>NZ_JACIAH010000056.1 GCF_014194695.1 Rhizobium sp. BK399 | reverse complement strand
TCGTCCTCGTCTCAATACAGTACCACGCTTCGGATGCTTTCGCCGGAATGCATGAGCTCGAAGCCCTTGTTGATGTCTTCCAGCGGCATGGTGTGGGTGATCATCGGATCGATCTCGATCTTGCCCTGCATGTACCAGTCGACGATCTTCGGGACGTCGGTGCGGCCGCGGGCGCCGCCGAAGGCGGTGCCCATCCAGGAGCGGCCGGTGACCAGCTGGAACGGCCGGGTGGAGATTTCCTGGCCGGCGCCGGCAACGCCGATGACCACCGACTTGCCCCAGCCGCGATGACTGGCTTCCAGCGCCTGGCGCATCACCTTGGTGTTGCCGGTGCAGTCGAAGGTATAGTCGGCACCACCGATCTGGTCGGCGCCACGCTTCGTCATGTTGACGAGGTAGGGGACGATGTCGTCGCCGACTTCCTTCGGGTTGACGAAATGCGTCATGCCGAAGCGCTCGCCCCAGGCCTTCTTGTCGTTGTTCAGATCAACGCCGATGATCATGTCGGCGCCGGCGAGCCTCAGCCCCTGGATGACGTTGAGGCCGATGCCGCCGAGCCCGAAGACGATGGCGGTTGCGCCGATCTCCACCTTGGCGGTGTTGATGACGGCGCCGATGCCTGTCGTGACGCCGCAGCCGATGTAGCAGATCTTGTCGAAGGGGGCGTCGGGATTGACCTTGGCAACGGCAATCTCCGGCAGCACCGTGTAATTGGCGAAGGTCGAGCAGCCCATGTAGTGATGAATCTTGTCCTTGCCGATCGAAAACCGCGAGGTGCCGTCCGGCATCAGACCTTGCCCTTGCGTGGAGCGGATGGCGGTGCACAGGTTGGTCTTGCGCGACAGGCAGGACGGGCATTCGCGGCATTCCGGCGTATAGAGCGGAATGACATGGTCACCCTTCTTGACCGAGGTGACACCCGGGCCGACATCGACGACGATGCCGGCACCCTCATGGCCGAGGATGGCCGGAAACAGGCCTTCCGGATCGGCGCCCGACAGGGTGAAGTCGTCGGTGTGGCAGATCCCGGTCGCCTTCACCTCGACCAGCACTTCGCCGGCCCGCGGTCCCTCCAGCTGCACGGTCATCACTTCCAAAGGCTTGCCAGCCTCAACGGCAACGGCGGCGCGAACGTCCATGTCG
>NZ_JACIAH010000055.1 GCF_014194695.1 Rhizobium sp. BK399 | reverse complement strand
TGACCTTGCCCCCAAGTTTTATCCAGTTTTAAGTTCGCTCCGGCGGTTTTGGGTTGCTGTATTTGGGGCGGTAGCGGCGGGTTGCGGTGCGGAGCCATTCCGGCTGCGCAGCACCGCATCACGTCGCGGGTTGATTGTCTGAGCGAACTCGGCAGGTGTCATCCAGCCGAGTCCAGAGTGTGGTCGATGATCGTTGTAATCGCTGCGCCAGTTTGAAAGCGCTGATCGAGCATGGGTCAGTGACGAGAAGAGCGTTTCATTCAGGAGCTCGTCTCGCAGCCGTCCATTAAAGCTTTCGATGAAGGCGTTCTGGATCGGTTTGCCCGGTGCGATGTAGTGCCAATCGACTGTCGTCCGGTCGGCCCATTGCAGGATCGCGTTGCTGGTGAACTCACTGCCGTTGTCGCTGACGATCATCTTGGGCTTGCCACGTTCCTCGATGATCCGATCAAGCTCACGGGCAACTCGCAGGCCGGAAAGCGATGTGTCGGCGACGAGTGCCAGGCATTCTCTGGTGCAATCGTCGACGACCGTCAAAACCCGGAACCTGCGACCATCGGTGAACTGATCCGATACGAAGTCCAGTGACCAGCGATAATTGGCGGCAAGCGGGATCAGCATCGGTGCTCGTGTGCCTATCGCTCGCTTGCGGCCGCCGCGCTTGCGCACCGTCAGCTTCTCTTCCCGATAGAGCCGGAAGAGCCGCTTGTGGTTCACAAGGTGACCCTCACGCCTGAGCAGCACATGTAGGCGTCGATATCCAAAGCGGCGGCGTTCATGCGCCAGCGCCTTCATCCGCTCGCGAAGATCATGGTCATCGCTGCGCGTGGTTTCGTAACGGATCGTCATCCGGCAAAAGCCGATGGCTTTACACGCCCGCCGTTCGCTCATCCGATGTTGGTCCATCAGATGCGCGACAGCTCGCCGCTTTGCTGCGGGCGTCACCACTTCTTTCCCAAAAGGTCTTTCAAAGCTGCATTGTCGAGCATGGCATCCGCCAGAAGCCGTTTCAGCTTCGTGTTCTCGTCCTCCAGCGTCTTCAGTCGCTTGGCTTCCGACACCTCCATGCCACCGAACTTGGCTTTCCACTTATAGATGCTGGCATCGCTGACGCCGTGCTTGCGGCAAAGCTCCGAGACCGGCGTACCCGCCTCGTGCTCCTTCAGAATGCCGATAATCTGTTCGTCTGTGAAACGGCTGCGCTTCATTCCCTGGTCCTCTCAATGGGCCAGAGCTTACTTCAAAATGGATTATTTCAACGGGGCAAGGTCA
>NZ_JACIAH010000054.1 GCF_014194695.1 Rhizobium sp. BK399 | reverse complement strand
CGCCGCTGCCGTCATTATCGGCTTTGGCTACCGATAGCGGCCATAAAAAAGCCCCGCGATTGCGGGGCTTTCTGTCTCGTGTGGCTCAGCTCGCCTTGGGCGGTGTTGTCGTGCGCGGTGCGCCCGGATTGTAGCCGCCGCCGATGGCGACGTTGAGGGCGACATAGTCCTTGGCCATCTGCTGGATGGAGGCGGCCAGGCTTGCCTGGGCGAGCGATACCTGACGCTGCGCATCGAGCACGTCGAGCAGCGAGGAGGCGCCGTCCTTGTAGCTGGCGGTCGACAGTTCCAGGGTTTCCTGCGTCGTCTTCACCTGGGCGCGCAGCGCTTCCACCGTCTCGGCGTCGCGGCGCACCGCCGACAGCGCGTTCTCGACCTCTTCGACGGCGGTCAGCACCGACTGCTTCCAGGCGAGATACTGGGTCTTGGCATCCGACTTGGCGATGTCGACATTGGCGCGCAGACGGCCGCCGTCGAAGATCGGCAGCGTCAGCGTCGGGCCGAACGACCAGGTGGTCAGGCTGCCGCCGGAGAAGCCGGCCGGCTTGACGTAGGAGGGCGAGATCGAGCCCGACAGGGTGATCGTCGGATAGAGCTGCGAGATGGCAACGCCGATATTGGCGGTGGCAGCCGCGAGATTGCGCTCGGCGACGCGAATGTCGGGCCGGTTGCGGATCAGGTCGGCCGGAATGCCGGAGGCGATGCCACCGCGGAAGATCGGCTGCGGCGCGCCCTTCAGGAGTTCGCCGAGCAGCGAGCCGGCGGGCTGGCCAAGCAGCGTGGCGATGTGGTGGGCGGCAACGCGGATGTTGGTCTCCAGCCCCGGGATTTCAGCCTGCGTCGACTGCACCAGACCTTCGGCCTGGACGACGTCGAGGCGCGAGGCAGCACCGGCCTCGAGCTGGAACTTGGTCAGGTCCAGGGTTTCCTGGCGCGACTTCAGGTTGGAGCGCGACAGCGCCAGGCGCTCCTGGAAGAAGCGCAGGTCGATGTAGGAGTTCACTAGGTCCTGCAGATAGGTGAGCTTGGCGACGTCGGCGCTGGAATAGGCGGCGTCAAGCGAGGCCTGGGCGCCTTCCTTGGCGCGGCGGTACTGGCCGAACAGGTCGAGCAGCCAGGAGACATTGGCCTCGCCGGCGCTGATGTTGGTGGCGCCGTTCGAGGTGCGGCGTTCGCCCATCGTGCCGCTGGTGGTGTGGCTGGCGCCGACTAGCAGGCTCGGCAGCGAACCGGCGCCGGCCACGGTGACGCCGCCGGCCGCCGCATTGATGCGCTCCAGCGCCTGCAGCACCGACAGGTTCTCATTCAGGCCCTGAACGACCAGGCCGTCCAGCTTCCGGTCGCGATAGGCCGTCCACCAGGCCGTCGTCGACACGTCGCCAATGT
>NZ_JACIAH010000053.1 GCF_014194695.1 Rhizobium sp. BK399 | reverse complement strand
TCCGCACCGCAACCCGCCGCTACCGCCCCAAATACAGCAACCCAAAACCGCCGGAGCGAACTTAAAACTGGATAAAACTTGGGGGCAAGGTCACTGGCGCACCAGGGACTCCTCGCTGAGGTGAAATGTGTTGCCGTAAAGCGATGATGGAACCCATGTGTCGCGAACGAACCTTTCCACGCTGAGCATAAAAGATACAGCAGCTTAGTGTATCGGAGGCGGTGGACTTTGGTTCGATTCCCTTCAAGAGCAGTAACTTGCGACCTCATCTTGGATTTGACAAACTTTGCCATCAGCACGTATCCTCAAGCATAAAGGAGACTCGAATGGCGACGATGAATGTATCCCTGCCAGATCCCATGAAAGACTGGGTGGAAGCACAGGCTAAGACAGGTCGATACTCGAATGCGAGCGATTATGTCAGGGACCTGATCCGCAGAGACCAAGCCCGTACGGATAAGATTGCCGAGATGCAGCGCTTTGTCGACGACGGGATTAGAAGCGGAGTTGGGAGCCGTTCAAGGGACGAGTTGTTTGCTGCAGCCACCGCTCGAGCCGAGATCAGCCGCGGAAGCGCTTGATGCCATTCAGCCTTTCGATCCAAGCGGAAGAGGATATTGTTTCCATAGCGGAAGAAGGCATCCGGATCTTCGGAGCACCAGTTGCCAGACGATATCACGATGAGCTTTTTGCCTTGCTCGAACTCATCGCCACCAACCCAAGAATGGCGCGCGAACGCTGTGAGATTTCTCCCCCTGTAAGGATCCATCCGTTCAAGGCGCACCTTGTGGTGTATCGCATCATCGAAGACGGGAGCATATTCGTGATCCGTATCCGCCATGGCCATGAAGATTGGGCGGGAGACTCTTTCTAATCAATGCCTTCGCCGATTTAATGTGCTGGTCGCTAGTGCAATCCCATCACGGCGGTAGATCTGCATATTCACTGCACGGAAAGCAATGGACGGCGGCAACGCCATGAAATTAGAAACCAATCAAGAAGCTGAGAAGTTCGCTTGGGCAGGTCCCGACGGAGCTCCGCCAGATCCTCAACCGTAATCTTTGCATACAGCGACTTGGTTACGACCATTCGTTTTGGCATCATACAGAGATGCATCCGCCCTACGCTGAAGCTGGTCCGGCGATATGGCTTCCCTATCAACCGTCCCTGCCGCTACGCCAACGCTAATTGTGACGCAGGGGGCAACGCGTGACGAGGGGTTGGCGAGAGCTGCAGCCTCTACCCGGCTTCGGATCGTTTCTGCGACAGACCGTGCATCCTCTTCGCTTGAATTAGGCCGTCGACTCATAAACTCTGACACCAGATCCTTGCCGCGACGAGTTTGACCGCTGCGAGATAGTTTTCCGGGCGCTTGTCGTAGCGAGTAG
>NZ_JACIAH010000052.1 GCF_014194695.1 Rhizobium sp. BK399 | reverse complement strand
ATCCTGCCGTCGCTGGTGTAACGCGTCAGGTAATCCCATTGGTTCAGGGTGTAGGACACAGCATCGCCGAGCTTGGTATCCGGTACGACCTTCGGCGCGATGTTATCGAGCCAAGTCTTCAGAGCGTTCAGGACAGGTAAGCTGTGCTGTTGGCGGAAGCGGCGAATGCACTCGGCCTGCGTTTCACCGGCGTCGGGCTTTATCTCTCGCGCCTGCCTTTCGATCCGGTAGAGCTGCTCGAAGAACCTGAGAGCTTGCTCCGGCGGGCCTCCTCCATTCTTTCTCGCCTTGAGGGCATCAACGAAGCGCCGCCTGGAGTGAGCCATGCATCCGACATGGGTTGCGCCATTCAATGTGCGCCAGGCAGTGTAGCCATCGCTGACCAATATGCCGCGGTAGTCACCAAGGAAGGTCTGCGGGTGGATCTGGCCGCGCCCCGGCCGATAGTCGAGCAATACGATTGGCTCGTCACTGTCCTCGCCGCTGCGATAGGCCCACATGTACGAAGTGCTGGTGGCCTCCTTGTCCTTTTCCTTCAGGACCTGAACCGTCGTCTCATCGCCATGAATGAGAGGCTGTAATCTGAGCCGCAGTTTCAGAGCATCATAGATGCGGTGCAGATGCTTCTCGCTTGAGCCGATGACCCAGTGAGCGAGAGCGCCGCGGCTGATCGGAACACCAGCACGCTCGAATGTTTGCGCCACGCGGTAGAGCGGTGTGCCGTCGACGTACTTGTGGACGAGCGCGAAGGCCAACGTCGAGGCGGTAGCGATACTGCCCGGCAGGGGCTGCGTCGGCATCGGTGCGATCACGACGGGCGTGTTGATCCCGGTGCGGTCGCAATGGCGGCAAGCGTACTTGAACCGCACATTCTGTAGGACCTTTGCCTTGACCTCGATATGGAGCTGTTCGGTAACAGCCTCGCCCATGCGATGCATCTGACCCTGACAGCAGGGACAAGACTTCTGATCGTCGGGGAGGTCATATTCGACGCGCTCGCGTGGCAGGTCTTCCGGCAGAGGTCTGCGTCCACGCTTCTTTCCCGTTTGACCTTCTACCGCTGGCAGGCCGGTGTCTGGAAGCTCGACAACATCGCCTTCCTCGCTGTCATCCTCGACCGCAGCCTCTTCGGCCTCGTTGAAGAGACGGTCAATGTGCTTTTCGCTGCGCGGGGCAAAGCGATGCAGCTTTGCCAGTGCCAGCTCCTCTTCCAGCTTGACGACCCGCCGCGAGAGCGCCTCTTTCTCAGCTTTGAGCGCAGCGATTTCGGCAGCATTGGCCGCCAACTGCGCCATCAGCTCTGCAACGCTTGGTTCGCCGGTTCGAGTCATCAGATTCTTGAATCTGAACCGCCCCTTTGCGTCAACAGCTCAATTCGCCATCCTCAGCCGGCGATCTGATATTGCCGCAC
>NZ_JACIAH010000051.1 GCF_014194695.1 Rhizobium sp. BK399 | reverse complement strand
GATAGGAGGTGGCATGAAAGGGCCGCGTCCTGGAAGGGATCACTGAGATGCAGATGATTATCGAGGGACAGTCACACTTCCAGCCTTTCGGCTTATCCTGTTGGGGTTTTGCAGATCTCAACAAGGGAGTTGGAAGCATGACTGCCTTTTATGATTACCATATCGGCGTCGATTACCACAAATCCTACAGCCACCTGGTGGTGCAGGACAGCAGTGGCAAGACGTTGCGCTCCGGCCGGGTGAAGAACGATCGTCAGTCGCTCGGCGGGTTCCTGGAACGCTACCGGGAGAATTCGCATGCGGTTGTCGAGGCCACCCGCAACTGGATGGTGATGTACGACTGGCTCGACGACATTTGTGATGATGTCGTTCTCGCCCATCCGTGGAAGGTCAAGGCGATTGCCGACGCCAAGATCAAGACCGACAAGATCGATGCGACGGTGCTGGCGCATCTGCTCAGAGCCGACCTGGTGCCGGAGGCCTGGGCACCTGGCGAACGGGCCCGCGAACTGCGTGTCGCGCTACGCGAGCGGATGTTTTACGTGCGGCTGCGCACGATGACGAAGAACCGCATCGTGACGGCGTTTGATCGCTATCCGGAACAGACGGCGCAGTTGAAGAAGCTCGGCGATCTGTTTGGCAAGGCCGGCCGCGTCCAGCTGGCGCAGGTCAATGTCTCAGAGATCGACCGCATCCAGATTGACCGTGGCCTTGAGTTCATCAGCGACGTCGACATCAGGATCAAGCAGTCGGAGGCGACGATCCGGGGCATGACCAAGACCAATGCCAACGTCAAGCTGTTGAAGACGATCCCTGGTATCGGTGAGTTCTTCGCCCGGCTGATTGACGCAGAGATTGACGACATCAAGCGCTTCCGCAACCCGAAGAAGCTTGCCGCCTACGCCGGCCTTGTCCCCTCGACTTATTCGAGCGGCGGCAAGACGTTCCACGGCAAGATCATCAAGCAGGGCAACAAGTGGCTGCGCTGGGCCTTCGTCGAGGCGGTCTCTCCCGCCATCGCCAGCGATGCGCAGCTGCGCGCCCAATACGAACACGTGAAGATCAGAGGAACAAACAAAGCGCGGGTAGCCATCGCGCGCAAGCTCTTGACGATCGCCTTCCAGATCCTGCGTGACCAGCGCGCCTACGAGCCGCGCGGCACCAACATCACGGAAGGCGTCTCGACGATATCCCGGTTGTCCTGATGACGCTCTAGCGAGTCCGGCAGGTTCTGGACTGCGCTCTTCTAGGAGAATGGGAAACCGGGAGCCGAACGCCACTCTGTGACCGAAGCCACAGGCATCAGGTCACGCATTGGAGAATGGTTCAGAGCCGAAGGACAGCAAAGCAATCTGTTCAGCGGAAGCAAGAGATTTGGTCGATCGGCGCCAATGCCGGTCAGAACGAAACGGAACTCAAGGAAAAGCCGGCAAATGGCGGTGTCTTGCCCCTTGTGTTCTTTCATTGGAGA
>NZ_JACIAH010000050.1 GCF_014194695.1 Rhizobium sp. BK399 | reverse complement strand
ATCCACGGCAATGTCGACAGCAACACCGATGCCGACTTCGTGCTGATGCTGAAGGGCAACTACAACCTGACGGCCAGCGACTTCAACGGCGTCTCCTGAGGGGACGAGCGCGCCTCCCCGACCGGGGCAATCCCGGTCGGGGACTTTCTGTTCAATGCGCCGGTCCGGGCGACGGGTTGATGCCCTGATGGTCCGCGGCGCTGATGTGGGGGGCATGCGATGACGAAGAAGAAGAGCGAGCCGCAATACAGGATCCCCGGATTGCGCGGCATCCTTGCCTATCTGTTCGGGCTGTCGGGGATCATCAACATCCTGGCGCTGACGGGCGCCTTCTACATGCTGCAGATCTACGACCGGGCGCTGACCAGCGGCTCGATCTCGACGCTGGTGGCGCTGTCGATCCTGGCGATCAGCCTCTATCTGTTCCAGGGGATGTTCGACATCATCCGCTCGCAGATCCTGATCAGGCTCGGCGCCCGGCTGGATGCCGAGCTTGCGCCGATCGCCCACAAGGTGGTGATCGAGATGCCGCGCTACGGCTATTCGACCTCGGAGGCGATGGAGCGCGGCCGCGACGTCGACACGCTGCGCGGCTTCCTGTCGAGCCAGGGCCCGGTGGCGCTGTTCGACCTGCCGTGGATGCCGGTCTATCTGGTGTTCGTCTGGCTGCTGCACCCGATGCTCGGGCTTTTGACGGTCGGCGGTGCCGTGGTGCTGACGGTGCTGACGGTTGTTGCCGAGGTGCTGACGCGGCGGCATTCGCAGTCGATGATCAAGGCCTCGGTGGCGCGCAACTCGGTGGCGGACTCCAATGCCCGCAACAGCGACATCATGCATGCGATGGGGATCACCGGGCGGGCCGTCGATCGCTTCGAGAAGGCCAACCGCCGCCACCTCGACTGTCAGACGAAGACGTCCGACGTCGGCGGCACGCTGTCGGGGCTGTCGAAGGTGCTGCGGATGATGCTGCAGTCGGCAATCCTCGGGCTTGGCGCCTATCTGACGATCCGCGGCGAGCTGTCGTCGGGCTCGATCATCGCCTCGTCGATCGTCACGGCGCGCGCGCTTGCCCCCGTTGATCTCGCGATCGGCCAGTGGAAGGGCGTGGTCGGGGCGCGCCGCAGCCACCAGCGGCTGAACGAGACGCTGGCGGTGCTGAACGACAAGAGCGGCTATGTCGAGCTGCCGGCGCCGCACGAGAGCCTGACGGTCGACAACATCACGACGGTGGCGCCGACCAGCGGCGCGGTGCTTTTGAGCGAAGTCAGCTTCACGCTGAAGGCCGGCCAGGCGCTCGGCCTGATCGGCCCGTCGGGGGGCGGCAAGACGACGCTGGCGCGCTCGATCCTCGGCATCTGGCCGGTGCTGCGCGGCTCGGTCCGGGTCGACGGCGCCGATCTCAGCCAGTGGAACGAGGCCTTCTTCGGCGAGCATGTCGGCTACCTGCCGCAGGACGTGGCGCTGATGGAGGGGACGATTGCCGAGAACATCTCGCGCTTTGCCGAGGTGCCGGATGCGCGCAAGATCATCCGGGCGGCAAAGGCGGCCGACATCCACGAGCTGGTCGTGCACCTGCGCGACGGCTACCAGACGGAGCTCGGTCCGCACGGCACGGCGCTGTCGGCCGGACAGCGCCAGCGCATCGGGCTGGCGCGGGCGCTTTACGGCGATCCCTTCCTGGTGGTGCTCGACGAGCCGAACTCCAACCTCGACGCCGAAGGCGAGGAGGCGCTGACCAGGGCGATCGCCAAGGTGCGCGAGCGCGGCGGCATCGTCGTCATCGTCGCCCATCGCCCGAGCGCGCTT
>NZ_JACIAH010000049.1 GCF_014194695.1 Rhizobium sp. BK399 | reverse complement strand
CTGACGGCACGCTCCTGACGACTGTAACTTTCACCAACGAGTCTCTCAGCGGTTGGCAAACCGCAAAGTTCTCCAGCCCGATCCAGATCCAGGCCGGGGTAACCTACGTCGCATCGTATCACACGACCGGGACCTATGTGGCAACTGTCGGCTACTTCAACACAGCGCATACCAACGGAGCCCTCACCGGCGTTTCCGCGACGGCGAGCGGAGGGAACGGCGTCTTTTCCTACGGCACCGGCACGACCTTCCCAACATCCAGCTATCAGGCATCCAATTACTGGGTCGATGTCGTATTCAATCAATCGACGGTGAATTCGGTGCCTGTTGCAGCCAACGATAACGGCTTCAGCACCTACTCGAGCACGGCACTATCCATTGCGGCAGCAGCCCTCCTGGCGAACGACAACGACCCGGATGGCGACCCGTTGTCGATCACGGGTGTTGCAAACGGGGCAAACGGCACAGTCACTTTCGATAGCGTGACAAATACGATCGTGTTCACTCCGACAACAGGATACGTCGGCGCGGCAAATTTCTCATACACGATCGCGGATGGCCGCGGCGGTACCGCCTCGGCAACCGTCAACTTGACGGTTGGCGCACAGCCAACGGGCACAGGCCTGTTTTCGTCAACGGATACGCCGACCATTGCTGCGGACAATGATCCAGGATCGGTGGAACTCGGCGTCAAGTTCACCTCTTCCGAAAGGGGCGAGATTACTGGCCTGCGCTACTACAAGAGCGCGCAAGACACCGGCACGCACGTCGGTTCACTCTGGAGCAGCACCGGCGTCCTGCTTGCGTCCGCAACTTTCTCGAACGAGACAGCAAGCGGCTGGCAAACGGTAACCTTCTCGCAACCTGTCAGCATCTCCGCAGGCGTTACCTATGTGGCAAGCTATCATTCGAACGGCTTCTATGCGGCCACGCCAAACTATTTCACGACCAGCCACTCAAACGGCACTCTGACCGCATCTTCTACGGGCAATGGCGTTTATGCCTATGGCACAGGCAGCCTCTTCCCGAGCGCGACCTACAATTTGACCAACTATTGGGTCGACGTTCTTTATCAGCCAGCGACTCAAAACGCTGCCCCCGTCGCTGCGAACGACTCCGGAATATCAGGTGTTGCAAACACCCAATTGACGATCCTCGCCTCGGCATTGCTCGCCAACGACAGCGACCCCGATGGCGACGCGATTTCCGTCACCAGTGTCGGCAACGCGCTGCACGGAACGGTGTCCTTCGACAGCCAGTCGAACATGATCACCTTCACGCCGGAAACGGGCTACACCGGATCTGCGAGCTTTTCCTACACCATCGCCGATACGAAGGGTGCAACGTCCACTGCGCAGGCATCCCTCAACATTTCCAACGAAGGCAGCGAGCAGAATGTCTTCGCCGCCGGTACGACGCCGGCGATCGTCTCCGTCAACGACAACAGCCCGGTCAATCTCGGCATGAAATTCCAGTCGGATGCAGCGGGCTGGATCACCGGTATTCGCTTCTACAAGAGCGCGGAAAATACCGGAGCACACACAGGCTATCTCTGGACAGCAAGTGGCACCCTGCTGGCGAGCGCCACCTTCACCAACGAGAGCGCAAGCGGTTGGCAATCTGTCGATCTCTCGCAGCAGGTCGCCATCGATGCCGGCTCGACATACGTCGTATCCTACAGCACGAACGGCAATTACTCGGCAACCGGCAACTACTTCAGCGACACAACGACAAACGGCAATCTGCAGGCCATGTCGTCGGCGCTGAGCGGTGGTAACGGCGTCTATGCCTATGGCTCCAGCGGGCTGTTCCCGACGAGCACATTCAACAGCACCAACTACTACGTGGACGTGGCATTCAGGCAGCAGCTCGCAGCGTAACAGCGAGTGGGG
>NZ_JACIAH010000048.1 GCF_014194695.1 Rhizobium sp. BK399 | reverse complement strand
CGGCAGGCATGATCAACTGGTCACACGCTGCATGACATACCGTCACCTGTGGTCCCAGCAGATGAGGCAGGTAGCATGAACGCGCGCGCTGAAAAGCCAAGAGAGAACCTTCCAGTTCCAGCACCCGCCCCGGTCACTCAACCGGCGCTCAGGCGCTCGCTGCCAGCCGCGATCGCAGAGTTCCAGTCCGATGCCGTTGAGTTGGAGGAGCGCGCTCCGCCAAGGGTTGCCCGCATGACGCTCTACGGCATCACCGCGCTGATCGCCGCGGCAATCGTCTGGGCGTCCGTTTCGTCGATAGACGAGGTCGTCGTTGCGCCCGGCAAACTGATCACGACGCAGCCGACCATCGTCGTGCAGCCTCTCGAAACCTCGATCATCAGGACGATCAATGTCACGGCCGGAGAGATCGTGAAGAAGGGCCAGGTGCTGGCGACCTTCGATGCAACCTTCAGCCAGTCTGATGTCGATCAGCAGCGCGCCAAATTCATGGCACTCGACGCGCAGGTGAGGCGACTTGAGGCGGAGCTTGACGGGACAGACTACGCCAAGGCCGCGGGATCCACGCGGGACGAACTGCTGCAGATGCAGTTGTTCGACCAGCGTCGCGCCTACCGCGCCGCCCAGCTTCAAAACTATGATCAGCAGATCGCTGCACAGTCAGCGACGATCGCGTCGAGCAGAAGCCAGGAGGAGGTTCTGACGAACCGACGCGACACGCTGTCCCAGATCGAAGACGCCCGGGAGCGGCTTTACAACAAGGAGAGCGGATCACTGATCACATTGCTCGGCTCGCGCGACGCGCGCCTGGATGTGGAGACAACATTAACCGCCGTGCAGGGTAAGGCCGACGAGGCCGAGCATACCCTCGCCAAGCTCAGAGCTGACAGGCAGGCTTTCATCGAAGACTTCCGGCGCGCGGCCATGGAGCAACTCGTCGATCTGCGCAGTCAGCGCGATACTGCCTCCGAGGAAGTGAAGAAGATGGAGCTGCGGCGAGACATGGTGGCGATGACGGCGCCCGCCGATGCGGTCGTGCTTGATCTCGCCGCGCGCTCGGTCGGCTCCGTGGTGCGTGAGGCGGAGCCAATCGTCACCCTCGTTCCGCTCAATGTGCCGATTGAGGCGGAGGTCTCGGTCAATACCCGCGACATCGGTCGTATCACGACCGGCAAGGAAGCTCGCATCAAGTTCGATGCCTATCCGTTCCAAAAGTTCGGAACCGCATCTGGAACAGTCAGGACCGTGAGCCGCGACGCCTTCACGCCAACACAGCAGGAGGCTGCGACCCAAACTGCGGCTCCCTACTTCAAGGCCCGCATCCCGCTGGCAGATCCAAGGTTGAAAGGGTCGGACGAACCCGTCCGCCTGCTTCCAGGCATGACGGTGTCAGCCGAGATCATGGTCGGGCGCCGCACGGTCATCTCCTACTTCCTCTATCCCATCCTGCGCGGGCTCGACAGCGCAATCCGGGAGCCGTGATACGCGCCGGCCGGGGAAAATGAAAAACGATCAACGCTGATCGGCGCTTGCCGTCTGCGCCTTAGTCCACGACGAGGGTGCAAACGGTCGTCGCAATATGATAGTCGCAGTTCCACCACCCAAGGAGGAACCGGTGACGGCAGCGGCGAATTCGGCACATGCAGAAGCAAGCGGGTTGATAAAGCGGATTCTCGAGGAAACCCCGCTGAAGGCCGCGGGTTTCATCGTGACGATCTACGGCGATGTCGTAGAGCCGCGCGGCGGCATCGCCTGGATCGGAAATTTGATCGAGACCTGCGCAGGCGTCGGCATCAGCGAAACACTGGTGCGCACCGCCGTCTCCCGCCTCGTTGCTGCCGGTCAATTGTCAGGGGAACGGGAAGGTCGGCGTAGTTACTACCGCTTGTCAGAATCGGCAGGAAGCGAATTCGCCGCTGCGGCAGGCGTACTGTTCGGCGCACCCGAGGACGACGGATGGCAGTTTGTCCACGTCACTGGGGAAGCAGTCGAAGACGCAATGCAGATGCTAAAGCGATCCGGACATGCGCGCATCAACAACCGCTTGGCCGTCGGCCCCGCGCATGTGATGGCAACAGCAGTTCCCGGCCTTGTATTCCGGGCGGATTCGCCACACGACCCCAAGGCTCTGAGGGATTTCGCGTCCCAGTATTGGGATCTGTCTGCGCACGAAGAAGCCTATAAGGTATTCCTGGCGCAGTTTGACGGCCTTTCAACTCTCAACGTGCCGCCAGCCACAGCGCTGACAATGCGCCTGCTCCTCGTCCATCGCTTCCGCACCGTTCACCTGCATGACCCGAGATTGCCGGTCTCGGCACTCCCGGACAACTGGCCAGGGGGCGCGGCGAGGCGGTTGTTCGCGAAGCTTTACCGACACCTTTCCACCAAGGCCGACGCTTATGTCGCCGAAAGGTTCGTCACGGCATCCGGTTCGCTGCCGGCGTGGACCGAAGGGACGGACCATCGGCTCGACATGCTGGAAGGCAGTGAGCCGTAAGCCATGAGGTTTTGAGCACTTGCGCCGCCACGGTCGTCCCATGGCGGCGCGGGTGAAGCGAAATGCGGACGCGCGGCTCGCATCATTCGGGAACCGCGCGACAAACCCGGATGTCGGAAGATATAAGCCTGAATAAAACCCCGACCGGGAAGCCCGGTCGGGGAGGCGCGCTCGACCCCTCAAGAGACGCCGTTGAAGTCGCTGGCCGTCAGGTTGTAGTTGCCCTTCAGCATCAGCACGAAGTCGGCATCGGTGTTGCTGTCGACATTGCCGTGGATCACCGTGAACTCGTCGCCGTTCAGCACCTCGTGCGTCACCACCACCTGGCCGGCCGCCGTCAGCGCACCACCAGAGGCCAGCGAGAAGTGCTGCACCCCATCCATCCCGCTGTTGGCGTCGATCGCCGC
>NZ_JACIAH010000047.1 GCF_014194695.1 Rhizobium sp. BK399 | reverse complement strand
CCAGCGGGCTGTTCCCGACGAGCACATTCAACAGCACCAACTACTACGTGGACGTGGCATTCAGGCAGCAGCTCGCAGCGTAACAGCGAGTGGGGGAGTATCAATGACAGGTGGCGACAAGCGCCTCCCAGTAACGGTTTTGGCGGGTTTCCTCGGCGCGGGAAAGACAACCATCCTCAACCATGTATTGCGTAACCGGGAAGGACGCCGGGTTGCCGTCATCGTCAACGACATGAGCGAAATCAATATTGATGCTGAGCTCGTTCGTGATGGGGGTGCCAACCTGTCGCGCACCAATGAAACCCTGGTGGAACTCACCAACGGCTGCATCTGTTGCACGCTGCGTGACGATCTGTTGAGCGAAGTGCGTCGGCTTGCTGCCGACGGTCGCTTCGACTATCTGCTCATCGAGGGCACCGGCATCGCCGAACCTCTGCCGATCGCCGCTACATTCTCTTTTCGCGACGAAAACGGCAGCGCGCTTTGCGACGTTGCGCGGCTTGATACAATGGTGTCGGTCGTCGACGCGGCAAACCTCCTGGCGGATTACTCGAGCGCCGATTTCCTGAGCGATCGCGGCGAAACTCGCGACACCGATGACGTACGAACGCTTGTAGACCTGCTCGTAGAGCAGATCGAATTTGCCGATGTGGTCGTGATCAACAAGGTTTCCGAGGTCAGTTCCGAGACCCGCGCGATGGTGCGCCAGATCGTTGCGGCACTCAATCCCGATGCTCGCGTCATCGAGACGGACTTCGGCCATCTCCCGCTTTCCACCATTCTGGACACCGGCCTTTTCAGCGAGGCCAAGTCGGCCCGTCACCCGTACTGGCACAAGGAGCTCTATGGCTGGGGCGACCATGTTCCGGAAACCGAGGAGTACGGGATCTCAAGCTTCGTCTATCGCGCACGCCGTCCTTTCGACCCCGCCGCGCTCGACCGCTTTCTCGCGCAGCAGTGGCCGGGCCTCATTCGCGCCAAGGGACACTTTTGGTTGGCGACGCGGCCGAACGAGATCGGGCTCCTTTCGATTGCCGGTACACAGCGACGCATGGACACCAAGGGCTTCTGGTGGGCAAGCGTGTCAAAGGCGCATTGGCCACGCTATCCGCAGTTCCGCCAACTGCTCGACCGCTATTGGGACGCCGTATGGGGCGATCGCCGCCAGGAACTCGTGTTCATCGGCGCCGGCTTCGATAAGCGGGCGATCAGCGCCGCGCTCGACGATTGCCTGATCGGAGACGAAGCAAGCTTCGACCCCGATCTCGGTAGGCATCTCGCGGATCCGTTCCCGGCCTGGCAACACGCACAACATCACCATCCATGATCAGCTATCGAAACGAGGAGACGACAATGAGCAATGAACTCTATGCAGATGGAATTGGCGAAATCACCGTTACCGGCACCATCGTGCGCATCGATCTGATGTCGCTGTCGGCCACCGAGCGCGATGCGAGCAACAACCCGAAGCCGGTATTCCGCCAACGCATTATCTTGCCGGTCGACGCGTTCGCGAATGCGGTCGACCTGATGCAGAAGGCGCTTGGCGGGCTTGTCGAGGCCGGCGCCGTGCGGCGCGTCAACGACCCCAATCAGAAGGCTGAGATCATCCCTCCTTCCGGTGCCTCGGGCAACGCGTCGCCGAACTTCAACTGACGAACCATCAACGCAGACACCCGGGTGGGCCATGAGTACGTTTTTGCACACCAATCTACACTGCCTTGCTCTCGTCGCACGCCATCACGGCGTCGATCTATCACCCGAACGCCTGCAGCACGACTACGCAGTCGACGAGCGGCCGGTCGAAATGCGGCAGCTGCTGCGCATGGCGAAGGATGCCGGATTGCGCGCACGGCAGATCAGCCTTTCCTGGACATCACTCGTCCAGTTGGGCGAGGCCTTCCCGGTTCTGGCGGAACTCGAGAACGGCAACTGGGTCGTCATTGCCGGCCCGGCCATGGGTGAAGAAGAGGCAAAAATCAGGGTTCTCGACCCGCTCGCCGAGCGCCCTGACTTCATTCTCCTGAACGAGGAGCAGTTCACCAGGTCTTGGCGGGGATCCGTCGTGATGATGAAGCGAAACTTCAGCATCAACGATGCCGACCAGCCTTTCGGCTTCCGCTGGTTCATTCCCGAGATCATCAAGCAGCGCAGCTTCTTCCGCGATGTTGCCCTTGCCGCCATCGTCCTCTACGGCCTTGGCCTGATGACGCCGATCTTCTTTCAGCTTGTCATCGACAAGGTGCTGGTCCATCAGAGCTACGCAACGCTGACGGTCCTGACCATCGGCATCGGCATTGCCCTTGTCTTCGATGCTGCCTTCAGCTTCCTACGCCGTTACCTGTTGCTCTATGCGACGAACCGGATCGATATCCGCATCGCGACACGCACGTTCGGGCATCTGCTCAATCTTCCAATCGCCTTGTTCGAGCAGGCTTCGGCGGGCGTCCTCGTGAAGCACATGCAGCAGACAGGCAGGATTCGCGAGTTTCTGACCGGCCGCCTGTTTCTGACGCTTCTCGACGGCGTGTCATTGCTGGTCTTCATTCCGATCCTGCTTCTTTACAGCGTCAAGCTGACCCTCGTCGTCATCGGATTTGCCGCCCTTGTCGGCCTCGTCGTCATGCTTCTGGTCGGCCCCTTCCAGCGTCGTCTCCAGGCGCTTTACAAGGCGGAAGGCGACCGCCAGGCTTTGCTCGTTGAAACCGTCCACGGCATGCGCACCGTCAAATCGCTGGCGCTTGAACCACGCCAGCGCCGCGCCTGGGACGACTATTCGGCGCAATCGATTTCCGTCCGGTTCCGTGTCGAGAAAATCTCGACGGCCGCCCAATCGATGACCGGGCTCCTCGAAAAGCTGATGAGCGTTGCGATCATCGGGCTCGGCGCTCTCGACGTCTTCAGCGGCGCGATGACGATTG
>NZ_JACIAH010000046.1 GCF_014194695.1 Rhizobium sp. BK399 | reverse complement strand
CCAGCGGGCTGTTCCCGACGAGCACATTCAACAGCACCAACTACTACGTGGACGTGGCATTCAGGCAGCAGCTCGCAGCGTAACAGCGAGTGGGGAGAGTGTACATGACAGGTGGCGACAAGCGCCTCCCAGTATCGGTTTTGGCGGGTTTCCTCGGCGCAGGAAAAACAACCATCCTCAACCATGTCTTGCGTAACCGGGAAGGACGCCGGGTCGCCGTGATCGTCAATGACATGAGCGAGATCAACATCGATGCCGAGCTCGTTCGTGATGGCGGCGCCAACCTGTCGCGCACCAATGAAACCCTGGTGGAACTCACCAACGGATGCATCTGTTGCACCCTTCGTGACGACCTGTTGACCGAGGTCCGCCGTCTCGCCGCCGACGGTCGCTTCGACTATCTGTTGATCGAAGGCACCGGCATTGCCGAACCGCTGCCAATTGCGGCTACGTTTTCTTTCCGTGACGAGAACGGCCTTGCGCTCTGTGACGTGGCGCGGCTGGATACCATGGTCTCGGTGGTCGATGCGGCAAACCTGCTTGCAAATTATTCGAGCGCCGATTTCCTGAGCGATCGCGGCGAAACTCGCGACACCGATGACAAACGAACGCTTGTAGACCTGCTCGTAGAGCAGATCGAATTTGCCGATGTCGTCGTGATCAACAAGGTTTCCGAAGTTGCCGCCGAAACCCGGACGGCCGTTCGCCGGATCGTCGCGGCCCTCAATCCGGATGCGCGTGTCATCGAAACCGACTTCGGTGCGCTTCCCCTGTCGACCATTCTCGATACCGGCCTCTTCAGCGAGGCCAAATCGGCCCGCCACCCGTACTGGCATAAGGAGCTCTACGGATGGGGAGACCACGTCCCCGAGACCGAGGAATACGGGATTTCGAGCTTCGTCTATCGCGCACGCCGTCCTTTCGACCCCGCCGCGCTCGACCGCTTTCTCGCGCAGCAGTGGCCGGGCCTCATTCGCGCCAAGGGACATTTTTGGCTGGCGACGCGGCCGAACGAGATCGGGCTCCTTTCGATTGCCGGTACACAGCGACGCATGGATACCAAGGGCTTCTGGTGGGCAAGCGTGTCAAAGGCGCATTGGCCACGCTATCCGCAGTTCCGCCAATTGCTCGACCGCCATTGGGATCTGGTCTTCGGCGATCGCCGCCAGGAACTGGTGTTCATCGGCGCCGGGCTTGACCAGCAAGGGATCAGCACAGCGCTCGACGACTGCCTTTTCGGGGAAGAGACCCACTTTGACCCGGAACTCGGCAGACAGCTTGCCGACCCCTTCCCTGCCTGGCAGCAGGCGCACCATCACCATCAATGAGCACGTTCCAAACGAGGAGATCGACAATGAGCAACGAACTTTATGCCGACGGTATCGGCGAGATCACGGTAACCGGCACGATCGTCCGCATCGACCTGATGTCGCTGTCGGCCACCGAACGGGATGCCAGCAACAATCCGAAACCGGTCTTCCGGCAGAGGATCATCATGCCCGTCGATGCGTTCGCGAATGCAGTCGACCTGATGCAGAAGGCATTGGGCGGACTGGTCGAGGCCGGCGCCGTGCGGCGCGTCAACGACCCCAATCAGAAGGCTGAGATCATCCCTCCTTCCGGTGCCTCGGGCAACGCGTCGCCGAACTTCAACTGACGAACCATCAACGCAGACACCCGGGTGGGCCATGAGTACGTTTTTGCACACCAACCTACATTGCCTTGCTCTCGTGGCACGCCACCATGGCGTTGACCTGTCACCCGAGCGCCTGCAACACGATTACGCAGTCAATGACCAACCCGTCGCGCTTCGACAATTGTTGCGCATGGCCAAAGATGCCGGGCTGCGCGCCCGGCATATCAGCCTCAGCTGGACTTCGCTTCTTGGGCTCGGCGAAGCCTTTCCTGTGCTGGCGGAGCTCGAGAACGGCAACTGGGTCGTGATTGCCGGGCCTGCAATGGGCGAAGAGGAGCCGATGATCAGGGTCCTCGATCCCCTGGCCGAGCGCCCCGACTTCATTCACCTGAGCGAAGAGCAGTTCACCCGATCCTGGCGGGGATCCGTCGTGATGATGAAGCGGAACTACGGCCTTAACGATGCCGATCAGCCATTCGGTTTCCGCTGGTTCATTCCCGAAATCATCAAGCAGCGCAGTTTCTTCCGCGACGTTGCGCTTGCCGCCATCGTCCTTTATGGCCTCGGTCTGATGACGCCAATCTTCTTCCAGCTCGTCATCGACAAGGTGCTGGTGCATCAAAGCTATGCAACGCTCACGGTCCTGACGATTGGCATCGCCATTGCCCTTGTCTTCGATGCCGCCTTCAGCTTCCTGCGGCGCTACCTGCTGCTCTATGCCACGAACCGGATCGATATCCGCATCGCGACACGCACGTTCGGGCATCTGCTCAATCTTCCAATCGCCTTGTTCGAACAGGCGTCAGCTGGGGTCCTTGTCAAGCACATGCAACAGACGGGAAGGATCCGCGAGTTTCTGACCGGTCGCCTGTTTCTGACCCTCCTCGATGGCGTGTCGCTCCTGGTCTTCATTCCGATCCTGCTTCTCTACAGCGTCAAGCTCACCCTGGTCGTCATTGGCTTTGCAGCACTCGTCGGCCTGGTCGTCGCGCTGCTGGTCGGACCCTTCCAACGTCGCCTCCAGGCCCTCTACAAGGCCGAGGGCGACCGACAAGCACTGCTTGTGGAAACTGTGCACGGGATGCGCACCGTCAAGTCGCTGGCGCTTGAACCCCGCCAGCGCCGTGCCTGGGATGATTATTCCGCGCAATCGATTTCCGTTCGTTTCCGGGTCGACAAGATCTCGACCGTCGCCCAATCGATGACCGGGCTCCTCGAAAAGCTGATGAGCGTTGCGATCATCGGGCTCGGCGCTCTCGACGTCTTCAGCGGCGCGATGACGATTGGCGCATTGGTCGCATTCAACATGCTGGCCGGTCGCGTGTCTGGCCCGCTTGTCCAGATCGTGACGATGGTTCACGAGTACCAGGAAGTTGCGCTTTCGGTGCGGATGCTGGGTGAGATCAT
>NZ_JACIAH010000045.1 GCF_014194695.1 Rhizobium sp. BK399 | reverse complement strand
TTGCATCGTCCTTGCAATTGATAACCCATTGGGATCATTAGCAAGTCGCACTTCATTCTAGAACCCACCTCGCTACATCCATAAATCAGATAAGAGTTATTATGGAACATCTGGGCGGTTTGTTTGCTGTTGCGTTTCAGCCTGAAACCGAAGGCCGAGTTTCCCAAACGAACCGCTGGCATCCGCAAAAAAGCTCTGTGTCGCGTCCAGCCAAATATTCTACTGGAGCCGATTGTTTGGATTCGTCCAGTCGAATCGCTCCCACTTTCGCAGCTCCTGGTTACTGCGCCGCATGGCTCGTAAATTGTCGCGTGCCTGGCTTGCCCACGCCGCCGGATGTTGTCTGAATGGCTGGCCGGCGCTTCATGCAGCGTTCTTACATTCGCTGTCCGGCGGGACAGCTGAGACACCGCTTTCCGCGCCTCGCAACCGTCTTTTCAGCGGCAAGCCGGAACATATTTTGGCCCCAATCGTTCAATTTCGGCGAAACAACTCACGCTCATCTGTCCTGCTACTGCGGTAATTTTAACATCGCAGTGCAAACTCTCCGTTGTGCAGGGTGCGACGAGCAACAAAAAAGGGAGTGATTAATGAACAAGCTACTCGTGACAACCGCCCTTACAATCGCGTTGGTGAGCGGCAGTGCCTATGCCGCTACCATGGCTCCAATCTCGATGTATCAGCAGCAGCCGACTGACATCCAGGCGTCCAAATTCATTGGCATGCGACTCTACGCCACCGAGAGCGCGATTACGGCTGACACCGTCGTCAAGCCTGGCGCTGAAAAGGACTGGGACGATATCGGTGAAGTGAACGAGGTGATCCTTAGCCGACAAGGCGAAGTCAAAGCCGTGGTGCTCGGCGTCGGTGGCTTTCTGGGAATCGGTGAGAAGAACGTTGCCATTCCGATGAAGGACATCAAGTTCGTCAAGGACGGCGACGATGCGAATGACTATTTCCTGGTCGTCAATGCAAATAAACAGATGCTGACCGACGCACCGGCCTATACGGCTCCAGCCGACATGAGCTCGACTTCATCGACGACTACAGCTCCAACTGCTCAATCAACCGATACGGCGCTCGTACGACCGGAGATCAAGCGTGATGGTTATCGTGCTACGGATGTGAAAGACCTCACGACGGAAAATCTCTCCGGCGCAACTGTTTATAGTGCAAAAGATGAGAATATCGGCGAAGTCGATAAACTCGTCCTCAACAATGATGGAACCGTAAAACAGGTTGTCATTGATGTTGGCGGGTTTCTCGGGATAGGCGAGCATCGGATCGCCGTAGGGCTCGACCAGTTGAACATCGTGCGCAATGAAAAAGGCGATGATGTACGCGTCTATGTCGATTCATCTGCTGATAAGCTGAAGGCCCAGCCGGAATATAAGGGTGGTTAATGATGTTGCGGGTACGGAGATTAAAGATTTCCGTGCCCAGCTTATCGCCAGTGCTGCCTAAATAGGTCTCGACTATCCTCTTGACCTGCGCGTCTAAATAGTTTCATCGCTAGCAGCCGTACACGACCTTAAACGGTTGAGGACGGCTGCTCCTGACCGTCCCGATTTCCTGAGCCGACTGAACGTTGTCATCGATAGTCAGGCAGGATCTCGGAAAACCGGACGTCATGGAGCATGCGATGCCGCTGATGTCCTTCGCCTTTCCTCCCTCCTTGCCGACAAGCTTGCCCTCTACCGACCACGCGACGCTCTCCACTTGTCCAGCCAGTGCTTGACTCGAAACGGGCGCAAGGAAAGCAATGGCAACAAAAAAAGCCTTCAAACGCATTTCGCTTTCCTTCCATACGAAGAGAAGTGATGTGAGTTGAACTTATCACGAGTGCAACCGAGTCAAAACTCATCCTTTGGCCTGCTTTTTGGTCGGCAAGCGGAAGGCGTGAAAAAATCAGCAAGACCCCGCCTCTCCATGGTCAACTGATGAAGAGCCGGCTCTTCTCCCAATCCAGAACAGTATGGCACATGCATAATCAACCACCATGTTGAGCGGCTGACGTTTTGGTCTGTCTGCCCATCAACTGAACATGCCATCGACTTGAAGCGTCGCTAATTAGACCCCTTTGGAATTGTTGAGCAGGACGTCACGGATCTTGGCCAGCCAGTGCTCCCTCCTTGTCCGTCCGGAATGGGATCAGTCCCTTCAACCGCCTGAACCGCCCCCAAACATTGGACCAGCGGAGGCTGGAGTTTTCCGGCTTAAGTCAGGGAGGCAGGCTGGTTACGCTTCCCAGATTCATCAGTGTGATCGGGACCTTATTTCCGATCGCACCATGTGGCCGAACCTCATTGTAGTCTCTACGCCAATCCTCCATCTTTTCGCGGGCATCCGCAAGGGTCAGGAACCAATGTTGGTTCAGGCATTCTGCCCGGAAGCGGCCGTTGAACGTAAGCGCGAATTTCGGTGCGCCTTTTGAGGCGCAGCGCTCTGAGGCATGAAGTGTCCACCAAAAAATAGGTGGACACCAAATCATGGATGAAGATGCTCCTAAACTGCAGGTGCGGCTTGTTGGTCGCGACGGCCGCCGTCGATATGACCCTGCCTCCCGAGATCAGCTTGTCGCAGCGTGTTTAGAGCCCGGCGTTTCGGTCTCGCGTCTAGCTCTGGAGCACGGCGTCAACGCCAATCTCGTTCGCAAGTGGGTGAGGAGAGCCAGAGAAGATCGTGCTTTGCCTGTGGTCTCGGCGTTCGTTCCGGTTCAGATTGCTGCGGATATGCACTCGTCTTCTGCCAGCGGTCCACTGACGAAGGCGGAGCCGGTCGGCAAACGATCTCATGCATCCAAGGTGAGCGCGGTGCTGCCGAACGGGGTCAGCCTGACGGTGGAATGCAGCGATGTTGATGGACTAGCGGCGATCATAGGAGCGTTGAGTCATGTTCAGGCTGGGCGCTGATCTCCAGGTTTACCTGCATCGGGAACCGATCGACTTCCGCGCTGGCATCAACAGCCTTGCGGTTCTGGTGCAAGAGGTGATGGAGCTTGATCCCTTTGCTCCCGCGGTCTTTGCCTTTTGCAATCGCCGTCACGACCGGATGAAGCTTCTGTTTTTTGATCGGTCCGGTTTTGTGATGGTGCTGAAGAAATTGACGGAAGACAGGTTCCGTTGGCCCCGCCGGGAGGTGCCGGTCGTTGTGCTGACGACAGAACAGCTTCACTGGATTCTCGACGGCATCGATATCGATGCGATGATCCGCCATCCCGTGCGGCAATATCAGATCGCCGGCTGAGGATGGCGAATTGAGCTGTTGACGCAAAGGGGCGGTTCAGATTCAAGAATCTGATGACTCGAACCGGC
>NZ_JACIAH010000044.1 GCF_014194695.1 Rhizobium sp. BK399 | reverse complement strand
GTTGCCAACCGTTCGGAAATTGCCATCCGCGTGTTTCGCGCGGCCAACGAGCTCGGGATAAAAACGGTCGCGATATGGGCGGAAGAAGATAAACTGGCACTGCATAGGTTTAAGGCCGACGAGAGTTACCAGGTCGGCCGTGGACCGCATCTTGCCCGTGATCTCGGCCCAATCGAGAGCTATCTGTCGATCGACGAAGTGATCCGCGTCGCCAAGCTTTCGGGCGCCGATGCGATCCATCCGGGTTACGGCCTGCTGTCGGAAAGCCCGGAATTCGTCGATGCCTGTAACAAGGCAGGCATCATCTTCATCGGCCCGACGGCCGATACCATGCGTCAGCTCGGCAACAAGGTCGCGGCGCGCAACCTCGCCATCTCCGTCGGCGTTCCTGTCGTGCCGGCAACGGAGCCGCTGCCGGATGATATGGCCGAAGTCGCTCGTATGGCGGCGGCGATCGGCTATCCCGTTATGCTCAAGGCTTCCTGGGGCGGCGGTGGACGCGGCATGCGCGTCATTCGCTCGGAAGCCGATCTCGCCCGCGAGGTGACGGAAGCCAAGCGCGAGGCGATGGCTGCCTTCGGCAAGGACGAGGTCTATCTGGAAAAGCTCGTCGAGCGCGCTCGTCACGTCGAAAGCCAGATTCTGGGCGATACGCACGGCAACGTCGTACATCTCTTCGAGCGCGACTGCTCGATCCAGCGCCGCAACCAGAAAGTCGTCGAGCGCGCGCCGGCGCCTTACCTCAGCGAGGCGCAGCGCCAGGAACTCGCGGCCTATTCGCTGAAGATCGCGGGTGCCACCAATTACATCGGCGCCGGTACCGTCGAATATCTGATGGACGCCGACACCGGCAAATTCTACTTCATCGAAGTCAATCCGCGCATCCAGGTCGAGCACACGGTCACCGAAGTCGTTACCGGCATCGATATCGTCAAGGCGCAGATCCACATTCTTGACGGCTTCGCGATTGGCACGCCGGAATCGGGCGTGCCCGCGCAGAATGACATTCGCCTCAACGGCCACGCTCTGCAGTGCCGCATCACGACCGAAGATCCCGAGCACAACTTCATCCCTGACTATGGCCGCATCACCGCTTACCGTTCGGCATCCGGCTTCGGCATTCGCCTTGATGGCGGCACCTCCTATTCCGGTGCGATCATCACCCGCTATTACGATCCGCTGCTGGTCAAGGTCACGGCCTGGGCGCCGAGCCCGTCTGAAGCGATCTCGCGCATGGACCGTGCGCTGCGCGAATTCCGCATCCGCGGCGTTGCCACCAACCTGACCTTCCTGGAAGCGATCATCACGCATCCGAAGTTTAGGGATAACAGTTACACCACACGCTTCATAGACTCGACGCCGGAACTCTTCCAGCAGGTTAAACGTGCTGACCGTGCAACTAAGCTGCTCACCTATTTGGCGGACGTGACGGTCAATGGCCATCCGGAAGCCAAGGACCGCCCGAAGCCATCGGCGGACATCGCCGAGCCGGTCGTCCCCTATACCAACGGCAATGGGATTCCCGACGGCACCAAGCAGCTTCTAGACAAGCTCGGCCCGAAGAAGTTCGGCGAGTGGATGCGCAATGAGAAACGCGTGCTGATGACCGATACGACGATGCGCGATGGCCATCAGTCGCTGCTTGCCACGCGCATGCGTACCTACGACATTGCCCGGATCGCCGGCACCTACGCGCATGCGTTGCCGAACCTGCTGTCGCTGGAATGCTGGGGCGGCGCGACCTTCGACGTCTCGATGCGCTTCCTGACGGAAGATCCATGGGAGCGCCTGTCGCTGGTCCGCGAAGCGGCACCAAATCTGCTGCTGCAGATGCTGCTGCGCGGCGCCAATGGCGTCGGCTACAAGAACTATCCTGACAACGTCGTCAAATACTTCGTCCGCCAGGCAGCTGCCGGCGGTATTGATCTCTTCCGCGTCTTCGACTGCTTGAACTGGGTCGAGAACATGCGCGTCTCGATGGATGCGGTGGCCGAAGAGAACAAGCTCTGTGAAGCAGCGATCTGCTACACCGGCGATATCCTGAACTCCGCGCGCCCGAAGTACGATCTCAAGTACTATACGGACCTCGCCGTAGAGCTCGAAAAGGCCGGCGCGCATATCATCGCACTGAAGGACATGGCCGGCCTGTTGAAGCCGGCTGCCGCCAAGGTGTTGTTCAAGGCACTGCGCGACGCTACCAGCCTGCCGATCCATTTCCACACGCACGACACTTCGGGCATCGCCGCCGCGACGGTTCTCGCCGCCGTCGATGCTGGCGTCGACGCCGTCGATGCCGCGATGGACGCTCTGTCCGGCAATACTTCGCAGCCCTGTCTCGGCTCGATCGTCGAGGCGCTGCGTGGTTCAGAGCGCGATCCGGGTCTCGATCCGGAATGGATCCGCCGTATCTCCTTCTACTGGGAAGCGGTGCGTCATCAGTATGCGGCCTTCGAAAGCGACCTGAAGGGGCCGGCCTCGGAAGTCTATCTGCACGAAATGCCGGGTGGCCAGTTCACCAACCTCAAGGAACAGGCCCGCTCGCTCGGCCTCGAGACCCGCTGGCACCAAGTGGCGCAGGCCTATGCCGACGCCAACCAGATGTTCGGCGACATCGTCAAGGTGACGCCGTCCTCGAAGGTCGTTGGCGATATGGCGCTGATGATGGTTTCGCAGGACCTGACGGTCGCCGATGTTGTCAGCGCCGACAAGGAAGTCTCCTTTCCAGAGTCGGTCGTCTCGATGCTGAAGGGCGATCTCGGTCAGCCTCCTTCCGGCTGGCCAGAAGCACTGCAGAAGAAGGCACTGAAGGGTGACGCGCCCTATACGGTGCGTCCGGGCTCGCTGCTTGCCGATGCCGACCTCGATGCCGAGCGCAAGACGATCGAGACCAAGCTGGAGCGCGAGGTCAGCGATTTCGAGTTTGCTTCGTACCTCATGTATCCGAAGGTCTTCACCGACTTCGCACTGGCCTCCGACACCTATGGCCCGGTCTCTGTCTTGCCGACGCCGGCCTATTTCTACGGCCTGGCGGACGGCGAGGAGCTGTTTGCCGACATCGAAAAGGGCAAGACGCTTGTCATCGTCAATCAAGCGATGAGCCAGACCGACAGTCAAGGCATGGTCACTGTCTTCTTCGAGCTCAACGGCCAGCCACGCCGCATTAAGGTTCCGGATCGCGCTCACGGTGCGACCGGTGCCGCCGCCCGCCGCAAGGCGGAACCCGGTAATGCCGCGCATGTCGGTGCGCCGATGCCGGGCGTCATTTCCCGCGTCTTCGTCTCGCCGGGCCAGACGGTCAACGCCGGCGACGTTCTCGTCTCCATCGAGGCGATGAAGATGGAAACGGCGATCCATGCCGAAAAGGACGGTGCGATCGCGGAAGTGCTGGTCAAGGCGGGCGATCAGATCGACGCCAAGGACCTGTTGGTC
>NZ_JACIAH010000043.1 GCF_014194695.1 Rhizobium sp. BK399 | reverse complement strand
AGATGGAAACGGCGATCCATGCCGAAAAGGACGGTGCGATCGCGGAAGTGCTGGTCAAGGCGGGCGATCAGATCGACGCCAAGGACCTGTTGGTCCTCATTGATGCTTGATGCTCCGCAGCAAAGGCGCTGGCGCGTGGAAAATCCGGCAGCGACTGATGTCGCACGGCTTGGGACAGATAAGCCACGAGCCGTTTAGGCCGATGGTTTGCTTCAACCCGTCTACGAGCGGCTGACAGAGGGATGATATACACCGACGAACGAGGATGACTGCTTCTCTAATCGGGCATTGGGGTCAAGCTCATTTCTGATCTTCGGTGGTCTGATCGTTCACGCGGGTCACGCTTCTCTTCGCAGTCTGTTGGCTCCCTTGCGTTTGGAGCCGCTGCACGCATGCATGGGATCTGGGTCTGGAGAGCCTCGCTTTTGGACGCGCTCGAAGCGCAGCAGTCATTAACGGCTTCTTCCATCCCGTCGTCCGCATGGGACGATCCGGCCAGGATCAAATTCGAAGGCTATATCAGTTCATACTGAGGCCTCCGATCCGAACCGGAACTCTGTGCCGTCGATCCACATGCGGTGCAGCACGACGGCAATCTTGCGAGCGACAGCGACGATAGCTCTCCGGCGGCCCTTGGTCTTCATCAGCCGCACGCCCCAGGCCTTCAGGCTGTTCCAGGCGATTGACCGCATCAGCATTGCGTTAGCGGCAGCATAGAGGGTCGCCCGTACGTCAGTATCGCCTGCATGTGAGATACGGCCGGGATTGTCTTTCTCGCCGGACTGGAAACGCCGCGGTGTCAGCCCAAAGTGGGCTCCAACGGTGCGCGAGCTTTTGAAGCGGGTCGGATCGTCGACTGCGGCCTTGAAACTTAAAGCCGTTATCTCGCCGACGCCTGGGATACCCATGAACCGCATGCAAATAGCGTCTTCGCGGGCCGCCCTTCGTACACGTCGATCGAGTTCGAGAAAGGTTTCCAAGAGCATCTGCCTGGCCTGCAACATCGGCAGCAGGGCATGACTCAGTGCTGGATCGTTTCCGATGGTGTCGCCGACCGCCGCGTCGAATGCACCGCGCGATAGACGCATCGGCAGCTTGACACCGAAGACCTTCAGCAGCCCGCGGATTTCGTTCTCAAGATCGATGCACTTTCGCTGCATGACCTTGCGGCTGGTAAGCAGTGCTCTGATGTAATGGCTTTCGACGCTCTTCACGTGCACTTGACTATACCAACCCGATCGTAGGATTTGGGCGATGCCGCGAGCGTCATGTTTGTCGGTCTTGTTGCGCATGGCTGAAAGAGCGGCATTGACCTGGCGGGCCTCCATGCACACCACGTCGAACCCTGCTTCCTTCAGTCCGTAGGTCAGATGTTGGGTCAGCGTGCCAGCCTCCAGCCCTACCTGGTGAATCGGTTCGCCGAACTCGTGCAGGCAGTGAACTAAGTCCGGCACGTCAGATGGGACGGATCGCTCAAATCGAACCTTTCCATCCTGGTCAATGATGCAGATCGCCACTGAGCGCAGCGACACGTCCAAAGCAGCATAAAACATCGTCGTCTCCCTTCATCTCGGCTAAGCCGAGATACTAGTGGGAGCTCGCCCCTGGTGGGACCGCCCGATTACACATGCTATTGGCGAGGCAATCAAGCCGCACAGCCCTCTCGCGGCGACGTCTGCTTTCGGGCAGCGGCCAAGCTAGTCTCTACGGCCGCCATGGCGGCGCAAAGCTGCCGTTTCAGCGTTGGGTCAGAATGCCGAAGCGATCATCAGGAAAAATTGCGGACTTAAGAGGACTGGCACAGGCTGCAGATCTTCAAAGAGCATATATTCGAGCGGCTCGGACATCGTCGTGACCTGACCTTGAGCGGGCTTCCGCAACGACAGCGTCGATCGGCCGGGAGCCTGAAGAGCAGTCATTGCGTAGGGCTACAACGTCGGCTGCGTCCAGCTCGATCGCAACCGAGAGCGCTCTGAGCAGCGGCTGAAAGTTCTTTCTTGCCCCCTGTCTCCCTGCTATCCTGAATGTGAGGAGACGGCGCCATGAGCGAGAGCCGAAAGCTGGCTGCAATCCTGGCTGCGGACGTGGTTGGGTACAGTCGGCTTGCCGGCGCCGACGAGGAACGCATCCTGGCGAGGCTACGGGCACTGCGCAGCGATCTCATCGATCCGACGATCGCCGTTCACCATGGCAGGGTGGTGAAGCGAACCGGCGATGGTGCGCTGGTCGAGTTCCGCAGCGTGGTGGACGCCGTGCGTTGCGCCATTGAGGTGCAGAACGGTATGGTTGAACGCAATGACGGCGTGCCGCAGGACCGTCGCATCGAGTTCCGGATCGGTATCCATTTGGGCGATGTCGTCGAGGAAAGCGACGGCGATCTGATGGGCGATGGCGTCAACATCGCCTCGCGATTGGAGGGCGTCGCCGCGGCCGGCGCGATCTGCCTATCCGAGGATGCCTATCGCCAAGTCAAGGCGAGGCTGGACCTCTCGGTCAGCGATCTCGGCAACACGCAACTCAAGAACATCGCCGAACCAATCCGGGTCTATTCGCTGCAAGTCGGCAGCGCCGGGACCAAGGCAGCCGCGGCCTCGGAAACCGCGACGAGCCAACCGGCGATAGCAACGTCGCCGAAGCTATCGATCGCCGTTCTGCCCTTCGTCAACATGAGCGGCGATGCCGAACAGGACTACTTCGCCGACGGCATCTCGGAAGACATCATCACGGCGCTATCGAAGTTGTCGCAGCTCTTCGTTATCGCCCGCAATTCGTCGTTCACTTTCAAGGGCAAGAACGTCCATGTGCAGGAGGTGGGCACGAATCTCGGCGTGCGGTATGTTCTTGAGGGCAGCGTACGCAAATCGGGGAACAGGGTACGCATCACGGCGCAGCTTATCGACGCGACCACCGGCGGGCATCTATGGGCGGAGCGGTTCGATCGCGACCTGACCGACATATTCGCTGTTCAGGACGGTGTAACGCAGCAGATCGTCGACGCACTGGCGGTCAACCTGACAGAGGGCGATCGGAAAAGGCTGGCGCCGGGGCAGACCGGGCACCCCGAGGCGTATGACTGCTTCCTGCGTGGCCGGGAGCTGTGGCATCGCCTGACGAAGCAAACGAACAGCGACGCCCGCGACCTTTTGCAACATGCCGTCGAACTGGACCCGAACTTCGCCTCGGCGCACGCCTTTCTCGCCCTGACCCACGGGCTCGACTATTTGAACCGATGGAGCGCGTCGCCGCAGCGCTCGATTCAGCAGGCCGAAGAGGCTGCGACGCTGGCGGTGGCACGGGATGATAGCGATCCCGTGGCCCACTGGGCACTGAGTGTGGTCAGGCTTTACTCACGACAGCACGATAGAGCCATCAGCGAGGCCGAGCGTGCGATAAGTCTCAATCCGAACTTCGCCGAAGGGCAGGTCAGCCTCGGGGAGGCACTTCTCTATTCAGGCAGATCCGAGGAGGCACTCGCCTGTTTCGATCGGGCCAAGATATTGAACCCGTACTTTCCGGATGTCGTTCTCCACTTTCAGGCCTGGGCCTGGTTTCAACTGCGAAGGTACGAAGAGGCCGTTAAATTGTTGGTGCAGCGCGTGAGTCGCAATCCCGTCACCGACGTCTCGCGCGCGCTTCTGGCCGCCTGTTACGGACACCTCGGCCGTTTCGAAGAGGCTCGGGCGACGTGGCAAGAGGTGCTGCGCGTCAATCCCGACTACTCCTTGGAATACCGCCGCAAAGTCTTGCCCTTCAAGAACCCCGCCGATTTCGAGCTCGTCATGGAAGGGCTGCGCAAGGCCGGTGTCGTATAATGATGGTAAGCGCGATTTTCGATGCGCATTGACGGCTGCTGCACCGCTCGCCTCGCATCCGTACCGAGATCCGGCTCTGTTAGGCGGTGGATGTTTTCGAGAAGTTGATCGGTAGCAGGTCGCCGATGTCGGCGTCGTCGTCTCGCTGCGGCAACTCAGTGAGCGCGTGTCGTAGCCAGATCAGAGGGTCGACGCCACAGGCGCG
>NZ_JACIAH010000042.1:2518-4042 GCF_014194695.1 Rhizobium sp. BK399 | reverse complement strand
GCAGCGGCAAGGACAAGCCCGAGCCGGCGCATGAGCAGAAGGCGGCCGGCCCGGAGCCGGTGGAGCCGCCCGGTCCCGAGGCCACCAATCTGGCGGCGATCGATGATGTCGCCGCCTTCCTGCGCGACATGACCGATGAGCTGATGGCGAGCACCTCGGGCGTCATCCGCAAGCGCCATGTCGCCTCGGTGCGGCTGAGCTTCGAGGACCTGCCGCTGCCGCGCAATCCGAACCTTGCCGACACGGTGATGCGGGCCTTCAACGCCAACGACAATGACGGCCGCATCGGCATCAACGGCGAGAACTTCCACTTCCCCAATCCTGGTCGGGCCCGCCACGGTGGCGGCGGCGGCGGCCATGGTCGTGGCCGCGGTCCCGGCGATGGTCGCGACGGTGATGGCAACGGTCATGGCGGGGGGGCACTGCCGGGCGGCCCTGGCCAGCATGGCGGCGATGGCGGCGACGACGACGATGACGAGACCCGCGCCAACCGGCTGCCGGTGTCGCTCGGCCGCAACGTTCTGGCCAACGGCCTTGTCAACCTGTCGATGCTGATCTTCCTCGACGATCTCTTGGCCAAGACCTACGATCCGGACGGCGATGAGCTGAGCGTGCGCAACCTGACGGCCTCGAGCGGGGCGATCACCGCCTATGGCGACGGTGTCTGGCTCTATACGCCGGCGCGCGGGGTGAGCGGCCCGGTGACCTTCACCTACCAGGTGAGCGACGGCAAGGGCAGCATCGTCACGCAGTCGAGCCTGTCGCTCCTGAAGGGGGGGCCGCACGAGATTGCCGGCACCGACGGTGACGACCGGCTGCTCGGCACGCCTGAGGACGACATCATCTCGCTGAAGGCTGGCGACGACTTCGTCCATGCCCGCGAGGGCCGCGACGTGGTGTTTGCCGGGTCCGGCGACGACACCGTCTTCGGCGGCGACGGCGACGACCTGATCCATGGCGAGGCCGGCAACGACCGTCTGTTCGGCGGGCTTGGCAACGACGTGCTGTTCGGCGGCGAGGGCAATGACGACCTGTTCGGCGACGAAGGCAATGACAGCCTGATCGGCGAGGGGGGCGACGACCGGCTGTTCGGCGGCGCCGGCAACGACCACCTGATGGGGGATGACGGCGACGATCAGCTCTTCGGCGAGGCCGGCGACGACCTGCTGGAAGGCGGCGCCGGCAATGACGTGCTGACCGGCGGTCTCGGCAAGGACGTGGCGCTCGGCGGCGACGGCAGCGATACCTTCCGGGTCGGGCTGCTCAGCGAGGACCTGCGCCAGGCGGCATCGGCCACGGGTACGTCGACCTCCACCCCCGCCTCCGACGGCAACGACACCTATGTCGGCGGCGAGGGCAGCGACACCTATGACGCCAGTGGCGCGACGGCAGCCGTTAATGTCGACCTGGCATCCGGCACCGCCACCGGCGCCGATATCGGCAGCGACAGCCTTGATGGCATCGAGAACGTCATCGGCAGCGCCGACGACGACACGATTGGTGGCGACGGCAACGACAACCATC
>NZ_JACIAH010000042.1:1283-2421 GCF_014194695.1 Rhizobium sp. BK399 | reverse complement strand
CGTCGACCTTGCATCCGGCACCGCCACCGGCGCCGATATCGGCAGCGACAGCCTTGATGGCATCGAGAACGTCATCGGCAGCGCCCATGACGATACGATTGGCGGCGACGCCTGCGACAACCAGCTGACCGGCGGGGCCGGCGACGATGTGGTCTCGGGCGGGGCTGGCGACGATGTCGTCGTCGTGCTCGCCACTCCGGCCGCCGACGGCAACGACGTCTATGACGGCGGGGCCGGCTGCGACACGCTCGACCTGTCGGCGCTGGTCAAGATGGTGATCGCCGACATCGAGGCCGGCTATGCCGAGGGCGAGGAGATCGGCCGCGATACGATCCTTGGCTTCGAGACCATTCATGGCGGCTCCGGCGACGATCGGTTCTCCGGCGGCAGCGGCACCGACATCCTTTATGGCGGGGGTGGCGACGATCAGGTGGCCGGGCGCAGTGGCGACGACCACCTGGTCGGCGGCGACGGCGACGACCGGCTCGACGGCGGTTCCGGCGACGACGTCTTCATCGTGCTCGCCCGTAGCGGCAACGGCGGTGATGACGGCGACGACCGGATGGATGGCGGCAGCGGCAGCGATTGCTACGATGCCTCGGCCACCGTGCTCGGTGTCGTCATCGATCTCGAGCGCGGCGAAGCCTCCGGTGCGGAGATCGGCGACGACGCACTCCTCGACGTCGAGAATGCCAGCTGCGGCTCCGGCGACGACACGATCATCGCCTCGGCCCGGGTCAACGTGCTGGTCGGCGGCGACGGCAACGACGTCTTCGTCTTCCAGTCGCTCGCAAGCCTTGCGAACGACAGCGCCGGCCATGATGAGATCGTCGACTTCGGCGTCGGCGACCGCATCGATCTCTCCGCGCTTGGCCAGTACGGCACGCTGACCTTCGCCGGCCTGCAGATCGACGGCGACACGCCGCAGATCGGCTCGGTCACCTTCTACTACGAGGCGCTCGGCGACGACACCCGCACCGTCGTACGCACCATCGTCGACCTCGACCATGACGACGACCTGCAGATCCTGCTGCGCGGCCATCACGAGCTGACCGCTGAGGACTTCATCCTCGCCGCCATCGAGCCCGGCCAGGTCACGGCCGACAGCCAGCCGATGGGACAGGCGTGACGCCTGTCC
>NZ_JACIAH010000042.1:0-1185 GCF_014194695.1 Rhizobium sp. BK399 | reverse complement strand
CGCCCGGCAGTTCGGCATCACCTCGCGCATCGTCGCCTCCTCGGCACTGGCCGGCGTGCTGGTCTTCGGCATCGGCGGCTGGGCCGCCCAGGCGAAGCTGTCGGGCGCCGTCATCACCCATGGCCAGGTGGTCGTCTCCGAGCAGGTCAAGACCATCCAGCACCGCGACGGCGGCATCATCGCCGCCATCCGCGTCGACAACGGCACCGTCGTCAAAAAGGGCGACGTCCTGCTCGTCCTCGACGACACCCAGACCCGCGTCGAGCTGTCGATCGTCAAGGCGCAGCTGCAGCAGCTGACCGCCGCCCATGCCAGGCTGGTGGCCGAGCGCGACGAGGCAGACACCGTCGACTTCGCGGCGCTCGACCTGTCCGCCGCGGTGATATCAGGCGAGACCAGGCTGTTTGAGGCCAACCGCCGCATGGTCGCCAACCAGAAGGAACAGCTGCGCCTGCAGATCGTCCAGCTCGACGAGCAGGTGCGCGGCTTCAAGGCGCAGAGCCGCTCCAACGACAGCGAGGCCGAGATCGTCGAGCAGGAGCTCGCCAAGACCGAGAAGCTGCTCGCGAGCCAGCTGGTGCCGATCTCGCAGAAGCGCGACCTGTTGCGCCAGCGCGCCCGCATCGAGGGCAGCCGCGGCGAGCTGATCGCCAAGGTCGCCGAGGCCGAGGGCGAGATCAGCGAGCTCAACATGAAGCTCATCTCCATCGACCAGACCACCCGCAAGGAGGCGCAGACCGAGATCGTCAACCTGCTCGCCAAGATCGCCGAGCTCAACGAGCGCGAGATCGCCGCCCGCGACCGCCTCACCCGCATGGAGGTGCGCGCCCCCGTCGACGGCTTCGTCTATGACCTGCAGGTCCACACCATCGGCGGCATCATCGCGCCGGGCGCCACCGTCATGTCGGTCGTCCCGAAAAGCGAGCACCTCAGCATCGAGGTCCGCATTCCCCCCGTCGACATCGACCGCGTCTCACCCGGCCAGCCGGCCCGCATGCGCTTCACCGCCTTCAACCAGCGCACCACCCCGGAACTGCACGGCAAGGTCGACGTCGTCGCCGCCGCAACCACCCTCGACCGCGCCACCGGCCAGCCCTACTACCTCGCCTCCCTGTCGCTTAACGACCAGAACCTCCTCAAGGACAACAAGCTCATCCCCGGAATGCCCGTCGAGGTCTTCGTCCA
>NZ_JACIAH010000041.1 GCF_014194695.1 Rhizobium sp. BK399 | reverse complement strand
CGGTCCCTCCTTTGTGGCGTTCAAGCAACGACCACGTTTTTAGCACTAGATGCTGTCGGAGCGGGCCGTTCCACCTCATCACATCCGGTCGCCGCTTTCAGCGGCCGCACCACTATCCCGCATTCGACGGGCACGGGCTCAGGTCATCACGGGCGGTTCCTGGGGAGCAGCGCATGGCCGCTATCGCGGCCTACGCGATTGCCGAAGCGTGGCTTCCTCATGTCGGCTGACCTTCATGGGTTGCGACGATGCAAAGCTTTACCCTAATGGCTTCACCTCTTGCGCCGCAGTTCGAAAACGGAAATGGCGCCCAGCGAAAAAACGAATGGCAGAACAAAATAGAAAAGCCTGAAGACCAGCAAGGCTGCCAGAACGTCTGCTTCGGGAAGCTCTGGCAAGCCGGTGATGAAACCTAATTCGAATACGCCGAGCCCACCAGGCGAGTGCGAGGCGATGGCCGCAGCGAAGGAAAACACGAAGACACCCGCGACGATGGAAAGTCCAGGATTTGAAGTCGTAGGCAGCGCCAGGTATATGATCAGGGTAGCTGCGATGATTTCCGCGGACGACACGACGATCTGTCCTGCGGCAATGGGAAACGAAGGATAATTGATAACCGTTAAGCGGGCCCCGAGGGACGTCTTTGGTAGCAGGGAAATCAGCAGGAATAGCGCGACGAACCCAAGCAGGATAATTCCGGCCCCGCTGCTAACCTCAATTGGCAACCTACCGAGAAAACGATCAACGATCGATGGCTGCGCGACAAGTACGGTACCCATGACGGTTACAACTCCGAGCGCGAAAGTGAACGCGCAGAAAGCGACGAGGGCCGCGATCTCTCTTCCTGTCAAGCCCTTCGATGAATAGGCGCGATACCTTATGACCGCGCCTGAGAAGACCGAGGCACCAACCACGTGAGCGAAGGCGTATGTCGCGGCAGCGCAGGCATGTGCGAATAGCGGACTGACTTTGCGATCAAGATAGGTCAGGGCGAGTCTGTCGTAGAAGCCCAGCAGAGCGTAGGCGACGAGCGCGGAGAGTCCGCTACCGATCCAGGTCCCGGTCGGTAGCAAGGCGAGCTTGGTGCCAATCTCGGCAAATGACAAACTCCGTAGTTCACGTGAAAGTAGCCAGACGCTGACCACCAAAGCAGCAATGCCTACGATTTTCCAAAGGTAATCCGCCAGGGATTGCCGATTCCCACCGGGTAGATTGTCCTCTGGTTGGTCAGGAGCTCGATCGGTCATGATCAGCAACCTCAAAACGCAACGATCGCGTCCTGCACATCGGTGGACACGGGGAATGTGCAGCGTCTCGCGCAGCCGGACGGCAGGCTGCTGGATAGTGCAAGAGCGCAATTGACAATGCTTCCACCATGGCGAGATCTCCTTCGCGCGCACAAACGCGCGGAAAAGGTTTCGGTTCACTTTGAGTGAACTCGAAAGCATCCTCGTCGCAGGATCGAGACTTCGTAGCCGGGGCAGGGACTCGAACCCCGCATCACAGCTCGAGAGCTGGAAGCAACCTCGGATGTGGAGAGCGCCGCGGTCCGATTACGCCTAGGCCCGACTAAACCAAGAATGCGGAGTCCGTAGCGGATCGACAGCTGCATTGCCCTGAAACTCACGCAAACCTTTGAATGAAGAATGGCGTCGCTTTTGATCTGAGGTCGAGGCCCGATACTCAACTTAGGCTGCCAAGCGTAGGCTGGACTTACAAAAAGTACAATTCGGCTAGTCAGGGCATCGGGGAAACCAACGCAGCCCTCTAGAAAGTGACGCCAAGCCCGGCTGCACGAGGCAAGGGCAACGAGGGCGATACCGCGATCAAAACAATGATTGGCATTTTCCTGGATGTCACCGGGCGCAAGCTGGCGGAGGAAGGTCATGAGCTGCTCGCGAAATGAGCCATCGCATGCAAAACCTGCTTGGTCTGGTTTCCGTCCTCACCCAGATCACATCGCGGTCAACCGACACCAAGGAAGAGATGATAATGCAGCTGACGCAGCGCATGACCACTCTTGGTCGCGCCCATGAACTGGTCCGTCTCTTTCGGACGGCAGGGTAGCGCGGCCTTGCTCGGTGATCTGTTTTACCTTGCTTCTGGCGCCGCGAAATTTGTTCGGTATTTCGACGACCTGGGGATCGATGGTTTGCCGCAATTTTATCGAGGTTTACGACCACCCCCGGCTCGAATGCCGATCAACCTATGGATGTTATTCGTAGTTTTTAAAAACTAAACGTTGACGCAGTTTACGCGATCTCGTATATGTAGGCCATCGATCTTTTGCTTGCCGAGCTTTGTTCACCGCGCGATTGGCACCGCGCTTTAAGCGAACTTCCGTTTCAAAAATAGTCGGTTCACACCCGCGCGGCATCGGCTTCGCGGTTTTTCATTCTATGCTTTGAAAGGGTTCATCATGACCACCGGCACAGTTAAATGGTTCAATTCCACCAAAGGCTTCGGCTTCATCCAACCCGACAACGGCGGCGCTGACGCGTTCGTTCACATCTCTGCTGTCGAGCGTGCAGGAATGCGCGAACTCGTCGAAGGCCAAAAGGTCGGCTTCGAGCTCGAGCGCGACATGAAGTCAGGCAAGATGTCTGCTACAAATCTGCAGTCCGCATAATCGATATCTGCTTCCCTTTGACCACGGATGTACTGGCATCGCTGGAAGTACGTTATCAGTTTGAGGCCAGGCGGTTCGCCTGGCCTTTTCCTTTTCGGGCCATCTCGAAACATCGGGGAATCCATGACAGAGACATACAGTAAATCTCGCCAACAGGCCGAGATCGGGTTCGGCAAGATAAAGGCCGAATTCTTCTCCAAGAATAGCGTGCGGGAAGAGCTTCAGTCGGCCGAGCAGGCGCGAGAGGAAAAAACGTTGCGGCTTCGTGAGGCCCGACTTGCGAAAGAGCAAGCCGAGCTCGTTGCCAAATGCGCCAAGGCGTACTGAACCGCCATTGCCACGATGAGGATACCTATTTGAGATACTCCAGAAACAATGAACTTGCTGACCGACGCTCTGCTGCCGCCGACGCAAAGGCAGCTCTTCTGAATGCTTACCGAACCGCTATAACCGAGCCCGATCCTTCCCGCCTTGCCAGGCAAGCCGAGCGCGTCACGCTTGCTGAAGCGCGCGATGCGCGCCGCGCTGAACGGGATCGTCTGAAGCTTGAAGAGCGCACGCGACGCGAGGCCGAAGCGGCTGAAGAGCAAGCGGCCACAGAGGCTGCAGCGGCGGCTGAGACGGAGGCACGCAAGACCGCCGAGAACGAACGGATCGCGAGGGTTGTCGAAGACGAGGCCGCTCGAAAGGCCGAGCGCGATCGCCGCTATGCGAACCGCAAGGCGAGGCAAGCTTAAATCCCTGGGAGGTGATCACCCGTGGGGCTTGCATTTTCAACCCAAAGGATTCCGGCAACCTTGTCGAAATAACTCATGCCCCAAGGAGCATTTCCATGCCACCGGATACACACGAGCTGCAGGCGATCAATACGGCCTGGCAAATTGCGATCCAGGAAATCCTGCGCATGGTCATACGCGACATGTACCATGGGAGCGGGGAAGAAGCATTCAATACGCACATTAAGCGAATTGAAGAAGCAGCCGTTGATAGTATCCACACGGACTTGAGGCTTCGCGGCACGGACGAATGGACTGAGACGCTGGTCAAAGAACGGGCCAGCAACTTCGTTACGACACTTCTGACGTCCTTTACCTACGACCGAGCCTGATCAGGTTCGTCTGAGGCATCAACAAACCCTATCTCCAGGAGAATCCACGAGCGTTCCTCAAACCGACAACTGTCCGTAATCACGACAGGGTATGGAGTCGGTGGATGATCGCCACGAAACTATACGGCTTTTGAAAAAATTCGAAAGAAGCTGGTAGGTTGCCGTCCTCGAGTATCAGCCTGTCTGAAGGAACGATGGTGCCGCCCTGCGGAAAACGATCCGCGACCATATGAGCATGGTCGATACCTGAAAGCTTGCCTGGCATCTGGAGGTGAACCGGAGATGAATTGTCTGGTCCGTGATGACCTCCATAACATCCTCTGCCGTTCCCCCTCCAGCACCTGAAAACCTGCATCTTCAAGCTCTTCGATCAGCGTGAGCCGAATGAGCGGTTCGTCTTCGACCACGAGAACAGTACGCAGGTTTACGTCCGTTTATGCTTGCGCTCGCTAACATCTCCGGGCGGATTGGGTCCTTATGAATTGTGGGACGTTTGATCTGCCGCGTCGGGTGCGATCGGGCATTCGGTCTACACGATGCGACGCTGGGCCGCTGAGGACCCGGTCATCGCTGCCACCACGGATATCGAAATTTCGTCGATCAAGCTGTGCCTCTATCAGATCTTCGATAGGGGGAACGCGCCGGCCCAGACGATAGCCGCCGCACAGGACCGGCTGCCTGACGCGTGATAATGTCACATGCCGAAAGTTTTGCGTCGTTGAACCGTCGGATTCCGTAAGGTGCCGTGGTTCCAGGAGCTAACGGCGGTTCCAGAAAGCCTCATTCCCCGAGGCGGGTCTCTTCCTTGATCACCGCGTCCGGGCTGAGCCGCACGATTGCTCGGGTTTTCCTGCGAGCCGAGGGCGAAAATTCTGTGTCGTGGCGAACGCGCTACTGCGAGGAGCCCGCGTCTCGGTGTCGAAACGCGGGCCAGCCGACGGAGGGGTATTGCCGGCGCTGTCAGCTGTTGCTGAAGCTGACACGAGTTGTACGGAGGTAGCGACGTTTGGATCAAAAAGACTTTCGCAGACGGTAACCCGCTTCTTGCTTTGTAATATTTTGTGGGCTGCAAAACACTGCTTCGGATTTTTCTCTCATTGTCGAAGGCGTACGGCTAAGCCGCAGTGCTGTCTTGTAGAGGTCAATTTTCAAGGGGCCGCCAGTGCGACGCCAAGGAGACCGTAACTTGAGCAGGGACTGCATAGCAGGCCCAAATTGCAATCTGGCGTCGCCCGACACGTGCAATAAGACTGCCTTTGAGAACCCCGAAGCGACCACTAGCAGGAGCAGCGATTCGTGACGGCGTCGCGCCAGAAACGGACGAGCACGAAACATACTGGCGCTGCGTAGCTCGGTCGTGGTCGCCAAGAATCTGGGGATCCCCACAGTCCCTAACGATAGGACAGGATGCCGTGCAATCCGGTGATCTTGCATTGGGGCTCGCACGTCTTCTTCGTCACCGCATCCCCCCAAAACAGATAATCCCCGACCGGGAAGCCCGGTCGGGGAGGCGCGCTCGACCCCTCAGGAGACGCCGTTGAAGTCGCTGGCCGTCAGGTTGTGGTTGCCCTTCAGCATCAGCGTGAAGTCGGCATCGGTGTTGCTGTCGACATTGCCGTGGATCACCGTGAACTCGTCGCCGTTCAGCACTTCATGGGTCACCACCACCTGGCCGGCCGCCGTCAGCGCACCACCAGAGGCCAGCGAGAAGTGCTGCACCCCATCCATCCCGCTGTTGGCGTCGATCGCCGC
>NZ_JACIAH010000040.1 GCF_014194695.1 Rhizobium sp. BK399 | reverse complement strand
GGCAGTAGGGACGAAATGATTGACCACTCGTGGTCGGTGAGTTCGTAGCGGCGGCGTGTCATCATAGCTCCTAATTCGGAAGCCTTGAATCACGCGGAACGCAATACGCCAAGAGAATTTATGAGTTTACGGCCTAAGATCCTCCGCCGGAACAACGCCCTGTTGCTGACGTTTTCAATGGCCAGACCGCAGCAGAGGACGTCAAGCAAATGCAAGTCGATCGCGAATCAAGAGCGACGGGAGGATCACAAAGACGATACCCGGTTGGGGCCGAGATCGTTGATCGTGTTGCGTCGTTTCGCGTTTGGGCACCATCTCACCAAACCATGTCGGTCGTTCTCATGGCAGGAGGAGAATACCCGATGCGGCGAGAGGAAGGGGGCTACTTTTGTGTCGACGTCGAGGGTTTGCAGATTGGCGCACTTTACCAGTTCCGCCTCGGGGAGACGCCACAATGTCTGCCCGACCCCGCATCGCGCTTTCAACCCGGGGGCCCAGCGGGGCCGTCAATGCTCGTGGATTACAGGTCCTTTCGATGGCGGGATACGGCTTGGCCAGGTATATCTCCAGATGGGCAGGTCCTCTACGAAATGCATATTGGGACATTCACGCCGGAGGGAACCTATGAAGCCGCAGCGCAAAAGCTACCGCTCCTCAAAGACCTCGGCATCACATGCTTGGAGATGATGCCAGTCAACGAGTTTCTCGGTGAGTTCGGGTGGGGCTATGACGGAGTACTTCCCTATGCGCCGACACGCTTGTACGGCCGCCCGGATGAATTGCGATCGTTTATAGATCAGGCCCATCAGGCGGGAATCGGCATCATCCTCGACGTCGTCTACAACCATTTCGGCGTTGGCGAGAGCTTTCGAGCATTTTCAGAGGATTACTTTACCGATCGCTATTCCAACGAGTGGGGTAGCTCTCTCAACTTCGACGGAAGGAATTGCCAGGGTGTGCGCGAGTTTATAGCTAAGAACGCCGCATACTGGATCGATGAGTACCATTTGGACGGCCTACGATTGGACGCCACCCAGGCGCTCTTCGATGCCAGTGAGGATCACATCGTCACGTTGATCGCTCGTGAGGCACGGAAAGCAGGAGGCCGGCGATCGATCTACCTCTTGGCAGAGAACGAACCGCAGGACACAAGTCTTCTCCGCGCAAGCGATGCGGAAGGCTTGGGTCTGGACGCTGCCTGGAATGATGACTTCCATCACTCTGCCATGGTGGCCGCTACCGGAAGGAGGGAAGCCTATTATCACGATCACCGCGGTCATGCCCAAGAGTTCGTATCGGCCGCGAAACATGGCTACCTGTTTCAGGGCCAGCGCTACGATTGGCAGGACGCCCCACGTGGCACACCCGGCTTTGACCTCCACCACGAACACTTCGTCCACTTTTTGCAAAATCATGACCAGATCGCGAATTCTGCAAGAGGCTTGCGGATAACTGAGCTGACGTCGCCGGCGCGGTTTCGAGCACTAACCGCCCTGCTCCTCCTCGGTCCGCAGACCCCCATGCTTTTTCAAGGCCAGGAGTTCGGCGCGACGACGCCTTTCTTTTACTTCGCGGATAGTCGTGGGGAGATGATTGATCTCGTAAGAAAGGGCAGAGTTGCGTTCTTGAAACAGTTCCCAAGCCTAAAGGATCCCGACTTCGAAAACCGCATGGCTGCGCCGTCCGATCCGCTAACGTTTGAACGATCAAAACTAAAGTGGGATGAATATGAGCGGAATGACCACCTCGTTGCGCTCCATAGGGATCTCCTCGCGCTTCGGCGAAATAATATCTTCTCCGGATATGACGAAGGGCGGAAGCTCATTGTTGACGGGAGTGTGTTGGAGACGTCCGCGCTCCTGTTGCGGTTTTTTTCTGATAAGCCGGACGAACAGCGTCTGCTTTTAGTCAATCTCGGTCACGACCTTGCAATTCACAGTCGGCCCGATCCTCTGCTCGCCCCGCCGCGCGGTTATCAATGGAAGGTCGAGTGGTCCAGTGACGATTTTAACTATGGTGGAAGCGGTCGCCGACCGATCGACTTACAACGTCGTTGGGGTCTTTCAGCCGACTGCGCGGTCGTGCTTGCGCCAAAAAGGCAGGCACGGAACAAGACACCTCCTGGTGAACAGCTTGATCACTGGCAAAGCGAAATCTCCTCTTGAGATGGCTGATTGCAGGCGATTCGTGGTCTTGTCGGAAGTGATCGTGCTCGTTGTAAAAAAAAGCCGGTGTAGTTGACCTCATGGCACTGTCGAGGCCGCCTTTCAGTCACGTTATACACAGAAAGATAGTGTCGGTCCCGAGAGCGCTTGTTACGCCACGGTCTGGATGCCGCGCAAATTTCTGGCGCCGGCTCAGCCATAACGGAGCCGTTATGATCCCCTCCTGCGGATGCTGTTGAGAACAGTCCGTATGGGGAGTGGCCACTCCTTTTGGCTAAGCTTGCTCAAGCTGGATGAGGCGACGGCGAGGATGATAGTTGATCCCACGAGAATCTCGCGCACGTAGGAATCGACGCTCATCTGCGTCAGGCCATTGTCGAGCCGCCGAGAATGAAACTCCCGACAACGTCGCCAGGACGCGGGCTCGCCTTCCTCACTCATGGTCATTCCCAGGAAGACGGCCGCTATTGCAGAAAGCATCAAACCGCTTCCTTGGGTCGGGTTGGCGGAGGCGACCCGGCTTGCATCATCAGACCTGCGGTTGCCGCCCCCGAGACCGGTCAGGCCAACCGCCGAAAATCGAAGGAGCCGCACACGCACACCGACGAGCCTTGCAGCTTCGGCGTTCCCGCCAACGCATAGAGCGACGACCATAGACCGTATGCTCGAGCAATACCCATACGAGCAGGAGAACGAAAAGCGCAAGCACGCTGAGGAACGGCAGTGAAACCCATTGGTCGCCTGGGTCTTCCGCATATTCTTGACATGTCTTCACCCTTGTCTGCAAAACGAGGCGCGCCTCGAAGGGAATAGGACGGCGTTTCGGGGGGACCTGGACGAGAAAGCCGGTTTTTCCGGTCTTCTCGCATTGCTTGATTGGAGCAGCCGCGGCTTGGCTGACTGAAACGCCCGCATTACGATCATTAGATGATACCCGTGACTTTCCGTGTACTGCTCGTCGTCGAGATCATTCGCTGCGTCGTCCGTTCAGCGCTCCTCAGGTGAAATAGGGCTCGTCGTTTGTTATTCGTTGGCGCTTGGCAGACGTGAAACGCTGTTGCCATATCCGGTCTGAACATCGTCACCTGAGGCGAATACGGGGCGCTTGGGTTCAATGAGCCAAGCTCTCGCATCAGCGAGCCCCAGCGTTCCCATGGTCGACAACCCATCTTCGGCTTGCTCCATGGACGATGCCAGCCGGGCATGGTCTCCTAAGTTCCAGTCGAGCCTTGCTGGTTCTTTTCTGTATTCCTCACGACGCCTATACCGGCGCCCACGCCTTGTCAGCAACGCGTGTGACTTCCTATAATCCAGCCATGGACAAGACATTTGCGGCCGTTAAGGAAGACCGACCCGGCAAGGCCTGGCTTTCCAGATTTGTTGCCGGTCGCGAGGAGGCGGAAAAGTGGTACTTCGGGCAAGCCCGATCCCCAGTCCCAACTGCAAAGGAATGCCGTGCAGCGTTGCTTCGGTTCATGCCGGAGCTGGCACCCGCCTATGACGAGGCATGCTCCCTCGTCGGAGATGACGACGTGGCGCATCGAATGCTCAGTCACTACCGACCCGCGCCAGAACGCTACGGCTGTAGTCAGGCGGTCTGGCTTGGGTCGGAAGGCCCGGCATTACTGCGAAACTTTGACTATCCGCCGGCGATTGTTTCCGATCGCTTCGAAATGACCGCCTGGTCGAATCTGAGGGTCATTGGAAAGGCGCAAAGACCTTGGGGAGGTTGTGTAGATGGTATGAACGAAGAAGGACTCGTCGCGAGTGTCACTCTTGGCGGGGGCCGCACTCAGGGTGTTGGCTTTTCCATTATCCTGGTGATCCGCTACATTCTCGAGACGTGCCACACTATAAATCAAGCAGTCGCTGCCCTTTGCAGAATTCCCATAGCGCTACCACAGAATGTAACCGTCCTGGACCGTTCGGGTTCCTACGCGACCTTGTTGCTCGGCCCGCATCAACGCCCGGTCGTATCTCGAGCGAAGGCGTGTACGAACCATCAACGGTGGACAAGACCCTCGACGTCATCAATGACGCGCCTGGCAGCAATTCAGCGCGCATTGGAAGACCCGAGCATGTCCCTTCCGCAATTCCAACAGCTGTTTCTCCAGCCGCCGCTTTACTCCAACAGTATTTTTTATCCAACTCTCTATACTGCGCTGTACCGACCGTTGGAACGGCGAGTGGATTATATTTGGCCTGGCAAATGCTGGTCCCTCGGCTTCCAGGATTTTCCCGAAGGCCAATACACGCATAGCTATACTTAAATTCCATCCCGCGGCGCAGTCATTGCGCGGAACAATGCCGTGATCGACAGCATGCCCCGGCCGGGGCAGCGCGGACGAACAGGTCCCGTGAAGTCTGCCATGAGCAGGTCTTTAAGCAAGCCGCTGGGTCACCAGCTCAGTCTGAGCTGAGCGGCGCCATTTGAATAGCGTATCGCGAGATCCGTCACCTCGCCTCCTCCTCCCCAGATTATACTGTCATCCCCCGACGCAGCTCAATGGCTGCGGCTGATGGAAGGACCGCGAGCAAACACCTCACTGCGGGCCGGCACATGATAGACCCGGTCCCTCCACGAGACGCCGATCGCTTCGGCCGCATCGATCAGGGCCCGCTTCGCACTGTCTGGGTGCATCGTCCCATCAAGTACTGCGGCGCAAGCGCTAAGAGCTCGCTCAAACGCCGATCCGAACGTAACCGGCCATTTCTCTGCCAACAACGCCGATGCTTCGTCTGTTCCTCTGATGTCTATCGGATTTGGAACCCCTGGCAGCCAGATTTCGAGTCCAAATGTCCAATCGCCCGTTGAAACCATGCGCGTGCTCCTCCCCTGAGTCGCCCCATGACAGATTCACCCGAAACACGGCAGCTTTGGGGCCAGCTGGAAGCGCCCCTCTTCACATTTTGAGCGCTGAAAGGGGCATGGCTGCGCTGCCGGGATTTTTTCTCGACAATGTCCACTTCGAACTTCCCGGCGACAACGCTGACATTGGCACGCGACCAAAATCATGTGAGAGTTTCAAAGGCGTTCGACATTGAAAGGTTGTCTTCGTTCCTTTTGTGCAGCGCAGCGTCTCAAGACTTGCCTGAACCTGAAACACTGAAGGAAGGAAGCAAAATGAGCGATCACGTCTACAAGAAGGTCGAACTGGTCGGCACCTTCAAGGTTTCAATAACTGAAGCCATCGACACGGCAATCGCGCGCGCGTCAAAGACCATGCGAAATCTAGATTGGTTCGAAGTCGACCAGATCCGGGGACATATCAGGGACGGCGCAGTTGAACACCATCAGGTTGTGATGAAGGTAGGCTTCAGAATTGACGGATAACGTCGCCAGCCGAAAACGCCAAGAGCGACGATTTCGTCGTCGCTCTTCGCCATTTTCGAGTTGAGTAGCAGACCTAGCGTATTGGAACGGTTCGCCGACTTGCTATCCCGCGAGATTGGAAAGAAACCTCGACCTGAGGCGGCTGCGTATGTCCTGGCTTATGAATGCTTTGTCCTGTTGGCTCCTGGTCTGCTGCCGCGGATCGCGCTCGAGATCACATTGTGGTCGCGTCGTGTGGCATTCTCATCAACGAAAGGCGAAGACCGCGATCATGTTAACGAGAGTTGACTATCTGAGAATGGCCGGTCGCGTTGAAGGAAGGCAACGCGTACGTTGCCGCGATCGCGACCAGGGCGACCGCTATCGATGTTACGATCAGGGCTTGTTTCATGGTCGCTCCCAGTTAAGCACGGTGACCTTGCCCCGTTGAAATAATCCATTTTGAAGTAAGCTCTGGCCCATTGAGAGGACCAGGGAATGAAGCGCAGCCGTTTCACAGACGAACA
>NZ_JACIAH010000039.1:2327-6059 GCF_014194695.1 Rhizobium sp. BK399 | reverse complement strand
TGGTTGCGGGGGCAGGATTTGAACCTGCGGCCTTCAGGTTATGAGCCTGACGAGCTACCGGGCTGCTCCACCCCGCGTCCTCAAGGTGAGGCTCCTTCGCCTCATCCTGACATCGACGAACCGCGCAGCGGTTTGTCGTAGTGCCGGGGCAACTGCGAAGCGGTTGCTCCCGTACGACGTTTCCGTCGTCATTCCGGAGCAAAACCCTATGGGTTTTGTCTCCTGTAAGGGACGCACCATTATATGTCTGGTGAATGCCCTCAAATTTCAGTCGGCCGATTATAGCAGAAAGGACCGCTTTAGGCGGCCCTTTTGTTTCGGCCTGGGCCGTTTTCGTTCAGAGAAGATTTTTTGTTGCGCTTGGCAGACCTGGCAGCGACCGACTCTCCCGCGTCTTAAGACGAAGTACCATAGGCGCTGGGGCGTTTCACGGCCGTGTTCGGAATGGGAACGGGTGCAGCCGCCCCGCCATAACCACCAGGTCAGCGAAGCGCAACAAATTGAGAAGCTGGCAGGCATTCGCCTGTTTTCTTTTAAACACGTCTAGGCGTCATTTCTGTCTGATGACAGTCATGAGCATTGATCAATGAGAACGATCAAGCCAATCGAGCTATTAGTACCGGTAAGCTTCACACATTGCTGCGCTTCCACACCCGGCCTATCAACGTGGTCGTCTTCCACGGCTCTGATAGGGAATACTCGTTTTCAGGTTGGTTTCCCGCTTAGATGCCTTCAGCGGTTATCCATTCCATATGTAGCTACCCTGCTATGCCGTTGGCACGACAACAGGTCCACCAGAGATATGTCCATCCCGGTCCTCTCGTACTAGGGACAGATCCTGTCAATATTCCTACACCCACGGCAGATAGGGACCGAACTGTCTCACGACGTTCTGAACCCAACTCACGTACCGCTTTAAATGGCGAACAGCCATACCCTTGGGACCTGCTCCAGCCCCAGGATGCGATGAGTCGACATCGAGGTGCCAAACAACCCCGTCGATATGGACTCTTGGGGGTCATCAGCCTGTTATCCCCGGCGTACCTTTTATCCGTTGAGCGATGGCCCTTCCACGCGGGACCACCGGATCACTATGACCGACTTTCGTCTCTGCTCGACTTGTCAGTCTCGCAGTCAGGCGGGCTTATGCCATTGCACTCGACGACCGATTTCCGACCGGTCTGAGCCCACCATCGCGCGCCTCCGTTACTCTTTCGGAGGCGACCGCCCCAGTCAAACTACCCACCATACACTGTCCCGGATCCGGATAACGGACCGCGGTTAGACATCCATGACGATAAGGGTGGTATTTCAAGGATGGCTCCACGGAAACTGGCGTCCCCGCTTCAAAGCCTACCACCTATCCTACACATGCCGACACGAATGCCAGTGTAAAGCTATAGTAAAGGTGCACGGGGTCTTTCCGTCTGACCGCAGGAACCCCGCATCTTCACGGGGAATTCAATTTCACTGAGTCTATGTTGGAGACAGCGGGGAAGTCGTTACGCCATTCGTGCAGGTCGGAACTTACCCGACAAGGAATTTCGCTACCTTAGGACCGTTATAGTTACGGCCGCCGTTTACTGGGGCTTCGATTCAAAGCTTGCACCTCTCCTCTTAACCTTCCAGCACCGGGCAGGCGTCAGACCCTATACGTCGTCTTGCGACTTCGCAGAGCCCTGTGTTTTTGATAAACAGTCGCTACCCCCTGGTCTGTGCCACCCCACCACACTTGCGTGCGAAGGGGTCACGCTTCTTCCGAAGTTACGCGTGCAATTTGCCGAGTTCCTTCAACATAGTTCTCTCAAGCGCCTTGGTATACTCTACCTGACCACCTGTGTCGGTTTCGGGTACGGTCTATACGGTGGAGCTATTTCCTGGAACCGCGTCCCTGCAAGATCAATCCAATAAGACCTTACAAGTTGAGCAATCCGTCACTACCACCAGGCCCACGAATATTAACGTGGTTCCCATCGACTACGCGTGTCCGCCTCGTCTTAGGGGCCGGCTAACCCTGCTCAGATTAACTTTAAGCAGGAACCCTTGGTCTTTCGGCGAGAGGGTCTCTCACCCTCTTTATCGTTACTCATGTCAACATTCGCACTTCCGATACCTCCAGGACCCCTCACGGGTATCCCTTCACAGGCTTACGGAACGCTCCGCTACCACTGCGGTAACCCGAAGGTTACTACAATCCTCAGCTTCGGTGCATGGCTTCAGCCCCGTTACATTTTCGGCGCAAAGACCCTTATTTAGACCAGTGAGCTGTTACGCTTTCTTTAAATGATGGCTGCTTCTAAGCCAACATCCTGGTTGTTTTGGGATCCTCACATCCTTTCCCACTTAGCCATGACTTGGGGACCTTAGCTGGAGGTTAGGGTTGTTGCCCTTTTCACGACGGACGTTAGCACCCGCCGTGTGTCTGCCGACTAGTACTCCCCGGTATTCGGAGTTTGGTTAGGATCAGTAAGACGGTGAGTCCCCATAGCCCATCCAGTGCTCTACCCCCGGGGGTATTCGGTCGACGCTCTACCTAAATAGATTTCGCGGAGAACCAGCTATTTCCGAGTTTGATTGGCCTTTCACCCCTAGCCACAAGTCATCCCAATCTATTGCAACAGATGCGGGTTCGGTCCTCCAGTTGGTGTTACCCAACCTTCAACCTGCTCATGGCTAGATCACTCGGTTTCGGGTCTAATGCAACTAACTAAATCGCCCTATTCAGACTCGCTTTCGCTTCGCCTACACCTACCGGCTTAAGCTTGCTAGTTACACTAAGTCGTTGACCCATTATACAAAAGGTACGCCGTCACCCTTGCGGGCTCCGACTGTTTGTAGGCATCCGGTTTCAGGTTCTATTTCACTCCCCTTGTCGGGGTGCTTTTCACCTTTCCCTCACGGTACTTGTTCGCTATCGGTCATGCACGAGTACTTAGGCTTGGAGAGTGGTCTCCCCATGTTCAGACAGGATTTCACGTGCCCCGCCCTACTCTAGGACATTGAAAGTGTTTACGCGTACGGGGCTGTCACCCACTACGGCCAAGCTTTCCAGCTTGTTCCACTTTAACTTCCAATGCCACTGGCCTGGTCCGCGTTCGCTCGCCACTACTTGCGGAGTCTCGGTTGATGTCCTTTCCTGCAGGTACTTAGATGTTTCAGTTCCCTGCGTTCGCTTCTTACACCCTATTTTATTCAGGTGCAGATACCTTATCACAATGCTTGGAAACCTAAGCCGTACCGAAGCACAACTTAGATTTTCCAAGCATTTAAGGTGGGTTTCCCCATTCGGAGATCCATGGATCAAAGCTTATTCGCAGCTCCCCACGGCTTTTCGCAGCGTATCACGTCCTTCATCGCCTGTGCATGCCAAGGCATCCACCAAATGCCCTTACGACACTTAATCGTTCTCATTGCCAATGCTCATCATCTCGCTGCTCGCATCCCTAAGGAAACGGCAACAGACCGGGTTACCTTTTACAACCCAGTCAATCCAACAATGCCATCGACGTGTTCGACCTGATTGCTTTATTGGAGCTACGCCGAGCAGCTCGCTTGCATCAGGTCTTAAGACCAGCTTCTCGAGATTAAATCCGGTACCGCGCGGTCAGGCAACGGTAATCAGACCAGCCATCAGACAGCACCCGAAGGCACCGAACAATGGTCAATCCTGACGACAGGCTTCCTTCCTACCTCCAGTCCCTCCACCAGATCCGGCCGACTAAGCCATCCTTG
>NZ_JACIAH010000038.1 GCF_014194695.1 Rhizobium sp. BK399 | reverse complement strand
TAAGCCGAAAGGCTGGAAGTGTGACTGTCCCTCGATAATCATCTGCATCTCAGTGATCCCTTCCAGGACGCGGCCCTTTCATGCCACCTCCTATCTGTTGTCTTCCAGGATCATTGCCGCCGCCTTTTCGGCGATCATGATCGTCGGCGAATTCGTGTTGCCCGACGTAATCGTCGGCATCACCGAGGCGTCTGCGATCCGAAACTTCGCCAGCCCCCTGAACCTCAGGCGCGGATCGACGACGCTTTCGCGATCGGCGCCCATCCGGCAAGTTCCGAGGGGATGAAAGATCGTCGTGCCGATGTCGCCGGCGGCCTGCGCCAGTTCTGCGTCCGTGTGGTAGTTCGGGCCAGGTTTGAATTCCTCCGGGTGGAACCGCGCGAATGAAGGCTGCGCGACGATCCTCCGTGTCAGGCGTATCGAACGGATAGCTATGTCGCGATCGCGTTCGGTCGAGAGATAATTGGGACTGATTGTCGGCTGGGCGGCAAAATCCGGGCTCGTCACGTGTACCGAGCCGCGGCTCTCCGGCCTCAGATTGCAGACGCTTGCAGTGATCGCCGGGAACGGATGGACCGGATCGCCGAACTTGTCGAGCGACACCGGCTGCACGTGATACTGCAGATCGGGTGTTTCCTTATCGGGGCCGGAGCGGGTGAAGACGCCGAGCTGGCTTGGTGCCATGGCCATCGGGCCAGAGCGCCTGACAAGGTACTCCAGACCGATCGCCGCCTTGCCGATCAGCCTCGTCGCCTTCTCGTTGAGGGTTGGAACGCCGGTCACCTTGTAAGCCAGGCGCAGTTGCAGGTGATCTTGCAGGTTTTCGCCAATGCTCCTCACCTCCTTGACGACGTCTATGCCCGCATTTTTGAGCACCTCACCGCGGCCAACTCCCGACAGTTCCAGAATGTGCGGGGACCCAATCGCGCCCGCCGCAAGGATCGTCTCCCTTGCCGCGTAGGCACGTTTGGTGCTGCCACCATAGTTATAGTCAACACCGCTGACGGCGCCCTCCTCGATCACCAGCTTTGATACCTGGGCCTTTGTCAAAACGGTCAGGTTGCCACGCCGTATCGCCGGACGCAGAAAGGCTTTGGCGGTGTTCCAGCGAATGCCGGATCGCTGGTTGACGTCGAAATAGCCTGATCCCTCGTTGTTGCCGGTATTGAAATCCGGGCTCTGCGGAATGCCAGCCTCCTTGGCGGCGGCCTGAAAGGCGTCGAGCACGGCCCAGCGGACGCGGGCTTTCTCGACGCGCCACTCCCCGCCCGCACCGTGCAGTTCACTCTCGCCGCGATAGTGGTCTTCCGATTTGCGGAAAAACGGCAACACATCGTCCCAACTCCAGCCGGCGCATCCCATCTGTCGCCAGAGATCATAGTCGCGTGCCTGGCCGCGCATGTAGATCATGCCGTTGATCGAGGAGCAGCCACCGAGCACCTTGCCACGCGGATAGTTGAGCACTCGTCCATTCAGTCCATCTTGTGGCGCGGTCGTGAAACACCAGTCCGTGCGCGGGTTGTTGATGCAGTAGAGATAGCCGACAGGAATGTGGATCCAGTGGTAATTGTCGCTGCCGCCGGCCTCCAGCAAAAGAACGCGTGTGTTGCGATCCTCGGACAGCCGGTTGGCGAGCACGCAGCCGGCGCTGCCGGCACCGATGATGATGTAGTCGAAGCGATCCATGTAATTGCCACCCCGCAGGTTAGCGGCGGTAGACGAAGCCGAGCTTCCGACCGAGGCGCGACGCATAGAATTCACCGATGATGCCGCGGCGGAAGATCAGCACGCAAATCATGAACACGACACCCGTGATGATCGTCACCGGGAATTCCGATGTCGCCAGGTAGTTTTCCAGCGTGACCACCAGGCCTGCGCCAAACAGCGGGCCGATCAGCGTGCCGATGCCGCCGAGCAGCGTCATCAGGATCACCTCGCCCGACATCTGCCAGGCGACATCGGTCAGGGTCGCGAACTGGAAGACCAGCGACTTCACCGCGCCCGCCAGCCCTGCAAGCGCCGCCGACATCACGAAGGCGCCAAGCTTGTAGCGGGCGACGGAATATCCGAGCGATATTGCCCGCTGCTCGTTCTCGCGGATCGATTTCAGGATCATTCCGAACGGCGAGTTGATGAAGCGCCAGATGATGAGGATACCGACGACGAAGACGGCCAGCACGAAGTAATACATGTTGGTGGAGCTGTTGAGATCGAGGAGACCGAACAGCTGGCCGCGTGGGACGGACTGGATTCCGTCCTCGCCATGGGTGAACTCCGACTGCAGGCAGAAGAAGAAGAACATCTGCGACAGGGCGAGCGTAATCATCGCGAAATAGATGCCTTGTCGACGGATTGCGAAGAACCCCATGACGAGACCGAGGACCGCGGCACCCGCGACGCCGACGAGAATGCCGAGCTCAGGCGAAAATCCCCACTCCTTCACGGCATGAGCCGTAAAATAGGCCGCGCCGCCGAAGAAGGTCGCGTGGCCGAACGACAGGAGCCCGGTGTAGCCGAGCAGGAGGTTGAAGGCGCAGGCAAACAGAGCGAAGCACAGGAGCTTCATCAGGAAGATCGGATAGAAGAAGAACGGTGCCAACAAGAGGAGCAGCAGCCCGATGATCAGGAAGGCCGTCTGCACCGAAAGGGCGGTCCGGCTCTTTTCCGTCCTGATGGTTTCGGTGATCTCTGTCATCGTCATGCATCCCGGCCGAAGAGGCCCGCGGGCCTGATGAGAAGAACGATTGCCATGATGACGAAGATCACGATGTTGGACGCCTCCGGATAGAAGACCTTGGTCAGGCCTTCGGCAATGCCGAGTACATAGCCCGTAATGATCGCACCCATGATCGAGCCCATCCCACCGACCACGACGACGGCGAAAACGACGATGATCATGCTGGATCCCATCAGCGGCGACACCTGATAGATGGGTGCGGCCAAGACCCCGGCAAAGGCGGCAAGCCCCGCCCCAAGAGCGTAGGTCAATGTCAGCAGAACCGGCACGTTGACACCGAATGCCTGAACGAGCGTCGCATTCTCGGTGGCGGCTCTGAGATAAGCGCCGAGCTTCGTTTTCTCGATCAAAAGCCAGGTGCCAAGGCACACTACCAGCGACACGACGACGACCCAGCCGCGATAGATCGGCAGGAACATGAAGCCGAGGTTGACTGCGCCGGCCAAAACGGGGGGCTGCGCGTAAGGCTGTCCCGATGAGCCATAGAGGTAACGGAATGTCCCCTCGACAGCCAGGGCAAGGCCGAAGGTGAAAAGCAAGCCATAGAGCGGATCGAGGTCATAGAGCCGTCGAAGGAACAAGCGCTCGATCACCGCACCCGCCAGTCCAACGATGACCGGTGCCAGGATCAGCGACGGCCAATAGCCGATGCCGCCATAAGCAAGCAGAAGATAGGCGGCAAAGGCGCCGAGCATATATTGCGCGCCGTGTGCGAAGTTGATGACACGCAGCAGGCCGAAGATGATGGCAAGACCGAGGCTCAAAAGGGCATAGAAAGAACCGTTGATCAGCCCGATCAGCAACTGACCCATGAACGCCTGCAGGGGAATGCCGAAGATCATCGTCATCAGATCACACTCCCAGAACCTTATGCAGTGTATCCATTCGCTCCGGCAGCTCACCCACCGGGAATTCCGACACCATCTGTCCGTGGTCCATAAGATAGAAGCGATCGGCGATCTTGCTAGCGAAGCGGAAATTCTGTTCGACGAGCAGGATGGTCATGCCGCGCTCCTTCAATTGCTTCAGCACCTCGCCGATGCGCTGGACGATAACCGGCGCCAGGCCCTCGGTCGGCTCGTCGAGCAACAGCATGCGAACGCCGGTGCGCAGGATGCGCGCGATCGAAAGCATCTGCTGCTCGCCGCCCGACAGTTTCGTGCCCGGACTGTTGCGCCGCTCGTAGAGGTTCGGGAACAGCTCGTAGATCTCGTCGACCGCCATGCCACCCGAGGCCACCACGGGCGGCAGCAGCAGATTTTCGGACACTGTCAACGTCGAGAATATGCCCCTTTCCTCCGGCACGAAGCCGAGGCCCCGATGCGCCGTTTTGTGTAGGGGCACTTGCATCATGTCTACGCCGGCGAAGGTCAGCTTGCCCCTGCGGGCGCGTACGATGCCGGTGATGGTGCGCAGCGTCGTCGTCTTTCCGACGCCGTTGCGCCCAAGGATGGTCACCGTCTCACCCTCGCCGACCCGCATGTCGACGCCGTGCAGGATGTGGCTTTCGCCGTACCAGGCATTGAGCCCCTCAGCCTCCAGCAGTGCCGCCATTAGCCCTCCTCCGTGCCCATATAGGCCTGGCGCACCCGCGCATCGGAACTGACCGTTGCATAGTCGCCCTCGGCGAGAATTTCTCCTCTTTGCAGCACTGTCACGTGCTGGCAGATGTTGGCGACTACAGACAGATTGTGTTCGACCATGAGGACGGCGCGGTCGCGCGCCACATCGCGGATGAGTGCCGATACCACGCCGACATCCTCGTGGCCCATGCCCGCCATCGGCTCGTCGAGCAAAAGCACCCTCGGATCAAGTGCAAGCGTCGTCGCGATCTCAAGGACGCGTTTGCGGCCATAGGAAAGATCCGCCGCGATCGCGTCGCGCTCCTTGGAGAGGCCGACCCTCGCCAGCAACTGTTCGGCGCGGTCGTTCAACGCGTCGAGCGCAGACAGCGGGCGCCAGAACTGTGTCGACAGGTTGTTGGGCCGTTGCAGCGCCACGCGCACATTGTCGAGCACGCTCAGATGCGGGAAGACCGCGGAGATCTGGAACGATCGCACCAGTCCCATACGCGCCACCTTGTCCGGTGCCGTTTTGGTGATGTCCGTGCCCATCAGTGTGATGGTGCCTGATGTCGGCTGCAGGAACTTCGTCAGCAGGTTGAAGACGGTCGTCTTGCCAGCGCCATTGGGGCCGATCAGCGCATGGACGCTCGCGTCGTGGACATCGAGATCGACATTCTTGACGGCACTAAAGCCGCCGAAGTCGCGGCGCAGGCCGCGGGCGGAAAGAACCACCCGCGGTGTTGCGCTCGATTGATGTGCGGAAACCGCCATGGGTTCAATTCGTCACGGTGCAACCGCTTTTGGCGGGATCGATATAGGCTTCCTTGCCAGGAATTGTTGCGAGAACGTTGAAGTAGTCCCACGGCTCCTTGCTGTCGGCCGGCTTCTTGACCTGCAGCAGGTACATATCGTGGATCATGCGACCGTTCGGGCCGACAGTGCCGCCGCGACCAAAGACATCGTCAACCGGCAACTCGTGCAGTTGCTTGGCAACGGCGTCGGTGTCATCGGTGCCCGCCTTGTCGATGGCCTTGAGATACTGGAGGACGGCGGAATAGGTGCCCGCGTGGATCATGTTCGGCATCTTGCCGGTGCGGGCAAAGAACTTCTTGCCGAATTCGCGGCTCTTGTCATCGAGGTTCCAGTAGTAGCCCTCCGTCAGGGTCAGGCCCTGCGCCGCGTCCAGGCCGAGGCCGTGAACTTCAGCCAAGGTGAAGAGCAGAGCGGCCAGGTGCTGCCCACCCTGGGTGATGCCGAACTCGGCGGCCTGTTTGATCGCGTTGGAGGTATCGAGACCGGCATTGGCAAGGCCGATGACCTTGGCGCCCGAGGACTGAGCTTGCAGCAGGAACGAGGAGAAATCCTGGTTCGACAGCGGATGGCGGACGGAGCCGACCACCTTGCCGCCGTTTGCCTTGACGAAGTCACTCGTCTGCTGTTCCAGCGAATAGCCGAATGCGTAGTCGGCGGTGAGGAAGAACCAGCTGTCGCCGCCCTGCTTGACGAGCGCGCCACCGGTGCCGACGGCAAGAGCGTGTGTGTCATAGGCCCAGTGGAAACCGTAGGGCGAGCAAGCCTTGCCGGTCAGATCGGTCGTGGCCGCGCCGGTGACGATGTCGATCTTCTTCTTCTCCTTCGCAATCGCCTGAACTGCGAGCGCGACCGACGACGTGGTCAATTCCATGATCGCGTCGACCTGCTCGGTGTCGTACCACTGGCGGGCAATGTTGGACGCGATATCGGGCTTGTTCTGGTGGTCGGCATCAACGATCTCGACGGGCACGCCGAGCACTTTACCGCCGAAATCCTCGACCGCCATTTTGGCTGCTTCAACGGAGGACTTGCCGCCGAAGTCGGCGTAGACGCCGGACTGGTCGTTCAGGATCCCGATCTTTACCTTGCCGTCGGATGCACCATCGGCGAGTACCGCGGTACTGCTTGCAAGCAGAAATGCCAGGCACGCAATGAGACTCTTTCGCATATTTCTCTCCTCCCAGAGATTGACCAGAATGCCGTTCTGTTCAGATTTGGCCAGCCGCTCTCCTCAAAAGCCGCCGGCGCGTGCCTTACGATCATGGAATTGCACCGATCAGGCAAGGCCGCTTTACAACCAATTCCAAACAGTATCTGTTCATTTTTGAACAGAACTATTGCTTTACCGCGCCACCGACCCAATGAATGCAGATCGTTAGGGCGCTTTTGTTGGAACTTAGGGCGGCGCGGGCTGCGGCGCATTAGACGAAAGACCAATATCAGCGGCCAATGCCACGGCCGACGGGGGCAGCATGAACAATTCACCGCAATTCACCTGGGATGACCTGCAGTTCTTTCTGGCGGTGGCCCGAACCGGCCAGCTGTCGACTGCCGCGCGGCAATTGCGCACCAGTCACGCGACCGTCTCACGCCGCATCGATCGGCTGGAATTCGCGCTCAACGTCAAGCTCTTCGAGCGCAACCCGCGAGGCTACGTGATGACGGCGATGGGTGCGCGCTTCGTCGAGACCGCCGAGAAGATGGAGCAGGAGACCGAACGGCTGCGCGCCGACCTGATCGACGGCGCAATGACGCAGCGCGGTGTGGTGCGGCTCAGCGCACCGGAGGGTTTCTCGAACTTCTTCTTTGCGCGCGTGCTGCCGAAGTTCGTCGCGCGCCATCCGAACCTGTCGCTCGAGCTGGTGACGATCCAGCAGATCATGTCGCTGTCGCGCAAGGAGGCCGACATCACCGTCGTGCTCGATGAGCCGAAGGGCGGACCTTATTTCTCCGACAAGCTCACCGACTACCATCTTCAGCTCTACGGCTCGCGGGACTATCTGCAAAGGAGCGCGCCGATTACCTGCCGCGACGATCTGCTGGAGCATCCCTTCATCAGCTACATCGAGGAGATGATCTTTGCGCCCGGCCTCGACTATCTTGGCGACGTGCATCCGCGCATCAAGCCGCAGTTCCAGAGTTCCAGCATCTTTGCGCAGCTGACGGCGACCAGAAACGGGCTTGGACTGTGTGTGCTTCCCTATTTCTTCGCCAGCCGCTATCCCGAACTCGAACGGGTGCTTCCCGACGAGGTCGATCTCAGGCGGCACTACTGGATCACATGCCATCGTGATCTTCGCCAGTCGCCGAGGGTTCGGGCGGTGATCGACTTCCTGCGCGAGGCGGTGGCTGGCGACGATGTCAGGTTCATTCCGCCTTGGGCCAAGCGTTAGATCGACGTTGAAATCGTCCGGCGAGTTGACCCTTCCAGACTGCGGGTCTATGCCCGAAGGATAGTCGCGCCGGCAGGCGAACGAGGAGGAACGACCATGCAGCATACCCGCGAGATCTTCGACTGGGCCGATCCTTTCCGGCTGGTGGAGCAGCTGACGGACGAGGAGCGCATGGTGCAGGAGACTGCACACGCCTATGCGCAGGAGAAGCTCTTGCCGCGCGTGCTCGA
>NZ_JACIAH010000037.1 GCF_014194695.1 Rhizobium sp. BK399 | reverse complement strand
CGTAGCGGCGGCGTGTCATGATAGCTCCTAATTCGGAAGCCTTGAATCACGCCGAACGCAATACGCCAAGAGAATTTATGAGTTTACGGCCTAGGAAGCAACACAAGAAATTCCTCTCCTCCAAACCGCGCGACCTGATCTTGCTCGCTTCTTAGACTGCTCTGGATGATGCCCGCCACTTTCACCAGGCAGCGGTCGCCTTCGGCATGGCCGAGAGTGTCGTTCAGCTTCTTGAACTCATCGATATCGCACATCAGCATCGCGATGCTCGATCTAGTCGCCTTTGCCTCCGTCCAGCACTTGCCAATGGTTTCCACCATCGAGCGCCGGTTTGCCACACCCGTAAGCGGATCCGTTCGCGCCAGCAATTCGAGGCGATTATTGGCATCAGTTAAATCAGCCAGCCGTCTGCGATCCCTTAGCTCGAGCAGGAAAGTCTTCTGGGCAAGGATGGTGGCCGTCCGGCGGGCCACCAAAGTCGCCGCCACGCCGCTTGCAAAAAATAGCGTTGCCGCCGCGGCGCTTCCCATGGCTATCTCGGGGTTTTGAAGCTGGTATATGCCAACGGCGTAAGTTGCGATTGTCGCCGACCAGCTAAGCGGTATCGGAAAGATGACGATCGCCGTGACTGCCACGAATAGCATGATGGTCAAGTGCCGCTCGTAAAACTGGCCCCCTGTGCTAACGCCGACCAAGGCAACCGACAGAAGGATGAAGAACATGCTCGTGAGAATCGTTGCGCCCTGAACCCAGTAGGCGCGTGTCATCGAGAAAACTGCCGCCGCAACGAGGGCGGCGGGCACGAGGATGGATGCTGGAAGGAGCATGGAACGTACCGCTTCGGCCGGAAGCAGGACGGCGTTGAGAGCCAGCGTCAATGCGTCAAGGACGATCACCCAGATCATCCAGGCGCGTATGATTTTTGAGGTCTGCGGCCACGAACGCTCGCGAAAGAGGCGGCGAAGGCTGGGGTGAAAACGAATGTCGCGCGTGCGCCCACTCAGCTGGCGCTCGACCTCCCGGTCAATCTCTGGGCTAAGACACTGGGCCGGCATGCGCGTGCGCACAGTCGACCTGCCGGCCAGTATCCTTCTAAGAACATTCATGGGGACGATCTAGAGAGTATGCGGGCGCGGGCAAGATAAGCCTCTATCCGACGGGCCTCCATTACCTAACGATGTAGAGCCGTGAGCATTCGAACATCTCGAAAGCTGTTCTGTTGTGAAACGAAGCTTTTACTGTACAGACGTCAGGTGTTCATTCTGCGGTTGAGCGCCCTTTAACGTGGGATGTGGATCCCTAGCAGTTGCGGCTTTCGAGACACGGAAAGCGGGTTGAGCAACGGTCGCCGTCGGATCCCACCATTCGCTCGCACCCCATGGCCAGCCGCCGGCGCAGCTTCAATAGATTGGCTCCCGCGCCGAATTGTGCCACCAGGACTTTTCGCTCGAAGCTTTCGCGACGATCGCAGACGCTGCACTCCAACAAGATGACGGCTTGGCGGACGTCTTTCAGCGTCGGGCCGTCACCACCCGCAAGATTCAGCTGTCGTCTAGCCATCATGTCTCCGGAGATCCGGCTTCATGCCGGCGCGGCGGCTGACTATCCGATCCGGAACTCATAAGCAAGTCACCGCGGCGACAAAGAGCGCAAGCTTCTTATCGATCTTGGATGATACTAACTCACGGCCAACCCGACCGCCTATGTCAAATGCAATTGCGGTAAGTCGCGATAGGCGTATGGTTCGCCGCGGGGCGAAGGCGGGCATTATTTTCTTCTTCGACGCTGACCCGCGTGGAGTGCGTCCTTACCGCACGAGCTGTCGTATACTTATTTGCGTTGTCGACTTCGACACACGCTGGGTACTGACAGATGCGACATAACCATGCCGGAGAACCTGGTTATAGCTTCGCCGCGGTGATCGAATCAACGCTGGCAAAAAGTGTGAGGTCGTGACGTTGGGCGACGAGTGCGTCGGTGAGATAGGAAACAATGCGCTCGGTTCCAGCCTAAAGCTTGGGCGGAACGCTTTTGGCGAGCGGTGCGATCTGCGCGATCTTCATCGGCAAAACCTCCTCGACTGAGCAAAGAGTCGACGGCGAAAATCATGTTCGAGTCCTTCGAGGGGACGCGGCCGGTTCGTGGACTTCCGGCGCGACAGCCTCGACGGGCCGCTGCACTCCGTCCGCCATACACACAAGGGTCTGATCGGACCGAACGAATGGCGACGTCTCGAGGGCGAGTTTAAGTTTCACTGAACTCTTGAATTCGATTTTTCGTCTTCCTAGCTCGTTCCCAACCCGAGGCGTTGAACTCGGTGTGTGCGCCGATTGTGTATGGAGTGACCTGTATGGAAGAGAATATCAGCATCATCAAGAGCGTTGAGATCGATGAGCGGGAAGAGATCATCGTGGACTTTGCTCGTTGGCTCGAGACTGCCTCAAAAGAGGCGTTGGTCCGCGGAGAAGGGAAGTTTGCAGTGATGTCCGCCAGCATGGCGGAAGCAATGCGGGTCAATGCCGACGAACTTGCTCGCGATGATCCTGAAAAGGCCGAACGTGTGCTGCAGCAGGCCAGCGCGATGATGGCGCAGTTCAAGGCCGCCTATCCCCATCGTGTCATCAATCGATCCATCCACTGATAGAGATAGCGGTGGCGGATCTATGAAAGGTCCGCTCATGCTGGCGCTGCCGTAGGCAACAATTCTTGCTGGTAACATGGCGAACCCGTACGATTTGGAAGAAATGCAAAGCGAAGATGCTGGTGGATACCGGGGCCTTCTCCGTCGTTATCGCACACAGCTCGTGGCAGCTGCGACGTTGACCCTGTTCTGCCTCGTCGGCTACGCAGTCATGCAGTTGACGGATGAGGTGCGCTACGACGACGTGGTGGCGGCACTGGCAGAGACGCGGCTGAGTTCGATCCTGCTCGCCTTGCTTTTCACGGCCCTGAGCTTTCTGGCACTCGTCTTCTACGATCTCAATGCCATCGACTATATCGGCCAGCGTCTGCCTTTCCCGCATGTCGCGCTGACGGCCTTCAGTGCCTATGCGGTCGGCAATACAGCCGGTTTCGGCGCGCTGTCAGGCGGTGCGATCCGTTACCGCGCCTATACACGTCTTGGGGTTTCGCCCGAGGATATCGGTCGCATCATTGCTTTCATCACACTTTCCTTCGGCCTCGGCCTGACGTCCGTGGCGGCAATCGCGCTCCTTGTCATCGCCAATGAGATCGCACCGCTGATCAATGTCAGCGGCCCGTGGCTTCGCCTGATCGCTGCGGTCATCCTGGCGATCCTCGGCTCTCTCATGGTGCTCGGCCGCGAAGGCCGGGTGATCGAAATCGGGTCGATTGCACTTCGGCTGCCGGATTCGCGCACATGGTCGCGCCAGTTCCTGGTCACTGCATTCGATATCGCAGCGTCTGCCTCGGTGCTCTATGTGCTCCTGCCGCAGACCGCGATCGGCTGGCCGGTGTTTCTGGCGGTCTACGCGATCGCCGTCGGGCTTGGTGTGCTGAGCCATGTGCCGGCGGGCCTCGGCGTTTTCGAGACCGTCATCATTGCCTCGCTCGGCAGTGCGGTGAATATCGATGCCGTTCTCGGCTCGCTCGTTCTTTACCGGCTGATCTATCACGTTCTGCCGCTGCTGATCGCCATCCTTGCGGTTTCGGTGACCGAGCTTCGCCGTTTCGTGGATCATCCGGCGGCCTCCAGCGTACGGCGCATTGGTGGTCGGTTGATGCCGCAGTTGCTGTCGGCGCTGGCGCTGCTTCTGGGCGTCATGCTGATCTTTTCGAGCGTGACGCCGACGCCCGATCAGAATCTCGAATTCCTCTCCAATTATTTGCCGTTGCCGATAGTAGAGGGCGCACACTTCTTCTCCAGCCTGTTTGGTCTTGCACTGGTTGTGGCCGCCCGTGGCCTGAGCCAGCGGCTCGACGGCGCTTGGTGGGTGGCCGTATTCTCGGCGGTTGCCGCTTTGACATTCTCGCTGCTGAAGGCGATCGCTCTCGTGGAGGCAGGCTTCCTGGCCTTTCTGGTCTTCGGCCTGTTCGTCAGCCGCCAGCTCTTTACCCGCCATGCGTCGCTTCTCAACCAGGCAATGACCGCTTCCTGGCTAATGGCGATTGCCGTCATCGTCGTCGGTTCCGTCGTTATCCTGCTCTTCGTCTATCGCGACGTGGAATACAGCAACGAACTCTGGTGGCAGTTCGAATTTGCCGCGGAAGCGCCGCGCGGTCTGCGTGCCGTGCTCGGCATTACAATCATTTCCTCGGTAATCGCTATCTTCAGCCTGTTGCGGCCGGTGACTTTCAGGCCGGAACCCGCAGATGAGGAAGCCGTGCGCCGCGCCGTGGAAATCGTCGACAAACAGGACAGTGCTGACGCCAATCTGGTGCGCATGGGCGACAAGTCCATCATGTTCTCGGAAAAGGGCGATGCCTTCATCATGTATGGACGGCAAGGCCGCTCGTGGATCGCGCTGTTCGATCCGATCGGCGATCATCGTGGCGTCCAGGAACTGGTCTGGCACTTCGTGGAAGCGGCGCGCGCTGCAGGCTGCCGTGCGGTCTTCTACCAGATTTCGCCAGCGCTGCTTTCGCACTGCGCCGATGCCGGCTTGCGCGCTTTTAAGCTCGGCGAATTGGCAATCGCCGATTTGCGCACCTTCGAGATGAAGGGCGGCAAATGGGCTAACTTGCGCCAGACCGCGAGCCGAGCCCAGCGTGACGGGTTGGGATTCACCGTCGTCGAACCCGCCAATGTCCCCGGAATCATCGACGAGCTCTCGGCCGTTTCCAATGCCTGGCTCGAGCATCACAATGCAAAGGAGAAGGGCTTCTCGCTCGGCGCGTTCAAGCCCGATTACCTCATTTCGCAGCCAGTCGGCGTGCTGAGGAAGGACGGCCGAATTGTTGCCTTTGCCAATATCCTTGTCACCGGAACCAAGTCCGAAGCCACGATCGACCTGATGCGCTTTTCGCCCGATGCGCCAAAAGGCGCGATGGACTTCCTCTTGGTGCAGATCATGGAACATCTGAGAGCGGAGGGCTACAGACACTTCAACCTCGGCATGGCACCGCTTTCGGGGATGTCGAAACGCGAAACGGCCCCTGTCTGGGACCGCATCGGCAGCACCGTCTTCGAACACGGCGAGCGCTTCTACAATTTCAAGGGGCTTCGCGCCTTCAAATCCAAGTTTCATCCGCACTGGCAACCGCGCTATCTTGCGGTCTCCGGAGGAGGCAATCCGATGATCGCATTGATGGATGCGACATTTCTGATCGGCGGCGGACTCAAGGGAGCCGTCAGGAAATGATCGAAGCCTGCGAAGTTCGCGGGGAGCAGCCGGCGACCGGCTCATCGCCCTGGAACTGCGAAGCCAGTCCATTATTGCCTGAGGCGACTGCGCACTTCAGGCACCACTATTAACTCTGACCTTGCGAGAAGAAACAGGCAATGGGAAAGGGACACATGAAGCTTCAGTTGGCCGCAGCAGTAGTCCTTACCGCATGAAGCGCAAGCCAATCATCCATCCTCAGAGTGATATTGACTTATAGGTAGTTTGGAGTGCCCCCCGTTTCGCCGGACAGGTCAGCTATTGAGATGAAGCTTTGATGAATTCCCTTGGGGAAGCCATCTTCAGCGCTGAATGTGGATGGATTTCGTTGTAATCCTCGATCCATCCGTCGATCTTCCGGAGTGCTGTACCTGCGTCCGGAATGGGTGATATGCGTATGTAGTCCCGTTTCAGGGTTTTGACGAACGCCTCCGACATGCCGTTCGACTGTGGGCTGGCAACAGGCGTGAAGCATGGGATCAGATTGAGGGCTTGAGCAAACAGCCTGGTATCCCTTGCAGTGTAGGCACTGCCGTTATCAGATAGATGTTCGATAGCATGCGGAGCGCTGGTTGCGCCGAAGCGCTTCTCGACGGCCTCCAACATCATGTCTCGGATGTCAGAACCGGATATCCCGGCATTGGCCACGGCTGCCCAGGCAATGATTTCCCGGTCAAACGCGTCGATGATGAAAGCGAGACGAACTACCTCACCATTCCAGCAGGTGAACTCAAGACCGTCCGAGCACCAACGAAGGTTCGACCGCATCACCATGACTTTGCCGTCGTGGATGCGGCCCTTGCGCACGGCGGTGTGTTTCTCAAGGATCATCGCGTGGTTGGCCATGATGCGATGAACCCGCTTGCGGTTGACGACCGGCTGATCGGCGGCTCGCCGCTGCCTGTTGAGAAGGGCAGCGATCCGCCGATAGCCATAAGTTGGCCTGGCATCCACCAGCTTGCGAATGGCAGGCAGCAGTTCGGCATCCTCGGTTTTCAGATAAGGCCCGCGAGGCTTGGACTTACCTTTCAGACGTTCGGCAAGATTGGACCTCGATACCCCCAGGACTTGCGCCACCGTCTTCATCGAGAACCGTCCTTCGGCAACAAGATCGGCCGCGATATCGGTTTTTTTGACTGGGCTTTGGAAAGGGCTTCGCGGAGAATCTCGTTCTCAAGCGTCTTGCGTCCGAGGATGCGCTCAAGCTCGCGCACTCGATCTTCCAGCTTCTTCACTTCGGAATTGCCGATCACTGGTTCGTCGGAATCCACGGCCACCGCACCTCCCTCGCTCAGGAGCCGACGCCAGCGATACAAGAGATTTGGCGCAACTCCATGTCGCCGAGCCGAAGAGGAAACAGTCTCCCCCGGGGCATAGCTCTCCTCGATGATCTGCAGTTTGCGTTCCGTTGTCCAGCGTCGCCGCCTGACGTCACCGATCATCAGATCAACCTGTCGAAACTCGTTAGACATAAGCCTATCCTCAAGCCTGTGCTTGAGCCTTCCTGCTTATGCTGAGTGTCCGGTCGAATTGGGGTGCAGTTCATAGTTATAAGACATTCACCCTAGAACCGTCTAAACTGGATATAAGTGATGGGATGAAGTTCGCAACCCGTTTGCACCAGGTGCCGGATAACAGCCACCGGAACTCGCTGCACGGGACAAAATTCTAGAAGATGCACGCATAGCTGTCCAACGAGCTATTCGCGGCAGGCCCGCCCAGTATCAGATACTGCTTGGGCTCCGCGGCGTCGCCAAGACAGTTTTGTTAAACCAAATTGAAAAGATAGCTGAAGAGTATGGGCACCTGACTTCTTTGGTGGAAGCACCAGAAGGAGTTGCTCTTCCAACACTTCTTTATCCGTGCATCCATCAAATCCTTCGCAAAGTAAGTGTAATCGACCAAGCGAAAGCGAGTGCCTTCAGTGTAATGCGAGCGCTTCGTAGTTTCGCGTCAATATTCAAAGTGGAGATGGGCGATTTCGCGTTGTCAGTGGATCCCGAAACAGGAACGGCCGATAGCGGAAACATAGAATGTGACCTTGCAGAGCTTTTTGTGAGGGTCGGGGAGGCGGCGAAGGCTGCAGAACGCGGCTGGACGCTCCTAATCGACGAAATCCAATACATCAATGAAAAGGACTACGCTGGACTAATCGTTGCGATTCATCGGATAAATCAGAAAGGCCTACCGGTGCTGTTTTTCGGCGCTGGCTTGCCTCAGGTGGCTGCTCTTTCCGGCGATGCGAAGTCTTATGCGGAGCGTTTGTTTACCTATCCCTCAGTGGGGGCACTTGATCGAAATTCGGCGGAGCTAGCTATCAAGAACCCGATTGAGGAGGAAGGTGAGCAAATAAAAGTTGATGCATTGCAATCTGTCGTCACGAAGACCCAAGGCTATACATATTTTCTCCAGGAATGGGGTTATCAAGCTTGGAATACCGCCAATCAGTCGTAAGCGCGATTTTCGATGCGCATTGACGGCTGCTGCACTGCTGGCCTCGCATCAGTACCGAGATCCGGCTCTGTTAGGCGGTGGATGTTTTCGA
>NZ_JACIAH010000036.1 GCF_014194695.1 Rhizobium sp. BK399 | reverse complement strand
TGGAGCAACTCCTGGTCAGGCTCAAGCAGTCGCAGCGGGAAAGTGAATTCTTGATCGCACGGCTTCACAGCCTTGGCTCGCAGCTCCTGACCTACGCTTGATCAGTGTCAGCGGGGCTTTCATACCCGTTGTGCAAAAAATACAACATTTACGGATATCATTTCGGACCCGCAGAAGTCATCGTCGCTGGGCGTCGAGAACGGGTTGGTTAACCGCAGCACAGGGTCGAAAGATCCTTGGCCAAGGGCTGCGTCGCCAGTCCTTGGCCCCATCAATCCTGAAGTTCGTAGACAGCGGCGTTGTCCTGCACCTCTCGTAGCCCCTTGTAAGACGCATGGCGTATCTTTCCATCATGCGTCCAGGCGCGATACTCGATCTCGGCTATGAGCGTCGGCTGAACCCATACGAGGTTCTTGCGGCGGCCGGCGTAAACAACAGGCGGCTTCTTGCTCTTGATGGTGTCGAGCATCTTGCGAAGGGATTCCGCAGTCTCTTCGCTGAAGCCAGTGCCGACGGAACCGACATATACCCAGTCATCGTCCTTGCGAGCTGCCACGAGCAGGCTGCCGATCCCTGACCGGGCCGAGAGTGAATGCTCATAGCCCACGACGATGAAGCTGTCGCTCTGGACGCATTTTATCTTCAGCCAATCACCGACACGGCCCGATCGATAGGTGCTGTCCTTGCGCTTGGCAATGACGCCTTCGAGGCCGTGCCCGCACGCGGCCTTGAAGATAGAGCGGCCGTCGCCGTCAACCTCTTCGGAAAGCCGGATGGCGCCCTGCTCGTTCTTCAGGAGCGATTCAAGGAAGAATCGGCGACCCGTCAGCGGCGTTTCCCGGATATCGTGGCCGTCGAAGTAGAGGAGATCGAATGCGAACATGATAGAGGCGCCTGAGTTCAGCTTCCCTCCCCGACCACCGAGCGACTGCTGGAGCTTGCCGAAGTCCGATCGGCCGGCGTCATCGAGTACGACGGCTTCACCATCGAGGATCGCTGAGCCGACGCCGAGACGCTTGGCGTCGGCCTCGATAGCGGGAAAGCGGCGGGTCCAATCGTGGCCTGGTTAAGATCCGGACGTTGCCATTGTTGAGATGAACGGCGATGCGGTAGCCATCCCGCTTGATCTCGTACAGCCAATCCGGCCCAACGGGCGGACGTGGCTTCAACAGTGCCAGACAAGGTTCGACGCGAGCAGGCATCGGATCAAGCGGGAGCTTCGGCTGAGAGGGGTCCCGTGGCTTTCGAGCGCGGCTGCGAAGCGGCTTATCATTTGCAAGGAGGGGCTTTGAATGCGGAGACTTTGCCATCAGATAATTACATCAGGCAAAGCTTAAAAAGACAATTAATTCATTGGTGGACCGAGCCCGGATCCGGGACAACAGCGCGCTACGCGGAAGCATACATAGTACGCCCAAGAAGTTCAGACGATCAGTTTGGCTTCTGTTGAGGGTTACGCGAGCGCTAAGTCCCGCGGGGCCGAAATTGAGTTCAACAGAACCTGTCCCCTTAGAGAGAACTCGTCAGCAATCGACTTCCGAAGCCTCGCCGTCGAGGCGAGGGGTTCACTGGTGGCCCGCCGTTTTCTTCCCAGTCAATAAACATGCTCTCACCAATCGCGGAACTGGCCACGTGCACCCTTCCCTCGCCCACGCTAAGCGCGCCGTACTTCATCGCATTGGTTCCAAGTTCGTGAAAGATCAAAGCGAGTTTGGCCGCGGCTTCCGGGGTCACGCCGACAGAATGACCTGAAACCTGGATTCTGTCCCCGAACGGAATAGGCACGGACTGAATCATCGATAGGATATCCTGATGGCCGTCCGATTTATCGCGCTCATGCTAGTCATGGCTTGGACGAGCGTCACCAAATTGGCCATGCGATGAGCCATTTCGCGCGCGTATAGCTGTGAGGTCTTTTCAGCCGCTCCGGCGCGAGCGGCAGACGAGCGGAGACAATGGGTCAGGAGGACAAGAAGTCCGGACAGGAAAAGGTAGATGCCGACGGTGATTCATTGGTGGCGCAGCAAAGCAAGCGAATAGAACGGCGGCACCCACACGTACGCAGCCACCAGCCCGCCCATAAGCATCGTGGCAATTCCAGTGCCGGGGCCCACCCCGCGGGGAAGAAGGTGATAAATGGCACCCCCGTATACGACGCGCGGTCAATCAACGCTCGGAGCGCGGCGGCAACTACCAACATGCAAGCGAAACAATTCCTCCGCAGATATACGGATAATTTCGAGCCACCTCTGTGGATATGTGGCTGATCGTTTTCATGCGCCGTCTTTCGAAGAGACGCTACCATTCAAATATCGCATGCGATACAGCACAGGCTAAGCCGCCATTACGAACGAATCAATCAAAGATAAGCCCGCCCCGCCGGCAGGCGTTTTTTTGCGCCGAGCTTTCAAAAGTTATCGAGCTATTCAGGCAACCCAGTTCCCACCAGACCGCGGCGAAAATGTTCGATCTGGTCCACGGTCTCGACGACTATGCCACGTTCCAAGAATTCGGTTATCGTTAGATCGGGGAATTCCGCATGCAGATTTGCCGCGAACGTAGCCGCTTCGTCCACTCGCCCCGCCATCGACAGGCACGCAAGGATCCTGGCCTTCGTGTACCTTCCCGGATTGGGAAGCTGTCGTAGCGCGAACAGCGCACTCAGATAGTCACCTCTGAAATACAGAAGGTTGCCCAGTACTGCATGATACCAACCCGGAGGATAAGGGTTGAGCCGCATGCCTTCTTCGACCCATGGCACCGCCTCCTCGATGCGGTTGCGCCGCGCGAGGACACCGCCGAGTTGAACCATGGCGCTTGCGTCGCTGGGATTGAGTTTGCATGCCAGCCGGAACTCGATTTCCGCGTTCTGAAAATCCCTCAGGAACAAGTGAGCAAGTCCTAAGACGCGGTGAGCGCCTGACTCTCCCTCATCCAGTTTTACTGCGTGACGCGCCAGAGCGATGCTTTCGTGAAGAACGTTCTCTGGGGCGTTCGCGTAGCCACCAACTGCTATCCGGGCAAGCGCGAGATATGCGTGCGCTAGTGCAAAGCTGCCGTCGCCGGCGACCGCCGCTTCGAACATCTCGACCGCCTTTGCGTTGTCATCGGGCTCATACCCTCTCAGGTGCACAAGCCCACGTAGGTAAAATTCATAAGCGACGAGGCTGTTGGGCGGTCGCCGGGCGGCTTCTCGGTAGTCGGCGCTTTCAATTTGGCCGACCAGATTGGCAATGATCATCTTCACGATGTCGTCTTGGATGGCGAAGACGTCGTCCGCCGTTCGGCGGTACTTCTCCGACCACAGCAGCCGCTCGGTATCGGATTGGATCATGCGCACAGACACGACCAAGTCGCTGCCGGACTGACGCATGTCTCCCGAAACGAGGTAGTTGGCGCCGAGTCTACGTCCGAGTTCTCTTAGATCCTGGGACTTGTCCCGAATCGCAAATGCGGAAGATGCGGCAATCACAGAAAGACTTCTAAATCTTGCAAGTCCGGAGATAACGTCCTCCGTAAAACCGTCGACTCGTAGTTCGTCTGTGTCGGCACTTGCACGACGGAACGGAAGGACCGCAACGACGCTTTGGAGCGAGCGCTCTCGTGCCGGTGCTTTGGGCCAGTGCCATACCCGAACGGGTTTTGGAATGTTCTTGAGCTGGACCGCACCTCCATCCACGAAATGCTCGCGCAGATCTGCCGGAGTTTCGGAATAGGTTGTGCCCGAGATGCAAATCCCGCCAGACAGTGCCTGAGCTTCCAATCGTGCCGCGATGTTAACTCCATCCCCGAAGACGTCATCGTCGATCGTCATCACCGCTGCGAAGTTTATACCTATTCGGATCTGCAACGGCTTCATCCCGGCCGGTATCGATCCACTCGCGATCAGATGCTGAAGTTGGAGAGCGGTAGAGACTGCGGAGGCAGCGTCATCGAATGTTGCGAGGAGGCCGTCACCCATAACCTTGACGGTATGACCGCCGCCTGCCGCAATGCGTGGGTTCAAGAGCTCGGTTTGCAGCAGCCTGACACTGTCAAGCGCGCCATCCTCGTCATCGGACATCAAGCGCGAATATCCCACGACGTCCGCCGCCAGAATGGCTACGAAACGTCTTGCTGTCGGCGTCGGGGTCATTGTTCAAGCTCCGAGGGGCCAGCTTCAGTCGCTATGCTACCCTCAGCACCCGCCAATGTCATGGACCATGTGGTCACAACAGTTTGGAACCGCCAAGTTTTCAAAGCCGACTGCGCTGATGGTGGGGGGCCTCGATCACGCGCAAAGCGCCAATTCACGAGAACCTCCAAGGAACTGGTTTGCCTGCGGAGAAGGGGGGAAGCCTCGTTGGTCGCGACCAAATCGTTCCGCACGTGAGGCGCCGCTAATCGAGGGTCACAGGCTGTCCGTGCGGAGTCCGCAAGTAGGCTTCCTCCCACGCATGCTCACGCTCGTGGAGTTCTGCCTTCGACATCTTCCCGCTGTCAGCGAGCAGCGCTTCAATCGCAGAAAGGACCGCAATGAAGTAGCTTTCGGAGTCATCGGCTGTGCCATTTTCGCCAGAGGCCCTGATTGCCGCACCTAGTGCATTGGCCCAAGATACAGGGGAAATCTGTCCGGAACTAACGAGAAGAGACGCCATAGCGAGTGCCTGGGCATGCCAAGGTTCGAGAAACGGCGGCTCACTATCCCTCGCAATTAGTCGTCCCGCGCTATCGTTGTCATGCAGGTTCAAGATAGCTCTCCCACAAGTCGACAAACACTTGGTCGATGGCGTGCTCGGCTTCAGGCCAGAGTTTGCTCGCTTGGAATCCCACGGTATAAAGGTGTTCGGCCTTCGTGCTGCCGTGTGCTGAGGCGTCAGGGAGCACATGACCGCCGTGATGCGCGTGGACGACGCCTTGGCGGCCTCGAGCATATCCTGGAAGCCTTGTATGTCCCGCCGACCCCAAGGATGAACACCGAACGGGCTCGCCGGGTGCAAACAGCGCAGTCGTGCTCATTTCGCGGGCATAGCTCTTCGGTTCTTTGACATAGGCGCGCGAAGCTTCGGCGGTATCGGCCGGATATGCGGGTTTAGGCACGAAGAACGATGCGCCTGACCGGATCTCCTGCAGTGTTAGATAACCCTCGTCGACAAGCTGCGCTGCGAGGGTCGTTATCCACTGGTCGAAATACGGCCGTGTGAGGTAATCCGTGGGCACGATCAACTCGCGGCAGTGCCGGAACCAGTCTATCGTCCAGCCCGACCCGAGGGCGGAGGATTGGACGATACCGAATGCGCGGGTTTCCCACTCGGCATTGAAAGGCTCGCCGTCTTCTTTGTTTGGAACAGGGCCAAAGCCCTGCCTACCACCGATATCGTGGACACCATCCATCAGCTTAAGTCCTTCGATGGATGGAGATCGCGCTGGGTGCCGATCATGGAGTTCCGCGTCACCAGCCTGGCGAGAGCGCTCTCGTTCAAATCCTCGAGCCCTGTGGGCCTTTGCGGCACGACGAGGTAACGGCGTTCCGAGGTGGAGTCCCAGACGCGCACCTGTATTCCAGCGTCCAGTTCGACACCGAACTCTTTGAGGACGCCGCGCGGGTCGCGAACGGCACGCGCCCGGTATTCGTTCGATTTGTACCATGCCGGCGCCAGGCCGAGCAGCGAGAACGGATAGCAGGAACACAATGTGCAGACGACGAGATTATGGACACTCTCGGTGTTCTCAACCGCCTGGAGATGACCCGTAGCATGCCCGGCGAACCCCAACTCCGCGATGGCCGAGGTGCCGTCCGCCAGGAGCCTCTCCCTGAAGGCGGGATCGGTCCAGGCGCGCGCGACGACTGCTGCGCCTCGCTTTGGTCCGATTTCGTCACGGTACATCTCGATCCAGGCATCGATTGCCGAGGCGTCGAGTAGCTTCTTCTCGGTTAGCAGGCTTTCTAGTGCCTTGGTTCGCAGGGCAGGTTCGGACGGCAGGTCGCTGTGGAGCTCGTGATGGATGTGCGACAGTCTTTTTGAATCGAAATCCGTCATGGCGTCACCCCAGTTTCGCTGTCGGCACTGCAGTCACGGCGGCGGCTCGTCCCTGGAGGTGGCCGCCATGACGCAAGCGATAAGCCGACGAAAAACTCTGCCATAAGTATTACTGGGACCCGAGGCGGAGGTGAAGTGAAAACATCTGCTATTGGGCGAAAGCCGCGCGATTGATTTCGATCCTAGGCAGGGGCGTAAAGCTTTCGGCTCGAACGTCCGCGAACGCGCCTTGGGCGATTGGGACGTCACATTGTCCAAAAATCCACGAGAGGACCGTCATTCTAGTGGAGCACATCGCCATTCCCCAAAACGCCCACAGTGTGCCGAGCAGGGAATAAGAGTTGTCGACACCGTGAATTATCAACACTGCGCCGATGAGGAGCATCAGGAAGCCAACGGCGCTTTACTTCGATCCGTATCATCTTCAACCCTCCTCACTATCCGGAAACGGACGGTTTTCATCCTGCCGTGAGAACGTCTCGTTGGCGTAGCCGTCCAATAGCGTCTCGCAATTGGCCAATCGTTCGGCTGCCACAGGGGCGAGCCTTGCACCCGTAGAAGTCCAGCCTCTGGATTTTCTCGAACCACGCCTTCAGTTTCTTGAGGTCTAAGTCGTTTTCCTCAATCTCGGCGTAGCTGTAGTGGTCGGAAGCGATTTCCTTCGCAATCTCCGCCTCGAAGTCATCGCAGCGATCCAGCAATTCCCTGTAGGCCTCGTCGCGCTCCGCGCGGAACCGCGCCACGATCTTTTCTGCTTGGGCTTGATCGAGAGGAGCGCTATCCAGGAGGATTGACTCGCCACCCATTTCCGAGATTTCATTATCGATAAGCTTCAGCGCCCGACGATGTTCGTCAGTCTTGGGCAAAAGGCAGACGCCGTTCTGCAAATAGCCCGCTCCCATTCCCTTCAGCTTTCGCCAAAGCGCAATGCGATGCCGGTTCGGTTCAGCGGGAACCTTATAGGCAAGAACGCCTCCTGTAGCCATGCCAGTATCCTTTGTGTAACTATGGTTACAAGCCAACTGATGCGTTTGCTGGGAATATGGAAGAGCATCAACGAAATGATCTCCTGCGCAAGGTTGTGATTATCGTCGCCTTGCTCAATCTTGCGTACTTCTTCGTCGAGGTTGCCGTTGCCCTTTCAATTGGCTCTGTTTCGCTCTTCGCCGACAGCGTCGACTTTCTCGAAGATGCTTCCATCAATCTCCTGATCGGGCTAGCCCTGGGCTGGTCGGCCCGGCAGCGAGCAAAGGTCGGCATGGTCCTAGCGACGATAATCCTAGTGCCCGGTCTTGCCACCTTTTGGGTTGCATACGGTCGTTTTATGGACCAGACGCCGCCCGAGTCCTTCGCCTTGAGTCTCACCGGTTTCGGGGCGATGCTCGTTAATCTGGCCTGCGCCCTGATGCTCACTGCCTTTCGACATCATCGCGGCAGCCTGACGCGGGCGGCTTTTCTCTCAGCACGCAACGACGTCCTCGCTAACATCGCAATCATCGTCGCGGGGTTCGTTAAAGCGTTCATTTGGCCGTCAGCTTGGCCTGATCTCTTGGTTGGCCTAGGAATTGCAGCAATCAATGCGAACGCCGCTTGGGAAGTGTGGGAAGCTGCCCGGGAAGAACATCAAGGCGTGCGCTCCTAGATAGCCGCTTGCATGGAGATAGGATGTAGCTGCGTCATCTCTCTGTTGGCACCAATCGCTCCGAAGCCCCACTCCCGGAGTGAGAAGAGGCTGCGGCTCAAGCCCATATTGGGTCGCAGTCTCGAAAAACCTCAAATATCCGAACCTTTGCCCGGACATCGAGAGCGGCGCAATCGAGGCGCTTGTCGCCGCAAGTATCCAGATGCCTTTATCGCAGGACACGATCTTGAGGCTTTAAGCTGAATTGCTTTTATTTTCGGGAAGGCAGCACAAAATATACTGATTTGGTCGTCCGTAACAGCAAAGGCCTTGGATGAGCTACGTGGACATGGCTTCCTAGAGCGGCGGCACTTTGACGATGACAGCTCGAAAGGCGTCTACGGAATTACGATGGCCGGGAAGGTTTGGCTACTTAAGAACAAGTAGACGCAGAGCGGTTGCGCAATCGGCGATTGCTAGCGACCGACACTTCCAAAACCAGACGCATCCATTTTCATTGACGAATACGACTTTTGCGGTAGTATTAGCTACTCTTTCTAGTTCCTCCCGTTGTTCCCCTACTCACCCCGCTAGGTCGCGGGGTTTTTCTTTGTCTTTTTGGGAAGAAGCGCGCAACCCGCCTTGTGAATTGACGCTAGATTATATTAGCGCTTTCTGTAAGGTTGTACTGTCTGCTTCTCTGAGGGCAGCAGGGAGGTTCAAAAGTTGGCTGGACCCCTTCCTCGAACCTCCCACTCAATCGCCCCCGCCCCCACCGTTTCGATCAAAGACGGTCAGCTAAAATCGTGATTTGAAGGGGAACAATCTTTTGACTACTCTTCGCTTTGCGCTCTGAGGCCTTTGGGCGCAGTTCTTCTGTTTTCTCAAGACCCCGCCATAAGCGGGGTTCTTTTTGCGCAGCGAAGCGCCTCATTCTCCACTTGCCCCCCGCCTAAGACGCTTGCTGGGAAGCTGGTTGCCCTTCAACGTTCAGCTTCAACGCCGAATTCATTCACAGCTCGAGCGTTGCGTGGCGTGGCCAGGATCACAAGGTTGGGGTAGAGCGATGTTGATTTCGTAAGGTCTATGATCCTCGATATAACGCTAGCCATTTTTAACTTGCATACAATTCGAGCGGCTTTGGAAATCAATTATTACATAGAAATAATCTAATATGTCTCCATCGCTGTGTTGGATCTGGAACACGAAAATGGTCGGACGTTTCACTCGGCATGCCATTCGATTTTTCCGCAACAATGACGGCAACTTCGCAGTGATCACTGCGCTGGCGTCGGTACCCTTGCTCTGCGCTGCCTCCCTTGCAATCGACTACACCAACGCCAGTTTCGAAGCCGAGAAGCTGCAGGCCGCGCTTGACGGCGCGACGCTCAAGGCCGCACAGCTTTATGGCCAGGGCCAAACCGAGGAGCAAGCCACCGAGGGTGGAAATGAAATGTTCTTCGGCAATTGGAAACGCCCCAAGGGTATCGCGGACGCTGGCGTGGTAGCGCCTCTACCTTCAGTCAATTTCGTCTACACGGAAGCGGGCCAACAGGTGACAGCAGTCGCCGACTATGCGTTCGACTACGATCCTGTATTCCTGACGCGTCTGTCGTTTCCCATCTCCCGCCACAGTGGCGCCTCTTACCAGAATGCCGCCGAGGCTTGCATCCTGGCGCTCAATCCGACGGCCAATCGGGCGTTCGAGGTGAGCGGCAGTTCCAAGGTCGATACGTCGGGCTGCACGATCACCGCAAATTCAATAAGCGACGAAGCGATTTATGTGGGCGGCTCGGGAAACCTTAAGACGGAATGTCTTTACACGCCGGGCAAGGTCTCGGCATCGCCTAGCAATACGAAGCTTGCATGCGGAAGCGCACACGAAGGGAGCGCACCGGCCGTTGATCCGTTCCAGCGAAAGAAGATGCCGACAGCTGGACAAACGGTGGATCTTTCGGGATGCGGAGTGAACTATGTCGGCGGCGGTGGCGGTGGCGGCAATTGCAACGGCACCGGCAAGACGTCGAACAAACCTCCTGAAGGCTATGCGGTAACGCTGAAGCCGGGCACCTATGCCGGCCTTGAAATAAAGGGCAATGTGAAATTGCAACCCGGCGACTACGTGATCGACGGCGGTGTCTTGAAGTTTGCGAGCCAGTCGGTGGTCACTGGTGATGGTGTGACCTTCTTTCTGCTGAACGGCGCACAGCTGGATATCCATGGCGGTTCAACCTTCAACGTGACCGCGCCGACATCGGGCACATGGGCCGGGTTCTCGATCGTTGCAGACCGCAGCAACACGGCACCTGCCGTCATCAACGGAAACAGCTACTCGCACCTCAACGGCATTATCTACATGCCGGCTTCACAGGAAGTCCAATACGCGGGCAATGGTGGTACGGGCGGCGAATGCGTCCGCATCGTTGCCCAAGAGATCACCATGATCGGCAACAGCACGTTCAAGCTCGATTGCAAGGCTGAACTGGCAGACAACAAAATCAACAATCCAGGAGCTACCACGCTTATCCAGTGAGGGACCTATCAGCGAAGGGCGGGCTTTGATAATTGAAGCTCGACCATCCCCTGCTGCTGAGGAGAACAGCCACTGCGTGTATTCCGCGCCATCATTGAGCGTTCTACACGAGACCGGTAACTTCTCCGGGGTTGAGCACGGATTGTTAGGCCTGAATGGTACATGACCATCGCTTTGCTCAAGGAGGCGACGGTGGCGGTGGAG
>NZ_JACIAH010000035.1 GCF_014194695.1 Rhizobium sp. BK399 | reverse complement strand
CGACAGGTTCTCATTCAGGCCCTGAACGACCAGGCCGTCCAGCTTCCGGTCGCGATAGGCCGTCCACCAGGCCGTCGTCGACACGTCGCCAATGTTCTTGGCGCCACCCTCGCTGAACTTCGCCGGAAGCGGCATCTCCGGAGGAACATGATCCGGGCCGCTCACACAGCCCGCGAGTAGGAGCAGAAGCGCCGGAGAGGCAAAGCGAAAAGATGCCATTAAAAATCTTCCTGTAACTCGACCAAATTTATTCTTGTCAGAAGCCTTCATGCTTCGCTATCGGCCGCGCTTCGCTCGTACGAGAAACACCATCCCGAAGCAGTTGGCGGCAATGTAACAACGAGTCTCATTTTCTCACAGTGCATTTATACAACACTCACGCTTCATTTTTTTGCGCCCGCGAGAAGAGTCGGCGGATGACAACGAAGAATGAGGGCACAAAGAAGATGCCAAGAGCGGTTGCTGCAAGCATGCCGCCGAGCACGCCGATGCCGATTGCGTTCTGTGCCGCCGAGCCCGCTCCGGTCGCAACCGCCAGCGGTACGACGCCCAAAATGAAGGCAAGCGACGTCATGATGATAGGACGCAGGCGCAGGCGCGCTGCCTCGAGCGTTGCCTCGAAGAGCCCCATTCCTGTTTCCATTCGGTCCTTTGCGAACTCGACGATCAGGATCGCGTTTTTCGCCGCTAGACCTATCGTCGTCAGCAGACCGACCTTGAAGTAGACGTCGTTTGCCTGGCCAAAGAGCGTAGCGGCGGCAAGAGCCCCCAGCACACCCACCGGCACGGCCATGATAACTGAGAACGGGATCGACCAGCTTTCGTAAAGCGCTGCCAGGCAGAGGAAGACGACGAGCACTGAGATCGCATAGAGCATCGGCGCCTGCGAACCGGACAGGCGCTCCTGGTAGGAGATGCCCTGCCAGGCCACGGTGTAGCCACCGCCCAGCTGTGCTGTCAGAGCTTCCATCTCGTTCATAGCGTCGCCGGAGCTGACGCCGGGTGCCGAGGCACCGTCGAGCGGGATGGCGCTCACCGCATTGAAGCGCGCCAGTGTCGGAGCCCCCTTGACCCATTCGGTGCGGGTAAAGGCCGAGAATGGCACCATCTCACCGCTCGAGTTGCGGGCGTACCAATGATCCAGATCGTTCGGCTGCATACGGAACGGAGCGTCGCCCTGCACGTAAACCGGCTTGATCTCGCCGTTCAGCGTGAAGTCGTTGACGTCGCGGCCTGTGAAGATGACCGAGAGCATCGAATTGACCGCGGTGATATCGACGCCCATCGCGCCGATCTTCTCCTGGTCGATGACGATCTTCATCTGCGGCTCGACTTCCTTGTTGTTGCTGCGCAGAGCCACGACTTTGCCGCTGGCGTTGGCCATCTGGATCAGCCGCTTCGACGCTGCATCGAGCGCTTCGGTGCCATGACCGCCGGTGTCAACGAGATACATGGAAAAGCCGCTCGAGACGCCGAGGCCCTGGATGGCCGGCGGCAGCAGGGCGAAGACCTGCGCTTCACGGTATGTGAAGAAGGTTTTGAGCGCGCGCGTGACGACGGCCTGCGCATGCAGGTTCGGATCGGTGCGCTCCTTGAAATCCTTGAGCTTGGTGAACACGATCGCGCTGTTCTGACCGGAGCCGTTGAAACCGAAGCCAAGCGCACCAAAGACGGATTGGACGGCGTCCTTCTCATTCTCCTGGTAGTATTTTTCGACCTTTTCGACCACAGCCTGGGTCTGCTGCGTCGTCGAGCCGGGAGGCGTGGTGACGATGGTGAGTAGAACGCCCTGGTCTTCCTGCGGCAGAAAGGAACTCGGCAGGCGGTTGAAGAGATAAGCGCAACCGACGCCAATAAGAAGGAAGACGAGCATGACGCGGATCGGCCGCTTCAGCAGGTAGCCGATGGACCGGACATAGCTGTTGGTAGAACGTGTGAAATTGCGGTTGAACCAGTCGCCGATCCGGTGCTTCTTGTGCTCGCTCACCGGCTTCAGCATCGTCGCGCACAGCGCCGGCGTCAGTACGATCGCGACGAGCGCAGAAAGCAGCATCGCGGAGACGATCGTCACGGAAAACTGACGATAGATGATGCCGGTCGAACCGCCGAAGAAAGCCATCGGAATGAAGACCGCCGTCAGAACGAGGGCGATGCCGACGATAGCGCCGGTGATCTCGCCCATCGACTTCTCTGTCGCCTCGAGTGGCGAAAGCTTTTCTTCCGTCATGATGCGTTCGACGTTCTCGACGACAACGATTGCATCGTCGACGAGAAGGCCGATGGCGAGAACCATGGCGAACATCGTCAATGTGTTGATCGAATATCCCGCCATCGCGAGGATGCCGAAAGTGCCTAGCAGGACCACTGGCACAGCGATCGTCGGAATGATCGTCGCCCGGAGGTTCTGCAGGAAGACCAGTAGCACGATGAAGACAAGAACGATGGCTTCGATCAGGGTGTGAACGACCTTCTCGATCGACAGTTCGACGAAGGGGGTCGTGTCATAGGGATAGGTGATCTCCACGCCTTCCGGCAGGCCGCGGCTGATCGTGTCGAGGGCGGAGCGGACACGGTCGGCCGTATCGATGGCGTTGGCGCCGATGGCGAGGTTGACGGCAAAGCCGCTCGACGGCTGGCCGTTGTAGCGCGATGAGCCGCCGTAGCTTTCCTGGCCGATCTCGATGCGCGCGACATCACTGAGGCGGACGGTGGAGCCGTCCTTCTCGACCTTCAGAATGATGTGCTCGAAGTCGGAAACCGTGGTGAGCTGGCTCTGCGCGGTGATGGTCACGTTGAGCTGCTGGCCGTCGACGGACGGCTGAGCGCCGAGCGATCCTACCGAAACCTGAGTGTTCTGCGCCTCGATCGCCGAGGTCACATCACCTGTTGTCAGCTGGTACTTCAACAGCTTGTAGGGATCCAGCCAGACGCGCATGGCGTAACCGGAACCGAAGATGTTAATGCTGCCGACGCCCTCGATACGTTGAATCTGGTCTTCAATCGAGGTCGACATGATGTTGCCGAGGTCAACCGAACTGCGCTTGCCATCGGTCGAAACGAGCGAGCCGACGAGCAGGATACTCGAGGTCGAGCGGGTGACGCTGATACCGGCGTCGATGACATCACCAGGCAGCTTGGACTGGACCAGCTGGAGCTTGTTCTGGACCTGAACCTGCGCGATGTCGGGGTCGGCGCTGGTGCCGAAGGTCAGCGAGATACTGGCAGACCCGGTCGACGACGTCGACGTCATATAGGTCAGGTCGTCGAGACCGGTCATGCCGTCCTCGATGATCGTCGTCACCGACTTTTCGACCGTCTCGGCGCTCGCGCCACGATAGGTCGCGTTGATACGCACGGTGGTTGGCGCGATGTCAGGATATTGCGAAATCGACAGCGTGAAGATTGCGAGCAAGCCCGCGAGCATGATCGTGATCGCGATGACCCAAGCAAAGATCGGGCGTCGGATGAAAAACTTGGCCATTGGCTTACTGTTCCTGTGCGGCTCTGATCACGGTTCGTCGCGATTACTTCGCGGCGGGCTTTTGCGCTTCACCGGATGCGGCCTGGTCAGCGGGCACAACGATGCCCTTGTCATTGATCTTCATCGGCATTGGCTTGACGGGCATGCCTGCCGTGATCGACTGCAGGCCGCTGACGATCAGTTGGTCGCCATCCTTGATGCCCTCGGTCACAAGCCAGGCGTTGTTGGAGGGCGACGCGTTCTCGAAGATCCGGGTTTCGACCTTGCCGTCAGCCGACACGAACTGCGCGGTCAACTCGCCATTTGCGTTGCGGCTGGTGGCAAGTTGCGGCAGCGCGTAGCCCTGCTCGGCGCCAAGTTCCAGCGTGGCGCGGACGTACATGCCCGGCAGGATGACGTGGTCGGGGTTCGGAAAACGTACACGGATAATGAACGTGCCGGTCGTCTCACTGACGACGGACTTCGACATATCGAGCGTGCCCTTCTGGTCATACTCCTTGCCGTTCTCCAGGATGAGACGGAAGGCGGCGTTGCCGGGATTGCCCTTGACCTCGCCGCTGCGGATCGCATCGCGAAGCCGCAGCAGATTGGTGCTTGATTCCGTCAGGAGGATATAGACCGGATCGAGTTGGCGAACGGTCGTAAGTGCCGTCGTCTGGTTTGCAGCGACGACGTTGCCGACGTTGTATGCTGTCTGGTCGATGACCCCGTCGAAGGGTGCGGTGATCTTGGTGTGGTCAACATCGATCTCGGCGGCGGTCAGGGCAGCCTTCGCGGATTCGACCTCGGCTTGCGCCTGCAGCAGGTTGGTGCGCGCCGTCTCAAGCTCGATCTGTGTCGCGCCGGAACCGACCAGACGCTGATAGCGGTCGAAATTGCTCTGGGCGCTCGGAACGCTGGCTTCCGCCTTGGCAATGGCGGCACGCGCCTGCGCGGCGGTTGCCAGATAAGGAGCGTCCTCGATTTGATAGAGGATGTCGCCCTTCTTGACCTCGCCACCCTCTTTGAAAGGGATCTCGCGAATAATGCCGCTCACCTGCGGACGAATGTCGGCGATCTGCGATGCCTCGGCGCGTCCGGGCAGAATCGTGGTGACGGGGAAGGTGCCCTTCGTGAGCGATACGACACCAACCGGTGCGGCTTGCTGCGCCGCGGCGCCCGGAGCACCGGCAGCCCCCTGCTTGTTGCCGCTATCGCTGCAGGCGGCGAGCACACCGCCGATGGCAAGGGCGGAAGAAACCAGGAAAATGCGCCGTATCATAATGAATTCCTTGTGCGGTGGCGTCCGAACCAATGACCTGCTTCAACGATGAAGTACGATCATCGATCCAGAATCAAATGCCACTGATCCGAATTTAAGAAAGACTTTACGAAGTGACGTAATTTATGAATCGTCACTTAGCAAGCGCTATTTTGCAGTGCGGCATCGACGAAAATGACGATCTGCTTTGCGCGGTGGACAAGTGTGTCCTTGTCGTCACGGGCGATCAGAACGGGATGCAGGACGCTCGCCAGGACATCGGCAACCGTGGCGGCGGCATCCTTCGGGCTGCTGCAACGATAGCGTCCCTTGGCGACACCTTCTCTTATGATGTCGTCCAGCTTCTGGACGATGCGCTCCCTATATCGATTGCCGGCCTCGAGCTTGGCCTGCACCGTCATCAGGACCATTTCGAAGATGTAGGGGTTCTGCTGGATGTCCTGCAGGTGGCTATCGAGCAGACGCAGGACGAAGCGAAGCAATTGTTCGTTCGGGGGTAAGCCTTCATCGAAGGCCGCAAAGCGGTCCGCGACGTCGCCCAGGTGTCGTTCTGCAATGGCGTCGACAAGGGCGGTCTTCGAACGGAAATGCTTGAAGACGTTGGCAGGCGACATGCCGAGGGAAGCGGCAATATCGGCGATCGAAACGGCAACAAAGCCGCGTTGACGGAACAACAATTCTGCCATCGACAGAATGTCTTCGCGAGTTTCCTCGGCCTTGCGTCTTGGCCTGCGTGCCATCCATTCCCCCGCCGGCTCGTGGCCGGCATCTCATTTTGGCCCGATGCTACCGTCAAGGACGGAATGCCTGCAAGCTAATGTTGCAGACTGCTTGCCCGACGCTTTACGAGAAGTAGGGTGACAAGTTCTTGCGGACACGCTCAAGCGGCGTGGCGTCGCTGTCGTCCGGAACGAAGCGCTGCGCCGTGATGGTCTCATAGGCCTTGATGTAGACATCGGAGGTCTGCTTGATCAGCTCGGCCGGGATCTCCGGAATTTCGTCCTTGTAGGGATCACAGCGTTCAGCGACCCAGGCGCGTACGAAATCCTTGTCGAAGCTTGCGGGTCGTGTCCCAGCTTCAAAGCTTGCCTGATAGCTGTCGGCAAGCCAGTAGCGGCTACTGTCCGGTGTGTGAATTTCGTCTGCGAGGATGATATTGCCGTTCTCGTCCGTGCCGAACTCGTATTTGGTGTCGACGAGGATGAGACCCTGTTTGGCTGCGAGTTCCTGGCCGCGGGCGAAGAGCGCCAGCGCGTAGCGCGAAAGCGTTTCCCATTGCTCCTTGGTCAGGAGCCCGCGCTCGACGATCTCGGCAGGCGTCAGCGGCTCGTCGTGGCCGCCGTCGAATTCCTTGCTGGTCGGCGTGATGACTGGGGTCGGGAGTTTCTGGTTGTCGCGCATGCCGTCCGGAAGTCGCATGCCGTACATCTCACGCTCGCCCTTCTTATAGAGAGTGAGGATCGAGGTGCCCGTCGTGCCGGCGAGATAGCCGCGAACGACGATTTCGACCGGCAGGATATCGAGACGTTTGCCGATGACGACATTCGGATCGGGATAGTCGAGAACGTGATTAGGGCAGATGTCCTTCGTCGCCTCGAACCAGTAGCGGGCCGTCTGCGTGAGAACCTGTCCCTTGTACGGAATGCAGGTGAGGATGCGGTCGAAGGCGCTCAGTCGGTCGGTGCTGATGATGATGCGCCGTCCGTCCGGCAGGTCATAGTTCTCGCGAACCTTGCCACGATAGTAATTGGGGAGCTCTGGGAAATGGGCTTCGGAGAGGATTCGCACGGGCTCGACCATCCTTATGCATTGTTCGTGAACTTTCCCCTGCTCTAGTTCCATCACCGGGGATGTCAAGCAGAGCCGCTACTAAAGCCAGAAGAGATAGATAAGAAGAAGCGCAAGACCATAGCTCACCAGCGTCAGCGGGGCGCCGGCTTTCAGGAAGTCGCTGAACCGGTAACTGCCGATGCCCATCGCCAGGGTGTTGTTGTGGTGGCCGAAGGGCGTCAGGAAATCCAGTGAGGCGCCTGCGGCGACTGCGATCAGGTACGCCGACGGAGAATGATGCGCGGTTGCTGCAAAGGCGACAGCGATCGGGCTCATGACGATCGCGACGGTTGCGTTGTTGACAAACGGGGTCAGGAGCATCGACAGAAAGAGGACGAGCGCTACCCCGACGGCAGGTTCGGTCAGCGACACCATCGAACCAAGCGCCGATGCGATGACCTGGGCAGTGCCAGTTGTCGCGACCGCCGAACCTATTGGGATCATCGCGCCAAGCATGATGATGATCGGCCAGTTGAGGTCCGCCATGGCCTGGCGAATGTTCAGGTAATTGAGAAGAGCCAGAACAAGCACGACGCCGGCAAAGGCAATGTCGGGCGTGACAAGTTCGAAGCCCGTTGCCGCGACGCCCGCGGCGAAGATGGCAAAGGGCTGCCAGGACGCCGACTTTGGGGGCGGCCGCTGCGCCGCAAGCGGGAGACACTCGCATTCGTCCAGCGCTTCGGCGATCGCTTCTTGCTCGCCCTCCAACACTAAAATGTCGCCTATTGAGAGCTGCAGATCGGCGAAGCGTCCCTCGATCCGCGGAGAGCGCATCGAGAGGGCCGACACCGTGATGCCGCGGCTGCTGAATACCTCGAGAGAATGCAGTCGCGAGCCGATCAGCGTGCTCTCAGGCATCACGACGGCCTCGACATAGTCGAGATCGGCAGCGGCCAGGCTCGGATGTCGTTGCCGAAGCAGTGTCCCGGCGGATTGCAGCCCCTCGAAGACCGCGTGGTCCGCTTCTGCCAGTAGCAGGTCGCCTGCCTCGACGACGAGTTTGTCGGGCGTGCCGAAAAGGAACTTCTCATCACGAATGAGCGTATGCGGCTGCAGTAAGAATCGACCAGGCAGATCCGAAAGCCGTGTACCGATCAACGATGAGCCCGCCGGGATGCGTCGTTCGGCAATTCTGCGTCTCGACGACGAGGTGGGCTCAGGCGCATCGCTCTCCTCGTTTGGAAAAAGCCTTGGCGCCAGCCAAGCTGTCATGATGATGCCGACGATCGCCACCGGCAAGCCGACATAGGCAAAGTCGAAAAGCCGAAAGCCCGTACCGCTTGCCTCTGCCAAGGCATTGCTGACGAGCATGTTCGCCGGCGTACCGATCAACGATACGATTCCGCCCAACAGCGCGGCAAAGGAAATCGGCATGATCAATTGCCGTTTCGGTATCGCGAGCGCGGCACTCACGCGCAGCGTTGCCGGCAGGGCGATCGAAAAGGCGCCGATGTCATTCATGAAGATGGAAATGAAACCGGCCGCTCCCGACAGGGTGGCGATGACAGCGGTATTCGAAAATCTGGCTCTCACGAAAAAATCCGCGAGCTGATCGAAGATTTGCGCCCGCGCAAGCACTTGCACGATCAGCAGGATCTCGACGACCGTGATGACGACGGGGCTGGCAAAGCCGGAAAAGACCTGTTCGGTCGAATAGAGGCGGAAGGCGTATCCGGCGAGCAGCCCGGCAATCGCAATCACCTCGATGCGGAAGCGCTCCAACGAAAACAGGACGAGCATCGCGAGCAGCAGGATCAGCAAGGATGCTTGCTCGAACGTCATGGTTTGCCCCGAACCTCAATCCATCGCGAGAATGTATCGGTTCGGTCGGCGCTGTATAGAGCGAAATATTGCAGTCGGTGGTCTGCCAAGGTGCTCAGGTCCTGACCTAGGCTGCAGGCCGGCGCCACGTGCCGGTATCGGTAATCTCCAGCATTGGACTAGAAAACACGCCCACTGTTCTCTCACGCCATTGCGGACCGACAGCGTCGAGCGTCTCGCACCAGCGGCGCGACTGCAGCATTGCCGCACCGATGGCAACAGGCTCGATCCCGCAGCCGGCAAGAAGCTGCAACCCCGAAACGATCGAGGCGCCGCTGGAAATGACGTCGTCGATCAGCGCCACGCGTCGTTCCTCGAGGAGGGGCAACATGCGCGGGTCTATATAAAGACGCTTTTGTTGGGTGGGCGTGGTAATCGACGAGAGCGCAACGGAAAGATCATCCCGGTACCAGAATTTCCGAGACGTTCCGAGGGGGACATATCGTGCGTGCCCCAACTTCTGCGCCACGGCTGCGGCAAGGGTCAGCCCGAGCGTCGGCAGGCCGGCGACAACGTCGACCTGAAAGCTCTTCAGTTTCTCGGCGAGGGACTGAGCCAGCACATCAAGGACCGCGAAGCTTGCCTGGTTGATGATCAGAGACGCCAAGGCATGCTGCCCGTCGGCCAGCACGCGCACCGGCAGGCGAAGCTGTCGGCCATCCTCTAGTTCGGCAACATAGCAAGACGAGACATCGCCGTCGCTCGGGAAGGTGCCCGGATTGTGGATCTTCTGCCAAAACGCGTGTGCCGCCAATTCCGTCATGCTGTCAATTCCGTCTCGTCGTTTCCATGCCCGCGCGCCTGCGCAGTTCCTTCAGTTCCGCGTCCGTCAAGGCGCGCACCGCACCCTTGGGCAATTCACCCAGTGCCAAATCTCCGATCGCAACCCGCACAAGACGAAGGCATTCAATATCCAGCGCTTCCAGCATGCGGCGGATCTGGCGGTTGCGGCCTTCATCGAGTTCGACCTCGATCCAGGCATTCTTTTCGCCGTTCCTCAATGATCTTGCCGAGATCGCCTTGAGAACCTCGCCATCGTGACGGAGGCCATAGGTCATCTCGGCCAGCATCTCGCTGTCCATGATCCGATTGACCTGCACATGGTAGGTCTTGCTGACGTGGGTGAGGGGATCGAGCAGAGCCTGGGCGAACACGGTGTCGTTGGTAAAGAGCAGCAAGCCTTCGCTCGCTTTGTCCAAGCGGCCGACGGGCGACAGGTGCGGAACATCGAAATCCGTGAGACAGTCATAGACGGTCGGGCGGCCTTCCGGGTCATCGCGTGTGGTCACCAGCCCGCGCGGCTTGTTCAGCATGAGATAGATTTTCGCCTCGGCAACCACATTGGTCCCATCGACGCGGATCTTTGCCGATGTCAGGTCCACCCAGGCGGAGACGTCGGTGACTTTCCGTCCGTCAACCGAAACGCGACCCTCGAGGATCAGCCGTTCAGCCTGCGTTCGCGAACAGTAACCGAGCTTTGAAAGCGCGCGCGGCAGCGTCACACGCTTTGCCAGCGCTTCATCGCTTGGTCTCGTGCGCTCGCGCGATGTCTGTATTGGGCGCCGCTGCCTCACCCTGTTTATTCCTGTCGGTTTCGGAGAAGTCGTAATGACACGAACAGGGGCACTATGCCAGCAAGCGGCAATCAAAACCGGGGACAACGAGACGACGATCTGGAGGCGAGGGGAAGGCTGAAGAAACAAGAAGGCGCCAATGGCGCCATCTTCAATGTGTCTTCAGGTTAGGTCAGCAACATCTCAGTGGCGGGCCATGAAACCGGCGAGCTCCTGGCGGCTGATAACGATGCCCGCTGCCGCTTTGGCGGGATCGGGATGCGTATAGGATAGGAACGGCAATTCGGGCAGTTCAAGGGCTTGGCGCATGTTCATGATGCCTACCGCCTTACGGCCGTTGACGCCATCAACACTGACTTCGACTATAAAATGTGCTTGCTTGCTCTCCATCAATAGTCCTCCCTTTATTCCAGCGGCGTTAGTAACGACGAAACTTGGTTTTTCTAAGACCAAAGTATTACGGACCGCGTTGATCTTCGGATCAAAGCGGTCCCGATATAAAGGCAGGCGCCCTACCGGCGTCGATCAGTGCCACCAATGGCGTGGAGGCTGCTGGCTGCCACTTAGGAGATAGCCGGCTAGAAAGCCAACCGCAGCGGCAAGTGCCAACGCGGTCGTCGTCGCAGCGGCGTGCTCACGGGCGGCGCCTGCGGCCGCCACACCTTCAGCCCGGATCTGGGCGACCGCGCCTTTTGCGCGGGGCAGGGCATCATCATAAGCCTTGCCGGCCCGTTCGCGCACTTCGTAATAGGCTTCGGCTCCTTGCGCCGAGATCATTTTCTGTAGGCGGGATACTTCCTGCTGAAGCGCGGCGATGTCCTTGCTGACGGAAGCTTTGATGTCGTCGGTGGTGACAGCCATGTCTTTCTCCTTTCCTTTACACAAACGAGAACTCAAAAGAGCTGCGATAGGTTCCGGGTGGTCGGATCTGCAGGGCCGTGAGGGGCAAATGATCCTTTTTGGTCGATTTTCAACCCTCTGGCACCGCTTTTGGGCGTTCTGTAAGGGATCTGGAGGGGTGGGAACGGCGCTCTTCGACCTGTCGGTAAGGGAATTTCGAGGTACGCTCCCACGCGATCCTGCCGTGTGAATAACTCTCTCCCGAAAATCCGTCAATCGAATCAGTGTGTTACAAAAATGTCAAAAAACTTTGTTTTGCGCTGTTGACTTAGAAAAGGGGTAGGATCTATAAG
>NZ_JACIAH010000034.1 GCF_014194695.1 Rhizobium sp. BK399 | reverse complement strand
GCCGACCCTTCTTCGTCGATATCGCCAGGGACGGCATCGTCCTCTACGAAGTGCCCGGCCATCCGCTAGCAAAACCGAAGCCATTGACGCCGGAAATCATAGAGCAGGAATCTCGAGAGCATTTTGAACGCTGGTTCCCGAACGCGTCCTACTGCATTACTCGGGCTTTGAATGCGATTTCAGACGGCATGCCTAATCACGCGGCCTTCGACCTGCACCAAGCCGTCGAGCGATTTTACCACTGCGCTCTGTTGACCCTCACCCTCTACAGCCCGAAGTCGCATCGCATCAAGGTGCTGCGCTCTCGCGCCGAAGGACTTGACCCGCGCCTGATTGCGGCATGGCCTCGTGACACCCGGTTTTCGCGGCGGTGCTTCGAGCTGCTGTCTCGCGCCTATGTCGAAGCCAGGTATTCCTCCCAATACGAGATCACCCAAGAGGAACTTGCCTGGTTGACGGAACAGGTCAGGAGCCTGCAGGAAGTTGTCAAAACGGTCTGCCTCGAACGGTTGTCCGGGGAGTAAGAAGCATGAGCACTTCGCTACGCCTGGTCGGGCTCGCTGGTGGCCTTGAGGTGAGGCCGGTAGATATGCTGCCGAAGCGCCCGGCGTGAAATCCCGTCGCCATGGGTTCGCCCAATAATCAGAAGTACTCATTCGCGGGGTCGAGCGCACTCGGGCATATTCAACAATGTTGGCTACGTCGTCGTGCAGGATGACGATCCTTACCCGAAAGTGCCAACCGTGTGAGGCATCTAATTGCTTTTGAGAATGTTGCTGATGGAACCGCAAGCTTCTCAGTTCGAGCCGCTTCATTGTTCTGCCGCTCGGGTGGGGTCAAGGCGCCGGCTTATACCAATATTCCCCTCGAAGATTTCGCCAACATAAATGACTGCAGTCCGCGGCCACCACGCCGATCGGGTTCTTGCCCGGACTTCAAAACTGGCGTCTCTGCCGAGCAGAGACTCGGCGAAGGTGACACGGAACAAAGAAGGAACAGTCTGTTGTGCAGACTCGTGCAATCAGGTAGTACTCCTTCTGGAAATGTACTGAATTGAACCAGCAGAATCAGGAAAAGCTATGAATGAAGATTGACGTTAAACTCATCCGTGATCAGCGCCAGCTCGCGGAAATGAAGCTTGCCTTGTTGGCGGAAGATCATCCGCTGCGGGAAAAATATATCTCCTGGATCAGCGAATTGGATCAAAAGCTTCGTGACGCGGCGAATTAGCGTTCAGAGAGAAGATTCAGAAGATCTGGGTCCGACAGAAATACCGCATCGGCTCACCCACTAGGAAAACCGCACTTAGAAACCCCGCTTCCGGGACCGGCTTTTGCGGAACTTCGAAGGACTGTGACCCAACACGTTCTCTAATCGCGGTTGTCAAGCTAGCTCTGTTTATATTGCTGGTCAGGCTCAGTAACGGGCGCAGATGCGGCAGCCCACATTGTGCAGGGGGCCGTAGTCGCAAATGCCGAGGGGGAAGTCCCATGTGAGTTCAGTTCACGCGTTGAAAGTCGTTCTGTCATCGCGCAAGTTGAACAGATCGAGGATCAGACGCACGCGGCAGCGTCGACGACCAACGCGAGGGATGTCCCCACATCGCCATGACGCATCCCGACAGTGCGGTATTATTCAGCCGCCTGACGCAGCGTCCATCCTGGTCCGTCGACCGGTCCGATGATTTCAAAGTCAGATGGCATGTAATGCTGGTCCGAACCAATGGCGGCCAGCGTCCAGAAGTCCCGATCCTCGCCGAACATGGTCGAGACTTGCACGATCGTGATCTCATGGATGTCGGCCATGGGTCTGGCCCAATAAAAGCTTCCCGGCACCAAACGCGCTACCAACATTGAACTCACTCCCGGTACAAGCGAGGATAGTCGCAAGACTCCAGGAATAAGAAAGATCCGAGGAAGCGCTTTGCACAACTGCGTTAATGGAAGTGCGCTCCGCCAGGCTCGGGATCGAAAACCATCTTGAATTTTTGAATGGATTTGGGCACTTCATGGCTCCATTTCCTAATCCGACAGGAGACATACGGCATGACCATTGCGGCAGACAAGCCAGCCGAAAATCACGTGTTTGAAGCGGACGTTGCGCGGCTTCTGCATATGATGGTCCACTCGGTCTACTCGGATCGGGACGTCTTTCTTCGTGAGCTGATTTCGAACGCAGCCGATGCCTGCGAGAAGCTCCGATATGAGGCGATAGAGACGCCATCGCTGCTGGCAAGCGCACCTGATGCCCGCATCACGATCACGCTTGACGAGGAAAATGGGCAGCTAAGGGTCGAGGACAATGGCATTGGCATGAGCCACGACGAAATGATAGAGGCTCTCGGCACCATCGCGCGCTCAGGCACGCGGGCTTTCATGGAGCGCATTGAAGCGCGCAAGGCAGGAGAGGGCAGCCAGCTGATCGGGCAGTTCGGTGTCGGTTTCTACTCCTGCTTCATGGTATCCGACCGGGTCGACGTGATTTCCCGGCGTGCTGGCGCCAAGGAGGCCTGGCTTTGGAGTTCCGATGGCAAGGGCAGCTTCACCGTGAAAGGCTTGGATCCTGCCGACGCGCCAGCGCGTGGAACACGCATCACGCTGCATCTGATGGAAGATGCCCGGACATATACCTCCCGATGGACCGTGGAGAAGATCGTCAAGGAGCAATCAGGCCACGTTCCTGTCGCAATCGACCTGATCGACAAACCGGGTGGCGAGCCTACGCAGCTAACCGACGGCACCGCGCTCTGGACCAAGGCAAAATCGGACATATCCAAGGACGACTATACGGACTTCTACCGCGGAATTTCCGGTCAATACGACGAGCCCGCCGTAACGGTGCATTACAGAGCAGAAGGGCGTCATGAATATACGACGCTTGCCTACGTGCCCGGCTCCCAGCCGTTCGACATGTTCGACCCTGATCGAAAGGGTCGCATGAAGCTTTACGTGAAGCGCGTGTTCATTACCGATGAAGCCGAAGTGCTGCCGCGCTACCTTCGCTTTGTCCGCGGCCTTGTCGATACCTCCGACCTGCCTTTGAACGTGTCGAGAGAGATGATCCAGGAAAGCCCGATCCTGACGGTTATCCGCAAGGGCGTCACCAACCGAGTTATCAGTGCCATCGAGAAGTTCGCCCAGGATGATGCCGACGGCTTCAGGACGTTCTGGGACAATTTCGGCGCCGTTCTCAAAGAAGGGATCTACGAGGATGCCGAGCGTCGCGCTCAACTGCTTGCTATTTCACGGTTCCGAACGACGGCATCGGGCGAGGCGCACCGCTCCCTCGCAGATTATGTGAAGGACGCAAGGGAAAATCAGAACGCGATCTTTTATCTCGCCGGCGGCTCGCACGATCAGCTCAAGGCTTCACCTCACCTCGAGGGGTTTCGCGCGCGAGGCATCGAGGTCTTGCTGCTCGAGGACTCCATCGATAGCTTTTGGGTCATGAATGCTCCCGACTTTGAAGGCAAGACGTTCAAGTCCATTACCCAGGGATCGACCGATCTGTCGCAGTTTGCAAAGGTTGACGGCCTGGACAATCCGGCGGCTGACGCTCCTGCCGAAACGACGGCATTCATCGAGTTCGCAAAAGAACAGCTCCGGGATCATGTCGCGGACGTTCGCGTGTCGGGCCGCCTCACCGAAAGCGCGGTTTGCCTCGTGGCAACGGAAGGAGGCTACGATCTCCAGATGGAGAAAATCCTGCAGGGAGCGGGTCGCATCCAGGCTGGAGCCAAACCAGTCCTTGAAATCAATCCTGTTCATCCAATGATCAGGGCCATTGCCGCAATCGACGGCGACGCGGCCTTCCGTGAGGATGCGGTCGCGCTTCTGCTGGACGAGGCCCGTATTCTTGACGGCAGCAAACCACTTGACCCCCGGGCTTTCGCAGAGCGCTTTGCAAGGATTTTCGAAAGGGCGGCGCGATCATAAATACGCGTGGCCTCAAGCCGTTTTGATGGCCCAACCGAGATGTCCGGTCCGCATGAGATAGAGCAGACCGGACGTTTCGAGCCTGACGTCACGTGGATCGGACCCCGTGATGCCACGCTTCAATACGCTAATCGAAATGCGTTCCGAATGGTTTGGTTGCTTCGACCACACATCGAGTGGATGGCACCGACGACAGCAACGCATCCAGAGGGCGACCGGCGCCAACCTACGCAGCGATCGGGAACGTCGGCCGATGCCTGCAATCGGAATAACGATGGCCTAACGGGCCGCTATCGCAATCGGCCCGAGACATGGAGGCGGACCAGCGCGTTATCCGCGGCTATCGCATGGCTGGTTTACAGTGATGCACGTTTAGACGCTGCACGGGCTGCGGCGTGCGATCAAAACGCGCCCTTTGTCGCATTGTACGCCTCGAGTGCTCTATCCCTGGCAAACGCGTGGTTAACCACGGGCATGGGATAGGTCGTGCCGAGCGTGATGCCTGTCTTCGCCAGAACATCGACCGGTGCCTCGAATGGCCGATGGATGTACCTGTTGTCAAGATTGGCCAGTTCGGGGACGAATTCGCGTACGTAAGCACCGTCCGGGTCGAACTTCTCACCCTGAAGGGTCGGATTGAAGATGCGGAAGAACGGAGAGGCGTCCGCACCCGATCCGGCGACCCATTGCCAGCTTGCAGCGTTGTTGGCGGGATCAGCGTCGATCAACGTGTCCCGAAACCAGGACTCGCCGAGGCGCCAGTCGACCATCAGGTCTTTGATCAAGAAGGACGCCGCGATCATGCGAACCCGATTATGCATGTAACCATGGCGCCAGAGCTGACGCATCCCTGCATCCACGATCGGATAACCAGTCAGTCCCTTTGTCCATATCTCGAAATGCTCCCGGTGATTTTCCCAGGGAAAGGTATCCATCCGGTCGTTCCAGTTCGTATTGGGAAGCCCTGGGAAGTGATAGAGCAGGTGGTAGGAAAACTCGCGCCAGGCAAGTTCCTTGCGGAAGTGAACGAGATCCTCGACTGGCACGCGTTTGCTCAACCCCCGCGTCTCGTGCCAGACGCGGGCCGGGGAAATAATTCCGAGCGCGAGGTAGGGAGAGAGCTGGGACGTCGCCTGCCGCGACGGAAGCTCGCGATTGAGCCGATAACCTTGAAGGTCTTCCTCGACAAAATCGCTCAGCCGTCGATGTGCCGCCGCTTCACCGGGTATCCAGATGTCGCTAAACTCCTTCGCCCAGTTCGGCCTTGTGGGCAGTAATGTCCAGTCGGCCAACAGTTCGGACGCCCGAGGCAGGTTCGCAAATCTGATCTTCGTCGGCGGATCCAGTGGCTCGCCCGGCTCGCACAACTTTTCCAACGCACGCCAGAAGGGTGTATAGGTGCGATAGGGCGTTCCTGCGCCGGTCATCAGTTTGGATGGGTCGTGGAGGAGCTGACCGGGAAAACTCCTGGCCTCTATGCCCCGCTCTGCAAGCGTCCGTTTGATCTGCGTGTCGATTGCAATGCCGGCCGGGTCATAGCGCCGATTCCACAGTACCGTCTCTGCTCCGCTGTAAGCAACAAGGTCGCTGAGTTCATCCAGCGCATGGCCGGAGACCAAATGCAGCGAACCGCCAAGCTTGCACAGCGCGCCCTGCATGCTTTCAAGGGAGTGGTGGAGCCACCAGTCCTGCGCTGCGCCAAGGGGGGCCGTACCGTCCGAACGGGGTTCCCGTATATAGACGGGGATAACAGGGCGCCCCGACGTGCAAGCCGCGTGCAAGGCTCGGTTGTCATCTAGCCGCAAGTCTTTCCGAAACCAGAGAATAACCGGCTTTGCATTTTCGGTCGCCAATGAGCCCGTCCTGTTTCAACGTTCCTGTATCTGTTACGGAACGACACCGGGCTTGGATCAGAAACTGATCACCAGCGTCAAGGCGAATTCTAAGTGCTCGCAACGACCTTGCCTAGCTAGTGACGCTGCCTCCTATACAATCAGGCACGACGGCAGGGGGTCGCCAAGAAGGAAAGGGGCCGGTTTCCATGTTCGACATGCGCTCCGGCCTTTCTGGCAATACACTTAGGGGATCGATGCGCGCCCAAAGCCTTACGCAGCGCTTCCGGTAGATCCATCCAGACCGATGACCGCCGCCTCCGGTTCGCCTTGAAGGTGCCGATGAGGTTCACATGGGGAACCGGCCTCAGCAAATTGCTCTCGATGGCAGGGGTGCTCGCGAACCCGGCTAGACTGGCTGTGACAAGTTCTGCCGGGGATTGAGGCCTCGAGCGGTGCCGTAGCCGACGTCTGACCGGAACCCTTCATTTCAAGCATGGCTTCGCAGGACGCATCGACAAGCACAGTCAACTGTTCTGGACAGTGGACTCCCTGCCGGTAGACCTCGATGACAATAGCCGCAAGATGGAGTCGATCGGCTTGATCTTCGATGGAATGCTTTTGCGCGACGTGGTTCAGGACTTCATCACAGATCGACAAATCTTCCGATGTGAGTGCTTCGTCACGTTGTCGCATCTCTGGCTCCATCGTCGTTCGAAGTTCGCGCCTGGTGTATTTCAAGGCGGGCACCCCGAGTACTCCGGTGTCCGACGGGCTGGGGACGTGCAAGACTATGCAGAGTCGGATCAACATGAACAGTCGGACAAAGGTCCTGACGGTGACCAAACCGAAGTCTGACCGCTGCCGGACTTAGGTCCGATGTTCAAGCGCAACACCAATGACGTATTACACCTGAGGCGGGAGACATCCTTACCAAGGGACAATACATTTAACTGCAATGGGAAGAAGATATGAAAAAGCTCGTTATCGCGGCGCTGGCACTGGCGACCACGTTGTCAGCGTCGCCGGCATTCTCTCAGATCTACTTTGAGTACGGCGCGGGGCCTCGCTACCACGATGATCCACCAGCCGCGCGGGACTATCGGTACTCGCCTCGCTATGTGTACGATGACGACTATGACGGCCCGGAAAGCCGCTATGCCCAACGCTGCTGGACCAGGAAATACTACGGATACCGCCATGGGCACCGGGTGGTACTATACAGGAACGTTTGCGACTAGAGGCGCGCTCGAGGCAAACAGCATCTGTTTGCGTCTTGATCGTCCGATGGCTTGCGCAGCGTCACCCGTTGGCACGCGACGTTGCTTCGCGTTCTATCGCTTTCCGCAGCTGCGGGGATCGGAAACAATAAAACTCAGCTGCCGATGGGTTGGTTTCAAGGATTACGCTCATTACCAACCGCCTTCAACCTTTCCAGAAGGGGCTTCGTGATGATGCCGAACAGCTTGGGATCATTCAGTGCCCGCGCTGACAACATCGCGCCATGGACGGCCGCCATGAACAGTTGCGCTTCCTGACCAGGTGTATTGGCGATGCGGAATACCCCTTGATCGGCCCCTGATTTCAAAACGCCCGCCAACCACTCAGCCAACCGCTGGAAATGTGCACGCACCCGCGAAGCGATGTCATCTGGCAAAAGAGCGATCTCACTGGCGAGCATGGCACAGACGCAGATCGGAGCCGACGCGTCCTTGATGCATTTCTGCCAAAAACTGAGATAAGCCTCAAGCCGATCCAGCGGGCTCGGAATGCTCTTGTCCAAGCCATTGAGGCCATCAGATGCTTGCCTACGGTACTGATCGACGAGAACTGCGACCAGCTCGTTCTTTGTCGGGAAATGATGATGAATACTAGCCTTGCGGATGCCAATGACGCCTGAGATGTCGGCGTAGCTGAAACCGTTGTAACCGCCCTTCACGATGAAGGACTGTGCGATGTCCAAGATCTTTCCAGCGGTCGAAGTTGTTGTCTCCATAGTCATCCCTACCTATCGGTAGGCAGGTTGTCAAGCATGAAATACGATCATCAAAGGTTTGACATAAGGAATGAATCATCCTACTAGAAGGTAGGCCTCGGCATTGGAGCAAAGCATGAAAAGCCAGAAAACCCGGCAATCCCATTGGTTGCGATCGTACTACTACGTGCGTGCGTCCTTCTCGATCTTGTGGGTTTCTCTCGCAATCATCACTGCCGACAACCAAATCTGGGCATTGGTCTGCTCGTAATCTATCCAGCATGGGACGCCGTCGCGAACTTGGTCGATGCTAGCTCAAATGGCGGATTCAAGGCGAATGGCTCGCAGACCCTCAACATTCTCGTCAGCACGGCAACGACGGTAGCGGTAGTCGTGGCAGCGTCAGAAAGCGCATTCGCAATATTGGCCGTATTTGGCGTCTGGGCGATCTTTTCTGGTTTCCTTCAGCTTATGACAGGTGTCCGGCGGTGGCAGTATCATGGTGCCCAATGGGCGATGATCCTGAGCGGGGGCCAGTCGTGCCTGGCTGGCGGGTTCATGATCACGCAGTCGTTAGGTGCTACGCCGCCATCGATTCTTGACGTCGCGCCCTATGCGGGACTTGGTGCGTTCTATTTTGCGGTTTCGGCGATCTGGTTGACCGTTTCTAGCCGTGGGACGGCAACTTCCGCGATTTGACTGCGGAGCTCGATCGAAAGCAATCGCGTTGACAGGATGACGATCGCGCTCTCTCACTGGCAATGCTTGCGGTCGGCAGTGCAACTGCGATGGTTTGGATGACTGGGCTTTCGCTCGCGCCTAGACGACCGATACCTTTATGTCGACGCCGGTGGTGCCGCGTATCGATTCCCACTCCAGGATATCGTTGAGCTGTTTCCGGTTGGTAACAGCATTAAATCAACGTCCAATTCGCCAGTGAGAAGTGCGGTCCTGAATCAGAATTACAATTCAAGCAGCGGGGCGGCGCCCGCCAAGCCCCCTCCACTTGTTAGAGGGATCAATATGGAAATCGAGGCTAGCCGCTTTCAGGCGAGCTGAGAAAGCGGGAATGCCCGTTGAGAGGTCCATGGACTTCCAAGCATGGCTTGAGAAATGGGTGCAGGGTGAAATCGACATGAAAACGCTGCGCAGTCGCTACATAGCGATGCTGGGCAGACGCGAGGAAGAGCGAAAAGCTGCGTTGCTGAAAGCGCCACGGTCATCTCCCGCGTAGTCAGCTGCCGCCAAGCTATACAGCGGGGCGTGGCTTCAAAAGCTACGCTCTTTCCTTTGAAGCCGCCGAAGGCTGTCGAATATCGCGGGGAAATTAGGCGGGGCCTCTCGTCTTGAATATAACTTTCTTGCTCATTATATACAAAGCATCGACTTTTGCTTTTTGAGCTTTGCTTTGCGTTACACGACGCAGCTGGCGAACCTTTTCTTACAGACATCGATCATCGACTGCCGATGGCTCTCGTCGGGCAGCGACCAATCGTGCGATTGAAAAGGATAATCGTCATGAACACAGGTATCGTTAAGTTTTTCAACACCACTAAAGGCTTCGGCTTTATCCAGCCTACGGACGGCAGCAAGGACATCTTTGTTCACATAACCGCCGTCGAGCGCTCAGGGATGAGTTTCCTCTCCGAAGGGCAGAAGATCAGCTTCGACGTCGTCGAGGATAGCCGCTCGGGCAAGAGCGCCGCTGAAAACCTGCAAGCTGCCTAAGTTACCCATCGGCCTTTTATCAGGGATGTACATCGACCGAACCTTCAAGGTCGGGTCTCCCTTCCTTTCCTCGTTTTCAGAGATAGTGATCGAATGAAAAAGACAAATGCCGACCAACAAATCCAGCGGGCTCTCCGCCAGGTAAGGAACACCAGTGGTGGCGGTCACCTTGGCGGAACGAATTTCGGCCAAGCGTACGATGCGAAGACATCATCTGCCAGAGGCAAGTCCGACGCTGGGCGTAGAAATTCCCGCAAAACTTGATCGCTTGCTTGAGGATGCAGATTTAATGGGAGTGAGGTCATGACCATCACGAAAGAAGCGTTTTTCAACCCTGCCAAACTTTCTGACTACGCGAAAGCGACGCAGGTGAATTCCACGGTTCGCAATATTCTCGAAGCCGAAGCTGCTGAAAGAGACAAGAAAACGCAAAAGCTTAGGGCGCTCAGACTGGCGCAGCCTGTCGTAGAGCCGTCCGAAGAAAGGAAGCCCTAGAACGCCCGCCGCCAAATCCCTTCGCCTCCCTGACCACGGATATACTGGCACGGAGACGAGATGGAAGCACAGTGGAGCCGGATTTGTGTCCGGCTCTATTCTGTTGTTTAGGCACGTCAAAACTAAGGACGAAATCCCAAAATTCTGGGAGCCAAGAAAATTAAAGGAGACCGTTTCTGATTGCGAAAGAGAAAGTCAGCGCAAATTCCCAAGCCATTTCGGTGGAGTTGACACCGTCTCAGGCTAAAGCCTTGAAGCTTGCCAAGGATGGCGACTTGCATTCCCAAGATGGCAAGGCCTGGACACATCTTAACGCTGCCATCACTTACGCAAGGTCACACCGGTTTAAAGAGCGTCCAATCAAGGTAAAAGTCGGTCACAACGGCGACGGTGGAGCGGCTTAGGGAACTTGACCTCCTTCACACTCTCCAGCGACCCGATGGCGCGGCGTATTCGCCTCGAGGAATTACCATGGCGGGCAAGCTTTGGCTTCTGAAGCACAAGTGAAGCACGGAAGTCTGTCGCGCGCGACGAGGGCGAGGGTGGCGTTTGACGGCGAAGTCGGTTGCCAAAGCTGCGGTGCGTGCTGCTCATACTCATCCGAGTGGCCCAGGTTCACCACGGAAGCTGATGACGATCTGGTTTTGGTCCCCGGCTACTACGTGGCAGCTGATCAAGGCGGCATGCGCTGCGAAGGCTCGCGATGCTCCGCGTTGGCGGGTGAAGTCGGCATAAGCACGGCATGCCTGGTCTATGAAGTTCGGCCAGATGTCTGTCGAGCTTGTGTTCCTGGTGATGATGCTTGTGAGACCGCGCGGGCTAAATTTGGTTTCTAGCGAGCGGGCCTCAGGTTCTTCCCGCGATTAGCTGTAGATGTGCACCAGGCAATGGGTACTTTGCTGTACGTTAGGATTCACTTGTAAGCTGATTTACTTGGCCCCGCCTCGGAGCCTTTTTTGTTTATGCGCCGCTCTTGCTTGATCGATTGCCTCTATCTGTTCCACCGCCGCCTCCACCCGCGAAACGCGAAATCAACTTCCTTGAACCTCTCGCAGTACAACCAAAGATATCGCTTTTACAAGGCAAGATCTAGATTGAAACGGAACATCTCCCAACCGTAAGTTCAATGAACAACGCGGATTACCGGAATTCCTGCTTCGTCTGCAGCCCGAATGAGTGCCTCACGTGCTTCATGCGCCGTAAGCTTGCCGTGGATTGCGTCCAGACAAATCTTTACCGCTTCCATGTACTCCTCGCCGTCGTCAGATGGCCAGTCACCAATGAGAGCTTCCGCAGCCTCCCTAAGCGAACTCACAAGTCTGTATTTTTCTCGACCACCCACTACAAGCATCAGGGGAGCGAAAATATCGCTTCTGTGCCAATTCATTACAAAAGCCTCCTCGCGGTAAACACATTAGTAACCGTGCAAGAAGCGTTCCACCCTCAAGACATTTGGCGGTCAGTTCGAACGCCTCTGGGCCCGGAGCTCGGGCTTTGAACAGGCCAACGTTGGAATAGCGTTCGAGATGGGGCGTCGGGGAGCCCCGATTCAAAAGAGCGTGGCCAAGGCGTCAGATCGCGCGATATCATACCCGACCTTCACACCGACACACTCAAGGTGAAGAGCATCACTAGCGATGCGGAAAGCAATCGATTGGCAGTCTAGTTGCAGCCGGAAGTGAGCTCTGGACCGGCGTGAGAATTTGCTACCTGGCACACTAATTTGTCCTCGCAGCGCCGCCCGTCCTCGACAACCGGTGCGTGGGCAGGTTCCGGTAGAAGCGGACGATTCACCAACTATCAACAGGATAACCACAGCCCAACCAATTCAAAAGGAATAAAACTCTTACTTTTGGGCCACTTCTCCCTGGACGAGGTTGGGAGAAGGCCTGGAACACATTAGTATCTGCTGATGTTCTTGGGCGCTGGGTAGCACACGAGGAGTGGGCGGTCGGCGCAGGTCTTGTCGGCCGTCCGCGCCCTCGCAGAGGAAGTATCCATGACCGCGGTAGGGGCACGGAACTTTTCCAAGAATTGCACGTTTGCCCGTCGCTTGAGCCAACGGGGAGATCGTCATGTCAATCGCCAAGTGGGAAAAGCCCGTCCAAATCTCGGTGGGCTCGCGAGGTAGCGAATTCGTCACGAGCGCCTTCGACGCCGTTCTCTTTTTGAAAGATAGCTGGGAGGACTGTGAAACGGTGTCCTTCATCGAGGCGCGAAACGCGTGCCGAGGTGCACTCGCCGGTCAAATCGACACCGAGGTAGCGCGTGCAAAGTTTCTGGAAGCAATAGGGGCGGCCAATATGCACGTGCACTAGCCAAGGCTTGACGGGAGGGAACCTTGCCGTCGTAACGCGGTTGCTTGTTGGAGCGAACCCGCTGCGCCCGTAGGTGATTGCCGAGTGATCCGTCCTTGCAGAACTGTCGCGCAAGCCCGTGCTGATCATTTCAAGGCTCAGCTCCACGACAACAGACGCAGGCCACACTACCCCCTGCTCCCTGCCGAGCAGCTTTCAGAAGCCAAAGCCGATATCACCCACCATTCGCTGGAAACAGGGCATGGCTCGGCACCCGACAACTTCGATCTTACGCTCGCACGCTCTTGGCTCGAAGCGAATTTCTACGCTGACGAATTGATCATGTGACTTTGTCGGATTAAACTTGGATGCCTTTTAAAGCTATGCGTTTAGGGCATTACTAGCATCGTTAGTTGGCGCTGCAATGGAATGCAGAGGCCACCGAAGCGAACGAAGCGCCACGGACTGGCAGCCGGTAAATGGGATTATCACGGATGTAGCACGCTCGTTCACTAATTAGCGCAAGTACCATCAGGCGGTCTGAACTCGGCCGCATGACGAACCGCGGCATGACGAACCGCGAACTGCGCTACCTCGGCATCGACCGCGCGGACATCCGCAACGTCGCGAAGGCTGCATCTACCCGCTAAACTGCCTCGTCGGCAGCATTGTTCTAACGCTCGCTTCAAGACGGGTGCTTTTTTTCATCGGCGCGGTCTACCAACGTTCATTCTCGCGGCCATCGCTCTGCAAGCGCGAACGCATCGAAGCGACCGTGCGCTGCGGAGCGTCTAGAATTTTCGACAGATTGGCGGCACGCATCGCAACCGGAGCGCGTTGGAATTTCGTGCGCACGCTCTCGATCGTTTTGGCAACGTTGATGCTTGTTCCGATCGGAAATGCAGGATTGGTGCTGTGCCAAGCATTGGGTACCGTGATATCCGCCGGAATGTCAGGGCGCGAATTCAGGGCGCCAAACCAGTCCCACTCACCCATTACGTCCACGACATCCCTGAAAAGCGAAGGCATCCCGACTTTTGCGCTGATCGTGACGATCCGCGACCGTCCGGAGAGTTGCTCGGCCAGGTCTGGCCGCTCATCGACAATTGCGTAGAGCGCCTCGGAGAGAACAAGATTGCCTTTGGAATGCCCAACAAGAAAACGCGGCGCAAATCGTTTGTCCTCGAGCAACGAGATCACAGTTTCGGTATCCTGGCTTGTTCGTGTCCACAGGTAACCATGCTCAAGCTGTTCTGTGCTGGAAAACATCTTCGTGAATGCATCGATGGGCTCAAATACATGTCGGATGCTGTTGAGCGCACCGAACCAGAAAAAGCCACCGAGTGCTTCGGTCAAAACGTCCGCCAATCCGTATCCTGAAACAACAGCGGCAACGGGTTCGCCAAGCCCGTCGGCAACATTTCGCGCGAACGCGGCGGCTCCGAGCGCAGAACTACCGACGCCAGCGATTGCCAGCGCGTTGGCGCTGTCGGAATGGCGTAGAAAATCCTCAGGCGTCAAAAACACCTTGAGGCGACCCTCTCCCGAAGGAGGCACAAGGATGACGGCTCCTTCCCGAGCCAGCCAAAATGCAACGTCGGGGATTTCTTCAGGCGTCACTGCATTTACATCGTAGAACACTGCGTCGAGAGTGGCGTTCCGTCGCTGTAGCGCGTCAAGCGCCCAAGTGCGGAAGGGGTTGTCGGCAAACTTGGCCGGTGAAGCCAAAGCGCGTTCGATTTGGACGTCTGCAATTACTGGCAAGGTATGCATGTCAACCTCCCAATAGTGTTGCATTGCAGCATAGCTCGGAATCGGCCTTGCGGCAACGAGATCATGGGCCCCAATTGGAGGCGTAAGCTTCGGTTCCCATCACATCAGGTCTTTTGTCAAATGGATCATTTGAGTGGCATTGAATTCCTCCTTAGTGGGCGGATCCATGGTTTGAGCCCATAGCAACTACCGATCCGTTCTCGAACCTATACAACCTCATATGTGGAACGGCCCGCGGTGCAAGGGGCTTCTCAACCGATTTATCCACGCGGACGGTGCGTTCATATGTACGGCCTTTG
>NZ_JACIAH010000033.1 GCF_014194695.1 Rhizobium sp. BK399 | reverse complement strand
AGGCAACTCGCAAGGGCTCCTTCTCGTTCTCGCGCTGGGTTTACAGGCAACGGAACCTTGTCGAGCGTTTCTTCAACAAGATCAAACAGTTTCGATCTATCGCTACTCGCTACGACAAGCGCCCGGAAAACTATCTCGCAGCTGTCAAACTCGTCGCGGCAAGGATGTGGTGTCAGAGTTTATGAGTCGACGGCCTAGGGTGATCAGGCGGTCAGCCTCGAGTATGCGATGCGGTCGGTCGGATAGACGAGAACCGACATGCCGTCCTGAAGGTCAAGTCGACAGCCGACGACGAGCCTGATCCCCGTCGCCCGGGAGGCCTCGAGCACACGGAGGATCCCGGCCAGCGAATTCCGGTCCATGACACCGATGGCATCGATGCCAAGCTCTTTGGCGGTCTGGAAAAGCTCGTCGGCCGACGACGCGCCCCGGAGGAAGCTGAAGTGGGTAGTGACCTGCAGCTCGGCGCATCTCATGCGAAGATCCCGTGCATGAACCACCTATGCGATCCCGTTTCCGCATCCACGCCATCGCCGGAGCAGAATATCCAAAGCCGCTCGCCCGCATCATCCTCGACGACAAAATAATCCCTGACCGCCTCGTACTCCGAACAGCGCTGCCACCACTCCCCGAATATTTGCTCGGGACCGTCCGCTTCTGCCCGCTGGAGGGCCTGGCAAGACCGCATCGATCCGAAGCGGGTCGTCTTTATCGACGAGACGTGGATCCGCACCAACATGGCGCCGTTACGCGGGTGGGGGCCGAGGGGCAAGAGATTGCGCGGCTTTGCCCCGCACGGCCGCTGACGCACCCTGACCTTCCTTGGCGCCCTCCGCTGCGACAAGCTCACTGCGCCCTGCGTCTTTGACGGTCCCATCAACGGCGAATGCTTCCTCGCCTATGTCCGCCAGCAGTTGATCCCAACCCTCAAGCCCGGCGACATCGTCATCCTCGACAATCTCGGCTCACACAAAGCCAAGGCCATCCGCGATGCCATCAGGGCGGTTGGCGCCAGACTGTGGTTCCTGCCGAAATATTCCCCCGACCTGAATCCCATCGAGCAGGCCTTCGCCAAGATCAAGCACTGGATGCGCCAGGCCCAAAAGCGAACCATCGAGGAAACCTGGCGGCATCTGGGCCTACTCGCCGACACCATCAAGCCAGAGAATGCGCCAACTATTTCTCAAATGCCGGCTATGCTTCCGTCAAAACATGAAACGCTCTATCGCAGATCGGAGATCATCAATGCTCCCATCAAGGTGAAGAAGGGTCGTCAAAAGTAATTTCCGACGCCATCTTCAGCTGACACAAAGGTGATCCGGCGTGTCGCAGAACCGGACAATATTGTCACCTGCTTCGGGCGTTTCTCGCCTTGTCAATTCTTCAGTGGATGGCTATCGACGTGGGAGCATTTGCGATGCTCCCGGCCAGGTTTGGAAACCGGGCGATCAGGATGCGCGTCAGGTCCTCCTGAGTGCGGTGGCCCTGATTGAAAAGAACGATCGCCGCGCTGCATATTACTTCCGATGTCTTCTCATCCGGCTTCGCTTTGAAATGTCGGTACCAGGATTGAACGGCCTGCGAGAGCACGGCCAGATCGGATTCCAGAAAACCTGTAACGAACATTTCTTACCTCCCAATAAGTGGAGGCCATGCAGGGTTCGATGCATGAGCAGTACTGAGCCTCCAATACCTGTTGCGCAACGAGACTACCTCCTCTTCGGTGAGACATGTAAGTCGGACCAAGGTCCCGTACGAAACCGTACACTAAAGCCTCGCGTGCAAAACCTTTAAGTTGAAGTAGTTGAAGTTTTTCCGCCATTCCCTAGCAAAAAACTTAACCTGTAACTGTTGTTATTTATCCATTTTTCCTTCCAGGTTGCATGCCTAATACTTTTGGCGACGTGGACCGAAATAGAATTCCTTATTAAAGTTGCATCGGTTTCCGACGCCTTGAACATGCCAAGTACCGCGATACTCGTCGGCGGCTTGGACCCGAAATCTATTGTTAGAGGATTGCCAGGATGCCTTACAAAAAAGATGACAGTCTGCCACGCAATACCGCGCGCAGACATTTTCTAGGTGTTGCCGCTGCCGCCGGTGCGCGGCTCGCTGGTGTTGCGGCCTTGGCGACGGCAGCTTCCAAGTCTCCCGCGAGTGCAATGGGGCGGCGCTGGGGGCGTGGTCACTCCGGTGGAGGCGGGAATGGCTCCGGCGGACAGGGAGGCTCCGGTGGAGGCGGCGGTGGCGGCGGAGCACAGTGCTTCCTGCGTGGGACGGCGATCCTCACCGATTGCGGCGAGAAGCCTGTCGAGGATCTGCGCGTCGGCGATAACGTTGCCCTTCCGGACGGGAGCGCCCGTCCAGTCAAATGGGTCGGCCGGCAGGTTTTCAAGAAGAGCGGTGCGCGCTGGCATGAAGGTGTCGTGCCGATCCGCGTTTCCCGCCAAGCGCTGGACAGCCGCACACCACATTCCGATCTCTACCTGTCGCCAGGCCATGCGCTGTTTCTGAACGGCGTGCTGATCCGCGTGAGGGATCTCGTCAACGGCACGACAATCGCGCCGGTCGTTCCTGCCGATGACACCTCGATCGAGTATTATGCTGTCCTGCTCAGTACCCACGAGGTCATTCTTGCCGAAGGTGCTGCGGCCGAGACCTTCCATCCGTCGGAGAGCAATTACGAGAACTTCTCCAATTTTGCGGAGTACAAGCGCCTCTATGCAGAGGAGCGCACCGTGATGACATCCTACGCGACGGTGGTGGGCGAGGAAGGTGGTTGGAAGCATCTGAAGGCGCTTCTTCAGCTTGGCGCTTCGCCTCTAGTGCCGATGTGCGATCCATTCGGGGACGCCTGCGAGGCGATCAATACGCGAGCCAAAGAGCTTGAATATTGATCATTGTCGCCGAGTCGGGTGGTCCGTGAATTGAGACGATCGGTGACACCGATCGTCGCAGGCGCAGCCTACGCCCTATTCGACTTGGCACCGGCCGTTTTGCGCCAACAGGTGGCAAAGCCATGGGGTTGATTGGTCTCCGATACCGACCTGCCTAGCTGCGGCCAGACGTGGCAACTGGTACATGTTCGAAATGATGCCTTGCCTCGGCAATTTGAGCCAAGCATGGCTGGACATATTTTGGGGGGAAAGCAAACGTTTGATTTCGGGTTCGAGCTACAAGTTCGTCTGATATAGGGGGCGTCGGAGCGTCGGATGGCTGGTGGGAGCTTGTGTTTGAAGAAGCGGTGGTTGACATCGACGGCGCGCTGTTGAAGCTGTTGTCGGGCCGCATCATAAATTCACATACTTCGCTGTTTGTTAGCGCTACCCCTATCACAATGCCGACCTCTATATCTGCCATCGGAAGCGTAACGGAAGGCAATGAATTGAATGGATAAGACCACCACTGACCGTCCCGCGGCGCACTATCCGCTTTTTGGATCTGATGCGAATAAATGACTTGGCATCGGTGAGAAATTCACGTATATCGTGTATAGCCGTTACAACTTTTCGGATGCACTCCCCGGCTTCCGAGCGGCGTTGTTCCCCTCTGAAGGTAGATCCTTCACACCTTAGGGCCTCCGGTAGGATGGCCCTTTTTTGTTTGTCCGGGAAGATAGACCTCACGCGCTTGACCCGGCATCAGTTACAGTACCGGGAGGGTGATCAAGTAGGTTTCGGCTTGCTGGCGGATCTTTCAGCCCGGTACCTCGATCGAGGACTGTGTTTTTGTCGCTAGTCCCGCTTGGCATTCCCTGGGCAGCGCGTTGCCCCCGCAGTCCAATCTCCGCATCTTTCCGAAGTCGTTAATGCCGCTCCGGGGAAGCTAAAGTATCTGGCGCCCGAGCGTCGTCCATTTCAGCGTTTCAGGATGAAGAAATCCCCGCATCTTGCGATCCTCGTGGGTCGTCGGCGGCGCGGCCCAAGGCGACTGGTCCCCTGCTTGACGGTAAGCAATGTCGCCTGGCGAGCCACAGGGGTTTTACAAGGGGCGCGCAAACGGCGCCAGTGAAGGGACCTCGCAGTTGGCTGACGCTGCGAGGTTTCCTCATTATACAAGACTTTTACGTGTTAATGTTCACTGCAGTTTGAGCCACCAGTTTGACCCTGCTAGAGCGGCTTAACAGCGCTGCCCCTCGGGGCGGCCGCAATTATCCTCCGCAGAGCTTCCGACCGGATAGACAGGCTCCGCATATCGGGATGGCCTAGCGTGAAGGCGGCTATCGTCTCTCATCTCCTCAACACAACGCTCAAAACTAGACCAAGCCAAGCAATTCCGGGGCACGCCACCAGCACGATTTCCAGATTTGTGACATCGACAGCAATTCGTCGTTCTTCGCAAAGCATCGGAACAAATCGCTTTGTCTTAGGTTTGATCGTCGGACTTCAAGGAGAAAACGATGAATAAAATCACCGCAATTTCGATGGGGCTGTTAATCTCGGCCACGGCTGCCTTCGCGCAAAGCGAAACGCCATCAACATCCCAAACAACGCCAGCCGTGAATACGGAACACAATCCCGCCGCTCCAGTAGCCGGCAAAAACAGCTTTACTGAGGATCAGGCGAAATCTCGCATCGAAGACGCTGGCTACACGGATGTCACTGCCCTGAAGCTGGATGACCAGGGGGTGTGGCGAGCAACCGCCAAGAAGGACGGCAAGCAAGCCGGAGTCTCCCTGGACTTCCAGGGCAACGTCACGATGGCGAAATAACAAAGCTCCAGGAGAAAAAATATGCGAACGATCACAGGACTCTATGACAGCTACGACGAAGCCCGCGCCGCAGTTGCGGCTTTGGAAGACGCAGGCGTACCTTCTGATGACATCAGTATCGTCACGAACAAAGCAAACGGGGTGGACGTTGAAGGTCAAGGTAGTTACACGGCAGAAGGCGCTGGCACCGGAGCCGGGGTCGGCGCGGTCGCAGGCGGGGCCGGGGGACTGCTAACAGGGCTCGGATTGATGGCAATCCCGGGCGTCGGTCCTGTCGTGGCCGCCGGTTGGCTCGTGGCTACTGCAGCCGGTGCGGCTGCCGGCGCCGTTGCGGGTGGAGCCGTGGGTGGGATCGTCGGCTCCATGATTAATGAAGGTGTGCCGGAAGACGAGGCAAACTTTTATGCCGAAGGGGTTCGCCGTGGCGGTTCACTGGTAACGGCAAGAGTAGACGAAAGCAGAGCTGCAGCAGCGCAGGCAATCCTCAACGGATCTCGAGCCGTGGATTACGCGGCACGACGAGCGAGCTATCAGGAAGAGGGCTGGACGCGTTTCGACGAGGCCGCTGAGCCCTATACACCCCAGCAGATCGCGGCGGAGCGCCAGCGTTATCGTAGCCATCTATGAGGGGCTGAACGTGCGCAACTTCTCTGTCAGGTGGCCAACGGCCGCCTGACAGGAATGGAACAGCCCATGCGCTGTGTACGCTCGATCAAACACACACTTGCACAGAAGGTGTGTGCAAAGTGTCGCTCTTCCTTGGTCGGCAAAAATTGGTAGGAGTCTGCGTGATGGCTCCGTATTTTCGCTGCTCCGCCCCGCATGTGTGATCGCGCTCGCGATCTCCCCGTGTCGAAGAGCTTCGGGAAAACACCACCGCTGACGCGCTCGACGTGACGAGATCTGAATTTTCCGTTGGAAACATGACGGTTATCCCGGTTTCGGTAAGCTGGTCATCCGCAAGGGCTGGGCCGGTCTTTGCATCCGCCAGCCAAACATCCACAAAAGCGAATTCGCAATCCATCTGTCTGGCTGCGGAAGTCGCAATCATGGCCCCACGACGTCATGGCCGAGAGCACTGACAATCACCTCGGTTTTCATGGCGATCAGAAATTCGTCTTCTACGATGATTGTTTACACATTAGCCACCTTGCCAGCGATCTTTTTGGCTGCAGCCTGTCGCTGGCTGTAACAGGAACTGGCGAGCTTTGGAAAAATGTCGGGAACCGCCGTGGGCCATGCCGCGTTACTGTCGCCATGACTTCCGCTAATTTCGTGGTAAAATCGCTGATGATTCTAATTCCTCGCTCCCGGAGGGTATTTGCGATCGTTTGAGTTGCTGAACGGTATACGTTTCTTGCTACGTGCTGATGGCTCTTCGTTCGCGAGGAAAGAAGAAAGGAAGGAAGGAAGGAAGGAAGGGCCGGTGGAGAAGACGCTGCAGGGAAGATGCATCCTCGTTGTGGAGGACGACTACTACGTCGCAACGGATCTTGCATCCAAACTCTCGGCTCACGGCGTGGAAGTTGCCGGTCCTGCTGCAGGCGTCGCAGGTGCGCTTGCACAACTCCGATCAAGTCCGGGCATTGAGGGCGCAATCCTGGACGTCAATCTGGGCGGTGAAACGGCCTTTCCTGTGGCTGATGAGTTGGAACGTCGAGGGCTCCCTTTCATTTTTGCAACCGGATACGAACCTGATGTTGTGCCGGCACGCCATGCCGACAAGATCCTTCTCAGGAAGCCGCTTGATGACGATGCCATTGCCGGGGCACTTCTTGCTGCTTTTCACCCGCGAGGCGCCACAGCGCAAGATGTGGAGCGCAACGGCATCCTTCGAAGATTGCCTCCATCCGAACTCAACGACCTGCTACCCCTGCTTCGGACGATATTTCTACCCCGGGGCGCGATCATGGAGATGCAGGGACAAACCATCACCCGTGTCTATTTCCCCCTCGATTGCGTAGCCTCACTCGTCGCCGTCTCCCGGGAAGGAAGCAGGATCGAAACGGGATTAATCGGCAACGAGGGCATGACGGGGTACGGCATCGCCGAGGGCGACAAAGAGACACCCTTCGAGCTGATCAATCAGATCGCAGGATATACTTTGGCAATAGCCGCCGACGATTTCAAACAGGCTTTGTCAACGAGCGCCGGTTTGCGCACCCTCGCCCTCCGGTTTGCCCGTTCGATGAGTGTACAGGTCAGTTACACGGCGTTGGCCAACGGCCGACTTGATATCCGGCGTAGACTGGCACGCTGGTTGCTGATGGTCCATGATCGCGTCGACCAAAACATTTTCCATCTTACTCACGACGATCTAGCAATCATGCTAGGGGTGAGGCGGTCATCCGTAACGGACGCCCTTCACCTTCTGGAGGGCGACAGGTTAATCAGGTCGACGCGCAACAACATCGAGATTGTAAATCCGCGGGGCTTAATCGACGCCGCGAGTGAAGTATACGGAGCACCGGAGCTTGAGTACGACCGTTTGATGGGCCTTCCAGTGGGTCCTGCTGCCGAGGATGGTTGGGGCGCAAGAGCCAGCCGTAAACATCTCGTTTCGTAACCCGTCGCGGGTGAGGGAATTGCTTTGCTCGACGCATCTCAACCGGGGCAAAATGCATGCTGATGGATTCTCCCGGCGTGCCCGTGCAACCTAGACATTTTTGATCCAGCGAGCAAACGGAGCATGATCTATTTCACCAGCGACACGCATTTTGGCGATCCACGCGTCCTGCGGATCGATCGTCGGCCGTTTCCGGATTTGGCTTCTCACGACGCAACCCTCATCCAAAACTGGAATTCGATGGTGAAACCCGAGGATGACGTCTGGCATCTGGGAGATTTCATGCGAGAGACAGGAGGCGATTGCGATCAACTTCTATCGTATTTGAATGGCCGAAAACATCTCATTGTTGGCAATAATGATCCTGAAACGACTGTTCGCGCAAGAGGGTGGGGAAGTGTCCAACACTATGCCGAAATATCGGTCGGCAGCCAGTTGTTGATCTTGTGTCACTATCCCTTTCGGACCTGGAACAAGATGGGAAGAAAGTCGATCAACCTGCACGGCCACTCGCACGGGAGACTCAAACCGTTTCCCCGCCAATTCGACGTCGGCGTCGATGCTCAGGCATTGCGACCTGTTGCATTGGAGACGATCCTCTCGGCCCGGTAGCGAAGCCCCTCGTAATCGGCCCACCCCGCCAAATACCCTGGCACGCTAGCGGCTCAATAGGCTGCCCACTTGCAGGCATTTAGAGCAAATCACGCTACGATAGACGTAGCGCCAGGGGGAACCTGCGTCTGCCTGGAGTTGCATGGCGTTTCTTGCCGCAATACGTCTCGTAAGGAGGAGAGCGTCACCGCACTGCGTCAGCCAAGTTAGCGGGCTGACCAAGCTCTTTGACGCTGGGGGGTGTCAACGAGATGTTCAGGCGACTCGGTGGAGCAGCGAGCTAACTGGCCATGATCGAAGTTCCCGTTCATTAGGCTCTATCCATTATTATCACAGGAGTCTTTTCTCGCCTTGCAATTGCGTCCAGCCTCCCCACCTAAGAGATAGTAGCAGTCATGGAACGGGCACTGCTTTTAGGGCAACGAAAAGCTCTAGCCCCAAGCGGGAGGACGCGATGTCTTCCACAGCAAGAATTTCCAGACAAGAACGCGCAATGCGATCCCTCAGCGGCTTAAAATACGGGGATTTCTTAATGAAATCGATGCCGTACATGGCTGTAGCATTCATTCTCTACCTCGTACTGCAAGGCACGTTCTGGTAGTGTCCTGATTCAGAACTCGCGTCGTTTCCGCTGAGCTTTGGTCCAATCGACCAATAGGAGTTCCCTATGTCAGAACGCACAACAGAATCTGAGATTACCTTTTCTCGTCCTTTTGCCCTAAGCGCTCTGGTTGCTCCGCTCGATGCGGGCACCTACCGAGTGATAGTAGATGAAGAACTGATAGAAGGACTGTCATTTCCCGCTTACCGAAGAACTGCGATGCATATCGAAATACCGGCCCTTGGCGTCAGTATCGGGACAAGGCAATTGTTGCAGGTGCATCCGCGGGACTTGGAGTCCGCAATCAAGAAGGATGCCGAGGGTAACGAATAGCGAGCGGCCCGGTGACCGGTATCTGATTTACAAAAGATAGTCGCGTTATGGTTTCTCGGGCTGCTCGACGGATAATGGTGGCCGCTTTGGCAATTGGGCTCGCTCTCGCGGTCCTTTATGGATTGAGCTGCCCATTCGATGCTCATGGAGAAACCAATGGCGCAGTCCTTGGACCTCGCGTGCGATAGGACAGCTCACAGCCACCGCGACGTTCAAATGACGGCCGCAACTGAGAGGAGCAGCAAATGACTGCCACGAAGGCTCACCAGTCTCGTTCGTCCAGGTTGGCCAGGGTCTGGACAATAAGTGATTTTGCCAAGCGCTTCCGGCTTGACCGCCTTGAAGAGAAACGACTGCTGAAGCTGTTGGGGCCAACTGCGACAGAACGCCAGCTTCTGCTCAACGCCGGAAGAAGGCCGCTGAACCACGCCGGGGACCCTTCATGAAGAATGCACAAACGTGCATTCGATGATTATCGCGTCGGCAACTTCATGCAAGTCCAGATGGAGAGAGATGCCTGGTGAATCTCAATACTTGCTTTGCCCCAGTTTAAGGATCAAAATCGATGTGCCCCACGCCCGAGGAACGAAAAACACTTAGACGCGTCCTCAAGCGGGCCGACTACGCTACGTCTGAGATGCAAGCGGCCGAAGGTGATCGGCACTTGGAGGAGGTCGCTGTGATCCGTCGGATTGAGGCTGCAACTATCCCGACCGTCAATTATCCGGCCTCCAAACGGCAAAGACTGAACGCGGACTTTGCGGCTGTTTCAGCTTGGGAAAATGAGGGAGGGTCCGTTCGCTTATCAAAGCGAACGGACCGCAGGAAGGGCTAGCCGTTCACACGAAGCACATAACGTCGAACCGATAGGATCAGCCGAACTTCACGAAGGAATGCCCGAAATGTACAATTCCAATCGCGCTGGCGACGAACTTTCTTGGACGCTCGGTCGCTGCGTCCGGCCCTATTCCGCCGCGACTACCTGGAACCCCGATGGCCGGCTAAGGTCTTCAAGATTGTATACGCGGACGTTTGGGCACACCCTCCTGGCAATATCGGTCAGGTGCCTGTGATGGGTCAGATAAATGACTTGGCCATGCAGGCCCATCTCCGAAAGGAGCCTGAAAGCCTCCTCGGCCCGAAAATCGTCGAATGTCTCCATGATGTCGTCAGCGATAAACGGAATCGATGTCCGGTTGGCCACAAATTCATGGTATCCGGCGACACGCAATGCCAAGTATAACTGAAACCTTGCACCTTTCGAAAGTTCATTGGCAGCTTTCGAACCACCGGCCGCAGAGACGGCAATCAGAACATCGCCATCCTTTCCAGGTTGCGCGGCGACCCCTTGGTAGGCACCGCGACTGATCGTGCGGAACGCGTCCGATGCACGAGCCATCATTCCACTACGATGACGATCTCTGTAGATTGCAAGGGCGTGCTCTGCAGCAGCAACGCCGGCACGGATCTCCATGTAGCGACGGGCACTTTCCTCGATGTCGATCAACACCGTCCTGCGTTGCTCCTCAATTGAGGCTACCGTCGCATCCCCACCGACTGCGTCCAAGGCATCCTGCGCCTTCGATCGGCTGTGAAATACATCGCGACAGCGGGCGTCCTGGTCGTCAAGGAGCGGCATCAGTTTTGCCAGTTCGTTGCCCAGTGCCGATCTGTCAGCGGAAGCTGTCAATGCTTCGATTTCGAGCATTGGGGAGCCAGCAGTCATTTCGAAAAGTTCGCGCTCGGATTCAAGAATGGCGTTTTCGAGATCTCGCCTTCGGTAGGCAAGATCGATGCTGGCCTCAACTGCTTCGAACGAGCTGACCCCAAAAAAATCCATCATCTCCCGCATCCGAGCCATAAGAAGGCCCTGTGTCGCTCGTAGCGCAAGTCCGTCGTGCCGCACTCCGTCAAGTTGACATTTCAGTTTCCGATCGCGTTCGGCGTCAAGACCGACGGTCTTGATCCTTTCAAAAATTGCCTGGCAAAGAGCAATGGGAGAACCTTCGGAACCCAAACCAAGCGAAGCGCTCAACTGCAGTACTTTCTCCTCGAAGGAATCTTTGTCCTTTTCCATCTTCTGAATGCGATCAAAGAGGCTCTCCCGGGCATCTAAAGTCGAGGCCAGTCGCTCAAGAAGGGTCAGGATTTCGGTCACCGCACCGACACCTGGAGAATGCCCAAGGTCCCGAAGCCAGCAGCCGGCACAAAGAGCGCTCCACTGGGATAGCCATGTCCTTGAGGCTTCGTCAGCGGCTTCCATGATATGCTTGCGCTCGATGATGTCATTGCGAAGCCTTTCGATCTGCGCCGCCTTGTTCACAGACGTATGGAAGGCGTTCAACGCCGTCTCTGCGATCGAGATCAGCGCGCCGACATCAGCCTGCCGGTCGATCATGATTTTCGCACCGGTCAATGCTTGAACGATTGATCGTCTGGATTTTTCGATTTGATCGCGAACATCACCGATTTCCCGCTCGACCTCAGCAAGATCGTCTCTCGCCCTCAGGGCCGCTTCCCGTCTGCGTAGCCATTCCTCCATTTCCCAGGGGTTTCCAGTTACGGCCGGATCTGACTCCGACTGCGCAAGGCCCTGACAGACTTCAGCCCGAAGCACCTCCATCTCAGACCGTGCGTCAGCGAGGATTTTTTCCTGGCTCCGAATATCGGCAGCCACCACCGCAAGCCGTTGGTTAAGCTGGCTAAGCTTGCCAATATCAGCAAAGTGCATGAGCCTCTGCGATATCACATGATCGTGGCGGCGCATCGCCATCTCGAACCCATCCGCGGATGCGTTGTCCATTGCCTGTCGATGCAGCGCCCAGGCATGGTCGCGTTCCGCACGGATAACCGCTGCGGCTTGCTCCTCGATGTTTCCTGCCTGAGCACGCAACGTCGTGATTTCAGCCTCAAGCCTTGCTGCCTCGAGTTCGAGACGCTGCAACTCAGCGCGCGATATCCGCTGTTGATCATCCAGAGCGGAGTAGCTCTTCTTCCAGGATTCGATACGTGCACCTGTAGGTGGAACCAGCGATAAAAGAGCTTCCACCTCTCCATGCCACGGTGCTAGTGCCCTCAACGTTTCAGTCAGGTTTGCTCGCGCCACGTCCCCGCGACGGGCCAATGATCGGAGAACGATATCCTGGTCTGACTTCGGGACTGCCTTGATGACAGCTTGAAGGGTCTCGATCGCTCGGACGCGCTCCCCACAGGTCAACGTGTGGTCGACCTCTTCACCTTCCTGGTTCGCGAGTGCCCGTTCCGCCCTCAGCAACTCGTCTCGGGCGGCGCAATACTTCGCGTCGACACCCGACTTCGACCCAATGAGCGAGCGCAGAGATCCGATTGTAACCGCGTCCAGAAGCAAATGCGCGGGAGCTGTCTCCCCTGCCCTGCCCAATAGTGCAAGGATACTTTCGATGGACAGCTCCGATGCTCGAGCCGTCAACTTGGGAATGTCCTTTTCAGCCGTGACATACCGCGCTCGAAGTTCGGAAAGCTCCTCCACCTGCGCTGCTATGGCGAGCGCGGCAGGATCAATTGAAATGTCGGCTATCTCAGTCTCGAGCAAAGCTACAGATGCAGAATGGTCCTCAAGTTTTACCCTTACCTCTATCTCGCTCCGTCTCAGCTCGTGCAGCTCCTGCCGCCAGGTTTCTGGCGGTTGCGGTACGGGGTCGAGGTCAGCGAGCCGATCCTTCAACGAGCCGCGCCGTGACATGACTGGAAGCGCGTTGAGGACGCATTTGACTTCCTCGATCCTGCGCTGCGTTCGCGCCCTCGCGCCGATCGCCTCTTCGTAAAGCCCAGCGAGCCTGTCGCGCTCGACAACGAGCCTGGAAAACTCACTCGCTTGCAGATCGAGCGTCTCACGCTGCTGTTTCAGATCAGAGAGGCGGCCTTTCAGTTCGGCAAGCGCCCCACTTCTCGCGCGATACTTGTAGAAGGTGTCGGCGTCGCTTCTGATTACGGTCAATTGCCTGCTGAGGTCCGCAAGGCCGGCGCTTGCGGCAAACAGCAATTCGCCGAGGTTCCCCTTGCTTGCGAGAATGCCTTCACCGCCCTTCTCCAGACTTTCGTCGTCGAGGGAAAACATTGTGGCGAACGCGTCCCGATCAATACCGCCCAAATCAGCCTTGATGTCGATCTCCGGCTGGACGCGCTCCTGGTCATCGAGAAGACTGTTCTGCGGGCGCTTGATACGAACGAACTCTCGGTTCTTTCCGCCGACATTGACGTCTGCACCAATGCGCATCGTAGGATAGGGATGCAGGAAGCCATATCGGCTTGAAGTGCCAATTCCAAAAATGAGGTCTACAATCGCATCAAATGTGGTCGACTTTCCCGCTTCATTTGGGCCGTAAATGATGTGAAGATCGGGCGTTCCCAGAGACCGGAAGCCAAAATCCAGCACGCCGTCGGTAAACTTTCCATATCGCGTCAGATCAAGCCGATTGATGCGCATTCATTCCCCCTGCGTATTGCGCAGCAGTGCCACGATGTTGGCCGAGCCTTCTTGGGCGAAACCGGCCAGCACATCCTGGAAGGCTGTCTCATCGGTGCCGAAGATATTTCGGAGCTCCGGAGGGAGCTGTCCGCGCAGTTCGTCGGCAATGGCAGCAATCTCTTGCTGATAGGCTGCCGACCCAAGGACATCCGCATTGATGATGGAGGTCAATTCCGAAAGCGCACTTCCGGTGTTGCCTTCCGTATCTTCCGCACCGATGCACGAGGTGTGGACCTTGTCGATCCAAATGGTGCCGCTGGCCGAGCCTCTCGTTTCCAATTCGGTTCTAATGAGATCGAGTTCCCGGCGAATTCGCCATGCCATCTCATGGGAACCATGAAGCTGAATCCGTGCAACCAGATGATCTGCCGGAATCGTTGAGCGCAGTCTTTCAAGCCCCCCGGAAACTTTACCAATCATTGCCTTCCAGTCAGCAACGTCTGAAACGTCAATGAACAGCCGCTCGAATTGAGCGACGTTGATGCATCGCTCCTCCACGATCACTGACCGATCATCTCGGATTGTCACCAGCGAGACCGACTTGGGTCCGTCCTCGTTTATGTCGCGGCCTTGCGGCATTCCCGGCATTACAACGGTAGAGGCAGCCCCTTCGGCTACCGACCGCTTGTGGATGTGGCCCAAGGCCCAGTACCGAAAACCGCTCTGATGCAAGTCAGCGAGGTTGCATGGAGCATATCGGTCGTGCCCCTCAGAGCCTCCAAGGCTCGTATGCATGATACCGATATTGACCGCATCGGGCACAGGCATCGGGTAATGCCTCAACAGGCTCTGGGGAGCATGCGGCTTCGCAAAGCTCAGGCCATGGATGACGACGGGCAACTGCCCGGCACCCCGATGCACTGCTACCGCTTCCGCCTGGGAACCGAAAATCTTGACAGACTCCGGCATGACGAGCTCGGACGTGATTTTTGACAGTGCGTCGTGGTTGCCGCGGATGATGAAGGTCTGTATGCCGGCCTCATCAAGACGCCTGAGCTGCTCTGCCAGAAAGCGAGCCGTTTTCATCGACGTCTGTTCGCCGTCGTAGAGGTCCCCTGCCAAAAGAAGCGCATCCACCTGCTCTTCCAGACACAGGTCGACAATCCGAATGAACGTACGTCTCGTCGCCAGGCCGATCAAATCGGACAGTTCCGGATTGCGCAGGGCAAGCGTCCTCAAGGGCGAGTCGAGATGAATGTCGGCGGTGTGCACGAAGCGATAGGCCAAATCAATACCTCATCATTGACCTGTCTTGTTACGATAGAGACCGATTCACCGCGACAGCCAATTCCCGTTTTGTTCTTTTCTCCACAGATTAGTCGGACATAGCCGCAATCCCTGCCCGGACCGAGCTCGCCCCTGCATGCGCAAATTGGCGACTGGGGTCATGTGATTGTCGCGCCTTGATCTCACAGCAGGTCAAGGCAGCCAACACCGTTCAGGGCCGCGTGCGCAATTTAGATCGCGTTAAGCGGGCGACGTTACAGTATCGGTGGATACCTCGATTCCAATTCCCGTGGTACTCGAGGGATCACTTATCGTGTGTGATATCGACCACTTCAAGCATGTGAACGATACCTGTGGCCATGCGGCGGGCGACCTCGTTATCCAGGGGCCGGCAAAGGAATCGACGCGCATCGTTGGCAAGCTCAGCCATGCCGAAAGATTTGGCGGCGAAGAGTTTGTGGCATTTCTTCCGAACTCATCCATCGGGCAGGCCATCGCTCTCGCAGACACAGTGCGGACGTGCTTTGCGATAAAAGACTGGAGCAAGATCGGGGTAAGCCATGAGGTTACCCTCAGTTGTGGTGTATCAGCGGTCGCCCCTGGCGAGACATCATTGGAGAATGTAATTGATCGGGCCGACGGTGCTCTCTATCTTGCCAAAAATGCTGGTCGGAACAGGGTTGGATCTAGGGGCGGGGAACCCGCCGCATTCCCGGTCACTCTGCCAAAGAGCGCCGCACTCGCGGTATAATGGGCAGCGCGGCATGAAAGAAGCCTGCTAGCGGACGTTCCGATGACGTAAGGAATACGATGACAGGACTTACGCATCTGTCTTGGTCATCAACGTGATCTCCTCGACGGCAATGATTTCGGCCAGGTTCGCTACCGTAATATCTCTGCCCGCTTTGGACGCCCAATGCACCTTTTTGGGGTGCAACCTCTCCTGATGGCCGGATTGTAAAACCTCAACCTTTCATTAACCATATGTCCCTAGCGTCCGGAAAGCGAAACAACACTCTCCGGAGAACTTCAAGGAGGACGCCATGTCGCTCGCAACCGTGCCCGGCAAAATCCGGCTATATGGTAGTCATGCCATACTGGTCATGACGGAAGGCAGCCTGCACCAGACCGTATGCATCTCCGACGATGCACTGCCCCCTGGCGAAAGCGACCTTATCCAAAGCATACTTCGTGACCTCCCCTTGTATGAGGGCATTGCCGACCGCAAGTTCGCAGAGGGCCAATTGGCATATGACGGGCGAGTATGGATCACATCTTCTGACATCACTCCCCATTAAGCAGGCACAACCGTCGCCGCGATGACGGCTGTTATCCGGCGCGCCTCAGGCGGGTGATCATTGCCGCGCTGATCGACACGACGATCAATGCCTCCCACTCATCGTCCGATAAAGGGTAGATTCTGAATCCTACCGGCTTAGACTGGACGGATGATTTTAACCGCGCGTCTTCCCGATCAAGATCTCGCTTTCTTCGACGGCTTGCGCCGCATCCACTTTCCACCTGGTCGCAACCACGTGACGGCCCACCTCACCGTGTTTTACCGGTTATCGGACTGGCATCTCTCAACGATACATCAACTTCTTGAAGTCGTTGCGAGCTCCCAATCGCCGATGCAAGCATCGACGACCGGCATCTGGCATCTCGGATCCGGAGTGGCGTTTACGCTTGACTCTCCGGAGCTGGAGCGGATTCGCGGTGTTTTGCGCGGAAAGTTCGAACCATGGCTCAGCCCCGGGGACAAGCAAGGTTGGCGGCCCCATATCACTATCCAAAACGGAGCCGATAGAGCGAGAGTCGCTGCGTCGTACGCAGCGGTCACGGCAGCTTTTCAACCTCGCCTTTTGTCGATTACGGGGTTGGACCTATGGACCTACAGGGGAGGGCCATGGAGGGCCGAAGGAAGTTTTGCTTTCTCCGATAATGACCACCTCGGGACGGTGGGCAGCACCTAGGCAGCTGCCCTGGCTGATCGCAGAGCACATACTACGTGACTCCACCTCCATTGTATGCGCTGATACTCATATTCTCAACTTGAGGGGGAATGGAGGTGCGAAACCAACTTGCCGCACGAATAATTTCCCTCCATCCTCTACCGAGGAAACGAGAGAGGCTTGGCGTATGAGGAGGGATATCCGCCCATATTGCCAGGCCTCTCTTGTCTTACGAGAAACCTTAAGCAGGACAGACATCCATGGGATCGCCCGAGCGGTGCTCCGACCGAGGATGCCAATGACCGCGATTCAGCAAAGCGCAGCAAGAGCCGCGAGAATACACCTTCCAGCCCTTGCGTTTCGACAATCAGGCCGCCGATCGCGGCGCCGCTGGCAATGGCAATCTGAAAAGTGGTCGGCATCAATGCTCCTGCGTTGATTAGAAGCGTAGTCGGCCCCCGGAGAGCGAGCCGGCATTTAGCCGGCTGCTGCCCATGACAACCCCCGGACCGGCGATTGCGCCAGTGACAGCCGTCATCGTGACTGATTGTCCTGCCGCCTCAATGCTGATGCCCATATCGCGGGAGAGACCAAGGGTGAGAAGGCTGGCCGGGAGGAATTCCGCCGTACCACCTTGAAGGCATTGGCGCAGGTCTGACGTTCATAATGTCATCTCTAAAGTTCTGGTCGTTGAAGGCTAGACGTGGCACCCCGGTGTTTCTATGCTAGAAAAAACGACCTATTTGATAATTCGTCCAAATTCCGGATACAGCAATGAGCGATGCATTGACAGAAATGATGCGAGGGTTGCGCTTGGATGGCGTCGAATACGGGCGATGTCAGCCGTCAGCACCCTGGGCGACAGCTTTTCCAGCAAAGGAAGAAGCGCAATTTCATTTTGTAGCGGCAGGCAGAGCTCATCTGCAATCGCCGAATGGCGAGTGGACCGAAATGCTGCCGGGCGACGCGGTGCTGCTGCCGAGAGGCGACGCTCATGTAATTGCCAGTGAGCCCGGGCTAGATCCGACGCCAGTCGACAGCATGCCTCGCAAACCGGTTTGTGATGGTATTGTCGACTTGCAATGCCCCTGTGCCGATAACAGAAATCTCCTATTCTTTGCGGTCATGCGCTTCAACGTCGACAAGCATCATCCCCTGTTGCAGTTGATGCCAAAGATGATGCGGACAAGTGACCTTGCTGCCAATGAACCATCAATCCCCGCCCTCCTCGAGGCAATGATGCGTGAGGCCGACATGAACCGCGTAGGAGCTGGTGGAATTCTGGCTCGGCTTGCCGACGTCTTGACTGCAACCCTCATCAGAACTTGGGTGGAACATGGGTGCGGAGACGCGACCGGTTGGCTGGCTGCTGTCCGAAATCCAGAGGTGGGCCGCGTTCTCGCCGCTATTCATTTCGATCCGGCACATGACTGGACGGTGGAAGAACTTGCAAGAAAAATGGGGGCGTCACGGTCCGCGTTTGCGGAGCGCTTCTCCAGGGTTGTCGGTGAAACTCCAGCCCGGTATGTTGCTCGAATGCGCATGCATCAGGCTCATCAATGGCTCTTGGAGGGTCAGCGCGTGGGCGCGATTGCCGAGCGTCTCGGCTACGAGTCAGAAGCGTCCTTCAGCCGCGCTTTCAAACGTATCATGGGTGCATCGCCGGTAACCTTTCGAGGAAGGGCTCTGGACTCTTCCCGTCCTCTCAGGCGAGTGGCCTCTTGAACAAAAGGGCGGCACCTCGACCAGCTTGTCTTGTTCGATCCGGCATCACGTTCCCGGCGCCTTTGGTTTCGAACGGCTAACACGGATCATCAGATCCCACATCCGTTGAGAATGCCGGGTTATTCGGCACAATGGCTCACTGTCGTGTGGTCCGTGACAATGGCAGGGGCAACGACGCGAGCCCGGTCGAGCGTAGGCAGCGCCAAGAGATTTGAAGGCTGCATCGTCCCGATTCATCGACCTGTTTCAAAAAACGACCACAGCAAGTCAGTGTTGACCCCAACCTCCCGGTTGGTCGGGCGAGTCTCAGATCCGGTCTGAGTTGCCCGTTAATCAAGCCGCCTTCCAGCCGATGACAGTCACATCCGAGTTTGTCGACAGGCATGGATGAGCCGGGAGGAACAGCCTAACCATCGCGTCGACTGTCGAAACGCCGCTCTGATTGAGTTCCTCGTCGCTCAAATCTGAAATTGCCTTCCGCTGAACCGAAACGACGTCCACCTTCGTTGTTGACCAGAAGCCGCTCGCGGAGCGGATCTCAAGCGGACCTGGTTCAACCGAACAGTATCCAACCCGAACAGCAATTGTTTTGGCGCCACTTTCAACGGACTCCATATGGCTATCCGCTATGATTATGTTTTGCATCATGTCTCCGTTCAGGGCCAACCGCGCATCACAGAAAGGACCGGTGGATCGATCCAGGCAGCTCTAATAAACTGTGAGATGGCGGGCGAAAACCGTAAATCCGGCATAGCAGCTATGCGCGCCACAGACGCGATGTCTCCGGCCAATGTGCTTTTGGCCAGGCAAGAGGACCTCTGCGCTCGGATAAGTCTCGGGCCCCGGAACCGACGGATCCGGCCTGATAGGTTCCCGTTACTGGTGCGTTTCCAGCAGGAAACGGGCACAGGCTGCTCACGTCAGCGTGGTTACTGCTTCAAAGTACGCCAGCGTACGCAACCCGTGGTCAGACCAAGGTCCGATTGCCAACCCCATGTGCAATCCTACTCTCCTTCTATCCTTCATCTCCTGGAAGGATAAGGGAGGCCACTCGGGTGGGGTTGGTATTGGTCGGTGGCCTCCCAGCCACGTCAAACTCCGGATCAGGGCGCCTGAAACGAGTGCTCCAGATGAGATTTTCGGACGCTTCACATGTCAGTTGCAGGCATCTGCGTTTGGTTTCGCCGGGGGCCGCCGTGTTCGGAACCTTTCGGATCGTAAATCATAAGAAAGCGGTCATTGTCTGGAGGCAGTGATGAAAAGCGTCCGAACCATTGAAAGGCGGCGTCGCCAGCGAGGCGAGCAATATTTGCGGCGAACAGTTTCAGCAAAACACGATCTTTAGGCCAGGAAGGCCGAAGTGCTTTTGTCCGATTTGCCCCTCGGCAATCGAGTTCGATCTGCGTACGGTGGCAAAGAAGCGAAAACTTGAAGGCGCCTTGTTTCTCGACGTCGATGCGGCAATCACAGCAGCACTGTACTGGGGCCAAGGGCTGTTTCTCAACAAACCTCCAAACAGCCGACCCGAACCCGGCCAGCGGCTGGAGATTACATGCGAAGCTCGAAAGGCAGTAGCACTTCTTCCGATTCGATAGTGGCCAAACCAACGTCTGCCAATTCACTCATCGGCTCAGGCACCCAGGAGACGTTCCTGCGCCGCGATGATCATCGTGGGAGGCACTTGGACGGTTTCAAAAAGTTCATAGAGAAAGTATTTCAACGACGAAATTTCAACTTCAACATTGGCCGCGAATATGGGATCTCCGGCGGCCCATCTCCTCATGGTGAAAATGGATCGGCCTATAGAGCCGGGCCGTGAAAGAACGTTGGGATCAAAGTGCTTGCTTTCTGCGACGTACCATACGAACAGCCGGACGGCCAGCATCGCCGGCGTTAGCCTTGCGTTGCTCGCAAGACATTTCTCGCTTTCGAGAGCGCTTCGCGACATTACGTCAAGACGGCAAACGTCGAGTCCCAACTCAAGAAGGCGTTGCGACAGTTCCGCTTCACGCGGGTCGGGGTGGGTAAAGTGGTCAGCGAGGTTCATGCTCAAAAGATAGCGCCGGGACACGAAAAGTCATATACCCCTTACCCTCGTCAATTCGGCTAAGGTCATTCTAGAAGACCGGACGAGGGATGCAACCGTAAGCCCGCGCGAACCGAGCCAAGTCCAGATGCGACCTCCGTTTTCATCACAGAACTCACCGAAAGCCAGGCTCATCGGATCGAAGGAGCACCCACTTTCCCTTCAGCTTGTGCGCCTCAATTGCCATTCCCCTGCGACTCGCACTTTTGCGAGTTGCCGCCAGGCTTTTCTTGAGGATTCATCAGGTGCGGCCCGATCGTCGCCATCCTTGTGACACCTTCGGGACCGTGATGGGCGCTGCCCGAACGAAGGACGTACAACATGGCAACTATTCATACTTCACCTCCAGCGAAAATGGCCTAGGTCTTGCCGTTAGTGTCCTTTAGCACCATCGTTTCGGGTTGGGCACGCCGACGTCCGGGTCTGGCGTTTCCGCAGCGTAGCATGGTGTAGCGAGGACAGCGCTTGAGGCGGCGGCGACACAAAAAGCATGTTCACGGGGTGCAGGCTTCGTCCTCCAGCCCTGCGACGTGACGAACGGGAGCGCGCAAGGGGAACCAGGTACGACAGTCGTCGATATCCAGCATGTCAATGCTGAGGCGTTGGGCCCGACTGTTCGGCAGACCAGTCGTTATCTCCATTAATAGCTGGTTGATCCTAACTTCAAATACGTCAACGCCCGCTCGCGCGGCATGGCGATCCGGCCCCTCTCAAAGATTGTATTCGAGCGCTGCCCCAACTGAGGCGTGCGAACACATTGATTACTCAGGTTGATTAGGCTTCTCTTGAAGTGCTACCCTCCACTGATTCATCGCTACACTAGGCATTAGAAATAGGGAAGCAGCTTGCAAGAAGTCGCCATAAACGAAGACGACGCCGGCACCGCCATTGTCGACAACGTGGTTGAGGGCACCCCATTTGGTAATTACTATGGAGTCGACAACGATGCCTTCACCGGTGCGGTGCACGATTCTCGTTCGAGGCTTATCGTCGATTTTTCCTTCATCAAGAATGCGTTCAAGACTCTTTGCCGAGAACAGGGCGTAACTCGGGATCGAAAGGCGAGCGTTGAGATTGCGACGCTTCTTTTGGTATTGGTCAAGGAAGGTGTAGTTGACGAAGAACGATTAACGAGCCTTGCTCGCACGCGATGGGAGGAGATGACAACGGTTGTGAGCGATCGATTTCAAAGCAGCTAATCGATTTCGCAAACCACGCGGACACGCAGAAAAGCCACACCCGGGTTCCAGTGACATGGTGCAACCTCCCTCACCCTTCTGCAACAAAAAGGAAGTGTGATCAGGGGATCGCCGGGCTCCAAAGTAATTTAATCTCCACGCCAGGAGACGCTGGGACATGCCACCGGACTTCGATGGTGTTTTTGTCCCTATGAGGCTTTCGCGATCCTCGCCGACTAGGCCGTCGACTCATAAACTCTGACACCAGATCCTTGCCGCGACGAGTTTGACAGCTGCGAGATAGTTTTCCGGGCGCTTGTCGTAGCGAGTA
>NZ_JACIAH010000032.1 GCF_014194695.1 Rhizobium sp. BK399 | reverse complement strand
CATCTTCTTCCATGATTTGGTGTCCACCTATTTTGGTGGACACTTCATGCCTGAGAGCACTTCGCTTCAGAAGGTGCGCAGAAATTCGCGCTTACTATCGAGGTCCACTTCCTCGATCACCCTGTAGGTCAGCGACGTGTTGAGGACCTCGAGCAGCACCTGGCTGACGCCCGCAATGATGCGGGCCTTCTCTTCCGCCGTAACCGACTGGCGGTCCGGTGCAGTGCCACAGTTCGTTCGCGGGTGACATACACGTTTACAATAGGCATCGTTTCGTACCCGTTGCCCTCAGAAGCCAAGCGCCGACCGGTGCTTCTGATGGCGAAGATCGATTCCGGAGAGATCGACACCTTGAACTCGCCAAGTTGGGCAAACGCATCTTCTTAACGCCTTGACGTTTGCGCGCAGGAATTATGGTCGGATCGTTGCCATTTAAAGATTTGGTTGCGGGGGCCCGCAACCACCGATACCGACACATTATCGAAGTGGTCATTTAAGGGCCATTACCGCCCCCCGCGTCCGCGATATGAAGTCTTGGTAAGAAGAATAACAAATAGATAAATAGGCGCACCCGCAGACACTCGGGTTCGCCTCTCGATGCAGTCAATTTCTTGGAATTGACGCCGGCCGGCGACCATTAGCCGTTGTCACCACGCAGTCGTGACCACCAGAGTATTACATGACCCTAACCGTCGAGGAGCAATTTAGCCGTCGCCAGGCTCTCGGAAACATCCAGCAGACGGCGGTCTGATAAGACGGTCCCGGTCGGTACGCGAGGAGTTGCTGGCGGCTGCTCGATGAGCGGTTCGACCATCAAGCTGACCGTGGCGAGTTCCAGCCTCGCGGGAAATGCACGCATGATTTCGTCCCTTGAAAATGAACTGCGTAGTCAGCCCATCCGATGCGTAGATCATTATGGGACCGGCTTAGCTTACCCGGTCGTAGAGCCTAAGCAGACCCGGCTGACAGGGTCTGCAGAGAGGCGTCCGTACTTCGCCGATTGAGGGAAGTAGCTGTACTTGCCGCCGGGGCCCTTCTTCCATTCGTGCATGATGTAGCCTGGAAGGGTGGGGTCGCCTTTCTCGTCGAACGAGATGTCACCGAGGACCATCTGGAACGCGCCCTCCTCCTCCATGGCCTTAGCAACCCCTTCCGGATCGTTGGAACCGGCAGCCTTGGCAGCGCCTGCGATCGACTGCAGGGCAGCATAGGCGTACATCTTGTAGGCTTCTGGGTTGAAGCCGGCAGCCTTTAACGTCCTCGCTAATTCAGCTTTCATCTTTTCCATTGCCAGCAGATCGCCGAGACTCATTGATACTTCCCAACACTCTGACCTCGCTTCTCCTTGGTAACGGGTTCGCCAAGGCCGCGAGCAGTATCCTGAGGGCGTCCTCGACCCGTGCAAACTGCGAGACATATTGCCGGAGTATCGAGAAGACGCGGAGTAGGCAGACGCTTTAGGTTGAACTAAAGCTCCGCGGGGGCATAAACCTGACAGAGGGAAGAATGCGTAAAGGCAAAACAAGGATCGAGCTACCGGCCGAAATCGCAAACCTTTGCGCGGAGAAAGGGGGGCTAACCGACGCCACATCTAAGAGAGCCAGAATTGGCCGTCTGCCTATAGCCGTGGGAGCTATGAACGCGATAGCAGATACCCTTCCCGACACCTATCACTGGCGGTACAAGACGGCAGAAGCCTTTATGGAAGAAGCTAACGCGCTGGCGCAAAAAAGAGGTGGAGCGCGCGATCTGAACCGTCTTTACTGGCGGGATACGCTCGCAACCATCGAAGCATATACCGTAATGGCAGCCTGGCGCATGGTGGATATCGGCGGAGCGGCTTTCACCCTTCTCGGAGGCGAACATTATATTCCCGCGGGCATACTCGCAAGATCAGCCCTCGAATCCGCCATTCAGTTCGTCCATGATGCACGGACCATATCACACACGCTCGACGAACTCGGGAAACTCGATCTCACGACAACGGGAGTACAAAGTGAGGCGCTGGAGGCATTCCTTCTCCAATCAGTCTACGCGTCCCGGCAGTCTGGCGCGGACGAGATTTACAAGTCGAAAAACATTCTCACCGTGATCGAAAAAATCGCCAAGGTTGCCAAGGACGATCCTATCGCTGCCGAGTACGAAATCCTTTGCGAACTCACCCACCCCAACTTCCTCGGCAGGTCGAACTACCTTGTGGGCGTCGAGGCCGGCGCTAGACCGGGTGACGAAACGAGGCTGATCTCTCATCAGAACGGTCTGAACTCTGACCAAGTGCTTCAGTCGACCCTTTGGTCACTCTCGTGGGCGATCGAAGGGCAAGCGACGTCGATTCATCTCGTTCAGCGCTCGATCCGCGACTTGTTCGTTACGTTTCCTTTTTTGGCGACCAAGGGACCGTAGCGTAGCATGTCCACGCTTCGCCGGGATCAGGTTGGGCGACGAGCCGCCGCGACGGACTGGATGGAAAGGTACGCAGCAGCGGCTGCGGACCACCTGCAGGCAGCTTCCAGGATGACGAATGGCCCGGCGCATATCGAAACCAATTCGCGCCCACCGGACGGAACGAGAAGGTTTTGACGTCGCGTGATTCCGACACGATCCCTGTGTCCAGGGCACCATGTCGTCCAACCTCCTGAAACTGGCGTCATGATCGTTCCTTAATGGCATGCGAGCCGTTCGCTATTGTCCGCGTTCGGAAAGGGAAGTGCGTGCTCGGCAGCCGGCGAGTTCGCAACGGCCCCGGTGTACTGCTGAACTGCAACGATCGAGCCGGCATCGCCGCCCTGAACGCCCGTAACGCTCGGGGGTTCAGGATAAACATGGGTGAGTTCCCGGTGGTTAAGGACCGCCCACAGGGCGCGGCGCTGAAGGCGTTTGCTGAGACGGCGCAGACGGTCTGTGAAGAGTTAGCACGGGCTAGAGGGGGTTGACCTGAGAACTCGTACAGCCGATCCTACTCTTCCCGCAACCCGCCGTTGACGCCGGCGGATGTTTCGTGATCATCGTCGCTTGCTCGCCTGAGTCGCATTACCGATCAGGAGCAAACCATAGCGAAACTTCAGCTACGACCGGTGGACGATGCCGACGATAAGAAAAATAGACATCCGTAATTTTCGAGGCATCAAAAGACTTTCTTGGACACCCGCTCCTGGGTTCAATTGCCTTATCGGTCCAGGTGATTCCGGCAAAACAACGATTTTGGACGCCGTTGACCTATGCCTTGGAGCACGTCGAACAGCTACCTTTACCGATGCCGACTTCCATAACCTGGATATATCGGAACCCATCACAATCACGGTAGTATTGGGCGCGCTTGAAGACGACCTAAAGAAGCTTGACGCGTATGGAGACTTCCTCCGTGGGTACGATTCGGCGCTAGGCGATCTGGAGGAGGAACCTGGTAGCGGCCTGGAGACCGCGCTGTGCCTAAGGCTTACGGTTGCCCAGGACCTCGAGCCAGTTTGGACACTCGAATCTGCGAGGGCCGCCGCCAAGGGATTGGAGCGCGACCTCAAGTGGGCTGATCGCGAACGGTTGTCGCCCATGAGACTGGGAGCGCTCGGCGATACGCATCTCGCATGGCGGCGTGGATCGTTGCTCAACAAGCTGTCCGACGAAAAACCGGACACCTCGGGCGTCTTGTCAGCAGCCGCCCGTGACGCTCGGACAGCGTTCGGCGGCAAGGCAAAGGGCCAGCTGACAGACGCCATCGAAATCGTGAATACGACAGCCAAAAGCCTCGGCATTTCGGTGGGAGCGACTGCCACGGCGATGCTCGACATCCACTCTGTCACGTTTGGCTCCGGAACGATCTCCCTACATGACGACACGGGAATTCCCTTGCGTGGAATGGGCACCGGTTCCAAACGATTACTCACCGCGGGCCTGCACAAGGAAGCTTCCAAGGCAACGTCAATTGCCCTTGTCGATGAAATCGAAATCGGACTCGAACCTCATCGGATCGTCCGCTTCCTGAAATCGTTGGGCTCGAAAGACAAGGTGCCGAGCGTCCAGGTTTTTGCAACATCGCACTCGCCGATAGCTTTGCAGGAGCTTTCCCATGGGCAGGTCCACGTTGTCCGGCATGACAAGGCGCTGGGGCAGACGCATGTGCTTGCTGTTCCCGCCGATGCCCAAGGGGCGCTACGTGCCACCTCAAACGCGTTCCTCGCGAAATCCGTTCTGATTTGCGAAGGCAAGACCGAGATCGGCTTCATTCGAGGAATCGATCTGTTTCGTATCGAGGTCAAGGGCAAGGAATCTGTAGACGCCGCTGGAGTATCGCTGCTTGACTGCGACGGGGGGTCTGAGACGCGGCCGTTCGAGCGCGCGGCGTCTTTCCAATCACTTGGATACCGCGTCGCGATTTTCATCGACAATGACCGGGCGATCCCAGCGGCGGAGGCGAAGCTCTTTACGGATAATGGAGGCGAGCTGTTTCACTGGGCTGCTGGCCAGTCGATCGAGGATGCCATTATTTGCTCGGCCTCAGACGCAACCGTCTTGGCGATACTGGAAGCCGCCGTCAAGTTGAACCCAGATGACGCGTCGTTGATAGACGGGAAGATCAGAACAGCCTCTGGCGGCCAGCTAACCCTTGAGGACGCTAAAACGCTGGCCGACATAGGTTGCCTGACCCTTCAGCAAAAAGGGTGGATCGCCAAAGCTGCAGGCGGCAAGAAGGGCTGGTTCAAGGACATCGGGCGTATGGAATCCCTCGCTCGCGATGTGATCGCGCCTAAATTCAAGGAGTTCGACACGCCGTTTAGGACTGTCGTTCAATCGATTTTGACCTGGGTGGTCAAATGACGGCAGCAATACCTGATCTATTGTCGATCCATCGCGGATGCGTGAGTGCTCCCGCTGGATGTGGCAAGACGCATTTGATTGCGTCTACTCTCGCCCGACACAATGACAACAAGCCTATCCTTGTACTGACCCATACAAACGCAGGTGTCGCGGCCTTAAAAAAGCGGCTCAATGCCCTGCAAATACCAGCGCGAAACTATCGCCTCGCGACCATTGACGGCTGGGCGCTGCACCTGATCTCCACGTTCCCATCCCGAAGCGGACACGACCCCAAGATAACCGAACTGAGGTCTCCTGGGAGCGATTACACCGCTATCAAGACCCACACTCTAGCGCTTTTGAAAGGCGGGCATCTCGATGACGTCTTGAAAGCGACCTACTCGCGCCTGCTCGTCGACGAGTATCAGGATTGCATGAAGCCACAGCACGACATCGTCATGGCCTTGGCTGAACTCCTTCCGACCTGCGTCCTTGGGGATGATCTACAGTGCATATTCGCTTGGTCCGGCCCTAAAGTGGAGTGGACCGAGGTCCTAAATTTTTTCCCTTTGATCGGCGAGCTGGATACCCCCCATCGCTGGAACAACGTCGGCTGTAATGAACTCGGGCAGTGGCTACTCGATATCCGCCCGCTCCTTCGTAAGCGTTCTCCCATTGATCTGACGGCGGCACCTGAACAAGTGGAATGGGTAAAGATATCGGGCCCATCGGACTCCGCTACCTTGTTGAAAGCCGCGCGAACCGCCTCACCCGTAAGGGCCGGCTCGATATTGATTTTGTGCAGTGGAAAGGACAAACGGCGACAGCAGAATGTCGCTCGACACACTCCGGGAGCGGTCGTGGTCGAAAGTGTGGATTTGTCGGATTTCGTCGATTTTGCCGCATCGTTTGCGTTCGACGGTGCGGAGGCCACTGAAGAACTGATCGACTTTGCTGCCACTGTGATGACGGGCGTGGACGCGAGCTCGATGAAAACACGACTGAAATCCCTGGGAAAAGGGACAGCTTGGAAACCCGCAACTGATGCAGAGCAAGCCGCCTTGGATTTCGCAGGCAGTCCTACGCCTTCCAGGGCAAACACGCTACTCGTCGAGATCAACAAACAGCCGGGGGTACGACCGCACCGGCCAGCACTTCTATCTGCGTGCCTCAGAACCCTAAATTCTTGCTCTGACGCCGAGGAATTTCACGAGCTTGCGATCGCGGTCCGCGAGCAACAGAGAGTGATCGGTCGTGAGATAAAAGGACGTGCGGTGGGCAGCACCCTTTTGTTGAAAGGGCTTGAAGCGGACGTGGCTATTCTGTTGGACACCTCTTCGTTCAGTGCGCAGGACCTCTACGTGGCATTGACACGTGGTGCCCGAAAAATCGTCATTTGCTCGGAGACAAACATATTGCAGCCGAAGAAGTGACGAGCTCTAGGGCCGATTTCACTAGACGAGTTCCTCTGAGGACGCGCACCCGATTGCGAGTCAATGAAATTCGAGAAATTCATCGGTACCGTCTTTCGAACCTTATGCTCTATTGGGGTCGTCGTCGCGGCCAACCTCGCTGGCAAGGGCCGTTCCAACAGTTGTGTTCAACCATGGCTCGGCCGGAAGAGGCACAACCAGACCCACTATTTGAGAACGGTTGCTCCTGGGCCCTCTCCCTCAACGCCGAGGGAGGGGAAAATCGGTGGGCACATGGGTGAAGGTCTCTCTTTAGATGGTTCCACCTATTCCTGCGCCGTAGATGTTGCGGTAGCAGGATTCGCCTTCATACAACCGGCCGCTTGACAAGTACGCATCCATTCAGCATATATGCAGCATCAAATCAGCGTTGGAGGATTCCGTGACTGAATACACCCAGATTCATGAGGCAGGAAACGTTATTTCACGCCTGCGCGGAGAACTCGGAATCACCCAGTCAGTCTTGGCGGAAAAATCGGGACTTGATCAGAGCCGAATATCTAGGATCGAGAAGGGAGAAGTGTCTCAGGAGGCCGACATCGAGAAAGTTCTCGATGCCCTGATCGGTTGCGGAAGCGAAGCAGCGGAACAATTCAAGCAATATGCCGGGCGAGAATGGGCCCACATCCAGCCACCTTCATTCTGGAACCCTGAACGGGCTTGCTTGGAGATCACTGAGGAAACCTTGGAGAAGATCACGCTGTTTCTCGGCAATGAAGAACGGCCGTGGCCACTTAGGAGACAGATCGAACGACAGCGCGAATCCTTAACACGTGCTGCAACATTTCTATCAAACCTCAAACACAACATCGCATTCATCGGAGACATGGGCGTCGGCAAGTCGACAGCAATCAGTTTCCTCTTCGATCTCCTTGTTCCGCCATCGATGGCCGAGACGTCGATCAACCGCCCCGTTCTGGAAACCGGCGCTGGTGGTACGACTATTTGCGAAGTTCACATTAAGGCTGGACCTGAATTCGGTCTCGCCCTTCTGCCCATGTCCGACGCAGAACTTCGCGAATTGGTTGGCGACTTCTGCGCTGCAAAGTGGTCGAGCTACATGAAAGAACAGCACGACGGCACCGATGCGGTTAACGTTAGCCGAGAAGCCGAACGCGCCATCCGGAACATGGCCGCACTCACTCGAAAGCGGGAGACGGTGGACGGGAAGATCGCCTATCACGACCCAGTACAGGACCTCGCCAAGTCGTGTGGCTCCGAGGAGGAATTCCGTACCCGGGTTCTGGGGTTGATGAACTTGGACGAACGGTCTCGTCGCGAGCTTTGGTACGATAGCTCAACTCGAAAGCATCCAATGGAATGGGTCACAGAGACTTTCAAGGCCGTCAACAATGGTCGCCTGCGCGATGTGCCGCTTCCGAAGAGTATCGATCTTTTGATACCAAACTTTGGGAAGACGTTTGGGGAAATGGACATTTCGGTTATCGACACGAAAGGCGTCGATGATGTGGCAGTGCGCGAAGACCTTGATCAGCGTTTAAAGGACCCACGGACCACGGTCGTGTTCTGCTCTAGGTTTAATGATGCGCCGGGAACAAGTTCAAGGGTCTTGCTCCAGCACATGCGGCAAACTTTTTCCGAGCGATTTGACACTGGCAAGGTGTCAATCCTTGCCCTGCCTCGTTCAGGTGAAGCTCGAGCAATGAAAGACGACATGGGAGAGCAGGCTCTGACTGATCCAGAAGGCTACGAATTCAAGCGGATTCAGGTTACTTCTGAGCTAACTGCGGAAGACTCGGCTGGTGTTCCCATATTCTTCTTTAATGTTGAGAACGATGGCGCACCAGACCTAAGAGCTGATATCGGTTCCCAGTTACGTCGTATGCGTAAGACAGTAGAGTCTCGACTTTTCGATCTCTGCGCAGCAGCAGATGAGATCATTGAGAACCACGAAGCTCAGGCCATCAACGCCGCAATCGAGGAGGTAGCCAGCAGGCTTAACACCTTTCTTGCAGGCAATCGGCGTCTGGGCGCAAGAGAGCGCCTTGCACATGCCGACGCCTTGAGCACCATTCGTGGAGTAAGATATGCGTCGACACTTTGGGCAGCTACACGTCGAAGCGGAGAGTATGCTGGCCTCAACATTCATCACCTTATCGGTGTCGGCGCGGCGCGCGATGCCAAGCTCAGGAGCGATGTCTGGTTCGGCGCACTTGATGCCTTCCTAAATGCGATGAAGGCCGATGGCGACCTGGCTTTGGCTGCGAAATCAATCGAGCAAATATCCGCAAGTGCGACGGCCTCCAAGAGGGCTTTCTTAGAAGCGGCCCAACGTGGTGGAATCGAGGTCTATCGGGAACCCCTGTCCCAGTCATCAGCGTGGGCGACTTGTGCGGCTGAGTGGGGTGCAGGCCCGGGCTTTAAAGGGCGAGTTGCACAACGGCTCGAGGACTGGTTCACGACGCAGACGGGCTTGAAAAGCACATTGGAAGACATGATCAATAGCCTCTGGGAGAAAACAGTAATTGCTCCCTTGCTTCGCCTAGCTGAAGAGAGCGCCCCCGAAGCCGGCCCAAGTTCGGATAATGTGATCACCTTCCCAGGTAGAGCATCAGCCTAAGCCTCGCCCGCTCACGAACGTAACCCCTATCATGCGGAAACATTCCGCATGATACCTGAGGCAATCCACTGGACTTATTTTAAAGATTTGGCCTGTACTTTGCGCCAGCAACACAAAAAGCTGAACTACACACCATGAACCACGCCACCCATAACAAGCTCGTATCCTTCATCTGGTCAATCGCCGACGACTGCCTTCGCGATGTGTACGTCCGCGGCAAGTATCGTGACGTCATCCTACCGATGGTCGTACTCCGTCGCCTTGACACTCTGCTTGAACCCACCAAGGCGGCGATTCTGGAGGAAGTTCGCTTCCAACGCGAAGAGATGAAATCCACGGAGCTGGACGATGCCCCCCTTACGGCGACATCCGGATATGTGTTTTACAACACCAACAAGTGGACGCTAAAGCAGCTCCATGCGACCGCCACGAACAATCAGCAGATTCTGTTGGCGAACGTTGAGGAGTACCTCGGCGGCTTCAGCGAAAACGTCAAGGAGATCATCGGCCGCTTCAAGCTGCTAGAGCAAATGCGGCACATGGCAAACAAGCAGGTGTTGCTCGACGTACTCGAGAAGTTCATCTCTCCATACATCAATTTGACGCCGCAGAACGTCGAAGACCCCGATGGCAACACCATGCCTGGCCTGTCGAATCTTGGCATGGGCTATGTCTTTGAAGAATTGATCCGGAAGTTCAACGAAGAAAACAACGAGGAAGCTGGAGAGCACTTCACTCCGCGCGAGGTCATCCAGTTGATGACTCACCTCGTCTTCGACCCGATCAGCGGCCAGTTGCCTCCGGTCATGACCATCTACGATCCGGCCTGCGGTAGCGGCGGCATGCTGACCGAAGCCCAGAACTATATCAAGGACCCCGAGGGGCCTATTGCGGCCAAGGGCGACGTGTATCTTTACGGCAAGGAAATCAACGACGAGACCTATGCCATCTGCAAATCCGATATGATGATCAAGGGAAACAACCCCGAGAATATCAAGGTTGGCTCCACCCTGTCGACAGATGAGTTTTCGGGCCATCGCTTCGACTTCATGCTGTCGAATCCGCCCTATGGCAAGAGCTGGAGCAGCGAGCTCAAGTACATCAAGGATGGCAAGGATGTCATCGACCCGCGCTTTCAAGTCGAGCTGACCGACTATTGGGGTAACAAGGAAACCGTCGACGCCACGCCACGCTCCAGCGACGGCCAGCTCCTCTTTCTGATGGAAATGGTGGGCAAAATGAAGCCCATCGCCAACAGCGTCATCGGTTCGCGCATTGCCAGCGTTCACAACGGCTCCAGCTTGTTCACGGGCGATGCTGGAAGCGGTGAATCCAACATCCGCCGCTACATCATCGAAAACGACATGCTGGAAACCATCATCCAGCTGCCCAACAACCTGTTCTACAATACTGGCATCACTACCTACATTTGGCTGGTGACCAACACCAAGCCCGAAGCACGCCGAGGCCGTGTGCAACTGATCGATGCCAACCTGATGTACCGCAAGCTGCGCAAGAACCTCGGCGACAAGAACTGCGAGTTCGCGCCGGAGCATATCGACGACATTATTGCCGCCTACACGGCCTTCCAGCCGGTTGAACGCAAACTTGATGCGAACGGCGATCCGACCGGCATCGCGGTGCAGATTTTCGACAACACCGATTTCGGCTATCACAAGGTCACCATCGAACGGCCCGACCGTCGTCGCGCCCAGTTCAGCGCAGCACGGCTAGAACCTCTGCGCTTCGACAAGTCTCTGCGCGAGCCAATGGAACATCTGTGGGCCGAGCATGGTGACAGGGTGTATGAGCCAGGTTTCCTGAAGTCACAGGTCAAGGCAATCCAAACCTGGTGCGAGGAACGCGAGATCGCGCTCAACGCTAAGCAACGCGCCAAGCTTGTCGACACAGGACTCTGGCAGCGGCAACGCGAGCTGATCGGAGTCGGCCACCAGCTTATGCAGGCTTTGGGCACCGAGGAGACGGCGGACTTCAACTCCTTCCGCGAATACGTCGGCAAAGCGCTGAAGGCCCGTAAAATCCAGCTGGCCGCAGCTGAGAAGAACGCGATTCTTAACGCCGTCAGCTGGTATTCCGATGATGCGGAAAAGGTGATCGACAACGTTAAGCGGTTTACCAAGGTGGAGCTCGAGGATGTGGCAGCACGATTTGGTTGTCATATCGACGAACTTGGCGATTTCGGCCTTTATGTTCAGCGTGACGGCAGCTGGCTCACCTACGAGAGCAGCGCCGATTTGCGCGACAGCGAGGCCGTTCCGCTGAGGGATAGCATCCATCGCTTTTTCAAGAGCGAGGTGAAGCCGCATGTGCCCGAGGCCTGGATCAACCTAGCCACCGTGAAGATCGGCTACGAGATCAGCTTCAACAAGTATTTCTACCGCCACAAGCCGCTGCGCAACCTTGAGGCCGTGACGCGGGACATTCTGGCACTCGAGCAAAGGGCCGATGGGCTGATCGCCGATATCCTTGGGGTGAAGCCTGCCGATCTGTGGGAGGCGGTGTGATGACACTTGCCACCTGGCCAACCTATGACAGCTACAAGGACAGCGGCGTTGAGTGGATCGGAGATGTGCCGGACCAATGGCTCGTTGAGCCTGGCCGCCAGTGTCTCTATGAAAACAAGGACAAGAACACCGGAATGAAGGAAAGCACGGTGCTTTCCCTCAGCTATGGCCGGGTGATTGTGAAGGATGAGGACAAGCTGACCGGGCTGGTGCCAGAGAGCTTTGAGACCTATCAGGTCGTCCAACCTAGTGACATCATCATTCGGGGCACCGACCTTCAGAACGACAAGACCAGCCTCCGCACCGGGCTGGCCAAGGACAAGGGCATCATCACATCGGCCTACATCAATTTGCGCCCCAAGGCCGAAATTGACCCGGTGTTTCTACACTACCTGCTTCATTCCTATGACGTGAAGAAGGTGTTCTACGCGCTTGGGTCCGGTCTGCGCCAGAATCTGTCCTATGACGACTTCAAATACTTGCGCCTGCCGATCCCTTCGCCGACGGAACAGCGCGCCATCGTAGCATTTTTGGATGAGAAATGCGCCAACGTGGACGAGGCCGTGCGGATCGAGGAAGAGCAGATCGCGCTTCTGCGCGAGCGACGGAAAATCCTGATCCACCAGGCTGTCACTCGCGGCCTGGCCCCCAACGCGCCCATGAAGGATAGCGGCATCGACTGGATAGGCCAAATCCCCTCGCATTGGGAACAGCGTCCAAACAAACACATTTTCCATCTCAAGAAGTCTCTCGTGGGTAAGCGGTCTTCCGAATACGAGCTTCTGTCACTTACCCTTCGTGGGATCATCAAGCGTGACATGGAGAACCCCGAGGGCAAATTCCCGGCAGAGTTTGACACCTACCAAGAGGTCGAACCTAACGATTTCGTATTCTGCCATTTCGACGTCGAGGAAACGCCTCGGACCGTCGGGCTTTCGGAATTCTCCGGCATGATAACCGGCGCTTACACTGTTTATTCCGTGACGGACGGCATCGACCCGCGTTTCCTATTGCATTTCTACATCTGCGCGGACACGGACAAGAAAATGCGCAGCCTCTATAAGGGCCTGCGCAACACCATCCCGAAGGAAGCGTTTGGCGCATTCAAGACACCGCTGCCGCCGATTGACGAACAGCGCGAAATCGTGGCTCACATCGACGAAGCAACCCGAAAAATCGAAGACGCAATCTCCATCAAGGAAGAGCAAATCGCCGTGCTCAAGGAATACAGGACCAGCCTGATTGACGCGACGGTCACTGGCAAAATCAAGGTAGAGTAAGGGGGAATTATGGTCAGCAACACCAAGGAAGCGGCTCTGGAACAGGCGATCCAGCGGCATCTGACAGGCACGACTACAGAGGACCTGACCAACCAACCTCCACCGGCCGAACAGGGCTACTTCCGGTTCGGCCAACCTTCTGATTTCAACGCTCAATATGCGATCGACACAAAACTCTTCTGGGAGTTTCTGGAGACCACACAAGGCAAAGAGCTGGCAAAACTGAAAGACCGCAGCCCCGTCGATTGGCAACGCAAGATACTCGAACGCTTTGACCGGCTAGTAAAGAAGAATGGGCTTCTTCATCTGTTGAAGAAAGGGCTTGCCGTCGATGACGCAGCCTTCACGCTCATGTATGCGGCCCCCCTCGCCAGCTCGGCGGCGAAGGTCCATGAAAACTTCGCCGCCAATATCTTCAGTGTTACCCGACAGGTGCGCTATTCGGAAACTAATCCAGGCGAAGAGATCGACATGGTCCTTTTCGTCAACGGACTGGCACTGATTACTGTAGAGCTGAAGAATGCGTGGACCGGTCAGACCGCTCGCTACCATGGGCAGAAGCAGTATCGCGAGGGCCGTGATGCTACCCAAACCCTTCTTCAGTTTGGCCGTGCATTAGTACACATGACCGTGGACACCGACGAGGTCTTCATGACGACGAAGCTTGCCGGGCCGGCCACCTTCTTCCTGCCCTTCAACAAGGGTCACAATGAAGGCGAGGGCAATCCACCCAACCCCAACGGCCACAAGACCGCCTATCTGTGGGAAGAAGTGTTCGCCAAGGAAAGTTTGGCCGGCATCATCCAGCACTTCGTGCTGCTGGAAGGAAAATCGACAGACCCCCTGGCCAAAAAGTCGATGATCTTCCCACGTTACCACCAGTTGGACGTCGTGCGCCGGCTGTTGTCACACGCTGCCACGAACGGCGTCGGACAAAGTTATCTGATCCAGCATTCGGCGGGTTCCGGAAAGTCGAATTCGATCACCTGGGCGGCGTATCAGCTAATAGATACCTATCCGGCATCTGCCAGCGTGGCGGGCGGAAAAGCATTGGACCAACCGCTGTTCGACAGCGTCATAGTTGTCACTGATCGACGTCTTCTGGACAAGCAACTGCGTGACAACATTAACGACTTCTCCGAAGTCAAGAACATCGTCGCACCAGCCATGCGTTCCGCCGACCTGAAATCGGCGCTGGAGAACGGCAAGAAGATCATCATCACGACGATCCAGAAATTTCCCTTTATCATTGAGGGAATCGCCGACCTCAGCGACAAGCGCTTCGCAGTGATCATTGATGAAGCGCATAGCGGGCAAAGTGGCAGCGCGCATGACAACATGAACCGTGCAATGGGCGCAGGCGATGCAGACCCGGACGAAGAAGACCTGCAAGATCGAATCCTGGCGGCGATGCAGTCACGCAAGATGCGCGGGAATGCCTCCTATTTTGCGTTCACGGCGACGCCGAAGAACACAACGCTCGAAAAATTTGGTGAGCTTCAGCCCGACGGAAGCTTCAAGCCGTTCCACGGCTACAGCATGAAGCAGGCGATCGAGGAAGGCTTCATTCTGAACGTCTTGGCAAATTACACGACCTACAAGAGCTATTATGAAATCCAGAAGTCGATAGTGGACAATCCACTGTTCGACACCAAGAAGGCTCAGAAAAAACTCCGGGCTCACGTGGAGCGCAGCCAACAAACGATCAACACAAAGGCTGAGATCATGCTCGACCATTTCATCGAGCAGGTTGTGACGCCGAAGAAGCTTCACGGCAAGGCCAAGGGTATGGTCGTCACTCAGAACATCGAGGCGGCGATTCGCTACTACAAGGCGCTGACAAAGCTATTGGCGGGACGGGGTTATCCGCTCAAGGCCTTGATCGCGTTTTCCGGTGAGAAGGAGGTCGACGGTGTGACCTACACCGAGGCCGATATGAATGGTTTCCCGGAGTCGGATACTAGGCACAAATTCGACGAGGATGAATATCGGTTGCTAGTGGTCGCAAACAAATACCTGACCGGTTTCGACCAGCCGAAGCTGACCACCATGTATGTCGACAAGAAGCTGCAACATGTTCTGGCTGTGCAGGCACTGTCACGGTTGAATCGCTCCGCGCCGAAACTCGGCAAGCGCACTGAAGACTTGTTTATCCTCGACTTTTTCAATGACGTGGCTGATATCAAATCCGCCTTCGATCCATTTTACACCGTCACCACACTGTCGTCGGCGACGGATGTGAATGTGCTGCATGAGATCAAGGATGCGCTCGACGCCGTCGGCGTCTATGAGTGGCAAGAGGTAGAGGATTTTGTCGCCCGGTACTTTGCCGGCGACGATGCGCAGTCGCTGAGCCCAATCATTGATACAGCGGCTGATAGGTTCAATCATCAACTGACCTTGGCCGACAATGACAAAATCGACTTCAAGATCAAGGCGCGCCAGTTCGTGAAGATTTACGGCCAGATGGCGTCAATCATGCCATTCGAGGTTGTTGAGTGGGAAAAGCTCTTTTGGCTGCTGAAGTTTCTGATCCCGAAGTTGCACATCACTGACCCGGACCAGGACATGCTCGATGAGCTGCTGGAGGCCGTGGACCTGTCGTCTTACGGACTTGAGAGAACTCGATTGAACCAAGATATCGAGCTTGACGCAACGCCGACGGAGCTTGACCCGCAAGACCCTAATCCCCGCGGTTACCGGGATGGTGAACAGGAGCGGGACCCGCTCGACGACATCATTCACACCTTCAATGAGCGATGGTTCCAGGGATGGGGCGCGACACCGGAAGAGCAACGGGTGAAATTCATCAATGTCGTGAACGGCATCAGAGCGCACCCCGATTTCACCCAGAAATACGAGGAGAACACCGACCCCTACAATCGTGGACTCGCGCTCGAGAAGATGATGCAAGACGTGATGCTTAAACGCCGAAAGGAAGAACTTGAGCTGTATAAGCTTTTCGCTTCTGATCCGGCGTTCAAAGCCGCCTGGAGCCAAAGCATCGAAACGGTCCTAAGGACCGGCGTGTAACGGTTGATGAACTAAGCCGAAACGCAAACGCAATTGGAGCGGGCGAAGAATGTCAGTAACGACAACCGTGTTATTTCAACGGCCGCAGCAGGAGATTGCGACGCTGATCCGCGATCGACTTTCCCGATCCGTCGCCACACGTATTGTAACGGGTTTTGCCACGCCAGGCGGACTGGCTGAGATTGGTGGTCCGATACTCGCGAACCCCGGCAGCCTTGAAACCTTCGTGATCGGCGCGTCCACATATCCTGGATTTCTAGCGCTCGACAATCTTTTGGCCGCGGGTGTGCCTATGGATCGGTTGCACGTCCATCTAGGCTTCAGTGCGCCTTCTGGCACGCCCAAGAATCCGGTGGTGCGCTATCATCCGATGTTGCACAGCAAGGTCTATTACATGGGGTTGCCCGGCTCACGCGCATGCGCATTCATCGGGTCGCACAACGTGACAGCGTTCGCCTTGGGCGGCAGCAATGGAGAGGCTGCAGTCCTTATTGAAGGTGATGTGCACGCGCCCGAATTCGCTGCTGTCCGAGGCCATATTGATGAAGCGGAGAGACAGGCAACGCCCTATTCACCCACCATGAAGGAAGGATTTTCGTGGTGGTTCAAGGAATATGTGGAGGGCCTCAAGGCCGAGATACGCATGCCGACCGATTGGGCGATCGTTCGCACGATTCTCGCGTTCTCACATATTCAGGGTGGGCGCTTGCCAAAGACCGGCGACACAATCTACTTCGAAATCCCTGCCGGGATCGAGGAAATTGAATCACTCAAGACAGAAGTTCATTTGTTCCTTTACGACACCATGCCTGCCGATCCGATAAGCGCAATCAATGCCATCAGCAGCGCAAGCAGACGCTACACGTGTCAGACCATTGGGGTTGAAAACGGGCAAGGCAACCGAGAAGTATCAGTGGACTGGATCATTGATGGCAGTTGGGCTCTCACTCCGGTGCCTTCCACAACATTCCGCCCGTCTACACCTGCTGGCATGCAGCAGGTGCGAGCCCAGGTGGTCGATACGTCGCTGCCATCCTACGAGTATGCATTTGAGCGAGAGCGGACAGGCTGGGACCCAGTATATTCTGAAGTCGACATTATAGACGTCTCGGATTCATCTCTTTCGGATGACGTCGCCAGGCGGGAAGCGCGAGGGGATCGCAAGATTAACACATGGAGGCTTGTCACGTCGCTTGAACCACGGTCTGGTTCGCAATTGGAAGCCGATCAGACGGCCCTCGACCGCGCCATTCCTGAGTCTGGAGCATTCATTCTGGTTTCCTTGCGCAGACGCCGCTTCAGTGGCAAGCAAGGGGGCTAGCCAATAGGAACAATAAGGACGCTAACGCATAAGTATGTCGGTTTGGCATGCGGGGCGCGCAGCATTTTTTTGGCGAAGCATCCGCCGTCGCGATCAATCAAAGCTGAAAACTCGCTCCCCAGTTCTCTAGCGGCCAATGATTATCTGTCCCAGGCCCAATGCGGAAATGAAAGTCTTTGAGCAATTTTTCTCTGAAAAGCCAGCAGGTGTCGGTGAACTGCTGCCGCGTGACTTCGAAGCTGACATTCACAGACGGAATTTCATCGGATTTGAACATAAGGCCGGCTTCGACTCTTTCAGGTGTCAACGGCGTTCGCACCCAGAAGGAGACTACTGCTGGCCAGTGGAATTTGCTGATCGGCGAAATGACCACCGCTCCGACGAGCAAGTAAGTAAACTCTACGACCATGATGGGCGGCCCTGGCTGTATATGCTGCCCGATGTTGCCAGAGGGTGGACCAGCGAACTCCCCATGCCAGTCACCGGCCTCAATTTCCGGCAAGGCAACTGCGGGGCGCAGCTTCTGTTTCTCTCGCGGCATGTTACCTCTTCGCCTCTTCGCGCGACCGCGCCAGATGACCCGACCACACCCACAACCAGTAGTGTGGTCGATGAGCTTGGTGGGCGCGACCTGGGCGGCCAGCCCTGCGTCGACCGATGCAGTCCTTCACGCCGAAGCTGGAACGAGGATCAACCTTGCCGCGATGCCGGCGGAGGGCGTTGTTCGATGTCGAGCAGCGTGGGCGCGGCTCGACGGACGCCAATTGTCCACAGCAACCCCAACAGTGCTGCAAACGTTCGCATGACAGCTCATCGGGTCGCGTTGATCGACTGGGAAGAGTCACATGTCGAAGTTCCCTCGTCCCGGCGTCGGAGCCAATTCAACGCTATAGCCCGGGCGATCCCGCTCTCACCTGCGGTAAATCGTGACCGTCGAGTTCCTCGAACAGTCAGCACTGGAGTAGTTCACCGCTTCCTTACCGTTTACTTCGACCTGGGGATACAGGTCGGGATAAACATGCGCGAATCTTAGTGCGTCTCTGCACTCACCCTTGTTCAGGCCGTCGAAGACAATCTTATAGTTAGCCACGTCTTTGGTGGGCAACAAAAGCGCCCTTGCATTATGCTTGACCAAGAATGCGTTGCCTTTCAGCTGGGGGGTGATTGCGGCGGCCACAGACTCGCCATCCGAATAGCTCATTGCGGCCGGATCAGCCAAGCTGGTGAAGTACGCGATTGATGACATAACCTCCGTCAGGGTCTCCGGAGTTTTAAGCTGGGCATATGATGGCTGGCAGAGACCTGCGGCGAAGGCTATCGAGGCAAAGGCATAGAGTTTGTAATTCATGGTTCTTTTCCAATTTTAGGCTGCCCTCGTCTACACGGCACAACTAAAATCGATCCTAACTCATTCTGTCGAATTCGATCGACTGCGCTCCGTCAATTGCCAACGCATAGCGACTGAAGCGCTTCCGACAGTTGAGTCCCAATACTGCAGGAACGCAGATGTCGATAGCCGCCTCCGAGCCGACGGCGAAGCGGCGGCATCCCTCGTTGTCCCGAAAAGCGCGGATGCCATTCAACGAAACCTCGATCCGCGCCTCTTCGGTGCGATGTCCGTTCTGCTGAATCTGACGGGGACCGCCCTTCGCGGCAACAATCAAGTTCGGGTTTCCTACACGTATCAGACCGACAAGGGCAGCAATGCCAAGGACGCGCGGACGGAGAAACAGTCTACGTTTATGGCCGAACGCTGATATCGCGCATCAAGGCGCTGGACGGCTGTTGAGGAAACGCTGGGCTTCACTTGAGGACATCCCCATAAGCCCCCAGCGGAGGTTGAGCGCGATTAACTTGTAATCGCCTGCGCGACCAGCAGATTCTCGAATCATTTCAGATTCCCGGTAACCGCCGCGCATGGTCTCATTCAGCGTTCGGTGCTTGACCCCGCTGGCGCTGAATTCTCTGAACTTTGCCTCGGCCATCTCCAGCCGGAGCCTCATGCTTCCACGATCTTCGTCCTGATTCATGAGTGCAGCTTCCCGCTAACCGGCGCGCACACTCTACCTAGCGTTGCGAATTTCTACCGCTTTAACCTTCTTACTAGCCCGCGCCAGAGTCCGACGATGTGTTTGCTTTATGGCGTGCAGGCACCGAGTGAGACCTAGTAGGATCAGCCATGTCGACAACCTGACATCCTCCAGTCGCCTCCATCGGCCCCTCTGCTGCGCTACCGCTAGATTTCAATTACCAAGTCCGGGTCGAAGCCTGTTGCCTCCCCCGGATAGCCACGTGGATTGCAGATGATTCTGGTGAACCCGAGCATGTAGTCCAGTTTTTGATGCACATGCCCGTGAACCCAAAGATCGGGCTCTGCCTCCCTGATGAAATCATCGCAGTCCGAGGCGTAGCAGGGCGCTAGTGGGTCATCTCGGAACCATCGAGAAATAGACCTCGATGAGGGCGCATGATGGGTGACCACAACCTTTTTCCTGACGTCGGCCCGACCCAGGCTCTCCGTCAGGAACTTCATGGAAGCGCCGTGTCTCCGGAATGCATGGATGGGTTTGAATTTTCTGAATGGCTGTTTGGCGAGGTTGATCCGCTTGTAGTCGTTCATTCCCTGTTGGGCCGACCACATAGACGTTTCGGGATTGCTATCGAATAGCCGGAAGTCGGTCCAAAGGGTCGCGCCGGCGAAAAGAACGTCTTCAATCACTACGTCGCGGTCGTCGAGGAAGTGGATGCTCGGATAGTGATCGCGCAACGCGTTCGCCGCGGCTATGCTGTCCGACAGGAAAGCGCGGTAGAACTCGTGGTTGCCCGCGACGAAGACCACCGGCACTTCCGGACTAAAGCTCTTCGCAAGCCACTCAATGCTGGGCACAACGCCTTTGTCGAGGACGTCGCCCGCGCATACAATGACGTCGATGTCATCTGGCGGGGCCGCAGTGAACGGTCTGCCGAACTCGAGATGGATGTCTGAGAAAACCCAGATTTTCATCGAAATAGCACGGGCTGAGCAGCGGGCAACGGATAGACCGTGTTTACGGATATTGAGGTCATCGATGTCTCCAGGAGTGGCGGTGGGTTATGCCGACAGCGCGCGATCTAGGCGCACCTCACCAACTTTATCCATTCAGAAATGGTGCCTGCGGCAGATATCGGGCCGCAAACTGTCGACGCATGTTGATCGACAGCGCATCATATTCGATCAGGAGCGTCCTCACCGACTCCTCGACGGAAAGCCATCCGCAGTCCAGACGCCATCGACGATGGAAAACCCGATCAAGACTGTGACTGCTCCAAAACCTGAGAGACTTGAGCGCGTCTTCTCGGGTCTTGGTTTTCGGCGCGATCTGGAGCCACTCCACGATACTCTCTTCGGTTATCACCGCAGTCTTCTCGATCTTCTCCGCAATATCGTCAGGGACGGTTGCTAGAGCCGCATCCAGAGCCCGGATGAAACGGCGGTCTTTCGTGAAATCAAGGCCCCACTCTGATGGATTGTCACGCCAGAATATTGTTTCGGCGCGCTCCGTCCATCGAGCACCAAGAATAAGGTCGAGGCTTTCGAACACGCGGAACGCCTCCGGGGCTAGATACGCAGGGCCGCTGCCATGATCCGCCCGAATATTCGGACGTCGAAGTCCCGTTGGACTAGGTCGGTCGCGCGCTCCTGTGAAATGTCGATACTCGAGCAAGCTTACTTGCGCTGCCAAGCAGACGATCACTGTCGCGACATCGTCCAATCGGGGAAGGATGCTAGGCAGTGCAGGCTCTGGATTAACTTTTATGCCACCGCTGCCATCAAGAACTGCTTGGCCGAGCGCGACTAATGCCTGACAAGCAGATTGAAGAGCGTCGATATAGAGATGGTCCCAGTGATTGGCAGCCAAGTCCGGTAGGGCCGCCCACAGGAATTCGACCACGGGATCGAACCACTTGGGAGGCGATGGGAGTTGAGTCCCGCCGCGATCAGAAACCTTTATTCGCCTACCCAATGGTTCAAATCCGGCATCATCGAGCATCTCGCCGAGCGAACCCGCATATGGCTTATTCGACGCCGCCCGCCGGCCAGTAGATGTTGTTCGTTTCGCCATCACGTACTGGTCCTGATCTGTGTCTTAGCAAGGCTGACAACCGAGCGCCTGTTGCTCTGCAACACCTGGACAACTTCCTGTCCGGTCATGGTCGGATTTGCCTGCAGTCTATCGACGAGCGCATCCAGCGCGGGACGCTGCCTTTGAATGATGGATCGCGCCCTCGCGAGTTCGTTTTCCAGCAACACGTGGACCTGTTCTCGAAGTTCCGGATTGTACAAGCGCATCCGCGCGAACTCTCGTGGATCAGGAGCTTCTACCGCCAGCGTGCGGCCCATGCCTTGTGTACCCTCTATCATCGTCGCCAGATCGGTCGCCCTATTCAGATCGGCCTCACTTGAACCCGATGCCCCGTCCGCGAAGCTTCCGAAGACTTCCAACTCAGCTGCGATACCCCCGAGGAAGATAGCTATGGTGTCGAGGTAGGTGGTCTTGGTCCTGGCTCGCACCAGTGAAGGTTTTGAATCGACGCTGCCAAGCACCCGGCTCTCGCCGCTGACCCGCCACTTGGAGATCGCGATGCCTGAGATTTCATGGCCAATTTCATAGCTGACCAAGGCATGGCCGGCCTCATGGACCGCGATCACCCTGAGGTATTCTTCAGGAAGCTTCTCAATGGCTGGCAGCTGATCGATAATGTGGACGGCTGCGAGGTCATCAGCTCGCCGACGGGCCGTCCGCTTTGCATCCCTGACAAGCCTCTCGATCTCCGCCCCAGAAAACCCTTCGCTGCCGATTTCGAATATTTCCGCGTCGGAGGCGGACAGCTCGATTCCCGAGTGGAACTTTAGAATGCCGCGACGCGAAGGGCCGTCGGGAAGCGTTAGCTCCAGATGCCGGTCAAGCCTTCCCGCTCGCAGAAGGGCGGCATCGACGAGCCGAGGGTGATTACACGCAGCAACAACGACCACACCCTCTCGACGTTCGAACCCATCAAGCTGCTCAAGTGCACCAGTAATCACACCGTTGTGATAGCCGGAGTTCCGGTCAGAGTTCGTGCGTTTTCCTAAGGCGTCGAATTCATCGATGAACAAGACCGAGGGCGCGTTGTCGCGCGCCTGCTTGAAGGAAGCGCGCATGGCTTTAAGGTGCGCATCAAGAGCGCCGGCTTCCTGCCATTTAGAAACCGAGCCGTAGATGATTGGTACTTTGCAGGAGTTGGCGAGAGCAGTTGCAAAAAGGGTTTTCCCAATCCCGGGAGGCCCGGAAAGCAAGACGCCAGCGTCGATGTCGTTCCAATTGATAAGACCGTCCTTGTAATCTGCGAGGTCTTTCGCAAGATTGTGTCCCCACTCCACCGCAGGACCAAGGCCATGCATGTCATCAAGGGTGGGGCTCTCATCGTTGAAGGCCCTAGCGCGCTCGACCTCCTTGAGCCTTGCAGTTTCGCGTCGAAGACGTTCCAGAGCTTGAAGTGGACCACGCCGGTCCTGGAAGGCAGAGTGAAGCCGTGGCCAAGGTGCGGAAATTAGAAGCTCAACCAGCTTGTCGTCGACGGGAAGTCCAGCCCGCCGCAGTGCAGCCTCTGCGTACTCTGGAGAACGAGGCTCGATTTCGACCACGGTATCCGAAAACAGCCGCTCGTCGTCGGTAAGCCTGTATCCAGGCGGCGATAGAAAGATGCCTCGCCCGTTTTTCTCAGCAAGGGACTGGTCACGGAATGGCGAATTCGACCACTCGAAGATGTAGGTCTCCCAGTCAGAGGACTTCCAAATCTCCCTCGCGAACACCTGGGCTGCTTGCGAGTAGACCGGTTGGTAGTAGTCGTCTTTGAAGACCAGCGTCGCTATGAATTTCCGCTCTATTCCATTCCAAGGCCGCAATGCGGCTGCGACAGCGCAGTAGGCCATATACACGGGGACGGTAACGTAGCGCCAATCTCGCGCGCTTGTATTCCAAGGCACGCGTGATCGCTTGCCTGACGCATGGTTCGGCATTTAAGTATCCTGAAATTGATCTCGAGACATCAAGCCCAAGTGGCGCAAACCAGGTTGCGAGCAGGCTATCGTAAATGGGTACTGAGGAGTGAGAGTCGGCCCCTATGACAAGACGCCGGCCTCATTCATGGCCCCCCGAAGCGGACACGGGATCATCTGCGACTACCACCTAAAACAGCGCACCCAGGTGGTGGGGCCACGAGAAAGGCGAAACGTTGAAGTCTTCAAAAAGCAAGCAACTCCTCTATTGCACCTCCGCCGTAGACGCAACCGCCCGTTTGACGTTGGGCTTTCGTCAAAAAATGAAAGACGTCATCCATGGGCCCTATCCAAGGAAGCCTCACCCTAAGTCCCAGTAAAACCCTCGCGTGCTTGTCTTGGTGGAAACGTCCGAGACGAACCGGTGACCAGCAACGGCTGCCACGTTTGCGGGGCCGTTGTAACGCCGATGACCTCCCGGCACTGCCGCACTTCCGGCTCCTTTCACGGACCCAGGCACAAGTATCGGGGAAACCTTGCATAGCAGGCTTGCACGCGCAGTCGCCTATTTTTTGTCAAACGAATCACCATCTGCAAAACTCCGTCCTAATACTCGTCGATGTCTTTCAATACATTATATATGACGTTTTTCAAGTTCTTTTTAACGTATTTTACGTCTTATTTGACTCGTCCCACTTGAACCGGTTCCTGCAAGGGCATGACCACATTGCTGACTGGTGATTTGATAAGGGCTGCACGTGCACTCATTGGCCTGAGTCAGGTCGAGCTCGCAAAAAAGGCGGGCATCACACAGAAGGCACTAGGCGAGTTTGAACTCGGCAAAAGACTGATAACATCAAAAGCGAATGAGAAGCTCCGTCGAGTTTTTGACGAACTCAACGTTCAGTTTATCGCAGCAAATGTCGAAGCGAACCATCTCGAAGGAACCGGCGTGCGCTGGAAGCCTCAGCACCCTAATTCTGGAATTAAGACCATCTAAAATAGAGGTACTTGCAGGCGAGTAGGACCACATGATGGCCTCAACTCCTTCTCGACGAACCCCTGCGGGAATTTGCCCGCTTACGATACGTATCCCGCTGGCGTCAAGTATTGCCACCGCGACAACGCATTAGTGGGGTCCAAATGATCCCCGTTCCCAACGAAAGCTTTCAAATTATATAAAGACCTCGAATTGGAATATTAATTCATGACGTCACGGCAAAATCGACGTTTTCAAACTTTTTTTCTGCAATTGCGATAGTATCTATTATTTTTTTCTAATATTGTGTACAACTCTCTCTAAGGCGTCGATTGGGAGAGTGTGATGACGGGAGTTAGGAACGGCTCAAGTGCAACCGGCGAAGGTAAACTTAATCCGGTCACGGTTGTTGGACGCGCCGACGAGAAGGTTGGCCGTCACGAGCGCTTGCGACGCGAAAGTTCTCGCCTCCCAATCCTCAGTCTCGCCCGCCTTATCGGCCGCCAGATTGCAAGAGAAGCGAACCGAGACGTACCCGACAGGGACGTAGGGAAGGATGAAACATCATGACAAAGGTAGTGTATTACGCGCGCTTTTCGACTGAACTACAGAGCAGAGCGTCTATCGAGGATCAATTTCGGACCTGTCGCCAAAAAGGGAAACTTGAAGGCTGGAAGGAAGTTGGCACATATCACGACGAAGCAATATCCGGATATAGCATTATCCTACGCCCAGGTATTCGGCAGTTGTTAGAGGATGCTCAACAAGGCAAATTTGACATGGTGGTCACGGAAGCTTTGGATCGCCTTTCTCGCGACCAAGCGGACGCCGCTATGCTATTCAAGCTCTTAAAGTTCGCCGGGGTACGAATTCATACCTTGGCGGAAGGCGATATTTCAGAGCTCCACATCGGTTTCAAGGGCACAATGAACGCGATTTTCCTGAGTGACCTCACCGCCAAGGTCCGACGGGGCATGGCGGGTCTTATCCTAAACGCAAAGTCGGGCGGCGGGCTTTGCTACGGCTACGATGTAGTGCGGAAGTACGACGAACAAGGGCAACCCATTAGAGGTGAACGCGCGATCAACCAACGAGAAGCGGAGGTTGTATGTCAGATATTCTGCGATTTTGCGGCCGGCGTCAGCCCCTTCGCGATCGCTAGGCGCTTGAACGAGCAAGGCGTTCCTCCCCCAAGGGGGAAGCTTTGGACTGACGGCACTATACGCGGCCATATACTCCGCGGCACGGGCATCATAAATAACGAGTTGTATATTGGACGTCTGATTTGGAACCGGCAGCGCTATGTGAAAGACCCGTCAACGGGCAAGCGGGTTTCACGCCGCAATTCAGAGACCGAATGGATCATTACGCAAGTGCCGGCACTTCGGATCATAGACGATGAGCTTTGGCAGGCAGCGAAAAACCGACAGAGAATAGTCCTTGAACAGTACTCTGCAGCTGTTGAGGGTGTTCGCAAATACCACCGAAACCACCTCAACGGGAAAAGGCGACCTAAATATCTACTGTCGGGTTTGGTCTTCTGCGGCTGCTGCGGCGGTCACTTTTCACTCCGCGGCGCAAACCGTTTCGCGTGTTCAACTCGTGTAAACGGCGGTTCCTGTTCTAACCATCGCACCATTCTGCGTGACGCACTCGAACGCCGCGTCCTTACCGGTTTAAAAGACCAAATGTTGGAGCCAGAAGCCACTGCCGAAGCACTGCGCGCGTTTGCAGAGGAGACCAATCGCTTCAACCAGGAGCGCCGATCAAAGGCAAGGGAATGGCAACTGGAGCTGACGAAAATCGAGAAACAGATGGAAAATATCCTCGTTGCCATCACCGACGGGATGTACCAACCCTCGCTGAAAGAAAGAATGACCTCGCTAGAGTACAGAAAAAAGGAACTGTCCGACCATCTCTCAGCAGTGCCTTATGACGCGCCCAAAGTCCTATCACAGGCATCCGAAGCCTATGCCCGAAAAGTATCACGGTTGACCGAGGCCCTCAATCAACCCGAGGAGCGGGCGGCCGCTACTGAGGTACTTCGGTCACTAATTGAAAAGATTGTGATCACGCCTGGGTTAGGACGCGGCGATGTCGGTGTAAAACTCTATGGGGAGTTAGGAACGATCCTAGACTGGTCAAACCGACAAGCCATTGAATCCTCGTCAAAAAAAGACAGTCAATGTGCCTTGGGCGACCGATTGTCGGCATCAGTGGTTGCGGGGGCAGGATTTGAACCTGCGGCCTTCAGGTTATGAGCCTGACGAGCTACCGGGCTGCTCCACCCCGCGTCCTCAAGGTGAGGCTCC
>NZ_JACIAH010000031.1 GCF_014194695.1 Rhizobium sp. BK399 | reverse complement strand
GTGCCCGAACTTGAACCACGGCCCGATCATGCACGCTACCTTGCCTCCTGGCTGCAGGTCTTGGCAAACGACAAGCGCGCCATCTTCGTTGCGGCAGGACATGCACAGCGCGCCGTCACCTACCTGCACCACCTGCAGCCGGAGGACACTGACCTCGACGACAACGACAAAGGGCAGGCGGCGTGAGCCGCCTGCCTCTCCCCATCAAACGGCTGGCGATCTCGTCCTGTAACCTCGGGACATGTCGGTGGCGCAACCCGGGTCAAGTGTTCGTGATAGCCCTCCCATATGCCTTTTGGCGCAGCATTTTCTTGCTCGGTAAACAGAAAGAGAACGTCAGGCCGGGGGAACCAACACATGAATATTGCCAAGATGTCTGTCGCGAGCGGCTTGCTGATCGGACTGGGGGCGATGATGTCTGCCTGCACGACCGCCCGCAATCCTAATCAACCTGATTATCAGTACCAACCACGCACCTCGGTAAACCCGGCCTGTGCAGACGGCTTCAGGCCTAGCAACGACCGCTCATGCAGTTACTGACACGTTTGATCCGAGAGGAGGCAGGCGCGGCAGCAAACGCGCGAACGGTGTTCAGTGACGCAGTCAACGACGGGCAATGAGCTGCGATCGCTGGTCCTCATTCCCATGTCGACGGTCCAACGAAAGCTTCCATCGACCGCGTACCTACCGCCAGAAGTGTATTTCAAGTAAAATCTTGCAACCTTGAGAATTTATGCCATTATCTTAGCTGCTATTCTTCGGGGGCGGCCATGAATGGTGAACGCGTCGATGACATTGCTGTTGGGAGGACAGACTATACAGGCCTTGAAATAGGTACTGTTTACAGCAAAGTCCCGAGAGTTTACGCGGTATATTCGAATTCCGACCGCGTGATGATCCAGTACGCAGATGATGAGAGCCTCGCCACGGAGCAAAGATTGGCACTCGCTCACCTCGCGCCCCTTCGAGGTGAAATCAACGGATTGATAGATGGCTGGAGAAGCCCCAGGACGGTAGGGTCCGAGACTGGCCCAACCCATCGCGCAAGCGCAGGCGACGCCCGCGCGAAAAGATATGACCGCCGTACAGCTGACGCCTTGATCGTTGCACTGCAGGGCGATCAAGCGAGTGCTATGGTCCTCCTAGAGGCAATTAAGAGAGAGATCGTTGAAGAGCGCACTTCGACCGGCCGCGTTCAGTATGTGGTGACGGCGGGTCTCGTCGCGTTTGTCATCTTCCTTCTGTTTTGGGCCTTCAATGATCTCAACTTTCCAAAATTCGTGTCCCGGAATAATACCTGGATGGCGACCAGCATTGGGTGTCTCGGTGCGTTCTTTTCTATTGCGATCGGGATAAGGGGGAGGACGATCCAGACCGACCTCCGGCTTCGTGACAACCTCGTAGACGCCGGACTGCGAATTGTCATTGGGGCAATTTCGGCTGTGGTACTCTTCGCCTTGTTCCGAAGTGAACTATTTAAACTCACGTTGGGCGAGGCCGGTCCTATCAGGCTTTGTGTCACAGGGCCGGAATGCACGTCTCCGCAGATAGATATCGCGATAGTCGTCGCCTTCCTGGCAGGTTTCTCAGAGCGCCTTGTTGGAAATCTTCTCGATACCAAACTCGTCCCGGCACTCGGGGAAAACCCCGCGGTCGTTCAGCCGGTCGTGGCCAAGACGGACCTCGCCCGATCTGAAGCAGACGAAAGAAACCCGCGTGGGCTGACAGCGCCTCCCCGGCTTGCCCGTCCGTCTGCGGCAGAAACCGATGAAAACTTTAATGATCAGGTCGATTCCTGCCTCTGCGACGTGGAACTGGAGGACGGAGAAATTACCGAGGACATAAACTTGCCCAAGGCTTCCGGAGGTGTCGAGAAGCCGTCAGTGCACTGAGGAGGGACGCATGGTTTACTTATTGACCTGGCTGCCCGAAGTTCTCCGCCACGCAGGACTTAAAGTCGCGGAGACCAATGGCTGGGCAAGTCGCGGCACCGGCGAAATGGGGCGCGTGCGTGGCGTCATCTGTCACCACACCGGATCCATCGGGACCGGCAACATGCCCACCTTGAATGCCTTGATAAGCGGTCGAGGCGGCAACCATCCACTTTCCGGACCACTCGCCCAGTTGGGACTGGGAGTCGACGGAACATATTATCTGGTTGCCGCTGGCAAAGCCAACCATGCCGGCCCGGGCGAGTGGAGAGGTATCAGGACGGGCAATTCCAGCTTCATCGGGATAGAAGCTGAGAACCCGGGCACGCCCAATGCACAGTGGCCAGACTGGCAGATGGATGCCTATAGACGTGGAGTGGCCGCAATTTTAAATCACATCGGGGAGACCTCCGATATGTGCTGTGGCCACAAGGAGTACGCACTTCCCGATGGTCGAAAGCCAGACCCATTGTTTAACATGGACGTGTTCCGCGATGGCGTGAAACGTGTCATGTCTGGTACGGTCACCCTCCGGCCCCCCGTTCCCGCTTTCGATGCGATTTCGGGCCATCGAACCCTGGAGCGAGGAGCACGGGGTTCGGATGTCGTGCAGGTGCAACGCGCCGTCGGTACCGAACAGGATGGAAGGTTTGGTCCGGTGACGGAGGCGGCGGTACGGTGCTTTCAACAGCGATATGGCCTTCGGCCTGACGGTATCGTGGGTCCACTGACCTGGTCGAAGATTGACGAGATACCACAACCGATAGTTCTTGCAGCAGGACTAACCGATGCCGCCAATGATACGTTGCCGGAAGGAGCCCGGCGCTTGCTCGATCTCATCGGCGATGCAGAAGCGCCGGGTGGGTATGACGTGTTATTTGGCAACAACCAGCACAGGCTACCGAGACCCTTGAGTAGCATGAGCTTGGCCGACGTTATTCTGAACGGCCCGAACTGGCGCAGAATGTTCAGGTCACCCGCGTGTGGCCGTTATCAGTTCATGACGACAACACTCATGCGCTTGCGCGACACATTGCACCTGTCAGGAGGAGAAACCTTCGGATCTGCCCTTCAGGATCAGCTTGGGTACACATTGCTGAAGTTTCGAGGATATGAGCGGTTTATGGCGCGCAAGATCTCGCTGGTCGATTTCGGCTTGGGACTTGCTCAAGAATGGGCTTCATTTCCTGTTCTGCAAGCCCGGGAGGGCGCACACAGGACGGTTAGGCGAGGGGAGACCTTCTACGCTGGTGACGGGTTGAACAAAGCCCTCATGGCTCCCGAAACTGTCGAACACTTACTGGTAAGTCTTCTGGAGTCGGCGCCGTCCAGTCGCGCTGCCTGATGATCACAAAGCCAAAACGCGTGTGCGGGGTATACGGACGTGGAGGGAATATGTCGAACAGGGAGTTGACGTCAAATGTTGGAGAAGTGAGTGGTGACGGGGCTGCAATAGCAAAAGACGCTGCAGGCGAGGAGTCCGCGTCGCGAGCAGCGCAGGAACCGACACGACGATCAGATCCAGATGACAACCGCGTCTTCGTCGGCGACCGGGCATATCTGACAAGACAACAGACGAGTGGAGATGAGGTAAGAATTCTCGACATCCTGCCTGACATTCCGGATTTGAGGGATAGGATCTATCAACCCCATCTGCGTTCTCTACAGAGCGGGATCTATCCGACGATCGCATTTCCGGTGAGGGACCAGGGAAAATCTCCACGCTGCGTTGGCTATGCCCTTGCACATGTCATAGACGTCCTCCGCCACCAGACCGTCAGCGCAACTCCGCGAGAACGCGTCAGCGCGAGAATGCTCTATGAAATGGGCCTTCGAAATGACGAATGGGCAGACAGTCCCCACGACGGCTCATCCCTGCGCGGGGCCCTGAAGGGGTTTTTCCGAAATGGCGTCTGCAAAGACGGTCCAACTGACAAGACAAAGAAGGATTGGTTGCTGACATACGAGTTGGCGAAGGAGGCGACGGAAACGCGCCTCGGTGCCTACTTCAGGCTTCAGCCTGACATCAGTGACTATCACGCGGCCCTGAACGAGGTCGGAGGGATTTACGCTTCCGCACAAATACACGGGGGCTGGCTAAAACCAGTCAACGGATATATCACGCCCGACGGCGCTCCCATTGGCGGACACGCCTTCGCCATCGTGGGCTACGACGCCGAAGGATTCTGGATCTTGAATTCCTGGGGCGAAAAATGGGGCAGGGAGGGGCTCGCACACTGGGCCTACTCGGATTGGGCCGCAACGATCATGGACGCTTGGGTGTTGCAACTCGGCGCACGCGCTCCATCCGCCTTCAATGCCCTGCCAAAATCATCTCCGACCAGCCGTTCCGGTCTCTTCGGCATCAACGAGCCAACACGCGCCGACATTCTCGGCCATTTCCTCAACATCGACGATGGCAAGCTTGTCGTAACAGGCAAGTATGCGTCGCCGAAGGATGATGAGATGGCAGAGACCGTCAAACGACTTACGATGAAGGAATCCAACAACGGCACGGGCTACCCGCACTTGATGATTTACGCGCACGGCGGACTGAACTCCACGGTGGACGAGGCGCGCCGTATCTCGGCGTGGAAGCGCGCAAATATCTTCGGACGAAACTCAATCTACAACTTTCACCTGATGTGGGCTTCGGATTTCCTCGACGAGGCGTTCGGCGCAATGTCGTCGGCAACTTCCGGTCTCGCTGGTGCGGGCTTTTCGGATTGGCTGTTTGAGGCTGGACCGGGCAAATATTACGGCAATCGCGCATGGCGAAACATGAAAGGTGACGCAGAAGCCGCATTCAGCGGCCGCAGGGAATACGATGGTGGATTCCAGGGCCTTGAACCGCTTCTACAGGGTTTGGACACCGCAGACCTTCGTCCCAAAATTCACCTTGTCGGTCACAGTGCCGGGTCAATCGTTCTCGGTCGACTGATTTCCGCATTGGGACGGTTCAAGCTTAAAAATCTGACCATCGACAGTGTGCATCTTATGGCTCCAGCCTGCACGACGGACTTCTTCAATGAACACTATGGAAAGCTGCTCAAGGGAACCTCGGCGCTGAGGCTAAACGGCAATATCCACCTCTATATGATGAGCGACGATCTCGAGAAGAGAGACACCGTCGAGGCCGGAATTCCCTTGACACCACGGTACAGCCACTCCCTGCTGTACCTCGTCTCGCGAGCCTACGAAGAGCAGCCACATACGCCGATTGCCGGGATGGAAATCTATGGATCGAAGATAGGCAAGAGCGCCCGATTGATCGTCGACAAATCATTGTCAGCGCAAACGATGTCTCGATCCCATGGTGGTTTTGACAATGACACTGCAACGCTTACGACCATAATCGAAAGAATCAACGGCAAGCGAGTCAGTGTTGAATTAGTCCCTCGCGATGACGAACTGCGGGGATACTGAGAGGGTCGTCTGCCTGCCAGGCGAAACGCACTTGAGCTTCTTGGCGTTGGCAAAAGCCCCACGCTGTCGACAGTGTGCCTTCGTGATGTGGCCTTCAATTTTGTCTGTCTTGTGCTTGTTTGCGGCATCGCCAACGTGCGAAGTCATCGCCCTTGGAGTAGGCCGGGTTCTCCACTGCCAGCCAGTTTTGGGCGTATCGAACCGCGAAGCCATGGACGCCCCATACGTGGTATTGGTCGACATGTATCAGTTCATGGGCCCATGCCGAAACTGTTGCAGCCGTTAGCGCGTCGCGAAACACCACCACATCAATCAGGGTGACGGCGTCCGCAAATCTTCCCCGTTCCAGTACCGTGGCGAGATTGAAGGAGCCCACGTCACCAATCCGGTATCGGACACGGTTCATTGAAGCTTCGGTCGAGTAACCCGTGAGTTGCTTGCGAATATCTGGCGGGATCGGCAACGATCCTTTTATTGCAGCGTCTCGACTTGCAACCAGGACGCTTTCTAGAATTGGGCCAGAAAAGGTCGTCGCCTGAATTTCGTTTAGGGTACGAGCGATGCCGTAGATGGCGACTTCTATCGTGCTCGAGTCCCGCTTCAAATTAGCCCCTGCTTGCGCATGAAAATGTCCGGTCGGGCCGAACTCTGGTGAGCCGCTGCAAGCGTAGACGCATGAAGTCGCTGCGCCGATCGTCCCGAGCAAGACGGTCGAAAAGATATGTCGAGGAGCGAACGGACGTTGCATGGCCAACCTCTAAGGTTCGTAATATACTATATGAATGGGAAATGTATGCATTGGCTTGGTTGGGTCTGTCGTGACCGCCGGTTTTGCAGCTTGGCCATCGCCATATGCTTAGCGCCGTCTTCTGCAAAACGTCTTGGTCGAGATATGGGGTGTGTCATGACGAGAAGCTCGCGCTGCCCTGTCGGTTGCGACTGACGGGCTTTGACACTAGGTAGTTCTGCCGCGAGCGACGACGGTTTTCAGGACCATTCGAAATGTCAGGATGATCGACGCAGCGCCTAAGGCAATAGCCGCAATGCCGGTCTGCTGCGTGGAGACCTGAAACCCCAGAAAATCGAAAGAAGTTGCTCCGCCCCCGGGTGCAGCCATCAGCAATAGACCGCCTGAAATGCACCCAAGGCCAAAGAGGGCGGCGAGTACTGATGCAATTATCAGCACCAATTTGCTTCTCTCATCCTGGGCGGCATTCCCGACAGGCTTTTCCTCAAGATCAGGTTCGCGCCCCGACAGTCTTGCTTCGATGACTACGCAAGCCGTCCGAATATCGGGAATGTGTATCTTGCCGCTCTGTTTCGCATCACTCCAGAAATCTTCTGTCCCCCACCCAAATGATTTCATCTTGTCCGCAAATGCAGGATCGAGGACCGCTACCGATCGACATGCAACCTTGAAAAGAAAGGCCGGCGTGTTCCACCTTCTCTCCTGTCTCACCTCGCCGACATCATCCAGATAGGTTTGAGCCTGGGTCAAGGCGACGTTTAATGCCGCAATTGCTCGCCGGAGTGCTTCCTCGTCCTGATCCGACCGCCGAAATTGATCTGCCCAATGAACCAGGGCCGCGGGAAATTGATCGATAGAGTCGTCCTCGAGGTGGTACCTGTTCACGGAAGTTTCCTCCACTGAACACAACCAGAAAATAGCATGTATGCCTCGCCGGAGACAGGCTTCGTTTGCAAGGCATGAAGGGATGGTGCAAGGTCATCACCCTCCTTTCTGCTCACTGCGATCCGATAACTTATTGAAATGTCGCCTGGAACTTCTTGCCAAGGAAGTCTTTCAGCCATGACCAGCTGTTCCGGTTGACTGGCACCGACCAGAACGTTCGTTGTCAGATCGAACAAGCAATCACTCCTGATCTTGGTGAGTGGCCGCAACGTAGCTGGTGTCGGTTATTTTCGATCGCGGCCGGGCTAAGTTAAAGCAGACTTGACGGATCAGCGAGTTTGGGAAATGCTAAGATGTCAGACCAATTTGGTCGATTGCCTAAGAATAAAATGGGGAACCATGAGGGCATCAATGAGCGACAGGCCCGTGATCCGGCCACTACCGGCTATCGATCGCGCGCGTCAGGTGACGGACGCACTGGCGGATTACATCAAGAGCGCGCAACTGAAGGCTGGCGACCGCCTGCCGGCAGAGCGTGAACTGATGTCAGCACTGATGGTCGGCCGCTCAACCATTAGGGAGGCAATACGCCACTTCCAGGCCCTCGGCGTCATTGAAACGCGAAAGGGAAGCGGGACCTATCTGCTGAAACCGGTTTCCAAGGCGACGATCCACATGCCGCTGTCGCTTGATACCGGCCATCTGCGGGACGCCCTTCTACAGACGCTTGAGGTGCGTCGCGGGATAGAATGCGAGGCCTGCATGGTCGCCGCGAGAAAGCGGACCGACACGGATCTCGTCCTCATCGAACAGAACCTCAACGAGATGGAACGCGTCCATATCGAGAAAGGCACATCAGGCCCGGAAGACCTCGCCTTCCATCTCGCCATCTATGATGCGACCCACAATCCGCTTTTTCGCCAGCTTCTTGAACAGATGCGCGAAACCTTCTGGCAGTTCTGGGAACACCCGTTCGAGCGCGAGGATTTTGCTCGCCGCTCCTTTCCCTTTCATCGCACGCTCTTCAACGCCATCGCTGCCCAGGATGTTGAGGCCGCGCGAGAAGAAACACTGAAGATCCTCGATGTCGTCGAGGAAGATATCAAGGAAATGTCCAAATGAATAACGGCGCGAACGCGTTCGATCTTGCCTCGCTCATCACCGCACACGACGAAGGAAACTTCGCGGAAGCGGTCGTGCCGCCGATCTTCCAGACCTCGCTTTTCACCTTCTCGAACTATGACGACATGATCGCTTCCTATCGCGGCGAGAAGGTTCGCCCGATCTATACCCGCGGGCTCAATCCGACTGTTCGCATGTTTGAGGAAATGCTGGCAAAGCTTGAAGGAGCCGAAGACGCGTTAGGTTTTGCAAGCGGCATGGCGGCGATCTCGTCGACGGTGTTGTCCTTCGTCGAGCCGGGCGACCGTATCGTTGCGGTCAAACACGTCTATCCAGATGCCTTCCGGCTCTTCGGCACGATCTTGAAGCGCATGAAGGTCGAGGTGACCTATGTGGATGGCCGCGACGAAGAGGCCGTCGCAAAGGCACTGCCCGGAGCCAAGGTATTCTATATGGAAAGCCCAACGAGTTGGGTCATGGACGCCCACGACGTCGGTGCGCTCGCGGCACTCGCTAGGAAGCATGGCCTGGTCACGATGATCGACAACAGCTGGGCGAGCCCGTACTTCCAGCAGCCAATATCGCTCGGCGTCGATATCGTCATCCATTCGGCCTCGAAGTATCTCGGCGGCCACAGCGACGTCGTCGCTGGCGTCGTCGCTGGCTCCAAAGAGATGATCGCCCGCATCAAGGCGGAGGCCTATCCTTATCTCGGCGGCAAGCTCTCGCCCTTTGATGCGTGGCTTTTGATCCGCGGCCTGCGCACATTGCCGATCCGTATGCGCGCGCATGAGGCAGCTGCGATGACGATCGCCAAGCGGCTGAAGGAGCTCGACGTGGTGGAGACGGTTTGCCATCCGGGCCTTGCCAATCGCCTGCCGTCCGGTCTCAACGGCACGTCGGGCCTGTTTTCCTTCATATTCCGTGAGGGCGTCGATATTCGTGCCTTCGCCGATCACCTCAAGCTCTTCAAACTGGGAGTGAGCTGGGGTGGACATGAAAGCCTGATCGTACCAGGCGAGGTCGTCCTTCAGCAGAAGGCGCAACCGAATTCCGCGCATACCTTCGGGATCCATGCACGGTCCGTACGCCTCCACGTCGGTCTCGAAGGAACCGAGGCCCTGTGGAAGGACATCGAGGCGGCATTGGCGGTCGCCTCTTAAGTTCACAACCTGAAAAACCTGAAAAGGGGGAGCAAGCATGAAAAGACTGATCACCGCCACTTTACTCGCCACGATGATGGCCGGTACGGCACTCGCCGATACCACACTGAAACTGGTCGAGGTTATCACCAGCCCCGAGCGTACGGAGACGCTGAAGTCGATCGTCGGCAAGTTCGAGGCTGCAAACCCCGGGACCAAGGTCGACATCATCTCGCTGCCCTGGAACGAAGCCTTCCAGAAGTTCGCCACCATGGTTTCGGCCGGCGACACTCCCGACGTCATGGAAATGCCCGACACCTGGCTTTCCCTCTATGCCAACAACGGCATGCTCGAAAGCCTCGAACCTTACCTCGCCAAGTGGGAGCACACCAAGGGCCTGACGCCGCGCGCGCTTGAACTCGGCCGCGATGTCAAGAACACCGCCTACATGCTGCCTTACGGCTTCTACCTGCGTGCGCTGTTCTACAACAAGAACCTTTTCAAGGAAGCCGGCGTTTCCGAACCGCCGAAGACGCTCGACGATTTCGTGGCCGCCTCCGAAAAGGTCTCCAAGCTTCCCGGCAAGTCGGGTTACTGCCTGCGCGGCGGTCCGGGCGGCCTGAACGGCTGGGTGATGTTCGGCGCGACAATGGCCGGCTCCAACAAGTTCTTCAACGAGGATGGCACCTCGACGATGAACAGCGAAGGCTGGGCAAAGGGTCTCGAATGGGTCGTCGACCTCTACAAGAAGGGCCTGACGCCGAAGGACAGCGTCAACTGGGGCTTCAACGAAACCGTCGCCGGATTCTACTCCGGCACCTGCGCGATGCTCGACCAGGATCCGGACGCTCTGATCGCGGTTGCCCAGCGCATGAAGCCGGACGATTTCGGGGTGACCAAGATGCCAGTCGGTCCAAGCGGCAAGGGCTTCACCACAATCGGTTTCGCTGGCTGGTCGATGTTCACCACCAGCCAGAACAAGGATCTGTCCTGGAAGCTGATCGAGACGCTTGAATCGCCGGAAGGCAATATCGAGTGGAACAAGCGTACGGGCGCTCTTCCGGTTCACACCTCGGCCGAAAAGGATCCCTTCTACGCAGGCGATCAGTTCAAGGGTTGGTTCGAAGAGCTGGCCGACCCGAACATCGTTCCGACCGTGATGCCGACCTACCTGGAAGAGTTCGCCTTCTTCAAAGACTCGCTCGCCATCAAGACGACGCAGCAGGCGCTTCTCGGCGACATCACGCCGAAGGAGCTGGCTGACCAGTGGGCAGATTATCTGACCAAGGCGCAGCAGAAGTTCCTCGCCAAGAAGTAACGGCCCACCGGCGGCGGACCTGTCCGCCGCCTCTTTCACTGTCTTGCGACGGCGCAGATTGCGCCGCGAAACGGATTTTGCCTGATGACCCTCACTGCCGATACGCTGGAAAGGCGCCAGGACAGACGCCCCTGGCTGAAGCGCATCGCTGATGCCTCCGAACCCTACCTCTATAGTGCGCCGTCACTGGTCCTGATCATTGCGGTGATGCTGGTGCCACTGGTGATCGGGGTGTCCTATGCGTTTCGCGACATCCAGCTGCTCAATCCGTTTTCGGGCGGCTTCATCGGGCTCGAGCATTTCCGGGCGCTGTCGAAAGACGCAGCCTTCTATGGTGCGCTGAAGAATACGCTCTTGTGGACAGGCGCCTCCGTCCTGTTGCAATTCATCTTCGGCCTCATTCTGGCGCTGCTGCTCGACAAACCGTTCTGGGGCAGGGGCGTCGTGCAGGCTCTGGTCTTTCTGCCCTGGGCCGTTCCCTCCTTCCTCGCCGGCCTGAACTGGGCCTGGTTGTTCAATCCGGTGATAGGGCCGATCCCGCACTGGCTTTTTGCGCTTGGCCTGATGAGCGAACCCGCCAACATCCTCTCCGATCCGCAACATGCGATGTGGGGACCGATCATCGCCAACGTCTGGTGGGGCATTCCCTTCTTCGCGATCACCTTACTTGCCGCTCTCCAGGCAATTCCGCGTGATCTCTACGAGGCAGCTTCCATCGACGGCGCCGGCTGGTTCCAGCGCTTCCGCTCGATCACCTTGCCCTTCCTTGCGCCGACGATTGCCATCACCGTGCTGCTTCGCACCGTCTGGGTGTCCAACTTCGCCGACCTGATTGTCGTCATGACCGGCGGTGGGCCGGCCGACCGGACGCAGATCGTCGCAAGCTACATCTTCACGCAGGCGTTCAAGCGCCTGGACTTCGGATACGCCTCGGCGATCGCGCTGGTGCTGCTGGTGCTGCTGCTTGCCTATTCGATGCTGATCATCCTGCTGCGGCAGACCCTGCTGAACAAGGATTGATGCCATGAAGCGATCCATTCTCCCTACCATCGCGCATCGCCTGGCCATTCTCTGCTACATCGTCTTCGCGCTGTTTCCGCTGTTCTGGCTTCTCAAGGTATCGGTGACGCCGAACGACCTGCTCTATACCGAGGGCGTTCGGATGTGGCCGTCGCGCACGACCTGGGAACACTATTCCTTCGTCATCCAGCACAGCGCCTTCCCGACTTTCTTCAAGAACAGCCTGATCGTCTCGGCCTCGACGGCGATCGTCGTGACGATCTGCGCCTCTCTTTCCGGCTATGCGCTGTCGCGCTTTAACTTCCGGGCCAAGTATTGGATCGTCGCGTTGATGCTTTTGACGCAGATGTTCCCGCTCGTCATGCTGGTGGCCCCGATCTTCAAGATCCTGACGCCACTGCATCTGACGAACAGCCTCACCGGCCTCGTTGTCGTCTACACCGCCTTCAACGTGCCCTTCGCTACCTTCCTGATGCAGTCCTTCTTCGACGGCATTCCGAAGGATCTCGAGGAGGCGGCCATGATAGACGGTGCAACGCAGTTCACCGCCTTCCGGCAGATTATCCTGCCGCTGACGTTGCCCGGCATCGCGGCAACGCTCGGCTTCGTCTTCACCGCCGCGTGGAGCGAACTGCTCTTTGCCCTCATGCTGATCAACGGCAATGACGCGGCAACCTTCCCGGTCGGGCTTCTGACCTTTGTTTCCAAATTCTCCGTGGATTTCGGGCAGATGATGGCGGCGGGCGTGCTCGCGCTCATCCCGGCCGGTCTCTTCTTCCTGCTCATCCAGCGTTATCTCGTCCAGGGCCTGACGGCCGGCGCGGTCAAGGGTTAATCAAAATGGCATCGATCGATATCCAGAACGTCAAGAAGGCCTATGGTCCCGTCAAGGTGCTGCACGACGTCGACCTTAGGATCAAGGACGGCGAGTTCGTCGTGCTCGTCGGCCCATCCGGCTGCGGCAAGTCGACCCTGCTGCGAATGATCGCGGGACTCGAGGACGTCACCGGCGGTGAGATCCGCATTGCCGGCAACCGCGTCAACGAACTGCATCCGAAGGACCGTGACATCGCCATGGTGTTCCAGTCATACGCCCTTTATCCGCACATGAATGTCGCCGGCAACATGAGCTACAGCCTGAAGCTAAGAAAGACGGCCAAGGAAAAGATCTCCAGCGCTGTCGGTGCTGCCGCCTCCAAGCTCGGTCTCGACCCGCTGCTCGAACGCAGGCCGAAGGCGCTTTCAGGCGGTCAGCGTCAGCGCGTGGCCATGGGCCGCGCCATAGTGCGCCAACCGAAGGCCTTCCTCTTCGACGAGCCGCTGTCGAACCTCGACGCACGCCTGCGCGAACAGATGCGTGCCGAAATCAAGAAGCTGCATGGCGACCTCAAGGCGACGTCGATCTACGTCACCCACGACCAGATCGAGGCGATGACGCTCGCCGACCGGATCGTTGCCATGCACGGCGGCGTCGTGCAGCAGGTCGGCAGCCCGCTCGAGCTTTATGATACGCCTGCCAACCTCTTCGTCGCCGGCTTCATCGGCTCGCCGGGCATGAATTTCCTCGACGCGACCTATGCGGATGGTGGTGTTCGCCTGAAGGACGGAACGGTCGTCCCGCTCGCCGCACCCCTGTCACTCGCAAACGGCGCAAAGGTGACACTGGGGATTCGGCCGGAGCATGTGGTCATTACCGATCAGGGTGGCCTGAACGCGAACGTCGAATTGGTCGAACCGACCGGCTTCGGCATCATCCTGCACCTGTCGCTGCACGCTCTGCCATTCAAGATCTTCACGCTCGACCGGACCGCGCTGACATCCGGTCCGACGATCAACGTGTCGTTCCCCGCGCAGCATCTGCACGTCTTCGACGCGGATGGAAACAGGGCAAAATAGGCGAGCAGCCTCAGCCGTGGGCGAGGCTGCCGCGCAGAACGGCACTATTGAAGTCTGGTCGCGGCGTCGGAATAACAACCGGTATCACGGCCTCCTTGCTGGCGGGCACCACCGCTTCGGTCGCCGGCAGCGCCGGTTCCGCACCTGAAATGGCCACTGTGCCCGGCATCGGGATCGGCACCGGAACGGTCGTCGGTACGAGTACCTCAAACTGCGCCGGCATCTTGCTCTGGCCAGGCAGGTAGTTCATCGCGACTTCGTAGGCGGGCAGGGGCGCCGGCGTCTGTAGCTCGCCGTCCCGCCCACGCTTCTCGTAGAACGCATTGCCGCCGGCAATCGTTACGTAGTGCATATTGCGATACGGGAACGACAGACCGTCTGTGTGGAAGAACATCGCGTTCTTGACGCCTGGATGCCGTTCGCCGCGGAAAATTGCATCTGCAGCGTCCGTCAGTTCAACCTCAGCCGTCGGCTCGACTTCGCGCGTCATCACGCCAGGCGCAAACTGCCTCTGTTGGGCAACGACGCCGCAGATTGAATCGGGATAGGCCCCCGATGTCAGACGGTTCATGACCACCGTTCCGACCGCCATGTAGCCGTCGCGATCAGAATGCTCGGATTCGAAGTACATTGCCCGCTTGAGGCAATCGCGGTCCTTGGCCGTGTAATTGAAAGTAACTTTGGTTGACTGCGCCGCTTGCGCCGCATTCTTGGGCTTGCTGACCTGGCTCGCCACCTTCGAAGCCGGTTGCTGTGCGGTCGTGCAGCCCGCCGCTGCCACGCCCGCCAACAGGATCCCGGCGAGAGATTTTCCCAACGCTATATGCGCCCTCAATGTCAGGTGCCCCCTATTTAGAGTAGTAAGCCCTTCTCGATTAAGTGGTCGCTTTTTTACCTGCGTTTAAGGTAAATTTCAAACCCAATCAGTATCACAATTTGATTTGGCCGCTTTTGGCCCGCCGGCACAGGCTGATTAGCGCTCTCGCCACCCACTGAAAACAGCGACACTTTCCATCACAGGTCACACTTTCAAAGCGGATGCAACCGCCGAAACCAGCGTGCCGCTCCAGCCTGATTCGATCGACTAACGACCGCGTCGGCCCTTCATTTGTCGTCGGACCGGAACAACTTCCATCGCGTTGGTCGAAAGGCGATCCTCGTGCGGTCGAGGGCGCCGGCCTGCGCTGGCGATAGTTCCAATTCGATCGGCGGATGCCCCTTGCCGATGTCGACCTCGATGTGGCGCGTACCAGCGACGCGCCGGCTCGTCGTCAGCAAACCGGCGATGCAGCCGCCACAGCCATCGCGCAATTCAATGTCGTGCGGCCGGAAATATAGTTGAGCGTCTCCATCCGCTTCGCCCTCGACCTTGAGGCCGAGCGGCCTATCCTCGAACCAGATCTCTCCACCGTTGACCCCGACGTCGAGACAGTTGGACTGTCCGACAAAGCCGAAGACGAAGGGGGAGTTCGGATTGTCGTAAACCTCATCGGGGGTTCCGACCTGCTCGATCGCGCCCTGGCTCATGACAACGACGCGGTCAGCAAGCTCCATCGCCTCGTCCTGGTCATGCGTGACGAAGACCGTCGTGTGACCCGTGCGATCATGGATCTCGCGCAGCCATTTGCGCAGATCCTTGCGAACTTGGGCGTCGAGGGCGCCGAAAGGCTCATCGAGCAGCAGTACATTCGGTTCGACCGCCATGGCGCGTGCGAGCGCGACGCGCTGGCGCTGGCCGCCGGAAAGCTGAGCCGGATAACGCTTCTCAAGACCCGAGAGCTGGACAAGTTCAAGCAACTCCAACGCCCGCCGGCGAATTTCCGCCTTGGGCGGGCGCCGCGAGCTATCGCGCACCTTCAGGCCAAAGGACACATTTTCCAGCACTGTCATATGCCTGAACAAGGCATAGTGTTGGAACACGAAGCCGATGTTGCGCTGCTGCACGGTCTTCTTTGACGCGTCCTCGTCTCCGAAATAGATCAACCCTTCCGTCGGGCTCTCCAGGCCAGCAATGAGCCGCAACAGCGTCGTCTTGCCCGATCCGGACGGGCCGAGCAGCGCGATCAACTCGCCGGAGCGGATATTGAGCGAGACGTCGTGCAGCGCCGGAAAGCGTTCGAATTCCTTGCGCAGGTTTTGTACGCGAACTTCCATTCTAATTCCTTCAGTGCCGTCGGCTGGCGGCGATTTCTTCGCTGTATCGCATCTCGAGCAGCGTCTTCAAAACAAGGGTTACGAGCGCAAGCAAGGCAAGCAGCGTGGCGACGGCGAACGCGCCGGTGAAATTGTACTCGTTATAGAGAATTTCCACCTGCAGCGGCATGGTGTTCGTCTGTCCCCGGATGTGACCGGAAACCACGGATACAGCCCCGAATTCGCCCATGGCGCGGGCATTGCAAAGCAATACACCATAGAGCAGGCCCCATTTGATATTGGGCAAGGTCACGTGCCAGAAGGTCTGCCAGCCGCTGGCGCCGAGCGAAATCGCCGCCTCTTCGTCGCTCGTACCTTGCTCTTGCATCAGCGGAATCAGTTCACGCGCCACGAACGGGAAGGTGACGAACATGGTCGCCAGGATCAATCCCGGCACGGCAAACAGGATCTTGATGTCATGAGCGCTCAGCCATTGGCCGAGGTGGGTGTTGGCACCAAGCAGCAAGACGAAAACGAGGCCGGAAATAACAGGCGAGACCGAAAACGGCAGGTCGATCAACGTTGTCAGGAAAGCCTTGCCCTTGAACTCGAACTTGGCAATCGCCCAGGCGGCCGCGATGCCAAAGGTCAGATTGAGGGGAACGCTGACGCCGGCCACGATGAGGGTCAGGCGAATAGCCGAAAAGGTCTCCTCGTCCTGCAGCGCCTCGAGGAACGGACCCGCACCCTTGCGGAACGCCTCGACGAAGACGGCCGCCAGCGGCAGAAGCAGGATCAGCGTCAGGAAGACCAGCGAGGCAAGGATCAGCGTCCAGCGCGCAAACCGATGTTCGGTGACGGCGGAGCGCACCTTTGTCGGCTGAAGGCTCGTATCAAACGCCATAGCCGTACCTCCGTCTGCGCCAGCTCTGGATGAGGTTGATGATCAGCAGCATGGCAAACGAAATCACCAGCATCATTGCGGCGATGCCCGTTGCTGCGGCATAGTTATATTCCTCGAGCTTGATGACAATCAGCAACGGTGCGATCTCCGACCGGAACGGAAGGTTGCCGGCAATGAAGATTACCGAGCCGTATTCGCCGACACCGCGGGCAAAGGCGAGAGCGAAGCCTGTCAGGGCCGGCGGCATCAAGCCCGGCAGCAGCACGCGGAAAATCGTCTGCAGGCGCGTGGCGCCAAGCGTTGCGGCAGCTTCCTCCACCTCCTTGTCGATCTCCTCCATGACAGGTTGAACCGTGCGCACCACGAAGGGCAAGCCGACAAAGACAAGCGCGATGACGATACCGAGTGGCGTGAAAGCGATCTTGATGCCCAGCGGCGTCAGGAACTGGCCGATCCAGCCGTTCGGCGCATAAAGGGTCGCCAGCGCGATACCAGCAACCGCGGTCGGCAACGCGAAAGGCAGATCGACCATTGCGTCGATGATGCGCTTGCCAGGGAACCGGTAGCGCACGAGCACCCAAGCCAGCACGACGCCGAAAACGACGTTGATGCAGGCGGCCGCAAAGGCGGCGCCAAAGCTGATGCGAAGGGCGCTCAGGGTACGAGGATCGAAGGCGATGGCGAAGAATTTTTCCCAGCCAAGCTCGCTCGACCGCCAGGCGAGGCCTGAAAGCGGGATGAGGATCAGAAGGGTGAGCCAGGTCAAGGTAAGGCCGAGCGCCATTCCAAAGCCTGGAATGACGCTCGGCCGTCTGAACCGCCACCGCGTGGGGCTATGTGATCTCATGCGACGTATTATTGTGCCGGCTTGTAGATTTGGTCAAATACGCCGCCATCGCCGAAGAACTTCGGCTGCGCTTCTTTCCAGCCGCCGAAATCGTCGATCGTCGCAAGTTTCAGGTTCGGGAAGCGCGCAATGTCAGCCTTGTCTGCAGCTTCCGGCTTGATCGGCCGATAGAAGTGCTTGGCCGCGATCTTTTGCCCCTCGTCCGAATAGAGATAGTTCAGATAGGCTTCGGCGACCTTGCGGGTGCCCTTTTTGTCGACATTGCCATCCACAACGGCGACCGGCGGGTCAGCCCGGATCGAGAACGCCGGGGTGACGATCTCGAACTGGTCGGGACCGAGCTCTTCGAGCGAAAGGTAGGCCTCGTTTTCCCAGGCCAGGAGAACGTCGCCGAGACCGCGCTGAACGAAGGTCGTCGTTGCACCGCGCGCGCCGGTGTCGAGAACCGGAACATGCTGCAGCAGCTTCGTCACGTATTCCTGCGCCTTGGCGTCATCACCACCATTCGCCTGCTTGGCCCAGGCCCAGGCCGCCAGGAAGTTCCAGCGCGCACCACCAGAGGTCTTCGGGTTCGGCGTAATCACCTGGACGTCGTCCTTTACCAGGTCGGCCCAGTCCTTGACGCCCTTCGGATTGCCCTTGCGAACCAGAAAGACGATCGTAGAGGTGTAAGGCGTCGAGTTATTCGGAAACTTCGTTTTCCAATCCGCAGGAATCTTGCCAGTCTTCTTAGCGATCGCGTCAATGTCGCCCTCGAGGGCAAGGGTAACGACATCGGCATCAAGCCCATCGATGACCGACCGCGCCTGCGCGCCAGAGCCGCCATGCGAAGCCTTGATGGTGACAGCCTCACCGGTGTCCTTCTGCCACTTGGCAGCGAAGGCGGCATTGAAATCCTTATACAGTTCCCTCGTCGGATCGTAGGATACGTTGAGAAGCGTCTGATCCGCGAATGCGGGCGCGACGGCGCCGATTGCGACACTGCCTGCCAGCGCCACAGCCGCGAGAAGCCGTGTGATCCTTATTGACTGCATAGAAACCTCCTTCGTTGGTGGCCGAAACTCTACCAAGTTGGTCGTATAATGAAACGAAGAATGTTTCTGTTCCGCCATGCTCTCTGGAATGCCATCCCAATTGAAGCGCGCTTTCGAAATGGACTTGCTCGATTTGATGATCACAATTCCGGTAAAGCCTCGGACTAAGCTCGCGGAGGCCGAGCTGGGCATTGCCAGGAAGACGGAAAGCGCAACTTAACGCCCCGAAAATCTACCTGTTCGTCAAACGCGCGAGTCGGCCAGAAAATCCGAATAGAGCTCTTCGGCAGTCTTTGCCTTGCGCATGGCCGCCAGAATGCCCGGCGTCTGCAGCTGACGCGCGATTGCTGCCAGCACGTTCAGATACTCGCCGCGGCTTGCTTCGCCAAACAAAAGCGCGAAGACGATATCAGTCGGAACATCGTCCACCGCCTCGAAATCGAGTGGCCGGGCGTAGCGTAGCAGCAAGCCACGCGGATGCGTCATCCCCTCCACCACGGCATGCGGAACAGCGACACCATTGCCGATACCCGTCGAGCCAAGGCTCTCGCGGCTTTCCAAGGCGTGCAGTATCTTCTTTCCTTCAATTCCGAAGGCGAGGGCAGCTTTTTCGGCAATCGCCTGCAATCCTCTCCATTTCGTCGCAACCGAAACACCGATGAATGTGTGCTCAGGACGGATGATCAGCGAAAGGTCCATGAAGTCTCTCTTGTCATTTGTGCAAGGCCGCGTCGGCGGGCGCCGCGGCTGACACCCGATTAGCGCCGCTTCCAATGCCGCAAACTGATTTCCCGGGCCGACATTGTTCTGCGTTCATATGTCCAGACGAGATAAAGGTTCGAGCACGAAAGCCGACCTCAGATATAAACATCGCATAAGGATCGTCCAAATGTCTGGTGGACGCTCCAAGCTTTAATGCCCAGGGACGTCGCAGTCTGAGGGGCAAGGGCCTCGACCCTGGTCGTGCCGATCTGAAAAGATTGAGCAATTCATCGCATCATGAGCAAAAGCCTTCGAAACGCGATTGAACTTCGAAGGCTTCGGGCCCTATAGTGCTTGCCAAAGCCGCGCTGATTTGATCGGTGCGGGGAGGCAACGGGAAGGAAACAGAAGAATGGCCAAAGTCCGCGCGCTGGTGCTCGAACGCCAGCATGAACTTGCGCTCCGTGATATCGACCTGCCGATGGATACGGGTCCCGGCCAGGTGAAGATCAAGATCCACACGGTTGGCGTCTGCGGCTCCGATGTCCACTATTACACCCACGGCAAAATCGGCCCATTCGTCGTCAACGAGCCGATGGTGCTCGGTCATGAAGCCGCCGGCACGGTCGTCGAAGTCGGCGCTGGCGTGACGCATCTCGAGGTCGGCGACCGTGTCTGCATGGAACCCGGCATCCCCGATCCCAATTCCAAGGCGAGCCGGCTTGGCATGTATAATGTCGATCCCGCTGTCACCTTCTGGGCGACGCCACCGATCCACGGCATCCTGACATCAGAGGTCGTTCATCCCGCCAATTACACCTATAAGCTGCCCGACAATGTCAGCTTCGCAGAAGGCGCCATGGTTGAGCCCTTTGCAGTCGGCATGCAGGCCGCGACAAAGGCGAAGATCGTCCCCGGCGATACCGCCGTCGTCCTTGGCGCCGGCCCGATCGGCACCATGGTGGCGATCGCCGCGCTTGCCGGCGGCTGCGCCCGCGCCATCGTCGCCGACCTCGCTCAGCCGAAACTCGATATCGCCGCGCAGTATCAGGGTGTCATCCCCGTCAATATCCGCGAGAAGAACATCGTCGAGGAAGTTGCGCGCCTGACGGATGGCTGGGGCGCCGATGTGATCTTCGAATGCTCCGGCTCGCCGAAGGCTTGGGAGACCATCATGGAGCTGCCGAGACCGGGCGGCGTCATCGTTGCCGTCGGCCTGCCGGTCAATCCGATCGGCCTCGACGTATCGACCGCATCGACCAAGGAAATCCGCATCGAGACCGTCTTCCGATACGCCCACCAGTACGAACGCTCGATCGCCCTGCTTGGCTCCGGCCGTGTCGACCTGAAGCCGCTGATTTCCGAGACATTCGGCTTCGAGGATTCCATCACTGCCTTCGACCGCGCCGTCGAGGCGCGTCCAGGCGACGTGAAGCTGCAGATCGTGATGGAATAAATCGACGACGCGGCACGCACGGCGGCTCAAGGAAGAGCCGCCGAACCGAGATGCTGCGAGACAGGAAAATCTCCGTATGCCGGACCTCGTCGGGAACAGTCCGGAACGGCTCGCAGCGTCGGAAGGCGAAGGCTTCGTACAACGCGACGGCCTGCCTCATCTAGATCGTCGTGTGCGCCAGTTCGGTGCGCGGCTTGGCGAATCGCGTCCAGCGCCGCCGCCATCAAGGCATGACCGATGCGTCGCCCCCGAAAGGCTGGATCAACGTAGAATTTGTGGACTTCGCCTGCCTGTGCGTCAAAGGCGTTGAAACCGATGCAGCCGGCCGGCACGCCGCTCCAATTCGCAACGAGCATTAGCGCCTCCGCCGAGCCGAATTGCTGGGCGAGGCTATCGCCGGTCTGTCGGTGATAGAGTTAAGGATCAAGTCCGCCGGATCGGCCACATCCCATTCGCCAAGCGCCGGGCAGAAAAATGCGCAGGTCTCCCTCTTTGGTCCTCGCGACTGATATCGAGATCATCCTGCGCCCCTTCGTTGTCTTTGGCCCGAGACTTCAAGGCGTCAGTTCGTCTGCGCCCCCTCCGCATCAGCCCACTCACACTCGAATGCCAGTACAGGCCTTGCAAATCCCTTGAGATCCCGCCGTGATGCATTGGCGAAGAGATCGGCTGCGCCGTGCTCGCGAAAGATGTTCTCCGAAACCAGGATCTGATCGACCCCGGCCGCTGCACAAAGCCGCGCGGCCAGTTGCACGGTTGAGCCGAAGATGTCCCGGCTGTCCTCGATCGGCTCGCCACAATCAAGCCCGATCCTGACATGGATGGGTTCCGGCGTGCCGCCGTTGTAGATCCTGAATTCGCGCTGGATGCTGATCGCGCATCCGACGGCCGCGTGGGTGGAGATGAAGGAGGCCATGATGCCGTCACCGGTGTGCTTGACCTCCCGCCCTTCGCATTGTGCCAGGCAGCGGCGAACGATGGCATCGTGCGCCCGCACGAGTTCGGCAGCCATCCGGTCGCCAAGCCGCGATGTCATCTCCGTCGAGCCTACGATGTCGGTAAACAGGATCGCTCTATGGCCGGCATCCCGTTCGACGCCGGTCTCGCCGGCCTTCTGTTCAGGTTCGTGAATGCGTCCAAGAAACGCTTCGACAGCCGATAGCGCCACCTCGACTACTTCGCCGGCAATATAACCATGGGCTTCGCGATGCACGCACTGCGCGGTTTCGGCATCCGGCGCATCGATCAGACAGAATGCGGTCCCGCGCCGCTGGTCGTACCAATAGGTGAGGAACTTCACCCCATACCTATCTTCGACAGCCAGATCCTTGCGATGCGCTTCTGCAATGTCTTCTGCGGATGTACCCGCAAGATCATGCCGGTCCATGAAGATAGCCACGTTCGTGCATCCTTCGGAGAGCCCCTCAGCATTGGCCGCATCCTACGCCGTTGCCACCGCAACGTCCACAGCACGGGACGTCGAGCCTCAGAGCATCGTCGTGCCCACCACTTCGCAGAGCCAGCCGCGGAAGGAAGCCATCGCCGGGGTCTCCGGTCGGGACTGCAGCCGGGTTAGCCAATAGCTGCCCGTGGTGACAGTGATGTCGAAGGGTTGGCGGATCGCCTCGGCAAGCAGATGCCTGGAGAACATCAGCGTCGGCGCCAGCGCAACGCCGACGCCCTGCAGTGCGGCCTCCATCATGGCAAGCGATGAATCAAAGACGATGTTTTTCAACGGCAGCAGGCTCGCCTCCATCCCGGCGGCAGCAAACCATTGCGACCACTCATCGGCCCGATACGATCGCAGCAACGTCTGCTTCAGGAGGTCGCCCGGCGCGCTCAGTTGCGCGGCGATCTCGGGCACGCAGAGGGCTGATAGCGGCGCCTCCAAGAGCCGCAACGCCTCGATGCCATGCCACGCACCCGAACCGAAACGGATCGCGTAGTCCAGCCCCTCGGCGGCGATATCGACCCGGTTGTTGTTGGTTGAGAGGCGCAGATCGATGAAGGGGTACTGGGCTTGAAAGGCACGCAACCTCGGCAGCAGCCAGCCGACGGCAAAGGTGCCGACAGCGCCGATGCGCAGCACTTCGCGATAGTGCCCGCCCTCGAACTGCTCCAGTGTTCCGGCGATCCGGTCGAAGGCATCACGTAGCGCCGGCAGCAGTGTCTCGCCTTCGCTGGTCAGCATCAGCCCGCGAGGCAGCCGTTCGAACAGCGTCACATTCAACCGCGTTTCCAGGCTCTTGACCTGATGGCTGACGGCAGCCTGCGTGACGCAAAGCTCAATCGCGGCCTTGGTGAAGCTGAGGTGGCGGGCGGATGCTTCAAAAGCTCTGAGCGCATTCAGCGGCAGATGCGGACGAACCATTGGACACCCAAATTTTTCTAATGCTTCGCTCTAGATATCGTCGTTTGAGACGGGCGTACAGGCCTCGTATATCAATCGCGCCTGACCCGATCCGCTTCGTGAAAACCGCCGAAACCGTCGGATTGCCCGATATCTCAATGCATTTTGCATTGGACGCCCGCCGCGGTGCCGAGACACCGCGACTATTCCACCAACCCGAGGCACCGTATCCATTATGAAAAATATTTCGCAATCCACGCTTGGCATTCTCGCCACCGCTTCAGTCCTCATGGGCGCCGGCGCGCACGCCGCGGAACGCCAGAGCGAGCTTGCCGGCGTCGTCAACGCCATCGCCGTCCCTTTGATGGCGAAGAACAATATCCCCGGTATGGCAATTGCCGTCACAGTCGGCGGAAAGCGTTACACCTACAACTACGGCGTGGCGTCGAAGGCAAGCGGACAGAAGGTGACCGACGCGACGCTCTTTGAAATCGGCTCGGTCAGCAAGACCTTCACCGCAACCCTCGCGGGCTATGCTCAGGCGAGCGGCGACCTCTCCTTTACTGACAGTCCCGCCAAATATCTTCCGGAATTAGCCGCCAGCCGCCTTGCCGGTGCCACGATGCTCGACCTCGGCACCTACACGGCCGGTGGCTTGCCGCTGCAGTTCCCCGATGACGTCACCGACCACAAGGCGATGGTCGGTTACTACAAGAGCTGGAAGCCCGCCTATGCCCCGGGAACCTATCGTGTCTATTCCAATCCCAGCATCGGCTTGTTCGGCTACGCCGCCGCAAAGGCGATGGGTTGGCCCTTCGATGATCTGATGCAGCAGAAGCTTTTTTTGGCACTCGGCCTTAGCCATACCTTCATCACGGTTCCGAAGGCTGACGACGAGAACTACGCCTATGGATACTCAAAGGCTGGCAAGGCCATCCGTGTTTCGCCAGGCGTTTTGGATTCCGAGGCCTATGGCGTGAAAATGTCTGCAAGCGACATGCTGCGCTTTGTCGAAGCCAACATGGATGGCTCCAATCTCGACAAGACCACGCAATCGGCGCTCGCGGCGACCCATACCGGCTATTACAAGGTCGGCAGCATGACCCAGGGCCTCGGTTGGGAAATGTATAATTATCCCACCACCCTCGACCAGCTTTTGGCCGGCAACTCGGCCGACATGACACTGAAGGCCAATGAGATCGAGAAACTGTCGCCGCCAAGGCCGCCGGCGAACAATATGCTTCTGAACAAGACTGGATCGACCAACGGCTTCGGCGCCTATGTTGCCTTCGTGCCATCGAAGAGTATCGGCATCGTGCTCTTCGCCAACAAGAACTATCCGAACAGCGAGCGTGTAAAGGCGGCCTACAAGATATTGGCGACGCTCGACGACGATCTGCCGGCCGCCAACGCCGACTGAGCGTCTGCAGATAGGGGATAAGGCCGCACGGCTCCGGCAATGACATCAATGATTATAGCAGCCTTCGTCCACGCCGCACCGATCAACCCGATAGTGAGCCGTCCGTCGCGGATAAACTGCAACGCTTTGCGGCGAGGGGGGAACGGCGCCGGGTGCGAAGGAAGGACGTGAGCTTCCGCATCAACGGTCCGCAGAAAATGGTCTCCCTCCAGTTGAACCTCGGACGTGCCTGTGTGGCACACATGGTCCCCCGAAGAAGCGAGGGCTCCCTCCGGCAGTGCTGCAGAGGGACCGGAGTTGCGGGCATAAACCGCCGAACGGGGCGCTCGGAAGCGCCATATTGTTTTTACTTCAGCAAGGCAATTTTCGGCGCCCCGTCTGAGTGAAGTGCAGCCTGATCGCCGCCTAAACCGCCTTCAGATCTCCCAGCAGTGTCGGGATCAACTCGGACACCGTCGGATGGATTGGTACCGCCCATTTCAGCACCGGGTAGGGGGCCTTGGCGTTCATCGCGTCGATGAAGCCGTGGATCGCCTCGTCACCCTCGATCCCAAGGATCGCAGCACCGAGAATCTGTTGCGTCTCTGCGTCGGCGATCACCTTCATCAAGCCCTTGGTCTCGGCGCGCTCATTGGCTCGGCCGACCCGGCTCATCGGACGGGTGGAGATCATGATCTTGCGGCCGGTGGCGCGGGCTTCCTTCTCGCTCATCCCGACACGACCGAGCGGTGGGTCGATGTAGAGCGCATAGGCGAGGATGCGGTCACTGAGCTTGCGGTCCTCACCGTCCAGCAGGTTGGCGGCAGCGATCTCGAAGTCGTTGTAGGACGTATGGGTAAAGGCCCCTCGGCCGTTGCAGTCGCCGAGCGCCCAGATGCCCTCGACATTGGTGGCAAGTCTGTCGTCGACGGTGATGTAGCCTCGCCGGTCAGTGGCGACACCGGCCTTGTCGAGCCCGAGGTCGCCAGTGTTCGGCGTGCGGCCGGTAGCCACAAGCACATGGCTTGCCTCGATCGGCGATTGACCATTGCCGATGCTGACCTCGATCCCGTCGGTCGTCGTCGCGAAGCCGATCCCATCGGCGTCCGTGTGCACGGCTATTCCTTCCGAGCGCAGAATGTCGGCGATCGCATCGGAGATGTCAGCGTCCTCGCGGGACGCGAGCTTCGGGCCACGCTCGATCACCGTCACCTCGGCGCCGAAGCGGCGATACATCTGTGCGAATTCGAGCCCGATATAGCTGCCGCCGATGACGGCAAGATGCCGCGGAAGCTGGTCGAGATGGATGATCGACGTGCTCGTCAGGTAATCGATACTGCCGATCCCTTGCATATCCGGAATGGTCGGCCGCGCACCGACGTTCAGGAAGATCTTCGGAGCCGTCAGCGTGTCGCCATTGACCGTCACCGTACGGGCGTCCTCGAAACGGGCGTGGCCGTAGATGACGGTCATGCCGTCCATGCCGGCAAACCAGTTGATGAGCCCATTGCGGGCGTTCATCGTGACGGCCTCGGCACGCTTGCGCACCACGGTCATGTCAATATCGATGGCGCCCGGGATCAGCACACCATAATCAGCGCCGCGCCGCGCCACATGGGCGGCCCGGGCGCTGGCCACCAGCGTCTTCGTCGGCATGCAGCCGGCGTTGACGCAGGTGCCGCCGAGGAACTTTCGTTCGATCAACGCCACCTTCATGCCCTTCGCAACCATGCGGGCCGCAAGGAAGGGACCGGACTGGCCGGCCCCGATGACGATGGCGTCGAAACTTGGCATCACACTGCTCCCACGATGATGAGCGCGCCGATGATCGCAACCGCGTCCTCGATCAGCGCTGCCGGTCTATCCTTGCCGAAGGCAGCGGCAAGCTTACCACGAGCCACCGCACCGCCAAGCGTGCCGACAACGGCACCGACAATGCCTGCGATCAGCCCGCCTGCGAGCGAGGCGCCGGAGGCGCCGATCGTGGCGCCGGTCAGCGCACCCATGATGATGCGCGCAGAGAACTGCATCGGTACCTTGCGGGAAGGCGTCGAGGGCAGCTGGTCGGTAATCAGTTCGACCACGGCAAGCAGGCTGAACACCCACGGCGTCCAGCGATATCCCATAAAAGCAAGCGGTGTCTGCGAGACATCAAACCAGCCGAGAGCCGCGCCCCAGGCAACGGCGGCCGGCGCCATCATGGCCCGAAGCCCTGCGACAATGCCGATCAAAAATGCGAGAAACAAAAGCATGTGACCCATCTCCTATGCCGCGCACAATTTAATCGCGGTCATGGAAAGCTGGCACAATGTCGCGCGGCTTTCAATTTGCCCGATGGTTGGCTTGACTCAATTCGCGAATGCGGCAATGCCGGTGACGGCGCGGCCGAGGATCAGCGCGTGGACGTCATGTGTCCCCTCATAGGTGTTGACCACCTCGAGG
>NZ_JACIAH010000030.1 GCF_014194695.1 Rhizobium sp. BK399 | reverse complement strand
GTGCCCGAACTTGAACCACGGCCCGATCATGCACGCTACCTTGCCTCCTGGCTGCAGGTCTTGGCAAACGACAAGCGCGCCATCTTCGTTGCGGCCGGACATGCACAGCGCGCCGTCACCTACCTGCACCACCTGCAGCCGGAGGACACTGACCTCGACGACAACGACGAAGGGCAGGCGGCGTGAGCCGCCTGCCTCTCCCGCATCAAACGGCTGGCGATCTCGTCCTGTAACCTCGGGATCGCTTCTCCTTTAGCAGATGAAGAAACGTGTCCACCGCAGCCTGTTCATGGGCGAAATGTTCGATCCTGACCTGGCCCCGCGTGCCGATACGTCCCCATCGCCGCGTCAGACAGGTATCTCCAAACAGACTAGCGGAAACCTCGAGCGCATAAAATCGCGCCACGTTCCGGTTGGCGTCCTTCCGCTCGATGTAGAGGTGATAGGGCTGTTGAAGCATGGAGACAGATTCGCTTCCGGCAGCCTCCTCGTCCAACGAGAGTTTTGAATCGATCCACGCTGATCGATTCAAGTTCGTGAACAATGGCCACCACAGCGCCGGACTCGAGATCTTGAAAGCCGGTGGCCAGTCATGCTTCCGGTTCCATGTGGCATCACGGTCATTGCGTTCCGAGATTTGCGCATCCAAGGCTTGTCATTGCCTGCTGCCCGTTTATGGTTTGCATCGCAGGGGTTCACAGGAGGTGGCACATGCCGACAGGAACAGTAAAATTCTTTAATCAGGACAAGGGATTTGGCTTCATCCAGCCAGACGATGGGTCGGGCGATACGTTTGTTCACATCTCGGCTGTGCAGCGGTCCGGCCTGGATGGCCTGCGCGAAGGCCAGAAGGTAAGCTACGACATCGTCGCTGACCGTCGGTCCGGCAAGTCATCGGCTGAAAACATCAAGGCCCTTTGATATCGCGCTCCTTCGTCTCCGGCTGAGGAGGCGGGATCCCGGTCCAGGCGCGACTACAATGGGGACAAACCCTTTGAGCGAAAGAAGAGCGCGTCCTATCCCGAAGCGCTCTTTTTGATCGTCACATCTTGCTGCGACCGATCGCAACAAGGTCCTCTTCCTCGTCGCGTTGTCTGCCGCCCAGAGCAGCGGCGGCGGACGCAATGAAGGCCCCGATCAATAGCGACAGCGAGCCGAGCATGGCAGTGGTCGCAGACGCCTTTCTTGCCTTGTCAGCCGCCGTTTGGGCTGCTGTCTTGGCGTCATCGATCTGTTTCAGGACCGTGTCGACCCGGCCGCGGGCATCGGCTTCAGACAAGCCGGTGCGAGCGGCAACGATGGAGGCGATATATGTTTTGTCCTGATCAGGGATCGAACCATTCTTTGCGCCTTGCAACAGGATGCGGGAAATCTCGGCCGTCGCAGCACCATTGGTTTCACCGGCGCGGTCTGCCGTCTGTTGCTCGGGTCGGAGAAGAGCGTCAGTGAAGTACGAGGTCGCGAGATCAGGCCCCGAGGACGATGCTGCAGCTGCGCCGCCTGCCACTGTAGCGCCGGTTGCAATCGTGCCGACGGCACTTGCTCCCGCACTTGCCAGCGAGGTTAATGACGATGCGAGAAAGCCAGCCACGAACACCGTCGCGACCGCCCAGCTCAGGAAACCATGGGCTGTGTCACGAAAGAACACTTCGTCGGTATGGGCTGCTGCCCACTTGGTCCGCAGCCGGCCCGTCAGATAGCCGCCCAGAGCAGAAGAGAGCCATTGGACAACGACCAGCCAGATTGCTGCAGTCACACCAACCGTTGCAGCAGAACTGCTTTCGCCCGACCAGGGCGAAACCATAGTCAGCCCCACACCTGAACCGACAAGCAGCAGAATCAATGTGACACCAGTTGCTGCCACCGCGCCTCCGAATATCGACCCCCAGGACATCCCGGACTTCGAAGATTCGATCGGCATCACGTCAGCTTTTCTTTCATACGCTACAGACATCTCGAACTCCTAGCGCATGAAAAGAACAAGTAGAATGACGATAGGCAGTGGAATGCCAAGAAGCCAGAGGAGAAGACCACGTCCCATTTCAATACCTCCAAAGTTGGAACAGTTTTGCAGGTCCCGAACGCCAGGAGTTCCTCTTTGTTCCCTTATAGATGGCGGCTGACGCGGCTGCCCCGCTCCGCGCGACGCAATCCTCGAAAACACAGGACGGGGAGGCAGCTGTCCCGGTTGTCATCAGCAGACAATTGAAAGGTGAGGAATGCGCACTTCATCGGCAGCGCGGAGAAGGGCCTCCCTGGCTGCAAGGGCCGGCGCAGCGCGCTTGTAGGCGTTCAGGCAGACAACAAGCGCATTGATGTATTCTTCCCCGTCATCGCAGGGCCAATCCTCGACCAGAACCATTGCGGCATCTGCGACGTTCTGCACCAGCTTGTATCTTTGTGCGCCACCAAAGAGCAGTCTTACAGCGGGAAATTTATCCGGTGTGTTCAGACTCATAACGATTGCCCTCATCGCTCGGAAATATTAGCGGCGATGCAATAATCGTTCCAGTTGGCCCAAGTGGCCCAGCGGAAGCAACCGGTAGTAGAAGCGCTGGCGGAAGACTGGGGCTTGTCGGATCGAACCGATCTCAGGTCATTGCGCACCGGCAAACGTGAACCGACGAGCCGTTACGCCCAACACTCTCCCCATTCGCCGACGCATGGCAGCAGGCCGATGTCAAACGCCCGGCAGGCGATCTGGATCAGTGCGACAGATCACTGGGCAGAAGGCTTTCGGTATCCACCAGCGGGTCATCTCGCGTAGGGCGGCTATTCGACTCGTCCGGTCGGGTAGCGCCGCTGTCGTCGAACGCCGTTAGTTGCACCATCACTGCCTTGGCATGATCGATCGCATTCTGATCGTCAAGGAGATGGTCCTCATTGCTCATACGGACAAGAACACTTTCCCCACCTTCGCCGACGAACTCCACCATGACCTCGGTTCCTGCGTCACTGACCCTCGTATCGATAAGTTGCATCTGCAGTGTCCTCTTTGAGTGATGCTGTTGAACTCCTCAAGTTGGCGAAATGTTCCTGTCAACCGCACGAGGCGCATGCATCTTTTCGCCGCGGCGCGCGTTCCTGATCCAGCCAGTTCAGGAGCAGCCAAATGATCAAGAGCGAATACCCAGACGCCGAAAGCATCGATGATGAGGAGCTCGAGGAAATCATGGAGTCTGTTTTTCCCGACTCAACATCGGGTCCCAACGAAAATGTAATTGCTGGCCATCGGACGGCAGATACGGACCTCTTCCGAGAAGAGAAGACGGGGCGAAGAGAAGAGAGAGAGCGGGTCAAGTTCGCCCAGATACGTGATGACATCGATTTGATTAGACGTGATATCGAAACCCTCCGCAACAGGCTCGCTGTCGTGGTGGAACGGGCCGCAACGGTTGTGCAATCGCGAGCCGAGTGGGCAGACGCTGCAGCGCACGCGCAGCTTGGGGATTACCCATGGGCAAAACTCGCTGGTGCCATGATCGGAGCCTTCGTCGGGGCAAGATTCCTGAGGCGCCTCCCTGTTGCAGCGCTGACAACCGCAGCCGCTCCCGCTGTCCTGGCTGCTTTGCAGAAAAGCGCTTCCAATTAGTCATTCCTTCAAAACACCCGTGTTTCCACGTACAATTTCAATTGGCTGCCGGAGTACGTTCTGGCGCTCATTCGCTCCGCTCGGTACGCCGTTTGCCGGCACTGTCTGTCTGATTTTGGAACTGTTGCTGGCCAGCGGGTTCGGTCGCGTTCGGTTGGACGCCAGAGCGTGACCGCCTGTGTGACATGTCCTGCAACATGCGATGCGATCCATACGCACTCGTACAAACGGCTTGTACTGCCCTTACCAATGTGAACTATCGAGTCGCCGAGCGGCTCGCCCGCTGGCTCCTAATTTGCGATTATAGAATCGATGGTGACGAGCTTCCGCTGACGCATGAGTTCCGGTCAATCATGCTCGCGGCTCGCCGCCCCAGCCCATCAGAACGCGAGTATGAACGCTTACTTACGCCACTATCGAAGAGGTCGGCACGGTGCCACCTAGTCGCCCTTCGAGTGTTGCTACTGTCCAACCAGGTTTAGATGTTGTCTAATGTGTCCCAAACACCAGAATGGCCACAGCAATCCAGAACAATGCACAGATTTCAACGGCTATCAGCAAACCAATTGACCGATCACACACGGGGCTTCCTCCATCTCCTGCCTCTTGCCATGAACGCTGAAGTTGTAGTTTTGGTTCCGTGGTCGAAGAAGTTGCCCGTAGCAAAGAGCCGCAATTTTTCAAGTCGCTGGTGGTTGAAGCCCTGTCCTGGCGAAGGGCGACTCGGTCGTGCCAGGTTTTTACCGACATAGAGACCGGCTGGTTAGGGTAGGGCAGCAGGTAGCTGAATGCCGTCGCGAGGGACTATAATCACATTGAAATGGATCCGTTCTCCTCACCATCCCAGTACTGGATCTTCTCGGCGTGAACTTTGACCAGCACCATTCCCGGCGTGTTGAATTTCTCTGGAAACCAACGATTAAGCCCGTCGGTCCACCGGGCCTCGAACTCCTGTCGAACTCTGATGAGTTCAGCTTTGCCCTCAACGGAAACAAAAATTCCGGGCTTTCCGAGAAGACCAGGAGGCGCTGTGAACGTAAGCGACAGGGCGGGGTTGCTTTTCAGATCGTAGATCTTGCGTGTGGCCTCGTAACTGAAGAACCAGGAATCGCCATCATATTCGACCTCGCCATTGTTGCTCATCGGTCGACTGGAAAGCACGTTGCCGCTATATGTCGTCATCATGCAGACATCGATCTTCCGTAGTTTTTCCGATAACTCCTGAAGCGTCATTGTTGTCATGTTGTTTCTCCATCTGTGCGACGCAAAACAGTTGAAGACGAGGGCTGTTCCATTCACGGGCAAATTAGATCGAGCAACAGTGTAGTGTTCGATTGTGGCAAGCAAATTAGTGCTCAGTTGCCTTTACTGAAAACAGGTAAATTGCCTTGGACGGCCGACGACGGCAGAAAACACGAACCTGGCGTGCTGCGGAACAAAGCGATCTATCTGTCGTTTCATCACGGCAAGGAGATCAGAGATGCCGACTTCAGTCCCCAATCCAGCAGAGACACCCCGCGGCCCTCAACCAGAATCGGGCATCCCGGACCGGACGAAGGAGAAACCGCCACTCACGCCCGCACAGGATCCTGCGGACAACAAGAACCCAAACGACCCACCCCTTGATCCTGCACTTCTTCCGATCGGCGATCCGGCCGGCGCAGGTTGATCGCTTCACGCACAACCTGCAATTCCCGGAAAATAAGGAGAGGTCGGAAAATCGGTCACTCCCGTCACGGTTGCTCCCGTACACCAGGCGTGGCTTCGCGTTCATCGGCGTCTTCCAGATCGCTCTTGACGATAAAGACGTCCCTGTGTTGGCGCGCCGCTTCGCGTAGCGCATCTAGGTTCGGCACATCGTCGCTGTCCAGTTGGTCGTGGCCGTGAAGGATTTCACGTTCCGCCTGAAGCCAATGTTCGTCGTGACGATCGTCCGGGCTGCCCTCGGATTCCCAGATCTCATAGGCGCGGCTGCGGATACGATCGGTAACATTTTTATCGCTACTGGCGTCGGGTGTTGACATCGTTCCTCCATCGGGACGTGTCCCCTGGATCGGTGTGTTCGGTCGCTTTGCCATGATGATGCTCCTTGGAAGAATGCTGTCCCAAACGTAGAATGAGCGAAGAAGTTCCTCAGTCCGCATTTGCTTGAGGGGCCTACTGCCCGCGGGCTGTACAAGTCTCATTTTTTTATGATGCTGATGTTTCCACTGACCTCGAGGATTGCGAATTTGATGTCATCGATCGTTTCAATCCCCTGCTGGCTTCGAGCCGCCTCCATGATGTCATCCCGGCCCATCCGACAGCCGCGCAAGGCGGTGTCGTCGTAGACGCCGTGGCTTACAAGTATTGTCGGAACACCGTCAACGACATGCGCAGCTCGTGTCCACCCTCGTTTTACATAGGACAGAGCAATATCGGTCGTGAAAAGTGTGAGGATGAGAATGATTGCGTTGGTGACCGAAAAGTCGTCTGCAAGCATTGCTTGTTGCGTCGTTTCGGAAATGACGAGAACAATCACCAAGTCAAACGGAGTCATCTGCGCCAAGGTCCGACGCCCAGACAGCCTGATAATGAGGAGTAGGCTAAAGTAGATCGCAAGTCCGCGAATGACGGAGTCCATCTCTTCCCCTTACGGAAAAACGAACACTGACTGATTGACCACCTCGGTCCCGATGCCGATATGGTACTTCCGAAGCCAGGGTCGTTGCGTTTGAAGCCTCAACATCACCGCAAGCTTGGCACGCGGATCGGCGGGAAATCGATAGCCAGTCCGGCCACCCACAACGACGGTCTCCGACGGTCGTGGATCGATAGTCTCGAGGGAAAACGTCCGATGAAAGCCCTCATCGACTAGGAATGTCCTTACATCTGCAGATGCATCAAATGTGATTTTTATTGTCTCCGGCGCGTGCCAGCGTGAGATAGCAGGCACCTCCATGATTCCACCTCGGACCGTTACGGTTCTTTCGGCGAAGAGGCCCCCCCGGCCAAACAAACCAAGAAGACATGCAACCAGGATTGCGGCAAAACCGATCCACGCGCATCGCTGGACGAACCAAAAGCACCGCTGGAATTTACTATGGTCCTTTACGCCCTCAGGATGATCAGGGGCGTCCATGGCGACGAACCGTGGAGGGGAGATGCGGACTATCGTTCATCAGCTGACGGCCACGTGCTGCTATCGCTCCATACCCCGAGGAACGTCGCCCGTCGGATGTCGGTGCTTTCGCGTCCCCGAAAATGAACGCGTTCTGCCGCGGAGGTCTCATCGAGCACGCCTCACCGCTGCCCCGGATATTGTTCTCGCCGAAGGAGGTTCGCAACATGAACGCTATTGCGGGCAAGCGTTTCGACCATCTTCGTGACTGCCGCCGGGACTTTGGCCAGATCCACGAAGTTCACGCTGCCCATGGCCTCGCCGACCCAGTAGCTGACCGCATTTGCCGGGATCGTAAAGCCGATGTCGTTAAGGGCTTGGAAAAGTTCCGCCGAAACGTGATGTGCGCCATCTTCGTTTCCGACGACAGCAACAGCTGCGACGCGGCCATACGAGACCATTCGACCAGCGTCATCAACCTCCTCGAGAAACGCATCCATTCGTTCCAGCACACGTTTCGCGACGCTTGAAGGCTGTCCCAGCCAAATAGGTGTTCCAAGGACCAACATGTCTGCGGCAAGAATCTTGGCTCTTATATCAGGCCATTCGTCACTAGCCCCTTCATCTGAGGTAACGCCAGGGAGAATGTTGAAGTCCGCCAGTCGTAATGTCTCGCTTTTCACGCCTTCTCGATCCAACGCCTCGGTGATCAAAGTTAGCATCCTGTCTGTTGAGGACGGATCGCCGCCGCTTCTTTTCAAAGTTGCATTGAGGGAGATTGCTGTCAGCGCCATCATTCGTCTCCATCGCCGTGCCGTCGGATCCCGGGTTCACGAGGAAAGGGCCGGTTTCGCCGGCCTTTTCAATATTCTCTCGCTATTGCTGATTGTCGGGGCATGCTTCGCTCACCGAAGCGCCGCCATTGCCGCCTTGCGTCGCGACGGAGCCAGGAGCCGGTTGTGCTGGGCAGCGCGTTCTGTCGACCGTACCGGTTGCATTGGTATTGCCGCCAGTCGTGCTGTTGGTGGCTTTGGGATCAACGACCGCCGGCATGTTGGTTCCGGTCTGCGTCTGTACGTCACCGTTTGCGCCGCCGCCCGCATCTTCGCCCATGGTCTTGTCACCCGCCATATTGTTCGGCACTGGATTGGACTGGGCATAAACAGATGTCGCCATGCCGAGGGAAAGAAGCGCGACAGCAAGAACCTTTTTCATTGGAATCTCCATATTGTTTAGTGTCTGACCGCTTCACAACCCCAAGCTTGGAAGGTTGTTCCACCCGCAGGCCATAGAACTTCTTCGTCCATTGCGCGATGGGCACTGCCCGTCACTTCGTTGGTCTGGTCGAGGGACGCGGTCCGTGTGCACGGAAGATCCATCGTCGCGGCCCAACAAACGCACGGCTTTGCTGCGCAAACCGATGGCCAAAACCAATTGAAAACTGCCATCGCCGGAGCCAACTAGATTGCATCCTCGCAGACAGGCATTTTTCTCCGGCTGTATCCAGCCATTCGAACTAGCTGTCCCATGATCCTGAAACGCGCGACCTTTTCGGATGCGAAAGGTATCTGCGCACCCTCGGGCTACCCATGAAGATGGGAACAAGTGTCGAAGGTCGCGGTTTAGTTCGCTCATCTTTGGCTGGAAAGGATCGACCATGAAAGCGCTCACCTGGCACGGCAAGCACGATATCCGCTGTGAAAGCGTGCCGGACCCGACGATTGAGGACGGTCGCGACGCAATCATCAAGGTTACGGCCTGTGCAATTTGTGGTTCGGATCTGCATCTCTACAACGGTGTAATGCCCGACATGCACAGTGGTGATGTGATGGGACATGAGACAATGGGCGAAGTCGTCGAGGTCGGCAAGGAAAACAAGAAATTGAAAGTCGGCGATCGTGTCGTCGTTCCCTTTACGATTTCCTGCGGAGAATGCTTCTTCTGCAAGCGTGGCTTTTTTTCTGGATGCGAGCGTTCAAATCCAGACCCCTCCAAGGTGCGGAAAATGTGGGGCAATTCGCCCGCTGGGCTCTTCGGTTATACCCATTTGCTCGGCGGTTACAGTGGCGGCCAGGCGGAGTATCTTCGCGTTCCATATGCCGATGTCGGCCCAATAAAGGTTCCCGAAGGCCTGACTGACGAACAGGTATTGTTTCTTTCCGATATTCTTCCGACCGGTTACATGGCCGCGGATTTCTGCAACATTCAGGCAGGCGATACCATTGCGATCTGGGGCTGTGGGCCCGTAGGTCTGATGGCAATCAGATCTGCATTCATTCTTGGAGCGGAACGCGTCATTGCCATCGATACCGTTGCGGAACGATTGGCTCTTGCCGCGGCGTCCGGCGCAATCACGCTCGATTTCATGGATGAGGATATCTACGACAAGATCATGGAGTTGACAGCCGGCCGCGGTGCAGACGCCTGCATCGATGCCGTTGGAACTGAAGCAGACGCGTCGGCAAGTTGGGATTCCCGGCTTGACCGTATCAAGGTGGCGACCTTCATGGGCACCGATCGGCCACACGTCTTGCGCCAGGCGATCCACTGTTGCCGAAATTTCGGTATCGTCTCCATCGTGGGCGTCTACGGTGGCTTCCTGGACAAGATTCCAATGGGTTCCGCCATCAATCGCGGGCTGACATTTCGAATGGCCCAGACTCCAGTCCAGCATTACCTACCGTTGCTGATGGAACGGATCCAATCTGGCGAAATCGACCCATCCTTCATCATTACACATCGTGCAACGCTTGAAGAAGGTCCGGACCTCTACAAGACGTTCCGTGACAAGCAGGACGGGTGCATCAAAGTTGTAATGAGGCCTTGACTCGAAAGGAAAAGCGAAATGGAACGCACACACGACGGGCAAGCCAAAGGGCTTGCCGTGGTCACAGGAGCCTCGAGCGGAATCGGTCTCGAGCTTGCTCAGATCGCCGCATCAAAGGGCTATGACCTCATTATAGCAGCAGACGAGCCTGAAATAGATGACATTGGCATGCATCTCAGTGATCTGGGGACCGCTGTAGAGGCCATCGAAACCGATCTTGCGACAATGGAAGGCGTCGATCGCCTTGTCGAAGCCGTCGTAGCAGACGGGCGGTCGGTTGACCTTCTGCTGGCGAATGCTGGTAGGGGACTTGGAAAGGGTTTTCTTGACCAGGACTTTACCCAAGTCCGGCGCGTGATCGATACCAACATTCTCGGTACAACATACCTTGTGCAGCAGATTGCTCGCCAGATGCGCTCACGCGGTGTCGGTCGCATACTTCTGACTGGCTCCATCGCCGGCTTTATGCCTGGAAGCTACCAGGCTGTCTATAACGGTACGAAGGCTTTCATCAATTCGTTTTCCTTCGCCTTGCGCGAGGAGCTTAAAGACACCGGCATTACGGTGACCTGCCTTATGCCGGGAGCGACGGAAACCCGTTTCTTCGAGCGGGCCGATATGCTCGACACCGAGGTGGGACAGGCCGAAAAGGACGACGCATCTGATGTTGCCCGGGCCGGCTTCGATGCAATGATGAATGGTGACGGTGACGTGGTTTCGGGATGGAAAAATAAATTTCAGGCCGCGGTTGCTAACGTCACGCCCGCGGGTATGCTCGCCTCACAGCATGCAAAAATGGCGGCGCCCGGTACTGGCAAGGACAAGAGCGGCAGCCAATAGGTCGGACGTGCTTGAGGCCCCAGTTTTTCTTCTGGGGCCTCATCCCCAGCAAATCAACACCGCTCAGAGCGGTTTTGATCCTGGGGTCACTACGTATCGGCATCAGACCAAACCCAAATTGGCGACAACGACATAGGCCAATGCAATCGCCCAGGCGATCCCAAAGGCAAGGGCGCTTGGCGGGACAACGTCTTCGTTGAGCGGCTTTGGCGCTCGATTAAATACGAGGAGGTCTATCTCCATGCCTATAAGACCGTGTCCGAGGCCCGCACTGGCATCGGCCGCTATCTGACTTTTTTCCAATACCCGACGTCCACCTCATCCCTTGACCGGCAGACGCCGGATCAGGCTAAGTTCAACGCGCTGACACCGATGATGGTGGCGGCATAGTCGAGGCGGAAATCCACTTAGCGAAACGCTGCAATCTGTTCAGACAAACCGAGCCACCTCTGACGACGACCGCGACATAACGCAGTTTCTCAGTCTGTGCTTCTCATGCACGCCTACCCCTGCGACAATTGGAAGTTCCGTTGCTGAGGGACGGCCCGCACCGGCATATGCAAGCCCTCTATTCAAGGCGTCAATGAGGCTTTTGCACCCCTGAGGGGGGGCCTCCTCAGGAACCGCTATCCAGCTTTGGCGTTACTGGGCCGTATATGAGCGGCAAGCCAACGATGCAATTCGTAGAACGGAGTTCAAACATGCTTACACCTGTCGCGCTTGTGACTGGCGCAGGTTCTGGAATTGGTCGAGCGACAGCAATTTGCCTCGCTGCGAACGGGTTTTCTGTCGGGCTATTGGGACACACCGCCGACGAACTTGAGGCTACGGCGCGCGACATCCGCAATGCCAATGGACGCGCTCTGACATTGGTCGCGGATATCAGTATCGAACGTGACATGCGTGAAAGCGTGAGAAGATTGGTGGATGAATATGGTCGTCTCGACTCGGTGGTCGCGAACGCAGGTATCAACGGCGTCTGGGCTCCGATCGATGATCTCACGCAAGATGAATGGCAGCAAACGATCAACGTCAATCTGACGGGTACGTTTCTGACACTGCATATCACGGTTCCCGAGCTGAAACGGAACGGCGGAGGATCAATCGTCGTTGTGTCTTCCATCAATGGAACAAGAACGTTCACGACCCCAGGCGCGACCGCCTATACTGCGACAAAGGCCGCGCAGGTTGCCATGGTTCAGCAATTGTCGCTTGAGCTCGCCCGACACCATATCCGTATTAACGCGGTCTGCCCTGGGGAGATCGAGACGAATATCGAAGCCAGCACGGCCCTGAGGGGTGAGCGGGAGACAGCCATCCCGGTGATCTGGCCGGACGGACAAGTTCCAATTACCGGAGGTGTGCCCGGAATGAGTAGCGATGTCGCCGAAGTCATTGCCTTCCTGTTGTCTGATGCCGCCAGACATGTCACCGGAACGCCTGTCTTTGTCGATGGCGGACAGGGGTTACTGCGTTGATGACTTGCTCGTTGGAAAGATTTGCCTGGGGACCGTCGTACCAGGAGGACGGTATCTGCTTTCGACTTTGGGCGCCCGACGTCAAAGCGTTGGCGCTGAGGGTGGGCTCCGAAGATGTCTCCATGGATCGAAAGGAGGATGGTTGGTTCGAGACACTCAGGAGCGATGTGCCTCCTCAGACGCATTACAGTTTCATCCTTCCGGATGGCACCGCTGTTCCCGATCCTGCCTCAAGATATCAGTCGGGCGATGTCGGAGGTCCATCCATGCTCGTGGATCCAAACGCCTACTACTGGAGACATCCAGATTGGCAGGGTCGGCCCTGGGAAGAAGCCATCATCTACGAACTCCATGTCGGGACGTTCACCGAAGACGGAACGTTTCGGGCAGCAGCAGAGCGGCTGGGCCTATTAGCGGATCTCGGGTTCACCGCGATTGAGGTGATGCCGATTGCGCAATTTCCCGGCAGCCGTGGCTGGGGTTACGATGGTGTCCTTCACTACGCGCCTCACAATAGCTACGGCACTCCAGAGGATTTCAAAGCCTTCATCGACGCGGCTCACGGTCTTGGTCTGATGGTTTTTCTTGACGTCGTGTATAATCACTTCGGGCCTGAAGGAAATTATCTTCCGACCTATGCTCCCGCCTTCTTTCGAAGCGATAGTCCGACGCCATGGGGACCACGCATCGCTTTCGAGCGGATCCCCGTGCGTCAATATTTCATCGACAACGTCATGTACTGGCTTAGTGAATTCAGATTGGATGGCTTGAGACTGGACGCAATCGACCAGATCGATGACAAGAGCCATCATCATATCCTTGAGGAGATATCGGAGAGAGTCAGCCGCCACTTCGATGTGCGCCACGTTCATTTGATGACGGAGAATCCGGCCAACGGGACGGACATGATCGCTAATCGCAATGGGCGTCCACTGTTCAAGGCCGACTGGAATGATGACTTCCATCACGCGCTTCATGTCGTCGCCACCGGAGAGAACTCTGGTCATTACGCACCCTTTAAGGATGCTCCCTGGGTTAAACTGCGCCAAGCCCTGGCTAGCGGATATGTGAGGGAGGGAGTGCAGACACTGGGCGGCGCGAAGGTTCCAACCGAAGCAATTGCCCCTACATCGTTCGTGCATTTTCTGCAGAATCACGATCAGGTAGGGAACCGGGCGCAGGGCGATCGCCTTTCCAGCTTGGTGGGTGAAGAAAATTTCCGTGCCTTCACCGAAATCCTGATGCTGTCACCTCAAATCCCGTTGATGTTTATGGGCGATGACCATCTGAGCTCACGACCGTTTCGCTTCTTCGCCGACTATGAGGGGGAACTCGCCCGTACGGTGCGTGAGAGCAGACCAAAGGAAGCGAGAAATTTTGGCTCCCCTTCCCGGGATACCGAAGACGGCGAGATTGCGGACCCCAACCACTTGGCGACATTTCAGTCCAGCAAGCTTTTATGGAGCGAAGCATTCATGGATCGTCGGTTGCGTTGGCGAGAATGGCTCACCCGACTGATCAGTGTCCGGCGGAAGTGTATCGTACCGCATCTGATCCAAGCAAAAGGTCATTCCGGCAAGGTGGTCCCGTCGCTCGATCGATGCCTGTTTGTGGGATGGCAGCTCGGCGATCACGAGCTTCATTTGCGGGCGAATTTATCGGATATTGAGCTTGAATGTGATTTACCGCCCAATGCACAGATCTATCCGGTCTTGACGCACAAACGCGGTACGCTGCCGCCAAATTCCGTCAGCGCCTTCATGATTGTGGAGGAAAACGGGAGTGGATAGAAGCCGCAGGGTGTGACTGACTTCTTCGGCACTGTCTCAGTAAAAGAACTGCACGAAAGACGGCAGACATCGGCAGCTCGCTAGACCAAGACTAGACCGCGGCTCGGCCACAATTGCGGCCGAATTTGGAGCGAGGCCTCTCGCAGCTGCCTCAATGGAGATCTAGAGCCAGCTGCTGCCCTTTTACCTTTGGCAGCGGCAGGCCGATTTCGATCTTGCCGAAGGCCTGTTCCGGCGTTCTGACTCGCGCTCGCGTGCTCCCGTACGCTGGCCACCACCACAGCAAGGGCATTCTGCAATGACTTCTTTGGTGGGTAATGGCGAACTCCATTCAACCTGCGTTCCTCCTTTGTTCTTTTTTTAGCACAATCAACCCCGCCGTAGTATCGGAAACTCCCAAGCTTTCTGTCTCAATCTGATTGGAAAAAGGAGCCCCATAGAGTGGGGCTAAGGTGATGAGCAGCGCCCGAGAGTGGGCAACTCCCATACGATAACCTGCCAGATCGTCAGCTTCAAGCAAAACGACAGTCGGTTAGATTTCGTGAAGGTTGTGGACCGTGTGGCGTGCGGGAACCCCACTGCGAGAGTCGATCTTATGCGCCGCATGGATCAGACCGCGTTAGTTCTTGAGTTGCCACCACAGTGGAAAGCTCAAGGTTTCAGCGAGCACGGGTTCTTCTGGAACAGTGCCAAGTTGCTGCAGACGGTCTTTTACCCGAACCGGCGTCGGCAGTTGCCGCATTTTTGCTCGGATGCGCGGCACTCGCTAAGCCTCTCTCAGTCACTGCTGTGGATATCGGCGGGCAGAATGGTAGAAGCGGGCGTTGCGGTTCAGTCGGTGGCGCTGATGGCGTCAACGCGAGCGTTGGAGACATCAAGCGGGGGCCTTGGCATGAATGCGTCGGTTGGCGGGTCTGCTGGCGTACATAGCAATACATCCGGCGGGGGCAGCAGCGGCGGTCTCGCCGTCAGATTGGAATTCAGTCTGCGCGAGGGAGCGTTTTACCGACAGTTCGCGTGATCTATCCATTTCTTTAAACAAGATTTCATCGCAGCGAGCTTCACCATATGTTGATGGAAAGCCGTGGTGCTCGGGCAGTCGCGCGATGTCAGCTTCGATTGACCTATATATCATGAGCGTGTCCCAACGGTTATAGCTGACACCGGCTGACACGCCGCCAGCGGGGAATCGGTAATTTATACGCCGAGAAACCAGCCCCGACATGCGCAAGCAGCAAAGGCTCGGCCTACCCTAGTGAACGCGCAATGGTGACCATCTCTGGTGGACACCGTCAATCAGTTCCTTTTCGCAATGCGCGCCCTCCCTTACGAGAGCGACCAAAAGTGCCGCAATTTCAATGCTTGTCCTTCTATCGTGCGAAACGCTGTTCTCCCGGCAGAGGATCTTAAAGGCAACCTTCACGAACGAAAAGTTCGTCGGTAGCTTTCTATTTGGAGCTAGATTTGATCGTTTGTGGTCGATGTGTTTGAGCACTGCAGTCCAAGGCAAGATGCTGTCATCGGCCAGGCTGCTGACGAGATAGTCCTCATTCACGGCAATCTTTCGCAAGACCAGCCTCCCTCATTCAAAAGAAGTCGTTCGCGGCAAACACCAAGGCAACCTACCAGTATGAGCAACGCCTAATCAATGTACAAAAACAATAGTTCACTGTTTTATCGTTAGAGTAAACTTTAGAAGGGCACGATGACTGCCGCAACGTCAGGGAAGTCCTCATCGAAGCAACCACATTGCGAGGGGAGGGTCTCGTTTGATTTTTCCAACGGACGCGTCACTCGTCGATCCACAAAACCCCACCCAGGTTGCTTTAATGGGGCCGCGCCGATCCGTGCTATGTCATGCGCCGTTACGCCGTAGTCGCCGTTGAGACCCGGGAACCGCGATGTCGATGAACAAATCAGCGTGACAAGGCCTTATGGGCGGACATTTGAGCCGCGAGGCCATTCTCTCCCGCCAGACTTGGAGGGGTGTCTACGATGGCAAATGTGCGATCCAACAATGGTGACGAACTCTACAACATCGTCGATCCCAAACTAACCGCACTCATTGGCGAACTGGAAAATATGGATTTTAGCGCGGACAAGATCGGGTTCGCGATTCATGATGTTCTCGAAAGCAAGTGGCTCGGTGCGATAGCGGCGCTTCAGGAAGCGCGCCGAGGCCGTTCCCAAAGGTTTGGTGTCAGACGGGAATGAACGATATATTCTGTCAACTGCCGTGTGTTAGAGAATGCTTTGGATGCAAAATTTCACGTCGCCGCCCTTGCTTCGCCCTGACCGGACGGCGGCGACAGCTGTAATGTAATGAGCCTAACCTCCTTTGCTCCGATGCGCTGCAGGCGGCGCAGGAATCTCAGGGAAGTCGTTTCCTGTGATGGGGGAGGGTCACCACACGACACGGAGCATAAGTTGCAATCATTCCGGAGCTCGGCGAAGCATGTAGTGTTGGTTGAGTTAAGCGAACCGATGTCGATGGCAATATTGGTTTGGTAGCCGAGGCAGGGATTCGAACCCCGCGTCACAGCTCGAAGGCTGGAAGCGACCTCAGGACACCTGAGGATAAGGAGAGCACCGCGCTCCAATTACGCTTACGCTCGGCTGCGAACGTAACGCAGGGGGGTCACGGTTGTTCCCGAATGTCGTCGTTGTATGCTAGCTCCGGAGTTAAAGCCCAGCGCTGTCGAGAGACACTGGCTGTGCGACACCCGCATGGTCAAGGTCTGCGGTCCTTCACATCCCCTGGCTATGCCGGGCGCGGTGGTCTCGAGTCGAGCTAAGGTGCCACGTCCAGATTGTCGTCACTGACAATCAGCCTAACGCGGAGAAGTCGGCTGTATCAGTCGCAGGCGAGCGACAATGGCGCGTCAACGAGCTGGGAGCAAAGTACGATTTGCTTAAAGCTGGGTTGGGTTGGGGTCATATCCGGAAGATCTTGTTTCCGAAGATCTGAAAAAGGGGTCCTCTCCCAGATCCAGCGCCATGCGTGGCACATCCGCCCGCTTACGTTCATGATATCTAAGCGACGCGGGCTCGACCTGTCGCCAGCTGAAGATCGTTTCGTCGCGATGCTCGGGGGAGCAATTTCCCATTTCTGGCTACGAGTTCCCGAAGCCGACTCCTCTGATCTCGCGACGGCGTTCTTATCCGTAATCCTCCCTCCCGGCTGGCTTCAAGCCTGGCTCGTCCGAATGGGAGCGTCCGCAGAAGTTTGAGGTCGTGTTGTGAAGCCTCAGGGATTGAGACCCGCATAGCCCGCTACATCACCGCTAGCATGACTTTTCGGCGCTGTTCGAGGCGGTCGCCTCAGAGCCGAACAGCCGTACAAATGGTGCCTTCAGTGACTGTATTTCGAACTGCTCTCGCATCCGGAGGCTTCGAAGAAAGGCATCATCAGGGCGGCATTCTACGCCTCAAGCCATTTGGCGATAATCTGGCCGCTACAGAACATCTTACCGAGGCGACGCGCGCTACCGATCCTTTCGTGCCTCGAAACCACGAACGTTTCTAGACAGTGGTAAACGTGCGGCTCAGTGTAACTAGAGGCGTTTAGCCGAATTCAGCTCAAGCAGCGCTATGCGTGATCTCCGTTACCTGTCTCAGGGAGGTTCTGGCGATCGCACGTTCCAGAGCTTCGACGCAAATCGGATCGTGAGATCGCCCGGCATCCTCCCAAAGAATCGCAATTGCCTTTGTAATTGGCATCGCCGACCGATAAGGCCGGTCCGCCGTCAAAGCATCGAAGACGTCAGCCGTAGTCACAATGCGCACTTCCATTGGAATTTCGTCCGCCATCAACCCGCGCGGGTAGCCTGTGCCGTCGAGGCGCTCGTGGTGAGCGCCGCCGATACGAGCTGCGTCGGCAAATGCACCGATATGGGACAGGATCTCCTCCGAGAACGCGGCATGACGTTTCATCGCCTGCCATTCCTGGTCGTCGAGTTTGCCAGGCTTGTCGAGCACGCTGTTGCTAACGCCGAGCTTACCGATATCGTGGAGTAGGGCGGCGCGCCGCAGGAACCGTCGATTGCCCGCATCGATGCCCATCTCTTCGGCGATCATGTCGGTAAAGAGCGCGACGCGATCGCTGTGGCCGGAGGTGTAAGGGCTTTTTGCGTCGATCACTCGCGCAAAGGCTGCGGCGATGTCGTCCAGATAGTCATCATCGGCCATGATTGCTTCCCGGCCGGGCTCGCTTTCCAGCACAACGGTCTCCAACACATCCGACCGAAGGGTTTCCCAGAAGGTCGGGTCGGCGGCGACGCGCTCAAAGGCGGCCGCAAGCGCCGGATCGAACCAAGTGCCTACACGCTTGCGCACCTCGGTTATGGCTGCCGTGGGGCCGCCGCTCATCTGGAAGATATCGGCCACCTGCGACAGCAGGGCGATCCGTGAGAACAGGGGAATTGCCTCGCCGCCAATTCCAAGTGGCCGGCCACCGCCATTCCAATGTTCGTCAAGATTGAGCACGCCGGCGGCGACTGCTTCCGAGAAGCGCATTTGCCGGACGATCTCAGCCCCGCGCTGGCAACGAGTCTGAATGAGGTTTGTGACGATCTCGCCGCCATTCTGCATGATGTTAAGAATGCTACGGAAACGCTGCGCGAGGTCAGCCTGCAGGCCTGTATGGCCAAGCACGAAGCGTAGTACCTGGGAAAGACTGCCATCGACGAGCTTGAAATCACGCTTGAAGGAAAGGTCGTCGGTCAAATAGAGCTCGCAGATGCGCGCAGCATTGCTGCTGCAGCCGAGGTCTTTGAGCAGCAAAGTATAATAGAGTTCCTGCAGTTCGGTGTCCGGTATGCCGATTTCCTGACCGATGTGCGTTCCAATAAAGCAGGCACGAATGCAATGCCCGGGCGGCTGCCCCTCCGTCATGTCGAGGGCCTTGCTCAACGCTTCAATGATTTCTGCAAGCCTTATCTGGATCGTCTTCATATCGACCGTCCTTTGCCTGCCATAGCTTCACATAAATTTCTTTAGAAATCATTGTGTTCATCCTGTTGCGCATACTAACTGGTCGAATGTCAGTGCATTTCGTCGAGCAGCTCCAAGTTGAGCTGTCGAATCCGTTAGAAGAACCGAGCGGACCTATCTTCTCGCACGCCCTCGGGCCGCTCCGAAGGTTCCAAAGGGAACTTTCGCTTCTCCTCGGCATTCACGAAGTGAGCAAGGCGACGTCCGCGAGTTACGGTAGGGATTCTGATAATTGGTGTGGTGCCAGAGGCGGACATTCAAGCCTGTCACCTCGTGTTTAACCCCGTCAAGGACACTGCGCTGATTAAAGCGATCACGTGCTGGCCTTGATGTTTCCGCAGAGTCCCATATAAACCATCCCATCATCTATCAACGATGATGACGCGCCGTTTTCCAAGTGCGTCCAATGTCTTTTGCGAAAGATGAGAAATGGCCAAGCGAGGAACGCCTGCTGTTGTCAGCACGGGGATAGAAGGCCTTGACGCGATTTTGCGCGGAGGGCTGCCCGCGTCTAATCTTTATATACTCCACGGTGCGCCTGGGTCTGGGAAGACGACCGCGGCACTTCAATTCTTGCGCGCGGGCGTCGAGGCTGGCGAAAGTTGCATCTACGTAACGCTTTCTCAAACATCCGCGGAACTCAGGGCTATCGCCAATTCGCATGGCTGGTCGCTTGACGGGATCCGAATTGAAGAGTTGACGACCTCCGGGACGGTCAGCGAGGCTGATGATCAGAGCATATTCTTAACGTCCGACCTTCGCCTCGATGAGACGCGAAAGGCGATCGAGGCAGCAATCGATGAGCACAAACCCCGCCGTCTTGTCTATGACTCGCTTCTAGAAATCCGCTTGATCACCGGGGATTCCCCCCGGTTTCGGCGCGAGTTGATTGGCTTTAAGTCGTTTCTAGCTAAACGGAACGTCGTTGCGTTGCTCCTTGATACGCAGGTTGCCGGCTATGACCGTAGCGGGGAGGAAGTGGAGGGTCTTGCACATGGGGTCATACGGCTCGACAAAGCGTTAGAGGAGTATGGCGGCGTTCGCCGCCGCATTGAGATTTCCAAGATGCGGGGGGTTCCGGTCGCGGACGGCTATCACGACATGGCCATCCGGGAAGGCGAGGGTGTTGTCGTATTTCCTCGGATTATGCCGAACACGGCATCGGAGCTTGCCAAGCCGGAACTGATAAAGTCGGGAGTTGCAGCGCTTGATGATATGTTCGGTGGGGGTCAGGAGGCGGGGACCACAACCCTGGTCATTGGACAATCTGGGACCGGCAAGTCGACGATGTCATCTCTTTATGCAACGGCCGCGCTACAACGAGGGGAAAGCGTGGCGCTTTTCCTGTTCGAGGAGCGGTTGGAGACATTTTTCCGGCGCTCCGAGGGCCTAGGGATGGAGTTGCGGCAGTTCCACAAGGAAGGCAAGCTCATTCTGCGTGACTTCAATCCAAATGAAATCTCGCCGGGTGAGTTCGGCCAAATTGTTCAGGATGCCGTTACCCAGAACAAGGCTCGCGTGGTAGTTATCGATAGCTTAACCGGTTACTTGAACTCGCTGCCACATCGGGAAAAGGCAGTTCGCGATATTCAATCGCTGCTAAAGTTCCTCGCTCGCTCCGGTGTGCTGACCATGTTAATCGTAGCCCAGCATGGTTTGATAGGTCAGAACGTGGGAATCGACGTTGACGTCAGCTTCCTCGGCGACACCGTTCTTCTTCTGCGCATAATGGAGCACGAAGGACGTTTGCGCCGAAACATTACCGTAGTGAAGAAGCGTCACGGTCCTCACGACCTTAATATCCAGGAGTTGCTGATCGAGAGCGGCAACGTAAGTGTGCTGCCCTACAATCCGCTCCCTGATCCAAAATGAACGCAGCACCGACCGAGGGCGAGCTGGACTGGGTTCTTGTGCTAGCTCCTTTTCGCAAGGATTCCGACTACATAGCTGCTTCCCTTCGTGAGCAAGATATTCGGGTCGAACAGTGCAAAATAGAGGACATGGTCCGTTTTCTATGGCAAGTTCCCGGCGTCATAGTCATCACGCATGAGGCTCTGACGCCAACGGCCGTTGCCAACGTTGCGGACTATGTCGTCAGACAGCCCGATTGGTCAGAGGTGCCGATACTCGTGCTCCTGGAGCGGTCGGCGCCCATCAAGCAGATTCGCACGCAGCTGCAAAATCGATGGCCGGGAGCCCGTCTTTTATTCCATATCCGCCCGATCAGCCAGCTGGAACTGGTCAACAGCATCCAATCCAACCTTCTTGTTCGACTACGTCAGAAGCAGGTCCGCGACTCCATCGAACGAGAGGTTGAACTGCGGCACGAACTTAATCATCGCATAAAAAATATACTTGCTAGCGTGACGTCTATCTTTCATATGACGAAGCGCGGCGCAGTAACTGCAGAGGACTTGGCCGGAGACTTTTCGGGTCGGCTGAGAGCGCTGTCGGATGTGCACACTGCCCTTTTTGATGCAGGCGGAGATGAGGTGTCCTTGGTGTCTGTCATTGACGTCACGGTCTCGCCATACAACACTAGGGAGTTGATGCGTATCCACACCCACGGTCCCGATGTAACAATCAGTCGCGCCTCTGCAACGACCATTGCTCTTTGTCTACACGAGCTCATCACCAATTCCATCAAGTACGGCTCGCTTTCAGTCGGTAATGGCTGCGTCAATATCGATTGGAAAGTTTCAGCAAGCAACACACCAACCTTTTCTCTTGAGTGGGTGGAGGCGGGTGGCCCCAACGTAGTTGCGCCGACGCGACAGGGCTACGGGACCAGGTATGTCCGTTCAGCGCTAGCCTCTCTTTTTGGTACTGCACCAGAGATCGTCTTTGCTCCGCAGGGTTTCCGCTTTCACGTCATTGGCCCCCTCAGAAATTTGCGGCATTATGGAGCAGTTGCCACAAGATTCCCCTGACGGCCGATGCTATCTCCTGAGGGTGCCTCGGGAGTGCTGAGTATGGTGGAAGTCTTAGACGAATTGAAAGCCAAGTTGGTCGAGATCGACGGCAAGATGGAAGAGCTGCGGCGCGAGATTGTCGTCCTCGAAGCTCAGAAATCCGCATTCGAGACGGTGATCAGAGTTTATGACCCCGGTTTCGAGCTGGCTGCGCCACCTTCGAAGGCAAGCCGCACGTCGTCGAGGGAAACAGCAAGCAGTCGCGTCACCGAACTTCTCAAGGGCAGGAATAACCGCCATATCGTACTCGACATCCTTCGCCGCGCAGAGCGCCCGACGACGACAGCGGAGATTGCCGACAGGTTCGCAAACGAGAGCGATCTCGGGAGCGAGGCGTCACGATTGGAGTCCGCCCTCACCAGTCGGTTCTCCGCAACGCTGAATGGTTTAGTGAAGCAGGGACTGGTGCGACAGGCTGGCACCGCACACGGTCGTCGCCACCTCTGGGAAATCAGCCGTTAGTCCGGCGGCTCGCCTTGCAGCCAGACCTGGTCGACGATGTTCTAAGCGGCGCACCGCCAGTAGCCGCAGAGGTTGCGCGATGTCAGCCTGCTGGCGATGGTTCGGAGGAGATCGGCGAATTGCCAGCGCAAGCCCATGTAGCGCGTGTCCTCCTTCCATGACAGCATCGCCATGTACCAGTCGAGGTACTTCGTCGAGAAGCGGTGGTTGATGCCTTTGCAGGCCTTCTCGACACGGCTGAAGAAGCTCTCGATCACGTTCGAATTCGTGCCGTCGTCCTCCTGGTTGCATGCTGTGGTTCACGCGGGTCAACTGAACAAGGCCGATAAGATCGTCGTACGCCTTATGCTCGTCGGCGATCAGGAGCGCCTTCGGATCGACATGTTTGGCCACGGCCGCCCAGGCATCCTTGCCGTTCTCGTCCATGATCACACGCGTCAGCGTCCGGTTCGGAGCGTGTCGATTCGCCTCTCTTAACGCGAGGACGCACATCCGTTTGCCGTTCTGGTTCTCCTTCTTGCGACCGTCCTTGCGCTCCTCCTTCTTGTTCGCCTTGCGAAGGACGCCGCCGACGTACTTCCCGTCGATCTGCACCGTGCCCTGGAGTCTGATCGCGTCGCGGCGGAGGCCGACGGCCTCGCGAAGCTTCTGCAGCAGGACATAGGCGGTCTTGTACTGGACATTGAGCTTGAGACTCAGATGGAGCGCCGCCATGCCCTTGGCGGTCGTGACCTCCTCCCAGATCGCCATGATGATCTTCTTGAACGAGAGCTTCCGGTTGGCGAACACGGTTCCGGACGTCACCGAGAACTCGGCGCAGCACTCCGGCTCCGAGCACCGAAAGCGGCGACGTCGGACGCTGTACGGCTCCAGACAGCCGCAGCGCGGGCAAAACGGATTGCCCCCGTTGTCGACCCAGCGGAAATCAACGAACAGACCGTAGGCATCGTCCTCGGTTAGCGACCAGACCCTCTCCGGGTCGAGATCGCGGCCATCAGGGCGGAGCAGCGGATGCTGCCCGAAGCCCTCTTTCGGGTCAGGCCAGGCGCAACGGTCGTATTTCGAACCTCCGGTCTCCTGCCGAGAAGGGGTCGTAGGAGTTCGGCCTCAGGATGGGAATTCGCTTCGGAGCATGTTCAGGCTTCCGTTTGATACGCGAGACATAAGCGGACCGCTCCGTCGTAAGGACGGAGGCAGAAGGTCAGCGCTCTATTCGTATCGATCTGAACACGAGAGGACCGATACCAGGGATATCATTCGGAGTCGATTCGAATTGCTTTTACGCGTGACAGTCCAGTTAAAAATATCCATGAAGCTTGCGAGGGCAACCTTGCTTCATTCAAAGAATGTGCTATTTAAGTAGCACAAACTGGAGTTCATCAGATGAGTAACACAGCAAAGATTCGCCGTCAGGGCGGCGCGACCGTATTTAGCATTCCTCCCGCGCTTTTGAAGATGCTCGGCGTCGAAGTCGGCACAGAGTTGACCTTGGTTGTCAATAATGGGTCTCTTGTGGCGACCCCGAAGCAGGGAAAGAAAAGATATACGCTGGCTGAGCTGCTCGAAGGAGCAGATGAAATGGCTGCGCTCAATAAAGAAGCGGCCTCGTGGAATGTTAGCAAGCCCGTTGGTAACGAAGTGTTCTGATGGTCCGAAGCAACATTCCAAAGCGTGGCGACGTCTTTCTCATCGATCTTAATCCCGTTGTAGGCAATGAAATGAGGGATGATCATTGCTGTGTCGTGATCACCCCTCGTGAAATCAATATGGTCGGCATGTGCCTTACAGTTCCCATTACGACGGGCGGTGCGTTCACCCGCAAAGCCGGTCTTGCGGTCAATATCTCAGGCCACAAAACGACCGGTGTGGCTCTCTGCAATCAGGTAAGAGCACTCGACATCCTGGAACGGGTGAAGCAAAAGACTGCCAAACATGTCGACACGCTGGATGCCTCCACCATCGACGAAATTGTCGCCAGAGTGGTCAGCATGATCGACCCTGCTTAGTCGGCCAACACACCGGCCGAGAACCATCACCTTAAATTTGTCTATTCCACCCCAAGGGGCCATGAGCCTTTAATCCGGTTTGTGGCAACTGCTCCATAATGCCGGAAATTTGAGCCAGACGTAAGCTGATGGTGCCTCAGACTAAGGCTCCGCTGTACAGTTTGAGATCACCCGAATCGAAGCATGGTTGCTTTCATCCGGCCGCCACAGCGACGAGCAGTATGCCGCTACGGGCGGCTCCCCCCATCTGTGGGTCATTCTCGATTACCGGCGCAGTTTCAGCGCATCATAGTGCCGTGCAGGCGCTTCCTGATCCATAACCCCGTGTTCGAGTGCAAGTTTCGATACTCACGCGGCGGGTTCAAGGCTGGCCGCAAACAGCGTGATCTTTCCAACCTTGATAGAAACGACGTCGCCGATTCCGACACAACAGAGGACGGACAAAGCTGTCTCCCCTATTGTCGTCACGTGGGACGTCCATCGATCAGAGCTTCGCCGCACCAGAAAATCATCTCGGATGCCTTTCAAATACCCACGCTGAAGCGGAGGATGAGATCTCGAGCTGATCAGGTTCGACATTCGCATAGCTGCGGCGGGTTCCGCAAACCGCTCCGCTGTCGGCAAAAATCTCGTCGATCCCGCTGTCATGAAACAGCCGAAGGTCCTTCCCGTTGCCAAGCGTCGCCATGTATTGGATTGAGCCATCGTCCTGGGCTAGCCGGATGGAAAGGACACCGTCGGCGATGCTTGCCTCGAAGGCAAGCTCGCCACCTTGCGTGGCGACAATCTTGCTACCCTCCAGCGGGCCAGAAAGCCGGATTTCGATAGGGGCGTTCGGCAGCGAATATTGACCACTTTGGGCCTCGCCGACTGGGAATGGAAGGACCGGTCGGAGCGGAGAAGAACTACGTTCTTGCCGTTGCAACGGAGATGCTACGGGAAACCGATCGACCGACCGCAATCATGAGCGGCAATGACGAAATGACGATCCAAATATACATTGCGGCAATGGCATTGGGCCTTCGCATTCCTGAGGATGTCAGTATCGTCGGCTTTGACGATTTCCGGACGTTTTACCAGGCGCTGAAGCCGGAACTTACCACTGCGGCCTTGCCTTATTACGATCTGGGCTTAGAAGGGGCGGAATTGTTGAATAGCGTAGTTGCGGGAAACAAGGCTCGTCCGAGCAGACGCCTTGTGCCCTGTAAATTGCTCAAGCGAACGTCGGTGAAAGCTTTGTAGGCGACGACCGGAAACACGCAGGTCGCTTGTGATCTGAACCCTTCAAACTGTACCAGTTTTGGCTAGAGTTTTCCGGTGCATTTTTCCTGGCTGGGAAAGGAACGGAAGACGATGAAAGCATCGCAGTTTTCGGACGCACAGAAGGCGTTCATTTTGAAGCAGGGTGATGAAGGCGTGACGGTCGCCGAGATCTGCCGGAAGGCGGGGATCAGCCAGGCGACCTATTTCAACTGGAAGGAAAAATACGCGGGCATGCTGCCGCCGGAGATGAAGAAGCTGAAGCAGCTCGAGGACGAGAATGCACGGCTGAAGAAGATCGTCGCGGATCTGACGTTGGACCGCGAGATGTTGCAGGACGTCATTCGCCGAAAGCTCTAAGGCCTGCTCGCAAGCGGGAGATGGTGAAAGGCATGTGCCAGGACTGGGCGATCTCGATCCGGCGTGCCTGTGGGGCGCTGGACTTCGATCGGTCGACCCACCACTACACCTCCCGCCGTGCCGATCAGGCCGGTCTTGAGCGTCGTATCCGTGAGATCTGCGAGACCCGTGTCCGGTACGGTTATCGTCGTGTGCATGTGCTGCTGGTGCGCGAGGGTTGGGGTGCCAACATCAAGCGGACCTACCGCATTTATAGGGACTTGGGCCTGCAATTGCGTAACAAGACACCGAAACGCCGGGTGAAAGCCAAGCTGCGGGAGGATCGGCAAATGGCGGTAGGGCCGAATGATGTATGGGCGATGGACTTTGTGCACGACCAGCTCGCCACCGGCAAGAAGCTACGCGTTCTGACCGTGGTGGACACCTTCTCACGCTACGCCCCTGTGCTTGACCCAAGGCACAGCTATCGCGGTGAAGATGTTGTGCAAACGCTCGAGCGGGTATGCCGCCAGGTCGGCTATCACAAGACGATCCGCGTCGATCAGGGCACCGAGTTCGTATCCCGGGATCTGGATCTTTGGGCCTATGCGAAAGGTGTCACGCTGGACTTCTCACGCCCTGGCAAACCGACCGATAGCGCATTCATCGAGGCGTTCAACGGTAAGCGCGATTTTCGATGCGCATTGACGACGGCAAGACCGATGAATGTGCGCGCATTGGTAGCGAGATCCGGCTCTATCCGGCGGCAGTAGTCTTGGAGAAGTTGAACGGCAGCAGGTCGCCGATTTCCGCCGCATCGCCCCGCTGCGGCAACTCTGTGAGCACGTGGCGCAGCCAGGCGAGCGGGTCGACGCCGCAGGCGCGGCAAGTTAGCATGAGACTGTAGATCACGGCGCTGGCCCTGGCTCCGTCAGCGGTATCGCTGAACAGCCACGATTTTCTTCCGGTGGCAAAAACTCTGATCTCGCGTTCCAGAATGTTGTTATCGATCGGTATCCTGCCGTCGCTGGTGTAACGCGTCAGGTAATCCCATTGGTTCAGGGTGTAGGACACAGCATCGCCGAGCTTGGTATCCGGTACGACCTTCGG
>NZ_JACIAH010000029.1 GCF_014194695.1 Rhizobium sp. BK399 | reverse complement strand
TTCGTAGCGGCGGCGTGTCATGATAGCTCCTAATTCGGAAGCCTTGAATCACGCCGAACGCAATACGCCAAGAGAATTTATGAGTTTACGGCCTAGGTCGGGTCCATTTTCGAAAGTACGTCCGCCTTGATGTTTCCGAAAGTCGTCTCAGGTTTTCGGATGGTGCCCATGCAGAATGAGGAAAGGATGCCTTGCTTGAATTTCAGGCCCCGCGGATGGCACGCACATACCTCGTTCCGCTGTTTGGACGTGAACTCCTCGAAGCCGATGCCGAGGACGTCCATTTCGACGCCTGCAGCAACCAAGGACACAGTGGATCGCTTGTGCTTCGGGATCCCCGGCGTCGTATGTAGGGCAATCGAATCCCATACGTCGTCGACATCCCGCTCGGGCAATCCATATGATTGGAGAAAGTTTCGGGCGGCATTCGCTCCATCCACCTCGAAGCGTTCGTTGGGGCTCGCATGTGCATCCATAAGGCCCATGTCATGAAACATTGCCCCGATGTAGAGTAGCTCGGCGTCATACGTGACGCCCCGTCGTTCGCCAGTCAGCGCGCCAAAGAGGAAAACTCGTCTGGAGTGGTGATAAAGGAGCTCCGTTTCAGCGTCACGAACGAGTTCTGTCGCTGCCTGGGCCATCGTGCTGTCTGGAATTCCCACTCCTGCAATCGTTCTGGGATCTGTGGACATCCGTGCTCTCCAACCGTGAACGCCGGGCCAGCCGGCTGCAAATTTCACCTGAAAATTATCTGCAATTCGGCGGGAGCGTATTGGACGAGAGTACGATTGACGGCGAGCGCTTTAGCGGCGCCGTCTGGCTGATACCTAAGTGCAATGGAAGCAGGAGCTCTCAGCGGTATTCTCGACGCCGGAACAGACGAAGAAGATCAGTAATGATCGTGTCGGAGGACAGGAAGCTAAATTTCAGTCGCCGACGGTTCTATCGGTGGGTGCCGTCGCGGTACCGTCGACGTTTGGTGAATCTGTGATGCGTTTTTCCTCTGGGGTAGGAAAATGAAGATTGAAGACGGCCCCTGTCGGCAAAGCTGGCTCGGCCCACAGCTTGCCGCCATGCGACTCGATGATCGACCGGCAAATCGAAAGGCCCATTCCCAATCCTTCGGGCTTCGTGGTGTAGAACGCCCCAAAAACCCGCTCTAAATTTTCCTTCGCAATTCCCGGCCCAGAATCCTGGACTGATACGTGGACTCCACCCGACTGGGATTTGGCCGAACTGACTAAGATGACGCCCCGCCCACCGGCAAAGTCGTTGATAGCATCCAGTGCGTTCATGATCAGATTCAGTACTACCTGCTGCAACTGAACCCGGTCGCCTTGGACAGGCGGCAAGCCCTTGGTGAGTTTTGCCTCCAGTAGAATGCCACTCTTCTGCGCCTGACTTCGGGTCAGGCTGATGACCTCATCGATAACATCGTTTATTTCGAGTGACGATTTCTGCGGAGGCGCCTTTTTGATGAGCGTACGGATCCGGCCGAAAACTTGACCGGCGCGGGTGCCGTCGCGCACGACGCGAGCAAGGGCCTTTCGGGCTTCGGGCAAGTCAGGCTCGTCGTTCAAAAGCATAATCGCTGTTTCGGCGCTAACGACTACACCCGAGAGAGGCTGGTTCAGCTCATGGGCTATGGACGCTGCCAAGTGTCCCATGGCGGAGACACGGTTCGCGTGTGCGAGAGCCAATTGGCTCTCGTGGTAGCGCCGCTCGCTGTCACGGGCTAATCCCTCGGCCCGCCGGCGATCCGTAAGGTCGATAACGAACGCAACACCTTCCATTGGTCGTCCGTCAAAAAACGCGGCACCAATCAGAACGGGAACCCGTGAACCATCTTTCTTGACGTATTCTCCCTCAAACGGGGTAGCGACGCCGGTCGCGCGCATCTCCTCCATCACACGATCGTTTTCTGGATCCCACTCGCCCGGCATCAGGCTCTTCCAGCGTAGGTCACCTTCCTCCAGATCCTCACTTTCGTAGCCAACAATCTGAAGGAATGCATCATTAGCATCAATGATCCTCCCGTCGAGGTTCCAGGTGAATATCCCAATGATATTGGCGTTGAAGAGGCGCCGAATACGAGATTCGCGTTCTTGAAGGTCTCCGTAAAGACGAGTGTTCTCCAGTGAGATAGCAGCTTGCGTCCCCATGAGCTCCAAGAGCCGCGCTCGATCGCTCGTGAAAACGTGCGATGCCAAACTATTTTCAAGATAGAGAAGACCACTCAGATAGCCTTGACGAATAAGTGGGACGCACAGGATTGACCGTGGGCTCTGCCCGGTCATGTAGGGATCATCGGAAAAAAGGTGGTGCTCGGCGGCGTCGTCAACGATCAGCGTTTCTTGGGTTCGCATGACGTATCGGATGATGGATCGAGGAACTGGTGGAGCTGTGAAATCTTTATGACGCAGAACAATCGAGTCTCCTTCCAGCACAGCCTCAGCTTCGATGCTGTACCCACTCGGATCGGGTAGGATCAGGAGCCCGCGGTCGGCACCTGCTGTCTGCATGGCGATCGTCATTAAACGTTCAACCAAATGAGGCAGTAAAATTTCGCTCGACAGTGCCTGCGATGCCTTGAGAACAGCGTCGACATCGACATCGACGCCTTCAAGGTCTGAGTTGCCAGCAGCTCCCGGCTCCTCGCGGCCCGAACGATGTTGCTTAGCGTTCAATAACTGGGGATGGAGCGACTCAAGCTGTTTCACTTTGCCTAGCGCGCCCCAGCGTAGGTAACAGTCTCGCGCCTTCGTAAGGTAGGTATCGCAGAACTCCTGAAAGCCGTGGGCGCCGTAAAACTGTGCGGCAGTTTCATAGGCTATCGCTTCGTTATGGAGAAACCCGTTTGCGCGAGCAGATTGGATCGCGAGTTCGTAAAGTCGCTGGGCCTCGAAATCGCGCCCTTCGAGTCTTGCAAGTTCGGCGCCGACCAAAGCGGCGCGGTTCTCAAAATTTTCTGGGCAATTCCCTGCCCACGCCATTAGCTGTCTGTGATGAGCACCCAGAACATCGATGCCGGCCTTGGTAGCTGCGGCTCCAATCCTACGCTGATTTCCAGCTACAGATAAGGCTGCGTAGAAATGGTACTCTGCCAGTTCGAACATTGCGGCAGAAGTCCAGAGTAGTTTTTTCGCTTTCGCAGCGGCGTTCAAGGCCACGGAGAAATCCCCAGCAAAAAAGCGTGCTTGCAGCTTCCGAATCCAATACCAACACTCGGGTTGCTTGGTGGAAGGGTCGATTGCATAGCGCTCTTCCAAGTCGCTCTCAGCGATTTGTTCGTCGTCGAAGGAGCCAAATCTGTATGTAAGTCCGCGCAAACTTCGGATAACGCCGAGCTGCGCCTTCATGATGTCCACGATGTGGCCGTAACGAGCGCGCTCAGCAAGCTCAAGGCCGACGTCGGCTTGGCGCTCCGCCTCTTCGAGGGGATCTCCGGCGGCGAGCAAATTGGTATTGAGGTTGTCGCAACAATATACCGCGAGAGTTGGGTCGCCGCCTTTCGTCGCGGTCTCAAATGCCTTCATAACCACGATCCGACTTGCACGGACGTGCTCCATCCACATCAGTGAAAATTGCGCGAACCAGAGGTAAGCGGGAGCGCGAAACCTCTCAAGACCGCGCTTGTCCACCAGTTGATAGCCGAGGCTCGCGAACCGATACCCCGCATTGTAGTCATTGAACTGTGGTCCCGCTATTTTGCTAAAAAAGACGTAAGCGACACATGATCCGTCGCCATGTCCCCGCTCAAGGCTAATGTTGACCGAATGACAGATAGCCAGCGAGAGAAAGTTGGCATCAACGAAGAGAGCCGACGGTAATACTCGCGTTAGAACATCCAACGTAGCGAGGGCGACCTCGTCGGTCATCAACGGCACATCGATAAGTTCCTCGATCGTCCGATCTCCAAGGTTTTTCCAAATTCTGTCGTACTCGCGCTTGACTTGGGACCTTCTTGGATGGGGAGTCCAATGGAGCCCCAAAGACTGCAGATACTCAATGCATATGCCGACGGCTTTGTCGCATTGGTCGAGGGTGGAGTACAAGTCGATGCGCAGGCATGCCACGCTCGCCCGATCGAGAGTGTTCGCTGATCTCAATGAAAGCCTAGCTAGCCGATCATCAGCAGATTCAATCTTTCCGACGAGAAACTCGCATTCAGCCTGGTGCAATTCCAGGGCGAACGCGGTCAGATGACGGTCCTCCCACATCTTGGCCGTGAGTAGCGATGCGCCAACCGCGAAATATTTTAGTGCCTGATGGTAAGCCGTCGACGCCCTCGCACGTCTGCCAGCCGCCAGATTCAATTCAGCAAGTTGGGCTCGCTCTTCATCCGAAACGATCAATTCTTTTCCGCGGTTGAGGTGAGTGACAATGTCGAAGATAATCTCCTCTCGTTGCTCAGCCCGTGTTTGCGAGACCAGGAGACGCCCAATGTGCAGATGCGTCTCGGCGCGATGTTCCGGCTGAATGAGCGAGTAGGCTGCCTCCAATACTCGGTCGTGCATAAATCGGTACGAGCGTTCGGTGTGCTCAAGAAATTCGCGTCGGGTTGCCTCCCACAATACAGCGTCGACTTCACGCTCAGACGTTGCGAGTACCATGGACAGTGTGGCAGTCGTCGCACTGGTACCCAGGCAGGCAAGTTGCTGCATTGCAGCACGTGTCTCTGCAGGCAACTGGCCGATCTTGTTGACCATCAGTTCGGCTACGTTCGCGGTATATTGCTTACGCCGGATGGTATCAGTATCCCACGACCACATACGCTCGCGGGCATCGAAGGCAACGAGACCCTCTTCGCTGAGCCCAGACAAGAACTGCTTTATAAAAAAGGGGTTACCACCAGTTTTCTCGTGTAGAATCTGGGCTAATGGAGCTGCCCTCGACTCGTCGCAATGAAGCGCTTGGGCGAGAAACTGTTCAAGGTCATTTCGACCGAGCGCGCCCAGCACGATCAACTCGCTTTCGAACCCACCGTCTCGGATTGATTGAAGTCTTGAGAGAAGTGGATGGCCGGCTCTAAGTTCGCTTTCTCTGTAGGCGGCGACGAGCAAAAGGTACTGCATTTCGGCATGTGTCATTAGATCTTGGAGGAGATCCAAGGATGCGGTGTCGGCCCAATGTAGGTCATCAAGAAACAATACGAGGGGATGCCCTACCGTGGCGAACACTCCGACGAAGCGGCGAAAGGCGATCTGAAAGGCTTGCTGGGCCTGCTGTACCGGAAGGTTGGGAGCGGCTTTTTGCTTCCCAATGACTAGAGCCAGTTCGGGCATAAGATCGACCAAGGCTCGCGCCTGTGTTCCCAAGGCTTCCAGCAAAGACTGTCGCCAGAGATCCAACTCCGCTTCATCCTTGCTTAGCAAGCCGCGAATTGGTCCTTGAAATGCTTGGGCGATAGTCGCATATGGCGCGTCGCGTTTTTGCTGGTCGAATTTGCCAGACGCGAACATGCCTTGGGATTGCACCAATGTCCGTTGTAGCTCGTTGAATAGTGTGGACTTTCCCACGCCGGAATGGCCGCAAATTGTTACCAGCTCGGGAGTTCCGGTGGTGGATACGCGACCAAAGGCGTCCACTAGCGAGGCGATTGCCAATTCTCTTCCGTAAAGCCTCTCCGGCATCAACAGTCGATCAGGAATATCGAAACAGCCCACGTCAAAGGGATTGATGTGCCCACCGGTCTGTAAGCCCGCTAAACAGAGCCCGAGATCGTATTCGACGCCAGCGGCTGTCTGGTAACGGTCGTCGGCCGTTTTAGCCAGGAGCTTCGTTACGATTTTAGAAATTGTGGCTGGGATACTCGGTATTCGTTCGTGCGGCGGAAGAGGCGCCCGAGCAATGTGGCAATGAATCAATTCTAATGGGTCAGACGTGGGAAATGGCAATTCCCCCGTCAGCATTTGATAGAAAATCACTCCCAGCGTGTAGAGATCGCTTCGCGAGTCGATCGAGCGGTTCATCCGGCCCGTTTGCTCGGGCGCCATGTAAAGAAGAGTGCCGGCAATAAACTCTGGGGGATCCAAAGCTTGGCGTTCGCGAGGTAGTCGGGATGCATGTCCGAAACCAGTAAGATGCACGTTAACGCCGGCGCTATCCGCCAGGATATGAATCGGCCTGAGGTTTTTATGAATAAGCCCGGTCCGGTGCATCTGCCGAACCGCTGCAACCGTTTCTATAGCCAAATGGAGAAACTGGAGGATTGGCATTGGTTTGCCAAGTTTGCGATCCAAACCCTCGCCACCGGGATCGGACAATATTAGCATTGTCTTATCCCGCTCCCGGACGAATTCCTTTGGAAGGACGGCCCACGCACTGTCCAGGTAATCTCTGAGTTGATACTCGTTCTCAAGCTGGGCAATACTTGTAGGTCGGGGATAGGGTGAAGCTAGACGCAACGTGAGAAAGTTGTGAGGTGACCCATCACCATCAGGAAACGCCTCTCGAGAGAGAATGCGCTCGCCGTCTTCCCAAAGGACGTTCGTACCGCCTCCGCGCGGGTCAGGCGAGGTCTGGGAATCCATCCGTCAAGCTCCACGGTTCGTCGCAAATGAGTGCCGAGGGTCATTTCAAAAGAGCACGGCCGAAACACCGACCATCGCCGTGAAGGATCCGACAACTACAGGTGAGATTTAGGACGTCGCTTCGTTATTTGAGGCGCAATGCTCGACAAACAGTGTTAAGCTCAAGCCAGTATTCCTGATCTTGTTGCTCGCCGCCCTCACGTCCTTTCGGTGTCTCAGCGATCTTGCACCTCGGTAGTCACCGGCAGCTCAGCGGAAAATACCATCTTTAGCTGACAATTATATTCTGTTTTGCGATAAATGAAACATATCATCCGACCGGCCGCGAACTGACAATCACGGCTCCCTGAAAGCACCCGTTTGCATGTGAGGGAGGATTTAATATGAGGAAACTCGCGCTGGCGGCGCTCGTAGCCGCAGCCATTTGGGTGCCACAAGGTCTGGCGTTCGCTAGCTCCACCATCATTATGGTAACTCATTCTCCGCCGTCCGATACGTATTGGGTGAGTGTAATAAAAGGATTGGAGCAGGCCGGGAAAGATTTGGACCTCAGCGTCCAATATCGAGGCGTGGAGAATAACCTCAACGATCCCAATCAGCAGCGTCGAAATCTCGAAGCTGCGATCGCGGCGAAGCCTGACGGGATCATAGTTTCCGATCCGACGCCATCGTCATTGAACGCCACCATCAAGAAGGCGTCGGATGCTGGCATTCCGGTCATTCTCGTAAACCAGGGTGGCGATCAGGTTGCAAATGTGGGTGCGCTTGCCTTCGTAGGCGACGACCCCGGTACACAAGGCCAGATGGGCGCTGCCCAGTTCAATTCATTCGGGTCCAGAAAAGCGCTGATAATAACTGCCCCTCCCGGAGCTTTACCTTTCCTCGATGCGCGCACGAACGGGTTTAAGAAAGCATTCAAGGGAACGTCGACACTGGCAGAAATCCCGCTGTCGGATTTCAACAACGCCAATCGGATAAAATCGATCACGGAGTCGGAACTACAGAAAGACGGATCGATCGATGCGGTCTTTTCCATTGGCGGCTGCTGCATCACGGCGATGATGCAGGTCAGATCAGACCTTGGGGAGCGGGCGCGGGATATCCACTGGGGCACGATCGATATGACGGCCAGCGCAATTCGATCCTTGAAATCTGGAGAACTTGACTTTGCTCTCGATGCCCAGCAGTACGCGCAGGGCTACTATCCGGTGGTCATGTTAGACTTATATGTGCGTCAAGCGATCCGACCGGCCGAAGCCCGGCTGATCACCGGTCCCGTAGTTATTACCCCAAGCAACGTGAATCATATCGAGGCCACTGGTCGATGACAGTCGAGCGTTGGGGCGTATGATATGGAAGCGTCATCTCAACAGGGGTGCAACGAGAAGGCGGGGGCGAAAAGCGGCTTGTCAATACTAGCTCGCCCAGAATCGACCGCCCTGGTTGGCACTGTCGTGGTGTTCAGTTTTTTTGCCTTCTTTACCGGCCACGCTGGGTTTCTGACGTTACCAATGACGCGCAATTATCTGGAAGTCGGAGCTGAGATAGGGATTATCGCCGCGCCCGTGACGTTGCTGCTCGTTGCGGGGGAATTCGACCTCTCTGTCGGGGCGAACGTCGCACTGAGCCAATCAATCTTGGGTTATTTGATGGTGTATGGCGGTTGGCCGGTCGCCGACGCGTTCTTAGCCGCCATTCTCATCGCGTCAGTTGTTGGCGCGGTCAATGGGATCTTGGTCGTCAAGACTAAGCTTCCTTCATTCATCATAACCCTTGCCATGCTTTTCATCCTTCGAGGTATCGCCCAAGGCGGGCTGCGAATGCTCGTTGGCACGACGACGATCGACGGAGTTCGAGATCATGCCAGCGAGGACCGACTCTCGTTTTTGTTCGCGTCTTCGATTGGTCCGTTCTCAGTTTCGCTCGTTTGGTGGCTTGTTGTGACAATGCTTGGCGCATGGGTTCTCGAAAAAACGGCCTTCGGCAACTGGATTTTCGCGACGGGGGGAGATCGCCGTGCCGCGCTGCAGTTGGGGGTCCCAGTGCAAGTGGTGAAAGTGACCCTCTATATAGCCGTTGCAGTTTCGACAGTGTTCGTAGCGGCACTGGACATTTTTGCGATCAATCAGAGTGATGCGAACGCGGCGACAGGACGGGAATTCGAAGTGGTGACCGCCGCAGTAATTGGTGGCGCCCTGCTGACGGGGGGGTATGGCTCGCCGATCGGTTCATTTTTGGGCGCTCTCTTGTTCGGTATGGTCGAACAAGGCTTTTTCTTCACGCCACTGCCCGACGTTTGGTTCATGACGTTTCTTGGCGTCGTGCTCCTTCTCGCGGTGCTGGTAAATAACTACACCAGGCTAAAAGCTTTGAAACCACGGAGGAGCGGCGATATCGGGCGAACCCTACCTTGAGACGGTGAACGTTACAAAATTCTACCGTGATGTGGCAGCGTTACGGGACGTTTGTCTTTCCGTCCGATGCGGAGAAGTGGTCTGTTTACTTGGCGACAATGGGGCCGGCAAGTCCACGCTAATCCACATTCTGAGTGGGGTAGAGAAGCCCGACCTCGGCACGATACGTGTGGGTGGGATCGATGTGAAATTAGGTTCTCCCGCCCAAGCACGCGACAGAGGTATCGCCACGGTATTCCAAGATCTCGCTGTCGTACCGATGATGCCTGTATATCGCAATTTCTTCCTCGGGCGTGAGCCCACAATTGGTTGGGGGCCGTTCCGACGGTTCAACTCAAAGGCAGCGATCGCTATCGCGGAGAAGGCTTTGCGCGACTTCGGCGTCAGTTCAGCTTCCGTGCGCCTTCCCATAGGGACGCTTTCCAGCGGTCAACGTCAAGGCGTAGCGGTAGCAAGAGCCCTCCATTTTGGCGGTCGTATCCTCATTCTTGATGAACCGACGTCAGCCCTTGGGGTCAGACAGGTCGAAGTAGTGCTCGGGTATGTAAGGCGTGCCAAGGATGCGGGCGTGGGCGTGATACTCGTGACCCACAACGTGCAACATGCCTACGCGATCGGAGACACCTTTGTTGTGCTATTTCTCGGACGTCACGTTGGAACATTTGACAAATCGAACTTAACGGAGGCCCAACTGACCAGGATGATGGCGGGTGTTATCTGAAAAAGGACGGCCCTTCTCCCGAAGGGTTTGGGCCCAGCTACCCACTGATCAAAGCATAGGAGTGGTTGAAATGATTACGAAGCTCGTTCAGCCGCGCTCGAATAGCGATCCGGAAAAGCCAATTATTTTTATAGTTGATGATGACGTGTCCGTCCGAGAGTCACTTGGACATTTGGTTCAGATTGCTGGATGGAAGCCGGCAGTGTTTGCGTCCGCGGAGCTTTTCTTGGAAAACGCTGCGACTCCAGGTCCTTGCTGCTTGATTTTGGACATCAATATGCCGGAGCTCAATGGGTTGGAACTTCAACGCGTCATGGCGGCGAAGGGGATAAATATGCCAACTATCTTCGTGTCCGGGTACGAGGAGGCGCGCAATACTCACGCAATGAATGGAGGCGCCGTTGCATTTTTAACGAAACCCATCAACTCCGCTGAGTTGCTGGAAACCGTGAGCACGGCGCTGGCTTCCTGGGAACCGTCCCCGTAAACATCGTTGCGCCTTGCCGTTGGCACCGTCGGCTATCAACCCGGGCATCAAAAGGCGTACACGCCGTCCGGTTTCCAAGACACCGTCGCGCCTCGGCCAATGGACCTGAGCGACATCTCCCGGACGGTCGCAGACTATGCCAAAGCGGCATGCCTAGCGCAGTCGGCAGGTTTCGAGTGGAGCTGCACGGCATCAGCACCTGCTTGATCCCGACCTTCCTCTATGAACGGCACAATGAGAGAACGGATGACTACGGTGGTACAGCTGAGAACCGGGCACGGTTCCCTCCCAAGGTCATCGATGCCCTTGTGGACACCTGAGCGCCTGGAAGCGTTCGAATGAAGCTCAGTCCGGGTCTGAAGGCATGGGAAATCTGGTCGCTGCAAGAGCGACCTTGGCGACCTTCGAGTCCCTGGTTGGGATCAGGTTACGGGGGTGAACCTAGAGCCTGGAGCCGCCTTCTTGACCGCATCCTTGAGACGCTGAAGGATTGAGATCTTCTCTGCTCCGATGAAATCCGGTTCGATCAGGTCGGCGTAGCCGAAACGACCAGCCTGATTGACGTGGAACTTGATCTGATGATGAGCAGCGGTGATACGAAAGGGGCGTGGCTTTGCATGCCTGGATCTTAACGCACGACAACATCTCGAAGCCCTTCGGGCCATCGCCCTCGTATGAAACCTCAACGACATGGGGCTTCTCCGGGTCGCGCAGATCGGAGGCATGTATCCAGACGAAACGAGCTTGGTAATCATGTCCGTGCCAGTTTGCAATTACTGCGTCTGCGATGTCCTTTCACCTGCCGAAGTTGATTCCTGCTTTGTTCCCTAAGACATTTTCCGGGCACCGAAGTGCCCGGAAAATATCTGCGCGTTGACCAAGATGGTCACCTTAGTGGCATTCCCAGCGGCGCAATGAAGAACTCAGTGGCTCCCTGCAGCATCGAGCATCAGCTATCAGCTGCAGCCGCTCGTTGCCCCGCATGTGTCGCACTTTTCGCATGTCCCGTTGCGGACCATCGTGAAGTTCTGGCACTCGGAGCATATGTTGCCCGTGTAGCCCTGCATGATGGAGCGGGCGCGGCGTTCGGCTTCGACCTTCTTGGCTTCCGTCTTGGCCGAAGCCGCGTCGGCGGCTGCCTTGTCGGAGAAGAGGGCGGTTGCCTGCTGCTGCGCCTCGGTCGTGACTTCTTCGAGCACTTCCTCGGCGATCTCTTCGGCCAGTTCCTTTGCCCGCTCCTCGTAGTCGCGCTTGAAGGCGACGATTTCGGAGGAGGAGACAGCGAGCGTCGGTTCGATCTTGCGGGCCGCAGCGCCGGCAAAGGACGTCACCGTGGCGCCGGAGGAAGCACGCGCCGGAGCTGCGGTAGCAGAGCCCTTCGGCTCACCGCCGGCCTGACGTTCATTGCCCGTTACCAGCGTCGGCTTGTAGCCGCGGGTCCAGCCGGTCGAGACGAGGTTCGTCTTGCCTTCCTGGATGCCCTTGCCAAGCGCCGTGTTCGAGAAGTCCGACGTATCGACATGCGCCAGGTCGTGGCGGCCGAGGTAGGAGACGGCCAGTTCGCGGAACACGTAGTCGAGGATCGACGTGGCGTTCTTGATCGCGTCGTTGCCGATGACCATGCCGGCCGGCTCGAACTTGGTGAAGGTGAAGGCCTCCACATATTCCTCGAGCGGCACGCCGTACTGCAGGCCGAGCGAGATCGCGATGGCGAAGTTGTTCATCATCGCACGGAAGGCGGCCCCTTCCTTGTGCATGTCGATGAAGATCTCGCCGAGGCGGCCGTCGCCGAATTCGCCGGTGCGCAGATACACCTTGTGTCCGCCGACGGCGGCCTTCTGGGTGTAGCCCTGACGGCGGTTCGGCAGCTTCTCGCGTTCGCGGGTGACGCGCTCGACCACGCGCTCGATGATCTTCTCGGTGATGGTGACGGCCTGGGCGGCGACCGGCTGCTGCAGCAGATCCTCCAGCGCGTCCTCATCGTTCTCGTCTTCGATCAGCGAGGCGTTCAGCGGCTGCGACAGCTTGGAGCCGTCGCGGTAGAGCGCGTTTGCCTTCAGGCCGAGCTTCCAGGAGAGCATGTATGCGCTCTTGCAATCGTCGACCGTCGCGTCGTTCGGCATGTTGATCGTCTTGGAGATCGCGCCCGAGATGAACGGCTGGGCGGCCGCCATCATGCGGATGTGGCTGTCGACCGAGAGATAACGCTTGCCGATCTTGCCGCAGGGGTTGGCGCAATCGAAGACGGCGAGGTGTTCGTTCTTGAGGAAGGGTGCGCCTTCCAGCGTCATTGCGCCGCAGACGTGAACGTTGGCGGCCTCGATATCCTTCTTCGAGAAGCCGAGGTGCTCGAGCAGGTTGAAGCTCATGTCGCCGAGCTGTTCGTCGGTAACCTTCAGCGTGCCCTTCAGGAAGTCGGCGCCGAGCGTCCACTGGTTGAAGACGAACTTGACGTCGAAGGCCTGCTTCAGCGCGCCGTTCAGCGCCTCGATCTTCTCGTCGGTGAAGCCCTTGGCCTTCAGCGAGCCGGGGTTGATCGCCGGCGCCTGGTTCAGGTTGCCGTGGCCGACTGCGTAAGCTTCGATCTCGGCGATCTGGCTCTCGGAGTAGCCGAGCGTCCGCAACGCTTCCGGAACGGCGCGGTTGATGATCTTGAAGTAGCCGCCGCCGGCAAGCTTCTTGAACTTCACCAGCGCGAAGTCGGGCTCGATGCCGGTCGTGTCGCAGTCCATGACGAGACCGATCGTGCCGGTCGGCGCAATCACGGTTGCCTGGGCGTTGCGGTAGCCGTGCCTTTCGCCGAGCTCGAGAGCCTTGTCCCAAGCGCTCTTGGCATGAGCTGCGAGATCCTGGTCCGGGTTTTCCGAGTGGATCAGCGCGACCGGGTTGATCGACAGGCCTTCGTAGCCCGTGGTCTCGCCGTAGGCGGCGCGGCGATGGTTGCGGATGACCCGCAGCATGGCTTCGCGGTTCGGCTTGAACATCGGGAAGGGGCCGAGTTCGGACGAGATTTCCGCCGAGGTGGCGTAGGAAATGCCGGTCATGATCGCAGTCAGCGAGCCTGCAATGGCACGGGCTTCGTCGCTGTCATAGGGAATGCCCGACGACATCAGCAGGCCGCCGATGTTGGCATAGCCGAGACCGATCGTGCGGTATTCGTATGAGCGCTCGGCGATCTGCTTCGACGGGAACTGCGCCATCATGACGGAGACCTCGAGAACGACCGTCCACAGGCGAACGGCATGTTCGTAGTCTGCGATGTCGATGCGCTTGGTGGCGGCATCCTTGAACTGAAGCAGGTTCAGCGAGGCAAGGTTGCAGGCCGTGTCGTCGAGGAACATGTATTCCGAGCACGGGTTCGACGCGCGGATCGGGCCGGCGGCCGGCGAGGTGTGCCAGTCGTTCATCGTCGTGTTGAAGTGAAGGCCCGGATCGGCCGATGCCCATGCGGCGTAGGAGATCGATTCCCAAAGGTCGCGGGCCTTGAGGGTCTTCATGACCTTGCCGTCCTTGCGGGCGGTCAGGTTCCAGTCGCCGTCGTTTTCGACTGCGCGCAGGAAGTCGTCCTTGATCGAGACCGAGTTGTTGGAGTTCTGGCCGGATACCGTCAGATAGGCTTCCGAATCCCAGTCGGTGTCGTAGGTCTTGAACTCGAGGTCCTTGTAACCTTGCTTGGCGAACTGGATGACGCGGCCGATATAGTTTTCCGGAACCTGGTCCTTCTTGGCAGCGCGGATTTCGCGCTTCAGGGCAGGGTTCTTGTTCGGATCGAAGCAATCGCCGTTGTCGCCTTCGCAGTTGACGCAGGCCTTCATGATTGCCTTGAGGTGCTTGGCAACGACCTTGGAGCCGGTGACGAGGGCAGCAACTTTCTGCTCTTCCTTCACCTTCCAGTTGATATATTCTTCAATATCCGGGTGATCGATATCGACAACCACCATCTTGGCCGCACGGCGCGTCGTGCCGCCCGACTTGATGGCGCCCGCTGCACGGTCGCCGATCTTCAGGAAGCTCATCAGGCCCGACGAACGACCGCCGCCGGACAGCTTTTCGCCTTCGCCACGGAGGTAGGAGAAGTTGGAGCCGGTGCCGGAGCCGTACTTGAACAGACGGGCTTCGCGGACCCAGAGGTCCATGATGCCGCCTTCGTTGACGAGATCGTCTTCAACGGACTGGATGAAGCAGGCATGCGGCTGCGGATGCTCGTAGGCCGACTTTGACTTCACCAGCTTGCCGGTGAAGGGGTCGACGTAGAAGTGGCCCTGACCGGGGCCGTCGATGCCATAGGCCCAGTGCATACCGGTGTTGAACCACTGTGGCGAGTTCGGGGCAACACGCTGGGTGGCAAGCATGTAGGCAAGCTCGTCCTTGAAGGCGAGGGCGTCCTCCTCGGACGAGAAATAGCCGCCCTTCCAGCCCCAGTAGGTCCAGGTGCCGGCGAGACGGTCGAAGACCTGGCGCGCGTCGGTTTCGGAACCATACTGCTGGTCCTTGGCAACATCCTTCAGGGCCGCGTCATCGGCAACCGAACGCCACAGGAAGGAAGGAACATCGTTTTCCTCAACCTTCTTCAGCTTGGCGGGAACGCCGGCCTTGCGGAAATACTTCTGCGCCAGGATGTCGGCGGCAACCTGGGAAAACTGCGCCGGAACGTCGATGTTCTCGAGGCGGAATACGATCGACCCGTCCGGGTTCTTGATCTCGCTCGTCGCCTTGCGGAATTCGATGTCCGCGTAAGCGCTCTGTCCTGCCTTCGTGAAACGGCGTTCTATGCGCATTTCCCTAACCTCTAGCTCGCGCGCCCCGTCCCCGTCGACCAAGGCGCAAGTTTCCACCTCAGGCGGCGCCGTGAGGAGCGCAGCCAGTTCTCGTTTCCATATCGTCACAGGAGTGTCATCCGGAGATGTCTTTCCTGTATATTGTGGTGATGGTGGCTGCAAACACTAAATATAGTATTAACAGCTTATTATCGCCAGCCCCGGATGTCACTTTTCGGAAGATAAAAATCGCGCACGAAGCCCCTCATGGCGGTCATCCATCATGGATGCAACACCCTGATTCTACGCTCGATTTTTGAAGAGAACCGGCCTCGTTAATTCCGGTCCAACTGCCGCAGCAACATCGGAACCTATTAAGTTGGAATCAGGCGATTCCGTCAAGAGGTTGTTTTTAACGAAGCGTTCACCACAACATATTGTGGATCGGGCTGTGGACACTGGGGAAAAGAAAGTCGTGCAAGGAATTCAACGACTTGCGAGCTTTGACCGCTCCAAAGTCGAAAAAATCTAAGAAAAGTTGCGACCGTGTTGATTTGGTTGCAGCTTTTGCTGGCCAAATGCGGCAGCCGATTCGTTGAAGTTAATTTCAGTTACAATGCGTCAATCGCAATTGTCACCGTTGCGATCCCTATAGGCGTTCCGTTTTCATCCTTGATGACAAAACTCGCCTGCGTTTCCAGCAATTGCGTCTGTTCATCGCGCTCGGCCCGATCGATGAATATCTCGTCGGTCTGTTTGGCGAATGTTTTGAGGAACTTATCTTCGTCGCCCTGCCAGTAATCGGATGTCATGGTGCCCTGGCCGACATTGAGGCCATGACGATCGGTCACGAACAATTCGACGATGGTGCCCTGCGAATCATCCTGCTTGGTCTTGAGGTATCGCGACACCGGCTTGTTGAGCAGACGTCTGACCATCTCCCAGCCGCCGCTCTGCACTTCGGCGCGGTAGGTGTTGTCGAGCACCTGGATGTGCGCGTCACTGATATTTCCGAACTTAGCGTTCTGATCTTCGATCGCCTTCCGGACGATCGGCGTATTTACCATCGGCTTGACGACCGTCTCCACATATTCCCGTACCACGGACACATAGGCCGGTTCGGCCGACATGGCCCCAGGCGAGAGACAGATGCCAAGCCCCAAAGCCGCAACCGTCCCGACGTAGCCCCAACGCATCATATTCGTTCCAACGTCGCGTCCCGCGACCATGCCTCTAAACCAATCCCCCAAGGTGACGCCGTTGTCGCGCGGGATTGTGGCTTGGAAGGATAAGGTCTGCAGCGGGCGCGCGACAGCGGAATCCGAGGAGTTAGTTAAACAAAGATTGGTGCAATTTTAAATTGCTGCCATCCCACTTGGTTGTGCCGAGGGAGCCGTCAGCCGCGACTGCCCTTGGAAATCGGTTCCTGATAGGTGAAGCCCATGTCCCAAGGGAAATAGATCCAGGTATCCTGGCTGACTTCCGTGACAAAGGTGTCGATCGTCGGCACGCCCTGCGGCTTTGCGTAAACACAGGCAAAGTGTGCCTTGGGCAGGATGGTGCGCACTTCCGAGGCTGTCTTGCCGGTGTCCGTCAGGTCGTCGATGACGAGGACGGACTCGCCTTGGTCGGCAGTCAGTTCCGGCGCGATGCCCTTCAGGAGCATCATTTCCCCCTGATTCACATAGTCATGGTAGGAGGCGACGCAGACCGTTTCGATCAGCCGGATATTGAGCTCGCGCGAGATAATGGCTGCTGGTACCAAGCCGCCGCGCGTGATGCAGACGATCGCTTTGAAATCGCGCTTAAGGCCGGCGAGGCGCCAGGCGAGTGCGCGCGCATCGCGGTGGAACTGATCCCATGAAACGGGAAAGGCTTTATCGGGAAGGGACATGGTTTGCTCCGCGGCATGAATGATGACACGCCGTTCGCCGGCGGCCGGGACAAGACATTCCGCTCGGCCAAACGCAAATCGCGCAGCCGAAACTGCGCGATAAGAGGACCGAAGCCGGAGCTCGTCATCGGTCGCCGCAATTAGCGGAATCCGGGGGCAAAACGCAAGCCCCATGATTCCTAGCGCGACAGCAGCGTCAAGGCCGTCATCGATTGCAACAGCGTCTTCGTCGTCCCGCCGAAAATCATCTGCCAAAGCCGCGAATGGGTGTAGGCGCCCATGACGAGAAGGTCGATACTGCTGTCCGACAGACGATTTTCAATAATTGTTGACGCCGATTTGTCCGCACTTTCGGCGGTCGCCAGGGTGACTTTGACGCCATGGCGGGAGAGAGCCGCGGCAATGTCGGCGCCGGCGACAGCAGCGGATTGAAGTGCATTGTCGACGGGATCGACCGAGAAAATCTCGACTTCATCGGCCGCCTTCAGGATTGGCAGTGCATCGAACGCCGCGCGCGCCGCTTCCCGTGAGCCGTTCCAGGCGATGAGCACCCGCTTGATCGGTTTCGGCCGGCGCAGCACAAAGGGGATCATCAACACCGGGCGGCCGCTTTCGAAGAGAAAGTTGTCGATGTCGACGTGACTGTCCGACGGCTTGGCCGGATCTGCCTGTGACGCGATGAGCAGGTCAGCGCTTCGAGCGCTTTCGATCAAGGGTGCCGTGCCGTAGCCGGTGGATGAGGCAAAGCTGCGCCACTGAAAGGAGACACCTTCAGCCGCTGCCTTCTTGCGGAAGATGCGTTCGACTTCGACCGTTTCCGCATGCGCCATATCCTGTAGCGCCTGCACGGCGACGGGATCGGGTATTTCCATCGGCGCCACGAGCGGCACGACAGCGACGGTTTCCGCATGAAGGCCGATAACATGGGCATTGGTCTCAGCGGCAATGGCAAATGCAAAATCCGCTACAGCGGGAGCGTTGGCGACGGTATCGAGAATGGCAAGTATGGTTTTGTAAGACATAAACAATTCTCCTTATGCGGATGAAATCAGTTAATCTTCAACGAGAATGCGCCGGCGAGGGCGCCGGTTCCTTGATGCACATCAAAGGCGATGCGGAACCTCTCTCATACTAGGCCTCTGCCGAGCGATTTTCCGCAACCTCCTTTGCCTGGCGAATGGTTTCGATCATGCCGCGCACGTCGGCTCGTGCCGCGTCGATCGCAGTCTGGGAGCGGCCACGGACGACGATTTCGGTCGAGAACGCTTGCCCGACGTATCGGGGGTAGGAGCCTATGTTGGTCTCCGGATGAGCTTTTTGGATGGCAGCCAGCGGCGTGCCGATGTCACCCTCTCCGAAGGGGCAGGAGATGCCAAGCGAGAGCACCCGTGTGCCGGTGCGCAATGTCGGGATGACCGCGTCGACCATGGCCTGGAAGACTTGCGGGACGCCGGCCATCACGTGAACGTTGCCGATAACGAAGCCTGGAGCGGTGGAGACCGGGTTACGGATGTGGCGCGCACCTTTTGGCATCCGGGCCATTCTCTTCCTGGCGTCGGTGAATTCAAGGCCGCGACTGGCATACATGTCGCCGAGTAGTGTCATTGCGTCGGCATCGTATTCACACGGCAGCCCGAATGCTGCCGATACGGCATCGGCGGTGATGTCGTCATGGGTCGGCCCGATGCCCCCCGAGGTGAAGACATAGTCGTATTTTGCGCGCAACGCGTTGAGCGCTGCGACGATCGCACCTTCCTCGTCACCGACAATACGGACCTCCTTGAGGTCGATGCCACAGAGAGTCAGCACATCCGCCAGATGGCCGATATTCTTGTCCTTGGTGCGGCCGGATAAAAGTTCGTCGCCGATGGCAAGCATGGCGGCGGTGACAATAGTCTCATTGGTCATGGGAAATTTCCGAACATTTGGATCCCCACATAGGTAGCGCCCTTCGTCGGTCTTGCAAACCGGGTCGTCGCCGCTACGTCACGCGACTGGCTGCAAGTATTTTTTCGTCTATGGCCATTGAACAGTGCGTTCTGCCACGTGGGGCTATGTTGATGGCGACTCGCTGCTAAGTTTCCACCGCTTACGAATTCAAACACAAATTCCCTGATGGAGATAAGTAAATGGCGAAGGTACTCGTGCTCTACTATTCGGCCTATGGCCACATCGAAACCATGGCCTACGCCGTGGCCGAAGGCGCAAAGTCGACTGGCGCTGACGTTGTTGTCAAGCGCGTTCCGGAACTGGTCCCAGACGAGGTTGCCAAGGCGTCCTACTACAAGATGGACCAGGCCGCGCCAGTTGCCACCGTCGATGAACTTGCTGATTATGATGCCATCATCGTAGGCGCCGGCACGCGCTTCGGAACCGTTGCGTCGCAAATGCGCAATTTCTGGGATCAGACCGGAAGCCTTTGGTTTGCCGGAAAGCTGGTCGGCAAGGTCGGCTCCGTTTTCACCTCGTCGGCGACGCAACACGGCGGTCAGGAGTCCACCATCCTCGGCTTCATCCCTACCTTCCTGCATCAGGGCATGATCGTCGCTGGACTCCCCTATGCTTTCCAGGGCCAGATGGGCGTTGACGAAATCAAGGGTGGTTCGCCTTATGGCGCCTCCACCATCACTGACGGCGACGGATCACGCCAGCCTTCCGCGATTGAATTGGAAGCCGCCAAGTATCAGGGCGCACACGTCGCCAAGATCGCCGCGAAGCTCGGCTGATCGATTCTATCCTGGCAGGCGCGGCTATCAGAGTCGCGCCTGCTTCAAGGCGCAGCCAGTTTGCCGGCTGCGTCAGCCGTAGAGTTCGTGCAGCTTCACTGCGTAGAAAAGAAGCGGTATTCCAAGGACCGCAATTGCGATCATGAGTGCTGTTCCCGCCCGGAACAATTTGAGACGTCGCGTTCTCGTGCCATCCCAATCGTAAACCATCGCCTTACTCCCACAAGACAGCTTACAACCATGCGCAGCCCCAACCGCGATCCTTCTGGCGCGCGCATACAAGCACATTCGAAAGCGATGATAAAGAGCAGCTTCCAGCGGCTGTCTGCTGTGGCTGCGGCGCGAGAAGGCTGCGCTGCCGTAGTCAAGGCCCCTTTGGCGGCACGACAAGGCGGATTAATCAGGCTACGATACGACAGCCACCGCAAAATTTCGGACCGCTAAATTTGGCTAGATAGTCTTGAAGCGCTGCCGCCCATTCGGTCTGTGGCGCTTTGTTGCGCCAGTAGCGCTATTTCGACACGGTTTCGCAGGCCAAGCTTGGCGAGCAGTCGCGAGACGTGAAACTTGACGGTCTTTATCTGGACGCCGGTGGCTTCGGCGATCTGACGGTTCGTCTGGCCCCTGCCGATCAACGCGAAGACGGTGGCCTCCTTTGCGGAGAGTTTTGCGACAAGACTGTCTGTTTTCCGGCCTGCCGAGACATTGCGGATCACGTCGTAAAGCCGCATGCCGATGTTCGATGAGAGATAAGAGTTGCCGGCGGCAACCGTTTGGACCGCCGATATCAGATCCGGAGCCATCGAACCCTTGAGCAGGTAGCCCGTGGCGCCGGCTTCCAGCGCTTCCAGAACATCGTCGTCTTCCTCGGACACCGTCAGCATGACGATCTTCACCTCCGGCCATTTTTGCCGGATCTCGCGCGCCGCGGCGATCCCGCTGCCGGGCATGGAGATGTCGAGAAGGATCACATCGGGCTGACACTGTTCCGTCAGTGCGATTGCCTCGTCCTTGGTTGCGCCTTCGCCCACCACCTTGATTTTTCCGGATGCCGAAAATGCCTGGATGACGCCCATTCGAAACAGCGAATGATCGTCAGCGACAATAACCGAAATAGCCGATTGCATGCCCAATTCAGTGCTCCATGTCGATCGTCATCTCCAGCCGCGTACCCTTGGGGGTGCGATTGGCAAAAGTGAGTGCTCCGCCGAGGCTCTCGACACGCTGCCGCAAGCCGTGAATGCCCATGCCGCCGATATGCCGGGCGGTGGATTGTTCGCCCGGCTTCAGGCCGTCATCACACACTGCCAGCATCAGCTTCCCATCGACAAGTGCGCATTCCACCTTCTGGCCATTGGCGCCGGCGTGCCGATGAGCATTGTTGAGGCCCTCCTGCAGGAAGCGATAGATGCAGGTCTTGATCGCAACCGGCAGCTCTGGATTGGCCCGGCAAGGCTCGAACAGAACCCTGCTTCCCGTGCGGGCCTCGTGGTTGCGGATGACCCTCGCGACGATCTGGTCGAGGCCGAGGCGCTCGATATCCGGCAACAACAGGGAGCGTGCGATCGTCCGAATTTCCGCCAGCGCCTCCGATAGCGTCGAAGACACCATGTGCAGCGCGTCGTCACGCTCGCCGCGGTTCTTGGCAACCCGAACGGGCTCGAGCTGCAGTAGGGCGTAGCTGAGGAGCTGGCCCGGGCCATCGTGCAGATCCGCCCCGATCCCGCGTGCGAAATTCTCGTTCATGGTCGCCAAACGCACGGAAGCCTCGCGATCCCGCTTTCGCAATTCCTGCACCTCGTCGCGCGCGCGTTCAGCCTCCTCGGCGCGGCGATTGAGGAGCTTCCGCTGCCGTTCGATTGTCATGCTCGCCCGATGTACGATGCCGAACAGCCCAAGCATAACGAGCGCGGATGTGGCTGCAACTATGCCCCAGCTCTGGAATTGCAGCTGCAAAAGGTGGTCGCCAACCACGGCGGCGTCCTCATGAATTTCGGCAACCGCAAAGACCGCGCCCGTATCCTTGTCGTGAATGGGGCTGTAGATCTCCAGATAGGACGTCGTGAAGTTTCGCTGGGTATGTTCATCCGCTTCCAAGTCGGCGTGTTGCGCCGCGACCTCGCCCGCAAGCGCACGCTTCATGCCCTCTGGAGCATTGAAGCGTCTGCCGACAAGCTCCTTCGAAAGCGAGTAGGCAACCGTGCCATCCGGCAGCCAGACCTCTAGATACGGAAAACGCTGCCGGACCTCAGGCGCGGCAAACAGTCGATCGAGTTCGGCCACCGCGGTGCTCGACAACTGGGTCGTGACCTCAAGTTCCTGCGCGATCGGCTGTATCATCCGCTGAACCAGCAGAGCGGTCGACGCCGCACGGCTGTTGGTTGCGTTGCTGACGAGGATCCCGGCTATTAGATGTCCCGCGATCGTTGCTGTAATCAGAATAAGAAGGCCGCTTGCCAACAGGAAACGAACAGAGAGTGTCTGCCGCGCAATCCAGTCCTGTGTCGGCAATCGAATGCGCGTCGCGGCAGAGGAGACGCCAACAGCCCTGGAAACTCGCGACGTCGCACTATCCGTCTTTCCTTCCGCGGGGATCCTTTCAAGCACCCGTTGCCTCCTCCAGAGCGCACATCTCACCTAGGTAGGTGACCATACTCGCAATATCCGGCCGGATTTCCAGCAGAAAATCAAAACACGATGAAAGTCGATCCGGAACTGGTCAGAGGTCTAGGTAAAGTCTGGGCTCTGACGGATCCAATGTAAAACCAAAGCACGATTTTTCGATCGGACGTTAATCGAATACTTCGTCGGACTTTCTGTCGTTCAAGTAACGTCCGGTATTTGTCATTCTTGACTATGGTCAAATGACGAGTTCATCGAAGCTCGGCTTTCGACAAATGGGAACCGCAGAACCAGCCAGCTGCCGTCAGGCAGGTGGAATGGCGAAGCTTTGAAAAGCCGCGACGATCGCGCACCGTGGAGGATAGAATGGTCCAGCTCAACAAACATGACCTCGAGTTCATTCTGAAGCAGATCAAGTTGGCTGAAGCGCACGCGGCAGGAACGCCGCTGACGGAACTGGTTTCCAGCCAACTCATCCCCTACGGACTGCGCACCGTGGATGGCAGCTATAACAATCTCGCGCCGGGCCAGGAGCATTTCGGATCCTCCGACCAAATCATGCAGCGGCTGCTCGACGCGCAGTTCAACACTGCCGAAGCAGGCACCAGCTATACCCAAACCTCTGGGAACGTCTACGACTCGCAGCCACGCGTGGTCTCGAACCTGATTGTTGACCAATCGATCGGCAATCCAGCCACCATCCTCTCGGCACTCACCAATCTCGGTCACAGCGATCCCTATGCCTTCCTGGGCCAGACGGCGAATGCCAACGCCTATCTTGCAGCCGTCGACGCGTACGAGGCCCATGCAGCGGCTGAAAAATCGGTCGCTGCGGCCAAGGGCGCCCTCGCGGCGCTTTACTACAGTCCGCTGCCACCGACACCGGAAGCCGTCGCTTCAGCGCAAGCAGTCATCGTCGCGGCAGAAGAGCAGGCGGATGGGGCGCTGGCAGTCAAGAACCTTGCCTACAGCACGATGGAACAGCTGCTCGGTGTGACGATGGAGGGTGACTGTGTTCTCATCCCCAACGTATCTGCCGACCTCGGTGATACCGCGCCGTTCAATGGATTCTTCACGCTCTTCGGCCAATTCTTCGATCACGGCCTCGATCTCGTCAGCAAAGGTGGCAGTGGAACGGTCTATATTCCGCTGCATCCGGACGATCCGCTCTACGTGCCGGGAAGCCCGACCAATTTCATGGTGCTCACCCGCGCGCAAAACCAACCGGGGCCTGATGGCGTCGTCGGCACCGCGGACGACATTCGCGAACACACGAATGAAACCACCCCGTGGATCGACCTCAATCAGGTCTATACGTCGAACCCATCCCATCAGGTGTTCCTGCGCGAATATGTTCTGATTGACGGCCAACCGATGGCAACTGGGCACATGCTCGAGGGCCTCAACGGGGGACCGCCAACCTGGGCCGACGTAAAGGCACAGGCCCGCGATGTGCTGGGGATCGTTCTGACCGACCAGGACGTGCTCCGCGTTCCTGCGATCGCGACCGACTTTTATGGTGAGTTCATTCGCGGCATCACTGGGTTTCCGCAACTGATAACACTTACCGGTGCAGTCGAAGGCAATCTTGACGGCACCGTCGCCGCATCGCAGGCGCTCTCGGCCGGCCGCGCATTCCTCAACGATATCGCTCACACAGCAGCGCCTGTCTCTGTGGACGACGACGGCGATCCCTCAACGCCGCCGGTCCTGATGCCCGACGGCGATACCGATGTGGGCAACGCCGTGCCTGTCGACAATCGCGGCAACAATCTTGCCTACGACAACGAACTCCTCGACGCGCACTACATCGTCGGTGACGGGCGTGGTAACGAAAACATCGGCCTGACCTCCGTTCACCATCTCTTCCACCACGAGCACAACCGACAGATCGACGCGATCAAGCAGGAGCTGATCTCGGGGCCTGATGCCGATGTCGCCTTCCTCAACGAATGGCTTCTGGAAGACGTAGCCGCACTCCCGACGAGCCAGGCCGAGATCGACGCCCTTGTCTGGGATGGCGAGCGGCTTTTCCAGGCCGGTCGCTTCTCGACCGAAATGGTCTACCAGCATCTCGTCTTTGAGGAATTCGCCCGCGCGGTGTCGCCGAACATCGACCCATTCGTTTTTTCCAACAGCGTGGACATCGACCCCGCGATCGCGGCCGAGTTTGCGCATGTCGTTTATCGCTTCGGCCACTCGATGCTGACCGAAGATGTATCCCGCCTCAATTTGCTGCTCGGGGGGGACGGCGAAGTGACAGGGCAGGAACAGGCAGACGTCAAACTGATGGACGCCTTCCTCAATCCTGTGATGTTCGCCGCGAGCGGCGTCGACGCGGAGGCGGCCGCTGGGGCCATCCTTCGCGGCATGAGCCGGCAGGTCGGCAATGAGATAGACGAGCACGTCACCGATGCTCTGCGCAACAATCTCGTCGGCCTGCCGCTCGACCTTGCGGCACTCAACATGACACGCGCCCGCGAGACCGGCGTGCCATCCCTGAACGCTGCGCGTCGCGATTTCTATGCGCAGACCCAGGACAGCATGCTGAAGCCCTACGAGAGCTGGTTCGAGTTTGCGCTGTCGCTGAAGAATCCCGCGTCTCTGATCAACTTCATTGCGGCTTACGGGACGCATTCGACGATCACCCTGGCGACGACGCTTGAAGAAAAGCGTGCCGCCGCAACCGCGCTCGTCCTAGGTGGCACGGGCGCGCCCCAGGATCGTCTGGACTTCCTCAATGGTACGGGTGGGTGGACATCTCAAGCAAATGGTGTGACGACGACCGGCCTCGATACCGTCGACTTCTGGATCGGTGGGCTTGCCGAAAAGAAGATGCCGTTCGGCGGCATGCTCGGCTCGACCTTCAACTTCGTTTTCGAAGCCCAAATGGAAAAGCTTCAGAACGGCGACCGCTTCTATTACCTGAGCCGTACTCAGGGCCTCAATCTCCTCAACGAGTTGGAAGCGGATTCCTTTGCACAGCTCGTCATACGCAACACCGACACCGAGGACCACAATGCTCATCTCAACGGTGCGGCCTTCCAGACGGCCGACTATATCCTCGAGATCGATCAGGCAAAACAGTTCAACGCCGGTTTGGATGCGGCGGATCCGATCGGCACCAATCCCATCCTCCAGGCGATCAATCCGCTCGTCATTCGCCAGGATCTCAATGGCGACGGGACTGTGGATTATCTCCGTTTCACAGGTGGAGAACATGTCGTGCTCGGCGGCAGTTCCCGCAATGACACGCTCATCGGTGGCGAGGGTGACGATACGCTGTGGGGTGGTGCTGGCGACGACCGGCTGGAAGGCGGCTTCGGCGTCGATCATCTGCACGGCGGCGATGGTGACGATATCATCACGGACAGCGGCACGGACGTTGGCGCTGCCGACGTCATTCATGGCGATGCCGGCGAGGACGTCATCAACGGCGGCAACGGCCTGGACCTGATCTTCGGTGGCGATGACAGCGACTTCATCTACGGAGGCAGCGAAAGCAAGACGATCAGCGGCGGCGAAGGCAACGACTTCATCCGCGGTCCAAGCGGCCCGAGCTTCATTGCCGGCAACGAAGGGGATGATTGGCTCGAAGGTGGCGACGGCTTCGACACACTTGCCGGCGAGAACTCGGAGCTGTTCTTCAACTCGACGATCATTGGGCACGACGTTCTGAACGGTCGCGGCAACGACAACGACTACGACGCCGAATCCGGCGACGACATCATGTTCCAGGGCCCCGGCATCCAGCGTAACAATGGCATGGCCGGCTTCGACTGGGCGATCCACAAGGGTGACACCCAACCTGCCAATTCGGACATGAATATCTCGATCTTCGTCAACCAGCAGAACAACATCTTGCGGGATCGCTTCGATCTCGTGGAGGGCCTTTCGGGCTGGACCGGAAACGACGTGCTGCGTGGCCGCGATGTTGTGATCGGCGCATTTGATGCGAACGGAAATGCCACGCAAGTCGATCCCGATGCCCCACTGGACTCCTATTCGAACGCGCTGCTTGCCAAGAACCTGCACCTCATCGACGGGCTGGAGGATCTCACGGCGCATCTTCAGCGCACCGAGGTGACGGTCGCCGGCAAGACCGAAACGATCGTCATGGATACATCCGATGCCTCGGACATCATCCTTGGCGGTGCCGGCAGTGACGTTATCGAGGGAATGGGTGGCAACGACATCATCGACGGCGACAAGTGGCTGAACGTTCGTATTCTTGTGACCCCAGACGCATCTCGCGGACAGAATTGGTCAGCGTTCAGCATCGATACGCTATCCGACATCCAGGCGAGAATGTATTCGGGCGAGATCAAGCCCGGCCAATTGCAGATCGTGCGTGAAATTTTGAATGGCGGTAGTGCCGACGATGTCGATACAGCGATGTATTGGGACAGCTTCGAGAACTACACCATAACCGGCAATGCCGATGGCAGCCTCACGGTCGCCCACACGACGGTCGGTCCGGCGGTCGTCGACCAAACCACTGGCCGAGCTCGCGAAGCGGATGGCACTGATCGATTGTTCAACATCGAGAAGCTTCAGTTCGCCGACAGGATCGTCGATACGGATATTTTCTTCAACTCACCCGCGACAGGCGCGCCCGTCATCTCAGATCAGACCCCCTTGGAAGGCCAGACTCTAACGGTGAACGTGGCATCGATTGCAGATGCAAACGGGCTGGGCACCTTCAGCTACCAATGGCAGTCCTCTGTCAACGGAACAACGTGGACGAACATTGCCGGTGCGACCAACGCGTCGTTTACCCCTCAGGACCTGCCGTTGACGCTTTTCGGCGCTCAGGCAGGGCTTCAACTCCGCGTCGTCGTCAATTTCGCGGACGGATTTGGCAATGCGGAGCAGGTTATTTCGGCTGCCACCGCTCCTGTTGGCGTCAACTGGAGCAGCCTCGTTGGCCTGGCGCCGTTCAACGGCACGGATGGCGACGATGTCGCGAATGGCGCACTGCTCGGTGAGACGCTGAACGGAAATGGCGGCAACGATATCCTGAACGGCGGCGGTGGCGGGGACACCATTACCGGCGGTGCAGGCAATGATACGATCAACGGTGGCGCCGGCAGTGACACGGCCGTCTTCAGCGGACCTATCACAAACTACAGCTTTGCTGCGACGCTCGCCGGCCAGACTGTGACACTCACCATTACCGATACGAACGGGGCGGAAGGAGTCGATGCGCTGACGGCCGTCGAAACGCTCCGTTTCGCAGGCGTCAACTATGCGATCGTGACCGGCAGCAATCTCGCCAACGCCAATCTCAATGGTGCGGCGGGAGCCAACGGATCACAGGCGATCCTCGGGTTCGATGGCGTCGATACGATCAATGGCGGTGCCGGGAACGACATCATCCTGGCCGGTGCCGGCAACGATACGATCACGCAGACCGGCAGTACCGGAGGTCGGGACTTCATCGACGGTGAAGCGGGCATCGACACCTACCAGCTCAATGGTGCCGTAGGCGACGAGGCCTTTGTCATCTATACCCGCACTGCCGCGGAGGCGGCCCTGAGCGGCATCGCGTTCCATCAGGCAACCGAAATCGTCGTCACCCGCAATGGCGTGGTGATTGCCGAACTCGATAATATCGAGGAAATCACCGTCAATACGCTTGCTGTCTCGCAAAATGACGGCAACGGAGTCCCCAACGGCGGTACGAGTAACGGCGACACGATCACGGTGGTCGGCGATTTCACCGAAACCAGCTTGAATTTCAGCACGATTACCATCGACGGAACGACCGGCAACGACACCATCGACATTTCAGCACTGCAGTCTGCGCACCGGATCGTGTTCAGGTCGAACGGCGGCAGCGACACAATTGTTGGGACGCTGCGGCCGCAGGATGTGATCGTGTTGGCGCCGGGCGCGGTCCTCGCCGATTACGCCGCGACTGACGCAGATGGCATGACCACGCTTTCGAACGGCACGCATACGGTCAGCTTTGCGAGCTCGGGCGCACCGAGCTTCCGGGAATGGGCCAATGACGACGAAGACGATCACGACGATGGGCAGAATGGGGGTGACGACGATGATGATGACAACGGTGATGGCAATGATTGCGGTGACGATGATGGCCAGGGCGGCGGCGATGACGATGGCTCCGATGACGGCGGCACGGATCCGCTTCCTGTTGCGGCACGGACGTTGATCGGGACTGTTGCTGGGGATGTTCTGATTGGCGCGGCTGGTGCCGATACGA
>NZ_JACIAH010000028.1 GCF_014194695.1 Rhizobium sp. BK399 | reverse complement strand
CGGCCGAAGTCTTCCGAAAGAAACTGCTCGCGCAGATCAGACATGCCGGCTAGCTTGATGAGCCACAAAAGTCGCGGTTCAGCATGAACTCACACCGCAAAGTTAGAATGTCCTGTTTCTGCAAAGTAGAAATGTCACTCTCTCCCCGGGTTTGATGACGGCGGAGATTGCGGATGGGACTGATTGCGATGAGCGAGCGTGATCTGCAGCGGATCGAGATTTTGTCGAAGGTGATCGCCGGCCGGATGACCCTGGTGTCAGCGGCGCATGTGCTTGACCTGAGCGAGCGTCAGGTGCATCGGCTGCTGGAGCGGATGCGGACTGGCGGCGCGGCATCGATCAGACACAAGGCGATCGGTCGGCCATCGAACAACCGGATCAGCGACGGTGTTCGCGATTACGCGGTGACGCTGGTTGGCGAACGCTATGCGGATTTTGGGCCGACCTTGGCAGCCGAGAAGCTCGCCGAACGCGATGGCTTGCGTGTGTCGCGCGAGACACTTCGAAGCTGGATGGCGGATGCCGGACTGTGGCTGTCGCGCAAGCAGCGCCGAACGTTTCATCAGCCGCGGCTACGACGCGAAGCCTATGGCGAGCTGGTGCAGATCGACGGGTCAGAGCATCGATGGTTCGAGGATCGCGGACCGCCGTGCTCGCTGCTGGTGTTCGTCGACGATGCGACCGGGAGGTTGATGCAGCTGCGCTTTGTGTTCCGAAAGCGCCTTCACCTACTTCGAGGCACTGGCGCTCTATCTCAAACGTCACGGCGCACCGATTGCCTTTTACTCGGACAAGCATTCGGTGTTCCGGGTGGCGAAGAAGGATGCCAAGGGTGGCCAGGGCATGACCCAGTTCGGGCGTGCGCTTTGCGAGCTAAATATTGAGATTCTTTGCGCAAATTCGAGTCAGGCCAAGGGCCGTGTCGAGCGGATGAACCGGACGCTGCAGGACCGCCTGGTCAAGGAGCTGCGGCTTTCTGGCATTGATACCATGGAGGCAGGCAATGCGTTCTTGCCGGACTTCGTGGAGGACTACAATACGCGATTTGCGATCATCCCTGCCCGCCCAGACGACCTGCACCGGCCGATGAATCTGGCGCCTGATCGGTTGACGGAGATCCTCTGCAAGCGTGAGCAGCGCTATGTCGGATCGCAGCTGACGTTCTCGTTCGAGCGCAAGCGGATCATGCTGGAGGAGACAGAGGTGACGCGTGGTTTGGTCGGTCGCTATGTCGAGACCTATGCCTATGCGGACGGTCGGCTGGATGTGCGTTGGAAAGGCTATTGCCTGCCCTACTCGGTGTTCGACAAGGATCAGCGGGTGACGCATGCGGCGATTACCGAGAACAAGCGGCTGGGTGAACTCCTAGCCTATATCAAGGAGCGTCAGGACCAGCAGGAACAGCCGGTCGTGAAGAGCAACAGTGACAAAAATGGCTATAAGCCGAGGGGTCGCAAGCCCGGAAGGCGCACGGATTACATGAACGATCCGGCGGTGATTGCGCGACGTGAGAAGGCTCTGTTGCGGCAGCAAGCTGCCGAGTGACGGGTCGATTGGATCGTCTCAAAGCTAAAGCCGAAGGGGTGTGTCCCACCCGCCCCCTCCCTTCCCTTGCAACCTGGCCCAGCCGGTCCGGTCGGGGGCTTGCCTCAGTGCAAGTGGACATGGTGAGTGTCGCATTTCTAAATGGCTGAAGACCCGCCCAAGGTGACATTTCTACTTTGCAAATCGGCGGACATTTCAACCTGGCCGCCACAATGGATGTAGGGGCTATTTAGTAATGCGACAGTTGGGCCAGTTAGAGATGCGACAGTCTCGCCTCTCGACGTGCTGGTCAATGCCAACGTTGGGAGCAAGGATGACGACCTCCAGTCTGGTCGAGACCATGAGCGGTCGGAGTCGTCATGTCCTTTATGATCACCATGTCGCAGAAAGAATTGCATCGCCTCGAAGTTATTCAGAAGATCCGTGATCAGCGCCTGAGCGTCGTTCAGGTCGCCGAGCTGCTCGGCCTCAGCCGAAGTCAGGTGCACCGGCTGCTGCAGGCCTATGACCGCTCCGGCGCGACCGGCCTAGTTTCGAAGAAGCGATCACGACCGAGCAATCGGCGCCACAGCGAGGAGTTTCGCAATGCGGCGCTGGATCTGATCCGCGAACGCTATCTGGATTTCGGCCCGACGCTGGCCCGCGAGAAGCTGATCGAACTGCATCACATCTCGGTGGCCAAGGAGACGTTACGTCAATGGATGACCGAGGCCAGCATCTGGATCTCGCGGCGCGAACGCAAGAAGCGGGTTTTTCAGCCGCGTGGCCGGCGGGATTGTCTCGGCGAACTCGTCCAGATCGACGGCTCGCATCACTGGTGGTTCGAGAACCGCGGTCCCAAATGCGCCCTGCTCGTCTACATCGATGACGCCATCGGCAAGCTCTTGCATCTGCGGTTTGCCGGATCGGAGAACACCTTCGACTACTTCCATGCGACGAAGGCCTATTTGCAGCAGTGGGGCAAGCCTCTGGCATTCTACAGCGACAAGCACGGTGTCTTCCGCCCAGTCCATGCTTCGGAGAAAGACCGGACGAGCGGCCTGACGCAGTTCGGCCGAGCCCTTTATGAGCTTAACATCGACATCATCTGCGCCAATACCCCACAGGCCAAGGGACGGCCCGCCCTATCTCCCGAAGACATGAGCCGTGGCGTTTCAGGGTGCTCGGCGCAATCATTCCAGATCTCGATGATGTCGTCGAACGGAAGTGCGCTTCAGCGGCGCTATCGAAGAGATCATGACCCACACATGCCGATCTATGGCGTCTTCGCAGTTGCAGTTAATTCGACTTTTACCTAGCAAGCGACACGTGTCATCAATATCATCCACGACAAACATAGAGCGCAGGTAGCCGAAGCCATTCACTGGGGCGTTGCGGTGATCTTCGACGACCGATGGGTTTAAGAAGCGGGAAAGCTCCAGCCGGCTATGACCATCCGGCGTGCGCATCATAGCGATCTCGATACGCTGATCGCCCAATCCGGTGATACGTCCAGCCCACTCTCCTTCGACCGTGGCCCGCCCCTCGAGTTCGAGACCAAGATCGTGAAAGAAATCAATCGTCGCTTCGAGATTCTCTACGACGATTCCTATATTGTCCATCCGCTTGAGTGCCATGTTTATACTCTCCAGTGCGCCGTTTGAATTTACGATCTGTCGCCTTGTCGTAGAAGGGCGCGCGTCTCCAAGGCGCCGCAGCACTGGACACTCGTCCTGACGGTCGCCGATCCCTCCGACCCAAGCGCTTCACGAGCGGTCTGCAAGACCGCGAGCAACCTGACGAAGTTCCGCAAGGCATATAGATCTGATCTGAACAAGAAAATCACCGTAGATAAGGGGCTAGCTTTGTTCGCTGCAGTCCCAAGGGGTCCCTAGGAGGAGGCAATGGAAGGAACACCCGACCAGCCCGATGTAGTAGATGGTGAGTCTACGGAACGCTTGAACGTGCTCTTGGTAGACGACGACAACGCTTTCGCGCATCGACTTGGCAAGGCCCTAGAAGATCGCGGTCTGAATGTCGAAATCTGCACGACGATTGAGAACGCGGGCTCTGTTATCAGGCTCGGCCACCTTGATATACTTATAACTGATCTACGCATCGGCGACGAGAACGGTCTTGAACTCGTGAAGCTTTGTAGGGAAGTTTCGCCCAACATCAAGTCGCTAGTCCTTACTGGCTATGGCCACGTCAGCGCTGTTGTTTCGGCGGTGAAACTCGGTGCGACCGAGTTCTTGAGCAAGCCCGCCGACGCAGACGAGATTTTGGAGATACTCGGACTAAGCCAGCCTGAAGAGCAAAGTGGCGGCCCTTGTCTAACGCCTGCCGAACAGGTTCGATGGGAACATATCAACAGGGTATTGGCTGAAAACGGGTACAACATTTCCATGACAGCGAGGTTGCTGAGATTGCACCGGCGGACTTTGCAGCGACTGTTGACCCGTGGCCAGCCGCGCTGATGATACAACATAAACACAGTTGATTTTGTTTTGATCCGCGGTTCGAGCACTCCGTAATAAGTCCGTTCCATGCAGAGCCCTAAAGCGATGGAACCGGCTCCACACCCCAGGAGCTGACGCGGATCGGCATCGGATCCGCAAGGGCCGGCCTCCGCCGGCCCTTTATTGGAGGAATTTATCAATGGACTACGAAGACGGCATGACAGTGTTTTACGATCCGGTATCAAAGACGGTAATCGTTGTCTTCCGCGGAGTAACTACGATACTGAAAGGACCCTTCGAGAGTGCACGCAGTGGCGTCTCCGCTGGTGAAGACCTGTGCACTAAACTCGGTTGGCGTTCGAACCGGCCGGATGTGGATGCTGACTTCAGTCAAACGTGAACATATAAAGTGCCGCGCCGAGTGTATCGGCCCGGCAGCCCAATCACATCTTGGGAAGCAGAACTTTATCGATCACGTGGATCACGCCGTTCGACTGCTTGACGTCAGCTATCGTCACCGTCGCCGTTCCTCCTGCCTCGTCAGTGAGCGTGATCTTGCCCATGTTCTCTTTAGCCTTCAAAACACAGCCGCCGACCGTCTTGATGTCATGTTCGCCGCCATCATCCTTGATCATCTTGGCGACGGTGCTGGCCAGCGCATCAGCGGCAACCACGTGGCAAGTCAGAATTTTGGTGAGCTTTTCTTTGTTTTCGGGCTTGAGTAGAGTCTCGACGGTTCCTTTCGGAAGCGCCTCAAAGGCTTCGTTGGTCGGAGCGAACACGGTAAGCGGCCCTTTCCCTTCAAGTGTGGAAACCAGGCCCGCAGCCTTGACGGCAGCGACGAGCGTCGTGTGATCCTTCGAATTCGCGGCGTTTTCGACGATGTTCTTGTCCTCGAACATCGCCGCTCCACCGACCTTAGGGTTGGCGGCATATGCAGCCAAGCAGCCTGTCATCATGCTGGCCAACGCGACTGCCGAAACTACCAGAAATTTCTTCATAATCTTCTCCTCTCAATGCCGGCCTCTTGGCTCGGTAGAGGTTCTACGAATAACCGCCGCTCCGGTTCAAAAACGAAGAAAGATCGTGCAAAGTGATCTGCACAAGAGGCTGTGAGCAGGTCTGCGATTGTTGGATCGATGATACTGACCGTCAAATCCCGAGGATTGGCTGTATCAACCGCAAAAACCTGCTCTTGAAGCGTAGCGGCGCCTCGGTCACGGCAAGACATATACAATCTTTGCCAGCATCAGCCTTAGGCTGATGCATCAAGCTGTCGTCGGCCATCTCGACATCGCCTCGCGCAAATGTCGAAACCTCGTCGCTGAAGCTCCCGTCAAGCACCAGCGTCAATTCCACGCCCCGGTGAGAATGCTCCGGGACCGGCTGACCGGCAGCAATCTTGAGCAGTCGCACTGTCGTTGTCTCGTCGCCGGTCGGTATCATCATTTGGGCAGCGCCGCGCCCGAGCCGGCGCCACCTTAGACCGCCCGCTGCGTCGATATAGGTCCTCAAAGGTTCCGGATATGTCCGATCCGAAGCGAAACGATTTTTGATTGGCACAACCTTGTCGATCTGGCCTGCATCGATTTTTGCTTTTAGACTTTGCCAGCTTTGCGAGACATCGGCATCATCAGCGGATTCACTGTCGATAAAATACCCCCCAACGCTTTCGAAGGTCGACAGCTCCGATCTGCATGCCGGGCACAAGGCAAGATGGGTCGCCACAGCAACGCTCCAGCCTTCAGCCAGGGTCCCGGCCGCATATTGCTGGAGCATGTCGCCGTCCAGATGATGTTTTATCATTTGGCTTCGTCCTGAAGCGCTGTACGAAGTTTCTCGCATGCAAGTCGTATCCTTGATTTCACCGTTCCAATTGGGAGGTTTAGTTTTTCTGCGATCGTCGAATGGGTGAGCCCTTCGAAAAACGACATGCGCAGCACTTCGGCATATCTCCCCTTCAAATTTGTCATTGCGCGGCGTAGCGCTGCAGCGCTTTGCTGACGCTCGATTAGCACGTCAGCGGCCTCAAACTCATCCGGGACGAACGCCGGATCGTTTGGATCGAAATCAGGCTTTATAGCTCTGCGAACAGAGTCTATCATCTGATTTCTGGCGATCGTGAATATCCAGGTCGACGCCTGCGCCCTAGACGGGTCGAAAAGCGCAGCCTTGTGCCAGACGCGCATCATCGTCTCCTGCGCCAACTCCTCTGCCAGTATCCGGTTTCCTCTCGTCATTTTCACCATGTAAGAGCGCACGCGCGGATAAAAGTGCCTATAGAGGAGTTCGAACGCGCCGATATCGCGCGAATCTACCACCGCGGCCATCAACACCCTGATCCGTTCTGCATCTAAGCTAACGGTTTCTTCCTCCAATTTACCGACCTTTCGCGCCCCGCCCGACGACGTCGGCCACACTTTCGCGTCGGCGCATGTGGCTCGAAGTACTCCGGTTCGAAGCGGCATCTGTATATTCATGGCGTAACCTACGCATCAGCGCGCTGCTGGATCAAAAAATGAATTCAGAAATTTGCCTCGAACTATCTGCTTGGGCTTGGATAACCCCGGCGCCGACGTCGCGTGCGAGCATCAAAGGCGCGCCACAGTGCCAAAGATCCGCTGCGTGACCCAAAACCCAACGCCTGATGCTGCCGCCGACAAGACCGTTCCCCAGATAAGGTCGGCGACCGTCAAGCCAGTCGACCAGTTTCTCAGGGTGGACTGGTTGGTCTGGTCATAGGTGGCATAAGCCATGAAACCGACGGCAGCGCCGTAGATGATTGCTGTCGCTATCGATCCTGAGATGTACCCTGTCCTGACAGCGAGGAGGTCAGCCCAGCGGCGTAGACCAGGTAGAAAGCCACTGCCGGCGCCAATCGGAACTGCGGCCCAAGCATCTCGCCCAACGTCGGTCGATAGAGACGGTCGGCCATGGTGCTCAGCCAGACAAAATCGATTGCGACGAAGGCGATCAGCGTTGCGGTGTAGGCGGTCAGGTAAGTTTTCATACGGGGCTCCCAGATGGATTTTTCGAGCTCAGTTTATGCGCGTCCATTCCACGCCCTTGCAGATCAAACCGGCGATGACACAGCCTTTCGTGGTCATCCTATCGCCATCGACTTTGACTGTAAGCTTGTAGATCAGGTCGCGTTGCGGGTCGAAAGCGGTGCCCGGGTAGCTGCCCTCGCTGTCTTCCGTGATGGACATAACCAGTTTGTCACCTACCTTCTCCTTCGGCGTGCCGGGCTTTATCCAAGTGTTGACCGCGCAGATATCAGCGCCGCACGACGCAATACGCACACGCGCATTTCCGCCTGCGCGCGCCCAGTTGCCGTTTATATCGGAGGCTTCAGCAGGGATGCCGCTCCAACAAGAAAAACGGGAATTGCCCAGGCAAACGATTTCGCTCTGTTCCTTCCGTTCGCTGTCGCGAGCCTGATGACCTTTATCGGGCTACGATACGCGGGGCTTTGGCGCCGATAAAGAGACATCAGAAACTGAAGTGCAAATTAACGATCCAGGGAGGTCTCAATGAAAAATCATCTCAGTAGCGTACGGCCGTTCATGCTCGCGCTTGCTGTCATTGCGTCGGCAACGTGCCTCGCACAGGCCGAACCCGATGGCGTGAAGGTCGAACCAGACCATTACCGCGGCACCTGGCTGGAGGCCGCCAGAAGACCCATGTATCTGACCTACGGCTGCGTCGCGGGCTACTCAACCTATAGGCCCGGCCCATCGAACGGCATTAAGAGGCATATCGACGTTGACATCGGCCCAAACGCCATTGGAATTAACAACAAGAGAAGCGGGCTCTGGACGAGCCGGTTTTGAGTGGTTGTTAGGCTATCCATCCAATAACTGGATCCGATACACGAGCGGCGGCGAAGAGCTCGGGAGGGTGAGAATTTCGCTTTATCATCAGCGTGAAACATGCGTGCATGCCAACCTCCCGCAAGGTTTCATGGTGGGAAAAGCTGGCGGGCAAGAGCGCCGCACTTTGTGGCGCCGGCGCAGTCGCAACGATCCAGTCGAACGGCCCCTCCACAAGTTCGCCGGAGTGTATAAGCCAGCGACCAGGCTCTCCGCCGATCTCTGCCACCCGGCAGTCAAGACGGATATCGAGGCCCTTCGCCATCGCTTTCGTCAAGGCGGTCATAGAGGGAACGGCAACATACCTTGTCGTGCTTGGAACCACGTGTCGCGCCGGACCACCTGCGGTCAACGACACCACATCGCCTGTCCAAGGCTTGACCAAACCCACCCCGCAAGCCTGCTCTATTTCCCTGCGAAAATCCTGATCCCGTACTGTGAACTATTGTGCGCCGTGATCGAACGAGACGTCGTCAATCCTGCGTGTCGCCATCCGACCGCCGACGCCTCTGCTTTTTTCGAAGACGATCACGTCTGCAATTTTCTGCAGTGACCTAACAATAGTCAGCCCCGCAATACCCGCCCCTATAACCCCAACTCGCAGCCGTTCCGCCATTCGAGTTACGCCTCCCATTTCTGCTGCTGCCTCGCGTCACCGTATTTGCTGCCGGTTCGCTCCGCAGACGTCAGGCTTCACAGCCTTCGCAATTGCCCTTGCGCGATCAGCCGATCGACGAAGCCGCGCTCGGCGTCGAACGGATGCCCATCCCATCCCTGATGCGAGAAGCCAGCGAGTAAAACCTGATCGCCAGACGCTGCAACCTCGCCGATCACTTAGGCTATAGTGATTAACCCAGAGCTCGGCACAATGTACGCGCCCGGCATGAGCCCTCGCAGCTCCAAATCCAGGAGATCATGATATCGGCGTGGAATCACCGCAAAGCTTTTGCCGGTGTTAGTGGCGAAGCTTGCAAAGCTCTCAGTATAATCGTCACAAAAATCGTTGAGCTCGGGATATTGTATCGCGAAGACCGGCATGAGTTCGGCAAACCTTGAAGTCTCGCGAACACACCAGATCTCCGCAGCACTTTTCTCGGCCGGGCTGTTGCGCCACTCCCCATTTCCAATCATTGCGGCAGCAGGACGGCCAGTATTGCAGACCGCGACGATATCCGTTCGACGGCCGCCCTCGCCGACCGAGCGACAGCCATTGAAGCGAACGACAAGATCACTGCCGTCAATTGCACGCGCTTCACCGCGCGAAAATGAACCGTTGCCAACTATCACGATTGTTCGCGCCATCTCTCTGCTCCACGGTAACTGCATGCTTACGAGGCAATCGCGAAACAGATCAAAAAATTGGAACCTAATGCGCTGGAAATTTGATCCGACCGATGGGTGGCGTCGTACCATCTGGGTTGTCATAACGAAGGACATTTCTAATGGACGCAACCGCCAACGATACCGACTTTCTAGCGGCCGCGGAAATACCAACTCAGGAGGAAGCCGAGGCCGCCGTGCGGACCTTGATCCGCTGGTCTGGCGACGACCCGTCCCGTGAAGGTCTCCTCGATACCCCGGCGCGTGTCGCCAAAGCTTATCGGGAACTTTTCGCCGGCTATGACACAGCGCCGGAAGACGTTTTGGCGAGGATCTTTTCCGATGTCGCCGGTTACGGCGACATGGTGGTCGTCAAGGACATCACATTCCATTCGCATTGCGAGCATCACATGGTGCCGTTTCATGGTGTTGCCCATATCGCGTATTTCCCTGATGGCGGCGTCCTTGGACTTTCAAAAATGGCACGAGTCGTGGACCTTTATGCCCGTCGGCTGCAGACGCAGGAAACAATGACGTCGCAGATTGCAAAAGCCCTCGACGAGAGCCTTCGACCAAAAGGCGTGGCCGTCATGATTGAAGCGGAGCACATGTGCATGGCGATGCGCGGCATTCAAAAGCAGGGTGCCAAAACCATAACTACGACATTCATGGGCCAGTTTGAAGGCTCTGCGCAGGATCAGTCGCGCTTCATGATGCTGGTGTGCGGCTGATTGTCCGAGCTGGAACCATCCGATTTGCAGGGAGTACGTTCAATGGCGGGGAAGCTGGTGACATCGTTAGACCCCGGATACTCGGCCCTCGGGTCCAGTGGCGGCATCGGCCATGCGATCGCCAATTGCTTGGAAGCCGATCCCAATTGTTCAAACACGGTTCAGGTTTTGCGCCGTGATGGTCAGCTTGACATCACTGACGAAGAATCCGTCCATCGCGCAGCCGATCGGTTTCAATCAACGTCGTTCGATTTGATTGTGTGCGCGACGGGAGCTCTCACCATAGATGATGCCGAGCCGGAGAAGTCGATCGGACAGATTTCGCAAAACCGCCATGATGAACCAGTTTGCCGTCAATGCCATTGGACCGGCATTGTTACTGAAGTACTTCGTTCCGTTGCTCGCCAGGAAGAAACGGGTGATCTTCGCATTCCTGTCGGCGCGCGTCGGGTCGATGGCGACAATCAGCTCGGCGGCTGGATTTCTTATCGATCCTCCAAGGCCGCGCTGAACCAGATCGTCCACACTGCCGCGATAGAAGTGTCCAGGGCAAATCCCGCATCGGTGGTCGTCGCAATGCATCCAGGCAGTGTTGCCACATCCCTGTCGGATGGATTTTCCTCCGGTCACGAAAGGTCGGAGCAAGACGACGCCGCGCGATCCGTTCTTCAGGCGCTTGACGCGCTAGAGCCCGCAAATACCGGCGGCTTCTTCGCATATGACGGGAGCTCAATCGTTTGGCATCAGACATCGCAAATGCTTCGCTGGTGACCAGAACCTGATTAGACCTTGCAAGAGGCTTCGTTGAAACGTGCTCGCAACCTGATCTTTGTACTTGGCGATCAGCTATCGCTCTCGCTGTCCAGCTTCGATGATGCTGACCCGAAGCACGACGTCATCGTTATGTGCGAGGTCATGGAGGAGGCCTCATATGTCCATCACCATAAACTGAAAATCGCGCTGATTTTCTCTGCGATGCGCCACTTCGCAGCAGAACTCCAGGATCGAGGCTTCTATGTCCGTTACACAAAGCTCGACGATCCCGACAATTCCGGTTCCTTCACCGGTGAACTCAAACGAGCTGTTGAGACTTTACGACCGCGACGTATTGTCATCACCGAGGGCTCCGAGTGGCGAGTCCTTGAGGAAATGGGAAAATGGCACGAAACCATCGGTGTCTCGGTCGAAATACGAACAGATGGCCGTTACCTCTGTTCGAAAGCCGAATTTCAAGATTGGGCACGGGACCGCCGATCCCTGACGATGGAATATTTCTACCGGGATATGCGGCGCCGGACCCGACTCCTAATGAGCGGAACCGACCCGGAAGGCGGCCGATGGAACTTCGACGCTGAAAACCGCAAGCCGGCGAAGCCCGATCTTCTTCGGCCGCGGCATCCACTCTACCGTCCCGATAAGACGACCACGGAGGTGCTTGGGCTTGTCGAACGGACATTTCCGAAAAATATGGGGTCGACCGCAAATTTTTCATTTGCGGTAACGCGCGCCGACGCCGAAGGGGCGGCGCGGACTTTTATGAAAGAGTTCCTGCCGAATTTCGGTGAGTCACAGGATGCGATGCTGAGTGAGGATCCCTTTCTCAATCACGCGCTCTTATCGTTTTACATCAATATCGGTCTGCTCGATCCTTTGAATCTTTGCCGTCAGGCGGAACGAGCCTACATCGAGGGCGACGCTCCACTCAACGCCGTGGAAGGTTTTATTCGGCAAATCATCGGATGGCGCGAGTTTATCCGTGGTATCTACTGGTTGAAGATGCCGGGATACGAAAAGAGCAACGTCTTCGAGGCGCACAGACCGCTTCCCGAGTTTTTTTGGACCGGCGATACCGACATGGCCTGTGTTTCGGATGTGATCACAAAGACGATCACCCACGCCTACGCCCATCATATCCAGCGCCTGATGGTGGTCGGCAATTTCTCGATGCTCGCGGGGCTCAATCCGTTTGAAGTGCATCAATGGTATCTCTCGGTTTATGCGGACGCCTTCGAATGGGTTGAGTTACCCAACGTCATCGGCATGAGCCAATTCGCCGATGGCGGCTTCATGGCGTCCAAGCCATATGCGGCCAGTGGTGCCTACATTTCCCGGATGTCTGATTACTGCAATGGCTGCCGATACAAGGTCGCCAAAAAGATCGGCGATGATGCCTGTCCTTTCAACTCGCTCTATTGGGACTTCATGGATCGTAATGCGGCGGGATTGTCTAAGAACCATCGCCTCTCACAGGTCTTGTCCACATGGCGGCGAATGGATGAGGACAAAAGGCACACCTACCGCCAGAGCGCTGCAGCTTTTCTAAAAAAGCTGGATAATCGAGAGCGTGTTTAATTTCTCCCGAAAGCGCAAAGGAAGGGCTGGCACCACGTGACGAAGATGGTCAAAAAATCCGATCTGCGGAGAAAAATCTGTTACGCCTGTGGGTTGCCTTTCGCTTGGCGACGAAAGTGGGCAAAGAACTGGGGCGATGTGAAGTTCTGTTCGGATCGCTGCCGGCGTTCGAAACGCGGCCAAAATTTGAGGAGTTTGTCTTCCTGTACCGGGGTAAGCGAGTGTTAGCCGCAAATCACCTGAGGGTTGAACCGCGCCCCGCCCGGCAGCGTAACAGCTCTAGTTCGAAATCTGAGACAAACATGCTAACCTTGAAAGAAACGCCACCTGAGCAAACAGAGTTTCGTAAGCCGCGATCACGCGCTGCAACGGCTGGAGGAATTCCTGCCTGCAGCGGGCTCGCAATACGCTCGATTGCGGAACTTCGATCGGGGCACCGGGCAGCATGTGCATGTTTCGCGGCTGTTGGCAGCACTGCGGCGTCGGGTCGTCTGTGAAGCCGAGGTGATCGCGGCAGTCGTGGCGCGGCACGGGATCGTCCAAGCTGAAAAATTCATCAGTGAGATTTTCTGGCGGACATACTGGAAGGGCTGGCCGGAGCAGCGGCCGGCGGTGTGGACGGGCTACATGAATGAGCTGGACAGAGCGCACGCTCGATCATGATTATGGTATGTGCCAGATGCATGACGCCGCCTGCGAGGGCCTCAGCGGAATTGACTGCTTCGATGCCTGGGTCGTGGAACTGAGAGACATCGGTTATCTTCACAACTGGGCGAGGATGCAATTCGCCTTGATCTGGACGTTTACGCTTGGTCTACCCTGGGAGCTGGGCGCCGCCTTCATGTTCAGCCATCTTGTCGATGTTAACCCGGCGTCCATCACCTTGTCCTGGCGCTGGGTCGCGGGACTGCACACGAAAGGCAAGGCCCATCTTGCCGATGCTGACCGCATCCGCGCTATGACCAACGGCCGGTTATCTCCCGAGGGTATCGCGCGGAAGGCAGTCATTCCAGCTGACGGCATCATCGTGCCACCACCCCCTCCGGTTCGAGATTTTACGCGCTCGGATAAAGCGCAAGCGGCCATGGTGCTGATAACCATCGAGGATCACTCGCTCGAAACACTGCCTGAAATGCATGAAATTGCGATCAAGGCGATTGCGGTTTTAACAGCTGAACATGAACGGGATCGTATGGCGCTGAACGATGCGCTGAGACGGGCAGCAAACACGTGGCCGCAGGCCGCTGTTCTGGGGTCACCGGAAGAGGACGGGTTTCGAACTGCAAAAGCGCTGGGTTGCGGTCAGGTGATTACAGGCTTTTCGCCTATCGGTCCAACAGCTCGAAGGCTCGATATGCTGGGGCAAACGGCTGCCGGCCGCGGAATGCTGTTGGCAGAACACTTGCGAAGCTGGGACCAAAAGGCATGGCCCTTTTGCGCAAAGGGTTCCATGCCCTCAAACAGCGCACTCCACTTTTGATCAGTAGAATGCTATTGCCAAGGTTTGCCATCATTGCGATCAACAAGCTCACGATTACGTACGCCAAGCGCCTAATCGTGGGGTGTTCAGGTGAATATGGGGAGCCGACCACGGGCGGTGGGGCACCGAGTCCAGCGGCGGACGCACGAATGATCCTCATCATTAGACGATTCCCGATAAGAGTTGTGCTTTTCTAACGGCGCTGATCCAACGCTAGGTAAAGGAAAGGCGATCGAGTCGAACACCCTCAATTGTCTACTTGGCAGACACTTGGACTTGCAGGACGCGTCCGGCGCGGCCATCAATTGAGGCCGCAATCACCAGGAAGCGTTTCTCGTCCTCAAGGTCAGGTTCCACGATCTGACGGATGGGCCCAACAGCATTGACGATAGCCGCGCCTGCGGGATTTGTCGTAAAAGATGCTAAGGCCTGCAATGTTCCTCCGCCGTTAGGGTCCGAAGAAAGCGCCAGAATGTAGGGTGTCTTTGGGTCAAGCCCGGTCACGGATGCCTGCAGGACTTGAGTAAGGCCCTGGTCAAAAAGGCTGACGCTTGTTTTGGCTTTATTTCCTACGTCGACTGAGACAAGCTCTAGATGCGCAGCCTCGCCGGCTTTGCCAAGGGCTGTCAGATTCTGCGTCCCATTTCCGACTGGGACTGCGTTCGGCACGTATATTACAGCCTGAGGCGCTTGTCCTATTGGGATGTTCGCGATGACCTTGTTGTCAGCGGTGTCTATCACAGCGAACTGATCTGCGTTTTCCAGACCAACGTAGACGCGACTTCCGTCACCAGACGGCCAGATGCCGTGGGGTAGGAAGCCAACCGGAATGGTTGCTACCAGCTCAAAATTGTCAGTGCGGTATACTTTCACCTCGTTGGCACCTCCAACCGTGACATAGGCGAATGTGCCATTTTTATTCACGACAATGTTGACATGATTGGTAATGGGCCCCGTATCAATTGTCTCGATCAAATTGAAAGGTGGCTGCGCGTTGAACACCTGGGTCTTTCCAATATCCTTCAAAGTAAACCAGACCTGCTTTCCATCTGGCGATGCAGCTATGTTTGGGCAGAACGGACTTGCCTGCTTGACGCGTCCCACGATTTGATAATTGGCAACGGTCACTATAACGGTCTCGGGATTGAAAGACGAACAGATGTAGCCGTACTTGCCGTCCGGCGAGAATATCTGCATCCCGGGACCCGGCGGCACCTTGATGCGTGTCCTTTCTTTAAAACTCGCGACGTCGATAACGGACACATAATCCTCGCCTCGAACGGTCACCCAGACTTCTTCGCCGTTAGGCGTGAAGAATGCCTCATGTGGAGACCGACCGACGTAAGTTGTGTGCTTCACCGCGTTGGTAGCGGTGTCGATGAACGATACGGAGTTCGAGCCAATAGAGACAACGGCCAAGGTCTTCTTATCAGGCGAGAAACCCATCCCGTGGACCAGGACTTGGCCTTTATAAAGCGGACTAAGATTACCGGGCTGCGGATCGCCCAGCTTGATCACTCCAAGAAGCTTGTTAGCAGAAGGGTCAACTACCGATACCGTGTTAGAAAATTGTTCAGCAGCGTAAGCCCGATCACGACTGCTGACCGCAATGTCAGGGTCGGAAGCTGCAAATGGGACTTGCCCGGCCCAAGAGCAAATTGGAGTAAGCGCGGCGAATACGATGATGGTTGACTTCATGCACATAAAAACCTCCCTGTCGCTTCCAAAGTTGCACACAAGCTGGTAAAATGCTCATGGCGAAACGTACTCAATCACCTCGCTCCGAGCGGGGGAGCCGGTGGCGGCACGTCTCCAACCGCCCTCTTCATCGAGACAATCTCTTGTCCCTGAGTAACTATGATTTCTTGAGCTAACCGCCTCAGCGGTTCATTCTTCCCGAACCGCAGATACACTAAAGCCATATCTATTGCGCCTTGATGATGTGGTGCCATCATTGCGACGAAGTCACGATCCACATCGCCCGTATGACGCACGGCCATCTGCGCCCTCATCTTTTCCATCGCAGCATTCGTTTCATCGAGCCAACCGTTGATCGCCACTGAGTCCTGAGTAGTGGGCTCCCTTTTATGGTGGTGCTCACCTGCAAAAGACCACGATGTCCACACCACGGTAGCTGCTAGGAATACTTTTGAATTTGACATATCGAGATTCCCTTTGCGGTGAGGCCGCCATTGTCCCAGCGAGGAAGCCTAATCGCTTTTTGTGTGAACTTCCCGCCCTCGCCGGTTAGAAATAATCGGTTCGGCTATTCGGACTTTTCGATGATCTCTACGACCGTGTCTGGGTGCGATATCATAATCACATGCGAACCGCCCTTTATGACTACGGCCTCTTTGGATCCGGCCCTCTTCGCCATCCAAGCATGCGCTTCGGCCGGAATGTTCTTGTCGGCGTCTCCGTAAACGAACCTGGAAGGAATATTTTTCCAGCTCGCAACTGTAGATGCCTCTGACACAGCGACGTCTGTCACAGGCCGTTGCGCTGCGCCATAACGGCAGCGCCGGCTTTTGGCACATCGGCAGCAAACTGTTGAGCGTCTTGCTTGATGTAAAAATCGCTTGTCTTACCATCGAGTTTGATAGGCGCGGCTAGAGTGGGCGGCAAAAACGTGCTACCAGGAAATCGATTAGTTAACGAAGAGCAGTCGCGCCTATATCTGGTGCGAAAGCAGCGACAAAGACAAGAGACCTCACCTTTGCATTGCCCGCAGCTACTTCATTGATGACAGAACCCCCGTAAGAATGTCCGACAAGAATGACGTCTCCCGGCAAAGAGTCGACGATCTTGCGAACGTACGCACCGTCACCTGTGACACTCCTCAGCGGATTAGATGCAGCAGCAACTGGATATCCATCTTGCTCCAGCTTCGCGATCACCTTACTCCAGCTTGACGAATCCGCGAAGGCACCGTGTACTAGGACCACTGTCGGTTTTTCTTGTGAGTGAGCGATGTTCACCCCAACAATAGCGATAGCTGCGAGTGTGATAAGTGCCTTGATTACCATATCCTTCCTCCTTATGATCAGACATTTGTACGCACGCTGTATCAAATGGATCATCTACATTGTGGGAAGTGAACAGCGGTGCAACCGGCCGAGGCCGATTGCGGACCTTGTGTCGCGAAGCGTATTTCGAACAAAAGGCCGTAACAAGTTCCTTGTGAATCTCCAGAGGGCTTTCCGGAATATCCGTCTCAATGGTGGCGTTGCGCACCAAAGAACCGACTAAGCCGTTGAGGCCGTCTTCGACAACCCCATCAAATGCAGAGCGCACCGGCCATATACAGAAAATCTGCCACAGATCGGCGACGTTGCCAGTCGCTTGTCTCTCGCTGATAGACGCCTTCACGCTGTCGCCAGCTTCAGTATTTTCGCCATTCTGGCCCCTATACGCAGCTTGCTCTCGCCGACCAACGACGCCTACATCAGCTGGTGGTGGCAAAAGTGCCTGTCAACGAAATGGCCCGTCAGCTTGGCCGCCATCGTTCGACGATTTACCCCGAGATCAAGCGCAACACGTTTCGCCATCGTGAACTGCCGGACTACGACGGCTACTACAGCACGGTAGCTCACGATATCTCTAAGGACCGGGGACACCGGCTGAGAAAGCTGCGGCGGCACCCGAATTTACGCACGGAGATCATCAGCCAGTTGGAGGCACGCTGGTCTCCGGAGCAGATCGCCGGGCGCCTGTTGTTGGAGGGGCGCAGCCTCGTCGCATGCGTCGGCGACGTCACCTTGCAGGTTGATTTCCGAAAGCATCGTGCGGCTTTGATCCCCAACTGCGCCGTGCAAGTGCTAGCGAGTATCGAGCGGTAAAAGAACAATTGCCAGTGAGAAGCCGAAGGGGAATGTTATCACCCGAAGGGTAGGAAGGGAGGGAAACTTCATTTCTTGACCTGTATTTCTGTTAGGTGCCGCGACGTCGCTCCAGCTTTGACGCCAGATGCCAGCTTCAACAATTTCATCAATTGTTTCGAGTTCATTGCGCGTGGCGGCATAATGGGCTGGGCGGCCGAAGCCGCCGCCCTGCCCAAGTCTTCATCATGCGGCACCAGGCCGATTGATCGTCAGGAAGTGACGGACAACAGGTTTCTCGGGACCGACATGGTAGGCCAGCACCTTGCCCTGCAGGTCGGCGTCGGCGTTGGAGACCCGCTTGTGCTGGCGAAGATGTTCAGCCCAGGATTCCACCATGAACCATTCGACGATCTTTTCCGGGTCAGCCGAGTCCTCGGTGACACCCCAGCCATAGGCACCATCGCGGCGGCGTTCGTTGGAAAGATGATCGATGGCGTGCAGGAATGCGCTGCGGTGCTGCTTCTCGACCTTGTACTCGATCAGGATCAGAACCGGACCACGGTCATGGGCAACGGGTTCCGCAACAAGCGGCTCAGGCCAGTGATTGGACGGCACCATGTCGGCATCGCCTGCAGGAAGCTTCACGCGGTGCATGATGAACCCGGCCACAAGCAGTCCGGCGGCTCCGATGAGCAGGGTCGATTGGATGCCGACAGCCTCGCCGACCGCGCCCCAACCAAGGCTCCCGGCAGTCATCGCACCATTGAAGACGGTGAGGTAGACGGCGAGGCCGCGACCACGCACCCAGTTCGGAAGAACAGCCTGGGCCGCGCCGTTGAGCGTTGTCAGAGCAGTGATCCATGCCGCACCGAGGAACAGAAGAACGATGATGGCAACGATCTTCGGCGGGGCGAGTGACAGGACACCCATAACCGCAGCGGTGATCAGCGCGGCACCGAGAAGCAGGCCGTCGGAACTCAGGCGTTCGCGCAGCTTCGGCATGACCAAAGCGCCACCAATCGCGCCTGCACCGACTGCACCGAGCAGGATGCCGTAGAAGCTGGCATCACCACCCAGCAACTGCCGGGCCACGAGCGGAAGGAGCGCCCACACGGCGCTGGCGAAGGCGAAGAAGATCGAGGCGCGCAGGAGGACGACGTGGAGCGGTTTGCTCGAGCGGGTGTAGCGAAGCCCGGCCCGGAAGGCACCGAAGAAGTTCTCCTGCAGCGCGTCGTTTGCATTCTTCGCCCGTGGCCACCAGACCAGAGCTGCGATCACCACGGCGTAGCTTGCGACATCGGCGCCGTAGGTGATCCCCGCTCCAAAGGCTGCGAGAAGCAGGCCGCCCGCGGCAGGCCCGATGGAGCGGGCAATGTTGATGCCAAGCGAGTTCAGCGCCACGGCGCTCTTGACATCCTCGCGCTTCACCAGTTCCGGAACGATGGCCTGCCAGGTCGGACCCATGAGCGCCGCACCGATCCCGCCGAGGAAGGTCAGACCGATCAGCGCGCTGACCGACAGCATGCCCGTCTGGGACAGGATCATGAGCGAGATGCTGACGGATGCCAGCAGGAGCTGGACGGCGATCAGGAACTTGCGGCTATCGAGGATGTCGGTGAGAACGCCCGCAGGAATGGCAAGCAGGAAGATCGGCAGGGTTCCGGCCGCCTGGACCATGGCGACCGCGGCCGGCGATGCCGAAAGATCCGTCATCAGCCAGGAGCTTGCGACGTCGCGCATGAAGCTTCCGGTATTGCCAAGGACGGTGGCGATCCAGAGAACCGCAAATACAGGCTGTGCGAGTGGCGCGAAGGTTCCGCCGGATGCTTTTGCCGCGCTCATTTGCCTGCTCCCTTTGTGAGGTCGAATGCGGCGACGAAGAGGAATGCGCCAGCGAGGCCAACATGTTCAAAGAACGCGTTGGTCGCCATCATACGGTCCATGCCGGGAGCCATTTCCCAGAAGCGGAGGGCGATGAAGGTCGCGAGAAGTGTGAAGCCAGCCAGCGCCAGGGCGCCTGCCCAACGCAGAACGCCCGAGACCACCATGGCTGAAGCCGCCAGTTCGAACACGATGACGGCGACTGCGAAGAAGGCGGCTGGGTGGAGACCGAAGTGGTCCATTTCGGCCAGTGCGCCGTTGAAATCGAAGATCTTGGTGAGCGGACCCTGGATGTAGGCGGCGCAGAGCGCAAGCAGCGACACGGTTCGCGTGACCGGAGAGGCGACGATGCGTGCCAGACTGCTCCGGACTGGATTCGACATAGGGGATTGGTGGGTCATATCTGCTCCTGCGTTCGCCGATCTGTTCGAGCGGCTGCGTTTGATGGAGCGATATTGGCTGGTTAACATCTTACCAACAATTGCAGCAATCGTTTCGATTTAATTGCTGTTTTTGAAATTATCCGATGGGTCGCTCGGGCGGCGGCGTGGCCGCCCGAGCGCAAAGCTGAGTTTAGACCGCCCAGCAGGAGCAGCCGAGCGCGCCGAAGAATCCCTTGAGGTCGGCGATCGGAAGCTTGGATGTCCAAGCTCCAACATGGTCATGGCCATGCACGCCGCAATTGCTGGCACATCCGCATGTGGAGATCGCCGTGCGGCGCAATGAGCGAGCGCCTGCGCCTTCAGGTTCGCCCCACGCCGCGTAACCGCCGAACTTGCGTACGGGAGACCAGTCGGGCATCGCTGGCGGGATGTCGTTCTCGTCGAGCGTCTTAAAGTCGCCCGCGCCATAGACGATCTTGCCGCCGACCATGGTCAGTTCCGAGGTGAGGAACGAAATCTCGTCCTCGGAGCAGGAGAAGAAGTCCTTGTTCGGCACCACGAGGTCGGCAAACTGGCCCTTCTCGATACGGCCCTTCTTACCTTCTTCGTTCGAGAACCATGTGACCTTTTCGGTCCACATGCGCAGCGCGGTCTCGCGATCGAGGCAGTTTGCACGCGGGTAGAGCTGCATTCCGCCGACTGTCTTGCCGGTCACCATCCAGGAGAGCGAGACCCACGGATTGTACGAAGCGACGCGGGTGGCATCCGTCCCTGCCGAGACATTCACACCCTTGTCGAGCATGCGCTTAATCGGCGGCGTGGCTTCCGCCACTCCATGGCCGTAGCGCTCAACGAAATATTCGCCCTGATAGGCCATGCGGTGCTGAGTGGCGATGCCGCCGCCGAGTGCGGCGATGCGGTCGATCGAGCGATCCGAGATGGTTTCGGCATGGTCGAAGAACCAGTTCAGTCCTTCGAGCGGAATGTCCCTGTTGACCTTCTCGAACACATCGAGGGCGCGGGAGATGGTCTCGTCATAGGTGGCGTGGAGACGCCAGGGCCAGCGGTTTTCCGCCAGTACGTGGACGACCTCTTCCAGCTCGCCTTCCATTTCCGGAGCCATCTCTGGACGGGGCTGGCGGAAATCCTCGAAGTCGGCAGCCGAGAAGACCAGCATCTCACCGGCACCGTTGTGACGGAAGTAGTCGTTGCCCTGCTTGTATTTGACCGACCGCGTCCAGTTCAGGAAGTCCTGTTTCTCTTCCTTGGGCTTCTGGGTGAAGAGGTTGTAGGCCAGACGCACCGTCATCTGGTTCTCATCGGAGAGCTTCTGGATGACCGCGTAGTCGTCCGGATAGTTCTGGAAGCCCCCGCCCGCATCGATCACGCCTGTCACGCCGAGGCGGTTCAGTTCGCGCATGAAGTGACGGGTCGAGTTGACCTGGTAGTCCAGAGGAAGCTTCGGCCCCTTGGCGAGCGTCGAGTACAGAATGCCCGCATTCGGCTTCGCGAGCAGCATGCCCGTCGGGTTTCCGTTGGCATCGCGCGTGATTTCGCCGCCGGGTGGGTTCGCCGTATCGCGGGTGTAGCCGACGGCGCGCAGGGCCGCGCCATTCAGGAGTGCCCGGTCGTAGAGATGCAACAGGAAGACGGGGGTATCGGGAGCGATCGCATTGATCTCCTCTATCGTCGGCAGGCGCTTTTCGGCGAACTGATGTTCAGTGAACCCCCCGACGACGCGAACCCATTGCGGCGCGGGCGTGATCGCCACCTGGCGCTTCAGCATGTCCATCGCATCGGCGAGCGATCGAACGCCATCCCAGCGCAGTTCCATGTTGTAGTTCAGGCCGCCGCGCACGACGTGGGTGTGGTTGTCGATCAGACCCGGCAGGACGCGCTTGCCCCTGAGGTCGACGATCTTCGTGCTGGCACCAGCCAGCGCCATAATCTCGCTGTCGGATCCGACTTCGAGAAACAGGCCGTCCTTGATGGCGATCGCCGTGGCGTTCGGATTGGTCCGGTCGAGGGTCGTCACGCGACCGTTGTGGAGGATCAGGTCGGGATGCATGGTGTCTACTCCGGTCTGGTTTGGATCGGCGGCTTTCGCGGGGGAGAAGAGGTTCGAGAACGCCAGGCTCGACGCGCCTCCAAGAAAGGATCGACGCGTCGTCATCAGCTCCGCTCCTCCGCTTTCGCCTCCGCCTGATGGGCGAGGTCGATAAGATCGCCGCCCTTAGGCAGGTGGCCGAACACGTGCGGCTTGATCTGATGGAGCCATGAAACGGCTGCTGGCTCCTTTGTCCAAAGCGACTTCGCGAGCGGGAGGATCTGCTCGCCGACCAGAATGCCGAGAAGTCCGACCAAGGCAATGACAGGCGGAGCCGGCGAACGGACGTTCAGGAGGCTGTAGACGATGCCCACAAGCACACCTGCACCGAGAGAAAGAAGATAGATTTTCACGGGATGCCCTCCACGGTTAGAGAAAGGCCGCTCCGACGGGGTTATCGGAGCGGCCTGATCAGGCCCTTACTTGGCGGGGTTCGGGCCGATGCGCTTGCCGTGCTTGACACGTTCCTCTGCGCCGTGAACCATCGTGTAGGCGTAGTCGATGCCCATGCCGTATGCGCCGGAATGCTCCTTCACGAGGGTGGTGACAGCATCGTAGGTTTCCCTGCGAGCCCAGTCGCGCTGCCACTCGAGCAGGACCTGCTGCCAAGTGACCGGGATCACGCCTGCCTGAACCATCCGGTCCATCGCGTATTTGTGCGCGTCGGAGGACGTGCCGCCGGAAGCATCCGCGACCATGTAGATCTCATAATCTGGAACATCATGCAGGGCCGAGAGTGCGAAGGTTGTGTTGCACACTTCCGTCCACAGACCGGAGACGACGATCTTCTTGCGGCCCTCGGCGGCGTTCTTCGCCAGCGCGTCACGGACGTTCTGGTCGTCCCAGGAGTTCATCGAGGTGCGCTCGAGAATGTCGTTCTCCGGGTAGACGGCAAGTAGTTCCGGAAAGGTGTTGCCCGAGAAGGATTGCGTCTCGACCGTGGTGATCGTGGTGGGGACGTTGAAAATCTTGGCGGCCTTGGCGAGGCCGACGACATTGTTCTTCAGTACCTGGCGATCAATCGACTGGACGCCGAACGCCATCTGCGGCTGCTGGTCGATGAAGATGAGCTGGGTGTTCGCGGGGGTCAGGACTTCGAGCTTCGACATGGGTCAATTCCTCTTCGGTTGCTGTACCGCCTGTTGCGGTGTCAGAAATGGGCAGCAGCGTCGATCGGAGCGCACGGCGCTCGTTCTGCAATCCTTGAAGTGTTTGCGGATCGGTGTGGCTCCGCTCACTCGTTGTCATTGGCTGCTGAACAGAAACCTAACGCATCGGATAACCGCACGGAATTGCAATATTGATTGTGAATGAATTACGGATTTCGCAACAATTCCCACTAGGTCCACTTCCCCGTTTGGTCACGGGAAGCGCCCGCCGCTCACCCGATGCAACGGATTTTCGCGCGACATTGGAGGAAGGTCTTGTCAGATAGTCAGATGCGTAGAACAAAAGACAGGCAAATCTTGGCGTGCGCCAAGCGCTTCCATGCGCGTCACGCGGTTCGCCGCCAGATACCGGGCGTCGTGCCAACGACATTCGCGAACACGCGAGTAAAGTGGCTCTGATCCGAGAAGCCGCAGGAAATCGCCACTTCGGAGAGAGAGGCGTCCGTCTCAAGCAACAGCGTCCGTGCCCGGGTAATCCTCTCGCGCAGCAGCCATTGATAGGGTGTCACGCCCGTCGTTTCGCGGAATGCGTGGATGAAGTAACCGCGGGAAAGACTGCAAGCTTCCGCGAGCTCCGCGATCGAGACGTTGCCGTGAAGATTGTCGAGGATGAGCGCCTTGGCGACATTCTCCTGGGCGCGGGAGAGTTTGCGCGATCTCGATCCGCTTGAGACGGCACGCTCGCCGTATTGCTGGATGACGTGTGTTCCAATGGCTGCCGTCAGTTGATCGACAAACAGCCTGCTGGCCTTTTCCGGGTTTTCGAGCGCAGGTATCAGAGCGCGTGCCAGGTTGGCGAGAACGGGATCCGGATGGGCAGTGATAGTGTTCAGCGCCGATACTGTCGGGAGATCGGCTTCATCGGCGATCAGGGCAAGCGAGTCGGGAGAAATCTCGAGGAGAAGGAAATCGAAGGGAGCTGCGAGATCGGCCTTGTAGTCCTCTCCCAGGCTGCGGATGTAGACAGAGTCGTGGTCGAAGACATGCGTTGTCGCGTGGTGCTCATGGAAAATGCGGCGGGTATGGCCTGGAAGCGTCGAGACACCGACGGCAAATCCACGGTCGCTGGCGGGCGTGGAGACCTGCTGCAGGAAGGCGTCACGTGACCCCTTGCGCAAGACGGTGAGACCCGCGCCGCGAATTGTTTGGTTCCTGTAGAGCTTGTCGAACGGGCAGCCGAAGCTGTCGGTCGATTCGTTGCCGGGATTTTCCAAGGGAGTGGTGGATTTCCTCAGCAAACACGCTACCTTCCAGTTCGCCTAAGCTGTTTCTTTCCCCATCACCTCCCGGAAAGATCGAGGTACTTCTCTATCCTAATGTGACCGGGCGCGCCACAACGGTGGATTGAACGGAAAATTGCTAACCAGCGGCCCGGAACATCCATCCGACTTTCAGGCCCTTTTCATACGAGTTCATTGTGAGTGAAGCATCGGCGGTCGCCGACAAGATAGGCGAATGGTTCCAGGCAGGCAATGCTCGCACTCTCGTGACGAGACCTTTCCGCGATACCGAGATGACGATGGCCCACGTCGTTCGCGACTACGCCGAGCATGATCCTGCAGTCGTAATCCCGGCCGACGAGGCGTTTCTCATCGTGCTCTATCTAACCGATGTCGAGCATTCGGACATCTGGCAGGACCGACCGCCATCTCCGCTTAGGATCTATCCCGAAGGATCCATCTGTCTCGTCAACCTGGAAAATGGCGCTGCGATCGCCGTCCGCGGACATTTCGAAGCACTCGTGATCCATCTCCCACGCAAGCATCTGGCCGAGCTTGCGGAGCAGACGGGTGACTCCCCTGTCGACGATCTGACTGTCTGTCGTGGCATCGACGATCCGACCGTGCGGGACATCGGCGCGGCACTACTTCCCCTGATTGGCGAGTATGAGGTGGACCAGTCGCTCGTCGCACATATCGCACTTGCCCTGAACGCCCACATCGCCCATTGCTATGGCCGTTCGAGCAGGACGCACTGAACGCGCCGCAATCACAGTGGTTGGCGGCGCTCGAGGTCCTCATGGCACGAAAGAGCGCGTCAGGCTGCCAGCGGCACGAGGTTGGCCTGGATCTGATCCCGGTAGTCCTCGTATCGGCTCGGGAGCTTGAGAACTTCTCCGAGATGCGCGGTGTCCTCGTCACGGTTGAACCCAGGCTCGTTGGTGGCGACCTCGAACAGGATACCGCCCGGCGTGCGGAAGTAGATGGCCCAGAAGTAGTCGCGGTCGATGACGGGTGTGACTTGATAGCCCGTGTCCATCAGCGCTTTGCGCACATCGAGCTGCTTCTCGCGGTTGTCGACGGCAAACGCAATGTGGTGAACTGATCCCGCCCCCTGACGCGCAAAGGGCGTTTTCGGCAGGGATGCAAGATCAATCGTGTCCGCTCCGTTTCCGTTTGGAATGATGAAGCGAGTCACGTCGCCGTCCTTTTCGGCGCGCTGGTACCCCATGAAGCCGAGCAGCTCTTCCGTCGCAGCCGTATCGTGCAGGCTGAAGCGAGCGCCGGCGAAACCGCGGATGGCCGCATCGTCGGGAATTCCACCCGCCCGCCATGGCGAGCGGTTGTCGTCGGCGGTCTCGATTAGCGCAAGACCGTCGCCATCCGGGCCCATGAAGCGAAGACGGTTGGCACCGAAGACAGTATCCGTTTCCAGACCGTCGACACCTTGAGCCGCGAAGCGATCCTGCCAGAACTTCAGCGAGCCCTTTGGAACCGAGAACTGCGTCTCACCGACCTCACCCACGCCCGCACGACCAAGCATCATGTTCGGGAATGGGAAGTAGGTCATCACCGTGCCTGCGGAACCATTCTCGTCACCGTAGTACAGGTGGTAGACGCTCGGATCGTCGAAGTTGACAGTCTGCTTGACGCGCCGCAGGCCCAGCGTGTCGGTGAAGAAGCGATTGTTCTGCCGCGCGTCCGATGCCATCGAAGTCACGTGGTGAAGTCCCCTGATGTCCTGGATCATGTCTGTGCCTTTCAATCAGCGCTGGTGTTCAAGTGTTGATATGAATGTACACCCGTTGATCACAGCGCGGAATTGCAATATTCATTGTGATTGAATTGCTAAATTTGAAACAATGATATGAACGACTACAAAGCCCTTCGAACTTTCCTCCTTGCCGCCGAGAAGCGGAACTTCGCGCAGGTAGCCCGCGAACTGGACATGACACCCGCAGCCGTAACGCGTGCCATCGCCGCGCTCGAGGCAGAACTCGGCGTACAGCTCTTTGTGCGCACCACGAGGCAGGTTTCTTTGACGACCGATGGCGCGATCTTTGCCGCGCAGATCCAGCCCGCGGTGAAGACGCTCGAAGACGCGCGGTGCGAGATGATGAACGCGCACAAGGCCGATGAGGGACGGCTTCGGATCAGTGCGCCAACGTGGTTCGGCAAGACCGTGCTCCCGCCGATCCTTTCAGGATTCAAGGAGCGCTATCCGAAGATGAGCTTCGAGATCTCGCTGTCCGATGGATTGGTGAACATCGTCGACGACGACTACGATCTGGCGATCCGCATCTCGTCGCAGCCTTCGGACAAGTTCACGATCTGGAGGAAGATCCGGGTGGTGACGCGCATCCTGGTCGCCGCTCCCGGAAGCAGATTCGCCGACATGCAGCACCCAAACGAACTGAAGCCCGATGACTGCCTCGCGTACAGCGGCGAAAGCCGGCGTGAGAACTGGGTGCTGTCCGACGGCGGGTCAAGCATCACGATTTCGGCAGGTCGAGCCTTCAGCGCCAACAGCGGAGAGGTTCTGGCGGACATGGCCGCCGACGGCGCGGGTGTCGCGCTGCTTCCAGGATTCAACATCGCCGATCACATCAGTAGCGGTCGCCTTGTCCACGTCTTCAAGGGATGGGCGCCGCCGAACCTGTGGCTGACGCTGTTCTACCCGCCCTACCAAGCCCTCCCGCCAAGGATTGCGTCATTCTCCAAGTTCTTCGAGGATCAGGTCGCGGCAAAGATGGTCATGTTGGACTGACGCACGCACATGCCCGTCACCATGATCTGGCACACGCCTTTCAGCTTCGATCATGCTGTTGGAATGCTCTAAGCCTAGCTGCGACTATTTGCTGTAGCTGCCACAGGTTTCGATCATAGATTTTGCGATCCGCCAGATCTGAAACCGTCCGATGCAGGTACTCCGCGCAAGATCCGGCAGGTCCACATGCCTGGGCGATCAACCCTGCCGCCTCTTCGAGCGGGATCTTCTCCGTGAGCGGAGATTGCCTGCCGCTCGCCCAGAACGTGAGCGCGCGCCGCACACCCGTCGGTGTCTTGACCGCAACCCAACGCACCATATCGCACACTTCGGCATACCGAATCTCTCGCGCCAGAAGAGTACGCAGATTCTCCCTCTTGGTAGTGCACGGAAGCTTGAGGACAAGACCCGAACAGCTTCCTCCTGGCCGAAGCGCGAGCATGAGACCGGGCGCGTCGGAGGTGGCCCTGAGCCGCTCAATCCTCAACGAGAACGCACGGTGCCAGCCGTAAGCGACCGCCTCTTCGCTGGCGGCCACCTCGAAACCCGGATTCCACATCAAGGATCCGTACGCGAACACCCATATCTCCTCGTCATCAGCCTCTTCCTCAACCCTGCTGACGAGGTCGTCGAGCTGCTCGGGCGAGATCGGGTTCCAATTGGGTTCCGGTCCCTCGTCTTCGACAATTCTGATGGTCGTGGCGACGAGGTCGGGGGTGAGTTCCATGGTAGCAGGTGCGGGCGCCTTGGCGGCCGGTGTTTTTGGCATCGTGTGAACCGTTTCAACGGGTTTGCCGCCGGAGGCCCATCGTCTCCGGCGCTTCATGGAGTAGCTGCCGCCCGATCAATCAGCGGAACGGTTGATGATTGCCCGGAAAGTGATTTCGACGATCTGTTCGGGGAAAGCCAGCGCCGAAACCCCGATTAGGTTGCTGGCGCACTGAGGTACATCCGTACCGTACATTTCCTTGCGGACCTTGGATCCAGCCGCAAACGCGCTAGGAACATCAAGCACGTACAGTGTCTCTTCAATGACATCGTCGAGGGTCGCACCATATCTGGCGAGCAGAGTCTTTGCGTTGATGTAGGTCTGGCGGATCTGGCTCTCCATCTGCGAGAAGTCCGCAGGCCGCTTATCCTCATCGAGTTCCGCCGGAGCGACAAGATTGCCGTTGCCATCGTGGCTCAACTGGCCCGAGACATAGATCGTGTCCTTGACCTGCACGGCTTGAACGTATCCGAAGGCGCGCTCCCAGGCGACGCCATGGTTCTCTACTTTCTTGGACGGGTTGCTGTTCGTCATCGTAGATTCCTTTGATCGAATGATGGCGCGCCGAGTGGGCACTCGCGGTTCATGGAGGCGACGGATGCGTGGGACGCCGCACCCGCCGCCGGACCGATCAGGCCTTCACGAAGGCCAGGAGATCGGCATTCAGGACATCGGCGTTGACGGTCAGCATGCCGTGCGAGAAGCCGGGATAGGTCTTGAGCGTGCCATTCTTCAGGAGCTTGGAAGACTTCAGTGCGGAGTCTGCGATCGGCACGATCTGGTCGTCTTCGCCATGCAGGACGAGGGCTGGAACCGTGATTGCCTTCAGATCTTCCGTCTGGTCAGTTTCAGAGAACGCCTTGATGCCGTCGTAATGCGCCTTCGCGCCGCCCATCATGCCCTGGCGCCACCAATTCTGGATCACGCCTTCCTGGACTGTCGCGCCATCCCGATTGAAACCGTAGAAGGGACCAGCCGGAACATCACGGAAGAACTGCGCGCGGTTGGCGGCAAGCGCCGAGCGGAAACCGTCGAAGACTTCCATCGGCAGACCTTCAGGATTCGCTTCAGTCTTGAGCATCAGTGGAGGTACGGCGGAAACGAGAACCGCCTTGGCGACGCGGCCGGCTGGCTGGCCGTGCTTGGCGACGTAGCGAGCGACTTCACCGCCGCCGGTGGAGTGACCGATGTGGACGGCATTCTTAAGGTCGAGCGCTTCGACCACGGCGAAGGCATCCGCGGCGTAGTGATCCATATCATGGCCCTCGGAAACCTGAGCGGAACGTCCGTGACCACGGCGATCGTGCGCAACGACGCGATAACCCTTCGACAGGAAGAACAGCATCTGGGCATCCCAGTCGTCCGACGACAGCGGCCAGCCGTGGTGGAAGACGATCGGCTGCGCGTCCTTCGGACCCCAGTCCTTGTAGAATATTTCGGCGCCGTCCTTGGTGGTTAAATATGCCATTGTCTTGGTTCCTTCGGTTGAGCTGGATGCTGATGCAGCCTCGGCTGCAAGATTGAGAGACGGTGAAATCGCCATGGCTGCGACGGCGGCACCGGCGGAAAGGAGTGCGCTCCTGCGCGTCATGGAAGAAAAGGTCTGCGTCATTCTCGGCTACCTGCGGCTTCTTCGTTGAGGCATCAGGCGACGCTGAGTTCGTCTGACGGGCGGATAGTGCCGCAAGCGTAGGGCGCTCACAATTGCGCCAGTTGTTTCGATTTTATTGCGGAATCTGAAATGGTGACGGTGGTCGACGGTCCCGATGGCTCCTCAACATTTCGTCACGCGACGGTCCGATCAGCCCAGTTCCTGAGTGCTCAAGGAAAACGCCCTCCCCTTCGCCAGCAGCTTTAGTGGAAGTTCCGGCTTTGGACCTTGACGGTGTCGATATGGAGGTTCGGAATAAAGATATCGCGCACTTTGCTTGCTTCGGACGGTCTTATGGCATCTCCGCCCCCCGAGGAACTGTGAGCGAACTCGCCAACCCGTCCGCACTGCAGCTCAGCACGGGTCCCGGTAGCGACGATGGTAGCCCATCGCCCCTCTCGGCACCGGACAGGCCAGAAGTCGCCGCCGCAAAGTCTCAATAGTCCTCGGCGCCAAGGCTGTCGTGCAGATGCATCCTGAAGATGGCCTCACGCGCGCTCTGTTCTGGAAGCGAGATCTCGACGTGACGGTCAAGCCATCCTGCCCGCAGGATCGCAGCATCGACCATCTTGGGATGATTGCAGGCAGCGACGACGATAACACCCTCCCTGCCGTCGATGCTGTCGAGTTACTCTAGGAGGCCATTGATCGCCTTGATGTCGTAGGACGCATTGCTACCCTGAGCGCCATCCCTAGATCCGAAAGCGTCGACCTCGTCGATGAACAGGATCGCTGGCGCAGCATCCTTGCCTTGAAGCTCTTCTGCATGGCCTTCAGGAAGTCGTTGAGATATCCCTTCGCCTGCCGCTTGGCGTACGAAGTGGCGATCAGCTTGACATGGCATGAGGCGGCGAGCGCGCGGGCGAACATTGTCTTGCCCGTCCCTGGCGGACCCGACAGCAGCATTCCCTTGTCGACGTCTTCCCAGGAGATCGTCCCCGCGCGCCAGTCGGCGAGCTCTCGCGCAAGATCGAGCCCCCACTCCTTCGCTTCGCCGTAGCCCCTCCATGTCTTCGAGGCGCACCTGCGAGAGCGCTTCGGGATCCTTGGTCTGCTTTGATGCCGAGGGTTCCTCCCGCGCCATCTTTTCAATGATTGCGAAGGCGCGCGAGATCGGCCGGCCTCGTGTCATCGCAAGCTTCAGGCGTTTCCAGTTGGATCTCGCGAGCGCCTTCGCTTGCAGATCGGTGACACCGATACCGTATGCCCACCGAACCACGCCGCGCATCAGGCGACTGTCGGGAGACGGAACGTGGACGATTGCATCGAGAGCGTGCCGGAGATCCGATGGGACGCTTCTGCCGACTTGAAGAGGATGATCGTCTTCGTGTTCTGCAGCATGTCCAACACGGAGTCGGTTGAGGATTCCGCCTTTTCGTGATCGAACGCCTTGACCTGATCCCGGAAGCGGAAATCAAGTTCCCGGTCGATCACCACGAGCGCTGCCCGCATGTAGGTGACCCTGCGATCCCAGTCGGGAACGATTAGTCCGATGGCGTAGCGAGTGGCACGCTTCAACGGTCGGATGGCGCCGCTGATGGACGCGTATGCGAGGAATTCGGGCAGCGAGAAATCGTGCCCGTCGCGAGAAATATTTTTCATTGTGTGATTCCGGATTGAAGAAGATGTCGGCTGGCGCCCGATGGCGCGTCACGTCATCCCGTATCCGGCGCACCCGCGTTTCCGGGCTGATCAGGGCTTCATCCAGATCGATCTCCAAGAATCCTCGGAGGACAAGCGAGGCCACCGTCGGCATAGGTCGCCCTTCCCTCACCCGACATGCACTCGGCGACTGTCAACGATCCCATCTCCTCGAGGCCGGCCACGAGGCGAATCGTGTCACCGAGCGGCGCTCGGTAGAGGCCGTATCGGAGAAGATCCTGCGCATTCCGGAGTCGAAAGCTGTCGGCGAATTCGATCATCGCCACGGGGCCCCATGGATTCGATCGCGCTGGATAGCCAGACCGGCGGCGATGGCTCCTCCTGGCCGACGTCGATCAGGAAGGATCCGCCCGCGACGGTCAGCACTAGGAGTCGAGCTGGTATTCGTCGTCCCCGTCACGCGGCGGCGGCGGCGCAGCTCTCCATCGAACGACATCGGGATCGAGATCGAGCAGGCATGCGAAGTCCCTCGCCTGTTGGGATCTGAATTGCGCGGCCATCGCATTTGATAGCCGCCATCGGTGTGTAGATCGTTGAAAGCGTGACCTCGCGCGGGACAGCAGCATCCCAGCGTCATTCGAGACGCTCTTCATGGCATCCCTCGAAAACGAAACGCAGAACTGGGTTCGATCCTACGAATTGAGACTCATGGAGCTTGCCGTCATGACACCTATCGTACCACCGCCGAGCTGCGGAGCATCGCTTTGGAAACTATTCCTTTGCCTGAAAATCCTCGGACAGGCTCTTGGGGCTAACTTCGTTCACTTGGGCCTCAACCTTGAAGTTCGCCATTACCCGCAGGGTCGCAAAAGTCGCGATTGAGAGAACGATGGCAGTCTCGTAGGCGCCCAATCCCACTGCTGCACCGATCGCACCGGTTGCCCATAGGCTTGCGGCCGTTGCCGTGCCGCGAATACTAGCTTTTCCGACCAGTATCGCGCCACCACCGATAAATCCGACCCCATTGATGATCCCTTCAATGATACGGGCTGTCGCTTCCGCATTTTCTTTGGTCACGGTTTCGGCCGCCTGAATGAATCCACAGGCTGCGATGGCGACAAGCGGGAAGGTACGCAGGCCGGCACTACGCTCGTTCCGTTCCCGATCCCATGCAATCGGTAGCGCAAGGATATAGGCAGCCAACAACGCGGTAAGGTTTCGCAGCAAGTCGCCTTGAACGCCGATATTGTCAAACCAGTCAGGCACCACTTCCTCCATGGTTGTGAACCGTGAAAGATGGGCGACGGTGGATATCCGACAAGACGTAGGTCTGCCGAAGGACGAAAGAACCTCATGAGACGAAGAGGCCAGTATGGGTAGCCCTTGTCGGCTGTCCGGGCCAAGCCGTTCCCATCCTCTCTTCGAGCAAGTGCCGCTCGATAAACTTCGAAGCAGCGTTATCTTCAATCGATGATGACATGATCGCATCGAACCACGGAGGCTTAAGTGATCGTCGGAAGCGTTGAAAAGGCCGACGGAGCAAGGCCGCCCTCGGAGGAGAATGGGATAACATCCACCATCTCTGCCCGCACCGTTCTCATTCTCATTGGCGTAGCTGTCATCCTGCGTGTCGGCCAGGAGATCTTCGTTCCCCTCGCACTTGCACTTTTGCTCACCTTCATGCTCGCTCCGATCGTGAGTTTCTTTCGATCGCGGCGCATTCCCAAAATAGCTGCAGTGCTGCTAGCTGTCGCCTTCGCCTTCGTGTCCATCGCCGTTTTCAGTTTCGTCGTTGCCACGCAGGTTGCCAACCTCGCGCAAAACATTCCCACCTACCAACGCAACATTGTGGCGAAGGTAGACGCCCTCGCCCACACAGGATCCGACAATAGTGTGCTTCAAAAGGTCCAGAGGGCGGTTGAACGCGTCGGCGAGGAGTTGAAGTTTAATGCAGCGGAAAGTCAGAAGGAAGCCCCCGTCCCGGCAATCGACCAGCGACAGCCGCTGCCGGTGGAGATTATAGCGCGCTCAAATCCTATCGAGACGTTGGGCAACCTGATCATACCGCTCATAGGCCCATTCGCCACCGCCGGACTCGTCGTCGTCCTGGTAATCTTCATGCTGCTGGAGCGAGAGGATCTTCGGGACAGGTTCATTAGGCTCGTCGGTTTGGGTGATCTACACAAGACCACTGCAGCGCTTCAGGAGGCGGGTAAGCGCGTCGGTAAATATCTCCTCATGCAATTGGTTGTGAATACCCTTTACGCCATTCCGATCACGATCGGCCTGTGGCTGCTGGGTATCCCCAATGCGATCCTATGGGGTTTACTAACACTCGTCCTCCGGTTCGTGCCTTACATCGGCCCATTGATCGGCATGATCCTTCCGCTGTTCCTGGCACTGGCCATTGCACCAGGATGGTCGCTGGTCGCGTGGGTGGCAGGACTTTTCATCGTAACCGAATTGACGAGCAATAACATTGTTGAGCCGTGGCTCTATGGTAGTCACACCGGCTTGTCTTCGCTAGCGATCATCGTATCGGCCATCTTCTGGTCGTGGCTCTGGGGCCCAGTAGGACTGATGCTGTCCACTCCCCTCACCGTCTGCTTGATGGTTCTCGGACGCTACGTGCCGCAATTTGATTTTCTGGACGTTCTCCTTGGGAACCAACCGGTCTTAAGAGCCCACGAGAAGCTCTATCAACGCCTTCTAGCCGGTGACCCGAACGAGGCAACCGACAATGCTGAGGAGTTTCTCATGGAGGAGTATTTAGTGGACTACTATGAGGCGGTTGCGTTGCCGGCCCTAATACTTGGCGAAGCCGACCGACAGCGTGGTGTAATGACAGAGCGGCAGATTGCACTCGTCGCCTCCACCGCCCTTACTCTCGTGGAAAATCTCGCAGAGATCGCCGACGACGAAGAAAGTGATGAGGAGTCCGAGCACACGCCGACGGACGAGATAAAGGAGCTTCCCGACGGGCGAGGCAGAACTGTAGCATGTGTCGGCGGGCGCAGCGCACTTGATCGGGTCGCGGCTTCGATGCTCGCTCAGGTCCTTGCTGTCCAGGGAGCTGGCGTCGTCACCGAGCCAGATGGCGCGTCTCCCGGAGGAGTGCCCGCCCTTTCGGCGATCGAATCCGCCGACACGGCCGTCGTGGCCTTTCTGAACGGCCGCTCTAAATCCCATGCCCGTCAAGTGGTTCGCCGGTTAAAACGCGTCAAACCCGGCCTCCGCGTCGGTGTGCTACTGCCGGCTGCCGATGGCGATCAGTATCCAAAGGTGGCAGCCGAAGAACTCAACGCCGACTTTGTTTCAAGTTCGATAAGCGAGGCAATTCGTGAAGCCTTGTCAAGTTCGGCCGCTGTCGAATTGAAAGCAACGGTGAGGCGATTGGCGAGGCCGACCCAACGCAGATCCATTGAAGCCTAGGGTTAGAAATAGTGTCCGACTTTTGTACTCCGTAAACCGGACAGGCACCGCCGGGAACGCCCCCTGCCGCTCGCCAGCGGCATGCATTACGATGACGAGGTTCATATAGGCGGGTGCGCGTCGTGCCGGTCGATGGACGCGGAACGCGGCCACATAGCTGCGCGTTAGATGGGCAGTTCGTTGACACTCAGGAAAAGATCACAGCGTCGTTGAACAGTTATGCCGTGACCATTTTTATTTTTGGAGGCGTCGTGCTCCTAACGACGTGGCTGCCACTCGTCCTTCGGCGGATGCCACTCTCCCTTCCCATTTGCTGTATCATCATCGGCATTTCGTTGGCGTGGTTGCACCTTACGATGCTTCCCCGGACAAATCCGCTGGCAAACCTTCGCCTCACTGAGCATATGACAGAGGTGGTGGTCATCGTCGCCCTGATGGGCGCCGGCCTGAAACTCGACCGGCCAATCGGCTGGAAGCGCTGGATCATAACGTGGCGGCTCCTCGGGATTGGTATGCCTCTTTCAATTGCGGCTATTGCCGTTCTCGGGTGGTATATTCTCGGGTTGAAGCCAGCTTCGGCCCTCCTCCTGGGAGCTGCCCTCGCACCGACAGATCCGGTTCTTGCTTCGGACGTGCAGGTCGGACCGCCACAGACCGGCCAGAAAGATGAGATTCGCTTCGCTTTGACGTCAGAGGCCGGCCTGAACGATGGACTTAGCTTTCCATTCGTAATGGCGGCGATCGCACTCGCGACCAACCCCGGATCCAATTTCGAGTGGATCGGACGATGGCTGGCGATTGATGTCTTGTGGAGACTTGTCGCGGGCCTCGCGGTCGGCTGGGCGATCGGTCGCATCCTAGGCTATTTCACGTTCAGGCTGCCGGTGTCGCGACGGATCGCAAAGACAGGAGACGGGCTTGCCGCGCTAGGTTTCACTTTCATATCTTATGGCGCAACCGAACTCATTCATGGCTACGGCTTCGTTGCGGTATTTGTCACCGCGCTCACGCTTCGCGCTGTTGAACGGCACAGCGACTATCATTCGGAATTGCACGATTTCGGAGAGCAGATCGAACGCCTACTGATGATGCTCCTCCTCGTATTCTTTGGCGCGGCACTGGCAGAAGGCACGTTGTTCCTTCTGGTCGACCGGTGGGTTGTCCTCGTCGCCGTGCTGGTTCTCGCAATTGCTCGACCTTTGGCTGGGTGGATAAGCCTGCTTGGATGCCGACATCCCCAAGCCGAGAAGATTATCATTTCCGTGTTCGGTATCCGCGGACTGGGATCCATATATTATCTGGCCTATGCGTCGGGTATTGCAAGATTCGAGGGCATCGAGACGGTGTGGGCAACTGTCTTCCTTATTATCCTGATGTCGATCGTGGTACACGGAATCACCGTCACGCCAGTTATGCGATGGATCGATCGGCGTCGCGGCGTAGACCCCCTGAAACCCATGGCTGCATCTGTTGAAAATGGCTTATGACCCAGTCGCTGCGCTTGGATTTGCGAAACAGCTGCGAAAGACGTCAGAATCAAGACCCCACCCCTAGGAGTATCTTCTTCAACTCTGGATTCTTAACGCGCCGCGCCGCCTCCTTAGGCTTCATCCACGCTACGTTTCGCTCGGTCATCTCCGGAAATTGCTTCTTCCGGCGGCGGACCTTCAGAAGGTAAACATCCACGACCGGCTCAACCTCAAGACCGTTACAAAGAATTTTGGAATATCGAAACCGTCCGAAGAGCTTTCTGCTTACCTTTCCAATGACACCGGCCTCCTCCCAGGCCTCACGCTCTGCGACCTTATGAGGCCTCAGCCCGCGGATGGGCCAACCCTTTGGTATCATCCAACGCTTAGTCTCTCTTGTGGTAATGAGAAGGACCTCGGGCCCATCTGACATAGTACGTAGGCAAAGCGCTCCGAATTGTCTGACCGGCTCGGCCCGTACATAACCTTTCGATTTATCGCTCTTTATATTCATTTTCTGGCTCGATTCTGGATCGCCCCTAACCCAACGGACCGCACCGCGTTCCAGCCAAAATTCGATCGGTGTGGCCCTTATTTGCCCACACGTTAATCTGATGCTTGTGCCCACGCGACCTAACCATTGATTTTAAATGGCAATGCCCTGGCTTCCTCACGCCGGATCTAGTTTGTCGCTCGCCATGCCCAATAGCGAACGATCCCGTTGCAGAGCTGGCCGGACGATCTCTAGGAATAACGTTCCCTTTAACTTTCAACAAGCTAAACCCGGACGTTAACAACGCTCGACCTTTATGTGAGCGCCAATCCGATCTCCTCCCTGCCTGTCACGGCAGCGTTTTGGTTCACGCGTGCAGGCAACTTTTTGGCTTTCCGCAAATGAGGAATGACGCCATACGGGGTGAGAGCGACATCGCTCCGCCGGCGGGCGGGATTAGGTCGCTAATGTAAATTCCAAAGTCTTTGGTCCTCCGGGTTGACACTGGGTCCGAACCAATCGTTCGGTTCATGCGTTCCCTCTCATGCTTCTGACGCCGATAACGACCGGCGTGCCCAGTCTTGCCACATCTAAAGTCCGAGGAACTTGAACGGCGCGGACTCCTTGAAGTCCTTCGTCGCGTCTCCGGCGTAGGTGTGATCCTGGTTCTCGCCCAGATCGAGCTTCATCACCTTACCGCTGTCCTTGGAGAAGTCGATTGCCTTGAGATCGACCCAAAACGTATTGGGCGTCAGCGCTGACTCGAAGAAGTAGAGCATACGCTTGTGATCTACGACCGTCCGCCAGCGTGTCGAGGAGATGTTCGGCTCTTCCGGCGTGTTCAAGCCGTAAGGCACGGAAGCGTTTCGAATGACGCTGAAGACGCTCGCCAAGGCCCTGTTCGGATCTTCGTCCTTAGGAATGGCATTCACGTAGAAGGACGCACGCGCGAACCGGTCGGAGGCGCGGTTTGTGCCCGGCAGCATGACCGTCCCGCCGATCTGCTTCCAATAGGAATTCAGGGCGAGTTGCTCGTCAAAGACCGGCGAGTTCGTCATCACCTGATATTTTCGGTCATGGTGGATGACTTGCCTACCGTTGATGTACTCCACGATCGCACTGTCGCCAGTCTTGTCGGACATCGAAAGGTGCAGCGTCGTCAGGCGGTTCTCGCCCGGGACGTTGTCGGTGACAACGGTGAAGGGCTCCTTTTCAAGCGCTGCCACCGCCTCGTCCACGGACGCAAAGTTGTCGAGCACATATTGCCCCCACGCCGCGATCGTCAGGCCCGGCTTGCTGTCCTTGTCGAACTTCGGATACTCGGACTCCACGAGCCACAGCAGATTGACATTGAGGCCCGCCTCGTTGACGCCATCGGTCGTGGATACGTCGTATCCGGTGGCAACCACGCTGCCGTATTTCGCTGTCCACTTGATGGAGTTCGGACCAGCCTCGCCATTACGGTCAATGCCACGCGGCAGCACCCAAAGGTTCGTGGCGACATCGCTCTTCCAGTCCATCGACCGGGCAGTGATGATGTTTCCATCCGGGCCGAGATAGACCAGGCGCGTGCATGCCTCAGCCGCTGTCTGCCCAAGGACCAACATCGATCCGACGGCGAGCGCAACAAGTGAACGAGCCAGAGGGTTGGTGCCGAAGATCATCCGCTACTCCATCCGTTGTGTTGAACTGAACTAGAAGCGCATCGAGAAACCGACGACAGGACCGTGTTGGCTGACATCCCAGCGAAATTTGTTCACGCCGGTGAAATCGTCGTTTTCGTAGTCCTGATACAGCAAACGATAGCCAGCCCTCAGGATCGTCGGCTTGCCGAACATCTCCATCCGGTAGCCGAGATAGGCCTGCGCATTGACACTGACCTTCGATCCGACATCGAAACCGCCGATGTCAGCCTCGGCAAACAGATTCCAGCGCTCGGTGAGATCCGCATTCATCCGAAGGCCGATAAATGGATCGGTCCAGTCGGCGCTCTTCGTGGTACTGGTGCCGAAAGCGGAAACATCTGCCTTCAGCTCAGTCCAACGAACCCCGGCGGTTGGCTCGAAGGCGATCGTTCGAGGTTTTCCAAAGACTGTCTGCCCACCCAGATCAATCTCGTAGGCCTTGAAGAATGCGCCTGCAGAGAGTGTCGTGGTCTTGATATCAAGCCCGATCTCGTGCGCGAAAGCCTCTTCATCCTGACTTGTCTGAACGTGCTGCCCATCGAAATAGACGCCCCATTTTCCGTTCGTAACCTCGACATTTCCCATCAGGACGAAATCGAGGTGATCGAAAATCTCGGAGAATGGCACGTCCACATCCGTGTCGAAGCCGGCGAGCGATCCACTGCCATTCAGCGAGGCGGCCCAGGCATATGGGCTGACGATGACCGCCCATTCCCTCTCCGGCTCCATACGCTCAGCATCGAAGTCGGCAGCCCTGCTCGAGGAAAAGGCAATCGACGACAGGCAAAACACGAGGCCGAACAAGCGCATCGGCACGCAAGGCGAGAATCGAAGCATTCCTAGCCTCCGCTACGGGACGCCTCGCACCTTACTATCTGAAAGCGCAAATTCAAGGGACGCACGAGGAGCAGACGCAGACAAGAGGGGTCCCGAACATCGTCCGGGAGTCTTCTTCCTCCCGGGGTTCCGCCGTCCAGACCGCCCGCGACATTCGTCCGGCACTGGTTCCGCCCACGGGGATCGGGCCTGCTGGCGATCTCATCGAAGGTGGAACTGTGCTGCGCCGGACGCAGTCCTGGAATGTTCGTTCGCCGTTAGTAATTTCGACTGTGAACTCGCTTGACAGTTGAGCTGTCCGAAACAATCTTGGAAATAGAGAACGCTGATTTAGAATCACCTAACGCGCTGCTAGGCGGTCGTACTGCTGCGGCAATTTGGCAGTCCTATTCGAACGGAAACATAACCGAGTTCCTTGAAACTAATCACTGCGGCAGTCGTCACGAAGAGTTCGCAACTCCGCCGCACAGGTACCTCGATTGCATGTCTCGTCGGAGTCGCAGGAATGGCTGGTCAGAAACAGTGGCATACCCCTAATAGCTGCGTGAATGGCATCGGTGAGCGAAGGGGACCAAGTTTAGTTTCGCTGCCAGTCGCGTTGTTGGGACTTGCCGCCATAGTGGGAGCAATTTTTCCGGACCTTGCCGAAGCGGCGTGTTTCAACGTTACTCGCGGAATATCAATTACCGGTTCCACCGCAGCGGATGGTCAGCCGACCGCTGGTGAGACGGTTAGCTGTGACGCGAATGCGCCCAATCCATTCCCTTTCGGCGTTGTCGCGACCACCGGCCAGAGTAATATCAACGTAACGAATGGCACGGGATCGGTGATTACCGCGCCTGGCAGCGGCATTCTACTCAATGACTCTGCAACCATTGTCAACGACGGTGCAGTTATCACGACTTCGCTGAATGGTTTCGGGCTATCGAAGCAGTTCTTCGGAACGATCACCAACAACGGTACGGTGGAGACCTCCGGACAGACGGCGCACGGTATCCGCTCCCTAGGTGGCTTCGGGGTTGTCACCAACACCGGCACGGTTTCAGTCAGCGGATTGAACGCCTACGGCATTTTGGCTGGCGTCAACGAGACCGTCGTTAATTCTGGTCTGATTTCCGCGTCCGGCGACGGCGGCAATGGCATCTTCATGCTCGGCGGCACGCAGGTGACGAATACCGAGACCGGAGTTATCACCAGCACCCTGGCCACCGGCATTCAAGGTTCCGGCAGCAATTTCACCGTTCGCAATGCGGGCGTCATCTTGGGCGGCAACGGCACGGCGATCAATCTTCCTGGTGGGACCAACCTCATCGAAGTGACGGGCGGCGCGATTACCGGCGATGTCGTAACCGGCGCCGGCGTTGATACGCTGAACTGGAGCGGCGGCGGCACGATTGCCGGTGCAATCCGTTTGAATGACGGCAACGACGTCGCCAATCTGGAGAATTTGCAACCGGCCATATTGCAGCCCACGACGCTAACCGATGGTGGACTCGGCACCGATACGCTGACGCTCACCAACGTGCAGACCTCGGAGCCCGAACGCTTCGTCAACTGGGAAAGTATTGATCTGCGGGCGAGCACGCAACTAACCATGGGCGGAGACCTGACGCTAGGCGATTTGGCCACTCAAACCGGCACACTGACGATCGACCATACCAGTACGCTGACCGCGAGTGGAGGAAGTTATTCGATTGCACCGAGTGTGTCCGGGGCAGCAGTCGATGTGGACAATTCCGGTATGATCGATCTGGCTGCTGCAAGCAGTTCAGTTGGCGACCGCCTGACCATTCTCGGCAACTATACGGGCTTGGACGGCGAGCTTCGTCTCAACACAACGCTGGGCGACGACAGCTCGCCGACCGACATGCTGTTGGTCACTGGCAATACGGCCGGCCGTACGCTGGTGGACGTCGTCAACGTCAACGGTGGAGGCGCTCTCACCAGTGACGGCATCAAGATAATCAGTGTGGACGGCTTTTCGGATGGCACGTTTGCTCTTCTTGGCGACTACGAATTTGAGGGGCAACCCGCCGTCGTCGGGGGAGCTTATGCCTATAGACTCTATAAAGGCGGTGCTTCGACGCCCAACGATGGCGACTGGTATCTCCGCTCGGTATTAAACCCGTCCGATCCGGACATAGAGCAGGAGATACCGCTCTACCAAGCCGGCGTTCCCGTTTACGAGGCCTATCCGCAATTGCTTCTTGGATTGAACGGTCTTCCGACCCTCGAGCAGCGCGTCGGCAATCGTTACTGGAGTCACGCAGGCAATGTCGTTCCTCCGCGGGAGGGCGCGCCGCAGGAACGCAACATTTTCATCGAGGACAGCGGGATTTGGGGCCGCGTCGAAGGCGCGCATAGCAGGTTTTCCCCGCGCTTTTCCACCTCCGGCGCGGATTATGACATCAACAGCTTTCGCTTTCAGGCCGGGCTCGACGGGCTTTTCATCGAGAATGACAATGGCAGGCTGATCGGCGCACTGACGGCGCACTACCTTCATGGCAAGGCCAAGACGGACTCCATCTACGGCGATGGCGAAATATCGACGGACGGCTATGGTATTGGCGGCACGCTGACTTGGTACGGCGAAAATGGCGTGTATGTCGATGGCCAGGCACAGGGAACTTGGTATGACAGCGATCTGAACTCCACACTCGCCAACCTGGGGCTGACCAACGGCAACAACGGTTTCGGCTACGCGCTTTCCCTTGAAGGCGGTCAGCATCTAGTGCTGGACCAGCAATTATCAGTGACCCCGCAGGCGCAACTCGTCTATTCGAATGTCGATTTCGACAGTTTCCACGACACCTTTGAAGCGCGAGTGGGTCTTGACCAAGGCAATAGTCTGCAAGGGCGAATTGGCGTAAGCATCGACCGCCAGAACGCATGGCAGAATGACAAAGGTATGATCGACCGATCCTATGTCTACGGCATCGCCAATCTTTACTACGAGTTTCTGGACGGCACCAAAGTCGAGGTTTCCGATATGAGCTTTGCGAGCCGGAATGACCGCTTCTGGGGTGGTATCGGTCTGGGGGCTAGCTACAACTGGGACAGCGACAGATACTCGCTCTACGGCGAGGCCTCGATCAATACCAGCCTAGCCAACCTCAGTGACAGCTACGCCTATAAGGGAACGGTGGGTTTTCGTGTGCGGTGGTAAGTGGAAGGAAAGCAATCAGCAATATCAAGAATATAATTCCCGATATTAGAACTATAGTCGACGAAATTTGCAAAGTGGCAAGCTAGTCTAGGCTAGGCCGTAAACTCATAAATTCTCTTGGCGTATTGCGTTCGGCGTGATTCAAGGCTTCCGAATTAGGAGCTATGATGACACGCCGCCGCTACGA
>NZ_JACIAH010000027.1 GCF_014194695.1 Rhizobium sp. BK399 | reverse complement strand
CAAAGGCCGTACATATGAACGCACCGTCCGCGTGGATAAATCGGTTGAGAAGCCCCTTGCACCGCGGGCCGTTCCACATATGAGGTTGTATAGGTCCGAGAACGGATCGGTAATTGCTATGGGCTTAGACCATGGATCCGCCCACATGCCACTCCAATGATCCATTTGACAAAAGACCTGATGTGAAGGGAATTGAACCTGAGGCCTATCCGTTAAAACTGTATATCTCAAGAATGCTCGGGTCTGAAGACTGAAGCGTAATTCTCGCGCGCTAACGCCACAATGCCGATATTGGAACAGCGGACAAACGTTCCCCGAAAGGGATCACCTTATGGTGGTCATACAAGACCATGCCCGAAACAAACCGTTCTCCGGATGCCTTGGCTAAAATTCGCAATCCCGAAAAATCGGAATTGGAGACGGATGCTGCCGCCTTTATCTCGATACCGACGATCCGCCCCCTTCTATCTTCGATGACGATATCGACTTCGTTCTGCTGCTTGTCACGAAAATGCGAAAACTCGAAGCGAGTTTGCCCGCCGCTGGCGAGTTTAAGGATCTCGGCAAAAACGAAAGTCTCCAGCAGTGCCCCGAACTGACCCCTGTCGTCGTGGAGGCGGTCGAGAGAGAGGTCACGAAGGGATGCAAGAAGGCCAGAATCGAGGAAATGTACTTTCGGTGTCTTCGTGAGACGTTTCAGTTTGTTAGAAAACCAGGGTTGTACGGTGCAAGCGAGGAACAGGCTCTCGAAGATACCGACATATTTTTGCGTTGTGATGTGGTTCATCCCAATGGCCGCACCAATCCGGGAATAGTTCACCAACTGTCCCGAATGCTCTGCCAGAATGCGTAGCAGGCGCGGCATTTGAGCAATCTGCTCGATTTGCGCGACATCACGAACGTCGCGTTGAACGATCGCCTGGATATAATCCGCATACCAGTCCTGTCTACGGCTCAAGGTTTTGCGGCCCAGCGCCTCGGGATATCCACCGGCCAAAACTGCAGCCATAAGGTCGTCTCCGAAGATTGGCTCTCCGGCCTTGGCTTCGTTTCGAAAGGCGTCGCGCAGGAAGCTGCTTCCGGCGGTTCTGATCTCGCTTTGCGCAAGCGGCAGCAATCGAACGACCTCCATGCGCCCTGCGAGCGAGTCTGCCACGCGTGGCAACGTCATGAGATTGGCTGAACCCGTCAGAAGGAAGCGCCCTGGTCGCTGGTCGGTATCCACGCTTTCCTTGATGGCCAACAACAGCTCGGGCGCGCGCTGAATTTCATCGATGATGGCGCGATCCATACCTCTTACAAAGCCAACTGGATCCTCTCGCGCGGCGTCCAGAGTCGTTGCATTATCCAGCGTGTAATACTCCATCCCTTCATTGGCCATCTTCTTGGCCAACGTCGTTTTTCCTGATTGTCTGGGACCGACGATCAGCACGACTCGCGTGTCTGACATGGCGTCGGCAACGCGTTGCTCAGCGAGCCTTGGATACAGCGCCACAACTTCATTCCTTTAATGACTGTTTGAAATTACGGCGATGACCAATTGAAAGTCAACATGTGACTATTTGAAATTTGCATGGCGGCAGATTGAAACGAGAAACCAAAAAGTGGGTGGCATGTTAGATGGCGGCATGGGGCCACAGCCCACGCAGGCGCCGCTGAACCTTTCGCTGACTGGTCGCCGGAACTGGCCTAGCTGATCCTCAATGGAGGGGTATCTGCTCAGAAGCGAAGCGAACGCAAATTTGTGCATATTGCTCGAGATCAAGAACCTGAAGCTCGCTTACGCAGCACCCCGATCCTGATCGGCGTCGATCTTTCGGTGAAACGAAGCATCGCGTCGATTGCTCCGTCGATGCAACCTATGAACTCTGGACCCAGGTCGATTCCGAGCGCAGCGGCTTCGTCTTCGGTGGAGCCCCCAAGACAGCCGGCAATTCAATCCCCGACCTCATCGCACTTGGCGGTAGCAATGATGGGCGCACGCCAATCCGTGGATTGATTACATCAGGCGCAGCTCCGGGTGAATACAACCCCATCCTGGCCGTCATTCAGTCATTGGCAATTGCTGGCAGCTTCGACCGCCCGGCCGTCACCATCGGCGCGGAGGCTGGCCAGGGTCCGGGCATCGACGTCGTCGTCGGAACGAGAACAGTGATCGCTCCCGCGCTCGGCGCGAACAGGGCCGCAAGCCTGAAGGACGGCATCAGTGTTCTCGCCGACGGTGCCAACAACCGAAAGACTCTGGTGATCACCGGCCAGACCGCGGCCGACGTCGACGCTGCCGTCGCCGAGTTCCAGCGGTCAGGTGAACAGCAGCGAAACGACGGCACGCCGCAGGGCTTACGGGCGCTTGCTAACGCCAAGGGTCGAGCGCTGACGCCGAACTCCATCGTGCCGCTCCAGAACCTCGGTTTCATTGCTCAGCCGTTCTCGGGTCGCCTCTACAAGGAGCGTGTCAACTTCTCGATGCCATCAGACTTCCACCCCGGCGACTATGGCTCGATGGTCCTCCACCTCAACGCCCAATATGCCGCCAACCTGTCCCGCGACGCCGAGTTGATCCTTCGGGCCAACGGGGAAACGGTTGCGGACATCACGCTTGGCGCAAGCCCCACTGGCTTGATCGACGATCAGCGGCTGCCGATCCCGCTCGGCAAGTTGCGTCCTGGTGAAAACACCATCGAGTTCGAAGCGCGGCTGCCGACGGCGGCAGACACTGTCTGCGATCCCATCACCGGGACAAACGAGGACCGCGCCCGCCTGTCGATCCACGGATCGAGCTTCCTCGAAACCCCGTCCTTTGCCCGCGTTGGTCGCTATCCCGACCTCGCAGCGCTTGTCTCAGGCGCATCGTTCAGCGACCGCACGGATACGGAAAACACCTCGGTCTATGTGCCGGGCCTCAATGCGGCTTCGCTCGACGCGGCTGGTTCCTTCCTTGCCAAGATGGCCTACTCCTCCGGACACGTCCTGCCAGTCGATGTCACCACGGCGGTTCCGGATGCAACTCGGCGCCGTGTTATGGCCTTCGGCAGCTTCGGCAAGGTGCCTGCCGAAATTCAGACCGAAGCACCTTCGGTACGCAGAAACTCGGTCGCCGCAATTCTATTCCGGTTGTCTTCGTGCTAAGAGCCGCTCCTAGCACCGACGACGATGGGAACTGAGAACCTCTCACTCGAGACGACCCTCGCTTGCGCCGTGCCCGAATATCGGCCCGCCAAATTCCAGTCCCAACGTCACTCGTATTGGCATTCATTCGCCAGCATCAGCGGAACCGATAGCCAGAGCGATTAAGCTCATTGGGCCTTGTGAAAACCAAACCGCGCATTCCAAATCGGAAGTTTACCACTGGGGCAGTAGGTCTCCACCAATAGGCTCTTAGCGTCTTTGCATTTTCTGTTTGGATCTATCAGAACATCTATTACATCTGCGCAGGCGCGTGGACTTGCGAAACTTGTGCCAAACTCCGATCCTAAATACGCTAGATGGGCCATCAAAGGGACCTCCAGCCCCCCATTTGCCGTGTCGTATTCGGCAGCCGGGCCTCGGGAAGACCCCTTCCAAACGTTTCCGTTTCTGTCGAGGCCGGCGACACTGAGAACAGCGGGATCGCTCGCAGGAACGATTACGTTTCCTTGGGCACCGCCTTCAATGAAGTTGGTCGCGGCCGTCAACGGGTCCGCCTCAGCTACCACAATCCAACCGTTCACGGCTGTCCGGGTCGTTGCTGGTGCGTTCTGCGCCTGAAGCCGCAGCTTGATGTCTAGGACTGGCAAAGCAGCCTTGTTTGTCGATGTGATTGCAAACGAGATGCAGTTTAAACTATTATGACAACGTGCTCCAAATAGCGACTGCATTATCATTGTTGTAGGAAGCCCTGTGGGGGTCACCGACAAAGTACCAAGAGCTGATGAATCGATCCGCAAGGTAGCGTGATTTGTACGAGTGCCGACATTATGGGTAACGTCGGTTTCCCATATGTCGACGTCGATAGACATACTGATCCCAGCGGAGTCCTCCCACCAGAATTCGACCAGCATCTCCTCACAAAGTGAGCCGGTCCTAATACTAAGATAATCCGGCTCGTCTCCCTCCAGCGTGCATTTCGCGGAGTGACCCGCGCCACCTTCGTTGCCGGCCGCAACCACTAGATACCGATCATTTTTTGTCAACTTTGCTGCAATGTATTCTTCCAAAGGAGATTCGCCATTGTGTGGTCCGACGTGTGTTCCGAGTGACAGATTTACGGCAACTGGAAGGCCGTCCGCGTCGAGTTGCGTTTTCAACGCTTCGATGGCGGTCAAGATCTCGGGCGAGCATGCTTGATCGAATGCGGACAAGCCGGTGCCTATGAATGCGGTTGGCGGTCGCACCAACGCGCAACTCACCGTCGTTTTGTCCAGCTTGGAGTTTTTGTCCAGGCGCTCCAGAAGAACGGATAGGACCTTCTCAGCGTGACCGGACAGCTTTATGTCATTGGTGACGGCATGTCGTAGCTTGTTGCCATAATCGTCGGGCTGGCAGCCTATGTCTTCCTCCCCCAGATCAACGATCGCTGCGGCCACCGTCGCCGCTGACAGTGTTGCGGCATGTTGAAACAAGCTTCTGCAGGTCTGATCATGTGGCGAACCGGAGCCGAGTTCGAAGAGGGGCGTGCCGATATCCAGTAGTTCCTCGGTGGGATCCAAGTGGTGAAATTGAGTGAAATAGCCGACGAGCCTGTCCAAACGGAAGCGTCCCCAAAAGACAGAAAATGGATCTAGTTGGTCAAACCTAAAGCTCTGTGACCCGATTTCCTCGTTGGAGAAATACTCTTTCAATAGCGAGATCGGTTGGCGCGTCCGTGCAACCACTGGAATAGTTGTGCGCGAACATTTCACCTTGTCCGCGATTGCATTTAGTTTGTCAGCTATGTCTTTGGCGGTCACATAGCTTGTCGGATTGGAAGACCAAGGCATCTCCCTATCGAAGCTGTGGAACATGATCGATACCAGGCTCGGACTGAACATTTGGGCGTTCCCTAGCCAGCCAATTACTCTTCGCCACGAAGCGTGAAATTGCGCTCTTGGAAAAACCAGAGCTCCCCGCGTCGCTCCGCCATGTTGTCGGACGAGAGTTTTTCCATGGTAGTTGTGATCCAGTTCGGCTGCTCGATCACCTGCAGTGCCTGTGCAGCTTTGGCTTCGGTCATGCCGAGATGCCAGGCGAACTGGAATAGCTTGGGATCACGCACGAACTTTTCAACGTTTTGCTTCAGCGTCGCCTCAGTAACCCCATTGGGCGATTGTGCTAGCATCACATAGGTTATGTAGTTGATTGCCGACAGTTGTTGTACCAGCGCAGCGACGACCGTTTTCACAGCAGCAACGGCTTCTACACCTATGCCCAGCCATGTGACCGGGTCAAAAGTGGTGTGAGCGGCCGCAAGTACCTTCACCGCAACACTTCCCGTTTCCCAGGTGGCTTGCAGAGCCTTTATAAGGTTGATACGAAGATTGATTCCAAGGAAAGGTGCCTTAGCCGCGGAGGGCGACGCCGGAATTTTCTGCGCTGCCTCTTTCCAGATCTCGCGGATCCGCGCGCCTTCGCTGCTCTTTGAGAATTCAACCTGTTCCCCCGGCATTGCCAAGCCCTCCAGATCCTTCCACAATTTCAAATCTGTTATTAATATTAGAACTAGCTAATAATTAAACTGAAGTCCACGACTTTAGATTGCTCGAAAGGGAAAACGTCCATGACGCGGCAGCGCGGGCTGGACGTCAAACCAGCTGTCAGCGCATGAACGTTGTCTCGGCCTGGGCGATGATTGAGTAGTTGCTCAGCCCTCAATTCTCTTGTGTCCCGCAACGCAGTGGGGTTTCCCTTCGACAAACGCCCGTCCCGAATTGCCAATAAGGAGTATCGAGTTCGCCCATCAGATAGCCAAGAACATCAAGGTGGACCGGTTCCCGCATGACCCGAATGGGGCAAGGCGGGCCCGGTTTATTTCTCGCGGATCGCCTTTGAGACGCGGTCGCGGATCGGCTGCCACAGATACGGGCGAACGTCCTGCTCGAGGTTGCAATGAACACCTCGGCAGGCATTCCCAGCACGAGCCGAACGCCGTCCTCGTCGCTATTCCTGCGATGTCAAAGCCTACTCATTCTCCGCGAAGCTCACCATATCTGACCTGACTAGATGCCCTGCGCTCACGACGCGATATGAGGGTTTGGCCGGGATATACTGAAGTGTCCTGAGCGGCGATTTAAGTTCTTCTGCAGGTGTTTCACGGCGAATGGCACGCCTGGAGGGGTCGGGCACAGGCACTGCATGGATGAGTCTTCGGGTATATGGATGCTGAGCGTTTTCGAAGATGGCGGATCTCGGTCCAATCTCGACGATTTCGCCGAGATACATCACCGCCACCCGGTGGCTAACTCTCTCCACGATAGCCATGTCGTGTGAGATGAACAGGAATGAGAGGCCAAGCTTCGCCTGCAGTTCCAGCAAGAGATTCACGACCTGTGCCTTCACCGACACGTCGAGTGCAGAGACGGACTCGTCAGCAATAATGAGCTTGGGTTCCAGAGCAAGCGCCCTGGCGATCGAAATGCGCTGTCGTTGGCCTCCAGAGAACTCATGCGGAAACCGCTCTGCCATATCGGGTGAGAGCCCAACCTGCGATAGCAGTTCGGCCACCCTCGCCTTCGATTGCAGCCGGTTACCAAGGCCATGAGCAAGGTAGGGTTCAGCAATTGCATCACCGATCCGCATTCGGGGATTGAGGCTTGCATATGGATCCTGAAAAATCATTTGGATGCTTCGGCGAATGCTCCGCATCTCTTGCTTGCCAAGTGTAGAAACGTCCTGTCCCTCAAACAGGATTGCCCCCGATGTCGGCTTCACCAACCCGATGATGGAGCGACCGGTCGTTGATTTACCGCAGCCGGACTCCCCGACAAGCGACAGGGTTTCGCCCGGTCGTATCGAAAAGGAGACATCTTCCACTGCATGCACGCGCCCTGAAAGTCGCCCGAAGGAACCGGAGTGAATATCGAAACGCGTTGACAAGCTGGATACTTCCAGGAGCGCGCGATGTTCATGAGAAACGGTAGTAACCACGGTGGACTGGGGCGTTTGAATTCCGCTTTCCATATCAATAATCGGGAACTTTAGAGGTTCTGTATGTCCACGCATTGCTCCTAATCGAGGAACCGAGGCGAGAAGAGAGCGCGTATAGGCGTGATTTGGAATGTTGAAAACCTGCTCGGTCTGGCCGGACTCCACGCACTGGCCCCTGTACATGACGATCGTTTGATCAGCCATCTCAGCAACGACGCCCATATCGTGCGTGATAAACAGCACCGACATCCCGTCTTCGTCCTGCAACGATTTTATGAGGTCGAGCACCTGTCCCTGTATGGTAACGTCAAGTGCTGTTGTCGGCTCGTCAGCGATGAGCAGTTTCGGGCGGCTCGCAAGGGCCATGGCGATAACGACACGTTGCCGCATGCCTCCGGAGAACTGGTGTGGAAATTCGCTGTAACGACTTGCCGCGGCTGGAATGCGGACCTTATCCATCAGTCGCAGGGCCTCGGTCTTGGCTTCTGCATACGACATGGATTTGTTGTGACACAGCAAGGCCTCCGAAATCTGGTCTCCGATGGTGAAAATCGGATTGAGGCTTGTCATCGGCTCCTGGAACACCATTGCAGCGTCCCGACCGCGGACCTGCCGCATCTGGCGGTCAGTGAGCGATAGAATATCGGTGCCACCGAGGACGATGTTCCCCTCGATACGGCAGGATTGCTTGGGCAAAAGTCGCATGATTGACAGCGATGTGACGCTCTTGCCGGATCCGGACTCACCGACGATTGCGAGCGTTTCCTTCGGAGCAATCTGGAAAGAGACATCCTGGACGACGGGTTTCCAACGTCCCTCAACCAGGAATGAGGTTGTAAGATTGGAGACGGAAAGAACCGATTGCTCAGCGGCGATCTGGCGCGACGTTGCGAGTGCGATCATGATGTCTTTTCCTTCGATCAACTCTGGCTGCTACGGGTTATTTGCAAGAGGAAGTCAACGACTGCCCTGACTTTCGCCGGCGTCCGGCGATGGGCCGGGAAGACAATGGATATCGGATCAGCCTCGATCTCGAAATCTTCGAGCATCGGGATCAACGCGCCGTTATTGATGTCATCGCGAAAGATCCACCAGGTCGCCTGAGAAATTCCGAGACCGGCGACTGCCGCTTCACGCAGAATGTCCCCGCTATCAGTGACCAGTTTTCCGGCCACTCGGATGACCTGGTCTTGGCCATCGAGTCCGCGAAAATGCCAGTTGGCACCAAAGCCTCCGACTATGCAGTTGTGCTGCTGGAGATCGGTTGGGGATTGTGGCATACCGTGTCGCTCAAGGTAGCGTGGCGATGCAACGGTCTTTTGGGAGCCACGCACGAGGATCCGGTTTATCAATCGGGAGTCGGCAAGGCGACCGGAATGAACAACCAGATCGTATCCGCCGTCAATTGGATTGGCAGTCTGGTGTTTGAGACACAAATCTAGCGTTACTTCCGGATAACGCTCGTAGAAGGATTCAAGCGCAGGGATTACGGTCCTCCGCCCAAAGGATGGCGGTAAGGCGACACGGACGCTACCGCGCGGCCGAAGGTTCTTCTCGCGCGCCGCATTCTCGGCCGTTTCGAGATCTTGGAGGATATCACGACAACGTTCATAGAATTCCGCGCCGGTCTCGGTGAGATGCATTCGCCGTGTTGTCCGATGAAGTAGCTGTAGTCCAAGCCCTTCCTCGAGGCGTGTTACGCTCTTCGTCACCGCAGATGTGGTCAGGGAGAGCGCACGAGCCGCCGCCGTGAAGCTGCCGAGTTCGGCCACGCGGGCGAATGCCAAAATATCCTGGAACTTGTTCACGATGCCGTCACGTTCCCTGCCTATTTATGTTGCGCACCGCATAAAAACCCGTCATTCAGCAGCAAGTCGACTGGTTTCCCGACCAATACGCGGACAGCATAGCAATTGATGTGCCGTGGGAAGCCTAAAAATGCGCTGCGGCACCTTGATTGTGGGAAAATGATTTTTTCCAAAATGCCGTATTCTCCTAATTCGATACTCTGAAAGACTTAGGACATAAGAGCCCGCAAGCGGCCAAGGGAACATGCCGATAGGAACCCGCTTTGTCCTCGATGTATTTCAGAAATGCATTATGCCTTACACAGGACTCAGGTGCCTGGGTCGCAAAACGGCATTCAATCGAAATTCGCGATGGAACAATCTCCGCGCTCGAGGTTGATGAAGACCGGGTATCGAACTCCGACAAAATGGAGATGATTGATGCATCAGGGATGCTCGTTGTTCCCGGCTTCGTCAATGCGCATTCTCATTCACCAGATAACCTGGTTCGCGGGACTGGAGACAACCTGCCACTCGAACTTTGGTCATTGTCGTCGTCAGCGGGTCGTGAAAACCGCAGTTTGAGAGAAGTCTACCTCTCTGTCTTGCTGGGCGCGATCGAGATGATGCGAAACGGCACCACTACCGTACTCGACCACGTTCGAATTTCTCCCGATATCAATGCGGACGCGCTTGATGCGGTCGCGTCGGCTTGGTTGGACAGCGGCATGCGGGCGACGATCGCTCCGATTGTCTCAGACCGCGCCGTTGTAGACACGATGCCCTTTGAGGCAAGGGATTTTGATGGCGTGGACCAGTCGGACTTCGGGACACGCCTGCCCTTGCCGGCCACCGAACAGATTGCGATCGTCGAGGATTTCTACGAGCGATGGCATGGAAGAGGAAATGGCCGGATTCGGGTGGCTATCGGCCCTTCAGCGCCTCAGAGATGCTCCGACAAGTTGTTGGTGCAAGCGGCGGACTTCAGTCTGCGCAAGAATGCTCTCCTTCACATGCACGTGCTGGAGACAGACGTCCAGCGACACATGGGGGACAAGCTCTACCGGACTGGCACGATTTCGCATCTTGCAGACTTGGGGCTTTTGAGCTCGCGCACACACCTCGTCCACTGCATCTGGGTCAACGAAAGCGAAATCGAGACCATTGCGCGCCACGACGCCTGCATCGTCCACAATCCCGTGTCGAACGCGCGGCTTGGCAGTGGCTATTGTAAGCTTCCCGCCATGCTCGATCGGGGAGTCCGGGTCGCCCTGGGAACTGACAGCACCTGCTGCAATGACGGAAGCAGCATGCTCGAAACCATGAAATGGACTGCAATCTTGCACAATCTCGCGTCGACCGATCCGTCCCATTGGATTGGGCCGGACCGCGCCCTGGCAATGGGCACGGCAGGCGGTGCAGACGCAATTGGTCTCGGCGACAACATCGGCAGAATAGCGAAAGGCCTTTCAGCCGACCTCACGCTTTACCGTCTTGCCTCACCATCTTTCGTCCCACTTAGGGAGCCTGTCCGTCAGCTAGTGCTGTCAGAGACGGGAATGTCTCATGGCCTGACCCTGTGTCACGGCCGCGTCCTCGCAAGAGATGGTCGGGCGACAGTCATCGATGAGAGGGCGGTCTGGCAGGAAGCCGAAGACCTGGCTGCCCGTCGCAAGCGCGACAATGCCAGCGTCTACGAATCTGCCAACAAACTTGAGAGGCCGATCATGCGCATGCGCGCTCGGCTGATCGGAGGATGCGCATGTCACTAGAATGGACCAATAACCCTATCCGCTTCTTCCAGCACCTTTTGCGGGAGTCGGATGCCAAGAACCTTGATGTCAAGTCCCTGATCTCGGAGGTGACAGAGGTCGGCGCTGGCGGCTACATTGCCATGGGCGGTGGCTTCTCGGCCTGGTATCCGACGGCGCGGACTTCCCAGACGATCAATCCCTATCTGGAGTTTGATTTCTTGGGCACCGTGATCGATGCCGCCAAGCAGAATGACATCCGAGTCCTGGTTCGGATGGATATCTCAAAGGGACGCGCGGGGATGGACAGCAACCATCCAGACTGGTTCGTCAGGCGAGAAGACGGCAGTGTTTCGAAGGTATGGGATATGCCCCAGATCTGTGCGACGGGTCCTTTCTGGCAGGATGAGGTATTCGCCATTCTCGATGAGATCATCACCCGTTATCCCCTACTCGACGGCTTCTTCTTCAACTACCTCCATGTCCCACGCTGTTTTTGTTCGCGTTGCGTCAAAATCGTGTGGGACTCGACAGGTGGTTCCGTTCCAAGCTCAGGTGTTCGTATAGTCGGATACGAGCGTTGGCGGCAAAACTTTCTCGCTGACCACATGGCAGGGGTTAGGAGGTTTATCCGTGCGCGGCACCAAAGTGCTGCGCTCGTGCCCTATCACCATGTGCATGACGGTTGGGACATCCGACGGATGGCTGAAATCTCTGACGTTATTAGTTCGCAGGTGTCAAACCCGGTCATTCCAAATCCTGTTGATCCGCAGCCGATGTGGAATTTTTGGGCTGCGGAGGAAGCCTTGACCGCCAAAGCCCTGAAGCCTGAGACCGCGCCAATTCTCATACAGACGAGCTCCGAGGTCTTTGCGAGCCGCCAAACCTCAATGCCATCGGCTCGTCTGGTCCATAACCTCATCCAGGCGGCTGCCCACGGGGCAAACACTGCGCCGGCAGTGAATGGACTACTCAGTCAGTCAGATACGCGGTTCGTCCCCGCTCTGAGGGATTTCGGTGACTATCAGCTTCGGGCGGAGGAATGGTATCGCGAGCTCCAGTCTGCAGCAAAGGTCGCGATCGTCAAATCGGAAGACAGCCGTTTATGGGGACGCGACGACGGGCGCGCGGCCGGTGCGGTTGATGGACGTGGCCATGTCTCCGAGTTTCGCGGGCTGTTCGAAATTCTTGCCGATCTTCGATACCCCTGCGATGTCCTCGTCGCTGGCAACTTGGACCGAAAGAAGCTTGCCGTTTACGACGCAATCGTCCTGCCCGCGGTCGAGGCGCTATCGCAAGATGATGCAGAACTGATCGATGCTTTCGTTGCAGCTGGCGGGCAGATCTTCGTTACGGCCGATACAGGCCGAACTGACGACAACGGCAGAGCGAAAGTGACCGCGGCACTGAACTGCCTCCCAAGCCTGCCGGGTGATGCGCTTGATGTAACAGGCGCCTATTTCAATCTCGACGCGCCGCAGATTTCTCAGGCGTTCGGCGGGATTCCACATATTGCAGCTGCGGGCGACTTCTGGCCGGTCGATTTGGTGCATGACAGCGATTGCCTTCGGCTGATTGGGCCCTATGCGAATAACGCACCTGAATTCACGGTTGTCGAAGGTCCCGGGAAAGCACCAGGCGTGATTGCGAGACGATTTGGGAAGGGTAGAGCAACCTGGCTGCCTTGGCGCATCGGGTCGTTGTATCACCAATTCTCCATGCCGGAATATCGAACTCTGTTTGCGGCTCTGGCAGAACCGGCCATAGGGGAGCCCCCGGTGAAGACATCGGGATCATCGGCTGTTGAGACAATCCTTTATCGTCGCGGTGAAACGGACATTCTTCATCTTTTAAACGGTGCGGCTGCCCGGCAGAAAGTTCTGACGGAACTTACGCCGCTGGCTGGCTTCGACGTGGCAGTTACGACTGGTGCGCGCCGCGCCGTCCAGATCGGCGACGGTCGCGAAGTCCCTTCGAGGCGGAATGGAGACCAACTGGTACTTCACATCGATCGCCTTGAGGGCTTCATGGCGATTGCACTCCTTCCGTCCGGTTCCTAGCCAAAGCCAAAGCGACACTGAAGATCGCAGCCAATTCCGAGATAATAACCAAGACCAAAATGAGGTGAACCATGAACAAGATACTGAGACGAACCTTTCTGACAGCAGCACTTGCGACGACATCGCTGGCGATCGCTCCTTTTCCAGTGGCTGCTCAAGAGGCTGATACGCTTGTCGTTGCGCAACCGGCCGACGCCTATTCGATGGACCCTGCCAAGCATTCTGCCTTTCCGACCGCAAACATTCTCTTCCAGATTTATGATGGGCTCGTTACGCAGGGCGACGACGGCCAGATGGCTCCCGCTCTGGCGAAATCGTGGACCAACCCCGATCCATTGACTTGGCGCTTCAAACTTCGCGAGGGCGTTAAGTTTCAAAATGGCGAACCCTTCAATGCCGAGGCAGTAAAGTTCACATTCGACCGTGCGCTCGATCCGAAGTTCAAGGCCCCGTACTATTCGCGTATTTCGGCGATCAAATCCGTTGTGGTCGTCGACGACTACACGGTAGACTTCAAGACTGCAAAGCCGTTCCCGACGATGCTCCTATCGCTCTATGAGGCTTCTTTTGCGGCGCTTATTGTGCCTCCGAAGCATACCCAGGAGAATGGCGGCAACGCCCTCGCGACGACCCCCGTCGGAACCGGCCCCTATAAATTTGTCAAATGGCTGAAGGACGAAGAGGTCGAACTCGAGGCGAACCCCGACTACTGGGGTGGCAAGCCAAAGATCGCCAAAGTGGTTTTCCGCCCCATAAAGGAAACCCGCACCCGTATAGCTGAACTCACAATTGGTGGGGTCGGTCTTGCTGCCGATATCCCTCCCGAGGATGTCCCGTCACTCTCCAGCGGCGATACCAAGATTGAGACCGTCCCAAGCGACTTTCTATATTTTCTCGCTTTCGACACAACGCGCGATACCCCTCTCAAGGACAAGAGGGTTCGGCAGGCAATTAACTATGCGGTTGACGTCGATGCGATCCAGCAGGCGCTCCTGAATAGCATGGGCAATCGCATTGCGCTGACACTGCCCGCCAATGGCTTTGCCTACAATCCAGACTGGAAGCCCTATCCCTACGATCCGGACAAGGCCAAGAAACTGCTTGCCGAAGCCGGCTACCCGGATGGTTTCACGATCCCGCTGATGACGCGAAAGGGACGCTTCCTCAAAGACGCCGAGATCGTGGAAGCAACAGCTGGATTCCTCGCCAAGGTCGGGATCAAGGCCGAGATCAAATATCTCGAGCCGGGTGTCTGGGGTCAGATCTCCGAGAAAAAGGGCCGAGAGGGCATTACGTTCCCGGGTTGGAGCGGACGCGACCCCAACCTCGTTTGGGATCCGCTCCTCAAGACCGGCCAGTATCAAAGCTACTTCAGCAATCCCGAGCTGGACGCTTTGCTGGATCAGGGCGCCTCGACAATCAATCCCGAAGAGCGCAAGTCGATCTACGAGAAGGCCGCCGTGATCATCAAGGATGAAGCTCCGCACCTGCCCATGATCCAGCCGCCGCTGATTTATGGGCTCAGTGCAAACCTGAACTGGAAGCCGCGCACCGACAGCATCATCGACCTGCGCAAGGCCAGCTTCCAATAATGTTAACCGCCATGGCTGGAAATGAACCAGCCATGGCGACCCGTCAAGCACAAGGGAACCACCTGTTGTGAGCGCTTTCTTGTTGTCGCGAATATTATACGCGATCGCCGTAATCTTCGGGGTTTCGATCGCCGTCTTTTTCCTGATCAGGATTGGCGGCGATCCCTCGGCACTCTTTCTCCCCCCGGAAGCTTCGGCGGAGGAAATTGCGCGCTTCCGTCACTTGATGGGGTTCGACCGTTCATTGGGGGCACAATACCTGGACTTTCTGGGCCGCGCGCTCCGTGGTGATTTTGGCATGTCACTCCGTTACGAGCAGCCGGCCATGCAACTGGTGCTCGACCGCGTCCCTGCGACGCTGGAACTCAGTGGAATGGCGCTGGGGCTGTCTCTTGTGGTCTCCATTCCATTGGCTATCGTGGCAGCTGCATGGCGGGGTTCGATCGCGGACCGCGCTAGCCTGTTGGTATCTCTGATTGGCCAGAGCTTTCCTGCTTTTTGGCTGGCGATCATGCTGATCCTGCTTTTCTCGGAGACATTTCACATCCTGCCACCGTCGGGTCGTGGTGGTGTTAGGCATCTGATCATGCCCGCAGTTGTGCTGGCGACATACTCGACAGCGATCATCACCCGCCTGCTGCGCTCGTCCATGATCGAAGTCTTGCAGTCTGACTATATTCGCACAGCACGGGGCAAAGGCGTCAGCGAACGGCGCATCGTCCTGAAGCATGCCCTTCGCAATGCCGCGATCCCAACCCTCACCGTGATTGGTCTTCAGGTGGGAGCGCTACTGGGCGGGGCCGTCATTACCGAAGAGGTATTTGCCTATCCCGGCATTGGTCGTCTTGCCATTCAGGCAATCTCAAACCGTGACTTCACGGTCGTACAGGCCTTTGTCCTCGTCATGGCCACCGCGATCGTCTCGATAAACCTTCTGGTCGACCTCTCTTATGGCTTCCTTGATCCACGTCTGAGGAAAGGCAAATGACCGCATTTCTGAGACGCTACGTAAGAAGCGCGCTTGCCGCCCTCGGGCTTGCCATCGTGCTGCTCATCGTCTTCCTCGCCGTTTTTGGCCACTGGCTCATGCCCTTCGACCCTGACGCGCAGGAAATTCTCCAGCGTTTGAAACCTCCGCTCTGGTCAAACGGCGATGGAATGCACTTATTCGGTACCGACGCCCTTGGCCGCGATGTTCTCAGCCGTGTTATTGCAGGAGCTCGCGTTTCGCTAATTGTCGGAGTGACGTCAGTCGTCATCTCTGGTGCGATCGGTGTCACATTAGGGCTGATGGCTGGATATGATGATCGCCGTTCCGGGCGCGTGATCATGGCCGCTACCGATATACAACTTGCCATTCCCTTTCTCGTATTGGCCCTTGCTGTCGCAGCGGTCGTTGGTCCCAGCCTCTGGAATATCGTGGCCATTCTCGGCATCACCAATTGGGTGCAATACGCCCGAGTTGTCAGGGCTGAATGCCTGGTCTTGCGGGAAAGGGAGTTCATTCAGGCAGCACGAACGATGGGGATATCAACTCCAATGATCCTGATCAGGCACCTTCTGCCGAATGTGATGTCCTCCATCATTGTCATATCGAGCTTGCTTGTCGCCAAGATGATCCTGTTTGAATCGTCCTTGAGCTTCCTGGGACTTGGGGTCCCACCGGAAACCCCAACATGGGGCACGATGATATCTGAGGGCCGGAACTATATCGGCAATGCGTGGTGGGTCGCGACCATTCCGGGCTTTGCAATTTTCCTTACGGTCGTCGGCATCAATCTCATTGGCGATCGGCTTCGCGACCTCCTCGATCCTCGCCTGCGGCAGGTGGAAACCTGATGACAACACAATACGACATTCTTCTTTCAGGCTTTCCAGGTAAATGCAGCCGAGGCTTCCTCGGCTGGAGCACGACGGTCTTGCTGAAGACCAGGGCAGGATATGCGTTGTTCGACACCGGCGGCGCGGGTGATCGGCCTGGCATTCTTGAAGGACTGGCCAAACGTGGGGTCGACGCTGGCGACATTCGCACAGTCATTCTGTCTCACCTGCACTTTGATCACATCGCCAACGCTGAGTGCTTCCCGGACGCCGAAATCGTTATCCATGAGGCAGAACTCAGTTACTTCGATAGGCATTGGGCGCACGACAGGGCTGTTCCCAAGTATCTGGTGGAAGGACTATTGCGCAGACCGCAACTCTCTGTGGTTTCCGGAGAGCTGGATATCCTGCCGGGAGTTCGAATGATCAGAACGCCGGGACATACTGGCGGTCACATCGCGCTTGTCCTCCAGATCGACGGCGAATGCGTTGTCCTGGCGCAGGATGCCTTGAAGCATCGTGGTGAAGTTGCCACCAGCGTATCGGCTGGCTCGTTTGACGCAAAGGCCGCATCCGCGAGCGTTCAGCGCATCGTCGGTATGGCCGATATCATTGTCCCTGGTCACGATGCTCCCTTCCGCATCCACGACGGAGCCGTCGTACTGCCTGGCCGTCTGCATGAGGAGATCCGGATCACGATCGACGACAGACTATATGAAATGGAGATCGGATAGATGAAGCTGCTATTCAATGCGTTTATCTGCACTGGCCTGCCTGGTGGATTTTACGCAGACGGCGCGATCCTCGTCGAGGGCAGCACCATCAAATGGATCGGCCCATCGAGCGACTTGCCGGACGTAGCGATTGGGGCAACAAGAGATGATCAAAATGGGAAAGTGGTCATCCCCGGCCTCGTCAACACCCATGCCCATGGTGGGCTTTCCACTCACCGTGGCTGCTGTGACGATGGCGACCTTTTCCAATGGGCAAAGGCACTTGCTCCGCATACCGCATCCCTGACAATCGACGACAACCGGCGGGGCTCCACCCTCGCTGCGATGGATATGATACGCGCGGGCATTACGACCGCATGCGACTGTACACGGTACGGTGCAGGTGTCTTCGCATCGGTGGCGAGCGAAATTGGCATGAGGTCGTTAAGCGGCGCTCTTGCAAACTCGCCCGAACTTCGACCCAACGGCCGCCCCAATTGGCCGCTTGCGCTTAAGGAGACACGGCAAGCGATTTCGGACAATGCGGGCAACGGACTGTGCCGCTTTTATCTCGGGGCCCATTCTCCGTACAGCTGCACGCCAGAGCTATTGAGGGCCGTCAAGCGCGGGGCCGAGGCGCTCGGACTTCCCTTCACGATACATGTGGCGGAGAACCTCGCTGAAAACGATCTGATTGCGGAGCGCTATGGTCGCTCACCCGTCGCCTGGCTCAACGATCTCGGCGTGCTCGATGGGACCTCTATTCTTGCCCATTGTGTATGGCTCGATGACGCCGACATGGACATCCTTGCTGCGACCGGAGCTGGCGTGGCTCATAACCCCGCGAGCAATGCAAAGCTTGCGAGCGGTGTCGCACCCATCCCGGCGCTGCGGCGGCGCGGCGTGCCCGTCGGACTGGGTACCGATAGCACCCTTTCGAACAACAGCCTGGACATCTTTCAGGAGATGAAGCTGTCGGTCCTTCTCCAGCGCGCGACAACTCTTGATGCTTCGATCCTCGGCGCTGCGGACGCCTTCTCGATGGCCACCATCGAGGGAGCGCGGGTCCTCGGATGGGATCGCGAGATCGGCAGTCTGGAGCCCGGAAAGCAAGCCGATCTGGTCGTCCTCGCCTTGGAGCACCCGTTGGGAATGACCTACGAGAGAGCTCTTTCTGACATCGTCTACCACGCCGGTCCGCAGCACGTCCGCAAAGTGATGATCGCGGGGGAAACCGTGTTCGACGAAGGCAAATTAACAAGGATCGACGAAGCCGCGGTGCGGTCAACGATCCATCGTCACTATCAATGCAATTGAGGGAATCGAGTATGAACAGAGCACCAGTCGGACTGCTTACGAGCGCTGCCTCCGAAAACCTTCTTCAAAATCGTCGGTCGGAATCCGTTTCGACCCCGTGGGGTGAAGCCGAAGTCCTGCTCGGAACCATTGGCGGGCGCGAGACGGCGGTCATTCTGCGGTATGGCGAAAAGCTGACGGTACCCAGTCACAAGATAAACTATCATGCGAACATATGGGCGTTTCGCGAACTGGGCGTCGAGGCCATCATTTCCCAGAACGCCATCGGCTCCGTCAATCCGGCCATTCGGCCCGGTGATATCGTCATTTCCGATGACTTCCTCGACAAGACGAAGTCGCGCGCCCAGTCCTTGTTCGACGAGAGCGATTGCTGGGTGCGCGTCGACTTCACTGATCCATTTTGCCCGCGTCTTCGCACGGAACTGATCGCCGCCGCAAACAAGTACAGTAATCGCGTCATCGAGCGTGGCACCTTTGTTTGCACCGAAGGTCCCCGTTTCGAAACGCCCGCAGAAATTCGCTCCTATCAACGCGACGGGGGTGACATAGTCGGCACGCCGCTTGTGCCAGAGGTTATCTTCGCGCGCGAAGCGGAACTGTGCTTCGCGTCGATAGCACCAGTTATCAATTTTGGTTCGGGGATGGCACCAGCGGTGGTTCACTTTGGACCCGGCAGCATGAACGAAATCTACTACAAAGAAGGTCTCCACGACCTTATTGAAAAGACACTGATAGAAGCAATTTCAGGGCTTTCAACCGATCGGACATGCGGTTGCTCGCACGCTCTCGACGGAGGCTTTCATGGAACCCCGCCGACGTGGCTGAAACGGAAGATCGCTTGAGTTCACCTCGGGCGTGACCGTCGCGTTTCAGCAGCGCTCTCCAATCTTCCTCGGATTCGAGGGCTTGTCGACGATCCCGCCTGGGGGTTCGTCAGTGATCGGTTCGCGCCGCTCTTCGACCTTGGCGACGCCAGAACTGGCCATCGCACCCCAGATGTTATGCCTCAGATGGTCAAATTCGCTTGTAGCGCCGTTGTGCCCTTCAAAGTCAATGCCGCGTCTCAAGCAATCCCCGTGCAGTTCGCACCATCATTGCCAGATGCGCCGGATCGCGCACTCCCTCGCGGTAAAGTGTCACAAGGATCGCTGCTATGCGATCCGCTTCTTCCGACCCCTTTTCTAGACCACCTTCTGTAAGCACCTGGTTGAACACCGGCTGACAGGCGGCAAGATCCCGGGCGTCAAACGTATTTGGCTTTCGAACGTCAATCGTCTTCATCGCTGCAAAGGGAGCGCCGCAATCGCGACGCCCCCGCCCCCCCAGTTACGCGACTTGCTTTTCGGCGTCGATCTGCAGCGAGTGAGGCGCAGTTTCTGCGCCAATCGCAATCTTGCGCGGCTTCATGGCCTCGGGAATTTCTCGCTTCAGGTCTATGCTGAGGAGACCATTTGTCAGCGTTGCATTTTCAACGCGAACGTGATCGGCAAGCTCGAAGCGTCGTTCGAAGGCGCGGCCAGCGATCCCTCGGTGGAGGTATTCGCCGCCACTGTCTTCCGCCTTCTGGCCCTTCACCACGAGAACGTTGCGTTCCTGCGTGATGTCAAGATCACCATCGGAAAAGCCCGCGACCGCCATCTGGATCCGGTAGCCATCCTCGTCCGTCTTCAGGATGTCATATGGCGGCCAGGTTTCTATCCCCTGAACGCGCTGCGAGTTGGCAAGAAGATTGAACACCCTGTCAAAGCCGATGCTGGATCGGAAAAGCGGTGTAAAGTCGAGTTCGTTTCTCATAACCAAAACCTCCGTAAAGCGAGTTGGAATGGAGACGCGCAAGTCGGGCGCCTCCGACGCTGCCAGCCCCTTTCAGGCGGCCGGCGAAAATGATCTGGTTTGGGGGATTTGCAGATTCAAGATGGCTCATAAAAATTTTTTTAACAGCGGCCAGCCCGACCTCTTGAACGATGAAATCGTTGAAACAATCTCAGTTCTGCCTGGAGATTTTCACTCCCTTGATGAAGGTTTTTAGGAGAAACGAAGATGACGACTGAAAGGAACGATCAACTCAACCCTCGTGCCTCGGAGAAGCCGGGCACGAATCGGATCCTTGACAGGAAACAGTCCTATGATCACCCGCGCGACATCCTCGCAACCGCGCTATGCGACAGCGAAAAGCGGGCCATCCTTGCTTCCTGGGCTTCCGATCTCTTTGCTGTCGACTCCTCGCCACAACTGCGGCGCCCACCGGGGGTCAGGAAACCTGTGCGCTATGAGGACATCCTCAAGGCTCTCAAGGCCCTCGATGACGGTGAGGCTCCGTCAATGGCCAGACCCGAAGCTTATTACCGCTGATTTCGGAGGCCATCATGATCGTGAAGCCAAATGCGATGGCCGCTGGAAACGGTCCCCATGTCGATAAGATCGGCGGCCGAATGATTGTAGCGTCCCGCTATGCGGATTGCCTATACCGTCTTGCCCGACAAGCGTACCGGTTTGATATGGCCGACCTTGGCGCCAAGCTAAATAATGTCGCTCGAGCAATCGAGGCCATGGCGCACCGGATCGGCGTCGACCAGCGTGGAGTCGTTGTCCTAGGACGGGCAAGCCGCCTCATCGGCGCGGTAGAAGCAATCGTCGAAAAAACGTCCAAGAGGACCTTCCTTCACTAGAGCACTGGTAGTTAGGGGCGGCGCAAGATCTTGAAGGCCGCCCTTTCCTGAGGCGCAAGGCAAATAGATCGCGAGGCTAAGGAAGCGCTTCAGCCTCTCCAACGCAGCGAAGCTGCCGATGGTGGCGGTTCTACGTGAACCCTAGTGGATGGCGTGACTGCGCATGCGGTGAGGGTGGACGGCCTCGAACTGGCGGACGAGTTCCCTCGCCTGTTTCATGACATGGAAAGGAGTATGACTTTCGTCGCGGGCCAGCTCATCGGCGCTGATGAAGATCGCATCGGCCATGTTCTTCGAGACCATCGCGAACTTCCGGTTGCCTTCCACCATAGATTCCAGGGCGGTACGATCCAGCTGCCGCGCGATATCGATGAAGATCTCCTCGCGCTCCTCGACACTCAGCGCCCTCATGTCGCCTTCTGTATTCATGCTTGTCTCACTCCATTGACGTGAAGCCGCGTGGCCTCCCGTGAAAACCGCGGCCAAAACCTAGGAACCGAGAATTTACAGATCAAGAGGGCGGCTGGCACTCGTTGGCCATGAGTGCCAAAATTTTTTCGAGACCATCTTGAAAGCCGAAAAATAGCAAAATAAATCTTTGCCGCGAGGTGCTCTTCGAGGCCTCGCACCCGCCCGGACTGGCCATCCGGTCCGGCAAGGGTTTCAAAACATGATCGTTTGTCCAAGGAGGAAAACATGTCATTCCGTCCACTGCATGACCGTGTCCTGGTCCGCCGCGTCGAGTCTGAAGAAAGGACCAGGGGCGGCATTATCATCCCCGACACAGCCAAGGAAAAGCCCCAGGAGGGAGAAGTGGTCGCCGTTGGCACCGGCGCTCGCAACGAGGCAGGTCAAATTCAGGCACTCGACGTAAAAGCGGGGGATCGCATCCTGTTTGGCAAGTGGTCCGGCACCGAGATCAAGATCAACGGAGAAGACCTTCTGATCATGAAAGAAAGCGACGTTTTGGGAATTATCGAAATTCACAGCGAGCAGAAGCAGGCCGCTTAAGGCGCAGTTGGGTCAATTGCTATCTGGGAGTTAGAAAGATGGCTGCAAAGGAAATCAAGTTCAGCACTGATGCGCGCACCCGCATGCTGCGCGGCGTCGATACACTTGCAGACGCTGTCAAGGTGACCCTTGGTCCCAAGGGACGCAACGTCGTCATCTCCAAGTCTTTCGGCGCGCCCCGCATCACCAAGGATGGGGTAACGGTTGCCAAGGAAATCGAACTGGAAGACAAGTTCGAGAACATGGGCGCGCAAATGCTGCGTGAGGTAGCATCAAAGACGAACGATCTGGCGGGAGACGGAACGACGACCGCAACCGTCCTCGCACAGGCCATCGTTCGCGAGGGCGCCAAGGCTGTCGCCTCCGGCATGAACCCGATGGATCTAAAACGCGGCATTGATCTGGCTGTCGATGCGGTGGTCAATGAGTTGAAGACCAACGCGCGAAAGATATCCAACAACTCGGAAATCGCTCAGGTCGGAACCATTTCCGCCAACGGCGATTCCGAAGTCGGTCGCTTCCTCGCAGAGGCAATGCAGAAGGTCGGTAACGAAGGTGTCATTACCGTTGAGGAAGCCAAGACTGCCGATACCGAACTCGAGGTCGTCGAGGGAATGCAGTTCGACCGCGGTTATCTCAGCCCCTATTTCGTCACCAACCCTGAGAAGATGCGTGTTGAGTTCGAGGAGCCTTACATCCTCATTCACGAGAAGAAGCTGTCGAACCTGCAGTCCCTGCTCCCGGTCCTCGAAGCCGTCGTACAGTCGGGCAAGCCGCTCCTTGTGATCGCTGAAGACGTTGAAGGTGAAGCTCTTGCGACACTCGTCGTCAACAAGCTGCGCGGCGGCCTGAAGATCGCTGCCGTCAAGGCTCCGGGCTTCGGCGATCGCCGCAAGGCCATGCTTGAGGATATCGCGATCCTCACCGGCGGAACGGCGGTTTCGGAGGATCTTGGTATCAAGCTGGAGAATGTCACCCTGAACATGCTTGGTCGTGCGAAAAAGGTCACCATCGAAAAGGAGAACACGACGATCATCGACGGCGTCGGATCAAAAGCCGAGATCGATGGGCGCGTCGCACAGATCAGGGCTCAGATCGAGGAAACGACCTCCGACTACGACCGGGAAAAGCTGCAGGAACGCCTTGCAAAGCTTGCCGGTGGCGTTGCCGTCATTCGTGTTGGCGGTTCGACAGAGGTAGAGGTCAAGGAGAAGAAGGACCGCGTAGACGATGCTCTTCACGCGACTCGTGCCGCAGTTGAAGAAGGAATTCTTCCCGGCGGTGGCGTTGCACTGCTGCGCGCCGTCAAGGCTCTCGAGGGCCTTGAGACGGACAACCGCGACCAGCGCGTGGGGGTCGATATTATCCGGCGTGCCATCGAGGCTCCCGTCCGGCAGATCGCAGAAAACGCTGGCGCCGAGGGTTCGGTCATCGTCGGAAAACTCCGCGAACAGACGGGCTTCTCCTTCGGCTGGAACGCACAGACGGGCGAGTTCGGCGACCTCTATGGCCAAGGCGTGATTGATCCGGTCAAGGTTGTCCGCACCGCGCTTGAGGATGCCGCTTCGGTTGCGGGCCTGTTGATTACGACAGAGGCAATGATTGCCGAGAAGCCAAAGGATGAAGCCGCTCCAGCGCTGCCCGCAGGCGCCGGAATGGGCTTCTAGGAGAGCTGCTCATGCCGTCGTTAGGCGAGCGTCCTGGAGGAAGGAATGACGACGCGTCTTCTGACTAGAGAAGAACTCCGCCTTTGTGTAGATGCCGTAAAGACGGTCGCACGCGAACGCGGGGTGGAAAAGGATGGGGCTGCGGTGGCCAGGATCATGGCAACCGTTGCCGATCTTTTCAACAAAGGCATGCGCACGCATGAGGATCTGGTAGCGGCCATGAAGGCCGAAACCACCATATGATCGGGAGCGCCCGGGAAATTGTCGGGCGCTTCCACCTGAAAATTTTCATAGCCACTGAAGGTTTTTGGGACAGACGAAATGAACATGAACGGCACCAATTGGATAAGTCGCAACGTGCTGACTGATGCGCTTTCGGCCTCCTACATCCTGGACCATTACCGCTCCATCATCACCAAAAAAAAGATAGAGGTTCCTTTCAAGGCGCAGAAATTGTCGCAAAAGGCCTGCAAGCCTGGTGTTCACTGGCCCGCGGCTCGCCCCCGCCATCCGGCAAAAGCGACCTCCAAATGCGAGGGTCGATCCCGTTAATCGACAATGGTACCCTCGGCCGACAGCTTTCGAAGCTTGGTCCTGGAAGGTATGATAGGCCAACATTCAACGGGGGCCTTGTGTCGACGACCGCTGGCTTGATCCTTGCTGCTTTCATCGCGATCGACCCCAGTTCAGCGTTCGCCCACGGCGGTGGGGTGGGAAATGGAACAATATGGGATTGGGCAACGCTTGCCTTGCAGGAGCGCAACGTCATCGGCGGCTGCCGAGCAAGGACATTTAGCACCGAGAGAAGCTGAAGCGGAGCATGGAGAAAAAAGGTTGCACGGCTGAAGTCGATTGAGGCCCGCCGCCAATCAGCCGGCTGCCCGGCGGATTTGGCTCCTCGAACGTCAGTCTGGTTACTGCTCGTGTTTTAGTCGCTCGATCGCTTCGTCGGCGTCCTCTTCGAGAAACTTGATGCGGGTCCAGAGCTGTTTTGGATTGACCTGGTGGAGCCTTGCAAGCTCCAGGACAGAGACATCGGCGCCCCGCGATCTAACCAGAATGTTCTCATAAGCCGCTGGCTTGCGTTTGGACGCCCATATGCAGTTGGCTGGCTCAAAGTCTCCCGTATTTTTGAGACGGCCGAGCACCGTACCGGGAGGACGCTCACCCATGTCTTCAAGGAAAGCTGAAAATGAAGCCCAGCGCGGGCACAATTTGACACCTGCCCCACCGAACTTCCCGTAAAGCGGATCGGCTCTGTTTTCACATCGGCTTTTCACCTCAGTGTACGCACGTCTCGTCGGAGTGACTTTATGGCCAACCGCGTGTCCATGAACCAGGGATCGCTCCCGGTTGCGTTCTGCGCGCAGGCATCCGCAACTTTTGCTGTCTCCCTTTTTTACGGCAAAAAGAAACATAGAACGCTCGTTGCCGCAATCGCACCGAAAGATCCAGCGCTTGTGACGGCCAGGCACGCTATCGGGACGGAGCCCTGTCAGACGGCCGTATCTTTGACCGGTAATATCGTCAGCGCGTGGCATTCCCTTCCATTCCTGTGTTCTCAACCGACAAAAGCATCACGAGGTGCCTTTCAATGCCCGCCGGACGGAGGACAGAGAGCTTGCTCTCAGGAATTGATGCGACCCGGGGCAATGCCCCTTACGCCGGGCCCCGCCCATTCAGCGGTGTTGGTCCGTGCAGCAGGCTGCCCAGCGCTGACTGTTCGCACCACCGCTCGACCGCATTCAACGAGTTGCGTTCCTTGCGACGACCTTGCAGGCATCCTCATCTCGATGGTTTGGGTTTTCGATGACGAGCTCCCGATTACTGAAGTGGAAGAATAGTACCGTTGCTACATTAGAGGTCAATAAATGATGCGGTACGCCAGCGCACGCCGAGTACGCGGCCGTGCGTCACAATTACAAATTCGGGAGGAGGATCCGCATCGACAAGGACTGTCCGTCCGTTACCGTACGCTGGGAAACTTCGCCGACGATCTATAGCCATTCTTAACAACCCCATGATGTCTTCGTCAGATCAGAGGGGAAGATCATGTTCGCTTGTTTCCGTTTTATCGTTCTCGCATTTTTACTCGTACCGGTGTCTTCGTTTGCTGCAAATGATGACTGGCGGGTAGCCAAAGCCACGAAAGAGGTTCGATATTCACTCGGGGACGCCAAGTGGATCGATTTGCATGCCGGAGACGTCTTGCCGAACCACGCATCGATTACCACAGGTACCCGGGGACGGGCGCTGTTGGTTCGCGGTGTCGAGAGGATCGAATTTCAACCGAACACAACTGCGTCCATCACGACGACGTCAGGCTTCTTGTCGCCGCGCAAGACGGAAATCAAGCAACAGATTGGGTCGCTCGAGCTGGAAATCGAGAAGCGGAGCCAACCGCACACAACAGTCCAGACACCCTTCCTCGCAGCCGTGGTAAAAGGGACGATCTTCCACGTCTCCGTCAGCAAGACGGCGGCATCCGTCAAGGTCGACCGAGGTCTCGTTCAGGTTACCTCCTTTGCCAGCGGCCAGCAGGCAAATGTCGGCCCGAAGCAGTCCGCCAGCGTCGGCGCCAAGACCGGTATGAGTGTCGCTGGGCAGGAAGCAACACCTTCGATCACGTCGGTCCCGGCGTCGGCAGCAAAGCTTCCGGCCGCGGGAAGCAAAAAACTGGGCAGCGAGAAGCAGGCCAACAGCAATAATAAGCCTTCGAAGGCCGATGATGGATCTAAGGCTGCCAACGGCAAGAGCCACTTTGGCGGAAGCAGCATTGGCGGTGATAGATCCAGCAATGGAAACAACGGATCGGATCGTTCGCGTGGCAGCGGCAATGGCAATGGAAACAGCGGCGACACCGGTCATGGAAACGGCGGGAACAACGGCGCGAAGGGCAACAACTCTGGCAGCGGAAACCATGGCAATTCCGCTAGCGGAAACAACGGCAATGGGCATGGCAGAAGCGGGAACAACGGAAACGGCAAGGGGGGCAGCGGTAATAACGGCAATGGCAATGGGAATGGCAAGGGGCGGTGAGGAAGGCAGCTGCGAATTTGCTGCGGGTTGCCAGCAGTTTCGCTGGAGCGACCGCGTCTCGCTGCATCATCATAGCAGGGATGCTGGGTGTCGCGGCGTTTTGCGCCGACCTTCGTCCAATCGTACAATTGGACCACGCGCTGATTGCAAAACGCTTTTCCCTGGCCGAACGCCCTGCATCCGGAAAGATCGTTTTCGTCGCGATCGACAAACGTAGCATCGATCAGGTTGGTACATGGCCGTGGCCGCGGGGTCTTTATGGAGAGCTGCTGGACAGGCTCGTGTCTGCCAAGGTCGGCGACATCGTGCTGGATATCGATTTTTCAACGCCCTCCACTGCCGAAGAAGACGCGCTCCTTTCAGCTGCGCTGGAACGCGCAGGCACAGGCGTCTTGCTTCCCCTTTTTCGCCAGCAAGCGTCGGCAAATTCGTCGGAAACCGAGATATCAAGACCTATCCCTCAACTCCTCGACAAATCCTGGCCGGCCTTCGCGAATGTTTCACTTGACCTGGATGGATTGGTCAGACGGTTCTCGCTTGGGGACATTGATAACGGTACTCCCACGCCATCCGTGGCCGCCGCACTTGGCGGCGCCTCGGCAGCGATCGAAAGCCAGTTGGTGGATTTCTCGATCACACCGCAAAGCGTGCCAACCTACTCCCTGTCGGACGTTCTTGACCGTACGGTCGGAGCCGCTGAGCTTGCCGGCCGCTCGGTCGTCGTCGGTGGTTCGGCAACCGAACTCAAGGACATTTTCCCCGTCCCGGTCTACGGCGCGCTAGCTGGGCCTTTGATTCACGTCCTGGCGGCCGAAACACTGCTTCAGGGCCGCACACTCAAGACATTCGGTCAACGACCGCTCGAGCTTCTACTGGCGACCTGCCTCATCGCGGCCCTGCTTTCCTTTCGCTACATCGGCATGACAAGAACGAGCGGTTTGCTCGCAGCATTCGGATTGATCGGCGAGATCGCCGCATATCTTCTCCAGAGGGACTTTGCGTTCGTGATCCGAACCGCGGTACCGTGGATGCTGCTCTTCCTCGCATGGGTTCTTGCATTGAACGAGCGCATCGACCTCGGCCAGGTAGTCGCAGCCATCGCCAGGACAAACGCCAGCAATACACGGCGCCTGATGGCCCGCATCATCTCCAATAGCTCGGATGGCATCGTGGCATTCGGCGACGACCTGAAGATTGTGGAGATCAACGAGTCGGCAAGATCGATCCTGAAATCCGATCTTGGCGCCGATATTCTCGCCGCCGTAAATGAGCGCGTCTCCCGAGCCCTTGGTGAACTGGTCCATCAGTTTGCCGCAAGTCCTGGTTTGGTTCGCTCAGTGACCGTCCAGTTTTCCGAAAATGAGGCAGACAGCCATTTCGACTACGAAGCAATCATCACTCTTTCGCCGCTCGAGGACGCGATCTCGAAGTCCGGAACAAGATTTGGCGGCTGCATCATCATCCGTGACATCACCACCCGCAAGCGCTACGAAGCCAGGCTGAAGCGGCTGTCCGAAGAAGATCAGCTCACCGGGCTCCTCAGTCGTCGTGAGTTTCTCGCGCGTATCGAAGGGTGCGATGGCATGGTCGCGGTCCTCGACGTCGATCGGTTCTCTCGCATCTGCTCGACACTGGGAAGAGCTGTCGGTGACAATATGCTCAGAGCAATCGCCAACCGCCTTTCTGAAAACGTGGAGGCAGTGCTTGCGCGTATTGACGGTGACCTTTTTGCGATCGCATGGCTCGAGGAAATCCAGGATAAAGCGGTCGTTGCTGAACATCTCGTTTCGCTTTTTGACGAGCCCCTCTTCGCGAACGATATGCGGACGAATGTCTCTGTTCGACTGGGAGCCGCACCGCTGGGGCCGACAGATCCGGAGGAGGCCTTGCGCGCCGCTGAATCCGCGCTTTATGAGGCCAAGGCAGGGTCGACGCGCTGGGCGATGTTTGACCCGGCCACGGCCCAAGCTCAGGCACGTTCCCGTCGCCTTGAAGCCGACATGCGAACAGCAATGGCAGAGCGTCAGTTCTTTCTGCTGTTTCAACCGCAGATCAATCTCGCCACCGGCAGATTTGTTGGCGCGGAGGCCCTATTGCGATGGCGACATCCTGAGCTCGGCCTCATATCGCCAGCTGAGTTCGTGCCAATTGCCGAGACATCAGGGCTGATCTGCGAAATTGGCCGCTGGGTCCTCATGGAGGCTTGTATCGAAGCTTCAAGGTGGCCCTATGGCATAGTCGCCGTCAACGTCTCGCCGATCCAGTTCGAACGCTCAGACGTCGAAGCGGAAGTGAGGCTGGCTCTTGCGTTAAGCAGGTTGCCCAAATCCCGACTCTGCATCGAAATGACTGAATCGACGTTTCTCGACAATAATGCACGCTCGACCGAAAAAATGGCCGCATTACGTGCTGCGGGCGTCGCTCTGGCATTGGACGATTTTGGAACAGGATATTCCTCGCTGAGCTATCTCGCCGACCTTCCGCTCGACAAGCTCAAGATCGATCAGTCCTTCGTGCGCAGGTTGACGCGGGACGCCGGCGTCATGGAGATCGTAAAGGGCATCGTGTCGATTGCCCATGGTCTCGGCCTGGAGATCGTTGCGGAAGGCATCGAAGGCGAGGCTGAGATGGAAGCGCTCCAAAACCTGCGGTGCGAGACGGGCCAGGGATACCTGTTTGGCAAACCGCAGACCGCAAGCGAGATGCTGGCAAATCACGTGCTACAAGAGGTTTGAATAGGACCGCCGCTTTCAGACGGACTGGTCACTACAAATCTGTCCCTACGCCAATCGAATTTCATCTCAACGTCAGGACGGCCCATCGGTGCTGTTTGAGATCTTCTCCATCGTGTCGAGCACGTCTTCCGGAGTGACGTCCTCTTGCAGTTCCTCGATCTCGTCCTTTTGCTCAAGCTGCACTCCGAGCTTTTCCGCAATCGCTGACACAATTGTCAGAACCTGCGTCGCCTCATGCTCGGCCAGTAGCGATATCTGAAGGTTGAGGTCGGCTCGTTTGTCGTCGGCGTCAGCCATCCGATTCTGACTGATCATTACGAAGGTGGAGATGAATATCGCTTCGACCGAGGCAACCATGGCAAGGATGACGAGCGACGGGTCGAAAGCGGGAACGAAGGGTAGAACGCCGATATTGATCAGGATCCAGCTTCCGAACACGATGGCATTAATGTAGACGAAGGTCATCGAACCCGCAAAATGCGTCATAGCTGCTGCAACCCTGTCCTGAGCCGAAGCCTTTCTCTCCTCCTCGCGCCTTCTGGACAGTAGCGCCTCGATATTGCGATCGAGGCGGCTTGAAACACTCGACTGAGACGTGGAATTGGAAGCTGCCATGTTGATGCTCCGGGCTTGCGAACAAAACCCCGTCCTGCGCGTGAGGTTCCAATGCGTCACAGCGGAATGGATGCGACGGAGTTGTATTGAACGATAACGCGCAGCACTCCCTGTCGATTATGGCAGGTCTGTTCCAGGCGGAGCTCAATGCCCGGCTATGGTCTCGGTTTGATTAAGTCGTTGTGATGACAACTTCAAATTTGTGGCGTGGCCAGACCAAACCTCCATACACCGGGTTGGGAGATGCATTCGCTTCAGGACCCAATCGCCCTTGGAACAGTCAGGACTTCTCCGCCAACCTAGCGGATCTTCCGGGGCCGTCCGCCTTTTGCACCGTTGGCACGGCTCGCCTCGATCTTCGCAGCAGATCGGGATTGACCGCCTCGGCGCTGCGCGTCCAGGAACTTTGCAGTTCCGAAAATGCCGTTCATCAATCCCGAAATTGTAAAGTCCACGTCCAGACTTTCCCAGTGCAAACCTGTTTCGCCTAGAAGCTCGACTTCGGCCAACTGGGCAACCGTCGCCTTTTCAAGACCTTGTATCGAACGGGCAGGCAACATGAAAGCCGCACCGTTCGTAAAATCAACGACGATACGCCCGGACGCTTCATCAAAGCGAACCGTCGCTGGGATCGGCGCATGGGCTCGTTCTGCGGCCCTTTTCAGGGTAGCGTCTCGATAGTGATGATCGTCGAAGATAATCTCACCCATGAATACTCTCCCATTTCTCGGTGAACAGGCGCTGGTTTGCTTGAACAATCGCAAGGGCCACACCCAAGTCCCGCTTCATCATTCTACGGTTCGATAATACCGTGAGGCGGAGAATATTGATTCTGACCTCGGCGTTTCCATAAACATGCACATGCGCCGGTTCATGATCATCCGTGTAACAAAACGCATGCCAGCTTCGCGGAGAACTCTGACCATTGTCATTTAACCTAACAAGTTGGGTTTTTTCAAGGCCGAGAAGCGCCAGCCTGCCATTATGGAGGCCAGCTCTTGAGCGCGGGTGGAGGTCAGTTCAAGTCGAAGTAAACCCTTCTGGACGAGGCATTGCCATCATCGACAATGTCGAAGTAGTAGGGCTTTTCCCGTCTGGGCCGCGCCATGTAGTCCACATAATCACATCGCCAGCGGCTGTGATAAACGCGGGTGACATCGCCTCGCTCCACACTTGAAAGACGCCCGCCTCTCGTTTCTCCGACAATCCTGCCTTCCCAACAGTCGCTTCCTTTTCGAATGCACTGCGACAGCTCACCCGGGTGGTGTCCACTCATGAATCCGCCAGCTGCTGGTGACCAGCCTGATGGACAATCTTCAAACTTCTCGAAACCCGGTTTTCCAGCACCGCCCTCCGGACATGTCGGCCAGGAAAAGCCCGGCCTTTTCATGGCCGAAATCAACCGGCTCATGGGGGGACGGCATTCTGCAATGTCATGCCAGGATGGATCAGACAAGGCAGCGCAAAGAAGGACTTCGCAGCCCCATTCATCGGCTGCTGCATGGTTCACGGCGCTCGACAGCAGTAGAACGGAAAGGAGGATAGACTTCATCCCAACGGTCTCCGGTAAACGATCAACGGTCGGTGCGTTTCGGTAATCGCTTGGCATCAACAAATGGCGGTGAAATCTCAGCGCGTCGTTGGCGCAGTAAATTATAATCGGCGATAGGCCGTCGGCTGGCCGTGCGATCGATGGCCTTCTGCCCCCACTCGTTCATGTCGAGGACATACGTCCCCCACATGCCATAACGGGCGTCCATGGCGCGCCTTTGCGCCAGCCGGTACGCGGCAACGCCGGTGTTCCAAGGCGCAACTCTTGCCCAGCCAACCCTCAAAAGCTCGAAAGCAAGGTCACGATTACCGGCGCGACAACGTCCGGTGCGAAGATATCCTCTCCCCTCGATCCGGCATTCGACGCCGTGGGCTCCAATCGACCTCTTCAGCCAGGCTTTTGCGAAGGCACCGCAGGGCACCGGTTTCAGGCGATCGCCAGCTGCGTTACGCACGTCGCCATTGAATGCCCATTGCGCAAGGTCGCACCCGTCGATGCCCGCGAGCGTTACCCTTAGTCCATGTTCGGGAAAGAGCAGCGTGCGCCCATCGATGACGGATGCCCTGCCGGCAAGTTCGAGTGAGCTCGAATGCTGTCGCGACGACAATGGCTGTGCGTTGATCGCGTCTGCGCTATGAGAGGTAGTCGCGGTGGTGATGGTAACGACCACCATCATACCGACCGCCCCTAGTGGCGGCACCGTTACGTTCCACATCGCGCCGCAGGCGCGACAGTTGAAGTCTCCGAAACAATTCGCGATTGTCATGGCCGCGTCCTCGGATCGGCCCACATTCCATAGCCGTGGCGTCCGATTTTCTCGGCATCTACAAGATCCGGCCGCATCGGGGAGCCGTCCTGGTTCTTTGCCAGTCTGAGCGCGCCGATAGAAAGCAGCTGTTCCTCAAAATTGTCGATGCTGTCGAGCACGCCAGGGAAGTAATAATAACCGAAGCAGGTAACGTCCTGCCGCGGCGCATTTTCCTCCGAAACGAATGCCCGGCAGAGGATCACCTTCGGCGACTTGAGAAGAATCTGAAGATGCTGCCGCCCAAAGTCCGAGCAGCTGCCGGAAAATCCTTCCCGTCGGTTTACCATCTCGCCTTCGCACGGCTCTACACCGTAGAGGTGCAGGGTCGTTTCGCTATCGACGCGAACGTCAAGGGCAGAGACCGCACGAAAACCGGCGGCAGACGCATATCCCTTTCGAGACGCCACCGTGTTGGCTCCGTCGTAGTACTCGATCACAAGAACTGTCTTTCCAGGGGCCTCAAGTGACTTGATGTAGGCGCGGTCGACTGGGGCCGCAGCCGGGACCTGCGATGGGACCACAAGCATTGCCGCCAGCAGCGCGACGTTTTTCGATTGATGAACCAAAACCGCTATTCCCATCCCATCCCCCTTACATCGGGCCGGGGGCAGTTTGCAAACTATAACAGTTCATTTTCGGGATTGACAAGTAGCAATTTTTGATATGTTTTCATTTTACATTGAACGCAGGGGTAGTTTCATGCCACGCAAAAGCTGGATCCCTATTGTGATCACACTCGCATCCCTGCAATCCGTCACGGCCTGGGCTCAACCTACCGAGACTGCTGATAAAGCCGGCGCTGCGGGTGAAGTGAACCGACAAGCAGCACCTGGAGTCGTTGCCTTTACCGATACCGAGGGGCGGGCCACTCAAACACGGACGGGCATGGCGACCGCCGCAATCGACCGCCTATCGGCCCCTTCCCTTTTGAACTATATTGGTTCGCTTTTTTCTGCTGCTCACGTCAATCCCGCGATCGAGAAGCATGACAAGTCGGCAGGTCCGGATAGAACCAAAACAGTCCATACTCGGGCTCCGTCCTCTGCCCCCGCACCCTGTGGCCCATCGTCGATGTCTGTTGACGACGTCAAGGCCCTGGTGGTTGATCGTGCCGGCAGGTACGAGGTCAATCCTGACTTGGCGCTCGCTATCGCCTGGACTGAAAGCCGCTTTGACAGGGTTCGCAACAGTCCTGGGGGTGCTCGGGGACCAATGCAACTGATGCCTGACACCGCACGGCTCCTCAACGTCATCGACGTTTGCGACCCCGTTCAGAATATCGATGGCGGGATACGCCACCTGCGCGCCCTTCTCGACGAGTTCAAGAATCCGATCATTGCTGCTGCCGCATACAACGCTGGTGCAAAGGCCATCCACGACAATGGTGGGGTCCCAGCCTATCCGGAGACCGTCCGTTATGTGGCCTCCGTGATCAATCACCAACTCGGTCTCACCTTTACCACGGAGCCAACAAAAGGCGGTTCTGGACAGGAAACCGACGTCATCGGCCGCACCACCATTGGCGCTCGTCCACCGCAATTCAAAGGCGGGGTCATGCAGTTCTGAACCAGAAGGAGAAGGTTATGAAGCCCGTCCTGTCTCATCTTCAAGAGGTCTTGGCGCGAGCTACGGCCATGACGTGTGCAGTTATCCTGGTGCAGTTGATCTTTGCAGACGCCGCACTGGCGCAAGCGACCAATCAGGCGTTTGCTCCCTTGCAGACAGTGGTACAGGCGGTCGTCGACTTCATCACCGGTCCCTTCGGTCGGCTGGTTGCCATCATCGCCGTCATTGGTCTCGGCTTCCTCGCCTTTGCGGGGCGTCTGAGCTGGTTCACCGCTGGTGCTGTCGTCCTTGGGATCGGTCTCGTCTTCGGGGCGCCTGCCATCGTCGACCAATTGATATCGACCGTCGGGAACTAGGATCATGACTAGCGACGACGATAAGCCTCACCTCACCCCCTTGGTGATCGGTCTGACACGCTCACCAACCGTTTGGGGCGTTCCTTACATGGCCGCGGTCATCGTCATTGGGCTGACAATCATCGCCTGGCTGATAAGCAATGAACTATGGGCGCTGCTGACCGCGCCGATTGCCTTTGTCGTTCTTTTCACGCTGTGCAGTCGGGATCAACGCGCTCTCGATGTGCTGCAGGTCATAACCCGTCTCACCCCGAGAACACCGAACAGGACGTTCTGGGGCACCAACTCCTATGGACCATAACCTATGCTTGCCGTCATCAGCCAGGAACTCGGCTTCGGTTCTGTCCGCCAACGCGAACGATCCATGGCTCGCCATATCCCCTACGTCAGGCATGTGGCGGATACCGTCGTCAGTCTTGAAGACGGTACCTTGACGAGCACGATCAGGCTGGACGGGCTCTTCTTCCAGACGGAGGATCAGGCTGAGATCAACATGCGCTCGCTCGTGCAGAACACCTTGATCCGCGCGCTTGGGTCAAGTCGGTTCTCCCTTTGGTCAACGGTCGTCCGCCGCCGGCTTGATACCGCGCTAGATGGCGCGTTTGACGATCCGTTCCTCACAGAGCTCGACCGGCGCTATGCCGCGTCACTTGCCGGAAAACGCATGTTCACCAACGAGCTCTATCTCACTGTTTTGCGGTCCGACACGCACGGCGCGCTGGCGCTCGGTGATCGCGCCCGTCGTATGTTCCGGCGAGCATCCGGCCGCAAGTCGCAGGAATACCTGCGCGAGGCAGTTGGAGAGTTGGAAGAGCTTGTCGGCAATATCGTTCGCGATCTCGGCAAATATGGCCCAACAGTCCTTGGTATCTCGAGCATTGATGGCGAGCCCTATTCAGAACCAGCCGCTTTCTTCAACACACTCCTGACTTGCGGCGTTGCGCGGATGATGCGGCTTCCCCGCATGGGTCTTGCAACCTACCTTGGGACATCCAGGCTGCATTTTTCCACGCGCACCATGCAGGCGCAAGGACCGATCAGGGAGGATGACCGCTTTGGCGCCATGCTCTCCATCAAGGAATATCCGCCCTTCACTGGTCCCGGGATGCTCGACGGGCTATTGCAGGTGAACCACGAGTTCATACTCACCCAGTCCTTTACGCTCGTCGACAAGCCAATCGCCCAGGAGAGGATCACAAGGCTGAAACGGCAGATCGGCGCATCCGACGAGGCCGGCAGCGATGTCGAAACCGATGTCGATTTCGCCTTGAACAGTCTGCTCAACCAGGAAGCTGTCTTCGGTTTCCATCATCTCTCCCTGCTATGCCTGTCGCGCGACATGACAGGGGTCAACAAGTCAGTCGCAGATCTCGGCGCCTGTCTGACAGACATGAACATCAACTGGTTGCGCGAGGACCTGAACCTGGAGGCTTCCTTCTGGGCACAGTTGCCCGGCAATCAAGCCTATATTGCGCGCCGCGCACTACTCTCGAGTGCCAATTTCTCCGGGCTTTCCTCGATGCACAATTTTGCCGCTGGCAAGAGGCTGGGTGTGCATTGGGGTCGTCCAGTCACCATCCTGGAGACCACGAGCCAGACACCCTACTGGTTCAACTTTCACCAGCGTGATACCGGTCACTTCCTGGTCACAGGCCCCACCGGTTCGGGCAAGACCGTGGCTCTCACCTTTTTGATGGCACAGGCTTTCCGGATCAGGCCCACGCCTCGAGCCATCTTTTTCGACAAGGATCGTGGCGCAGAGATCTTCATTCGGGCGATGAATGGTGCCTATGAGATCCTGTCGCCGGGAACCCCGACAGGTTTCAATCCACTGCAGCTTGAAAACACCGGACAAAACCGGGAATTCCTGCTTCGGCTGCTGAAGGCGATGCTTCGCAATCACCGTGATGCAGTGTTCGACCAGCAGGAAGAAGATACACTGGAGCGCGCCATCCTGCGGCTCATGGAAGAGCCTGCGGCAGAGCGAACCTTGCCGAACCTTGCCGGACTTCTGACCGGCCGATCACGTGCCGAGCAGAACGATCTTCATGCCAGGCTTCGTCCCTGGATCGACGGCGAAAAGGCCTGGCTGTTCAACGCAAGCCAAGATGTCCTGTCGTTCAGCGACCGTCGGATATTTGGGTTCGACATGACCAGCATCCTTGACAATGACGAGGTGCGCACACCGGCGCTGATGTACATTCATCACCGCCTCGAAGAACTCTTCGACGGCACGCCGGTCATGATCTTCATGGATGAAGGCTGGCGTCTGTTGAGGGATCAGACCTTTTGTGACTTCATCGTCGACAAGATGAAGACCATCCGTAAGCTGAACGGGATCGTCGGCTTCGGCACGCAATCAGCCGCCGATATCGTGCGCTCGCCAGCTGCCCACACACTGATCGAACAGTCTGCCACCAACATCCATTTCCCCAACCCGCGTGCTGACGAAGAAAGCTATGTCCACCGCTTCGGTCTGACGGCAAAGGAATTCAATTTCATCCGCACCACCGCGCCTGAAAAGCGCACGTTCCTGATCAAGCACGGCAATGACAGCGTCATTGCCAGGCTCGACCTCACCCTGATGCAGGACCTCGTCAAGGTCTTATCCGGCCGCAAGGAAACCATCGAGGAATGCGAGCGCCTGCGCACTGAGCGTGGCAGCGCTCCGGCAGCCTGGCTTGCCCGCTTCTGTGGCTGGGAGGATCAGCCATGAGAGGCCGCGATGCACCGAGGTCGCATTTGGCAGTGATCACCTTTGCGGCAGCAAGCTTCGTTGCCGCACCCGACGTTGCCAAAGCCGATGTGCCGACGATCGATCGTTCTGCACTTGGCCTGCGTCAGCATCGCGCGCGGGTAACCGGCAATCTCGAAGTGATCGAGCACAATCGCTACATCATGAATACCTCGGTCACCTGCTCCATGTATCGGCCCGGACGCCGCAACGATCCGGTTGGTGCTGCTGAGGCAAATCCTGAAATCGCGGGCCTCGTTCGTCGTATCGCCCGTGAGGAGCACGTGGACGAGAACCAGCTTCTCGCGCTGGTCTACCAGGAAAGCCGCTTTAATCCATGTGCCAGGTCAGCAGCCGGAGCGACCGGCCTTGCCCAACTCATGCCGGAGACCGCCGCAGCCCTTGGCGTCGATATCAACAATATCGAAGAGAACCTGCGTGGTGGCGCACGCTACTACAAGGACCAACTTCAAGGTTTTGGCGGCAACGTCAACCTGGCGCTTGCCGCCTATAATTCAGGGCCTGGCAATGTCAGCAAATACGGCGGTATTCCTCCCTTCAAGGAAACTCAAGGCTATGTCGGTCTCATCACGAAGGCTTGGCTGCCCGCGTTTGGCGGCTCGGACAAATCGGCAATCCCCCTGAACTTTGGTGGAGGCGAAACCGCCTTCACCAGCGTGCGCTCCTCCACGTTGCTCGCCATGGGAACGACTGCTTCAACATCGGCAAGTCTTGGCGACGTAACGCGCTGGTACCGTCAGCTCAGCGCCGCAGCACCTGGAACCGTGCAGGAAAGCTTCGATCAGAATTCCTCTGCGCGCAACGCCAACCTCGAGATGATGAATAATGTCATCAAGTTGACGGCCGCAATGGCCGAGCTGATCAATTCCCGCAATGCCGTTTCCGCCGCCAGCCTCTCGGGCTCCTCGCAGTCATCATCAATCAGCGAGGTCCGGCAATCCGGCGACACGATCCAACTATGTGATCCGCGACAAAACCTGACGTGGAGCGACGAGGCCAGGGCTTGCGTCGAGAAGAGATCCGACGAGAAACAGGTGCAGCTCCTGCTGCACCCTCAATGACGGGAGAAGATGCAATGAGACATGAACTTGTAGCCGTTTGCCTCCTGCTTGCCTCTGCACCGGCAGCCCTTGCCGACGTGCCGGTCATTGACAGGACCAACTACCAGGTGGCGAAGCAGACCGCCGAGACCACGGACAAGATCCTGGATACCAACAAGAACATTCTGACGACCGTCCAGGACACATTGAAGGCGGTCACCGGAGATCGCGGTAGCACGGCAGCCCCCTTGAAGGATCTCGCGGTCGGTAACGGCTTCAGTGCTTCATCGATCCCATCCCTTGACGGTATCCTGAAGCAGGGGGCGCCGAATTTCGGATCCTTGAACGGTGATGTCGCAAGAGCAGCAGCAACCTTCGTCAACGGGCTGCAACTCGTCAAAAGCCTGTCGGGAAAGGATGAAAGCGGCTTCTCCGGCGATAAATCCTATGAGCAGCTCGTCAACACGGTGCTTGGCGTCTCAGCCCTCATCAACGGCTCCCAGACGGCACTTAAGACCCGCCGCAATGCTTTTCAGCAGGCTGGAGCGCATATTGGTGCGGCCGAGGACATCAAGGGATCGATCGACCAGAATACCCAGTTGCAGGTGCAATCCGGCCTGACGCTTAACGAGATGATCGGAGTGATGAATGGCGCCGTGTCATCGTTGCAGGCCGAAAACCAGCGCCGGCTTACCGATATTTCGAACACCAAGAAACTTCTGAGCTTAGGCAAGTAGAATGATCCAAAAGCTTTTGGTCATTGCCGCAGCCTGCGCTGTTTTCCTGACGGGCTGCGGCAGCGCAAGGGAAAAGTCCGCTCCGTGCAAACGGCCAGGCCCGCTTGCCTATGCCCCCGATCCAAGAAGCGATTGCGGCGCCATGCACCGCCTTAACGATCCGGTGGCCGCGTTTGACGCGATCGGCATTGTCGATCCCGCCCGGAAGGACAGCCGGTAATGCAGGACTTCCTCGGCGACCTTCTTCAGCGCATCGAAGAGACAGGATCGAGCTTTTCGGCGCAGGCCTATACTGTCGTCGGTGATGAGCTGATGCCGCTCCTTCGCGTCATGTTCATGGCCTATGTCGCCTGGTACGGTTTGCAGCTCGTCATGGGCACGTCACGACTTTCCGTCGGCGAGGTCATTGGCAGGCTCGTCAGGATGATGCTGATCCTCACCCTTGTCAGCTCCTGGGCAAATTTCGACAATCTCTTCTATCGCTGGCTCAGCGACACGCCTGAGGATGCCGGTCGCGCCATTCTGGCTGCCTCAGGCACGGGGATTACCGAGCCGACAAACGGTCTGTCGCAGATCTGGAACACCGCCAATGAAGCAGCATCGGTGTTTGCGGAACAGTCCGGCTATTTCTCCATCCTGCCAAGCATGATCGGTATCCTGATCATGGCGGGTGCTGGCATCTTCATCGCCATAGCGCTTGCCATCCTCATCCTTGCCAAGGTCATGCTCTGGGTCCTAATCGGCACCGCTCCGATCTTCATCGCCTGCCTGCTGTTTGACCGGACGCGGGCCTACGGCATGGGCTGGTTCAACCAGGTGCTGACCTATGCGCTGATCCCGCTCTTCATCTACGTCATTGCTGCCTTCCTGATTTCCGCGATGGATCCGGAGCTGACGAAGATCGACGCAGCAAGCAATTCCCGCACGCTGACACTTCCCGACATTGCCGGCTTCCTGCTGCTCAGTCTCGCCGGCGGATTCGTGATGCTTTACATCCAGTCGATCGGGCAAGGGATCGCAGGCGGTATCGCCTATGGCGTCGGGAGCGCTGCAACAAGAACGTCGGCCCTGCTTGGGTTGCGACTTCCGATCAACGCAGCGGGTGCAACGACAGGCGGCGCCAGGCGCGCCTATCGCGCTGGCCGTTCACTCTCAAGCCGCTTCACCACGAACGATAATAATCCCGCTGCTTCCGGCGCGCGCAACGCCATGCAAGCAAAAATTTCCAGACAGGGCCTTCCCGGCTGAACCATCACAAAGAGCTTGAACGATGGCTGACACAAAGGAACTTGATCTTCGCACCTATTACCAGAGCGGAGACATCTGGGAACAGGAAATCGTCAAGAAGGCGAAGCGATCGCGAACGCTTGCCTGGCTGGTGACCTCGGTCTTCGCAGGCATTACGGTGCTTGCCCTTTCGGCGCTCGTCCTCATCGTCCCGCTCAAAAGCTTCGAGCCTTATATCGTCGAGGTCGACAGGAATACCGGCTATGTCGAAGTCAAGAGTGGCCTGACCCGGCCCGCCAGTCTCACCGACCAGCAGGCGATCACCCAGGCCAACATCGTTCGCTACATCCGCTCCCGCGAGGGTTATGATCCCTACGCCATCGAAGAAAATTTCGGGGTTGCCGCATTGCTGTCGACCGGCAATGCCGCGCGCGAGCTGAAGGAGCTTTATAGCGCCGCCAATGCGAAGAATCCCGCAAGGGTCTTTGGCAAGAACAGGAAGGTGACAACCGAAATTGCATCGGTGACGTTTCCGAACAGCTCGACCGGGATCGTCCGTTTCTCGACAAGTGAAATTTCCGACACGGATACCATCACCCGCCATTGGATTGCCGTGGTGCGCTATCGCTACACCGATACGCCTGCGACCAATGAGTGGCGCTTTGAAAATCCGCTCGGCTTTCAGGTCTATGACTACCGGCGCGACCAGGAAACCGTGACGGAGAATAACCAGTGAGAGGCTATAGAATGATTGCCGCGGCTCTCGCCGTTCTTGCGCAAGCCCTGCCTTTGGCAAGTGCGGAGACACCATCCGCCGGCCGGCTTGATCCGCGTGTGACCCGTGTCGTCTACCAGCCCGAAAACGTCGTGCGGGTCTCCGCCACTTACGGGATTTCGACCATGATCATCTTCGACGAGGACGAGACGTTCGAGACCATCGCTGTTGGCGACACCGAAAGCTGGGACGTGGTGCCGACGGACAAGGGCAATATTCTCTTCGTCAAGCCGAAGGCAAGGAATGTAGCGACCAACCTCAACGTCGTGACCACGAAAAGGATCTATTATCTGGAGCTCGACGACTTTGCGCCCGAGGACAAAAGACAGGTCTTCGGCATCCGCTTTGTCTACCCGGACCGGGACCTGAACAGGTCTCTCTTGAAAGAGGCAGAAGCCCGCGCCTCCTATCCGAACATCTCAGGCATCGACAAGGCCAACGTCAACATAAACTATTCGTTCTCCGGCAATCCCGGCCTGAAGCCGCTGATGGTCTTCGATGATGGCAAAAAGACCTTCTTCAAGTTCGGTTCCAAGGTGCCGGCAATCTTTGCCGTCAACGATGATTTCAGTGAGACGCTTCGCAACATGCGGCGCGAAGCAGACTACCTCGTCGTTGACGGCACGGCGGTCCAGTACACGCTGCGCGATGGAAATGACTGGACCTGTATTTTCAATTTGGGACAACCGGACTTCGGCGGGCCGGATCCGGCAATCCTTGGACCCTCCCCGGAGGACAAGGCAAGCATTCGTCGAAGGAGCGGCAACTGATGCAGCGCTCTCCGGAACTGGAAGCAATGCTTGCCGCCGATGAAGCCGAAGTGCGTGACAGGCACGTTCGAGGAAAGCGCATGCTTGGCGGCACTGCCCTTGTGCTTGGCGGAGCAGCGCTTGCCTATGTCTTCGTTCTTTCGCCGCAAAAGCCGGCTCAAAATGCCCTGCAGGAAGACGAGGAGTTTTCCACCACGACGTTCAGGCCACCGTCATTCCTGCGCGAGGAGAAAAAGGAAGTAGCACCCCCGGCCGACAACATCATCCAGATCCCCGAGCCACCACCGCCGCCCCCCGCACCCGAACCCGAGGCGAGCGAGTTCAATGTCCCTCCCCCTCCGGCGCCAGCGCCGGCTGTCGACGCGGCTCCTTCCGAAGCGGATGTGTTCCCGGAACGATACCGGTCAAAGCAGATCGTCGCCGACATCGTGGCAACGGCAAGCGATGCGGCATCGGTGAACAGTAACGAGGCCGGCGGAGCAATCGTTGCCGGCGAGGACCGCAACAGCAAGTATCTGGCTGCGGCATCCGCCATTGCCGACCGATCGGCCAAGGCTCGCCAGATTGCCCGCATCGATGCGCTGATCCCCGAAGGAACCCTTATCCCTGGCATTCTCGAGACCGCTGTAAACAGCGATCTCCCGGGACAAATCCGCGCCATCACATCTCAGGATGTCTATTCCTTCGACGGTCGCCGGGTGCTGATCCCGACCGGCACGCGTCTGATCGGCGAATACCAGTCGGATATCACGCGCGGACAAAAGCGGATTTTCATAATCTGGACGCGTTTGCTGCGCGATGACGGGGTCTCGGTTCGGCTGAACAGCATAGGTGCCGACAGTCTCGGACGCTCCGGCCTCACCGGCCGGGTTGACAACAAGTGGCGCGAACGCTTCGGCTCCGCGATCCTGCTCTCCATCGTCGGTGCAGGCTCGTCCTATCTGACCGGGTATGGCAGCAACCAGTTTGCCACAGGCAGCGATGGGTATTCCCGGTCGGGCGAGGCGGCCGACCTCGCGCGGCAGACAATAGCCCAGACATTTTCCGACATGGCCAACCAGGCGCTTTCCGAAAACCTCAAGATCCCGCCAACGATCAGCGTCCACCAGGGCGAGCGCATCTTTGTCTACGTCCGCCAGGACCTCGACTTTTCCGCCATGTATCCGGATCCGGTCCAGGAAGCACTGAAGGAAATCAAGCATGAGCGAGGCCTTAATCAGGACCGTTTCCGGTAACGACCCACACTACTTCCTGCGCCGCGCGCTTTCGCCGCTGGCAGACTTTCTTGGCGATCCATCCGTCATGGAGATTTCCGTCAATCGTCCTGGCGAGGTCTTCGTCGAACGTCTCGGTGCCTCGGCAATGGAATTCCACGCGATCCCGGCACTGACGTGCGCGCAGATCGAGCATATCGGAGAGCGGGTTGCGGCTGCCAGCAGCCAGTTCATCAGCCGCGCCAATCCTTTGTTGAGCGCTGCATTGCCGTCCGGCGAACGCATTCAGATCATACTGCCGCCAGCAGCACCCGACGGCGGAGCACTCTCGATCAGAAAGCAGGTCATCAATGACCTGAGCCTCGCCGACTACCGGAACAGTGGCGGGCTGGACAGGGTTTGCGTAACTGTCGGTGGTCCGAGCGAGACTGAACATCACCTGACGGCACTGCTTCAGGCCGGCTCCATCCACGACTTTATCGAAACCGCTATTCTGCGCCGCGTCTCCATTCTGATCAGCGGCGGCACCTCGACCGGAAAGACCACCTTCCTGAATGCCTGTCTGAAGTCGGTGGATGAACACGAGCGCATCCTGACACTCGAGGATACACGGGAGCTTTTACCGTCGCAGCGCAATCGCGTTCATCTTCTCGCCTCTCGCGGCGATCAGGGCACGGCTCAGGTGACGATCCAGTCGCTGCTTGAGGCAGCACTGCGCATGCGGCCCGACAGGCTGTTTGTCGGCGAAATCCGCGGTGCGGAGGCATTCGCGTTCCTTCGTGCCATCAATACCGGTCATCCCGGTAGCATGTCGACCGTGCATGCCGATACGCCGATGGGCGCCTATGAGCAACTCGCCATGATGATGATGCAGGCAGGCATGACGTCCGGTTACTCCAGGCAGGATCTGATGTCCTATATCCGCATGGTCATCCCGATCGTCATCCAGCTTCGGCGTGACGGAGGTCGTCGCGGCGTTTCCGAAATCCACTATGCGCCACAGTCGACATGAGCCGCTCTTACCTCGTTACCTATTTCTGTTTCTGCCTGCTGATCGCAGTCGCCATCTGGATGCTGAGTTACAGTCTTATCCTGCAAATCGTCTGGAGGGATGGCCGGATCCTGAGGCTGATGACGACAACGGACCCGCTTGCCCCCATGCGTCAGTTCATTGCCTATGCAGATAACAGGTCGTTGCAGGTCGCAGCCCTTTCCGCATTGCTTCCTGCAGTCGCCGCAGGGGCGGCGGCGGCCGCCTTTGGGATAAGACGAACATCGAACCCGCTTGGTGATGCCGCCTTCCAGGACGTTGCCTCACTCCGACGCGCCGGCTGGTTTCGTCGCGACGGCCATATCTTCGGCCGACTGGGCGGGCGTATCCTTCGACGCAAGGACGACCGTCACCACCTGATCATTGGGCCGACCCGCTCCGGAAAGGGTGTCGGTTACGTGATCCCGAATGCCCTGATGTTTAAAGGCTCGATGATCGTCTCAGACCTGAAAGGCGAAATATTCGAGCGCACCGCCGCCTACCGGAAGGCAAGAGGCAACCAGGTTTTCTTGTTTTCGCCAGGTGCGTCGAGGACCCATCGCTGGAACCCGCTGGATTTCGTGCGGGCAGATCGCGGCGAAAGGACCATCGACATCCAGAATATGGCGGCAATTCTCATCCCCGAGTCCGCCGGATCTGATAATGCCGTCTGGCAGGGACTGGCGCAGCAGGTAATTGCCGGCGTCATCAGTTATGTCCTGGAGAGCCGGCATTATCGCAACCGGCGCAATCTCGGCGAGGTCAACGCCTTCTTCAACACCGGTGAGGACCTGCAGGTCCTGATGAAATCGCTCAAGGAGAAAGAGAAGGATCTCTCCCGCTTCACGCTCTCCAGCTTCAACGCATACATCGCGCTCAACGAGCGGGCAGCCCGCTCGGCCCTCCTCGATATCCAGAAAGCGCTGGCGCCGTTCCGTAACGAACGCGTTGTCGCAGCGACCGCCGTCACCGACATGAACATCGTATCCCTCCAGCGCCGACCGGTGACGATCTATCTTGCACCCAACATCACCGACATGACCATCCTTCGACCGTTGCTGACCCTCTTCGTGCAGCAGCTGATGGATCTCCTGACACGCGACCATGATCCGAATGCCGTGCCGGTCTATTTCCTGCTCGACGAATTCCGGCAGCTAAAGCGCATGGACGAAGTTCTTAACAAGCTCCCCTATATCGCAGGCTACAACATCAAGATGGCTTTCATCGTCCAGGATCTCAAAAGCATCGATGAGATCTACGGAGAAACGACCCGCCATTCACTGCTTGGCAACTGCGGCCTGCAACTGATCCTCGGTGCCAATGATCAGGCAACAGCGGAATACGCCTCGCGCTCGCTCGGCAAACGGACGATACGCTATCAATCGGAAACACGCACGATCGAGCGCCTCGGCCTTCCGCGTCGAACCAGGGTCGAACAGATCCGCGAACGCGACCTGATGATGCCGCAGGAGATCCGGCAGATGCCGGAAGATCGGGCAATTCTCCTCGTCGAGGGTCAAAAGCCGATCCTGGCAGGCAAACTGCGCTACCACGCGGTCGAGCCGTTCAAAAGCGCTGCAGCCCATGGAACCTACGCCAGCGTCGAGATCCCCGAAATCGATTTGCCGCCGAACTCCACCGTGCCGGATATGGTGGCAGATCGCGAGGAACTAGCGACCGATCTCCAGCAAGAGCAAGGACCTGTCGTGGACGAACCCGTGCCGGCGCCCGTCGTCATTGCAGAAGCGGTCAACGACGAGACATCCGTTGCATCGGCACGGTCCCGCTCCGTCGTGACCGCAGGCAGCCCCGGTTCCGAAGCAAGACTTTCGATGACCGCATTGCGCCTTGATGCAATTGTTGCAAGAACTCTTCGCGACACTGCTCTGACGGCCGAGCAACGCGTGAGCATCCAGGAAATTCTCGCAAACACAGTGCCGGACCCCACCGATGTCGGTCTCGAATCCGTCGACGATGACGTGAGCTGAACAGCTGAGAAAACCTGGCGCCGACTGTTGCCTCGTTTTCCGCGAGGATGCCGAGTAAGTGCCGCCGGGCCGACTATTGACGACGAACGTGTCGCCGCTGGCGCTTGCGCCATCAATCAAAGACCTCGGAGAGCCACGCCCGTGATCATGCCGGCACATCGCAAGTTCTGCCGGCGGTGACGCAAAGCGACAAGCGTTGTGCACTGCCGCGGTTCAATGCGCAATCGTACCGATCTGCACGAACAGCAGCCTTCACCTGCAGGCCAAAAGCAGTACGGTGTCACGCGGATCCTGTCCTTGCCGCAGCGCCAGCGCAACAAAGAGGCAGTACCCGTCAAACCTAGAGTCTCCCGAAGTTTGATGCGATGAAGTAGAGCCCTGAATTACGGCCGGATCGATCGGGCAGCGAAGGCATCGTGCGAGCGTTTCTCGGTGATTGCCTGGCTGTGTCCCCCGTTTTGACAAGACGCTCCACTGCGGTCTCGATGAGGCTTGTCTGACCCAAGACCGCCTCGCCTTGCTCGGCTCGTTCGGCATGGCGCAACGGCCGGCTCGTTTTCTTCCCCTGCCGGCCAGGGCCGTCATTCCTCGCGATGACAAGAAAGCCTCGACCAGGCCGTCCTCCACTTCGTTGCGGTCTTTGAAGATGCGCGCCGCCCGTCTTCGGTCTCATCGACAGCCATCGAGACCGCGATGGGCGCGGTCCGATCAACAGAAGGAAGACAGCAATGGCAACCATCGGCTCTTTCACCGCTTCCAGCGACGGCTTCACCGGCACGATCAAGACCCTCAACCTCAATGTCAAAGCCAAGATCGTTCGCGTCGAACGCTCGTCGGAAGACGCCCCGGACTTCCGGGTACTGGCCGGAACGGTCGAGTTCGGCGCCGGGTGGCAAAAGCAGGCCCGCGAGAGTGAACGCGACTACATCTCGGTCAAGCTCGATGACCCATCGTTTGCAGCACCGATCTACGCGACCCTGGCCGAAGTCCAGGGCCAGGAAGGACTGCAGCTCATCTGGTCGCGCAGCGCCCGCAGATAGGCCACGCAATGAGGCCCCGCCCAGATCCGGGCGGGGCATTTCCCATGTCACCTGTTGAGCGCGCCGTTCAGATTGCTTTTGTGAAGCCGGTTATTACCGGCGGAGGCTCGATCGTCGCGTCGCTCCCGGCTAACGCCCTGCGCCTCGCCGCCTCCTTCGCCTCGAACTTACGAGAACCCGGCCAGCGCTCTTCGCAACGTTTCACGGCGCCTGCGGTGATCATTGCAGGACCACCACTTCGACAGATGCCAGGTCCGGGACATCAGACGGAATTGTTCTGCAGCGGCAGCGAAGGCATCTCGCCATCTGCAACTCGCCAGATCCATGCCGAGAGGTCAGGTCTTGCGACGAGCATCTCCTTAATCCCCGCTTCGAATGCCTCGTCGGCCGACGGCGGCACGATATAAAGCGCGACCGGCTGCGGCTTCATCTCAGGCAAGGTCGCATTGGCAAAAGGCTGACCGCGGCTAAGATCAAAGCGCAAACCTTTCACAGATTTTGTCCGCAGGCGGGCCAGACGTTCGACGAGCTGTCGCTCGTAGGCACTCTCGATCGGCAGCCATTGTTCGCTCACGCTCATCAGTGCGATTTCGTTGACGGTAAGGATGCCAGCGTCTCCGCTCGCAATTGTCGCGATCATCATCAAATGCGAAGTCTCGCCAGATTGCCAAAGTTTGAGCTCCGGCTCGAAGCGGCGCTGAACGTTCTTCCAGGTTTCCTCCTCGAGATGAAGACGAAACCCGGGCATATGCCTGATCACGATCTGTCGACCATTTCGCGCCCCCGCGAAATCCTTGACCTCGCCGACAAGGATCATCAGCCGCCCTGATCCCGCTGATGGCTGGAAAAGGCGCCGGAGCTTGTAGGAGCGTCGCTCTTCGATCGCAAGCTTGTCCTCGGTCTTGAAGGGCTCGGGTATCAATAGGCACTCAGAAAGAGCCTCGCCTCTGACCGTCATGTGGCCGGCCGCGTCGACCAAATGATGATAGACCTGCCACCAGTGACGCCTGCCGCTCCAGTTTGCCGTCCATTCCGTCAGCCCGCTTTCATGCCACAGGAAATGCAGGAGCGCGCGCAGCGACAGTTTCTTGCCCTTGATCTTAACGCTTTTGGCGCCCAGCGAGGCGGTCGCTGCACGTGCTGTCGCTGCCCGCTTTGTCAGCGCGAAATCCAACTTCAAAGACGCCAGTCCGTCGGCCCCGTCCAGCTTGATCGCGCTGCCCAGCAATGGACCCAGTCCTGACAGATCGTAGGGCAGCTCGTAGGATGGGCAAGCCGGATCATGACGGCCACCAGTCAGCGGCATGCGCTTGACGACGAGCTGTTCGCCGACATCTGCGATGTACATTTCCACACCGGGATCCCGGCAGAGGCAGAGGGGGCGGACGCGTCTGCTATAGGCATCGCCCAGAAGTTCCGCAAACGCCCTATGATCTTCACTGCACTCGACACAGTCGAACCGATAGCGCCTCGTCACGACAGCACCCTTGGCACCCGGACGCAAGGGAAAAACTGGTGCCACACGAGAGCTAAAACTGTCAGCTCAGACCGGGCCAGTGTGCCGGGTGGGCAAAGCCAGCTCAAGGCCGCACGGCCCCTCCGATTTTCTCTCCGCTTCGCTGCACTACGCTGCGACAAAATTGGTTCCTCCGCACGCCGGCTCTGCCGGTCGCATGCGCGCCTTGACCTGTCTCTCCCCGCCCTGCCTGCCGCCGTCATCTGTCACATCAGTCACGGAGACGACGATGACCATCGACCAGCACATCGAAGAACTGCGCGCCGAGGCCCGCAATGCCGAAACGCTTCTGGAGCGCAAGGCGATCGAAGCCGAACTCGAACTGGCGCTTGCCGAACGCGAAGTCATCTGGGCCGAACTCGACGGCCGCATCGAGCCGGAGCCGCCGTTCTGAGTCGGCTTTGCCCCTTGTTGATCGAAGCCCGCCGGATCGACCGGCAGCCTTCGATGCTGTCTCTCAATAGCCATTGTCTTGCAGATAGATGTCGATGGCCGCCTGCAGGATCGCGGTCATCTTCACATCGTTCTCATGGGCCGCCCGCATCAACCTCTCCTTCACCGCCTGCTCCAGCGGCACGTTGACGTAGAAGCGGACTGCCCGGTCCTTTGCCCGCTTCAGGTTCTTAAGCCGCCGTGCAGCCTCCTGCTGTTCGCTGCCACGTTTTGCAGCGCGGCCGCGCCGCTCCTCTTCAGGGAGCCGAGGTAACAAGGTTTCCGTTGCCTGCGGCGGCAAGGATTTGGCCGTGTTCGTCAGCGGAGCCCTGCGATTATCTGCCGCCCCGACACTGCGTTTCGCATCCACCAGGGTTCGATTGGCTTCCGGCTCGCGGCGCGGTGCAAGCGAGAACTGCTCAATGTCGATTGTGTCCTTGCTCACGCTGCCACCTCATCTGATGCCGCCACCCGCCGCAGCTCGATCTCCTCGACCAGGGCCTTTACCTCAAGGCGCGCCTTGCGCACGCTTTCGGTCAGATCTTGCATCTGCAGCGTGCCAAGACCGTTCTGGATGTCACGGTAGACGTTGCGCTCGAACAGCTCCGTCTGCAGCAGCATGGTCTGGTAGTTCGCCTCGATGAGGCCAGCGACGAAAGGACGAATGAAGCGGTAGGCTGCAAGGCTTCGGCCAGGCAGGGTAATTCGGGTGCGAACGTTCAT
>NZ_JACIAH010000026.1 GCF_014194695.1 Rhizobium sp. BK399 | reverse complement strand
TGGAGCAACTCCTGGTCAGGCTCAAGCAGTCGCAGCGGGAAAGTGAATTCTTGATCGCACGGCTTCACAGCCTTGGCTCGCAGCTCCTGACCTACATCAGTTCCAGCCGCGGTGCGATCATCAACTATGGAAAGCGCTACCGGGCCGGGCTTCGCGTCGCAACGACACTTGCCGAGTCGGCGGTAAATTCGCTTGTTGGAAAGCGGATGGTCAAGAAGCAGCAGATGCGATGGTCGCTCCACGGCGCCCACATGCTCATGCAGTGCGGACGGCCGTGTTGAACGGCGAACTTCGCGATCGCTTGAGGGCACCGTTCCGACAGCCAGAACCGAACGTGCCTTCGATATTCAAACCCAAGCCACCCCTCCTGCGCGCCGCCTGACCCCAGAGAAGTTACCGGTCTCATATGATGGGTGAGAACAAAGTGCGCTTCAGCGGCGCTATCGAAGAGATCATGACCCATAATCGCAGATTGGCCGTTGGGACTATTTCTCAATCTTGCCCTGTACGGAGGCCGCGACCAGCGGAAGTGCCGCCGTTAAAAGCGGGCCGAGCGGCAAAGACCTGATCAGCCTCGTTGCGATGAACGTGCCCGCCATTGCTCCCGCGAGCTTTAACCACGGATATTGCCCGAGCTGGGCATGAGCACTGGCATCCGCCCACTCTACACGAGATTTGACGACGGTCTCGGCTTGCGCAGTAATGACATGAAGCCGACCTCGGAGATGTTCGATCTCCTGTCGAAGAGCATAAAGATCGGCTTGCACATCGTCAAACGGGCGGCTTGTTTGAGCCGTCGCTTCATCGTCAGCCATAGCCAGAGCTTCCAGCTCCGCAAGATGCGCCTGGAGCTCTTCCTCGGTGTCGGAACCAGCCGGCTGTGTAGGAGTGCTTAGTGGCATTATGATGGATCCTGTAATCGCATATTGCCGACAAAGGACAAGTCTCATGGCCGCCCCTGGTCGTTGCTGACCTCAAGTTGAATTCAACTCAGAAAGGACCTCGCTACGTTAACGCCTTATGACGCGCATGGCGAGCGACACGACAAAGAGAACCAGGAAGATGAAGAACAGGACCTGAGCGATCGATGCGGATGCACCAGCAACCCCGCCGAAGCCGAGCACGCCTGCAATCAATGCAACGACCAGGAATACCAGAGCATAGTACAGCATTTCCACCTCCGTCATTCTGATCACAAGGAAACTGTGCGGAAGGCGATTTGGTTCCGGCGAAGCAGCACTGCGAACCCGACCTAGGCTGCGGCCATCAGGCGACGGCGAGTGAAAACGCTGTCCCCGTCTCTTGGCCTTGGCGGCTCGGCTGGGGGGCTTTGAGAAGCTTTAATACGTCTGGAAAGGACAACATCACACCAACTCGCCGCGAGAAGTGCCGAAATGACAAGGAGATTCCTTAAGGGGGCCAGTTCGTCGGGCGAACGCTGGCTGCGTTCATGCAAGATCTTGAGAACTCGCGACGCCCCCTGAAGCATCGGTTGATCGACAAAATGATTAATGAAAACCACGTCGCGCTCGTCGGTCCACGCGCTACCCACACCAGCGAAATCCGGCATGAACGTGGCGCAGCCCTGCTCTTTTCGCCGGACAGCGCGTGGTTCCATATGTCTTGACGCAATGACCGAACTATGGGGCCATTCCCGGGCCAGGTCGACGCGCTTGCGCTAGGGATTGGCCAAGCGCAGCCAACCCCACTACCGCTCCGTGGGCAAGCGACCGATTGCTTCTGTCAGAAACGGCACGCTGACGGGCTCGCGTGAACGAAGCTTGGTCTCCCCCTGGGGATCGATCAGCACTGCCTCAAATTCCTCGGGCGACGGGCCATCGAGATCGTGTCGAACCTCGTCCGCTTCTATCTCCATCACCTGGTCGAGACTGGTAAAGACACCGCCGCCGGCCACCCGAACGATGGCGATATCATGCGCGGAAAGCGCATCCTGTTGGTTTTCCAGCAGTTGTTCCTGCACCTCGGGTCGATCATCGTCCCCACCTTCGAAGAGGACAAGGACGTAGGAGGTGTTGCGGAACGCCAGAAGGCTGGGGCACGGATCGGTCGCGACAGGAGGCGCTCCGATGATCTCCCGAATAAACGATTTCAGCATGTCGTGCCTATTTAAAGCCGATAGCTCTGCGCTAGTGAGAAACGCGCTCCGGCTTTCCCTTTCGCTTCGTCGAGGCGAATTCTTCGAGCTGTCGCTCACTCATGCTCTCGACCATTTCTTTGGAAGCTCCCTTGAGCCGGCTCTTCGGTGCCTGACCACGCTTGGCCGCGAGGGCGGCGCCAGCTGCTTTCTGCTGGGCTTCGGATTTGGCGGGCATTCGTGTTCTCCTTTGCTGACCGGAATAACTTGCCTGCCGCGGCAAAGGTTCCCTTTGATATCGGCTAGCCGGCGGAACCAATTACAATGTGCAATCGTTGCTCCTGACGCTCCCGAAGTCTCCGTCACCCTCCCCAGGCAATCATGGATAGTATTATGGAAAACCAGGCAGCGGATGTTGTTCTCGCGACGCGCACCGCATTCAATCAGGCAGCTGCGCTCGCAGTCACATACGGATTTTCACTTCTCGGTGCCATCGTACTGCTGGTCGGCGGCTGGATTCTGTCAGGGGTCATCAGCCGTTCGGCATACCGCGTCATCTCGAAGATCCACGGAATCGACGAGACGCTGGCGCGCTTTTTCCAGAACCTCCTGAATTACGGACTACTCGTCCTGGTGTTTGTCACCGTCCTTGGCCAATTCGGCGTTCAGACTGCCTCGATCATTGCTGCCCTCGGTGCTGCCGGCCTTGCTATCGGCCTCGCCCTACAGGGCACGCTGCAAAACATCGCCGCAGGCATCATGCTTCTCGTGCTGCGGCCTTTCCGGGTCGGCGAATATATTGAGACAGGTAGTGTCAAAGGTTTTATCCGCGAGATCGGGCTCTTCGCTACGGAGATGAAGACGACGGACGGTCTCTACCTCATGGCTCCAAATTCGACGCTATGGAACACGCCGATCGTCAACCACAGTCGCGAGCCAAGCCGTCGCCAGGAGCTGTCAATCGCCATCGGCAACGATGCCGACCTTAGGACGGCCAAACAGGCGGTCATGAGGATCGTTTCATCCGACAAGCGCGTGAAGACGCAACCGGCCCCGCGCGTGTTCAGCGATGACCTGACGACAGAGAAGACCGTCCTCAAGATCGAATATTGGGCAAACACGCGGGAGTGGACCGAAACGCGCTATGATATTATCGACCACTTGAAAGCCGGCCTCGTCGAGGAGGGATTTCTATAGAGTAATATTGCCGGCTGGCTGGCGCATAACCGGCGGCAAACTTCGCTCCGCCTATAAGCCAAGACCGCCAGCGAAGGGGCCCTTATGGAAAAGGGCTCACTGGATCGCTAGGCTTCGGGGTGATCAACATTACTACCCGCTTGACGCCAAACCTCTCTGCTGCTCGTGCGACAATGCGAAAGCTGACATCCCAGGGCCGAGCAATTGGATTGTTGGCGGAATTTACTGGCAGTCAATGTGGGTAGGTCAATGTTTCCTGATATCGGAAGACCTGCGGGGCTCAGAGCAGTGCTTCAGGTGACGCAGGCTGGAATTCGACTGTTCCGCCATCCTCGACGCTGTTGCCCAGCCATCGCTCGTCATTGAGCCAAGCAAGTTCGTGATGGTTCGCTGGTTCCTGTCGCGCGCCACCCCCGTCCTCCATGGAAAGGGCAGGATCAAGCGCTGGTTCGGGACCAATACCGACGTCACCGCGACCCAAAAGCTGGAGGATTTCAAAGCCTGGTCATCAAGGAAATCGGCCATCGCGTAAAAACAGTCTGTCGCAGGTTTCAGCCTTGCTCAATCTCCAGGCGCAGAAATCCGGCGAAACCTCGCGTGCAGTTCTGCGTGATGCAGCCTCACGGGTCCATGCCGTAGCAACGGTACATGATCAACTGTTTCGACGACGAGATGCCCGTGAGATTGATCTGGAGCCATTCCTTTCCAACCTGGCCGAGGCGGTCGGCACGACCGGGCCCAAGCACGGGACTGTGGTTAACGTTGAGCCCGCCACAATAACGGCGGATGCTGCAATCCCGGTCGGCCTGTTCGTCAACGAGCTCATCACAAAGGTGAGGAAGGAGAGGTGTGGGTTCACGGAGAGCGTGTTGATAGCAATCAATACCGTCTGCAAGTCAGGGACCGGGGTATCGGACTTCCGAGTGATTTCAATATAGCCGCAATCAGCGACAGCCTTGGAATGAAGCCTGTAACCGGTCTTGCCAAACAACTCGGTGGTGAACTCACCGTTGAAGAGAGCCAATCCGGGCGCTAGGCTTACACTATTGTTTCCACTCAAGCCGCCAATGGGCAAATAGCTGTTTCTGCGCTTGGTGGTATTGCCGAAGTGATCGGCGGTGAATGCCATGATCCTTCGTCGTGGGATGGTAGTGCCGAAGGCCAAGGCAGCTTCGCCTCACACCAGGTGTCTCCGGCTTAAGGGGCGACGCCGCCAGGTTCATCAACGCACCTCTGCTTGCTACGGCTCAAAAACCCGAGCAAACATTCTGTCCTGGAGATGTGCTGCGCCGACGATAGACGCCGCGACAGCTATCGCGCGCTCTCGGTCAGCCGAATTGTTGATATATCCCTCAAGCAAAACAACAGGACCAATCATTTTGACGGTAATAGACGAGCTGTCGAGTTCGAGATCGGCCGACAGCGCGGCTTGCACAGATGCGATCGTCGACGCCGAGCTGTGACCGCTCGCGCAATGCTGTTCATGACTGAAGCTGTCCGAGCCGAAGTTCATGGTCGAATTCCTTTCTCTATCCTCTATGAAAACAGCCGAACGATCATTAAGTTCTAATATAGGACTTAAGTCCGAGGGCTCTTGTCTGGGAACAAGCTCTACCTCGACAAGTTCTTCCCTTGCGACGCAACCGCCATGCGTTGCCACCGGCTGTCTTCCCCCCAACGGCAGCCGCAAGGAGCCCGGCTTACCGGGTTCAATTTGAAGAGTCTGGAACAAACGTCGCCAGACTTGGTTTCAATGCGTTGCGATCTTGAAGTCAGTCGCGACCTGCAGCCACCTTCGCTCCCAGATGAATGCGGACAGTTAGTTGTTTGGGACAATCGTCGAAGCGATCTGCCGGTGGTCGGGTCGAACGATCCCCGCGACTTGCGCTGATGGTCCGGTGCTGACAGGGACCCAAACCCGTGCTGAGCTTGCTGCTTGACCAGCGTTCATGACCAGAGCGCCGACGATTGCTGCCATTGCAATCAGGATGACAACCAGCGGAAAGGCGACGCCTGAGGGTTTATCTTCGGGATAAATCATTCCTCAACTCCTGCGGCACCCGCTACGCTGGCACCGATGACGATCGACTGGCTTTGGGTTTTTGAAGAAAAAAGGGCGGCTTGCGCCGCCCAGAGGTCACTGAATGACCTGGATGACCTTCCGCGAAGAAGGTTCCACGATGACGCGTTCGTCATTGACGATTGCGTATGCGTACTTCGGGTTCTCGGGAACCGGGGTTACGACAACCGTTTGCGGCAGCGGCTGCCCGACGACTACCTTCTCTTTCACCACGACACGCGTGGAAGGAGCCGGAGCCTGCTGCACATAGGTTACGACCTGCTGCGGCGGCGGATCAAGAACGGTACCTGCAACGCCACCGACAATGCCGCCGACTGCTGCGCCGACTGGGCCGCCGACAATGGCGCCCGTTGCTGCGCCACCGACTGCACCTGTTACCGTGGACGACTGCGCAAACGCGCCCGTCGATGCCATGAGAACGCCGGCGGCGATACCTATTGCTTTGATATTCATCATCAAGTCCTCCTTTTGGAAGCGGGTTGTTCCGCTGCAAAAAATAACTTCCAGATGATGAGACGGTTCCGAAAATAGGACTTCAGTCGATCGTTGTAAGACCTTGGTCCTATAGGCGGCTCTGTGCATGTTTAGATTTTCGTCAGAACCGGAGCCCTGCCTCCATCTTTGTTCAACAGCAGATAACTTCAATGTTCCCGCTAAGCGTAGTTCTTCAAGCTGACGATCTAGCCTTTTGCTCGGGCGCGACCTCCTGCCCGATCGCCCATAGGAACGCGGCCATTCCCGAGCAATGGCCGTGATCGTTAGACCTTCGGCTTGCCTGCCCCCATCAGCTTGCGATACCGCGCGCAAAGCCTCAGCTGACCTTTCCAGGCAATCTCTCGAACTGTTCTTGGTAATCCCTCCAGCCGCACCTGGATCCCCGAGCTCACACGTGCAGGAAAGCGATATGTCCAGGCGCCTTCGATGAGGGCTCGACGCGCCCGGCTGTTGCCCGCTTTGGTGATCCTGCCACGCTTGACCCGGTCGCCGGTTGAGCTTTCCGACGGCACAAGGCCGAGATATGCCATCAATTGACGAGGATCGTCGAAACGGCGGACATCGCCGATTTCTACCACAAAGGTGACCGCCGTCATGAACGCGACGCCACGCATCGCTTGATAGGCGGCCACAACCGGGGCCATCGACCGGGATGCAGCAGTCTCCACCACCAGCTTGGTCAACCGATCCACACGCACGCCGGCATCTTCGATGGCTTGGCAATATTCCACCAATGTGGTGAGCGGGATGATTGAAGGTCTGGCGCGCCAGCCATCTTGTATGGGCGCGCGTCCATGGGGTGCGACCGGTATAGATCCGGCCGTGACGCAGCAGAAAAGACTGGAGCTGCTGGCGTGCCTGCTTCAACGCGCTGTTGGCAGCCTCACGAGCCCGTACGAGGTCGCGGATCGCCTCATGAGCTTCATTCGGAACCCAGACCGCGGTCAGTTCCCCCGCCCGGTGCAGGCGTGCCAGACTGACGGCATCGCGGCGGTTGGTCTTCACCCGATCGCCCGCTCGCTTGGGCACCAGCGACGGCGCCACCACCACGCAGTCATGCCCAAGTTCGATAGGCTTCATTCCTTCCGGATCGGCCCAAGAGCTGCTACGGATCACGCAACGCGCCCGGTCGCTGCAGGGTGTTTTCGAGAAGACACGACTGATCGACACATGTCGCGACACGTCCAGTCGGGTTGCCGTTTCGGGCAGGACCCGGAAAGAGACCTTCACACACTATCGCCACAACGTGAAGACAACGAGCCTTATTGCGTACCATAGAAATTCAGGGCTGCACTGACGTCCGTCAGGACGAGGAAGACAATCGTGTCGTTAGATTAAGGGATTTTACGATACGGAGAGGTCCCTAATTCCCTTTCGAACAAGCATAGCGGATATCAAGCCTTCGACATCGTCGAGGAAGGGGATTAATAATGGTTGACGCTTTGGGAACTTCTATCGCCCTGCATCGCCTACCAGAAGTGCTGACGGCAGAGCCCGCAAGGCTCCGGGCCCTGGCCCACCTTCTCCGCTTCCGCCGCGAGCAGGACATTTACGTCCAAGAAGAGCGCACCGACACCTGGTACCGTGTCGTTTCGGGGTCAGCCTGCAAATATCTGATGAGTACAGACGGGCGCCGGCAACTCGTCGACATCTACCTGCCGGGAGATCTCTTCGGATTTACTGCCCGTCTTCACCACAGATTTGCTGTCCAGGCCGTCACTGACGGGACACTGATAGCCTGCTACCCGCGCCACCGTGTAGAGGCTCTCGCCGAAGAGGACGCGGAGACGGCACTCGAAATCAGAATCCAGATCGTCGAAGCGCTGGAACGGTTGCAGGAGCAACTTCTGGTGACCACCACGATGACCGCACAGGAAAAGGTCCGGGAATTTCTGTTCTACTTTCACCGACGGCTTTCAGTGGCGACCGGCCATGGTCTCGCGTTACCCATCTCGCGCTACGATATCGCCGACATGCTCGGGATCTCCGCCGAGACAGTCTGTCGGGCCTTTAGGGACCTGCAGGAACGCGGCGTTATCTCGCTGCAGGGGCCGCGAAGCATAAGAATCAATCGAATGTGAGGTATCCAGATGGCCGAGGAGGACGACCTAGAAAGGCGTATCATCCGTGAGGTGGCTGCCGTATTCCATCGGGAGGAGATCCTCGAAGACGCGGTCCAGGCACTGCTTCACGCAGGATTTGATCGCTCCGACATCGACATCATGGGCGATATCGAAACCGTCCGCCGGCGCCTGGGTACGCTTTACGTGCCTTCCGAAGAACTCGCCGACGTCCCAGGCGCACCGCGTCGCGCTTACGTCACCCGCGACGATATCACTACCGCCACCGCCAGCATTGCTGGCATGCTATTCTATCTGGGCGCCGCCACGGCGGCCATCACGGTCGTTGCCTCGGGCGGAAGCTTGGCGCTGGTTGCCGCCGCAGCCGCGGCCGCTGGGACCGCCGGCGCCGGCATCGGAGCGGCGGCGATCCACCATCTCGGAAAGAAGCAGGCAGAAGACTTGGAGCTTCAGCTTATGGCGGGAGGCATTGTGGTTTGGGTGCGCGTTCAAAATCGCGAAATGGAGGAACGAGCACAGGAAGTCCTGGCTAAGTCAGGCGGTGATTCCATCCGCGTGCACGAAATCGAGATCGAAAAGCGACTGGACGATCTCCCGCTCTCAAAATTCAATCCCGACCCATGGCTCGGTAACGAGCCGCCCGCCCGCCAATGACCGAATTGGTTTGAAACTGACGACCGTCAGGGCCGGACGCCCGCTTATTCGGCAAGACTTTGCACGTGGCGCGGCAGTAACGCTTGTGCCCAATCTTGGGAGATACGGCTATGGCAGGCAAGGTGATCGGTATCGATCTGGGCACGACAAATTCCTGCGTCGCAGTGATGGAAGGGGGGCAGGCCAAAATCATCGAGAACGCAGAGGGCGGTCGTACCACCCCATCCGTCGTTGCGTTTACCAAGGATGGGGAGATTCTCGTCGGCCAGCCGGCAAAGCGCCAGGCGGTGACCAACCCCGAAAATACGATCTTTGCCGTTAAGCGTCTGATCGGCCGCCGGTACGATGATCCGATGGTGGAAAAGGACAAGAAGCTTGTCCCCTACAAGATCGTAAAAGGCGATAACGGCGATGCCTGGGTCGAGGTAGCGGGAAAGAAACATAGCCCCAGCCAGATCAGTTCCCACATCCTGGTGAAAATGAAGGAAACGGCAGAAGCCTATCTAGGCGGGAAGGTGAGTCAGGCTGTGATAACAGTACCCGCCTATTTCAACGACAGCCAGCGCCAGGCGACGAAGGATGCGGGAAAGATTGCCGGACTCGATGTGCTGCGCATCATCAATGAGCCGACCGCGGCCGCTTTGGCCTACGGGTTGGACAAGAAGGACGGCAGCAAGATCGCAGTCTACGATCTCGGGGGCGGCACATTTGATATCTCTTTGCTCGACATCGGCGATGGTGTGTTCGAAGTGAGGGCCACCAATGGCGATACGTTTCTCGGTGGCGAGGACTTCGACAAACGTATCGTCGACTGGCTGGCGGAGGAATTTCAGAAGGACCAGGGTATCGATCTGCGCAAGGACCGGCTGGCACTCCAGCGGCTGCGCGAGGCAGCAGAAAAAGCCAAAATAGAACTCTCTTCCGCCTTGGAGACGACCGTCAGCCTGCCCTTCATCACCGCCGACCAAAACGGCCCCAAGCATCTTGAAATCAAGCTTCGGCGGGCGAAACTGGAGGATCTAGTCGATGACCTCATTCGGCGCACTGAACAACCCTGCAAGGCGGCGATGAAGGATGCCAAATTAAAGCCGGCCGACATCAACGAAGCGGTTCTCGTCGGTGGCATGACGCGCATGCCCAAGGTGCAGGAAGTCGTTTCAGAAATCTTCGCCAAGGAGCCGAACAAGAGCGTCAACCCGGACGAGGTGGTTGCAATAGGCGCGGCAATCCAGGCAGGCGTGCTGCAGGGCGATGTCAAGGACGTACTGTTGCTCGACGTCACGCCGCTGTCACTTGGAATCGAAACGCTGGGCGGCGTGTTCACACGGCTGATCGAACGCAACACCACCATACCGGCAAAGAAGAGCCAGGTCTTCTCAACGGCGGAAGATAACCAGAACGCGGTCACGATCCGCGTCTTCCAGGGCGAGCGTGAGATGGCGGCCGATAACAAGCTGCTCGGCCAGTTCGATCTCGTCGGGATCCCGCCCGCGCCACGTGGAACGCCGCAGATCGAGGTCACCTTCGACATCGACGCCAATGGTATCGTTAATGTGACGGCAAAGGACAAGGCCACCGGCAAGGAGCAGCAGATCAAGATCCAGGCCTCCGGCGGATTGTCGCAGGCCGATATCGACCGAATGGTGAAGGAGGCCGAGGCAAATGCGGAGGCCGACAAGAAGCGGCGTGCTTTGGTGGAAGCGCGCAATCAGGCAGACGCGCAGATCGGGACCAGCCAGAAAGCGCTGGACGAAGCGAAGGACAAGGCTCCATCCGCGGACAGGGCACCCGTTGAGAAGGCAATCGACGAGCTGAAGTCGGCAATAGCTGGGGAATCGGTTGAAGAGATCGAGGCGAAGAGCAAGGCCTTGCAGATCGCATCGGTGAATTTCGGAGCCAAAGTGCATGAGGCTTCGAGCACCTCGCCCTCCGGGTCCGGGGACCCGTCGGGCACCACATCAGGCGATGATGTCGTCGATGCCGATTTCGAGGAAGTCGACAACAAGGACGGGCAGCGCCATGGCTGACACGGACCATAAACAAAAGCCCAGGCCAAAACCTGCAGAATCTGGACCCGTTGTCGATACCCCGGCCTCGGAAACCGTGGCTGACCAGGGTTCATCCGCGGTGCTCCAGGCGGAACTCGCCGAGACAAAGGATAAGCTGCTGCGCGCCCTGGCCGAGCAGCAGAACATCCGTCAGCAAATGCAGCGCCAGCGCGAGGAGGCGGTGAAGTTTGCCGCCTCGCAACTGACGGGAGACCTGCTTGATACGCTCGACAATCTGCGGCGCGCGATCGAAAGTGCGCCGCGAGAGGATTCGGACCGCGACGCGATCGATCCAGTGCTGAAGGGCGTGGAGGCCACCGAAGCCAACCTGCTGACGACGCTCTCACGCCATGGATTGCAACGCATCGATCCGCTCGGCTCGGCTTTCGACCCGCACGTTCATCACGCCATTCGCCAGCATTCCGACACGACAGCCGCGGAAGGCACCATCGTCGAGGTGCTTCAGCCAGGCTACATGCTTCACGGTCGGGTGCTTCGTCCTGCGATGGTCGGTGTTGCCGTAAATGGCCAGCAAAGATAGCGGGACGGCTACAACTTGAATCGGTTGGCATCCAGGCCATCCCCGTTGAACCCTGGAGGAGGCGGTCGGCTTTCCGCTTTCCATATTGTTTCAACGGAGTGCGCGCGATCTAAGCATGGTGAGCTTCCTCAGCTCTTGTGCGTCAGTCACGACGTGGCGCCGGATGCCTAGTGGCTGAGTCTCCAGCGCCTCGATGAGATTATTGCACGCGAAGCGGAGACTATGGAGCTGATCAAGCAGATCCAGCACCACATCGATACCCTCGTCGTTGATACCCATTTCATTTGTCAGATCGGCTATCAGCTCGGCTCGTGCGACGTCCACATCCTTAAACATTGTTTTTCCGTCGATTGTGAACGGCGATATCCAGCTCCGGTCGATGAAGACCCCCAGCCGTGCCATATCGATTTGAAGAAGGAGCGCAAATTCCCGATCGTCCATGATCTACACTCCCATCCCTTGCCTGGGATTGTATCTCTTGCCGACCGACCAGCCGGCCGCGAAGGTCTTTAGTTCGGTGTCCGGTCTTTCCGGGAGCACGATTTTCAGCGTGGCGTAGACGTCGCCCCGGGTACCGCTTCTCCGAGGCACACCCTTTCCCTTCATACGCAGCGTCCTGCCGCTTGACGAGTTCTCGGGCACGATCGCTAGCACCGGGCCGGCCGGCGTCGGCACCTTGACCTTGCCGCCGAGCACCGCCTCATTGAGCGTGATCGGGAGGTCGAGGCGGATGTCATCACCCTCGCGGCGGAAGAAAGGATGTGGACGAATGTGGAGCTCGATCAGCGCGTCACCCGCCTCCGCGCCCCCTTCGCCAGCACCGCCCTTGCCGCGCAGCCTGAGAGTCTGACCGTCGCGCGCGCCAGGCGGAATACGGATTTCGAGCGTCTGTCCGTCGGATAGTGTAACCTGGCGTATGCCGCCATTGATTGCATCGAGAAAGTCGACCTCCATAGTGTACCGGGCGTCCGCGCCGGACATGCGGAAACCCGAACGCCCGCGGCGGGAGAAAAATTCGGAAAATATGTCGTCGCCACCAAAGTCCGCGAATCCTCCGCCGTTCTCGTGAGTACTGCCGCGGGCGCCGGCATCTGCGAAGTCGCGGTAGTATCGACGTTCGGGCTTCTCAGCGCCCCTCGAATCGATCTCGCCGCTATCGAAACGGCGGCGTTTGTCTTCATCGCGCAGAATCTCGTAGGCTGCGGACAGATCTTTGAAGTCCTGTTCAGCCTGCTTGTTTCCAGGGTTGAGATCAGGATGCAGCTTCTTTGCCCTGCGGCGATAGACCCGCTGGATGTCGTTCTGCGACGCGTCGCGCTTGACGCCAAGGATCTCGTAGGGATCGCGGTCGCTCATTGCCATCGATGCAGACCTGTCCTTCGTGAATGCTCCCTCGGCGGGAGGAAGACCGCTGATGAACTAAGCCAAAACGACAAAAGCAGTTACACGGATTTTTCCAACTTTAAACTGACGGTCATCAATGTCACCTCGGCGGCACGGATGCACCTTGTGGAGACATCGAAGCTTCATCCGACATAAAAAGGGAGATCGGCATGCTGCACAATATCGAGAACACGGGAAGATGGTTAGACCCGCTGCGCCAGATGCGGTCCGCACAAACTGACATGAGCCGTCTGTTTGACAATCTCCGGCTGGCGGCGGCTCCTGAGTTCCCCTTGATGAACATCTGGGCCGGGGCTGACGGAGCGGTGATCACGGCCGAGATACCTGGCGTGATACCAGAAGAACTGGATATCTCCGTCCATCAGAACACGGTTACTCTGCGTGGCAGGCGACCCGCCGAGCCGCTCGCAGACGCAGTTGTCCACCGCCAGGAACGCACCACCGGCGCGTTCGCCCGAAACCTCGTCCTGCCATTCCGCGTCGACGGCGACCGTGCGACGGCGAAGTTCAAGCAAGGTGTGCTCCGCCTGGATCTGCCCCGCCCGGATGCGGACAGGCCGCACAAGATAACAGTCAACCGCTCCTGAGGAGAACGCCGCAATGGCCGACCAGCAAACCAACGGGACAGTGCCCGCCGAAGCCACCCGGACAGAGCCTGTCTTCACCCCGCCGACCGACATAGTTGAGGACCCGAAAGGCGTCCGGTTGTTGCTCGACATGCCGGGCGCGGATCCAGACAGCCTCGACGTCACACTTGACCAACGTGTCTTGCGGGTCTCAGCGCGATCAGTCTCCAGTGCGCCTGAAGGTTATGCGCTGGTACATGCCGAGTATCGCGATGGAAACTATGAACGCAGCTTCACGGTCTCCGAGCCTATCGAGACAACGAAAATCGAGGCCGTGTTTCGGGACGGCGTGCTTAAACTTACACTGCCGAAAGCGGCGCCTTCGCCAGCCGCCAAGATCAGCGTCAAGGCAGGATGAGGGAGGTTTTCGCAATGAGAATCACAGATCTCGTTCCAAGGAGGGGCGCCGGCCGCGACGTAACCGCCCGCTCTGCTCCCCCAGATCCCGTGCGCGGGCTTCAACTGGATGTCGACCGCGCTTTCGAAAACTTCTGGCGAATGATGCCGTTTCCGTTTTCTGCGATGGAGCGTCTGCCACAAGTGGACGATGTTCGTGTGGATGTCAGCGACAATAGCAAGGAGATCACGGTGACGGCAGAGTTGCCGGGCATGAGCGACGCGGATATCGATGTGTCTATCACCGACGGTCTGCTGACGATCCGTGGCGAGAAGAAATCCGACCATAAAGCCGAGGCAAACGGCGTCCTTGTCAGAGAGAGGGCGTATGGCGCGATGGAGCGTACCGTGCCTCTCCCCGACGGAATCGACCCCGATGCGGCTACGGCCACGTTCAAAAATGGTGTGTTAACGCTCGTAATTCCAAAATCACGGGAAGTGCAAGCAGACACAAAGCGCATTCCTGTCCAGGCGGGTTAAGCCGTCCTCCCCTCGCAACCCGCCATATTGTCCGCAACCCTCCTCGGTTGCGGACTTTTTAGTTCTGTACCGCCTTTACTCTGGGTCGCCCAACCAAAACTGACGGCCGTCAGGTCGGAGGCCGTACAAGTGAGCTAGCTTCCCGATGCTGCTGAAGCAAGGCCGCTTTTACAGCGCAGCTTAAACAACTAACGCAGAGGATCGCGACATGACAACAGATAGCGACATCAAACGTGATGTGGAAAGCGAACTCAAATGGGATCCGGACATAGATGCCTCTGACATCGGAGTGGCGGTGAAAAGTGGGGTCGTCACGCTCAGCGGCTTTGTGCGCAGCTTCGCCCAGAAATATGAGGCGGAGAAAGCAACCAAGCGGGTCAAGGGCGTTCTCGGTGTCGCCAACGACATCGAGGTTCGACTGCCGTCGCTTCACGAAAAACCCGATCCGGAGATCGCACGCGCTGCCGTGGAGGCACTCAAGTTCGAGCTTCCCTACTCCCACGAAAACTTCAAGGTCGTCGTCAAGGACGGTTGGGTAACCCTCGAAGGCAGTGCCGAGTGGGAATATCAACGCAACCGCGCTGAAGCGGCCGTGCGAAAGGTCAAGGGTGTCAAGGGTATCTCGAACCTGGTGACGCTAAAGCCGCGCGTCACGCCAACGGAAGTCAAGTCCCAGATCGAGGCGGCGCTGAAGCGAATGGTCGAGGTCGATGCGAACCGCGTGACAGTGACCGCCAGCGGCGGCGAAGTGACCCTGACAGGCTCCGTGCGCTCCTGGGCTGAACGGCAGGAGGCGGAGCGTGCGGCCTGGCGGGCGCCCGGCGTCACCAAGGTTGACAACCGCATAACCATCTCACCGTAACCGATCAACGTTCAATACCAGCCGGGCTTTCTAGCTGCCCGGCTGATATCCCTCGATAGAGGAGCTTGCAGCTTGAGCCGCACACGGGACCCCGAACCGCATCTGCCGGAGACCATGGATCCAGACCAAATTGAATTGGCCAGCATAGGGTCGTTTCCCGCGAGTGATCCCCCTTCGTGGATTCCCATGCGTCTCGGCCGCCCGCAGACAGCAGCAAGACAAGATTCCACCGAAATGGCTGAAACCCCGAAGGATCACCCTCGCGCCGCCGCCTCGGATCATGGGTGGTGCCATCGCCATGTCGTCGACAGCCATCGCCCTGAAGCAACTCGCTGAGCAGAATGAAATCACCAGCCGGCACGGGCGGCTCGCGCTCGGAATATTGCTTTTCCAAGACCTGGCAACACTCCCGCTGCTCATCCTGGCCGACGCGTGGTCCCAGAGCGACACCATCGCCTTGACGGCAATTCTGAAACAGATGGTGGTTGCCACCACGGCTCTTCTCGCTGCAGCCGTCATGCCGGCCGCGACGCCCATCTCGCGGGAAAGGTCGCCGAGGCATTGATGGTGCGCGCGGGGGAATTGCTTCGCACGCCGCCTCAGATCGAGAAGATTGATGTGCTCGCAGCCAAGCTGCCGTGAAGCGGCGCGGACGACCATGTCACTTCCAGAGGTGATCGCTGGCACAAATATGCGGACTCAAGTCCCGGCATATCCGCCGGCCGCATGTCATGCGCATGCGGCACTCCGAAAACGCGCCGGTGTTTGCCTTGAGAAGGGCAGTGCAACCGCTTGCCACCGTCATGGGTGGCGGGCTCCCTTGGGGAACTGGTCACCGCGATCCTATGCAGAAATCGTAAAAAACTGACGGTCGTCACGGCCGGCGCGGCGCGGCGATCATATCCTTCTTACGTGGCGTCTCGAATTCGACAAACGCTTCCCGGACGCGAACGGAGCGCACAATGACGAGCATCCCATCAACCGATAGCCGCAAGATCAACGAGATGAACGACGTGCTTGCAAAGAATTGGTGGGTCGTCGCATTGCGAGGCGCCCTAGCCATCCTCTTCGGTATTGCTGCATTTGCGATGCCCTTGGTAACGATGCTCTCGCTTGTGGTGGTTTTCGCTGCATTCAGCTTCATCGACGGCGTCTTCGGGGTTGTCATGTCAGTGCGCGGTGCGCGCAAGGGCGAGCGCTGGGTCTGGTTGCTTTTCAGCAGCATCCTCGGCATCGTCACCGGCGCGGTCGCGTTCCTGTGGCCCGGCATTACGGTTCTTGCCTTCGTCATCCTGGTAGCGGCATGGGCCCTGGTATCGGGCACGTTTATGCTGGTCTCGGCCTTTCGGCTGAAGATCGACCACGGCCGCCTCTGGCTGGTCATCGGCGGCATCGCAAGCCTCGTTCTCGGCATACTCCTCGCCATCTCGCCCTTCATCGGGGCGTTGGTGCTGACTTTCTGGATCGGCGCGCATGCCCTCATACTGGGCGCCACGCTGCTCGTCCTGGCTTACAAGCTGCGGTCCCGCAGCACTGGCCTGCCGGGCACTCTTGCCACGTCCGCCACGGCTTGATCGATGAGAGGAGAAAAGGCATGTCTTCTATTCTTACTGCGGGAACGAAAGCACCCGGTTTCACGCTACGCGTGACGCCCGACCAGACCCTTTCCCTGTCCGAGTTTGCGGGCCGGCGCGTAATCCTGGCCTTTTATCCAGCGGACTGGAGCCCGGTCTGCGGCGACCAGATGACGCTTTATAACCACGTCCTTTCCGAATTCCGCAAGAAAGGCGCTGAACTCGTCGGGATCTCGGTGGATGGCGCATGGTGCCATCAGGCTTTCGCCCGGGAGCGGAACCTGCATTTCCCATTGCTTTCGGATGCCCATCCCAAGGGAGAAGTTTCGCGCGCTTACGGCGCCTATCGCGACGATGTCGGCGAGAGCGCCCGCGCACTCTTCCTCATTGATGAGTACGGCACGATCGCATGGAGCCACTTGTCCCCGGTCGCCGTCAATCCCGGGGCAGACGGCATTCTCGACGCCCTCGACCAAATGCCAAACCTGGAGCAGAAAAATGTCGACGCTTAAAGTTCCTGTCAATTCGCGTGACCACAGTCGTGGCGGAGCGAACGCAGCCGTCACGCTCGTGGAATATGGCGATTATCAGTGTCCCTATTGTGCCATCGCCAATCCAATCGTCCGATCCCTGGAAAACCGGTATGGCCAGTCACTGTGTGTCGTCTTTCGGCATTTCCCGCTCGTCGAGATCCATCCACTCGCAGCGCCGGCAGCGGAGGCGGCGGAGTATGCCGGAGATCAGGGCCGGTTCTGGGAAATGCACGATGCGATCTATTCGAACCAGCATCGGCTGAGCACCCAACTCTTTTTCGCCATTGCCGGCACCTTGCAGTTGTCTCAGATGGGACTTCGGGATTCGCTTACCCGCTCGCTGCATGCCGACAAGATCCAGGCCGATTTCATTGGCGGCGTCCGCAGCGGCGTCAATGGGACACCCACCTTCTTCGTCAATGGCGTGCGACATCAGGGCGGTTTCTCGGCACCGGAGCTCGCGGCTTCAATCCAAACCGCGATGGACGTCCTGGCTCCGGTGCGATGAGGCCTCGATCTCGAAGATATTGACGGGCGTCAAGGCTATCACGGCTGCTTCGTCCAGATCTTATCCAACCCACGAAGCTGAAGGAATGGGATCATACCTAGTGCGCCAGTACACTTCAAACCCGGAGGATTCGAGATGCACCATAACAGCGCTTCAAAGACATATCGCAATGCCCACCTCGCATTGGCAATCGGCATGGATATTGTGTTGATGACCACCATTTTCCTGCCGTCGTCAATGCCGGCAGTCGCGCAAAACGTCGTTGTCGTCGACGTGGATGTGAAGGAAGTAGCCAAGGGCTACCGCGCTACCAAACTCGTGGGTGCCAAAGTAAAGAACGGTACTGGCGAGACAATCGGATCAATCGATGACTTCATCGTCGATCGCGAGAAGGTCCTCTTCGCGATTCTCCAGGTAGGTGGCTTTCTCGGCATCGGCGGTTTCCTTGTCGCTATCCCTTACAATTCATTGCAGGTCAACGCGGACGGCTCGAAGATTGTGCTCGCCCAGGGGAGTAAGGAGGAGCTGCAGAAACTTCCGGAGTTCAAATACGAAGGAAAGTAAATGGCGCGCCTCCCGCGATGAGGAACGGAGACTTCGCCTCGCGCGATCAAGCCTCAAACCCATATCCCGTCGCGGAACAAGCCGGGACCGGTCCTCCTAGCTCATGAGCGCTGTCAAGCCTTTGTTTCATAGCAAATATTCCGGCAATGTGCCGGGCGCAGAGCGATTTGGATGTGCAAAGTAGGAGACGGAACTGAGACGACGGCTGAGCAAGCTCTCATGCGCGGATTGGTTACCGCATGACCGTGGTTTCGTCCTGGGTCTGCCTCGTTACCTGCAGGAAAGCGAGTGAGACACCGACCGCCATCGCGTCGAGACTGGTTCCAATCGCTGTCGCGACAAAGACCAGGAGGACACGCCAGTCCGCCAATGGATCAGTTGTTTTTGCGCCTATAGCGCAGCTTATCAGCGCTGACAGCTTCGTGTCAGTACCGAGACTAAGCCGTTCCAAGCTGTGTCGGCAGATCCCACGGGCTCACAAGAGTAACTCCCATACCTTCGAAATCTTTGATATTGCGCGTGACTAGCGTCATCCGATGGATGAAGGCAGTCGCCGCGATATAGGCGTCATTGATCGGTTTGGGACTGGGCACATGCCATTGGGCTGCCTGCACTGCCGCGGCATCGTCCAAGGGCAGGATGCGATTGGAAAACGCGGTTAGAACAGTATTTTCCAGCCAGTTTCGTAACACTTTCCCGGCGGCTGCATCATTATGCTCCGCCAGCCGAACACCAATCTCCAGTTCGTGCAGGACAACAGATGAAATGAAGGCCTCGGCCGGATCGATGGTTTCGTTCCAAACCACGACATTCGGATCAGCCTTGCCGCTCGCGACCTTGCGCAGTTCGGACACCACGTTGGTATCGAGCAAAAACATCAGGAGAGATCAACCGGCTGGGCGCGTTCTGCGCGCTCGGGGAGCATCAGGTCAACGTCTTCGGCCCCCGAAGCTGCCAACATATCGCCAAGCGTCCGCATTTTACCTGTAAGTCGCTTGTACTCATCGAACGACAGCAGAACGTGAGCAGGCCGTCCCCTGTCGGTGATTATCACAGGCCCATTCCTGGTGGCGCGCTTTGCACGGCCAAGATCCTGATTGAGCTCCCGGCCCGAAAGAGTGGTGATGGTCACGACAAACCTCATATATGTGGTTACGTAACCACATATAGTATCTAGGGACAGGAAATGCAAGCCGAGCCGCCTTGGTGGGACGCTGCAGAAAAGTCGTAAAGTGTCAGAGGCGAGGCATGTTTCGACCTCGCGCAAAGCTGATCTGCAGACGCTCAACTGCCCATCCGATGCCATTGGTCTCATAACAAAGCCCAAACCATACCGGCACGCGGCAAAATTCGAGTTCGGTATGACTGCAGGGCGCCCTAGCAGATCTCGCAAATCTCATCAGCGAGGCGCTTCGTCAGGCTCGGCGGCCCGGATGCCGGCCGCCTCATCCTACTTAGGACGCTCATCGCAGGCACCGGTGGATATTGCCGGCATTAAGCTTGCGAGCCAGCGTCGACTTGCAGACAGGTACCTAAATTGTAGTGGAGGAGAAGAAGGCGAGCCGCGGCTTCATGGTCAGACGACACGACTTTCATCGCCTTCGGCTCTAGGTACGATAGCGTCGGCTGCCATTCACGCTCTTTCCGACGATTTCCCGAATGATCGGCAAAATTTCTCTTGCTGCTTCCTTAGCCGGCGCGGGCCGTAGCTGCGACATTGCTCACAAGCTTCGTGATGTCGTGATCGATGTGCTTCTCGGACCAACGTTTGCCGCTGGCGACGGTGATATAAACCGAATAGGCGTGGTGCATGGTACCGGGGTGTTCGCCGATGATGTGAAGGACCCCTCGCAAGCTGTTGGGGTCTGCTTTTTCGAAAAGCAACTCACCGATTCGGTAGCCGGCCCGCACCCTTCCGCCGGTGACGAGGATGTTGCTGTCGCTCGTCGGCACGTCGGCCTCTGCAAGCAGTCTACGCATCACCTCCAGATAGGGGCAAGGTGTAAGTCGTCCATGATGGCCTTGGCGTTGAGGCCGTCCGAGATAACAATCTGGCCCTTGGGCAGGTTGCCCCAAGAATCCCTTATCCTTTCAATGTTTGCAATGGCTTCCGGATTCAGCTTTTCGCCTGAATCCGGATGGATGCTCGTAGAGATCCCTTATTTTCGTGTTTGTCAGCACGACCTAGTTGGGTCCGTTAGGCGAGCTGTCCGTCATCGCCGGATCGGACTGTTCCAAAACGTGTTAGCGTCTTTGCGGTAGGTCACTATCTCAATCGTGCCCTAGCGCTTATTGCGGATGATAGCCCGGATTTCTGCCGCCGCGCCTCCAGAGAGATAGCCGTTCGTCCGCATCTGGCCCCTAGGACAGTGCCAACCTCAATCGACAGACATTGCGGTGAGTCAATGATGGAGTCTCGACAATCTGGCTGAATGCACGTCAAGGAGGACACCAGCATGAGAATAGAGACCAGACGCGAACCGGCTCAACGAGAAGAGGCAGAGGCGGTATCGCAAGTTCGCCGTGGAGACACAATGCCGCGGTGGCTCTCCGGCTTCATCTGGAAAATGGGACGGGGTCATCAGACCCTCTTGGTACTTCTGTCAGTCCTACTATTTGCCATAGGCATCTTCCCGCTCGAAATTCAGCGACGAATTGTTAACGGTGCGACGCAAGGGGTAAGCCTGAACACGATCCTCGTTCTCGTGGCTGCCTATCTTGCGCTCGTCTTGGCTGAAGGCGGTATCAAACTGGTATTGAACGTATACCGAGGCTGGATTGGAGAGGTCGCGGTCCGGTGGCTTCGCATGACAGTCATCGACGCGAGAGAATACAACTCTCAAGATCTTACGACCTTGGCGGAAGGCGTCGAAATGTCGATAGTACTCGCCGAGGCCGAACCGGTCGGCGGGTTTGTCGGAACCAGCATGTCCGAGCCAATACTGCAGGCAGGCATACTTCTGGCGGTTGGCAGCTACATGATCTACCTGCAGCCGCTACTCGCTCTTGCCGTCATTGCGGTGTTCATACCGCAGGCCGTCCTCGTTCCCATTCTGCAGGGGCTCATCAACCAGCGCGTAAAGACTAAAATCACCGTCATGCGGCACCTCAGCGAGGAAATGGTTGATCATGCTTCGCCAAAGTCGCCAAAACACCAGGCCGCCCGAGTCCAGCGCCTATTCTCAACGAACATGAGTATTTACAGACTGAAGTACGCGCTGAACTTTCTGATGAATTTGATGTTTCAGCTTGGATATGCAGGAATTTTCGCGCTCGGAGGCTACTATGTCATAACTGGGAAGGTAGAAATCGGCACGGTAGTTGCGTTTATAGCTGGCCTCAACAAGGTGTCAGACCCGTGGGGTGCGCTGGTCGATTGGTACCGGGATCTGCGTGTTACGCAGGTGAAGTACGAGCTTATTCGGGATGCTAGCACGGCGAACAATAGCCATTTTCCGCCCGTAGGCTAGGCTCTGGTGACAAAGTTTTGTCCCGTCTCCCTGCGGACGCTTTGCCGAAACTCCTGCCGCTGGCCTTTGACCGCTCGTGGAGTGGCAAGATTGCCCGAAATCCTGCCGCTCCGCGTTGTGTTGATATCTCCGCTAATCTTAGACAAGCCGACCTTCATTTTGCGGTGAAACGTCGGTTGTGCCCTCGTAGTTAGAGGTATCGTTTTCGATCACCAATCGTCCCCGGAGTTGGTCGATAGCCCGTTGGAAAACGGCTGGATCGTCCATTGCCCGAGAAAGAATAATTGCTCCTTGGATAGCGAGAACTGCCTCTTCCGCGAGGAGGCGCGATTGATCGGCTTCACGGCCCTGCCGAATAAGCGCTGACTGCAATGCGTCCACCCAAGCTACGAAATAACCTCGGATAGCTTGCGCGAAGAGGTCACGCGTATTGGCCACTGCCAAGGCACCGACGAGGCACACGCGCCTGCCGGACCGAAAATATTGGTCCGTCGAGGCGAGCATGGCACGGATGGCACCATTAACATCGCTCTCGTTACGCAACGGGGAATATACGGCATCCTCGAACCATTGGCCGATTTCGCCGAGAACAGCCCGCACCATCTCTTCCTTTCCGTTCGGGAAGAAGTGGTAGAGGCTGCCCTTACCGAGACCGGTAGCCTTGCCGATCAAGGCAAGGCTTGCGCCTTCGTAGCCATGTTCGCGGAAAACTTCGGCCAACGGGGCTATGGCGTCGGCTCTTTCAGCGACCATGCGGGCCATGATTAGAGGCCCAGATCGCTGAGGCTGGCGTGATCATCCGGCCGACGGCCAAGAGGCCAGTGGAACAGACGATCGCTTTCAGCAATCGGCATTTCATTGATGCTCGCGTGTCTGTGCGCCATCAGGCCGTCCTCTGCGAATTCCCAGTTCTCGTTACCATATGCGCGGTACCAGCGGCCGCCATCGTCGCGATATTCATACGCGTAGCGTACCGCGATGCGGTTACCGGTGAAAGCCCATAGCTCCTTTATGAGGCGGTATTCGTGCTCCTTGTTCCACTTGCGTGTCAGAAATGCCTGAGCTTCTTCGCGATTGCTCGCGAACTCGACGCGGTTCCGCCAGCGGGTGTCGAGCGTATAGGCCAGAGCGACTTTCGCCGCGTCTCTAGTGTTCCAGCCGTCTTCGGCCAACCGAACCTTTTCGATGGCGCTTTCGCGGGTGAAGGGGGGGAGTGGGGGACGTGACATCTTTAGTTCCTTGTTGAATTGATGGGATTGTACCGTGCGGTAATCTGTTTACCGATCGGTACAATCTCGTATGAACATGTGGTTGTCAAGTGGCATTTCCGTCTGGCTGTTTGAGATCGATTTGGAGCGGCACGTGGTAGACTCGTTAGCGGCCGCTACCGACTAGGCCGGAGCGTTCTCACTCTGGCGCGATCGCGAGGGAGGCCGTACGCGACAGCGTATTGTCTTGAAGACGGAGTTAATCTGGCCCAGGTCCTGTTACCCAAGCTGATTCCCAAATTAGCGGAAGCGCGATTCAAAACTGCCTTTTAGAAGGCGGTTTTTACGACAAAAATCCACGCCCGTGCAGACGGTCAAGGACGCCCTCTCGGCTTCATCCTGACGGGTGGCGAGGCTTCGGATTACAACGCCGTTCATGATCTGCTGGCGATACCGGTCGGCAAGCCGAAGCTCTTCCTTGCCGATAAAGGCTATGACGGCGATTTCCTGCGTGAAGAACTCCTGATCCATGGGATCAGGTCGGTCATTCCGCCAAAGGCCAACCGCAAGAACCCGCTTGCCTGCGACTACCGGGCCTACAAGGACCGAAACCGTATTGAGCGGATGTTCAATCGCCTCGGATGGCCGTGAACATCCGAAAACAAGTTTCATTGTATTTACTTTCACAAGGCTTCCCTTTCCGTGGTCTGGTCTCACGACAGTGGCGGCGGCAACGTGAAATTTCGCTGGTTCACATACAGATGTCCTCAGGGACGGTTCATCAAAATTAGAATGCCCCCGACTGGGATGCCTGGCCCGGCGGTACGCGCAGTCTGGTTCTCCAAATCTCGCTGGCATTTTAGCGGATCCTATTTGCTGCTTGAGGGGCGAAATTCGAACCAATCAACAGCATCTTGCTCGCCTCGGAGGCGTAATCCCCGGCGACAAGCACGAAATCGCCAGCACCGTCCAATGCGTCGTTGTACTCCAAGCTCCGAACGAGATCACCCAGGATCTCTGCGTCCTTCTGGCGGCGTCTTACGAAAAAATCGAGGACGCTATCTGAAATTGCAAAGCCGAATCCATCAGATTGAGTTGAAAGTCGACGCTCGCCTCCAGTATCTTTTCGCGTTCGGCGATAGCCGGCACCTTCCTTGTTCAATTGCCCTTCGGTGCCTTCATCGGTATACGAGTACCGGGATACGGGAATGACTTAAGACTTTCGTCGTGACACTTCCAAGAATCAGGCCAGCGACGCCTCCACGACCATGGGATCCCAATGCGATGAGATCGCAGCCATTGGTGATGGCGGCCTGAATGATGCCTTCGTGAATCTCTTCTTTTCGGAGCTTCACGGTATAGCTTGCAACGCCCTGATGGCGTGCGCGCAATTCGACCTCGGCCAGGAATTGCACCGCTTGTTGATCCGAAAGCCGATCATAATCCTCCTGACTGGCCGTCAGCTTGTCGCTGTCGGTTGTGAATATCCGGAAGGGTTCGAGCACATGAGCGAAGACGACCGAGGCGTTGGCATCCCTGGCAAAAGCCACGGCGTTCTCCGCGGCCGCGACCGCAAGTTTGGACCCATCGGTTGGAATGAGAATCTTGGCAAACATGGTCTATTTCCTCCTAGCGGCATTCTAAGGCACGACGCCCGTCTTTCTTTGATTCTTGTCAATATTCCTTGTCTGAGTTTCTGCCGGGGCTACTACGCATCCGCTCACCTTTACGGAGGTCAATGCGAGCCAATTTGTCGTCGTGAAAAAGAGCCCTTTAGAATGCAGGGGGCGGAGCCGAGATGAGAACCGAGAAGTCCCCAGCCCATCGGATATGGTCTCGCCACATTGGCGCGCCTGGGTATTCGATCCAAATTCGGCTAGCGTCATGCATCTTCGTTTCAGCGATGTCATCAGATAGCAACCGCGATAAAGGTTCACCGGCCGGGGGTTGCCGAAATGGACGTCGAAGGGCATCGGCAAGTCGAAACTCATTCCTAGTCGCGTCGATGCGCACGCCCCGAGTTGTTTGAAACGGCTGCCGCCGAGACCTCTGCTGGTATGGACAAGAACGGGCTCATCGGGGCGCTATCTGGGGTCGTCGCGAGCCAGTGCAGGGAACGATTGGCGTGTCGCACGCCGGTCGGGTAGCGTTGGCTCTAAGCGGCGATGGAGCCTCCGGGTAAAGCGCCTGGATGCCAGATATTCGGGGATGTATGAACGGATCTGCTTGTCGGCATTCCCGCCGCGGGGCGTTGCTATTCGCAAGCCTGTCGATGGCGCCTTCCTGGCCAAGAAGTTCTGCCGGACGGGCGTGAACGACATGACGGCCGACACCAACTTGCTGCTTGATCGCGAGACGATCATGCTTGAGTTTCTATGTGCACGAGAAAGGAAAACTGGCGGTCTTTGACCGCGTCAAACATGGAGGCGACCATTGGTAAGTACGAAGGGAGGATCGGACGACCTGCTTTTGAAACCCGAACGATCTGCCGCACATGCAATCATCGGCTGGTTCGCCGGCGCGCTGATATTTGGCGGCGTAATCGGGCTCGTGCTGCACTTTTCCGATATCGCCGAACTGGTGTCGGTATTGAAAGCAACGCGTCCGCCTTGGATCACCGCGGCGATATCGTGTCAGCTTTGCGCTTATGCTTGCGCCGCCGCTGTCTGGCAGATGGTTACGAGGCGCGCGGGTTTTCGGCTTCGACTTTCAGATCTTCTGAGACTAGCCGTCATGGAACTCTTCGCCAATCAGGCGATACCCACTGGCGGCCTGAGCGGAAGTCTGCTGGTTGCCCGCGGCCTTGTACGGCGACAGATCCCATCCTCCGTCGCCGTAACCGCCTTGCTGGTCGCCGCCCTTTCCTATTACCCCGCCTACTGCCTGATGGCAGCACTTGCGTTCGTCCTTCTGTGGTCAACCGGCGATCTCAACGACGCATGGGCATGGCTGTCAATCCTGTTCGCAGGGATCGTCACCCTGATCACCGTCTGCCTCGTAGCAGTCATTGTTACTAAGGGTCGCTGGATTCCAAGGTCTTTCCGCCGGAGGGCGCTGATGGCGCCCATTGCAAAGGCGCTTGCTGAGGTTCGGACCGACATGATCAGCGATCCGAAAGTGTGGCGCTGACTATAATCTTTCAACTCGCGATTTTCGTTCTGGATGCGACCACGCTATGGTTCGCTGTGCTATCTCTCGGGACGAGCATCGGCCCCTCTCCAGCGTTTATCGCCTTCGTTCTCGCGTCAGTCGTTGCGACCGTCTCACCGATACCGCTGGGCCTGGGTTCATTCGAAGGAGGTTGCGTCGCAGTCCTCCACTTGCTTGGTGTGCGCATAGAAGTCGCTCTTGCAGCCACACTGATTTTCCGAGGAATATCGTTTTGGATGCCCATGCTTCCTGGAATGTGGCTGACCCACCGGGAGACGCGAGCCGATCTTGGCCCAAGTCAATACCCGGATCACGAGGTTTTTTGATTTTGTTGGTCCTCTTCCCTTTTCGGCCCGTACTTTGATTGAGGATCAGGGGCAGATTGATCTCGGTCAAGGAAGCAGTGTCCTGCATCTGTATGCTCTCGTCAAAACCAGAGGTGGAACATGCAGGAACCGAAATTATCCTTCCATGGCGCGGCCGGCTCGGTGACCGGCTCCTGCTTCCTCCTCGACGTCGCGGATTCTAAAGTTCTGATTGACTGCGGCATGTTCCAGGGTTCCAAAAGCGAGAAGGAACTAAACTACCGGCCCTTCCCTTTTGACCCGACGGAAATCGACGCCGTTCTCCTAACCCACGCCCACATCGATCATACCGGTCTGCTTCCCAAGCTCGCAAAGGAGGGTTTCGGCGGGCCTGTCTATGCTACCCGGCCAACCATGGAACTGTGTGGTGTCATGCTGCAGGACTCCGGACATATCCAGGAATCCGAAGTCAAGCAGCTAAACCGCCGCAATCGCAGGCGGTCACGGGAGCCGGTCGAGCCGATCTACACAGCTGACGACGCCCGCATGGTGATGGCGCAATTCATATCTGTCCCCTATCAGCAATGGCAAGAAGTAGCGGGCTCGATCAAGTTCCGCTTCTGGAACGCTGGGCACCTGCTCGGATCGGCCTCGATCGAGATGGAAGTCGCCGTAGTCGACGGTTCACGGCGGCTCCTCTTTTCAGGCGATATCGGTACCCGCTACAAAATGCTGGAAGGGTTACCTCAGGCCCCCGTGGGCACGGACTATCTCATCTGCGAGAGTACATATGGGGACCGCGAGCGCGAGGATTACACGCAGGACGATCGCCGCGGGCGGCTGAAAGAGATCGTAGCCAAGGCAAACAAACCAAATGGCGTGCTTCTTATCCCCTCTTTCGCCGTGGAACGCACGCAGGAAGTGCTGACGGATCTTGTCGCGCTGATGGACGACGGAACCATTCCTCGTTCGCCAGTCATGATTGACTCGCCGTTGGCGTCCAGAGCGACCGAGGTATTCAAGGCCCAGGCAGGTGAGTTAGCGAACGCTGGCACGTTCATACGCGCCCTCAACGCACCCAATGTCAGGTTCACCGAGTCGGCAGAGCAGTCAAAGGCACTTGATCTCGTTCGCGGTTTCCACATCATCATCGCGGCGAGCGGTATGTGCGAAGCGGGACGCATCCGCCACCGGCTGCGCAACTGGCTCTGGCGGCAAGAGTGCACTGTTCTCCTGGTGGGCTTCCAGGCAGCTGGAACTCTGGGTCGAGTCCTGCAGGAGGGTGCTCGTATGGTTCGAATCCAAGGAGACGAGATCCTCGTAAAGGCAAAAATCATAACATTAGACGCCTACAGTGGTCATGCCGATGCGACTGAACTCGACGAATGGGTATCTGCCCGGGCGCCGATTGCAAAAGGCATATTTCTCGTTCATGGGGAACCTGCAGCGCGTACCGCTCTGACACGTCTCTTGGCGCGGACGCAAAAAGTTCCCGTGATAGAGCCACGGCTCGACGACACATTTTACCTGACCCGAGAGGGTGCATGCATGGCCGAAGATCATACACACGCCAGACTAACACCCGAGCAGCTAGGGCGGCCGGATTGGCATAACGACTTCCAGAGCCTGGTCCTCGATCTGTCCCAACGTCTTAACTTGGCCGCAGACCAGAAAGGCCGGGCTATAATCCTTCGAAAGATCAGGCGTGCCCTTGAACCAGACGACGAGATCGCCAAGGCAAAAACAGAATGACATCTGTCAATTGACGGGAACTTCCAATAGGGCCGCGATCATCTCACGTTTCCCCACCCGGGCGACGTCGAGGGGAGTCTCTGAAATCGTCGACGTATGAAGCAAAATCTGGAACATTAGTGCGATCCTCCGACGAGATCGGATGACCCAGTCGTAAAGCTTGAAAATCGGGTCTTCAGCAGGCAGCCAAGAGCTTACATCGCGGATCCTAAAATAGGAGGGCTATCCACGTGCGTCAGCGCTGCGAGACAACGTCTTGCTTATTGGTTTTGGCCCCTTCGCAATATCATCTTCAGGCCGTATGACGTTGCCGGTTTGGGGAATATTGCTTCTCGGCAAGGACAGCGAAGGCTTGAGTGGTAGAAAGATGTCGCGCACAACATCACTTGCGACCGCTTCCGCATAGCCGAACTGCAACCCAGTCGAGCGATCCAAATTGTAGATGTCTGATCTCACGACTGCCCCATCCTCCCGCCGGACGAGACGCGTTGTTAGTCGAAAGACATCCTTGCCCTCTCGCACGCTGCCATGAAAAAGATAGAGCGTCCTTCCGTGCTCTGGACCCAGCGCCGGATTGAGCTCTGTGACCACTCTCAGCCCCCCTCCAGCAAGCAGTTTGACGATGATGTCGTCCCTGAGAAAGCGTGAGACTTCTGCTGTCTGGCTGTTTCCCGCGTTGTCGAAAGGCTCGACTACTACCGTCGGCGTGGATTCGAAACCTGACACCACAAGCGGACTGGTTGAAAGCCGATCTATGATCAGGAAAGCCATTGCGATGCCAATCGCCGCAAGTCCTATTGCCCCAAGCCGACGATCGGTCGAATGCCAGAGGGCAGAATACCACCAGTCGCTATCGTCAACGGAACTCGCAGGCGTGGAGGCGCGGACACTTTGTCTACCAAACTCAGGGTTCGATCTGAACTGCGGAACATAGCCACCTTTCGGTATAGTAATAAACACAGCTTCAGGCTGAGAAGCCAAGAGATAAAAGCGCTCGAGTTCTCTCCTTATCCGTCCAGCCTCGATGCGCACGGCGGGATCTCCCTGAGCGTCGAAATTCCTCCGCCCAAAAATACTCACGGCGATGGTGTAGGCCTTCAGGTATTGCGCTCTTCCGGCGAGCGTCTCCTCCACGATATAGCGCAGGAACCGCCTCCCGCGCTCGGGGAGTTGAAGATCCCCGCTTGCAAGAATTCGTTCCAGCTGAACCTGAATGTCTAGGTCCGAAGGCTCACTGGATGCCGTCTGCAAACCTGATGAACTTGTCATTGCCCTCCTCCGTTTCCTCACTTCCTTGTTGAAGCACAGCAGAGGAGGCTGCACGATCGTCCGCCCGGAAAGACCGGTTCCTGCTCTCAATCCAATGAATGAGGCGGCTTGCTTCCTTACGGGTCAGCAAGATCGTCGTGACATCCAGTTCAGCAGGTGACCCAGTCAACGCATCCACAACATTGAAAAGTCCGTAAGCCGCGCGGACGCAGACGTATCTCGGTTTGTTCTCCAAAGTCATGCCCATGAGCCCGTAAATCCCTTGGTCGTCCTTTAGGCTGTCAATCTGCTACCAGGCACATTGCGCTTAGTATCGTTAAGGTTAGCAAGGGACGCCATACGTACATTGAGCCAGATCAAAAATGAAAGCCCGTCAATCTTGATCGGCGTCAATGCTGACTGGATCGGATCAGCCATGCTCACAGGCAAATTCAATTCATCTCCAAGGGGGAGGCACCAAAATGAGTTGGAACCGTTGGTATGGCCTTCGAAGTTATATCAGATCCTCATTGTGGATCGTTCCGTTCATCGCCCTACTGCTTTATGTGGCGGCCATCAGATTGGTTTACGCATTTGGGGATTGGCTTCCATGGATCGATGTCTGGCCCTGGGGAGTGGCAGGAACCCAAAGGATGTTGGAAACGATCGTAACGATGACGTTGACCTTCGTCGTCTTCACGTTCGGTTCGCTACTGGTGGCAATTCAAGTCGCCGGTGGACAGTTGACACCCCGGATTATCGCAACGACCCTACTGAGAGATAATGCGATTCGATTCACCGTTGGATTGTTCATTTTTACGTTACTTTTTGCTGCAGGGGCACTTGCCAGGCTTGATACAACAGTCCCGCAGGGCGTTTCAGGCATGGCCGGGCTTCTCGGCTTTCTTTCAATCGCCGCTTTTTTGTACCTGATCGACTATGCTGCCCGCCTGCTCCGCCCCGTTAGCATCATCGCAAGGGTTGGCGAGCGCGGGCATGCCGTCATTGAAGAAGTCTACCCCGAGGAATCGAGCAAGGATGCCTCCAACGACAACACGACTGTGGCTGTTACACCAGATAAAATTGTCTACCATCAGGCTCATCCGGCCATCGTGGTTGCCATCAACCAAAAAGCTCTCCTGGAGCTCGCTGAAAGGACCGACTCCACTATCGAACTTGTCCCGAGAGTGGGCGACTTTATTGGCACCGACGAACCCCTCTTTCGTTTGTACGGGCCCCACCTGCCGGACGTACACCGTTTAAAGAGCCTGGTCGCTCTTGGACCAGAGCGAACCCTTGAGCAAGATCCCACGTTTGCATTCAGGATCATCGTCGACATCGGCATCAAGGCGTTATCCAAGGCTATAAACGATCCAACCACTGCTGTTCTTGCAATCGACCAGCTACAACGACTGTTATGCTTCGTAGGTAAACGACGCCTTCTTGGTGACGAAGTCCGCGGCAAGACGGGGAAGTTGCGACTAGTCCGCAGGACGCCCAACTGGGAAGACTTTGTACAGTTGACGTTCAGCGAGACCCGCTTGTATGGTGCTGAGAACTTTCAGATCGCCAGGCGGTTGCGTGCGGTTATCGAGTACGCCCTGCAAGTTCTGCCTGACGACCGTCGCCCGGCGCTTCTTCAGGAACTGGATCTCATGGATCGCATGTTAGAAAGGATCTACCTTATGCCCGAGGATTTGGCGTTGGCCAGAACGCCTGACTCGCAAGGGTTAGGGGGGGCTGCGAAGCACGCTGCTTCCGCTAACCGGTCCTAATTTTAAGGCGTCGTTCGGGCGCGAACCGGTTCAGTATCTTGGCTAGCACGAATCCCATCAGCAATGTGATGCAGGCTGCCAGTATGCACATCGTGCTCGATCGTGGATCCGCGTCGGGGACGGCTGATAGCGGAGCCAGTGCAGCGCCAACATTTCTTGTCGCAACTCCAAGCGTTACCACGCTTCGCTTGTTATGAGGTAGGCCGACCGTGAGCGCATAGGAACATGCCGCAAGCCCAGTATAATAGATGAACTGAGCCGCAATCGCAAAAGTACCGACGGCACCCACCATGTCGCGCCAGTTCTGCAAAAACGCCGTTGCCAAGAGCACTACAATGTTGAGCACGACAACCTTCCTCACGACGGGATCGAACCTATCCGCCCATCGCCTGGAGAGGCTTCGCACCCCAATGCCAACCCCAAAGGGAGCGAGTACCAACAACAATAGAGGACGTGCAATCACCCCTGGACCCGCGTGAAGGTCTGGCGCCACGAACGGGACCGCGATCGGCATTAATATGATCGTGCCGAGCGCAGCAATAACGATGAATGCCGCCGTGTAGGCAGCGTCGGCCTTTGCAACATCGGACAGAAGCGGCAGAAACGGCGCACATGGTGTTAGGCCCAGCAAAAGCAGTCCAAGCTCATATGGCGTTGGCAGTGCTAACAGCCGGGCGATCACTACGGCGAGAATCGGCCCGACAACAAAACCGGAGAGGACGCTTGCGATTACGAACCGACTGTCATGTAGTGCGACCCAGGCATCTTTGAGCTCAAGTTTCAAACCGACGTCGACCAAGCTCCCAAGCATAAAAGACACAAGTGCCACCTGAAGAGTGTATTTCAGCAAATCGGTCATCAGCGGCCCTCCGTGGAAATTTCTGTAGGCAACATAACTCGGCGTTCGCAATCCCACCTTGATTTGCTTCAATGTAACCGGCTGGTTTGCGCAATTGGCGTGCCGTGTTTCCAATTACGCCAGCAGCGTAATGATCGTGGGAGAGAATCAAACCTGACACCGCAGCCGAAGCAAATCTTCCGCCTGCGTTCCGGCCTCAGGGGGCTCACTGCCAAGCGTATTGCCGCTTGTCTTTAGCACGAAGCGTGCTTTGGCCTTCGGCGGTACGACGCCATCATGACACGGTTGTCAAACGCGATGGTCAACTGGACCAGGTTCGCATGGACCCAAGACGCTCTCGATGACGGCAATTGCCCGTTCTCTCCTCACTGATGGAGGCGATCCGACAGCTCGGCAGTTCAGCGTGCGCCGATTGTGGGTGGTCGCATGAGGCGTCAAGCCCGGCTGAGAGCGCTAATTTGACGGAGGTCAAGGACAACGAGCGCGAGGACGTCTAGCAATGAGATCTGCGGATAAGATTCAGTACAGGAGGGTCTAATGCGCTACAGTCCATTTCTCACTTTCCCAGACGCCGCCCGGGATGCCGCCGTCTGGATCCGGGAGCTTTCAGAATTGCTTGGATGTGATCAGCGCGACGCTTACGACGTGTTGCGCACGACCATGCATGCGGTCCGCGATAAGATGTCCGCGGATGACAACGCAAAGGTTGGCAATGATCTCCCTTTGGTGCTGCGAGGTCTCTATTTCGAGGCATGGGATCCGATTAAGAGCCACGGCCACAGTGACCTTCAGGATCTTCCGGCCTCACTCCTTTCAGCCTTGCCTCATCACATCGCGTCAGACAGAGATGTATTCGAAAAGCTTCTAAGACTTTTCGAACGCCGCCGGCGTCACAAGAGATCGACGAAGCTCGATCTTGCACTAAAGCTCTGCGCGACTGGCATCGACAGCAACAGTCCGGACGCCGTTGTTCCTCACACGGTGTCGCCCGGACTGCGTTAGTTTCAGGATATCATTAGCGGCGTGTTTTACATGCTCGACGACGCATTCAAAGTAGCTGAATTTATTCAAGCGAAGGGCTACAAGGGAACCGTAGAAGGTTTCAACCTCCGTTCGGTAACGTCTTCGCCATCATCGAGGCCCGGTGTTTAAGGTCCCATGCGGCGACCTCGGTGCGGTTGAAAACATTAGCCGGGACTGGGTATCGACAAATTCCGGATCTCGGTGGGTTACGGCACCGACATTGAGGCCGCTCGCAACTGCCAGACAAAGTTGGTGCCGAACTGAAGGCCGACGCCGCGCTGGGGCCGCTTGTCATTGAGTGGAGGGCCGGCCGCCCAGACGTGCATTCGCGCGCATCAAACAGGCGCAGCTATCCATCCAGTCCCCCGACAGACGAGATAATATTCGTCATTCCAACTGCTGGGCGCTTAAGCGCTGGCCGCTCAAGAAGCGGGGAGGAGCGATAATGACTCATCGAAGCGGCTACGCGTTCGCCAACAAGGATCTGCGCAGAATAAATGTCATGGCGACGCACCACGCTGATGCCAGCATTAATGCTGGTTCTAATCCCAGAACATTCGCTCAATTGGATCGTTCAGCAAAATCCGCTGTCCTGACGCTCACGCTCAATGCGCTTATATCGCTCTTGCCAAAAAGCACGTGCTTTTGGATACGTCGCGTCAGCGGGGCTTTGTCGAAGCGACGCCTCCAAGCCTGCCCCACTCGGTGGGCGCAGGGCTTCCCATGTGCTATTCAGTGACCGTAAGCTTTGCCTGCATCCCGGACTCAAAGTGCCCCTTGATGTTGCACAAGAGCAAATAGGAACCGGCCGAGAGCTTGGCCTTCAGCTGACCATCGGCGCCCGGCTTGAGATCGGAAACCTCGCCCAGGCTCTTCAACTGCTTCTCGTCCACTCGATGCTTGGACTTGACCAACGGGATTTTTTGATCGGACGTTTTAAGTTTCACCAGAACCATCTCGTGTTCTTCTGTCATTGCGTCGTTGTGAACCGCAAATACCGTCTCACCCGCCTTGATCGTCGACTGGTCGAGGGTAAGCGTCATCGGTCCGCCACCCTCGCCGCCTTCCACGACCTTTACCGTTGTGGCTGCCCACGAGGTACTGGCGATCGAGACCGCCGCAAAGACAGCAAGCCCATAACAAATGATTCTCTTCATTTCATCCGCCTCTTTTATCAGCCCGCGGCCCTACTAGCGGCCGTTTCTGACACTTGCCTGAATACCGACGGATTGGCACACAGCGCCCGACGCCTCCTCTCGAAACCCACCATCCCGAGCGTATTTGTTGGCGATCATGGATTCTAGCTACTTTGGCGAATATCTTCACGACGCTATTTTTGTTTCAGCGCTTGTGAGGCCCGCTATCCCGGGAACGCAATGGAGCGCGCATTTCGGCAGGATGCGGTGATCCTTTGATAGACCGCTCCCCGAATCTGGACGCAGCCGCTGCACGTGGCTCCCGTCTCACAGGGTGCCGGTTTCAATCGCGCCAAAATGTCTGCATTTCTTCCCGGGTCACCTTGCCGTCCTTGTTACTGTCGACACTGTCGAAAATCCGCTTGTGGATCGCTGTCACCTCGTCGAAGGAAAGTGCTCCGTCTCCGTTGCTATCGGCAATCGCGAACATGATTTTCATCTGTGGTCCATGCATCTCCATGGCTCGCTCCATCATTCCCTCTCCCATCATTCCGCCTTGCATCAAGGCCGCACCTGGAAAGCTTTTCTCGATTTGTCTCATCATTCTTTCCATCGGCGACGGAGAAGAATCGTCAGACGTCCCACCAGGGGTTTTGTTGTCCGTCCCATTGGATTGTCCGAAGACGAGTCCGACACTTCCAATCGAAAATATTGCCGCCACCAAGGCTGCCCGTGAGAACCCGGTAGTTTTCATAAGCTATCTCCTTCAACCTATCCCAGCACCGGTTTTCGGTGCGCTAACAAAATCGGATTGAGATTTCCGTCGTAGAGGCGCATGTTACGATGATCGGCTCATTGTGAGCCTGTCCCTCGTCTAATCGTTGACCCAGATCAAAGTAATCGACCGGACCTCGAATTCTGCGAAAGGGGGACCTTCGGTCCATTGACGTGTCGCCTGGAAGCAATTCAGTCCTTAGCTGCAGCCAGGAGCGAAAAAGGTGCGATTGCTGCATCGACGTCCGGGTGGGACGCACATCGCCAAGCAACGCTTTCTTTCGAAACCTTGTGCCATCGCCTCAAGGGTCAGCCAATGCGTCGAAATCTGGACATGTCATACAAACGACTGGGTATCTTTCGCGATTTCGACTGCGCAACATCCGATCTGGCGAAAGATGAATTCAGCCAGTTCGTCGACGGGTGCAACTAGATCGATCTCTCCATCAAGCAGCAAGGCGTTTTCAGGCGTCTCCGGGAAGTCCGCTTCGGCCGGGTCCTACATAGCACGTTCCAAGCTCAAGCCGATCGCCGGTTCCCGCCAGCCCACCTTTAGACCAGTTGAGTGAGCCAATATCCGAGGCAGCCCACTTTCGATCTCAATGGATCGGTGAAGCGCGACAAGCACGCACGTCGGGAGACCTTAGTCTGGCCAGCATGGCGCATATCGCTGGCATTCCTCCAGCCGATGCGCCGATGGCGAGGATATCGTATGGCATTTTGCTGGCCCGCGTTGTTTGCCCTTCTATAAAAGAGCCAACGCGTTCCGCATTGCGGAGGGTTAAACAATGGTTTTGCGGTTTCCTTGGACTGTCCGTTTCAATTCCCAGAACCATCCCTGCCGAAGGCAAGTCGCCGTTCATCGTCCCGGGACCGCTTTTTTCGTGTGGACATTGGCGGGCAGCACCACCGCATTATGTATAGCCATTGATCGGAGAGCTTTCCTGCAGATGTATCTGCAAGACGGAAGGTTCTCAGCTATAACTCGGCTCATTACTTTCATGCAGCCACGACCGCACACCATCCGTCGTCCGCTCGTGAAAGCCACTCGGCCCGACGAGCTTCTCGATCCCGCCCAATCGCATGCTATCCCGTACGGGGTCGCGCACCCTTGAGAAAGCCACAGTGACCCCAATACCCTGAAGTTCCTTGATGAGAGCGAAGAGCTCGTCGGTGGCGCTAACGTCGATAAAGTTGACTGATCCTAGATCCAAAAGGACGCATCTCAGCCCTGGCCGCGCCGTCAAGGATGCCTTCAGGAGCGTGATCATTCGTCCGATACTCGCGAAGAACAGGTCGCCGCCCACCCTCCAAATCAGCAGTCCTGCAAAGGTCTTTGCCTCGGGATGAAGATGTATGTCCCGATAGGCCTCGGTACCGGGAAGTTGTCCGACTTCGGAGCTCAATGGATGGCTTGCATGGTAGATCAGCGTCAAAATCGAGATAACGACTCCCAATACAATACCCTGCGGGACGCCCAGGACGAGTTCGCCCGCCACTACGATGATGCCATTGACAAAAGACCAGGGGCTTCTCCGGAAAAGATCCCGCAGATAACGCGGGGTAGATAGGTGCAGCATCGCGGCAATCACGACCGCAGCAAGCGCGGGTTGAGGCACAGTTCGGAACAACGGCGTCAGGAAAAACAGGGTCAAAAAACAAAGGAGCGCCGCGACCAAGTTGGCCGCTTGAGTTCGAGCACCCGCCGCCATCGCAACCGAGGTTTTCGATAGGCTACCAACAACGAGAAATCCACCCAACAGCCCGCTTAGTATGTTTGCTGGACCGTGTGCGACCAATTCCTGATTGGGATCTATATTTCCACCATTCTCAAGAGCCGCCGCCTTCGCAGCCCCAAGGGCTTCAGCGTAGCCGACCATCACAATTGCGAGCGCTCCTGGTGCAAGCTGGACCCAAATCGCGGGGTCGAGGTTTGGCAGTACTACGTTCGGCAAACCCGACGGGATGTGACCTGCGACATGGACGCCGGTCGCCTCTCCGCCAAGGACGCCAATTGCTATGGTGGCGAGTGCCATTACAAGCAGCGGCGCCGGAACGCGCGGGTTCAATCGTCGCAGGAGCATCATCGCCAACAACGAAATAAGACCAGTCAATGCAGGCGCCAGTGACATGTCATCCAGATGGACAAGAATGTTGCCAAGCCTTTTGAAAAAATTGCCCGCCGAGCCGTTGATACCAAGCAGTTGAGGCACCTGGCCTATAATCGTCACATAGACGAGCCCTTCAATGAAGCCTCTCATGACCGGGGTCGGTATAAAGCTGGCAACCCAGCCCATCCGCAAGAACCCTGATATCAGGAAGAGAGCCCCAATCAGGACCGCTAGACTTGAGGTTAGGGAATTGAACTGCGCGGTCCCCTGTGATGCAATCGCTCCGACCGTTAAGGCTGAGATGAGGCCGGTGGCGGTGTCAGGCCCCACGACAAGCTGGCGTGAGCTACCAAACAGCGCATAGGCAAGGAGCGCTGGTACTATCGTGGTTAGTCCCATGATGGGAGGCACACCGACAATCCCCGAATAGGCCATTCCTTCGGGAACCATCACTGCCCAGAGCGCTACACCAGCGAATGCATCTTGCACCAGCCACTCAGGTCGATAGTTGCCGACCCAGTCTACAATCGGCAAGGCTGCACGGATGGCGGACCTGACATTGGGCTGTTCCATAGCGCCTCGGAAGCTTACAGCGTTGTGGGTTCGCCAGATAGTTCACGAGCGTACCTCTGGCCTCGTCTGTTTATGAAATCCCTCACTGGACGCGGGGAAGCGGGTTTGCCATCATGCCCGGGGCGACGGAACCCCTGCGTGACATACTCGTCGCTCGGCTCGGCGCGCAGACGTAGAACGCAGATTGCGGCATAGGTGAGGATGAGGAGCATTTCCATGTGATTTCCCTTTGGCGCCTGCGGCAACTCGAGCATTCGCCAGCGGATCGGCGTTGGCCAACCCGCTGATCTGTTCGACGTTACCCACCTGCAACGTTAACTCTCTTCGAATAGGAACCCCGTCACATCACGTATCTTCTGTCCAGGAGAGCTTTGCGGGGGCACGGGCGCGCACTTAAACCGGCGATTTGGATCGATTATCGTCCACCACTAAGGAACCAGGACGGCTGCACCTTTGACCAGTCCTCCCCGCAGATCAGCCAACGCATCGTTCGCTCGCTCGAGCGGATATGCGGTGGTGACGGTACGCAGTCCCGCATGTCCAGCGAGATCAAAGAATTCTCTGGCATCGGCGCGTGTCAGGTTCGCGACCGATACCACATGACGCTCTCCCCAAAGTAGCTGATACGGCATGCGCGGTATATCGCTCATGTGGATCCCGCCGCAGACGACAGTGCCACCTTTACGAACCCGTGCGAGGGCGGCTGGCACCAACTCTCCAGCCGGGGCGAAAATGATGGCGGCGTCCAATTCAGCGGGGGGCGCTTCGTTCGACGCGCCTGCCCAGACGGCTCCGAGGTCTAGCGCAAAACGTTTGGCCATCTCATCTCCCGGACGAACGAAAGCATACACATCTTGCTTTCGCCACTGGCACACCTGAGCCAGAATGTGTGCCGCTGCCCCGAAACCGTAAAGACCGATCGTCTTCGCGTTGCCCGCCATCTTCAATGATCGCCATCCTATCAGCCCAGCGCAAAGCAACGGTGCGGTCGCAACCGGATCAGAGTCGTGGGGAAGCACGAAGGAATAGTTCACGTCCACCGCGGCATGCGTCGCATATCCACCGTCAAGCGTATAGCCAGTAAATCCGGGAGAGTCGCACAGATTTTCAGCTCCAGCGAGGCAATAGTGGCAACACCCGCACGTATGGCCGAGCCAAGGCACGCCCACGCGCTTCCCCACGATCTCCTCGGCAACTCCCGGTCCGATTGCGATGACTTCTCCGACAATTTCGTGTCCGAGCACGAGCGGCAACTTGGGATCAGGCAGCGCCCCCTCCACCACGTGCAGGTCCGTGCGACAGACGCCACAGGCCTCCACCCTTAAGAGCACCTGGTCTTTTGCAGGCCGCGGATCAGGTGCCTGTAAAAGACGCAAAGGTGACCCGACCTCTTCGAGGACCATTGTTCGCATGTTGCCTCCGCACCCCCATCCATCTACACGTTTGGACGCACCAGATTTTTAGCCTTGATCGATAACAGAGGGCCCGCCTTGATTTGAATCAAAGCGCACTCTCTAAACGGCACTTGAGCGAGCTCTTTCGATCAACTTCCGAGGACCCCACGCGCTGAAATCTCAAGTGGAAGAAAAACCACGGCATTTATCCGAGCGGAGCGCCGAAAGGCGCAAAAAAATGGGAAATTTGACAGACATCAAAGACATGTCGGTGGAACACAGTACGCTCTTCTTATCCAACAAGAGGGCAGTGCGATGAACATCAAAACCACCATGTGCGTATTCGACGTCGGCCGCTGGGACCAGGACATAAAGTCAGCAATTGAATTCTGCGAGACACAGGGCGCCCATATGACGGCTCTCGTTGTTTGCATGGGTCGCGTTCCAGCGATTGCAACCTATGAAGCACTTTCAACAACTTGGTTAGAAGGCCAGCAGAAGGAAATAGACAGGCTAACCGAGGAAGCGAAATCGTTGCGGAAAATCGTCGAAAGGTCAGGCCTATCCTTTGACGTGCAGGAAATCTATACCGAATTCGCATGGGCCGACGATGATATCGCCCAGCATGCTCTCTATGCGGACCTGATTCTCGTCGGCGCACAAGCCGCGGGCAACGAAGAACTCCAGAGCCGGATCATAGACGGTGCGTTGTTTCAATCTCCAACGCCAATCCTCGTCAACCCCCGCATGCAGTCAATCGCCTCAGCTCCAAAATCGGTTCTACTTGCCTGGGATTCAAGTGACGAGGCCGCGCGGGCCACCCGCCAGTCACTTGAGTTTCTCAAAGGCTGCGATAGCGTCCACGTGACGCTAGTGGATCCGATCGCTAGTAGCTGGGAGAACGGTGAAGAGCCGGGAGCAGACATCGCAACGTTTCTCACTCGACACGGCGTCAAAGTGGAAGTGGATCGCCTTTCGAGCGGCGGACGCCGCGTAGATGAAATCCTTCGCCAACACGCTGTGGATGTAGCTGCCGACATGGTCGTCATGGGCGCCTTCAACCATCCCCGGATTCAGCAACGCCTCTTTGGCGGCGTCACCCGATCGATGCTGAAGGATAGCCAAGTTCCGCTCTTTTTATCGCGATGACGCTGACGCAGCCATCTTGCCTCGGTTTACGAAATTTAGGCCTGGAAAGCAATTAATCCCAGCGGGAGGACTTTATGAGGCCGCAGTTTCATCTGCCACTTATCACACAGCCGGAAGCGACTTCGTTTTCGCTAATCGAGAACGCTATCCAGTTCTCGTTACATCAGGGTGCAGGTCTGATCGCCAGCCTGTCCGCCGCGCGGCGCCATGGTCAGGAGGCGGTCGAAACCTATTCGGAAGACGACGAATTCCAGGCTGATCGTTTCGACCGGGAGGTCGCGGCGCAACTTGTCCGGCATCTGCGCGAGCGGGCAGAAAGGGTTTGTCTCGATATTAGGCTCGTCCCCATGGACTCGGAAGCGATGTCGGCGACCATGAGGCTGGCCGAACTTGCTCGTGCGTACGATGTGACAATTGTTGAAAATACCGAGCTTGCTCGTCCGATAATAGAAGGATGCTTTTTTGACAGTGGCCGCCCGCTGCTTCTTCTGCCGTCTGAGGATTTCTATGGCCGGATCGACAACATCGCGATCGCCTGGGACGGAAGCGCCACGGTGGCACGGGCGCTCTCACATTCTTACCCCATGATTCAGTCCGCGACGAAAGCGACGGTCATACGCGTGCGCGACGCTGCGATCTGGAGCGACGATCTTCTCGACAGATACGTCGAAGCGCTGGAGCACTCGGGCATCGATGTTAACGTGGCAGCAGTACACAGCGACGGCGAAGACACCACCACAATGATACAGGATACCGCCATGGAAGTTCACGCGGACCTGCTTATTGCTGGCGCCTACGGGCACTCCAAAATCCGGGAAGCGCTTGTTGGCGGTGTCACGCGCGGCCTTCTCGACGACCTGCGTATACCAACTCTGCTGTCTCACTAGTCCACAACGTCACCTCGATCGAAGGTGCTGGTCCATAGGGTTCTCAGTATGCAGACGAGCGAACCTATTCGGCTTGAAGAGGCCCGGAAGGAACGTCTCGTGGAAGCAATGGGGCCCATACCTCAGCGGGAGGCAATGGGAAGCGTGCGCGAGGACTACAGCGAGAACGCTGACGCATGTAACTTCTTTCCTCATGGTCAATGTCGATCGCGCGCATATCGTTGAGGCGACGACGGCATCGCTTACGCCGAGCTCATTGAAAATAACCGTCTCCGCTCCCCTGAAGAACTCGAGTTCGAGCTGCTCGACACCGGCGTCTTCGCGAGGATCGGTACCATGACGTCGTGATCGGATATGCGAAAGCCACCCCGGACTAAGGCGAGCTGCATCTGTTGCCGACGCTCTGGTTCAGAAACCACTGGACGTCCCGGACTCTCAAATGCCCTCGGGTCCATCTGCAACCTCTTCAATAGCCACGCATGCCGAACCTATTTTAAAGCCGTAGGCGATGGTTCGATTAAACATATGGGGCCCTAAGGTGTGTGAGGTGATCCAGCAAGAGCCGCCAGACTGCGGAAGAAGTTCAGGATGGTCCACGCGGTACACTCTGCCGCTATGGAAGAGAAACCCAAGGCCTCGCCTTCCAGTCACTGCGCTCCGATCCCGAAAGAAGATGCGAATGGGATTTTCCTCGAACGCGAGGGCAATGACTACCTTGTCGTCACTAGATGTCACCACGGGCACTCGACTGGACCAGGAAGGAGCACTGCTGCCCGCTTCAGCCCTGCTTTGCGAGAACCATGCGGCTCTCAATCAGCGCCGCCTTTTGAAGCAAGTACATGCGAACGGACTGCTAGTAGAGTTCACCGGGCTCGGTGGACGCGACTTCTACTAGCAGGGTCCATGTTCGCAGGATAGCGAACGAATTCGCTGACCCTCGCCTGGGCGATCGTCAAAGACCGACGAGCACGAGGCTTCAGGACCTACCTCACGGCTCTAAGAGCATTCAAAACAACCGCGACATCGATTGCCTCCTGAATTAGCGCCCCCTGAACCGGCGGAAGAAAGCCTGCTGCGGCAAATACCATTGCGATCGCAGACAGTCCGATACCCGCTGCCACGCTTTGGGCTGCGATTGATCTTGAATGCCGAGCAACTTTTAAAGCCGTTACCACACCATTCAATCCGCTTCGCAGGAGCACCACGTCTGCGGCTTCCGCTGCAGCGGCCAGGTTCCCACGCGCGATTGCAAGACCGACGTCGGCCGCGGCAAGTGCCGGAGCATCGTTGACACCGTCGCCCACCATCATCACCTTGCCATCCGCCTTCGCGCCGCTAACGACCTCAACCTTGTCCGCCGCGCTGAGATCGGCCTCAACAGCATCCATTCCAAGTCGGTCCGCGATCGCTCTGGCAACCTCGAGCCGGTCGCCGCTCGCAAGCGAAATACGCTTTATGCCCAACTCGCGAAGCTCTTCGATTGCATTGGCGGCGTCAGACCGCAAACTATCTTCGAAACGAATTGCTCCCCGGACTTCTGCGTCGACGCACACAAGCGCGCTTGCCGTGTCGTCGGCAACCAAGGACTGCGGCTCGATGCCTCTTGAGCGCACAAACGCCGGCCCTCCGACGAGCACACGCTGTCCTCCGATAGTCGCCTCCACTCCCTCACCCGCGACCTCAGCCGCCTGTTCCGGCTTGGTGAGAGACAGATGACGGGATTGGGCCTCCGACACGATCGCACGGCCCAGTGGGTGAGCCGAGGCAAGTTCCGCTGATGCGGCCAGTTGAAGGAGACGGTCAGGGTTGTCATTTCCAAGCACGTTTGCGACAGTCGGCTGGCCGATCGTCAGCGTACCCGTCTTGTCAAAGATGACGATCTCGATCTTCGACAAGGCTTCAAGAACTGCGGCGCCCTTGATCAGAATACCTTTTCGGGCAGCCTTCGATATTCCCGCTACCAACGCCACTGGAACAGCCAGAATAAGCGGGCACGGTGTAGCTACGACGAGAACGGCTAGCAGCCTTACACTTTCTCCCGAAGCCGCAACTGCCGCCGCGGCTACAAGCAACGTAACTCCGAGAAACCAGAGACCCATCTGGTCCGCAAGTCTGAACATTGGCGCTCTGGACTTCTTTGCCAGTTCAACCAAGCGTACGACATGCGCGTAGGTACTGTCTCTGGCGAGTTTTGTGGCGATTAACTCAAATGTGTCGCCGGCGTTGGATGCTCCGCTCTGTACAGCCTCTCCATGCAATAAACGAACCGGCAGCGGCTCCCCGGTCAATGCGGACTGATCGATAACCGCCGCGCGTCCCTCGATTGTTCCGTCGACAGGAACGACGTCGCCGCGACGAATGAGGAGGCGATCACCGGGTGTGATCGCTCCAATCGATACCTCGATGAACTCGTCATCGTTGATGCGCAACGCACTGCGGGGCACACGGGAAAGAAGATCGGTCATGCCGCTTTCGGCGCGTCGGTGGGCATAAGACTCGAGAAAGTGGCCGCCGGCGTACATAACCGAGACGATCGCACCCGCTAGGTATTGGCCGAACCAAAGTGCCGCTCCCATGGCAAGGGCTGCGATAAGATCTAGTCCGACTTCTCGGCGGCGAAGCTTGGCAAACATTTCGACTGAAAGGCAACACAGCACGATAATGATACTGAACACGAGAAGAACGTCCGCAGCTTGGCGTACTTTCAGCAGCGCAAGGAGAAGACCGCTTATAAGAAGGCAGAGTGCGCTGCAGAATAGTGTAAGGGACCAATACCGCTCGATGATGAGTCTTGCTCGAACTCTCAAGAAGGTTTGCTGGTCTGATGATGCGGCTTCGACTGCTTGCATGCCGCTCGTCCTTTCCGAAAGCTCGGCTTCGAGCCAGCCTTTCATAAACCAGGTTCGTTTCCTTGATCTATGACAATGAAGACGGAGGTTAATCGCGCGAAAGATCAGATCGGTTGCTGGTCGGGAGGACGCCATGCCGTATAACTATATCGTCGGCCAGTTGCTGCGAGATGACAACCTTGCCGCCTTTTCCCTTATCTGCAGCGTTGTGCCCACGTTCGACGAAAAGGACTGGGCCGCTCTGTTGCACGACACGCGAAACTGGCAGTGCATAAGTGCGCGTGATATCGCAGGCCGTGTAAGAGGCTTGGCAGTTTTCAGGTTGCGAATGCACCCGGAGGCTGGCCTATTGATGGATGTGCCGATCTTCATAGCTCTAAGCGCCGGTGATCATCATGAGATCGCCGAGCGACTTTTTTCCTCGCTTGAAGCCCAAGCCGCGGCATGTCGATTTATGCGAGTCTGGAACAAACTCCCCGAGACCCTGCAGGAAATAGAAGATCCTGATTTCTTTCGTCGCTGGGATCATGGGCTCATCTATCGCGTTCATCAATGAACGCTCCCGCCGGCTTTGCGGTAAAGACGTACCCAACGGATCGAATGGACTTTATGAGTTCCGGGCGTGCTGGATCGATTTCGATCTTTCGCCGCAATCGGGAGATTTGCGTATCAATGGACCGATCAAAGGCGTCGCGTCCGCGGTGTCGGGTAAGATCCATCAGGGCGTCTCGACTAAGAACCCGACCTGCATTGCGGATAAACGCATCAAGCATGTCGAACTCTCCGCTGGAGAGCTCAATCTCGAGGTTCTCGGGATTGAGAAGTTTGCGCTTTTGCCTGTCAAGTTGCCATCCATCGAAGACGAGTAAATCATGTTCCTTCGGGCCTGGAACGGGAGCCGCTTGGTAGCGACGCAGAATCGACTTTAGCCTTGCGTGGACTTCGCGCAAATGAAACGGCTTGACGACATAATCGTCTGCTCCGATCTCCAGGCCAACAACGCAATCGACAACATCCTCCCGCCCCGTGAGGATCATGATTGGGATGTTTGAGGTGCGGCGTATCTCTCGGGCCAGGTCTAGTCCATCCTGGTCAGGAAGGACCAGATCGAGGAGAATGATATCGAAGGCCTTGGCCTTAAGCGACAACCTCATTTCCTCACCGCTCGCGGCACACGTGACCTTGTATCCCTCGTGCTCGAAGTATCGCTGCAGCATCTGTCGGATGCGCGGGTCGTCATCCACGACAAGAATTGCCGTCTTGATTGGAGAAGACCCAACTGTCATCGTCAGCACCGCCCTGCATCATTGCTGTTGAACGAGCCCGAAATGGTCTGCCGGGCCACATTACGCCGGTTCTATTGTGCGTCAATGACACCTTTCGTCGCTCTTAAATAGCGACAATAGGTGCAAGGCCGCTCGGTTCGAGCCCCCTTAGCGCGCGCCAGTTACACTCTCTATAGGTCGGCCAAGTTATTCCCAAGGCTCAAGCCGGGCCCACCATGCCATCTCTCCTGGAAAAGCAATTGCTCCACCCCCACGCGATTGTGCAGGCGCCCTAGCAGAAATGGCTGCCCTCTGCGTCTTCGCCCCCGCCTCGCAGAATAGCCGCATCAGCAAGTCCATTACCATCGAGACACGACTGTCTGCGATGGAATAGTAGACTTGGCGCGACTGGCGGCGCGTCTCGACGAGCCGTGCTTGCCGAAGTTCCGCGAGCTGCTGTGAGAGCGCCGGCTGCTTAAATCGGAGGACACTTTGGATTTCACTGACGGACCGCTCGGTTTGCGCGATATAGCAAAGCAGCATCAGTCGGCTTGGTGTACTGAACAGGCGCATGAATTCGGCCGCTTCGGACGCCTTTTCCTGCATTTCCTCGAAAGAAAGGATGCCACCAATCATTCGCGACGCTCCCGATAATACCAGGCTTCGCCCTCGCGCGGCTCATCGAGCTCGTCCATGTTGGCCGCTACGGGCTCAAGCAGCGCGGTTCCACGCATCCAACCTTCCGGAGCAAGCGCACCCTCCTTCTCCGTCGCCTGCAGCGCCTCGACAAGACGGAGGAGCTCGCCAACAGACCGGCCGACGTTCATCGGATACCAGACGATGGCACGAATGACGCCTTTTGGATCGATAACGTACGTAGCTCGGACCGTCCCGCTGTTTTCGGAAGAGCCGTCCAACATGCCATAGGCACGCGCGACAACCATGCCGGCGTCCTCGATTAACGGGAATGGCACTTTGACCGCGAAGCTACGCTCAATGTCCCTCAGCCAGGCCACATGAGAGTACAGACTGTCGACCGAAAGACCCAGCAGGTCGCAATTGATCTTGGAAAAACTCTCATGAGCACGAGCAAACGCGATGAATTCGCTCGTGCATACCGAGGTAAAATCTGCCGGATGAGAGAAAAACAGTAACCAGCGCCCCCGGTATCTGGAAAGCGAGACCTCACCGAGCGTAGATCGCGCCGCAAAACCCGGCGCTACCTCATTAATCCGCAAAACAGCCGGCGACAGCTCATTATCCGCGCTCACTTGAGCCTCCCTGGTCGGTCAGCTCCAAACATACAACACTTGCACTATTACTGTAAATATGCAATATTAGCCACATTGCATTCTTCTGGAATGTGACCCCGCACACATGATGTGGCCCCAGCGAGCCTCATGCCACGACTGAAATGCGTCTGGTTTTGGTTCGTCGCGCGCAAGTGGAGCGAATGTAGAAGCGATATTCACGTCATGCCGGGCGCGCACGAAAGGTCGCTATGCGAGTTAGCAAGTGCCTCGACACCAACCTGTCAGATTTAAACAGCTCAGTGAATGCGACATGACCCAACTTAACTATATCTGGCCGCTGTCCGGCGGCCTGCTGATCGGCCTTTCTGCAGCGCTCTATCTGCTTCTCAACGGTCGTGTTGCGGGGATTTCCGGTTTGGCCGCCTCTGCACTCGGATGGACCGGCGTAGGCTTTAGCCCACTGGGCATAGGGTTTCTTGCGGGCATCATCGGCGGCGCGGCCAGCACGTTCGCTCTTCTGCGACCCACGGAACTTACCATCACCTCGTCACCGATTCTTCTCATAGCTGGCGGCCTCCTGGTCGGCTTTGGTACCCGTCTCGGTTCGGGATGCACGAGTGGTCACGGCGTCTGCGGGCTTGCAAGGCTCTCCACCCGCTCAATCGTGGCGACCATCACCTTCATGGCGACCGCTGCTGCTACTGTCTATGTCAGCCGCCACCTGATTGGAGAGATGTGATGAGCAGTCGAACCCTCGTTTCGATCCTGTGCGGTGTTTTGTTTGGCGTCGGCCTAGTCCTTTCTGACATGGTCAATCCGGCGCGCGTGCTCGGCTTTCTCGACTTTTCGGGGTCTTGGGATCCGTCGCTAGCCTTTGTCCTTGGTGGAGCGCTGATCCCATCAGCCATTGCATATGTAATTAAGCGAAATCAGTCGCGGCCGGTTTTCGACAAGAAATTTCATGTTCCGGCCAGCCGTACGATCGACGCAAAGCTTCTCTTCGGTGCAGGTTTCTTCGGTCTAGGTTGGGGTCTGGTAGGCCTTTGTCCAGGCCCCGCAATTGCCTCACTCGCCACCGGCCGTTGGGAGGCTGGCCTCTTCGTAGCTGCCATGATCCTCGGAATGTTCGTTTTTCGAGCCGTTCAATCCCGGCAAAACGCGCCGATCTCGGTCAACTGAGAAGCGGACTGGCTGGCTAGACCCTGGGACCCCCAATACCTTTGGCCTGAATCGATATGAAGCCATACCGGCGCGCTGGTAGATCTCCAGTTCGCTACCAGCGGACATGATCCAAGCCGGCTGCAGCACATGGCGTAATCGGTTTGCATCTCCAATGTGCAGCGCACGACGCTCTCGTACATCAGTTGCCATAGTGATCGACGCCGAGAAGATTGCTGGCAGAATCTCGGCTATCTCCTGCTGGCGGCTGGCGTGACGTGACCTTGTGAAAAAGCTGGGCAGCGCAGAGCTCGCGCGCAGTCATTCATAAACTGAACGTCTTGCTGGGTCAGGGATTTTCCGACCTCTTGGCCTCGCTGCAACGTCTGCCTGACTGCATCGTTGACCCTTTGCCCAGAATTTAGATCGGCTACTCTCTGCAGATTTCATGCCCGCAGCGACACCGTTGGGAGAGCAGTCATTTCGCTCATATCCTCCAAGGATCCTCGCTCAGACCTTGAGTGCATGGCACTGAACGGCGCGAGGGCAAAACCACTTTGTAGAATATTTTGAACTCAGACAGGAAGCCGACAGCTTCACTGCCTTATCGATGTCCTTGTCGCCCACGACGGGCATTCAAAGAGGACAGATCATGAAGTTGAACATAATCGCCGCAGTCGCGATCGTATCGGCAACACCAGCAATGGCGCTCGCAAGCCCGAGCTGCACCGCCGAGCCAAAGTCGAAGTGGTTGTCTGAGGAGGCCATGAAGGCAAAGATCGACGTGCTGGGCTACAAGGTCAAGACGTTTGAGGTCACCGGCAACTGCTACGAGATCTACGGCAGGGACAAGAATGGCAGTCGCGCCGAGGTGTATTTCAATCCAGTTACCGGTGCGATTGTCCAGAAAGGCGGCTGAGATGACCATAGTCAATTCGCAAAGGGAGGGCCATGCGCCCTCGCCACCTGCAGGTGAAACCACGATCAAGGTGTGGGATCCGATCGTTCGGGCATTTCACTGGACGGTGGTTATCGCATGTATGCTCAACCTGTTCGTGCTCGAGGAAGGCAAGTACTGGCATCGCGTGACGGGGTATGTTGTTGCCACAGCGATTGCCGTACGCATTGTTTGGGGCTTTATTGGCACGAGACATTCCAGATTCAGCGATTTTCTTCCGACACGCGCAAAGGTGATGGACCAGGTCTTGGGCATCGTCGACGGGCATGAAAAAAGGTACATCGGTCACAGCCCCCTAGCTTCAGTCATGATGCTTTCACTAATGGCGCTTTTGGCGGCGACGGTCCTTACAGGTTGGATGACAACGATCGATGCTTTCTGGGGAGAAAAGTGGCTGGAGGAGTTGCACGGTGCGATAGCCAACAGCATCATGGTCTTGGCCTTCATCCATGCAGGAGCCGCCGTGGTCGAAAGCTTGAGGCATAGGGAAAATCTGGTCTGGTCAATGATTACTGGTCGGAAAAGGGCATGAGGATTCTGCTGATTGAAGACAGCGCCCGGCTCCGAGAATTGCTTTGTGAGGCTATCAGAAAGGTTGGTTGGAGAATCGACGCCTTCGGAACATCGCAAGAGGGCCGGCTGGCCCTTGACGGTGCTGACTACGATCTTCTTCTTCTTGATCTCGGCCTGCCCGACGAGGACGGGATAGACGTGCTCAAGTCACTGCGAAGCGCAAGAGTTCAGATGCCTGTCCTTATATTGACTGCGCGCGGCGCAATCGATGAGCGAATCGCCGGCCTTGATGCTGGCGCAGATGATTACCTTGCAAAGCCTTTTCATAACGGCGAACTGATCGCGCGCATCCGTGCTCTCATGCGGCGGGCTCCGAACACCACGATGCCCACATTGGAATTTGCCGACCTTAAACTCGATCTTGCTTCGAGGCGCGTAACATGCGCTGGCGCCGAGATTGCGCTTGCTCCGTCGGAAAAGGATCTCCTTGAACTACTGATGCGCAATGGCGGAAAGGTGGTCTCCAAGGGTAAGATTGAACACGCCTTTTCAGAATTCGGTGACGAAAGAAGCAGCAATGCCGTCGAGTTGGCGATTTCAAGGCTACGAAAGAAACTGGAAGGGCATCCGACCGGATCTTTGATCGAGACTGTGCGAGGCGTCGGCGACCTGATGCGGGAGGAACACGCGTGAGCCGCTGGCATCCGACTCTTGGTGCGATTCTCACCAGACGAATAGCGTTTTTTGCAGTGCTCGCAATGGTCGTGCAACTCGCGGTGATTTTCTCGGACTACTACTGGAATGTCGGCGAGCTGTCCCGTCTTTTCGTGGAGCAGGAAACCGAGCGCCTCGCTTCTGGCATAGCCCTGGAAGGCGAAAATGTCCGATATCAGCTCCCAGAAAGCCTCAAGCAACGTTATGGCACCCGATCGTCCGGTTATGTCGGCAGAATTCGTGACGGCAATGGTACGCTTGTGTTTCAGTCCTGCGACGATGCCTGTGAACGTCACTTCCTCCCCGCTGATGTGAATCCACCCGATTTCTGGCTGAGGTCGTTGACGACAGGCAAACCGCTGACCTTGGTCGGCGGCAGGGCCTTCGTGATCGGAGATCGACGTTTTATCGTCGATGTCGCAACCATTGAAGACCCTCAAGATGTGGTCTCTTCGGTTTTTTGGAGGGAAGTCATAGAACATATGCTGGTTCCGATGAGCATCTTGCTCGTCCTGGTTCTCGGCGCCACTTTGCTCTCCGTAAGGCAGGCATTGAAGCCCGTACGTGCCGCAGCTAACGCCGCCGATGATATCGATCCCATGGACGCGCGTTCGCACCTGAATTTCGACGGCATGCCGCGCGAGGTTGCCCATCTCGCGATTGCCATCAATCGTGCCTTCGAGCGGGTCGGCGAACTGATGGCGTCGCAGAAGGTCCTGACGTCGGGAATAGCACACGAAATCCGCACGCCGCTTGCGGCAATCAAGCTCGAACTGGGAAACATCGACCATCCTCGCGCCCGCAAGGCGGAAGCCGATCTTGATGATCTCGTGGCCTTTGTGGCAGCGCTAACAGCGCTCGCGCGCCTCGACAGCTTCGACCATGGGATGTTCGAGGACGTCGATCTAGTAGCACTGTCGTGCTCCGTCGTAGAACAACTTGCTCCATGGGTGTACGAGCACGGCCATTCACTTGAATTCCATCCTCAAGTCGAAATCGCTCTTATCAGAGGGGCGCCAGCGCTCATTCGCGATGCTCTACGCAATCTCGTGGAGAATGCTGTGCGTCACACGCCCGCCGGCACCTCTATCCTCGTATACGTGGCAGCCAAGACTATTCGCATCGAGGACAGGCGTACCAACACCGCAAAGAACGAAGCCAAGCCAGCTGAGTACGCCGACAGCCTCGGTATCGGCCTGAGGATCGTCAGACGCATAGTCGAATTGCACCGTGGCAATCTTCACCAGTCAACATCGAGGCTAGGTCACGTCTTCGAGCTCCGTTTCGATGACAACTATGCGCCAAGTTCGACGCATAAGTCTGAAACCACAATAAACGAACAGTTCTCGTTGCAAGATTTCTAACGATCGCCCAAAGGTCTAACCGGCGTTCCGCTCCCACGTTGTCCTCGCCGCCGGCACGCGCCTATCCTGAAAAGCCTGAAGACGAGCGACGGAAGATCGCTCTTGACAGGTGGGGAAATTTGGGCAGGCTTGCCGCCGAGTATGTCTTCCTGGACCAGCTATTCGATTTCGATCCTGCCCGACCTGAATCCGGACGGATCGAGGTCTGGATTTGAAGACTTCATGGAGCTTTTTTACAAGAGGCGGCCCTTCATCGTCTTTAGCGTTCATATAGGCAATTTCGAATTGCTGGCTGTCGTTGGCGCTGCATTCGGTCTCAACCTGACGGCACTCTGCCGCCCCCAAACAATCCCCACATCGCCTCAGAACTCTCCTGATTTCCAAGCGAAAGGATGGGCAACCTCGTGCCGTCGCCCGTGGGATCATCTTTCGCACTTGCGCGGCATTGGAGCGTGGAGGCGGCGTAGGCTTGCTGGTTGGCCAGAAATTTCGCAAGGCCCTTTCGACCACGTTTTATGGGCAAGACGTGCGGACAATCCCGTTGCTCGCCAAGTTGGTACGGCAGTGCAATTTGTGAGTCTACTCTGCCCGCTGCTTCGGCCGCCGGGAAATCGAATATCGGCGCGAACTAGAGCCCAAGATTACAATCCCAATCAACGAGAATGGAAGCGTAGATATCCACAAGACCGGACAGCCCCGAATGAGAAGGTTGGAAAGCTGGGTTCGAGAGTATCCCGGTCATTGGCTTTGCTATCATCACCGCTGGAAGCATAAGAAAGCAATATAGCGCTAATGAACACAATTTTAGCCTCAACAGGGAGCTGACGTTTCGACGCTTTTGGCACAGTCCCTGCCATCGGACGAAGCGATAGCGTTCGGAATGGCCCGATGCGCTTGGTCAATGTGTGGGGGAACCCGCGCTTATGCTTTACGTTCCCGCAATTTTTAATTTTGGCCACACTACTCTGGTTTGCCCTTCGATGGTGAAGCATTCTCCTCGCGCCAGCCCTCATGCCACGTCGTGAATTCCTCTCGAACATCGGTCGCTTAGTTTGCGATTAGTCAATGCGCGTGTGTGCCCTTCTTTCCAATCTGGCCCTGCACATGCTTGTGACACAGGAGTTCAGGAATGGCCGGAAGTTACGCTCTTTCCATGCTGAGAAGCATGGTATTTGCCGTTGGTATAATTGGTCTTGTGTTCGGACCGCTTGAGGTCACTGAAGCGGGGCAAGCAATAACACCTTCTCTCGCGCCAATGATTAGCCGTGTCATCCCGGCAATCGTAAGCATATCCGTGCGCGGAAAATCCAATGACGAGCAAGGTGACACTTTTTACCTTACACCGGGTGTCCAGAACAAGTCGCGTCCCTCCGACACCTCCGCCGGGCCGGTTTCTGAACTGGCTGGAACCGGGGTGATAGCTGACGCTGCGAACGGGTATATCCTCACGAACAATCATGTGATCGAAGGCGCCACATCGATCAAGGTGACACTTGCCAGTGGCGAAACATTTGACGCGGCCGCGATCGGGGTGGACGTTGAGACGGATCTGGCAGTGATCAAGATCCCCGTCGACGGATTGAGTGAGGCCGTGTTCGGAAATTCCAGCGACTTGAGAGTCGGCGACTATGTGGTTGCCATAGGAACCCCGTACGGCCTTGGCAAGTCGGTAACATTCGGCATCGTCAGCGCACTCGACCGGTCCGGACTTGGGCTGGATTCGCAAGAGGGGTTCATCCAGACCGATGCATCCTTGAATCCAGGAAATTCAGGCGGCGCCCTTGTCGACCTGGAAGGAAGAGTTGTGGGGATTAACACGGCAATCCTCGGGCCGTCGGGAGCCAACATCGGGATTGGATTCGCCGTACCCATCAATTCGGCGAGCGTGATTATGCGACAGCTCATCGCCCATGGTGAAATCCGCCGAGGTCAGCTTGGCGTGCAGGTGCAGGATAACAATTCTCGATGGCCATCCGCCAGGATGGCATGAGCTAGGCCGTCGACTCATAAACTCTGACACCAGATCCTTGCCGCGACGAGTTTGACAGCTGCGAGATAGTTTTCCGGGCGCTTGTCGTAGCGAGTAGCGATACCTCGAAACTGTTTGATCTTGTTGAAGAAACGCTCGACAAGGTTCCGTTGCCTGTAAACCCAGCGCGAGAACGAGAAGGAGCCCTTGCGAGTTGCCTTCGGCGGGATGTTGGCCCAGGCCTTGCGCTCGGCCGC
>NZ_JACIAH010000025.1 GCF_014194695.1 Rhizobium sp. BK399 | reverse complement strand
CGTTGCCGTCGCCGGCCGTCACCACATCGTCGCCGTCCTCGCCGCGCAGGATGTCATTGCCCGCATCGCCGGCAACGATATCCCCACCACCACCGCCAAGGATCGTATCGGCACCAGCCGCCCCAATCAGAACATCCCCAGCAACAGTCCCGATCAATGTCCGAGCCGCAACAGGAAGCGGATCGGAACCGCCGTCACCGGAGCCATCGTCATCGCCGCCGCCCTGGTTTTGGCCATCATCGTCACCGCCGCCGTTGCCGCCACCGTCGCCACCACCGGTCTGGCCATCATCGCCCCCACCGGTCTGGCCATCGTCGCCACCGCCGGTCTGGCCACCATTGCCGCCATCATCGCCGCCCTGGTCCTGACCGTCGTCATCGCCACCATCCTGGCCATCGTCGCCGCCACCGCCATTCTGGCCGTCGTCGCCCCCTCCACCCTGGTTCTGGCCATCGTCGTTTCCGCCGTCATCGCCGCCTTGGTTCTGACCATCGCCGCCACCGCCCGTCTGGCCGCCAATGCCTCCATCCGCACCGCCGCTACCGTTGGCCGGGGTTACCTCGAACGTGGGCACGCCAGCACTCGGGAAAGTGATCGAATGCGTGCCGTTCGACATGGTGGTCATGCCGTTCGCTGTCGTCGACTGGTAGTCGGCGAGGGTCGATCCGGCTGCGAGTCGGATGATGTCCTGTGGGCGCAACGTTCCGACGATCGTGTCGTGACCGCCATTCGAGGTGAAGACGATGCGGTGTGCCGATGTCAGCCCACTGATGTCGACCGTATCGTCACCGGTCGAGCCGTTGATGTGAACCGTGTTGAGGTTCAGGCTCGTCCCAACGAAATTGCCGATCAATTGTACGATATCGCCATTGGCGGTTCCGGGTGTCGGCGTCGTCGTCACCGTCGTCGTATTGATACGGATCTCCTCGATCTCGGTGAGTTCGGCGATTACGCTCGTCTGCGGGCCTCCAATGAGTGGTTGAACGGTACGTGTGATAATGATCTCCGCTGCGTTGGCAGCAGCAACGACACCGGCGGTCACCGCTGCATCGTGGGTATAGATCCGGAAGGTCTCGGTCGATGCCGAGCCGTTGATGACGAACGTATCGCCTACGGTTCCTTCCGTTCCGCCGTTGATGACATCGCGGCCGTCGGTCGCAATATCGAAGCCCAACAGGCTCGTGGCGCTCCAGCTAATCGTGTCGTCGCCAGCGCCGCCTGTTATGGTATCGTTGCCGGCACCACCGTTGAGGGCATCGTTGTCATTGCCACCGTCGAGCGTGTCCGCGCCGGCGCCGCCATTCAGCGTGTCGTTGCCGTTGCCGCCGTTCAGCGTATCGTTGCCGCCGCTGCCGTTGAGGACATCGTTGCCATCATTGCCATTCAGGATGTCCGGACCTCCGCGACCGTTCAGCAGGTTTGGACCCGCAGTGCCGTTGAGCGTTTCAACCGCGACGTTGGCGTTGTTGCCGACTCGCGCCGTCATCACCGAAGTAACGGTCTCTGCCGTACCACCCTGATCGGTGTAGTCGACAGTGACGCGTACCAACTGTCCGGCCCGCGCAGCAGGAACGGTGAAGCTCTGCGTCGTCGCCAGCGTCGCAGACCATGTCAGGCCGTCGTCGGTCGACGCCTGCCACCGGAAGCTGAAAGCGCCAAGGCCGTTCGGGTCGGCAATGCCGGTGGTGTCGGCGGTCAGGACGTTCTCGGCGCCTGTAATCGTCGGCGCGCCGGTCGGCGGACGATTGACGATCAGGACATCGCGGTCGGTGAAGCGCAGCGTCTCGATGTTCCACAGCTTGTCGATGCCGTCATCGCCGTTTGTGACATCGGTGTCCGTGACCGTCCAGCTTCCGTCCAGATTGTGCTGCCAGGTATAGCCCGACGATGCGCCAAAGTAGATGGAGACGTCATTGGCGGTATTGTCGGTGTCGCCATCAAGGATTTCCCTGATCGCCTCGAGCTGGCCCGGGTTGAGCGTGCGGTCCAGCATTGCCTGCGACATTGTCTTTCCGCCTGCAATGAAGATTGGGCTGCCGTCCGGATTGAACAGAAGATTTCCTGCTGCATCGACAGCATTGATCTTCATCGCCATGCCATCCGACGTGCCGATCACCGCGCCGGTGCCGTCCTTGTTGGCGTGGACCAGGATGCGAACATTCAGCCAGGAGTCGCCATCGATGATGTCATTGCCGGCACGGCCAGTGATCCGGTCGCTGCCGCCGCCGCCGAGAATGATGTTTGCGCCGGTGCTCGTGTTGAGGCGAATGCCCGGATGGGTAACGCCGAACTCGTCGACATCGCCATCATCGATGCCGTTCAGCAGAGCAGAAAGGCCGCGAATGCGATCGACCCCTTCCTGGGTCAGCGCGCTGTCGAAGATCGTGCCACCTATGATTTCCGCCCCACCGGCACCGACGGCACCGAGAGGCTCGTCGCTGCCCCAGAGCTGGTCATCGAACTTCCAGCCGGAAAGACCTTCGGTGGAGTCGAACCGGTCGCGAAGCGTCAGGTCTTGCTGGATGTCGAAGCCGTTAACGGCCGGGATGCCGTTCGCGACAATCCCAAGCGCCAGATCGGAGTGAGCGGGATTGGGATCGAACTTGTGGACACCCCAGTCGAAGCCCAGCATACCATTGTTGCGCTGGATGCCGGCACCTTCGAACATGATGTCGTCGCCGGATTCACCGTCGTAGTCGGTATCGTTGTTCTGGCCGTTCAGGATGTCGTGGCCGATGATCGTCGAGTTGAAGAACAACTGCGAATTTTCGCCCGAAAGCGTGTCGAAACCATCGCCGCCTTCGATCCAGTCATCGCCTTCGTTGCCCATCAGACCTTCGTTGCCGATGCCACCGAGAACGAAGTCGTTGTCACGACCGGCAAACACCTCGCCGCCGTCGGTCCCGGCCAGGATGAAATCCTGGCCCTCGCCACCGAACATGATATTGAGGCCGGCACCAGCGCTGATAACGTCATTGCCGGCGTCGCCGCGCAGGAAGTTGTCGCCGAAGGGGTCGACAATGATATCGTCGCCGTCCCCACCGAAGACCTGGTCGGATTCCGTCTGCGCATTCAGGTAGTCGTCACCGCCGTCACCCCAAAGTGTGTCGATGCCGCGGTCGCCGATCAGCGTGTCGTTGCCTTCCGTGCCACCGAGGACGACGTGCTCGCCGCCGCTGAAGCGCAGATAGCCACCGTCACCTTGCCCGTCGCCATCCACGTCTGCCCCGGGATTGATGCGCGTAACCTTGGGGTCGATCGCCTGAAGGATGTCACTGTCCTGCATCGGGTCGGCAGAACCTCCCGCCTGGAAGATCGCGTGCCCAGACGGATCCAGAACAAGATTGGTTATCTGCTTGATCGTTGGATCGAGTTCGAGAATGAGGTCCGGGGTATCGAACAATGTGCCCGGCAGGTGCGAAGAATGCGTGTCGCCGAGATCGGTGTTGCGCATGACGAGCGCCGCGAAGGTATTGGGCTCCAGTTCGTTCAGCAGGTTCAGACCCTGCAGACGGCTGAGGTAGTAAAGCCGGTCGCCATTCTGCAGCTTCTCCATCTGGTTTTCGAAGACATAGTTGAAGGTCGAGCCAAGCATGCCGCCGAACTCGGTCTTGCGCTCGGCCAAGCCACCGATCCAGAGATCGACGAGGTTGAGACCAGACTCCACGCCTGCCCATGCACCGGTACTGTTGAGGAAGGCGATGCGATCGGCAATGTTGGCACCGACGACGGTTCGATCGTCGGCGGTCGTGGTCGGATCGCCCTGAATGGTTTCGGTCGAGCCAAGCACCAGCGCCATTGCGACGGCCCGCTTGCCTTCCAGGGTCGTCTCTGCAAGCAGAAGCGGATGCGTGCCATATGCAGCGATGAAGTTGACGATCGACAGCGGGTTCTTGAGATTCTGGGCATAGGCCAACCAGTTGTCGTAAGGCTTGAGATCGACGTTGCCGCTGTCGTGATAGAAGCCTGCACGGGCCACATTGAATGCCGGTACCCCCGTATCCCGGCCGCGGGCAAGGTTCAGCGCGGCAAGATCAAGCGGCAAGCCGAGTAGCCGATTGCGCAGGGTATCGACAACAAACTCGTCGATCTCGTTGCCTGCCTGGCGTGTCATGCCGCGAATGATCGCACCGCTGGCTTCAAAGGCCGTGATGCCGCTGGCTTCGAACGCCTGCGGGTTAAGGAACCCGTCGAAGAGCGCGATGTCATCGGCATTCATATTGATATCGAGCCGATCGATCGTGTCGGTCAGCATCGAGTGGCCGAAGCGATAGACGACGTGCGCGAACTCGGCGACGATCGCAGGATTGATATCCGGGGTGTTCGTGAAGACGAACGGATTGACCGCTGGCTGAACCTTGCGCGCAAACTCTTCGAAGACGAGATGCTGGTACTCCATCTCGGTGACGAATTTCGCCGATTGGAAGAGGCGTTCGCCATCCCAGACGAGCGATGCGGCGCTCGCAGGTGTTGGCAGGCTCGAGATTTGATGGTCCTTGTCCAGCCACTGGTTGATGAAGGCGAGGTCGCCGGATGCGAGGATCGTCTGCTTGTTGGCATCGACCAGTCGATTGTGTTCGGAGTGGAAGATGTTGTGAACGGCAGTCAGGCCGATGTTCTCGTTGCCGCGACCGTCGCCGGTGACGAAATGCGCATCGAGCATCTCGTTGTCGTAGGTTAGCGGATCATTGTCGTCAACGGTCAGGTTGTCGAGGTCTGCCGTCTGGCGGACCGGCGGGGTCGCAGGGTTGTGATCGGCATCAACGAAGACTGGTTCGGCATGGTGAGCGATATCGTTCAGGAACGCATGACCCGTGCGCAGTGCGGTCGGCGGGATGGTAAGCCCTGCCGCGGTGCCCTCCAGGAGCCAGTTTGTCGGGTGCGTCGCATCTGGCGGCATCACCAATTGGGCAAACCCGTTCGGTCCGCGGATGAATTCGCCATAGGGGTCGGTTGCAAGCAGCGGCACGTCAAGGACGTCGTAGTCATCGAGAATGAGGCCAAGCATGGCTTTCGCCTGAGCCTTGGTATCCCCCCAGGTGGCAATGCCGCCATGCGCACCGTCCAGGAGTTTCCCGGTAGAGACAGCGTGCGAGTCGAGAGTTCCGTCGCCGTCCGAGTCAACCGAGAAGGCATACTGGCGCAGGAAAACCTGGTGCGATGGATGGGAGGTGTATGTCTGGTTCTGATCCACCCAAGGTGTCGTGGTGTTAATCGTTTCGTGATGCGTGTCGTCGGCCGTGCCCATGATGCCGTCGGCGCCGGGGCCATCGACCTGGGTGCTGCGGGTGAGCGCCATGAAGTTGGGCGCACCGGGCGTTGGGTCATAAAGCGGATCGTCCGGCTGCAGCGGCACGAAAACGGTACCGTTGCTACCCTTTGTGATCAGGTCGAGGCCATGGTCGAAGAACTGGCCAAAGAAGGTCATCCAGCCGTTGAACTGCGGCGAGAGCCCAACGTCCGGCGACTGGTTTGGAATGTTCGACAGGTCTGCATTCGTCAACTCGACATCGTTGGGATTAACCGCCTCGCCGGGTGCGACCGGGTTCATGCCGGGGTGGGCCTCTTCCCAGGCAGCGACTGACAACGGGTTGGCAAACCAGGCAGCGATTGCCGCCGGGTTCGTTACCGTCATATCGACGATCAGGTTGCTGATCGTGCGCGGATCGGCGTCGACGACGCTTCCGGTCGAACCATAGTCGGTGTTGGTCAATACCGGCGCAGGCGGTGGCCCGAGCGGCAGGCTGTCCCCATCCTGATCATTGAGGAAATTCGGATCCAGCAAACGCGGCAGTATCTGGTCGGCAGCGCCGACGAACTGGCCACCCGGCAACAGGTTGTTGTTGCTGCCATCGACATGGCGCAGACCCCACGGAAGGATTGCCGCATTGGGCCCGATGATCGATTGAAGGCTCTCCCCGCCAACTTCGCGCTCGGCGATGATGATCTGCTTCAGGATATAAGCGAGGTCGTCCTGGTTGACCGTGAAATTCGGGTTCTGCGTAGCCATGTCGTTACCTCCCGAAGAAAAACGCCGCCCCGCCGGAAGGGACACCTGTCCTTTCCGCTGTATATGGGCTGGCATAGTTGACTGTCGGAAGTTGTACCCGTCTTGTAGAACTGTTCTAGAGAACAAGGTCTGAGGATTAATACGACCAATAGGACACTTACTTTCCGCCACCTAAGTCGCAAGGCGTTTCGACGAAAGTCAGGAACGCTGTCGGACTAAAGTCCATGAGCTGAGATATCGCCCATTTACCTGAAAATATTGCGATTTTATCGTGAGTTTCGTCACCGCGTTCAGTTTTTTGTCAGCTTGGCCTGATCTACTGACTGATCTCGCAATGCCCCTTGGCGGGGCAAGCTGCGCACAAAGACAACATGGGGCACGTCCTTAGCTAGATCACCCGTTTGTGGAGACAGTATGTATATGCGTCGTCTCCTTCACGCTTTCGCTCCTGGCTTAACACAGGAGCGGGAAGAGGCTGCGGCCCATCCCCAAAGTGGCCGCAGCCTCACGTGCTGCATTTTCTTATCAGTGGACGTGAGGGGCCTTTGGACAGCCAACGGTCTCCAGCAAGCGCTCACATGGAAGGTAACGGCATCAGGTCAATCTCTGGGCTGGTTCGCCAGGCCTACAATGTAGGTTGTCGTCTTTTCGAATGGCTGCGATGCTGACATGAGAGGGTGAAGCAGCAGGCAGGCTTTCGGCCCCTCAAGAAAGCGCGTCTAAATATATTGTCATGCCATTGATCCCTCCTTGGCATCGCAATTAGGGCCAAGGCGGGCGGACTGGGATGATCTAATGCGTAAGTTGATGATCGTTACGTTTTGCTGCCTATCCAGCGGTGCTCACGGGGCAGACCAGGCGACTGTGAAAGATGTAGTCGGGTGGGCCAGGGATGGCAACCAGGAGTTTGTGGCGCTACTTACGGGGGTCGGTCGCGGCGTCGAGGGGGCGAACATGACAATAGGTTTCAAGCAGCGGGAGCTGACGCTCTATTGTCAGCCAAATATTGCGATCACCGGAGATCAGTACCTTCGGATTATCGGAACTCACATTGAACGGCACCCGGAGCGCGGCAATCTTGAACCGGCCCTGATCGGCATTGTAATGACGATGGCCCTGATCGAAGCCTTTCCGTGCAAATAAGCCGCGTAAATGCAACGCGCCTTGTTCATCGGCGAGTTTTGGTGCAACCCGGTCCATACGAGCGCTGCCTTCGGTGCGCAGGCTGGGTCGTCGGTCTTCGAACCGGGCCCTGCGCGGAACTCCTCGAACGGAGGCTCTCTTCAGTTGCGCGCGATATCATTTGTGAAGGCCAGTAAAAAAAAGAACCCCGCGAGCTTGCGGGGTCTGGAGGTGAACATCGAAATGCGCCCAAAGGCCAGAGCGCAGCTGGAGAATAGCTAACGCGCTCCAAGACTGCAAATCTTACTTTGCCACGCTCGGCCCAATCATGGTCGGGCGCGACCAGAAGCCGCACTTTCAGCAAGGCAAGGGGTCTCCTATCTCCAAAGCGTGAGCAAAAAGTACTTCATAGCTGTTGCCGGGTTTGTCGGGCTTGCCTGCGTGTTGCTTGTGACAATTTCCATGCTCGGCCATACGGTGGCAATGCCGCCCGTCTAGTCGCCTTCCCTGACATGAGGCACTTGGACGAAGACACGCAGCGCACCACTCTTAAACTCTTTGCCATCATCAAGGTTTTGTAACGAGGTCGATTTGCCTCTCGTCGAGCCCGTTACACGATCTCCATTTGAAGCAAGCACTTGATCATCCGGAAGATCAGGGGATGAAGCGCGGCTGTCGGATTCAAGCCGTCTGGTTTCAGCCGCTATCTCGGCCAAAGACTGTTCATCGAAGCTAAGCTCTGCTGCCAGGACATGGGCAAGCAAATGCAGGAGTTTTCTGACAGCGAGCGGAGCGGTTGGGGCTTGCCAGCTGATCAATTCTTTCCTTGTCGTCTGTTCATCTGCGAGGGCAGCCGGAAAGGAGAGCGGGGCCCCGTCGCATCGGGACAAGCGCTTTTTGGAGTCGATCACCTGAATTGTCGATCGCGCATGTGCCATAACGCGTCGGACCATCTCGGTCTCCATGTTTTCGTCTTCCATGACTGTCTCCTTGACGCAAAGAACGGCCCCAAGCGCGGTGCGAAAGGAGCGTCCGGCTGACGTTACTTAAAACGGGATAGCCAACGACGTTGCCGGTGGTATAAATCAGCGCGTGAACGTGGATGGATGCATGACGACAAGGACTGACGCGTACATTGCCGAAACGGGACTTGAGGCGACAACTGATGCCAAGGTCGAACGCCCCGTGTACCGGCGCCCTGGCTTTGAGGGGATCCCAAGTTCAAAGGAGATGGACGAAAGCATTGCCAAATCGTTGCGGGCATTCCGCATCGAAAAGGACCTATCGAGGGCGGAGCTGGCGCTCCTTCTCGGATCAATCGAAGCGGTCTACGGCAGGTACGAACGGGCCATCACCAAGCTCCATGCAACGCAGGTTCTGCATCTTTGCGAAGTGCTCGAAATTTTTCCCGACGATTTATTGTACGACGCGGCTCCGCATCTTTGGGGGCGAACCAAAGAGGAAGCTGACGAGCGCCGTCGCATCACGAAGATGATACAGTCCCTCCCGCCAGACACCTTGCGAACGGTGGCCACAATCCTCGACTCGATCTTTGCCCTGCAGCAGAAGTAGCCGAATTTCAGCTTTCACGTCGTAAGGAGGGTCGGACGAGCGAGTAGCGGTGCGGTTCGCCGCCTATAGCAGGGCGCGTCAGAAACTGCCTGCCGATCGGTCCACCTTCCGCTTTCGGGGGATAGACTGATCGGGCGCGGAGCCATTCGAACGAAAACCGGCATCAGGGCTCGTTCGAAAAGGTGGCAAGCAGCGAGATGAACTTCGGTCGCATCTTTTTCGGTATCGTCATGAAGGCGTCGACAAGCCGCTGTCCCTCTTCGGTCGCGACGAAGTCTTCCCGCAACGCCGCTTTTCTTTCCAGTTCGGCGCAGTCTATCCTGATCGGCCTGCTGAGGGTCTCGAAGAAGTAGGCGACAGGAACATCCAGGGCCTGGGCCAGGGAGTAGAGTGCCGAGGAGCTGACACGGTTTGAACCTCGCTCATATTTTTGGATTTGCTGGAAGGAGACGCCGACAGCGGCACCGAGGGCCGTTTGTGAAATGCGCAATTGCTGCCGGCGCTTCTTGATTCTTTTGCCGACCTCAACGTCAACGAGATGAAGCCCGTCGGTGATCGTCACCGATGCCGGATCTTTGAAGGTGGAACTGGTCGAGACATTCTGCTGCATGAAAACGCTCCCGCTGGCCAGCATGATGCTGGCTTGAGAAGCCGGGGAGTTGGAAATGCTGTTGGTACCAGCCCTCATGGATTTTAGCGCAAGCGCCTCTTGTATATTCCACGAGCTCCCCGACTCACTAGATCGCGAAGATTACGCTTTCTGCGTTTTACCAAATGAGGATTCCACGCCTCAAGGCGATAACCGCCTAGGTTGCAGACTAGCAAGATATTTCACGTTTGCAAAGAACTTTAAGACAACGTCTTAACATTTCCGAACTCAAGCTAATGCTCCTCCGGATCCTTCTCAGCCGCCAGCATGACCATCCTCAGCAGATAGCGAAGGAAGAGCATGTCTTCGTTTCCAGGATAGGTCTGGCAAATTTCCTCCGTCAGGCCCAAAAGCTTGGCGGCATCCGTGCGGACTGTCGCGAAGGCCAGGCGGCGCGCAGTCGGAGCATCGATGAGCGATTTATCGCGCCGAGCCACAAGACACCCCCGTCTATCCGCTGTGCACCAGACCGCTCCGGCTTCTTGTTCTCAAGCAGAGGACTTCTCCGACGATGCCGTAGTCTTTGTAGTGACGTGAGAGAAGGTCTTCGGGAAGGATCGAGTAGGCAACCTCTACCCGGTGTCCCTGGAGCGTGACATCGGCAAGCACCTGAACAGGATAGCCTCGTTGGCGCATCATCATGACGAGAGCGGGGTAGGTCAGAAAAAGAATTGCCTTCGCCCCCATACGGACGAGGCATTCAAGGACACCCGTCATCAAGAGATCGGAGGCAGCTATTCCGTTGATGAAGGGAGCATTGAGTGCGGTGGCGCACCTGCTCCACTCGAATATATCAGGTCCGGAAGGAAGGCTCCCGGGTGCCAGCTGACTGTAATCTCGGGCAAAGTGGGGTGCCGTGGTTGGAAGGAGGCGCGAATAGCCGATCACTTCCTTCTTGTGCACGAGCACAGCGTGCACAATATCCGGCCTGTCGTACTGGTCCCTCTCTCGCCGGTCTCGACGCCGCAGTTCGTTCCATTCCATCTGTTCAACGAAGCGGCGGTGCCGGAACGACCACACCTTTTCCATCAGCAATGGATCGTCATCTTCATCGAGGATGGTGAGCATGTTTGAACCCCGCGTGCATATTTTGAGCATGCAACCGGGGACTCCGAAAATCTATCCGTAAAATGTCGTATTTTTTAACGCTGCAAACCGCGGCGAAAGGATTCCGCGATCAACTGTGCCCGGTTGGATACCCCGAGCTTCTGCTGCAGGTTTCGGATGTGTTGCTGAACGGTGCGCTGCGAGCGATAGGTAATGCTGCCAATTTCCCTGTCGGTCTTGCCTGCTGCGCACAGGGTCAGGCACTCACTCTCGCTTCGGGTGATCTGCAGATCATCTCGCAGACAAGGCTCCGGCGGGGTGTTGAGATCCATGATACGCCGGTGGGTAGTCTCGGCGACAAACTGTAGAAGGGCCACTTCCGATGCCGCCACCGGGACACGCCTTCCCGCGACCGAGAAAAGGCCAGCGAGCCCGGAGCGAGAATGAAGCGGAATGGTCAGGCCATCGTGCATCCCGAAATCACGGGCTTCATCCATAATACGCTTCGGGCGCCCTGAAAGATGGCTGGCCCGCACCGACTGGGACCAGACAGACGGCCGTGCTGTTGCTCGGACGAGGCTGACGACGGGATCGGCGTGAAAATAATTGTTCTGAAGATAACGGTTGAGCCAGCCGTCGGGCCAACGTTGCCAGACGAGAGAGTCCAGTCGCTCATGGGCTAGTGGAAGAAAGGCCATTGCGAAATAATCGATCTCGAGCTGATGGCTCACCTTCTCCATCGTGCCAAAGATTTGCTGCAGGTCAGCCGGCTCTTCGCAACCGACCAGGAACTCATACAATACATCGGAAACTAACGCGCTCATCGGGGTCCTCCAACAAGGGCAGCATATCCGCCAGGCTGCACTTCATCAGGATGCATCCTCTGTTTGTATTGTCACAAAATCTTCACGTTGAAAAGCGGCTGGTCCGCGCAGGGCATCGAGTACGGCCGTGCAAGGTATCAGCTTCCTGCGCAACGAAGGCGGAGGCATTCCGAACCTCGTGGGGCTGCCTTTGGACCGGCGATCGCGAATGGCTCTCACCGACAGCTGATTGTCGCTGCGCAAGCATGTCTTCGCGACAGTCCGTACGTTTTCAAGGCAACTGCGATAGCATTCGAGGGTACCTTGCCAATGGGACTAATCCGGGTTTGGTGCGAAAAGCTCCGTCAGAATGAGCCCTCGAAGCACCATGCATGCAGTGTTCAAGCGACACCAGATCGACGTCTGCGCGCCCACAGATAAGCTCATCGAGCGCACTGGAAACCAGTTCTTTGACGTTCGAGGATGCATGCGAGGGGTATTTTTTTGGTTGCACGATCGCAAGCGTGGCGACTGGTCTCGGGTACCGCTAAAAAACGGTTTTTGTCGAGGTCGCTTTAAATGTGCGGTGATCACTCACGCCGTTGACCTGCGAAAGTCAGGGGATCGAGCCAAGTCGCCCAGGCGACCGACATTCCGGCAGACCAAACGGCCGTCGAGAGGCCGATGATTGTCACAAGATCGCTGAACGCCTTCTCGGTGTCTGTTGAGGCAATTGTCAGCTCGGCCTCCAGGTCGGCATCATCTGTTTGCTGTGCCGGCTTTGCGTGGCCATCTTGGGACTGTTTTACTTGTGGTCCAGCGCTTCCGACGACAACGAGAGGCGGGGTTTTATCGGACATGCTTGATTCCTTGATTGTGCTCGACAGCTGAACGAATGACCGGAAAAGGCATCGCATCAATGAGCTCGGCCTTCCGGCAACGATAGTTCCAGCACCAGTGAGGTGAACGCCACCTCTTCGACGTCTCGCAGTCTGTCATGTACGTTCTCGGGGCCGGCAATCATCGCTGCGATGGCAGTCGCCTTTACGCGATGGCCGTAATCCGAGACATAGCCCTGGAGAAAAACGTTTCGACCAACCATACTTACCGCGATGGACGAGGCTTCCAGCTCTGGTTCCGCAGACATGGCTGTCCGTACACGGGCGAGCTGATCGTGGGCGAGGAATTCCAGTTCGACGTTCATGTCAAGCTCCTTGTGATGCCAAGAGAACAGCGCAAAGCTGATTTGGTTCACAGGGCGGGACTTAGGTCCTAGATGCGGACGATCCCAATCGCTCGGCTGCGCGAATGAGGGCCGCTCGGGCATTGCGACTAAAGTCCTGCGGACCCCGGACTGAGGTCCGTGGTCTGGAACATTACTCGGTTCATGAATGTTTGCACCGCCGGCGGAATAGTCCGCTCAAAAGGAGGAAAACATCATGAAACTTCGAACAGTAGGTATCGCAACCGCGGTCGTCATGGCATCGGGCGTAGCGTTCGCACAATCGGCGATGGCACCCGAGAAGGTGATCACCTTTGTGCAGAAGGCTCCGGCCCCCAAGGAACGCATTGTGGTCAAGGAGAAGGTCGTCGTCGGCCAGCCGCTTCCCGACACCGTCGTCGTGACGCCTATCCCTGACGAGGCAGGCTACGCCTACGCTATCGTCAACGACGAGCGCGTGATCGTGGAACCCTCCACCCGCAAGGTGATCCAGGTCATCCAGTAACAACCAACCGTCGAACTTGGGGGGCGCTCACCATCATTCGAAGCGCTGGACTATTCCGAAAGGTTGGCCGATGCAGGTCTGAAGCCGTACCAGGCCGCCGAACGCGAGGCCTGGGAAGAGGCTGGCATCAAGGGAAGATCAACGAGAAGGTTTTCGGGCATTACGCTTATGCGAAGTTTCTCAAGGGTAGCGAGAGCGTTACCCAGTCGTCGGCGTCTATCTGCTCGAGGTTAGACGCGAGCGCCCGCGGTTTCCCGAACGAGGCGAGCGGGAACGGGCGTGGCGGCACCCGAGAGAGGCGGCGGTCCTGGTGAAAGAGCCGGAACTGGAGAGCTTGATCACCAGGGTGGGGCGAAAGGCGAGAGCATAGGTTTCCGTCCAAGCTCGCCGGTTCGATGCCAAGGCTAGGCCTTTTTGGGGTGTCGAACAAAAGACCGTCGACGAAGCTCGCAACGTCCAGAGGCTTTTGATGAAAGGGGACGTCAGCGTATTCGGTTGGAATGACCGGCCGATCGGCCGATCGCCTTGACCTTCGCGGCGACACGACCAGCGTTGTGGACATAGTGACCTGGACTTTGTGGGATGATTGGCGTTTGCAAAAATTCCGGCTTCGATTGCAACGATTGTGACGCTTAGGACCTTGGTCCGTTGGCAGGTATGGTTCATCGACCTACAATTGCCCTTAATCCGAGCGTTCGGATACGGGCGCTGGCGGCGGCGACGACGTGCTGATCTGTCGGTGCTCCAATGCTGGCTGCCGGAACGTGAGACTGGCAAAAGGCCTGATAATCGGGGCGTGCGTTGAGTAAGTCTTTTGACGAAATGACGGTCATCGAGAGACAAGAGGCGTTTGGCCGTCTGATTTGTCTCCTTCACAGGATGCGCCAAGATGCGGCAGATCAAGGAAGCGAACACCTGGTCAGGGCGTTGGACGAAATGCTCCACGCGGTTCGCGGTGCGTTGCCGTTGCTCCTAGAGGGTGATGGAAATCTAGCTGCGGATGTGATGAAGCAGGCAATTAAGCTCATCTTCGCCAACGCAAAGGTCGATAGCTCCGCCACCAATAGTACCCTTCACTGAATTTTCCACCTGATGTTATTGGGCGCAGGCTTTCACCAACGCCAACAACTGCGACCCAACTTTTCTCTGCGATTTGACAGGCCTTGGCAGTCTGCCGTGTCCCGAGCACGAAGGGCCGCGAAATCCAAAACTCAATAGACGCCCGGGTGACCCTGCAGGAGTCGTAGGAGGGGCTCTATCCTCGGATCGACTACCTCATAGTATGCCAAGCGCCCAACCTTTCGACGAGACAGGACATTCGCAGTTCGAAGCTGAGCCAAATGCTGGGAGACCATCGCCTGCGGGATGCCAAGAGTTTCCTGGATATCACCAACGGTCCTCGCTCCATCCAACAGACACACCAAGATCAAGACTCGTGTGGGATGCGCTATCAGTTTGAGTAGATGTGTTATCTCTCTCGCGGTTTGAGTTGAAGTTCGCCCAAGATCATTCATTGCTGCGGCTCGAAATTCCAGATTTTTATGTACGGTCCCCCGCAGATAAGATCATTCGCTAGAAATCAATAGTGTAATTATTATTTTTGCCATAACGAATCGGGGCTTTGTTCAGATTCATTTTGTGGCATCGGCTGATACTTGTGCTCTGGGCGGCAAGCGCCCCAAGCGATTGCGAGTGATGGTCAGGTAATTTTCGGTCGTAGCCTTCCGATGGCGGAGACAATAGCGATGTCTGAAGTGTCCCTTAGACGTGAAAAGAGAAGCCCGGCGCTTGGGCCGGGCTCTCGTGCACGCTTCGTCGTGTCAGTCCTGACGGAACGAGTTGTTCTGTCCGGTCTGAGACTGTCCAACACTATTCTGGGACTGTGATTGACGGCTGCGTCCGTCATCGATCTCGACTTCCGTCTTGCGTACGGTGTCATCGATCGTCTTTGTCTGCTCGGACGCGGTCTTGCGAATGCCGATCTCCTCGACCACGCGAGCTTCCTTCTGCACGACAGCTTCTTCGTGATGTTCCTCGGCGGAAATTGTCCGGTCCCGGAAGGCGTCGTCAGCGTCACTCACCGGACGATCAACGATTCGGCGCTCGATCTCGACGTTTTCCTCATGGAGGCGGACGTCTTCCTGCACAGGCTCCTCGACCGTATAGGCTCGAACACGAACGGAACCGTGGTTCACGTCACGCTTGCCGACGCGAAGATTTTCCTCAACGACTGGAATGCTCTGGTCGCGGTCACCGGCATCAAAGGCATCCTCGCGGGATGCGTTCGCTTGTGGCACGACGCGGTCGAGATCGTCATTGAACTTTCGCTGTTCAGAAAGGCCGGAGCCCGCACTAGTCCCGCGTTCATTGGCTGCGTTCCGGTCGTAGGTGGAAGTGCCATAGGCTTCGCTTGATCGAGCCTGCCAGCCTTCGCTACGCCATTGGTCAGCTCTCTCGTCGATGTCGATCGAACCCTCGTCATCAAGAATATCGTGGGCCGTTTCGTAGTTTGCATCGTCTACCTGAACCGAAACCAGAAATCCGCCGCGGCGAAGGCCTTCGGCATAAGTAGCGCGATCTTCATCTGGAAAGAACCAGTCCTCAAGTTTTGCCCAGAAGCCGGATCGGTCGTCGCTTGCCACGTTTGCGCGGTCGTTATCGCTTTCGTATCCGGAAAGGAAACGAATGGAATCGTCACCAATTCCAGCGTCTTTCAGGCGCGAAATAGCGTCCTCCGCTTCCGACCGTGTGTCGAAGAATGCCGACAGTGTGCTGTAGGACGAGCCCGGTACGGATGCAGGGGCGTTCTCGTTGTACAGGTTAGCCACGTTATTTCTCCTTGGTGTGCTTGTCTTTCGATGTGCGCTCGACCGTCGCTTGCTGCTTCCGCAGGTCAGCCTCTACGCGTTGGGATTGGAAGGCGGTCGTGCGACGGAGGTGAATTTCCTCGACGAGGAACAGCCGCTTGACGATGCGTTCCTCGAAGACCGGGACTATGGTGGTGTCGCCTTCCGTCCGGACTTCGGGAAGGTCGTCCACGAAACGATCGATCCGGACGCGCTCGACCTCTACGTCGTCTCGGCGAAGATCGAGTAGCAGGTCCTCGTGAACCTTGCATGTCCTCGTCCGAACCTCGACGCTACCGTCAATGATGAGCTCCTTGTCGACCGAGAGCTTCTCCTCGATGACCTGCAGGTTGCGTTTGTTTCCGTGCATCTGTTCACCTTCCGGGAGCCAAACGAAGACGATTCCGGATGGTTCCGTATTTGATCACCGAGGTTCAGGATGGTCTTTGATCGTACATTCGGTGCTGAATTATATGTTCAGACGATGGAGACTATTGAGCAGCACACGCCGGTCGGTACGGCAACGGCCACAACGTGTTCTTGGTCGCATGTGAACTCGGTCTCGGGGGATCATCGCCAAGCGGAAGCAACTTTTCGGAATGAGGTGGGAAAACGCAGGCAGAGGATCTCTGAAGCCCGAACGGCGGCGGCGAGAAGCTATGAGAAGCCGCCGCAGAGTATCTCGTTAGGCCGACGCAGCAGTCTCCTGAACGTGCCAAGCGACGGTAAGAGTTGCCTACGCAAAAGCCGAGGCGGCGTCCCCGCCGAAAAAGCATGCGAGCCGTAATGGCGGGTGTCGATCAGCGGCTGGTCGTCGTCGAAATTGCCGTTGCTGGCCGCGTTGTAAGAATTCAGGCTCCGTCCGCCGCCGCGCGTTCCGAGCGCCGTGGCGACCTCACCGAACTTTATGAAGCCCTTCCACTGCGCGCGATGCCCTGTTGCCATGACGCCTACTCCGAATCACTTCGTCGCGAATCAAAGACGTCTCAGGGTGATTCGGTCCGACACGAAACGAATCATTTTTCAATAACTTACGGAATCGCGTTCAGAGATTGATTCCGCATGAGACCCTGTCTCGACGATTGAGCAGGGGCTACGCCATCCGCTTCACACGGAGCCTCCAGCCATGAGGCGAGGTATGAACGGCCACGCCGTCGTCGTCTTCATCCATCTGGAGGGTGGCGACGATCCAGTCCGGCGGCGTGACCCCAGGCAGTTCCTCGGTACGCAGGACTTCGATCAATACATCGACGGCATCAAGACCACCGCGTGGTTCCCGCCCGTCGCGCTGCAGAGTCCAGAGGTGCTGCATGGTCATCCTGATTCCGTTCGTTTGGCCCTGCATAGCGGGTTCGGCCGTCGCTTCAAGCGCAGCACGAAGTGCTTCACCCTTTCCAAGGAACAACTGGAATCGTCCCAAGTTTCTTCCCTGGAAATCCGATAAAGGAGAAACTGTATGGCAAAGACACAGACACCAAGAGGCCGCGCGCAGGATCGTACGCGCGTCGCTGGCGGCCAGGATCATGAGGTGACATACGAAGCGAAGAAGGAAGGTGTTTCCAAGGATACCGTCAAGAAAGCGGTCAAAAGTGCTGGCAATTCCCGGAAGAAAGTTGAAGCCGAAATCGGGCGTCGCTGATCCTTTTCAGCAGTTCTCGGATCACTCTTTTCTATCGGAGCAGGCTGGCTTTCCGGGGGAGCTCATGACAAAGGCCAGGACCGACCACCGGATCATGTCACAGGCTGTCCGGGAATAGTATCGATATTATAAGGTCGAATGGGACGATCAGGCATCGTCGTTTCTCTGCGATGCAGCTATCGATCTTTACGACCACGGCTGCCGATCGGTTGAGGATATGGCGACGACGTTGATCGAGACCTACGTCGGGTTGGCTGATACTCGCGTCAACGCATCGTCTTCCGTCTCCGTGCACTGACGCGTCCGCCGGTATACAATCAGGAAACGCTGGAACTTCTGAACCCACGGGAAGTTTGAGGCCGGGAAGCACACGTACTCTCCTGCCCGAAGCCGTCTGGACCTCATTCGGATGGCACTCGAGCCCATGTCGCGTGTGCTTCCTCGCTGTCGACTTGACGGCATTCTCGCCCACTTGCCGTGGGCTGCAACGCGAGTAGAATCCGGAGGTCGGCCCACACTGCTTTCGGCGGGACCGCTTGAGAGATGTTTCGTGCTCTTGCCGTTGAACGGAGGGCACACAATTGTTCTTATCACTAACTTGCCTCGATGATCGCGATCTCGACGCCATCGTTGATGCGGTTCGTGGATGGTGTGCAGTTCATAGTATCGACATCGACGGCCCTCGCGGCCGTCGCGCAATGGTTATCGCGATCAATCATTGAGGCGACGGGGTCTGTGGACGACCTGTGGGGAATATTGGCCAACACTGTGGAAGCTGGCGGTGAAGACGAGGTTGGCCAGACAGTGCCGCGCGTTCTCGTAGTCGAGGACGAATTCCTGATCGCGCGGGAATTGGCCGCCGCCTTCGAGGATCGAGGGGCGATTGTCATTGGACCTTGTGCCACAACGGAGGACGCCACCCTGCAGTTGGGCGCGTGCTCGCCGACGTTGGCTGTGATCGATATCAATCTCGGTAAGGGAAAGTCTTTCGAGGTGCCCCGACTTTTAGTCGAACGCGGCATACCATTCGCTTTCGTGACGGGCTACGACCACTGCGTTATCCCCCACGAGTATTTCTCTATCCCCTTCTATCAAAGGCCGATGGACACCAACGCCTTTGCCGATGAGGTTTTAGAGCTGTCCTTCAGGTAGGCAAACAGATCAGCGTCGGCAGGTTGCAGCCCTCGATGGTCGCCCAATTCACGTTTGTTAGGGCAGCTTTGACCAAATAGGAACGGATAGCCTGTTCAGCGGTTTCAGCTTCTTTATCGAAAATCTTGAGCAATTAGCCGCGACGACAGAAGGTTTGGAGCAGTGCTTGCAAATAGATGTCGAGGCCGTCTCAAGGAATTCTACGGCGACGAAACAAGAACGCCAGATTCTGCCCTCAAGGAGGAGGACCTGCTAGCGGCGTTCGAAGAAGGTACCGCCGCCGCGAAAGGCAGGCTGGATAGAGGCTACCGCGGCTGCAGGCTAGCAGTGGCGAATACCGATAATCAGGCAAGCAATCTTTTTCAGGAGAGACGCTCGCGGCAGATGTCGCCGACAATCTTCTGCAAACCGGTGACGTGGTTCACCACCCAGGCGAGTTCGTCATCCGCAATAGAATAGTTCGCCGAATACCTTGCTTCGACGTAAGCTCGATCGATGCTGGTAAAACAACGCCGCGCAAACTTCGTGTCACGCGGCCAGGCGGCGATCAGGCGGTTGTCGGCCCGTTCGGCGTGCGACCGCAGGACTGACAGCCGATGTGATTTCGGACTGTAGAGCGTCAGAACTTGCAACACGCAGTGATACAGGCGTTCGATGGTTTGATGGAGGAGAAAAGCTGCCTCATTCCGAAAACCATCGACGATTGCCACGTCAGCAAGTTTTGCAAACCGTTGAGCGCTCGGATACCATTGATCGAAATAACCCTGTGCCTCGTCCCGCGCTTCCGCTGTAGAAAGCTGCCGGGGCGAGGCGAGAGGGTGACCGGGGGCCTCATACAGGGCAATGCCGTCGCGGGCTATATCGATAAAGAATGGTCGCCCTCTAGCAAGCTGATCGTTCACCTCATGAAGGGAATGAACGATGAAATTGACCGGAGTTTCAAGCTGCTTGGTAACGGTCAGTTCGCGAACGAGTCGCTCGGAGGCATTCTCCCAGTAATCGGAGGCTTCCGTCGCTCTGTGTGAATTGACGACAATCAGCAAATCGTAGTCGGAGCGATAGCCGCTTTTTCGGTCCTCGACCCAGCCACCGCGCGCGTATGAACCAAACAAAATAATCTTCAGGATGCGAGCGTTGTTTGCGTCGTCCTTCAACTTGGTTCTGCGCGCAGCCTCGAATTCCTCAAACAGGATGCGCGCGACCTCTGCAAGTTCGTCCTGCTTGCGCGGTGGCAGATGATCCAAACCTTGCATGTCTACCTTTCCATCAGCCCGATCCATACAGCTGGATGCGGCATTCCCAGGGAACCTTACACCATTGCTTAGGTCGCGGTGTACGGAAGTTTCACACAATCCACACGAGCAGTAGCTGGAGAACTCAAGCTATCCACATTATGGATGACTGATCTAAGGAGGCTCAGGTGATTCATGGCGAAATTGCAAATCCCAGTCATCGTCCTGCGCGGGACAGCATTCGAGCGCGGCCAACAGCATGTATCTCATTTGCGCAGTCTCATTATCGCTGACTACGATCGTTTGCGGCGCTCGGCTGAGACCACCGACTGGAACCGCGCATGCGCGAAAGCCGCAGCCTCCCTGGAAAAGGTCTCGGCGCTCGATTCTGATCTTCACTCGGAACTTGAAGGAATGGCCGCGGAGACGGGAATCTCTGCCATCGATATCTATCTGCTTTCCTGTTTCGAGTACTTTTCGGACAGGCGCACAGGATGCACGTCTGCGGCCATTTCCACACCATCTGGTGCGCTTGTTGCGCAGAATTGGGATGGACCTGAAGGCGCGGACCGGCATCTTGCCATTCTTGTGCACGAGGCTCCGGGCAAGCGCATGGTCACGATCGCAACCGCCGGGACTCTGGGTTGGGTCGGGCTGAACGACAGCGGGTTCGCATTTGTCAACAATGACCTCATGCTCGATGAGAAGCAGGACAGCCTGCCAAGCCTTGTTATTCGCCGACTGATGCTTGCGCGGCCAAGCGTCGAAGCCGCACTCGACGTTTTGATGTCTCAGCCCCACATGTCCGGCCGCTCTTTCATTCTTGGCGACGCCGCCGGTCGATTGCAACTCGCCGAGGTTGGCCCATCGATCGGTCTTTCTCACCGCATTGTTGATTCCATCGTGCATACGAACCATCCTCTCTTTCCCGATGCCTCGGTATGGGAAAATATCGAGGCTGAAGCGCGCCACTATCCGTCGAGCCGCGAAAGGCTAAGGGCAGCGCGCCGGTTCGCTTTGACGGATGCGGCAAGCCTGGCGGCGTTATTGCGCGATCGAACGGGAGCCCCGGATGCGATCTGCAAGTCGTTTTCACCACGCGAGCCGACCGCGACTGCGTTTTCAGTCATCTTCGACTGTGGTCAGCGCGAGGCAGCGATATGGCCTGGGCAGCCAGACGGATCCTCTCCCCAACGTGTTGGTTTGCTGGCCTAGCTGGCCACAGCAGAAGGCATCCCATTGATACGTGCGAAGTGCGCAAAGTGAGCGGCCAGTTCCGCTGCGCGCTCTTCACACTCTTCGGGGCTGTACGATTTGAGATCAAAGCCGAGGACTTCGTGAAGAACCTCCGATGAGGCATCCGTGAAACGAACGGTACCGTCATCATCAACACTTTCGATGCCATCGTAGTGCTGGCATCGGCAATTGATGTCGATTGCCTCGTCTAGTGTCAGCTTGCCGGGAAGATCGACAAGAAGGCCTGCCTTGGCTATGCGCACCGGATATCCACCAACAAGGCCCAGCGGCCCCGGCGCGTGGACGACATGTCCGGCCGGGTTTGCGAGGGCCAGCAGCATGGCTGTCGCCGACGAGGCGGTAACAGACTGGCCCGCCAGGCCCTTGACGCGACGAAACCGGCTGGCCACGGATTTGAACAGCGCGTCGTGGTCGATCTCTCCGGCTGGAACCTCCATCCCGTTGGCATAGATGCTCAGATGATAAGGCGCACCATCGGTCCCCCCGGTGCTTGGCATCCGGTAGCTCAAATAATGGTGGGCGAAGAAGCGCACGTCGACTTCTGCAGGTGGCAGGTTAAGCATGTGCGACGCGGCAAGTCTGATGCCAGGAACGGCATTGGCAATGTTGCCGATGCCGACCGACGGCGCCAGCCCTTCGCCGGCAAGCGAAGCGTTGACGACATCAGGATAGGATGCATTGACAACAACGGCCTTGCTGTCGACCAGGCGAACTGCCTTCATGAGCTTGCGGATCAGCACCTGGTGCATTGGCGTCCATATACCGCCGCGACCAGCATCAAGACGTGCGAAGGCTGCCGGCGGAAGCTTGGTTATTACCCACCAGCTGTGCAGTGTTGTGGCATTGAAGATGATGTCGGGCTTTAACCTTTCGATGAGATCAGCCGTCTGCTCCACCTCCATGAGGTCGACGGTCACCAGATCGACGGGTTGCGATTGACCAAGGTTGAGAGCCGTGTAGCGCGCAAGGTTGATCCGCTGCAACGCTTTTTCCTGGTTGCGTGCGCCAACCGTAAGCGCAAGCGGCGCGCCACTCTGCAACAGCAGATCCAGAACGTCGCCGCCAAGCACGCCCTGTCCGATAACGAGAATCTTCGTTTGACGATTGGGTGTCATCATATCCCTCCATTGCTCGTGATGCGGTTATTGCTCTCTCAAGACATCAATAGATTGCATTGTGCATTAGCTTGATCTAAACTGCAACCGAAAATTGGAACGCATAATGACACAGCTAATGCGAGCGCCGCATGTCGAACGCATCAAAGCCCCGACTTCTCGTCGATCTCCAGGCTATCGAACATAACTTCCGGGCAGTGAAGCGTCTGGTTGGCGAGAAGGTCGATGTGAGCGCGGTGGTCAAGAGCGACGCCTACGGGTTGGGGGTCGACCCCGTTGTCTCGTCCCTTGCAAGCGCCGGATGCAAGAGCTTTTTTGCAGCCGATGTGGACGAAGCAGTGCGGATCAGACGTCGGCTTCCGGATGCCGATATTTTCGTGCTCTCGGGATATCGCGCGCGACGCAAAGCACAATACCGGCACGATCGCCTTGTTCCGGTCTGCAATACGCTTGGTGAGGCCAGAGCGATCACATCTATGGGCTACTCATATGCGATGAATCTCGAAACGGGGTTCTCGAGGTTGGGGCTGAACCAGTCTGATGTCTGCCGCTTCATCCATCTCAATCAACGCTCCCCAGTCCTGGTGATGAGCCACCTTGCCTGCGCAGATGATCCACGACATCCGCTGAACGCTCTGCAGCGAGACCGGTTCATCGGGATTGCCGGCCTGCTTGGAAATGTACGGCGCAGTCTTGCAGCATCCTCCGGATTGTTGCTCGGCGCGGCCTATCGTTTTGATCAGGTGCGTATCGGTTCGGCCATTTTCGGGATCGGCAATGCCGACTTCAAGACCGATCCCTTCCTGCCCGTCATAAGGCTACGCGCCCGGATCGTTGATACGCGTTTGTTTCAGGCTGGAGCAACAGTCGGTTACATGGCGACGTTTCGCACGTCGCGTCCGACCTGGATCGCAGTCATTGCTGCAGGTTATGCGCATGGCTTCCCATGGTCGCTTGCCAACCGGATGTCGGTCGAGGTTGGCTCCTATCGCGCACCCGTGGTTGGCAGGGTGTCAATGGAATACGCTGCCATCGACGTGACGGATATTCCTGCCGCACTCAGGCGACCGGGTCTCTGGGTGGAACTCATAAGCACAAGTCAGCCGGTGGAAAAGTTAGCTGGCCCTGCAGCAACGATACCGCAGGAATTGCTTACAAGGCTCGGTCAGTCCAGCCAGCGCCGTTATCGCACAAATAGCGCGGGAGAGCAGACTTGAAACCTCGTCACCTTGCTTCGCTCTTCGTCTTGGTATCAGCCGCCATGTTCAGCACGGCGGGATTGTTCATGGGTCTTTTGAAGGCGCCGCTTTTAGCGGTTGTCTTCTGGCGCAGCGCCTTTGCCCTAATTTTTACCGTTTTGCTTCTCGTCCATCAACGTGATCTCCGCGCTTTGATTGGCTTTGACAGCCATGCGTTGCTGGCAAGCACAATGTCAGCATTGGCAACACTGTTTTTCATCGCTGCTCTGCGCCTCACATCGGTAGCCAATGTCGCGGTCATTCATGCGTCTCTTCCATTGTTGACAACCATGATTGCTGTTGTGGTCTCGAATGAAACCGCATCGAGCCGAACGACGGCGTTCGGCGTTCTTGCTGCCGCGGGTGCCATATTCATCTTCTCAGGTTCGGTGTCGTCAGGCTTGCGCATTTTGGGAGACGCACTGGCGCTGGCAATGACAAGCTGCATGGCAGTGATGACCATTGCCTTTAGGATGTCGAAGACGCCAACGGTTCTGGGGATGGTAGCGCTCTCCAACGCCATTTCGATGGTGGTGGCAGCATCCATTGGCGATCACCTTGCCGTGACAGGTCGCGAGGCCTGTCTTCTTGCGGCGTTTGCTTTGTTTCAGATGACGCTTGGCCTGGTCTTCTATGCCAAAGGCGCACGCCAGCTCCCGCCAGCAGAGACAGCGTTGCTTTCCCTGGCTGAAATGCCGCTTTCGATCATATCCGTCTGGCTTGCATATGGCATGCGTCCGTCCTGGCAAACTGCCTGCGGCGGAAGCCTTGTGCTTTGCGCGGTCGTTGCCCACCTCGCCACACCACGCAGTGCCATTCGGTGAAAGGGAAAGATGATGCGGAATTTTAACGGCGACCAGCCGACATTCCGGAACATTGCGGAGAGCTTTGAAGGTTTTATCATCGATCTCTTCGGTGTCCTCCATGACGGCGTCCGCTCATTTCCGCCGGCGCTTGACGTGCTTCGCCACCTTAGATCGATTAACAAAAGGATCTGCCTGCTGTCGAATTCACCGCGACGGACACAGCAGGTGGCAACTCGGCTTCAGTCGATGAAAATCGACGTGGGATATTACGACGCATTGATTACCTCGGGTGAGCTCGTATTCGAATCTTTATCGGAGCGGGAACCTTCCTTCATGCCAACCTTGGGGTCGAGGTTCTTCCACATTGGACCCGACGAGCTATCAGGGCTTCTGACCGGTCTGGCTTTCGCGAGAGTGGCAGATGTATCGGATGCGGACTTTGTTCTCGCTACGGGGACATCGGGGCAAACTGCGGGCTTTGCGGCATTGAAAGAGGCGGCAGCGCGCAACTTGCCGCTCATCTGCGCAAATCCGGATCTGAGCGTATTGATCGGCGACCGGGAGGTTGCCTGCGCTGGAGTGGTGGCGGCGGAGTATGAGTCTTTCGGAGGTAGAGTTTATCGGTTTGGGAAGCCGGCTTTGCCGACCTATCAAAAGGCGCTGGGAATGCTACAGCTGCCGCCCAATCGGGTGCTTGCGATCGGAGACAGCCTCGCAACGGATATAACTGGCGCCAATCAGGCAAATATCTCGTCCGCTCTGGTGCTGAGCGGAATTCACCATCACTATTTCAGGTCCCGACATGGCTTCGACAGGGCAGCCTTTGAACAGCTCTGCCAGAAGCACGGCTCCCGCCCGAGCCTCATTCTTTCATCTCTTGGCCTGAAGGAGGTGGCCCTCGATGCCGGCTTCGAGAACTTGGCCTAGCGCTGGATAACAGATCCAGTCCCGCCCTGGCCTTGCACGGCTTACTCCGCCAGCGGGTTGAGCTGCGCCTCGATCTTTCGCACCTCAGTCGTCAGCAACGCAACGAGCTCTGGCAGGCGGCCCTCGGTTAGTCGTGGGCTCGTCAGGTTGATGGCGAGCGAGGCGATCGCGTCTCTACCGGGCGGCAAGACAGGAACCGCGATAGACGATATGCCGGCGACCAGTTCGCCGTTATCGAGCGCATAGCCGTCGGTCCTTATCTTCTTAATCGCGTCCTTGATCTTGCGGGCTGTGAACGTACCATACTGTTTATAGAGCGCAGCATTCTGGTCGAGGATGACGTCTGCTTCGGCCTGTGGCAGAAAGGCCAGGATCGCCTGGCTCGCCGGCCCGATCCCCATCGGGATTTGTCCGCCTATATGGCCGGTGAGGCTGTCGATCACATATGTACCCTGCTGTCTGTCGACGCACACGGTGTTAAAGCCCGCGCGCGCCATGAGGAACACGGAATCGCCGGTCGTTGCAGCAAGACGCATCAGCGCCGGGCGGGCGAGCTGCCGCAGCCCGGTTCCGTCAGCTGCTGCAGCGCCCATGGCAAAGAGGGCCAGCCCCAACCTATATCTCTTGGTCTGACGTTCGCGATCAACCAATCCGTGCCGTTCGAGCGCGGTCACAATGCGATGGACAGTCGGCTGCTTGAGTTCCATAGCCTCGACGATCCTCGCCATCGAGGCGCCGCTCTGCCCAACTTCTCCCAGATATTTCAGGATTGCGACCGCTCGATCGAGTAATTGCGTGCCGGTTCCCGCGATCTCTTCCTTGGCCATGTCGTTTCCGCATTTTCTTTGGTGCGATTCCATATACATCGCGACGACAATGTAAACGGCATGGCCGCGCCTGAGGAGGATTTCTGAAGTTGGATTCAAAGAGACGACTCTTGCCGGAGTTGCGCGATGGGCCGTCTCCTTACACCAGAAGGCGCTCGCCGCTCCTTATGATGCTGGCTGATCGAAAGCCAGGCGAGCCTGGGCTCAAATCGGCGGCAGCTCGCTCGTTCGCTCGTCACTTGGGCGTGGGTCGACGCCGTTGCGGCTTGAATTCCACTAGCAGTGACTTCAACTCTACCTCGCGAACGCGTCGAGCTGCCTCGTCCGGACTTACCCAGACAATCGTTCGCTCGCCACGCTCCTTGAAGTTTCCGTGCGACTCTTTGATCTCGATTTGAAAGACATCGACGATACAAGGCACAACGTCGCCATCTCCCAGCAGCTTCAGGTAGGTGTATCTGCCGATCGGTTTCTTCCTGACTTTCCCACGCATACCAGCTTCTTCAAATGCCTCGATTGCAGCCGTCTTGTAAGGCTCCTTGCCTTCTATCGGCCAACCCTTGGGGATGATCCAGCGTCCACTGTCGCGGGATGTGACCATCAGAATCTCGATCGTTTGCCGATCGGCCTTGTATCGAAAGCATATGGCCGCGAATTGCTGCCTAAACTTTCCCGTGAAGAGCTTCTCCGGGACGGCTGCCAGCTGTTTCAAGAGCGATTTTGGTCTGGCCGTGCGCCCATTTTTGGATTGCTTTTTCCGCGTCATGTCCTTCGATGAATGGCAGAAAGCGTTGTTGGTCGCAAGGCCGCGCCGGCCCGACTTCCAAGTAAGTTCTTATGCAGACCGGATGACCCGAAAGATTTGCCAGCGCTTCCGTTTCGCTCCAAACTCCGATCGGCCGGGCAACCATGCCCGAGCAGAACGGAGCTGTGCAACAGTCAGGCTGTTGTGCAGCCTGTTCGAGCCGTTCGGTCGCAGATGTAGATTCGTTTGTCCGTTCCGCGTCAGTCGCCGACCACCGACGTCCGTAGCGCGTCCAGTTTGCTGCTCTCGCGCGGTCCAAGCGCGGCGAAAAGATCGGTCGCGTCATGAAAGCGGAGACGGTTCACAACATCGAAGATCTCTTGCGCGACGTCCGCGGTCAGAGCCCCCATGGAAGCGAGCCTTTCAAACTTTCGCTTCAGATCTGCATCCGATAGCGGATTTTTAGGTTCACCCTTGGGCAAACAAATCTCGACTGTCTTGTGGCGGCGGCCGTTGGCGATCATGGTGACACGTGCTGGCGTGGCGGCGGGAAAGACGCCGATATAGTCATCTGCGCTCGTCAATCGAATTCGCCCAGCAAGATTGGTCACGGACCGATCCTTGAGGTGATCGTCCTTGAGCGGCAGCAGTGCCTCGGGACCATGGATCAAGGCAAGAGCAACGCAAAAGGGGATGCTGTATTGCGCGGCCTCGCTCGATTGCGGTTCGCTCTGGTTGGGAAGTGTCAACGCCCGATCGAAGGTTTCGACGACGATGCTTTCAATCTCACTGTCGCAGACCTGCATCAGACTCTTGAGGATGAGCGCACCATCAATTGCGGCATGAGCCCACCGACAGCAGCTGTAGATCTTGAAATAGGCCTGCTCGATCGCCCAGTCGCGTCCAAAGTTTTCAATGAGCGCGGCACGATCGTAAGCAACAGGATCGTCGAGAAGATCCAATGGTCCTCTGTGGCCGCTAGCCGCCAGAGCAAGGGCCTGGAGACCATTTGCCGTAGCCCAGGGGATCCCTTCCTTGACGGTGTGGCCAAGCTGTGTCCAGCCGGTCGCGGCCTGAGATGTCGACGTCTGCCCGGCGATCGCCATCGCATGCGCAATGACTGGCGTGGAATGGCCGGCTAGCCACCCTGCAGCCGCTGCGACGCCAAGACCACACCATAGCCCGCTGTCGGTCGTGCGCAGGCTTGCGATGTCACGCGCGGCCGAGGCCCTGACGGCGACCTCGTAGCCGAGCACGATGGCAGTCAACAGCTGTGCCGGACTGGCATTTGTCGTTTGGCCGACCGCAAGGACGGCCGGGATAATTGCAGCCGCCGGATGTCCGGATGCCCCTCGATGACCATCATCGAGATCCAGGGCAGCAGCATAGGTCGCATTCACGAACGCCGCTCCCGCTGGCGGCAGTTTCGTCGCGGAAAACCAGACGGAAGAGCCTCCGCTGCCCCAGATGGTCGGGGCGGCAGCATGGGAGGCATTGCCGCCGGCAGTCGCGGAACCCGCTGCCGAAACACCCAAGGTGTCCAGGAGGGTTCTGCGGGCGGCGTCAAGAGCAGGTTCGGGCACATCCGTTGCCGCTCTGCAGGAATTTGCCAACGCCATCAGGGCGTAGGAATCCCCAAAAGCTCCAATACTCTTCAAGGTAGTACTCAAGTTTCGAACATCCCCAGTGAGAACAAGTTGAAAGTGGATAGCTACACGCGTTGACATCCATAATGTGGATGCATAGCCTGTCAACAACAAATGCGGGAGTGAGGTTCGAAATGGCCAGAAAGCAGGATTCCGGGCCGCCACGACTGGTCGTAGCCGTGGCTGCGCCAGTCAACATCACCGTTGACAGGCGCCCGGTATCAGCAAGGCGGGGCGAGAGCGTTCTGACCGCTCTCCGCTCGGAGATTGGCTACGTGCGCAACTCCGAGTTCTCGAAAGAAAGGCGCGGCGGTTTCTGCATGATGGGCGCCTGCCAGGACTGCTGGATCTGGCAGGCGGACGGTCGTCGATTGCGGGCCTGTACGACCCGCGTCGAGGAGGGGATGCAGCTGATGACAACACGGGAGGACCTGCCATGACTGCGCCGATCGTGATCATAGGCGCCGGTCCCGCGGGCATTGCGGCAGCTGGCGTACTCGTTGAGGCCGGTGTGAAACCAGTCCTCATTGATGAGGCACCTGAATTTGGCGGGCAGGTCTTTCGGCAACCGCAACCGGAGCTGATGCGACCGACAAGCCAGCTCTATGGGTTCGATACCGCAAGAGCTCTCGCGAATTTCAACGCAGTCGCGTCGTTGAGGAGCGACATTGACTACCGGCCGAACACCCAGATCTGGGGCGCAGCCGTTGGGATGCTCCACGTCGTCAATGCCGGCAGGGCTTCCGTGCAACCATGGTCGAGCCTCGTCATCGCATCGGGGGCGATGGATCGCCTGTTTCCGGTTAAGGGCTGGACTGCTCCCGGAGTTTACAGTCTCGGCGGCGCTCAGGTCGCCCTAAAGGCAGATGCTTCCCTCGTTGGCCGCCGCGTCCTGTTTGCGGGTACTGGCCCGTTACTCTATCTCGTCGCCTACCAATATGCCTTGGCCGGCGCGTGCGTAGTTGCCGTTCTCGAGACGGGCAGACCGCATCGTGCCTGGCGCCATGTTCCAGCACTGGCGAGCGGCAAGGCCATCTTCGTCAGAGGTCTCTACTACATGGCTGCACTGCGGGCACGAGGCGTTGCCATTCATCAGGGCGCCGAACCCATCGAAGTGATCTGTGGCGCTGATGAAAAAGTCGCCGCATTGGTTTTCAGGCACCGCCGGCGCGAGAGGATCCTGGCCTGCGATGCGCTAGCCATCGGGCATGGTTTGAAAGCCGAGTCTCAAATCGCGGATCTGCTCGGCGCTGAATTCGATTTCGACGAGGGACAACGGCAATGGCTGCCACGCGCAGATCTCGACGGGCGCTCGACGATATCGAACGTCTATCTTGCCGGCGATGGGATGTCAGTTCGAGGCAGCGGACTTGCGGAGTTAACAGGAAGAATTGCTGCCTCTGCATTGCTCGTCGACGCTGGATATGGTGCCCACGCGCGTTTGCGCCGCGATCGTCGACTTGTGGAGAGATCGGCGCGATTCAGGAGGGCACTGGACAAGGTCTTTGCGTATCCGCACGCGAAGGCTTCGGAAATTCCCGACGAAGTTACGGTATGCCGGTGCGAAGAGTTGACGGCCGGCACAATCCGGCAGGCAGTGCTTGCGTCAGGCGAGACCGAGATCAATCGGATAAAGGCGTTTTGTCGCGTGGGCATGGGCAGGTGCCAGGGCCGTATCTGCGGACAAGCCACGGCTGAGCTTATTGCGGCAACCGGCGGCGTCCCGATCGAGTCTGTTGGCCGCATCCGCGCTCAGGCTCCGATCAAGCCGGTTCCACTTTGCGAGCTTGCAAAGGGACTGTCATGACCAGTCTCTATGACCTCGCCATTATCGGGGGCGGCCTTGCGGGGTGCTCCACGGCACTGCACGCGGCTTTGAAAGGCGCATCCGTGGTCCTGCTGGAGCGAGGGCGGTGCGGCGCCCAGGCTAGCGGCGTGAACTATGGTGGCGTGCGTCAACAAGGACGCCATCCGGCGGAGCTCCCACTGTCGAGGCGCAGCCGGGCCATCTGGGGTAATCTGAAGCAACTGGTTGGCACCAGCTGTGAGTTCGCGGTGACCGGCCATTTGAAACTCGCCCGCAATGACGTGGATATGATGGAGCTGATCGCGCATCAGCGGTTGCTTGCCGAGCACGACATCTATGCTGCAATCCTCGATGCCAGCGATCTGAAGCGCCGCTTCCCTTATCTTTCCGGGCATTATCCGGGTGGGTCATTCTGCGGCGAGGACGGGCAGGCAAATCCACGTCTTGTGGCGCCTGCCTTCGCGCGCGCCGCGCGGGCCTGGGGCGCTCACATTCGCGAGGGTGTAGCCGTCAGAACCGCGGCCACTTGTTCGGAAGGATTCGTATTACATCTCGAAAACGATCCGGTTCCTGTCAAGGCGCGGCGCCTCGTTAATACGGCGGGGGCCTGGGGTTCGGCATTCGCCGCGCAATTCGACGATCATGTCGAAGAGGGCGTCATGGCGCCGAACATGTGCGTGACAGAACCCATCGCACCTTTGATCGGACCAAATCTCGGAATTTGCGGAGGCGGTATTTACATCCGCCAGGCGGCCCATGGCAGCGTCATTTTCGGGGCAGGTCTCGGCTCTGCCGATCGGGACTTGCAACGAGCCCGACCTCTGGCTGACGTGACAATGGAAGCTGCTGCCGAGGCGATCGCCATGGTGCCTGAGCTTGCCAATGTTCTCCTCGTCCGCAGCTGGACCGGCATCGAGGGACGCATGCCAGACGGCCTTCCGATTGTAGGGGAAAGTCCGAACGTGAGCGGTCTTTTTCATGCCTTTGGCTTTTCCGGTCATGGTTTCCAGCTGGGGCCAGCCGTGGGCGCAGTCCTTTGCGAACTTTGTCTTGATGGTCACTCGCCGACTTCGATTGCCGGCCTGTCCATGACACGATTCCAGCCGGCACTCACGCCGGCGGGCCAACCCTGAAAGAGGAAAAGAAAGGGGAACAGACGTGCGATATTCCTTCGTTCAACTGCTTGGAGGAGCGCTTGCGTTGACGGCAAGCCTTCAATGGAGCTCTGCGTTTGCCGCCGAGCCGGCTTATCACCTTGCCGAACCGGGCGTTCTTTCTGTCGCCGTCACTGGTGATATGCCGGGGCTGGTGGCGCGCGGTGGAAAACTTGCCGGCTATGACGGCGACATCCTGCAGATTGCTGCCGAAAAGCTGGGTTTGACAATAAGGCCGGTTCCGATGGAGTGGTCAGGCGCAATTGCGGCGGTGCAGACAGGTCGTGTGGATGTCATCGGAGGCAATGTCGCCTGGACAAAGCAACGGGCCGAAACCCTGTCGATGAGCGACCCGACCGGCTATTTCCAGAATGGTATCACCTCCAGGAAGGACGCTGGGTGGCATAGCCTCAAGGATCTGGAAAACCGCAAGGTCGGATCGATGACGGGATTCTCCTTCCTGCCGGAGCTCAGGAAGATCCCGGGCCTGGAGCTATCGCTTTACGACAGCACTGATGCTGCGCTGCGCGACCTGCTGGCTGGTCGTGTCGAAGCGCTGGTCGGAGACCCACCGGTCATCGACTATGCGCTGTCGAAGAACCCTGATTGGGGTCTCGTCAACCTGGCCTTCACCGATAACAACCCTGACTTCCCACTCCTGACCGGCCTTGGGCGTCAATATGTGTTCGGTCTATCCAAGGAAAATGCAGACCTGGCGGCGGCACTGAGCAAGGAGATCCGTGGCCTATGGGCCTCGTGCCAGATCAAGTCGATCGGCAAGCTCTACGGCAATATCAGCGAGGCAAACTACACACCGTCTGCAGAGAATTTCAGGGCAGGCGTTGACCGACCTGCCGATTGGAAACCACCGGTTTGTGACCATTGAACATCAGCGGCCGGTGAAACGGCCGCTCCTCACAGAAAAGGAGGTCACGATGGCCGCCGACGTGCTTCTTGAGGTTAAAGACCTCGGAAAATCATTTGGACCGTTGAGGGTTCTCAACGGCATCTCCTTTAATTTGCGTCGGGGAGAGCGCGTTGTGCTGATTGGCCCCAGTGGATCGGGCAAATCGACCTGTTTGAGAGCGATCAATTTTCTCGAGCCGCCAAGCGAAGGCGAAATTCGCCTGGAAGGGACACTGATCGGTCGTCGAAGGAACGGGCGTTTGATGAGTGAACGTGAGATGGCGCCGCAACGAGCCGACATAGGCATGGTTTTCCAGCACTTCCATCTCTGGCCACATTTGTCAGTTCGCGCCAACGTGGCACTGCAGCCGACAAAAGTTAGGGGGCTGAAGCATCGAGAGGCGGAGAAGCTTGCTGGCGAACTGCTCGCAAAGGTCCATCTTTCGCGGAAGGCCGATGATATGCCGCATCGGCTCTCTGGCGGACAGCAGCAGCGTGTTGCGATCGCCCGCGCGCTTGCCCAGCAGCCGAAGTTGCTGCTTTTCGACGAGCCGACGTCCGCGCTCGACCCGGAACTGGTCGGGGAGGTCCTGACAGTCATAAAGGAACTCGCGCAAGAAGGTCGGGCGATGGTGCTCGTCACGCATGAAATTGCCTTTGCGCGCGAGGTTGCCGATCGCATCATCTTCATGGATGGCGGCCGTATCATTGAGGAAGGTCCGGCCAAGACGGTTCTGGATGACCCGCAAACGCCCCGCCTGAAGCAGTTTCTTGCGAGCCTGCAGCTTGGGGGACGGGATCATGGATGACACGTTTGCTGGCACGCTTGCAGGAGCACTCGTTTCAGGCGCGGCAGTAACTATCGAGGTGACCGCTGGATCGCTCATCGTGGCTCTCATTATCGGCGTCGCTCTGGCAACCAGTGAATTTCTGTCAGACAACAGCCTGCTGCGGATCGCCATCCGTTTTTATGTCGAGAGCCTGCGCAACATTCCGAGCCTGACCTTCCTCTTTCTTCTCTACTTCGGTCTGGCGTCGCTCGGGCTCAGGCTGTCCTCAATCGCAGCGGGCGTCGCCGGATTAGGCATGATCGGCGGTGCTATCTGCGTCGATATCTTCCGCTCGGGATTTCAATCCGTCCCGGTCGGGCAAAGCGAGGCAGCGGCGTCAATCGGCCTCACGCCGTTCGCTGCATTCCGGCTGATCGTGGTCCCGCAGGGGTTGAGACTTGCGCTCCCTTCCATCGGAAACTACGCGGTCTCGCTTGTCAAAGATACGTCCCTGGTCGCGGCCATCGCCGCGCCCGAGATCCTCTTCAATGCAAGACAGCTCGTCAACGAAACCTTCGAGACGACACTGATCTACGCCGGTGCTGCCGCTGTCTATTTGATCCTGACCAGCGTCGTTGCGCGGTCCGTCGCCCTGATCGAGCAGAAACTGGGGATTGAATGATGTTCATTGAAATCATTTCCAACAACATCGCTGACTGGGGTCCGCGTCTCCTTCACGGACTTCACCTGACCCTCTCTTTAACCGCGTCAGGATTCTGTCTGGCTGTCATGCTGGCCCTGTTGATCGAGTACCTGCGCTCGCGGCGTGCACTTGTTCCGCAACTGGTCGCGCGCGTCTACATTACGGTTGCTCGCGGCGTGCCCATTCTTGTGATCCTCTATCTGCTCTATTTCGCTCTTCCGGGAGCGGGCGTTACCTTGTCGGCATTCATGGCCGGTACGCTCGGGCTTTCCGCGGTCTATGCGGCCTACCTGGCGGAGGTTTTTCGTGCCGGTTTCTGTGCAATTCCCGCTGGTCAGCGCGAGGCTGCTCTTGCTGCCGGTCTGACGCCACTGGCAGCCTTCAGGCTTATTCTATTGCCGCAGGCCATCCGGCAGTCGGTAGCACCTTTGTTGATCAATCTCGTCTCTCTTATGAAGGACAGTTCGATCTGCGCCCTAATATCTGTTCCTGAGCTGACTTTGGTGTCACGCGAACTGATGTCTGAGAGTTTCCTTCCGTTGCACGTCTTCGCGCTTACGGCGTTGCTCTATTTCAGCCTTGCATGGCCGGCTTCTATTGCCGCCCGAATTATCGAGCACCGGTTACAGGGACGCGCGCGGCTTCGAGCCCACCGCAGTGCCCTGCCAAGTCTTCTTGCCAGAACCTGTCCGTAGGTACTAGCCAGGTCCCAATCACCACGGAAATCAAAAGTCGAGTCAATCAGGAGTGCAGATGAAGAAACTGATAAATCGCCCGGAAGAGGTCGTCCGGCAAGCGCTGGAGGGTGCCGTTGCGCTATCGCCTGGCACTGCCCTTCTTTCCGACGAGAACATCGTCATACAATCCGGCCTGCCAGACGCAGCGGCTCGTCCCGTTGCCGTGATCTCTGGTGGTGGAAGCGGACATGAACCGGCACATGCAGGTTACGTGGGCCGATCCATGTTGACGGCTGCGGTTGCGGGTGACGTCTTCACGTCGCCGAGTTCCGACGCCGTACTGTCTGCCATCAGGGCCGTCAGTGGGCCGGCCGGTGCTGTGCTCATCGTCAAGAACTATACCGGCGACAGGCTGAACTTTGGACTTGCAGCCGAAATCGCGAGGGCAGAGGGGATTCCGGTCGAGATTGTTGTTGTCGCTGACGATGCCGCTTTGCGCGATACGGTAGCTCCAGACAGACGGCGCGGCCTCGCCGGCACGGTTCTCGTTCACAAGATAACAGGAGCCGCAGCGGCTCAAGGACATTGCCTTGCGGCTGTGGCCGCAATCGCGAGAGATGCAGCACAGCGGGTTTCCTCGATGGGAATCTCGCTCGGAACCTGCATCCTCCCCTCCGTCGGGAAACCTGGTTTTGTCCTTGGAGAGAAGGAAGTCGAGGTTGGGCTCGGCATTCACGGCGAGCCGGGAGTTTTCCGCATGGAGATTGCGAGCGCCGATGAATTGGTCGAACTGACTTTGAAGACGATCCTGGTTGACGGCAAGGTCCGGAGAGGAGACGAGGCCGTTCTGCTCGTGAACGGGCTCGGTTCAACGCCGCCGCTAGAGCTTGCAATCCTCGCCAGAAGCGCACTACGAAGCCTCGCCAAGGGTGGGGTGACGGTTGTACGGGCCTGGGCTGGCACGTTCCTATCAGCGCTCGATATGCAAGGATTTTCACTGTCGGTCATGCCTGTGACATCTCGAGACTTGCCGTTTTTCGATATGCCGGTCGAAGCGCAAGCCTGGCCGGGCGGCGGCCTTGTGAACGCGGAGCCCTTGGTGGCAGTGCCCAGTCCGCACGATCTCCCGATTGTGGCGCAGGAAGATCAAGCAAACGTCTCACCCGCCGGCCGGCGTCTGCAGGAGATATTTGCCTCCGCCGCACGCGCATTGATTGCAGCGGAAGATCACCTTGCCACGCTGGACGGAATTTCGGGTGACGGCGATCTCGGGGCGAGCATGCGTCGCGGGGCTGAGGCCATCCTGGACCTACCGGAGGGCGCATTCTCTTCCGTCTCAAAAGGGTTATCTACAGCCGCCGATCGTGTCAGAAGAGCAATCGCTGGGAGTTCAGGTCCCTTCTACGCTGCCGGACTGATGCGGGCGTCCAGGCATCTGGCTACGATCGACGAGCCGTCTGCGAGCGATGTCGCCGCTGCGTTTGCGGCCGCCGTCCAGGCGATATCCGAACTGGGCGGAGCAACGCCCGGCGACCGCACAATGGTAGACGCATTGCAACCCGCGGCCTCAACGTTCGAGGAGCAAATCGCCGCGGGACTTCCTCTGAAGGAAGCATGGGAACGAGCCGTGACGGCGGCAGAGGAGGGCATGCGACGAACGATTGACATGCGGCCAAAGCTTGGGCGGGCCAGCTATATCGGTGGGCGCGTAATCGGCAGTCCTGACGCAGGGGCAGCGGCAGTGACCATCTGGCTTGCTGCGAGTGGGGCAGTGGAAGATGCTTCACACGCTAAGACATAGAATTGAAGCTGGGACGGGAAAAACCTCCTCGTGATCATTTTCCAAGAATCGGCTTTGCACCACACTAAGGTTGCCTGTCGGCTTGGCGGCTTGTCCGTCGTCGAGCTTCCAGTTGCTACAGCCGCGACTGCAAACAGAGGTCGGGCGGAGGGAGGCGGCGGCATATCGAAACACGGCGGAGCGTCATCCTAGCCGCGATGACTGGCCACGAGGAAGGGGGTGATTGCCATACGCGCCGGCGAGGCGGACGACATCACCCGCGAACTCTACGAACTTGTGGGCATCTACAATCCGATGACTGTCACATTTGTCAGTCGTACTGAGCCGACTTCGTTTCAGCCTCTTCCGTGCCTTTTCTAGCCAGGAAAAGGCAGCGGAAACCTCTACCAAAGCGATACAGTTTGAACGGTTCAGATCAGTGACGGTAACCGCGGCGTATAGCCTCAGTGCTCCACACGCCGCCATCTCCAGCCAGCAATCTCTGGCATGTCCTCGCCGTATTGCCTGATGAAAGCAGCATGTTCGACAAGCTTGGCATTCAGCGCCTGCACCTCGTCCGGCACCTTAACGGCGAGACCTGGAATCCGTCTGATCGCCTCCAGTGCCAAATGATACCGATCGATTTCGTTCATAACAGCCATATCGAACGGCGTGGTCGTCGTTCCTTCCTCTATAAAGCCTCTCACATGGATGTTCTCGTGGTTCGTCCGTCTATAGGTCAAGCGATGAATGAGACTCGGATAGCCGTGATAAGCGAAGATGACGGGCTTGTCGGCCGTGAAAATTTCATCGAACCTCTGATGGTCCATCCCATGGGGATGTTGATCCGGATCTTGCAGGCTCAAAAGGTCCACGACATTGACGGTCCTGATCTTCAGTTCAGGAATCGCTTCATGGAGAAGCATGACCGCCGCAAGCGTTTCCATCGTTGGCACGTCGCCGGCGCATGCCATCACGACGTCAGGGGTCAGGGTATCGTTTTCGAAGCTCGCCCAGTCCCAGACGCCAAGGCCAGCCTCGCAGTGCAAGATGGCTTCATCCATCGACAAGTACTGTGCTTGCAGTTGTTTTCCAGCCACGATCACATTGATGCGATTAAAGGTGCGAAGGCAGTGATCACCGGTCCATAAGAGGGTGTTGGCGTCAGGAGGAAGGTAAATTCGAACGATGTCAGATTTCTTGTTTGCGACGAGATCCACGAAGCCGGGGTCCTGGTGGGAGAAGCCATTGTGGTCCTGCCGCCAGACATGCGACGTAAGAAGGTAGTTCAGTGATGAGATCGGTTTTCGCCACGGCAGTTCGCGAGATACCTTTAGCCATTTTGCATGCTGGTTGAACATCGAGTCAACGATATGGATGAACGCTTCGTAGCACGAAAAGAATCCGTGGCGTCCGGTGAGAAGGTAGCCCTCGAGCCAACCCTGGCAGAGATGCTCGCTGAGGACCTCCATGACCCTTCCATCGCGGCCAAGATGAACGTCGTAGTCCTCGATCTTTTGCATCCAGACCCGGTCCGTTTCCTCAAAAACGCTCCCGAGACGATTGGACTCGGTTTCGTCAGGTCCGAAGATACGAAAGTTGCTGTGGGCGGCGTTGAGGCGAAGGACGTCACGCAAATACCGTCCCAGAACCTCCGTCGACTGCATCAGGTTCGACCCGCGATCGCCGAGCTCGACTGCGTGTTGCGCAATTTCCGGGAGGATGAGTTCCGTTCGCAGTCGCCCGCCATTTGCAAATGTTATCGCACCCATTCTCTTTTCGCCTTTGGGTGCTAGCTCGCGCAGCTCCTCCTTCAGGCGGCCGCGGGAGTCAAACAATTCCTCTGGCTTATAGCTTCGCATCCAGTCTTCGAGGATCTTGCGATGGCCTTCGTCGGCGCGGCAGTTTGAAACGGGAACCTGATGGGCTCTCCAGAAATCCTCCACCTTCTTGCCATCGACCTCTTTCGGACCGGTCCAGCCTTTTGGGCTGCGTAAGACGATCATTGGCCATCGTGGGACGCCTTCATACTCACTGGCCGAGCGGGCATCCCTTTGGAGGGCTTCGATGAGATCAAAAACTTCATCGAGGGCCTTTGCCATTTTCCGATGCATCTCTGCCGGGTCATGTCCCTCGACAAATATCGGCTGGTAGCCATAGCCCCAGAACAGGCTTTCGAGGTCGCCATCGCGTGTGCGGGCGAGGACTGTCGGATTGGCTATTTTGTAACCGTTGAGATGCAGGATCGGTAGGACCGCCCCGTCGCGGACTGGATTGAGAAACTTGGTGGAATGCCAGGCGGCAGCCAGAGGGCCGGTTTCGGCTTCTCCGTCGCCAACGACGCAGGCTACGACCAGGCCCGGATTGTCAAAGACGGCCCCAAAAGCATGAACGAGAGCATAGCCAAGCTCGCCGCCTTCGTGGATCGAACCGGGCGTTTCTGGCGCCACATGGCTCGGAATCCCGCCAGGAAACGAGAATTGCTTGAAGAGCCTGCGTAGGCCGTCGGCATCTTCCGTTACCTCCGGATACACCTCGCTGTAGGTCCCTTCCAGATAGGTATTTGCGACCATTCCCGGTCCGCCGTGACCCGGGCCGCATATGTAAAGGATATCTGCGCCGCGGTGTTTGATGATGCGGTTAAGGTGAGCGTAAATGAAGTTCAGGCCCGGCGTCGTTCCCCAATGCCCAAGGAGCCGTGGCTTGATCTGCTCGGGCCTCAGTGGTTCGTTAAGAAGCGGGTTGTCCATGAGATAGATCTGACCGACCGAAAGATAGTTTGCGGCGCGCCAATAGCGGTCAATGAGCCCGAGCTCCTGGTCGAGCATTGCGATGTTGTCTCCCATTTCGAACTCCTTCAACGAAGTCGGTGTTGATTGATGACAGCAAGTGCTTCGTCGGCGATGACCTGCTCCTCGTCTGTGTGGACGACGAACGCTGCAACAGCACTGTCCCTGGCGTTAAGGACGGGTGCGTTTGTTCTGTTGGCCGCTTCGTTCAGCGTAAGCCCCATCCATGACAGGTGTCTTTCGATGCCTTTGCGGATCTCGGGCTGGTGTTCGCCGATGCCGCCTGTAAAGACCAGCGCGTCAATGCCCCCGATCGATACGGCAAGCCGACCGATCTCTCCGGCAATTCTGAAACAAAACAGATCAAGTGCTTCCCTGGCGCTCGGCCGGAAGTCCTCTAGCAGGACCTGGGTATCACCGCTTATTCCCGAGACGCCAAGAAGGCCGCACCGGTGATAAAGAAAATCTTCGAGTTTGTCGGCATCGGGAAATTGCGATCTGAGCAGATGGATCAACACGCCTGGATCGAGCGCTCCTGGGCGCGTTGCCATCGGGATGCCGTCGAGAGCGGAAAAGCCCATGCTGGTATCAATACTGACCCCATCGACCATGCCGCAAAGACTGGCGCCGTATCCGAGATGGGCGCACACAACTCTGCCGCCGCCGGCGTAAGGCGCAAATTTCTTGAGGAACCCTGCGACATATTTATACGAGAGACCATGAAATCCGTATCGCCGTATGCCAGCTTCGTGCATAGCGTTGGGAATGGCCAACCGGCTCGCGAGGCTGCATTGAGAGGCATGGAAGGCCGTGTCGAACGAGGCTGTCTGCACCACACGGGGGTATAGGGAAAAGACAGCGTCGATGAGATCCAGCGCCTGTTTCTGGTGAAGGGGTGCCATGGGGGCCAAGTTTTGGATTTGCGATATGACGCTGCCGTTCAGAAGCACAGGTCCTTTGAAGGCCAACCCGCCGTGCACGACACGGTGGCCGACAAATCCAATGTGAAAATCACCGTTCAACAATCGATCAAGAACGGTTGAAGTTGCCCTGGTGCCGAAGCTGCTTTCCGCCGCAGGTAGTGCGATATCTTCGACCTCGTCGGCTACCTGGTATCTAAGCCGTGGATGCTGACCCAAGAGTAACGTCGCGCGACCAATACGCTCCGCGCACCCGGAGCCAATGTCGAACATGCCAATCTTCACGCTCGATGAACCGACATTGAAAGCAACGCCCACGTCCTTGCTCATGGGGATCCCCGCTTGTCCGTAACTCTATCTGGATCTCGCTTCATCCACAGCTGCAGCCAGAATCTGCAGTGCATAGTCACCGGTCGTCTTTTCGTCATCCGCGGTGAGTTGCAACGTGCGGCAGCGGTGCTTCAGATCACGCAGGATCCGACGCCGAACCCTTTCGATGACTGGCGCACGTTCCTTCCTCAAGAGTTCCTGGAGACAGGCGACAGCGACCAATTCTGACACCATGAGCTTTCCTTCGACTTCCCCTTGGGTTGGAACGGCGAAATGCTCGCCGCCCGGTTTGGAATCCCGATCAGTGGACAGCATTGTCTGTCTCCTTCCCTCTTTATCGCTCTTCTTCTTGATCGAGCGACCGTCTCACCTTTCCGAAGGAAGACGATCCGGCTGCAGCAGTCGAGCTTTTTGACTTCGAGCCAATGAATACGGTCGGGGTCGTGGGTTGCGTATCCAAAGCGTCCCGTAGCTAGCTTTAAAAAGGACACCGGATTGACCGGCTTGCTCATGGGTCGACAACACTGCCGCAAGTCCATGCGCGAAAGGCCGATCGCTCAATTCCTTATCGCGCCTTGTTCTCTCAAACATGCTGCAGCCAATGAGCATTCGCAAAATCCGCCTCGAAAGCAGGACCAGCATCGACGTGGAGAGACGATCTCAGGTCCTGAATGGTTCACCGATACTAGCTGCGGAAGTTTAGGGGAGGGAACGAAGGCTTCCTTGATGGAGATCAATCTGGGATATCATTTACAGCAAACGTTTGTAATTTCGCAGATCGTGTTTTGCTAATGTAACCATAGGATCAGCTTCGGATCCGAATGTGTCGGGCGCTGATTTCGTGGAGATGACGACCTCGCCTCGCCCAATCAGCTGCTGGTCGGAGCGACCCTGCAATTTTCCCAAGCTCCAGCCCGTGTCGCCGATTTCTCAGCGCAGTAGGAGTTTGTTTACCACGCCTTTGCTAGAGTCTCGCTGTCGCGGGGATGAGATACCGAGACATTTGCGAGGAGCCTGGTTCGTTTTTAGTCGTGGCTCCTCGCGCCCCGCTCGACAGCAAATATTAAATCCGTTCCTCGTTGCCTGCCGGTGGTGGCAGGGCGACTCGGTAGTAGGGATCGATCCAGATCAGGTGATCTGTTGTCGATTTCACGCCTGGTACGTTCTCGGCGGCGGCCTTGGCAGCGAGCCTCTCGCGTTCGTCAAAGATGGTACCGGCAAGTTCGGCTATGCCGTTTCTCACCTGACAGCGGATGAGTCCGTTTCTGCTCCAGGTTTGCTTCGCAAGCTCGGCCTCGACGGCATCCTGGATCGTGGTGTCTTCGACCGACGGCACGGAGAGGTTTTGCGTTCTCGCCAGCGCGCGCAACAGGTCGGATCGCGAAATGATGCCAACCAGTCTGCCCTCCGAAACAACTGGCAACCGTTTGACGCAGTTTCGCTCCATTAGGAGCACAGCGTCAGAAAGAGCTGCCGTGGGAGTTGTGACGAGCAGGTGCGGGTTCATCACCTCCTTTACAAGGCGGCCGTGGGTGCGAACGTATTCATCGGCCATTTTGCCTGGGCTTGTCAGAAAAATCTGCAACCATGATCTTCTGCGGTCGGTCTTGAGTTCGTGGCGCCTCAGGAAGTCGCTTCCGCTGATCATACCGATCAGCACACCGTCATCGTCCACGATAGGAAGGCCGCTAATCCGATTTGGGAGCATGAGGCTCGCTGCAACGAAGACCGTGGCGGACTCGCCTATCGTTATCGGCGACGGTGTCATTGCGTTTTCAACGATCATTCCTGTCTTAAGGGCCCCATCTGCGGACAAAGTAGACCTTCACCAATTGGGCAAGGAGTGCGTAGAGGAGAAGGATAACTGCGAGCAATGGCCAGTAAAGAAGCGGAAGGTATACGAAACCGAGAGCCGCGCCGAGGCCTGTGAAAGGCAAGGCAATACCCACCACTGCTATGAGAAGACTTGTAACGATAAGGGCTGGACTGGCAACGCTCTCAAGGAATGGTATGCGCGCGGTTCGGATGATATGAATGATCAAGGTCTGAGTGAGCAACGATTCTACGAACCACCCCGTCTGGAATAGTGCCGGATTGGTCCACGCTCCGAACGAAATCAGCATGACGGCGAAGGTCAGATAGTCGAAGATCGAGCTGACCGGTCCGAGCAGTATCATGAATCTGAAAACACCGGTGATGTCCCATCGCCTTGGCAAGGATACATAATCCTCGTCCACCCTGTCCGTAGGTATGGCCGTTTGAGAGATGTCATAAAGCAGATTGTTAGTCAGGACCTGAATTGCCGTCAGGGGCATGAATGGCAGAAAAATACTTGCCCCAAGGACGCTGAACATATTACCGAAGTTTGAGCTTGCGCTCATCCTGATGTACTTGGTGATGTTCGAAAATACTCTTCGCCCCTCCAGTACGCCGTCGCGCAACACCAGCAAGCTCTTCTCAAGCAAGATGATGTCGGCCGACTCACGGGCGATGTCGACGGCGCTATCGACGGAAACCCCCACATCCGCCCGCTTCAGCGCAGGTCCATCATTGATTCCATCCCCTAAGAAACCGACGACACGGCCACTTGCCTGCAGGAGACTGACGATGCGTTCTTTTTGAGCCGGTGTCAGCTTTGCAAATACATGAATTGAAGCCGCCGCGGTCCTGGCCGCGTGATCGTCCATTTTTTCAAGGTCGGGACCAAGAAGAACATCCTCGACTTCGATACCAACGTCACCGCAGATCTTTCGCGTGATGACCTCATTGTCTCCTGTGAGGATTTTGACCTGTACGCCGCTGGCTTTTAGCGCCGCGATGGCCTTTGGCGCACTCTCCTTCGGTGGATCGAGGAAAGAGATATACCCAAGAAGCACCATAGCGCATTCGTCCTTTACGCTGTAGTTCGTCTTTATCGCTTGCATTTCCTTGTAGGCGACCGCGACGACGCGAAAGCCGCTCTTGTTCAAGACTACAGTTTCTTTCTTTGCTGTCTCCAGGTGTCCCGCATCCAGGGTTCCAATCGTTCCCGCATCCTCGTAGTGCGTCGAGACGCTGAATATCTCCTCAACGGCTCCTTTGCAGATCAGCACATGCCTGTCTTGCCGATCGGCAACGATAACCGACAGGCGTCTCCGGGAAAAATCGAACGGTATCTCCCCGACTTTTTCGAAATGCTCGTCTACTCCAAGAGCGTCGTGCACGTCGCCATGCTCCAGAACCGCAATGTCGAGGAGATTTTTCAGGCCCGACTGGAAGTAACTGTTGAGATAGGCGTAATGCAGGACCTTCTGTGAATCCCTCCCATGCATGTCGACGTGCTGCTTCAGGATAATCTTGTCTTGCGTGAGCGTTCCAGTCTTGTCTGTACAAAGGACGTCCATTGCGCCGAGATTCTGGATGGCGTTCAAACGCTTGACGATGACCCGCGACCTGGCCATGGCCAAAGCACCTTTGGCGAGATTGATGGTCACCGCCATCGGCAGCATCTCTGGTGTCAATCCAACGCAGATAGCGACCGCAAAGAGCAGGGCTTGAAGCCAGTCCCCCTTGGTCACCCAATTGATGACAAAGACGAGGGGAGCAAGGACGAGCGTGACGCCGATCATAAGCCAAGTGAAGCGATTGATCCCACGATCGAAAGCGGTTTTCTCCTGTTGCGCTACAACCTTTTCGGCCAACGCTCCAAAGAATGTGCTGGCACCTGTCTTGATGACCAGCGCGCGACCAAACCCACTCACGACGTTTGATCCTACGTAGCAGAGGTTTTTTCGATCCAGTGGGCTTTCCATTCGATGAGGGCGACACATTGCCTGCTTTTCGACAGGCATTGTCTCCCCGGTCAAGGCGGATTGGTTCACATAGAGGTCGGTCGCCGTCAGAAGACGCACGTCGGCAGGAATAAGATCACCGGCCGAAAGTTGTATAACGTCACCTGGAACGAGATCCTCGACAGCGATCTCCTCGGTTCTGTCGATCGCGCCCTCAGGACGGTGAACGGTCGCAAGGGACCGCACCATGGCGCGAAGCTTCGCGGCAGCGTTGCTGGAGCGGTGTTCCTGGATGAAGGCCATGCCGACGGAAAGAATGACGATCGCCGATATGACGATCGCGGCGCGGATATCTCCAAGGGAATAGGATACGAGTGACAGTGATAGCAGAAGGGCGTTCAGAGGGCTATTTGCGCGCGACCAGATTTCACGGAGAACCGGCGCGCGCTGCTCATGACTGATCAGGTTAGGACCGTATCGCGCGCGCCTGAGCAAAGATTCAGAAGACGAAATGCCGTAAAAGCCCGACCGGAGCAACTCACACGCCTTTTCTTGCGAACTATCGCTGATCGTCTTCAGGTCATCGGAAACACGACCGTTGGAATGAATTGCGCTAAGAGACCGCGCCTGCACCCTCAGGTCCGCCATGCGGCTCGAGCCTCCAGTTCCTCACGCGTATGCCATTCGACGTCATTAGGTGACTTCATTTTCCCGGCTATCCATGGTCTGCATCCTGAACGATTTTCGACCGGCGTTCGAAGACCCGCGTGATTTCCTTGTTTCGGCGGCGTCTTCGTTCCTCTCGCAGGTGACACCGACGTCGCCAAACCAAGGTCCGCTGCCATCGGTCGAGTCGAGAATGTCGATTTTGACTTCATCCCGACGACCCACCTATGAAGTCCGGAAAAATATGCAGACCATTCGCCTTTCGGTTAGGCTTTGCGATCGTCCTCTCATCACCTCTAGGAACGGCCTAGTTCCAAAGTGCTTGTGTTGCTCGCAACGCATGGACTTCATGGGTTACTCCTGCTTCCGGCGCGGTGGAGCCGGAAAGAACGCTGAGACGCCGGATACTATGGTGGTGATCGCTCCAGCGATGACGATGATCCAGGTCGCTGCGACCGGATCGACGTACGGGTCGCCCACCCACGGGAGAACCATCATCCAGATCCCGAGCGCAAACTCGATCAGGGCCTCCCACCGGCCCGGAAGAAGGATGCCTCCAACCGCGATCAGCGACATTGCAATACCGGTGAGAATGAGTGCCCATGCCAATCGGTCGCCTGCTATCGGGTCACCGAACGTGGATGGCAGCAACCATTGGATCGCGAACATCGATACTCCAAGTGTGACCATCAGCGGATCCTGCCAGCCAGGTTCGTTCATCGTATCCTCCAAGGTGCGTTGAGGCTGCAACAGGATAGTTTTCTTTGATCAGATTTCATTGCGCTCGATCAAATCAGCAAGTGGCCACCCGGCAGTTCCATCCCCGCTCTAGGCAGACTGAGATCAGATGGTTCGTCTGAGGGATGTCGTGGGGTCTCTTTGCGCGGTGGCGTCAACCCCGCTGGCCCGCCTATACGGCAAGCTATTCCCGGTTTAGGCCGAGACCGGCGATCGATGTCAGCTCGGAAAGATAACATAATTGCTTTTCACGGGCGGACGGGGCGCCAATTCAACATCCCTGAGCGTAGGGCTTGAAGTCCATGGTGCCATCGCGCACCGCTTGGAGTTCATAGGGCGCGACGTAGGAATCGTCGGTCGTCAGGCAAAGCTTCTGAACGTTGATATTGCCCATCTCGTTCATGTAAGGCCGAAGCTGTGCATCGCTTAGGTGGGCGGCGCACCGATAGGTAACTTCCTTCTTGATGGAGCGATCATAGGCATCCCGAAAGCGGTTCCACACCGTCCAAGCATGCAAGGCGGCACCGGCGTAGCCGACAACGATTGATAGCCGCAGCCCTCTTTCATCCAGCGTGATCGGAAGACACGACCCACGCGACCCTCCCTCGATTGATAGCGAATCTCGCACAGATTGCGAGCAAGGAGGATCCAACTCAATACAGATTATGCGCAACGCCTATTAGCTGCAGATAGGTCAGCCATGCTGGCTTGATTTCAGGTTTCTTTAGTAGCAATATTATTGAAGGTCATTCGCAGCGTTCCAAGCTCAAGCCAAGGCGTGAAAGCGACGGAAGCGAAAAGCTAGAACCACGAGCGATCCAACGTAAGGCTCCGAGAAGTGAAATCCCTCTGGAGCCTTTCGTTTGTCTGGCCTCGCCATTCGTGGTGCGACGCTTCGCATGTCAGTATCTTCTTGCGAGTTCCCGCACGACATCGGCTTCGAGTTCGGCGCAGACACTCTCGTATTCCTCGATAATAAGTTCACTCCCGGAACTGCGCCTAAAGCCATCGAGCGCAATACACGCCTCATCATATATCTCGAACAGATCGCGCAGACGCGCCGGGACAAGAGGTCCAGCCAATGTCGCCAGTCTTGCGCGGTGTTGAGGCAGCTTGAGCATCAACCGTCGTAATCCAGATTGCGCGTTACCGCGACTACCCTCGATCTCCTCTTGATCGCTAGCCATTAGCAATCCCTCGACCCCACTGCCAAGGGTAGCGCCGCGATGCCCTTTAAAGAAGTAACTTACCGTATGCTCTATCTCCGCCTCAAATGAGGGGCTGCTGAATTAGCTGAACCTTTTGGGTGGGTTAGCATTGTTAATTCGGGACACTTTTTCGCGGCTACCGTGGCCTGTTCCCTTGCGCCTCTAGTTGTATTTTATCGGAAGGCGGACCCGATGAGAATTCACACTCCAAGCGTACACGCCGAACCATCGCCTGTTGAGGTTCTTAAACAGCTCGATCGGATCCTATCGAGTTCTGACTTTGTCATACCGGATCGAGGGCGGAGGTTCTTGGAGTTTATAGTCCACGAAAAACTGGAGGGACGAGCGAGCCATCTGAAGGCCTTCACCATCGCACAAGCCGTTTTTGAACGGGGGGTCAATTTCAATCCACAGAACGACCCTTGCGTCAGGATGCAGCAAGCCAACTCCGCAGCGCGCTCGAACGATATTATCTTACGGCGGGCGCGGCGGACGAGGTGTTGATAACGGTTCCGCGCGGCGGGTACGCCCCTTCAATGACGTTCTCCGGGAGCGTGTCCGGTATCGAAGACGTCGCAGGTGAACGGCAGGTGGATTCTGCCGCACCCGCTTCCGAGCCATCGCTCGTGCAAGCGTCCGAGCCGCCAAAACGGGAAAGCAGAATTCTCCGATGGATTCTGGTCGTGGCGGGACTAATCGTTCTTGCTGCGGTCGTGCTTGCGTCATTTGCAGAGCGGGACAACCCAGCCTTGAAAGAACCCGTGATGGTTGGTGGCAGGTCGACAATTTATGTTGAGCAATTCAGATCCGATAGCGACAGCAAGCTTTCAGCCCCCGATCTTAACGGCCTGCGGAATTCCATTATCGTCAACCTCAGCAAGTTCACAAAAGTTGCGGTGCTAGATGGCGCGGCGAACGAAGACAGTGCGGTGTATTTGCTGCAAGGAACTCTCCAGCGCGAAGGAGACGACCTGCGATCACTCGCCCGGCTCGTGCGGCAGGCTGACCGCGCCGTCGTATGGTCCGGCGACTACAACATCAACCTGAATGGCCGAAGCATGCTTGACGTAGAGGCAGCAATCGCGCGCTCCATTTCTTCGGCCATCGCGGCACCGTTTGAGGAGCGCGTCGTTTCTCCGCCTGATGGGGCCAAGGGCCAACCGCGTTAGTCGTGCGATCCATCTAACAGCGCGGCGTTGATCGGCGGCGCTCGGCAAGGTCGGCAATGATATCGCTACCTGGGGACATGGCGTTTAATCCTATCCCGAAATGGAGGGCGGCGAGCATGGCGGCCAGCCGCCCACAGCGTCATTGGCCCCGCTCCAAACAGCGGCAAAGCCATTTCCGCTCCTTCTCGCGTTCCGGGCGCGGATCGCTGGCGATATAATCGAGCCTCATTTGCAAGGCCTCGTGGTTCATCGATCCGTGAACGCAGATCAGTCCGGGGCCGACGGGGATCGGCGGCCCTTGTCGGTGATCCCTTGCCGCGCTTGTCGGCAATGGCAAGGGGCGGAGAATTCGCGAACTGGACGTATTTGAAGGTGCCATCCGCGAAATCCCTTCTAGGCTCGATATCGAAGCAATCGGCTGTCGCCCCGACCCTCCTGTATGCTTCCTCGTAGTCCTCCTCGGCGCAGACGGCTGCAATCCGCAATTTTCGGCGCGGCTTGAATGGCCCGAACTGACGCCCACAGGCTGCGAGCATGCCGAGGGCCACGGTAAAGCTCGTCTTTCCCGTAGACGTCTGAGCGACCAACTCGGAGATATGCTTTTTCATGGCAAGGCCGGGGATGAGCCATTCGCGGCGCCGTATCGCCTCGCGCGGGCCGAACGTGAATTCCCGCATCGTAACCGGGAACTGAACAATGCCGCTTCCGTCATCGGCCATCGGCGCGCCTCCTTTGGTGGCGGCACGAGCGACTATGCGCGGTTAGCGGGGAAATATTTCCAAAAAGGCAACGCTTTGAGATTCGGCGGGAGAGAGCGGCCCCGGCAATGGGGCATTTTTGGCGGGGATGGAGCGCCCCGCCGCGCATATCAATACCTGCCTTGCATGCGGTCCGCCTTTCGAAGGCGTTACCGGCGGGCTTGTAGGGTGGGCGGCGGAAGGGCTATATTGAGCGGACCCAATGTTACTCTTGTTTCCTTCCGCGCCCGGCAAGCCACGCCGGGCGTTACTCTGTTATGCGGACTCCAGTTCGCGGGCGAGGCGGCGAATGCCCTCCAGCCAGCGCTCGACCTGTTTCTTGGAGTATCCCGGGCGGGAATGCTTTGAGTCCGGCATTGTCACGATAGAAGGCAAAACAGGACCATTGTCCGATCCAGATAGGACCTCAGTCCGATGTGCAATCAATAACCACCGTTTAGATTGTCATCATCTTAAACAAGCGAAGCACGCGATTTTACTCGCATATATTGATTGGACCAGACGATGCGCATCACCACATTGGCCTCCACGGCGGTACTCACCCTCGCTGTTGCAACGTTCCCGCTTGCCGTTGGTGGGTTCGACACCGTTGCGATGGCAAAAGGCGGCGGAAACGGCGGCGGGAACGGGGGTGGAAACGGTGGTGGCAGCAGTGGCGGCAGCCACGGAAGCAGCGGTAGCCGGGGAAATAACGGCACACACGGAGACAGCGGCAGCAAGAGCGGGGCTTCAACTCATGGCAACGCGAAATCTCAGGGCAACGCGAGTAAGTCTTTCAGTGACGCTGGTAGGAAATCGCAGTCCGCAAAAGCTGACAAGCCAACCACTGCTACCCAGGAGAAAAACACTGCCGCACAGCTTGCTGGTCTCAACTCGCTGAAACGGAACTACAAGGCCTATCTGCACACGTCTGACCCGAAGATGACCGCGATTGCGGCCTACGCGGTTGCCTATGCCCAGTATGAGATCGATAACGGAACTGAGCCGTCGGTCGATGACCCGATCTTGGGTGACGAGGCCTTGGAGGATGCTCTGGCATCCGCAACGAAGACAGGGCAAGTCAGCCCTGCCGTTCTTGACCAGGCAAAGGCAATCCTCGGCGTTGGCGAAGCGGACGGGAAGATCGACCAGATCCGAGGTTCGCTGGAGACTTCCGCTCCGGAAACTCCAGACGAATAAAGGGAAACCTGGTCAACAAGGCGTTGCTGATTGCATGGACCTTAGTCCAACTTGGCGCTCACGTGAGTGCAGCCTAATATGAAGCTGTCCTCTTGAGAGGATGGGCGGAAGCCTGGTGGCTGGGATCAGACATCATGCCTATGCCAGGCTTCCGCGCCGTGCTTGACGAACGTGTCCCGGCGCGGAAAAGCCGACGGACAAACTTGTCAAAAGATGAACATACTTAACGTTCAGGCTCGTGCCTGCATCGAGGCATAAAGTCGATACTCATGCATACGGCGATTTCGTTCGGACCGGGGAGCGCCAGATGAATTTCATCGACCTAGTCGGCAAGCGTGTTCTTGTGGTCGAAGACGACTACTTACAGGCAAGCAATGTAACCCTTGCGCTTGAAGACCAGGGCAGCGAGGTGATCGGCCCATTTCCTGATCTGGAAAGCAGCCTGTTGAACCTGGAGGCTAGAAATATCGATATCGCCGTCCTGGACATCCATCTCGGTAGCGATCTGGTATACCCCGTTGCAGACAGGCTGGATCAAGCACGGGTGCCGTTCGTATTTGCTACAGCCGGCAATGAAAGCGGCATTCCCGACCGTTTTTGCAGGGTTCGGCGTCTTTTGAAGCCTTTCAGCATCGAAGAACTCGCAGTGGAACTGGCCATCTTGGTGGCCGAGCGCAAAGTGACGTGGCAATAGCGGGTTTCGTCGGCACAGACAGGACCGTTCACGGACCGGACTGACCAGCTACCGAGGAAACTCGATCCTCACAGGAGCGAGATCGCCCCAAAGACCGGGCTTATTGGGACTTTTCACCTTTGCGACGCTGGCGGGAGGCCCGCTTCACCGAGGCGGCAACGATCAATGCGGTCCATAATCCGACGGAAAAGATGAGTGGCTGACCATCCAGCGAGCGCTTGCGACGGCCAAAGTGGGGGATACCATTATCCTGGCTCCCGGGCTCTGCCTGCAAGACATCAGGTCTGTTCGTCCAGGCGAGACGGGAAAGCCCGTGGTCATTCGAGGCGCCGGTGCCTCTGTGGTCAATGGCGGTGGGAGCCTACGGGCTATTGAAATCAATCACAGCTTCATCGAACTACATGATTTCGTGGTCGACGGTCATTTCACGGCAGCGGAAACGGAGGGAAGCTACCGAGACAAGCTTATCTACATGATGTGCAACACACCGGGTCCGGCACTTTCCGGGCTGCGATTGATCTGAAAGGACATCCGCAATACCGGCGACGGGTGCGTTCGGCATCGCTACCAGGCGCGGGACAACGAAATTGCCAACTCGAAAATTTCACCCTGTGGTCACTTCTATTCCGTCTACAAGGATGGCGCCAAGGACGGCGAGGGCATCAAGTCGCTGTGGCTTCTTTTGGTCCGTGTAAAAAGGAGTTTCGGTTAGAGACGGCGAGATTTTTTTGTTGGCGCCACCGGAGAAGGCATGCCAGCAAAGGGTACGGTTTGATGCATCGCCTTCACGCTCGAATTGGCGTGATTGCAGTATTAATATTCTGTGATTATGGGGCAGGAAACGGGGCGCGATGCTTTACGGCAATACCCCGAATTCCCTGACGCATTAGCCAATGCGAAGATGATCCTCCACCGACTTCACGCCGGCGGCCGACCAAGCAGCGTTCTCGGCGGCCTTGCGCTCGGATAAACGTTTGACTGTTCCATCAAGAGTGACCTTGCCATCAAGGACGTTTACTCGAATAGCTCGGGCCTCAAGTTCCGCGTCCCGTCGGAACGCTTCTTCGATCCGTCGTTTGACGTCACCGGATGTTGCCCGTGGAGCGACGGTTATAAGGTTGGAGATCCCAACGACACCGGCGAGATCGCGAATGGAATCTGCTGCCGCTTTCCGTTGATACTGCCATTCAACCTTGCCTTCGAGGGTCACCCAGCCATTCTGTACCCTTACATTAACCGCGTCCCTTGGAACCGTCGTGCGCCATGAGAGCGTACTGACTGCACGTCTGGCAATCTCGTCATCGGCCGTGATGTGTGTGCCGTAGGGGCGAACTTCTATTTCCTGAGCGATGGCATGTACACCTGTCACGCGCCGCGCCGCACGTTCGGCGGCATCCTTTTCAGCATAGGTTGCAACGTGTCCGGTGAGCGTGACGACGCCACCTTCGGCCGTAACACCAATATGTGCTGCGTTTATGCTCGGCTCGAATTCGAGCTCGTCTAACACAAATTGCCGCAGAAATACATCTGTCATGGGAAGCCTCCTTCTACGGTTCGACGTTCTAATCTTAAAAGCAACCGCGAAGACGAACTTTGACATGCCGCAAAGTGCAACATTCTTGTTTTCACATGTGAGGCATCATGTAGCTATATTTTAGGTGGTCTGTCTTCAGGCGCTATTTGGTAGAAGAGTGCGTAAGCACTCGGTTAGCCGGAACCGAAACCTTCGAACATGCAATCTCCGGACTTCTGAAGAAGAGGGTCGATTTCTTTGCGAGGCGGAGCACCTAGGCCACCGAATTGCGGAGATCAAGAACGACACCCACGCGATAGAAGGGTGTTGCATTGCTTGGGCTAGACTGTCGACCTGAACGCGGCGCAGAAACGGTATGTCATCTTCGGAAGCGGGGAACTGACGCGCGCCATCCTGCGGGAACTTAGTCGTTAGTCGGGGGACGGTGACCGTCATGTATCGAGGTTTCCCATCGTGTTTAGCGGGTGTAGAAGGGTCTCCCATAGCAGCGCGACGAGGGGAGCATCCGATCACTGAAGGATGATCGAAGCAGTAAGGTCTGGGCAAGACGGACACGCTAGCCATTCCAATCTATCTACGCGTTTCATACCTTTAGCAGCCGCTCCGCAGACCCTATCCTTGATCGATTGGAATACGGAACGAGCCGCAGAGGCTTGTCTTTGGCGCAAGACGTACGCTGTAGGGTAACACAAGCATCGCTCGACGCGGGCCCGCCTGCATGCTAGTTTAGCGGTCCCTAAAATATTGTGTGCGAGAAATCCGGTTGTGACGCTTGAGGGGAGCTGCCGAGATGACAATCGTTCGCAGTTTGCTTGTATGTGCGGGTTTGGTTGGTCTCGGATGCACAACGGGACTGACTCAGCAGGTCACCGGAACGCTGGGTTCGCCAGGCGCGACGACAACGATTACCGGACAGCAGTTGCCGCCACCTGACCCGAAATTCGGTGGCGTGATCAACCAGAAGGCATCCGAATCGACGCCATGGTGGGCCCCACGCGTCGTGCCACCCAAGGGTGCGCCCAACGTGCTGCTCATCATGACGGATGACCAGGGGTTCGGAGCGCCCAGCACCTTCGGCGGCGTTATTCCCACGCCGACGATGGATCGTATTGCCAAGGAGGGGCTTCGCTTCACGAATTTCCACTCCACGTCGCTCTGTTCACCGACGCGGGCTGCGCTGATTACCGGGCGCAACCATCATTCGGTCGGCTTCGGCGTCGTGGGTGAAATCGCGACAGGCTTTCCCGGCTACGATTCCATTATCCCGATCGAGAAGGGCACCATCGGCACCATCCTGAAGGAGAACGGATACGCCACGTCGTGGTTTGGCAAGAACCACAACACGCCGTCCTACCAGTCAAGCCAAGCCGGCCCCTTCAACCAGTGGCCGAATGGCATGGGCTTCGACTACTTCTACGGCTTCGTCGGCGGCGATGCCAGTCAGTGGCAACCGAACCTGTACCGCAACACGACGGCAATCTACCCCTTCGACGGCAATCCCGGCTGGAACCTGGAGACGGCAATGGCGGATGAAGCGATCGGCTACATCAAGCAATTGAAGGAGATTGCCCCCGGCAAGCCATGGCTCGTCTACTATGTGCCGGGCGCCACCCATGCGCCCCACCATCCGACGCCGGAATGGATCAAGAAGATCAGCGATATGCACTTGTTTGACGATGGCTGGAACAAGGTGCGCGAAACGATCTTTGCCAACCAGAAGCGGCTCGGCATCATGCCTCAGGACGCCAGGCTTACGCCCTGGCCAGATGGCCTGCCGCAATGGGATTCACTAAGTTTCGAGGAGAAGAAACTGTTCACCCGGCAGGCGGATATCTACGGTGCCTATCTCGCCTATGCCGACCACGAGATCGGACGCGTCGTCCAGGCGGTTGATGATCTCGGCGAACTCGATAACACGCTGATCATCTACATCGGCGGCGACAATGGCGCGAGCGCTGAGGGAATGGTCAACGGCACTCCGAACGAGTTCACTACCTTCAACGGTGTCTCGGTGCCGGTCAAGGACCAGTTCCTCTGGTATCCATTCTGGGGTTCGGAACGAACCTTCCCGCACTATGCTGCCGGCTGGGCCTGGGCGATGGATACGCCGTTCAAGTGGGTCAACCAGGTACCCTCGCATTTCGGAGGAACGTCGCAGGGCGTCGTCATGTCGTGGCCCGGCCATATCACTGATGCCGGCGGTGTAAGGCGCCAGTTCCATCACGTCATTGACATCGTGCCGACCATACTTGAGGCAGCGAGCATTCCGGCGCCGGACATGATCAACGGCATTCCGCAGAGCCCGATCGAAGGTGTGAGCATGGTCTACACCTGGGACAAGGCCAACGCGAACGCCCCCACCCGGCATGACACGCAATATTTCGAGATGCTCGGCAACCGCGCCATCTATCACGACGGTTGGGTGGCTGCCACGACACCGGCCACGCTGCCGTGGGAACTCAGCACCAAGACGCCGCCTGACGTCATCACCGGCTACGACTGGGAACTCTACAACGTAGTGGATGATCCAACCCAGGCCAACGACCTTGCGGCTGCCATGCCAGAGAAGCTGAAGCAGATGCAGGACCTCTTCTACGCCGAGGCAAAGAAGTACAATGTGTTGCCGCTCGACAACTCGACACTTGCTCGCTGGAACACGCCGCGCCCAAACCTTACGGCGGGGCGCACCGAGTTCTCCTATTCGGGCGAACTGAGTGGCGTCCCTGCGAGTGCGGCGCCCGACATCAGGAACAAATCCTATACTATCACCGCCGATGTCGACATTCCCGAGGGCGGTGGAGAGGGCATGATCGTCACGGAGGGTGGTCGCTTCGGCGGCTACGGCCTGTTCCTGAGCAAGGGCGACTTTGGCGTCGGACGAGGCAAGGTGGTGTTCCTCTACAACTTGCTCGACCTGAAGCGGACCATGTGGGAAGGGCCCGAGCTGGAAGCAGGCAAGCACCGGATCACCTTCGACTACAAGGCGGACGGTACCAATCTTGGTACAGGCGGTATGGGCATCCTCTCCGTTGACGGACAAGAAGTAGCTCGCAACTCGCTGGAACACGGCATCCCGGTGACGTTCCCGGAGGACGAGACCTTCGACGTCGGCCAGGACACGCGCACAGGCGTCGCGCTCGTGGAGTATCGCTATGATACGCCGTTCAAGTTCACCGGCAAGATCGACAAGCTAGTGTTCGAGCTAGGGAGGAGCAACCAATGAGCCTCAAACACACCTTCAGCACCCTTGCGGTCGCTGCGACGCTCGGCGTTCTCACATCGTCGACAGTAATAGCCGAAAACGCCATCACCGCTCCGGCGACGAAGTCCATCGGCACATCGAGCACACAGAAGACCGAACTCGTCCCCTCTCTGATCGTGATGAATTCCGATGGCGCGACCCTAAAGGGCGACACGCTGACTCTGACGAGCGTTTCCAGCAACTCAATTCTGTTTGCCGACCGGCCGGTCCGCTCCGCCGGCCATGCGCTCACCGCGCACTTGCTGGAAGAGTGGGCTCAGGGCGGTAGCTTCGAAAAGGATCCGCCGAACGCCACCGTCTCGGTGCTGAACAAGGACGCGTCCGGCGTCGAGGACGCCGTCGTCGTTCTGAAGGAACCGAAGCTCGAAGGCACGAACCTGACGTTCAAGGTGGATGTGCTGGAGGGCAACCTTGCCGAAGCAAATGGCCCGGCATCGATCTTCATCGACATCATTGGCATGCCGAGAACGCCGATGTCCTTTGCGGGCGTGGCGCGTCGCACTGCGTATCGGGGAGCCTGGTACGGTGCGGCCGCCGCCGGCGCCGCCGCAGCCACCTACGACCGCCCCTATTATCGACCCTATTATCCTCCGTCGGGCTGCGGCTATTATCCGCTGCCGCCATGTTAGTGCTGAAGCGTCGTCCTGACCGGAGTGTCAGAGAGGAGGATCGGCGTGACCAACCACACAATTGCTGTCGCGGCCATCGGTGAAATCGTGACCGGTCTCGCGTTGGTCGCAATTCCCGCGCTCGTCGGTGAGTTGCTGCTTGGGGAGGCGCTGGTGGGCGTCGCGGTCGCCGCCGCGCGCGTCGCTGGCATGGCGCTGATCGGACTGGGGATCGCCTGCTGGCGGGGTCGGCCCCTCGAAGGCATGCTCTTCTACAGCACGATCGTGACGCTGTACCTCGCCTATCTCGGTCTCGCTCACGGACCAATGGGCGTTCTGCTTTGGCCAGCAGTCGTCCTGCACGCTGTCCTGTCGGCCCTGCTGGTGCATGCTTGGCAAGAGGGTCGGGTCTCCTGAGGTGTGCATGAGGAGGCTGTGAGGAGCCATTTGCCGCCGCGTGGCGCTATTTTGCACGAGATTTAGACATGTTGGGCTTCAAAAAACGGGCCCACCATCATGCGCTTGCGCAATGGCCGAGAATGAGATCCTGAGCGGACGCGGCACCTGACGACCTACGTTCTTGGGGCAAGGGCTTACCCATGCACCAGCTGACAGTTGCGCTGCCAATTGTCCTGGTTCGAGCACGCGCTCGTCGCTCAAAGGCCCGAGGTCACGCGACATGGTTCGGCTATCTTCTTGTCGAGATCACGCCTGCGTTCGTCAGCGGCATCCAGCATCAAAGAGGTCATCGGCAAGCCCCCGCATGATGTTGTTTGAACTGGAACCATCCTGAACGATATCCCGATCGACGTGACGTCCTGCATGACAATTGTCGCGGGCGTACCACCATAGCGAGGGGAACCAACAAAGAGCTCTGTCTGGTTCGACCATTTGAGAAGGGGCTGCTCAGCGCACCGGAAAATTGTCCGCGCGGCCATGTAAGTCTCTGATTTCATGCACCGGGTTCCGGGCACATAATGCTGCACAGATGCTCGCTGAGGCGCTATTTTTGATGATTTGATCAAACGCAATGTAGTGCGGTGAAAGTGAGAGGATCATAAAACGTGAGGCTTGCCCTCGATGAGTATTGTTCAATGGAGGAATGTCATGAACGATCTCGCCTTACGCCAAAATATCATCGACGAACTCGTATTCGACCCGAGCATAGATGCGGCCAATATCGGCGTCGCGGTTGAAGAGGGCGTCGTCACACTTTCCGGCCATGTCGGTAGCTATGCCGAAAAGATCGCCGCAGAAATGGCGGTAAAGCGGGTCAAAGGCGTGCGTGCCCTCGCCGAGACGCTTGAAGTCAGGTTCCAGGGCCACAAGCGACATGCAGACGACGAGATCGCGGCGCGCGCGCTGGATATCATCGAATGGGATGCGCTCTTGCCGAATGGCGCGATCGGCGTGAAAGTTCAGAAGGGTTGGGTGACGCTGACTGGCGAGGTCCAGTGGCATTTCCAGCGGGTTGCGGCAGAGCGGGCGGTTATGAAGCTCGGCGGTGTTGTGGGTGTGACGAACGTCCTCTCGATCAAACCTTCCGCCTCAATCCCCGATGTGAAGAAGCGCATTGAAGGGGCGCTCAAACGCAATGCCGACGTCGAGGCGGAACGTGTCGAAGTCGCCGTCCTGGATGGCAACGTGACCCTGAAGGGCGGCGTCACGGGTTGGCGGGAACGGACTGCCGCGGAACGGGCGGCCTGGTCGATTCCGGGCGTCGTAAGCGTGACCAACAATCTCGCGGTCCGCGGTTGATGGAGGAGCCAACAGAAATTAATACGGCCGAAACTAGCCCTGCTGGAATTGGTGGGGTTGCAATGCACGCTCGGGATGGCTTGAAATTGCTACGTTGGCTCTTCATTGACCATGCGTTGCTGCTAGTACTCATTGTGATGATCGCTGCGGTCATCAGCGTCCTTATGTATCGTCCGACCAGCGACGTGGCCCGGTCCGACTTTCACCTGCAAAGATCGATCAAAGATGGACCGTGAACGGGAGCGATCGCAATGTCGACGGCCCTAGGAAAACTGACATATAGAGAATGCCTGGACATGCTGAAAAGTGCGCACTTCGGTCTCTTGGCTTGTAGTAATGAAAACAGCCCTACGTCGTTCCTGTTTATTTCGCGTTTGAGGCGAGCGTCGCTTTTAGGGTCTTTCAATGCGCAAAGTCGACTCGATGAGACGGAACCCCAAAGTTTGCCTTCAAGTGGAAGACTGGCCATCGAAACGATGCCCGCGACGCGTCGTGCTTGAAGGACGTTGCCAGGAATTTGCCGACCTCCACGCACGGACTTTGTTGCGGCGCACAGAAACTGGTGGGAGATGGGTTCGCTGAAGCTAGACGAGGTTCCACCGGCGCATATCTCTCCGCATCTTTTCCATGGAATCTTCAGGATGATGTTTCTGGTCGAATGGCAAAGCAGATCGACTAGAACAGCAATGCTGGCCTCGGCCGAGTACGCCCTGGAACGGAACCAGTGTCCATTGGCGGCTTGGCCGAACGTGCCGAGCCCTTAGTGTATGGTGTCGGAAACGGCTTGGGTAGCGGCAGACCCTGGTGAAAGCCGCGCAATAAGGATCCCGGAAATATCGTCAACATTGACGACGCCGCGATGGTAAATCTCAATCGCCGCCACGCATACGAGGCAAGATACCGATGTATCGAGGGGTACGCAGTAGTGGCGATACCAGTTCTGCACGGCGACCGATAGTGTTTTCAGCTCCGACGATGTTAGGGCAGGCAGGGTCATCGACGCTCCTCCGGATATCGGACGTACCTTAATTGCTGATCTGCCAGAAAGACTTTGACCGATGTCAAATCATTCCTGCCGGAAGGCAATTTTCATTCTGCCATGGGCCGGTTACACCAGCGCGGCGTTCTTGGCTTTGCCAGGTCGCTCTTGGAGGCCGGCCTCGGTGCGTTCGCGCTCGCTCTCTTGCATCGCTACGCGCGACAGCCGCGGCGCGTAGACGAGCTTTTTGATTGGGTTGGCCTTTCCAGATGGCGAGACGATTGTCGCGATGTCGGGCGGCTGTTAACAAGGTGGCGATTGCCCGAGCGCTCGCCATGGAGCCATCGCTGGTTCTCGCTGGCGAGCCTACAGGCAATGTTGATACTCGCGCGGCGAGCGACGTATTCGAGTTGATGCAGACAATCGTGAAGAGGGTACAACGTCGTCAAACGTCACCCACAACCACGGCTTGCGCCTCGCTGCGATGGACTGATCGTTCGGGAACGAAAAGCTAAAAAAGGACGCAGGGTAGTATAGAAGATAACACCACGTCCGCTGTCCTCAATATGTCACAGATTGTTACAAAACTTAGACAAACTGGCACCGAAAAGGCATCCGGCCGTAACGCTAGCATTGTTTACTGCAGCCTCATGATTGGAGGGAGCAAATCATGCTGGCGAATATAAGACCGTTGTTTCAGGAAGCTGCGGCGATACGCGAGCCCTGCACGCTGGCCACACTATTTGACCGCAGTCCCCTGGAGCACGCAACGGCTGGTCAGATCGTCTTTTTTGAAGGCGATCGCGCCCTGCATCTCTTTGCCATCCGCGAGGGAAATCTGCGCGTCTGCCGGCAACTTCACGATGGACGTCGTGTGATCACGGGCTTTTTGACCAAGGGAGACATCGTGGGCGTCTCTTTTAAGAACCGCTATCTTTACAGTGCAGAGGCGTTGGACGACGTCCACTTTCAGCGCCAGACGAAAGTGGCGTTCGACCAGCAACTCCTGGCTCGTCCTGACCTGCGACCCATACTTCTCTCACAACTCTGTGACGAGGTCGCCGCCGCGCAGGATCAGATGGTCCTGTTGTCCTGCAAGAGTGCGGAAGAACGGCTTTGCAGCTTCCTCTTGGCCCAGTTACACAAGAGCACGTCTCTGGGTTTTGCCAGGGACGTGATCAGCCTCCCGATGACCCGGCTGGATATTGCTGACTACCTCGGTCTGACGATTGAAACGGTCTCGCGGACCGTTACGAAACTGGCTGGACAAGGCATTCTCTCGACGGGTCGAAGACACGAAATACGCGTATTGAAGAAGTCGGCGCTTGTACTGCGGGCTGGAGAGGGCGATGCTGACGTCGATAATGAGCTCAATGATACTCTAAGGTGCTGCCGTCATTGAAAGGTAAGGCACGATGCCAGTGGATGCCACCGTTCCGTTCGCTCCGGCGCAGGATCTCGATGTCATTGCTCGCGTATTCGATGACACGAGCGTGATCATTCATGGCGTGGATGGGGTTATCAGTCACTGGACGTCCGGTAGCGAGCGGCTTTATGGTTGGAAGCGTGCCGAGGCGGTGGGGCAAGTCGTTCACCGGCTGCTTCGTACGAAGCTGCCGCGGCCGATCGAAGACATCCGCCGGGACGTATTTGCCGGCTTATCGTGGGAAGGCGACATTGTGCATCGTCACAAGGATGGCCACCCGATGACGATCGCGACGCGATGGGTCGTTTTCGACGCGAAGTCCTCTTCACCGGTGGTCATTCAGACGAATACGGATGTTTCGGAGACCAGAAAAATCCAGGACGATCTCGCCGAACGCGAAGCGCACCTTCGATCTATCCTGGACACAGTCCCGGATTCAATGGTCGTGGTCGACGAGTCCGGATCCATCACCTCGTTCAGCAGTGCGGCAGAAAAATTGTTCGGCTACAGCTCTCGCGAAGTCATCGGCCGCAACGTTCGCATGCTGATGCCATCGCCCTTCCGAGAGGAACACGACAGGTACATCGCCGATTACCTTCGCACCGGTAGAGGCAGGATCATCGGTCTTGGGCGAGTGGTCAAGGGCCGCAAGAAGGATGGATCATTGTTTCCGATGGAGTTGGCGGTCGGCGAAGCGGTTTCGAACGAAACACGAATATTTACTGGATTTGTTCGCGACTTGACCGGCCGGCAGCGCATCGAGGAAGAGCTTAGACAGTCTCAGAAGATGGAGGCCGTAGGGCAGTTGACCGGAGGTTTGGCTCACGACTTCAATAATCTCCTAACGGTGATCAGTGGCAATCTCGAAATGCTCGAGTCGCTGTTGGAAGGCGACTACCAGCACGAACTGCTTCGCGAGGCTCAGGATGCCGTACACGACGGAGCAAAGTTGACGAGCCAGCTGCTCTCCTTCGGTCGGCGTCAGCCGCTCGAGCCGGAGAGTACCGATGTCGGTTCACTTGTGTCGGGTTTTTCTGAGCTCCTGAGACGATCGCTGGGCGAAACGATCGAGCTTCGAACGAGTATCAGGGGCAGCAAGCATATGGCCATGGTGGACAAGTCACAGCTTCAGGCCGCCTTGCTCAACCTGGCTTTGAACGCTCGAGATGCGATGCCGGGTGGTGGTAGTCTCACGCTCGACATCTCACGGGTTGAACTCGATGCGGACTACGCACAGATGTATCCGGAAGTGAAGCCCGGCAACTATATTCTCGTCGCAGTGACGGACACGGGAGAAGGAATGAGCGAGGAAGTAAAGAACCGCGCATTTGAGCCTTTCTTCACCACTAAGGGGATCGGCGCGGGGACTGGCCTTGGCCTCAGCATGGTCTATGGCTTTGTGAAGCAGCTCGGTGGACACATCCAGCTCTACAGTGAACTGGACAAGGGAACAACAGTCAGAATTTATCTGCCTGCCGTGGGTGCTGAAGTCACTCCACAGTTGGGAAAGACATCGGGCGGCGAAGACGCGGCTGGCGGAAGCGAGCACATTCTGGTGGTGGAGGATGACGAGCGTGTAAGGCGGGTCGTCGTCGCGCGGCTGGTGAATGCTGGCTATTCAGTTCTGGAAGCTCCTGATGCCACGCGTGCACTCGAACTGCTCTCAAGCACCGAGCCGATCGATCTGCTATTTACCGATATCGTCATGCCGGGCGGAATGACCGGTGACGAGCTTGCGCGTCAGGCCACGCTATACAGGCCTGACCTCAAAGTGCTATTCACATCCGGATACGCAGAGCCGAGTATAGCAAAACGTTCCCTGCCCATATCCAGCTGGCTTAAGAAGCCATATACAGCGCAGGAGCTTTCGAGCCGACTGCGCCAACTTCTCAATTGACGGTGCCGTCCGTTTTTTGAGGTCCTCCCGGCCGTCTCAGTTAGGCGATTGCTTACTAGCGTGCCAAGAACAGCGGGACAGGGCAACTCTTTAACATCGAACGGGTGACGCCGCCGAACAGTCGCTGCTTAAGTCGCGGGTGGTTATAGGCGCCCATGACCACCATGTCGGCGCCGACATCGACGGCGTGCTGGCGCAAGGCCGTATCTACGCTGAGATGTCCGCTCGCAATTCGGTCGACCTCGGCTTTTATACCGTGCCGTGAAAGAAACGTGGCGATCTCGACTCCAGGTTCCTCACCATTCGCATAGCGTCGAGCGACCGGATCGACCATCGTTACATGCACCGCCTCACATCCCTTCAGGAACTCCATTGACTGGCGTGTGGCACGCGCTGCCTCATCACTCGAATCCCAGGCGAGCAAGACCGAGGAGGGGAAAGAGCTTACTGCCTGCCGGCGAGGGTTTAGGAGAATTGGTGTCGGCGACTGGAATAGGGCGCCGTCGATAATCCGCCGCTGTAGTGCCGCGTTGCCGGCAGCCTCCGGGCCAACCAGAATGATATCAGCATAGAGGGCATGTTGGGCAATGTCGTGATCTGCCCATGCAAACTCGGTGTAAATTTCTTGAATGTCGAATGACAAGTCAGACCGTTCCAGAACTTCGCGAATTGCTGTTGCCGCTTCAGAAAGGCGATCAATTTCCTTTTGTTGTTCGTCGAGCCACGTCGTCGTCACAGGATAGACCGCAACTGGCGGAACTGCGCACATGCATATTACGACCGCATTCAGGTGGGCGCCTTGGGTCTCGCAGAACTCGATAGCTGTCTTAACGTCCGTTTCCCATTCGTCGACGCTAAAGACGCACATGACGGTATTTATGCTCATGGCTCCGAACTCCTTCTTGGATAGCTAAGAACTTACCGTATCTTGTGAACGGGTCATTGATGTCCGTCAAAATGGGATTTCAAGAACGTTCCCGCAGCAGCTGTGATCCGGATCCTGGCCTGAAACTGTGTGTTCGGAGGCGATCCAGAATCGAAGTGGGCTTGTTGACAACTGTCAATTCAGGGCGCTGGCCCGATCCGACCTCTCATGTGGTGGCCGATGTTGATATTGGTCGAGACGCCTCTTACGCCGGGAATGCTTCCGCTGCGACCCTTGCAGCATCCCGGTCAAGAGGGGTGTCAACTTTTCCGTTCAGTGTCACGAACCCTTCCTTGACCGAGATCTCGACCACTGAGGAGGAAAGCCGGGATCCGTCTGCAGTCGCGCGGATACCGCCGCACACATAGCGTCTCGCTCCAGACATTGACGAAGATCAAGGCACCTGAACAACTCTCCAGTATCATCGCGTCAATCAATAAGAGGCTTTCGATGACTTCATCTGCGCAATGGCCATTGACCGCGACACGCCAAAGTTTGCTGTGCCAGGGACGCGATCAGGTGAGTTTAACCTAGAGCGAGGGAATGATGTTGTCAGGATCCGCACAGACATGTTTTATCGCTTCAGCGACGCTCTTGGCAGCGTGCGTGGGCGGGAGTGTGGCTGCCGATCGCGGGAATGGCCAAAAGATTGCCGAACGTTGGTGCACTGGATGTCACGTCGTCTCTCCGCAGCAGCAGCAAGGCAGCGATCAAATCCCGACCTTCGCGCAAATCCGGCGGTCGGACCGTTTCGATGATCAGTCACTTTCGACCTTCCTCGCAGCCCAGCATAATTCTCGTATGCCAAATTTTTCCCTGACGCGGTCCGAGATCGCGGATCTCGTTGCGTACATCAAGGCCCATGGTCGCTGATTGCCCCATTGCTTGCCGCAATGCGTAGCTACGCTTCAATCAGAAGGCACTGACCAAACGACTGGGATATCCAACCGCGCGCGATCACCGCTCGGCGGGCCGACGACTTAGAAACTCAGTGCTGGCAAATGAAACAAGGCGTTTGAGGTGGATCAATTTCATTGGCGGCAATTCGAGTCATTGGTACGCGATGTGCCAGTCATTGTATGGGGACAATCGAGGAGATTTTCCATGCCGCACAAACAGGTTCTTTTCCATTCCGAAGCTCGAGGCAAGGTTTTGCAAGGCGCAAGCAGACTGGCCGACGCGGTGCGGATCACGCTAGGCCCTCGGTCGAAGTCGGTGCTCATTGAGAAGAAGTGGGGGGCTCCGATTGTATGTAACGACGGTGTCACCATCGCAAAAGAATTCGACCTGAAGGATCCAGAAGAAAATTTGGGCGCCAGAATGCTACGCTCGGCGGCGGAAAAGACCGGTGAGGTCGTTGGGGACGGAACCAGCACGTCGACAGTTCTAGGCCGTAAACTCATAAATTCTCTTGGCGTATTGCGTTCGGCGTGATTCAAGGCTTCCGAATTAGGAGCTATGATGACACGCCGCCGCTACGAACTCACCGACCACGAGTGGTCAATCATTTCGTCCCTACTGCCGAACAAGCCTCGCGGCGTTCCTCGTGTCGATGA
>NZ_JACIAH010000024.1 GCF_014194695.1 Rhizobium sp. BK399 | reverse complement strand
GCTCCGCACCGCAACCCGCCGCTACCGCCCCAAATACAGCAACCCAAAACCGCCGGAGCGAACTTAAAACTGGATAAAACTTGGGGGCAAGGTCAACGGCAGGGGCCTTCGACAGACCGAAATCCTTGTCGGGCTATTATCGACAGGAAGTAGCCATTTAATGAGAACGTGTAATGTCGGGCAACGCCCGCCCGGCAATAAAATTATCGTTTTCAACACAAGCATTGCAGGCGAAGGACACCTGGCCGACGACACTTGGACCCAACTTCGGTATCAGAGGCTCGCAAGCCGGTGTCACGGTAGAATATTCTTGCCGTGGAATTTCACACGAAATTCCTTTGCTTGTCTCTTGTCCGGAATGGTTATCACAATGAACCTAAGCGAATATGTTTTTCTCTCCTCGCTTTCCAGATCGAATGTCCAGGCCGTCATACCTGTTCCCTCGCCAATCTCTACCAGCTTCTCCATCACCCGGTCTTCGCGATCCTCTCCGTCGAGGTTGATCTCGTAAACGAAAGTCTCCTGACCGGGCGACCCCACGATCTGTTCGTTGATCCAGTTCCAAATCGCTTCAGCGTTTACCGGAAATGGAGGCAACTCAAAATTTAGGTGCTCTACATCAAGCGCGAATATGACCTCTCTGTCGTATAGTGCCCGTATTCCCAAAGCGTATTCCGATCTTTGAATTGTATCGGCCAATACACCTTTCAATTTCCTCAGGCTCGAATACTTATGAAACATTCCACGCTCCAGATACCTTACTGGAGTTAGAGCCTCCGATTTTTCTTTCCAGATGTATTGCCACTCTCTATGCTACGCCATTTGGAGGGTGGAAGGTCCACGCCAGGTCGGAAGATGCGGCTGCTCGAATGGCAAGCTATCGTTTAGTGGACCGAGTTGGGGGTGCGCTCTCGGCCGGACCCTTAGAGGGACGTCGTATTGAGGACGTCCTCTCCAGTTCTATCGTTGCCTATTCAACAACTCCGCTTGTCGCCGCCATGTCGTGGTCGGCACCAACTCAGTGCCTCCCACGACCTTAGGCTGCGTCGGCTCGGCCGAACGAACGGCGCAGCGGCGGCTCATGATTGCCCGCCTGTTTTGGCCGTTTGAACGGCATGTGGTCGACGATAGACACCAATGGATTTGGACATCAATGCCAAACGAAGCCTCGGTATGTCAGCAAGGCCTGCCGTTTCGCGTACATTGTTGCCATCGTGCTACAGTCTTTCGTGCTCCCCAAACGGCCTCGGTTTTAGGGATGGGCGCCGCCTTTCATGACAACGTTGAACCTTGCTGGATCTTACACCTCGGGGCAACCGCGAACGTTAGCGAAGATGATCCTGTCTGGCCCGCGGCGGGTCATGCCCTCTACGACAACGCTACGTGGCGAAATCCGCACGACATGAGCCCTTCGAAATCCGGCATCGCGTGCGTTGTCAAGGGCATCATCAGGATCGCAGCGCCGGCGAGACCCTCGATCGGACCAATCCCCGTGCCGATCATTATCACGATCATGAATTCCGACGCCCCCTGGGCCCACCCTGAACTCGAGATCCTGGGCGATGGAAGGTGACATGAATCCGACGACGCTGCTCGCGACCAGGGCAGAACTGATAGCAATTCTCTTCAACACAGTCATTGGTAATCCTCCAAAAGTCTCTTCTCTGAGAAGCTAACCTTCCCGACACGGAACGGTTCCCTCAGAGAGGGCACGAACGATGCGGAATGCTCGGTTATGCTGCCCCACGCAAACTGGCTCGGTTTTTGGCTGCCCCAACGCTCAACCTGACGAAGTAAGCCCTTGTTCGTTTCACCACTCTCGCTTCACTTCGAAAGAACACTCTTCAAGGCCCCGAAGTCTTTATAGTTTCCGGATCGATACTATTCAGAACGTCGACCTTTCGCTGGACGCAAAGTGTCGAGATTGCAAGCTTTGGATTGGTGTTTCGACACTAAGACATCGAACCGTTGGGATCATTGCGGACGGAAGATTTGAGGCGCATGAGGCGAGAAGGCGACGCATGCATATGCGGTTCGGGACAACGGGATGTCGACGGTAGTTTCACCGGCGACAATGGTTTTCGTAGAGATTTTGGAGCGGTCTTTCGCGGCGGACCACTCGAACGTTGAAAGCCGTCACAAGAAAGGGGAACTGAAATGAAGAAACTATTGGCATCAACTTGCGTGACATTCGGGCTGCTGGGACTTGCCTCTTACGCGAATGCCGCCGGTTGCGGTTCCTTGAAGCGACAGCGCAAAGTAGCCGGCAGCATCCGTCTGATATGAGAAGGCTGACAGGCTGCTACTGTCACCGGAACGAGAAGTAAAGGTCTCCCAGGAGATGGTTCTTTAACATCGGGACCTTTGCTCGGGCGATGAAAGCGATGGCGAGTGTTGCAGTTCCGCACTCGACTCAATGGTTGCATGATGTTTTTGTGCGCCGGGGCGTTGGAGTTTCGTTATGTTGTTTGCGTTGGATCAGACGAAAGCCAGACTGCAGTATCTTGTAAAGTTCGCATCGGTTTGGCTCGTTGCCATTGCTTTGGCGTTCCTTCCCGTGTGGTGGCTGGTCCAGGAAACGACCTTCTAGAGCTCTGGTTTCCCTGAAAAAGGGACGCCAGTCATCGGCACATCCGGCGTGTCAAGGCTGCAATCGCTGCTGGCGACCAGCATCCGGATACGTTCCGCCACCCGGGGACCGACGGGATTGTAGACGACTAGGTAGATCGGGCCTACCATCCACGGCAAACCCGGAATATTCAGTTCGATGTCGCCGAGAATCGGATGTTTTAGCCTCTTGGTTCCTTCTCTATGGGCAATAACATCGTTCTCCTGCCACAGCGCAGCAAACTCCGGACTCACGTTGCAAAGTTCATCTACCAGTTCGTGATCTCCGACGTCGCTCCGGCACGGCCTGCGTCCGCTCGAAACGCGCAACCTCTTCCTTTCTCAATCCAGGCGTACGGCTGCGACCCGAAAACCCAAACACAGCCGGATCAAGCCGAGAACGACGATCGCAAAGGAAAACTCCAAGGGCGGTTCCTCTTCCGCGCCGAGCCTTACACTCTCGGGTTCTCTGCGCGACGCAGGGACTAATGACGTCGCACTTGACAGATCTCCTCCATCGTTTCGCTGAATCCAGCCGTTCGTTCATGTTTCAAATCAGCCGCAGGTGCGCGGCGACAATCACGGTGAGATCCGTCTCATCCTGATCGCCGCGCTATACGCAGGTGGATTCTGCTTCTTGGTACCGTTGACTACCACGCTTTGACACCCGGGCTCGGCGCCGGCCTTATTGACTTTTCGCAGTTGCGCCCATTTCTAATCTTTATTGTCGCATCCTCAAATTGCAGCATGCTGATAGCTATTCCATCCATCTCAACCGGGAGGATAGTCCCATGCACCTCTATAAGGAGACGAACCGCTTCCAGTGCTCCAGCCACGCTGGGCGACCTTGCATCGTCATCGAGCAGATGAGGATCGACCAAAGGGGAAACATCAGCCCCGATCCAACGAAAATCGACTATCTGACGGAAGATGGCGACGTTGTCTCGCGATTGGACGAGGGGCTGTTTCTCGTCTTGATCAGCCAGGAAGAACTTCTGCTAACGCATTGATGAAAAATGTCATCAGGCAACACGCCGTCGCCCGTGGGGACGAAGATCGGGATAGGTCGTGCTGGTCACGGGTCCGGATGCGCGCTTGAACGATTTCTTGCAAACCTGAAGGCGGCTTTTCCGCCCTTCAACAACTTTGGGATTAGTTGGAACCGAATGGCGAGGACCGATGGATTCCACCTGTGCGTTGATCGGCGAGGATGGCTATTCATTGCAACTGGTCTGGCTCTCGTTTCGGAAGAACAAGCCTACGTGGTCCTCTGTCCCGCGCCCTCTGTCGATGAAGCCCTGTCGCTCATTGAAGTCCGTCCTCCAGACATATCATCCCTGGGCCTTCAAGCTCGACAAATCCAGGCTTGTGCAACAGATCGAAGACTTATTGCCTTTACCGCAAGGCCAACGGCGTCGTCGGTTACGAGACAAGAAAAGCAGGTCGCACTAACCATCTACTGATGCAAATGTGGAGTCGCGACCGCTGCTGGCCGCCCAAGGCAGTCATCGATCAACTGGTATCGAGCAGACGAGTGCGCGATCGTTGTTGCTACCCCCTGAAGGGGATGTTCGTCGGCTTCGCTGAGGGGGCGGCCGCCAGATCCGGCGTTCGACACGTGAGCCGAGACGAGATTGGACTTCGAATTTGATCCACGAAGCGACTGCTGGGCTGGACCAATCTTGCCACTGGGACTTAACGAGCAGATCGCCCAATGGATCAGCCCTCGCCATCGCCCGCCGACCAATTTGGACATTGTGTAAAAAATCCTCGGCGGCGAAGGAAAGGGAAGAACGGTGCCACATCGTACTGGCACCGAACCACGCACCCCTCAAAAAGGCCGAGGCGCGCAATGTGCGAATTAGGGCGAGTAGATATACAACTTTTGAGCGGGAGAGTTGCCCGATATGCTAGGTAGCTGGACGCGCGCCCTTGCAGCAGACTGGAATTGGTTCTCAACAGGGGGCTGGTAATGGCCGAAGAATACCGATTGCGCATGGAAGGCGAACACTGGTCCATCATCGACGAGGCAACGCTTGAGCCAGCTCGGCTCGATGGCGTCCCTCTCGCCACGATGGAAGCCGTTGAAGCAAAGTACATGTTGAAAATTCTGCAGGGACTGGATCGCGTTCGCAAAGCTTCAAAACGGTCGGCGTCCATGGTCAAGAAGCACGGCATCAAGACGGTTCGGATATCGCCCGTCCAGCCGGTCACAGATGCATTCGCTCCGCTAAAGCCGCTTGGCGCCGATTGTTCGTTTTGCGTGGCATGCAATGGATCTTGCAAAGGGGCAAATCCCTTGACCTACTTAACTGACGCAGAGAGCCGCCTTGGTCGCCCGATCGGGCCACGGCTCGGATCCATACAGCGTGACGACGGTCTTTACGAAGCGCGCGTAGTCCCGGCTTACGCGGGCGAGGACAGTACCGTCATTTTTATCCGGCGGCCGAGCCTGAAATTCTGGCTCCGATCAAAAATGGGTAAACTATTGCGTTGAACAAATGCTACGCAGCCCCGAAATAGAGCTTCAGAAATCTGGCACTAGCCTGTTCATGCTGTTGCCCGAAATTCTTCTCCTTTCACGTTGAACGCTCTGTGCCGGGCGTTGCCCGATGCGCTCCCTAAGGTGACGCGGAATGCACGATACCCGCACAAAGTGAGGCACGCTGCTATCCGTCGTCATGCATGTGCGATATCTGTGGTGCGCACACAACCCTCTTTGGACCGGGAAGGCTCTCGGCATACCCGTCGTGCCTTTGAGCCTTCCACCCTCTCATCGTGCGAGGTTGCCCAAGCTTTGGAAAGGCTTGCGTCTATGAAGGTACGAGCAGTCCCATGCTGATCCATCCCGTCACGATCACCAGCAAGATAGTGGCTGCGTACAAGACCATCGTGCCGATCCGCCGATAAACGAGAAAATTTCTTGAAGCCGGCTCATTCTGAGCGCTGGCTGCTTGCGTAGAAAACGATAAATATCGTGACATGGTAACACCGGCTTTATCGGAGAAATAGGCGGCACAAAAAAAGGTTCCATCACGGCCTGTTTGCGACTTTAACAAATGCGTTTTCGGGTTCGCCGTCGGAGATTCCAACTTTATCGTATTTTCCGGGGGGCTCGGATGCACGTAGAGACGACCATTCCCTCGTGAGCCAATCAAGCATTCGATTCGATCAGCTGCCAACGACCAAAAAATTAGCCTCGGTGGTTCCCGAGGCTCAGGTGCGGCTCAGCTCCAACATGAAGCCTGGCCTTTGTACCGGACAGATCTTGATGCTGACAGGCCATATTTTTTCATTCTGGTACTGTCTGCGGCGCAGGCTCGTGATCTTCAAACGATATAGTCCGCTGGCTCCTCCTCACCAATCGCTCGGTGTCTCGCTCCACGCACACGACCCTCAATTAATGATTTTCCAGGTGGCTGGTTCGCTCGTTGATTAGAAATTCAAGGGCGGCGCGTAAAAGCACCGGACAGTATCCTCGTTTGGGAACAGACACAGATGAAACTGACCGTCCGGCGATTCCAAGGCCCTGGACTGCGGAACGAGGAAAAGGTGTGGACGCGTAACGAGCCTATGGTCGCCTGGCTTCAGCGCGATCTGGTACCCACCGCCCGCTGGTCGCACTGCTTGTGACGGAATAGGCTGACAGTCCCCGTTTTCGCCGTTCCCGTTGCAGCAAAATGCTTCGTATTGAAATCCGGATGGCGCATGATGTGCTTTAGCTGCTGTTGCAGCAACAAGTATCAACAAGGCAAGGACAAGCCGCATCGTATTCCCCCGCAAATTTCGATCCGTCGGCAGTATCTTATTTTACTTCTGTCTAAAGTATGGCTGAAGTATTCTTCTCTCAGCAGTCGATCGGTGAAGTCGAAATCCCGTGCCAATGGCGGATTGCGACCAAGCTGCCTTGTTAGAACGCGTAACTTCGCATTGGGAGAAACGACGACGTCACACCGCCGGAAACGACACCGCAATAGTCCCAGCCTGGTACGCGAGCATGGTCTCGTCCCCAAAGATGTTCAGTCCCGCGTAACGCTGGCAGCCGACCGTCAGACGGTTATGATTGCCGCACTGGTTGTAAGCGCCGCGATCCTGGCTTTCGGCGTGAATGCCCTGATTGGGTCCTAACCGCCCATGCGCATGTAAAGCGACGGCTTCATGTCAGGCTTTGTAAGGCTGTACACCTCATAAGAGGCTTGGTGGTCGTCTCCCATTCCAAGCGAGCCAACCGGCATACCTGGCACGGCAAGTCCCGCAATCGGAGGTTTCTCGTTCAACACCTTCTCGACGGCCTCCAAGGGGACGTGCCCTTCAAAGAAGTAGTCGCCGACCACAGCGGTGTGGCACCCCTGCATATCTTCAGGGATACCGAGCCTGGCCTTTATCGACATGAAATCATCCTCCCGGACCACGACGTTGAAATCGGCATTCACCATTGCGAGGGCCCAAGCTCCGCAGCAGCCGCAGCTGGGATCTTTATAGATGTCCATCCGAGCCCGCGACGCTGACGCACGCCGGGTAAGTGTGGCAATCGTGCCTGCTGCCGCCAGACACATGAAAGCTCTACGTTTCATGCTCTTCTCTCCTTTCATTGGTGTTCAAGCTCATTTCAGGGCCATGATCGACGCCCGTTTCCCTTCGACATTCTCCTGAACGTTTGCAGGTTCTCTTGACCTTCCCACGATGGCAAACACCACCTATTTTAAGTCACTTGAATCGGAGACCTTCCATGTACGAATTCAATATCCAGAACATGACCTGTGGCCACTGCGCGGGCACGGTGGAAAAGGCAATCAGGGCCACCGATCCCACTGCCCAGGCCAAGGTCGACCTTCCAACCCGGACCGCAAAGGTGGAGTCAAAACTCGACCCGCTCACAATAGCGGCAGCGATCGAGAAAGCAGGCTATCCGAATACATTCACATCTCTCTAGTCTTCGGGCAGCGGACAACAACGACCTCCCCCTTGCAAATAGCAGCAGATGCTCCCGGGAATGAACGGGAGCATCCGCGCCATCAGGCCTTGTACCCGATGTGTGTCATCATCCCGCTCGCCATATGGTACAGGTGATGACAATTGGAACGGCCAACGGCCGGAGTTGTCGGCGTCAAAGGCAATGATCACCGTCGACATCATGGGCACCATTGCGGTATCGCGTAAAGCGCCGTTAATAGGCCTCCCGTTGATACCGACGACCTGGAACTTGTGTCCGTGCAGGTGCATCGGGGTGGGACATCATTGACATGTTCCTCTCCTGCAGCGTGTGAGCGTGCATCCAGTGGGTCCCGCCCTCTCGGAGGCGAAACTTATCGTGGCGGGTTTGGCCAGGCTTGCACCAGCTGGATTATCCGGCACGCAGTCCTGATCCCACGGCGGCGTTAGACCGTGCCAGTGGATCAGCGTCGGGGCGTCGATCTGGCTGGACAACTCAACATCGAATGGAGCGCCGGCGTCGAGCCTCAATCCTGGCGACCCATCCGACCGAGTTATGCCAAGCACATTCGCGGCCTGCCGTTGACCTCAATTGTTCGCTTGACGATGCTAAGTCTTTGGGTCGATCCGGCCAGTTGCGTAGCTGGCGCTATCCCGGCACTTGCTTGCCGAATGGCGAGAGGGTTGGTCGCGCCATAGATAGCCGCCCCGGCCACCCTGCAGGTGAGAAAATCGCGTCTGTACATGTCACTTGTCCGGTTTCGAGAGTAGGCGCGCAATGCAGCAGCGAAAAACGTCAGACAGCAAGCCGGGCGGGTCGAGCCCGGGCGGTACCGAATGTCCCGTCAGCGGCGAGATCTGGACCAGATAGACGACAGGGTGGGATAAGTGCAGGAACTCGGAGGCTCCTGAGGCCAATGGCCCTGCGCGCACTGAGCAAACCGAGACGCAGCAGTTCCCGGCCGTCGAATGCGACGTTCGGAATGCCGATGGCCCGCCATCTCTGCCCTATGATCCTGCACCAAGACGTGGGCGGAGGAGGGAATATCGAGGCAGGGCACAGCGTGAGCTGCGGCAAATGGCGCAAACACCAGGCCGATGGCTAGGATAACCATCGTCGCAATACGCACCAGTGTTCGATCACGGCCATGCTGTTAGCTTATTAGGGACTGAAGGGAACAGTAACCACGTTGGCGTGTCGCGCCGTTGATCCATATCATCAAGGTGAAATGAGACCCTTGACCTTCCCATTATGGGAAGGATTACTTATCTGTGCAGTGAAATGAGGATCCTCCCATGACTGCGCTCTCCCAGTTCGAAAAAAGCCTGGCACATTCCACTCCGACCGAGTTCGAAATCGAGGGCATGTCGTGCGCATCCTGCGTCAGTCGTGTGGAGAAATCGATCAAGGCCCTTCCTGGCGTCGATAGCGCATCGGTCAATCTCGCCACAGAAAGAGCCAGCGTCACATTCAAGGATGCCGTCGATCCTGCTTCGGTTCTGCGCGCCATCGAGGACGCAGGCTATCAAGCCAGGATCGATACGCAAGAATTTGGCGTCGAAGGAATGACCTGCGCCTCCTGCGTGGCCCACGTCGAGAAGGCGTTAAAGGCTGTGCCAGGGGTCATCGATGCGTCCGTCAACCTTGCGACCGAGCGGGCGACCGTGCACGTGGCGGCGGGGGCTGTTCAGACCCCGGTACTCGAAGCTGCGGTGAGGAATGCCGGATACGACGTCCGCCGCCTGCAAGCACCACAGGCCCTTGAAGACAAAGACCACCGAGCGACCGAAATCTCCAAGCTCAAAGCCCTGCTAGCGGTCTCTGCAGCGCTGGCCTTGCCGCTCTTCCTGCTGGAGATGGGTTCTCACTTCATCCCGGCCGTTCATGAGTTGATCATGGACAGCATCGGCATGCAGAACAATCTTTACCTGCAGTTCGTCCTCGCAACCGTTGTCCTGTTCGGACCTGGCCTGCGATTCTTCCAGAAGGGCGTACCGAACCTCCTGCGTCGGACGCCCGATATGAACTCGTTGGTGGTCCTCGGAACCACGGCTGCGTGGCTCTACTCCGTCGTGGCGACCTTCGCGCCGCGCTTGCTGCCGTCCGGGACTGTCAACGTGTATTACGAGGCTGCTGCGGTCATCGTGACCCTCATCCTGCTCGGGCGTTTTCTCGAGGCCCGCGCCAAAGGGCGGACCAGCCAGGCCATCAAGCGGCTGATCGGCCTCCAGGCCAGGACTGCTTTCGTGTCGCGCAACGGTGCGTTCGTCGAAACCGAGATCGAGGACGTGGTCGTCGGCGACATCATTCGCATCCGGCCGGGCGAGAAGGTGCCCGTCGATGGCATCGTCGCAACCGGTAGCTCATATGTCGATCAGTCGATGATAACAGGCGAGCCGATACCGGTCGAAAAAACAGCCGACAGCGAGGTCGTCGGCGGCACGATCAATACAAATGGCACGTTCACCTTCCAGGCGACCAAGGTGGGCAGCGACACCCTTCTGGCGCAGATCATCAGGATGGTCGAAGCGGCGCAGGGATCGAAACTGCCGATTCAGGCTCTGGTCGACAAGGTGACAGGCTGGTTCGTCCCCGCGGTCATCTTCGCCGCAGCATTCACCTTTGTCGCCTGGTATGCGCTTGGCCCGTCGCCCGCCCTGAGTTTCGCACTGGTTAACGCGGTGGCAGTCCTCATCATCGCGTGCCCATGCGCCATGGGTCTGGCGACGCCAACATCGATCATGGTCGGAACCGGCCGCGCGGCCGAACTCGGCATTCTCTTTCGGAAGGGAGAGGCTCTGCAAAGCCTTCGCGAAGCCGATATCGTCGCTTTCGACAAGACCGGCACCCTGACGAAGGGTCGCCCTGAACTGACCGATATTGAGGTCCGGGACGGATATGCGGAAATCGAAGTCCTGCAACTGGTCGCCAGCGTCGAGACCCTGTCGGAGCATCCGATTGCCAAGGCATTGGCGGCAGCGGCTTGGGAACGGGGCATTCGTGCTCTCCCTGTCACCGACTTTCAGGCGAACCCCGGCTTCGGCATTAAAGGCTCGGTCAACGGCCGAAAGGTTCTGGTCGGTGCTGACCGCGCCTTGGAGAAAGCGGGTATCGACATCGGCCAATTCCGTGAGAAAGCCGCCGCTCTTGGCGATCAGGGGAAGTCACCACTCTATGCGGCCATCGACGGCAATCTCGCAGCGATTATCGCGGTGTCTGATCCTGTAAAGGAAACAACCCCAGCAGCCGTGGCTGCGCTCCATGCGCTCGGCCTGAAGGTGGCGATGATCACCGGAGACAACAAACGCACCGCCGACGCAATCGCCCGCCAATTGGGTATCGACGAGGTCGTCGCCGAAGTCCTTCCGGACGGCAAGGTAGAGGCCGTGAAGCGTCTGCGGGCCGGTGGCAGAAAGGTTGCCTTCATTGGCGATGGTATCAATGACGCTCCGGCTTTGACCGAAGCGGACGTCGGCCTCGCTGTCGGCACGGGCACCGACATTGCAATCGAAAGTGCGGACGTCGTGCTGATGTCTGGCGACCTGAACGGTGTACCGAAGGCCATCGCCCTCAGCAAATCGACGATCCGGAACATCAAGCAGAACCTGTTTTGGGCCTTTGCTTACAACGTGAGCTTGATCCCGGTAGCAGCAGGCGTGCTTTACCCGGTAAACGGCACCCTGATGTCACCGATATTCGCAGCAGCAGCCATGGCGATGTCCAGCGTCTTCGTACTTGGAAATGCGCTACGCCTCCGCTCTGTAAACCCATAACCCATTACGAAGCGGGCTGGCCTGGAAGGGCCGCCCGCATTCAAGGAGATCGAACATGAATATTGGACAGGCCGCAAAGGCGAGCGGCGTTTCGGCGAAAATGATCCGCTACTACGAACAGATCAAGCTGATCACGCCCGCTCACCGGACGGAGTCGAGCTATCGAACCTACGCCGACAACGACATCCACACGCTGCGCTTCATCCGCCGGGCACGCGATCTCGGCTTTTCCGTGGAGCAGATGAAGACACTGCTCGCGCTCTGGCGAGACCGTTCTCGCGCAAGCGCGGACGTCAAGAGCATCGCCATGGAGCACATCGCCGAACTGGAACGGAAGGCAGCCGCCATCCATGCGATGACGGAAACCCTGAAACATCTTGCGACACACTGCCACGGCGACGAGCGTCCGGACTGCCCGATCATCGAGGAGTTCGCAAATGCAGGTGATGCGGATGACGTTCCAGCCATGAACGCTCCATTCGGCGTAAACGGTATCAGGGCTGAGCAGCCGGTACGACGGTGACTGCTATTCCATGCGGAACCTGACATGACAGCTCGTGCAGGTCTGCAGCATAAGGTGGAAGGCATGCTCGGCAGGGAGGGATGAAAGCTCGGCCTCGCTCTTGACATGGGTCCCGAGCGGCCCGCCGCCCATCGGCTCGCCGGGCTTCATTCGCATGCTGTCGGTCATAACCGCCGGATTCTTCCCGGCGGCCACAGCCAGCGCCGCCGCATAGGACTTGAGGTCATTTGCCAGGCGGTCGAAACGGTCACGTTCCTCGATGATATTTGGCTTCGCCTTCGAAGCCGGAGATGCGGCTTCCGACGCGAAGTGGTCGATCAGCGTCTGGCCCGCCTTGTCTCGGATAAGCTCGGCTGCCCACTTGAACTCGGGCGACGAATAGGTCGACGGCACCTTGAACATGCCCGCGATGGACTTGGTGGCAGCCGCGATTGCCTTCATATCCGCCTGCCGGACGGTCACGATGTCGCCCGCGCAAACCGCAGCAGACGCGACAGCCAGAAAAATCAATGAACCGACAATAACGGACCTCATGGCATCCCTTCGCTGGCAGGATCGATGAACGAACCTGGCACGGCTCGGCATCGACTTGAATTTGATCAAGATCAATGTCTTACTTTGCGTCTCAGCTATCTACAGACATTGGCAAGATTCAGCCCAGTTCGATTTAGCGACGAGGTTCAAGGACGGAAAGTCATGGTCGCGGTTTTCATCGCAGTCCTGCTCTTCCTTTCCCCTGTGATGCCAAGCTTCACAGCCGACCTCTCCGTTGTTTCCCAAACGCACGTTTCGGCCGACCAGAGTTCTCACGAAGATTGCGACGATTCAAAACCGCACGCTGTCCCTGGCCAATGCTGTGCCTTGCAGTGTCTGGTGTTTGTCGCAGAGGCCGTTGCGCCAGAAGTCCATCACGTTCCGAGTTTCATTGACGTCGCCTACCGGCAACCAGTCGATCACCTGACCGGTGTCATTTTCCCACCATCGCTGGGACCGCCCCGTACCGCTGCCTGACCTGACGAGCGTGGCCATTGCGCGGCCGCGCGAGCTGGCAACGGAAAACACGGAGTGTCTCGTGACAACGGTACATCATCACGACCATGAACATATGGCGGCATCGCCACCGCCTACGATAACCGGCGAGCCGGTCATCTATACCTGTCCCATGCATCCCCAGATACGGCAGCCCGGCCCGGGTAACTGTCCAATCTGCGGCATGACCCTCGAACCTGAAGTGGTGACAGCTGAGACCGGCCCCAGCGTCGAGCTGATCGATATGCAACGTCGGTTCCGGATCGGCCTGGTGCTCTCTCTGCCGGTCCTGGCGCTGGAGATGGGCGGCCACCTCACGAACCTGCACATGCTTCTCGGCGCTCAGACGTCGAACTGGGTGCAGATGGTTTTGGCCACCCCTGTCGTGCTCTGGGCTGGCTGGCCGTTCTTTCAACGGGGGTGGCAGTCACTGGTCAGTCGTCACCTCAACATGTTTACCCTGATCGCCATGGGAACCGGCGTCGCCTGGATTTATAGTGCGGTCGCGACCGTGTTCCCGGAAATCTTTCCGGAAACGGTTCGCTCAAACGAAGGCGCGGTTGCGGTCTACTTTGAGGCGGCAGCAGTCATCACGGTCCTCGTGTTGTTGGGTCAGGTTCTTGAGCTTCGAGCCCGCGAGCAAACGGGCGGCGCGATCCGGGCCCTGCTCGATCTCGCTCCGAAGATGGCGCGACGCGTGAAAGCGGATGGCTCCGACGAAGATGTCGGCCTCGATGTCATTGTGGTCGGGGTCCGGCTTCGTGTTCGCCCCGGCGAGAAGGTACCGGTCGATGGCATCCTTCTCGAAGGTAGAAGCTCGGTCGACGAGTCGATGATCACAGGCGAGTCCATGCCTGTCTCCAAGGAAGTCGGCTCGAAGCTGATCGGCGGCACTATGAATCAGACCGGCGGTTTCGTCATGGAGGCCGGAAAGGTCGGCCGTGACACGATGCTTTCCCAGATCGTGCGGATGGTCGCCGAGGCACAGCGCTCTCGTGCGCCGATCCAGCGCCTGGCCGACCAGGTGTCGGGCTGGTTCGTACCGGTCGTTATCGTCATTGCGGTCATCGCCTTTGTCGCATGGCTGCTGATAGGTCCGGAGCCGCGATTTGCCCATGGGTTGGTCGCAGCCGTCGCTGTCCTGATCATTGCGTGCCCATGCGCCTTGGGGCTGGCGACACCGATGTCGATCATGGTGGGCGTCGGTCGCGGCGCAAGGCTCGGGGTTCTCATCAAGAACGCCGAGGCACTGGAACGGATTGAAAAGATTAACACCCTCGTGGTCGACAAGACCGGGACCCTCACCGAGGGGCGTCCGAAAGTGACAGCCATCATTCCTCGCGACGGCGTGGCGGCTGATGACGTCCTGCAGTTGGCCGCCAGCCTGGAACGGTCGAGCGAGCATCCGCTTGCCCATGCTATCGTCGTCGCTGCTCAAGATCAGAATCTCCCTCTCCAAGACGCGCAAGACTTCGACAGTCCGGTCGGCAAAGGCGTGACGGGGAATGTTTCAGGAAAAAAGCTTATCCTGGGAAGCCACAGGATCATGGCCGACGCTAACGTCGACGTCCTGCCAATGACGGCTCAAGCGGAGGAACTCCGAGACGAAGGCGCAACCGTCATCTTCCTGGCAATCGATGGCTCGCTGGCCGGTCTCTTTGCCATCGCTGATCCGATCAAGGCCACGACACCGCAGGCCGTGAAGGCGCTGATGGAAGAAGGCGTCGAAGTTGTCATGCTGACCGGCGACAACAAGACGACGGCGGCAGCAGTTGCTCGCAAGCTCGGCATCACCTCGGTGGAGGCGGAAGTCCTTCCAGAAGACAAGAGCAAGATCGTCTCGCGGCTGAGGGGCGAAGGCCGCATCGTTGCCATGGCTGGCGACGGCGTTAATGATGCACCTGCACTTGCGGCGGCCGACGTCGGAATTGCCATGGGAACCGGAACGGATGTCGCTATCGAAAGTGCGGGCGTAACCCTGCTGAAGGGCGATCTACAAGGCATTGTCAGGGCAAGGCAGCTTAGCCGGGCGACGATGCGTAACATCCGGCAGAACCTGTTCTTCGCCTTCATCTACAACGCTGCTGGCGTACCGATAGCGGCGGGCGCTCTCTATCCCGTCTTCGGAATCCTCCTCTCCCCCATCATCGCCGCCGCCGCCATGACCCTGTCGTCCGTGAGCGTCGTCGGCAATTCCCTCAGACTCAGGAGTATCGGACTATGAATTCGCGCACCTGGATTTTGATGGCGGCATCACTTGGCATTATCGTCGTGTTCTTCATGCTCCGGGAGCATTGGCCGCACGCGCTTGGCATCGCCCCATACCTTCTTCTTTTGGCATGTCCGCTGATGCACCTGTTGCATGGACACGGTGGTCATGGAGGTCATGACCACAAGGACGGCGCGTGATGACGTACGAGGACTCTGCGATAAGCACCATCGACCTGCTGGCTCCGCCCCAGCAGGTCTTCGCGTTCCTCGATGATCCAACCGTTGTCGGGGCCCATATGCAGAAGCCCTCGCTGATGATGCTGGGGGCTTCCATGGAATACGAGGTCGATCATGGGAACGGGCAAGTTGTCGGCTCCATCGTGAAGATGCGAGGCAGGGTCCTCGGCATGGACGTGTTCGTTGAAGAGATCGTCACCGAACGGCAACCGCCGTGGCGAAAATCATGGCAGACGCTCGGCCGTCCGAAACTGCTGGTCATCGACAACTACCACATGGATTTCGTCATAAAGCCGATCAGAGAAGGCTCCCGGGTGATCGTCAAAATTCAATACTCGTATTCCCGCAGCCCGATTGGCAGCTGGCTCGGCTCGTTCCCGGCGAAAGCATATGCAGGGTTGTGCGTGTCGAAAATGACGTCAGAGGCTTTGAAACACTTCGCATCCCCACGCAATGGCCAATAACGGATAGGCCGGCCTCCTGGGCCTCCCGTCGGCATCATTTCGCAGTTCTCGGCGCAGCGTCGACAAGCGTCGACAAAGCTTTCCATGTTGATCGGTCCATCTTCATGTTGCCGACCAACGACATATCCATCTTCGAGCCGCCACTGGATGACGTGCCCCTCTTGCCCATATCCTCTTGCACTTTTCGAGATAGGTCATGTCCTGCGCCATCATGACAACAGGATCAAGCAGCGGGCGCGGACGCTTTATTGCCAGCCGAATATTGCGACTACCGAAGTTTTCCCATGCAAGTGAGCCGCCCGAATGCAAGCTGCGTAGTTTGTCGGTATCTCGTCGACGCAATCATAGCCCGCCACCTTCGCCGATGGCGGGCTCAAATTCGTGAAGTGCTAGGCAAGCAGGTTGCGTTGTGTGGCGACCTCTTCGAGGATGCGCTTGACGCGAAGAACATCTGGCGAAATCGGGCTACCGGCATCGCTGGATGCTCGAACTGCATTATTCAAGTGATCGATCGCAACTAGGATCTCCTCGTCGCCAATGGACTTATCCGTAGCCATACTCTCGGCAACACCGCCGGTATTCAACATGTTTCATCACCTCTTCATTCATTGAAGCGAGGCGGAAACTAGGTGATTTGGTGTTCGTATGCTTTCCGTGTCGAGCTTTGTGGTTACCAAATAATTACTTTAATTACTAACGTCCACGTCGTTTGAGGTAACCGGTTGCGACGGTAGAGGAGCATGTCCCGGATAGTGCGATTCCGGCTGTGGAAAACGATAGCCGCGAGCGCGAACCGCGGTGACGAAACGCTCATATTCTGGCCCGCTTGTAGAACGGTTCGTTCCCGGTAGCGGGATTTGCAATGCCTCACGCCCCCCGGGGGCTAGGACCGGGAGGCCCTGATCCGCATCGTTCTGCCCACGGAATAGCTGCAGTCCGGAGAGGTAGTCAGAGGTCTGAGACGCGGGCCCCGCCTCTTCGTCGTAGGTCGGACATAGCGGCCGCACGTCGACCGGCCGGCGCGGAACGACGTGCTTCAATGTACGAGCCTCAAAGGGGAGGCAGGACGGTTGGCAGCTTTGGCTTTCATTGCAGCAATCGAGTGGTACGCACCGACCAGAGAAATGTTCGGCAGAACTCGCGAGAAGAGGCACGGCTCCACGCAAAATCCGACGCACTATGCCGCGTGAAGTTTATGAAGTTCAGTTGCGTGCGCTGGCAGGAAATCCCGGTGAAAAGCCGCCGCGGCGTAAACTGAAAGGACACCATCCTGGCTGCGGACGATGAAATCGCTGGGCCGCGCCCTAAGAGCTTCAGTCGCGTTGAATACCGTAACAGCAGCCGTGGCGATAACCATATGGCCACGCTCGTAGAATTCACGGACCCAATCCGGCAAAGTGGCCCAACCTGCTCCGAGGAAGCAAATCTCCCGACCCCGTACGACTTCGACCCGCGCAGGTGTTCTTAGATATTCCCGCATTGGTTCCAATCGGGGCTTCACGGCCGCTAGGGGAGCGCCACCGAGAGGGAGGAGGTAGTATTTCCAGCACTTTTCCGCTTTCTGTCCAGGGTTAGTTGGCACCCTTACTTGCCTGCGCTGCCCCTTAGGTCTATCACTTCACCTGGAAGAATCTAAACTATCGGAGAAGTACGTGGCTAACGGAACTGTAAAGTTTTTCAATCAGGACAAGGGCTTCGGCTTCATAACGCCAGTCAATGGTGGCCCGGACGTCTTCGTGCATATCTCTGCCGTCCAGGGCGGATCGCTACGCGATGGCCAGAATGTCAGCTACGAGCTGGGTCAAGATCGCAAGACCGGAAAATCCAAGGCCGAGAACGTACGTCCGGTCTGATCACGACCTACAACAAATTAGGCCCGCGGGAAATCGCACCGCAACCCGCGGGGCTGAAATTATCATGTGCAACTTCATCGAGAGAGCTTCGCCAGCCGAGGGGGATTGGCCATGTCTAGGGATCGGCAGCCACGATTGTGAAGGTTGATAGCTGCGTCGCACGGAAACGACGACGCCTGATCGTCCCACTCGACTTTGTAATATCGATACCATTCCCTGACAGCCTGCGACATGATGCTGTGGTCAGTCTTAGCTTTGTCCTGAGATACCGCCGAAAGGCACGGCTGTTAGGACATACTGGTAGAAGTCAGTGACGGCCGATTTCGGCTTCAACTTTCTTCCGGGAATTGCCAGCATTCCTGACCGCTTCCTTGACGGTATCGTTGGAGACGCCTTCCTTCTTTGCCTCGTATGTTACCTCGTGGTCCTGGCCGCCGGCGACGCGGGCGCGATCCTGTGCATGGCTTCGAGATGTTTGCGTCTTTGCCATTGCATGTCCTCCTTGATCAATGTTCGCAGCAGGAACTCGCTACGACTCCAGTAGTTCCCTCGAAATAACGAATACCAATCGCGCCGCTTGAAGCGACGACTGAAGCCGCTATGCAGGCTCGCACGACGGAAATCAGGATAACCATGCGGTACCTCTGGACACTGGAGCGCGACGGGCGGGAACCGCGGGGTGGTCTTGATGCCGTCGATGCCTTGATCGAATTCCTGCGTTCAGAGGACCTGCCGGGGATCATGCCGCCGGATTGGATCGTCGCGACCCTTCAGATGGATGAAGACGACAACGGCGTCGCTGTCCAATCCTCGCCTCATGGGTGGAGGCTCCGCGTGAAGCGGATGGCATAGTTCGTCCTCAACCACCGGCGCCACGTCGTCGGTCATTCACCCGTTGACAGACAAATTATATCCATTATTCTGGATGTATGGAACCTAAGGACGCTATCGCGGCGCTGGCTGCCCTCGCCCAGACGACAAGGCTCGAAACTTTCCGCCTGCTTGTGAGGGCGGAGCCAGATGGCATCCCCGCGGGAGAACTGGCTCGCATTTTGGACGTGCCGCAGAATACCATGTCCGCGCATCTCGCCACCCTGTCGCGTGCTGGCATCGTGAAAAGCGAGAGGCAAAGCCGCTCTATTATCTACCGGGCGGACCTCGAGGGTTTCCGGGCGCTCACGTTGTTCCTACTTATGGACTGCTGCGGTGGAAACGCTGAGCTTTGCGCTCCTCTCATCGCCGATCTGACGCCATGTTGCTCCCCGGAGTCCGGGCCATGTATGAACTGACGCTCGCCCCCATATGGGCGGCCGAGCAGTTGAAGACGGCGCTGGCCGCTGCCGGGCTACCGATAGACGATGTCGATGGACCCGACAGAGCGTACTTCCGGCTCGTCGACGACGAAAACCAGGTCCTTGGCTATGCAGGTATCGAAGCGGCCTCAGATGAAGCCGTCCTTCTGCGATCCGTGGTGATCGTGCCGGAATTCAGATCGCGTGGATACGGGCGGCATCTCACAGAAATGACACTAGCCCGAATACCCATGGCGTCTGAGGTCTATCTCGTCACCACGAGAGCCGCATCCTTCTTCGAGCGCGTCGGCTTCCAGGTCGTCGCACGCGATCAGGTGCCGCAGACAATTCTTTCCACCCGCCAGCTGTCGGGCATCTGTCCCGCATCGGCGACGATCATGAAACTGACCAGGCGGCCTGCGACCTAACCACGGAACACGACCATGACCGACAAGACTTACAACGTGCTCTTCCTGTGCACGGGCAATTCCGCACGCTCAATCCTCGCTGAGTCCATCCTCAACAAGGAAGGCGCTGGTCGCTTCAGGGCATTCTCCGCCGGCAGTCAGCCCAAGGGCGAAGTGAACCCGCATGCGCTCAAGGAGCTGGACGCCCTCGGCTATCCCTCGACGGGTTTCTCATCGGAAAGCTGGGACGTCTTCGCTAAACCCGGAGCGCCTGAGATGGACTTCATCTTCACCGTCTGCGACAGCGCCGCTGGTGAAGCCTGCCCGGTCTGGATCGGCCACCCGATGACGGCGCACTGGGGCGTCGAGGACCCTGCGGCCGCCATCGGGACCGAGGTCGAAATCCAGCGCGCCTTCGCGCTGGCTGCGCGCTTCCTCAAGAACCGCATCTCCGCCTTCATCAATCTTCCGCTCGCCTCGATCGACCGCATGGCGCTCGAGCAGCATGTCCGCCACATCGGTTCGCTTGAGGGCGCTTCTGTCAAATCCGCAAAGGCCGAGTGATATGTCCACCTTCGAACGATATCTGACCGTCTGGGTCTTCCTCTGCATCGTGGTTGGAATCGCGCTCGGCCATGTCATGCCTGGCGTGTTCCATGGCATCGGCGCGGCCGAAGTCGCCAACGTGAACATCCCGGTCGCCGTGCTGATCTGGCTGATGGTCATCCCGATGCTGCTGAAGATCGACTTCGGCTCGCTGGCGAAGGTCGGCAGCTATTGGCGCGGGATCGGTGTGACGCTCTTCGTCAACTGGGCCGTCAAGCCCTTCTCGATGGCACTGCTCGGCTGGCTGTTCGTCGGATGGCTTTTCCGCCCACTGCTCCCGGCCGACCAGATTGACTCATACATTGCTGGTCTGATCATTCTGGCGGCCGCGCCGTGCACCGCCATGGTGTTCGTGTGGTCGAATCTCACGAAGGGCGAGCCCCACTTCACCCTGTCACAGGTAGCCCTCAATGACGCCATCATGATCGTCGCTTTCGCACCGATCGTCGGACTGCTATTGGGCCTCTCGGCGATCACGGTCCCCTGGGATACTCTGGCGATATCGGTGGTCCTCTATATCCTCATCCCGGTCGCCATCTCCCAGATGGTTCGCAAGCGCCTGACTGCTGATGGCACGACGCGATCCCTGAACAGTTTGCTGGCAAGGCTGCAGCCCCTTTCGCTTCTTTCCCTCCTTGCCACCTTGATCCTGCTCTTCGGGTTCCAGGGCGAGCAAATCATCGCGCAGCCCGCCGTCATCGGCTTGCTCGCGGTGCCGATCCTGATCCAGGTCTACTTCAACTCCGCACTGGCCTACCTGCTGAACCGGATATCGGGCGAACAGCATTGCGTCGCCGGGCCGTCAGCCCTCATTGGGGCAAGCAATTTCTTCGAGCTCGCGGTCGCCGCCGCCATCAGCGTGTTCGGCTTCCAGTCCGGAGCGGCGCTCGCGACCGTCGTCGGCGTCCTCATCGAGGTTCCCGTGATGCTGTCGGTCGTCTGGATCGTGAACCGTACCAAGGGCTGGTACGAGGCCGCGCCCGCCGTTTCCAAAAACGCCGCAACCGAAAGGACATGAACATGGATGTCATAATCTACCACAACCCCACATGCGGGACGTCGCGGAACACGCTCGAAATGATCCGCAATGCGGGCATCGAGCCGAGTGTAATCGAATACCTCAAGACGCCGCCGTCACGAGCCGAACTGGTGAAAATGATCGCTGACGCGGGCCTCACCGTGCGTCAGGCGATCCGTGAGAAGGGAACGCCCTACGAAGAACTTGGTCTCGACGATCCTTCGTTGACCGACGACCAATTGCTCGACGCCATGCTCAAGGACCCGATCTTGATCAACCGACCGTTCGTCGTCACGCCGCTCGGCACGAGGTTGAGCCGGCCGTCTGAAGCTGTGCTCGATATCCTGCCGGACACTCAAAAAGGTGCCTTCGCCAAGGAAGACGGCGAGAAGGTTCTCGACGAGAAGGGGAAGCGCGTTGTCTGAGGAATTTCCCGCTCTCGAGGAGCGGCATCTTCGCCAGCCTGACCTCGAAGCGCTCCGCCCGCGGTTCCCGACACACAAGCCGCGCATCCTGATCCTCTACGGATCGCTCCGTGACGTTTCCTACAGCAGGTTTCTCGCTCACGAGGCACGCCGTCTGCTGGAGCGAATGGGATGCGAGGTTCGGGTGTTCGATCCCAAGGGCCTCCCCCTGCCAGATGAAGCTCCCGTCAGCCATCCCAAGGTGCAGGAACTTCGTGAACTTTCCGAATGGTCCGAAGGCCAGGTATGGGTCAGCCCCGAGCGCCATGGCGCGATGACCGGCGTCATGAAGTCCCAGATCGACTGGATTCCCCTTGCCGTCGGGTCGGTGCGGCCAACGCAGGGAAAGACGCTCGCGGTAATGCAGGTATCTGGCGGCTCGCAGTCATTCAATGCCGTCGGCCAGCTTCGCATCCTCGGCCGCTGGATGCGGATGATCACGATCCCCAATCAGTCTTCTGTCGCCAAGGCATATCAGCAGTTCGATGCCGACGGGCGGATGAAGCCGTCGTCCTACTACGACCGTGTCGTCGACGTCTGCGAGGAACTGGTGAAGTTCACTTTGCTGACTCGCGACGCCTCGTCCTACCTCACCGACCGCTACAGCGAGCGGAAGGAAGACGCGGCCAAGCTCGAACAGCGGGTTCAGCTGAAGTCGATCTGATCTCAGCCAGCGGCGACAACGCTACGTTTCGTCGCCATCGCCACGCTGACGAATGCGGCCATGCCGACCATCCCGAGCGCGGCCGTGACGAACAATGACAGACTGATGCCAAGCAGTTCCATAGCCATCGCAAAGGCGAAAGGCGCGGCAGCTCCCAATGCGAGGCGGGCGGCCGCCATCCTGCCCGTGATCGCTCCGTAGCCGTCGCTGCCGAACAGATAAAGCGGAAGGCTGCCCTGTGCGATCGAATTGATCCCCGAGCCGAGACCAAGGCAGATCGCGAAGGCGACGGCTCCCGGCAGCCAGCTTCCACTCAGGCCGAGGATCAAGATGCCGACGACCATGAGCGCAGCCGATATGACCGCAAGCATGGGCGGCAACAGGCGCGTGCCGAAGATCATATTGAGCAGGCGGCTCAGAACCTGGGCGGGTCCGAAAAGCGAGCCGATGACCACCGCGGCCGCTCCAAGACCGAGATCACCGAGCATCGGAACCATGTGCGCGAGGATCGATGCCAGAGTGAACCCGAGGATCGCGAAGGCGGCCGAGACGACGACCATCGCACCCCGGCGGGCCTCCGGCGGGATTGCGCCGATCACTCGTTGTCGTTCGCGAGCGGTTCCGTTGGCGCTTGCCGCCTTACCCTTCCGCATCATCCAGAAATGCAGGGGCATGCAAACGACCAGATTGAGGGCTGCGAACACCAGGTAGATTTCCCGCCACGACATATATCCCATCAGCGCCGCCGAGATCGGCCAGAAGATCGTGGAGGCAAAGCCGCCGATGAGCGTCAGATAGGTGATGCTCCGGGAGGCCGTCTTTGGATCGCTTTCGACGAGCGCCGCGAAGGCAGCCTGGTACTGGACCATCCCGGAGGATACCTCTAGCAGGACGATAGCGAGCGCGAACACGGCGACCGACGGTGACCAAGCGCAAAGGGCGAGCGTCAGTGCCGAGAAAAGCGAGCCGACGGTCAGCACGGTCGCCGCCCCGATCCCGTCCATCTGTTTTCCAATCATCGGGGCCGAAAGCCCACCGACGAGGAGCGACACCGAGAACACGCCGAAGACCTGCTCGAGAGTGATCCCGAGGTCCTTCGCCATTCCGGGCGCGAGGATTGAAAACGAATAGTAGAGCGTCCCGTAGCCGATGATCTGGGTCAGGCCGAGCGCGAAAATCGTTGCGAGCGAAATCGCGTTCTTCGTATCACGCATTTTGGTTCTCTTCCGACGTCTCGGTAGAGCAGCAGGCTCCCTCACCTTCGCCAACCCCAAGTACTCGCAGATGTCCCGCGCAGCAGTCGTGCATAAGGAACGTGACTAGCCCCGATAGTGCCTCGTAGTTCGCGCTGTAGACGATCGATCGGGACTCCCTCCGCTGGTCGATCAGCCCGGCCCGTTCGAGTTCCTTGAGATGGAACGAGATGTTCGACGGAGAGACACCCATCTTCTCGGCGATCGCACCCGCCGCCATTCCATCCGGACCGGCGACCACGAGCGTGCGTACGACGCCCAAGCGGGTTTCTTGCGACAGCGCCGCGAAAGACATAAGGGCTTGACGTTCTTCCATAATTCAATATTCCTTGAAACATTGATCAGAGGGGTAGCGCATATGGACTCGATCATCAAGACGGTTTCGACGACATTGGACATCACTTTGGGACAACTCCTGTCCCACGTCGGCTCCGCGCCGAATTTGCCGTTGATATTGTCGTACGAGGAGGGCCGGCTACCACGTCACGGAGGTCAAGGGCGGGCGGTTCTCGGCCCTCGATTGCGGGGCGAATCCCGAAGAATGGTCAGAAATCTTTGTTGTTTCCTCACACCTTTCTCGGGAGGTCAATGGCCAGCGAGGACACTTCCGCGAGTGAACCTCGACATGAGAACGAGCCTTCAAGCTTTCAATCCTTTGGCTCCCGCCTCCTCGAACGCTTCGCGACTTGCGGCAACGTGCTCGTCTCACCCGGGGCGATATGGCCTTTTGGAATGCCCCAGCGGGCGTTCCTAAGGCTCCCGGCCAGCCTGGCGTTCGAGGGCAGCCAAAAGTTCGTACGCGTTGCCTCGGGATGCCGAAAGAACTGCGGGATCGAGAAATCGATGGCAGCTGTCACAGAGTGGCTGAATTCCAGAAAACGACCAGTTTCAGGCAAGCCGTTGCGACCATGGTCTCCTGGCTTTTGCCCAGGAGGTTTCTATGAAAATCGATTTTCACAGCTCGGTTTACAGTGTGTTAGCCCGCCAAACGGGAAACTCCCCGTCCGTCAGCGATGAGAAATTTGAACTACCCTCGTCTACTCCCACCAAGATTCCGGCGCTGAAGACCGACGCACAGTTGGTGGACGATTTTTACCGAAGGCTGGTACAGTCAAACTTCGCAGCCGACACCAATGAAGACGGCAGGGTCTCGAAGGAGGAATACGCCCAGAGCAACAAAGAACTCGCCGCGGCAAACGACCGGCCCTACGACGCGGCCGTCGTGGATAGGCATTGGAACGTGTTGGATCCGACCCACAAAGGAAGCGTCGACCAGGATGAAATGCGCGCCGGACTTGAGCGGCTCCTGCCCGTCAGCGTTGGTCACCTCAGCGATGCGGAGGCTGCGCGTCTCCGCAATCTGAAACCAAGTACCTAAAGTGCATGACGCCATAGGCGGTCATCGCCATGCACGTGGTGCGGCGGCTCTCGATTAGCGCTAAGATCGAGAACCCGCTATGTTTATCAACTGGCCCGCGGAACACGCCGTGCCGGGCACGAGCAATTTGAATGGTCCGGCAAAAGGACCGTTGCCTGGGATCGCACTGGACGATTGACGGGTCCGCAGAAATCAGATTGAGCGAAGCTCAGATTATCGACGCCGACCCCACGTAAAACGACCTGTTCCGGGCAAACAATCCTGTTGGCGGCCCTGGCGAGGCCTGCTATGTCGGGCGTGCCTATGGGACGCTTCGGACAGCCGATGAAGTCGCCTCGGCTATCGAATATCTGTTGCCCGACGACGCTAGCATGATGATAGGGCAGATGTTGAATGTCGATGGTGGAGCGTCCATCGGCAGAGCAGCAATGGACGACGCCCGCTTCAAGCAAAGGCCGAAACGGGCGTCCTAGAAGCGCCTGCTGAGAAAGTCAGGCATCAAAATAGACTGCGCCGATACAACTCATTTCGGGCCGCAAGCGATACTCAGAAATCCCACCATACCGGAACCCAGCGAAACAGATCGCCGGCAGCCGCCACACGCCCCACGGAGGGGAAAGGCAAGTGCGTCGATACCAACCAAGACCCATTGGCGGCGAGTTCATGCATGAGACGAAGGCGAACTCGCGTCGCTTCCTCTGGGTCGTGCTCGAAGCCGTTGTGCCATTCCGGATGATCGAACGAAACGGGGAAGATGGCGTCGCCTGCGAACATCAGTCGCTCGCCGCCAGACGCAAGGCGTACAACACTATGTCCAGGGGTATGGCCGCCCGTGCGAGCGACGGTGACGCCCGGCGCTACCTTGGCCTCATCCACGAATGTTCGAAGATGGCTGCCGTATTCGCGCAAGAATTCCAAAGATGCACGCCGTGCGAGTTCGACAAGAGGCGGTGGCATGGCGGTCCGAGAGAAGTCGGGCGACTGCCAAAATTCGGCTTCCGCTGAAGACACATGAATCCTGAGGTTCGGCCGTAACCGTTCCTTGACACCGTCAGCAAGCAAGCCGCCGACGTGGTCGAAATGCATGTGGGTGAGGATTACGTCCGTGACCGCCGCGAGATCGACGCCTGCCGCCTCCAGCCGCTGAACAAACAAGCCGGCCCTTGGGAAGTCCGGATACTCTTCCCCCAGACCACTGTCTATCAGTATCGTCTGGCTGCCGCTGTGCACGACGACCGCATTTAAGGCCCAGTCGAAGGCCTCTTTCGACAAGAACATGTTGTCCAGCCAGGCCGACCGAGTTGCCGGGTCGGCGTTGGTGGCCATTGACTCGGCCGGCGGCGTCAGCACGCCGTCGCTGATCACAAGTACGTCGATGTCGCCAACGCGCACTGCATAGCGCGAGGGGACCAGTTCGCCTTGAGGGTTACCGAGTATAGGCCCAGGGATCGACGTGGTGGTGGGTCTTGCATCTACCGTTGACATGATAGGCTCCAGATAAGGTTGTTGAGAGCTGTCGGTCATAGGTCGCGATCAGAACCTTAGATCGGGGACAAGATGTGGTCGAGGTATGCTTAGGTTTGGGGGTGCTGCGACGCGACCTCCTTGGCAGTGCTTTTTCCGCCGACTCTACTCCCTGCCAAAGCCTTCTACTCGCTTCATCAAAGGCAGGCGTTTGGCGAGTGGCCTTGCGCCAGGCCGATTACTAACCTTGGTATATCTATTTTTCTTCCTCGCAGGTCGCATACGATCCCAGCCGGTCATAGGCAGGATCAAAAGCGAAGGAGAAGCATGATGCGAAAGCTCGCGACCTTTTTGTTTTGCTCGGCACTGATTGCAGTACCGGCCGGCGCGGCGGACAAACCTCACAACGCCAAAGTCTCCGTGGTCTTCGACCACCCCCTCCCCAACGTACCAGGCAAGAGCATGCGCGGCGTGCTCGTCGAGTACGGGCCAGGTGGCCATAACCCGTCGCATACCCATGCCAAAAGCGCATTCATCTACGCCACGGTCATCGAAGGCGAGATTAAGAGCCAGCTCAACGACGGTAAGGTGACAATCTACAAGACCGGTGAAAACTGGATCGAAGTCCCCGGTGACCACCACCAGGTCAGCGCCAATGCCAGCGATACGAAGCCCGCCAAAATTCTCGCGGTCTTCGTTGTCGACACTGATGAAACGAAGCTCACGATACCGGATGGCGCTACCGATTAGGGTTGCGGCGGTACGGCTCTCTCAAGCCGGCTCTTCTCTGAACTTCGGCGGCCACATCCGAACATTGATGTGCCGCCCCCAAACAAGGTATGGAACCATGAAAATCGTCATCATCGGAGGCTCAGGCCTTATCGGGACGAAAGTTGCCGAGCGCCTGCGAACGCGTGGGCACGAGGTAGTTCAGTCCTCTCCGTCCACTGGAGTCAACTCTCTCACGGGCGAAGGTCTCGGCGGCGCGCTGGCTGGAGCAAACGTCGTAATAGACGTCACGAACTCCCCCTCCTGGGAACCGAGCGCCGTGCTTTTGTTCTTCGAGACGTCAACGACCAATCTGCTCAAGGCGGAGCGTGCCGCCGGAGTTCGCCACCATGTCGCGCTCTCCATCGTCGGGATCGAGCGATCTCCGGAGAACGGCTACTTCAGGGCGAAACTCGCACAGGAAGCGCTTATCAAGAAGGATGGCGCTCCATATACGATCGTGCGGTCGACGCAGTTTCTCGAATTTCTGGGAGGTATCGCTGATAGTGCCACGGTCGATGGAGCTGTCCACGTGTCGCATGGCGCGTTCCAACCGATAGCCGCCGACGAGGTTGCAGGCTTCGTCGCGGAAGCGGCGACCGCCACCGCCGAGAACCGAACGATAGAAATCGCCGGACCCGAGAAAAAACCGATGAGCGACTTCGTAATCGAATATCTCGCTTCCATCGGCGATAGTCGGAAGGTTCTTGTCGATCCTCAGGCGCGGTATTTCGGCACGCTGGTCGATGACCGGGCATTGGTTCCTTTAGGTACCGCCAAGCTCGGAACTCTCGACTTCAGGACGTGGCACGCGCAACGCTCACAAGCCGCGGCCTGACACAGAGGAATCCGGCCGCCGGGCGCGTAAAACCGTGCCCGACGGCCAAGCAGACCTGCCAACCTAAGTGTTGAAAGGACAGGGCCATGGTCGAGTTGCCCAGACAGGAAACATTCGGCAAAAGCATAGAGACTGGCCGGGAGAACGAGGATGCGGCGCCTCAAACGGCAGAGCCCCTCTCAAAGGTACGGACCCGATCCCCGAAACTCTTGCTCAAAAGGAGCGGATACGCGATCGCCGCTATTGCGGTGGTGGGATATGTCGCTCACTTCGGCTACGACTACTGGACGACGGGACGGTTCATCGAATCGACAGATGACGCCTATGTTAAGGCGGACTACACGACCATCGCCCCCAAGGTGGGGGGTTACATCAAGGATGTTCTGGTCAACGACAACGATTTCGTAAATGCCGGTCGAGTCCTTGCGACGATCGACGACAGGGACTTTCAAATCGCCCACAACTCCGCCCGAGCCGACCTGCAGAGCGCTGAAGCTGCGATTGCCAATCTCGACGCCCAGATCGAACTGCAAGCTTCCGTTATCGAGCAGGCGAAAGCCTCAGTCGACGTATCGAAAGCCTCCTACAACTTCGCCAAGTCCGACGCGGCAAGGAATGCTCGGCTGACCTCGAACGGATCGGGGACCCTATCGCGCGCGGAGCAAAGCAAATCCATCCTGGACCAGGCTTCCGGAGCGGTCGATCGGGATCAGGCTGCTCTCGTTTCCGCCCAGAGCAGGGTCCAGGTCCTCAGAACGCAGCGGGATCAGGCGGTAGCTCAACGCGACAAGGCCACGGCTGCCGTCGATCAAGCAGCCGTCAATCTCTCCTATACCCGCATTGTCGCAGCCGTGGACGGGACGGTCGGCGCACGATCGGTCCGGGTTGGACAGTTCGTGGCCTCAGGCACGCAATTGATGGCGGTCGTCCCGTTGCATGCGGTTTACATCGTGGCGAACTTCAAGGAGACCCAGCTCACGCATATGCACCCTGGCCAACAAGCCGAGATCAGGGTGGACAGCTTTCCCAAGCTCAAGATCAAGGGACACGTCGATAGTATCTCTCCCGCCAGCGGCCTGGAGTTTTCCCTGCTCCCACCCGACAACGCTACGGGCAATTTTACGAAGATCGTTCAGCGCATTCCGGTAAAAATCCTCATCGATGACGAGCGCCTCTCCGCCACGCTGCGGTCAGGCATGTCGGTGGAGCCGGAAATCGACACGAAAGACGCCTACGCGCCGGAAGCGCCATAGCAATATCGAAAACGAAGCTCACCCGCACGTTCGTAACTACGGAGAGGCATGTCATGGCTACTCTTCTTATTTCCGCGAACAGCAACCGTCAAATTGCAATTCCAAAACAGGCCGAAGATACGTTGCGGGTCTGGTGTGCCGTCGTCGCCTCGACACTCGGCGCGTTCATGGCTGTTCTGAACATCCAGATCGTCAACGCGTCGCTGGCCGACATCCAGGGGGCGATCGGTGCGGGAAAGGACGACGGCGGATGGATATCCACCTCTTATCTGATCGCCGAGATCGTCGTCATTCCGTTGAGCGCCTGGCTTGCGCGCGTGTTCTCCGTCCGCAACTACCTTCTCGCCAGCGCGATCCTCTTCCTCGTCTTCTCAGTCGCATGTGCATTCGCGACCAATCTCCAGCAGATGATCGCGTTGCGGGCCGTCCAGGGTTTTTCCGGCGGAGCGCTTATCCCAATGGCCTTCACGATTATCATCACCCTTCTTCCCAAACCCAAGCAGCCGACGGGGTTGGCGCTTTTCGCGCTTTCAGCCACCTTCGCGCCGGCCATAGGACCAACCATCGGCGGCTACCTGACCGAGAACTACGGTTGGGAATTCATCTTCTACGTTAACCTGGTCCCCGGAGTGATCATGGTCGGCATGCTTTGGGCATCGCTCGATCGCGCGCCCATGGACCTCTGCCTATTGGCAAAGGGCGATTGGCTCGGGATCGTCACAATGGCCATTGGTCTCGCCGCCCTCCAGACCGTGCTCGAAGAAGGAAACAAGGAAGATTGGTTCGGCTCCAACTTCATCGTGCGGCTGTCGATTGTCGCGGCAATCGCGCTGACGCTATTTCTCGTCATTGAGTTTAGAAGCAAGCACCCATTGCTCAATCTCCGGCTTCTCGCCAGGAGAAACTTCGGGTTCGGGATCGTCGCGAATTTTCTGCTTGGAATGGCGCTTTTTGGATCGGCCTTCATCCTGCCGATCTACCTTTCCCGCGTGCAGGGTTACAATTCGCAGCAGATTGGAGCGGTGCTTGCCTGGACAGGCATCCCACAGCTTCTTCTGATACCGCTCGTTCCGCGACTGATGAAGGTTTTTGACGTCCGCCTTCTGATCGTCTTCGGCTTCGCGCTGTTTGCGGCCTCGAACTTCATGAACGTCTACATGACGGCAGACTATGCGAGCGACCAGCTGTTCTGGCCGAACGTCGTCCGTGCCGTCGGCCAGGCTCTTGTTTTTACCCCGTTGTCGGCAGTCGCCACCGCGGGGATCGAAGAGCAAAACGCCGGGTCGGCATCCTCCCTGTTCAACATGATGCGCAACCTCGGCGGTGCGGTCGGAATAGCGTCGTTGCAAACATTCCTCACCAAGCGAGAGCAGTTCCATTCCAACATCCTGACGAACTCCATCAGCGCTTTCGACGAGTCATCCCGTAACCGTATTGCCAAGCTGGCGGCCTACTACATGAACCACGGCGTCAGCGACCAAGCCGCTGCGACGCACAAGGCTATCGTGACCATTGCCCTCAAGGTCCGGCAGCAGGCAAACATCATGGCGTTCAGCGATACGTTCTTTCTGATGGGAGCGGCGCTCGTCGTTGCATTGCTAGCGTCCCTCCTGCTGAAGAAACCAGGCCGGCTCTCCGCAGGTGGAGCGCACTAATTGACCCCGATTTTCGTTACGCCGATGCCAAAACCGCTCGAAACGTGATTTCGATGAGCTGCTCCGGGAAGGCGAGACGGGAAATTCCGATCAAGTTACTCGCGCACCGAGGCAGCTCTGTATTGTACACTTCCTTCCGGACTTTTCCTGCTACCGCGAAGGCAGCGTCGACGTCGAGAGCGAACAAGGTCTCCTCGACCACGTCATCAAGCGTAGCTCCGAATTTTTCCAGGAGCGCCACGGCGTTGGCGTAGGTTTGCCGCATCTGGGCTTCCATACTCGAGAAATTCACAGGACGCCCAGATGCGTCCAGCTCAGCAGGAGCGACGAGATTTCCCTCGCTGTCGTGGCTGAGCTGCCCAGAAAGGTAAACCACATCCTTGACTTGGACCGCTTGGCAGTAGCCATAGGTCATTTCCCAAGGAACTCCGAAATTCACGGTCTTCTTCGACGTTTCCATAAAGTCCTCCTTGTGACCAATCTTCTCCGTTCTCACAGAGCCAGTTTTTCATCACGGCTTCGCAGCGGAAGGACCAGAGTTGCGCGCGTGCCGATGCCAATCTCGCTCTGCAGATGGAGATTTCCTCCGATCTCTTGGGCAAAGTGGCCGACGATCGTCAGCCCGAAACCGCCGAGGCCAGTGGATTTCGTCGTGAAGAACGCGTCGCTGGCGCGCCGGAGTGTTTCGCGGTCCATCCCTATGCCGTTGTCGACAATTCGAAGTTCTACGACCTCCGAGAGGGGGGCATGGCGCGTCGCAGCCACTGCGAGCGAGATCGAACCTCCTTCTGGCAAGGCTTCGCGAGAGTTCGCGAGCAGTTGGATGACTGCGTCGCGAAGACCGTCACGCGAGGGATGGTTGAGGGGACCTCGATGTCCAGGACGATATCCTCTCCCAGCGTCATTTCGACCTCCAATGCTATTTCCGCGAGGAAGCCCGATATATCGAGCCCGTCGGCTTCGGTATTTGGGGAGATCAAGTGTGTGGAATTTGCGTTCATCTCCGTGGCCTTGCTCGGGTTCTGGCTACCGGAGCGCCATTGCGCTTCGATTTCAGCCGCTTTGAGCGACCGATTGGAAACCTTCGTAAGGCGTGGGAGCGCAGCCAACAAGTAAACTGAAGTTTGGGGTCCTGTGAGCGCTTCGACACCTAACCTGAAGAAACCCAAAGCCCTGCCCGATGGAAGCTTTTGTCTGGAAAGATAGCGCACTACTGTAACTTGAAGATCGGCTTCTTCAGCGTATAATGCGCCATCCCTTCAACAAGCCGCCTGATCGCCAAACCGAGCGAAAGGTGGGCTTTAGTGTTTTTTGACCGGAGGAGCCAATGTCTGAAGGCAAGGCGCTGTCGAAGGTTGATCAATCGGGAAGCGACCGCGACTTTGCGGCGCTGGCGCGTGACCTAGTGGACGCGCTGCCTGGCCATTTGTGGTCGACGGACTCGGGGGGGCGGTTCACGTACATCAATCCGAGCATGCGAGAATACTTCGGCGTCGGCTCTTTGACAGAAGAGTCTGACTGGCTGTGGCGGGTCCATCCCGACGATCATGACGCCGCAGCTGCCAAGTGGCGACATTCGCTGCACACAGGCGAAATTTTCAAGGGCGAGCACCGCTTACGAGGAGCAGACGGCGAGTATCGATGGTTTCGTATCGAGGGGCGGCCATCTTGGGACACATACCACCGGATAACGGCATGGCACGGTCAGAACGTCGACATGGAGGATCAAAAAGCGGAACTGAAGGCGCGTACGCTCGAGCTATCCTTGCTCGTCGATATGGTCCCAAGCCATTTGTGGCGGTTGACGCCTGATGGAACGACAACCCTGGTCAACAAGCGCATGGCCGATTTTCTTGGCCTTGATGTGTCGAACGTGAGCTCGCTCGAGTCCGTTATGGACACCATTTTCCATCCGGATGACGTCGAGGCCGTTGGTGTCGAGCTTACCCGGTGCCTGGCATCCGGGGACAGATTCTCAATGAGGTATCGTCTACTTCGCGCGGACGGCGCTTATCGATGGATGTCAGGTCGAGCCGAACCCTTGCGGGATCAGGACGGCAATATCGTCCAATGGTTCGGCCTATGCCACGACATCGAGGACCAGGTACAGGCGACGGCGGCGCTGCGACGATCGGCGGAAAAGCTGGCGCAGGCAACGCAAGCGGCCAACCTGTCACAGCTTTCGGCGTCTATCGCCCACGAAATCAATCAGCCGCTTGCAGCGATCGCCGCTGACTCCGAGGCATGCTCGCGATGGCTGTCGGCCGACCCACCGAACGTCGAGAGGGGCAGGCGTGCTGCGGAACGTATATCCGAGGACGTTGGAGCGGTCACGGATGTCATCGCTCGAATCCGCGCCCTCTTCCAGCACAAGCCCCAGGCGCGAACAGTTGAGGACATAAACCAACTGATCAACGAGGTCTTGAGCCTCATGTCGGACGAAATTGCCGCGACGACCACCCGGATCGATACCGAACTCGATCCAGCGCTCCCACAGGTTCTGGTCGATCACATCCAAGTGCAACAGATTTTGGTGAACCTGATCCGGAACGGAATTCAGGCGATGGACAGCACGAACCCCTTGAGGAAGTTGAGGATAAAAACAGATCGGGATGGTCCCAATACCGTTGTCATCTCCGTTGAGGATTCCGGGAGTGGATTTAGCGATCCTGACCGCGTTTTCGAGCCGTTCTTCACGACGAAGAGCGCGGGGATGGGGATGGGCCTTCCGATTTGCCGCTCAATGGTCGAATCCCACGGGGGCCATCTTTGGGTGAAAAACAACGAGACGGTGGGTGCGACCGTCGCGTTCACTTTGCCGATCGGGCTTCCGGCTGAACAAGTCTAGGCCGTCGATTCTGGCACGCGCTCGCGAAGGCTCCGACCATTGTACCCACGGCCTATAACGTACATGGCCAGGACCCAGGCTGCAGCGATCATCGCGCTGGAAACCGCCGCCAAGCTCGCATAGCCGGAAGCCCCGATCACTACGCCCGCAAAAACGGGACCTGCTGCAAACCCGAGGAGATTTGCAGCACCTGCCGCCGCCGCCCACCGTCCGCTGGAATCGAGCGCAGCAGCCAGGCCGAATAGATACGGCAGCGAAAAGTAGTAAAGGACGGCCGATGCAATGACCGCTATCCTGTATGCCCACGGGTCGGGCCAGAGGCAGAGCGCCAGCACGACGAGGATGTAACCAACGCAGAAGCCCGTGATTGGAGTTGCCCTTCCCCAGCGGACGTTCAGCACCGTGGCCGTACCCGCTCCCACCAGACCAACGAGTGTGGACGCAGTCAGTACGTATCCGACCGCGCTGGTATCAAGGCCGACCCGTTCGCCCAGTGGTCCGCTAAAGGCGAATAGCCCGGCGGAAACGGCCACGTACAGGACGATTGCGGCAAGAAGCAAAACTCCGAGCATCCGGTTGTTGATGGCAACGATCGTGTTGCCGTCCCTCACCGCGCGGACGTTGGGAACGAGCAAAAGAAGTGGTGTGAATGCCAGGGATGTTGCCGCAAGGAGAGTGAATATACCTCGATGCGCGAATGCGGCGGTGACTTCACCGCCGATGCTGAAAAGCGCAATGCTTCCTATCGCCCAGACAAGTTGGAAGTAGCCGAAAATCTTTTCAGGGTTCTGCGAGTGAGAAGCTACGATACTGAGCGAAATCGCGTAGAGGACTCCCTCCCCGGTTCCTGCCAATCCCCGCAAAAGCAATAGCCCGCTCCACCCAGCGACAAAGATCGATGCGCCTTGCGCAGAAAGGGTCACAATAATCGCGAACAGGCTGGCCCGTTTGTAGGAAAACCGCGATAAGAACGGTGCGATCAGGATCGCGGCAGTCGCGAGAGACAACAGTTCGACGGAGGCAATAAAACCAGCATCGCGCTCCGGCAGCGAAAGACCGTCGATCAATCCAGCGACAACAAATGGCGACATTTGAGGGACGAGACCGCCGATAATCTGGGCGGCTGTCGCGCCGATCACCAGAGAGGCAGGATCGCGGGATATGGCGGCATTGCCTGAAACTTCGCCCATATTCGGCGGTTCCCCAACCGCGTTTATTGTCGGTCGGCACCCTACCCCGTCATCAAACCCGTGTAAATTAGAGGACTACACCGTTGTCATCTCGTGGCCGTCATGGAGTTTTTGGACTTTGCGGACGAGATCGGCGAGCGACCGGCTTTCCATCTTCCTCATGACGTTCATCCTGTGCAGCTTGACGGTCATTTCGCAAATACCGAGTTCGTAGGCCACCTGCTTGTTCATAAGGCCGCTTACAATGAGGAACATCACCTCACGCTCCCGTCGCGTAAGCGTGTCCGCGAGTGCGTACAACCTATTATGTTCGTTCAGCACGCGATGACGCTCGTCATCTAGCTCGATTGCCTTGTCCACCGCTTCGAGCAAGTTCCGAGGAGCGAACGGCTTCAAAATGAAATCCACCGCCCCTGCCTTCAGGGCGGTGACGCTGGACGGAACATCGGCGTGTCCCGTCAGGAATATGACAGGCATTCGGCTTCCGGAGGTTGCCAGTTCTTTTTGTATCGCTAGGCCGCTGCTGTTTGGCATTTGAAGGTCGAGGACTATGCAGCCCGGTCGCCCCGTGTCCGCCGCTTCGAGGAACTCAGCGCCACTGGCAAACGCGGATACCTCCTTGTGAGTGGCCATAAAAAGGTCGAGAAGCGATTCCCTCATCCGATCGTCGTCATCAACGATATAGACAATGGGTTCCACCGTTGCTTCCGCTTTGGAACTCAAAACTGCCATGGTACACCTCCCGGCCGGAGTGCTTGTCTGCCAGAACTTGTTCCGGCTACGTTGCGCAGCAGTCTAACACCAACGTAGCGGTCGCGGACGATATACGTTGGTTTGCCAATCGTGGCCTGCCGGCAAATGATAGCAGCTAGTTGGCCTGGGCGGTGTTGATTTCATCGAAGGTACGCACGACGTCCACGATCGATCTGGCCTGAAGCTTCTTCATCATGCGGCTACGGTGAAGCTTGACCATTATCTCGCTGATGTTCATCTCCCGTGCTATCGCTTTGTTGGGCAGGCCTTTCGAAACAAGGGCAAATACCTCAGACTCACGGGGCGTAAGAGTATCTACAACCGATTGCGCGCGGAACCGCGCCAGATATTTAGACCGCATCTCAGCATTGCGGGAAAGCGCGAAACCCGTGCGTTCAGCAAGGGTTTTGAGCTCCAATGGTTTCAATATGAAGTCAAACGCGCCGGCCTTCATGGCCAAAACGCTCGCCTCCACAGAAGCGTCCCCAGTCATGAATATGATCGGCAAGGGGCATTCCAGAGCAGACAGCTTTTCCTGAAGCTCCAGACCAGTCATTCCAGGCATCCGGACATCCAGAATGACACACCCGGGGCCCGACAAGTCGGCCTGCTCCATGAAGTCGCTCGCCCTTGCATAAGCCGTAGCCAGCAGGCCAATCGATGCGAAGAAATCGACCAGCGACGTTCGAATTCTCAGGTCGTCATCAATGATGTGGACCGTTGTAAACGGTGGGTGGCTCGCCTTGGTCATGGTGGCCTCAGCAGATTGAGCAATTCACTGCTATCTAAGGGCTTGCTGAGAAATGCACAGGCTCCCAGTTCGAAAGCGACAGACGCAGCATCCGGGTCTGGATAGGATGTCATTAGGATCACTGGTTGCTCGATCCCACCTTCCCTCAGTCGTCGGAGGAGTTCGATTCCAGACATTCCCGACATCCGGAGATCGCTGAGAATGCAGTCGCACGTGAGATAGCCCTTGCTGGACATGAAATCTTCGCCTGAAGCATACAGCTCGCCGTATATGCCAGCGGAGGCAAGCATGTCCTCCAACGCGACGCGAAATTTACGGTCGTCATCGACTATAGCGACAATCTTCGCGCGGGAGCCAGACATCCATTGGCAACCTATGTTGAACCGGCATGCAGAGAATTTGATCGCAGGGAAATGCTGAGATCGGGGCATTAGCGGGCCGCAGAAGGGTGTCCTTGGGCGGCGGTCCTTCACGCCTCAAGGTTATCATAGTTGTCCTCAATGTAGCAGGTATACCAAGGTTTGTATTTCCGGGCTCAGAGTGCGCCCTACCGCTCTGACCGTGGCCCTCGATCCGGAGTCGAAACGAGGATGGATCAGGAGGGCCGATCTGCTGTAGCTGACGAACAGGAGGCTGCCGATAGTCGCCGAGTTCTACCGCTAACAGCTGCGTGCGAACCTTGGCCGCCGCCCGCGCGCACTCATAAGATGGGCCTGAAACCCGGGCAATGGTGGTTTTTAGGCGGTGGAACCGGCATCGGCCTGGCAAACCCCTCAATCGGCGTTCCTGATAGCAGATGGTCAATCACACTCTGCCGGAAAACGGGCGTCACGATCACTCGCTCCGGTGGAAGGTAATTCAGCGGCCAGAGGAGTTCCTTTGCGGGCAGCCAAGGGAGCGCAAATTCAGCGTCACCGAAATCCAGGAACAAGGGGGGCGCCTCTCTCCCCGCCAACGCTCGACGATAGCCGGCGCGATCCCATGGAAACCGCCTTCGAATTACCGCTCTGTGCGGTCGCACTTGAAAAGCATCCATATACCATCCATATAACATCTATCTGGATGGAGATACGTTATGAAGGACAATGTTCACAAGCTCCGCGACAAGGGCGGTGACTCTGAAAAAATCACGATTAATCTAGGCTATGTCGATCTCGGTCGTGTCGATCTTCTCGTGCAGGAAGGCTTTTATTCCAATCGCACGGATTTCATCCGCACGGCAATCCGAAACCAGCTTGCCATCGAGCGTGAGGCGGTCACTCAATCGATCGTCCGGCACACTCTCGAACTGGGACTTCGCGACTATACCAGTGCCGATCTGGAAGCGGTGAGGGCTGCCGGAGAACGCCTCGATATCAAGATAGTCGGACTTGCCCGCATCGCAGCCGATGTCTCCCCCGAGCTTGCCCTTGCAACCATCGAATCCATCACCGTGCTGGGCGCACTTCACGCCAGTGCAGAACTGAAATCAGCCTTGGCCGAGCGTATTCGCTAGGGCAACGGCAACACCAGCAAGGACATGTCCATGAACGAGGATTTCCTAGCATCCATGCGCCGGGCAACACTATCCACACGCGCCTTCAACCTCGCCGAGGCGACACGCGTGATCCAAGTTGCACTTGCGGGCCCTCCAGCGTTCGGCACTCACGGGACAGCAGACCCGGACATTACCCCTGCTCCATCAAAAGGCCGGTCAAAACCTTTTCCGATCGATCCCGCCGCAGAGGTCATCGAGCCGACGAAAGGGCTGAGCGGGGCTGCAACCTCGCAAAGGTTGCGAAAGCCCCTCGGAGAGGTTCTACGCATCCTGCGTGAAGGACGGTCGGCGAGCAGCGCGTTCGGATCGATGTCGGGTTCAACTCCGCCAGACATGGCCAAACATGGCCCCTATCCTGCGGTTGCAGACGGGGCACAATTTCTCATCCGATCCTTTACCGGCGCGGCCGGCCGACGAGAGTACAAGCTCTACATACCGGCATCCGCGCATGACCAGCCGCGCGGGCTTGTCGTGATGCTTCACGGTTGCAAGCAAGACCCAGATGGGTTTGCCGTTGGCACGCGCATGAATGATATTGCCGAGGCACACGGCCTGCTCGTCGCCTATCCCGGCCAGACCGGGGCGCACAACGCCTCGTCCTGCTGGAACTGGTTCCGGCCGACGGATCAGATGCGCGGGGCTGGAGAACCTGCGATCATTGCGGGGATCACCGCGGAGCTCATGTCTGAATTCAACCTCGATCGCGGCCGGGTTTTCGTCGCCGGCCTTTCAGCGGGCGGCGCGATGGCGGCCGTCATGGGCGAGACCTATCCCGATCTCTATGCCGCAGTGGGCATCCACTCTGGACTGCCCTATGGATCGGCAAACGACGTCATGTCGGCATTTTCCGTCATGCGCGGGGATGCAGGTTTTATATCCCGGCCCGAGCGCAGTGCTCGCCCGATGGAGCTGGTTCGCACCATAGTCTTCCAGGGAAGTGCTGACCGGACGGTTCATCCTTCCAACGCCAAACGGATCGTGACGGCAGCCACTCCGGCAGGCTCGACAACCCAAACGCAAACGGGCCGTTCCGCAGGCGGGCGGACCTATACGAGAACAATTGTTGCCGACCCAAATGGGGTATCGACGGTGGAACACTGGCTCGTCGAAGGTGCCGGACATGCCTGGTCGGGCGGCCATGGCAGCGGCTCCTACACCGACTCCTATGGACCGGATGCCTCAGCAGAGATGGTTCGTTTCTTCCTCGAGCATCTTAGGCTAAGGCGAAACTAAATCACACGATGAGACCCTTACGCGTGGACGGGAGACCCCTCGATAATGGAAATGGGTCCTGAGGTCTCAATCACCCGTTCAAGCCGTAGCCCGGCGGCGTTGAACAAGCTTGCATACTGTGCCTCCGTCCTCTCCAAGCCGCCGGTGACGGCGAGCATGACCACGTCGATACCTTTAATGTGGTTCGGTTCGTCACCCGGCGGGATCAGCGTCTCTGCCACAAGCACCTTCGCGTTCGGTAGCATCGCCTTTCGGCAATTTCGCAGGATCGCCATAGCACGCCCATCGTCCCAATCGTGAATGACCTTCTTGAGGACGTAGACGTCACCGCTGGGAAGGCCGTCAAAGAAATCACCAGCGATAAATTCGGTGCGCGGCAGGTCGCCTCCGGTACCGTCATGTGCCGCCGCGACGCCCGAAGGCAGATCGAAAAGCACGCCGCGCAGATGGGGGTTGCGGGCTAGGATCGCCGAGAGAAGCTGACCATGTCCGCCCCCTACGTCAATGATCCTCGTGTACGGGGTGAAGTCATAAGCTTCGGCAACGGCCTCGTTGCTGCCTTGGCTCACAGCGACCATAGCACGCTGAAACAAGGCAGCCTGCTCGGGGTGTTTCGACAGCCAGTCAAACCTTGGGCTCCCGAACACCTTGTCGAAGGCTGGCTTTCCTGTACGGACAGAATACAGGAGTTGCTCGAAGGCAAGATATGCCTCGCTATTGATCATACTGACGAAGTCACGCGGACTCGGCCGATCGGAGCGCAGCACGGCACCGACCTCCGTCAACTCGAAATGTCGGGGCGCTACTTCCCTGAAAACCCCTTCAGGCGCGAGAAGTCGCATTACACGATAAAGCGGGTCAGCGTCTGACTGAGTGGCGGCCGCTAGTTCATCCACCGACCGCTCGCCGTCGGCCAAAAGATCGGGGACGCCGAGTTCGATAATGACCCGCAGTGCCTGTGACACAGCGAACCCGAATCCGAGCCTCATGATCTGCTGCGACGCGCTGGACATGGATTCTCCTCGACTGTGTGCGTAACGCTAACAGAATTGAGCAAGCGCAACTAGGCTGCTGCCTTCAATCCGACAGGCCCGCCTTCCGAAATCCGTTCAGAATTAGGTCCATTGAGACCGGGTTCCTGAGCGGTAGGCGTCGGAGCGTCGTGAGTCAATCCGGGAGACAGGGAGTGAAGCTTGGAAAGCGCGTCTTGAGCCTCCTCGATGCGGTCGAGGTGGGCGTTAGTTGTGACCAATGGCTTGCTCGAGGCGGCCGCTGAAGAGGGCGGCAAGTGCGGCGATCGTCAAAAACATGAAACGGCCGGAATCCAGCGGGCTCAACGCCATGGCGTGCTCGGCAAGTCCAAATGCTTCGCTCGGGTCTCCGCCGAAAACCAGCGCTGCGGCGGCGGTGAAAACCACGTATCCCGCGCCGGTATTGAGGTCGAGGGCGCGGCGCACTGCGTGAAGACCGACATCATAGTCGCGTGCCACCATCGCAAGCACAAAGCCGGCCCTCGCCAGCGACATTGCATCCTCGTCGCCGGCAACGATTGCGCGGCGGGCGAGCGCGATGGCCGCCTCGGCGTCGTTCGCCCCGGCTGGCGGCCACCCGCGTCGCCATCGAGAGTGCGAGGGTAACCCTGCTGACGGGCGATCTACAAGGCATTGTCAGGGCAAGGCAGCTTAGCCGGGCGACGATGCGCAACATCAGTCAGAACCTGTTCTTCGCCTTCATTTACAACGCCGCTGGCGTGCCAATAGCGGCGGGGGTTCTCTACCCCGTCTTCGCAGTCCTCCTTTCCCCCATCATTGCCGCAGCCGCCATGGCCCTGTCGTCCGTGAGCGTCGTCGGCAGCTCCCTATTCGCACACCTTGATTTTGATTGCGGCATCACTTGGCATTATCGTCGTGTTCATCATGCTCCGGAAGCAGTGGCCGCACGCGCTTGGCATCGCCCCATACCTTCTTCTTTTGGCATGTCCGCTGATGCACCTGTTCCATGGACACGGTGGCCATGGAGGTCATGACCACAAGGACGGCGCGTGATGACGTACGAGGACTCTGCGATAAGCACCAACGACCTACTGGCTCCGCCCCAGCAGGTCTTCGCGTTCCTTGACGACCCAACCGTTGTCGAAGCCCATTTGCAGAAGCGCTCGCTAATGATGCTGGGTGCCACCATGCGATACGACGTCGATGCCGGGAACGGGCAAGTCGTCGGCTCCATCGTAAAGATGCGCGGCAAGGTTCTCGGCATGGAGCTGTTCGTCTAGGAGATCATCACCGAATGGCACCCACCGTGGCGGAAGCCGTGGCAAACGCTCGGCCGTCCGAAGTTCCTCGTCATCGACTCCTATGGACTTCGTCATCAGGCCGATCTCGGAAGGCACCCGGTAATCGTCAAAATTCAATACTCGCATTCCCTCAGCCCGGTGGGTAGCTGGCTGGGCGGAGTTCCGGCAAAAGCGTACGCCAGGTGGTGCGTATCAAAAATGACGTCGGAGGCGGGCAATCACTTCCCACAGTCTCCGAAAAGAACCTGAATGGAAGGCCGGTCACCCGGCCCTCCCGACGGCCTCAGGCGGCCATCTTCTCACAGCTGTCCGCGCAGCGTCGGCAAGCATCAACGCAGCTTTCCATGTCGCCGATGCGCTCGCAGTCAGCAGCGCATTCCCGGCAGATTTCCGCGCATTCACGGCAGGTGTGCTTATGATGCGGTGTGCCGAGCAACATGAAATGCGCCGATGTACGGCACATTTCCGAGCAAGCCATCATGAGACGGAAATGGTCAGGCTTCGTATGTTCGCCACCCATTTCCAAACAGTGGGTCATCGCCATCGATAGGCACTCCTGGTAGCAAGCCAGGCAGGTCTCGATGCAACGCTTCATTTGTTCCGATTGGTGGTGCATGACCGGCTCCTACTTGGCTTCCTTCTCGACCCACTTGGTCATGTACGCGATCTCCTTCTTTTGCGCAGCGATGACCTTCTTCGCCATGTCCTTCGCCGCTTTGTTATCGCCGTACTTCAGTTCGGCCTCGGACATGGCGATTGCGCCCATGTGGTGGGCGATCATCCCGCAGACGAAAGCCACATCGGGGTCTTTCTGCATCATTCCCGTCATCATGTCGTCGTGCATCGACTTCATGCCGTCCATCACGGCCTTCTGGTAATCGCCCATTTTATCCATGGGCATATCCATCTTCACGTCACCGCCAGAAGACATGTCCATCTTCATCCCGCCGCCGGACGCCGTGCCCATGTTGGCCATGTCCATCCCCTTGCATTTTTCGGGAAGGGTCATTTCCTGGGCGATAGAAGGCTGCACTGCAAATGACAGGCAAGACGCGGCGAAAGCCGTCAAAAGGTACTTCGTTTTCATCGGAAATCTCCAAAGATTGGGTTGATCGAAACGTCAGACCGCGACGTCTCTCGGCGGCGGATCGATTGGCCTGATCAACAGGAGCGGGCTTGCTGCCGCGTGTCCCGGGAAAACGATGCCTCCCAACCGCAGCGACGCACCGGAGAGCACGACGATCGGCATAAGCGGACAGCAATGCATGTCAGTGCAGCATGCGCCTACATGTATCGTATCCGGCTTTTCATCATGTGAGCCTGAGTAGGCATGCACGCACTGCCCGCCCAGCGAACCAGCGTTCACCGACGGGGCCATCGCCGCGATCACCATCAAGCTCAACGCCAGGGCGATTATGGCATGGGCCATTTTGCTACGAATACGGCTCACTGCGAATTTCCCTTTCGCTTCCACTGCGAAAGCAGAATTTTGTTCCTGAGGGCGATATGGGCTGGGAAGCTTGGAAAGCAACCAAGGAGCGCGAAGTGGATACCCAATTTTTACAGAGTCACGGCACTCTCCACGGCAATTGGAGGGGATCGAATGCGCAAAGGCTACAGGGGTTACCAGATCGCCTTGCACTGGGTTATCGCTGGACTACTGCCGATACAGTACCTCACTGGAGGTAGTATTGAGCGGACCCATCATGCGGTGCACATGGGCGTGCAGCCGTCGGCGACCGACGTTCTGCAGCATCTGATCCACAACTATGCAGGGCTTGTCATCGGCGGGTTGATGGTCCTGCGGCTTCTCCTGAGGATTATGCAGCCGCCTACAAAAGCAACGCCGCTAACACGCGCCGACCTGCTCGCGACAGCCCTCCACATTGCCTTCTATACAGCGATCATCGGTCAAGCCGCACTTGGTTTCGTCGCCAGCTATTTGACCTTCTCCGTCGCCCCGCTTCATGCCATCGGATCGAATGTGATCCTGATGATGGTCGCGATCCACTTCACCGCTGCTGCCTGGCATACGTTGATCAAGCGAGACGCTACAATCGACCGGATAATCCTTCCCCGCACAGACGAGCCGGTTACCTGAACCGTCAGGTCAGACGCTAACCGCATTGTTGGACCCAAGTCCGATGGCGAGGGGAGCGGTTAGTCCTAGTCTCTTCCTATCCTCTTCTGCTGGGAGGATAGTGGGAGGCCACAGCGGAGGGGTGGTTTGCAAAAAGCCGGGGTCGCCTCCCTCAAACTCGTTGCCGTCCGAAATTGCAGGCGGTTCAGCAAAATAGATGTTGACCTTCCAACGGTGGCAAGCCGTACACGCCCCCATGACTGCCTCACAATGGTCGCGAATCTTTGAAACGTTCGGGAGCGCAATTGAAGCGAGGCCGCTTTGGCTGTAGCTCTTGGGAATGGGCAAAATGTATCGAATCGCACTGAGCAGACTGCTCATATTCGTGCGGCTGGTGATCATCGTATCGCTGGCAGGATACACCTTGTCCAACGCAAATGCCGCCATGCATGGATCGGCTTTCCCCGAATTGCCGTCACCAATTGCCGCGAGCGGGCACGACCATAGTGCCATGTCTCACGATCATCACGGCATGTCCGGTCACGATCATTCGATGTCCGGTGATCAGGCGGCGGCTCAAGATGTTTCCCAGCAGCATGATCACGGGTCATCCACGGGCGATCACGACCAGTTCTCCAAACAGCAGTGCTGCAAGGATTTCTGCGGCGGCTTTGGCATTGTTTGTGAAGCTCACGACGTCGGCGGACCCGTCGTGTCTTCGATCCGGCAGTTCGTCAACGATCAAAGTCTCGTTGGCGAGCTGCCGCCTCTGTATCGACCGCCTAATATCTGAATAGCGATTAGCCCGTCCTGACGGGTCCGGAAGGCATGCCGTGGCGACAGCCGCGCCTGCCGGTCGACTTCTGCTATTCGGATTTTTCAAAATGAAACCTTCCCTTTTTGTGGTGGGGCTGCCCCTTTTGATTGGCGGCTGCGCATCCACCCCTCCCGATGTTATTGCGTCGGCGGACGTCCAGCAGACGTACTCGGTGCGTCCTATTCGATACCGTTCGCCAATCTCTGGCTTCGTTGCCCGCCAGCCTGTCGATCCCAAGCCGTGGCGGCAACAAAACGAGCAGCTGTCTCCGAAGACCGGAGACCAATCATGATCGCGATCAGGAGAGCGGTAGTCCTGACAGCTATTCCACTGGTTCTGGCCGGTTGCGTCAGCAGTGCCGAATACGCCGGAAAGGAAGCGGGCTTTTCCACGGTCTCTGCCAAAGTCGGTGGTGTCACGTCTAAACAGACTGTCTGGGTGCAAAACCAACAGCAGGCACAGGCAACGTCCTCTCGCGTGAGGGCCATCCTTGGCAGGAACAAGGTGCTGGACGCCGAGACAGCCGTTCAGGTCGCGCTCATCAACAACAAGGGCCTGCAGGCAGCCTACGCCGACCTCGGCGACAGCGCGGCAGATGCCTGGCAGTCGACGATGCTGCTGAACCCGACGGTTTCTGTAGGCTTCTCGGGGGTCGGTGCGCCGGAACTTGAGGCATTTCGTACAATCGAGGGGGCGATCACCACAAACCTTCTCGCCTTGATGACGAAGAAACGGGACATCGAAATCGCCGACACCCGTTTCAGGCAGGCTCAGTTGAACGCTGCCGTTAGGACCCTGCAGCTCGCAGCGGAAACCCGTCGTGCCTGGATCAACGCCGTCGCCGCATGGGAAAACGTCGGTCAGCTGCAACGAGCACAAGCAGCCGCCGACGCAGCGTCGGAACTCGCCGAAAAGCTCGGAGAAACAGGCGCTATGACCAAAAGCGGCCAAGCCCGTGAGCATGTCTTCGTTGCCGAGCTGGCTGGCGAAACGGCGAAGGCTCGACTGACGGCTCGTCTTGCCAAGGAGGAACTCACGAGACTGATGGGCCTATGGGGCACAGATGTCGATTACCAGGTTCCAAACAGTCTCCCGGCACTGCCACGGTCGCTTGCCAAGCGCGACGCAATAGAGACCGAAGCCCTCAGAAATCGTATTGACCTTCAGGTCGCCCGCCTGGAGCTGGAGGCCACCGCGCGATCCTATGGCCTGACCGAGGCCACCCGCTACGTCACGGACCTGGAAATCCTCGCAGGCTTCGAAGCCGAACGCGAAGTCGAGGACGGGAAGAAGAAGTGGGAAACCACTGCCGCTGGCGAGCTGGAGTTCTCAATCCCCATCTTCGACACCGGCAAGGCAAGGATGCGCAAGGCCGAGCTTGGCTACATGCGGGCCGCGAACCAATTGGCGGAGAAGGCCGTCAATGTCCGTTCGGAGGCAAGATCGGCCTACGAGGCCTACCGCTCCAACTACGACATCGCCCGGCACTACCGCAACAACGTCGTGCCGCTGCGTACCAAGGTCGAGGAAGAGTCCCTGCTCACCTACAACGGGATGATCACCAACACCTTCGAATTGCTCACCGACACTCGGGACAAGATCAATTCCATCCTGCTTTCCGTCAACGCCAAGCGAGATTTTTGGCTGGCCGACGCGAACCTTGCCCCCGCTGTCTATGGCGGCGGCTCGTCTGCGGCGGCAGCCGAGACCGAGGTTGCTTCGGCCTCCGAAAGCGGCGGCGGCGCTCATTGAGAAAGGGCACTCAGATGTTCAATAGACGACAACTTTTTGGCGCTGGTGCAGCCCTGGTGGCAGCCGGAGCCTGGACCAAGACGTCCGCGATGGGCCTACCGGACGCTCCGGCAATGGCGTCGGCGGATATGCAGCCTCCACTGCACCCGACCTCGGGCCCTGACTATCAGCCGGTTGTCACCCTCAACGGCTGGACACTTCCCCATCGGATGAACAATGGCGTCAAGGAATTTCACCTTGTCGCCGAGCCGGTGGAACGAGAGATGGCGGATGGCATGACCGCCTACCTCTGGGGCTACAACGGACAATCTCCAGGACCGACCATCGAGGCCGTCGAAGGTGACCGTGTTCGTATCTTCGTCACCAACAAACTGCCGGAGCATACGACGATCCACTGGCACGGCATGATCCTGCCATCGGGTATGGACGGCGTTGGCGGTCTCACGCAGCCGCACATCCCGGTCGGCAAGACATTTGTCTACGAGTTCGATCTCGTGAAGTCCGGCACCTTCATGTACCACCCGCACTCGGACGAGATGGTCCAGATGGCGATGGGCATGATGGGCTTCTTCGTCATCCACCCCAAGGACCCAAAGTTCATGCGGGTCGACCGGGACTTTGTGTTCCTGCTCAACGCCTATGACATCGATCCCGGCACCTATGTGCCCAAGGTCATGGAAATGACCGACTTCAACATGTGGTGCTGGAACAGTCGCATTTTCCCCGACATCAGCCCGCTTGTCGTTTCCAAGAACGACCGCGTGCGTGTCCGCGTCGGCAACCTGACGATGACCAACCACCCGATCCACATGCACGGCTATGACTTTGAGGTCACCTGTACGGATGGAGGCTGGGTGCGGCCGGAAGCGCGGTGGCCGGAGGTCAGCATCGACATCCCCGTCGGGGCGATGCGGGCTTACGAATTCGATGCCAAGTACCTCGGGGACTGGGCGATCCATTGCCACAAGTCGCATCACACCATGAACGCAATGGGCCACGACATCCCGACCTTCATTGGTGCCGACAAGTCGAAGGTAGCCGAAAAAATCCGCAAGCTGCAGCCCGATTACATGCCGATGGGAACCAAAGGCATGGCTGACATGGGCGAAATGGAAATGCCCATCCCCGAGAACACCATTCCCATGATGACCGGTTGGGGTCCCCACGGGCCCATCGAGATGGGGGGCATGTTCTCGGTCGTGAAAGTCCGTGAGGGCATCTCGGCCGACGATTACTCCGATCCGGGTTGGTACGAAAACCCGCCCGGGACCCAAGCCTGGGAGTGGACCGGCGAACTGCCGGACGCTCCCGAGGCCACAGACGCAAACACCACCATCACGCCGAAGCCGATGAAACACGGTTGACGCACATCCTCAGCAACGAAGGACCTGACATGAAAATTTACGCACTTGCACTGGCTCTCGCCGCCGTCACCTCCCCCGCACTGGCCTCCGGCAACCACGCTGGTGGGCATGGGGAAAAGATGGCGGTTGGTGAACCCGGCGATAAGGCGAAGGTCACGCAGACCATCCGCTTTACAATGAAAGAGACCGAAGACGGCAAGATGCTGTTCCAGCCTGCTGTCATTAAGGTTCGCAAGGACCAGACGGTGAAAATCTCCATCAAGAATGCTGGGGAAACCGACCACGAGTTCGTGCTCGACCAAGAAGGTAAAATCCTGGAGCACAAGAAGGTGATGGAGAAGTTCCCTGAGATGGAGCACGCCGACCCCAACGCAATTCGCCTGGCGGCGGGTGAGTCTGGCGAGATCATCTGGAAGTTCACCACAGGCGGCGACTTCAAGTTTGCCTGCCTCATCCCCGGCCACTACGAGGCTGGCATGCACGGCGACGTCACCGTCGCCGCCAAGTAAGCGCCCCCCAAAAAAGGAGACTAACATGAAGATCGCAATCAAACTCGCTTTGGCCTTCCTGCTCTCCGTCAGCGCCGCTGCTGGAGCATTCGCGCAGGAGTTCACCAAGGGCGTCGTCAACAAAGTCGACGCGAAAGGGCAGAAGATCACCATAAAGCATGAGGACCTGAAGAACCTCGACATGCCCGCCATGACAATGGTTTTTCGGGTCAAGGATGCGGCCATACTTGAGAAACTCAAGGCGGGCCAGAACATCGAGTTCGTTGCCGAGCGCGTTGATGGCAAGCTGACCGTCACGCAGGTCAAGTAAATAGTGCGCCCGGGCCGCTGAAAACCGGCCCGGGCGCGACGAAGACAGCTAATTGGCGCGAAGGTCCGTCGGTTTGAGTTAGCCGACTAGGACACCTGGCGGGTGCATAGCGATTCTACGAGGTCCTCTTTCCAGTCGAGAGTCGCCTGACTTGGCAGCGGAAGGTACTCCTTGCCACCCACGAAAACCTTCCCGGGCAGACACTTGACCCGCGCGTCATGATTTCCATGATCGATAAAAATGGTCCTGCCGTTACTCAGCCGCTCGGTCAGCCTGATAGTGACATCACGGTCATATTCCCGAGACCGAAACGCGGTGACGGATCGCACCGACAAGGCAACCGAGACAATCCGCCGAGAAGATTGACGTGTGAAATGGGGGAAGGTCAGCGCCAATACTCGACGCCGCCAAGCTGACAAGAGCCGTGAATAGAATTGGCGGTCCCCGCATGTAGCCCTCCCGAGCCGGAGTGAGTGGGATTCCTTGCTCAGAGAGCGGTCGATATCGAAGGTCCGCATTATGTCGCAACGCTCCGCCCTTGAGGTCACTCGCCTTTGCGTTGTCCAGGACGTCGAACACGTGCATGCTGTAGCAACCATCGCCCCGTTGCAGGTCATCAGTCAGAGAGCCCGCGATCCCTCAGAAGACAACCGCTCGGCTTGGCAGCCAGGGTCGATGCCTTGAAAGAGGCGTGTGCCGCTTCGTTCAACAACATCTCCCGGGAGTCCTCGGTGAAGAGCGGTGCGGTGAAATTTATCTGGTAATTGCAATGGTGGTTTTCTCGCTCGTGCGGGGCAATAAGTGTCTGAATTTCTTCTATTATGTGAAAACCTCCAGGTTCACGTAATTTAAATGGCCGCAAGCTCGGATGTTGCGACCACAATCCGTCACCACGGGCTCATGTCGCTGTGGACACACCGCTGGAAAGGAGCTTCACCAACGCTTGAGCGCCGGCAGTCGATGACGCAGGGTTCTGGCCCGTAATCAGACGTCCATCCGTGATCGCAAAGGGTTCCCAGTTGGGTTTTTTTTCATAGATTCCGCCCAGACGTCTCAGTTCGTCCTCTACGAGGAAAGGCACGACGTGAGTGAGCTGAACCTCTTCTTCCTCGGTGTTGGTGAAACCCGTAACGCGCTTTCCCTTCACGATCGGCTCGCCCCGATAGGTAACATGGTGGAGCACACCGGGTGCGTGGCAGACGGCGGCGACGGGCTTGCCGGAGTCGTAGAAGGACTCGATTAGCTTGATTGAGTCAGGATCTTCGGCCAGATCCCACATTGGACCGTGGCCGCCCGGGTAGAATACGGCGTCGAATCCATCGGAACGCGCGTCCTTCAGCAACTTCGTCGTCGCGAAAACCTGTTGCGCGGCTGGATCCTTCTTGAATCGCGCCATCGCTGGTGTCTGGTTTTCCGGAAGATCGCTCTTCGGATCGACGGGAGGCTGTCCGCCTTTAGGCGAAACAAGGGTCAGGTCGATCCCCGCGTCGCGGAATACAAAGTAGGGGGCAGCACCCTCCTCCAGCCAGAAACCCGTCTTCCGGCCGGTGCTTCCTAGAATGTCGTGTGATGTAAAAACCATCAAAATCTTCATCTGTCGGCTCCTCGCTCAATGTTCGGCAGTCGAATGCTGCACGAGCCGGAGTATGCGCGTCGCCCGGCGCCATTGCACTTGAACGATGGTATCGGCGATACCGAATGGTAATGGCGGACCGTTCGGAAGTCCTCAAGGTGTCTGGAGTTTGCAATCGCGCATTGAACCGCACTTCCCGGCTGACCGCATCGTGGTGCTCGACCAGCGGCTTCGCATTATCCAGCAACACCTCGTTGGGAACGCCACCAAATCGAAGGAACGCACCTTCCAGTCCTTCGAACCGGTCGGTTTGCCCCTCTCGCAACGAGGCTCGGATATGTATGCGTCTCGAGTAACACAACGCTGCGACAAACACGTACACCCGAAGCCGCTCACCGGCGACCCATACGCACGTCTGGCCAAAGTCGATTTGCAACTGGCGACCTGGTGGAATTTCGAACCGAACTGTCGCACGCTTCTGAGCCTACAACTTCCGTCGCCACTGCCGAACTCGAAGCTCTACAGAACGCAGGCCGATGACAATCCCGTGCTCGATCGCCAACTCCTGGCGTATTACATCCGCATTGCCGTCATGACGGAAAAAGCGTTCTCGCAACCAATCGTCCAGCCCGTCAAACGAACTGCGCCGAACAGGTTTCTTGAAAAGCGACACGCCGCCTTCCCGCAAATATCGGCGAACCGTGTTGCGCGCGCACGCAAATTCCTTGGACAGCCGCTTGGCACCCAACCAAGAACATGTAGTCGCAACATTGCCACCAACTCAACCTGAAGCATATCCCCGCCCTGCATCGTTCGCGACAATGGAGATGCAATAAAATCTCGCTCGTCATCCAACTCTCCTCGTTTGACACGAGGGGTCAGTTCTTGCTTCGTTGGGCAGTTTCTCATTTCTCCCGACATTCCTGACGGAACGACGACAAGTATCGTTTGAGAGGCATGCCGTCGACCACCAACACCATCGGATCGCAGAGTACTGAAACTCAATGACAGTGCCGATAGCAGTCTTCACGTCCGGATGTTGACTTCGCCGTCGATGGTGCGGTGAAGAGTTGCTGTCGCAATGTCGTCAGTGGCGACAACACTCGCTGGCTTCTGAGGCTGACCAGTCCCTTAATCTTTATCTGACGTTCCATGCTACCGCTGTCGCACCGACGGTTCCGTGCAAGGAGTAGGTGATCAGAAGCGGTCTTGGATCAACGCCGCGGCCGCGCGGTGGGCTGGAGCTTCCCTGCCCCCTTTCATACGTTCGTAGATTGGTCTGAGCAGGCCCTCAGCCTCCGCGGCGCGACCCTGCTGTTGCCAAATCGTGGCCATGTCAGTTGCCGCCCTCAACTCCCAGGCTCCAGCGCCTTGGCTACGGCTTAGTTCCAACGACTTCGCGAGGTAGGTCTCCGTATCCATGTTGCTCAACTCGGGTGCCCTGAAAACGATTTGCCCCCTGAGCCGCAAAAGCTCCGGTAGGTAGGAGTAATAGCCCTTCTCTTCGATCAGTTGTTCGCTTTCCTTCGAAAGCGACCAGGCATCAGCAAATCGTCCCAGAGCCACCAACCCCGTAATGATGACGAATTGGAACCGTACCGTGAAGAGTTCGAAGCGTTGTGTATGGAGAATTTCGAGCTGCTCTTGTAGCGCCGCGACCCCAGCCTCGGCGTCGCCGCGGCGGATCGCAATCTCAGCCTGATAGGCGTGTCCTATGGAGAGATAAGGGCCGAAAGCCTGCGTCTTCGCACGGGCGATGAAAGGTATCAAATGCTCTTCGGCGACATCGAGATCACCGATCCAGAGGAGTGTGGCGATCGAACTTAGGGAGATAGCGAACGAGACGGGATGACGCATTGTCTCCGCATCCTTGAAGCATTGTCGGATCACCGCGCGCGCCTGATCGACATTGCCCTGGAGCCAGAGGTTCGTAGACCATCCAATCCTCGCCCACGTATAATGATCGAAACCATAGTGCATCTGTTTGCTGGCTGCCGGCAAACCTGGTCCGACAATCGGTGCCAAGGTCGCGTGGGCCTCCTCAAGGCGTCCAACCAGACAATAGGAGAGACCGAGTAGCGCCTTGGAAAGCATGGTTGCTGCCGGATCGTCGAACTGGCTCGCAATTGCGGAGCAACGTTCGGCGTATTCCAGACACCGGCGGAACTCCCCGCTCCGCAAGTGGAAGAAGTAGATCGGGCCGTGCAGCCGAGCGGCATTCAACAGGTCGCCTCGCGCTTGGGCGATCTCCAGACTTCTCTTCAGCGCCGAAGACGATACTTCGTTGTGGCCTCTCATGAACATAACCGAGACGCCGAACGTCGCCTGAAGCTGCATTTCCTCGACGCTGCCGCGCGTCGTGTCGTCCAACGACTGTAGGGCGCGCTCGGTCCAACGCTGGCATTCGGGAAGCAGGCCCATGGCACGAAAGACTGGAGCGACCGAAGCAACCAGGCCAACCCCTAACGATACATCGCCTTTTCCTCCGAAGCACCATTCCAAGGCACTGCGGACGTTGTTGACAGCGTTGAAGTGTGGCGCGCGCTCCATCGGGGTCAAGAGCGATGTCCATTCGTTGCCGTTCTGATCGAACCACAGGCGGCAGTAGGCGGCATGCCGCCTCGCCAGTTCCTCCCGCTCGTCTTCCTCGCTGAGTTCGATCACATAGGCGCGTGTGGTATCGAGAAGGCGATAACGCATCATCGCGCCGATCGGACGGGCGGCCACCATCGACTTTTCCACCAGACTGTCGATGGCGGCAAAAACGGAGGCGCGCTCGAGAGTTTCGTCCGCTACCACGTCCAGGGCGGCATCGAGCGGGAAATTGCCTACGAATACTGCGAGCCTGCGCAGAACCGCCCGCTCGGGTTTGGACAAAAGTCCGTAGCTCCAGTCGAGCGTCGCCTGCAGCGTTTGATGGCGAGGCGGTGCCGTGCGCAATCCCTGCCAAAGGTGCGTCAGCCTTTGATCGAGTAAGGCGGCCGTCTGCTCAAGACCATATGTCTCGACGCGTCTGGCGGCCAGTTCGATGGCCAGCGCTACCCCGTCAAGCTTCCGGCAAATATCGGCTACGATCGCCGCTTCCGCCTCGTTTCCATTCAGTTGGGCACCGCCCGCTATCGCACGTTCGACGAATAGCTGGACCGCCGGATACTCCGCGATGGCTGCGGTGGCTTCGGGCGGACAAGCCAGCGTATCCAGCCGATAGATGCGTTCATTGTCGATCCGCAATGCTTCCCGACTCGTCGCGACAATGTGAACGTGCGGCGCTGCGTCGAGGATGGACGACACAATGGTGGCGATCGTCTCCACGAGGTGCTCACAGGTATCGAGGATCAGAAGAAGGCGTTTTTCTCTGAGAAACCTGATGACATCGGGTGTCGCGTCTTCGGCTTGGACCGGAAGTCCGAGCATTGCGGCAATTGTCGTCGCCGCGAGTTTCGGATCGGAAATAACGCCCAAATCTACGAACAGCACATGTCCGGCGAAAGCGTCCGCCGCCTGATGCGCAGCGGCAATTGCAACCGTCGTTTTTCCGACACCTCCCGGGCCAACAATCGTGACGAGCCGTGAGCCCACCAGTTGCGCGCCTAGTTTGATGACGTCGACATCACGGCCCACCATGCGGCCGAGCCGCTGAGGAAGGTTGGCATGAGGAAACGACTCTTTGGGCGTGGAGGTGTCGTTTTCGTCGGGGAGCGCCCGTTCGGTGGGAGCGACAAAACAGTAGCCTCTCCCGGCAAGCGTGGCGATGTAGCGCGCTCCATCCTGGCCGTCTCCAAGCGCCTTGCGCAGGCCGGCCATATGGAACCGAAGACTTCCCTCCTCAACGATGGCATCCGGCCAGACCCTGTCCATCAGCTCCTTCTTGCTGAGGACTTCGTTCGGAGACGTCGCCAGCGCTATGAGAATCTCGAGGGCGCGTCCACCCAGTTCCACCGGGATTCCCTCCCTGGTCAGCATCCGCTCGTTTACCGCCAGTTTGAACGGCCCAAAGCGGACTCCTGTGCTATCCCCGACTGCGGCCGCCATGACCAATCCCTCAAGCCGACGCTCCAACGCCCGGCGGACATTAGTCCACCGGGTCGCGCTCCGCCACTACGCGAAGGTATAGAAAACTACGAGACACCGTATGCGGCGAACACAGCTAACTGTTAGCACGCTGCGAGTTCGGGCCTAACAACATCTAATAACGCATAACGGGCGTTTCCCCGCCTCCTGCCGTAGGTTTTGGACAGCACAAAGGTGCAGCCGAAACGGACACACAGGAGACGACCATGCATACGAAGGTTATCGAAGAAGTCGATCAGGATCGCCGCAAGTTCCTCGCTGCCGCTTCGCTCGGCGTCGCAGTTGCTAGCACCGGTGCTCTTCTACCTTCTCATTTGCTCGCGGCCTCTCAAAGCGGCGACACAATCACGCCATTCCACGTACATTTCTCCGACGAGACGCTGAAGGACCTTCATCGCCGCGTCCTCGCCACGCGTTGGCCGGATGCTGAGACGGTCAAGGATCACTCGCAGGGCGTCCAGCTCGCTACCATCAAGAAGCTCGCCGACCACTGGGCCAAGCACTACGACTGGCGCAAAATCGAAACGAAACTGAACTCCTACCCGCAATTCACCACGAAGATCGACGGGTTGGAGATTCACTTCATCCATGTGAAATCCAAGCACACGAACGCCCTGCCGATCCTTGTTACCCATGGATGGCCCGGTTCCATCATCGAACAGCTCAAAATCATCGAGCCCCTGACCGATCCGACCGCGCACGGCGGCAGTGCCGAAGACGCCTTCCATGTCGTCATCCCATCGCTTCCCGGCTACGGCTTCTCCGGCAAGCCGACGGAGCCCGGATGGAATCCACCACGTATCGCCAAGGCCTGGGCGGTGCTGATGCAACGCCTCGGCTACGCAAAGTACGTCGCGCAGGGCGGCGACTGGGGCAATGCGGTTACCGAACTGATGGCTGTGCAGGAACCTCCGGGATTGCTCGGCATCCATACCAACATGGCGGCAACCGTTCCCGCCGACATATCCAAGGCACTATCCGCCGGCAGCCAGCCCACCGGCCTTTCGCCTGATGAAAAACGTGCATGGGATCAGCTCGACGATTTCTACAAGAATGGTCTTGGCTACGCCATCGAGATGAATAACCGGCCGCAGACGCTTTACGGCATCGTCGACTCACCGATCGGGCTTGCCTCATGGATGCTCGACCATGACATCCGCAGCTATGACATGATCGCTCGCGTTTTCGACGGTAAAACAGAAGGGCTGACCAAGGACGATGTTCTCGACAACGTCACGCTCTACTGGCTGACCAACACGGCGATCTCTTCCGCCCGTCTCTACTGGGACAACGCGCACTTCCCGTCTGGTGGCTTCTTCGACCCGCGCGGCATCAAGCTTCCGGTGGCGGTCAGTGCCTTCCCTGACGAAATTTACCAGGCCCCCCAGAGCTGGGCCGAGAAGGCCTACCCGAAGCTCATCTTCTACAACCGGCCTCCCAAGGGTGGCCACTTCGCAGCCTGGGAGCAGCCGATGCTTCTCACGGCCGATCTGCGCGCCGCCTTCAAGCCGCTCCGCAAATCGATCTGACCAGATCTGCGGCGTTCCCCCGCGCCGCAGTCAATTCAGCATTCCAACCCCCATGCATGAAGGAGAAAGACAATGTCAGACAACCAGATCGTCGATTCCAGCTTCACCGCGATCATCAACGCGCCGATCGAGAAGATCGATATTCCAACCTGGTGCTTCACGCTGCCCGAGAAGGAATACCAGGGCTGCTCGCCCGCCCATATCGCTGCCGGCTTCACGACCGCGCCGGACGGAACGCGCATGTCGATCAACGTCGAAACGATCGGCGGCAGCCTGATGGTACAGCACTACGTCGAAACGCTCGGCGAAAAGGATCATCTGATCCTTGATTCCGACTCAGATGTGTTCACGCCGACGGGCCGGGTAACCATTCACGTGACCTGGGAACTAAGCGTCAAGGCAATCGACAAGGATCGCTGCGAATTCACCAACCGGGTGCAGTCCTTTGCGACCCAGGAAATGCTCGCATCCCTCGATCGGCAGGGCATCCCTTTCGAAATCTTCCGCACACAGCGCCAGCCGATGTCGATCGCCCACAACAAGGGCGAGACGCCGCTGTTCGCAGCCAGCATCGAACGCCACGCGCTTCGCAGCCAGCAAGCGTCGAAGGCCGCCTGAGGGCGAGCGGAGGAAACAATGTCCGAACTCTCCTACGAACACGGCATCACTGGTCTCCTGGTGGTTGATCCGTACAACGACTTCATCTCCGAGGGCGGCAAAATCTGGCCACGCATCAAGGATGTCGCCGAAGCCAACAACTGCGTCCCGCACATGGAGCAAATCCTCAAGGCGGCCCGGCAGGTGAAAGTCCCGGTGTTCTTCGCGATGCACCACAGGTACCGCGAAGGCGACTACGAAAACTGGAAGTACATTGCCCCCATCCAGAAAATGGCATGGAACCGGCGGTCGTTCGAATACGGGACCTGGGGCGGTGAGTTCAGGGCGGAGTTCGTGCCCGCCAAGGGCGAGGTTGTGGCTTCAGAGCATTGGTGCTCCAGCGGCTTCGCCAACACCGACCTCGACAACCAGCTCAAAAGGCGGGGCATCCACAGGCTGATCGTCATCGGGCTCATCGCCCACACCTGCATCGAAGCGACCGTCCGTTTCGCGGCCGAACTCGGATACGACGTCACCGTCGTGAAGGACGCTGTCGCCGACTACTCCGACGAAATGATGCACGCGGCCCTGGAAATCAACATGCCGAACTACGCCAGCGCCATCGTGACGACGGAGGAAATCCTCAAAGCCTTCGCTGCCATGGCGACTGTGGCACCGGCCGCATAGTCAAACGCGCCAGAGGGCGGCACGTCCGCCCTCTGCCATCTCCCAAAGGGCCGGCGACCCCGCGACGAAGGAGTGGAGGCATCGGTCATAACCTGCCTCAGGAAGCGCCATCCGCATTCGCCAAAACGATCATCGACGTCGCTGACGCCGGATCAATAAAGCCAACCTCGCCCCTCATACGCAACGAAAGCAAACAGGAGTGCATCATGGACCAGAAAGCGAATTCCAAAGTTCTCTACACTGCAAAGACCCACGTTACCGGCGGACGCGAACATGGCGTCGCGCGGAGTTCCGACGGGCGTCTCGATGTCCGGTTGGGGGTACCGGGGACGGCGCGTATAGGGACCAACCCGGAACAGCTCTTCGCGGCAGGCTGGTCGGCCTGCTTCGAGAGCGCCATCGGGCTCATCGTGCAGAAGAAGCGCATCACGCTCGGTGGCGATGTGACGATTGACGCAGAAGTCGATCTCAATCTGTCCGACACCGACGGGTATTCGCTGACCGCTCGCCTGCATGTTGGCATCCCCGGCGTGGAGCGTGACGTCGCCCAATCACTGATCGAAGAGGCTCATCAGATTTGCCCTTATTCCAGGGCTACGCGCGGAAACATCGCCGTCACGATCAAGCTCGTTTGAACGCAACTCAAACAGAAACATCTCGGCCGAGCGGCCGAACCAGCAAGGAGTGCGTGCAATGACTTCCGCAAACGGTACAGCGCTGATTACTGGCGCTTCCTCCGGCCTCGGGGCGATCTACGCCGACAGGCTCGCTCGGCGAGGCTTCGACCTCATCCTGGTGGCCAGGGGAAAGGAAGCCCTGGCCACCGTCGCCGGGACAATCGTCGACGCAACGGGTCGATCGGTCGCGACCGTTCAGGCCGACCTGGGTAGCCCCGAGGACCTCCGTCGTGTCGAGGCTGTCTTGAAGGACAACTCCTCGATCACCATGCTCGTCAACAATGCGGGCGTAGGTTCTGTCGAACCGCTTTTGAAAGCGAACGTCGACGACATGGAGCGAATGATCGAGATCAACATCGTGGCCTTGACCCGTTTGGTCTATGCGGCCGTCCCGGCTTTCGTCGAACGCAAGCGCGGCACAGTCATAAATCTCGCGTCCGCTCTCGCGTTGGCTCCTGGCATGTTCAACGGTGTTTACGGAGCGTCGAAAGCATTCGTGGTCGCATTGACGCAATCCCTGGATAAGGAGCTTTCAGGGAGTGGACTTCGCTTCCAGGCGGTGCTTCCGGGGGCAATCGCTACCGCGTTCTGGAAGGCATCCGGAGGATCACTCGACCATCTGCCGGAACGAGCGGTCATGCACGCCGAAGACGCCGTCGATGCGGCCCTTGCCGGCCTCGATCTCGGTGAATTGATCACGTTGCCGTCCTTGCCGGATGTTTCCGAGTGGGACGCCTACGACACCGCGCGGCGGAATCTGATCCCCAAGATTTCCTTGAACAAACCCGCACAGCGCTACCTCACCGCAGCTCGAGCATAAGCGACTTCGTAAGGGCCGGCATGGCCACGTTGCATCGAAAGGACAACTCCATGAAATCGACAGCTATCGTCTTGGCCAGCCGGCCCACTGGCACACCCGGACCAGAAAACTTCCGGACCGAGGAGATCGACGTTGGAGCACCGCTCGACGGCCAGGTCTCCCTTCGCGTGCTCTACCTCTCGCTGGACCCCTATATGCGTGGTCGCATGAGCGACGCCAAATCCTACGCCGAGCCGGTGCCCGTCGGCGGCGTCATGGAAGGCGAGACCGTTTGCGAAGTCATGCAGTCTAGGAGCGCGGAGTTCAGGGAGGGCGACATTGTCCGGGCGATGACAGGCTGGCGTACCCATGCAGTCATCGATGCGAGACGCGTCAAACGGGTAAACACCTACGGAGCACCGGCCTCCACAGCGCTTGGTGTTCTAGGTATGCCAGGCTTCACCGCGTATGGCGGGATGAAGGTGATCGGCCAGCCCAAATCGGGCGAGACCGTTGTGGTTGCCGCCGCTTCCGGTCCGGTGGGCTCGCTTGTCGGCCAACTTGCCATGCGTGTCGGGGCGCGAGCCGTCGGTATCGCAGGTGGCCGCGATAAATGCGACTACGTCAAGACCGAACTCGGCTTCGACGCCGTGGTCGACCACCGCTCGCCGGATTTCGCCTCGGAGCTGGCAGCAAACTGCTCCAATGGCATAGACGTCTACTTCGAAAACGTCGGCGGCCACGTCTGGGATGCTGTATTTCCGCTGCTGAACCTCTATGCCCGGGTGCCCGTCTGCGGGTTGATCGCCCAGTACAATGGATCTGTTGTTGGCGAGCAGGACCGACTTCCTGCGACGATGTCGGCGATCCTGCGACGTAGTCTCCTGTTGAGGGGCTTCATCAACACCGAGTTCGTCCCCACGCACTATGAAGCGTTTCAACAGGAGCTTGGTCCGCTCGTCGCCGTGGGTGAAATAAAGTACCGCGAGGATGTGGTTGACGGCCTCGACAACGCTCCTGAGGCCTTCATCGGAATGCTCAAGGGCAGCAATTTCGGCAAGCTTTTGGTACGCGTCTCATAAGGGCCCGATATCGCGTTCACGACAGCGACAAAAGTAATACTTTTTGTCGCTCTCCCCTTAAGACAGGTCGTACTGGTCGCTCCGTATTGGCCGCAGACCTTCAAGGCGAGAGGAACGTCCGTCTGGCCTCGTGCCGAGACGTGCCCGCCGCAGTTTCAAAAGGAAGATGATGACAGTTACCGGCGCCCAGTTCATCGGCGGGCGATCCGACAGCGGCCGGGAATTCACATCGACTTTCCCATCTCGCGACAGGATATTGCCGAAACGACCGGCACGACGCTCCATACGGTCTCCCGAATCCTGAGCGCGTGGGGATCGAAGGGGATCGTTGAAGGCGGAGGCCAAAAGATGACGGTCCGAGATCCTCAGAGGTTGCTTACCCTTGCAGAAGGCGCGCGGGATTAGGAACAGACATTCGCCCTGGGTAGCCAATGCCCCTTGAAACAGATGAATAAGCGAAAGAAAAGGGCGCTACTCGAACTCAAGTCGGAGCGCCCTTAGGTCGTAAACGGCAGCGTTGCGGCGGAGGCCGTGGTCCGACAAAACGCATTTCAGCGGATTCGCATATGCTCCGCAAGATCCCCATCACGAACGACCCATCTCGCCAGCCCACGTTTTCACACATCGTCCACCGCCTGCCCACAGGTTATCCACACTGTAAATCTACGCTCCTATCCCGGAATTCCGACCGAGTGGCCGCCCTGTGGATCACTTACAATCCGACAAGACGTGACGGCAGATCTCCTGTTGCGGATTCCCCTTGCGTAGATTTGCGCCTATGGTCACCGACGCCTTATTGAGCGCAGGCGGCGGACCTCGGAGGGAGCGGTGGAGGGTGCAGGCGTGCCCCCCGGCCGCATCTCCGGCTGATAGCACATACGAGTTCGGTCAAATCGCACGCGGCCCCTGGAATCAAAATTTGAAGAGATCTCCATAACACATTGAAAATGATTCGTTTCCAATCGGAACGAATCCCTTGGACGGGCTTTGAGTCGCTGTCGAGAGATTCGGAGTAGAGCGTATGGCAGCGGGTCATCGTGCCCAGTGGAAGGGCTTCCTCAAATTTGGCGAAGTGAGCTGCGGCGTTGCGCTTTACACGGCGGCCAGCACGTCAGAGCGCATAAGTTTCAACACGATCAACAAGGTATCCGGGAACCGGGTCAACCGAATCTTCATCGACAGCGAGACGGAAGACCCGGTGCCAAAGGAGAAGCAGACCAAGGGGTTCGAGATCGAAAACGGCCAATACCTCATCATCGATCCCGAGGAGGTGGCTGCCACGATCCCCGAGAGCAACAAGACCCTGGAGGTCGGCTGTTTCATCCCCTGCTCCGACGTGGACGATGTTTATTTCGACAAGCCCTACTATCTCGCGCCCGACAAGTTGGGCGGGGACGCCTTTGTCGCCCTGCGCGATGCCATGAAAAACTCTGAGGTCGCAGCAATCGCCAGAGCTGTCCTCTTCCGTCGGATGCGGACCGTTCTTATACGCCCACACGGCAAGGGTCTGATCGCCACTACCCTCAATTACGACTATGAAGTCCGCTCCAGCAAGAAAGCATTCGAGGAAATACCCAGGTTGAAGATTGAGGGCGAGATGCTCGATCTTGCCAAGCACATAATCGCGACGAAGAAGGGCGAATTCGACCCGGCGACTTTCGACGATCGCTATGAGGCTGCCCTCGCCGATCTCGTGAAAGCCAAGATGGAAGGCCGGTCGCTCCCGAAACCGAAGAAGGTGGAGGTGTCGAAGCCGAACGACCTGCTGGCCGCCCTCCGGGAAAGCGCAGGAATGATGAAGGCTGCCGCCGCCGACAAGCCGAAACGCTCCGCAGCCAACGCCAATCGAGGTCCGGGTCGACAGCGCGCGACACGCGAGTCGGCTCCAAAAACTGCCACTTCCGGTGCTTCTGCGCTTCGCAAGACTGGTTAAGGAGATCGAGGCATGGCACCGCGTCATTATTGGAAAGGCTACCTCAAGCTGTCACTGGTCACCTGCCCGGTGGCAATGACCCCGGCCACGAGCGAGAGCGAGAAGGTCCGCTTTCATACGCTGAACAAGGATACGGGAAACCGGGTGGTCTCCCAGTACGTTGACTCCGTGACCGGGAAGCCCGTGAAAGATGAGAACGAAGCCAAGGGTTATGCCCGCGGTGAGAACGACTACGTCATTCTCACCGACGACGATCTCGATCGCGTCGCGCTAGATACCGTGAAAACCATCGATATCGAGAAATTCGTTCCGGCCCACACCATCGAATGGGTCTATCTGGAAAAGCCGCACTACCTGATGCCGGATGACGCTGTTGGTAACGAGGCCTTTGCCGTCATCCGAGATGCCATGAAGGCCGACAAGGTCGTGGGTGTCTCGAAACTGGTGATGGGCCGCCGCGAGCGCGCCGTCATCCTCGAGCCCCGAGGGGACGGCATTGTGCTTTGGTCGCTTCGGTTCGGCGATGAAGTAAGACCGGAAGAAAGCTATTTCGAGGATATCGCCGCCAAAGCGGATCCTGACCTTGTCCCTCTCGTTCAGAAGCTCATCAAACAGAAGTCGGCTCATTGGTCGCCGGATATGGCCAGCGACCCGATCCAGACCAGCCTGTTGAAGCTCATAGAGACAAAGAAAAAAGCGCTGAAGCCGAGGAAGACGGCAAAGGGAAAAACGGCCGAAACCGCACTGAAATCGAACGTCGTCAACATCATGGAAGCTCTGCGGAAGAGTGTCGAAGCTGATCTCAAGGGCCGAAAAGCGGGGTGATGGGATGCATCTGACAGACACCAGGGTTGCCCATGAGAACAACGGCTGGAGGATCGAGTTTCGAAGTCATGATGGCGACGCAGTGACGGTCCTTGTTTGCGATTGCGCCAACGTCGATGAAAAGGCCGCAGTAGAACGTGCTCGCGCGATCCTGGTCCAGCTGACGGCCTTCGGAACGCGGGGCGGCGGCCGGAGTATCAATTCATACGACGCCGCCAGCAACGGAAATTTCGATCATGACCAACCGTTTATCGACATCTTTCATTGAGGCGACCTTCGAATGCCCTGATGATGGCTCCGGAGATGGGCAAGTGTGTTAAAAGACCGCAACGGAACAATGAGCACGAACTTCAGGATGAATACATAAGGGTTTTGAGCAACCCTTTGGGTGGCATCGCCAGGATCTCTGGCCCGCCCTAACGCAGGGCTATTTTATAACCATGGAACAGAACCCACTTGTTTTGTTTGGCGCCGGAAGAACGGGTGCGCACTTCTCCGTTATTCCTCGAACTAGCCGCCTAGCTGCTCCGTCTGCTCTTGTTGAGGCAGGGCTCCTTCTGGGGCTATGGACTACTCACATTGTGTCAGTATCCATGGCAACGATCTAACGATACACTCGTTAGGCTTGTTTCCCGAAAACAGGCGCATTGGCGTTAGGGAAGGCTCCGGACCCCTCTCGAGCCTTCCCCCAACCACTGTTTCCCCTGATGTCGCTGAAGCCTGTTTGCTGGTCGCGGGGATGAACGTCTTTCTGCGAATTACCGTCACGACAAGCAAGGGGTGCCCAACAGAACCGATGGCTTTTGAGCTGGCGAAATCAACCAAGATAAAGCCAACCATCAGAAGCCTGATGCGTATCCCGGATAATTTGCTGTGTGTGGGAGTTGCCGGCATGCCTTTGATGGATCATCGCATCAATAAGTACCGAGAGACGGGAGGAGCATCAGACATCGTAGGGGTGGAGGTTCTCGTTCCCAAAGCGAGACGAGATGAAATCGTGAATGCCGCGGCGGAAATGCGCTCTAGGCATCGGGCCGAAAAGAGCCGTCTTGTAGAATTTATCAGAATCGCTACCGAGCGTATGGGCTTCTCAAAGTTTTCAATAACATCGACATCGAAAAGCTGAACGATCGTCCGCAAAAGGCGCGATCTTGCCAAAGCCCTTATCGAGCGCGGTGATGCGCGGGCCTATGCGATGGGGACAAAGAATGCTCGTCTTCCCAGGAGACGGGCGCTGATTGAACTCACGCGGATCCAAAAGAGGTCATGGCCTCCCTCGCCGGGAACAGATCAGCCGGCCCATTGGGCATTTCGGCGTCAATCCGCTTCAAAAAGTCGAGGAATTCGGTCGCTCGGTGACGCTTGTAGCAATGACCGATCACGGCGCCAGTCGCGACGTCGAGCGCGAACAGGGCGGTCGTGCCATTGCGGACATAGGTATGAGTGCGCCGTTCGGCGACGCCCGGCGCCATAGGCAGCACAGGCTGCTCGCGATCCAGGGCTTGGATTTGTGACTTCTCATCCACGCAAAGCACGACCGCCCGGTCCGGAGGCGACATGTAAAGTCCGACGATGTCCTGCACCTTATCGACGAAGAGCAGATCAGAGGAAAGCTTGAATGTCCCGGCGCGATGCGGCTGCAGGCCAAATGCTGTCCAGATCCGACGGATGGTGGTATGCGAAAGTCCACTGGAGGCTGCCATCGAACGGATGGACCAGTGCGTGGCATCCTTGGGAGTGGTGTTCAATGTACGCTCGACGACCTGAGCAACCTGGGCATCAGAGACAGTTCGTGGTCGACCGGCACGATATTCATCTGTCAGCCCTTCAATACCATCTTGTAGGAACCGGCGGCGCCACTTGCCAACCGTATGCTCGTGGACCCCGAGACGCTCGGCAACGTCTTTGCTTTGCAGACCCTGCGCACACAACAAGACCATCCGGCATCGATCCGACAAGGAGCGCGGCGCTTTATGCCGGCGCACCTGAGATTACAGGAAATTTCTATCCGCGTCGCTCAGAACGACGAGGCCTGCTTGCCTGCCAACCATCAATCAACTCCTGCTCTTCTAACAGAAGCCGAACAAAATGAAGCTTATTTTGGTTCCAGGGTGACTAGGCTAAGGCCAGCCGCCGCAGCCTCAAAGCGAGCAGAGGTCACGACGGCCCATTTCTCGTTAAAATTGTTACCTCCAACTCTGTCGGAGTTGGTTTGTATGGTGTCGGTCGTCGAGGAATTGAAAGGCAAGCTGGCCGAATTGGAGGCGCGGCTTGAGGCGATCAGGGCTGAAGCTCTGATCCTGGAAGGCCAAAAGTCGGCGTTCATGACCGTACTCAAGGTCTTCGATCCCAGCACGATGTTCGAAGTTCGTCAGCAGGCCAAGAGGAGGGATCGGTCAACGACGCGAATACCGCTGGTATTGCCACGAGACGCCAAGCTACCCAAGCGTGTCGCGGACGGCTTTCATCCGCGAGATATCTAGTCCAACCTGTATTTTTCGTTGAATAGCTGAGGAGCTTTTGACCTTGCCCCGTTGAAATAATCCATTTTGAAGTAAGCTCTGGCCCATTGAGAGGACCAGGGAATGAAGCGCAGCCGTTTCACAGACGAACAGA
>NZ_JACIAH010000023.1 GCF_014194695.1 Rhizobium sp. BK399 | reverse complement strand
CTGTTCGTCTGTGAAACGGCTGCGCTTCATTCCCTGGTCCTCTCAATGGGCCAGAGCTTACTTCAAAATGGATTATTTCAACGGGGCAAGGTCACCAGCTCAGAGACACCTATCCGGGTCCACGCATAGGTTCCCTTCGGAAACACCTCGTTTTTGACAGTCCGGAACACGTCCATCTGCTCGGACATTTCGACTGATAGCTTGTCGTTTCCACGACGTCATCGAACGTGCAATGAGCGGCTTCGAGGACAATCCGTAAATTGTCCCACATAGCTCTGAATTGCTCTGAAGGATCGTGAATAATCTTGAGATCCTTGGTGCGCCCGACTTGGCCGACGACGGCTTCCAGCGGGGCCATTTCTGACGCCACTGAGTGACGCCGTTGCCCTGTCAGGCAAAGCCCTCGCGGCCGATGCCGACACCATAGCGCATCGCGGTCCCGCCCGGCTGGACGAGATAAAGGAAGCGGGAGGGGGTGTCGACGACGATCGTGCCGGGCGCCTCGCCCCCACTCGGGTCGAGGACCTGCTGACGCTAGTAGCGCGGATCGATCTGCTTGTAGGGAACCGCCGGGATCAGAAAGCCGCCATCCTCGATAGGACCATACATGACAGCTAGGGGCCGATCGGATCCTGGAGAGGCGCCGACTGTCGCCCCACCATCCGGCCCGTGCTGGCGGTGGAGACGCACCCCGCCAGGGTAGAGGCTCCAGCCATTGCCGAAAGCGACAGGAGGCTGCGGCGGGATAACGAGGTATCAAAGCTCACGCTCATTCCTCGTCCTGCCATCTGCGCAGATCCGTCTGGTCATGATAGGCCATGCGATCGGGCGTTGTGATAAACTCAATCATCGCGCCCCACGGCGTGCGGCAATAGCAGACCTTGTTTCCAGGACCTTTTTCGGTTGCGTAGGGAATAGCGCGTGGTGCCGTGAGGGCTGTTCCGCCGGCCTTCTCAAAGCGCTCTACCGATGCGTCGATGTCGTCGGTATAGATACCAAAATGCGTAATGCCGAAGTCGCTCGGTGTAACCGGTTGCGCTTGTCTGGGGCCGTGCATTTCGAAGAGCTCGATGTCAGGCCCGGTTCCGATCTTGACCATCGCCTGCGCACGCACAACCGTTCCCGGGTAAGCACCAGTGGCCCGCTCGAACTCGGGTCCCTGCCTGGCCGGATCCTGCGGCCCGAACGATTGGTAGATCACCTGGCCGCCAAAGGCTTCCACCAGGAACGATTTTGCTGCCTCGATATCGGGCACTGTAATGCCGATGTGATTGACGCCGCGAATTGCAGTCATGACAGTTTTCCTTTCTTGTTCAATCGATGAACGCGATCGGGCTCAATTTGCCCGGATTGCAGAGTTCACTTGGCCTTGAGGAAATCGATGAGAGCAGCGGCCACTTCATGCGGGCGCTCGTCCGCCACATAGTGGCTGCACCGCGCAACCGCGCCGCCTGTCACATTGCTGGCGAACTCCTTGAGCATCGGGACCATATGCGCACCGAAACGCTGCTCCCCGCCGAGACCTAAAACGGGTATCTCAAGCGGTCGCTTTTTGTACTCGAGCGCGGCCGCATGGTCGGCGGTCAGTGTGCGGTACCATTCCATGCCACCGCGCGTGCGACCAGGAAGTGCCATTGCTTTCGCGTAGATCTCGAGGTCTTCAGGATTAAAGGTACTGTGATCATAGAACCGCTCGGCCATGAACGCCGAAACATAGTCATATTCGCGGCCATAAATTAGGCGTTCCGGTAGGTCACGGTTCATGTGGAAGGCGAAGTGCCAAATCTTTGCCGTCGTCGCTTCCCACTGGCTCCAGCCAGGAAGCGGAACATCGAGGACGGCCAAATGGGTAACAGCCTCCCGATAGATAGCGGCCTGCGGCAACGCCACCATTCCACCAATGTCATGGCCGCATAGAGCATAGCGTTGATGCTCAAGGGCGACCATGACCTTATGCGCGTCGCGCGCCATCGTCGCCTTATCGTAGCCGTCAAGCGGGCAGTCGGAAAAGCCTGCGCCGCGTAGATCAATCGCCACCACCCTGAACTGTTCGGCCAGCAGCGGCATGACGTGGTGCCATTCCCACCAGGTTTCCGGCCAACCGTGAAGCAGAAGGATCGGGGGACCAGAGCCGCCCGTGACGGCATTGATCTTGATGCCATTCACCGGCACCAGTTGCTGGGTAAAACCTTCCAGTGTTGGGATCATAACTTTTTCCCGTCGATGTTGATGTTAAACAGAGCTAACGACCCGCTCAGTGCTGATCGAAATCGGTGGCGATCGAGATATCGCGCCAAGCGTCGATTTCGCTGCGGAAGGAAGCCAGCTTTCGCTCAGCGATCGAATGCGCGACGGGCCCAAGCGGCAGATGAAGCGGGGCGTTATCGGCGTCGACCGCCTGCAAGATAACTGCAACCGCCTTGTCGGGATCGCCTGCTTGATTGCCGTTGTTCGTTTCACGATAGTGCCTGCGCGAACTCGCGGCGTACTCCGGCATTTCCTTGGCCGCCATCGTGATCGAGCGTCCAAGGAAATCAGTGCGAAACGGCCCAGGCTCGACGATCAGCACGCGGACGCCGAACGGCTTCAGCTCACCGGCGAGCGCCTCGGAAACCCCTTCAACCGCAAACTTGGCGGCATTGTAGTATGCTGCGCCGCCGCTGCCCGCGATCCCTGCGCCGGACGACATATTGACGATCATTCCGCCCGAACGTCGCAAGGTCGGCAGCGCTGCTCTGGTGATTTCGATAAGACCGAAAACGTTCACCTCGAACATCGGTCGATATTCTTCGGGTTTGCCTTCCTCGAGCGCGCCAAACAGTCCGTAGCCGGCATTGTTCACAAGCACCTCAAAGCCGCCGAATGTCTCGACCGCCTTTGAGACTGCGGCTTTGGCTGCCGCTACATCCGTCACGTCGAGCGGCAAGGTGATCATACGGCCGTCGAATGGCCGAGCCATTTCTTCGATCGAGTTGACGTTGCGGGCAGTAGCGACAACCTGATCGCCCCGCTGTGCCGCAGCGAGCGCGAGCCGTTGTCCGAAGCCGCTCGAGCAGCCTGTAATGAACCATGTTTTCATGACGTTTCTCCGCTTGTTTTCGGAATATGAGTTGAATCTAGATGTTTATATTTGCACTTGAAGTGACAGTTTTGTATTTTCAATGTTCATTTTTGTAAGGGTTTGGCCGTGGAATGGAGTGACGTAAAAATCTTCCTTGCGATTGCGCGATCCGGCACGCTCGGCGGCGCTGCGCGTGCTCTTCAGACCAGCCATCCCACCGTCGGCAGACGGCTGCGTGCCCTTGAGGAGGCGATCGGCCACACGCTCTTCCAGCGGACCGCGGACGGTCTCGTGCTTACCGAGGAGGGTCATGGGATCATCACTCTGGCAGAGCAGATGGAAGAAGGCGCGCTGGCTATGGAGCGCCGGCTTGCCGGGCAGGAGCAAACCCTCAAAGGCAATCTGCGCATCTCGTCAGCAGACTGGTTCGGGGCCTATGTCCTGCCTCCCATCCTGGCAGATTTCTCGAAAGCCTACCCCAATGTAGACGTCGAGATCCTGACCGGCACTCGCCTGTTCAACCTCGCCCAAAGGGAGGCCGACGTTGCCTTTCGCATCGTTCCGTTCGACACTGCCGATGTCATTCAACGGCGGCTCTTCAGGCTCGAATACGGCGTCTACATCGCCGAGGAGTCGCCTGACCCTAAATATGGCGACGGGTCTGGTTTCCGGCTGATCACCCACGATACTTCGACTGGGCAATTCCCCGATATAACCTGGCTCGTCGAGAGTTTCCCGAACGCGAGACCCGTACTGCGATCAAATAACCGAAACGTCCAAGGGCGAATGTGCAAGCAGGGCGTTGGGATCGCCGTCCTGCCCCGCGCAGTGGGCAATCAGATACCGGGTATTCGCAGACTGGAGCTCCCTAAGCCCCCGCCGGCGCGAGACATCTGGATGGGATATCACCGGGACCTGCGACGTCTTCAGCGTCTTCGGGCGTTTATCTCGACCGTCTCGGACCACCTCACAAATGCCCCTGCATGGTAAGCGGCCCGAAGACGATCGATTTTTCCCCGCCAATCACGGCTGCGGTAGTACAGCCGCGACAGACAACTTACTTCTTGGCCGCAATCTCCCTGTGCCGCTCCACCACAGCGCCCACGATCATTGTCATCAGCCCTTCGACAAAGTGCCGACTGAGGCCAACATCATGGGCGATGCTCATCAGTCGATCCAATTGGCGTCGCTCTCGCTCATTATCGATCGCCGGTAACGCTTGCTTGGCTTTTAATTGGCCGACTTGCTCCGTACAGCGAAAGCGTTCGGCTAGGATATAGAGGAGTGCTGAATCTAGATTGTCGATGGTCCTCCGATAGGAAGCAAGTTGCTCTGCCGCATCATCTGTCATCATTGAAATATAATCCACGTGGTTTCATTGGCGGGAGGTAGCGCTTATGAGATGGCATGCATGTTGCGACGCGACAGGGCGATCGTCAGCCAAATTGCCGACACCAGAAAATAGAATGCACCGACACCAGCGTAGCCTGCGACCGTGGCGATAGAAGGCTCCTTCGGCATTTGCGCTTGGAAGATGAAGAGAGCACCGGCCACAGAGGATTGGCCACCGCTCAAAATCATCGCCCACTGACCTCGACTCGTTCTCCAGCGCCGCACCGCAGTTCCAAGCTGCAAAAGTCCTGAAAAGATCGCCCATAGACCGAAAGCGCCGAGAACCCAGTTCATGTTCATCGTCAGCGCCAGCATCACGGCTATCGTCATAGCCGAGCTCGCCGCGACGTTGATCGCTTGGCTCCGGTTGGCGGCAAGACCACCGCTCCTCGTGGCATCGATAACGTTCGCAATTGCATCCCAAGCGGGATAGATGATCAGCAGTGCGGCAGCCACCGCAAAGGAATGCCCTCCGGCAGTCAATGCAGCCGCGACCCACAGCACTGAGAAGGCCGCTCTGGTAAAGTAGTACTTCTTAAGCCACTGGTCGTTGCCGCGCGGGGCACGGGAGGTCTGGTTGTTCGACATTGCTTTCTTCCACTTTCTGAACTGGTTGATTGATGGTTCGCGCTAGCGTCGTCAGATGAAGCCGACATGCTGCCGAAGGGGGTGTTCTCGTCCCATTCAGTACGGCCGATCCGATCGCTTTCGCTGGAGAGTTTCCGGGTTGACTTCTTGGACCTATCGAGGTCACGCGGGCCGTAGTGAGAGGAAACCTTTGCCCCGCGGCCGTGGGCACCCTTGATGCGCATGTTTTTCTCGAAGGCATCGCTGATCGCCTCCTGCCGCCTCGCCGCCCATCGGCCTTCAGGATCGGAGAGGATCGAACTGGTTTGGTTGATTTCGACCTGTCTTGAAGGCGCAATTGCTGAAATCGGCATCACTTTCTGGACTTTGCGTCGGCTCATGGATTGTTTTCCTGTGGTTCGCCATTTGATGGCCTTAGATGCCGGCGTACCATTCGTAGCCGCGATCTTCCCAATAGCCGCCGTTCCCGCCCCACAGGCCGGCGAAGCTCTCGACCAGTTCGATGCGCATGATGTACTTGGCCTGTTTGTACCCCAGCTGCCGCTCGACCCTGAGACGCAAGGGCGCCCCGTGGCCGACGCTGAGGTCCTGGCCGTTCATCTCGTAGGCGAGGATGGTTTGCGGATGAACCGCGTCAATGAGATCAATGCTCTCATAGTAGCGGCCGCTTCCATCGAGCGTCTTTTCGAGCTCGTCGGCGCAATGCAATACGACGTAGCGCGCCGTCGGCTTGACCCCGGTAAGGCGCAACAGATGGGCGAGTGGACCGCCTCTCCACTTGCCGATGGCGCTCCAGCCTTCGACGCAGTCATGGCGGGTAATCTGGATGCGGGAAGGAAGCGCCTTCAGATCTATGAGCGAAATCTCTCGAGGCCGATCAACAAGACCGTCGATCTTCAGTCGCCAGTTTGCGAAGTCACCTTCCAACAGTTCCGCATATTCATCGCTGTCGGGAGCACTCGTTCCATTGACACGGAAGGAGGGGGAAACGTCCTTTTCGTCAAACTCGCGCGCCAGTGCATCGCGCCCCTGAAGCAGCCTCTGGGCTTTCATGGTCAGGTGCTCGGCTGAGCGAAGGACATTGGCGACGTCTGCGTTCTGGTCCAAGAGGTCGCAGCCAGAGAGAGTAAGGGCGCTGGCCCCGAGCGTGCCGCCGATGAGAAAGCGGCGTCGGGTGAAAAGCTTGCTCATCATTGTGGGCCTTTCTCCTGGATCGCATAGCGTCCGGTGATCATCGAGCAGATGTTGTTCCAGGTCCCGGACAGGACCACCATTGCCACGTGCACGATCACGAAGATGACAAGCGCCGACGCTGTGATGAAATGGATCGTGCGCGCGGACTGGCGTCCGCCGAAAATATCGACAAGGGACGGCAGAGCGGCACCGACGCCCGGTGACATTGTCAAACCTGTGAGCACCATCAGCGGCAGCAAAATGACAATGACGGCCAGATAGGTGAGCTTTTGAAGTGCATTATAATGCCTGGCCTTCTCCCCTTCCGGGAAGCGGAGACGAGCGTGGTCGAGAACCTCGCGGCCGAGATGGCGAGGCGAGAGTTCGTGCACCTTTGGCGTCAGGTCTCGCCTGAAATGTCCGCTCAGCAGGCTGAATCCCACGTAGAGAATACCATTGATCACAAACAGCCAGGCAAAGAAGAAATGCCAGCGACGGCCGGCCGCAAGATCCTGAAACGACGGGATTGTTGCCCAGGACGGGAAAGCTCGCGCGGTCGGCTCCCCATCAACATTGGAAACACCCAAGACGCCAGTTGTAGGAAACTGTAGCCCTGCGACACGCACGAAGCCGCTTGGCGTGCCTGCATCGTCGTCGGAGCCGATTGTCAGGACGGCGGGGTCGCCGTTCGCGCCATAATGACCCCAATAAAGCTCCGGGTGGGCATTGAAGATCTGAAGCCCGCTCAAAAGAAGGAAGCTCAGGCAAAGCACGTTCAGCCAGTGCGTGAGCCGGGTCACGACGGAGTGGCGGCGGATAAAGATCGTCCGAGGATATTGAACATTGTCATTGGAAGCGTCTGCGCTCATCTCAGCGTCTTTCATCTGTGCATTTCGCGGCTGCAGACCAAGCAGCGTCGATCTGTAGTCACTGGCCGGAGCAGTAAGGCGGCTGCTCCGGCCAGTGACGGCGTGGTCTTCACATGGGTGGAACCACGCCATTCTTGCCGACGACCACCTGATGGGCGATAGGGCCTGTTGCGGCTCTTTCAGCTGTGATGAAGACAACGGCGCCAGGAACGAGATCATCCTTGGTGGCCGCGGCGATGGTCACGACCGGTGTCCCATCCGGAATGGCGATCTTCTTTTCCTTGCCATGATAGGTCACGGTGACAGTCCGGCCATCGACGCCTTTAACGGCATCCGCGACCGTCGCATTGGTCATGCTGCTGTCGGGCTTCAGATCCCAACCGTAGCTCCCCTCGCCTGTGCCTTTCATTGCCGGCGGGAAAATGAGGACCTCAAGCGCGCCATCGCCGCCGTCGGCCTTTAGCAATGATGCGATACCCACAAAATCGCCCGGCTTGATGTCGGTGACCTTGGCGTTGGCAACGCCGGCGACTTTCCAGGCGTCGGCAAGCGCGACATCGATTGGCTCGCCTTCGCGGGTCTTCACTTTGAGCGTTGACCCCTGGTAGTCGACGATGCTGCCGCGGACATGGATCGGCGCGGCTTTCTTATCTTCGGCAGATGCGGGTGCCGCAAGGACAGTTACAGAAAGGATGCTGGTCAACCCGAGGGCCAAAGGAGGGAAAACACTTCTCATTTTTATCTTCCTACTAGTTGGTAGTTTAAATGGACGCATTTGACCCGAGTAGCCTTGCCACGCAGGATTAGTGAGAGACTGTTGGCGTGAGACGATTGAGGGCAGGTTCGAGTATCATTGAGAACACTTCCGGCTTCCCATAGGCTCTCGCCGAAAGCATTGCCCCGTATACGGTTGCTAGAAATGTTTCGGCTTCAACATGCGGCGCACTGGTTAGACTCAGTTCGCCCTGCTTGGAACCGCGCTCCATGACCAAAGCCAGCCACGAGGAGATGAAGCGGAAAAAGTTCGTCACCTCGGTTGCGACTTCCGTGGGGAGGGAAGGCAGTTCACTGGCAAGCATAGCACAGACACAGTAGGGTCTGCTGGAATCCTCAATGCATGCAGCCCAGTGGTTTGCATAAGCCTTGAGGATGTCCAGAGCATTCGGAACCTTCTGCTCAAGGACTGCCACGCTTGCCTGGCCATCCTCCCGATAACGCTTGACCAGCTCACGCACCAAATCGACCTTGCTAGGAAAATGATGATGAATGCTTGCCTTGCGGATACCGACAATCTCCGAGATATCGGCGTAGCTGAAGCCATTGTAGCCGCCGCTTATCAGAAGGTTTCTAGTGGACGCCAGAATGTCGTCCGAGGTGGTCGAAAGATTGCTCATACAGCTGATCTACCTTCTAGTAGGCAGGCCGTCAATAGCGAGTATTTGCGGGTTCCTCAATTTGTGTGGTTAACAAATCGTTAGTGGCCACGGCGCTATGGGCGGGCATGCGAACGAGATCCAAATGGTCGCCCGGTCCGGGCATTAAAGTGCAGAGAGAATGCGATGAAAGACCTGCCGTCAGCTAGAATCCTTCTGGCACGCGATTTCGAGAACGGGCCAAAGATTGACCCTGTCAAGATCATCCAGATTTATGAAGCCAGCGAATGGGAAACGTTCATTGACGAAATGGGTCCATTCGCTCAAAACCACATATGTCAACGTTATGCGGCCGACCGGTGCAGGAGACAAAGGCATCGATATTGCTGGCTTCTGTGACGCGGACCAGCTGCTCGGCATCTGGGACAATCACCAGTGCAAGCACTACACCTCACCCTTGAGTTTCGGCGTGGTCGCGCCTGAGATCGGGAAGATGCTCTGGTACTCTTTCTCAGGAGAATACAAAGCTCCGAGAGCATGCCGGTTCATCGCGCCTAAAGGCGCTTCGACATCGTTGTCGCTGTTGCTCTCCAATGCGGACAAGCTGAAAGCGAAGGTTCTTGCGGAATGGGACAAAGCCATCTCCGGAAAAATCACCTCGACTGGGTCGGTCGCCCTGGAGGGAAAATTTCTCGACTCCGTCAGGGATTTCGATTTTTGGATCTTTTCGGCCGAGCAACCTCGAACGATCATCGAAGCCCATTCCAGAACGCCCTATCACATCGGCCGCTTCGGTGGCGGATTGCCCTCCCGTCCGCGGCCCGACACTGTCCCTGTCGAGATCGGAGAGACGGAGGCAACCTATACAAGCAAGCTGCTCGATGCCTATGCAGAGCACAAAGGCGAGACGATCGCCTCGGTCTCGCATCTCGATAAGTGGGGGAATTTGAAATTCCATTTTCATCGCTCTCGCGAGGCCTTTTATCATGCGGAGTCCCTGCGGGTCTTCGTGCGTGAGAAAGTGGAGCCTGGTACTTTCGAGGGCTTGCAGACCGAGATACTCGGCGGAGTCCTGGACACTCACGACGGCGAACACTCGGACGGATATGCGCGCGTCGTCGCCGTAACCGAGAAAGCGCAGTCCTTGGTTCTTGACGCTCATCCTCTGAACAGAAGCGCTTTTCCCACCGACCGTCGGGGGATCTGTCATCAGCTTGCGAACGATGGGAAGCTGACATGGCGTCGCTAATGTCTACGGCCTCGGCTTTCAACGGTTCGCTCGAAACGGGGGTGAGGGCCGTCTTCGTTCTGCACGCGCATTTCCCCCAGGCGGTAGATCTGAACCGGCTGACCGCGATGGATTATCTTGTCGTGCGAACCAGTGTCCTCGACGGACCAGCGGACCTGCATCCCCCGACACCGATTATGTCACCTGTCACGCAGGTCCGTAGAAAGTCCGTTCAATCTGCCGTAGCCCTGATGATGTCCCGAAGGCTAGTCGAGCAGGTTATCGATGCAAGTGGGATCCTGTTTCAGGCCGGAGACAATGCGGAGTTTTTTGTCACCGCGCTTCAGACGCCATATCTCCGCCAATTGTACGAGCGCGCCGAATGGCTCGCAGGTTACTTCCAGGACTACAACGATGAGGCTTTTGACGATCTGATGCGCGATCTTCTCACCAACTGGGTCTCTGAATTTCAAGATGAAGCATCCGGACCCTGACGTATTCAGGCTTCCAGATCCGTCACCTTTCCTTTTACGGCTCAGGAAAAGAACCGGCGGTCGTTTCGTTTCAGTCCGGCCTTAACGTCGTCTATGGGGCTTCCGACACCGGGAAGTCCTATGTTGTCGAAGCTATCGATTTTATGCTCGGTGGCAAAGGCCCTCTCCCCGATATCCCGCAGGCGAACGGCTATGGTCGCGTACTGCTTGCGATTGCTTTCGACGACGGATCGGAAACGACATTGCTTCGAAGCATGGCCGGTGGACAGTTCCAGTCATTCGAGGGCCTGCACACGTCGATCCCGGATGCTGAGGGGAGTGGTGAAATTCACAACGACCGCGATGAGGCGAACCTCTCGTCGTTTCTTCTCTCCAAGATCGGCCTTTCAGGTAAGCGGATCAAAAAGAACGCAAAGGATGAAACGCAGGCGCTGAGCTTCCGAAACATTGCGCGGCTGGCGATCGTCAACGAGGAGGAGATCATCCAGAAGCGTTCGCCCTTGTCCAATGGCAACTATACGGCGAATACGGCAAATACGTCCGTCTTCACGATGTTGTTGACCGGCGTCGATGACACAGCGCTCCTGTCACGCAAAAGCACGTCCACCGAAGATCAGAAGCGACTGGCCCAAATCGATCTTCTCGATCAGCTGATCGCGGACGCTCAAAAACGTATCACGACAATATCCGGCTCACGCGACTGTCTGATCAGGAGGAGCGGCTTACGAGAGCGATGGACAATCGCGCCGAGCAGCTCGCTTTCACCGAGGAAAAATTCAAGGCGATCTCGTCCAGAAGGCGGGCCATCATCCAAAAGCTCGAGATTACCAACGATCGATACACGGAAATTGCCACTCTGCTTGACCGCTTCAATCTTCTACGGGACCACTACGATTCGGACTATGAGCGCCTCTTAGGTATCCGCGAGGCGGGTAGCTTTTTTTCGGTTCTCCGACAGGAGGTCTGCGCGACATGCGGTGCTTCGCCCGACCATCACAATCCCAGTGCGGTCTGCCACGGCGATGTAGCGGTGACCGTCGCAGCGGCCGAGGCGGAGATGCAAAAAATCGAGTCTCGGCAATCCGAGCTGACGACGACAATCGCCGCGTTGAACGCGGAGGCGCAATCAATTCGGAAATCCCTTCCCAATATGAGGAATTCACTGAGCGAACTCTCGATTGAGATCGAGACCGTTGTGTCACCGGACCTTAGAAGACAACGCGCGACATACAAAGAGCTCGCGGACAAGGGCGCGAATGTACGCGAAGCGCTCGGTCTCTTCAGAAATCTGAATGATCTCACCAGTCGCAAGGCCAACCTGGAACGGCAGAACGAAGGGGGAGCGGGCGATGCCACATCCAACAATCGCCTAACAAGTACCGTGGTCGCCCCGTTCGCGGAACGTGTTGAAAGCGTGCTCCGGCAATGGGGTTTCCCGACGGTCGAGCATGTGCACTTCGACACAACCGCCAAAGATTTTGTGGTGTCCGGGAAAGCGAGAACGTCCTACGGAAAAGGGCTCAGGGCCATTACGCAGTCGGCGTTTACGATTTCTCTTATTCAATATTGCGCCGACAACGATCTCCCTCACCCCGGGATCGTTGTGCTTGACTCTCCTCTGCTGTCTTACCGCGAGCCCGACAGTGCAGAGGACGATCTCAGCGAAACCAACCTAAATGGGAACTTTTACAGATACCTTCTCGGCCTAGAGAGCGACCGACAAGCCATCATCGTTGAGAACATGGATCCACCGTCCGATGTCGAACTCGGCAATCGGGTCATTCATTTCTCCGGAATGGCTGATGAAGGCCGCTTAGGCCTTTTTCCTCTCTAGCCGGGCCGCCGAAGGCGCCCGGCTCGCCATATGGTCATTGGTGATATAGCTTATCCTCAAGATGATCATCACGATGCGATAGTTCGCTTGCGGCGAAATCAACCGTATTCGGGCGCCATACGGGATCAAAGGAGACCTTTAGCACGCAAGTCGGCCGCAAAGGTGATGAGCGGCATTACGAGAGTTAGCGGCTTGTCCTTCAGCGGTTCGGCACCATAGGAAGCGTACCAGTTGGCCGCTCGCTCGCCTTTAGCATCGATGATCAGTAAAAGTCCCCCGCCCTCTCCTGCAAGTCGCAGGCAGCGGAGCGCTGCGGCGGCTAGGAGCCGGCCTCCCAGTCCCTGCCCGGCAACCGCGCGGTCGGTAGCCAATCGCGCGAGCTTGAAGCCTGGCACGTCATGGCGGGCAAGACCGCGTGTCATTGCATCTGGCACAGTCGCATGCTCGACTGCCGAGGGCGCGATCGTATAGAACCCAAGAATACGGCCGGGCACTGCGTCGTCGATAGCACAGAAGGTTTTCGAGGCATTCTGCTCATGGCTCTGTCGGGCGAACCGGAGCAAAAACTCGTTCATCTGACCGTCGCCGCAATCGAAGACTGCCCGACCGTGAGACTTAGCGATCGGTTCCTCATGCCATGCAGGTAAAGTCATAGGCTGCCAGGCAAACCGGCAATCGCCGCGCGCAGCTTGGCGTTAGGTTTAGGCGGATTTTCCAGAAGCTCAAGAATGCGAAGATGATCGCGCTTCGACACTTTGATCGTCTCGGCTTCCTCGATCACAGCCTCTGCTTCTCGCAGCGCGGATTGCGTCACGAAATCCGTCAGATCGGTATTACGAAGTGCCGCAGCGCGCACGAGTTTAGCTTTGGCCGTGGCAGGCACCCTCAAACTCATACGCTCGCTGTTCTCGTTCGCTATGCTCGGCATGTCGGCCTCCATCTCTCAATGGAATATAGGCGAAAGTCTCCTCGTCGTCAATGGTGTGCGCCTTCAAGGCGTACAGATCGCCCAGGCGCACCTCTATATCTTCTTGGCTCGCCTCAGGGCGTGAAGAACGTTGGGATCACCGGTCAGCTGTTCAGCGATCTGCAGACCATCGCGAACGCCCTCAAGGGCAATGGGCGCCTGATCTCGCCAATTGACGCCCAGTACGGACGCAAAGTCTGCTGTCGTTTGGCATTTAATCGTAAGATTCGGCATGCAATTATTTCAACAAGATAGCGCGGCACTTAAATTGAGATTGGACACTTAAGTTGAGATTCTGGTTTCGATTTTGGCACTTAATGTGAGATTCGCCGCCGGGGAAAAGATGGCTGCCTACGGTTAAGCTTAATCAGAAATTCCAAAGATTACAAAAGGTTATTTCCGAATTGGTAGGCGTCAAGCGTCGAAAATCGCACCGAAAAATCTCCAATTAGGTGCCATTACCAGCCGGAACGGGCGCATTCTTACGATTAAATGGCGCGGACAGCCGAGCCGAACGTGGCGGCGGGCGACAGTGTCCAGGTCTCCACGAGGGCGGGAGCGATGATAATCTTCTGTTTCGGCATACTGTATAGATGGGTTTGGCGTTGCTCGGGATCAACAAGAAAAACCGATAGCCCTGACAGGCGTTGGATGCTGGCGCAACAAAAAAGGCCGGGGCGAATTCGCACCGACCTTCTCATGTCGCTCCTCATACCAGTGCCAGTACATCCGTGGTCAAAAGCAGGAAACGACTTTAGCTATCGCGAACATCCCTTCGGACACTCACCAGCGACGCCAGTGCATTATAGATAGCCACGGATTGTGTTCCTTTCAAGTTCGCGGCGTTAAGACAACGGACTTCAAGAGAGCACATCGCAAGCATGAAGCAGAAATAGGCAATAACGGAAGAGAATCCGGACAGCGGTTTTTCCCGCCACGAACTATCCCTTGCCCATCGTCACTGAGGCAATGGAGAAGCAAAATGAAGGTCGTCATTATCACCGGGGGCAGCCGCGGCACCGGTGCCAGCACGGCGAAAATCTGCGCCGCGCGCGGCATGGGTGTTGTCCTCACCTATAACAGAAACCCGGCTGCAGCCGACGCGCTCGTTGCCTCGATCGCGGCTGGCGGCGGCACCGCCGTCGCCCTCAAGCTCGATGTCGGCGATGTCGGCTCCTTCCTCGCTTTCCGCGAAGAGGTCGCATCGGTTCTGCGGACGAGCTTCGCCCGCACCGACTTCGACTTCCTCGTGAACAATGCTGGCCATGGCCTTTACAATCCGATCGTCAGCGTCACCGAAGAGGAATTCGACGGCCTGTTCGCCGTGCATCTGAAAGGCCCGTTCTTCCTCACCCAGACGCTGCTGCCATTGATCGTCGATGGCGGACATATCATCAACCTGACCAGTGCCACCATGCGTGTCGCCTTTGCCGGCGTGGCGCCCTATGCCTCCTTTAAGGGCGGCCTTGAAGTCCTGACCCGCTATATGGCCAAGGAATTCGCTGACCGGAAGATCCGGGCAAATTCCGTCTCGCCGGGTGCTATCCGCACCGAGCTTGGCGGCTTGAACGAGGAGTTTGAAGCCACGCTGGCGGGCATGATCGCGCTGGGACGCGTTGGTGAACCGGAAGAGATTGGCGGCGTCATCGCCAGCCTTCTGTCTGACGATAACCGGTACATCAACGCCCAGAACATCGAAGTGGCCGGCGGCTACATTATCTGACAAGGGAGGCTCTCGATGCTCGATCACATAGTTCCCACGGTTGCCGACGTCGAACGCTCGATTGTCTTCTACACCGCAACGCTTGGCCCCCTCGGTATCACCCAGCGCTTGGACTATGCCGGAAAGGATGGCCCTCCGGGCCATCCCGACCTCAAGGGTTTCGGCAAGAACGGTCGCTTCATCTTTTGGCTGCGCAAGGGCGAGACTGCGCCAGGCTCGATGCATATCGGCTTCGCTGCCGATTCAGAAGCGATGGTCGATGCCGCACATGTTGCTGCGGGCGCGCTCGAAATCCACAAACCAGGTCCGCAGTTGCATTACGATCCACGCTACTACGCCGCGCAGGTTGCAGATCCCGACGGCCATACGCTCGAATTCGTCAACAAGAGCTGGCAGCATGGATAGTGAGATGATGACCGACATTCCCATCATGAGAGCGAAGGTTGACGCCCTCATCGGCGCCACCAATGCCTTCGACGTCGAAGCTGTACTATCCCTCTTCACGTCGCGCGCCGTGATCGACGATCCTTCAACCGGCGAGCGCTTTGACCGCCATGCCGGCATCCGCGACTACATCGAGCGCTACTTCATCGGCTACCACACTGTGACCCGCCTACTATCGATCGAGGCGCTCGACGAGAACCGGGTTCGTGCCAACGTGGATTTCACCGGAGATTTTGGTCATGAGATCGGTCGGCTCGACATCGCGTTCGACGAGGAAGGGCTAATCTCGCGGATCGACGCCGATCTTGAATAGGCGGACGTGGTAATGTCATTTAGGCGGGTACCCATCACTGGATTAAAAGCGATAGGCAGACCCAGTCGTGCTACATCTGAACGCCTTGATCGGATTCGAACTCGCGACCAGCACACTATGAATGCGTCGAAGGCTTTGATTAGAAACAGTCTCCCGACCAATCTTCATGGCCGTGGCGGATACGGATCACGAACATGCTCCCGTCTTCGATGATGCGATACACCACAAGGTGCGCCTTGAACGGATGGATCCTGACAGGAGGAGAAATCTCATGGCGTTCGCGCGCCATTCTTGGGTTGGTGACGATGAGTTCGAGCAAGGCAAAAAGCTCATCGTGATATCGTTTGGCAATGAGTGCTCCGAAGATGCTCCTCTTCCGCTTGGATCGAAAGGCTGAATGGCATCAATCGCTTCCGCGGCTGGTCTCGGCTCGAGCGGTGGCTTCGGCAAACTCGCTAGCCCACTTGGAGGCAGTTAAAGTCGCCGCCGCGATCACCCCTGTTCCCGGTGGCGTCGGTCCTGTGACAATTGCATTGTTCATGGCCAATCCGTAATCACTGCACACCGTGCAGCCGGGCTTGCCACATGACAAAACATATCGACCATTCGAGAGTTTGCACGGTCAGGCGAAACTTTTTCGGCGGCGCCAACGGCGGGCGAATGGGCACGGTCAATCTGGGGCGGAATAATACTTGCTCGAGTTTAAGCTCGCAGCAGCGGTTTTGGTTCCTGCTTTCTTGGCGGTAGCCGCCGATTGCTGTGCGGAGCCATTCGGATTACGCCACGGGTTGATTGTCTATTAGTATACGGTTTCACCACGCACGGAGATCTCGATCGCATGACCTTGGGCTTGTGCTCAGCCAATTTCGCCCTGTTGAACCCTATCCAACAGCCATTGACCGGCCGGTCCCAGATCCTTGTCAGACTTCTGGACTACTCTGAACTGATAGCGAGCGTCCTTCCACAAATTGAGCGGTAGCCTCACCAGTCGCCCGGCCTCCATGTCCGAGCGTATCATCGGCTCAGGCATTGATCCCCAACCGACCCCTGCTAGCAGCAGTGCGTGCTTTGCGCCAAGGTCGGCCAGCCGCCAGGTTTGTTCGGAAAGCACGCCAAAATCCCGCCCCTGCGAGAGTTTGGATCGATCCGACAGGACAAGCTGCACGTGCCTGCGCGCCTTAATTTCAGCGATTGCGCCGTCTTTCTCCGCAGAGAGGGGATGACTGGGGGCCGCGACCGGAACCACGGCAATCGAGCAAAGCGGAACAAACTCCAAACCATCTGCCGTCGCCGGCACAGGCCCGCTGATACCGAGGTCGGCGACCCCGTCGCGGACGAGTTGCGTTACCGCGCCGACAGCTTCAACATGCAATCGCATGGTAACGGACGGATAGGCAGCACTGAAGGCGTTGAGGATTTCGGTGAGTGCTGGGATCGGCATCATTACGTCAACGGCGAAAGAGACTTCAGCCTCTTCGCCCTGCAAGAGGCTTCTGGTGCGGGTTAGCAACCCGCCGACCTCTCTTGTGATGGCCCTTGCACTTGGCAATAGTGCTCGACCGGCCTCCGTGAGGCTCACCCTTTTCGCCGTTCGACGATCAAACAGCGAGAGACTTAGCTGGGCTTCCAAGTTCGCGAGTTGGTAGCTCACGACAGATGTCGCTCGGTTAAGGCTGCGAGCAGCTCCCGCGAAGCTGCCGGTGTCCGCGATCGCGAGGAAAACTCGAAGCTGCTCTAGGGTGGGTGGGTGCGGGGTAATCATCCCAGTTATTAGAACAAATTGCGCAAGATTATCCAGCTTTTTGTGTAGTCCGTTTCCGTCTAGCTAATCGCCAGAACTATTCCAGTGACTGCTCAACATGAGAGATCTCTCCAATGTCCAACAATTTGCGCTATCTTCCAGCCATCGGTCGCCTGCTCATTAGCATCATTTTTCTGGTGAGCGGTCTCGCCAAAATCACCAACGCCGCCATGGTCAAGGGCTACATCGTTTCCGCCGGCCTGCCCCTCCCCGATCTAGCCTATCTGATCGCCATCATTATCGAAGTCGGCGGTGGCGTGCTCCTTCTTGCCGGCTTTAAGTCACGGATGGCGGCGGGCATACTGGCCCTCTTTTGTATCGTCACAGCATTCGCATTTCACGCCGACCTGACGGACCAGATGCAGTCGACGAATTTTCTAAAGAACATCGCGATCGCTGGCGGGTTGTTGCAGATCATCGCCTTCGGTTCGGGTTCACTTAGCTTGGACGGACGACCAACCTCCGATCGCTCCCCCGCCGCATAATCTATCTTTTGCCACAGGCCATCCGCTGCACCGCGGCGGAGCCCGTGGTAAGCCAAGGAAAGCATCTAAAATGCGTGTCTTCAGACTTACAACTCCGCATATTGACGGGCTCCGTCTATCCGAGGAGCCCATGCCCGAACTCGCACAAAACGAAGTGCTGGTGAGGATGCAAGCTGCGTCCGTCAACTACAAGGATAGCTTCTACCTCAACGGGGAGGATGGAATTCAACTCTCCCGCGCCACAATCCCACTTTCGGACGGCGCAGGTGAGGTCGTGGCCGTCGGCCCACTGGTCCGTCGTTTCGCGGTGGGCGACCGGGTAGTGGGAAACTTCGTCCAGGACTGGATCTATGGCCCCATCCCCTCACATGCGGTTGATTCCAGCACGACACTGGGACACGGGATCGATGGGGTCCTTGGAGAATTTAGAGCTTTCCATGAGGAGGGTTTGGTCCGACTGCCTGAGAACCTCAATTACGAGGAAGCTGCTACACTTCCATGTGCCGCGGTCACCGCCTGGAACGCAGTTCGAAATGTTCGCGCCTGGGAAACAGTGCTCATCACTGGAACAGGTGGCGTCGCCCTCTTTGCGTTGCAATTCGCAAACGCGCTTGGAGCAAAGACAATCGTTATCTCCTCTAGTGATGAAAAAATGGCCCGCGCCAAAGACGTCGGCGCCAGCCACGTCGTCAACTACAAGAACGAACCTGACTGGCACTTGCGCGCCCGCGAACTCACCGGGGGATGGGGCGTCGAGCACGTCGTCGATGCCGTCGGGCCTGACACGTTAGAGCGCTCAATCGCCGCGACAGCTCGGGAAGGCACGGTGCATTTTGTCGGTTTGATGAACCCTAAGCGAGTGCTGAACCCCATGCTCATCCTTGGCGGCACGGTCAACGTGCGCGGCGTCCGGGTCGGCTCGCGTAAGCTCTTTGAGGAAATGAATGCTTTCATCGAAAGGCGCGACATCCATCCAATTATCGGAAAGCGTTTCGCATTCGAGAGCTCACGAGACGCATTCGAACAACAGGTTCGCGGCGCGCCTTTTGGCAAGATCATCGTCGACATTGAAGGTGACCGCCAAGCCTAGACGAAAGAGTGCTTTTTCGAACTCGCGAAAATCGGGAACGCCGCGAAATGCGACCCCGACCCGTAAACTCAATCTGGATTTTGGAACGAATATGTCCTCCACAACTGAGAAGACTATCGCCGTCGTCGGCGCAACCGGCCAGCAGGGAGGGGCTGTCTTGCGCGCCCTCAAGACCGACAATGAATTCAAGACCCGTGCCCTCACTCGTCACCCCAGAGAGCATAGCGACATTGCCGACGAAGTCGTCGAGGCTGATCTTGACCGACCCGAAACTCTTATATCGGCGCTCTCAGGTGCGCACGGGCTCTTCCTCGTGACGAATTTCTGGCAAGAGGGAACCGACGAGATCAAGCAGGCAACAACCGCAATTGAGGTCGCCAAGGCGGCCGGTGTTCAACACCTAATTTGGTCGACCTTGCCGAATGTTGATACAATAAGTGGGGGTCGTTTCCACGTTCCCCATTACACCGGTAAGGCTAAAGTTGACCATATCGTGCGGTCCGCCGGATTTACGCACCACACGTTCGTAGTGCCACCTTTTTATTATCAAAATTTGTTATCGGTCATGGCGCCGCAGCAGCGTCCAGACGGTTCTTGTGGCTGGACCCTTCCGCTCAACCCGAACTCGCGCAGCATTCACATGGGCGACATCAACGAGTTCGGCGACATTGTTGCAGGGGCGTTCAGCCGTCCTGCAGAGGTAGGCAATGGACAATACTTGCCTCTTGTCGGTGACGTTCTAAGCTTCAACGAGGTGATCGATACCCTTCGGCAGCTCGAACACGAATTTTCGTTTGCCCGTGCACCGCGTGGCGTCTTTCCAGCTGAGGTGGAAGCCACTTTCGATTACTTTGAGGCGCATACCTACATGGGCACGTTCACCGTCGCTGACTTCGAGCTCGCAAACGTTGTATCTGGCAAACAGCCGACGAAGTTTGTCGCGTGGGCGCGAGAGCACTTCCGACATCCGACTGGACCGATGTAAAAGGGCTCGGCATAGGGGTTAATAACCGAGATACGGCAATGCCGATGACAACGACAACACGCCGGCGGCTTATGGCTTCCGGACGTGGCTATGTCGCTGGGCCTGGCGCACGCTCCCGGTCGTGCGGAATGCTTGGCCGTGCGCTCATGAGCGGCGAGTTCGGCTTGTAGTAGCTCCGCGATATCGTGGTTGACCTTCGACATGGTAATCAGGCGTCTCAAGTCGCGCATTCCAGCGCGCCGGCATTCAAGCTGCGGGATCTCGAGCTCCGTCTGGCCGGCGCGCGGCTGCGTGCTGGAAAGCGCCAGGATGAGAAGGTGGTCTGACCAACATTTGAATGGCCAGCACCATAAAATCGAGACAGGCTTCCGGCCTTCCCTTTCGCCCTCTTCGCGCTGCCATGCCCAGAGGTACGGGTAAGGCGGACTTTGGCGGCTCGGGGAGTCCTGTCGCAAATAACGAGGGGGGCATGGAGCCGACACCGCAGCATTTTATGGCCGAAAAGACGAGCATTAACAGGCGGAAGGACGAGGGCGTCGCTATCATGCGGCCTCCCGTTCTTTGCCTGCAGCCGGTTGAGGGCCGTGCAGGTAGGCGACAGCGCGCTGCGCATTCGCGGGCGCCTGAAAGATCGCCCGCTTGTCGTCGGAGACCACCTTCAACCACACGACTGAAAATAGGACACACGGTCCGGCCGCGGCTCCAGTTCTCGAACTAGTCCCGAAATTGGCGGAAAGGAAGCAACTCGAAGCTTCAGCTACCAGTTCTTCCCGGGCTCTCTTGCTCCGGTCTTCCGAACACCAGGTGAGGTCGCGGCCGACCGGTGCGGGAGCGCCGTCCGGTAAGCCACCTCATGACCCGGTGTCGCATAGAAGAAGCCACATCCCTGAAGCTACCAAAAAGCGGCATCTTGATATGATCCCCGGCCGGGCTGAAGAAGGCTTGGTTGCCGCCGTAGCGAACAGCTAAGGACCTAGCAAAGAACCTGGCGATGGCGGGGGTCAGACAGCGACAACGGCCGCAGCAAGATCCATTTCATCTTGCGGCGGACGCCGTTATCGCTCCTACCGACCTAGCGGAAGGTGGTGAACGCCGGCTCATCGGACAGTCAGCTTCTTGTCCGGCGGCGGATGCTTTGGTCTCAAGCCTTAACGAAGGCCAGCAGATCCTGATTGACAACCTCTGCGTGGGTCGTCAGCATGCCATGAGGATAGCCCTGGTAGACCTTCAGCTTGCCGTTCTTGAGAAGCTTAATCGATTTCAGCGCGGCATCAGCAAGCGGCACGATCTGGTCGTCGTCGCCGTGGAGCACCAGCGTTGGAATTGACATCCCCTTTAGGTCTTCCGTCTGGTCGGTTTGCGAAAACGCCTTGATGCCTTCGTAATGCGCCTTTGCGCTGCCCATCATGCCCTGACGCCACCAGTTTTGGATGACGCCCTCATATACGATCGCACCCTTGCGGTTGAAGCCATAGAAGGGCCCGGACGGAAGATCGCGGAAGAATTGGGCGCGGTTTGCCGCAAGCGCCGAACGCAAGCCGTCGAAGACTTCTAGGCGCAGGCCTTCGGGGTTGGCATCGGTCTTCAGCATCAGCGGGGGAACAGCGCTGACGAGCACGGCCTTGGCGACGCGCCCCGCAGGCTGACCGAATTTCGCCACGTAGCGGGCGACCTCCCCGCCACCTGTGGAATGGCCGATGTGAACGGCGCCCTTAAGATCGAGATGTTCGACCACAGCGTGGGCATCGGCGGCGTAGTGGTCCATGTCGTGCCCGTCGCTGACTTGCGAGGAGCGCCCGTGTCCGCGGCGGTCATGGGCCACGACACGAAAGCCGTTCTGCAGGAAAAACAGCATCTGGGCGTCCCAATCATCGGAGGAGAGCGGCCAGCCGTGGTGGAATACGATGGGTCGCGCCTCCTTTGGGCCCCAGTCCTTGTAGAAGATCTGGACGCCGTCCTGGGTTTCCACGAAGCTGCTGGTCATTGGCAATACTCCTTCTTTCGATGGTTTGGTGGTTTTGGAAAAGGCGAGCGACGGCATTGTCATCGTCGCGGAAAGGCCGGCGCCGGCCAGCAGGGCGTGCCTTCTGGTGATCGCCGGTTCAACCGAATTGTCGCTCATCGCATTGGCTCCGGTTGGGATTTACGGGGTCTGGTGCAGCGTTAGCGAGGCAACGCCGACGGCGAGGTTGAGCCCTGTGTCTCCCTCGATGGACACGGGTTGCAGCGCTACGGTCCTGGAGCTTCCGCCGACGAGGATGTGGGCGTCTGCGCCCACGCCCACGCTGGCGCCGGCGGTCACACCATCATAGGTGCCCTGCAGACCGCCCACGGATTCGCGTGTGGCGTTGTAGACCAGCCAGGCCATGCGGCCCGTTTCGACGGTTCCGACATCGAGGCCGAACTCCGTGATGCTCCCCGAGTAATGCTGGACAGGCCCGCTATCGCTCCGCCTGAACGTGCAGTGCAGGTCCTGTTTGGTGCCGACGATGACGCCAATCCCGGCAGACACATCGCAGTCCAGCAGACCGACTTCGGCACGCTCCGCGCGGGAAACGCCGGGAGCGGCGAGCATGCCAGCAGCCAGCAAATAGAAGACGGAATGTTTCATCGGGTAATCCTTTTTGGAGAAATCGGGGGTTCAGTGCGCGCGGCGCGTCGTTTCGAAAAGGAACCACACACGGCGTTCCGTTTCATCGATCCAGTTTTCAATCAGGCTGGTTGTGGCGTGGTCGTTGCAACACGAAGTCAGGGTGTGCAGTTGCCGAAGGATTGCTACTAGTTGTTTGTTGTCCTCGCGAAGTTCGGCAAGCATGTCGTCGGGCGCAACGAAATCTGCGTCATTATCGAGTAGACGCTGCAGGCGCCTGATATGGCCGACTGAGCGGACGGTCGTCCCGCCGATCTTGCGGGCCCGCTCGGCGATATCGTCCGTCATTGCGAAAATCTGCGCCCCTTGCTCGTCGAGCAGAAGGTGGTAATCGCGAAAATGCGGACCGGAGATATGCCAGTGGAAGTTCTTAGTCTTGATGTAGAGGGTAAAAACGTCCGCCAGCAACGCGGTCAGCGCGGCGGATACTTCGCGGGTCGCATCGACGCCGAGATCGGTCGGGGTGGCGAGCGGAAGCGTGCGGGTTCTGGTGGCTGTGATCGTATCCATAATCATTCTCCTTGGCGCGGTCTACTGGACAATCACGAGACGGTAGTGGTTGCGGCCGTCTGATCGGCATGGAGGATATGGAGAAGAGCGGCAGCGGCGAAATCGGCTATTCATACAGGCGGGCCAATACCTTAGTGTAGTTTTCCGAGGTGCTGGACCAAACTAGTCTTTGCCCATCGCTTCACTCCTCCCCCGGGGCGATCGGCTTGAACAAGCTGTGGGCTTCGGAGTCCTCTCCCACGTCCGGAGCCGGCCATTTTCTTGACGCACTGACGGTTCGGTAACCTATGCCCGGGTTTCGCGTTTGCCGGGTGCCGTCGCCGCTGTTTTCTTTATGGACGCGCCCGCACCCGCTGCCATTTAAGAGCCACAATCCTCAAGACGTACCGACATGAAAGATCACGCCCGGACGGTGTCGAACGGTACGACCATCACCCCGGCCGCTGGGATGCATTGAAAGCCGTTGAAAGTGCGGTCGCTCCGCCTACTGCGATAAACCTTTGCGTGTTCGTGGCAAAGCTGCGGGGCGTGGCTCGCTAACTTCGTGAAGACCCCGCTGTCCAGCGCTCAACGCATTGAGGACGCTGTTGTGGCCGCTGGATCGACGGGTATGCTGGCCGTAGCGCTTGAGCACATCGCGAGTGCGGCCGACGTAGAGGCTATTCCCGCCTCCCGAAAACATATAGATGCCCGAACCCTTAAAGTCCGGACGCAAGATTGTGTCTGTGACCGGCGCTTGAGCCATAAGAGCTTCGAATTTCGGGTCCAAGTTTTCGGTGAATGCCCGGAATGTCTCGTGCATGGTGTCCTCAATTACTGTTTACTCGAATGTCGGCGTTCGGTTACGCGCTCAGCGTCCCGAACGACGACACTAAGGCTCTTGTCTGAATTGCCTCCCTTTAAAGCCGCAGAGGAGGCGAGAGATAATGTTCACATTATCCCCATGCTCGAAACCTCCCCCACCCCGTGATCTCGCGCAGGCCGAGCAATGGCAAGTAGCCGGGTTTCACGATCGTGATGCCGGCGCCGATCGACGGGGATGGTTTTGAGCCCAAGGTTGATGGCGGCGAGATAGGCGTCGGTGGTGATGCCCGCCTCCCGGAGAATCGACGCGGAGAAGACAATCGGCCGAGCCAGGGCGCGTACTGAAGGACGGAAAGCTCGTTCCAGGCATCGAAGGCGATGATCGCCTGCAGCACCGCCGGCAGATGCTCGGCCTGGTGCCACACGCCGCGCCATTCATCAAGCCGGGCGTCCTCATCCCAGTCGAGATCATAGATCATCGGATCGGCCGGAGCCCGGCCGGGCTTCCTGGCTCGTTCGATCGCTGCCTCCGATCGGGCCAGCAGGGCATCTATGGCAGCGTAGTCGACCCCGGGCAGATCTTTGGTGTCATCACCATCATCCTCCTCCCCCTCCGCATCCATCGCAACCGCCCGTCAGGTCGCGGCGACAGTCAGCGTATCACCGGTGTCAGCAGACATAATTTCGGAGGTTTGTCGCAGCGTCCGAACGCCGTCCGCCGACAGCGCCCAATCCGGTAACTGGCCACAGATGCGACGACGGGTGCGCAGCGCATCGCGCTGAATGGTGCCCGATATATTAAGGATATCACTTATTTTATCCCAGCAGAAAACAGAAATCGCCGGCGTTCTCGGCTTTTGTGGATGCCATGCGATTTCGCGTATGAGCCCTTACGATTGAGATCTTCTTGTCAGACACAACTCGCCCGCCTTACGCTAGGCCGCTAAAGCTGCAAGTCGATTTCGATCCGTTCCACGCCGAACGTCGACCCACGGCCACATTCTGCTGACTGTCGCTAGGAAAGAAAACGCGTAGCGCCCGGCCAGTATCAGTATCGTCGCCCAGGCGGCTCAACTGTGAGCGGAAAATACGGGCAGCGCAAAACGTTAGTTCAGCGATTACCGAATTAACCTACATGATATCCGCCATCGACTGGTATAGTAACGCCGGTCACGAACGCGGCGGCATTCGAGCACAGAAACAGGATCGGTCCGACCAGATCTTCTGTTGTGCCCCATCGCTTCAATGCGGAACGCTCAGCGATCTTCTGCTCGCTTTTGGCAACCGACCACAGCGCCTTGGTCATTTCGGTCCGGTGATACCCTGGCGCGACCGCATTCACGCGTACGCCATCGCGGCCATATTTATGGGCCATCGCCCGAGTCAAGCCCACAATTCCCGTTTTGCTGGCGGTGTAGGACGGGACGCTTTCGTCGGCGAGATAGCTCAGCATCGAGGCAAAATTGACGATACTGCCGCCGCTGCGCTTGAGCAGAGGAAAGGCCGCGCGGGACAGGCGCATCGCGCTGTTGAGATTGACATCCATGACATCGAGGAAGATTTCCTCGTTCCATTCGTTGTCCGGCCGGGCGATGCCCTGGCAGTTCACGAGAACGTCGAGGCTGTCGAGGCCACCAAAAAACGCCTCGACTGCCGCGCCATCCCTGACGTCAAGCTGCTCGAACCTGATTGGGCGGGTCGTTTCCCCGCGCGCGTCGCGCAGACGCTGTTGCGAGCTGCCGGTTGCGATGACGGTCGCCCCTGCGGCGGCAAAACCATTCGCCACCGCCAGTCCGATCCCGCTCGTGCCGCCAGAAACGACGACCATCTTTTCCTTCAAGAGGTCCGGTGCGAATGCCGTTACGCCGTCCATTTTCGTTTCTCCCGTCATGCTCAGACCAGTTCCTTCAATGCTGTGAGAACGGCCGCTTCGCTGACCGGTATCGGTTCGTTGTGGATGATCTCTCCCGGACGGCACGCGCGGCGCGCCACGGTCGCCAGCTTGTCGCTTGTCGCATCCGCAATGCCGATATCGGCAAGGCGCGTCGGCAGGCGAACGCTGCGGCAGAAGTCGCGCACCTTCAGAAACTCGTCCTCGCGGCCATGAATTTTCAGGCCGGCAAGCACGCCGATCGCCACCTTCTCGCCATGCAAGTGGTGATGCACATCCTCAAGTTCGCACAGGCCGTGATGGATGGCATGGGCGGCGGCCACACCGCCCGACTCGAAACCGATCCCCGAGAGAAGGATGTTGGCCTCGACAACGCGCTCAAGCGCAGGGCCTGCCTGTCCGGCATCGCATTCTTCAAGCGCGGCAGCGCCGTATTTGAAAATGGTATCCCGGCAAACCCGCGCAATCTCGAAGGCCAGGGACACGCCCGGCATCCTCATGCAGTTGGACGCGCCGCTCTGGCGGCAGGAATCGGCTTCGTACCAGGTGGCGAGCGCATCGCCGATCCCCGCAGCCAGGAAACGGGCCGGCGCCTTGGCAATCAGCGCGGTATCGACAAGCACGAGATTGGGATTGCTCGGCAGAAATGTGTCATAGGCGACCGTGCCGTCCTCGTTGTAGATCACCGCAAGCGCGCTACAGGGCGCATCGGACGCGGCGATCGTCGGCACGATTATGACCGGCAGGCCGAGATCCCTCGCCGCGGCCTTGGTCGTATCGAGAGCCTTGCCGCCGCCAGCACCGATAATCAGCTCGGCCTGCGCATTGCGCGCAGCCGCAACCAGCGACCCGATCTCGTGCTCGGAGCATTCACCGCCATGGCGGATGAGCTTGGCTTCGACATGCCCGGACAGCGCAGCCGCAATATCCGTCTCAAGCAGATCGAAGATGCCGCGATCCAGAAGCGCCACAGCACGCTTACCGAATCCGGCCGCCTCCTGCCCCAGAAGGCCGATCGCGCCCTTGGCCTGAATATAGCGGCCGGGAAACCGTGCGCCGCGCGGCGTGATGTCCGGTGCAGATTCTACCAACATACGTAACCTCCATCGGCCAGAACGATAGAACCGGTCATCAGACTGGAGGCATCGCTAGCAAGGAACAGGATGACCGAAGCGACTTCATCGGTGCGCCCCAGACGGTTCATCGGCGTACCGCCGACCCAGTGCCGGTACATCTCGGCATCTTCGTAGACATATTTGTTCATCTCGGTATCGATGTAGGTCGGCGCGACCGAATTGACGCGTACGCCGCGCGCACCCCATTCGGCCGCCAGCGATTTCGTCAGGTGATGGACAGCAGCCTTCGAGGCGTTGTAATTCGCCTGCTCCTGCGGGCGATTGACGATAAAGCCGGACATCGATCCGACATTGACGATGCTGCCGCCGCCTTTTTCGAGCATCGACTTGCCGAAGGCACGGCAGCACCAGAAGACACCGTTGAGATTGACGTCGATCACCTTGTTCCAGACGTCGTCGGCCATCGTTTCGGCCGGGTGGTTGCTGATGGCGATGCCGGCGTTGTTGACCAGGATATCGACACGGCCATGACGCGCCATGATCGCATCATGGACCGCCTGCACCCTGCCCGCATCCGTGACATCGAGTACTTCGCTATCGACCTTTTTATAGCCCTTGGCCGACAACTCCGCCTTGGCGGTCGCCAGCAGATCGCCGTTCATATCGGTCAGCACGACGGTCGCGCCCGCTTCGGCGAGCGCTTCGGCTGCGGCAAGGCCGATGCCGCGGCCGGCGCCGGTGACGACGGCAAACTTGCCGGTAAGCTTGAACTTATCGAGATACATGCGATGCATCCTTGATGCTTTTGGTGGTGTGGTTTTCATTAAGACGAGCGGCGAGCGTCGCCGCGAGGTCATGCGGGGCCGCAACGATCGTGTCCTCGGGAAAGACAAGATCGTCCCGATGCGGTTCAGGCCAGCCTATGACCATCATGCCGGCGGCATGGCCAGCAGTCGCACCCGGAATGCTGTCCTCGACGACGATGCAATCCGCAGGATCGATACCGAGCAGGTAGGCGGCCCGCAAAAACGGCTCGGGATCGGGCTTGCCCCGGCGGACATCGCTGCGGCTGACGGAAATCAACCCTGGGCTTTGCAGGCCGACGGCCCGCAGATTGGCGTCGACGATCATCCTGTCGGAATTGGAGACGATCGCGAAAGGTACCGAATTATCGGCGAGCAGCGCCAGCGCCGCATCCGCGCCGCGGCGCCTGTGCAGTGTGGGCGCTGCCTCGAGATAGGACCGATATTTCGCCCCGGTGTATTCGGAAAGCGATGGCTTGAAGCCGATCGTTTGCTGCAGCAGGGCGTGGCAGTCGGCGCCGCTCATGCCCGTCAGGACATTCGCAAACTCCTCCGGCAGCACATAGCCCATCGCGGTCACTGCCCGCGACATGGCGTCGAAATGCAGCGGTTCGCTGTCGACCAGCGTTCCGTCCATGTCGAAGAGTACGGCGCGGCGGGTCATTGCGGCAACCTGTCGAGATCGTCGTAGAGCGCCTGGCTATGCGCATAGAGCTTCTCGAAGAACTGCTGCATCGGCCGGTAGACATCCATCCAGCGCGGGTCCGGCAGGATTTCTTCCGAATAGCGAACATAGGCGTCGGCCGCGTGTCGGACGGTCCCGTATTGCCCCGTCGCCGTGGCAGCCATGATCGCGCAACCAATCAGGCCGCATTCCGGTTCTTCCGGCACCAGGATAGGGATGCCATAGACGCTTGCCTTGATCTTCATCCAGAGCTTGGTCTTGGCGCCGCCGCCCGACGCGATCACCCGCTCGAGCGGCGCCCCGGAAATGCGGTCGAGAATGTTGATGTGGCGCTTGACGGCGAACGCCACGCCCTCGAGAACGGCACGGTGGATGTGGGCAAGCCCATGGGCGGCGCCGATGCCGAAAAACTGGGCACGGGCGTTGCGATGATCACCCAGCCGTTCGCCGGCAAGATAGGGCATGAAGAACAGGCGTTCGGAGCCGGCAGGCGCTTCGGCGGCTTTGGTGACGATTTCCTCGTATGAAGCCTGTTTCTCGTGGAAGGCACGGCGGGCCCAGCGCATCGCGTCGCCGCCGGATTCCAGAAGCATGAAGGCGCCCCAGTTGCCATCGACGGTCCCGACATTGCAGACCGAGGGATCGAGAAGCGGCTGGCTGGCGATCGCGGTGATGATCGCCGACGTTCCCATGACCTCCGAGCCGATGCCCGGGCGGCAGACGCCGGAACCGAGCAGAGCGACGGGGTAATCGGCACCGCCGACCAGAACCGGGGTCCCTTCGCGAAGGCCGGTTTCCGTCGCCGCCTTGCCGGTGACATGGCCGAGGATCTCGACCGGATCGCGAAGCGGGGGAAGCTTTTCAACGTCGAGGCCGAGCAGCGCGATCATCTTCGGCGACCATTGTCCCGTCCGGGGATCCATCAGGAAGCTGGCGCCGCCATCATTGCGATCCATGGCGATCTCGCCGGTGAGGCGCAGATTGATGTAGTCCTTGGACATCAGCACCGCGGCCGCCCTGCCATAGGCGGCCGGATCGTTGTCGCGCAGCCATTGCAGCTTGAACCCGGGCCAGGCTGGCGCCGGCGGGTTCGCGCTGTCGGCGAGATAGCCTTCCGGCGCATGGGTGCGCTCGAACGCCGTCACGTAGTTGACGGTCCGCTTGTCGTTCCAAAGCGGCGCCGTGTCGCGCGTCAGTTCTCCGTGTTGATCGACGAGAACCGTGCCGTGCATCTGGCCGCATGCGGCCACCACGGCAATTCTCGACCGTGCGTCCGGTATCGTTTCAAGAACATCCCGGATGGCCTGCGCGACACCGTGCCACCAATCGCGCGGCCGCTGTTCGGACCAGCCGAACTGGGGAACGATCTGTTCGTGTTCACGGCTCGCGACCGAGAGTATCTTGCCTTTGGTGTCGACCAGTGCGGCACGAACGCTGCCGGTGCCGACATCGATGGCGAGAAAGAGATCTTGAGACATTGGGGTCCATTCCCGGCAAGAGGCGCGATGCTACTTGCGGAACCAGTTCGAGGCATATTGCAGGAGCATCGCACCGATGATGATGCAGCCCATGAAGACCTGCTGATGATAGCCGGGAACGCGGGCGAGGTTCATCATATTAGCGATGATGCCGAGTACAAGTACACCGATGAAAGTATTGAGGACACCGCCTCGGCCGCCCATCAGGCTCGCGCCGCCGATGACGACGGCCGCGATGGCGTCGAGTTCGGCGCCGACGCCGATATTGGCCGATCCGATGCCTGTACGGCTGGTCGAAACGATGCCGGCTGCAGCGGCGAGAACGCCGGAGATGACATAGACGGCCGTCGTGTAATAGGCGACCGGAATACCGGAAAGCCTGACCGCCTCGACATTCGAACCGATTGCCTTGACCAGGCGTCCGAAGCGCGTGAAGACCAGCACGGTCCCGGCAACCACGAAGACGACGGCCATCAGAACGACCGGATAAGGAATGGTGGCGATCAAACCGGATCCGAAGCTGGTGATGAAGCTTCCGGCATCACCCATCTGGATCGGCTGTCCGCCGGATATGATCAGAGACAGACCGCGGGCAACCGTCATCATCGCAAGCGTCGTCACGAATGGCGGCAATTTCAGGAAAGCGATCAGGCTGCCGGAAACAAGGCCGCAGGCCGCACCGGCGAGCAGAGCGCCGGCGATCGAAACGCCCGTGCCGTAATCCTGGATGAGGATGGCCGACAGGATGCTGCCGAGCGCAGCGACCGAGCCGACTGACAGGTCGATGCCCCGCGTCAGGATGACGAACAACATGCCGATCGCCATCAGGCTAGTGCCGGCGCTTTGCCGGAGCACATTGATGATGTTGCGTTGTGTCAGGAACACGTCCGACATCGAGGTTGCCACGATCAGCAGGGCGATCAGGATCGCCAATGTTCCGTAGCGATGCAGGATGTTGCTGATATTGAGCGAGCTTGGATGGCGGGCTGTTTCGGTCAAATCGGTCACGGCGTTACCCAATCAGTTGGTCGCGAGGGCTTCAGCCTGCGTGACGGTATTGACCATCGCGAGCTTCAGCAGTTTTTCTTCGGTGTAATTTTCTGGTTCGAGCGAGCCCGTCAGTTCGCCTTCGCGCATGACGAGGATCCGGTCGCACAGCCCAAAAAGTTCGATATGTTCGGAGGAGATCACCAGAACGGCGCGGCCTTCGGCGGCCAGCGACTTGATCAGCGCATAGATCTCAGTCTTGGCGCCGACATCGACGCCCCGGGTCGGCTCGTCGAAGATCAGCAGATCGCCGCCGGCGTGAAACCATTTTGCCAGAACGACCTTCTGCTGGTTTCCGCCCGATAGGCTCGATGCGGGATCATTGAGGCTGCCGGCCTTGATGCGCAGACGAGATGCAAGCGTCTGCACCGTCGTCATCTCGGCCGAGCGGCGGACGAAACCCAAGGCGTTCACCAGTGGCGCCAGCTTGGACATCGTGGCGTTGACGCGTATCGGGAAGTCGAGAACGAGCCCCTGCTCCTTGCGGCTTTCCGGCACAAGCCCGATGCCGGCCCTCACCGCATCACACGGGGTGTTGATGCGCACCTGCTTGCCATGCAGGAAGATACTACCCGAGGCAGCCTTCTGGGCGCCGAAAATCATCCGGACCAGTTCCGTCCGTCCGGCACCGACAAGCCCGCCGAGACCGACGATCTCCCCTGCCCGCACGCTGAGCGAAATATCGCGGATGCGGGCGCCGTCGGAAAGCTTCTCGACGCGAAGAACTTCGCTTCCGATCGTACGCTCGACATCCTCGCCGAACAGGGCTTTGAGCGATCTGCCGACCATCATGCGAATGACATCGTCGACTTCGACGTCCTTGCGTTGGACCGTCGAGATCGATGCGCCGTCCTTCATCACGGTGATGCGATCGGCGATGCGAAACACTTCGTCCAGCCGGTGGGAAATGTAGATGATGCCGACGCCGCGTTCGCGCAGCGTGCGGATGATGCCAAGCAGGCGCTCCGCGTCGCGGACGGACAGAACCGCGGTCGGCTCGTCGAAGACCATGACGCTGGCATTGCGCGACAGCGCCTTGGCGATCTCGACGACCTGCTGATGAGCGACCGACAGATCGGACACGGTCGCCGAGGGCGAAATGGAGAAGCCGAGACTGGAAATCAGTTCTGCAGCCCGGCGGTTGAGATCGCGCCAGGAAATGACCGAGGGGATCTCGGCAAGAAAGATGTTTTCGGCAACCGTCAGATCGGTCGCCAGCGCCATCTCCTGGTGGATGATGGCAATGCCCTTGTCCAGAGCGTCGGTCGGACCACGGAACTGCTGCTCCTCGCCGCGGATAATGACGCTTCCGGCTTCGGGAATGTATTCCCCGCCCAGTACGCGCATCAGCGTGGATTTGCCGGCGCCGTTTTCGCCGAGAAGCGCGTGCACCTCGCCGGCGCGCAGCGCGAAATCGACCCCTTGCAGCGCGCGCACCCCACCGAAGGATTTACGAATGCCGGCCAGTTCTACCAGAGTTTCCATATGCAACATCTCATCATGAGTGACGGCAGGATCCATCCGATCCTGACAGCCGCAAGAGGCTGCGTGCGAGTCACAAATGCAACAAGTGCGACCGGCGGCTTTCGCTGCCGGCCGCTGGGAGGATCGGCTCTTAGAATACCGCGTCCTTCTTGAGATACTTGTCGACGTTGTCCTTGGTGATTGCCGTCGGCGTCGTGTAGGTGATCTTCGAAATATCCTTCGGAAGGCTTCCGTCGATTGCCTTCTTTGCGAGATCGACCGCGGTCGACGCGACGAGCGCCGGATCGTTCAGTCCGGTTGCGCCGTACTTGCCGTCCTTGATTTCCTGCAGCGCTTCCTTCTGGCCATCGGCAGCCGCCAGGAATAGGACGCCGTCGGTGCGGTTGGCCTGTTCCATCGCCTTCTGGGCGCCGAGGACCATCGAGTCGTTTTCGCCGAGAACCACGTTGATGTTGGGGTTTGCCGTCAGGAGGTCTTCCATGGCCTTGAGGCCGCCTTCGTTACCCCATGCGCCCCAGCCCTGGCCGACGACTTCGAAACGGGCACGACCCTCGTTGCGCAACTGACCTTCGAGCAGACCGGCAAGCACGCCCAACCGGCGCTCCTGGCCGACCTCATTGCCCTTGTCGCCGGAAATCAGCGCAATCTTCAGATCCTTGCCCTTGGTATTGTCGGCAAGCCACTGGCCGACCAGCAGGCCGTTCTGCGAATTCGACGACTGCACGAGCGTCACGAAATTCGCCTGCGGATCGATGGTCGAGTCGATGACGAAAACCTTCACGCCGGCTGCGGTCGCAGCGTTGACCGCAGGAACGAGGCCCTTGCTGTCGCGCGGGTTGATGATCAGCGCATGGATGCCCTGCGCAACCATGTCCTCGACGTCGGCGACCTGCTTGTTCAGGTCGTTCTGGCCGTCCACGGAGATGACTTCGCATCCGAGTTCCGTCGCATGCTTCTTTGCCGAGACTTCCTGTGCTGCAAAATAAGGCGCGTCCAGGGTCTTCATGGAAATACCGATCTTGCAATCGGCGGCGTTTGCTGCGGACATGGCCAGCAGGGACACAGCCGCGCCGAGCGCGAGCTTCACAACTGTTTTCTTCATTTCTCTTCTCCTCCAGATAGGCGCGAAATTCGCGAGCCAGTTTGTATTGGCTGTTATGTAGCGTAATTACGTAGAATTTTTACGTCAATATATTTTTTCAGCATTTTGCGCAAACAATCGCTCTTATTTTGCCTAAAAATTTATCTTGCACGTATCATTTCTTCTATTTATGTAATTCTACTACCAAATGGAGGTGCTTTCATGATGCGCGAACCAGTCTCGAGCGTCGTCGATCCGATCGGCGGCGGAATGAGCGGAAATACGGGCCGGTACGAAAAGCGGCTGAGCGATCTGGCAGGGCTATATGCTGATCAGGATGCGCATACGGCGCTTTTGCAAACGTTGAGCGATCCGGTCGTCTACGACGTCGAGGACTTCAAGCCGGGCACGCATAGCGGCGATCTTATCTACGGCGTGACGCGGATGAGCCCTGGGCGTGTCGGGGACGAGTTCTTCCTGACCCGCGGCCATATTCACGCGAAGGCCGACCGGCCGGAAATCTACTACGGCCAGAAGGGACATGGCCTGATGCAGCTCGAATCGCCGGAAGGCCAGACGCGCATCATCGAGATCCGGCCGCAGACGATCTGCTATGTGCCGCCCTACTGGATTCACCGCTCCATCAATGTCGGCGACGAAGATCTGGTCATGGTTTTCGCCTACCCGTCCGATAGCGGCCAGGACTACGGCATCATCGAAGCGTCGAACGGGATGCGCCATCGTGTCGTGGCCATGCCCGGCGGCGGCTGGGAGCTTGTGGAAAACAAGGCCTACCTGCCGCGTTCGGCAGAGCATGCACGCACCCTTATCAAGACATACGCCTGAAACAGCCTCACCGGCAGAGGAAACCAGCCATGAAAAACCCTATCGATCTGATCGCCAGCCTTGGTGTCGTCCCCGTTATCGCGATTGAGCGCGCCTCCGATGCCGTGGCGCTTGCCGACGCCCTTCTGGAGGGCGGCCTGCCGGTTGCCGAAATCACGTTCCGCACGGAAGCGGCAGCCGAAGTTATGGCTGCCCTGCGCGATGCCCGTCCCGAGCTTTGCATCGGCGCCGGAACGGTTCTCGACAAGCCCAATCTCAAGCGGGCGATCGACGCCGGTGCACGTTTCGGGCTGGCGCCCGGCTTCGATCCTGAAATCGTTGATGCCGCCAAGGATGCCGGATTGCCATTCTGCCCCGGCATCATGACGCCGTCAGACCTGACGCTTGCGTCGGCTCGCGGCGTGAAGCTTGCCAAATTCTTTCCCGCAGGCGTCGCCGGTGGCCCGAAGGCCCTCTCGGGCATCGCCGCACCGTTTGCCCATCTGGGAATCCGGTTCATACCAACCGGCGGTGTGACTGAAGCCACGATCGGTGAATGGCTGGCCATCAAGCAGGTTATCGCGGTCGGCGGAACCTGGATCGCCAAGACTGAAGATATTCGCGACGGCCGCTTTGCCGATATTGCCCGCAATGCCGCCGCAGCCGTCAAGGTCGCGAAGGAAGCTTTGGAGAAGCGCGCGTGAGCACCTATCAGCCAGCCACCCAGCCGACGCTCTATTTCATCGGCGTCACGACGGGCAAAAGTTCGATCATGAAGGTGTTTCCTGCATGGGCCGAATATCTCGGCCTCAAGGATGCGGTGATCAAGGGCATCGATTTCAAGCTGCACGCCGATCCGGCCGCTTACCGGAAAGCCGTCGAATTCATCCGCGACGACCCGTTGTCGATGGGCGCGCTTGTCACGACTCACAAGATCGACCTTTTCCACGCATGCCGGCACCTTTTTGACGTCATCGATCCGCATGCGCTTCTGATGGACGAGACGAGCTGCATTTCCAAGCGCGGCGGCAAGCTGATCTGCCATGCGAAGGATCCGATCTCGTCGGGGCTGTCGATCGATGCCTTCCTCGGCGAAGACTATTTCGAACACAGCGATGCGGACCTGTTTTCGATGGGCGCCGGCGGCTCGACGATCGCGCTGACCTGGCACCTGATGCGCAAGTCCCGCGGCAGCAACGTTCCCGCGCGTATCGTCGTCACCAATCGCAGCCAGCACCGTCTGGACGAGATCAGGCGCATTCACCAGCAGGTCGAGACCGCGGTCCCGATCGAATATCTGCTCGCGGAGACGCCGGCGGCAAACGACGCCGTTCTAGCATCCCTGAAGCCGGGATCGCTTGTCATCAATGCGACAGGCCTCGGCAAAGACGCGCCTGGCTCGCCGCTGACTGACGCCGCCATTTTCCCCGAGCGATCCGTCGTCTGGGATCTGAACTATCGCGGCGACCTCGTCTTTCTCGATCAGGCGCGGCGGCAGCAAGCCGAAAAGGCGCTGCAAGTCGAGGACGGCTGGACCTATTTCATCCACGGCTGGACGCAGGTCGTGGCGGAAGTCTTCGACGTGAAAATTCCGCCGTCGGGACCATCTTTCGATCGCATTTCGGAAATCGCACTCGCTGCGGCGGGGAGGTAAAAATGAACCAGCGCATCCTTGTGACCCCGCGATCGCTGACCGCAGAACCGCACCCGGAGGTCGAGAAGCTGAAGGAAAGCGGGTTTGAAATCGTCTATTCGACTGCCGGCGCCATGCCCACCGAGGAAGAGCTGATCAATCTGGTGCCGGGCTGCGTCGGCTGGCTGGCCGGCGTCGAACCGGTGACGCCGAGAATCATCGAGGCTGCGGAAAATCTCAAGGTCATCAGCCGTAACGGCGTGGGCGTCGACAACCTTCCGCTCGACGTTCTCAACGAGCGTGGCGTGCAGATCATGATTGCCGAAGGTGCCAATTCGATGGGCGTGGCGGAGTTGACGATCGGCCTGATCTTCAGCGCTCTCCGGTCAATTCCGCTCTCGGATGCAGGCATCAAGTCCGGTGGCTGGCCGCGGATGCGCGGCGCGGAAATCCATGAACGGACCGTCGGCATCATCGGCTGCGGGGCGATCGGCCGCGAAGTTGCCAGAATGGTCATTGCCCTTGGCGCCCGCGTCATCGCCTTCGACCCGGCCCGGCCCAACCTGGACCTGCCGTCCCAGGCTTTTGCCTATGCCGAGGTCGATGAAATCATCGCGAAGGCCGATATCGTCTCCCTTCACTGCCCGCTCCCGCGTGACGGCTCGACATTCCTCGATCGGAACCGGATTTTTTCGAGCAAGCACGGTCAGGTCCTGATCAACACGGCCCGCGCCCGCCTCGTCGATGAGGACGCCTTGATCGAGGCGCTGGATGCCGGACAGATCGGCAGCTATGCGACGGATGTGTTTGAACAGGAGCCGCCGCTCTCGCTGTCGCTTGCCTCGCACCAGCACGTCATCGCAACGAGCCATATCGGCGGCTTTACAGCAGAGAGCGTCGATCGTGCCACGCGTATCGCGGCAAACAACCTGCTCTTCGCGTTGAAGGCCTGAGATCGGCCATGACCGGACGCCTTGAAGAAACTACTTTCAGCGCCCCGCTGGCAGACTATCTAAGCAAGCCGCCGGCAAAGGGTCTCCGGCTGTACTGGCTGGGACAGGCGGGTTTCGTCATCGATATCGACGGCCGCAGACTGGTGATCGATCCGTATCTGTCGGACACGCTGGCGGAAAAATATAGAGGCACCGAGCGCCCGCACGAGAGGATGATGCCGCCGCCGGTTTCAGCCGATGAAATCGCGTTTGTCGATCTAGTGCTTTGCACGCATGCGCATACCGATCATATGGACCCGGGGACGCTCAAGCCCTTGCTGGAGAAAAACCCGTCTGCGGGTTTGCTCGCCCCGCGGGCGATGCGCCAGCAAGCGATCGATCGTTCCTGCGTGGCCGAATCCCGGATTGTTCTGACCAATGCCGGTGAGACCGTGTCGCCCCTCCCCGAGCTTACGATCCTGCCGACCGCCTCTGCGCACGAAGCGATGGAAATCGACGCTGCGGGAGACTGCCGTTTCCTCGGCTATGTCATAGCGGCGGATGCCGTTCGCCTGTGGCACTCCGGCGATTGTATTCCTTTCCCTGGCCTCGAGCGTGACGTCTTGGCGCATCGGCCGGATATAACCTTGCTGCCCGTCAATGGGCGGCGCCCCGAGCTGTCGCAAAACGGCGTGGCCGGAAATTTTTCGCTGCACGAGGCAATCGGCGTTACCCGGCGGATCGGCGCCCGGGATATGGTGGCCCATCACTATGGCCTCTTCGCTTTCAATACCGAAGAGCCGGAAACGATCGATGCCGCGATTGCGTCGACCGCCGACCTAAGAATTCATCGCGCTCAAACGGGACTGAGCCTGTCGTGGCGCGCGGAATGAAATGAAGCGCCTCTGTTCTGGCGGGGGCGGTCTTGCTCTGGAAGATTGAAGCTTCTAGCCTTGCGTCAGACATGCAGGAAAGGCGATCCGAATGGATAGCGACATCCGGACCAACAGCGGCCGGAACATTATCGAAATCATCAGGACGATGCGTTCGGAATTGCGCAAGTCGGATCGAAAGGTCGCGGACGTGGTGCTTGACGATCCCCGCCGCATCATGAACGCGACAGTTGGTGAAACGGCAGCGCTTGCGGAGGTCAGCCAGCCGACCGTGCTGCGCTTTGCGACGGCGATCGGCTGCAGCGGATTTCAGGATTTCAAGATCAGATTGGCCCAGAGCCTCGCGCTTGGGACACCGGCAACGCATTCGGTCCTGCTCGACACCGACGAGCCTGAAATCGTCGCCGAAAAGATATTCGACTACACGATGACGAGCCTCGACTGGGCGCGAACCCGGCTGGACAAGGCGGCACTGCATAAGGCGATCGAAATCCTCTCGAATGCCCGCTCGATCGTGTTTTTCGGTTTCGGCGCCTCGGGTATCGTCGCCCGCGACGCCCAGCAGAAATTCCCTCTGTTCGGCGTGCCGTGCGGCGCGGAACTGGACTCCCACCAGCAGCTGATGGTCGCCTCGATGATGAATCCGGGCGAGGTGGCTTTCGTGATCTCTAATACAGGCACCACGCGCTCGATCATCGAGATCGCCCGCATCGCTCGGGAAAACGGGGCCTCAGTGATCTGTCTAACCGGATCGGAATCGCCGCTCACTAATTACTGCGACGTTTCGCTGATCGTCGAAACACTCGAGAACACTAACATGTATACGCCGACGATCTCTCGGATCGCCGCACTTGTGGTCATCGACATATTGTCGACCAGCGTCGCGATGCGCCGCCCGTCGGATGATCAGGCACGTATTCATCAGATGAAGCGGCAATTAAGTGATATGCGCAAAATGCAGCCTATCTAGCGCTAGACACGGTTTCGAGAAAATAGTCCCGTCTCGCGGCTGGATTTAACGGTGCTTTGGGCGCTCTTGGAAGGAGGGCGACAGCCATGGCAACAGCGGCTCGCACAGCAACAATGGCACGCATAGCAACAATGGGGCCCGAGGCGGCAACTCAAGCCATGGCAGCCCAAAAACACAGCAGAGCACGAAGGGCAAGTCCAGCGAGGCGGGCGACAAGTCGCATTTCGCGAAAACTGACAAGAGCGTCACCGTCACTAAGGAGAAGAACGCGTCTGCGCAGCTTGCTGGCTTGAACTCGCTAAAGCGCAACTACAGAGCCTACTTGAACAGCTCGGACCCGCGCTTGACTGCGATTGCAGCCTACGCGGTGGCCTACGCCCGATATGAAATCGACAACGGCGTCGAGCCATCCGAAGATGATCCGATCCTCGGCGATGAGGCACTGGAGGATGCACTGGCTTCGGCAAGCAAAACGGGCGAGGTCAGCCCGGCGGTACTCGATCAGGCAAAGGCCATCCGGCGCCTTTGACGGGTTATGGTCGGTAATCGATTCTTTTACGGGCTGGGCGGTGGTCGTCCGCGAGGTTCCCCTTGATGCCCTAACACGGGGAGAGGCAACCGATCTGGTCGATCTAATGAATGATCGCGACCTTCAGGCTCGTGAGATCCTCAAGCGTTTCGAGTGACCTCGGGCTGGGTTGTATCAGTCTTTGGCCGCAAACGATTCTCTAACTTGGCCTGCTGGCCCTCCCAGACGCGAAGCCTGGGCACCGAAGTTTGAGCGATGCCCGTCCGTGCCGGTAGAGATCGATGGAGTCCATTCTCGTCTGTGGTGGCTGCAGCTTCGCGCATAAAACCGCCCGACCTGCTCACAGATCCTCAGGCCAGAAAGGTCAATGCATTCAGTCTCGAGCGTTCGCCGTCATGCGTGGCTTGCCCATGCGCTTCAATGGCATCTTGCGTGGCAGGAGCTCTCAAGCACTGGGGGATTCATGACCTTCGATGAAGTTTGTCGATCTCGGTGAAGACTTTGGTTGAGCCGATCCAGTCAGCCTTCGGGCAAGCCAGCGTCACGCAGACCCGATAAGATACGGGCCATAATAGCAGAGGGCCACCATGTAACCCTGACTTTGGCAAGCGTAAGGTCGGGATGGCTCTCTCGCAATCGAAGGCAGGCACGTCGTGCCTCATCCAATCTGCCGGCGTGGACATAGGCGCTGACGAGCCACCGCAGAGCCCAACTCGCGTCAGGCTGCTGGCTAAGGCCTCTTTGGATCCAGGTAATCGCATCGTCGTATCGCCCGTCAACGAAATGGGCGGCGCCGACGCCGACGTCCGCCATATAGGCGATCGGATCGAGCGGGCTCAGCCGACGGAACCGCGCAAAATGTCCGAGCGCGGACGCGGAGCGTTCGCGATACACATCAAGCCAACCGCTACGCAGCCAGGCCCAGGCTGAATTCGGATCGAGCGAACGCGCTCGCTCAAGGTGTGTCTCTGCCACGTCGAAGTCCCGTGCAAACGAATGCGCCGCTCCAAGGATCGCGAGAACCATCGGGTCATCGTGGCTGAGCGAGGCAGCGCGCTGTGCAAGGCACAAGGCCTCATCCCGGTCACGGCCTGGAGCGTCGGTCCAACCATACACGGCGCGTTGCGCGTGGCACCATGCGAGCAACGACAGAGCGAAGGGATAGTCAACGTCATGGGCAAGCGCTTGAGTGAGAAGCGAGCGGGCCGTTTCGTTCTGATCCTTGTCAAGCGACCAGACGAGCGGGAACGCTCTCAACACGAAGTCGTATGCGTCCAGACCAGATAAGTCGATAGCCGAAACCTACTCGGACCGAATGGCTACTCGCCTGCTCGCATGCGGATGTCCCGCATAGCATGCGCATCCTAAGATTGCATTTGTAACGACAATCTCGTAAAAGGTTTGAGTGCGCAATCGTAACGGAGCCGCTACGATGGATACGATTCTGACTGAAGGCTTTGACGCAGCTTTGACCCTGACCGACCATATCGAACATCTGCCGGACAGGAAGCGGCGCGAACTGGCGCGCATCCTCCAGATCCTGTTTGCCGAGGTCGAGCGCTTCCGGGCGAGCAAATTGTCGGCCAGGCGCCAGACCGGCAAGATCCTGATGGTCCTGCTCTACGGCTCGTACGCCCGTGGCGACTGGGTCGAGGATCACCTGAGTGGCTACCGTTCCGACTACGACCTCCTGATTGTCGTCAATAGCAATTCCTTTGCAGAGGAGCAGGAGCTCTGGGAAGGCATTGAAGAGCAGCTTTTAAAGGAGCAGATCGCGCATCGTATCGAAACACCGGTCGTGCCGATCATCCACACGCTGGCCGATGTCAATGACCAGCTCTCCCGCGGCCGGCCTTTCTTCGTCGACATCGCCAGGGACGGCGTTGTCCTCTACCAGCAGCCCGGTCATTCGCTGGCGCAGCCGAAGCCTCTGACGGCGGAGGAGCAACACTATGAAGCAAGCCAGTATTTCAACGAATGGTTCGAGCTAGCTCGGCATTCGGTCAAGCTCGCCGAAACCAGCATGGCCGACGGTGTACCGCGTCATGCCGCCTTTAATCTTCATCAAGCGACTGAGAAATCGTACCATAGTATCCTGCTGACGCTGACGCTCTACAGCCCCAAATCCCATCGTCTGAAGGTTCTTCGCTCTCAGGCCGAGGGGATAGATCTCAGGCTGGTAGAGGCTTGGCCGCGCGACAGCCGGTTTTCACGGCGCTGCTTCGAATTGCTGGCGCGGGCCTATGTGGAAGCCCGATATTCCTCGAAATACACAATCACCAACGAGGAACTCGCCTGGCTGGTTGAGCGCGTCAAGGTCTTGCAGACACGGGTGGAAACAATCTGCAGAGAACGGCTTGCCTTATAGTTGCCTCCCAGGCCGCGTATGGCGCTGCGGCCGAAGAGACCCAGCATGTCGAGCAAGGGAAGCCTGTAACCACGCGTGTCGTCAGCTCGACGAGCCGGCCTTGCGGGCTGCATCCAGACTATCAAGAACCGCCGCACCGAGAAACATGGTGTCACTGGCGAGGACAAAGAAGCTGATCCCTGCTCCGCGCCATCTGCCGACATCGGCGGGCGACGGGCGGAAGATGCCAACGGCGCGACCCGCGTTCAAAGCCGCTGACGTGATCGTCCTGATCGCACGGTCCAGCTTGTCCTGGCCGGCCGGGCCCATGGCATCGATAGAGACCGATAAATCTCCAGGACCGATGAAGATCAGATCCACGCCTTCAACGGCAACGATCTCCTTGATGTTGGCCAATCCCTCGGCGGTCTCGACCTGGATCGCCAGTACGAGCATGTCGTTGGCCTTCGCCAGATAGTCCGGAATACGGTAGCCGTAACCCGCCGCCCGGCCGGGGCCAACGCCGCGGCTGCCGATCGGCGGGTAGCGAGTGGCAGAGACGGCGGCCCTTGCCTGCTCGGCGGTCGAAACTCTCGGAACGAGGACGCCGCCCGCGCCGGCATCGAGGACGGCCGCGATCGCTTCAGGCGCGTGGCCGGGAACACGCACCATCGCCTTTACCGAATGCACATCCGCCGCACGCACGAGATCCTCGATGCGCTCGCGTCCGATCTGGGCATGCTCCCAATCAATGCAGATGAAATCTGGTTGGGACTGCGCCATCACCTCGACGGCGACGGGATGCGGGATCGCCGAAAAGGTGCCGACGAGCAGCGCGCGTTCGAGACACTTCGTGCGAAAATCATCCATCTGAGCATCTCCCATCCAGAATCCAAGGTCCAAAAAAGGTTTAGACATAAAGCAATTTGCTCTCAAGCTTAAAACATGGTCAAGCTGAGAGCCAGGCAGCGCAAAAGCTGCGTGGACAGAGGGAGGACCATCGTGAAGCAGCATCCGCTCAAAGGGGCAAACCGCCTCAAGCTCGGCGTTTTCTCCGCAAACGCGGATGGCGGCCTTGCGATCACGGACGTCCCGGAGCGCTGGACTGCCAGCTGGGCCGACAACCTCACCGCCGCACAGATCGCCGATCGCACCGGTTTGGAGTTCCTGCTTCCAATCGCCCGCTGGCGCGGGTTCGGGGGCAAGAACCGGGTGCGCGAATGGTCTTTCGAGACGTTCACCTGGGCAGCCGCCCTTGCGGCTTCCACCAAGCAGATCGGGCTGTTCATGACGGTGCATGTGCCGCTTGTCCACCCGCTCTATGCGGCAAAGGCGCTGGCAACGGTCGACCACGTCAGCAATGGCCGGGCCGGGCTGAATATTGTCTGCGGATGGAATCCAAAGGAGTTTGCCATGTTCGGCACGTCGCTGGTCGAGAAGGGATATGACCAGGCGGAGGAGTGGCTTCAGGTGCTGGAGCGTGCCTATACGTCGGATATACCGTTCGACTACGATGGCACCTATTACAAACTGAAGGAGGCCATCAGCCGTCCAGCCAGCTTGCAAACGCCGCGTCCGGTCACGATGAACGCAGCGTTCGGCGGACCGGGTCGGGATTTTGCAGCGAGGAACTGCGACTACCTGTTTACGACCTTCTCGGAGATCAACGAAGCAGGAAAACATGTGGCCGACATCCGCGACCGCGCCCAGCAGCACCACCGCGAGGTCGGCGTCTATACCGTGTGCCACGTCGTCTGCCGGCAAACCCAGACCGAGGCTGAGGACTACTATCATCGCTATGCCGTCGCTATGGCCGACCACGAGGCGGTCGACACCCACATGGCTGGCAAGAAGGAATTCTCGCAATCGCATGATCGCGAGGCTTACGATCGCTATCGCCAGCGCTTTGCCGGCGGTGCCGGCAGCTATCCGCTGGTCGGAACACCGGAGCGCATCGCCGAAGAGATGATTGCGATCTCACGGCAAGGTTACGCCGGCATCGCGCTTTCATTCGTCAACTATACGCAGGAGCTACCCTTCTTCTGCGATCGCGTCCTCCCGCTTCTGATAGGAGCCGGCTACAGACAGTGACCGATCAGAGGCGCTTGAAGACCGGCTCAACGCGCAGATTGAATCGACCTCTCCGGCTCGAAACTCCATCGCAGGAAGAATAGGATAGTACGAATGGCCCTTGGCCCTGTTTCATCGCGGACGACGATCCAGGAGGCAGTTTACCAACAGCTGCGCAATGCCCTCATGGTTGGCCGATTTGATCCCGGACAGACGCTGACGATTGCCTCGCTCGCAGAAACATTCGGCACCAGCAACATGCCGGTTCGTGAAGCGTTGCGCCGGCTGGCAGCCGAAAATGCTGTCGAGGTTGCCCCGAACGGTTCGGCGCGAATTCCACCGGTGACCGCCGCCCGGCTGGATGATCTTGCCCGCGCCCGGATCGCCGTCGAGGGCCTCGCCACCGAACTCGGTGGTCCACGTCTGACAGCTGCCGATATCGCGCAGCTTGAATTAATCGTCGAGCAGCAGCATGCGACAGCCCGTGAGAACGTCTACGAACTCATCGAGATGAACCAGCGGTTCCATTTCACTATCTACCGGGCCTCGGGATCGGAGGTCCTATTGCAGCTGATCGATACGCTCTGGCTCCGTCTCGGACCCTATATGCGGCTGCTGTCGGGCGTGGTAGCGCCGCTCATCGACAAGGGTGAGCTCGATCCGGCGGGTCTGCACGATGTCATCATAAAAGCGATCAAGGCTCAGGACTTTGCCGCGGCCCGCGAGGCTATCGGCAACGACATCCGGCACACGCACGAGACGCTGCGGAGCTATTGCGGTGGCAAGGGCGGCTGGAACGCTCGCTGACGGTTGACATGTGGAGCTCCGAAATTAGTTGAACTCTAAAATTGTTTGTGATCAAATGATCAAAACAGGCCGCGGTGACGAAGACGGCCATGCGGAACAGTCAATTGCAGGAGCAATTATGAGCCTATCGGCATCCCCATTGAAGGTTACTGGCCAGAATGGCTTCCCGGTCGACGAAATCCGCGCAATGTTCCCGGCCATTCAGAAGGCCGGCGACTTCATTTTCCTCGACAATGCCGGTGGCGCGCAGGTCCCACAGGCCGTCGTTGACGCGGTAGCGACCCATCTTGTCGACTTCAACGTCCAGCGGATGGCCAATTACCGGCACAGCCAGGGCGTAGACCGCAATCTCGACGAGGCACGCGAAACTGTGGCACTCCTCGTCAACGCCTATCGCCCGGAAGAAATCTCCTTCGGCCTCAACGCGACCTCCTTCATCCGGCTTGTCAGCCTCGGCATTGCCAAGATGCTCGGCGACCGCAACGAGATCGTCGTCACCGACATGGACCACGACGCCAACATAGCCACTTGGCTTGCGCTTGAGGCGGACGGAGCCAAGGTCGTCTGGTGGCGGATGCGCGACGACGGCACTCTGCACGTTGAGGATCTGAAGCCGCTCCTCAACGACAAGACGCGTCTCGTCGCGTGTACGGTCACGGCCCATTCAATCGGTACTATCGTCGACGTTGAAGCCGTGGGGAAACTCGCACATGCCGTCGGCGCGGAGGTGTTTCTCGATTGCGTCCACTACGGTCCGCACGGCCTCATTGATGTACAGGCGTGGGATTGCGATTATCTGGTCTGTTCCGGATACAAGAATTTCTCCCCGCATATGGGCTTCCTCTGGGGACGCTACGACGCGCTCTGCAGGCTTCCGACGTTCAAGGAAGACTTCATCCCCGATGTGCCGCCCTACAAGATCGAAGTCGGGACGTTCACTTACGAGAACGTCGCAGGCATGAATGCTGCCGTGAAATACCTCGAGGCGCTCGGTCGCCGCTTCCTGGCCGGCGCCGGTCATTCGCGCCGCGAGGCGCTGGCGGCAGCGATGGGCGCGATCCGCGACTATGAATTGACGCTGTCTCGCGACATGATCGGCGTTCTTAAAAAACACGGCGCAGTCATCTACGGGGTGTCTGACGAAGCCCGGCTTTCAGACCGCGTTCCAACCATCTGCTTCAACATTCCAGGTGTCACGCCACAGCAGATCGCAGCGGATATGGGAGAGGCCGGCATCGGCTTGCGTGATGGTCACATGTTTGCGCCCCGACTGATGAAACGGCTTGGCTTGTCGATGGAGCACGGCGCTGTTCGCGTCTCGCTCGTTCACTACAACAAGCCAGAGGAAATCGCACGGTTCGACAGGGTGCTTGGCGAGATTCTTGCAAAACGAAAAGCCTAGCGGCGGGCAGCCGCTCGCGGCAAAACTGTCTCGGGCGCTACGAGACCTTTGAAACTTAAAATTTCCCTTGAATTGCGCCCGACTTCGAATAACGTTCTCCCGCCAGGCGCTGGCCTCGCTTCAAGCTGCAGGCGCTAGGCCAGACATGTAAGGACTGATCCTTGTCTTTTTGGTCATCACCACTCTCCGCGGAAACGAAAAAGGCCCGCCACGCCTTCGATGGCATCCGCGCGCAAATCCGCGATCTCAGAACGGATAACATCGCAGCCCTGGCGATGCGGGCCCGCGAACTCGGAGATGTCATCCCGCTCTGGTACGGCGAAGGTGATCTGGTGACGCCGGCCTTCATCCGCGAGGCCTCCAAGGCGGCGCTGGACGAAGGACAGACATTCTACATCCCGAACATGCGCGGGCTCGACGCCCTGAACCAGGCCCTCAGCCGCTATCAGTCCGACCTGCACGACCGACCGATCGCAATCGAACGGACGACCGTGGCGCCGAGCGGCATGCAGGCGCTCTACATCGCCCTGCAGCTTCTCGTCGACATCGGAACCAATGTCGTATACGTCGCGCCGCAATGGCCGAACATCCACAATGCGATCCATCTGATCGGCGGCGAGCCCCGCCCCGTTTCGCTTGACTTCGATACCGATTGGCGCCTCGACCTCGACAAGCTGTTTGCCGCTTGCGATGCGCGTACGCGAGCCATCTTCCTGTCGACCCCGTCCAATCCCACCGGCTGGACGGCAAGCGCAGAAGAGATGCAGGCGCTCCTCGAGTTCAGCCGGCGTACCGGCATCTGGATCATATCCGACGAAGTCTACGGTCGCCTCTATTTCGAGGGCAACGTTGCACCTTCGATCCTCCAGATAGCCGACGACACCGATCGTGTGATCTCGATCAACAGCTTCTCCAAGGCCTGGGCGATGACCGGCTGGCGGATCGGCTGGCTGTCTCATCCGTCCGGCATCGCCGATCAGCTTGCGGCCATGACGCAGTATATGAACAGCGGTACTGCAGGCATGATCCAGGCTGGCGCCGTTGCCGCCCTGACCAAAGGTGAACCGCTCGTGGCGGAAATCCGCAACAAGGCAAAGGCCGGCCTCGACCTTGCCTACGAACGGCTCGCGAGGATCCCTGGCATGATCCTCCCCGACAAGCCGCGGGGTGGCATGTATGCCTTCTTTGCCCTTAAGGGCCGCGCCGACGCGCGCGAGGCCTGTGCCGACATTCTTGAAAAGGCCCGTGTCGGCCTGGCGCCGGGCCATCTCTTCGGCAATTCCTCCGCGGCATTCCTGCGCATGTGCGTATTCCGCGACATCGAACAGATAAGGATTGCGCTCGATCGCATGGTCGACGCGATGAAATGACGCTCCGCCCCAGGGCGGAACGGGATACACCGGCGCCGGCAAAAACCCGGCGCAGGCCAATAAACCAGAGGGAGATAAAAATGAGCCTGACCCGTCGTAACCTGTTGGCCCTTGCGGCCGCCATCGGCCTTGCCGCCGGAGCCTCCACCGCCTATGCCGCCGATGTCCTCAATGTCGGTTCCTACCCGAGCAATCCGCCCTTCGAATACAAGAACGACAGCGGCGCCTTCGAAGGCTTCGAGGTCGATATCGTCACCGAAGCTGCCAAGCGTGTTGGCCTGAAGCCCGAAATCGCCGACTACGGCTTCCAGGCACTGTTTGCAGGCACGACCTCCAAGCGCATCGACGTGGCGATCTCCTCGATCACCATCACCCCTGATCGTCTGAAATCTCAGTCCTTCACCCAGCCTTACTACGACTCCGACATGGGTGTGGCCACAAAGGCAGACAGCGCCATCAAGGGTCTTTCCGATCTCAAGGGAAAAACAATCGGCGTGCTCTCCGGCTCGACCGGCGACAAGTGGGTCAAGGATAATACGGCAGCCAACGGCTTTGCCGACGTCAAGGGCTACAACGCCCAGCAGGAAATGTTCCTTGACCTCGGGGCCGGCCGTGTGGACGCTGTTGTCAGCGACATCCCGGGCATGGAGTATCTCTTCGTCAAGATGAAGGGCTTTGCCATCAAGGATCGCATCAAGACCGGCGAACAGTACGGCCTGATGATGTCCAAGGATCATCCTCTGCTTGAGAAGATCAATGGCGCCATCACCGAAATGAAGAAGGACGGCACGCTCGCCAAGATCCACAAGAAGTGGTTCGGCAGCGACGCACCGGCCGGCTCGTCAACGATCACCGAACTGCCGATCCCGAAGGCATAAGCTCGCAACCGAGTTTGGATCTGTCATGCCGGCCCCTGGCCGGCGTGATGCCTACCCCGTACCTGCAAGGAATGCCCATGTCGCTGGTCGAGACCTTCTTCAACTCCGATGTCCTGATGTCCAGCCTGCCGGCACTTCTTCGCGGTCTCTGGAACACGCTCCTGCTCGGTCTTCTCGCGATTGCCGTCGGCGTTCCGGCCGGCCTCATCGTAAGCCTGATCCGCCTCTATGCGCCAAAGCCGCTGCGCCTGCTGACGACGATCTACATCGACGTCTTCCGCGCAGTTCCGGTGCTTGTGGTCCTTATCCTGATCTATTACGCGCTGCCGTTCCTCGGCATCCGCCTCTCCTCGTGGGCCTCCGCGGTTCTGGCCTTTTCGATCGTCATGGCAGCCTATTCGGCGGAAATCTTCCGCTCCGGCATCGAAAGCGTCCCACGCGGGCAGTTCGAGGCGGCGGCCGCTCTCGGCATTCCCTTTGTCGTGACATTGCGCAAAGTCATTCTGCCGCAGGCACTGCGCATTGTTATCCCCCCCACCACCAGCAACTGCGTTTCGATGTTCAAGGACACGTCGCTTGCCTCGACAGTGGCGCTTCCCGAACTCCTCAAGGAAGCAACAGACGCACAGGCGCTCTACGCAAACCCGACGCCGCTGATCGGTGCTGCGCTGGTCTACATCCTTTTCCTGTGGCCGATGGTGCGCCTCGTCAGCCTGCTGGAAAAACGCTTCAAGGCTGAAAAGACCCGCTAAACCCCGCAAACGCCCTGCTAGTCGAAGTTGGGATCCGAAAGGTGGTTGCTGACGGAAACCTTGACGGCGCCGATCCTCGACCAGAGCGCCTTGATATCGGCAGGGTCGACATCGGCCATCATATCGCGCAGCCAGCTCTCGTGAGCCGCTGCCATCGTGGTGAAAAGCTCATCGCCCTTGGGCGTCAGCTTGGCGACCGTGACGCGGCGATCGTCGTCCGGCGTCTCACGAACGACAAGGCCATCGGCCTCTAGTCGCTCCACCAGCCCGGTCACGTTTCCGTTCGTCACCATGGTGCGCCTGGACAATTCACCAAGGCGCAATCCGTCATGCTCGCGATAAAGCTGGGCCATCAGATCGAACTGCGGAAGGGTTGCCTTGAATTCGTTTCGAAGGCGACGTCGAACCTCCTGCGAGATCAGCTTCGTTGTGGAAAGCATCCGCAGCCAGAGCCGAAGCTCCTGCTTTTCATGCGCGCCCTGGACAATTGTCTCCAGGTCGACGGTATCCACCTCCGCGTCTGCCATGTCACTCCGCCCGAACCATCTGGATAAGTCCCGTTGGTCTAGGCACCAATATTTGAAATGTCAAAGGAATTGCTTTGGCGGTCGCCGTTACGACCGGGAAAGCATTTTTGCAAGCATGAAGCCCGATCCTGCTCCCGTTCCTGCGCCCGGCCAGGTCGAGGCGCCACACATATAGAGCGACCTCACAGGCGTGGCGTAGCGCGAATATCCGGCAACGGGTCGGAAGATGAAATTCTGATCGAGATGATGACTTCCCGAAAGATTATCGCCGCCGATCAGGTTCGGGTTCTCACGCTCCAGGTCAGTCGGCGAGAAGATCGCGCGCCCGAGCACCTTCGAACGCAGGCCCGGCGCATAGCGCTCGAGAATGTCGAGGACACGCTCACAATAGGCTTCCTTTGCCTCATCCCAGTTCCGGGCGCTGATGTTGCCTGCGGCGTCACCATGGAAATTCGCCGGCAAGACACGCACCTGCAACCAAAGAACATGCTTTCCGTGCGGCGCCCGGGTAGGATCGATTGCCGTTGGCTGGCCGACGACGAGGGCGGGTTCCGTCGGAAGTAATCCGGCCGCTGCCTCTGCATAGACCCGCGACATCATTTCCAGGTCGGGGGCGACGTGCACATAGGCAAAGCGCTTGAGTTCTTCCCCCGCCCGCCAATCGGGCAACCCTTCGAGCGCGAGGTGGATCATCATCGTGCCTGGCCCCTCGCGGAATTTTCCGAGCCTGCGATCGAACTCGGCGCGCACCGGGTCTGACGCAACGAGCCGGCCAAACAGGTTCTTGGGATGAACATTGGCAATGACAGCCCTGCGCGCCTCGAGGGTTCGCCCGTCAGCCAGGACCACGCCGGTTGCCCGTCCCGATGAAACGCTGATGCTGTCGACCGGTGCATCAAGGATCAGTTCTCCGCCTTTTTCCTGGAGAAGTCCTGTCATCGCTGTGATCATCGTGTCGGCGCCGCCCTTGCCGATCACCATGCCGAAAGCCTGGTTTGCCATCGATTCAAGATAGGGGAACAGGGCCCCGCCGGCGATATCGGGGGAGAAATCGAGATGTAAGCCCCACGCCGCCATCATCGTCTTGACCTTGGCATGCGTGAAGCGTCCATCCAGAAAATCTCGGGGCGAGGCGAAAAGAAGCCTGAGCGTGTCGTAGAGCCAGCCGGTTCCCTTCTGCCGCCATGCTTTCCAGACAACCCTCAATGCCGCCAACGACGGCATTGGGGTCGCCAGAAGAGCAAAAATATGGGGTGCGTCTGATCCGAATTCGGCAAGCATCGCGCGCCACCTTCGGGCGTCTTCCGGCGAAAGGGCCGCAATACCGTCGCTGGTCTTTTCAAGATCGGAACTGACGCCAAGAAAGGTGTCGTCGCGAAACACTGTCGCAAAACAATCAGCCGCAGGCACGAAATCAAGGCCGTGTGCGATCAGTGCTTCATTGTGTTCGGCAAAGAAGGGGGAACCGGCAAACATTGACAGGTTCATGGCTGCAACGTCGTGACGGAAGCCGGGGACGGTCAGTTCGCGGGTTTTCACAGCTCCGCCCGGCTCTCCCTTGGCCTCGACGACCGCTACTTTCCATCCCTTCGCCGCCAGGTGGACGGCCGCAGCAAGACCATTGTGACCGGCGCCCACCACCACTGCATCGTAACTCATGCTTGAACCCCTCGTTCACTTTGCCTTTTTATTCGCACATGCATACATCTTAGACGAACCTGTTCAAGGGCCGGAAAGCCTCGAGGTCACCAACAACGTCCTCGGGAGACCTCTGATTGCTATTGAAAGTCTGATATTCAGGTGAAGTCACTGCGGTTTTAGCCCCGTTGACCTGTCGGCGCCCCGGGACCTTCTCGGAACATCCAAATACTTGCAATATCATATTTCGTGACATACGCTCCCCTTATCCAGCCATCACGGGCAACAGACAAGAAGCCTCCAAAGCCCTTTGCACCGTCGCGCTGGCATCTCGCCAAGGGGAACCATGAAATGTCGACTACAGCTCTTTCAAACCTCGCAACCGCACTTGTGTCAGGCGCCGTGAAGGTCGTTGATCTCACTGCCCCACTCGGACCCGACACGCCGGTGCTTTATCTGCCGCCGCAGTTCGGCAAGAACACACCGAACGTCAAGGTCCACACCATTTCGGCCTATGACCAGGACGGGCCATTCTGGGCATGGAACTGGCTGGAACTCGGCGAGCACACCGGAACGCATTTTGATGCGCCCTGTCACTGGATCACTGGCAAGGACAATCCGAACAATACGACCGACACCATTGCGCCGCAGAACTTCGTCGCGCCCGTCAACGTGATCGACCGCTCGAAGGAAGCTGCCGCCAACCCCGACTATCTGCTCACCGTAGAGAGCATAAAGGAATGGGAAGCCGAGCACGGCGAGATCGAAGCCGGCAGCTGGGTGCTGCTGCGCACCGACTGGTACAAGCGCAACGGCTCGAGCGAGACGTTCCTGAATGCCGATGAAAATGGACCTCATTCCCCAGGCCCGACGGCGGAGGCCATCGAATACCTTTTGACCAAGAACATCATCGGCTGGGGTCAGGAAACGATCGGAACCGATGCAGGCTCGGCCGGTGGGATGAACCCGCCCTTTCCCGCGCACAACCTGATGCACAAGGCCAACCGCTACGGACTTGCAAGCCTTTGTCAGCTCGACCAGTTGCCGCCAAAAGGTGCGGTCCTGATTGCCGCTCCGCTGAAGCTCGTCAAGGGCACCGGTTCACCCGTGCGCGCGCTGGCGCTTGTCACGACTTAAAGCTCGTGCGGGCCGGAGCCAGACTCCGGCCCGTTTGACATTTCTGGCTGCGCCGAGGCGACACAATGGCTGAATACGACTACATCGTTGTCGGGAGTGGCATAAACGCGCTGGTGGCAGCCGCGATGCTCGGGAAGAAGGGCCGCAAGGTCCTCGTTCTCGAGCGGAATGAAAAAATCGGCGGCTGCCTGCGCAGCGAGGAAATAACCGAGCCCGGCTTTGTCCACGACCTGATGGCGACGACGATGGTGCTGTTTGTGACCTCGCCCGCCTATGGGGTGCTCGGCAAGGATCTTGAAGCCCGCGGTCTGGAATTCGCACATGCGGATCTGCCGACCGGCGTCCTGCGGCCGGATGGTTCGCATGTCATCTTCTCCATGGACCGGCAACGCAACGTCGCGACCTTCGACAAGCTCCACGCCGGTGACGGCATGGTCTTCTCGAGCGAGATGAACAAGCTCGGTGCAGACGCGCCTTTCCTGTTTTCACTTCTCGGTGGCGCGCTGTGGTCTGGCACGACGCTGAAGGCCGTCGCAAAGCAGGGCTGGGGACGCGGTCTTCGCCAACTTGCCGCCTGGTTCGGCGAGGCGCTGGTCCCTGCCCGCGGCTATCTGGAAACCACCTATAAGTCCGAGGATATTCATGCCCTGTGGGCTCCTTGGGTGCTGCATTGCGGCTTGGGACCGGAAGCCGCGTATTCCGCCGAAATGCTGAAGGTCATCGGCTTTGCGATTGAACTTGCCGGCTGCCCGATCGCCAAGGGAGGCGCAGTCTCCCTGCTCAATGCTTTTGAAAGATTGATTTCCGATCATGGCGGCAAGATCCGAACCGGAGCCGACGTCGCGCAGGTGACAACATCCCCTTCAGGCCAGGCTGGCGGCGTCAGGCTTGCGAGCGGCGAGATCCTCGCAGCCAACCGCGGTGTCATCTGCTCAACCACGCCGAACCAGCTCTACGGGCGTCTCACGAAGGACTGGCCGCAGCCTCTGCCCGCCGAGACGTCAGAGGCCGTTGCGCGCTTCCGCTATGGAAAGGGCAACATGCAGATCCACTACGCACTGGCTGAGCCGCCGAGGTGGAAGGCCAATCCGGAACTCGGGAAGGTCGCACTACTGCATCTGACACCCGGTCTCGACGGGGTGTCACGCGCCGCCAACGAATGCGAGCGTGGCCTGCTGCCCGCAGAGCCGACGATCTGCGTCGGCCAGCCTGCATCTCTCGACCCGAGCCGTGCACCAGACGGAAAATCGATCCTCTGGCTGCAATTGCCCGAAGCGCCGCGCTTCATCAAGGGCGATGCGGCGGGCGAGATCGCAACCACATCCGACGGTCTTTGGACGCAAGCCATTCGCGAGCGCTACGCCGATCGCATCGAGGCAATCCTGTCGCAACACATCGAGGATTTCCAATCGATCAAGCTGGCTCGCGCGGCTTATTCTCCCGCTGATCTCGAGGCAATGAACATCAACCTCGTTGGCGGCGATCCCTATGGCGGCTACTGCGGAATAGACCAGTTTTTCCTCTGGCGCCCGTTTAAGTCTTCTGTTAACCACCGCACCCACATTCCGGGTCTCTACCATATCGGCGCATCGGCCCATCCCGGCCCCGGTCTGTCAGGCGGCTCCGGATTTTTGCTCGCATCTTCCCTCCCCTGACGCAAGGACAAGGAAACGCTCATCCATGGAAGAACGGTTTTCGGGTACGGTTCTGCGACGCAAGGAAGACGGTTACGAGACGCGTCCGACGATGGGCGAGATCGGCCTCAACCATTTCGCCCCCTACCTGATGAACCGACTGATGGCGCGCTGGAACGCCAATCTGGCAGAAGAGCTCAAGGAACAGGACGTGACAACCGCCAAAATGCGCACGCTCGCGGTCTTGAGCATTGCGTCGTCGGTTACGATCAACGAACTGTCCGTCTTCGCGGTGACCGAACAATCGACCATGAGCCGAACACTCGATTCACTCGAGGAACAAGGCTACATCAGGCGCCAGCCTCGGGCTGAGGACATGCGCGTCCGAGACGTTTCGATCACGGAAGAAGGGCGGGCAGCGTTCGAAAAGCTCTGGCCGAGCATGTATGACCTCTTCCTGCAGATGTTCGACGGCGTGGACGAAGTCGAGTACCGCGCCTTCCTGTCGACGCTGCACAAGGTGCTGCACAATATCCGCAAGCATGAGATTTGAGATCGCCACGCGTCAGAGCGTCGCAACCGTCTTTAACGCTCCATCCAGTGCGATCCCGTTCTCGTCGAGCAATGCCGCCTGCCGCAGCCGTCGCATCCATGCCGCTGCATCCTCGCGCCCCTTCAACAGCGGCAGTGCCGACATCACCCGGTCGAACTTGGACAGACCCCGGGTATGGGTGTCAGAGTAACCTTTCACCAAACGCCGGTTGTTGAGGACCTCGACGGCAAGGTCATAATCGTCTGGAAGCAGCCGTTGCGCCTGCGTGAGCCAGTTTTCTCTATGTTCAATCTCTCGCATGTTGCGCAGCGTGCCGCGGCGTGTGCCGCGCAGGGCTGACACCGCATAGAGACAAAAGAACCAGAACAGCGTGCCCGTCTTGACGCGCCGACCCTTGTTGACGAAGCGATCGAGGCGATTGAAGACGGCCGGCCGACTTTCGATCCAGAGGCCGATCCGTTTCGGCAAGGTGCCGCAAACCTCGTCCATGCGCGGATGCATGTATTCTGTCATGTAGACGATCTGGTCGTCTCTGGCGCCGACTTCCTTGCGGACGCGGTCGAAGCGCGAAGCGCGGACCTTGAGGTCGGCCACGCGTATGACATCGTCATAGGCCATCGCCACGGCCACATATTTTGCCGCCTGGCAGGTGAAGGCGTAGTCCTTGTCCGGACCGCCCGCCGCCCGGTCGTTCATCAGAAGCGCGCCGACACGGTTCAGATACTCGTCGGCATAGGCCGGATCCTGAAAGTCGGTCAGCTTCTTGACACCGGCGAAAAGCAATGCGCGTGCCGGCTCGGGAAACTCGCCGCGTATCCTGTCGAGCAGAGCATCGAGCGTCGCATGGCCAGTGCTTGACGGCAAGGGATCAAGCCGCTTGTGCGGCCGGTCGGAGACCGGATCGCGCGGTTTTTCCACGGTGCGTTGATAAGCGGCGTTGAAGGCGCGCAGGCTGGGCTCGATGCCCTTGCCCCCCGCCCTGATCATGGCTTCGAAAGCATCCTTGGGAAAGGGCAGCACACCGGCCGCCGCCAGGGCACCGAACATTGCGGCCGAGATCACGCTGCCGTTCTTGACAGCCAGCGCTTCCATGTCGAAGGCGATGGTTTTCTTTGCTGCAAAATCCGTCGCCTCTACGACAACAACGGGATTGCCGATGCCATCGCCGGGCTTTTCCTTTTCACCGACGGCGAAGGCACGGTGCGTCGATGCGATCAGGGTTGTTTTGTCTGGTGTCACCAGGCCGCGCAGCACCGAGCGCCCGGCTTCCATTAGCTCGGCGGCAAGCACGACGTCGACATCGCCGGGCGTCGGCATCAACGCGAAGATCGGCTCATGGCCATCGCGCGCCGGCAAGAGTTCCAGATAATAGATCGTCGCCCCGGTTCGCTGTGCGACGCCTGGAACGGAAGTTGTTTGAGCCATCCAGCCCTGGCTCTCGGCAACTCCGACCACCCAGTCGGCCAAAACGCCGCCGCCCTGGCCGCCCATGGCAAGGATTGCCAGCGAGATTGGCTTGTCGGTCGAAAGGCGAGTGCTCATGGGACGTTGCTCGTTCATAGCAGGCCTTGCTCCACGAAGACAATGCGGCTGGAGGCGCGACGCCTCTGCAGCCAGCCGATGACGGCGCTACGCAGGCGGGCGGTAAACCGATCCCAACCGGTCGGATTGTGGATGATGTCAGCGCGATAGAAAGACGGACAGAGGACGGCCGCTTCCGACACCTCGCCGCAGTTGCCGCAACCAACGCAGTTGTTGTCGATTGCTGCGACCGGGTCATCCTTCAGCGGGTCGTCGGTGTGCTTGACCGACAGGGACGGACAGCCGGAAAGGCGAATGCAGGCGTGGTCGCCGGTGCAGACGTCTTCGTCAACCCCGAAGCGCTCCTTGACCATGCGCTGGCCGTCCTTGACGGCCTTGGCAAATTGCGGCTTCACGCGGCGCTGCTTGTTCAGCATGCATTCCGACGAGGCGACGATGATCTTTGGGCCCGGCTCTTTCGTCGTCAGGGCCTCGCGTAGCGTATCGCGCATTTTGGCAACGTCATAGGTCCGGTCGATCTGCCGAACCCATGTGGCGCCGATCCCCTTCACGGCGTTGACGATGGAGCTGTTCGTCTTGCGGCGCGGATTGATGGCGCGCGAGGACATCACGTCCTGGCCGCCGGTTGCGGCCGAATAGTAATTGTCGACAACAAGGATGACGCCGTCCTGCTTGTTGAACACGGCATTGCCGACCGAGGTCGCAAGACCGTTGTGCCAGAAGCCGCCATCCCCCATGACCGAGATCGACCGCTTCTCCGCATCGACATTGAAAGCGGAGGCCGAGGCTGGGCCAAGGCCGTAGCCCATCGTCGTGCCGCCGATATTGAAGGGCGGCAGGATCGAGAAGAGATGACAGCCGATATCGGCCGAGACATGGTGCTCGCCGAGTTCCTGTTCCACAAGTTTCATGGCCGCAAAGATTGGCCGTTCGGGACAGCCGATGCAGAAGCCAGGCGGACGTGGGGGCACCACTTCTGCAAGCGCCTTGACCTTCGGATCGTTGAGGACCGGCGTCGGGTCAGGCAGCGGTGGCTGATTGCCGAGCAGCACACGCTGATGCGTCTCGAGGAAATCCCTGATGCCTTTCATCAGCACAGGCGTGGTGTACTCGCCGCCAAGCGGCAGGACGTCCTTGCCGGATACCTTCGTCTGGATGTCGCGACGGCGCAGAACGGTGTTCAGCGACTGTTCGATATATTCCGGCGCGCCCTCCTCGACCATAAGGACCGCCCTCTTGCCAGCACAGAAGTCGGCAATCTGATCATCGACCAGGGGATAGGCAACGTTCAGGACATAGAGCGGCACGGAGCAGTTGCCATAGACATCGGCAAGCCCGAGCTGCTGCAGCGCGCGCATGACGCCGTTGTACATCCCGCCAAGAAGAATGATGCCGATGTCGCCTTCGGAAGGGCCGAAGTATTCGTTGAGTTCGTTCTTCTTGATATATTCGACTGCAGCCGGCCAGCGCTTGCCGAGCTTTTCCTTCTCATGCAGGAAGGACGCCGGCGGCAGGACAATGCGATTGACGTCGCGCACCGGATTTTCCAAGGCCTGTTTCAGCGTGAACTCAGGCCGCTTGTTGTCCTTTGCCTCGAACTGGCCGTGAACATGGCAGCTGCGGATGCCGACCTGCAACATAACGGGCGTGTTGGAGGCTTCCGACAGCTCGAACCCTTTCTCCACCGACTGCACGATGGAGGGCAGGTTGGGACGCGGATTGAGGAGCCACATCTGCGACTTCATCGCATAGGCGTGGCTGCGCTCCTGCATGATCGAGGAGCCCTCGCCGTAATCCTCGCCGATGATGATCAGCGCGCCACCCGTCACGCCGCCGGACGCAAGATTGGACAGCGCGTCCGAGGCGACGTTTGTGCCGGCTGTCGACTTCCATGTGACGGCGCCGCGCAGCGGATACATGACGGAAGCCGAAAGCATGGCTGCGGCCGCGGCTTCCGACGCCGAGGTCTCGAAATGGACGCCCAGATCCTCCATCACGTCCTTGGCATCGGCAAGCACGTCCATCAGATGCGAGATGGGCGAACCCTGATATCCGCCGACATAGGACACACCGGATTGCAGGAGAGCTTTGGTGATTGCAAGGATGCCTTCGCCGCGGAAGATTTCACCTTCCCCCAGCTTCAGATCCTCGACTTCACGCGCAAACGAGCGTTCGGCCATGGCATTCCCCTTCGTCCATTCGGACTGCCTTTCTATTCATTTGCAAAAGCATATTTCGGCGCGCGCGACCCTGTCAATCGGCAAATGCCTTCTTTGATTGAAGGCGTTACACGCCGGCGTCGGCATGACCAATGGCCATCTGCCGAAAATTATATGCTCCAGCATATTATTGATCACGGGAAGTGGATTTTTCAAGCTTCAACAAAGCGCTTGCCGGTTTCTGTGACTTATTTTAAGGTTGAAGCATTCCGATAATAAATCGCCAGCGGCCGGCAGGTAAGAAAACCCTCCTTCCGCTTCACAAGGGGAACGGAGTGACTATGACGACGCTTACTCGGCGCGAGGCCTTGAGCCTGGGCGCAGCAACCTTCATTACCGGGATTCTCGCCGGTCGAAATATCGTTTTGGCTGCCGAAAACGGCACGCTGACGATAGCCTTCAACGTCAATCTGCCATCCTTCGACCCCACCACCGGCCCGTCGGCGGTCAATCCGGCCATCCAGGCCATCTATCGCTCGATCTTCGACCAGTTTATCGGCCAGGGACCGGACCTGAAGTTCCAACCCGGGCTTCTGACGGACTGGGGATGGAATGAAGACAAGACCAAGGTCTGGATGGATGTCCGCCAAGGCGTCACATGGCATGACGGCACGCCGTTTACGCCGGAGGACGTCGTCTGGTCGCTGACCCGCGCGGCCGATCAGAAGGGAGGAAATCCGATTTCCTTCATCTGGTCGACGGCCGGCAACTATAAGATTGAGGGCCATCGCATCACCGGCGATGTACTGCGCTTCGAGCCGACCTACTTCAAGTGGATGGCGTTTCTGACCGGCTACGTCCTGCCCAAAGCCTATTATGAAAAAGTCGGTGCAGAAGGCTTCGAGAAGAAGCCGATCGGCACCGGCCCCTATATGGTCGACGCTTACGAGGGCAACGCCTTTCTCCGCCTCAAGGCAAACCCAAACTACTTCGGCGGCAAGCCCGCCTTCGATACCGTCGTCTTCAAGTTTGTACCCGATACGACCAGCCGCGTTGCTGAAATCGAATCCGGCTCTTCCGATGTCACGCTCGAAATTCCCTACGAAGATTTCGATCGCCTGAAAAAGAAGTCGGGGCTTTCGGGCACCGCGACCCCGATCTCCGATATCGGCATGATCTTCATCAACAACATCGACGTGATGCTGGACAAGAACGTGCGTTTGGCCGCCCACCACGCAATCGACAAAAAGGCGATCGTTGCCCGCCTGCTGCGCGGCTATGGCGTGCCGATCGACACGCTGGAGGCGCCCGAATATGATGCCTTCGATCCGTCGATCGTCGTCGGCTTCGATGCCGAGAAGGCAAAGGCGCTGCTCGCCGCATCCGGTTACTCGCCGAAAAAGCCCGTCAAGTTCAAGATCCAGACCACGCGGGGCTTCAAGCCCAAGGATTACGAGATGATCCAGGCGATCGTGGGGATGTGGCGCAAGGTTGGCATCGAAGCCGACATCGAGGTCTACGAAATCGCCAAGCACTACGAACTGCGTGCTGCCGACGCGCTGGCGCCGGCTGCCTTTTACAACTGGGGCAACGCGATCGGTGACCCAACCACGTCGACGGGCTTTGCGATGTTCGGCCCCTCGCCGCATTCGGTTTGGAATACCGACGACCTCGACAACATGATCGGCCCGCTCTGGGGCGAGAAGGATGAGGCAAAGCGCATCGCCGGGTGGAAGGCCGTCAGCAAGTATATTGCAGAACAGGGCTATGTAATCCCGCTTCTCCAATACGCCCAGCCGATCGTCTACAAGGAAAGCCTCAAGGTTGTCCCGAACGTATCGGGCGCCCTGCAGCCGACCCTCGTCGCAAAGGCGTAAAGCATGCTCCCCACCGGATGATAAATCCGGCTTCGGGCGGGTCAGTTGGCCCGTCCGCATTCCCAAAGGGCATCCTTTGCAGGCGCTACCGGCCGCATGTTGGCTAAATCCGGCGTCCTGCGAGAAAAATGAGCTGATGATAGCGCTTTCTATCTTCAACCGCGTCGTCATGGCAGCCGTCACCTTGTTCGGCGTCGCCCTGATCGTCTTTGTCCTGTTGCGCGTGGTGCCCGGCGATCCGATCGCTATGATGATTTCGCCGGGCGCAAGTGCTGCCGACATTGCCGCTCTGCGCGCCCATTACGGCCTGGACGCGAGCCTCCCGGTCCAGTTCGGCTTGTGGCTGAAGGCGATGCTCGGCGGCGACTTCGGCACCTCGATATCTCTCAAGCGCAGCGTTCTCGACCTGCTTGGCGAGCGCCTGCCGGCAACGCTCGAACTTGCCGTCGCCGCCCTCGTCCTTGCGGTTGCATCGGGGGTAACGATCGCGGTCGTCGGCACGCTCATGCGGCGCGGCCCGCTCGAACCGGTTGTCGACGCCCTGAATGGGGTTTTTCTGGCCGTTCCAGATTTTGTCTGGGCCCTGGCACTCGTTTTGATGCTCGGGGTCTTCTACCCACTGTTTCCGCTTTCCGGTCGGATCGACCCTACGACCGACATGCCGTTTGCGACATCGTTTTATCTGATCGAGAGCCTCGCGCGGCTACGCTTTGCAGTTTTTTCCGATGTCGTCGCACATATGGTTATGCCGGTACTGGCGCTTGGCCTCCCGCTTGCTGCAATCATCGCCCGTGTCCTTAAGGCGGCATTGTCCGAAGCGATGATGCAGGATTACATTCTCCTCGCCCGGCTGAAAGGCATGTCGGAGCTTCGCCTTGTGGTGCAGGAGGCGCTACGCAACGCGATCGGCCCGACCATCGCGCTCACGGGTGTCCAATTCACCTTTCTCATCGGCGGCACAGTTATCGTCGAGCGGATTTTCTCATACCCCGGCATCGGCAACATGGCGATTGACGCCGTCATCAACCGCGACCTGCCCTTGATCCAGGGTCTCGTACTCGTCTTCGGGGTGCTGTTCATTCTGGTCAACCTGCTTGTCGACCTCTTGGTTGCCGCATTCAATCCGAGGCTGCGTCATGGTTGATATTCCTTCTTATCCCAAACAAACGGCGGCCAAACGGCGACGGCGCGCACTCATGGCCCAACCGAAGGTCGTCCTTGGCGGCGCATTCATCCTCATCCTCGTCCTGCTTGCAGTCGGCGCGCCATGGATCGCGCCCAAGGATCCGCTCGAACAGGACCTCATGCTTGGCACCCTGCCTCCTGCCTGGATCGACGGTGCGGAGCCCGGCTACTGGCTCGGCACCGACGATCTCGGCCGCGACGTGCTCTCGCGCCTGATCTTCGGGACCCGCATTGCGCTGCTCGTCGCGTTTGTCGCAGCAACGCTTGCAGCTCTGATTGGCACGTTGCTGGGCCTCATCGCCGGTTGGTACGCCGGCTGGGCGGACCGGGTCATTTCGCGCCTTGTCGACATATGGATGGCATTCCCGCCCGTCCTCTTGTCGATCCTTCTTGTTGCTGTTCTCGGCGCCGGCGTTCACTCGGTGATCGCCGCCATCGTCATCATTGACTGGACGCGATTTTGTCGTGTCGTCCGGTCCGAAACGAAGTCCCAGGCGCAGATGGATTATGTAACGGCTGCGCAAACCATAGGCTTTTCCCGCGCACGCATTCTTTTTTCGGAAATACTGCCGAACGTCGCGCCGGTCCTCATCGCCCTGGTGAGCCTGGAGATGGGCATTGCGGTGATCGTCGAAGCAATCCTGTCCTTCGTCGGCCTTTCCGTTTCCTCGGACACACCGACATGGGGCGGCATGATCGCTGCCGGCAGGCAGATGATCTATCAAGGCTGGTGGGTCATGGTCGCGCCGCTGATCGCGCTGTTTGCTACAGTCCTGGCATTCAACCAGCTGGGCGATGGCCTTCGCCGTGCCCTTGATCCGGTGATGGGCCGATGAGCAATCTTCCTCTCCTTTCCATAACCGGCCTGACGGCTGTTTCCGATCGTGACGGCGGCGCTTCCATCCTCAGGGATGTGTCGCTCAAGATGATGCGTGGCGAAGTGCTCGGCCTCGTCGGTGAAAGCGGCGCGGGAAAATCCACGATCGCAAAAGCCTTGCTCGGCATCCTGCCACGCACCATTCGTGTCACTGGCGGTTCGGTTCTGTTTGAGGATCGCGATCTGTTGACCCTTCCTCCGAGGACATTGCGGCAGATCATCGGAAACGAAATCGCGCTCGTTCCGCAGGATCCGCAAACGGCACTCAACCCGAGCCGGCGCATCGAAGCGCAGCTGACGGATGGCCTTAGAATGAAACGTGGGATGTCCGCGCGGCAAGCGCATGCAAGGGCCATCTCGCTTTTGGAGGAGGTGCACATCCGCGATCCCTTGCGTGTGCTGCAGGCCTATCCGCATGAGCTTTCCGGTGGAATGCGCCAGCGCGTGCTGATCGCCGCCGCCTTCTCACTGGAGCCCAAGCTCGTGGTTGCCGACGAGCCCACGACGGCACTCGACGTGACCGTGCAAAAGCAGATACTGCGTCTGATCCGGGCCATGCAGGACAAGCATGGAACGGCTGTGATCTTCGTAACGCACGACCTCGGCGTTGTCGCACAGATCTGCGATCGTGTGACACTGCTTTATTCGGGCAAGGTCGTCGAAGCCGGATCGTGTGCTGACGTTCTCGAGCGACCGGCTCACGCTTACACAGCGGCCCTGCTTGCGGCGAGCCCGCGCTATGACCGTCCGGACGCCGGGCTGACGCCTGTCCCGCAGGCCGTGTTCGATCAGTTGCGGCGGGAAATTGGAACGGATGCGAGGCCAAATGTCTGACAAGCTTTTGACCGCATCCGGCATCGAAGTCACATACGGCGCGACCCGCGGACTGCTCGGAAAGCCGGGCGGCGGCCACAAGGTGCTGTTTGGCGTCGACATTGACATCAGGCGTGGAGAAACAGTCGGCATCGTCGGTGAATCCGGTTCGGGCAAGACGACGCTTGGCCGCGCACTGCTTCGGCTCGTCAATGTTTCGGCCGGTACGATCCGTTTCGACGGGAAAGACATCACAGACATTCCCGACGCGGCACTACGGCCACTGCGAAGACGCATGCAGATGATCTTTCAGGATCCGATGGCTTCGCTGAACCCTCGCCACACGATCCGGCGCATTCTCGTGGAGCCCCTGCTCCTGCACCGTCTCGCAGACGACGCCAGGGGCGCAGAGCGCCGGATCGCCGCGATCTTCGAGCGCTTCATGTTGCCGACCGCCTGCCTTGATCGCAATCCGCATGAGCTGTCGGGCGGCCAGCGCCAGCGTGTCGGCATTGCGCGAGCAGCACTGCTCGAACCCGACTTCGTTCTGGCCGACGAAGTCGTTTCCGGGCTCGACGTCTCCACCCAGGCCCAGGTCCTCAACCTGATGAAGGAACTCTCGCGAGACCTCGGTCTGTCCATGGCCTTCATCAGCCACGATCTGTCCGTCATCCGTGCAGTCTGCGACAGGGTCTACGTGATGCGGCACGGCACCGTGGTAGAGCACGGTTCGTGCGATCGTGTCTTTACTGCTCCCGAAAACGCCTACACGCGCGCCTTGCTTGACGCCATTCCCCTGCCCCGTATTGAGCCCGGTTGGCTCGACCGCGTTGCCGAGGCTTAGTTCTTCCAGTGAGCGTCAGGGATGCGAGCGACGATGCGTGGCAGCGACGCGCGCAACCTGTTCGTAAATACCCGTCAAAAGCTCCAGTGTCCGCGTTGCCTCTTCCAGTTTGTGCGGAAAATTCGGAACCGATTTGATGGCCGCAATCAACAGTGACGCACGGATGTCCGCATACTGGTCAGTGACCGCACGACCGCTTTCGGTCACCTGATAGGTGACGCCCGACCGGCCACTGCCCTGGCGCACGACCAGCCCCGCCCCTATCAGCTTTCGCAGGCTGTACTGGATGTTCGGAATGTCCTCGCGGTTGGCAAGACGCGCGAGATCCTTGATCGTTTTCGGGCGGTCATTCATCCGGATGATGTGCAGCATGGCATTCTCGGGACCGCTTGCGGCAATATCGACAACCGACGCGAGGCACTCCGTTTGCCAGCGGCCGAACGCCTCGTAGGCGCGCATCAGCGCGTACTCGATCTCGGCGACATCCACCTCGACGGCTGTGCGCGCCAGATGCCAGCTGCGGTCCACCGCATCAGGCTGCTTTTCATGCGGTTCCTTGCGCTGCATCTCTTCGATCTCCGAAAGCCAAGACATAGCCTCCACCCAAAACCGCGTCCATCAGCATTTGTCGATTGACAGCGATAAATTTAATCATAGAGTTTGTATCATAAATTATAACAAATAATACGAGGTGAACCCATGACCAATGAGCGCAACTCCATGTTCGACGACCAGCAGTTCCTGCTCGGGACCTTCGCGACCAACTGTTCCGGCGGCATGTCGGTAACAAAGGTTCCCGAACGCTGGGTGAACTCCTGGGACAACAACCTGCAACTTGCCCACCTCCTCGACGCGGCCGGCATCGACTTCATGCTCCCGATCGCACGCTGGATCGGGTATGGCGGCGATACAAACTTCCACGGCAACGTGCTCGAAACGATGACCTGGGCGGCCGCACTTCTGGCGCGGACACGCGATATCAACGTCTTTGCGACGATCCATACGGCAGCCAACCTGCCGGCGGTCGTTGCCAAGCAGATCGCCACCATCGACCAGATCAGCGGCGGCCGCATCGGGCTGAATATCGTCGCGGGCTGGAACCAGCCGGAATATCAGGCGCTCGGTCTCGACCTTCCAGCCGGTCACGCCGAGCGTTACGAATATGCGCAAGAGTGGTTTGATGTCGTCAAGGCACTGTGGAGCCGCAAGGAGGCTTTCGACTGGAACGGCCAGCACTTCAAGCTCACCAACATTCTGGGAGACCCACGGCCATCCGGCCATGTCCCGATCCTGAACGCGGCAGGCTCCGGTGAAGGCCGCAACTTCGCGGTCCGCAACGCCGATTTCCTGTTCACGCCGGCAATCGATCTCGCCCGCTCGGTCGACGAGATCACCGCACTGAAGGCGCAGGCTGCAGACGTTGGCCGCCCTGTCGGCGTCCTGACTTTTTCACACGTCGTCTGCCGCCCGACGGAGAAGGAGGCTCGAGACTATCTTCGTCATTTCGGGCAGGACAATGCTGACTGGGACGCCGTCGACAATCTGGTGCGCCTGCAGTTTGCGCATGCCCAGTCCTTCCCGCATGACCTTTTGGCACTGATCCGGGACCGGATGGCCGCAGGCCATGGCGGCTTCCCGCTCGTCGGAACACCAGAGCAGATCGCAGACGGCATCCTTTCGCTGCATAAGGCCGGCTTCCGGGGCACGACGCTCTCGTTCGTGGACTATCTGGTGGAGTTCCCGTACTTCCGCGACACGGTCCTGCCGATCCTGGCCTCAGAGGGCATTCGCCGTCCAGCCAAGGCATTCGATATTGCTGTCTAACCCTGGCGGGGCGCTCAAATCGTTTTCGGCACTGTCGCCGCAACGTCTCCAACCGCCGCGAACGGAACGCTCCAGCATCTGAACCGGCGCATGCTCTATTGCGGAAAACCAATTCCGGTTGAGCAGGCGCACACACCACGCATTCTGGGAGGATTGTCATGCTGCTTCAGGAAAGCCAGGGCGGGCTTCAACCGTCAACGGACATGTTCCGGGCCGCCATGCGCCATCTTCCCGGCAATGTCGCCGTTATCACTGTTGGAACGGGTAGCGAGCGCTCCGGCCTCGTCGTCACCTCTGCCGTTTCGCTGGCCGCCGACCCGCCACTGGTCATGGCCTGCGTCAACCGGTCGTCTTCCAGCTGGCCGCTTTTTCGCCGGTTCGGCCATTTCGGCGTGAATTCGCTGGCGGGCCACCAGCAGGACATTGCCGAACGCTTCTCCGGCCGCCACGGCTGCAAAGGCTCTGAGCGTTACGCCAACGCCGAGTGGACCACGCTTTCGACGGGTGCCCCGTTGCTGGTCGATGCCACCGTTAGCCTTGATTGCACGTTGGAGGAAATGATCGACCGGGCGACGCACTCCATCATTATCGGCCAGGTGAATGCCATTCGCGTCACTGAAGGCCAGGATGCGTTGATCTACTGGCATGGTGGATATCGCAGGCTCGAGCGATAGGGACGAGCCCACCGCCTGCGGGATTCCATTGATTAACCCTTGACGCCTCGCTCTGCCTCTATATATTTTAAACTTCAAATAACTTGATCGCCGGCACATGCGCGGCGTGACCGGGAAGGAATGAAGATGCGCATCGTCTGTATCGGAGGAGGTCCAGCGGGGCTCTATTTCGGCCTTTTGATGAAGAAGCTTCACCCTGAGCACTCCATTCGTGTCGTCGAGCGCAACCGGCCCTACGATACCTTCGGCTGGGGGGTCGTGTTCTCGGATGCCACCATGGCCGCGATGCAGGAATGGGACCCGGAAAGTGCCGCTGAGATCCAGGATGCGTTCAATCACTGGGACGACATCGAGGTCTGGTTCAAGGGCACCCGCCAGCGCACGTCCGGCCACGGCTTCGTCGGTATCGGTCGCAAGAAGCTGCTCAACGTCCTCCAGAAGCGCTGCGAGGAACTCGGCGTCGAGCTGATCTTCGAAACCGACGTGACCTCCGATCTCGACTTCCCCGACGCCGACCTGGTGATCGGATCGGACGGGTTGAATTCAAAGATCCGCAACCACTATCCCGAGGTGTTCCAACCCGACATGATCACCCGGCCGAACCGCTACATCTGGCTTGGCACCAACAAACTCTATGACGCCTTCACTTTCGACTTCCGCAAGACGGACCACGGCTGGTTCCAGGCGCACATCTACAAGTTCGATGACCAGACCTCGACCTTCATCATCGAGACGACCGAGGAGGCCTACCTGGCCCACGGTCTCGACAAGATGGATCAGGACGGCTCGATCGCGTTTTGCGAAAACCTGTTCCGCGAGGTGCTCGACGGCGCACCGCTGATGACCAACTCACGCCATCTGCGTGGTTCTGCCTGGCTGAACTTCAATCGCCTGATCTGCGGCAAGTGGAGTCATTTCAATGGCAACTCGCATGTCGTGCTGATGGGCGACGCGGCTCATACCGCACATTTCGCCATCGGCTCCGGCACGAAGCTCGCAATCGACGATGCGATCGAGCTGACAAGGCAGTTCCAGATGCACGGACACGGCAGGGAAGCGATCCCGGCCGTCCTCGAAACCTACGAGGAGATTCGCCGTGTCGACGTCGCGCGCATCCAGAATGCGGCGCGCAACGCCATGGAATGGTTCGAGGTCGTGGGTCGCCGCTACGCCGATAGGCTTGAGCCGCAGCAGTTCATGTATTCCATGCTGACCCGCTCTCAACGCATCAGCCATGAGAACCTGCGCCTGCGCGACAAGACCTGGCTCGAAGGCTACGAGCGCTGGTTTGCGAAGAAATCGGGCGTCGCTGTCGGAAACGACAGGTGCCTGCCACCGATGTTCACGCCCTATCAACTGCGCGGAACCACGCTCATCAATCGCATCGTGGTTTCGCCGATGGCCATGTATTCGGCACAGGATGGATTGCTGAACGATTTTCATATCGTCCACCTCGGCTCGCGGGCGCTCGGTGGTGCCGGACTGGTGTTTGCGGAAATGACCTGTGTCTCGCCCGACGCCCGCATCACGCCTGGTTGCCTCGGGCTCTGGAACGAGGAGCAAGCCGCGCAATGGCGCCGGCTGGTCGATTTCGTTCACACCAACAGCGCCGCCAAGATGGGAATCCAGATCGGCCACGCCGGCCGCAAGGGTTCGACCAGGCTCGCCTGGGACGGCATCGACCAACCCGTCAGCGAAGGCGGCTGGCCGCTGATCTCGGCCTCCGCCGTGCCCTATCTCAAGAACAGCCAGGTCCCGAAGGCGATGGATCGCGCCGACATGGACCGCGTCAAGGCAGACCATGTCCGTGCGACGGAACTTGCGGTTACGACCGGCGCCGACTGGCTCGAACTGCACTGCGCCCACGGCTACCTGTTATCCAGCTTCCTCTCGCCGGTCACCAACCTGCGCGATGACGAGTATGGCGGCAGCCACGAAAATCGCGCCCGCTACCCGCTCGAGATCTTCCGGGCAATGCGCGCCGCCTGGCCCGAGGACAAGCCGATGTCCGTGCGACTGTCCTGCCATGACTGGATGGACGGCGGGAACACGCCCGAGGATGCGGCAATCTTCGCGCAGATGTTCAAGGATGCCGGCGCTGACCTCATCGATTGCTCCTCGGGTCAGGTGTCAAAAAACGAGCAGCCGGTCTACGGCCGCCTCTTCCAGACCCCGTTCTCCGACAAGATCCGCAACGAGGTCGGCATTCCGACAATCGCCGTCGGCGCGATCTCGGAGGCCGATCACGCCAACTCCATCATTGCGGCCGGTCGCGCCGATCTATGCGCCGTTGCCCGTCCGCACCTTGCCGACCCTGCCTGGTCATTGCATGAAGCAGCCAAGATCGGTCTGACCTCGATAGCGTGGCCGAAGCAATATCAGGCCGGCAAATATCAGTACGAGGCCAACCTCGCCCGCGCCGCCACGGCGGCGCCGGCCAAATAGGCGCGTCATGATGACCACGTCAGGCAAACTCTCAGGCCGCCACGCCCTCGTCACCGGCGCCGGGTCCGGTATCGGAGCGGCGATCGCCCGTGCCCTTGTTTCGGACGGGGCGCATGTGACGCTCGCCGGCAGAAGGCGCGAGCCGCTGCAGGCTCTCGCCGATGAAATCGGAACCGAAGGTGTTCATGTCGTCGATGGGTTCGATGTGACAAATGCGGCAGCAATCGCCAGGGGACTGGGGAGCGCCCGCAAGGCATTCGGCCCGGTAGACATTCTCGTCAACAATGCCGGCCAGGCCCCGAGCGCCGCCTTCGAAAAGACCAGCCTCGACATGTGGAATGAGGTGCTCGCCGTCGATCTGACCGGCGTCTTCCTCGTGACCCAGGCGGTGCTGCCGGACCTCAAGGCACGGGGAGACGGGGCACGCATCATCAATATCGCCTCGACCGCGGGGCTGACCGGGTATGGATACGTCTCCGCTTATGTCGCGGCCAAGCATGGCGTCGTTGGCCTGACCCGGTCACTGGCGCTGGAACTCGCAAAGACGGGGATAACCGTCAATGCAGTCTGCCCGGGCTTTACCGACACACCGATCATCGCGCGATCGATCGAAATGATCATCGAAAAAACCGGGCGCAGCGCCGAACAGGCGCTCGCCGAATTCACGAAATCCAATCCGCAAGGCCGGCTCGTAAAGCCCGAAGAGGTCGCGGACGCAGTGCTGTGGCTTGCGGCCCCCGGCAGCGCATCGATCAACGGACAGGCCATCGCAGTGGCTGGTGGGGAGGTTTTGGCGGGATGAGCGACAACGACATGACCATGCAGGGACACCTGCGCTCCTTCAGGGACCTTCAACCCCGGCATTTCCTCTGGGACGTCAGCGAGGACGGACGCGTTGCGACGATCACGCTCAACCGGCCGGATCGGAAGAACCCGTTGACCTTCGACAGCTATGCCGAGTTGCGCGACCTGTTTCGCGATCTCGCCTATGCATCGGACGTGCGGGCGATCGTGCTATCGGGAGCTGGCGGCAATTTCTCGTCTGGCGGTGACGTGTTCGAGATCATCGAGCCGTTGACGCGCATGGCAATGCCCGAGCTCCTTGCGTTTACGCGCATGACGGGTGATCTTGTCAAGGCGATGCGCAAATGCCCACAGCCGATCGTCGCCGCTGTCGACGGCATCTGTGCAGGCGCTGGCGCAATTCTCGCCATGGCGTCCGATCTCAGGCTGGCGACTCCTGAAGCAAAGACTGCCTTCCTCTTTACCCGCGTCGGGCTTGCGGGGGCAGACATGGGCGCATGCGGGATCCTCCCCCGCATCATCGGCCAGGGCCGCGCCGCCGAATTGCTTTACACCGGGCGTTCCATGTCCGCCGCCGAAGGCAATGCCTGGGGCTTCTACAATGCCCTTCATCCAAGCAGCGATCTCTCCGCCGAGGCACACAAGCTAGCAGCCTCGCTGGCCGACGGACCGTGGTTCGCACATGGCATGACCAAAACCATGTTGAACCAGGAATGGGCGATGGGCATCGACGAGATGGTCGAATCCGAAGCGCAGGCACAGGCCATCTGCATGGCGACACAGGATTTTCGCCGCGCCTTTGAAGCCTTTGCCGCCAAGCGCAAGCCAACCTTCGAGGGAAACTAGACTATGACCATTCCCGCGACATTGACTGGTCCATCCTGGGATCATCTCGACTGGCCGTTCTTCGACAGCAGCCATCGCGAATTCGCAACCCGGCTGGACGCATTCGCCAAGTCCGATGCGATGACGATGATCGACCACACCGATGTCGATGCCGCATGTCGCAGGCTCGTCCGGGCGTTGGGCGACGCGGGAATTTTGAAGGTGGCAACGGGCGCTTCCGAAACCGACCCGCTGATTGATTCACGCCTGGTCTGCCTGGCGCGCGAAACCCTTGCCTGGCATGACGGATTGGCGGACTTCGCCTTCGCGATGCAGGGGCTCGGGACCGGAGCGATCGGCCTCAGCGGTTCGGCCGCCCTTCGCGCCGCCGTCATGCCGAAAGTGCGCAGCGGCGAATGGCTGGCCGCCTTTGCGCTGTCTGAAAAGGATGCGGGATCCGACGTTGCGGCCATGGCCTGTGCGGCTCGCCCCGACGGCGACCACTACATTCTCGATGGCGAAAAGACCTGGATCTCCAACGGCGGCATCGCCGATGTCTATACGGTCTTTGCCCGAACCGGCGAGGCGCCGGGTACGCGCGGCATTTCAGCCTTCGTCGTCTTTGCCGATGACCCCGGCTTCTCGATCGCCGAGCGCATCGATGTCATTGCCCCGCACCCGCTCGCAACAACCCGCTTCGAGAGCTGCCGTATCCCCGCATCGCGGCGGCTCGGCGATCCGGGCGAAGGTTTCAAGATCGCCATGCGCACTCTCGATATCTTCCGGGCTTCGGTCGCCGCCGCCGCCGTGGGCTTTGCCCGGCGCGCCCTTGACGAAGCGCTTTCGCATGCGAGAGAGCGGCAGATGTTCGGTGCAAAGCTGGCCGATCTCCAGCTTACCCAAGCAGCCCTCGGCGACATGGCAACAGGGATCGACGCCGCGACGTTGCTGACCTACAGGGCTGCGTGGCGACGCGATGTGCAGAAGCTGTCGACGACGCAGGAAGCCGCAATGGCGAAGATGACGGCGACGGAAACGGCCCAGACAGTCATCGATCGCGCAGTTCAGCTGTTCGGCGGTCGCGGTGTCCGGACCGGCGAGATTGTCGAAAAACTCTATCGGGAGATCCGCGCGCTACGCATCTACGAAGGCGCAACCGAGGTGCAGAAGCTCATAATCGCGCGCGAACTCCTGAAGACCAAATGATGAGAGACATAATGCTACAAACACGCGAGATCTTCGACTGGGCCGATCCGTTCCGGCTGGTGGAGCAGCTGACGGACGAGGAGCGCATGGTGCAGGAGACTGCACACGCCTATGCGCAGGAGAAGCTCTTGCCGCGCGTGCTCGA
>NZ_JACIAH010000022.1 GCF_014194695.1 Rhizobium sp. BK399 | reverse complement strand
TCGAGGTCTTCGTCCAAACCGCCGAGCGAACCGCCCTCTCATACCTCCTCAAACCATTCACCGACCAAATGATGAAGGCATTCAGAGAGGAATAGGGGCAAGCGCTGGCGTGACAACACAACACGGCTGAGTTGACCGGACCCCGCCGGTTCGACGTCCCAAATCCCGTTTCGGGGACCGGTACGCTTCAAGCGCAAGAGCTGGTTGCTCTGTGCAGTCTCCATATCGCGTCTGTATATACTCCTATCGGGGTAGGGTCCGGCAGAGATTGGCGATTTTGCAACGGTGCGGCGAGTGCTATTATTAGAGAGCTCTAAGGAATAGTCTCGACAGGCTACGGCATTCTTCGGGTTTTGGGTATACGCGTTGCCGCTGTCTCCATTGGCGTAAAACTTCGATTTTACGAAACGTCGTCTCAACCATTTCTAACGGATGGAAATGGTGTTCTTCGAGATAGCGCATATTTACTTCTGAAACATAATTTGTAGGAAGTGACACTATCCAGTAGTGCGCTAACTTAACTATTACTTAAGTATTAACTTCAAAATTGCATTGCGATGGGCTAGGGTAGTACTTGCAACGGGAGGGACTGGCATGGCGATTTCAGTAGCGTTCGTCGATGATCATCCTATACTACTCGAGGGATTGGTCAGTCTTTACTCGAACAAGGAAGATTTGGCGATCGTCGGCAAGGGCGAAAATGCCGTCGATGCGCTAAAGCTGGTCGAAGAACTTGATCCTGATGTGGTCGTGGTCGACCTGAGCATGCCGGGCGATGCGATTGCCGCAATCGAGATCATGTTGCAGCGCTACAAGCGCACCCGGATCATCGTATTCACGGCCAGCTCGAGCATCGAGACGGCAATTCAGGTCCTGGGTCTGGGGGTTTCCGGTTACGTGTTGAAAGGTAGCTCTGCCTCCGATCTGCACGAGGCCATCCGAACCGTCTACTCCGGCAACACCTTCATCACACCAGGATTTGCCACCAAGGTGATCATGTCGATGAAGACCGAGGCGCTGCGCCGCAAGACGCAGGTGCATCTCCGGCTGAGCGCCCGCGAGGAGCAAATTGTCGGCTATCTGATGCGCGGCAACACCAACCGTGAAATCGCGACCGGTCTGGATATCAGCGAGAAGACGGTCAAGCATTACATGACGGTCCTCATGCAGAAGCTTGATGCGCGAAACCGGCTCGAGGTGGTCTTGGCCGCTCAAAAGCTCAGCATGGCGCACGAGGCTAGCGTTCCGGCCTACAACTGACCAGGTCAGTGATGGGGACAGCTATGCCGTCAGGCGGCGCGTCGACAGGATCTGCCGACGCTCCCACCACACAAGCGTAAGGCTGGAGGCGACGATCAGCACGGCTCCTGTCACGACATTTGTGGTCGGGACCTCCGACCAGATGAGATATCCATAGAGAAACGCCCAGACGAGGCCGCTGTATTCCATCGGCGCAAGCGTCGAGGCCGGCGCATGGCGGAAGCCCTCATAGAGGAGATACTGCCCTGCAGCAGCGACGAAGCCGAGCCCGATCATCAGCACCCACCCGAAAAGATCCGGCGTTTTCCATAACCAGGGCAGCATCGCCCCGCAGGCGACAACGAACAGAAAGCTTGTCGCCAACATCTGATTGAGCGTGCTTTCAGTGCGGCTGACCAGGCGGACGAGCACGGTGCTCCACGCCCAGCAGAAACCCGCGAAGATCACCATGGCCGCAGGCGCGAGGCTTGGCGCTTCAGCAGGATTGGCGGCAAGAAGAACGCCCGCGAAGCCTCCCATGCATGCCAGCCAGCGCATCGGTCCGACGTTTTCCTTAAGCACCAGGATGGACAGAAACACCACCATGATGGGGGCCGAGAAATACATCGTTGTAATCTCGGCAAGGCCGAGATGGCGCGCCGCCGAATAATAGGCCATCCAGGCGGCAAGCATCAGCCCTGCGCGCAGCAGCAGCGATTTCCGGTGCGGACTCTTCAGTATCGAGGGATGCCGCAGCCGGCGCACCAGGATGCCGGAAATCGCAACGATCATGATGCTGCGCATGAAGAGGATCTGCGGAACGGCGTAGTCTGCGACCAGCCACTTCACGATGGCATCCTGTATGGCAAAAAGCGAATAGCCGGCGCAGGCAAGTGCAATGCCGAGGAGCGGGCTTGTGGATGGGTCGGAGGATCTTGATTGCATCGACTTGCGAGGGTACAGGGTGTGACTGACGGCGACGCCTATCAGGAAGCAGGCTGGGTTACAATTACGATATCTGACGTTGCAAAATCGCGCTTCACGGCATCGGACCACTTGGCCCAGCGTTTCAAGGCTTGGGCCCGGATACACCATATCCTGCGTGTGACCATCTGACACAAAGTTCCCTTTGGCCCTTGGCGGATGGCGAAATTTGCGATGTAACATGCGCTTCAGATTTTGAGAGTCAGGGTGACTTGAGATGACTGAGGGCAAGTCGCAGCTATACATCGCGACGTCATGGGCTCTTTGGCCATGGCTTTTTGTCGGGGGACTGGTCGGGGCCGGATGGGCCTTTTCGACAGGCGCTCCGTTGTTGTGGTTCAACGTGGTCTATCTCACGATCGTCGCCCTCATCGCCGGCTTCGAGCGGCTCATGCCCTATGAACGGCAATGGCTGAAGCGCGATGGCGAAGCCCTCAACGACATTGCCCACACCTTGCTCAGCAAAGGCGGCGTACAGATCGCAGCGGCGATCGGCGCATCGGCGCCAATGGCGGTTGCGACGGTGCTGCAACCGTCGCTGAGCTCTCCCCTGGCCATATGGCCGCATCAATGGCCCCTCGCCCTGCAGGTTGTGCTCGGATTGACGATCGCGGAATTCGGCCTCTACGTCGCCCATCGCGCCGCGCACGAAATTCTTTCCCTGTGGCGCTTCCATGCGCTCCATCACAGTGTCGAACGCCTGTGGGTCGTCAATACGGGCCGCTTTCATATCGTCGACTCGCTCTTCAAAATCGCGCTTAGCCAACTTCCGCTTTACCTGATGGGCGCTCCCTTACCGGTCTTTCTCTGGATCGGCGCGGTGACGGCGTTCATTGGCCTTCTGACCCACTGCAACATGGATGTGACCACTGGACCGCTAGACTGGGTCTTCAGCACGCCGCGCTTGCACCGCTGGCACCATTCGAAGGTGCTTGCCGAAGGAAATACGAACTACGGTGAGAACCTTGTCCTTTGGGATCAGATCTTCGGGACATACTTTAATCCGCCACGCAGACCGCCTGTGGACATCGGCATCAGTGGTCGCGTTGCCGAAGGATTTCTGGGGCAACTCGTCCAGCCGTTTTCGGCCAAGGGTTTCAGGCAGATATTGGGTCGTCGGCACGACCGGCCAGTCCCTGTCATGACTGCAAACGAGCAGCAGAGCCACAGTGAGGTTGGTAACGCGCCCTGATGGTTCCGGAGGGAGCGATGGTGGCGATGCTGCAGACGGCGGCAGTCTCGACTGCGCGCCATCTGTAGAGGTCTTACTGTTGATGTAGACAAAAACGAGCAGAAAAAGAGCTATTCGGCTGCGGTGCTCCAACGACCGTCGTTCTGGAACATGTCGTTGAGCTTGTAGGCGACTTCCGTCCGGTTGGTTGCCTTGAGCTTCTTCATGATGTTCCGGATGTGGACCTTCACCGTGCTCTCGCGCAGATTGAGTTCATAGGCGATGATCTTGTTCGCCTTGCCCTTGCGAAGCGCCTGCACGACCTCGGCTTGTCTCAGCGTAAAGATGCGCGTGAGCTCCTTCGGCCGCTGTGGTTCCGGCATCTTCTCGACACTCGCTGTGGCGACCGGCGCAGAAAACGCGTGACCGGCGAGAATGAAGGTGCCACCTGCGATCGCCAGGGCGATGGCCTCGACACATACCTCGATGCCGACTGAAGTCGGAATGAAGCCGCGTGCGCCGTACTCGAGCATTTTCAAGGTCTGGCTAAGGTCGTCACCATCGGCCAGAATGACCACCGGAGCCGGTGCCACTTCTTCGGTAATGTTTGCGATTTCTTCGGACAGTGCGGCGTCATTTGCCTTGCGCCCGGCGATATTGAGAAGTACAGCGCCAACGGGCCGGCAATGGTCCTTCTTCCTCCGCCAATCCGCGATCGAGCCAACGGCGACAGCGGCCATGCCCAGTCCATTCGCCATCAATGTCGTCGCAAGGCATTCACGCTCGAGTGTCCTTGCGTCGATGATCAGCAGGCACTTGTCGTCCTGCGCACCGGCTGACATTGCCGTTGTGGGCCGAAGGCCACTCAATGCTATTCTCCCATTCTCAAATTCCGGGTGTACGTAATTCATACTAGCCTCATACCCCTAGATGCGCGACATGGTTCGCAGCAAGTATTGAAATACTTGAACGGCAGTTACATGAACGCTTTGATGATCCCCAATAGTCAGTCTAAAAGTAGAAACTTGCCTCCAGCGCTATCACGGAACTGTGAATGCCGCATTTCTACTTTATTAAGAAACTACATACTCATTTACTAATACGCAATACAAAAATATTTCCAAAGGTTAACGGCAAAAATTCCAACAAATAAATTTCTACCTAGCAAGAGGTAATTCTGAAATTGCATTTCACTATACTCCCGCAATAGCAGTCTACGCCGAACGGCTAGGTAATCAACAGGAATAAAATTTCTGAAAAATGTTACGAGATCGTCCGCGAAGACATGAAGCTACGCCTAAAGATCGCGTTTTAAAGGCACCTATGCTTTCAGTTGCGGTCGAACGTTCTACAAAGAACGAAGTTGTTTCCGGATATACAGCAAGTCGGTCGACTTCATTATTGACCATAGGTCACCGCTTCCAGCGACATCAAGGTCCGGCAGTCCATCGCTCGTCGTGAGGCTTTTCTTGCATCGAAGTATTGTTTTCTCGCAGGAATGAAATGCCAAAGTCCTGGTAGGGAGATGGATCAGCGCACGAATCCCGTTAGAAGGTCAACCGGTCGGGCCGCCAGGTGCGGTGTTCGACCGGCACATTTGGGAGGAGACTGACATGGCGCAACTTCATTTCGCGCTCAATCACATGGTGGCGCCACAACTTTCTGTCCAGGATTTCTTTGGGCTCGCAACGTCGCTCGATGGCGATGCCGTCGAGATCCGCAATGACCTTGCCGGCAACGCCATTCTTGACGGCACGTCGCCAGACGCCGTTGCGAAGGCTGCGCGGGAGCATCGGCTGACGATCCTGTCGATCAACGCGCTGCAACGGTTCAACGACTGGAGCCTCGAGCGCAAGGACGAGGCGAAGGACCTGATCGGTTATGCCAGGGACTGCGGCGCCAGGGCACTGGTGCTCGTCCCGAAGAACGACGGAACCGGGCGGGCCGACGGCGAGCGCCAGGAGAATCTGCGCCGGTCGCTGATCGAATTGAAACCATTGCTTGATGCGGCTGAGATCATCGGGCTGGTCGAGCCGCTGGGTTTCGAGATTTGCTCACTCCGGTCAAAGGCGGAGGCGGCTGCTGTGATCGATGCGCTCGAGGCGCGATCGACGTTCCGGCTGGTCCATGACACGTTCCACCATCATCTCGCCGGCGAGGACAGGCTGTTTGCAGAGCTGACAGGCCTGGTGCACATTTCCGGCGTCATTGACCCCTCTGTTTCGCGGTCAGACATGCGCGATCCGCACCGTGTCCTGGTGGACGGGGAAGACCGGCTGGACAATCTGGGACAGATCAAGGCCCTGCTTGCAGCCGGCTACCAGGGACGATTTTCGTTCGAGCCCTTCGCGGCAGAAGTTCACGGGCTCGAGGACCCGTCGAGCTCGCTTCGCGCCAGCATGGACTTCCTCTCGTCGAGCGTTTGACGAGAGCCCCCTCCCCTACTCCCGACCGCGAAAGCGCCTTTGATACGAGACGTCATAGAGCGCGCTTTCGCGGAAGTCGGTGATGTCGAGCGACGGACCGACGAAAATGATCGCCGTGCGTTCGACCGGGGTTTCAGCAAACTTTGCCTCGATGTCGCCGAGCGTGCCGCGGATGACCATTTCGTCGGGCCAGGATGCCTTGGCGACAATGGCGACGGGACAGGCGGCGCCATAAATCGGGGTCAGCTCTTTCACAACGCGATCAAGCGCGTGAATGGCGAGATGGATTGCGAGCGTGGCCCCGGTCGCCCCGAACTTCTCAAGGGTTTCTCCGGCCGGCATTGGCGATGCGCGTCCGGAGACGCGCGTCAGCACGAGGCTTTGCGCCAATGCCGGGATCGTCAGTTCTCGACCAAGTGTGGCGGCCGCGGCTGCAAAGGAAGGAACGCCCGGCGTCATTGTATAGTCGATCTCGTGTCTCTGCAGCCGACGGATCTGCTCGGCAACAGCACTCCATACGGATAGATCTCCCGAGTGCAGCCGAGCCACATCGTGGCCGGCCGCCGAGGCGGCAACGTACTCCGCTTCTATTTCATCCAGCGACATAGGCGCGGTATCGATGATGCGGGCGTCCGGCGGGCAATATTGCAGCAGCTCGGGCGAGACGATCGAACCGGCATAGAGACAGACCGCGCAGGATGCGATGAGATCGCGACCACGGACCGTGATCAGGTCGGCGGCGCCCGGTCCAGCGCCAATAAAATGAACCGTCATCTCTTTTTCCTTACTACTTTGTCCAGCGCCACTGCGTGACGGGCATGGCGGGCCGCCAGCCGTTCATTTCGCCGATCGGCGCTACGCGCGCGATATCGATCCGCGTCAGGCAACCGCCATGTTGCCCGTGGAGTGAAAGAAGCAGTGCCTCCATCTCCAGGGTGACCGCGTTGGCGACAAGCCGGCCGCCGGGTTTCAGAGCGCCGATCGCGGTCTCCATGACACCGGCCCCACTCCCTCCGCCGCCGACGAAAATCGCATCGGGTTCCGGCAGGCCCCCAAGCGCCACAGGTGCTGCGCCTTCGACGATCGACAGTCCCGGAACGCCGAAGGCAAGCGCATTGCGCGCAACCCTTGCCGCCCGTTCGGCAGACTGCTCGATAGCGATTGCCCGCAGCGACGGGTTGGCGAGCATCCACTCGATGCCGATCGAACCGGACCCTGCGCCAACGTCCCAAAGCAATTCGCCATGCCGTGGGGCAAGTGCTGACAGCGTGAGGGCCCGTACCTCCTTTTTGGTGATCTGGCCATCATGCTCGAAAAGGCTGTCGTCGAGACCAGGCGTGAAGGCAAGCTGCCGGGCCCCCTCCCCTGCCACCACCTCGATGGCACAGACGTTCAACGGGTTGACGTCAGAAAGATCGAAATCGTCGGCAATCACGCTCCGCTGCCGTTCATGCTGTCCACCAATCGCCTCGAGAAGATGAAGCCGCGACAGGCCGAAACCAAGATCGCGCAGCATCTTGGCCAGGCGGAGCGGCGTCTCGCCATCAGAGGTCAATGCGATGATCCGTCTGTCGTGATGGAGATGCGGCAAAAGCAGCTCCAAAGGGCGTCCATGCAGGGAAAGGCATGTGGCCCCCTGCAGCGGCCATCCGAGGCGGGCGGCAGCGAGGCTGAATGAGGACGGTGCGGGAATGGTTCGGATCTCGCCGGCGCCGATCGATCGGGACAGGGTTGCCCCTATCCCGTAAAGAAACGGATCTCCGGAGCCGAGGACGACAACTGGCATTCCACGGCGCGCGATGACCGCCTCGATTGACCGTTGGAATGGACTTTCCCAGGCCAGCTTAGTGCCGTTGATGATTGGCGAAGCCAGTTCAAGATGCCGTGTGCCGCCGAAGACGATGGTCGCAGCTGATATCAGCGTCTTTGCTTCGTCACCGAGCCCGGCTGGACCATCCTCGCCGATACCGATAATAGTCAGCCAGCGTTCAGCCGGAGCAAAAGACACGTCAGACATGGAAAAGGCCCGTATCCTGATACTGGGTGGCACGGGGGATGCGCGGATCCTGGCGCAGGCGCTTGCCGCGACCGGAGCATACGAGATTTTGCTGTCCTTGGCTGGCCGTACCGAGAAACCGGTGAGCCAGGCCGTACCTGTCCGCATGGGTGGCTTTGGTGGCGCGGAAGGATTGGCCAGCTTTCTCGCCACAGGTAAGTTTGATCTTTTGATCGACGCAACGCACCCCTTCGCCACGCGGATATCGAAGAACGCCGGTGAGGCGTCCAAGGCGGCCGGCATACCCGCTCTCGCTTTGCGTCGGCCGGAATGGAGCGAGGAACTCGACGACCGGTGGACACATGTTGCGTCTATCGCAGACGCGATCGATGCGCTTGGCCCCTCCCCTCGCCGTGCCTTTCTGGCTATTGGTCGCCAGGAGGCGCAGTTGGCGGAAGCAAAGCCCCATCATTTCTATCTCGTGAGAAGTGTCGATCCCGTTGATCCGCCGCTCGCCCTGCCTGCTGTCGAGCTGATCCTCGATCGCGGCCCCTACGTGGTGGAGGACGAGGTAGCGCTTCTGAAGGCCAACCGTATTGATGCGGTTGTCACCAAGAACAGCGGGGGATCGGCGACATACGCCAAGATCGTCGCCGCCCGTGCGCTCGGCATCGAGGTCATCATGGTCAGGCGGGCTGAGAGCGTTGACATGCAGGCGCTTGCCACGGTGGAACTGATGCTCTCGGCGGTCGATCACCTCTTTGCTCCTTCCAGGAAGCGGGGTGTGTAGACGAGATCCGGTCTGCCGTTGCGGGCGATGACACGGGTCTCCTGCGAGCCGATGATCACGCAGGTCGCCATGTCGGCGATGTCGGCGTTAGCGTCCTGAAGCGGTTGAACGGTGATGCTTTCATCGGGCCTGCCAGCTGCCCTTCCGAAAATCACCGGTGTCGTCGGCGGCAGGATGGGGCGGAGGAGCTCGAGCGCCCGGCCGAGCTGCCAGGGACGGGCTTTGCTAATCGGATTGTAGAGAGCGATGACGAAGCCTGCCCGCGCCACCGTTTCAAGCCTATTTTCTATTATATTCCAAGGCTTTAGATTATCAGACAGGGAGATCGCGCAAAAGTCGTGGCCAAGCGGCGCGCCGACGCGCGCGGCGACCGCTAGCATGGCTGTGATGCCCGGCAGGATGACAAGATCGATGTCGCGCCAGCTGGCCGGCCCATTGTCGACAGCCTCACAGACGGCGGCAGCCATTGCAAACACGCCGGGATCGCCGCCTGACACGACGCAGACGTTGGCGCCGTCGGCAGCGGCCTTCAGGGCCTCGGTGGCTCGGTCAAGTTCCTGACGATTGTCCGATGCGCGCCGACGCTGGTCCGGCCTCAGTTCAAGTCGATCGAGATAGGGACCATAGCCATAGAAATCCGTTGCCTCCGAAACGGCAGCGCGCGATTCCGGTGTCATCTGCTCGGGGTTGCCCGGGCCCGTGCCGATTACGAAAAGCTTGCCCGTCATCGCCGTGCTTCCCAACCCGGCACCAGCACCAGCGAAAAATACGGCGCTTCGCCGTCGGGCCGGTCTGCCAGTTTCGTCATTGCCGCATTGGCCATCGTCCCGCGTTCAACGTAGACCGCGTCCGGAAGGCGCCCGGACGCCTCCAACGCACGGCGGATCTTCGGAAGGTTCCGTCCGACCTTCATGATCACCGCCGCCTGGGTGTCAGAAAGCCTGCGCCGCAGCTCCCCCTCCTCCATTGTACCAGGCAGTACGGATAGCACGTCGTCCCCCTGCACGATCGGCAGGCCGGCAAGCGACCAGCATCCGGACATGGCGCTGATGCCGGGTATGACCTCTGTCGGGTAGCGGCTCGCGAGGCGGACGTGGAGATGCATGTAGGAGCCGTAAAACAGCGGGTCGCCCTCGCTAAGGACGGCAACGGTCCGACCGACGTCGAGATGATCGGCGACCGCGGCGGCCGACTCGTCATAGAAGGACGTGATCTGGTTGCGGTAGGACTCGTGCGAGGTCTCGATCTCGGTCGTGACCGGATAATAGAGAGGCAGCAGGATCTTGTCGCCAAGCAGGTGCTCGACGATGGCCTTGCCGTTGCCGCCCCTGCCCCGCTTGGCAAAATAGGCAACGACCTTGGCGGCATCGATCGCCTTGATGGCCTTGACGGTCAGAAGTTCGGGATCTCCCGGTCCGGTTCCGACACCGATGAGACGGCCAGTACCGGTCATAGGCCAGGCCTCGCCAGAGCGTTGATGGCAGCGGCAGTCATGGCGCTGCCGCCGAGGCGACCACGTACGATTGCAAAGGGCACGCCGTAGGCGTTATCGGCAAGTGCATCCTTCGATTCCGCGGCACCGACAAAACCAACGGGCATGCCGATGATCGCAGCCGGCTTAGGCGCGCCGTCTCGCAGCAATTCGAGGAGGTGGAACAGGGCCGTTGGAGCATTGCCGATCGCCACAACGCTGCCTGCGAGGCGGTCCAGCCAGAGGTGGAGTGCGGCGGCTGAACGCGTGTTACCGGTCTGGTTCGCAAGGCCTGGCGTTCGTGGATCATGCAATGTGCAGATCACATCGTTGTGGGCGGGCAGGCGGGTGCGGGTGATGCCATGGGCAACCATTTCGGCGTCGCAAAAGATCGGCGCCCCGTCCTGAAGGGCCATGCGTGCAGCCTTTACCACGCCAGGCGAGAACAGGAAGCTGTCGGCAGCCTGGACAAGGCCGCATGCGTGAATCATGCGAACGGCAACATCGGCCTCCTCTGTCGAGAACCGCGACAGGTCGGCTTCACTGCGAATGATTGCGAATGATCGCTCGTAGATGGTGTCGCCACTCTTAATGTAGTCGTAGTCTGGCATGTCTATTCCTGTCGCAACGCCCGGATGACGGCAGCCTTTCCTGCCCTTGAAAGGCAGGACCTAGCCGATTCGCCAGCACGTCTCTCGTTTTTGATGAAGCGAGCGATGTTCTCTATAGCGGATTCGGCGCCGCCGCTAGCGATCTGTGCGTCCGGGGCGTCGAGCGGGGTGCCATCAAGCATCAGGCGATAGCCGTCTTCGGAGCCGACAAGGGTGAGGGCGCGCGAACGAAGGGCGCATCCTTTGGCGCAGCCGGAGAAATGGACGACCATGGAGCCATCGAGGAGATCGGCCGACGTCGCAACGATCGCTTCGGCGAGCGTCCTTGTACTGTAATGGCCGCAGGCGCAGGCGCCGGCACCCGCGCAAGCAGCAATGTGGGAGGAGGGGTCATGGCTGTCGGCAGAAAGACCGTGATCTGCAGCGGAGCCGGCAATCGCCAGGGCTGCGTCAGCCCGAAGGCCGGTGAGGAGCAGGACCCGACCGGGGGCGAGCCTGACCTCGCCGGCACCGATCGCCTCCGCACGGCTAAAGAAGGCAAGCAGCTGATCGGCCCGGATCTGTCCAAAGCGTGGCCTGAGACCGACAGCGAGCGACCCGTCGGCAAGCGGAAAGCAGCCTGTCAGGGATATGTCGGATCTATCCCGGTCGACAAGATGCTGGGCAGGCATCAACGGGAACATCGACTGAAGCGTCAGCCGTGGAATGTCGCGACATCGCCTGTGGCGACCAAGAGAGATCAGCAGGTCAAGAAGATCGGCGACAGCACGCACGCAGGCCTCGGCATCGCCTGTCAGAAGCGGGATCGCGGTCTTGCCATTGCCGTCGATGGCAAGTTGCCAGTTGTCCGGCGAGACTGCCATAATCCTGATATCGGCGAACAGGGGTGAGATCCCGTCGCCACCGCCGCCGTCGAGCAGAACAGAGAGTTTCGGGGCGATTAGGGGTGAGGCGAGCTGCGCAGAAAGCCTTGCCCTCAGCATCGTCTCGACCGGAGCGGGATTTCCGATTTCTTTTGGCGCGAGCCCATGAAGTGGCGACAGCTCGATCGCCGGACCACCGGGGATCAGAAGGCCCGCAGCTTCGGCCTCGTTTGCAAATTGGGTGGCGGTTTCCCCGCGAAGGCCGCGCACCTGCAGGCTGCCGCGTGAGGTGATTTCCAGAAGACCGTTTCCAAGGCGTTCAGCCGCTTCGGCCAGGAGCGAGAACTGCCTCAACGAAAGGGTTCCTGCAACTGGCCTCAAACGAGCGAGCAGACCATCGCCGGTTTGCATCGGCTCGAAAAGCGTGGGGCAGGCGCCGCGCCGGATCCCATGCGGGTGCGCATTCCCGGGGCTTTCTTCCTCCAGCTGTCGGTGCGTCGTCATCATCATATTGCCTCGGCCACGTCCTTACATGATCGGACCGTGGAGCAAAACCGGGATCTGGTCAAAGATCGTCGAAGTCCTGCCCCTTGCGCAACAGATAGATGTCCATGATCCAGCCGTGGCGTGCACGCGCTTCTGCCCTGGACCTGACAATGTCGTCTGCGACATCCGCAAGTCGCCCGGCATGGGTGATTTCGTCGGGGGTTCCGAGGTAGGCGCCCCAGAAGATTTCGGCCTCCGGATCGTCGATCTTCGAGAAGGCAAGCTCGCCGTCGAGCATGACAACCGTGGTGTCCGCCTGGTTTCCGAACTGGGCGAGGCGGCGGCCGGTGGTGATTTCGACTGGCTTGCCGACAAGGTTGAGGGGGATGCGATGGCTGGCCGCGAGCGCCTGCATGCTGGTGATCCCCGGAATGACGGAGACATCGAATTCGACCGTCTGGAGCGAGTAGGCGCGCTCGAGAATGCGGATCGTGCTGTCGTAGAGACTGGGATCGCCCCAGACTAGAAATGCGCCGACAGCGGTTTGTGGCAACGCCGCGATCAGTTTGGTGTAGACCTCGGCGAGGGCTCCGTGCCAGTCGTCAACGCTCTCCAGATAGGCCTGCCCTGTGGTGAGCCGTTGGGGCACGGCAAATTCCACGATGGCGGTGGTGCCATTGGTGAGGTAGCGGCTGCAGATCTCGCGACGGACTGCGGCAAGCCCGTCCTTTGCGGCTCCCTTGGTGGGGATGAAGATCGTATGGGCACGGTTCATGGCGTTGATCGCCTGTACCGTCACATGCTCGGGGTTACCCGTTCCTATGCCGATGATCTCGATATGTCGCACGGCGCCTTCCTTTGCTGAACCAGGTCCTTCTGGCCGATTGCCAGGGCAACGGCAAGGGAGGAGGAGAAAAGTTGGCCGCGGCCAACTCGCATGCTGAGGCCTGATCGTATTGTTGCGATTCGCGAATCATGGCATCTTCGATACGCTTTTTAGCGCGATGTTGATAAAAAAGCGCATTGATAGGGATCGGGTGTTTTGGACAACATTAGCGTATCGACAACCGACGTGCGCATCGAGCGGCACGCCAGTCAGCTCTCGCGTCAACTGAAGCTTCTGCGTGAGAAGCTCTTTCCGCCCCTGTCGCAGAAGACCCTGCGCACATTCACCTCGGGTGAGGCGGCACAGATGATCGGTGTTTCCGATGGCTATCTCCGGCAGCTTTCACTCGACGGCAAGGGGCCGCAGCCGGATATCGCCATCAATGGCCGCCGATCCTACACACTGGCGCAAATCAATGAGCTGCGAAATCACATGGCGCGCATCAAGCCGAAGGATGCCCTGTCCTATCTGCCGCAGAGGCGCCCCGGCGAAAAACTGCAGACGCTGGCTGTGACGAACTTCAAGGGTGGCTCGGCCAAGACGACTACGACGCTCTACCTTGCCCAGTATCTGGCGTTGAATGGCTACCGGGTCCTGGCGATCGACCTCGACCCGCAGGCGTCGCTGTCGTCCATGCTTGGCGTGCAGCCGGAATTCGACCTTGCCGATGGCGATACGCTCTACGGAGCCATTCGCTATGACAGCAGCCGCCGTTCACTGAAGGACATTGTGCGGAAAACCTATTTCGACGGCCTGGATCTCGTCCCCGGCAATCTCGAGCTCATGGAGTTCGAGCATGAGACGCCGCGTGCCCTTGGCGACCGCCAGCGATCCGGAGAGCTTTTCTTTCGGCGCGTGGGCGTCGCCATATCGGAGGTCGAGGCTGACTACGACATCGTTGTCATCGATTGCCCTCCGCAGCTCGGCTACCTGACACTTGGCGCCGTCTGTGCCGCGACCTCGCTGCTGATCACGGTGCATCCACAGATGGTCGACGTCGCCTCCATGTCGCAATTCCTGCTGATGACGTCAGACCTGCTGTCGGTGGTTAGAAAGGCTGGCGGCGACCTGCAGCACGACTTCATCAAATACGTCGTCACCCGCCACGAGCCATTCGACGCACCGCAGTCTCAGATCGTCGCACTGCTGCGCAATCTCTTCGGGGAAGACGTGCTGACGGCGACCATCCTGAAGTCAACGGCAATTGCCGATGCCGGGCTGACCAAGCAGTCCCTCTATGAGATCGAGCGCGGCCAGGTACGACGCTCGACCTATGACCGGGCACTGGAATCCGTCAACGCGGCGAATGGCGAAGTGCTGGCAGGAATTCACAAGGCGTGGGGCCGCTCATGAGCAGACGCGATCGACTGAAGGGACTGTTCGACGATACGGCGCAGGAGTTGGCCGCGGCCAACCTGGATGACGACGCTTCCACCCGTGGGCCGGCTGGCCCGGTCCGTTCGATGGCATTGACGCTCGGACGGATGGAGGAGGAAAGCCGGGCAATGCAGGAGGCCCTGCTATCCGGCGAGCGCGTTGTGGAGCTCGAACCCGATGCCATCGACATGTCCTTTGTCCGGGACCGACTGGCCGACATGCCCCGGGACCTCGACGACGAGCTGGTCCGTTCGATCGGGGAAAATGGCCAGGAGGTGCCCATCCTGGTTCGGGTGCATCCTGACGACGACCAGCGCTACCAGGTGGTCTATGGCCACCGTCGACTTCAGGCCGTCCGACTGCTCGGGCGAAAGGTCCAGGCCATCATCCGAAAGCTCGACGATGTCGATGTCGTCATCGCACAAGGGATCGAGAACTCCGCGCGGCGCAACCTCTCCTATGTCGAGCGCGCCGTCTTTGCATTCAATCTCGAGAGCAAGGGGTTCGAGCGACCCGTCATCATGAAGGCCTTGTCGACCGACAAGACGGAACTGTCGAAGCTCATCTCGGTCGCCAAGACCATTCCGATGGACGTCATCGTCGCCATCGGCGCTGCTCCCGCCGCCGGACGCCGCAAATGGCTTGCGCTGGCGCAAGGCTGGACAAGTGCGACAGCCTCGAGGCTGCGGACGTTGCTTGCGTCGGAGCAGTTCACCAGCGAGGGCACGGATCGTCGCTTTGATCTGGTGGTCGCAGAGCTCGCAAGGAAGTTGGAAAAGCAGGATGCGACGGGGTTCGAATGGACACCTCAGGACAGCAAGATCAGGGGGCGCATCCGCAAGACCGGAGATTCCTTCACGATTGCGCTGAAGACCGGCGATGCGGCTGATTTCGGCGACTACCTCTCTGGCCGGCTCGATGAACTCTACGACGCGTTCAAGAGCGCGAAGTAGCTTCAACCGACCAGATCAGTGGTTTATCCACTGCCGTTGCCTTTTCCCCCTGAAAGGCTCTGTTCAAGCGCCGCCAAATCATGTCATCCATGAGTGAAGTTAAGCGTGATTTGAGTTCCGTTGTGAGGAAATAGAAAAAGCTAACAATGCGCTATGAAATCGACAGTCCGCTGCTGATCAGCCTGTTGCCGGCCGTCGTTCAGGCCGAGGACAGTCTGGCGAGGCTGGACGAGCGCGCCGCGCGTGAATCCGTTTCCGACGGTTTTGGTGAACGCCGGCACTTCTTCGATGCCGTTGGGGCTCTCTGGGTGGCGGGGGAGCTCGTTCACGTCGAGGACCTGGTGCTGCACGACGCCCATATGGATTCACGCACGCCGAGCCATGAGCTGACGATCGCGCACGCGGTTCTGCGTTTGCGAAGGCGAGTCTGGTTCGCCGCACCTGACTGGGCCTTGAGTCCAGCCGGTCTCGCCGTCCTTGCCGGTGGCGTGGAAGGGGAGGGTGGGGGTGAAACGTCAAAGTTCGACGAGCCGGTCTCAGGCGAGGCGGAGGCGGACGACGAGGAGGACGCGCTTTCCGCCGAGCTGGCAGAGATCGATGCCATCCTGGAGCGCTCACAAAGGCTGCTGGACAGCCATAGGAACACCGCTGCACCGGCGCCAGCCGAACCGCGTGATGAGGCCCGCGAAAAGCGAATTGATGATCCGCTCGGCCTGTTCGACGACGAGGAATGGGATGAAGCGGCGCGGCTGCGCGCCTGGCGCAAGACTGTTGCCATTGCCGACGCGCTGCCCGTCACATTGGGTGCAGCCGTGATTTTCGAGGCCTGGGAGCGGATCGAGCCGCTGCGTCGCCAGCACTGGCTTGGCGGCCTGCTTGTCTCGAGCTACCTGCGCTCCCGCGGCAAGGTTACCTCGCATCTCTTTGCCTTCTATGCCGGCCTGAAGATGATACGGCACGAAAGACGAAGGTCGCGTGATCGGCTGACCAGGCTGCAGGCATTTCTGGAAGCGATGGTGGAAAGCGCTACCGCCGGCCTGAAGGAAATGGATCGTCTGGTTCTGGCGCGCACACAGATGGAAGTCCGCTTCAGGGACCGCCGTTCGAACAGCAGCCTGCCGCAGCTTGCCGATTTTGTCCTGTCACGACCAATGGTGTCGTCGGCAATGGTGGCGCGCGAGTTGCGGGTGACCAGCCGCGGGGCCCTCAATCTTCTGAACGACATCGGGATCCGCGAAATCACCGGGCGAGGGCGCTATCGCGCCTGGGGCATCATCTGATCAAAAGACAAAAAAACGGCCAGGTTTGAAGCCCGGCCGTTTTTCCAGGTGAGCACCCGGTCCGCGCATCCTGTCACAGAAGTGCGAACCGGGCGCAGAAGCGCTTCCATTGCCCCCAGAAGCGCTTGTCCCTTTATTCCCGCTCGCCCGTGAAATTGAGGAGGAGCTGGAAGATGTTGACGAAGTTCAGGTAGAGCGAGAGCGCGCCGAAGACGGCAAGCTTCTGGTTCGATTCCTGATCGTAGTTTTCGGAGTACTGTTCCTTGATGTTCTGCGTGTCGTAAGCCGTCAGGCCGACGAAGACGAGGATGCCGATGACGGAGATCGCGAACTGGAGGGCGCTCGAGCCGAGGAAGATGTTCACGATGCTCGCGATGATCACGCCGATCAGGCCCATCATCAGGAACGAGCCAAAGCGGGACAGATCCTTCTTGGTTGCGTATCCATAGAGGCTCGTCGCACCAAACATGGTTGCAGCGATGAAGAATGTCCGTGCGATGCTGGTGCCGGTGAATACCAGGAAGACCGATGCGAGCGACAGGCCCATGACTGCACAGAACGCCCAGAAGGTCATCTGTGCGGCGCTCGCCGACATCGTCTGGATCTTGAAGGAGAAGAAGAAGACAAATGCGAGCGGCGCAAGCATCACGACCCACTTCAGCGGGGACTGGAAGATCGGCACGTAGAGCGCCGGCGTGCTACCAACGACGAGTGCGACGATACCTGTGATGACGAGGCCAAGGCCCATGTAGTTGTAGACGCGCAGCATATGCTGGCGCAGTCCCTCATCGAACAGCGCCTGCGAGCCAGCGGCCGAGCCGTAGCCAAAACGCGGATTGGTCGGGTTCATACTGATCTCCTCGGTTGAACTAGCTAGTAGAGGGTGCGGGCGAGCTTGTCGGCTGCCGCATCCAGATTGATGTCACGGTCGCCGGCAACGAGCGCATAGGCGACGTCGCCGATCTGCCAGTAGGCGGCTTCCGCGCGATGAAGTGCGACATGGTGGACAGGCTGTACGGCAAATCCACCGGGCCGAACGGCAAACAGCGAGAGCGGTTTGCCTTGGGCAGTCTTGATGGCCATCTCGACGCTCGGCCCGAACTCGGACGGGAATATCTGCACGTCGGCGATCGCCCAATCATCAGGCAGTTGCGGCATGACGATCGCCGTTGCGGCGCGAATGTCCTCCGGCCTGTAGCTTGCCACCGTCTGTGACGGGACGGACTGGCGAAGCAGGGCGGTCTGATAGGCGCGCACCGCATCCTCGACATAGGCGGGCGCGGGAACCGAGGCGGCGACCTCGGTTGCGGTGAAGGCACCGAAGGAGGTGTGGGCGATCCACCCGGCCGCCACCAGGATACCAACGGCTGCGATCCGCTGCACCGAGTGCAGGATCCGGCCATAGGCAAGTCCACGCTCCAGGCGTCTCGCCGCGTCGCGCGTCTCCGGACGGCCAAAGGCGCTTCCGCTGGCAAGTGCCAGGCGCAATTCCCCGCGCATGCTGAGATCTGCCATGACCTTTGCCGCGATGGCGGGGTTTTCGGAGAGGAACGTCTCGACCTGGATGCGTCTTGCCACATCGAGTTGTCCGTCGACATAGGCGTCGAGATCAGCGTCGATGATAGGATCAATTGCCTTCATTGCCGTTCCCTCCGATCAGTCTCAAATGGGGCGCACGGGGTGTCTTTTCCTCGAATTCCCGCAGCTGGGCACGGGCGCGCGAAATACGCGACATCAACGTGCCGATCGGAATTCCGAGGGCAGCGGCCGCTTCCTGGTAGGACAGGTCCTCGATGGCCACCAGGTGAAGGGCCTCGCGCTGTTCCTCCTGAAGCTTGAAGAAGGCGTCTCGCACTTGCTGCAGGCGCACGGCGTGTTCCTGGCCGGCTTCTATCGACTGGTCCGCTTCAACCGCTGCCTCGTCGTGCCTGCGGGCAAGCGAGCGGTTCTGGCGCACCCGGTCGATATGGGCGTTATGCATGATCGAAAGCAGCCAGGTGCGGAGATTGCCGCCGCGACGGAAGCTCTGCTTTTTTTCATAGGCCCGCACCAGTGCGTCATGAACAAGATCTTCGGCGTCATCCGAATTGCGCACGAGCGAGCGCGCGTAGCGGCGAAGCGCTGCGAGCTGGCCAATGACATCGAATGAGCGTTCTTTCCGTTCCATGATTGAGTATACGGATGCCCGCGCCGATTTATTCCCGCAGCCAGAAAAAAAAGAAGGCTTCGCTCATGGAGCGCGCGAAAGGGGGCGACAGGGGTGAGGTCGAGGTTTGCCCAGACAGGTTTTATAGACCTTTCAGCCATTGGAAGGTCAAGGGGCATGTCGAGCAAAAATCACAGCAGGAACGCTTCAGAAAAAATAAGTGGCCCGCCGGAGGCAGGCCACAGTCCGTCGTCAAAACAATTTAGCAGGTACTGAAATGATACCCGAAACAAATATCCCTCTTGCCAGAGTATAAAAGCACGACCAGGCGTTGATTGCACGTCAGGCAAAAGCGGTAGCATGCCTCACCTTTGCGCGTGAAAAAGTTCAGTTCGACCGCTGTCGTCCGTCGTCCTCAAGGCCGCCTTTTGCCTGGCGGAGAAGAAGCTTTCCCAGGGCCTTGGCAGACTCGCGGGGAAGGGCATAGTGCAACCAGCCATAGCGGGGATCGCGAATGTGGAGGAGCGATTCTTCCAGCAAGGCGTCGGGCTCCGAATACCACCGTGGATCGAGGACGGCGTCGACCATTTGACCTGCCTGCCAATCCTCGGAATGGGGCGTCGCCATCTTCGCCCTGACCTGGCCGGCACCCTCGATGAGTTCCGAAACAGCTGCCGCGTCGAGAACGAGTGCGACCGGTGGATCCGTCGGAAAGCTGATCGTCAATGTCGAGAGCTCTTCATCAAGCTCCCACAGCGGTTCGTCGTTTTCGTTCATGCTCACCTCTTTGGGGGCCGTGTGCCGGTCATGACGCAGGTGGAAACAGAACGCAAACAAGGGGACCCAGACGATTCCAACAATCAACCGATTAAGGTCGGTCTAATATAGCCAGAACACTTTTTCGTGACACGTACCTCCTTCGGCTTACCGCGGCGACAGCGCGGCCAAGGTATTGAATAAAAATAGAAAATCAGACGGAGCGGTGAAATATCGGTCATTCTCGCCCAAAAATGGTTTCAGCAATTCGACTGACTGGAGGCCGCAGGTCCTGTCGGTTATCGTGCGCCGATGGATCGACTGATAAAGACAGCAGCGTGGCTGTGGCTTGGCGCTATTGTGTTCGTGACCGTTTCACCGATCGGGATGAGACCGCATGACGTGATGCCGGTCAATTATGATCGGGCCCTTGCCTTCACGCTGATGGCCGGGCTTTTCGTCATGGCTTATCCTCGCCAATTTCTAACCTGCGCGATCCTCGTGATAGCAGGGGCAGCGGCAATGGAACTGCTGCAATATTTGTCCGCCAGCCGTCATGCCAGGCTCGACGATGCTGCCGTGAAGGCTCTCGGTGCAACGATCGGTGTCGCTTTTGGCTATGCAGCCAACCGTCTACGCCGACTTCACCCGTTCAGTCGCTAGTTGGAGGTGTCACGTCCAGAGCAGGGGATTTCATCCTGCCTCCGACACCGAAATCTGGCCCCTGGTTGATCCAGGGGCGACCCTTCTCACTCGATATAGACGCCGACACTTGCTGCCCGACCCATGGAGTCGATCACGGTGAGTTTTGAATAGCCGGCACCGTCCGGGATCCACTGGTTGGTCCGCCGCTTCGACACATCCGGCAGCGGCTTGCCATTGGCTAACCACCGGAAGGGTGCCCGCCCGCCCTGCAGCTTCAGCATCAGCGGCGAGCCATCTCCGCGCCGTGCCCCAAGATCAACGTGCGCCCCCTCGGGCGGATACACGATCTGCGGTGCCTGCTCGCGGCCCGATATCGCAAGGAGGCCACCCGGATTGATGGCAAAGCGCCGTTGGCTGATCGGCAGGTCGGCCTGGGCAATGCGAACCGCTCCCGAGGGCGGGCGGGGAAGGGGCGTCGTCGCAATTCCTGATTTTGCAAAGGCTTCAAACAGGATGGGGGCAGCAGTTCCGTAGCCCGTCAAGCCCGGCACGGCACCATTGTCGGGTCGACCGACCCAGACGCCGAGCACGTAACGGCCATCATATCCGACGGACCAGGCATCACGATAGCCGTAGCTGGTGCCCGTCTTGTACGCGATGCCGCGTTTGTGAGCGCCAGCCGGCGGAATGACGCCCGAGAGGACGTCGGCGACATTCCAGGTGGCCACCGGATCCAGCATGCCCTCGCCATCGATCTTGCCCGGCTGGTCGTTGACGCCATCGCCGATGCGGACTGGCTGGCCGCGGTTTGCGAGGGCGGTGTAAAGCTGCACCAGATCCTTCAGCGTGATGCCGAGGCCCCCGAGCCCGATTGCGAGGCCAGGTGTTTCGTTCGGTGGCAACAGTGGCCGCACCTCGGCACGGCGAAAGCGGATCAGCAGCTTGGCCGGATTGATGGAATCGAGCAACTTGACCGTCGGAACGTTCAGCGACAATTGCAGCGCTTCGCGCACCGTGACATCGCCCTGATAGCTCATGTCGAAATTGCGCGGCCGGTAGCCGAAAAAATCGGCGGGGCGATCCTCGATGATCGTCTCCTGGCTGACAAGACCTTCCTCGAAGGCGAGGCCGTAGATGAATGGCTTCAGGGTGGAGCCCGGCGAACGGCTGAAGCGCGTCATGTCGATCCAGCCAGACCGACTGGCGTCGAAATAGTCGGCCGAGCCAACCTCACCGACGATGTCGCCGGTCTGCGCATCGGCCATGACCATGGCAATCGACAGTTTCGGGCCGAGTCTCGGGGCGGAGGCGCGGGCGACGGCTTCCAATCCGGCCTGCACCTGTTTCTTCAGGGTTGTCTGGTATCGCAGCGCCATTGGATCCGTGCGTCGTGCTGCTTCGCCAACATGGGCCGCAAGCGCCGGGAGCTGCATGCGTCCCGATGGCACGGGGACGACGTCCGCACGCGCCGTCTCACCTTCGCCGACAACGTCGGCAACGGCGACGCGCTCCAGCACCCGTTTGCGAGCCGTTTCGGCTGCCACCAGATTGCGGTCCGGCCGGCGCCCTTCCGGCAGCTGTGGCAGCGCGACAAGGAGAGCGGCCTGCGCAACAGTCAGCCGTCGCGGCTCCTTGCCAAAGTAAGCAAGGCTTGCGGCGCGCACTCCCTCGAGATTCCCGCCATAAGGCGCATGCGTCAGATAGAGATTGAGGATCTGTTCCTTGGAAAGCCGCCGCTCAATCTGGATGGCGCGCGCCATTTGCAGGAGTTTCGCCGACAGCGAGCGGCCCTGCCGCGGCTCGATGAGCCGGGCGACCTGCATTGACAGCGTCGATGCACCTGAGACGATGCGGCCATGGGTGACGAGTTGGAGAGCGGCACGTCCGATGGCCTGCAGGTCGATGCCCGCATGGGTGTAGAACCGCCGGTCCTCATAGGCGACCAGCATCTTGAGAAACCGCGGATCGACGTCGGCCACGGTCGTCTTCAGACGCCAGAGGCCCCCGGGAATTGCGAAGGCGCGCAGCAGCTGACCGTCCTGGTCGAGCACTTCGGCCGAGACCATGTCCGCCGTCGTGAGAGGCGGCGGATAGGTCCGGTCGGCGGCATCGAGCAAAACCAGTCCGGCACCGGCAAGGACGATGCCGGCAGCGCTTCCGATCGCAAGCTTTCTTCCAAGCCTCATTTCGACGCTGCGGTGACCTCCATCTTGCCGGTTGCTGTACGCGCAGACAGCTGCGGCCGATACATGTCCTCGACCACGGCCGCCGGATGATCGTAGGTGCCGGGGGTCACGGCACGCACGACATAGGCGACATTGATCTCACGATTGTCGTCCGCCGACCGATTGAATGCGGCCACGAAGCGGTCATTGCGGAATTCGGTATGGGCAGCCGTCACCTCGCCGATCCAGTCGAAGTTCGTCAGTTGGGCGCTGTCGACCAGGCTCGGATTGTCGATCTGGAAGCCGGCAGGCAGCAGGTCCGTCACGACGATCCGCGACGGCCAGTTGTTGCTTTCCGTGATGTGCAGGACAACGACATAGCGTTCGTTCTGCGTGGCCCCGGTGACATTCGCCTCCTCGCCATCCATCGTGTAGTAGTTACGTTCGATGGCAAAGCCATCACCACCCGCGGGCGGCGGCACGACGGGGGCTGCAACCGTCGTCACGACAGCCGATAGGGGTTCGCCGGTTTGGTTGATGAGCGCAAGGCTGTTGCCGAGCAAGGCGTCGCCTGTCATCTTTGCCATGTAGGCGCCATTGTGCAACGCGCCGTTGACATCGATCTTGATCGAATCATCACCGCCCTGGATGGCCCGCGCGGCAAGCAGCATCCAGGCTTGTTCCTGCGTGCTTGTGTACTTGCTGCGGTTCCATTCCTTGGCGACTGCTTTCGCCAGTTCCGGAACCACGGGTGGAACAGGACGGCTCTCGGCGGCAAGCGCCAGGATTGCAGCCCCATCCCGCAGGATCGAGCCGTAATCCGTCCTCGAAAGGTTGACGCGCGTTACCATCGACTGCTCAGACATCTGCAGGGCGTCGACGAAGATGTTTTTCGAACGGATCGCATCGCCGTAGAGGGCCAGTGCCGCAGCAATATGAGCCTTGGCTAGTGGCGTCGGGAAGTCGTTGATGGCAGTGTCGGCATAGTAGCGCAGGTCGCTGATCGCGGCTTTCTTGTTGCGGGCAAGAACATAGAGCGCATAGGCGATCTGGTCGCCCTGATCCTTGACATTGACGTCGTAGCTCAGCGCGTTCTGAAGGTTCTCAAGTGCCTGTGCGAAAGCACGCTCGGGGACATCATATCTCTGCTCGCGTGCGCGGGTCAGGAAGTCGGTGACATAGGAATCGAGCCAGAGGTCGCCGCTATCCGGTCCCCACAAGCCAAAACTTCCCGCCGAAGCCTGATAGGAAAGCACGCGGTAGATCGCATCCTGTACCCGTTTCTTGACATCCGCATCATCGTCCAGGCCAGCCTGTCCTGCCAGCTCGCTCAGATATAGGAGTGGCAAGGCCCGGCTGGTCGTCTGCTCGGCGCAACCGAACGGATAGCGGTCGAGGGACATCAGCAAAGCCGGAATGTCGAAGGCGGCAGAACGTGTGACGCTGACGCTGACGGAGGCGCCCGGCAATACGCTGTCTGCCAGCAATGCCTTGTCGACGGTCAGCTTGGTGGCGGGATTGAGCGCGAGCACACGGCGTTCGGTGATCGGCAGGACGGCCGGTCGGACAGGGACGTCGACCGTCTGATCCAGCGGCAGCCCGGCCATGTCAACAAGATTGATCGAAACGCTGCCATTGCCCGGCTGCTTGCCGACGACAGCCAGCGTGACGGCTGATTTGGCTCCCGCCTCCAGATGGATCGTCTGGGCGGGCTGATTGACCCCCACAGCCTCATTACCGGCAACAGTCAGCTTGAAATCGCCTGCTGGCGCATCCGTATTGGCAATATCGAGCCGAAGTTCGGACGTATCTCCAGGCGCCAGGAAGCGCGGGAGGCTCGCCGTCACCACGACCGGATCGCGGATGACGACGTCCTTCGTTGCGTGGCCAACGCCGGCTTTCGACCAGGCGACCGCCATGACGCGGGCCGTGCCGTTGAACTGCGGAATTTCGAAGTTGACGGTTGCCTTGCCATCGGCATCGAGTTTCACGGGGCCGGAGAAGAAGGCGACAAGCTTTTGCGTCGGCGGGCTTCCCTGAAGTGCCACAGCACCTCCGTCCCCGCCTGTCCTCAGCTTGCCGGTAGCGCCGAGCGAACCGTCGATCAGCCGTCCGTAGAGATCACGGATCTCAAGCCCAAGCTGCCGCTGGCCAAAATACCAGTCTTCTGGGTTGGGCGGTTCGTAGCGGGTCAGATTGAGAATACCGACATCGACCGCGGCAACGGTCACATAAGTGTCCTCGCTGGCCTTGGCACCGGCAACGGCAAGGGTGATTGGCAAGGACGAGCGCGGCAGCATCTTTTCAGGCGCATTGATCGCGACCTGAAGCGCACGCTCCGCCGGATCAACCTTTAGCCATTTCACGCCGATCGAGCGCATCGGCATGTGGCTTTCCTGCGCATCACCCGGGCGAAAAAGCGTGGCGGTCACGTAGGCACCGGCACCCCAGTCGGAGGTGATGGGGATATCGACTTCGCCGCCCTTCTCGCCGATTGAAGCGTTCTGCACGGCCACGAGATTTTCCGTTCCTGCGGCGATCATCAATTCGCCGGCGTAGCGCGACGAGACCTTCAGCTTGGCCGTCTCACCAATCTTGTAGCTGTCCTTGTCGAGTGCGATCTCAAGGCCGTCGGGCGTTTCCGTCGATGTCGCCTGGACGAACCAGCCTGCGTCGAATTCCACGCTCGTCACAGGGCCATCGGTCTCGGTGCTTTCGACCTCAAGGCGGTAGCGCCCCCAGGCGACTGCAGACGATATTTTCGCACCATCAAGAGACGCATCGACATTGCCGTTGGAAACCTGCTCGGCAGTATAGATCGGCTCGTACTTCCAGGCTGTACCGTCGCGGTACCATTGATAGTCCCGGTTCAGCCTATAGAGCTTCCAGCGCAGCCCACTCATCGCCTGCTTCTGACCATCCGCATCGAGGCCGATAACCGTGAAGTTCGCGATCGAATTTTCGCCAAGGTCGCCCGAGAATTCCGGCTTGATGCCGATCATTGGGCCCTGGTTCTTGACGGGAAGAACAAGCGACCGCTCGATGGCGCGACCACCGGCTTCCTGCATCCTGATGTAGACGGTGGCGCTCAGAAGTTGCGTCGTCCCCGGCAGATCGCCGACAGTCAACTCGGTGATGGCTTCGCCGTTGTCGTCGAGGTCGGGCAGACCTTCTATGGTCTGGCGTGTGTCTTCGGCTGCTTCCTCGTCGGCGAGGCCAAAGAAGTAGCCGGGGAAGGCCTTCGCCTGGCGGGTCGGCTTGATCACGACATCGCCTTCGAGCGACAGACCCGCCGCTGGCGCGCCGTAGAGATACTTGCCGCTGATGTTGATTGTCGCGGAGGTCTCCGGACCGATTATTTTTGCATCGGTCCTGATCTCCATGTCGGTGCGATCGGGCACGAAATCATCGACAAGGAAGGTTCTTGTCGCGATCGGCGAGCCCTTTGGGTCGGTATGAATGTTCATCGTCCAGGTACCGCGCATGGCGCTTTCCTGAACGGGCAGGTCAATGGCATAGCCGCCGACGTTGCTGGTCTGGCTGACGATCCGGCGGTCCTCGACACCATCGGGGCGCAGGAAGATGAAGGTCAGTGGCAGATTCTCGATCGCCTTGCCATCGGTATCGCGGGCAAGAGCAGCGGCATGGACCGTCTCGCCGGCGCGGTAGATGCCGCGCTCGGTCCAACTCAAGACGTCGATTGCGCCAGGAGACGCGCGCCCTGTGACGCCCCGATCGGAGAGGTCAAATCCCGCTCGGGTCATGTCGAGGAAGACGTAATCTGCATCATTTTTTCTGGCGGTGATAACAGCAGGCGTCAGGGCAGCTGTCGCACGCATCAGACCCGCGGTGAACTTTGCGCGGCCGTTCTCGTCCGTGGTCGCGGTGCCGAGCACCTCATTGTTCTTCGCCAGAAGCTGCAGCTGGACCCCAGCGATCGGTTTTGCCGAGGCCAGCGAGCGGGTGAAAACATTGAGGCCATCCGTACCTGCATAAGTCGTGATGCCGATATCGGAAACGACAAACCATTGCGTCGCCTGGGCATTCCAGTCCTGGTTCGGGGCATTTGGCGCCGTTGCCGTCAGAACATAGACGCCCGGTTTGCGCTCTGGCAGCGCCTCGTCCACCGGGAAGCTGGTGACGACATCCTTGTTGAGATCATTGGCGACGTCGATCGAGCCTTGCCAGACCAGTTCGCCGCTTTCGTCCTCGATCCGCTGCGCGCTATAGCCATCAAGCTGTGTCAGGAACTGCGAGCTCGTCAAAAGCGGCGCGATACCGCGATCGCCAATGCGATAGAGCTTGAGATTGGCGGAAGCCATGTTGACCGAAACGATCGGGATCCCGCGACGAACGGTCGAAGGCAGGACGAAACTGTCCCCCGTGAAGCGCACGCTTGCCGTGCGATCCTTGACATAGATATCGAGGCTGACCGGCGCCTCCAGGACCTCGTCCACGGAAGACGGAAGGCCAGTACGAAAGGCGATCTTGTAGTTCTCTCCGTGTGCCAGCCCCTCGATGCAGATCTGCTTGTCATTGGTCTCGAGAGCCTTGGGCGCGGCGCCGTTCAAGGTCACGAAGGCGGTGTAGTCGATCGTCTTGACCAGCGTTTCGGAGAATGTCGCACAGGCGCGAGGGTTTGCACCGTCGGCATCGACAGTGTGCTCGGTCATGCGAAACCCTTGAGCCGCCTTCAGCTGCAGGAACGCCGCCTGGACATCCTTCGAGCCGACCAGTGCCAGGCTCGCCTTGTAGGCGTTGAGTGCGGCGCGATAATTTGCGTTCTTGTCGAGGGCGGCGGCAAGGACGGCCAGCGCCTCCGCACGGCTCGTCGTCGTCCGCGTCAGCTCATAGCCGTTGACGGCGGCAAGGACGGCCTGTCCGTAGAGGTCGCTGCCATTGTTGTCGTCGGTCTTGACGAAGCTGTCAGCCGCGCGGGCCGTCTCCAGCCACAGGGCGGCATCATCAGCGGAGAGAGCGAGCGCACTTCGAAAGGATTTCACGGCGTCGATGGCGTTGCCTGATGTCAGGTCGAGGCGACCATTGGCGATCAGGCTGTCGGCACTCTGGCTCTGCTGATCGTCAGCCACTTCAAGATTGGACTTGTCGTCGCGGGCCTGCTGGATAACGTCGCCGGACAGGAAGGTGAGGCGGGGAGCGGCACCAATATCCGGTTCCTTCTTAGCGGCCGAAGTCTCGACGATCTTGCCAGCGATGGCGCCGGGGAAGGGGTTCATCGTCTTGAAGTCGGATTTCAGGAAGCACCATTTCACCTTCGGATTGTAGGTGAAGGCTTTGCAGGACTTGTCGCCTATGCAGGACGACTTGCACTGATCCAGGGTGAGGTTCTGTTCCGTGCGCAGGTCGAAGCCGAAGTAATCGGCATCCTGTATCGTCTGTATGGTACGTGTGGTCTCGGCAGCTGCTGCCGGTGAGCTGACCGAGATAAGGGTCGCGGCGACGGCAAAAAACGCGCGTACAAACATAGGTCCCCCAAGATGCTGGCGCTGATCAGGCCTGCACTCTCGGCACTCTCTATCCAGTTGTCAACACTGGCAAAACGCTGTCTGAGAGACACCCCACGGACCGCGAGCATGCATAGCCGGAATTCGTCAATTCCGACCGGTTTTGCACCAACAGCTCTGCATTCCGGAACCATTTCGCCCTCGTCCCGTTTCCGAAAGGCCTGCCCAAGGCGGTCAAGTGGATGTGGATGTTTTGAGTTTAAAGGGGCACTTATGTTCGGCCGTGTGGAAAACAAGTTCACCGAAGACGGCGCACGCAAAGTCATGATCGTGGAAGACGAGTTCCTGATCGCGCTTGATCTGGAAGCGACCGTTACGGAAATGGGCCTCGATGTGGTTGGTCTCGCGCGAGACACCGAGCAGGCTCTATCGCTTGCGCCTAAGGCCGACATTGCGTTTGTGGACGTTAATCTTGCAGACGGCGCGACGGGGCCTGATATTGGTCAGCGTCTTGTCGACGAGTATGGCGTTACGGTTGTGTTCATGACGGGAAATCCCGAGATGGTCGAGGGTCGTGTCCGCGGCGCGCTCGGAGTCGTCAAAAAACCGGCGACACCGTCAATCGTGCAGAGGTCCCTACAGGAGGCACTCGAGGCGCGCCGCGTGGTATAGAGCTCGGATTGGCCGGGATCATTGTCGCCAAATTGTCAGATAATTCCGGTGAGCAGGCCGAAACCGGCCAGTGCTGCAATACTTCCGCCCGCGCGGGTGACAATCTTCCCGTGGCGCTCGGTTGCCTTGCCTACTAGCCAGCCCACCAGGATCCCAAGGCCGTGCAGTGTTGCGGTTGCCACCAAAAACCCGGCTGCATAGGCGATCCTGCCATCCGCTTCGGGCATCTCAAGGCCATGCGCATGTCCATGAAAGACTGCAAATAGACCAACGACGCCCGTCGCGACGGCAACCGGCGTCCGTACTCCGATTGCAATAGCGGCACCAAGCACGATGACGGACAGGGCGATGCCGGTTTCAACAAAGGGCACGGAGATCTTCGCTGCTCCAAGTGCGCCGCCGAGAGCCATCAACGACACAAAACCGGTCGGGACGGTGAATAGCGCACGACCGCCGAGCTGCCATGCGAGGATGCCGACCAGGACCATCGCGAGCACATGGTCAAGTCCCGTCACCGGATGAACGAAGCCATGAAAAAAACCGATCGTTTGGCCGTCGCCTGGATGGGCGAGGGCAAGCGAGGGAACAAGAACGCAAGCCGCGAGTGCAATGCTGAATCTTTTCGTTTTTGAAAACATTGTGTCCCCTATCAATGCAGCTTTGCCGGGAAAAATGGCACGGTGAACGGCAAGGATAAAGCTAAAAAAAAGTGCTGCCACCGTCATTTGACGTAGGTCTCTCGAGAAGCTCACGTCGGTTGCAACGTGCCGAAGACGGCAACAAGGCCAAGGACAAGGAAGCCGAAAGCGATTTCCGCAATGGTGGCCCACGTCAACCATCCCAGCGTCGCGCTCCGGCCGAGCCTCGGAACAAGGATATAGCGATTGTTGATCGCGATCCCGACCAGAAGGCAGACGATAAAGATCTTGATACCGAGGAGACGTTGATAGTCTATCTGCCAGTCCAATGGAGGGGCTTTGACGACAAGGATGGTGTTGGCGATACCTGTTGTGATCACCAGCCCGACGGCCACATGTCCCGCTGTCGAAAACCGTGTCAATGCAAGACGAGCGTCCTGCTGCCACATTGATTCACGAAGTTTAGGAAGGATAACCACGATGGCGGGAAGCGCACCGATCCAGGCGCCTCCCGACAGGAGATGAAGACCGTCGTTGATGCGGTGCAGGGGTCGTAGCCAGCCACTGTTCATGGCGGCGTGACCGGTCATCGTCGTGCTGATCAAAAGCAGTGCTGCACCGACGGCTACCGCGCGTCGCCCGACAAATGGCACCACGAACGACAGGAGCAGAAAGACGGTCGCGCAGGCCTGGCCAATCCAGGCCTGGCCAACGTTGGTCTCGCCTAGGATAGACTTAAGCATCTCCGGCTGAAACGCGTCGGCCCACCCCTCGCCAATCGTGGCAGCCTGCAGCGGAAGCGTCAGGGCGGTCGTGATGATGACCAGGAACAGTGCGAGCCGATACCAGGTGTGCAACTGCTGGCCCACCTGTGCAGACAATCCCGATGGAACGAACCAGCCGAGGTACGCGGACGCTCCCCACAAGAACATGGCAGAGCCATAAAGGGAAAAGCGGCACAGGATGAGCGCAGAGTCGGGAGTCACGGCTTGACCGTGAAGCTATAATTGCCGTTTGATTTGTGTCCGTCCGTCGAAAGAACATGCCAGTCCACCGAGTAGGCCCCTGGACCTAGCCGCTCCGAAAGTGGGACCTTTAGCGTCTTGCCTTCGTCGACGAGAACAGGATCGCCTGTTTTGACAGATGCCTTGCCGGGGCCGGTGACCTTTGCGCCCGAGAAATTGATGTTGAGTTCCTCGGAAAAATGCAAATCGATTTCCGCGGGCGCTGCCGCGACGGTTGCCTTGTCGGCGGGGAGGCTGTCAGTCAAATGGGCGTGTGCCAAAGCGCGGCCTGCAGTGAAGAGAAGCGCTACGAGCAACAGGGCTGTGAAACGAGAATGGGTCATTGAAATTCCCCTTGCTGAGACATTTTGAAACTCGCCGACAAGCACGCTATTGCGGCTTTGACATATCCATTCCGCCCATATCGTGATGACCGTCCGGAGAAGTCGACTTTACACCTCCAGCGTTTCCGACAGTGAATTCTACGTCGACGGAACCGGCCTTTTCGAAGGTCAGGGTCGCCTTGATCGTTTCGCCCTCCTTGAAAGGCTTAGCAACATCCATGAACATGACGTGAAAACCGCCCGGCTTGAGTTCTACCGTTTTGCCGGCTGGTATCGTCAATCCGTCAACAACCGGCCGCATTGTCATCACTCCATTGGCGACGCTCATCTGGTGGACCTCCGCCGTTGCCGCGCGTTCGGATGTAATGCTGACAAGCCTGTCATCGATAGAACCGGTGTTGGTAAGCTCAAGGTAACCGCCACCCACCTTTGCACCGGGCACCATGGCCCGCGCACGGGGGTGTCCGATATCGATGGCGCCCACCTTGACGTCATTGGCGGTAGCGACTGCAGCAAACAGGCCGGCAAAAGACAGGCTTGTTATGAGAATGATCAGCTTTTTCAAAATGTGTTCCTAGCAGAGGGATTCCTCGCAACGACGGAAAGCGACGGTCGGAAGAAAAACGCCCCTTGTGAGATGGAAATTGGATGCGGTTCGATCTACCAATGGCCGAACGGATATCCGCAGCGCAAATCGGCGCCTATTGTGCCAGGCATTGCGGATGAGCCGATTTGCCGGTTCAAGCAAATGCGGGCGGACCGGGTGGTGCCCTGGGCCCAGTGTTTGGCGATATGATCCGTCTGAAAGACACTTCAACGTCATAATGCCACAAAGCAAGGGTCGCGGCAGGAAGATGTTTGCTGCGATCATTGTCAGGAACCGGCAATAGAACCGAGGCGGCAATCCAGCAAGCTTCACAGCCATGCAATTGCTGCGCCGTATGCTTGTCCATCCCGGTTGCCTTGTGCGCTATGCAGATAACGGGAAGCGTGCCGTCAGGAAGGATATATTCTGCAAACTCGGCAGGAGCGAACGCCTCTTTTGCAAGGGATGGCGTTTGATGGGCGAAGCTGACAAGCAGCAGGGCGATTGCGCAGGTCATGCGCAACATCCATAGCATGATCATCGCCTTTCGTGCCTGCAACCGCCTCTCCTTCGCTGACGCGAATGCTTATAGGGAGCAAAGCAATAGATCTCAATGCGGCAATTTGAAAGGGGCTCGAAACGGATATAGCTCGCGTCGTCGCAAACACAAATCCGGTGTAGCGTGTTTGTGATATGGCCGGCTAGCTCCTGAACTGTTCGGAGGCGCAGACGGGCAACATAACTGGCTTGTCGCCGATGGCCTCGACCGTCGATGGTCGCTGCTTGTTCGCGTTGCAGTAAGCGCCTTCTCGGCCGCGCGTCGGGTCTTTGCCCGACCAGGCGTCGGTGTGCCTATCCGGCATGACAAATTGGTTCCGGTTACGACGAGACTTTATAATGGCGCGCCTGCGTACGCGTTTTACTTTTGTTCATCTTGCAGACGTACTCTAGGTCAAATTGCGTAGCAGCGGATATATTGAACAAAACAATATAAATTGATCTATTTTACGAAGAGGAACTAGGCGCCGCCTCTCAAACAGAATTGCCACTGGAGAAAGCTTTCATCTCCTTTTTAAGGACAGTGATGGGTGCGATCTCTAAAAACAACGGTTCGCTAGAGAGCATGTCGATGCGCCGGTGACTATCACAAAAGTCGTCACCTAGAGTCCTTGGTAGAGGTTGATTGGGGAGGACCCTACAGCAACAATTGCGAAGGCAGTGACCGAGCCGTCGCAAGGTTAATAGAGCGGAGAACCGGGCAATGAAGGCAGTCAGATTCGGCCATCGCGTCATCGGATTTCTGGCGCGCAAATCGCGTAGAGCCGATGCCATTGGCAGCTGTCCGACGAACAGACCGAGGTTGAGCCGATCGTCATGGAACATCTTCCGACCGGTCAGGCTGCGCAATGCTGCGTGGGGGAGCATTGCCATGCTTATGTCGGCCACTTTATCAGCGTCTGGCGCCTCCCTTGCCGAGGGCAAAGATGACGTGTGCGGCGGCTCGTCACCATGCCTGCCCGCCCCCGAACAGACGCATTGCGCCGAGCGCCCATCTGTATGCGGCTATCCCGATGAGACTAATACCGGGCCTGCACGCGGAACCGTCCTCCGACGGGTGCCGCAAGATGTGTCGTCAGGCCCAGGATGGGCGTGGGAGCCGAACATGGGCAGGCTACGCGTCACGGGGCCGGGAGCAACGATCGAAGCCGTCGAAGTGCATGGACAGGTCGTCATCGACGCACCGAATGTCACACTGCGTGACAGTAAGATAGTCGCGTGCGACACAGATTCCATCGTTGCCGTCCGTGCCGGTCGCCCCGCAGATGGCTATGACGCCGACGACGCGCGTATCGAGAATAATCTCCTGGGATGCGATGGCGCGGCAGATCAGCGGGCTAGCCGCGGCGTAAGCGATGTTTATGGCAGTGCAAGGGGCCTGATCGTTCGCGGAAACAATATCTGGAACGTGTCCAACGGTATTACGATCGAGCGCGAGGGCCTAGTACAGGGAAATTTCGTGCGCGATCTTGGCCACAAGGCGGGCGACCATCATTCGGGCATCTCCAATCATGGCGGAGCGACCGATGTTATCTTCGACCACAATACGGTTCTGCTTTCTCAGGAGGGCGTTTCAGCTCCGATCGTTGTCTATTCGGATTTCGCCCCGGCGCGCAACGTGACGATTACACGCAATCTTGTTTCGGGCGGTTCCTACTGCGTGTACGGTGGCGAATCCGGGGCATTCGCGCCCAGTAGTGGCCACATCCGGATCATTGGCAACCGTTTTTCAAAAATCTACGGCCACAATGGCCATTGCGGAATTTACGGTCAGATCGCGACGTTCGCTCCAACCAACCGCAGTGACTGGGCCGGCAATGCCTGGGACGAGGATCTTCGCCCCTTGAGCGGCGAGTAGTTCCCAGTCCAAAGCAAAATAGGAAGTCAAGCTGACTAGCAAAATGATGATTGGAACCAGCCACATGTTTCCCCTCCCTGATTTCCAAGGACAGTTCATTGTTTCGCGGGGCGACTGCCCGACGGCTGCGAGTGCCACGCGCCACTGTCTAGAAACGCTATGCGTTGACGTCTTTGAACCACTGAACAGGGTTGAGGTGCTGGATGCTTCCGGCCGCTCAATAGGACTTTTTCTAGGAACCGTCATCGATACCGACGCGGAGGAAATTCTCACGTCCTCCATACGGTTGGACGATTCACTGGATCAGATCAACGATATCGACCAGTGGGTTGAGGAACAGATCTACCGGCTAGCGGGCAGTTTTGTCTTCGTACTCGATACAACCTCTGCGCAACGTATCTATCTCGATGCGAACGGCAGCAATTCCCTGGTTTACGACCCTCAAACCAAAACTGCAGCCGCCACGACCGCTTTGCTTCTCGACCCAGCAGCCTACCGCCAACGGTTCGATAACGAGCTGTATCGAGGATTGACCGTTGATGAGGATGGCTGGTTTCCAGCAGGACTGACTGCACATACCGGCATCAGACGCCTAATGTGCAACCACTATCTTGATATGGAAACTATGCAGACGGTGCGGCATTGGCCTGCCGGCAAGATTGAGGAAGCCAAGAATCTCTCAGAACCGGTCGCCTTGATAGTGGATAAAGTCGAACGCACAATACGGGCAATCCAGCGGACCGGACTTGGGACAATGGCTCTTACAGCGGGCAACGAGACGCGGCTTCTTCTCGGCTGTTGCCGTAGTTTTGCCGGAGATATTGACTTCGTCACAGTCAAGGCCCCGGGTGCGGAACTGGACGTCACGCGCTCGAGGGAACTAGCAAGGCGCTTCGACTTGAAGCATCGCCTGCTCGAATATGTAGAAGCGGACGCGAATGGAGCGAGAGCTTGGCAGTTGCGCGTCGGCCATTGCATCACCGGCTCCAATATGACGATGCATCCAAGCGTAGAGCCACTGAACGGCAGGATATTCATCGGAGGCCTCGGCGGCGAGATAGGCCGCGGCTTCCTTTGGTTGAATTCAGAACAAGGAATAGCCATTGATGCGCCTGGCATCGTGTCGAGGCTGAAGCTTCCGCAGCATCCTTTGTTACTTAAGGAGGTGCAGCGTTGGCTCGAACCGCTCAGGCACTATGACAGCCTCTTCCTGTTAGATCTTGCCTATATGGAACTCCGTATGAGTTGCTGGGCTTTCTCGCAGTCGTACGCTGCGCCGCGGATAGTCGAGGTGAACCCGCTTGTTTCAAGAGATATCTATATGGCGATGCTGTCTGTGACACCATCCCTCAGACGCAACAACGGCCTCATAGTGCAGGGGATCCAACAAACGTGGCCGGAATTGCTATCGCTTCCAATAAATCGCTATGGCGATTGGCGCGACAGGGCGAGGATAGCGCGTAACGCAATGGCATCTCCGAATCGGGCGATTCGGAAAATTCGACAGCTGACCTCAGTCAAACTCGGCCGCATGCTCGCACGCCGCGCCGAGTAGGCAACGCTGCGCAACCTGGGGACGGAGTGTATAGAGGGCGGCGGCCATGTCGACATCGCGGTCCACGGGCACAGGACCCATCCGTGCTGACAGCCTCAATGGCCGGCATTCGGCAATGACCCTATGCCGCCGCCATTCATGACCGCGAACGCAAAATCCCTGTGACTGTGCCTGTGTCACACGCGAGCCAAGTTCCGAAGAGATCGCCGCGACAATCTGTACTTCATCTCGTTGCCGAACCGTCGCCACCGGCCGCTATCGACAAGCTCAAGCCGTCCCATTCCTCCCTGTTCCGTTTCGATAGGTAAAGTCAACGCCAGTCGACGGTGCCTACAAAAGGCCGCCCGACTCGGTTGCGTACGGGCGTGATGACAGGCGGCCGGAAGGTCGACGGTTCGGAATGGCGCCAGGCCCGTCGCGGCTTGCTTTGCGATGCTGGTTGCCGGCATCGAGAAGCCAGCTGCCGCTTCCCAGGAAAAACAAGAAAAGCACGTAGGTGGCGTTCCAGAAATGCACAGTCCAACCAACGAGGAAATAACCGCTCATGACAGCCAGATAGGCCGTGCGATACTGGACGAGCTGTGGCTCGAGACCGCGCTTGAAAGCAACCGGAATGACCATCATGAAGAAGGCCAATATCATCAGCAGACCGGCAGGGATGCCGAACAGGACGGCATGATAAAGCCAGAACATGTCGATGCTGTTTGGCATCCATTCCGGTCGGTCCCATCTGTTGAAGCCCACCCCGAAGAGCGGATGATTGAGGGCTGAACCGGATCCGAAGTGCCATATCAGGGTACGATAGTTAGCCGAGGCCGCATCAAAGGTGAAATGGGTCATTAGAAATTCTGGGACCGACTGGTTGGAGACCAGCGAGATCATCCCGTACATTGCAAGGAGAAGGATCCAGAGCACGCGCCAGCGCTTCGGATAAGCGTTGAAAACCCGGTCCCAGAACAAGATGAGAATCTGAACCATAAGGGCGGTTATCGGGCCTGAAGATAGCGAAAGAGCTGCGGTCACGAGCACAACTGCGGTCGCACCCCAGCGCTGCACGGGTGACGCTTTCTCGCATACAACGAGGTGGACGAGGGCGAGGATGGCGCCGCAGGTTACGCCGAACAGTATCGGGTGTTCGAAGACGCTTTGCACGCGCCGCAACCCCCAGCGCGGAATGTTTTCCGCAACGACGTGAGTCGGGAAAAGTTTCGAAAAGACATCCAGCGATATGTTCGTGTTCGACACGGACTCAATGATCGCGAGGGGAAAGATCATGACGATGATCCAGAATAGCAGGCGGGACATCGCATGGAACTGCTCGGGCGTACGGATGAAGCACCGTCCCAAAAAATAGGCTCCGGCGGTTTCGACGGTCATCGTTCCGGCGGGCTGAAGGGCAGCATCTACGCCATGCACGACGGACAGGCTGATGAAACACCACAGACAATAAAAGCATATGGAAATGTCGGCGGCGCGAATGGTGCCTGCTCGACCGGTCAACCACATGAAGATGCAGGGCACCGCAGCAAGAATCAACACAAGCCGGTACGGAGAAATCCAGACGGAGCCGATCTGCCATAGCCAAGGAAGGAATGCACAAATGATGAAAGCCTTAACGGCCAATGCCAGCCGGGTGGTGGGCGCAGCGGCAGTCTCTCGCCGGCGAAGCGTTTGGCGCGAAAGGGGGGCAGGGCCGTCCTCAAGGATGGCGGTGTCCGTATTTACCCTTGTTCTGGCTGAAGCCCTCATAATAAACCGCAGTCTGGATTGCTGATATTTCACTTTGATATCACGGTCGCAGATCTCTAGCGCACTACACACTAAGGATTAGGAGGGCACTTGGAGCGCCAGGTCCGCGATCCAATCGCCACCGCGTTTATCAGAACCACGTCGAGCGAGTTTCCCACCCCCGAAAAAGGACTGTGCGTTGACATGGAATCTCCTTTGCCTGATCCCGCGTCGCGTTGTGACCTACGACCACACTAGCAAGGATTGGACCCGCCGCGTTGTCGTCCTGCAAGCCCTTCTCAAGAAACCTGTTCCGAGTAAAAGGCTATGAGCCGGATGATCCTTGAGACCGGCCAGCAGGAACTTCATGGCCCACCTGGGCTTGCCGACTTTGTAGAACGTGATGGCAAGATCGATGAGCATCCACGACCGCTGGTTTTTCCGAAGCGACAGGACCGCCCTATGCTTTCGCAAGATACGGAGCATACCGATCATCTGCTTGCGCGGATTGGAGGAAATGCTGTCTGCTGAAGCAAAGCCAAGAACGACCGGCTCGATATCCTCGTAAACCGTCGTGTGTTGGACGAGCCTGATCGCGAATTCCCAATCCTCGTTGGCGCGAGCGCAGCTATCAAACCAAGCGGTGTACGGCAGGCAGTCACGCCGAAAAAGTGCGTTCTGCACACTAATTCGGTTTTCCGTCAGGAGATGGCTCAGTTGATCTTCGTCCACGCGCAGGCATGTTTCTGGTTGCGGTGCGTATGCGACGCGTCCTGGGCCATAGTTGAAGCGGGCGTCCCGGCCGTAAACGATCTTTGCGCCCGTGAGGGCGCCAACATGATGCGGCATACCCGAGAGCAGTGTTACCTGTTTCATGAGCTTTCCGGGCAGCCAGAGATCGTCACTGTCCTGGAAGGCAATGAAACGTCCTTTGGCTTCCATAAGCCCGGTGTTGCGGGCGGCCGCTGCCCCCCCATTGATCGACCGGCGTACATAGCGCAGCCGGGGGTCGTCGATCGCCTTGATGACCCCTTCCACATCTTCTCGCGAACCATCGTCAACGATGATCAGCTCGAAGTTGGTATAGGATTGTGAAAGAACACTTGCGATAGCTGCTGGGAGGCTGTGCGTCCGATTGTAGGTAGGTAGTATGACGGAAACCTCAGCAGTCATCGTGGCCCTCCGGGCGCATACTCTTTCATCGCTTCGATAGTGTCATGATTATACAATCTCGAATCTGTCGAAAAGACAGACCAAAGCGGACTATGCCCTATCCTTTAGAGGAACTGCTGTCTCGGCACAGGGTGATGGAAAGAGGGCGTACATAGACCACACCAAAGGTGGCATTGTCTCTGATCAAGCCCGCATCCATACTGCTTTACTAAATCCTCGTTGAAGGGATCTCGACGGTTAAGCAAGGGAATAAATGACGTGGCGAAGATTGTGCTTGTAGCGCCAACGTGCAACGGGGAAGATGTTGGCGAGGCATGGGTGGCGTCTCAATGGGCGCGAAGGCTTTCCGAGCGTCACGATGTAACACTGCTGACGTATTTCAAACGCGGAGCCAGGCCCGCCAGCGAGCAAATGACCGGCATAAGGGTCATCGAGTGGCAGGAGCCGCCATTGCTTGGCCGAGCGGAGCGATTGAACAGTCTCATGAAACCAGGCTACGTGCCCTTCTACATCAGGGCCCGCCGATGGCTGATCTCAGCGCTAGAGAGGGGAGAACGCTTCGACATCGTTCATCAACCAGTCCCGGTTGCCATGCGCTACCCGTCACCTGCGGCGAAGCTGGGGCTGCCGCTGATCATCGGTCCGGTTGGTGGCGGTTTGTCAACGCCAGCGGGCTTTGCTGCGGACGAGGCGTCCAGCCCTTGGTTCATGAAGCTTCGGCATCTGGACCGTATGCGGTTACGCTGGGACCCAATGTTGCGCGCCAGCTTCCAAAGCGCCGATTGTGTCCTCGGCATCGCCAGCTATGTACGTGAACAACTTGCCGGGATTCCGTTGCAACGTTTCGAGGTGATGAGCGAGACCGGCCTTGACGGCATCCCGGCGCCCATCGACAGATCAGCGCGACCTAATCCGATAAAGCTGATCTATGTCGGCCGCCTCGTGCGAACCAAGGGCGCGCGCGACATCATTCGCTCCATGAACTTGATTCGCGATTTGCCTGTTGAGCTCGATATCGTCGGAGAAGGTCCGGAGCGGTCTGAGTGCGAACGGCTCATCGCCGAACTCCATCTAGGCGACCGTGTGCGGTTGCACGGCTGGCGGCGGAAGGAAGAGTTGCCGGAGCTTTACCGTAAGGCCGATATCTTCGTCTTTCCGAGCTATCGAGAACCGGGCGGGAACGTGGCGTTGGAGGCTATGGCGTTCTCATTGCCGTTGATCGTCGTCGATCGCGGCGGGCCGGGAAGTGCCGTGTCTTCCGGCTGTGCGATTAAGCTTCAGGTCACGACACCGGATGCTCTGGCTATTGATATCGCTGCGGCCATCCGAAAACTGACCGTGGATCAAGATCTGCGAAACAGGATGGGGGCGGCTGCCTACGCGCATGTGGGCCAGACTGCACTCTGGTCGGCAAAGCTCGACCGGATGGACGCAATTTACGCCGATCTTATCAACGCGTCTCAACGCGCCGGCGCGCTTTGAGGCCCCGCGGCCGAGAAGAGTGCGGCGTATAAGGCTGCCCGATGTCCGGGGCCAAGCGTCATGCGCATCGTCTCGCCGACGATGATGCCGAGGCGGAAAAACAAGGTGGCGAAGGCACTGTGATGCCGACGGAAGTAGCGTATGCGATTGGACGTCATAAGCCCTGAAAGATAGGCGTTCTGGTGATACTCGCCGCCGGAATGTGCTACGCAGGCATCGGCCACATACGCGACCTCCATTCCGGCACTCCGCACCCTTTCCATGTAGTCGACCTCCTCGCTGTAGAGAAAGAAGGTTTCGTCCCAGGAGCCGACTGTTTTGCGCGCCTTGGCTGAAATCGCCAGGGCTGCACCGGTCGCCCAGTCGACTGCGCCGCCGCGTCTGTAAAGATCGGGTGAAGCAACGATTTCGCCGAGACCGAGTTTGGCTGCCAGCTTCGTTCCGAGGAGTGCGTCCGACCAGATCGTGAGGAGAGACGGCTCGCGCCTCACTGAATGGGCAACTGTTCCATCATCGTTGAGGAGTTTCGGGGCAACTACGCCGATCGCATCATCCGAAAGCCGCCGGGAGAGAGTGCGAACACAGCCCGCCTGCAACCGAATATCCGGATTGAGGACCAGGACATCGATCTCTGGGGCAATTGTCGCGACAGCAACGTTGATCCCACCTGCATAGCCGGCATTTTTACCCGTTTCTATCACCGTCGCGCCGATTGGATGCGCCTGCGCCAAGGCGACGGAATCGTCGTGAGAAGCATTGTCGACGATAATAATCTCATATCGATCTGTGCCTTCAAGGCCGCTCGCAAGAGAATCGAGCATTCCCGGTAGAACTCCGGCGCTGTTGTAGGTGACGACTACGAGAGCAATCCCCGCATTGGTGCTGAAGCATGGTTCAGCACCAAGCGGGACCTTTTTCGACATCGCATCCATTTGCCTTTTCTCACTTTCGTTGCGATTTGGCTGCGGGTAGGATGCCGCCACATTGTCCAAAGATGGCCTCTGATGAAAGACTGTCGAGAGAGGTAGGGATACGAGACGCAGACAGGCGCCGTCATCCTGAAAGGCTAGTCGGGCTTTAGAAAAGATCATCCTATTGGCGAATGAGAAGATAGTCCTCACCCGATCGGGACTACGGCTTTAAGCCTTTGCCATGAGGATTAGGTCGCATACCCGTTTAGTATAGCACCTCCAATTGGTGCATTCATCGGTTTCGACCCTACTCACTTGCGGCATTCCGTAAGTCTTTGAGAGCGGTGGTTAGGGCGATCGAATTTTCTAATATGATTTTATTGCAGCTGGCGTTTCGCGCATTGAGGCGGAGAAACCGTTCGGTTGTCCACTTCTATCGTTCAGGGTTTTCTATGGCCAATGATGTTCATGATAGCCGAGGGTCGAACGGGGGAATGCCCGGAGGGTTCGCAGAGCGCCATGCAGCCGGCGGCATCAATGCCGCGGACATGCGCTTGCAGGCGCTCGCCGCCACATCCTTATCAGCCAGCAGCAGGCTGGATCCGCTTCTGCAGCTTGCTTTAGCTGGTTTGCCGGCCATGCACCGCAACGGCATTTTCGGGCACACATTGCGCGGTCAGCATTCGACATCAGGGTGGAACACGCGGCTGGAAGGGGAAAGCATTCGCTATGCAGCGATGGTCGCACTCGGCCTTTCGCGCGTGAGCGACGAGGTTCAGCGGCAAGTGCTCGGTTTCGGCAATGCTGCAGATCTCGCCAAGATGACCGCGCAGCGTGCCGAGTCGTCGCAGGACATCGGTGCGTTGGCGGTCGCGACATGGGCAACAGTCGAGATCTCCGGCGACCGGCCCTCCGCTCTCTTTCTCAAGCTCCGGGACTACCTCGCGGCCGACGTTCCCATCGCGACGGTCGCGTGCTCCTGGGCCTTAACAGCCGCTGTCGCGGCGTGGGGATGGGGACCGGCAATTGAGGTGGCGCATCTGGCCCGCAGGAAGCTTCTCTCGGGTTGGTCGGGCTCGGGGATCTTTCCGCACGTGCTGCCGTCCACCTCAGCCGGTTGGCTGCGCGGTCATATCGGGTCCTTCGCCGACCAGGTTTATCCGATCCAGGCGCTGGCGCGCTTTCACGTCGTGACGAACAATAGGGAAGCGCTCACGATCGCGGAAACCTGTGCGGAGACAATATGCGCTCATCAAGGCCCGCAAGGACAGTGGTGGTGGCATTATGATGCGCGGACGGGCCAGGTCACGGAAGGCTATCCCGTCTACAGCGTGCACCAGCATGCGATGGCGCCCATGGTCCTGCATGAACTCCATCAAGCCGGCGGCAAGGACCGTCTCTCGGCGATCGTCAAGGGTCTCCACTGGATCTATGAACATCCGGAAACGTCTGCGGAGCTGATAGATGCCGAACGAGGGGTGATCTGGCGGAAAGTGGCACGGCGCGAGCCGGGCAAGGCCGTTCGCGGGGCGGCCGCGATGACGACTGCCGTTTTCCCGGCCTTATGGTCTCCGAAACTCGTCAATTACATCTTTCCGCCGATCCGTGTCGACCACGAGTGCCGCCCCTACGAGTTGGGCTGGCTGCTCTACGCTTGGCTTTCAAGCGATGTCATCACCCAGCTTGCGTTGGAAGCAAGCACCGAAAACAACCAAAAGGCTCGGGAGGGCTGAATGTCGGGCAGTCGGCAACTCTTATTCGGAATGTATCTAGACGCAATGCGCATGGACGAGGTCATCGACAAGTGCCGCGCGGCACTCAACACGCGCAGTCGACTGATGCTCGGCGTCGTTAACGCAGCCAAGATCGTCAATCTTCGCAAGGACACGCAACTGAGGGATTCCCTGATTGAATGTGACCTTCTGCTTGCTGACGGCCAGTCAGTGGTTTGGGCGAGCAAGCTCTTTCGGCGCCCGCTTCCCGAGCGGGTGGCCGGGATCGACATATTCCAGCGGTTGCTCCGGCTGGCCAACGATGAGGAACGCTCCATCGCGCTTCTCGGCGCGCGGCCCGAAGTACTCAGCAAGTTGGAAAAGGTCATCGCCGAACGTTTCCCTGAAGCGAGAATCGTATTCAGCCGTAACGGGTATTTCGGAGCGGGCGAGTCGGCCGAAATCGCCGCGGGAATTCGCGACTCCGCCGCTGACATATTGTTTATCGGCATGACTTCGCCGCTGAAGGAGATCTTTCTTGCCACTCATGCCGCCTCTCTCGGTGTCCCGATTCTGCATGGCGTGGGCGGTTCCTTTGACGTGATGGCGGGCCTCACGCGTCGCGCACCGCTCGGGTGGCAGAAGGTCGGCATGGAATGGGCCTATCGCGTGTTGCTGGAGCCACGGCGCCTCTGGTGGCGTTATCTGTCGACAAATACACGCTTCATTCAATTGACGGCCGTGGAGGCCATTCGTCCGGCCCGCGCCTTTCGGCACAGCTAATACGGACTCTAGCGACATTGGTGTTTTAAAGGGGTAGGGGTTTATGAGCGAAGTTTTCAAGGGCCGGCTGGCAATCCTGGGATTGGGCTACATCGGCCTGCCGACTGCTGTGGCAATCGCCACCCGGGGCGTCGATGTCGTCGGCGTGGACATAAACCCGGCGATCGTCGCGGCCGTATCGCGGGGAGAGGTGCCATTCACCGAACCCGATCTCGCCGTGGCTGTGAGCGGCGCCGTGGCGATGGGTCGACTGACCGCCACCTCTGAACTCCCAGAGGCCGACGCCTTTATCATTGCCGTACCCACTCCCTTCAACGAGGATCGCTCGGCAAACTTGTCTTTCGTCAAAGCGGCGGCGGAACAGATCGCCTCTCGGCTCAAAGTCGGAAACATCGTCGTGCTGGAGTCTACCTCACCCCCCGGGACGACCGAGCAGGTATGCAGATGGATTTCGGCGCTCCGGCCGGATCTAAGGATGCCGCTTGACGGCGAGAACGGCGCGGACGTCTACATCGCACATTGCCCCGAGCGTGTGCTGCCGGGCCGCATCATGATTGAGATTGTCACGAACGATCGGGTCGTTGGTGGTCTCACGCCCAAATGCGCCGAAAAGGCGGCTTCGATATACCGTCTGTTCGCGCAGGGCGAAATCCTGCTGACGGATGCCGCAAGCGCCGAAATGGCGAAGCTGGTCGAGAACGCCTACAGGGACGTGAACCTTGCATTTGCAAACGAGATTTCGCTTGTTTGCGAAACATTGCATATCGATGCCTGGGAGGTTATCCGGCTCGCCAACAGGCACCCGAGGGTCAACATCCTTAATCCGGGGCCCGGCGTCGGTGGACATTGCATTCCAGTCGATCCCTGGTTCATTGTTGGTGCAGCGCCCGAGCAGGCCCGACTTATACGGACAGCGCGAGAAGTGAACGACCAGCGGCCGCATCATGTAGCGGGTCAGGTTGTAGAAAAAGCCCAAAGGTTCCGTTCACCGAAGATCGCCTGTCTGGGCCTTACCTTCAAGGCCAATGTGGACGATGTCCGAGAGAGCCCCGCCATCGAGGTGGTCGATCTTATCGCAAAGTCTCTTCCCGAGGTGGAGGTGATTGTGGCTGATCCCTATGTTGACAAGCTTCCCAAGGAGTTGTCCGGCCGTGACAACTTGCGTCTCGAGGGAGCACATTCGGCTGTCGAAAACGCGGACATCGTGGTGCTCCTGGTCGAGCACGATCCATTCAAAACGATCCGCCATACTCGGCTTGGAGGCAAAGTCGTCTACGACACGCGTGGCGCATGGCGCCAATAGGGGCGAGTGCCGCCAACCGATGCGGACGAAGAGATCCTGACAGCAGCCCAGCAAGGCAAACCACAGCCTCAGCTGATCGCGCGCATCATCTGGCGCTTGCGGTCGGAGTAAATGTGATGCTGCGGGCTTCCATGCCGCCGCCGGCGTATATGGCAAGCAATCGTGTCTCGACGTGGCGTGACCGCCCGCGAATGACCATCTCCCAAATACGGACCTGCTTCAGCATGCGAACCAGTTGAGCTTGCCATCGCGTCGCACGTCGGGCAAGCCTCGCGGATCTGCCCGACGATTCTTGACCGCGCCGGCGCTGGAATCGATGGTGGAGCAGCAGCTTGGCGGGCAGAGCAGCAAATAGCAGTAACAAGATCTTTAGTCCTGATCGCCGTGCAATGAGCTATGCGGGTTGTCGAGGTCGCGGACGATGTCGCCAGGCGGTTTGGTATTGGGCCCCCAGGGAACAGGTGAAGGCCTACAATTGCTAGCCTCTTGGGGCCCGATGCTAAGGTGGCACATCGGCTCGCCAGCGGGCGCATGTGCAGACTATTCAACGTGGACTTGCCTGCAAACAACGCGAACAATTTTTCGACAGAAGCATAGCATTGGGTCGTGCGTAGCTTGTCCCGATGATCGACATCCTCCATCACGGTACGCTCTGCCAAACAAGCGTGCGGATCACGCCAGTCGACAAAACACGCGGCGATCCGATCGACTTCCATGGACACGTGGCGGAGTTCGGGTTGATCCAACGCCGTCGAAGCCAGCCATGGCTGTGTGGACGTCAAGGCGTTGAAACTTAATTGGTCACAGCGACAGTGTGTCGGAGTCTGCTGTCTTTTGTAAATGGCTAGGCGGTTAGCGGTTCTCCAAAAGGCCGATTAGCAGGGATTTGCTGTGCTGCGGCTGGCGTTCTTCGCCTGCGGGAGCGTAGAGCGGGCAGCATCGCGCCGAATTCCACTGGCCGCTCGGCGTGGCCAAAGAAATGTTCGATGGCGCACACCGCACGCTCTGATGCGCGTCCGTCGCCATAGGGGTTGACCGCCCGGGACATTGATTGATACGCGCTCCGGTTCGTCAGCAGGGTCGCGACATTGGTAACGATTGCGTCTTCGTCCGTCCCTACCAGACGAACCGTGCCAGCCTCGACGGCTTCTGGCCGCTCCGTCGTGTCGCGCATCACCAGTACCGGCTTGCCGAGAGAAGGCGCTTCCTCCTGCACGCCACCGCTGTCAGTCAAAACGATAGAGCAATCGCGCATCGCCCGAACAAAGTCGGAGTAGTCGAGAGGCTGCGTGACCGTGACGTTGCCGAGGCCTTCGAGCGGTGGCAGAAGGACAGATCGCACGGCCGGGTTAAGGTGTGCAGGCAGGAGGAAGTTGACGGTTGGAAACATTCGGGCAAGGCGGGCGATGGCGCCTGCAGTGCGTTTCATGGGCTCGCCCCAGGATTCGCGTCGATGGGTAGTGATGAGAACGGTTCGCTTGAGTCCAAAGTCGCCGTTTTCGATGGGGGTGTTTCGTCCCGACACCTGAAGGAGAGCATCGATCACGGTGTTGCCGGTGACCACAATCTCGTTTTCGGGCACGCCATCGTTGAGGAGGTTTTGCTTCGACACCCTGGTCGGCGCGAGGTGAAGCGTGGCAAGCCGAGTGGTCAGGCGACGGTTAATCTCTTCCGGGAAGGGATTGGTGTCATCCCCAGACCGCAAGCCTGCCTCGAGATGGATGAGCGGAATTCTTTGATAGAAGGAAGCAAGGCCTGCTGCAAAACAGGAAGTCGTGTCACCCTGAACCAGAAGTGCGTCCGGCCGCTCCGCATCGATCACCGCGGATACACCCGTAAGTACACGGGAGGTGATCGTTTCGAGCGTCTGGGATTGGGTAATGATGTTGAGGTCGTGGTGAGGCTCGATTCCGAAAAGACGGTTCACCTGATCAAGCATCTCGCGATGCTGACCGGTTACGGCCACGATGGGGCGGCAGAAGGCAGAGCGGCCAAGGGCATCTATTAGCGGCGCCATTTTAATGGCTTCAGGGCGTGTGCCATACACGATCAAAATTTTCCGCATAAACTTTTCCTTCTTTTCGTGAAAAGTGAGCAGGTCGCAGCGTCTTTCTGAGGCCCGCCCGCTCTCGGTCGTATTGGCACATGATCAGGCGATCGCGGGCGGGTGTATAGTTCCCCAATGGGCGTTGCACCCGGTCCGCGCGGCAGGTTCGGATAATCCCTTCGGCGACCATCTGCCACCTATGGATAAGGTCCTATTCGGTAGGAAAATGATGCACGCGCGCCCGTCGGATCGCCCCAACGCGGAACGAGCAGCGCAGTCATGTGCCTGTAACCGAGAGCGGTTTAGCGATCCGTCGCGCCGGCTACCCGCACGATCAGATGAGGGTGGACTGGTCGACCGATCATCGAAAGGCGTAGGCAGGTTTCCTCCAAAGTTGGCGGCAGGCAAGGCTTCCTAATCCACAGCCTCCGATGCCAGACTCTCGGTACTGATTTAGAGGCGCGTCGTCGCATAGGCTTGGCCGCCAGCGAGACTGCCATGCTGACGGGAGCCGTCATGGGTTATAATTTCCAACTAAGTGTGGTGATCCCTCATCTTAATGAGCCGGAGAATCTCAGAGCTTGTCTTGCAGCGCTGGATCTCCAGCGAGCGTCTGCCGGCCGAATAGAGATCATTGTCGTCGACAACGGCTCGCACGAAATGCCCTTTAATGCTTGTAGCGGAGTAAGCGACGTCCGCCTGGTGCGTGAACGTATCCCCGGCCCAGGACCGGCCCGCAATCTCGGCGCGTCACTTGCGACCTCCGATCTGATCGCATTTATCGACGCAGATTGCGTCGTGCAGCCGGGTTGGGCAAAGGCGATTGTCTCGTTTATGGAGGCGACGCCTGGCGTGGATATTGTCGGGGGGGATATTGGCATTTTGCGGAAGGATGCATCGTCGCCCACGGGCATAGAAGCGTATGAGGAGTTATTCAGCTATCGCGCACGCCTTTACGTCGAGAAGCATAGTTACACCGCCACCGGAAACATGGCAGTTCGAAGGAGTGTGTTCCACGCGGTCGGTCCTTTCGGGGGCATCATGACGATGGAGGATACCGAGTGGGGGAAAAGGGCGGCAGCAAAGGGCTACCGCATCGCCTTTCTGGAGGAGGCACGGGTTCTCACTCCCTCCTGCACGTCGTTCTCCGAGCTGGCGCGCCGGTGGGACCGTCACGTTGCCCATGCCTTCGGCGATGTGCGCAGCGGCAAGTCCTCGTTGATGCGCTGGCTAGCGTTGACGATTTTGGTCGCGGCTTCACCCCTTGTGGAAGTTCGAAACGTATTGACCTCCGGGCGGATCGCCGGGGTCAGAAGCCGGGTTATCGCTTTCGCCTGGCTGACGCGGGTGCGCCTCTATCGAGCCAGAAAGATGCTGGCTCTAACACTGTCCGGAAAAGCCTCCCCACTTGTTGAGGGGTGGAACAGAGAAGCGGATACATAGGGCGCGAGGGAGGCTGTTTAACGCAGCGAAACGTCAAGCCGCCCTTAGACGCGCAGTTACTTTGTCAGGGCGTTGAGCGCGCCATGTATCGTGCTGATCGGTCTTCTTCCCCGCTCATTCGTATGGGCGGAAAGGAAACTCTCCCGACGAGTTTCCGTGCTCACTTTCCCTGATCATCGGAGCCAGTCAAAGTTCAATCAAATTCGCTCGCTGCCGCGATGTTAGGCGGAGAAACAATTGGTCTGCGATTTAGGTCATGTAGGACGGTATTGAGATTGCGCGCGTGAACAAGGTTTCCATTCCCCATCGACGCATATCCGACCGAAAGAATCGATGACGCAATGTCGGCAACCACCGCCCGTGCCGCGGCAACGTTAGTCTTGCAAAATGGGAGGCCAATTGCCGGTCGTGGCGGCGGCAAGCAGGCCCTTTTCGCGCCTACGATTGCGGCGCTTACGCAGCGGATTGTGATTGGCTACTTCCAATGCGGCGGCCAGATAAGCCGCGCGCACAGCCTCTCGTAGCTTCGGGGAGGCGCGGCGTTCTAAGACGCGTCTGTAGATTTCAAGCTGGAAGGCCACAGCCCGCTCTAAGGAAAATCGCTCATCTACAAAATGTCGACCAAACCGACCAAGATCCGCTCGTCTGCTGGGCTGATCCATGACACATCGAATTTGCGCTGCAAGACGATCCGTTCCACGGGCATTGTCGGCCAAACCGTAGAACCCCTGCCTCATGAACAGTTCGGAAGTCTCGGGACTGAACAACTCCGAGAACGCCTGTTCTCCCTGAACAACGAGCGGGCGTCCGATAGCAAGTGCCCGTAAGGCAGAACTTCCCATCCCGATGACAAGGTCTGCCGCCGCATAGGCTTGTCGCGGATCCAAATCTGCTCCTGTGAGGATAATCACTGTGCGTCCGTGACGGCGATTGACATCGTCCGCCCGCTTTTGCAGAGCATTGCGGGCCGGGCCGTCGCCGACGAGGATCAGCTTAATTGGCTGGGAATCGGCGATTGTGTCCACTGCATCGATACCCCTGACCAATGCGTCCAACTTGAGATCCAACGCTAGTCGTGAAACGCTTACCACAAGGAACTCGTCGTCTTTCACATTGTGCTTGCGTCGAAAGCCGTCACCATTGATCGTCGGGTTGTCACGAACAACGTCGATGGGTGGCTCGAGGACCCACACATCAGCGCGATGTCCTCTACGCGCCTCTTCGCCAAGTTCCGCAGTACCCATGATTAGCGGAACAGACGGGGGCACATATGGCATGACCTGCATGCTTAAGACGGTGCACAAAAGCGGGACATTTAGTGCCAGCGACGCGCCAAAATAGCCGTCGAGACAGGTTGACCATTCGTAGGTATGAATAAGGTCTACGCGTTCTCGACGCGCTATCGTAGCTAGTTCAACAATGCGAGTTGGAGCTGGCCGATATCGCAGGCCGTGAGCCGGTAAAAACCGTAGTCCTTTCTCGCGAATGTAATCCACAAGTGGGCCAGGCACGCCGTAGACCAGTACTTCGTGGCCCCGCTCTGCCACACCAGCTGCCAGGTCAATTGCGTTGATCTGACTGCCCCCAATGGAAAGATCATGCGGATACACGATTAGACGCAAGTTTGACTCCACTTCCGCACTTCAGAAAACACGATATTTAAGAATGGAAACATATTATACTCAGATATATTTCATCTATGCAATTACGTCTTGCACTGTAGTAGTTATAGGAATGATCCGCCGGCTAAGTGCTACGACTTTTTGGTAGCATAATTACCGATTTTTGTTCCATTTACTGACAAGCGACAAAGTTGTTCTCTGAAAAAAGAGAGGGCACGGTTCCGGCGCGATCGCAGTCACCTCCTCCCTCCACGTACTGAGTAGGAAGCAAGGGGAAGCGTCACGACATGATTGCACCAAGCGTTACGTTGGGTGACGGCGTCGTTATTCATCATCCAGATCTCGTCAATTTGTACGGCTGCACGATCGGGCGCGGTTCACGCATCGGAACCTTCGTCGAGATCCAGAAGAATGCAACAATCGCGGAGAACTGCAAAATCTCCAGCCACTCTTTCATTTGCGAAGGCGTGACCATCGAGGACGGAGTCTTCGTTGGTCACGGCGTGATGTTCACCAACGATCTGCATCCACGCGCAGTGAACGTGGATGGCTCTCTTCAGTCCGATGCGGATTGGTCGGTCGTGCCGACGGTTGTGAAGCGTTACGCCTCAATCGGTAGCAACGCGACTATCGTTGCCGGCATAACCATTGGTGAAGGCGCGCAGATTGGCGCTGGCGCCGTCGTTACCAAGGATGTGCCTGCCTACGCAATTGTTGCTGGAGTGCCAGCGAGAATCATCGGTCGCGCAAAAGATGCGCCAGTCGAAGTCATTTCATCCGGGAGAGCAAGATGATTGGGGTTGCCGTCGTCGGTTACGGGTATTGGGGACCGAACCTGGTTCGAAATCTTGCAGAGACACCCGGCGCAAAGCTTATCTGGGTGTGCGATCTCAAGAAGGATCGCCTCGCCGGCGTCCAGCTGCGCTACCCAACGGTCCAGATTACAGACGATTTTGACGAGGTGTTGCGCGATCCCCGCGTGGACGCGGTCGCGATCGCGACGCCGGTATCGGCTCACTACATGCTGGCTATGAAAGCCCTGATGGCAGGCAAGCATGTCTTTGTTGAAAAGCCGATGGCTTCGACTTCCGAGGAAGCTCGGCGGATGGTTGAAGAGGCCGCGCGAAGACGGCTTATTCTCGCAGTGGACCACACGTTTATTCATACGGGTGCAGTTCGCAAGATGCGTGAAATCATCGAGAATGGTCTCGGAGACATTTATTACTATGACTCGGTGCGCGTGAACCTCGGCCTTTTCCAGCATGATGTCAGCGTCATCTGGGATCTCGCCGTCCACGACCTGTCTATCATGGATTACGTCCTGCCTGAAAAACCGGTGGCGGTCTCAGCGACGGGCATGGGACATGTTGCGGGCGAGCCTGAGAACATTGCCTACCTGACGCTCTTCTTCGAGAGCAAGCTAATCGCGCATATCCATGTCAACTGGTTGGCGCCGGTCAAAGTGCGTCGCACGCTGATCGGGGGCAGTAGCAAGATGATCGTCTATGACGACCTTGAGCCGAGCGAGAAGATCAAGGTCTACGACAAGGGCATTACTCTCAACGGTAACCCGCAGACTGACGGTGAAAAGGTCTATGACATGCGCGTCGGATATCGGACCGGCGACATGTATGCGCCCCAACTCGATATGACAGAGGCGCTCGGCCGCGAGCTCAAGCAGTTTGTGGACTGCGTTGTCACCAACAGCCAACCAATCGCGGATGGCCACGCAGGACTTCGGGTTGTCCGCATCCTCGAAGCCGCCACACAGTCGCTCGCTCAACGTGGGCGCGTTATCGAGCTCGAACAGGCGAGGCTAATTGCATGATTCCGCTTCTCGATCTACAGGCCCAGTACGCATCGATCAAGGATGAGGTTGAACCCGCCGTGCTGCGCGTTCTCGCATCGGGTCACTACGTTCTCGGCGTGGAAGTCGCTCGTTTCGAAGAGGAATTCGCGACCTATTGCGATGCCAGTCATGCCATCGCTGTGAACACCGGTACAAGCGCATTGCATCTCGCGCTGCTCGCCGCTGACGTTGGTCCAGGAGACGAAGTCATCACCGTCGCCTTCACATTCGTCGCGACGGCGTCCGCAGTCTGCTATACCGGCGCTCGTCCGGTCTTTGTGGACGTCGATCCAGTCACACTCACCATGGACCCGGCCAAGCTGGAAGCCGCTATTACCTCGCGAACGAAAGCTATCATGCCTGTCCATCTTTATGGACAGATGGCCGACATGGACGCAATCAAGGAGATTGCTGACAGATACGGAATTCCGGTCATTGAGGACGCGTGCCAGGCTCACGGTGCCGAATACAAGGGACGGCGCGCCGGAAGCATCGGTGCCTCGGGCTGCTTCAGTTTTTACCCAGGCAAGAACCTTGGGGCCTGTGGCGAAGGGGGCATCGTCGTCACCAACAACGACGCGCATGCCAGGAAAATCAGAATGCTGAGGGACTGGGGCCAGGAACAGCGATATCATCACACCCTCAAGGGCTTCAATTATCGCATGGATGAAATACAGGGAGCGATACTTCGCATTAAGCTCCGGCATCTCGAGGCATGGACAGAAGCACGCCGCGTGCGCGCCGAGCATTACTCCGCTCTTCTGGCTCAATCGCGGTCGGTGCGGACCCCAGTTGCGGCAATCGACCGTCGTCACGTGTACCACGTTTACGCCGTACGCACCGGTAATCGCGAGCAGCTTCAACAAACACTCCGGTCAGAGGGCATCCATTCGGGCCTTCACTATCCAATCCCGGTGCACCTGCAGAAAGCTCATCTGGACCTTGGGTATCAGCCGGGAGATCTTCCTGTATCGGAAGCTGCAGCCCGCGAAGTCCTTTCGCTGCCAATCTATCCGGAGCTGACATTGAAGCAGGTCGAACGAATTGCTGCCGTCGTGGAGCAGGATGCCTATGTCAGTTGATTCCATCACCGGTGCGCGCCTTGTCCTTGCCGTTCACGGCCGTCAGAAAACGGCATTAGATCCCGACTATGTCGTCCAATTGGCCGAGGAACTGAAGCAGTCCTATGGTAGGGCAGGGCTTGTGGAACTCTACGCGCGCTTTGCGACTGGTGACGGTTTTGTCGACAGTTTCATGCGCAGGGCAATCTGGAAGAGCCTTGCGCGCGAATGCGGCAGCGGTTTGCAAGTCGGAAGTGGTGCCGGTTTCAAGCATCCCGAAACCTTCGAAATTGGCGACGGCGTGTTTGTTGGCGCACAGGCCTACATCCAGGGACGCTTTGACGGCACTTGCCGGATTGGCAACAACGTCTGGATCGGGCCCCAAGCCTACTTCGATGCGCGTGATCTCGTCCTTGAAGATCACGTCGGATGGGGACCCGGCGCGAAGGTACTCGGCTCAAGCCATACGGCGATACCGGTCGACATGCCGATCATTCGGACCGATCTCGAGATAAAGCCGGTCCGTGTCGGCGCATGGGCAGACATTGGCACGAATGCGACCATTCTTCCCGGCGTGACCATCGGCAAGGGTGCGATTGTTGGCGCGGGCGCGGTCGTTGTCGATGATGTCGCTCCCTTTTCTGTGGTGGCCGGCGTTCCCGCGAAATTTCTCCGCTGGCGAGCGGAACAGGATTCGAGCGAAACAAATTCGGAGTGTTGAGTATGAAAGACAAGAGAATATTGATCACCGGCGGCGCGGGTCTTATCGGCTCGCACATTGCAGATCTCGTCGCTCGCGAGGAGCCGCGGGAAATCCTGATCCTGGACAATTTCGTTCGCGGCCGGCGTGAAAATCTCGCTGATGCCATCGCGATGGCTCCTGTAACCATAGTCGAGGGTGACATCCGGGACCGGGCGCTTCTCAAAGAGGTCAGCCAGGGCATCGACGTTGTCTTTCACCAGGCAGCTATCCGAATTACACAGTGCGCGGAGGAGCCCCGACTAGCATTCGATGTCCTTGCAGGCGGGACATTTGATGTGCTCGAAGCGGCGGTGCAGGCAGGAGTTTCGAAAGTGGTCGCGGCCTCATCCGCCTCCGTGCTCGGGTTGGCGGACATCTTCCCCACCACCGAGACACATCACCCCTATAATAACAGGACGATCTACGGGGCTGCGAAGGCTTTCAACGAAGGGCTGCTGCGCAGCTTTACGGACATGTATGGCCTGCGTTACGTCGCGCTTCGCTACTTCAACGTCTACGGTCCGCGCATGGACGTCTACGGCGCCTATACCGAAGTCCTGATCCGTTGGATGGAACGCATTGCTGGCGGTTTGCCGCCGATCATCCTTGGCGATGGTACACAGACAATGGATTTCGTGCATGTGCATGACATCGCACGGGCCAACCTCCTTGCCGCAAAGTCCGACGTAAGCGATGAGGTGTTCAACGTGGCGAGTGGCACCGAGACGAGCCTTCGAGAGCTTGCGGCTCTGCTGACCAAGGTCATGGGCTCGTCCCTGGAGCCGCAGTTCGGGCCGGCGCGCAAGGTCAACGCCGTGCCGCGGCGTCTGGCTTCCACCGAGAAGGCGGAGACGATGCTCGGCTTCCGATCTGAGGTGACCATGGAAGAGGGCCTGCGGGATCTCGTTGAATGGTGGCGCCAGGAGAAAACCCTGACTGCAGGAGAAGCTGCATGAGCCAGATCCCGGTTGCCAAGCCTGTCCTGGACGAGCAGGAGGTTGAAGCTGTCCGCCGTGTCATTTTGTCGGGGTGGGTAACGCAAGGCCCAGAAGTGGCAGCGTTCGAGCAGGAGTTCGCAGACTATGTTGGCGCGCAACACGCATGCGCGGTTTCCAATTGTACGACGGCACTCCATCTTGCCCTAAGGGCTGTCGGCGTTGAGGCCGGTGACGAAGTCATCACCGTCAGCCACACATTCATCGCCACCGCAAATGCAATCCGCTACTGTGGCGCTATGCCTGTCTTTGTCGATATCGAAAAGGACGGCTATAATATCGATCCGGATCTTATCGAGGCTGCCATAACGCCTCGTACAAGAGCCATCATCTGCGTCCACCAGCTTGGAATGCCCTGCGACCTACATCGCATCGTTGCCATTGCATCGAGGCATGGAATCCCTGTGATCGAGGACGCCGCTTGCGCAACAGGCAGTGAGATTCTCTGGAAGGGACGCTGGGAAAAGATTGGGAAGCCGCACGGCGACATTGCCTGTTTTTCCTTCCATCCCCGAAAGGTCGTGACCACGGGCGATGGCGGCATGCTGACGACCGCCAACCCGGAGTACGACCGGAAATTTCGTCTCTGGCGTCAGCATGGGATGAGTGTCACGGACGCGGTACGGCATGGGTCCAGACAGGTTATTTTCGAATCCTACCCTGAGTTGGGGTACAACTACCGGATGACCGATATGCAGGCCGCGGTCGGTCGCGAACAACTCAAACGCCTTCCGGGCATCGTCGCACGACGGCGCGAAATTGCGCGCCAGTATACCGAACAACTTCGCTCAACAGCCAATGTCATGCCGCCAGTTGAACCAGCCTGGGCGCGGAGCAACTGGCAGAGCTTCTGCGTCAGTCTGTCTGGATATCTCGATCAGCGGGATATCATGCAGGAACTGCTTGATCGCGGCGTATCGACCAGGCGCGGGATCATGAATATCCATCTGGAAGAAGCCTATGCCGAGCCTGGGCTGTCTCGCGTTGCCGCGAGCCTGAAAGAGAGCACCGCAGCGCAGGAACATTGCATCATACTTCCCCTGTACGCGCAGATGACGGACATCGAGTTGACGTCTGTCGTCGATGCTATCAAGGCGTCGCTTTATTCGTTCCAGATGGTTGAACGGGCGGGTTGATCCGCCGGCCATCCCTTAGAAGAGAACGGGCAGGCATTGGTCGCAGCTGAGAGCACGCGTCCACGAAACCGGTGCGTAGCGGCTTGTGACGTCCCTTGCGCACTCTGCGCGCCAATTCCTGCAGTGTCATGCGCGGCAGGCGACGAGCGCTAAGACCTTCGTCGAAAGCGAACCACGACATCATCGACCAATATTGCAGGCACCTCGCCGCGAGCTTGGAGACGTGGTGGGATCGGCGCTGCGACAAGCTTCTTGTCGTTGACTTCCACCGCGGATTTACGTCACAGCGACGGTAGACAACCCAGAAATTCCCTCAATCCCTGCCAAGGGACATCTGGGGAAGCAGCGTCGTGGCTCGTTCGCCGAGGGGCTGCGTGGATCGGATTTCGTCGAAGGTTCTTCCCTTGGCCTCTCTTGCCAACTGGTCACCCCATTGCTGTCTAAGTAGCGCACCACTTCACCAACGAAAATTGTGTATACCAGCCTTGGGAACCCTGCCGAGGCATGAAACGCACTTGTCCGTCGCCTGAATGCAGCTTCTGCTCCTCCCAACGTGTTAGCCTCACACGTGGCCGGTTTGTGCCGCATGGCACGGTCAACAGGTACCAATCGCCTGTCGCCGACGGAACAAGAGGAGTGTGGTGCATTAGCCGCCGCGAGGAACGAGGAGGGGACGGATCATTCTCGGAAAGACGTGTTCTGGCAGCAGGCTGGCGAGTGTCCTCAGGGAAAAGAAACCCACAACCGTCGTGATGGCCAGTCCTACGGCCGTCGCTTCCCAGAGCGGCAGAAGCTGAAAAGCCCCGAAAACCGTTGTCGCGATAGGAAGATAGGCAAGTATTAGTCTACGATTGGCGAGTGACCAGCGAAACTCGGTATACCGTCGCGCGACGTAATACACCAGACCGGTGTGCCAGACATAAAGGCAGAAGAATGCGAGGCCGGCGCCCGCAGGTCCCAGTACCGGCACGCACAGCCATGCGATGCCGACGTGGACAACGGTGGCAGCAACTTCCGACCAGAAAAATATCCCTTTGGCACCTTTCGCCAGGATGATGAATCCAATCGGCCAAGCGACAATTCGAAGCATCATTCCGAGGCAGATCCAACGGAGAATGTCGACCGCATCCCGAAATTCGGAGGAATAGAACAATGCCATCACCGCCGGGGCAAGGGTCAGTGTTGCGATGAGACCTGGGCCAGCCAACATGATGCTGATTTCAGTTTGCTCGTTGACGAGGCGGTTACACTCAACGTTATCACTGGAGACCGCCGTCAGCCGGGGGTAGAAGTCCGTTCCCATGGCCTGCAAGATGAAGCCTGCGTAGAGGCCGCCCAGAGACCATGCCGCTTGATACAGGCCGGCTGCGTGCAATCCGTCCTCTGACGCCACGATTAACCGGATCGCGTATGCGCTGCCCATCGTCAGGAAACCGCTTGCCATGAAGACGATGCCCAGCTTGAACAACGCCGCTGTTTCCTGGTACGCCCGACGCGCCGTAAGAGAAATGCTCGGGATATCGATCCGGCGGCTGAACCACCAGGAAGCGACAAAACTTGCGCAGGCCGCTGCCGCCAGCGAAATCGCAATGCCTGGCTTTCCGAGAAAATAGACAAATGGCACTCCGATCACCAGGCTGAACAGACCTCCAAGAACGCTCATCCAGGCGAGACCGGGGATATCACGTGTCCCCTGCATGAGTGCCGTGCGGCCACCGGCTGCTACCTGGAAGAAGATGGCGAGCGAGAGGATCATCACGCCGGCGGTGTGTTGTCGGTCCCCAAAGGTCAATTGTGCCACGAGTCCGGAAAATGGCAGCAGCAACACCGCTCCTAGGAGCCCGAGAAGCAGCGAGACGCGTCTTAAAACGGTTACGACCTCTGCTACTCGGAGAGTGTCTTGCTTATTGATAGCGGCGATCTGGCGAACGCCGCTTGCATTGATCCCCATTCCAGCAACGGTCTGGGACATGTCCACGATCGAGTTGTAGAGTGCCATCACGCCGATGCCTTCAGGCCCAAGGAGCAGCGCCATCGCTTTGTTACGAAGGATCGAGAACACCACATTTATAACGGATGATCCGCCAATGAGGACGGTTGATCTGATGATCTGGATGTAACTTCTGTTACCGTCGCCAACAGGGAGGGTCATAAACATTCGTCCAGATTTGATCGAGTTCGCCAGGATTTCGTTGTTACCGCAGATGGATTATTGACCCGGGGTCGGCGCAGTGACCTCACCTTCGTCTGACGAATTTGACGCTAATGGTTGCAACTCCGCGCGCAAGGTCACCTTTAGCACGTCGCCGGGCGCCATCGTTGACGTCTCAGATGCGTCTATCTCAGCGCTCTTTTCACTCTTGGCAGGTCGGACAATCGTGAACTGAAGCCTCGGTGGTTCGCTTGATTGAATGGCGCTGCTTGACGACAAGGCCTCCGTCAACAATTTCTGCGTGGTCTCTTTCTTCAATCGGAGCTGACTTATCGTTGCCTGCTCCGACTGCAAATCGGACGCGATTTGCGTTTGTCTCTTGTCGTAGAGTCCTTCCAGATCCCGCGTCGTCTGGCTTATGCTTTGGCGCGCACGCATGATTGCAACGGTCAGATCGAGGCGATCGTTCTGATAACCTCTCATGACACGCTCGACGTCTGCTTGACGGGTTGCGACAATGGCACCTTTCTCGATGAGGGCGATCGTGCTTTCAAGTTGTTGTTGTATCGACGCAATATTGAGATCCGTGCTTTTGGTCTTTTCCTCGAGAACTTTTATCTCCTCTGACAGGAGGTCGCGCAGGGCACCAAGAGATTTGGACTGTCTGGAAAGTTCGTTGGCTCTGGCGGAAAAAATCGTTTGCTCCTGCGTGTAGATGGCATCCGGATAGGCCGTTGCGTCAGAGTTCTCCTTTGGAGCTTGAAAAGACTTCTCCCCGGCCAATTCGGCCTTGAGGCGGGCGATCTTCACTGTACTTCGGACGATCGAATTATCGATCTCCTTCAGGTCTCCAACCATTTTTGTAACATCGGTGGAGCTCTGTAAGTTGCTGGCAGCGCGACGCTGGCCCCCGCCCATTGCCAAGGCCTGAAGGACGGTGATCCCGCCGTGGAAATCATACTCGCCAGGCTTCTCGACATCGCCAACGACATAGATGGGTGGGTACTTCAAGACTTCGACGGTGGCGGCGGGTTCATCTACCAGTCCGATCTTTTCCTTTAGCCGCTTTGCTATGAAAGATGCCAGGCTCACCTCGTCCAGCTGGTCAACCGAAATCGGACCGAGGAGTGGAACAGAAATGGTCCCTTCCTCCGACACGGTATACTCGCCACCGACGGTTGCCCATTGCTCGTAACTGCCCTTGGTCGGCATCCACTGCACGAGCGTTAGACGGATTTTCGTATTTGGAAAAAGAGGGCTCGCAACAGCTGAGCAGACCCCGGTCAGAAAAGAAGCGGCCACGGCGAACGTGATGGCCCGCGAGATCCCGCTGAGAAACTTGCTGCTGCGTACCCGACGTTGCTGTTCTTGCATCAGCTAGGTTCCGGATTGTCTACAATACTCAAGATACTCGCCGGACATCAAACGGGTCGATGTAAAGCAACATGATCTGGCGTTATATTAGTTTTCCCAGCATTCAATGTGCAAGTGCGCACGTATAACCAATAATGCTTACAGTTTAACCCCGTTCGGGGAGGAACCAAGACGAAAGGTTGTTCGCAAGGTTTGACGCAATCGACTTGGTTTTCATATGGCATCACCCAAATGGACTAGCGGGCACCAGGCAACGTCTCCACTATAGATGAACTATCGTCGCCCCGAAAACTGAATGAAGATGTCGGTCAAACTACGCCGCTCTGGTTCTCAAGTTCGGATGAATTCGCAATGGGTGACATTGATGTTGGTTTCTATCTTTCCATTCTGCGACGGAGGCTGCCCTATATCCTCGTATGCGTGACTGCGACCACGCTGATCGCTCTGTCAATCGCTACCCTCATGCCACGCAGCTACATGTCGGCTGCGAAGATCCTTGTCGAGGCACCGCAGATTCCAGTGGCTCTGGTCCAATCGACCGTTCCCATAAGTTCACTTGGCCAATTGCAGATCATCAAGCAGCAACTGACAACACGTGACAATCTCGTAAAACTGGCGGCCAAACTGAATATCTATGCCGGTGAAAAGGAACAGCCTCCGGTCGATTCTCTTGTTAAGAATCTTCGCTCGAGGATCATTTTTGAGCAAGGCGAGGTCAGCAGCGCCGATGGAGCATCTGTCTTCACGATCGGCTTCGAGGCCGGCAGCGCGACCCTGGCGGCAAATGTCGCAAATGAACTCGCAACGTCCATCCTGACCAGCAATCAGAAGCAAAGAAACGACAGTGCCGGCAACACGCTGCAGTTTTTCGATGAGGAAGTGAAGAGGCTCGACGGTGAACTCAATCACATCGAGGCGGATCTCCTGAAATTCAAGAATGACAACAGGGACACGCTGCCTGAAAGCCTCACATTTCGCCGTACCGAGCAGAGTGGATTGCAGGAGCGGTTGATATCTCTTGATAGGGAGCAATCGGACTTGCGCACCAGGCGCAGTCTTCTGGTCGAAACCTACATGGTGACCGGGAAGTACCCGACCGGGGAACCGCTGACTGCCGAACAACAGATGTTGCTCGATCTTAACAAGGCGCTCTCCGATCAGCTGACGGTATTTGCAGAGACAAGCCCCAACATCATTTCATTGAGAGCTCGTATCGCCGCCTTGCGAGCGAAGGTCGTTCCAGAGAAGCAAGGGAACGGGGATTCAAAGGCTCAATCTGGGTTGGACCTTCAGCTGTCCGACGTCGACAGGCGCATAGACGCCATCGATAAGGAAAAAGTGCAAATTACAGCAAGGATAGCGGCCCTCAATCAATCCATCGTTGCTACGCCGGCAACTGATATCCGATTGAATGCCCTGGAACGCACACTCGCGAACACGCAAACCCTGTACAACACGGCGATCGCCAAGCGGGCGGAGGCATCGCTCGGCAAGCAGATCGAGACACGGTCGGATGGTGGACGCTTCTCGCTTCTAGAGGAAGCCACGGCACCGCTGGAACCGATGCGATCGAAGCGTCGCTTTATCGTATTTGGTGGTTTTGCTGCGGGGCTCGCATTGAGTTTTGCAATCATTGCGCTGCTTGAATTTTTGAACAAGACGATCCGCCGGCCAAGTGAACTCGTCCAGATGCTTGAGGCACAGCCGTTAGCGGTGATCCCATTCATCCCCACACCTTACGAAAATCGAACGCCGCCCTTGAAACGAAAGCTCAACAGCGTCACGCGAATGTTCCGCTGACAGAGAATGAGGCACGGATGACGTGCGTTAATGTCAAATTAAAAACCGAGTAACGTCATGGTTCGACGTAGGGATCGAGGACAGGTAATGGAATCTGTTGGCAGATCGTCGCGTAGTAGAGGAATTTCCGAGATGGACGATCGCAGTCTTGTCATGTCCGAGCCGCTCGGAATTGTAAGGGGGGCATGGGAAGGGCTTTCTCCGCTGGTCGTTGACCATGAGGCAGCCGCCAATAATCGCATCATCACCTTGAATCGATCGTCTTCGGCCCACGCCGCTTTCGACATGATGCGCACGAAGCTGTTGCGTATCCTCAAACAAAACAACTGGACCTCGGTTGCGATAACATCTCCCACGCCGGCCTGTGGCAAGACCTGCATTGGGCTGAATCTTGCCTTCAGCCTCGCCAATCAAAAGGATTGCCGGACGGTCCTGATTGACCTTGACCTCAGGCGCCCGCAGATCGGCAAAACGCTCTCGATCAGAAGTTCAGGCTCTATCGAGAGCTTCTTGAAGGGCGATGCGGGTTTGCGAGAGACATTCTTCCGTTACGGAGACAACCTGGCAATCGGACCAAACCGGCATCCAGTGCAATTTTCGGCCGAGCTCCTTCAAAGCGCCGCGGCCGCAAAGTCCCTCGAAGAGATGCGTCAGGAAATGAAACCAGACGTCATCCTGTATGATTTGCCCCCGATGCTCTCTACCGACGATGTGCTCGCCTTTCTTCCGAACGTGGACGGGGTCATTCTTGTTGCCGCATCCGAACAGAGCACGGTCAGTGAAGTCGATATCTGCGAGCAGAGCCTGCGTGAAAAGACAAACGTGCTCGGTGTTGTGTTAAACAAGAGTGCCTATAGCCAGGAACAATACGGCTACTAGACCGGTGCGGAATCCATAGAGGCGAAGTCGACGACGAAGAAGTTAAACACCTTCGGTCAAAAAAGGCGTGCAGTGTAGGGGGATCCATCCTCGCTGCTGCGAGCGTGTCGAGCCTTGCAGCGACCCTCGGGCCAGTTCGCGGTCTTCGGCACCGTCCGCCAGGCCATAGCGCGACTGCGCGGGAAGCCGTGGCCTTGTTTTCGAGGACGTTGAGACGCGGTCCCGTGTCGTTGCCGCATTGATTCTGCCTCATTGGCCACGACGTCGGCGTTTCGATCACCATTTTGCTAACTGTACCTTCCGACGGCACTCCCATTCGAATGTAGCTCGTCAATGTCATTGGCAGTCCCCGCTCGCCTTGGTTGAGGGAAGGCAATCACTGGCGCGGGGTTGCCAAAGCGTAGGCCCGAAAGCTGCAACAAGAGGGGCCCGAATTGCGGTCACGACAGCCGCCTCCCTCTCCCAAACCCTGTTCGCTAGGCCAGTGTGTGTCGTTGATCTGAACCGGACGGTCTCCGACCTCAGTGCCAAATCGCTTCCCTCTCAATAGGAGTGCGGCTTCTGGCGGATAGTCACTATCGCCGAAAAAGCGGCCTTGGTCTCAGACCAAAGTCTCGACAAAGAGCGACCATAGTGCCGTCGATGGCTGGACGGTTGTCCAGATGATTATGCGACCTAGTCCCCTCGTGCACTGACCCCTGGAACTGCATAATCATCGAAGGGTGGTCCTTGAGGACCGACCAACTGTCTCGGCCATAGCTTCGGCGACGTAAGCAGCCCGCAGCGCACTTCGTTTGTGCGAAGGGCGAAGCTTTGTCCAGGGCTAAGGGCAACTTTGGGGAGGGTGTTATGGTACAATTCATTCGTTCAGATCTGGATTTCATCCTGCAGCAAATCATTATTGCGGAGCGCAATGCTAACGGCGAGAGCCTCACCGACATCCTGCCAAACGCCGAGGTGCCCCTGGGCCTCCGGACCGTCGACGGATCTTTCAACAATCTGGTTCATCCCGAATTCGGCGCCGCAGATCTGGCTTTCCCGCGCCTTACCGACCCATCCTTTCAGGCCGCGGAGAGCGGCACGAGCTATGCGACACCGGGAACGACGGTTGTGGATTCCGAGCCGCGCACGATCAGCAACCTGATCGTCGATCAGACGGACAACAACCCGGCAGCTCAGGCCGCAGCCGCCCAGACGCCCGGATCAAGCGTCGTCATGAGCCCCGGGCTGGACGGTCTGTTCGGTACAGCTGACGACACTCCAGTCAACTTCATCCCGAACGTCACCGCTGATGCAGGCCTGTCGGCGCCGTTCAACGCCTGGATGACCTTCTTCGGCCAGTTCTTCGACCATGGACTCGATCTGGTGACCAAGAGCCAGAGCCAGACCGAAGTTGTCTTCATCCCGTTGAAACCGGATGATCCTCTTTTCAGCACGGCGCCTGGCGCTCTTAATTTCATGGTCCTGCAACGAGCTGCGGGCGGACTGGACGCGACCAACACGACTTCACCCTTCGTCGATCAGAGCCAGACCTACGCCTCGAACCCCTCGCACCAGGTATTCCTGCGCGCCTATGAGCTGAATGCCAATGGCGATCCCGTGGCGACTGGCGAACTTATTACCAACCGCAATCTCGGGGCGGACGGCCTGTTCGGGACCGGCGACGATGTCGAGATCGGTGGCATGGCAACCTGGGCCGTGGTGAAGGCACAGGCTCGCGACATCCTCGGCATCAATCTCACCGATGCTGATGTCGGCAATGTGCCGGTTCTGGCTGTCGATGCCTATGGGAATTTCATCAAGGGGCCGAACGGGATGCCGCTGGTCATGATGACCGACGGTTCCTTCACCGAGGGCAACCTGGCCGCGCCGATCAGCCTCGCCGGCGCGGCCCGCACCGGCCATGCCTTCCTGAACGACATCGCGCACAATGCCGATCCCACCGGCAAGACCCCGGATGCGGACAACATCGTCAACACCGGCCCGCTTGCTGCCGGCCAATACGACAATGAGCTTCTCGACGCGCACTACATCGCCGGCGACGGCCGTGTGAACGAGAACATTGGCCTTACCGCCGTGCACGCTGTGTTCCACTCCGAGCATAACCGGCTGGTCGAGCAGACCAAGGACACGGTGCTGACATCCGGCGATCTTGCGTTTCTCAAGCAATGGCTGATTCCCGATACAGGGCCAGACACCTTCCCGACTACATCGGAAGAGATCGCCGCCCTGCAGTGGAATGGCGAACGCCTATTCCAGGCTGCGAGATTCGGCACGGAGATGCAGTATCAACATCTTGTGTTCGAGGAGTTCGCTCGCACAGTCCAGCCTCAGGTCGATGAATTTCTAGCGCCGAACGGCTACGATACCACGATCAACCCGGCGATTCTTGCCGAGTTCGCACATACGGTCTACCGCTTTGGCCATTCTATGCTGACCGAGACGGTCGATCGCCTGGATCCAAACTTCAATACCGTCGGTGGCGACCCGCAACTCGGCCTGATCGCGGCGTTCCTCAATCCGCTTGCCTATGCCAATAGTGGCCTGACGCCCGAACAGGCGACCGGCGCGATCGTTCGCGGTGTAACCCGCCAGGTTGGCAACGAGATCGACGAATTCGTCACCGAGGCATTGCGCAACAACCTGCTTGGCCTGCCGCTCGACCTGCCGGCGCTGAATATCGCGCGCGGCCGTGACACCGGCATTCCCTCGTTCAACAACGCGCGGGCCGAATTCTTCGCCATGACCGGCGACAGCCAGCTCAAGCCTTATATCAGCTGGGCCGACTTTGCCGATCATCTCAAGCACGCGGAGTCGCTGATCAACTTCATCGCGGCCTATGGCACGCATCCGTTGATCACCAGCGCGACGACATTGGTCGACAAGCGCGCGATTGCGACCGCGATCGTCCTTGGCGGAGCCGGAGCTCCGGGCGACCGCTTAGATTTCCTGAACGCCACCGGCGCCTATGCCGGTGGCTCGCTTGGCGGCCTCAACGACGTCGATTTCTGGATCGGCGGCCTTGCGGAAGAAAAAATGCCGTTTGGCGGCATGCTCGGCTCGACCTTCAACTTCGTCTTCGAGACCCAGCTTGAATCGCTGCAGAACGGGGACCGCTTCTACTATCTGTCGCGCACGGCTGGCATGCATTTCGGCACTGAGCTGGAAAACAACTCCTTTGCCAAGCTGGTGATGCTGAATAGCGACGCGACGCATCTGCCGAACGCGATCTTCACAACACCTGCCTTCACGCTCGAAGTCGACCAAACACGGCAGCACACCGGGCTCGGTGCCGATGGCCGCGCGGATCCGACCGGCGGTCTCGAGATCAATGGCATCGAAGTTGTTCCTCTTGTTATTCGCGACAATCCGGCGACGGGTGGAGTGGACACGAACTATCTCCACTACACGGGCGAGGACCATGTCGTTCTCGGTGGTACGGCTGGCGATGACATCATCATCTCGAGCGAAGGCGACGACACTCTTTATGGCGATGGCGGCAATGACAGGCTCGAGGGGGGCGCGGGTAACGACACAATTCTCGGCGGCGACGGCGACGACATCCTGTCCGACTCGTTTGGCGACAATCGCATTGAAGGCGGCGCCGGCAACGACGTCATTGTCGTCGGCAGCATGTCGGTTCTTGGCAACCTGATCCTCGGCGGTGACGGCCAGGACTTCATCATCACCACGGAAGACATCTCGACGACGTTCGGCGGCACCGGCGACGACTTCATCCTCGGTGCCAAGACCAATCTGCCGCCGACCGGCAATGAAGGCGACGACTGGATCGAAATGGGTACTCAGGACGGAGCGCCCGGCGACAACTTCTCGCCTGTGCTGGCCGACGACGTGATCGGCAACGACATCTTCATCGGTGGCGGCGGCTTCGACGAAATGATCGGCGAAGGCGGCGACGATATCTTCACCGGCAGCGACGCCCAGGACAAGATGGACGGGATGTCGGGCTTCGACTGGGTCACCTATCTGAATGACCGCTTCGGCGTGACCGTTGACCTGACGCTGGCTGCGTTGGCGCAACCACACGGCGCACCGGCGACCAACATCGGCGCTTTCCAGCCCATCGGCGCTTCGCCTGCTTCGATCCTCGACCGTTTCGCGGAGGTGGAAGGCCTGTCAGGTTCGAGGTATGCCGACGTACTGCGCGGCGACGACGTTGACGCCGTCACGATCGTCAACCATGGAGGCGCCACCGGAGGCGCACTGACCAACGTTGCACTCATCGACCAACTCGACGCGCTGCTCGGGGGTGCCGGGCTGTCGACGACGGGATTTGCGACCGGCAACATCATCCTCGGTGGTGACGGCAGCGACATCATCGAGGGCCGCGGCGGCGACGATCTGATCGATGGCGACAAGTGGCTGAACGTGCGTATCGGCGTCTATGCGGCCGATGACATAAATCACACCGGCACGCCGATTGCCTCATTCGACAACATGGTCCAGTTGATGCCGTTCATGCTGGCGGGCACCTACAATCCGGGCCAATTGCATGCGATCCGCGAGATCATGGATGGCAGCTCGACCGGCGGAAACGCCTTCGACACGGCCGTCTTCTCGGGCAACAGGGCCGACTATACCGTCACCATCGACGACAGGGGAACGGCAGACTTCAGCGACGACATCGTAACGGTCGCCGACAGTGTGGTTGCCCGCGATGGCACGGATACGCTGACCCATATCGAGCGGCTGCAATTCGCGGATGAGGCCCAGGTCGTCGTGCCCGGCCTCAACGCGGAACCGGTTGGATTGCTTGAGATTCGCGATGCTACAACGCATGCCGCAGACGGCACACCGACAGCCGGCCAGTTGCTTGAGGTGTCGATTGCCGGCGTGACCGATGGAGACAATCCCGATTCTGGGGCAATCACCGAGTCCGTCTCCTACTACTGGCAAGTCGATCGCAATGGCGATGGCGTCTTTGAAGACATCATCCTCCTGCCAGCGGGCGACCTTGCTTTCCTGAGCGCGGATGGCGTCAACTTCCGCGTGACGCCAGACCTTGTTGGCTTGCCTATCCGTGTCAAGGCCTACTACCAGGACGCCCATGGTGTGACGGAAACGGTCTTCTCGGCACCGACTGCAGCGATCGCCGCTGCACCTGTCGTCCCGCCGACCGTCGCAGCTCCGCTCAACGAAGTCACCGCCGGCGGCGCCGGCATTCATATGGCGGTCTCCGACCTGCAGTTCATTCTTGATCAGATCAAGATTGCCGAAGCCCACGCGCACGGTGCGAGCCTCCTGTCACTGATCCCGAACGTTCGCTCGCCGCTTGGGCTGCGTGCTGTCGACGGCTCAAACAACAACCTCGTGCACCTCAACGGTATCGACCAGAGCGAATTCGGGGCGGCCGACAACACGTTCCCGCGGGTGGTACCACCGAACTTCCTGGACGAGCAGGATGAAAGTCCATTCAGCCTGGGACCAGGCGGGCCGCCGCCCGTCACCAACACCAACTACAATTCATCGATCAGTGTCGTCGATTCGGATCCGCGCACGATCAGCAATCTCGTCGTTGACCAGACCGCCAACAACCCGGCGGCCTACGCTGCCGCGTTCGATCCGGGCCTCAACGGCCAACTTGACTTCGGCGCACCGGGTAATGACGACGTCCTGAAAGACGGCGTCTCGATCGTCAAAAGCCCGGGAATCGACGGTCTCTTCGGCACGGCTGATGACAAAGACGTATTCAAGATCGACGCGGTCGCGCCTGACGTAGGCCTCTCGGCACCTTTCAATTCCTGGTTCACGTTCTTTGGTCAGTTCTTCGACCACGGACTTGACCTCGTCACCAAGGGGGGGAACGGCACCATCTACATTCCCCTGCAGCCGGACGATCCGCTTTATGTCCCCGGCGGCAATTCGAACTTCATGGTGGTGACGCGGGCGACGCAAGCAGGCCCAGACGGCATCCTGCTCGACAACCCGGCGACCGCCGTTGACGAATCCGCCGACAATACCCACGCTGGCACCAACACTACGACGCCATTTGTCGACCAGAACCAGACCTATTCCTCGCATCCATCGCACCAGGTATTCCTGCGTGCCTACAGTCTGGACGGTACCGGGGCGCACGCCACCGGCAAGCTGATCACCAACTGGGATCTCGGCGCGGATGGTCACTTCGGCGGCGGTGATGATCGCGAGATCGGCGGCATGGCGACCTGGAAGGTTGTCAAGGCACAGGCGAACGACATCCTTGGCATCAATCTCACCGATGCAGACTTCGACAACGTGCCTCTGCTGGCCACCGACGCCTACGGCAATTTCATTCGCGGGCCGAATGGCTTCCCGCAGGTCGTGATGAAGGGGGCTGACGGCATCGGCGGGACGAGTGACGACGTCCTTGTCGAGGGTAATCCTCTTGCGCCGATCTCGCTTGCCAATGCCGTGCGCACCGGCCACGCCTTCCTCAACGATATCGCGCATAACGCCGTGCCGGTGTTCAATGCCGGTGTTCTCGCGCCCGATGCCGATACGGATACCGGAAATGCCGTTCCCGTCGGACCGGGAGGCAACAACCTTGCTTACGACAACGAACTGCTCGACGCCCATTACATCGCCGGCGACGGACGCGTGAACGAGAACATCGGCCTCACCGCCGTGCACTCGATCTTCCACCACGAACACAACCGGCTGGTCGACCAGACCAAGGAAACGGTCCTCGCGGCCAACAACCTCGACTTCCTCAAGGAATGGCTGGTTGAAGGTACCGGACCAGCTGCCTTCCCGACGACACCTACAGAGATAGCGGCCCTGCAGTGGGACGGCGAACGCCTGTTCCAGGCAGCCAAATTCGGCACCGAGATGCAGTACCAGCATCTGGTGTTCGAGGAGTTCGCGCGCACCATTCAGCCGAATGTCGACCTGTTCTTCGCCCCGACGCAGGTCTATGACGCCGACCTCGACCCGTCGATCGTGGCCGAGTTCGCCCATACCGTCTATCGTTTCGGCCATTCGATGCTGACCGAGACGGTCGACCGCTACGATGAGAATTTCAACGTTGTGGGCGATGGAAACCCGACCGAAGCCGGCAATCAGCAGACCGGCCTGATCGCAGCCTTCCTGAACCCGCTGGCTTTCGCCGCGAGCGGGACCACTCCGGAGGATGCAACCAGCGCTATCGTACGCGGCGTCACCCGCCAGGTCGGCAACGAGATCGACGAGTTCGTGACCGAAGCGCTTCGCAACAATCTGCTTGGTTTGCCCCTCGACTTGCCGGCGATCAACATCGCGCGTGGCCGCGATGTCGGCATTCCCTCGCTGAATGCCGTTCGCCGCGACATCTACCGGCAGACCGGAAACTCCGACCTTAAGCCGTACACGAGCTGGGCCGACCTGGTGCAGCACCTGAAGCACGCGGAATCGGTGATCAATTTCATTGCCGCCTACGGCACGCACGACTCGATCACCACTGCCACGACAACGGCGGCCAAGCGCGCGGCAGCTACACTCCTCGTGCTCGGCGGAGCTGGCGAACCTGCCGACCGGCTCGACTTCCTCAACTCCACCGGTACCTGGGCGAGCCTCGCTAGCGGCGTGACCACCACAGGTCTCGACGCCATCGATCTGTGGATCGGCGGCCTTGCCGAGGAGAAGAACCCGTTCGGGGGCATGCTCGGTTCGACCTTCAACTTCATCTTCGAGAACCAGCTCGAAAAGCTGCAGGACGGCGACCGCTTCTATTATCTGGAACGCACCGCGGGCCTGGCCTTCAACGCCGAGCTGGAGGGGAATTCGTTCGCCAAGCTCATCATGGCTAACACAAGCGCGACGCACCTGTCGGCACTTGTCTTTTCGACGCCGACCTGGACACTCGAGGTCGATCCGACCAAACAGTTCACCGGGCTTGGCGCGGACGGTCGCGCTGACCCGACAGAAGGAGGCACGGATCTCAATCCGCTGGTCGTTCGCGACAATCCCGACACTGCCGGGCCTGACAGCAACTACATCAAGTATACCGGCGAAGACCACATCGTGCTTGGCGGCACCAACCCTGGCAGCCTCGCCAATCCGAGTGGCAACGACATACTGATCTCGGGTGCCGGCGACGACACCGTTTATGGCGACGGAGGTAACGACCGCATTGAAGGCGGCTACGGCAACGACCAGCTTCGCGGCGGTGACGGGAACGACATCATCACCGACATCGGCGGCGACGACAACATCCAGGGTGGCGACGGCGACGACGTGATCCAGGGCGGCAACGGCGTCAACCTGATCATCGGCGGCTTCGGCAGCGACTTCATCATCACCGGAGAGGACGCCTCGGAAGCAATTGGCGGCCAGGGCAACGACTTCATCCTGGGCAGCAAGGCCAACGAACAGGATATGGGCAATGAGGGTGATGACTGGATCGAGAAAGGAACGTCGGACGGAGCGCCTGGCGACAATTTCGACCCGCTTGGCAACGACCCGATCATCGGCAACGACGTCTTCATCGGCGACGGTGAAAACGACAAGTTCAATGCCGAAGGCGGCGACGACATCATGGTCGGCAAGACCGGCTTCGGTGACCGCTACATCGGCGGCTCCGGCTACGACTGGGCCGACTTCAAGGACAACGAACGCGGCGTCTACATCGACATCTCGGATCGCTTCTTCGACTCGCCCCAGATGCCGGGTTCGCAAACGCCGCTGATCCGTTTCGATATAGTCGAAGGCATCTCCGGCTCGCATTTTGGCGACGTGCTGCACGGCAACGACGTCGACGCTGCAGCCCTGCCCACAGAAGGCGCAACGGGCAGCGTGCTGACCAACATCGCGCTGATCAACGGTTTGCAGGAGCTGCTCGATACAGCCTACGCGGCCGATCTCGCGCCCGGGGCACACAAGACTTTCTACGACGGCGGCAATATCATCCTTGGCGGTGACGGAAGTGACATCATCGAGGGTCGCGGCGGCGACGACGTCATCGACGGCGACAAGTGGCTGAACGTCCGCATCGCCGTCTACGCGGCAGGCGACACCAACCACACCGGCCCGGAAATTGCCTCCTTCGACAGCATGGCCGATCTGGAATTCCAGGCGAGGATGCTGGATGGCACGTGGAGCCCTGGCCAGTTGAACATCGTGCGTGAGATCAAGACCGGCACGGCCGCCTTTGACACGGCGGTTTTCTCGGGCAGGCAGGCGAACTACACGATCACGACGGTCGGTGGTCTGACGACGGTGACGGACAATGTCGGCACCGACGGCACCGACCGGTTGACGAACATCGAGCGGCTGCAGTTCTCCGATGGCTCGGTCTTGCTCCCGAATGCGGCTCCCGGCGTTACGAATGCTGCGCCTTCCGGCGTGATGTCGATCCTCGACGGTGTAACACCTGTCGAGACGGCTGCTGCCGGTACGGTATTGACGGTGTCGTTTGCTGGAATCACGGATGCCGACAATGTGAGCGCCACCAATCCGACCGGGACAATCACCGGACCAGTCGACTATTTCTGGCAGGTCGAGACGGTTCCCGGATCCGGCGTCTACGAGGACATCCTTACCTTCGGTGCCGGCGAGGTGGAGCGTGCCCATGGCACGAGCTTCACGGTGACTGACGGGGAGGCAGGGCTTAACCTGCGTGTGCGTGCCCTCTACCAGGACGGCCATGGGACGTTGGAGCAGATCTATTCGGCGCTGCCGCCAATACCTGGTGTTGGCGTGACCCTGGTCGGCACGCGTGCTGCTGACACACTCACAGGCACAGCGTTTGCAGACACGATCACCGGCGACCGAGGCGATGATATCATCCTTGGCCTTGGCGGCAGTGATACGATCGACGCAGGCCGCGGGGCCGATACTGTCGACGGAGGCGACGGCGACGATACCATCCTCGGCGATCGCGACAACGACATTCTCAATGGCGGTGCTGGGGACGACACGATCGACGGCGGCCGTGGTGACGACATCATCAATGGCGGTCCGGGCAATGACACGATCCTTGGGGATCGCGGAAATGACCTGATCATCGTTGGCTCCACCGACGGACGTGACATTATCGACGGCGGTCGCGACACCGATACCGTCCAGATCGTGGGCGACGCGACTACCGAGAACTTCAAGGTCTATGCCAGCGCCGATGCAATCGCGGCCGGCATCACGATTGCGGCAGCGACCCAGATCGTGATCACGCGCAATGATGTGGTCGTCGCGGAACTTGCGAATATCGAGGAGATCCAGATCACCGGCGGTGGTGGTGGCGATACGTTCCAGGTCATCGGCAATTTCGCTCCGACCACATTGCTTACCAGCACCATCACAATCGACGGCTCGGCCGGTGACGATACAGTGGACATCAGTTCGCTGACGTCAGCACACCGGATCGTGTTCACCTCGAACGGCGGCCATGACACCATCGTCGGCACTCTGCGTCCGCAGGACGTGATTAAGCTTGCACCAGGTTCGACCCTGGCTGATTACACATCGACGACGGCCAATGGCATGACCACGATGTCGAACGGCACGCACTCGGTCACCTTTGCCAGCGCCGGCACGCCGACCTTTGAGGCCGGCTCCGGTTCCGGCTCCGGCAGCGGCGGCGACACCGGTGGAAACGGTGGCGGCGGCAATGGTGGAGGCGGCGGCAACGACAATCCCGGAGGCAGTGGCGCCTTCCATCTGACGGCCAGCGATCTCACGGCCCTGAAGAACCTGGTGAACGGCCTTCCGGGCGGCGAAGACAATGACGCGGTCGGCATTCGTGACCTCGAAGGCACCGGCAACAATCGCGCGCATGCCGACTATGGATCTGCCGATCAGCCCTTCATCCGTCTCACGGGTGCGCATTTCGGGGATTACAACGACACCATCCACAACCGGGATATCAACCCGCTTTTCAACGGGCTGGATCCGCGTGCGATCAGCAATGCGCTCGGCACCCAGGAACCAAACCTGCCGACCAGTGCCGAACACGCCAACAGCCTGTTCATGGCGTTTGGCCAGTATTTCGACCATGGACTCGACTTCCTGCCGAAGGGTGGCAACGGCACGATCCAGATCGGTGCAGCAGGTGCCGGACATACGCCTGGTACCGACAATCCGGCGGATCTGACCCGCGGAACGGTCTCCGGCTTCGATGCCAACGGCATTCCGGAGAACCTCAACAAGACCTCGCCCTTTGCCGACCAGAACCAGGCTTACGGCTCCGATGAGCTCGTCGGTCAGTTCCTCAGGGAAGGCGACGGTCATGGTGGGTTCAGCGGTCGGCTCTTGGCCGGTGCACCCGATCCATCCAACCCGGACTTCAACCTGCTGCCCAACCTGCGTGAACTGATCATGCATCACTGGGCCAACAACACGGTCTTTGCGGCAGCTTCGTTGCCGGGTGGCCATATTGCCTTCCGCGACTACTTCGCCGGTCTGGTGGATGCTACCGGACACATCGATGAGACGATGCTGCCGCAGATGACGAAGAACTTCATGGGCAGCGGTTTTGCACTGCTGCTCGACACAAACCCCTTCATCAGCCTGCTCGATCACTATGTGGCCGGCGATGGACGGGCCAACGAGAACGTTGCCCTGACGGCGATCCATACCATCTGGGCACGCAACCATAACTTCCATGTGGCCGGGTTGCTGGAGGCTGGTTTCGCCGGTACGGCCGAGGAACTCTTCCAGGCCGCCAAGGTGATCAACGAGGCCGAATACCAGCGTGTCGTCTATACCGAGTTTGCCGACAAGCTGCTCGGTGGGATGAAGGGTGACGGCGAGCATGGCTTCAACGAGTACAACCCCGACGTCGATGCCCGCGTGTCGCACGAATTCGCGACGGCGGCCTATCGCTTCGGCCACTCGCTGATCGGCCAGAACCTGACCGTTATGGATGCGCAAGGCCATCCGACCCAGGTTGCACTGTTCGACGCCTTCCTCAATCCGACGAATGACGTCAGCGCGTTCACTGCCCCGTTGCCTCCCGGCTACGTGCCACAACCGGGTTATGAACAGCTCGGAATCAACGGCATCCTTGCCGGTGGCGTCGTGCAGCCGGCAGAAGAAGTCGATGTCAACCTCGTTGATGCTGTGCGCAACGATCTTGTCCGCAGCAGCGCTGACGTGTTCGCCTTCGACGTTGCCCGCGAATGGGATGTGGGCCTCGGCTCGATGAACCAGATCCGCGCGGATCTCCTGGCATCGACCGATCCCTATGTGCACGAGGCTGTCGGCTTCGCCGGCGACCTCAACCCTTATACGTCCTGGGAGGACTTCCAGACCCGCAACGGCCTGTCGGACACTGTCATCAACCAGTTCCGCCAAGCCTATCCGGACCTCGTACTGCAGGCGGGCGACATTGCGAAATTCAAGCAGATCAATCCCAATATTGACGTCGCGATGCAGCCGGATGGCACTGGCGTCGTCAAGGGCATAGACCGTGTCGACTTATTCGTCGGCGGCCTTGCCGAGAAGCACATCAACGGCGGTGTCGTCGGGCAGACATTCTGGGTCATCCTGCACGAACAACTGGACCGCATTCAGGAAGGCGATCGCCTCTACTACCTCGACCGCGTGGAAAACCTCGACTTCTACGACATCGTTGAAGAACAGGGCTTTGCCGCGATCATTGCACGCAACACCGGGCTGACTGGCCTGCCCGAAGACATCTTCGGAACCAACCAGCAGGATAATCAGGGTGGTGGCGATGATGGTCAAACCGGTGGGGGCGATGATGGCCAGACTGGTGGTGGCGATGATGGCCAGACCGGTGGTGGCGATGATGGCCAGACCGGCGGTGGCGACGATGGCCAGACCGGTGGTGGCGATGATGGCCAGACCGGTGGTGGCGATGATGGCCAGACCGGCGGTGGCGACGATGGCCAGACCGGCGGGGGCGATGATGGCCAGACCGGTGGTGGCGATGATGGCCAGACCGGTGGTGGCGACGGTGGCGGCAACGGTGGCGGTGACGATGATGGCCAAAACCAGGGCGGCGGCGATGACGATGGCTCCGGTGACGGCGGCACGGATCCGCTTCCTGTTGCGGCACGGACGTTGATCGGGACTGTTGCTGGGGATGTTCTGATTGGCGCGGCTGGTGCCGATACGATCCTTGCCGGTGGTGGTGGGGATATCGT
>NZ_JACIAH010000021.1 GCF_014194695.1 Rhizobium sp. BK399 | reverse complement strand
GCTCCGCACCGCAACCCGCCGCTACCGCCCCAAATACAGCAACCCAAAACCGCCGGAGCGAACTTAAAACTGGATAAAACTTGGGGGCAAGGTCACTTTCAACGACTTTTGTCACGCAGCCCCCAAAAGCATCAACCTAAATCCTTCCGCCACCTGCACCGCGCGGAGATGATCGGAAGTGTCCTTTTCGAATTTTACCGTCAGGGCTCACCGAGCGATTGACTTTTGGACGACATGCACGATGTGAGCCTCCCACAAGCGAAGATAGGTGCCTTCAGTGAAATCTCGGCTAAAGATGGTAGAAAGGGTATATCGGTTCGAAAGGTAGAAGAAACTGAGGGAAAGCACCGTCAGAAAGACATTGAGCGGATCTATCTCGGCAATGAAGGCACCGTGCGCGCTACCTTGGCGCAAATATTTCCCCAGCTCCCGAACCAGGTGGTGGTTCAGGAGGCGGCCATTAGGTGATCTGTGAATGAACTTGGCCCGTTGTAGATTTTCAGTTCCCAGCAAACTTAAAATCTCCGGATTTTCAAGAAAATAATGCCATACGAAGCGTACTATTTCTTCGACACCTTCTTCGGGTGCCATCTTGTGAAAGTTGAGACAGGTTTCAGCGATCCGCATCTTTCCGAGCGCGTGATCGAGCACAGCCACATAAAGCTGCTCCTTATCCCCGAAGTAGTGGTAGATCATCCGCTTATTGAAGCCAGACCTTTCCGCGATTCTGTCTATCCGCGCTCCACCGAAGCCGTTTTCTACGATTTCGTTCATAGCGGCATTGAGGATGTCCTCCCTCGTCTTATCGGGGTCACGATGTACTCCAGTCAAAATATGATCCATAGCCGCCAGTCCCTCTGACTCACATATTCGGGTAAACAGGGCCCTCACCGCCCTGCGGCGGCACCCAGCTGATGTTCTGGTTGGGATCCTTGATGTCGCAGGTTTTGCAGTGGACGCAGTTCTGGGCGTTGATGACAAAGGTTTCCTTGCCGTCCTTCTCCACCCACTCGTAAACACCGGCCGGACAGTAGCGGGTCGAGGGACCGGCATAAATGTCGTGCTCGGACGAGACCTGCAGCGCCATGTCCTTTACCTGCAGATGCACCGGCTGATCTTCCTCATGATTGGTGTTCGACAGGAACACCGAGGAGAGACGATCGAAGGTGAGGACACCATCGGGTTTCGGGTAAGCGATCGGCTTGTGCTGCGAGGCCGGTTCCAGCGAGGCGGCATCGGTCTTTCCGTGCTTCAACGTCCCGAAGATCGAGAGGCCGAACAGCTGGTTGGTCCACATGTCGAGCCCGCCGAGGGCGACGCCGACCGCCGTGCCGAACTTCGACCACAACGGCTTGACGTTACGCACCTTCTTCAGGTCCTTGCCGATGTCGCTTGAACGCCAGTCGTTCTCGATCTCGACCACCTCATCATTGGCGCGACCAGCGGCGATCGCCGCCGCGATCCGGTCCGCCGCCATCATGCCCGACAGCACCGCGTTGTGGCTGCCCTTGATGCGCGGCACGTTGACGAAACCCGCCGAACAGCCGATCAGCGCTCCGCCAGGGAAGCTAAGCTTCGGCACCGACTGATAGCCGCCTTCGGTGATGGCACGCGCGCCGTAGGAAAGCCGCTTGCCGCCCTCGAAAGTGGCGCGAATGGCAGGATGCGTCTTGAAGCGCTGGAACTCCTCGAAGGGATAGAGGTAGGGGTTCTTGTAGTTCAGATGGACGACGAAGCCGACGGCAACGAGATTGTCTTCCAGATGATAAAGGAAAGAGCCACCGCCGGTCTTCATGCCGAGCGGCCAACCGAAGGAGTGCTGCACGAGACCCTGCTTGTGGTGCTCAGGCTTCACCTGCCAGAGTTCCTTGATGCCGATGCCGAACTTCTGCGGCTCACGATCCCTCGACAGATCGAACTTGGCGATCAGCTGCTTGGCGAGCGAACCGCGCACGCCTTCCCCGATCAGCACGTACTTGCCGAGCAGTGCCATGCCGCGGGTATAGTTCGGGCCGGGCTCGCCGTTCTTCTCGACGCCCATGTCGCCGGTGGCGACGCCGATCACCGCACCTTCGTCATTGTACAGGACTTCGGTTGCGGCGAAGCCCGGATAGATTTCGACCCCGAGTTCTTCGGCCTTGGTGGCGAGCCAGCGACAGACGTTGCCAAGCGAGACGATATAGTTCCCATGGTTGCTCATCAGCGGCGGCATCAGGATGTTCGGCAGACGCACAGAGCCGGCCGGACCGAGCACTAGGAAGTGGTCGTCTGTCACCTCGGTCTTGAACGGATGGTCGGCTTCGTTGCGCCAGCCGGGCAGCAGACGATCGATGCCGATAGGATCGACCACGGCACCCGACAGAATGTGCGCGCCGACTTCAGCCCCCTTTTCGAGCACCACGACCGACAGCTCCGGATTGACCTGCTTCAGACGGATCGCAGCCGACAACCCCGCAGGACCACCACCGACGATCACCACGTCGAATTCCATGCTTTCGCGTTCGGGCAGCTCAGTCGTATCGGTCATCAGAGTGCTTTCTGCAGCTCCGGCAATACCTCGAACAGATCAGCGACGAGGCCGTAGTCGGCGACCTGGAAGATTGGCGCCTCCTCGTCCTTGTTGATGGCGACGATGACCTTGGAATCCTTCATGCCGGCGAGATGCTGGATGGCGCCTGATATGCCGCAGGCGATGTAAAGGTCAGGTGCCACGACCTTGCCGGTCTGCCCGACCTGCCAGTCGTTCGGGGCGTAGCCGGCATCGACGGCGGCGCGCGAGGCGCCAACGGCGGCGCCGAGCCTGTCGGCGACCGGCAGGATGACTTGCTTGAACTTCTCGGCCGAGCCCAGCGCCCGGCCACCGGAGATGATGATCTTCGCCGAGGTCAGTTCCGGACGCTCGGAGGCCGACAGCGCCTCCTTGACGAAGGTCGAGAGACGAGAAGAAAGGGCTGCCGTCGAGATCTCCTCGACGGCAGCAGTTGGGCCTTGGGGACCGGCCTGGGAGAACGAAGCGGTGCGCACGGTGATGACCTTCCTGGCGTCGGTCGCCTTCACCGTCTGGATGGCGTTGCCGGCATAGATCGGCCGCTTGAATGTGTCCGCCGAGACCACTTCGATGATTTCCGAGACCTGGGCGACGTCGAGCAGGGCGGCAACGCGCGGCATGACGTTCTTGCCGGTCGAGGTGGCGGCGGCAATGATCGTGTCATAGCTTGCCGCGAGTGAAACGATCAGTTCGCCGAGCGGCTCGGCCAGATTGTTGGCAAGCGCGTCGCTTTCGGCGAGCAGCACCTTGGAGACACCCGACAGCTTGGCAGCCGCATTGGCCGCTGGTTTGGCGCCCTTGCCGGCGACGAGCACGGTGACGTCGCTACCCTGCTCCTTGGCAATCATAGTTGCTGCCGTCAGCGCCTTGGCGGTCTGGTCGGAAAGGTGGTTGCCGTCGTGGTCAGCCAGAAGAAGAATGGCCATGGATATGTCTCCCTTTCTCGAACCCTAGAGGACGCCGGCTTCGACTTTAAGCTTTTCGACCAGCTCGGCGACCGACTTGACCTTGACGCCCGCCTTGCGGCCGGACGGCTCTTCGGTCTTCAAGACCTTCAGGCGCGGCGCGGTGGAGACGCCGAAATCGGCGGGGCTTTTCTTGTCGAGCGGCTTCTTCTTCGCCTTCATGATGTTCGGCAGCGAGGCATAGCGCGGCTCGTTCAAGCGCAGATCTGATGTGACGACGGCCGGGAGCTTGACGTCGATGGTCTGCAGGCCGCCGTCGACTTCGCGCGTCACGGTTGCCTTGCCATCACCGATTTCGATCTTCGAGGCGAAGGTTGCCTGCGCGGTGCCGAGCAGCGCCGCCAGCATCTGGCCGGTCTGGTTGGAATCGTCATCGATCGCCTGCTTGCCAACGATGATGAGACCCGGCTCTTCAGCGTCGACGACGCCCTTGAGAATTTTGGCAACGGCGAGCGGCTCTAGCGTCTCGTCGGTCTCGACCAGGATTGCCCGGTCCGCACCCATGGCGAGTGCGGTGCGCAGTGTCTCTTCAGACTTGGCAGGACCGATCGACACGACAACGACTTCCTCGGCCTTGCCGGCTTCCTTCAGCCGCAGCGCCTCCTCCACCGAGATCTCGTCGAACGGGTTCATCGACATCTTCACATTCGAAAGCTCGACGCCTGTGCCGTCCGGCTTCACGCGGATCTTCACGTTGTAGTCAACCACCCGCTTCACGGGGACGAGAATTTTCATATTGCGCTCCTCAGCAGACGGTACGAAAGCGTTCGACAAGTACATCAAGGACCTCGTTCGGGTCGCGTTTCCACCAGTTTTCCTTCGAGAACAACTCAACCTCGCACAAGCCGTCGTATCCTGCGTCCTCGACCGAGCCACGGATGCCGCGGATATCAGCCACGCCGTCTCCCATCATGCCTCGATCGAACAACACATCCTTGGTTTCCGCAAGCCAATCGCACAGATGAAAACCGTGGATGCGCTTCGCTCCTGCGCGGCGGAGCTGGATCGAAAGCTCCGTGTCCCACCAGACGTGATATACGTCGACGGCGATTCCGAGGTTATCAGCGCCGATCCGCTCGCATAAATCCACGGCGTCACGAACAGTTACCAAGCAAGAGCGGTCGCCGCCGTAGACCGGATGGAGAGGCTCCAAGGCAAGGTTCACACCGGCCTGCGCAGCGTATTCACAAGCAGCCGCTACGCGTTCGGCAACAAGAGCGAGACTGTCATGCATTCCCTTGCTGCCCGGCTCGACGCCTCCCACTACAATCGTAAGAACAGGCGCGTCGAGACCCGCAGCCATGTCGATCGACGCGAAAAAATCATCGAGAATAGCCTCCTTGCCCCCAGCAGCGAGCGGCCCAACTAGAAATGGCGACCGGCACAAGCCGGCTACCTTCAATCCCGCAGCCTTTGCCCTTTCTCCGATTGCAACCGAATTTTCTCCGATCTCGCGTCGCCAGAACACGACGCCGCCGTACCCTCTGGCCGCGCAGCCGTCGATAACCTGCTCCGGAGTCCAGCCCGCGCCGAAGCCCTCGACGTTGTGGCCGAGCGTCGCGGTGTTCAAAGCCAGGGCCGAATGATCGTTCGAGAAGTCACGCATTGCCGTCTACCCCGTACAGCGCCAGCAACTGCTTGAAGCGGTGGACGGCCAAGTCCGGATCTCGAAGGACGCCGCACTGGTCGGCAAGTCGGAAGACCTCGGAGAAATACGGGAGCGGTCGCATCGCATGGTGACCGTTCAGCATTACGAAGTGATCCTGGAAGCCATTCAACCAAGCAAGGAAGACCACGCCGGTCTTGTAGTACCGGGTCGGGCGGCGGAAGATCGTACGAGCAAGAGTCACTGTGGGATCGAGCGTTCTGTGGAATCCTTCTTTGTCGCCGGCCGCGAGCTGTGACATCGCGAAAGCAGCGGCGCCTGCGAGCGGATCGAAAATGCCAAGCAGCGCATGTGAATATCCGACGTCGTCGCCCGCGATAAGTTCCGGATAATTGAAGTCGTCCCCGGTGTACATCTTTACGCCGGACGGGAGGAGGCGTCGCATCTGGATCTCCTTGTCCTTATCAAGGAGCGAGATCTTTATACCGTCGACCTTCGCCTCGTTGGCAGAGATGATTTCGAGGCACGTCTGCATGGCCGTCTCGAAATCCTTGCCACCCCAGTAGCCGGCGAGAGCTGGATCGAACATGTCGCCAAGCCAGTGAAGGATTACCGGCCGATCGCAAAGGGACAACGCCTTGCCGTATGCCGAAACATAGTCCTTCGGGCTGCTGGCACTTGCAGTGAGCGCTCGGCTGGCCATCAGGATGACGTCGCTGCCGGTCCGCTGGATGGCTTCGATCTGCATGGCATACGCGCGATCCACGTCGTCCAGCGAACGCAGGTCTTTCGGATCGAGATGATCCGTTCCTGCGCCGCTAAAGACGAGCGCGTCCGGCAATTCCGACTTCGTACGCCGAACAAGCTCGAGGGCGCCTTCCCAATCGAGGCCCATGCCTCTTTGAGCAGTGTCCATCGCTTCAGCAATGCCGAGACCGAGATCGTGCAGGTGGCGGCGGAATTTTAGGGTCGCATCCCAGTCGACGACGGCAGACGTTCCTGGATTCGTTTCCGTGAAGGGGTCGGCAACGACATGCGCCGCGGAAAACACGCGCCTGTTGAAGTCACGGGAGAAGTCGGCGGCTGGAATGGGCCGAGCTAAGAGTTCGTAGTTCTCCGTCCGTCCGCGGCTGTCGGGAAGTGCTATACGCATGCTCATAACCTCTTAGAAACGTGGAACCAGCAGGCCGCCGTCCGCCGATAGCGTCTGGCCTGTCATATAGGGAAGCCCGCCCGTGGCGAGCGTCTGTACGATCCTGCCCATCTCGTCCGGCTGCCCGATCCTGGGGAAGAGAGTGAGGCCTTCCTCCGCGCGCCGCTTGTAGGTGTCCTTGACTGCCGCTGTCATGTCGGTCTCGATCAAGCCGGGCTGCACATCGAAGACTGCGATGTTGTCTTTCGCCAGACGCGCGGCAAAGACCTTTGAGATCATTGCTGCCGCGGCCTTGGAGGCGCAATACTCGCCGCGCAGAACGGATGCGGCAACGGCGTTCGATGATGTGACGTTCACCACGCTGTAGTAGAGGTCGGGTGACCTTTCGCGCGCAACCAGCCGGCGGGCGAACGCCTGCGTCAGGAAAAAGTGCGCCTTCGTGTTTACGGCCATGCAGCGGTCGTAGCTTTCTTCCGACACGTCCAGGAGATCGCCGCGTTGGAGAACGGAAACTCCGGCGTTGTTGACGAGCGTTGTCAACGGGCCGCAGGCTGCTTCGGCAGCGTCGAGCATGATTTCATGCTTGGCAAGAACGCTGACATCGGCCGGCACCTTGATAGCGATCACGCCCTTCTTGCGTAACGACGCTACGGCAAGGTCAAGCTCTTCGCTGTCGCTGAATCCGTTCAAGGCAATGTTGAATCCACGGTGGGCCAATGCCTGTGCGATCGCAAGCCCGATCCCTCTGCTGGAACCCGTAATGAGTGCGGCCTGTTTAGCTCCAGAGCTCATGACTGCGCTCCATTCTTGATAAGCTGGCGGGCGATGATCATGCGCTGGATCTGGTTTGTACCTTCGTAGATCTGGGTGATCTTCGCATCACGATAGAGGCGCTCGACCTCGAAGCCGCGGATGTATCCGCTGCCTCCAAATATCTGAACGGCGTCCGCCGTGCGGGCGACCGCCATGTCGCCGGCGAAGCATTTTGCCATCGAGCATGCCTTAGTCGCGTCTTCGCCGCGATCGATCTTGCTTGCAGCACTCCGAACGAGAAGACGAGCCGCCTCCACGTCTTTGGCCATGTCGGCTAGCATCCATTGGACGCCTTGGAACTCAGCGATCGCTGAGTTGAACTGCTTGCGCTGCACCGCGTATTCGAGTGCGGCCTCGAGACCTGCCTGACCGATGCCGACGGCAAGTGAAGCAATGCCGACGCGTCCCTTGTCGAGTACGCTCATCATCATATGGAAGCCACGTCCCTCTTCGCCGAGGAGCGCCTCTGCAGGAAGCGAGACGTTGTTGAACGTCAGCGCGCCGACCTGACTCGCGCGCTGCCCCATCTTGTGTTCCTTCGGCCCGCGCTCGACGCCTGCCTGATTCAGATCGACGATGAAGATGCTCATCCCGCGGTGCCCCGCGGTCTTGTCCGTTCGCGCAAGAACGAAGCCGTAGTCCGCGACTGGCGCGTTGTGAATCCAGATCTTTCCGCCGTTGAGCTTCCAGCCAGTGCCATCGCGCTCTGCCGAGGTGCGAAGGCCGGACAGATCGCTCCCTGCTTCCGGCTCCGTGAGGCAGTATGCGACCTTGCTCTTCATCGCCATGACGTCGCCGAGAAGCTGTTCGCGCTGCTGCTTCGTTCCGTGCCGCACCAGCAAGGTGGTGATTAGCTCGACGAGGCCGCATTGATCTGCGATCGACGCGTAGCCGCGCGATAGTTCCTCCATGACAACGGAGTACGCGAGCGTGTCAAAGCCCGGCCCGCCCATCTCCTCGGGAACTCCAATGCCGAACAGGCCTAGCTGGCCCATCTGCTCGTAGATCTCCGTCGGGAATCGTTCCTCTTCGTCCAGCTTGTGCGCAACGGGCCTAATTACGTCGTCGGCAAACTGTCGGGCAGTCTCTCGCACCTGTTCATGAATCTCAGTGAGCAGCATTCTAGCACCTTTAATTATGTAACTGGTTAGTTACTGGTCAACAAAGAAGTGGCATGCGGTCAATGCGACGGCAGCTTTCAGTGGTTGGCTCGGGCGTCACTCCAGGACAACACGCAGAAGGGTTCGTCGAACTCCCTCGCGACGAGGTTCTGGTACGCCCTGGAGGCATCAGCGGACGGTACGTTCCTAATCAGGCCTTCCGTCCAGATGCGCCCCTCGGCGAGCCAGCGCATGATCTTTTCAAAGCCAGAGAAGACACTTTGCGGCTGGTTGTTATACCCCTCCAAAAGCTGCTCCCACTTGAAGTTTCGTGACAGCACGGGCAGTTCCCATTCCCAGCCGCTCCGGAGGTGCACGAAGTTATTGAATACGGCGTGCAGCACGTCGTGCGCATGCAGTTCGGTGCGGCGTCGCCACGGCACGCCGACCAAGACCACCTCGCCATGGGGCCGAACGATCCTGCATCCCTGAAGAACCGCCTCTTCATGGCCCGAGCAGTCGGCCACGAGCGCGGCTCTTCCTGCGATATCGAGTTCCGCGAACGGCATGTCTGAATAGACGCGGGTAACCCCGGCAGCCATTACCTGGCTGCATCGCACCGGGTCTGGGTCGACCACGCAGACTTCGTACCCGGACAGATGGAAAAGTTGGGACGCAAGCAGTCCTACGGGACCTGCACCTGCTATTATGACGAGGTCGCCGGGCCGAGCCTTGGTGGACATCAAGGTCGTCATTGATACGCCGGCCAGCCGCGCAAGAACCGCGACCTCCGGCGTCAACTTCTGAGGAACCTTCAAAGCATGCTGGTAATTCACCTGCTGCATGCTTCTATGCGGACCCATGCAGAACAGATGCTCGCCCGCGTCGATACCACTCACTAAGGGCCCTGTCTCTTCTGCAACGAAGATCGCGGCGTAGCCGGGTCGGATAGGAAAGCTTTCTCCGGAAAGCCACGCGATCTCCGTGCCAGGGCTAATGAGCGTGACGACAGTACGCCCCCTCACCTCGTGTTGGCCCAGCGGAGGCAACTCGACATGCTGAAGCTCTGCTTTGTTCTTGGCTGAAAACACAATTTCAATCGCCATAGTAGACCTCCCAGTTCCGCATGACTTGATCATCCGCGACCTCCGAACCTCTCCTTCACCGACCCAGGAGGGCCGGCTTCGCAGGCTCAATCTAGCGGCGACCATAGCTGCTGGACGCCGTCCCTGGCGCATCCCAGCGGACCATTCATGCTGACAAGTTCGAGGAACTGCCCCCAGGGAGAGCGGAGATAAAGCCACGTCAGACCCTCCATCGGCCCGGTTTCGACGTAGGTCGGACCATCGAGAACATCGACGCCGCCATCCCGCAGACGTTGCGCCGCTGCAACCGCGTCATCCACCTGGAGCGCGATGTGGAACCCGCCCACCTCGCTGTTGCGCTTTAGTTCCAGATTTTCAGCTTCGCCTGAGTATTCAAAGAGCTCGATGTTGCTGCCGTTGCCGAGACGGAGAACTTTGATGTTCTCGATCCGGCAATGACCAGGAACTCCGAGCCTCCGACGCATGAACTCGTCGTCGCCATCGATCTTTCCGGTCTCCAGCGCCGTCACCGCCCCGAACACCGACTCGAAGAACTTCACGGCGTCGTCCAGGTTCGGAACCGTGAAGCCGATGTGTTCTACCCCATAAACCTTCATCGTAGTCTCCTCCCGTGAGCCGCCTTCAGCGCTCCAAGTATGTATCTAGTTAGTGCGTTTCTAGCGACGATCATGCTTAAGTGTCAATCCGGCGCGACGAAGATTGCTAAACTTTACGAGCAGTTACAGGGACTTACTCGCACATGCGCTTACGCACATGCACGCGTCCCGTAGCAGGAAGGCGAGCGCTGCGTTTTCGGTAGGATAGTTGCAGCATTCCGAAACAGCCCGCGGGGGCTGCGAAAGCCTTGTTCTCCCAGCCCCAATGCTCAGCGTGCAACCGCAGACTTCAAACGTCTTCCTCCCTATCGACGAACGCCTCCTCCCAAAGGACTTGCCACAAGCTCCATGATCTGCAATGTAACTAACTACATGGTGCATTGGCAAGGAGGAAGTCATGAAACCGTCTGATAAAAGAAAGTTTGGCCGCGTCGAGCTGGAAGTAACCGCCTTCGGGTTCGGTACCGCCCCCATAGGCAACTTCTCCTACCCGATCGACGAAGGGACGTCTGACGCGATGGTCCAGGCGTCGTGGGACGCCGGCGTCAGATACTATGATACGGCGCCGATGTACGGTCACGGGCTCTCAGAACTCCGTACAGGCCACTCTCTCCGCTGGAAAGAGCGAGACGACTTTGTGCTGTCTACGAAGGTGGGCCGTCTTCTAAAACCAGGTCGACGGAAAAATATCGACTTCTCCCCATGGAACAACGCGGCCGCGAACGTGATGGAGTTCGACTACACCTACGACGGGACCATGCGTTCCTTCGAAGATTCGCTTCAGCGGCTGGCGCTCGAGAAGATCGATATCTGCTTCATTCACGACATAGACGTCTTCACGCGCGGTTCCGAGCAGCCGGAGGTTTTCAAAGCCGCCATGGGCGGCACCTGGAAGGCGCTTTCAAAACTTCGCGACGAAGGCCTCGTGCAGGCGATCGGCGTCGGGGTGAACGAGTGGGAGGTCTGCCACGACGCGCTCCTGCAGCGCGACTTTGACTGCTTCCTGCTCGCCGGCCGCTACACTCTTCTGGAGCAGGAATCGCTCGACAAGTTCCTGCCACTCTGCGTCGAACGGGGCGCCGCGGTCGTGATCGGGGGCGGGTTCAATTCCGGCATCCTCGCTACCGGCGCCGTCGAGGGAGCCAAATACAACTACAGCCCCGCGCCGGCCGAAATCCTGGATAAGGTCAGACGTATCGAGGCCGTCTGCAGGGACCATGCAGTTCCCCTCCCGGCGGCCGCCATGCAGTTTGTCGTATCCCACCCGGCTATTCCCTCTTTCATAGCGGGAACCCGGACAGTGGAGCAGCTCCAGAAAAACATCGATTGGTTCAGCCACGATATCCCGGCCGAATTCTGGAGCGACCTTAAGGCTCAGGGGCTTCTTCGTGAAGACGCACCGATACCGGCGGGCTAATTGGAAGACTGGGAGGCCGGCATAGTGCGGCCTCCCAGGACATAAGTTACATTGTCACATATTCGCAAAGATACGCGGGCGCGGACGCGGCCCGGCAAACGCTCACTCTCGAATTCTACGCATGCCGCGGTTCGCGCTTACAGTCCGAGCGCTTCACTGGATCGCTGCGCGCGGCTTTCTAGTTTTACTCTATTAGGATTGCCCGGAAATCGTTTACATTCGTGCCGGTGGGGCCGGGCACGAAGAGCCCTCCGGAAAGCGAAAAGGCCGTCCAGGCATCATTGTTGGCCAGTAGCGCCGCGGCATCCTTCCCTGCTCGTCTGATTTCAGATATTGTAGCGCCGTCTGCGAAGGCGCCGGCGTTATCCTCGCTGCCGTCGATCCCATCGGTGTCGGCCGCAATGGCGTGGACGTCTGTGGTGCCATCGATCTCAATCGCGAATGATAGTAGAAATTCGCTGTTTCTCCCGCCTTTACCGCTGCCGCGCATGGTGACCGTCGTTTCGCCACCAGAAAGAAGAACTACAGGACGCGCAAACGGCCGGCTCCGGCTTACAACTTCCTTTGCGATCGCGGCGTGGAACTTCCCGGCCTCTCGTGCTTCCCCTTCCAACGCATCAGACAATATCACGGCTGGAATCCGATGCTGCTCGCACACGCGCGATGCGGCTTCGAGCGAGCGACCTGCGGACGCGATGACGTGGACTTCGTTGCCTTGAAAGCTCGGGGCGTCCGGTGCCGGTGCGTTGGCTTCCCCGCTTAAAAAATGACGCATCATCCGGTCGGGTAGCTTCAAGGCGTGGCGCTCGATCGCCGCCAGCGCGTCGGCACGCGTCGAACAATCCGGAATCGTTGGGCCGGAAGCGACCTGAGCTGGCACGTCGCCTGGTACGTCCGATACCACGAGCGTTACGACCTTGGCTGGTGCCGCGGCCAATGCAAGCCTTCCTCCCTTGATACGGGAGAAGTGCTTGCGAATACTGTTCATCACCGAAATTGGCGCGCCTGAAGCCAGCAAGGCCTCATTTAGGGCGATCTCGTCCTGCAGCTCGAAACCATTGGGAGGCGCAGGCAGAAGTGCCGAACCGCCGCCGCAGATAAGGGCGACCACCAGATCGTCTTCTGAGAGGTTCGCGACGGCCTGAAAAAGCTGAGCCGCTGCCTCGATGCCTGAAGCGTCAGGCAGGGGATGCGACGCCTCCAGAACTTTGATTCGCTGGCATGGAACCGCATACCCGTAGCGCGTCACCACGACGCCCTCCAGCGGACCGTCCCAGTTTTCCTCGAAAGCCCCGGCGAGCTGGGCGGCACCCTTGCCCGCCCCGATAACGACGGTTCTTCCCTTCGGCTTTTCGGGCATGAATTCCAGCAGCGACCGTTCAGGATCGGCGGCAGCGATCGCGGCGTCGAACAACGAGGTGAGAAATGCCTGTTTATCTGCCTGCATATCACCGTCCCTTGAATTCAGGCTTACGTTTTTCCCTGAACGCCGCCACGCCTTCTGCAAGATCTTGCGTGGACGCGATCGACATGGCAGCCACCGTATCAAGCACGCGCGAGCCTTCCTCCTCCTCCGCAACGTTGATCATCATCTTGACAATCTCGGTTGCAAGCGGCGCTCGCGAGCGAAGGTTCGCGATGAGTCCTGCGGCCGTGTCGCGGCCTTTGCCTCGAGGCACCACGAACTCGACAAGTCCCGCTTCAAGTGCCTTCGCAGCGTCGAAGATTTCGCCAAAGAGCGCCATGCGACGCACCACGGACGATCCAAATCGCCGAACAGTTCTCTGGGTGCCAGACCAGCCAGGTATGACGCCGATGCCTGCCTCGGGCAGGCCTAGCTTCACCTGCTCCTCGGCAATGCGAAGATCAGCGGCAGCCGCGAGTTCGAGGCCGCCGCCAAAAGCATGCCCATTGAGCACGGCTATGACTGGCACCCGCAGGCGTGCGACGGCGTCGAACGCATCATGCCCCCGGCGAATCCAGTCGCGTCCGAACTGCTGCGGCGTCAGAGAACCCCACGCCTTGATGTCGCCACCGGCCGAGAAGACCTTCTCCCCATCGCCTGTAACGATGGCTGCACGTACTGCCGGACGACCTTCGATCGTCCGGCAGGCATCGTATATCTGCTCGATGGCGTCGGCGTCGACGGCGTTAAGGCTCTCCTTGTGCCGAAGCGTCAGAACCGCAACGTCGTCCTCGAAGGACAGAACGACCCTGGAACCATCGTCGCTCATGCCGCGTCACGCTTGTTTTGTTCCTCATGGTCCGGTCCGGGCTGGAATAGCTCGGAGTCCATCGCCTTTAAATTTGGCGAGACCAGCAGCGGCGTCTGCGCCTGATCGAGGATATGACGGTAGAGGTCGACGCCCGGCGCGACCTCCGTGACCATCAGCCCGTCCGGCGTCAGCTTCATGACGCAACGCTCCGTTACGTATGTGACGTCCTGACCCTGCGCTATGGCGCGTGTACCGGAGAACGACACCTGCTCCACCTTCCCAACGATCTTCGCGACCTTCCCCTCACGTTCGATCACGAGCTTGCCGTCCGAAACGGAGAGCTTTGCCGCGGCGTTGAAGTAGCCAGAGAACACGATCTTGCGCGCGCGGGAGGTGATATCGACGAAGCCGCCTGCCCCTGCGGTCACATGCGGTCGCGCTGAGAGTTTGGACACGTTGACCGACCCGTCCTTGTCTATCTGTAGGAAGGACAGAAGCGAGCAGTCGAAGCCGGCAGCCTGGAAATAGGCGAATTGGTGCGGAGATGCTACAAAAGCTTCCGCATTCGAAGAGCAGCCAAACTTGAAGTCGAGCAACGGAATGCCTCCGACGGCACCCTGTTCGATTACCCATGTCACCTCGCCGTGGCGCCCTTCCTCCAGCAGGATCCTGGGAACGTTTGCTGAGATGCCGAACCCGATATTGACCGCCCATCCAGCCTGAAGTTCGCGAGCGACGCGACGCGCTATGACCTTGGCGACGTTGAACTCCGGAAGCCGGAAGCTGTCGAGCGGACGGAAGAGCTCGCCGGAAATCGCCGGGTCGTAAGGCGTCGCGGTAGTCTGAAGCTGATCGGGAGCCTCGACGATGTAGTCGACGAGAATGCCCGGTACGCGAACGTCGTGAGGTTTCAAAGTTCCTGACTGCGCTATGCGCTTGACCTGCGCGATCACGATGCCGCCGCTGTTGTGACCTGCTAGGGCGAGCTCCATTGCCCCAAGGTAGGCACCCTCATGTTCGAAGGTGAGGTTGCCGCGCTCGTCCGCGGTACTGGCTCTGATGATCGCCACGTCAGGCTTTATCGAGGGGAAGAAGAGCCAGTCGTCGCCAGCGAAAGTCTGACGGAAGACTATTGGATCGCGCTTCGCCGCTTCGTTCATCGCACAGCCTTCCTGTCTGGGATCCACAAAGGTGTCCATCCCGACCTTCGTCAGGACGCCAGGACGAAGAGCGGCACCTTCCCTCAAAATGTCGAAAAGGACGCCGCTTGGCACGTTGTAGGCAGCAATTTCGTTACGGCCAAGCATCTGCCAGATCAACGGCGGTTCGGCCGATGACGGACCTGACGGATAGGAGCCGCCGATGATTCTCTTGATGAGGCCGGGCTGGGCCAGATGGTCGACACCTTTCGTACCGAACATGTCTCCGGCAGCAATCGGATGAATGGTCGTCAGCCCCGTCGGAGCGCCCTCTTCCCGGTATCTTTCGCCAATCGCAGCAAGCACCGCGTCGGGGCAGCAGAGACCGCTGGAAGAGTTTACCGCGACGATCGCATCGTTCCTGATCAGCGCCGCAACTTCCGCCGCGCTCTTAACCTTCGACATGGACATTCCTCCCGCCCGTTGCAAGTAACTGGTTAGTGCGTTATAGGTGGTCGGGATCGTAAGTGCAAGTTTGAAAATCAACGCGTTTCTCCGACTTTTCTGGACGGGCGCGAGCAATGATCGATTCAAGAACTGTTGGAGGAGAATTGAAGATGTCGATTTGTTTTCGGCCGGGTTTGGAACGAGCTTTTGGGACATTCCCATTGAAGGGCGAGGAGCTGATCTCCACCTTCGGAGAAGCCTATAACGTAGGATACCGCGCCTTCGACACGGCGCAGATGTACGAAAACGAAGCCGACGTCGGAGCGGCGATCTCCAGGCATGCTATCAAGCGGGAAGAGCTATTCATCACCACGAAGGTGCATCCCGACAACTACTCATCAGACCGCTTTCTCAAGTCAGTCGAGGGCAGCCTTGAAAAGCTCGGGCTGTTCCGCGTCGATCTGCTCCTCCTGCACTGGCCCGACACGTCCGGCGACAATCGCGGGATCTTGGAGCTTTTGAGGGAGGCGAAACGCGAAGGCTTGACCGAGGCGATCGGCGTTTCGAACTTCACTGCGCGGATGATGAAGGAGGCGCAGGCTCTGCTCGACGGGGAAGTCGTGATCAACCAGGTGGAATTTCACCCTCTACTCGATCAGACGGTTCTTCTGGAAGCCTCGTTCGAGAGCGGCGTGCCGCTGTCGTCTTTTTCGTCCGTGGCGCGCGGGGCGGTCTTTCGGTATCCGGACTTCGAACAGATCGGCGAGACATACGGGAAGACGGCGGCGCAGGTAGTCTTGCGGTGGATCCTTCAGAAGGGCGTCACCATCAACACCATGTCGACCAAGCCTGAAAACATAAAGGCGAACTTCGACGTGATGGACTTTGTACTTTCGAGCGTTGACATGAAGCGTATCGACGCCTTCACGACTACGAACTATCGCTGCGTAGACAGTTCCAAGGTTCCTTGGGCTCCGGAATGGGATTGATCCGGGCTGAAACGCGCCCCCGGCGTGCGAAGCCTGCCGCGGGGCTGCTCGGTGAGACACATCGAATTTGTCTAGGCTCTGGAAACGATATTGAGGACAGGGGTGCGCGCCAAATAATGGGACGTCCATCGTAGCGCGCTCCGGCGTTGGCGTGCTGAGTCGGTGTTATTGCGCAGGTGGTCGCGCGTAAGGTAGCCGGCGGCAACGGGCCGCCGGCTACGAAGTTCATCGGTTGCCGCGTATCAAGTCCGAAGCCCGTTCCGCAATCATGATCGTCGGCGCATTGGTGTTCGATCCCACCAGAGAAGGCATAGCGGAGCTGTCGCAGACACGGATTCCCTCCAATCCGTGGATGCGAAGCTTGGGATCGACAACGGACATCTGATCTACCCCCATCTTGCAAGTGCATGTGGGATGGTAGGACGTACGGCCGAAGCGCCGCGTATAGTTTTCGAAGTCTGCCTGAGTCTTGATGCTATCGTCCGGGAAGCGCACTACCCTAACGAACTTTTGAAGCGACGGCTGGCGCATGATCTCGCAACTAATCTTCACGCCCTCGACTGCGATGCGAAGGTCTTCAGGGTCCGCAAGATAGTTGGGATCGACAAGCGGTAGATCGCGAGGGTCGGCAGATCGGAGGGTTACGCTGCCACGGGATTTCGGCCGGAGTACGTAGCTGTTGAGTGTGACGCCGGACGAACCCTTTGGTACCGAGGGAACACCGGCCTCGGCGCCGGCCCCCGCTAGGAAGTGAAATTGCAGATCAGGTCGCGTCTCCGATTTGTCGCCGAACCAGAAGGCGCCGCCCTCGACCACATTTGAAGTCACCGGGCCGGAGTTGAAGAGAGCGTACTGCAGGCCGGCCCACATCATCCACGGCAGAGCATTGTACTTGTCCAGACTGTCACGGGTTTTGATCTCGGCGACGATGTCTACCCCGAAGTGGTCGCTGAGATTCTGGCCCACGCCGGGCAGATCATGGACGACAGTGACGCCTACCGATCTCAGATGGTCGGCCGCTCCCACGCCGGATTGCATCAATAGCTTGGGGGTACCGATTGCTCCGGCGGTCAGGATCACCTCGGAACTGGCTCTTGCAACATGCGTCCGGCCGTTCAGCAGGTATTCGATACCTACCGCGCGGCTTCCCTCAAACAGAATTCGCAGGACAAAGGCGTTTGTGACGAGCTTGAGGTTGGTACGATCAAGAACTGGCTTGAGGTAACCGACAGCGGCGGAGCAACGACGATTGTTGCGGGTTGTTATCTGATAGATCCCCGACCCATCCTGACGCTCTCCATTGAAGTCCGGGTTATAGGGGATCCCATACTCCTGGCAGCTTCTTGCGAAAGCCTTCGTCAGGATATTCGGTTCGGGGATGTTCGATACACCCAGCGGTCCATCTGCTCCGTGGAGCGGACCGGAGAACACGGCGTTGCCTTCTGCCTTCAAAAAGTACTTTTGGATCTGGCTGAAGTTCCAACCCTCGGCCCCCTCCTGCTCCCAACGGTCGTAGTCTGAGGGATGGCCGCGAGTGTAGACTTCCGCGTTGATCGACGAACCTCCACCCAAGACCTTCGCCTGGGCGTAGGGTATGACACGATTCATCGCATGTTTTTGCGGTACGGTTTCGAGACCCCACGTGAGGGGTCCCGTCGTCATTTTCGCAAAGCCCACCGGCATGTGAATGAGCGGGTTCTTGTCACGGTCGCCCGCCTCGATCAAACACACGGTTGCCGAAGGATCTTCGGAAAGCCGGGTCGCAAGAACGCAGCCTGCCGAACCGCCTCCGACGACGATGTAATCGAACACCTTATCCATCATGAAATCCAGGGCTGGCGCTTTGCCAGGTCGACATGGACGGATTTGATCTGCGTGTACTCTTCGACGCCGTAGATCCCGGCCTCGCGTCCCCAGCCGGACTGCTTGAAGCCGCCGAGCGGCATCTCCGGTCCGCCTGCCATGATGGTATTGACCCAGAAGCGGCCCGCCTTTACGCGACGTGTGACACTGAGCGCCTTGCTGACGTCCGACGTCCAAAGACTTGCGGCCAATCCGTAGACCGTGTCGTTGGCGATCTGAACCGCCTCGTCCACAGTTTCAAAGGTAAAGCTGGACAGCACCGGCCCGAAAATTTCGTCCGTCGCAATCTGCATGTCCCGGCTTACGCCGCTGAATAGGGTCGGCTGAATGTACTGTCCGCCTTCATGGTCGAACACCGCGCCTCCCACCAACACCTTGGCGCCGGCGGACCTTCCCTTTTCGATGTAGTCGAGGATCGTCTTGTTCTGCGCTTCAGTGGTGATCGCGCCAACTTGCGTGGCCGGATCCAGAGGATCGCCGACAATGATCTTCTTCATCTTCGCGGCTAGCAGTTCCTCAAACTCCTGGGCGACCTTGGCCTCCACGATAAGCCGGCTGGACGAGACGCAGCACTGGCCCGTGTTGAAAGAGATTCCGAACGCAGCAGCGTCGGCGGCAGATTCAAGATCTGCATCGGCAAAAACGATGATCGGGTTCTTGCCACCAAGTTCCAGACCAAGCTTCTTGAAGTTGGAGTCTGCAGCCGCATGGACGCAGGCACGACCGACCGTGGTCGACCCCGTGAAAGAGATCATGTCGATGTCGGAGTGTTCCGTCATCGCCTGACCGATCGTCCGTCCCGAACCCGTGATGACGTTGTAGGCGCCGCGCGGCAGCCCGGCCTCGTCGAGGATCTCCGCAAGGAGAAGCGTCGTGACGCTGGTCACCTCGGAGGGCTTCACGACAAGAGTGCAGCCGGATGCAAGAATGAACGGAACGCGCTCGCAAAGGATCAGGAAGGGGAAGTTCCACGGCGTTATAAGACCCACGACACCGATCGGCTCGCGCAAGACCATCCCAAACAGGTTCTTTCCGAGATTGTTGAAGCTGTCTCCGTGGAGCGCGCGTGCGGCACCTGCCCCCGTCTCGAAGCATGCGATGCAGTGATCGATTTCGCCAAGCGCCTGAGAGATAGGCTTGCCGTTTTCCAGCACCTCCCAGTACGCTACCTCTTCGCGGCGCCGCTTCATGATTTCCGCTGCGCGAAGAAGGACGCCAGCGCGTTCAGCGCCGGAAATGTCCGCCCACGATCCGTTTTCGAAAGCTCTCCGAGCCGCGGCAACGGCATCGTTCAGGTCTTCGACGGTGCATCGTACGGTACGCGATACGGGAACGCCGTGGCCGGGCGAGGCCCGTTCGAACCGCTCGTCTCGGCCTTTCCATTGGCCATCGATGAAATAGCCGAATTCTTTTGGTTCGGCCGGAAGGCGGTGCCTTGGTGCAAGCTGGTCCATTATTTCCTCCATCGTCTATTTCATCGCTTAACGGCGAGCTAGATTTATCAGAACGTTACTTATGCCACTTGGAGCTGGGTTTTAAGATCGTGAATTCTTGTCGGCAGGCTCTCGAAAGCTTCCTGTATCTGGCCGATCGGAAATACCGCGCCTGTAAAGCGCCTCAGATCGAAACGTCCGCTTGCCAGCAGCTTTAGCGCCTGATGCATGTCTTCTCCCATCGCCGCCACCGAGCCCTTCAGGCCGTTTTCCTCAAGCACTGTTGTGAGAATTGGAAGAGCAACTTTGTCCTGAGGCCCGGTGATGCCAAAGAAGGCCACGTGACCGCCCTTTCGAATGAGGTCGAAAGCGAGCTCGTAAAGCTTGGGCAAGCCGACACTCTCGATGACGAAGTCGGCTCCGATGCCGCGGGTCGCCCGAAAGACTTCGCCCTTCAGGAGTGCCGGGTCTGAGATCGCGACGTCGGCGCCGGCCTCAAGCGCGGCCGCGCAACGTTCGGACGAGAGATCGAAGACAACGATGGGTGCGGCCCCAACCAGCCGCATCATCTGGACATGAAGATTCCCAACAGGACCCGCGCCGAGCACTACGACGGAGTCGCCGATGCCGACGCCAGCTTTCTTGGCTGCTCTGACGACGCACCCGACGGGCTCGGTGAGAGCAAGGGCTTCCGGCGGTACGTCTTCAGGTGCTGGGATTACCAGCCTGGCCGGAACTGCCACGTATTCTGCAAAGGCGCCATCTCGGCTTATCCCGATCTGCTCGACTTCGGAACAGTTGAGGATTTCGTTGCGACGACACCAGTAGCATGCCCCGCAGCCGATGTTGATGTCCGCAACCACTGACTGGCCGATTTCCAAGTTCCGGACGCCCTCACCTTTCTCCGCTACGAACCCGCAGAACTCATGTCCGGGGATCATCGGAAGGGCTTCGGCCGCGTAACGCCCGTGGAACATGTGAATGTCGGTCCCGCATATCCCTACCTGGGCGACCTTGACGAGAACGTCCTCGCGGCCGATCGGCGGAACCGGCACGTCGCGCAGTTCGAAGCGCCCAGGCTCGACCAGAACCGCGGCTCTCATGGTTTCACCCGCATCCATCTCACTTCACCGTCTTCAGCTTGGACCGGTCGATCGTCAGGGCAATCGCTATGATCAGAACGAGGCCAAAGACCATCTGCTGCTGCGTGGCTTCGATGCCGAAGTAGAGCATCGAGGAGCGAATTACGGCAACGATCATCGCGCCGATCGCCGTGTTGAGAACGCCTCCGACTCCGCCTGTGAGTGGTGTGCCGCCCACCAGAACCGCTACGATCGCGGGGAGAAGGAAGCCGTTGGCGATAGTAGGCGCGCCTCCCGACAGCTTCACCGCAAAGAGCAGACCTGCGATGGCTGCAAATCCCCCTGATATCGCAAAAGCGAGGATCTTGTAGAAACCAACGTCGACGCCCGATGCCGCAGCAGCAGGTTCACCCGCCCCTACTGCCTTGAACACCCGGCCAAGCCGCGTGCGGCGCTCGATGAACAGGCAGGTCAGAAGGAGACCAGCAGCTATGAAAAGCTCGTTTGGAACAATTCCGACATGACCGATCATCCAGCCGAAAGTCTCGTCTCGCTGCGTCGCATCCATGTTAAGCGCTCGTTGACCCGACAGCCACTGGGCTACCGAGAACGCGAGACCACCAACTGCAAGCGTGCTGATGAACGAGGGCACGAAGAGGCGCGTTGTCGCATACCCGGAAATCATGCCAAGCACGAACCCACAGGCTATGCAGAGGACGCCAACCCATGCACCAAGGCTTGCCAGGTAGACGGAGGCGATGACGGTTACCATGTTCGCCATCGATTGCGCCGACAGGTCAATCCCGCCGATGTAGATCGCGAAGGTCAGTCCAAGCGCCATTATAAACAGGGGCACGATGTCGCCCGCGAGTTCCAGCAGGTTCGTGAGTCTCAGGAAGTCCGGGTTTGGTATCCCGACGATCGCAAGAAGCGCCACGAGCGTAATCCAAGGGAGATGAGGTTTTAGCCGGTTCATGTTCATTTCGAGACCTCAGATCATGTAATGCAGAAGGTCGAAGAGCGAGGGCTTCGAATCTGTCTGATACGGGAACGACTTCGTCACGCGCCCGTCCTTGATGACGACGATCGTGTGGGCAAGACCGATTGCTTCCTCCAAAGTGTCTGCAACGAGCACGATACCGACGCCTTGGGATGACATATCCCGGACCATCTCGTACACGTCCTCCTTTGCGCCAATGTCGAGCCCGCGCGTGGGGTGATCGAGCAGCATGATATCCGATCCGCCTGACCTCCACTTTGCCAGCACCACCTTCTGCTGGTTCCCGCCCGATAGATTGCCGCAGTCGGCATATTCGGAATGCGCCTTGATAGACAGCTTCCGGATCCAGTCGCGCGCAAGCGATCGCTCCTCCCCAACCCTCATGACGCCCGCGTTGGACCTGCGTCCGAGTTGCGAGAGAGTCATGTTCTCGTACACGTTCATCCCGGCGACGATGCCCTCGACCTTGCGCTCCCTCGGAACGTAACCGAGGCCCATGGCGACCGCGCGCATTGGGTTGAATCGGGATGGCGACTTTCCTTTGATTCTCAACCGCCCCTTGGTCGGAGACAGCATCCCGTAGATCGCCCTCATGATGCCTTCGCGTCCCGAACCCTCCGTACCGACCAGGCAGACGACTTCGCCGGCGTGTACCTTGAGCGATACGTCACGGACTTTTCCGGGCAGCGAAACGTTGTCAAGTTCAACGAGGACCTTTGACGCGTCGTACGGCACCTGCTTTGTCTCGCGATAGTATTCGCGATCGATATTGCGTCCGACCATCTTGTGCTGGATGGCGTCTACGTCCGCGTCGCCGCTCTTGACCACGTCCACAACGTGGCCGTCCTTCATGACGTAGACGCGGTTACTCAACTCCATGACTTCGTCCATACGATGGGAGACGAAAATGAAGGAGGCGCGTGTGGTCAGCTCGCGTACGAGCTTGAAGAGCAGCTTCACCTCTTCCTGGCTCAGTACGGAAGTCGGCTCGTCGAGCAGGATGATGAGGTCGCCCTTTACGCGCTCCTCGAGCGTCAGTACCTTTGCAAGTTCGACCAGCTGTCGCTGCGCGAACGAAAGCTTAGACGTCGTGGTCGCTGGATCGATATCTAGTTTTACTTTCGCCAGCTGAAACCGCGCCGCTTCCGCCATCGCCCGCCAGTTGACCACGCCCGCCCTTGTGAACTGCGCCTCGTAGCCAAGGAAGATGTTCTCCATCACGCTCAGATTGGAGATGAGAGACTGTTCCTGGAAGACCATGCCGATGCCGTGTTCCATGGCCTGGCGCGGGTTGGCGAACCGCACCGCCTTGCCGTTGATGGTCACGTGGCCGGAGTCGGGTTGGTAGGCGCCGTAGATCACCTTCATCAGGCTCGATTTGCCTGCGCCGTTCTCGCCGACGAGGCCGACAATCTCGCCGCGCCCGATCTCGAAGTTGACGGCCTTGAGCGCATGTACGCCGGGAAACCGCTTGTCGACTGCTTTCAACTGAAACATGACAGCCTCACTTCACGAAGGAGATCGAGTAGCGGTCGGTGGAAAGCACGACCGATAGGATGACGAGAGCCCCCAGCACGCCCTGCTGCATGAAATCGGGCAACCCGATAACGACCATGCCGTTGTTGATCACCCCGACGATTAGAACGCCAACCAGCGCGTTCCAGACGCCGCCTATTCCGCCCCACAGCGCGACGCCGCCTACCACTACCGAAGTGATTGATACGAACATGAAGTTAGCGCCCGTGATCGACTCCGCCTGACCGATGCGGCCAACGACCAAGATCGCTGCCAACGCGTAAAAGAGCCCAGCCAAGCCAAAGCCCAGGATGCGTACCCTTCCCACGTTGACGCCTGAAGCATGAGCAAGGTCCTCGCCGCCGCCCACCGCATAGAAGTTTCGGCCGAGGATCGTGTAGCGCTCGATGAACCCGGCTACCAGAAGACCGAGCAACGCGACGTATACCATGATCGGAAAGCCGAGGAAGCGAACGGTCAGCATACCGCGGAAGATGGGATCGGACACCTTCACTATATCGCCCCCGGTCAGAAGGATGCCGGCACCGGTCCCTATAAAGCCCATGGCAAGACTTGCCATGAAAGACGGTATTCGAAGGCGTACATGCACGAGGCCGTTCACGATTCCAATCAGCCCGCCGATCAGCAGCGCCAATGGGATGGCAATCCAGCCAAGTCCGGCGAGCGATCCACCCAAGGCCGCGAAAATGTAGGCGAACAGCACGGCGGTGAGTGTCACCGCTCCTTCCATGGACAGGTCTATCGACCCCATAACGATGATGAACGTAACGCCGACGGCGACCATCAACGCGGGGGCCGCCGCAACGGCAATACGTGAAAAGTTCCGGACGGAGAAGAACGTTGGATTGATGGCTGTGAACAGGATCACAAGGGCTACGAGCACCAGCAGGGGCGCCCACTTAATAAAGTTCTCTCGCGATACCGATACCATCGACCGCTCCTCCACCTCTATCCAAGAACTAAGGCTGCGCACCCACTCCCAGCGCGCGCAGCCAACCCTTATCAGCCGCTGTACTTGATCTGGCCCTTGGTCGGGGTCCAGAAGTCTTTCCAGTCGTATTTCGGCGTCTGGTCCATGTACTTTGTCTTGAAGTCGGCAGCGTCCTTCTGGGTGATCAGGATCGTCGGGCCGTAGAACTCGCGATGTTCCTTAGGCTCTTCCGACGGCTTGAACGCGCCGGTGGCAGCGTAGTATGCGAGCGCGGCGGAAATGCCACCACCCCAATGAGGATTGGTGAACACCGTCGCGAGCAGTTTCCCTTCCATGACGAGCTTCACGGCGTCCGGATTGCCATCGTAGGAAACGATCGGCATGTCGTCGATACCCTCGGCACGCAGCGCCTCGATGACGCCGTAGGCGATGTTGTCATTCGCGCAATGCACGCCCTTGATCTTGTCGCCGTAGCGGGTCAGGAAGGACGACATGAGTGCGGCCGCCTTCTGGGTGTCCCAGTCGGCCGGCTGCGCGTCGAGGATCTCGATCTTCGGGTATTCCGCAGCCGCTTTCTTGAGGCCAGCCAAACGCTCGATGGCAGGATTGTTCGCCGCGATGCCGCCGAGGTGGACGACGCCACCTTCGCCTCCAATCGCTTCAAAGAGGATCTTCGCCGTCTGGGACGCCGGCTCGATGTCGGACCATGTCATGTGGCTCACGTAGTTGTCGCCGAAATCCCAAGGATGCAGGTCGTCTGTCTTATTCCAGATCGTCGAAATGTAACCACCGGCCGCCTTGACGGCCTCGACGACGGGACGTGCATTGGGGCTGTCGTTGGCGTCGCAAGCGATAGCGCATTTGCCGTTGTTCTTGGCGAGGAACGCCTTGATATCCGCGAGTGACTTTTCTGACGAACCTTCGTTGATCAGGCTCACAAGATCGCCCTTCTGCTTTCCGATGGATTCGACGAACGCTTCGCCGCCGGAGACGATAGCGTTCCAATAAGCGTTCGCGCGGTCACGGTAGCTCCAGCCGATCGCCGGGTCGCTGATTGCGGCGCGGGCGGCACCACCAAGACCGGGCACCATAAGTGCCCCGGCCCCAACTGCGGAAGCGAGCATGAAATTGCGGCGCGAGACCATCTCGCGTTCGATGAAGTCCTTGATAAAGGTCGACATGACTTTCCTCCCGTTACGGTCAAAAATACGTCGTTGAGAAGCCGCCGGCGCGCCGTTCTCGAGACGCTGGCCATCGAAGCTTTTCCTCGAAACGCACTAACCAGTTACTTGGTAGTGGGGGTGTTCGTCAAGTCCAAACTGTTGACGCCCGTCTACTTTTATGCACCAACTGGTTCGTGTATATTGACGTCTGGTTGCATCATTCTCTCGGAGACGAAGCATTGGATACGAAAACGAAAACAGCAAAGACGGTCAAACCCCCGCGGGACGCGGAAGCGACAAAGGCGCGCATTCTGGAGGCCGCCAAAAAGGAATTCGCCCGCAACGGCCTCGCCGGAGCACGAGTTGATGTGATCGCGGAGCGATCGCTCAACAACAAGCGCATGTTGTACCATTACTTCGAGAGCAAGGATAAGCTCTTCCAGATGGTTCTGGAGCAGGCTTATGTCGATATCCGAACCGCGGAGCAGAAACTCAACCTCGAGGCTCTGGATCCCAAGGAAGCCCTCGAAACTTTCGTCAGGTTCACCTGGGGCTACTACCTCAAGCACCCGGAGTTTATCACCCTAGTCAACAGCGCCAACCTCCATCGCGCAAAGCACCTGAAAGGCTCGCAAGTCATCAAGGCTACCAACCGCAAGCTCGTCAGCCTCGTAACCGGAATCCTCGATCGCGGCGTCGAAGCCGGAGTATTCCGCAAGGGCATCGATCCAGTGCAGCTCAACATAACCATCGCTGCGATCGGATACTACTACCTCACCAACCGCTTCACCGGGTCCATCATCTACGAACGGGACCTGATGGACAAGGACGCGCTCGATCAACGAGTCGCTTTCAACGTCGAAACGATTATGAGGATGGTCTGCGCATAGCAGGCCTCACCTACTCCTTGTTCAACGCCGCTTGAGCACACGCCACGTCCTCGAAGTCCTGTGCCCCTACGGTCCGATGCCTCCGGCGACGACACCCTCACGTTTGATTGGCAAGCCGCCGCCCCAAACAAGAAGCCGCTCAAGGTTAGGGGTACACTCCGGCCCTAAAGGACCGGGCTTCCCGTCCACCGGTGGCCACGGCCTCCGGCAAGGGGAAACGTTTGTCACCAAGCCGCCCGTGCCCCGCCGAGGGTTTCCGACTTGGGTCTGAGAAACCGACATCATCTCATTGCCGTTGCGCACCAGCGTTTTGTTCACCGGGTTCAACCCCGTCGGGAACGTTGACGGTTGCACGGGGCACATTCGCGTTGACGCGATCGGACATGTGCCTTGCAACTGGACGAGGCGTCGAACGCACGACGTATGCTCGCAAAAGCTCGATTATTGCGGACCTCGTCTTTTGGCTTGGGATTTTCGAAAAAGCGATATTGAGTTCCATCCCCTCTTTCGAATTGATACCACTAACAAACTCAATACCGTTGAAATCTCTGCGTGTGCTAGGTTCCGGAAAGAAATACGAAATCGGTACATTGAGGGCAGCAGCAATCTCAGACAGTCGACCGCTCCCTATTTGGCTGACCCCCTGTTCGTATTTCTGAATCTGTTTGGAAGCTATTCCCACTATCTCCGCCAGAGAAAACTGAGACATTCCCAGAGCCCTACGACGCTCTCGAATTTTTCCTCCGACCTCTAGGTCGACGGCTTGTGCTGACTTAGGTCTGGGCATTGACCGCTCCTAATTGCGCGACTGGCGAATTGCTACGTGCGCACAGCTGGCTCGGATCACTCACGTATTCGTGCTGTTAAGGCTGCGGACGGAGGGCAGCGCAACACCGACAGATAAGCGATTTATTTGGTCGACACATTCCACGTTAACCCGCAAAGCCCATACCAAAACTTGCTCTTTTCTGGAGCCGCAGGAAAAGCTCGCCTCGGTGCTAGCGCCGTTTCCACCGATAGCGTCGGGAAACGTCGCCGACCGTGAGAAAACTATACCTCTCCATAATTGACATGGCATTGGCCGATCGTGGAGTTAGTGAGTAGTCCCGCTACCGTTGAACGACATACGAGCCGCACAATCCGCCATCGATTGCGCAGCTCTAAGACTCAGCGATACGCCGCCAGCGATTGAGGCAGCACGGCCTTTCCTCCAAGGATGAACTCACCTTCGAAGGGAAGATTCCACGTCTCCGAGCCATAGTTAAAAGCGAACGTCACCTCTCCCCGACGCCTCATCCTGATAGACTCTGGTAGTTCAAACGTTTGCACGTTTGCTTTTCCTGCCAAGAGAAGCACGACCTCAGACAAGAGTTGTTCGTCAGGCCAGCAGGAAAGATAGTGGTAATTTCCATTCCTTGTAAGCGCAGCGTCACCGTCAGAAAACCTGGAAAGGACTTCAGTGTCAGGAGAGCATGCGAGTTGCTCTTTCCACCGCTGGGCGGAGCCGCTCGCCGACCCTTCGACGTTGTAAGTCAGACCAGGCCGCAGGGACGAGACTTGCAACACTGCTGCCCCGACTAGACTTGCGAGTGGACCAGGGGGCAGATTCGCAGGAATCTTGAATTCTCGTGTACGAGATCCGGACCTCGGCCCAAAGAGAACTTGCCCATCAGCATTGTCGAATGCGGACTCCGCCGCGTCTGAGACATGCATGAGGCAAGGGACCAGGACAATCTTGTAACCTACTAGACTTTCACCCGGCCGCACAAAGTCAACGTCCAGCCCAAGCCGGCGCACCGCCTCGTACCACCTAAAAGCCAGTTCCTCAAAGCGGAAATCTTTCCCCTGCGGTTGTATGACGCTTCCAAAATAGGTTTCGTAGTCATAAACGATTGCAACGGGAGCCTTGGCCACCTGTCCCAAGGGCCCAACCACCGCTATTTCCTGTGCTACCTTCTCTGCTTCAGTGCCGCCCGCTGACAAATCGTGCAGTCCTGGTAAATTCAGCCCCGCATGCATCTGCTCCTGAGCAAAAGGGGCTTGCCGCCAGCGGAAATAGCTTACGACTTCCGCTCCGTGAGCAAGCCCTTCCCAAGTCCAGAGTCGCACCATGCCGGGCTTAGGAATGGGGTTCCAGGGAGCCCAATTCACCGGACCGGGTTGTTGCTCCATGATCCAAAACCTGCCTTTTCCGACCCCACGGTACAGGTCATGGTGGAACGCGGCAATATCGGGGTGAGATGTCTCAGCCCAGCGTGTCCGCTCCGCGTCACTGAACGGGAACTTTTCAACGAAACCGATTGGATAAGAATCCCATGACGCGAGATCGAGATTGTCCCCGACTTTCCAATGATCGAAGTCGTTTACGAACCCCATGAAATTGTGCGTAATCCAACGTCCTGGAGAATTCTTGCGGATGATTTCGCATTGCATACTGTCGTATGCCGCGACTTGATCAGAGTGGAAGCGCCAAAAGTCCATTCTGGCTGCCGGATTAGCCTCCGTCACAGTCAGGTTTGGCAGTGAAACATCTTCGAAGTTCTGGATTTCCATCGACCAGAACACCGAGCCCCAGGCTTCGTTCAGTTGTTCAGTAGACTGGTAGCGCAAACGGAGCCACTTGCGATAGGCTTTCAGATCTTCGAGACCCCACGACAATATCGTCTCGTGACAACCGTATTCGTTGTCAGTTTGCCAGCCAACCACAGCAGGGTGCGATCCAAAACGGGAAGTGACCGCTTCAACGATGCGCCTAGACTCCTCCCACCAACGCTGCGACGAGAAGGTGTAGTGCCGTCGAGATCCAAAACCTCGAACCCTCCCCTGTTCATCGATGGGAGCGATTTCCGGGAACTCGTCCATAAGCCATTTTGGGGGGGTGGCAGTCGGAGTGCCAAGTACGACTTTGAGTCCATGCGATGCAAGCGCATCGATCGCACGTTCCATCCAGTCGAATTCGAACTCGCCGCGACGAGGCTCCAGCCGCGACCATGCGAATTCTCCGATACGGACGAAGGAGATGCCCAAGGCCTTCATCCTGCAAGCGTCGGTGTTCCACCAGCTTTCGGGCCAGTGCTCCGGATAATAGCATACGCCAAGCATTATTTCCTCAGGTCCCCATTCAGAATGGCCACGCCTTCGTCATCGAAAAGATGACAAGCTGAAGCCGTCAATTTGAGATCGATATTGTCCCCAGCCTTTGCATCGTTCAGACCATCGGACTTGACCGCGACTGACGAGCCGTTCGCAAGTTCAGCATAGAGCATCGTTTCCGAACCAAGGTGCTCGGCTAAAACGATGCGGCCCTTCAACAATGCCGCTGGTTCGCCCTGCTGATTGAGGTGCTCCGGTCGAATGCCCAAAGTGACCGGTGCTCTGCCGGTTGGGCATTCCGTCGCAGGGAGCGTGACCTGCGCCCCTCCTGGAAGCGAAACAATGGTTGCGTCCGGGGAGAATGTGGCATCTGCACGAATGAAGTTCATCTTCGGTGAACCGATGAAACCAGCGACAAATACGTTTCTCGGCCGGTGGTAGAGGTCCAAGGGCGAACCTACCTGCTCGATTAACCCGTTTTGCAAAACCACGATTTTATCCGCCATTGTCATGGCTTCCACCTGGTCATGTGTGACGTAGATCATAGTGCTTCTCAAGTCTTGGTGGAGCCGGCTGATCTCAGTTCTCATCTGTACACGAAGCGATGCGTCCAAATTTGAAAGTGGTTCGTCAAAAAGGAAGACTCGCGGGTTTCGCACTATCGCTCTCCCGATCGCCACTCTCTGCCGCTGGCCACCAGAGAGTTGCGAAGGCTTGCGGTCAAGCAAACTCGAGAGTTGGAGCATATCCGCCGCAGCTTGTATTCGAGTGCTGATTTCGGACTTGGAGTGGCCCGTCATTCTCAAACCAAATCCAATGTTCTCAGCTACGGTCATATGGGGGTACAACGCATATGACTGAAAGACCATTGCGACTCCGCGTTGCGCCGATCCGACCCGCGTCATGTCCGACCCGTCAATCTTGAGTTCGCCGGAGGATATGTCCTCGAGCCCGGCAATCATCCTTAGGAGAGTTGACTTCCCGCAGCCTGAGGGTCCTACAAAGACGCAAAACTCTCCATCCTCGATGGTGAGGTTCACACCTTTGATCACTTGCGCAGCACCGAAAGCCTTTGTTACGCCCTGAAGGGTCACGTTGCCCATATTTTAATCCTCTAAAGCTTCAAATTCCAAAAGCATTGCGCTTTCGGGTCTTAGCATCGGTAAATGGAGGCCGACGGAAGCTATCGTTGCAGCAGTGAACACAACTTTTCCTCCGAGCATATCGTCCTGACTTTGAGAAGTGCGCACAAACTCCGGCGTTAGAGGATGGACCCGCGCAATGCGCCACAGACGCCCGGCAGGACCTTGCAAGGCCAACTTGACCGGTGGTGGTTGTTCGCTAATCATCTGCGGGCCTTGGGCTACAAATGCGACTGCCAAATCCGGTCGGGTAGCGCCCCAAACGTAACGCCCATCGAGCGGCTCCTGCCTGAAATTGCTAGCCCCATCTGATCCGTGGAGTAGCGGCCTTAAGCGCTTATGTAGGGATATCCAAGACTTGAGTTCATTCTTCTCTTCCGCGGTCAATTCAAGTGGGTTCAATTCGACACCAAGATGGTAGCCGAGCGCCACAAGAGCTCGGAACGAAAGACTAAGGATTCTGCCTGTCTGATGATTTGGCGACGCTGAAATGTGCGCGCCAAGAACTTCGGGCGGTAAAAGTAAAGATGCGCCGCGCTGTATTTCGAGACGGTCAACGGCGTCCGTGCAGTCGGAAGTCCAGACGCGCTGCGCCCTGCCCAGTACGCCGAAGTCGATCCTGCCGCCACCAGATGCGCAGCTCTCGATCTCTACGCGGGGGAAAGAAGATCGGATGCGATCCATCAGACGATAGACAGCGTGGGTTTGCGCAGACGTCCGAGGTCGGCCATCGGTGCCGCCGACATGCGTCAAGTCGCGGTTCATATCCCATTTAATGTAGGATATTGGCTGTTCTGCAAGGAGACGCGACATCGTCAGGAACAGGTATTCGCTCACCTCGGACCGTGTCAAATCCAGGACGAGCTGATTTCTAGACAACAGGAGCGGACGTCCTTCAACGTGAAGTACCCAATCTGGATGTTCGCGGTAGAGTGTCGAAACGGGGTTGACCATCTCCGGTTCGAACCAAATTCCAAATTGCATTCCGAGATTGGTTACGTGATTAGCCAATTCCCGTAGGCCTGACGGGTATTTGCGCCGGTCGACGATCCAGTCGCCCAAGCTCGTCGTGTCGTCGTCTCGTTGACCAAACCAACCGTCATCGAGAACGAACCGTTCAATTCCTAGCTCCGCCGCGGCATCCGCCTGCGATCTGAGAGAGGCAATCTTGTGATCGAAGTAGTTTCCTTCCCACGTGTTGAGGGTCACTGGTCTCTCGGACATTGCCCCGCCCGGCCAGGTTATGAGCTCCGTTCTGACGAACGAATGCAAATCCTCGGATCTCTTGGCGGCGTAGGCAGTCGGACTGACGTAGCTCTCACCGGGCCCCAATTGAATCTCGCCAGGCTCAAAGAGTTCGCCGAGATGGACCAGCCGTCGTCCATCATCCAAAGTGTCCACCGCGATCACGTGGTTTCCACTCCAGCCAAGGTGAAACACGAATTCCTCGCTTCCAACCCTTGTCGCGATGGTAGGGTATCGATCATGGGACGTCCGCCCCCGTCGGTTTTCCTGCAGCCAAATACCTGGATTGAGGTGAGCTTGTCGCTTCTGAAATTCCCTTCCCCACATTCCTGTGAGACTGGTGATCGTCCCTGGTCCCTCTGAAACCAGAAAACTGCCGGCCATGCATCGATCAAGCGTGTAGGAAGAGTTGCCTCTGTTGGTTAACTCGGTAGATGTCGTTAGTATGCTACATTGTGAAGCGGTTACGAGAATTGAGATCTCTATGCCTGCGACAGCATCGATGGCGTTTAGCCTGTGGGCGTTCCCGTCGCGCGCAATTCGCCAATTTTGGAACTGCAGGGTAAAATCTTTGCCGCCTCTATGTCCCGAAATCGCCGGCCATCCGAAGAATCCCATCCCGGTTACTGGCAGAAGGACAGCAGATGGCACGGAAATATCCATGCCATTAACCCGGCTCGCGCGATGAACGGTGACTGCCGAGATTTCTTCGGCTATCGGGCCAAGATGGATAATTTCGGGCATACCAAATTCGGGTAGTCGGATAACGAGTGAAACCTGCCCGCATTCGATCGTATGGACATTCGTCATCCCTTTGTCGCTCCGAGTGTTAGACCAGCGATGAAATGGCGCTGCATAAAGAAGAACATAAGAACAGGCGGCAGTGCGGCTACGATCGATCCAGCAGATACCAAATGCCACGCGGCAACCCACTGGCCGTTAAGGCTGCTAAGCCCGGCGGTGACTGGCATTGCGCCGTCACCCTGTATAAGCACGGTAGCCCAAAAATAGTCGTTCCAAACAAATGTGAAGATCAAAACGGAGAGAGCTGCGATGGCCGGCCGCATCAAGGGAAGGACGATATGTATGAATATCCTCAACTCCGAAACCCCATCCACCCTGGCAGATTCGATTAGAGCAAAGGGCAGTCCCTTGATAAAGTTACGCATGAAAAGCGTACAGAAGCCGGTTTGAAACGCCACATGAAACAACACCAATCCGGTGATAGTGTCATACAATCCCAGTCTCAAAGTCAGGTCACGCACAGGGACCATCAAGATTTGGAACGGTATGAAGTTGCCGGCCACAAAAACAAAGAAAAGTAAAAGGCCTCCTTTGAATTTGTAGATCGCGAGAGCAAATCCACACAGACAAGACAGCCCAACTGCCGCGATAACCGTTGGAATTGTCATCTTGAATGAGTTGAGGATGTAGTGCCCTATTGGGGAATTGATGAAAACAGCTGAGTAATTTTCAACCCCGGCAAATCCTGATGGCAGACCGAAGTAGTTGCCCGCAGCAAGATCTCCCGAAGGGCGTATGGACGTCAGGGCGACCCCAATCAGAGGTAAAAGCCACACCAACAGTGCAATTGGAAGAACTACTTGGTAAGCGATGGACGCCCCTCGCCCGGCCTTTTGTACAGGTGTCGGAAACATCAGGCGTTCCTCTCTTGGCGCAGCATTCGAATGATAAAGAACGTGATGAACACCATCATTATAAGGAAAAGAACGACTGCAATTGCCGCGCCGTATCCCATCCGAAACCCGTACTCGGAAAGCGCTTGTTCATACATGTAAAACGAGAGAACGCGGCTGGAACCATAGGGCCCGCCCGCCGTCATGACGGAGACGAGATCGAAGGAGCGCAGAGCACCGATTACTGTCACAACTATTGCGATGAAGGTTGCAGGTCGCAGCTGAGGCAAGACGATAAACCAGAACAGGCTCCACCCGGAGGCGTTGTCCATACGGCCAGCTTCGATTTGCTCGGGGTTAATGTTGTTCAAGCCAGTAAGATAAAGGATCATACAATAGGCGATCTGTGGCCAAAGCCCGGCTGCGATGATGCCGTAAGTTACGAACCTCTCATCCGCCAGGATTGCAACCTCGGTGCCCGTGAGCGCCTTGATAAGCGCCGACAGCAGTCCGAAGTCGGGAGCGTAAAACCACGTGAAGATTAGGCCGACGACAACCTGACTAATAACAAAAGGAAAGAAAAATAGAGACTTGTAGATCCTAATTCCAGCTACGGTTTGATTAAGGAACATTGCCGCGGCTAACCCTGCTGGCACGGCAAGAAGATATAGAACGAGCCAAATGAGGTTGTTCGTTAGCGAGGTATAAAAAGCCTCGTCTGAGGCAAGCTCCACATAGTTTGCAATACCGATCCAAGTCTTCTGACCGAGACCGTCCCAATCATAGAAGCTGATCCAGACTGACTGAAAGATGGGAATGATTACATAAATGGCGAACATCAACAGACCGGGAGCAAGAAACAGCCATGGAGCCATTACGCGCTGATTTCGCTGCCAAAACGTCTGCTGATTGATAGACGATCTACCCATCTCGATACAGTCCTTATTGAGAAGTGCGGCTGCCGGACCCCAACCCGGCAGCCTTCCTATTACTTGTAGGCGCGAGCCCGGACTTTCTCCAGGCGTGCAAGGATAGCGTCGAGCTTCTCTGGCTTAACCATAAACTGCTGGAAACCTTCCATTCCCGCTTTTGCCATCTCTGCTGGCGCGTCACGATCGTAGAACTGCGCAAGTCCCTGTGCTGCGGATAGCATTTGGAAGCCTGCCTTGAGGAACTTGTCTTCGGGCTGAGGTGACTTGTTGTTCACGGGAAGTTGGCCAAGTGTAACGTTCATTTTAGCCTGGGCCTCCGGCGTAGCGAGATACGCAAGGAAGGTTTTCGCGTCCTCTTTGTTTTTCGCAGCCGCCGGAATATGGAAGGTGTCCGTAGGCGCTTCTTCGGCCGCCGGGAGACCTTCCGTGATGGTCGGGAACTGAAGGAAGCCAATTTGATCCTCCTTAAGGCCACCGTCCTTCATTGGAGCCACTGCGAAGTTACCCATCAGGTACATTGCAGCCTTGCCCTGCACGAACTGCGGGATCGCGTCCTGCCAGTCGAGAGCAGCGTGATTTTCGAGGAAATAACCGGGCTTCACCAGCTCTGACCACTTTTCAAAGACGGCCTTTACCTTGGGATCCGTGTAGGGCACCTGCCCGGAGGTCAACTTCATATGGAAGTCGTAACCGTTCACACGCAGATCGAGATAGTCAAACCAACCGCCGGCCGGCCATAGGGCTTTTGTGCCTATGGCAAAGGGCGTCACGCCGGCGGCTTTGAGTTTCTCGCTAGCGGCAAGAAGTTCGCTCCAGTCCTTCGGGGGCTCAATACCCTTGTCCTTGAAGATGTCTGCGCGGTAATAAATACCCCATTGATAATAGGTATATGGGACGCCCCACTTTTTTCCATCGATCGTCATTGCCGATGCGGCTGACTTCAGTTGGTCATCAAGCCCGTTGGCTTGCCAAACATCCGAAACGTCGGTGAAGAGACCGGCCTTTACAAACGGTTCCATACGATTTCCTGCGTACCACGCGACAACATCCGGGGCATCAGCCGTCAGGAAATTGCGGATCGCAGACTTATATCCTTCGTGGTCGAAGTTGTTCCATTTGACCTTGATGTCTGGATGTTTGGACTGAAAGTCGGCGATAAGCTCTTCCATTGCTTTCTTGGGCGCGGGATCGGAGTGGTCCGAGTTGAGCACGATTTCACCCGACAATGCCGCGGAAACGCCCATCGCATAGCTGAGCGCGACCGCGCCCAGACCAAAGAACTTCTTCATGGTTTACCTCCCGGTGTTGAACTGCAAGCCGCTCGCGCTTCTCTCCCACGCGAGTTCATTGCAAATGAGCAAGCAAACCTGTAAGTTTCTACCGACTTTTCGAAGATCACTTCCGGAATCCTAAGGTCCCTCATGGTTTCATCATCATTCACTCGAAAAGAGGACGAGTCGGTACCTGTTCATGATGGATTGTCACGACATCCACTTGTTGTTTTCGGGGATCACAGATTTTGTGCGGGCGAGCGCTTGGACGTGCGGACCATGAGCGGCCCCCACATGCACAGCCAAGTTGAGCTGAACTTCGTGTTGGACGGTACGATAACTTATTGGTTCGATGGTAGGCTGCTGCAAATAAAAGCCGGCCAGCTTTGCCTGTTTTGGGGAATGGTTCCGCATCAAGTGATCGACATCAAGGAGCCGACGAGTTTTGTCTGCCTTTATGTACCGATGTCCGCGCTCATCCATCTCGGCAATAGGCAAGAGTTCCGCGATGCGATTTTTGCCGGCGGACTTATCGAAGCGCAAGTCGTCACGGCATATGACCGCCCGGTCCTGCTTCGGTGGCGCGACGAGCTACTCAGCGGCAATCTTGAACTAGAACAGATTGTTCGAGACGAACTCGTAGCTCGCATCAAGCGGATCGCTGTCGAGGGCTGGCATGATCTACGCCATCTGGGTTCCGCACTCGCCCTGCCATATCATCATGATGCTGACCGCCTCCCCAAGGTGGAGCAAATGCTACGTTACATCGCCGAAAACTGTCATAAAAAAATAAGTGTGAATGACGTGGGCGACGCAGCGGCGCTTCATCCAAACTACGCAATGTCGATTTTCAAAAAATCGGTAGGCATGACAATAAATCAAGCTATTACACGCCATAGACTGGACACAGCGCAGTCTTTGCTTATCGCGACTGAGTCGCCAGTTTCAAATATCGCCTTCGATGCTGGATTCGCTTCATTATCAACCTTTTATGAAGCATTCGAAAAGAGATTTGGAGTGAAACCCAGAGATTACAGAAGCCGGTTCAAATCGGCGTCATCGCCATAGAAGGTCCGATTTCTCGAAAACGCTGCTCCACTTAAGAAGACGCCCTACATTTTAGCTAGTGTCGGCTGAGCTTCCGATCGAGGAAATTGTGGATCAGAGGCGCAATCTCGGGCAGCTTGTCTTCCAGCGCGAAATGACCGGTGTCGAGGAGGTGCATCTCGGCATGGGGCAAGTCGCGTAGATACGGCGAGGCTCCGTCGGCCGGGAAGATCTTGTCGTTCTTGCCCCAGACGATAAGGGTCGGCGGCTTCTTCTCGCGAAAGAACTCCTGGAATTTCGGGTACAGGGGGACATTGGTCCCGTAGTCGTGGAACAGGTCCAACTGGATGTCGTTGTTTCCGGGACGATCAAGAAGCGCCTGGTCGTGCACCCAGTTATCGGGGTCGATGTGCGTGATATCGCTCATCCCATCGGTGTACTGGAATTTTGTGGTTTCAGGCGTAAATAGCACCATCAGAGCTTTGCGGTTTTCGGGCGTGTCGTTCTTCCAGTATGCCTTGATCGGGTCCCAGAATTCCTTGAGGCCTTCCTCGTAGGCATTGCCGTTCTGGACAATCAACGCAGACACGCGATCGGGTTGCTTCAACGCGAGCCGATAGCCGACGGGGGCGCCGTAATCCATGAGGTACATCGCGTATTGCTTGACATCCAGCTTGCCCATCAGGCTGTCGATAATGTCCGCATAATGCTGAAACGTATAGTCGAACTTGGTGTGGTCGGGCGCGTCGCTCTGACCGAAGCCCGGATAGTCGGGTGCTATTACATGGTACTTGTCAGCAAGTATCGGAATCAAATTCCTGAACATGTGCGACGACGTCGGGAAGCCGTGCAGGAGGAGCACGACCGGAGCGTCGACTGGCCCAGCCTCGCGATAGAACACGTTAGTGCCGTCAATCTCGACGGTATGATACGTGACCTGCGGCACGACGAGTTCGTGCTCGGCTGCGGACTTCTTGGCGGCAAAGGATGTCGTTGGAATGGCGCTGGACGCGGAGAGCGCGAACACCAAGACAAGGGTCGCCCTGCTCAACATCAATCTGTTCATTTGAACCTCCAAGCTGACGGCGAAGCTGATTGATCTTGGGCATGGTCGGCCGTCGAATGCCAAGATTGCTACGCCCGACGAGCTTCAAGGGCGAGTTAATTGTAGTGAGGCACCGTGAAATCCCGCGAGCAGGCATGAAAGTCCAGTTTATCGATACGCACGAGCATGCTAGCCAAAGCCGTCGGCTTTCCCGACGACACGATGCCGCGGAGATCGAATGGCGGGATCGTTAGCAAGGAAAACCCTGAGCGAGGTGTGGCCGTCGATGGTGTTCGAGGAATGCAATGTCCGTTTCCGGATTTAGCCCACGAGGAAGACACAGAAAGCATGAGGGCTGCACACTGCCGAGCATGCTGCTCAGAGCAGCTTCAGCCGATAGGCCGCGACGACAGCTTGAATGCGGGTGGTCACGCCTAGCTTCTTGATGGCAGTTTTTAAGTATGCCGTCACCGTGTGGCTGCTCAGACCGAGGATAATAGCGATCTCGTCGCTGCTCTTGCCTGCCGCTGACCACCGTAGGCACTCGATTTCCCTTCGCGAGAGAAGCTTGATCGCGCCGCTGCCGCGCGTGAGATCGTCCAAGGCGGTCATCAAATCGTATACCAGATCGGCGAGCTCTGCATTCGAGCAGTTCGATCCCGAAAGCATGAAGAGATATTGCCGCGCCTTGGCGTCATGCAGGGAGATTCCCACATTGCACGCGAAGCCGTCGTCATAAAACACCCCGCCAATCTGGCTTGCCACGCCTTCCCTTTCCGCCCGGGCAAAGAGCAATTGCTCCGACGAGACCGGGAGCACGCTTTCCTTCAGCTTTGCGACGATGTTGCTCTGGGTGAACATGTCGGTCGACCGATAGCTTTGCAGGAGATCGCCCGGCCAATTGGTCGTGATCAGGTTATCGAGAAGGCCGCCACGAGCCGCCTCTGGAAAGACGGAAACCAGGAAGAAGTTCAGCCCGAACTTCCCCACGACGTCGCGTATCGCGACCTCGAAGGCCGCCAGCCGACGGGGCTCCCTGTCCCATATGTGACGATCGTGATGGCTCATGACCTACCCTTTGCCACCACTACCATGATTTGGACCGTCTCGGTGTGAGATTGCGTTAGACGACCGCGCATCGCTCAGCTGCATACACCAAATTTGGGGCATTGGGCCCGTTCGGCCGAGCACCTATCTCGGAACACGGCGGACCTGGGCGACCACCCCCGCCTGAGTTCGACGTGGGCTTCCGTCACGAGGCGGAAGCCCGTTTGTTTGTGTCGCAAGTGAATAGATCAATCCGACTTAATCGAAAGCCCAACAGCCCCGAGCGAGCTACATTCCCATCGAGCGAACATATTCCATAGGGTTGAGAGCACCCAGATAGCTCCTCCCCACTACACCATACCTCAACAGCCCGAGCGTGTTCTGGCTGAACGCCTTCGCACGTCCCCAATAAGGAGAAACGCATGACCAAGAGACTTGAGAACAAGGTCGCCATCGTGACAGGCGCCAACAGCGGCATTGGCCTCGCCACCGCAAAGCTGTTCGCCGCCGAGGGCGCCCACGTTTACATCACTGGACGCCGCAAGGAACAGCTCGACGCCGCAGTCGCTGACATCGGTGGCAGCGTTACCGCCGTCAATGCCGACTCCACCAAGATGGAAGACCTCGACCGCCTGTTTGCGCAGGTGAAGGCCGACCACGGACGTCTCGACGCCATCGTCGTCAACGCGGGCGGCGGGAGCGTGCTTCCTCTCGGTCAGATCACCGAAGAGCAGGTCGACGACACTTTCGGGCGCAACGTGAAGGCCGTGATCTTCACAGTACAGAAGGCGCTTCCTCTTCTCAACAAAGGCTCCTCGGTCGTCCTGATCGGCTCCACGACCAGTATTGAAGGAACGGAAGCGTTCTCCGTCTACTCCGCCTCGAAGGCAGCAGTACGCAACCTTGCCCGTTCGTGGGCGCTCGACCTCAAGGGCAAGGGCGTTCGCGTGAATGTGCTGTCGCCTGGACCGACCCGCACTCCCGGCCTTGTGGAACTCGTGGGCGACGACAAGAACGCGCAACAGGGCTTCCTCGATGCTCTCGCGTCCACGATCCCGCTGGGCCGCGTCGGCGAGCCTGAAGAGATCGCAAAAGCAGCGCTTTTTCTGGCTTCCGACGATTCCAGCTTCGTGAACGGCGTCGAACTCTTCGCCGACGGCGGCAAGGCTCAGGTCTGAGCTTCCACGGGGCAGTCCTCTTTCGGCCGCCCCTCCCTCTCTCGTCATGTCTCCTTCTTGACGAGGGCAGCGCTTGCACTGTCAATTGCGCGGATCGAAACCAACCACATGAAGTGACCCTATGAACCTGGACGACGTGCTTCGCCTTCTGCTCGATCCGATCACGCAGTTCGCGGCGCTGGTCGTTGCACTCGTCGTAGCGAGAACGCTTGTCCGGGGCCGCCCGACGCACCGCTTCATCGTCCACATCGCTTTCTTCGCCATCCTCACCATCCTGCTCGTGGGTCACGACGTCGCTCCATGGACGACGGTCACTGGCGACGAGGACCTCACCCACAAGATGTTCATCGGCGTCGCCAAGGCTACTTGGTGGGCAGGCGGCGCGATGGTGCTCGCGAGTTCGGTGCGCGTCTTCCTGATCTTCGAGCGGAAACCCAGGGAGGGAAGGCTTATTCAGGATTTGCTCGTGGCCTTCATATACCTCGGCGCGGCTCTTTCGATCATTGCGTTCGTATTCGATCTTCCGGTACGTACCCTGGTAGCGACGTCTGGCGTCTTCGCCATCGTCCTGGGTCTCGCGCTCCAGAGCACGCTCAATGACGTCTTTTCAGGGATCGCGCTGAACCTTGGTCGGCCATATACCGTCGGGGATTGGATCGAGGTCGAGGGAGGCGTCCGTGGACAAGTGGTCGAGACGAACTGGAGGTCGACGCACCTGCTCAACGATACCAACGACCTCGTGATCGTGCCCAACAGCACCCTGGCCAAAGCCACGTTGACGAACCTTACTGGCACCGACTCCGTTCATGGCTCGAAGGTCGTCATCAGAGCATTGCCGACACGGTCGCCGGCGGTCATCGAGGAGACGATGAAGACGGTCCTCCTCAGCGCGAACACGATCCTCAAATACCCGGCGCCGTCGGTCTCGGTCACGGGCCTCGATGGTTCCGCGGTCGAGGTCGAGCTCTCCTTCAAAGTCGCTAACCTCGGCCGGACTGGGATCGCCAAGAACGAGATCTTCGACCTCGTCTTTAGGCACGCTAAGGCGGCAGGAATTCAGCTGTCGACCGCGGCGAACGCACTGACAGAGGCGTCGCCTGCTGAAAGCTCAAAGCATCCCGGCACGCCATGGCGCCTGCTGACATCGATCCCGCTGTTCTCGGCTCTCACCGAAGACGAGATGGAGACGGTGGCGAACACCATGAAGCGTTGCACCTTCAAGAAGGGCCTTGTCATAGCTCCGCAGAACGCTTCGATGACATCTCTGATGATCGTCCGGAGCGGTGTCGTATCGGTCGAGCGGGACGAGGAAGATGGAAGGAGCGAGGAACTGACGCGCCTGGCGCCCGGCGACCTGTTCGGTGAGCGGGGTGTTCTCATGGGCGCGCCGGAGCCAGCCACCATGCGCGCACTCACCTTCGTGGTGGTCTACGAGATTTCGAAGGACCATCTAGCGAGCGTCATGCATGAGCGCCCTGCCCTTGTCGAGGAACTCAGCCAGCTCCTGGCGAAGCGTGTCGAGACCGAGGAGCACCTGAGGGCCGACGGGAACGCTGGTGCGGAGGCCCATCCGGTTTCATTGGCAGCCAAGATAAGACATCTTTTCAGACTTCCGCACGGCAGCATCAACTGACATTTGGACGGCTTGGTCGTCTTCACTCCGCCGCCCGTGGGTGCGAGACGGTCAAAAGCCTGCCCTGGATCAGCAGGGCCATCGTTCCTATTGTGATTGCCCCGACAACGACGTTTGCAAACAAGAACAGGTAAGGCGCCAGCTGGCCTCCGATGCCGTCTCCGCCGCGGGATGCCATTCTCATGGACGCAGATGCCAACGCAGTAGTGCCGAGCGTTGCCGCCCAATATGAAGGGGCGAACGGCTGCTTCATGATCCAAGGCACGACGCGAACGAGAAGCGCCACTTGCAGAAGGCAGTAGCCCAGCAGCCCGTTTGCGAAGAGGTCAGGCGGGCCGGACGTCATGCTCAAGTAGGCGGCACACGCGACCGCAGGTGGAGCCAGAACGATGCCGAGCGTCGGCCGAAGTGCTGGAGCCATTTCCGGCGCAGTCAGCAGACGCTGCAGCAGGACGGACTCGGTAGCTGCCCAGGTGAACATCCCAGCGCCGAAAATCAACTGCGCGAGTCCCGTGTATCCGAACGAACCAAGGACAAGTGCTGACACGAGAGATCCCGCCACGGTCGGAAGATAGAGGATAGCCGTCGTCGCCTCGTGGTCGCGGCCGCCGCGCCACATGATCCCGGTTCGCCATGTGGCGAAGAGAATCGAGAATGCCATACCGAGGAACAGGAGGACGAGAGCCACTGGATGCGAATACGGCAGGACAGCTCGGGCCACGAGCATCGTCGCAACGCCTGCAAGGCCGATGAAACAGCAGTGGATCGGGTGCTCGGCCTCTTCCAGGGCCTCCTCCCTAGCAAAGATCCATTTGGCAGCGTAGAAGACGCTGATCGTCACCCAGACGGCGATGGCGACCACGTTGATCGCCTCGCCGACTATCGCGGGAAAACCCCAGAGTTCGTGCGCCAGCCGCCAGTCTCCGCCAAGTCCGGCGAGGCCGAGCACTATGCCGTACATGCCCGCAGGCACTCTGGGGAAGCTTCGGTGATTGCGTGCACTCATTGGCGTCAGCCCTCCACGAACCTGAATGCAGTCCCCGCCCGCTCCACGTAGCCAACGCCCGGATAGGTCCAGTGGTAGCCGAGCATGCGAAGCTTTTCGTTTGCCGCCTTGTCGAGCAGCGAAGCCCTATTCTTTAGGGCGATGTCCGGCTCAGTATCGAAGCCGAAGTGCCATCTCGGGTTCTCGAAGGAAACGACGTTGTTCGGAATGACATCGCCAGAGATGAGGAGATTTCCATCGCCTGCGAGTTCCAGCGAAATGTGTCCGGGCGTATGTCCCCGAGTGCTCACCACGCTCATGCCCGGTACGACCTCGTCTCCCGGCTTGACCAGAGTAAGCCTGTCCTTAACGGCGACCAGATCCCGCTGCGCCCCTCGGGCGAACTCATGCAGGGGCTTTGGCATCGCCGTCTCGTAGTCGGGATCGGTCCAAAACGACCATTCGGCCTCACTGACGTAGTAGTGGGCGTTGGGAAACATCAGCGAGCCATCGGATCTCGTCGTCCCGCCCGAATGATCGGGATGAGCGTGGGTAAAGATCACCTTGGTGACGGATTCGAAGTCAACGCCAATAAACGCCAGGTTTTCCGCAAGGCGTCCATCGCTAGGCTGAAAGTTCGATCCCGCGCCCGTGTCCACGAGCATGATATCGACGCCGTGGCGGATCAGCGGGACGTTGGTCTGAAGGGGCGCGCTGTCCGCATCGCCTCCGAGCCGCCCGAGGATCGTTCCACGCTCGTCGGATGACGCTTCCGGCATCAGGATGTCCCACGGAAGCGTGATGTAGCCGTCGCTCAGCACGGTGATGTCGAACTGGCCATGACGGAGATTGTGAAAGCCCCGCGAGAAGACTTCCGACGGAAGGTGTGCACGGTCCGGATTCATTAAAGCCTCCTCAACGCCGTCGGACGACTGGCCGCGGCGATGACAGGGTGTTCCCGCACCGTCGCATTGGCGAGTATGTTCCTGTGAGTTGAGGGGCGTTTTCGCCAGACACTCTCTGTAATATTCAACCATGCATCGCGCATTGGGAAGGCAAGCCTGTGGGGCCGACCTTAGGTGACAACGCAGGAAAATCGCGCGTCAAACGCTCGTCAGACGCCAAATTTGGATGCGATCCCTCCCGTGCTTTCGCTCTGTCCAAATATTCCCTTAAAGGGGAGCGTTGTCGTATTTGTGAGTTCTTGTGAGAAATAGAGCGATAGACCGCCTTCAGGTTGCAGAAACCGTGGCGCGGCGGTACCAATTCGGCAAACTCCAAGGATCGGAGCCGTCCATGATTTTTGATCTGCAGTCCTTCGGCCCGCTCGAAGTCGAGGAGGCAGGAATTTTCACTTGGAACGTCAGCGCGGATGTGATGTTCGCCGACAGCGCGGTCGCACTTCTCTACGGCTTGCCTGCCGAAAGCGCGATCAGCGGGCAGAAGATGTGCGCCTATCTCGAGCGCATCCATCCCGACGACCTGGCCAATGTCGCGCTCGCAATACACACCGCCATCACCTCATGCGGCCGCTACCACGCCACCTACCGGGTCAGGGGAGCGCTCGACATCTACCGTCCTGTAGAGTCCTGGGGCCGCTGCTTCCGTGGCAGCGAACGAGAACAGGTCCAGTTCGCCGGAATTATACATCCCGCAGAACCGACACCGCCTGGTCAATAGACCCTACGGAGCCGTCCGGACGACAGCGCCTCCTTTCAAGGTGAAGGAGAAGACGCTTCCTGTCGGCTCGTTCGCCCTCACCCACAGCGTGCCGCCATGGGCCTCGACGATCGAGCGGCAGATCGACAGACCCATTCCGAGGCCCGCTGTCTTCGTCGTGAAGAAGGCGTCGAAAATCTCGTCTCGACGTGACGGGTCGACACCCGGACCGCTGTCCGTCACCGATACCATGATCTTGCCGTCCTCCAGCCGTTCGCTTCGAAGATGCAGGCTGCGCGGCCCATCCGTTGCCGATCCCATCGCCTCGGCTGCGTTAAGGATAAGGTTGAGAACGACCTGCTGCAGCTGGATGCGGTCTCCCACCACAGACACCACATCGGGATCGAGATCCGTCGCCAGGGATATGCCGTGCCGCTGCAATTCGCCACGCGTCAGCACGATCACGCCGTCGATCATGCCGTTGATGTCGACAGCCTCCATCGAGAGCGGCGCCTTTCGCGCGAGTGCCCTGATGCTGGCGATGACGTCTCCGGCGCGGTGGCTGTCACGAATGATGCGCTCGGCCGCCTGACGGGCCTCCTCGATTTCCAGCTGGCCTTCGCTCAGCCATTTCAGGCAGGTCGCCGCGTTCATCACGATGGCCATTAGCGGCTGGTTGACTTCATGCGCGATGGAAGCCGTCAACTCGCCGAGCGCGGTCAGCCTTGCGGCACGCGAGAGATGCTGCTGTGCTTCCTCCATCCGTTTCAGGTCGTCGATATCGATGTTGGTGCCGTACCATTTGATGATCGCTCCTTGCTGGTCACGCATTGGTGTCGCGCGTATCAGGAACGAACGGGCGACGCCATCCATGCGGATCATCCGCGCCTCAACCTCACCCGCCTCGCCCACACCGAGCACCTCGATCCATTTCGCAACGACCTTGTCGAGGTCGTCTGGATGAATGGCCCGCATCCATCCGTTACCGAGGGATTCTTCAAGCGTAAGCCCGGTGAAGTCGTGCCAACGTTTGTTGAAGCTCAAAAGCGTGCCGTCGATATCGCTGTTCCAGGCCAGCGCCGGGATCATGTCGTAGGCGAGCCGAAGCTCCTCGGCGGCTTGCCGGGCCTTCTCCTGGGTGTCCTTGGAGGCCTGGTAGAGGGCAGCGTTCTCCAGGGAGATCGCCGCCTGTGAGGCCAGCAACTGGAGGACCGCAACCTGAGCCTGCTTGAACAGGTTGGTGGACAAGCCGTTCTCGAGATAGAGGACGCCGACAAGTTGCTGCTGCTTGACGATCGGAAGACAGAGGATGGATGTCGATGGTACCTCACGCACGTAAGGGTCTTCGGCGAACGGATGCTCGTTGCCGACGCCATCCAGGATCACGACATCCTGCGTCCTGGTCACGTAGGCCAGAACCGTCTCCGGCAGCCTTCGCTCGAACGTGTTGAGCTTTACCGATATGCCGTCGTCATAGGTCACGGCCTCGGAGACGATCTGCATTTCGCCGTCCTTCGGCAGCAGCAGCAATCCCCTGACTGCGCCGGAATGCTCCACGACGGTCACCATCAGGCGTTCTATCAAGCGATCCAAAACGATCTCTCCGGACACCGCCTGAGACATCGCAACGACCGCCGCCATTTCCAGAGGGTGATCTTCGGACTTCGCTATCGCGTTGGACTCGCTCCCTATCCCTGGGTTCTCTTCGTCCAGCCTCCTGACGATCGCAGTCGCACCCCATGCCGAGAAGCACGCTCTGGAGTTCTTCAGGAAGCTTTCGGCGGTCGATTTCAACCCGAGCGAGCCTGAGAAGCGCCCTGCGAGTTCGCTTGCGATCCCCTCGTTCTGGACGAAGCCGTGCTGCCGGGCCGAAGCGATCGCCTTCTCATAAAGTTCGAGGGCGTCGATCGACCTGTTTTCCAGCCGTGCCATCTCCGCCGAAAGCAGGAAGGCCCGATTGCCGAAGTTCTCGGGACTGCTCTTGGCCCAGATGTCGACATGGAGCTGGTGAAGCCGCAATGCCTCGACGTGCGCGCCGCGACCCATGTCGTCGGATCGAGAAGCGGCCGCCGCGTGTGCGAGAGCGCTGTAGAAGTGGAACTCTGCGATTTCGACGAACGACTTCGCACTTCTGTTGGAAGCTGCCTCCCGCGATGCCGCCAGTGCGCCGATGTAGTCTCCCGCCAGATAGCGCGCCACGATCCTCTGGATCCAGTACCATGCTAGGACGAGCTTCAGGCGCTCCCCTGCTTCGACCAGATAGGTTTCAAATGCCTCGCGGACCGGGAGGGCGGGATCAGGCTCTTCAATGTCACGCAGTTCCCGGATATGGAGGAGCTGTCCTGCAGCCGCGTCGGCCGCCAGCGAAAATCCGGTTTTACTGGCAGCTTCCAAGAACTGTTGCGCGTCCCGTTGAGCCGCTTCCAGATCGACACCGCGGATAAGAAGATGCGCAACCAGCGCCTCCCCAGGCGCAACGCTGAAGACCAGGTCTGCCCCGGCAACCGCTGTCGCTATTGCCTGGCGGGAGTACTTCTCCGAGATCGATAGATGCTGGGTCCAGGGCACGCAAAAGCAGCCGTAGCAGGCGTAGACGCGGGCCTTGAAGCGATCCATTCCATGACGCTCGACAAGCTCCAGCCCCAGCCTGCCGAACTGTCCGCCGGACGCGTAGTCGCCCGATCGCAGACCAAGCGGAATGATGACCGAGACGTAGGCATAGCAGGAAGCGTCGCAGTTGCCGTGGCGGAGGCTGAGCGACACCATCTGCAGGTAGATCAGTTCCTCGAGATTTCCGTCCGTGACGATGGCGGGGAGGATCGTGTACGCGAGTACCTCCATCGCGGCGAGCCAGTCGCGGTCCTCCATCCGCGGAAGGTGAACGAGCTGATCGATGGATCGTCCCGCTAGCCGCTCGTACAGATCGTCGATGCCCGCGCGAACCTCGGCGTCGCTCGGATTAGCGGACCACTCGATCCCGAAGTCGCGCAGGTACTCGAGCGCCACCTCCACCGCCTTGTCCTGGTCTCCGAGCGTCAGATAGAGGGATGACCGTAGGCCGACCACGGCGCCGCGATCAACCGCGTCCTCCGCCTTTGCCGCGAGATGAACGAGATGGGCTTCCGCGACCTCGTTCTCGCCTGACAGATACTCGCACTCGGCACTCTCGAGTTCGAGTGGAAATCTAATTGAGTACCGCTCCCATCCAGCCTTCTCGATCAGGCTCAGGCCCGTCTTGAGATATTTGAGGGCGGAACGGTATGCGACAGATGCCTTGGCGCGCCTGCCAGCTTCGAGGAAAAGTTCGGCGATCCTCTCGAGTCTGTGGGGATCGACCGCCTGGTCGAGGCCGCGCCCGAGTTGGTCAGCCACCTCGAAGATATGCTTCTTCAGCGCGCCCGGCGGCAGCTTTTCCATCAGCGCGGAGCCGATCCGAAAATGAATCTCCGGCCTCTCAGCCTCCGACACCATGCGGTATGCGGCTTCCTGGACCCTGTCGTGCACAAGCACGAAGTCGTCGTCGGAGCGCAGCAGCAGTCCCCCTTCGACGGCCTCCCACAGAATGCCGACGACCTCCTGCCTCGGCTTGGCTGTGATCAGCGAAAGGATAGTCGCAGAAGTGCCGTTCCCGAGACATGCCATCAGCTTGACCATCTCGAGCGCGCGGAGCGGAAGCCTGCCCAGCTTGGAGACCACGAGATCTGCGACGTTGTCGGTGATCTTCGTCGCGCGGATCCTGTTCTCGTCCCATCTCCATTTCGTGGTCTCGTGGTCGTAGGAGAGCGCTCCTTCGAGATCGAGGGCTTCTATGAAATGAAGAACAAAGAACGGGTTTCCGCCCGTCTTCTGTTGCACGAGCTTCGCCAGCCGCGCGACCGACGGGACATCGTTCCCAAGCATGTCGGCCAGAAGGTGTCTGACTTCGCCCTCGTCCAGCGGGCCAAGACGCAGTTCGTCATAACGGCAGCTTCCGGCCCTGAAGGCATCGCGCGCATCGTTCAGCGGATGCCCGCGAGGCACCTCGTCGTCGCGGTAGGCGCAAATGAGCATGAGATTTGCGACGTCCTCGTCCACGGCGATCCTTGCGAGCAGATCAAGCGTGGGAATGTCCAGCCATTGCAGGTCGTCTATGAACAGGACGAGCGGATTGTCCGGCCGCGCAAACACCTGAATAAAACGGCTGAAGACGAGATTGAAGCGGGACTTCGCTTCGTGGGGCGCCATGTCGGGAGCCGGAGGCTGCTCGCCGATCACCAGCGCAAGTTCCGGAATGAGGTTGATCATCAATTGCGCGTTCGGACCGAGGGCCTCGCTCAGCGCCAACCGCCAGCGCCCCAGCTCCGCCTCGCCCGCGCCGAGGATCTGACGTACAAGTCCGCGGAAGGCCTGCGCTATCGTGGCGTAGGGGATGTCGCGCGTGTACTGGTCGAACTTCCCGGCTGCAAACAAGCATCCGCTGAACGGGATCGACTTGCGCAGTTCTCGAATAAGCGACGACTTCCCGACGCCTGCGGGACCGGAGACGAGAGCTACAGCCTTTCCGCCCGGCGATCTGGCGACCTCGAACGACTCGCAAAGAGTGCGTATCTCCACAGAGCGGCCATAGAGCTTGTCCGGAACCTGGAGATGCCGCAGGGCGTCTGCTGTTGCCACGTCGAACTCCTCGACGCGTCCCGTCGAAGCAAAACTGCCGAGACACCGCCTGAGATCGCTTTCGAGGCCCGCAGCCGTCTGATAGCGGTCGCCGGGGTTCTTGCTGAGGAGCTTGAGTACGATCGACTGGACGACAGGCGGAATGGCATCGTGCCGCTCCCTCGGAGGTATTGGTCGGCGGGCGACGTGGGAATGGATCCATTCCATTGCGTCCACCGCCATGAACGGAAGTTCGCCCGTGAGCATCTGATAGAAGACGATGCCAAGAGAATAGAGATCGCTCCGCTCGTCAACGGGCTCCTTCATTCGCCCCGTCTGTTCGGGGGACACATATGGCAGCGAGTCCGCCATGCCACGCGCTGTGGCGGGCAGCTCGGGCACACTCGTCTGGGAGCCCGCCTTTCCAAAGCCGAGCAGCCGAACCGCTCCCAAATCATCTGCAAGAAAGCGGTCTGGGCGAAGATCCTTGTGGATCAGGCCCCGTTCGTGAACCTGTCTCACCGCTGCTGCTGCGTTCGTGGCCACGGCAAGAAATCGGCCCAGCTCGAATGGACGGCCTAATTCAGCAGTCAGCGGCAGCCCGCCCTGGTCCTGCAGCACCAGGAACTCCCGGCCATCGTAACGTTCCAGTGACAGAGGAGTTGCCGCCCACTTTTCATCGAGGCGGTCGGCGAGAGACAGCACGTATTCGAAGCGTGGATGGCATTCGCTGACGGTGTCCGGAGAAGCGGCCGTGACCAGTAGGAGCGGAGCGCAGCCGTCGCTGGCCGTGCCTCGATAGAGAGCGCTGACAGCGTCCTCGCGAAGCAAATGCATCTGGTAACGGGACAGGTCCATCACGAAGCTCCGTATGCCAACGGCTGAGGCCGCTCGTGATCCTAAACTAATTTTACAGGGGCGCCATCGTGGGCGGTTCGACGGTCGTCGAGAAGGCCGGCCTGACATCCAGCCTCCCAACTTGCTTCCGGCTACGCCTTGATGAAGGCAAGGATGTCGGGGTTCAGGACGTCCGGGTTCGTCGAAAGCATCCCGTGCGGATAGCCCTCGTACGTCTTCAGCGTCGCGTTTTTCAGAAGCTTGGCCGACAGCGGCCCGGCGTCGGCGTAGGGTACGACCTGGTCATCGGTGCCGTGCATGACGAGAACGGGAATCTCGATCTTCTTCAGGTCTTCGGTGAAGTCAGTCTCCGACCAGGCCTTGATACACTCGTAGTGCGCGTTTGCGGCGCCCATCATGCCCTGGTGCCACCAGTTGTTGATCAAACCTTGCGAGACTTTCGCATTGGGCCTGTTGAAGCCGTAGAACGGCCCGGTCGGCACGTCGATGTAGAACTGCGCCCTGTTGTCGGCGAGCGCCTTCCGGAGGCCGTCGAAGACTTCGATCGGCAGACCGCCGGGGTTCTTCTCCGATTTCACCATGACCGGAGGCACGGCAGCGACGATCACCGCCTTCTTGACGCGGCCGGGCTTGGCGCGGGCGACATAGTGGACAACCTCCCCGCCCCCGGTCGAATGACCGACGTGGACCGCGTTCTTGAGATCGAGCGCCTCGACCACCTCGGCGACGTCCGCTGCGTACGTATCCATCTCGTGCCCCGTGCGGCTGTGGGAAGAGCGGCCATGCCCGCGTCGGTCGTGTGCGATGACCCGGTAGCCCTGGGCGATGAAAAACAACATTTGATTGTCCCAGTCGTCGCTGCTGAGTGGCCAGCCATGGTGAAACATGATGACCTGCGCATCCTTCGGACCCCAGTCCTTGTAGAAGATCTCGGTTCCGTCCTTCACTTTCACAGTACCCATGAACTTGTGCTCCGTTGCTGGTGATGGTTTCTGTTTTGTGGCGGCTTCGGCAGCCGTCGCGGGCAGTGCAAGAGCGAGCGCGACTGCCGATCCGGCGATCACCGCTTCCCGTCTGGTGATTGAAACATCCGGCTTGAATGTCATGCGCTGAACCTCCGAATTGCGGGTGTCTATTTCCTCAAGCGGGCGCAGCTACGCCGACTGCGGTCTTGGCGAAAGGCACGAAGCCAGGGAGAGACTCGACCCGGCACAGCCATGACTGGACATTGGGATAGATGGTCAGATCGATCCCTCCCTCGGGCGCCCGCGCCACGTAGCCGTACACGGCCAGATCAGCGAGCGTCGGCGAGGACGCCGCGAGCCAATTCCTTGTCTCAAGCTCGTCGTCCAAAACCTTCAGGAGCGCATAGGATCTCGACAGCACTTCGTCCGGGACAGGTTTCGGACCGGATATCCGTATTCTTCGTGCCGTAGCGACGCCGTATGCCACCTCGCCTGCTGCGACCGAGAGCCAGCGCTGAACTGCCGCCGCACCCATCGGATCCTCGGGCAGCCAGTCGTGCCGTCCGAGCTTCTTGGCCAGATAGATCAGGATCGCGTTCGAGTCCGCGAGAACGGTGTCGCCGTCCTTGAGAACTGGCACCTGGCCGAACCTGTTCATCTTCAGGAATTCGTTCGTCTTCTGCTCACCCCGGCGGATGTCCACCTCGACGAGTTCGAACGGCTCGTTGACGAGCGTAAGGAAGAGCCTGACCCGATGCGAGTGGCCGGATAGCGGATGGTAGTAGAGCTGCATTCCGGTCTCCAATATCGTTAGGCGCCGTTGTCGCCTCTTGATCTGGAGTATTCCGCTTTGGTGGGCCGCGGTCTTTCCTATTCGTCAGATGATTAGCGACAGCTCGAAATGCAACCCGCCTCGGCTATCGTCCGTTGGGCGCTGTCGAAACGAGCCGCGTCCGGGCCTTTCACGCCGAGGGCTTCGAACATCTCCGCAAGGGGATGATAGGCAATCGCGGCCCTGTCTCCGGGAAGCTCCCTGATGAGCAGGCGCAGTGGTAGGTCGAGAGCCGTCAAGGGCGCGTCCGTCATCAAAGGGGTCCCGACTTTCGGGTTGCCGTAGATGAGAACGCGTGTCTCCGGCATCGACAGCCCGTTTTCGCGAGCGGCTTGCGCGTGATCGATTTCAGCGAAAATGGTCAACCCTGCTTTGCCGATGGCGATCTTTATCGCCTCCAACGCTTCATCGAAGTTATGCGTCGAACGATGTTCAATCGGCTTCATGAACGACCTCCTCTAGTCGGCATCGATCTCGTCGCCCTTGGCTAGTCTGCCTTCCTGGGCCTTGTAGAAATACTGGGAGGCTACCAGCCAGCCTTTGAGCGGCCGAAGTGGTGGAATACAGGTCGCGAGCAGGAACGGTCCGGTGACGAAGATCTGCGTCCAGATCGACGCATTGTGCGCGACCTCGAGCCATACCGAGAGCAGCACCGTCGGAATGCAGGCAAAACAGATGACAAAGAAGGCCGGACCATCGGCGGGATCGGCGAAGGAGTAGTCGAGCCCACAGACCTCGCAGTTTGGACGAAGCGTCAGAAAGCCCTTGAACAGATGGCCTTTGCCGCATCGTGGACAAAGGCCACGAATGCCCGTCTGTATGGGCGGGAGCGGGGGATAGTTGTCGTTCGTGTTCGTATCGACCTGAGTGCGCTTGGACATCTGCCCTCCTAAATCAGGTTTCCTGCGGCGCTAGAAACCGTAATGGCTCAATCCCCAATGCCCGTCCGGGCGGCGGCCGAGCGGCCACTTGAAGGCGCGGTCCGTTTCCTTAATCGGATGCTCGTTGATGCTCGCATGACGGTACTTCATTAAACCGTCGGCGTCGAATTCCCAATTCTCGTTGCCATAGGCTCTGAACCAGGTGCCACTGTCGTCGTGGTGTTCGTAGGCAAAGCGGACCGCGACGCGATTTCCTGAGAAGGCCCAGAGTTCCTTGATCAGTCGATAATCAAGCTCCTTCGCCCACTTCCGAGCAAGGAATGCTTCTATCGCCGGACGACCGACCACGAACTCTGCGCGGTTCCGCCAGCGACTGTCGACCGTGTAGGCGAGCGCGACTTTCGCAGGATCCCGAGTGTTCCAGGCGTCCTCGGCAAGCCGGACCTTCTCGGTCGCGGACTGAAGGGTGAAGGGTGGCAGTGGTGGGCGGGTCATTTGTCGTCCCTATCCATGATTGGTGGCAGCCGCTTTCAATGCTGCGACTTGCGCTTCCAGTTCCCTGATGCGCGTATCCCTTGTCTCGATTGCCTTGAGCACCTCGTCTGCCTCAAACCGCAGCGGGATATGCTGCGGGCAATTCGCATCCCAGGCCGTCACCTTGAAGAGAATCACCTGTTCCGGCCTCGCTGCGTATCCTTCGGGCATCAACTTCTTGACCGTTTCCTCGTCACCTTCGACGACCTTGGCAGTACCCCAGATCTTCACCCGGGATCGACTGCCGTAGTCGATGAGAAAAAGATGTGCCTTGTCGTTCTCGACCAGGTTTCCCTGCGAGATGAACTGCCGATTTCCAACGAAGTCGACGAAGCCGATCGTCGTTTCGTCAATCACCCGAAGAAACCCCGGAGGGCCGCCACGATGCTGGATGTATGGCTGACCCTCGGAATTTACCGTGGCGAGAAACACGCTGATCTGCTTCTCGATGTAGTCTTTTAGGTCGGGTGTGATCGTGGTCGCCCACCCACCACGCTCTTCCATCCGCAAATACGAACGTCGAGACCCCTTGCGTTCCTGGATCGCCTTCACGCTTGTCGTGAAGGCTACGTCGCTCGAGACCTGATGCGCGATGTCCATAGTCACCCTCCTCCGGCAGCCCTCGGGCCAGAATGCCTTCAGACGCCTTCGTAGACAACACGCGTGAAGAGCGCCGGAGGTATCACCCACTGGCCGAACTTGGCGTCCCATTGCTTGGTCGGGTTGGCAGCGATGGTTTCCTCGACGGAGCGGCCAGCCTTTTTCATTTTGGCCACCTCCTCTCTGGCACCGACGAGCATGTCGAGCCAGACCTTGATGTCTTCGCGGTTCGCGATGTCGCCGTGACCAGGGATAACGACGGTCTCCTTGTCGACCATCTTTATGTTCGCTTCTGCCGCGGCGATCTGGCCGTCGATGCTGCCGCCTGTCGAGGAGTCGATGAAGGGGTATAGCCCGGTCCAAAGCGTGTCACCGACATGGATCACGTTGTCCTCCTCGAAGAACACCGAAATGTCGCTGTCGGTGTGAGCAGGGCCGTAGTACCTGAGTTTGATCGTCTTGTTGTCGAGCTTCAGCGTTTCCTCGTTGCCCTTCATCAGGCGGGTCGGCAGCGCGCCCTTCGGGGACGGTGGGAAGTCGAAGTTCCAGTCATCGACGCGGGTGGCGGCTTCGAGATGCTTCAGGGTGTTCGGATGCGCCATAATGGCGGCACCTTCGGAGTTCAGCCATTCATTGCCGTCGGTATGGTCGAAGTGCCAGTGAGTGTCGATGAGATGAGTGATCGGCTCCGGACCGATATCCGCCAGAGCCTTTTCCAGACGCGGACGCGTGGCGGTTATTCCGGCGTCGACCAGCAGCTTGCCGTCCTTGCCAGTGACGGCGGCGACGTTGCCGCCCGAACCGACGAGTACGTTCACGCCGCCGCGAAGTTTTGTGGTCGCGATGTCGGCTTTGGCGGCGGCCTCGCGGATGATCAGGACCTGGCTCTTGGCGGCCGCGAAGGCCGCGCGGGGCGTCAGCCACGCGCCCGTGGCGGCAACCGTCGCGCCGCCAAGGCAGCAAAGGCAGAAACCGCGTCTTGATAAGGCATAGTCGTGTTTGGTCATTACCCGCTCCATTGGTTGACAGCGTGCCTGAAGAAGTGCCACCACGCTGGGAGGAAGCGTGGTGGCGGCCTCGATCCAAATTCGGCCGAGCTTCGATCGAGGAAAGCCGATCTGCACAATGCGGAGCTATTTTAGCTCGGTGCCAGATCCGCTTGAACCATTATGCTCAAGTCGATTGAGCAATACTCTTCCCCGGCAACGATCACGAGGTAGTTGTCGTGAAGCCGGGTGAGATCCCGTGAGATGTCCAGATCCGCTCGGGAAACCTAGACTAAGGTCGAGTCCGCATCGACCTTGGCCGTGTTCTAGCGACAAGAGTCGGATTGTTCACCATTGCCTGCGGGGCTAGGTTGCTCTCGCGATCACACATTGATGTCGATGCCTCCGCGGGCCGGGGAAGAGAACGAAGCCAACTTCGCGATCCCACACATGCGGCGACATCCGCAGCCGACTGGGGAGTCAGCCATGCAAGTTCCGTTCGCAAATTCGACAGACCGTCCGAAGTCTCGGGACGCACAGCCACCGCACCATGGGCCGCGCGAAACAGGCGACGACGCCATAAGCTTCGGCCGCTTCTGCGCCGTCCCCCACTCGAGACAGCTCCTCATGGACGGCCGACCCCGAGAGATCGGTGGACGCGCGTTCGATCTACTCATGGTCCTCCTGCGGCACAACGGTGGCATCGTGAGCAAGGAAGAGATCTTCGACGAGGTCTGGCCGTCGATGGTCGTCGAGGAGTGCAACCTCCGTTTCCAGATCGGCTCGCTTCGTAGGGCGCTGGGCGACCACGGGGATATGATCAAGACTATCGTTCGCCGCGGATACATGCTCGTTCGGGACGATACAGCGCCGCAAGGTGGCCTGGCCCCTTCCCTTGGCATCGCACCGCAGCCGACAATCGACATCGTAGAGAAGGTTGACAAGGACAAGCCGTACATAGTCCTGATCGACGACGACGATGGCGTCCGACGCGCAATAACCGGGCTCCTCCGGTCGGTCGGTCACTGCGTGGGATCATTTCCCTCGGTGAAGGCCTATGAGGAAAGCGACAGTGTACATCGCGCGGATTGTCTGATACTCGACGTCGGCCTCCCCGGACAGAGCGGCTTGGACTTCCAGGCCGAACTCATGAAGTCGGGTCTCCGTCAGCGGATCGTCTTCATCAGCGGCAACGCGGACATTCCGATGTCGGTTCGCGCCATGAAGGCCGGCGCTGTCGAGTTCCTGACGAAACCAGTGCGGCATCAGGATCTGCTGTCTGCGGTGGATATGGCCATCAACGCCTGATCGCCGACCAGATTCCCTGGAGCTTCTCATGACCGATTTCGGCGCACCGAACCCGAGAGCAACGACGTTTGTTGGCGGCAACCAGGGCGGATGGATCGTCGTTTCGCAGCGCGCCCTCTTGGGACCACCATTAGCTGCGGTATCCCGAGTGGCCATGCTTTCAGGGAACGGCCCGGCGGAAGCATCCGACGCCGCCTGGATCCTTCGCGGGGTCGCCACCAACGACCGATACACTACACGTGACGAAAAGCGTTCGCTCGTGGAAAGGCAGGAGCCGATCGGCCGCCCGGAAGCGACAAGAGCCGCTCTCATCCTACTGCAAAAGTCCGCCGACTGGTGGGCAATGACACAGGACGAACGCCGCGCCGTTCTCGAGGAGCAGTCGCATCATATTGCGATAGGACTGCGCTTTCTGCCCGCGATCGCCCGGCGGCTGCTCCACTGCCGGGATCTGGAAATGGATGCACCCTTCGATTTTCTAGGCTTCCTCGACTTCGCTCCTGCCGACGAGCCCGCATTCGAAGACGTGCTGAGCGAACTTAGGGCGACGAAGGAATGGAGCTTTATGGAGCGCGAGATAGACATCCGCCTAGCCAAGGACACCGAGTGAGGTCCAACTCAGGCTCGCCTTCTCGTAGGCGCAGACCGCGCGTGACCGCGTTGGCCAAGCTGTTCATGCTATTGGACAAAGCCCCGATACCGAGGGCACCGCAGGGGATGACCTGCGGTGCGCTTTTTGCGCCGGACAGCCTCCTGCCCGCCCAACATCGTCTCACACCCCTTCCCGACATCTCACACTATCTCCGCGCCGCAAGATGTAGCGTCACCTCAATGAAACCAGTGCCATAGGGACATTCGGATCCCGGCGCTCATAGAGGTGACATCCATGAAGAAGTTCCTTTCAAGCACCGCAATGTTGGCAGCACTCCTGCTGAGCGGATCAGCGCTCGCCGCCTCCAAACCAACCGTCGTTCTCGTGCACGGCGCCTTCGCAGAGTCCGCGAGCTGGGACGGCGTGGCGACAAAACTCCTGAAGGACGGCTATCCAGTCGTCGCTATCGCCAACCCTCTGCGGGGTCTGAAATACGACTCCGATTACGTCAGCCAGGTGCTGAAGTCGATCAAAGGCCCAATCGTGCTCGTCGGTCACTCCTATGGTGGGTCGGTCATCAGCGACGTCTCGATCAAGGATACTGGGGTCAAGTCACTCGTCTTCGTGTCCGGCCTTGCTCCGGAGAACGGTGAGAGCGTCAGCGAGCTGGGCAAGAAGTTCTCCGGTAGCACGCTGGGCGGCACGCTTGCACCGCCTGTCCTTCAGCCGGATGGCAAGCACGACCTCTACATCGAGCAGAGCAAGTTCTGGAAACAGTTCGCGGCTGACGTGCCGAAGGACAAGGCAGCGCTGATGGGAGCCGAGCAGCGCCCGATCGCGGCAGAAGCCTTCGAAGAGCCATCGACCGAACCCGCGTGGAAGTCTCTGCCCTCGCACTTCATCTTCGGCTCCGAGGACAAAAACCTTCCTCCCGCACTGCATGCCTACATGGCCAAGCGCGCTAACGCGAAGGAAGCGGTGGAGGTCAAGGGGTCGTCCCACGTCGTGATGATCTCGCACCCCGACAAGGTCGCAGCGATGATCGAGCGCGCCGCCGAGGATTAGGCCTGGCGTCCCCGCAACACCGTTAACAACAGGAGCATGACATGCACCCCGATATCGCCATCAAGGTGAGCCTGGGCATGACAGGCGACGTCTTCGAAACCTTCGATGACTGCCTGCATGTGGAGCACTATCAAGTTGCTGACCCCAACATCTTCCTTGCGAAGCTCACCCGCGAGAATGGAAGCCGCGCGATCACCACTTCGCTCAGCGCTGGAGCTGGCACCTTCATCCTTGCAGACCGCGATTCCGAGCTTCGCCTCGAGCAGAAAGGATGCGTCCTCTATCAGGGCGTCTTGGTGGAAGACAGCATCGCATTCATCGAAGGCTCTGATCCGATTTCCGTGGAGCTGCAGTCGGATGCCTGCCTGTACGTCCTGACGTTCCTGCGCGAACGGCACTCCTGGCCTTGCCAGGTCATCGGCGGCCGCTTTAACATTCGTGACGAGCGTCTCTCAGAACTGATCGATGACGTGTCGGAAAGCTCGGCGGCGCGAAGAAGCGACCTTGCGCGCGAATTCTCGGCACGGGCATTCGAGCGCTATCAGTCCCTGCCCCGCGTGCATCCCCTGTCCACCTGGCGGCTGAACCGAGTGCGGCGCCATGCAGAAGCGAGGCTCGACCAGCGCCTGACCCTTGAAGAGCTGGCGGACGTCGCGGGCTTCTCGCGCGCGCACTTCGCCGCCACCTTCAAGGCGGCCACCTCGATGAGCGCACATGAATTCCTTCTGCGTCTTCGCATTCAGGAAGCCGCGAAGCTGCTGCTGGGAACTGATCTCCCACTTGTGGACATCGCCCTTCAATGCGGGTTCCAGAACCAGCCTCATTTTACGACGGTCTTCAAGAAGATGACCTCCGTCACCCCACGCAGATGGCGCAACGCTCGCCGCAGCCGTCCCACGTCGTCCGTCCGGGGGCTTCGTCGACGCAATGCCACGACCATCGATCTCCCGGTCATCGACCCCGATCGTCCATCCCACGAGCTGCACTAGCGGCACCCAGCCCTTTCTTGAGGAGTCCTGAGATGACACGCGTAACTCTGCATCCTTCCATCGAAGCGGCGCCCGAGGCTGCTCGCCCGAGACTCGAGGCGATCAAGAAGCAAATGGGCGGCGTCCCGAACGTCTTCCGCATGATGTCCAACAGTCCAGCGGTACTAGAGGCCTATGCGGGGCTCAACGGCGCGCTCGGCAAGGGCAAGCTGGACAAGAAGATCCGCGAGAGAATCGCGCTTGCTATCGCCCAGAAGAACGGGTGCGGCTATTGCCTCGCCGCTCACACCTACACCGGAACCCACGTGACCAAGCTCAGTATCGACGAGATCGCGGCAGCTCGGCGCGGCGGATCCTCGGATGCGCGAGCCGATGCTGCCGTGAAGTTCGCGGTCAAGGTCGCCGAGGAGCGTGGATCCGTGAGCGAAGACGAGCTGCATGCAATGAGAGCCGCTGGGTTCGATGACGAGGAGCTTCTCGAAATCGTTGCCCACGTCGCCGCAAACACCTTCACCAACTACATGAACGAGGTCTTCAAGACCGAGGTCGATTTCCCAAAGGTCGAGCACCACGCGGCCTGACAGAACCAGTCGGCAGGTGTCCGCCTCCCTGCCGACCGAGTGCCGTCGACGTCAATGGGGACCCGGTCGTCTCTCCTTCGGCACCTCCACGCGTCGGCTGCACCCATCCTATTGCGAACACTCTGACACTCGTTGCGGGAGCTGCCGCCGGGCTGCGCCGCCGATGAAGGACTGACAGGCGTCTTCACCACCTCTCGGAATCGAGCCCCGAATACTATTTGGAGATCGACCGCGACAAGGCGCGCTAGCTCGACGTCCCGACCTCCGGGCTCAGGCAGATCGCCAATTCCGGATGGACAGGGACGACATCCTCGCACTCAAGGTGAGGTCGGCAAAGGGTGCCCTCGTCCGGCTCGGAACCCTCATGGACATCCAGGATACGAGCGGGCCGACGCTCGTCCAGCGCTATAACATTTATGTCTCGGTACCGCTGCAGGGGAACCCGACGCCGGGCACCTCCACCGGAGCAGCGATCAAGAAGATGGAGGAGATCGTGGCCAAGGTGCTTCCTCCGGGCTGCACCTGAATGGACCGAACTTGCCTACCAGGAGACACACACGGGCAGCTCCGGGACCTTCATCTTCGCTTTGTCGGTGATCTTCGTATTCCTTGCGCTGTCCGCCCAATACGAGAGCTGGGTCCTTCCCCTCGCGATCATTCTGATCGTCCCTCTCGCCGTCCTGGCGGCCCTGATTGGTGTATTCCTTCGTGACATGGACAACAACGTCCTGACCCAGATCGGCCTCATCGGCCTTGCGGCAAAAAACGCAATCCTGTTCGTCGAGTTCGCCCGCCAGGCCGAAGAAGACTGGAAGTCCATCGTCGACGCGGCGGTCGAGGCCAGCCATCTCCGGCTGCTCCGGAGGCGTCCGTTGGTGCGCCCATCGCCAAAACTTCAAATCGTGAAACAAAGTGAGGGCTGACGCGCAGCCTTCACTTCTCCAGCGGATTGCCGAACAGGTCGGCCGGGACAGCCGCCGTGTCCGCATCCGAACTCTGTCGCTCTGATATGCGTCCGCCGAAGGTACGGACGCTTCCAGGCCTGCCCGTCCACAGGACGATCGGAATTTTTTCACCCGCTTTAATGTCGCGATGTGCCACGAAGTAGCCGCGGTGATCCGGTGCGTTCTCGTGTCCAGCCTTCTCGTTGTCGAAGATGCAGATCTCGCCGGGCTTTGGTTCGTAGGCCAATTTGTTTCCTTAGGCTGCCTCAATGAAGGATACGAGACTGGTGCTCTGAAGACACCTCAGGTTCGTCGGATTCGTCCGAGACGCCCTCAAAGCGTTCGGAAAGGCTCACGACGTAACTGATGCCCTGCTCTAGCAGAATCTCCGCGGCCCGAAGCATATCCGTAGAAGCTTCGATGCCGCACCCTCGAATCGAGCATGCGAGATAGGTCGCATTTCGGGCGGATTTCAGGTCACCTCGCTCGCCGGCATCCTCGGCGACGCTTTCCAGGGGCGTTCACCACGAGCATCAGCATGTCTGCTCTCTCACTGGGCGACATCTCGATCAATGTTCTTCCTGTCATGATAGCCATCCATTCGTGCGCGAGCAGGCGCGCGCGGACGCTGCTGGCGATCGTATTGGTTCTTTGGGAACAGTCTTGGACGTGTTCGTCCGTCGTCGTGACAGTTGGCGATCGAGGAAGAGACCTGCAAGGCCGCGATCCATGCCAAGATGACAACGGAGACCTGCGTGACTTGATCGTCTCGGGGAAATGCTAGCCGTCTGCGAAGCCGCGCGGCGGCCTGGCGCCTCAGCGCAGCCTCGATGTCCAGGGCGAGATTGGCTCGCCACATGTGGAGTTCATCTGGGGTCGGCTCGGGCGACAGAAGCGCGCCGTCCGACAACTGAAGGGCCTCGACGGCGATGGGGTTGCGCACAACTGAACGTCCTGCTGCGACATGGCGATCTCTCGACGGTTCGACGTGCGGAAAGAGGCCCCCGCCGGGGAAAGAGCGGGGGTCTCTCATGAGGTGATCGCGGCTAAGCGAGGGGACGGCCTTGCAGTAGGGGAGCTGAACCGCTGCGATCGCCTTGGGAGCTATGAAGTTATTCAGTCTGCGTTCGGGACGGCGAACTCGATCGTCTCCGAGGTAATGACCCAATGCGTTGGATCCGCAAGCTCGATGAGGATCCTATGTCGGCCGGGCTTCAGCCCGACCACGATGAGCGTCTGGCCGTTCGCGTCGACGAAGTGCCATGGCAGGTCGTCGACCGTGATGTGCAGGGGCTTCCTTGGCGAGACGTCGAGGGCACCCACTCCAAATACCGGAACGATGGGAATGTTTTCTGTCCGGTACTGAATGAACACGCGCCCGTGTGACAGCGGCTCTGGCAGGGGGGCGTCGACGACAAGCCGCGGTTCCGCTTCATTCTCGCGAGCAACCGCGACGGGCCCTTGACCTCTCGGGCACTCAAAAGCTTCAGACTGGCGTCGGCCATGGTGGTCTCCGAAATCTCCGGACCTGCGATCGCGACTTGTCAGTCCTGCGGCCCTTAAGTGGCTAGGAGATTGCGCCTGTGATTGCCCAGAGTCGAGCAAGATGCGGTGAGGCGCCGTTAGGAGGCGTTTGCCAGCGCCGTCCGAATCGCCTGCAGCAGTTCGCTCGGGCTGACAGGCTTCAGGAAGACCTTCATGGCACCCGAGCTTCGTGCGCGGTCGCCCGCCGCAACGTCGGTATGCGCGGTTATGAGGATGGAGGGAATGACCACGGACATCCCGGCAAGCCGATCCAGGAGATCGAGGCCCGAAATGCCTCCAAGCTGTATATCCGTCACCAGGCAAGTCGCCGTCTGCAATTCGTCGGAGTCGAGAAATTCCTCGGCAGAAGCAAACGACGCCGCGTTTATGCCCGATGCCCGCAGCAGTCCTCTCAAGGCATCTCGCACGGGTTCGTCGTCCTCGACACACACCACCAGCGAAGGCTTTGTCATTGCGATCATGGCTCAATCCTTGGCGTGGCCGAAAGGCTCGTTCAATTCCAGCAAGTCGTAGTGGCGCACCAGCTCCGGCAGCGTCAGCACATGCATCTTCTGCATCACGTTACCCCGATGGAGCTTCACTGTAGCCTCGGTAATGCCCAGGGCGGCCGAAATCTGCTTGTTCTTTTGACCCTCGACAACGCGGGCCAGCACTTCCTGTTCCCGCTTCGTCAGGGATTGGAAGTCGGCTCGTGCATTGCTAGCAGCCTGCTGCTTCAATGTGGTGCGGTTGTCCAGCTTCACCGCCTTGTTCACGGCGTCGAGAAGGTCCTGCTCGCGGACGGGCTTCGTCAGGAACTCAGCCGCTCCTGCCTTCATCGCCCGCACCGCGATCGGAACGTCGGCATGGCCGCTCATGAAGATAACGGGCCTTTGGAAGCCGCCTGCCCTGACCTCCTCGAAGAACTCGATACCGCTCTGGCCGGGAAGCCGGACGTCGAGGATCATGCATCCCACGCTCGTCAGCTTTCCCTTTGCCATGAAGTCGGCGGCCGAGGAGAATGCCGTCACGTTGAACTTCATAGAGCGCAGCAGGCCGACCAGCGACTCCCGTACACCGATGTCGTCCTCGATCACCACGATATGGCAGGCGCCGTCGTCGCGTGGCTTCTGATTCATCTGCTTTCCCCCGCAAACGGTATCGAGAATTCGAACACGGCGCCGCCGCCTGCTCTAGGCCGGGCAGACAGCGTGCCGCTGTGGGCACTGATGATCGACTTGGAAATGGCCAGGCCCATCCCAGTGCCCTGTTGCTTGGTGGAGAAGAATGCTTCGAAGATCCGTTCCGACGCAATGGGGTCGATCCCCTCTCCCGTGTCCTCGACCCTCACCACGACAGATCGCGAACCGTCCTCTTCGGCGGTGAGGTCGATCCTTCGCGCGCCGTCGTTGGCTCCGATGGCCTCGGCAGCATTCAGCATGAGGTTGAGAAGCACCTGCTGGAGCTGAACCTTGTCGCCGCGTATCGCCGGAATACCAGTAGAAACGGAGACGAAAACATCGATCTGGCGGATCCTGAATTCGGTGCGGAGCATCGTCAGCACATGGGAGATCACTTCCCCGATATCGACCACGCCCATGGATGGCCGTGAGTTCCGGGCCATGCTCCTGACGTTCAGCAGCACGTCGCCCGCTCTCTTTCCTTCCTCGACAAGGCGCTTGGCCGCAAGCTTGGCTTCCGCAACGTCGGGAACATCGCGGTCGAGCCAACTCAGACAAGTCGCGGCGTTCGTGACGATTGCCATCAGTGGCTGGTTCATTTCGTGAGCGATCGAGACGGTCACCGCCCCCATCGCCGTAAGCCTGTTCATCCGGACAATGTCTGCCTGCGCCTTCTGGAGCGCCTCCTCGCTCCTTACCCGTTCCGTGATGTCGATGATGGCGCCGAACACTTCCGGTTCCTCCTCCGGGTTCGTCTCTACGCGTGTAACGCAGTGGACGTACCGGATCGATCCGTCGGGCAACTGGAGCCGATGCTCGATCTCCCATGGCTGGCGGTCGCGTAGGCCCTTGTCAAAGACAGCGGCGACCATTTCGCGGTCACTCGGATGCACTCGCTCTCTGATCACCTTCGAACTCAGCGCCATCGACGTATCGAAACCGTAGATGTTGTAGGTCTCCTCAGACCAGACGACCTCTCCCTTAGACGGCTTGATCCGGTAGCTGCCGACGTGGCTGAGCTTCTGGGCTTCTGCGAGCGATGCCTGCGCGCGCTGCGCGTCCTCCAAGGAACTTCGTATCCTCTCCTCAGCAAGGCGGGTCTCGGTCACGTCCACGATCGTGCCGATGTATGCGCGAGGAGACTGAACCTCGTCGAGGATGAGCCGCCCACGAGCATGTATGTATTTGACGGTACCATCCGGAAGGAGGAACCGATGTTCGACGTTCAGCTCCTCGCCCTGCAAGGCCCGTTGATGGGCTTCAGCGACCATCTGCCTATCGTCCGGATGGACGCGGGAACTTAGTGTTTCGAAGGTAATTTCGTTGGCATCGAGACCTACGATGCTGGCGCACTCGGGCGAACATGTGAACACGTCCGTCGCCATGTCCCAGGACCAGGTGCCCGTCTCGATGATACGCTGGGCGACTGCCATCACCAGCTGGCTCTGTGCCAGCTCGAACTCTATGCGCTTGAGCTCGTCAATATCGGTATTGACCCCGTACCATCTAATGACGTTGCCATCGTCATCCAGCAGAGGAACAGCACGCAGAACGAACCAGCGTGCCTCGCCGTCATGCCGGAGCATTCGAGCCTCGACGCCTCCTGGCTTGCCCGAGGTGCACAGATCCGTCCAGACCTTGATGACCTTGTCGACATCGTCAGGGTGAAATGCGGAGACGAAGCCGAAGCCGACTGCAGTCTCGCGGGTGAGCCCCGTGTATTCGAACCACTGCTTGTTGCCGTCCTCAAATCCTCCGTCCGCCGCCCCGATCCAGGCAAGGGCTGGTATCATGTCCCACCCTAGTCTGGGGTCGTCTGCCGCCCTGACCGCTGTAGGGGCGGTGTCAATCTGACCATGGAAATTGTTGGCGATTGCCGCGGCCGAGAATGCCGTCGCAAGCCACTCGAGATCTTCGACCCGTACAGGGGCCGCGCCGTCGGGCATTTCGAGATAGATCGCACCGTCATTCGGTTTCGGCAGAGCGACCGGGAGGCAGACGATCGAGTGCCTGTTCCTGCCCCGCCCCGTCGAGACAACCTCGCGCACCGTCGCTTCGTCGATGTCGAACGCTCCAAGCCTCCCGGATGACAACGCTACCGAAGAAGTGTCTGCCATTGCAGCCACCGTGAGCTCATTGCCCCGTCCTACGATGAGGAACCCGCGCCTTGCGCCGGACATCGCCACGACAGCGCGCATGAATGGGCCGACGTCGTGGGCGTCCGACCTGCGTGCCTCCACCGCTCCCGAGCCCTCGTCCATCAGCGACAAAGCTCCTTGTCTCTTCCGACGAGCCACTCCGCCAAGTTGCTGTAACGTGGGGTACCTGAATCAGGCATTCGGAATCCCGGCGTTTGCAGAGATCCTCGGTACCCGAGGGTCGAGGATACGTTTTGCGAACTGTCCGAAGACTGCGCCAAGGCCTCCCCAGACGATAAGCTGGAGAATTGCCGACTGCGCTCGGAATGTAAATAGAAGGCTTTCCGGGAAGTCGCGCGGCACTTCCGAAGTATCAGGAAGGGCAGACACGAGGATCATCGCCATCGGTGCGAAGGCCGCCGCTGCGACTGGCACCGAGAACATCCCGCCGTGACTGCGCCGGATGCGGACGCCGATCCAGAAGGAAAGGGCCATCGAAACAAGGGATAGCAGGATTAGCAGGAAGTAGAGTTCTGTTCGACTGCCGATCGTCTCTGCGCTACCGATGCCAGGAGGATTGGCGGGATATTTCAACTGCGGGACGAAAACAAGCGAGACATATCCCAATGATGCCAGCGTCCACACAGTTGAGCGTGGCCCGAGGCCGAGCCGGCCGTGCAGGCATCCGAGGCCGATTGCCAGAATGCCGCCGAGCGCGACGCTGTAGCTTGCGATCCCCGTCAGGAGACCGAGATTGCGCTGAGTGGCCCGGCTGACGGTTTCCTCTTCCGCATGGCTATGATCGGCAGTGCTCCGTTCTTCGAGAACGATGGCCCGTTCGACGGTCGGTTCGGAAAACGCCCGCGCGAAGGCGAAGGACAGGAGCGCCACGATCAGGCCGGACAGCATTCCTGCGAGGAGAAGTCGCTGAAGCATCGCCGCACCTCAGTGACAGGGGAAGCCGAGGAGGTGACGGCCGTCGTGCACGAACTCGTGGACGGCGTTCCCCTGGACGAGTGATGTTGCGCCCTGCTCGGCCCCGACGAAATAAAGGGTCATGAGCGAGAGAAGCCCGACGAAGAGGACCCATGGAAGCAATTCGCCTGCGGTTAGCGGCACGGCAGGCGCCGGGTAAGTGACGATGTGCGTCATGGAAAGTCTCCTGAAGGATTTTGACGCTCACATCATGAGCAGGATCCCGAACGCGATCTTTCGTATTCGTTCGATGCCCGCCGCAAGTTCGAAAATCCGCCATCGCACGAATACGAAAGATCGAAGCCTGTCTCCTTCGTACCCTCTTCGGTAATGCAGGAGGTAGCGATGAACCCCGTTCCCGGACAAAGGAAGATAGAAGGCGTTGTCCCCGCCCGCGCCGACTTGCCCCGGCTCCGCGTTGGACAGCGCGTCCGCGTCGGTAACCTGACTCCAGTCGGTCACTACCGCGTCCCCACGTACCTTCGTGGCAAGGAAGCCGTGATCGAGGCGATCATGTCTCCGAGGGCCGTCAACAACGAGGAGGAAGGGTTCGGACGGAACGCCGGATCGCTTGGCGTGTACTACAGGATCGCCGTCCCGATGACCGAAATCTGGAAGGACTACGCCGGATCGCCCGGCGACAATCTCCGCATCGAAGTCTTCGAAACCTGGCTGGAGGAACTCGACGATGACCGTCCATGAAGAACATGACCACGATCATGGCACCGAGCACGGGCACCCGCACGCGCCGATCGAAACAACCGAGAAGCCGGGCTACTACGATATCATGGAGCAAGCATTCCAAGAACTGATGATCGAGAAGGGCTACATCGGCGCCGACGAGATTAGACACCAGATCGAGGTTCTGGACTCCCGGAACCCTGCTTTGGGCGCCAAGGTCGTCGCTCGCGCGTGGACGGACCAGGACTTCAAATCACGCCTGCTCGAGAACGGCCGCACCGCTTGCGAGGAACTCGGCATCACCTTCTATGATCTGACGGAACTCATCGTTCTCGAGAACACACCGAAGGTCCACAATCTCATCGTCTGCACCCTCTGTTCCTGCTACCCGCGCCCAGTCCTCGGGCTGCCACCCGACTGGTACAAAGCGAAGCCCTACCGTGCCCGCGCGGTCTACGAGCCGAGAAAGGTACTGGCGGAGTTTGGGACGATCATCCCCGACGACGTGGAGGTCAGAGTGAGCGACTCTACGGCGATCCAACGCTACCTCGTGCTTCCGATGCGCCCTCCTGGAACTGAGGGATACAGCGAAGAGCAACTCGCCGCGCTCGTCACCCGTGATGCGATGATCGGCGTGATACCCGTCAATTCTCCAACCGAAGGAATAGCGGCATGACCGGAAGCGAACAACTTCTCAAGCGACTGCCGAACGACATCGGCGGGCTGGAAGCACCTAAGATCGAGCAGACCGATCACGAACTCCTCCCCTGGGAGAAACGGTGCCACGCGCTCGCCGACGTGCTCGATTTCCACAAGATCATCAACACCGAGGAGAAGCGCCGCGGCGTCGAAGCCCTAGGGTCGGAGATGGTCGGCAAGCTCACTTACTATGAGCGCTGGATCGCGGCCTTCGCCAACATCGCGTTTCAGAAGCGTCTGATAACGCCCGAGGAACTGGCCAGGCAGATGTCGGCCGTGGAGGATCGATGGAGGGCTCACTCCTGAAGCTCGTGCCCCCGCGCGCATCCCGCTGCTTCGTCGAGGACGACGCCAGCGCGCCGCTGGTCAGACGGTCGCTCGCCGAAGCCGTTGGCACGATGTTGCTGATGGTCGCCCTGCTGGGCGCCGGGATCGGCGGAAAAGCTGCGCCGATTTCGTCGGCCATGGCTATATCCGGCACGTTGATCGGACTGATCCTGGCTCTTGGCTCGGTGTCGGGCGGCCACTTCAACCCGGTCATAACCGTTCTTCAGTGGCGCGCGGGACAGCGCGGTCTCGAGTGCACGACCTGGTACGTGGCCGCACAGATCCTTGGAGGAACAGCAGGCGCCGTCTTGGTCGATCTCATGTTCGCGGTCCCACCAAGCCCACCGACTGGGGAGCTTCCGAATACCGCCGCTGTCGTAAGCGAGGCACTGTCGACGTTCGGGCTGATGATGGTCGTGTTCTGCAGCAGCCGTAGCACCAACAAGATGACCGGGCCTTTCGCAGTCGGCCTCTGGCTACTGGGCGCGATCATCGCCACACCGACCGGATCCATCGCCAACCCCGCCGTCGCCATCAGCCTGCTCTTGTCGCCGTCGAGCGCTTCGGTGACGGCAGTAGCCCTCTTCATTGCGGTGCAGTTTGCTGGCGGCGCATTGGCGTTGCGATGTGTCGACTTGCTCTATCCGTCCGCCGGACACTGATCGGCGCCCAGCAAGATCCCGAAGGAGAATGTGATGTCGAAAACGAAGCTAGCGGTCTCAGCACTTGTCATCCTCGGCACCTCTGCTGCTGCGACCAGCGGCCTGACAGGCGACGCCTCGCCGATCTACGGAGTGAAGATTCCCAAAGAATATAGGGAATGGCGGCTGATCACAGTCGCGCACGAAGCTGGCAAGAACAACGACATCCGAGCGGTCCTCGGCAACGACATCGCGATCAAGGCATTTCGAGAAGGAACGAGGCCGTTTCCGGATGGCGCCATCATCGCGAGGCTCGCCTACGTCTACCAATCGTCTCCGGAGAACGACAAGGTCTTCCCGGCGCCGCAATCCTTCGTCGCCGGCGACCCGACCAATGTGCAGTTCTCGGTGAAGGATTCGAAGACATACGCCGACACGGGTGGCTGGGGCTACGGTCAGTTCGAGAATGGCGTCGCTAACCCAAGCGAACCGCTGATCAAGAGCTGCTTTGCCTGCCACGTGAAGCTCGACGCATCGAAAGACTTCGTGTTCAGCCACTATTCGCCGTGAGGCCATCATGCCGAGCTAAGGAGGTTGCCGTGAGAACGAAGTGCGTGATGACCCCTGCGGAGACGATGTTGGCGATCCGCGACATGTGGCAGTGCGGTCGCGTCGACGAGGCTGCCGCTCACTTCGCAGAGAACGGCGTGCTGCTGGTCGAGCCAGACAGGCAGGCAGTCGGTCGGGCCGCGATAGGTGACGGCTTCGTTGGACTCGCGCGGCGCCTTCGCTTCCTGGTGGTCGACGACCGCGTCGTGATCCAGCGGGGCAATATCGCCCTTCACCATGCGCGATGGACTGCCCGCTACATCATAGATGGCGCGCCCTCCACGGAAGAAGTCAGTAGAACGACCGCGGACGTGCTCACTCTTCAGGCCGATGGCCGGTGGGTCGCCGTCGTCAACAATCCATGGGGAGGCGACGTCCTCGATGAGTAGGTTTCATTTCCACATTCGCGTCGCAGAAGTAATCGACCCAGATTACGAGGGCATCGAGATCCAGGCGAAGGATTGCGTAGCGGAAGCGATTGCGGTTGCCCGCCGTATTGTCGCCGAGGCAATCACCCTGGACGAGTCCGTTGGCGACATGACGTTTGAGATTACGGACTGCAACGGCAAGCTAGTAGCGGAGCTGCCGTTTCGTTGCTGCGCGCGGCTGCAGTGAGGCGGGCCGATACCCCAACTTTGGCGTATTGTCCGGACTGAGAGTGAAACGTAGGCGGTCGGTCTTACATTGCGGAGACACCGACGATCGACAGTCGTACTGCGGCCCTCCAGGCCATTCTGTTCAATGCTCTGAGTAATTAGAGCAGGCTTCAAATCTCGTCCGCACTAGGAGCTAGCCGTGAGGGGCATCTGTTGCCGAAAGGAAAGGCTGCCTAGCTAGGCTGAAAACAGCCAACTGGATCCCTATATCGGCGATTCAACAATTTCTGAAAGGACATCGGTCATGACACTGAACGGAAGCCTGCTGGTTGCGGGGAAGGAAGAGCGCGGCTCGAACAGCCAGTTCCACGCAACTGAGGCAGCGACCGGGCAGGCACTTCCTGTGTCGTTCGGCGGCGCGTCACCCAATCAGGTTGACGCGGCCGCGATGCAAGCGTGGGAAGCCTTTGCATCGTACCGTGAGACCGATCTCGAAAGCAGAGCTGCTTTCCTTGAGAAGATTGCTGCCGAGATCGAGGCAATCGGCGACGAACTGATCGTCCGCGCCATGTCAGAAACCGGACTACCCCGCGGGAGGCTTGAGGGCGAGAGGAACCGCACTACTGGGCAGCTTCGATTGTTCGCACGGGAAGTCCGTGCCGGGCGCTTCCAGGAACTCCGCTTCGACGCTGCGGATCCTTCTCGAACGCCCGTTCCTAAGCCCGACCTGCGGCTTCGCAACATTCCGGTCGGACCTGTGGCAGTCTTCGGCGCGTCCAATTTCCCACTCGCTTTTTCCGTTGCTGGTGGGGACACTGCGTCGGCGCTCGCCGCTGGCTGCCCTGTCGTCGTCAAGGCGCACTCGGCCCATCCGGGCACATCGGAACTGGTGGGGCGCGCCGCCCAGCGGGCTGTCGCCGCCAGCGGTCTTCATCCCGGCACCTTTTCGCTGCTCTTCGACACAGGCTTCGAGGTCGGTCAGAGGCTCGTCGCCGATCACAGAATTCGCGCCGTGGGCTTTACCGGATCACGTCGCGGCGGCACGGCGTTGATGGACATCGCGTCGAAGCGGCGGCAGCCCATCCCGGTCTACGCCGAGATGAGTAGCATCAACCCTGTCATTCTGTTTCCGAACGCGCTCGCGAGGAACGTCGAGGGCGTCGCGAAAGCCTTCGTTTCCTCGTTGATCCTAGGCGCTGGACAGTTCTGCACCAACCCCGGTCTGCTCCTTGCTGTAGATGGTGAAGCTCTCGATGCCTTCATCGCGAAGACCACAGAACTTCTCCCGGCAGTCGCGCCGCAGGCGATGCTTACCCCATCGATCGCGCGGACGTTCTGCGAAGGAGTAGCACGGCTTCGGGCCCATCCGGAAGTGCGAGCCGTCGCATCGGGAAAGCCCGGCAGCGAGTTCGAGGGTGCGGCAGCACTGTTTGAGACGACATCGACAGCTTTTCTTGCTCACGAAGAGCTTCAGGACGAGGTATTCGGCGCCGCAGGCCTTATAGTTCGCTGCCCCGACCTTGCGCAGCTTGAGGCCGTCATCGATGCACTCGAAGGACAGCTGACGGTCGCGCTTTTCATCGACAACGACGACGAGGCCGACGCTGGTCGTCTCGTTCCAAAGCTTGAGATGCTCGCAGGCCGCCTGCTGGTCAACGGTTTCGGGACTGGAGTGGAGGTGTCTCCGGCGATGGTCCACGGCGGCCCCTACCCGGCCACCGCAGATGGCAGATCCACTTCCGTGGGCACGCTTGCTATCTACCGCTTCCTAAGGCCTGTCTGTTATCAAGATTTCCCGACCGGGATCCTGCCTGGTGCGCTCAGGGATCAAAAAATCTGAGGTAATCGAGCGACGCCGATCCGAACCTTCGAACCTCCTGCACGTTGAGGCGCAGGAGGAAATCCCCATGGGTTCTGAAAAGGAAGGTTCGAAGTCCGACGGTCGGGAAGTGGCACCCATCGGAGCGGCCCTGACGCCCGGTCTGATTCCGTTCTGGTCGCCGAAGTGGAAGGGGTTTGCGACACGTCGCCAGTCTGTCTGGGGGTCATGTCCCGCCCCGCCCCCAGCTCCAAGATCTTGAAGTGATTAACCGGATCATGGTCAGTAACCGCGCGCTATTTGCCAGGCGCTGTACGGAGCTCAGTCTAACAGCTTGCGAATGGCCATAATCCCCTTCGCGGTATCTGACCAAGATTGGCGCCATATTAGCAGGCAAACACCGAGCACAGTGGCCATCGCGAATGGAATTGGTCCAAGAAACCAGAACGCCGCCGCCACAGTGAAGTAATAGGAGCGGACGCCGACGCTGAACGATCGGAGTGCCGGGTTGAGGACCATCGTCAGCGCTTCCGTCCATGCCGCGATATCGCGCTCCTCCTGCCGCGATGGACTGGCGCCGATTGCGGCAAGACAATAGTTGAGCTGCCGCACAGCCCAGATGAAATCGGACAGCCCACGCAGAAGCGTCGCGATGATCAGCAGGACTTTCGTCTGGAACAGCCATGCGGGATCCTTGGCCGCGAACATTGCGATGAGACCGTTTCCGTTGCCGTAGTTCGGCTCCATGAAGAGCGCGCCGCTGAGGCCGACGATGATGATCAGGTTCGCGGATCCGAAGAAGGACGCCGAGTTGATCGTGTGCCCCAGGATGGCGGCGTCGCCGATGAAGTTGTTGTCGCGGGTTAAGGTCTCCCGCATCCACGCAGATCGCACGCGGACCATGTCGACTGAAAGGCTGTCGTTGGGCCGCGGCCAGCCCAATGCCATCAACGGCTCGATTGCAATCCAGACCAATATGAAAAAGGCGATCGCAGCTATATTGAGCGCGTCCATGAGGTTCCCCGGCCGAGTTTGTCGGCACCCTATCGCGGGTGTCGGTTTTCTCCAAGAGACGCCCCCTGGCCGAAGCACTCGCCGCTATGGTTGCTCGCGCGTACCTGACGCCGCCTCGCGCTGATCGGCGTCGATGAGGTCGGCCAGAACGAGGAAAGTGTCGGTGTGCTCGCGAGCAGCTTCCCGAAGGGCTGCAAGGCTGGGCACGTCGTCTCCCTCGAGGATATCGAACTCGTGGAGGATCTCGTGTTCGGCCTGAAGTCAATGGTCTTCGTGCCGATTTTCCGGGCTGCCCTCGGCTTCCCAGATTGAGTAGGCGCGAAGCCGGATCCGTTCGGTAACACAAATACCACTCCGACCATTCGGGCGGATCCTTGTTGGGATGGATTTGATGCGTCGACCGCTTCTCGCGGCGCGGTTGCTTTGGCTCACTGTCCTTAGCTCGCTCATAGGTCATAAAATACCGAGAACTTAATATCACTTGCCACGGCAGTATTTCGAAAGTGAGCGATCGCTAGCAGTTCAGGCACAGGTGAAGCGTGCTGACAAGTACGGCGACAAGCATGGATACTCTTCATGGCATCCCTCGAAATCGAAACGCAGAAATTGGCGAGAGGGACGAACATGTTGCGCGGAGACCTTTCTGCGCAGTGCGCCCCCAGTCAGCCGCTGGAATGCCAACGTCTAGCGTGATTCATGGGCACCGGGCACGCTACCAGGATGCCCATCATCGCTTGAGATTTCAGCAAGAAACTTATTTTGAGAAGACATCGCCAGCGAACCCGATAGGCTCATACCTGTGTACGGGAGTATCTGATATGAACTTGAAATACCGCGCTGTCGAATATCCTTCCGATTGGCAAAGCATTGCCATGGCGCTAACAATGCCACTGGCAATCGCCGCGGTTTCGTTCGGATGTCAGTTCTTCCTATAGAAGCGTTACTGGCGTCCACTCGTGCAGTGCACGTGAATCCGTTCGGCCATAGTATCCGCTGGTGCCCATCCTCCTGCGTCAGCCCGATGACACCCGCCATATCCGGTTCCCGACGCGCAGGGATAAACGGCAGTTCCCTCCGTCTTCGCCAGTCGCCATTTCGGCGATGCTGACGAGCGCGCCCCGCTCATGTTATGTCGCATGGCACCCTGTGATAAACCGAACCTCGACGCGACTTGCTCGGCGTCAACAACAAAAGTCGCCGCCCATATCCCGAATGATCTTCACGTTGCCTACCCGCCGTTGGGGTCTCAGATGCGGTCCTGAAACGGGATTTCCGCCGTATGCTTCCAGTTTACGACATCACTGCCACGGATCCGAATACGCTCATAGGGTCCGATCGTGCGCTGTCTCAATTTCGCAGCCGCTATTTCACAGATCGGTCCAATGCTCTGCTGCAACCGGCACTCGTCTGCCCTGCGGGGCGACGCAAATTCCAGCAATGCTTCGCGTTCGACGATGACGGTTCGCTGCTCGCCTTCATTCTCGAGAAGAACGACACCACCGTCTCCAGAGGATTTCAGAAATGCTGTGAGAACCTGACAGACATGTTCGCGCTCCTTGAACAAGTCTTGACCCGTCTTCAGAAACGGGCCAAGCTCTCGGGGCTCGGGAACGGGTCGTAACCGAGCGGATTAGAGAGTAACTCACATCACGCAGAATTCTTTGAGCGAGATCAAATACGGACCGAAAGGCGCTAAGAACGGTTGCGTGGCGCAGAGCTCGCCGAGTAAGCAATTGAAGTTGGCGACCGACCTCCGCGAGCCGTGCCCCCAATTTGCCGGCAGGTCCAGAGGCTTGCCAAATGGTTATCGCGATTAGGCTCGTCACTGCTCCAGGATCATTCGGACCAGTTCGGCATGATGCGCCGCTGCGACGTCTGGATGTGATCGAAGCCTGCTTTTAAGTTGATTGATCCCAACCTCGCGGAAGATCGGATTCAACGGATCGACTGAAACTCCGCGCTCGGACCGTTTCAGCTCATCAGGTAGCTCGATGACCGGTATCGTTGCATCCGGTCGGGATCCCAGGAAGAACGCCACCGAAAAGCGCTCGACACCAGGCGGCGGGGCGACCACCTCATGAACATCCGCGCGCACGAACCCGTTCGTCGCGAGTTCCAGGAGTTCGCCAGTGTTGATCACAAATGTATCGGCCACCGGCGGCACACTGACCCACTCCCCGTCCTCGGCACGAACACGCAAACCCGGCGTCGTGTCCTGCAGCAGCACCGTAACGAAGCCGCCGTCCTTGTGCGCGCCGACGCCCTGATCGGTCTCCGCGACATCCCGTCCCGGGTAGCGAATGATCTTGAGGAGCTGAGACGGCTGAGGTTCATAGATCTGCGCGAAGACGCCCTCGGGCTGGTCCAGTGCCGCGGCGATAGCCCTGAGAATGTCGATGCCGATGCGCGTTACTTCCGCTTGGTACGCCAGAAGAAGCGGCCGTAACTCGGGTAGCGCTTCCGGCCACTGGTTCGGCCCCTGGAGCCACTTCCATGGCGGCGAGTCCGGCCCAATGTCAGTTGCGACGGCTTCGGTGTTGATGTCGAGTTGTTCGCGCCAGTCCTGCGCACCACGCGTGCGTTCCTGCCCGGCTCTATTGTAGCCCCGGAAGTGCGGCGACTTCAGCATTTCGATCTTGAGCTTCTCCTCCATTGGGAGCGCGAAGAAACGTTTCGCAGTCGCTAAGACGTCCCCGATAAGCTCTGGATCAACGCCATGCCCTTTGAGGTAGAAGAAGCCATGGGCATGCAGAATGTGGCGGAGATCTGCGATGAAGGCCAGGCGCTCGCCGGGACCGGCGTGGAATTTCGAAAGGTCCAATGTTGGCAACATGGCCAAGGGCGCGACTGGAGAAGCTGTCGTCATTGCGGTTCCTGAAGATGGCTTCAGGGGATCATAGGCATAATGCGCACCGCGGGAACGGTGTAACCTGCGCCAGGCGCACCGATTACGGGAAAACCATTTCGCAAGCGTAGCTTGAAGCGAAACAAATACGCGAGCAGGGGATCGGAGACCTAAATTAGATGCCGGCTTCGACAAGCTGCTCGGCTCGACGAGCAACGCCGCTCAAGCCGCCTCGGTCCCAGGTGTTCACAGGTGGCGCTATCACGACCGACCGAGCATTCACCGAAAAGCAAGCGCCTTTTAGCGACGGCCTCCCCTGAGCGCCAACCGGCGGCTTCGACTCGAGTGAGGATGTTTTGCCAGCAGCGCCCGACGAACCAAAATCATACATCAGCGTTTCCCCCCTAAAGGAGACACAGATGCGCCTGTACCGCCATGATCAGACTACTCAGAGCTTTCACCAGGACATGGTCGATGAGCGGGTGGCGGAAGCTAATCAATTCATTGATCAGTTCCTGCTTTTCATAAGGGATAACGAGATCGGAAATGATCTCATCGATGAGATCGAGTTGCCCGTTGCGAAAAGCATGCTCATCTCGGCATTTAGAATTTCCATTGCCGCCGAGCGCAGACCTGATATTCGCGCACTGCTCATCAAGGCGGGTCTGACCCTTGCTCAATATCGTTCCGGCCTTGGAAATCGCATTACAATGAAAAGCGTAACCCCGCATGGTCGCTTACGGCAGCCGCAATCCCACGTCTTCGAACAGCGTTTGCGTCGGGCACTCGTGGCTGTCGCCGCCGAACGAATTCAGCTTGGCGACCATTTTCAGCGCGCGTTTGTCGAATCCTTCCACTGACAGCGGTCGGCGCGTTAAACCGATCAGTCGCATCATCATAAGACAACCATGACAAGAAGAAATATGGGCTCTTCAGAACATCTATAAAATCTTCGCCGTTGCTCAAAGCGAAAGCAGGAGCCTGTGAAAGAACCCGAACCAATAGTGTTTCAGTGGTGGTGCTAAAGGTCTGATGAATGCGCTGCGCAAATGCTGAGCCGATATTTGCGGTGGAGACCGGTAACTTCTCCGGGGTTGAGCACGGATTGTTAGGCCTGAATGGTACATGACCATCGCTTTGCTCAAGGAGGCGACGGTGGCGGTGGAGTGGACGATCACGATCCAGGGGAAGAACGAGTTCGGCGACGTCTGCCATCGGGAGGTGCGCGTCGACAAGAGCTGGGAGCGCCTGTTCGACGGAGAGGTCGGCTTGTCGATCGAAGCGGGGAAGAAGATCATGGCGGCGCTTCAGGGCGCGGTCGTGAGCCACGAGGCGGAGACCTATTCCCTCTTTCGTCGGGTCTGCCAGGATTGCCACACGTCCGGCCGGTCAAGGACTACACGACGCGCCGGATCCGAACCGTGTTCGGCACGGTCGAGGTGCGCAATCCCCGCTGGGAGCTGTGCCGGGCTTCAGAAACGCATGCCACCGTGCGCAAGCGGACCATCAGGATCGGCGAGCGGCTCGACGACCAGATTGCCCAGGAAGAACGGCGCGCAAGGTCTAAT
>NZ_JACIAH010000020.1 GCF_014194695.1 Rhizobium sp. BK399 | reverse complement strand
GGTCGATCGGCGCCAATGCCGGTCAGAACGAAACGGAACTCAAGGAAAAGCCGGCAAATGGCGGTGTCTTGCCCCTTGTGTTCTTTCATTGGAGAACGGCATGGCAACGATCGCTTTCATCGGCCTTGGCAACATGGGTGGGCCGATGGCCGCCAACCTCGTCAAGGCGGGCCATGAGGTCACCGGCTTCGACCTGGCCGCGCCTGTCCTGCAAGCCGCGGAAGAACACGGCGTGAAGGCGGCAAGCCACATCAGTCAGGCGGTTTCGGGCGCCGAGATCGTTGTGACGATGTTGCCACAGGGTAAGCATGTGCTCAGTGCATGGACGGATATCCTTCGCTCGATCCCCGTCGGTACGCTTATCATCGATAGCTCCACGATCGACGTCGACAGCGCTCGCAAGGCCCATGAGATGGCAGTCAGCGCCGGGTGCCTTTCTCTCGATGCGCCCGTTTCCGGAGGCACAGGTGGTGCGGCAGCGGGCACGCTGACCTTTATGGCCGGAGGTTCTGCCGAGGCTTTCGCAAAGGCAAAGCCGATCCTGGAAGCGATGGGCAAGAAGATCGTCCATTGCGGGGAGGCAGGCGCCGGGCAGGCGGCCAAGATCTGCAACAACATGATCCTCGGCATCTCGATGATCGGTGTCTGCGAGGCCTTCGCGCTCGGTGAAAAACTCGGCCTTTCGCATCAGGCATTGTTCGATGTCGCCTCGACCTCGTCGGGGCAATGCTGGTCGATCAGCACCTATTGCCCGGTCCCGGGCCCCGTCCCGACCTCACCGGCGAACAACGACTATAAGCCGGGTTTTGCCGCGGCGCTGATGCTGAAGGACCTGCGCCTGTCACAAGAGGCGGCGCTATCGACCGGTGCTTCCACACCGCTCGGCGCCGAAGCGTCGCAGCTCTATGCTCTTTTCGAGAAGCAGGGGAATGGCGGACGCGATTTCTCCGCAATCATTGAAATGCTGCGGGGCAAGACGGAATAGCCGCTGCCTCGGCTTGACACTCCGGTCGATATACGCGACGGCCCCACCTGCTGCAGCAAGGCAGCGATGGGTGACGGGAATTCCGACTATGCAGCCACAATCTACCGCGACGGGCCTCAAGAACCTCGTGTTGATGGGCGTCGTCCTGATGCTGCTCGGAGACTTTCTCTTCGCCCTCAACGACGCGATGGGTAAGTGGCTGGTGACGAGCTTTTCGGTCGGGCAGGTGCTGCTCATCCGCTCGCTCGGATGCTTCATCATCCTTGGGCCGCTGATCGCGAGGCAAGGCCCTGCCCAGCTTTTCAGGGTAGAGCAGAAGGGGTTGCAGTTTCTGCGCGTGCTTTTGGCCACGCTCGATGTCGGCCTGTTCTATGCCGCCGTCGCCTATCTGCCGCTCGCCGATGTCATGACTTTCTACATGGCGGGGCCGATCTATGTCGCCGCGCTCTCGCACTTCTTCCTCAACGAGCGGATCGGCTGGCGCCGTTGGCTCGCAGTCTTTGTCGGCTTCTGCGGCGTGGTGATCGCGCTACGTCCATCCTCGGCGATGCTGTCGCTACCCTCGCTTTTCGGCATTGTCGGCAGCCTTTCGTTTTCGATGGCGCTGGTGCTGAACCGATATCTCCGCAATACCAGCGACACCACGCTGGTAACCTGGCAGATGATCGCCGCCCTCATCGTCGGTGCGGTGCTTTCGATCGGCGCCTGGCAGCCCACTTCGCCGGTCGAACTCGGCGGCATGCTGGCCCTCGGTGTCGTTGCCTCCTGCGCCCACCTCCTGATCACGCGTTCGCTAAAGCTCGCCCCGGCGTCGCTGCTGGCACCGTTGCAATATAGTTTGCTGATCTGGGCGATCGCGCTCGGATATCTGTTCTTCGGCGATGTTCCGGATCTCTATGTGATCACGGGAGGCACGATCATCGTTGTCGCCGGTCTGTTCATCTTTCATCGCAAGAACCTGCTCGAAACAGTGCCGCCGGAAGCTGTTGCCCCCGACGGCCACTGATTTGCAGTTTGCGTCGGTCGCTAGGCGGCGGCCGGTTTGATGACGCCGCGGCGAATCTGGTCGGCTTCGATGGATTCGAAGAGCGCCCGGAAGTTGCCCTCGCCGAAACCTTCGTCGCCTTTGCGCTGGATGAATTCGAAGAAGATCGGGCCGATCACGGTCTTCGAGAAGATCTGCAGCAGGATCTTTGTCGTGCCGCCATCGAGTACGCCTTCGCCGTCAATCAGGATGCCGTGCTTGCGCATCCGATGTAGCGGTTCGTCATGGCCTGCAACGCGTTCGACGGACATGTCGTAGTAGGTTTCGGGCGGGCCGGGCATGAAGCGTAGGCCATTCTCGGCAAGGTTGTCGGTGGCCTCGTAGATGGCATTGGTGCCGACAGCGATGTGCTGGATGCCTTCCCCCCTGTACTTCCTCAAATACTCCTCGATCTGGCTGGTCTCGTCCTTCGATTCATTCAACGGAATGCGAATCTTGCCGCAGGGCGAGGTGATCGCACGGCTCATCAGGCCGGTGATGCGGCCGTCGATATTGAAGAAGTGGATCTGCTTGAAATTGAAGAGTTCGCGGTAGAAATCCCACCATTTGTCCATGTTGCCGCGATAGACATTATGGGTCAGGTGGTCGAGATAGAAGAAACCGACACCGTCGGGGCGCGGATCACGTTCCCCGAGCCAATCGAACTCCAGATCATAAGCCGAGCCTTTCTTCCCGTAGCGCTCGACAAAATAGAGAAGCGACCCACCGATACCGACGATCGCCGGCACATCGAGGGTCTTGTCGTTGCCCTCGTAAGGTGTCGCACCCTTGGCAACGGCATGATCGAAGGCATGCCTGGCATCGACGACGCGCCACGCCATCGACGGCGCGCAAGGGCCGTGATCGTCGACGAAGCGCATGGCGTGGCTATCCGGTTCGGCATTGACGAGGTAGTTGATGTCGCCCTGGCGCCAGACGGTGATGTCCTTGCTCTTGTGCTTTGCGACCGGCCGATAGCCCATACGGGTGAACAGTTCGGCCAGTTTCTCGGGCTGCGGGTGCGCGAACTCGACGAATTCGAATCCATCCGTTCCGGCGGGATTGTCCGCGGTGATTTTTGACGGCGGTGCGTCGTGTGGATACGGGCCCATTTGCTCCTCCTGCGGCAGTAGCCATTTGATGCAAATTATGGGCTTTCTTTCGTGCAATGTACTTGCATTGTGAGTGCAATTTGCAAAATATGCGCACGAAACATGCACAAGAGCGGCGGATTATACAATGTCTGAGCAGCTGGATGGATTTGACCTCAAGATCCTCGCCGAGCTTCAGAACGACGGACGGTTGACCAATATGGAACTGTCCGAACGCATCGCCCTGTCGGCTTCCCAATGCTCGCGGCGGCGAACGCGATTGGAAGCCGAAGGCTTCATTCGCGGCTATCAGGCAAACCTCGATCCGGACAAGCTCGGGCTCAACCTGCTCGTCGTCATTTCGGTCACGCTGGCGACCCACAATCGCGACAACGCCCGGCGGTTCGCGCAATTGGTGAACGGTCTTCCCGAGGTTCTCGAAGCCTATGCGCTGACTGGCGAGATGGACTATCACCTGAAGATCGCGACCCGCGGGCTCTCGGGTCTTTCACGCTTCGTCAACGAGGTGCTGCTGCCGCATGAATCCGTCCAGCATGTGAAAACCTCGATCGTGCTCGACACGTTAAAGAACTTCCAAGGCTATCCCCTCGGCGGAGCGTAGCGTAGCTCACCTGGATCTACGGTGCAGCCCGGCAGAGGTCTCGATTGCCGAAAGCGCAAGTTCGAGGTGCCGGATGGCCTCCTCGCCAAGCGTCATTCGCACCGTCTCCTGATACTTGCGGGCCAGCAGGGTAATCTTTCGATAGTGTTGCTGCCCTTGCGACGTGAGCGCGATCTGCTCGAAACGTCTGTCGGTTTCGCTCGGAATGCGTTTTAGCCAATGCCGCTCCTCGAGTGCGCGGACGGCACGACTGACCTTGGTCTTATGCATGTGCGAATGTGCACCGATTTCCGTCGCCGTCATCACGCCGACACTGCCGAGTGCGGCCAGCGTGCGCCATTCAGGCCGCGTCAGATCGAACTCCAACTTGTATTGGCGCGCAAACGAAAGACTTATCAGTTCCGACGCGCGGTTGAGTCGGTAGGGAATGAAACCGTCGAGCTCGAATTCACCCGCCATGGCCGCTCCTTGATAGTTACAAAATCGACGGTTACGTTTGTAACTATATGAGTGGAGGAGATGCAAGCATGGACACGACCGACGCACCGCGATCCCGTGCACAGGCTGGAACGAGCGAGCTGGACTACATGCCCGGCTTCGGCAACGATTTCGAGACCGAGGCGTTGCCAGGAGCTTTGCCCCAAGGCCAGAACAGCCCGCAGAAATGCAACTACGGTCTTTATGCTGAACAGCTTTCCGGCTCGCCATTTACTGCGCCTCGAGGAACAAATGAGCGCTCCTGGCTCTATCGGATCAGGCCGAGCGTGCGTCACACGCGGCGCTTCGATAATGAACGCTATCCGTTCTGGAAGTCCGCGCCCTGCCTTGATGACCACGCGTTGCCGCTTGGCCAGCTCAGGTGGGATCCTATCCCGATCCCCGCCGGGCACACCGATTTTCTTGCTGGCATCAGGACGATGACGGCAGCCGGCGACATCATGACCCAGGTCGGCATGGCCGCACATGCCTACGCTTTCAAGGACGACATGATCGACGACTATGCGTTCAATGCCGATGGCGAGCTCCTCATCGTTCCGCAGGTCGGGACAATCCAGGTCTTCACGGAGATGGGCATCATGGAGGTCGAGCCAACCGAAATCTGCCTCATCCCCCGTGGAATGATGTTCAAGGTGACCACTCTCGGACAGGGATCGGAGTGGCGGGGCTACATCTGCGAAAACTACGGTGCGAAGTTCACCATGCCGGATCGCGGTCCAATCGGTGCCAACTGCCTGGCGAATGCCCGGGATTTCAAGACGCCCGTCGCCGCCTTCGAGGACAAGGAGGCGGCGTGCCGCGTCCATGTGAAATGGTGCGGCAAGTTCTACGTGACGGAGATCGGACATTCCCCGCTGGACGTCGTTGCCTGGCATGGCAACTACACGCCGTTCAAATATGATCTGAAGACCTTCTCGCCGGTAGGAGCCATTCTCTTCGACCACCCGGACCCCTCGATCTTCACTGTGCTTACGGCGCCAAGCGGCGAAGAGGGAACCGCAAATGTCGATTTTGTGATCTTCCCGCCGCGTTGGATGGTGGCCGAGCATACGTTCCGACCACCCTGGTATCATCGCAACATCATGAGTGAGTTCATGGGCCTGATCCATGGGCAATACGATGCCAAGGAAAAGGGTTTCGTGCCCGGTGGCATGAGCCTGCACAACATGATGCTGCCGCATGGTCCTGACGCCTCTGGATACGAAAAGGCCTCAAACAGCCAACTGAAACCGGTCAAGCTCGATCACACGATGGCCTTTATGTTCGAAACCCGTTTTCCACAGCAATTAACCCGATATGCAGCGGAACTGGAGACCCTCCAGGATGACTACATCGATTGCTGGGAGGGGCTCGAGCGGCGCTTCGACGGAACCCCCGGCATCAAGCCATGAATCACGGACTGATCCCATGAAGCTTGCCACACTCAAGGATGGCTCCCGCGACGGCCGGCTGATCATCGTCACACGTGACCTGAGGCGCTATAGTGACGCGGGCGAGGTCGCCCGCACGATGCAGGCTGCACTTGATGACTGGATGACGGCCGCGCCCCAGCTGGCCCAACTGGCAGAACGGCTGGAGGAGGGCACCGCGCCATCCGAAGCCTTTGATGCGAGGCACGTGCACTCACCGTTGCCGCGCGCCTATCAATGGGCCGACGGATCGGCCTACGTCAATCATGTCGAACTGGTCAGAAAAGCACGCAATGCAGCCATGCCGTCGACATTCTGGACCGACCCGCTGATGTACCAGGGCGGCTCTGACAGTTTTCTCGGCCCTTGCGATCCGATCGTTGCCTGCGATGAAGGCCACGGCATCGACATGGAGGGCGAGGTTGCGGTGATCGTCGACGACGTCCCGATGGGGGCTGCGCCCGATCAGGCACTCAGCGCAATCCGGCTCGTCATGCTCGCCAACGACGTTTCGCTGCGCCACCTCATCCCGGATGAACTCGCCAAGGGATTCGGTTTCTTTCAATCAAAACCCGCATCGGCCTTTTCGCCAGTCGCAGTGACGCCGGATGAACTCGGCGACACCTGGAAGGACGGAAAGGTCCACCTTCCTCTTCTCGTCAGCGTCAACGGGAGACTTTTCGGTCGCGCCAATGCCGGCATTGATATGACGTTCGACTTCGCAAAACTGGTCTCGCATGCCGCCAGGACACGTGCGCTGTCGGCGGGCTCGATCATCGGCTCGGGCACCGTTTCCAACAAGAAGGACGGTGGGCCCGGTATGTCGATTTCCGAAGGTGGTGATGGATATTCCTGCATCGCCGAGCTCCGGATGATCGAGACCATCCGCCTTGGTCGGCCGGCCACGCCCTTTCTGAAATTCGGTGATACCGTTCGTATCGAAATGACCGACATGAGCGGCGCATCGATCTTCGGTGCGATCGAGCAAACGGTGCAGCGTCAAACTCTGGAGCAGCAACCATGACAGAGATCGTCCTTTACGACTACTGGCGCTCCTCGGCCTGCTACCGGGTTCGGATCGCACTCGAACTCCTGGGGCTTGCCTACAGGACCGTACCGATCGATCTGCTTGCCTTTGCGCACAAGACCGAAACCTACCTCGACGTCAACCCGCAAGGGCTGGTCCCCAGCCTTAGTATCGACGGGCAAACACTGACCCAATCGCTTTCGATCATCGAATACCTTGCAGAGACCCGACCGGACGCGCGTTTGCTGCCCGATACCCCCGAAAAACGGCAGCGGGTGAGGGCGCTGTCCTACGCTGTCGCAATGGACGTTCATCCTATATGCAATCTGCATGTCGCAGCACATGTCGTGCGTCTCACAGGCGACGAGGATGCGCGAGGCCAATGGATGAAAAAGTTCATCGGGAACGGGCTTCGCGGGCTCGATCGAATGCTCGACGATCCAGGGACGGGTCGCTTCTGCGTCGGAGACGAGCCGACCATGGCCGACCTCTGTCTGGTGCCGCAAGTCTACAACGCCCGCCGCTGGGGCCTCGACATTTCAGCTTTCCCGCGTATCGAAAAGATCGCCGAAGCCTGCAGTGCGCTGACGCCCTTCAAGGCCGCTCATCCCGATGTTGCCCGCCAGACCGCTTCGCTTCCTCCCGCTCCGTGAGCGCCCGTCCGGACGTTGTCCTGGGCAACGGCAACTTTCGTGCGAAGCGTAGATGGCAGCGGGTTGACGTTGTCAACGGTTGCCTGATTAAATCAAGTTGATTGACTAAGTGACTATCCGCGTCCTGCATTCGTAGCGAATGTTGGAACCAACCAACACGATCGAGAGATATTCATGTTGACACAGCGCCAGCACGCCCTGCGGCTCGAGGCCACATGGCGGCCTGCGACGGACGAAGCACCACAGGCCTACACGCTCAATCTCAAGAACCTGTCGACCAAGACGATCTCCCATTTCACCCTCTGCATCAGCGGTCCCGGCCGGGTGGATCCGGCCGTCCGGATCGAGGGCGGGACCGTCAGCCGCAGACTGTCGAACTTTACCGAGTTCCTGCCGCCGGAAAATTTCGAGCTGGGCGCGGGCAAGACCTGGTCACTGGCGATCTCCGCACTCAGCTGGCCGTTCCAGCATTGGACGGACGGTGCAACGGGTGCCTATCTTGCCTTTGCCGATGGCAGCACGCTATCGCTTTCGGTCGAACCGACCCGATCACTCGCAAACAATGCTCCCTTGAAGCGCGGCGCGCAAATCTATCCCGTTCCAGCCGATCCACCGGTGCCGGTCGCGATCGTACCTTGGCCCTCAGAGGTGTCCGTATCGGGGAAGCGGCAAGCCCCACCCGGCTTCTCGATCAACGCGAGCAACCCCTTGGCACATGCCGCGGCTGATGCCTTTGTTACCCTCGTCGAGCAGCTGTTTGCTGTCGAGGGAATTGTTCGGCCAGCCTCTGAAGGCGGCATGCCCGTCAATCTTGATGTCGTCGACGGATTTGCCGCGGAGGCCTACGACATATCTTTCGCCGGAGATTCAATACAGGTTTCGGCCAGCACTCGCGCCGGCCTCCTCTATGGCCTGATCACGCTTGGTCAGATCTGGCGAGGTGCACATCTTCATCCCCACGCCTTCCGCTTTCCTGTCGAAGGCAAGATCCGCGACGAGCCGACCATGGGCTGGCGCGGCCTGCATCTCGACGTTGCTCGACAGTTCTATGCGACGTCCGAAATCAAGAAACTGCTCGCCATCCTTGCCTGGAACAAGATCAACCGTTTCCACTGGCACCTTTCGGACGACGAGGCCTGGCGCGTGGAAATCGACGCCTATCCTGCCCTGACCGAAGTCGGCGCCTGGCGCGGACACGGGCTGGCGATCCCGCCGCTCCTAGGATCGGGTGCGGCGCGGACAGGCGGATATTACACGAAGGCGGCGGTCCGAGAGATCGTTGCGCATGCAGGTGGGCTCGGCATTGAAATTGTTCCTGAAATCGATGTGCCTGGACATTGCTATGCCATGCAACAGGCGATCCCGGAGCTTCGCGATCCGCAGGAAGCCGGAAGCTACTATTCCGTCCAGGGCTTTCCGGACAATTGCATCAATCCGGCGCGCGAGCAGACTTATCAGGTACTGGAAACCATCTTCCGCGAACTGATCGAACTCTTTCCCTTCAGGACGATTCATATCGGGGCGGATGAAGTTCCGCTGGGCGCCTGGTCGGGCTCGCCCGAAGCGCTAGCGAAGCTCAAAGAGATCGGTGGAGACATCGTTGCCAATCAGCACGCCAAGCGGCTCAACGTTATCACCAATACCCATGGAGCAGATGATATCGACGGGTCGGGTGCGGCCGTTTTGCAATCCATCTTTCTCGCAAGGATCCAAAAGTTCCTTGCCGAGCAAGGCTGCATCACCGGCGGCTGGGAGGAAGCCGCGCATGGCAATGTCATCGACAAGGACAAAAGCTACCTCTGCGGCTGGCGGAGCGTCGAAGTCTCAGCAGCGCTTGCCGGGCAAGGCTACGAGATGGTTGTCTGCCCCGGACAGGTCTACTACCTCGACATGGCAAACAGCCCGGATTGGGATGAGCCCGGCGCCAGCTGGGCAGGATGGTCGGAGCCCGAGACGCTCTATAATTTCGATCCGGTCGAAGGCTGGAGCGCTGAGCAGAAAAAGAAGCTGCGTGGCATCCAGGCCTGCATCTGGTCGGAACCGATGACCGACCGCGCCGTCTTCGACCGCCTGGTATTCCCACGGGTCTCGGCGCTGGCCGAGAGTGCCTGGACAAGACCCGAGGACAAGTCCTGGGAGCGGTTCAAGGCGCTCGCGGGCCTGATGCCGATCCTCTACCGCTACTCCTGAGGCCTTTGCCTGAGCGGCTTTTGCAAAACGTCGAACTGTGGATTCGTTTCCGAGAAGATCGGCAGTGCCGCGGCACCAAGAAGGGCCGTATCCCTACCGATCGCACCGGTCATGATGCGCGGCAGAACACGTTCCTGGCCGGGATCGACCGGCCGGTGCAAGGGCTGGAGACGGCGCGCGAGTCCTTCTAGCAAACGCGTCGGCATCGAGCCGCCGAGAACGATCGTCTGGGGGTCGAAGGCGAGTTCGAGAACATCGATCGTCTGCCGCATGGCTTCGGCAGCAGTTTCTGCCCATGCGTCGATCCGGTCCTGGCTAAGCCCGGCCACGATGTCGGGGGAACGGGTCCAGGCCTGTCCATGGGCTGTGATATTCAGATAATCATAGGCAGCCCCGAGAGACACATAACGATCCAGGCAACCGCGCTTGCCGCAGACGCAAGGCAGACCGTTCGAGACAGCAATCATGTGACCGATCTCGCCAGCGTTGCTGCGGCTGCCCTTGTAGAGCTGGCCGTCGAGGAACAGGCCGGCGCCGATGCCTCCGCCAAGAAAGAGATAGACGAAACTGGTCAGGCCGCGCCCCACGCCGTAAAGCCGCTCCCCGATTGTCGCTGCGGCCGCGTCGTTTTCGACAAGGACCGGCATACCGAGACGGTCCGCAAGCTTGCTCGCCACGGGAAAGTCCTGCCAGTCGGGCAACGTTACCGGACTAAGTAATGTCACACCTCGGTAGCGTAGCGACCGGGCATTGCGATGCCGGCGCCAAGCAGGCGAGCGCTATCGAGCGGGAAGGCCTGCTGGAGTTCCAGCACGATTTCGGCAAGAACAGGCATCGCCTCGGCTGGCGTTGGCCGTTCGACAGCTCTTTCCACTCGCGCCCGAACGCGTCCCGCAAGATCGGTCAGCACGCCCACCGCAAGGTCGCGCTCCAGGTCCAGGCCAATGGAGTAGGCCCCGTCCGGGTTGATCGAATAGAGCCTGACAGGCTGCCCGCGTGGGATCTTTTTGGCAGCGTCCGCCGTGAGGAGCATCGCCACTTCCAGCTCCTCGACGATATTCGACACCGTTTGCGTCGTGAGGGCCGTCAACCGCGCAATTGCCGCCCGCGACAGGGGACCGTTCGTTCGGATCGCTTCAATCACCACACGCCGATTGTGACATTTGGCCTGCTCGAGGTTGGTTCTTGAAATTGGCTTCATATGCTCGATGCGTCAGTTCAAAAAAGGCATGTCAGTTTTCGCTTACGTTGTTCGACGTGCGATATCCAGCCTCTTGTCCGCGTGGGGATTCCGGTCGGCCTTGTTCCGGGGGCGCTAGATTTTGATATTGCCCGCATTGTTTGAGAAGTGAGCACGCGCCAGGTCCGGGTTGACAGCTCCGATCGCGCATGTCACTTATGTAACTAAATAGTTATTTATTGGGAGGAAGAACAGATGGCGACGATTTCGCTTGGCATCATCATGCATGGTATTACCGGCCGCATGGGCTATAATCAGCACCTGGTGCGATCGATCCTGGCGTTCCGGGAGCAGGGCGGGCTCCTGCTTAGAAATGGCGATCGCCTGATGCCGGACCCGATCCTCGTCGGCCGCAACGCGGACAAGATCGAGGCGGTTGCCCGCAAGCATGGACTGACCCGAACGACCACCGATCTCGATAGCGCGCTTGCCGATCCGAACAACAAGATCTTTTTCGACGCAGGCTCGACCCAGATGCGCGTCGCCTTGCTGAGGAAGGCCATCGAAGCCGGAAAGCACGTCTACTGCGAAAAACCGATCTCGGAGACTTTAGAGGAAGCGCTCTCCGTTGCTTCCCTCGCAGAGGAGCGCGGCGTCAAGAACGGCGTGGTTCAGGACAAGCTCTATCTGCCGGGCCTGCGAAAGATCGCCTTGCTGAAGGACAGCGGTTTCTTTGGCAGGATTCTTTCAGTGCGTGGGGAGTTTGGCTACTGGGTGTTCGAGGGGGACTGGGGAGTGGCCGCGCAACGGCCCTCCTGGAATTACCGCGCTGCCGATGGCGGCGGTATGATCCTCGATATGCTGCCGCATTGGCGTTATGTGCTGGACAACCTCTTCGGCGAGGTCAAGGCCGTCAGCTGCTATGCGTCAACCCACATTCCAAGCCGCGTCGACGAAAATGGCGAAGTCTACCAGGCTGACGCTGATGATGCCGCCTATTCGACCTTCGAACTCGAGGGGGGCATCGTTGCTCATATCAACTCGTCCTGGGCGGTTCGCGTCCGTCGTGATGACCTCGTGACCTTCCAGGTCGACGGCACTCATGGATCGGCGGTTTGCGGCCTAACCAAGTGCTGGACCCAGCATCGCGTCAACACCCCCAAGCCGGTGTGGAACCCGGACCAGCCACAAACGATCGATTTCTACAGGACGTGGGACGAAGTTCCCGAAACACAGGTCTTCGACAACGGCTTCAAGGCGCAGTGGGAGGACTACCTGCGTTACGTCGTCGAGGACGCGCCATGGAAGTTCACCTTGAGGGAAGGGGCCAAGGGCGTTCAACTCGCCGAGCTTGCGCAAAAGAGCTGGAAGGAGCGACGCTGGGTCAATGTGCCCCCGCTCGCTGGCTCCGTCGCTCGCAAGGTTGCCTGAGGATGGCGACGACACTCCACCTTCCTGTTTCTGGCCGCACGCTCCAGCACTACACCATCGCCAACCAACCACTGGCCGCGCCCGAGCGCCCGGCCGGCGGACATGCATTCAATCGCGTCGCTTATGCAGCAGCACACGTGGTCGTCGATCCCCTGGCCGACAACGATCCCTGGCTCGACCGCAATATAGATTGGGAGCGCACGGTGGCGTTTCGCGAACACCTGTGGGACCTCGGCCTTGGCGTTGCAGAAGCCATGGACACAGCCCAACGCGGCATGGGGCTCGACTGGGCGGGAGCCAGGGAGCTGATTGCAGAGGTCCAGTCCGCCGCGCGCAATCGTTCCGATGCATTGATCGCCTACGGCGCAGGCACGGATCATCTCATTCCCGGGCCTGACGTCGGCATCGACGACGTGATTCGGGCCTATGAAGAACAGGTGAACTATATCGAGGGGCAGGGAGGTCGTATCATTCTGATGGCGAGCCGCGCCCTGGCCGCCGCAGCGAAAAGTCCCGAAGACTATGTCCGGGTCTATGACCGGATCCTGCGACAGGTCCGCGAACCGGTGATCATCCATTGGCTCGGTGACATGTTCGACCCCGCTCTTGCGGGTTATTGGGGATCCCGTGACGATATGGCGGCCATGGAGACAGCGCTCGCCATCATCAACGACCACGCGAGCCGGGTAGATGGCGTGAAGATTTCCCTTCTTTCGGCCGAGAAGGAAATCGTCATGCGTCGCCGGCTCGATCCTGCGGTAAAGATGTATACCGGCGATGACTTCAACTATGCAGAACTCATCGCAGGCGACGAGAAGGGATATTCTCACGCGCTGCTTGGAATTTTCGATGCCATTGCCCCTGCGGCCAGCGCCGCCTTGCATAGGCTCGCAGCAGACGACCTCACAGGATTCCACGCCATTCTCGCCCCGACCGTGCCGTTGTCTCGGCACATCTTCAAGGCGCCGACGCGGTTCTACAAGACCGGCGTTGTCTTCCTTGCCTACCTCAACGGCTTCCAGAGCCATTTCCAGATGCTCGGCGGTCAGCAGAGCACTCGCTCGATGGTTCATCTTGCCGAGTTGTTCCGGCTTGCCGACCAGGCCCGGATGCTTCGGGACCCGGATCTGGCAACTGAACGAATGAAGACAATCCTCGCAACAGCTGGAATCTGAAAAACCAAGAGCACGTCACGCAATGACGTGGGAAGGGAGAAACGCGCATGCCAGTCGACGGCCTATCGATCAACCTCGCGACCGTCCGCGAACAGTACAACATGCGGCAGGCCGTCGATGCATGCCTCAGACAGGATATCGTCGCGATCGCTCCATGGCGCGACCAGGTTCACGCGATCGGTCTTGCGGAGGCGTCGCGCATTGTCGCCGAAAACGGATTGAAAGTGACGGGACTATGCCGCGGCGGCATGTTTCCTGCTGGCAATCCAGCGGCCCGCGCCACGGCAATCGACGACAACAGGAAGGCCATCGACGAGGCAGCGGCTCTTAACGCCGACTGCCTCGTCCTTGTTGTCGGTGGTCTGCCTGTCGGATCAAGAAACATCGCTGAGGCCCGCGAGATGGTGGCCGACGGTATCGCCCAGATCCTCCCGCACGCACGCTCCGCCGGCATACCGCTCGCCATCGAACCTCTCCATCCGATGTATGCAGCCGACCGAGCCTGTGTGAATACCCTCGAGCAGGCGCTCGACATCTGCGATCTTCTCGGTGACGGGATAGGTGTCGCAATCGACGTGTACCATGTGTGGTGGGACCCCAAACTCGAACAGCAGATCTCCCGGGCGGGAGCAGCTGGCCGGATCCTCGCCCACCACATCTGCGACTGGCTGGTGCCAACAACGGACCTTTTGCTCGATCGCGGGATGATGGGGGACGGCGTGATCGACCTTAGAGGAATCCGCCGTTCGATTGAGGCCGCCGGCTACCATGGAGCCCAGGAGGTCGAGATCTTTTCGGCCGGGAACTGGTGGAAGCAGCCTGGCGAACAGGTACTTTCGACATGTGTTGAGCGTTTCAGGAGTGTCTGCTGAGTCTGCGAGAGGCGCCGTTAAATACTTGGTTAACCATGATGTTTTTTCGTTACGGCAGCAAATGCGGTCGTTACTTCCGCTATGCATGACGCAACTTTTCCCGGACTTGCGCTTTCGGGCCGTGCTTGCGGGCGACAAGCGTCGGTCAAGGGACAAAAATCGGTCTCTCAGAGTCGATTCTTTCGCTGCCGTGGTCATTCCGCTCTTTCAGAATCCCGGATTGGGGGGTGATTTGTCAACCGCAGTTACGACAAATCTTCCCCGTCCGGCGGCTTTATGAGTGCGTGGTTCTGGGCCAGGAAGACGCGTCTGCTCACCGCACGACAACCATCCTCCGATCGATATCCTGCAGTTCCCCGCGGGGAACTTTCTACTGAATAAACTGATCAATCCTTGCCGAGCACAGGAGACAGCCTTCGGTTAGTCCGCGCACCGAAGTGTCGCCAACCATCATTTCCAGAGGCACGCATGAGACCCTGAGCAGTCGAGGGCATGCGAGCCATGCCAAGGTTCCCCGCGGGGAACTCTCAAATATCGCGACGGCAAGTGCCCGATGAGCAAGTGCCCGATGAACCCTGATCGCGCTGCGGCTGCCAGCACAAACCCGACGCCTCGCCATTCCCACGGTACGCGCCCTATTGGCAGTCAGCGTTGGCCGGCCCGTGTTGTCCATCACACTCTGAAAAACGACCCCATTGCTGCATGCCAACCGGGGCCTCCACCGCGGGCTCAGAGCGACCCCGTCCTATCAGACAGGCCATTTTGGTCTGGCACCCTGACCATTAGTGTCATCACCGGATCGAAGCCAACGCGCATCCAGAACCAAACGGGAGCAGGAAGCGCTTGCTGCTGAACATTTAGCCACTTAAACCGCCCTGCAGAATTCCGACATCGGTTTCTGGCGCGCTTCGAACTCAAGCTTGGATCGTTCCCCGCGGGGAACTTTCCGACGGGTCCAGGTCGACGTGGCCGCCAAAAGGACTTCGGTTGACATACATAGGCGGCCGCCCCCGAACCTCCAGAAACGGGAGCGTGGTCTGCAATCGACTCCTTGGAGCCGTGCGCCAGCGGTGAGGATGTTCCAGCCTAGATCACCACCGCGCCGCTAATTGTGACAGAATGCAAAAAGCTGCGCGTTCCAGGCGCGTCCAGAAACCGACGATCTCACGCACATCGGCTCTCTCTCACAATGATCCGGCAACAGGCCTGTTGCTGCGACGGCAAAACAAATTCATGGCTCGAGAAAAGCGTTAACCTGCCGGCGCGGACGTATCACCAACGTGAGTTCATCCTCGGCAAACTTCTGATGCGACGGCCCTAATCTGCCAGATGATGATGACGTACCATCGAGCGCCGCTCGTCAAATTCATACCTCCTCTCCACCAATGCGCAGGGAAAGACGTGACCCCGGTGAAAGCCCGCCGCGAATAGTGCGGGCATCGTCTCCCGCTTGTCCACACACGCCGTCAACGCAACTGAAATGACGGCGCCTCGGCACACTGGCGTTCGAGCAGCCACATCAATTCGACGTTTCCGAGATACCATGCCAGCGGCCTGGATCCTGTGTCAGCACCCAAAACAATCCTTGGCAGCGGCGCGCATGCTACCCGCCCGGAAGCGACAATCGGCAGACAGTCGCGGGCATCGTCACACGATGAACGCACCGGAGGCAGTTACCTTAAGCGCTGCAACGGGCGACCTTAACGCTTGGACAATCCGGAGAAACAACCGAGCATCTTCCGTCACGCGTTGCAGCGCGAATACGTCGGGCCCGTCTTCGATCGACCGAAACCAATCATTGTCAGCCACCAGCGCCGATGTCAGGGGCGCAACGCCCCACCGGCCAGCCACCAAAATGGTGCGCGCAATGCGACCGGACTACTCTAACGGTTGACGCGCGTCGATAGGATAATCGACGAGAGGGTCTTTTCGACCCCCTCGATCTCGCCGATCTTGTCAATGACCGTATCGAGCTCGCTGATGGATTCCGCGGCAACGATTGCGATCATGTCGAAGCTGCCGCTAACGGAATAGACGACGCGGACGTGCGCGATCGCCTGTAGCTCAAGCGTCACGCGCCCAAGTGCCTTCGCTGCCAGCGTGATGAGCACATGCGCCTTTATCTGCCCGCTTTCGAAAGACTCCGACAGGCGCACACCGTAGCCCGCAATGACGCCGTCCCGCTCCAGCCGCTCAATCTTCGCCTGGACTGTCGTGCGTGACAGGCCAAGCTTGCGGGCCAACATGGCCGTCGGTATGCGGGCATTCTCGCTGAGGATCGACAAAAGCTGCCGATCTTTGTCGCTCATCGTCATATTGACCATCTCCGGCGGCAATCCGCCAAAATACGGCGGTCATTCTTATCAATATGGCGCTTTGAATCAACCAACCTGACGTGAATAAAAAGGCCATAAAGATTTTTGGATCCAGTTAGGGGAACACATATGAAAAACATCGTCGTCATCGGTGCCGGCAAGATCGGCTCAACGATTGCCCGCCTTCTCATCCATTCCGGCGACTATCACGTTACGCTTGCCGATCGCAGCAAGCAGCAACTGGAACACATGGAGGCGAATTCCGCCCTCAGCCTGGCGGAAATCGATATCGCTGACCATGCCGCCGTGGTCAAACTGCTCTCCGGCAAATTCGCCGTCCTGAGTGCTGCTCCGTTCCACCTGACGATCGCGATCGCCGAGGCTGCCGCCGAGGCCGGCGTGCACTACCTCGACCTAACCGAAGACGTCGAATCCACCCGCCGCGTCAAGGCGATTGCTGCGAACGCGTCCACCGCCTTCATCCCGCAATGCGGCCTCGCGCCAGGCTTCATCTCGATCGTCGCCAACGATCTTGCCAGCCGCTTCGACAAACTCGATAGCGTCCGCATGCGCGTTGGGGCTTTGCCGCAATATCCGTCGAATGCGCTCAACTACAATCTGACCTGGAGCACCGACGGCGTTATCAACGAATACATCGAGCCGTGTGAAGCGATCGTCGACGGACAATTGATCGAAGTGCCGGCGCTGGAAGAGCGCGAAGAATTCTCGCTCGACGGCGTGACCTACGAGGCCTTCAACACCTCGGGTGGACTCGGCACGCTCTGCGAGACGCTGAAGGGCAAGGTTCGCACGCTGAATTATCGCACCATCCGCTATCCCGGCCACGCCGCCATCATGAAGGCGCTGCTCAGCGATCTCGGCCTGCGCCATCGCCGCGAAGTCCTCAAGGATATCCTCGAGCACGCACTGCCGTCCACCATGCAGGACGTCGTCATCGTCTTCGTCACCGTGTCCGGTTGGAAGACCGGTCGCCTTGTACAGGAAACCTATGCCAACAAGGTCTACAGCGCCGTTGTTGCCGGCCGCATGATGAGCGCCATCCAGATCACGACCGCCTGCAGCATTTGCGCCGTTCTCGACATGTTGGCCAAGGGCGATCTGCCGGCGAAGGGCTTCATCCGCCAGGAAGATGTCGGACTTGATGCGTTCCTCGACAGCCGCTTCGGCCACTACTATGCGCAGAAGGCTTACGGCGAAAAGATTGCTGGTTGATCAGCCGGCCAAAACTTAAGCAAGAGAAAACGCCCGGAGACGATCCGGGCGTTTTTGCATTTTAACTCTGGCGAAGGCCGAACTTCCGTCAACGATAGGCAGACAGTGCGCGAAGCCGGCAAAACCCGCCTCGCACGCCGTGGCTCAACCGAGCCGTTGGCAAGCAACCGCGATACGCTCCAGCGCCTCTTTGAGATCTGCCTGCGCCGAGGCGTAGGAGATCCTGAAGAAGGGAGACAGGCCGAAGGCCGAGCCCGGCACAACGGCGACATTCGCCTCTTCGAGCAGGTAGGCGCAGAACTCGCTGTCCGTCGTGATCCTGCGGCCGCTTGCCGTTGTCAGGCCGAGAATTCCACCGCAGCCGGAAAAGGTATAAAAAGCACCTTCGGGCGTGCGGCAATCAAGACCATCGATGGCGTTGAGCCCCGAAACGACCAGATCGCGACGCCGCCTGAAGCTTTCGGTTCGCTCCGCAAGAAGATCCTGCGGTCCGCTGAGTGCCGCAACGGCCGCCGCCTGACTGATCGAGGAGGGGCAGGACGTTGCCTGGCTCTGTACGACCGCCATCGCCTTGATGAGCGCCTTCGGGCCGCCGGCATAGCCGATGCGCCAGCCCGTCATGGCATAGGCTTTGGAGACGCCGTTGATCGTAAGCGTGCGTTCACGCAGACGCGGCTCCAACTGCAACGGCGTGACGAAACGAAAATCGTCATAGACGATGTGTTCGTACATGTCGTCGACCATCAGCCAGACATGCGGATGTCTGAGGAGCACATCCAGCAACGGGCGGTAGTCAGCGGCGCTATAGGCTGCGCCGGATGGGTTGGATGGCGAGTTCAATAATAGCCAGCGTGTCCGCGGCGTGATCGCCGCCTCGAGCTTCTCGGCCGTAAGCCGAAAGCCGCTTTGCGCATCGCAGGGGACGAGAACCGGCTTTCCTTGGCAGATCTGGACAATGTCGGAATAGGACGTCCAGTAGGGCGTGGGGATGATAACCTCATCACCCGCATCAATAGTCGCCATCATCGCGTTGAAGAGGATCTGCTTTGCACCGGTGGCGACCGTTATCTCGCTCACGTCGAAAGAAACATCGTTCTCGCGCTGAAACTTGGTGCGGATCGCCTCCTTCAGCGCCGGCGTGCCGTCGAGCGCGGTGTATTTGGTGTCCCCACGCTGCATGGCGTCCCAGGCTGCCTGCTTGACATGGTCGGGCGTTTCGAAATCAGGTTCGCCGGCGCCAAGGACGATGACCGGCTTGCCTTCCCGCTTCATGGCCGCGGCGCGTGCACCGATCTGCAGGATCTCGGAGACACCGATAGAAGATATCCTCGAGGCGGGCCTAAAACCCGCCTCCATTTTCACATCGATCGTCATATCAGCTCCTATTCGATTTCGAAGGTGACGCCCTGCGCAAGTGGCAGAGCCCTGGAGTAGTTCACCGTGTTGGTAGCGCGGCGCATGTAAGCCTTCCACGCGTCGGAGCCAGACTCGCGACCGCCGCCGGTTTCCTTCTCACCACCAAACGCTCCGCCGATTTCGGCACCCGAAGTCCCGATGTTGACGTTGGCGATGCCGCAATCGGATCCGTCGGCCGAGAGGAAACGCTCGGCTTCGCGAAGGTCCAGCGTGAAGATCGAGGAGGAGAGACCAGCGCCGACAGCGTTGTGGTCTTCGATCACCTTGTCGAAGTCGTTGTATTTCATCACGTAAAGGATTGGCGCGAACGTTTCTTCCAGCACTGGGCCGACCTGCGCGGGCATTTCCACCAGCGCCGGCTTGACGTAGTAAGCTTTGTCGTGGGGCATTGCGACGCGCTCACCGCCGTTGACGGCGCCGCCATGGGCCTTCGCCTCGCCGAGCGCCTTCTGCATGCCGTCGAAGGCAAGCTTGTCGATCAGCGGACCGACAAGCGCCGTCGTTTCGAGCGGGTTGCCGACCGAGACATTGGCATAGGCTTTCTTCAGGCGCGGCACGAGCTGGTCGTAGACGCTTTCGTGCACGAAGAGACGGCGAAGCGTCGTGCAACGCTGGCCTGCCGTGCCCATGGCACCAAAGGCGATGGCGCGCAGCGCCATGTCGAGATCGGCAGACGGGCAGACGATACCCGCGTTGTTACCGCCGAGCTCGAGGATCGAACGGGCAAAACGGCGCGCCAGCCGCGGACCGACTTCCCGGCCCATGCGGGTCGAGCCCGTCGCGGATACCACCGGTACCTTCGGGTTATCGACCAGAATCTCGCCGATGGCACGATCGCCGATCAGCACTTCGCTCAGACCCTCCGGCGCGTCGCCGAAACGGGCAATGGCACGCTGCAGGATCGTCTGCGAAGCGAGCGCGGTCAGCGGCGTCTTCTCCGAAGGCTTCCAGACGACGGCATTGCCGCAAACCAACGCCAGCGCGGCGTTCCAGGCCCAGACGGCAACCGGGAAGTTGAAGGCGGAGATGACACCGACGACACCGAGCGGATGCCAGGTTTCCATCATCCGATGGCCGGGGCGTTCGGTTGCGATCGTCAGGCCGTAGAGCTGGCGGGACAGACCGACGGCAAAATCGCAGATGTCGATCATTTCCTGCACTTCACCAAGACCTTCGGACGGAATTTTGCCGGCCTCGATCGACACCAGTCGGCCAAGCTCCGTCTTCACCGCGCGCAGTTCCTCGCCGAGCAGGCGAACGAGTTCGCCGCGCTTGGGCGCGGGAACCAGGCGCCAGGCCTGAAAGGCGCGGGCGGCTTTTTCGATCTTCGCGGTCGCGGCATCACGGCTGTCCGTCTTCAGGGCAGCGAGCTGTTCACCCGTGACCGGGCTGTAAGAGGCCATGTCTCCACCGGTGTAGAGCGCCTTGTCGACGCCGATCTTGTCGAGAAGTGCGACGGTTTCCTGGGTTACATTCACTGTTCTTGCTGCGATGGTCATGTGAAAAACTCTCTGATGTTCTGGAGGATTGTCGGTTTCAGCTGTCGCTTTATTCAGCCGCTTGCGCCGCAGTCAGAAGGGCCCGGCACTCAGCCATCGATTGCGCCTCGATACCGGCGTAGTGGTCGAATTCGTTAAAAACCGAGGCACCGAGATCGCGCTCGAAGCGCTGCTGGTTGGGGTTTGCGGTAAAATCCTGCGCCGCCTCATCGCCGAGGTTGGATTGGAAGATGCCAGCCGCGCTGACGGGCAGGAAGTCCTCATAGACGATCGGGTCGAAGCAGACGAGACCATCTGCCACGAGTTGATCAATGCTCACATCAGCCGAGGCAATCGTGCTTTGGCCCTTTGGGGTGAGCGAGTAGCGGAAGTAACCAAGGCCCTGGTCGCGAATTTCGGCCCAACTGTCAGGGAAAGGCACGAACGCATCGGCGAGCGCCTTTTCATAAGCTCTCGCGTTCGAGCCATCGGCTGCCGGGCGCACCACCTTGCGCGACTCCGTCAAAAGCTTGTCGTAAAGGCCGCGGCCCTTCGGCGTCAGGGCGATACCGCGGCTTTCGATCTCGCCGAAACGAGCCGTATGTGTTCCTTGCTGCCAGGTCCCATCCGCACCCTGGAAAGAGACGGCTTCCTCGAGCGCCTTGAACGACGTCTGCCGCAACAGAATGGCACAGCGCCGGCTTGGCGGACCCTCGACAACGGCCTTTGGCGCAATGCCATATTCCGGCATCAGGCGCTGTACTTCGTCGATATCGAGCGTGCGCGGAGTCAGGTGATTGATGTGCGGGCCCTTGAAGGAGACAACATCGGCGATCAGCCGGTGCGCATCATGCAGGCGCTTGTACATGGCGAGGTCGACATCGGCCTGATTGTGCCAACGGAAAGTCTCCAGAACCTCGGCAACGAAGCGATTGGCATCGTCCGCGTCGAGACCGCCTTGCTGTTCGGCCTTTTCCGTCAGTTCGGCAGCACCGGCGGTGAAGATCTGACGCTTCTGCAGGATCGTCTCGGTTTCGGCGCGAAGTGCCTCGTCAGCAATCAGATCGAGACGCAGGAGAGAGGTGAAGACGCGGAACGGATTGCGCTTCAAGGCCGCATCGCCCACTGGCCGGAACGCGGTGGAATGGACCGGCACCCCGGCCTCGCTAAGGTCGTAGTAGCCGACCGGAAACATGCCCATAACGGCGAAGACGCGCCGCATCATCGCAAGTTCTGCAGCCGTCCCAAGACGGATCGCGCCGTGTCGCTCTTCAGATACACGCTCCAGGGAATCGGTTTCTTCAAGCCTCTGCTTAAGCGCCGGATCGGCGTTGAGCGTTGCCGTGTTTACCCTGGCCACGATATTCATCAGCGTGCCGTAGGCCGGCACCTCGGTCCGATACATGGCAGACATAGCCGCGGAAAATGCAGAGCGGATGCTGCAGGAGGAGACGAAACTTCTGGTCGACATATCTATCTCACAGTGCCTGTAGGAAGAGTTCATTCTGGATTGCGATCATATCGCGCCTGGAGTAGATGAATAACGATAAATGAAGCTAAGATGATGCGGTTTCGGAATGATCTTGCCTCGAAAGCTCATGCCTGACTTGACTACACTGCAGTCCTTCGAGTCGGCCGCCCGCCACGGCAACTTCACCAGGGCAGCCCTCGAACTGAACCTGACGCAAAGCGCCGTCAGCCGGCAAATCAAGGACCTTGAAACGCAGCTCGGTGTCCTCCTGTTCGAACGCGTGCGGCAGCGAGCGATCCTGTCGGAAGCCGGCAAGCGGCTTTTGCCGGAGGCACGACGTCTCCTGCACCAGACGGAAGAGATGATGATCCGGGCGGCTTCCGGCGCCACGGCAACCCTTTCGATCGCCACCTTGCCGACATTCGGCAGCCGCTGGCTGACGCCTCGGCTGCCAAATTTTCTGGCGATCCATCCAGGTTCCCTCGTCGACATAGCCTCTCGCTCAGAGCCGTTCGACTTTGAGGAGGAAGGCTTTGATCTTGCCATTCACTACGGCCAGCCGATTTGGGCACGCGCAACCTGCACCTTTCTCTGCGACGAAAAGATCGTTCCGGTTGCCAGCCCGAGCCTGCTGAAATCTGATCCAGTCGCGAGCGCAGCGGAACTTGTAGACAAGCCTCTCCTGCATCTGGCGACGCGCCCGAGACTTTGGCGCCAGTGGTTCGAACACTGCGACATCGACGCCGATCCGTCTTATCGAGGCAACCGGTTCGACCAGTTTTCGATGATCATCGAAGCAGCCTCAATGGCACTGGGGTTTGCGCTTCTGCCACTATATCTGATCGAACAGGAGCTGAGCTCCGGAAAACTCAAAATCGTTGTCGACCGACCGATGTCGACCGAGAACAACTACTATGTGGTGACGCCGGATGGTAAGCGAGAACATACGCTCGGCCTGGCGTTCACGGCTTGGCTCCTCTCACAGATAAGCAACAAGGACGCCATTCAATCGTGAGCAACGAGCCGACACCATCCGATATCCCGACTGCACGCATGCTGAGCTGGGCCAGAAACTCGACGATCTATCGGCTCGAGCGGCAGATGATGACGGAAAGACAACTGTTCGATGCCATCATCCGTAAGGCGAAGCAAAAATTCACAGACATCAACGAGGCGCAACTCAAGGCGATTGCGAACTTCGCCGTCGCGTTCGCCTACGAGCATGCGGGCCTGAACGATACTGCCTACGCTGAAATCAGGACGCGCTCCGGGGTTCGCAGTGGCAGATCGAAGCGACACATCGCTCAGAAACTGTCACAGAAGGGTGTCGATGGCGAGGTCATCACGGCCGCGCTCGATGAGGCAGACGACTTGCTGGCCGCCGTGGTCTTGGCGCGCAAACGCGCGTTCGGGCCATTTCGGCGAGGCGACGGCGATCGCGACCGTGTGACCAAAGAGATGGCGGCGTTCGCACGCAACGGTTTCAGCTTCGACATAGGCAGGGCTGTTCTTGGTATGAGCCGCGAAGAGGCGGAAGACGTTATGATCGCGCGATCTCGATAGCTCTTTCCTATGCAGTAGAGCCCCAGCGGGCCGTGCAGGTCAGAGTAATGCTGTGGGGGCCTTCGAGTTCGGCGTCATGGCGCTCGATGAGCTCCATAACTGCATCGATGAAGGCCACATGGTCGAGGCTCAGCGTCGTCAGGTCATTGCAATCCCAAGCCGCCATCGCGATTCCGTCCTGTCCAACGATGGCAATATCGTCGGGCGTGTTCTTCCCGAGTACGCGCCGTGCCGCATCGCGCGCACCAATTGCCATGACGTCGTTGCCGCAGATGATGGCATCCACCTTGGCGCGGTGAAGAAGCAAAACAGCTTCCTTGAAACCGGAATCGTAGCTGTAGTCGCCAAAGGCCTCGGCCTGTAGCGTCAGGCCGCGCTTGGCGAGGCCCTCGACAAACCACCTGCGCCTCAGCTTGTCGATCCAGCTTGACTTTGTTCCCGCGAGGTAGGCGAACCGCTTCTTCCCATCACCGACAATCTTGCCGATGATCTCGTCAGCGGCGGCCGATCCGTCTATCCGGACGCTTGAGACCTTCTCATTGTCGAGCGGTTCAAAGGAGACGATGATCGGCTTCGTCGTATGGAAGATGTCGATCGCGTCCTGCATCGAGACCATGTCGGAGAAGACGACGACATGATCAACCTGATAGGTCGAGGCTAAGCGCATGAGCTGCAACCGATCATCGTGGTCGGCACAACACAGAATGATAGGCAGAAGTTGCCTGGCCTGGAGGCGATGAACGAGTAGTTGCTGCTCTTCTGCTTCGCACGGATTGCCGATTGCGTTGACCACCAGCGCCACCAGCCTCGATCGCTGGTTGTTGAGTGAGCGCGCAATGGCATTCGGCTGGTATCCATACTCGCGAGCAACGGCCAGGATGCGGTCGCGCGTTGCACTTCCGATTCTGGAATCGGGCGAGAAGGCACGCGAGATCGTCGCAGACGACACCCCAGCAAGCTTTGCCAGTTCCTTCGAGGTGACCCGTCGCTTGCTCATTTCTACATTCCACGTCTATGGCGCGGAGATCCGGACGGGGAGCCCGTCTGCCGCAGCTGATTCCTTGATTGCATCCCATAGCCTAGCGAATCGCAGGCCCATTTCAACGGAGCCGGTGTTTTCCATTGTCCCTTCGCGAATGGCCAGGAAGTTTTTCATCGGATTGCCGAGAATTTCCGCCTCTTCTCGCGGCTCGGCGTTTCGCCCGAGGCTGATCTCGCGCCATCCGCCCCAGGCATCGATGCGAACGATTGCTTTCGAATAGAAGAAGGTGATGTAGGAAGCGCAGCCGGGAGGACCCTCGCCGGCAGCCGTCAGCGTCGCCAGCGCGCCGTTCTTGAGGCGGGCCGAGACCGCGGTGGCAATGTCGACCTCCTTGCCGTGATTGTTCATATAGGCCGACACGCTCTCGAAGTCCGAGTTGGCCAGCAGGCAGACAGTGTTCATCATGTGGGCGCCGGTGTCGAACATGAAACCGCCGCCTGAAATCTCCGGCTGTTGCTTCCAGTGACCGTCATAGTTGCCGGACCAGCTTTCCCAGATCATCCCCGATATTGCAATCAGGTGGCCGAACTCCCCGGCAAGCGCCCGCTTGCGCGTATCGATCACGAGGGGCGAAAGACCGCCCTGGAAAGCGGTTACGATGGTCACACCGCTCTTCTTCTGCGCCCCAATCAGCCGTTCGGCTTCCGCCACCGTCGTCACCATCGGCTTTTCAAGGAAGAGGTCGAGGCCGGCTTCCGCGACAGCCGTTGCCTGCTCACCGTGAAACGCATGCGGCGTGGAGACATAGACGACATCCAGCTCCGTTCGGCAGGAAGCCAACATCTCTCGGTAGTCGTCGAAGCTCTTCGGCGCGCCTGCTCCAGCGGCAACGCATACGTCAATCAGGCGCTTTCGGGAGGAAGGCATCGTATCGGCAAGCGCGACAAATTCGATCTCGGGCATGCGTGCCCAGCTTGCCGCATACTCGGCCGCCTTCAGGCCTGCGCCAATGACGCCAAGCCGCAATTTTTGTGACATCCAAAATCCTCCCGAATGCAGTGTGTATACGGTTACACAAATGACCGAATGAAGACAAGATTTATTAAAACACGTCTTTTCAATGCGTTAGCGTTAGATCAAAAAACGCATCAAAATCCATCTTGCCAGTAATAGGAATGCGTGTACATTTTTGACTGTGGTGCTGGAGGGCGCCGCGAACCAAAAGGGAGGACTTCCGTTGAAGAAGACGGTCATTGGTGGCCTGTGCGCCATTCTGCTCGGCGCTGTTTCCACGCTGGCGCATGCCGAGACAATCCGAATTGCCAATCACGGTCAGGCCGGCATCGACGCCATGAAGTCGACGGTCGAGAAGATCGAAAAGAAATACGGTGTAACCGTCGAGGTCGTCGAATACCCTGCGCCTGACAAGGATTATCTGACGAAGCTGTTGACCGAGCTCGGCGCCGGCAACGCCCCGGACCTCTTTTCCATCCCGACGACGGCCGCTGTCGCTGACATGGTCGAGGCCGGTTACCTCGCGCCGGTGACCAAGGAAATCAAGGCATGGGACGGCTACGCCAATTTCTATGATGTCGCCAAGCAGCTGGCCGTCAGCCCGGATGGCGAAACCTATGTGATGCCGTTCATGCTTGGCATTCAGGAAATCTATTATCGCAAGGACGTTCTCGATAAGGCCGGCATCTCCACCGAGCAGCCGAAGACCTGGAAGGAACTGCTCGATCGCGCCGCTGAAATCAAGAAGAAGACCGGCGCATATGGTCTGCTCTTCCCGGCCGGCGTTTCCTGGGGAAGCGGCGCCTTCGACGAAGGCTTTCAGCATCTGGTCGTCGGTTCCAAGACGCCGCAGCTCGTTGATGCCAACGGTAAGCTCGATTTGAATGGTGAGGGCATCAAGGATGTCTTTGATGTCTACAAGCAGCTGATCGACAACGACCTGATGCCAACGCAGCCGTTGCTCGGACCTGAACCCTGGGTTGTGCCAAAGTATCAGATGTTCCCGGCCGGCAAACTTGCCGCAACCACTTGCGGTTCCTGGTGCTATATTTTCGACTGGGGTCGTGAAAGCAAGAACCCCATTCCTGAGGTGACCAAGGTTGTCGGCACCTGGACCGTTCCCGGCCAAACCGGCGGTCAGTATGTTCTCGCCAACCTGGCAGCCCCATGGGCCGTCAACTCCAAGTCCGCCAACGTGGAACTCGCCAAGAAGGCTCTGATGGAGATTGGTTCGGTGGAGACACAGGTTTCCTACGCGGCCCGTATCGGCAACATCCCGTCCAGCAAGGATGCGGCGAAGAACGCCGACTTCCAGAAGCTGACGGAACTCGTTCCGATCCATGCCGCGGCGGAGAACGGCACCTTCCTTAAGCAGGCTTCCGGCTTCGGCACCGTTTCCGAAGGTGTTGCCCGCGCAACGGAAGCGCTCCTGCGTAAGGAAACCGATGCTGCCGGCGCACAGAAAATCCTGGTCGACTACGTCAAGGAAACGCTCGGCGACGAGGTCATAAAGTAAGCGTCTACTTACTCATTGCGAGGGAAACGCGGGCCCGCCCGCGTTTCCAGATTTCCCTTCCGAAATGAGTTGTAGAGCTTTCAATGGCCAGAAACGTCCACGAAAGGCGCGCCGAACGGCAGCTTCTTCTGATCCTGCTGCCCTCGCTTGCACTGCTTCTGGCCTTCGTGATCTATCCCGCGCTTTACTCCATCTACCTAAGCTTCACCAATGAAGCGCTGACTGGGGCTGCCGCACTGCGGCCGCGCTTCGTCGGTATTCGCAACTATGCGCGGCTTCTGAACGACGCGAAGTTCTGGAACTCCTTGCTCGTCACCTTCCTGTTCGTCGTCGGCTCCGCAGTCATCGGACAATTCGTGCTTGGCCTCGTCTCGGCGATGGCGCTGCGTCGTCGTATCCATTTCCGCCGCCTCTTCTCCTCGATCATCCTTCTTCCGAACGCAGCACCAGAGGTGGTTGCAGGCTTTATGTGGATTTCGATGCTGGCCGGAGGCGAGCAGGCAACGCTCAGCCGCATCGTCAGCTTCTTCGGCGTGACGCCGGCCGACTGGTTGCAGATCTTTCCGCTGTCGATGATCATCATCGTCAACACGTGGCGCGGCATCGCGACGGCGATGATCCTGTTGACTGCTGGTCTGAGCACCATCCCAAACGAGATATATGAGGCCGCCCGTATGGATGGCGCAACGCCTTCACAGATGTTCCGCCGCATCACCTTGCCGCTGATGATGCCGACGATCCTTCTCTATATGCTGATCTCCGCCGTCTCGACCATCGCCGTCTTCGGCCTCGTCTACGCGCTGACCCGCGGTGGCCCCGGCGGGGCGACGGAGCTGGTCAGCATCTACATTTACAATCAATCCTTCACAGCGTTCCAACTCGGTTATGGCGCAGCTGTCGCCGTCGTAGCACTACTGATCTCGCTGGTTCTCGGCGTCGGCTATGTCAGGGCGATGAAAGTGGAGGTCTGACATGTCAGCGATTTCCCCAAGCGAAAATGCCAACAAGACCCGATCGGACCTGCTTGCCTACGCAACGCTGTCTCTGATCTCGATCTTCTGCGCAGTTCCCTTCTTCTGGGTGCTTCTCGCCTCCTTCGACGGCAACGCGCAGCTGTTCCTTCGCTGGCCCGAGCAGTGGAGCTTCGCCAACTACCTCCGCGTCTTTACAAAGGAAGATGGTGCGAAATGGCTTTTCAATTCGCTCTTCGTCGTTGGCGGCGCCACGGTGCTGGTGATGGTGTTGGCCGGCCTTGGCGGCTACGCGCTGTCGCGAACCCGAGCGTGGTGGAAGCTGCCGTTTCTCTATGCCATCCTATTGATCCGTGTCCTTCCGCCGACGGCGCTCGTTGTGCCGCTCTACAAGTTCCTTTTGACATTGAACAATGCTGAAGGTGCCATTCTGAGGCCGATCTTCGGCGAATACACTCGACCGATCATGCGCTGGACCGGTTTCATCGATGGTTATCTCGGCTTGATCCTCGTGCTTGCAACAATGCAGCTGCCATTGGCCCTTTGGATCATGAAGACGTTCTTCGACGGTCTGCCACGCGACTACGAAGAGGCGGCACTGATGGACGGCGCCACCCTGATACAGCGCATTCGCCGTGTGCTGATCCCGCTGGCGCTGCCGGGGTTGGCTGCCGCCGGACTGTTCGCCTTCATGTCTGCCTGGGGCGACTTCCTGCTTCCGCTGATTTTCCTCTCTTCGCCGGAATTGCAGACCCTGCCACTCGGCCTGTTCCGCGCATTTCTGCGCATCAACGAGATAGACTACGGGCTGCTTGCGGCACTCGCGTTTATCTACCTCCTGCCGGCAGTCGTAGCCTTCGGCTTTGCGCGTCGCTTCCTCGTGCAAACATTTGCCGGCGGCGTCAAAGGCTGACACCAGAAAGTACATTACGATGATCAATCTCAGGAACGTTCGCAAATTCTACGGCGCTTTGGAGGTCATCAAGGGCGTCGACATCACGGTGGAAGACGGCGAATTCGCGGTTTTCGTCGGCCCGTCCGGCTGCGGAAAATCGACTTTGCTGCGCATGATCGCCGGTCTTGAGGGCATTGACGACGGCGATCTCATGCTTGACGGCAAGCGGATCAACGACGTGCCGCCCGACAAGCGTGGCATCGCCATGGTCTTCCAATCCTACGCCCTTTATCCGCACATGACCGTGGCCGAGAACATCGGCTTCTCACTGAGCCTGAAGAAGGTTCCGGAGGCCGAAATCCGCCGGCAGGTCGAGGGGGTCGCCGAGATCCTGCAACTGACCGACTATCTCGATCGTCGGCCGGCAGCCCTGTCCGGCGGCCAGCGCCAGCGCGTTGCGATCGGTCGGGCCATCATCAAGAGGCCGTCACTGATCTTGTTCGATGAGCCCTTGTCCAATCTCGATTCCGCCCTGCGCGTGCAGATGCGTGCCGAATTGCAGCGCCTGCATCGCGAGCTGAAGGCAACCGTCGTTTACGTGACGCATGACCAGGTCGAGGCGATGACCATGGCCGATCGTATCATCGTCCTCAACAAAGGTGTCGTTGCCCAGCAGGGTGCTCCAATGACGCTCTACCATCAGCCTGACAATGAATTCGTTGCGACTTTCATCGGCTCCCCGAAGATGAACACTATCCCGATCGCGATCACCAGATCGACCGCCGGTCAGGCCCATGTCCGGAGCCCGTTTGGTCTCTCGCTCGACCTGACGGACGCGAGTGGGATAGTGCCACAGGGTGAGGCTACTCTTGGCATCCGGCCTGAGCACCTGAAGATCGCAGCGGTAGGGCAGGGGGACTTTTCGGCCGAGGTCATGATCGTCGAGCGGCTGGGCGTCGAGACATACCTGACTGTCGGTTCGCAGGAACAGCCGATTGTTGTCCGCTCCGAAGGTGACATCACAGTGCGACCGGGCGATCGCGTGTCCCTGGCGGTCGACACCTCCGCCTGCCACCTGTTCGATTCCGCCGGCCGCGTCATTCGCCCGGCAAAAGCTTCATAACATCGAGGATACCATGACAATCAAGGTCACCATCTGGAACGAAGGCCGCCACGAGCAACTCCACAAGGAGGTTCAGGAAATCTATCCCGACCGTATCGACGGCGCGATTGCGACCGGGATCGCCAATGCCGACTTCGAGATACGCAGGGGAACGCTCGATGACCCGCATGAGGGATTGCCGGACATTCTTCTCAACGACACCGATGTCCTTCTGTGGTGGGGGCACATGGCGCATGAAGAGGTAAGCGACGCGCTGATCGACCGGATCCAGCAACGTGTCCTCAAGGGAATGGGTCTGCTCGTTCTTCATTCCGGCCATCACTCGAAGCTGTTTCGCCGTTTGATGGGAACCAACGCAAACCTCTCCTGGCGCGAAACGCCACAAGGGGATCTCGAGCGGGTATGGGTCGTTGATCCATCCCATCCGATCGCCGAGGGGCTGCCCCCTTATTTCGAAGTCAATGCTTCCGAAATGTACGGCGAACCCTTCGACATTCCTCCACCCGACGAACTGGTTTTTATCTCGTGGTACTCTGGGGGTGAGGTGTTCCGCAGCGGATGCACATTCCGACGTGGCCGCGGTCGCATCTTCTTCTTCAGTCCTGGGCACGAGACTTATCCGATCTACCACGACAAGACCGTGCACAAGGTGATTTCGAACGGGATCCGCTGGGCGACGCAGTCCCATACCGATGGCCGGATCCTCGAAAACTGGCACAGGGCCGTACCGCTTCACAAGCGCCCAGCCTAAAAGCACTATGCCCGGTAAAGACCGGCCCTGCTTGGGTCGGTCCAAGATCCTCGGCACACGCAGGCGGCCCCATCTCCCTGGCCGCTTCGACAGCAATTCAACGTTGCGACCTATTCGCATCGTGTCCGTTCCGTTGGCGAGGCATCGATCTTCGTCCCAGCACATCCAGCTGTTCAGCCTTATTCGAGACACGAGGTCGACCTCACCCGGCCCGGCGCGATCCGGCCCCTCGTGCACGAACCAGTGCCATCAACATTGGACCGATCGAGAACTCGCCGCGCTCTGCCCTTCGCGTCAGATCACGCAGATATGCGCCAGCTGAATTGATGTGTCCGCCTCGTTCGAGAATGCACGCCATAACGGTCGCTGCGTTCTCCGGTCCCATCGTGTTGCACGCGTCCTCGTACGCTGACGCGCTGACACCGAGGGTGCCCCGAACCACAACCGCTGCCGCCATCATGTCTCGCCAATTGGTAATCGAGCCCCCGGGGCCATAGCCTGCCATATCCGGGCAGGCCTGCAGAACCATTCCGAGCGGGAAGGACTTTAGGCCCGAATTGTCGTTGCCGGCGCGCTCCTGCGGATTGACCCCACTGCGCCCATCTGATCTCTGTCTCGTCCTTTCAGCGGGGGGCTCAATCGGGGACGCCGGATTTGCCTCCTGCTTTGTTTCAAAAGCGGGTTCAAGATCAAAAATAGAGTCGGGGTTTGAATTCTGTATGTGCCGTTCATTTCGGGCGGGATTGCCGCTCGGTTTTTTTGCTTTCAACAATGTTTCCAGCCTGTTGGCAATATCGTCACGCAAGATCTGCATTGCCTCCAGCGCTGCGGCTATTTCATCGGCTGCCGGCGTTCTCGGCACGGCGTCGACAAGTTCACGGAAATAGGTGAAGGCCGTTTCCCAGTCGCCCGGAAGCTCCTCGTCGATCGCGGTCTCGATCAGTTTGGAAACATCCCGGCGGCAGAGGGTGAATTGTTCGCGCAGTCTTTGCAAATGCAGCCGTTCCGCCGCGACCTCAGCTGCCAGCGCCTCGATTTCCTCAGCCCGGACGATCAAGGGTGCGAGGGAGAAACCGAACGCATCTCCGACCGAGCCCTCCTTGTTTCTGCGCGCGTACCGCTTCCCGTTCGGACTATCCTTGCGGATGATCAGGCCGGCCTCGACAAGCACGGCGAGATGGCGACGGATGGTCTGCTCCGCCATGCCGTGCGAACGCAGCGAAAGCTGGCTGTTTGACGGAAAGACGACAAGACCGCTTTCCTCGGAAAGGAGATTTGCCGGGTAGAAGCTCAGCAGGGCGTTGAGGACCGCCAGCGCCCGGTCGGTTACGCCGAGCAGTGGCTTTGCCTCGCAAAGCGCCCTGTAAATCTTCCATTTGTCGACCGATTGATCGGGCTTGAGCTCGCTCGCCGCCTTCTGGCTGGAGAGCATGCCAAGCGTCATCGGCCGCCGCCCGAAAGGCGTCGTCACATGTCCTGTTTCCATCACCTTCACCTTGACGAAGGCAAAAGAAATCCACTCACCAAAAAGGTGCCCATACTTGACAGGGATTCACGGAAATGCGATTCTCTAGCTGCTAACCTATGAGAAGGGCTTCCGCGACGGCAACGTTCGGGAGCTTTTTTCTTTTGCGATGATCATCCTTTGCTGTTGCGTTGTGTCGACTGAACGAACTCGCTGTGAAGCGACTCCATGCGATCGTTGAGAAAATCGATAAAACTGGGCGCAACCGCTTTGTTGAAGCTGATCTTCGACCCAGACTTGGCATGACTGACAGTCGCAATCAGAAAACCGTTTGCGCGAATTTCGGTGGCGGCTTTCAGTGAGGACGCCGGGCCAGCTTCGGACTTCAGAGCCGCGAGAGCGACGGCAAACCGATCCTTGGGGCCGCCATGTCTGTCCTGGCCGAGCGCCTGGCGGATACGGTCTGCCCCGCCCGGGCTGGCGGCGAATGCATCGGCGAAATCAATCCAGCGACGACGGCCAATCTCGGGCGAGGGACCAATTTGCACCAAAACGTCTCGCGGGATTGCCGTTGCGATCCGCAGCATCTCGGAGAGATGCGACTTTCCGGTCGCAAGTGATGCGCAGATGACATCGCGCCGGTAGCCTGCCTGCTCCTGCGAGAGCGCAAATGCACATTTCTCGATAAAGGACAGATCGTTGCGGCTGGCGTTCTCCTCGCCCTGAAAGATGATTGCTTCTTCATCGCTGAGCTCACGCACGATTGCTCGGAACTTCAACCCGAGCATTTTGACTGCGGCGAGGCGACGTCGCCCGAACACGATCTGATAGGGTGCACTATCACCCTTGAAAGGACGGATGAGACCGGGGACGATCTGACCGCGCTCCCTTATCGACGCAGCTATTTCCTCGACTGCGGCCTCGTCGTAGGCGCCATCAAAGCGGTCCGGGATGGAGGATGGCGCGACGTCAATCGGGTCGACGTCCACGACATGGTCTGCATCTTTCAGGAGTCTGTCGAGAGCCTCGCCTTTTTCCTGGATCTGCCGAACCCCCGCCGCGACCTTGAGGAGGTGCGGTGACGAGGTGGGCTTCACGCTCGGCGCGGCGCTCGGCTGCTCAAGCTGACCGAGCACGTTGGCGAACATTCCGCGGGAATCCTTGCGGCTCATTCGCGCCCCCATGCCGCCCAGAGCAGCTTCTCGATCTCGGCATTGGCAGCGTTGATGGACTCCATGGCTCGGTCATAGGTTTTGGGTGCCGAGAAACGCGAACGCTGCACCTCGTAAAGGCTTTGCTTCCAGGTCAGGGCATCGGCAACCGCGGTCGATTTGGTTACCATGTTCAACAGCAGGTCCTCACCGAAGACCTGCCGCATCAATGCGGTCATGTTGGCTTGTGGATGATCGTTGGCCTCGAACTTCGTGACGAGAAACTTTGCAAAATCCCATTGTGCAGAAGTCCCCATCTCGCTCAGGATCTGCATGTAGGACGAAGCAAGTTCCAGGAACTTTCCCGTTGAATCGACGTCCAGCATGTGCGCGGGGACCGGAATGATCACGCCGGTGGCAGCCGTCAGGGACGATAGTGTGAGGAAGTTCAGGGAAGGGGCCGAATCCATCAGGATGACGTCATAATCATCGGCAACCTGCTCAAGCGCCTGGGATACGCGCAGCAGGAAGCTGGTGCCCCCATTCTTGCGCATCTCGAGTGCAACCGCGGTCTCGAACTCGGTCAGATCAAGACCGGCACAGATCACATCGAAGCCAGCAATATGGGTGGAGTGGATGAGGGACTTTGTCGGTTTCGGGTCCGTGAAGCGGATGGCCGCATAAAGCGTCTCATCTTCGCGCGGATCGAAATCGGGAAGCATCCCATGCAGGCTGGTCAGTGACGCCTGGGGATCGAGATCGACTGCCAAGACGCGATAGCCCTTCAGAGCGAGGTAGTGGCCAAGGTGAATTGTCGTGGACGTCTTGCTCGATCCGCCCTTGAAGTTGGTGACCGCGAGGATCTGGCACTCTTCACCGGCCACGCGTCTCGGGTTCATCCACTTTTTGCGGCCCTTTTCGGCGAGCATCAGGCGCAGTTCGAGGATTTGCTCGAGCGTGTACATGCGCCGGCCATTGGTGGTGGTCTCGGGCGCTGGCCCTTTTTCCTTGAGAACGATCTGCCTGATATAGGCTTCCGACACGTCGAGAAGCCCTGCGACCTCTGACGAAGAGAATTTTCGCATCTCGCGGCGCGCGTCAGGTGGGTACTGCGCCATCGAAAGATTTTGCAGGGCAAGCTCCAATTTGGTGGAAAAGCTCTGCATAAAGTCGAGGCTGCTCAGATGCCGATTCACGTTTCTTCCCTCAGTTCGCTTCAATGATCCAGATGCTGACATCGTTCGCGAATGATTGTTTTGCCAGTTGTTTCGCCAGATGGCGATAATTCGATAAATTTCCGTAGTTTGAGAACTAGCTCGATTCGAGAGATTCGGCAAATGCTTGGCGCCGGCCGCGTCTCTCCGGAAACGGCCAAAAAGCGCCCGCGGGATGGCGCTCGGTCAGTCCAATCTGGCCGCCTTTGCAGGACCAAGGTCTGATCTGCCATGGACCTATGGTCTGAACTGGACCGTCATACCATCGTAATGTTTGACGCGCAGGCCGATCGGAATAATGTTCACGGTCCAGACGAAACTGGACGGCCCGACGATGCGGGCCCCGGCTTCGATTACCAAAGCACGGTGCCACCTGTCACGATTGAGGAGATCGGCCAGTCATGAAAACAGCAATCCGCGTTGCAGTGGTCGATGACCATCCGCTGTTCAGGGAAGGAGTGGCGCGGAGCCTGTCAGAAATCGAGGGGTTCAAGATCGTCGCGGAAGGAAGCTCGAAGGACGATGCCATCAAAGTTGCAGAGGATCAGCAGCCCGACGTATTGCTCCTCGATATTTCGATGCCCGGTGGCGGCTTGAATGCAATCTCCGCGATTCTGGACCGTCTACCGACGCAGAAGATCGTCATGCTGACCGTGTCGGAGTCCAGTGACGACGTGACGGCAGCACTTGATCGTGGTGCGAAGGGCTATGTCCTGAAAGGCGTCGGGGCAAGAACCCTTGCAGAAATCATTCGCAATGTCGCAGATGGTGAAAGCTATGTGGCGCCGGCCCTTTCGGCACGGTTGCTGTCCAACCGTGCCGCGCCCGAACCGAGCAAGCAAAGCGCGATCTCAATGCTCACAAACCGTGAGCAGGAGGTGCTTCACCTTGTTGCGTCGGGAATGAGCAACAAACTTGTTGCACGCAAGCTCGAGTTGCATGAAAAGACAATCAAGCATCATATGACCCAGATCATGGCCAAGCTCGGCGTTGGAAATCGAACCGAGGCTGCCATGACCTTGCGCGATGTCATTGACGAGCAGAACGACCACTAGTCCATTGCACATTTCAAACCGGGACAGACGTCGAATATTTGACCCGTTTCAACGCGAAATGCGACGATGACGTTGCCACCGCATGGTGTGTCAGTATGCCTTTCATGAGCAAGCGCTCGTAGTCCTTTACGTCAGCGACAGCGACACGCAAGAGATAGTCCCAGTCTCCTGACATCGAGTAGCATTCGAGGACTTCCTGGTGACTTTCGGCAAAACGCTCGAAGTCGCTCCTCGCGGCCGGATCATGCGACTTCATGCGAACCTGGCAGAACACGGTCAGGCCGCGGCCGACCGCCTCGGGGCTGACAAGCCTGACGGTTGGTCCAAGCATTCCGGATGCCTCGAGCGCCTTGATCCGACGCCAGCAGGAGGCAGCGGAGGCACCCACGCGCTCCGCGAGCGCCGCGTGGCTGAGGGAGCCATCCACCTGCAGCAGTTGAAGGATCTTGCGGTCCACATTGTCGAGTTCAGACGATTTCATCAGCTTCTCTCGGTGTCGATGCACATTTCTGGCGCAGTGGTATTCTGGCTGAATCCCGCCGCATCCGGACATGCTCATGCACGATGCACGCAGTGAACAGCGCAATGCTGTGACGAGAAAGACACCGAGAAAAGTCCCGACGAAAAAGAACGTTCCCGAGGAACCGCGCCGAGCTGTCCCGAGCCGCGGCGCCGATGTCGTCGATCAGGTCGGCGCACCGAAAAGCGTGAAGTACCCCCAGGCGGCGACAAGCAGGGCAAGCACGCCGGCTGCTATGGCAAGCTTCCGCAAACGCGGCCTTGGTGGCCTTGGCGGCTTTGGACGTCGGAATTGGATAACATTGTCGTTCATCTGCAGGCTTCTCCGTCGAGGCCTACCTGTTTCGGGCGAACCGTGGCGGATGTCAAAAAGAAAAAGGCGCTCAACCCGGTCGGGGAGCGCCTTTTCTTTCCCGGACAGCAAACGCGACCAGCCTCAGCGGGCAGGTCTGCAGGCCGTCGATACGGGCGGTGAGCGGTAAATGGCACCCCTTCTTCGAAATATCAAGAGGCCGCGGAAAATACAGTTTCAGTTCATATCGCGGGCCGGATTGATTATTCCGATTGTCAGACATTTTCACTATGCTTTCCCGGGCACGCGCAAGTCGACGTGCCGGGAGCGATGAGGAAGGACCAGGTGGAACAACGGGCGAGCAAATCATCAATTCACCGGGCGCGTGCGGGCTGAACAAAATGATACGGCCCGGAAAACGGCTCCACGCTTGCGCCCGGGCGCCGTTTCCGGTCGTCCGATCGACGGTTCCCGCAATCCGGTCGACCAGAGCAGCAATCTGCGATCGTGTCGTCTCGTCACGGGGTGCGCCCAAGAAGACGTGACCGGGTCAGGAACCGCCTCTCCCGTCCATTGTCGAGTGAGAACATTCCGCCACGACCGGGAACGACGTCTATGATCAGCTGCGTGTGCTTCCACGCCTCGAACTGGGTGGCGCTGATATAGACAGGGACCCCGGCAATCTCCCCCAGCTTGATGTCGTGGTCGCCGACGACGAAATCACCCGACGGGTAGCACATTGGCGACGAGCCATCGCAACAACCGCCCGACTGATGAAACAGAATATCCGGATGATCCCGCCGGATCTCCTTAATCAATGCTATCGCGGTGTCCGTCGCGATGACACGGGGCTCATCCTTCATGCTCAATTCCATCCTTCTCCTCCTTCTTCCGGCCCGCTCCTTCAGTGGAGCGGGCCATTCGCCGCAGGAGTGACCTCAAAAGAAACCGAGCGCCTTTGGGCTGTAGCTCACCAGCATGTTTTTCGTTTGCTGGTAATGATCGAGCATCATCTTGTGGGTTTCGCGACCGATGCCTGACTGCTTGTAGCCACCGAAGGCGGCGTGGGCAGGATAGGCGTGATAGCAATTCGTCCATACCCGTCCGGCCTCGATATTGCGGCCAAACCGGTAGCAACGATTGGCGTCACGGCTCCAGACGCCGGCACCGAGCCCGTAGAGTGTATCGTTGGCAATCTCCAGTGCCTCGGCCTCATCCTTGAACGTGGTAACAGCAACGACCGGCCCGAAGATTTCCTCCTGAAAGATGCGCATCTTGTTATGCCCCCTGAAGATGGTGGGCTTCACGTAGTAGCCGTTGGCGAGCTCACCGCCGAGTTCATTGCGCGATCCACCTGCGAGGACCTCGGCGCCCTCCTGCTTGCCAATATCCAGGTAGGCAAGGATTTTCTCGAGTTGCTCGTTCGAGGCTTGGGCTCCGATCATCGTCGCTTGGTCCAGGGGATTTCCCTGTCTGATGGCTTCGACGCGCCTGACGGCTTTCTCCATGAAACGGTCGTAGATCGATTCCTGAACCAGAGCGCGACTGGGGCACGTGCAGACCTCCCCCTGGTTCAGCGCGAACATAGCAAAGCCTTCGAGTGCCTTATCCAGGAAATCGTCCTCTTCACTCATCACATCGGCAAAGAAGATGTTCGGCGATTTGCCGCCAAGTTCAAGCGTCACCGGGATAAGGTTCTGGCTCGCATATTGCATGACCAGTCGGCCCGTCGTCGTTTCGCCGGTAAAGGCGATCTTTGCGATGCGAGGACTGGAGGCCAGCGGCTTTCCAGCCTCCAGGCCGAACCCGTTGACAATGTTGAGCACGCCCGGAGACAACAGGTCACCGACGAGCTCTGCCCAGACGAGCAGGGATGCAGGCGTCTGTTCGGCTGGCTTGATGACCACGCAATTGCCGGCAGCAAGAGCGGGAGCGACTTTCCACGCCGCCATCAGGATCGGAAAATTCCAGGGTATGATCTGGCCAACAACGCCGAGCGGCTCGTGAAAATGGTAGGCAACCGTATCGTGGTCGATCTCGCCGATAGAGCCTTCCTGCGCGCGGATGCAGGAGGCAAAGTATCTGAAGTGGTCGATAGCCAGCGGAATGTCAGCCGCCATTGTCTCGCGGATCGGTTTGCCATTGTCCCACGTCTCGGCTCGCGCCAGAAGCTCGAGTTTGTCTTCCATTCGCTGAGCGATCTTCATCAGGATATTGGATCGCTCGGTCGCCGATGTCCGTGCCCAACCCGGCCTGGCGGCATGTGCGGCGTCGAGTGCGGCATTGACGTCGAGTTCGCTCGAACGCGCCACCTCGCAAAGCTTGCCTCCGGTGACAGGGGTGACGTTGTCGAAATAGCGTCCTTCAATAGGCTCGCGCCACTCGCCCCCTATGAAGTTGCCGTAACTCGTCCTGAATGGCGACTCGACGATCTTCTGATGCAGCATGTCATCCTCCCTTCAAAGGTCCAGGTTCTGGAGTGAACCGGTGAGAGGAAGCCTGCGCGAGTTTTGCGGCGTGTGAAAGCGCCGCCAAGGGATACCGCAGTGCACTGTGTAGCACTCCTGCGACAGCGCGGCGCTGGCGCTGTCGCCATCAATGCAGGTTAAGTCTTTTCATTTTCCGGTGCAGCGTCGACCGGCTCATGCCGAGTGCAACGGCTGCCTGGGAGACGTTTCCGCTTGTACGGGACAGGGCACGCAACAATGCCGCGCGCTCGGCGTCGACGAGGTCCTGGTTTGGTGCCGGGTTCTGTTCCTGCAGTGCATCGGCCGCGGGCAGTCCCGCGGAAAGACGCCTGTCGTCCAGCTTAAGGGCCAGTCGCGCAGCCCGCGTCGCGCCAAGGACGAGATCATGGCGGTCGACGGCAAGGAGCGCCGCGGTCGGATTGCCAGCCGTCGGAACGACAAGGAAGCGGGCACCTGGAAAAGCGCTCCGGAACAGATTGACTTCGATACGCAACGCCGCGTCGCGAACCATCTGTGCGAGAATACCCAGTGTAACCTCGTTTACGTCGTCGCGGCATGACGAGATGTCCAGCGCAGCAGCCAATTGTCCGCGGTGATCGCGAATCGGTGCAGTCGTGCAACTCAGGCTGATGTTGGAGCTGAAGAAATGCTGATCCCGCAAAATGGTGACGGGCCTGTCATCCGCGATCGCAGTCCCGATCCCGTTCGTACCGATGCTGGCTTCGGTCCAGATGGACCCGGGCCACAGTCCAAGTTCATGGAAGTGCCTGTCATCCCCCGCGATGCCGCGGCGTTCCAGCGCAACCCCTTTATGGTCACTCAAGATCAGGCAGCAACCGCTCTTGCCAACTGTCGCGAACAGCCGATCGAGTTCGACCGAAGCATCTGCAATCAGGCTTTGCGAAGCATCACGGGCCTCTTGGAGCTCATGCTCACTAACACGGATCGGCGGTCGCATTTGTTCGGGCGAGAGCCTGTGCATGGCGATACATCGCCGCCATGACGCAACGACAGACGAGTTCGCGGCGGCAGAATCCCTTTGAGCTGAGGTATAGACGTGCTCTGCATGAGCGGCGAGTTCGTGCATTGGCTCCTCCAACCAATTCTTATTGCAGCTTGGCTCAAAGCCGCCGCTTTGGCAATTCTCGGCCGCCCGGTTGTGTTTTGGACTGCCGTGATTGCAGTGGGTCATGTGTCGCAATATTGCGCCACATGACCTGTGTCGGCTTGGCTGGCGTAGCTGGGGGCGGGGCTAAAGCTGCTGCCCCGTCCGAAACCGTAAGGAGTTGACGCGGTGACGCCGTTCACGCCCTCGAGATTCGCCAGCTCCTGTCCTCGAACGTGAACAACCCCGCCGCTGCCTTGTCGGGCATGGTATCCTCGAGGAGGCTGACCTGCCGGTACTTGCGCCAATTGGCGTGAAGCTCGAGCTCGAATGGACCAGCAGCGGGCCCCGAGCACTGCGTGCGAGCGCCGGTATTCCATTCCGCGTCGCGGACGCCCGTGCGCTCGAGGCGTTGATGCAATGTAAGCGGCCTGAGGTCTTCCTGCGATCTGAAAATGGATCAGTTCTTAAGGGCACCGGTCGCCATTCCATCGGTGATGGGCTTGAAGGAGAGAGGGTAGGGATGGCCGAATGCTTGGCAGGTCGCTTCAAGGCACACGCATGGGGCCTGGCGAACGATTACGGGGCTTTCCTTTGGTATCAACGCAGACCGCGATCTCGCGAGGAAAAAAGTGCCAATGCCCCATATACAAAGGGTGCATCCGTGGCGACGGTCGGGAACTTATCCAATGATTTCATTGTTTGATCTCGCGCAAAACGAGTGTCACGGCGAAGTCACGACACACAGCGCGCGGCCTATGGTCTAAGGTTTCCGGGGTAGAGTGAACAGGAAGGCACCAGTAGCGTAAACCACGCTGACGGTGACAGTGGGTGTATGCCGATTGTTTATAGACGCATGACCAGGCAAGAGGCGCTGGAAAGCGCGGATATAATTGTGGAAGCCTACGCCAAGCATCCCTGGCATGAAGAGTGGACGATCGACAACGCAGTTTCGCGGATCGACGAACTGACGACGACACCCAAATGCCTGGCCGTGGCGGCATTCGATGGAACACAGCCGATCGGTTTTGCCTTCGGACTTCCTCACACCTCCGTCATGGGACGGGGTATCCATATTGCCGAGATCGCAATAAGACCGAATCACCAGCGCGCAGGCATCGGTTCGCGCCTATTGAACCATCTGGAAGCAGAAGCCCGTATTCTTGGGTTCGTTTTTGTCTGGCTCGTCTCCCGCAGCACCGGCGGGGTTGCGGAGTACTACAAGAGCAATGACTACGAGCACTCCGAAAAGCTCTGTGTCTATTCCAAGAAATTGAAATAGGCCGGCGCAACATGCGCCGGCCTCTCCCCCAACGTCCCCTCATCTTTATCAGTTCAGGCAGATCGAGCCCTTGGTGGCTATCGCATCCGCCAATCCATCATGCGAACCGTCGCCGATCTCGCGCAGAACCTCATTCAATGCCATGCCAAGGCAATGCATTGCCCCGGAAAGATCGATATCCTCCGCAGCGCCCTTGGCGAAGGCGATCATCCGGGCCAGCGCGACGAGTTCGTCCAACTCGTCGGAAGACCGCTCATCGCTCCGCAAACCGATCGTCCGGCATTCTGATGTCGCACTCATCTCTGCTCTCCCTCGAACAGGATGGAGATTAGTCGCGGCACGCGCAAAAGGCCCGTGAAAAACCCGTGACACACGTTCTTGTTGCATTGTGCCGTAGCGAGTGACTATTCACCGTTCCATAACGGCAGCGTGTTGTTGAAAATCCATTGCGGTGCGTGTGGCGATGCCTCGAGATCCGCATCCTTGACCGCCCTTACAAGCGCGCCCGCATCAGCTGCTTTCTGATCGACCTCCCGTGAAATGAGGACAGGTAACAAGGCCCTTCTTTCCGCATTGGTCATGTTTGCATTCTCAAGAACCGTTTTCCATGTCCTTTTCTTGAAGAACGTCACTGACGCAGCGCGCTCGATTTCCAGACGGTGGGCCGGATCAAGTTCGCCGCAAACCTCGATGGCATCGAGTGTCGCCCTGACATTGACCATCGGGACGGTGAGTGGCCGGTAGCCGAGCTCGGATGGCCCGTGCAGCAGTGCTACGTCGGCGTCGTCAACGATTGCGCCGGACACATAGTCTTCATAGATCCGGCCGATCCCAACCATGCCGAAGGTCCTGCACTCGGCTGCCCGAAGCGCTCCCATGCTTGCCGCTCCGAAGACATGAACCCGGTGCGAGAGGGCATAGAGGATTTCCTTGTGCAGCACGGGGGCGGTGTATTCGAACCCTCCATCGACAATACCGATGACCTGTGCCCCGCTGCGGACGGCCGCAAGCACGTCGCCCTGAACCGCCGGCGGGCGGAAAAGGATGTCGGTCGCCATGGGGTGTGCATTCGCAGGCAGGCTCGGCCCGACGAACACGACCCTCATGAGCAAATTGCCTTTGCAAGCGCACGCGGACCGTAAAGGTGTGCACGCGCCCCCTCGGGGTTCTCGAGCGCTGGCATGAAGACCTTGACCACATGGAAGGGAAGGGACGGCGGCGCGAGCGACAAGGCAATCGCCGGACCGACGTCATGAGAACGCAAGATATCGAGCACCACGCGGAGGTGGTCCGTGACGTTGCCCGGGCAAAAAGGGGCGGGGCTGTCGCGGCCAAGCGGAACGGCATCCAGGAGGCGCAAGGTCTCGGCGGGCGCCGGCGTGCGAAACAGCTCGGCCGGAATGTCGTCCCGGGCGCCGCTGATGTAGGTCATTCTGGACTGGACAGCCTCGGTAACGGCCCTGATCGCCGCCCTTGCCATGGAAAGGTGGGCGCCGCTGCCACCGGTGACTTCGACAAAGCGCGCGCCTTGACGGTGCGGTTCACGCGCACCCATGACTGCCGTGACGCAGGGAACCCCGATGTCGGTCGTCATATCGAACAGCCTGATATCAAGTCCCGCTGTTTCGATGGTCGCAAGCAGTCCGTCCAGAACGGGGTCGCCGATGCAGGCGGCATCGAGACAACTTGCAAGCCGATCCTCCTCGCTTCCAACCTGCCAAAGACAATAGGCGTCCCGTTCGATCCGCTCGAGTAGGCCATGCAGGATGGCTTCCTCAGGCGTATTGCCGGACGCGAGCCCGTCGGATGACATCCAAAAGCGATTGTGTCGCGTTCTGTCTAGCACCGCCGCATCGACCGGGACGTAGACCCCCCTGTCGGCCAACAGATCAGCGCCAAGCCCCCAGTCGACCTCCTCGTCTGGTTGGATTTCCTGCTGATGGCGACCAATCAGGGAGGGAAGGGAATCGAACGCCAGACCCTCGGCCTTCAATTTCCTCGCCGATGCACGGCGCACTGAAACAGACGGGGCGTTCGCCACAACCCGCTCCAGCGCCTCCATGATGGCCGACACCCTGGCGTCCTCGTCGGTCAGCCCCTTGCCCTGGCTGATGGCAATCGACCGACCGTTTGGAATGTAGGCGCACCACACGGGAAGGCCGATGAAGTCTAGTCCGGTGTGCCGCGCCACACGTGTGATGCCAAAGCCCGCCAGGAGCGGAACGGTGCGCAACAGCGTCTCGCTGGCCGCAACGGTACGGTCGGTGTAACGCGCACGATCAGACAGGACCAGAACTCAAGGCTCCACGTGACCGGAGAAGGCTGCCTTCGCCGAAGAAACCGCCACAGCGAAATCCACCTTCTTGACGACCTTGACGCCGCCCTTCCTCATTGCTGCTATTTTGCCCAGGTCGCCAGGGGCAGAATCCAGTGCTTTCACCGTCCCCGCTTCCAGATCCGCAATATAGAGCGTGTCGTCTCCTTCGACGCCGAACACAACTGCCTTTGTCATGACATTCCCTCTCCAGTTGATAAGCCCGTTAAAATCCCGCCTTCAAGAGACCCTCACGGTAGAGATCCTTCTGCCATTGCTCCTTGAACGGCACGACGGATAGCCACTTTTCGACGTCGAACACCGGATTGAGAGCCGCAGCACGCTGTCGGTAGACATGTGCCCGCCTGCGATCGCCCATCATTGCCAAGCTTGCAGCCGCGATGCGATGGGCCGGTGTCTTGTCCTTCATCGCTTCGACGTAGGCAACCGCATCCTCGTACTGCTCGAGAAAGTAGCTCGCCCCGGCGGCACACCAGAGGTAGCTGTCCGGCGCCAGCGGATTAAGCGCGATCGCCTTCTTGATCTTTTCCAGTGCGTCCCCCGGTCGGGAGGCATGGACCAGCGTATCGGCATGGCTGTAGATCACATCGGCGAAGTGGGGGCTCAAATTCTCTGCGTGGCTGAGCGCAGCGACGCTCTCATCGACGTCCCCGAGATAGAGCTTTGTCACGCCGAGCTCGCGAAACCCCCCGGCAGAAATCTCATCATACTCGATGGACTTGACTGCGTTCTGCTCGGCGAGGTTCAGAAGCTCCGAATTGCCCTGAGCAGTCACCAGCCACTCGCTGGTATAGCTTCGGGCCAGGCCCGTGAATGCCGGGGCGAAACCGTGGTTGTATTTCAACGCCTCCTTGAAGGCTGACCGGGCCCTTCGGATGTGGGGCAACGTCAATTTCCCAATGAGGCTCGCACCAACGAGGTAGGCATGATAGGCCTGCGGATTGGCTTCCAGGCTCAACCGGCCTTGCTCGTTCCTGGCAAGTTCATCAGCAACAGAGGATGCCAGGTGTTGTGCGATCAGACGCCGCTGGGTCGGCAACGTTGCCGCGTCCATCGGAAATCGCATCGCCCAGATAATTTCGTCGGTCGGGAAAAAGACGAGCTGGGCATAAAGTCCTTCACCTGAGTGTCGCGTGTCGAGGAGATAGGAGATCGAGTGGCGCGCGATGATGGCCGCCTTGTCGGAATCGCGACGGATCTGCTCTGCGGTGTGGGGAGCGACGATGGAAAGGTTGCGCAGTGCACATAACTCGATCGTCACATCCTCGACAAGCGCAGCGGCAAGCTGAAGCCCGCCAATGCCTCCCTGCGATGTCGGGGGAAGTAGCACCAACCGCGGCAGGCGGCCAAGCCCACGCTGGTCCGGCGGATCGCCGTCAGCCGTTGGGGAGCTGGCCTCAGCCATCGCTCGAAATGATGGCATTGCCGGCTGCTGACGGCTCGCTGCAATTCCGGGAAGTGATTGCAGGATTGCACGAACCGGCTCATCGGTCGGATTCTGTTCGAGGATCTGGACGGCTGCTCCAGATATAGTGCGCGAATCCTCAGTGCTGGTAGCAGAGCCGGCTGCCTCCAAGAGCACCTGGCGCATCTTGGTCAGATGGATTTCCTCTTGCCTTGCGATCCAGTTGTCGATGGCCTTGTTGACCGATCTCACGCTGCCGGCGAAATCACGCTGAAGTAGTTCGCTGACCGCCTTGAGTTTCTCCATCGGTGGCCGAAGCTCGTCGAATACCTGCAGGTCGGCGCTCAGCACTCCGGTTCGCAACCGGACAGCCGATTGCGTGATTTCGAGTGGTGCCCTATCGCTTTCATCGATCTGGCGTATGCGTGAAATCAGCTTCCTGAGGTTGAGACCCGCCTGATCCGGCTCCGCGTCAGACCAGAGAAAGGCGGCAATCTCCTGACGCGTCAGCGTATGATCGGTGCAGGTAAAAAGATAGGCTATCGTCAGCAATGCCTTTGCGGGATATGCCAAGGCATTGCCCGTACCATCGGTCATGCGCAATTCGCCGAAGGTCCGGAGATACAGCACGGACTATCCTCTCAGATTGTCCACTCGGTCCCAACTTTCGGGCTCGTCAGCGGCGGCCTGTGATGAGCCGAGGCTTCTTGCGAGTGCGAGCAGGGTGCGGCGGATATTCGGATCGTCGATCGCGATGAAGGCCCGCGTGAGGGCAAGGCCTTCCTTCGATGCGATGAAGCTTGCCACCTCGTCTGCATGCGGGCTGAGGTGCTGTCCCATGCCACGGTCATTGCCTTCCTCGAAAAAAAAGCCGATCGGAACTCCGAGGACTTCCGAGATCCGCTGCAGACGACTGGCGCCGATACGATTGACGCCCTTTTCGTATTTTTGCAGTTGCTGGAACGTGATGCCGAGTGATTCCGAAAGACTGACCTGGCTGAGGCCAAGAAGCTTTCGCCGCTGCCTGACCCGATCACCAACATAGGCGTCAATGGCGTTTGGAGTTTTGGCCTTCATGACAATCCCCGTTGCTCGTGTCAGACTAGCATTATATGAATTTTGCCGAAAAATACAACCGAGAGTAAATTTATTCAAGAACCTAAATGCTATTGCCACAATTTCTTGTAAAAGGCGTGAATGTCGCGTCCCTACTCTGCTTCAAAACGTGGGAACGACCAACAGAACGCGGCCAACCGACACCGATCGGTGGTGATATACAGTTCGCGACTCTATCTATGCTGGTGTCACGTCGATTTCACAAGCGCTTCCTTTTTTTCTGATTATGGTCATGGCTAGGGTAAGTTGAGGTCCGGGCGCCTTGCTCAACTCATTTCAGCGTAAAGCGCACATCGCGTGCGCCCGATTGGCGGGAGAAAGAGCATGCAACTACGAGCCATAGAGGTCAATCATGCGGACAGGCTTTCTGCCTGCCGGGAAAAACTGGAAGAGGCCGTCTACCAGATCATCAAGGGTGACAAGGTTTTGGATTTCACGCCGACCGAAATCGCCATGGCGATCGCCGACATTGCGGACGACTATATACTTGCAGCCTCGAGGAAGCGCGCCGCAACACACTGAGCGCGCCGCGCCTTGAACCGTTTCATAAACGGCTCAGTTGCGACCCATGCGTGACAGGGCAATTCGCAGAGACTCGTCCGATACCGATATTAGCCCTCCATAGGGGTGGGCCATGTCGTTGACGATGAAGATCGCTCCGCCCACGGATATCGCACAGACCACGACGATCGATATGACCGTTCCGTTGAAGGGCGATAGCAGGCCAAACGTGAAAAAGATCACGATCAGCCAGAACGTCAGCACGACGAGAAATGCGCCCGGCAGACCGTCCTCGCCTGTTTCAAGGACCAGCCAATGGGACTCTGCTATGGCGCCACTGATATCAAGCGCCCGGTTCTTGAGAAGGCGCTTGACCTCATCGTCAGGCGTCAATGCTCTCAATGCCCTCTGAACCGGTTCGATACCAGGGTCGTCCTCGGGTGAACTGGCGATCGCGGTCCGCTTTCCCCCTTCGAAACTGCGCTCAATGCGAGCCGAAACGAGGGCCGAGAGCTGCTTTCGAACCTCGACAAGCCCTGGACCATACTGCGCCAGGACGCGATCCAGGAGGACCAGCCTTGCAGCCGATTCCCTGAGTTCGGTTTCGGCGTCATCAAATGTCGTCTTCGCAGACGCGACCAGAAAGCCGAGCGCGAGGGCCGCGAGAGTTCCAACGATCGCAGTCGCAAGCTTGATGGCCTCCTTGGACTCCGTCGAAAGGTGATGGTTGGGAAGGCGGCGGCTGATCAGCGCACCGACGAGTGCGCCCGACGCCAGAAGCAGGGCGATGATGCATCCGGTAGAGAGTGCTGTCATTGTGAAAGAATCCCGCCTCGCGCCTTCCTATCGAAGCGAAGCGGCGGGATCTCGTCAAGCGGTGTGCTGGCTAAGATCCTAAGGACTGCCCTCAAAAGACGAAAGACCCCGGAAAGTCAGCGCTTTCCGGGGCACGGGTCCTCTAATGCGAGTTGCCGTATTCCTGCGACTTACGGCTGCGTGGTGCCGCTCGTCGACGGATTTGCCGGTGCCGGTGCTGCAGGTTCACTGGATGGTGCAGCCGGGGCAGGCGCTACCGGCGGCTTCACCGGCTCGGTCTGGGTCGTTGAGGCCGTCGGATTCGGGTCAGTGCCAGGGCGATCAAACCATTCGGTGATCGCAAAGGCTGCGACGAGAATCACCGCGGCAGCCACAACCCATCCGAGCCATGAGGGGCCTTTTCGACGCACGGGCACGGTGCGCAGATCCGGATTGGGATCGGGGTTTCGAACGGGATCATTGGGGTCATACGTCATCGTTTTCTCCTCTCTGCAGGAAGAGAAATGGTTTGTGCGCAAGTTTGTTCCCGATAGTGGATCTCCCATCCCGGCCGAGCCTGGCCGGGATGGTCCGCCCGCTATCCCCAATGTTTGGTCCCAGGGATGCGCGCGAGCAGGTGGTGATATCTGTCAGTCCGGCCTTGCGTCCAAGGCATACAATATGCCGCGAAGCTCGGCGAGGCCGCGCATCCGTCCAATTGCCGGATAGCCAGGCGTGACATTTTTGTTCAGATCGTCGAGCATCCTGTGTCCGTGGTCTGAGCGGAAGACAATCGACTGGCTCGGACTGCGGCGCCGGTCTTCTGCAACAAGCTCCCTGAGGACCGCAACCATATCGACGTCGCCCTCCAGGTGCGCACTCTCGTGAAATGTCCTTCCGTCGCCTTCCCGCTTCGTCGCACGCAAATGCGCAAAGTGAATCCTCGATGCGAAGCGCCGGGCGATCGCCGGCAGGTCGTTGTCTGCACGCACACCAAGACTGCCAGTACAGTAGCACATGCCGTTGGCGGCTGATGGAACTGCGTCGAAGAGTGCCGCATAGTCCTGTTCCGTCGACGCGATGCGCGGCAGGCCGAAGAGTGAGCGGGGTGGATCATCGGGATGCAGCGTCAGCTTCACTCCCCGGGCTTCGGCGACCGGTGTTACCGCCTGCAGGAATTCGATGAGGTGTTGGCGCAACCGATCCGCATCAATCCCGGCATAGGCGGCGAGCTTGTCGCGGAACGCAGGGATGGTCAGCGGCTCTGTCGTGGAGCCAGGCAGCGCGGAGGTGATGATCCGCGTGATCTCCGCAACCTCGACTTCGTCCATGGATTTGAACACCTCAGCGGCGCGTGCCTTGTCGTCTTTAGAGTATTGCTTTTCGGCGCCTGCGCGCTTCAGCACGAAAAGATCGAAGGCAGCAAATTTCTCATGATCGAACCGCATGGCTGTCGCACCGGTTTCGATGACGTGATCAAGGTCCGTGCGCGTCCAGTCAACGACGGGCATGAAGTTGTAACAGACGATCGGGATGCCACAGGCTGCAACCGCTTCCAGGCTTGCGATCCACGCCTCGATCTCTGACTTGGCGCGGCCGCCGTTGCGCTTGACGGCGTCGGGAATGGGAATGCTTTCGACGACCGACCATGTCAGCGTCGATCGCCCGGGTGGGGTCGTCTCGATCATGCTCTGGCGCTCACGCACGCCAGCTTCGGTCCAGGCTTCGCCGATCGGGACCTGATGCAGCGATGATACGATGTTGGTTGCCCCGGTTTGACGAACCTCGTCGAGTGTCACCGGCGCCTCAGGCCCGAACCACCTCCATCCCTGGCGCATGTCTTCCTCCTCCTTTTCTTGTTCAGGTAGCAGCGCTGCTGATCATCTCAGCAGAAATAATCCGGATATCGGACGCGAAGCTCGGCGACATCGGGTATGACAGCGCTCAGGTGGTGCAACATGGCGGCTCGAGCCGCTGCGGCGTCGTGAGCGGCGATCGCGTCGCGAATGAGGCCATGTTCGTAGACGACGTTGTCCATGCGGCCGAGCACCGGCAATGTCAGGCGGCGTGCTCTGTCAATCTGGACCTTCACCGTCTTGAGGATCCCCCAGATGCCTGGATAGCCCGCAATGCCGGCGATTGCCTCATGAAAGGCCTCGTCCTCCTCGTGAAATGCCGATGTGTCGTTGAGGGCAGCAAGTGACCTCTGCCTCGAAATGACGGTGTCGAGCCGCGCGATATCTGCCGGTGTCGCCACTTCGGCTGCGCGTTCCACCGTTGTTCCTTCAAGCGATTTGCGCACCACCACGGCCTCGGGAATTGCAGCGACCGGAACCCGCGACACCACCGTGCCCGACTGCGGGTAGATATCCACGAGCCCTCCCTCGGACAGGCGCAGCAATGCTTCCCGGACCGGGGTGCGGCTGACGTTGAATTCCTCTGCGATCTTCTTTTCCTGCAACACCATTCCGGGAGGCATGCGCAGCGCGAGAATGTCGCTGTAAAGTCGCTCGAAGATTGCATCGGCGGTCGTTGCGCGACGCAGCTTCGCAGACCTCTCGGCTCCCGAACCTATGGCCGCCGGAATGGAAACAACTGCTGCCTGCATGAAACGCCCTGACGTTGACTTGCCCGCGAATACTAGTATATCAATTTGATGCGACTGCCAAGGCACACCGAGGAGGACCGGTGCTGCCCGCATTCACTCCAGGAGGTTTTGCGCATCTGAATAAGACGGCCCCGGTCCCACGCATTGAACGGCACGGGAAGCACCGCTTCGTGCCGCGGCGTCCGGTAACAAGAGGAGGAGAAACAGAATGAACATTACCCGCAGAACATTTGTTTGCACGGCAACAAGTGCCTTCGCAGCAACCATGTTGCCATTGAAGGCCTTCGCCCAGGCAAAAAAGCCGGCAGGCCCAGTCACCATCACCATCGCTGACGTCGCCGGCAATCTGGCGCTGACGCAAGGCATGTTCGAGGCCTATGCCGCCGAGAAGGCCGATTGGGTCTCCAGCTTCGCCTTCACCAAGGCGCCAGCCCCTGAGCTGCCTGGAAAGATCAAGGCTCAGCAGGCAGCAGGCAAGGTCGATATCGATCTCGTCCTGACGGGAACCGACGCGCTTTCTGCTGGTCTTGACCAGGGTCTGTGGATCGATCTCGCTGCGCACAAATCGGAGCTTCCGAACCTCGAACAGATCCTGCAGCCGCAGGCCTTCAAGATGCAGGGTCTTGCGAAGGACCAGGGCATCGTCATTACCTATTACCCCTCCGGCCCGCTGATCGAATACATGCCCGACAAGGTGCCGACGCCGCCGAAATCGGCACAGGAACTGCTTGACTGGGCAAAGGCGAACAAGAACCGCTTCATCTACGCCAGACCAGCAAATTCCGGTCCTGGCCGCACCTTTCTCATGGGACTGCCCTATCTTCTAGGCGATAAAGACCCGCGCGATCCCGCCAAGGGTTGGGCGAAAACGTGGGACTATCTGGCCGCGCTTGGCGAACACATCGAATATTATCCGACCGGAACCGGCCAGGTGATGAAGGAGCTGGGCGAGGGTACCCGCGACATCGTCGTTTCGACGACCGGCTGGGACATAAATCCACGCGCACTTGGCATCGTACCGGCCGAAGCCAAGGTCCAGAAGCTCGATGGCTTCCACTGGGTGACCGATGCCCATTACGCTGTCATTCCGAAGGGCGTGTCGGACGAGAAGGTCGGTGTTGTCATAGATGTCCTGAATTACATCCTGCAGCCCAAGCAGCAGGCGATTGCCTACGACGCCGGCTATTTCTATCCGGGCCCGGCGGTCAAGGACGTCACCCTGGAGATGGCGCCACAGGAAAGCCAGGACACGATCAAGGAATTCGGCCGGCCGGAATATGCCGACTGGATCGCCAACAATCCGCTGGAAGTTCCCCTCGAGCCGAAGCAGCTGGTGGAGGCCTTCCGCATCTGGGACGAGAAGATCGGCGCCAAGAAGGGCTGATCCCGGAAATGGCCGGCCCGGAGCGACGGTCCGGCAGCCTTATTCTTCAGATGGAGAGTGGTTTGACCTCGGTTACGAACACCGCACCGACGCGCAAGAACGCACGTCTTGAACTCGACGGGATGCGGCGAACATTCGGCGCGTTCAACGCCCTTAATGGCATCGAGCTTGCCATCGAACCAGGAGAGTTTGTTGCCCTGCTCGGCCCATCTGGTTGCGGAAAGTCGACCGCACTGAACTGCATCGCTGGTCTGTTGGCCCTCTCCGGAGGCGAAATCCGGCTTGGCGGGGCACGTATCGACCAGCTCGAGCCGGAGCGCCGCGGTTTTGGAATGGTGTTCCAGAGCTATGCCCTGTTTCCCCACATGAGCGTTTCGAAGAACGTCGGATTTGGCCTTGCGATGCAAGGCATCAAAGGCGCGGACGCCGACCGCCGCATCCGCGAAGCGCTGGCGCTGGTGCGCCTCGAAAGTCAGGCCGACAAGTTGCCCGGCCAGCTCTCGGGCGGCCAGCAGCAGCGCGTGGCGATCGCACGCGCCATTGTCATACGACCTCCGATCGTGTTGATGGACGAGCCACTCTCGAACCTCGATGCCAAATTGCGGCTCGAAATGCGCGCCGAGATACGGGGTATCCACGACCAGATCGGCTCCACCACCATCTATGTGACGCATGACCAGGATGAGGCCTTGTCGCTCGCCGACCGCATTGTCGTCATGAGCCAGGGCAACATTGAGCAGATCGGCACACCGCAGGATCTCTACCAACGCCCGGCCAACGTCGAGGTCGCGGATTTCATGGGCTTCCGGACGCGTGTGGCGGGCCGAGTTACGCGCGTTTCGGCCGAGCAGGCCGAGATCGAGGTCGCCGGCGCCCGGGTTGTCGGCACGCTGCGGTCGCCCCTGCGTGTCGGGGACGCGGCCATCTTGTCTGTCCGCCCCGAGGATCTAGTCGCGACAGGCGGCGATGGAATCGCCGCAACCGTCAGCAGCATGGAATATCGGGGTCGCGCCTTCTTCGGGATGGCACGGGCGGCCGATGGTAAGGAGCTCTATTTCCGGGCGGACGAACCGTTGCCTCGCGGCGCAGCCACCCGATTGCAGCCTGCCGTCGGACGAGCTCTGATTTTTGCCGGAGCAGGCAAATGAGCAGGCCGACGCTGCAAACACGGCTTGCCGCCCGCGGTCTCGATGGCACGACGCTGCTTCTGCTGCCTGGGCTGTTGTTCATGGTCGCGCTGTTCGTCTATCCATTCTTCTATGGCCTTTTAGACTCCCTCATGCCGAAGGAAGGCGCCTGGTATACGAACTACGCGAAGTTCTTCGGTGACCCGTTCCAGTACCAGACCATCGCCGCAACAATGTGGCTGGCGCTGCCGGTCACGGTCATCAACCTCGCCTTCGCTGTGCCGGTCGCTCTTCGCGTCCGTCTCATGCGCAGGCAGCGCCTGCTGACGACCATTCTCGTCCTGCCGATCACGCTGGGGACCGTTTTCGTTGCAGATGGCTTGTTGACATTTCTCGGGCCCCGGGGTTGGTTCAATCACTCGCTGCTGCTCCTCGGCATTCTCGACTCACCGGTAAAATTGACCAACAATTACTGGGGTGTTTTCGCCTCGCTTGTGATCACAGGTTTTCCATTTGCATTCCTGCTTACCCTGTCCTACGTGACCGGCATCGATCCCGCGATAGAGCAGGCCGCGGCCACGCTCGGCGCAACTCCGCGACAACGATTCTTCCGTGTCTTCCTGCCACTCCTGGTGCCCGGCCTCGCCGTAACTTTCTGCCTTGCCTTCGTGCAGGCCTTCGCGGTGTTTCCCTCTGCCGTGCTCCTCGGGGCGCCAGCCGGTCCCACGCGCGTAATCTCGATTGCAGCCTACCAGGCTGCCTTCGAACAGTATGATCATTCTCTGGGGTCGGCGATCGCCCTCATCATGGGCGGCGTCGAACTGGTGGTGGTGCTCGCGGTCCTGGCGACCCGTTCCCTGTTCTATCGCGGCCCGGCCGGCGGCACGAAAGGTTAGTCATGATCCGGGACCAAGGCATCACATCGAAAATCTGGCGCTTCGCCATCTGGGCACTTGCTGTCCTTTTCGTCCTCAACCTGCTTGCGGTGATTGCCGCTGTCGTCGTCAATTCGTTCGCGACGCGCTGGCTCGGCACATGGCTGCCGGCAGGCTGGACAACACGGTGGTACTTCAGTGCCTGGAAGGAATTCCAGCTCTCCAGTGTCGTTCTCGTCACCTTCGAGATCGTCTTCACGGTCGTGATCATCTCGGGAATTCTCGGCGTGACAACGGCCTATGCATTGGCTCGCCGCGACTTTTTCGGCAAGCGCCTCGTTGTGCTTTTGTTCCTGCTGCCGTTGCTGATCCCGCCCTTGACCTACGGCATCCCGCTGGCCACCGTCCTCTATCAGCTTGGCCTCGGTGGAACCTTCTGGGGCGTGGTGCTGATCAACATCGTACCCTCGCTCCCCTTCGTGGTCCTCGTCATGATCCCGTTCATAGAACAGATTGATCCGCGGATCGAAGCTGCGGCACGGGTCTTCGGCGCTGGGACGACGAGCCTCTTCCTGCGCATCCTGCTGCCACTCCTGCTGCCCGGAATGCTCGCCGCCTTGTTGCTGGTGCTGGTGCGCACCATTGCCATGTTTGAACTGACGTTCCTGATTGCCGGGCCAACGACACAGACCCTTGTCGTTTCGCTCTACTACGCCGTTTTCGCGTCAGGTGTCCGAGCCGGCCAATCGATCGATGCGATGGCTGTCGTCTACATGGTAACAACCCTGTTCTGGCTTGTACTGGCGTTGCAGTTCGTCAATCCGACGCAGATCGTGGCAAGAGCAAAACAACAGGGGACCCACTAGCGCGTCTATGGCGGGACCGCCTGGCATTACGACAAGACGGTCCTCGCATATGGGGTCTATCGGCAGCGTGCCTCGTAGGTTCTGCCGTACCGGTCACGATACACACAATAACCGCGACGTTCGGTCGAATGTCCGATTAGCGCACCGGCTAGGCCGCCAGCGACGGCGCCGACTGCGGCACCTCCCCAGCTGTTGCTGACCGCACCACCAATGACGGCACCTGTGCCCGCGCCGATCGCAGTTCCCTTTTCCGTGGCCGTGCATGAGGCCAACGCCCCCACCATGGCTGCAGCCAGGACAATTTTTCTCATTCCGCTCTCCTATCATTAAAATATTGCGACACAGCGCTATAACTAGGGATCATATCATAAGTTCCAAGGGACTTAGGTCCGACCCGAAACCGGGTTTGTCCCGTCCGCCTAGCGGTATTCGAGCCGCTATTCACCGGACCAATCAATGCTTATAACGCCATGGCCGACACAAAATGGATACCCCATGACCGATACCGTTCTTGATCGCTTTCTTCGCTACGTTGTCATCGACACCCAGTCTGATCCGGCTTCGCCAACCCAACCGTCGACCGCGAAGCAAATGAATCTGGGCCGCCTCCTGGTAGATGAACTCAACGCGATCGGCCTTGTTGATGCGCATCTCGACGATCATGGCTACGTCTACGCGACGATCCCCTCGAATACTGAAAAGACTGTTCCGGTCATCTGTTTCTGCTCGCATATGGATACCGCGCCGGACTTTACCGGTACCAATGTCAAACCGCGCATCTACGAGAACTACCAAGGGGGCGACATCGAGCTCGCAAACAGCTCAAAGGTCATTCGGGTTAGCGAAAATCCGGCGCTCCGGGATCAGATTGGCCACGACATTGTCACGACGGATGGCACGACACTGCTTGGAGCCGACGACAAGGCCGGGCTTGCCGAGATCGTGGCGGCCGCCCAGATCCTTGCAAATAATCCGGACATGAAGCATGGCACGATCAAGCTTCTGTTCACGCCGGATGAGGAGATTGGACGCGGTGTAGATCGGGTCGACCTTGCCAAGCTGGGCGCCGAGTTTGCCTACACGGTTGATGGCGAAACTGCCGGACACATCGAGGACGAGACATTCTCGGCCGATGCCGTGGAGATTGCGATATCGGGCGTCGCCATTCACCCGGGTTTTGCCAAGGGCAGGATGGAGAACGCCATCAAGATTGCCGGCGCGATCATCGATCGGTTGCCGAGCGACGCAGCGCCTGAAACAACGGAAGGGCGGGATGGCTTCATCCATCCGGTCGCCGTTACCGGATCAATGGAAAAGGCCGCAATCAGCCTGATTGTCCGGGACTTCGAAGAGTCCGGCCTTGCCGCAAAGGAGCGATTGCTCGAGGGGATCGTCAAAGAGGTGATGGCTGGTTACCCCGGCTCTTCGCACACCTTGGCCATCAAGGAGCAATATCGCAACATGAAGATGGTTCTCGATCGCTATCCCCAGATTGTCGAGAATGCGATGGAGGCCATCCGCCGCGCCGGTATGACGCCGGTACGGGGGAGTATTCGCGGCGGGACGGACGGCTCAAGGCTTTCCTTCATGGGATTGCCGTGCCCCAATATCTTTGCCGGCGGACATGCCTTCCACTCGCCGAAGGAATGGATCAGCAGGCAGGACATGGAAAAGGCAGTTGAAACGCTGGTCGAGCTTGCCAGGATCTGGGAAGAAAGGGCGGAAGTCGGTTCGCACGCGCTTTCGACATCAGCCGGGATTGATCGTTGATATCGGTATCGCTCGACTGCGCCCTGCCATTCACATTGCGATCATCAGGCAAACGTCTCGCCGGGTCTCGATTTATCAACCGGCCGATCGCGGCGCTCCTCTGCCTGGGCCATCGCCTTCACCAGGGCGACAATCTTCTCGCGAAGCTGCGTGTCGGTAATCTTCAAGAACGCCCGGTTGAGCGCCAGGCCATCCTTCGATGCCAGGAACTCCGCCACCGGGTCTGCCGTGCCGATCTCTGTCCCTGGAAGGTTCAGCGGCTGTGAGTCGTCCTGCTGGAAGAAGAAACTCGGTGATACGCTCAGGACGTCAGCAATCCTCTGGAGCCGGCTCGCTCCTATCCGGTTCAATCCCTTTTCGTATTTCTGCACCTGCTGGAAGGTAACGCCAATCTGCTCCGCCAGCCGTTCCTGGCTGAGACCCATGAGTTGCCTTCTCGTTCTTACACGGGAACCGACATAGCTATCGATGGCATTCGGTGTCTTTGCATTCATTGTAAATGTTCCATACCGAGGTAGTGTGGCGTTCATCGCCCGACTAAACGGCAACGCACTCACGTTATTTGTATGAGACGAACCACAAATTCAATCGCTAGTTCATACAACTTGAATAATATTGTCTTGCGACGATGTGACTTCAACCTGAACAGCTGCAACGTGCAGCCATTTCGGGTGATGGGCCGACCACTGGTTTACATCACGGTCGGAATAGGAGGATCCCTATCGATCATGAAACCGGATCGGTCGGATCTCGCGGTGAACGATCTTCAGCGATCTATCGGGCTGGATCATGTAGGTCTCTTCAACGCGCTGACCGTACATATCGATGAAATTATGCGGGAAGGTCGAGCCGGGAGGAGACTTGGTCAGTTTCGTGCGGGGCTGTCCACCGTATATCACGCTCCCGGGGATAGGAGCGAGACCGGGCGAGGAGAAGTCCTTCGCGCCCGTACATCCGGCGAGAAAAGACAGGCCAATCAGTATCACGGCGATCCTTTGCATCGGACAAGTGCTCCAACTCAACAAGCAATATAAGCCAATCCTCCGCCCCGGACAGGTACATGGTGGGGGCGGCGCTGGTCCTTTGTCCCGCTCGCGGCGCCCTAGAGAAGCTTGCGCTGCGCCAGATTTGCCATGAGCGCCGAAATGCCGAACGTCCATGGTGGGCATTCCGTCGACAGCCGTACCGTGTTCACCAGCGCGCCGAGCTTGCCTGAAGAGATTTCGACAACGTCGCCGATCTTGTGGGTGAAACCCTGGTTTGGCGTGTCGCGATCCTGCGTTGGCGCAAACAGTGTCCCGAGGAACAGCATGAAGCCATCCGGGTACTGATGATGAGCGCCAAAGGTCTGTCTCACGAGATCCGTTGGATCACGACTGATCCTGGACATCGAACTCTTGCCGGTGAGGATGAATCCGTCTGCTCCCGTGACAGTGAGGTCCAGCTCCGCTGCACGGACATCGTCAAGGCTAAAACTCTCGTCGAGAAGCCGGATGAAAGGACCAATCGAGCATGAGGCGTTGTTGTCCTTTGCCTTGCCGAGCAGGAGCGCGGAGCGGCCTTCGACGTCGCGCAGATTGACGTCGTTGCCAAGTGTCGCACCTTTGATCTCGCCGCGGCTGTTGACGGCCAGGACGACCTCCGGCTCGGGGTTGTTCCAGGTCGAGATGGGGTGCAAGCCAACATCGGCGCCCCATCCGACCGCCGATAGGACAGGCGACTTCGTGAAGACTTCGGCGTCAGGCCCGATCCCGACCTCGAGATACTGGGACCACATTCTTTCATCGATGAGGGCCTGCTTGACCTTGGCGGCTTCAGGCGATCCGGCCTTGAGGTTCTCAAGGCTGCCGCCGATGAGGGTCCTTACGCGTTCACGGATCGTCGCGGCACGGTCCGGGTGTCCGGCAGCCTTCTCTTCAATCACGCGCTCGATCATCGACTGCGCGAAGGTGACGCCACACGCCTTGATGGCCTGGAGGTCTGCAGGGGCAAGCAGATGGATTCGTGACGTGTCCTGGGCGCCAATGCCGGCGTCATCGACATCCTTCAACCGACAAAGGACTGGGCCGACTGCGGCACGAACGAAAGCTGCGGGATCAGGCATGTCCAGAAGCGCGCTGAGCGTCGGCGTTTCCCTTGACGTAATGTCGATCAGCTCACCGTCCCGGAGCAAAACCACGCATGGGCCCTTGACTGCAGGGTTCCAGACCCGACCCACGAACAGACCACCTGCGGCGACAGAATCCTGAAGAGTATATGGCATTGAGTGTTCCGTGACCGAGCGGTGGAGGCGCCCAATATCAAGAAAGAAGAGCCACCCCTCCATCCCGGCGGCGGCTGGAAATCGAGCACAATCAACGCCGCTCGACAAGCTCAAATTCGTTGCCGCGCGGTAGCGTGTCTGCCGACGCAATGGGCGCGGTGCCGGAAATGGCACCGCGCCCATTGTTCTCCAGCCCGCGCTTGGCCTAGTGGTTGTCGCGCGGAATGCCCTTGGTCTGGGCGATGCGCTGGTACTTCACCGCGGGCTCGAGAACGGCACCGGTTTCCATCTGGCCGACGTAGGTCCGCTGGATTTCCTGCCAGGGGGTCTGGCTCTCCGGATAGACATACCCGCCTGCTGCCTCGAGCGCCTTGCGTCGTTCCGCAAGCTCCTCGTCACTGATGAGGATGTCGGCGGTCCCCTTCTTCAGGTCGACGCGAACTTGGTCGCCGGTCTTCAGCAGCGCAAGCCCGCCGCCGGCTGCCGCTTCCGGCGAGGCGTTGAGAATGGATGGCGAACCTGATGTGCCGGACTGACGACCGTCACCGATGCAAGGCAGGGAACTGATACCCTGCTTCAGCAGGTAGTCGGGCGCGCGCATGTTGACGACCTCGGCGGCGCCGGGGTAGCCGATTGGGCCTGCGCCGCGCATGAAAAGGACCGTCGAGGCATCGATTGCCAGCGACGGATCGTCGATGCGATGGTGGTAGTCTTCCGGTCCGTCGAAAACGACCGCGCGACCGACAAAGGCTTCCGGATCGTTCGGGTTGGAGAGGTAGCGCTGGCGGAACTCGGGCGAGATCACACTCGTCTTCATGATGGCCGACGAGAAGAGGTTGCCGCGCAGGACCCGGAAGCCGGCGCGCTCCTTCAGCGGACGCTCGAACGGACGAATGACCTTGTCATCCTCGATCGTCGCTGTTGTGTAGTTTTCACCGACAGTCTTGCCGTTGACGGTCATCGCGCTGGTGTTGATCAGGTCATGCTTGATCAGCTCGCCCATGACGGCGGGAACACCACCGGCGTGATAGTAGTCCTCGCCGAGATATTCCCCCGCCGGCTGCAGGTTGACCAGCAGCGGGATTTCCTCGCCGTATGTCTGCCAATCATCGACCGTCAGTTCGACGCCGACGTGGCGGGCCAGCGCGTTGAGATGGATCGGCGCATTGGTGGAGCCGCCGATAGCAGAGTTGACGCGGATCGCGTTGATGAAAGCGTCCTTCGTCAGGATGTCGGAGGGCTTCAGATCCTCGCGAACCATCTCGACAATGCGCAGCCCACTTTCATAGGAAATTTCCTGTCGGTCGCGATAGGGCGCGGGAATGGCCGCTCCGCCCGGCAGTTGCATGCCAAGCGCTTCCGCGAGCGAGTTCATCGTGGTCGCCGTACCCATGGTGTTGCAGTAGCCAGTCGACGGCGCGGAGGATGCGACAAGCTTGACGAAACCCTGGTAGTCGATCTCGCCGCGCGCCATCATCTCGCGCGCCTTCCAGACGATCGTACCGGAGCCAGTGCGCTCGCCGCGGAACCAGCCATTCAGCATCGGGCCGACCGAGAGCGCGATCGCCGGAATGTTGACGGTTGCCGCGGCCATGAGACAGGCGGGCGTTGTCTTGTCGCAGCCGATGGTCAAAACGACGCCGTCCAGCGGGTAACCGTAGAGAACCTCAACGAGGCCGAGATAGGAAAGGTTACGGTCGAGACCCGCGGTCGGACGCTTGCCGGTTTCCTGGATCGGGTGGACCGGGAACTCGATGGCAATACCGCCAGCGTCACGAATACCTTCACGTACGCGCTTGGCGAGTTCAATGTGGTGACGGTTGCACGGCGACAGATCCGAACCGGTTTGTGCGATACCGATAATCGGCCTGCCCGATTGCAGTTCTTCCTGGCTGAGACCGAAGTTCATGTAACGCTCCAGGTAGAGCGCCGTCATGTCCGGGTTTGCGAGGTTGTCGAACCACGCCTTGGAACGAAGCTGGCGCGATCCGTCCTGCTCTTGAACTGCGTTCTGATTCGGGGAGGGGGTCTTCTCTGCCACGATAGATGTCCTTGCGTTGACGCGGTTGTTGTCATGCACTTAACTGATCGGTACACGAATGTATAATCAGTCTTTCGCATTTTGATATGCGAATTTCTTATATCGGGTGAGGCATTATGGGATTGGATGGTTTCAGACTGCGACACTTGAAGATGCTCGTGGCGCTCAGTGAGCACGGAAAACTCGGTGTGGTTGCTGAAATGTTTGGTGTCTCGCAACCGGCGCTTTCGAGAACCTTGAACGAGCTCGAGCAGATGTCCGGGCACCAGCTCTTCGAACGCCATAACCGGGGTCTGATCCCGACACTTCAAGGCGAGGTGATCGTGCGCCACGCCAAGATGCTGATCTCGGAAGCACAGCGCGCCGAGTACGAGATGGTGGTCGCCGCGGCCGGGCAGGGAGGTAGCGTTGCATTCGGCACGATCATGACACCCGCGGCCGACTATGTTGCCCCGGCCCTGCAGCGGATCTTCGACACCCATCCGACGATCGATATCAGCATCGCCGTCGGTAGCAGTGACGTCCTGCTCGAGGACGTCCTGAGCAGAAGGCTGGACTTTGCCGTCTGCCGCATTCCAAGTGGCATGAACCCACTCTGGTTCGATTATCTGCCTGTTGGTCAGGAAACCCTGCGCGTCATCGTGGCAGTTGATCACCCCATGTCCACCAAACCACTCGTAACCGAGGAAGACCTGAGGAACCAGAGCTGGGTGCTCCAGCCACACGGTTCGTTCCTTCGACAGGTCGTTGACGACTTCATACGCCGCCATGGCATCGTCCCGGCGAGCGTCGTTTCGACCGCCGATGCGCTGCTGACCATGCTTTTGATTCTGCAGAGCCAGCGGCTCGGCATTTTCGCCGAGCCTGTCGCGGCCCTGCTTCAACGCCACGGTCTCGTCAAGGCGCTGCATATCGAGGGGGACATATCCGTCCCCGGGTTCGGGCTCATCAAACTCAGGGACCGCGAGCTCTCCGCCTCCGCCGAGCTGCTCTACAATGTGTTTGCAACGACGCGGAGCCCATGAAAAAACGGCGTTGCAGCTCAAGGCGCATATTGCGTGACCATCCGCGCGTCCCGGCGGAAGTCGGACGGTGACATGCCGGCGATGTGGCGGAATGACTTGTTGAATGCACTGATCGAACCGAACCCGCTGTCCATCGCAACCTGCAGCACATTTGCCTCATCATTCATCAGCATCGCCTGGGCACGAGAGAGGCGCAGAAGGTTCACATACTTGTTGAGTGTCATGCCTGTTGTCTTCTTGAACAGGTTCATCGCGTATTTCGGATGAAGGTCAGCGGCGCGGGCGATGTCGACCGAATCGATTTCCTGCAGGAAGTTGACGGCGATGAAATCGCACATCCGCGCCACGCTGCGCGACGACTGCGGATAGCACTGCTCGATGTCGTCGGCATCCGTCGGCCCGAGTGTGGGAATCATGGTATAAGGTTCGAGTGCGATTCGCTCGACGCGCAACAGCATCTCATCGACGGCGTGCTGTGCCATGGCCGGATCACCCGACCGCGTGTAGCGCACCCAGCGCGGAAAGTTCTCCATGTCCGCCGCGTCGGTCGCCGAAGTAAACAGGATCTCGCCCTTCATCAGGCGGCTCGAGATGTTGAGCGGCAGGCGCATGCGGAAGAAATAGACGAGCGGCAGGTGCCCCCCTGCATAGATCGCATCCTCGGAGCAATCGTCCATCTGATGCGGTTGCCCGCCCCAAAACAGGCACATATCCCCAGCCGTCATCGAGATCTTCTGCCCATTGATGCGGTAGTGCACGCTGCCCCGCATGACATAATTGACTTCGACCTGCACATGCCAATGCGGCATCAGCATCACAGGTGGATGGTTGTGAAACATCTGAAGGGCTGTCGGCAACCCTTCGATACTGCTCGCTCCCGGCTGGTAGACAGCCCGCCTTACGATCTTACTTTCCGCCAAATCCATGTTCCCTTTTTAGGAGACAGCGGCTCCCTTCCAGATAGTCTAGCCGCGTTCGCTAAGGGACGGCAATTGAAAAGGGAGGATTTTCAATGCGCTTCAAACTTATCGGTGCGACCGCTGCAGTCGCACTGCTTGCTTCCGGTTCTGCATTCGCGCAGCAGTCGGGCAATCTCACCATCTGGAGCTGGAACATCGCCGCATCGGCGCTGAAGTCCACGCTCGAGGGCTTCAACAAGCAGCATCCGGATATCAAGGTCACGGTCGAGGATCTCGGCAACCAGCAGGTCTTCGACAAGATGCTGGCGGCCTGCGCTGCCGGCGGCGAAGGGCTTCCCGACATCGTCAGCGTCGAGAATTTCGAAGCGGAAATCTTCTGGAGCCGCTTCCCCGACTGCTTTGCCAACCTCAAGGAACTCGGCTACACGCCTGAAATCCAGGCGAAGTTCCCTGACTTCAAGCGCACCGAGCTCGAGGTCGGCGATGTCGCCTATGCGATGCCGTGGGATTCCGGTCCAGTCGCGGTCTTTTATCGCCGCGACTTCTATGAAAAGGCCGGCGTCGATCCGTCGACGATCAAGACCTGGGACGACTTCATCGCCGCAGGCAAGAAGATCTCTGCCGCCAACCCGGGCGTCGTCATGGCGCAGGCCGACTTCAACGGTGACAGCGAATGGTTCCGCATGATCTCGAACGAGCAGGGCTGCGGCTACTTCTCGACGGATGGCCAGACGATCACGATCAATCAGCCGGCCTGCGTTGCAACGCTTGAAAAAGTCAAGCAGATGAAGGATGCCGGCACACTGACGGCAGCTATCTGGGACGAGAAGATCCAGGCCAATACAGCAGGAAAGGTCGCCAGCCAGATGTATGGCGGCTGGTACGAAGGCACAATCCGCTCCGGTTCGCCCGATCTCTCGGGCAAATGGGGCGTCTATACGATGCCAAGCCTGACGGCGGACGGCCCGCATGCGGCGAACCTCGGCGGTTCATCGCTCGCGATCGCTGCCAACTCCCAGAACAAGGAAGCAGCCTGGACCTACATCAACTATGCACTCGGCACCAATGATGGCCAGGTCACGATGCTGAAATCATTCGGCCTTGTTCCGTCGCTGCTGACCGCCGTCCAGGATCCGTTCGTCAACGAGCCTCTGCCCTACTGGCATGACCAGAAGGTATGGGCAGACATCCTGTCGACCCTACCGAAGATTGTTCCAAGCCGCGGCACGGCGTTCCAGACGGATGCCGACTCGATCTACAGGGCGGCGCAGACCAAGTACTTCGCCGGTGGCTATCCCGACGCGAAAGCCGCGCTCGATGACGCGGCAAAACAGATCGCCACGGCGACAGGTCTTCCTCTTGCGAACTGAGTAATGGCGCCGGGCGTGGCGACACGCCCGGCCTCCATCCCTTGGGATGGCTCGTCTCGTTTGTGAGGAGAATAGAATGCCGATCCGGAACCGGAACGCCTACGCTTTTCTTGCGCCCTATCTCCTGGTGTTTGCCACCTTCTGGATATGGCCGATCATCAGTTCATTTCTGACCTCGTTTCAGAACACCCGCGTTAATCCATGGAAATTCAGTCTTTCCATTAACTGGGGTCGTCTCATTGGCGATCCGGCCTTTTACAACGCGCTCTACAACACGCTGATCATCCTGGTCATCCAGGTTCCTGTCATGATCGCCATCGCAACTGGCATGGCAGTGCTCTTGAACTCACCGCTTTTGAAGGCGCGACCGCTGTTTCGCTTTGCCTTCTTCGCGCCCGTCGTCGTTGGCGAAGTAGCCTATTCAGCCGTCTTCCGGCTGATGTTCAGCTTCGACTTCGGGATCGTCAACAAGATCATCACTCTCGTCGGTCTTCCCGCCGTTTCCTGGTTCGATAATGCCAACGCCGCCATGACACTGATCATCATCGCCGTGACATGGCGCTGGGCGGGCTATAACGCGATCATTATTCTCGCCGGCTTGCAATCCATTCCAGACGACGTCTACGAGGCGGCAACGCTGGACCGTGTCAGTAAGACCCAGCAGTTCTTCCACATCACCCTGCCGCTCCTGAAACCGATCATCCTTTTCTGTGTCATCCTGTCGGTCATCGGCACGATGCAGCTGTTCACGGAGCCGTTCCTCATCACCAATCGCGGTGGCCCGGGGGGTGGAACGGAAACGCTTGGTCTTCTCCTTTATCGCGAAGGCTTCCGCTCGCTGAATTTCGGTTACGCTTCGGCTGTCGCCTACACGATGGCTGCGCTGGCAGTCGCAATCTCGCTCCTCAACCTCTGGATCGGAAGGGAGCCAAAGTGAGATCGAAGTCTCAATCGCTGCTGCTCCGGCAGATTGCCCTCCACGCTGCCCTGACGCCGCTTGCCATCATCTGGCTATTTCCGTTGTGGATGATGTTCGTCTTCTCGACGATGTCGGACTTCGGCATCTTCAGCCCGGAGATCGTGCTCTTGCCCTCGACCAATTTTGTCGAGAACTTCAAGAACCTGCAGGCTGATACCGACTTCATCCGCGCGATGTTCATCTCCATCGGTGTTGCCGCAATCTATACGTTCCTATCGGTACTGCTCACCTCGATGGCAGGCTGGGCGCTGGCCCGCTACCGCTTCGTCGGACGTTCGATCGTCATCGGCATCATTCTGGGCACCATCACGCTGCCGTTTGCCGTCGTCGTCATCCCGCAATTCATCATGGTGGCTCGCGAGTTCAAGCTGGCCAACACCTGGATCGCGTTGATCGTGCCGCCGCTCTTTAACTCGCTCGGCGTGCTGTTCATGCGCCAGGCCTTCTCGATGATGCCCGGCGAATTGTTCGATGCTGCCCGTGTCGAAGGCGTCAAGGAATGGCAGATCTTTCTCCGGATCGCTTTGCCGCTCGCCAGGCCGACGATGGCTGCGCTCGCCATCATCCTCTTCTTGCATTCCTGGAACAACTACCTCTGGCCGCTGCTCATCAACTCCAAACCGGGGATGATGACAGCACCAGTGGCGCTCGGAACGCTGATCGGCCTGACCAAGGTCTCCTGGGGCGGGATCATGGCTGGCGCCATGCTGCTGACAGCGCCGATCCTAGTCGTCTTCGTGTTCCTGCAGCGCCACTTCATCGCCGGCATTGCGGCCGGCGCAGTCAAATAATCGGGAAACGCCTGATGTCTGAACTTTCGTTGAAAAATGTCGTGAAGCGCTTCGGCGCGCTGGAAATCATCCATGGCGCCAATCTTGAGGTAAAGGACGGCGAGTTTGTCGTCTTCGTCGGCCCATCTGGTTGCGGGAAATCGACACTGCTTCGCATGATCGCTGGCCTCGAGGACATATCGGCTGGCGAGATCAATATCGGCGGCAAGGTCGTCAATGACGTGGAGCCGGCCGACCGCGGCATTGCGATGGTTTTCCAATCCTATGCGCTTTACCCACATATGACGGTGGAGGAAAACCTGAGCTTCGGGCTGCGCATGAACGGCAACCCGAAGGCGGATACCGAAAAACGGGTCAAACACGCTGCGAACATCCTGCAGATCAACGAACTGATGCAACGGCGGCCAAAACAGCTATCGGGCGGCCAACGCCAGCGCGTTGCGATCGGCCGGGCCATCGTGCGCGAGCCACAAGTGTTCCTCTTCGACGAGCCGTTGTCGAACCTCGACGCCGAGCTACGCGTGCAGATGCGCGTCGAGATCTCCCGCCTTCACAAGCAGCTCGGCACGACGATGATCTATGTGACGCATGACCAGACGGAGGCGATGACCCTTGCCGACAAGATCGTCGTCCTGCGCGCCGGCAACATCGAACAGGTCGGCGCACCACTCGACCTCTATGACGACCCCGCCAACCAGTTCGTGGCGGGCTTCGTCGGCTCACCCAAAATGAACTTCTTGAAAGCCGAGATTCTGGAGCGGAACGCTGCAGGCGCGACGGTTGCCCTTGCTGGCGACAGAAACGTTCGGCTGACCCTGCCGGTAACAAGTGCACTGGAATCCGGTGCGTCGGTAACGCTCGGCGTACGGCCGGAACACTTCGTTGACGCAGGGCAGGGCAATGCGGATCTCACCGTCACCATCGACGTCGCAGAACACCTTGGCAACACCAGTTACATCTACGCGACCACGGCGGCGGGCGAACAGATGATCATCGAGCGACCCGAATCTCGCGCCGCTGGCAATCGAGACACCCTGACGGTCGGTCTCAGCGCCAAGCACAGCTTCCTGTTCGACAGCGCCGGCAACCGCCTCCGCTGACTCCGAATTCATCCCAAGACTATGCAATGAAGAAGGAATTCCCATGAGCACAGACCAACCGATCCGCTGGGGCATCATCGGCCCAGGCACCATCGCGCGCACGTTTGCGGACGGCATTGCGCATTCGCGCACAGGAAAGCTCGTCGCCATCGCCACCCGCACCCCGGAAAAGCCCGGGCTTGGCGAAAACTTCCCCGGCGCCCGCATCGTCAAGGGCTACGACGCGCTGCTGACGGATCCGGAAATCGACGCGATCTATATCGCCACACCTCATACTGGCCATGCCGAATGGGCGATCAAGGCGATCCGATCAGGCAAGCATGTCCTCGTGGAAAAGCCGATTGCGCTTTCCGCATTCGACGCCGACGCAATTTATCACGAAGCGAAGAAAGCCGGCGTCTTTGCAGGCGAGGCCTTCATGTATCGCGTCCACCCGCAGACGGCCAAGATTGTCGAATTGGTCAAGAGCGGTGTCATCGGCACTGTGCGGATCATTCGCTCGAGCTTCGGCTTTAACATGGGCACGTTCAGACCCGAGCATCGGCTCTTTGCCAACGAGACGGCCGGCGGCGGCATTCTCGATGTCGGCGGCTACCCGGTCTCCATGGCGCGATTGATCGCTGGTGCAGCCGAAGGTAAAGCGTTCCTCGAGCCCGAAAAAGTCTCCGGCGTCGGCCACCTTGGCCAGTCCGGGGTCGATGAATGGGCCTCGGCCGTCCTGAAATTTCCAAACGGTATCATCGCCGAGGTGTCATGCTCGATCATGGCCCAGCAGGACAATACCCTGCGCATCATCGGGTCGGAAGGACGCATCGAGGTCAAGGACTTCTGGTTTGCCTCAGGGCATAAGGGTGGCATCGGCAACATAGACGTCATCAAGGGCAACGAGCTGCAGACCATCGAAGTCAAGGAGGATCGTTGGCTTTATTCCTTCGAGGTCGACGCAGCCGGCGATGCCATCCGCGCCGGTGAGACGGAATTCCGCTCTCCGGGCATGGGTTGGGCCGACTCGGTCGGCAATCTGCGCGTCCTCGACCAATGGCGTTCCTCCATTGGCCTGGAATATGCGATCGAGCGGGCAGATCGCCGGAAGACGAACCTTGCGGGGGCACCCGTGCGACCAGGCAATGCCGTCCCGCGCCGCCAGATCCCTGGCCTCGCAAAACCTGCGTCGGTCGTGACTCTCGGCTTCGAATTCTTCCCGAACTTCGCCGCCGCGTCGCTGACCCTTGATGCGTTCTACGAGGCAGGAGGCAACGTGTTCGACACGGCCTTCGTCTACGGCGGTGGCAAGACGGAAAGCATCTTCGGAGACTGGCATACCAGCCGGCAGGTCCCGCGCGAGGAGATCGTGCTGATCGGCAAGGGCGCCCATTCTCCGCTCTGCTATCCCGATATCATCGCCAAGCAGCTCGACCAGTCGCTGAACCGGCTCAAGACCGACTACGTCGACATCTATTTCATGCATCGGGACAATGTCGACGTTCCGGTCGGAGAGTTTGTTGATGCGATGGATGCCGAGGTGCGCCGAGGCCGTATTCGTGGCCTGTTCGGCGGTTCGAATTGGACGCGCGAGCGTATGGATGAAGCAGCAGCCTATGCTGCCAGGACCGGCAAGACGGCGCCGGCTGCGCTCTCGAACAACTTCTCGCTCGCAGAAATGCTCGACCCGATCTGGGCTGGATGCGTGGCAGCCTCCGACGACGACTGGAAGACGTGGCTCAAGCAGAAGCAGATACCGAATTTCGCCTGGTCCAGCCAGGGACGCGGCTTCTTCACCGACCGTGCCGGACGTGACAAGCATGACGACGAGGAGATCGTGCGGTGCTGGTACTCGGACCGGAATTTCGAACGCCGCGACAGGGCCATAGAGCTGGCAATCAGGCTGGGCCGCAGCCCGATCCACATCGCGCTTGCCTATGTGATCGCGCAGCCTTTTCCGGTCATTCCGCTGATCGGGCCACGGACCATCGCCGAGCTTGAGGACAGCCTCTCGGCGCTCGACATCAAGCTTACCCCCGAACAGGTAAAGTGGCTGGAAGCGTAAGTGAAGGATGGTCGGCCCGGGACCCTGTCCCGGGCAGATGGAGACACCAGGCCAAGGAACGCTGGAGCAGAGCGCCCTGAAAGCGTATACTCCACCGCCTTAGGCCGGAAGCGGCCCTAGCTGGTCATCAGAGAGGGAGCGAACCATGAAACGGCTGGGTTTGATCACGGCGTCGCTGACGCTTGTGGCCTCCAGTGTTTTGGCTCAAGAGCCTGTCGTCGGAACCTGGAAGACACAAGTCGGTACCACCGCCGCCATTGACGAATGCGCCCAAGGTTACTGCATCACGATGAAAACCGGAAACAACGCTGGCAAGCGGATCGGGTCCTTCCGCGGCAGTAACGGCAACTTCACCGGAAGCATTGTCGAGCCCGAGAGTCGGAAAACCTTCAACGGCGTGCTGACGCAAACCGGGGATACGGTGCATATGCGAGGTTGCACCTTGAAGGTGATCTGCGTCTCCCTCATCTGGACACGGCTATGACAGGCGACGCGACAACGCCCTCGTGTCTTTCATGGCGCCGATGACCTGGCGGTATTCTTCCGCAATGGATATTGCCGCCCTTGCCACCACGGGATTGACCGTCTTGCGGTCGATCGCGTCCGAGCAGGCTTCGAAAACGCCCCGCAACTCCCGCTCGATCCATGAGAGTTCCGGATAATGCTTCACCAGCACCTGTGGAAGAAGTTTTGCCTTGGCTCTCATTGACTTCGAGCGATCAATGGTGGCCGGGCCTGCATCGGTAATATCCAGAATTGCTGCTTCAAGCTTTCCAGTGGCGCTGACGATATCGGTAATCAAAGGGGTCATTTTTCCCTCCTGACATTACACCTGATTTCGCCATGCATTCTTCGTGCCAACCGGCTCTCAAAGGGCTCCGGAGACGTCTGGAAAGCCCATTACGGGTTTCCGTAGTCGAAATGTGCGATGTTGCGCCTGCCGGAAAACGGTCGGCATTATCCCAAATGCGCATGCCGCCTGTTTTATAGGCGCGATCGCGAAGGTGATGAAGATTGATGCAGTTGCGCCATCGCAGATGCAGCGAGGCGTCCATCGTGCCGTCCGGTGACCTGATGCCGGTGCCTTGCTGCAAGGATCAAAAGGAAGACCAGGGACCTGATTGGACGTGAGCGTCCGGCGAAGGCATTTTCAAGTGTCGAGAGCTATTGGCCCCGTTTCATCTCATCGGCCATGACACGGTCGATCATGTCGGGATCGCATTGTGTGTCGATGAGGAACTCGCGGATACCGCCGTCCCAGGTCCTGATGTCGGCGAGTAGGCTTTGAAGTTCTTCGATGCCATTCTCGGTCAGGCCCTTCGTGCCATCTTCACTGCCATCACTTACGTAAACCAGTTCGCCCTCGGAGATGTTGTCCGAGTTCGCGGTGATTTCCTCGATCAGTTCGAGGTTCTCGCCTACCATGCCGGCGACTTGGTTGAGCGTGTAGATGAACCTTGAGCAAGCCATCAGGCAGCCTCGCACCGACCGTTTGCCGGCGTCCAGTTCCAGGGCAACAGATCTTCAAGTCGATCCTTGGGATGATCCTGGATCCGGGTCAGGACATCTGTCAGATAGACCTCCGGATTATGGCCTTGCAGTTTGACCGTCTCGATGATGGTCAGAATGTTGGCGATGCGCTCACCGCCCTTGTCCGAGCCGGCAAAAAGCCAGTTTTTCCTTCCGATTCCGAGTGGACGCATGGCTCGTTCAGCGATGTTGTTGTCGATTTCGACACGGCCATCATCGATGTAGACGCTCAAGGCTGCCCATCGCGACAGGGCGTATCGCATCGCCTCGGCCAGCCTCTGTTTCTGTGGCAAAGTCGAGAGCGTGGTTTCGATCCAGGCCTTGAGATCGTCCAGAACTGGTCGGGCATGGTGTTGGCGCAGGGTGCGCCGATCGTCAGCCGACATCCCTCGGATACGGTTCTCGATATCGTAGAGAGCGCCGATGCGCGACAGCCCTTCATCAGCGATCGGCGACGGCTTCAGCTTGATCACATCATGGAACTTGCGGCGCACATGCGCCATGCAGGCAGCTTCGATGATCTGGTTGCCGTAGAGTTTCTTGTAACCCCCGTAGCCATCTGCATGCATGACGCCGCTGAAGCTTGCCAGGTGGTCAGCCGGATGCGCGCCCTTGCGGTCAGGGCTGTAGTAATAGCCGATGGCTGCAGGAGTGGCGGATTGATAGCCACTGCCGTCAAAGACGTAGACCCAGACCCTGCCGGTTTTTGTCTTCCCCCGCCCGGGGTCGAGAACATCGACCGGGGTATCGTCCGTATGTATTCGGTCGAGTGCTGCGATATGGGCCCTGATCAACAAGACGAGTGGCGTCAGCAAAGCAGACACGCGGCCGACCCAGTCGGCCATCACGGATCGGGAGATGTCTATCCCCAACCGGTCGTACATCTCGGAGAGGCGATAGAGGGGGATGTGATCGTCGAATTTGGCGATCATGATATGGGCGAGCAGTCCCGGCCCGGGTTTGCCGCGCTCGATCGGCAAGGTCGGCATCTCGCCAGCCACCGTCGTATCGCATTCCCTGCAGATCATGCGCTTTTCGATATGCCGGACAATCTTGACCGACGCCGGCACGTGCTCCAACACCTGGACCACCCTGTCGGCCGCCTTCAGGAACGAGGTGCCACCGCAAGTCGGGCAATTGCAGGGAGCCGCATAGACAAGTTCTTCGGTGGCGAGACCATCGGGCAAGGGCTTGCGCTTCGGCTTCTCGGATGCGTCGTCCAACTCTGGCAGAGGAGTTTTGCCGGAGCGCAGTTCAGCCTCGGCACGGGAGGCCTCAATCTCCTCCAGCATCAGTTCGAACTGCTCTATCTTCCGGTCGATCTTTTCCGAAGAGGCGCCATGCTGCCGATGTCGGAGCAGCTCCAGTTGTGCGCGAAGAAGCCCGATTATGGAGTCACGCTTGATGACCTCGGCTTCCTGGCTCTCAAGCTTCGCCGCCTGTTCGGCGACCAGTGCGCGCAAAGCAGTGAGCTCGTCCTGACTGTCCAGCGGCGCTGTTTCCATACCCGCAAATCTAGCCGATTTGCCTCTGATGCACCAGCGTTATGCCTCGGATGTCCCTGCAAAATATAGCTTTTATCCCGTTCGGCCAGGAGCCGAAGTCCATGCCGGCCGACGCCAGTCGATCCCTTCCACGAGCATGGAAAGCTGCGCCTGAGTCAGGTGCGCGACGCCCTCTTTCGCCGTCGGCCAGGGAAAGTATCCGCGCTCCAAAATCTTGTAGAACAGGCAGAATCCCTGGCCATCCCACCAAAGAAGCTTGATCCGATCAGCGCGCTTTCCGCGGAAGCCGAAGATCGCGCCCGAGCCCGGCGCCTCCTTCACCACCGTCTCCACCAGCGCGGACAAACCATCAATGCCACGCCGCATATCGGTCACCCCACAGGCCAGATAGACCCGCACGTTCCCCGATGGCCCGATCATGCCGCCTCCACGCAAGCGACCAGCGGACCAAGCAGCTTCAACTCGACGTCAGCCGGAACCTTCAAGCGCCGACCGTTTCGAAGCAAGATCTCCACGATCGCCGGCCTCGTTGCCGCCGTAGTCGGCTGGCTTACGCCAACCTCCTCGGTGATTTCCACCGGGAGGAACACCGTCGGCCGATCGGCATAGCTGAATGATTGCCGCCATAATCGGATCTGGCCCGGATGAATGTCGTGCCGGCGAGCCACGTCACCAATGCGAGCACCGGGCTCATCAGCTTCCGCCAGTATCCTCAGCTTCGCCTCGTCCGACCAACGCCGTCTGCGCTCGGTACCGGACATGATCTCTATGCGAGCCATGAAACCTCTTTGTTCTGGTATTAATGTCAGCATTAATGCTGGTTCGAATGCCAGAACATCGCCTGATTTGCCCGATCAGCAAAAACAGCTCACCGGACGCTCACGATTGGACCAACAAGACAACGGAACGAAACCGACCTCGAGACACAGGATCGGGACGACCGACAAACCGGCAGGCGCGCGGCCGGCCAGTCGGGACGCCCTGGACTACCTATTCGTCACGAGAAGGAAACATGCCTGAGAGCACATAAAGCAGGTCGATCGTCTCGGAATGCAGAACCCGGTAGTAGACCTGGCGTCCCGTCCGTCGTTCCGTAACGATGCCTCCCGATCGCAGCTTCGCCAATTGCTGAGATACTGCAGCCTGAGGCATGTCGAGCGCGTCCTGCAATTCCCCAACGCTGCGCTCTCCGCCTGCGAGCGCGCACAGGATTCGCATTCTCGTCTGATGGGACATGTGTCTCAGGAACTGGACTGCCTCGTGGATACTAAAGCAGTCGACTATGGCTTGATCTGACATCCTCGATCCGTCGTCTTAAAGCGCGCTTGGCGCGGCTTTGGAATTCAGCAATTGGCGCGCCCGCGAGCATTTGCAAACGGCAGCGACGGAATGCCACAGAGAGGTGACAGAGCGAATCCTCGGTGGTCCTCGGCAGACAAGGAAACGGGCGGCGGGAAGCACAATTGGCGGATTTGGAGGCAGCGACGACCATTTTGGACAGGTCGGGCGGTGGGCTGTACGAACGCTTTGATCGCTTTGAAGAAATCTGAAAATCCAATTAATATTACTATTTACTAATCAAGAAACTCGTATACCGTCAGCAAGGACGACCGGAACGATGCATTGGTCGCGCTCGCGACGCCTTGGAGGAGGCGCATGCATCCGGCCGCCAGTCGCAAAACGGGCACACGCACCGGTGGCCCCCTCGGGAGGTGTACTATGAAGCCTATGAAGACTAATGCTGCCCTGTTCATTGCAGGACTGATGCTGAGCGTCGCGTCGGTCACGTCATCCCATGCTGCCGACAAGCCTACGCTTGCCTTCGTGGTCAACGGCGCCTCCGATTTCTGGAAGGCAGCCGAGGCAGGCGTCAAGAAGGCGCAGGCGGAAATGCCTGATTACACGATGGAACTGAAATATCCTGAGCAGGCATCCGTTGCCGTGCAGCAGCGCCTGATGGACGATCTTGTCAGTGCGGGCGTCAAGGGGATCATGGTTTCTGCCGTGGATCCAAAGACCTCGACTGATGGGCTGAACAAGATCGGCTCGCAGACCGCGCTGTTCACCACAGACAGCGACGCACCGCAAACCAATCGCGTTGCCTATATCGGCTCTTCCAATATCGACGCCGGCAAGCAGGCGGCCGAGATTGCCAAGAAGGCGATGCCGGACGGCGGCAAGTGCATCGGTTTCGTGGGCCTTCTTGGAGCTGACAACGCCAAGGAGCGCATCCAGGGCATGAAGGACGGCTTGAAAGGAACAAAGATTGAGCTGACCGACGTGCGCGGTGACGATATCGATCAAACCCGCGCAAAGAAGAATGTCGAGGATGCTCTTGTTGCGAGCCCCGACGTCACCTGCATGGTCGGCTTCTACTCGTATAACACGCCTAGGATTTACGAGGCCCTGCGTGATGCGGGCAAACTTGGCCAGATCACTGTCGTTGGCTTTGACGACGACCCGATCACACTTGGGGGCGTCAAGGAAGGTACGGTCGCCGCGACTGTCGTGCAGCAGCCGTTCGAGTGGGCCTACCAAGGCATGAAGCTGATGGCCTCCTACCTCAAGGGCGACAAGTCAGGGATACCGGAGAACAAGCTCATCATCATTCCGACCGTGATCGTCGGGAAGGACGACGTCGATGCTTATGCCGCTAACCTGAAGGCCATGGCAGGAAAGTAGATCTCCTTCGCGGCAGCGATGCGAAATCGCTGCCGCGAACGATGTCCCAAGCCAGTGGCATAGCAGCATGGACCGGTCCGCAAACAACCACGACATACCACCACCACTTCCGGAGAAGCCGTTTCTCACCCTTTCCGGCATCGGAAAAACCTATCCGGGTGTGGTCGCTCTCGACGGACTGTCGATCGACATTTTCCCCGGCGAGGTCATCGGCCTCGTCGGCGAGAACGGTGCGGGGAAGTCGACCCTGATGAAGATCCTCGGGGGTGTGATCGCACCCGATCGGGGTACAATGCTGCTCGACGGGGTCGAACGGCATTCGCTCAGCGTCGAAACGAGCATTGCCTCGGGCATCGCCTTCGTGCATCAGGAACTCAATCTGTTCGAGAATCTCGACGTCGCTGCCAATGTCTTCCTCGGTCGTGAACCACTCAAGGCAGGTCCCTTCAGGCTCGTTGACCGGAACCGGTTGAGGGACATGGTCAAGCCGCTTCTGAAGCGGGTAGGGGCGCATTTCACGCCCGATACACCGGTCGCTTCCCTTTCACTTGCCGAACAGCAGATGGTCGAGATTGCCAAGGCGCTCTCCATCAACGCCAGACTTGTTATTTTCGACGAACCGACCTCGAGCCTCCCTCTGGCCGAAACCGAGCGTCTCTTGAGCATTATTAATCTGCTCAAGGCGGATGGCATCAGCGTCATCTTCATTTCGCACCGACTTCACGAAGTCGAGCGCGTCGCTGACCGGGTTATCGTGCTGCGCGATGGCATGCTGGTCGGCACACTTGCCAGAGCAGATATTGGTCATGACCAGATGGTCAAGCTGATGATCGGCCGCGTCCTGGCGGCACGAACGGCAAAGCCAAGGCGATCGCCTGGCTCGGTCGCGTTAAAGGCAAGCATGGTTCGGACTGGCGCCTATCCTGGCCGGCCCGTCGATCTCGAAATACGCTACGGCGAAATTCTCGGGCTTGCAGGGCTCGTCGGATCGGGCCGCACCGAACTGGCGCGAGTGCTATTCGGCATTGACCGAAGCTATGGCGGAGCGGTCTTGCAGGATGACAAGCAAATCGCCATTAACAGCGCGCGAGACGCCGTTGAAAACGGTATCTTCCTGGTGCCCGAGGATCGCAAACGCAACGGGATCCTTCTCGACCTCCCGATCGCAGCAAACATAACGCTCGCCAATCTCCCCGCCCTTGCCACGAACTTCATGGTTTCCACCGACCGAGAAAGGACCGCGGCCGAAAAGCAGCGTGCCCGCCTCGGCATCAAGGCGCCCTCCGTTTCGGCGCGGACAGGCACTCTGTCCGGCGGCAACCAGCAGAAGGTTGTTCTCGCCAAATGGCTGTCGATGAGCCCGAAGGTCATGATTTTTGACGAGCCTACACGCGGCATCGATATTGGCGCCAAGAACGAAATCTATGGCCTGATGCGAGCACTTGCGGACACCGGCGTCGCGATCCTGATGATATCGAGCGACATGGAAGAGGTGATCGGCGTCTCCGACCGGATCGCCGTCATGCACGAGGGCCAGATCGCCGGCATACTGGACGATCAGGAGATAAGCCAGGAAAGCGTGCTTTTGCTTGCCGTCGGCAAACGGCTAAAATAGGGCCGCGACCTACGGAACAGGCATCGGAACGGAAACGCGATGACAAAAAAAGACCTCGGACTTCTGCTGCTGATCATCGTCGTGGGCATCGTCGTCGCGATCATAAATCCACGCTTCCTGCTACCCATCAATCTTGCGAATACATCAAATCTCATCGGGCTTTTCGGCATCCTGTCGATTGGTCAGGCCTTCGTGATCATCACCGGCGGCATCGAACTCTCCGTGGGGTCGCTGGTGGCGCTCCTCGGTGTGCTGTTCATCGATTTCATCGCTGTACAGGACATGTCCCCGACCCTCGCCCTTCCGCTCATCCTGGCGCTCGGGGCAGTCATCGGGGCGATTCATGGCTGGCTCATCACCCGGTTGAACCTGCAGCCCTTCGTCGTCACACTCTGCGGTCTTCTGATCTACCGCGGTGCCGCGCGCTTCTACACCGCCGACGGAACAGCGGGATTTGCGTTCGGCCAGAATTTCCCTGAACTTGAATTCCTCACGGCCGGTCGGTTCTACGGCGTGCCAAACACCTTCATTGCGCTTGTCGTCATCGCCGTTGTGATGTGGGTGGTGCTACACCGGTCGGTGTTTGGTCGTTACCTCTATGCAATCGGGAAAAACGAGGAAGCTGCCCGCTACTCCGGCATCCGGACCGACCGGATGATCATGGCGGCCTACGTCATCTGCGGTTTGCTCACCGCCCTGTCCGCCATCTACTTCGCCATGTACACGCGCTCGATCTCACCGGCCAGCCATGGTCAATTCTATGAACTCTATGCGATCGCAGCGGCGGTGCTAGGTGGTTTTTCACTCCGTGGCGGCGAGGGATCCATCATTGGGGTAGTGCTCGGCACGATCCTCCTCCAGGAATTGCAAAACCTGGTGAACCTCCTCGGCATCCCGTCGTCATTGAATTTTGCCGTCATGGGCGGGGTCATCCTGATTGGTGTCCTGATCGACCAGCAATGGCACGCCATTCGCGCGCAACGTCGTCTTGTCTCGGCAGCCAAGCAAACCGAAACCCGCGTACAGGCAGAAGCAAAGACCACAGCCATAGCCAGTCAGGAGTGAGCGCGAGCCACTGACGCCACTGAGTTTCATAAATCTGAAACGACCGGGCATGACACCGAAAATGGTGCGCAACGCTGTCTTCTGCTAGCGGCAAGAAGTGCGGGTTTGTGGGCTGAGGATCGATACACCGTTAGGATGCGCTGTAGCGCCTGTCCATCAACTGCCGGCCTTCAAGGACGTCGTCAATCTCGTCATACCGCACGCTGAAGACAATTCGTCAGGCTTCGCGGCACGTCGGTTTTGCCCAATCTGGCTCCAGGCAAAGCGCCACGCCGACCTGCATAAACTCCAACAAGCGCTAACCGGCGATGCGGTCGCGTGGTGCCCGGATCCTGTCCCATTGGCGCGCAGACCCGACGACCGACAATATCCGGCAGGCCGTGAACGTCTGCGGAGCGTTGCGACAAGGCTACCAGGTCAGGACATGTCGCCGGATCGATCGAGCGGAGACGGCATCGTGCGGGCGTTTCGCGGTGATTGCCTGGCTGTGTCCCCCGTTTTGACAGGACGCTCCACTGCGGTCTCGATGAGGCTTGTCTGACCCAAGACCGCCTCGCCTTGCTCGGCTCGTTCGGCATGGCGCAACGGCCGGCTCGTTTTCTTCCCCTGCCGGCCAGGGCCGTCATTCCTCGCGCGGACAAGAAAGCCTCGACCAGGCCGTCCTCCACTTCGTTGCGGTCTTTGAAGATGCGCGCCGCCCGTCTTCGGTCTCATCGACAGCCATCGAGGACGCGATGGGCGCGACCCGATCAACAGAAGGAAGACAGCAATGGCAACGATCGGCTCTTTCACCGCCTCCAGCGACGGCTTCACCGGCACGATCAAAACTCTCAACCTCAATGTCAAAGCCAAGATCGTTCGCGTCGAACGCTCGTCGGAAGATGCTCCGGACTTCCGGGTGCTCTGCTCAGGTGTCGAGTTCGGCGCCGGGTGGCTGAAGCAGGCTCGCGACAGCGAACGCGACTACATCTCGGTCAAGCTCGATGACCCCTCGTTTGCAGCACCGATCTACGCGACGCTGGCCGAAGTCCAGGGCCAGGAAGGACTGCAGCTCATCTGGTCGCGCAGCGCCCGCAGATAGGCCACGCAATGAGGCCCCGCCCAGATCCGGGCGGGGCTTTCGCCCGTCACTTGTTGAGCGCGCCGCTCAGCGCATTGCCGCCATGAACGTCGCTCTCCTGGCGGCGGCGATCTTGCTCGTCGCATCGCGCCGATTGGCTGCCTGGTGCTTTGCCGTTGCCATCACAAACTCTGGAAGCGTCTTTTCCCTCACAACGGCTTCGTTGATTTGCCTCACACTGCTTTGATCACTGTCATGCCCAACGCATGCGGATGGCCATCCCAACCCTAGCCTTGCCGCGGCAGCGGCGGCATCTCGTCACGGCAGCACTCTTGGCACCCGGACGCAAGGGAAAAACTGGTGCCACACGAGAGCTAAAACTGTCAGCTCAGACCGGGCCAGTGTGCAGGGTGGGCAAAGCCAGCTCAAGGCCGCACGGCCCCTCCGATTTTCTCTTCGCTTCGCTGCACTACGCTGCGACAAAATTGGTTCCTCCGCACGCCGGCTCTGCCGGTCGCATGCGCGCCTTGACCTGTCTCTCCCCGCCCTGCCTGCCGCCGTCATCTGTCACATCAGTCACGGAGACGAGGATGACCATCGACCAGCACATCGAAGAACTGCGCGCCGAGGCCCGCAATGCCGAAACGCTTCTGGAGCGCAAGGCGATCGAAGCCGAACTCCAACTGGCGCTTGCCGAACGCGAAGTCATCTGGGCCGAACTCGACGGCCGCATCGAGCCGGAGCCGCCGTTCTGAGGCAGCTTTGCCCGTTGCAGATCGAAGCGCGCCGGATCGACCGGCAGCCTTCGATGCTGTCTCTCAATAGCCATTGTCTTGCAGATAGATGTCGATGGCCGCCTGCAGGATCGCGGTCATCTTCACGTCGTTCTCATGGGCCGCCCGCATCAACCTCTCCTTCACCGCCTGCTCCAGCGGCACGTTGACGTAGAAGCGGACTGCCCGGTCCTTTGCCCGCTTCAGGTTCTTCAGCCGCCGTGCAGCCTCCTGCTGTTCGCTGCCACGTTTTGCAGCGCGGCCGCGCCGCTCCTCTTCAGGGAGCCGAGGTAACAACGTTTCCGTTGCCTGCGGCGGCAAGGATTTCGCCGTGTTTGTCAGCGGAGCGCTGCGATTATCTGCCGCCTCGACACTGCGCTTCGCATCCACCAGGGTTCGCCTGGCTTCCGGCTCGCGACGCGGTGCAAGCGAGAACTGCTCAATGTCGATTGTGTCCTTGCTCACGCTGCCACCTCATCTGATGCCGCCACCCGCCGCAGCTCGATCTCCTCAACCAGGGCCTTTACCTCAAGGCGCGCCTTGCGCACGCTTTCGGTCAGTTCCTGCATCTGCAGCGTGCCAAGACCGTTCTGGATGTCACGGTAGACGTTGCGCTCGAACAGCTCCGTCTGCAGCAGCATGGTCTGATAGTTCGCCTCGATGAGGCCAGCGACGAAAGGACGAATGAAGCGGTAGGCTGCAAGGCTTCGGCCAGGCAGGGTAATTCGGGTGCGAACGTTCATGTGGATGACAGACAGCCCATAGCGGTCGTTGATGTCATTGACCTCGGCGACCGTCTGCCCTGCTGCCTCGATCTCCTTGATGCCTGGCTGGACCGGCGACAACACCACGTCGGAGGATCGGATGATTGTCGTCTGCAGCACACTGTCGACCCCTGCGGCGTCAACCAGGATCACATCAAAGGCATCGCGGTATCGATCTATGGTCTCAGCAACCGCCTTGCGGGTGGCCGCGATGGTAACCTCGATATTGCCAGGAACGTTGCCTTTGGCGTGACACAGCTTCCACCAGCCGGCGAGATTCTGGCGGCCATCGGCATCGACCATCAGGACACGCCGCCCGTCAAGCGCATACTCCCCGGCCAGAAGTGTCGCCAAGGTCGTCTTCCCAGCGCCACCCTTGTTGCTTACCACTGCATAGATCAGGGACATCGTCAGCTCCGCCAGATATCGCAGAATATGAACCATTATAGTTCGTCTTTGCGTTTCGTCCAGCCTGTCGTTTTTGACCCTGCGATGTGGACAATCTGCCCCATCGTGGGCACCCACCGATCGGGCATGGCTCACGACGGTAAGATGTGGACACGTGTCCACAGAATGTGAAAGCAGGCTATGCCTATGTCATAGCGTAATACTTTCTTGCTACATCGAACTATCGTGTGTTCACACGACATGGTGGTGTGATGGCGAGATAAGACTTTTCCCAATACGCCGGCTAGCCTCGCGCTCTGGGTATGCATCCAGTGACGGGTTGCAAATGCGAACCAAAACAGTCTATATTGGTTTGGCAGGATACGCAAATTTGTGATACAAATTTGCTGACGATCGACGGACGGGCCGTCGATGGCGCCTGCGGCTGTTCGATCAGGGTTACACCAGTGGCTCACGTCAGGCAGGCAACATCGGCGGCAGGCGCCTTGCGGCAGCGCAAGGACCGTGTCGTGCATGCTCGCTTTGCCGCCTCCGAATGGAGTGCGGCTGAGGATGCAGCCAGGCAAGCTGGCATGACGCTGTCGGCCTTCATCCGGTCGCTGACACTGGATGGCGCCGACATCCTGCCGTTGCTCACCGAGGAGGACCGCGCCGTCTTCGAGCTCCTTCACCGTGACCTCAGGGCAATCGGCGTAAACCTCAACAGTCTGGTCCGGCTCTCAAGGCAGGACAAACGATCGCCCGAGATTGTCGCTGCGCTTGGCGAGCTGCAGCCGCTCATTGCCGGGCTGATGCTGGAGCTGCATCGGCTTGCCGCCCGACCGGGACGCACGATCAGGAGGGATGGCTGATGGAGATCTTTCTCGGCGCCTTTACCGAGGAATGGGAGCAGCGCAGAGCCGCCTATCTGCACGAGCGCCTGGCTGGCAGGAAGCGCGCAACCGACGATGAACAGCCTCGCCGGCGCAGCCTCGCTGAGGACGGCAGCCGTGTCCGCCGCGGGATGACGGTGCGAGCCAGCGGTTATCCTGGCATGGGGCGACATGCACCGGCGCCGCGGCCAATGGCGACGCGCTTTACAGCCCTTGCCAGCGGCAGCCAGCCCGCGGTGGTGAAGATGGCATCGTTTGCCGGAGGCGGGCGTCTGGGGGCGATGGCAAGCTACATCTCGCGCAATGGCGAGCTTGTGATGGAGAACCAGGCAGGCGATACAATGCTGGGTCGCGAGGCGCTCACCGCCCTTGTGGACGACTGGGCTGACTTGATGGGCAATCGCGCCGAAAGCCGCGACATCGCCTCCTTCCGCATCGACGTCGCCAGCCAGCCCGGCGAGGGCCGAGCGCTGAATACCAGGGCGGGGGATATTGTGACGTCGGCGCTCGGCGACCGGTCCTTCGCCTTTGCGGTCACCGAGCGGCAGGGACAGTACCGCATCGACGGTGTGGTG
>NZ_JACIAH010000019.1 GCF_014194695.1 Rhizobium sp. BK399 | reverse complement strand
TGTTCGTCTGTGAAACGGCTGCGCTTCATTCCCTGGTCCTCTCAATGGGCCAGAGCTTACTTCAAAATGGATTATTTCAACGGGGCAAGGTCACGACACCAAGCCCTAACAGCAAGTCTCTTGATGCACCATGAACCGGCGCGATCCTGGTGCGAAGTTTGAAAAGGCCGGCGAACGCATACGGGTCCTTACTTGATTCTCCCACGTTGATCAGTCGGAGCTCCGAGTGTGCGCCCTGCTCACTCATAGGAAATTGGGAAGTATTTTGGGTCGGCAAGGAGGCTCGAGGATTGGCTCCAATATCATTGCGCCACGCCTCTCGTTGTCGCGGTGCGTAGCGGCCATTCCGATGCAGCAGAACCTCTTGTTAAAGCGGGGCCGACGTGAAAAAGGAGTCCTCGCTCGGACGCCTCTACCGCTGCCGTCCTGACGGTGTCTTCGGATCACGTCCGCTTGCTGGTTGCACATGGTGCCAATCCAAATGCCGCCCACGTGGCGAGGGTATGTTGCACTTCGCGGTCGCCAGCAACTGCCCCGACTGCGTCAAGGCGCTCGTTGAATCGGGGGCAGACGTCAACGCTATCAGGGTGCGGTGTGATCCTAAACGCAACCCCTCTATAATAACGGCTTACCCCCTCGCAAAACACGTTCATGCGGATATTGCCGCCTACCTTCAAGGGTATCGTTGTTCAGAAGTCTGCGCCGATTTCAGCGAAACTGGCGAACGGCGATCCAATCAAAGGTGCATCTGCTTCGCCTACACTTGCGCCAGCCGCCATGTCACTGGCGTGAAGGACCTGCCAAGACGGGGCCCGAACCTGTGGAGCGTCGTAGGACGAATGAAGACCTCGACACCGTTCGGCCACTGCACCAAGACACCGAGAGTCTGGCCGGGTCCGTGTACATACGAGGACCTCAATATCTTCATCGCCGGTCCTCCTCTCACAGCGCCAGAGGTAGATATGGACATTGGTGGCGCACCCGACGAGGCCGATCGGCTGAACTGATCGCTCGCTTGAGAACGCTCAGCGACTGGCCTGTGCCTCTGCGCTGAGCCACGTCGAGGAGAGGTGAGACAAGGCGGCTAAAGTGGCTTTGGCACCCTTTTATGTCGTGTGGTCGATCCAGAGCTTCGTAGTGACCAGCAGCTCACTTCGATCTTCGGGGCAGCTTTTCTTACGGCGTGAGCCAGGTCGCTAACTTTATGAAACGATGGCCAACGAGCTTGATTCATTCAGGAAGGCCTGCGCTACGAAGCCCATCAAGGAATCGTTGCCGATCGGCGTCGAATTTGTAAGGCAGCCTCTTGCCCCATTCCGTGATTGAAAAATCGGGCTTCGCTTCGACTGCCATCGCAGCATGCTTCCGCGCGTCCTCGATTTGACCAAGCTTGGCGTGACAGGCTGCGACATAGGCATGGTAGAACGAGGGGCGGTCTACTATGCGGCTATACGCATCCAAAGCTTCGCAATAGAGTCCTGCATCGTGCAGCACGTATGCAAATGAACGCCAATACCAGTTGGGATGGTACGGGTTGAGCGACATCGCCTTGCGAGCCCATTCGACGCCCTCATCTGCTCTCCCGAGGTCTCGCAACATCTGCGCTCGGTACATCGCGGATAGCGCGTCACCGGGGTTGAGAGAAATGCTCCTCTCTGAATGAAACTCCGCTCGATCATATTGTTCAAGCCGCTTGTAGAGGAGGGCCAGAACCCTGTGGCAGCGGGTATCGTTGTCGTCGAGGGCGAGCGCCCGACGCGCACTCGCGAGCGCACGCTCGAGTTCCCCCGACGAGCGCGGCCCGACCCATTGCACGTAGATCGCCAAGGCGAGACATGCATGACCAGCCGCATAGTCTGGATCCAGTTCAACCGCCTTCTCGAACAGACATCGCGCTTGTGTGTTATGCTCCTCGCCCTCCAGGTTCAGCTCCTCGAGGCCGCGCAGGACATAGTCGTAAGCAACCATGTCATCCGGCCGCTTGCGCTTGGCGAACCGGGCGCCCGCCGCCTCGACCTGTCCCACGAGGGTCGCCACGATCGTCCGCACGACTTCGTCCTGCACCGCGAAGACGTCCTCCAACTCCCGGTCATACCTTTCGGCCCAGAGATGTGCATTGCTCACCACATCGATGAGCTGGGCCGTGATCCGGATCCGGCTGGCGGCGCGGCGAACGCTGCCTTCGACGACGTATTGCACGCCGAGCTTATGTGCCACTTCAGCTATGCTGATCTTCTCGTTGCGAAAGGCGAAGGCCGAATTGGGGGCGATGACGAAGAGGGTTCGGAAGCGGGACAGCTCGGTGGTGATATCCGCCGTGATACCGTCGCTGAAATAGACTTGCTGCGGGTCGTCGCTCATGTTTGCGAACGGCAAAACAGCGATTTTGACTTTGCCGAGCATGGGGGCCGGCGCACGCACCGGCTGGTTCGCGGGGTCGGCACGCCCGCGCAGGTGAAATACGCGCAGCGGTTCGGCTATGTTCTTGACCTTGCGTGGACCGAGGTCCTCAAAAATGAAGTCGAGTTTATTCGTGACCTGCTCGTGCACGCTGGCGGCGACGCAAATTCCGCCGGGCTCCGCTAGCCCCTGCAGCCGATCCGCGATGTTAACCCCGTCGCCCTGAATGTCGTCGTCTTCGACGATCACATCCCCGAGATTGATGCCTACTCGAAATTCGAGCCGACGTTCTGGCATCCGTTTTGCATTTCGTTCAGCCTCGACGGCCTGCACGTCGGCGGCGCACCGAACGGCGTCGACGACACTGTGGAATTCCACCAACAGTCCGTCGCCCATGAGCTTGACCAGACGTCCGTGATGCTCGCTTATTTTTGGCTCGAAGACATCACGCAGTTCAGCCTGGAAACGGGCGCGCGTTCCCTCCTCGTCGAGCTGGCTGAGACGAGTATAGCCGACGACATCGGCTATCAGGATGGCGGCGAGGCGGCGCTGCATTTCCAATCGTAATTCAAAGCTGTCACTCGTGCGAGTATACAGATAGTCGGAGATGTTGCCATTCCCGTTTCTCACCGCACCTTAGCTGCTGGGTCGGCAGTGTTCCTCCATGATCGTCCCTCACCTCGCCAGTTCGTTTACCCCAAGGGCGCCATCCCTACATCAGTGCTCCTGTATTTCTGCCCAATGTGGATACGTATGAGAGTTCCCTCGCGCTCGAGCACGCGACTTCGCCTGGCTGTCACGATCGATGTAGACCATCTTTTTCACGAAGCTGTGCGAGGAAGCGGCGTTGTCGACCTTGACCTGCTCGCCTCGGGTCCAGTTGTAGACATTCTGCCCTGTGCAGCCAAGCACAGAACCGATCTTCTCCCATGAGACGCCCGTGATCCTTTTGATCGCGGCGAGGGACGACGGAAGTCCTTTCTCAAACGGCGGCATCAACGAGCAGTGAGAGTTCCAGCCGCCACGGCGATGCCATTTCGAGCGGAGGAGCATCCCTGCGCCTCTTAACTTAGGCGGGTAGTAAAGACGCAGCCTCGTTCCGCCCGCAGCGAGTTCGGATACTTCCGGCTTCAACATATTTCCGCGAACAACGCATTGAATGCTAGGCAACAGCCGGAACGGGCGTCCCGTCCTTCCAAGTCTTGAGTAGCACTTCAATGAACTTCTCGGCGGCGGGCGACAGCTGCGCGCCGCGTCTGCGGACGATCCCGATGGTGCGCGTAACCACTGGGTCAACGATAGGGCGCGAGACCAAATACGGGTGCTCTTCCTGAGGGGTCGCCAGTCTTGGAAGAACTGAGATGCCGAGCCCAGCCTCGACAAGCCCCAATGAAGTATTGAGATGGGTGACCTCATAGAACCAGTTCAGCCTGAGGTTATGCTTCGCGAGCGCGCCATCCAATAAGGCCCGATTTCCGCTTGATCGATCGACGACAACGAGTGGGTAGCCATCGAGCTGTCCCCAGTTCAGTTGTTGATGAGCTGCAAGGGGGTGATCCCTGCGCATTGCAAGCACGAACGGGTCATCGATCAATGGCTCAAAGGAAAGATCCGGGTCCGAATTTCCCATCAGATTGATTCCGAATTCCACCTCCCCCCGTGCCACGGCTTGAAGGCCCTCGTTTGCCGTCAAATCACGTATACGAAGCCTGATATGGGGATAGTCAGATCCGAACTGCTTGATCACCGTGGGCAGAAAATAGAAGGCCGCGGTCGGAACACAGGCCATCGTGATTAGTCCGCGGCGCTTAGACCCTCCATCCTTTAAGGCAAAGAGCGAGCCATCAAACTCCTCGAGCATCCGCCTTACCAGCGGAAGCAACTCCTGCCCTGTGGCTGTCGCTGCAACGTGACGGGTCGTCCGATCGAGTAGTGGCGCGCCGATGGACTGCTCCAGCTTCTGAATGCGTCTTGTCAGAGCTGGTTGAGAGATATTGAGTGCCTCGGCGGCCCGATTGAAACTTTCGAGATCCACGACTGCCTGGAAAGCGCGGAGATCCAGAATCTCGCAATTGATGCTCATTTCGCAATAATCCCCTCAAAGATTGCATTTAACAAATAGCCTGATGTTTCGCATATTGCAATAAGCGGGCGGATTGATCCGACTAACGCAATATTCGAGGACATGTAATGAACGACCTGATACGCATACCTTGCGTCCTTATGCGCGGCGGCACTTCGCGGGGCCCGTTTTTTCTGGCCTCCGATCTGCCCGCAGATCAAGCTGGTCGTGACGCAGCGCTGCTCTCCATCATGGGATCGGGCCATCCGTTGCAGATTGATGGAATTGGAGGAGGAAACCCGGTAACGTCTAAAGTTGCAATCATCGGTCCCGCCAGCGTTCAGGGGGCAGACGTCGACTACCTGTTCGCCCAAGTGCGGACCGATCGACAGCTCGTGGACTACTCACCGAACTGCGGCAACATGCTCGCCGCTGTGGGTCCATTTGCGATCGAGGCTGGACTTGTGCCCGCCGGTAATTTCGACACGCTCGTACGGATTCATAACGTGAACACGGGAAAGATCATCGAGGCTAAGGTCCCGACCCGGAAAGGCGAAGTCATCTATCTGGGGGACGCGTCGATCGATGGAGTTCCGGGCCTCGCCGCGCCGATCGCCCTCACCTTTCTGGACGCAGCCGGCGCAAAGACGGGAAAGCTCTTTCCTACGGGCAAGCCGCTAGACGTGATCGCCGGGGTCGAAGTCACTGCGATCGATTGCGCAATTCCGATGGTTCTTGTTCGCGCCACAGACGTAGGCGTAACTGGCTACGAAGACGCTGGATCGCTATCAGCGAACCATGAGCTCATCGACCGCCTTGCCTCCATTAGGACTGAAGCAGGGCGATTGATGGGAATGGGAGATGTGTCCGACACGGTCATCCCCAAACCCGTTTTGATTTCCGCAGCCAAGAAAGGTGGAACTATATCAGTGAGATACTTCATGCCCAATGACTGCCACCCTGCTCTCGCTACCACAGGTGCCGTCGGGATTGCCACGGCCGCCACGACCCCAGGGACGGTAGCAGCACAAATCGTCGGCGAACAATCACTGCCGGCGCTAGTTCGTATTGAACACCCCAGCGGACGGATCGACGTGCAGCTGGAGACTCGAAACGGATCGACGGTCGCGGGCCTTGTGAGGACCGCGAGGAGACTATTCGAAGGATACGCCTTCGCTAAGCCGAAAGAGCGTGTTGAAAACGCTGCATAAACCGCTCCGGCGAAGACCCGAGCACATAGGGAGGAATTCTCATGCGTAAATATCTCTTGGCAGCAGCTACAGCGCTGTCTCTCACTTCCGCAGCTCATGCCGCCGACCCTGTTCGCATGAGCGTGGGCTCCTATAATCTCAACAACTTGCCCTTCCCGGTGGCTGAAAGCCTCGGGTTCTACAAGGAGGAGGGTTTGGACGTCACGACAGAGAACTTCGCTCAGGGTGGCTCGAAAGTCCTCCAGGCCCTGGTGGCTGGGTCGACCGACGTCGCTGTCGGTTTTTATGACCACACGATCCAGATGCAGTCCCAAGGCAAACATGTCGTCGGCTTCGTCCAGCTCGCAAGGAATTCAGGTCTTGTTCTCGCTGGCAAGAACGATACTGACTTCGATCCGGCCAAGCCAGAAACGATCAAAGGCAAGAATGTCGGCATCACTGCTCCAGGTTCTTCGTCTGACTTCTTCATCCGCTATTATCTCAAGCAGCATGGTCTGACCGATAACGATATCTCGATCATCGGCGTCGGCTCTGGTGCCGCGGCTGTAGCCGCCCTCCAGCAAGGGAAGATCGACCTCCTGGTGAACTATGACCCCGCCGCCACGATCGTCGTTGAGCGTGAGCTGGGTAAAATTCTAATCGACGCAAGAAGCGACGACGGTGCCAAGGCCGTATACGGAGGCATTTATCCAACATCCGTACTCTATGCCAACCAAGACTACATCAACGAGCATCCTGACGTAATTCAGAAGGTCACTAACGCAACCGTGAAAGCACTTCATTGGATGAAGGATCACTCTGCTGAGGAGATCGTGGCCCAGCTCCCGGATGATTTCGTTTCGGGCGACAAGCAGACGTACATCAAGGCAGTCGAGAATGCGAAGGCAATCTTCTCGCAGGATGGCCGGTTCACGCCCGCGGACCTCGAGGTTCCTCTCGCAGTGCTCAAGAGCTTCAACGAAAGCGTTGGCAAGGCCACAATCGACCTCAACACGACGTACACAAACAAGTTCGTCGAAGCCGCTGGCCATAGTGCTGAAAATTAAGGGGTGTAATAATGGCAAACGCAGTAAGGAAAATCGAGGCGGTGTCTCAACCTGGCCTTCCCCCGATGGTCACCATAGACAACGTCACCATGGCGTTCGGATCCTTTGTCGCAGTTGAAAACGTGAACCTCACGGTCGGCAACGGGGAATTCCTTGCCATCGTGGGCCCTACGGGTTGCGGTAAATCGACAATTCTCAATGCGGTCGCGGGCCTTCTGAAGCCGGCAAAAGGAGAGGTCTGTATTGACGGGACGCCCGTCAAGGACGTGCAAAACAACATCGGGTACTTGTTCCAGCAAGACGCGTTGCTGCCGTGGAAGACGGCATATCAAAACGTCGAGTTGGGTTTGTTGTTTCGCGGGGTGGCAGCCGAAGAGCGTCATCGCAAGGTCACTGCTTGGTTGGAGAAAGTTGGACTCAAGGGTTTCGAGAAACGCTTTCCACACCAACTGTCGGGCGGCCAGCGCAAGCGCGTACAGATGGCGCAGGCGCTAATCACCGAACCAAAAGTCATCTTGATGGATGAGCCCTTCTCGGCGCTGGACATTCACACTCGCCACTTGATGCAGAACGAACTGCTCAAGCTTTGGCAAGAAGACCGGCGCGCGGTGGTGATGATCACCCATGATCTGGAAGAGGCTATCGCTCTGGGCGACCGCGTTATTGTTCTAGCTTCCGGACCACGCAGTCGTGTGATCGAGAGCTTCGGTGTAGATCTCGAACGTCCACGAGACGTGGCCGAGATCAAACTCGACCCAAAGTTCATGACCCTTTACCGCGATATCTGGGCGTCCCTACGGGGAGAAGTGGAGAAAAGCTATGCAGGCCATTAACGTCCGCCTAATCCAAATCACACTGCTGATAGTAATCCTCGGCGCTTGGCAGTTGGGCGTCACATACGGCCTTATCGATCGCTTCTTCTTCCCGGCACCCTATGACATCGTCAACCAGGTGATCAGTTGGGTAAGCGATCCGGGCTTTTACAAGCACGTCGGCATTACGCTCAGCGAGACTGTGCTAGGCTATCTCATAGGGACCGGCCTTGGTGTCGCCGCCGGCGTATGGCTCGGTCTGAGCCCCTCTATCGCGCGTATCCTCGACCCGTTCATTAAAGCCGTCAACGCGATCCCGCGCGTGGTGCTTGCTCCTATTTTCGTCCTGTGGCTGGGGCTCGGCCTGTGGTCGAAGGTAGCCTTGGCGGTCACGCTGGTCTTCTTCGTCACGTTCTTCAACGCGCTTCAGGGCGTCCGCGAAGTAAACCCAGTCGTGCTGTCGAATACCCGCATCCTCGGGGCGCGGCGGTCCGAGTTGCTACGCCATGTCTACTTCCCAGCAGCTGCAACGTGGATTCTCTCCTCGCTGCGTACCTCCGTCGGCTTTGCCGTGGTCGGCGCAATCATTGGCGAATACCTCGGCGCATCTGCCGGTCTCGGCTATCTAATCGCGCGCTCTGAGGGTAACTTCGACGCGGTGGGCGTGTTCGGCGGGATCATCATCCTCGCGGTATTCGTTTTGATCATAGACCTGTTCCTCGATGTGGCCGAGAAGCGTCTCATCACATGGAAGCCACGGCCTGGCGAAGAACGGCCGGCTTAGTGGTGATCTATCTCATTACGCGAAAGGGCGGCACATAAGCCGCCCTTTCTTTTGCTACATTGCAGGTTCGCACGAAGTCTGGCGTGATGTAACGGGCCAATTTATGGACCTCGGTCTTATCCTTTCAGGTCCACCTAGCAGCAGACCGTGCGGTTCCGGCCATGAACCTACTCATTGATCGCGCAGTCCTCAACTGTCTTTCTCCGCATATCCAAGCCTGGGCCACGATGAGGTGACTAACACAGAGGTCGTCGTTCACCGCGGGAAGCCGTCGTCGGGCCGTCATGAGACAGCAACTACCCTGAGTTCGTTTTTGAAGCAGCGCCCATTTGGGAGCGGGATGCATTGATTATGATACTTGCGGACCGCCCTGGGGAAAGCGGCGAGGTACCATTCGCTCCAGCTTAACACCGTCTTTTCCCGACGTTGGCCTAAGCCACTTCGAGACTAGGGCTGGATCTTGAAGCTCATCACTACGCAGAGCACGCGACTGTCGGTCGCCTTTTCACCTCACTTCTTCTTTGTGGCGTTTTGGCTCGCCTTTGCCAGAGAAAATAGAGTCGGAGGGGCGGCGTAACTATTTGTAGAATTTTACTTTTTTGGCTTCCTACCTTGTTGTCTCGTATCTGACTCTTGGAAAAGCTCGACCAAGTGACCAGAGGCTATGAGCGCCGTCCGTTGCAAAGTGCATCGATGGCCGCGGGATAGCTTCGCACAGGGCGGTCGAGTCGGCGGCATCGTGCCGGACCTCATGGCCAACATCAGCGTGTGCGCCTAGCGGTGAGCTTTCGCGCAGGCGTCCATGCCAATCAGGCAAGGGCCAAGCTTCTCGAAGACGGTGTGCATCTGCCCCAGTCGCAAGAACGGTGCAGAACAACCTGCCCATCTGCATCAACGCTTAGTCTCTCCCACCGGGGCGGCTCCTCTATATCACAGGCGCTGGCGGGTCGGCCGAAAAGGAACCCCTGGCCATAGTGACAACCAAGCTCTCGTAGTGCGGAAAGCTCTTCCACGGTTTCCACACCCTCGGCGACAACGTGCTTTCCCAGTGCCGTTGCCATATCGATGATGGCCTTCACAATGGCAAGGTCGGCGTTGGAACTTGTCATTGCACGCACGAAGGCGCCGTCGATCTTGATCTGGTCATAGGCAAGTTCCTTAAGGTGTACGAGGGACGCGAAGCCGGTGCCGAAATCGTCAAAGGCAACGATGAAGCCCGCCGCCCGCAGCGCCTCGAGCTGCATGCCTATATCGACGCCCTGCTCCGACAGCATGACCCCTTCCGTGACCTCGATCTGGAGATGCCGAGGCGACAGTCCTGCCGACCGGGTCGCGTCCAGGATTTCATCGACAAGGCAGCGGCTGTCGGGAAACGCGACTAACTGCGACGACGAAACGTTGATCGCGATATGCCCGAAATCGACGCCGGCCGTCACCCACGCCCTGGCTTGTGCGACGGCGCACTGCAGCACAAAACTGCCGATGCGCCTGGAGAGTGCTGGGTCATCCAGAGCCGCGGCAAAGGCCGCCGGACCGATTGCCGAGCCATCTGCTCTCTTCAGCCTCAGAAGTGCCTCAAAGCCGACGCGCCGTCCGGTATCGAGCGCAATCTTCGGCTGGTAATGGAGTGCGAAGAGACCCTCCGCGAGCGCCTCTTCCGCCAGGGCCAGCGCCGCCTTGTCTAATTTCGCGCGATTGAGCCGACCAGAATCGATCCGGGTCAACAGATACCGGTCTTCGGATTGCAGGAGACGTTCCACGGCGCAACGCGCCAGCCGAGCCAGCAAGCCGCGTACGTCGGCCCCGAGACGTCGCGGCACCCGATCGAGAACGCAGAGCGAGCCGAGCCGAAGCCCAGGCTCGATCTCCAGCGGCACGCCGGCATAGAATCGGATTCTATCGTTTCCCGTGACGAAAGGGTTTTCTGCAAAACGGACATCGCGAGCGGCGTCCGGCACAACGAAGGGGCTCGACGACTGGATTGTGTAGTCGCAGAAGGCATCCACCCTGGAAGACCCGACACCATCAATGCCCCGCTTCGACTTGAACCACTGACGTTCGCCGTCCAGCAAGGTGATGAGGCCAATCGGCGCATCGGCCGCAAGGCAAGCAGCTTCGACCAGTGCATCGAGCACCGGATCCGCACCGGACGACACAATGGACAGTTCTCTCAGACGTTTGAGGCGAGCCGCTTCGTTCGGCGAGGGGCCTTCGCGTCCAAACGTTTCCGCGGAAGTCAGGTGACGGTCAACACACTGAAGCATATGGCTCTTCTATTCCTACCGTTGTTGGATTTCGCTCAGGCGATAGCCCACACCGCGGACCGTCTTGATGACCTCACCGCTCGCGGCATCCAGTTCTGCAAGCTTGCCGCGCAGCCTGTTGATGTACACGTCGATCGTCTTGTCGCGAGGATCGTGTTCACGAAAGAGCGCCTGACGTGCAATGCACGACTTTGAGCAGTCTTCTCCCACACTATTGAAAAGGACCTGCAGTATCCTTCCTTCAAGTGCGGTCAGCGGCTGATTGACGCCGTCGAAATTCATGGAAAGGCGTGCGATGTCGCAATCTATATTGCCGATCTTGAAAGCAACGCTCTGCCGCAGAGTGCTGCGGCTTGATCGCGCTTCGTGCAGGCGATGGACACGGGCGCGCAGTTCCTTCACGCTGAACGGCTTCATCACATAGTCATCCGCACCGACACTGATGGCGTCCGCCCGGCTATCGGCGTCTCCAACGCCCGAGATCATGATGATAGGCACGTCGGAGCGTGAGCGCGCTGCACGAAGCAGCTCCAGGCCGCTCCCGTCGGTCAGGTTGATGTCGATGAGGATGCAATCATAGGCAGCAAGTTCGTTTGAATGAATGAAGCGGTTCGCTTGCCTCACGGATGCAAGACAGTCCAGCCGGTCCCGGGAATCCGACCAGTTCAATCGCAACATATCAACGACGTCTCGCTGATCTTCGATGATCATTATGTTCATGGTCTCTTCGAATGTTTGGTGGGGTAACCAAAGCCTCTTTCCTCTCCATCATAGGGCGGGGCTGGCATTGGGCGCAGCATGGGCAGCACGTTTTCGCTAACTGATATGGTTCTTGGGCTGAGGCTTTCCAAGGTGGAAAACGACGAGTTCATACGTGCCAGCCGATTGACGAAGTCTGGCCTCAATTCTTTGACGAAGCAAAGATGCAGGACCCCCGGATCGCGCTCAACAACGATACTGCCGACCAAGACGTCAAACCTGCCGAAAACAAGGTAAAGGTGATCGGGAATCTGCGACTTTCCAATCCGCACCGTCGCCCCACCCTCGCTGATCTCCATGACGAGGCAGCGTACGATTTGCGTCTTACGCATCCATTTTCCGGTGAAGAGGAGATTGCAGAAGAGCGTAACGCTTCGGCGGTACCACTTACGGCTGAAGTAGTCGGATTCTACGCGGTTGAGATAGGTCGTTCTCTTTGTCGCTTTCACAGTGTGACCTCCATGCTTGCCGGAACCTCATCCGCGGGCGGAAGGTGGCAGTTGGTGGCATCGATTAGAACGTCTCACCGTTAAGCGACAGTGGCGCCAAGTTTAAATAAGGTAAAATTTAGTGATCCCTCATGGATTGCGGCATCGCTTGGGACTATCGAGAGGTTGAAATCAGCGAGGTCTGAGGAGGATGCAAGTCGTGCAATGGAAAAACGCAACTGCTGGCAAGGGCTATGGCATCCTGATGACCGGTCTCAGGCAATGTGCAAGGGATCGATTTTGCTGGGGAGTGCTGGTTGGCGCCATCTCCGCTTTCGTCGTGACATGGCTGCCGACGACTGCATGGCTCTATGTGATGGGCGCAACGCTGATCATGGCTTGGCGAATCCGTCAGGATGGGGTCCTGCATCGCGACGCTCCCCGACGGTCGCACGATATCATTGGAGACCAGGCTCTTCTCAAGATTGCCGGCAAGGCCGCCAAGCTCGGCGGATGGGTGGTGCATCTGCCGGACCGGAGAATCGAATGGTCGGATGAAACCTGGGCGATCCACGAGAGACCAAGGGGCAGGCCGGTTACTTTCGAGGAAGGGATCGGCTATTTTGCGCCGGAATGGCGAGATGCGATCACGCGGCACTTCGAGTCCTGCGTTGCGACCGGTCTACCCTACGATACCGAGGTGAAGATCATTGATTGCACGGGCCGGCGGAAATGGGTTCGCGCAATCGGCGTGGGGATCCGCGATGAGATGGGCCACATCTCCCGAATACAGGGTGCCCTCCAGGATATCGATGAGCGCAAGCGGCTGGAAAATACGGCAAGGGATCTTGAGCGGCGCTTAGCGGAGTCGATGGAGAACATCAGCGATGCGTTTTTCCAGCTCGATACCGATTGGCGCTTCACCTATCTTAATCATCAGGCCGAATGTCTGCTGGAACGCCCGCGATCGGGGCTTCTAGGCCGCCTGATCTGGCAGGAGTTTCCGGAGGCCTCCTCGGGGATCATCCGTCAGCACTACGAGCGCGCCGTCCGCGAAAACCAGACGGCCGATTTCGAAGTATTTTACGAGTCCCTGGACGCATGGTTCTCGGTCACCGCCTATCCGGGTCCGGCAGGGCTGACTGTGTATTTCCGAGATGTAACGAAGCGGCATGCGGCCGATCAGCACTTGCACCTGCTGGAAATGGCAATCTCGAGAATCGAGGATTTCGTCATGATAACCAAGGCCGCATCCCAGCCAGGGGGCGACCAGACGATCGTTTACCTCAACGAGGCCTTCGTCAGGATCACCGGCTATTCCCCACACGACGCGATCGGCCGCTCCCCCGGCTTTCTCCAGGGGCAGCGGACTGACGCCAACACCATCGACGAGATCAACAGCGCCATCGCGCGGTCGGAAGCGATCCGAGCCGAACTTGTCAACTACGCAAAGGACGGCCGCGAGTATTGGGTAGACATGAGCATCGCACCCATTGTCGACTCCGCTGGTCGCGCCACCCATTTTGTCGCGACCGGTCGCGATATCACCGACAGAAAGCGAACGGAAGAAAAGCTGGCTGAAAGCGAGGAACGCTTCTCGATCGTCGCCATGATGACCACAGACGCGATCTGGGACTGGGACATTGCAAGAGGTCATGTACAATGGAATAGCAATATGGCCTCCGTCTTCGGGCATGAGGACATATCGGTGGAGGACGGTTTTCGGGAATGGGAATCCAAGATCCATCCGGACGACCGCGCACGCGTAGTGTCCAGCGTGCATGCAGCAATTGATGGGCGAGCAGAAACGTGGCAGGAGGAATTTCGCTTCCGCCGCGGAACGGGGACCTATGCCGAGGTCCTCGATCAGGCCCATATCATCCGCAATGGCGCAGGCGATGCGACCCGGATGGTAGGTGGCATTCGGGACATCACCGAGACACGGCTGAACGAGGCAAAACGGCTGCAGGCGCAGCGGCTTGAAGCGATAGGACAACTGACGGGCGGCGTCGCCCATGATTTCAACAACCTGCTGACGGTCATTATCGGGACTGCGGAGACATTAGCCGACGAGATTGCCGATCCGCGACTTTCTGCAATCGCGCAATTGAACCACAAGGCCTCGCGGCAAAGCGCCGCCCTCACACGCCAGCTCCTCACCTTCGCGGGCCGGCAACCCCTCGAGCCGGCGTCGCTGAACATCAACAGAACCATACGGGCCATGGAGGGATTGCTGTCGACTGCTCTTGGCGAAACGATCATCCTGCACCTTGCGCTTGATCCGGCCGCAGGTCACGTCAGAGCGGACGCCGCGCAACTGGAAGCGTCCATCATGAACCTGTGCATCAACGCACGCGACGCAATGCCGGATGGTGGCAGGCTGGTGATCTCGACGGCGCAAAGCGGGGACGACGCGGTGATCCAAATCTCCGACAACGGCGACGGAATGGATGCGGAGACGCGCGCAAAGGCCTTTGAGCCTTTCTTCACCACGAAACCGTTCGGCAAGGGCAGCGGGTTAGGTCTTAGCATGGTGTACGGCTTCGTGCGACAATCAGGGGGCGGGATCGAAATTGAATCGGAGCCGGGCAAGGGAACAACCATTCTCCTGTCTTTTCCCCGACTTGCGTCTATGGAAACATACGCGGAGCCTGTCTCGAATGGGCTGCTCAAGGGTGGCAGTGAGCGCATTCTCGTCGTGGAGGATGATCCTATGGTCCGGGATTTCGCCGCCGATATACTCGTTTCGCTCGGCTACTCCGTCACATGCTCCGGTGATGCAACGGAAGCGTTGAGGATAGTGGAAACCGACGGCCCATTCCATCTGGTTTTCTCGGATGTCGTCATGCCCGGCCCGATTGACGGCCACGCCATGGCGAGGGAGATCATGGCGCGTCATCCGAACCTGCCGGCTGTCCTGGCCACAGGTTACGCCGACATCGAACGCATCGGCGCCACGTCGCGATTCCGGCCAATTGCAAAGCCCTATACGCGACGGCAGCTCGCGGAAACTTTGCGGGAGGCGATCGACGCGTCGGAAAATAATAGATGAGCACCCCTGCCTTTGATAGGTCGAACAGGGACGATCAAAGCCGCGCGCACCAGCGCCGAGTTGCACAGGCGCGGCCTCGCCGTTTCGCGCCTAGACTTAGACTACAGACTAGCGATGGTCTGCCCGTGTCCCGGCTTAGACGCAGTCCGACCGACTTATTCCAGTAGCCTCCGCCAAAAGTAGCCGCCATATGTCGATCGGTTTTGCGAGCAAGCGGTCGATCTCGCTTAGCAGCGGCTTGAGGTGTTGCATTTCCATGTGCGCGTCGAGATCCGCCTGGCTCTTCCAGTTCTCGTAGAACACAAACACGCAAGGATCGCCCGCATCGACATGAAGGTTATAGTCGATGCAGCCTTGTTCGGACCGGGTAGGCTCGACCTGATTGACGAGAAGGTGCAACAGCTCATCTCGCGTTTCCGGACGGGCCGTCAGCGTTGCAATGAGCGAAACGGTCATGGTATCAGCTCCGCTTCTGGCTGAGCGCTACGGCGAGAATGATGATGCCGCCGCGGGCGATCAATTGCTGGCTGAATTCTAGCCCCATCAGGATGAGACCGTTATTGATGAGGCCGATCATCAGGGCGCCGACGATAGTGCCGATTACGGTTCCCTTGCCGCCGAAAAGGCTCGTGCCGCCAAGCACCGCCGCGGCGATGACCGAGAGTTCATCACCCTCGCCGAGCTGGAAACGACCGGACTGCAGGCGTCCCGCGTAGAGCATGCCGGCGAGCGCTGCCGCGGAGGAAGAGATGACCAGCACCCTGAACTTGATTGCCTTGGTGTCGATGCCGGAATAGCGCGCCGCCGTCTCGCCGCCGCCGGTCGCCAACACACGCCGGCCGAAGCCGGAGCGCCGCAGCGCGATGTGGCCGATGCCGCCGAGCACGGCCATCCAGAAGAGCAGTACCGGCACAGGGCCGAGATTGCCGCCGCCGAAGAGCCACGAATAGCCGGGCGACAGGATCGGCACGGCAGCCGTCGCGGAAACCCACATGGCGACGCCCTTGGCGATGCCCATCATGGCAAGCGTGGTGAGGAACGAGGGAATGCCGATGCGGGTGGTCAACCATCCGTTGAACATACCGACCGCAAGACCCGTAGCGATGCCGACACCGACCCCGGCGACCGGTCCTCCGACGGCGATCGCCATGGCAACGGTGACGGTCGAAAGGCCAGCGACCGCGCCGACCGAAAGATCGATCTCACCGGCCGAGAGCACGAAGGTCATGGCGATCGCCATGACGGCGATCATGGCCGTCTGCCGCACGATGTTGAGCAAATTGTTCGGATTGAGGAACCCCTTGTCGGCCAACGCCACCGCGAAGACGACGAAGATGACCACGAAACCAATGTAGATGATGTTCTGGCGCCAGTTGGCGAAGAAGGCGTTAGCCATTGGATACCTCTTGAACCGCAAGGGCTTTCTGGATTTCGATCTGCAGCCGCTGTTCGGCCGCCTGGAGGCGGTGCGCAAGATCATCGGGGGGCACCGCCGGGTCTTCCAGTGCCTCGCGCGCCAGATCCTGGTGCACGCGCCCCTCGGACATCACGAGAATGCGATCGCAGGCGGTCAAAAGCTCGGAAAGTTCGGATGAGATCATGATGATGCCCTTGCCGGCGGCGGCAAGCTCGCGAACCAGACGGATAATCTCGGATTTCGAACCGATATCGATGCCTGCCGTCGGCTCGTCGAGGATGAGGATGTCCGGATTGGTGGCCAACCACTTACCTATAACTACCTTCTGCTGGTTGCCGCCCGAAAGCGTCGAGACGGCGTGGTCGCGGCTCGCCGTTTTCACGCGCAGGCGCTCGATCTGCGCGTCAGTCAGGTTGTTTGCCGCCTTGGTATCAACGAGGCCACCCGTGGAAAGCCGGTCGATGACGGCGAGGATCATGTTGGAGGCAACCGAATGGGCGGGAATGATGCCCTGCGTGGCACGCGCTTCCGGCACCAGCGCGACACCCGCGGCAATCGCGTCGCCCGGCTTACGGATCGTGACGGCGCGGCCCTTGATATATATCTCGCCCTTGACGGCCGGGTCGATGCCGGCGATCACCCGCGCAAGCGACGAACGGCCCGAGCCGAGCAGTCCTGCGAGCCCCAGGATTTCGCCGCAGTGCAGCGTCAGGGAAATGTTCTTAGGCTTTTGAATGCCGCTGACATTTGCGAGTTGCAGCAGCACTTCGCCCTTGACGGCCTCGCCGCGCTCGACGTCGGAAAGCCCTTTCGAGCGTCGGCCGACGATATGCTCTATCATCGTGTCGATCGGCAATTCACTCAGCGGCGAAGTGATGACGTGGCGACCGTCGCGCAGGATCGTCGCGCGGTCGGCGATGCGAGCGATCTCGTCCATACGGTGGCTGACATAGATGATTGCCACCCCCTTCGCCTTCAGCTTGCGCAGGAAGATGAAGAGCCGCTCGACATCGGGAACGGCAAGCGCCGTCGATGGTTCGTCCAAAACCAGCACCTTGGCATCCTGCGAGATCGCCTTGGCGATCTCCGTCAACTGTTTCTGGCCGGCGCCGAGATCGCCGACCACGGCCCTCGGATCGACGAAGACGTCGAGCAGCGCGAAAATGTCCGCTGCGCGCCGCTCGGCTTCCCGGTCATCGATAAACCCCGTGCCGTCACGGCATTCGCGTGTCAGGAAGATGTTCTGGGCAACCGTCAAAGTCGGAACCAGACTCATTTCCTGGTAGTTCATCGCGATGCCGGCCGCGCGCGATGCCTCCGGCGAATGCGTCGTCAGGGGCAAGCCGCCGACCTCGATTGCGCCCTGGTCGGGGCGATGTACCCCGTTAAGCACCTTGAGGATCGTCGACTTGCCGGCGCCATTGCCGCCGAGCAGGGCATGGACCTCCCCGGGCAAGACCTCGAAGGACACGTCGTCGAGCGCGCGTACCCCTCCGAAGGCCTTGGATATGCCGGTCATGCGGACGGCAGCGGCGCTCGCAGTCATCCCACCTTCTCCCACTTTCCAGTTTCGCCGGAGCGGATGAGGGCGTCGGCGACGAGTTCCGTCAGCAGTCCGTCCTCGAAGTTCGGGCTCGGTTGCCGGTTCTTCGCAATAGCCGAGAAGAAATCGTAGCACTCGACGATCTTCGTCTCCGAATAGCCGATGCCGAGACCGGGGATTGGCCAAAGACCGTTGCCATAGGGGTGCGCCGGACCGGTATAGACGGTGCGGAAGCCTCGGGCATCCGCCGGATCGTCGGCAAACATCACCTGAAGCTCGTCGCGGCGCTCGTAGTTGAAGTGGATCGAACCCTTGGTGCCATGGATTTCCAGCGTAATGAAGTTGTTGCGGCCATAGGCGTTGCGGGTGGCTTCCAGGCTTCCGATCGCGTCGCCCTCGAATTTTAGCATCGAGACAACCTCATCGTCGACATCCACCTCGCCGCGTTCGGCGTCCGCGGCCTTCTCTGCCGCGCCGAGCTTGTCGACACCGCCCTGCTGTAGTGGCCGCGTCTTGTTGTAGGTGGTGGTGATCGCGTTGACCTCGGCGATCGGGCCGACGAGATAGTGGGCGAGATCGACGACATGGGTGGCGATGTCGCCGACCGTACCGGAGCCGGCAATCTTCTTCTGGAAGCGCCAGGAAAGGGGTGAATCGGGGTCGGCAGACCAGTCCTGCAGATAGGTGCCGCGGAAATTGAGAATACGGCCGATGCGGCCCTCCTCGATATATTTCTTCGCAAGCGCCACGGCCGGGGTCCGGCGGTAGTTGAAGGCGACCATATGGATGACGCCGGCGGCCTTTACCGCGTCATGCATCGCCCTCGCCTCCGCGACGGTGCGGGCGAGCGGCTTCTCACAGATGATGTGCTTGCCGGCTTTAGCGGCCTCAATAGCGATCTCGGCATGCACATTGTTCGGCGTGCAGATATCGACGACGTCGATATCCGGCCGGTTGACGACGGCCCGCCAGTCCGAGGACGCCTCTTCGAAGCCGTAGCGCCGACGCGCCTCGTCCGCCGTGCTGTCGGTCACGTCGACGACGACCTTGCGGTGGGGAATGGCCGGTGCGGGCCAGAAGAACATCGGCATGGAGGCGTAGGCCATGGCATGCGCCTTGCCCATGAAGCCGCCGCCAATCATGGCGACGTTCATCACTTTGGTCATCAGTTTTCTCCTGAAAGAGGTCGGCTGCAGCGAGCCACGTTCCGTCTACCGGCCGAAGCCGGATCATGTCTTTCGGCACGGGGCACCCTGGGTGCCCCGTGCCTGGTCGGTCACTGTCCGAGGCTTGACTTGATGTTGTCAGTCGCCTCGGCCGAATAAACCGCCTTCCAGCCATCGAGCAGCGTCTCACGCGTCACCGGCAGAGCCGGCAGCGCGACGAAGGCGGGCGCTTGCTTACCGAGCAGCGCATAGCCGGCAAGCTTGGCTTCGACCACGCCGGCGTCATAAGGCCGCTGTGCGCCAAGCCCCTTGACGAAACCGCCTTGGGCCATTGAGATCGCCACGTTCTCGCCGAGATCGATCGTGGTAATGACGAGATCGTCGCGGCCGGCAACGCGCGCTGCCGAGATCACGCCTTCGGCCGGCACGTCCCAGACCGCCCAGATGCCCTTGATGTTCGGGTTGGAGGTGAGGATCGCGGACGCCGCCTTCTCCGCATCACCCGAGAAGTCGGGTCCGCCGATGCCCTGCTCGGCCACGATCTTGATGTTGGGGTAGTCGGACGCGATCGTCGCCTTGAAGCCATCGTAGCGCTGCTTGGTGACGAAGAAGTCGGCAGCATGGAAGACAAGTCCGATATCACCCTCCCCCTTCAACGCCTTCGCCATGAGATGCGCAGCGGCGACGCCGTTGCCGTAGTTGTCAGCCGACACCACTGACACGTAATCCTTCCCGGCCACAAAGCCGGTCGGCACGTTATCCATGAAAACGAGCTTGGTGCCAGCCTCCGCCGCCGCCCTGTAGGCCCCGGCGGTCGCCGTCGGGTCGGTCGGGATCGATACGATTATGCTCGGCTTCTGCGCCATGATGGTCTCGATGTCGGAGACCTGCTTTTCCGGCTTGAAGCCGGCGTCGGTCACCGCAAGGACCTTGATACCCATGGCGGCGAACTGTGTCTGCAAGCCGTTGATCTGGGCGCGCGACCAGTCGTTGCCGCCGTAATGCATGACGATGGCGGCCGTCGCGTTCATCGCCTTGATCTTGGCCAGTTCCTCATCGCTCAACGTGACATCGGAGGCAGGCGACGGAGATTCTCCTGAAGGTCCCTTGGAAAGAACCGTCTTCTGAAGCTCCGCCAGCGCGGTATCCGGATCGGCAAATGCCGGTGCACCATATGCAAGAGTGAGCGCCAGCACGGCGGCCGTGCCTAACAGAGCTCGTCTTTTTATCATCACTTTCTCCTCCCAAAATGGGGCTCCCGCCCCGGTCACGACCGTCAGGCCGATTTAAGATAGGCCATGCTCGCTTTCGCTCCCTCAAGCGGATCAGGCCAGGAATCGAGTTCGGTACAAACCCAGCCGGCAAAGCCGGTCTCTCGAAGGGCCGCGATGATCCCGTCCGTCGGGATGTCGCCACGGTCGATCGGCGTGAACGCGAAGGGCTCCTTCTGGAAACCCTTAAGATGGACATAGGAGATGCGCGCTGCATGTTCGCGCACAAGCGCCGCCGGATCGCCACCGGCAGCGGCGAGATGGGCCGTGTCCGGGCAGAAGTCGATACCGGTAAGTGCAAAGATCTTGCGCACTTCCGCCGGTCCCTCGACAATTGTCGAGAGATGCGGGTGGTAGTGGGCGGCAAGACCCCGCGCTTCGGCGATCTCCTTTACCCGGTCGAGCGCTGCTGCGAGCTTGTGATAATCCGCCTCGCGGATGCCGTCGAAGCGCTTTGCACCGCCGCCGACGACGAGATGGGGTGCGCCGAGTTCGGCGGCGCGATCCGCAGCACGCACAACCCGGGCAAGCTCCTCCGGCAGGATATCGTCGAAGATGAAGTTGCCGCCGGCATAGGTCGCGACGAGCGTCAACCCATTGTCGTCAAGCAGCGTCCGCATGTCGGCTGCGCTGAAATCGAGCAGATTGCCGTCGAAGAGCTCGACGCCTTCGTAACCGGCCTTTGCGATATCGGCAAAGGCACGACGCATGTCCCCAAAGGTTCGATAGGCAAGATTGGTAACCGATGTAACGCCAACGGCGTCTCCGCCGAGGTTGCCCCAGCAATTCGCATGATAGGCGAGCTTGAATTCCGACATCGGCGCCTCCTCCCAGTGACTCTTCAACTCGTGCGACGAGTGTTACGTCGGCAAAAAATCTATGTCAACATTTTAAACACATATTAACCCAGTCTTTTGCAGATTTAATACAAAAGTTTGAAGTTGCCAGCCGAAAGCTTGCTGGCTATCACTTCAGACGAGATCGGAATCGCGGGCGAAAGGATGCGGTCATGCCAAGGATGGCATCTGTGGAGGCGGACATCCGCCCACGACGCAAGGGCCGCCCTAGCGTCTCGGAAACCGCTGCCCCGAGCCTCGTGGACATTCTTAATCTCGTGAGGACCGGTCGCGCGACGACCCGCCAGGAGATCGAACGGCAAAGCGAACTCGGCCGTGCCGTGGTAGCGGACCGGCTCGCCACGCTCGGCGAGCTCGGACTGGTCGACGAAAGCGAGCTCGCCACCGCCACCGGAGGCCGGGCGCCGCGCCTCGTGCGGTTTTCCGGGGATCGCGGACGCATTCTCGTCGCCACGCTCGATCAGACCGCACTCGGCGTCGGCGTTGCCGATCTTTCCGGCTCGCTGCTGATGGAGCATCACGAGACAACCGAATTCGCTCAGCCGGCGTCGGCCCTTGCAGAACGGCTGGTGACGCTGTTCCGCTGGATTCTTGAGCGGCAGTCAAATCCTCGGCTCTACGGCATTTCCATTTCCGTACCCGGCGCCGTCTCCGACGGCGGCGAGACACTTTTCCAGCGTGCCACACCGGGTGTCCTTCCGGGTTGGGAGAGCTTTCCGCTGGTGGAAACGCTGGTCGCCGCCTTCAACGCTCCAGTCTGGCTTCGCTCCAGCGTCGAAACAATGACGATGGGCGAACTCCACGCCGGTGCCGGACGCAATCAACGCACGATGCTTTTGGTCAAGGTCGGCAAACGCATCGGCGCCGGGTTGGCAAGCGACGGAACGCTGTTTCGCGGCGCGCAGGGTACCGTCGGCCTCATCGGTTCGGTACCGGTGACGCTAGGCGACAGGGCCGGCACCCTTGAGGCGATGGCGGGATCGGACCACATCGCCCAGGACGGCAGGCTTGCGGCGGAGAGCGGAGCGAGCCCAGTCCTCGCCGAGCTTGTTCGGCGGGGCGGCGATATCACGGCGCTCGAAGTCGCCCAAGCCGCCCAAATGGGCGATGCGGCTGCAATCGAGATCCTGTCGCAGAGTGGCCGGCTGATCGGCCAGGTGGTGGCGACGCTCGCCAACATGCTGAACCCGGCGCTCATCGTGCTGTCCGGTTCGATCGCCCAGACCAATGACATTCTTCTCGCCTCCGCGCGGGAGGCGATCTACGGTGCCTGCCATCCGCTCGTCAGCCGCGATCTGCAGATCATCCGCTCACAGATGGGCAGCTCGTCGGGGCTTGTCGGGGCCGCCATCGTCGCGACCGAAGGCCTCTTCGCGGCACCGATGCTGCGAGACTGGATCATGTCGGGCCAGCCCCAAACGCATCCGCTTTTCCAGCAGATGAAAACCGAGATCGCCCAGCGGAAGATCATCAAGGGAGACAGTGTCCGTCCGCCGGACATGTGAGGAGGATTTGAATGGCGATTACCGGTCTTGGACCTCACGGCGAACGCGCCTCGGCACCCGAGCGCGTGCTGCTCCTGCCCGAAGACATGGAGCGGGCGCGGGCAAGCGGCTTGCGCGTCGCAATCGTGCTGCACACGCTTGAGAGCGACTGGGCCAAGCAGCAGCTTTCGGGCATCGTCGGCACGCTCGGCAATTGCGGGGTCGCGGTGATCGACGTGGTCGATTGCGCTTTCGACCCGGAGGCGCAGATAGAGGCCCTGGAGCGCCTGATCCTTGAGGCACCGGATGCAATCATATCGCTGCCCGTCGCCAACTCGAAAGTCGCGGCACCGCATGCGCGCGTTTCAGCGGCCGGCATCAAGCTCGTCCTGCTCGATAACGTGCCGACCGGCCTGCTTCCAGGCAAGGACTATGTCTCGCTGATCTCGGCGGACAATTTCGGCCTCGGAAAGATCGCGGCGGAAGGATTGTCACCGCATCTGCCCGAGGGCGCCGAGGTGGGCGTGCTCGGCTATGACGCCGATTTCTTCGCAACCAACGAACGCGAGATCGCCTTCGTGAAATGGATGCAGGTCAACCGCCCGGATGTTTCGCTGCACGTACGGCGTTTTCCGGCGCTATCAGCGGTCGCAGCAACCACGCGGGCGCTTGCCGAAACCCATCCCGAACTTGCCGGCCTATTTGTCGTATGGGACACGCCGGCAATGACTGCCGCCCGGATTCTCGAAGTGATGGGCCGCAAGATTTCGATGGCGACGGTGGATCTTGGCCAGGAGGCCACAATCGGCCTTGCGGCCAACGAGCCGCTTGTGGCGATTGCCGCCCAGCAGCCGTTCCGGCAAGGCGAAACCGCTGCTTCCATCACCGTCACCGCCCTGCTCGACCGCCTCGCCCCGGCCTGGGTTGCCCTTCCAGGCCTCGCCGTGACGGCGCGCAATGTCGTGGAGAGCTTTCAAACCGTATGGCGCATGCCTGCGCCACATGAAGTTCTCCGCAAGCTCAGTCTGGTCGGCCTGAAGAGATCGGACCGGCCCCTGCCTTGAGAACAGAAACCCTTTAAAGGCGCAGTTCTTGTGAAGGAGCAATATTTAAGCGATGTCGAAAGCTCTGCGCGTGGTGGCGCCGGGAAAGCCAGGCTGCTGGCTATGGATCGGCCCGTTAGAGAGGCACGTGCGCGATCGGCTCGTCCCGCGTACCGACGAAAGCCCCGGTTTCAAAACGCCTTGGATGGTTTCGCCTCACCGAAAGGCGGCCTTGAGCCAACCTTTCCTGAGACGCCCATTTGTCCTGAACCCTCAGGTTGGAGCCGATTATTGCATCGCCTTCATTTCCGAGGCGGGGATCGAAACGTGAGCCGATCGCCTTGGCAATATGCCGCTATGCCGGTAAAGGCGTGGTGCAGCCGTCGGCCTATGCCCGATAGGATCGAGTCGGTCCGGTTCGCGACTGGACCTCGCGAATGAAATCCTGCGGGCGCGTGAAGAAACTGTTCTCGACGAGGACGCCGCCGATGATCACCATCGGATGCGTACGAAGAATATCGATGGCATGCGGCGCCGTCAGCAGATTGGCATCGAAGGTACAGATTACCGGGTCGTCGTAATTCGACAGCACGCTATTGAGGCGCATCTCGTACTCCACCCATTCATTGCTACTCTTCCAGTCGTCTACTGCCGCTTCGGCATGCGCGACCATCCGCGTCAAGGGGAACCCGAGACCGGCTCCGGCCTTCAGGGCCTCCTGGATGAGGACGAGCATGGCATCCTTGTTGAAGCGCCCGGTCCTGAGATAGGTATCCTCTGGCACCGCTACTTCGAGTTGCCGGCTCTTCCTCACCTTCTCGACGTCGATACCGGCGTTGCGCAACCGCTGAAAGTGATCCTCCTTGTGGTGATCGGGGAGGACGTGATAGGCGCGCTGGCCGCAGTTGATGCCGTCGCAAACAAATGGAAGCAACGTATGGTATTCTTCCGCCGCCGAGTTGAAGAACGCACAGACATGCCGGTCGCCGCGCAGCATGGTTCCGCCAAAGGGAATGGGCTGGGGCGTCGACTTCATATCAGTCTCCCGGATCTGATCTTGTATTATTATGCTGGTTTGGCACCACGCTCTTTTGTTGCTCCAGGCTGTCCGCGATCTGGAGGGCAAGCCGATCAAGCGGAGCATGATCGAACTCGCTCTCTACCTGCGCTTTGCGAAAGTGCGTCGAGAGCATGCCCCAGAGACGGCCATTGCTGCTGATCAGCGGGGTCGATTGCACGGCAGCAATGCCGTCGGCGCTCATCATGTCGAGCTCAACAGTGCCCACAAACAGGTAACTCGTCGAGACGTCTTCGACAAACACACGCATGCGCCTCGTGAGCGCCGCAGCGCAAGTGGTGTTGGTGTCGCGACGCACGATGCTGAAAAAGCTCTCGGCTTTGCTGGAGAAACCGCGGCTGGCAACAAGTTTAAGGCAGTCGGTACTTTCGTCAAAGCGTTGCAGAGTGCCCATGTCGGCGCCCGTTATGGCGATCGCGATATCTAGAGCCGGGAATAGGTCCAGACCAAGACTCCTGGAGTTTTTTAGCCGCTGTAGGGCCACGTCAATGTTTTGCCCAACCGCGCCGTCGAGGGGCTCCTTGAGTTTTGCCACCGTCGTGCCTCCGAGAGCTCCGCTGCGTGCGGCCGAGCAAGGCCGAAAATGTAAAGGGGGATTGCCGCCTAAGCCATTAAGTAATTTTTCGTAATTGTCATGGTCGTGGTGAACCGCCATGAAAATCTGACGGTCCGTGCGTGTGCTCGACTTCTGCTCTGCCGCGCCTTCTGCGAAGAGCATTTCCCCGTTGTGCGCAATGCCCAAAGGCCACATGAATTCCGGCGTCGGCCGTGCGGAGCATCTGAACGGCTATGGTTTCAGCTCTCATAACTCGCAGCATTTAAGCTTTCCAACGGTTGACGAAGGGCTGAAAGCCTCACCACGGCCCGTAGTTCCTATGTCGAGCCACCCATGCCCTTAGAATTAAATGCGTTGGGCAATCGAGGCAGGTGATATATAGTCCGGCCAGGAAGCGGTGGCTGCGCGGCCTATACATGGTGTGAACTTTTCTTAGCAAACATTGGAAATTGCACCTTCGGCCTGTGTGAACGTTCCGCAACAGCGAAAGGCTCTTCGCTACCCGGCAACTTCGGAGGTCATTCTTGCCGCTCTGCTTCGGCGTTATGGACAAGCGCTGAAGGTTCGATACGCGTCCTGTATTTGGATCAGGCGACATGCTCAGGGTCGACGAGCTTTTCGAACCGCAAGAGCTAAGGCATTGCATCCGCGATCTCGTCGCGCTTTCAACGCTGCCGGCAATCTGGAAAGACTACAATTCGCGGCAGATCGCCGACAGTGTCGCAGCCGCGTTGATCTCCATGCTCAACGCGGATGTCATTTACGTGGCTGCGCCGGGGCTGCGCGACGAAGCTGCGGTAGAAGTTATGCGAACGAGCCAGGCGGTGGGTGTCGAGTCGTTTGGTCGCATCGAAAGCATTCTGCGCGCTGCATGGCTCGGAACCCACGAGCAGACATTCGTGATCGACAACCCGTTTGGGAGCGGGGCATTCCATATGGCGGCGGTGCCGATGGGCTTTGGCGGCGGCGGCGGGATTGTCGCTGGTTCCGTCAACCCGCATTTTCCGAGCGAGACGCATCGACTGCTTCTCGGAATTGCCGCAAGCCACGCGACCCTCGCGATACAGCGCGGGCATGCGGAAGCGCAGCAGCGGCGTACGGCAAGTCTGATCGAGCGATCCTCCGAGTTCGTTGGTTTTGCACGTTTGGAAGGCACCGTACAGTATCTCAACAAGGCTGGCTGCGACCTGCTGGGGCTTTCCGGCATTGAGGAAGCGCGCCAGCTTAGCATCTTCGACTTCCTGGCTCCAGAGGAGCAAGCGCGCGCGCATCGCGAACTGATGCCTCTGGTAAGGGAGACCGGGCGCTGGCTCGGCGAGCTCAATTTCCGGCATTTCAAGACTGGGGAAGACATTCCCTTCCTGGTCGAATGGTTCCGCATCGACGAACTGCGCACCGGTCGCCCTATGAACATGGCAACCGTCAGCCGCGATCTGAGGGGGCAAAGAATGCTTGAAGAAAATCTTCGACGCCTCAACGAATCGCTTGAGCAGCGGGTGTCTGAACGAACATGCGAGTTGGCGGAAGCGCTCGAGCGACTGACCCTCGAAGCCAAGGAACGCGAGCGGGCGGATGTTCGCGCGCAAGAACTGCAGTTGGAGCTCCTTCATGCGTCCCGGCTGAGCGCAGCCGGGCAGATGGCCGGTGCATTGGCGCATGAATTGAACCAACCGCTGACCGCGTTCACCAACTCGGTCAACGCCGGTCGCCGGATGATGGCAAGAAGCACACATAGCGCCGACACCGTCCGGGAAGTGCTCGACGAAGCCGCAGACCAGGCGCTGCGCGCTGGTGAGATCATTCGGCGTCTGCGAGAGTTTGTCACGCGTGGCGAGACGGAAATGCGGATTGAAAAACTCCCCGACTTGATTTGCGAAGCCAGCGATCTCGCTTCAGTGGGAGCCGGAGCACACGACGTGCGGACCCGGCTGAGCTTCGATCCGCGCGCCGATGCGGTGTTAGGAAACCGAATTCAACTTCAGCAGGTCATGCTCAACCTGATCCGCAACGCTCATGAGGCGTTGGCAGAGAGTGAGCAGCGCGAGTTGGACGTGGCCACGTCGCGGCTCGATCATGAGTCGATCGAGATCACGGTGGCAGATCGTGGCTCTGGCCTGGCGGAGGACATTGTCGAACACCTCTTTGAGCCATTCCACACCACCAAAAGCAACGGCATGGGATTGGGGCTGTCGATCTGCCGCACGATCGTCGAGGCCCACGGCGGCAAGTTGCGATACGAGCCGAACGCAGGCGGCGGCGCAATCTTTCGCGTGACCCTGCCTGTCCCGCAGGAGCGATGAGACGAAGATGACCACCGCCCCGTTCGTTTACGTTGTTGATGACGACCCTGCGATCCGCCGGTCGCTGGAGCGCCTACTGGAGGCGGTTGGTTTCCGGGTGGTCTCGTATGCCACGCCCGCGGGATTCCTCGGCGTTGCGGACGACTTGGCCATGGGCTGTGTTCTGCTGGATCTTCGCATGCCGGAGATGGACGGCTTCGAGGTTCGGGCTCGCCTTCTGCTGATAAACCCGGACTTGCCCGTCATCGTGATAACCGCTCAAGGCGACGTGCAGACTGCGGTCCGTGCGATGAAGGCGGGAGCAGTCGACTTCATTGAGAAGCCCTACAGTGACGATGTCCTGGTAGCGGCGATTGAGTCGGCGCTGAAGACCGGCGCGGCCACGGGTCGAGCCGACGATATATCTGCGGCGGCCTTGCTGATCGATACGCTCAGTCCACGCGAGCGAGAGGTTCTCGAGGCACTGGTGGCCGGGCAGCCAAACAAGGTCATCGCCTTCAGTCTCGGCATCAGTGTGCGCACGGTCGAGGTTCACCGCTCGGACATGATGGACCGTTTGGGCGTGCGTCAACTCGGCCAAGCGGTACGGCTTTCAGTTCTTGCGAGCCTTGCTCAGGCGGGATGAGCACATATTTGCGGTGCGGGTGTCGTCCGCACGAGCACAACATCATCCTCGCTACGCTCATGCACACGCGCCTCACTGCTTATGCTTTGTACAGGCCTGGAAAGTCTTCCCGCTCGGTCGCTAGAATATGGTGTCTGACTTTGCCCCCTCGTTTGAGGCGCCAACGATACTACCCAACAGTTCATCGTGGCCTTGCCGTTACGGATTTGTAAGTTTGATTCCGCCGGCTCCTCGCCTATTTTCATTGGCTGTAACAACTATATGCACAAGGACAACGTAGCCTATGAGCTTTCTTCCCCGCGTGACCGAACTGACCCGGGAATTCGTGTCCAGGCAGTTCGATGATTTGGGTCCCGATGCATGCATGGAGGAGATCGTGGCGTGCCTGACCCGGGAAAACCCGGAGTTTCTGGAGATGGCACGCAAGTGCGCATCCGACTTCAGGGACGCGTCGCGGATCATGGTCGGCTTCGGCATGTTTTACCAGCTGCTGACCCTGCAATCCGCCGATGGCAACGATCATTCAGTCATGCATGCCCTGCCGAGCGTGACGGCACAGACGCGTGACGCGCTGGTGCGCGACATCGATGAGGAGGGCGTCGAAGCATTCACGGTCAGAGCGATTGGTGATATGGAACGCACCAACCCAGAGCTGATGCAAATGGCCCATGCTTTCGCCTCGCGCCACGAGGACTACTTGCGCTTGATGCAGGGCTTTGCCCTGCTCTACAAATCCCTCATCGTTCAGGCTGCGGCCGACCGCAAATATCTGCACTGACGATCTCGGCGCGGAGAAAAGTGTGCCCGGTCAGATCGGTCGTGCCTGTTTCATCTCGAAGCTCTCACGGCAAGATGCACCCGTTTAAGCGCTGCAAATGAGTCCGTAATCAGACACTGCGGAGGCCCGGCCAGGCTCGGGGAGGATGCGGCGGCGCATCGCCTGGCCGGGCCGTGCAGCGGGCGTCTGCACGATTGCAACCCAACCGGGAGGACGCTCCCGGCCTTGATGATCATCAGTTTTACCTGAGCAAGACCGCATTCAAAACAATCTGCCTGTGTCTTACCGAGCCGGCTTCAGTGCACGGGGGCCAGCGCATCCATCGCGACCTGGATCGAGGCAGCGAGCTCCGGCGCCGAGAAGCCGCCCTGGGTTCGTGAGGCGGTGGTCGACATTCAAAGTCGCCATGGAAGAAGGATATGATCGCCGCACCGTGCTAACCGTGATAACCGTCAGTTTTTTGCGGTTCCGCCTATATCGTGGTGGGACCAGCAAGGGGCCCGCTGTCCCGTGGTCGGCGAGGCCCGTTTAGGCCGGCGCGGAGGTCTTGATCGTCAGCAAGGTCCTGACGACCCATGCATCGCGTCTCGGCGTGGCCACCGCTTGCGACCATAGCATGCGGCACCTGCGGACGGAGCGAATCGAATTCTCTGCTCTCTTGGCGTCTTGGACGGCACAAGCGTTCAGCAAGCAGCCGCTGGAGATGATATCGGTCGTCCGCGCCGCTTCACGGCAGCTTGGCTGCGAGCACATCAATCTTCTCGATCTGAGGCGGCGTGCGAAGCAATTCCCCCGCGCGCACCATCAATGCCTCGGCGACCTTTCCCGCGAGATGGGCGTCGCGGCCGGCATCGTCCGGGAATACGTCGAAGATGCCGAACGTCGCGGGACCCATCTTGATTGCGAACCAGGCTTTCGTTGCCGGTTCCGCCTCCACCAGCGGCAGGGCGCTTAAGAGGAATTCCTCGACCTTGGATTCGAAACCCGGCTTGGCTTCCAGTCGGACATAGAGCGCCTTCTTGACCATGATCATTTCCTTCAATGTTTACGTTTGTTCACTCATATTGGCAGTCATACCCTTGGGCCTCGGACCCTTCTTCTCATCCCTGGACGAGCCCCGCCCTGACCGTGTTCACGATGCGAGCCGCGTCGTCCTGCGTCTTCCCACACAGCAGCAGCGCGCGATCCGCGAGTTCGAGGCCAGCTGCGAGATTTTCCGGGAACACCGCGGTTGCGTCGAGCCGCGCCAAGTGCGCCATATCGAGATCGTCAGCGGTCGAAACGAGGGAAGCCGGCGCCGTTTCGAGCGCCTTAATCCGATGCAGGACGCGCTCCACCGTGTTGCGATGATCGAAAGTGATGACAACCAAAAGTGCTCGTTCCAGCCCCACCGCCTCGAGAATGCGATAATGTCTCGCGTCGCCGAAGACGACCTCATGAGATTGCCGGCGTGCGGCACGATACCGTGACAAATCCGTTTCAATGGCGATATAGGGGATATCCGCCGATTCCAGGACTGTTGCGACGAGGCGACCCACGCGACCGCAACCGCACAGGATGACGTGATCATGGAAGTCACCGCTTTGCGCTCGGATCGATGCTTCCGTTGCTGCGAAGCGGCGATCACGACGGCCGAAAGGCCATTCGGCCCAGTGGTTGCGCTGTATGACGAGGGGGGCGAGCCCCATCGTAAGGGCAAGCGCTATCAGCATCGGCTGGCCCAATTCAGGCGAGACGATGCCGGACTGGAGAGCAAGCGCCATGAGGAGCAATCCGAACTCGCCGCCATGCGCGAGAATGACAGCGGCCCTCGCCGATGCCTCCCGGTGCACCCCGGTAATGAGGCCGGTCGCGAAAGCCAAGAGCGCCTTTGCGGGAACGAACACGAGCACCCAAAGGATGATCGAGCCTGGAAAGCTCGTTATGGCCGACAAATCGATACCCATCCCCACGGTAATGAAGAACAGGCCCACCAAAACGTCGCGGAATGGCCGGATGTCTTCCTCTACACGATGGCGAAATTCGCTCTCGCCAATGACCATGCCGGCGACAAAGGCTCCGATCGGCGGGGCCAGCCCTGCAAGATGGACGACATAGGCGGTGCCGAGGGCAGTCATTAGCACCCACAACAGGAAGAGGTCGGCGGAACGGGACTTGAGTACCCACGAGAATCCAAGGCGGATCAATGGCCGCGCGATGACGGCTGCGGCGAGAAGAGCCGCGGTCGCAACCGCCATCTGCTTTAGAATTGCCATGGGAGCCAGGGTTCCGTCCTTGGACCACGCGTCCGCCAGGATGAGCAGCGGGAGTGTTGCCAGGTCTTGGAAAAGCAATATTCCGAGCGCGAGCCGCCCGTGCCGACTGGTGATTTCACCCTGCTCAGCGAGTTGCTTCAGGGCGATGGCTGTCGACGACATGGCAATGGCGCCGCCCATGATGATTGCCGGTTGTACCGCCACGCCGATCAGGAAAAGCCCCATCGCCACGAGAGCCATCGTCATGCCCACCTGCAGGCTGCCGGCGCCAAGCACATCCCAGCGCGCGCCGAGAACTGTTGGAATCGAGAATTCGAGGCCGACCATGAACATCAGAAAGATCAGGCCGAGTTCCGCCAGAAACTGCGTATCCTGCGCGGAGCCGATCAGGTTGAAGCCGTGCGGCCCGAGCGCTACGCCGACGAGCAGGTAGCCCGTGGCCGCGGGCATCCTGAACGCGCTAAAGAAACCGACCGCGAGTCCCGACGCGGCGAGCAGGATTAGTGTTCGGGCCAGCAAATCGTGCATTGCTATCTCGGCGCTCTGCCACGGACATGGTCCGGCGACTGGGGATCAGGTGGGGATTTAGCCTCGACACATTGACGGCCATCCGAGGCGTCTGTGTGAGGATCACCCATTTCATGGGAATCTTGTCGTGCAGATGTCTGCGGGCGGCCGAGATACATGGGAATCCACGAAGGGGGATCACTCGCGGGAAACGACCCTATGCTGGCCAGTTCAATCTGGTCTGGATCCATCGTCTCGGGCAGATGCGGTTCGGGGTCCCGTTTACGGCGCACGCCACAAGCTCCTCTATCAGGGGATGCCAGCCGGGCCAGTAGAAAGCGCGGCTGGCATCAACGTTGATTGATCACGGTGAGATGGTTATGCGGTTGTCAACCTTGGTGACGCCGGGCGCCCGCCAGGCCGCACGCTCCGCCTCCTGCCGTTCCGCCCAGGTGCGCACGGAGCCCGTCAGGGTCACTTCGCCGCCGCTGGCGGTCACTGTCACGCGGTTCGCGTCGACCTCGACCATTCGCTTCAGCGCCGCCTCGATCTGGGACTTGACTTCCGTTGGCGTGACGCGCGGCTTTAGCGTCACCAGGTTCGAGATACCCTTGACACCCTTGACCTTTCGCACGGCCGCTTCAGCGCGGTTGCGTTGATATTCCCACTCGGCACTGCCTTCGAGGGTTACCCAACCGTCCTTGACGACGACCTTGAAGTTTTCGTGGGAGTAGGGAAGCTCGAACTTGAGTGCCTCCACGGCAGCGCGTGCGATCTCCGGATCGGGTTTTTCGTGAAGCGACGGCAGTCGAACCTCGATGTCGTTGGCGACACCGAGAACACCCTTGACCCGCTTGGTTGCTTTCTCGGCCTCATATTTCTGGGTGAAGCTGCGCACAAAGCCGCTGAGGGTGACGACCCCGTTTTTCACTGCCACTCCGATATCGGAAGCGTCGATATCCGGATCCCATTTAAGCTCGCTTTCCACATCACGTTTGATGTCGCTATCTGTTGTCATCTCGCGATCCTCTGCGTTAGTTGTTTAAGCTGCGCTGTAAAAGCGGCCTTGCTTCAGCAGCATCGGGAAGCTAGCTCACTTGTACGGCCTCCGACCTGACGGCCGTCAGTTTTGGTTGGGCGACCCAGAGTAAAGGCGGTACAGAACTAAAAAGTCCGCAACCGAGGACGGTTGCGGACAATATGGCGGGTTGCGAGGGGAGGACGGCTTAACCCGCCTGGACAGGAATGCGCTTTGTGTCTGCTTGCACTTCCCGTGATTTTGGAATTACGAGCGTTAACACACCATTTTTGAACGTGGCCGTAGCCGCATCGGGGTCGATTCCGTCGGGAAGAGGCACGGTACGCTCCATCGCGCCATACGCCCTCTCTCTGACAAGGACGCCGTTTGCCTCGGCTTTATGGTCGGATTTCTTCTCGCCACGGATCGTCAGCAGACCGTCGGTGATAGACACATCGATATCCGCGTCGCTCATGCCCGGCAACTCTGCCGTCACCGTGATCTCCTTGCTATTGTCGCTGACATCCACACGAACATCGTCCACTTGTGGCAGACGCTCCATCGCAGAAAACGGAAACGGCATCATTCGCCAGAAGTTTTCGAAAGCGCGGTCGACATCCAGTTGAAGCCCGCGCAAGGGATCTGGGGGAGCAGAGCGGGCGGTTACGTCGCGGCCGGCGCCCCTCCTTGGAACGAGATCTGTGATTCTCATTGCGAAAACCTCCCTCATCCTGCCTTGACGCTGATCTTGGCGGCTGGCGAAGGCGCCGCTTTCGGCAGTGTAAGTTTAAGCACGCCGTCCCGAAACACGGCATCGATCTTTGCTGTGTCGATAGGCTCCGAGATCGTGAAGCTGCGTTCGTAAGTGCCGTCGCGGTACTCGGCGTGAACCAGCGCATAACCTTCGGGCGCACTGGAAACCGATCGTGCTGAAATGCGCAGAACGCGATTGTCCAGGGTGACGTCGAGGCTCTCCGGATCCGCTCCCGGCATGTCGAGCAACATCTGAACGCCGGACGTGGTCTCGATAATGTCGATGGGCGGGACGAAGACAGGCTCGACCCGGGTTGGTTCCGCCGGTACGGTTCCATTGGTTTCGTGGTCGGTCATGGCGGCATCCTCCTCAGGAGCGGCTGACGGTAATCTTGTGCGGCCTGTCTGCCAGCGGCCGTGGCAGATCGAGCCGGAGCACGCCGTGCCGGAACGTCGCCTTGGCGCGGTCTCCGTCGACGCGGAATGGCAAGATGAGGTTACGGGCGAAGGCGCCGCTGATGCGTTCCTGGCGGTGGATGACAGCGTCTTCCGCCAAGGGTTCGGCGGGGCGGCTGCCACGCAACGTAACCGTGTTCTGGTGGACAGCGATATCGAGTTCCTCTGGCACCACGCCAGGTATCTCGGCCGTGATCACGGCTCCGTCCGCCACGGTCCAGATGTTCATCAATGGGTATTCGGGCGGAGCCGCCAGCCGGAGATTGTCCAACGGCCGGCCCATGTCCCTCTGGGCTGAGCGCATCTGGCGCAGCGGATCGTACCAGCGCACCGAGTTCTCGATGTTGTGCAACATGCCAATCTCCCTTCGTGCTCCGGATCAAGCTGCTATGTCTCCTCAAGGTGCATCCATCCCGCGCAGGCGACATTGATGATCGTCAGTTTAGAGCTGCGGAAATTCGTGTAGTTGCCTTTGGTGTCCTGACGTAAGCCACCAGCAGTCTTCATCCCGCCGAGGGAACATTCGCGAAGGACAGGTCTGCAAAGATGCCGACGAGTAGCAGTGATCCCTATGACATCATTGGCGTCAGGCGCGACGCCTCGCAGAACGATATCCAGGCGGCCTATCGCCGCAGGGCAAAGAAACTCCATCCCGATCTCAACCCTGGAAACAAGCAGGCGGAACAGGACTTCAAAAACCTGTCCGCAGCCTACGAGATTCTGCGTGATGAGGAAAAGCGCCGCCGTTTCGACAACGGCGAGATCGATGCGACAGGCGCGGAGAAGCCCCAACGTCGGTACTATCGTGACTTCGCTGATGCCGGCGCGGGCGATTTTTCCTACGAGAACGGCAAAGGCTTCGCGGATCCCGGTGAAGCCGACATCTTTGCTGAGTTCTTCTCCCGCCGCGGGCGTCGGAATTTCAGAATGCCCGGCGCCGACCTGCGTTACTCGATGGAGATCGACTTTATCGAAGCGATCAATGGCGGCACACGCCAGGTGACGCTATCCGACGGACAGACGCTCGAAATCCGCATACCGCCCGGCGCGCGCGACGGGCAGATTCTCAGGCTGCGCGGCAAGGGCGGTGCTGGCGAAGGTGGAGCGGAGACCGGTGACGCCCTGATCGAGCTCCACGTGCGTCCTCATCCATTCTTTCGGCGCGAGGGTGACGACATCCGCCTGGACCTTCCGATCACGCTTGGCGAGGCCGTTCTTGGTGGAAAGGTTACGGTGCCTACGCCCGCCGGCCCGGTGCTAGCGATCGTGCCGGAGAATTCGTCGAGCGGCAAGACGCTGCGAGTGAAAGGAAAAGGCGCGGCCCGGCGAAACGGTACCCGGGGGGACGTCTACGCAACGCTAAAGATCGTGCTTCCAGAAAGGCCGGACACCGAACTGAAGGCATTCGTGGCCGGCTGGTCGGCCAGCAAGGGATACAATCCCAGGCAAGGGATGGGGGAATAGATCATGGACCATCAAGAGTTTGCCCGAGATCTTCATATCGATATGACAAGGCTGCGCGTCTTCATCAACCGGGGCTGGATATCACCGATCATTCAGGACGGCAGGCCAATATTTCGGGAGGTCGACCGTGCACGAGCCGAGCTTATTGCCGATCTCGCCAATGAAATGGGTATCAACGACGACGGCGTCGATGTGGTGCTGAGTCTGGTCGACCAACTTTACAGCCTCCGCTGCGACTTCAGCAACTTGATCGACGCGCTCGAGGCTCAGCCGCAGCGCATTCGCCACCACGTCGTGAAAGACGTAAAAAAAAGCCAAACAGGCTGAGCGTGCGTGGATCGGGTGCTCTGCGCTGAAACAATATATATATATATCGAGATGTTCGACAGTCTGACTTCAATAGGTCGAGGCTCGGCTGCGCCAATCAAGGGGCGCCGAGCCCGCCGTCCCCGGACCGCGACACCGACCATCGCCGGACGAAGCACCTCAACGATGGTGCCTTCCGCGGCTGTCGTGTCGGAATGCTGGCGAATGACGTGATGAACGTGCGGGTCGAAAGCCGAGCCGAGCGGATCGATGCGTTGCAATCCATGGCGTGAGAGCGTCGCCAGCAGGTTGGCTTCGGTGGCCTCCACGCCCTTCAGCACTGGATCGATCGCGTCGCGGTCCGAAGCCTCTCGCGGCACACTTTCGATCGCGCGCCGCAGATTGTCGAGCGTATCAAGCAGGTCTCCCGTCAGTTGCGAGGCAGCAAATTTCACCGCCTCCTCGCGCTGGCGCTGCATTTGCTGACGGATGTTCTGCTGCTCCGCCAGGGCGCGCAGCAGCTTATCCTTTGTCTCGGCGAGTTCCGCCTGGAGCACAGCGGATGAGCCTTGGTCAGCCACGGTTTCCGAGGCCGGGGTATCGACAACGGGTCCAGATTCTGCGGGTTTCGGCCTGGGCTTTTGTTTATGGTCCGTGTCAACCATGGCGCTGACCGTTCTTGTCTACTTCCTCAAAATCGGCGTCGATGACATCCTCACCCGATGCGGTGCCCGACGACTCGCCGGATCCGGAGGTCGAAGTGCCAGAAGCCTCATGCACCTTGCGCCAAAATTCACAGATGCGATCTGTAAGGCGCTTTTGCTCCTCAAGCTTCAAGCGTTCGCGTTCGACGCGCCGCTCTTCACGAGGAGTGGCAATGGCGGCGCGTTCGGCGTGCTTTGCCATTCCGGCGGTTCCGCCTGGGTCTTTGCCGCTCGGTAGGAATTCAGGAGAGCAGCTTTGGCGTCAGCTGATGCAGCGCGGCGGTCAAGAAACTCCGCTATTTCTAGCGTTCTTCATTCTTGTCCCCCATGGCAATCGTTGCAGAGGTCAGCGCGCTCTTTCGCGTTTGGCGATTCCGGCCCCGATGTTGTCGACAAGCTCTTGGACAGCTCCTTGGCAGTCGAGCCTCTCGCAACCGATGTGTCTTGGCATCTCGGGCCCGAGCTGTAGATTCCAGCTCTTCCTGCGCGGTCTTTGGATAAGAATTGCGTTTGGACGCTGCTGACGGCGATATCGCCCGCTGTCGGCTGTGTGAGTCTGCAGTTGGAACCGCGATAAGCTCGGCGAGCAGCCGAAACGAAAAAGGCCAGGCAAAAACGCCTTCCATGGTGAAATGGCTTCCGGCAGTGCCAGTACATCCGTGGTCAAAGGGAAGCGGATTTCGATTTATGCGGACTGCAGATTGCAGGCCGACATCTTGCCCGACTTCATGCCGCGCTCGAGCTCGAAGCCAACCTTTTGGCCTTCGACGAGTTCGCGCATTGCTGCACGCTCGACAGCAGAGATGTGAACGAACGCGTCAGCGCCGCCGTTGTCGGGTTGGATGAAGCCGAAGCCTTTGGTGGAATTGAACCATTTAACTGTGCCGGTGGTCATGATGAACCCTTTCAAAGCATAGAATGAAAAACCGCGAAGCCGATGCCGCGCGGGTGTGAACCGACTATATTTGAAACGGAAGTTCGCTTAAAGCGCGGTGCCAATCGCGCGGTGAACAAAGCTCGGCAAGCAAAAGATCGATGATGCATCTGTAGGGTAACGAGAGCGGCGGTTCAGCGGGTTGCAATCGAAGATGGCATGTTTCGTTTGGTGAGTTTGGCTGAGTCTCCCAGCAGGAAGGCGAGGTTTTCACCGTCGGCCCCAGCGAACGTAACGACGCGGGCCAGATCCAGGCGCTGGACGTCAAGGCCGGCGATCGAATCCTGTTCGGCAAATGGTCGGGCACCAAAATCAAGATCCGTGGCGAGGATCTGCTGATCATGAAGCAAAGCGACGTCATGGGATCATCGAGGCCCACGCGGAGCAAAGAAAGTCGCCTGAGGAGTTGAAGACATGGCTGCGAAAGAAGTCTAACTCCACGCCGACGCGCCTGAACGTATGCTGCGTGGGGTCGATGTGCTTTCGAACGCCGTCAAGGTTACGCTCGGTCCGAAGGGCCGCAACGTGATTAAAGACAAGTCGTTCGACGCCCCGCGCATCACCAAGGACGGCATATCGGTCGCCAAGGAAATCGAGCTGGAAGACAAGCTCGAGAACATGGGGCCGCATCAACGTTAGCCACGACCGCCGCCTGGTGACTGGCTGCGGTCAATACCTCAGAACTCAATCGTTGGGATTGTGGTCCACAAGAAGGCCCTGCAAGCGGCCGCTCCCGCTTGCGATGGTTGTGTCTTTGAACAACCGCGATACGAGGCGCGGTCGCGATCCTTGCCTCTCATCGATGAGGAGGAATGACATTCTCTTTATCTCGATCGTGATCACGCCTGCATTGTCATGACGACGATATTTGCCGGAATCCACCGTATAAAATCCATTTTCCGCCGCCCAGGCGGCTATCATATCCGCGTTCATCAGGATCCCGCTTTAGGAGATGCGAACGTGCTTTTCTCTAGCTGTCCCGCTCGTGCAAATCACTTTGCAGTCGTAAGGATACCGTAATAGAAACGCTCCAATCCAGCCAAATCGGTCCACAATTGCAGTTCCCGCTTAGGTGTTGCGAGAAAGACTCGAATGAATGGTCCGAATCGGTACGGCTCAGCCGAGGTCCTGCCCCTTAGTGCTTGAGAGGTTCGAACCGACCTCCCTGCCTTGAAGGACGGGGGACGGCACGCACCGCCCGCGCACGTCAGCGAGACTCGGCTCGCTGTCAACGCTACGGTCACGCACGCCCTCGCAAATGAGCGTTACAAAGGTGGAGCTATTGGCGAACTCTAATCGTGAACCGCATTGACGGGCGTCATTTAAGGCGGATCGCTTCGCTGCTAATGTTTCCGCGGGGTCGGAGGAAGCAGCTACGAATATATGTATCCCCAGTGCAACTCAGGCTCCGAATGTACTGTTCCAACCGTGGGTTGGTCCCTTCAACCTGCGGCATTGCATCGTCATGGCGCCACTGACGCGCTCGCGGGCCCGCCATCCGGGCAGCGCTGGCGGTGAGCGCCGACAGCTTGCTCTCAAAGGCGGGAGCTTGTGCCACTTCGCCGGCAAAACGGCGCCCACTACACCAGGAAGAGGTCGCTTACTCAACACAGAAAGGAACTCGATCATGGCAGAAGACACCCTCAAAGGACTCAATGTGGCCATCCTGGTCACCGACGGCTTCGAGGAGGTCGAACTCACCGGGCCACGCAAAGCTCTGGATGAAGCCGGCGCCACGACCAAGATCGTATCGCCCAAACATCAACACGTACGGGCGTGGAATTTCACGGACTGGAGCATAGAGTTGCCGGTCGATGTGGAACTTGATCAGGCCAAGCCGGAAGATTTCGACGCTCTGCTGCTGCCGGGTGGCGTTATCAACCCGGATTCGCTTCGCATTGACTCGAAGGCGGTTGGCTTCGCGAAGGCCTTCTTCGATGCCGGAAAGCCAGTTGCAGCGATCTGCCATGGTCCCTGGACCGTGATCGAGACCGGCGCGGCGCGCGGCCGACGCATGACTTCATGGCCCTCGCTCAAAACCGACATCAAGAACGCCGGCGCAGACTGGGTGGACCAGGAAGTGGTTGTGGACAAGGGGTTGGTCACGAGCCGCAGTCCCGATGATCTTCCGGCATTCAACCGGGAGACGATCAAGCTGTTCAGTGGAGCTGGTGGGCACCGACATGCCGCATAATGCCAGGTCCACTGGACGGACCAGCAGGCGGCAGCTCGGTCCGCTGCATCGCGAGGTCAGCATTATCGGCCAGGGGACCTGGTACATCGAGGAAGGCGACCCCGCCTCCGCGATCGCCGCGTTGCAACGAGGCATCGATCTCGGAATGAACCACATCGACACCGCGGAGATGTATGGCACCGGCGCCACCGAGGAACTGGTCGGCAACGCCATCGCGGGCCGACGAGATGAGGTATTCCTGGTCTCGAAGGTGCTGCCACAGAACGCCACTCGACTGGGGACGAAGATCGCTTGCGAGAGATCGCTCACCCGCCTCAAGACCGACCGGCTGGATTGCTACCTGCTGCACTGGCGCGGATCGTATCCGCTGGAAGACACGTTTGCGGCTTTCGAGGCGCTCTGTAAGGAGGGCAAGATACTCTCCTATGGCGTGAGCAACTTCGACGTTCCGGATCTTGAAAAGGCATGCGAGATTGCCGGCGAATCGAGCATTGCCTGCAATCAGGTGCTCTACCATTTGCAGGAGCGCGCGATCGAACATGCCGTATTGCCCTGGTGCGAGCAGCACCGTCTCGCCGTCACCGCGTATAGTCCGTTCGGGCACGGCGATTTTCCAGGCAATTACACGCCCGGCGGCCGCCTGCTCGCGGATATCGCGAAGGCGCATGATGCGACCACGCGCCAGGTCGCGCTTGCATTTCTGACGCGGGGGCCCTGGGTCTTCGCGATCCCCAAAGCGTCCAGCGTCGAGCATGTCGAAGAGAATGCCGGCGCGTCCGGTATACATTTGTCGCAGGCCGAGATCGCGCGGATCGATGCCGCCTTCCCGCGTGGTCCGCGTCGCCGCGGGCTGCCAATGATTTGACGGTCAAACCAGAGGGCTCGGCCAGCGAGGGCCTGCCGATGTCGCTCTTAGTTGTTCCGGGCCAAGGCGCAACGATCGAATGGCAACTTAACAGTCAACAAACTTCGGACGTCGCATCCATACTGACGGTTATCAAGGCTGGCCGATGCCTTCTCCGCCTATTCTGCTTCACCGCAAGGCATCAATCAAATGCTTCAGCGGCAAAACCCACGTCATCGCCCCAAGGAGATTAGTTATGCCAGCAAGCAATCGTGCGATCACTTTCTTGGAACCACACAAGATGGAACTCCAGGACAAAGGATACCCGAAGCTCGAGGACCCGCAGGGTAGGAAGATCGAGCACGCAGTCATCCTCAAGATCATTACGACAAACATCTGCGGCAGCGACCTGCATATCTATAACGGCCGCTTCGCGGCCCCGCAGGGGATGCTGATGGGGCATGAGAACACCGGCGAGGTAGTTGAGGTGGGCTCGCATGTCGAGCGCATCAAGGTCGGCGATGTCTGCTCCGTGCCCTTCAACGTGTCTTGTGGCACATGCCGGAACTGCAGGGAACGCCATACGGAAGTATGCCTCAATGCGAACGAAGAACTCGGCTTTTGTGGCGCTTACGGCTTCAATCTCGGCGGCTGGCAGGGCGGCCAAGCCGAATATATGCTGGTACCGTGGGCGGACTTCCAGTTGCTGAAATTCCCCGACAAGGACCAGGCAATCGAAAAGATCAGGGACCTCACCCTGCTCTCCGATATTTTGCCCACAGGGTATCATGGCTGTGTCGTGGCGCGGGTTGGAACGGGCTCCACCGTGTACATTGCCGGCGCCGGGCCGGTCGGTCGCTGCGCGGCTGCGAGCGCGCAGCTTCTTGGAGCGTCTTGCATCATTGTCGGCGACCATAACGAGGCGAGGCGCGATCTGGTGAAAAAAGCCGGCTACGAGGTCGTGGATCCGTCAAGCACCACCCCCGTCGCCGATCAGATTGAGAAACTCCTCGGCACGGGCTCTCGCTGGGTCGACGCGTCTGTCGATTGTGTCGGCCTCGAGTGCCACGGGTATGGGCCGGACGGCAGCTCCGAGAACGTGGAGGAAGCCGTCATCAACACATTGATGGAAGTGACCAAGCCTGCCGGCGCCATGGGCATCCCCGGCGTCTACACTAATTTGGATCCCGGTGCTCGCACAGAACTCAACAAGAAAGGCTACATGGCCCTGGGCTTTCCCGCAGCCTGGGTAAAATCGCCCACATTCACCGCCGGTCAATGTCCCGTCATGCACTACAACCGCGATCTGATGATGGCCATCCTGTGGGACAGGATGCCTTACCTGACACCGCTTATAAACACCGAAGTGATATCGCTAGAACGGGCAGTCGAGGCATATCAAATCTTCAATGACGGATCGCCCAAAAAATTCGTGATCGATCCGCACAACATGACCAAGCTGATGTCGACCGGTTGAACTGGCGAGCGCCGGAAGATTGACGCCGAGCGCCCCGCGATAGCGCGACCCGGCCCGTGGGCTGCCAAAGCCTCGAATCGATGAAGCCCCCGGGCAGCCCACACTATCGCGACGCCGAGCGGATCGATGGCGACCATTGTCGTCGAAACGTTGCCCTGATGCCATGAACTCTCCTTAATCGGTCTGTGCGAATGATGGAAACCAACAAGCCTCGGTCTCAAGAAGCGGCAAACGAGCCTCCGCGGGGCTTCGTGCGCGTGCGTGGAGCACGCGAGCACAATTTGAAGAGCATCGATCTCGTCATTCCGCGCGATGCCCTTGTGGTGTTCACCGGCGTCTCCGGCTCGGGAAAGTCGTCGCTGGCCTTTGGTACGCTCTACGCGGAGGCGCAGCGGCGCTATCTCGAGTCGGTGTCGCCTTATGCGCGGCGTTTGTTTCATCAGATGGCGGTTCCCGAGGTCGACGAAATCGATGGCCTGCCCCCGGCCGTGGCCTTGCAGCAGCAGCGCGGCTCGCCTTCCACGCGCTCTTCCGTCGGCAGCGTGACGACGCTTTCTAACCTCCTTCGGATGCTCTACTCGCGCGCTGGCAATTATCCCCGACACCAAGTACATCTCGATTCCGAGGCTTTCTCGCCCAACACGCCGGCGGGAGCCTGTCCCCGATGCCATGGACTCGGTCGGGTCTACGAGGCGACCGAAGGCTCGATGGTGCCGGATGATTCCAAAAGCATTCGCGAGCGCGCCATTGCCGCCTGGCCGCCCGCCTGGCATGGCGGCAACCTGCGCGACATGCTGACTACGCTGGGCTATGACGTCGATCGTCCATGGCGAGAGCTGCCGAAGGAAGCCCGCGACTGGATCCTCTACACCGACGAGCAGCCGGTGGTCCCGGTCTACATCGGGTATGACGCGGACGAGGCGCGACGGGCGATCAGGCGCAAGGAGGAGCCCAGTTACCGCGGCAATTTCTCCAGCGCCAGGCGATATGTGTTAAACACCTTTGCCACCACTCAAAGCGCGTCGATCAAGAAACGGGTGGCGCGCTACATGGTGAGCACCGAATGCCCGCTCTGTCACGGCAAGCGGCTTCGCCGCGAAGCGCTCTCCGTCAAGTTCGCCGGCTTCAATATTGCCGACATTTCGCGGATCCCACTGGCAAGGCTCGCTGACCTCCTGCGCCCCTATGCGGAGGCCACCGCCGCTACCCTGACCAAGCTGAAGGCGCAGCATCCGGAGAAGGCGTTGGTAGTGCAGCGGATCGCCGAGGACCTCGGCGGCCGGCTCGCGGTTCTGCTCGACCTCGGACTTGGCTATCTTTCACTGGAGAGAAGCACCCCGACGCTGTCACCGGGCGAACTGCAGCGCCTGCGACTTGCAACCCAAGTGCGGTCCAATCTGTTCGGCGTCGTCTACATGCTCGACGAGCCCTCAGCCGGACTGCATCCCGCGGACACGGAGGCGCTGATGACGGCGCTCGATCGATTGAAAGCCTCCGGCAATTCGCTGTTCGTGGTCGAACACGAGATCGATGTGATCCGCCATGCGGATTGGATCGTCGACGTCGGCCCGGGCGCCGGCGACCGCGGTGGCCGCGTGCTCTACAGCGGTCCGCTGCAAGGGTTCGAGCAGGCAGAGCAATCGCAAACTCGCCGCTACCTGTTCGACCACACTATTGTGTCAGACCGAACGCCGCGCCCACCCAGGGGCTGGTTGCGGCTGCGCGGGGTCAACTGCAACAACATCCATGGGCTCAATGTCGATTTTCCGTTGGGAGCATTTACCACCGTGACTGGCGTTTCCGGTTCGGGCAAGTCGAGCTTGGTGAGCCAGGTCCTGGTGGAATTGATTGCAAAGCAGCTCGGCCATCCCATCCCCTCGATCGATGATGAAGACGACGGGCTCGAGCGGACTGCCGTGACGACACCGCGCGGTCGGATCGCGAGCGGGGCGGAGGACGTCAAGCGCCTGGTGGTCGTCGACCAGAAAGCGATCGGACGCACACCACGGTCCAATCTCGCGACGTACACGGGGCTGTTCGACCACATTCGCAAAATTTTCGCGGCGACGAAGTCGGCGCGCGCCCGTCACTATGACGCTGGACGCTTTTCCTTCAATGTTGCCAAGGGCCGTTGCGAGACCTGCGAGGGAGAAGGCTTTGTTTTCGTCGAATTGATGTTCTTGCCCAGCGTCTATGCACCGTGTCCAACCTGTCATGGCGCTCGCTTCAACGCGCAAACCTTGGACATCGAATATCGCGAAAAGAACATCGCCGCAGTTCTGGGAATGACGGTAGATGCCGCCTACGCCTTCTTTGCCGAGGAGGCGCAAGTGCGCCGATTCCTCAATGTGCTGCGGCAGGTTGGCCTCGGCTATTTGCGACTTGGCCAGCCGGCCACGGAGCTTTCCGGCGGCGAGGCACAGCGGATCAAGCTTGCCTCCGAGCTCCAGCGGCCTCAGCGCGGCGCCACGCTCTACGTCCTCGACGAGCCCACCACAGGACTACACCCGGCTGACGTTGAGAGGCTCGTCGCGCAACTTGACGGGCTCGTCGAATCTGGCAATACCGTCATCGTGGTGGAGCACGACATGCGTGTCGCCGCCGGCAGCGACTGGGTCATGGATATCGGCCCTGGGGCAGGCGAGGAAGGCGGCCGTGTAGTGGCGTTCGGCACGCCAGCCGAGGTCGCTGGATCGTCCATAAGCCGCACAGCACCATATCTGTCGCGGTTCACGGCCCGGCCTGCGGCCGAGCTGGAGCCGGTCCAGTAGCAGCGCGCGAATTGAGATCGTCTCCTAGAACGGCCAATCGGGCGCCCCCGAATTGGAGGCGCTGAACGAGGTGATCGAACAGGGCAGATGGTCGCGCCGATCGCGGGCGGAGTTGCGTTGGATCAGGCGGTGCGAGCGCATCAACTCGTCGCTGCCGGCCACGTGCTCTGAAAAATCGACCTGCCGTTCAGCCGGATCCATCGCGCGTTCCAGTGAACGGTCCCGTTCCCCTTTGCGGCGCGTCTCCTAGAATTGACGGTCGTCAATGCGTTGCGGCGTGCATCGCGCTAGTAAAACCTCAGTGGTGCCGTCAGAAGACGATCCGATACGCGCGCCGGCGGGCCCCGGTATCGACTTGGGCACGAGCTGATAGACACGGCAGATAATTTCGCCGACCTGCTTGTCGCACCAAGGCCGCGCGATCGAGGCCGTGAGATGAACCCGTGAGGATATATGATGCCGAAGGTCGATCCAAGCGATGAGAGGATGTTTCCAAAATTCTCGGGGGCGGAAATCGATCGGCTTTGTCGGTTCGGCTACCAGCAGCGTTACAGCAAGGGCCAACCGCTGTTCCTGACAGGAGAGATCGCCCCCGGCATGTTTCTGCTCAAGAGCGGTCGCGCCCAAGTGACGCGGCGCGACCCGCTGGGACATCTCGCTCCGATCGTGGAAGAGACTGCAGGTGATTTCGTCGCCGAAGTGGAACAGCTTTCCGGTCGGCCGGCGCTGGTCGACGTTCACGCGGTCGACGATATCGAGGCCGTTGTCATTCGGGCCGAGAACCTGCGCGGCGTCATGATCGCGGAGCCCGAGCTTGGCGACCGGATCATGCGCGCCTTGATTCTGCGCCGCATCTTCCTTATTGAGGCGGGCGCCGGCGGACCCGCGCTGATCGGGTCCGAGGACGCTCCCGATGTCGTGCGGCTGCAAGGCTTCCTCGCCCGGAACGCCTACCCCTATCAGGTGCTCGATCCTGCGAGGGATCGCGAGGCCGCTGATCTCATCGACAAATATGCGCCGGATCCGAGCGACCTTCCACTGGCGGTGTGTCCCAAGGGCACAATTCTCAAGAACCCTAGTGAGGCAGACCTGGCACGCGCCCTTGGAATGGTACGGAGGGACGGTCGAGACCGGACGTACGACGTCGCCATCGTCGGGGCTGGCCCCGCCGGTCTTGCGACCGCCGTCTACGCGGCGTCCGAGGGGCTTTCGATCGTGGTCTTTGACGCACACGCGTTCGGTGGGCAGGCCGGGGCGAGTGCGCGCATCGAGAACTACCTCGGGTTCCCGACCGGCATATCTGGCCGGGACCTCGCCGGGCGAGCCTATGTACAGGCGCAAAAATTCGGCGCCGAAATGGCGATCCCGTCCGCCATCGCACGCCTCGACTGCGATCAAAATCCGCTGATGCTGGAATTCGCGGACGGGGCCTTAACCAAGGCTTCGGCCGTGGTGATTGCGTCCGGCGCACGCTACCGTCGGCTCGACATCCCCAATCTAAGCGAGTTCGAAGGACGAGGCGTGTGGTATTGGGCCTCGCCCATCGAGGCAAGGCTTTGCCGGCACGAAGAAATCGTCCTTGTCGGAGGCGGCAACTCCGCGGGGCAGGCCGCCGTGTTCTTGCGCGACTACGCCGCCAAGATCTGGCTGGTTGTGCGTGGGGCAAGCCTGTCCGAAAGCATGTCCCAATATCTCATTGACCGGATACATGCGGCCAGCACCATCGAGGTGCTGACGAACACGGAGGTTATCGCGCTCTGCGGTTCACCGCAACGACAGCTTGAGCGCATCCGGTGGCGCAACCGCGTTTCAGGTGAGGAAACGGAAAGGCAGGTTCGGCATATGTTTTTGTTCCTTGGAGCCGAGCCGGAGTCTGGGTGGCTGCACGGCTGCGTTTCTCTCGACGCCAAAGGCTTCGTGCAGACGGGTGCGAGCGTGCCACAGGCGATCCCCTCCGCAATCGACGGCGCAGAACCGCTCTCACTGCAATCCAGCATCCCCGGCGTCTTCGCGGTCGGCGACGTGCGTTCCGGCTCGGTCAAACGCGTCGGCGCCGCGATCGGCGAAGGAGCCGAAGTCGTGGCCCAGTTGCATACCTATCTCACCGGTCAGGCGAAGAGCGCCACCGTTTGCGCCCCGTCCGCCGCCGAGCTCCCGACCGTCTTTCCGCCTTCAACGCGGTAATGTTCCGCCCTTGTCGCGGCCCGACATATCAACGCCAGACAACGCCGGCTCGTTTCTTTGGCGTGCAACACGATCTGGTGGAGTTTCAACGAGACGGAAGCGAGTTAACCGTGTTGGCATCGAAGGCCGGCCCGGCATGAACGCAGATGCCAGCGCCAGAGCGGCGGCGGCTATCGAACGCGTTACCGTCCATCCGGATACAGCCGAGAGCCATGTTGTAGCGGCTGAGTTTGCGACCGTCGCGGCGACCAACGATCATTGGCGTTCACACACTCTCGGCACCGCCCAGGTTCGGGTCTCTTTATCATTGCCCGGCAAGCCTCCGAAGAAGCGGCTCACGGGAGACGGCGATCTCGTAGAACATGGAGGCGCTCACGCGTTCCTCCTGGATCATATTTCTCGAATGCTGAAAGCTGATGCCTATGGATCGGGCAAGGCCGGGCTTGCGAAAACCGCCCAACTGGACGCGCGACCGCGATCTGCATGCCAACATGCGCATCGGCTGGATCACAGCGGGTAGGTCTTGGCTTAGCAATACCGTAAGAGCAGGAGGCTATTTCGATTCCGACAATGCTTTTGCGTCTTGTCATTCCGGAATGTGAGTGTGTCGAGATACGCCGTCAGGAACTCAGCAAAATTTCCGAATGCTTGGGGAGTTTACAGGACTGCGCAAAATGGCATGGGCGCTTTCACCGCGGCGCTACATCCGACTTCAAATCGAGGGCGGAACGTGCGGCATCTGCAAAGAATGGACAGCAGGTGTGTCGCGCAACTGGATAATCGAACATAGGCCAGATATGTTTTGCCGACGGCGCGACGAACCCTTCAAAAGCCTATGTCGAGCGCGATTGAGTGGAAAGATCAAGGCCGCGCCACAATAACACTGACGAAGTCATGCGCACAGAAAATCAGAAGATACTATCGCGGCGCGCCTTATGGCGTTCCTCGATTAGGGGGCGGCAGGTCTGCTCGACCGCCTTTACTGCAAGATCAAGCCTCTTCTTCAGAGCGTCTCCCTCCATTTCTCCCCAACCGATCGCCGCCTCCCATTGATCGCGTTCTTGTTCTCGTCCGGCTGGCTTCTGGCCATGGGTGCGGACCAAATTGCGGGCCGCATCGACAATTTCGTTGTGAATTGCCCTTATCTCGTCGAACGGGCGCGCAGCCTCTTCTCCGAAGTAAGCCATGAAGCGGTATCGGCTGGCCCGGAGCTCGGAGAAGACTTGGCTTTCCTTCGTCAAGCGGTCCACGGGGGCGATGATCTCGCTCTTTTCGGGCTCATCATCGTCCTGTCCAATGTCTGGTCGATCAGTCTCATCTTGATCGGCATCTGACGCCGGAAATCGCGCCCATGTCAGAATGTCCCTGGTCCGATAGAACCCCGCCAAAACCTCTTCCGCCAATTCAGCCTTCCGCCTGCCGACCGTTTCGGCCCTCCATGCATTGAGCCCGCGCATCCCGGCCCAGCCAGCCAGAAGGGCCGCCATGCCGGTCATTAGATTGGCCCATGCGGAAATCCATTCAGGTGACACGACCGATCTTCCGTGCGTACGTTTCGATAAGGCCCATACGTTTCTATCTGCGTTCCGTTTGCCGCCTGTTGGCGTTTGCAGAAGAGACGAAACGCTCAATTATCCAGTTGCGCATGCGTCCGCGTGACGACGTCTTCGCCTCGGTGGCAATTCCATCAACAGTTCAGCCTAGGCTTGGCAATACCGTATAGATGCGCGTTATAAATGCAAGGAATTCTGCCACATAGCTGCGGAGGGATGACGCCAGTTTCACTGGGCAAGTGCGCTCTCGGCGTGCTGGTTGGATCAGGGCGCCGACCCGGTGACCGCCTTCCTGTGTATCTTTATCGAAGCGCCCGGTCCAGAGATATGTATCCTCTGGCACCGCTACTTCAAGTTGCCGGCTTTTCATCACCTTCTCGACGTCGATGCCGGCGTTGCGCAACCGCTGACAGTGATCGTACTTGTGGTGATCGGATGGTCCCACCAAAGGGAATGGGCTGGGGCGTCGACTTCATATCAGTCTCCCGGATCCGAGGGTTTATCCTTATGGCGGATTTCCGCCATGGCTTTTTGTTGCACTGGCCAAGCCAGGGGGGCCGCCATTTGGAGTGCAAGCCGATCAAGCGGAGCATGATCGAACTCGCTCTCTACCTGCGCTTTGCGAAAGTGCGTCGAGAGCACGCCCCAGAGACGGCCATTGCTGCTGATCAGCGGGGTCGATTGCACGGCAGCAATGCCGTCGGCGCTCATCATGTCGAGCTCAACAGTACCCACAAACAGGTAAGTCGTCGAGACGTCTTCGACAAACACACGCATGCGCCTCGTGAGCGCCGCAGCGCAAGTGGTGTTGGTGTCGCGACGCACGATGCTGAAAAAGCTCTCGGCTTTGCTGGAGAAACCGCGGCTGGCAACAAGTTTAAGTCAGTCGGTACTTTCGTCAAAGCGTTGCAGAGTGCCATGTCGGCGCCCGTTATGGCGATCGCGATATCTAGAGCCGGGAATAGGTCCAGACCAAGACTCCTGGAGTTTTTTAGCCGCTGTAGGGCCACGTCAATGTTTTGCCCAACCGCGCCGTCGAGGGGCTCCTTGAGTTTTGCCACCGTCGTGCCTCCGAGAGCTCCGCTGTGTGCGGCCGAGCAAGGCCGAAAAAGTAAAGGGGGGATTGCCGCCTAATGGTCGTCGTGAACGCCAGGAGAATCTGACAACCGTCCATGCGCATGTGCCGTCTGCGAAGAACATTCCCCCGTTGCGCGCCATGCGGCCAAGGTGCGTGAATTGCGGTCTCAGCCGTCAGCACCAGAAGCCGTCGCGCACTTGACGTCGCCAATCGGAAAGCTGGTTTGCTACAACGCCGTTACGGCGCGCGACATCCACTGCTCGCACACCACGCTCAAGGCTTTCCGCTACAATGCGAGCCTTTACATCATCCGGCCAACGCCGGTTACCGCGACGGGGCTCAACGACGTCATCGCGACCAACAAATCCATCATCCAATTCAGCTTCCAGATACGCTTGGAACCCTTCGCAGCTATGCTCAAAAAGCGGCGGACAATTACGTCCTCAGTGATCTCGGTTAAACATCAATCGCTGTTCCGGTGAGATGAGGTCGATTGAGGCGTGACAGCTAGAGCATGGGTATCGTTACTGCGAGGATAACGACCAATCCGGCCGTCACGAGACATGTTTCAATTAGAAACAACGCCACTTGCCGTCCGGTCATGCCTGGGAAAGCGGATTTCACTGAAGCGTCTCCTTGAAAAAAATTTCCAATGCCAGAACGATAACACAGTACGATGCAGAATATTGTTATTTCTTTCACGGTAAATACCTTGCTTAATTGCAGGCAGTGCTCACATCAGTATTTGCGGTGGCTACTCTCACCTCACCTCGTCGGACCCGGATGGGTGGCGATCCCTTGAAGCTGGCCTGCTGTTGGGCGCGGCCGCAGAAGGCTGATCAAGGCCACGCCAAAGAGTGGATGGCCGATCGTCGACGTTTCTGACGCTTATCGCCATGACGCTGCGTCTGCGCCTCCATTGCTCGAAAGGCCGCCTCGATTCCAAGAGGTTGCACCGTTCGAGAACCTTCTGCGCGATGCCCGATCGACCCGAATGCCACCGAAGCAGAGCCGGTGGTGCTATTGAGTTTACGGCAGGCTCAGCAGGGATCTAGCACAAATTCGAGATAGGCATTGCAAAACCAAAAATTGAGCTTATATGTTTGTTTATCGACCAATGCTTGTGACGTCGTTCCAGAGCTTTATGCTCCCGTTGGATTTCCTCTCAAATAATCGATCTTATACCGCAAGGCATCGCGGGAACCCCAACGATTGCTTCGAAAGGAAATCGTTATGAACACTGGTACTGTAAAGTGGTTTAATTCCGCTAAAGGCTTCGGCTTCATTCAGCCTGACAACGGCAGCACGGATGTCTTCGTGCATGTGTCTGCCGTTGAGCGTGCTGGCATGCGTGCGCTATCGGATGGTCAGAAGATCACCTACGACGTCGTCCAGGACCGCAAGTCCGGCAAGAGCTCGGCGGACAACCTTCAGGCGGCATAATAACGTCATTTGCACCGCTGACCACGGATGTACTGGCAGCAAAGCTGAATGACTGTGAGAGGTCGGGTTCATGCCCGGCCTTTTGTTTTTTTTGCCATAGAGATCGTCACGCCCGAATTTGCTAGTCCTCGTGACAGGATCGTATTGTAACGTCGTAATCTTTGAAGCATCAGCCAAGACGGGCCCGGGTTTCGACCGCTCCCATATCTGGCCTAAGCGGCATCGCACGCAGGAAATGACAATAGCCTGCCCAAACGGCGAGGCAGGCATGTGGTGGACGTAGAAGCCGTGTCATAGGCATCGCTGTCTTAGTGGACGGCCTTACCCAAACGAGAGGAGGACGCGATGTCTTCCAACGAGTATTCCGCATACGTATCACAGAACCTGGTTCGGACGAGTACGTTCGGCTATCATGAACAAGCGACCCTTCGTGTGCTTCTCGACGCCGCGGTCACCCGTGACGCTCGGCTAAAGCTGCCTTTGGCAGGAATGAGAGCATTTCCCGATTTCGGCGTCGATGGAAAATCCCGCATGCGGACGGCACTTTAGGGCACGACGCTCCTTCCGCTTTAGCAAATCCGCTGCGAGACTAACGCCGACCCGAACCTAACGGCTCAAAACAGCCGATATTGATCCTGGCGCTAAAGGAGAAACCAATGGCCAAAGGCCAAATGCGTAGCAACCGAGAAATCCGTAAACCGAAGAAGGACAAAACCGCAGCGGTAGCACCACCGCCATCTAGCCCGCAAGCCAAGCTTACGGGCGGCCACGCGGCGAGTATTGGCAAGAAATAGCATGTAGACCGCTCATCACGCCAATATCACTGCCAAAGGGCGCGACACCGCGCTATTATTCGAGGACTCAATGATCAATGACACCACCCGGAAATTCGCAGAAACTCTGTTTCGCGCGCCGGCCCCAGAAGCCGGCTCCAATGCCGAAAAGCTCCTGAACCTCCGAAAGGGCATGCAGCTGCGCACACGCAAGCTGCGAGATAGCGAGCGAACCGTCAGAGAAGCCGCCCGCCCCTTCCGTCACTCTTCCGCAGCCACGAGGGCGATCACATGACTCAGTTCGATTACACCGGCGGGGCCGGACTTTACGCTGGCAAATCGAAAGCCGGCATAAACGGTCCTCGTTATCGGCGGTTCGATACAGCAGCCGAAGCCCTTCGGTTCGCCGTAGAAGACCTGCCACACAGTCAACAACGAGGCTCTTTGCTGGAGATTGACGAGGCGCGTTTCAACCACAACCAGATCCGTGCGCTCTACGATGCACCCGGCTACCCGCTTTCACGCCGGTTCAGCTTTCCCCCCATCGTCTGATTTACGTCCTCGCGAAGGGCCGGATCTCCTGCTCTACACTCACGACCTCATATTTTACCTGAAGGCCGCATAGCCCAAAAAGCGGATGTCTTCCAAAACGCAATCGCCACGGCGACGTTTTTCGCGCCGACGCATCAGGTCGAGATCGTCAGCAGCGCCGAGGTCGATCTGAGATCCGAAGCCTGGCCGGTGTTCGACATCGCCGCATCCCGGCGCGCTACCCGTTCTTTTACGAGGAAGAGGACTGGCAAAACCTCGGGGTACTTCGGATGCACAGTACTTTGATCCGACCAGCCAGTTCCAGACTTGCGTCAAGAGCTTTGGTATGGCTGAAACAACCGATATCCTCTCCCTCTTGAAGGACCTGAGCGCCGGGATTTCAAACGTCATTGGTTATCGGGCATGCGATGACGAAGGAACGCGTGCTCCGCTTCAAAACGCTGGCCTTTGGGTCTGGAAGTTGCCGGGATCCAGCAACCATTTGTGCGAAGCTGTTCGGGTTCTCGGGCTGGGAACGAGAGCCATATCCAGATACAGAATTCATATCAACCGCACCAGCGAGTTGACAGACGCGCTCCCGCGCCAAGGCCGCCCATGTGCACATGACAGGCGAACCGGCGAACGTGATGCTGAAGTGCTGAAACTCGGCGTGCCGCACATTCGCGTTTTGGCGTTCGAGCCAGCGACACGTTCAAAGCACGAAGTATAAATTGAGCCGCTTTCGCGGTGGCTCATTCGGCATTGCCGCGCTATAAGCCCGCGCTACTTTCGATAGGAGTTTTTTTAGCGATAACCGATGCAAAGCCCTCCCAAGTCCTCAAACCAAAATACGGGCGAGCCCGGTACGGGCGCCAGCCCCACGGCGGATCCAGGAATCTCAGCCGACCATGTCGTGACGCAAGCATCACCCAGCTTGGACACATTGGATGAGGCCGGTTCAGCCTCGCCTGCTCGCGACCCACGACGGGCCCACACATCCTTTAGCCAAAGCCGACTGGCAGCGCACAATCTGCTGCGTGCGCTGGGACATGATTTAAAAGCAAGTTCAACCTTCGCAAAGACCAAGGCTGAGACAGCCGCTTCCTACCTGAAGGCGAAGCTCAAGGCCGCAATCCGGCCGGAAACTACAGCAACTCCCCGCAGCCCTAGGCGACTGGGGGCTGCTCTGGCTAAAGCAGGGACCGCAATTCATGGTCTGCGGGCAATGCTTTGCGAGAGTCGCCGGCACAGTCGACCTAACGCGGGCTGGTGGAAAACCGCTCTGGCATCGGTCTTCCTTGTCGGCCTCCTCGTGGCAGGCGGCACACTTTGGTGGGCTTTAAGGGACGTACCGTGGGGCGAGATCCGCGATGGAACCTTGAAGCCTGTCATAGTGCTAGAAACCGCTGACGGTGCACCGCTGGTACGACAGGGGCCGTATCAAGGGGCGTATGCTCAATACGACCAGTTTCCACCGCAGCTTATCGACGCTGTCCTCTCCATTGAAGACAGGCGTTTCATGGATCATTTCGGCATCGACCTCAGAGGTATCGCAAGGGCGCTCCTGCGGAACTTTGAAGCCGGCTCGGTGGTAGAAGGTGGGAGCACGATCACCCAGCAGCTCATCAAGCTGCAGTATCTCGAGAGTGATCGGACAATAAAGCGGAAGATACAGGAGGTCGTGATAGCCCTGTGGCTGGAGTGGAAACTTGGGAAGAAGGAAATCCTGACGCGCTATCTGAACAGCGCCTATCTTGGTGCCGGCGCGACCGGCATGCCTGCCGCAGCACGCATCTATTTCAACAAGGATATCGGCGCCCTCAACCTGCCGGAGTCTGCCATGCTGGCGGGATTGCTGCGGGCACCGAGCCAGTGGAACCCGATCGATAATTCCGAGGGCGCCCGACAACGCAGTGCCGTCGTCCTCGACGCGATGGCAGCTAATGGCAAGATCACCGGATCGAAGGCCGACGAGGTCAAGGCGAGCTTCGCGAAACTCCATCCGACGACGCCAACACCCCGTTCCGGAAGTTGGTTTGCCGACTGGATTTCGCCGCAAGCAAGCGAAATTGCTGGCTCCTCGCCAGGCTCGACGACCGTGCGCACGACCCTGGTGCCGAATCTGCAACAGATCGCCGAAAGGGTTGTGAGCAAAGCTCTGGACAAGGAAGGAAAGGCCGTCGGAGCATCACAGGCAGCCTTGGTTGCGATGACGCCGGACGGCGCCGTCGTTGCCATGGTCGGCGGGCGCGACTACAAGGCAAGTCAGTTTAATCGCGCTGTCACGGCAATGCGGCAGCCGGGCTCCACCTTCAAGCTGTTCGTCTACTATGCCGCCCTGAAGGCCGGGCTCACCTTGTCTGACCGGATTCTCGACGCACCGATCAGCGTTGACGGATGGTCGCCGGAAAACTACCGGGGCGGCTATCACGGCTGGGTTACACTGGCAGAAGCCTTTGCCCGGTCGCTGAATGCCGCGTCGGTCTCACTTGCCGACGAGGTGGGGCTCGACAACGTGATTGTGGCCGCTCGAGAGCTGGGCATCGATGCGCCGCTTGCCAACACCCCGTCCCTGGCGCTCGGAACATCCGAAGTAAACCTACTTAATCTGACCAGCGCCTATGCGGCTGTCCAACTTGGCAAGGCGCCTGTCAAGCCAAGGGGCATCATCGACTTTCAAGCAGCAGGGCAACCACAGGCGTTTCGAGTTGGCTCACAAGCGGTGCCGAATGTCGATCTTTCGCCTTACCAATCAGATCTTCTCGGCCTGCTGCAGCTCGTGGTCGAACGCGGCACTGGACGTGAAGCCGATCCCGGTGGATTTGCGGCCGGCAAGACCGGGACCAGCCAGAACAATCGCGATGCATGGTTCGTCGGCTTCACGAAACCTCTCGTTGCCGGGGTATGGGTGGGCAATGACGACGACACGCCGATGAATGGCGTCACCGGCGGCGCCTTGCCGGCGCGGATCTGGCGGGACTTCATGCGGGAGGCAATGAAGGAGCCTGCGCCGGATAAGTCGAAGCCGACGGGAGGAATGAACGACGGTCAAGGCGCACCCCAATCCTGCGACATCACCGCCTGCTCCCGCAGCTACCGTTCGTTCCGGCCGTCGGACTGCACATACCAGCCTTACTATGGTGGGAGGCGGCTCTGCGAAAAGTAATCCTTGCCTCGGGTTTCTGCCTTGCCGCCAATTGGGGGGCCACCATCGCTTTTTACGCCGGCGTGCTGCCCGGCTCCTTGGCCTGAGATCCTTGGATCGGCACTGTTACTGAAAGTCGTTGAAGTCGAGAAGGGGCCCGTTCGTTCAGACGCCCTTTTTGGAGGTCAAAGGCAAGTTTGGCTGGAATAGCCAAGTGCTTCAAGAGTGCGACTTTTTCCGGGGTGGACGTTCAGGGGATTTGCGAGATTACCAAGATCGGAACTGGGCCGTGCTCTAGTGCATCAAGCTGCCACTGCCCCTCGCATGAAAAGTGGTTACTAGCGTCCACGGCGATCCACACTCTGGAAGGGATACGCGCCATCGATACAAAAACTTGGAGCTTAGATTCTATTGCCTGAGGATTTGCATCTCCTTAGCCTTGAGAAAAGCGTCGATTGGTGAAGCCGCGTGAGGAATATCCCGCCCGATCTGCTGGATCTCCACCAATACTTGGATGCCTATATCGACTAGCATTGCGGTGGGTTGCTCGCCGGCGCGAAGGATCCCGGCATCTTTTGCGTGAAGACGCGATGGCGAGCTGAAACACGTCCACGGTCATGACGCGATCCCAATGAGCTTGAGGGCTCGGGATACTATTGCCTGCTTTGTGATACCGAACTTTTCGTAGGGCACTCCAGCCGGTGCTGACGCACCAAATTCGATCATCCCGATGACGTCATCTTCACTTGCAACGAGCGCTTCAACCGCGATCCTTGCGGCATGGCCTACAACCTGCGCCCGGTACTCTTTCGACGGGGCGTCGAACTGATCCCAGGTCGGCATCGAGACAACAGCCGTCGGGGTGGCCAGACGCTTCCAGTTCGTTCGCGGCCTCGACTGCCACTTCGGTGCCAGTGGCGATTAGGGTCGCCGCCCGATTGCCCCGACGCTTCCTTCGGGACGTAGGCGCCCTTTGCGGAGAGGTTTTCATTGCCGGAGTCAGTGCACAGCTGAGGAACGTTTTGGCGCGACAGAGTGAGCAGGGACGGCGTCTTCTGATCGCGAAGGGCGATATCCCAGCACTCCGGCGTTTCGATCGTATCAACCGGGCGGAAGACGTGGAGGTTCGGGATAGCCCGGAGGCTTGCCAGGTGCTCGACCGGCTGATGCGTTGGGCCGTCTTCGCCGAGACCGATCGAACGTGGGTGAGAACGTAGATTGATCGGCCACCCATGAAGGCGGAGACACAGATGGCGTTGCGGCAATAGTCAGAAAACACCAGGAACTACCCAGAAGAAGGCGCACTTGGGGCCCGCCATGCGGCGCGCGTCCAGCCTATGAAGTCGAGCGTATCGCTATTTTCGCAGCGTCGCCAGATAGTGCTCGAGCGCCTTGATCGCCTTTTCGCGATCAGTCCCTTTCAGAGCGGAGTCTATATCCAACTGCAGGCCATCCTCACTGTTCGAAAGCATGTTCTTCATTGCTTCCTGGACGATGCGAGAGCCGATCACCCTGTACGTCTTGATCGGATAGGCAAAGCCCTTGACGGTCAGAGGAGGCAGCTCCTCAGCTTCGATTTCCTCCTTGACCAGGGCATAAGTCTCGTCAGCCAGAAGTATGCCGCCGAGGTCGGCATGGCTCTGCAATCTTGACGCGAGATTCACCTCGCCGCCTATGATCGTATAGTCCATCCGATCCGCGCTGCCGAAGTTACCCACGGTGCAATAGCCCGTGTTGATGCCGATGCGGAGATGGAATGGCAGGGCAAAGCCGGCTTCGGCCCATTCAGCACGCAGCTCCTGCATCCTGGACTGCATGGAGATCGCCATTCTGACGCATGCGAGTGCGTCTTCCCTGATGCCCCTGGTCTCAGGATCACCAAAAAACACCAGGATCGCATCGCCAATGAATTTGTCGATCGTCGCGCCGTATTCCAGCGCAAGCTTCGCCATCTCAGTCAGATAGTGATTGAGCAGGTCCGTTAGCTCTTCGGACTCGAGCTTGTCGGTCGTCGCCGTGAAGTCGGCGATATCGGAGAAGAAGACAGTCAGCTTCTTTCGGGTGGATGAAATCTCGACGTTTTGCTTACCGGAGAAAATCGAGGCGAAGACCTGTGGCGAGAGATATTTCGACAGCTTGCTCGCCACCGCTTCCAGCGCCCGGTTCTGCTCGCCGATCCGTATGCTCGCCTCCTCCGCCTCGCTCTTGGCGGCTTCCGTGGCCGTATGCAGCCGCGCGTTCTCCAGCGCAATAGACGCAAGCTGCCCGAAACGCTTGAGAAGCTCGACCTCTTCGGTGCCAAACTCGAGCGCCGAGGCATCGTCGTAGGCAATGCCGAGGACACCGATCACCTGTTCGTCAGACTTTAGCGGCACGGCCATAACCGCCCTGATCGTCACGTCGAGCTGGGCAGCGGCAGCCGCCCGCCCCGACCACGTCGCGTATTCGTTGATGACAAGCGCCGCGCCTGTGTGCCAGACCACACCGGCCACGCCCTCCCTGCTCTTGAGCTGCTGGCCGGCGGCCTGTCCCGTATAGACGCCGACGCCGACCATGCGCTGGAGGACCTCCCCGGCTTCGTCTACGAGGTAGACGTAGCCATGCTCCGTGCCGAGCAACCCGGCGGCGCGTGTCGTCAGATCCGACAGCAGCTCGGTCAGATCCAATCTCGCAATCAGTCCAAGCGAGGTATCGTGCAGGGCGGCCAGATATTCGCTCTGGCGGCGAAATCGCAGCGCGAGCTGCTCCTGTTGCCTTCGGCGGTTTTCGAGATCGTCGAGATTGGAGCCCAGTTGCTCTGTCATGTTGTTGAACGTTGTCGCCAGCTTGCCGATCTCATCGCCCGATTCGACCTGGGCGCGCGCGGCGAGATCGCCTTGGCGAACCCGGTCGGCGACGCCCGTCAAGCGCTGGATCGGTCCCGCAATGCTTTCCCGGAAAATCAGCCCCAAGATCAGGCCGAGAAAAGCCGCGGCCACGCCGCCGAGCAGGACAATGCGCTGGGCCGTCTCGAGTTGGTCGCGGCCGCTACCGAGATCTGCCTGCAGCCGTTGCTGTTCCTCATTGGCGATCTCGTCGAGAATTCCAAGCATGCCTTCGGCAAGTGGTACCGCCTGCGTGCGGAAGAGATACAGATCCTCTCGCGCATGGTCGCCTTCAACCGCAGTAAACATCTGCGCGGGGAATTGCAGAAATGCTGCTCGCGTCTTCGACAGCTTGTCAATCAGCTTTTCCTGGTACGGCGTCAGTGCGGCATTCCCTTCCGTTATGTTCTTCCAGGCCGCATCGTTGATCGTAAAGTTCGCCTCGTATTCGTATTTGAAGCTGTCGCGTTTGGTCGTCACATAGCCCCGCAGCCCTGCGACCATGGCATAAAAGGAACTCTGAAAGGACGCGAGATCGGCCAGATACACCATGTTCTCGGGGGTCGCGTCCCGCTTCTGCTGCGCGAGGATCAGCGCTTTCGCGGTTCCGACAATTGTGGCGATCAATGGATTGGCATCCGCGACGAGCAGTTTGAGGGCCGGTTCGCGCCGGAGCTGATCGTTGCGCAATTCGAAAAGGCGGTCCGTTAGCGGCTGCCAGGGGCTAAGCTTTTCGTGGAGCTCGCGCATCCGCTGTGCGACGTCTGCCGCGGGGCCTGGCTGCGGACCGGTTCTAAGGAGATTTTCCAGCGACTGCATATCTTCCAGAAATGCGGCTTTTGCTGAAGTGTAATTGTCACGGTAGCTCTCCTCACCGAGCGCAAGATAGCCGCGGACGGCACTCAGCATCCGTAGTAAGTCGGCCTGCGCCCGCGCCGAGGCGACCGCACTCGGGGCGCTCAGATCGGTTGTTCTGTTGATGCTTCTGACTGCATCGAGGCTACCCAGATAGTTCAAGCCGACAACGAGCAGCGTCAGCGCCGCCAGAATGCCAAATCCGACCGTTAGCTTGCCGCCGATGTTCAGGTTTCTGAGAGCCGGCGAAGCTGCGCGGACGAGCGCATGCAGTGGGGCGACATAGAATGGACGATTTCTTGCGACCAAACGCTCCTCGTGCTCCCCGCCGTCAGCTTCGACCTTCATGGCTTGCGCCGCCAGTCCGCGATGTTCCACGTCTCGGAGTCCCATGGCGTGGGATCGAAGCCGACGATATCGTTGCGAAGGCCCGGGACGTTTGCCCACTCGACAATGGGAATGACCGCGGAATCGGCAATCAGGAGGTCGTTCATCGCCACGAACAGGCCAATGCGCTTTTCCGGATTGATCTCCCTTTCCGATGCGTCGAACAGCGCTTCGTATTTGTCGCTGCAATAGCGGGACTCGTTCAATCCGGACCAGTTGTTGCTTTTCTGGGCGGCCTCCGCGCAGGTCCACTTGACCATATAGCTTCCCGGATCGGGGCTTTTGTTGCCGGTCGCGAATTCCTCGAGATCCGCGTAAAAATGCTGGCTGGTATTGAGGATATCCGGTGCAGGCGAGAAGAAGATGCTCGAGTCGATCTGCTTGTCCTCGACCTTTATGCCGATCGCGGCCAGATCGGCGCCGATGATCTCCTGGGTTTTCTGGCGGACCGTGTTGACGGAGGTCTGGAAAAGAAGGGTGAAGGGGACGCCGTTCTTGTCCCGGATGCCGTCGCCGTTCGTGTCGCGCCAGCCTGCCTCCTCCAAAAGCACGCGGGCCTTGTCCAGATCGAATTCCCAAGTCGTGTTGGGAGAATTGTAGAGAACGGGGGCGACGAGGAGATTTGCGGTTGGCCGACCAGTCCTCCCGTAAAGCGCGGCGATCTTGTTGCGGTCGACAGCCTTCGCCAAGGCGAGCCTCACCTTGGCATCGGCAAGGATTGGGTTGGGAAACTGCAGGCTCGCGCGCTCGCCATCCATTGTCTCACGGTTTGGGTCGGTGAAATTCAGCATGAGGCGCTCGACGTAGGAGCCAAAGTAGAGCGCCACCTTGCCGATCTGCTTCGCTTCAAGCTCCTGCAACTCGGCATCGCCGATCTGCAGGTTCCACGCGTAGTCGACGACGCCGGTGCCGAGCACCGCCTTTGCGGCCGTCTTCGCATCGCCACCACCCTGCAAGGTCACTTCGTCAAATCCCAGACGCGCCCGGTCGCGGTATTCAGGATTGGGCTCATAGATGATCTTGACGGTGTTGACGACATCCTCGCCGATCAGCAGGACGTCCTCGGGGCGGAACTCCTTGAGGCGATAAGGACCGGTTCCGACGGGGGCCAGGTTGGGCGGCGCGTCGACCGCGACCTTGTTGTTATAGGGGGCAAACACATGCTCCGGCAGGATTGTCCCCTGTATGCCGACGAAGGGGAGCGCCCAGGCGGGATCGACGTCCTTGAAGGTTATCTTGACGGTCAGGTCGTCGAGTGCTTCGACCTTGTCGACCGACTTATAGGTTCCAATACTTGATGAGCCTACATCCGGGTTGGTGATGTAGGAATAAGTAAAGACAACGTCCTTCGCGGTGAAGGGGACGCCGTCTGACCATTTCACATTTGGCTTTAGTTTCCAGGTGACCGACCTCCCGTCGCTTGCCACCTGGCCGTTGGTCAAGGAGGGAATTTCTGCTGCGAGGAACGGCACCAGATGTCCTTCGGCATCGAAGCTCGCCAGTGGCTCATATACAACGCGGCTGGCCGTCTGATCCTTCACACCGGGGGCGAGATGAGGGTTGAGAATACTGGGCGCCTGCCAGAACAGGAGCTTCAGGGTCCTATCACCCGAATGCGCCTGCTGTGGAACGACCGTAAGCAGCATGAACGCGGTCAGAATAACGGAGCATTGCGCTGTACTGATACTCGTGCGTGACGTCGTCATTTGCGATGCCAATCCGCGATGTTCCATGTTTCGGAATCCCAGGGTGTCGGGTCGAAGCCTTCAAGGGCATTGCTAATTCCGCTGACGTCAGCCCAGTGCACCAGCGGAATTGCAGCGCTATCCAGAACCAGCAGATCGTTCATTTTCACGAAGATCTGGCGGCGCTTGGCCGGATCGACTTCGATGGTCGAGGCTAAATAGAGAGCGTCGTAGTCCTTGTTGCAGTAGCGTGCCCAGTTCGACCCGGACCAGTTGTTGGATTTTTGTGCCGCTTCGGAGCACGTCCAGCCAATCATATAGCTGCCCGGATCGGGGCTCTTGTTCCCGTAGGCGTATTCTTCCATATCCGCGTAGAAGTGCCGCCGGGAGTTGGTGCTGTCGGAGCCGGAACCGAGAAAGATGCTCGAGTCGATCATCTTGTTTTCGAGCTTGACCCCGATCGCCTGCAAGTTCGCCTTGACGATCTCCTGGGTCTGCTGGCGAACAGAATTGACGGTCGTCTGGAACAGGAAACTGAGAGGCACGCCGTTCTTGTCGCGCACACCGTCACGGTTGGTATCCTTCCACCCTGCCTCGTCGAGGATGGCCTTGGCCCTGTCGGGATCGAACGCCCATTCGCTGTTCGGCGAATTGAAGATTGCCGGCGCAACCAGAATGTTGCTGGTCGCGCGGCCCGTGCGGCCATAGAGCGCCGCGATCTTCTGGCGGTCGATGGCAAGTGCGAGTGCGGTGCGCACATTTCTGTCCAACAATGCGGGATGTGGATTCTGTACGCTCGACCGTTCCCCCTCGGCGGTTTCGCGACTGGGGTCGGTAAAGTTGAGCATGATGCGCTCCACATAGGAGCCCCAGGATACCGTCGCCTTTCCGACTCCGTCTGTTTCGAGTGTTTTAAGCACCGAGTCGTCGACCTGAAGGTTCCAGGCATAGTCAACAACGCCTTCCTTCAGCACGGCGTTGGCCGCGACTGAAGCGTCGCCGCCGCCCTGCAGCGTCACCTCGTCGAAGCTCAGCTGGCCGGCGTCGCGAAAATACGGATTGCGCTCGAAGATAACCTTCACGGTGTTGACGACATCCTCGCCGATGACAAGCACGTCCTCTGTCTGAAACTCCTTCAAGCGATATGGGCCTGTGCCGACGGGGGCCAGGTTTACGGGCGCCGTGGCCGCATCGCTGTTGTTGTAGGGAGCAAATACATGCTCGGGCAAGATCATACCTTGGACGCCGACGAAGGGCAGCGCCCAGGCAGGATTAACGTCCTTGAACGTGATCTGCACGGTGTAGTCGTCAACAACAACGACCTTGTTGATGGTCTTGTAAGGCCCGATGCTCGCCGAGCCCACATCTGGATTGGTGATATAATTGTAGGTGAAGAGCACGTCCTTCGCGGTGAAGGGGTGCCCGTCGGACCATTTGACGCCGTGCCTGAGCTTCCACACGACCGAACGGCCATCAGCGCTTACTGCACCGTTCTCCAGCGTCGGAATTTCTGCGGCGAGGAAGGGAACAAGGCGACCCTCGCGGTCGAAGCTGGCCAGAGGTTCGTAGACGATCCGACTGGCGGTCTGGTCTTTAATACCGGGAGCCAAGTGAGGATTGAGCGTGCTTGGAGCCTGCCATAGCAGCAATTTCAGCGCCTTGTCAGCCGAATTGGCGTATAGCGGAACAAGTGCGGTCGACAGGAAAAGAACAATCGGCAGGACGCAACGCGCCCCCAGAAACTGTCCGAGCCGCAAGCAACACCGAGCTACCCCCCTCATCGCACTCCCCCACGATGGCGCTGCCCGACCGCGCTTCCCAGACCCCACAGCGCGTCAGTATGCGAACATTGAATTGAATTCCTTCCATGTATTCTTGTCACCGCACATGTTGATCCCATCGAGGTCGGTTGGCAATATGAGGGCAGAGCGGCACAGCCTGACGGTCGAAAAATTCGACGACCTTCAGGGGTTGCCCAACGGGCAATGCTGCCACGCTGAGGCGACCTCGCCTCGCGGTTGCTGCGGCAATCCACTGGAAATTCCGCTTACCTCGACAGAGGCCGCATTCAAGGCGCTCGTCCGGAAGGCCTTGCAAAGTGTCTTCGGACGACGCGGCCCTGGACGCTGATAACCGCGGCTTTGGGCCGCCGAGAGCGGAAACCATTGCCGCTCTGGCCTCATGTTGAGCGAGGCCCAAAGCCAGGACACAAAGGTGGCATCCACGGTCGCTCGCCGCGGACAATATCGGGAATTTCAGAGTCGATTAGCTAGGTTATTGACATCACGTGAGAATTTTAACTACGCGCCTCTCCGCGCGACGGCTGTTGCGAACACCGCGCTGGCATCACTGACAAGCTCTACGTGCTGATATGCAGCCTGCCCCGCGGCCGCACCATCCGCTCTCAGGATCGCGGTGACAATCCGGTCGTGCTCCTGATAGGATTTTGCCAGTCGCCCGGGGAGACGGAACTGCGCTCGCCGAAAGGGGGCAAGCCGCGCCCGTGTCTGGGTCACCATCTCCAAGACATGATCATTGTGCGCACCTCGATAAAGCCGGGTGTGGAACTCGGTGTTGTAAACCGAATATTCCTCTTCTGCGCCAGCATGCACGAGCCTCATCGACGCCTTGTGCCCGAGTTCCAGCGCCCGCCGCTCATCGACTGTCATTCGCGCTGCCGACAGCCTGGCGCAGATCCCCTCGAGTTCCGCCATCGCCTCGAACATCGAATGCAGGTAGGTCTCCGTGACGGTGGCGACCACGGCGCTTCGGTTCGGCTCGCGATCGATCAATCCCATGGCACCAAGTTCGCGCAGGGCTTCTCTTACCGGCGTTCGCGAAACGTCGAAACGAGTTGCGAGCGAACCTTCGTCCAGTTTCGCGCCGGGGAGGATCAGTCCCGTGACGATCATGTCGGAAATCGCCCGCACCATCTGTTCGACAGTGGTTCCGGTACGGATGACATGTCTGCGGCCGGCGTGCTTCACGGTGCGAATCTGCTCACTTTGACACTATGCATACAGATGGCGCCCATGGCTCAAGAAGTCAAATGAAGTCATGAAGTGACTGTAAAATCGGTTGTTTCCGCACCATTAAGTCCATCTCACAACCGCGGAGAGCCTGACCTTTCGCCTACCGATGAACATCCAGTAATCTTTGATTACTATTTATGCATTTTATCGATCAATCTGTATGCACTTTCTGCATCAGCGATTCTCCGTTTACCAACAAGCGTTCTTAAACAATGCCTTACCTCTTGGCACGCTCATTGCATGCACTTTTCTGTAACATTTTTTCGAACCGGCCCTTGCCGCAAGGAGCATTCCGATGACCAAACTCCTTCCCATGACCCGCCGCCATTTTCTTCAGGCTTCAGCAGCCGGCGCACTCGCCTTGACCCCGGGCCTGTTGCCTGACCGCGCCCTCGCCCAGAGCGCGCTAACCGTCGGCTTCATCTATGTCGGCCCCAAGGACGACTACGGCTACAATCAGGCGCATGCCGAAGGTGCGGCTGCACTGAAGGCGGTTTCGGGTGTCACGATCGTCGAAGAGGAAAATGTACCGGAAACCGTCGATGTCCAGAAGACGATGGAATCGATGATCAATCTCGACGGCGCGACGCTGATCTTCCCGACGTCGTTCGGCTATTTCGACCCTCATATGCTGGCGATGGCGGCAAAGTACCCGGATATCCAGTTCCGCCATTGTGGCGGTCTCTGGCAGGAAGGCAAGAACCCGATGAATACGGGTTCATATTTCGGCTACATCTTCCAGGGCCAATACCTGAACGGGGTTGCCGCCGGCTACACCTCGAAGAGCAAGAAGATCGGTTTCGTCGCCGCCAAGCCGATCCCGCAGGTGCTGCAGAACATCAACGCCTTCCTGCTCGGCGCGCGCTCGGTCGATCCATCGATTACCTGCCAGGTTATCTTCACCGGCGAGTGGTCGCTTGCCGTCAAGGAAGCGGAAGCGACCAATGCGCTGATCGACCAGGGCGCCGATGTGATCACCTGCCATGTCGACAGCCCGAAGGTTGTTGTCGAGACTGCTGCCGGCCGCGGAGCTTTCGTCTGCGGCTATCACGCAAACCAGAGTCCGTTGGCGCCGGAAAAATATCTGACCGGCGCCGAATGGGCGTGGGGCAACGTCTACACCGATTTTGTCAAGAAGGCACAGGCCGGCGAAAAGCTCGGCAACTTCGTGCGCGGCGGCCTCAAGGATGGCTTCGTCAAGATGAGTCCGCTCGGACCTGCAGTGCCGGCCGAGGGACGCACGAAGTTTGACGCGACGCTTGCCGAGATGACGGCGGGCAAGTTCTCCGTCTTTAAGGGTCCGATCAAGGACAACAAGGGCAACGTCGTCGTCACGGCCGACAAGAGCTATGCCGAGGATGCCATCGAGCTCGAGAGCATGGCCTACCTGGTGGAAGGCGTCGTCGGATCCACGGCCTGAGCCAGGGGAGAAACGCCATGACAGTCGAGGCAAACACGTCTGCAATAGCGATCGCTTCCGATCGACCGTCCGTAATCAGACACATCTTCGAATGGCTCGCACGGCGCGCGGAACCTGTTGTTATCAGCTTCGGTGCAATTCTGATCGGACTGGCGTTCTTCTCCCTCTTCATTCTGGTGATCGGCAAATCGCCGGCCACCTTGTTCCAACTGATGTACACGGGCGGCTTCGGCAGTTGGTTCTCGATCCAGAACAGCCTCAGTCGGGCCGCCCCGCTGCTTCTGACAGCGCTCTGCGTCGCCTTGCCGGCCCGCTTGGGGCTCGTCATCATCGGCGGCGAGGGCGCAGTGGTATTGGGGGGCGTTGCGGCTGCGGCCGCGGCCGTGCCGTTTGTCGGAACATTACCTGCCCTCCTCCTCCTGGTTCTGATGGCGGCGGTAGCGATGATCGTCGGCGGCATCTGGATTGGTTTTGCAGGGTTCCTGCGACACTACCGCGGTGTCAACGAGACGATTTCCTCGCTACTCCTCGCCTATATCGCCATCGCGCTGATGAACCAGCTCGTGGAAGGGCCACTGCGCGATCCGGCGAGCCTTAACAAACCCTCCACAGCTCCCCTTCCCGCGCAAGATATGCTCGGCAAGATCCCCGGAATGGACGTGCATTGGGGGCTCGCCATCGGTGTCGTCGCCTGCATCGTCTCATGGGTGCTGATCGAGATCACGAGCTATGGCTTTGCGGCGCGTATCGCCGGCGGCAACGTTCGCGCGGCCCAGATCCAGGGGTTGCCTGTCGGCCGCCTGATCGTCGGTTTCACGGCAATCGCCGGCAGCTTTGCCGGTCTGGCTGGCATGATCGAGGTTGCAGCTGTCCAGGGCAGCGCCAATGCCTCGCTTGCCGCGGGCTATGGCTATACCGGCATCCTCGTCGCCTTCCTGGCGCGCCACAATCCGCTGGCAATCATTCCGGTCGCCATCCTGCTTGGCGGCATAGACGCATCCGGTGGGCTGATCCAGCGCCGGATGGGCTTGCCCGACGCGACCGTGCTGGTGCTGCAGGGAACGCTCTTCGTCGTAATCCTGTTTTGCGAGACCTTTTACGGTCGCTTCAAGATCTTCAATCCCGACCTCTGGAAAAGGCGCTCATGATGGAAGCAAGCGGCATTGGAATCTGGGGCGTCCCCCTCGCGATCCTTGCAGGCGCGATCCGCGTCTCGACACCCTTCATCTTCGTCAGCCTTGGCGAAACCATCACCGAACGCTCCGGCCGCATCAATCTCGGGCTTGAGGGCACGCTCGTCTTCGGCGCCATGACGGCCTACGCACTCGCCGTGCTCAGCGGTTCGCCATGGCTCGGCGTTTTGGCGGCGATGGGGACCGGCGCGATCTTCGGTCTGCTGCACGGATGGATCTGCAAGTGGCCCAAGGTCAACGACATCGCGATCGGCATCGCCATGATGCAATTCGGCCTCGGACTGGCGTTCTTTCTTGGTAAGCCGTTCATCCAGCCGGCAGCCCCTCATCTGCCGTCGATCCCGCTTGGCGCCTGGTCAAATCTTCCACAGGTTCAGGCGGCCCTGAACATCAACGTGCTGTTCATCCTTGGCGGCCTGCTTGCGCTCTTCTTGTGGTGGGCGTTCAAAAACACCCGGATCGGTCTCGTCCTGCGTGTGGTTGGCGACAGCACTGATGCGGCGAAAGCGATGGGGATCAATCCGGAGCGTGTCCGGTTGCTGGCGACCGGTGTAGGCGGATCCCTCGCCGCCGTCGGCGGTGCCTATCTCTCGCTCTATTACCCAGGCTCCTGGAACGAAGGGATCTCTTCCGGGCAGGGCCTGATGGCGGTGGCGCTGGTAATCTTCGCGCGCTGGAACCCGATCGGCTGCTTTCTGGCCGCACTTCTCTTCGGCGGAGCGGGTGCGCTTGGCCCTGCCCTGCAGTCGGTCGGCGTCACAAAGGGCTACTACCTGTTCTACGCAGCGCCCTACGTTCTGACGCTCGCCATCCTGATTGCCACGTCCTCGCCGACCCGCTCGCTTGCCGGAGCCCCCGGCGCGTTGTCGCTCACGAAATAGAGGATTGCCGTGAATGGTTTCTGCAGTCTCAACACGTCAGGTCAGGGCGCCTCCCATTTTCCCCGCCGCGATTACGTCGTCCTTGATGGCGGCGCCGGTTACGCCCCGTATGCCGGCATGCGCAGCTTCGTTTTCGTCAGCGATCAGTTGACGGGGGAGACGATCAGAAGGTCGTCGACGGCGCATCCCGCGGCTTCGGCACCCAGGCGCGGCACCCGGGTGCGCCGCCTTGGCGAAACCCTCAAACTTGCAGGTGAATAGGAGAAGACAATGGATGCGATGGTCGAAATGAAGGGACACTACATCAATGCCGATCCTTATGCCTGGCCCTACAACGGCGCGCTGAGACCCGACAACACGGCACTCATCATCATCGACATGCAGACCGATTTCTGCGGTCCGGGCGGCTATGTCGATCACATGGGCTATGACCTCTCGCTGGTGCGCGCGCCGATCGAGCCGATCAAACGAGTTCTTTCGGCCATGCGCGCCAAGGGCTACCACGTCATCCACACCCGCGAGGGCCATCGGCCTGATCTCGCGGATCTGCCCGCCAACAAGCGCTGGCGCTCGCAGCGCATCAACGCCGGGATCGGTGACGCCGGCCCCTGCGGCCGCATCCTCGTTCGTGGAGAACCGGGGTGGGACATTATCGATGAGTTGAAGCCGATCGAGGGAGAGACGATCATCGACAAACCTGGCAAGGGTTCCTTTTGCGCTACGGATCTGGAGCTTATCCTCAACCAGAAGCGGATCGAGAACATCATCCTGACCGGCATCACCACCGATGTCTGCGTTCATACGACGATGCGCGAGGCAAACGATCGCGGCTTCGAGTGCCTGTTGATCGAGGACTGCTGCGGCGCCACTGATTACGGCAATCATCTCGCCGCAATCAAGATGGTGAAGATGCAGGGCGGCGTGTTCGGCTCCGTCGCCAACTCCGAAACGCTCGTGAGCCAGCTGCCATGAAGACAGTCCGAGACACTCCGCTCCCGCAACCCGGCACGGCTATAGGCATTGACACAATCGATATGACGATGCGCTTTGGCGCCTTCACCGCGCTCGATCATGTATCGATCAAGGTCCCTGCCGGCAGCTTCCACGCCCTGCTCGGCGAAAACGGCGCCGGCAAGTCGACGCTCGTCAAATGCATTATGGGTTTTTACCACGCGACCTCTGGCTCGCTTTCGGTTGACGGCCACGAGGTGACGATCGCCTCACCGAAGGACGCCAGCAACTACGGCCTCGGCATGGTCTATCAGCATTTCACGCTTGTTCCCTCGCTGACAGGCGCCGAAAATCTTGTCATCAGCCGCGCCGAAGTGCCCACTGTCATCAACTGGGCAAAGGAACGGAAGGACCTTGCCGCGTTCATGGAGCGCATGCCCTTCAAGATCCCGCTCGACCGTCCCGTCAGCGAACTGGCCGCGGGTCAAAAGCAGAAGCTGGAGATCATCAAGCAGCTCTATCTCGGCCGCTCCTTCCTGGTGCTCGATGAGCCGACATCCGTGCTGACACCAGCCGAGGCCGACGAAATGCTCAGCCTCGTGCGTGACATGACCGGGCGCGGTGAGCTGACGGTGCTGATGATCTCTCACAAGTTCCACGAGGTGACAAAGTTTGCAGATGCCGTCTCGGTCCTGCGGCGTGGCAAGCTGGTCGGCAGTGGCAAGGTTGGCGAGATCTCCACATCAGACATGGCGGCAATGATGATTGGCGATGTGAAACTCGCCGAGCTCGATACCCGCGTTCTGGTTTCCGAAATAGCCAAGCCCGTCCTCAAGATGGAAAAGGTCAAGGCGGCCGACCGCTCTGGCCTCAAGACCATCGAGATCGATAATCTGATGGTCCGCTCGGGCGAGATCGTCGGCATTGCCGGCATTTCCGGCAATGGCCAGAAGGAGCTGACGGAAATCCTGGCCGGGCAGCGGCCCGCCGAAAGCGGCCGCGTTACCATCAACGGCGACGCCTATGGCGCGACGCGTCCCGAGACTCGCATGAACAAAGTCCGGTTCATTCCCGAAGAACCGCTTCAGAACGCCTGCGCGCCGCGCATGACGGTCAGCGAAAACCTCGCCTTTCGCACCTTCGACCTGAAGGCAGACGGCAGTGATGCGATCTGGCTTAACAAGGGGTGGATGAGGAAACGCGCCACCGCGTTGATCTCCGACTTCAAGGTGAAGACGGCCTCTTCTTCCTCGCCGATCGCGGCACTTTCGGGCGGCAATGTGCAGCGCGCGGTTCTCGCGCGCGAACTGACCGGTGAGGTTGCCCTGCTAATCGTCTCGAACCCTTGTTTCGGCCTCGATTTCTCGGCCGTCGCCGAAATTCGTGCCCGCATCATGAAGGCGCGCAATTGCGGTACGGCGGTCCTCCTGCTTTCTGAAGACCTCGACGAGCTTCTTGAGATGTCCGATCGCATCATGGTGATTTCTGAAGGCAGGCTGGTCTACGAGACAGAGGCGCGATCGGCTGACATCGGCGCGATCGGCGCTCACATGGCGGGGCATCACTGATGGCAAAGATCAAGGCAGAACCCTTCGCCTTCCCGGTCAGGCACGACCAGCTTGCCCTTATCGTCATCGACATGCAGCGCGATTTCGCCGAACCCGGCGGCTTTGGCGCCAGCCTCGGCAATGATGTCAGTCGCATCACCAGGATCGTGCCTGATGTCAAACGGCTCATCCAGGGCTTCCGCAATGCCGGCTTGCCGGTCATTCACACGATGGAGTGCCACAAGCCCGATCTTTCGGACCTACCGCCGGCAAAACGCGACCGTGGCAGCCCGATACTCCGCATCGGCGACGAAGGCCCGATGGGTCGCATTCTGATCTCGGGCGAGCCCGGCACCGCAATCCTGCCCGAACTCGCTCCCGCCGAGGGGGAAGTCATCATCGAAAAGCCCGGCAAGGGTGCCTTCTATAACACCGAGCTTAGCGAAGTGCTGCAGCAGAGGGGTATCAAACAACTTGTTTTCGCGGGTGTGACGACCGAGGTCTGCGTACAGACCACGATGCGCGAAGCGAACGATCGTGGCTATCAATGCCTGCTCGCCGAGGAGGCGACGGAGAGTTATTTTCCTGAGTTCAAGGCGGCCACCATCGCCATGATCCGTGCCCAGGGCGCGATTGTTGGCTGGACGGCCCATGTCGATGACATTCTGGAAAGCATCACCAATGCCTGAAACGACCCTAGACCTGCTGACCACAGACGGCTGGAAGGAGCTGGAGTTCGGCCCCTTCCGGAAAAACGTGACAATCCACTGGATCCGTCCCTTCGAAGACGACCAGCCAGGCGTTGCCCTGCTGAAATATGAGGCCGGCGCTTCCGTTCCACATCATCGACATGAAGGGCTGGAGACCATTCTGGTCCTCGAGGGAGTACAATCAGACGAGGCAGGCAACTACGGCCGTGGTCGTTACGTCGTCAATGCGCCCGGTACCGAGCATTCGGTCTGGAGCGATACGGGTTGTGTCGTGCTCATTCAGTGGGACCGGCCCGTAACAATACTGGAAGAGGAAAAAGCATGAATTCGACGATACCAGCCTTCGATATTGGCTCGTTGCACGCGTTTTATCGCAGTGGTGGCAGTGTCGCCGCGATGGTCGAAACGGTCTTCGCCCGGATTGCCGCGGTGAACGATCCCGGCATCTTCATTCATCTTGCAGAAAAGAGGTTTCTCCTGGCTGAGGCGGAAAGGCTCGGCAGCTTCGATCCCTCACGACCGCTGTTCGGCATTCCCTTCGCGGTGAAGGACAATATCGATGTCGCCGGCATGCCAACGACCGCAGCCTGCCCCAACTATGCCTATCTGCCGGAACAGGACGCCACCATCGTCCGCCTGCTGCGGGACGCCGGCGCGCTGGTGATCGGCAAGACCAATCTCGACCAGTTCGCGACGGGTCTGGTTGGTGTGCGCTCGCCCTATCCGATCCCCAAAAACGCCATCGATCCGAAACTGGTCCCAGGCGGTTCTTCCTCCGGTTCGGCCGTGGCAACAGCGCACGGCATCGTCAGTTTTGCACTCGGCACAGACACGGCCGGTTCGGGCCGTATTCCAGCAGGTCTCAACAATATTGTCGGCCTCAAGCCAAGTGTCGGCGCGCTCTCGACAACAGGTATCATTCCCGCGTGTCGCACACTCGACTGTGTCTCGGTCTTCGCACTCACGGTCGATGACGCATGGACCGTGTTCAGCGTCACCGCCCAACATGATGAGACGGACCCTTATTCCAAGACCATTGCAGCGACCGGCTACGGGAAGGTTCCGCCGGTCCTCGCCATCGGCGTACCTGTGAAAGCCGAGCTGCAATTCTTCGGCGACGCCGTGATGGAAGAGGCCTATTTCAACGCGCTGTCCACGTTGGAAAAACTTGGCCACAGGCTGGTTGAAATACCCTTCGGCGCCTTCTACAGGGTCGCCAACCTGCTCTATGAGGGCGCCTGGGTGGCTGAACGCTATGCCGCCATCAAGCCGTTTTTCGACGCCGAGGAGCAGAGCCTTCATCCGGTGACCCGCAAGATCTATGGTGCCGCCAGGACACTTTCGGCAGCCGATGCGTTCAGCGGATTTTATGCGCTGCAGGAACTGAAGAAAGAGGTCGCTCCGCTGATCGCATCGGTCGATCTTCTCTGCGTACCAACCGCCCCCACCCATTTTACGCTCGCCAATATCGAGGCCGAGCCGATCCGCGAGAATTCGCGCCTCGGAACGTATACGAACTTCGTCAACCTGCTCGACCTATGCGGTATCGCCGTGCCGACCGGCACGCGCTCCGACGGACTTCCCGCGAGCGTGACGCTGCTTGCTCCCTCCGGTCGAGACGGGCTTGCAGCAACTGTTGCCCGGGATCTTCATCGGGCAAGCGGCATGAGGCTCGGGGCGACGGAGTGGTCGCAGCCTCCCTACGCTCCTCCCGCGTCGGACACTGAAAGTGAGGACCTGATCGATATCGTTGTCGTCGGCGCACACCTGTCAGGCATGCCACTGAACCATCAGCTTACCGATCTCGGTGGAAAATTCTCTCGCGACGCATGGACGTCCGGCGCGTACCGGCTTTATGCGCTCACCGGGACCGTGCCGCTAAAACCCGGCATGACACGTGTTGGCGAAGGCGAAGGAAGGAAGATCGAAGTGGAAGTCTGGAAGCTAACAACCGCTGCTTTCGGTGCCTTCGTGGCAGCCATCCCTGCTCCCATGAGCATCGGAACCATCATGCTGTCGGATGGCACGTCCGCAAAGGGGTTCCTGGTTGAACCACTGGCGCTTGTCGGAGCAGTTGACATAACGAACTACGGCGGCTGGCGGACCTATCAGCGAGAGCTTTCGTTGGCACACAAGGTCGGCTGATGGCCCATCCATGAAATAGCAGGCAATTACAGATCTGTTTCAGTTATCTGTTCGAGACTACCGAAGAACTGGGCGTGTCCTCTGGTCATCTGGATAAATCAGCCAGCGGTTCTCGGAGAAATAAGCTCTCGTGCGAGTCTGCTGGTCAGAAGCCTGGGAAAGGACCAGCGAAAAATTGTAACTGTTCTCCTGGCTGGGCTCTCTTCTGAAGTCAAAATATGCACCAAAGCGCTCATATCTGGTGTCAGCGAGTTTCTGGACCGGGATCAGGGCTTCCTGAAAGTCCCCCCACCCCGCCTGGCCGACGATGACCTCGAAGATGCGCATAAGGGAGGGATCAAGCACCCCCTGATCATCTGTGTTCGGCCCGACAATTCTACCGGTGATCTCAGTGATATCGCCCGATGGATTCCCTCGAACACGCAGAAACGTCGACCGAAGAGGACGGACCTCGTCTCGCTCGTAAATGCGCTGAAAGTAGCACTCGTAGTTCACACTTCGCATGGAAGCGGCACGCCATTGCGTCGTGTCGATGCCCGCGTCACGAAACGCAGTGCAAATCTCAGGCCCCGAAATCCGCCATGTGCGCGAGAACTGGCTTGTCAGTTCAGAAACCGGAGCATCGAAAAGGCGCGTTCCCTTCAACACGTATGGGCGTGCATCGGCACCCACGGCAATCAAGTCGCCGGTCGACCGCGTTAATCGTGCCTGCTTTTGAACGACAGGATATTCGCTTGGTGGAGCGAGATAGCTCCAAAAGTGTGCATTGCTTGATAGCGCGAGGCTCCCCGCAACAGCGAAACAGAGAAGACCGATGAGGGGCGTTTTACGGCTTTTTATCCAGAGCGGCGGCCTAGTTATCCGACTTCCTGAACTCTGGCTTCCCAAATCAAGCACCGTCGTGAGGTAAATGCGAGATCTCTAAGATAGCAGTGGTTGAACTGATATGGAAGATATCGGCCAGCTTGCTATGCTTTTCATGACGTTGATGGTGTCGCCGCCGAGGCGAACACTGCCGCGATCATGGGCTGAGGTTGACGCCCCGGCGTGCAACCATCCTAGCATTTCTGGAGTAGAGTTCCAGAATTGCAAGGAAGCGACGTCCTGAAGCCGCCCTCTAGCGGCAGCCATGCTATTTTTCTTTCAGCCTTTCTAAAGCCGTTCACCCTTTGCCGAGCCGCCGACATACTCCTGGGGGAGGCATCGCTGATCGCTGTTTCCTTGCCCTGCCTGTGCGAACTCCTGTGGATACTGCGAAGGGGTGCGAAGCGGGCAAAACAACAGATTGCGGTAACTGTTTGTGATCTGTTGGACGGCGGGAATGTCGTGATGAAGGGATCGTGCGTTAGCGCTAGTCAGAGGCCCAAGGCCGCGCCATCCTTGCGATGATCAGAGCCGGCAATGTAACCGTCACGGTACCGGCAAACAAGTTGCGCGCCGCCGAAAGCAAAACTGTTGTCGGGACTATTCCGGCTGATGGTGTGACCACGGCTCACAAGGCCGTCAATCGTCGCCTGCGGCATGGTGTGCTCGACTGCCACGTCCCGACCTGAAACGAAGCGCCACCGTGGAGCGTCGCTTGCCGTCTGAGGGTTCTGCCCGAATGCGATCATACGCACGACCATCTGTACATGCCCCTGAGCCTGCATTGGGCCACCCATGACTCCGAAACTCATCAACGGCTGATTATCTTTCATCAGGAAGCCTGGGATTATCGTATGGAACGGCCGTTTCCCGGGTCCAACCTGATTTGGATGACCTTTTTCTGTGGTGAAGCCCAACCCGCGGTTTTGCAGATGGATGCCGGTCCCGGGAATGACAACTCCCGAGCCGAAGCCCGAATAGTTCGACTGGATGTAAGAAACCATCATGCCCTTTTCGTCACAAGCGGACAGGTAGACAGTGCCACCCAGTCTCGCCTCAGACCGTGGCGGAATAAGTGTGATTGTTTTTCCTTTATAATCCAGCTTGCGCTTCAAACGCAGACGGAACGAACCTCACAACAGGGCGGAATCGAGTCTTAAAACCTCAGATCGTCCCGGAAGTCGGTCAGGTGGCGCGAAGTCTCCGATGGCTTTAACCAGGTCCTCCGGACATTGCTCCACCAGTGCCATCACCACCGTCGTTGTCGTGGTAGTCATCGGCGCGCGGCAGACGCAACCGTATGCCTTCGCGGTCCCCTACTTCTGGAAGGACAAAAGCATTGGTCTTGCTCAAAAGTGCCATTGCACCCGGCAGCGTCGTCCAATCGATTGCGTGTGAGTAGCGCTGTCCGAATTCGAGGGTTTTGAGAAGAGTGTCCGGGTTTCCGTAGTTGCTCATCAGCCTAAGTCCCTCCAGATAGTTCGAGCGGTAGACGGTAGGAATGATGATCCGCGCTTCGTTCCCTGCTGACAGTTCGGCATTCATCATAATGCGTGCTGACCTGCCGTTACCGTCGGCAAACGGGTGAACCTCCGCGACCATGAACATCATGAATATTGCCCGGTCCAGTGGCGCTTCGAGTCGTTGGTAGATATCGAATCCTTGTCGTAGGGTTCCGACAACATCTTCTGGCCTGACGAAGATGGTTGCACCTGCTTTGTTGCCGGACGACTTGAATTCTCCAGGCTTCTTTTCGGGACGCCCTTCCATAATCCTCTGGTGACGTTGCTTCAGCAGTTCGAGAAATTCTTCGAAATTCTTGGGTGTTCGACCGTTGTCGTCTGGGTTGGACACCACGGCAAAGGTACCCTGTATATCGTGAGCGTCTGCAGGCCGTTCTGGCGGGATCGCCCCGTTGAAGATGATATCCTCGGCCTCCTCGACCTCGAACTCTGTACCTTCAATAAAGTTCGAGAAATACGCTTCGAAAAAGGCCATGTGCACGGCCGAGGAACCGTTGAGATGAGCGATCCGTGGACTTTGAGGGGCCCTTGCCCTGAGTACGTCGTACATTGAGTTGAGCAGGTCGACCCTCTTGTGATCGAACGGCATCCCGGTTGCATGGGCGATGGCCGAAGGTGCCGAAAGCTTGACGTCCCTCGTCCCGAGGAGCGTACCGATAATGGTATCCAGGTCGTTGGACTCCTTGACCAAACCGAGGACGCGGCCTGCGTCTTTAATCTGGTCACGCAGAAGATTCAGGCCAGCCTCTCCGTTGGTACGAAGATACTTGGTGAGGTGTTCTTCAATCTCAACTCGGGAAGCGGTCCGTGAAACCCCGGTTCGGGCGCGAGAGGACACCATGTTTTCGACAAATGCACGCGCTCGCGACGAACAGTAAAGACTATCGCGCATAGGGAAATCGCCTACCACCCTCCCGACACCTATACGTGCGCGGAGCGTGATACCAGGAAGTTCGACATCCCGTTTTGACCCGGCATCGAGGAAGACTGTTCCGTCACCTGCCGGCTTCATTTCGAGCGCGGTGCGATCAACGATGACAGCGTCAGGAAAATAGAGGGGGACGATCTTCCATACATTCCGCCTGACCAGTTCGGCAGGATCACCCGAGAGATGACTTGTGAACAATCGACTACCGAGGGGCCGAAGCTTGCCAGCTTGCACTGCCCGCGAAATCTGAAGCGAAGTCGCTGTTGTGGACACTATGAAATCTGGAATATCGACCATTTTCTCTCCTTAGCCGCACCCGCGGCGCTGAAAATGCAAAGATTTATGACTTAGCAGATCATCAATGAAAATTTTCAGCACTTAATCATGATGCAACGTATGGATTGATTCTGCATTTAACAAGTCGCGCGTGAGCATTTATGAAAACTTTGGCACTTTAACCAAGTGCCGTTGATGATTTATCCGACTTAGCGTCAATGTATGTCGAGTTTGTATCACACGTGGAAGCAAGGAGCCGATCAATCGGGAATTTGATCGCTCCTCATTTGCTGACCGTTTCAGCATTCGGGTTCTGGATTGCTCGGTCGATGGCGCAACCGGCCTTTTCAAGCAGAGCTTGCGCGGCGTGCAGACGGAGCGTCAGGGACGGCGCCTGCGATGCTCTGTTGAAACGGCTAATCGATATCGCACTCACGGCCTGGCCACGGAAGAGTAGCACCTAGAGGGACCTGATGTGAGGGATCCGAACCAGCGACTCTGCAGTTCCGCTGCTTTGATGTCATATCGAAAGGACATCCAAGTGTAGAGGAGACTTTCCCTCATCAAAATCAGATCGGTCTTGCCAACGAGATCCCGTTCGACATAGCCGGGTCATGCACAGGCCACGACGATCGTCGGAGGCGCCTTCAGGCAGGTTCCCAAGCCAGGAATGGCCGACGCTGACAGCGGGACAGAAGATCAACGTTCTTGATAATAGTTGATAAAACGCCGATCTTGTCTCCTATCGTGCGATGGCTGACAAGGCCGACAAATCAGCATGATCCTTGAGGTCCACCGGGTACTCAGGTTGCACATGTGCAGAGGATCGGTGTCATCAGCCTGACATGTGCATCCATGCGCTCCAGAACCTTTGCCGGAACGACCTCGCGTTCCGGTAGCGACCACCAGCGATCATTTACGCGCTCGACCGTTTCGACCACCACCCTCAAAACCGCGGCTTCCGGCAATCGCGCGCGATTGGCGAAGGCTTTCCATCGCTGTGCATCCAATGCCTTGAAAGGACGCTCGCCGGCGAGCGACAGAGCCATGGCGTCCGCCGGGATGTACGGGATCGTCGAGAGCACGTCATAGACAGGCGCGAGATCCGGTTTGTCGCCGACACCTCGATAGATCAATGACCAGTTTTTCAGGTGCATGTCGCCATTGCCCGTCAAGGCAGCTAGAGCCAATCGGCGGGCGAACTCGAGAGCGGCTGCGGACGACACGGCAATGTTCAAGGCCGCAGCGATATCATGATAGGCGGCTCCTTCATACTTCCGGGAAGGATTGACGCCGAAGACCTGGGCGAAGTCCTCGATATGGATCCGCTCACCATTGATGCTACGATCGAAGCGTTTGACGAGCAGGACTTTTCCATCTGACAGCGTTTCGAACTCTTTTGGAATTCCTTCGAGCTCCGATTGCTCGACAAGTTCGCGTTCCGGCACCTCCATGCCGATCGCTTCTGCCAAAGCAAGATTGGCATACTCGTTCTCCGAGACGCCGGGAAATGAGGTGGACGGAAACTTGGCGATATACGACCCCTGCTCGTCACCAAGCGGCAGGGTCAGGCCGCCGCCCTTCCCCGTGTTCTTGATGACTGAGAGCTTCATTTGCACACCTGCAAGCGAAAACCGGGCTTTCGGTTTCGGGACTTGTATATCGTTGAGATGCACCACAGTTCCGTCGCTCGGCACGACGCGGACGGCACCCGGCAGGTCCGAGCCGAGTGCGACAAGCAGGTCGAAATCGTTCCCGGCGCGTATGCTATCGGCGTGATGCTTTTCCATCGCCTCGCGCAGCTTGTCCTCTGGGAGAAGATTGGCGAAGAACGCCGGCAAGGCTCTGGCAATAGGCTTCGGGTCTTTGCGCAAGCCCCCGTTGGCGGCGCGAAAAGACAGGCTAAGAACGGGAAATCCGCCGGTCGCGCGATAGCTATCATCGAAACTGAACGCGTTGAAATCACCGGGCGTCCTTACGAGCGTGCCTACCTTCACGTCGTTCAGCAGCACGTCGAGCGACGAGATGGATCTCGGATTGGGAAAGGCCTCAGTCACCACGTTCACCGCCTGGATTTGCAACGAATGCCGGAAGATCATCGAGATCGTCGTGTGGCCGCAGTAAAGCATCGACGGCCGGCACCATCGCCTGCGGGATGAGCATTAGCTCAAGCCCGAGAGCACGGGCGATGTTGATTAAAGTCGTCGTACGCGCGGCGCTACTTCCAGCCTCGATTTCACGGTATCGAGGCCGCGATATGCCTGCCATGTCGGCGACCTGCTCTTGGGTTAATCGCTGGACCTTACGAGCGGCCTTCAGCAGTTGCCCGATATCCAGCAGTGCGTTTGACTCGGAGCGTGCCATCATCCTTACCCGTCCCGTCTTCTTAGAGCTGGTGGGTGAGCTAGCAAGATCATCCCTTCCAGTCAAACAAAAAGATAAACATACGGATCATTTTATAACAGATGATCTGTTTACATATCATTAATGACGTTTTCAGACGACACCGCGAGGCGTCCCCACCTTACATGCTTCGTTAAACGCCGACGCTTATTTCCGCTCGCCCTCGGCACCGGTGCTGACAAGAAATGGAATGAGCATGCCCAAACACGATCTCTCATCACGTCATTTTCAGAAAAAAATGTCCGAATTCCGCGAGGTACGTATTGCACCGATGTCCTCGAAGCGGGTGCTGGAAAATGTCCGCCCTCGACTTTTTGAAGCGGATTGACGCCGAAATGCCCAATGGGCCGGACGTGCATCTGGTGATGGACAACTATGCCACCCACAAGAGACCAAGGGTCAAGGCATGGCTCGCGCGCCGCCCACACTGGCATGTTCACTTCACGCCAACGTCGGCATCCTGGATCAATCAGGTCGAGCGATGGTTCGCAGAGCTGACGCGAAAACAGTTGCAGCGCGGCGTACACCGTTCCACTGCAGAACTTGAAGCCGACATCGACGCTTTCATCGAAACCCACAACGACAATCCCACCCCATACAAGTGGGTCAAATCCGCCGACCAGATCCTCGCGTCGGTCAAACGCTTTTGCCAGAAGACAATGAACCGAACTTCAGATTAAACACGGCGACCGTCCCGATCACGCCCGAAATCCTTTCGCTGATCGCCGAAATCGACGAATTCAAAGGTGCTTGGCGTGCGATCGGCCGGATCGCGCCTGAGCGGCTGTCCATCCTCCGGCGTGTCGCCACGATCGAAAGCGTCGGTTCCTCCACACGTATTGAAGGGGCACGCCTGACCGACCGGGAGGTCGAAAAGCTGCTGGCAAATATCCGCCTCGGGTCATTTACAACACGCGACGAGCAAGAGGTTGTCGGCTATGCGGAGGTGATGGAGACCATCTTCAATGCTTACGAAGCTATTTCGTTCACCGAGAATCATATCCGTCAGCTCCACCGCGACATTCTTGCGCATTCGACAAAGGACGAGCGGCATCGCGGCGCCTACAAAACCCTCTCCAACAACGTGGAAGCGTTTAACGAACAGGGCGAGAGCCTCGGCACCGTTTTCGAAACGGCCTCGCCGTTCGATACGCCGCGTCGAATGCAGGAACTGATCGCCTGGCTGAATGAGCAAGGGCGAGAAAAGCGGCTCCATCCACTTTTGGTCGTCGCGATCTTCGTTGTCGTTTTCCTAGAAATCCATCCATTTCAGGATGGCAATGGCCGCCTATCGCGTATTCTGACCACCTTGCTGCTCCTGCGGGCCGGCTACGCTTACGTCCCGTACAGCTCGCTCGAAAGCATCATCGAGCAAAGCAAGGAGAGCTATTACATCTCGCTTCGGCGCACGCAGGGAACGATCCGCAGCGCGCAGCCCGACTGGAATCCCTGGATCGAGTTTTTTTTGAGAGCCCTGCATCGGCAGAAGACCCGGCTTGAGAAGAAAATGGAGCGCGAGCGTATTATCCTCGCCGACATGCCGGAATTATCCGTTACATTGCTCGAGTTGGCGCGCGAGCAAGGGCGGATTACGGTCGCGCAGGCTGCCCGGATCACCGATGCAAGCCGTCACACCATCAAGGACCATCTCAAGGCACTTGTGGATCAAGGGCACCTCATCCTGGTGCCGGCCGCGGCGCCTGGTACAGTCTTTCCTGATGAATCGGATGTCAGGCCCATCTGAATGGTTTGAGTTGAAGGGAACAGAACCAGCGCGGCACTATTCAAATGAGCTAAGCTTCTGAAAAGCCTAGAAAAGGATAGTAGTGGCCCGGGTGATCCCCGAGCCTTTTTCGCTTATTTCGCGGTCTTTATCTTGTTGACCTCTTCGGCGCTCAATTCGCCAACAGTCGTCACCTCGCCATTGGTGATCTTCCAGAGACGGAACGGGCCGGTGATATCGCCGTATTGATCGAAGCTGACAGGGCCGATGACGCCTTCGTACTTCACAGGCTTGCCGTCCTTGATGAGCTGCAGAGCCTTGGCAAACTCTTCCTTGCCGGCATGGATCGGCGTGCCGCCTTCGGCCACCACTCCCGGCACCGCAGCCTTGATGGCGGCAGCATCCGCTTTGCCCGCCTTGGCGATGGCAAGTGCGACGATCGCACCGGCATCATAGGAGCGGTCGGCGGCCGGGGCAGAAGGCGAGATGCCGCCGGAGAAGGCTTCATAATTGCCGTTGAAATACTCGGTCGACGCCGTCGGGCTGGTGCCGGAGGAGGTGCCATAGGCGTTCTCCAAATACTGCGCGCCGACACTCTCGATGAAGTCCTTGGAGTTCATGCCGTCGTTCAACAGGAATGTCTGCTTGCCACCGCCGGAAACCCAGGCGCGGGCAATGGTGGCGCCATCGACGGGAGTGCTGACGAGATAGAGCGCATCGGGATCACCGGCCATGGCGGCGCTGGCTTCCGAGGCGTAGCTCGACTGCTTCTCGTTATAGGGCGTAGTCGAGGTGATCGTGCCACCGAGCTTCTGATAGGCGGTCGCGAACTCCTTGACCATGTTCACGCCGAAATCGTTGTTGACGTTGATGATCGCGATCTTCTTCAGGCCTTGATCAATCGCGAACTTCGCAGCCGCCGTGCCCTGTAGCGCATCGGAGGTAATGGTGCGGAAAAAGACGCCGTTGGTCTTGCCGCTGCGGCCAAGCTCGGTCAGCGTCGGCGAAGACGATGCAGGCGATACCTGCACGACGCCGGCCGGCGCCGTCACCGATGTCAGGATCGGGATCGAGACTGACGAGATGATGCCGCCGATGATGACGGGCACCTTCTTGATGTTAACGAGCTGCGTCGCCTGATCGACGGCAACGTTACCCTGGCTCTGGCTGTCGCGGGTATCGGCCACGACCTTGCAGCCATTGACGCCACCGGCGTCGTTGATATCGCGGAAAGCCATCTCGACGGACTTGGCACCCGCCTTGCCATATTCACCGGCCGGACCGGTCAGTTCCATGACGAGGCCGACGGTGATGTCGCAGTCGGCCGCCAATGTCGGCGCCGTGGACGCAGCAAGGGCAGCGACCATGGCGGAAAGCAGGAATGTCGTTCTCATTTTTGTTCCCCTTTGTTGAGATTGTACTTCATAATGCTGCCGTGGCGGCCTTCCCTGTTCCGCTCCAGCGCATAAACGTCGCCGTCGAGCGGCTTTGAATGCGCAAGGACCGCATCAATCTCGGCCCTGTCCGTTTCGCTGAGCACGATATCGGCGATGGCGAGATTGGACTGCAGGTGATCCCTATTGCGGGCGCCGACGATCACGGCCGCGACGCCAGGCTTGGTCAGCATGGCGGCGCTGGCGATGGTCGCGATATCGGTGCCGTGGCGGTCGGCGATCCCGCGCAGCGTCGATAGCAGGACCTGGAACAGGTCCCAGCCGCCGAAATCATCGATGATTAGCTTGTATTTCGTGAGCGACCGGTTTTCGAGCGGATGCTCCGGCTCCTTTTGGCCGAGCCAGCGATCGCCCAGGAAGCCGCCGGCCACCGTGCCATAGCAAAGCAAGGCGAAGTTCTTCTCCTGAGCAAGCGCCACCATGCGCTTTTCCGGGCGCCGGTCGAGCAGCGAATATTGCAGCTGCAGCGAGGTGAAGGGCACGCCGGAGCCGATGATCGCCTCGATATGATCGGTGTCGAAATTGGTCCCGCTGATCTTGCCGATCTTGCCGGCCTCATGCAGCTCCTTCAGCCAGCTCGCCGTCGCCAGCCAGCCCTCGATATCATAGGCCCACCAGTGGAACTGAACGAGATCGAGGCAATCGAGGTTGAGCCGCTTGCGCGAGGTATCGATGACGCCTTCGACGTAAGCCTTGCTGATGTTTGGCAGGACCGTGAGATCGGGAACGAACTTGGTGTGGACGCGGATGCGCGAGAGGGCCTCAGCGCCGCGCAGGTTTTTGTAGGCAACGCGGAAACGGCCGATCAGCTCCTCGACACCGGTATAGATATCGGCGCAGTCGAAGGTGGTGATGCCGGCATCGGCAAAGGCAATCATGTCCTCGAGAGCGCTCTCGCCATCGATCGCGCCATGGCCGCCCGCCAGCTGCCAGCCGCCGCGAATGACGCGGGAGATTGCGTAACCGGGGGCGATGGTGATGCGCTGCATATTGGTCGGCCTATTCGTCATTCAAGGGAACCGCCGTGGTGGCGGCATGGCTGAAACGGCGCAGGCCCGTGCGGGTGATCCTGAGCCGTGTCGAGCAATTGGGATCCGGGCAAGCGATGTCGGCGTCCGTCGTCATCCAGTCGTTGCGATCTGTCGGACGCTGCTTGGCCGCGAGCAGCGGCAGCACGGAGGAGAGCGAGTAGATCGAAATCCCCTGCCCCTGTGGCAGGTGCAGCATCTCGCCTTTGAGCTCGAAATGGTCGCCCGGCTTGGCGCCGCAATAGACCGCGCCTCCTTCGGGAATGATCACGTCGACCCTCAGATCAAAAAGGTCGAAGCCGTCGTCGATGGGTTCAGCCATGATGGTCTCCCGGCGCGCCATCTTCAGGTTCGGCGTCCAGCCGCCCGCGGATCAGATCGAAGGAGCGGCTGATGTCGTTGGAAAGCGATCGCATCGCGGCCTCGACATCGCGCTTTTCGAGCGCATCGATCAGCGCCCAGTGATGATTGGTGGCGGCAAGTCCGCCCTGTTCGTCATGAATATGCGCGGCCTTGCGGATTATTGCGCCCGATTGCAGCCACAGGCTCTCGACGATCGGGATCAGCACCTGCGAGCGCGCTGCATGATAGATGTGGAAATGAAACTGCTGGTTCAGCGCTGATGTGACATGGCCAATATCCTTGCCATGCTGCTCGAAAGCGAGATCGCAATCGACATTGATCTGCTTCAGCACGGCAAAGTCGTCATCCATCAGACTGGGCAACGCCAGCGCAACCATCTGGCCCTCGATCAAGATGCGGGCGCGGGCGAGATCGTCGAGACGTTCACGGGTGATGAGCGGCACGCGCACCGAGCGATTGGGCAGCGATTCCAGCGCCTGTTCGGACACGAGGCGCCCAAGCGCCTCGCGCACCGGCATAGTGCTGGTCTGCAGCCGCTCGGCGAGATCGACGATGCGCAAAACATCGCCTGCATCGAACATGCCGTTGATCAGCGAGTTCCGGAGCTGCGAGTAGACGCGGTCCTGCAGCGTCTCGCGCCCGACCGGAGCGAGCGCGTCGTCGCGGTAGTGACCGCCATCGGCGGGCTTCCTCGCCTGGGCTCCTGCAGACGGTACTACCCCCGTCTGGACTACCATTGAGCCTGGTCCGTGGAAGGCCCGTTTTTTCGGTTGCTTTTAAACATGGGGTAAAGTTTGATCAAACATCACCGATCAAATCAAGAGACTTCTTTCTCCATGCCCTTGCCAATGCCAGACGCCCCAAAGAAAGCGGCAGAATCCGCGAGAGCCGTGATCGACGCGCGCGAACTAATGAAGTCGTTTCAGGGCAACGTGGCCGTCGGCGGCATGTCGCTCAGGCTCGGCGAAGGCGAAATGGTCGGCCTCATCGGCCCGAATGGGGCCGGCAAGACAACGCTGTTCAATCTGATCGCCGGTAGTCTCAAGCCGACGTCGGGCGAAATCTGGATCGGTGGTCGCGAGGTGTCGCAGGAAAGCCCGGAACGACGAATTGGTCGCGGTGTCGGCCGTACCTTCCAGATCCCGAAGCCCTTTCTTGAGATGACCGTGCTCGAAAACGTGCTCGTCGGCGCACAGGCGCAGGACGGCGAGCGGTTGGTCGCCAACTTCCTGCGCTTCGGCCATGTCAGGCAGCAGGAGCGGCTGGCGATTGAGAAGGCGCGCGCGCTGCTGGAGTTCGTCACCTTGTCCGGCCTTGAGGGACAGCCCGCAAAGGTGCTGTCGGGCGGCCAGCGCAAGCTGCTCGAGCTCGCACGCATCCTGATGGCCGATCCGCAAGCGATCCTGCTCGACGAGCCGGCGGCGGGCGTCAACCCGGCGCTCTTGGAGACGATCATGGAACGCGTGCTGGATCTCAATGCGCAGGGCAAGTCGATCTTGCTGATCGAGCACAATATGGACATGGTGTCGCGGCTCTGCTCCCGCGTCGTCGCCATGGCGCTCGGCAAGCCGCTGGCCGAGGGCACGCCGGCGGACGTCGCCTCCAATCCCGATGTGATCGAAGCCTATCTCGGAGCGGCGGCATGACAGCGACAGCGCTTCAAACCCATGCGCTGATCGCCGGATACGAACCCGACCTGCCGATCGTGCGCGGCGTCGATCTCTCGGTGGCGCCGGGCGAGCTGCTGGTGCTGCTCGGACCGAACGGCGCCGGGAAGTCGACCTTCGTCAAGGCGATCGCCGGCGTGGTGCCGATCCACTCAGGAAGCGTGATGCTCGGGGAGCGGGAGATCACCCGCGTCGCATCTCACCGCAAGATCGGCGAAGGCCTTGCCTTCGTGCCGCAGACCGAAAACATCTTCGCGACGCTGACCATTCACGAAAACCTGCAGCTTGCTGCCGCTGTCCTGCCGAAGCCGCAGCGCTCCGAACAGATTGCCGCGCTCTACCGTTGCTTTCCTGACCTCGCCAGCAAGCCTTCGCGCCTTGCCGGGGCGCTGTCGGGCGGGCAGCGGCAGATGCTGGCAGTCGCCCGCGCACTGATCGTCGATCCCTCCGTGCTCATCCTCGACGAGCCCTCGGCCGGCCTGTCACCGAGGATCGTCGGCGAGGTGTTTTCGATGCTGAAGGAGATTAACGCCGGCGGCGTTACCGTCATTCTCGTTGAGCAGAACATCAAGGCGGCGCTGGCGATCGCCAGCCGCGCCGTCATCCTTGTCGAAGGCAGGATCAGGCACGAGGGCGAGGCCGCCTCGCTGCTCGGCGACCCGCTGATCGCCAAGCTCTATCTCGGCACCGCCACGCAAGCGTCGGAGGCACCATGAACCCGCAATTTCTCATGGATGGCCTGATTGCCGGCGCCATGATCGGCCTTGGCGCTATAGGCGTGACGCTCACCTATTCGATCCTGCGCTTTGCCAATTTCGCCCATGGCGAGATGCTGTCCTGGGGCGCCTATCTGGCGCTCGCCGTCAGCGGCGGCATGGGGCTCTTGTCGACCACGCTGACGAAGCCGATCGGCCCCTTCTCCTTTGGCTGGTCGCTGCCGCTTGCAGCCGTGATCGCGATCCTGCTCACAGGCTTGCTGGCGCTGGCCGTCGATGCGGTGCTGTTCGCCCGCCTGCGAGCGCGCGGCGGCGCGATCATCATCCTCGTCATGGCGAGCTTCGGCGCCTCGCTTGCGCTGCGCAGCCTGCTCGAATTCATCTTCACCTCCAAGCCCGTCTATTACACCAAGGCATTGCAGATCGCCGTGAAGATCGGCGGCGGCCTGCGCGCCACGCCCGATCAGCTCCTGTCGCTCGGCCTGTCACTGGTGGCGGTCGTCGCCATCCACCTGCTGATGACCCGGACCGATATCGGCCGCTCGATGCGCGCTGTTAGCGAAAACCCGGCTCTGGCGGGCATTGCTGGCGTGGATGTGCGCCGCGTGATCCGCGTCGTCTGGTTCGTCGGCGCTGCCCTTGCCTGCATCGCCGGCATCATGACCGGGCTGCTTGTGCAGATCCGCCCCTATCTTGGCCATGACCTGCTGCTGCCGCTGTTTGCAGCCGCGATCCTTGGTGGGATCGGCAGCGTGCCGGGCGCGATGATCGCCGGATTGATCGTCGGCCTGTCGGAGGCTGCCGCCGTGCAGATCGTCGGCGCGGAGTGGCGTGCGGCTGTTTCCTTCGTCATCATCGTGGCGGTCTTGCTTCTTCGCCCGCGCGGCCTGTTCGGGAGAGCGGCATGAGCCTTGATCTGATCGCCTACGCCGCCTTCTTTCTCACGATGGCGCTGACCTATGCCATCATGTGCCTCGGGCTTAATGTCCAATGGGGCCAGACCGGCCTCTTCAACGTCGGCATCGCCGCCTTCGTCGCGATCGGCGCTTACGTGTCGGCGCTATTGACGACGCCGGATGCGCCCGGCCGCTTCGGCGGCTTCGACATGCCGATCGCCATTGGCTGGCTCGGCGGCGCGCTGTTCGCCGGCCTTGCCGCCTGGCTGGTCGGCGCGCTGACCATTCGGCTGCGATCCGATTACCTCGCCATTGCTACCTTCGGCGTTGCGGTCACGGTGCAGCTTTGCGTTCTCAACCTGCAGCCGCTGACCGGCGGCGCCTTCGGCATCGGCTTCATTCCGCGCCCGTTCGGAAACCTTGCCGCTGATCCGCTGGTATTTTCCCTTTCCAATCTCGCGCTGATGGCGGCCGTCGTGCTGGCGCTCTATCTGGCGCTCCAGCATCTCGCCAAGAGTCCCTGGGGCCGCGTGCTGCGCGCCATCCGCGAAGATGAGAACGCGGCACAGGCGCTCGGCAAACGGCCGATCCGCTTTCGCCTGCAGGCCTTCACCATCGGCGGCGCCATCATGGGGCTGGCAGGCGCGGCGCAAGGACATTTCATCGGCTTTATCGCGCCAGACAATTATCTGCCGATCCTGACCTTCCAGGTATGGGCGATGCTGATCGTTGGCGGCTCCGGCAACAATCGCGGCGCCATTCTCGGCGCGGTGCTGGTCTGGGGTCTTTGGGCGCTGTCGGCCGCCGCCGTCTCCGCGCTCGTACCGCCCGAACAGCAGGCCCGCGCGGCATCGATGCAGATCGTCATGATCGGCGTCGGGCTCTGCCTCATCCTGCTCCTGCGCCCACGCGGCATCCTCGGCGCTTCCAATACGCTGGCCTCGCTGACCAGCAAGCGAAAACAGACATTCAGGGAATAGAAGCATGTCCCCCACGCCCCCACGCATAGCGCTCACCAAGGATCTCTCCATCAGCCGCATCGTTTGCGGACTCTGGCAAGTGGCCGACATCGAGAAGAACGGCACGGTGATCGATCCCGACAAGGGCGCCAATGTGCTGCAGGCCTATGCGCGCGACGGCTTCGACACGTTCGACATGGCCGATCACTACGGTTCGGCGGAGTTGATCACAGGGCGACTGCTGTCGCGCTATCACAATGGCCAGCGGCCCATTGCCTTCACGAAGTGGTGCCCGGAACCGGGACCGATGACGGCTGATGTCGTGCGTCGCGGCGTTGAGGAACGGCTGACGCGGCTTGGCGTCGACAAGGTGGATCTCCTGCAATTCCACTGGTGGAGCTTCGAGCATCCCGCATGGCTCGACGCCCTGCACGAGATGCAGCGCCTGCGCGATGAAGGCCTGATCGGCTCGCTCGGCCTCACCAACTTCGACGCCGGGCATCTGGCGCTGGCGCTCGCCGATGGCATCGAGATCGCCAGCAATCAGGTTTCGTTCTCCCTGGTCGACCGCCGCGCCGCCGGTGCGCTTTCAAAGCTTTGCGCGGAGAGCGGCGTCAAGCTTCTTGCCTATGGGACGCTCTGCGGCGGACTTCTCTCGGAGAAGTGGCTCAACAAGCCGGAACCGACGTCGATCGCCGATTGGAGCCGCTCGAAGTACAAGCGCTTCATCGATACCGCCGGCGGCTGGGAGGCCTTCCAAGGCATTCTCAATGCCGCCGCAACCATCGCGGCTACGCATGGCGTCTCGATTTCCAACGTCGCGAGCCGCTGGGTTCTGGAACACGATGCGGTCGCCGCAACCATCGTCGGCGCGCGGATCGGTGAGAACGAGCATCGCGGCGACAACCTGAACGTCTTCTCCTTCGCGCTCGAGGAAGAGGATCACCTGGCGTTGAACGCCGCCTTCGCCAAGACGCAACCCATTCCCGGCGACTGCGGCGACGAATACCGCAAGCCGCCGTTCCTCACCGCATCCGGCGACCTCAGTCACCATCTCGATGCCATTCCATCTATCTACACCGCTCAGGCCGTGCCCGGTCGTCCAGGCCGCTCGCGCGTCTCGTCCGGCAGCATCTGGGAGCCGATCGCCGGCTATAGCCGCGCCGTCCGGATCGGCAACCGTATCCTCGTCTCCGGCACCACCGCGACCCATGGCGCGGACCGCTGCGTCGCACCCGGCGATGCCGGTGCGCAGGCCACTTACGTTCTCGACAAGATCGCAGCCTCCATTTCGGCCCTTGGCGGCAGTATAGAAGACGTCATCCGCACCCGTATCTATCTGCGCGACGCAAACCAGTGGGAACCCGTTTCCCGGGCCCATGGCCGTGCCTTTTCATCCATCCTGCCCGCCAATACGCTCATCGAGGCCGGAAACCTGATCGGGGACTACGAGGTTGAAATCGAGGCGGAAGCAGTCTGCGACTGAGTGCAGGCAACATAAATCGGGCTGATGCCGGCGACCGCCAAGGAGGAGCGGCTGCTCACGATGGTCCGCGGAAAAGGTATCGGTCTCAAGGGATGCGTCGGCGCGAAATCGCGCGACGCCCGAATTCCGACAATCAGCTCTCGACGGTCCGGGCTTTGCTCCATTCCGCATAGCGGGCAAGCGTTTCTTCATTAGGAGGATGGACGTCGAGCGTCGCACGTCCGGATTCAATTTCCGTTTTCAGGAACTCTTCCTGCTCTTCCATCGCGATCGCCTCGTCGGCGATTTCGTCGACGTACTCCTTCGGAATAACGATCACGGCCTCACTGTCGCCGAAGATGATGTCGCCCGGATAGACGGCAACGCCACCGCATACAATCGGCTGGTTCATGTCCGAAGCATGATGCGCCACCAGATTGGCGGGCGCGGCCGGCCCGAGGCAATAGGTGGGGAAGCCGAGGGAGACGATGTCGGCGGTATCGCGTACCCCGCCATCCAGAACCATTCCCGCCGCGTTACTACGGTCAGAGTTGCGGTCGGCTGGAAGTGGACGACCGAGATGTGGGGGAGACCCTTATATCGGAAGGTCTCGCCGTTCTTTTCATCTGTGGCGTGACCGGATGTCCCCCGACGCCAAGGCCGTAGTGCGGTTAGGCGTGGTGCGGCGCTTTTTGGCGCGCTTTCCAAAAAAACTGCACCCGAAGCCTGCGCTTCCATATCGACCGTCGTTTCCTTCCTGCTCTCATTGAATAATTGGGTTCGAGCGAAGTCTGAAGGAGCTTCCTACCCGGACACAAAAAAGGCCCACGGGAGGTGTGGGCCGAGTTCCAGGAAAAATGATGTCTAACGACGGTAATTAAGCATGCCCTAATTGAAAGGCAAAGCCGATGCGAGGGCGGCCGTCGCCGAATGTTCGCTAGCGTGTCTTTTTTAACACTTGTGCGCGTCGTCGCCGTACAAATGGAACTACCGCGCCAGCCATCCGCCATCGACTGGTAGGACTATGCCGTGGACATAGTCGCAAGCCTTGGACGCCAGGAAGACTGCTGCGCCCCCGAGTTGCGCGGGATCTCCCCAGTGACCGGCAGGGATGCGGGCAAGGATGCCAGCGCTGCGGTCAGGATCCTCGCGCAGAGCTGTCGTGTTGTTCGTGACAAAATAGCCTGGCGCAATGGCATTGACTGTGAGTTCATGCTGAACCGCGACTTTTGTGGCTCATCAAGCTAGCCGGCATGTCTGATCTGCGCGAGCAGTTTCTTGCGGAAGACTTCGGCCGGGGTTCTATAGCCAAGGCATTTGCGGGGTGTTGCGTTGAGCCGGTTGCAGATCTCGATAAGATCGGCATCTGTGACCGATAATGGATCGACCTCTCTCGAAAGCCATTTCCGGTCGCGGCCATTGGTATTCTCGACGGTGCCTTTCTGCCACGGCGATTGCGGGCCGCAGAACCAGGTTTGGGTGCCGATGCTCGCCTGAAGATACGGCCAATCCGTAAACTCCGTGCCACGGTCGAAGGTGATCGAGCGACGGGCTAGATGGGGTAGGGCCTTGAGGGCCTGTATGAGGCCGTCCATGACCGGACGTGACTGACGGTCGTTGCGTGGAAGAATGCGCCGGCTTGGCGCACTGCAGCCTCGGTTTCGTCCATCGCCGAGCGGCCGACTGCGACGATCGAGTCACCGGCCGCAGCCAAGGCGATAGCGATCGCCTGGCCAAGGCCGGAGGCGCTTCGTTACCTGATTGACTACGAGGGTCTCGACAAGACTGTTCTGCCGTATTTCGGCAAGCTTCCTGACCGGGCGTGCTGGCGGGCAGGATGAGATGATTCAACGCATCGCCGAAAACCTCCCAGTCACGAGCGATCGCTGCATCGATCAGCATGAAGCCGGTGACCTCAGGCACAAGGCGGCCGATATAATATACTGAAAGGCCCCCGCTGCCGCCGACAAGCCCGAGCACCGGCCGAGATCTCCATCGCTCATTTGCGCGATAGCGACTGATCCATCCCCTGCAAGGCAGTCGTGATCTACTCCAGTTAGCTTTTTAAAAAAAATCATGCAGTGCGGTTGCGGCATCAGTAACCGTTGCCGGTCCGATGTACCTGCAGGGCTCGGTCTGGTTGTTGGTCCGGCTATTCCTCTCTGAATGCCTTCATCATTTGGTCGGTGAATGGTTTGAGGAGGTATGAGAGGGCGGTTCGCTCGGCGGTTTGGACGAAGACCTCGACGGGCATTCCGGGGATGAGCTTGTTGTCCTTGAGGAGGTTCTGGTCGTTAAGCGACAGGGAGGCGAGGTAGTAGGGCTG
>NZ_JACIAH010000018.1 GCF_014194695.1 Rhizobium sp. BK399 | reverse complement strand
AGGTCGATGGCGGCTACAGCCTGACCGGCGCCAAGACCTGGATCTCCAATGCCCCGATTGCCGATGTCTTCGTCGTCTGGGCCAAGACCGAGGACCGCGTCATCCGCGGCTTCATCCTGGAAAAGGGCTGGAAGGGCCTGTCGGCGCCGGCAATCCATGGCAAGGTCGGCCTGCGCGCCTCGATCACCGGCGAAGTGGTGATGGATGAGGTCTTCGTGCCGGAAGAGAACCTTCTGCCCAATGTCACCGGCCTCAAGGGACCGTTCACCTGCCTGAACTCGGCCCGCTTCGGCATCGCCTGGGGGGCGCTCGGGGCTGCCGAGGACTGCTATGCCAGGGCCCGGCAATATGTACTCGACCGCAAGCAGTTCGGCCGGCCGCTGGCCGCCAACCAGCTGGTCCAGAAGAAGCTTGCCGACATGGTCACCGAAATCTCGCTCGGCCTGCAGGGCTGCATCCGACTCGGCCGCATGAAGGAAGGCGGGCATCCGCCGGTGGAACTGACCTCGATCGTCAAGCGCAATTCCTGCGGCAAGGCGCTCGACATCGCAAGGCTTGCCCGCGACATGCTCGGCGGCAACGGCATCTCCGACGAGTTCGGCATTGCCCGCCATCTCGTCAACCTCGAGGTGGTCAACACCTATGAGGGGACACATGACGTCCACGCGCTGATCCTCGGCCGCGCCGTCACCGGCATTGCCGCATTCGCGAATTGAGGCACGCCGTGGGGTTTCGAACGACAAGACCGCTGCGCTTCGGAGACTGCGATCCCTCGGGGATTGCCTATTTCCCATCTTACCTCAACCTGCTCGTCGGTGTTCTGGAGGACTACTTCGCCTCGCTCGGTTTTCCCTGGAAAACATTAATCGAGGACCGCAGGATCGGCGTTCCCACCGTGCGGCTGGATGTGACGTTCTCAAGACCCGGCTTCCAGGGCGATCAACTCGAATTCGAAATTGCGGTTTTCAAAATCGGCAGTACCTCGCTCGATCTGGAACATAGGATATCGGCAAACGGTAAGGTGCTTTGGACCGCACGACAGCGCGTCGTTGCCACGTCGCTCGACACCCACCAATCACTCGCATGGCCTTCCGACGTCCGCGCCGCGTTGACACATCATCTGGAGACAACTGATGCACACGATCCTGCAGCCTGAAGGCTGGGCGAAGCCAATAGGATACGCCAACGGAATGGCAGCAAAGGGCCGCATGGTTTTCGTCGGCGGGCAGATCGGCTGGAACGAGCGCTGCGAGTTTGAAACCGACGACTTCGTCGAACAGGTGCGCCAGACCCTGAAGAACGTCCTGGCCGTGCTCGCAGAGGGCGGCGCCGAACCACGACATATCACGTCGATGACCTGGTACTTCACCGATAAGGCGGAGTACCTCGGCAATCTGAAAGGTATCGGTCAGGCCTATCGCGAAACGATCGGCAGGCATTTCCCAGCCATGGCTGCGTTGCAGGTCGTGGCCCTGGTGGAAGATCGCGCCAAGATCGAAATCCAAGCAACCGCGGTCATTCCTGAATAGGTGGATCATGGGCGACCTGTGCTTTTCCAAAACCGTCTCCGGCAAGATCGCCGATCGCGTGCTGGTCGTCACCATCGACAATCCGCCCGTCAACGCAACATCTCTCAGCGTCCGCGCCGGCCTTGGTGCTGCACTGGACCATGCCGCGGCGCTGGATGCCGTGCGCGGCATCGTCATTACCGGGGCCGGCAAAACCTTTGTCGGCGGCGCCGACATCAAGGAATTCGACAAGCCGGCCGAAGCGCCTTTCCTGCCCGATGTCTATCTGCGCATCGAGCAGTTTTCCAAGCCGGCAGTGGCGGCGGTCAACGGCGCAGCACTCGGGGGCGGATGTGAGCTGGCTCTTGCCTGCCATGGCCGCGTTGCCGCGCCCGCGGCAAGCTTCGGCCTGCCCGAAGTCAAGCTCGGCATTGTCCCGGGTGCCGGCGGCACGCAACGCCTGCCGCGGCTCGTCGGCATAGCCGCGGCTGCCGAGATGATCGGAACCGGTCGTGCCCTGAAGGCCGACGAAGCGCTTCGCATCGGCTTGATCGACCGCATCACGACAGAGGGTCTGGTTGCAGAAGCGTGCGTGCTTGTTGCCTCCATGGCGGGCGGCGAGCTTCGCAGATCCGGCGCGATTGCTGTAAAGCCGGTCAGCGATGCCGAGATTGACGCCGTCGGCGCGAAAATTCTTGCCAGGGCGCGCGGCCAAGCCGCGCCGGTCGAAGCCCTGCGGCTCGTGAAGGCCGCCGTGACGCTTCCATTCACGGATGGCCTTGCCGAAGAACGCAGGACATTCCTTCGCCTCAGGGAATCTCAAGAGGCGGCAGCGCTGCGCTACGTCTTCTTTGCCGAGCGGGCAGCCGGGAAAGTCGAGGGACAGGAAAAGACGACGCCGCGAAACACACGATGCGTCGGCGTGGTCGGCACCGGACTGATGGGCTCCGGTATCGCCGTCTCGGCGCTGAACGCGGGCTTCCAGGTCATAGGCGTCGAGCAGAGCGAGGAAGGCGCCACGAAGGGGTATGGGCGCATAGCGGGAATTCTTGAGAAGGCGGTACAGTCCGGTCGTCTCGATCCCGCAGGCCGGGACGAGCAGCTCCTTAAGCTCACAGTCGCTTCGGACCTCGGTGCGCTTCACGATGCTGATCTCGTCATCGAAGCTGTTTTCGACGACTTCGACGTCAAGGCCGGGCTGTTCCGCCGCCTCGACGACGTCGTCAGGGCGGATGCGATCCTTGCCACGAACACCAGCTATCTCGATCCTGACACCATTGCCGCTGCGACGCGCCATCCCGAGCGTGTCGTCGGCCTGCATTTCTTCTCGCCCGCAAACATCATGCGACTGGTCGAAGTCGTGAATTGCGCCCGTACCGAGACCGAGGTCCTTGCTACGGCGATGGCCTTCGCCAAGCGCCTCGGCAAGCTGCCGATTGTCTGCCGCGTGACCGAAGGCTTTATCGGCAACCGGGTCTTTTCTGCCTACCGGCGCGAGGCTGAATTCATGGTTGAAGAGGGCGCCCTGCCGCACGAGGTAGACCAGGCGATGGAAGCCTTCGGGTTTCCGATGGGTCTCTTTGCCGTCTGCGACATGGCTGGGCTGGAGATCGCCTGGGCGCGCCGCAAACGTCAGGCGTCGATGCGCGATCCGAATGCTCGTTACGTCGAGATTGCCGACCGCCTTTGCGAGGCCGGGCGCTTCGGACAGAAGAGCGGCCGCGGCTGGTATGCCTATCCCGAGGCACGGCGGACAGTCGATCCGGACGTCACCGCCCTTGTCGTGGCAGAGCGGAAGCGCAAGGGGATCAAGCCTCGTTCGTTCACCGCGAACGAGATTGTGACAAGGGTTCTGAAGGCGATGGTCGACGAGGGCCGCGCTCTTCTATCGGAGGGTATCGCGACACGCGCAAGCGACGTCGATCTCGTGATGATCAACGGATACGGTTTTCCCGCCCATAGGGGCGGTCCGATGTTTGCGGCTGATAAAGCGGAGACGTGACCGGCGTAATCCGCCACCGCGCCTGCATGCTGTGGCAGGTGCGGCTCTATCACGTAGTGGGTAGGACACAGGTGAGATCGTTGCGCAGGGAAGCCAATCCGTGAACCGCATGGACATGACGAATCTCTGACCTTACATCGTTACATGTAACAAGCCGCAGGGGGATGGTCGTGGCAACCCCGGTCAATGAACGAGTCCAAAAGCGCCGCCGGGCCCTCATGGAAGCAGGGCTGCGTCCGGTACAAATATGGGTTCCCGATACCCGTCGCCCCGGTTTCGCCGCCGAATGCCATCGCCGATCGGTTCAGACAGCTCTTTCCGATGCTGGCGACCAGGAATTGCAATATTTCCTTGATGCCGCACTCTCCGACTCAAGCTCCGGAGATGAATCGTGAGGCGTGGCGACATTATGCCATCATGGAAAGCTCAAGTCCAAACCGACCATCCTGCTAAGAACGAACGTGAAGAGCCCCACGCATAGGAGCGATAGCACGAAGACTGCGGCCATCTTGCCGCCCGCGCGTAGCACCGCGCCTCTCTCTCCATTCTTCCCTTGATCGTAATGCCACTTGATGGCGAAGTACATGCCCGTTCCTAACACGAGAAGCTTGAACGGAAGGAAGACGGTAATGAACCAATCCATTTTGAACATTCCCAGGGTATTAGTTGACACTATCTACTCGTGAGGACCACTACCTCACGACTTTGGTCGAACGTAGTCGCGGTCGATCTTTCCCTCTTCCGCCTTGAAGAAGAACTGACTGTTGATGAGCCAGCCCTTCAGCGGCCGGAGAGGCAAAAGACAAGCCAGAAGCACCAGTGGGAGGGACGTGAAGAGATGCACCCACATCGAAGGGGAATAGGCGACCTCTATCCAGCACGCACCGCCACTGCCGGTACGCATGTGAAGCAGATTACGAAAAACGCCGGGCCATCTGCCGGATCGGCGAAGGAGTAGTCGAGGCCACAAACTTCGCATTTGGGCTTAACAGTCAGAAAGCCGTCGAAAAGGTGCCCTTGTCCACATTGCGGACATAACCCACGCAGGCCCGTTTGTATGGGCGGCAATGGAGGCCATTCAGTGGTCATTGCGTTATCTTTCCATTGATTGAATACATTGATACATACAATTATCCAATCAAATTCTCCATTTTACAAATTGTCGCAGAGTCTGTTCCGGCCAGGCCCAGGTAGTCGTTGCTGCACCACACCGTAACGCGACGTGCGTGGTGAGGACCATGCCAGAGCAGGAATTCTCAGTGTCGCTCAATGAACGTGCGATAGCGGCCATCCAGCTTCATGCTATGATGGCTTCGAATTTAGGGTTGCTGCTCATTCTAGGCCCCAATTTCCTTGACAACCGGCGTGGTTTGATATCCATATATTATACATATAAGGCTTGAATTGAATGCAGATCTGTGGAAAGTCGATGACTGCGACATCCTGGACACCTCAGCTCGGTACCCGTGAGGGGCCAATCTATTTGTCGATCGCGGATGCTTTGGCTGCGGACATCGCGAGTGGTCGGTTGGCCGAAGGGGTGAGACTTCCAACGCAGCGCAAACTCGCTGACGACCTCGGGATCGACTTCACCACAGTCAGCCGAGCCTACTCGGAGGTCCGCAGCCGTGGCCTGATCGAAGGCAAGGTGGGTCAAGGGACATACGTGCGATCGAAACGTGGCGCGCGACCATCACTGCAGCCCTCGGGCGTCGTCGACATGAGCATGAACCTGCCGCCGAGGTTTCTCGATCCCGTCCTGGAACAGAGAATGTGGGATGGCGCAAAAAAGCTTCAGGAACAGGGCTTGGACCTCCTGCTACGGTACCAGGAACCAGGCGGCATCATGGAGGATCGTATCGTCGCCGCGTCTTGGCTTTCAAGGCGGCTTCCGGGGATATCGGCTGATCGAGTGGTAGTCGCGTCAGGCGCGCAAGGAGCCCTTCACGCCATTCTCAGCGCGATGACAGAGCCCGGCGATGTCGTCTGTGCGGAAGAACTCACCTACCCTGGCTTCCGCTCGATCGCATCTCATCTCAGGCTCAAATTGGCTCCGATTGCAATGGACGATCAGGGGCTTGTTCCGGACGCTTTTGCGCGAGCATGCAGGGAGGCGAAGCCGAAAGCGCTCTATTGCATGCCAACGCTTCACAATCCGACGACACGGACATTGTCCGTTCAGAGGAGGCACGATCTCGTCAATGTTGCGCGGACATATGGCGTGCCAATTATCGAGGACGACGCGTATAGTGGCCTTGTTTCGGCCCCGCCACCGCCGCTTGCGGCGCTGCTGCCCGAAGCGGTTTATCATGTGGCCAGCTTATCCAAATGCCTGTCGCCCGCCCTTCGGGTCGCATATGTCGCCGTACCGGAGGGTCGTACACATCGCGTGGCCAACGCGATCCGGGCGTCAGCGTCAATTGTGTCGCCCCTCACGAGTGCTCTAGCGTCACGGTGGATAGAGACGGGAGTAGCGGATGCCGTCAGAGGCGAAATAGTCAAGGAGACGGGAAAGCGCCTGGACGCCGTCAAGGCGATCCTTCCGTTCGATGTTGAAACCTCTCCAGGGGGCTTCCACGTGTGGCTAAAGGTTCCTGAACCGTGGACGCGAGGTGAACTGGTTTCCAGATTGCGTTCGATAGGGATCGGTATCGTCACCAGCGACGCTTTTGCAATTGCGTCTGCGCCCGAAGCCATACGACTTGCGCTTGGCGCTCCGGTGGACCTGGAGGAACTTACACGCGCTCTCCGGGTTCTGGCAGACCTCCTAGCTCAGCAGCCGGCGATCTCCACAATGGTAGTCTGACCTTTCATCAGGCAAGTTGCATTGCTCGATGTGCCCGGGCCTGCTCAATGCGACCTTGCGGGGACAATGATGGGCAGAGGCTGGTCGTCCCGCATCGTATGTATCGAGGCTCCGCCGCCGCCCATTCCATGAGCCGTCACTTTACCCCTATCCTACGCGCGCGCTCGACCGCTCCGGAGTTCGATCTGAAGCTCGCCGCGAAACGATTTCCGGCAAGCCTTTTCGTTTAGAACTATGCGATCGGCTGCCTGTCGAAGTTCTGATTGGTTGCGGGTTCAGGTAATCAGATTCAACCCGGCGAAAGGCTCATCAGGCGCCCTTCCGACCATGCAGTTCAATGTATTGCTGATCAAGCGTATGGCCATCCTGTGAAATGGCCTGCCGGGACGACAGCCCGGTGAATTCCCTCACCTTCTACGCACAGTCCGTGCGAAGCCGTACAATGCTGTTCGGCTCAAGGTTCAAGTCCTCTATATCTTTGCATCAGCGAGGGTCATCTCGCCAGAAAGGACACCCGCAGCCCGCACCAAATTCAGGAGCCGTTGGTTTTGATCTGTGGTTCCTAGCGTGACGCGTTGGTCGGCTTTCGTTGTGAGCGTTACACAGCACCGTCGTCACCAGAACGGCCGAATTGCTCGTCCATTCACCACATTGAATAGAGGCGAGGATATTTCCAGTTGCAGACATCGAATCTGGACGGCATGTTAGTGACCGAACAGTGCTCCTGGGAGAACAAAATGGCCACTGGTACCGTAAAGTTTTTCAACGCAGACAAGGGTTTCGGCTTCATCTCACCCAGTACGGGAGGCAGCGATATCTTTATTCACATTTCGGCTCTCCAAGCCTCCGGCATCCAGTCGCTGCAGGAAGGCCAGAAGGTCTCGTTCGACACAGAGCCGGATCGCCGTGGCAAGGGACCAAAGGCTATCAACATTCAGCTGATGTAGTCACCGGTTCCGAGCGGATATCCACTCGGCTTCCCGGACCTAGCGATCTCTCCATCATCGCTGTCTGCATTGCTGCTCGGCTGATGGAATTGTGTTTGAAACTTGGGAAGCGTCGACGGGACCGACATCGATGGCGCGCCAGCCATCCTGAGAATTTTATCCGAGAGACTCGAAAGCGAAGCTTTCGGCAAGGCGCGAAATCGACCGCTCGATTGTCGCCTGCGCCTCGCCCATGGCATCGGTCTGCAATTGAGCGCAAGTGCGCAGCAGGAAAAGCGTTCGGGTAAGCGGCGGGTTTATGATCCGTCGACGGCTTCCCCCTGGCGAAAGCACGCCATGCAAACGTCATGTCGGATAGGAGAGCCCATACCGGTCGCGTATCGTTCGTCCCTCGTACTGACGGGGATAGACGTTTCGGTCCTGAAGGATCGGGATGACCGTGTCCACAAACTCGATGATATCATCGGGCGCCCTCGGCGGTTGCAGCATGTAGCCGTCCACCGTGCCGTCCTCCCACAGGTCGATCATTTCCTCGGCCACCTGTTCCGCCGTGCCGATGAGGAGCCGGTGATGTCCCTCGGAACGGCGCACGGCCTGACGCGCAGTCAGTCTTTCATGCTGTAGCAGGTCGGCAAGCCCAAGTCCCATCCCAACGGCCTGTTGCCTGTTTTGATCAGGCAAGAAGCGTTCATAGTCAAGGACGGCGTCCGGGTCGAAACGGTCGCGGTCCAATCCATGCTCGCGCACGAAACGTTCGAGCAGCCCATCTTCCGATCCCGTCCCACTGTAGAGTTCATGCTTGCGCAAGGCTTCCTTAAGGCTTTCCCCCAAGATAACCACGAGGCCGGGGACGATGCGAATGCCGGCTGGATCCCTGCCGAGCGAAACGGCCCTGTTGCGCACCTTGTCGCCGAACGCCCTGCCCGCGGGTTTCGACAGGATGTTGCAGTAGATGATCTCGCCGTGCCGTGCCGCAAGATCGATGCCGCCATCGGACGCACCTGCCTGGGCGATGACCGGATGGCCCTGGGGACCACGCGGGACGTTGAGCGGACCACGCACCTGGAAAAAGGCGTCCTCATGATCGATCGGAACGGCACTCGTGCTGTCCCAGAAGCGATCGGATCCAACCTCGCTCTCACGCCTTGGATCCCAGCTCGCCCACAGCTTCTTTGACACATCGAGAAATTCGACAGCGCGGGCATAGCGCTCTTTGCGCGGTGGAAGCGCTGCACTGCCGAAGTTGGCGGCGACATTGGGATTGAACGACGAGACAATATTGACGATCAGCCGCCCTCCCGAAACGATATCGAGCGACTGGGCGCGCCGTGCGAAATTATAGGGTGAATTATAGGTGGACGAGACCGTCACGACAAACCCAATATCGGGCACCTGCGCTGCCAGCGCCGTGCACAGGATCAGCGGGTCGATCGTATGAAAGGGTCGCCCCAGCGGTTCTGTCATCAGCGCCGGGTGGTCGGAAAAGAACACGGCATCGAAGCGCCCCTTGTGGGCAATCTCTGCCAGGCGCCGATAGTAGGCCGGATCATTGATATCGTGCCAGTCACCGCTGCGGTATTTCCATGCATTGGCGAGATAGCCGGTGGAATTCAGTCCGACGTTAAGGTTCATGCGACGTTGTTGAATGCTCATGCGCCTGCCCGTTCCGTCTGCTCTTGCCTTGCGACACCCACGCCTGCCTGCGGACCCGGGATCGTGCCGTTGACCGCGTAATCGCCGACGATGCGATCGTGGTAGATGCGCGGATTGTGGGACGCGATCGTGCGCGCATTGCGCCAATGGCGGTCAAGACCATGGCCGCGCTTGGCCGCGGACGCTCCCAAGGCGTCGAACAGCACCGTGCTGGCGTCAAGGATCAGCGAAGTGACGACGGTGACGGACTGGCTGACCTCAAGTTCTGCATTGCGACCAGCCACCGCGATCTGATCCTGATCGCCGCTCTGATTAGCCTCGTAGGCGCGCTGCAGGGCGCCTGCTGCCTGAAGCACGATTGCTCCGGCGCTGTAGGCCGCACCCCTGACCTTCCCCACCACCTGCTGGATCTGCGGGTCTTCGGCCGGTCGGGGCGCATTGCCCCGGTTATAAATCCTCTTCCTCGCCGCCACATGCCGCGCAAGGTCGTTCGCCGCGGCGCGGCCGATGCCCGCAAGCGACGCCAGATGGACCAGTTGGAAGAACCCGCCGGAATAGCTAAACCGGACCGCGCTTGGCTTGATCAGCTCGTCGGCGATCTCGACATCCCTAAAGCGCGCCGTGCCGCTGGCTGTCAGCGACTGGCCGAAGCCATCCCAGTCGTCGATAATCTCCACGCCTGGTGCCGAGGTCGGCACCAGCGCGCCGATCGGCTGCCCGTCCCCATCGATCGCGCCGAGCGTGATCCAGTCCGCATAAAGCGAGCCAGTGGTATAGAACTTTTCGCCATCGAGCCGCCAGCTTGCGCCATTGCGGACCAGACGGGTCGAATAACTGCCGAGCGGCGTATCGCCAAGCTCCGAGAACCCGCTTCCAACCGTCTCGCCCTGCCCGAGCCTTGTCAGCCAACTGTCGCGCCAGGCACTGTCAGCTGCGTTCAGAAGATCCTCGGTGAAACCAAAGTGACTGCGGTAGGCGTTGGTGAGGTTTGGGTCGGCCGCCGCAAGCTCGATGATGAGGCCGAAGAGTTCGGGCAAGGTTAGGCCAAAGCCCCCATGGACGGCCGGCAAACGCAATCGCGAAAAGCCCGCGGTTTTCAGCCACTCATAGGCATCAAAGGGTAATTCATGAGCGAGGTCGCGGTCGATCGCACGCTCGCCGATACGGGCGAAAACGGGCCTGAGACTCGCCGCCAGGCGCTCGAAGCGCTCGCTCGGCGGTGCGCCCCAGGCCCCGTTGATATCTGTCATGGCGTTTTTTCCTGTTACAGGCCCAATACCGCCGGCTAACGGCGGCGATTAGGCCCGGTTCTCATTTCAGCCAAGGCTCGGCCTGCCTTAAGCGGCTGCCCGCTCCTCTGCCCCGAAATCGTGAAGCAGGATTGCGATCTCGAAACCGCGGCGGGCGAGCCAGTGGGCGACGATGCGGGCGCGCGAACCCAGGAGATCGTCGACCAGGACGACGCGGGCGCCACGAACGGCAATCGTCCGATAGGATACGCCGAGCAGCTGCCCGCCCTCCGAGGAGATCGAGCCCGGAAGATTCGAGCGCGCAAACTCGTCCGGCGTGCGAACGTCCAGGAGGTAGGTTGTGCGCACCGGATCGGCCTTCCACGTCTCGGCCGTCTTCCGATCGACGAACGTCAGACCGTCCTTCGCTGAAAGGCTCTTTCCATACTCGCTTGCAAACCGGCGCGCTGTTTCTGTCGCCTCGTGGTAGGTTGCGGTACGCCCTGTCTCCAGATCGAGGCCCGCGTCGGTCCAGCCGCGCGTCCCGTCATCGAGATAGGCAACGGCATTTTCGACGCCGGCATCAATAAGGGTCTGGGCCCCGAGAATAGCGCGCGGCAGGCCGGCGCAGGAAACCACGACCTTCGTCTCCGTCGAGGGGACGAGGTCCTTGAAATGCAGCAGTAGTTCGGCCCCGGGCACGCCGACGGCGCCCGGCACATGCGCCTTTTCATATTCGCCGAGCGTGCGTGTATCGAGGACGATGACGTCCTGACCCTGATCGCGCAATGCCTTCAGCTCGACGGCAGAGACCACGGGCGTCCCTCTCTCGTCGCGAACCTTCGTGACGAAGGCAACGCCCGGAATATCGAAGGTCGGAAGCTTGTCCTCGCCTTCCTCCACCCAGGCGGGAATGCCGCCTTCCAGAACATGGATGTTCGTCCAGCCGGTTTGCCGCAATCGGGTGACAGCCGCTTCGGCCGTGCCATCGCCACCATCGACCAGAACCGTGCGGACCACACGACGCGGCACGAAGCGGTCGAGTTCGGCGTCCAGGCGTTCGGCAGGCAGGTTTGTCGCAAACAGCGGCGATGCGTAGCCGACCTCTTCGGTTGGCCGGATATCAAGCACCGCCAGTTCCAGCCCATCGCCCAGCCAATCAGTCAATCTGGCCTTGTCTATCGAATATCCCGTCATGTTTTCTGCTCCTGATATCAAGCGTTCGGATCGAGCCACAGGTCGCCGAAGCTCCAGTTCAGCCCCTGCGATCCCGTCACGTAGTTCTTCACCCTCCTGTTGGCGACGATCTGGGCGCCGGCGGCGACGAGGTCGACGGACGCCACCTCGTCATGGATCAGATGCTGGAACTTGCTCCAGACCTCCCAGCGCTTCTTCTCATCAGGCTCGATGGCGGCCGCCTCGAGCAGCGCATCCGCCTTGGCGTTCGCGTAGTGGCTTGCATTCGAGAACGGCAGGCCGATCTTGAAATTCTTGCTCCAGTAGGCGCGCTGAATGCCGAGCGACGGATCGAAGGTGTTGGAGAGCGACTCCACTACCAAGTCGAAAGCCCGGTCGGTGTAGACGGTCTTCAGGAAGGTCGGCAGGTCGTATTTCTTGATCTCGATTCCAACGCCGATCTTTTCCAGCTGGTTTTTCAGCACATCGGCGTAGCCTTGCGGCAGGTAGGAATTATAGGTCAACCTGAGATCAAAGCGCTTGCCATCCGCCTTGCGCGGATAGCCCGCTTCATCGAGCAGCTTTTCGGCTGCGGCCGTATCGTAGGGATGGGCCACGACGCTCTTATCGTACCACTGCGGCAAGGCCGTGCTGACAGGGCTGGGCGACACCTGCGCATAACCATAGAGCGCGACGTCGACGATCTCCTGCAGGTTGATCGCCTGGGCGATGGCAAGCCGGACCTCGCGCTTGGCAAACAGCCGATTGTCGTAGTTGAAGAACAATTGCTGCTGCGGGCCGGAATAGGCGTAGGTGGTCGTGTCGACGATGAGATTGGGGACCTGCTTCAGCCGCTCGAGATCGGCAAGCGGCACCGGATTGTCGCCGATGTCGGCTTCACCGGTCTCCAGGGCCGCGGACCGGGCGGCCGGATCGGTGACGACGCGTAGGATGATGCGGTCGAGATAGGGCTTGCCCGCGTCCCAATAGTCCGGATTGCGTTCGAAGATCAGGTGGCTGCCCGCAACCCATTCCGTCAGCTTGAAGGGACCTGTCCCTATCGCTGTTTGCAGCGTCTGCCCGTCACCAGGCGCCAGCTTCTCGAAGATGTGCTTCGGCACGATCGGCGACTCCGAGCTCGACTGCGCCGAGAGCAGGAACGGAGCCGGCTTCGACAACACGATAACCGCGGTCAGCGGATCCGGCGTCTCCACCGCCACCACGTTCTGATAGGTGATGCGACCGCGCGGATGCGCCTCCTTCAGCCGGAAGATCGAGAAGGCGACGTCATCGGAGGTGAAGTCCTTGCCGTCGTGCCACTTCACGCCCTTACGCAGCTTGAACGTGTAGCGAAGATTGTCGTCGGAAACAGACCACTCCGTCGCCAGCAGCGGCTGCGGCTTGACGTCGAGGTCGAAGGTGAGCAGGCCCTCAACGATCTTCGGGCCGATCGCCTGGCCGGTGCCCGACGATGTGTTGATGGCAAAGAGAGCATTGCCGGGATCCACCCGGTAGAGCCAGTTCAAGGTGCCGCCCGTCGCCGGTGCAGCGCCTTGTCCAAATGAGATCGACGGGAGCAAGGTGCTAGCGCTTGCAAGCAACATCAGCTGGTTGAAACTGCGACGGTTGATGGACACGCGAAGAGCTCCTCTCGGGTTGGATTGTGGTCCGCTGAGGGGAAGCTTCAGTGCTGCGCCTCGAAAGCCGAAGTGAAAGTTTCTTCTCGTCCGGGAAAGAATAATTGCCTCCGGACGATTGTTCGACGTCGGCGTAACACAGAGGAAAAGCTGCTCAATTTCCGCGATTTGACAGGATGGTGTTTTCGCCGATGAGCACCGCGACGAAACGCAGAAATCGAGCGCACCGGTAAAAGAATTTCTTTCCGTGAAATCAAACAGATATTTCTGGACTTGAACGGCCGGCCAGCCAACCGTTGACGGGAAATAGGCGGGCACACGCCCGTCCTACCGTCATTTCCGGGAGGCAAAATGCCGTTCGTAACAGATGCTGACGACACGCTTCTGGCAAAGGCGAGCGAACTGCGCCAGGCGTTTCATCTCGATGCCGTCGAGAGAGACAAACAGGGCGGCAGGCCAGTCGACCAGATCAGGCTCCTGAAAGAAAGCGGCCTGCCTTCGGCGCAGATCGCCAGGAAGTACGGCGGCCAGGGCGCCTCATGGCCAACGATCCTGCGCATCGTCAGGGAGTTTGCGAAAACCGACGGATCGCTCGCCCATCTCTTCGGCTATCACCACCTGCCGCTCAACCTCATCCTGTTTCGCGGCTCGGCCGCGCAGAAAGAGAAATGGCTGACTGGCTCGGCGGCCGGCAACTGGATCTGGAGCAATTCCGGAAACGCGTTATCGAAAACATCGAGCGGCGAACGGACGGCGACCGGCTGGATCATCAACGGCAGTCGCCCGTTCTCCTCGGGCACGCATGTCGCCGATTACATCCAGGTTTCCTGGGAGAATGGCGATGGCGCCCGACTGACCGCCGCCGTTCCCGCCGACCGCGACGGCATTGTCATTGTGAACGACTGGGACGGCATCGGCCAGCGGCAGACCGGCAGCGGCACGGTCCGCTTCGTGGATCTTGAGGTTCAAGACGACGAGCTGATCAGCTCGCCCGAGGTGCCGTTGACACCCTATTCCTCGCTCACATCGCTCCTTCAGCAAAGCGTCCTGCTCAACGTCTTCGTCGGCAGCGCACAGGGCATACTGGAGGAGGGCCGCAGCTATACGACGACGAGTTCGCGGCCATGGGTCTATTCCGGCGTCGAGCGGCACACCGACGACCCCTGGATCAAGCGCCAATACGGCGACCTCTATATCCGCACTCTTGCGGCAACGGAGCTGGCCGACAAGGCCGCGCGCAGCCTCGATGCTGCCTACGCCGCAGGGCCTTCGCTGACCGCCGCGGGCCGTGGCGCGGCCGCGATCGATATCGCGACGGCGAACGTCTATGCCGGCGAGGTCGGGCTTGCCGTCTCCAGCGAGGTCTTCGAGGTCATGGGCGCCCGCTCGGCGACCAATGCCAATGGCTTCGACCGCTTCTGGCGCAATGTCAGGACCCACACACTCCACAATCCCGCCGAGTACAAGAAACGCACCGTCGGCACCTGGCTGCTGACAGGCGAATTTCCCGTGCCGGCCATCTATCGCTGAAAGGAACCGCAATGGCGAAACGCAAGGACAAGATCAAGCTCGGCGCATTTCTGCTCTTCACCGGGCATCACGTCGCCGCATGGCGTCATCCAAAGGCTTCCGTCGGTACCGAGTTCGAGAACTACCTGGAATTGGCCAAGCTCGCCGAAGCGGCGAAGTTCGACACGATCTTTTTCGCGGATGGCGTCGCCGCGCGCATCAAGGATGTCGAGGCCGCAAGCCGCAAGGCTCATAGCGGTGTTTATCCCTTCGAGCCCATCACCCTGCTCTCCGCGCTGTCTTCCGTCACCCGCAATATCGGGCTGATCGCCACCGCCTCCACCAGCTACTCCGACCCCTATAATCTCGCCCGGCAGTTCGGCTCGCTCGACCGGCTGAGCGGCGGTCGAGCCGGCTGGAACCTGGTGACCTCCGCCGACCCCGACGCCGCCTTCAATTTCGGCCATGAGACGCAGATCCTCCATTCTGACCGCTACGAACGGGCGGAGGAATTCGCCGACGTCGTGCTCGGCCTATGGGACAGCTGGGAAGACGATGCTTTCCTGCGGGATCGCGAAAGCGGCCGCTATTTCGACCCGGCCAAGCTGCATCGGCTCGATCACAGTGGAAAGCATTTCAAGGTCCGCGGCCCGCTCAACATTCCGCGCTCGCCACAGGGGCGACCGGTTGTCGTCCAGGCCGGCGCCTCCGAGCCCGGCAAGGAGCTTGCCGCCCGCACGGCGGAAGCCGTCTTTGCCGCCCAGATCACCCTGGAGGAAGCAACGAGCTTCTACGCCGACGTCAAGGGACGGTTAGCGAAATACGGTCGCTCGCACGACGACCTGAAGATCCTGCCCGGCATTTTCCCGGTCGTCGGCCGCACACAATCGGAGGCGCAGGAGAAGTTCGAATCCCTTCAGGAACTCATCCAGCCGGAGGTCGGATTGAATCTGATTTCCCAGCTCTCGGGCCTCGACCTCCGGGATTATCCGCTCGATGGACCGGTGCCCGAAAATCCGCCTGCGACAAATGCCGGCAAGAGCCGGCAGGCACTGGTTCTGGATCTTGCCCGGCGCGAGAGCCTGACGATCCGCCAGCTCTACCTTCGCATCGCCGGTGCGCGCGGCCACTGGCAGGTCGTGGGCACGCCGACGGAGATTGCCGATACGCTGGAAGAGCGCTTCGAAAACTATGGAGCTGACGGCTTCAACATCATGGCGCCGATCATGCCGGGCGGGCTCTCTGATTTCATCGAGCTTGTGGTGCCGGAACTGCGACGGCGCGGTCTCTTCCGCCACGAGTATGAGGGTACGACACTGCGCGAAAACCTTGGCCTGAAGCGCCCCGAAAACAGCCATACCGTCATTCACGGCGCAGTCGCGGCCGAGTAGGGGAAAAGACATGAGCCGCGATACGCTTTTTCTCATCGCCCCCGGTTTCTCGGACCCGACGCACCCTGGGCAGACGTTCGTCTGCCCCCATTGCAATGCGATCGAGGGGGTACTTTCGAGCTTTCCCGAGCTTGCTGCCCGCATCGAGGTGCACAGAGTTCCCTTCCCTCGCCCGCGCACACAGGTGATCGAGGCGGTTGGCGAGGAAAACCAGTCCTTGCCGGTGCTGGTCCTCGCATCCAACCCGCCGCCCGATGCTGCGGACTGGAAAGGCAAGCGCTTCGTTTCCAAGACCAGCCGCATTCTCGAATTGCTTTCAGAGCGGCATGGCTTTCCGCGACTTCACGACTGACGGAGATAAGACGATGACCGTAAAGCCCTCAGGCTTCGAACCAGCCCTGCTGCCTCCCGTCCTCTTCGAGCCGGACCAGACCGATCCCTATCTCGCCAAGGCGGTCGAGCTCAGGAACATCTTCGCTGTCGATGCCGTCGAGCGGGATCAACAGGGCGGGCGGCCGACAGAGCAGGTCCGGCTTCTCAAGGACAGCGGCCTCGTCAATCTGCTCATTCCCACGGAATTCGGTGGTGAGGGACAGCCCTATTCGACCGCTCTGCGCATCGTGCGTGAGTTCGCCAAGGTCGACGGGTCGCTTGGCCACCTTTTCGGCTACCACTTCAGCCCCATCCAGAATGCCCTGACGGGGGGTAGTGACGAACGATCGGCCGCGATCCTGCGGCAATCGGCCAAGGGTCGGTGGTTCTGGGGCAACACCACGAACAGCTTCTCCAAAAGCCTCTTCGGCAAGAGGATAGAAGGTGGCGTCCTCCTGAACGGCTATCGGCCGTTCGCTTCCGGCTCGCACGTCGCCGATTATCTGATGGTCGCATGGGAAGACGAGGAAACGAACGCGCGCAGCTTCGCCTATATTCCCGCCAATCGCGATGGCATAACGATCGCCGACGATTGGGATGGCATCGGACAACGGCAGACCGGCAGCGGCCGTGTCTTCTACAAGGATGTCACCGTGAAGGATGAGGAGATCTTGTCGGAACGCCCCAGGGATCCGGCTGCCCTTCTCATTCCGCAGCAACAGCAGAGCGTTCTCCTCAACGTCTTCATCGGCAGCGCGCAAGGCGCCCTGATCGCAGCACGGGATTATACGATCACGAAATCTCGGCCGTGGATCTACTCCGGTGTCGAACGCCATTCGGACGACCCGTGGATCAAGCGACAGTACGGTGAACTCTGGACCAAGGTGCAGGCCACTACCGCACTGGCTGACAGAGCCGCGGTCGCCATCGATACGGCCTATGCCAAAGGCCCGGCGCTGACGGCCGAGGAGCGCGGCGCCACCGCGATTGCGGTTGCTTCCGCCAATGTGCTCGCGGGCAAGGTCGCGCTCGAGGTCACCAGCGAAATATTTGAGGTGATGGGTGCTCGTTCCGCCGTCCGGCCGTACGGCTTCGATCGCTTCTGGCGCAACGTCCGTATCCACACTCTTCACAATCCGGCAGAATATAAGACCCAGAATGTCGGCTCCTGGTTCCTGACCGGCGACTATCCCGAGCCGGGGATATTCCAATGAGCCGACGGCAGCTTCATCTCAACATCAATATCCTGCACTCGGGGTTCTCCCCAGCGGCCTGGCGCATGGAAGGCAGCGACCCCCGCGCCTCCTTCGACATCAACCACTACATCAAGGTCGCTGACATCGCGGAACGGGGCACATTCGATGCCGTCTTCCTGGCCGACCAGGCGGCCATATCGGACCGCATCGACTTTCGCCCGCTCACCTCGCTGGAACCGACCATCGTGCTTGCAATTGTCGCGGCCAGCACGGAACGGATCGGGCTGATCGGCACGGCCTCCACCACTTACAACGAACCCTACAACATCGCCCGGCGCTTCGCGACGCTCGATCATGCCAGCGGCGGACGCGCCGGCTGGAACATCGTCACCAGCGCGGATCTGGCGCAAAGCAGGAACTTCGGCCTTGAAAAGCCGGTAGCCCATGCCAGCCGCTATGAGCGGGCCAGCGAGTTTGCCTCCGTGGTCAAGGCGCTATGGGACAGCTGGGAGGAAGAGGCCTTTGTCGGTGACGTCGCGACCGGACGTTTCGTCGATCCCGGTCGTGTCCACCCCATCGCTCACAGCGGCAAGCACTTCTCCGTGCATGGGCCGCACAATATTCCGCGCCCACCACAGGGGCACCCGGTTCTCGTGCAGGCGGGCGGATCAGACGACGGGCGTGAACTCGCCGCCGCACATGCCGAAGCGGTATTCTCCGCCTCGCAATCCTTCGAAGAGTCGCTGGATTACGCCAGGGATCTGCGCCGTCGCGCCGTTCGTTTCGGTCGCTCGGAAAACAGCATCCTCGTGCTCGCGGGCCTCGCCACCATCATCGGCAGCACGGAAGCGGAAGCAAGGCGCAGACAGGAAGAACTGCGCGACCTCATTCCGCTTGAATACAGCCTTGCCCGACTGGCCGGTGTCCTGCAGGTCAATCAGAAGAAGCTCGAACTCGACAAGCCCTTGCCTGAGGACATTCCGCTGCCGGCCGACGGCGGGCACACGTTCTTCCACGCCACGCTGGCGCTCGCGCGGCGGCAGGGATTGACCGTTCGGGGCCTGATCCGCGCGCTCAACGGCGGCACCGGGCATCGCACGATTGTCGGCACGCCTGCCGCGATCGCCGACGATATAGAGACATGGTTCAGCGCCGGTGCGGCCGATGGTTTCAACCTCATGCCCGATGTGCTGCCGCACGGGCTTGAAGTCTTCGTCGATGAGGTGGTTCCGATCCTGCGTCGCCGCGGTCTGTTCAGGCACGAATACGCCGGCCGCACATTGCGTGATCACCTTGGTCTCACGCGGCCACACAACCCCTACGCCAGCGCGGCAGAATAGCGACCCGGAAAAGGACAGTCCCATGACACCTTCCCTTGCAGCAAAGCCAACCGGCTCCGACCGGCTGGCAGCGCTATCAGCCGAACGCTATCGCCAGGTGCAGCACCTCGGCAGCGACTGGAATGAACGGTCGACGCCCTGCTCTCCCACCGCAGCGTGCGCAGCGATGCGGCACTTGCGGCGCAGAATGCGGTCGTTGCCTTTGAATCGCTGGGGCTCGGGACCTGCTACATCGGCGCGATCCGCAACGATCCGGAAAGGGTCGCCCGGGAACTCGCCTTGCCGGATGGTGTCTTCCCGGTCTTCGGCCTTACTGTGGGGTTTCCCGATCCGGCACAACCCGCCGGCGTGAAGCCGCGCCTACCTCAGTCGACGGTCCTGCATCGCGAGCAATATTCGGATCGCGCCCGGACGCGGGATCTTGCGGGCTACAAAAAGGCACTGAGGAGCTTCCAGACGGAGCAGGCGATGCCGGCGATCGACTGGACCAATCAGGTCCGGAACCGCATCGGCACGGTCGAGGCCTTGAAGGGGCGGCACGTACTTGCGGCGGCGGCGCGCAGGCTGGGCTTCCGGCTCAAGTAGAGCGGCAGGGCCTGGAAGAACAACTTATTCTGCGGCCATCATGTCTGCCGCAGGTCGGATACGGCGCGCGATGATCTCATCCATCGTCTGCAGGGCGCGCGCTTCCGCGAGCAGCCACTCGCGAAACAGATCGACGCGCATCAATCGCGCCGTATGCGCCGTGGTGGCGAAGAAATAGGACGAACTGACGGGCTGCGGCACGCCAAAGGGGCAGACCAGCCGCCCGGAGCGGATCTCTGCTTCCGCCAGCCTGATCTTGCCGAGCCCCAGCCCCTGCCCTGCCAGCGCTGCATCGAGGACAAGAGAGGACTGGTTCAGGCGGAACCCACCCTGCGACGGCAGGTAGGAGAGCCCGGCTGCGCGCAACCACCCACCCCAATCCGGGCAGGATTGATCATGCTCTGCCCCATCCTCGTGCAGCAGCGGCACGTCTTCGATGGCCTCCGGCTTGCCCCACAGCCCATGCGTATCCGCAAACTCCGGGCTGCAGACCGGCAGTATGGCCTCGGAAAAGAGATGATCGACAACGAGCCCCGGATATGGACCGCGACCGTAGCGGATCACGCAATCGGCGTCGCCGGCATCCAGGTTCGTCAACTGGGTCGACGCATCGACCAGAACCTGCAGCCCGGGAGCAGCCCGCCGCAGCGCATCGAGGCGCGGGATGAGCCACTTGCTGGCAAACGACGGGGCGACCGAAACGCGGATCGGCTGTTCATGATCGCTCTGCACGAACTGAGCCATAGCGGCCAGAACAGCATCGAAGGCCCCGGTCAGTCCGGGCACCAATGCCAACCCGGCCGGCGTCAGATGCAACTGGCCACGCACACGGTTGAAAAGCGGCTGACCGAGGTAGTCTTCCAGCAGGCGGATCTGTTGACCCACCGCTGCCGAGGTCACATGCAGCTCTTCGGCGGCGCGAACGAAATTCAGGTGTCGGGCCGTCGCGACGAAGGCCCGCAACGATGTCAGCGGCGGCAGCCGCGCAAGCGTCGGCTGAATTGCTTTTCTGCGGGAGTCGGCAAACGTGCTCATGAGAGGATTGCACCACAAACCTGCCCTTCAAGACGAGAACCGGCATTCCTTCCCGCCCTACCGACGGGACATTTTCTTGCGCGGCGAGCCTCAATCGGAGATGCAAAAACTATTCTCTATATTTTTAGTGGACTACAGTAATTCAACCTTCTCCTTGACGCTCTGCCGCGAAGTTTTCCTTTTCCGGACAGGCAGAAAAACATTCTTCCTGTTTTGCACGGCCCTGCCCGATGATGCCTGCAACGACGCTTCGATAGAGGCGTCCATCGCAATTCAGGGGGTATCCATGGACATCAGCAGACGCCAGCTCAACAAACTTCTCGCCGCGACCGGCCTTACCGCATTCCTGCCGCTCAAGGCGTTCGCCGAGACTTCCGCACCGACAAAGGGTGGCACCTTGAACTTCATCGTGGAGCCGGAACCGCCGACGATCCTCACCCTCGCCCATACGGCTGGCGGCACGCAGAAGGTGAGCCCCAAGATCACCGAAGGTCTCTTGACCTACGACTTCGATCTGACACCAAAGCCGCAGCTTGCCACCGAGTGGTCAGTCAGCGACGACGGGTTGAACTACACTTTCAAACTCCGTCCAAACGTCAAGTGGCATGACGGCAAGCCCTTCACATCGGACGACGTTGCCTATTCCATCGAGCTTCTAAAGCAAGTCCACCCGCGTGGCCGCGGCACCTTCGCCAATGTCACCAAGGTCGAAACGCCCGATCCGCTGACCGCCGTGATCCGGCTTTCCAAACCCGCCCCCTACCTGCTGAGCGCTCTCTACGGGGCCGAGTCCCCGATCGTGCCCAAGCACGTCTATGACGGCGTAAAGATTGCCGACGTGCCCACCATTCCGAATGGCAGTGCCCCGATCGGCACGGGACCATTCGTCTTCAAGGAGTGGGTGCGCGGATCGCATATCATCCTCGAGCGCAATCCCGATTACTGGGACGCCGGCAAACCCTATCTCGACCAGGTTATCGTACGCTTCGTACCCGATGGGGCCGCCCGCGCCGCCGGCTTCGAAACCGGCGAATTCGATATCGGCGGCGACAATCCCATCCCGCTGAGCGATCTCGAACGTGTGAAGGCATTGCCGAACATTGCCGTCGATTCACGCGGCTACGAGACCAAGGGCGACCAGACGCAGCTGATCTTCAATCTCGACAACGAGTATCTGAAGAATGTCAGCGTTCGCCGCGCCATCGCCCACGCCATCGACCTCGACGTTATCCTGAACACCGTCTGGTACGGCTACGGCCATGTTTCGCCGACCCCGATCAGCACCTTCCTGCCGCGCTATCTCGACACCTCGATCAAGCCTTATGCTTTCGATCTGAAAGCCGCTGAACAGCTGCTCGACGAGGCCGGCTACAAGCGCGGCGCGGACGGCGTCCGCTTCAACCTGCGACTGACCCACAACTCCTACAATGAAGGCTTCAAGCGGGTCGCCGAATATCTGAAGCAGAACCTGACGCGTATCGGCATCAACGCAACGATCGATTCCTACGACTTCTCCACCTACATCAAGAAGGTCTACACCGACCGCGCCTTCGACGTGACCGCCGAATATCTGGGCAACCAGTTCGATCCGACGCTCGGCGTGCAGCGCATCTACTGGTCGAAGAACTTCAAGCTCGGCCTGCCCTTCTCGAACGCCAGCCACTACAATAACCCGGAGGTGGACAAGCTGCTCGAAGCCGCATCCGTCGAGGTCGACGATGCAAAACGCAAGCAGCAATTCTTCGCCTTCCAGAAGATCGTTGCCGACGAAGTGCCAGTAGTGAACCTGATTTCACTGGAGAACGTCACGGTGTTCAACAAGCGGGTCAAAAACCACACCATCGGGGCCGAGGGTGTGCAGTCCAACTTTGCTGATGTCTACATCAAGGACGGCGAAGGCTGAGGTGCGGCGGCAGGACTAGCACGAGAAAGGGGCGCATCGACGATGCGCCCCTTTTGCTTTTGGAGATGAGATCACGCCACTCGGATGGGCGTGAATTTCGTGAGGATGCGATCGGCAAGCGCAATCGCCTGGGCGCGCTGCTCGGTGATCGAACTCGACTCCCATGCAACGCCCCGCAACGGATGTCCGATGGCGCTGAGATTGCGGTGCACGAGCCCCTCCTCGTTGATGAGATCGCCCGCCGTCGTCGCATCGATGCCATAGCCGGTGCTATGAGGGCGAACCTCGCCGCTTGCCAGCAGGCTCCTCACGAAGGGGTCGGATACCCGACGCCAATCATGCAACTGATGGCCACGACAATCGATCACGCCATCGAACGGCACAGTCTCGACGCCTGTCGCTGTCTTCAGGCTGGCGATGATCTCGCTACCCTCGACCGCAAATCCGAGGATACGGGCGCGTCCATGCTCCAGCCGGCCTTCCGAAATCACCCGCTCGATAATCGCGTGGCTTTCCGGTGCCGAGCGATGCGCGGTGACGTCCCAGAAGGCCCTGAGATGCCGGGTGAACCGCAGCCGCTCGCGATCGCTGGCCGCTTGCCACAGCGAGAGAATATGAGGGCGGATCGCCAAGGGCAGCCCTTGCCAGTCGGCACCCTCAGCCGAGATCGCCCGTCGTTCCGCCTTGACGCGTGACAGCAGTTCGCGCGCCGTTGATGGCAACGGGCCATCGGCAAGAAAGTCGCGCGCTGCGTCGACAGTCCTGCGACCCTCCACGAACTGGCCACGGCGCGATATCACGCGGTAGCGACTGCGGTAACCTCGTGCCTCCATGCTGGCCACGGCATCGACCATCGACAGGCTCGAACCAATCAGGAGAATTTCCTCGCAGCCTTTCAGACGGTCGAGCGCCAGTGCGTCCCACGGATTGGCTGCAAAACGTGGGTGACCGGCGAGTTCAGCCTCGGCGGCCGACAGGCGCGGTTGAAAAACGCCAAGGGCCAGCACGGCTTCATCCGCCTCCACAGAGGTACCGTCAGCCGTGGTAATGCGGATCCGGCTCGGCGTTGCCAACAGCGTGGATGCCGACGACCGGATATGCCGCAACGTCGAACCGAGCCGCGCGTTCGCGACCGCACGCGCGAGCTCGTCACGGACATAGGTCCCATAGAGGTAACGCGGCGGGCTGCTTGTGCGCACCTCGGCGGGAGGCGTCCAGCCGTAGGCGGGGCCATTCTCGACGAGCCAGCGCGCGAGATGGCCGGGATCCTCGGGATAGAGCGAGAAGATTTCAGCGGGACCGTTCACCAGATGTGCCGGATCGGGTGTGCTGTAAGCAACACCCCGCCCAAGCTCCTCGCGCCGCTCTATGATGGTGATCGCCAGCGGAACTTCGGTCTGGTCGAGCAGCTTGAGCGCCATCAGCGCCCCAGCGAAGCCCCCACCGACAATGGCAACGGAGTGATACGGAATACGATCAATGCGCAATAGACCTCCTCTCCCACCGGCGTCGGTGGGGCGTGATATGTCGGGATGTGAGAGCGGACGCCCTTATGCGATCAGCCTGTCGCGACTGCGATGGCGCCCATTCAGCAGTTCTAGGGCATTTCGGCTGGCAATCAGCTCGGCTTCATGCGCGCTCAACCCTGCCGCCGCAAAGGCCGTGGCGAGCCCGTCCTGCGTCGGATCATGTTCGAGGATCGGCCAGTCGCTGCCGGTCAGAACATGGTCGGCGCCGACGAGACTGGCCACGAAGCGGATGAAGCGTGCTTCCGACGGCATGATGTCGATATAGAGGTGACGCCGCTTGCCCGCTGGCGCCTCCGCGAAAATGGATGGCAGTTCCCCGAAGGGACCGGTCAGCGCAAGTGCCGAAATGCCGAGCGCGGTGATGACGACCCGAAGCTCCGGCAATTCCTCGAAAACACCCGATGTCACCAACGAAATCGCAGCGGCGGCGTTGATCGTGCCGCGGCTCAAGCGGGTCCCGAGCCTGCCGAGGCCTGACAGCTGCGTTGAAAGCGGCTCGGGGTTGATCGGATGCAGGAAGACGGGAACGCCAAGCTCCGCAGCAACCCTCAGGACCGGCCGGGCTTCTGGCGCGTCGATTAATCTGTCACCTCTCGCGCTGTCGAGAAACAGGCCGGGCAAATTGAGTTCGACGATGGCGCGCCGCGCCTCGATCGCCGCCGCTTCTCCGCCGAAGGTGTCCACGGTCGCCAGCGCGAAAAGCCGATCAGGATGGCCCGCAACGGTCGCGGCGAGATCGTCGTTCAGCTTGCGGCTGACCGCACCAAGATCGGCATCAGGTGCGGCGACCATCGACAGCGCGACCCCGATCACGCGGCGCGAGATACCGGCCGCATCGCTATCCGCGATAAGCGCATCGATGTCTGCGATTTTCGTGCCGATCCGCGCCCACAGCGAGTCGAGCGGGCGACCGGGCGCGCGGTAAACCTCCCAGCCTTCGGGCAGGAAATGTGTATGGAAATCGACGATGTCGAGCTTGCTCATGGTGGCTCCGTGACGATCGCTGCGCGGCAGGGATCAGAAGACCTTGCCTTCCTCCAGGTGTGTCGTGGTTCCGTTGATGTAGAAGTCACCGACCACCCTCGCCTTGTGCAGCAGCGGATTGTGATTGAGCACCGTGCGGATGTTGCGCCAGTGCCGGTCGAGATTGAGATGGCGCGACGTCGCGGAGCCGCCGCCGAGTTCGAAGACGTTGGTGGCCGCCGTGAGCGCAATTTGCGAGGCGACGATCTGTGTGCGCGCCGTCGTCAACGCGCTCTCGATCAGCGCGGCTTCAAGCGTCTGCTGATCGCCTGCGGCGAACGCGGCGGCCGTCTTGTCGAGCGCACGCGCGCTTTCGCGGATCAGCGTGTCGACGGCAAAGGAGCCGGCAGCGACCTCACCGAGAATCTTCTGCACGAAGGGATCCGCACTGGCTGTCTCGGCCGCGCTATGGGCCGCCGACCGTGCCTGCCGGCGCACATATTCCGTCCCTTCGGCAAGCGCGCCACGCACAGCGCCCGCCATTGATGCCGCAAGGTGAAGCTGCCGCAAGGTGGAGGTGTGGCGGCCGACCAGCGTGTTAAGGCCGCGCGTGGAGATTTCATGCGGCAACACCTCGACGTCTTCGAGCAAAACGCCACCGCTCGCGGTCAGCCGCTGGCCCATGCCATCCCAGTCGTCGAGAATGGTGATGCCTGGACGATTGACCGGAAGCAAAACGCTCACGAACTCACCGTCATCGTTCTTCGCACTGAATGATGCGAAGTCCGAAAATGCAGTGCCGGTTGCATACCATTTGCGCCCGTCGAGACGGTAGCTATCCCCCGATCTCGTCAAACGTGTCGTCACCTCGCCCGGCCGCTTGGTGCCCTGCTCCGTATGAGCCCCGCCGAAAAGCTTGCCCGAGAGAACGCGGCTGAGCTGTGTGCGCTCGATGGCAGTATTAGGGCTGAGGATCAGGCTTTCGGTAAAATTGAAATGGCTGCGCAGCGCGTGAGCGACATTCGAATCTGCCGCTCCGATCGCCATGATCGTTTCGATGTAATCGGCAACGGATCCCCCCGGACCACCGAGCGCCACGGGAATGCGCAGCGCCCCCAGACCGGTCTCCTTGAATAGGCGGAAGGCCTCGAATGGAAGCTCCCTTTCCAGATCGCGTCTTGCCGCCTCCTTCGCGATTTCGGCCGTCAGATCAGGAATTCTTGCCAAGAGCGTCGAGAGATCGTTCACCGCCTCCTGAGGTGTCGGAGTGGCGGACAGTGCTGAAGGAGCGGTATTCGGCATGCGGGAACCTTCTCGGCCGGGAAAAGAAAAGAAGGGACCCGCCATATCGGCGGATCCCCAAAGTCATGATCAGGCGACAGCGCGTGTCAGCGGCACGACATTGTCGGAACCGGCTGCAGCGCTACGCGGCACACGACCTTCGACCGGATGGCTCGGATCGTTGAAGCCTGGCGTCGAGGGATGCCCCGTCGTGACCAGCCGGTCGACCAGCGCCTCGTCCTCGGCGTCGAGCTTGACGTCCAGCGCGCGGATATAGCTGTCCCAATGCTCTTCCGTGCGCGGACCGGCGATGGCCGCCGAGATCAGCTTGTTGTTCAGCACCCAGGCGAGCGCGAACTCGGTCGGCGATATCCCCTTGCGGGTCGCGTGCGCAGCGATCTCGGTGGCGATGGCAATCGATTCAGGACGCCATTCCGTCTCGAGGATGCGCTTGTCGCCGCGACCGGCGCGCGTGTCGGCAGCCGGCTCCTTGCCCGGCTCGTACTTGCCGGTCAGAACGCCACGGGCGAGCGGCGAGTAGGAAACGACGCCGAGACCATAGTGATGGGCGGCCGGCAGCTGCTCGGCTTCGGCGGTGCGGTTGACGATGTTGTAAAGCGGCTGGCTTGCCACCGGACGATCGATACCGAGTTCATCGGCGAGCTGCGCGACTTCGGCGATGCGCCAGCCGCGGAAGTTGGAGACGCCGAAATAGCGCAGCTTGCCGGCGCGGATCAGGTCGGCGATCGCGCGCACCGGCTCTTCCAGCGGCGCATCGAAGACGGCGCGGTGGAAATAGAGGATGTCGATATAGTCGGTGTTGAGACGGCGCAGCGAATTCTCGACAGTCTCGATCACCCACTTGCGGGAATGACCGCCGAGGTTCGGGCCCTTCTTGTGCGAATTGACGAACTTCGTCGCCAGAACCCAGTGATCGCGATGCGCCTTGATACCCTTGCCGACAACCTCTTCCGACTTGCCGTCGTGATAAACATCGGCGGTATCGATGAAGTTGATCCCCTGCTCGCGCGCCTTGTCGATGATGCGGAACGCGACATCGTCAGGCGTCGGGCCACCGAACATCATGGTTCCCAGGCTGAGCGGTGACACCTTGAGCGCACTGCGCCCGAGATAGCGATAATCGACCATTGTATTCTCCTTCTTACTGAGCATGGTGGCAGGCGGCGGCGTGGCCGCTGCCGAACTGGCGGAATGCTGGATCTTCGGATCGACAAATATCGGTGGCGAGCGGACAGCGCGTATGGAAGCGGCAGCCGGCCGGTGGATTGTGCGGGCTTGGCAGATCGCCGGTGATGGGCGCGGCCTGCTTGCGCCGCGACGGATCGGGCACGGCGGCGAGCAGCGCTTGCGTGTAGGGATGTTTGGCGCCCTTCCACAGCTCGCTCGTCGCAGCGCTCTCGACGATGCGGCCGAGATACATGACGAGCACGCGATCGGCGAAATAGCGAACGACGGAGAGATCGTGAGAGATGAAGAGATAGGAAAGCGAGAGCTCCGTCTTCATCTCGACCAGCAGATTGAGGATCTGCGCCTGGATCGAGAGGTCTAGCGCCGAAACCGGTTCGTCGCAAATGACGAGTTCCGGCTGCAGGATGAGCGCACGGGCGATGCCGATACGCTGGCGCTGGCCGCCGGAGAACTCATGCGGATAGCGATCGAGCGAATCCGCCGGCAGGCCGACATGAGCAACCATCTGTGAGGCGATCGTCTCGCGCTGCTTGCGCTCGCCGATGCCATGAACCGCAAGCGGTGCGGTCAGGATTGTGCGGATCGTCTGTCTCGGGTTGAGGGACGCGAACGGATCCTGGAAGATCATCTGGATGCTGCGCCGGACGGACTGCAGTTCGCGCCCCGCCATGGCGGTGACGTCCCTACCCTTGAAAGTAACGCTGCCAGACAAGGGATCGACAAGCCGCACCAGCGATTTGCCGAGCGTGGACTTGCCACAGCCGGATTCGCCGACCAGCGCCACCGTCTCGCCCTCTGCAATCTCCAGGGAAACACCATCGACGGCGCGCACGGTGCCAGCGGCTCCGGGATAATGGGTCGAAAGCCGATCAACCGACAGAAGCGACATGAGCCTTCTCCGCAATGGCTGGAACATACGGGCACGCCACCTGTCGGCCAGCGGGCAGTGCGATGAGTTGCGGTACGACGGACGCGCAGGAGGGCCGCGCCACCGGACAGCGTGGGCGGAACGAACAGCCTTTCTCGCCCGCCGCCGAAACGATCGAACCCGGGATTTCCGAGAGCGGCCCGTCGCGATAGTGGTAATCGGCCTTCAGGCGCGGCGATGCCGACAGGAGGCCGTTTGTATAGGGGTGATACGGCTCGTCGAACACCTCGCCCGGAAGCCCCTCCTCGATCTTGCGCCCGGCATACATGACGACGACGCGGTCGGCCCATTGCGCAACGATGCCGAGATCGTGGGTGATCAGGATGACCGCCATGTTCAGCCGCACGCGAAGGCTATCGAGCAGCTGCAGCACCTGCGCCTGGATCGTCACGTCAAGTGCGGTCGTCGCTTCATCGGCGATCAGCAGTTTCGGATTGCAGGCGACCGCAATGGCGATCATCACGCGCTGGCGCATGCCGCCGGAAAGCTGGTGCGGGTATTCGTCTATGCGGCGGCGGGCGTCGGGGATGCTGACGAGATCCAACAGTGCAACGGCGCGCTCGCGAGCCTGACGCCGGCTGAGATCCTCATGAATGCGCAACACTTCGATGATCTGATCGCCGATTGTCAGCACCGGATTGAGCGATGTCATCGGCTCCTGAAAGATCATGGCAATGTCGCGGCCACGGATGCGGCGCAGGTCCCGTTCCGGGAGGCCGACAAGATCACGGCCGTCGAAGCGGATCTGCCCGCCAGCCTTCGCGTGCCGCGGCAAAAGGCCCATCAGGCCGAGCGCCGTCAGCGACTTGCCCGAGCCGGATTCCCCGACGATGGCGAGCATCTCGCCAGGATTGGCGGAAAAGCTGACTCCCTTCACAGGTTCGGCCGCCCCAAAGCGCACCGAGAAGTCGTTAACTTCGAGAAGCTTTGCCATCAGCGATCCTCCGAAAAGCGCGGGTTCAGCGCATCGTTCAGACCATCGCCAATCAGGTTGAGCGAGAGCACGGTGAAGACGATCGCAAGACCGGGCAGCGCCGTCAGGTACCAGGCGGTGCGGATGACATCGCGCCCGGCGCCGATCATCGAACCCCAGGAAACGCGGTTGGGATCGCCAAGCCCCATGAAGGAGAGCGCCGATTCCATCAGGATGGCGCTTGCCACCATCACCGACGACGTGACGATCAGCGGCGGCAGCGCATTGGGAAGGATCTCGCGGAAGATGATGCGAGCATGACCAAAGCCGAGGCTACGGGCAGCCTGAACATAATCCTTCTCGCGAATGGCTCGGAATTCCGCGCGCGTCAGCCGCGCCACCGTTGGCCAGGAGACGATCGCAATGGCGATGGTCACGGTCCCTGTCGTCGGTTGGGCGATCGCCACGAGAACGACGAGCAGCACGAAGCTAGGAATGGTCTGGAAGATCTCGATGAACTTGACCAGCACGTCGTCGATCAGACCACCGAAATAGCCGGCGACGGCGCCCATGGCGATCCCCACCGTCAAGCCGAGCGCGGTGGCCGCGAGCCCGACGGTCAGCGATATCCGGGCGCCGTGAACGATACCGGCAAGCACATTGCGGCCCATGGAATCCGTACCAAGCGGATAGGCAGGGTTCTGACCGGGCCACAGGAAGGGTCGCGCCACCATCTCGAGCGGGTCACCGGGAAAGACAAGCGGCGCCAACAAGGCCGACAGGGCAACGAGCAGCAGAATGCCTGTACCAAACAGTGCATTGTAGTTGCCGAGAAAGACTTTCAACTCCCGGCGCATGCCGCGCCACGCCGTACCCGAAACCGAAGCGCGGACGTCTGGGGCGTGGATGTGTGTCCAGCGCGGCTTGGGCGCTTCCGGTGCTGCTTGATCGCGCTCGACCTTTGTCTGCGGCGCGAAGTCGATCGCCTGGCCGGCCAGTGTTCCAAGTTTTTGACTGTTCATCGGCTTGCTCCAATTCGGGGATCGATCCACGCCTGCAGCAGGTCGACGGCGGCATTGGCGACGATCACGAGGAAGGAAGACAGGAGGAGAATGCCGAGCAGCACGCTGAAATCGCGGGCCATGACGGCTTCGAAGGCAAGGCGCCCGAGGCCGGGCCAGCTATAGACGGTCTCGACCACGACCGCACCGCCCAGCATGCCGCCAAAGTGCATGCCGGCCATGGTGGTGATCGGGATCAGGGCGTTGCGAAGGACGTGTCGCGTCGTCAGCACGAAAGGTGAGACACCCTTGGCGCGCGCGGTGCGCACAAAATCCTGCGATTTGACTTCCAGCATCGAGGCGCGCGTCAGGCGGGCATAGATCGCCAGATAGAAAAGCGCGAGAGATGTTGCTGGCAGCACCATGTAGCGCGCCCTGTCGAGCAGTGCCGGGAGCCCTGTCAGCCGCGAGCCAATCGTGCTGTCTCCGCCGCTCGGCAGCCATCCAAGCTTGACCGAGAAGAGCAGGATCAGCATCAGGCCAATCCAGAAGCCGGGGATAGAATAGAAGAGCAACGAGACGACGGAAATGATACGATCCGGAAGGCGCCCGGAAAAGGCGGCCATCAGCGAACCGAGCAGCAGTCCAACGGCAATTGCGATCGCCAGTGCCGCCACCATGAGCACGAGCGTGCCGGGTAGCCGCTGGCCGATCAGATCGGCGACCGGCAAGCCGTAGCGCGGCGAAAAGCCAAGGCTGAAATGCGCGAGGTTGTTCAGATAGTTGGCAAGCTGAACGAGGATCGGGTTATCGAGCCCGAAGCGCTCGCGCAGTGCTGCCATCGTCTCGACCGTGGCCGAGCCGGATTCCGCCGCCATCACATCGGCCGCATCGCCGGGTGCCAGCTTCAGCAGGAAGAAATTGAGGATGACAATCCCGAGCATTGTGGGCACGGCCTGAATGATCGTCCTGCTGATCGTTCGACCTATCCGCCTGTAAGCCGACATGTGCCCCACCTCGCGATCTGAAAAGAATTCACCTCGTCTCGTCGCTTAGTAGTTGACTAATTCTGTGGGTTTTGTCAAATCCATATTGGTAAATAATTCCAACGAATACGTGCTTTAGCGTTCTTTTAGAAATATGATACCGCATATCGACACTGAGTAGGTTTTTGTCCCACTTCAAAGCAGTCACGGGGCAAAAATCTCTAAGGCAGGCTCGATCCGCGGAATGACACAGAAGCGGGCCGTGACGGCCCCTGGATCATGAGGGTTGAACAAGATGTCACTATTTCCCGCACCCACGCGCCGCAGCTTTCTTCTGGCCTCGGTCGCACTCGGCGTCACCGCCACAGCGCGGCTTCCCGCCTTTGCGGCGACGGCAACGCGCGGCGGCACGGCAACGCTTCTGCTGGCCGCCGAGCCGCCCGTCCTGACGACGATCGCCCATACGGCTTATAACGCGGTCTATGTCTCACCGAAGACCACGGAAGGCCTTCTCACCTACGACTTCGATCTCAATCCGAAGCCGCTGCTGGCCAGGGAGTGGACTGTCAGCCCTGACGGACTGACCTATACCTTCAAGCTGCGCGACGGCGTGAAATGGCATGACGGGCACCCCTTCACTTCCGCCGACGTTGCCTTCTCAATCAAGACCCTGAAGGAAGTGCACCCGCGTGGCCGCAACACCTTCCTCAATCTGGTCGATATTGAAACGCCCGACGCGCAGACGGCCGTCCTGAAGCTTTCCAAGCCCGCGCCCTATCTGATCACCGCGCTTGCCGCCTCGGAAACACCGATCGTGCCACGCCATATCTATGAAGGCACCAAGGTCGCGGAAAATCCGGCCAATCTCGCGCCAATCGGAACCGGTCCTTTCAAGTTCAAGGAATGGGTGCGCGGCAGCCACATCGTCTATGAGCGCAACCCTGATTACTGGGATCAGCCTCGCCCCTATCTCGACCAACTGATCATCCGCTTCATCCCGGATGCCGCCGCTCGCTCGATTGCGATCGAGACCGGCGAAATCGATCTCGCACCCTCGACACCCGTACCGCTCAGCGATCTCGAACGGCTACAGAGCGCCGAAGGGCTGGCCTTCGAGACCAAGGGCTACCAATACCAGAACGGCGTCAGCCGCATCGAATTCAACCTCGAGCGCCCGTTCTTCAAGGACGTGAGGGTACGTCGCGCCTTTGCGCACGTCATTGATCGCAACGTCATTCTCAACACCATCAACTATGGCTATGGCGCAGCCATCCCCGGCCCGATCAATCCGAACCTTGCGAAGTGGTTTGTGCCGGATCTCAAGACATACCCGATCGATCTCGCCGCCGCCGAGAAGCTTCTCGACGAAGCCGGTTACCCGCGCGGCGCCGACGGCATCCGCGCCCGCATCAATCTCGACTTCGTGCCGAGTGGCGAAACCTATCCGCGGGGTTCGGAATATATCCGCCAGGCGCTTGCCAAGGTCGGCATTGATGCGAAGGTCCGCAGCCAGGATTTCGCGACCTACACGAAGCGGATCTACACGGACCGCGATTTCGACTTCGCATTCGAAGGCATGAGCAATCTCTTCGATCCAACGGTCGGCGTCCAGCGCCTCTACTGGAGCAAGAACTTCAAGCCGGGCGTCCCCTTCTCGAACGGCGCTGCCTACAGCAACCCCAAGGTCGATGAACTGCTCGAGGCCGCCGCCATCGAGGTCGACCCGGCAAAGCGCGTCGAGCAGTGGCGCCAGATCCAGCAGATCCTCGTCGAGGATGTTCCGGCGATCGACGTCGTCAGCCAGCCGGAACTGACGATCTACAACAAGCGCATCTCCGACCACACGATCGGCGGCGAAGGCATCGCGGGCAGCCTTGCCTTTGCCTACGTCGCAGCGTCCTGAGCCGGAGAAACGGGAGAACAACCATGTCCATTCAACATCGTCCCGGCTCGATCGTCGGCTTGCCGAATTTTTCCGCCCCGACCGATTTTCCGGAAAGCCCGCTCTCGCAGGCACTCAAGCAGCCGGTTCTGCTCGGTCTCTTCCTGCCGATCCAGGCGGGCGGCTGGACGCAATCGACACTCGAGCGGTCGACCGACTGGCGCTTCGACTACAACAAGGCGCTGACGCTGAAGGCCGAAGAACTCGGCTTCGATCTCGTCTTCGCGCTATCACAATGGCTGCCGAAGGGCGGCTATGGCGGCGTCTTCGACGGCCAGGCGCTGGACAGCTTCGTCTCGACGGCAGCACTTGCCGGCCTCACCAGGAAGATCATGCTGATCTCGACCATACATGTGCTCTATGGCCCATGGCATCCCCTGCATCTGGCGAAATTCGGCGCGACGCTCGACCACATCACAGGCGGGCGCTGGGGTATCAACGTCGTCACCGGGCACCGCGCCGTCGAGCACGAGATGTTCGGCTGGCCGCGCATCGAGCACGACAAGCGCTACGAACTGGCGGCCGAATTCCTCGAGGTCGTCCAGCGCCTTTGGAGCGACAGCGAGAACTTCTCCTTCGAGGGCGAAAGTAGTTGGAAGCTCGGCGGCGGCTTCGTCACGCCGAAGCCCAACTTCGGCCGCCCGATCCTCGTCAACGCCACCGGTTCGGACGCCGGCATTGCTTTTGCCGGCCGCTATTCGGATATCGTCTTCATCACCAGCCCGACCGGTGCGGACATCGACAGCGCGCTGGAATCGCTGCCCGCGCATACGAAGCGGGTGAAGGATTCGGCAATCAGCGTCGGGCGTACAGTGCGTACATTGTTGAACCCGATGGTGATCTGCCGGCCGACGGAGAAGGAGGCCTGGGAGCTCGCCGACCGCATCGTCGCCCATGCTGACCAGCGTTCGCCACAAGGCTTCCAGTCACTGAACTCGGATGCCCAGGCCTGGAAGGGTCGCGACCCGCAGGATCCCTACCGCCCTATCGGCGGCAACATCCGCGTCATCGGCTCGCCCGAGCAGGTGGTCGATCAGTTCGTCAAGCTGAAGGAGGCCGGCGTCGATGGTCTGCAACTCAGCTTCTTCGACTTCCGTGACGATCTCGAATTCTTCGGCACCGACGTCCTGCCCCTGATGAAGCAAGCCGGCCTGCGCCACTGAGGAGAAGCACCATGACAAGTAATGCCATTTCCGAAATCTGGTACACGCGCTGCCCGGTGCCGACGCCCGTCGGCCTTGCTGCGCAGCTCGGCTATCTCGAGGAAAACTTCCGCAAGGACGGCGTGACGCTGAAATCGATCATCGATTCACCCGACCGCAATATCCGCCAGAGCCATTTCAACCACACGCTCGACTGGTCGTTCCGTCACGGCGGCAACGTTCCACCAATCCGGGCACGCTCGGAGGGGCGCAAGACGCGCCTCATCGGCATCACCTGGACCGACGAGTTCCAGGCGATCATCACCCTACCGGAAACCGGCATAAAGACCACGAAGGATCTGAAAGGGCGCCGCTTCGGCATCGCCCGCCGACCGGAAGGCATCGTCGATTTCATGCGCGCCACCGCATTGAAGGGGCTGCTTTCGGCGCTGTCGCTGGAAGGCCTGGCGCTCGACGAAGTCGAGATCATCGACATCGCGCTGTCAGACTCGGTGCTCTCGACGCAGGAAGGCCCGTCCCTCTTCGGTCTGAAGCGTCGGCAGGCCTATGGCGAGGAGGTCGCGGCTCTCATTCGCGGTGACATCGACGCCATCTATGTGAAGGGTACGGCCGGTATCAATGTCGCCAACCTCATCGGTGCCGTTGAGGTGGCAGAGTTCGGCTTTCATCCCGATCCGAAGATCCGCATCAATTCTGGCTCGCCGCGCGTCCTGACGGTGGACGAACTGCTAGCCGACGAGCGGCCGGATCTCGTCAGCCGCCTGCTGGAATCGATCTTCAAGGCTAGCGCATGGGCCGAAGCGCATCCCGAGGAAACGAGGCGCTTCGTCGCCCGCGAGGCGGGCGCCACGGAAGAACAGGTTCTCGCCGCCAATGGTCCTGACATCCATAAGCACCTGGGCCTTGGGCTGCAGCCCGAACTGGTGGACGCGATCGGCCACTACAAGGATTTCCTGCGCGATTTCGGTTTCCTCGCCGCCGATTTCGACATTGCCGATTGGGTGGATCGCCGCCACATCGACGTCTTCTTCAGGCGCGCCGTGGCCTGAACAGGGAGACCAATAGCACCATGCTTCAGGAAAACATCGACCCGGTCGACAAGGCACGGCGTCTCGCCGTCGATTTCGCCGAACGTGCCGCTCACCATGACGCAACGGGGGAATTCCCGTTCGAGAACTTCACGCGTCTCTTCGAAGCCGGCCTGCTTGGTCTGGTAACCGCTCCCGAGCATGGTGGGCACGGCGGCGGGCTTGCGGAGGCGCAAGCCGTGATCAGCGAAATCGCGCGCGGCGAACCCTCGACCGCGCTCGTGCTTGCCATGCACTACAACAGCCACTATGTCCTGCGCCGCTTCGCAAAGTGGCCGGCCCACCTTTCGGAGCGGGTACTCACAGCCAACCGTTCGGGTCCCGCCCTGATCAATGCCGCCCAGGCGGAGCCTCGTATCGGCTCGCCCGCCCACGGCGCACTGCCGGAAACCGTCGCGCGCCGCGACGGCAACGTCTGGCGCATCAGCGGCCACAAGAGCTACGTGACCGGCATCCCGGTGCTCAAATGGGTCGCGCTGCTGGCGCTGACCGACGAGGACGAACCGCGTCTGGCGTCCTTCCTCGTTCCCACGGACAGCCCCGGCCTGCGTATCGAAAAGGCATGGAACGCCGCCGGCATGCATGCAACCGCTAGCGACGACATCATCCTCGACAATGTCGCCGTTCCACTCGAAGACATCATCGAAGCCCAGCCGGCTTCCGAGCCGCTGCGCCGCGAGGAACATGCAACTGCCTTCTTCTTCTCGCTGATATCAGCAGTTTACCACGGCGTTGCGCTTTCGGCGCGCGACCGCGTGCTAACCTTCGCCGCCCACCATTCACCGGCAAGCCTGGGCGCTCCGCTCTCGACCGTTCCCCGCATTCAGGATGGCCTTGGAGAAATCGAAGTCCGGCTCGCCACCAATGCCCGCTTGCTCCGCTCTCTCGGCGAAGACGTTGATGCCGGCAGGGCTGTGGGAATGGATGGCATGCATGTCCGCCATGTGGTCATCGACAACGCGGTCGCGATCACCAGCCTCGCGCTTGAGCTTGCCGGCAATCCCGGCCTCAATCGCGACTTCCAGCTGGAGCGCCACCATCGCGATGCCATCACGGCGCGCTCCCATGCCCCGCAGAGCCACATGATCCGCACCATCGCCGCCCGTAATGCGCTTGCTCGCCTCGCATCACGATAGCGGGGACGTGGCCACGAGTTCACGGGTCGGATTCACAAATGCAGGCTAACCATGAGCAAAGACAGCGAATTCCTTTGGTACATCCCTAATGACACGAGGCCGGGACACCGTGGCGATACCGTCGTTGACAATCACAACAGCCTTTCCACGCTGACGGAGCACGCCCGAGCACTTGAACAGCACGGATGGAAGGGCGCGCTCATCGGAACCGGCTGGGGCAGACCAGATACCTTCACCGTTGCCGCAGCACTTGCGGCGAGCACGACGACGTTCGAGCCGCTGATAGCGATCCGCCCCGGCTACTGGCGACCGGCGAACTTCGCCTCCGCCGCCGCAACGCTCGACCATCTCACCGGCGGCCGCGTGCGCGTCAATATCGTCTCAGGTCTCGACAATCTCGCCGCTTATGGCGACCAGGAGGGAGATCAGTCAGAACGCTACGCCCGCACCAAGGAATTCATGCGGCTGGTCCGCAGGCTCTGGACCGAGGAGAACGTCAGCTATGACGGCGAGCACTTCGGCGTCGCCGAATCGACCGTCGTGCCACGCATCGAGCCTCGCGGAAATCGTCGCCACCCGAAGCTCTATTTCGGCGGAGCCTCCGAGGCGGCCGAAAGGGTCGCTGCCACCGAGGCGGATGTCCAGCTGTTCTGGGGCGAGCCGCTCGACGGTGTTCGCGAGCGCATCGCCCGCCTGAAGGCGCTGAGCCGCGAACTCGACCGGGATCTGCCGCCGCTTGAATTCGGGCTACGGATCACGACACTGGTGCGCGACACGACCGAGCAGGCGTGGACCGACGCCGAGGCCAAGGTTGCGGAGATGGCGAACAGTAATGGCGCCGGCTGGAGCGATCACCGCAGGGCAGTCGCGGTCGGCCAGCAGCGGCTGTTCGACCTGCATCGGTCAGGCGACGTCCTCGACGACAACCTCTATACGGCGCCCGGCAAATATGGCGGCGGCGGCGCCGGCACGACCTGGCTGGTCGGCTCGGCAGCTGACGTCGCCAAGTCGTTGCGCAAATACCAGGATCTCGGCATTAGCCATTTCGTGCTCTCCGACACGCCTTACCTCACGGAGATCAGACGGCAGGGAAATCAGTTGCTGCCGCTTCTGCGCGGCTGAAGCGTAAGTGACGATCAAACTCGCGGTGGTATTTGCGACGGCTGGAGACAAGACCCTAACACGCCGCGGGCCTGTCTTGGACGCTCTGTTTCGAAGACGTAGCGGTACCCACGAACCGTGATGGTCGGCCATGCGGTTTCGCGTGATTAAGTGCGCACGACATCGTCATTCTCCGTCGTCGCCCACCTGGGCGCTCGGGCACTCGTCATCGATGGCGTACGCGATTTTGGTAACTGCTAATGTAGGAAGGCTACAAACTGTGTCTTTCTGCGCCTAGCCAAAGCCCGGTTAGTCACTAAGCTCTGATTCGTTGCCTTCAATAACCTGACCCAATGAGGGACGTCTTGATGAGCAGAATTCTAGTGATTGCCATTGCAGTGCTTGCCGTTGCCAATCTGAGTGCCTGCGCGGATATCGGTAAAGGAAAAGGTAAGGCCCCGCCGCCAGCAGAGGCTGTTTACAAGTAAGTTGGCCTTCAAATTCGGGAAAGGCCAATGTGGCCTTTCCCCTTTCAACCGCCAGGCTTAATCCCCGTTTACACATCCACGGCGTGCAAGAGTGGCTCATCGCTGTATCAGGCCCGCGGGACAGGGCCAGCAAATGGAGCGTATTTGATGCACCTTGGAAAAGGCCGTCTGTCGCTTGTGGTTCTGATGGCATGCGCACTGGCGTCCTGCCAAACCAAAGACAAGCCACAACAACCGCGTTTCACGTCGACCAGCAGGAATTCGCCAGCAACGACCACGCCAGCCAAGGAAATCGCAGCGAACCAGTATTACATCGAATTTCGATCGCGCTTTGCGCTTAGCTACGGCCACACCTATGTGGTCTTTGGCAAGCTGGACGAGAACGGAGACCCGATCAATCCGGAGGTCGCCGGTCTTGCCCCGGCTTCTCATGATCCGAGCGACTACGTGCTTGGCCATTTCGTGCCGGTACCGGCCACAACTGGGTGGACAGACGGCGATCTCGAAGAACAATACCGCTCCGCAAGCTGGCGAGTGCTCTTGACCCAGCAGGAATATAACGACGCCGTGGCCTTCATCCGAAAGCAGCAGGCCTCGTCCAAGACCTGGGAAGCGACTTTCAATAACTGCAACGCCTGGACTGGAGAAATTGCCCGCCACATGGGCTACAAAATACCCGGCATCTGGCTGAGACCCCAGCAGTTCATCACTGACCTCCGCGAGATGAACACCGCTTCAAGCGCGTCGTAAGACCGAATGTGGGGGAGTGGGAATTTGCGCGAAGCGAACCACGCTGGCCCGGGTCGGGCATCCGGTACCGCGACATGCTGCGTCCGCGCTGATGAGCTTTCGCCTTGGTGAAGATAAGTTGCTATTTCACACGGACGACTACGACCACTTCTTGTTGTCTAATGGTCATGCACAGGCGATCACCCGGGACCTCTTGCGCTTCGCGCGCGATCTCGTGCCCCGTGTCGTGCATTTCCGTCATGTTCTCGGTATTGGTTTCGAAGCGCTCTAGGCCCTTAGAGAGGCATTTCCCCACGCGCGGCGCCCGCGACTCGCGGCTATAGAGAGAGGTAGAAAGAAAGTGGGCCGAATAGTCGAACCCCAAATGCCCGGCAAAGTCTGCGCCAACTTAAAGGGAGAAGGGAAGCCGATTTGGGGAATTGAGGCTGAAGCTTCCCTTCTTGTCCTGCCGCAGATCAGCGATCGGGACGAACAAGAGGTTACCTCATTAAGCTATCAAAACCAGTCGGACCAAAGTCCCAATATCATAGGTCCAAAGTCCTATCAGGCCGCGACCTGTTGGTTACTCACCAACGAGGCGCCCGGATATTGCGGGGGTCCGTCCGCAAGTATCCGGGCTACACCCCATCCTACGGGAAGGAGGATGATTTGAGCATAAGGAACGTTTCGTGACCTTGCATCATTCGAAGGTCCCCCGATGGAATGGACTTAGGTCGCACTCGGTCGCGGAGGCCCTCAGACCAAGGTCGATCTCTGACAAGGCAGCAGAATGCTTCCCCTATCAATGGCCTAGCAAAATCTTGTTCCCTCGCAGCGGAAGGCGATACTTGACCGCCTTGCTGCAACCGAACAACATGAGAACGTGAATAGCTTTTAGGACTGCAGTACCCGCGTAGCACAATGCACCGAGAATCGTGATCCCCACTCCCATAATCCACGTTTTCTCAGCAGCAACTTCAGAGACCTTGATCCCACTGGCCACTATCGAAAGCCTCACCGGCGTGGCAGGGCAAACGCGCTCGATCTTTGCCGAGCACTTCAGCGCTATCTTGGGAGAAGGAGCGGCACATTATCTCGCCGGGTTACGTATGCAGCTTCCCCGCGAGTGGTTGGGCAAGGCGGGATGTCGGTTGCCGAGGTTGCGTCCCGGTCAGACCATGAGTCCGAGGCATCCTTCGTTCCGCCTTCAAACGTATCACTAAAGTCCCACCCGGCGTTGCGCACCGCACAAATTCCGGACGAACGAGCATGAATTTCGGATTTTAGGATACAGATAATCCTGAGAAGGTCGTCTATGACATCTCCTAACTAAGGAGATACATGTATGACGGACACAACATCGCAGCTTGATGGGGCAGCAATTGGCGTCGATTTCCCCGAGCCATCCACGTGGAACGCGGCGACCTGGGCTGCCGTTCTTTCGATGGCGGCCACTAGCTTTGCACTCGTATCGGCCGAGTTCCTGCCGGCCGGCCTGTTGACGCCGATGGCGCACGATCTCGGGATTACCGAGGGGACAGCCGGACAGGTCGTCACCGCTACCGCTTCTGTCGGTGCTGTCACCGCCCTGTTAAGCAATGTTCTCATCGGCAGATTGAACCGCAAGACGGTGCTGGTCGGTCTCAGTGCATTGGCGATCGGATCCAATATCCTTGCAGCGTTAGCGACCGACTTTTGGCTATTGTTGTTGGGCCGTGCCGGGTTGGGCGTAGCGCTTAGCGGTTTCTGGGCGCTTTCAGTTGCCGTCGTGGCGAGGCTGGTTGGCCCCAATGCGACGGGCCGGGGCATGGCTATCGTCACTCTCGGCGTCTCGCTCGCCACAATCGCTGCACCATCGCTAGGTGCTTTGATCAGCGACTGGCTGGGATGGCGCAGCGCCATGGCCATGACAGCGGGGCTTGCCGCGCTTGCAATGCTGCTGCAGGTACTTACTTTGCCAACATTGCCTGCAAGTACGAGCAACAGTCTCGCCGATGTTTTCCGGCTGACACGGCGGCGTGGCATTCAACTGGGAATGCTTGCTATCCTCTTGCTGATGACCGGCCATTTTGCCGGCTCGGTTTACATGCGCCCCTTCCTTGAACAAGTGACGCTCCTTGAAACCCGATCGATCGCCCTGGCACTGCTAGGATTCGGCGTCGCCTCCGTGATCGGCAATGTCGCCGGTGGCCGAATGGCAGACGCCAGTATCGGCCTGGCCCTTGCTGTCACGGCAGCGCTGATGGCGTTTGCTGCATGCGCTTTGGTGTTGTGGGGCGCTCATATCAGTGTTGCGTACACCCTTGTTGCGCTTTGGGGCTTCGCCTTCGGCATGGCCCCGGTAGTTCTACCGACCAACCTTTCCCGCGGGGCACCCGACGCTTTGGAGGCGGCCGGGAGCCTGATGGTCGTCTCGTTTCAGGTCGCCATCAGCATCGGCGCGGTTTTCGGCGGCTACATTGTCGACCACTACGGTGCTATTGGGCCCTTGACCCTTACCGCTGTCCTAGCTGCATCGACGGTGGCCCTGGCGATGGTTCAGCCTCGCAGCTGATCTTTGCGTCTGGGTTGGGATGCAAAAGCAATCGGACTGAAGATGCTGTGTCACCACCCTGTGCATCGATAGGCGCTGGGTGGGCGTTGCAGGCCGGTCCGAGTGGCGTTCTGGATATGGGCGCCGCCGGCGATCATCCTCGGCCCAGGCGGTATAGCTGGGCCGAATCGAACATGAGAGCCGAGGTAAGACCGGCCGTCTGTAAGGCTCCCATTGGTCGTGTCGTCGAAGTTTGCGAGGCCGGTTGTGGGGCAGCAGGAATGAAAGAGTATTGGATGCTTGTCCTTGAACTCGGGTTCAAGCGGTCCCGGAAGGGTAGGCTCAAGTTTGGCCTCCGCTGTGGTCCCGGCGAGCTACGATCGCGAGCGAAGATGAAGTCTTCGCGCCAAGCGACATTGCGATGAGGTTACGGGCGGATTGGTTGAGGGCTGACTGAGACTTGTCAATTCGGCGTTTCGCATTGCTATTGATAGCGGCTAGGCGCATCAGTCGACCTTTGACGAATCCCGCCAGGCCCGCTCGAAAGGCAGCCGCCAGGCATGCGGTGCGATAAGCTGGTGGATCGATTTCGGCCCCCAGCCGCCCTGATCGTAAAGGCGCACCGGCGGCGGATTGTCCAGTAGCGGCTGCGAGACCTCCCAGAGCCGTTCGATACCCTCGGCGGTATTAAACAACGTGTGGTCGCCGCGCATAGCGTCGAGGATCAGGCGCTCGTATGCCTCCAGAACTTCGCCGATCAGGCCTGTTTCACTCATGGCGAATTGCAGGGAGAGCTTGTCGAGCCGGAAACCAGGTCCGGGTCGCTTGCCGTAGAAGGAAAGAGAGACCTTAGAGGCGTCGGCGAGGTCGAAGGTGAGGTGATCCGGCCCCTGCGCGCCGACGCCGGAACCTGCGGGGAACATCGATTTCGGGGGCTCGCGGAAGGCAATCGAGATGATGCGCTGCCCTTCAGCCAGACGCTTGCCAGTACGCAAAAAGAACGGCACCCCGGCCCAGCGCCAATTGTCGATTGCGCATTTGAGAGCGATGAACGTATCGGTGTCGCTCTCGGGATCGACCCCCGGCTCGTTGCGATAGCCAATATATTGGCCGCGCACCACGTCGCGCGGCTCGATCGGCAGCATGGAGCGGAATACCTTGTTCTTCTCCTCGGAGATCGGCGCAGGTTCGAGGGCTGTAGGCGGCTCCATCGCCATGAAGGCTAGAATCTGAAAGAGGTGGGTCACCACCATGTCGCGATAGGCGCCAGTGGTCTCGTAGAATGCCGCGCGGGTGGAAAGACCTAACGTCTCCGGCACATCGATCTGCACATGGTCGATGAAATTGCGGTTCCAGATCGGCTCGAACAGGCCGTTGGCAAAGCGGAACGCCAGGATGTTTTGCGCCGGCTCCTTTCCGAGGAAGTGGTCAATACGGAAGATCTGCTTCTCGTCGAACACCTCGTGCAGCTTGGTGTTTAGTTCCACAGCGCTGGCAAGGTCCGTTCCGAACGGCTTTTCCATGATGATACGGGAACGCTCCACCAGCCCAGCCTCGGCGAGAAGCTGCACGGCCGGGAGCGCTGCTTTCGGCGGCACCGACAGGTAATGCACGCGCCGCGTTTCCGGCCCCATTGCCTCCTCGGCCCTATTTACCGCTTCCCTCAGCGCACCGGCACCAGCGCCGATCGGTGCGTAATCAAGTGATGCTGCGAAAGTCTCCCATTCGGCCTGTGTAAACTTGCGGGTCAAGAACTTATCCAGCGACTCGCGGGCAATGGTTCGAAATCCATCGACATCGATATCGTCAAGCGACACGCCGACGATCCGGCAGCCCGGGATGAAGCCAGCTTTGATAAGGTGGAACAACCCGGGCAGCAATTTACGCCGGGAGAGATCACCCGTCGCACCGACGAGCACGACAACTTGCGGATAGCCGGGGCCGACCCGTGTGGAATTCTTGCGCAAAATATCCATCCCAGTATCTTCAATTGCACCCAGCGCGTGGTACGAGACCGCGACGGCACCAACGCCTTGCTGTCGCGAAGCAGCTGGCCTCGTCCCGAAGCCATCACGGCAAATCCTCGTCCGATCTGAGGTTGGATAAGGACATGGATTTCAATGTCAATCAAGGGCCGAGTGCGGCCGCCCCGAGCCAGTATTCACCGCCTCGGCACAGGACGCCGATCTCGCGCAGAAGCTGTAAAACCCGATTTCGTCGTTTTCTTACCAGCCCACTTTTGGCCGTCGTCGATCTAGAACCTGTCACGGCATGAGGACCTCTCCCATGGCGGCGGATGGTACCGCTCTCCTCACAGCAACATGGACGCTCCACGATCGAGATAGGTGTCGAGGAACTGCTCAAGACGTGCATTTCTGGGCTTTCTGAAGACCTCTTGTGGAGGGCCCGTAAAGACGATTCTTCCATGGTCGAGGAATGCGATCTGTTGCCCGACGGTGGCCGCAAAGCCGATTTCGTGCGACACGACGACCATTGTCATGCCTTCGGCGGCGAGATCGCGCATGACGTTCAGCACTTCGCCGGTCAACTCTGGGTCCAGGGATGACGTCGGCTCGTCGAAAAGCATGATCTTCGGCTTGAGGGCGAGCGCCCGGGCGATCGCCACCCGCTGTTGCTGTCCACCGGAAAGCTGCGATGGATAGTGACCCGCCCGGCTTTCAAGCCCGACCTTCACAAGCTGCGCCATGGCGCGCTCCTCAGCATCCTTACGGCTCATCTTGTGAACGGTCTTCAGCGCCTCGCTCACGTTTCCTAGCGCTGTCATGTGTGGCCAGAGATTGAACTGCTGAAAGACCATGCCGATCTGAGCGCGAATTGCACGGTTGGCAGCAGGTGGAACGCGCTCCCGTATCCCCGTGGCACTTTCGGTGAAACCGAGAACCTCGCCATTGATTGTGATGGTTCCAGACGTTGCTTCTTCAAGAAAGGCCATGCAGCGAAGGAGCGTGCTCTTGCCAGAGCCTGAGGGGCCGATCAGGCAGGAGACCTGGCCGTGCGGGATCTGGAGGTCGACATTCTGGAGGACTGTCGTATCCCCAAACTTCTTGACGAGATTTTTGACTGCGATCGCGGGGAGGCTCATGCGTTGAAAAACCTGAATCTGGTGAGTTTCGTTTCTACGAGACGGCCAAGTCGACCGGTGATCTCAACGAGCACCCAATAGAAGAGTGCGAGCGCCGATAGAGCTTCGACGAAGGCATACTGCTGTGCGCCAATCGCACTCAGCGTCGCCGTCAGCTCTGGAACGGTGATAATCGAAAGAACGGCCGTTTCTTTCATCAGAAGGACTGCCATGTTTAACGACGGAGGCAGCACGAGCATGGTCATCTCGGGCAACAGGATGCGCCGGATGATCTGCCCCTGGGTTAAGCCCACGCACTGGCCCGCCTCGATATGACCTTTGGGAACGGCAAGGAAACCTGATCGAAAGATCTCGCTGTAGTAGGCGGCGCCGTAAATCGAGATGCCAATCAGACCCGCTGGCAGAGGATCGAGTGACAGGCCAATGAACGGACCGCCATAATAGACGAGGAAGATCTGGATAAGGAACGGGGTACCGCGCAGTACGGCAATGATCAGGCCAAGCGCCTTGTTGAGCATCGCGCCACCGAACTGCCGACCGACAGCGACGAAAAATCCGACGATTGTGGCAGCGATCGTCCCGACGATCCAGATCAGAATCGTGACGCCGGCGCCACTTGTGATCGCCGGCAACTGGTCAAGGATGACGTTAATGTCGAACGTCATCGCGGCACTCCCGGAAGAGAGCGCTCGATAAGATCACCAGCAAGCGCCACGATCCAGTTGATGACGAGATAAATAAGGCCCGCGGCCGCAAATATCTGCAGCGGCAGGAAGGTGCTGCCGGCGAGATCCTGCGCCATGCGGGTCAGTTCGATGACGCCAACGACGGAAACGAGCGACGACGCCTTGAGGATGAGGATTGCCTCGTTGACGAGCGCCGGAAAGGTCAGCCTCAGTGCGATAGGTGCCTTGATGCGCCGGAAGATCTGACCCGGCGTCAGTCCCACCATTTCAGCGGATTCCACGAGACCGATCGGGACGCTGGCGAATCCGCCGCGCATGTTTTCCGCCTGGTAGGCCGCCGTGCAAAGCGACAGACCTACGATCGCAGCAACGATGCTCGGCACGTTCAGTCCGATCGCAGGCAACATGTTGTAGATCAGCAGCAATTGCACAAGCAGCGGCACACCGCGGAAGAAGCTGATGAAGATTTGTGCAGGAACGACGAACAGGGCCTTCTTCGACAGCAGCATGCCGGAAAGAACGATCGCTATGGCGAAGCCAATCAAGATGGAGACGACGCTTATCAGCACTGTATAGATCGACGCGTAGAGAAGCAGTTCAAAGAGTTTGATGGACATGTCCGGCTTTTGCCCGCCTGGCTGTCATGAAGGCACGATGGCGTCGTTGATTGCGCGCTCGTGCGACGCAATCAACGATCGGCCCGCTATTAGAATGCTGGGTCTTTTACTGCATCGGGCGTATCGAACGTCGCACCAAACCACTTCTTCTGCAGCTCTGCCATACGACCATCAGCCTTGATCTTCAGCAGTGCCCCATCGATAGCGTCCATCAGCGTCGCATGATCAGCATCCTTGAGGCCAATGAAGCCGAAGTAGGACTTCTTACCAAAAGGCGGCAACACGACTTCAAACGTTCCCTCGCGCTGCTTGGCGACGAAGGCGATGTTCGGGAGCGAATTGGCGACACCGGCAATACGGCCGGCTGCGAGATCCGCATAGGATTCAGTGAAAGCCGGATATTCGCGAACATCCACCTTGGAAGACAGCGTTGCCGAGAATTCCTTCAGCTGATCGAGCTGCGAGGTGGCCTTTCCGACGCCAATCGTCTTACCGGCAATATCATCCGGCTTGCTGATGGTCGTGTCGCCTGCCTTCTTCAGAATCGCGATGGTCGCTTCGGCAATCGGCGGCGTGAAGCGGTAACGCTCCATGCGCTTTTTAGTGATCGTTGCGGGACCGGCCACGACGTCGAACTTGCCCGCTTCGAGGGCCGGGAAAACGCCATCCCAAGGAAGCGCGACCCACTCAATCTTGACACCCAGCTCCTTGCCGATCTCGGTAAAAAGATCAACGTTCAGGCCGGCATGTTCGCCGGCATCGATAAAATCAAACGGCGCAAAGGCGGTTTCAGTGCCGACCTTCAGCGTGCCGGCTGCCTTGACGGCAGCGAGCGTATCGGCGGCTTGCGCCGACAGGGTCGCCCCAACCAAAAAGGCAGCGCCGACGAGGCCCTTTAGCAGTGAACGTGCGATCATGATTGCTATCTCTCCAGTTTCCGCACCCCCAGGATGCGTTCGAGTTCCCGATTTCAGTTCCGTATGCGGACTTCTTTGATCCACTTTTGACTATACAAATAGATATGCGCTAGCCTAGAGTGTCAACGTCAAAGTCGACGAACGCAATTTTTATGCCGACCGGCGGCTTGTGGGCGCGAATTTGGCGTTTGCATCGTTTGCCGGCGGCGTGATGAGGTCGCGTGTTGGAGCCAATTTATCTTAGGATATTCAACGATATCGAGGCGAAGATCCTGGCTGGGGATTGGCGTCCGGGCCATCGGATCCCAAGAGAGCATGATCTTGTCGATGACTACGGCTGTTCGCGGATGACGGTGAGCAAAGCGCTGGCCGCGCTCGTCGACCGTGGACTTGTCGTCCGCAAGCGAAAAACAGGATCATTCGTCGCCTCGCCGCAGATCGACCGTACGGTCATGGATATCCAAGATATCGGGACCGAGGCGAGCTTGGCAGGCTATGAGCACCGCTACAAGATCCTAGCGCGAAGGATCGAGACCCTGGACTCGGTCGAGGCTGCACAGTTGGACAGCACATCGGGAGCCGAGGTTCTCAGAATCCAATGTCTGCATATCGTTGATGGGAAGCCCACGGCAGTCGAGCGTCGCATCATTCTGCTGGATACGGTGCCGCTCGCCAGAATCGAGAGTTTTGCTGCTGCGCCTCCGGCAGAATGGCTCCTCTCCCAAGTGCCATGGTCTAAGGCAAAGCATGTGATACGGGCGGTCCCGGCCGATGCTGCGACGGCGCGCATTCTTGAAATCGATCGCGGCGAACCCTGCTTGAACCTCATTCGTCAGACCTGGCAGAATGATCGCCTGGTGACGTACGTCGAAATCACGCATCCCGGCGATCGCTTTCAATTTGCCGGAATCTTTCATCCAGCCAAAAACCCTCGTCATGTCGACAGCCCCACTGGGTAGGGTACATTGAGCGAAAAACAGATATTCCGTGGAATTCCGCTAAAAGGTCTGCAAGCATTCGAAGCGGTCGGGCGCTGCGGGAGCGTGATGGGGGCTGCCGTGCCGTGTTGGGGTGGACGGCTCCCAACGGCATCGCAATGTGCCAGAATGAGTTCGTTGAAAGCTCAATCGAGGGAGACCGTCCGCGGAAAAGATTATCAGAATTGGCATTGATACGTCAAAGAGCGTTTTCCAATTGCATGGGGTGAATGCAGTCGAGCGACCAGTCCTTCGCAAGAAGCTTTCGCGTAGGGAGATGGTGTAATTCTTCGAGAAGGCACCACCGACCACCGTCGCACTCGAAGCTTGCGGTGGCTCTCATCATTGGGCGAGGTTGTTAGGTTCCTTCGGCCACGATGTAAAATTGATAGCGCCTCAACTGGCGAAGCCCTATGTCAAACGCGGCAAGAACGACGCGGCGGACGCGGAGGCTTTGTGTGAGGCGATGAGCCGACCCACCATGCGCTTCGTGCCGGTGAAGACCGCCGACCAGCAGGCGGCTTTGATGCTGGTCGGTTTGCGAGAGAGACTCATTCGTAATCGAACGCAGCCCGCCAATGCCATACGCGGGTTTGCCATGGAGTTCGGCATCGTCGCAGCCACCGGCATGTGCCGCATCGAACCGTTGCTGGAGCGGATCGCGGCCGACCAATCCCTGCCTGAATTGGCCCGCGAGCTTTTTGCCATGCATGGCGTTGAGTATCGAGACTTGCTTGCCGAAACGAAAGTCGTCGAGGAAAAACTGACCGCGTTGCATCGCTCCGATGAATGCAGCAGGCGCCTGGCCGAAATTCCGGGTGTTGGGCCGGTCGGCGCATCGCTTTTGATGATGAAGACCCCAGATCCCCGAACGTTCAAGTCGGGTCGCGATTTTGCCGCTTGGATAGGACTCACGCCCAAAGACCATTCGACCGCAGGCAAGGTCAGATTGGGGGTGATTACACGTGCTGGCGATGAAATGCTACGAAGCATATTGGTGGTCGGCGCGACCGCTCTTCTTCAGCACGTCAGAGCAGGTCGAAGCAAACATGCTTCCCGATGGCTCATCGAACTCCTCCAACGGAAAAAACCGAAGCTGGTTGCGGTGGCGCTGGCCAACAAGATTGCCCGTGTCGCCTGGAAGCTCATGGTAAGCGGCGAGACGTATCGGCGAACAGAGCGACAAACGCAGGCAATTTAGGAGATTGGCCATCACGGTGCGTGGGAAAAGATCGCGACCGTGTTGAGCTGATGCAGTGAACTTGCAAGAGATGAGCAGATGGTGCGATCGATCGATCCAAGACGCGTGACAATCCGTCAGTTCCAATGGCCAATCAAGGCCGTTGCCGTGTTAGGAACATGCGTTGCGGAAGCCATCTTGGCCAGTGGTCATGTGCGACCACACACAAAGGCCGCACATATGGAAGCAAGCGATCCGATCAAAAAATCTGCAAAAAATCACTTGCAAGTGGGAGCCGTCCACATATGGAACTGAACGTGCTCCGGGCGCCATCACCAGCAGATACGCAAAGTAGAGGGCTTTCTTGGCATCACCCTTGTGGAGCGGAGCGGACAGACAGTGGAGGTGACGCAGTGGGGCCGTCCCTATCACCGCGAGATATCTCAGGATGCCGTTGCTCGAGTGCTACTTCCTCGCGTGGGACTGTTGCGCACTGCAAAAGCCTTACGGTTCGGAGTTTCGCGATTGGCTTATTGCGATATCGCGGCGGCAGGCGCAAATCTCCGCACCTACGACCCTTTAAAAAACTAAAGCGGAAGTAGGCCTTGCGATATTGATGAAAAAGGTCGCGTAGAGTTACCTTGAGCAATCACAGATGAGCTCGCGGGAGAATGGCATGGCGCGTTCTGACAGGATGAAACTGGGCACCTTCGTCTACACGTTCGGCTTCCATCCGGCCTCATGGCTGCATCCGGCAAGCGATGTTCACGGCGCCAACGATTTCAGTCATCTGCTCGATGTCGCCAGACGGTCGGAAGCAGCAAAGCTCGATTTCATGTTCATGGCAGACTCGCCTGCCGCTGCTGTCGGCGACCCCGATGCTCTCTCGCGCATTCCGACGAAGATGAACCGTTTCGAGCCTTTGTCGCTGCTGTCCGCCCTGTCGGTGACAACAGAGAAGCTTGGCCTCGTCGCCACGGTATCAACCAGCTATTACGAGCCCTACAACGTCGCCCGACTGTTTGCCTCAATCGACCATCTGAGCCACGGGCGAGCGTGCTGGAATGTCGTCACTTCAGACCACGACGAGACGGGCTACAATTTCAACCGCGAGGGGCTTGACCCACATGCACTGCGTTATGAGCGTGGCAACGAGTTCGTGGACGTCGTCTTTGGTCTCTGGGACAGCTTCGAGGAAGGAGCGTTGCTGCTCGATCGCGAGAGCGGCGTCTACTACGACAAGACAAAGCACCACACGCTCAATCACAAGGGCAAGCACTTCCAGGTCCGCGGACCGCTGAACATCGCCCGATCGCCACAAGGCCGGCCGGTCATTGCGCAGGCCGGCGGCTCGGAAGCTGGCATGGACATGGCAGCGCGTACAGCCGAGATCGTCTTTAGCCTCGCCTCGAACATTGAGCGAAACCGTGCATTCTACGCAAACGTCAAGCAACGTATGCCGGCCTACGGACGCAATCCTGATGATCTAAAGATTATGCCGGGCGTTGTCCTGAATGTCGGCGAAACGGAAGCCGAGGCCCAGGCCAAGGTCAACTACCTCATCGACAAGATGCACCCCGAGGTCGGTCGCTTGATGCTTTCCGAGTTCCTGGAGGCCGACTTGCGCGGTGTCCCGTTTGACAGGCCGTTCCCGTTGGATCGATTGCCAACGGAACCCAAGGGATCGCGCGCGCTGTTCGAAGAGCTTACCGAATTCGTGAAGAGTGGCCGGACGGTTGGCGAGTTGGTGCGTCACTACGCTGAGAAGCATACCGGCAACGGCATTACTGGCACACCGGCACAGATTGCCGACTTCATGGAAGAGTGGTTCGAGACCCGTGCAGCGGATGGCTTCATTTTAATGTTCCCGACACTGCCGTCGAGCCTCGACGATTTCGTCAAGCTTGTGCTGCCGAAATTGCGGAGCCGCGGCCTCTTCCGCGAAGAATATGAGGGCAAAACGCTGCGGGAAAACCTCGGACTTTCCATGCCGGAAAACCGCTTTGCGAAGGCACGAGCCGCTCGCTAAGAGCAGACGACCGCTATCAGGCGAGGCCTTCATCAACCCTTGACGAAGGCCATGCGATCAGGCGCTTGCGCCGTTGCGCCGATCCGCGACCTGTCTGGCAATTACACAGAGAAGTTCGAACATCATCGTGGCGCCCGCAAGCGCCGTCATGCCGGCAAGGTCAAATGGCGGCGAGACTTCCACGACGTCGGCGCCCACGATCTGTACATCTGAAAGCAGACGGATCATTTGCTGCGCCTCGCGGGTCGTGAAGCCGCCTGCTTCCGGCGTTCCGGTTCCGGGTGCCATCGATGGATCAATGCTGTCGATGTCAAAGCTAACGTAGGTCGGCAGCCCCCCTGCAATATCTCGCGCCTCCCGCATCACGTCCTTCGCTCCGCGGTCAACAAACTCTTCCATATAGATGATCCGGATGCCCTGCTCTCTCGCCCAGTCGTGCTCGCCCGGATCGTAAATCGAGCCGCGAATTCCAATTTGGACGATCCGTTTCGGGTCGAGTAGGCCCTCTTCGATCGCTCGACGGAATGGCGTTCCGTGCGTGTAGGGATTATCACCAAAATAGCGATCGTTGGTATCTGAATGTGCGTCGAAATGAACCAGTCCGATCGGCCTATCTTTGACAATGGCGCGGAGTACGGGCAGAGTTGTCAAATGGTCGCCTCCGACCGACAGCGGAATGGCACCGGCAGCGACAATCGTATCCATTCCCTTTTTTATACGATCGAGGCCGTCGACAAGATCGATCGGGTTGACGGAAAGATCGCCGACGTCAGCAATATTCGCGATGCTGAATGGCTCGGTGCCCGAAACATGGTGTACACGCCGCATCAGGCTCGACTGATTGCGAACCTCCCGCGGCCCATGCCTAGCGCCCGCCCTATTCGTCGTTCCGCCGTCCCAGGGAATGCCGACAAGCGCGATATCAAGTCCAGTCGCCGTCTGCACGGCGGGCAGACGCATGAAAGTTGAATGCCCGGCAAAGCGCGGAACCTCGGCAGCGGAAACTGGTTGAAAGAAACTGCCGGTCATCGTCCAATCCTTTGCTCATGATGATGCCGCAATCTGCGAGCCCGCCGCTTCTCACGCAAGCCCAAATTCTTCCAATGCGCGATCAGGAATCCCGGCACGTCGAGATAGCGGATGTGGATTCAACCCCGACGACAGCAAAAGAAGTTGTCATCGGTCGCGACGCGCTTCAAACCTATGAAGCAGGACGCGCAAGAAGGGGACAAACGATGGTTGAGTTGAAAAAGCATCTCGAAGATCTGCGCCGGAAGTTTGCCGATAGTACCGAGTTCTTCGATCCGCGCTTTCTAAGGGTAGCGGATAAGATCTTCAAGGGCGGCACACGGGCGGCTCCTTATTCGGGGATCTCGACCTTCGCAACACTTCCCTACAGGGAGGTAGATTTCGCTGCCCCCGACTTTGGGGACCTGCAGGTGGTCGCGATCGGCATGCCGATGGACCTCGGGGTCACAAACCGCCCTGGCTCGCGATTCGGGCCCAGGGCCGTTCGCGCCGTCGAGCGTATCGGCCCTTATAATCACGTCCTGGAATGCGCCCCAGCTTACGACTTGCGCATCGCCGATATTGGCGACGTGCCATTCCAGAGCCGCTACCGGCTGGAACAATGCCATCAAGATATCGAGGCAATGATCGGCAAGGTCATCGCGTCAGGTGTCATTCCGGTTTCCGTCGGCGGCGACCATTCGATCACTCATCCGATCCTCAAGGCCGTCGGCGCTAGTGAACCAGTCGGCCTCATCCATATCGACGCCCATTGTGACACCGGGGGTCCGTTCGACCAAACGAAGTTCCACCATGGTGGCCCGATGCGCAACGCAGTGCTAGATGGCGTCCTCGATCCTACTAGAACTATTCAGATCGGCATCCGTGGGTCCGCCGAATACCTCTGGGAGTTCTCCTACGAGTCCGGCATGACTGTCATTCATGCCGAGAAAATCTCAGCGATGGGCATTCCGGCGATCGTGGAGAAAGCCCGCCAAGTCGTCGGTGACGGCCCTGCCTACCTCTCCTTCGATATCGATAGCCTCGACCCTGCCTTTGCCCCTGGCACAGGAACGCCCGAAATCGGTGGCCTCACCAGCCGCGAGGCCTTGGAGCTATTGCGCGGACTAAAGGGCCTGAATCTCGTTGGCGCCGATGTCGTGGAGGTAGCGCCGCAATACGACAGCACGACGAATACGGCGCACGCTGCCGCCCAGGTTCTTTTCGAGATTTTTAGTCTACTGGTATTCAGCCCAGCAGCATCATCGGGCTAGGTGCGTCGGCTTCAGGCTTCACTGACGGACGCCGGAGACCTTTCTCCAGCCCTCAACCCGTCACGGAAACACGGCCCGCACTCTTACTCTAAAGCCGCCATGCCACCGCCAGCACCCTCGAACCCAAAAGCCTCGTATCCAACGACATTGTAGCCCTCCGCGACGGAGCGACCGAAAGACAGCGCCGCCCTGGCTGCCGACCAGCGGAGGGGTACGGGGATCGCGCAGACGACAGAATCGGATGTTTCAGCTGGTTCGTGTCGGGGGCTCCGGGGTGCTTACTCATCTCACGCCATTCGCGCGGCATGGGCTATATTGCGGTATTTTTATTGTTACCGCTGTGGATTGGGTTGATACAGCTCTAGGCAGGGAGCAGCGATCATATTTGGACGTCCCATCACGGGGTCGGCATACAAGGATTCATAGTCAGGAGACACAAGGCCGCGCTTATCCCAAACAGGACATGTCATGGAGGAGCATGAGATGAAACTTGATCTGGACTTCGATAAGAAACGTGAGATCCCCGTCGGCGACAGTGGCCGTGTACGCTTTCGCTTCCGGGACATAGCAGTGGAGCCTGGAAAGGCCGTTTCGCTAAAGAAGGATTTCGATCCGGATTTCACCGGCGGCTATGATGACAAAGAGGGGGCGCTCGAGAAGGTGGCGGCAAACGTCGAGCGACTGTCCGCGATGCAGGAAATCCTCTATGCTCAGGATAACTACGCTCTGTTGATCATCTTTCAGGCTATGGATGCGGCAGGTAAGGATGGCGCGATTCGCCATGTGATGTCCGGAATCAATCCGCAGGGCTGCCAGGTTACCAGCTTCAAGGCGCCGTCAGCGGAAGATCTGGATTATGGCTACCTTTGGCGTGCATCAAAAGCGGTGCCTGGTCGCGGCATGATCGGTATCTTCAACCGATCATATTACGAGGACGTTTTGGTTGTCAGAGTTCATCCGGAACTGCTTGAAAAGCAGAAGCTCCCGCCGAGCGCTCACAAAGCAGATATCTTTCAGAAGCGTTTCAAGGAGATAAATAATTTCGAAAAATACCTCCGGCAAAACGGCACAATCGTTTTGAAGTTCTTTCTTAATGTGTCCAAGAACGAGCAGAAAAAACGCTTCCTGGCGCGGATAGAGGAGCCAGAAAAGAACTGGAAGTTTTCACCGGCGGATTATGCAGAGCGAAAATACTGGGACAGCTACCAAACGGCATTCGAGGATATGCTGGAGAATACCAGCACCGAGTGGGCTCCTTGGTTCGTCATTCCCGCCGACAACAAATGGTTCGCGCGATTAGCAGTATCGGAGGTGATCTCGGCAGCTTTCGAGAGGCTAGATCTTCGGATGCCGGAGGTTAGCAAAGCACGAAAAAATGAGCTGATGCAGATTAGAAGACAGCTTCTCGATGAGGAGGACGAGTAGAGCCAAGGTCCGCAATCCGCTCAAGGCAACGTCCCTCCGAGTGTAGCGCGCTGGAACGCGTTCGCGCGAAAGCCCCGCGTCGTGGTGATAGCGGAGGCGACGATCACGGCGCCTACAATGCAATGAACGCCGTCGTCAGGGAGGCAGTGTTTTTACCCCACGGTTGGTGCTGCGGTGCACAGTTATCTTGAAGAGTATGAGATTGACTGGAAGGACGAATGTAACTCATGACACACAGTCATGCGTAGCCTCCTTCAGAAGAAGCTCGGCAACGGCTATGCACCCCGTCGGTGGACAACATTTCAGCCCCCGCATAGAGACCGCCGGAGCGGATTGCCTGGCGTTGATGCAGACATGGCCCACGAGGTCTTGGGGAAGTCCGGGAACCGACCGGGACCACATGGGTCCACATCGCGTTCATGTTCGCCGCAAATTGAAGCATCCAGGGCGATACGGTCAGCCAGGAAAGGACACGGCTCAAACACACAGCCTACCGCGCCTCCAAGCCTAAAAGCGGCCGCCGGAACAGTTATGAAGAGCGAAAGCTGGCACGAGCCATCAGATGAATGCACTTTTTCGATGGGAATTGAATTTCCGGTCCAAATATCTTGAGGGGCCGCCTGATATAAATGCGCCGTCGGAAAGGCGGAAAATGGTCGGCCCGCGCGGCCTCGGTCAAGGAGCGCCGAAAGACGGCGCTTCCAGCATTGCCAGCCCTGTGCCAGCGACTGACGGCAGACGATCTGGTATTTGAGAAGCCCGGCTCAAGTGCTGCCTTGGAGAAGTTTCGCAAATCTCAGTGCAGCCTTCAATACGGCGCCATTAGTACGGCCCGTCAGGCGCTGATGCGTAAAGCGAACCGACCGCAGCGGGCCCTCGAGATGGACTTGCCAGATTTCTTTTAAGCAGTCAGTGTTAGCGGCAGAAGGCTCAGATCGGCAAAAGGCGACGGAAGCCATCAAATCGGACGCAACCTATGTCGATAGATATCGCGACCATTAGACGTATTGCCCACCTTGCCCGTCTCGCTTTCAGCGAAGACGAGGCTGAAATAATGAGTGGCGAGCTGAACGAAATTCTGACCTTCGTCGAGCAGCTTTTGGAGGTTGATGTCGAACGAATCCCTCCGATGACCTCGGTTGTGCCAACAGCCATGAAAATGCGCCAGGATGTGGTGACCGAAGGCAATCATGCCGAAGAGATCGTGGCGAATGCACCTCTCAGTGAACGCAACTACTTCCTTGTCCCCAAGGTTCTCGATTAAGCAGAGACAGCCTCGGGCCTTGAAGAAATTCACGGCCTGCGATTGCCGCCGCACGATGCGCCCCTTTGCGTTGCGCGTGTGAGGGGCTTGAGATTTCCGGCCCACATCCGATGCCTCGAAAACTTGCCGATCTCGTTTGTGATCGAATGATGTGTCATCGCGAAGGCCCTCCCGTTTTGCACCGCAATAGCCGGTGAGGTAAGCCCCCTTCAGCAGCCAGATGACATATGACTTGCTGACTGCGAACCGTGGAGCTAAGCTTCCTACTCATAAATACTCCAATTGCCGCTGGCGTTAAAGGTAAGGGTCAGTAGCATCCAAGCTTGAAAGCTTAAGCATCAGCGCAGTCGATGGCCCCGTTCCATGGCGATGTTCTGAACGGTTCCCGAACACTTAGGCCTTGCCAATGTGCAACGAGTATGAACAGCGCGCCAGCTACGCCGAATACTGCAAGGTCATGCAGGATCTCGCGCTTGGCATGCCGACAAACCAAACGGAACTGGACATGCCGCCGGCTGACCACATCAAGGTCGGCGACATGGCCCCGGTCATCCGACCTGCGGGCGACAATATTGTTGAGCTAGCGCAGATGAAGTTCGGCTTTCCGCCCATCGGCAAGCGCGGCCCGGTATTCAACGTTCGATCGCAAGGAAGACATTTCAGCGATTGCCATCGCTGCCTTGTACCAGCCAGCGCCTTCTTCGAGCCTACCAAGAAAAAAGATCAAAAGATCAAACATCGGTTGACGTTCGTTGACGCGACGTTCATGGCGATCGCTGCGATATGGCGACCCAGCAGGAAAGGCCAGCCCTCGGCGTTCGCGATGTTGACAACGGAGCCGGGATCGGACGTGGAGCCTTTTCATAATCGTCAGCTCGTTGTCCTTCGACCGAGGGATTGGAAAGCGTGGATCGACCTTGACAAGCCTGAGGAAGAGTTGTTGCGCCCGCTGCCGGGAGGCTCGCTGAAAGTGGAGACCGCCCGCGGGAACGGTCCAATTGGCAAGCTCTAACTCCGAATTCCAGCGGTGGGCAGAACCCATTCATGTTACCGTCCCCCGGATGCTGTTTTATGCATTGCCCGCTTAACTCATCCTGATATGGGAAGAACGTTCTGCCGCAGTAGGCGCCCTCGTAGAGGATGCGTCAGCGAACAGATCGAAGCGACCGAACATCGACGCCTGATCCATGAAGGTCTGGACTAGACTCGAACCTATAACCTTTTCGAACAGGTGTTAACTCAGTAAAAATTTCGGCGCCTCACCTTCACCGGGCACGCCTCGCCGACGTGGAACCCAACACCGGGCGAGCTTCAAATACGTTGCATATCTGTGGCCATCCGAATGATTGCGTCAGGAAAGGAGCGATGTGGCTCATGCCCACACCCTTCAAGCCAGAACGTCCTTCCCAAGGCAACAATCCGCTGGATGTCGGCAAGCTGCCTTGGCGATGCGAAAGCATCTTCAGTTCCCTGGACCGCAAGGACCGGACATCGGATTTTCGACAGACACCATCTGATATCGAACCTTTGGGCAAATCCCTCGCTTGTCCAGAGGTCATGCCATCGACGAAAGATCGGCTCGGGCCTATGATGGTGGCACGAAAGGGCCCTCTTGAGCGCGCCTTCTTCCCACGCTAGACCGACGTCACGTACTGCCTTTTGCGTCTCCGGCTCGACATAAAGATGCGGTGCTTCCGCTAAGACTGCCCGAATCCTATCCCCATGCAGAGCTGCGGCAAGTAGAGCTATCGTGGCACCATCACTATGGCCAAGAAGGTATGCTTGACGGATGCCTATCGCATCAAGAACTCCGGGAAGCCGACGCGCCTCCACTGCCAGATAATCAACGTCATTTGGACCTTGAAGCGGTGATGATCTACCATATCCTTCGCGAGAATAGGCGACGACACCGAGGCCGGTTTCAAGAGCGAGTTGCTCAGGAAATCTCCGCCATGTCGAGACGCTTCCTAGTCCCTCATGGAGTAATACGATCTGCGGTTGAGGCGGCATGGGTCCCCAGCGCGTCACTTCAATGTGAAGGCCCATCTCGAGGCGGAGCATCATGCTGCTCGCCTCAAACTTGCCAATGCTCATGGATCCGTTACCCCAACGGCAATCGGCGCGCGGTTATGGCCGGCACCGATTGGTTCCGCTCAATCTTAGAGTTCAGAGGCCCTTGAAGGCAGGTTTGCGTTTCTCATGGAAAGCCTTAACGCCCTCGGCAAAGTCTTCAGAAGAACGCAGGCGGCTGTAGCAATGGCCTTCCAGCTCGATTGCCGCAGAAAGCGACGTGTCCTCGCTGTCATTCAAGAGCTTTTTTGCAGTGCGCTGCGCCAATGGCGAGAAGGCCGTAAGTTCCTTTACCAGTGCGTCGGTTGCAGCCTCGAGCTCTCCATCGGCGACGAGTTCTGTGGCAATACCCCAGTCGTAAGCCTGCGTGGCCTTGATACGCTTGGACCGCATAACAATGTCCTTGGTGCGTGTGATGCCGACGATCTGTTGGAGACGGGCCGAGCCGCCCGAGCCGGGAATCTGGCCGAGCTTCTGCTCGGGAAGCGCAAACTCCGCCGTTTCCGAGACGATGCGGAAATCGCAGGCGAGCGAGATTTCGAAACCGACGCCGAAGCAATAGCCGCGATTGGCAACGATGACCGGCTTTTCGCAGCGCGCCGGCGCGGCGATGTTCCAGGCCAGCTTGGAGACATGCTCAGGCGTCGCTTCGAGGAAGCCCATGATATAGCCGCCGGACGAGAAATGCTCGCCCTCGGCGCGCAGCACGATAACGCGCACGCGGTCGTCCGCGTCAAGCGCTTCAAAGGCGGTTTTCAGCTGGTCGCGCTGAGCCATTGACACGGTGTTGAATGGTGGGCGGGAAAGGATGATGTCGCCGCGCTGCTGCTCGGCATTGATCTCTACACGAAAGCCGTCGAGATTGGACAAGGGATTGCTCATGCTGGGCTCTTTTCCTTCTGCATTGATTCAAGTTGGTATTCGCCTTCTACCAGCTTCCTGCGCAGAAGCTTGCCGACGGGCGATTTCGGGATTTCCGTCACGAAGACGTAGCGGCGCGGTCGCTTGAAATTGGCGAGAGTTGACATGGCGCAATAGGCGTCCAGTTCGGCGTCGGTCACGTCATTGGTCCGGCTGATGAAGGCTGTGACAACACGGCCCCATTTTTCGTCCGGCAGGCCGACGACCGCGACTTCCGAGACGCCCGGATGCAGCGACAGCAAGCTTTCCACCTCGACCGGCGAGACGTTTTCGCCGCCGCTGATGATCATGTCGTCGACGCGGCCTGTGACGAAGAGATCGCCGTCCTCGTCGAAATAGCCCGTATCAGAACTGAAATACCAGCCATCCTTGAAGGATTTCACATCCGTATCCGGCCGCCGCCAATAGCCTTCGAAAGCCTCGTCGCCGGCCATCAGCGCGATTATCTGGCCTTCCTGGCCGGCTGGCACGCGGTTCTCCGGATCATTGGTGTCGAGCGCGACGACGCGGATCATCTGGTTGATGCCCGATCGTCCGGCACTACCGGGCTTGATCTGGGCGCGCTGGTTTATGGTGCAGGTGTAGATTTCCGACGAGCCGTAGTGATTGACGAAGAGATCCGGCTTGAAGGCGGCGTCGAGCACTTTAAGGAGGCCTTCCGTCATCGGTGCTCCGGCAAAGCCGAGCTTGCGCACAGAGGAAATGTCGGTAGCGGTAAAATCTGGATGATTGACGACCGAGTGATAGAGGGTCGGAACGAGATAGAGATTGTCGATTTTCTCACGCTCGATCATCTGCAACGCCTCGGAGGCATCGAATTTCGGCATACAGACGAAGGTGCCGTTGGTGATAGCGGAGGCAAGCAGCGAGCGGACCCCCATCGTATGATAGAGCGGCATCACGCCAAGCGTCTTCTCTCCATAGGCATAAAGGTTTTGGGCTACATGGGCGATCGCTGCCGCGCGTTCGGCGCGCTGCCGCCGCGGAACGCCCTTTGGCCGCGAGGTCGTGCCTGACGTATAGAGCATCAGCGACCAGGCATCCGCCCCGACACGCGGCCGGGCCGGAGCCGCGTCGCGATCGAGCAGCGCATCGAAAAAGAATTCGCCGGCTTCCGGCTGCGAAAGAGAAATCAGATGGATGCCGTCAGGCAGGTGGGCGCTGCGACAGGCTTCGGCGGAAAACTCCTCGAAAGCGACTGCGCGGGCTTCGGAATCGCTAACCGCATAGCTCACCTCGTCTGCCTTGGCGCGCCAATTGATCGGCGTCAGGATCACGCCGGAAAACTGGCAGGCCCAGTGCAGCGTCGCCGTCTGCCAGCGGTTGCGCAACACGCTGACCAGGTGATCGCCTGGCTGCATACCGAGATCGTCGAAGGCGGCGACAAGCGCCGATATGCTTTTATAAAGATCACGATAGCTGAGCCGCACGTCCCCGTCGACGATCGCAAGCGCCCCCGGCTCCCGCTCTAGGCTCGCCAGAAAAGTCGTTCCAAGATCAAGCATTAGTTTCCTCCGTGTCCGCCACCCGCTCCGCCAGCAGTTTCTGCTGGGCTGCGAGGGTCGCTTTGATGATGGGTGCATAGCCGGTGCACCGGCACAGATTGCCGGACAGAGCTTCCCGAAGCTCCGCCTCGCTCGCCTCCGGCTTTTCCTTCAGGAAGGCATCGAGCGTCATCAGGAAGCCGGCGGTGCAGAAGCCACATTGCAGGCCGTGATGTTCGCGAAACGCCTCCTGGATGATGGAGAGGCGGCTTCCGTCGAGCGAAAGCCCCTCGACAGTGCGCACGTCGCAGCCTTCGGTCTGCACGGCAAGCGCCAGGCAGCCGCGTGCCATAGCGCCATCTATCTGGATCGTGCAAGCGCCACAGACGCCATGTTCGCAACCGACATGCGTGCCTGTCATACCAAGCTCGGCGCGCAGGAAATCAGTGAGCAGCATGCGCGCCTCAGCCATGCCGGACACGGTACGGCCGTTGAGGGTAAAAGTGACAGGATGTTTTCCGTCGGCGGTCAGGCGCGGCATGACGCGGCCTCCTCGATAGTCTGGCGGCCTAGCTGGCGCACTAGATCCCGCCGGTAGCGGGCCGTGGCATGAAGATCATCCCGGGCATTGAGGTCCCAGGCAAACTGGTTGAGCGCATCATCGAAATCGGCCGTACCCGGAAGCGGCAGCGCCCGCCGCGTCGGGGCATCAGCCACGCCGCCGACGGTCAGAAAGGCTTGCTGCTCATTGACGATGGCGGCGCAGGCGGTGATTGCGAAATCGCCATGCCGGCGTCCAATCTCCCGAAATGAATAGCCATGCCCCGGCTTTGCTGTCGGATAGGTGACAGCAACAATCATTTCGTTGTCGGCCTTCGCTGTCGCCATCATGCCGGTGACGAATTGCTCCGCCGGCAGGATGCGCTCCTTTTTTGCCTTGCGCGACATCAGGTGCACCGTGCCTTCGAGCGCAATCAGTGAGGTGAGCAGTTCCGCGGACGGGTCGGCATGCGCGACCGATCCGCAGACGGTGCCGCGGGCCCGGGTCTGGGCATGCCCAACCCATTTCAGCGCCGCGGCGAGCAACGGCTGACGGTCACGAAGGCCGGCATGGCGTTCGAGCTTTGCCTGCCGCACGGCGGCGCCGACCCGCATGCTGTTCCCGTCGTCCTCGATCTTGCGTAGCGCATCAACCGCCATGATGTCGACAAGCACGGCCGGACGCGCCAGCCGCATGTTGATCATCGGGATCAGTGACTGGCCGCCGGCGAGGATACGGACATTGCCCTGCTCCTTGTCCAGCATGTCCAAAGCTTCGGCGAGGTCGGCGGCGCGCAGATAGTCGAAAGGTGCCGGTTTCATCGGATCAGCCCCATAGCCGTTGCGAACTGTCGGATCGTGTCAATCGGATTGAAACCGCGCCGCTTACCGCCCGCCTTGGCGGCGAGCGCCTCGAAGAACTGGCCGATGACGACCCGCGCAGCGCCGTCCAGCAGGCGCCCGCCGATCGAGGCAACCTTACCGCCGACGGCAGCCGTGTACTGATATCGGATCTTCGTCGTGCCGGGCGGATCTTCCGTCAGCATCACGGTGCCGGTGCCCTCGCCATTGCCGAGCGCGCCGCTGGTACCGCCGCTGAGCGTCACCGAGTCCGGTTCGTTGAGATCCGACAACTTGATGACGGCGGAATAGCGTCCCTTGACAGGGCCGATCCCGAGCGTCACGTCGGCGCTGAATTCGGTGGCGGAGACTCTCTTTACACCGTGGGCGCCGGGAATGATCGACATAAGTTCGTCAGGATTGAGGAGCATGTCCCAGATGCGCTGGCGCGGCGCCTGGACGATCGCCTCGCCTTCCCCCGACAGAGCCCGTTCGCCGGCCTTGGCGGTCTTCGGCTTCGGCTTGGCCTTGGGGGGCGTCTTCGGCGCCGGTTCCTCGCCGAAGACGTGTTCGGCGAGCCTTGCCGGCGCAAGCGGCAATTCGATATCGCGGATGCCGAGTGCGTCGGCGACGGCATTAGCAATGCAGACCGGCGTCGACATGCAATTGCCCTCGCCGACCCCCTTGGCGCCGAGCGGCGTGAAGGGGGACGGGCTCTCGTAATGCAGGATGGTGAGCGCCGGCGTCTCCATGATCGTCGGGATCAGGTAGTCAGCAAGCGTGCCAGATTGCAGACTGCCATCGGCGCCATAGCTCGACTCCTCAAGAAGCGCCGCGCCCAGCGCATGAGCAAAACCGCCGGTCACCTGCCCCTCGACCATGCCCGGATGCAGGATGCGGCCGCAATCGTGCATGGTGACGTATTTGCGGATTGTCAGCGCCGCGGTCTTGCGGTCGATCTCAACGGCACAGATATCGAAGATGAAGCCGTGACAGAGGGACGAATTGACATGGTCCTGCTCGTCCGGCGCTGTCAGTTCCGGCGGCGTCCAGAAGGCGGTTTCGCGGATTGTCTGGTCGATCCCCTGCGGCAAGTCACCCGGGGACCAATGGCTGGATGATGCAACACGGGCGAAGGGAAGGCTTTTCGTCGGATCGCCTGCGTGCACGCGGCCACCTTCGAAGACGATCGCCACCATATCCGCTTTCAGCTGCTTTGCCGCGATCGCCGCGAGTTTCGCGCGCACGCGCCGGGCGGCGATATCGGCCACACCAGCGACGGCGGCGGCAAAGCGGCTGGAATAATTGCCCGAAGCGATCGACCAGGCGTCCTTCGCCGTATCGAGTTCCGAAACGACGCGGATATCGGCGGGTTTCAGGCCAAGGACGTCGGCGACAACCTGTGACAGGACCGTGCGATGCCCCTGTCCCTGCGGCACGGACGCGACATGGACGGAGACCGATCCGAGCGCATCGATGCCGATCGTCGCGGTGGCCTGGGCGCCATTCTTCGGCCCGGCCTTGATGCGCTGCTCGGGGCTGAGAACGGCAGTGATATAGCCCATGTTCGATACGCTCGGCTCGACGACGGCGGCATAGCCGATGCCGAAGATGCGTCCTTCGGCCCGGGCTTGGTCGCGCAGCGCCAGAAGCTCGTCCAGACCGCCCTCGCGAGTGGCGATGTCCATGGCCGCCTGGTAGTTGCCGCTGTCATAAAGGGCGCCGGTCGCCGTCCGGTAAGGAAAGGCGGAAGCCGGGATCATGTTGACACGCATGACATCGAGCGGATCGAGCGAAAGTTCTACGGCAATTCGCTGCATCAGCCTTTCGAGCGCGAAATAGACCTGCGGGCCGCCGAAGCCGCGGTTGAGGCCGGTCGGCATCTTGTTGGTGAGCACGATGCGGTTGCGTATCGATACATTGGGGATCGCATAGGCGCCGGTCATGTTGCCGTGCATGCGGTAGAGAGTCGCCGGTTCCGGCGCGCGCAGATGGGCTCCGCAATCTTCGAGCTGATCCCAATGCAGCGCTGTGATGCGGCCATCGGCCTCGACCGCCGCATCCAGCCGGGTGACGCGGTTGGTGGCGGTGACCGAGCCCATCAGATGTTCGAGTCGGTCCTCGATCCATTTGACCGGCCGGCCAGCGACGCGGGCGGCGATCCCCATCAGCACGACGTAGGGGAAGATCGCCTGCTTGACGCCGAAACTGCCCCCGGAATCAGCAGGGGTGCGCAGCCGCAGGCGATTGCCAGGGACGTTGAGGCCGCGGGCCATCACCGCATGGATGCTGAATGGCCCCTGGAAATTGGCAAGAATATCGTAGCTGTCGTCGGTCGGATCATATTCGGCAACGACACCGTAGGTCTCGATCGGCGTGCAGGCGCTGCGCGGGTAGCGGATATCGATGGAGATCGTGTGCGCCGCAGCCTCGAAAGCGGCCTGCGGTTCGCCATAGGTGAAGCTGCGTTCGTTGGCGAGATTGCCCTTCAGGCCCTCATGCAGGATAGGAGCGCCTTCGCCGAGTGCCTCGACGGGGTCGGTAACGGCAGCAAGCGAAGCATAGGTGATCTCGATCAGATCAAGCGCATCCTCGGCGACATAGCGGCTGGAGGCAACGACGATCGCTACCGGCTCGCCGAAATAGCGCACCTTGTCGGTGGCGATCGGCCAGCATTCGATCGGCGCCTTGACGCCGACGACCAGCGAGCTGCCGTGACGCTGGATGTCTTCGGCGGTGAGAACGGCAACGACGCCCGGCAGAGCCCTTGCCTTTTCGGTGTCGATCGCCTCGATCCGGGCATGGCCATGAGGGGAGCGGAGAATGGCAGCGTGACAGGTGCCTGACTTGATCGCGAGGTCATCGATATAGCGGCCACGCCCGGTTAGGATGGCACCATCCTCGACGCGGGGGATGGACTTGCCGACCCATGTCTCTGTCGCGATCGCCCGTGCCTCCTTGATATCGAATGTCTGCGATGTGGTGTTCACTGTGATACCTTCAGGCTGTGAAAGAGGGGCGGCCGGCGGGCCCGGCCGCTAACGGTCGCGTCAGCGCAAAGCGCCTTTGGTTTCCGGCGTGGCGATCGCGCCGATCAGGAAGAGCACGAAGACGCAGGCAGCGAAGATCGACAGCGAGGTCGGGATATCCGCCGGCGTTGCGCTTACCAGCGAGACGAAGGTCGGCAGGATACCGCCGATGGCAAAGCCGATATTCCAAGACAGGCCCGTTCCGCTGGCGCGGATTTCCGTTGGAAACCGCTCATTGAGGAAGATCAGCACCGGCGCGTACCCGGCATTGCCGATAAAGGCGATCGCCATGGCATAGAGCGTAACGGTAGGAATGGTCGTCGCCGATGCCATGCCGAGATAGCAGACCGGCAAAAGGATGGCGGCAAGCACGCCGACAATCAGGAAGGTCGGCTTGCGGCCGATGCGGTCGCTCAGCATGCCGATCACCACCGCGGCGATGAAGGCGGCGACGCTGCTGCCCATCAGGATCAGTGAGGATGTGCTGTTGGGGATCTCGTTGACCACTTTGAGCATGGTCGGCATGTAGCCGGAAGTCAGGTAGTAGCCGGCGCCACCGCCCGTGGTGATCAGCAGATTGAGGAGCAGAATCTTCCGGTACTGGGGCGAGAAAAGGCGCTTCAAGGGCGAGGCGACGACGGTGTCCTGAGTTGCGGTCTTACTCGCAGCCTTCTTCCTTTGTAACTCCTTCCAGAACGGCGATTCTTCCAGGTTGTTAAATATGAACCAGCCGAGCAGTGCGCTGATCAGGCCGGAGAAGAACATCACCCGCCAGCCCATCTCGGCAAAGGCGTCGCCCGGGAAAATGGTGGAGGTGATCAGGAAGACGATAGAGGCGAACAGCGCACCGATGCCTGCGCCGCCGCCGCCAACAAGACCGGACACGGCGCCGCGCCAGTTTTCCGGAACCGATTCCGTTCCGATCGTATGGGTTGAGGCCACGACGCCCCCGACGAAGACGCCCTGCACAAGACGCAGGAGAAGGAAGAGGACAGGGGCGATCCAGCCGACCTGGTTGATAGTCGGCAGAAGGCCAAAGGCGGCAGTGCTGATGCCGACACCAACGATAGCGACCAACATGGCACCCTTCCGGCCGCGCGCGTCGGCAAAGTGGCCGAAGATCGCCGAACCGATCGGTCGCATCAGCAGCGTCACCGCGAAGGATGCGTAGACCGCGGCGAGCGACCATGTCGGATGGCTCGAGGGAAAGAACAGTGCGCCGACGACGGGCGCGACGTAAAGAAGAATGAAGAGATCGTAGAGATCCAGCGACCACCCCAGCAGGGATGAGACGATGGCGCTAACGATCTGTTTGCGTTCGGCCGGATAAATCCCCGCCGTGGTGTCGCTGATGGTCAATTCTCTTCCTCCCGCCGGCTTTGGAAACGTCCCCGGCTCGCAGACGGTCTTGTCCGAACCACAAGCCATGGCGCTTCCGGCGTTAGGCCGGACGCACCTCATCCCAAGGCGCAGTTCAGGCCCTCAGGGTTCTAAATTTTCGGGAGGTTGGCGATACGCGGCAGTCTCGCGCATGACCCTGCAGTATCATTTAATATGCTGCGGCGCGGTAAGCGCCTTGCTTCACACGCCGGTCGAGGCTCTTGCGACCTTGCGGAACTCGCCCGGCGACACGCCGAGGTGATCACGGAAGAAGCGATTAAAGTGCGTGGGAGCGGAAAAGCCGAGATGCTCGCCGATCAGGGAAAAGCTGTCGTCGGAATTCACGCTGGCATCGACGGCGGCCTCCACGCGGATGACGTTGAAATAGACGCGGGGGGAGACATGTGCCTGCGCTTCGAAAAGGCGGAAGAAATGGGCACGCGACAGCCCGACCCTGGTGGCGAGCGCATTCATGTTCTCGCCGTGCTGGTAGTCTTCCCGCATTGCTTGCATAGCGCGCCGAATGCGGAAATCGACGAGCGGTGACGCGGCGAGGCTGCGGATCGAGCCGTTATGTTCCCGCCAGGCGCTAAACCGCTCGATGACGGCAATCATCAACCGTGCCAGCAGTTGCTCATGGCTTGCTCGCGCATCCGGCCGCATCATCATCTCCGCGGCCAGATCCCGGGCGATAGATCGTATGAGCGGCGAAATCTCGCCTTGGGGCTGCGCGAAAAAGCCCGGCGCGCCGCTCGCCTGCCAGCCGCTGCGAAACATCTTCAGCCATTCGGGCTCGATATAGAGTGCCAGGATCAACGTCTTCGGACGTAGTGGATCGTGAACATAGGCATGCGGCTCCCAGCCATTGACCAGGACCGCTTGGGTTTCCGTCAGTGGTACGATTTTGTCGCCGACGGCAAAGAAACTGTCAGCGCCTTCAACCTTGATGAGCACATGACAGTAAGGATGGGCATGGCGCACCAGAGGACGGTCCATGTCCAGAAGCGCAACCCGGCCGAAATCGCCATAGGCGATCCGAAGTGCGTCCGACATTCTTTCCTCCTAGGCCGGCAACTTGCTGAGGACTATACACATCATCAAGGCAACACACAAATTTGCGCTGGGTTCAAATCTTGGCGGGCACAATAACGACGAGAGAATATCATCATGAGGCATCGTCGGATAAGGTCGTCGTTCCAAGCCGGCTGTCCTGCAGCGACGTTCCGGTGTGACCAGCGCATCCCTCGCGGAGAGTGCGTGTCAGCATCCTCTGGGTAACACCGTGCATTCTTCGTCGCGAAGGAGCGGCTGGAGTTGTTGCCGATCGCCACCACGGCTTCCGCGGCAACCACAGCCTCGGTGCATCCGTCGGAAATATAGCCGCTAGACGCACCTCCCCCGCGCACCCGAGAACCGCTGTCCAACGCGTGCCAGCGCAAGGCTTTCGAGAGAGATCGCGATAGAGCGGCAGCATCGAAACTCATGTTGCCGCTGTATGAATTAATCTCTTGCAGCTAGAAACTGAATCGTCGATCAAGTTCCAGGAGAGCCGACTGAACCTCATCTATCGTTACCGGCGCGGGCGTGCCCGGTATTTTTCTCAGGGCTGGCTCGGACTCCACTGCGTAGTAATCCGAGGCCCACGCAGCAAGGATCGTCCTTTTGTCATGCGCCGACAGGACGCGCGAATTGACTATATCGATCGGACGTCGAAGAGTTACGTGGTGCGGCACCAGAGAAGTCGGCCCTTTCGTTACAGCATCGTTGGCTATCTGCTGAAGCACTGCGTCCATCGTCGTTGAACCTCAGCAAATGTGTGGGTCCCGGTCACGACGGGACCGTGATGTGACGACGGGATCAATCGTCGGCGCGAGCAGATCGTGCTTCTCGGCGAACCCCCTAAAGAGGCCGCGGACGGTCTCTGCTTCGATTTCACCGAGCAATGCAGCTCTGCAGGCATTCATAGCAATCGAATGCGAGGCGTCTCTCGTCGAGACTGGCCACTCAACGAGATACCGGTAAGCATCCATGACTGACTTCACCTCGACCGGCATTCCGAGGCCGACGAGAACGGATACGGGTTTCGTGAACATATCGGGTTTCATGCTTTTCTCCTTTCCAACCCGCCATGCTGCCAGGCGCCGCTCCAGCGGCGCCTCGATTTTCAGCGTTGGATTACGCAGCCTTCTGTCCTTCGATCTGAGCCGCCGGAGCCGGCAGCGCCGGATCGATCTCAATGTCGATTTTCCGCGGCTTGAGAGCTTCGGGGATCTCACGGATGAGATCGACCGATAGCAGACCGTTGACCAACTCTGCTGCGTTGACCCTGACGTGATCCGCAAGCTCGAAGCGGTGTTCGAACGGTCGGGACGCAATGCCGCAATGGAGATAGCCTTCCGCAGTCGAGTCCTGCTTCTTACCGGTCACGGTCAGGAGATTCGACTGGAAAATAATGTCCAGATCATCGCGCGCGAAGCCCGCAACAGCGATCGAAATTCGATAGCTGTCGTCGCCGGTCTTGACGATATCATACGGCGGCCAGTCACTGACTGAGCGGGCACGCTGAGCGTTCTCCAGGAGATTGAAGACGCGGTCAAAGCCAACGCTCGACCGGAAGAGTGGCGTGTAGTCATAAGATGTTGCCATAGCCATATCCTCCTTGAAGCAACATGGGTATGAAGCGCCGAAAGACAGCACTCCCAGCAAGGCCAGCCCTGTTCTAGCGGCTGGCGGAAATCGATTTGGTTTTTGCCTATTTCGGTTTCAAGGTATGACCAGCAAAAATTTCAGCGGTATCGAACAATCGCAGTCGACTTGCGGACGTGGTCGATGCGGTCAAAAGGTCCTTTCGGTCGAAGCCAACCGCATTAAGATCTTTGAGCGGTTTGCATTGAATGAAGAGATTGCTGTCAGGGAGCAGAATAGATCAGCTTGCATATCTGCTCCTGTGAATGGCGCACAACAGCGTGTGCCCAGCCGCCTTCAGTGCTTCCGCCATTGTCGTCGGCGGTGGTGGCTGACCTGCCTTTCTTGAAGCAGGTCGAGATAGCGTTTCAGCCTTTCGAGCGCTCGTAATTATAGGCGCGGGCATCATTGATAGCGAAATCAAACCGATCTCTGACGGAATGGTCGGTACTTACGTCTGCGACCAGCTTTGCGGGTTTCACAAAGTCCCGGACAAGGATTTCAGCAAGATCCCATGGGAATGAATAGCGACCGTCGCTCTGGCAAGTGAGGCTGCGATAACGCACTCACCTCAAAGGATCTTTCTGAAACCGATGTCCCAATTAAGCGAAATCCGCAACCAGCTCGTGAAACTCGTGGCCGGCCATGTTCCGGTAGTCGATCAGATGCCTTATTTCTTCACTTTCATCAGCCGAAAGCAAACCATCTTCGATCAGCGCCTACAGACATTTTTTTACCTGGTCTTTGGTATTTTTGGGCACGCGATCAACGCCACGGCCTGCCACACGCGGAAGCGATCTGTTGTCTGCACCAGACTAAGGGGGGTTTGCTTCACCTGCTCCGCATAAAACAGCAACCGGATAAGGTTGCGCTCTGGCGCACTGGGTCATGGTTTGCGGCTATCGTGGGATGGTGTAGCGTAGGCAGTTGCGGGGGCCAGTCCACGGAGAATTGTAATATTCGTGCCTGCATTCTTTCGAAGGATATGACAGTCTTGGGGAAGGAAACGAACTCTCCGAGGAAAGACGCAAAGCGCGAAAGGTGGATACGGAACTTCTCCCGCCAAGGTCTGCCAAGGCGGCTACGAAGAAAGTTGCCTTATCCAGTCGTCGAAGCTGGCCTCTGAGGCCCGCGCCACACTATCCGTATCCGGGTTCCCGTCGGAATTTAACCCTCTAAAGTCCCGAGCCGTTTTTCCGTACGCTGCTTGAATGCTCGGGCAAAATGATCGCCGCGCAAAAATCCGACGGCGGCGATATCGGAGATGCGGCGAGTATTGCTAGGATCAGCCAAGATTGACCTGATCCGTTCAAGTCGTTGGCTTTTGCAGTTAGTAGCCTGGAAAAAATTTCCGCCAAACTTAAAAATTTCCGCCAAACTTCAAGTCTCTGCCGGGACAATTCCGATTGACGCTTCTAAGATGTCCGACAACATGACAATAAGGTTGGATGAGGAAATGGCGGTGCTCGTAACAGAGCAGATATTCGGCGGGAGGGAATGATGAAGATTACAAGCCTGGAAACCGTTCGCGTTGCGGAACGCGCCAACCTGCTCTGGGTGCTGGTGCGCACCGATGAGGGTCTGACAGGACTTGGAGAAACGTTCTTCGGCGCGGAAACGGTTGAGGCCTACGTGCATGAATATATTGCTCCGCGCGTGATCGGACGCGATCCTCTTGAGATCGACAGGCTTGCAGCCGACCTCGTCGGCTATCTCGGCTTTCGGTCATCCGGCGCCGAAGTGCGTGGCAATTCCGCCTTCGATATCGCGCTTTGGGATCTTTTCGGCAAGGCGACGGGTCTGCCGATCGCGCAGTTGCTGGGCGGCTTCACCCGCAAGGAAATCCGCACCTACAACACCTGCGCCGGTACGGAATACATCAAGAAGGCGACAGGGCAGACGACCGCCAATTACGGCCTGTCCGATGGGAAGGGCTATGACGATCTGAACGGCTTCCTGCACCGCGCCGATGAACTCGCCCAGTCGCTGCTCGAAGAGGGCATCACTGCGATGAAGATCTGGCCATTCGATACCGCTGCCGAAAAATCGCGCGGAACTTACATATCCATGCCGGATCTGAAACAGGCGCTCGAACCATTCGAAAAAATCCGCTCCGCCGTCGGGGACCGGATGGACATCATGGTCGAGTTCCATTCGATGTGGCAGTTGTTGCCCGCCATGCAGATCGCCAAGGCGCTCACCCCCTACAATACATTCTGGCATGAAGACCCGATCAAGATGGACAGCCTCGCCAGCCTCAAGCGCTACGCGGAGGTTTCGCCGGCACCGATTTCTGCTTCGGAAACCCTCGGATCGCGCTGGGCCTTCCGCGACTATCTCGAAACGGGCGCGGCTGGCGTTGTGATGCTCGACATCAGCTGGTGTGGCGGACTGTCGGAAGCGCGCAAGATCGCCGCCATGGCAGAGGCCTAGCATCTTCCCGTTGCCCCGCACGATTGCACAGGTCCGGTCGTTCTCTGCGCGTCCACCCATCTTTCTCTCAACGCGCCCAATGCCCTTGTTCAGGAAAGCGTGCGTGCTTTCTACAACACTTGGTATCGCGACCTCGTCACCGCGCTTCCGCAGGTTCGCAACGGGATGATTACGGTGCCGCCGGGCTCGGGGCTTGGAATGGAACTCAACCCGGAGCTTGAGCGGGCGTTCACCGTCAGCCGTCGTGTCTCCGATTGTTCGGCCATCTGATTTGTCCGAGGATAGTCATGACCACAAACGATGAAACCGCCGTGACGGGGATGCGCTTTGGTTCGCTTGCCGGACCGGGCCTCATGCTGCTCGGCATGCTCATGTTTGCGTTGAATGACGCGATGGGAAAATGGCTTGTCGCCAGCTACGGACTGGGTCAGCTGATCCTTATCCGGAGTCTGGCGGCGTTGCTCATTCTGTCGCCTTTTCTCTGGCGGGCGGGCTGGAAACCGATCATTGAGGCCGAGAGGCCGCTGATGCAGGCGGCGCGGGTGCTGTTCTCGACGCTGGAGGTATTTTGCTTCTATTACGCTGTCATGTATCTGCCGCTGGCCGACGTCATGACCTACTGGCTGGCGGCGCCGATCTATGTGGCGGCTGCCTCCCCTCTGCTTTTGGGCGAAAAGGTCGGCTGGCGCCGGTGGACGGCGATCTTCATCGGCTTCATCGGCGTGATCATCACGCTTGAACCATCGAGTGCGATGTTCACCGTGCCGGCCGTCATTTCGATTGTTGGCACTTTCGCATTCGCCTTCATGCTGCTTTCCGGCCGAAGACTTCGGGCCACGCCAGACAAGACGCTGGTGCTGTTCCAGCTCGCCGGCGCCGGACTTGCCGGTCTTCTCTTCGCTCCATGGGACTGGAAGCCCCTGACATCTGCTCCGGAGGTCGGCTTGCTATGCCTGCTCGGCGCAGTAGCAATGGGCGCACACATCCTCGTCAACCGCGCGCTGAAGATCTCCGATGCCGCCACGGTCGCACCGTTGCAATACACCTTACTCCTGTGGGCGATCGTCTTCGGCTGGATGTTCTTCGGCGATGTGCCGCGTCTCACGATGGTGTTCGGCGCGGTATTGATCATCGGCTCCGGGCTGTTCATCTTCTTCCGAGAGCAACAGCTCAAGAAGCGCCAACCCGACGCACCACTCGACCTACCCTGACGCGTTTATCCTGAAAGCCAAGAGCCCGCTGACGACGCAGCGGGCTCTTACGACGATCACACCGAAATCTGGCCTGCCCGCAGTTTACTTGCGGATCGCGGCAAGCTCGGCGAGGATGCCATCGACGACATCGGCGCCGATCTCAGCCTTGTGCTTTTGATAGACGACCATGGACTTCTCGCGGATGCGGGCCTGCTCTTCCGGCGAAAGCACGTTCACCTCAAGACCGGCTGCCTTGATCTTCTCCAGCGATTTCTTGTTCAGATCGCCAATGACCTGACGCTCGACGTCACGCCCGACAATAGCGCATTCCCGCAAAGCGGCCTGATCTTCGGGCGAGTACGTATCAAAGATCGCCTTGGAAAAGAGGAAGAGGAACGGCGTGTAGGCGTGGTTGGTTTGGGTGATATATTTCTGTACTTCGAAGAACTTCGACGTGTCGATGGTCACATAAGGGTTTTCCTGGGCATCGATCGTCTTGGTTTCGAGAGCCGAGAAGACTTCGCCGAATGCCATGGGCGTCGCATTGGCGCCAAGGTTCTGGAAGGTATCGAGGAACACGTTGTTCTGCATGACGCGAACCTTCATGCCCTCCAAGTCCTCCCATTTGTTCACCGGACGAACCGAATTGGAAAGGTTACGGAAGCCGTTTTCCCAATAGGCGAGATTGACGAGGCCCACGGCCGCCAGCTTCTCGTTCATCATCTCGCCGAACTTGCCGTCCAGCACCTTGTAGGCTTCCTCCGAGGTGGAGAAGAGGAACGGCAGATCGAAGACGCCAAGTGCAGGCTCGATACCGACGAGCGGCGAAGAGGACGTCACGACGGCTTCCTGGACGCCCGAGCGCAGTGCCTGGGTCGCCTGCAGGTCACCTCCCAGGGCACCGCCCCAGAATGCCGTCAGCTTCAGTTTCCCGCCTGATTTTTCGTCCAGGCATTTCTGCATCGCCTCAATGCCGTTACCGACCGGGTGATCGGCATTGATGCCGTTGGAGACGCGGATGTTACGCTCGGTAAACTCGGCGAAGGCCGGCGCGGAAGCAGACAGGGTGAAGGCGATGGCAGTTGTGGCAAGTAGCAGGTTTCGCATGATATCCTCCCATGGATGTTGGAAACAGAAGTGACCAGCCGGCTTCAGTGCAGCCAGCGAGCCGGTACGATAACCAGGTCTGGAAACAGGACCAGGAGCAGAAGTACGAGCGTTTGGGTGAGCAGGAACGGCCAGACTCCAACCGTAACCTTGCCCAGGGGAACGCGGCCGACGCCGCTGACAACGTTGAGAACGACCCCTACCGGCGGCGTCAGAAGACCAATGCAGTTGTTCATGATAAAAAGAACGCCGAAGTAGACCGGATCGATGCCTGCCTGCTTGATGATCGGCATCAGGACCGGCGTCAGGATCAGGATGGTCGGCGTCAGGTCCAAGGCTGTGCCCACGATCAGCACCAGGATCATGATCACGAACATCAGCAAGGTCGGACGGTCGATCAGCGGCTCTATGAGGCCGGTAATTTCCGCCGGAATATTGGCGGCTGTGATTAACCATGCGGAAACGAGCGCCGCGCAGACAAGGAACATGATGACGGAGGTGGTCTTGGCCGCCTGAAGGATAACCCGTGGAAGCTCCTTGGGCGTGAGCTCCCGGTAAATCACCATGCCGACGAAGAGCGCATAGGCTGCGGCGACTACGGCAGCTTCCGTCGGCGTCACCACGCCCGCCTTGATGCCGCCAAGGATGATGACAGGCATGCCGAGCGCCCACAGAGCGCGACCGGTTGCCCGAATGCGCTCCGCACCCGACACACGCGGCAATGGCTGGACATTGTCTTTGCGCACGACCATCAGCCATGTCACGACCAAGGCAAGGCCCATCATCAGGCCCGGCACGATACCGGCCATGAAGAGCTGCGTGATCGAGACGTTGGCGGCAACGCCGAACACGATGAAAGCCATCGACGGGGGGATGACGGGCGCGATGATGCCACCTGCGGCAATGAGGCCGGCTGAGCGTGGAACGTTATAGCCCGCCTTTGCCATCATCGGAATGAGAATGGCCGCGAGCGCAGCAGTATCGGCCGCCGCCGAACCGGAAATGCTGGCCATGATCAGCGCCGCAACGATCGCGACGATGCCCAGGCCGCCGCGGATATGCCCCACGCAGGCAATGGCGAAATCGATGATGCGCCGCGACAGGCCGCCGGCATTCATCAGCTCTCCTGCCAGAATGAAGAACGGGATAGCCAGCAACGTGAATGTATCGGCGCCGGCAATCATGTTCTGCGCGATGATCTGCGTATTGAACATTCCCATGTACCACATGAGAACAACGCCGCAGAACATCAGCGAGAATGCGACCGGCACCCCGATGGCCATGGCACCAATCAGTGAAGCGACGAAAACTAAAAGCGTCATCAGGTCCGCTCCGCCATCTGTTCGATCGTCAGATTCTCGCCCACAAACGCTTCGATTTCCTCCTGCGTCACACGGCCCGTGATCAGGCGGAAAAGGCGCTCCAGCGCGATGACGGCGCAACAGAAGCCGGTAAAGAAGCCACTGCCGTAGACGAAGCCCATGGAGAGGCCGGTCACCGGGGCCTTCATGCTCCAGTTGATCGGCAGTTGCTTCCACGTACCCCAGAAGAAGATAGCCGCACAGGCGATGATCACCAGATTGCTCAGGATCATGCAAAGGATGCGCCCCTTGCGGCCCAGCAGCGCAACGAGGGTTTCGACGCCAAGATGCCCATGTTCCCGGAACGTCACGACGGCGCCAATGAAAGTCAGCCAGATGAAGAAGTAGCGTGCGAGTTCGTCCGAGACCGTCAGGCCGGAGTTTAACGTATAGCGCATGATGACGTTCACGAAGACCATGATCGCCATGCCCGAAAGCAGGATGATCAGTAAGAATTCGAGAGCCTTGTAGAAATGGTCGACTACCTTCTGCACGCTTTACTCCCAGTCTGCGTTACAACAGGCCACGCTTGGCCAGGTTTTTCATCAGCGCAGCCACGCCGAAGGTCCATTCGGGGCAAGCATCACTACGATCGACCCAGTTTACCAGACGGCCAAGCAACGGTGTCGCAATTTCCACCCGGTCGCCGATTTCATGCGTAAATCCCTGCCCTGCCCCGCGCCGATCCTTCACGGGAGCGAACATGGTGCCGAGGAAAAGTACAGCGCCGTCGGGATACTGGTGATTGCGATTGAGCAACTGACGGGCAAGGTCGGAGGGCCTGCGGCTTATCGCCTCCATTGGGCTCTCGCCTGTCATTCGGAAACCGTCCTTGCCCTCGACGGACAAGGCAACGCGGACTTTGCCGAGTTCTTCCAGCGTGAACTTGTCATCGAAGAGGCGAATGAAAGGGCCGATGGAACACGAGGCGTTGTTGTCCTTCGCCTTGCCGAGCAACAGCGCCGAGCGTCCTTCGATATCGCGAAGATTAACATCGTTTCCGAGCGTGGCGCCGACGATTTCGCCGGAGGACCTGAGGACGAGGACCACTTCCGGCTCGGGATTGTTCCATTGCGAGATCGGATGGATCCCGACCAGTGAAGCGCAGCCGACTGCCGACATGGGTTGCGACTTGGTAAAGATTTCGGCATCCGGCCCGATGCCCACCTCAAGGTACTGCGACCAGAGGTTCATCTCCTGGAGAAGTTCCTTCACTCGTGCAGCCTGCTCGGAACCGGCGACGAGACCCCTAAGGCTGTCGCCCAGAACTGGCGCGAGACGCCCGCGGATATCCGACGCGCGGGACGCATCTCCCTTCGCCTGCTCTTCGATCACACGTTCAAGCATGCTGTCGGCAAACGTGACCCCGGCCGCCTTGATCGCCTGCAGATCGATCGGAGCCAGTAATTGACCAGCCTGACCCGACAGAAAATCATCGATCGACCCGAGATCGGGAAGCTCTCCCGCCGCCTCCAATTCGCCGGCGAAATCCTCCTTTTCAAGCAGTTCGGAAACAGTGACGGAAACCGAGGACAGGTCGAGGAGCCGCTCGCCCCGCACTAAGGCTGGGCAAGGGCCGCCAGCCGTATTCGACCAGACGCGACCAACAAGCAGCGCATCAGCGGCATCTGTAGGCAGAATATCCGAAGCTCGAAGTGACGTAGTCGAACCCAAGCAAACCTCCTCACAGCCACGACACGATGATCTCCCGTCATCTTGCCCGATTGTCAGGATGTCTGACAATGATGGACCTGTTTTGTAGTCATACTTCCGTGCGCTGTCCAGCGCCGAAAATCACCTGATAAAAACGGCAAGCGGGCAGCGCCGGAAGATTTCAATCCGCCTCAAGGGTGAGATCCAGCCGACTGGCCGCGCCGAGCAAATGCCGCTTCATCGCCTCGCGCGCACGTTTTGGGTCGCGGCTAGCAATGGCATCGCGGATCGCCACATGCTCGGCAATCGTCAGTTCCACAATTTCTTCAAGGACTGCTGCGGCCCGCGCGGCGTTGATGGCAAGACTGATGCGCTCTGCTATGAAGCCGACGAACAGGGCAAAATATTCGTTGCGGGTCGAAGCTGCAATGACACGATGAAAGATCAGGTCGGCAACGATCCCCTGATCCGTCCATTTGTCCGCCCCCATCATGCTCGCCAAGGCTTCGTCAAGCTTTGTCAGATCGCTATCGACATGATGCGTTGCCGCAAGGCCGGCGGCTTCGATTTCCAGCGGCATGCGCAACTGGAACAGATCCCGGAAGCTCGCGCGGTCATGAAGATCATCCTGCTCGATGCGGATCGACTGGCGCGCCTTGATCTCGGTTGCGAAGGCTCCAACGCCCTGTCTGGTCTCAACCAGACCCTCGTTGCGCAACTGAGCAATCGCCTCGCGTACTACCGAGCGGCTGACGCCGAAACTGCTGGCGAGGAAGTGTTCGGTCGGCAGCTTGCTCCCCGGCGGTATACGGCCGTCCGTGATCTCGCGGGCAATCTGGGCGGCAATTCGCGCCGGAAGATGCTCGTTGCGCCTGATCTGTCCAAAATCCAGTGACATGCCTTTTTCGCCTTAACACACTGCCGCCTATGAATGCCGCTAGAAATCCAGTTGGCAACCCGGATTCATCACGCCTTGCGGATCGACAGCCTTTTTCAATGCTGCAACCAATCCTCGTTGGATCGGAGGGATACGCATCTCATAGTCCGCCTTCTTCAGACGGCCAATACCGTGCTCGGCGCTGATCGAACCGTGATAGGTATCGACGACCGCATTGATCGCCTTCTTCGCATCCTGGATGCGCGCCTCCATCTCTGCGCGGGACAGGCCGCCCGGCGGCAGCACGTTCAGATGCACATTGCCATCGCCGACATGACCGTAGGAGACACAAACACCGTCCGGCACCGCAGCGGCCACTGCCTGTTCGGCGTCGCGCACGAAGTCGGAAAGGCGCGAAAGCGGGACGGAGACGTCCGTCCGCAGATGTGGCCCGCGCTTCGCCTGCCCCTCGTTCATTGCCTCACGGAAAAGCCAAAGGTTGCGCGCCTGCGTCCTTGAGCTTGCAATCACACCGTCCGGAACAAGCCCTTCGTCCATAACGGCACCCAGGAACCGCTCCATGAGGTCGTAGATATCGACAAGGCCAGACCCGGATATCTCCATAAGCACATAGGCGGGGTAATCTCCGGATATTGGCATCGCAAGGTCCGGAATTGCCTCGCGGGCGAGGACGAAAGCAAGCGGCGGCATGAACTCGAAGGCGGACATCAGATCGCAGCAATCGCGACGCGCGCGGCGGAAAAGCGTGATCCCATCCTCGAGCGAATTGAGCCCGAGAAGCGCGGTTGCGACCTGATCCGGTTCCGGCGTCAATTTTACGGCGACGGCGGTGATGATACCGAACAACCCTTCCGCGCCGATAAAGATCTGCTTCAGATCGATGCCGCGATTATCCTTGCGAAGTGTCGACAATCCGTCGAGAATCGAACCGTCCGGCAGAACCGCTTCAAGGCCAAGCACCAGCTCTCGCGTCATCCCGAAGCGCAATACATTGATACCGCCCGCATTGGTCGACACATTGCCGCCGATCCGGCAGGACCCTTGTGCCCCAAGCGCCAGCGGGAAGAACATGCCCTCCCGCGCGACAGCATCCTTGAATTCCGACAGGATGCACCCGGCCTCCACCACAGCGGAGAAGTCGTCAGCGTCAATGCGGCGGATTTTGCTCATCCGCTCGAGACTAATCACCACCTGATCCTCCGGACGATCGGGGATTGCTCCCAAGGCCAGCCCCGTATTGCCGCCCTGCGGAATGATCGACAGGCCGAGTGCGACGCAAGCCTTTACGGCCGCGGACACCTCTTCGGTCGTGCGCGGGCGCAACACCGCGACCGCGCTGGACGTCACGTCTCCATGCCAGTCCCGGCAATATTTATCGACCGCCTCGCCCGATAGTACCATATCGGCCCCGAGGGATCGGTTCAGGGCATCGATGGCATGCCTTTGCCGGTCGAAGCCCATGCCAGCGTCAATTTCGTTCACGGTTTTCCTCACTTTTTTGCACGCACCGAAAAACCTGTCGATGGACCCGGCACTGCAGTAAATATGCTGTTTTCAAACGAATGATATAAGGTTATCAGACAACCTTACAATATATTTTATTGTGGCGCCTGTCTCTCATCGGATCGGTGTTCCGTAGGCTGGGAGGAAAAACAGTTGCACATTCTCATCATCGGCGCCGCCGGCATGGTCGGGCGCAAACTCGCGCAGAGGCTCGCCAAAGACGGCACACTGGACAGCCGCCCGATCGAGAGCATGACACTCGTTGATGTCGTTACGCCAGAACCGCCGCAAGGCTTCGGCGGAAAGGTGGCGATGGAAACGGCAGACCTCTCGACTCCCCGAGAAGCGGCGCGGCTCGTCGCTCTCCGTCCAGATGTGATTTTCCACCTCGCCGCCATCGTATCGGGTGAAGCCGAACTCGATTTCGACAAGGGCTATCGCATCAACCTCGACGGCACGCGGTTCCTGTTCGACGCGATCCGCCTGGCCCATGGTGAGGATGGCTACAAACCCCGCGTCGTCTTCACCTCCTCGATCGCCGTGTTCGGCGCCCCCCTGCCCTATGCCATCTCGGACGAATTCCACACCACGCCGCTGACCAGCTACGGAACGCAGAAGGCGATCTGCGAGTTGTTGCTTTCGGACTATTCGAGACGTGGCTTTTTCGAAGGCATCGGAATTCGCCTGCCGACCATCTGCATTCGCCCTGGAAAGGCGAACAAGGCGGCTTCCGGTTTCTTTTCAAACATCCTGCGCGAGCCCCTCGTCGGTCAGGAAGCCGTTCTGCCCGTACCGGATGATGTGCGCCACTGGCATGCGTCGCCTCGGTCCGCCGTCGGTTTCCTCATCCATGGCGCGGCGATCGATGTCGAGAAGGTTGGCCCGCGGCGCAACCTGTCCATGCCTGGGCTCAGCGCGACTGTCGGCGAGCAGATCAAGGCGCTGCGCCGCGTTGCCGGCGAGAAGGCCGTGGCGCTGATCCGGCGGGAGCCTGATGAGATGATCATGCGCATGTGCGCCGGCTGGGCACCGGGATTTGAGGTAAAGCGGGCAACTGCGCTCGGCTTTACCGCCGAAAAATCCTTCGACGAAATCATCAGGGTCCATATCGAAGACGAACTTGGAGGTAGGCTGCCATGACAACCGGAACCGGACAACAGAGGCGAAACATCCCCTTTCTCGGAACCGGCCCCGCCCAAAACAGCGGACTGGGCGAACGCACTCCATTTTCCACTTCGATCTATCCCGCGGACGTTTTAGCCGTGCTGGAAGTACGCCGAGGCCGTAATAAGAGGCCATCGCGCCATAGCTGCGGTTGATCTCGGGATCGAAAAAGCTGGCACGACGGACGCCTGGCTTCAGATTGTCGGGAACGATCAGCCGGGGAACGCCGCCGAAGACGCGAAACATCCGGACATGCGAGCCGACCCAGTCGGGGAGCGTTTGCGTCCAGCTCGCCTCCGCATAGGTGAAGCTCGATGCACCGAGCATCGCCACGAAGATCTCCGCCTCGCGGATCGGGCCTTGCGATCAACATCGGGATCTTTTTGCCGGATAGTCGACGAACACCTTGTCGCCGGCCGCATGCTCCTCGCGCATCGTCGGTGAAAGCCGCTGTTGGAAACCACGCAGGAGTTCACAAAGCGGCTATAGCCGTAACCGTCGAGTGCGACCCACGATGCTCCTCCCGCAGGAGAGCTCGGTAACGCCGGGCTTCTTGAGCTCGATGGCAAGATCGGAGCCATTGGGCTCGATCCTCCTTCTCGTGCCCCGTTTGATGCCATTCCGAGCAAACAGTTTGCTCTCGAGCGCATCGTCAGTTAGGTCCCGGGGATGGGGTTAATTTAACCCCACCGCCGCCGCGCGCTGCAAATTATCCTGCACCGTGCTTCACGCAATTCCCAACACGACGGCAATCTCACGCGAGCTGGTTTCGCTTGCCGCAAGGCGCAGCATTGGTTGCAAATGTTTCATACTCAGCCTTCTCTTTGCCGGCATCTACATGCCCTCGTTCATCGTGAGGTATTTGATCTCAAAGTTGCTGACCCAGGGAGTGATCTTCAGTGCCGAAAACTTGCCGGTCTTTGATCGGATTGGCGGCCGGCTTCACGTCGGAATCCGCAGAGAAGACGCCCGCCTATGAGGTGGGCAAGCAGAAGAGCCTGCCTTCGCGCAAGGGCCCATTGAACGCGGAGCTTGTTGCGATCAAGTCGAAACAGGCGAGCCTCGTGCAACTCATTCAGGACCGCCATGCCGACGGCCGGCTGCGGCTTTGCCATCCTGGATGATCAACTGGGCGAACTGGAGTCACGCGGGAGACGCTGGTTCTGCAACCCGCCCACTCGCAAGCGCCGGTCGAGTATTTCCATGAGAATATGGCGAAGCTGAAGGCGCAGTTCAATAGTTCAATCCCGCCAATGCCGAGACCAGCATCCGCAAGCTGATCTTCTAGGCACGCAACATCGCCGACGAACATGCCAAGTAGCGGCTGATGCCGATGGTGCGTGATCTCATCCCGACCGTCGTGATCAGCCTCTTCGTGGTCCTTTATCAAATGCGTTCATTGGCTTTTGCCCGATTGGCTGGATTGGGAAACTTCAGATTATTTGCCCTGCCCTTGCGACCGCGCCTCCGCCAGCGATGCGGCGATTGCAGCGATCGAGCAAAACAGGACGAGCGGGTCGTCCTTCGAGGGCGTGAAACCTCGGCGCTGCCAGAACTGAGCCGCTTCGTGATCGACGGCGTTGACCATCAACGCTCGGCCACCGATCAGAGCAGCGGCCTGGACGCATCGCTCAAGGGCATGTTTCACCAGACCTGTACCGATACCTCTTCCCGCCCATTCCGTGTCCGTCGCAAGCTGGCCGAGGAGAAGACAGGGAACCGGATCGGGCGGTTGCCCGTTACGGATTGAGCGCGGCAGGATCGCAGGAACGACAGCGGTCGGCGCCAAGCCATAATATCCGACGACGCGCCCCGCCTTGTGGACGACGAGAACCGCCGTGAAACCTTTCTCCTGATTGGAAAGCGCACGCGTCTTTAGCCAATGATCGAGCGTCGGCTTGCCGCAGGAGAATTCGGAAACATTATGCGCCGCCGTAAGCGGTTCTGGAGCCGATAAAGCCACGGCTTATTGCTTCGGCTTGTAGTCGGCTTCCCACGGAGCGGGGCGCCTGGCCAGTTCCACCATCTCGGGAACAGGAGCGGCCGGTCGGGACAAGACACCCATAAAATCGGCAAAGCCTTCCGGGCTCATGCGGATGAGTCCCTGCTCCATAACGACTTCCTCGGCGGCGCGCACGGCGGCCTCCCGCACGAAATCGGTTCGCGAGCGGCCGCGCAGGCTTGCTGCACGATCGATCATTGCGACGTCTGCTTCTGGCAAGCGCATGGAGATCGGGTATTCCTTGCGTTCGACAGTGGCGGCCATGACTTATCTCCTTTACGAGGAAAATAGCGACTTGTAGCGCCAAATGCAATACGATACTATCAATCTTGTTCACCTGCCTTGGCTGCCATCCGCCAGGCCGACCGTGGCACGCTGCTCCCAGACATAGCCCAAACCGACAGACCCTGTATGGCTTGGACGATAAGCTCGTGATCGTCGAGGACGAGAGGGCCCGTGGGCCAGTAGTCGACGGCCCCACCGTCCTTGCGAAACTCCCACGCGAAGCGATTGCCGTTCGGAAAACACCGTAGTCATCCTGAATCATGACATGGACGTCGCTGCCACGAGTGACTGGGGCATCGACCTCGGGCCCGGAGCCGGCGACGATGGGGGGCAGGTGGTCGCCAACGGAACTCCAGTCCAGGCCGCTAGCGAGAAGGGCCGGACTGCCCCATTCCTGAGGAGGTACATTTAAGGTCCGCGCCCCTGCTACAGCAACACACCCCACTCGGTCGACGGATATTCGACGGTTGCCGCAGTCTCACTAGTCGAGGGTCGCACATCGGCGAAACGACGTGGCAGTTGCGTGCCTCGACTTGAGGGCAAAGCTGTGCCGGTTGCCCATCTTCGCCGCCAACAACTTGCATCTGCTGCAGCCGTGGGCGACGCACCCTTTGTGGCAAATTGCCGGGTGGATTGGTGAGCCCTATCGCATCCGACTGTACGGGTTCTGGATGCTCCGAGCGCTAAACTTGGCTTGGGTTGCGAGACGGGCCGCGCATTCCTAGGGTTCACGCCTCGCTCATGACGATCACCCCAAATTGGCTTCTAGCGGCCGAGGACACCATTTACTTTGCCAACCCGCCGTAAGCGATACGCCAGATGCTGCCATTACCGTCCTCGCTGACGAATAGCGACCCATCCTGCCCGACGGCGACGCCGACAGGGCGGCCCCAGACATCGGTATCCGAAGCCACCATTCCAGTCATGAAGTCCTCATAGGCGCCGGTTGGCTTGCCAGCCTCATCGAACAAGAGGCGGACAACCTTGTAACCGGTACGCTTGCCGCGGTTCCAGGAGCCATGCATCGCAACGAAGGCGCTGCCCTTATATTCGGCCGGGAACATCTCGCCCTCGTAAAAGGCGATCTGCAGTGGCGCCGAATGGGCCTGCATCAGCACGTCCGGTATCGTCACCTTGTCCTTGAGGTCGGGACGCGCGCCGGCGTGACGCGGGTCCTCGTGTCCGCCGATATAGTACCAGGGCCAGCCATAGGTCGCGCCCTGCTGCACCGCGGTGGCATATTCGAATGGTGTGTCGTCGCCCAGCCCGTCGCGCTCATTGACGACGCACCAGGGATTACCCGTTGCCGGTTGGATGGCGATGCCTGCGCAATTGCGGAGCCCGGTTGCATAGACCTGCTGGTTTTTGCCCTCCGGATCATAGGCCAGGACCATGGCGCGCCCTTCCTCCGTGTCCCAGGTCGCGCCGAGCGGCAGGTTCTTGTTGACCGCTTCGATGCCCCCCAAGAACGAGACTGGAAACATATCGAGCGCGACATTTGATCCCGACCCCACCGAGAGCAGCAAGATCTTGCCGTCGGGCGTAAAGGTGATGTCGCGGGTATAGTGATGCGTCCACAGGATGCGTGGAACAATGACTTCAGGTTCGCCCTTCGCCTCGATGTCACCGCTCTTGTAAGGGTAGCGGATGACGCTGTCGCTACTGGCAATGTAGATCCACTCCGGATCGGCGCCCGGCGGATAGAATGCTATGCCGAAAGGTTTGTTCAGCCCGCTGGCGAAGACTTGCGGCTCTGCCGTCGTGCCGTCTTTTGCCAGGCGCAGCACCCTGACATCGTTCGACATGCTTTCTGCGATAAACAGGTCGCCATTGGGGGCAACGCGTATGGCTCGCGGCCCCTTGAGATTCAGCGCGACCGGTTCGACGGTGAAACCGTCCGGCACGAGAGGCTTGGCGCCTTCCGGGATCGGAACGATCGCGCCAAAATTCTGCGTGTCGCTGGCGGTGGGCTGGGGCATATCCTCAACCGTGAACTGGCGGCGAACGCCAGGCTTGTCCTGCTCCCAGCTGCCGAAGGCGTCCGTGCCGGTCAAAACCTGGGTGCTGTCCTGCGCCATGCCATGCCCAAGGCCGACACCCGCAGATAAGGTCAACGTGACTATGACCGTCCTTGCAACGCTAGACATATGCATGCTCCTTTCCTGCGGATGGCCTCCCCCGCCCCCCACACTGCAATGGTGAGCGGTTGGTGACCCTGACGGATGTCAACAGGTGAAAAAGTCCCGGCCGCCACCGGTGCCCGGCGAGCGGGGCCGCTGCCGCGGTGAACGTCCACCTGCGTCCGCCTCGGCGTGAAGCACCTGTATCACGCTCAGTGCCCCGCCCAAGGCATCTCTCCGGAGGCACGCAAAAGGTTGCACAGGTCGTCGAGAGGCCTTCGCGGCCAGTGACCGCAATTGGCGCGAGGCGGTTGACACCCTCTCAAGCCGACAGTCCGCTTCCCATCTGTGGACGCCCCATGAGACGCAAGCGGTTTCTTGAAGCTTGGCACGTGGTCGGAGGCTGCCATCTGTCCGGTCTCTGATGTAGCACCGGAGGCTGCGGGCCCGTATGGGAGTTCGCGGACCGGATCCATATCACCCACAGCGTGCTCAAGGCACAGTGGAAAGCCCTGGTTTTTTCCGTTTCGAAGGAGCTGGTTTGCCGGAACGATCGCGGGAACTGCCGCTCCAGAGAAAGCCGTCGCGGCTTACCGCCACCGCTCGTCGACGCACGCCTTCGGTTGTTCGCCTCGATCCTGAGCCAGTGATGGATAGTCTGTGTATCCCTTCTCGCCGCCGCCATAATACGTCGTCGGATCTTCGGCATTGAGAGGCGCGCCGGTGCGCAAACGCTCCGCCAGGTCGGGATTGGCGATGAACTGTCGGCCGAACGCGATCAGGTCGGCCTTGCCTTCGCGAAGCCACTGCGCCGCGGTGTCGGGCTTGAAGCCGCCCGCCACTATCAGGGTTCCCTTGAAGTTTTTCCTGATCGTCTCGACCATACCCAGCGCCCGTGGATCCGGAGCGTCGCCGCGCTGCATCTGCTCCATGGCCGGGTTGACGATATGCAGATAGGCAAAGCGGAAGTCGCTCAGGCGCTCAGCGACATAGCCAAAGGTTGCCTCCGGTTGGTCGTCGTGGATGTCGTTCGCCGTGCCCATCGGCGACAGCCGCACTCCGATGCGATCCGGCCCCCAGACCCGCATCACGGCCTCGGCGATCTCGATCAGCAATCGCGCTCGGTTCTCGACCGGGCCGCCATAGAAGTCGGTACGTCGGTTGGTGCCGGTCTCGATGAACTGATCGAGCAGATAGCCGTTGGCGGCGTGGATCTCGACGCCATCGAAGCCGGCGGCCTGAGCGTTTCTGGCGGCGCGTTCATACTGCGCCACGATGTAGGGCATTTCTTCGATGTCGAGAGCGCGCGGTCGCACGAACGGGACCAGCTCGCCTTCGCCGCGCTCGTTCTCGATGAAGGCCGTCCCTTCCGGCACGATGGCGGACGGGGCGGCGGGGAGCATGTTGTCGGGCTGCAGGGCGGGATGCGAAATACGCCCGACGTGCCAAAGCTGGTTGAACATCAATCCGCCGGCCTGATGCACCGCTTGGGTGACCCGTTGCCATGCCTCTACCTGCTCACGACTGTGGATGCCGGGCGTCCAGGCGTAACCCTGTCCTTGCATCGAGACCTGGGTTGCCTCGCTCACGATCAACGCCGCGGATGCGCGCTGCGCGTAGTAGCAGGCGGCAAGGGAACTCGGCACATTGCCCGGCTGGCGCGCCCGCGAGCGCGTCAGCGGTGCCATGACGATGCGATGCTGCAGGTTGAAGGGTCCAAGCCGGTACGGCTGGAACAGCACGTCCGTGTCCGGCGCATGAGTAGCACCGGGGGATTGTTTAATGGTAGCTGCCTCGTCCATATTCCATCCTTCAGAGATTGGAATTGCCAGGTCTCCAGGACCCTCATCGCGGAATGTTAGGAGCACAGCGATCCGCCTCAACTGACGCCCGTCAGTGCGGCTTACGATTTGCTGCCGAGACCGACGACGGCGCTCGGCCAACGATCGTTCATGCCATGCATGAAGAATCGGCGACTATCCGGTCGCGCTCGATTGCTGACGCCCGTCAATGACGGATGGGCGTTGGCTTGCTATAAGGCCCAGGAGATCGTTGGCCCAATGGGGTTGCCAGCCGGTTACAACCGCGCTGTATCCGTCTGGTCCCAGAGACGGTGAGGGGGTGATGCCGGTCCCTGTCAACGCAATGGTCCAATCCGTTGGCGAAGCCGAGGAGTTGGTCGACATTCGCCGTACGCACAGGATCGGCGCACTGATCGAAGCGTGAAGCGGCGCCTTCCCGTGCAGATCAGCCAAAGCTAGCGCGCCGCTCCGACTGCACCCTACCTGCCGCGCCCTATCAAGGAGACGCCGATGTCCCAATCGACCACCGATAGCCGGCCGGAAGCATCTGGCGAGATCCTGTTCGTCGCCTGTCCGGTCGATGCATCAGTGAACCGCGTCCCCCGCGCAAAACTCGACCGCAACCCGAAATGCGGGAGGTGTCACAACCCCCTCTTCGCTGGCAAAGTCGTCGAGCTCAACGGCGCGAACTTCGATTCGCACGCGCTCAAGAGCGACCTGCCGGTCGTGATCGACTTCTGGGCGGAATGGTGCGGTCCGTGCCGGATGATGACTCCCAATTTCGAGAGTGCGGCACCGCGGCTGGAGCCGCGGGTGCGGCTTGGCAAACTCGACACCGAGGCGGAACCCGCTATTGCCGGGCGCTACGGCATTCGCAGCATTCCGAGCATGATCATGATTAGCAAAGGGCAAGAGATCGCTCGCACCTCGGGCGCGATGCCGACGTCGGCGATCGTCGATTGGGTCGAGCAGGCGCTAAACAGGGCTTGAGGGCGCCTTTGCATAGCCTCTGGCAGCGCGGTCGTCGAACAATTGGCGGCGCGTCGCCCTGACGAGCGTAAAGGCGCGATCGGGCAGATGGCCTCATAGTGGCGGTCCAGCAGGTGAGGTGCGCAATGGCGACCATTCATAGGCAGAGAAGATGTTTCCCCGGGCGGGCGATCTCGATCTCGACAAGAGCGACCTCGAGCAGCTTGAGACTTTCGTTCGTCGGAAAGTCACGGACCTTGTTGTTCGCGGCGAGGCAAACGCCAAGGCCAACAGTCGCGACGTGGTCGAGCCCTGGGATCTCCCGATCACCAAGGGGCTCCAGGAGACGATCCACCGCTTCCGGCTGATCAATGCGGAGTTGCACCTGACGAATTACCTGTCCGGGCAGATCGGGTTGCCGCCGAGCGATCTTACGATCGGCGACGAGACCCAGGCACGGTTCTCCGAGATTGCCGGGGGACTATGCCTCGCCCTTGCGGAGACCTTCAGGATCATCGACCCGAATCTCAGGAATCCGACCACCAGGGCGCCTGTTCGACCTGCTGCACTAATGGCCGTTGCCCCTGGTTGCGTGCGATATATGGGGTGGGATTGTCGTTGTGGGTTTCGATGAAAGCGTCGATGTCGGCCTCAAGTTCTGCAGTGGAACGGTGTACTGTTTTCGCGTCAGCTCTGCGAACCATCGCTCGACCTGATTGATCCAGGATGCCGACGTTGGCGTGAAGTGAACATGCCAGTCTGGGCGGCGCGCGAGCCATGCCTTGACCCTTGGTGTCTTGTGGGTGGCATAGTTGTCCATCACCAGATGCACGTCCGGCCCATTGGGCATTTCGGCGTCAATCCGCTTCAAAAAGTCGGGGAATTCGGTCGCTCGGTGACGCTTGTAGCAATGACCGATCACGGCGCCAGTCGCGACGTCGAGCGCGGCGAACAGGGAGGTCGTGCCATTGCGGACATAGGTATGAGTGCGCCGTTCGGCGACGCCCGGCGCCATAGGCAGCACAGGCTGCTCGCGATCCAGGGCTTGGATTTGTGACTTCTCATCCACGCAAAGCACGACCGCCCGGTCCGGAGGCGACATGTAAAGTCCGACGATGTCCTGCACCTTATCGACGAAGAGCAGATCAGAGGAAAGCTTGAATGTCCCGGCACGATGCGGCTGCAGGCCAAATGCTGTCCAGATCCGACGGATGGTGGTATGCGAAAGTCCACTGGAGGCTGCCATCGAACGGATGGACCAGTGCGTGGCATCCTTGGGAGTGGTGTTCAATGTACGCTCGACGACCTGAGCAACCTGGGCATCAGAGACAGTTCGTGGTCGACCGGCACGATATTCATCTGTCAGCCCTTCAATACCATCTTGTAGGAACCGGCGGCGCCACTTGCCAACCGTATGCTCGTGGACCCCGAGACGCTCGGCAACGTCTTTGCTTTGCAGACCCTGCGCACACACCAAGACCATCCGGCATCGATCCGACAAGGAGCGCGGCGCTTTATGCCGGCGTACCTGAGATTACAGGAAATTTCTATCCGCGTCGCTCAGAACGACGAGGCCTGCTTGCCTGCCAACCATCAATCAACTCCTGCTCGAGGCTCTCGGATATGCAACGGCGTCAGCGGAGAGCGCCAATGAAGCGCTCCGGCTGCTCGCAAGGGATCAAGAAATAGATGTCGTTCTCGCGGACTTCGCGATGCCGGAAATGAGCGGCGGTGAGCTTGCGAAAGCGATACGCGCGATGCGGCCAACTTTGCCAGTCATCCTCCCGGCTATAGCGATCGAGGCCCCCTGAAGGAACTGAAGGACTGGCGAATAATCTTGAAACCCTTCACGGAAAACGACTTGGTTAACGCCATCGAAGCTGCACTAAAGTAGGTGAGCTTCCGATGTCAGTTGTTGGCCCATCGCGTCATTTCGGGCGTTAGAGCGATTCAGTCGCTCCTGGATTGACGCGGACGTTAGGCTGGGTCTTGTGAGTACACGACCTAGTTTGCAGTAGCCGCCTCGAGAGGGGGCGTCCCCACACCTTTGCCCAGGTGCGGGAGGACCTCCCGGCCGATCTCCTCCAGCACCTCGCCCGCATCGCGCCGACCATATTTGAGGTTGAGGATGACGTGATTGACGCCAGCGCTGGCGAGTTCGTTCAGGAAGTCGAGCAGGAAGTTGCGGCCGGCTCGGAATCCGAGATGAATTGGCCGAGGCGGCTCGGCCGGCTCGTCGGCCAGGTCGACATAGAGCGACTGCACGAAGGGCTTGAACACACCAGGCGACATGACCTCCACCGCTGCGCGCCATTTCGCGACCAGCTCCGCCTGCCGTGCGAGGTCGCGTGGATAGGTGATCCAGCCGTCCGCATGCTCGGCGATCCACTCAAAACTCTGGCGGCTCGAACCGGTGATCAGGATCGGCAGGCGAGAGACGGGTTTGGGCACGAGGTCCGCCGTTCCCATCAAGGCGCCATAGCTCGACTGGACGCTTGGAAATTCCTCCATGAGCACCCTGCGGATCGTCGACAGGTTCTCGCGAAAGAGGACGTCGCGCTGGTGCCAGTCGACACCGAATGCCGGAAACTCAACGGGGCGATCGCCGGATGCGACGCCGAGGACGAATCGCCCGCCCGTCAGTTGATCGACCGATGCGGACGCCTTTGCAGTATGGAGCGGGTGGCGCAAGGGGAGAATGATCGATCCGGTCGCAAGCGCGATCGTCGAGGTATGCGCAGCGATCCAGCCCAGCCACACCCACGGATCGTGGATCTGTCCCAGATCTCCGAAATTCGGATCTCTCAGAGGCACGTCTCGTGTCCAAAGGCCGGCAAAGCCGAGTTCCTCGGCGCGCCGGGCAAGACGCGGTTGATCGCGGATGCTGGGCTCGTCCCTCTCGAAAGCCTCGATAGGGAAGAACACTCCGAGCGATAGCCGGCCAAGCGAGAACATGCCCCGGAAGCCGGCGGAATCGCTGATGGACGCATCTTTTTTGGCTTTTAGCATGATGCCTCATTCTGGACGAAGAGCACATCGCGGCCATGACAACGGTCAATTTTTCACGGAGCGAGAGGGGAAGCTGTGCCAGACAAGCCGGGCCATGCTTTATTTCTCCAAATTCGGCGATTTACCGTGATCTCTGTATCGGGTGCGGCGCCCATCCACGGTGCCGCAATCCCGCAATCAAGTTCGTTCGCCCTCGAAGAGGAGCTGGATCAAAGCCTCAAGTCCATTGTCGGGGGGAGCATCGGTCTCCGGTTGCGAAAACGCTGGTTCAACCATAACGATTCTCCACGTATTAGGGCTATGCTTCGTGGATAGTCGAACATAGGACGCATAGTCTCTCCAGCCATCGACCGGGGAGAAGTTGCCCAAATAATGGACATTCTCTTCTTGATTGTTCAGTCCGCAGCCTACCAGCAAGGCGGCGCGAGGATTGCCTCCTTTGGCGCGAACCGAATAAGCACCATCCGCGCTTGGCGCGCAGGCGACCCGGTCGTCCGACTGCCGTCGCATCGGCACCATATGGTCACAACAACTGCGGCTCTATGCAAGCGCCTTCGCCTCCGGAAGTTGGATGCTGCCTTTGCTCGCAAGGACGCCGCGCGGAGATGCGCGCTGCTATTGCCTGCGCCAGGCTTCCTAGCCGACAGTAAAATCTAAGGCTACATCAACCAACCTGCAGGTTGATTGGCACAAGTATGCGGCCCCGCACCTGACCATCAAGGAATTTAGGTGCCATTGACACAATGTCAGAGAGGTGGACCTCCGTTGTCATTCCATCGAGTTTCGCCATATCGAGTTCCTGCGCCAGTCGTTGCCAGGCGGCCAGTCTCTGGGGTTTGGGACACAAAACGCTGTCGATCCCGACCAACGTCACAGCGCGCAAGATGAAGGGCGCGACGGTCGTGGGGAGTTCCATCCCACCAGCTAGTCCGCATGCGGCGACGACACCGCGATAGCGCATCGAAGCCAGTACATTGGCCAGCACCACTCCGCCTGCCACGTCGATGGCTCCTGCCCAACGCTCCTTGGCCAAGGGCCGGCCGACCTGTGTGAACTCAGCCCGGTCAATGATAGAGGTGGCACCGAGGCCGGTGAGATAATCCGCTTCGGTCATCCGCCCTGTAACGGCAGCAACGCTATAGCCGCGTGAGGCCAGAAGCATGGTTGCAATACTGCCGACACCACCGGCCGCGCCGGTTACCACCACCTCTCCGCTGTCCGGCAGCACACCGTTGCGCTCGAGCGCCATAACGCACAACATCGCGGTGTAGCCGGCCGTCCCTATCGCCATGGCGTTCCGCAGACTGACCCCTTCTGGCAAAGGCACGAGCCAATCTCCCCTTACGCGCGCCCTGACCGCCAGCCCACCCCAATGCCGCTCTCCAACGCCCCAGCCGTTCAGCACGACCCGATCGCCCGGCTTAAAGTCGGAATGGGAATTTTCAGCCACGACACCCGCAAAATCGATCCCCGGCACCATAGGGAAGCTGCGAACGACCGGCGAGGCGCCGGTGATCGCTAAGGCATCCTTGTAGTTCAGGGTCGACCACGCGACGTCCACCAACACGTCGCCTTGTGGCAGTTGCGCGGTCTCGACCTTGGAAACACCGGCTTCCTGCCCGCTGTCGGACTTTCTGATCAAGACGGCGTCAAACATCTGAGGCTCCCATTTCTGGATTTCTTTTTTCCTACGCAACTTTCTTGGCGTCGGATGTCGAGTAGACGACTTGCGCATTGACCATGGCATGAACCGCCTGGGGAAGCGTCAGCACACCTGTGACCTGACCGTCGCCATCGACGACGGCGATCTCGCTTGTCCCGGCCAGCGTCATTGCTCTTGCCGCTTCCTCCAGCGTCGCGCCGGCCGGCACCGAAATCTTCAGCTCGCCGGACGAGCCGTTCGGCGCGGTGGCGACAGTCTCAACTTTGATGACCCGCGCGCGGTTCACTTCCCGGACGAAGCTGGCGATGTAGTCGTCGGCCGGGTTCATCACGATATCCTGCGGCGTGCCCTGCTGCACGACTTCCCCATCCCGCAAGATCGCAATGCGGTCCCCGAGCCTCAGCGCCTCGTCCAGATCATGGGTGATGAAGACAATCGTCTTCTTGATCTCCTTCTGCAGGTCGAGGAGCACGGTCTGCATATCGACGCGAATGAGCGGGTCCAGTGCGGAAAACGCTTCGTCCATCAGCAGGATCGGCGCATCGTTCGCCAGCGCACGGGCAAGACCGACGCGCTGTTGCATGCCGCCGGACAACTGATTGGGATATTTGCTCTCAAAACCTTTCAGCCCGACCCGCTCGATCCATCGCATGGCGCAGTCGACCTGCCGGTTCCGTGGCGCCCCTTGTATCTCCAGGCCATAGAGGGTGTTTTCGAGGACGGTGCGGTGCGGGAGAAGCGCAAACTTCTGGAACACCATTGCCGTCTGATGCCGACGGAACTCACGCAATTGCGCATCGTCCATCTTGACCACATCCTCTTCACCGATGACAACTTCACCAGACGTCGGATCGATAAGGCGATTGATGTGGCGAATAAGCGTGGACTTTCCCGATCCGGAAAGGCCCATGATCACCTGAATGCCACCCGCAGGCATGGAGATGTTGATGTCTCTCAGGCCAAGAACATGACCATGTTTTTCGTTCAGTTCCGCCTTCGTAACACCCTGCTCAACGAGTTTTACGCAGTCGGCGCCATTTGGACCGAAGATTTTGTAGAGCTTTTTGATTTCGATGCTGAAGCCGCCAATTTTCTTGTTACCCATGGACCACCTCCCGGTGCTTTTGAAGGCGCACGCCGAAGGCCTGGCTGACGCGGTCGAAGATGATCGCGATGCCGACGATGGCAAGGCCGTTGAAGATGCCGAGCGTGAAATACTGGTTGGAGATCGCCTTCAGAACCGGCTGGCCCAAGCCCTGCACGCCGATCATCGAGGCGATGACCACCATGGCGAGCGCCATCATGATCGTCTGGTTGATGCCGGCCATGATGGTGGGCAGCGCCAGCGGCATCTGCACGTTCTTCAGCTTCTGCCAGCTCGACGAACCGAAGGCATCGGCCGCCTCCAGCACATCCTTGTCGACGAGGCGGATGCCGAGATTGGTGAGGCGGATCATCGGCGGGATGGCGTAGATGACCACGGCGATGAGGCCGGGCACCTTGCCAATGCCGAGCAGCATGACGACCGGGATAAGATAGACGAAGCTCGGCATGGTCTGCATGACGTCTAGGATCGGGTTGATCACGTTCTGCACCCGGTCGGAGCGCGACATGGCGATACCGCTGGGAATACCGACGACGATCGAGAGCACCGTACAGACGAAGATCATCGAGACCGTCTTCATCGTGTCGTCCCACATGTCGAAATAACCGATGAGCAGCAGTGTCACGACCGTTCCCGCGACGATCTTCCAATTGCGGCTGGCGAACCACGCGACGGCGGCGATCAATACCAGGATGATCGGCCAGGGCGTCTTCGTCATGAAGCGCTCGGACCAGATCAAAAAGTGCTGCAGCGGCTCGAAAACTGCTTCAAGACCATCGCCATAGGCCCGCGTGAACCCGCGGAAGCCTTCGTCGATTGCCTTCTTGAGATCACGCAGAGACGCGTCATCCATGTGCGGAAAGCTAAACAGCCAATCCAAAATCTATCCTCCTCGATAACAGCTAGCGCATTCTGGACGCGCTGCAGCGTCTTGAACGAGTTCAAAGCGCCGCTTTGATCTTCTCGGCTGCCTCAGGCGATACCCATTCCTTCCACATGGCCTCGTTCTCTTCGAGGAAGTGTTTTGCGCCGTCGTCGCCGCTTGCCTGGTTGTCGGTCATCCAGGCCATCAGCTTGTTGACGGTTTCGTTCGACCAGGCGCGCTTGTGGAGATAGCCCATGACGTCCTCGCCGGCGCGCTCGGAGAACGGCTTGGTCACGAGCGTCTGGACGGTGTCCCTCGGCCACTCATTCTTTTTCGGGTCGGGGCAATCCGCGACGGTGTTGCAGCGCTTCCACTCGGCCGCTTCGTGCGGCACGCCATAATCGAGCTTGACCATGTCGTACTTGCCGAGAAGCGCGGTCGGGGCCCAGTAGTAGCCGACCCAGCCTTCCTTGCGCTCGTAAGCCTTGGCAATCGAGCCATCGAGGCCGGCAGCCGAACCCGTGTCGACGAGCGTGAAGTTTGCAGCTTCCCCGCCATAGGCCTTGTAGAGCTGCGCGGTCACGACCGTGCCGCCCCAGCCCTGCGGGCCATTGTGAATGGCACCCTTCGATTTGTCTTCGGGATCCGGGAACAGCTCCGGATGCTTGAGGACATCATCGATCGTCTTGATATCCGGATGCGCGTCAGCAAGGTATTTCGGCATCCACCAGCCCTGCACCGCGCCGTCGGTCAGGACGGTCGATGCAACGACGAGCTTTCCGTTTGCAACGCCAGCGTTGACGACATCGGGAAGAAGATCGACCCATCCTTCGGGCGCGATGTCGGGCTGGCCCTTCTCGGTCATCGACGTGATCGTCGGGACCGTATCGCCCTGTATGATTTCGGCATTACAACCGTAGCCCTCGGTCAGGATGAACCTGTCCAGACTGGCGAGCACTTCCGCGCTCTGCCAGTTCATGCTGGCGATGGTGACGTCGCCGCAATCCGCAGCCTGCGCCGAATTGCCAAAGGTCAGCATCGCCGCTGCAAGGCATGTCGAGGCAAAGAGTTCTTTCATGGCACTTCCTCCCTATGTGCGATGTTGAAATTGCAGGCCCGCCAACGCCATCGGATATCTTGGCGGGCCGCGAGCAGCTTCGGTATCCTCCTCAGAACCCGAAGCCGCCGTTTTCTGCTAGCTCGGCAGATATTCCTCGCTCCAGGTCTCGCTGATCGCACCGGAGGCAATCAGCCGATCGATCTGGGCGTCGGTGTAGTTCAGGGATTTCAGTACGGCGCGTGTGGACGCCCCGTACTTCTCGGCCGGCGCGACGGCCGTGACCTTGCCGACCGTCGGACGAATAGCGAAGGGATCGAGCTGGGTGACGGTGTGGCCACTCGGATGGTTCGGGAAGATCGAGAAGGAATAGCTGCCACGATCGATCCCCGGCGTAGCGTCGGCAATGCGGGCGCTGCGGCTCCGGACAGTTTCGATATTCTCGCAAAGCGATACGCCGATATCGGCTTCCTGTAGCCGCTGTTGCCAGGTCTCAGCGGATGCAGTCATGAAGGCCCGCGAGAGGTAGGCCTCGCGATCCGATGCCGCCATTTCCGGTATGCCCTCCAACCCTTCAACCTTGCGGAAGCGCGGCAGGTCGGCTTCCGAAGCGCACAAGAGAAGGTGATCCCCTGACGCCGTTTCGTACAGCCGCGACAGGGCATGATAGCCCTTGGTTTCGCGTCCGGACGGCTCGTCGAAGGGACCGCGCCCGGCGTAGTCGTAGCAGAACGGTATCTGCGCGAGGCCGGTCAGCGCCGACAGCGACGTGCGCGGGCGGCCGACGATCCCGGTTCTGGATTTCTGGTAGAGGGCGGCGGCAATGCCGAGCGCCGCACCGAAGCCGCACATGACATCGATGGTGCCGACATGGGCATGTTCCTCCGGCGTTTCCATCGATCCGCCGAAACGCAGCATGATGCCGGTCGCCGATTGAACGAGGTCGTCATAGCCGAGATAGTCGGTGCGCGGGCCGGTTCGCACGCCGCCGAAGCAATCGAGCTGGCAGAAGATCGCTTGGCGGTTGAGCACCTTCAGGCTTTCGGCGTCTAGCCCCATCGCCTTGACCTGCCTGTCGGTGGCATTCCAGACGACGACGTCGGCGGAGCGCACCAACTCCTCGAAGACGACGCGGCCATCGGGCGAACCGATGTTCAGCAGCAAGGACTGTTTGCCACGCATGTGCGACATGCCGAAGATCACGGTGTTCCAACAGTCATAGAGCGGCTTGGCCGGGTCAATCTTGACCACCTCTGCGCCGAAGCGGGCGAGATAGGCGACCGAATGCGGGCCGGCGATCACGTTGCAGAGATCAAGCACCCTGACGCCATCCAACCAGCCACCGGGGGCGTCGGTCGGAACCGGTAAGGAAGGGCGTTCCATCTCCGCAAGCATCGCCAAGGCGTCCTTGGCCGTCCCCCAACGCCGCGGGCGTGGCGCAAGCATGGCTTCGGCGCTCTCCTGTAGCCAGGCCATCGGCCCCGGCTGGGTCATTTGGCCCAGGATCGGATCGTCAACCTCGATCATCAGGCCGGCGGCCCTGGCGTGATCGTCGGCGATCCATTCCTTCAGCCAGCGCTGCGGCGCACCCGGAAACAGCCCTTCCCCGAAGACGCACTCCCATTCGGCCGCCGTCCTGGTCAGGAAAACCTCCTTCATGCGGGCCGCAATCTTGTCTGCCCAGAATTTCGGAAGCGGATAGACGCCGAGCGAAACGTCCGACGACCATTGCGACACCGGCAGATAGGTGTCTTCCTCCTCGCGCAGTCCTTCAGCAACCAGTTCGTCGTAAATGCCGAGGGCTTGCAGGCAGCGCTTCGCATGGTTCTTGTGGCTGGGGCAGACGACGTAGAACATGCGCCCGTCGGCGCACACATAGCTGCGATAAAAGGGATCGAGGAACTCCTGGAGGGCGTCATAGGACATATCCATCGGCAGGCCCTCGCTGCGCCGCCGTTCGATCTCCCGCTCGCGCTGGGTCTGGTAGCGCAGCGGATAGTCGTCGATCAGGATGGAATTGTAGGAGAGGCCCTCCATCACCGCGCTTGCCAGCGGCACTTCGATGTGGTCGCCATGACCCGTGCGCTCCCGCGCCTGAAGCGCCAGCACCGTTGCGGATGCTGCAAGCATGGTGCCGTAGGCGGAGGACAGCGGCAGTGGCGAGAAAGACGGGTTAATGCCCATCAGGACGCGATTGAGGCCCATATCCGTAAAGACGCCGGACGAGGCCGCGATCACCGTCTCAAAGGCCCGCCAGTCGCGACGAAGCTCATCGTCGGAGGCGAAGCCGGGAATCGACAGGGTGATCAGTTCCGGCCGTGCTTTACGCAATTCGGCAAAATCGATCCCGAGTCGGGCAAGCACGCCAGGGCGGAAATTCTCGACGATAATATCGGCCTCGGCCACCAGCGCTTTCGCCTCATCCAAGCCCTGCTGCGATTTGAGATCGAGGGTGACGATCAGCTTGTTGCGGTTGAGGATGGCATTGGCAGGAGTGTCCCAGAGCGGACCACCGGGCGGATCGACATGCACGACGGTCGCGCCGAGATCGCCAAGGATCATGGCGACGGCCGGGCCGGCGATATATTGCCCGAAATCAACCACCCGAACGCCGGAAAGTGGAAGCGCGGAACGTGCGATCGATGTCATTGCTCTTATCTCCCCAAGACTTTTCTATGCGCGCGCATCGGCGACGATCCAGCCGGCCGCCTTTTCGGCGATCATCAGCGTCGGTGCGTTGGTGTTGCCGCTGGTGATCTTTGGCATGACGCCTGCGTCGACGACGCGCAGGCCCTCGATGCCGCGCACCCTGAGACGGCTGTCCACCACTGTCATCGGATCGTCGTCGCGGCCCATCTTCGTCGTCCCGACCGGATGAAAGATGGTGTTGGCGATATCGCCCGCCAGCCGCGCCAGTTCCTCGTCGCTCTGGAACTGCAAGCCGGGCTTCCATTCCTCAGGCTGGTATTTTGCAAGCGCCGGCTGCGACACGATCTTGCGCACTTGCCGCAGGCTCTCGGCGGCAATTCTGCGATCCTCTTCCGTGCTCAGATAATTCGGCGCAATCGCCGGGGCATCCGACGCCTTGCCGGAACGAATGCGCACGTTTCCGACGCTGGCCGGGTTGAGATTGCACACACTCGCGGTGAAGGCGGGTAAGCTGTGCAACGGCTCGCCGAAGGCGTCGAGGCTGAGAGGCTGGACGTGATATTCGAGATTAGCGTGGGCCTGTCTGTCGTCCGACCGGGTGAAAGCGCCGAGCTGCGAGGGCGACATGCTCATCGGGCCGCTGCGTTTCAGAACATATTCGAGCCCGATCATCGCCTTGCCGAATAGGCTGTTGGCGAGCGTGTTCAGCGTTTTTGCATTGCCGACCTTGAAGACGGCGCGGATCTGCAGATGGTCCTGGAGATTTTCCCCGACGCCCGGCAGGTCATGCACAACCTCGATGCCATGTCGCTTCAGCAGTCCGGCGGGGCCGATACCGGACAGTTGCAGGATTTGCGGCGAGCCGATTGCGCCGGCGGACAGGATGACCTCCCTGCGGGCACGGACCTCCGCGCTCTGCCGTTGGCGTTGGACCACGACGCCAGCGCAACGCCTGCGGCCGAAACCGTCGGTTTCCAGGATCAGCCGTTCGACATGGGATTGCGTCCAGACCGCCAGGTTTGGGCGGTTCTTCGCGGGGCGCAAAAAAGCCTTCGACGTATTCCAGCGCCAGCCGGAGCGCTGGTTGACCTCGAAATAGCCGACGCCTTCGTTGTCGCCGCTGTTGAAATCGTTGGAGCGCGGAATGCCGGCCTCGACGGCGGCCTCTGCAAAGGATTCGAGGATCTCCCATTTGAGCCGCTGCTTCTCGATCCGCCACTCGCCGCCGTGGCCGTGCATGTCCGAGAACCGGCTGTTGCCGCCAGTCTTCGGGTCCTCACCGTTGTCCAGCCGGTAATGATCCTCATGCGCCTTGAAATCAGGCAAGCAATTCTGCCAAGACCAGGCGTCATCGCCGGTTGCCGCCGCCCAGCCGTCGAAGTCGCGGGCCTGGCCACGCATATAGATCATGCCGTTGATGGAGGAGCAGCCGCCGAGCGTCTTGCCGCGCGGGTAGCGCAGCGAGCGCCCGTTCAGGCCAGCGTCGGGCTCGGTCTTATACAGCCAGTCGGTGCGCGGATTGCCGATGCAATAAAGATAACCGACGGGAATATGAATCCACGGATAGTCGTCCTTGCGGCCGGCCTCCAAGAGAAGCACCCGCATCGCCGGATCGCGGCTGAGGCGGTTGGCAAGCAGGCAGCCGGCGGAGCCGCCGCCGACAATGATGTAGTCAAAAGCATGCTGTGTAGATAGCGAAGCGTTACGCGTCATTGTGCTGCCCGCCCGTTCAGACGGAACCACCCACACTCATAAGCTTCGACATCCTGTCGCTGCATGCCAGCCTCCCTGCCTACATCGTTCAGAGCCATAGCGGAGGTGCGGTCGGAAAATCCAATGACAAATAATAGAAGGCATTATAAATGAAACTAATATGCTGCAATCGGCCGACCTGAGAACATTGAGGGCATTCGTCACCGTGGCGCGGGAGGGCAACGTCACCCGCGCCGCGGAGCTATTGCACCTCACCCAGCCGGCCGTGACGCTGCAACTGAAACGTCTTGCCGCAGAGACCGGCCTCTCCCTGTTCCGACGGACTTCCACGGGTTTGGAGTTGACGCAGGAGGGCGCGCTGCTGGCTGCCAAGGCCGAGCAGGTGCTGGCGGCGCTGACGGATTTCCGCCAGACAGCCGGGCATCTGGCAACGCGCGTGCGGGGCAAACTCCGGATCGGCACCATCATCGACCCGGAGTTCACGCGACTGGGCGCGTTTCTGAAGGCGCTGATCGAAAACGGACCGAGCATTGAGACAACATTGCGACATGGCATGAGCGGCGATGTGCCGGAAGGGCTTCGGCGGAATGAACTGGATGCCGGATTCTTCCTCGGAGACCCGAGGGACTACGATCCTATAGTCGAGCTTTCTGACGAAACTGCCACCAAACTGTTTTATGGCAAGGAACTGGCACAACTGACCTATCGCGTCGTTGCCCCGCCGTCGCTTGCAAGCTTCGTCCGTGGTGCGGATTGGGTACAGTTGGCAGCACTGCCATGGATCGGCACACCGCCCGCCTCGGTGCATAACCGGCTGCTGGCACGACTGTTCACCGATCTTGGCCTGCGTCAGAACATCGTCTCCCAAGTCGATCAGGAAGCGTCGATGGTCGCCATGGTCCGCACAGGCGTCGGCTTGAGCCTCTGCCGCGAGTCGATCGCCCTCCATGAACAACAGGCCCACGGGCTCTTCATCGCCGATGCGGTGAAAATTTCGACGACATTGAGCTTCATATGCATGGAAGCTCGTAAGGGTGATCCCACTGTTGTGGCCGCATTCGATGCAATCAAACGTGTTTGGGGTTAAGAACCTTGAATTTGCACAACATCTTTCACACGGCCTCGGAGCCAACCCCTCGGACTGGACGACGGGACAGGTAAAAACCCGATACGCTCTGGGTCTCAATCGTAGAGGACTCATGAAGTCCCGAGCGCGATATCGGCGGCGCTCGACCCTGTCTAAGCTGCAGCTTTGCCAGGATATTCGAAACGGCGTACGAGATCACCCACTTACCGCAGCGCGCCTTCAACCGCGCTTCCTGGACGATGCGTTCGATAAAGGAATGGCGGGGCATGGAGCGCTTGTGCCGTGCTGGATCGTAGTTTCGGCTATTTTTGGATACTGTAGCGTGGTTGCGGGGGCCTGACTGCACGGAGACTTGTAAATTCTCCGCCTCAATCCGGCTTTACGGCAACAAATTCCGCTTCGCGTCAGAAGCCTCTCTTGCCTACTCATTTTTGGAGTATCTCGTTTGGGGCCGATGGCCGACCGTCCGCTGCGAGGACATCCAGCACGAAAAACGGACATTAGAGTTCTTGCCGGCAAGGTCTGGGATCGGTCCGAAGTGGACCTAATGTCACAAGACGTTGGCTTCGCCCACTCAAACAAGTCTTCCAATCAACTGGGAAACGCTTAAATGGGGAGGTCGACCTCACTCGTCGCATATCAGGCGTAATACGAAGCAGTGCCGGCATGGAACAGAGGCTTTCGACCCTATGTAAAGCGGACGTTGCTCAGGTCGATGGATACCATCAACGGTTCCTCTACGGCGCTATCATCGGCACCGCGTGCGAAGGTGCGGCGTTTGGTCGGGTACCGGATGCCGTTGGTCTCCCGATAGTCGTAGGCGCGTTGTAGAGCTGCAAAGCCTCCCGCGACATCAACATTATAATCGTGCCGGCGCAGCAACAAATCGTCGCCGAAATAGAAATCCTGCGCTTCGCTATGGGTGGCCACGTGCTGCGGGAAATACGCCCGCAGCCTGTGCCACGTTTCATTCTCTTCGCGCCAGGGTTCCTGCTCTTGGATGACCACGCCCGGAAGAGTGAGCAGGAATGGCGTAGTCAAGTACGTCCACAACGCGTATCCATTAAAATATGCGCGATGAAGTGGATCCCAGTGGGTCGTTTTCCCATGGCCGCCGAATGCGGTACGTGGGTCCAGGCGCTCGGCGATGACCTTGCCGTCTGTCGTCTCAATAGCGATGCGGCCGGAGGTAAAGGCAGTCCGATGGTTGGCAGCGCCAAACGGGATTACTGACGCCTTCTGCTCTGTGAGCGATACCGTTATTTCGCGAGGATCGGCATCTTGGCGAAGACCCTTCATGCCCCAGAAAGCGCCACCCGTAACAATCGTGGCCTCGACAGTGTTGAATCGCTTCCATCGCTCGAGGCCGCCGTGGGCTGCGATGATTCTGTTCAAAAGAAAGGTCATGTCCTGACTCCAAGGAAAAGTACGCGCGCAGCTTGGCGCTGCGGTCGCCTGCCAAGAAACCGCCTCGGCCAAAAAGACGCAGGGCAAAGTTCCTTGAGGCACATTTGCGGAAAGACCCTCATCTACCCGGCCCAATAGGCATGATGCACTACGCACCGAGGGCCCGGTTCAAAAGGGACGGGTGATGTTCACCCGTCCCTGGATGGGGATCGGCTGGGGCGTTGCGTGTTATTTGCTACCTTACCGATCGGAACGCGTTTCGGAGTTCGGTTGCGAACAATCTCGGCTGTTCCCACGCGGCGAAGTGGCCGCCCTTCTCTACTTGATGGTAGTAGATAAGATTGGGATATGCCTTCTGGGTCCAACTTTGCGGCGCCTGATACTGTTCACCTGGGAAGACGCTGACAGCCACCGGGATCTTTACGCCCTTTGCGTTGAAGTAGCCGCCCTTATACTCCCAATAGAGGCGCGACGCGGAGACCCCGGTGTTCGTCAGCCAGTAGAGTGTGATGTTGTCGAGGATCTCGTCCCGAGTCAGCTCGCCAGAGGCGCTTTCGTGTCGGTCAAGGGCCTCGGTGACTGCCTTTGCGGGCTGGCTGCCACCGTCGCCATGATCGAGCATGTAGGAAGCCAGTGCAACGGGCGAATCGGCAAGGCCATACAAGGTCTGGGGCCGGGTTGCCATCAACTGGTAGATTGCCACGTGCTTGTACGTGAAAAGAAGCTGCTCGTAGGCGCGTCTTTCCTCGGCGGAGAGACCGGATGGGGGCGGTTCGCCGGCCAAGGTCGCCTTGTCGATGTCCGCCGGAACCGCCCCTGGCATATTGGTATGGATGGCCTTTAGGCCCTTTGGTGCCTGCAATCCCATTTGGTCAACGACGAACGCGCCCCAATCGCCACCCTGCGCCACATAGTTCTGATAGCCGAGCCGCTTCATCAGCACGTCCCAGGCACGGGCCATGTGTTCTGGTCCCCATCCGGTCACTGTGGGCTTTCCGGAGAAGCCATAGCCGGGCATCGACGGGATCACGACGTCGAAGGCATCAGAGGCTTTTCCGCCGTATGCCGTTGGATTGACGAGCGGGTCGATGATCTTCAGCTGCTCGATGATCGAACCCGGCCAACCGTGTGTCACGATGAGCGGTAGCGCGTTTTTATGCTTGGAGCGGACATGGATGAAATGAATGTCCAACCCGTCGATTTCGGTTGTGAACTGCGGATAAGAGTTGAGCTTCGCCTCGACCTTGTGCCAATCGTAATCCGTCGCCCAGTAGCGGGCCAGTTCCCGGATTTTCGAAAGTTGCACGCCTTGCGAACTGTCTGCGACCGTTTCCTTCTCCGGCCAACGGGTCTCTAGGATGCGCTCCCGGAGGTTCGCCAGCTGCGTCTCGGACGCGGTGTATTTGAAGGGTCGAATTGACAGGTCCGCTGCACCAGCTTGCAGTGGCAAGAAGGTCGCTGAGCCGATCAACGCGACGGCTGCGATAAGATTTCGAAGAGGTATTCGCATCCTCTTGTCGTTGGTTGACTGCTTCAGGATCTCGGTCATGGGTCTATTTTCCTTCGATGACGTCGGTGTTGTTAATGCGGCTAAGCGTTCGGAATGAAAGGACGCTGGCTCGCATGGGCTTTTCCGTTCTCAAGTGCGACTACGCCTCGTCCGGTCCGGACCGGAAGACGAGAAACTTGTTGCCCTCCGGATCGCGGAAGTATGCGCAATAGGGGCCGTCGCCGTTTTCGCCCCTTGAACCGGGTGCGCCTTCGTCCGATCCGCCTGCCGCCAAGGCGACGGAATAGGCTTCGTTGACCTGCGAACGGGAGCGCGCTTCGAAGGCGACCATGCCGCCATTGCCCAGCGTAGCCGGATGCCCGTTGAACGGCTTGACGACACCGAACTCGAGCGTGCGGTGGCCGTAGTAAACTGCACGGTTGGGCTGGACGAGAACGCGGCCAATGCCGAACACGGCGAACAGCCTGTCGTAGAATTCCCCAGCGGCGTCGAGATCGTTCGTGCCCACGGTCGAATGTCCCGGCAGGCCGCGGACCTTCTCGGGTTGAGTTGCTCTGTCTCGAATTGCTGTTACTTGGTTCATGTGACCATTCCATCTTGCTATGGCAGTCGAGGCATCGGCCTCCTGCTCGCGTTGGACGCGGGCCAAGCTCTGTCGGGAGTTCCTCGGTCCGCGAATGGGGTAAATTTAAGCGCGATGATCAGTGGTCGGTACTCAGGGAAACTGAGAGTCTCCCTCTCGTTTCGATGTCTTGGGGAGCAGATAGCGAGCGGCGGGTTCGCCATTGACCGATTGAGCCAGTAGGGCTGTTCGAGCGCTCTCGTAGCGCCTCCAAAGATGGGAGTGTTTCAGTGAAGGCATGGTGACTGTTTCTCGGCGGTCGAATCCGACCAGCGCCGCGTCCACGAGATCGTTTGCCGTCATCATGCCGGGAACGGTTTCGGGCTCCTGATCGGGGAAGGGCCACACGTCGGTGCGGGTTGCAGCAGCAAGGACGAGCTGGACGTAGACCCCAAATTCAGACACCTCATCCTGCATCGTACGGGTCAGGGCCATCACAAACGCTCTGGTCGCACCATCTGCGCCACTCGAGATTTCAGGGGCAAGACCGACCGCCGACGTCACGTTGATGATCGCACCTTGTCGACGTGACCTCAGGCTACGAAGCGCAGCCGCCGAAATGCGCGCGTAAGCTCTCACATTGATACCAAGCAGACGGTCGAGAGCGTTCGAGCGCTCTGTGGTCAATGATCGGCCGGGAGGAAGGGCGAGATTGTTTACGACGACGTCAAAACACTCTGCGCCGATGCGGGCTTCGACTTCGTCAAGGCAGCGACTTTTCGAGAGGTCGCCAGGGAAAACCTCGACCTCAACGGCGGTTTCTGCGCGCAGCATCCGGGCAAAGTCGGTTGATCGATCCGCTCCACCAGCGAGCAAGGTGACATTGTATCCTCGTCGTGCGAATCGATCCGCATAGAGCATTCCGATCGTGCAGGATGCGCAAGTGACAAGAGCTTTGGGATTGGGTTGCGACATGGAGTTTATCCTTTCGCAACAGGTGTATGTCGTTCGCGCGGGCTGCGGGACTTGCCGAATTCGAGAGGCTCCCTCTCACATTTTTCCGCGTGCCCCTGACCGCGGAGACCGGCTTTTTGCCGGACATCATTAAGCCACCACTATTCAAAGTTCTCTCGTGAGCTGATCTACTTAGATGGCGTGCCAAGGTCGCTATTGTAGGTTTTGGTGTTCGCTCTCAGCCGCGGCAAGGCCCAATCAATGAACGTACGCACCTTTAGGGCAAGAAGTCCCTGGCGGGGGTAGACGATGTGGATCGGATATGGATCGCCGCCGAACTCCTTGAGGATCGGCACGAGAGTGCCAGAGGACAGTTCGTCTGGCACTTGGTAGTCGAATAGACGTGCGATACCAGCGCCTCTTAGCGCTGCGGCGACACAGTTGGCTGCTGTGTTGACCTGGAGTCGGTTGCGCGGAATGGCTTCTACAGGCTTGCCGTCGACGTTGAATGTCCAAAAGAACGTCTGTTTATCAAAGATAATTCCATCATGCCGCGTAAGCTCACTGGGATGCGCGGGAATCCCATAACGCTCAAGGTAGGCTGGGCTGGCGCAAGTCAGCACACGAAATTCACCCGCCTTTACTGCGTAGAGGGAACTGTCAGCGAGATCACCAAGCCGTATCGCGACATCCACGCCTTCCGCGGTGAGGTGAATAGTGCGGTCGAGGGACAGAAGATTCAATGATACCTCGGGGTACTTCTCCATAAAGCTCACGGCGATGGGAAGGACATATCGGCACCCGAATTCGATAGGCATCGTGATCGTCAACGTCCCGCGAGGCGCCTGATACTCACCAGAGGCGCGGCGTTCGGCTTCCTCGAGATCCGTGATGATCTTGCGGGCAGCTTCCGCGTACTCGCGCCCTGCATCGGTGAGCTGCACATTCCGGCTAGTGCGGATGATGAGACTTGCCCCAAGGAGCCGCTCAAGATCGGCAACCTTGCGGCTCACACTTGGCAGCGGGGCGTTGAGGACCTTGCTGCCGGCCGACAAGCTGCCCGCATCGACCACGGCAAGGAACACCCTCATTGCATCAAGACGGTCCATGACACACCGCGCAAGTGTTTGATGCCTTGTTGGTAGTGCAAATCAGAGCTGCTGACCAGACGCCTAGGCAAGAGGCCGCTCACTTGTGACATTCGATCTGATTTGAATGTTCGCTCCGCGCCCACGTGGGCGCATATGGTCCAGGGCTACGGCGACAGATGCCTCTTACGACGGCCTTGGATTCCAGCGACGAGGTGCTAAGGGACTAGGTTCGCTCTTCACACGCGAGAAGTCCATCTCGCCAGTCTCTCGCTTGCGATTTCGTGTCGCTCGGCCGATGTCCCGATCTCGCGAAGCTTTTCGCGAATAAAGCGAATGTGGTTGCGCATGGCTGTGGCTGCTCTGTCGGAGTCATGCGCTGAAACGGCGTTTAGGATTTCCCGATGCTGCTCCAGCACCATCTGTCGATCGGTCGAGCCCCTGACGCCATTGCTCTCGTCAAACAGCACGAGGCGCGTGTGCAGCAGCTCCTGCTGCATGATGACCTTCAGCGAATACGAAATATGCGTGATAACGATGTTATGCGACGCTTCCGCGAGAGCCATGTGAAAATCAGCGTCCAGTGAGGACTCCTCGCTCTGGTCTTTCGCCAGATGAGCCGCTTCCATCCGCTCAAAAATGAGCTTCAAAGCGCGAATATCCGGATGCGTCGCGCGCGCTGCGGCCAAATGGGCTACCGAGCTTTCAAATTCGCACCTGAACTCCATGAAATCATCCATGGCTTGCGTGTTTTCCCGGAGAAGGGAGGCCAGGGGGTCAGTCATTTCGGCACCTATTACCTCGTTAACGTAGTTTCCGCCGCCTTGCGTTGAGCGAATCAGGTTCTTTGCGCCAAGAACCTTAAGGGCATCCCGCAATATGTTGCGCGAAACGCCAAAATCCTCTGCCAATATTCTTTCCGGAGGTAGCTTCTCCCCCGGTCTCATGACGCCGGTAATAATAAGTCGTTCAATATGCTTCTGCACGATCTCTGACGTCTTTGGATATTCAATGGCTGATACGGGGGATCTTTTGGCAGTATCAGACTGTTCTTTTTTGTACGTCATTTCATCATCAGACTTACTCAATGGCGGCTGCTCCATTGTGTTGCATGGCGCCCTGTCGGTCGCGTCTGTCGCTATAGTAACGCAATCGCCTTATCGATGCGTAAGCAAAAATTGGTTTACAAAAAGAACCAATAGTGTTAGTTCGGGCAAATCCACTTGGCGTAGGGAGGCGCAGGATGAAACGAATTTTGATGCCAGTTGCAGCAGCACTCATCGGTGGTCTTTGCAGCTTGAGTAGCGCGGTAGCCCAGGAAAAGGCCGTCGCGATGAGCTTTGGAGGTTCGACAATTGAATTGTGGAACGACATTATCGTGCAGATGAAACCGGCCCTCGCAGCCGAGGGATATCGGCTGATCACGCACGATCCGCAGTTCCGGGTCGAGCAGCAGGTTCAGGACTGGCGCGCATGGATAGCGCAGGGCGAGGTCAAGGCAATCATGGGCTGGCCCATCAACTCGGATGCGTTGGTCCCGGTCACTCGACAGGCCGAAGAAGCCGGCATCCCTGTCATAGGCTATGCGGCCTCTTGGGAGGGCGTCTCCGCGGCAATGCTGACGATGCCCGAGCAGGACGGGCGCGACATCGCCAAGTATGCGGTGGAATGGATCAAGAAAAATCACGGCAGCGAGCCGGTAACGATCGGCCTCCTCAGCGATGAGCAGAACGATCTGACGCGGCAGCGGGTGGAGGGCATTGAGAAGCAGATCAGCGAAAGCCTGCTGAATGCCCAGATATTCAAGCTGGCATCGATCAGCCGGGAAGAGGGCTACAACGCCGCCCGCCAGCAGTTGACGGCACACCCGGACACGACCGTCTGGCTTTCGTACTCGAACGAGAACCTGAAGGGTGCTTACAAGGCTCTCGTGGATAGCGGCATTGCCGCCAATGATCCCAAGATATTCATGGCCGCCATGGATGTGACCAATGAGGATCTCGATATGATCAAGAGCCCAGGCAGCATCTATCGGATGGCGTTTGCGTTCCGCAGTTCGACGCTGGCGAAGGTGAATACCGAGCTTCTCCTGGCTGGAGCTCGCGGCCAGCCACTTAAGAACCAGTATGTAAGGCCTGACCTGGTGACGCCCGAAACCGCCGACAGCTTCTACGTTGGAAATCGGTAAATCAAGGCCTGGTGCACCGGTGGTGCCGGCCTTCCGTATCGCCCAAAGTGCTCGCGCCTGACCTACCGAACCTGAACGATCATCGAGATGCGTTCACGATCGAAGGCGCGTGCGCTTTCCCTCCAACTGCTAGGGGTGACCCAGTGGCAAATACCATTTTTGAACTCCACGACGTGCATGTCCAATTTGGCGGGCTGACTGCCCTGCATGACGAGTCGTTCGAAGTTCGCGCCGGTGAAATTATTGGCCTGCTCGGCCACAACGGCGCGGGAAAGTCGACCCTCGTAAACGTAGCGACCGGCGCCGTACGCCCGCAGAACGGCACGATGAAAATTGACGGCAAGCCGCTCGAGTTGGCGGGAAATCCCAGAACCGTCGAACAAGCCGGGATCAAGGTGATCCATCAGTTTCCGGCCTTGATCGATGAATTGTCCATCGCCGACAATATTACACTCTGCCGGCCCGAGGAGCGGCTGTCGCCGACCGCCCGCGGCGAGGTCGCCCGCAATGCGCTGGCGCTCTTGGGCGCGGAACTGGACGTCGAGCGCCCCGTGCACACGTTGGAATTCGGCGAGCGCCAGATTGTCGATCTGGCTCGGGCCCTCTCGACAGAGTTGAAGGTCCTGTTCCTGGATGAGCCAACGGGCGCCCTCGGGCAGCACGAGGCCGATCAACTGCACGATCTGTTGCGGCGCCTCGCCGCCGAAGGCCGCGGCATAGTGTACGTCTCGCATCGGCTGCGCGACATTCTCTCGGTCTGCACCCGGCTCGTCGTGCTTCGTGGTGGTCGCGTCGTGATGAACGAGAGGGCCGATCGCTTTAATGTCGCCGATTTGTCCTCGGCGCTCGCGCCCGGATTGGAGACTTCGGCAGCTCCCACCGCCGCGCGGTCGCCATCAACGAAGGGAAAGCACTCTCTCGGGATAGAATTCGGTGAGTGGAATATTCCGGTTCACAAGGGAGAAATCCTCGGCCTGTTTGGCATGGCCGCCGGCCCCCAGTTCCGCCTGCTCGACGCGCTGTACGGGATTGCCGATGAGAACGCGCAGATCACGCACGGCGATCGGAGGATGCATTGCCGCAGTCCCCACGAAGCGATTTCACAGGGCATCTATTACGTCGGCGCCAACCGGGAACGAGACGGCCTTGTCTCGGAGATGTCCGCGCTCGACAATCTGGTTCTGCCTTGGATTCATCATTACACGCGGTTTGCCACCTATTCACGCTCGCTCGCGGAGGAGACTTACAGGCGCGCCGAAAGAGTGTTGAATCTCAGAGGTGGGCATATCGATGCTCCGGTAACCGCGTTGAGCGGTGGCAATCGACAGAAGATCTTCCTCGGTCGCTGGCTGTTTGGCGAGAACCCGCAACTGCTTCTATTGGCCCAGCCGACCCAGGGGGTCGATGTCGGCGCTCGCGCGGATATTGCGGCGGCGCTCAGGGAATTGTCCGCAGCCGGGGTGACGGTCCTCGTTGCGTCGACGGAGGCGGATGAGATCGAGCTCTTATGCGACCGCGCCCTGACACTTCACGGTAGCGAATGTGTCGAGACGCTTCCTGGGCCGGACTGGTCAGAACGTCTTCTCAGGTCACTCGTCGAGATCGTGTCGACCCATTAAGGAGATCGAAGTGAATACGAAAGCTATGACTTACATCGTTGCGCGCAATGGAACGTGGGCGGGCTGCCTCTGCCTGTTTCTGCTGTTCTATTACTGGAACCAAAACTTCCTTTCGTTCGGCAACTTGCGCAATATCGGCGAGGCTCTGTCCGCCCTCGGTGTTGTCGCCATCCCGCTTGCGCTCCTGGTGATCGCCGGCGGTGTCGATCTCTCCGTCGGCTCGGTCGCAAGCCTCTCGGGAGTCGTCGGCGCTCTCGTCATGATCCATACCGGGTCGCCATTGCTCGGCATCGTCAGCGGGCTTTCCGTCGGCGTTGTTGCCGGCATAGTGAATGGCCTGCTGGTCAGCTATTTCAAGTTCAACTCGATTGTCATCACGCTTGGCGCGCTGTCGGTATGGGGTGGCCTTGCCCTTCATCTCACCGGTGGACGGACCGTTGCCGGCTTGCCTGCGGCCTTTACCAATCTCGGCGTCATTCGAGTGGCCGGCATCTCGCTCGACATCCTTATTCTGATGCTGGCCATCGTTTACGGCTTCGTGATGCTCGGACTGCTGCCCTATGGCCGCAAGCTTCGGGCGGTCGGCGGGAGTAATCGCGCCGCCTTCCTGATGGGCATTCCAGTCGAACGGGTGCAGTTTCTGATGTTTGTTCAGGTCGGCGTCGCGGCGTCCCTGGCGGGCCTGGTGCTGGCGTCAAAGCTGGCGGCGGCAACTCCGATTACCGGACAGGGAATGGAGATCAACGCTCTGACGGTTGTCTTGCTCGGTGGGGTGGCCTTCACGGGCGGCGTCGGGCGCATCAGCGGCGTGCTGGCCGGCCTGTTCTTTGTCGGGGTGCTGCGCAACGGACTGGTATTCATGGGGACATCGCAGTTTCTCCAGCAGATACTGATCGGGCTCACGCTGATTATAGCCGTTGCCTTCGATGATACCGTGCGACGTTTCCTGAAGAACCAGTGGGACTGGAAGAAGAACCCGGCGCCCGTAGTTGTTCCGGTCAAGAATTGATCGGGTGTATAACCAGTCACAACCTTCTGAAAGGGGAGAGAAATAGATGAAAACATTTCCGCGCGAGAAAGCGACCATCACCGAGTTCGGCGCACACATCGAGCCGGGACTGGTCGTCGATCAGGGTGAAAAATTTACGATCCAGACGATCGACAATTTTTGGGATGAGCTCGGCACGCCGGAGGCCCGTGTCAACCCCAGTGCCAAGAGCGTGAAGGCGTTGCAGGTCTTCCGCGCCAACCCTGTCGGTGGCCCAGTCTTCGTCAATGGCGTCGAGCCAGGCGACACCATGGTCGTCGATATCGAGAAAATTGCGGTCCGGGACTGGGGATGGACCGGCACGATCGCCGGTTTCGGGCAGCTTGCTGGCCTGTCCTATTTCGCCGATATTGATGAAAACTTCTCGACCGTGATCAAGCATGTGCCGGGTGCATCCGGCACCCTGGACGACGGCTATGCCGTCATGAATGTGGGCAGGGAGGTCCGGTGGCCGCTTGCGCCGTTCCTCGGCGTCATCGTCACCGCGCCGGAACGCGGTTCGGAGAACACCGTAACCTCGCAAGGACCCTGGGGCGGCAACCTCGATGTCCGAGACGTCCGCGCCGGTCACAAGATCCATTTGAATGCGTCTCATTCCGGCGGGCTGCTATTTCTGGGGGACGTTCACGCCTCGCAGGGAGACTCCGAGCTTACCGGCATTGCCAACGAGACGGCGGCAGACGTCACCGCATCAGTGAGTGTCATCAAGGGCAAGCAAGTTCCCGGCGTGATGCGGATCGAGAAACCGAATTCGCTGGTGCAGGTCGACTCGGCTCGCAATGCCGGCAACCCGGATCGGGCGCTCTCGCACTGCTTCATCAACATGATCAAGTGGCTGGTCGAAGACTACAACATGAGCAAACGAGAGGCCTATCTTCATATGACGGCGAATTCGCTTGTCAGGATCAACGTGTACCAGTGCACCACCGGGTTCTTCACGTGCGGTGTAGAATTCCCGAAAGAATGCCTCTGAGTTGACTTCAGAGGTGAGACCGTGGCGTCGGGGACTGCGAGGAAAGCTCTCGTCGCCCCCGCCCGGTAGAGCATGCAAACGAGATTGCGGAGAGTAAAAGTAGTGAGCACGTTGCTGACCATTGATGATCTCAAGCGACAGGCGCGGCGCCGTGTCCCGAAAATGTTCTTCGACTATGCCGATTCCGGTTCTTGGACAGAGGCCACCTATCGCGCCAACGAAGAGGATTTCGCCAAGATAAAGCTGCGCCAACGCGTGCTGGTCGACATGACGAACCGATCACTCGAAAGTACGATGATCGGCGAGAAGGTGTCGATGCCGATAGCTCTTGCCCCGACCGGGCTGACGGGAATGCAACATGCTGACGGCGAGATACTCGCCGCGCAAGCGGCCGAAGAATTCGGCGTTCCCTTTACGCTGTCCACGATGAGCATTTGTTCGATCGAGGACGTCGCCGCGGCGACGAAGAAGCCATTCTGGTTCCAGCTCTACGTCATGCGCGACCGTGACTTCGTTGCGTCTCTGATCGATCGTGCCAAGGATGCCGGCTGCTCGGCCTTGGTACTCACGCTCGACCTGCAGATCCTCGGGCAGCGTCACAAGGATTTGCGGAACGGTCTTTCGACCCCACCAAAGTTCACGCCGAAGCACGTCTGGCAGGTTGCGACCCGCCCTCGTTGGCTCGTCGGGATGATGGGCACGCGGCGCAGGACTTTTCGCAATATCGCTTGCCACGCCAAAGGCGTAACAGATCTGTCATCGCTGGCGGTATGGACGGCCGAGCAGTTCGATCCGCGCCTGTCGTGGAAGGATGTCGCCTGGATCAAGGAGCGCTGGGGCGGCAAGCTCATCCTGAAGGGAATTCTCGACCCGGACGACGCCAGGATGGCCGCCGAGGCCGGAGCCGATGCCATTGTTGTTTCCAACCACGGCGGCCGCCAACTTGATGGTGCGCCTTCCTCCATCTCTGTCCTGCCCAGGGTTGTCGAGGCGGTAGGCGATCGGGTCGAGGTTCATTTCGATGGCGGCATCCGGTCAGGACAGGATGTACTGAAGGCGCTTTGCCTGGGTGCCAAGGGCACATTTATCGGGCGACCGTTTCTTTACGGCCTGGGCGCCGGCGGAAAGGATGGCGTGAAGCTCACCCTGGATATCCTCCGCAAGGAACTGGATACGACGCTCGCGCTATGTGGCAAGCGTGACATTACCGAGGTTGGTAAGAGCTTGTTGTACGATTGAGGTCATTCACGGCGCCGGAGCGCGGCCAAGTCGCGACGCTCCAAAGGATTGCGGCTACCCTGCGCATACTTGGAAGCAGGATAAATTCAAGAAAAAATGCTGCCGCGATCCCAATTCCGAAAACGATCAAGCAGGCGGCGAGACGCGCGGAAGTGGAACGCCGCCGAATGGCTCTCTGCGGAATTCGAAACCACTCACCGGTCAGTCTGTAATTTAAGGAGGATGGCACATGCCCATTTCCAAGATACTCGTTGCCAACCGTTCGGAAATTGCCATCCGCGTGTTTCGCGCGGCCAACGAGCTCGGGATAAAAACGGTCGCGATATGGGCGGAAGAAGATAAACT
>NZ_JACIAH010000017.1 GCF_014194695.1 Rhizobium sp. BK399 | reverse complement strand
TCTGTTCGTCTGTGAAACGGCTGCGCTTCATTCCCTGGTCCTCTCAATGGGCCAGAGCTTACTTCAAAATGGATTATTTCAACGGGGCAAGGTCACGCCCTATCAGTCTGGTCGAAGCGACGCTTGGGCGAAGTCCAAATGTCGAGCCGGACATGAGGTCGTGATCGGGGGTTACGCCACGACCGGCGGCAGGTTTCGATCCTTGCTGGTCGGTGTCTACCGTGGCGAGCATTTTGTTTACGTTGGAAGGGTTGGCACGGGCTACGGGGCAAAGACTGTCGATGTACTTATGCCAAGGTTGAGGGAGGTCGATACGACCTCTAAATCACCGTTTACGGGGATTGGAGCGCCCAAAAAGGAAACTGGTGTCGTCTGGCTAAAGCCGGACCTTGTGGCCGAGATCGAATTCGCTAGCTGGACATCCGACGGCCTTGTTCGCCAAGCCTCCTTCAAAGGGCTGCGGGAAGACAAACCGGCGAACGAGGTCAAAGCGGAGAGGGCAGCCTCGCCTGAACAGACGGAAACACCTGATCCACAGGTAGGAAAGAAACAGCGGACCGCCGGTCGAAGGGGCGCGAAAGCCGAAGTCATGGGTGTTCTTATTTCTCATCCAGATAAGCCGTTGTGGCCCGATGGCGGGGATGGCCGGCCGGTTACGAAGGAAGACTTGGCGCGATATCATGAATCCGTCGGTGGTTGGCTGATCGATCACATAAAGGGTCGTCCATGTTCGATCATTCGCACACCGGATGGCATTGCCGGAGAGCAGTTTTTTCAACGTCACGCAATGCCGGGAACATCGAACCTGCTTGAGCTCGTGAAAGTATTTGGCGACAAGAAGCCTTACCTCCAGGTCGACCGAATTGAGGGGCTTGCGGCGATCGCGCAGATTGGCGGTGTCGAACTGCACCCATGGAATTGCGAACCTTACCAACCGGAGGTCCCAGGACGTCTCGTATTTGATCTGGATCCCGGCCCGGACCTGCCGTTTCCGGCCGTCGTTGACGCTGCCCGGGAGATGCGCGATCGCCTTGATGAACTCGGGCTTATCAGCTTCTGCAAAACCACTGGCGGAAAAGGCCTGCATGTGGTGACGCCGCTTGCAGTCAATAAACGCAAGCCGCTTTCATGGACCGAGGCCAAAACCTTCGCGCATGACGTCTGTTATCAAATGGCGCGGGACAATCCTGATCTCTACCTGACCAAAATGACGAAAAGCTTGAGGAATGGACGTATTTTTCTCGACTATCTTCGCAATGATCGTATGGCAACGGCTGTGGGGCCATTGTCACCGCGTGCCCGTCCCGGCGCAACCGTATCAATGCCTTTGACCTGGGCACAGGTGAAGGCCGATTTGGATCCTACGCGGTTCACGGTGCGAACGGTGCCCGCCCTCATCAGAAAAAGCTCCGCGTGGAAGGATTATTGCGACAGCCAACGGCCACTTGAAGCTGCCATAAAAAGGCTGGACCGACAAAATAGGCGACCATCTTAGCAACGCAGGCTTTCCGGCTGGCCGATAACGAGCTTAGCGGGTGCTCCTGCCTCAGAGCAACGAACCGATGGACGATGGGCCGGAGTGGTGGTAGCCGCCTGCGTTTGGCTATTGTCTCTGCCGCGACGACCAGTCCCCGTTCTCTGGACTATCAACAGTCTTCGTAGATAGTATGAGCTTTGGCTTCGGACGGAGGTCCTGTCATGACAAGCGATCACCTCCAAGGGCTTCTGGTCGCTGTTATGATCGCTTGCGTTGGCACGTGTTATGGCTTCGGATTGAGCCTGTTTCCGCAGATAATCCCCGACATGCGCAGAAGCCTTGCATTCGACTACGCATTTGTCGGCACGGTTACCGGACTTATCCAACTTGCGTCAGTCGCCTCAGCATTGATCAGCACCTGGCTCGTTCATCGTATCGGTGCCGCCCGAACGGTGGTGGGATCCGTCGGCCTTTGTGGGTTGTCACTGTCGACTGTCCCGCTTGCGGAGAATGTTTATGTCCTCGCAGGTCTGTTGATGATTGCCGGCTCGACTGGAGCGTCAACTTTCGTGCCAATGATCGATCTCGCCTCCCGGGTCGTGAGCATCAGGCGCCGTGGCTTGGCCATGAGCCTGATTTCCAGTGCACCGTCCTATGGGGTACTCGGAAACAGCGCCCTGGTGGCGGCCTTCGCCGGCAGTGACCGTTGGCAAATTGTCTGGTACATAACCGGAGCGATTTCCGTTTTGTTGACCATCACCACATCTATCCTATTCAAGCGAGCGGGGCTTTCAAGTCTCGCTCAAGGCCCGCAAGTCGATGGCTTCGCGGAGAGGCGGCCAAGTCTGCGTGCGATGGTGCCGTGGGTTTTCCTCGTCTTTGTCCTGGGATTTATTAACGGCGTCATGCCGTTCCCATATCTCACCTATCTGTCGCCGCTTCTGCGCGAGGAACGAGGTTATACGGTTGGTACTGTCTCATTGCTCTGGGCGACGATCGGTACCGTTGGCATAGCGGCCGGGTTTGTCTTGGGCAGTATAGCGTCGCGATTTGGATCGCGACTGGCGATGCTTGTGTGTTATCTGTGCTTTGTTTTGGCCGGCCTTTTGATGCATATCCAAGCACCGTTGGAGCTCTCCGTCATTTCTGTCGTGTCTTTTTCGCTCGGTTTTTATCCGATCTACGGTCTCCTCCCCGCGTATGTCTCGCATCGCGCCGGACCACGTATCGCCGTAACAGTCATGGGTATATGTACCGTGCTTCAGGGACTCGGCGGCGCCTCGGGCAACATCTTCGGCGGCCTAATAAAGACTTCTACCCAAAGTTTTGAAGGAATATATCTCGCGGTAGCACTCATCGCTGCTGTCGCCGCCGGGATGACAATGTTGCTGACTAGCGACCAAAAACAGCGCCACGAGCTGCCTAATAGCAGACCATAGGACATGATGGGAACCATGCCCATCTGGGCGGCGGCATTCGAGCCCGTGGTCGCAGGGTGATGAAATTTAGTTGGTACGAAAAATTTTGGACCCGGGTTTCGTCTTCTTTGCTCGATGGCGTATGACGCTCTTGGATTTCGTCAGCGCAGGGGATTTTGCAGATGTGCGCGATATTGGTTCTGATCTTGCTTCAAGCGGCTTCGCATTGATTGCAGCAATGCTTGCCTCGAGCTCGGACAAGCTGGAAATGACATTGTCAAATATGCCCATGATTCCCTCGATGCTCGGGGCCTCGCCATGGTCTCCGCGAGGCTCGTTTAAGCCAAGTCACGCAATTTAGACATAACTAATGCAAATCGACGCCGGGATGTCAATGTCAAGTGAAACCGGCCTCGCGGCTTCGATTGGTGATCCGTCGAGAGTGAGGGCGGTTGCACCTGCAGATTTGGCTGAACGCTTCCGTCGTGGCTTGTTTCAATCCAGAACTGCTCCAGTTGTTTGTGATGACGTTCATAACGGAGAAGCAGATGCCACCTCGCAAACGAACTGAGACTTCGCCGCTCGGGCAAGAAAGCGCCAAGATTGGTGAACCCGTGCCAACCGGTATCATCGATACCAACACGGCATCGGTCGGAATTCCGCCCGGTTCAGACTTCGATGCCGAGGAAGAGCTCGGCGCCTTGCGCAAGCAGTTGGAAGGTCTTCGCGAGCAGGTAACTGAGGCCTTGCAGGCGGCCAAGGGAAGCGCACGCCAGGCTGCCAGACAGACGGAAGCAACCGTAAAGCTCTACCCGGTGTCAAGTCTCGTCGCTGTCGCTGTCGTAACAGCCGCGCTTTCGTTCGCAATTGGTGGCGCCAGGGTAGTGCCCCAAAGATCCCGATATGAACGCGCGCTGGATGACATCAGGGAACTCTTTGAGGAGCTTCGTGAACGCCTCTGGAGGCAGCCCGGCCGGACGTGAGCATGACTGCAATGCATCTCATGGGAAGCGAGCAGCTTCGTCCGGAAATCGCTCGGGCGAGAAGTCCATGGATCGAAAGGCGCAAGCCAGCCATGACGCAGACGTTTATCGCTGGCCTCAGATCGCATTCCATGGTCGCGCCATGGATCGTTAGCAACTCGTCCCAACTCTACCCAAGGGCGACATCGTCATTGCCGACAATGTCCGTTTCCACAAGAGCCAAAAGGCCGAAAAACTTCCAGGATCCGAAAGGCACGTGACTGCCGTAACGGTGTGAGGACCAAAAAAAGGCCCCGCATAGGCGGGGCTGAGGCTGAGTTTGGACACTGGGTGAAAACACGCGCCGATCAGTGAGGCTCGCATTTTCCGGGCCCAACTCCCGGGGGCATGGCAGGTTCCCAATGCTCGACTATTTTTTTAGGCGATTCGCTGGCTCTAAAGCTTGTCGCATTTAACGCACCAATGAATGTCGAGTTATTCCAGACTTGGATTGAAACAAGGCTGACAAAACGCTCCGGTTGGTCGTTGCGAGACACGTCAGGCGAATAGGCCGGTAGGAACAGCAGCCTGGCACCGGTTTGTCGGATGATGTTTGTCGACGTCTCATGGATAAAAGTGAGCGTGCCAAAGCCTTATAGACGGAAGCGATTTCCGCACCCGCGCACGTGTGGAATGAGGCCATAGAAAACTATGGCGACGCTGTCAGGCTCCGCGACAGGCTTCGAGCCGGAAGCGAAGATCAGTCTTTGCTTGTGGAGTATGAGCGACCTTGCGAAGAGCTTGAAGACGAAATGCGTTCTGCGTTGCAGATATTCTGTAAGCGTTGTCTTACATTGTTCGATCATTCCGCTGGGACGAAATCCTTCCTGGATGGTGCGCTAGAAAATGGTGGGAGGCTCGCCGTGCAAGTGGTAAAAGAACAAGTGCGACTTGCGGCCAAAGGCAAGCAAATTGAAGCCGAGCTGAGAACAGCACCGTGCTGGTCCCGGCAAGGGCCTATCGCAGTGTGCTACCATTACCATCGACATCGCGCAGGCTCGATGACTGCGTGATAAGAAGACGCGCGGGCTAACCCTGTAAGCGTCGCAGGAGAACCCCTAACCGTTCCACGGAGGGGCAGTCCGCGAGGTCGGAGCGCACGCGAATGCCACCGCCATCTCGATTCCTCACCTCGCTCGGACTGCAGCCGAAGGTCCGCTTGAACGCCCGGCCGAACTCGGCGCCGTCGCCGAATCCGCGCTCTTCGCCAATCTGAAAAATGAGACGCCGATCGCTTGGATCTGTCAATGCTGCGTAAGCGCTGAGCAGTCGACGATGCTGGATGTAGTGCATGACGCCGCCAAACGGCTCGAACAGGTTGTAGAGGCGCGTTCGCGAAACGCCAAGTTCCTTGCGCACCATCTCGCTGCCGAGTCTCGGGTCGAGCAGCTGGTTGTTAATCAATCGGCGGGCTCGTTCGAGGAGCAAGTTCGCAATGGGGCCCTCAGCCGCCTCCACATGACCAGTGGATGGCGAAACGCAAGCAAGAATCATGGCTCGGGTAGCAGCAGTGAGGCTTGGAAGATCGGCTTGCGCCAGCATGGGCAGGCGGCGAGCGACATCCACCAGATAATCCGAAAACAGGCGTCCCATTCCTGTGGCGAGAGTCGAAAACTCCGCCGAACTAAGCGTCGCCGCAGTCTCAACAGAAAGGTCCCTGGGCACAAAGAGCATCAGCATTTTGCTCTCTTCGGCGACCATGCCCTCAAAAGAGCGGCCGAGAGAATGGATCTGAACCTCACCGAGCCCGCCGCCGAACGCGTATCTCTTCGTTTTAGTGCGAATTTTCCCTTTCAACAGGACGGTCATTGTCCAGTGATCGACGGGATCACGTCGAACACGGCCCGGAAGGCTGGAGAACGCGTGGCTATCCGTGTTGATTTCGGCAAGCACCAGGCTGCCGAGGTCCCATAGCTTTTGCCGGCCGGTGAAGGTTGACGTTCCCGGAGTGATATCAGCGAGATCCAGCATTGGTGCGAAATTGTCATGCCATAGATCAAACTGCTCGCCCCGGCAAAGGCCGGCGGTGGATAAATGATAGGAAGGTAAGGACGATCTTGGGCCGCCCACCAATATTCCGTTCTCCGCTTCGCGATCAAGCATCAGAACGTTCTCGCGAGGCCTGTCGCGCTCCGGGAAAGTGCACTTCATTCGTACTTTCCTCCTTAGCCCATGGAATGGGCGGGGTAACGTCGGAATGATGCAATCGAATGGTTTGTAATCTGCTGGGCATAAAAGACGTCACGCGGTCGTAGGATCCGCATGCTCGGTCTAAAAGACCGCAAGCCGAAAGGTAATGAGTTCTCCCTCCAGCAATCTAGCCTTTCCGACCGGGATTCTCAACCGTCAGATGCAACATCGGCAACTCTCGCCGCTGCAGGGTAGTTGGGCCCATTTCCTACCTTCCGCGCCGGACTTGTTGCCGCTGATCGCGGCGCCATGCATGAGCGCGGCACAACTCCTCGCGCCGTCGGTCATCGCAGATCAAGTTTTGCAGTTGTGCTGTCCCGGCGAGTTCGCATCACGGCTAGGCTGCCTTCGCACGGGCTGCGGCGTCCATCAAAAAACGCCATTCGCCAGTGAGCAGGACCGCGCCGACATTTGCCCGGCGCAGAGCCCGTTGGGAGGCCTGGCAGAGCGCTTCGATCCGAAGCGGCTTCGTCTTCATCAACGAGAGTGTGCCAAGATCAAGCACTGGATGCGCCCAAGTGCGAAACATTGAGGAAACTTGGCGACATCTGGGGCTGCTTGCCGACACCACAAGCCAGAAGAATGCGCCAACTACTTCTCAACGCCGGCTACGCCTCCGTCAAAACATGACGGGCTCTAGCTGGCTGTAGCCGCCCCCTGCAATGCCTCCCGCAAGACATGTTCCTTGGTTTCATCAAGCGAGGTCTTCAAAACGACACCCCCGAAGGCCGATATCTGCTTTAGGACCTTGTCTTCCGTCATCTCCTGGATGAGGACGAACAACGCCGCGTTGCCCGGGTCAAGGTTAGCGGAAAGCTGTTTCATGAAATCGTCATTGATTCCGACATCTGTCAACGCCCCGCCAATAGCACCGGATGCTGCACCGACCGCTACTCCAAGGAGTGGATTGAGGAAGAGCACACCGATCAGAAGGCCCCAGAAGCTACCAGATGCGGCGCCCGCAGCCGTGGTATTGACCAGCTGGCTCAGCTTGACCTTGCCGCCGTCGGTCTTGGTCGCGATGACGGCGTCTCCCATCTTGATGAGATACTCCTTCTGCATTTCTAACAAGCGCTGACGAACTTCCTCTGCCTTGGCTTCGGTCGGATAAACAATCGCAATCAAAGTTGACATCTCTGCGCTCCTCCAGAGTGGTGTACCAAACGAAGATCGAGATTGGCTGGCGCCGTAGCTTAACCGACGGCGCTTCCTTAAGCGCTTTGTCGGACGAGGTTCAGCACAACCCGACGCCGTGGTCGGAACTATAGAGCGGTTCAAGAAACGATGTGATCGGCATAGAATCCCATAATCCTGCTTACAGTCCGGATTTTAAGGCGGCTCTCGTGCGTGCGGTGTTCTTCCGTCTGGTTCGCCGGTGCTGTTCGGGAACTCTGCCCGCCGAAACGCTATTCCGCGGCGGGCGCTGATGTTCGATCGGGTTTTCGGTCGACGTTTCAACCAGGGAGCCGCCACGAGCCTACCAATGAGTGAACGACGACCACCACCAATCACGATGAAATCCGCAACTGGGTGCAAACACGGAGCGGACGACCGTCACGCGTCAACGGAGGAAGAGACGGAGGTTTGCTCGGGACCGGCGATCCCGAGGAAAGTCCCGAGGAGATTTCATGGCGCGATTTCTCTGAGATATTCGACCGACGCAAGCTTGCTTTCCTCGATCAGGATGAGACGGCGGACGGAGAGAAGAGTCGTTTCAACAAATTTTGTCGACAGATGAGGAAAACGGCATGGTCGCCGATTGCTCTCCGCATTGAGCGACCATGCTGCAGCACGATGAACAACAGCCTGACATCGACGGCCGAAGCCGGCACGTCGGCAGGGGAGGGCTGCGCACCGATCAGCGTGAGTCGACGACCTTCTGAATTTTCTTGTGCTTCGTCATTTGGATGAGGTGAGTGACGTAGGCATGCTCTGCATCTGCGAGCGCAGTATCGAGGTCGACGCACCTGCCAGTCAGATTGAGGGTCGTACCATCGGATGCGACAAGACGCCAGGCCCAAGGCCTTCCGGAAGTCCGATTGCGGTCGTCCCGAGCAATTGATCCAACAAAGCGCCCCGCATCCACGATGTGAAAAAGACCCGCATCCGTTGAAGGAAAAAGCTCAAGCCTATCAGGCTTTGTCAGTGTGGCCACGGCACTCATCCCGACTTTAATTAGAAAAATTCCGAACAATTCAGTGACAGCTTTGTTCCTGTCTCCAGTAGCGAACTTCCGGAGTTTGGATGCCCGCATAGGATTGCCCCACCCGAATGGATCTACCGCCGAATGCCCTGTGGTTCCTCCTAGAGGCCCGACGCGAGGGGGCGGTGATGGCCTTCGACCGATCATCTGCGGCCTTGCTCGTCGAAATGTCGATGATGCAATGGGTCGGTCCCGACAGATTGACCCTGGGTCCCTCCGGGAAGGACCACTATGATCGCATCGTCACGCTTTATCGGCAGCGGTTCTCGGCTGGTGAGTAGACGGGAACCTGAACGGCACGCGGAGGCTTGCGCGATGCTCGGTCGACTGACCGAATCGCTCCTCCCTGAGCCAAAGACTTCGACCGTTCGCTGACCAAACGCCGTCGGTTGCTGCCGGGCATCGGCGGTCGCTTGCACATCGGATCTTTCAGCGACGAATGGCGAAGAAAGCGAGCACCGAAGACACATCTGTCCTGCCACTCTACCGCAGAGGCCCAATAATGTCGGCGTTCGACTCGTCGTTTCCGAGCTTGATGTTGAGTAGCCACTGACTGCCAGAGGCCAGGGCCGTATTCCTATCTTGACCGCATGCGGCGCGTCACATTGTGGACGAGTTCGCTGGTAGAGGCGAACTGGCCAAACAGGGCAAGGAGCTTCGCTTCTTCCTTGTCGTCCAGGCGATGGAGTAAGCAAAACTCAGCGACGCTCCAAACTTTCATTGCTGCGATCGGCTCAGCAGCAGTCGAATCAATGTGTTGCATGGTGGTCCTCCCGACGAAGACGCTACTGAAGCGAATATTAGCTGGCAATCAAATAAATCATTCGACCCAAAATTCTAGTCGGCGACCGTAAACTTTGCCTTCGGCTATGTGCTTGTCCGCCCACGTTGGTTCGATGCGCCTCTGGAAATCGCCCGCCAGCATCACCACGTCTAGGTCTGCGCTAGTCCGCGCGAGTTTGGGCCGGCAACTCACCAAACATCGGTATCACCCGGCGCTGCCCTCTTCCAGCGACGGTGGTGCGCGCGGCGGGTTGAGCCAACACGGGCTCCCCGCTGCGTTTGCTATTTCAGTGCAGCCACACAATCGCCTGGCGCGCGGCTTGCTCCGAGCCGACCGCCACCACACGCATCCGCTGTGCGAAAGGCTTGGGAACCAGGTCAGCGGTCAATCCTGCGTCGCTCCTTTTGGATCTTGTTGGAGGTCGCGGGTTCCTTCGAAGCAAATCGGAGCTTGCGCACCCACATAGCCGCGGCCGATACTCGGGAAAGAACGAGAAATTGCGGCCAGGTACTGTTTGGCGCGCATTTGTCGGCTATTCCGAGATGCTTGGCGACATCGTCCTCAACGAAGCGAGCAAGCTCTTCATACTCGGCTATCAGCGAAACTTGAGTATTGTTACGACGAAGAAGGTCAATGTGGCGGATGAGGAGGCTGTAGTCCTCGCAGAGTTCGCGGATGTCGCTGCGCGCCTTGGGCACCGATCGAAGTGAGGGACACTTCACTTGAAGAAGCAACCACCCGTGTTGGACACTGTTCATGTGAATCTGCCCATATTCCGAGTCAGCCTGGTCGCCACCGAGATACCAGTGATCACCTGACTTGACTGCGTTTTAAGGACTTCGTAAAGGCCCGGGCTAAGTGGGTACGATATCGTACATTAGTCCTGCTTGGAGAGCTCGGATGATCCGATTGGCATGCATGACTTTGCAGCCTCCAAGCCCGTGCAGGACGCTTTCACGGCACGACGTCATTTCGGTTTCGACCAGCATCTTTTGCCTCTCCTGACCCGAACTCTCTGCAAGGAATTCTGCGCCCTACTTTTGCGCGGAAGCACGCCAGTCGATACACTCCTCGTTTCTGCGACACATGCATGGACTGAGATCAAGGGAGTGACGTCTCGCATGCGTGGAGTGTTGGCAGGCCGTGAAAGCATCACCCAGGATGACAAACGACGCCAAGCTTCTACCAGATTGATGAGGATCAAGGATCGTTGCCACCGTGTCGTTACTTTGGTGGCGGAAGGATGTGCCTCATGTTTACAAAAACTCTTGTGCCGACGGACGGTTCAAAGCTAGCGGACCAGGCCGCCCAGAACGCGGTGTCCTTTGCCAGAGACGCAAACGCGTCAGTCGTTTTCGTCCACGTGGTCGAGCCTTTTCGGATTTTCACGCTAGACACCGACAAGCTGACCGCGAACCGAGAGGACTATGAACCATCGTCAGATCATCAAGCGGTCACGTTCCTGGCCGCGGCCGAACGGCGGGCACGGGATCAGGGGATAGCAAGCTACACGGTCAAGGAGCGAAGCGATCAGGTGCATGAAGCCATAGTCAAAACGGCCCTGGTCAACGGATGTGACCTGATCGCATCGCACGGCCGCGGAGGGGTGGCCGGACTTCTGCTCGGCAGTCTTACGAACAAGGTTCTCTCTCGTCCACAGATCCCCGTACTCGTTTAACGCTGACTGAATAGACGCCTAACAGCGAAGGAAGAAGATATGACTCCGAACAACGATCTTGGCTTCTCCATGCGTCCGAACCTTCCGGGCGTTACCGCCGCAGAGAAAATCCTGGGGGCGGGCGTCGATTTTCAGTATCAGGTGCTGAATGCGACCTTCCAGGCGCAGATGGCGGCCATCGATTTTTTCTTTCGACGTTCGCAGCAGCAGGCAAAATTGATTGGCGCCCTAGCTGACAGCGCGGAGTACAACGATGCCCTTGATGTCATCGGCGATTTTGTCCGGGTAGCAAAAATCGATTTCGCGACTGAAGCGAGCGACATTCTCATGATCGCCTCGACCATGACGTCGCAGGCTGCACAAAGCATCCGCGATCAGACTGATGCGACGCTGGATGATATTGCCGCGCGAACGATCGTCTAGCCTGAGTGAAGCGTCCTCGTTTTCCTGTTGCCCTTTGTCGGCGTCTGCTCCGGCTTTAGTCCTGAGCGGCGCTTAGTTGGCTTTGGACCAAGAGCGCTCGCATCGGGATCAATCCGTATTTCACCTGGGTGACCCGCAGATCGCGATACCAATCAAAAGCGCGCCAGGGATCGGAACCTTGTTGAGGCCCGCGATCCGCCAACCGCAAGGAGAATGCCTGCCTTCAGGATAGGTTCTGAAATGCCGGACCCACATATCCACCGACCGGTTCGGCTTCGGCAAGCACAATCGACATTTCGACGCCTTCGGCCAGGGTCGCCGGATCCTCGGGGTTGTTCTCCCTTGCTCGATGACCACCATTCGAAGCCAACGGATCGCCACCTCACCGATCCAGCGACGATAAACATTCAGGACAAGCTTGATCCCGCCTTCGGTGGGCGCGAGCGCCAGATAGGCCAGTACGAAGTACAGGATTGTATTGAGGCCAGTTCCCTGCGTTGGCCATTGCCGATCCGGCGCTGAACCTCGAGCGGCAGAATTCCCACGGCAAAAGAAGAACGGGCAACAGGACCAAAAACGCCTGGTGGCCACGTCCCATCTTTGATGGAGCCCGAGAGCTTCCGCGGCATCGCGTCAATCTTATCGGATCGCATCTCCCGCTCTTCGAGATGCCCTTGAGAATTGAGCCGCTGGCAATCGTGCGGATTGGGCCGCCTGTTTTACGCATCCCCGGCAGGATGTGAAAAACCGCGCCCACGACTACGCAAATGTCATGAGCTGGTGCCTGGCCCCGATATCAATCACGTCGATCGCGCATACCGTTCCATTTTCGTCGAGTACGGAGATCTTCTGCGGACGGTCGACAACATGGGTCATGCCTTTGACCGAGATTTCGAGAGCATCCTCTTTTGGCTCGTACGTTGCTCCGATGAGCGTTGAAGACCTTATAAGCACCTGATCGCCAAGCGTTTCGCCGATTACTTCAATTTTGATTTCTTTTCCTTCGACCTCTTTATGAAGTTCCGAAAAGTAGGCCGACCAGTCTGACTTCGGAAGCACCCTAACACCCATTCTGTCATCTCCCTTTGATAGGCATCCCGCTGCTGAAAGCAGGGCTTCTGTCGTACGTGATCCATGATTGATCATGACCATTTCAATCCTCCGCTTGGGTTCCGCCTCTAGGAATGCCGGGACGGCGGAAATGACGATGATGATACTGCCGATGATGACGGCCGCCCAGGTGACTGCGGTCGACTCGTGAAGCGGGAGCATGACCCACGGCAAGATTATGACCCAGCCGCCGAGTGCGAATTCGATCAAGGCCTCCCATCTTTCCGGAAGCACGATGCCGACGACTGCCGTTCCCGTCGTCACTGCGCCCGTGAGGACGAGTGCCCACGCTGTTGCATCGCCAGCCAACGGATCCCCGAAACTTGACGGCAAGACCCACGGGCTCGCGAATATCACGGTTCCGAGTGTCACCATGATCGGATCCCGCCAACCAATCCCGCCCATTTTGCCCTCCGACCGGCGCATTAACCGCACGGTCAGAATAGAGCTCCTGATCCGGTCTACATTGCGTTCAATCAAAGTGAGCGGCAATTTTAGAGAAGGAGGTTTCCGGCATCGCGACCGCCGTACAGACCACGTTCGAGGAGCGTGTGTTCCGCGAAAAAAGCCCCGAACTGGGCGGGGCTGAGTAAGGTCCTGAACGTGACCCACGCGATCGCAGTCGTTCGACGCTGCGGCGCGTCTTTCAGACTAGGTTAGGCCGTCAGGTTCCCCGACGTCTATCCCGCTGTAATCTCTATCTTCCGATCATTCTTTTTGGCGTTGGACGTTTTTGGAAGGACCACTTTCAGGACGCCTTTTGCAAAAGACGCGTTCACGGCGTCGACATCGACGTAGTCGGGAAGCTGAAACGAGCGCTGAAAGGCGCCATAGTGGCGCTCGGAAACATGATAGGCCTTGTCTTTTTCTTCTGTCTCTTCGCTCTTCTCGCCCCGTATGGTCAATATGCCGTTCGCGAGCTTCACTTCGATGTTCTTTTCGTCGAGCCCCGGAACCTCTGCGGTAATTTCAAATGCATCGTTCTTTTCCACCACATCGACAGCTGGCGACATGACCAAGCCATTCTGGGTCCCGAAGCCGCGGGGGAGCATCGGGCGCCGTGCGGCGCGCCAAGACGGTCCGAAATCCTCGAACAGTCGGTCGATTTCCGAACGAAGTGACTCGAAAGGTGGCCAGATCCCGCTCTGAGCTGGCGTCATGGTTTTCTGTTCGGTCTTCACGGGGAATGTGTCGGGCATGGCCATCTCCTGTTTGTCAAGCAGATCCCGACTGGATCTCGTTGTCTTGCTCGACATTGAGCAATGCTATCAAAGCACGCCGACCGGCGCGCTGCTTTGATCCCCATCAAACTAGGACACTGTTGTTTCGGTTATTCCGATATGCCGTCATCCAGCTTTCTGTCGTCGTCGTCTCATCTCGGGCCGCGTTCACCACTCTTTTCAGCGTTCGCATGGAGAGCCAAGTCTCCGATGTTTGATCAAGCGCAATGCATCAAAGGCAAATCCGTCGGATCTTATCTGTCGCGTGCTGACGAACCCGCCGCAATGATCAAATTGTCGCCGCCCAGGAGCAGAGGATGCGTACCGAGCACTGCTACAGATGGTTCCGCTGGATGGTGTTCGAACATGCCTTGCTGCTGGTCATCGCGGTAATGATTGCAACGATCTTCAGCGTTCTTTTCGACCGGCCGGGCGGCGATCTTACCCGACGGGAGTTTCATCTGCAGCGATCCGCCGAGGGTCGCCCTGGAAGATAGGGGTGGAGACAATGACAATGGCAATCAGGACTATGACGCATCATGAATGTGTGGAGATGCTGAATGCCGGGCACTATGGCCACCTGGCATGTTGCAACGAGGGACAGCCTTATATTGTGCCAGTGTACTTCGTTTTCGATGCCAGGGTCGCCTACAGCTTTTCGATGCCGGGGCGCAAGGTCGAGTGGATGCGCGAAAACCCGCGAGTTTGTCTGCAAGTCGAGGAACGGCAATTAAAGGGCAGCTGGAGAAGCGTGATCCTCGACGGCAAATTCCAGGAATTGCCGGACAACGACACCTGGCACGAAGAGAGATTGCACGCCTGGTCGCTGCTCCAGAAGCACAGGGATTGGTGGGAGATAGGTTCTCTGAAGCCGGATGCCGTCCCGCCATCCCATGCTTCCCCGCATCTTTTTTACGCCATTTACATGAATGACGTCACCGGCCGGGCAGCGACGCAGATCGACTTATAATTTTTTCAATGATTTCCGCGCGAAGGCATGGCGCCGTGCCGATCCAACACGTCACCTCCTTGCGGTTTTAGGTCGCACGCGAAATTTCGACGCTTGACGTGAACTCCTTGTCTAGACTGCAGAAGTTCGACATTTTGAAACGACAAATGTGTGATGCCGTATCATATCATTTATTGATTTCTAATATACGCATTGACCTTTGATGTCAGGTCACTACTATCCGCCCTGTTTCTTAGAACCGGGAGGCGGGCATGATTTTCAGACCGATCCTTGACGCAGAAATGGCATTGCTCTCACGTTCCGTTCAGACTTGGTACAAGCACTTTCAAGCGGCACCCGACCTGCGGGCCTCGGAGACACTCTGTGGTGCAGCGATTGACCTGTTCAACCAGGGCCACCGAACGCAGGAAGAGCTGGCTTCCATTTTGATTGAGCGATACCCGGGCCTCGCGGCAACGCTTGTCACGTCCTCGACTGCCATCACGATCCACTAGCCTCCATGCGTTAAACCACCGCCCTCTCGCGCGATCGACGCCATGCTGGCAGCCGGCTGTACGCTGCGCGGCACCTCGGCGTGAGGGACCGGGTGAGGTTGAAGCTCTCGTCGCCGGCTCCGCCACCGCCTGTTCCCGGGCTCTGGGCTTTTTGCGTTGGGGTCGGGATCGTCTATCCATCATTGCGATGATAGTCGCCGGCGTCGGCTTTTTGCCTCCGGTCCAGGCGCACTGATACAGGAGGCAATTGACATTGAGGTTGTCCTGAACGCACTTCGAGCGCTCATCTAGCGCAATAGAGGGAGCGACGAGTGAACGTGCCTCCGAAGGCGTCGTCACTGTTCCTTCATGGCCCGCGGAAGTCCTGGTTCCAGCGCTCCACACCAAAGACACACATGACCATTCTGATATCCATGGACTTCCCTCCTTGAACGATGGTCAGTTTATCGGGTCTTGAGCGGCGCGGGGCAGGAGCGCATTTTGGCCCTCACGACGGCGTCATTGGCACGTAATCTAGACCGCTATCGATCGTCGTGGGCCGGCCATCGAGAGACAACTCGGCGATCCGTGGCTTTGATTGAGCGATAATCCTGCCCCGGCGGACGACGCAAAGCCGTGTCGGCTTGAGCCGCAATGCCTCAATCGGGTCGGCTGCCTGCAGGACAACAAAGTCCGCGTTGCAGCCTTTCATCATCCCATAACCTTCGAGACCCATCGTCTTTGCAGAGTTCACTGTAAGGGCGTCGAAGATCTTTCTCTTGTCATCGATCCCGGCCATCTGCGCCACATGGATCGCCATATGTCCGACTTCCAGCATGTCGCCTGAGCCCATCGAATACCAGGGATCCATGACGCAGTCGTGCCCGAAGGAGACGTTAAGCCCGGCATCCATCAGTTCACGCACGCGTGTCATGCCGCGGCGCTTGGGATAGGTATCGTGCCTGCCCTGTAGCATGATGTTGATCAGGGGGTTGGGGATGACATTGATTTCAGCTTCGGCCATCAGCGGGATGAGCTTCGAGACATAGTAGTTGTCCATCGAATGCATCGAGGTGAGGTGGGAACCGGCAACACGTCCCTGGAGCCCGAAACGCACTGTCTGGGCCGCCAGCGTTTCAATGTGACGCGACATCGGATCGTCCGTCTCGTCGCAATGCATGTCGACCGGAAGTCCGCGATCAGCGGCGATCCTGCACAGCGCCTCGACAGACGCGCGCCCGTCTTCCATCGTTCGCTCGAAATGCGGAATACCGCCGACAATGTCGATCCCCATGTCGAGGGCACGCTTCAGCGAGTCGACACCGCCTTCCGCCCGGTAATAGCCATCCTGCGGAAAGGCAACGAGTTGCAAGTCGATGTAGGGCTTTACCCGTTTTCGAACCTCGATCAGAGCCTCGGCGGTTATGAGACGTGGATCGGACGTATCGACGTGGCTTCTGATGGAAAGAAGGCCTTGGCTTACGGCAAGGTCGCAGTAGCGCAGGGCGCGACCGACCAGCGCCTCCTGTGTCAATGACGGACGAAGCTCACCCCAGAGCGAGATGCCTTCGAGAAGCGTGCCCGAGATGTTCATTCGCGGCAGGCCGAGTGACAGCGTGGCATCCATGTGGAAATGGGGATCAACGAAGGGAGGTGTTACGAGCCGCCCGGTTGCATCGATTTCCGTTCCGGCAGAAGCCTCGATCTGCTGCTCGATCGCAGCAATCTTTCCGTTCTCCACCGCAATGTCGATCCCGTTGCGGCCATCGGGAAGGTTCGCTTTTCTGATGATCAGCTCGAACATTGGGTCTCCTTTTACCGTTCGCCACGGCGATAAGATTGCATCAGGGCCTGAGGAACGCGCGCACGGCGTGCCATGACGGCAAGCGCCAGGATCGACAGGATATACGGGGTCATCAGAAAAATCTGATAGGGAATGCCCTGGACGACGGTCTGCAGGCGAAGCTGGAAGGCGTCAAAGAAGGCGAAGAGAAGCGCTCCAAAAAGTGCACGCCCGGGTCTCCAGGATGCGAAGACGACAAGCGCAATGCAGATCCACCCACGACCCTGGACCATGGTCGGGAAGAAGCTGTTGAAGGCTGACAGCGTCAGGAACGCGCCGCCCATGCCCATTAACGCGCTGCCGACGATCACCGCACCATAGCGTATCCGGATCGGATCGACGCCCTGGGCTTCTGCTGCATGCGGGTTTTCACCGGTCATGCGAAGCGCAAGACCAAGTGGCGTGTGAAAGACGACGTAGGCAAGAAGGAGCGCGGTGAGGATGGCGAGATAGGTTGGCGCTGTTTGCGTGAAAAAGGCCGGTCCAACAAATGGCATGGTGGAAAGGCCAGGGATGCTGATTGGCTGGAAGGGGACGATCGTTGGCGGTGTGCCGGCCACAGGTACGATCAGACGGAAAATATAGTAACTGAAGCTTGAGGCAAACAGCGTCACGCCAAGACCGGAGACATGCTGGGACAGGCCGAGCGTAACAGTCATCACGGCGTGCAGGAAACCGAACACCATGCCTGCCAGTGCGGCCACAAAGAGACCGGTCCAAAGGTCGGCGCCGTGATAGACCGCAAGCCACCCGATCATCGCGCCGAAGGTCATGATGCCCTCGATGCCGAGGTTGAGAACGCCGGCGCGTTCTGACAGAAGGGCGCCAAGGGTGCCAAAGATCAGGGGTGTGGCAATGCGAAGGATTGCCGCCCACAGGCCGGCCGATGAGATGATGTCGACAATAATGTTCATCGCCGGATCCTGTATTGGGTGAAGAACAGGGCAACGAGCATCGTCAGGAGCGACAGCGCTACGGTTACGTCAGCGATGTAGGTCGGTATGGCCAGGCTGCGGCTCATGCCGTCGGCACCGACGAACATGGTTGCCGTGAACAGCGCCGCAAGCACGACACCGAGCGGGTTCAGGTTGGCGAGCATGGCGACGACGATACCGGAATAGCCGAAGCCAGGGGACAGATCCGTGGTGACATAGCCCTTGACGCCGAGGACTTCGATCGCGCCGGCAAGTCCCGCAAGTCCTCCGGAAAGACAGGCAACCTTGACCAGGGTCCGCGTCAGAGGCACGCCGGCAAACGCCGCGCCCTGCGGACTGAGGCCAGCAGCGCGTGACTGCATGCCAAAGACCGTCCTCGTCTGCAGGAAATGAATGATGACCGCAAGGACGATCGCAATCAGGAGGCCGATATGGAGGCGCGAGCGGGCAACCAGCTTCGGCAGCATGGCATCGTCGACCACGGACTGCGACTGTGGCCACCCAAAGGCCATTGGATCCTTCAGCACACCGTTGATCAGCATGGAGACAAAAAGCAGCGCGATGAAGTTGACCAGGAGACTGGTCACCACCTCGTCAACAGAGAAGCGCAATCTGAGCCACAGCGGGACGAGGATCAGCACCATGCCCGCGACAGCACCGATCAATAGCAAGGATGGAATGAGGATCGGGCCCGGCAGGCCAGCCAGCAGTTTGGAGCCGCAGGCGGCGACTGCGATAGCGCCGACGTAGAACTGGCCTTCCGCGCCGATATTCCAAAGCCTTGCCCTAAAGGCCGTCGCGGCTGCAAGACCGGTCAGGATAAGGGGCGTCGCCCGGGTCAAGGTCTCGGTCGCCGAGAGACGTGAGCCGAAGGCGCCAATCAGGATGCGGCGATAGGCCTCCAGGACTGGCGCGCCGGCGATTGCGATCAGAATGCCGGCAAGCAGAAGTGCTGAGACGACGGCAGCGATCGGCGAACCGACCAGGAGATAGACCGGCCGATGCTCGCGGCGTTCAAGGCGCATGTCTGATCTCCGTGGGGGTCTCACTCCAGTCGCCCGCCATCATCAGGCCAAGCCGGCGTGCATCGATGTCTCCCGAGTCGACAGGCGGCGACAGGCTGCCACCGACGATCGCCTGGATCCGGTCCGCAAGCGCGATCACTTCATCAAGATCCTCGGAGATCAACAAAACCGCCGTGCCCTGCCTGCGGGCGTCCAGGATCCGGGCGTGGACGGCGGCCACAGCGCCCTCGTCGAGACCGCGTGCCGGCTGCGCGGCGATCAGAATACGGGGGCGCTGCTGCAGATTCCTGCCGAGGATAAGCTTTTGCATGTTCCCACCGGACAGGAGGCGGGTACGGCTGCGCGGCGCACCACCTCTCACGTCGAAGGCATCAATGATCTCCCGGGCAAACGTCATGCCTGCCTTGCGGTCGACCATTCCGGCCCGGGAGAAGGCGGGAAGACGCTCGAGCACGACGTTTTCCCATATTGCCATTTCGCCGATCGCCCCTTCCTTGTTTCGGTCTTCGGGAATGCGGCCGATGTCAGCTGCGACGACGTCCGCCACGTCGAGATTGCCGACATTTTTTCCGAACAGGACGAGATCACCCGCCGTGCGCGACAGCATGCCGGACAACAAGGCTGCCAAGGGCGCCTGCCCGTTTCCGGAAACGCCGATGATACCGAGCACCTCGCCTTCACTGAGGTGGAAGTTGATGCTCTTCAGCCTGTCGACCCCGCCAATCCTGGCGGTGATCCCAACGCCTTCCAGGACAACGGTGCCGGGTGTCGACGGTTCGCGTACGGGGCGGCTGACCCGGTGACCGACCATCAGTTCAGCGAGTTCGGCCTTGCTGGTTTCCGACTGAAGACGCTCGGCGACCATCTTGCCCCCGCGCAGCACGACAATCCTGTCGGCGGCGGCCATGACCTCATCCAGCTTGTGGGAGATAAAGATCACCGACAATCCCTGGCGGGCCATCTCCTTCAACGTCGAGAACAGCCGTTCGGCCTCGATATTGGTGAGAACGGCGGTTGGCTCGTCGAGGATCAGGATTCGAGCGTCGTTGAAGAGCGCCTTGAGAAGCTCGACGCGTTGTTGCTCCCCGACCGACAGATCACCGAGACGTGCGTCAGGGTCGACCTTGAGCCCGAAACGATCCGAAATCGAAAGGAGCTTCCTGCGCGCGGCGTTCGTGTTCGAGCGCGACGCCCAGAGTTTTTGCGTCCCGGTCATGATGTTCTCGATGACCGTGAGATTTGCCGCGAGCGAGAAATGCTGGTGCACCATGCCAACGCCAGCCCGGATTGCCTCGCGGGGCCTGCCCGGCGACAGCTCGCGGCCATGGATCATTATGCGACCGGAGTCAGGCACATAGTGACCGAAGAGGATGCTCATCAACGTTGTCTTGCCGGCACCGTTTTCGCCAAGGAGTGCGATAATCTCTCCTTCCTTGAGTGACAGCGAAATATCATCGTTGGCAAGGTTGTCGCCGAACCGCTTCGAGACACGGGAAATATCGAGCACGGTGGTCATGCGGGCGCGCCCGCGATTTCGAAGGGATGTTGCCAACGGCCTTCGGCTTCCAGTCGCAAGGCGAGCGACAGGAGCTGCAGATCGCGGCCGATTGGTGCCATCAGCTGGATCGGCAGCGGCAAGCCGGCAGCATCTGATCCGAAAGGAAGCGTCAAGGCAGGAACCCCCGAGACATTGGCGAGTGGCGCGAGCGGCGCGAAGGCAGCCATGCGATCGAAATGCAGCTCGGTGTCGGCATGATCGGATGGGAACGAGCCGACGGCAAGGGGTGCCGACGACAGCATTGGGGACAGAACGCAATCAACCCTGTCGAAGAGACCCCACATATGATGGCTGACGAGAACAGCCCTGTTCAGCGATGCCCAAAGGGCGGCGGCAGGCATCGCGCTGCCCTGTTCGGCGACTGCCTGTGTCAGGCGCTCGGCCATTGCCAGGTCGAGCCCAAGGTCCTCTGCCAGATTGAACAGGTTGACGGCGACAATGTCCTCGAAAACACGCGCGCTATATCCTGCGGCGGTTTCAAAATCGCTCCACTCAAGTCGGACGATCTCGTGGCCGTCTGTCTCGAGCGCAGTCGCCGCCGCCTCGACTGCATCCAGCCGGTCGGCGGCGGTTGGAAACCGCGCACCGGTATCCATCAGGAGGCCGATCTTCAGGCGGGACGAAGAAGATGCCTCCATGGCCACATCAGGAAATGGGCCACGCGCTTTACCGCTCAACGAGATCAGAGCGAGCTGCGTGTCCCGGACTGAGCGTGCCACGACGAATTCGCTTGCGATGCCACCGAGGTGATTGCCGAACGAAGGACCTGCTGGCATGGCGCCCCGGCTGGGCTTCAGCCCAACCAGGCCGCAGCAGGCGGCGGGAACGCGAATGGAGCCGCCAGCGTCGGTCGCATGTGCTATTGAAACGATGCCGGCGGCGACAGCTGCGGCCGCACCACCCGATGAACCGCCAGCGGTTCGGGATGGGTCATGCGGATTACGACAGACCGGCCCAATTGCCGGCTCACTTGCAAGCGACAGGCCGAGTTCGGGGCTCGTGGTCAGGCCAAACAGGCAAAAGCCAGCCGCGCGAAACCGGGCTGCAAGCTCGGAATCGGCATTGCCGGAATCTCGCTTGAAAAGGCGCGAACCGGCTGCAACCGGCAGACCCTTGAACGGGCCGCCAAGATCCTTGGCAAGCGTCGGCACACCACCAAACGCACGCGCCGAGAAACGCGTCGGGGCGGCCCGACGCTCGTCGTCGGCTGCCTGGGCGGTCGCCATCCCCATTGGGCCATCAAGATGAGTAATGGCACCAAGACTGGAAAGCCGGGTGGCAGCGGCCAGAGACTGCCGCATCGCCTCCGTTGCAGTCAGTTGGCCGGAACGGATCAGTTCCGAAACGTCGGTGGCGTCGACTGGCCGTTTGCCGGGCATGAATCGGCCGAACTTACTTTGGCTGTTCCATGTTCTGCGGCACCTCGAACTTGCCGGCCTTGATGTCGGCGCGCTTGGCTTCCATGGCCGCTTCCGCGTCTGCGGGCGCCACGCCCTTCACAAAGACGATGTCGCTTCCACCTTCCTTCATCAGCCCGAAGGCGGTGTAGTTGCGGCCGACGGGCTTGCCCGCAGCGACATCGGCAATCGCCGCGTTCAGAATGGGCCTGAAACCCCACAGGGCATTTGCAAAGACGGTGTCGGGATAGCGTGGGGTATAGTCGATCAATGATCCGACAGCCTTGATCTTGCGTTCCTTGGCCGCATCGGCAGTTCCGATGCGCTCGCCAAACAGGATGTCGGCACCAGCATCGATCTGGGCAAGGCCTGCCTCGCGCGCCTTCGGCGGATCGAAGAACGTGCCAATGAAGGCCACGAGATGCTTGCAGTCGGGATTGACCGACTTGACACCTTCGGCGAAGGCGTTGATCAGCATGTTGACCTCGGGAATAGGCATGGCGCCAACGGAGCCGACCATGTTCGACTTGGTCATCTTGCCTGCCAGCATCCCCGCGAGATAGGCGCCGTCGTAATTCCAGGTGCCGAAGACGCCGAAATTGCTGCCTTCTTCCTTGCCGCTCGATCCGAGAACAAACGCGGTGTCGGGGTAATCGGCCGCCACCTGGCGCGCTTCCTTTTCGACGGCATAGGCTTCGCCGATAATCAGCTTGTTTCCTTGCTCGGCATATTCGCGCATGGCGCGGGGATAGTCGGTCCCGGAAACACCTTCTGAAAATACATATTCAATTACGCCCTCCTTGGCGGCGTCCTGCAAGGCCTTGTGAAGACAAGAATTCCAGGCGTTCTCGACGGGCGAGGCATGGATGCCCGCCACCTTCAATGGGGCAGCAGCGCGCGCGATCGGGGCCAGCCCGCTGACGCCAAGTGCAATGCCTGAGGCCATGAGCGCGCGACGTGACATGAGAAGGTCTTTTGTCATGATTGTTCCCCTTTTTTTACCGTTTGGTTCAAAACCATATGGAGGGGCTAAAAAAGTGTCAAGCGAGGTCCGGGTTTAAAAAATGGGCATAGCCAGTTGCCTTCCGCCTCGCAAATAAGTAGCCGTCATGCCCATATGAGGTTTGCTTATGGTGACCGAGCGCGATGCCTCTCAATTCGTCGATCTTCGGGATCGGCTTTGTCGCCGCGTTTCGTCTTCAAGGCCGCCCGCCGACCTCGAGCAGCGTCAAAAGACGTCTCTACCACCTAGACCGATAAATTCCGTCCTGAATCCCTGACTGTTTGCCTGTTTCAACAGCCGGTTGGTGCTCAGGATGTCCAGTTTCATGCTTCCGGCGAAGCAGGCACGAAGAGGACAGCAGAGTTCACTTGTCGCCCATTCGAGCGCTGTACGAGAAAGCATCGTCACGATCCAGTGGTCGTCGTCCGCCCGCTCGAGCAAGATGTCGGCACCACCTCTGCCAACGGCGGTGATCGGTGGACCTTTCACCGGGGACATTGACGATGTTCTTTGGCGAGTGACCGATTGATCCATCCTGTATGCCTCCTTGTCGATAGGTCGGTCCCTGGGACCAAGTTCTGTGGAGGCTATCTGAACGCCGTAGATGATGTCGTTGATCCAAATCAAGGCGACTTCCATTTTGTCGTCGGACCCGATGGTCGGCCAACCGGATGGTCCCGCATGCTGCAAAGCGCGTCCAGACGTCGCACTGGCGTTGTGTGACGCTATTCCCATATTGACCGGTATGGAACACAAACAGTCAAAGGCAATTGGCGTTACTGCCTTTATAGGGCTTGCCTGCCTGCTTTTGGTCGCACTTTCGGTCCTTGGTCACAGCGGATACGCTCGTCTGGTTGAGGCTGGCCTGTCTGTGTCAGGTTTGCTTACCGGGTGAGGTGGCGGATCTCGGTATCTTCGCCTCTGGGACGATGGCGGGATGCCTAACGGTGCGTTCCGGTTCTATGAGGTGGTGACTGCACCGGTCCAAACGGCACTTCGGCTCAAACGTGCCAGATACGCCGCGGTCCTCTGAGACATCACTGGCGTGCTTACGATGGCCATGCGCGTCATCGATAAACGAGCAGAAGTCGCCAGCCGCCACGCATACGACCTTGTAGCGAAGGTGTGGACGGGAGCGCGTCATGTCGGTCGTCGCCTCGAGAGTCGGAGACCGATCTTTGTTCACATTCATGCGCCGATACGACGGCCCTCGAAGAATGGGCCACTCTTCAAGGGAAAAAGAATCGGAAACCGGAATTTCCATGGTATGTATAAGGCGTCCGTTATGAAGGTCTTATGAGGATGACGCGATCAACATCCAACATCGGCTGTCGCGGGCCTGCACGACTTTGGTCTGATTTTCTCTTTTTTCGAGCACGACATACTCTCTCATCTGTCATCGAAGAACGGATAGTCCAGGGAGGGTGGGGTTTGGCCGCTGCCCCGCGAATCCGAACCTCACCGATTAGACTTACCTTGCCGGACTGACGGCGAGGTCTTCGGAAGCACTCAATTGCTCAAGTCAATCCTTTCGGCCGATCGTTGAATTGCCTCGACTTGGATCATCAACTTCATTGAGTGCGAACGCGAGCGGGAAAGCCGTGCTGCGGGATGCGTTAGAGGTTTCTAAATGCTGCTCTGCTAATGTCTGGGCATGCGCGGTTTGATTTTCATCGTTGGCCTCATAGCTTTCCTCTCTGTGGTCGACCAGATCGCGTGCCGAGGGCTGTACAGCCGTATGGCTTGGCGGGAAACCACAGAGCAGGCTGATTATTTCAAGCACCAGGTCGGCTATTGGGTCGGACGCCTCCTCGCTGTCTGATCTCCAGGCGGGTCCGGTTCCTCAAGGACATAACCGGCGCCGAGACGTCGCGGGCTAAGCGGGCTTCGATGAGGCTGGCTCTTCGAGAGCTTGGAACTCGGGACATCCGTTGCAACCGGGCTCTCCACGCCCGCAGGTCAGATCATATTTGTCGACGTTGATCCCTGAGAAGTTATAGACCAATAATCTCGAATCCTCATTCTCCAATGGTGTGCGACATGGCAAGTATCGACCTTAACAGCGACCTCGGCGAAAGTTTCGGACCGTGGAGAATGGGCGACGATGCCGCCGTGCTTCAGATCGTCACAAGCGCCAACATCGCTTGCGGTTTCCACGCCGGCGATCCCGCCGGTATATTGAGCGTTTTGCGGGAAGCGGCCCACCGCGGAGTGGTGGTCGGTGCACATGTCGGCTATCGCGATCTCGCTGGCTTTGGTCGCCGCAACATGGATCCGTCGAGTGATGAGCTCGTCGGCGATACGATCTATCAGATCGGTGCATTGCAGGGTCTCGCCCGGGCGGCCGGAACATCGGTGCGATACGTCAAGCCACATGGGGCGCTTTACAACACCATCGCCAACGATACGCGACAGGCAGCGGATGTCATTGCGGCCATAAAGGCGATCGATCCCGCCTTGGTATTCCTGGCACTTGCAGGTGCCCCTGTCGTGAAGCAAGCACGCGACGCTGGTTTGACGGTCGTATCCGAAGCTTTTGCCGACCGGGCATACAATGCCGACGGAAGTCTCGTCAGCCGTAGACTACCAGGCTCGGTTATTCATGATCCGGAAGTCATTGCCGAGCGCATGCTCAAGATGGTGAATGAGCAGCGGGTCACGACCATCGACGGTATCGATATTCCGCTTGAGGCAGAATCGATCTGCGTTCACGGCGACACGCCGGCGGCAGTTGGGATCGCACGTACGTTGCGTGAAACCTTTGAAAAACGCGGTATCGACCTGAAGTCCTTTGTCGGCCCCTCACATGTGTGAGCTGCTTCGCTTCCTTCCTGCCGGGAGTGATGGCTTCCTCGTCGAGCTCAAGGATCTCGAAACGACCTTGACGCTTCTCGATGCGCTTCTTGCCACGCCGCTTCCCGGTGTGGTGGAAGCAATCCCCGCTGCGCGGACCGTGATGATAAAGTTCGATCCCTATCTGACGGACCGTCAAACACTGACGAATTCGATTGCGCGGATGGATCTGTCGAAGCGCAGTGTCCGTCAGGGCGATCTGTTTGAAATCCCGGTAACTTATGATGGTGCTGACCTCGAGGAGGTGGCGAAGCTGCTTGGCTGGTCGGTGGAAGAACTTATCCGCCGGCACACCGAGGCGACGTATACGGTCGCCTTTACCGGTTTTGCGCCGGGCTTTGCCTACATGACCTGCGATGATGAGGGCTTCGACGTTCCACGACGAAGGAGTCCGCGCGTGAAGGTCCCTGCCGGGTCGGTGGCATTGGCCGGAAAGTTTGGCGGAATCTACCCCTCGGACAGTCCCGGCGGCTGGCAGTTACTCGGATCGACCCCTCTCAAAATGTGGGACACTGCGCGTGAACGGCCGGCTCTTCTGGCGCCAGGCGATCGTGTTTGCTTTCGCAATCTGGCGCAGCGCCCGGCCATTCCAGTGACTTCAGTCAAGGGTAAGACACCGGCCTCAGCGCCCGTAACGGAAGGCCTTCTGGTGACCAGGTCGGACCGGCCGGCCCTTTATCAGGATCTCGGTCGGAAAGGCCGCTCGAGCCAGGGCGTCTCGGAGTCCGGCGCGCTCGATCGCGGCGCAATGCAGGCTGCCAATCTGCTTCTGGGTAATCCTCGCGAGAGCGCTGTCATCGAAGTGACCTTCGGCGGATTTGCCTTTCAGGCGGACCGGGCGGTGACTGTTGCCGTGACCGGTGCTCCCTGTTCCATGACGATCCGAACGCCCAATGGTAGCGAGATCAAAGCGCCCTTTGCCCGGGCCTTTGCGCTCGACGCGGGAGACGAGGTGACCCTGGGCATCCCGTCGGCCGGAATGCGCAGCTATCTTGCCTTACGTGGCGGTTTTCTCGTCGAGCCGATGCTTGGCTCGGCAGCCACCGATACCTTGGCGAAGGTTGGTCCCGAGACCATTCAGACAGGCAGTCTGCTGGTCCCTGCTTCAAAGCCTGCCTGCGCTGTCGACGAAAGCCCGCAAGAAGCTGGTAGGCTGCCTCGTGCGGGCGAGATTGTAACACTTGATGTCATTCCCGGGCCGCGAACCGATTGGTTCACGCAGACCGGTATTGAAACGCTGCGCACACAGGAATGGGACGTCACACCACAATCGAGCCGCATCGGCATGCGCCTGTCCGGGAACGCTCCGATCGAAAGAAGTGTTCATGGGGAGCTTCCCTCCGAAGGGACCGCACATGGCGCAATCCAGGTTCCTGCCGAGGGCCAACCCGTTCTTTTTTTGGCCGACCATCCGCTGACCGGTGGTTATCCCGTGATCGGTGTTGTCGCCAGCCACCATCTCGATCTTGCTGGCCAGATCCCGATCGGCGCACGCATCCGCTTCAATCTGATTGCCGCCTTCGATCCGCAGGAGAGGCAGGCTGAACCACTTGTCCCGGCCGCTGCTATCACACAGGAAGACTGACTGATGAAAAAGCTGCTGATCGCCAATCGTGGCGAAATCGCCGTTCGCATCATCCGCGCCGCGCGCGACTACGGCGTCTCATCGGTTGCCATCTACTCTGATGCCGATGCAAACGCATTGCATGCAGAGCTTGCTGACGAGGCCTATGGCCTCGGACCGGGCCGTCCTTCAGAGACTTATCTGAATATCGGCGGGATTCTTGAGATTGCGCGACGCTCAGGCGCCGATGCCGTTCATCCGGGCTATGGATTTTTGTCCGAGCGATCCGAGTTCGCGAGTGCCGTGATTGAGGCCGGGCTGATATGGGTGGGGCCTTCGCCTGACGTCATTGCGGCTCTTGGCGACAAGGTCGAGGCACGTCGCGTTGCCGAAAAGGTGGGAGCGCCGCTTGTCAAGGGATCGAATGGCCCGATTTCTACAGCGGCAGACGCGGTTGCCTTTGCCCGCGAGGTCGGCCTGCCTCTTGCCATCAAGGCAGCGTTTGGGGGTGGCGGTCGTGGCATGAAAGTCGCCCGACGGCTGGAGGAGGTTGGCGAGCTCTTCAATTCAGCCGTGCGCGAGGCAACTGAAGCGTTTGGCCGGGGTGAATGTTACGGCGAGCAGTTCCTGGAAAAGCCGCGCCACATCGAGGCGCAGGTGATCGCCGACAGCCATGGCAACACGGTTGTCCTCGGGACACGGGACTGCTCGCTGCAGCGCCGCAACCAGAAGCTTGTCGAGGAGGCGCCAGCGCCCTTCATCAGCGAAGAGCAGCGCAACCGCATCCATGAGGCGGCGAAAGCGATCTGCGCGGAGGTCGGATACTGCGGGGCCGGGACTGTCGAGTTCCTGTTGTCGCAAGATGGCGTCATTTCATTTCTCGAGGTCAACACCCGCCTTCAGGTCGAACATCCCGTCACCGAGGAAACCACGGGCATCGACATCGTGGTCGAACAGTTGCGCATCGCCGACGGCCTGGCGCTATCAGTCATGGAAACCCCGGAACCGCGCGGACACGCCTTCGAATTTCGCATCAATGCCGAGGACCCTGGAAGAGGCTTTCTTCCGACGCCGGGGCTGATTACGCGCTTTCGCGCCCCGTCGGGAATAGGCATTCGCCTCGATACGGGCGTCGAAACGGGCTCTGACATTCCGGACCTTTACGATTCCATGATGGCGAAGCTGATTGTCACGGGATCATCGCGCACCCACGCCCTTGAGCGTGCACGCCGGGCATTGGCCGAGTTCCGGATCGACGGCGTCGCCTCGGTCCTGCCGTTCCACCGCGCCGTGGTGAACGAGCCTGACTTTATCGGCCAGGATAGGTTCGGGGTCTTCACAAACTGGATAGAGACGCAGTTTTCAGGGATCCTGCCCGCACCACGTGTCGATCTTGTCGAAAGCGGTCTCGTTCGCAGTTTCATCGAGATCGACGGCAGACGACATGAACTCGCCCTGCCAGCTGGCCTGTTCTCGGTTTCTGGCGCCGCTGCCATTAAACCCGCTGGCGAAACGCCTCGCGCAAGCGAAGGAGCGGTTACAACTCCCATTCCCGGAACGTTGCGTCAATGGCTTGTCGAGGATGGTGCCGAAGTGGTTGAAGGCGATATCGTTGCAATCGTCGAGGCGATGAAAATGGAAACGCGGATCGCCGCGCCGAGATCCGGCCGTATTCGTCACATTGCCAAGATCGATGCCGTTCTTGGCCTCGGCGCCGAACTCGCGACAATTCAATAAGTCTATGAATTCAACGCTGCGGCAAAAGAACCTGTTGAAACCTCCATCGGTTCTGCGAACATGGCTAGATTTTGAGCAAACTGACCTGCCTTCAATAGGCAGTCCCAATATGCAGCATGGAGAGGACGAGGGATGAAGCCCCCACCCGTCACTGAAGCCCCGCAAGATGCATCAGCGCGCAGGGCAATCGCTCCTGTGATTTGCTATCCGGTGCAAAGCCTGCCACGTCCCGATCTTAAGGCCTACCGCGCCTTGCGCGCGGACCTCACGCTTGTGAAGCGCGTGACTGTTCCAGCGCGAGATGCCGCATGCTGGACGGTGCCGACAGGCTACTTTTGTCGCATTCTCTGCGGCGAGGGTCCGCAGGTCGGCGATCTCAATCTGTTCAACGCCAACAACATTATCGAGCGCCTCTATACGGGCAAAACCCGTGCCTTGAACGGAACTCATGTCGGGCTTGGCGACCAGCTATTCTCGAACCTGCCTTATCTGCGGCCCATCGCGACGATCACCCATGATACGCTTGACTGGTATGGCTTCGACGCGTTTGGAGGCTCAGTACACGACGTCATAGGAACACGTTGCGATCCCTACACGCATAACCTCCTGAGCCATGGAGGACAGTATCATCACTGCTGTCATTCGAACCTCACACGGGCCTTTGCAGAGGAAACCGGAATGCCGCTGGACGAAGCGTCGACACACATCCACGACGTCCTGAACGTATTCATGTGCACGGGCTTTACCCGGGATACGGGGCAGTACTTCATGAAGGCGAGCCCGGTGCGCCCGGGCGATTACCTGGAGTTCTTCGCAGAAATCGATCTTCTCGCTTGCATGTCAGCATGTCCCGGGGGCGATTGCTCGTCCGAACATTCGTCGGATGCCGCGGCGTGCTATCCCCTCGAAGTCGAGGTCTATCGACCGTCGAGCCTGCCGCAGGGTTGGGTGCCATCGCAGGTCAATGGATATGATGGCACGCACGGCGTGCAGGCTCCCAAAAAGGAGCTGTTTCCCTGACCGCTGCTTCTCAAAGAAGTGGTACAGAACGCCCCGGTCACCACATAGCCCGGACAAACGAAGAGCCCCGCAACCGCGGGGCTAGGTCGAGTAGCCAGACACACGAGCGAGCGCAGCTCGCGCAGGAGCGCACTGCCCAAGATCCTGTTGCGTCGTTTCAGCCAAAAGTGACGATGATTTTCGCAATGACGACAGGGAGGAGCCGAACCCGCATTTGCCTGAAACATCTGGCCGGAGGTTCCGCTTTGGTCTCCGGCCAGATGCTCGTTGATCCAAAGAGGGCTGGGGTCGGCTCCCGGATCAACGCATCGAAGTGCTTCAAAGGTCTCCGCATCTAACGGCAGCAGCCGCGTAAAAGAGGCCCGCCGAGGCGGGCCAGTCTCGCCACATGGAACTGGGAGAAGTTCCGATCAGAATATTAGAGATAACTAATTAAGAAATCGTTAAGTTTAATTTTCGTTACACAGCAACGTGACACGACACGATGATAGACCGTCCAGGATGGACCAGATGAGTTGATCCTGAATACGGGGAGACTATCCGCGACCAAACGCAGCCGTTGCGCAGTTTTTTCCAGGTAGCAAAAGCCGCAAGATTCAGACCGCGAAAATTGTTACCTCCAGCCCTGTCGATGGAGTTGGTCTGGCATGGTGTCGGTCGTCGAGGAATTGAAGGGAAGCTGGCGGAGCTGGAAGCCAGGCTTGAGGAGATCAAGGCAGAAGCACTGGTCTTGGAAGCGCTGAAGGCAGCTTTCGGTGCTCGCCGGCGGACACATCTCCCCGGTCGAGCACGGCTTCGACTTTCGAGTTTTTAGACCGCGTTCTGGGTAATTGTCTCATCCGGCTTGCCGAGGAGATCGCAGGCAAGCAATTTGTCTCTGTCCGAGGTCACCAGCTCGAGCTTTGGTTCAACTTCCGCCATGACCCGCTCCTTTCCAGCGTAAACCTGGAACGTTTTTAGTCGGCAAACAATTCAACTTTTCATCGCTTGAACTATGAACCCATTTCAGTGGACACTCCAGCCCCGACCGGTCTAGAGGGTCCCCGGACGCCGGTGATTGCCAAGCTGAGGCGATGCTATGTTAGAGAGCACCCCGGAGTATCAATCCATTTTGTCGCACCGGGTCCCGGACATTCAACAGGCGGGTGCGGTCTGTCTCAGGCGCACTGAAGAAGGCGTTGAGATTCTGCTTGTCGGCAGCAAGCGAAATGGGCGCTGGGGTCTGCCGAAAGGTCATATCGAAGGTACCGAAACGACCCATGCGGCCGCTGAGCGGGAAGCGTTCGAAGAGGCCGGAATACGCGGTCGGGTGGCAGTCCGACCGTTCGGTGCTTTCACCTATGTCAAGGACACCAACCGGCAGCGATACAAGGTGACCTCGCACATCATCCATGTGACGTCGGTCGCCGATACTTTCCCTGAGCAGGCGACACGGATAACCAGATGGTTTCCAATTAACGATGCCGCGGTCGAAGCGGGCCAGCCGGGCTTGCGCGCACTTCTGCGAAGACTGATGTAGAAGCACGCAAGCTGCAAGACCAGCTGACGCCGCGAACCCGACGCGGCTGCCGTCCGCTTGATCGCCTTACGTCTCGATAGTAATCGAAACTCACAAAGCCTCACTCTAAGTGGTGGAGAGTTCGTGGTATCGGGCCGGCACAGGTGCAATCGGCATCGCCCGCTGTCGGTCTTGAGAATGTTTTCAGATCGGGAGATCGCAAACTCAGCGAAATTGGCTTCGGGCCAGGGCAAGCAAGCCAGGAAAAACCAACCGCGCCTTGGAACTCTTTCGCCGAGGAGAGGTTAGCGCACGGTCGACAAGCCTCGTTGGCTGGGGCGGGCAAACGAAATCTGAAGAACGTTGGACGACCGCATGCCTTCACCCACGCACGCCGGAAGTGCCGGCCTTACCAGGCGAACCCTCATGACAGGCACAATCACGGTTGCCGCTGCAGCCATCCCGCTCAAAGGAGCCACCGCAGCTTCAGGGCAAGCCCAGGAATCCGAGAGGCGCAATGCAGACGAGGCTGTGGCGATATCCATGCGGATAAATGGGCAGTCGTATCAATTCAATGTCGACAGCCGCACCTCGCTTCTGGACCTCCTTCGCGACCACGCGGGCCTGACCGGCACGAAGAAAGGCTGCGATCACGGACAATGCGGCGCTTGCACTGTTCTGACGGATGGTGAGCGGACGTTATCCTGCATAAGCTTTGCCGCGATGAACCAGGGTCGCGAGATCACGACCATCGAAAGTCTTTGTTCTGCCGACGGAACGCTGCACCCGATGCAACAGGCGTTCATCGACTGCGATGCCTTTCAGTGTGGCTACTGTACCCCCGGCCAGATCATCTCTGGTGTTGCCTGCGTTAAGGAGGGTCATGCAGACAGCGACGCAGACATCCGGGAATACATGAGCGGTAACATCTGTCGGTGCGCTGCCTATCCCAACATCGTTGAAGCCGTAAAACAGGCCCGTGAAGAGATGGAGAAGGTCTGATGCTACCCTTCATCTACGAGAGGGCCGACACGCTGCACGAAGCTCTTTCAGCAATGGAAGAGGTCAATCAGCAGCCCCCAACCGATGCCCCGTCGCAATTTATTGCTGGCGGTACGAACATGTCCGACTACATGCGGCTCGGAGTCAATCGTCCCTCTCGACTTGTGGACATCAACCCGATCCAGGAAACCGCCATGCGTACGATCGCACTCGAGGGTTCGGAACTCCGGCTTGGCGCCCTGGTGCGGATGAGTGAGGCGGAGGACCACGCCGAAATCAACCGGCGATGCCCGATGCTGAGCGAGAGCCTGAAGCTTGCAGCAAGTCGCCAGATCCGAAACATGGCGACGCTCGGCGGCAACCTGCTGCAGAGGACGCGGTGCGAGTATTTTCGCGAAATCTCCTGGCCCTGCAACAAGCGCCTTCCAGGTTCCGGCTGCTCGGCGATAGACGGCTTCAACCGGCAGCATGCGATCCTGGGTGTAAGCGATTCTTGCATTGCAACATATCATGGCGATTTCGCACAAGCCCTGATCGCGCTGGACGCCTCGATCGAGATCCAGGGCCGGGATGCCAACCGTCGCCTCCCGATTTCTGAACTGCATCGTCTGCCGGAGGACCGGCCTGACATTGAAACGGTCCTGCGGCCCGACGAGATGATTACCGCCATCATCGTCCAAATTCCTCAATGGGCTTCAAGGTCCACATATCTGAAGGTCCGTGATCGCCAATCCTATGCATTTGCATTGGCCTCGACCGCGGTCGCTCTCGATCTCGATGGTAAAAACGTGCGTGACGTGCGCATCGGTCTCGGAGGACTGGCGACCGTGCCCTGGCGTGCGGTAACAGCCGAAGACGTGCTGCGGGGGCGACCGCTGACCGAGGAAGCCGCAAATGCCGCGGCGGATGCGGCCTTTGCGGAAGCAAAGCCTCGGGAACACAATTCATTCAAGGTCGAATTGGGAAAGCAGACGCTGGTGCGCGCTCTGATGGAAGTCCGGGAGATGAGCTTATGAGCAAGAGTGAAGCTGCGCCAACGCCAGGCGAAAACATGGGAGCGCCACTTGCGCGCGTGGACGGCCGGCTCAAGGTCATGGGCAAGGCATCCTATCCCGCCGACATCCCGCTCAACAATATCGCTCATGGGTATCTCGTCACGAGCGCTATCGCTTGTGGCCGGATCAAGGGGCTTCACCTCGAAGACGCACGTGCCATTCCCGGCGTGCTCGACGTGCTAACGCACGAGGACGTGGGCAAGGAGCTGGAGCCGCCGGAATTTGGAACCTCCGGATCGACATCGATCGGTCCATTGCACGATACGAAGATTTGGCATGACGGCCAGATTATCGCTCTTGTGGTGGCCGAGACGGTCGAGGTCGCCCGCGAAGCGGCAATGCGCATCAACGCCGACTACGAGGAAGAGCAACCAAGTACAGGTTTCGGGTCGGACGGAACGGAAACGGTTGCTGCAGCGCAGGCAAGCGAGGAATTCGGCAAAGACGTAAAGGCCGGCGATTTCGAGGCCAATTTTGCCAAGGCGGATGTAAAGATCGATGCCGAATACGGCATGGCGACGCACCACCACAATCCGATCGAGCTGTTTTCCACGACCGCCTATTGGCAGGGTGATAATTTGACCGTCTACGAGCCGTCGCAGAATGTCTACGGCTGGAAGGTCGAAATAGCCCGGCAGCTGAGGATCGAACCCGACCGCGTGCGAGTGGTTAGCCCTTATATTGGTGGAGCCTTCGGTTCAAAGGGACCGATCACGCCGCGCACGGCAATCGTCGCGCTGGCGGCGCGAAGATTGGGCAGGCCGGTACGCTGCGTCGTGACGCGGCCGCAGGCATTCACGACCCAAACATATCGCGCCGAGACCCGTCATCATGTCAGGATGGGCGCTGCGCGCGACGGCCGGATTTTGGCCTTTCAGCACGAGGGGTGGGAGGTGACATCGCGTCCCGATCCTTATGTCGTCGGCGGCACGAAAACCACTGGACGCATTTATAACTACGGCTCGGTCCTGACCAAGGTCTTCCTGGTGAAGGCCGACCGACCGACACCAAGTTACATGCGATCGCCACCGGAGACCCCTTACGTCTACGCGCTGGAAAGTGCGATGGACGAAATGGCGGTCGCTCTCGACATGGATCCGGTCGAATTTCGCCGGATTAACGATGCGAGCAGGGATGCGATCGAGGGCAAGCCATTTTCAAGCCGGTCCCTAATGGAGTGCTACGATCAGGCAGCACGCGAATTTGGCTGGTCCACTCGAAATCCGCAGGTCGGCAGCACGCAGGATGGTGACTGGCTGATTGGCATGGGTTGCGCCACGGCAGTTTATCCCTCCAACGTCGCCCCATGCGCGGTCCGGATCACGCTGACCGATGACGGTCACGCGCGGATACAGACGGCGTCTCACGAGATTGGAACGGGCATCCGCACAGTCGCGGCTCAGCTTGTCGCCGAGCAGTTGGGTCTCGATCCAGTCGTGGTCGAGGTGGAAATGGGTGACACACGCCTACCGCCTGCCCCGGTCGCTGGCGGATCCAATACGACTGCAAGCGTATCGTCAGCCATCATCAAGGCATGTGGCGAAATCCGCGACAAGCTCACACGAGCCGTAGTCACGGCAAACGACGGACCCCTGGCAGGAAGCGATCCGCGATCGATAGGCTTCAAGGGAGGCAGGTTGATTGCCGGCAACGCCTCGCAGGACCTGAGGGATGCCTTCAAAAATCTCGGAAGCGGCGTTATCGAGCAATACACGGAATTTCGTCCGGACACAGCTTCTCCGGAGGCCGTCTCCAAGCTCTACAAGGGCAATATGGAGATGGTGAGCGGTGAGAAGGGCGAGATGATTAAATATGCCTTTGGGGCCGAATTCGTCGAGGTGCGCATCCATCGTCGCACGCGCGAAATCCGAGTCCCGCGCATTGTTGGTGCCTTTGCGGGCGGAAGGATCATGAATACCAGAACCGCACGCAGCCAGCTGATGGGAGGCATGATCTGGGGCATCTCGTCAGCCCTCCACGAGGCGACCGAATTCGATCATAGGAGCGCGCGTGTCGTCAATCGCGACCTGCAGGATTATCTCGTACCAGTGAACGCCGACATCGGGGAGGTTAAGGTCATCCTGGTCCCCGAGACCGACAACGACGTCAACCCCGCTGGCGTGAAGGGGCTAGGTGAGCTTGGCAATGTCGGTACCGCTGCAGCGGTCGCGAGCGCCGTGTTTCACGCGACAGGAAAGCGTGTCAGGCAGTTGCCAATTCGCATCGACAGTCTTCTTTCCTGAACCACTGACGTTCATCAAGCAAATCTCTCGGGAATGACTGAACCTGCACGCACTGGGGAAAGCGAACCGGGCCTTGCCTCAGATCTGATCCGCGTTCGGTGATCGCCAGTGCTTCAGCAAGGGCCCGGGATGGCCCGTCAGGGGATCGGTTGGGGGAAGAGGCAAGTTTTTTATAGCCGTGAGCTCCTCCTCAGTTGCGCTTGACCTCTTGATATCCGCATGTTGGCCAGGCGGATAAGCACCAACCACCAGGAAATCGTCGCTTGCCGCGACAAGGCAGTGCCCCGTCCCAGCGGGCAAGACCAGGCAATCCCCGGCATTTACAGCATAACTGATCCCTGCAGGTCCACCGAGCTGGACGGAAGCTTTCCCCCTCGCAATCCCCAGGACCTCATGCGCGTGTACATGGTAATGTTGATAATCGAATATCCCGTTCCGCCAGATTCCAGTCCAGCCATTTTCCTGAAACAAGGCCTCGAACCGTTGCGCGGCGTCGCCCGTTGGATCGACTGCTGACTTGTAGACGATGAGAGGCAGCAGCGAATTATTCGGCACCCACTCACTTTTCGGAAGAAGTTTCGTGTGGACTTCCATCGCTTTAACCCTTCTACGACCGCAACCAACGATGCTGGGTGGATGATGCTTGCTCACTCTAAATCCCGGATGACGCGAGTCGTTCCCACATGCCGGCGGATGGCGACCTTCTGGGAAGCATTGGAGGCATCAACATCCAATCTTCCCTTAGCTTCGTCGCTCCACCTGCATGGATACCCGACGCTTCACAAGCTGCCGAGCGGCAAAACGCCGCCGGGGCCGGGATGAGGATCGATTTGTCCCGGATCGTTGGACAGAAATAGCGGGATTAGAAAAGATCGAAGTCCTTATCGTCCTTGGAGAAGCTCTTGCGGAATTCTTCCTCCCAAGGGTCGAAGAACTCCTCGCCCTCAGGCAGCGGTGCAGGCGTTGGCGTTTCGTCGTTTTCGCGTTTGTTTTCAAAATCTCGCATATCGCCACCTCGATGCGTATTACTAAACGACATGAACGCCTGAGTGCGACCTTGATCGAACACTTATCTGTAGACACTGAAAGACAGCGTGAGGCTCCCGCGCATCAGGTCTGGCGGGACCTTGCCTATTAGGTATCAGGCATGTCGTGATGCCGGTTTTTGGATGGCGATAGCGCGAGCTCTCAGGATTTTGAGTGCGACCAGGGCGCGCGGAGATGAAAGGAGATTTGAAATGCCACAACGAAAAAACCGCTTAGGCAGGCACTTCACCGTCTTCGTTCGCAGATGTGGTCTCACAGATCCTCAGGAGCCTGTTTATTTGGTCACATAAAACGACGAAAGCGGCGGCAACGAGTTCGTTGGGAGTATCGTCCATCTCGGCAATCAACGTCTCCACATCGCGCAATGTGCGGGATGCCATCGGTGTATCCACTCCACTGGCATCAAGTGTATGTTGCAGCTCGCGGATGCTGGCAACGCCGCGGACGACCAGATCTTTTCGCTCGCTGGGAGTGAGCAGGTGGATTTGGTCTAGGGCCCGAACGAGTTCGGAGACGAAATCCGGTGTGGTAGAGATGCTTGCCATGCCTCCCCCTAACACGTCGACGTTGCGGCTATATCAAACCTAGCAGTATTGCCAGCTATTGGCGAGTTCGCCTTTCGATTAAGCTGCCACAAGGCCAGAGGAGCGTACGGCTGGAGCAATTCGCCTAGGCCCAAGCCGTACGCTTGTTTGGTTTCGGAGGGGCTGGGGTCGGCTCCGAAACCTGAACGCGTTAAAATCCGATAGTTCGTCTTTATGTGGTATTTTACAAATCACTAATAGTTAAAACCGGCAGAGTGAGAAAGGAAGTACCGCTCGGAAAGCGCGTACGCAGGACCGAAGCTCTTTTGAAGACTGATGGAGTAGCGGCGACTCTTGCAGGAAGAGTACCTGGGCTTCTGCTCTATCAGCGCGCTTTGGTTGAGGGGGTGGCCGGCTCGCGTGCCGGGGCTAATGCTGCTGTGCGAGCCGACCTGCGCTGGTCATCGGGGGGTCGATGGCCGAGCGCCTGATGTCATTTGGTGTCGCAGGGAATTGTTTCCAGAGCCGCTAATACTAATGGTGAGGGGCACACCTCGAACAGGTGAGTGGCCCCGCAAGCATGCTCCGGGCGGAAGATACCTGGTGATTCCGAGGCTAGGCCTCCTTTACGGCCGCACTTGCCGTGATTTCGACCAACCGGCGAGCATCACCGAGGTCAGCGACGCCAATAGTGGCGCGCGCAGGAAGATCTTCTTCCGCGTACCAAGCCAACCATGCCTCGCCATCCGCGCACGGCTTCCAGCTTCTCGCAGACTTCACGGGTCCGGCCTCCATTCCTGGTCGAGTTCAAGGCTAGCAAAGGCCTTCGCACATTCGACGCCGCCTGTTGTGAAAGGAGGTTGATTTACTCGTCAGCGACACGCGGTTAACGGCAACTCGGTCGGCTTGCCGCTTATAGCTCGGGGAGATCGCCCGAAACAATTCATTGATCACCAACGAAGAGAAAACACCAATGGTTAAGCGCATCAGGAAGGCTCACATCATGCATGGAGCTGTCGAACATAATGACCTTCTGTTCAATGGGGGCCACGCAATGGTATGTCGGGCTAGATCTCGACAGTTCGAGGGCGGTTCGAAAGCCATTGCAGCCAGCCGGGCAAGTTGACCTTTGGCTCTTGAAACCCAAACAGCGTCACTCGCCACTGGTGGTGAACCTCCTGGCTGATTTGCTGCGGGAAATTTTCGCGGGTGTCGCTGATACCCCCGCTTCTCTGATGCATAGCGGACTGAAAAACCTGATCGGATCCAGTGCCTCGTCCTCCGCTTAAGGCACGTGGAGAGCCGGGTTTACCAATTGAGGCAAATGCGGCGAATGGCAAACCAACCCGGACCAATCCATGACGAGCCACTCGATGCTGGCGTTAACGTTCCTCTAAGTGGCGATGATGGCCCCGATCTTTTCGAAGACATTATGAGGGATGGTGAGTTCCAATGGAAGCGGTGCGGGGTCCCTCCCGCTCACTCCCGGGACGAACACACCGTAATCCTGGAGACGACGAACCTGGGCGCGGACACGCTCAATTTGCGTTTCTGCATTTTCCCTTGGCATAATTGCGATCACGGTCAAACCAACCCCAGGGGACTGAGCTCCCGACCTGAAATCTGGCGTGTCCAGCGACCAGGGGCCGCCCGACAGACCAGCCGCCAGCATCTCCACCAGAAGCGCGACATTGGCGCCCTTGCGCCCGCCGAACGGCAACAGGGCTCCCATCAGCGCCTTTGAGGCTTCATCGGTCGGGTGACCGTCTTCGTCCACTGCCCAGCCCTCGGGGATCGCTTTTCCTTCTTCGGCAGCTCTTATAATGTTGACGAAAGCGGTCGCGCTGGATGCCTGGTCAATAATGAGCGGCGGCGTGTGGTCGCCGAGCGGAAATCCGAATGCCATCGGATTTGTGCTGTAGACCACTTTGCCCCCGACCTTGGCCACCATCATGGCATTTGCGTTTGTCGCGGCCAGTCCGATAATGCCTTCATCGCAAAGCCTTCGGACATAGTACCCGAGTTCGCCAGCGGTATAGCTGTTCGTCTGCGTCAAGACGGCAATCCCGAATTTACGGGCCGCGTCGAGCAGATCTGGAAAAGCGAGATCGAAGCCCAGCTGCGCGATGCCGCGATCTGCGTCTGAAACGAGGAAGGCAGGAAAGGCGCGGTCCAGCCGTGGTGTGGGGTTGCAATTTATCCGTCCTTGACGGAAACCATTGAGATAGTCCACGAGGTGTGGAAAGCCGAGCGTTGGCGGCCCGTAACTCGCCGCCGACAGTGTGGCTTTCACGAGCGAACGTGCGCTCGACTTGTCTGCGCCGGAGGCCAGGCAAGCCTTCATGGCGAGTTCCTCGGCATCCCTTCGTTTGAGCACGACGTCGTCGGACATGTCAGATTTCCAATCCCGTCTTCCTGCCTTCGTAGAACGCATAGGGAGCCTGCCGCGGTGCCGCGCAATCGCCGATCTGTCTGACGACGACGCCCAGTTTTGTCAGGCCAGGTATCAGCCAGTCCATTGCGTGATTGGTCGTCGCGATAACAAGTGCGTCCGCTTCCATGAAGCTGTGTTCACCGCTGTTGTGGTCCAGAACAGTCGCGCCGTTTCCGTGCCATTCGACGATGCTGACTTCGGTAGTCCATTGAACCCCAAGCTTTTTCAGGGCTTGTCGCATCGGCACATCGGCAGCCGTTCTCTGAAGCTCTTTCCCGACAAGCGGATCGGGTGTGACGATGGTAACGCGATGGCCGTCCTCCGCAAGCTTCCAGGCCGTTCCGCAGCCGCGCCAACCACCGGCCTCATCCAGCAGAAGCACCTGTTTGCCTGGCCTTGCCTGTCTGGCCATGACGGCTTCGACGGTGAAAACGCCACTCTTGTCGAAGCCGGGCATCCTTTCCATCGTTGGTAAGGCTTTCTGAAATCCGGTCTCCGGCGAATAGGACCCGGTCGCAACGATGACGACGTCCACCTTTGATGGGTCGATGTCATCGGCTTCCACATAGGTATTCAGCCTGACCTCAACACCGAGCTTTTCCAGTTGGCGTTCATACCAGGCGAGCAGATCAAGGATCTGCGCGCGCCTCGGCTGCAGTCCTGCAAGCAGAAAGTTGCCACCCAGACGCGTTCCGGCTTCGGAGAGGACGACCTTGTGGCCGCGTTCCGCCGCAACTCTTGCGGCCTCAAGACCTGCCGGCCCGCCACCGATGACAAGGACGCGTTTTGGGTCTGATGTCCTGCTAAAGCGATCGCCGTTCCATTCGAATTCACGCCCCGCTGAAGGGTTGATCAGACAGCTTATCCAGTAGTCCCTCGACCGGCGCCCCCAGCACATCTGATTGCAGGATATGCAGCCCCGGATGTCGTCGGCACGCCCTTCGCTTGCCTTGCGCGCCAAATGGGGATCGGCGATCTGCCCACGAACGAGTGAGACAAGGTCGGATGCGCCTTCGCCAAGGACGGTCTCGGCATTTTCAGGGGTCCGGATATGGCTTTCGGCGATGACGACGGCGTTTTTGACAACCTTCTTGAGATATGCGGCAAGATCGGCGCCGAGCTTTTCGGGATAGATGAACGTCGGCATCAGCTTGTAGAAATCGAGGTAGCCGCCCGATCCACACGTGACGTAGTCGATAAGACCGAGATCGTCGTGAAGCTTCACAATCTCCGCAAGCTCGTCTCGCTGGAGGGCCGCCTTGACATCCGGCTCGTCGCTGACTGCAATGCCTATGATGAAGTCCGGTCCGCAGGTCTCCCTGATCCGCGCAAGAATCTCGCGAGACATGCGCGTTCGGTTTTCGAGCGAACCTCCCCACTGGTCGTCGCGTCGATTGCTCCAGGGCGTCCAGAACTGGTCGACCATGCCAAGATAGGCTGCCCAGACCTCGACACCATCGAAGCCGGCCTCGTGGCATCGTCGTGCGGCCTGGACGAAGCCGTCGATCGTCTCGAGGATCTCGGCCTCGGTCATCGGATGCGAGCCGTCACTGTCGTGGTAGCTCGGCAGACCTGATGGCGACCAGTGCGGGTGGAAGGAGTTGTCGGAATCACCGTGCGCTCCGACGTGATAGAGCTGCTGGATCGCCACTGCGCCATTGTCCTTTATGGCGCTGACAACCTTCTCGAAATGCGGGATGACACTGTCATCAGAGTGCCGGAAGTTTCCTCGGGTCAGAACGGCTGACGCATGGACCGGCATCGGTTCGACGACGATCATTGCAGCGCCGCCGATTGCACGTTCAGCGTAGTAGGAGACATGGCGCTCCGTCGGCAGCCCATCGAAGGCCATGTTGGCTGTATGGGCGCCAAAGACAATCCGATTGCGAAGCGTATGCCCACGAATCTGAAGCGGGCTGAAGAGGCGGGGAAATGTTTCGGGCATAGCCACTCCCGGAGGCAGGTCACTGCTTGGGTTAAACGAGGGGTCTTGGGTGTCAACGGGCTAGAGGGCAGGGAGATGGGAGCCTGGTGGAGCACACCCAGAACGCCTTTCAGGAGAACTTGCTTCCAGGGATCTCGATCGCAAAACCGCGATCCACTGAAATTGACCGGTCACGAGACCTCATGCTCGCGTTCGGCGAGCACGAGGGTCAGATATTTTGCTATAGCCTCACCGGACGAGGGCAATGACACCCTCGTGCGGTTGGGCAGTGTCCGAGTTGACCATTGCAGTTGCAAGTTGGCGGAACGTGACAACGCCAACAGGACGGGATCCTTCACCGATGACGGTCACATCGCCTTCGGGAACCGACGCAAGCTGGCGAACGGCCTCCTCAACGGTCGTCGAGGCGTCGATGGTGTAGCCACCGATGGGAGCACCGGCCCGCAAGGGGCTCATGATGGCACTCACCTGGACGACGCGGCCGCGGTTCACCTCCTTCACAAAATTGGCGACATACTCATCGGCCGGCCGCAACACGATGTCCTGGCTTGTGCCTTGCTGGATGATTTCGCCATCGCGCAGAATGGCGATCTGATCCCCCAACCTCAGTGCCTCATCGAGATCATGTGTGATGAAGACGATGGTTTTCTTTATCTCTTGCTGGATGTCGATGAGAACAGTCTGCATATCCGTGCGGATCAGCGGGTCGAGTGCCGAATAGGCTTCATCCATCAAGAGCACCGGCGCGTCATTCGAAAGGGCGCGAGCCAAGCCGACGCGCTGCTGCATGCCACCTGAAAGCTGGTTCGGGTACTTCTCCTCAAAGCCCTTCAGACCCACACGCTCCAGCCATCGCATGGCGACGTCGACGGCCTTCGAACGCTCTACACCCTGGACCTCGAGACCAAAGAGCGTATTGTCGAGGACGTTGCGATGCGGCAGGAGCGCGAACTTCTGAAACACCATAGCCGTCTGGTGCCGGCGGAACGTCCGGAGTTCGGATTCATCCATCTTGACCACGTCGACACCGTCGACGAGCACTTCGCCGGCGGTCGGATCGATCAGCCGGTTGATATGCCGAATGAGCGTCGACTTTCCCGAACCGGAAAGGCCCATGATGACCTGGATCGAGCCCGACGGCATTTCGATATTGATGTCGCGCAGGCCGAGCACGTGGCCGTATTTCCGGTTCAATTCGGTCTTGGTCAGGCCTTTCTGAACCGCCTCAATATGGGACCGCGCGTTCGGACCGAAGATCTTGAACAGATGGCGGATCCTGATGCCGCCAAAAACATGATCAGCCATGGACGATCTCCCGATGCTTCTGGAGCCGCTTGCCGTATGCCTGGCTGACTCGATCAAAGATGATTGCGATGCCGACAATGGCAAGGCCGTTGAAAATGCCGAGGGTGAAGTACTGATTGGCAATCGCCTTCAGCACCGGTTGTCCAAGGCCCTGGACGCCGATCATCGAGGCCACCACGACCATCGCCAGCGCCATCATGATGGTCTGATTGATCCCGGCCATGATGGTGGGGAGGGCCAGCGGCATCTGCACCTTGAAGAGCTTCTGGGAATTCGAAACGCCAAAGGCATCGGCGGCCTCAAGGACGTCCTTGTCGACCAGCCGGATGCCGAGGTCAGTTAATCGGATCATCGGCGGGATCGCATAGATCACGACAGCGATGAGACCCGGCACGCGTCCGATCCCGAGCAGCATGACAACAGGAATCAGGTAGACGAAGCTCGGCATTGTCTGCATCACGTCGAGGATTGGATGGACAACGCGCTGGAACCGGTCCGATCGTGCCATCAGAATGCCGATCGGCAGGCCAAGTGCGATCGACAGGACCGTACAGACGAAGATCATCGAGACGGTCCGCATGGTGTCGTCCCACATGTCGAAGTAGCCGATGAGCAGCAGCGTTACGAGACAGCCGAGCACAATCTTCAGGCTGCGGCTTCCCAGCCATGCGATCACGAGGACCATCAGTGTTATGATCGGCCACGGCGTCTGGGTCATGAACCGGTCAACAGCGATCAGAAAGTGCTGCAACGGAGAAAAGAAGGTCTCGATGGAGTCGCCATATGCCCTCGTGAAACCTCGAAATCCGTCGTCGATCATCTTTTTGAGGTCACGAAGACTATCGTCGTTCATGTGCGGAAATTTGTAAAACCATTCCATGCGGTTCCCCTTTTCTCTGAAAGAGCCGTGACAAGTCTCCTGGTTACTTTCCGGCTTGTGAAGTGGCGGCGCGTGTCCAAACGCGCCGCCCATTCAACCAATCAAAGCGAGGCTTCGATTTTTTTCGCAGCGTCTTCCGACACCCACTTTGTCCAGATGTCCTTGTTTTCCTTCAGGAAGTGCTTGGCGCCGTCCTCCCCGCTCGCCTGATTGTCGGTCATCCAGGCCATGAGCTTGTTGACCGTATCATTGCTCCACGAACGCTTCTCGAGGTAGGACATCACATCAGGTCCCGCCTTTTCGGAGAAGGGCTTTGCAACCAGCGTGACAATCGTGTCGACCGGCCAAGCGTTCGGCTTCGGATCGCCGCAGTCTGCAACGGTGTTGCAGCGTTTCCACTCGGCGGCATCGGCTGGAACACCGGCGTCGAGCTTCACCATTTCGTACTTGCCAAGCAACGCAGTCGGGGCCCAGTAATAGCCGACCCAACCCTGCTTGCGCTCGTAGGCCTTTGCGATCGAGCCATCGAGACCGGCACCAGAACCGGTGTCGACAAGCTTGAAGCCTGCTTTTTCAGCATCAAACGCCTTGTAGAGCTGAGAGGTGACCACTGTGCCGCCCCAGCCCTGCGGTCCGTTGTAAATTGCTCCCTTCGACGCATCCTCGGCGTCCGGGAACAGTTCCGGGTGCTTCAGCATGTCGGGGATCGTCTTCAGATCCGGATGGGCGTCTGCCAGATATTTCGGGATCCACCAACCCTGAATGCCGCCATCGGGAAGTGGCGAGCCGACCTTGACGATGCGCCCTTCATCCGTGCCCTTCTTCACGACATCCGGAAGAAGATCGATCCAGGCTTCGGGAGCAATGTCTGGCTCGCCTTTTTCGGCCATTGAGGTGATGGTCGGAACGGTGTCGCCAACGGTGATTTCTGCGCTGCAACCATATCCCTCGTTCAGGATGATCTTATCGAGGTTCGACAGAACTTCCGCGCTCTGCCAATTCATGCTCGCGATCGTAACGCTGCCACAGTCCGCCGCATTTGCGTAGGAGGCCGCTCCCAGCAGCCCGAATACCATGCACGTAGAAGCCAATAACTTGTTCATTATCGTTCCCTTTTTTAGCGGCGTTTATCTTTGGGCGGGGCGCCGCGAACCCACCTCAACGGTCGTTAGGAAGCGTCTCCCATACTCACCGATTTCCTGAAGGCTGCGGCCAGTCCATTGAACACAGCCTGGTCGAATCCTGATGCTCGCATCTCGTCGATGCCAGCAGCGGTCACCCCGCGGTATTCTAGAAAGCGGCTGACGATTTCGGTCGGACAGTCCTGCCGTCGTTCCAGCAGGCGCCCCGTGCCAATCAGCATCGTCAGGACGGCTCTTCGAGCAACATCCGCTGGCAAACCTTGATCAATCGCATGCCCCATCATGGCTGCGGCAAGAAGCGCAGGGAAAGCCGGTCCGGTGCCCGACATGCCCGTGAGGTAGTCAAGGTCGCTCTCGCTTTTCATTTCATCTTCGACGCCGCACGCGCCAAAGATTTTGCGCACGAGGCTGCGATCAACGGCATCGACGCCAGCTGAGGCGATCCAGGGCGTATAGGATAGGGAGACTTCGGCAGCGGCATTGGGGAGGGCTCGGACAACCCGTTCGGTCGCATGCCGTTCTGAAAGCGCGCAGAGGGGGATGCCGGCCATGACCGAAATCAGAAGTTTCCCTCGCATTGTGACAGGGACGGAGCCCCAGTCCTGCGGACGTACCGACAGGATCAAGACATCCGAGCTGTCCGCGAGACGTTGATTGTCTTGTGTCCAGTGCGACGCGGAAAAGCGATCTGGCTGCGAGCGGCGATAAGACAGTGTCAGATCATCGGGATCGGCGAGGCCGGCGGCTAGGATCGCTTCTGCGATGGAACCGCCAAGCCATCCGGCGCCGCCAATGATCCCGATCCTAACCTTTCCGCTCATCTCGTTCCCTAGCCTGGTTTGTAGCCGTGTCTGGCGAAGAACCGGTCAAGCTCTCGCTGCTGAGGGACTTCGCCCGTGTAGATCGCGATGTATTCAGGGATGCGCTTCATGCGCAGTGCGATGCTTTCGTTTGACTGCATCGAGATATAGCCAATCTGCACAAGGTAGGTCGTCCGGGCGCGAACATCAGCGCTGATTTCGGAATGCCCAAAGCGTTTGAACATGATGGCAAGCGCATCCATCCGTGCTCGATCCGCCTCTTGGACCTCCCGCAGGATCTCGTCGGACTGTAATGCCCAGCTGCGCACGGCAAACTCGAACTTGCTGTCGAACAGTCGGCTGTCCAGCCAGCAGTCGAAGACATTCAGCATCGCTTCCGCCAGGGTTTCCGCATAGGCTTCGGACTGCTTTACGATCGACCCTGTATTCTTGTCGCGCCAGCGAGCAACCAGTCCGGCCAAAAGTTCTTCACGATCCTTGAAGAACCAGTAAAAGCTCGTGCGAGACAGGTTGAGCTTCTTTGCCAGAGGCAGGATCTTCACGGAATCAATGCCAGACTCCAGCAGGACGTCATAGGCTGCCTCGAGCCATCCCTCCTGCGATCCACGCCAGCCACTGTCGCTCAAACTCTGGTCCATGAGCAACTCCTAGCAAATGGTTAAGGTCAACACAATTAAAATGTACATTACTGTCAATAAAATTTAACCCTCATGTTTTCAATGTTGACACATATGTACATTCCACCTAGCGTCCTGACCGATTGCTAATTCGGAGCACGACAGATGTCGAACGATCCCCTCCTGCAGCCGTACCAACTCAAGCACCTCAGACTGCGCAATCGCATCATCGTGACATCCCATGAGCCAGCCTATCCAGAGGATGGCATGCCGAAAGAGCGCTACCGGGCCTATACGGTCGAACGCGCCAAGGGTGGCGTTGCGATGACAATGACGGCCGGCTCTGCAGCCGTGTCCAAGGACAGCCCGCCTGTCTTCAACAATCTTCTGGCATACAAGGACGAGATCGTACCCTGGGTGAGGGAGATGACGGACGCCGTCCACGAGCAGGGTGCTGCGATCATGATCCAGCTCACCCACCTTGGCAGGCGAACGCGTTGGGATAAGGGGGACTGGCTCCCGGTCGTTGCCCCATCCCATCATCGTGAAGCCGCGCATCGGGCATTTCCGAAGAAGCTTGAAGATTGGGATATCGAGCGCATCATCAAGGACTTTGCCGACGCCGCCGAGCGCATGAAGGCTGGCGGCATGGATGGCGTGGAGCTCGAGGCCTACGGCCATCTGATCGATCAGTTCGCATCGCCGCTGACCAACGAACTCGATGGCCCGTACGGAGGGTCACTCGAAAACCGCATGCGCTTCTGTCTCGACGTCTTCAGGGCGATGCGAGAAAGGGTCGGGAACGAATTTATCCTCGGCGTCCGCTACACCGCTGACGAACGCCTTCCCGGCGGCACTGGCAAGGAGGAAGGTCTTGAAATCTCCCGCAGACTTCGCGACAGCGGCCTCATCGACTACCTGAACGTCATTCGCGGGCATATCGATACTGATCCGGGTCTGACTGACGTCATTCCGATCCAGGGAATGGCCAACTCGCCCCATCTCGACTTCGCCGGCGAAATCAGGGCGGCAACAAACTTTCCGACCTTCCATGCGGCAAAGATCCCGGATGTTGCCACGGCGCGTTACGCCATTGCGGCCGGGAAGGTCGACATGGTCGGCATGACACGCGCGCACATGACAGATCCCCATATCGTCCGCAAGATCATCGAGAAACGGGAAGAAGACATCCGGCCGTGCGTTGGTGCCAACTACTGTCTGGACCGGATCTACCAGGGTGGCATGGCGTTCTGCATCCACAACGCGGCAACCGGACGCGAGCAAACGATGCCCCACGTGATCCCGAAGACCGATGTCCCCAGGAAAGTGGTGGTAGTCGGCGCAGGGCCGGCTGGTCTCGAAGCGGCTCGCGTCGCCGCCGAGCGCGGTCACGAGGTCGTCGTATTTGAAGCGGCAAGCAATCCGGGTGGGCAGATCCGGCTGACTGCCCAGAGCGAACGCCGCCGCGAGATGATCAGCATCATCGATTGGCGCATGGCCCAGTGCGAAAAACTCGGTGTCACTTTCCATTTCAATACGTGGGCAGAGACAGACACGATCACGGCGGAGAAACCCGACGTCGTCATCATCGCGACAGGCGGCCTGCCTCACACCGAGGTTCTGACCAGGGGCAACGATCTTGTCGTGTCGTCCTGGGATATCATTTCCGGAGATGTGAAGCCCGGCACGAATGTCCTCGTCTTCGACGATGCCGGAGACCACGCTGGTCTCCAGGCCGCCGAATTCCTGGCCAAGGCGGGCGCGAAGGTCGAGATCATGACGCCCGATCGTTCTTTCGCCCCCGAGGTCATGGCCATGAACCTCGTCCCTTACATGCGATCTCTTCAGAAGCTGGACGTGACCTTCACAGTTACATTCCGCCTCGAATCCGCTGAAAGGAAGGGAAACCAGATTGTCGCCATGGTCGGCAGCGATTACGGCGGTGTGTCGAAACAGCGCATCGTCGACCAGATTGTCGTCAACCACGGGACGATCCCGCTCGATCAGCTCTACTTCGACCTCAAGCCGCTTTCGAGCAATCTCGGAGAGACCTCCTATGACGAGCTCCTGGAAGGCAAGCCGCAGTCGGTGGTCCGCAATAGGGAAGGACTTTTCCAGCTCTTCCGGATCGGCGACGCGGTGGCGGCGCGCAATACCCATGCGGCCATCTACGATGGCCTGCGCATAGCAAAGGATCTGTAGACCAAGAATGCGACTTGTCGAATCTTTCGGTACCGCAGGGAAGACAAGCGATGGCTCGTTTCCAAACTCTAACGAACAGGTGCATTCATGAAAATTCTCGTCCCCGTGAAACGGGTGGTTGATTACAACGTGAAGATCCGCGTGAAGCCGGACGGCACAGGCGTCGAGCTTTCGAATGTGAAGATGTCGATGAACCCGTTCGACGAGATCTCGGTGGAGGAGGCGTTGCGGCTGAAGGAAGCCGGCAAGGCCGAGGAAGTCGTTGTCGTGTCGATCGGTCCTGCCAAGTCTGAAGAGACGCTGCGCACCGCACTCGCCATGGGCGCGGACCGGGCGATCCTGGTCGAGACCGACGATGCCGTCGAGCCACTCGCCGTTGCCAAGATCCTGAAGGGCGTCGCCGACGCCGAACAGCCGGGCCTCATCATCGTTGGCAAGCAGGCGATCGACGACGACTCCAACCAGACCGGCCAGATGCTGGCGGCACTGCTTGGCACCGCGCAGGCAACCTTCGCCTCGAAGATCGAAATCGGTGATGGCAAGGCAACCGTGACGCGGGAAGTCGACGGCGGCCTGCAGACCATCGACGTCAAGCTCCCGGCCGTCGTCACCACTGATCTCCGCCTCAACGAGCCACGCTACGCTTCGCTGCCGAACATCATGAAGGCGAAGAAGAAGCCGCTCGACAAGAAAAGCCCCGCCGATTTCGGCGTCTCCACCGCGCCGCGCCTGAAGGTCTTGAAGACCGAAGAGCCGTCCGGCCGCAAGGCGGGCGTCAAGGTCAAGTCGGTCGCCGAGCTGGTCGAGAAGCTGAAGACCGAAGCCGGCGTCCTCTAGGGTTCGAGAAAGGGAGACATATCCATGGCCATTCTTCTTCTGGCTGATCACGACGGCAGCCACCTTTCCGACCAGACCGCCAAGGCGCTGACGGCAGCAACTATGATTGCCAAGGAGCAGGGTAGCGACGTCACCGTGCTCGTCGCCGGCAAGGGCGCCAAACCAGCGGCCAATGCGGCTGCCGGGCTCTCCGGTGTCTCCAAGGTGCTGCTCGCCGAAAGCGACGCGCTTGCCAACAATCTGGCCGAGCCGCTCGGCGAACTGATCGTTTCACTCGCGGCAAGCTATGATACGATCATTGCCGCCGCCACCTCGACCGGCAAGAACGTCATGCCGCGCGTTGCCGCCCTGCTCGACGTCGCCCAGGTCTCGGAGATCATCGAAGTGGTCTCGGCGGACACATTCAAGCGGCCGATCTATGCCGGCAACGCCATCCAGACGGTGAAGGCGACCGACGCCAGGAAGGTCATCACCGTGCGCACCGCTTCGTTCTCCCAGGCCGGTCCCCAAGGCCCAACTGCTGCCGTCGAGGAGATCTCGACGGCAGCCCTTTCTTCTCGTCTCTCGACCTTCGTCAAGGAGGCGCTGTCGGCCTCCGAGCGTCCGGAACTGACCTCGGCGAAGATCATCATCTCGGGTGGCCGGGCGCTGGGCTCGGCCGAGAAGTTCAAGGAAGTCATCCTGCCGGTCGCCGACAAGCTCGGGGCCGCCGTCGGCGCCTCGCGCGCCGCCGTCGATGCCGGCTACGCCCCGAACGACTGGCAGGTCGGGCAGACCGGCAAGGTCGTGGCACCTGACCTTTACATCGCCTGCGGCATATCAGGCGCCATCCAGCATCTCGCCGGCATGAAGGATTCGAAGGTCATCGTCGCCATCAACAAGGACGAGGAGGCGCCAATCTTCCAGGTCGCCGACTACGGTCTCGTCGGCGATCTCTTCGAGGTGTTGCCGGAGGTAGAGCGGTCCGCCTGACCGCTTCGAAAAGCCCGAGAGCGGCCGAGCGTACCGATCGCAGTCAGTTGGTGGGCTGCTCTGCTGGCACAGGTAAAGTCCGATTTGCGGGCGGCAAATCTAGCGACGGCGGAATATGCTGGTCGACCACTCCCATCTGTTGTGTCGCGACCACTCGTCGTAAATGGCCAAGGCGATAAGGCGGCCGGCTCGGACATAGGGTCTCTTGACAGCTGACTGTCCACTCACTCGCTTACGCGGACAATCAACTTGCCAAAGTTTCGACCCTTCAGAAGGCCTATGAATGCCCTTGGCGCATTCTCCAGGCCATCCACGATATCTTCACGATATTTCAGGCGGCCTTCGGCAATCCATTTTGATGCCTCTTGGTAGAATTCCGGTCGCTGGTCGGCAAATTCGCGCTGAATGAAGCCACGAATGGTCAGGCTCTTGCGAAGGATTGTCCGCATGACGTCAGTCAGCCGATCCGGTCGTGCAGAAACCTCGCCGTTGTAGTGTGCAATCAGGCCGCAAACGGGTACGCGGGCGAAATCGTTGAGGAGGGGAAATACCGCATCCCAGATCGGGCCGCCAACGTTCTCGAAATAGACATCAATGCCATTGGAACAGCTGGCGGCGAGCGCGTCAGCAAAATCCGCCTTGGTGTGGTCGATAACAGCATCGAAACCAAGTTCGTCGAGAACGAATGTGCATTTCTCCTTGCCGCCTGCAATCCCAACGGCGCGCGCGCCATTGATCTTGGCTATCTGCCCGACGGCGGATCCGACTGCCCCGCTGGCCGCCGCCACGACAACGGTTTCCCCGGCCATCGGCTTGCCGATATTGCGAAGACCGGCGTAGGCCGTAAAGCCCGGCATGCCCAGAACCCCAAGAGCTGTGGATATGGGCGCACTCTCAGGGTTGAGCTTCCTTAAGCCGTCGCCATTTGCCACTGCATAGCTTTGCCAACCGGAATGAGAGAGTACGATCTCACCAGGCGTGTAGCTGCGATTCCGGCTTTTCAATATGCGCGCGACCGTTCCACCTTCCATGACGTCGCCAATGGCTACGGGAGCGGCGTACGACTTGGCGGCATCCATCCGACCCCGCATATATGGGTCGAGCGACAGGTACAGGACCTGAAGCAGGATCTCTCCTTCGGCAATCTCGGGCACCGGCCGCCGATCAATCCTGAAATTCGCTTCGGTCGGCTCGCCAACAGGGCGTGAGGCCAACGTTACCCGAAAATTCGTAAGGCTGTCGGTCAACATTTGCTCCTCTTCGAGGCGCGCCCGTGAGCTCATGGATGGGCGCGCTGTTTCGCCCGAAAGGCGTCGCCGACACCTGTGATACTCGTTCCCACGCCTGTTGGTCAATGTACACGGGTTTCGGCAGAAACGTCCTTCCTCCAAGCGTCCAGTTTTGTGTTACGACCTTGGCCGGACGTGGCAAGCGGACGGACCTGGCTGCTCGTTCAATCCACCGCTCTGGGCGCCTCTTATCTCGATTTTGCGCCCCTGACAGTTGCTGCCTGCATGGTGTTGCTGCGTCCACAGAAGGGATGGTTGGCCGCTCACAGCCTTTCACAGAGGAGGCACGCATCGATCGGGATTGGCAGCCCTAACACCGTTCCCATTGCAGCGGGGTCCAAGCACCAATATTTGGCTGAGAACCTAGGACCTGCAAAAATTCATTGGCAATATATTTGCAGCAAATCGGCGATCGAAGCGGAAGGGGTATGCAAATGCATGAAGAACGCCCACCGTTCCCTCCTTGCATCATCGAAAGTGCCGTTTTGAAGGTGAGGGGTGCCGAAGACGCATGGAACACCTGCGATCCCCATAAGGTCTCGCTCGCGTATACCGAGGACAGCCAATGGCGCAATCGCGCCGAGTTTGTCACCGGTCGCGAAGCAATCGTTGGCTTCCTCACGCGCAAGTGGGCGCGCGAACTGGAATTCCGACTTATTAAGGAACTATGGTCGGCTCACGAAAACCGGATAGCAGTGCGGTTCGCATACGAATGGCATGACGACTCGGGCAACTGGTTCAGATCCTATGGTAACGAAAATTGGGAATTTGCATCCAACGGCCTGATGCGACGCCGATACGCCTCCATCAACGATCTGCCGATCAAGGAACAGGAGCGCAAGTACAGGTGGGACCGTGGCGGCCCTCGACCGGTCGACCATCCTGGTCTTTCTGACCTCGGATTGTAGAGCTCGCGCCAGATTTTTCCCCGGGATGGGAGCGGATCGGATGCATGACCCAAGCCTTGCATCCAAGCACGCGGCCCAAGCAGCGTGACGGCCAATGCAACTCAAGTCTCGAATGCATATCAATCGTGTGATGTAGCGCGATCATGCATTGCTTGATCTATGGGGACCCATGCGACAGGTCACCGACCACCACCGGCGCGGCGACGACGCCGTTCATGATAGAGGCCGAGAGGCGCGCGTGGCCCTTGTCCATTCCAGCAAGGAGCTCGATGGAAGCTTGAACTTTCTATCGCTTCCATGACCGAGGAGAACGTCGAGTAAAAAGCTCGGGCGGGGCCCGAGAAGTCTTCTGGCTCCGGCTTCACAATCATCGTCATAGTGATCGCGATGACTGCAGTCACAGGGTGCTCATGGCAGGCCGAAACCCTCTCCGGGTTAAGCCTCCTCAGGCTGTCCCCCTTGCCACTGCATACCTTGCCAACCGGAACGAGAAAACACGATATCGCGAGGCGCGTCTGTGATACGACGCATCTATTTTGAAACATTTGTGAGGAATCTGGTGGGCGATGAGAGACTCGAACTCCCGACATCCTCGGTGTAAACGAGGCGCTCTACCAACTGAGCTAATCGCCCTCGCGAGATCGGTCCGGTTCGGTCCGCCGCGTCGGTGGCCGTGATCTATGCGGATCATGGAGCTTGCCCCGGGTGCTGTCCTTGACGAGGTAGCGCTGAGCGAAGAATTCGGCTTGTCGCGCCCCCCGGTGCGAGAACTGATGCGCCAGATGGCTGGAGAAGGCTTCATCGAGCTGGAGGCAAACCGCGCTGCGCGAGTGAGCTCGATGAGCTACCAACTACAGGCAGGGAGACGCGGTCGGCAAATCCGCCAGCCGTCTGAAGGTCGGATTCGTGCTCGCTCGATCCTTTACGCTTTCAGCGTTTGCGCTCTTCGTCGATACGCTGAGGCCTGCGAGCGACGAGCACGACCGTTCGGGACGCGTGACCGCAAACTGGCAGGTGCTTGGAAGTACCAGGCATCTGATCACCTCCAGCTGCGGCGTGCAGGTGGCCCCGACCCCGGATTTCGTCGATCCGGCGAGTTTGATGACATTGTTGTTGTTGGGGGACTTCTGACAGCCATGGATCCGGTCGATCGCGACACGATCGCTTTCGCCAAGCGTGCGGATGCGGCCAGGATCCCGTTGATCGGTCTCTGCACCGACTCATTCATCCTTGCCGAGGCTGGATTGATGACGAAGCATGAGACATGCGTGAGCTGGCTGCACTACAAGGAATTTCGCGAACGCTTTCCCGATCTTGCCGTGCGATCGGATCGGATATTCAACCTGGATCGGCAACGCGGTTCCTGTGCCGGCGGAAGCAGCGCCGCCGATATCGCAGCCGTCCTCGTGCTCCGGTATATCAGTCGCGAGGCCGAGAGAAATGCCCTGGAAGTCCTGCAGATCGAAAAGGCGCGTTCCGCCGGCGACATCCAGCCCGGCGCCCTTTGCACGATGACTATGAAGACAAGTGCGTGAAAGCCGCGATGATCATGATGGAACAGCACATCGAGGGTGGGATGACGATCCCGAGGCTCGCAGCCTCGGTTCGTTTGTCACGGCGACAACTTGAGCGATTGTTTCTGATCAAGGCTGGAAGTCTCCCGCACAGGCTTACACACGCGTGCGCATGGAGAGGGCGCGGGCGCTATTGGTGCAATCGAAGACGTCGCTGATCGAAATTGCTCTTGACGTCGGCTACGAGAATGCCTCTCACTTCACGCGCACGTTCAAGCGCATCTTTGGCCAGACACCGACACAGGTTCGGGCCTCTGCAATGGGGATTCAATGGATGCGCAAGGTCGGAACGATCCGTGAGCTGTGGCGATATCCAGTCAGTTCAACTACGGGCGAACAGATCGAACAATGTAGGCTTACGGCGACTGGCCTTGTCGGTGATCGTCAGTTTGCCCTGGTCGATGCGGCGACGGGTGTGGTCGCATATCCCGAGCGTGAAAAGCGCTGGCAAAGAGCGGTCTTTGTCAAGTCGCGGACCGCGTCGGATGGTGATGTGGAAGTCCAAGTGCCCGGCCACAACTGGTTTCCTATCACTGCGCCGCGGCTGCTGGAGGCGCTCACGAGCTTCTTTGAATTCGAGGTGGCGGTCAGACCATATGAGAGAACGGGGTCCGCGTCCGGCGACGCTTTATTTGCGGCTGACCGGTACGAGGTATCACCCTTGCATCTTCTGACAAGCGCTTCGGTCGACCATCTGAAGGAGATCCACCCCAGTGGAAATCCTGACCGACGTAGGTTCCGACCCAACATTTATCTGGAGGCTGAGGCCGATCTTTCCGGGTTTGCCGAACTGCACTGGATCGACGCGCCTGTTCGTCTTGGAAATGTCGCCGCGACGGTAATCGCGCCAACCAAACGATGCGGTTTTACGATCATCGCTCAGGATGGTCTGGAAAACGATCCCGACATTCTCCGGAACGTGATGAAATTTGGGAACCGCAATATGGGGGTCTATTGCCGACCGGATGAGCCAGGGGCAATCCGTCTTGGCGATGCGGTTTTCGTCTAGTTTCAAACTTGTCGCAGGTCTGAGAAAATTCACCTCTGATTTGGCCTCTATGCGGCGGATGTGGGCAGGAACGAAGTCAATGGCCACTCGTTAATCTGCGAGAGACGCAGAGGAGACCAAAATGGGTATCGAGGAAGCCAAGACCGAAAAAGGTAGAGACTCCGCACGCGGATTGCGGAAGAACGCCGCCAAGGAAGAGAAAAAAGTTGAAGCTCAGAAAGGGTCGGATCTGGCAAAAGGTGCCGATCGCTTCGAAGAGCGTTCCAAGAGTTCCGACGGCAAGAGCGCAGCGACCAAGCAAAGACTCTGAAACGGTACCTCACGGCGATCTCCGCGATTGGGGAGCATGTCATACGCTGTTGGCAATCGTAGGCCATTCGTTGAGCTGCGATGAACGTTCGGTGCGACCCCTCAACGGTCGAGGTCGACGGCACAACGGCACCGCGTTCTGATGTCCGAAAATTGGCGGGCTTTGCCGCACGAACGGCTGGGCTATCGAAGCTTCGCTTCGCGAGACGACGAAAGGCCCTCGTCGAGCAACACACCGCAATGACTGGATTTTCGGAACTTACCCGCAGTGCAGGAATTATGGGACCGACTTCGATTTCCGGACTCGAAGTCTTGGACCTGCGGCAAAACAAGGAGCGCTCCATGAACAGGAATTTGACAGCCCTTTTGGGCGTATTGGCTGTGGCTGGGTACCAGAACAGGGACAAAATCCAGGAAATTCTGCGAAAGCTTGTCGACAGCGGGCAAGGAACCGCGGGACAACCTGCCGGAGGCACCGAGGCGAGCGGCGCTGATAACGGATTGGGGGGACTGCTGGGCGGCTTGTTCAGGCCGGGTGGTGTTGGAGATTTGTTGAAGGGCGGCTCGGTTGGATCAGTCGTGAGCGATGGGCTTGGCAGTCTGCTTGATCAATTTTCGAAGAATGGCAAGGGAGAGGTGGCGGGCTCCTGGGTCAATCAAGGTCCAAATCAGCCGATCGATCACCCGGAGCTGGTGCAGGCGCTGGGCCCGGAGCTACTGGCAGAGTTGCAACGAAAGACCGGACTGGACCGCGACGAGATTATCTCACGGCTATCGAAATCTCTTCCGGAAGCTGTCGATAGCCTAACACCTGACGGAACGGTTCCGGCAAACGCCTGACGTCACGCCGTACGGTGAGCTGCAGCCACTGACCGCCGGCAATGCCGAAGGCGCTGATTTCGCCATTGAGGCATTTCGTGCAGGATTGGTCTCGTCTGATTTGGTAGGAGCCGGTCACGAAGAGACGGGAACGCGATGCGACGAAGATTGAATCATAGCGCGATGCCTGCGGTCGGCTACGTTGAGCCGTGGAGCGTGCGCGCAGGAGGCTGGGTAGCGTGTCATGTTTCCTGTGCCGACCCAACGGCGCAGGCCACGGTCGTGACAATTGACCGGGATAAGAACGAGCACCTGAATTGGACAGTCAGGAAGGCATCTCGGTCTTTTGAGGTAAAAGCATACGACCTCGGCTCCTGGGTCGAAATTCCGATGTTCGATGTCGGTCAGGATTTCGTCCTTGATGTCGAGATTCTGTTCACCTCCAATGATGTCGTGAAGCCCGTCATCACTTGGCCGGGCTTCTTGCTGACCATCGATCGTGATGGACGGTTACAGGCCAATGGCACGGACGTCGCGACGATCGCCAATGAGACCTGGTACGGTCTATCCCTCTCGTTCCATGCCGGGGAACTGTGTTTAAGGCTTTCGCCCCATCACGGTGGAAGGGAAGTGGAGAGCAGGACATCTGGCCTGCCAAAACCAGCCACCATCCATATTGGCGCCGAGGCCTCACACGCGCAACTGACGCTCAACGCACGCATCGGGAGGATCAGTCTTAAGACCGCATCCGGTAAATTGCGTTGGTGCTTCCCGGTTCGTGGCCCTGTCGAGAGCCTCAAGCCTATGGATGGTGGCGGGCCAGACCTTCGCATTTGCAATGCTCCGACTTTTGCGGTTGCCTCACCTCGATTTACCGGCGAGATTCACGACCCGCGTGTCGACGCCGATCATTTTGACGCGATCCATCTGCACGATGACGACTTTGCCGGCTTCGACTGGGCAGCCGATCTCGTCATATCGGTGCCGGCGGACGCACGACCGGGCGTCTATGCCGTCGCAATAGAGACGGACCGAGGGGTTGAGCAGCTTCCATTCTTTGTTCGCCCGCAAGCTCCTACGTCATCGGTTGCCGTGCTCCTGCCGACCGCCACCTATCTCGCATACGCGGATGAACAGCTGCCGCCGGACCGGTATCCGTGGCATGGCAGCGATCGTTCCCACCTTTTCGCAATCGACAACAATTTCCTGAGCCTTTACGACGTCCACAGCGACATGAGCGGGGTCAGCCTCACAAGCAGTCGGCGGCCTCGCGCCACCCTTCGCGCAGACTATCACTATCCCCTCTCGAACTCGCCGCATCTCCTTCCGGTCGATTTGCAGCTTCTGAAATTTCTCGGCCGCCATGGAATTGATGTCGACATCCTGACTGACCATGATCTCGATGACGAAGGAAGAGCAGCCATCACGCCTTATCGACTGCTTTTGACAGGCAGTCATCCGGAATACTGGTCATCGGCCATGATGACTGGGCTGAAGGAATATCTCAGTTCCGGCGGTAGCCTTGCTTACCTCGGTGGAAACGGATTTTATTGGGTCGTAGCGTTCCAGGGCGACAAAATGGAGCTGCGGCGCGGGAAGAACGACATCTGGTCGGGCAGACCGGGCGAAATCCATCTCGCAATGACCGGCGAGCCCGGTGGAAACTGGGAGGATCGCGGCCTTCATCATCCGCAAGCTCTTGTCGGCGTCACCTACGTGATCATGAGCTTCGGCAAGTCTCGACCCTATCGGCGGCTCGAGGAAAGCCACTATGGCAACTATGCGTGGCTCTTTGACGGCGTTTTATCCAATACCTTCGGAGCCGAAGGCGGCGTGCTTGGAGGTGCTGCCGGCTACGAGATCGATGCGGTCATCCGCTCGGAGGAGACACCAAAGAATCTCGTTCGCCTCGCCGTTGCGGATGGCTTTGACGAGAGCTTCCAGGTGCGGCCCGATCTTTGGGTCGCAGGCGGCGAAGCCGAGCGAACTGCCCTTCGGCGGGCAGACATGACGATCTATCAGCATGAAGGCGGGGGCGTTGTCTTTTCGACGGGCTCCGTGGCCTGGATCGGTGCGCTGCCAAACCCGTCGCAGGATAACGACGTCGGACGCATCATGCTGAACTTGATGGGAAGGTTTGGTTGTGAATAGTGACGAAGGAGGCCGATGCCGCGAGCCGGCCTCCGTGGGGTTCAATGTTCCAGTTCGCCCTGGGAGCCCGCACGGATGGCAGCGAGCACTTCCTTTTGGAGCGCGATGAATTCCGTCGTTGAAATCATCTCCTGATTTCGGGGGCGTCCAAGCCCGACGTTGAAGGTCGTACTGATGCGCCCGGGATTGATGCTCATCGCAAGAATGCGATCGGAGAGGTAGACGGCCTCTTCGACATCATGGGTAACGAAGAGAACGGTCAGCCGGTGTTCCTCCCAGATCTGGGTTAGAAGCTCCTGCATCTGGTGACGGGTCAGTGCGTCAAGCGCGCCAAATGGCTCATCCATCAACAGCATTTTCGGACGGTAGGAGAGGGCACGCGCGATGGCGACGCGTTGTTTCATCCCGCCCGAGAGTTGCGAGGGAAAAGCATCGGCGAACTTGTCCAGCTTGACCAGCTCGATGTGATGGCGAGCGACATCCCGGCATTCGGCGGAACTCATCCCGGCCGCCTGCAGGGCGAATTCGACGTTCTGCTGCGCCGTCAACCATGGCAGGAGCGTATAGGATTGAAAGACGACCCCACGATCGAGCCCCGGGCCAACAATCGGAGCGCCATCCGTCAGAAGGACGCCATTATCAAATCCCTGCAGGCCCGCGACGATGGAAAGAAGCGTGCTCTTGCCGCACCCGGACGCGCCAACCAGGGAGACGAATTCGTTGTCGGCAAGTTCAAGCTCGATATCGCTTAAGGCATGAACGCGGGATTTCCTGCCGCTGTACCACTTGTTGAGGCCCTCGATCTTGAGTTTGGGTTCGCTCATGTCAATGCCTCGAGGAATAGCGGAAGAAGACGCGCTCGAGCGCTTTCATGCTCTGGTCGGTGATCAGGCCGAGCAAGCCAAGCAGCAGAATGTAACCGATGATGGTCTGTGTCTGAAAATATCGTTGCGAGACGACAATGCGATAGCCAAGCCCGGATGTGGCGGCGACAAGTTCGGCAAGGACAAGCCAGGTCCAGGCCCAGCCCAGGCTGATGCGCAGGGTATCCCAGATCCCGGGAAGGGCGGATGGCAGGACGATGCGGCGCAGGATTCTGGTTTCCGACATTCCAAGCGTGCGGCCAAGCCCGACGAAGTCGGTTGGAACGCGTTTGACGCTGTCCATGACCATCAGCACCTGCTGGAAGAAGGTTCCGATCCAGATGATGACGAATTTCTGGATGTCACCGGTTCCGGCCCAAAGAATGGTAAGGGGCACAAAGGCAACGACCGGCATGTAGCGAACGAAATCGACGAAAGGCTCGATGGCCGCTTCCCATGTCTTGAAACAACCGATCATGATCCCGATCGGAATTGCCATGGCTGAGGCCAGAAGAAATCCGACCAGCATGCGATAGATGCTGATGCCCGCGTCGGTCCAAAGAGTGCCATCGACGGCGAGTTCGACCATCTTGGCCCAGACCGCTGTCGGAGAGGGCAGGAAGATAGGCTTCACCCAACCGGTGCCGGTCGTGATCCACCAGATGGCAAAGAGCAGGACGAAGACGGCAAGAGCGATCATGAAGAAGGCCCGGCCGCCGATCGGATCGCCGATCCGGAACGCGCTTGGCGGCCGGCCGACGCCCGCGCGCGATTGCGCGCGGGATCTTTCCTTGGATGTCGAGGGCATTTTGGAGCTAGACATTACGGTTCCGTTGGCAGAGGTCACTTGTTCGCGGCGTCAACGAACGAGGTGTCGATCATGCTGTCAGCGGAAACGTCCTGTGTGAGAAGGCCGGCCTGTTTGGCTGCCTTCAGAACATCGGCGAAGGTCTTGCTCTTGAAGTCACCGGCAAAGGCCTTCGAAGCCTCCGCGGAGGTGTAGTACTGAACGCCGTCGAAGGCGGTCTTCAGATCATCCGGCGAGGCACCAACGGCCTTTGCAATGATGGCGCGGTCCTCTTCCGTATTGGCCTTGTAGTCGGCAAGTGCCGCATCCCAGGCCTTGATCATCGCCAGCACCTGTCCCGGCCTTTCCTTCAGCACTTCCTCGCGAACGACGAGGACGTCGGAGACGAGACCCGGGTCCTTGCCTGCTTCAAACAGGAGCTGGATGTTCTTGTCCTGGGCAAGTGCGGTCGAAATGTAAGGCTCGTAGGTTACTGCAACGGGAACCTGTCCTGCGATCAATGCGGTTCCGGCGTCGGCTGCTGGCATCGGCACGCGTTCTATGTCCTTGATGGTCATGCCGTTGCTGGCAAGGGCGTAGTTCAGGAGGATATCGCTGGTCGTGCCTTCCTCGAAGGCAATCTTCTTGCCCTTGAGGTCAGCAACGCTCTTGACGTCGCTGCCGGCGAGGATGGCATCGGCCTTCAGGCTGAAATCAAGCAGGGAGACGATCTTTACCGGAAGACCGGCAGCGACCATGCCCATGGCGGTGTGGGTGGCGATGTTGGCGGCATCAAGCTGACCACTTGCGAGCGCGGCGTTGATGTCTTTGTCCTCGGTGAAGTTGACCAGCTCGACGTTCTCGAGATTGGCTTTCTTGAACAGGTCCTTGCTTGCCGCCACGTGCCACTGGCCATAACCGAGCCATGGCTCGATCCCGATCTTGAAGGTGCCAGCCTCCGGCTTTGCCGGGATGTCCTGTGCGACAACCGGACTGAAGGCGAGCGCACCGACGATCCCGAGTGCCAGCGCTCCGCGGTAAACGTGCCTGCTGATGATAGCGTAGTTCATTTCAAACCCCTCTTTCTCTCGTTGTTAGCGTTGCATCTTTTCAAGTTTCACGCCCGAACATCAAGGCGGAATAGCGGGTGTGATGGCAGTGCTTTTCGATTTGGCATACATTTTAATGTCGCCCTGTCGCTACCCGGTAAGGCTGATGTCTTTCCATTCAGCGCCTCCACGCCACGACCTACCCTAACCAGTCATTTTGCTGGTGGCAGGTATCGGCTCCCGAGCGCATAGCGGCTGCCGACATAGGTGAAGGTATTGACTGTAGCGACGGTCGGTCCGGTCCAAGTCTTCCGGTTGAGGACCAGGCAACTGTCACGTTCACGGATATGCAGAAGCTTTGCGTCCCGTTCCGTCGCGGGAATGGCGCTGATCAGATGCTCGACCTCGGTCAGTGGCGTACTGTGCTGTAGGTAATCGTAGGTCGCACCAGACGTAAAATCCTGATCGAGATAGTATTTCACAAGTGCCGGATTGACGTATCGTTCCTCCAGTTGAACAGGAACGTCATTCTCCCAATGAACGATGAGGGAATGGTCGACCGGTCGGAGCTCTGTGAATTCAAATGCCCCGAGCAGCATTTCATCCGGCTTCTCGATTCTCTCCAGGACGATGACCTCTGCCCGATGTCGACTTCCCCGGTCCTTTATCTCGCTGACGATGTTGCTGATCTCGATCAGGGTGGATTGGGCTCTCGGAGGCGAAACAAAGGTGCCGACTCCCTGGACGCGCCTGAGGTAGCCCTTGTCGGTCAGTTCTCTCAATGCGCGGTGGACAGTCATCCTGGACACTCCGAGCGAGGATACCAGATCGTGCTCGGACGGGAGCCTCCCGTTCTGTGGCCAGTTGCCGTTACCGATGTTGTCGAGGACGAAGTCCTTGACCTTCTCGTAGAGTGGCAGCGCGGTATTTGAGAGACCGGTCAATATTTAAGCTCCGTCTCACGCCTTGCGTGTCTTGATCAATCGGCGATGCGAATAATGGTTTTCAGCTTGGTTGCCCGCCCTTCGCTCAATTGGCGATATGCATCGGGAATGTCGTCGAGCGAGGGCCGGACGTCGATGAATTCCAGAAGTGAAGACTGAAGCTCGGGCAAGAGGGCGATGGCATCGCCAAGCTCACTCTCGAAGGCGTGACATCCGACAAGGGCAATCTCGCGCTCGACCAGGGTGTTCGGGTCGAGATCGATCTTCCCGTGGCTGATGCCGACGAGAGCAAAGGTGCCGCCTCCATCGAGGATCTCGATACCCTGTTCGATCGCCTTGGTGTTTCCGGTGGCATCGAATGCGTAACGAAGGGAGGCGCCGTCAAGACCGTCTCTTGTCTTTACCTTGTCGAGCGGAACCGCGGCTCCGCCGCAGATCCTGGCGACCATGTTTGCGCGGTCCACGTTCATGTCCGCAAAGAGCAGCTTTCCGTCATGAAGACGCGACAGAAGCAGGCCGCAAAGGCAGCCAATCGAGCCGCAGCCGATGACTATGACCGCTTCGCCAACGCGGGGGGAGAGCCGACGGACGGCATGAAGGGCCACGGCAAGAGGTTCGGCCATGGCGGCAATGGCAGGGACGAGTGACGGATCGTGCTTCCTGACAAGCCTTGCAGGCAACTGGCTCTGCTCGGCAAAACCGCCATCGCAGACCTCACCGACAAACCCGAGCCGCTCGCAGACATTGGTCCATCCGGCTCTGCAGGCATTGCATTCACCGCAATAGTATCGGGAGTCGGCGACGACCAGGTCGCCCACGGCAAGCCCTTCGACACCCTCTCCAATCGCCGATATCCGTCCACAGAACTCATGCCCGGCGGTCGACGGACGCCTGCTGATCCATTGCCCCGTCCGGAAATTATGAAGGTCCGAGCCGCAGATCCCTGCTGCACGAACATCGATCGTTACGGAGCCCGCCGGTGGAGGGCCGGGACTTTCGATTTCCTCGACCCGAAGATCGAGCGCATCGTGCAGGCGAACGGCCTTCATCGCTTTAACCTCGCTTCGGGAGATAGTCATCACGGACGGCTGAAACGGCATGCGCGTGGGACGAGAACCCTTCGTATTCGGCAAGCTTATGGGCGCGCTTGGCAAACTCGGGATAGGCAGAGGCCGTCACATAGCCGATCGAACTGCGTTTCACGAAGTCGGTCACAGAGAGCGGACCGAATGTCCGCGCCCAGCGACTCGTCGGAAGCACCGCGTTCGGCCCGAGGCAGAAGTTCGCGATGCTGACGGGCGTATGAGGTCCCATGAGGATTTCCGCCGCCTCGGTGATGTGTCCAAGATGGGCAAAGGGATCCTGCGAGAGAATCTCAAGGTGCTCGGGCGCATAGGCATTGACGAAATCATAGCTCTCCTCAATCGACGAGGTGAGGATGATACCGCCGCATCTGCCTGAAAGGACGGCACTGGAAAATTCTACGCGTTGCTTGGTCATGCGGGCCCAGTGCTCTGGGAGGGCGCCAAGCGCCTCCTCGGCAACCCTGCGGCTATGGGTGACGAGATAGGCGGAGGAGTCGGGGCCGTGCTCGGCCTCGATCAGGAGGTCGAGTGCCGCCAGGCCTCCATGAACGGTGTCGTCAGCGAAGATGATCGCTTCGGAAGGGCCGGCCGGAAGCCCGGTGTCGATGATGCCGGCGAGGCTCCGCTTGGCGGCAACCACCCATGGACTTCCCGGTCCGACGATTTTGAGCGCGGGTTTGATCGTCTCCGTGCCGTAGGCGACAGCGGCGACAGCCTGCGCCCCGCCGACCTTGTAGACCGTCCTGACGCCGGCGAGACGTGCTGCGACAAGCGTTGCGGCATCCACGCTGCCGTCAGGTGCTGGTGGCGTGACGATCGCGAGTTCTGGAACACCTGCTACAACCGCCGGGACGGAGGTCATCATGGTAACGGATGGAAACGACCCCTTGCCGCGTGGGACATAAAGCGCGACCGACTTGATCGGTGTGAAGCGGTCGCCCGCGAAGGCCCCAGGCTTGATCTCCTTCAGCCACATGGCCTCAGGCTTTTGTTCCTCGTGAAAATGGCGGATGTTCTCGATGCCGAAGGTGATTGCCTCGATCACATCTTCACTGACTGCCGTGAAGGCCGTATCGAACTCCGCCTCCGTGACCTTGATGGTTTCTTCCGTGACATTTGCCTTGTCGAGGTCACGTCCGAAGCGGGCAATGGCGCGATCACCCTCCGTTCGCACGGCTTCCAAGATCGGCGCAACCTTTTCGATGAAGGCCGAGATATCGGTCTCGGACCGGCGCAGAAGAGCGACTTTCTCGCCAGCACCAAGTTTCGAATAGTCGTGGAAGGTGACGTCAGTCATTTGCATGGGCCCTTGGTTCTAGACCGCGCAAGCGGCCTTTTGCCACGACAAGGTCGTGGCCGACAAAAACTGGATGCGGCCGGCAGGAGCGCAACGCAACGGGTGCCTCCAGCAGGATTTCTGATCACGCGAGGACGCCGGACTTGAGCCCGGCAGATTCCCAGGAAGTCGACGACTTCGTTGCCGTTATTGTCTATAGTTGTCTATACAGCATGTGTAATGGTGAACCCGTCGCTGTCAAGGGCAAGGACCGCGTTTGGCAGCCTCAGATGGACGCCAGAAAACCGCCATCAATGGCAATACATTGCCCGGTGACATAGGCAGAGGCTTCGCTCGCAAGAAAGACCACGGCACCGCCAATATCGGAAGGTTCACCGAACCTCTTCTGCGGGATCTTGTCGAGCATCCGCTCCGACCAGTTTCCGTCCTGGTAGAAGCCTTCCGTCATTGCTGTGCGGAAGTAACCGGGAGCGATCGCATTTACGCGGATGCCAAGCGGGGCCCATTCGGCCGAGAGCGCACGTGTCATGCCGAGAAGCCCAGACTTCGAAGAGCCGTAGGGCACGGCTGTGGGAATGCCGACATATGAGGTGAGAGAGCAGAGGTTGATGATGCTTCCACCGGTGGCCCGACTGGACATCCGCCGTGCTGTGGCCTGCGACCAGAAGAAGGCACCCTTTAGGTTCGTTCCGATAATCTTGTCCCAGATCGCTTCATCGACATCGAGCGAGGGAGCCACCTGCTCGCAACCGGCATTGTTGACGAGGATATCGATCCCGCTTGCAATCGTATCAAACCGGTTCAACGTTTCGTCGATGGAGGAGACGTCGGTGACATCCTGGGCGCTGGTCAGGCATGTCCTGCCAAGGGCTTCGATTTTCTGTTTCGTCTCATCAAGCGACGTTTCGTCGCGAGCGGTAACACAGAGACTTGCCCCGGCTTGCGCAAGGGAAAGTGCGATCCATTGGCCAAGGCCACGGCTGGCACCGGTTACCACTGCAACCCGTCCGGTCAGGTCGAACATGTTTTGGGGCATGGGATCCTCTTGCTATTGAAACCTATGTCGTCGCCGGAAGCATATTTATGCGCAAAAGACCAGTCTTCCTACGACACTGATCGAGGCCTGCGTAAGCGATGGCCATGGTTGTCGACGGACGAACGGTCTTCAGTCTCGTGCTGCTTGTACCTCGACCGATGGACTTCAGGGATTTATCTGCGGGCATGGGTTCGCATCGGAAAGAGCTGATGGCATGCATTGGTGCGGGGGGACGTTCAAGAGCGGTCATTTGCAGTCTCTGGGCGCGGCCCGCTTGTTGGAACGATTACCCTTTGATGTCGTTCGCCTTCTTCCAACAGAAGAGGAAGTGCTATGACAACCATTGTATTTGTGCACGGCATGTTTCAGAATCCGAAAAGTTGGACGAGATGGGTAGAATACTTCTCCCGTCATGGTTTTGAGTGCGTTGTTCCTGCCTGGCCATTGCACGATGGTGATCCGGCGGAGCTGCGTGAAAGTCCTCCTCAAGGACTTGGCGAACTCAGTCTTGATGACGTCGTCGCGACAATGCAAAGGGTTGTTGGCAACTACGATCGCCCCGTCATGATCGGCCACTCTGTCGGCGGACTTGTCACGCAACTCCTTGTCGCGAAAGGACTCTTATCCGCCGGCGTGGCGATCTCTTCTGTCGCTCCCAATCGTATGCTCGAATTCGACTGGGGCTTCATCAAGAACGCAGCAATCATAGCGAACCCTCTCAAGGGGGATGAACCTGTTTTCATGGATGCCAAGACGTTCCACCGGTCATTTGCGAATTCGCTGTCCAAAGCAGACGCGGCGCTTGCCTTCGAGGAAACTGCGACACACGATAGCCGCAACGTGCTGCGCGACTGCATGGGAGGGGCCGGTCGCATCGATCTGGAATGTCCGCATTCGCCATTGCTGTTGATCGGCGGCGAGAGAGATGAAATCATTCCGTCCGAGCTGAACGAAAAGAACTACAAGGCATACAAGGACGTGGGCAGCGTGACCGATTTCCTGACCTATCCCGGACGCAGCCACTTCATTTGCAACGAGCCGGGTTGGGAAGAGGTGGCGGGCTTCGTCTACCAGTGGGTCGAACGGAATACGGCGGGGAGGCCGGCGATCTAGCCCAACAGCATCCCATCCCATAGCGCTTCGCGGCGGGCAAAAACATCCTGTCTAAAAGTTTGCGAGTGCTTCCAGGCGAATGAGTGCACAGCCGACAAACCGGTCGATGCTATGCGCAACCGACCCGCGTCCGGCGTGTCAGTGGCGTCCGAATTTTTTCTCGATGATCCTGAGCCCATGTTCGTATCTGGACGTATCTGAATTCATCTTTCGAGCCTGGGCAAGGTTGTCCTTGAGATCGGCTATTTTCACGGGCCGGGCAATCTGATTGGACGCTGCCCTGAGGACGAATCTCTCGGCGTCTTCGCCGGGGCGTTTGGTGAGTGCGTCCACGGCATCAACGATCAGCGGGCTGAAGCCCTGTTCGCGAAGCCGTTCCAGACTCCAACCCGGTGCCTTCTCGACCAGATCATGCAGATAGGCGACTGTTCGTTCGTCCTCGTCGGTGACGGCCTCGGCAACACGTTTGCAGTGGGAAAAATAGGGCTCGCCCTGTTTGTCCTTCTGACCCGAGTGGCCATCGAAAGCGAGCTTAACTGCTTTCAGAAGGTCGGACATCGATGCATGCTCATCGGTATCGGTTGCGTGGCCGTCAAAGCTCATCATCTCCACCTCTTCAGGACCGCATCCTGCTTTTCCTTCTGCGGAGAGGTCGCGATGCGTTTCTCAAGAACCGCAGCTTCTCTCTTTTCCCTCACTAAATAGGAGGAAATAGGCCTGTCCGTTCGTTGTGGAAGCCGGACCAAGGTCCGATGGTTCAGTAATGACCTTCGGTCCATTAGCGAGTTGGCAACGTCGATATACGCAACCTCATCCAATCCTTCAGCCATCCAGCCAAGCCGCGAGACCATCCAGTGTCTGCAGCCCATATTCGACCGCACCGAAGCCGATAACGATCTGACGCCGCTCGCGAGTAGGGTGGAGCTGGCGCATCGTCAGCACTGTCTTGCCGTCGCCCTGTTCATCAAAGGTCACGGTGGCGCGAAAACGATCGCAACTGCTGCCTAGGCAGGAGCTTGGATTCTTTGTTCCGACCGACGGGCACGGATCGCGGCGGCAATGAAGACCCTCGAAAGTCCATGATATAGTGGTTCATGCGACAATATCCGCGATGTTAAATAGCCGATCATGGAAACGGCCATGATTGGGATCACGGCCTGGTGATCGCCAGTCATTTCCAGGATGATAACGAAAGCTGTCATCGGCGCTTGCACGACACCGGAAAAGTACCCTGCCATCCCAAGGATCGCTGCCAGGGCAATGCTGGTGCCAAGCAATGATCCAACTGTACTGCCCAACCCTGCGCCCACGGCGAGTGACGGGGCGAAGATACCGCCGGGTATGCCGGACAGCATCGAAAGAAAACTTGCCGCAAGCTTTTCGATGAAGAACAGCATTGGAAGGGCATGACCCTCGATAGCGCCTCTCGCCTGTTCATAGCCAGTGCCGAATGTCGCACTGCCGGATCCAACCCCAATGACGGCAACGAGTAGACCGCAAAGTCCTGCAACCGCGACCGTCCGTGTGAGTGGCTGTGGGTGGACCCAACGGCGAAGGCGCTGACCGAAATGGAGGGCGAAACCACTGAAGCAAGCGCCGAGTGCGCCGCCACCAACACCGCAGATCAAGATCAGCCCCCAATCTCGAATGTCAGTTGGGGTTGCCGATGCTTCGCCGAAATAACTATAGCTACCCGCAAGAGCGAGAGCCGCCATGCCGGAAAGAATGACAGCGGTCAGGACGATACCATTCGCACGCGACTGATAGCTCCGACTCATCTCTTCGATTGCAAAGACGATCCCGGCGAGCGGTGTGTTGAAAGCGGCAGCGATACCGGCTGCGGAACCTGCCAGGATAAGGCCTCTGGCCTGCGCCATGCCTCCGAAGCGAGCCACCGCGAGCATGATTGCTCCGCCAACTTGAACAGTTGGTCCTTCGCGTCCGATCGAAGCGCCGCAAAACAGGCCCAAAATCGTCAGCATGATTTTGCCAACTGCTATCCTCAAAGACAACAAGCGCTGACGGTCTTCATTCTCCTGGAGATGCCGGGCGGCTATCGCCTGCGGAATGCCGCTTCCTTGAGAGTTTGGGAACACTTTGGCTGCTAGATAAGCAGACAGCATAAATCCCAGTGGCGTAATCAACAGAGGCAACAAAAATGCGAACTCACTCGATGATCCAATCGAGGTGAAAGCCTTTTGCGCAAGATCGGCAAGTTTGGCAAATATGACACTTACAACGCCTATCGCGATTGCGCCGAACCAAAATACGGCCCTTTTACGCCAGAGGGACAAGGAACCCCGAAGAACACGAGAACGACGGAAAAGCTTTGATTTGCGATAAGCGCTTGGCATCTGAAACTCTGGCAGAACGGTATTTAACCCGAGCCTTTTAGCGCCATAAAGCAGTACGCGTCACCCCTTACGTCGTGGCTCAAATCATCAACCAATAATTCCACTGCAGCAATTCCTTGTTCCCAGGGTCGGACTGCATGGTCCGAACCGCCACCTGATGACCGATCGCGCCGGCTTAATGTTTCGCTCTGCAGAAAGTGCCGGTCTGGGCTTACGCATTAGCGGCGGATGAGCCTTCCCACCCAAATCAATATGCAGGCTCCGACAAATCCGGCAACCAGGTATCCGAGCCAACCGCTCAGAACGATACCGACCAGCGAAAGCAAGATATTGGCGATGATAGCCCCAACGATTCCGAGGATGATGTTCATCAGCACCCCCATGTTCGACTTCATGAACTGCTCGGCGAGCCATCCCGCAATACCGCCGATGATAATCGCTGCAATCCAGCCGATACCTGCTTCTTCCATGTTGAACCTCTCGAAATAATGCTGATCCAAATTGACTACAGTTCATTGCACCTAGAGCGGGACGCGCCGCCGTCAATCACCGATCGCTTCTCGGAACTTCAACGGCGGACATACCTGGATGACCGCGACCATCTGGTACGACGCTTTCGGGCCTTCCGCGTCCCGGGAGGGGTTTCAACTCCAGCCAGCAGCGACAACCGAGGAGGCCGTGTTTTCCTGAAAGTTCAACGTTTTGGGGTCCGGACGAAGACGATGCTTCGCTCGGTTGCTGTCCGGCCGGGTTGCCCGGCTCCGGCTGTTCGAGTAGCGCACCGGAACGATTTCTTACGAGGGATGTTGTCTCCAGGGATGATGGTCGTCCCAGTTTTTCTTGGAGGCGAAAAGGCATGGTCCGAACGAAAAGTTGCTTCTCGGCCCTCGCGATAGCCAATGCAATCCGGTCGCAGCCAGGACCCGCCAAACGCATACAGGATCCGGAGCTCAGGACGCTGATGTCAGTCCCGGCAGAAGAAGAGGTGGAGGCGCGCAGGGCCCGGCGGGCCTTGCGCCGACAGAAGCAGCGCAATGAAAATGAAGAGCGCGCCGCAAAAATGCACGATCTTAGAATGGGTGCCAAACAGGCCAGCTACCCCGGAGCGCTCTCGGCCGTAAGCAACATTCAAATCGGCTGTTCGGGGTGGTATTACTGGCATTGGAACGGACGATTCTATCCCTCCGATCTTTCACGAAGCCAATGGTTTGCCCATTATCAGAAAAGTTTTCGAACCGTCGAGCTTAATGCCCCGTTTTATTCTTGGCCAACGCTCGCCACCATAAAGACATGGCTGCGCCAGGCAGATGACGCCTTCGTCTACACCGTGAAAGTATGTGAGTTAATTACGCACATCAAAGCTTTCGAAGGCACCCACGAACTGGTGCGGGACTTCGGCTATATTTCGGACGTGCTTGGAGACCATATGGGGTGCTTTTTGTTCCAGCTGCCTCCGCGCGTGCGCTACACAACGGAGATGCTGGATTTGATCCTCTGTCAGCTTGACCCGGCTCGACGGAACGTCGTCGAATTCCGGCATAAGAGCTGGTGGGATGATACTGTGTTTAGGAAGTTCGAGGCTGCCGGAGTGATCTTTTGTTCAACCAGCGGACCGCGGCTTCCTGATCAACTCGTCAAGACTTCGGACGACGTGTATTTACGTTTTCACGGCACCACCCAGTGGTATCGACATGACTATAGCGACGAGGAGCTGCTCGGATGGGTCGAGCGCATTAAAGCTAGTGGCGCGAAACGGGTCTGGGCCTATTTCAATAACGACCGTGATGCCAATGCAGTCAAGAACGCCGAGGCGCTTTGCCGACTGCTTGAAGCGCAGAACCCGATGGTGGGCAGCTAGAAAAGCAGGCATTTATCTTTGATAGGGTGGATCGTACGTGGCTGGCAATTTGTGGTGATGGCTTTGTCAGTCACGCCCTGCAAACCCGGCAGCTTGCTTAGCGATCATGTCGAAGTGGCTACCCTCGCTCGGTCACCGCAACGCGATTTCGGTGCTGCTCGTACTGCGAGCCTATTTTAGCCCCGGCAAGGATGGCCAATCCCATCGCGATAATGCTGGCCAGCAAGATAAGCCAGGGTCCAATTTCCCGATTTGATGGTCGGTGAATGCTCATAGCGACGACGATGGCACAAGGCCGATCTGGTTGGGCTGGGGTAGCACAGCTTGCGGGCGCTCGTCACTGTTGAGGGCAGCGCGGGTTTCATCTTCGCCCCAGCCGGCGGCTAGTGCCGAGGAAACCAGAATTTCCAGTCTCTCTGCTTCCGAGGCGTTTGACGTCTCATTGAGGCGATGCCTGGCGGTCTCGAGACACTGCTTGAGGTTGGCTTGCCGGGCAAACGGGTTGTCCGAGTAGGTCGGCGATGCGACGTAGGTCATTTGATGGCTCCTTTATTTTATCTCACAACGAGCAGCCGTCAGTCCGGTTCCACCCCGTATTCCGACATCATGCCGCCCAGTTCGGCAATTCGGGCCAAATTGGCAATACCGTTGAGATCGTTTAAGCTCAGCAACCGGGACCATTCGAACGGGGTGAGGAAGGCTGACAGCCTAACGAAGAAAGCCTTCGCGCCCGAACTCTTCCCAGCCGCGCAGTTTCGACGGTTCATCGTCGGCGCTCACCTCGGGCGGCGTCGGAGCTTTGCCACCCTTCTTGAGGGAGCGGGTCAGTTTCGCCTTCCAGGCCGCACGCCTTCTGTTTTCCGCCGCAGTTGCGGCGTCGTCTTCGCGCCATTCGTCGACGATACCGCGGTCGAGCATGTCCTCGACCGCCCGTGGGTCGAAGACATGAAAGGTTATCTTGCGTGCACGCCCACGAAGCTTCACCGTTCGGGTTCCAGCACTCGGCAGTCGGCCATCGTTGAGCCAGCGATGTCTCTCGGTTGTGGATATGGATAGGATTTCCTCAATTTCGCGAGGAATCACCGGGAGGCTTTCGATATTTTCAAGTGCCTCGGCGACGACTGCCGAGGCCCTGCGAAACTCGGCTTTCGCACATTCGGGCATTCCCAAGGTGAGAAAGCTACCGCTGAGATCAAGCGACTTGCGGCTTACGGAAGGCAATCGGGCTCTGATCTCGAGGAGGATCCCTTTGGCGCGCACGGATGACCCCAGCGTGGCCGCGGGAGGCAGCGCCCAGGTCTGGATCAGGTCTGAAGGGACATTCTTTCTCGTCTTTGACATCTGACTGTAGATGGGACTTCAAAGCAGAAGCGTCAACGACCAGGCCCGCTTAGGCGCCACTGGATATGCCGTGAATGGGAGGCCTTGGTCCCGACAAGCCCTCGAAGGATCATCGTCGGTAGCTGCACGTCGTTACTGAGCTCTTGGCGTTTCCCGAACAATCTGGCCAAGAACCGATCCAAGTTCGTCCAGATCGACCGGCTTCGTCAGATGGTGGTTGAAACCAGCCGCCGAAGCGAGGTCCTTATCCTTGCTCTGTCCCCATCCGGTCTGGGCGATGATCGGAATATCCTTGAATTCGCCGTCGGCTCTAAATGCGCGGCACACCTCGTACCCATCCATATGAGGCAAGCCGATGTCGAGAAGCACGATGTCGGGTTGGAAGGAGCGGGCCGCCTGAAGAGCTTCCCGTCCGTCATGAACGAGGTGATATTCGTATCCGATCTCCTCCACCATCCAGCCCACCACCTGAGCGACGTCGACGTTGTCATCGACAATGAGAACCTTTCCTGTCTGTTCAGAAACAGTTTCATCCACGCTCGGTCGGGCTTCAGGCGTGGTTTCCGCCGGAGCGGAAACGAGAGGCAGCCGAATGACAAAGCATGTGCCGGTTCCCGTTGGGCCAGCTTTTGCCTCTATCCGGCCGCCATGCAAGGTCACGAGCTGCTTCGAAAGAGAAAGGCCGATGCCCAGGCCGCCCTGGGAACGTGTCAGGTGATCCTCGACCTGGGTGAACAGCAGGAAGACATTTGAGCGCATATGCTCCGGAATGCCGATCCCGTTGTCGGACACCACGATGACGACCTCCGTTGTCTCCCGATAGGCTGTTATCTCAATCCGTCCGCCCTCAGGCGTGTACTTGGCCGCGTTGTTCAGCAGGTTTCCGACGACCTGGGAGAGGCGAGCGGGATCGCCATCGACCCATAGCGCTTCGCTTGGCAGGTCGGCCACAAACCTATGCCCGGCCGCATCGATCGCGGGTCGGCTTCCTTCAACCGCCAGATTGACGATGTCCTGGACTTTGACGGGTTCTCTGCGCAGCTCGATCTTGCCCTGGCTGACACGTGAAACATCGAGAAGATCATCGATCAGCCGCACCAGATGGGATAGCTGGCGATCCATCGTCGACCGAATTTTCTCCGCCTCGGCGCTGTCAGGCTTTCGATTCAGAATGTCGAGCCCGTGGCGAAGTGGTGCGAGTGGGTTGCGCAGTTCGTGAGCGAGCGTTGCAAGGAAGATGTCCTTCCTCTGGTCGGCTTCCTTCAACGCGGTTGCATGCGCTTCAAGCTCATCGCGCTGCATTGCCAGCTGTTGGCGCTGCCGATAGAGTTCAAAGAAAACCTCCGCCTTGCTGCGCAGAATGTCGGGCTCGATCGGCTTCTGGATGAAGTCGACGGCGCCAGCTTCATAGCCCTGGAAACGCCACGACCGGTCAGGGCTACCAGCGGTCACGAAAATAATCGGAACCCGCCGCGACCGTTCGTTTCCCCGCATGAGTTCGGCCAATTCAAAGCCGTTCATGCCAGGCATCTGCACATCGATCAGGGCGAGAGCGATATCGTGCTTCAGCAGAAGTTCCAGGGCTTCATCTCCAGAGCGCGCCTTCAGGAGCCTGAGACCCTCACGGCGCAAGAGCGCCTCCAGGGAAATGAGGTTTTCTTCGAGGTCGTCCACCAGGAGGAAGGACACGGGGTCCATGAGCTTACACCTTCTTCAGATATTCAGTGATCGCCGCAAGCGACATGATGTTTGCGCCCGGGCATGCGCGGATTGCCGCTTCGGGCATCGCCGGAGCAAAAGCGCCGTGAGGATTTTGGACAAGGGCTGTTCCACCAGCGTCGACAACTGCGCGCAGGCCCGCAGCACCGTCATGGTTGGCACCGGTCAGGACGATCGCTATCAGGCCCGAGCCGTAGACATCCGCGGCAGTTTCGAACAGCACGTCGATCGATGGGCGCGAGAACATGATCGGATCATCGCTGGACAAGGCCAGAGAGCCGACCGATTCCACGAGCAGGTGATAGTCGGGTGGTGCGAAGTATGCCGTTCCGGCCTTGATCGTTTCCTTGTCTTCGACCTCTCGGACATCGATGGCACATTTCGTGCGGAAGAGTTCGGCGAGAATGCTCCGCTTGTCAGGAGGCACATGCACCACAACGAAGATCGGCAGCGGAAATCCGTCTGGTAGTGCCGGCAGGATCACCGACAATGCTTCGAGCGCGCCTGCGGACGCGCCGATAACCACTGCTTCATGGCGCCGAACGCTCATCAGTCCGTCCTCTGATAGATCTTTTCCTCGCGCACAAACTCCTTGAACGACTTTGAATGCGACGAGAACCGGATGCTTTCCTTGGATCCAAGACCCAGAAAGCCGTTCCGCGGCAGGGAATCCTTGAACAAGCCAATCGCCCGATCCTGGAGGGACCGATCGAAATAGATCATCACATTGCGGCAGGAAACGAGGTTCATCTCCCCGAAGACTGCATCAGTGACCAGGCTGTGATCGGAAAAGACGACGTTGCGGCGCAACGTCTTGTCGAACGTCGCCCGGCCATAAGCGGCTGTATAATATTCCGACAGGGAAGATTTGCCCCCGGACTTTCGGTGGTTCTCGGTAAAGAGCTGGATCCGGTCGAGATCGTAGATCCCGCGCTCCGCAATCGCCAGGGCATCCTGGTTGATATCGGTGGCGTAGAATATCGTACGCTCTTCGAGACCTTCTTCCCGAAAGAGGATCGCCATCGAATAGAGTTCCTCGCCGCCGCTGCAGCCTGCGATCCACACCTTGAGGGAAGGATAGGTAAGAAGATGCGGGATCACCTGCTCCCTGATCGCCTTGAAGTAGGCGGGATCCCTGAACATCTCGCTGACCTGGACCGTGAGGTAATCGAGCAGTCGCGGAAGTGCTGACGGGTCGTGCAGGAGGTTTTCCTGCAGTGCCGAGTAGGTCGAAAAGCCAAGCTGCTCGCGCGCCTGCTTCAGCCGGCGCTTGATCGACGCCATGGCGTAGTTCCGGAAATCGTAGTGATAGCGGACATATAGCGCTTCGAGCAGCAACCGGATCTCGATATCCTCGACCTTGCCGATATGTATTTCGGTCACCGCGGCATCCATACGCGTACGAGTGAGAGGAGCTTTTCGACGTCGAGAGGCTTAGCCATGTAGTCGCTCGCACCCGCCTCAATGCACCGCTGCTGATCATCGGGCATGGCCTTTGCCGTCAACATTATGATCGGCAGCTTGTTCCAGGCGGCGTTCTTGCGGATCTCCCGGGTCGCCGCCAGACCATCCATGACGGGCATCATCACGTCCATGAGAACAAGATCGATAGCCTTCGCCGGGTCATCCCCGGACTTTGCAAGCGCATCGAGTGCTTCCTGGCCGTTGCGCGCAATCTGGATGACCGCGCCTTTCGGTTCGAGGATATTGGTGAGCGCATAGACGTTGCGCACGTCATCCTCGACGACGAGGATGCGGCGTCCCTCAAGGAGGGCGTCCCGGTTTCGGGCCTTGCGGATCATCTTCTGCTGCTCGTCGGGGAGTTCTGAGACGACCTGGTGAAGGAAAAGGGTCACCTCGTCCAGCAGGCGTTCCGGTGACTTTGCCCCCTTGATGATGATCGATTTCGAGTAACGCCTTAGTTTCTGCTCGTCGTCCGCAGACAGGACGCGTCCGGTATAGACGATGACAGGGGGGAAGGAGTGGTCGCCGTCCTGGCTGATGGTCTCCAGCAGCGAATAGCCGGATGCGTCAGGCAAGGACAGATCAAGCACGATGCAGTCGAAGGTCTGTTCCTTCAGGAGCTTCAGGCATTCGGCAGCCGTCCCGGCGCTGACCGTTTCGACGTCATGCGACGTCAAGAGCTTCGCGACGGCCTCCCGCTGGACCTCGTTGTCTTCGACAATCAGGACGCGGTGCATTCGTTGAGAAAGCTTCGACTCCAGCTTTGCGAGCACCTCGATCAATTGCTCCCGCTTGACCGGCTTGAGCATGTAGCCAACGGCGCCAAGCGACAACGCGGTTTCCACATTATCGTTGGCCGATACGATATGGATCGGGATATGACGGGTCCGCACGTCCCGCTTCAGCCTGTCCAGCACCGATAGTCCCGATTGATCGGGCAAACCGACATCGAGGACGATCGCGCTCGGCATGTACTGTTTAGAGAGAGAAAGAGCCTCCTGCGCTGTGCCGGCGACCACGACACGGAACCCCATTTCCCGGGCAATGTCCCTGAGGATAGCGGCAAAGCTGTGATCGTCTTCGATGACAAGGAGAAGGTGTCGTTCGTCTAAGGGTGCGGCGCGGTCGTCTTCGATGATTTGACGACGCGGCGGCTGCGGGATAGCTGTGGTGTCGACCGGCGCTGATGAAACCGAGACGATTGGCGCGGCAGAACTAATATCGCGCGGCGCGACCTTCGCGGGGTCGTAGGACTGGGGCAGCACGATTGTAAACGTGCTCCCTTGTCCCTCCCGGCTCGCGAGATGGATGCTGCCACCGAGAAGGCGAACAAGCTCCCGGGAAATCGACAGCCCGAGACCTGTTCCGCCATATCTGCGGCTGATCGTTCCATCGGCCTGGTGAAACGCCTCGAATATGCTTTTCTGCTGTGTTTCTGCGACGCCGATGCCGGTGTCACGGACGGCGAAGGCGACGTTACCGCGAGCTTCAGGCTTGACCGTGATCGTCACGCTTCCTCGCTCGGTGAACTTGAATGCGTTGGATAGCAGGTTTTTCAGAACCTGCTCGAGCTTTTGCGGGTCGGTTTCGATGACGCTCGGGGCGTCTGCGGTGACGTCGACATGGAACTCCAATTCCTTGCTTTGAGCAACGGGATCGAAAAGCTGTGAAAGGTTGTTTGTCAGTCTCTCGATCGAAAGAGGCTCCGGCTTTATGTCGACATGCCCGGCTTCGATCTTCGAAAGGTCTAGAATATCGTTGATCAGGTTGAGCAGGTCGTTGCCTGAGGATTGGATCGTCTGGGCGTACTTGACCTGCTCCTCCGTCAGGTTCTCCTCAGCATTGTCGGCAAGCAGCTTGGCGAGGATCAGGGAGGAGTTCAGCGGCGTTCTGAGTTCATGCGACATGTTCGCGAGGAAGTCTGACTTGTAGCGGCTCGCCTGTTCGAGCTCGCGGGCCTTCAGTTCCACCGAAGCATTGACCTGCTCCAGGCTGTCCCGCTGGATTTCCAGTTGCCGCGCCTGTTCCTCGAGCTGCGAGTTGGTTTGCTCCAGTTCAACCTGCTGCTGCTCCAGCCGGGCCTGCGATTCCTTGAGCGCGCGGCCCTGTTCCTCGAGTTCCTCATTGGAAACGCGCAGTTCCTCGCTCTGAACCTGAAGCTCTTCCGATTGCCGCTGCGTTTCCTCCAACAGTTTCTGGAGCTCAGTGCGATAGTTCGCCGAGCGTATTGCGGTTGCGATGGAGGATGACGCATGCTCCAGAAAGTACAGGACGTGTTCGGGGACCTTGCGGAGGAAACCGAGTTCGATGACAGAGTTGACGGTCTCATCGAGAACAGCCGGCGAAATCACCAGATGCCGTGGCTTGTCCTGACCGAGTGCCGATCCAAAGGCCAGATAGCCGTCGGGAACGTCATCGACGAGAAGTGTCCTGCGTTCAGCGGCTGCCTGGCCCAGCAATCCTTCTCTTCCGCTGAACCGTGCAGGGATGGACACACCCGCGGGGACGCCATAGGTGGATGCCCGTCGATACCAATCCTGATCGCCGACGAAGATTGCTCCGGCGACAGCTCCCGCATAACGCGCCATGAACTCGAGAATGCTGTTGCCGAGCTGATCGGTCTGCTGGTCGCCCATCATGGCGGTGGCGAGACCCAGCTGGCCCGTCCTCAGCCACTCCTCATGTCGGCGCGCCATCGTTGCCCGGCGGACCATGACGCCGATGGCAATGGTCAGGACGATGCCGAGGGCTGCTGCAAGCATGCTGGTCACCAGCGCCGTATTGTAGGCGCTTTCCATCTCGGCGAGCCGTGCTGCACGGAGGTTAGTCTCCTCCTCAGTCATGGCGCCGAGTTGAGCTCGCACGGCATCCATTTCGATCTTGCCGCGGTCGGAGTTGACAAGGGCAAGCGCCGGCTCCAGACCCTGCGAGCGCCTCATGTCGATCGTTTCCTTGAGTTCCGCGAGCTTCGCATCCACGTGCTGTCGCAGCATAGGCAGTCGGCGCTGTTGTTCGGGATTATCCTTCGTGAGATCCGCGATCTCGGCAATCCGCTGCGGAATACTGGTCAGGGCCGCCTGGTAGGGGTCCAGATACCGCTCATCGCCGGTAAGGACGAAGCCTCGCTGCCCGGTTTCTGCATCCTGGATACTGGAAAGCACCTTGCTCAGGCCTAAGATGACCTCGTGCGTATGCACGATTCTCGCGTTGTTCTCGCGTAGCGACCGCAGATTGAAGGTCCCGATCACGCCGCTGATGACGAAGAAGGCGACTGCGGTGGCCAAGGCGAGCGCCACGGCGGGCTCAAGGCTGGATTTGAGCCTGTTGGTGGACACTGCGGCATGCGACATGAAATGCTCTCGCGAATGTGTGACGGTTCCGAATATCCCAGCTTGCGCGCCGAGCACACAGTCGGATCAAGAGGAATGTCGGCGCGAGATAATGCCCTGACACGAAACGTCAATGCGAGATTTCGCATGTTTTCGACTGCCGGGCCCAATGCATCCGGTCACTCCAATGCCATGTATGGGGCCAGGCATCCCGCAAGCGCCATAGGCGGAGCGCCGGCGACGTCAGGCTCCGACGGGCGATGGTCGGTTGATGTCCTCTCTCGTCAGCTGATTCACCTTCGCAGAGCGAAGACCCCTCTGTGGAGCATTTCGGCATTTAGCTGGTTTTCTCTTTGCAGCGCTCTGCCGACACGCTGGGGGACCTTGCATCGCCCATTATGAAGGTCCGCGACAGGCCCGGCGTAAGATCTTCAGATCCGCCGGGCTTTTCATTTGGCCTATGGAACCTTCGACAATCCTATCGGTTTCTGCTTCGCAATGTCCTGACAGGCGCAGTGCAAAGCTGGCTCCAATCCTTCTTGGACGCCAGAAGGCCCGGTTGCTCCCGCTGCCGGGCCTTTTTCAGTCGGGTTTGTTAGCTCCCTGCCCGAGCGGCGGAGATTTCCCCTGCAGGCTCGCCTGAAACCGATCTGGATTGGGAAGTCAGGAAGCGCAATCGAGAGGCGGTGAGGTCCATGCAAAAACTTGGCGATGACACCTGGGTCGCCATGGCCTTGACGCTTTAGCGCGGAACGCTGCCCCTCATGCTTCAACCTGATCCTAGGCGACGGCTATCTTACGCAGTCGAGCTTTCCCCTGCCAAGGGTCGGTCGGTCCGTCCTGATATCCTTGGGCCTGTGGCAATCTTCCTGGTTCGTGGAACCTTTCTGCGAGGCGTCGATGTTTTTTCCGTCGGCAGATCTACCGAAGCCGTCCGGATTGGTGATGGCTTCCTCTGAAGGGATAGAACTGTGGCTGCCAAATATCGGCCCGGCCTCATCGGGCAGGGACTGGGCATGAGCGTTCAGGGAAAGGCCAAGACCAGCGGTCAAGATCAGATAGGCTGCGAGGTGGAACCGGCGCATGGGCGTTTCTCCTTTGGAGACAAACTCTGTACCGGGGGGTGCTGTTCCCGAAAATCGTCCGGAAGCGGTGACTGACGTCGCGTGCCTGTCGCGCGGAACTCACAAGACCCAGCCTAACGTCCGCGTCAATCCAGGAGCGACTGAGTCGCTCTAACGCGCGAAATGACGCGATGGGCCAACAACTGACATCGGAAGCTCACCTACTTTAGTGCAGCTTCGATGGTGTTAACCAAGTCGTTTTCCGTGAAGGGTTTCAAGATTATTCGCCAGTCCTTCAGCTCCTTCAGGGGGCCTCGATCGCTATAGCCGGTCATGAGGATGACTGGCAAAGTTGGCCGCATCGCGCGTATCGCTTTCGCAAGCTCACCGCCGCTCATTTCCGGCATCGCGAAGTCCGCGAGAACGACATCTATTTCTTGATCCCTTGCGAGCAGCCGGAGCGCTTCATTGGCGCTCTCCGCTGACGCCGTTGCATATCCGAGAAATTCGAGTAGCCTGACCGTGGACTTGAGGACAGCCTTGTCATCGTCCACGACCAAAACACGCAACCTCTTGGAAGTCTGCGCACGGTTGCTCGCATCAGCAACGTCCGCCTGGTCATCAGAAACGTCGGCCGCAGCGCGCGGCAGGAAGATAGTGACCGCAGTTCCTCGGCCGAGGCCTGTCTCGATGCGCACGCCGCCACAGGATTGTTTGGCAAAACCGAAGACTTGCGCCAATCCGAGACCTGAACCCTTTCCCGCTTCTTTCGTCGTAAAAAAGGGCTCGAACACATGTGGCAGCACCTCGTCTGGGATGCCGATGCCGGTATCCTTGACGGCGAGCGCTACGTAGTCTCCCGGCAACGGCTGTTCCGGCCGGGAGGGCGCGCTTTCGATCATGGTGTTGAACGTCTCGACAGTCAGAGTGCCGCCCGGCTGCATCGCATCCCTGGCGTTGATGGCGAGGTTGAGGACGATCATCTCGATCTGGTTTGGATCGACCAAGGCGGGCCAGAGATCCGGGGCAAATCTCGTTTTGAATTGCAACGTGCCGCCCAAGATGACCCTGAACAGATTGTCCATCCCGACGAGCTTGCTGTTGAGATCGACCTTGTGGGGTTCAAGCTGTTGTTGCCGCGAAAAGGCGAGGAGTTGCGCAATGAGCTTCGCGCCGCGCTCAGCAGCGTTGCGAATCAATTCGACGCCTTCCTGATCGTCAGGTCCTTGCACTGTGCGGGAAAGCAGATTCGCGTTGGTGAGCACGACACTGAGCAGGTTGTTGAAATCGTGCGCCACGCCTGACGTGATCTGCCCGATCGCATCGAGCCGCTGCAACTGCTGGACCTCGGCTTCGGCGACCTCTCGTTTCTCCATCTGAGAGCGCAGCTGCCGGTTGGCTTCCTGCAGTTCGCGCGTCCGCTCTTCAACGCGACGTTCGAGCCTTCCTTCGACAAGTTTGTGGTCGGTGACCTCCAGAGCGATGCCGAAAAACGAAACCGGCGTGTTGTTCTCGAAACTGGTCTGCCCACGCGTCGCGACCCAACGTTCCACGCCGTCGGCTTTTCCTATTACCCTATATTCGACTTCATAGACACCATCGCCCCGCGGGTCGACGCACCGCTCGATCGCAGCCTCGACCCGCGCCTGATCGCCTGGATGAATGCCGGCCCTCCACACCTCGTAATCGACAGGCGCGCCTGCAGCCAGGCCCCACATTGCCCTCAGGGTGTCGTCCCACTGCAATTCATTGGTTTGGGGATTCCATTCATAGCGGCCAAGCTTCACGAGATCGACCGCCGCCTGCAGCCTCGCCTCGCTTTGGCGCAAGGACGCTTCGGTTTGCGCTCGCTCGAGCAGGTCGGCTGCTTCCCGGGCCAGCACATCGAAGCGGCTGAAATCACTATTGCTGGGCTCGTGCGGCTCCCGCCAATGGGTCGAGACCATGCCGAGCGTGCGGCCGTTGCGAGACCGCAGCGGCGTCGACTGGACTGCGCGCAGGTTGGAGAGGCGGTAGGCCTCCAGGCCCTCGGTCCCCGCCATGAAGGCGCAGGTCTCGGTGTCGCTGACGAGCACGCGCCGTCCTGTCTTCAGCGCCTCGCCGCACGTGCTCGCCGTGTTGCAATCGACGCGATCCCAGAACGTGGCCGCGTCGGGATGAAAGCCGCGCCCGGCCAGCAGTTTCAAAATCCCCGTATCAGGCTCAAATATCTGCATGCTCGCGGCCTGTGAGCGCATCACCACGATGGCCGCATCGAGAATCCGCTCGTAGAGAAGCTCAGGGCGGTTGGAGAGCAGCTCCAGGCTGACCTGCTGGAGCTGACGGGCGACTTCGTGCTCTTGTGCGAGTTGGGCCTCGCTCTCGCGCAGCGCCCGTTCTGCATACACTCGCTCGGTGATGTCTCGCGCGATTTTTGACGCGCCGATGACCCTGTCCGCCGTATCCATCAAGGGCGACACTGTGAGTGAAACATCAACCGGACTTCCGTCTTTACGCCTGCGAACGGTTTCGTAGGAACCAATGCGTTCGCCTCTGCGGACGCGATCAAGAATTGCGGTTTCTTCGTTGTGGCGATCCGGGGGAATCAGAATCATAATCGGCTGGCCGATGACTTCCTCGGCCATGTAGCCGAAGATTCGCTCCGCGCCCCCGTTCCAACTGGTGATCATGCCATTCAGGTCTTTGCCAACGATTGCGTCGTGACTGGACTGGACGATGGAAGCGACTCGCTGCGCCGCGTTCAGGGTGAGCAAAGTCTGATAGGCGGTCGCCGCGAAAACGCCCAGGTTGGTCATCACGCGCAAGTCTTCCGCATCGAAGCGGCGACTGGTGTCATGCGCGACGACCCAGATTGTGCCGACTGCTTCATCCTTGATGAAGAAGGGAATCAGGAGCGCTTCCTCAAGAACGGGCCTGATGGGCTCCCAGTAGGGGAAATCGACTTCGGGATGTGAGCAGATCATGGCGACGCCTTGGTCCAGGACCGTGCCGCAAGGACCAAAGTTGCGCGGTGTTCCGCCGTTTACGTGACTGGCCCACTGCCCGGCGATGGCGCGCCAATGAAAATTACTCTTCCCGTCCCCTTCCTCCAGGAGGCTGAGCCCGGCAGAGTGCGCGCGACACAGACCTAACGCGGAATCGACGAGCTTCTGCAAGATGCCTTCGGGCGAGCGTGCTAATTCCTGCGCCAAGGCGATCAGTGCCTGGTTCTCTGCGCCGTAGTCGGCCGGACGCGACGGACGCCGCCGCAACTCCTCCGCCAAAAGCATGGAACGCAGGTTAGGTTTGAGCTTGCGGCCACTAGCTGTGGTGCGCCGCTTCACCGACTGCTTCCCTTGCTCGGCTCGCACTTCAATCACCTAACACTGGGACCGCGTCCCCGAGCAGTAACTTATATCTCGGGCGGCTCGCCCATCCTAACTTGAGATACATGTAAAATTGCTGATGCTCTTTCGCATGCACAATTCGCGTGTGTACCCTGCGCGGGACGCACCGGTTCGTGCGCAGGCTGAAGGAAACCCCGTCCACCGCGCACGTCTGCTGTAGGTCATGAACGACAAAACTCAAGGTCAGTATAGCGGGTCCGCCTTCAGGTGCATAGCGATCAGTTGAGCCTGGCTGCAAAGCTGTGATTCAAGTTTGCAAACCGGAGTGCTGCCCTACAAATCCCGCGGCGTGCCGCGGGTGAGCGACCGTCGTATCGTCAATGGAGCGGTTTCTACCACCAACGCCAATGCGAACGCAGCACTACTCGCTGCGCACTGGTGCGGCCGGTCGCGTCAAACAAGGATATGTCTGCTATCGAACAAAGGGTGGGACCCTGCTTGATCGGCCAACCAAACTGCCCATACCAATCTTTCTCAGGAGCACTAGATCCAAGCGATCGGTGGAGGGAATATCATGGGAAGTCAAGGTGGTGAGGTGCAGCGTGACAGTACGGGAGGGTACAGGCTCCCCGACCCCGAACCGGCCGCCATCGCTCTCAGTGACGCAAGTGCACTTCTAGAGACACTTACGGCAGTAAGACGAGGCGACTTTTCGGTCAGGATGCGATCCGACCTGACCGGCGTCACCGGCAAGGTCGCCGATGCCCTCAACGATATCATTGCCGCCAATCAGCGGATGGCCCATCAGCTCGAGCATGTCGGTCAGGTCGTAGGCCGCGAGGGTCGCACGAGCACCCGGGTCCGCTTCGGCCTTTCTGATGGCTCATGGTCTGACATGGAGCGGTCGATCAACCACCTCATCGACGATCTTGTCTGGCCGACAACGGCGGTTACCCGGACGATTACAGCCGTTGCCAAGGGCGACCTCTTGCAGACAGTGCCTCTCGACGTCGATGGCCGGCAGCTGCAGGGCGAGTTCCTGCGCTCGGCGGATATTGTCAACACGATGATCAAGCAGCTCGGCGTTTTCACCTCCGAGGTGACCCGCGTTGCCCGTGAAGTCGGCACGGACGGTAAGCTCGGCGGCCAGGCTCAGGTCCCCGAAGTGACCGGCGTGTGGAAGGACCTGACGGAAAGCGTCAACTCGATGGCGTCGAACCTTACGGCCCAGGTTCGAAACATCGCCGAGGTCACGATCGCGGTTGCCAATGGCGACCTTTCCAAGAAGATCACCGTCGACGTGCGGGGCGAGATCCTGCAGCTCAAGGAGGCCATCAACACGATGGTGGACCAGCTGCGCTCCTTCGCATCGGAGGTGACCCGCGTTGCCCGCGAGGTCGGGACGGAAGGCAAGCTCGGCGGCCAGGCGCTGGTGCCGGGTGTCGCAGGCACCTGGAAGGATCTGACGGACTCGGTCAATGCCATGTGCGGCAACCTGACGGCCCAGGTCCGCAATATCGCGCAGGTGACAACAGCAGTGGCGCGCGGTGACCTTTCACGCAAGATCACCGTCGACGTTTCCGGCGAAATCCTGGAGCTGAAGGAAACCATCAACACGATGGTCGATCAGCTGAATGGCTTTGCCGGCGAAGTGACGCGTGTCGCGCGCGAAGTCGGTACCGAAGGTCGGCTTGGCGGCCAGGCGCAGGTCCCTGGTGTTGCCGGGACCTGGAAGGATCTCACCGATAATGTCAACTCGATGGCGTCGAACCTGACCGCGCAGGTGCGCAACATCGCTGACGTCTCGACCGCGATTGCCAGCGGCGACTTGTCGAAGAAGATCACGGTCACGGTGTCAGGCGAAATCCTGGAGCTGAAGGAAACCATCAACACGATGGTGGACCAGCTGAACGCTTTTGCTTCTGAGGTGACGCGCGTTGCGCGTGAGGTCGGCACGGAGGGCAGGCTCGGCGGACAGGCAAACGTCCGCGGGGTTGCCGGTACCTGGAAGGATCTTACCGAAAACGTCAACTCGATGGCCGGCAACCTGACTGCCCAGATGCGCAATATCGCCGAGGTCTCGACCGCAATCGCCAATGGCGACCTGTCGAAGAAGATCACCGTCGACGTGAAAGGCGAAATCCTTGAGCTGAAGGAGACCATCAACACGATGGTCGATCAGCTGAACGCCTTTGCCTCCGAGGTGACGCGCGTTGCGCGCGAGGTCGGCACGGAAGGCCAGCTCGGGGGCCAGGCCAATGTCCGCGGCGTTGCCGGTACCTGGAAGGATTTGACCGATAGCGTCAACTCGATGGCCTCGAACCTGACTGCGCAGGTCCGTAACATCGCCGAGGTCGCGACCGCGGTCGCGCAAGGCGACCTATCGAAGAAGATCACGGTCACAGTGTCCGGCGAAATCCTGGAGCTGAAGGAGACCATCAACACGATGGTGGACCAGCTCAACGGCTTTGCCGGCGAAGTAACCCGCGTCGCCCGCGAAGTGGGCACCGAGGGAAGGCTGGGAGGCCAGGCAAACGTGCTTGGCGTTGCCGGCACCTGGAAGGACCTGACCGACAGTGTGAACTCGATGGCGGGCAATCTGACGGCGCAGGTGCGCAACATCGCCGAGGTCTCGACGGCGATTGCCAATGGCGACCTGTCGAAGAAGATCACGGTTTCCGTTTCAGGCGAAATCCTGGAGCTCAAGGAAACCCTGAACACCATGGTGGACCAGCTGAACCGGTTCGCCTCGGAGGTGACGCGTGTCGCGCGTGAAGTCGGCACCGAGGGCAAGCTCGGCGGCCAGGCGCAGGTGCCGGGCGTTGCCGGCACCTGGAAGGACCTGACAGAGAACGTCAATTCCATGGCCTCCAATCTCACGGGCCAGGTGCGCAATATCGCCGAAGTCACCACGGCTGTGGCAAGGGGCGACCTGTCACGCAAGATCACTGTCGACGTGAAGGGCGAAATCCTCGAGCTCAAGAACACTATCAACACGATGGTCGACCAACTCAATGCCTTTGCGGGCGAAGTGACGCGTGTTGCACGCGAAGTTGGTACCGAAGGCAAGCTCGGCGGCCAGGCGCAGGTTTCAGGTGTCGCCGGCACCTGGAAGGACCTGACGGACAGCGTGAACTCGATGGCCGGAAACCTGACGGCCCAGGTCAGAAACATCGCGGAGGTGGCAACCGCCATCGCCAATGGCGACCTTTCGCGCAAGATCACCGTCGATGTGCGCGGCGAAATCCTGCTGCTCAAGGACACCCTCAACACCATGGTGGACCAGCTGCGGTCTTTTGCCGGCGAAGTAACGCGCGTTGCGCGCGAGGTCGGCACCGATGGACGGCTGGGTGGCCAGGCGGTGGTTCCAGGTGTTGCCGGCACCTGGAAGGACCTGACCGACAACGTCAACCTTCTCGCGGCCAACCTGACGACACAGGTCCGCAACATCGCCGAAGTGACGACAGCTGTCGCGCGCGGCGACCTGTCGCGCAAGATCACCGTCGACGTAAAGGGCGAAATCCTCGAGCTTAAGAACACCATCAACACGATGGTGGATCAGCTCAATGCTTTTGCAGGCGAGGTGACACGCGTTGCCCGAGAAGTGGGAACCGAAGGCAAGCTCGGCGGCCAGGCGCAGGTGCCCGGTGTGGCTGGCACCTGGAAGGACCTGACCGATACCGTCAACGTCATGGCGCTCAATCTGACCGAGCAGGTTCGCGGTATCGTCAAGGTGGTCACGGCGGTTGCCAACGGCGACCTGAAGCAGAATCTGACGGTTGCCTCAAAAGGCGAAGTGGCAGCGCTTGCCGAGACCATCAACAACATGACCAATACGCTTGCCACCTTCGCCGACCAGGTCACGACGGTTGCCAGAGAAGTCGGCGTCGAGGGTCGGCTTGGCGGTCAGGCAAATGTCCCTGGCACTGCCGGTACCTGGAAGGACCTGACCGGCAACGTAAACCTGCTCGCTGCCAACCTGACGACGCAGGTGCGCGCGATTGCCGAGGTCGCGACCGCCGTCACCAAGGGCGATCTCACCCGATCGATCCAGGTCGAGGCCCGCGGCGAAGTGGCGGAGCTCAAGGACAACATCAACACCATGATCGACAACCTGCGCCTGACGACCGAGCGCAACACCGAGCAGGACTGGCTGAAGACGAACCTGGCGCGCTTTACGAACATGCTGCAGGGCCAGCGCGACCTGACGCTGGTCGGCAAGATGCTGCTCTCGGAACTGGCGCCTCTCGTCGGCGCGCATCAGGGGGTCATCTACCAGGTCGATGATGGGCAGCAGCCTGTTCTCTCGCTGCTGTCGGTCTATGCGGAGGGCATCGAGGCTGCGCATCCGGCCCGGCTCGAATTTGGCCAGGGGCTGGTGGGTCAGTGCGCGAGCGATGCAAGACGTATCCTGGTCACCGATCTTCCCGGCAATGTCGTTCCGATCAGTTCCGGTGTGTTCTCGGTCCTGCCGAGAAGTGCGATCGTCCTGCCGGTTCAGTTCGAAGGGCAGGTCAAGGCGGTCATCGAGCTTGCCTCGGCGGGGAATTTCACGGAGCTGCAGCTTTCCTTCCTCGACCAGCTGACCACCTCCATCGGCATCGTGCTGAATTCGATCGAAGCGACGATGCAGACGGAAGGCCTGCTCAAGCAGTCCCAGCAGCTCGCCGCAGAACTTCAGACCCAGCAGCGCGAGCTGCAGCAAACCAACGAGCAGCTGGAGCAGAAGGCTCAGCAGCTCGAAGAGCGCAACGTCGAGGTCGAGGGCAAGAACCAGGAGATCGAGCAGGCTCGTCATGCGCTGGAGGAAAAGGCGGCCGAACTGGCGCTGACCTCGAAGTACAAGTCGGAATTCCTGGCGAACATGTCGCACGAACTGCGCACGCCGTTGAATTCGATCCTCATCCTCGGCCAGCAACTCGGGGAAAACCCGGATGGCAATCTCTCGGCAAAGCAGGTGGAGTTCGCCAGGACGATCCATGGGGCGGGCACCGATCTCCTCAACCTGATCAGCGACATCCTTGATCTCTCCAAGATCGAATCCGGCACCGTCTCTGTCGACGCGGAGGAGATTTTCATCAGCAACCTGCTTGACGTTATGGCCAGACCCTTCCGGCATGAGGCCGACAATCGCGGACTGTCCTTCTCGGTCGACATAGGGACGGATGTCGCAAGAAGCATCATCACCGACTCGAAGCGCCTCCAGCAGATCCTCAAGAACCTGTTGTCGAACGCCTTCAAGTTCACGGCCCAGGGCGGCGTGACGCTGCGGGTTGCAGCGGCGCAGGGCGGCTGGTCGCCGGATCATCCCTCACTGAAGCATGCGCCTTCTGTCATTGCCTTCGAGGTGACCGATACCGGCATCGGCATTCTTCCTGAAAAGCAGCGCATCATCTTCGAGGCGTTCCAGCAGGCGGATGCCTCGACCAGCCGGCAATATGGCGGCACGGGCCTTGGCCTTGCCATCAGCCGTGAACTTGCGAACCTGCTTGGCGGCGAGATCCAGCTTCGCAGCCAGCCTGGTGTTGGAAGCACTTTCATTCTTTATCTGCCACTGACCTTTGTCGGGGCGGGCATTGCGACGTCGAAAGCGGCTTCCACGTCAAGCAATGTCGTGCAGCTGTCGGAGGCCATGGCGGGCCGACGTGCTGACAGGGCCGGCGACCATGTCGAAGACGACCGGCAGACCATCGCCTCTGCCGACACGGTTCTGCTTGTCGTCGAGGATGACGCCCACTATGCGCGCGTCCTGGTCGATCTTGCCCGTGACAACGGCTTCAAGGTTCTGTTGGCGACGCGCGGCAGTGACGCACTTGCCCTGGCGCAGGAGTATCAGCCGGCCGCGATCTCGCTCGACATCTTCCTTCCCGACATGCTGGGCTGGACGGTGTTGAGCCAGCTAAAGCAGAATTCAAAGACGCGGCACATCCCGGTCCAGATCATCAGCCTCGACGAAGACCGGCAGCATGGTCTGACCCGCGGTGCCTACGCCTTCATGAGCAAGCCCACCACGCCGGAAGGGTTGGGGAAGGCCCTGTCGCAGCTGAAAACCTTTGCGCAGCCGAGGCGCAAGCGGCTGCTGCTGGTGGAGGATAACGAAGCCGAGCGCATCAGCGTCACGGCGCTGCTCGAACATGACGATATCGACATTGCAAGCGTCGGCACCGGACGGGATGCTCTCGCTGCCCTGAAGGATGACGCAGCCGACTGCGTTGTGCTTGATCTGTCGCTACCAGACATGTCGGGCTTCGAGGTCCTCGAGAAGATGCGCGATGATGCCGAGATCGGCGAGATTCCGGTTGTGGTCTTCACCGGCCGGGAACTCTCCCCGGAAGAGGATGCGCGGCTTCACAGCATGGCCCGCAGCGTGGTTGTGAAGGGGGTTGAATCGCCCGAACGCCTGCTCGATGAGACAGCACTCTTCCTGCATCGTGTCGTCGCCGACATGCCCCGGGAAAAACAGGCGATGCTCGAGGAACTGCACAGTTCCGACGAGGATCTGATTGGCGAGACCGTCCTGCTTGTCGACGATGATGCGCGCAACATCTTTGCACTGAGCAGCGTGCTGGAACGTCGCGGCATGAAGGTTCTGACGGCGACCACGGGCAGCGAGGCGATCGAGGTCATCCAGAGGGAGCCTGATGTCGCGATCGTGCTGATGGATATCATGATGCCTGGGATGGATGGCTACGAGACAATGCAGGTTATCCGTTCGGACCCGAGCTTCCGGCGCCTGCCGATCCTGGCACTGACAGCAAAGGCGATGAAAGGAGACCGCGAGAAATGTCTGGAAGCGGGAGCGTCGGACTATCTGGCAAAGCCTGTCAACACCGAGCAGCTGCTGTCGGCGCTGCGCATGTGGCTGCATCGCTGAGGATAGTGTCATGAGCCCAGTCAATATCCTTCTCGTCGATGACCAGCCCGCAAAACTCCTGAGCTATGAGGTGATCCTCCAGGACCTCGGCGAAAACCTCATGAAGGCCCAGTCGGGCCGGGAGGCTCTCGAGTGTCTGCTGCGCAACGAGATCGCAGTGATCCTGGTTGACGTCTGCATGCCTGAGCAGGACGGCTTCGAGCTGGTGAGCATGATCAGGGAGCACCCCCGCTATCAGAATACCGCGATCATCTTCGTCTCTGCCGTGATGATGGCCGAGCCGGACCGTCTGCGGGGTTACGAGGCCGGAGCAGTCGATTACGTCTCCGTCCCGATCGTTCCCGAGGTGCTGCGCGCCAAGGTCCGGGTGTTTGCCGATCTGTTCCGGAAGACCCGCGAACTGGAACGTCTGAATGCCGATCTTGAGGCACGGGTGCAACAGCGCACGGCGGAGCTTGAAGCATCCTCGACGGAGCTGCGCCAGCTGAACGAGGATCTCGAGCGGCGCATCGACCAGAAGACGCGCGAACGCGAGGATGCGCTGGCGCAGCTCTTCGAAGCCCAGAAGCTCGATACGATCGGCCAACTGACCGGCGGTGTCGCCCACGATTTCAACAATCTCCTGATGGCGATATCAGGAAGCCTCAACCTTTTGAAAAAGCGGCTGCCGTCCGATGAAAAGAGCGAGCGCCTGATTGGAAATGCGATGCAGGCCGCAGAGCGTGGCTCGGCGCTGACGCAGCGACTTCTTGCGTTCGCCCGCCGTCAGGATCTGAAGCCCCAGGCCGTCAACTTCGAGCGGCTGTTCGACAGCGTCGAAGACCTGCTGAGCAAGGCTGTCGGCCCCCAGATCGCGATTGCGCGGCGGATCCCCAAGGAGCTGCCGCCAATACTGGTCGATGGCAACCAGCTTGAACTGGCTCTGCTCAATCTGTTCGTCAACGCGCGGGACGCACTGGGGCAGGGCGGAACCGTGACGGTGACGGCCCAGTCAATGGATGGCGAGGATCGTCCGACGTCGCTGAAGGAGGGCCGCTATATCAGGATATCGGTCTCCGACGACGGCGAGGGAATGGATGAGGCGACCTTGTCGCGCGCCACTGAACCGTTCTTCACGACCAAGGGGGTAGGAAAGGGGACGGGTCTTGGGCTTTCAATGGTCCATGGGCTAGCAGCGCAATCTGGAGGCGTTCTGCAGGTATCAAGCATCGCAGGCCAAGGCACGACCGTATCGCTCTGGTTGCCTGTCGCTGACACCGCGGAGGAGCCGATGTCTGCGACGGAGCAGCGTGCCATGGCAAGCGCCTCGGATGTACCTGCATCGCTGAGCGTCCTCGTCGTCGATGATGACGCGCTTGTCCGGTTAGGAACCGTCGCGATGCTTGAAGATCTCGGTCATACTGCCTTGGAAGCCGCATCGGCCTACCAGGCGCTGGATCTGCTGGCTGCCTCCTCCCGCGTGGACCTCGTTGTCACCGATCATGCCATGCCCGCCATGACAGGTGCGGATCTGGCGCGGCAGATCTTCGCGTCCCACCCCGGTTTGCCGGTCATTCTTGCCTCGGGCTATGCAGACCTCCCTGATGATCCAGCCTATGTCGGTATGTTGAGGATGACAAAGCCCTTCACCCAGGAACAGCTTCGTGACGCGATCGAACGGGTGCGGCTGGAAAGGGTGGCAGCGGCGTGAATCTCAGGCGGACGTTCTCCTCCGGTCGTATGGTCAGGTTGAAACGATCAGGGAGAGACATATGTTGCGGCCGAAGCTGCTGATCCTGATCATGGCGATCATTTTCCTGCTTATCGTGGCGCTGGCGATGTGGTGGTAATCGCCCGGCACCGCCAGGGCCTTCATTTGGCTTTAAAAACCCCCCATCAGATAGCAGGGATATGAATTGCGCTCTGTGCTTCAAATCAAAACCGAGTTGGCACACCGGTACCGAGATCCGCCTGCGTCGGGGGCTTTTATTCTTTGGTGGGCCGTTATTGCGGTTCGGACGCGGCTTTGGCCCGCTCGATCCGCTTGGCGACGTCTATAGAGAGCACGTCGAAGAGAGGGACGAGGCGCTCGGCAGTATCGATCGCATTTTTTCCGATGCCGCGCTGATGATACTCCGCGAGCTGGGAAGAGGTGGCTTTAACGTGGACCACTACTTTCCGTTCAATCGCTTGCAGTTCAGCAACTGTCAGATCAGGCTTCAAAAGCGTCGCCTGTAGTTCGCTATAGAGGCGCTCAGTCTCGGTGATTTGGCCAATCCAGTGCCCGCTGCGCGTTTGGGCTCTCGGCTCCACGGCTGTGGTTGATTGTCCCGAACTATGGGTCGCTTTGCGGGGGCTGGAAGAGGGAGTTCGCCCTGATCCATCTGTCGGGCCATTTTTAACACTGCGCCTGAAAAGCTTATCGACTATCCCCATCATCGCCCCAGCGTGTTGATGTTTATTGCTGTTCATTGCCTTGCAGGCGCTCGAAGCGAGTTGCGATGCTCCCCAACTCGATCCATGCCCCGCATATTAGACATCAATTCATTATTTTCCGTTGACGCCCCACAAATAGACTGCGGCGTGATGAGCCGATCCTCAGGTCGATAGACGATCAAGCCCAAATCGTTGAGGTGGTGTCCGGGGTAGCCGCCTGTGAGAAGGCTGAGGGCACCAGCGCTGAGGTCTGAGCCGGGGTTATCGGTAATGGAGGCTGGTGTGTGGCGCATCAGACTGAAGTCTGACCATCGGAACCAGATTTCGCTCGACATGTTATCCGACAAGAGCTCAAAGGAACGACAATGTCAGGCGACTCGGACAGCAGTGAATTGGACTTGCGCACCACACCCCGAAGTTATCGGCGGGGAGGTGTTTGGATTTTTGTCACGATCGTGTTGATACTGGCAGTTGTCGCTTTTGCCTGGACAAAGGTTAGAGACGCGGTGATCGAAACGCCACAGACAACGAACCATAGCGCCTCCACTCCCTCGTCGACGCAGATGAGACCGTAAACTGCCGCCCAGGGGGCGGACCGGCTCGCACAGCCTCATTCGACTTGCCCGTCATTGCCTCGGGCTACCTGGATCTGTTTCATGATACACGCTTATGCGTGCGGAAGATCCAGCCATCCGCCAAGACAAACGTCGCGGCGCGTCGCTAGGCAGTTGGGAAAGGTGCCTGCTGGAGTGGAAAGCTCGCAAGCTGCCGGCGTGTTTCGATGCTTGTCCGTTACCTGAAGCCCTCGGCAACAGGGCTTTCTTTTCCCGCATCCGATTTCGCCCGGATCGAGTTGCGCCAGACCATTTCAGCCTTGAGGGTGATGGGCTGGACGACCGCCTGGCCATCGTCCTGCGGCATCTGGGTCAGCCAATTGACCGCCCTGGAGGCGATGTCTGCGATTGGTTGAGCAAAGGTTGTCAATGCGTAAGACGACCAGGACGCTTGCTCAATATCATCGAAACCCGCCACGCAGAGGTCGTCGGGGACGGACAAACCGAATTGGTGACGAGCGGCATCCATGAAGCCACAGGCAATCAGGTCGGTCGCGCAGAATACCGCATCAGGACGTTCCTTGGCGGTCAGCATGCGGCGAGCGAGGACGCTGCCGGCTTCATAGCCGGTCCAACCATGGCGCTCCACAATCACCTCCATGCCCAAAGCGCGAGCCGCCGCAACGAAGCCTCTCTCACGCGCCATCAGGCTGGGTGTCCCAGCTTCGGAGTTGGCAAAGGCGAGCCTTCTGCATCCAGCCCGCACGAAGGCGGTCACAACGCGCCCTCCGGCTTCGTAGTCGTCCAGATTTATGCGCAATGGACCTTGCTGATCGTCGTCGCGATTGATGAGAACCAGCCGTTGCCCGTTGCGCAAGCAAAGCTGAGTGATGGATCTGTCCGGCAACCCGGAAAGAATGATGGAAGCATCAGCACGATACCGAAGTGCCTGCTGCAAAGCGCGGTCAACGCTGCCGTCCGAACGATCCGTGTTGATCAGCATGGCAACCTTGCCCGCATTCTGCAGGTTCAGCGTCAGCTTTCCGAGGAGAGCCGATCGGTAGGGTGTCGCAACCTCGGAAACGATCAGGCACACGATGCCGCTTTCATTGCGCATCAAGCCGCGAGCGAGATGATTGACGTGATACCCAAGTTCCTCGGCTGCGAGCATAACGCGCTCACGGGTTTTCGTTGAAACGCTCGCGCCTGGTGTGAACGTCCGGGACACTGCCGATCGGGACACGCCGGCTTTGTCCGCGACCTCCCGTGCGCTTATGGTTGTGTGTTTCACAGCGGCCCTCTCTGCCCATCTCGCGACGCCATATTGCACATGAATGCAATGACAAGATCGTGCGAATTGCACCATAAACAGTTGACACAACAGCAAGGCAGATGCAACTCTTGCACACGCTTGCAAAGCGTGCGGCGTGGAGGCGTCGGTACATTTAGGAGGATACAATGAAGTCGGTTCAAATCGCCGCGACCATTCTCGCCGCGGGTATATCTCTGTCTGCCTATTCGGCGCACGCCGCAGGAAATCTCAATCTTATCTGCTCCGCCGACGTCGTCATTTGCGAAATGATGAAGGACCGGTTCGAGAAAGAAACGGATATCACGGTGAACATGGTTCGGCTGTCTTCGGGAGAGACCTATGCCAAGGTTCGCGCCGAGGCGCGTAACCCGAAGACCGACATCTGGTGGGCGGGGACCGGCGATCCGCACCTGCAGGCCGCCACCGAGGGCCTTACTCAGGAATACAAGTCGCCGGTCCTCGATCAGCTACAGGACTGGGCGAAGAAGCAGGCAGAAAGCGCCAACTATCGGACCGTAGGCGTCTATGCCGGCGCGCTTGGCTGGGGCTACAACACCGACCTCCTGAAGAAGAAGGGGTTGAAGGAGCCCAAGTGCTGGGCCGACCTGCTGGATGCCTCCTACAAGGGTGAGATTCAGATCGCCAACCCGAACTCCTCAGGCACGGCCTATACGGCGCTCGCGACCCTGGTGCAGATCATGGGAGAGGATAAGGCGTTCGATTACTTGAGCAAACTCAACGCCAATGTCTCGCAATACACCAAGTCAGGCTCGGCGCCGGTAAAGGCTGCAGCACGCGGCGAAACGACGATCGGTATCGTCTTCATGCATGACGCTGTTGCCCAGACTGTCGAGGGCTTCCCGGTCACGTCCGTTGCTCCCTGCGAAGGCACCGGCTACGAAATCGGCTCGATGTCGATCATCAAGGGTGCGAAGAACCTCGACAATGCCAAGAAGTGGTATGACTGGGCGCTGTCGGCTGACGTTCAGTCACACATGAAGGACGCCAAGTCGTTCCAGCTTCCGTCCAACAAGTCGGCAGAGGTCCCGAAGGAGTCCCCGAAATTCGAGGATATCAAGCTGATCGACTACGACTTCAAGACTTACGGCGATCCAGAGAAGCGAAAGGCGCTGCTTTCGCGATGGGACAAGGACATTGGCGCCAAGGCCAATTGATCTGATCCTTAAAGCAAGAATGGCCGGCAGTCTCGCTGCTGCTGGCTAAATTGCCTGATACTCTGGCGGAGCGATCGATGAAAAACCATAACCGCAGACTGGATATCGCTCTCGTCATTGCCCTTGCTGCCTTGATGGTACTCCCGTGGTACAGGACGGAGGGGGGCTTCTTCGGACTCGGGTGGCTATCTGATTTTCCTGGAGATCCGCCCTCGGCGCCTGGCGTCCTGCAGATCGTCTCGCATGGGCGATGGTGGCTGGCGGTCGTCATCGTCTTTGTGGTCCTTTGCGCCGCGTCGCGCTTCATCTCCGATCACGCAAGGCGCGGTGCGCTTCTTGCCTGGGCGGGTGGGCTCGGCCTTCTGTTTCTGGCAGTGCAAGGGCTTGCAATCGGCTTTAGCGGCTGGAGCTGGACGATCAGCGAGACCCTGTTCGGTGCCCTTCCGGATGGTCAGCCGTCGATGGGCGCAGGCGCCGTCGTGGTCGGTCTCACCTTCGTCATCCTTTTTTCCTTCGGGCTCGCCGAACGCGGGGTGATGAAGGGCGACGCCTTCGTGATCAGTGCCATTGCGATGCTGGTCTTGCTCGTGAGCGTGTTCGTCTTCTACCCGATTGGCAGCATGTTCGTCGGCGCTTTCCAGGACTTCGATGGTTCGTTCAACCCGACCGGCTTTCTGACGAACATACAGGACCCGTCCGTCTGGAGCCTTGGCTGCGTGTGGGGAGGCGAACGCTGCGGCGTCGCCTGGCGGACGCTCTGGCTGGCGATCTGGGCTGCGTCCGGCTCGACGACGCTCGGCCTTTGTTTTGCGCTGGTAGCGACGCGCACACGCTTTCCCTTCAAGAAGGGATTGCGGCTTTTGACCATTTTGCCAATCATCACTCCGCCATTTGTCGTTGGCCTTGCTCTGACCCTGTTGTTTGGCCGCTCCGGTGTCGCAACCCAGTATGTCTCAACGTTGCTCGATATAGAGCCCGGCCGATGGCTCTATGGCCTGACGGGGATCTGGATTGCCCAGGTCCTTTCGTTCACGCCGATCTCCTTCCTCGTTCTGATTGGTGTCGTGGAGGGCGTAAGCCCATCAATGGAAGAGGCCTCCCAGACGTTGCGCGCCGATCGCTGGCGCACGTTCTGGCGCATTTCCCTGCCGCTGATGAAGCCGGGCATCGCCAACGCCTTCCTGATCGGATTTATCGAGAGCATGGCGGATTTCGGCAATCCGTTGGTGCTCGGCGGTAGCCATGGCGTGCTGTCGACAGAAATCTTCTTCGCTGTTGTCGGCTCGCAGAACGACCCGTCGCGCGCCGCCGTGCTCGCCCTGATCCTGCTCTGCTTTACCCTGTCGGCGTTCCTTGCGCAGCGTTTCTGGCTGTCCGGCAAGAATTTCGCGACAGTTACCGGCAAGGGCGATTCAGGACAGCATATCGCGCTGCCGCGCGGGCTTTCGATTGCCGTGCATGCGATCGTCATACCCTGGATGATCTTCACTATTGTCGTCTATGCGATGATCCTCTTCGGCGGTTTGGTGCGCACCTGGGGTCTCGACAACACGCTTACGTTCGAACACTACATCCGCGCTTTCTCGATCGGCTTGCGCAATGACGGCGGCCTGGCGTGGACCGGGGTGGCCTGGAACTCGTTCTGGACAACAATGGAGATTGCCCTGATCTCCGCCCCGCTGACGGCCGCTGTCGGTCTGTTGACCGCCTACCTGATCGTCCGCCAGAAGTTTGCCGGCCGCAATGTGTTCGAGTTCGCGCTGATGATGAGCTTTGCGATCCCGGGTACCGTTATCGGCATCAGTTACATCATGGCCTTCAATCTGCCCCCGCTCGAAATGACAGGGACCGCGCTGATCCTGATTGCCTGCTTTGTGTTCCGAAACATGCCGGTTGGCGTGCGTGGCGGCGTCGCGGCGATGAGCCAGCTGGACAAGAGCCTCGACGAGGCATCGCTCACACTGCGCGCAGACAGTTTCAGGACAATCCGCAAGGTCATCCTGCCGCTGCTCAGGCCCGCGATCACTGCAGCCCTCGTCTATTCATTCGTGCGCGCGATCACCTCGATCAGCGCCGTCGTTTTTCTCGTGAGTGCCGAGTACAACATGGCGACCTCCTATATTGTCGGACTCGTCGAAAACGGGGAATACGGCATTGCAATCGCCTATTCCTCGACACTGATCATCGTCATGGTCGCCATTATCACCGGCTTTCAACTTCTTGTCGGCGAGCGCCGCCTGCGGCGCGAAAACCGTGTCGCGCTTGCGGCGCCGACCGCTACCGCTGCCGCACCTCTCGGTCAGGAGAAAACCGCATGACCCCCACAAAACCTGGCTCCGTCGTCTTCGAGAATGTGCGCAAGAGCTTTGGCGCCTTCACGGCGATCCCTGATCTTTCCCTGACCATCGAACCCGGCACGTTGGTCACGCTGCTTGGACCTTCGGGCTGCGGCAAGACGACGACGCTTCGCATGCTGGCTGGTCTCGAGCACCCGTCGGCGGGACGGATCCTGATCGGCGGAAAGGACGTCACGATGTTGCCGGCAAATGAGCGTGATGTCTCTATGGTTTTCCAGTCCTATGCGCTTTTCCCGCATATGACCGCCCTCGACAACGTCGCCTATGGCCTGGAATCCTCCGGGCTGAAGCGAAAGGACGCGCGCGAAAGGGCTGAAGAAGGCCTGAAGCTTGTTGGTCTCGCCGGCATGGGACAGCGCCTGCCTGCCGAGCTTTCAGGTGGTCAGCAGCAACGCGTCGCGGTTGCACGGGCGCTGGTGCTTGAGCCACAGGTCCTGCTGCTCGACGAGCCTCTCTCGAACCTCGACGCCCGTCTTCGCCGCCGGGTCAGGACCGAGATCCGCGAGTTGCAGCAGCGGCTGGGCTTCACTGCTGTCTACGTCACGCACGATCAGGACGAGGCGCTTGCCGTTTCCGATGAGATCATCGTGATGAAGGACGGCGAGATCGCCCAGAAGGGCACGCCCCACGATCTCTATGACCAGCCGGCATCTGCGTTCATCGCCGATTTCATGGGCGAGGCCAACGTCGTGCCTTGCGATATTATCGGCATCGAGGGCGGCCATGCGACGATCAGTATTGGCGGACTGCACCATCGTGTCGCCGGTCGTAACATGCGCGAGGGACCGGCAGAGCTTGCAATTCGTCCGAGCGCCATCACACTAGCACCAAAAAATGGCGGCGCGTTCAGCGGACAGGTCACCCATGCCGCCTATCTCGGTGATCACGTGGAATATGAAGTGAAGACCAGCAAAGGCACTCTGTTCGTCGTCGATGGCTCAATGGCGAGGGCATTCGAGCCTTTGACAGAGGTTGAAATCGGCTTCAAGGATCGCGGGATTGCCATCATCGGCGGCTGATTGCTGCCTTTTATCAAGGAAGATTTTCATGACGTCGCATATTGTACCAGACCTTGAAGCGCGCCTTGCGCTGGCCGAAACGGTGGCTAACGAGGCCGGAGCGCTGGCGCTCGACTATTTCAGGCGCCGGGACACGCTTGTCATCGAGACCAAGCGCGATCTGCAGGATGTGGTCTCGGTCGCCGATCGCGACGTGGAGAACCTGATCCGGGGCCGCTTCAATGAAGCCTACCCGGCCGATGGCGTGCTCGGCGAGGAGTATGGCCTTGAAGAAGGGACGTCGGGGTTCACCTGGGTTGTCGATCCGATCGATGGAACCAGTCCTTTCGTCAACGGCATGCCGAATTGGTGCGTCTCGATCGGTCTGCTCTACGAGGGCCTGCCCGTTGTCGGCGTGATCAGCGCGCCATGCCACGACGAGATCTATGCCGCAGCACTCGGCAAGGGTGCTACGCTGAATGGAGTGAAGCTCTCACTGGACTCCTCGCGGACCATTCGCAATGCCGTGACTGGTATCGGTGCCAACAACCATGTCACGCCGAAGACGGTTGCTGCGATAGTGGAAAGCCTGTTGGAGGCTGGCGGAAACTTCATGCGCAATGGATCGGGCGCCCTGATGCTCGCCTATGTGGCAGCGGGCCGCCTTGTCGGATACTATGAGCCCTATATGCACGCGTGGGATTGCATGGCCGGGTACTGCCTGGTGAAGGAAGCAGGCGGCTGGTACCATCCGTTCCCGACCTCAGGCGAGCGGCTGACGAAGGGAGCGCCCGTGATTGCGGCTGCGCCCGGGGCAATCGACGATCTGCGCAGGATTGCTCAGGTGTGAAGCCTCGGCGTTTGAAAGATTGCAGGCCCGGCATCCCGCCGCGCCGCTCTCAAGTCTTGAGGGCGGCCATAAAATCGGCTGATGGGCTTTTCTGAAAACCTGCGTCTCATGGTGATGAGGACTGTTTCCCATTGGCTCGTGAGTCTTGCATCAAAGCCAGACGGCTCAGACCCTGACCGGTGCCACCTCGCGCGCAGAGCGTTTTGCGCCACCTGGATATGCAAAAGGGTTGGGCCTGCGGAACAATTTCAGGCACGTCTTGCCTGGGTTGCGGACCCGAAGGCATGTGCCCGAGGCTGCGCCCACGCGCAACCCGGCGATGCGCAACTTGGCTCCATCAGTCACTGGGCCAAACAATAACCCTGTCGAGTTCACGGAGGATGTCGGCCTCCAGTTCGGCACTGACCACCTCGTATTCCTCGATGATATGCGAGCTAGCATTGTCATGCCGAAAAGCCTCAAGCGCGATACATGCCTCGTCATAAGCCGCGAATAGCTCGTCAAAGTATGGCCACGAGGTAGAGCCCAACAGGACTTGCAGCCGCCTGCGTTGCTCAGGCAACCTGAGCATCAGGCGACGCAGTCCGGACTGCGCAAGCGAACGACTGCCACCGATCTCATGATCGTTGCCCATTGGCTATCCTCTGCCCCTGAAGCAGAGTAGCAATCGCCCGACGAAACGGAAGTAGTTTACGGTAGCTTCTACTATCTCAAGGCATCCGGTTCTCTAAATTAGCAATCTGGTTTATTGGAGGGTTAAGAATTTAATTGCACATCAATTCCACGTAGATAAAGTGGGCGTCATATACGCTTTGGTTGTATGCTTGTCGGAGGGGAACCGGTGAGAAATCAGGCTGTAAGTGTCCGAGAAACAACTCCTGCGCCCGATGACGTACGGGAACAACTGCGAAGGATCCTCTCAAGCCCGGATTTTATCCTTCCTGATCGTGGACGCAGGTTCCTGCAGTACGTCGTGACCGAGACGGTTGAGAAACGTGAAGGATATCTCAAAGCATTCACGATTGCGCAGGCGGTATTCGGACGAGGTAACTCGTTCGATGCTCAAAACGATCCCTGTGTCCGCATTGCGGCACGTCAATTGCGTAGCGCCCTGGAGCGCTACTACCTTACGGCGGGCGCAAAGGACCCAGTGCTAATCACGGTTCCTGCCGGTGGGTACGTTCCCGCGTTTACGTTGCGAGGCCCCGGAAGCGAGAGCGGCATCGAGCGCAAACCTGAGGTGGGAGCTCCCGCTACGAGTGCCGGAAAAGAGCAGGTCCCGGTCGACGCGCAAAAGAGTGAAGGCAGGCTGCTTCGTTGGATCATGGTCGGCGCTGCGCTGATCGTGCTTGCCGCCGTTGTCATGGCATCGCTTGCAGAATGGGAAAACCCGGCATTGAAAACGGCGGTAACGGACGGCAGCAGGCCGAGGATCGTCATCGATCGCTTCCAGAGTGTTGGCCAAGGCAATGCTGCAAATGACATCTCAGCCGGTTTGACCAGCGAGCTTTTTGTCAACCTTGCGAAGTTCAAGGACGTTGTGGTCATGTCAGGGAACGGTGCAACTGGCGTCACTGCGACTGACCCGACATACGCCCTTCAGGGAAGTGTCCGGTTGGAAGACAGCGACATGCGGTCGACTGCCCGCCTGGTCCGTCAGGCCGACGGCGTTGTTGTCTGGACTGGCGACTACAATGTCGACATCAAGGGTCGGAGCATTTTGGATATCGAGACGGGGATTGCGCGTTCCATAGCGACTGCAATTGTGGCGCCCCTTGGAGCCGGCGACCACAAGACGCCGGGTTCGTCAGGCGCTGGCAAATAAGTGCAAGCGTAGCCATCACGACGGCATAACCGTAGACTCAGGGCCACACCGGCCAGAGACCGTCTTTCCGGACCGATCCCGCTTTGCCAGGACAGATCCCACTCTTCCCGATCAAACAGGGGCGTTTACAACGCTCGTCATCGCTATCAATGAGTGCTTGGGGATCCCAGCGACGCAGAGACTGACGGTCCCTCAAGAGGCGTCCAGCAAAGCGGCGAGCCCTGCGAGCTGGAACCGCCAGAAATGGGCGACTGCTTTCCTGATGTCCTCGGCATTGTCATAGCGGCGCAGGATACCGGCGAGCGTATCGAGCGTGCGACCGAAAATCTGCTCCAGTACGAAATGCAGATGCGCATCATCCTGGCGTCCGAGGCGGGTGACGGCGCGGCTGGTCATGTCAGCGATCATCCGTGGCCGCTCATCCTCAAAAGTAGTGCCGGCGGCGCTGCTCATCAGGATGGCGGCAGCATGTCGATGCGTGGCCCAGAAGGCAAGCAGATCGCCCGCTGCCGAAGAACCGCTCGCATCGAGCGCCCGCCAATCGCTGCGGTTTTCGAACTCGCCAAGACGCGCCGAAAGCAGGCGCCGATGCTCTGCGGCGTGGTTTGCCGGCAAAACCTTGTCGAAGAGATCGGCCTTGTCCTTCACGTACTTATAGACGTTGCTGGCGCTGGTGCCAGCGCGCTCGGCGATATCGGCGATCCGGGCTGCCTCGAAACCACGTTCGGCGAAGATGGCGCCGGCGGCATCGAGAATGCTGTTGCGAAGATCGTCCTTCAGGATTTGCGGCATGCAAGCGTCCGTGAGAGCGCGGAGAGGCGAGGTAGCCACGGTGCCGCGTTTTCCAGCTGGAACGCAAGCTGAAAGAGGAGGGCGTCTTCTCCTGCCCGTGCCGCAAAATGACTCCCAACAGGCAAGCCTTCCTCAGTCCAAAAGAGCGGTACGGACATGGCAGGCCAGCCCGCCAGCGATGCGGCCGCCGTATAGGCGGCACTCCGCTCGAAATGGCGTCGGAGCACCTGAAGGGGACAATCCGGGGAGACGGTGCCAAGAGGGAAGGCGGTGAAGGGAATTGTCGGTGAAAGCAATACTTCCACATCGTCGAGTGCCACTTGCGCCATGTCGCCGGCAGCTGCGATTTCCGCAGCCGCCTCGACAAAGCGTGACGGTGGAAGCGCGCGAGCATGCTCGATGAGGGTAAGCGTATAAGGTTCGAGGCAGGCGATGGCGGCGTCTGGGGCAAGGCTGGGGGCGAGATAGTTCACCATGCCTGATGTGGTCATTGCCATGATGTCGTAGACGGCACGCGCAGCCACCCGACCGTCAAAGCGCGGTCCCTCGACCGGGACAAGGGTATGATCAAGCGAGTGACAGAGTGTGATGGTTTGCTCCAGCGCAGCCCGGGCCGCCTCATCCGGCAAGTTGCCGAAGGCGTCGAGGCCATAGAAACCGATCGACAGTTTTCGCGGCGGGTTTGCCAAGAGATCTGCCGCTTCCGGTAGGGGTTCTGCCCAGTCTTCAGTTTCAGTCACGCGAAGCCAGGTCGCGCTATCGCGCACGGAACGGCTGACGCAATGCTCGCTCAGAATGGCGGCAAGCGGCATATTCTTGGGAAGACCGGCGGAGCGCGTGCGCCAGCGGGTCGGCTTGAAGCCGAAGAGGCCACAAAGCGAGGCGGGACCGCGGATAGAGCCGCCGCCATCGGACGCGTGTGCGACAGGCACCATCCCGGAGGCGACCGCAGCGGCGGCACCACCTGAGGAACCGCCTGTCGATCGGGACAGATCCCAGGGATTGCGTGTCTTGCCTGTCACAAGCGGCTCCGTCGTTCCGACGAGGCCGAACTCCGAGGTCGTCGTCTTGCCGAAAACAACGAGACCCGCCGCGTCGAGCGCTTCGGTATAGGACGAACCGGCGGGCGCGATCTGGCCGGACATGAGGCGGGAACCCAGGCCAAGAGGCTGGCCGGGATAGGCGATCAGGTCCTTGAGCAGGGTGGGGACACCCGCGAAGGCACCGTCACCCGCGTTCGTTCGGGCGCGTTCGCGTGCGGCCTCGAAGGCCGATGCGCTGAGAGCATTGAGCGCAGGATTCAGTCGCTCGATACGAGTGATCGCTGCATCAAGCAGCTCTTCCGGCGTTACGTGCCCTGCGTGGACGAGCACTGCCTGTGCGGTGGCGTCCAATTCAACAAGAGGAAGATCGTCAATCGGATTGGCTCCGAGATCGAGCGTCATGGCGTAACCTCCAAAAAAGAATAAAGCATTCTCTTTTCAATAGCACGCCTGTTGTGAGCTGTCGACCAAGGGGCGAAGGGGTGGCCAAGGGCCGAGCCGTGTGAGCTCGAAAGACGGTCGGGCCGCACGACGCCGTCATTCTGGATCATGACATTGGTGCGCCCAAGACAAGTCGAAGACGCGCGACCAGATAGCTGGAACCCCGAAAACCTGGAGTATCGTGATGGTGTTGCTCGAAGAATGGCATTCGGAGCCTGATAGGGGACCGACGGCCGGCATCGAAAGGTGGGGATTTCGACCGCCGACGAACGACCTCACTCCCAAATCGCTGTAAACTCGTTGTTCCGCATAACGCGAAAAGGCCGATCCAACAGGGGAACAATGGCAAACCAGCTCGACATGTTTGCTTCGATACAGGTCGCGGCTGGCGCTGAAGCGGCCAAGGAACGAGCTATCCGGAAAAGCTCGAGAACGGCGCAAGAGGAAATGGCCAAAAGCCTTGAGGCGACCGGGAACTACAAGATCCTGCGAAGACTGCTCCCCCGACCGATCGTGACAGAGCCAAGACCCGAATTTACGCGGGTCGGTGTGATCGTGGACACCGAGACCACGGGCCTCAATCACCGAAATGACGAGATCATCGAGTTTGGTGCGGTTGCCTTCACCTTCGACGACAGTGGTAGGATCGGCGATGTCACCGACGTCTACGGCGGCCTGCAGGAACCGCGGACGCCGATCCCGGCTGACATCACCCGGTTGACGGGGATCACCGACGAAATGGTGGCGGGCCAACAGATCGACATCGCGGCTCTGCGCCGCATCGTCGAACCCGCAGACCTTATCATCGCCCACAATGCCGGTTTCGATCGTCCTTTCTGTGAGGCGTTCTCTCCGTTGTTCGTCAACAAGGCCTGGGCCTGCTCGGTCAAGGAAATCGATTGGAGCCTGCGTGGCTTCGAGGGAACCAGACTCGGTTACCTCATCGGCCAGGCAGGCTATTTTCATGACGGACATCGCGCCGTCGACGATTGTTTCGCACTTCTTGAAGTCCTGGACCACCAGCAAGGAGAGGATGACCGTCCCTTTGCCGAACTCCACCGCGCTGCCCAGCGCTCACGCGTCCGGCTCTTTGCCGAGCATAGCCCGTTCGATATGAAGGATCACCTCAAGGCGCGCGGATACAGATGGTCCGACGGTACCGACGGGCGTCCGCGGTCGTGGTGGATCGAGCTCGATGAGGACGTTCTTGATGACGAACGTCATTTCCTCCGGACAGAAATATACCGCTGGGACGATGCAGACCCACCCGTCCAGCACCTGACCGCGCTTGAGAGATTCAGGGCATAGCGGACCGCTGACGGCGGCTCTGAAACAGAGCCGATGAAGCAAACCGTCAACGCGTTGTTAGGGCTTTGTTGACCATAATTGCGGCTTCGTCCGTCCGGCGTGTTTCTGCAGTCGGGCATGATCTCAGATGACGAGGATCGCAATGTCCGGCTATGCCAGCAACTCTCAAGCCATTGGGCGCACATCATTCAATGCGGTGGGCGTTCTATGCTATGTTGTTCGGCGCGTCAGACAGGTGGCCATCGCCTTGCTGGCGGTTTTAGGATTTGCCGTCGATGCCGCTGCGGAAGATCGTGCGTTAAAACTCTTCTTTACCCACACGGGAGAACGGGCAACGATCATCTTCAAACGCGATGGAAAGTTCGATCCAAGAGGGCTTGCCCAGGTTAACCGCTTCCTGCGTGACTGGCGAAGAAACGAGCCGGCGCGCATGGATCCCCGGCTGCTCGATCTCGTCTGGGAGGTCTATGGCAAAAGCGGAGCTCGCGACTACATTCACGTCGTCTCAGCGTATCGATCACCTACTACCAACAACATGCTGCGGTCCCGATCCAGAAGCTCAGGCGTCGCAAAGAGCAGTCAACACATGCTTGGAAAGGCGATGGATTTCTACATTCCGGGCGTGAAACTTGCCACGCTGAGGGCCTTGGCGATGCAGAAACAGGAAGGCGGTGTGGGATACTATCCCCGCTCCGGGTCTCCCTTCGTTCATCTCGATGTCGGTCGCGTCAGAGCCTGGCCCCGCATGTCGCGACAGGAATTAGCAAGCATTTTTCCGAGCGGACGAACAATGCATGTTCCTGCGGATGGCCGACCGCTACCGAACTACAACCAAGCGATTGCCGACAGCAAAAAGCGAGCTGGCTTGAGAACGATCGACATTGCCGCGACGCTGGATGAGGACGACACGGAGGAAACGGGAACGACAAGGGCCTCGGGCGCCAATCTGAAGACCGCTCTCCTTGCGGTGTCTTCCAGTCTTGCGGAGGCAGCACTTGCCCGCCAGATTGCTCAAGGCGGCAGCGATCGCAAGGAAACTGAAAAGAGCTTCGCCGATCTCTCCGCAATGGCGGTCCCAGTCCCAACGCTACGAACGCTGCCAATTAGGAACGGCCATGAGACCGATCCGATCCAAACGGCGTCGATTGGAGAGACCTCGCCAATCGGAGTAGCCGAGGCTCCGAGGGTTTTCGGTGGACCCAAGCCTGCCACTATGACCTTATCGAAAGGGGATGTCGCAGAACTTCCTTTGTCAGCGTCGCGTGAGCTCCAGGCCGGCATCGGGCGAATTTCGGCAAGGCGCCTAATGACCTGGGCGCTTCACGGACCGGGACAAATGCAAGACTTGTCATCACCTCGAATAGCCAGGCGGACGATCCTTCAGTACGGGGAATTGTAGGGCGAGAATCCCGGGGGCACAAGGAGACCTTTGTGCGATCCTCCTCAAACTACTGGACTTCGATCATCTCGAAAATGCTGGCTTTGTGATCAGGCCGATCATGGAGGTGGTCTGGGGACGCGCCATCTCGAAATGACTGCTCCCGATCGCTGGAGCTTTTTCAATTTGCTGCTCGCCAAGAAGTTGCGCTCCATGCTCTCATCGTGCATCATGCAATCAAGCTACCACACGGGAGGAAGCCGATGCGATATGCGGTGGTCTTGGGAACGGATGTATGCCTGGTTACCCGGCACTTGGCTTCGGCCGAGACAGAACAGGAGTTTTTTTCGGCGCGATTTGGTAGGCGCGCCAATGTGGTCACCATCGATGACGACATTGGCGCGACCGCTCGCCTGCATCGCCAGTTGGCTGTGCGGAACGCTCGTGGAGAAATCGATCTTCGTTGACGTGACGGCGTGACCATCCCGTCGCCGGCCTAAGGCCGGTGTAGGAAGATGTTAGGCGCTACGCTTCTTTGATTGGCGTTTGGTTCGGCGCGGTCGAGATTTAGCCCGCTTAATCTCGTGGGCGACATCAACAGAAAGCACCTGAAAGAGGAGGGCAATGCGCTGGGCTGTATCGATCGCCTCTTTATTTAGCGTCTGTCTGTGATACTCAGCGATCTTTGAAGGGTCGGTTTTACCCTGAATTGCAAGTTTTCGTTCAATCGACCGCGGTTTTGTTACAGTCAGATTGGGATCTGGAAGCTGATTGTGCAACTCGCCATACAGCCGTTCAGTTTGAGCGATGTGCTCGACTACCCAGTGAACGCTTGGAAGCTGAGGTTCACTCCCGGCAGTTGTTGCTGGTTTCTTGGAGCTGCCAGCGAGTTTTCGCGGGTTGAAGGAGAGACTATACCCTGAGCTTTGTGTGGCTTTATTGCTCATGCCGCGCCTGAAAAGCCTATCAACTAAGCCCGTTGCCGCCCCTCTCCGATCGTGCCCCTTGACCCTCCTACAGTGCCCAAAACTTACTTATTTCTGGTAACTGGGGCTCTGACAAGCTCCTGACCGAGCGGCATCATCTACGCGCGATGTGCAGGATCAGACGCTATGCCTCGTTTCTCCAGGTCCCGATTACGTGCTGACAAGCAAGAGGACATAGGCAACGACGGTCACCATCAGGCCCCGGAAGGCGAAAGTGACACATCGGTATTTTACACGCGCAATGGTGGAGAGAAGGGTGATGCCTTCCCCGCCGCGCGTAACCGAAGAGTTGACGAAATCGCCGAGCATGCCGCCACCACCACCGCGGATGAATGCTTCCGTCCAGAACTGCGGGCTCCCCATCGGATTCGGATCTCGACCGGCAATGAGCGACTGAGCCTGCATCGTGGCAGCGCCGGCATCGTCATCGTGAGGATGAGCTGCGTCGTTCGGTAAGCCCGGTTCGACATGCTGCCTTGCGTAAGGGCGCTGATTTTGCGAGGTGCTTGAGGACGGAAAGCTTCGCCACGCCTCTCACGAGGGGCTACGGGAGGTGCAGGACAATGCGGCGGTGTAACGGTTGGAGTGAGATCTCGCGTGCCAGATATAAGCGGCGTCGTGTGCCGCGCTAATGGAAGCTTCCTGCGAAAACGACGCCCAGTGAGATAAAGATCATTGCCCCAACGAGCACGGTAAGCTTGCTGATTGCGCCGGGGACGTGGACCCCTGCCGCATCGACCTTACATGCGAGATAGAGGGGGAATGCGACGAAGAAGATCGAGATCCACTTCGGGCGCATCATCGTCGCATCGACAGCCAGCATGATAACGAAGACCAGAAACATGCTGACGACAAGCATCCGGCCGATCACCCGCGTCCATTCGCTGCTCGCAGCGAAAATGGTGCGGAGATGCCCGCGATAGACAACGGCGAGAATAGCGATCGTCAATGCGCAGCATTTGACAATTGATTCCACCAGCTCCAAGGCGGCGATGAGCTGCAGAGGCATCCCGTGGCTCGATGCTGCCCGCATCTTTGTCACCGTGTCACCGGTTGCCGCATCGAGATGGGTTACCGCCCAATAAACATGCGGGCCAACAACAGCGAGACCAACCGCAATGGTCACGGCCAGCCGCCAGTTGAGAACCAGTCGGCGCAGGCTGGGTTCAAGCAGGAGCGCAACCACTGTCGCCACGGGGATTATCGCAAAGTTGTACTTTGCCAGAAATCCCAGGCCGGCCGCCGCGCCGAGAAGCGCGTAGTTGCCAGCCGACGGGCGCTCGGCCACCAGCGTCAGCACGTAGAGGAACAGCGCAACGACAGCGAAGGCGCCGACGGTGTGAGTCAGATCCCGCTGCGACAGCAGAAAGACCGCCGGCAGGCTCAGGAAGCCGAGAATGGAGATCCAGGCAGCGTCACGTTCTCCCACCACTTTGCGAGCAGCCAAGCCAAGAAACAGGCAGCTCATCAGCAACGTCGCATTCTTCACGAATGCCAGCGTATCGACTGACGCGCCGAAGACCTTGGCGAAACAGTAGAACACCCAGTTGTAGAGAGGCGGCTGGTCGCCATAACCGAATTGCAACGCATGCGAGAGTGCGACTTGTTCCGCCTCGTCGGAGGCGAGATCGCCGCCGCGCAGCAGCCGAAGGACGAAGCTCGCGGTGAAATAGGTTGCCAGCAGAAGGACGGGAAGGATTGTGCTTATACTGGTGGCACGCCGAACGGGAAGGTATGAACCATCAACAGTCTCAGTCAACTTCTGCCCCCGTATGCGCTCGGTCTAACCCGGTTTAGGGCGAAACATGCAACTACCCTAATGGAGAGTATAGCGGTTCACCTGCAATTTCATGGTTCGCCAGCATCGTTCAGAAGCTGAGTGTTGCCGCAGGGCAACGCTTTCGCACGCGACAGCAGCCCCTGCGCTGGTACCGCAGGAAGAGCTGGACGCCGGCGCCAAACAAAAAGGTCGGCACTCGGGGTGAACTCTCGATGCCTGCTGGATCTTGGAAACTATCACTCTTTCCACCACGACTTATCGACGGCGGAAATCGCCGGCACGAGAATTTCCTCTTTCGTGGTGATGGGCGGGGAACCCCGCCGCGGCTTGGTGGGCCGAGTCGGGTGAGGGCGGTCAAGTGTTCGTGATAGCCCTCGCATCGGTTCTCCGACGCGGCATCTCTACACGTAAGATCACTGTGTCGAGGAAGCGAGATGAGCAGGCTACGGGGCAGTGCTAGCAGCAGGAACGCTGATCGATCTGGCCGTGGCGTTTAGTTGATCGGCAAATCAACCCAACGGTAGTGGAACTCAGCCTGCCTGAGACCCCAGCTTCGTTCGTAAGGCAAGGAAACGGTGCTGACCGGCGAAGCGGAGCCTCTTTCACCCATCAGCGTGACCCATCGATCGAGCTCAGGCCTTTCCTTCTGCTTTATTTCGTTGTCCGTCCACACGACCAAGATCGATCTGAGGGTGCTCCGCTCATATACCGGCGTAAGGTTGGGAAAATTGAGCGACAGAACCGGTGTGGTGGGGAACTGAAGGCGAAGATTACCAGCTGCAAGCCATTCGTCGGTTACAATGAGGTCGGGCATGCGTGTACCCGACATGGTCACAGACTGAGCAAATTCTGCATACGGGATTCCGGTAGCATCGGGGCGCTTGAACCATTGAGGAAAACCTGAACGCACAAGCAGGCTCGCCGGCACGAGGATCATTACGGCTAGGACAACCGGCATAAGCCTTTTGACCAGCGGTTCAACAACGACGCCAGCCGCCTCCAACTTCAGACAGAGGTAAAGCGGAGCGACGACATAGAGAGGCAGGAGCCATCTGTCGCGCATTCCATTCGTGCCAAAGAAGGCTATCACGAGAAGCGTGGCCGATACGGCGATTAGGTAGCGTCCCAGGAACCGGGACTCGCTACTCGATGCATTCCAGACGCGAACCACATCCTTGTTAACGATGAGACCAAACGTCAGGAGTGTCGGAAGCAACAGCAGCACTGCGGTGGACACTACATCCAGCATGCCCTTGCCCGCCATCACCAGTTGGATCTCTTCGCTTACTCCGAGTAGCCCGAGATTTCTGTCCACTGCGATATCGCGGTGACTTATCATCCAAACCGCGTGCGGGAGAAAGATCGCAGCGGCGATCAAAATACACAGAACAAAACGTCGATCAAAAAGCCGCGCTCGTCCAGATGGATCGCCGAGCGCGGCCACCATTACCCCAACGACGATAAGCGCGAAATTATACTTGCTCAACATCCCAAGGCCAGTGGCCAATCCGAGCGCTACATAGGATTGGGCTGTCGGACGCCTCATCGTTATGGACGCCGAGTAAAAAAACGCGCACACCACCGCAAGCTCGCAAACGGTGTGGGTCAAGTTGCGTTGGGATTCCCACGAAAACTGAGGGATCGTGAAGAGTAGAAGTGTCGCCAGCGCAATTGATGCACTCGACCGAAGCAAAATCCTAGAAAGTGCGACAAAGGCGAGAAAAACAGCGAAAAGACTCAGGCTCTTGGTGAATGCCAGGGTCGCCAGCGAAAGGCCGAATACACCTATGAATGCCTGCTGAACCCAGTTATACAGCGGTGGTTGATTGTCGTATCCGATCGCCAGCCACTGCGAGAACAAAGCCTGCTGCGACTCGTCATATCGCAGGCCGTGAGGCAGCAGAAGTCTGACGAAGACGTGAATGAGAAGGTAGCATCCAAGAAAGGTCAGAAGAGCTCTCGGTTGCAGTGTTATTTGGCTGACAAATGCCTGATAGCGGTCCCGCAACAACGGCGACTCTTCCGCCTTAGAGTAGGACACTATGCCTCTCCATTCTGCTAAATTCAGCCATGCCTGATGATTGCCTCTGCCTTTCGGCTGGCATCGAACTCCATTTCGATCCAATCGGAGTCTGCCGCCTAGAGTTTACACGAAACTACAATAGCGGCACATCTCGTCAACACAATATGTTGGATTTTCGAGGAGGTATGGCAATTGAGTTTCAATTCACTCGACGTCGGCTCGCGAACCGCAATGACCCCCAATGCAGAGAAGGTGCGTACTACAGCACCTTTGCCGTATGCGCGTCCTCACTGCAGCCTGGGCAGCCCGCAAGTTCCCGGATGTCCGCATCCATATCGCGTCCGGCAATAAGACCGTACGAACCATTCAATCATGAATGTCGCCTTGATTGGCCTGCCACGATCAACGTCCGTGGGGCGTGAATTCCACTAGCAGAGACTTGAGCTCAACGTCCCTAACCCTGCGTGCTGCTTCGTCCGGGGAGACCCAAGCCAGGATGCGCTCGCCACGCTCCTTGAATCTGTCGTGTTTCTTTTTGACTTCGATCTGAAAAATATCAACGATGCAGGGCACGACCTCGCCGTCGCCTAGAAGCTTCAGGTATGTGTATCTGCCGACCGGTTTCTTTCTAACCTTACCTCGAACTCCTGCTTCTTCCCTACCTTCGATGGCTGCAGCCTCATGAGTGCCTTCCCCTCTATCGGCCATCCCTTCGGAATGATCCAGCGCCCACTGTCGCGCGTTGTGACGATCAGAATTTCAATCGTTGTTCTGTCATCCTTGTAACGGAAGCACAACGCAGCGCATTGCTGGCGAAACTTGCCCGCAAAGAGTTTCTCGGGCTGGGCCGCTAGGCGTTGCAGGAGCGACTTGGGTCTCGCATTTCGCGTCGTTGCCGATTTCTTCTTGGACGTCATGAATTCCGGGAGGGCAGGGGAGCATGAACAGGAAATTTTGTTCAAACGAGACGAGAGTCCTGGTTATTGGTATACGGTCCGAAAGACTACTCACAACTGCGACGGCCCCATCGTACGCTAGCGTACTGGTTGATCGAGCGCAAATCCCAACCCCCTTCGAGTATGGCACCTTCCATGGCCTCAAGGTAGGAGTGGGCTCTCGGCATTCCAAGGACAACCAGCATGGCCGCTGACTTCGACGAGGCTCAACACAATGCCGAAGCGCTGGACCTAATGCCGCCAACGATGATCATTTTATTCTCGGTTTGATTGAAGGTGACCATCGTGCGTGCAATGGCCTAGCGCTGCAGACTGGCGGCACGCCAACAGCGAGCCCCAGTGGCGGTTTCCCCGCCTTACTCGTCACTCGAGCCAAATCCGTTGGGCGGGAACGAGCTTAATGAACGACTGTTATCACGGGAATTCCAGCCTCTTCAGCCGCACGGATCAGGGCCGCCGACGTATGGCCGGCAAGTGGGAGCGAAGATCTATTAGCGTGGGTACGCATATCTTCTCTCAGGTCCCTCGCGGATGGAATGGGAACATTCCATCCCTCCCGTTGAACAGCTGCGATATTCTATTACCTTCAGGGAACTGGCGTAGCCGCGAAACCTGCGAGTGTCCGATCACAGGTCATCAAAACCCGCGAGCGTTGAAAGCTTCACTCGCCATCGCCCGAGACTCGCGGCGGTTCCTGAACTTCGCACCATCTCCAAATTGTCCGGGAGGGTATCCGCTCGCTTCGATCCCATGAATTTTGGCTTCGAAGCCGAATACAGCACCGACGTGCCGCGTTGCCTGAAACGGAGCGGTAAACCAAGAACACGCCCTGACCGATGAGATTGAACGGCGCCCGCCTATGAGGGCGCCGGCAGGAATCAGAAGGAGCGCTGCAGACGGAAGAAACCCTTGGTCACCTCGTCAGCATCATCGGGATCAGTGTAATCGGCTGTTGCCTTGGCATAGAGGTTGTCAGCGATCTGATAGTCTACAGTAATGCCGACCGTCCATGCGTCGCCGAGGCCGTCGAACGAGTCGCCACTGAAGCTACCGAGATCAGGCACGTAATTGCCGAAGTACTGAGCCTCCGGGGTGATGGTCCACTTCTCGTTGGCCTTGTAAGCGTATTCGGCTGCAACGGTCCATTCTGACTGGGAATAGTAGGAGTTCGGACCAGATGCGTAAATCGCTGCCAGTCCAAGTGTCCCGGGGCCGATATCAGCAAAGAGCATTCCGCGCACTGCACCGTCTTCGTTGTCGGTGTCGTAGCTGCCGATGACCTGGTAGCTGATTGCTCCGGCCTTGCCGCCAATGCCGAGGCCGACGCCGAAATTATTCGGGTTCTCACCGGGCTTGTAATACCCGTCTTCCAGCTCGTCGACGGTGACGCCAGCGTAGAAGTCGCCGTTCTCATACTGGTAGCGGATGGAGTTGTGCAGGGTTTCAAAGCTCGAGAGGACGTCTGGTTCGCCAGAAAGGTCGTCATCCCACCAGCTGTAGAACAGACCGGCGCGGAAGCCGGCGACGTCGATGTAGGCCGAGTCCAGGATGGAGGTCGTCTCGGGATTGTCACCGTTGTTTCGTATAACGATTAGACCAGTGAGCGGACCATATTCGGTGTCGCTCTTGGCAGTGAACTGCACATGAGCGCGCGTGCGAGCGTTCCAGTCCGAGGTGCCTTTCTCATCCGGGCCCGCATAGACCTCGAAACGAAGGTAACCGCTGACTTTGAGGCATGTTTCGGTGCCTGGGATATAGAAATAGCCTGTGCCATATGCATCGCAAACGCGGACATATTCAACCGGCTCGGGTTCAGCTGCAACGATTGCATCAGCAGCAAAGACCGGCGTAGACGCGGCAGCAAATACCGCGGCGGAGGTCAACAAAGCCATCCGAAGTGTCATTGGAAATCCATTCCCTTTCGATGGAACCGCCACCTGGGGGCTAGGGCTGTTCCGATAGATCACCTTTCGGCTGGCGAGTCAGCTAGCCGCAGAGCCAGCGTTTCATTCTTGTCTGAGTCGATCAATCTCGAAGTGACGGGTTGCTGTCGACAAACGGCCTTTTGGTCATGGGACGTTGCGCTTCGGTAACAACACGCATCACGGGTTGAAAGCACCAAGCGTCATCATTGCCGGTAGAATCCCCCCGTCCGAATTCGACCCCTACCGAAAGGGGCGGAGGAGGATGCTCGAGCGTCAACATTATTGCATCAACTGGTGTCAGCGTTCGTACCAGTATGAAATCAATTCACGGCGACCAAAGAGCCGATTCCTGCTGTACGAAGCCCACTCCTTGCATGCGGGATCCGGAATACTACTCCCCGGACAGACGTTCGCGGCAGACTATGTTGACAACCTCCTGCAGGCTCCTGACCCGCTCCGTCAACCAAGCAAGTTCCTCTTGGGTGATCTCGTATTGGGAGGAATACCTGGCTTCGACGTAGGCGCGAGACAGCAATTCAAAGCATCGACGCGAAAACCGCCTGTCACGAGGCCATGCCGCAATCAGGCGCGGGTCCACTCCTTCGGCGCGAGAGCGCAGCACCTTGATGCGATGCGACTTCGGGCTATAGAGGGTGAGGGTCAACAGAGCGCAGTGATAGGCACGTTCAGTGGCTTGATGCAGCATGAAAGCGCCATCACGCCAAATGTCCCTTCCAAGCATCAGCTCGGCACCGATCAGCGCTTCTTCTGACAGCTTGAACCACTGCTCGAAATAGCCTTTTGCTTCCTGGCGCTGTTCTTCCGGCGTCAATGGCTTCGGTTTTGCTAGCGGATGGCCGGGCACTTCGTAGAGGACGATGCCGTCCCTGGCGATATCGACGAAGAAGGGTCGGCCGCGGCCGAGCTGGTCGTTGACGTCGGCCAGGGTATGGACGATCGGAACAACCGGTGTCTCGATGCGGCGAGCGATCTGTTCTTCCAGCAGCCTGTTGTCGACCCCCTCCCAGAGCGCGTCTTCTTCGGCAAAGGACCTGTCGTTGACAACGACCATGAGGTCGTAGTCGGAGCGATAGCCGCTCAGGCGGTCCTCAACCCAGTCGCCGCGCGCAAAGGAGCCGTAGAGCACCACCTTGAGGATCTTGCCGGCTCTCTTCTTGTCGGACAGCTTGGTGGACTGGAACGCTTGAACTTCCGAGAATAGAATTTCCAGCACGCGCGCCAGCTCACGCCGCTTCCTTTCCGGCAAATGCTTGATGTGGTCGGTCAGTGTCAAAGCAGCGTCAAAGCCTTCGGTGTGAATCGCATCCATCGTAGCGGTTCCATGGTGATTTCGCACTTATACCTTTTACGCGAATGCTGTCCTCGATACAATCAATAGCAGCAGCATGGAGCGACGCAGCTAGCGGTCGTATTCGTCATCCTCGCGGCGGCCCCTCTCGCGATCTGGCTCGGTCGGGCGCCGTCCCCGCTGACTGTTGTGATCGGTCCGGGAGAGGTCGTCCGACGCCCTGTCATTTTCTGCGAGTGAGCTATGGCGTTCGTCAGCGCCACCCGCAGTCCTGTCAGCATGACCTGCGGAGCGTGAGGCGGTTTCCATTGTTGCCCTACTCGAGGTTTTGGGTCTACCGCGGGAGCGTTCGGCCCGTTCGATCTCTGAGCGCAACTCGTCATCGCTTTCGGCCGCCTCCCGTATGACGTCGTTGCCGTCGATAGAAAGCCTGGCTGCTTTTGCGAGCGCCACGTCGAGGCTGATCTTCACAGCCTCTCTGTCGGAGCGCTCTTTGTCGCTGTGGTCCTGTTCCTCGCTGGCATTCAGCCTTTCCCGGTAGTGATCGATCTCCGCCAGGATCTTGTTGCCGGCCTCGACGGCCGCCAGGCCATGCCGGTCCACAGCCTCCTCCCAGCTTCTGCCAGGATCGCGCCGCAGTTCTGGGGTGACCTCTGGCGTGGCTCGATCCGGCCTGCGCTCGGCCTGCTCCATGATGTCGCGGCGGACCCCGACATGTTCCCGCGCGGCAGCGGCAATTTCCTGGAACAGCTCTGCCTGCTTGTCCTGCATCAGCCGTTCAGCCCGAGACAGACTTGCCTCTACCTTCTGCTCATAGGCGTCGAACTCGGATCGTGTCAGCACCTTCATGGAATCGACCTCCGCCAGGCTCGTAAGTGTGAGAAGAACAGTTCGAAGCTCGACTTGTGTTTGACCGGCACGTGGCTGCTCGGCTGTTTCTGTTTCCGCGCGTCGGCGTGCTGTCTCGAGGCGGGCAAGCTGCCGATCGGCAAACGCCCGGATGTCGGGGTCGGCATCACCGCGCGCCAGCGCCGACCATAGCCTGTGAACGCCTTGGCCATAGGCAAGGCTTGCATCGGTCCTGGCCGCGCTCGGGACCTCGCGGCGCTTGTCGTGGTACCTGCGCCGTGCAGATGGCGAGGTTGCCTCGTGTTCGGTTCTGCCGTCATGGCTGACCGGACGCACCTGGCTCTGGTTGAAGGCCGGCGCGCTTGCCAGCTCGCGACGATCGGTCATCTCCATCCGGATGCCGTTTGCGCGTGCCTGTTCGGCCAGGCCTTCGCGCCAGCGCCGGAACGAGGCGATCGAGGTTTCGAGGCGCTCGCCATCCTCGGATCGCATCGCGACAATCGCATGGACATGCACGTGCGGTCGCTTGCCACCCTCGTGTTCCCGCTTCGGATCGTGCGCCGGATGGTGAAGGGAAAAGACATAGCGATGATGCTGGAATTCTGCCGCCAG
>NZ_JACIAH010000016.1 GCF_014194695.1 Rhizobium sp. BK399 | reverse complement strand
GCACTTCGCCGGCCCGCGGTCCCTCCAGCTGCACGGTCATCACTTCCAAAGGCTTGCCAGCCTCAACGGCAACGGCGGCGCGAACGTCCATGTCGAGTGTCTCCTGCTGATTTGATTGCACGGACCTTTGCATGCACGGCGCGGCAGGCTCAAGGAAAAACTGTCCTTGAGTGGACGTTTCAGCTTCGAATGGACTGATTGCGTCAGCCACTGCACAGCGTGCGTCAGAAGAGGTTTTCGGTTGCGAAAATAATGGCATAGCCATGAACGGCAATCGCCGCGTAAAGACCGAAAGCAACCAGCATACGCTCGCCATCCTTCATCTCTTCGAGCATCTGGCGCGGCTTGACAGACCCGCCACTGACGAGGCTGACAAGCGTGAAGACGAGCAGACCGACCGTCAGCATTTTCGCAGGCAGACCGATCTCGAATCCGATCCCCAGGATGCACACTGTCACGACGAAACTGGCGGCGATCTGCGACGTTCTCGTGCGGAAGATTTGCCGGAGAACCTGACCTCCGTCGAAACGATGCATCGGCAGCAGATTCAGTAGATTGAAGGCACCGAGGATCAGAATGAAGACGAGCAGGGGCGCACGCGATGCGAAAGGCAGCAATCCCGCTTCGGAAAGCTGCGTGGCAACCGCAAGAATCGGCACCAGAAACGCTGACATGCCCGCGCCCATCAGCGCGCAGGTCGCCACTTCGAATAGCGACCGGTACGGCCTGCCGCCGATGGCGATGCCGCCCAGAAAGGGCACAAAGATCATCCTCACGGATGCGTGGCCGAACATACGGTAGGCCGCCATGTGCCCAAGCTCATGCAACGCAATCACCAACGTCAGGAAGGTCGAGAGCATCAGGCCACCGGCGTTGAGCCCGAAGAACGGCCACAGCAGCAACGTCGACAGAACCGCAAGTCCACCTTGCACCAAGGGCAACTCGAAATAGCCCTGCGGCAAAGACTCGCCCGTTTTCAACCATTCGTCCAACGCTTGCATTTCACGGCGAAGAACAAAATAGCGAAACAGGAGAAAGGCCAATCCGCGATAACGGTCGGTCTGCTCGATTTCCAGCAGCGCGCCCTCGGGTGTCGGCCGAATGATGCGGCGCTCCCGGTAGTGATTCCAGAACGCGGGATCCAGCGTGCTGTCGTCGATGATGCGCGACTGGAACCCATGCGCATTCGTCGCAACGCGCGGCAATGGCTCGAGGACGATGAGCCTGCGCGACGGGGCGCCGTTCTTGTCGAGATGCCGATAGATCTGCTCCACAACGCCGCCGCGATCAACAAGCGCGCGACTGCTGATCACCGAATGGTGCCAGGAAGCATCAGGACCGGCGGGATGCATCGCCTTCCACAATATATCGGGAGCACATTGATAGAGCCGGCTGAGGCGGATGGTTCTGCGCCCAAGCGGAGCGCGCATCAAAAGCCAGAGAAGGCCTAGATTTATGATCAGCAAAAGGATTGCCGATTGGAGCGCCGTCATTAGCTACCTCCGCCCGGCGTCCTGCCAGGGGGCTCACCATAGGCAGCCGGCGGTTAACAAAAGTTAACTGCCGCGGCGACCGTGTCAGGCAAACTCGAGGATCACCGCGTCGACCGCCAGGCTCTCTCCCGGCTTGGCATTTATCTTACTGACGACAAGATCGCGTTCCGCGCGCAGCACGTTTTCCATTTTCATGGCCTCGACGACAGCCAGCGTTTCACCTGCCTTGACTTCCTGGCCTTCGACCACGGCTATCGAGACCACGAGTCCGGGCATCGGGCAGAGCAGGAGCTTCGACGTATCCGGCGGAAGCTTGACCGGCATCAGCTTCTCAAGTGCGGCATGACGCGGCGTCAGCACCTTGGCTTTCAGCGATATGCCTTGCCAGTCCAGCCGAAGGCCGTTGAGAACCGGGCGGATCTGCGCAATTACGCTTTGGCCGGCGATCTTGCCGTGCCAAACGGCGTCGCCAGCTCGCCAATCAGTGACAATGTTCGAAACCTTGCCTCCGATCTCGATATCCATGTCGAATGGAATTGTCACGAGACCGTCCACCAGCCGTGCATCCACATAGCTGTCGCCCAGCCTCACTGTCCATTCTTCCCGGCTAGCGCCGGATTGGGCACGCAATCGATCGGCGAAGCGCTCCCTGCGGCTGGACTCGATCAGGGACGCCGAAAGTGCGACTGCCGCGAGAAAGCCCTCTTGGTCGGCATCCGGCGTCGCGGGGGAAAATCCGTTCGGATACTCCTCGGCGATGAAGCCCGTCGACAGACGTCCCTCACGCCAGCGGGGGTGCTTCATCAGTGCCGCAAGGAAGGGGACGTTGTGTTCGATCCCATCGACAACGAAGCCATCCAGTGCCTCGCCCATCTCTTCGATCGCCTCCAGGCGTGTCGGCGCCCAGGTACAGAGCTTTGCGATCATCGGGTCGTAGTACATCGAAATCTCTGCGCCCTCAAAGACACCCGTATCGTTGCGCACGATAGCGTTCCCGGACCGGCCTTCGGCAGGCGGACGATATCGCGTCAGGCGACCGATCGAGGGCAGGAAATTGCGATAGGGATCCTCGGCATACAACCGGCTCTCAATTGCCCAGCCATTCAGCTTTATGTCGCTCTGCGCGAACGGAAGCCTTTCACCGGCCGCGACGCGGATCATTTGCTCGACCAGGTCGATGCCAGTGACCAGTTCCGTCACCGGGTGTTCGACCTGCAGGCGTGTGTTCATTTCCAGAAAATAGAAGTTCCGGTCGCGATCGACGATGAACTCCACCGTGCCGGCGCTCTGATAGTCCACCGCGCGGGCGAGCGCCACAGATTGCTCGCCCATCGCCGCACGTGTCGTAGCATCCAGGAAAGGCGAGGGCGCTTCTTCGACGACCTTCTGGTTACGGCGTTGGATCGAACACTCACGCTCGCCGAGATAGACGACGTTGCCATGTGCGTCCGCAAGTACCTGGATCTCGATGTGACGCGGCTCGACGACATATTTCTCTATGAACACGCGATCGTCGCCAAAGGAGCTTTTCGCCTCGGAACGCGCTCTATCGAAGCCGTCGCGCACTTCCGCTTCGCTCCAGGCGATGCGCATGCCCTTGCCGCCACCGCCGGCGGATGCCTTGATCATAACGGGATAGCCGATCTCGGCAGCAATCTTCTCTGCGTGCTGCGCATCGTCGATCACACCGAGATAGCCAGGAACGGTGGAGACATTGGCGGCGTTGGCGAACTTCTTCGACTCGATCTTGTCGCCCATCGCCATGATCGCTTTCGGCTTCGGACCGATGAAGACGATGCTTTCCTTCTCCAGCGCTTCACAAAACGACGCCCGCTCGGAGAGGAAACCGTAGCCGGGATGGACTGCTTGCGCGCCAGTTTGCTTGCACGCGGCGATGATCTTGTCCGCCACGAGGTAGCTTTCGGCGGCAGCCGCGGGACCGATGTGAACGGCTTCATCCGCCATTTCCACGTGGAGAGCATCCCGATCCGCATCCGAATAAACCGCAACTGTTGCAATTCCCATGCGGCGCGCGGTCTTGATGACGCGGCAAGCGATCTCGCCGCGATTCGCGATCAGGATTTTCTTGAACATGAAGACTCCACCCAAAACATGCGTTCCGGAGTTTTTACGCATAAAACCCCGGAACGTACAATCGGCGTAAAGAATATCAGTGGATGTCAGGCGACGGCAGTTTCGCTTCCGAAGGTATCGTCGACGATCCTCAGCCAGCGGCTTCGCCGTGGGGGCCCGGCATACTCGACGAGATGGAGCGCCGCGAGGATGTCAGCCCAACGCGGATGATTTCCGGCTGGGAGCGTTTCCTCGGCGATTTGCATCAGCACGCTCCAGGTCAGCGGCTGAGCATGGATGACGCCAGCATCGCCTGTGCCACGGAGAACCCGCGTTACATAGTCGATGTCCTGACGGGTGATGCCTCTGCGGTCAACTGTGCGCGACAGCTTGTAGCCGCCAATGCCTTCTGTCAGTGCGAGACGCAGCTGATCGAGCGCGAAGGCACGCAGTTCATCCGGCACATTCGCGGAAATCTCCATTGCGTGCAGAACCAGCTCTAGCTCAAGGGCCGAGTTGACCACGCCGTCGGTCGAGACCATGCGCATAAGCCAGGCCACGTTTATCTCGTCGAGAGACCCCTGCGGGTAGGTGTAATTGACGATGAAATCCGCGAGCTGCTCGACGAAGAAGCAGTTCCACTCCGGGCATTTCTCTGGGCAGGAATTGTTCAGCGCCAGCATCGCGACCACGTCGTCCGAGGTACGTATCCCTTCCGGGAAGGTGTGCTTGCGCAACAGACTGATATCTTCGGCCGTCAGCCGATGCTTCCCGGCAATCACACAGGCCGGAAAAGCGAGACGGAATTCGCTCATTTTTGTCTCCAGAACCTCATCATGAGGCCGAAGGCCGTTCTACCGCGAGCGAATTGATGATCCCTCAATAAGCAGTGTTAACGCCGTGCTCAATCGGTCACGACATTTTTAACGGTGGCGCCTGCTCGGCGCTCCCGCCAGATGATGAAGAGGCCTGATGCGACGATGATCGCGATGCCGATCCACTTCGAAAGGTTCGGGAAGTCGCCGAACAGCGCATAGCCGAGCACCGTCGCAGAGATGATCTCGAAATATTGGAAGGGTGCAAGCAGCGACAGAGGCGCCAGCCGGAAAGCTCGTACGATGATCATATGGGCATAGCCAGAAATCGTCCCAAGGATCAGCAGCAAAGCGAGAGCTAACGCGGAGGAGGGCAGGGAAAGCTGGAAATCACCAACTCCGAGCCCATTGCCCACCATCAGGGCCGCCGCCATGAAGGCCGTGCCGCCAATGCCCGCCATGGTCTGCATCGTCAGCGGCGAATCGGCGTTCCCGATTGCGCGGTTCAGGAAGAGGTAAAGCGAATAGAGAAACGCGCAGAAAACGGGCAGGAGCGCCTTGAGGCCAAAGATCTCGTAGCTCGGCTGGATGACGATCATCGCGCCACCAAACCCGACGACAATTGCCATCCATCGTCGCCAGCCGACCTTGTCGCCAAGGAAGATTGCCGAGAGTGCGGTGAGCATCAGGGGCTCGACGAAATAGATCGCAAACACATCCGCAAGCGGCATGTATTTCACGGCAACGAAGAAAAGCAGACTGGCTGCGCCATGGAGGATGCCCCGCAACAGATTCATCCAGGGGCGCTTTGCATGCAGCGCCTTGCGACCGAAGATTACGAACAGAAACGGAAGCGTACAGACCAGCTGGAAAAAGAACCGGTAGAACGTCACCTGGCCGGGCGACATGGACTCGAAGGTCGCCATGTATTTGGCAATTGCATCCATCGCCGGCAGCACGAGCATAGCGCCAGCCATCAGGGCCATGCCCTGCAGAGGATTTTGGTGTTCCGGGGGATTGCGCATCGGTGAGATTCTATTCGGGTTCAGGCGGCTATACCGAAAGTTGCCCGCTTGGTGAAGGGAGCATCTGGCGACGGAACTAAATCGCTCGACCGCCCACGAGCGGGAAAACTGTTCCTCGGGCGGCAGGTCATAAGCGCGTCAGGAATCTATCCAGATTCGTTGTAGATGAATCATTTTCAACGGAAGCTGAAATAAGAACACCGCTGGAGGCCATCGAAGGGATCGTTGGTGCACCAATCGGAACAAAATTGCGATCCCAAGTGAAGCACGGAAATGTGGGGTTCGCGAACTCTCGCCCACGAGCGGAAGGTGCTAACTCATTTTTAGCCTGGAATGAACTAGTCGGTGAACCAACTGTTCCGCTTCATCAGAGGACCGTTCGACGCGAGCCAGCTCCTCCAGCATGCGGGACAAAGTATCGATATCGAGATTGCGGGATTTCATCCAAGGTCCGATATCGGCTTGTGGCACTTGCTCGAGGAAGCAGTTGACGGCCTCACTGAGCGAGTGAACAGGGACTGGACCCTGGGTAGCCCGGTCTATCGCCAAAGCAGCCGCGCCTATGGCAGCTGATGCGGTTAACCCCGCGGCCGTATGCGAACACAACTGGATCAAGCCATCGGCACTGCTGTTCCCGAGCGGCATTGTTGCTGCTGTGCATTGTACAAGCTGCGCAAACGCGTCCGTAAAGACGAATTCCGAACTCGCGCGTCGGTTCTCACTAGACAACTGCTGAAGGTCGGCGGTCGCTCGATCGAGGCATGCCATCGCGTCGATTCGCTTTTGATCCAACCGTCCACTCGGCAACCAGCTTGCCAACCTCTCCGCGCTGGCGCGATCTGCCTTGCGGTCCAGCCCGCCCAACAGTCGCCGGAAGCTGCGTTCTGGATAGAAGGTCGACTTGGCGCGATCAATCAAGAAGTCGGCAAAGTCGTTCTCGACCACCCCGGAACACACAGCAGACGACAAGGTCGATCGAATGTTTACGAGTGGCTCCGAAAGCGGCTCATAGTATAGTTCCTCCGGTCCATGGACCAACGCGACTTCGTCGTCGCGCTCGAGCTCTCCCGACTCGAACCACTCGAAGATCACCCCTACGCCGACCATGCCAAAGCGGCTCAATTCTGCGGCGCGGAGAGCCCCGATTGAAGCAGCCCCATATACCGCAATTCCATTGTCAATCGCCCACAATATCTCCTTGTGGTGTACTGCAGGCACGTGCTCGAAATAGCCGTCGATCAAAATGATGGCTCTTGGACCATCGACGGCAGCCGCTATGACGTCCCCTTGCGCGGCAGGCGGGCGGTAGTCGAAATCGACACCGTGATATGCCGGACGATCACGTCCAAGCGATGGGCCCACAAACACCGGTACTTTGTTAGTTGTGGTGGCCATCGCCACCTCCGAAGGCGACCAATTGCCTCGCACGTTTTCCCGCTACATAACCGGGCGCGTCGCACGAACCTTCAAGCCCGGGCACAATAACACGCACCACTGCAGCAGGAATGCCGCTATGGGATAGATCAATCATAAGAGGTTCGTCGATCCCAGCAAGTTTCATTCTTTCCAAGAGGTGGTCGAGCGCGTCGTCGATGCTGGCGAAATCCGGAGCACTTGGAATGTCGGCAAAGGCCTTGGCTGCGCGGGTTGTTGCTTCGTTAGATGGGGGCCGTGGGGGGCCGTGCAGGAACATTTCACGTGTCAGGTCATCCCGCGTTCCAGAAATCATCGTCAATCTGCTTTGGACTGCCTCTAGAATTGCTTTCCCTAGCGCAATCACACTTATCGGATGGCATGCGCTGCCGGCAGCAGGACCCACGCTCCGGGAAGTGCAATGATCGGACCGTATCTCGCAAAAGAACGCAGGTACGCCAAGATCACTCGTCATATCCCACACATCGGTTCTCGTGCCAGACCGGCGGAGTGTGTTCAGCACGTCAAAGCACCACGGGTCATTGACCGATTCCAAATCGACGGCCGTTGCCGGTACCCCCGGGCCTCTGGACCGCCACAAGGTGAGGGCATCCCTCTCGATCAATTCGGCTATCGCATGGACCGCAGCTTCCTTGATCGTGTTCCCAGATGCCAGTCCTCCCGACCCAATCAGCAAGCATTCAAGGTTTGCCGGAAGCGGTAGGGCATAGTCCAGATGAACTGTCTCAAATGGGACCCATATTTTCTCACCGCTGATCATGCCTGTCGCGCTGGTCCACAGGGTGCGCCGGTTTTTGGACGGAAGCGCTTCAAAGATTCTGGGCAGGATATCCAAATCAACCACTCGGCCTTCATCGAACAGTTCATTGAAGGATGCATATCTCAGATCGATTTTGGGGTTCTCGGCGCAGTGGCGTTCAAGTGCCTCCATCACGGCGGAAGTCTTCGCCTCGGTCAGTGTTCCGCCTTTGCCGTGACACGTTGCAAGCGAACGAGCGTTTGGTCTGTAGGCGACAGCAACAGGCAATCCGATGGAATCGAGACCGGTAATATCGGCTATGCGCGAAACACCGATTTCGCGCAAGAATGGAATCATCCTGGCCAGGGTCTCAGCGGGGTGAATCTCGCGTATAAAGCGAGTACGTGACCGCGCTTCTATAGCTTCCGCCGTCACCGAACATGGAACTTTGTAGACTGCTTCAAGCCTTCTATGTTCACGAGCCAGCAGGTGCCAAGAGGCTTTGGCTTATCTGGTGGCAGCTTGTTGGGAACGGCTGCGAGCAATACGCCGCACTGCAGAAGATCGCGAACAACCTCCCAACCTTCATGGGACCAGAACGTCGCCGTGTCGATGCGGTATTCGTCACGATCCCAAACATCCCGTGGAATAAACAGCACAGTTCCATCACCGTTGGCGATTATGAGATCGTGGTTAAAGCTTTCGTTGTTTTCATCTTGAGACATAGCTTCCTCTCTCCCTTGCGAACCTTGATACTGATCTTGAGCATCGCTCGTATTGTCAAAGGGGATTCCAAAGTCGGATGAAACGTCAAAGATTACCGGGTTGAACGGGCTACTGCCTTAGATCAACGCGCAGTCTATTTCGAGATGCTTCGCCTCACACTACTTTCGGTAGTCGTTTCCACGCGCTGTAACAAGCGGTTGGAATCTTGGGCTATGCTTGGCTTGCGCACGTCTTCACGTTGAGTATCCTGAGATTGCGCCCGACAGCTGCGATTGGCAAGTACTACATTTCGCCTATCTAATATAAATCTCGATGTCTCATCATTTGCAGCGATTGACCATGTTGCTTCGGCATAGCGCCACGTGAAATGAACGAGAAGCTGGCCTTCAAATGGGAGGAAGTATGCTCACTTTTGGGGAACTGATCCGTCGCAACGGTCTATATTGGGGCCACAAGGACGCATTCGTTGAAGCGGACCGGCGTCGCAGTTGGCACGAATTCCATTCCCGTACTGATGCACTAGGCTTCGCTACGCGTCGTTTGGGAGCTGCCGCCGGTGATCGCGTCGCTATACTGTCAGCCGACTGCATCGAAGTCGCGGAGACATTCGGTGCATGCATGAAGATCGGAGCGGTAAGGGTTGGTCTGAACCCTCGTCTCACTCAGCCGGAAATCGCAGCGCTTGTCGCGGATTGCACCCCTACAGTGATCTTTGTTCATCGCGATTATCTTGATCAGGCGGAAAAAGCAGCGTTCGCGATGCCGGCAGGCCGAGGCGAGGCGCGTATTATCGAGTTCGGATCACCGGCCAGTGAATACGAAAGGCTGATCGCTGCCGAAAGTGATCAGCCAGAACTTGTCCAAACCCCACATCCGACTGCGATGATTGCTTACACCACGGGATCGACAGGGCTTCCCAAAGGAGCTGTCTATCCGCATGGGGCCTTCCTTCAGTCGATCTTATACACCGCCATGTTGGAAGGGATTGATCCATCGACTCGCTGGCTGCACACGATGCCTGCGGCCGGCGTCCCATTGATGCATATGGTCCGCAACCTGTTCCATGCTGCAGCCACCGTGATTGTCGGGCCCTGGTCGGCGGAACATGCGCTTTTTTTGATCGGGCGCGAACACACAACCAATGTCGTCCTCGTTCCCACAATGCTGAATTCGCTGCTCGAATCGAGTATGTTGGAACGCACTGACATGAGTTCGATGCGATTGTTCGGCTACGGCGCTTCTCCGCTCCCTCCCAAGACGATCAAGAAAGCCATGAAGGCTTTTGGCAGGCCGTTTCTACAGATGTTCGGCACTACGGAGCTGATGGGCATGTCGATGATGCTGTTTCCGTCAGATCACGAGCTTGGCATCACCACTCGCCCGGAGATACTGGCTTCCGCTGGGAAGCCTTTGCCGTTCGTCGATGTCAAAGTCGTGGATGGAGATGGCTGCTCACTTCCGCCCGGCGAGACGGGTGAGCTTATAGTCCGTAGCGACACGCAGTTCTCAGGCTACTGGAACGCGCCGGAGAAGAACGTTGAGGTCATAAAGGATGGGTGGATATATACCGGTGACCTAGCAAGCCGAGACGAGGCCGGCTACGTTTATCTCAGCGATCGCGCCAAGTTCAGAATTAGGAGCGGGGGCTACGACGTCTTCCCAACTGAGATCGAAAACGCTTTGGCTGAGCATCCCGCGGTTAGCGAGGTTGCCGTGATAGGCTTGCCGGACGAACAGTACGGTGAGCGCATACATGCAGTCGTAACTACTGTTCCCGGAAAAACCGTTACTTCAGACGAACTGCGTGAATTTTGCAGGAATAAAATTGCCGCGTTTAAGGTCCCAAAGTGTATCGATATCTGGACAGAAATCCCAAAGGGGCCGACTGGGAAGATTCAAAAGCGAGCGATCATCGAGCATTTCACCAGCGAAGCGGCCTCAAGGCCGGCGTCATCAGACGATAAGTCATAGAAGGTTTCGCCGTCTGCACGACGCAAGCAATAGCTGAATTATCGCTGGCTGATCGGCTTCTGAACTCACTGAGAGTCTCTCTACCGCTATTCGTACACGTTCTGGTAACTCTTGCTGAGTCTCACGCAAGAGACGGCAGCACAGTGCTCTCACCCTATCGCGGTCTTCGTGGGCAGTTGTCAACAAGACCAGGAGGGCAGTCCATTCAAATGGATACGCAATTTTGGACTTGTCAAACTCCCGGAGGGCGCGCTCCGCTTCCAAACGGGCATCCTCCGGTCGACCTCTTCTCCAGTGACCCCACGCAAGGTTTGCGCTGGCGAGACCGACATATTCTGACATCGCCTCGATTCTAGCCGTTTCCATTGCTTCCCTGGCTGATGCAACAGCGGCGTCGATCTCACCTTGCAGTCGAAACGCCAAGCTTAAATACACACGACAGCGGAGCTCAATCGCCTTGTGGCCGGACCGTTGAGCTGCTTGCATTCCGCTGGTCAGGGTGCGCTCGGCGTTCCGGAGTTTGTTGCTGTGTAGATATGTAAAACCCAGGATGAACAACGACGACGAGATGGTAGCGAGGTTGTTGGTCAACTTGGCAGCGTTCGCATAGTTCCGCGCATGCTTGATGGTGGCCAAAGACGTGCGATATCGCTGGAGCCGCAGGTCTCGGAGGACGGACTGATTGAAGAATTCTGCCAGTTGTTCGGCTGAGCAGACATCCAGTCTCGGGGAAATTCGGTTCAACAGATTGCTCATCTCGCTGCCGTTGCCGCTCCAGTAGTTGGCGTTGCATCTCGAAAGCTGAACTTCGATCCACTCGCGTAGCGCATCTTCGGTCGAAGCATCCGGGAGCTTGTTGAGGACTTGCTCCGCCTCTTCGAGTACTTGCAACGCCCGATCTCGGTCTTGTTGGAGAGCTACCCCCAGCTTTCGGAGCAGGCGGGCCCTTTGAAGGGGCTCGTTTGGCGCGAGCTCCATGGCCTCGCGCAGGGCCAATTCCGCTTCGTCGATATTGTGCGACAGGAACAGCACCTCGCTCAGTTGTTCAAGCAGCGATATCTTCAGGTCGGCCGCGAGCGGCTTCGAACCGTCCTCCGCTAGGCGCAAGTGTTGCAGCGTCTGCCGGAAGTACGAAATGGCCTCCTTATTCGCAAAATTTGCCTTAGCGAGGGTGGCTGCCTGCGAGTAGTACTCAAACGCCTTAATGTCGTTCCCGCCGGAGGCCCAGTGATGCGCGAGAACGTGAGGTGACCTGCCTGCCGAATGGGTATTCTCCAAGGCGACAGCGATCTGGCAATGCACAGCCTTCCTCGCCTTAGAGAGCATGCTTTCGTATATCGCATCGCGCATCAACGAATGCTTGAAAACGAAATGGCCAGCCCTTCCTTGGTCGGCCTTCACGACCTGAGCGCTGATCAAGTGGCGCAATGCGTTATCGACTTCAGATCCACGATACCCAAGCGCCATCTTCAATACATGGGAAGAAAATTCCCGACCAATCGCTGCCGCCGTCTGTGGTATTTCCATCTTCATCGGTAGCCGGTCTATCCTTGCGATGAGCGAGTCGTGCAAGGTCATCGGGATGGACGTCACATGGAGATCGCGCCCCTGGCTTGCGTGAGGCAGTTGATCGCCGTCCATCACCGATTTCACGAGTTCTTCAACATAAAGAGGAACGCCGTCGGAGCGGTCCGCGATGGCGGCCCGAACCGGTTCGGGTGTATCGGCACTGCCTGTGATGGCCTCAATCAGCTGGTTCACTTGGCCGTACGAGAGACGCGGGACGTCAACCACTTCATCGAATCGCATCTCGGACAGTTGCGGCGTGGCTTCACTGCGACACGTAAACACTGCGAGAGTGTTTCGCCTCGCAGGATCATCAATGAACCGCTGAAAAAATTCGAGGGTACTCGGGTCTGCCCAATGGAGATCCTCCACGACGATCAAGAGTGTTCGAAACATGGAAATTGTATCGAGCACCGACCGGATCGCACCGAACGTCCTTTCCTTCCGTCCCCTGGCCGTCAGTCCGGCAAAATGAAAGTCCGGATCACCTGAGAGGAGCCCGACGAGGACTTGGGCGGCGTCACGACGTTCTTGGCTAGCGTCTCTTTCGAGCGTCTGAAGCGGGGCAGACGAGCCGACATTTCCCTCGGGCAGGACAGAGCGCCGGAGCTGGTCGAGCACCGGAAACAGTGGCTCGTGGCTATGGAAGGGTGAACATTGAAATTCCATCAGCACGGAGTCTCGACCTGGTTCCGCGTGCGTCAGTACTTCGGAGACCAAGCGCGACTTGCCAATCCCCGGCTCTCCTTGAACAAGCACAGAGCGCTGACCGCCGATCTTTGCGTCGTCCCAGAGCCGCATCAAAGCATCGAGTTGTTCACCGCGGCCGAAAATGGGCGTGTCCCAGTGGGCAATGCGCTCTACAGTTCCACGCAGCCTAATTCCATCGACACGCCAGATTCTTACCGACGATGAAATCCCCTTCATTGTCCGAAGGCCAAGGTCGCTATAGACGAACTCCTCGCCAGCCACAGCACGGGTCTCATTGGTAACAACGACGGTGTCGGCTTCCGCTTCCGATTGCAGGCGAGCAGCAAGATTGGGTGTTCGGCCCACGACCTGATCCTTGAGGCTGAGATTGTCACCTTGAATATCGCCGACGATCACTGAGCCGGTGGCAATCCCAATGCGCGAGGACAGCCCTAGTTCTCTGACCCCCTTGCTGAGCTCAAGCGCCGCCCGAACGGCGCTTTCTGAGTTGTTTTCTCGCGCATTGGGCCACCCGAAATAGGCCATTACGCCGTCGCCCATAAACTGGCTTATCGTCCCGCCATATTTCCGGACCACTCTGACTGACGTCGATTGGTAGCCGGCAACGATGTCGCGCAACTCTTCGGCGTCTAGCTGTTCCGACATATGGGTGGAACCTACAAGGTCGCAGAAGAGCACTGCTAGGTTTCGTCGTTCCGCTCTTCCGGCCTGGCGGGGTGCTGTTCCCGTATGATCACTTTGATCCGATATAGGAACAACCCGAGACGGTTCGGCACCGACCTGCTTCGCGGCAACAATCAATCGTCGCCGGTCGCCGACGGCTTTAACCCCAATTTCGCGAAGATCGCTACTGGTTAGGTATCCAAGCACTCCGAAGTCAATGTTGTTTTCCTCGAACCGGTCGGCATATTCCGGTAAGCCTATCTGCTCGAGCCATTGTCGGAGCGTAAGCGACATGGGCGTCTCCAATCGCGAAAACCAGATCCTGTGGCCTTAGCCACCATAGTACGGAATCGATTACTCTCGGAGAGAATCTGCTTGACGCGCAATGGCGTCGAGAACATTTTTGAGTTTATACGTCGACAGCTGTGAGGCTTAAATGTCCGGTTCAACATTGACACTTCTGATTGTGGGAACGGGCAATGTCGGAAGCGCCTTGGCGAAGCGGTTTGCAGGAACCTCGCATCAAGTCTTGCTGGGATCTCGGGATCATAAAACCGGGCAGGCTGCTGCGGAACAGCTTGGCGTCCGCGGAGGAGATGCGGCTTCCTTCGTCTCGGAAGCAGACGTGATTTTTATCGCCGTTCCATTTGACAATTTGCCGGAAACACTGGCTCGATTGGGAGCCATTGATGGCAAAATCGTTGTCGATTGCACCAATCCACTCACATCCGACTATATGCAACTTACAATCGGCCATACGGATTCGGCCGGAGAAACATGCCAGAGGCTTGCGCCACACTCAAAGGTCGTGAAAGCGTTTAATGCCATTTTCGCGGAGGTCGTGTCCGCCGACTCGTCGTACGGGAGCATCACGCCCCAAGTTTTCCTGGCGGGAGACGATGCCGACTCGAAGCAGCGGGTGGCGGCACTGGTTCGCGATATAGGGTACGATGCCATTGACACTGGCGGTATTGCATGTGCTCGGTACCTCGAGCCACTGGCTGAGCTAATTATTCAGCTGGCTTATGCTCAGGGTCGAGGCACCGCGTTCACTCCAATAATGCTTGCTGCCGCCAGTTCTACCCCTGTCGATCAGTGAGTTATATAGGGTTCGGAGACTGTCTTGATGAGCTCGACGGCCCAAGCTGATCGTTATGTGACGTCCCTCAACGGCGCCGTCGATCTAAGTCGCATTTCCGTTTCCGTCGATGGACTCCCGCCCGTGGCATCGAACCTTCCTACCGCTTGCCAGCACGAACACCCCTTTATGCATCCCGGCGCGCGGCCCTTCCGTAGACCTGCGCAACCGCGGTCTGGTGGACGCTAGCGAGGACGCCGCTCTACCTGATCAACCTGCTGACCATGCAGCGGACGGAGTACCATGTAGACGGTCCGCTCACCGCATTGGCCCGCGAAATACTGGGCTTTGGCGATACGGCAGAGCTTGGCAAGCGTGCCCAGGAGGCTGAAAAGAACTCGCACTACGCCAACGTGCGCTTCCAGCCGGAGTACGCACGTGCCCAAGACGTGCACGACGGTTATATTGGCTCGTCCCGGGAGCGTGTCAGCGTCGACGCTGCCTGACGATAACCGCGTCGGCGCCTTGAGACGCCGACGCGGTCACCACAGCCCGGGAGCGCAGTTTCATCAAGTCCGGCTACCGGCAGCCAATCGGTGAGGGCGGTGGCGTTGTCAGAAGTGGGGAGGGCTGTTCGTGCTTTATGTTGTTCACTGCCTCGATCATGAGAATGCTCAAGCGAAACGGCTTGCGAACTACGATGACCACAAGGCCTACCTGTCAACGGGTGCGATGAAAACAGTCGTCTCCGGTCCCGTCCTTGCCGACGACCATGAAACAATGATCGGTTCGCTGTTCATCTTCGACGCGACCACCAAGCAAGAAGTAGTTGATTTTAATGAAGACGATCCATTCAAGAGAGCAGGAGTTTGGAGGAGCGTCAGCATATATCCCTTCAACAAGCGGGTCGACAACCGGTGACGAGCCAGACGATCGCATAGTCTGGCTCCCGGCCATCAACAGCCCTTCATTTCCGGTCAAGAAACCAAGCGGTCGAGCTACTTGCTGCTGCTCCATGAGGTTCGCCACATGACACGATCTCCAGTCCCAGCGGATTTGCTTGGGGGCTATTTTACCGAGGCGAATTCCGTCGACGTGCCGTCGAGCTTCGAGGCTTCGGCCTCCAGTACTTGCGAGCGGACGATCTAGACATTTGGTTTGGGTTGTCGGTTGGTTTGGGCACGCGCTACTAGGCTTCGTGGCGGTTAGGCGAAGCGAATGGCCAGCCGCAAGGAGGCGATCATCATGGACGTATATGAAGCAGTCACAAGCCGACGGTCGGTGCGCGGGTTCAAAGACGAGCCCGTCCCACGGGAGGTGCTTGAGCGGGTGCTGACCGCCGCGGCCTGGGCGCCGTCCGGATCGAACATCCAGCCGTGGAATACTTACGTGCTGACCGGGGCGCCACTCGTCGAACTCAAGACGTGCGCGGTCGAGCGCGTGGCCCACGGCGACCAGTGGGACGAGCGACAGTACGAGATGTACCCGGCCACTTTGAAGTCGCCATACAAGGATCGCCGATCCGCTTTCGGACGTGAGCGCTACAGCGCGCTGGGCATTGCGCGCGAGGACTGGGAGGCGCGCCAGCGGGCGGCCATCGCCAACTGGAACTGCTTCGGCGCGCCCGCCGCACTGTTCTGCTACATCGATCAGGGCCTCGGGCGTCCGCAATGGGCCGACGTCGGCATGTATCTGCAGACCGTCATGCTGCTGCTGCGCGCTGAAGGATTGCATAGTTGCCCGCAGATGGCATGGTCGCAGGTACGCGAGACAGTCGCGGAGGTTCTTTCACCCCCGGAAGGGCTCATCCTCTACTGTGGCATGTCGATCGGGTACGAGGATCCCTCGGTGAGCTTTCCGCGGACGGGTCGCGTCCAGCTTGATGAGACGGTCACGTTTGTCGGAGATTAGCTGTCGTCTTGGGAGTCTCCGCGCTGGCGAAAAAGCACCAGCTTAACAGCAAATATGGTCGGCGCTGCAAAGCCGCACCCGAATTGAGACATCACCGGTCGCGGCTTTCGAGGGGTTCAGACCTGCTCGGTCCCGACTTCGCGATTGTAGGAGTAAACTTTGGTTCGGGTCTGGCAGCCCATCGGACTGTGACCCTCGGATCCCATCGGACCTGAACAGAAAAGTCTTAGTATCCGATGCTTGACCTCAAGCACGCCTACCTCTTCACCCGAGTTGTTGATCGGGGCGGTTTCGATCTGGCCGTTCCCAGCGCAACTGGCACCTGCGACTGTCAGGTCGAGTGTGTGAGCTTGAAAATACTCTCGGAGTGCAACTACTTCACCGCGCGGCCCGAAGGATTGCCGTAACCGCAGTCGGAGCCGCGTTCTATCGGTATGCTGTTCGAGCGGCTCCCAGCGCAATCCTCGCCAGAGCCGCGCTTCACGCAGAAGCTGATCGCTGCGAGGTGGTACGGTGCTCAGCATCCTGACTTATCTAGATCCTTCCCGACAACAGGAACAGGGCGCGACTCATCGCCATATTACGGACATGAAACATCCGTAATATATGAACTACGCATCCAATGGTCAGAAAATCCATCCCGACGTCGTTCGCATTGGATGCTTGCCCCGCTGCGCGGGATCCTAACCGGTCCTCCGTGCAGGAGTGGCGTCGATCGATAGTCGCGAGAGTCGACCACCATGTGCCTGCTGAGCAAGCGGTTCAATTGTGGGATGGTTTGGACTCAGGAGTTGCAATGATCCTCAGCAAAGCGCTTTCCTTGAAGCGCGATAACGTAGGAATCGCGGCCATTGCCGCCGGATTGGCGGTGTGTTGGTTGACACAGACACCGTTCGCCATGGTGGCCCCGATCGGCCTAGCTTTTTTTCAAGACCGGACGAGCACCGTTCAAATTCTGAACGCGAGCCTCGCCGTCGCGGTGACCATCTCAATGTTTGTCATCGAAAGCCACGGATCGGGCCGCCCCGCGATATGGGGTGCACTCCTTTCGCTTACTTTCCTAGCCGTTGCGGCTTTCTACGCAGCCAACGCCAAGTCCGGCCGCGTGAGAAAGGGAACCGGACGCCGTCCACAAAGACGCCAGCCGATTGATGCCTCGGCGGAGTTTTTGGGTCTTATGCACCCGCACGACCGCGCCACGGCTGAGCAGGCTGCTGCACGGGCGTTTTGGACTGGCGTCCCTCAGGTGATGAGATTCCGTCTCAGGCAGCAGGATGGCAATTACGTGTGGAGCGAAGTTCGCACCGATCCCACCTACGGCGTGCGCGGGAATGTCGATGTCCTGTCTACCGACGAGGAACAACCGATGTGCATTGACGGCGAACGGCTTGACGCTGCTGGTTTGGGACCGGTTCGGGCGGCGCACGTTGTCGAGGAGCTGTTCGGAAATGGGTGGGCGTTCGATGCCGAGGGGCGGTGGATCTATCTGCCGTTGTTCGCTCAGGCCACGCTCGGCAAGACACCGGACGAGCTAAATCGCTCCTTGGACGATGGCTATATCGCCTGGAAGCAGTTGCTTCATCCCGACGAGTACGATGCGGTAGCTGAAAAATGGTCTCATTCGATAAGGACCGGCGAGCCATTCAACGCCGAACATCGCATCCGACGCAAATCTGGTTTCGCGTGGGCCAGAAGCGCCGCCAGGTCGGTTCGCAACAAAGGGGGCCTGATCGTTGGATGGTACGGCACATCGATTGACATCGACGTACAGCGAAAGACCCTGTCGGACCTGAAAGCGCGAGAGCAAAGTCTCACGCAACTCATCGATATGGTTCCGGGCCGGCTCTGGATGCTTGCACCGGACGGACAACCGATATTCCACAACAAGCGTCTGACCGACTACCTCGGTTTCGCCATCCCCGACGTTCGAACAGAAGGGACGGCATCGCTGGAACTCAATGTGGAGCAGGTTATCCATCCCGACGACATCGAGAGCGTCACAGCAACACTGCAGCGCTCCCTTGCCACCGGAGTTAGCTTTTCAAGTCGTTACCGGGTTCGTCGATCAGACGGCGTGTACCGCTGGATGGAGGGGCGCGCGGAACCTTTCCGGGATCAAGATGGGCGAATCCTCCAATGGTATGGGATTTCTCATGACATAGACGGCCAGATAAATGCTGAAGATGCGCTCAGTCGAAGTGAGCGGCATCTCCACGGACTGCTCGATGCCCTGCCGATACAAGTCTGTAGCTGGCTGCCGTCTGGTGAGATGACCTACATCAATAAGCGGTATTCGGATGCACTCGGGTTCGCCGATGCCAACTTTTCCGACTTCCTGGCCACCGCACGCGCGCTGATTCATCCCGATGATGTGGAAAAGGTTTCCAGGACAGCCGCGCATTGTCTTAGTACAGGGCAAACCTTCGCCTTCCGGTACCGTCGTCGCTCGAGCGACGGATCGTTTCGCTGGCTCGACAGCAGGTTTGAGCCGCTTCGCGATGAAAGTGGAACTATTTCCGAATGGTACGGTCTCGTCATCGATGTCGATGATGAGGTCCAGGTACAGGAAAAGCTGCGCGCCGCTCAAGTGGAACTGGCCCGCGCAAGTCAGGCGGCCACCCTTGCCGAACTCTCCGCATCGATCGCCCATGAGGTGGCGCAACCGTTGGCGGCGCTCGTTTCGAGTTCGGACGCCTGCCAAAGGTGGTTGACGTCTGAGCCGCCGAACGTCGAGCGTGCATTGGGGACGCTGGAGCGCGTCATTCAGAGTGCAGATTCCGCCGTGGACGTGGTGGCGCGGATCCGCGCGCTGTTCAAACAGGGCGTGGACGCGCGGACGGTCTCGGACCTAGGGTCGGTGATCAGCAAAACGTGCGACCTCTTGGCCGATGAGGCGACCGGTCACCATGTCCGATGGGACGTGGTGATCGATGAGGGCTTGCCGGCTCTCACGTTCGACGAGGTCCAGATCCAGCAGGTTTTGGTCAATCTTATGCGCAATGCCATCGAGGCGATGGATAGTACTTCCGATAGGCGCATATTGACGGTCCGTGCTCGTCACTTGGACGGCGCCGTACGTGTCGAAATCGGCGACACTGGCCGTGGCATCGAATGTCCGGAGCGGATATTTGAGGCATTTTTCACCACCAAAGCTGAAGGCATGGGAATGGGACTGGCGATCTGCCGCTCCATCATCGAGTCGCATGGGGGGCGGCTGTGGGCTGAGGCTGTTGAGCCGCACGGCGCGAAATTCACCTTCACTTTGATGACTGACACAGCAATCCGGCCCTGAACCCAAACCAACGTTTACCATCACAAGGCAGAAACCAGTGATAAAATCACCTCACGAAGTAACTCCGCATGACAACCAGGCTAGGCCGATCGCGCGTCTAATGTCAGACAGGGCCACAATAGGCGAGGCGCCGTGAACTCATCTGTCGAACCCATCATCTACGTCGTCGACGACGATGAACGAATGCGGGAGTCGCTGTTGGATCTCTTCACGTTCGCCAAGAAGCGTGCGTCCGCCTTTTCGAGCGGAACAGAATTTCTGGAGCAGGCCAACACCAATGCGCCCGGTTGCGTGGTGATCGACCTGCATATGCCTGGAAGCACCGGTCTCGACGTGCAAAACCAACTCATTTCAATGGGCAGCAAGATGCCCGTCATCTTTTTGACTGGTCGGGCCGACGTACCTGCCACCGTCACTGCGATGAAGGCGGGGGCAACGGACTTCATAACGAAGCCGTTCGTCAATCAGGACCTGCTAGATGCCGTGGAGCGCGCTATTCGAGCAGACGGCGAGAGACGCAAATTGGATGCGGATCACAAAAGGCTGCAGGAACTCGCAGGAACGTTGACGCCACGGGAACAGGAAGTGATGCAAGCGGTCGCTAGCGGACTGATGAACAAGCAGGTCGCTTTTCAGCTTGGCATTTCAGAGATGACCGTGAAGCTTCACCGTATGAACGTCATGAGAAAAATGCACAGCCGGTCGCTGCCCGATCTTGTTCGGAAAGTCGAGAGCCTGCAGAAAGCCTGATTGACGGGTGGCTTGCACCGAGACCATCCATGTCGAGATCGCGTGTGACAGATGTCGACACTATTCGGCGGAGGCCAGCGCTTCGAATGTTGAGCGCAAGTCTGCATCGCCTCTGGCGCGTTTGGTGCAGGCTGGCATCATCCCCACGTCGACGAACACTGTCGTGGCCGGGTCTCACCGCACGTGGGCTCGTCCCGAGGCCGCCGATCTCGCCAAGTTGTATGCCTTGTTGGCACCTAACTACGGCGCTCTGATCGAAAGCTATCAGACGGCTCAGGACGTCGCTAAGGCCAAGGCCTAATCTGCCGCCGGAAGTCAGCGCCCTCCCAAGGCGCGCCGGCTTCGAATAGTTCACGCCTCTCGATATCGTCAGCTACTTCGTCCCAATGGATAAAAAGGACTGGTGTTGGTCACAACCTCCAGCCGCCGTTCCGCGCGCGCCGCGCTGTCCGACGAGCAGCCCAAACCTTTGTTTGGATTACGACGCGCGAAGGCGTGTGCAAGAGTGTCGAAAGCCGTCACCAAGCAGCGCTCAAACAAGCAGCAATCCAATGGGATTGAGCGCCAGTCCGTGACCGTGTGCCCCCGTCGCGACGGAGGTGGCAAGCAAACAAATAGACCAGGAGTTCGCAATGAACGTACAAAAGAAAATTTCCGAAGAAATCAACTTCCATCCCGGTAAGCCCGCTACAGGTGAGCTGGTTCCGTCTCGCTATGCACTGAAGATCGGCGACATCGACGTGATGGTTGTCAGCGACGGCGTGCTGCCGCTTCCCACCCAAATGTTGGGACACAATGCGGATCCCGCTAGTCGCGCGAGCTGGATGGCGGACCAGTTCTTGCCTCCCGAAGCGTTCGACTGGGCTCTGAATGCGGTCGTGGTGCGCAGCGGCGATCAAATCGTTCTCCTCGACGCGGGGTTGGGTCTCGATCCGAATTTGAACCTGCCGCGTGCGGGACAACTGCTTAAGCGACTGGAAGCTGCCGATATCGATCTGACAACGGTGACTGATCTTGTGCTCACCCACTTGCACATGGATCACATCGGCGGGCTTCTCGTCGAGGGGATCAAGGAAAAGCTTCGTCCCGACCTGCGGATCCACATCGCCGCCGCCGAGGCCAAGTTCTGGGAGGCACCGGACTTCACTCGCACAAACATGCCCGACGGCTTCCCCGCCGCGCTTGCGGCAACGGCGAAACGCTTCCTGGCCGAGTATCGCAGCTATCTGCGCCTGTTTGACGAGAAGCAGGACGTTGCTCCGGGCGTCGTCGCGCGTCGCACGGGGGGCCATACTCCGGGTCACTGTGTAATCCGCATCGCGTCTGGAGACGACGCGCTGACGTTTGCCGGAGACGCCGTGTTCGCGGTCGGTTTCGATCATCCCGATTGGTACAACGGCTTCGAGCACGACCCGGAAGAGGCTGCCAGGGTTCGGATCGGTCTCCTCCGGGAACTGTCGGCGAGTGGTGAACTGCTGGTGGCTACCCATCTCCCGTTCCCGTCGCTGGGGCGCGTGGCCGTAGACGGCGATAAATTCCGGTGGGCGCCCATGTACTGGGACTACTGACCGCTGCTGGGCGACGTGTAGGTACAGCTTTTGACAGCGTTTGAGCACTAGATCGTCAAGCGATTTACGCCGAGCCTTTACATCAAGCTTTCTCGTGCGGGGTCCGAGGCGACCTTTGCCTCGCACGGGAAACAGAGTCGATTCCATGAGCGGATTGACCGGCGCAGCCCTGTCGCGGCCATTTTATGCCGACCACCTGCACCAAACGCCGCGGTTTTTTGGAATTCTGGACGGCACACGCCAACACTTTCAACGACAGAAAATCTAAGGAAAAGAACAATGAGCAAGCGCCTCGACTACAACCAGATCGCCCCGGCCGGGATGAAAGCCCTCAACGGACTCTATGGCTACGCCACCACGCAGAGCAGCCTCCCCACGGAGCTGGTCGATCTTGTCTTCCTTCGTGTATCGCAGATCAACAACTGCGCCTTTTGCCTCGACATGCACACACGCGACCTCTTGAAGAAGGAGCAACCGATCGAGAAGATCGCGCTGGTGCAGGCATGGAGGGAAGCCGGGAATCTTTTTGACGCGCGTGAGCGGGCGGCCCTTGCCTGGGCCGAAACCGTAACACGCGTTGCCGAGACCGGCGTTCCCGACAGCGCCTACGAAGCCGCGCGTGCGGTGTTCGACGAACGCGAACTCGTCGATCTGACGCTCGCGACGGGCCTGATGAACGCCTATAACCGCATGGGAATCAGTTTCCGCACGACGCCACAGGCGGCGGTCGGAAAATAAGCCGGCGACGATGTTTGTGGATGTACATGCGTCCACAAGCACCCCATGACGCCACGACGGGGCGCTGTAGGACAAGGGGCGCTCCGGCAAACAAGGGGTTACGACAATGAAGTCAGTCTTGTTATCGCTCTGCGTGTCAAGCATGGTCTGTTCTCTTGGCACTTTGGCGGTCGCCGCCGATGCGGCAACGGTCACATCGCTTGTGAAAAAGGACCTTCCTGACTACCCCGGAAAGGAGGCGCTGATGATATCAGTCGAGTATCCGCCGGGAGGCTCCGATCCGATTCACAAACACGACGCACATGCGTTCATCTACGTTCTGGAGGGTTCAGTCGTGATGCAGGTGAGGGGAGAAAAGCAAGTGACCTTGTCGCCGGGAGAGACCTGGTACGAAGGCCCATCCGACATTCACGTGGTCGGCCGCAATGCAAGCACGACCAAGCCTGCAAAGTTCATCGTCTTGCTTCTCAAGAACAAGGGCGCACCGGTTCTCACGCCGGTGGAGTAACTGTCGGCCCACAGCTGTCACTAAGCAATGTTAGCCTTCGCTGCGCTGCCAACAGGTGAGGTCGGCTCAGCCCGGGACGCAAGCGCTACCGCGTCGGCCCCGGCCGGATAGCGCAGACGGCTCGATCTACTGTCGTTGACCGCTTGCCGGCACCGCCACATCGCCCTCCCTTGTTGTCAATATCGACGGCGGGACAGCCTAGCTTAATAGTCAGCACTGCCACCGATGTAGCTTTCGGTTGGTGTGCGTGTTCCCTCTGGTCCTTCGCCTGCAGGCTTGCCTTCAGGCGCCTCCTTCCTCCGCTTTTGTAAGGGGCAACCGCTTTCAGGTAGCCGTCAGAGTATTGTGACCAAATCGCGGTGCGCCGGGTGTGTTTGGGGAAAAGCACGCCCATCTGACATTGCTATACATTTGGAGCGGATATGACCGACCAGTCTAGCCGTCTTGTGCTGCATACGAATTCGCGTGACGAGGTCTTTGCCGACGAACGCAATGCTGTTGCGGACTTCTCATTCAATTCCACCGTCGCGAACGTCTTCGATGACATGGTCAGCCGCTCGGTTCCGTTCTATGGGGAGATGCAGCGGATGGTTTGCGAGCTGGCAGGGGATTTTGCCCAGCCCCAGTCGAACCTCTACGACATTGGCTGCTCAACGGCCACGACTCTCTTGGCACTCGACCACCTCGTCGACAGCCACGTTGATTTTGTCGGTATCGACAACGCTCCGGACATGCTCAAGAAGGCGGCTGAGAAGATCGAGGAATCGGGAACAAACCGATCGATCGAGCTTGTCACTGGCGACCTCCACAGAGGCTTCTCTGTGGAGAACGCCAGTGTCGTGACGATGCTGCTTACCCTGCAATTCGTACGTCCGCTTTTCCGCGAACGGGTCATGAAGACGATCTACGACGGTCTCAACGAACACGGATGCCTGCTGCTGATCGAGAAGTTGACTAGCGAGGACACGACCTTCAACAGGCTGTTCATCGACCACTACTACGATTTCAAACGGCGTAACGGATACTCCTCGATCGAAATATCGAAGAAGCGGGAGGCGTTGGAAAACGTCCTCATCCCGTACCGCCTTGAGGAGAACATCCAGTTGCTCAAGGAGGTGGGCTTCAAGAGCACGGAAGTATTCTTCCGTTGGTACAATTTCTGCGGCATCGTCGCGGTGAAGTGAGACAAAAGACCATGAAGATTCTCATGCTCGCCTTCGGGACTTTCTTTTTTAAGTACCGAAACCAGGCGTTTCCTCTTATCATCGTCGCATTGTTTATTGCCGCCCCGCCGACGACCACCGTTCTGGGTAGCGCGGCACTCGAGCAAACGAAGGACATCATTGCACTGCTCATCGTCCTAGCGGGTTTGGTGCTGCGCGCAACCGTTATCGGCTATGCCTACATCAAGCGCGGCGGCCTGAATAAGCGCGTGTATGCCAACGATCTGGTCACGGAAGGCATGTTCGGCGTTTGCCGCAACCCGTTGTATGTGGGAAACATGCTTATTTACGCGGGCCTCTTCCTGTTCCACGGCAATCCGGTGGTCGTTGTTGTCGGAAGTTTGCTGTTCGGGTTTATCTATCAGTGCATCGTCTACGCCGAAGAGGAGTTCCTCGCTAACAAGTTCGGGGAGGCCTACAGTGCTTATTGTCGGGATGTCCCCAGATGGGGACTGAAGCTGAGTGCGTTCTCGGCGTCCACCGAGGGAATGGCATTCAATATGAGACGAGTTATCGCCAAGGACTACTCGACCATGTCGTCGACGCTGATCGCGCTGTTGGCCACCGAGTTTTACAGGGTAGCGGCCGATTCCATAACCGATCAGGAACTTTCTTACGCGGTAGTGCTCGTAGGCCTTTTCGTCGGGGTAATTGCACTCACCGGTCTGGTGAGCTCGCTGAAAAAAATGGGAGTCTTTGACGAACTGACTGTCGCACGCTGAAAATGCCGGTCGAGGCTGACAACGACCTGGAGGGTGCCGACTAGAGAGCCGGAAGCCAGGACGAGCACCAGTACAAGGATCCTCAGATCATCTACCGGTCGAAGCAAGTTGAAGACGTCGTTCCGCCGCGAGCAGTGGCCTGCAGAAGATATTCACAAAGCATTAACCTGTCGATTTTCGCGGTCGCGTGCAGTCCGCGAAGTCGGCACTGTGCGAAAAGGTAGTAGGATTCAAATGTTCGCGAAGCCCAACAAAAAGGCTTGTGCCGCGTATCTCAGCCTAACGTCCGGTCCCCCGGATCTCTTCGCCAACGGGTTGCTGGGCTACTCCCTGCTTCAGGTCGCACTGTTGATCCGGGCAACGCCGTAGATAAGGAAGCAGCCGTTTGCGCCTTCTTACTGGGCGGCAATGCTAGGCACGATCGCGTTGGCTTCCGCCGCCATGAGGATGGTGTCCCGTGGCGGTGACAGTATCGGCGCCCAGCTCGCGCCGTATCTGTTCTTCTTTGCCAATGTGCTGGTGGCGGCGATTGCCGTAGGGACGATAGCACTGCTGGCACAGGGAAGGCTCTTGCCCAGGTCGCCCGTTCGAGCGGCCGAGTAGCTTAATGAGGAAGCCTGAACAGGTGCCGTATCTTGGCCGCCAGTGAAATCGGATGTGCCTCCGCGCCAGCGCTGCCATCTGCCTTGAGGTGCTCCTCGGTCTCCACGCGCTTCGCCAAGAGCTGGCTCAGTTCCTCCACGAGCGCAGGACGCTCGTGCATCACGCTCGCGAGATGGTCCTTCGAGATCTCATAGACGACGACGAAGGTGAGGGCGCGCATCGTGGCGGGCTCCGGCGCCCCCATCAGAACCCCACGTTCGCCGAATAGATCTCCGGGGGCCAGTCGGGTCAGCTCCTCGCGCCCGCCATCGTCATCGTCCAGCTCGACCGACACGACTCCGCTGCGCACAATCATCAGAGACGTCATTGAGGCATTCTGCGGTGCGATCACCGCCCCCTTCTTGAACGTGCAACGCGTCATGCTATTTGCGACCGTCTCCATCTCGTCTTCCGTGAGAGCCGAGAACAGCGGGATCGATGTCAGGAGCCGCCAAGGCGTGCCGGGATGTTTGGAAGAGTCTGACGACGTTGCTTCCATTAGAACGTTCGCCGCCGTCGAGAGCTGGATGCCTGCCGCCTTTGCATGCCGATAAACCAGGTCGAAGATCTCGTTCTTGGCAATTCCGGTTTGGCCGAGGCTGGCGACCTTGAAGGACAACTCGACCTCGACCGCGGAACCGTCGAGACCTGTGACTGACACGGACGGCGGAGGGAACTTCAGAATCGAGTTCGCGCTGAGGAGCACCGTTTTCATCGTCTCCTCGATGGCCGCTGGCGTTCGTGTCGGAAGTGCCCTGATGACCACCTTGGATCCATGGACGGAGTCAGTACCTGTGAGATTCGTCAGCGTGGCCTTGGCGAGTGTGCTGTTGGGAACGATCACCAGGTCGTTCGTGTCGTTCAGGAGATGCGTCGAACGCCAGTTCGTTTCGACCACCTGACCGCGGACGCCTCCTTCGACCTCGATCCAGTCGCCAACGGTGTACGGACGTCCAAGGTTCAGTGCGATCCCGGAAAAAACGTCGTTCAGGGTGCTCTGTAGTGCGAGACCCAGCACGATGGCGAAGACCCCGGAGGTAGCGATCAGGGTTCGCACCGGAAGGTCAAACACGAAGGCTATGATGGAGAGAGCCGCACCGAGATAGATAAAAGCGACCAGCAAGTCCTGGATCAGGCGTCCTTCTCGGGGCTTTCGCTCGAAGATGAGGTAGACGCGCACTGAGCTGGCCAGAACCATCGCACCGCCAACCCACCATGCTGCCTTGGCGATACCGATGAACGTCTTGTGCGTGAGATCTTCATCGACGACCCGCAGTCCAGGGAGCCACATCGTTGCCCACGAGCAAGATGGTGAGGATGACGAAGAATGCAATGTGAACGAGGAACCGCTGTGTCGGCTTCCCGCGGACGAGGGCTCTCGCGAACACCAGGACGAGGACAAGCGCCGCGAACTGGGTGATCGGATCGAGCGCAAGCTGCAGAACGTTGTCCATGGACGTCATCTTCACGTGGCCTGTTGATGTCCGCGCTATTGACAGTGCAGGAGCATCCCTCGTCAAGAAGGCGCGTGACTGGTTGGGACATGCAAAGGCATTCGGCCAGAGCACGCTCGGCCTCTTGAGGGGGCGGTAACGGCGTAAGGAGCGATGTAAGCGCTCTCGCCTATTGACGGTCATGCGCTCGGGAAAATCGCGAGCGGACGGGTAGCTGGCTTGACGGCCCGCCATTCGATGCCGAGCCAGATATAGCTCGTATCCACCCCAGGGGCTTTCGATTGCGTCGGATGTAGGTGTCTGGCGTGAAAGGTGGATTCCTGATGTCAGAAAGCCTGAATGCGGGAAGGCCCCCGATAGTTTGACGGGGGCCTTTGCCGGACTCGGGCGGGGGTGGTCGCCCACGTCCGCCGCAGCTACGATGTAGGAGTCGGGTCAGACCGCAACAACGGACGGTCGTCTTCAACGGTACAGATCGACGGACATGTTCAGCCAGAGCAAGGTCGTCGCAAGGCTTAAGGAAAGTGTGCTTCCGGTCGCATTGGAGGAACTGCTCTTCGCCAGGGCGGAGAAGCAGAGCATCGCCGTCAGGATAGCAGGTGTCTTCTACGACGATGGGTTCGCCTGCAACGTGGGCATCTCACTACACGACGCTTGGGGCCACCAGTACCTTTTCATGGTTTCCGGATCGGATTGCTCGCAAGCTGGGCTTGCCGATCTGGTCTTCGGGCTGATGACGGCTTTGGACAAGCTCACGCGCGGGAGTGGTGAAGCCAAACTGTTATCCCGTAGAGAGCTCGAATGTCTGCGTTGGTCGGCGGCAGGGAAGAGTAGTGACGAGATTGCAATTATCCTGAGCTTGAGCAGCCACACGGTCACAGCATACCTGAAGACCGCGATGAAGAAGCTGGACGTTAAAACGCGCGTGTAAGCAGTCGTCATGGCGTATCGGCTTAAGCTGCTTTGACCCGGATTGGGCGGTGCGGCCCTTATGCTGCCATCCTTTGTGGCGAACAACGGCCAGCCGACGTCCGGCCCTATACGAAATGACATGAGGAATTTTAGATGCTGAAGATCGCCATTGCCACAGCGACTGCACTGCTTGCCATTGCGCCACTGGCGCATGCATCAAGCGACGCGGCGTGGAACGCGCTCTATGCAAAGGCCAATGGCACCTGCATCGGGCAATCACGTATGGTGTCTCCAGAGGCGACTGCCCCAGTCGTTTTCGATGATGCCACCGCAAAGGTCGCTGTCCTGCTTAGAGAGAAGAACCCGAAGACGAAGAAACTCGTCAATGTGATCTGCCTGTACGACAAGAAGTCCGGCAAGGCGTCGATCGCTGAGTATCGATGGTTGGGTCAGTAATACAGTCTCGCGGCGCGCCTCCCGAAGCGAATTGCTGCTTCCGATATTCTCGGCGAAATCGCCCCAAACTTCAGGACAGTGCAGTCCTCTTGCGTCGGGCGATGCTAATTCGCGTCAGCACAACTGCGCCGTCGTATTCCGCGACGGCGTCTTTTCCGGTCGAGCAACGGCGCATACCCGAATCTTTCTTCCTGGACACGGTGCCCGTCCCCGACTCGGTCTGATAGGCCACGCCGGGGCGGCCCGACGTGTGAATGAGGGCCGCCGACGCAACGTTCGGCGGCCCTAGCCTCAACTATCGCAGCACCTCGGGAAGAAGTGTGCTTGAAAAGTCCTGGTAGGATACGGGCCTCAGGAAACGGTAGATGGCCAGCGTTCCGACGGATGTGGATCGACCGTCTGCGGTTGCAGGGTAGGGACCGCCATGGACCATCGCCGGAGAGACTTCGACACCCGTTCCGAAACCGTTTACGAGCAGGCGGCCCGCAAGCATCTCAAGCTTAGGAACGAGACGGCGAGCATCGGCCTCGTCGTCGTCGGAGACGAACAGTGCCACCGTCAGCTGCCCCTCCAGTGCGTCGATGACCGCTTCGAGTTCCGCAAGGTCCCGGCATCGAACGACGAGGCCAGCGGCGCCGAACACCTCATCTTGAAGCTCATGATGTTCCAGAAGCGCGGATGCGGTGGTCTCGAATAGAGCGGCCGTGCCTTCAAATTCGCTGCCGGGTTTCCCCGACGCGATGGCCCGCACTTCCGGATGCACGCGGAGGCGTTCGACGCCTTCGCAGAAGGCTCTGGCAATCGACGGGGTCAGCATCGCCTGGGGTGCGACCTCGGGCAGAAGTTCAGCCGTCCTCGCGACGAAGGCATCAAGCGCTTCACCATCTACGGCCAGCAGGAGGCCGGGGTTAGTGCAGAACTGTCCGGCACCGAGGATCAGCGAGGAGACGAACGCCGATGCGATGCTTTCGACGTCCCGTTCGAGTGCATTCGGAAACAGAATGACCGGATTGATGCTGCTCATCTCGGCGTAGACTGGAATTGGCTGGCGGAGCTTTGACGCAATATCCATCAACGCCGTGCCACCGCGGCGCGACCCGGTGAAGCCCACCGCGCGAATTCTGTGATCGGCAACGAGTTTCTGACCTACCTCGAAACCCGTGTCGAAAAGCAGGGAAAAGGTCCCGGGATGAAGGCGACAGACCGCCACCGCCCGCTGCACGGCGCGTCCTACGAGTTCAGACGTTCCCGGATGCGCAGAATGCGCCTTGACGACCACAGGGCAACCAGCCGCGAGCGCCGAAGCTGTGTCTCCACCCGCAACAGAGAAAGCGAGCGGGAAATTAGACGCGCCGAAGACTGCAACTGGTCCAATAGGGACATTGCGGAGGCGCAAATCTGGTTTCGGAACGGGCTTTCGGGACGGATCACCTTCATCGAAACGCAGCTCCTGGAAGCGGCCTGCGCGGACTTCCTTTGCAAACAGCCGGAGCTGCCCTGTCGTGCGGTTCCTTTCGCCCTCGAGCCTTCCGCGGGGAAGTCCGGTCTCCGACATGGCCCGGACGATCAGCTCGTCGCCGATCGCCTCGATTTCTGTGGCGATCTTTTCCAGAAATGCAGCTCTGCTTTCGAGGTTAGTCTCGCGATAGGATGCGAAGGCTTCCCACGCTTGCGCCGTTGCTGCCTCTACGTCGTCGGGCGACGCGCCTCCGAACGAGACGAGGAGGGATCTCCCGGTGGCTGCCTCAATCCCGTAAAAGTCGCCATTCGAGCCGCGCTTTTCCGTTCCCGCGACGAGCAGGCTTCCGTTGATTGTCATGATCGATGTTCCTTTCAGATGGCGGTAGCGGATATAGGAACTGAGGTTGCTTCTGTCACCACGACTGATACCCCTTATGTAAGGGCGTTCCCGACTGGCGGTCGAAATGATCGAGCGCCACCACCGCGTTCATCTCCCGGTATCGCCCCACGCACAATGTCATAGCTCACAGCCGTAAACCCGCTGACGAAGCCGAAGGTCGCACTACTGCAGATGAGAAAAGGTCACAACCTGGCGAGGACTGTGGCCACGTCGGGCTGACGCTCAGAGAGCATCCCATCGCATTTCTTCGACGGGATCTTCAGAAGCGCAACAACTTCACATGTTCAGAGGCGATGAACGTCCGAGACAATCATGGTGGGTTCAGTACAGTGCGGGTTCGCGAGCCGATGATCCTCGGCCACGAGGTGGCTGGAACGATCAAGGCAATCGGTCAGGGCGTTTCCCAGCTTGCTGTCGGAGATCGCGTGGCGTGACGATTCGATCTTGTGGTGTCGCCGAACTGTTTTTGTTTAGAAGGCCGGTATCATTATGGACGACACGGACCGAAAGAGCGCTCGCTTGTCAACTTTACTTCCCGGGAGGGCGCACCAGGCAATTCAAAAAACCGTCAATATAAAGCGCTGAAGGTCCTAACCATCGCTTCGCATTCATAAAAATAACTATTTTTTTGAGCCACAAATTAGCACAAAACCGTGCCACAAAAGACCCAGTCGCCAACCGAAAAGATCAACGGAAACAATCCTCCTGAGAGGAGATGGTGCGGTCGAGAAGACTCGAACTTCCACGGGTTGCCCCACAGCGACCTCAACGCTGCGCGTCTACCAATTCCGCCACGACCGCATCGTGGTAGGTGCCAGTTTGTGCCGGCGACGCAGCATGTAGCAAAAGGTTTTTCGGGACACAAGGGCGATATGACAGATTTTTTCAAAACAAATCACAGCATTTGAATCGGCTTCGAAACGGGGCCATATAGGCCTTCGCAGCGCTGCCTCCGGAGCAGCCTCGACAAGGAATGGCTATGTTACGCACAGATCTCGAATACTCCATGATGCCGCGCGAAGGGTCCCGGCCGGCCCGATGGCGCATCGCCGACGGCCTGGTGCCTTATCAGGAGGCTGTGGAAAACATGGAACGCGAGGTCGCTGCGATTGCCGAAGGCGGCGACGAGCTCGTCTGGCTCGTGGAACATCCGCCTCTTTATACAGCCGGGACCAGCGCGGACGCCAAAGACCTGGTGCAGCCGGATCGATTCCCTGTCTTCGCAACGGGACGCGGCGGCGAATATACCTATCACGGACCTGGCCAGCGCGTTGCGTACGTCATGCTCGACCTGAAACGCAGACGCCAGGACGTGCGCGCCTTTGTTGCTGCGCTCGAAGAAGTGGTCATCCGCACGCTTGATTCGATGAACGTCCGCGGCGAGCGGCGCGAGGACCGGGTTGGTGTCTGGGTACGCAGGCCCGACAAAGGAGCTCTGCCCGATGGCACGATGGCGGAGGACAAGATCGCAGCGCTGGGCATCCGGCTGCGGAAGTGGGTAACCTTTCACGGGCTCTCACTGAACGTCGAACCCGATCTCGATCATTTCAGCGGAATCGTCCCGTGCGGGATTTCGGCCTACGGCGTAACGAGCCTCGTCGATCTTGGGCTGCCGGTCATGATGGCCGATGTCGACATCCTTCTTCGGCAGGCATTCGAATCGGTTTTCGGAGATACGGTCAACGATTAGGGGACACGGGGCCACCCTTTTAGTGAGTGGCAAAGGGCCGGATAACCAACCGGCCCTTTGCTGCGGTTCGCTATTTATCACCGATGTCGCGGCAGGCATCGGAATGTGATGCCCCGCTATCGCCGCCGGCGGTATGCACCTTGGAGTTCGTCTTCATGTAGTCGCAGTCGGGCAGGGGCTTGATGCTGGCCGTCGTCGTCCTGTCAACGTTCGGCGACATATGGGTCGGCGCAAAACCGTCGCTGTCATTCGTGTAGTCGTCGGAATATTCAGGTGCCTTGCGATTGACGTAGTGCACCGGCTTTTTCGCCGTGGTCTGGACGGGCGCGAAGCCGTCACTGTCATTGCTGTAGTCGTTCGAGTACTGGGTTTGAGCGAAGGCCGCACCTGCAAGGCCGAGGACGAGAATGGAAGTGGCGGCAGCAAATCTGAAGCGCATGGAATATCTCCTCAATTCTTCGTTGTAATCACAACGATACCAAACCCTCGGCAACGACGACTTCGCGCTCGAATTGCGGCAAGAATGTGAGTGAAAAATCACGTGGGCAGCGCCGCTTTATCAAATGAAATCACAGATACGCGACCCGATTTGACAGCTTTGTGATAGCACGCTGTTTTCTAAGCCACGGCGGGTATTCAGCAAAGTTTGCACAACCAAAGAGGGATCGTTTATTCCTCTGCACCACCACTACGCACGCGACTTCTCCCACCGTTTCACCAGTCGCTCGCGCTTGAGTCTCGACAGACGTTGTATCCAGAAGACGCCGTCGAGCTGATCGATCTCGTGCTGGATGCAAACTGCGAGGAATCCCTCCGCATCCTCCTCCTGCTCAGCCCCAGCTAGATCACGGTAGCGAACGCGAATCGCCTTGGGCCGCACAACCTCGTCGGTCACACCAGGCATCGAGACGCTTCCTTCGACATGGCGAATCGTCTCGTCGGAGGCAAAACTGATTTCAGGATTGACGTAGTGGCGTATGCCTTCGTCGCGGCTGAGCTCGATGACGACCACCCGAAGAAAAACGCCGATGTGGGCAGCGGTGATGCCGACCCCGGGGGCGGCCCGCATCGTATCCAGCAGATCATCAGCGAGTCCACGAAGGCTTTGGTCGAAAACCTCGACAGGCCTGCAAACGGTTCGGAGACCGACGTCGGGGAAACGCAATATTGGGCGGACAGCCACTGCCAAGGCTCCTCATTCAAGATGCAGGGAAACTATCGTTGCGCAGGCGCATTGTCATCCAGGCAAGGCGTTTGCGGCTGGACGGACCTCTAGCTTTCCGCTAGCACGAATCTCGACACTTCGGCGCTTAGTCATTGAACTTCAAACGAGATGCGAGGGCGGCAAATCATGACGAACGACGCAGAAGAGCTCGTCCGCCCGCGGCCAGATAGCGGCGAAACCGACATCTATGATGAAAATGGCAACGTCCGTGGCGATTTCCTCGCGCTGGTCGGCGCAGCCATCGCCGATCGCGACACGATCTTCCTGCGCCAACACGTCGCGCGCCTGCACGAATCGGAAATAGGCGACCTTCTCGAATCGCTGCAGCCCGACCAACGACTTGCGCTCGTTCGCCTGCTTGGCGACGAATTCGACATGACGGCGCTGACGGAGGTCGACGAAACGATTCGTCGCGAGATCGTCGACCAGATGCCGAACGAGCAGATCGCCGCGGCAATCGGTGAACTCGATTCGGACGACGCTGTTTACATTCTCGAGGACCTCGACACCGAGGACCGGGAAGAAATCCTTGCGCAGCTGCCGTTTACCGAACGGGTGCGCTTGCGGCGCGCACTTGACTACCCCGAAAGCTCGGCTGGGCGCCGCATGCAGACCGAATTCGTCGCTGTTCCGCCGTTTTGGACGGTCGGCCAGACGATCGACTACATGCGCGACGAGGAGGACCTGCCGTACTCCTTCTCGCAGATCTTCGTTATCGACCCGACATTCAAGTTGTTGGGTGCCGTCGATCTGGACAAGATCCTGCGCACAAAGCGGCAAACCAAGATCGAATCCATCATGCGGGAGACGAACCATCCGATTCCCGCAGAGATGGACCAGGAAGAAGCCGCCCAGCTTTTCGAACAGTACGACCTTCTATCTGCCGCTGTCGTCGACGAGAACGACAGGCTGGTCGGCGTCCTCACGATCGACGACGTCGTTGACGTCATCCACGAGGAGGCAGACGAAGATATCAAGCGCCTCGGCGGCGTCGGCGACGAAGAACTGTCCGACAATGTCTTCTCGACGGTGCGCTCGCGCTTTCTCTGGCTGGTGATCAATCTCGGGACAGCGCTGTTGTCGGCAAGCGTCATTGGACTGTTCGACGAATCGATCGAGAAGATGATCGCGCTGGCCGTGCTGATGCCGATCGTTGCATCCATGGGTGGCAATGCGGGAACACAGACGATGACGGTCACCGTCCGCGCCTTGGCGACCGGCGACATCGACATCTACAATGCCGGCCGCATTATTCGTAGAGAGGCGGGGGTCGGCGTCGCCAACGGCGCGCTCTTCTCCGTCATCATGGGTGCGATTGCCGCTACTTGGTTCCACGACTACCAGCTAGGCTTCGTGATCGGCGCGGCGATGGTTATTAATCTCTTTGCGGCGGCGCTTGCCGGAATTCTGTTGCCGTTGCTATTGGATAAAGTCGGCGCAGATCCCGCCATCGCGTCCTCTGTTTTCGTCACAACCGTCACCGATTGCACAGGCTTTTTTGCGTTTCTCGGCATCGCGACATGGTGGTTCGGAATTTAGCCGGCTCGAATTCGCCTGCAGAAATTGACTATTACGTAAAAGTCAATATTATCGGTTCTTCAATGGTGGGGAACCTATGCCGGTCAGCAAATACTATAGCATAACCGAGTTGACGCGCGAGTTTGGTGTATCGACACGTACGCTTCGGTTCTACGAAGACGAAGGATTGATCCATCCGGAGCGACGCGGACGCACGCGACTGTTCCGTCCGGCGGATCGGCGTCTGATCCAGGAAATCCTCCGTGGCCGGCGCATCGGTTTCACGATCGCGGAAATCCGCGAGATCATCCAGGTCTACAAAGAGCCACCCGGCGAGCTCGGTCAGTTGAAGCTCTTGATGAAACGCGTTGACGAGAAACGCGAAGATCTGCGCCAGAAGCGCAAGGATATCGACGATACCCTCGCCGAACTCGACAATATTGAAGAGGCATGCCTCGGTCGGCTGGCGGACATCGGCGTCGGCACCTGATTATTGGGTGTTGGCGCTGCACTCGCTGGCAAGCGCCATGATCCGCCCGTCATCCGGCTTGACAGCGCCAGACTGGAATTCCGTGAAGAGGTATTGCGCCTGTAGCGCATCAAGGGTGCACTGGCAGAAGCTGCGGCATAGCGCTTCGCCTTCCTGCATCATGCAAGAGGCATTGCATTGCCTCAGGTAGGTTTCGACCGGGTCCGGCTTAGCAGGCGGAACAATTAGGGATAGCCCGTAGGCGACCGCGATCAACACCGGCTGATGAATAAGGTAGAAGGCGAGGCTATGACGCCCAACCTTTGCCGTCAGGCTTGAACCCGCGCCAAGCTTGGCAAGCCTCTCGAGCAGCCCCGTCCTCACGGCAATCAGAGTCGCTGTCATGCCAAGCAAGAAAGAAACCGCCCAGGGGAAGATCGGGACAAAGTCGTTCGATCTTTGCGGCATCTCCGCCAAGCCGATCCAGGCAAGGTAGCGCGGATTGAAGATCGGCGAGCGCAACAGATCCGGCGCGACCCATGTATCAACAACCCATGCCGCGGCAACAGCGGCGGTCGCGGCGATGGTGACAGGCAAGGGCAGACGCAAGAAGACAAGCCCGAGCAGGCTTAGGACTGCGATGCAATGGAGGATGCCGAAGAAGATCCATTCGCCGGGGAAGACGAACCACGTCACCACTGAAATCGCAAGCGCTGCGGCGGCGATCATTGCAAGCCGCTTCCAGAACGACCGCCAGCGGATCGCTGGCGTGTTTGCGAGGACCAGGCTGACGCCGACAATGAACAGGAAGGTCGATGCGATGGCGCGGGCATAGAGCTTCAGCCAGCCGGTCTCAGCTGTACCTGGGGCGAGGTAGCCCATGAACTCCATATCCCAGGTAAAATGGTAGGTCGCCATTGCCAGCAGGGCGACACCGCGCGCTGCATCCAGCAAGCCGATGCGAGGCGGCCTGACGCTCACATGTGTTTCCGTTGCCAAAGCGGTCATTCACAGTCCCTCAGATGAGTCGCTGCCATCGGTAGACGGCTTGGCGCGGGGCACAGGAGAAAGGTGGAGATTTGATGGCGGTTGGACGTCCATGATCGCCAGCCGCGCCTCGGAGAAAAACTGCCGCCTCGTCAGCACGACAATCACGATCGTTGTCGTCAGCATGAAGACATAGGGGTTGATGAACCAGCCGAGGTAGCCAATCGATAAGAAGATGGCGCGCAGCCCTTCGTTGAAATGGCCTGCTGCAATGATGTTCATCCGGATGACGCGTTCCGCCGCCCGCTCGGCGGCAACTACATCCTGTTCGGTGTCACGCATCATCGGAATCGAACCAAAAAGGATCGTGCAATAGTTAAATAGGCGATACGACCAACCAAACTTGAAAAAGGCATAGCCGAAAAGCGCTGCCAGGCCGCCGACCTTCATTTCAAAGACGGCATGCCCGCTATGAAAGACGTAGGGCAAGTCGGCGAAGACGGCATCAACCTTTTCCGTGGCGCCCAGCAGGGCAAAGCAGCTGCCGATGGCGAAAATCGACGTCGATGCAAAGAATGCGGTGCCATTCTGCAGGCCGGCCATGATCTGGGTGTCGATCATCTTCAAATCGCGCCGCAGCGAATTGTAGATCCACTCGCGCCGGCGTTCCCGCATGGCATGGGTGAGGCTAGTTCTGCCGAAGAAGCTCGAGCTGTGCAGCAGGCGCGCATAGCCGAACCAGATTGCTGCAAAGAAGACCAGTGCAATGTAATCCGCTGTCGTCATCATTATATTGAATCAGGCTCCCGTCGCCGCGCCACTCTACAGATGCGGGCGCACGTCGCAATGACTGGCAAGTGGCAGCACTTCGTTTTACAGATGTCGCACGCGTGAAATGCCATGTCGGTCCATCGCAGGGATCGTGAGAGCCGGTAGCGTAGGTTTGCGCAGCAACTTAACAGGACGCAGTCATGTTCCTTTCCGTTTTCGACGTCTTCAAGATCGGTGTCGGGCCCTCCAGTTCGCACACGATGGGTCCGATGACTGCCGCCAACCGATTCCTTGATCTCATTCTGTCGAACGACTGGCCGCGCCCGACTTCTGGCGCCCAGGTCGCGTCCATAAAGGTCAGCCTGCACGGTTCGCTAGCGCATACCGGGATCGGACACGGGACGGGCAGGGCCGTCATCCTCGGCCTGATGGGCGAGCAGCCTGACAGCGTCGATCCGGACAAGATGGACGGCATCATCAGCCAGGTGGAGCGCTCCGGCCGCATCTCGCCGCCCGGGCATCCGAGCTATGGCTTTCAGCCGAAGACCGACCTGGTTTTCGACAAGAAGCAGCCGTTGCCGGGCCACGCCAACGGCATGTCGCTTTCCGCTTTCGACAAGGACGGTCGGATGCTGATCAAGCGTATCTATTATTCCGTCGGCGGCGGCTTCGTCGTGACTGACACCGAACTCGAGCAGATGCGCGCGAAGAAGAAGACACCCTCCGATTCGCTGAAGGTCCCGTATCCTTTCTCTTCGGCCAAGCAGATGCTCGACATGGCCGCGCGTTCCGGCCTCTCGATCGCCCAGATGAAGCGCGCCAATGAGGAAACGGAACGCAGCCGCGAGGAACTGGACGCAGGTCTTGATCGGATCTGGGAAGCAATGCGCTCCTGCATCGAACGCGGCCTCAAGGTCGATGGCATCATGCCAGGCGGGCTGAACGTTCGCCGCCGCGCTCGCTCGATCCACGACAAGCTGCAGGAGGAATGGCGCAGCAACCGCATCAACCCGCTGCTCGCGAACGATTGGCTGAGTGTCTACGCCATGGCCGTCAACGAGGAGAATGCTGCCGGCGGCCGCGTCGTGACCGCTCCGACGAACGGTGCTGCCGGCGTCATTCCAGCAACGATCCGCTACTACGAGCATTTTCACGATGATTGGGACCAGAACGGCATCCGCGACTACCTGCTGACCGCGGCGGCGGTCGGTGGGATCATCAAGCACAACGCCTCGATCTCCGGCGCCGAGGTCGGCTGTCAGGGCGAAGTAGGCTCTGCGGCCGCCATGGCGGCTGCCGGTCTTGCTGCGGTCATGGGCGGCACGCCAGAGCAGATCGAGAACGCCGCCGAAATAGCGCTGGAACATCATCTCGGCATGAGCTGCGATCCGGTCGCGGGCCTCGTGCAGGTTCCCTGTATCGAACGAAATGCCCTCGGCGCGGTCAAGGCGGTCACAGCCGCCTCGCTTGCGATCAAAGGCGACGGCAAGCACTTCGTTCCGCTCGACGCGTGCATCGAAACCATGCGGCAGACGGGCAACGACATGAGCGAGAAGTACAAGGAGACATCCACCGGCGGGCTTGCTGTCAATGTCGTGGAGTGTTGACTTTGTGGACATGCGACTTGCCGCTTGACGCTGCCTGATAAAAGGACTTCAACGGCGGCATGGCATTGCATCTCATCAAACTGTGTGTCGGCGCGGACTCGATCGACGATCTGCGTGAATGGGTCGCCGAACGCTCTCTCAGGGCGATTGCGGCCGGGCTGGAGCCGCATTCCGTGCATACGACGAGGATGGTCCCGAAGCGCGTCGAGGAACTGCTCGACGGCGGTTCGCTCTACTGGGTGATAAAGGGGCAAGTTCAGGCGCGCCAGAAACTTCTCGACATCCAGACTTTTACAGATGGCGAGGGAATCTCACGTTGCCATCTTGTGCTGGGGCCCGAAGTCATCGAAACGGCGGTACAGCCGAAGCGTGCGTTCCAAGGCTGGCGCTATTATCCGCAGGACGATGTACCGCGCGATCTGAACAGCCTCGGAGAGGGGATTGCCGAAATGCCCGCGGACCTTCGCCGCGAACTCTCTGAACTCGGCCTACTCTGACTATCAGCGCAGGCGCAGCGTAACCGGCGACCGCCCTTCAGGGCAGGTGACGTGAAGGTGGATACTGGCTTCCGCCTGCGAGCAACGCCATGCTCGCGCGCCGTGGCACAGCAACAGATTGATCAGGTCCTTGGTCTTTGCCGATTTCGGCTTCTGCCGCTGCAACCCAACTTCTGCCAGTCGCAAGGCAGCCTCGTGCAGTGGGTGCAAACCGGCTCGCGGATTCTTGCCGGTTACCCGACCATGTGGCGGAAACTCCGGAACATTCTCGTTGATCGCCATTCTCATCCTCGTACGCATTACAAACCGAGTCTCAGAACTCCGTCGGATCAAACACACCGATCACGACGCTTTGGACTGCCGCCTGTAATATCAGGCGGCAGTTCTTTGATCATTGGGCCGTGGCCCAGCACTTCACACCGGCACGCTTCAGCGCGTTGCAGGCGTTTACTGCAGAGCGCTGGTCATCGAAGCCGCCGAAGCGGGCGCGATAACTTCCTGCATTTGCGACTGCGATAGGCTTGGCGGAGCGCAGAGCCTTGCCAGCCTTGTCCTTGGCGCTGTCGAGCAGATCCATGGCGCCTTCCTTGCTGGCAGACACACCGATCTGGACGGCCCAGCCGGCAAGCTGCGGCTCCTTGGTCGAAGCGGTCGTCAACTCGTCGACAGAGGTATCACCCTGCTCAGGCGGCACGTAGGCGGGCGCAGGCGTCGGCGTGGCCGCAGAGGCGTGCTTGATCGCCTGCGTCTTGACCTTCGTCGGCGCCGGCATTTCCTGCTGGAGCAGCGGGTTGTCGGACTTGGACTTGGCGACGTCTGCATAAGCGACCTGCGCAGATGCTGGCTGATAGCGGGTATCCGGGGCCGGCGCCGTGCGCGGCAGGGTGACTTCTGGCGCAGCCGATGCGACGCGCGTTTCGGCGACAGGCGCTGCCGGTTGCGGCGCGGACCGGGCGATCAGGTCCGAGGAACCGCCACGGCTTGAGGCCTTCGGCAGATAGGCTGCGATCAACTTGCGCATCTGGTTGTCACGGGCAGGGGTCGAAGCGCCGCCGAGAACAACGCCAACGATCGATTTGCCATCGACTTGAACGGAACTCACCAGATTAAAGCCGGCCGCGCGGGTATAGCCAGTCTTGATGCCATCGACGCCGCGCACGGAGCCAACAAGGCGGTTATGGCTACGGATAACGCGGCTGCCGAACTTAAAGCTCTGCGTGGAGAAATAGCCGTAGTACTGCGGAAAATGCTGCCGAAGAGCGATACCGAGTCGAGCTTGGTCACGCGCCGTCGTCATCTGTGCGGTATTCGGCAGGCCATTGGCATTGCGGTAGGTCGTGCGCGTCATACCGAGCGCATGCGCCTTGGCGGTCATCACCTGCGCGAAGCGATCTTCCGAACCGGCTAGCAGCTCGCCGAGAGCCGTGGAGGCATCGTTGGCCGAAAGCGTGACAAGGCCGAGAATCGCCTGCTCGACGGTAATCGTGCCACCGGGGCGCACACCAAGTTTCGTCGGCGCCTGGGCGGAAGCATGTGCGGAGAAGGGAACAGAAGTGTCCAGGCGAATGCGACCCTGCTCCAACGCCTCGAAGGTCAGATAGAGGGTCATCATCTTGGTGAGGGATGCCGGATACTGCAGGCGATCCGCGTTCTCGCTGTAGAGAACGTTGCCGGTCTTCGCATCAACGACGATGCCAGCATATTTCGAGTTGGCAGCCTCCGCATCGGCGTCGATCGAGTCGGCCATGACGACAGCGGCAGCGAGAGACAGCGCCGTGATCGCCCTTATCAGGAAGTTGCGGGATCGCGATGGGGATACGGAGGAGACTGACCTTGGCACTATTCTACTCTTCGCTTGCATTTCGGATATTAGAGAGATCGCCCACCCTCCTGGCACGATCCTTCTTTCGGCAAATTATCCGCCCTGGGTTACCAATCCGTTTATGATTAATCGTTTGTTTCGCCGCATCGGATCATTCTAGCGACCTGTTGCAGAAGCGTTCACAAGTCGAGCCTCCACAAAGTGGCGAATAGCGGCATCAATATGGTCCCAATCAGGCAGATGCGCGCTCGAGAACCGATAAAGCACAGTTAAATCGCGACCGACTCTGATGTCGCGCTGGCAATCGCCGCTGCTGGCCGTCTGCGGCGTCAACGGCAAGGCGCAGCGCACGACATAGGCGGGGGCATCGGCACTTGGCGCCGTCAACAGAACCTCGTCCGCGTAACCAGCGTCACCTCGCAAGTGATGTAGCGTCATTCCATTGGCGAAGGGCACGCTCTCGCCCTCGATCAGGTGCGAGTAGATCGGTTCCAGGCGCCCCGACATGTCCTTGGACATCGTGCTTTGCGCGATCTGGAGGAAAATGAGGCCCGACGACTGGGCAATATCATCGAAGCGCTCGCGATGCTCCTTGCTGTAGCCCTGCATTTCAGGCCAGGTGAGGTAGAGGTCCGCGCGCTCGGAGAGGCCGTCGCGTCGCTGGCTGGGAAAGCGCAATGTGTTTTCCGGCAGTCGAAGCGTATCGCGGCCGATCGTCAAAGTTATCGGAGCCGTTGAGTCCGTGTTGCCGGCGAGTGATATACGGGCGCCGAACCAGCGCCCCCCGAAACTGATGACGAGCGTCAATGCTGCAAGGCAGGCAATAGCGACCGTAACGCGGACGATGAATCTGGTCGACAGGAGAGGAGATTCCTCGACCTCGTGGGCACGATGCACTGGGTAGCTCATGGCGGCTTTCGGATGTCAGACCGCCGCGATAAAAACAGGAGCCGTCGGTGCCTATGGTGATTTTGCCTATGATCCGGCAGCCACAGTTAACGAACAATTAAATAGCCCGTTTGGACGCAGCAAAAAAGAACCGCTCCCGGGACAGCGGGAGCGGCTCTACAGCGCCGGTCAGGGACGGGGATGCGGGGACGACCGGGGCCGCATGTGTGTGGCCGGCAATCCGGCGATGTGGCGTTTACTTGACGCTGCCGACTGCCACGGCGCGGCCGTCCTGCAGCTTGACCCAACGGGCCGGATCGTCGGCGGACTGGCGCTTGAGGTAGGTGTATTCGGTGTCTGCCCAAAGCATGACCTTGTTGCGCATGTTATCGAGGATGAAATCGCCACGATCCGTGCGGACGGTCAGCACTGCATGGCCTTCGCCATTTGGCTGCAGGACGACGGTCATCAGCAAATCGGAAGGCGAGAAGCCGGCATCGATCAACATCTTGCGCTTCAGCAGCGCATAGTCCTCACAATCACCAACCGAACGAGGATAGGCCCAGCGCTCCTCGACCCCGTAGATTTCCTTGTCGGTCAACGGCGAGATCGACGAATTGACCTGGTAGTTTACCTTGAGAATTTTCTTCCAGCGCTCTTCCGTCAGAAGGAGCTCGCCTTGATCGCCGGCGGCGTTCGCACAATCGGCGGGCAGTTCCTTGCAGAATTGATAGGCGCCGATCGGCGGGCTCGCGTTGCCGACAACCGTCATGTTTAGGGGGCTCGCTTGTCCCGAACCCACCGTCGCGATCAGCATCGCAGCAGCGACCAGACCGCCTTTGATGAAAGTTGTTACCGTCATTTATCGTCTCCCCGTTGTGAGGAGAACTTGACACAGACGTTTTTACCCTGCGCAAAATTACGCAGTCAAATTAAAGGCTTAGTTGATTCAAACACGCGGAGAAATCGACTAAAAACAAGATCAAATGCCGCTAAAGTTTGAAGGACATTCGCGCCAATTTTGATTCAAATTGTCGGTTTCTCGAAAAGATGTCGGGCGGTCTAAGGGCGCATATTGGGACAAGTTGTTAACGCGGCAGCCCAATCCCGAATTTCGGGAAACCTTTGTTTACCATTCGCATGGGCGGCGGCACTGGCACGCGTCTCGGCTGAGACCACCAAAACGGCTTGGAAATCGGCAAATTGGCCGCCAGTTGCGAGTTAGGAAGCAAATTATTTTTTGAGGAGTTTCGCGAAAAACGTCAGTCGCATCGATGATCGCACGCGCCAAACTGTCTTACGACACCGAATGCGCGGCATCTTCTGCGATAACGAGCCGACTCTCCGGCCAAGCCCTCGACAGTTCCCATGCTGTCACGAACGTATCTGCCATATCGGTGGCATTCGGGAGGCTTCGGCCGCAATTGCGCTGATCGAAGAGGATGATCCGGTAGACCGAAGGATCAAAAATAGCGGCGAGCGGATGTCGAGCAACCGGAGCCAGGGCCGCCGTGCAGGTAGAGAGCGGGAGCTCCATCCGGATTGCCGCAAGCCTCCCAATAGAGTTGCTGCCCGGCGCCCATATCGAGAAAGCCGCGCTCGTAAGGCTCTTTTTCAGGATAGAGAATCGTCATGCGCCACCCAATTCGGTAGCCCCATGCACGACGCGCCTGTGACGGCGATCAGAGAAATTCGCGAAGTGTTTCCCGCGACTGAAGCGACAGAAACTCGATCGCGACCCCTTCCACGAAATGGCGGACAACGCGGCCACGCATATTGCCGAGGCGGAGCGGGGTGCCGATCGGCGGACGGACGTCGAGATCGACTGCGGCGCCCGAGAGCGACAAGTCCATAATTCGGCATTCGTAACGCGCACCGTCTTCCAAGGTGATCTCGGTTTTGGTCTCGCGCGGCGTCAGGCGGTCGTGACGACGGTCCTCGGGAAGGCCGAGTTCGTGCTTATTGGCCAGCCAGGTGAGTTGCGCCGCAAGTTTCTCGCGCTTGCGTTCGGTTGCATGGATCGACATCGAGAAACCGCGACCATCAACCGTCTGCACATAGCCTTCGACGCGGCCCAGGTGATCGATGTAAGCAACGACACGCTCGTTGGCACGGGGACGTCCCTGGCAAGTCACGTACATATCGCCCGGCGACATGTCGACCACGAGGCACTCATACTCCTCGTAGTTCGCCAGCATCAGCCGGCCCTGCATGTTGATGGGCACGCGTTGAAAGGCACCTTGTTCGAGGCGAGGCGCAGTCCGTTGAGTTTGAACTTGCTGGAACGCGTGCATCAAAGGGCTTCTTCATGAAATACTACCAGCCGATCTTTACCCGCAATCCCTTAACAGAAGGTTGTTCAGGTTCGTCCCCTATGCACCCAACCGGTTGTGTCGAATCGAGACGGCGGGCGCGTCGGGCTCAGCAAATAGGCCCGACATGACGCGGCGCATCGTATCGGCAATCGATGGCGGACGCGGGAACTGCGGACGCTCATCGTCAAACTCCGTTTCATCACGCTCGTCCTCGTTGCCGAGCCGCTCGTGCAGCAATCGGCTGCGATCAAGAGCAAGGAACTGCAACGGCACGACTTCCAGCCACGTTGCCGCGACCGCGGGAGCGATCGCGCCCAACAGCTTATCGCATTCGGCGCCCTCGGAGCGCAGCGGCAGCAGGATTATTTCAAAGCAGGCACTATGGCCGGCCGTGGTGAAACCTGTGGCGTTGATCAGCGTGGGGATTGCGTGCGCCATAACGCCAGCAGCAATATGCTCGATATCGTCACTCCCATGCGTCCAGAGGTCTGAAAACGCGGTCCCTCCGAGATCACGTCCAAAGAGGTCGCAGATGCGCGTTCCGGCAAGACGGAAGGCGATCTGTCCCGTTTCGCTGGCTTCGAGCAGAAACACACTTGAAAGAATCTGTCGCAAATCCGTCGGTTCAACCTGCGACCGCAGTGGCGCCAAGTCACGACCGCGGATGCGATTCCAATATTCGAATAGGTCGATCGTTGTTTTGATACGCATTGTGGCACCGGCTGTTTCATTTCAAATCAGAATACGGCCGTCATGGCCTTGTACTGGGACGCGGTGCGTATTTCATGCCAACTCGCAGCAGTTAAGGTTAAAGAAGGGTTTCGATTGAGCGGGGAGCTGTCCCATGGCAGTCTTTGCCCATCGCTTCCTGTCTTCGGGAAGTTCAGCACAGACTGTCAGGCGCCGAGGCATTCTCGGAACGCTCGAGGGCCGTCCGGTCTTTGCCGGACGGCTTTTTTTTTGACTTGCCGTCCTGTAAGGCTGTGCCGCAATTCAAGCGAGGACGAAGATGAACGAGCACTCGGTCGAGCCGCAAGCGGCGATGGAGCCCCCGGCAACACCGCCGCCGGCACCGATCTTCAATCTTCCCGGTCCGGTGCTCACAGCGCTTGCGCTCCTGGGGCTGATTTACGCTGTTCAATCACTTCTTCTGTCCGGCGGTGGTCTCGACTGGCTGTTCTTCAATTTCGGGTTCATTCCGTTGCGCTACATCACGCCGTTGTCCGAGCAGGGACCTCAGCTTTTCTGGACGCCGATCACCTATTCACTCCTTCACGGCAGCATCGAGCACATCGTTTTCAACGGACTATGGCTCATGGCCTTCGGCACACCGGTGGCGCGGCGAATTGGTACGTCTCGTTTCATTGTTTTCTGGGTGCTATCGGCGATCGCGTCAGCCGCTCTCCATGCCGTCCTAAATTGGGGCGCGGCTACGCTGCTGATCGGCGCGTCCGGGGTCGTGTCTGGCCTAATGGGCGCTGCCTGCCGCTTCGCTTTCCCACCCGAACGGCGGATCGCCCCGCCAGCGCATCTCAATACACGTCTTTCGATACGCGACGCGTTTCGCAGCCGCACGGTCGTTGCATTCATTCTCTTTTGGTTCGTCGGCAACCTGCTGATTGCGGTCGGCGTCCCGCTGATCGGTGACGGATCGCAGGCAATCGCCTGGGACGCTCACATCGGAGGGTTCATTTTTGGCTTCGCTCTCTTCGGTCTTTTTGACCGGGAACCGCCCGAGAAACCGACAATTTCAGAGACATCGGATATATTGCAATCTTGAGAGTTGGAGTGCACCATTCGAACTGATCCGCGATGGGAGGAGTAAACCGCTGCGGATGCCTGTGATCAGTAGAAGTGCTTCACTTTCGACATAGGAGGTTCAAAATGTCCAATACAGTCAAAGCCATACTCGACGCAAAGGGCAGGGATGTGGTGACCGCCGGTCCGCATACAACCGTTTCCGAAGCTGCCGTGATTCTCAGCAAGAAGAAGATTGGCGCTATCGTCATCGTCGGGATGGAAAACAAGATTTCCGGGATTTTTACCGAGCGCGACGTGGTTCACGCGATCGCTAGGGCGGGAGCAGCCTGTCTCGATCAGCCGGTTGCATCGTTGATGACCGCAAAGGTTTATCGGTGCCATGAAGATTCGACCGTGAACGACCTGATGGGGCTAATGACCAGTCGCCGCTTCCGTCACGTTCCCGTTGAAACCAACGGCAAGCTCGTCGGTATCATCTCGATCGGTGACGTCGTGAAGACACGCATCGCGGAGGTCGAACTGGAAGCCGAGCAGATCAAGGCCTACATCGCCGGTTGAACGCGTCGCCGGCCCCTAGAGGGAGCCGGCGAATAGTTCCTGCATCCGTTTCAATTCGGGAAGCCTCAGCTTGGCTTCCTCGTAGCCGCGCTCGATGGCTTCGCCGGCGCGATGGAATTCCGAGAGACCGATATCGCCAAGGCGCGGCTGAATCGAGATATCCGGCGGGTCGCCCGCCAAGCGGGCCCGCGCAATCCTGTCCTGGATGATGTTAAAGGCCTGCACCATTACGCCGGTCATGCCGAGCTTGGCGTAAGGCGCCTCTTCGCGCCGCTGGACCTCGGACGGCGAGAGCGTGGCGTTGTGTCTGACGACCGCCGATCGACCGTAGAGATCGTAGTTCAGGTTGACGGCGACCACAAGCGGCTGCTCATAAGCGCGGCATACGGAAACGGGCACCGGATTGACCAACGCACCGTCGACGAGGGTTCGTTGGTTGCTGCGTACTGGCTCGAAAATACCCGGTAGTGCATAGGAGGCGCGAAGCGCCGTGATCAACGAGCCATTGGCAATCCAGACCTCGTGGCCGGTGTTGACTTCAGCGGCAACGGCGACGAACGGCCGGTCCAGATCTTCGACATTCAGCCCTTCCAGATGCTCCTGCATCCGCTTCGTCAGCCGCATGCCGCCAAACAAGCCGCTGCCGCCGATGGTCAGGTCAAGCAGGCTGGCAATCCGGCGCATCGTCAGCGAACGGGCGAACGCTTCGAGCTCATCGAGTTTGCCGGCGAGATAGCAGCCGCCAACCAGGGCACCGATGGAAGTTCCGGCAACCATGCCGATCTCGATACCTTCCTCATCGAGGGCGCGCAGGACACCTATATGGGCCCAGCCGCGCGCGGCGCCTCCGCCCAATGCAAGGGCAAGCTTTGTTCTCTTTGGGGCAGGTGCGGGCGCAGGAGCGAGAGGAGTATTCATGTCTGGCGCGGTCGGGCTGCTGGCATTGGACGCGCCCGCTTCGGAGCTTTGGCGGTACAAACCCCAATTCAGCATGGCTCGTCTCCCTCCCGGCAAACAATTAAAAACGAACTATATTAGTGTCCCGCGTCCCTTTCCAATTCGTATATAGGCGTAGATTTTGGCCCAATAAGAGGCAATTGCCTGCTTTTATGTCTCTTTTCCATAGACTTCGGTCGGGTCGAACTGGAGCTCGTCGTCGACGATTTCGAGCATCGGCTTTCCGTCTTCGAGGTTCACGGTCCTATAGAAACACGACCGCCGGCCAGTGTGACAGGTCGCGTCATGGCCAGCGACCTCAACCTTCAGCCAGATGGCATCCTGATCGCAATCCGTACGGATTTCCTTGACCATCTGGGTGTTTCCAGACGTCTCGCCCTTGATCCAGAGCTTGCCACGCGAGCGGCTGAAGTAATGCGCTTTGCCGCTCTGGATGGTCAGGGCGAGGGCCTGCGCATTCATATGCGCAACCATCAGCAGTTCGCCATCGTTGGCGTCGGTGACGATCGCGGTGATCAGGCCGCGATCATCGAACCGCGGCGTGAAGTCGCCGGCGTCCTCGAGTTCTGATTTATCGTCGGACGGTGCATTGAACGCAAAGGGCATCATCGCGGCTTTCTTAGATGAAGCCGTATTCAGCGGCTCCGGACCAGAGACATGAATCGGGCTTGATCAGCCGGCTCAGTTTTAAACGTTCCGGTAAATGTTGTCGTCAATGTGGTGGAGCCCTGCTTTTGCACACCGCGCATGGCCATGCACATATGTTCGGCTTCGATCATCACCGCAACACCGCGCGGAGCGAGCGTTTCATCGATCGCTTTTGCGATTTGGGCGGTCATGGTTTCCTGCGTTTGCAGGCGACGGCCGTAGATCTCAACGACACGCGCGATCTTCGACAGGCCGAGCACCTTGCCGTCCGGCATGTAGGCGACATGCGCCTTGCCAATGATGGGCACCATATGGTGTTCGCAGTGCGAGAAGAACGGAATGTCCTTCACCAGGACCATGTCGTCGTAGCCGGCAACTTCTTCGAACGTGCGGCCAAGCACATCTTCGGGGTCCATATCATAGCCGGCAAACAGCTCACGATAGGCTTTGGCCACACGCGACGGTGTGTCGAGCAAGCCTTCACGCGATGGATCGTCACCTGCCCAACGCAGGAGCGTGCGAACGGCGTCCTCAGCCTCTTTCTGGCTGGGCCGATCGGCATCGAGATCGGCGGGGGTCTGCGGAAAATTCTTGATGATGGCGTCCATATGTAACAGTCTCCTGATCCGCTTTACGGATCGTCTTTCGGACTAGCCACTGGCAATTCCACTCAAGGGAATTCATGCACCTTTGGCAGGCTCCGGGGCTTTCAGGGCTTTGTTTGCGGCCCTTCCGGCACGGTTTCCCAATCAAACTTAGCCGAGGCCATTGCAATTTTCTGGCCTTCGAACGACATACATATAGGAAAACGGCATCTGTATGTAAGTCTCCCGGCACGACACGCTGTGTTTTTCTTTTGTGCTACAATGAGCTTTGAGGCGCCGATCCGCATGAATTCTGGAGCGGAATCCACGATGGACGACATCTACAACAGCAAAATTCTCGAATTTGCGGGCAATATTCCGCTGATCGGCAATCTACCGGATGCGGACGCCAGCGCCCAGGCGCACTCCAAGCTTTGCGGTTCCAAGGTCAAGATTTGGCTGAAGATGGATGGCGATACCGTGAGCGGATTTGCCCACGACGTCAAAGCCTGCGCACTCGGCCAAGCGTCCTCCTCGATCATGGCCCGCCATGTCATCGGCGCCAATACGACGGAACTACGCAAGGCGCGCGAGGACATGCTGGCGATGCTGAAGGCGGACGGCGAGGGGCCGGAAGGCCGGTTCGAGGACATGCGCTATCTCCGCCCGGTGAAGGATTACAAGGCGCGACATGCCTCGACGATGCTGACCTTCGACGCCGTCGTCGATGCGATCGGCCAGATTGAGGCCAAGCGCGCTGAAACCATCGAAGCGTGAGCAACACCGCCGATGTGTGAATTCTGTTCGATCAATCGCGATGATGAAGACGAGGGGGGCGCTGCTGCTCCCCGTACAGCCTCGCGTTCCTATTCCCGCAACTACGCCGGCCCGTTTCACAAGACCCCAGGCAGGGTGCTCGGGATGGGTTTCATTCGCGCTTATCAACTGACCCTGTCCGGTTTTATCGGCAATTCATGCCGCCACATCCCGACCTGCTCTGAATACGGCTATGAGGCGGTAGCGCGCCATGGACTGTGGAGTGGCGGCTGGATGACGCTGTTTCGTGTCGCCCGTTGCGGGCCGGGTGGCACGAGCGGGCTCGACCCGGTTCCCGAGCAGCTCGGCGAGCGCTTCCATTGGTGGACGCCCTGGCGCTATCTCGCGCTTGGCCGCAAGGCGGCCGAGGGATGAGGCAACGCGTATTTTGGGCCTTTCGTCACGGCCACGATGTCACCCTCAAGGATATTCTTGACGATCTTCCCAAGGACGGCAGGGAGTTCCGGAAGGCATGATTTACGTGGCGCTATTGCACAGCATCGTGCTTGCGCCTGGACGACGCGTCGTGATGTCCGACCTTCGCGACATGGCAACGGACATCGGATACCGAAATCCGCGGACCCTGGTCTCCACCGGCAACATCGTCTACGAGGCCGAAGCCGTGGCGCTCGTCGATATGGAGGCCACGCTCGAGGCAGCCTTCAGAGCACGGTTCGGCAAACCGGTCGATATCATCGTGCGCAAGGGCACCGACTGGCAGAAGCTAGCGAAGTCCAATCCGTTCCCGGACGGTGAGGGCAGCCAAGTGATCGTGCGGGTGATGCGCAAGCCACTACCGGCGGCTGTCATGGCGACGCTTCGCCCTTATGCCGATCCGACGCAACGCATGGCGCTCACTGGCGGCGATCTTTGGATCGATTTTGCCGACAAGCCGAGCCAATGGAAGTTGCTTTCGGCGTTGACGACCAAGCGCATGGGCGTCGGCACGTTGCGAAACTGGAATACGGTTCGTGGCCTGGCTGAAATGATCGGCTAAGCCGGCTTTTTCTTTACTCAAGCAGCAAATCTCGGTATCAGGCGGCGGCGCATTCGTACGGACGAAGCGCTTCATTGCAACCACCCGCATTCGTTGGCGGGACTGGACAAGGAGAATTCTAAATGTCCCAATCCGTTTCCCTGACATTTCCCGACGGTTCCGTGCGCAGCTACGATGCTGGCGCAACCGGCAAGGACGTCGCCGAATCCATTTCCAAGTCGCTTGCCAAGAAGGCCGTCGCGATCGCCATCGATGGTCAGGTCCGCGATCTTTCCGACCCGGTGACGGCAGGCACAATTGAAATCATCACCCGCACCGACGACCGCGCGCTGGAATTGATCCGGCATGACGCAGCCCACGTGATGGCGGAAGCCGTACAGGAACTCTGGCCCGGCACGCAGGTCACGATCGGTCCTGTTATCGAGAACGGTTTCTACTACGACTTCGCCAAGAACGAGCCCTTCACGCCGGACGATCTGCCCAAGATCGAAAAGAAGATGAAGGAAATCATCGCTCGCAACGCGCCGTTCACCAAGCAAGTCTGGTCGCGCGAGAAGGCCAAGGAAGTTTTCGCAGCCAAGGGCGAAAGCTACAAGGTCGAACTCGTAGACGCGATTCCCGCCGGCCAGGATCTGAAGATCTATTACCAGGGCGACTGGTTCGACCTTTGCCGCGGACCGCATATGGCGTCCACCGGTCAGATCGGCACGGCGTTCAAGCTGATGAAGGTCGCCGGCGCCTATTGGCGTGGCGACAGTAACAATCCGATGTTGACCCGCATCTACGGCACGGCATTCGCCGAGCAGGTTGATCTCGACAATTACCTGCACGTGCTTGCGGAAGCCGAAAAGCGCGATCATCGTCGCCTCGGCCGCGAAATGGATCTCTTCCACTTCCAGGAAGAAGGTCCGGGCGTTGTCTTTTGGCACGGCAAGGGCTGGCGCATGTTCCAGACGCTGGTTGCCTATATGCGCCGCCGCCTCGCCGAAGACTACCAAGAGGTCAACGCGCCGCAGGTGCTCGACAAGTCGCTGTGGGAAACCTCCGGCCACTGGGGTTGGTACCGCGACAACATGTTCAAGGTCACGGTTGCCGGCGACGACACCGATGACGACCGTGTCTTCGCGCTGAAGCCGATGAACTGCCCCGGCCACGTGCAGATCTTCAAGCATGGCTTGAAATCCTACCGTGAACTGCCGATCCGCCTTGCGGAATTCGGCACCGTGCATCGCTACGAGCCGTCAGGCGCGCTCCACGGGTTGATGCGCGTGCGCGGCTTCACGCAGGACGATGCGCACATCTTCTGCACCGACGAGCAGATGGCGGCCGAGTGCCTGAAGATCAACGACCTGATCCTCTCGGTCTACAAGGACTTCGGCTTCGACGAGATCACCATCAAGCTTTCAACGCGCCCGGAAAAGCGCGTCGGCTCAGACGACCTTTGGGATCGCGCCGAAAGCGTGATGACTGAAGTGCTGGAGACGATCCAGCAGCAGTCGAACAACATCAAGACCGGCATCCTGCCGGGTGAGGGCGCGTTCTACGGTCCGAAGTTCGAATATACACTGAAGGACGCCATCGGCCGTGAATGGCAATGCGGCACGACGCAGGTCGATTTCAACCTGCCGGAACGCTTCGGCGCCTTCTACATCGACAGCAACTCCGAAAAGACGCAGCCGGTGATGATCCACCGCGCCATCTGCGGCTCGATGGAACGCTTTCTCGGCATCCTGATCGAGAATTTCGCAGGACACCTGCCGCTGTGGGTATCGCCGCAGCAGGCCGTCGTCGCAACGATCACGTCGGAGGCAGATGGCTACGGCGCCGAAGTTGCGGCAGCCCTGCGCGACGCCGGGCTGGCGGTCGAAACCGACTTCCGTAACGAGAAGATCAACTACAAGATCCGCGAGCATTCCGTTACGAAAGTTCCCGTCATCATCGTCTGCGGCAAGAAGGAAGCGGAAGAGCGCACGGTCAACATTCGTCGCCTCGGCAGCCAGGAGCAAACCTCGATGTCGCTTGACGAAGCGATCGCAAGCCTGGGGCTCGAAGCAACACCGCCGGATATCCGTCGCAAGGCCGAAGCCAAAAAGGCGAAGGCGGCCTAGTTGATACGCATCTGACGGCGCCCACAGGCGCCGTCAGAAGTATGTCACGTATCCGCAATATAGCCATCGCATTGATGAGGAGGGGATATTCCCGACGCGGATTTGCGCTTTGAACAACTATCCTACGGGAATGATCGCGACGTCAGGCTGTACAACCTCTGGCGTACCGACATCGTCGGCAAGGGCGATCGCGCGTTCGGAAAGATGCTGGATTTCATCGACGTCCAACTCAACATCAGGGGCAACTGGCCGATCAACGACATTCCTAAAGACCCGATCGTGATCGTTGCCAACCATCCCTTCGGCATCGGTGACGGGATCGCCGTATTGGCGCCCCGCGAAGATGCGAAAGATCACCTGACCCGGTCATCAGACCGATCAATCAGTCGGCATCAGCGCCGCCGGTTGCGCCCTGCAACTGGTCGTAGGAGGGAAGGGGCTGGGGCCCGGAAGAGGCTTGTCCCGGCTGCGGGTCAGCCTGGAGTTGGACCGTTTTTGCGGCTGCGGTGGGTGCTTCAGGCTGGACATCCTTCATCAGCACTTCGACGTCAGTATTCTTGCCGGCCTCGACCTTGAAATCGCGCTGGTAGATCTTGTCCTTGTTTCGCGCAACGGCGGAGTATTCACCTTCGGCAAGCACCATGGTTGGGAAGGCACTGACGCTTTCACCGACGCTGTCGCCAGCCGCCGTCAGGATCGACCAAGCGGTATCGGCGATTGCCTCGCCGCCCGCTTCCGACACCAGCTTGAAGGTGATCTGCGCCGCCTTATGCTGGATCGTGGCTTCGGTTAGCTTGCCTGCCTCCACCTGAATGTCGGCTCGGATTGAGGCGTTCGTTTCGCCGTATTCAGAGATAATGTGGTACGTGCCCGCATTCAGGCGAACCACCGTGTTGGGGGGCACGTCCGCCATGACGAGGCCCCGCTCGCCGTCTTCGCGCACTTCGGCAGAATAGATGGAGAAACTGAGTTGATCCGGCCGGATGCGGACGTCGGAGCCCGAGACCGCGTTCAGAAGCAATCCGCCTGCCTCCAGCACCATCGTCTGCTTGCCGACCGTGCCGTCTTCGGGAACCGTGAGTTTGCGGGTGACGCCGGCGCGGCCGAAGGAGACGTTGACGAAATAGTCTCCCGGCGCGAGCTGGAAGTCCGCGGAGCCGCCCTGCGACGATGCGATCAGGGGGAGTTTGCCGTCTGAGCCGGCCATGGGGCTGAACACGTACCAGGACAGACCGTCCTGGACCGCATCACCATTGGCCGTCAGCTTTGCCTCAAGGGCGACCTCGCGCAGCTTCGAGCCTTGCGGCGCCGTGCCCGGAGCAATGAAGGCGTTCAGCTTCGGCATCTTTGCCGTCGTGTCGAGTTGCTTGAAGGTCTGGAAGGCCTCCTGCGCCTGGCCGCTCAACGGCAGCAGGGCAGCGAAAACGAAGGCGAGGCTGATGCGTGCAAATGGCGAAATGCCAACCATGTGTCGTGCGAACCAATTGACATCTGAAATCACAGAGGCCACTTCAAGACCAACGCGATGGCAAATTCAAGACCCATCCCCAATGCTGTAATGAAAATGGAAGTCTCTCCCGCATGAAATCGGATATCAAGCTGATCGACTATCTCGGCGTGCGCCGTTCTATCCCTGCGTTCCAGATGTCCGAGCCCGGACCTGACAAGACCGAGATAGAGGAGATTCTGCGTCTGGCCTCGCGCGTGCCCGATCACGGCAAGCTGGCACCTTGGCGTTTCATCGTCTATCGCGGCGAAGAGCGTGCCCGGATCGGCCAGGAACTGCTGAAGCTCGCTCTTGCAGCCAAGCCTGACCTTTCAGAGGAAATGATTCAGGTGGAGCGTACCCGTTTCACCCGTGCGCCCGTGGTCGTCGCTGTCGTCAGTAAGGCCGGGCCGCATATCAAGATTCCGGAGTGGGAGCAGCTGATGTCTGCCGGCGCAGTCTGCCTCAACATCATCTTCGCCGCGAACGCCCATGGATGGGTCGCCAACTGGCTGACCGAGTGGTTCGCCTACGACGAGCGCGCCTATGGATTGCTTGGCGTAAACTCCGGTGAAAAGATCGCCGGCTTCATTCACATGGGATCGACGACATTTCCCGCCGTCGAGCGTCCGCGCCCGGAACTAACAGAGACGGTCACCTGGGTCGGCGGAGAGGCCTGATGTTCTATACCACCGATACCAACCGGCACGGCTTGGCGCACGACCCGTTCAAGGCGATCGTCGCACCTCGCCCCATCGGCTGGATCGGCAGCAAGGGAAGGGACGGCTCGATCAACCTCGCGCCGTATTCCTTTTTCAACGCGGTTTCCGACCGCCCAAAGCTTGTGATGTTCTCCTCTGCCGGTCGCAAGCACAGCCAGCGCAATGCTGCCGAAACCGGCGAGTTCACCTGCAACTTTGTCAGCCGAAGCTTGCTGGAGAAGATGAATGTTTCATCAGCGGCCGTGGAGTACGAAGTCGACGAGTTTGCGCTGGCCGGCCTGACGGCAAGGAAGGGCGAGCTTGTCGACGCACCCTACGTCGCGGAAGCCTTTGCCGTACTGGAATGCAAGGTTACCGAAATCCTCGTGCCAAAATCACTCGCCGGCGAAGAATCCGAGAACGTGATGGTCTTTGGTCAAGTCCTGGGCATACACGTCGATGAAACGATCATCCGCGACGGCCGCCTCGACATGGCGCTCGCTAGGCCGGTCGCGCGCATGGGCTATATGGACTACAGCGAAGGCAGCGACGTGTTCGAAATGCTCCGGCCACAGCCCAGACCTTAACGAACATAGTGAACCAATCATAAACTTTTTGAGCATACCGTAGTCCTACTGATTGGAGTGCGATCGAATCGCATTCGAGCATGGGGCACACGGGTGATCGTAGAAGCATTTCTTCGTTGGGTGGAAACCGCCAAAGCCGGAGACAGGGCCCGCGCGGCAAATGCCCTCGGCAGGGCCTATCTGCAGTCCGAGATGGCCGCCGAAGAGCGCGCCGCGGCCGAGATGGCGATGACTTTCCTGCTTGACGACCCGTCCCCCAAGGTGAGGCTGGCGCTGGCCGAGGCGATCTCATGGTCTCCGGACGCGCCACGTGCCGTTATTCTTTCGCTGGCAGCAGACCAGCCGGAGATTGCCTCGCACGCCGTCACATGCTCTCCCTTGTTGTCGGATGCGGATCTTGTTGATCTCGCAGCCGGCGGCAGCGAGATCACGCGTATGCTGATCGCGGCCCGCGGCATGATCTCACGGCCGGTTGCCGCTGCGCTTTGCGAGATCGGTGAAGAAGAAGCCATCCTGTGCCTTTTGGAAAACGAAGGAGCAGTGATCGCACCTTGCTCCCTGAAAAGGGTTGCTGATCGCCTCGGCCACCACTGCGAAGTCCGCAACCTGCTCCTGGATCGCGGAGATCTGCCGGCAGACGCACGCCAGTTGCTTGCCCAGCATGTCAGCATCGCTCTCGTCAATCTGCCACTGGCGCAGGCGACGATCGAAGCGAGCCGGCTGCACCGAATCAGCAGGGAAGCCAATGAAGCCGCCATTGTGTCGATCGCAGGCGAGATTACGTCGCACGAAATTTCGGACCTGGTCGAACACTTGCGAGCGAGCGGCCACCTGACGGCATCGTTCCTAATGCATGCGCTCTGCTCCGGGAAAGTGGAGTTCTTCGCCTGCGCGATCGTCAATCTTACGGGATGTGAAGAACGTCGCGTGCGTTCCATCCTTGCCACCGGACGCATGCATGCAGTGCGCGCCCTATACGAATCGGCCGGGCTTGCCCGCGAGATCAGTGTGATCTTCGTCGAAGCAACGCTGCTGTGGCGGGAAGCATCGAAAAACCTCTCCGCGACCATGCTCGGCGACGTCTGCGGCAGCCTGCTCCGGAAGTTCCGCGGGCATACAGCGCACGGTGCCGTCCAAGAGCTGCTCGAGATGGTAGAGAGGCTGCATATTGCGGAGCAGCGGCAGCGTGCGCGCGCTTACGCGCAGGTGACCGCTCTCGCCGCAGCTTAGTAGCTAAGACGCTTCGCGACCCACGAATAGCTTCCGGAAACGAAATGGACAGGCGAAGCCAGCGCTGCCTTCATATCACCGCCCGACGGCAGATGCGCACGCACCTGATCTGCGACCCGATCAGCGAAGACCGACAGCCTACCTTGCGTTTCGACCGGAGTGGACGGTGTTGGGGCGTTCTCCACCACGGTCTTCGGCACTTCCGGTGGTGTGGAGGGCTTCGATGGCTCGCAGACGGCAATGACGGTCGGGTAGCTGACATTCGTATAGTGCTTGAGCTGCCTCTCGGAGTCGGCGTCGCACATGACCACCGTCTGCCATTGCTCCCCGACAGTCGCGATGTAGTTGCATTGCGTGACTGAGTCATTGCAGCCCAAGATCGTCATTGCAACCAGTATCGCTTGCATAGTATTGCCTTTTGAATATTGAAACTCCGCCCGTTAGATGCTGAAATTCCAACAGAATGAAGGCGCACCCCATTAACTTTTCGTCATGCCAAGCGCGCCGAAAATAGGAAAATCCCGTGTCTCTTTCGATTGCTCTGGAACCACCTCGTCAGGAAGGCGTGCTCCGCCTGCTCGACATGTCCGACGCCTATGCGCAGTCGCTTTATCCGCCGGAAAGCAATCACCTCGTCGATGTCTCGTCTTTGGAGAAGCCGACGGTCAGCTTCTTCGTCGCCCGCCACGACGGCGCGATCGTTGGCTGTTCCGCGCTGGTGGAGGCGGGTGACGGGACCGCAGAAATCAAACGCATGTTCGTCGACCCCAAGGCGCGCGGCCTAAAGGTGGCGAGCAAACTCATGAACGCGCTCGAGGCGATAGCGGTAGAAAAGAGCCTCCGGGCCGTCAGGCTCGAAACCGGCATCTACCAGCCGGAAGCAATCGCTCTTTACCGCAAATACGGCTATGTCCAAATCGAGCCATTCGGCAGCTATCTTCCAGATCCGCTTAGCCTGTTCATGGAAAAACAACTGGCCTGATCATTCAGCCGCGCGGGATGTGGGAGGCGCCTGTTCGTCGATCATGACTTGTGGACCGCTTTCGGCGTTGCGCACCTCGTGCATCCACTCACGCCAGATCGCGACGATGAGCGCCATCAGCACCGGCCCGATGAAAAGGCCGAGAAAGCCCATGGTCTTCACACCACCGACGAGGCCGAAGAACGTCGGCAGGAATGGCAGCTTGATCGGACCGCCGACGAGCTTCGGACGCAGCGTCTTGTCGACAATGAAGAGTTCGACCGTTCCCCAAACGAAGAGACCGACACCGGCAATGTGCGAGCCGCTGGCCAGCAGATAGACCGACACCAGGGTAAACGAGAGCGGCGCGCCGCCCGGTATCAAGGCCATGATGCCGGTCAGGACACCCAGCGTCACGGGCGAGGGGACACCTGCGATCCAGTACGCGACGCCAAGCACGATGCCTTCGCCGATCGCAATCAGCGTCATGCCCATGACCGTCGAACTGATAGTTGCCGGGACGACGCGGGAAATCCGCTCCCACCGGTTCGGGAGGATGCGCTCGCCCAGCATGTCGATCTGACGTGAGAACGCGGAACCGTCACGATAGACGAAGAACAACGCGATCAGCATGAAAAGCAGAGTCAGCAGTAGATGGAAGGCGCCGCCGCCTGCCGCCAGAATCGCCCGATAAATGTTACCGATATTGGCTCCGCTGACGGCCTGGATGACCTCACCCATCGAACCGGGGCTGCCAATATATTTGGTCCATAGCTCATCGAGGTAAGGACCGGCGAAGGGCAGGGCGATAATCCACTGTGGCGTTGGAGCGCCCAATCTGTTTGCATGCACAGCCCAGGCGACCCATTCACGCACCTCTCCTGTCGTGTAGGTCACGGCGAAAACGATCGGCAAGACGAGGAATGTGACGATCAGGACAATCGCGATAGTGGCGGCGATTGTCGTGTTTCCGCTGACACGCTCGAGCAACCGGCGATAAAGCGGCCAGCTTGCAAAACCAATGACAAGCGCGGCCAGCACTGGAACAGCAAAGCCGTAGAAGAAGTAGACGCCAGCCGCGACAACGAGAACCAGCAGCCAGCGCGCTGCAGAGATCGAGGGAATTAGAGGCGTGCGGGCAGGGCCTGAAGGGCCGAGCCATCGCGACTCTCGCTGGATATTGTTGTTCGGAAGGCTCACGTCGTTCTTTTCCCCCTATTTTGACTATGGATATGGGCCATGCATCCCTCGGGCGCAAGCGCAATGACCGATTTATGCCGTCGACACCGCGTCAGAAATCCCGGCGATCTCCACTACGCTCCTTAAGCCCGTTGTCCGCAATCAGTATGACAGAATCCCGTAGCGATGTTGTCAAAATTCGTTTGATCCGTTACTTTGGATCCATGGATCCAAATATAATTGCGACAGCGCTCCGTCGGGAAATTGAGAGTGGCAGCCTCACTCCCGGAACGGTCTTGAAGCAAGAGTTTCTGGCCGAACGATTCGGCGTGAGTCGCCAGCCGGTCCGCCGGGCACTTGATCGGCTGCTGGCATCCGGCCTGCTCAATCGTCGACCGGACAGAAGCCTTGCTGTAGCCGGTTTCACCGAAGAACAGGCGCGTGAGCTTGCTGAGATCCGTACTGCGTTGGAGAGCATGGCGCTACGCGCGTCACTGCCAGTGCTCAGCGACGCCGACCTACGCAAAGCGCGGCGCCTCAACGAGGACCTGGTGGAAGAGGAGGACCCTGCTGTCCTCGAGGAGTTGGACGTGGCATTTCATCGGACGCTCTATGGGCGCTGCAGAAATGAACGCCTTGTTTCCATGATCGACAACCTGCGGCGGGAGTCGCGCCGAGCCTACTCGAGGCAGCCGAAGGGCTCCGACGAGCGCGTCGTCCTCCACGCCGAGCATAGTGCCATCGTCAAGGCCTGTGAACGTCGCGACGAAACCGCCGCCTTGCAAGCCTTATCGGATCATTTGCAGATGACAACAGCGCGCCTGACGCGCGAGGGAGAATGACAATGACGAGGTTTTCCGCAGAAGTCGCCTGGGAGCGGGGTGAGGCAAGCTTCATCGACGGACGCTACAGCCGCGGCCATAAATGGTCCTTCGATGGTGGTGCTGTCGTCGCTGCTTCCGCCTCGCCGCATAATGTACCGCTGCCTTATGCCGTGGCCGAAAACGTGGATCCGGAAGAGGCCTATGTTGCGGCGCTGTCAAGCTGCCACATGCTGTTCTACCTGTGGCTCGCATCAAAGAAACGCATCATGGTCGACAGCTATGCCGACGCCGCGACGGGCATCATGGAAATCGTGCAAGGCAAGACAATTGTGAGCCGCGTCGAGCTTCGCCCGCGGGTCACCTATGCCAGCGACAGGCCGAGCCGCGAGATCGAAGAGAAGCTTCACCACGAGGCTCACGAGCTATGCTTCCTCGCCAACTCGGTGAAGACGGAAATTGCCGTACGTCTCGACTAAGCGGCGTTAGATATCGAGGTTTTCCGCAAAGGCGGCACGATCCTGAATGAAACGGAAGCGGGCCTCCGGCTTCGTTCCCATCAGGTCGTCTACTGCGGTGCGCGTTCCCTCGAAATCCACCTCGTCAATCACCACCCGCAACAGCGTGCGCTTGCTGGGATCCATGGTGGTTTCCTTGAGCTGTGCCGGCAGCATTTCGCCGAGGCCTTTGAAGCGGCTGATTTCGACCTTCGCCTTGCCCTTGAACTCTGTTTCCATCAGCTCGGCCCGGTGTGCGTCATCGCGGGCATAGGCGGATTTAGCGCCCTGAGTGATCTTGTAGAGCGGCGGCACAGCGAGGAACAGGTGACCGCCACGGACCAGTTCCGGCATCTCCTGATAGAAGAACGTGATCAGCAGCGAGGCGATGTGAGCACCGTCGACGTCGGCATCGGTCATGACGATAATGCGCTCGTAGCGAAGGTCTTCCTCGCGGTACTTCGAACGTGTTCCGCAGCCGAGCGCCTGGCTTAGATCCGCTAGCTGCTGGTTTGCTCCAAGCTTTTCGCGACCGGCGCTGGCCACGTTTAGAATCTTGCCGCGCAGCGGAAGAATGGCTTGGTTGGCGCGGTTGCGCGCCTGTTTGGCGGAGCCGCCTGCCGAGTCACCTTCGACGATGAAAAGCTCGGCGCCCTCCGCGGTGTTCTGAGCGCAGTCGGCGAGCTTTCCGGGCAGCCGCAGCTTGCGCACGGCCGTCTTGCGGTTGACTTCCTTTTCCTTACGGCGACGCAGTCGTTCTTCCGCGCGTTCTATTACCCAGTCCAGCAGCTTGGCCGCTTCGTTGGGATTGTCGGCAAGGTAGTGGTCGAAGGGGTCGCGAAGCGCGTTCTCGACGATGCGTTGAGCCTCGACGGTCGCCAGCTTGTCTTTCGTCTGCCCCACGAACTCCGGCTCGCGGATGAAGACCGAAAGCATGCCGACGGCCGAAATCATCACGTCGTCTGTGGTGATCTGGGCTGCACGCTTGTTTTGAGTCAGTTCGGCGTAGTTCTTCAGGCCCTTGGTGAGCGCTATGCGCAGGCCGGCTTCATGCGTGCCACCTTCGGGCGTTGGAATGGTATTGCAATAGGAATGGACCTGCGGGTCGCCGCCATACCAGGTGATCGCCCATTCCAGCGAGCCGTGACCGCTGGTTTTTTCCGTCTTGCCGGCAAAGATTTCGCGGGTGACCGTGAACTCCTTGCCCATCGTCGCCTGGAGATAGTCCTTCAGGCCGCCGGGGAAGTGAAAAACGGCCTTGTCCGGCACCTCAGAGCCCTGCGGCAGAACACCTTCTTCGCAGCTCCAGCGGATTTCCACGCCGCCAAACAGGTAGGCCTTGGAACGGGCCATGCGGAAAACGCGGCCGGGATCGAACTTGGCATGCTCACCGAAAATCTGGGCGTCGGGATGGAACCGGACGCGCGTTCCGCGGCGGTTGTGGACATCGCCAAGCTCTTCCAAGCCGCCCTGCGGCAGGCCGCGCGAGAAACGCTGGCGATAGAGCTTGCGGTTGCGCGCGACCTCCACTTCCATGACATCGGAGAGGGCGTTGACGACCGATACACCGACGCCATGTAGACCGCCTGACGTCTCATACGCCTTACCATCGAATTTGCCGCCCGCATGCAGCTTGGTCATGATGACCTCAAGGGTCGACTTGCCGGGAACCTGCGGATGGTTTTCGACCGGGATGCCGCGACCGTTGTCGGTGACCGTTAGATGGCCTTGGAGATCGAGGTAAACTTCGATAAAATCGGCGTGGCCGGCTACGGCTTCGTCCATTGAGTTATCAATGACTTCGGCGAACAGATGGTGCAGTGCCTTCTCGTCGGTGCCGCCGATGTACATGCCCGGGCGCATGCGAACGGGCTCAAGCCCCTCAAGAACGCGGATCGAGGATGCGCCATAGTCATCCGATGTCGACGTCACGGGTGCCGGGCGCGACGTTGCGGCAGGTGCCTCTGCGGGGGCGGCAGCCGCCGCCTTCGGCAACTCAGCAGACTTTGGAGTCTCCTCCTGCTTCTGTGTCAGTGGCATTCCGGAAAAGAGGTCGTTGCTATCGTCCATGGGGCCGTTCAGATCTTCATCCTGTTCGGGGGCAGGCGGCCTATGCCATGCCTGACCCAAAATCACCGCATTTGATGTCACGTTTGCGAACCAGGCAAATTCTGCCAGAAACCGCCTTCTTACGCGACGCCGCCCGATCCGGCGGACTTTCTCAGGAAATGGTTTGCGTTGGCGGGCGTGGAATGGCAAGCGGCTAGAAGGCTCAGGGAACCATGCGCATGCGAATGTCCACAAGTCATTATGGCATTATCGCCGCAATTGCGGCCTTTTTTCTGGCGACGGGCGCAAGTAGCCAGACAGCAGAGCGTCTCCCCCCTTACAAGGACGATCTCTTTTCCACAAAAAATGTGCTGCAGGCGAGCAAGGACGGCGCATTCGAGCTGATCGAATACGACGAGATGCGCGACATCAACGGCCGTGACCAAGTACCAGAGAAACGAGCCCGACAGAAATACGTGTCCCTCGGCGTCCGAAAGCTCCAATCGGACGAGACATTGCAGTTGGGTGCCCAAAAGCTCGATGTCACCAGGGTAGGACAAGCCGCCGGAGCTGCATTCACCGTGATCTTCATTCACGGGCGAAACGGCGACCGGCGTCTTGGCGCAAATGACTATAGTTTCGGCGGCAATTTCAATCGCCTCAAAAATCTCGTGGCTGGCAATGGCGGCGTTTACTACTCACCGTCGGTCAAGAGTTTCGGCAGCGACGGCGTGGCAACAATCGAGGAACTGATCCGCTACGCCGCCGCACAGTCACCCGGCAAGCCGGTTATCCTGGCGTGTGCGTCGATGGGGAGCCAGATCTGTTGGGGTCTCAGCCGCGACGCCGATAGTGTAAACCACCTCAAAGGGATGGTGATCCTGAGCGGCGTTGCCGATCCGGATTTTGCCAAAAGTTCCTTCGCCAAGGCCAAGCTGCCGCTTTGGTTCGCGCATGGCAGCCGCGATCCGGTCTATGCGGCAACCGCCCAGCAGGCGCTCTTCGAAAAGCTCCTGAAAGTCGGGTACCCAACGCATTTCGCACTCTACGAGACCGGCAACCACGGAACGCCGATCCGGATGATCGATTGGCGTCGGACGCTGAACTGGATATTGGGTTCCTGAAGCTTGCTCGGCTCACGAGAAAGGCGTGCCTATCTGTCGCTCTGGCCTATGATTTTCAGCAACATCCGCTGGAAATTTTAAGTGTTTGCGAACAAAGCCCCGCTTATTTCCCTTAGGAAAGGCGCAAAACCTTTTCATTGACCGGTGCTTTTGCTAAGCCCCCCGGATACGTGGAAGATTGGAAGGCTGGCATGACACCTGACGTGCGTCCGCTCGTGGCGGGAAACTGGAAGATGAACGGCACGCGTGCCTCCCTGGACCAGATCAAGGCGATCGCGGAAGGCGTTCAGGGACCACTTTCCGCCAAGGTGGAGGCCCTGATCTGCCCACCGGCAACCTTGCTTTATGTCGCTACGGCGCTCTCAACCGACAGCCCACTTGCGATCGGCGCACAGGATTGCCACCAGAAACCTTCGGGCGCCCACACAGGCGATATCTCGGCCGAGATGATTGCCGACTGCTTCGGTACCTATGTCATTGTCGGCCATTCTGAACGCCGCACAGACCATGCCGAGACAGACCATCTTGTCCGCGCCAAGGCCGAGGCTGCCTTTGCAGCAGAATTGACGGCGATCGTGTGCATTGGCGAAACGGCTGACGAGCGCAAGGCGGGCCAGACCCTCGACATCATCAAGCGCCAGCTTTCCGCCTCTGTGCCGGAGAGCGCAACGGCAGAGAATACGGTCATTGCCTACGAGCCCGTATGGGCGATCGGTACCGGCGTGACGCCGACGGTGGAAGACGTCGAGAAGGCGCATGCCTTCATGCGTTCCGAGCTCGTCGCCCGCTTCGGCGACACCGGCAAAAAAGTTCGGATTCTCTACGGTGGCTCGGTCAAGCCTAGCAACGCCAAGGAATTGATGGGCGTCGCGAATGTCGATGGCGCTCTGATTGGCGGCGCGAGCTTGAAAGCGGCCGACTTCCTTGCCATCTACGGCGCATACGAAGCGCTGCTTGACTAGAGCCGTGTATATTCCGAGCCGAAGGGCTTGGAATAGCTGATGACCTCATGTAAAGAGCGCCAGAATTTTACTTTATGCCCGCCGCGCGTGTGGGCAGGACTGGACCCATGCAGACCGTTTTGATTGTCATCCATCTCATGATCGTGCTGGCGCTTGTCGGCGTCGTGCTCATCCAGCGCTCGGAAGGCGGCGGCCTCGGCATCGGCGGTGGTTCCGGCTTTATGTCCGCCCGTGGCACGGCCAATGCGCTGACGCGCACCACCGCGATCCTCGCGGCGCTGTTCTTTATCACCTCGCTCGGTCTCGGCGTGCTTAATCGCTATGAGAGCCGTCCGACGGATATTCTGAACCGCATTCCGGCGACGAGCGGGCAGGGCAAGGGTATTCTCGACTCGCTCGGCGGCCAGAACGGTAACAACGCCGCTCCGGCAGCACCAGCCCCGCAAAGCAACAACGGCGTTCCGACCGGCGGCGAAGCCGCTCCGGCTCCTGCAGCGCCCGCCGCAACCGCTCCGGCGGCACCGGCAGCGCCGACGACATCGGCACCCGCATCTACTCAGACTGCTCCGGCGGCACCGCAGGCCACCACACCTGCTGCTCCGGCACCCGCCACCGTCCCAAGCGGGCAGTAAGCGGCATACAGCATAAACCGCCGGCAGGCCCTCGGGTCTGCCGGTTTTCTTTTGTTTAGATTCCGCGCTGGCGCCAAAAGTTCTGGAAATGAATTTTTGGGCTGGTGGAATCGTTTTTGAAAAGGTATCCGGTGACTCCCATGGCGCGATACGTATTCATCACTGGCGGCGTGGTTTCCTCTCTCGGTAAAGGAATTGCGGCCGCGGCTCTCGGAGCGTTGCTGCAGGCCCGTGGTTATCGGGTGCGGCTTCGCAAACTCGACCCCTATCTGAACGTGGACCCGGGCACCATGAGCCCGACCCAGCACGGCGAAGTCTTCGTCACCGACGACGGCGCGGAAACCGACCTCGATCTCGGCCACTACGAGCGCTTCACCGGACGCTCGGCGACCAAGACCGACAACATCACCACCGGGCGCATCTACAAGAACATCATAGACAAGGAACGCCGTGGCGACTATCTCGGCGCGACCGTTCAGGTCATTCCGCACGTCACCAACGAGATCAAGGATTTCGTCACCGAAGGCAATGACGACTACGACTTCGTCATCTGCGAAATCGGCGGCACGGTCGGCGATATCGAGGCGATGCCGTTCATGGAAGCGATCCGCCAACTCGGCAACGACCTGCCGCGCGGCACTGCGATCTATGTCCACCTGACGCTGATGCCCTACATCCCGGCGGCAGGCGAACTGAAGACCAAGCCGACTCAGCACTCCGTCAAGGAACTGCAGGCACTCGGTATTCATCCCGACATCCTGCTCGTTCGCGCGGACCGTGAAATTCCGGAGGCGGAACGCCGCAAGCTCTCGCTGTTCTGCAACGTCCGCCCCTCCGCGGTCATCCAGGCGCTCGATGTCGCCAACATCTATGATGTGCCGATCGCCTACCATAAGGAAGGCCTCGACAACGAAGTGCTCGCAGCTTTCGGCATCGAACCGGCCCCGAAGCCACGCCTCAACCCTTGGGAAGAGGTTTGCAACCGTATCCGTACGCCTGAGGGCGAGGTCACGATCGCGATCGTTGGCAAATACACCGGCTTGAAGGATGCCTATAAGTCGCTGATCGAAGCGCTTCATCACGGCGGCATTGCCAACCGCGTCAAGGTCAAGCTGGAATGGATCGAATCCGAGGTCTTCGAAAAGGAAGATCCGGCACCGTACCTCGAAAAGGTCCACGGGATCCTCGTTCCCGGCGGCTTTGGTGAACGTGGTTCAGAAGGCAAGATCCATGCAGCCCGCTTCGCACGCGAGCGCAAAGTGCCGTATTTCGGCATCTGCTTTGGCATGCAGATGGCGGTCATTGAAGCGGCACGCAATCTCGCCGGTGTGGAGAGCGCTTCCTCGACCGAATTCGGTCCGACGAAGGAGCCCGTCGTCGGTCTGATGACCGAATGGATAAAGGGTAATGAGCTGCAGAAGCGCACGGCGTCCGGCGATCTCGGCGGCACCATGCGCCTCGGCGCCTACAAGGCGGCACTGAAGAAGGGCACGAAGATCTCCGAGATCTACGGCTCAACGGATATTTCCGAGCGCCACCGCCACCGCTACGAAGTCAACGTCGATTACAAGGATCGTTTGGAAAACTGCGGTCTGGTGTTCTCCGGAATGTCACCGGACGGTGTATTGCCGGAGACGATCGAATATCCGGATCATCCGTGGTTCATCGGCGTTCAGTACCATCCCGAATTGAAGAGCCGGCCGCTCGACCCGCATCCGTTGTTCGCAAGCTTCATCGAGGCCGCAACCGAACAGAGCCGCTTGGTCTGATTGACGAGAGGCCGTCTGGCAACGTCAGCCAGGCGGCCTTTTTAGTAAGCGTGCTGTCAGCTCCGCGGTCGGAGCCGCCCAACTATCTGACCGGTCAGGCGGCTTGCGGCAGCGGCCCGACATAAACCGAACGCGGCCGGATCAATCGGCCTTCGAGTGCCTGCTCACGCGCGTGGGCGATCCACCCAACGGTCCGGCCGATTGCGAACACGCCGGTAAATGACTCGCGCGGAAAGCCCAGGACATCGAGCAGAAGGGCCGTGTAGAACTCGACGTTGACATCAAGTGGTCGACCCGGCTTGCGTTCCTTGAGGATTGCGAGCGCCGCATGTTCAACGGCTTCCGCCAGGACGATCCGCTCGCGATCAACTTGTGCGGCGGAGACTAGCGACCGAAGGGCTTGCTTCAAAGCGTCAGCGCGCGGATCACGCACTCGGTAGATCCGATGACCGAAGCCCATCAGCCTCTCGCCGCGATCCAGTGCATGGCTAAGCCAGTCATGTGCATTCGCGCTCGCTCCGATCGCGTCGAACATATCGAGCACCGGGCCTGGTGCGCCGCCATGCAGCGGTCCCTTGAGGGCGCTGATGGCCGCGAGCACCGACGAGGTAAGGCCGGCGTGCGTCGAGGCGACAACGCGCGCGGCGAAGGTCGAGGCGTTCAGACCGTGATCCGAGATCGTCACAAGGTAGGCATCGAGTGCCGCGGTCTGCTCTCTACTCGGGGACTGGCCGGTAAGCATACGCAGGATGTCGGCGGCCTGCGAAAGGGAGCGGTCCGGCGCGAACGGTTCCTTGCCGGCCTGCAGACGGATTATCGCCGGCAGGAAGACTGCGGGCGCTGCGAGCAATCGAAGGGCGGCCTCGAAGTCCTCGCCATCCGGCAGACGGGCGATAAGAGCACGCATCGCATCCACAGGCGGCAGGCCCAGCGCTGCCGAATCGAGGGCTGCGAGATGGACGAACAGGTCTTCTCGCATTTCGCCCAGCCGCGGGCCAAATTCTGCGAGGCTGAAATGTCGTTCCGTCAGTCCGTCGAGCAGCAATGCGGCTATGCTTTCATAGGTTGCCGTCGACACGAGCTGATCGAGCGACACGCCCCGGATGATCAGGCGACCGGCTTCGCCGTCCACATCGGACAGCTGCGTCTCAGCAGCAATGACATCTTCCAAACCGTTCTTCATGGTGTTTCTCCTTTACGAGCAGCAACATCGAAGCTAGGTTAATTGACGTCAATCTTGATGTAATAGATCAATATAAGAGGACCTCATGTCCTGGCTGACCGCGGAGCAAGCGCTCGAGAGACTCGGCACCAAACCGCAGACGCTTTACGCCAATGTGAGTCGCGGACGGATCCGGGCTAAGGCCGATACGACCGATCCACGGCGTAGTCTCTACAACGCAGCCGATGTCATGCGGCTGGCCAAGCGGCATGCGGGTCGGCGAAAGACCGAGACCGTAGCGGCAGATGCCATCCAATGGGGCGATCCCGTATTGCCGTCCGCCATTTCGACTGTCGCAGAGGGCCGGCTCTACTATCGCGGGCGCGAAGCGGCCGCATGGGCCGAGCATGCGACGCTGGAGGAGACTGCTGCACTTCTATGGGAGTCTGGACCCGTCGCGGCGATGCCCGGCGACACCGCAGCAACGACGCCCTCGCTGGAACGGGCGTTCGTCCTGCTTGCGCAGCGCGTCACCCGCGACCTGCCGAGCCTAGGTCGGTCATCGACGGCACTAAAGGCTGAAGCTCAGACCATCCTGTCGACCATCGGGATGGCCCTGGCACCAGATGCGAGTGACCTGCCGTTGCATCTCCGCCTCGCGGCGAGCTGGGGCAGGCCTGAAGCGGCCAACTGCATCAGGCGCGCGCTTGTACTCCTCGCAGATCACGAGCTTAACGCATCGACCTTCGCCACACGGGTGGCGGCCTCTTCGGGCGCAACGTTGTCGGCCGCCGTTCTTTCCGGGCTCTCGACCTTGACGGGACCGCTTCACGGTGGCGCATGGCAGGGCGTCGCCTCATTGATCGAAGACGTCAACGCACTCGGGGCGAACGCGGCTGTCCGACAGGCGTTGACCGAGGGGAGGTCGCTCAACGCGTTCGGTCACCCTCTCTATCCGGTCGGAGACATCCGGGCAAAAGCGCTATTGTCCCAGTTTTCTCTCCCACAGACGTACACGGAACTGGCAACCGCAGGCCAGGAACTTGTCGGAGAAAGCGTCAACATCGACTTCGCCCTGACTGCCATGACGGCCGTTTTTGATCTTCCGAGGAACGCCCCGCTTGTGATCTTCGCGCTCGCGCGATCCGTTGGATGGCTCGCCCATGCCATCGAGCAGGTCGAGAGCGGTCATCTCATTCGCCCGAGAGCGCGTTATACTGGACCGGCAATCACAGCCGCCAAAGCATAGACCTCGGATAGTCGTTGACGTTTCGGCATGCGTGCTGCAGCAATCACATAGGAAGGATGCCGCACGTAGGGCGTCCGGTCGCGCATTCATTAGGGGACGGATATGCTTGTAAACTCCAGGATGCTTTTAGCGCTGGTCGTGTGGGCTAGCGGTACCTGCCTTTTCACCTCGGGCGTGGCCCTTGCACAAGCCGGCGGATGCACCATGGAGCGTGTGGCGGGAAGCTCGCGGCAAGTCATGCACTGCGCCGATGGCGTCACAATCACTGCCGAAGGCGGCGCTCGTTTCAATGTCATTGACCGCAACCGCGATGGGCGACCGGATGCCGTCTCCCTGCGCAACAAGGCGGTACTCGTGGATGTCGACCGCGCCCGTCGCCCTGGAGGGTTCGAGGTGATCACGCCGCAGGCGATTGCAGCCGTCCGCGGCACGCGGTGGGCAGTCGATGTCAAAAGCGGTACGACGTCGGTCTTCGTCGTACGCGGCCGCGTCGCGGTCGGTCGTTCGACTGCTGGACCGCGCGTCGTCTTGGATGTCGGCGAGGGTGTCGACGTTACGCGAGGCAGCGAACCATTGACTGTCCGCCGCTGGCCGCCCGCCCGCGCTGCAGCCCTGCTTGCCCGTCTAGGCCAATAGCGCCGATGCAGGCCAGACGGCTCCCGATCACGATCGCGCTGCTACTATCCGCCCTTTGGGGCGGACTGCTCGGCTACATGCATCTCTCAGGCAGCATGAGCTTTCTCGACCGTCTCGAAGCGTCTCTCACTGATCTGCGTAGTACCCTCATCGGCGCGCGGGAGGCCCCGCCGATCACCAGCATTGTGGCGATCGACGATCTTACCGCTGCCGACAATGGCTATCCGCTTAGTCGAGCGACACTCGCCCGCGTGGTATCCGCCGTCAGCGCCCTAAAACCGAAGGTCATAGCACTCGATCTCCTACTCGTTGACCCCGGCCCAGAGGAAGGCGACGCGGCACTTGCCTTGGCGCTTCAGCAGACGCCCAGTGTGATCGCTGCAGCCGGCGTTTTCCCCAAAGACACGCAGACGGTTGGTCACGACGCCAACGATCCGCTGGCGGCGATCCCGACGGCCAACCAGATGCTTTTGCCACTTGCCCGCTTTTCCGACGTCGCTGCCATCGGCGTCGTCAATGTCGCGACTGATGAATCGGGGACACCCCGCTTCATTCCCCTGATTTCTCGAGGCGGCGAGCGGGTCGATGCCTCGTTTCCGCTGCGAGTGGCGTCGCTGGCGCTGGGTATCAATCCGGCATTCGCGCCAGGTGGGTTGGCACTCGGTGACCGGCATTTGCCGACCGACAACGGGCAGCGGCTTCCCATTACCTTCTATGGCCCGCGCGGGACTCTTCCAACCTTCAGCGCCGCTGATGCACTGGCCGGCAAGCTCCCCGCCAAAGCGATCGAGGACAGGATCGTGGTGATCGGCGCCACGGTGACTGGCGGTGGCGACGTATTCCCGACGCCATTCGACCCGGTCTTGCCGGGCGTCGAGGTCATGGCGACGGCAGCAACACATCTGATTGCCGGCGACGGTATCATCAGGGACCGCAATGTGCGTTTGCTCGATTCGCTCATAGCCGTTGCGCTGCCACTGCTTCTTATCAGCTTGCTTGCGTGGCGGCGCAGCGCCATCGGCTACGCTATCATTGCCTGCGTGGCCTTCGCGTGGGCGGCCTTGAACATCGCCGCCTTCGCACACGGCTACTGGTTTAGCGCAGCATTGCCGATCGCCGCAGCGTTGCCGCCCGTGCTGCTCTTCGGTGCCGCCGAAATCTGGATCGATCGTCGCCAGGCTGCGCACTTCGCGGCGCAAAGCGATCTCCTACAGCGCATCGAAGCGCCGGGGCTGGGCGAATGGCTTGCGCGCGATCCCAATTTCCTCGCCGAACCGGTACGGCAGGACGCAGCGGTCGTCTTTATCGATCTCTCCGGCTTCACGGGACTGAGCGAAGCGATCGGCGTGACGAATGTCCGTGAAGTCCTCAGCGATTTCTTCGAGATGGTCGACGGAGAGGCGCGTTCGCATGGCGGCGCGGTCACCAGCTTCATGGGCGATGGCGCGATGATTCTGTTCGGCTTGCCACAACCAGCCTCCGACGATGCCACTCGGGCGGCTGCCTGCGCCGTCAGCCTGTGTGATCGAATGCGGCCATGGCTTGCGGCCCATCCCGCGCTGAGCGGCCGGAAGGCCGGCTTCAAGGTCGGTGCGCACTGCGGGCCTGTCGTCGCATCGCGACTCGGGAGCGGCAATCGCCAACAGATCACGGCAACTGGCGACACCGTGAATGTCGCCAGCCGGCTGATGGAGGTGGCGGCATCGCGTGGTGTCGAACTGGCCCTGAGCACCGCGTTGATGAAAGCCGCGGCCGCGGATAGCGCTCCGCTCCGCTCCGGCCGGCTGGAAGGTCCCGTGCAAGCGCGTATTCGCGGTCGAAGCGAAGGGATCGATGTATGGCTATGGCAGGGACATCTGCTTTGACATTTGCCGTCTGACAAAGTAGGAACGGCCAACTTCTCTACCGGCAACTGCCGGCCAGGGCGCAGCATGCGCGTGAGACTTCCGAAAGATAGACAACATGACAGATTTTAACGGCGTCGTTCCGGCGATCGCCAAGGCGTTGGTGAAGCGCGGTTATACCGAGCTGACGCCGGTGCAAAAGTCCATGCTCGACCCGACGCTTGCCGCGTCGGACGCTCTCGTTTCGGCCCAGACAGGGTCCGGGAAAACCGTCGCCTTCGGCCTGGCGCTGGCACCGACGTTGCTCGAAAACGATGACCGTTTCGGGCCTGCGGCGGAGCCGCTGGCGCTGGTGATCGCGCCGACAAGAGAGCTCGCGCTTCAAGTCAAGCGCGAACTCGAATGGCTCTACGAAGCGACGGGCGCGCTGATCGTGAGCTGCGTCGGTGGCATGGACATCCGCAGCGAGCGTCGCGCATTGGAGCGTGGCGCGCATATCGTTGTCGGCACGCCGGGGCGTCTCTGCGATCATATCAGGCGCAATGCGCTCGACATTTCTGCGCTCAAAGCAGTCGTACTTGATGAAGCGGACGAAATGCTCGATCTCGGATTCCGCGAGGATCTCGAGTTCATTCTTGATTCCTCGCCAGATGACCGTCGGACGCTGATGTTCTCGGCGACTGTTCCCGCTGCCATTGCAAAGCTCGCGAAGAGCTATCAGAAGAACGCGGTGCGGATCGCGACGGCTACCGAGGAAAAGCAGCACGGCGACATCGAGTATCGGGCGCTTGTCGTGTCGCCCAGCGACCGTGAAAACGCCATCATCAATGTCCTGCGCTACTATGAGGCGACGAATGCCATCGTGTTCTGTTCGACGCGCGCCGCGGTCAACCATCTGACTGCCCGCTTTCACAATCGCAACTTCAACGTCGTCGCCTTGTCGGGTGAACTGACGCAGAACGAGCGGAGCCATGCGCTGCAGGCGATGCGCGATGGACGCGCCCGCGTCTGCATTGCAACGGATGTCGCCGCCCGCGGCATCGACCTTCCCGGCCTCGACCTTGTCATTCATGCCGACCTGCCGACCAATCCGGAAACTTTGCTTCATAGAAGCGGCCGCACCGGTCGCGCGGGCCGCAAGGGCGTCAGCGCACTGATCGTGCCGCTGAACGTGCGGCGCAAGGCGGAGCGCCTCCTTGACAATGCCGGTATCTCGGCTGCCTGGGCTCGTCCGCCGTCGGCAGAAGAGGTGACGGCACGTGACGAAGCGCGTCTGCTTGCCGATCCCATCTTCGAGGAACCCCCGAGCGAAGAGGCTCGGGACCTGGTCAAACGGCTTCTCGATGCCCACGGCGCAGAAAAGCTCGCCGCGGCGTTCGTCAATCTCTATCGGTCCAACCAGTCAGCGCCGGAGGACCTGATCGAGGTCGCGGTCCAGGACGATCGCGGCCGCAAGCGCCGCGAGCACGCCGAGGGACCACGCGAACCTTATCAGAAAGGTCCGCGCGACGACTTCGGCGCGAGCGTGTGGTTTTCGCTTTCGGTCGGCCGCAAGCAGAATGCAGAGCCCCGCTGGCTGATCCCGATGCTCTGCCGCAACGGCAATCTGACGAAGCGTGACATCGGTGCCATCAAGATGCAGCCCGACGAAACCTACGTCGAGATTTCAACGGCAAGCGCCGACAGCTTCCTGCAGTCCATCGGTCCGAACAAAACGATGGAACGCGGCATCCGCGTCACAGCCCTGAATGGCACGCCCGATTTCAGCAAGCCAGCAACCTCCAAGCCTTATGCCGGCAAGAAGGCCTTTGGCGAGCGCCGCGAGTTCAGCGACGAGCGGCCAAAAGACAAGTTTCGGAAGGAAGCCCGCGCTGATGGCGAGCGCGACGAGCGACGTGACACGAAGCCTTGGAGCAAAAAGCCTGGGAAGCCGAAGTTTGAGGGCAAGGGTGGCGGTGGGCCGAAGCCCAAGTTCTCGAAAAAGAAGGGCTGAAACCATCCCGTCGGCGCTGCAGCCTTTGCGGCGCCGATAAAGATTCTCGGAGTGGACAATGGCAGGCACAATCGTTTTGACGGTTCATGTTTTCAGCACTCTTTGCAATGAGACCTTCACGCTCTAGCGCGCGCTCTTCATGGATGGCGGGATGCTGGTGATGAAGAACTACTGATCGCTTGAGGATATAAAGCAATTGCGTGGCCAGCACCGCCGTAAGAATGGCCCTGCGGCCAGCACCCTTTCTCCAGCGGATATCCGCGCCTTCATTATCGAAAACCTCCGACTCGAGCCGGTGCCGGGTTTGCCTGAGATACGTCTCTATGCGGCCCATCCGGGCAGTGGGCTGGGTCGCCTTGGAGCTAGTGGCCGTGACGATTCGCCACCGTACTGGGCTTACAATTGGGCGGGCGGGATCCTGCTTGCCAAGCACGTTCTAAATCATCCCAATATCGTTCGTGGCCGCCGTGTCCTGGATCTTGGTGCCGGCTCCGGGATTGTCGGGATCGCGGCTCGAAAATGCGGAGCATCCGCCGTAATCGCGGCAGAGATCGACGCCAATGCGATCGCGGCACTCAACCTCAATGCCGAGGCGAATGATGTGGCGATCGAAGCGTTGAACGCAGATATTCTTTCCGGCGCCCCAGTACCCGATGTGGATGTCATTCTTGCCGGTGATGCTTTCTACAATGCCGAACTTGCCAGCAGAGTTCTGCCGTTCCTGACCTCTCGTCGCCAGGCCGGCGTCGATGTCCTTATAGGCGATCCGCGCAGATCGTCACTGCCGCTGACAGCCCTGCGTCTCGTCGCCGAGTATGCCGTCCCCGATTTCGGCGTTGGCTCAGGAGGTGATGCAGCCATTGGTGGAGTGTTCGCCCTGGAAGCATGACCCAAAACGCGCCCTCTCAGCAGGAGGACTCTTCCTGTAGTTTCTGCAAAATCTCCAGCGCCACCTCTGCAACGGCGGTCGGAACGAAGACATGATCGTGATGGTAGGCTGCGACCATGTTGCAGGGGATTGAGTGTGCGGTGAGAGTAGTGGCAACAGCAGCTGTCAGTCCGACACCTTCCAGCGATGAAAAAACTTCGAGAACGATCCGCCGCATTGGCGTATCGCAGTTGAAGCCCAATTCCGAGGCCCTGCTTTTCGAAAGGATGAAGGAAACTCCCTCGTGCTCGCGAAACGACGCCAGCGCATCGATTGCCGCGCGCCGAATGATGTTCTCGTCCGTGGTTGTACAAAAGACGAATTCGTCCTCCGTAAGCACGGGCGTCATTCCGGACAACATCGCGGCGGTTTCTCGTATGATCTGCTTGGTCATCTCAAGCCGGCCCAGGGTTTGTTTGTGACACTTTCCGCGAATGAAAAAGAAACGTCAGCCGAGCAGATCAGGCCGCAGCAGCATCACCGGGCAGGGGTCTCCCGCCTGCAACTCCGGCGCATGTGGCGGTCGAACGATCAAGCAGTCAGCTTCGGCGAATATCTTCATCATAGACGAGTCCTGTTTGCCGAACGGCTCTGCCGACCAACCGCCCGACGGTGATCGCAACAGCCTCGCTCTCACGTAGTCCTGTCGCTGGTCATTGGCACGAAGCGTTACAGCCGCTCCCGCCATTGCCTCACGTCTGACTGGCGGCAGTGACGCCAGCTTGCGAACCAGCGGTTCCAAAAACAGCAGTCCGCAGACCAAGCTCGAAACCGGATTGCCGGGTAGGCCAATGACATGCGTTTCTTCGAGGCTGCCCACCATCAACGGCTTGCCCGGACGCATGGCGATCCGCCAGAAATCGAGCTTCATGCCCAATGCGACGAGCGTAGCCTGCACCAAATCATGGTCGCCCACCGATGCCCCACCGAGCGTCACGATGACATCGACCTCGGCACGCCGGGCGCGCTCGACAGCCGCGGAAATCGCGGCTTTGTCATCGGGAACGATCCCGAGATCCAGGACCTCGGCGCCAGCCTTGCGAACCAGGGCAGCAATGCCGAAGGTGCTGGACGCAATGATCTGCGCGGGAGCCGGTGAGCTTCCTGGCGGCAACAACTCGTCACCGGTTGCGAGCAGCGCCACCATGGGCTTGCGGAAGACCTCAAGGGTCGCGTGGTTCATTCCAGCCGCCACAGTCAGGCGAGAAAAGTCCAGCACGGTGCCTGCCTTGAGCACTGTTTCGCCTTCAACAAAATCTTGGCCGCGGGGCCGAACGTGCTGACCAGGACGAACAGGAAAGGTCGTGCGGACGCCGCCCTCGATTTTGTCCGCATCCTCCTGCAACAACACGCTATCGGCGCCAGACGGAACCGGTGCGCCAGTAAAGATCCGAACAGTCTCTCCTTTGCCGACAACACCCTCGAACCCATGGCCGGCAGAGGACGTCCCGATGAGCCTCAGCTCGGCGCCCGGTTCCGGAGCGTCGTCACCGCGCAAGCCATATCCATCCATCGCCGATGCATCGAAAGGCGGCTGGGTCAGCCTGGCCGCCACATCAGCTGCCAGCACGCGACCGTCGGCCTCCGGCAAGGAAACAGTTTCGCTCACCTGGATTGGTTTTGCCCGTGACAGTAAACGATCCTGCGCCTCAGCAACGGGCAACATGCTCATTTGCCATACTCCGGATGGCGAAAGTCTCCAGACTTGCCACCCGATTTTTCGAGCAGCCGTATGCTCCCGATTACCATGGCCTTATCGGCGGCCTTCGCCATGTCGTATATCGTCAGGCAGGCCACGGAAACGGCTGTCAGGGCCTCCATTTCGACACCCGTCTTGCCTGTCAGCTTCACGGTCGCGGTAACGCGCAAGCCGGGAAGATCGGCGTCCTCCGTAATATCGACCGCAACCTTCGTGAGCATCAGGGGGTGGCAGAGAGGGATGAGGTTGCTCGTCTGCTTGGCGGCCATGATGCCAGCAAGGCGCGCCGTGCCGATCACGTCGCCCTTCTTCGCATTGCCCGCACGAATGAGATCGAGCGTCGCGGCCGCCATCTTCACGTGGCCTTCGGCGGTCGCAACCCGAGTGGTCTCGACCTTATTGCCGACATCGACCATGTGCGCCTCGCCGGAGGCATCAATGTGGGTGAGACCGGACGGGCCGCCGCTCATATCACTCGGCCGCCTGAGCGGCTTCGGCGAAGAGTAGTGCGCGCGTTGCAGCCGTAACGTCTTCCTTGCGCATCAGGCTCTCGCCGACCAGGAAGGTGCTGATGCCAACTGCCTGCAGGCGCTTGCAATCTGCATTCGTGAAAATGCCGCTTTCGCCGACCAGAAGACGGTCCCCAGGAACCATCGGCGCGAGCTTTTCGCTGACCTCCAGGCTGACCTCGAATGTCCGTAGATTGCGATTGTTGATGCCAACCAGCGGAGAGGAGAGCTTCAGCGCACGCTCCATCTCCTCGGCATCGTGAACTTCCACCAGCACATCCATGCCGAGCCCGAAAGCCTCATCCTCAAGGCGCTTTGCATCATCATCGGAAAGCGATGCCATGATCAGCAGAATGCAATCGGCGCCCCAGGCGCGCGCTTCCTGCACCTGGTAGGTCTCAAACATGAAGTCCTTGCGCAACGCCGGCAGCGAACACGCGGCACGCGCTGCCATCAGAAATTCCGGGGCGCCCTGAAAGCTTGGCGTGTCGGTCAACACCGAAAGGCAGGCAGCGCCACCGACTTCATAGGCCTTGGCCAGCGACGGCGGATCGAAATCTGGCCTGATCAAACCCTTGGAGGGACTGGCTTTCTTGATCTCGGCGATCAGGCCGTATTGGCCGGCCTCGCGTTTCGCAACCAGCGCACGATGAAAGCCGCGCGGCGGCGATTGGTCCGCCTGCATCGCCTTCAGATCAGCCAGCGATACCGTCGCTTTTGCGGCGGCTATCTCTTCCCGCTTGTATAGTTCGATCTTCTTCAGGATGTCGGTCATGGCTCTATCCTAGTCGATGTCGTTCGACACGGCGACGAGTTTGTCGAGGGCCGCGGCCGTCGCTCCGCTGTCCAGAGACTGCGTCGCAAGCCGCATACCGTCCTCGAGTAGCTCAGCTTTGCCGGATATCACCAGCGAGGCGGCGGCATTGGCGAGCGCGATGTCACGGTAGGCGTTCTTTGCGCCGCTCAAAACGTCGCGCAACGCTGCGGCGTTGACCACGCCATCACCGCCCTTGATAGCCTCCAGACGGCAAGGTTCGACGCCGAAATCTGCGGGCGACAACTCGAAAGTCCGAATCTTCCCGTCTTCGAGCGCGGCGACGTTCGTCTTTCCCGTCGTCGTGATTTCGTCGAGACCGCTGCCGTGCACGACCCACACGCTTTCGGAGCCCAGATCGCGCATGACCTCGGCAATCGGAACGACCCATTGCGGCGCGTAGACGCCAAGCAACTGACGGCGGACGCCGGCCGGATTGGAAAGCGGCCCCAGCAAATTGAAGATCGTCCGCGTGCCGAGTTCAACGCGCGTCGGGCCGACGTGGCGCATCGCCGAGTGGTGCTGCTGGGCGAACATGAAGCCGACACCAGCCTCGCGAATGCAGCGCGAGATCACCTCGGGGGTCACATCTAGCTTGACCCCGAGCGCGGCAAGGCTGTCGGCCGCACCTGATTTCGAGCTCAGTGCCCTGTTGCCATGCTTTGCAACAGGTACACCAGCACCAGCCACGATAAGAGCAGCGAGTGTCGAGATATTATAGGTCCCGCTTGCATCGCCGCCGGTTCCCACGATGTCGATGGCATCGGCCGGTGCATCGACGGTCAGCATCTTGGAGCGCATCGTCGTCACGGCGCCGACAATCTCGTCGACCGTCTCGCCACGGACGCGCAATGCCATGAGGAAGCCGCCGATCTGCGAAGGGGTCGCTTGACCGGACATCAGAATGTCGAAGGCCTCGCGGGCCTCGTCGCGTGTCAGCGGCTCACGGCTCGCAGCCTTCGCCAGAAGCGGCTTCAGATCAGTCATGCGCGTGTATTCCCCCTTAGCGGACTGCCGCCTGATCGGCGAGAGGCTGATTGATCGATGCGCCATACTGCGTCTGCAGCAGGTTGACCATCTGATCGAGAATGTCGTCGCCGGCAGCATTTGCCATTGCCGTGATCTGCTGGTCCTGATTGTTGAGCACGTCACCCGTGGGTTCCGTGTTCACTTCCGTGACCTTGAGAAGGATCTGCGTCGTCGCGTCGCCGCCGACGGCAATGGCGACTGTATCCATCGGCCCGGAGAAGGCAGCGTTGGCGCCGGCGCGACCGAGGACGGGGTCGTCGGTCCCGCGAGTAATGCCGCTCTTGCTTTCGACGGTAATGCCAAGCGGGGCCGCAATGTCCGCCAGCGATGTTCCCTTCTTGGCCTGCTGCTTCAGGTCTTCGGCCTTTTTGGCCAGTTCAAGCTTCTGCTGTTCCGCAGTCCAATCGGCGACCGCCTTATCATGCACTTCGCTCAGTGGGCGGTCGCGTTCCGGCATGACATCGCGGACTTCGAACCAAAGATAGCCGTCAGTGCCGATCGAAAGGGAAGGAGCATCAGCGCCGGCGTCGGTCTTAAAGGCCGCGCCGAGAACCTGCTGCTTGGCCGGAATGTCCTTGACCTCATTGCCGTCCTTGTCGAGACCCGTAGCGTCGACGGCGTCGACGACGACGGCCTTCAGCTTGAGCTGTTCTGCAATCTGCTCCAGGGTCGAGCCGGAGCCGCGCAGGTCCTCGATCTGATCGTGTACGTTGATGAGTTCCTGCGATGCGTTGGAGACGGAGAGCTGCTTGCGGATCTCGTCCTTGACCTCATCAAGGCTCTTGACGCTTTCGGGCTTGATGTTGCTCACGCGGAGGACGACCGGACCAAACGTGCCATCGACGACCGGCGTCGTTCCGCCGTCCTTCGAGACTGCGAAGGCAGCCTCTGCAATGGCCTGATCCGGAACCTTGTCCTTGGAGAATTCGCCGAGGAACACGTCGGTAGCGGTCTTGCCCTGATCGGTTACCAGCTGATCGAATGTCGTGCCGGTCTTCAGCGCGGCTTCGGCGGCGTTGGCGAGATCCCTGTTCTGGAACGTCAATTGCTCGATCGTGCGGGTTTCAGGCGTGCGGAAACTATCCTTGCGCTTTTCGAAATCCTCGCGGATCTGGTCATCGGTAACGGAGGCGGCGTCGGCGATGTCCTCCGGCTGAAGCTTGAGGAAAGCCACCTTGCGGTATTCAGGAGCGCGGTAGCGTGTCTTGGTGCCCTCGAACCACTTGGCAAGCACATCCTCGGCAGGCGCCTTGATCGGCTCGATGTTGGCATTGGTCAGCAACAGGTAATCGATACCGCGGCTTTCCTGTCCATGAAGCTTGAGGGCGTCGACCAGCGTCTTCGGGGCTGTGAAGCCGTTCGAGACAGCGTCCACGATCTGGCTGCGGACGGCAACCTTGCTGCGTTCCTTGATATAGTCATCCTCGCGGATGCCGGCATTGCGCAGCCGCGATGTAAAGAGGGTGCGGTCGAACTGGCCGTTGACCGCCTTGAAGGCTGGGTCATCGCCGATCAACTGCGCAAGCCGATCCTGGGAGAGGCCAAGGTTCATCTCGTCCGCCAACTGGTCGAGTGATGCGCCGGCGACGAGCTGCGCCAGCACCTGCTGTTCAACGCCAAAAGCGCGGGCCTGGTCGGGCGTCAAGCGCATGCCGAATTGCTGGCTGAGATTTGCGACCTGTCGCTGGTAGGCCAAGCGAAATTCGTTGACGTCGACGTGCTGGTCTCCGACGCTGACAACCGTCGTGCTGTTGCCGCCCGATATCAACGAGCGCGACACGCCCCAGATACCAAAAGAGGCAACCAGCAGCAGCATGAGGAGCTTGGCAACCCAGGTGTGAGCAGCTCTTCTCAGAAGATCGAACATCGAAACGCAAACCTCGCATTATATTCGCCCGTTCGCGGGCAAAGCATTGGACGTTCCTTAGAACAAAGCCGGCAGGAAATGAAGGGTTATCGCACGAAAACATCTGCGCTATATCTGCAACCATGTCGAAGCGCTTGGCGCAGCAAAAGACGCCCGATATCGGAACCTTTCTAAGGGCTAATTCGTTGAAGAGCATCCGGAAAAAGAGGAGCAGACCATGGCCGATATGAAAACCGCCTCCGCCCAGTCCGCAACCGCGCGTGTGAAGGCGGAGATCGCGGCAGACGATCTTTCCGCACAGGTCACAGCATTGCGCGAAGACCTTGCACGCCTATCCGAGAGCGTTGTTGCACTCGGTCAGGGCGCCAAGACCGCCGTAGCCGACGAAGCCTCGGTCATGACGGAACGGCTGCGCGACAAGGTAAGGGAGGAGCCTATCTTCGCGCTCGCCGTGACAGCCGGCGTCGCCTATCTTTTCGGATTGATGAGCCGTCGATAGAAGTCGATTGGCAGTTGACAAGGCGAGGGCCGGGCGTGCTGACGCCCGGCTTTAATTTTTTGCGGGTATTTAACGACGAATAACCCGCCCCACGGCAATCAGCAGGCAGGCGCCGACGAATCCCGCAATCAGATAGCCTAGCCAGCCGGCGAGCGTGATGCCCAGTCCTGCGAGGATTGCATTGGCGACGATTGCGCCGACAATGCCCAAAATGATGTTCATCAACAGCCCCATGTTGCTGTTCATGAACTTTTCCGCGAGCCATCCGGCAATGCCCCCGATGATGATGGCCGCTACCCAACCCACACCTGCGTCTTCCATATGATTTCCTTTCAGAGAAACAACGAAGTCAGCGCCCAAGGTGGAAATTGAGGCGTCCCCTATAGTAGAGGCGGAAATATGTGACTAGCAACGCGAGACTGTTTCGCAACGCAAATGGCAGCGTAAAGCGTCAAAACACGCCACCGAGACTCAATTCCCCCACAACAAAAAAGATAAGCCATCCGCCTGGTTGCGCAACGCAAATCTATTCGCCCGAAAATAGGCGCGGCGCAAAGAGGCTCACGTGGTCTGGAGGAAGTCTATTTTACACTTCGCCCCCACCGGCAGTACTCGACCGGGCACAGTCCACCTGGCCATTACAAAGCACAACCACTGGACGTTTTGTTAAAAATACTCGACGCTATGTCGAGTACGTTTGGAGAAGTGCTTAGGGTTCCGGTAAGACCAGGCCGAGACTGTCCTAAATCGCCATTCTGCACGACATGCATTGTCCGACTCCAGTTGCGCACAATCCACGGTACCGCGATGCATACCAATTCTTATACCTTTTGCCATATCAGCGTGGTACAAATAATACCAATATCTATTGGTTTTGTTCCCTGCAGCGACGTTTTGAACCCGTTGTAGCGTAGGGCCGGTGGAAATTGGCCGCACTCTGGTGATGGATTTAACGGCTGATTATGCCGTGAAACGTTTTGCCGACGCCGCTTGTGTAATCAAAAAAGCGCATTCTCAACGAAATCGCCTCTTTCCTTAAGCATTTGCTTGCTCAACCTGCAATCTATGTCATGGTAACTTCCTTCGTATGAGAGGGGTTCCGCTATGATCAATCTTCAGTCGGTTCGCAATGACACTACGCATGATCAACGTCTGCTCGATTGCCGCGCTGATGTTGAACCCGCCCTCCATCAGATCATCCGCGACGCGCAGCAAAAGGGATGGGCGCCCGCGGAGGTAGCGATGGCAATTGCGGATGCGGCAGACGACTACATTCTGCTGTTGGCAAGCCGGAAGACGACGTCACATTGATACGTGTCATACTGGGGGCAGAGGACACGAAATGATCTGCGGACAGGTGGCCACCGGGAAACTGGTCTCTGCCCGCAGAGAAGATTACCGGACCTGAAGCCGCCTTTTCTCAGCGAATGGCGCCGAGATTGCGCGGGGTGAGCACTCACCTAGGGAGAAGTTCAGATGAGCCGATTTCTCGCATTCGTAGCGACCGGAACGCTGATCAGTCTTTCCACGATCGTTTCGGCTTGTACCACCAACCCCGACTACACCTCGTCAATCGGATCTCCCACGTCCTATCAACGCGATTACTCGCTGAACCCAGCCTGTGCAGGCGGATTTAGACCGAGCGACAATCGTCCGTGCAGCTACTAACTGCGCCAGTCGGCAAGGCTCACCAGTGCGGCACGTTTCTATACCAAGTCTTTGATTTTCATGGTGAGAGCGTCGGGGTTCGAACCCGAGACCTACTGATTAAAAGTCAGTTGCTCTACCGGCTGAGCTACGCTCTCCCAGGTGCCCGGCGGTTCGCCCGGCTGGAAGTGCGCGGAACATATGCAGGTGCCCCATTGTGGTCAACCAAAAAATCATCGTTCCCTGTGCATTAGGCACATTTCTTGCGCCCTAGCCTGAAACAGCCGGTCCAAAAAAAGAAAAGCGCCCGAGGGCGCTTTATAAAAGTTGGGGGAAACGAGATCACGAACCGGGCGGGCGAAAGCTCGAGTGCCGTTTCGTTGGCCACCCGGGGAAAGCGGAAAAATCCGGGCATTCTTTCGCATCGCCGTGTCCGCTTGGCGCGGCTCACAATCTCGCCTTATAAATGCACAAATGGTCAGAAGGTTCCCAAAAAAAATTTAATCGAATCAAACCCTTCCGAGGACTGATCAACACCTTCACAAAATCACGCGATGCTCTAGCTAGCCCCTTGTGCAACCAAGGAGAATGTGCATGACGAGCATGACTACACCAGCACCGACAACCCGAAAAGTGTTGCGTGGCCGACCCTATAGTCTTGGTGAGTTCGCAAGGAAATATCGCCTGGAGGAAACCGAAGCAAAGCGGCTCTTTGAAAAGTTCGGCCCCTCTGCGACAGAACTCGACCTACTGATGGCCGCCAAACGCCGATTGCCGGCTCACTGATGGCTTCGTCGGCCGGTACCCGGAAGGGAAGCTGCCTCTGCGGTGCAGTGCGCTACACGGTCAGAGGCGAGCCCATCCGCGTGGGACTGTGTCACTGCGCCGATTGCCGCAAGTCGAGTGGATCGGTCTTCGTAGCCTTTGCGATCTGGCCGAGATCCTCATTTAATCAATCGGGTGAGGTGTCCACTTACGCCGGTCGCAGCTTTTGTCCGCGATGTGGTGGACGTCTCTTCTGCTTGACTGATGGGTTTGCAGAAATCCGGATTGGATCGCTGGACGATGCTCCGAATGGCCTCCGGCCGGTTCAGGAGCTTTGGATTAAGCGACGAGAAACCTGGCTGCATCCATTGCCGGCCGCTGGGCAATACGAAGCGGACGCCTTCGATGCCAAGGACCCTACGGAAAACTGAACTCTCATTACCAAGATTTCATTTCATTCCAACGCCGTTTCGTGCCAATCCGGGCCGATGCTAATCTGCCGTTCAGCTTCGACATAGTTATCTTGCTGACAGCTGCATTGGCAGCATGTTGATCGAGGCCGGAATGAACGACGTCAAGGATATGCATGAAACCAAGCCGAAAAAGGCGAGCGCCGAGCTGGCGACCGTTCTTGCGGCCTCACGCAAACAGTCGAAGGGCCGTTGGCGTGGTCGACTATCGCTATTGCTTCTGCTGATTCTGGCCGTCGGCGGCGTGGGCTATTTCTATTCGCGGCAGGAGGCCAACCAATACAACTACACAACTCAGCCCATTAACCGTGGTGACCTGACCGTGCTGGTGACAGCAACAGGATCCGTGCAGCCGACCGAGCAGGTAGACATATCGAGTGAGCTCTCCGGGACGGTTCGCGACGTAAACGTCGACTACAACAGCGAGGTCAAAGCCGGCGAGGTTCTAGCCGCGCTCGATACGAACAAGCTTGAGGCCGATGTGAAGAGTTCGCGGGCAAAACTCGATTCTGCTAGGGCTAACGTTGTGAAGGCTACGGCTGATCTGGAGTCGGCCCAAAGTTCATTCCAGCGCTTTCGCAACCTCGTTCAAAGCAATGTTTCGACACAACAAAGCCTCGAGGATGCACGCTACAAGTTCGATTCTGCGGTCGCTGCCAAGGACATCAATGTCGCCGCGGTAGCCTCCGCGGAGGCGGATTTGCGCCTGGCCGAGGTCAACCTAGCCAAAGCGAAGATCATCTCGCCCATCAATGGTGTGGTTCTGACACGCTCCGTCGACCCGGGCGCGACAGTCGCCGCATCGCTGTCGGCGCCCGTGCTTTTCGTGATCGCCGGCGATCTGAGGAAGATGGAGTTGCAGGTCGATGTCGACGAGGCCGATGTCGGTCAGATTGCCGTCGGCCAGAAGGCGATGTTCACGGTCGACGCTTATCCCAACCGGACTTTTCCCGCGGAGATCAAACAGATCCGATTTGCGTCCGAGACGACAAACAATGTCGTGACCTACAAGGCGATTCTGTCGGTCGATAATGCCGATCTGTTGCTGCGGCCGGGCATGACAGCCACGGCCGACGTCACCGTTGAGGCAGTCAAGGATACTCTTATGATTCCCAACTCGGCGCTTCGCTATGCGCCCCCGGCGGCAGACTCACCCCGTGGCCGAGGTATCTTCAGCTTGCTCAGACCGCCGCGCATGGGACCGCGGACCGGCAACCAGGGCGGAGAAGCGCTGACTGGAGCAAAGCGGCGCGTTTGGGTGCTGAAATCGGGCAAGCCGGCAGCAGCGGTCATCCAAGTGGGTTCCTCCGACGGACAATTCACCCAGATTGTATCCGGGGACATCAAAGAAAACGACGCCGTGATCACCGACGCCACCGCGCAAGCGAAATAGGTGAGGCTCAGCATGACGAGCCCGCCGCTCATCGAATTCAAGCAGGTCTCGAAGATCTACGGTCACGGAGAGGCGGCCATTCGCGCCCTTGACCGGGTGGATCTGTCGATCCGCGAACACGAGTTCGTCGCCATCATGGGCCCCTCGGGCTCGGGCAAATCGACGGCCATGAACATCCTTGGCTGCCTCGATGTCCCGAGCGCCGGCGACTACATTTTCCAGGGCGTATCGACACAGGGCTTCGACCGTAGCCAACTGACGTTGTTGCGCCGTCATATGCTCGGCTTCGTGTTCCAGGGGTTCAACCTGCTGCCGCGGACTTCAGCTTTGGAGAATGTCGAACTGCCGCTCATCTATCGCGGCATGCAGGCGAGTGAGCGCCACCGCAAGGCCAAGGAGGCGCTCGGGCTTGTGGGGCTCTCCGGGCGCGAGCATCACAAAACGCAGGAACTTTCCGGCGGCCAGCAGCAACGTGTGGCCATCGCCCGGGCGATTGTAACAGAACCCTCGCTGCTTCTTGCGGACGAGCCGACCGGCAATCTCGACACCAAGACCAGCGTTGAGATCATGGACTTGATGACGCGGTTGAACCGGGAGCAAGGCATCACGATCGTCATGGTCACGCACGAACCCGACATCGCCGCTTATGCCCAGCGGCTGCTGCGCTTCATCGACGGCAAGTTGGAGACTGAGGCCGAGCATCGCGGGAGGGCGGATCATGTTCTTTGAAACGCTGAAACTCGCGCTCCGCGCAATCAGTCGCAATATGCTACGTTCGTTTCTCACCGTGCTCGGCGTCGTCATCGGCGTGGCGGCAGTCATCGCGTTGGTGACGATCGGCAACGGCACCACCGCTCAGGTCTCGGCCGAGCTTTCGCGGCTGGGCACCAACATGCTGTTTGCGCGTCCGGGTCAGTTCGGCCCTGGCCGCGCAAGTTCGGAGGCACGTCGCTTTACCGTGAAGGATGTCGACGCCATCCGTGACCAGGTCAATGGTCTTCGTGCCGCGGCGCCGCTCAATCAGACGACCGCGACAGTCATTTACGGCGGGCAGAGCCATTCGACGACGGTCATGGGCACGACCAACGACTATTTCATCGCCCAGGATTGGGACATGGCGATTGGCCGCACCTTCGACGCAGCAGAGGAGCGTGGGCGCCCGCGCTGCATTCTCGGTGAGACCGTACGCTCACAGCTCTTTGGCGCTGCCAATCCCAACGGGCAGCAGATTCGCGTCGGCAAGGTGTCCTGCAGTGTTATCGGCGTCCTTGCCAAGCGCGGCCAATCCGGCATGGGCAACGACCAGGACGACGTTGTTATAATGCCTGTCAAAGTCTATCAGCGCCGGGTCGGCGGCAAGGCAAATGCCAATGTCCAGATGATCGTAATTTCCGCGCGTGACGGTGTCTCGACATCGAAAATTCAGGATGAAACCGAGAACCTGCTTCGCGAGCGGCGAAAGATTATCCCGGGCCGCGAGGACGACTTCAGCGTCAATGACATGACGCAGATTGCCGACGCGATGACCGGCACCACGACGCTACTGACCAGCTTGCTCGGTGCGGTCGCCGCGATCAGCCTGCTCGTTGGCGGGATCGGAATCATGAACATCATGCTGGTGTCGGTGACCGAGCGTACTCGGGAAATCGGCATACGCCTGGCGATTGGTGCGCTGGAAAAGCAGGTGCTGCTGCAGTTCCTGGTCGAAGCGGTGGCATTGTCGGTCTTTGGCGGCGTCGCCGGGATCCTGCTGGGGATTGGCCTCGGCTACGGGGCCGTAACAGCCCTGAAGGTGCCCTTCGTTGTCAGCCCCACGATGATTGGGGTTGCTTTCGCGTTCTCCGCCGCAATCGGAATGGTGTTCGGATACTTCCCGGCACGGCGAGCGGCACAACTCAATCCAATCGAGGCTCTGCGACACGAATAGCCAGCCAGGCGGCGCTGATGCTGGCGGAGAGAGTTTCCGACATCTATTCCACGAGCAACCGTAGGGCAGGGTTGAGGAAGCGTCGCACTACTTCCGCACCGCCATCCAGGTGCGGCGCCAACTTGCCGCTCGACAGCACGCTGATATATCATCGGTTTTAGGTCGCCCTCGCGACGCGCATTTTTAGAAGCTATGGATACGCGAATGCAGAATTCACTCAGCCACCTTGCCTACCTTAGCCTGGAGCATGCGATCGTAACCTTGGCTTTGCGGCCGGGCGCGTTGGTCACTGAGAAACACCTGATCGACTTGGCCGGCCACGGGCGTACGCCGGTGCGCGAGGCGATTCAGAAGCTTGCTTGGCAAGGGTTGATCGTGGTGAAGCCGCGTGTCGGGCTGCAGGTGGCGGAGATCAAGCCGACCGACCATGACAATGTCATGCAGGTTCGCCGCGAGCTTGAGCCGATCGCAGCGGCGCTGACTGCCGAATCCGCCACATCAGAGCAGCGTCGAGAACTGATCGAATGCGCGCAGGCAATGCAAATGTGCGCCACAACCGGCGATGTGGCAGCATTTTTCGCCGCGGACAAGGCGTTTGACGAAATTCTGGAAGAGGCTTGCCCCAACGCTTTTATCACGTCGGCGCTTGGACCGGTTCAAACCCATTCGCGTCGGCTCTGGTCCGCGTCCACGAGTCCCACCCGGATGGATCAATCTATCGCGCTGCATGTTGCAGTCATGCGAGCCATCGAGCAGGGCAGGTCGAAGGACGCCGGCCACGCGATGAGCGCACTGATCGAATATCTCAGCAACCACAATTGAAAACGGCCCCGTTGCAGGGGCCGTAAATAAGTCCGTCACTGCAAATTTACCCGACGAATGCGCGTTCGATCACAAACTCCGCCGGCTTGCTGTTTGCGCCCTCGTTGAGGCCGGCGCCTTCCAGCAATTCCTTCGTATCCTTCAGCATCGCGGAGGAGCCGCAGATCATGCCGCGATCGATTACCGGATCGAGCGGCGGGACGCCGAGGTCGGTAAAGAGCTTGCCTGAGAAAATCAGGTCGGTGATACGGCCGCGGTACTCGAAGTCTTCACGGGTGACGGTCGCATAATGGCGCAGCTTGTCCCCGACGACTTCCTGAAGGAGTTCGTCATTCTTGATCTCGTCGACCAGGTCGAAGCCATATTTCAGCTCCGCCACGTCCCGGGTCGTGTGGGTCAGGATGACTTCCTCGTACTTCTCGTAGGTTTCCGGATCACGGATCAGGCTGGCGAAAGGCGCAATGCCAGTCCCGGTCGAAAACATATAGAGGCGACGGCCGGGCGTCAGCGCGTCAAGCACCAGCGTGCCTGTCGGCTTCTTGCGCATCAGAACCTGGTCGCCCGGCTTGATCGCCTGGAGGTGTGAGGTCAGAGGGCCGTCCGGGACCTTGATCGAGAAGAATTCAAGCTCTTCTGCCCAGGCGGGGCTTGCGATCGAATAGGCACGGAAGATCGGCTTGCCGTCGACCATCAATCCGATCATTGCGAATTCTCCCGACCGGAAGCGGAAGCCCTGCGGACGCGTCATCGTAAACCGGAACAGGCGATCCGTGTAATGGGTCACGCTGAGCACGGTTTCGGCATAGACTCCAGCCGGAATCGGTGAGGCGAAGTCTTCGGTCTTTGCAGGGGCGTTCATTTCGGTATCGGATCCCGTATTGGTCGCACAATGTTTTCGATGCCAGCGAGATATTACAAATAGTGTCTCGATTAAAGGTATTCCATTCTTTCTCGAGCGACTTGCACGAAATATGCGTGTCGCTGTCGTGATTCCAGGGCCTTACGAGGCTTCATTGCTTTTGCGCTGGCGAAGCGGGACAAAGGATGCATATTAGGCAAAAACCGCGTCTGCCGGGCGCGGACGCCATAGGCTGCTCGGGGAAACATGAAGATTTTCAATTACAAGCGCGTACCTTACGCGGAAATGCGCGCATTCTCCGTCCATATTCTGACGGCGTCCGGGTCCTTTCTTGCCTTTCTCGGCGTCGTCGCCGCTGCCGAGCACCGTTTTATCGACATGTTCTGGTGGCTGGGGCTGGCACTCCTTGTTGATGGCATCGATGGACCGATCGCGCGCAAGGTCAGTGTCAAGGAAGTCCTGCCAAACTGGTCAGGCGATACGCTCGACAATATCATCGACTATGTGACCTACGTCCTGCTGCCTGCGTTTGCGCTCTACCAGAGCGGCATGATCGGCGAGCCGTGGTCCTTCGTGGCTGCAGGCATGATCGTGGTATCCAGCGCAATCTACTACGCCGATACTGGCATGAAGACCGACGAGTACTTCTTCTCGGGCTTTCCGGTGGTCTGGAACATGATCGTCTTCACATTGTTCGTCATCGATGCCAGTGCGATCACGGCGCTAACGGTCGTCCTCGTCTCCGTCATCCTCACCTTCCTGCCGATCAATTTCCTCCACCCCGTCCGCGTCCAGCGGCTCAGGCCGCTCAACCTCGGCGTCTTCTTCTTGTGGTCGGGGCTCGGGATGTATGCGCTGCTGATGCATTTCGTGATCCCACAATGGGCGCTTGTCCTCTTTATTCTCAGCGGTATCTACCTCTACTGCATTGGCGCTGTGTTGCAGTTCTTCCCGGCGCTTGGAAGGCGCGATTAGGAGAAGGCAATGGCAAGAACGCAGGCGGTTTCTTTCAGCAAGACCGGCGGACCTGAAGTTCTCGAATATATCGGTATCGACCTGCCGCCTCCCGGCGCAGGGGAAGTCCAGATCAAGCACGCGGCCATTGGCTTGAACTTCATCGATGTCTACTTCCGGACCGGGCTTTACAAAGCGCCGCATATGCCGTTCGTGACCGGCAAGGAAGCGGCTGGCACCGTTACAGCCGTGGGCCCTGGTGTGGAGGAGTTCAAGGCCGGCGATCGCGTCGCCTATGCCGGCTCTGACGGCGCCTACAGCGTCGAGCGAAACATCGAAACGAAGCATCTCGTCAAGGTTCCAGATGGAATTCCGCTCGAGACGGCCGCTTCGATGATGCTGAAGGGAATGACCGCCGAGTACCTTCTCAACCGAACCTACAGCGTCGCCCCCGGTACCACGATCCTGTTTCATGCGGCGGCCGGCGGTGTTGGCCTAATAGCCGGACAATGGGCAAAGGCGCTCGGCGCAACGGTGATCGGCACCGCCGGGTCGAACAGCAAGGTGCAGTTGGCTCTCGAACACGGATACGATCACGTCATCAATTACAATACCGAGAATTTTGCCGAGCGTGTACGCGAGATCACCGGTGGCGCGGGGGTTCACGTGGTCTATGACTCGATCGGCCGGGACACATTTCCCCAGTCGCTCGACTGTCTGAGACGCCTCGGCATGTTTGTCTCTTTTGGCCAGTCTTCTGGGCCGATCGAGAACTTCACACTCGCCATGCTCGCCCAGAAAGGATCGCTCTTTGCAACGAGGCCGACCCTTTTCACTTACATCGCGACGCGCGAAGAGCTAACCAATTGTGCAAACGCGTTATTTGATGTTGTTTTGAGCAATAAAGTGCGTATCAATATCAACCAAACCTATCCATTGCGTGAGGTCGGGCGGGCCCACATGGATCTGGAATCCAGAAGAACTACCGGAACTACGCTACTGATCCCATAATGACCCGAACGGGCAGGGTCGGCAGAGGGAAATGAGGGGAACGTGTCATTATCTGATGTGCCGGACTCCGGTGCGTTACTGTCGGTCCAGCAACTGACGAAATTCTTCGGCAGCTTTGCCGCCTGCAACCATATCGATCTAGATATCGCGCCCGGCGAAATCCATGCTCTCCTTGGCGAAAACGGCGCCGGCAAATCGACGCTGGTCAAGATGCTGTTCGGGGTGCTGGAACCAAGCGAAGGCCGCATCCTGTGGGAGGGCCGGCCGGTTTCGATCGGCTCTCCCGGCGATGCCCGCAGGCTCGGCATCGGCATGGTATTTCAGCACTTTTCGCTCTTCGAGGCGCTGACCGTCGCTGAGAATATCGCGCTTTCGCTCGACGACAGCATTCCGATCGGCAGGATTGCCGAAGAGGCTAGGGCGCTTTCGCAGGCCTACGGGCTGCCGCTCGACCCGCACGCCCACGTGGCCGACCTCTCCGTCGGTGAACGCCAGCGCATCGAAATCGTGCGCGCGCTGCTGCAGAATCCCAAGCTGATTATCCTTGATGAGCCGACGTCCGTGCTGACGCCGCAGGAGGCCGACAAGCTTTTCGAAACACTCTTCAAGCTGAAGGCGGAGGGCAAATCGGTGCTCTACATCAGCCATCGGCTTGAAGAAGTGCAGCGCATCTGCGACCGCGCGACGGTGCTGCGCAGCGGCAGGGTCACAGGCGCCTGCGATCCGCGTCAGGAGACGCCGGCTTCTCTCGCCCGGATGATGGTCGGCAGCGACGTTGCGACGGTCACGCATCCGGATCGCGGCATCAAAGGAGAGGTACAGCTTGCAGTCGCCAGTCTTTCGGCTGCCGCGCGCACGCCCTTCGCCATGCCCCTTAAGGATGTGTCCTTGACGGTTCGCTCCGGCGAGATCTTGGCGATCGCGGGCGTTGCGGGCAACGGCCAGGGAGAACTCTTCGATGCGCTCTCCGGCGAGTATCCCGTCGGTTCGGCGGAGGCGATAGCGATCCGAAAGAAGGCCGTGGGCACCCAGGGTATCACTGCGCGTCGTTTGCTCGGCGCCGGTTTTGTGCCCGAAGAGCGCCATGGCCATGCTGCCGTCTCGGCAATGAAACTCTCCGACAATCTGGTGCTGGCGCGCAGTCAATCCGACCGTCGGGCCTTCCTCGGTGGCGGCTTTCTCAAGGTCATCCGCCGGAGCGCCGTAAAGACAGCGACCCGGCGGATCGCCGAGGCGATGGACGTCCGCAAAAGCGGTGAGGATCCGGTAGCGGGTTCGCTCTCCGGCGGCAATCTACAGAAGTTCATCGTTGGACGCGAATTGGATCGCCAACCCGCCGTTCTCGTCGTCAACCAGCCGACTTGGGGCGTCGATGCAGGGGCGGCCAGCCGCATTCGCCAGGCGCTCGTGGATCTGGCGCGGAACGGCTCCGCCGTCGTCGTCATCAGCCAGGACCTTGACGAAATATTCGAAGTCGCAACGGAGATTGCCGTGATTTCTGAAGGGCGACTTTCGCAACCCTTCCCGGCGGGAGAACTGTCTCGGGAAAAGATTGGCCTTTTGATGGGCGGCCTGCACGAGAGTAAGACCGCCTCGGAGGCGCAAGATGCGCATTGAGCTGGAAAAGCGACCGCAAGCGTCGAAGCTTTACGGCCTTGTGTCACCGGTGTTGGCGTTGCTGCTGACATTGATCGCTGGCGCGATCATGTTTGCCATTCTTGGCAAGGACCCGGTCGAAGCGCTCGACGCCTTTTTCCTCGAGCCCTTGCTTGAGGTGTGGTCACTGCATGAACTTGCCGTGAAGGCGGCACCGCTGATCATGATCGGCGTCGGACTGGCCGTCTGCTATCGCTCCAACAACTGGAATATCGGCGCCGAAGGGCAGTTTACGATCGGCGCGATCACTGGCTCCATTCTGCCTATCCTGTTCACGGAGTTGCATTCGCCTCTCGTACTGCCCCTAATGCTTATCATGGGCGCCATCGGCGGCGCTTTGTTCGCGGCCATTCCTGCACTGCTGAAGGCACATTTCAATACCAACGAAATCCTGACGAGCCTGATGCTCGTCTATATCGCGCAGCTTTTCCTCGACTGGCTGATCCGCGGTGCGTGGCGCAATCCGCAGGGCTTCAACTTTCCGGAAAGCGTGCCGTTTCCGCCGGAAGCGACGCTGCCGGCGATATGGGAGGAGTCCGGCCGGGCGCATTGGGCCTTCGTGTTCGCGATTGTCGCGGCGTTTCTTGTCTGGTTCATGCTAAAGTATACGCTGAGGGGCTTCGAGATCGTCGTGCTCGGCCAGTCTGAGCGGGCAGGGCGGTTCGCCGGCTTTTCGTCGAAGAAGATGATCTGGTTCAGCTTCCTGTTTTCGGGCGCGCTTGCCGGGCTCGCCGGCATCTCGGAAGTATCGGGATCGATCGGGCATCTGCAGCCTGCTATTTCTCCCGGCTACGGCTTCACGGCGATCATCGTCGCGTTTCTCGGACGCCTGAACCCGCTCGGTATCATCGCATCAGGCCTCGTGCTGGCTTTGACCTATCTCGGCGGTGAGGCTGCACAGCTGTCGCTCGGCGTATCCGACAAGGTGACCCGCGTCTTCCAGGGCCTGATACTGTTCTTCGTTCTCTCGTGTGACACCCTCATCTACTACAAGATCCGTATTCTCTGGTCGCGGGTCCGGGGAGGTGTAGCATGAGCATCTTCGAAGCAATTTTGCTGACAGTCATCACTGCGTCTACGCCTCTGGTCATTGCCGCCTTGGGCGAACTCGTTACCGAACGATCCGGTGTTTTGAACCTCGGTGTCGAAGGCATGATGATCATGGGCGCTGTTGCGGCCTTCGCAACAGCGCAAATGTCAGGTTCTCCCTATATCGGACTGTTGGGCGGGATTGTCGCCGGTGCTCTGTTTTCGCTGCTTTTCGGCTTTCTCACCCTCACGCTGGTCGCCAACCAGGTAGCGACCGGCCTGGCGTTGACGATCCTCGGGCTTGGGGTTTCGGGCATGCTTGGGGAGGGCTATGTCAGCGTGCCCGGCGTTCGCCTCGCGCCGATCGTCGTCCCTTATCTTTCCGACATCCCGCTGATCGGCTCCGTGCTCTTCCGTCAGGACCTGACTTTTTACCTGTCGCTCGCTCTGCTGTTCGGCGTGAGCTGGTTCTTGTTCCGCAGCCGCGCCGGCTTGAAACTGCGCGCGATCGGTGACAGCCACGGCTCGGCGCACGCCCTCGGCATCGGCGTCATCCGGACACGCTATCTCGCCGTCATGTTCGGCGGTGCCTGCGCGGGCCTTGCGGGAGCACAGCTTTCCCTCGTCTATACGCCGCAATGGGTGGAGAACATGTCTTCCGGCCGCGGCTGGATCACGCTCGCGCTTGTCGTCTTCGCGTCTTGGCGGCCGTGGCGGGTTTTTGCCGGCGGCTATCTGTTCGGTGCAGTCACGATCCTGCAGCTTCACGCACAGGCTTTCGGCGTTGGAATTCCGGCCCAGTTTCTGTCGATGCTCCCCTATGCTGCGACTATTGTGGTTCTTGTCATCATTTCTCATAATCGGCGCACGACGTTGATCAACACGCCCGCGTCGCTGGGAAAAGCATTCGTCCCGGAGCGCTAAACAAAAGAATGAAAAGCGCTTCCGGAAATTCCAAACCAACAGGGGTTATCATGAAAAAACTAGCACTTGCATTTGCCGCATCGGCTGCCGCGGTCCTGAGCGTCGGCTCTACCGCGCAGGCTGCCGACAAAACGAAGGTCTGCTTCGTCTACGTCGGATCGCACACTGACGGCGGCTACTCGCAGGCGCACGATCTTGGCCGCCAGCAGATCCAGAAGGAGTTCGGCGACAAGATCGATACGCCATACCTCGAAAACGTGCCGGAAGGCCCCGATGCCGAGCGTGCTATCGAGCGTTTGGCGCGTTCGGGCTGCAAGCTGATCTTCACGACGTCCTTCGGCTTCATGGATGCTACCGTGAAGGTTGCTGCGAAATTCCCGAACGTGAAGTTCGAACACGGCACGGGCTACAAGTCCGGTCCGAATCTTGCGACCTACAACTCCCGCTTCTATGAAGGCCGCTACATCCTCGGCCAGATCGCGGCGAAGACCTCGAAGAACCATGGCGCTGCCTACATCGCTTCTTTCCCGATCCCGGAAGTCGTCATGGGTATCAACGCCTTCGAGCAGGGCGCTCGCTCCATCGATCCCGACTTCAAGCTGAAGGTCATCTGGGTGAACACCTGGTTCGATCCGGGCAAGGAAGCCGATGCTGCAAAGGCTATGGTCGACCAGGGTGTTGACGTCCTGACGCAGCACACGGACACGACCGCTCCGATGCAGGTTGCCGAGGAACGCGGCATCCATGCATTCGGCCAGGCCTCCGATATGATCGCAGCAGGGCCGAAGGCTCAGTTGACGGCAATTGTCGACACCTGGGGTAACTACTACTCCAAGCGCGTTCACGCTCTTCTCGATGGCACCTGGAAGTCCGAGCAAAGCTGGGACGGCCTGAAGGACGGCATCCTCAAGATGGCCGACTACACCAACATGCCCGATGACGTGAAGAAGATGGCCCAGGAAACCGAAGCCAAGATCAAGTCCGGCGAACTGCATCCCTTCACCGGTCCGATCAACAAGCAGGACGGCACGCCCTGGCTGAAGGCTGGCGAGAAAGCTGATGACGGCACTCTGCTGGGCATGAACTTCTACGTCGAAGGCGTGGACGACAAGTTGCCGAAGTGATTTTCGGCTAACAATTAGCACTTGCGAAAGGGCGCTCACTTCGAGCGCCTTTTTTCTGCGCTGCAAACCAAAAAGTGCATTTACAAAAGTAATACTATATGATTTTTTCCAGCTGTGCCGCGTGGAGGCGGCTTTGGGAGGAAATCATGAAATTGAAGACTGCACTCTTGAGTGCCACGATTCTGGCTGCCTGCATGTTCGGCTCGGCATCAGCCGCAGAGCTGGTCGTGGGCTTTTCGCAGATCGGCTCTGAATCCGGTTGGCGTGCCGCCGAGACGACGGTCACCAAGGAAGAAGCCAAGAAGCGCGGCGTGGACCTGAAGTTTGCTGACGCGCAACAGAAGCAGGAAAACCAGATCAAGGCGATCCGCTCGTTCATCGCTCAGGGCGTCAACGCCATCTTCCTCGCTCCGGTTGTCGAAACCGGTTGGGACGCCGTCCTGAAGGAAGCAAAGGAGTCGGAAATCCCGGTCATCCTGCTTGATCGTACGATCAAGGCGCCGGAGGACCTGTACCTGACCGCCGTTACCTCGGACCAGGTTCACGAAGGCAAGGTTGCCGGCGACTGGCTGGCAAAGACCGTTGGCGACAAGCCCTGCAACATCGTCGAGCTTCAGGGTACGACGGGTTCCTCACCGGCCATCGCCCGCAAGAAGGGCTTCGAGGAGGCGATCGCTGGCAAGGCCAACTTCAAGATCGTGCGCAGCCAGACCGGCGACTTCACCCGCACCAAGGGCAAGGAAGTCATGGAAAGCTTCCTGAAGGCTGAGAACGGCGGCAAGGATATATGCGCTCTCTACGCCCACAACGACGACATGGCCGTTGGCGGCATCCAGGCGATCAAGGAAGCAGGCCTGAAGCCGGGCAAGGATATTCTCGTCGTCTCCATCGACGCCGTGCCAGATATCTTCAAGGCTATGGCAGCCGGCGAAGCAAATGCCACTGTGGAACTGACGCCGAACATGGCAGGTCCCGCATTCGACGTGCTCGATGCCTACCTGAAGGACAAGAAGGCACCGGCAAAATGGATTCAGACGGAATCGAAGCTTTATACGCCATCCGACGATCCGATGAAGGTCTATGAGTCCAAGAAGAACCTTGGCTACTAATCCTTGAGGCCAGAACCGCACCGGCCCATCATGGGCCGGTGCGGACCTGCCAGATGCCGATCAGGACGTCATGTCCGTTGATAGCGAGGCATGTCGGTCCATATCAGGAAAAGCTGCCTTCATGATTCACGATTTCGAGAACGTTCTGACCGCCACCGGGATATCGAAGTTCTTCCCCGGCGCCGTTGCGCTCGACAACGTCGATTTCTCGCTGCGCAAGGGCGAAGTGCATGCGCTTTTGGGCGAAAACGGCGCTGGAAAATCAACGCTGATCAAATGCATCACTGGAGCCTATCACCGCGACCAAGGGCGCCTTGCTCTCGACGGCACGGAAATTAATCCGTCCGATACGTTGGCCGCGCAAAGGCTTGGCATTGGCACGGTGTACCAAGAGGTCAACCTTCTGCCCAACCTGAGTGTCGCCGAAAACCTCTATCTCGGCCGCCAACCAAAACGGCTTGGCATGATCGACGTAAGGGCAATGAACCAGCAGGCACGGGCGCTGCTTGACCAATACGGTATAGAAGTTGACGTCACCGCGCAGCTCGATCGGTTTTCGGTCGCTGTCCAGCAGGTCGTCGCAATCGCCCGGGCTGTTGATTTGTCCGGCAAAGTTCTCATCCTCGACGAGCCCACGGCAAGCCTCGATACTCAAGAAGTCGCGATGCTCTTTCGTATCATGAGAAACTTGAAAGAGCGCGGCCTTGGCATTGTCTTTATTACCCATTTTCTGGAGCAGGTCTACGAAGTCAGTGATCGTATCACGGTGCTTCGCAATGGCAGGCTAGTTGGCACGCGCGAAACGTCCGAACTGTCTCGCCAGAGCCTCATCTCCATGATGCTCGGTCACGAATTGGCAAATGCCGAGGCAACTGCGCGCGCACATACCGTCGCGGCTGGCCCGGTCAAATACAGGTTCCAAGGCTACGGCAAACGCGGCAAAATCAAACCGTTCGACCTCGAGGTTCGTGTTGGCGAGGTGGTGGGCGTTGCGGGGCTGCTCGGTTCAGGCCGTACAGAGACTGCCGAGCTACTCTTCGGGATCGAGCAGGCAGACAACGGAACGGCAAGAGTCGACGGCAAGGAAGTGACGCTCTCGAATCCACGGGCGGCGATCCGCCATGGCTTCGGCTTCTGTCCGGAAGATCGTAAGACGGATGGGATTATCGGTGACCTTTCCATTCGCGAGAATATCGCCTTGGCGCTACAGGCCCGCAGGGGCTGGGCGCGACCGATTTCGCGCGCCGATCAAAATGCACTGGCCGATCGCTATATCAAGGCGCTCGACATCCGCACGACGGACAGGGAGAAGCCGATCCGTCTCCTGTCCGGCGGCAACCAACAGAAGGCAATCCTTGCCCGCTGGCTGGCCACCAATCCTGACTTTCTGATCCTCGACGAGCCAACCCGCGGCATCGACGTCGGCGCCCACGCCGAGATCATCCGCCTGATTGAGGACCTTTGCGCAAAAGGCATGTCTCTGATCGTTATTTCCTCGGAACTAGAAGAGCTTATCGCCTATAGCTCACGTATTTTGGTACTTCGCGATCGCGAGCATGTCGCAGAGCTGGCGGGCGACGATATCAGCACCGCGCGCATCGTCGACGCCATCGCCGCGGCCCAAAAGAAGACGGAGTACGCATGAAGTCGTCGCTCAATGCATTGCTGATCCGCTTGGCGCCGCAGCTTATTGCGCTCGCGCTCATTCTTCTTTTAAATTTCATAATGTTTCCGCAGTTCTTTAATGTGGTAGTTCAGAATGGCCGCCTATACGGTAGCTTGATAGATGTGCTGAACCGTGGAGCACCGGTTGCGTTGCTGGCAATCGGCATGACGCTTGTAATCGCGACCAAGGGGATCGACCTTTCGGTCGGCGCGGTGATCGCGATTTGCGGCGCGGTTGCTGCGTCATCCATCGTAGCCGGTCAATCGCTTGCAATGACACTGCTGGTGACGGTCGGGGTTGGGCTGCTTTGCGGCGTCTGGAACGGATTTCTGGTTGCCGTGCTCAATATTCAACCAATCATCGCGACACTCGTGCTGATGGTGGCTGGGCGGGGGATCGCGCAACTCATCACCGAGGGGGTCATCATGACCTTCAACGATGAAGGGCTGATCGCTCTTGGCAGCGGTTCGTTCGCCTTCCTTCCGATGCCTGTCATCATATGGCTGATCATGAGCGCCCTGGTGATCCTGCTGGTAAGGCGCACGGCGCTTGGCATGCTGATCGAAGTCACCGGCATCAATCGACGTGCAAGCACGCTGTCCGGCGTGCGGACGCCTGTACTGCTAATGGCCGTCTATATGTTGAGCAGCCTTTGCGCGTCGATCGCCGGGATCATCGTCGCCGCTGACATCAAGGGCGCGGATGCCAACAATGCCGGTCTTTGGCTGGAGCTCGACACGATCCTGGCCGTTGTCGTTGGTGGCAACTCGCTGCTTGGTGGGCGCTTCAGTATTGTGGGGTCGTTGATCGGGGCGATGATCATTCAGGCTGTAAACACCGGTATTTTGCTCTCAGGGTTCCCGCCGGAGTTCAACCTGATCATCAAGGCGGTGATCGTGATCGTGATCCTCGTCATTCAGTCGCCGGCGGTCCAATCGGCCGCGATCATCTTAAGCCGGCGATCGAGCGGCGTCAGGGAAGGCCAGATTCAATGAACTCGAAATATCTGCCGTTGCTTGCGACCGTCGTAATTTTCGTCCTGTCCTATGCTGTCTGCACACTGCAGTATCCGAACATCTTGTCCACCCGCGTCGTCGGCAACCTATTGACCGATAATGCCTTTCTCGGCATCGCGGCGGTCGGCATGACGTTTGTCATCATCTCGGGCGGCATCGACCTGTCGATCGGCTCTGTCATTGCTTTCACTGGCGTGTTCTTGGCTGTCGTTCTGCAGAACACGCCAATCCATCCGCTCCTTGCGTTTGCGCTGGTGCTGATCATCACGACGATCTTCGGCGCGGCAATGGGCGCTATCATCCACTACCTGGAAATGCCGGCTTTCATCGTGACGCTCGCGGGCATGTTCCTTGCGCGTGGCATGGCTTTTGTACTTTCGATCGACAGCATTCCGATCAATCACGATTATTACGGCACCTTGACCAGCATCTATTACAAGCTGCCGGGCGGCGGTCGACTGACGCTAATCGGCGGCATCATGCTTCTGGTTTTTGTCTCCGGCATATTCCTCGCCCACCGTACGCGGTTCGGGACCAATGTGTACGCCCTAGGCGGCGGCGCTCAGACGGCGCAATTGATGGGCGTTCCGCTGGGCCGCACGACAATCCAGATCTATGCATTATCCGGCTTTCTTGCCGGTCTATCGGGAATCGTTTTTTCGCTCTATACGTCGGCCGGTTATTCTCTGGCAGCAGTCGGCGTCGAGCTCGATGCGATCGCAGCAGTGGTCATTGGGGGGACGCTGTTGACCGGGGGGGCGGGATTCGTGGCAGGTACCTTCATCGGCATCCTGATCCAGGGCCTCATTCAGACCTACATCACCTTCGACGGGATGCTCTCGAGTTGGTGGACGAAGATCTTGATCGGCCTGTTGCTTTTTGCATTCATTCTAATGCAGAAGGTTATTCTCTTCCTTTCCAGTATGAATAAGAGGTATGCCTGAGCGGGGAGGTATTCGTTGCGTAGCAGATTGCTTGAGACCGGAAAGACAGCACGGAAATCACGGACGAGCCATGCCCAAGTCGTGGATGAGCTCGGCAGGGCGATTGTTGCGGGAAACTTTCCCGTTGGAAGTATTCTGCCGGGAGACGCCGAACTTGCTCAGCGCTTCAAGGTCTCACGCACAGTCCTTCGAGAAACGATGAAGACGCTCGCCGCAAAAGGGATGATCGTCGCCAAGGCCCGTGTCGGAACGCGCGTGACAGAGAAAAACCTCTGGAACATGTTCGATAGCGAGATCATAGCCTGGCATTTCGACAGCGGCGTGACGGAGGAATTCCTGCTCCAGCTTTACGATATCCGGCTAGCTTTCGAGCCGTTTGCCGCCGGTCTCGTCGCCGAAAGGGCAAGCAAGCAAGATGTCGAAAACCTGCGGACGCTGGCAACCGAGATGGCGGCCTTGGGTCATACCAGCGAAAGTCTGGCGCTGGCGGACCTTCACTTTCACCTGGCGATAGCCGAAGCCTCTCATAATCCCTTCATGCGAACACTGGGAAGTCTCATCGAAGCCGCATTGGTGGGGATGTTCCGCATCAGTACGCCGCCCTCACAGAACGGTTTCTCGGATATTGCCGACACGCACATGCGGATCGTCGATGCAATTGTTGCCGGCAATGTCGATGCGGCCCGACGGGCCATGGAGGTCGTCATCATCGACGGCCGCGATCACGTGCGTGAGGCCTATGCGGCCATGAGCAAGGTAACGGCCTGATCGATTTTGATCTTTGTCCCGCCGATGTCTTGCTGCTAAGAGGCAACAAAGACCGCAAACACCGGATTCTCGGAGCAGATCATGGAACGCACTTGCCTCGCCGTCATTCTCGCTGCGGGTGACAGCACGCGAATGAAGTCGTCGAAATCGAAGGTGCTGCATCCGATCGCAAACCGCCCGATGATCGCTCACGTCGCGGATGCCGTAGCCAAGAGTGATATTTCATCGGTCGCGCTCGTCGTGGGGCGCGATGCCGACGAAGTGGCGAGGGCCGCCCAGGTCGGAAGCGTTAAGATTGAGGCGTTCCTGCAAAGGGAGCGGCTCGGCACGGGCCATGCGGTGCTGGCAGCGCGCGAGGCGATCGCGCGCGGATACGACGACATCGTCGTGACCTACGGCGACGTGCCATTGCAGACAGAAGGACCGCTCAAAGCCGCACGCCAGCTCCTGGCCGAAGGTAGCGATGTGGTCGTGATCGGCTTTCACACCGACAAGCCGACTGGCTATGGCCGCCTACTCGTCAAGGATGGCGAACTGATCGCCATCCGCGAGGAACGGGATGCCACAGACGCGGAGCGTGCTGTGAAATGGTGCAACAGCGGCTTGATGGCGATCAACGGTCGCAAGGCGCTCGATCTCCTGTCCCGTATCGGCAACGGCAATGCCAAGGGCGAATACTACTTGACCGACCTGGTAGAGATCGTCCGCTCCATTGGCGGTCGCGTCACTGCTGTCGACGCGCCTGAAGTCGAAATGATGGGCTGCAACAATCGCGCTGAACTCGCGGTGATCGAACGATTCTGGCAAGAGCGCCGGCGCCACGAGATGATGATTTCGGGCGTGACGATGATCGCACCCGAAACCGTGTTCCTTTCCTACGACACCGCAATCGGGCAGGACGCACTGATCGAGCCGAACGTCGTGTTCGGCCCCGGCGCGACAATCGACGGTGGTGCGGTCATTCATGCTTTCTCGCACATCGAAGGCGCGCATGTCAGCGCCGGTGCAACCGTCGGCCCGTTTGCTAGACTTCGGCCGGGAGCCGATCTTGCCACTGGCTCGAAGGTCGGCAATTTCTGCGAGGTGAAGAACGGGAAGATCGGCGAGGGGGCCAAGGTCAATCACCTGACCTATATCGGCGACGCGAAGATCGGAGCCGGGGCGAACATCGGTGCCGGTACGATCACCTGCAACTATGACGGCGTCAACAAGTACGAAACACTGATCGGGGCAAATGCGTTCATCGGATCGAACTCCTCTCTCGTGGCGCCGGTCAGTATTGGCGACAACGCCTACGTGGCCTCCGGCAGCGTGATCACCGCGGATGTTCCGGCCGATGCGCTCGCTTTAGGCCGGGCGCGTCAGGAACTGAAACCGGGCAGGGCTACCGTGCTGCGCGAACGGGCATTGGCAATCAAGGCGGCAAAAAAGGCCAAGCCGTAAGTTTGCGCGTAACGTGCGGAAATCGAAAGTGACCGCCAAGGCCATTGAAAAAAAAGACAGAATCGTTACGAGTGGCCTCCGAACGGAAGGCCTTGGGGACCATTATGTGCGGTATTGTTGGAATCGTTGGAAACAGCCCGGTTGCGGGGCGTCTCGTTGATGCGCTGAAGCGGCTTGAGTACCGCGGCTATGACTCCGCGGGTGTTGCCACGATACATGACGGCGAGATGGCGCGTCGTCGTGCCGAAGGAAAGCTCTTCAATCTCGAAAAGCGCTTGGACAGCGACCCGCTGCCGGGAACGATCGGCATCGCGCATACGCGCTGGGCGACCCATGGCGTGCCCAACGAAACCAACGCGCATCCTCATTTCGTCGAGGGTGTTGCTGTCGTTCACAATGGCATCATCGAGAATTTCTCCGAGCTGCGTGACGAGTTGATCGCAGAAGGCGCCGTCTTCGACACGCAGACGGATACGGAAGTCGTCGCGCACCTCATGGCGAAGTATCTGCGTGATGGCCTCGAGCCACGCTCGGCGATGCTCAAGATGCTGAACCGGGTAACCGGTGCTTATGCGCTGGCAATCATGCTGCGGAGCGACCCCGGCACGATCATGGCAGCACGCTCCGGCCCGCCGCTTGCCGTCGGTTATGGCTCCGGCGAAATGTTCCTCGGCTCGGATGCGATTGCCCTTTCCCCCTTCACCAATGAGATCACCTATCTGGTCGACGGCGATTGGGCGGTGCTGACGCGGGATGGCGCGACGATCCTCGACTTTTCAGGCAATGAGGTGCGTCGCCCGCGGCAGATTTCGCAGACGACGGCCTATGTGGTGGATAAGGGCAATCACCGCCATTTCATGGAGAAGGAGATTTACGAGCAGCCCGAGGTCATCTCGCATGCCCTCAGCCATTACGTCGACTTCGCCAGCAACAAGATCAGCGACAACGTCAATGCGATCGATTTCAAGACCGCCTCCGGTCTGGCAATCTCCGCGTGCGGAACCGCCTATCTCGCCGGCCTCGTCGGCAAATACTGGTTCGAGCGCTATGCGCGCCTGCCCGTCGAGATCGATGTCGCCTCCGAATTCCGTTATCGCGAAATGCCGCTGTCGCCATCGCAGGCCGCGCTTTTCATATCGCAGTCGGGCGAGACCGCGGACACACTGGCGTCGCTGCGCTATTGCAAGGACCACGGGCTGAAGATTGGCGCTGTCGTCAACGTGAAAGAATCAACCATTGCCCGTGAGTCGGATGCCGTGTTCCCGATCATGGCCGGTCCGGAGATAGGCGTCGCCTCCACCAAGGCATTCACCTGCCAGTTGGCAGTCCTGGCGTCGCTGGCGCTCGGCGCCGGCAAGGCGAGGGGAACGATCAGCGCGAAACAGGAAACGGAATTGGTCCGTCATCTCGCGGAAATGCCCCGCATCATGAGCCACGTCCTAAACCTCATCCAGCCGCAGATGGAAAGCCTCGCACGCGAGCTCTCGAAATGCCGGGACGTCCTTTATCTCGGTCGCGGCACCAGCTTCCCGCTTGCCATGGAAGGCGCGCTCAAGCTCAAGGAAATTTCCTATATCCATGCCGAGGGCTACGCTGCGGGCGAACTCAAGCATGGGCCTATTGCACTGATTGATGAAAATATGCCGGTGATCGTGATCGCGCCGTTCGATCGTTTCTTCGACAAGACAGTATCGAACATGCAGGAGGTTGCCGCGCGCGGCGGTCGCATCATTTTTATCACCGACGCGGCCGGCGCGGCGGCATCGAAGCTACCGACGATGGCAACAATCGTGCTGCCCAATGTCAACGAAATCATCGCGCCGATGATCTTCTCGCTGCCGATCCAGCTGCTCGCCTACCACACCGCCGTCTTCATGGGCACGGACGTCGATCAGCCGCGCAATCTGGCAAAGTCGGTAACGGTGGAGTGACCGGTCGTCAAATCTTCTGATACTTGTGTGGCACCCCAATTTCTGGCAGCTTTTCAACTAGGAAAGCATGGGGGAGCTGATTTCCGATAGCCGGTCTGCTCAACGGAGTTCATCAGCACGCGATGACGGAAAAACTGCCCCGATTGCCAATAGCTACCCGTATCAGGAACAACTTCCTGGCGGGGCTCATCATTTGTGCGCCAATCGCAATCACGCTGTGGCTGACGTGGTCGATCGTACGATGGGCCGACAGTTGGGTGAAGCCCTATCTGCCTGCGCGCTATGATCCGGATAACTACCTGAACTTCGCCGTTCCCGGCTCCGGGCTGTTGATCGCGCTCGTCGCTATAACCCTGATTGGCTTCCTCGGCAAAAACCTGATCGGCCAAAGTATCGTTCAGTTCAGCGAATCGCTGGTGGTGCGCGTGCCACTGGTACGCAGCATCTATCAGAGCGTGAAGCAAATTTTTGAGACGGTGCTGAAGGACAAGACGAACTCGTTCAAAAAGGTCGGCCTCATCGAATATCCGAGCCCCGGCCTGTGGGCGCTCGTATTCGTCGCGACAGATGCCAAAGGCGAAATTGCCTCAAAATTCAAAGCCATGGGTCAGGACATGGTTTGCGTCTTTCTTCCGCCGACTCCGGTTCCCACGGCAGGATTTCTGATCTTCATCCCACGAGAGAAGATCGTTCCACTCGACATGTCGCCAGAGGACGCTGCAAAGCTCTTGATCTCTGGTGGCCTCGTCACGCCGGAAGAACTTGCCGCGCGCATGGCGAGACAAGAGCGAACGCGCAAGCCACTGCCGGCGCCGATCGAGATGTAACTTCTGCACCTGGCCGGCCTGCATCCGGGATCACGTCAGTTCGTTCGCCGTATCGCAGTGCATGGCGGTTGAAGGATGACATACGCAATGCTGATCAGACTCGCCACCACCGAAGACCGCTCCTCCATTTGGACTGTCATCGAACCGACAATTCGCGCTGGGCAGACCTACACACTCGACCGCGGCATGAGCGAGACCGATGCGCTTGCTTATTGGCTGGGGCCGGACAAAGAGACGTTCGTCGCCGAAGACGAAACGGGCGACATTCTCGGCACCTATTATCTCCGCGCCAACCAGGCGGGCGGTGGCGCACATGTCTGCAATTGTGGCTATATGACCGCAGCAGCGGCGAGCGGCAAAGGCGTAGCACGACAGATGCACGAGCACTCGCTCGTCCGAGCCCGCGAGCGTGGTTTCCGGGCGATGCAGTTCAATTTCGTCGTCAGCGCCAACGAACGCGCCGTTCGCCTCTGGCAATCGCTGGGCTTTGAGACGGTCGGCCGCTTGCCCGGCGCCTTCGAGCACCCGACAAAAGGCTACGTTGACGCTCTGGTAATGTTCCGGACGCTGTAGGGCGGCTTGAGCGCTGGGGGCGGTGGCTCGGCCTCATCCTGCATGCAGGAAGCGGATCGCCTCGTCGCGACGGAATAGGTAGAGCAGGGTACGTACGGCCTTGCCGCGCTCGCTGGTAAGTTCCGGATCGCGCTCGATCAAGTAGGCGGCATCCCGACGGGCGATTTCCAGCAGGTCGGCATGTGCCTCAAGGCTCGCGACGCGAAAGCCCGGGGTCCCCGACTGGCGCGTACCGAGCAACTCGCCTTCGCCGCGCAGCTTCAGGTCTTCCTCCGCGATGCGGAAGCCGTCTTCGGTTTCACGCATGATGGACAAGCGCGCATGACCTGTCTCGCCAAGCGGGCCCTTGTAGAGCAGAATACAGGTCGAAGCCTCGTCGCCACGGCCCACACGACCGCGCAGCTGATGCAGTTGCGCCAAGCCGAAGCGCTCCGCATGCTCGATCACCATGATGGTCGCATCGGGGACATCGACGCCGACTTCCACGACTGTTGTCGCGACCAAGAGGCGGATTTCGCCGTTCTTGAACGCCATCATCGCGGTATCCTTTTCCGGGCCGCTCATGCGGCCATGGATCAGGCCGATACCCGGACCGAGCGACGAGACGAGCGCTGCGTGACGCTCCTCGACCGACATGAGATCGCTCTCTTCGGACTCCTCGACGAGCGGGCAAATCCAGTACGCCTTCTTGCCTTCCGCCAGGGCGCTTTTCAGACGTCCGACGATCTCGCCGATGCGCTCTGTCGGAACAGTGATCGTCTGGATCGGCTTTCGGCCAGCGGGCTTCTCCGTCAGCTTGGAGACGTCCATGTCGCCGAAGGCAGCCAACACCAGAGTGCGCGGGATCGGCGTGGCCGTCATGACAAGCATATGCGGCGTGATACCCTTCGCCGTCAGGCGCAGGCGCTGGTGAACGCCGAAGCGGTGCTGCTCGTCGACGACGGCCAGCATGAGATTGCGGTAGTTGACGCTGTCCTGGAAGAGGGCATGGGTGCCTATGATGATTTGCGCCTCTCCCGATGCGATCCTTTCCAAGATGTCTTCACGCTCGCGCCCTTTGGTGCGGCCGGTGAGGACCTCTATCCCGAGGCCAGCGGAACCGGCAAATTTGGAGATCGTCGCATGGTGTTGGCGCGCAAGGATTTCCGTTGGCGCCATGAGGACCGCCTGGCCCCCGCTTTCGATCACCGCGGCCATCGACAAGAGAGCAACCAGCGTCTTGCCGGAGCCTACGTCGCCTTGGAGCAGGCGCAGCATCCGGTCTTCGCCAGCCATATCCTTCAGGATGTCGGCAATCGCGCTATTCTGGCTGTTGGTCGGCAAAAACGGCAGAGCCTGGAGGATCTGCCTACTGACCTGGCCGGTAGCGTGTACCGGCTGGCCGGCAACCTTACGCAAACGCTGGCGAACGAGGCTCAGCGATAGTTGGCCCGCGAGAAATTCGTCATAGGCAAGCCGGCGGCGGGAAGGGGCTTGCGGGTCGATATCCGAGGGATCGCGTGGTTCGTGGAGTCCATGGAAGGCGTCTGATATCGACGGCAGCCCCTGCTTCTGAGCAAGAGCCAAATCGATCCATTCCGGCAGTTCGGGCGTACGAGGCAGTGCCGCTTCGATGATCTTGCGCAGTGTCTTTGGTGAAAGACCTGCCGTGAGCGGATAAATCGGCTCAACGAGGGGCAGGTTCTCGGCTTCGCTGGCCCTCACGATATAGTCGGGGTGGACCATCGACGCACGGCCGTTGAACCAGTCGATCTTGCCACTAACGGTCACCTCCTCGTCCAAGGGCAGCTGCTTTTCCAGCCAGGCCGCCTGGCCGCGAAAGAAGACAAGGGTTAGTTCGCCGGTTTCGTCGTGTAGTGTGACGCGATACGGAATGTTGCTCTTGCCGCGCGGCGGTGCCTGATGACGATCGACACGCGCCGTGACGGTGACGATCGCACCCTGCGGCGCGCGGGCGATACCCGGTTGGTTTCGACGGTCGATCAGAGAGTGAGGCGCATGAAACAGCAGGTCCACGACACGCGTATCATCTGGCGTCTCGCGCCCGAGCAGCTTCACCAGCAACTCGGCGATCTTTGGGCCGACGCCGGGCAGAGCGGAAACTGGCGAAAACAGCGGATCGAGAATGGCTGGGCGCATGGCGGCAAAATGCGATGAACAATGCGGCCTTGGCAAGGCTGACAAGCCGCTTTCGAGGGTCTATAGAGGCGCATCAACAGGAAGGTAAAGCCATGACGGGTGTGTCACTCTCGAGCGCCGATCTTGATCCGCGTCGCCGCCGAATCCTCTTTCGCTGCTGGCATCGCGGCATCCGCGAGATGGATCTGGTGTTCGGGCAGTTCGCCGAGAAGGAGATCGCCACCCTGTCGGAAGCCGAGCTCGACGAGTTCGAAACCATCATGGCCGAAGAGGACAACGATCTCGTGCGCTGGATTATGGGAACCTGGCCAGTGCCTGAGCGTTTCCAGACGCCGATGTTTGCACGCCTTGCCGCCTACAAGCCCGATTTCGAATATCCAGCCGTCGCCCTCGCCAGGAATGCCTAATGACCTCAGGTTTTGACGCAAGGAAGCTGTCAGCGATCGCCGAGCCGCTGACAATCGGCAATGTGCCGACAGGTATGGAAGCTCTGTTGCTGGCCGATCTGGCACGCGCCGGCGAACCGGTCGCCTACGTCCTCTCCGACGGCCAGCGGATGATAGACCTTGAGCAGATGCTCGGCTTCGTTGCCCCCGAGATCCCGGTGCTAACTCTGCCGGCCTGGGACTGTCTTCCCTATGACCGCGTTTCACCGAGCGCCGACACATCTGCACGCCGTCTCGCGGCGCTGGGCGGTTTGATCGCCCATCACAGGAAACCGCATGCGGCGATCGTGCTGGTGACCGTCAATGCGATGCTGCAGAAAGTTGCTCCTCAAGAGATTATCGAAAGCCTTGCCTTCTCGGCCCGTCCCGGAAACACCGTGCGGATGGACGATATTGCCGGGCGCCTCGAACGCAACGGCTTCGACCGCGTCGCAACGGTTCGCGAGGTCGGCGAATATGCGGTGCGCGGCGGTATTCTTGATGTTTTCGTGCCCGGCTCCGAAGAGCCCGTTCGCCTCGATTTCTTCGGCGATACGCTCGAAAGCATCCGCAGCTTCGATCCGGCAAGCCAGCGCACAACTGGGCAGATCCGCTCGCTCGACCTCAACCCGATGAGCGAAGTCACGCTGACGCCCGATACGATCAGCCGTTTCCGGAAAAACTACCTTTCTTCGTTCGGCGCGGCGACGCGCGACGATGCGCTGTATCTCGCCATATCGGAGGGGAGACGCTACCCCGGCATGGAGCATTGGCTGCCGCTTTTCTACGAGAAGCTGGAGACGGTGTTCGACTATCTCAGAGGCTTCCGGATGGTCACCGATCATACTGTGCGCCAAGCCGCTGAGGAACGCTCCAAGCTCGTCTTCGACTACTATGACGCGCGCCTGAATTCCGGACAGCCCGCCAAGGGGCAGATGGCGCAAGGAACGCCCTATAAGCCGGTGACGCCCGGCCAGCTCTATTTGGACGGAAAGACTTTCGCCAACACGCTCGACGCGTTCAACGCGATGCGCATTTCACCCTTTAACGAGCATGAGGGAGAGGCGCGTCGCGTGATCAATCTCGACGCTCGCCAAGGCGAGCGCTGGGCGCGCTCGAACGCCGAGGGTGGGGGGAATGCTGAGCGCATCAATGTGTTCGACGCGGTTGTGAAGCACATTGCCGACAAGCGCTCCTCCGGTGCGAAGGTGCTGATCACCGCCTGGACGGAAGGATCGCTCGAACGTCTGCTGCAGGTTCTGAACGAACACGGGCTCGAGCGCGTGAAGCCGGTCGGCGCGCTGAAGGAGATCGACGGCCTTGCCAAGGGTGAGGCGGCGGCTGGCGTGCTCAGTCTCGAATCCGGATTTGAAGTCGGCAATCTGGTCGTCATCGGCGAACAGGACATTCTCGGCGACCGCATGGTGCGACGCTCGAAGCGACGCAAGCGTGCCGCCGATTTCATCTCCGAGGTTGCCGGTCTTGACGAGGGCTCGGTCGTCGTCCACGCGCAGCATGGTATCGGCCGATTTGTCGGCCTGCGAACCATCGAAGCGGCCGGTGCACCGCACGCCTGCCTCGAGCTACAATATGCAGACGAGGCGAAGCTGTTCCTGCCGGTCGAGAACATCGATCTCCTGTCGCGCTATGGGGGCGAGGGGACGGAAGCCCAGCTCGACAAGCTCGGCGGCGGCGCATGGCAGATGCGCAAGGCCAAACTCAAGAAGCGGCTGCTTGATATGGCGGATGCACTCATCCGCATTGCTGCCGAGCGCCTGACCCGCCATGCGCCCGTGCTAACGACGCCGGAAGGGCTTTACGACGAGTTTGCCGCTCGCTTCCCTTACGACGAGACGGAGGATCAGGATAATGCCATCGAGGCTGTGCGCTCCGACCTTGGAGCCGGCCGACCGATGGACCGCCTCGTTTGCGGCGACGTCGGCTTCGGCAAGACTGAGGTGGCGCTTCGCGCTGCGTTCGTTGCGGCGATGAACGGCATACAGGTTGCCGTCGTCGTGCCGACCACATTGCTAGCGCGCCAACACTTCAAGACCTTCGCCGAGCGGTTCCGCGGCCTGCCGGTTCGCATCCAGCAAGCCTCGCGCCTCGTCGGCTCGAAGGAGCTGGCGTTGACGAAGAAGGAAGTAGCAGAGGGCAAGACGGATATCGTCGTCGGCACCCATGCGCTTCTTGGCGCCGGGATCAAGTTTGCCAATCTGGGCCTCCTGATCATCGACGAAGAGCAGCATTTCGGCGTCAAGCACAAGGAACGCTTGAAGGAACTGAAAAGCGATGTCCATGTGCTGACGCTCTCGGCGACACCGATCCCGCGCACGCTGCAGCTCGCGATGACCGGGGTACGCGAGCTGTCGCTGATCACGACGCCGCCGGTCGACCGCATGGCGGTTCGCACCTTCATTTCGCCCTTCGATTCGCTTGTCATCCGCGAAACGTTGATGCGCGAACATTATCGTGGCGGCCAGAGCTTCTATGTCTGCCCGCGTCTCGCAGATTTGGAGGACGTACATGCCTTCCTGCGCTCGGATGTGCCGGAATTGAAGGTCGCCGTTGCGCACGGCCAGATGCCGGCGGGCGAGCTTGAGGACATCATGAACGCCTTCTACGAGGGCCGCTATGACGTGTTGTTGTCGACGACGATCGTGGAATCGGGTCTCGACGTGCCAACGGCCAATACGCTGATCGTGCACCGCGCCGACATGTTCGGCCTGGCGCAGCTCTACCAGCTGCGTGGTCGCGTCGGACGTTCGAAGGTGCGCGCTTTTGCGCTCTTCACGCTGCCGGTCAACAAGGTGCTGACGGCGACGGCGGAACGGCGCCTCAAGGTGCTGCAGTCGCTCGACACGCTCGGCGCCGGCTTCCAGCTTGCCAGCCACGATCTCGACATTCGCGGCGCAGGAAACCTGCTCGGCGAAGAGCAGTCCGGCCATATCAAGGAAGTCGGTTTCGAACTCTACCAGCAGATGCTCGAAGAGGCCGTCGCGGAAGTAAAGGGCGTCGATGAGATCCAGGACACCGGCTGGTCGCCGCAGATCTCGGTCGGCACCTCAGTCATGATCCCCGACGGTTACGTGCCGGACCTGCATCTGCGCATGGCACTCTATCGCCGCCTCGGCGAGATCACGGAACTGAAGGAAATCGATGCCTTCGGCGCAGAAATGATCGATCGCTTCGGCCCCATGCCGATCGAGGTCCAGCACCTTCTAAAGATCGTGTATGTGAAATCGCTCTGCCGGGTCGCCAACGTGGAGAAGCTGGATGCAGGTCCCAAGGGGGTGGTCATCCAGTTCCGCAATAAGGAGTTTCCGAATCCAGCGAACCTGGTTGGCTACATCGCCAAGCAGGGAACGATGGCAAAGATTCGGCCGGACCAGAGCGTCTTCCTCACACGCGATCTGCCGACGCCGGAAAAGCGGCTGCAGGGCGCAGCCGTTATCATGACGCAGCTTGCGGAAATGGCGAAGGGGTAAGGGCTCAGTTCATGCCGGCGCGCGCTTCCGCCTTCGCCTTGGCGATGTCGCGGAGCGCGCCTGCCAGAACGTCCGGCGTCTGAGCCCCGCTGACGGCATATTGCTGGTCGAAGATAAAGAACGGCACACCATTCACGCCCATCTTCTGCGCCGCCTCGATCTCTTCGACCACCAGGACCGTATCGGCATCGGAGGCGAGCAGCGACGCAGTGACCGTGCGGTCGAGGCCCGCCTTCTCGGCAACGTCGAGCAGCACGGCATGATCGCCGACATTGCGGCCTTCCTCGAAGTTCGCCTTGAACAGGCCGTTGACGACCTTGTCCGCCTTGTCGCGGTCCTCAACCATTGCCCAATGGATCAGGCGATGCGCATCCAGCGTATTCGGGCCGATCTTGATCGCCTCGAAATCGAAGTTGATGCCGACGTCGCGACCAAGTTCGCTAAGCATCTTGTGCCCCTCAGCGACACGCTCGGCGCCACCAAGCTTCTGCTCCAATGCCTTCTTCTGGTCGACGCCTTCCTTGGGATAGTCGGGGTTGAGGCGGTAGGGGCGCCAATTGATGTCCACGCCGATCTCGTCCTGAACCTCGGCAATCGCAAGCTCCAGCCGCGCCTTGCCAAGATAGCACCACGGGCAGACGACGTCGGAGACAACGTCGATGGTAATGCGTTCCATGGGCTTTTCCTTTTTCTTCCTGAAATCGAACCTTCCCGCCATCTAGGCCCTGTGGCGGGCGACTTCAACCAGGCAGGAAAAGGGAACCGCCTATTGCACGCTCTGATCCCACCACGCCGGCAACTGATAGCCATAGAGCGGCACGGTATCGGGGTGGCCGATCCGTTTGCTACGCGCAACCCATTGCTTATCAACATGATAGAGCGGCAGGACATAGTGCCCCGACAACAGCATTCGATCGTGCGAGCGCACTGCAGCCGTAAAGTCCTCCGCCGAACGGGCGGTGAGGATATGCTGGATCAGCGTATCAACGTCAGGGTCGGCAACGCCAGCAAAGTTGTCAGTGCCATCCCGTTCCTTGGCAGCGGAAGACCAACGTCCGAGCTGTTCGATGCCGGGAGACAGGGATGAGGTGTACGACTTCACGATCACATCGTAGTCAAAACTGCTGGTGCGGCTCTGATACTGCGAATCGTCCACCGTGCGGATTGTCGCTCCAATGCCGAGCAGTTGCAGCGAACGCTGATAGGAGACCGCGAGCTTCTCCTGGTCGGTGTTCTGCGTCATGATTTCGAAGGTGAGCGGACGTCCGTTGGCGTCGCTCATCTTGCCATTCTTGATCGTGTAACCCGCCTCCTTGAGGAGCGCGGCGGCCTGCTTCAGAACATTGCGATCGCGCCCCGAACCATCGGTAACCGGAAGCTTATACGTACCGTCAAGAATCGCTGGATCGATTCGATCCTTGATCGGGCCGAGAAGCTTCAGTTCGCGTTCATCAGCCGGCACGCCGAAGCTCGACAGCTCGGAGTTCTGCCAGAAGCTCTGGGTGCGGATATAGGCGTTCGAGAAGAGGTTCTTGTTCGCCCATTCGAAATCGAAGACCAGCGACAGCCCCTCGCGAAGCTTCGCGTTGGCAAACACCGGCCGCCGCGTATTGAAGACGAAGCCGAACATGCCGCTCGGCAGCTTCGGTTCGAACGTGTCCTTGGCGACGTTGCCCGAGGTGACCGCGGGGAAGTTATACGCGCTTGCCCAATGGCCGGGACTGCCGTCGGGATAGATGTCGACGTCACCCTTCTTGAAGGACTCAAAGAGCGTCGTGTCCTGCAGGAAATACTGGACCGAAATCTGATCGTAATTGTCGAGGCCGACCTTGGCCGGAATATCCTTGCCCCAATAATTGGGATCGCGCTCGAAGGTGATGCTTTCGCCGGGCTTCAGCGCCTTGATCCTGTAGGGGCCGGACCCGACGGGCGGCGTGAGCGACGAACGATCAAATGTCTCTGGATCGATGGCATGCTTCGGCAGGATCGGCGTTGACCCGGCCAGGATCAGCGGGAATTCGCGATCGGCCTTGTCATTAAAGGTGAAGCGAACACTGTGATCGCCGACCTTCTCCATCTTCTCGACGGCATTCAACCGCGTGCTGAAGGGGACGCGGCCCTTGTCCTTGAGCAGATTGAGCGTGAAAATCACATCATCGGGTGTCACCGGCTGACCGTCAGACCATTTGGCGGCCGGGTTGAGATTGAACTGGATGAAGGTCCGGTCTTCATCCCATTCAACGGATTCCGCCAGCAGCCCGTAGAGCGTGAATGGCTCATCGCGCGAGCGCAGCATCAGCGTTTCGAAGACAAGGTTTCCGTATTCCGGATCCCACATGCCGCGCGCCGTCGTGCGCATGCTTTTCAGGATGAACGGATTGAGGCTATCGAAGGTGCCGACGACGCCATAACTGATCTTGCCGCCCTTCTTCACATCGGGATTAACGTAAGGAAGATTCTTGAAATCGGCGGGTAGGGCCGGCTCGCCATGCATCGCGATGCCATGCACGGGCTCTGCGAGAGCTGCGCTGCCAACCAAGGTGAAAATGACGGGGAGAACGATCCGGAGCATCGTTGAGGTCCTTTCCGGGAACGGCACGATTCGGCGCAAGACTATCACGCGGCCGCGGCAATTCACCATCCGCGCCGAATTCTTTCGGATCACTCCGAAAAGGCCAAAGAAATACTGGATATCTAGCCCGACGCGATGTAACAGGGGAACCCGAAGTCGGGGGTCATGCATTTGCCTCATTGTTTTAAGAGGTGGAGTGCGAACAACCCTGTTGGTGAGGATGGCACGTTGTCGTCCCTAAGGGATTTCAGGAGACGGAATTCGTTATGATGTTCAAGGCTGAAAACAAAACGCGGGCAGCCCTGTCCGTTCTGGCAGTGATGCTTGGTGCTGCAGCGGCTCCGGTATCGTCCTACGCGCAGGAGGCAGCAGCACCCGCCGATGCGCCTGCCACGGCTGCCGGCGCTCCGCGTCTCGGCTGGTACAAAACCTGCAGCAAGCAGGAAGACAATGATGTCTGCGTCGTCCAGAACGTCGTTCTCGCAGGCGGCGGCCAGCTCGTTACGGGCGTCGGCCTCATCAGCGTCTCCGGCAAGATCAACAACAAGAGCCTTCAGGTTTCTGTTCCCCCGGCACGTCTGATCCCGCCAGGTGTAGCGATGCAGATCGACGGCGGCAAGGCACAGAAGATCGACTACCTGATGTGCATGCCCGACCGTTGCGTCGCCCAGATCCCGCTGACCGACGCCATGGTCGCCAGCCTGAAGAAGGGCACCGATCTGGTTCTGACCTCGATCAACTTCCGTCGTGCGCCGAACCCGATCAAGATCTCGCTCGAAGGCTTCACCGGCGCATTCGATGGCGAAGCGGTTTCCGCCTCCAAGCTCGCCGAAAGCCAGAAGAGCCTGCAGGACAGCATGCAGAAGAAGGCTGACGAAGCGCGCAAGAAGCTCGAAGAAGCCCAGAAGGCTGCCAAGGCTCAGTAATCTGGCCCATCGGAATTGTCGAAGAACCCGGCCTCGCGCCGGGTTTTTTGTTGCCCAATCCAGACAAAGAAAAACCCCGCGGCGAGCGGGGTTTTGAATTATGGCAGTGAACGTTAGTGGGCGAAGCTCATCTTGGGTTTGAACTGCCCCGTCGGTGCCATATCGAAAATCTGATAGACCTGTTCGTTGCGGAGCGGGACGCCGCTCTCGTCGTTCACCAGGTTCTGCTCGGATACGTAGGCAACGTATTCGTTTTCATCATTCTCTGCCAGCAGGTGATAGAAGGGTTGATCCTTGCTGGGGCGCACTTCGGCGGGAATGGAGTTCCACCATTCTTCCGTGTTCGCGAATTCCGGATCGACATCGAAGATGACGCCGCGAAACGGAAATACCTTGTGCCGAACCACTTCGCCGATACTGAACTTAGCTACTCTTTCTTTCATGGTACGACTTCCTTTCATCACCTGATTTGGTGATTGGCCCCACTCAAATCAAGATTTGTGCGGGATCTCGTCACATGAGTGTCACATACGCCATTTGACGACCATGACATCGGTCGGTGAAGCCCCGGCGGGAGCCGGGGCCTCGGTTTTGAGATCAAGCCGAATAGTACATGTCGTATTCGACTGGGTGCGGGGTCATGTCGTAGCGCATGACTTCCGTCATCTTCAGCTCGATGAAGCTGTCGATCTGGTCGTCGTCGAAGACGCCGCCAGCGGTCAGGAACTTGCGGTCCTTGTCGAGGCTTTCCAGCGCTTCGCGCAGCGAGCCGCAGACAGTCGGGATCTTCTTCAGTTCCTTCGGCGGCAGATCGTAGAGATCCTTGTCCATGGCCTTGCCAGGATGGATCTTGTTCTTGATGCCATCGAGGCCAGCCATCAGCATCGCTGCAAAGGCGAGGTACGGGTTCGCCATCGGATCCGGGAACCGGACTTCGACGCGCTTTGCCTTCGGGTTGCTGCCGAACGGAATGCGGCATGAAGCCGATCGGTTGCGCGCCGAATAGGCGAGCAGAACCGGTGCTTCATAGCCCGGGACGAGACGCTTGTAGGAGTTCGTCGACGGGTTGGTGAAGGCATTCAGCGCCTTGGCATGCTTGATGATGCCACCGATGAAGTAGAGGCAGGATTCGGAAAGACCTGCATACTCGTCGCCGGCGAAGCCTGGCTTGCCGCCCTTCCAGATCGAAAGGTGTACGTGCATGCCCGAACCGTTGTCGCCGAAGATCGGCTTCGGCATGAAGGTTGCCGTCTTGCCGTAGGCGTTGGCGACTTGGTGCACGACGTACTTGTAGATCTGCATCTTGTCGGCGTTGCGAACGAGCGTGTCGAACTTGATGCCGAGCTCGTGCTGAGCAGCAGCCACTTCGTGGTGGTGCTTCTCGACGACAACGCCCATTTCCGACAGAACCGTCAGCATTTCGGAACGCATGTCCTGGCAGCTGTCGATCGGCGGAACCGGGAAGTAGCCGCCCTTGACGCGCGGACGGTGACCGAGGTTGCCGGTCTCGTATTCGGTGTCGTCGTTGGACGGCAGTTCCGTGGAGTCCAGCTTGAAGCCAGTATTGTAAGGGTCGGCCTTGTAGCGAACGTCGTCGAAGACGAAGAATTCAGCTTCCGGGCCGACGAAGACCGTGTCGCCGATACCGGATGCCTTCAGGTAAGCTTCAGCCTTCTTGGCGGTGCCGCGCGGATCGCGGTTATAGGCCTCGCCGGAGACGGGATCGAGGATATCGCAGAGGATGACCATGGTGGACTGCGCGAAGAACGGGTCCATGTGGACCGTTTCCGGGTCGGGCATCAGCACCATGTCGGATTCGTTAATGGCCTTCCAGCCAGCGATCGAGGAACCGTCGAACATGACGCCATCGGCAAACATGTCTTCGTCGACACACACGACGTCCATCGTGACGTGCTGCAGCTTGCCCTTGGGATCGGTGAAGCGCAGATCGACGAACTTGACGTCGTTTTCCTTGATTTGCTTAAGAATTTCGCTTGCGGTCGCCATTAAATAGTTCCTTTATTTGAGATGACGATACTTTGGCTCGCCGGAAAGGCGATAAAGATTAGATTGCGTCGATACCGGTCTCGCCGGTACGAATGCGGATGACTTCTTCCACATTTGACACGAAAATCTTGCCGTCGCCGATGCGTCCGGTTTGTGCGGCCTTGCGGATGGCGTCGATGACGGCTTCCGCATTCTCGTCCGCGAGAACGACTTCCACCTTCACCTTCGGCAGAAAGTCGACAACATATTCAGCGCCACGGTAGAGTTCCGTATGGCCTTTCTGGCGACCGAAGCCCTTCGCTTCCGTAACTGTAATGCCCTGCAGGCCAACTTCCTGAAGGGCTTCCTTCACTTCGTCGAGCTTGAAGGGCTTGATGATCGCTTCGATCTTTTTCATGAGAAAATGACTCTCCGCTTCTCCCGTTAATGGCAGGCTCAGACCTGCTGCCGTGATGATGCAGTTATCGTGCCAGTTGGGAAGCTGATTTTTCGAAAAATGAGCCTCGCTGCTCATAAAAGTCCGCAATCTCGGGGATTTTCATCGATTTTCAGCCCAGAACTTTCCAGAATCGATCCGCCAGACGCAATTTCGGGCCGTTTTTCGGAACATTCGCCCGCACTAATGGTCCGCACAAATGCGCGGCAATTGTATATTTTTTATGCATTTGATTATTTTATGAGCTCACCACCAATCAATCAGCCGGTTGTTATTTAGGCGATTTCTGTTTGAATGCGGCGATGATCGATGAAATCTCCGAGTTACTCCTTACTCCAGAGGAAATGACGGCAGTCGATGCGGCGGCAACGGGATCCGGGATCGACAGCTATGCGCTCATGGAGCGCGCAGGAGCAGCAATTGCCGCCACCTTGTTGCGTCATTTTCCCACCGTCCTTCGCGCCGTCGTCCTTTGCGGGCCTGGCAATAACGGCGGCGATGGCTATGTCGCAGCGCGCCACCTGGCAGAGAGCGGCGTTGCCGTGGAGATTTTCCAGTTGGGGGAACCGGGGAGGCTCAAGGGAGATGCCGCTCGGGCAAGGGATAGCTTCCCGACCATGGTTCGGCCACTTGAATCCTATCAGCCGCGGAGCGGCGATGTGGTGATCGACGCCATCTTTGGCGCTGGCCTTGCACGTGATGTTCCGGCCGACGTTAGAGACGCAATCGAACGGGTAAGTGGAGCAGGTGTGCCGGTTATTGCCGTCGACCTGCCATCCGGTGTTGATGGTCGCAGCGGATCGGTCCTACGCGCTGCATTTGCCGCCAGCAGAACCGTCACCTTCATGACGCGAAAGCCCGGGCATCTCCTGATGCCGGGGCGCAAACTCTGCGGTGAACTCGAAGTCTTTGATATCGGCATACCCGGCCGCATCATCCGCGCAGCGAAGAAACAGCAGATCGCCGAAAATAGACCCGAACGTTGGCGTGAGGTTTTGCCTTCTGCCGGCCTGGAGACACACAAATACAAGCGAGGTCACCTAGTCGTCTTCTCCGGCGAAGCGAGCAAGACAGGCGCCGCGCGGATGTCTGCTATGGCAGGGCTGAAGGCGGGGGCAGGGCTGGTGACAATCGCCACGCCGGACGATGCGATCGACGAGAATGCAGCACATCTGACCGCGATCATGCTGCATCCGATCGAGGACGAGGCGGCACTCCGCGATTGGCTGCATGACGCGCGGCTGCAGACCTTCGTTCTCGGGCCGGGTTTCGGCGTAGGCAAGAAGGCACGTCGGTTCGTCGCCGCGTTGTCCGAGAGGCATCTGGTGCTGGATGCCGACGGGCTCTCCTCGTTCAAAAGTGCCCCTGACGAGCTGTTTTCAAAGTTTTCCGGCAAGCCGCGTCTAGTGCTTACGCCACACGAGGGCGAGTTCGGTAGACTGTTTCCCGATATCGCCGCCGACACCGCCATGGGAAAGGTCGAAAAGGCGCGAGCAGCAGCGACACGGGCAAACGCCGCAATCGTCTACAAAGGGGCTGACACCGTCATCGCCTCACCCGACGGCAGAGCTTACATCAACACCAACGCACCCGTTTGGCTCGCGACCGCCGGCTCCGGTGATGTTCTGGCTGGGATCATCGGAGCGCTCATGGCTCAAGGAGTTCCCGCTTTCGAGGCCGCCGCTGCGGGCGTCTACATGCATGGAGAGGCCGGCATGCGGGCGGGCAAAGGACTGACGGCGGAAGACCTGGCGACGCAGGTTCGTCCGCTCTGACGACAGGCCTACCGCGACACCGCTTCCTGCAATGCCATTGCTCCAAAGGGCGCATTGACTTTGCCTTCGTGGATCATGAAGGCGAAGACATCCCGCGGCTCGGCCGCAACCTGGCGCTCGCCATCAATCAGAGGCAGATCGCCCGGTACCTTGCCATCCGCCCAGGTTTCGAGGCGCGTGGCCCAAGCTTTCAAATCACTCGGCGCGTAGCAGGTCTTGATCTCATCGGAACCTTGCTGCAGGCGCGCATAGACAAAGTCGGCCGTAACATCCGCTATCATCGGGTAGTCGAAATGCTCGGCGACAACTGGTGCGACGGCATATTTCTCCAGCAGCGCCACGAACTCGGGAACCTTGAAGGAATCGTGTCGGACCTCGACGACGTGCCTCAGGGGAAGCCCGTCCTGCTTTGCCGGCAGCAGCTTGAGAAAGCCTTCGAAATCATCCGGATCGAACTTCTTCGTCGGTGCGAACTGCCAGAGGATTGGTCCAAGGTGCGGACCAAGCTCCGTTAAACCTTGCGTCAGGAAACGCTCCATCGACTCGCCAGCCTCCGCCAGCACGCGACGATTGGTGACAAAACGGCTGGCCTTGAGCGAAAAGATAAAGCCGTCAGGCACATCCGCAGCCCATTTGGCGAAGGTTTCCGGCTTCTGCGAGCTGTAATAGGTGCCGTTGATCTCGATGACCTTCAGCTGGCGGCTTGCGTAGTGCAGCTCGTCCTTCTGCTTCAGATCCCCAGGGTAGAAGTGGTCCCGCCATGCCTCGAAGGTCCAGCCGCCGATGCCGACGCGAACATTGCCGGATTTCGTCATTCCTTCCTCCTCTGATTATATCTGTGCGTCGACATGCTTTGCCATGTCGACGATCACCCATCCTGGCCTATGCGGATTTTCGCGGCGACCCGTTTCCTGAAAGCCAAATGCTCGATAGAGCGCAATATTCCGTTCCATGCGCGCATTCGTGTAGAGACGCACTTCCGGAAGCTGCCATTCCCGCGCGGTCGCTTCCACCCATCTCAGAATGGCAAGACCGTGACCGCCGCCCTGAAATTTCGGCGAGACGGCGACGCTGAAGAGCATCACATGGTCCGGGTGCCGCTCAATGACGGCCAGACCGGCAAGCCCGCCGAGTACCTCCCGCAGCCAGACCTCACCGCGTTCAATGCGCGGCGCGTAGTCCTCGGTGACGGGGATCGGCGGGCGCCCAAGCAGACGCGTATATGGAGCATAGGCTTCGGCGGTCAGCGCTTCGACCGCCTGCAGATCATCGAGCGACGCCGCTCTCAGCATCACTCAGCTGCCACTACGGCTTTTCCAGCAGGTCGCCGTTCAAGCAACTCCTTCAGGAATTGCCCGGTATAGGACCGCTTCTCCTTGACGATCGCTTCAGGCGTGCCGACGGCGACGATTTCGCCGCCACCATCGCCGCCTTCCGGACCGAAATCGAGAATCCAGTCCGCGGTCTTGATCACCTCGAGATTGTGCTCGATCACAACGACCGAATTACCCTGATTGACCAGCTCCTGCAGCATCTCCAGGAGCTTGGCGACATCGTGGAAATGCAGGCCAGTCGTCGGCTCGTCCAAGATATAGAGGGTACGGCCGGTCGACCGCTTCGACAGCTCCTTGGCCAGCTTGACACGCTGCGCCTCGCCGCCGGACAGCGTATTGGCCTGCTGCCCGACCTTGATGTACCCAAGGCCAACATCCTTCAACGCCTGCAGCTTGTCACGCACGGCTGGAACAGCCGCGAAGAAGTCGACGCCTTCCTCGACAGTCATATCCAGCACGTCGGCAATCGACTTGTGCTTGAACGTGACGTCGAGCGTTTCCCTGTTGTAGCGCTTGCCATGACAGACATCGCAGGTGACGTAGACATCAGGCAGGAAGTGCATCTCGATCTTGATGACGCCGTCGCCCTGGCAGGCTTCGCAGCGTCCGCCCTTGACGTTGAACGAGAAGCGTCCCGGCTGATAGCCGCGCGCCTTCGCTTCCGGCAGACCGGCAAACCAGTCGCGGATCGGGGTGAACGCGCCCGTATAGGTCGCGGGGTTGGAGCGCGGCGTGCGGCCGATCGGCGACTGATCGATGTCGATGACCTTGTCGATGTGCTCGAAACCGTCGATGCGGTCATGATCGGCGGGAATTTCACGCGCGCCCATGACGCGCCGCGCGGCAGATTTATACAGCGTCTCGATCAGGAACGTGGACTTGCCGCCCCCCGATACGCCGGTAACGGCCGTAAAGACGCCGAGAGGGATGGAGGCGGTGACATTCTTCAGATTGTTGCCGCGGGCACCGACGACCTTGATCTCCTTGCCCTTCTTGGCCTTGCGCCGTTCGTCTGGAACCGGAACGCCGAGTTCACCGGACAGATATTTGCCGGTCAGCGACTTCGGGTTCGCCATGATCTCTTGCGGCGTACCGTGGGCGATCACCTGGCCACCATGGATGCCGGCCGCCGGACCGATGTCGACGACATCGTCGGCGGTCAAGATCGCGTCCTCGTCATGCTCGACCACGATCACGGTATTGCCGATATCACGAAGGTGCTTCAGCGTATCGAGCAATCGAGCGTTGTCGCGCTGATGCAGGCCGATCGACGGCTCGTCGAGGACATACAAGACGCCGGTCAGGCCGGAACCGATCTGCGACGCCAGCCGGATGCGCTGGCTCTCGCCACCGGACAAGGTCCCGGAGTTTCGCGACAGGCTGAGATAGTCCAGGCCGACGTCATTGAGGAAGCGCAGGCGGTCGCGGATCTCCTTGAGGATGCGAACGGCAATCTCATTCTGCTTGGCGCTCAGCGACTGCGGCAGAACTTCGAACCAGTCGCGGGCGACGCGGATCGACATGTCGGTCACCTGGCCGATATGCAGCGCGTTGATCTTGACAGCAAGTGCCTCCGGCTTCAGGCGATAGCCGCCGCAAGACGGGCAGGGGGCCGCCGACATATAGCGCTCGATTTCCTCGCGCGCCCAGGCGGAATCCGTCTCCTTCCAGCGGCGCTCGAGATTGGTGATGATGCCCTCGAAATTCTTATGCGTGGTATAAGACCGCGCACCATCGGCATAGTGAAACTCGATCTTCTCGTCGGTGCCATTCAGGATGACGTCCTTGACCATATCGGACAGATCGTTCCACCGCGCACCGAGCTTGAAGCCGTAGTGTTTACCGAGGGCCTCCAGCGTCTGGTTGTAATAGGGCGATGTCGACTTCGCCCACGGCGCAATGGCGCCATCGCGTAGCGTGCGCTCAGGCTCGGGCACGATCAGATTGGCGTCGATCTTCTGCTGTGCGCCAAGACCGTCGCAGGTCGGGCAGGCGCCGGCTGGATTGTTGAAGGAAAAAAGCCGCGGCTCGATCTCGGGAATGGTGAAGCCCGACACCGGGCAGGCGAATTTTTCCGAGAAGAGGACTCGCTCGTGCGTTTCGTTGAGCGACTTGTTGGCAGACCCGCCGGCGGCGGTTTCTTCCAGCGGCAACGGCTTGTCGGCGAACTCCGCAACGGCCAAGCCGTCGGCAAGCTTTAGCGAGGTCTCGAAGCTGTCTGCGAGCCGCGATGCCATATCGGGGCGGACGACAATGCGGTCGACCACGATATCGATATCGTGCTTGTACTTCTTATCCAGGCCTGGGACGTCCGCGATCTCGTAGAACTGGCCATCGACCTTCACGCGCTGGAAGCCCTTCTTCATCAGGTCCGCCAGCTCTTTCTTGTACTCGCCCTTACGCCCGCGCACGAGCGGCGCGAGGATGTAGAGACGCGTGCCTTCCCCGAACTCCAGCACGCGGTCGACCATCTGGCTGACCGTCTGGCTCTCGATCGGTAGCCCGGTTGCAGGCGAATACGGTATGCCGACGCGCGCAAAGAGCAGACGCATGTAGTCGTAGATCTCGGTCACCGTACCGACCGTCGAGCGCGGATTGCGCGAGGTCGTCTTCTGCTCAATCGAAATCGCCGGCGACAGGCCGTCGATTTGATCGACGTCGGGCTTCTGCATCATTTCGAGGAACTGGCGCGCATAGGCCGACAGGCTTTCGACATAGCGCCTCTGGCCTTCCGCATAGATCGTATCGAAGGCAAGCGACGACTTTCCGGATCCCGAAAGGCCGGTCATGACGATCAGTTTGTTTCGCGGCAGATCGAGATCGATGCCCTTCAAATTGTGCTCGCGCGCGCCGCGGATGGAAATCGTCTTCAGTTCGCTCATCGTCTTCTGCTTCTGTGCTGGAACAAGCCCCTTATTTAGTGATGCCGGCTGGCGAGTCGAGGCTCAATGTCCGTCTGCTGCAAGGTTTTCGATTCGGTTGACAGGATCATAGGGATAAACTAGAACAAATAAAGAACAAAATTCTCTGTGGATGAACCGGCTATGGGCGCCCATCGCCGGCGCCCTATGGTTTAAGGTGCACCGATTGTTTCAAGCGCCGCCGGGCAGGGCGGCAGGTAAGGTGAAAGTATGGCTGGCAGCGTAAACAAGGTAATTCTGATCGGGAACGTGGGCGCTGACCCCGAAATCCGGCGGACCCAGGATGGCCGGCCGATCGCCAATCTTCGCATCGCGACGTCCGAGACCTGGCGCGACCGCAACTCTGGCGAACGCCGCGAGAAGACGGAATGGCATACTGTCGTGGTCTTCAACGAGGGCCTCTGCAAGGTCGTCGAGCAGTATGTGAAGAAGGGCGCCAAGCTCTACATCGAAGGTGCGCTGCAGACCCGCAAGTGGCAGGACCAGAATGGCCAGGACCGCTATTCGACGGAAGTCGTTTTGCAGGGCTTCGGCTCGACGCTGACGATGCTCGACGGTCGCGGCGAGGGCGGAGGCGCAAGCTCCGGCTTTGGCGGCGGTCGCAGCAGCAATGCCGGCGGTGGCGATTTCGGTGGCGGCGGTGGCTACGGCGACGATTACGGCGCGCCCTCGCAATCGTCCGGCCGCAGCAGCGGCGGTAGCGGCGGAAACTTCTCGCGCGACCTCGACGACGATATCCCGTTCTGATCGAAGCCGTCATCACGGCATCTCTGACGGCGCGCCGAGAGGTGCGCCGAACGCGTTTTGGCTCGAGGCTCGGCGCAGCCGGCTCTTTCTCACGGGCCCAAGACTTCAGCCGGACCGGGCCCATCTCGGCAGCGCCCGGTCACCATTCCATCGCGATACCTCAGTCGAATAGGCGGACGCGATGCATTTCAGTCGATCATTCTAGTCAAAGTGACGGCGCTTCACTCTCCGAAAGGATAGGCACGGCTGGGTTCTCAAATCTCCAGACCCGCGCGATATTCGTAGGATGACAGAAGCGAACTCCCAATTTCGGTCAATGACGGCCAGTGCTGCGAGAACGATGGTCGCGCACGACCTTCTTGAATTGGGGTTGGATCTCGACCGCCTGAGCGAAAACCACTTGCGGACGCTGTGGGGCGAATTCAAGTCTCTCCGCGCAGAGGAGCCGCACATCAGATCTGTCGCAATCCGGATTTTCGTCTGGTACGTGGTTGAGAGCAAACTGTTCAACTCCGCCGCGATGCGCAGGTCCGGCGCCATCGGCAGATCAATCGCCACGATGAGGGCATGGGCCGAAACCGATCCGGCACTGACCTCGGTCGTGCTTCGCGAAGCCGAGGCAGTAAAGTTATTCCTTTATCAAATATTCGAACGGGCCGATGCGCCTCGGCAAACGATCCTGGAAGCACAAAAGCGCCTACTCCAGGCCTAGCCCGCGGGCATTGTGACCAAGGTGGACTTCAGGCCGTCAACGACGAATTGCGTTGCCAGCGCGGCCAGGATGACGCCGAGAAGGCGCGTCAGAATTGCGCGCCCCGTAACACCCAGGAAACGATCGACTCTTTCAGCGACAAGCAAGGAGAAAAAGAGCAGTAGCAGGTTCGATGCAAGGACGATGATCAATTGCGCGCGCTCGATGGAGCTGTGCATTGACCCGGCAATCAGGATGGTCGCGGAAATCGCGCCGGGACCGGCGATTAGCGGAATCGCCAACGGAAAAACCGAAATATTATGGATATGATCGATGGTGATTGCGGCCGTGCTCGTCTTCTCCTTGCGGTCCTGCCGCTTCTCGAAAACCATTTCAAACGCAATCCAGAACAAGAGAAGGCCACCGGCGATGCGAAAGGCGCCGATCGAGATGCCGAGGACACCGAGCACACTCGCGCCGAACAGCGCGAAGATGGCAAGGATGACAAAGGCGATGATCGAGCCGCGCAGCGCCACCTGCTTTCGCTGGCTACGGCTCATACCGGTGGTTAGCCCGAGGAAGATTGGCGCAAGGCCAGGCGGATCGATGGTGACAAGCAGCGTCGTGAAGGCGTTGATCAGTTGGTCGGCGCTTGCCATTGTCCCTCCATGAGCCCATATAAACGCTCGGTTTTGGACGATTGTGATGCGGAGAAATCAATTTGGCAAATGGCGCTCTTCGAATGGCGTAAATAGTTGCCATTGAGGCCAAAATTGCCCTCATAAGACCGCAAAAGACTGTTCAAAACTCTCGCCAAAATTGGCGCAGGAACAGCCTTTCCGCTATAAATCTTCAAGTGATTCTAGAAGAGATCGTGATCCGTTTTGACTGAGCAAACACCCCCCGGCGGCGGGAAGCTCCCGCCAGGCATCGAGCCCATCTCCATCATGGAGGAAATGCAGCGGTCGTATCTCGATTACGCGATGAGCGTTATCGTCAGCCGCGCCTTGCCTGATGTGCGCGACGGCCTCAAGCCTGTGCACCGCCGCATCCTCTACGGCATGTCCGAGCTCGGCATCGACTGGAACAAGAAATACGTCAAGTGCGCCCGCGTGACCGGGGATGTGATGGGTAAATACCATCCGCATGGCAACTCGGCGATTTACGACGCGCTGGCGCGAATGGCCCAGGACTGGTCTCTTCGCCTGCCGTTGATCGACGGCCAGGGCAACTTCGGCTCCGTCGACGGCGATCCGCCAGCGGCAGAGCGTTACACCGAATGCCGTCTGGAGAAGGCCGCGCATTCGCTGCTCGACGATCTCGACAAGGAGACAGTCGATTTCCGCGACAACTATGACGGCACGCTGTCGGAGCCCGTCGTCGTTCCCGCGAAATTCCCGAACCTCTTGGTCAACGGGGCAGGCGGCATCGCCGTCGGTATGGCGACCAATATTCCGCCACACAATCTTGGCGAAGTCATCGACGGCTGTATCGCGCTGATCGACAATCCGGCCATCGAACTTCCGGATATCATGCAGATCATTCCTGGCCCGGATTTTCCGACAGGCGCCAAGATCCTTGGCCGCGCCGGCATTCGTTCGGCTTACGAGACCGGCCGCGGTTCGGTGATCATGCGCGGCGTTGCGACGATCGAGCCGATGCGCGGCGATCGCGAGCAGATCATCATCACCGAGATCCCGTATCAGGTGAACAAGTCGACGATGATCGAGAAGATGGCCGAACTGGTGCGCGACAAGCGCATCGAGGGTATCTCCGACCTTCGCGACGAGTCCGACCGCCAGGGCTACCGCGTTGTCGTCGAGCTGAAACGCGACGCAAATGCCGACGTGATCCTGAACCAGCTTTACCGCTATACCCCGCTGCAGACATCCTTCGGCTGCAACATGGTGGCGCTAAACGGCGGCAAGCCGGAACAGTTGCAGCTGCTCGACATGCTGCGCGCCTTCGTTTTCTTCCGCGAGGAAGTCGTTAGCCGGAGAACGAAATTTCTCTTGCGCAAAGCGCGCGAGCGGGCGCACGTATTGGTCGGTCTCGCAATTGCCGTCGCCAATATCGATGAAATCATCCGCACGATCAGGCAGGCGCCGGATCCGCAGACCGCACGCGAAGAACTGATGACCCGCCGTTGGCCGGCATCCGACGTCGAGAGCCTGATCCGACTGATCGATGATCCGCGTCACCGTATCAACGAGGATATGACGTACAACCTCTCGGAAGAGCAGGCGCGTGCCATCCTCGAATTGCGCCTGGCGCGTCTGACAGCTCTTGGCCGCGACGAAATTGGAGACGAACTCAATAAGATAGGCGAAGAAATTAAGGATTATCTTGAGATCCTATCGTCGCGCGTCCGGATCCAGACAATCGTCAAGGAAGAGCTTGCTGCGGTTCGCGACGAATTCGGCACGCCGCGCCGCACGGAAATCATGGACGGCGGGCTTGAGATGGACGATGAGGATCTCATTGCCCGCGAAGACATGGTCGTGACCGTCTCGCATCTCGGCTATATCAAGCGCGTGCCGCTGACGACCTATCGCGCGCAGCGCCGTGGCGGCAAGGGTCGCTCCGGTATGACGACGCGAGACGAGGATTTCGTTAGCCAGCTATTCGTTCTCAACACACATACGCCGGTTCTGTTCTTCTCATCGCGCGGTATCGTCTACAAGGAGAAGGTCTATCGCCTGCCAATCGGCACGCCGACGGCGCGTGGCAAGGCGCTGATCAACATGCTGCCGCTGGAGCCCGGCGAACGCATCACCACCATTCTGCCGCTGCCCGAGGACGAGGAAAGCTGGGACAAGCTCGACGTGATGTTCTCGACAACGCGCGGCACCGTTCGCCGTAACAAGCTTTCGGACTTCGTCCAGGTCAACCGTAACGGCAAGATCGCGATGAAGCTGGAGGAAGAGGGCGACGAAATCCTCTCCGTCGAGACGTGCACCGAACATGACGACGTGCTTCTGACTACCGCGCTGGGCCAATGCATACGCTTCCCCGTCGATGACGTCCGCGTCTTTGCCGGCCGCAACTCCATCGGTGTCCGCGGCATCAACCTCGGTGATGGCGATCGCATCATCTCGATGACAATTGTCGGCCACGTGGATGCCGAGCCCTGGGAGCGCGCGGCCTATCTCAAGCGTGCTGCAAGCGAGCGACGCTTGACGACAGGTGACGCTGAGGAAATCTCGCTCGTCGGCGAGGAGGTCACCGAAGAGGGGCAACTGAGCGACGAGCGCTACGAAGAACTGAAGGCGCGCGAGCAATACGTGCTCACGGTTTCCGAAAAGGGCTTCGGCAAGCGCTCCTCTTCTTACGACTTCCGGATTTCTGGCCGCGGTGGCAAGGGTATTCGGGCTACCGATACGTCGAAGACCGCGGAGATCGGCGAGCTGGTAGCGGCCTTCCCGGTTAACGAGGGCGACCAGATTATGCTGGTTTCCGATGGCGGGCAGCTCATCCGCGTCCCCGTGGGCGGCATCCGCATCGCCAGCCGCGCGACGAAGGGCGTGACTATCTTCTCGACGGCTAAGGACGAAAAGGTGGTATCCGTCGAGCGCATCAGCGAGCCCGAGGAAGAAGAGGCAGAAGACGTTACCGAGAATGGCGACGACATTGGGCCCGCCGCCGAGAGCGCGCCTGACGCGGACGCTTGACGTAGTGAAATGGCGACTTTGAAAACCGGGCAAGCTGCCCGGTTTTCTTTTGCGCGACGGCAGGGAAATCGATGACGTCATGATGGTTCGGCGTCTAGCGGACCAAGAGCGTCTCTCGTCGGCACCACACGCGAGATCACCATTGCCGTCCCAAGCATGCAAAAGGCCGAATGACAGAGTCATCCGGCCTTGAAATCGGGGCGTTCCTAGGTCAGCGTCAGCGCTAGAACCAACTCTGCTTTCCATCGACCTTCTTCAACTCTTCGCTTTCATGGCGAAGAGCGGCGATGGTGGAGGCCACGGACACGACAAACATGATGCTGATTAGGGCAGTAAGCACAGTCAATATCGTGAACATGAGCAATCCTCCTGGGCTTTGCGTTCACGTTCCTTAGTACTGGCTCGTTATCGCCGCGCGTGCCGACGCATAGGGGCCATATACCTTGGACGCATCCACTTTGTGATCGTAGAGCGCGATAGTCGCTGCAAGCATACCGGTCATCATTACCATCCAGACGGCATTAATCATGGTAATCTTATTGGGCATTTTTTCTTCCTTGTGCAGCGTATCGCGTTACGCTTCGGTTGAGTGAACGCATGCGTGCGAAAATGGTTCCAGGGGTATTGGCCGGTCATTTACCAAGGCCGATCTGAAGCGACTTTGAATGCGTCGTTCATCTGGCGTTCAGAATTCTTAATCGGTTTAAACGCAACATTTCCGGTCGCACGCACGATTGCGTAATGTTCCCGCACGCTTGGCCGAACCCAACCTGCATCCATCTTATCTTGCACGTAGCCGTAGAAAAATTCGGCAAGCAGCGAGACGATGACAGCGAGTGCAACAATGATGATCAGCATGAGCGCTTCCGGGGAGGGGCCGATGCCGGAATGACATCGGCTGTTGACGCTCTCTGTTATAGAGATCTCGCCTGAAGCCGGCTTGAATGCCGCATTCATCCACCGTTCAGCGACGGGCAAACGACTTGCGGGCGACCTTTATCCGTGACAAAAGGCGTCGAAACAAACGGCTAGGCCAATGACGACAGCTTTCTATCCGGGGTCGTTCGACCCACTGACCAACGGACATCTGGATGTGCTCATCCAGTCGCTGAATGTTGCGTCCGAGGTTATTGTCGCGATCGGCATCCATCCCGGCAAGACGCCGCTCTTTTCCTTCAATGAGCGGGCGGATCTCATTCGCCAGTCTCTGGCGGATGCGCTGCCTGAGAAGGCCAGGAATATCTCGGTCGTTTCCTTCGACAATCTCGTGGTCGATGCGGCGCGCACTCATGGCGCTGCGCTCCTGATCCGCGGCCTGCGTGACGGTACCGATCTCGACTACGAAATGCAGATGGCCGGCATGAACCGCCAGATGGCGCCTGACATTCAAACCATCTTTCTACCGGCCGGAACAGCCTCGCGGCCCATAACCGCCACATTGGTCCGGCAAATCGCTGCCATGGGAGGCGATGTCAGCGCCTTTGTACCGGCTGCCGTCTTGAAAGCCCTTCAATCCAAGCGCAAATCCTAGGCGACATTTTCGCCGCAACGGAGCCAACATGAAACTCTTCTATCTCGCATTTGCAGGCGTGCTTTACCTTGCTTCGTTCGCCGGCGACGCGTTCGCGCAGTCCAGTGACACGCTGACGATCCAGCTGAAGGACGGCCCGGTCGTAGTCCAGCTTATGCCCGACGTTGCGCCGAAGCACGTCGCGCAGATCGAAGCGCTTGCCAAGAAGGGCGCATATGACAACGTGGCCTTCCATCGCGTCATCGAAGGCTTCATGGCGCAGACTGGCGACGTGAAGTTCGGCAACATGGAAAAGGGCTTTGATGCAAGCCTTGCCGGCACCGGCGGCTCCGACCTGCCCGATCTGCCTGCAGAGTTTTCGAAGACGCCTTTCGTTCGCGGCACGGTCGGCATGGCCCGCTCGCAGGATCCGAACTCGGCCAACTCGCAGTTTTTCATCATGTTCGCTGATGGATCCTTCCTCAACGGCCAGTATACCGTCGTCGGCAAGGTCGTTTCCGGCATGGAGAACGTCGACAAGATCAAGCGCGGCGAAGGCCAGAACGGCGAAGTCAGCAATCCCGACCGGATGATCAAAGTCACCGTCGGCAAGAAGTAAGTTTCAAGACAAGTAGGAGAAGAAGAATGGCCGAGATCAAAGATCCCGAAAACACCATCATCCTGGAAACCACCAAGGGCAAGGTTGTCATCCAGTTGCTGCCGGAAGTGGCGCCGGGGCACGTCGCCCGCATCAAGGAACTCGCTCGCGAGAAGGCCTATGACGGCGTTGTCTTCCATCGCGTCATCAACGATTTCATGGCGCAGACCGGCGACGTGAAGTTCGGCAAGAAGGGCAGCGAAAGCTTCAACCCGGGTCGCGCCGGCATGGGTGGCTCCGAGAAGCCGGACCTGAAGGCTGAGTTCTCTGCCGTCAGCCACATCAGGGGTACTTGCTCGATGGCTCGCTCGCAGAACCCGAACTCGGCCAACTCGCAGTTCTTCATCTGCTTCACCGACGCTCCCTGGCTGAACAAGCAGTACTCCGTCTGGGGTCAGGTCATCGAAGGCATGGACAACGTCGACAAGATCAAGAAGGGCGAGCCGGTCGTCGATCCGGACTCGATCGTCTCGATGCGGGTTGCCGCTGACGTCTGATTGTGATTTCTGCTGAAACCCGCCCTTGCGCGAAAGCGTGGGGCGGGTTTCGCTTTGCCTGGATTTTGAGTGATGCGCGTAGACCTCTTTGATTTCGACCTGCCGGATGAACGGATCGCCCTGCGGCCAGCCGAGCCGCGCGACAGCGCGCGTCTGCTCGTCGTCGACCCTGGCAGGGAGGTGCAGCTGTCGGACCATCGGGTAAGCGAACTGCCCAGCTTTCTGAGAGCAGGGGACGCGCTTGTTTTCAACGACACCAAGGTGATCCCGGCACAACTTGAGGGCATCCGTCATCGCGAAGGTGCTGGCGGTCAGCAGGTTTCGGCGACACTCCACATGCGCATCGGCGCCAGCCGCTGGAAGGCCTTCGCAAAGCCCGGCAAACGCATCAAGATCGGCGACCGTATCTCGTTCGGCCACGATGGTAGCAGCTGCCTTCTTGGCAAGCTCGAATGCACTGTCGAAGAGAAGGGCGAGGGCGGCGAAGTCACGCTTGCCTTCGACCTTTCCGGACCGATGCTCGACGAGGCCATCCATTCCGTCGGCCATATTCCGCTGCCGCCCTATATCGCCGCCAAGCGGGCCGAGGACGAGCGCGACCGCGCCGACTACCAGACAATTTATGCCCGCGAGGAGGGTGCCGTCGCGGCTCCTACGGCCGGGCTTCACTTCACGCCAGATCTTTTCGAAGCCATCGACAAGGCAGGCGTCGAGCGACATTTCGTGACGCTGCATGTCGGCGCCGGCACCTTCCTGCCTGTGAAGACCGACGACACCGACGATCACAAGATGCATCTTGAGAGCGGCTATGTCAGCGCCGAGACGGCTGCGAGCCTCAATGCCGTGAAGGCAAGGGGCGGGCGCATCATCTGCGTCGGCACGACGTCGCTCCGATTGATCGAAAGTGCCGCGCAGGAGAACGGAGAAATCCGGGCTTGGTCAGGCGCCACCGGCATCTTCATCACGCCCGGCTACCGCTTCAAGGCGGTTGACATGCTGATGACAAACTTCCATTTGCCTCGCTCCACGCTGTTCATGCTCGTTTCGGCCTTTGCCGGCTTCGAGACGATGCACGCAGCTTACAGCCACGCGATTTCGACGGGCTACCGCTTCTATTCCTATGGCGATTCCAGCCTCCTTTTCCGGAAAACCTAAATGACCGAGAACTTCCAGTTCACCCTCAAGACGACCGACGCTGGTGCCCGCCTGGGCGAGGTCTCTATGCCGCGCGGCACGATCCGCACGCCTGCTTTCATGCCTGTCGGCACCGTCGGCACCGTCAAGGCGATGTATCTTGACCAGGTTCGCGATACCGGTGCCGACATCATTCTCGGCAATACCTACCATCTCATGCTGCGCCCGACGGCCGAACGCGTTGCCCGCCTCGGCGGTCTTCACAAGCTGATCCGCTGGGACGGGCCGATCCTGACCGACAGCGGCGGGTTCCAGGTCATGTCGCTCTCCGGCCTTCGCAAGCTCGATGAGCAGGGAGTAACCTTCAAGTCGCATGTCGACGGCAGCCTGCACCACATGTCGCCGGAGCGTTCGATCGAGATCCAGGGATTGCTGGATTCCGACATTCAGATGCAGCTCGACGAGTGCGTGGCACTTCCTGCGGAACCGCGCGAAATCGAGCGCGCCATGGAGCTGTCGCTACGCTGGGCCGAACGATGCAAGATCGCCTTCGGCAACCAACCGGGGAAGGCGATGTTCGGCATCGTGCAGGGTGGGGATGTGCCGGCACTTCGAGTCCGCTCGGCCGCGGCCCTGACCGATCTCGATCTCAAGGGCTATGCGGTCGGCGGTCTCGCTGTCGGCGAGCCTCAGGACGTCATGCTGAAGATGCTCGAGGAAACGCTGCCGGTGCTGCCGACGGAAAAGCCGCGCTACCTCATGGGCGTCGGCACGCCTGACGACATCCTGAAGTCCGTCGCTCGCGGCATCGATATGTTCGACTGCGTCATGCCGACCCGTTCCGGCCGGCACGGGCTTGCCTTTACGCGCCGCGGCAAGGTCAACATCCGCAACGCCCGCCACGCCGAGGATATGCGTCCGCTCGATGACCAGTCGAATTGCCCGGCTTCGCGTGACTACTCGCGCGCCTACCTGCATCACCTCGTACGCGCCAATGAGGCGCTCGGCGGCATGCTGCTCTCCTGGCACAATCTTGCTTACTACCAGGAACTGATGCAGGGCATCCGCAAGGCGATCGCTGAAGGCCGGTTTGCCGACTTTATGGCAGAGACCCAGGAAGAATGGGCGAGGGGCGACCTGGAGCCGGTATAAGACGGGAAGGGCACTGCACTCCGTCCGGTGGAAGCCCGCCTGCCCGCCACTCAGATGCCCTTGCTTTCGGTGTTCGGCACGATCTGGACGCCATTGATCTTGTAGTTTCCGTCGGGTTGGCGGGCCACCTGATAAATCGCGGTCCAGTCCTTGCCGTCGCGTCCTGATATCAGTACCTCGTGATAGATCATCGCGCCGTTGTCGATCGATCGGCTGCGGCCGAAGGCATAGTTGCCGGGATGATAAACCGGCTCATAGCTCTTCTTGACCATCGCGAAGAAAACATTCTTGTCGGGATAGATCGCCTTGATACCGGGCGCAGCATAGGAATAGGCCGTATCAACATCGTCGTTCAAGAATGCCTTGATCTGCGCCTCGATCATCGTACGCGTCGTGTCGATCGGATCCTCGGCCCGAGTGGTACCAAGAAAAACGAAAGACGCGGCAAACAGAATGAAAATTGCAAGAATGGCGCGCATGGCAACGGCTCCGGCTGTGTCAGCGTATTCTAAAGCAGTCTACGGACAAGGGAAGGGGCAGGAAGGCATGGCGCTTTCGCTTTGGTGGCGGGGTCGCGACGCCTCGCGACCCCGCCTGCGTCTACAGCCTAGCCGAGGGCCTTGAAGAGCAGTGCGCCCGCACCTGTCGAAAACAGGAAGGTCATCACCTTGAAAAGTTCGTCAAGCATCGCGGTGCTGTGCACCGTCGGAAAAATAATGGGCAGCGTAGCAATCGCGAAGGCGGCAAGGCCGCAGAATACCGTAAGAATAATGGCAGTTGCTTTGAGGAGATTCATAGGATTCCTCTTGTCTGTTAAGATCGAGAGAAAACCCGCTATCCAAGCAAGGAACTTCCCCCGATCGAGTGGATCGAGAACGAAGTTCCTCGCCATTCTCCATCGACTGCCCACTCACGCGGGCAAGGATGGCTGAGGGAACCAAAGAAACGGGTAGAAACGGATAGCTGGCGATGGAGAAAGCCGAGTCATCCACCTGATTAATATCAGGCACTCCCCATATACCTCATTGCTAATATTTATATAAGCGCGATGCATCCGGGCTGTTGCGCTCAACGACTATACATGCCGCCCGGCGGCGGCGCCGTTATCGGAGTGTCGCGATCATGGCAAAAATCCCGAACCAGTTCGCGAGTGATCGTCATGCCGTAGCGGCGGAGCAAAGGTGCAATTTCTGTCTGCTGATCGTTTCTCATGCATCCGCGCGATCAACGCCGCCATTCGCATATTCAACTGTAGGACAAACTAGGGGAGCTCCATCCACCACCACGAAATCATGGCCATTATCGTGTTCTCGTCGGGTTTGAAGATGGAACCGCTTCGTGTGAGTTCATGCTGAACCGCGACTTTTGTGGCTCATCAAGCTAGCCGGCATGTCTGATCTGCGCGAGCAGTTTCTTTCGGAAGACTTCGGCCG
>NZ_JACIAH010000015.1 GCF_014194695.1 Rhizobium sp. BK399 | reverse complement strand
GCCAATCTCAAAGAAATCTCTAGAGCGAAGGACTTCGTCGCCAGCAGCGCCGCCGCCCTCGTTCAGTGAGTGGGCTTATAGATCCTACCCCTTTTTCAGATCAAGAGGGCTTTTCAAAAAAAGAGAGAATTCTTACATCTCCCTGAATTTTAAAGGGAATTTTCAATAATGCTTTTTTGAGCTTGAAAACGTGCGCACAAGCACACCGGCTCCGTCCCAAACGAACTTGTTGCACATCGAGCGCGTGCCGGGATGTTTGACCCAGGTAAAAGGGACCTCGCACACGGAGCCAGCGATAGACCTCAAGCGATCGCAGCCAAAATGTTCGCACGAGTTCGGACAGGCAGAAAAGCCTCCCTTCCTCTGGCTCCTCTCAGGCAGGCCGGAGGCAGCGCTTCAGTCGCAGCCCACACGCGACGTGTGACTTGCCCCTGGTTCGACCCATCCGATACCGTACCACCCGTCACGGCCTTTTCGCTAATCAAATGGGAGCAGTGGCCCTGGCGCGTCCGATGAACAGCGGGCCGAGCGCAATGGCATGACAGTCGGACTGCTTGGCGCGTTCGAGACAGAACTCCAATAGGATGATGGATCGAAATATGGTTGGCTTGAACAAGCTTCCTCGTATTCATCGGGAACAACCGGACAACGGTAGAATCGAGTTTACACGACGTACCACAAACTGTAGCGAGCTCATTATCCTTAGTTGTCCTTCAGTGGACGTCGATCCCCCTTTCAAATCAGCGAGAACGTTCAGTGTGCCCTACTATCTCGTAACGCAAACACGGCTCGTCCTCGCGGACAGCGAAACTGAGGCAGCAGAACGGGCCTTCCTCGATATGCTTCAAGACACGCCATCGGCATTTGAGGTGAAGCCGAATGATGTCATCGCCCATCACGTCAGGCTGTGGGGCGGCCAGAAGCGTGCATTGATCGATGCGGCAAAGGCCAGGGAGGGCCTCCGCGTTGCGACGACCGATGACCAGGAACAATCGATCAAGGCCGAAACCGCACGGCCGGAGGAGATCGGGGAGCCGTCTTTTCACGACCAGCCTCCCACCGATTCTGACGAAACACCGCGGCCAATCGGGATCGCCCGCAGGTTTCAAAAGCTTCTGCGACTGATCCGACCGTAGTTTGCAAGCTTTGTCCGCCATTTCAGGCAGAGACACCTGGGACGATGGGAAAACGCAAAACTCTCCTATGAGGACGAGTTGGTGCGCATCGGCAATTTCCGTGAACGGGATGCCTAGCCATCGACTATCTTATCAGCGTCGGCCATCGACGCATTGGCTAAATCTCGGGTTCACTGGACACGTCGACCGGTCGCAGCAGGCTTTCGGGCTATCGCGACGCGCTTGTAATACCGCCATGCAGCTCCTTGTGCTGCCAGATTTTGCGGAGTGGGATCTTTTCGGCAAACAACCTGATGGTGATCGGCGTGCTGAAGGCGATCCGCGACATGGGCTACCTGCCCTGACGACATCTCGGTATCGAGCTTTGACGATCTTCACTGGGCCAACGTCTTCCAGCCGAACCTGACAGCCATTCCCCAACCTATGCAGGCTATTGGCGAACATGCAGCGAGCTTATTCTGGATCCGCCGGCCGTCTGACGGTACGTGAATCCTGCCAGGCCCTCTCAAGGCCGTCGGAAAAGAACTGACCGGAGCAATCGAACGGACTGGGCCCTGCGACTGGAAAGACATTTCCCTTCCGTGATACCAACGTTCCTTTTGGATAGCTCAATCTTTTTCGGAACGATGGCCGGGACCGCGCGTTTATGTGTTTGCGATATTTCCGTCGCAGGAGCTGAAAGGATGTGATCCAACAATGGAAAGCACCGAAGGCCGCATGCTCGCTGAGGAATATCTCCGACTCGGCGGAAAAAGAAGGGTGAAGATTGACGACGATCACCAGACCGTTCGCGTCTGGGAGCCCGACCCACCCGAAGCGGAGAGGTTTTGGCACGACCGTATCGAGCGACTGGAGGACCGCCTTCGCAAGGACGTGGAGTTCTTCCTGCCGTCGATTAACTCGCCGTGAATGGAACTGCTTTCGATACTGCAAGGACCGCCCGGCGAGGGTGACGCCGCGGGACGTCGAACGCCCGCGACTTCACTACCGCTCAGACATGCCAGTCACTGGTGCTGGCCGCGACATGCACCGGACTGTCGGACAGAGCGTAAGCCCTGATATAGTCGATCTGCATATCCGAGCCGTGTACCAGACCATCCTTTGGCGTTCCCGCAGCCCCCCCGACCGCAAGGTTGACCAGCATGTACATCGGGTCATGCATATCCTCTGGCGTGTCGGTCTGCGCGACGGCGACATCATCGAAATACCAAGTGACATGATCCTCGTCCCACAGGACGCCGTAAGTGTGAAACCCGTCCGTGCTGGGCACCTTGACCGGGAAGGACGTCATCGTATGTGCGCCGCCGTGTTCGCTGTGGACGGTTGCGTTGATGACGTTCGGTTCCTGTCCGCGCATCTCGACCACGTCGAGTTCAGGCGGCCACGACCCGTCCTCCGGCAGAAGCCAGAAGGCAGGCCAGACACCCTGCTCCGTTGGCATGTCGGCCCTGATTTCGAAATAGCCGTAGGTCTGGGCAAAGGATGAGTGGGTATTCAGGAGGCCCGACGTATAGTCGTAGCCATTAATCTGTGACTGGAGCGCCTGCGATGCCGGCTCCGCCGAAATCGTCAGGATGCCATTGTGGATCGAGAAGGGATTTGCCGCGGCGGTTGGCGCGTAAGACGGATTGATGTACCACTGCAGCTCCCCGTTGCCCGTCAACGTGCTGCCGCTTTCCGGCGCCCACCAGAATTTGGCATCCCACGTCCCCTGGCCGCCGCTGCGCAGCGACAGGCTGTTGAACTCGTCGTCGAAGCTCAGCGCCAGATGGGAACGGTCAAGCGTCAGCTGGAACTGGCTCGCCTTGAGGTCCGCAACCTGGGTGTTGGCGAAGACAAGGCTCTCGCCACCGCCGAGATCCAGCCGCAGGTTGGCACCCTCCTGGGTGGTGTGCGCCAGAACCTGATCAAACGACGAAAGGCCGTAGCCATTGAGCCTAACGGTGTCGTCGCTGCTGAAGTCGACGATCAGATCACTGCCGTGGCCACGGGTAAAGAGGAAGGCATCAGCCCCGCCTCCCCCGATTAGGACGTCGTTGCCGGCCCCCCCGTCGATCGTCTGGCTTCCCGACGCACCGGAAATGATGTTATCCGTTGCGTTGCCGAACGCGTAGCGTCCGTTGCCGGTCACCGTCAGGTTTTCGAAGTTGACGGGCAGCGTATAGCTCATCCATGTGTTGATCGTGTCGACACCTGCGCCGGGAGCCTCAACCGCCCGGTTGATGCCGGAATAGAGGTAATAGATATCGTCGCCGGTCCCGCCCTGCATTGTGACATTGACCGAACTGTCGCCCCATATGGAGTCGTTTCCCGCCGTGCCGTCCAACACCGGACCCGAGCCGGTCGCCGAAAACCATGCTGTCGACGGACCACTGTAATAGAGCGTTTGTCCGACTGCGTTCTGTACTGACTTTGCCATTATCAACTCCTTCGGATTAAGACATGCCTCATTGGGTTCCTCCTCCCAGAACGGTTGCCTACTCCTCCCGAAATGCGCGCGCCAACTGGTCCGTTAACGGTTTTGCAAGATAGGCCAATGCCGTGCGATCGCCGGTCTCGATGAAGGCTTCAACCGGCATTCCGGCAACAGGTGACAGCTCCCCGAGCCTCTTCCATTCGGTCACGGCAACAGCGACACGCAAGGTATAGTAGGGTTGACCCGAATGAGCGTCCGTCGTCAGATCGGCGGCAATGGACGCAACCCGCCCCCGCAGTTCGGGGGTCGTCCTCGAGCTGAAGGCAGAGAACCGGAGGATCACCTCCTTGCCGACGGCCACCTGATCGATATCCTGCGGCGACAGTCGAAGCTCCGGCGTAAGCACGTCGTGATCGGGCACGATCTGCATGATCTTTTCCGCAGGCCCAACCACGGCGCCCGGCGCGTGAACGGCCAGTTGATGGACGATGCCGTCCTGCGGCGCCTTAATATCGACGTGATCAAGTTCGTCCTCTATTGCAACACGCCGTTCTGCGAATTCGCTGCTGTCACTTTCCGCTTGCCTCAGTTGCTCGGAGACTTCGCTCCTTTGGTCATCACCCACCTGAATGATCTGCAGCTCCGTTTCCGCGACCTTCCCTTTCACTTCTGCACTCGACGCGATGAGGCTGCCAAGTTCGCCGGTGAGGTCGGCTGCATCCCGCTGCAGGGCGTACACTCTCGTTGCGGGAATGACGCCCTGCCTGAGAAGCGGTTCCAGGCTGGCGAGTTCCTTCTCGATAATGGTGATTGCCCGGCGCTTGCCGTCCTGCTGCGCGATCAATCCTTCGGCCTGCTGGTTCAGTTGGCTGACCCTTTCCCGCAATTGCGCCATACGTCCCCGCAGGGAGGCGCGGCGGTCATCGAACAGCCTCTGCTCACCCCTTTCCAGTGCGGCAGCCTCGCCCGGGTTTTCATCGCCAAGGGCTGCCGGAAAGGCGATTGCATCGACGCCGTCCCGCTCCGCTGCCAGGCGCGCCGATCGCGCTGCCAGCTCTTTTAACCGTCTCGACACGATCGCAAGGCTTGCTCTCGTCTGCGTATCGTCGAGGTGAAGGACGACCTGTCCCGCGACAACGCGATCGCCGTTGCGCACGAAGACCTGCCTGACCGTCCCGCCCTTCTGATGTTGAACCGGCTTGACGTAGCTTTCGACGACAAGCGTTCCTCGTGCAATCACCGCACCATTGATACGAATTGCGGACGCCAGGCCGCCAAGCGCACCGACGAGAACGATGGCTGTTGTCAGAGAAAGCACTGTGAGACGGCGAATTGCTTTTTCCGGTGATGTCGCAGACAGCCTGATCATGATGACAGCTCCCCACCCGCACGCAAGAGCCTTACGAAGGAACCTGAAACGGCCGTCGACTTTGGCGCCGTGTTGAGGACCGCATGCGGCGGGCCGAAGGCCTTTGCGCGTCCACCTTCGAGAACGAGCACCTTGTCGACCCCGGCAAGCGCATTTTTCCGGTGGGCGATGACCAGCACGACACCCTTGCGCGAGCGCACGTTCTCGATTGCCTGGGAAAGCGCAACTTCGCCTTCCGCATCGAGATTCGAGTTCGGTTCATCGAGGACAACCAGGAACGGATCGGCATAAAGTGCTCTTGCCAAACCAATGCGCTGCCGTTGTCCTGCAGACAGGACAGCACCCCTTTTGCCAATCTGCGTGTCGAATCCCAATGGCAACCCGACGATCATGTCGTAGACACCAGCTGCTCGCGCGGCGGCAATGATCAGATCGGAAGGAGCGTCTGGGTCGAACCGTGCGATGTTTTCGGCGATCGTCCCATCGAACAAGGCGACATCCTGCGGCAGGTAGCCGATATGTCGACCAAGTGCCGCTCGCGACCATTGCCCAAGCGAGGCCTTGTCGAGCCTGACGTCGCCGGCAAAGGCTGGCCACAGACCGACGATCCCCCGTGCCAGTGATGACTTTCCCGACGCGCTCGGGCCGACAATGCCGATCGCTTCGCCGGCATGCACATCGAACGACAGGCCGCGAATGATCGGGGTCTTTGACCCCGGTGCACCGAGATGGAGATTGGTGACCGTCAGCGAGCCCTTGGGCGCAGGCAGCTCGACGTCATGTCCGGCGTCGTCGGCGTCGGGTGCCTCCTGGTTCAAGCGTGACCAGGCGTGTCGCGCGGCGGCAAATCCTCGCCAATGCGCAATGGCAAGTTCGATCGGTGCAAGTGCTCGACTGACGAGAATGGAGCTCGCGATCATGATACCTCCCGTCGCTTCCTGGCGAATGACCAGGACCGCACCGACCGCAAGCACCGCTGACTGAAGAAACATCCGCGCCGATCGCGAGAGCGTCGAAAGCGTATTGATGAGGGTCGAACTTTGCAGGTGACTGTCAAGGTGACGCTGATTGAGGCCGGCCCACCGTGTCGAAAGCCTGGCTGCAAAACCCATGGCGACCACCGCTTCCGAATTACGCCTGACGGCGTCGGCAAAATCCATCCGCTCGGCAAGGAGGGTAGCCGTCTCAGCGATCGGTTTCCTGGATTTGAGTTCGGCCATGCACGCGAGGCCCGCCAGAACAAGGGCGCCTGTCGCTGCGGTCACACCAATCCAGGGGTGGAAGAGAAAACACAAGGCAAGATAGAACGGCATCCACGGGAGATCGAAAAGAGCTCCTGGGCCGGAGCCGGACAAAAAACCGCGCACAGTATCGATATCGCGGATCGACTGGACTCCCGCATCTTGAGTCTGCTTTCTCGATGCGGCGAGCGCGACCTCGGAAAAGGCTCGGCCGGCAAAGCGCTCGTCGACGGTTCGCCCGACCTGCCCGAGCAAAAGCGAGCGTGTGAGGTCAAGCAGCCACTGGAAGGCGAACAGCGTGACAACGATTGCGATCAGTCCAATCAGGGTCGGCAGGCTCCGGCTGGGAATGACCCGATCGTAGACCTGCAACATGAAAAGCGAGCCCGTAAGCCCCAGGATGTTAACGAGGCAGCTGGTCACGCCGATTCCGAGAGCGCCGCCGCGTAGCATCGACAGGAGGCCAGGGATCGGCCGTCGCCTGATGGGGAGGTTGCTTTTGGACACCTGTGCTCCTTCTGGCTTCGGGACATCTCGCAGCAATCGACTGCAACCCCGTGTCGTTTTCTGCCTCTTTCGCCTCTCAGACTGAGCCAAAAGAAGACGAATGACGACCTCAAACCACGCTCGCCGCCAGCCCATGCCATAGGTCGGATAACGAGGTGTTAAGCGCAAAGCACACGTCCAGTGACAGGTCCCAGACAGACTGTCCGCATTCGCACGCGACGACGTTATTCTGAGTGTTCCTCAAATATCGACGTGGTCGGCCGCAGTGCGCCGGGACTGATAGTTGCATCTTCGCCACAAAACTACCTGAGTGCGAGCAGCCGGACAGTCTTACCGCGGCGTAATCAGTATCAACCATCTGCGCCCGTCGTCTCGAAATGGCGAGAACACGGATCGACCGGGATCCGCGTCGAATTTTTGAAGTATGTCCCAGCTATCGGCCGGCAATTCCGGGATTTCAGCTTTCCTCCTCTGGATCACACTGAATCCCGGGGGGTCGGATGCCTCAATGCCGCCACAGAATTCCCGGCTAACTTGTACTTAAACGGGCGGATAGCAAAAATGAAGTTTCTGATTCTTGTTGCGGCAGCTTTTTTGCTGTCTGTGTGCCAGTCGAGTGCCCAGATCTACGGGCCATATGACGACTACGACATCTACGGCGATGACGGGTACTACAACCCTTACATGCCACCTCCCTACTATGGAGAGCCGCTGCCCGAGCGTCGAACCCAGACGAGGAGGGCAACCGGCACGATCGAGATCGCAACTCGCGAGCATACGCTTGTCTACACCACCCCGAGAGGCAAACAGCTGGTCTATCCGATCGCCGTCGGCCGCCAAGGCAAGCAATGGTTTGGCACGACGCGGGTGACATCGAAGACCAAGCACCCCGTGTGGCGACCGACGCCGGACATGCGGCGCAAGAATCCGAGACTTCCTGCGGTCGTTCAGCCTGGTCCGTCCAATCCGCTTGGCACGCGGGCTATCTATCTCGCCGACGGCCTGCTTCGCATTCATGGTACCAACGATCCGCGGTCCATCGGCACGAACGCCTCGAGCGGCTGCTTTCGTATGTACCGTGAAGATGTCGAGGAGCTCTACGACATGGTCCAGCCGGGCACCCGCGTGATTGTCCGGCGGTAGGCTGTCTGCTTACTTGCTCGCGATGCTCAATGCTGCAAGCTGGGCCAATCGGCGGGATGGCGGACAGTCAGTCATGATCTGGTCGGACTCGGTCGTCGCAGTGCGCGCTTCGAACGTCCGATCGGAAGGTACAATGACTGAGAAAACTTTGAGCCGACCAAAGGGCGCGAGATCGGAAACTGGCCGATGCCGAGCTTTGGATGAGCCTCGAGCAGGAACGTCGGTACAATCCCCTTATCAAGATCACGTCGTGCGAGAGACATGCCCGGCATCATCGGAAACGAACGGGCCGATGCACCCGGTGAGCAAGGGCCGCTATCCGTTCGGCGCTCCCGAACGCCCGTCGTGAATCTCCCACCCACCTACAGGTCGGTCCAGCTCGAAAACGCTGCTGCCTGACCATGTCTATCGCCCGCCTCATCGATGAGTTGCCAGACCACACCATGCTCCATCCAGAAGCGTTTTCCTGATTTCTTGACCCGAATACCCCGGTAGTCAGCGATGAACCCCTGACGCTCGACGGCCTCGAGAAGCGACTGGCGCTCCGCCCGGTCCGGCGCTTCCGCAGACAATCGCGAGGGCATCCCGATGAATTCGTCCCACGCATATTCGAACCGCTGCTGTGCGGCGATGTTGGCGTAGATAAATCGTGGATCAGGCGCGGTATCATGGGCAAGGATGACGGTCGACGTACTCCGGTATAGCGAGTCGGGCCCAAAGCTTTGTCCATTGCCCATTTCCAGAAGCGGCCTTCCAACCAGCCGGAGAAAGCTGCCCATGAGCAGTTTGAAAAATTCAGGATCGATCGCAAGGCCGGTCGGTTCGGGCAACTCGGTTCTCATGCCTCAGTTTATCCTCTCCCGGGTCGTCCGATGATGCACGTGGAAATCGAGGCGATGCGCCCATGGCGTGCCGTGAAAGAATGCAAAGTCAGGCATCAAACAACGACGTCGGCAAGGTGTAGGTGAACCGGCCAGGCTTTGCCAACTGCATGGCGACAGCTTCCCGCAACAGCGCAAAACGCAGTTCCAGCGCTGTGACATCAGGTGACCGTGGCAGCGTCGCCAGTTCATTAGCGAAAAGATCGAACTCGCGCCCCAGCGCTGTCTCATGAAAAGGTAGGCTCATGTTCCTTGGCCTCGTAGATTGCCTGAAAGACTCAACTCCGCAGATTTACATCGAGGCATCAACGACCTCCTCACCCGCGTAGCGACATGCTGAATACCCAGTTAACAGCGCAGGCGCGGGTTGAACAATAGCAATATCTCGGACAGGCATCAGTCAGCACAAGGCGGATAACAACATGAACCATGCGTTCATCTGGGCTTCAGATGGGGCTGCTTAACGGTTGCCTCATCGTCATATCCGCAACGAATCGTCGGAACAATTTAGCAATGCCTCATCCTCCCTCTCAATCGGCCGGCCGCGATCGGCGTCTCGATTTCTTCCGGGGAATCGCCCTGATCATGATCTTCATCAATCATGTGCCTGGCAATTTTCTCGAAGGATTAACGTCGAAGAACTTCGGCTTTTCCGATGCGGCAGAGGCCTTTGTGCTGATGTCCGGCATGTCAGCCGGGCTCGCCTATTCGAGTGCCTTTGGGCGGGACGTTATGGTGGCGACCGGGCGCATTCTGCGCCGTGCACGACATCTTTACGGTGTGCATCTCGCCACAACCGGCCTCGCGGTCGCAATCCTCGTGACCGGCGACCATTTTCTTGCGACCGGCGCGCTGTCGGACCGTGTCAACCTCGGCTCCTACCTGGAAGCGCCCTGGAAAACCGCAGCCGGTTTCGTGGCGATGACCCACCAGCTCGGCTATTTTAACATCCTGCCCCTTTATATCTTGCTGCTTGCCGCAACACCGATCTTTCTCGCAATCGGCTCGATCAGTCGTCCGGCGCTGATTGCGGTGTCTGTCAGCATCTGGGGCGCTGCAGGCTACTTCAATATCAATCTTCCCAACTTCCCGACGGAAGGGATGTGGTTCCTCAATCCATTCTCGTGGCAGCTCATTTACTGCGTCGGTCTGTGCGCGGGCATGGCATCGAGGAAACAGGAGACTTTCGTCGGATACAACCTGACGCTGATGACGGCATCGCTTGCCTACCTCGCCTTCTCGCTTTTCGTGATCGTGGGCCAGCACTACGAGTTGACGAGCTGGGGCAACCATCCGGCGTTCCTCGTTGGCTTCGACAAGGCTACCCTTCCGCTTCCTCGCCTGCTCCACATCCTGGCTCTCGCCTACGTCGTCTCGCAGTTGCCGATCTGTGCTCGGATTGCTGCAGAAGAACGGCTTGGCGCCGTCACCGTCCTCGGAAAACAGGGGCTTGCGGTTTTTGCCTGGGGCTCGTTGATCTGCATCGCCTTGCAGGTTCTTCGGGAGGCCTATCAGTTCCCGCTGCTACTCGAGGCGGCCACCCTTGCAGCCGGGCTTGCGGCACAATATGTCGTTGCCGAGCGCCTGCAAAATTCCAAGCTTTCCGCTCGCGCCGCAACGCAGGCGGCCAGAGCCGAATAGACAGCCGGAGCCGCCATTCAACCGGCCTCGGCCCGTCAGTCAGACCTAAGCCGCGCCGAGCGCCAGCATCGCAACAGCGATCCAGAACAAGACGCATACCTCCGCCGCAACCAGGTAACCCATCGCCCGATCACTCATCAAAGTCCCTCCTCCAGGTCCTCAGAAGCATTCAATCAACCAGCACGTGCCTCTCTCTCCAGGCAGCATCCCGGGTCTGCAGCAATTCGACGTAGCGTTTCCGAAGCGTTTGGATGTCGATGTCGGCCCGAGCCCATTGGCCCAGCCAGCCCTCGAATTCCTCGGATGTCTCCAGCGGGCATCCGGCCTGCCTGACGCGGCTGAATGCCTTGGCTATCAATGCATGTCGGGCTTCGATTGACATCAAATTCCCCTCCAACAGCGGCCTGCCTCGAGGGCACAGTAAGGGGCAAAAGCCCTCCTGGCGCCAGCAACCATAAGGCGACCCGCCCTATATAATTTCAGGCGTTGCTAAGTTTCTGCAGCACCCTTGGCCGAGGGCGTGGCCGGCTTTCCAGAGCAGACGAGACGATCCTGCATTGACAGGACTGACCCGCCATGTATTCTTTTATAAAAGCGCATATAACATAATTGTGGAACAAATCGGGAGTTAGATATGAGATGGAAGCTCGCATTCCTCGTCAGCACGGCGCTGATCGCAGCGCCGTCGCTTCTGCTGGCGCAGGAAAAAGGCGGCGTGATCAACGTCGCGACGATCGGCGAACCACCGACACTCGATCCGATGACATCGACGGCCGACCTTGTCGGCATTGTCACCCAACACATCTTCGAAACGCTCTACACTTTCGACAAGAGCTGGGCCGTGACGCCGCTCCTGGCAGAGGCGCTTCCCGAGGTCAGCGCCGACGGCAAGACTTACACGATCAAGCTGCGCACCGGCGTCAAGTTTCACGACGGAAGCGACATGGCATCCGATGACGTCGTGGCCTCTCTCAACCGTTGGACCAAGCTTGCCTCGCGTGGCAAACAGGCTGCGGCCTTCATCGAGTCGATCACCGCGACCGACCCGTCAACCGTTACCATCAAACTGAAGCAGCCTTACGCGCCGCTGGTCTCGCTGCTTGCCTTCAACAATTCCGCGGCGATCATCATTCCTGCGGAAAAGCAGGCCGACACGATGAGCGAATTCATCGGCACCGGGCCCTACATGCTGAAGGAGCGCAAGGCTGACCAGTATATTCAGCTCGTCCGCTACAATGACTACAAGCCACGCTCCGGCGAGAGCGACGGTTACGGCGGCGCCCGCCACCAGTATCTCGACGAAATCCGCTTCGTACCCGTGCCCGATGCGAATACCCGTGTCGAGGCGGCTGTCTCCGGCCAGTACGACTACATCGATTCACTGCCGGTCGAATCCTTTGACAAGCTGACGACGTCGACGGCAACCCAGCCTCTGCTGCTGAAGCCATTCGGCTATCCGGTTTTCGTCTTCAACACCGCTGCCGGCGTCACGAAAGACGTCGCGATCCGCAAGGCGGTCCGCCAGGCACTCAGCATGGAAGACATGATGGCCGCAGCCTTCGGCGGCACCGACTTCTACACGGCCGACGGCAATATTTACCCAAGCAACTTCGCCTGGAGCACTGATGCCGGTGTCAAGGGAAACTACAATATTGCCGATCCCGAGGGCGCCGCAAAAGCTGCCAAGGAGGCCGGCTACAATGGGGAGCCGATCCGCATCCTCACCAGCCGCCAGTACGAGTTTCACTACAAGATGGCCCAGGTCGCGGCCGAATACCTGAAGCTTGCCGGTTTTGCGGTCGACTTGCAGGTCGTCGACTGGGCGACGCTGACACAGCGCCGAACCGACAAGGGGCTGTGGGACATCTATATCAGCCATAGCCCGTTCCTTCCGGAACCGGCTCTTATCGGCTCCCTCTCCCCGAGTTCGCCCGGCTGGTGGGATACACCGGCGCGCAAAAGTGTCTTCGATGCCTTCACGACAGAAGTGGATCCAAAGAAGCGCGTTGAGCTCTGGGCCAATGTCCAGAAGACGATGTACGACGAAGTTCCGTTCATGAAGATTGGCGACTTCAATGCCGTCTCGGCCATGTCGACAAAGCTTCAGGGTGTCGATCCCGCGCCCTGGCCTTACTTCTGGAACGCGTCGATCAAAAAGTAGGCCGAAGGCGCGGCGGGTGCCGGCCGTGAGGCCGGTATCCGTCCATGATCCCGCTCCAGCGGACATAGGAGCCGCTTTCCATGATACGCTACATCCTCCAGCGCCTCCTCGGCATGATAGTTGTGATTTTTCTCGTCGTCACGATTGTCTTCGTGATCGTGCGCGTCACACCCGGCGATCCGGCCGCAGTCATGCTCGGCCCCGATGCAACGACCCAGGACGTTGCCGACCTGCGCGCCCGGCTGGGTCTCGACCAGTCGATCGTCGTCCAGTACTTCTTCTATATCGGCCAGCTCCTGAAGGGAGACCTCGGCCAGTCGATCTTCCTCAACATGCCGGTCACGTCGGCCCTTCTCGAGCGCGCGGAGCCGACCTTCTTCCTGACGATCTTCTCGCTCGTGATCGCAAGTGTCATCGCGCTGCCGATCGGCATCTATGCCGCATATCGGCGCGGCTCCTTTATCGACCAGTTGTCGACCACCATCGCCATGCTGGCTGCGAGCATCCCGAGCTTCTGGCTCGGCCTCATTCTCATGCAGTTTTTTGCCGTGCGCCTGAACGCCTTTCCTGTCTCGGGCTATGGCGGTCCCGGCGCGTCCTTTTTTGAACGCATGTACCATCTGACATTGCCGGCCTTCGCACTCGGTCTCGTCTCCTCCGCACTAATCCTGCGCTTTACCCGCGCCTCGATGCTCGACGTGCTGGGCGACGACTATATCCGTACCGCAAGAGCCAAGGGACTGGTCGAACGCAAGGTCGTGCTCAAGCACGCACTGAAGAATGCACTGATCCCGATCCTGACCGTTCTCGGGCTCACCGCAGCCGTGCTGATCTCCGGCGCCGTGGTAACCGAGACCGTGTTTGGCCTGCCTGGCGTTGGCAATCTTGTCGTCTCTGCCGTTCTCAGACGCGACTATCCCGTCATCCAGGGCGCGTTGCTGGTGATTGCCGGCCTCTACGTCCTCATCAATTTCGCGATCGACATGCTCTATCTGCTGGTCGATCCAAGGGTGCGTTACTGATGGCCGATATCGCAACCACAACCGAGAAAACCCCACCAAGCGAGCGCAGCAAATTTCTTCGCCGCCTCCTCAAACGCAAGACGGTCGCCGCCGGAATCCTCGTCCTGACCATCTTCGTGCTTCTGGCGGCGCTGGCCCCCTGGATTGCGCCTTACTCGCCCTCGAAGCTTTCGATCGTCAACCGGCTCAAGGCGCCAAGTGAGCTGTTCTGGTTCGGCACCGATGAGTTCGGCCGTGATGTGTTCTCGCGGACGATCTATGCCGGCAGGCTCTCGCTCCTGGTCGGGGTGGCCGTTGTTGCGCTCTCCGCCTTGATCGGCGTCACGCTCGGACTGCTCGCCGGCTTCTTCAAGAAACTCGACACGCCGATTGCCCGGCTGATCGACGCCATGATGTCGTTTCCCGACATTCTTCTGGCGATCGCGCTTGTCGCCGCGCTCGGGCCGTCGCTCACCACTGTCATCGTTGCGCTGTCGATCGTCTACTCGCCGCGTCTGGCGCGGATCGTTCGCGCCTCGACCCTGGTGATCCGCGAGCTCCCCTATGTCGAAGCAGCGCAGGCGCTCGGCATTTCCACCTTCCACATCATGACGCGGCACGTGCTTAGAAACCTGCTGTCGCCGATCATCGTACAAGGGACTTTCCTTTTTGCCAGCGCCATGCTTGCCGAAGCCGGTCTTTCCTTCCTTGGCCTCGGCGTCAGCCCCGAAATTCCGACCTGGGGAACCATGATCGCAGCCGGCCGTCAGTATATCGGCCAGGCCGACTGGATGACCTACTTCCCGGGCTTCGCCATCATCCTCTCCGTGCTGTCGCTGCAAATGGTCGGCGACGGTCTGCGGGACATGCTCGACCCAAGACTTCGAAAGGACCTCTAGAATGACCGGTGAAACAGCGGGCAAGCCGCTTCTCATCACCAACGTCAAGCCAATGGCTTTTGGTGCCGCTTCGCCATCCGGCACGACGGATATCCTTGTCGGTGCCGATGGAAAGATTTCTGCAATCGGCCCGTCGCTTCCAACCCCTGCGGATGCCTCTCGCATCGATGCGAAAGACGCCTGGATTTCACCAGGCTGGGTAGACCTCCACGTCCATATCTGGCACGGCGGGACCGACATCTCGATCCGCCCGTCGGAATGCGGTGCCGAGCGGGGCGTCACGACTCTCGTTGATGCCGGTTCGGCCGGCGAAGCCAACTTCCACGGCTTCCGCGAATACATCATCGAGCCGTCGAAAGAGCGTATCAAGGCGTTCCTCAATCTCGGCTCGATCGGCCTTGTCGCCTGCAATCGCGTCGCTGAGCTTCGCGATATTCGCGACATCGATCTCGACCGCATTGTCGAGTGCTATGCGCAGAACAGCGAGCACATCGTCGGCCTGAAAGTGCGTGCGAGCCATGTCATCACCGGCTCGTGGGGCGTGACACCCGTGAAGCTCGGCAAGAAGATCGCAAAGATCCTGAAGATTCCGATGATGGTGCATGTCGGCGAGCCGCCTGCGCTCTACGACGAGGTGCTGGAGATCCTCGGCCCGGGCGATGTCGTGACCCATTGCTTCAACGGCAAGGCGGGCTCGAGCATCATGGAGGACGAGGACCTTTTCAATCTCGCCGAGCGTTGCGCTGGCGAAGGCATTCGCCTCGACATCGGTCATGGCGGGGCGTCCTTCTCCTTCAAGGTGGCAGAAGCGGCGATTGCACGTGGCCTCCTGCCGTTCTCGATCTCGACCGACCTCCACGGTCACTCTATGAACTTCCCGGTCTGGGACCTGGCAACGACAATGTCGAAGCTCCTCTCTGTCGGCATGCCTTTCGACAAGGTCGTGGAAGCAGTGACCCACGCGCCGGCCTCGGTCATCAAGCTGTCGATGGAAAACCGTCTTTCCGTCGGCCAGAGGGCGGATTTCACCATCTTCGACCTCATCGACGCCGATCTCGAAGCCACCGACTCCAATGGCGATGTTTCCCGCCTGCAGAAGCTGTTCGAACCGCGCTACGCGGTGATCGGATCGGAGGCGACCACCGCCAGCCGCTATATTCCGCGTGCCCGCAAGCTTGTCCGCCACACTCACGGCTATTCGTGGCGTTGAGCGCAAGGTCAAAACCCGCAGATAGGAGCAGACGTGAACACGTCACCAGCAAAGGCCGCGGCAGCGGTGCAAACGCCTTATGAGCGCCTCGCGGCGCTCGGCATTACCTTGCCATCAGCACCAGTGCCGATCGCCAACTTCATCACCCACGTCCGCGAGGGCAATATTCTCTACCTGTCGGGCCAGGGCCCGCGGGAGGCGGATGGTCACCTCCATGCCGGCAAGGTCGGCAGCGATGTCAGTACGGAAGAGGCCTACCAGCATGCACGGCTTACCGGTATCAATCTGCTCGCCGTCATGCACGACGCCCTCGGCGACCTCTCCAGGGTAAAGCGGGTCGTCAAGCTGCTTGGCATGGTCAACGCCGTGCCGCACTTCGAAAACCATCCAAGCGTCATCAACGGATGCTCGGATCTGTTTATCGAAATCTTCGGGGAGGCCGGCCAGCACGCTCGCTCGGCCGTCGGCTTCGGATCACTGCCCGGCAACATCACCGTCGAGATCGAGGCGATCGTCTCGCTGAACGATTGAGGAGACCTTGATCAGTGATTGCGCCAACCCATCAATTTTTCGATCCGCTGCGCCGAAGCCCGCACCTGTTCAGTGTAGCGGCTCTCGTCGGACAGGACCTTCTGTTCCGGCAGCACAATCGAGATGGTCGCAACGCACTGTCCCTCCCGGTCGCAGACCGGGGAGGCAATGCAGGCAACCGCGTAGTCCGACTCGGCGACCTGGATCGACAGCCTCTCCGCAAACGCCTTCCCGGCTGCGTCAGAAAGCGTTGCCGCATCGATTTCGGCGCGTCCGGTCGGCGAGCTGCGGGCGCAGCGCCTGAACAGGTCCACCCGCTCGCTCTCCGGCAGGTGACCGACAAGAAGTCTGCCGGATGCAGTCCAGTTCAGTGGCACGCGCGTTCCGACCCGCGAGGCGACCTGGAAGTGGCTCGGACCGTCCGCCATCGCAAGGACCAGCATGTAGTCGCCGTCGCGACCGCATACCTGGACGGTTTCGCCCGCCTGGCGGCAAAGATCGTGCATTTCATGCGTGGCAACACTCATGAAATCCAGCGACCGCGCATAGGCGAGACCGTAATGATAGAGGCGCGAACCCAGCCAGATCGATCCGTCGGAATTGCGGGCCAGCATGTTCTTGTCTACCAGGTCGTCAATGATGACATAGACCGTGGAGAGCGGCGCCCGGACGGCCTTGGCAATCGCGTAGGCTCCGGCCGGGGAACCGGTCTCGTAAAGATAATCGATAACCTGCAAGGCACGATCGATGCCGCTCACCCGAGAGCGCCGCGCGCCTTTGGCGTCCGCCTCGTCAACCGATACCGTCTCGTCAACCTGGGTTGCGGAGGAGGGCTTGGTGTCCAATTTCAAGGTTCCTCGTCTGATTACGGGACGCTATTACATTACTATGGCATAACTGTCGATGGCAATTCGCAAGCCGCCACTTTGGAGAACTAGAATGTCCGATGATATCCGCACCACGATCGGCCTGCGCCCGGTCATCAACGTGTCCGGTACGATGACCAGCCTCGGCGCCTCGATCGTCGTTCCGCAAGCAATCCAGGCGATGGAAGCAATCCTGCCGCAATTTGTCGAAATCAATGACCTGCAGCGCATGGCAAGCAAGGTCATCGCCAGGTTGACCGGTGCCGAAGCAGGCTTTGTCACGGCATCGTGCTCCGCTGGCATCAGCCTTGCTGTCGCCGGTGCAATCACCGGCAACAATCTCCTCGCCATCGAAAAACTGCCCGATGCGACGCTCGAGAAGAACGAAGTCCTCGTGCAGATGGGTCATGTCGTGAGCTACGGCGCGCCCGTCGATCAGGCCATCCGACTTGCCGGCGGCAAAGTCGTGCTGATCGGGCAGGCCACCTCGACGCATCGCTTTCACATGGAAAATGCCATCACCGAAAAAACAGCGGCGGCCGTCTATGTCGTGTCCCATCATGTTGTCGACTATGGCCTGCTGCACCTCAGCGAGTTCGTCGAGATCGCTCACGCCAAGGGCGTTCCGGTCATCGTCGACGCAGCTTCCGAATACGACCTCAGGCTGTTTCTTGCACAGGGGGCCGATATCGCCCTTTATTCCGGGCACAAGTTCCTCGGCGGCCCGACCTCCGGCATCGTTGCCGGCAAAAAGGAACTGGTCCGCAGCGCCTTCCTTCAGAACATGGGGATCGGTCGCGGCATGAAGGTTGGCAAGGAGAGCATCTATGGCGTCATGGCTGCGCTGGAAGCGTGGGAAAAGCGCGATCACGCTGGAATCCGCGAACGTGAGACAGGCTATCTCAAGCTCTGGAAGGAAACGCTGGATGGCCGCCCGGGCGTGAGAGCCCTCATCGAACCTGATCCGACGAACAATCCGCTTGAGCGCCTGCGGGTCGTGGTGTCGCCAACCGAGGCACACATCACCGCGTGGGATCTGGCCACGGCACTGTCGCGTGGCGACCAGCCGGTCATCGTACGCGACCACGAGGTCGAGCATCAGCATTTCTATCTCGATCCCTGCAACCTGCATCCTGGCCAGGAAAAGATCGTTGCCGCCCGGCTGAGCGAAGAACTCGACAGGGCCCGCGCCTCGAACGAGATCATCGCCACCCCGCTCGAAAACCGCAGCAGACACCGCTTCGACGGGATTTTGCGCTGGCCGGACTGAGGATCGGCAGGCGGCAAGGGATAAAGGAAAGGGAACAAAAATGAGTGTCACAGAGATTAGCGCTTCGCGGCCCGCTAACCCGGTTCTGTCCGTTCACAACCTGACCACCTCGTTTCTGGTTGATGGTGGCTGGAAACCGGTCGTGCGGAATGTTTCCTTCTCCGTGTCACCTGGAGAAACGGTCGCCATCGTCGGTGAGAGCGGTTCGGGAAAGAGTGTGACGTCACTCTCGATCATGCGGCTCCTGCAGGCGGACTCAAGCCGTATCGAGGGCAAGGTCATGCTTGATGGCCGTGACCTCTTGTCCCTTTCGCAAGACGAGATGCGCAAGGTGCGCGGCAACGATGTCTCGATGATCTTCCAGGAGCCGATGACGAGCCTCAATCCGCTCTTTACCATCGGCGATCAGATCTCGGAGGCATTGCTGTGCCACAGGGCGATGTCAACGGCAGAGGCCAGGTCGGAGACCATTCGCCTGCTGGAAAAGGTTCGCATCCCGTCCGCGGCCTCCCGTTTCGACGAGTATCCGCATCGTTTTTCGGGCGGCATGCGCCAACGCGTGATGATTGCCATGGCGCTTGCCTCCCGGCCGAAACTCCTTATCGCCGACGAGCCGACGACAGCGCTCGACGTAACCATCCAGGGGCAGATCCTCGATCTCATCAAGATGCTGCAGGACGAACAGAAAACCTCGGTCCTCTTCATTACCCACGACATGGGCGTCGTTGCCGAAATCGCCGACCGGACCGTCGTGATGTACCGCGGTGAAGAGGTGGAGACCGGGACAACAGGTGACATCTTCCACCGCGCAAAGCATCCCTACACCCGCACTCTCCTGTCGGCCGTGCCGGTGCTCGGATCGATGCAGGTCTACACGCGGCCATTGCGTTTTCCCGTCGTCAACGCCGTGACGGGCGAAACCGATGCTGGGGTCGAAGTGCCTGATACCGTCACCAGGGACAGACCGATCCTCGAGGTCAAAGGGCTGACCAAACGCTTTGACATCCATTCGGGACTGCTTGGCCGATTGAGCGGGCGGGTGCATGCAGTCGAGAACGTGTCTTTCGACCTTCGCGCCGGCGAGACACTGTCCCTCGTCGGCGAATCCGGTTGTGGCAAATCGACGACCGGTCGCGCCATCATGCGCCTGATCGAGCCGGATTCCGGCGCCGTCATCGTCGAGGGACGCGACATGCTCTCCCTCGGCAAGCGCGAGATGCGCGAGATGCGCAAATCGGTCCAGATGATCTTTCAGGATCCCTTCGCATCGCTCAATCCCCGCATGACCGTCGGTCAGGCGATTGCCGAACCGTATCTTGAGCACAAGATGGGTACGGCGAAACAGGCACGGGATGTCGTCGCCGACATGCTGTTGAAGGTTGGGCTCACGCCCGATATGGCGCAGCGCTACCCGCACGAATTCTCCGGCGGCCAGCGACAGCGCGTTTGCATCGCCCGGGCCCTGGCGCTTCAGCCGAAGGTGATCGTTGCAGACGAAAGCGTCTCGGCGCTCGACGTATCGATCAAGGCGCAGGTCATCAATCTGATGCTCGACCTGCAGCAGAGCCTGGATCTCGCCTTCCTGTTCATTTCCCATGACATGGCCGTCGTCGAACGCGTCAGCCATCGGGTGGCCGTGATGTACCTCGGAGAGATTGTCGAAATCGGCCCCCGCGCGGCGATCTTCGGCAACCCCCAGCACGAGTACACCAGGAAGCTGATGGCAGCCGTGCCGGTACCGGATCCCGACCGCCGCCATCAGAAGCGCAAGGCCGTCGTCGAGGAGTTGAAGAGCCCGATCCGGCCCGTCGAATACGAGGCTGACCGGCGTGAATATCGAACCGTTTCGCCGGGACATCTTGTGATCGCCTGAGCGCTCCGTGATGAAGGTCGAAGCGATCGCTGCCGCCACACCTCGGGTGGCGGCAGCGGCAGACCGCGGTTTTCTCGCGCCAATCTGGTAAGCAGCTGCAGCAATCGTTGCGGAACCGTGGTCGGAGTTTGGCGTTTAGAAACGGTCGCCGGCGGCAGTGCTTTCTGTCATTTTGTAGTTTGCACCTGCCTGCTGTCGGCGACAACCCCTCACGTGCAGGCTTGCGCTGTCGGGACACAGGTCGTTTGGTGTCGAAAGGTACTGGTACAACGAAGAGGCGTGCCTGTTCACGGCATGGGGCGTGAGCTTGCCCGAACCGATGCGAGGTGGCCGAATGCTCGCCACCTCACATCACTGTCACGCGTTCAGTCCTTCGGGGTCGTCACGAACCCAGCACCTTGTCGAGTGTGAGCGGGAGGTCGCGGATCCGCTTGCCGGTTGCATGGAAAACAGCGTTGGCAATTGCTGGCGCCACACCGACGATACCGACCTCCCCTACCCCCTTTCCACCTAGAACCGAGGCTTCCTTGTCTGGAATGCCGACCGAGATGACCTCGATGTCAGGGATATCAGCATTGGTGGCGACGAGATAATCACCGAGGTTGTTGTTGACCAGGCGACCATTGCGCGGATCCACCAGCCCCTCTTCGAGAAGCGCCTGGCCGATCCCCATGATGATGCCGCCGCGCCATTGGCTTTCCGCCAGCTTCGGATTGTAGATCCTGCCGCAGTCGAATGCCGATACGACGCGGGAGACACGGATCGTCCCGAAGTCTTCGTCGACCATCACCTCGACAAAATGCGCGCACCAGCTGTGCATGGAATAATCACCTGCCGTTGGTCCGCGGATGCTTCCCATGGTCGTCCAGGCCTTGCGGTGACTATCGGGCCCCTGCTCATTGTCCGGAAGCGTGTTTTTTCGCGTCTCGATCGACTGGCGACCGAGCGCTGACATAAGGTCACGGATCGGCAACGACATGCCTCCGTCGCGCGGAACCGAAACGCGCCCGTCGGCAACCGTCAGCGTGTTCGCGCCGGTATCGCGAAATGGTGACGCTCCATCGTTGAGCGCCAGCGCGATCAGTTCGTCGCGCGCGGCCGATGCAGCCTTGTGCACAGCCCCTGTTATGGCGCCGGCGAGCATCGAGCCGCCGGCAACCGTCGCACCGGGAAGCGATGAATCGCCAAGCCGGACATTGATCGTCTCGACCGGGACACCCAGCGCATCGGCCGCCGTCTGGGCAAGGATCGTGTAGGTGCCCTGACCCATGTCGATCGCGCCACTGACGACCTCTGCCGAACCATCAGCGAGAATACGGACAAGCGCTTCGCTTGCGGCTCGAAGGACCGGAAACGTTCCGCAAGCGACGCCCCATCCGACCAGACGCCGGCCGTTTCTCATCGAGCGGGGGGCAAGGCTTCGGCGCGACCATCCGAATGCTTCACTGCCCGCTGACAGCGCCTCCCGCAACCGCCGCGTAGACCAGGGCTTGCCCGACTGCGGATCACGTTCGGCATAGTTGCGCAGTCTGATCTCGACAGGATCAATGCCGACCGCGTAAGCGAGCTCGTCCATCGCGCATTCGAGCCCAAAGGCACTCGGATTTTTGCCTGGTGCCCGCAGCGCTCCAGGAACAATCGTATTCACCGCGACCAGCCGATGCTCCGCACTGAAATTCTCGACCGCATACATCAGCGGCGTTGCTGCGCTGGTCTGCTCCGGAAAATCGGCATAGGTCGCCGTTTCGCTGGCACCGCGATGGACAAGTGCCTGGAGGACCCCTTCCGAATTCGCGCCGAGTGCGATCGTCTGCCGGGTCGCGGCACGGCCGCCGAGGGCGGTGAACGTCTGAGGACGCGTCACGGCAAGCTTCACCGGCCGGGCGAGCTTGCGGGCAGCCGCCGCTGCAAGTGCGCCATAGGCATAAGCCGTCGCCTTGGAACCGAACCCGCCTCCGATGAACGGCGAAATGATCCGCACATTTTCATAGGGCAATCCGAACCACTCTGCATAGGTGCGGGCCATTCCGTGCGTCCACTGGCTGGGCTCCCGGATGGTCAAGGTGTCCCCGTCCCACTCTGCGGTGAGGCCATGCGGCTCGATCGCGACATGGAATTCCCGCGGCGTCTTGTACTCTGCCTCGACGCGAACAGGGGCAGCGGCGAGTGCGCTCGTTGCATCACCCCAGGTGACCGTCAGTGCGTCGAGTAGCTTTCCTTCTTTCGCCGCGGCGTCGTCGAAACCGACAATCGCCGGAGCCTCCTCATAGGTGATCTCGATCAGCCTTGCCGCCTCACTCGCCTGCTCCAGGGTTTCCCCGATGACAGCCGCAACGGCCTGACCGTTGAAGGTGATGTCCCGGGACAGCGGATGATAGGGCTGGTTGTCCGGCCGGTTTCCATACCAGTCCGACGCAATGCTGAGATTGAGTTCGATGTCCGGCGTCAGCACCATCAGCGTTCCCGGTGCTGCCTCGGCCTTGCTGCTGTCGATGGCGACGATGCGCCCGGCTGCAATCCTGCTCTGCACGAGGACACCGTAAGTGACCCCCTTGACCTGATGCTCGAGGGCAAAGGGCGCACCGCCGGTGATCTTCAGCCGGCCGTCAAGGCGCGACAGTCGCCCACCGATCGTGCCATCAGAGGAGTCTCCACGTTTGCTGCGAGGTTCCATAATGGTCATGCCAGACCTCCTGTCTCGAGAATGGCGCGCGTCACGACACGCGGTGCGAGTTCGATCTTGTGACGGTTGCCGCCGTGACTGACGGCACCTTCCATGGCAAGGCGGCTTGCGGCCGCAATCGCTCCGACGTCATCAAGGGATTTCCCCTTCAGTGCTGCTTCAACGGACCGCGCCCGCCACGGCGTTGTCGCAACCCCGCCCAATGCAACGCTGGCGTTGCGGATCGTCTTGCCGTCGGCCTCGAATTCCAATCCGACGGCTGCACTTGCGGCGGCAAACTCGAAGGACTGGCGATCACGAACCTTGAGGTAGGTCGAGTTTCTTGCCAGCGGCGTGCGGGGAACCCTGATCGACAGGATCATTTCTCCTGGTTCCAGTACCGTTTCTCTCTCCGGCGTGTCCGACGGCAGCAGGAAGAAGTCTTCCACGGCCACCTGACGCCCGCCGAGATCGATCACCGCATCGAGGGCAGCCAGCGCGACAGCGAGGTCGCCCGGATAGGACGCGATGCAGGCGTCGCTGGTTCCGAGCACGGCATGGTTTCGGGTTACCCCCTCAATTGCCGAACAGCCAGAACCGGGGGCGCGCTTGTTGCAGGCCTTGAAGGTCGCGGGGTCGCGGAAATAGGGACAGCGTGTCCTTTGCAACAGGTTCCCCCCTGTTGTCGCCATGTTTCGCAACTGTGCGGAGGCGGCAAGGGAAAGGGATTTTGAAACGGCCGGATAATCGGCGCGAATGCCGGGGCTTGCTGCCACATCCTCCATCTTCGCGAGCGCGCCGATCGTGACACCGTCGCTGTCAGCAGAGATCTTCGCCAGATCCGGAAGACGGCTGATGTCGATCACCGAATCGGGAGCGGCAACGCCGCATTTGGCGAGATCGAGGAGGGTTGTCCCGCCTGCGATAAACACGGCGCCCGATTGCATGACGTGCTTTCGGGCGTCATCGACCGAGCGGGCCCTGATATACTCGAAATCTCTCATCGGGCCATCTCCGCAGCTTGGCGCACGGCCGCAACGATATGGTTGTAGGCTCCGCAGCGACAGAGGTTGCCGGCCATGGCCTCGCGAATCTCCTCGTCCGTCATGGCGCCTCCCTCGCGGATCAATGCGACCGCCGACATGATCTGCCCCGGTGTGCAATAGCCACACTGGAATGCATCATGGTCAAGAAAGGCTGCCTGCACCGGGTGCAGATCGCCATTGTCTGACGCCAGCCCCTCGATGGTCGTGACCTCCTGGCCTTCGACCTGCGCGGCAAGGGTCAGGCAGGCAAGCACGCGCTTGCCATCGAGATGCACCGTGCAGGCGCCGCATTGTCCCTGATCGCAGCCCTTCTTCGTACCGGTCAGGCCCAGTTGCTCGCGAAGCGCATCGAGCAAGGTCACGCGTGGCTCGACATCGAGTTCGTAACGGTGTCGATTGACGTCGAGGGAAAGATGAATCGTCCGGGTCATGGGGAGCTCCTGCTCTCGTCACGGGATGGCAAATGAGGTTCCAGAGGGGTGGCCAAACAAGCCCGGCGCGCTAGCTAACGTCATGAAAGCAAGGCCGGGCGCGTTTCAGCATGACATCATGCCCTCTTCTGGATTAAGAAGTGGAGGGCGCTCCATATAATCGGAGGCGCCTCCGTTTAATCTAGTGACTTGCCGCGTCGCGTCAAGTCCCGAACGTGCATGGAGTCTAGTTTGCCCTCGGCCGCGCCGGAGACAGCACCGCCCTCACACCCTCCCCTTCGGGCCGACGCACGCCGGAATCGGGAAAAGTTGATTGAAGCCGCGTCCGCCGCCTTTGCCGAGCATGGCGTTGAAACGTCGCTCGAGGATATTGCTCGAAAGGCCGGCGTGGGGATCGGCACCCTCTATCGCCATTTTCCCACCCGCGAGCACTTGGTTGAAGTGATCTACCGCAGGGAACTGGAGGCTCTCGCGGCTGCCGCACTGGAGCTTGCGGCAAGGCATCCCTCCGATATCGCGTTGGAAGAGTGGATGCGACGTTTCGTCGACTACATCGCCACCAAGCGCGGAATGGCCGGCAGCCTGAAGATATTGATGGACTCGAACAGCTCTCTCTTTGCCGAGGGTGCCGGCCGCCTCAAAAGCGCGGCGGGCGGCCTTCTGACAACAGCAGCGCAAGAGGGCAAGATCCGGGACGACATCGACACGACGGACCTCCTGCACGCCCTTTCGAGCATATATTCCCTGCCAGCGTCCCCGGAATGGCGCGACCGCTCGAACCGCCTCATCGGGCTCTTGATGGATGGCTTGCGAAGGAAATAGCCGGCGACCGCATCGACGACGGCAGCGGCGTTGCCTGTCTGAGGTGAGGCTTGACGCTGAAAATGAAAAGGCGGCGCCAGGGACGCCGCCTTGAAATCATGCTGCCTTGAGTCACGCCGCCTTGACGGTCGTACCAAGGGGAATTTCGACATCAATCTCCAGCACCGACATATGCTCGTCGCGATCCATTGTCACGCGCACCCTTTCGTTGTCGACGTCAATGTGCTTGGCGATGACCGCAAGGATTTCCTCACGCAACAGCGAGACAAGATCAGACCCGGCAGAGACGCGCTCGTGCGCCAGCAATACCTGCAGGCGCTCGCGGGCCGCAGGCGCGGTCCGCTGTTTCCCAAAGAAGTTGAAAATGCTCATGCAGCCGCCCTCCGTCCGAAGATCTTGCCGAAGATGCCCCGCTTCTCTCCCGGGATGACGACTGGAAACTCCTCACCCGCCAGTCTCCGCGCCGCATCGAAATAGGCCAGCGCAGGCGCACTGCGATTGTCCGCCAGGGTCACGGGGGCACCGATGTTGGATGCGCGAAGCACGTCCGAACTTTCCGGGATGATGCCAAGCAGCGGGATCGAGAGGATCTCCAGCACGTCGTCGACCTTCAACATGTCACCCCGTTCGGCACGGTTCGGGTCGTAGCGTGTCAGGAGCAGGTGCTTTTCCATCCGCTCTCCGCGTTCAGCCTTCTCAGTCTTCGAATCAAGCAGACCGATGATGCGGTCGGAGTCGCGGACGGAGGAAACTTCCGGATTGGTGACGACCACAGCGACGTCGGCGTGGCGCATCGCCAGCGTAGCGCCACGTTCGATGCCGGCTGGGCTGTCGCAGATGATCCAGTCGAAATGACGCTTCAGGTCATTGATCACGCGCTCGACGCCTTCGGCGGTAAGATTGTCCTTGTCGCGCGTTTGTGATGCCGGCAAAAGGAAGAGCGTCTCAACCCGCTTGTCGCGGATCAGCGCCTGGGAAAGCTTCGCGTCCCCCTGGATGACGTTGACCAGGTCGTAGACAACCCTGCGCTCAGCCCCCATGACGAGGTCGAGGTTGCGAAGGCCGACGTCGAAGTCGACAACAACGACCTTCTCGTTCCTTTGGGCCAAGGCTGCTCCGAGGGCTGCGGTGGATGTGGTCTTGCCCACTCCGCCCTTGCCCGAAGTGACGACGATGACTTTCCCCATCTTTATCTCCTGTGTGATAGCCAGTTTCGGGCCTAACTAAGTTTCTCTGCCTTGATGGAATCACCGTCCAGCCAGAGCTGAACGGACTGTCCGCGAAGGTTGGATGCTATGTCTTCGGCCATCTTGTAGATGCCGTCGATGGCAACGAGCTCTGCCTCGAGCTTGCGGCAGAAGATGCGCGCTGACGTATTGCCAACCGAACCAGCCATGGCGCGCCCCCTCAATGTTCCGTAGATATGAACCGAACCGCCGGCAATAATCTCCGCACCTGACGCGACCGAACCTATGACGGTAACGTCGCCTTCTGGAAAAATCAGCGACTGACCGGAACGGATAGGCTCGCGAATGACGATTGATTGCAACGCCGCACGCGTTTCGATCACCGGCGCCTTGCGTTCAACATCAATGGTCGGCTCCTGCTGGGGAACCTCGAAATCCGAGACTGGGCGCCCTCCCTTGAGAGCCGGCGGCATGCCTGGTCCGATCAGCGACGGGCGGCAGCCTTCGATCCCCATGATGCTGACATTGCGCTGTGCAAGCTCGGCAATTAGGCCCTTCAGTTGTGCGCGGTCGATCTGAAGATCGCTCACGTCGAGTACCACAGGCCGCCCCAGGAAGAAGCCGGCAGACCGCGCGGCAAGATCATCCAGTCGTACGAGCCAGTCGTCGAAGGGAAGATCTGGCGATAGCATGACCGCGAGGAAGGAGCGGCCCTTGATACGGATAGAGCGAGCGTCAGTTAGCACTTTGGTCATCTATGTTAAGAAAACGTTGACCAATTTTTATCGCTGATTTGGTTAACAAATGGTTAATATCTGACGCCCGGGGCGTTAACAATTTTCATTCCGAAACGCCGTCGGCTTGTTGCAATCAGCGCTTGACGGCATCGTCGGCCAGGCCTCAAAGGCGGCTGCTTTGGCACCTGCCAGTTCACCCCTTTACGCGGAGGTAAGCGCGTGTCCTCCCGCGGCAATCGCTCTGATGATTGGTTGCCCGTATGTCGGGGTCGGGGCTGGACGGTATGGCCCAAATACAACAAAGGCCCGCTCTGGCGGGCCTTGATGTCTCGGTCTTCTCGTCGTCTTAGCGACCGTAAACCAGGCGCTTGATGTCACCACGCGTGACCCCGATGTCCTTCAGGGCTGCATCGTCGAGTCTCGAAAGGTCTCTGTAGGCTTTGCGGAGCTGTAAGAACTCTCCGATCCGGTTGCCGATTTTCATGTCATATCTCCTTGTGCGTTGCACAAATATATAGCTGACTGCTTTCCAAATGAGCACTTCGAAAACCGCATATGTGGCATCTCGAATTTGCAACCTCGCCCTGCCGGTGAGCAACCGGGCGGCGGTTTCCACATCGGGTCGTGCGTCCGATAACCGCCGACGCGGCACTCGTCAGGCTGTTTTGCAAAAACAGTATAACTGAGCATCCGGACAAGGTTTGACACTCGGTCACCAGGGGCTCGAGGTCAGGAATTCAACCCGATAGCCAGTCGAATTCTGGAATGCCGACGAGGCTGCGGCGCCGGATCGATGAGGCACCGGCCGGAATGAAGGATCACCCCCTGCAGCAGCTCGACGATCGGCGGCAGGCTATCTTCGACTTCCCAGGAGATGGCATAGTCCTGCGCAATATCGGCACCCCGGTGAGGATGGCTGTCATCGGCAAGCGGACGCCCAGCAACCCGGGAATAGCACTGAAAGCCACCGTGCCGATGAGGACGCCCCGAAGCTGGAACAGACCGCCATCGGCCAATGCCTCTACGATGTCTTCGGACATGGCATCGGGCGCAGTCGTTCCCCCTTCGCGACCATTCGCCGCCGCGTGCCAAGGTCATCCTTCTCACGTTTGTGGTCAGCGACCCGCTGCGCGATATCAGGATCGTGTTGCGGACCGACATAGCGACGTGTCGTTCCTCCGTGTCCATCGGGGATGTCGAAATACCAGTAGCGGCGACCTTTGATGTTGGCGGGCGTGAACCGTCCCTCCGGAGGGAAATCGGCCGTCCACGCGGCGTCGAGCGAGCGCTGACCAACTCGGCCAGCATTGTCTGATCACGAGGTCGATAGTCTTCAAGCACCTGGACCCCGTTTTTGTGGCTCGCACGGCGTTAAACCATTTTACAAAAACAGCATAACCGGCGAGGAAGCTGAAAGAACAAGCGGCGGGTCACTCCCGGACGGAACCTCTCAGGGGGACGACAGGCTGCTCCGGCATTACTGCTTCGACAAGCCGATCCCTCCCCAGGATTATCCGGACGGAAAACTTCCGCTTATGGAGGTATTTTTGAAACCGATGTTTCATCCGGAGGCGCTTTTTGCTGGAACCTGAAACGCTTCGTCTCTGACACTGCGCTATTCTCCCCAGAACCAAGAGTCGAGGAGGAACGAAGATGGCACAGGTGGTCGCGACCCGTTTTCGAGACAGGGAGGTACCTGACGAAGGCATTGACTGGACGCGGGTTGCCAGTCTGCTCCAGCTGTCGCGGAGCCTTGATGAAATGGAAGAAGCGCGCCTTGTTCCGGAGAAGAAGGTCCTCTATCAATTTTCCGCCCGCGGCCATGACATGGCGCAGATCATCCTCGGCCTGCAGCTGACGAACAGACACGATGCGACATGCGGCTACTACCGGTCACGGCCTTTGCTCCTGTCCCTTGGCGTCGACCCCGCCGACGCCCTCGGCTCGGCCATGGGTCGGGCAGGTGGCTATTCCGACGGCCGCGACATTGGCGTGGTCTTCAACTATCCGAGCAGAAACGGCGCCTCGGCCCTGCCGATGTGCGGCGGTGTCGGCGCCCAATACACGCCGACGGCCGGTTGGGCGGAGGCGCTTCACTACTATGCGGGGCCAATGGGAAAGCCTGAATATGGCGATGCAATCGCAGTCGTTCTCGGTGGCGATGGGTCCGTTGCGTCGAATGGCTTTTGGTCGGCATTGACGATTGCCACCACACAAAAGCTGCCGATGCTGTTCTACGTCGAGGATAACGGGTACGGGATCTCCGTGCCATCGGACATGCAGACGCCCGGCGGGAACATCGCGGCCAACCTCGCAAGCTGGCGCAACCTTGCCATATTTGAAGGCGATGGCTGCAGTCCTGCCGATGTCGCCCGCCTCACCCGACAGGCGGTCCACTATGTCCGCGGCGACAGAATGCCGGCCCTTCTGCGCCTGAGCGTCCCGCGCCTTGAGGGCCACAGCTTCCAGGATACGCAGGCCTACAAAAGCGAAGCACTCGTCAAGGCAGAGTGGGCGCGCGACCCGCTGCCGCGCCTGCGAGATTATCTGGTCCCATCGATCATGAGTGCAGAGGCGTGGGACAGAGCAAGGGCGGAAGCGGATAGCATTGCAGAACAGGCCCGCATCGAGGCGGAAAGCCGGAACGTGCCCTCACCGGAGACCGTGGTGCGCCATGTTTTCTTCGAGGGCGATCTCCAGGCCATGGGTGGCCAGTACAGCACCGGCTATCGCCCGCCGGAATCGACCGATGAGCCTTCCCCGGAAGGCCAGCGTATCAACATGGTCACATCGATCAGACGCACGCTTGATCATGAACTGAGCATCAACGAGCGCGTCGTGTTGTTCGGTGAGGACATCGGCCAGAAGGGTGGCGTCCATGCCGTGACACTCGGCCTGCAGGAGAAATTCGGGAAGGACCGGGTGTTCGATACTTCGCTCTCGGAGGAAGGCATCGTCGGGCGGGCGGTCGGAATGGCGCTTGCCGGACTTGTTCCCGTTCCGGAAATCCAGTTCCGCAAATATGCAGAACCGGCAACGGAGCAGATCAATGATTGCGGGACAATCCGGTGGCGCACCAACAATCGGTTCGCCGCGCCTGTCGTGCTGCGCATGCCGGGTGGCTTCTTCAAGTGTGGGGATCCGTGGCACAGCCAGACGAACGAAGTCGCCTTCATCCATCAGCCCGGCTGGAAGGTGGCGGTTCCCTCAAATGCGGAAGATGCGGTCGGACTGCTGCGCACTGCACTGCGCGGCAATGATCCAGTCATCTTCTTCGAGCACCGGGCAATGCTCGACCATCCCTGGGCACGTCGACCCTATCCTGGCGACCATTACACCCTCCCCTTCGGCAAGGCGCGGTTTACCCGCAAGGGCGAGGCGATCACGATCGTGACGTGGGGCGCGATGGTCCCTCGTTGCGAGGAGGCTGCAGAAGGGATCTCGGCGGATCTTATCGATCTTCGCACATTGATGCCCTGGGACCGCGAGAGTGTCCTTTCCTCGGTGCGCAGGACGCGGCGGTGCCTTGTCGTACACGAGGATCTTGGCACGGCCGGCTTTGGCGCCGAGATTGCTGCCGTCATAGCAAATGAGGCCTTCATCGACCTCGACGCGCCGGTCTCGCGATTGACGATGCCTGATATACCCAGTCCTCACAGTCCGGTCCTGCTCGAGTGGGCAGTGCCGTCGGCGGACCGCATCAGACAGAAAATCAAGGACCTCCTGGAGTACTAGACGATGGCGAACTTTATCGAGGTCCTGGTCCCCCTGGAACAGGAGGGGACAACGGCCGTCGTTCGCAACTGGCTGAAACAGGCCGGAGATGCAGTTGCTGAGGACGACGCACTGGTCGAGATCGAAACCGACAAGGTGACCCAAGAGATTCCGGCACCCGTTGCCGGCATTCTCGCCGAGATCCTCATGATGCCTGGCGCCGACGCAACGCCCGGAGCCGTGCTCGCCCGGATCCGGGCCGACCATGCGCTCCCTGACCAGGGGACTTGCGAGACCGCTGAGAACGAGACGATAAAAGGTGACAACGCTCCCGTATGTGCCGGCGTCGGAACGCTCGGCAGCGAACGTTTGTCGCCGGCGGTGCGAAGCGCTTTCGAGGAATACGGCATCGATCCGGCAAACGTTGTCGGCACCGGGCGGAACGGTCGCGTGACCCGTATGGATATGGACAACGCATTCCTGGCGAGGAAATCGCCAGGCGGTGGCGAAACACCTTCCGACACTGATCGACGACAGTCCGATCGACCGCCTGCCAGCTCCCGCATTGTCGCACACACGCCGATGAGGCTGTCGATCGCGCGGCACATGCTGGAGTCGGTCACGACCGCCCCCCACGTCACGTCAATCTTCGAAGCCGACTTCACCGCCGTGATGCGCCATCGTGCCATGTACAGGGCAGAATTTGCGGCCGAAGGCATCGATCTGTCCTACTCGTCCTACATTGTCGCGGCATGTGCCGCAGCCATGCGGGCAGTCCCTGAGGTCAACAGCCGATGGCACGACGACCACCTGGAGATCTTCGACGACCTCAACATAGGCATCGGCGTCGCGCTCGGCGACAGCGGGCTGGTTGTTCCCGTCATCCACAGGGCCCAGGATCTGGACCTGTCCGACGTCGCCGCAAGGCTTCAGGACATAACCATGCGGGGACGGGACGGAAAGCTGACCAATGCCGACATGCGCGGCGGCACGTTCACCATATCGAACCATGGCGTCTCGGGATCGCTTGTCGCAGCCCCGATCATCATCAACCAACCGCAATCAGCCATTCTGGGCGTTGGAAAGATAGAAAAGCGGGTTGTCGTCAGAATTGTCGACGGCGTTGACGCAATCCAGATCCGACCGATGGCCTATGTATCCCTGACGATTGACCACCGCGCCCTGGACGCCCATCAGACCAATGCGTGGCTGACGCGGTTCGTTGAGACGCTGGAAGCATGGGACGCATCGCAACCGTCACATCCGCGGCGCTAAGAACGCCGCTCGGCCGCCGCGCTGATGTCACCCGATCGCAGCAGTTGGCATCGGTCATTGCCTCGTCTACCGTGGCGGCCATCGAAACGGGATGGTCTGCAAATGTGCAACTTGTATCGCATGGAGGACAAGGACTGGGTCAGCAAATGGGCCCTCGACGTCGAGAGCCTCGTCAACCTCATGCCCGCCTACCAGATGAATCCCGACCAGGCCGGCCCCATCGTCAGGAACACGCTCGATGGTCGCAGGCAGCTCGTTCATGCCCGCTGGGGCCTTCCCTCCCCTTTTTTCGCCCAGAAGAAAGCTGCCGAAGCTCGTGCCGAGAAGCTCCGGAAGAAGGGTGAGGCGGTGGACATGGACGCCCTGATCCGCATGGAGCCGGACCGTGGGACAACAAATGTGCGGCAGTTTCATCTGGCGCATTGGAAACGCTGGCTTGGCCGGGAACATCGATGCATTGTCCCCGTAACCTCCTTTGCCGAGCCTGATCCCGCGGCCCAGCGCGACGGCGATCGTGTCCCCAATGCGTGGTTTGCTCGCAATGAGGAAAGACCGGTGATGTTCTTTGCCGGTCTTCACGTGCCGGGCTGGACCAGTGTACGCAAGGCCAGGGACGGACTGACCACCGACGATCTCTACGCTTTCCTGACCACGGACCCCAACGCCGTCGTAAAACCGATCCACGACAAGGCGATGCCTGTTCTGCTGCTGACGAGGGAAGAGACCGACATCTGGCTGAACGCGCCGTGGGAGGAAGCAAAAGCGCTCGCCCGCCCGGGGCCTGACGACGCAATCAGGGTGATCGGACGTGAGCAATGGGGATCGACCATCGTGTCACCCCGCGGAGAGCCGAGCGAACCCACCATCCTCTAGATCGAGCCGACTGCGTCACGGTGCGACTGGCGAGCCGCTCTTTCGAGCCGATGCGCCGCCGGAGCGGACATCGCCGAACCGGCCAGCCCGACGTCAGGGACAGATGCGCGGACATTCACTCTCAGGCAGAAGCCGCCACCGCCATGTAGTGCATCAACGCAGAGCTGCGGAACCCCGTTTCAGTAACTGCACGAACGACCATCGCTCGGCCGGAAGCCGTCAGAACAGGCTCGATTCATCGAATCGCCCGGCAGGTAGCCAGATGCGGACCCATAGGAGTTGGGGGGCGTCCCGCAGCCTGACGCGCCCGCGGCGAGCATGAAAGCCCCACACATTGCAAGAAATCTCCGGTACCTTCTCATCGGCGGCTCTCCACGAATGGTCATTGCGCAAGGCTGAATCTGCGGCCCTTTCAAAAGGATGCGCGAGGAATCACGCAAGGTCGACTTCCGTATGCTCGACCATAGCCTGTCAAGCGGATCTTCGAAAAGCGGGGCAAAGGAGCGCTCCGCCAAACCTTGCGCCGAAGTTTTCGAAGGGGGTCGGACGGCCTGATGAATTGCCTTGTCGACGACTTGCCTACATCTGCCTTATGGTCGCGGACATCATTCAGCACAGATCACAGGTAGAATTCGCGTGACACATTTCGCTTAGGCCTCACCCGTCGCGGCAATCACGAAGGACGAGCGCTTCGCAAGGCTGACCGGACTTCGTCAGGCCATGCAGTCACGTGGCGTCGCGGCAACCTTCCTTGGCCCGATTGAAAGCCTTCGCTACTTCACCGGCCTTGTCTGGCAGCCAAGCGAGAGGCTGCTTGGCGCGCTTGTCACCGAAGACAGGCTTACCTACATCGTTCCGGGCTTCGAACGCAGCCGCGTGGAAAGCCTCCCTCATCTGCCGGGCGACATCCTGAGCTGGGAGGAAGACGAGAGCAGCGCCGCACTCGTTGCCGGACTGATCCCGCCATCCGGCATCCTTGCACTCGATGACGCAATCGAACTCAGCTTCTACCACGCCTTTGCAGGCCAGATGGGGGCGGCAAGGCTTGTCGACGGCGGCGGCATGCTCAACGCCCTTCGCATGATCAAATCGCCGGCAGAGATTGCCCCCGATCCAGTATGCGATGAACATCACGCTGGAGATCCAGCGCAAGGTTCGCGACATGATCGCGCCCGGCATCGCCGGCTCCGAGGTCTCCCGTTTCATCGACCAGCAGCATCGAGCCTGGCGCCGACAATGGATCGACCTTCAGGATCGTGTCGTTCGGATCTGCCACCTCCCTGCCACATGGCCCCGATGGCGAGCAGATCCTTTCTGCGGGAGACGTCATCCTCGTCGATACCGGCTGCCGCATCGACGGCTATCACTCCGACCTGACGCGCGCATCCATGCTCGGCGGCGGCAAGGCCGAGTTCGAGCGCGCCTGGGACATAGAGCGCAAGGGTCAGCAGGCGGTGTTTGACGCCGCGAAGCTCGGGGCCCCGTGCGAAAGCCTTGACGCCGCGGCGCGCCGTCTTTTCCCGACATGGTCTCGGTCCCGACTATCGCCTGCCCGGTCTGCCGCACCGCGCCGGCCACGGCCTTGGCCTCGACATCCATGAAGCACCGTTCATCGTCAGGGGCAACCGCACTCCCCTTGCGACGGGCATGTGCTTCTCGAACGAACCGATGATCGTCTTCCCAGATGCATTCGGCGTTCGTCTCGAGGATCACATCTTCATCACAGCGGATGGTCCGCGCTGGTTCACCACGCCGGCAAGCAGTCCCTCTTCCTCTAGTCCAGGCAAGACCGGACACGCCAATCGTTGCCAGGCGCCTGATTCGCCGTGCGGGTCCTCTGGATGGGCTCCGACCTCGGCCGAATGCAATTCCGTTTGCCGTTGCCGAGGGAAACGATATCCGTCGTCATCAGATGCAACCCTGCCCTGAGACACACGTGAGGCTCGCGCCAATTTGGCGTTGCGATCGCCACAAACGTGCAGAATACTGTGCTATGGTAGCGTTTTCTGTTGACTGGAACACGGTATACGCTAGCTCTTATATAAGCTGCCATTGCGAAACGGTGGCAGTCAGAAGCCAACACCCGAGCGCGGCGGGATGAGGAGGTCCAAGCTATATGCCGGAAAATCGTCCGGATTGGCCCAAGCTGGTTCCGCAAGGATCCGAATTCTTTCATCGCGCCGCGGCAACGTTCTCGCTCTTTGATCTCGACCTCGTCATCATCGACTGGTCCGACGATCTGGCGAAGCGTGAGGGTTTCGCCGGTCGATCAACCGTAACATTGTCGGACGTCTACCCGACGCTCGCCAGACCGCCGATCGCCGAGCTTGTCCGACAGGTCATCAAATCCGGCAGACCGCGATCGGTCCGGCTGGGCAGGACACCTGACGAACAATGCGACCTGCTGCTGCTTCCCGCCAAGGACGGGCTCGCAATCATCGAGATCGCAGCCGGCGATCTTGCCGGCGAGACACACGCCCAGGAAGACGAACGGGCGCTCTGGCGTCACCAGGCAACGCACGATGTGCTGACGGGGCTTCCCAATCGTCGTCGCTTCAGTGACGAACTCGCGCGTCTCCTGCCGACGAAGGGTACCAATCTCGCACTGATGCAGATCGACCTCGACGACTTCAAGCCGGTCAACGATACGCTCGGCCACGGTGCCGGCGACATCGTGCTCAAGCTTGCCGCCAACCGCATTCGAAGCGTGCTCGGCACCGATGACACAGCCTTTCGCCTCGCCGGCGATGAATTTGCCATCATCCAGCTCGCACAGGGTCAGCCACGCGAAGGCGAGAGACTGGCGGACGACCTGATTGCCGAGTTCAAGAAGCCCTTCGTGGTGGATGGCATCACAGTCTTTGTCGGGGCGAGCGTCGGCATCGCGATTGCGCCCCGCGACGGCAACGAGGGCGAGCAACTGATGAAGGCTGCCGACGTTGCTCTCTATGCGGCGAAGAAAGAGGGCAGACGTCGCGCGCGCACCTTCGATCCGGCGATGCTGATTGTCCTCGAGCAAAGGGAGTTCCTGCGGCGGAGCTTGCGGGTCGCGCTGCAGCACAAGGAGTTCTTCCTTGAATATCAGCCTCTCTTCGACCCTTCCCGAACTGTCACCGGTTTTGAGGCGCTATTGCGGTGGCGCCACCCGCGGCTTGGCGTCATCCCGCCGATCGTCTTCATCCCAATGGCCGAAGCCGATGGCCTGATGAGCGAAATCGGCCAATGGGTACTGGAGGAAGCCTGCAGGGCGGCCCTCAACTGGCCGGACCATTATACGGTTGCCGTCAATCTTTCCCCCGCCGAGTTCCTGACGGCCGGATTTACCGACCGCGTGTCACAAACGCTCGACCTCGTCGGCTTACCCGCCGAGCGGCTGGAACTGGAGATCACGGAAACCGTGCTCCTGGAACGTACGACCAACAATCTCGACACGCTGAACACCCTCAACGTACTTGGCATCCAGATCTCGCTCGATGATTTCGGGACGGAATATTCCTCGTTGAGTTACCTCAAGAATTTCCCGTTCGATAACATCAAGATCGACAAGTACTTCATCAACGATCTGCTTGATGACGAAAAGAGCCAGACGATTGTGCGGTCGATCATTTCCCTGTCACATGGTCTCGACATGTGCGTCACTGCCGAGGGGGTCGAGACCGCAGAACAGGCAGCCTGGCTCCTGGCAGAGGGATGCGACCGTCTGCAGGGCTACTTCCTGGGCCCGCCCATGCATGTCGATCGGCTTGGTTCGTTCATCCGGCATGGGAAGAAGGCAAGGATCGACGCAGCCGCCGGTACGACAACGCGTGCCCACGGTGCGCAGATGTCCGTTGGTCAGGGAAGCAATTGAAAGGTCCGATGCAATGAAAGAGGCCGCGTTCGAGCAACTGCTCAAACTCGAAATGGAGATGGCAACCTTCACGGCCGACTGGCTGCATTGCGACCAGCTGTCAAATTATGTCGCCCGCATGGTCAGCCATGACCGCCGTGACCCGTTGCGCCATTCCAACCTTCTGTCATCAGCCCTGAACGAACTTCTCGAGATGTCGTTTCGCGCCGACGTCCAGGATGGTGAGCTCGTCTTCGGCTTCTATCGCCACCAGCACGTCGAACGCATCGAATTGAGCTTCCCCTGCCCATCGCAGCAGCAACGGCACTATAGCGAGGTCGTGGACTCGCTGAAGGATGGCGACAAGCTCGCTGGCTATGTCGAGATCATCGCAGATGAGACAGCGCCCATTGAGCAGTCGGTCCTCGTGGGGCTGGCGGTCAATTATGACGCGGGCATCGAGTTGCGCTCGACGGGTGCCGACACCTTGACCTTCGTCGTCGACCTGCCGCTCGAGAGGTTGCTCAATTGACCGCCATCACGTTTTCTCCGGCCTTCACGACGCAGTTCGACACCAGCAATCAGGAGTTTCTCGCCGCCGGTGTCTGCCGCCCTCGCTCCATCGCCGACATCGCCGACGACCTTAAAGTCCTCCGGGATGGCATCGAAACGGTGAAGGGCGTCTTCTATGTCAACCTCAAGCGCGTGGCGCATATGAACAGCACGGCCTTCCACGCGCTTAGCCGCGTCCTGGTCGACGCGTCGCGCTCGAGGCCGGAACTGCAGATCGTCGTTGTCGTATCGAGCGTCGTGACATGGGCAACGCAGATGTTCAGGCATCTCGGCGAGCTCTCCCCGAACATCACAATGGAGGTCTACGATTCAGCCTTCTATCCCGGCCAGACCTTCGTCGAGAACCAGAGCTTCATCCCGATCCTCAGAACCCAGACCAAGATGACCTGGCGGCATGAACGGCAAATCCTGCCCCGTCATGGCTTGCGCAGCGGCATGACGATTGCCGACATCTGTTGCGGCATCGGCGATTTCGCGATGCTTGTCCGGAAGGAATTTAACCCCGCCAGGATGGTTGCGCTCGATCACTCGGTGGCAAGCCTCGACTACGCACGCTCGGTCGCGGAGCAATTCTGCGTCAGGGACATCGAGTATACCTTCGGCGATGCCTCGCAGATGCTGTTCGAAAGCGACCAGTTCGATTTCGTGACATGCCGGCATTCCCTGCAGATCTTCGACCGGCCGGAGGTTCTCCTCAGGGAACTCTTTCGCATCTGCAAACCGGGCGGGCGCGTCTACATCACGAACGAGAAGAACTCCCACTGCCTGGGCGAGCCGCGCGCCGACAGTATTCAGTGGACCTATACCGAGGTCGCCAAGCTGTTTCGCCATTTCGACATGGATGTCGAGATGGGTCCGAAGGGCTCACGCCTGTTGCGGGATGCCGGCTTTGACGATGTGAAGATCGAGAGCTTCATGGTTACCAATCACGACGGCGACCCCCAGGAGTTCGCTGACATCATCCAGGCGTGGGAAGATGTCTACGCCGGCGAAATGGCAGTCAGGCGCGGCGATACGCCCGAATTCATCAAGCGTTTCAGACAGGGTTTCGCTGATCATATCTTTGCTGCCCTGCATCCGCGCGGCTATGCCGGCTGGCCGATCTGGGCCGCTTCGGGACAAAAGCCACTATGACGGTAACCGCTGGCGGGCAAGGTGTTGGGCTTCGGTCGTTTCGTACGAAATTCATCATCGTTGTCGGTGGTGCGGTGCTGTTCGACCTGCTTGTCAGTGGCGGCCTCGCCCTGTGGAACGTGCAGCGATTGTCCCGGGATGCGACGGCACAGGTCGGTCAGGGCCTGGAAAAGGCGAGCCAGGACTACATTCGCACATCCACGGATTCGACGGCTGCGCAGGTCAGCCTCCTTCTTGGTCAGGTCCATTCGGATGTCAAGGCCCTCGCAGGCGTTCTGCAGGACCAGATCGATCATTCGGCCCGCAACGATGCGGTTGGCGCCGCGATGGCAAGTGCCGAACCCAAAGGGGTGACGGTTGCCTATGACGCCAAGGGCAACTGGGCACAGAACCTTCCGGGGTCCCCTTCCGTCGTCAGTGTATGGGGGTATCTGCTCGACAAGGATCATCGTCCACTACCCCAGGTCCAGGCCGATATCGACACAAGCACCGTTCTCGATCTCGTTGCGCCGAACCTGTTGCGGACGGGCGCATCGAAACTGCAGATGTACTACATCGGCCCGAAGGAGCGGCCAATCTTCAGGACGGCGCCCTACACGGATCAGGCGCAGACGTTCGATCGGCTCTATCCGAAACACAACGACCAGAACTTCTGGGATTTCTTCTTTCCGGGGCTCTACGAGTCATGGGAGCGGTGGGCGCTTGATCCCGCGTCGCGTCCCGCTCCAGACAACATCACCCAAACCGCGCCCTATACCGATGCCATCACCGGAAAGCTGATCGTCAGTTTCTTCCATCCACTGTGGACGCCCGACCGTCGCGGCGTCGCCGGGACCGCCGGTGCCGACATCACGCTCGACCAGCTCGCTGAGGTCGTCGAACACGTGAAGGTGGCAGAGACCGGCTTCGGTTTCCTTGCCATGTCGAACGGCAATGTCGTGGCGATCAATTCGGCCGGCGAGAGGGTTATGGGCCTCCAGGCGGCGAATGAAGAGGCGGGCAAGGGTGTCACCGGGCTTGACCGTTCCTTGCCAAAAAGCTCGCAAAAGGCCATCGCTTCCCTTCCCCTGGATCAGGACGGCAAGGTCCAGCGCATCTCGCTGACGGAGAACGGCGAGGACGTGCCCTATCTGCTTGTCACCAAGCAGCTTGCCCCGTCCAATCTGTGGGTGGATGGGCCGGTCAAGCAGGAGGCCATGTCGCTCGGCATCGTTGTCCCGGAGCGGGAGATCTATGCCTCGCTGATCGCCGCCAGAGAGCAGATCACCAAAGCGACCAATCGCATCCTGATCTATCAGGTGCTTGCGGTCCTCATCTCGCTTCTGATCGTCACCGCCGCCGTCTTTGCGGCGTCGAAACGCATTACCGGCGGCATCAGCGCCCTCGCGGCAGCTGCCCGGCGCATTCAGGCCAAGGACTATTCCGTCAGGGTCGACATTCGCAGCAAGGACGAGGTGGCAGAGGCCGGGCTCGCCTTCAATCGCATGGCCGAGCAGATCAGCTTTCACACCGAAAACCTCGAAAACATGGTGACAGAACGGACGCGGCAGATCGAGGAGGCCAAGGAGGAAATCCAGGCCTTGAACACGCAGCTGAAGAGCGAGAACCTGCGTCTCGGCGCCGAGCTGGATGTCGCCAGGCACATTCAGATGATGGTCCTGCCGCGCGCGACCGAACTCGGCGCGGTCGAGCACCTGGAGATTGCCGCCTACATGCGTCCCGCAGACGAGGTCGGGGGCGACTATTACGATGTCCTGCAGAGCGGCAGGAGTTTGAAGATCGGCATCGGCGACGTGACCGGTCATGGCCTCGAGAGCGGGGTGCTGATGCTCATGGTGCAGTCGGTGGCCCGGGCATTGCTGGAGGCAGGAGAAACGGATCCCTCGAAATTCCTCACCCACTTGAACAGCGCGATCTTCAAGAACATCGAGCGGACGAGGACCGACAAGCACCTGACATTGTCGTTCCTCGATTACGACGGCGACCGACTGACGATTTCGGGGCAGCATGAAGATCTGATCGTGGTGCGCCAGACCGGCGAGGTCGAGCGCATCGATACCGGCGACCTCGGCCTGCCCGTCGGCCTTGAGTCCGACATCACGCCATTCGTCGACACGCGCGAGATCTCGTTTGAGAAAGGCGACCTGATCGTGCTCCACACCGACGGTGTCACCGAGGCCGAAAATTCCCGTGGCGAGCTGTTCGGCATCGAAAGGCTTTGCCAGAGCGCACGACAGCTGCACGGCCAGTCGGCCGAGGAAGTCAAGGACGGCATCATTGACGGCCTCATGGCGTACATCGGAACGCAGAAGATTCATGATGACATCACGCTGGTCGTGATGCGACATAGGTGAAGTGATGACAACGGTGCTCTTTGGACAGGAATATCTGGCGTCACCGGAGATTGCCCACTCCATTCGACTGCGTCTGCTTGACGGTCCGCTCGATCTCGCCTGGAAACATTCCGGGATGACGTCAGACTTCATTGCAGAGATGATGACACCGAGATTTCGGCCGTCAAAGCGGCTTTACAACCAGCTTCGACAGGATATTGGCTATCTTGCAAACGAGCTGATCGAGAACGCCATCAAGTTTCGCAGCCGCGGCGAGGTGGTCGTGGAAGCGCTGGCACAGGCAGACTGCTTCCGGCTTCGCGTCTCTAACCTCGTCGACCGCGAAACCGCCGACAGGTTTCAGCAGTTGCTGGCCACGGTCACGAGCGGTGACCCCGGCGAGCTCCTGATCGAGCAAATCGAGGCCAGTGCGATGGCGACAAGCGGGAATGCATCCGGCCTCGGCATTCTGACGCTGATGAGCGACTACGAGGTGCAGTTTGCCTGGCTTTTCGAAGGCGAGGAAGACAACGAACCGACGAAGATCCAGACCTATGCCGCGATGGCAATTCCATCGTCCTGAAACATCAAAGGTGCTGAATGGAAATTAGAGAAGAAGCATACCGCGTCTGGTCCGAGGGCGGCACCGTCTATTTCGACGGTACGATGAGGCTCGCGGGACCCGATGCCTATGCGCCGGTCCATGCGCTGGCGATGAAAGCCATTGAAGACGGCGGCGGCAAGACTACCTTGGATCTGACTGGGCTTGAATTCCTCAACTCCTCGGGGATAAATTTATTGGCTAAACTGACAATCGAAGCGCGCAAGCGACCGGATCTGCATTTGACGGTGCTTGGCTCTTCTCAGGTCTCCTGGCAGATGAAATCCCTGCCGAACCTGAAGAAGCTGCACCCGGGCGTCGATCTGAGGATGACCTAGGATTATGAGTTGGCCTGGACCAGGCAAGGGTGGTGCCTTGCCTGGTCCGTCAAGGAGGCGTCAATTGCCCGACAATGGACCATCACGAGCAGCCGCGCCGCCCGCAGGTGAGGATGCGCGCGCCGAAGAAAGCAGAACGTCAGGGATCGAACGCCGCCGGTTCCCGCGAGAGGAAAAGCCGCCGGAACCGCCCGCTCCTCCCTCGGTCCTGAAGCCGCTCCGCTTTACCACGGGGAATTTGCCGGCGGACCAGCAGTTCTCTGCCTGGCAGGCCTATATGGCGCCATTGGTCGACGTTCGGCTGCCGGACAGCGTTCCTCCCGGAACGCCCTTCCCGGCCGACCACGCAGCATGGAACCTCGGCGGAATGCTGGTCGTACAGCAGACGGCCCCGGCACACAGCTTCCTTCGCCAGGAGACAAAGGTGAGGTCAAACCTCATGGACCACTGGCACGTCATGGTCGTGCGCAGCGGCAGGACATGGACCGAGGTCGACGGACGCGTTTGTCACGGCGAACCGGGCAAGGTCGAGTTGCGAACCCTTGGACACCCTTTCCGAGGGCGTTCGACGGACGCCGAGATCCTGTCCCTCTACCTGCCGCGGGAACTGCTTTACTTCACCTCCACCGAGGTCAAGAACAACACGACGCTATCGGGAACGCGGACAACGCTGCTGATCGATTATCTGGACGGGCTCGAGGCAAAGCTTGCTCAATTGTCGGAGGGGGATCTTCCTCACGTGGTCCAGACGGTCCGTGACATGATCCTGACCTGTGTCTCGCCGTCCGCGGCGGACTATCCTTCGGCAGAACTGCCCTCGTCCCTGCCCCTGAAGGAACGGGTTTTCCGTTTCGTGCAGGCCAATCTGACGGCCGATGACCTGACGACGGAGCGAATTTGTCGCGAACTCGGCGTGTCGCGCACGCGGCTATACCAGGCTTTCGAGCGCGATGGCGGTGTCCACCACTTTATCCAGCGTCGACGGCTCCTCTCCGCTCACGCTGCCCTTAGCGATGCTGCCAACCGGCAGCAGATCATCGACATTGCCTTTGCTGCCGGTTTTTCCTCCGCCGCCCACTTCAGCCGGGCCTTCAGCAAGGAATTCGGCTACACCCCGCGCGAGGCGAGACACATCGCCGTTCCCTCCTACCTCGGACAGGCGGTCGAACCGATCTCGGGGGTCGAAGGCGCAGATTCCTTCGACAAGTGGCTGAGGTCGCTTGGCCACCGCCAGGACTGACGGTCCTCCAATCAACAAAAAAGGTGGTCGACGGGGAAACCGGCACGCTGGCGTGTGGCCTTGACACTCCAGCGCAAAGGAAGTGCCGCACGCGCCTTGCACACAGCAACCGCGTCAATCAACGCAACCCCGCAGGCACCATCTGCCGGCCCCGTTAAAAATAGCAGTTACCTGGAGTTGCTGCTCTCAGAAATGGACGCTGCTGCAAGTTTCCGGATGCTTGGCTAACGACAAGGGTCGGGTAAGCCATTAAAAACGAAGCATAATCAAAGTGCAGGCAGCGGAGATGGAGTGCACGACAAATGCGCTCCAGTGCAATAAGGCAACTTTCAGAGGCACAGGCAATGGACCCGACCAATCCCACGATCAATATTAACAATCCTCAGTATGCTGCGAATGATCCGTATCGCGTCGTCGAGCGCGAGGAAGTGCTTGCAACGGCTTTCCGGGCCTTTGTACAGCGCGCAGTGGGTGCGGGTTGGAACGAAGCAGAAGTCGCACTGACGTTGGCAGACATCGCTGACGACTATGTCATGGCACTCGCCCGAAGGGTCAAGGCAAACTAGTACCGCGTAGCATTCGCGTCCTGCTGGGGAGGACGCGAACATGCCCGACCCCGGGGTCGGCCCGAGTGCATGCCGCTTCGCGCACCACCGCGAAGCGGCACGTTCATTTTTGGGGCACCGGTCCGGCCTGGCTGCTCGTGCCATCGGCAAACCGGTTTGTACTCCTGGCGCTCCCAGCCCTTCCTGCAGGTTGACGCTTTGTCGTGGCCTCTATAAGAGGCGGCATCGAAACTTGTTTGCCGATATTTGTTTTTGCTGCGCTCGTCGCTTCGTAACAACTTCCCTTCTCACAAGTCGAAAAGCACCCCAGCGTGTTGGCAACATCACGCGGGAAGGAACATGTTTTCCAATACGAGGTTGAAATGCTCGTTGAGGCAGGCGCCCCTTGAAGCAGGAATTGGCGAAGCGAGCGAGGCTGCGGCATCGGTTCTTCGGCCAGGAAGGCAAATTGGACATATGAAAGGCAGTGTCGCAGTGCTTACCGCTCCGGTAAGGGCGAATGATCGCGCGTGGCTAAAGGTTCTTTCCGCATACCGCCAGCCTCGCCTCTGGCGAAGCAGCTTCGAGATCGTGGTGACGCTCGTTCCCTTTGCGATTTTTTGGGGCATTGCATTCATCTCTCTCTCGAAGGGCGTCTGGCTGGGAATGATATCGATCGTTCCGGCGGCTGCATTCCTGTTGCGGCTTTTCATGATCCAGCACGATTGTGGACATGGCTCGTTTTTTGCGCGCCGACGTCTTGATGACTGGACGGGACGAACAATCGGCGTTCTGACCCTGACCCCCTATGACTACTGGCGGCGGGCGCATGCTACCCATCATGCATCGGCTGGAAATCTGGACGAGCGAGGAACGGGCGACATCCACACCCTTACGGTCGCCGAGTACCATTCACTTTCAAGACTGAAAAAGCTTGCTTATCGCCTCTATCGGCATCCGCTGGTCATGTTCGGCATCGGGCCCGCCTGGCTGTTCCTTTTAAAGCAACGCCTGCCGTTCGGGATGATGCGCGATGGTCTGTCGCCGTGGATTTCCACAATGGCGACCAATTTCGCGATCGCGGCACTGTCGCTCGGATTGATATGGACTGTCGGAATTGCCCATTTTCTTGCAATCCACCTGCCAATCGTGACCCTCGCAGGGGGAGCAGGTATTTGGCTCTTTTACGTACAGCACCAGTTCGAGGAGACGCACTGGTCGAATGCCGACGACTGGCAGTTTGCGGAAGCTGCGCTCCACGGCGCTTCATACTACGATCTGCCGCCGGTGCTTCGATGGATAACCGGCAACATTGGGATTCATCATGTTCATCACCTGTCGAGCAGGATCCCTTACTACCGGCTGCCCGAAGTATTGCGCGACTACCCACAGCTGAGAAATATTGGCCGCATCTCGCTTGGCGATAGCCTCAGATGTGTGCGGCTCGTGCTCTGGGACGAAGCGAAGGGCAAGCTCGTATCCTTTCGCGAAGCCTCCCGGGCAGCGGCAGGGGCCTGACAGGCTCCAGATGATCCTCTGGTGGAAATCGCCATGCACAGCAATGTCAACACTTCAAGGACTGCAATAATGCCGACCACGCTTACGCCGACACAAATCAGAGGCCTGAAACTCGCCAGGGATGGAAATCTGTTTCCCGCTGATGCCGGGAAATGGACCCACCTGAACGCAACCGTGACCTATGCGAAGAACGACAGGTTTAAGGAACGCCCGCAGAAGATCAAATTCCTGACCTCGGCGACAGTCGATGATCTGAAACAATTCGGATTGCTGCAAGACCTTTCGCCGGACGCGGGCAAATACGACGCCGCTTGCGGTATCACGATGGCGGGCAAGATCTGGCTCATGCAGAACAAGTAGTCTGCACCTTAACGACTGTCTGCCGTTGTTTCCTCTCACCGTCGGCAACGTTGCTTTCAAGATAAGCGACGGGCCAACGATCCTTCTCACCGAGCCAGATGTCGACGGGGCACGACCAATGGAAATCATTTCCTTTGGGGATGCGAGACTGTAGTCTCCACGCGGGCCCTCCGATCGTCCCCGGGCCCAATGTCCGCGGCAGCGAGACCACGCTGCCGACCTCAGAGGAGAAGTGATGTTCGACCATGTTTCCATTGGCGTTGCCGATCTCGAGCGTGCACGCAAGTTCTATGACCAGGCGCTGGAGCCTCTCGGATACACCAGGCTTTCAAACAGTGACAATTGGGTCGGCTACGGCGCCGAACACCCGCAATTCTGGATAAAGCCGGCCGCACGGCCGGTTGTCCCCGACATCGAATCGGGACTGCATTTCTGCTTTGTCGCCAAGAGCGAGGATGCTGTTCGATCCTTTCACGCCAACGGCATTGCCAATGGCGGGACCGACAATGGTGAACCGGGTCTCCGGCCGGAATACGGATCATTTTACTACGCCGCCTTCATGATCGATCCCGATGGCTATCGGATCGAGGCTTTCTTCCACCGCCCCGAATAACCTCGCAAGGCGACCGCCTGCCATAGACAAACGCAAGGCCATCGAATGCCACAGCATCGACAGACCGTCTCCGATCATGCGCCGTCAGCGATGGTTTGGGTCGGCTTTGTCGCGATGTGCACCGGAATGTTCATGGCGATCCTCGACGTCCAGGTCGTAGCAACGTCCCTGCCGACAATCCAGCAAGGCATCGACATCGATCCCGACAAGATGAGCTGGATCCAGACAGCCTACCTGATCGCGGAAGTGGTCGCGATCCCGCTGACGGGAATTCTTACCCGCGTTCTGACGATGCGGTGGCTGTTCATCGTTTCCATCCTCCTGTTCGTCGTGGCTTCGGCCGGCTGCGCAGCGAGCGGAACCTTTGGCGCACTGGTGTCATGGAGGGTGCTTCAGGGCTTCTCGGGGGGAACACTGATCCCCGCCGTTTTCTCCGCCGTCTTCATTCTTTTTCCGAACGAGCGGCAGGCGATCGCCACGACCATCGCAGGCGTGCTCGCCGTCCTTGCCCCCACCATCGGCCCGATCATCGGCGGCTGGCTGACGGCGACCTATTCCTGGCACTGGCTGTTTCTGATCAACATCATTCCGGGACTTGTCTCTGCGGTGGTAGCCTGGCGGTGCCTTCCGCACCACAAGGCAGATTTCGGCGAACTCAAAAGCCTCGACCTTGCCTCGCTCGTCATGCTGGCGATCTCGCTTGCCAGTCTAGAACTTGCACTGAAGGAGGCGCCCACGTCAGGCTGGACTTCGTCCCTTGTGGCCGGCCTGTTTGCCACAAGCTTCGTCGCGGGAACCGGTTTTACGGTTCGCTCGCTGCGCCGCAGACGTCCGATCGTCGACCTCGGTCATTTCCGTGATCGAAATTTCCTGATCGGTTCTGCCCTGAGTTTCGGGCTCGGGATCGGCCTCTTCGGTTCAGTCTACCTCATGCCTGTCTTTCTGGCCTTCATCAGGGGACAGAACGCGCTCGAGATCGGCGCGACCATGCTCGTGACCGGCATCACGCAACTCATTGCCGCACCGATCGCAGTCTATCTGGAGAAGCGGACGGATCCGCGCCTCCTCTCTGCCGTCGGCTTCTTTCTCTTTGCGCTCGGACTGTGGATGAGTGCGTTCGAGGATCCACGGACCGGTTACGACGCGATGTTCTGGCCGCAGGTCGTGCGTGGGGCAGCGATCATGTTCTGTCTGCTGCCGCCGACTCGATTGGCGCTGGGGACCCTTCCGCCCGACCAGGTTCCGGATGCCAGCGGCCTTTTCAACCTGATGCGCAACCTTGGGGGCGCGATCGGCATCGCCATGATCGACACGATCATCTACACGCGGTCCGAGCCATTGACGCAATCCCTGTGGGATCGGCTGCGCGCGGGCGACCACGCAGCCGCCGCCTTTGTCGGCGCACCCGCAGAGGAGCTTGTTGGACATGGAGGCACCCTCAACCCGGATACCGTCGCGGCACTCGACCCCCTGGTGCAGACGGCGGCGAGTGTCCAGGCGATCAACGAGGCGTGGATGATGGCCGCCGTCCTGACTGCCTGTGCATTGCTTGTCCTTCCATTCGCAAGGCCGGTCGCAGCACCGCGCTGACCGCTCATCGTTGCGGCATCCCGTATTTCCGGCGGCGTTTAGTCTGTCTGACGTCGGAGGTCGCAAACGGTGAACGCAGCGTTCAATCGCCTTTTCATGGCAAATTCCCCTTCCCATGTTATGGCCATCACAATCCGGCGGTTCAGACCGTCACAGTCACGGACGTCATCATGAAGAAAATCGGTTTCCTTTCCTTTGGCCACTGGTCGCCCTCGCCCCAGTCACAAACCCGCTCTGCCGGCGATGCTCTCCTTCAGTCGATCGATCTTGCTGTGGCCGCCGAAGAGCTCGGGGCGGAGGGCGCCTATTTCCGCGTCCATCATTTTGCCCGGCAACTCGCCTCGCCATTCCCACTGCTTGCCGCCGTGGGCGCCAGGACGAAGAGCATCGAAATTGGAACCGCGGTCATCGACATGCGCTACGAAAACCCGCTCTACATGGCCGAGGATGCCGGCGCGGCCGACCTCATTGCAAACGGGAGGCTACAACTCGGGCTCAGCCGTGGCTCGCCCGAGCAAGTGATCGACGGCTGGCGCTATTTCGGCTATCAGCCAGACGAAGGGTCGAGCGACGCCGATATGGGACGCAGCCACGCCGAAGTCTTCCTGCAGGCGCTGAAGGGTGAGGGCTTTGGCGAGCCCAATCCAAGACCAATGTTTCCAAACCCACCTGGCCTGCTGCGTCTCGAACCGTATTCGCAGGGCCTGCGCGATCGCATCTGGTGGGGCGCTGGATCCAATGCGACCGCCATCTGGGCGGCCAGACTCGGGATGAACCTGCAGAGTTCTACCTTGAAGGATGACGAAACCGGTGAACCCTTCCATGTCCAGCAGGCAGCCCAGATCCGCGCCTATAGGCGGGCCTGGCAGGAGGCCGGCCATCAGAGAACGCCGCGTGTGTCGGTGAGCCGCAGCATCTTCGCGCTCGTCGATGATCGCGATCGTGCCTACTTCGGGGGCAGTGGCAAGGAGCAGGATTCGATCGGCTTTATCGACCAGAACACGCGGGCCATATTTGGTCGCTCCTATGCGGCCGAACCGGACGCTCTCGTAAAGCAGCTCGCATCGGACGAAGCGATCGCGGAAGCCGATACGCTGCTGCTCACCGTGCCCAACCAGCTCGGCGTCGACTATAATGCCCATGTCATCGAAATGATCCTGAAGCATGTCGCGCCGGCCCTCGGCTGGCGCTGATCGGTCGCCATCAGGATGGAGCATTGCGCGTTGCCATATTGAAGAGCGGCAGCGGGCCTTGGCTGGCCTTGCGATTACCGCGGCACAAAGAGCGTACTGCGTCCGCTTGTGGTGTCTGCAACAAGCCGTTCGACGTCCTCCGATTTCCATTCCGGAAAGCTTGCCGTCAGCTCGGCGCCGCCTCCATGAAATGTCTCCTTGAGGATGGAGAGGCCCGGGACCGCCGCCAGGCGCGCCTTCAGGATCGCCAGGTCCGAATAGGCTGCCTCAATCGTTCCTTCGAGCGTCGGGACGATCTCGATCGTCTCCCCCGCCCGCAGGCAAGCGGCAGCCGTTCCGCCATAGGCCCTGATCAGGCCGCCCGTGCCGAGGAGCACACCGCCGAACCAACGCGTGACGATGACGATGACCTTGTCGAGCGATTGCCCGTCGATTGCCTGCAGGATCGGCTTGCCGGCGGTTCCACTCGGCTCACCGTCGTCGCTGAACCGATAGGTCTGGCCGCTTCGCCAGGCAAAGCAATTGTGGTTGGCATCGGCATGCGCGTAAGTGGCCAGTGCATCCTTCGCGTCGGCTTCATCGGCAATCGGTAGGGCCGCCGCCAGAAACCTGCTTTTTTTGACGATCTGCTCGAAGACAATAGGGCGTTCCAGGGAATACATCGCAGCTGTATACGCCAGCCTTGCCGACGGGCGAAGGGGATTATGGGGCGTGATCATCCGTAACGGATCAGCTTCGAGGGCGGCTGACCGTCGCCGCCCGGCCTCAATCCGTCCCTTCATGTTCAGATGGAACCAACAGTAATAGTCAATCGACCGGATCCCCTTGAACTCGGCGGTCGCCGTATGGGCAAGGATATCCCTGTTGACCCATTCGATCGTTTCACCTGGCCTGGCGGTGACCCCCGGCGGGCGCAAACATCATTTTCTCGATCGTTACCGCGATTGTCTCTGCCCGCGCTGGAGCGGCCCCGAGGGCCACCGCGAAGGCCAGGATGGTCCATCGATGCCGCATCATCATTGTCCTGCAGTGTGACCTTGAGCTTCTTCACCAGGGCAAGCGCCTGCTTGTTGATCGCCTCGTGGTCCCGCACCATGTCCTCGGCAAAGCTCGGTGCCTGCTTTGCCGCCTCGATCTCGATCGATCCGGCCGTGTAGGCGATATGAGCGATCTGGGGATCTGTCGGTTTGTCCGCAGCCGGCGCAGCGTGCCAACCCAAGCAGGCAGATCGTGGTCACAGCTGTCATCAGTCGCGTAGTCATGGAACCTCCTTCGTCCTTGCCGAAAGGCCGGACAGTTTATCGCTGTACAAACGTTGGATGTCGGCTCCCGAATAAGGTTCCCGGCATCGACCGGGAGAACCGGACCGCTCCCGTATTCGTGTTCTGCAACACCCTTTTCTCCCCGGGGGCAACGGAAGACAGTCAGGGCGAAGGCTGCGAAAATCTTGCACATGTCGATGCCACGTGATGGCATTTGACAAGCGCGGCAAAGGAGGCCGACATTGCCACCAGCAACGACACCGTTTTTGGATGGGATGGAGAAGATGAACCTCAAGGATCCTGGACTCTTTCGCGAGGCGGCCCTGGTCGGCGGTCGATGGATCGACGCCGATCCATCGAACGCGATCGAGGTCAATGACCCGGCCACAGGCGACATCATCGGTCGTGTACCGAAGCTTGGCGCTGCGGAAACCAAAGCTGCGATCGAGGCGGCCGCCACGGCGCAAAAGGCCTGGGCGACCCGCACAGCAAGAGACCGTGCGATCATCCTGCGCAAATGGTTCGAGCTGATGATCGAAAACAAGGACGATCTCGGCCGCATCCTGACGCTGGAACAGGGCAAGCCCGTTGCCGAAGCCACCGGCGAAATCGTCTATGGCGCAAGCTTCATCGAATGGTTCGCAGAGGAAGGCCGGCGCGTTTATGGCGATCTCGTTCCCGGCCACCAACCGGACAAGCGCATCATGGTGATGAAGCAGCCCATCGGCGTGGTTGCCGCCATCACGCCCTGGAACTTTCCCAACGCCATGATCACCCGCAAGGCAGGTCCGGCATTGGCCTCCGGGTGCGCCCTGGTGCTGAAGCCAGCCAGCCAGACGCCTTTTTCAGCGATCGCGATCGCCGTGCTTGCAGAGCGTGCCGGACTGCCCGCCGGCCTGTTCTCCGTCATCACCGGTTCGGCGCGCGAGATCGGGGCGGAGATGACCGCCAATCCGATCGTGCGCAAATTGACCTTTACCGGCTCGACCGAAATCGGCGCCGAACTTTACAGGCAGAGCGCCCCGACCATCAAGAAGCTCGGGCTGGAGCTCGGCGGCAATGCCCCCTTCATCGTCTTTGACGATGCCGATCTCGATGCTGCGGTGGAAGGCGCGCTGATCGCCAAGTTTCGCAACAATGGACAAACCTGTGTTTGCGCCAACCGCCTTTACGTCCAGGACGGTATCTACGAGGCCTTTTCGCAGAAGCTTTCCACGGCTGTCGGCAAGCTGAAGATCGGCAATGGCTTCGACGAGGGTGTGATCCTTGGTCCCTTGATCGATCAGCCGGCCCTGGAAAAGGTCGAGGAGCATGTGGCTGACGCCCTGTCGAAGGGGGCACACGTCATGGAGGGTGGCAGGCGCCATTCGCTTGGCGGCACCTTTTATGAGGCAACGGTGCTGACCGGTGTCACCAGCGACATGGCTGTCGCGCGCGAGGAAACCTTCGGGCCGGTGGCGCCGCTTTTCCGGTTCAAGGACGAGGCCGATGTGATCGCCCAAGCCAACGATACCGAGTTCGGCCTAGCATCCTATTTCTACGCCAAGGATCTCGCCCGCGTGTTCCGCGTGGCCGAGGCCCTCGAATACGGCATGGTCGGGGTCAATACCGGGCTGATCTCGACGGCAGAAGCGCCCTTTGGGGGCGTCAAGCTCTCCGGCCTCGGCCGCGAAGGGTCGAAATATGGAATCGATGAATTCATGGAGATCAAATACGTCTGCCTCGGCGGCATCAGCTAAGAGACTGGTCGCAGCTCGTCTTCACTCTTCTGTGAGCGCTCGCACGGCCACCCAACGTCCTTCGCCGTAGCAAAACGCGTCCTGCGGCTGTGATTTCCTTCGCCGGCACAGAATTGCAGCGGTCGAAAATACAATGGTCGTCGCGGCAGCGTGATGACCTTTGCCATGGAGATTGGATGGCTTTCGTGGCATATTGTCATCAGCACTGCTCAACATTTGAGTCGCAATTCCAGCGCTAGAATGGAGACGATATGATGCTGTATGGCCCTTACGAGCCAAATCCGAATTCCTGTAAGTATCTGAAGGAACAAATACTACGCAGCGCCGTTATAGTGATGAGCGGGCCGACAGGGCTGCTATCCCGTTTTAACCAGCCGGCCGCGGGAGAGCATCATGCAAAAGGGTGAAAGCGACGTCTTTGATCTTTTTTCGGAAATTTACACAAGTGCTGCGCAGGAAGAATTTAGCCTGCAGGAATATCTGCTAGCGTGCCGCGACGACAAAAGTCTCTACGCAACGGCGCAAGAGCGCATGGTCGAGGCGATCGGTGAACCGACGCTGATCGATACCAGTGCCGACGAACGCATGGGCCGCATCTTTGCCAACCGGACTCTGAAGATCTACCCCACATTTGCCGACTTTTATGGCATGGAAGATACGATCGAGCGGATCGTCGGCTACTTCAGATACGCTGCCCAGGGCCTCGAGGAACGCAAGCAGATCCTCTATTTGCTCGGACCCGTCGGCGGCGGCAAGTCATCGCTGGCCGAACGCCTGAAAAGGCTGATGGAACAGCGGCCAATCTATACGCTGGCGGTCAATGGCAAGGTAAGCCCGATCTTCGAGTCCCCCCTTGGGCTCTTCCACCCGGACCGCATGGCCGGCCTTCTCGAAGACAAGTACGGCATTTCCAGGCGCCGCCTCACCGGGCTGATTTCGCCCTGGGCAACCAAGCGGCTTGACGAGATCGGCGGCGATATTTCGAAATTCAGCGTCGTCAAGCTGACGCCATCCCGGTTGCGCCAGATCGCAATTGCAAAGACCGAACCGGGTGACGAAAACAACCAGGACGTCTCGGCCCTGGTCGGCAAGGTCGACATCCGACAACTCGAAAACTTCAGCCAGGCCGACCCGGACGCCTATTCCTACAGCGGCGGGCTGAACAGGACGACTCAGGGGCTTCTCGAGTTCGTCGAAATGTTCAAGGCACCGATCAAGGTCCTGCACCCGCTGCTGACTGCGACCCAGGAAGGCAGCTACAACGGGACCGAGAACTTCGGCGCCTTCCCCTTCCAGGGCATCGTCGTCGCCCACTCAAACGAATCCGAGTGGCTGCAGTTCAAGAACAATAAGAATAACGAGGCATTTCTCGACCGTATCCTTGTGGTCAAGGTTCCCTATTGCCTCCGGGTCACCGAGGAACGGCAGATCTACGAAAAGCTTCTTCGCGAGAGCGAACTGGCAAACAGCCCCTGTGCTCCCGAAGTCCTCGAGAACCTCAGCCGCTTCACCGTCGCAACACGCCTTCACGTGCATGAGAATTCTCCGCTCTACACGAAGATGCGCGTCTATGACGGCGAGAATCTGAAGGATACGGATCCGAAGGCAAAGTCCGTCCAGGAATATCGCGATGCGGCGGGCGTTGATGAAGGCATGACCGGCATCAGCACCCGCTTCGCGTTCAAGGTCCTCTCGGAGACCTTCAACTACGACACAAAGGAGGTGGCAGCCGATCCGGTGCATCTGATGTACATCATGGAGCAGGCGATCCGGCGGGAGCAGTTCCCGAAGGAAACGGAGGCGCGCTACCTCGACTTCATCAAGTCGGAACTCGCCGCGCGCTACGCGGAATTCATCGGCCATGAAATCCAGAAGGCCTACCTGGAATCCTACAGCGAGTACGGCCAGAACCTCTTTGACCGCTATATTTCCTATGCCGACGCGTGGCTGGAGGACCAGGACTTCAAGGACTACGACACCGGTCAGATTCTCAATCGGGAAATTCTCGACAGCGAATTGTCGCAGATCGAAAAGCCGGCCGGCATCGCCAACCCCAAGGACTTCCGCAACGAGGTCGTCAAGTTTACCTTGCGCGCCCGCGCCAGGAACAGCGGCCGGAACCCCTCCTGGACCAGCTATGAAAAGCTTCGCGAGGTAATCGAGAAGCGGATGTTCGGTCAGGTCGAGGATCTACTGCCTGTCATCAGCTTCGGCTCCAAGAAGGACAGTTCGACTGAAAAGCAGCACGCCGAATTTGTCCAGCGCATGACTCAGCGAGGCTACACCGTCCGCCAGGTCCGGCGGCTCGTTGATTGGTACATGCGGGTCAACAAGGCCGGTTGACAATGCCGAACCGGGGGATTGGCAGATGCCGAATTTCATCGACCGCCGGCTCAATCCGAAGGACAAGAGCCTTGGCAACCGACAGCGTTTCCTGAACCGAGCCCGGGAGGAATTGAAGCGGGCTATCAAGGAGCAGGTAAAATCGGACAAGATCGCCGATGTGGACGCCGCCCACGGCGTTCCCATGCCCAAGCGTGGCGCGGGCGAGCCGACATTCCAGCCAAGCAGCGGCAGCGGCGACCGGGAGTACATCCTCCCCGGCAATCGGGAATACATGGCAGGTGACAAGCTGTCGCGACCACAAGGAGGTGGCGGAGGCGGAGATCGCGGCGCTGGTCGCGGCGAGAGCGAGGATGATTTCCAGTTCATCCTGTCGCGCAACGAAGTCCTCGACCTCTTCTTCGAGGATCTCGAGCTTCCTGACATGGTAAAGCTCAATCTGAAGGAAACGGTTACCTACAAGCCGCACCGTGTCGGCTTCAGCACCGCTGGAACGCCCACAAACATCAATGTCGGGCGCACGATGCGAAACAGTTTCGGCCGCCGAATAGCGCTGCAACGCCCGAGCGAGGCGACCGTGAAGGCAGTTGCGGACGAGATCGCCGTGCTGGAGGCGATGGAGGAGCGATCTGCCGCGGACCGGCGGCGCCTGCAGGCGCTGCGCGAGGAACTGGAGCAGTTGGAACGGCGGCGACGGCGCATTTCTTATGTCGATCCCGTCGATATTCGCTTCAACCGCTTCGAACGCCAGCCGCTGCCCAATGCCAGCGCCGTGATGTTCTGCCTGATGGACGTATCGGCATCGATGGGCGAGCGCGAGAAGGATCTGGCCAAGCGCTTCTTCGTGCTGCTGCATCTGTTTCTCACGCGCCGGTACGAGCGGATCGACATCGTCTTCATCCGTCACACCGATGAGGCCCATGAGGTCGACGAGGAAACGTTCTTCTACAGCAAGCAGAGCGGTGGCACTGTTGTTTCGACCGCGCTCGAGGAAATGCTTCGGGTGATCGAGGAGCGATATCCCGCCAATCTCTGGAATATCTATGCCGCCCAGGCCTCCGACGGCGACAATATCAGCGGCGATTCGGAACGCTGCGCGGAGCTTCTCCGCAACCATCTGATGCGCCTTTGCCAGTACTACGCCTATGTCGAAATCATTGATGAGCGCGAAACGGAAATATTTGGAGCCACAGACAACGGCACCTCGCTGTGGCGTGCCTACCGCACCGTCGACGGCGCGATCCCCAACTTCCAGATGACCCGTATTTCCAAGCCGGCCGACATCTATCCGGTTTTTCGCAAGCTCTTTACCCGGCAGCCTGCCGTGCGCACGCGCAAGTAAGGGAAGACCGAATGGCGAGACGCTCGAGCCCAGGCCTGCTGTTTGACGGTTCCGACTGGAATTTCGCAACCCTTTCACGTGCCTACGACGCCATCGAAACCGTGGCGCTCGACGAGATGGGGCTGGATGTCTATCCCAACCAACTGGAAATCATTTCGTCGGAACAGATGCTGGATGCCTACTCTTCGGTCGGTATGCCGTTGATGTACCAGCACTGGTCGTTTGGCAAGCGCTTCATCTTCGAGGACAATCTCTATCGCAAGGGCCGGCGCGGACTTGCCTACGAACTGGTGATCAATTCCAATCCGTGCATCACCTATCTGATGGAAGAAAACACCATGGCCATGCAGGCGCTGGTGACCGCCCATGCCGCATTCGGCCATAATCATTTCTTTAAGAACAATTACCTGTTCCGGCAGTGGACCGATGCCGGCGCGATCCTGAGCTACATGGAGTTTGCCAAGAAATACGTTTCCAAATGCGAGGAGCGGCACGGGACGAATGCCGTCGAGGCAGTCCTGGACTCGGCACACGCCTTGATGGACCAGGGCGTCTTCCGCTACCGGCGGCCGCCGCGCCTTTCATCCGAAAAAGTCAGGGAGCGTGCCCGCGAACGACTGGAATACGAGGAACAGACCTATAGTGACCTGTGGCGAACACTGCCGCTCGCAACAGAGAGCCGCAATCCGGAGGATGCCGAACGCGATGCGTCCGAGCGCAAGAAGGTTCTCAACCTTCCCGAGGAGAACCTGCTCTACTTCCTGGAAAAGAACAGTCTCATCCTCGAGCCCTGGCAGCGTGAAATCCTCCGGATCGTGCGGGTGATTGCGCAATATTTCTACCCGCAGCGCCAGACCAAGGTGATGAACGAGGGCTGCGCCACCTTTGTGCACTACACGATCATAAACCGCCTCTTCGATCAGGGCCGGATCAGCGAAGGCGTGATGCTGGAGCTCCTGGCAAGTCATTCCAACGTGGTCTTCCAACCCGCCTTTGATGATCCCCGCTTCCCAGGAATAAACCCATATGCGCTTGGCTTTGCGATGATGCAGGACATCCAGCGCATCTGCATGGACCCGACGCAGGAGGATCGCGACTGGTTTCCGTCCTTTGCCGGCAATGGTGACTGGCAGGCAACGCTTCTGGATGCCTGGGCAAATCACCGCGACGAGTCCTTTGTCCTGCAGTATCTGAGCCCGGCCATGATGCGAAAATTCCGGCTGTTCGTGCTGAGCGATCGCGCCACCGACAATTTTTGCGAGGTATCTTCGATCCATAACGAACGAGGCTATGCGGCAATCCGGTCGTCGCTTGCGCGCAGCTATGACGTCGGCGCAAGACAGCCCGATATCCAGGTGGTTGATGTCGACCTGCTCGGTGACAGGCAGCTCAGGCTGCAGCACAATGTCAGAAACGGCATCCTTCTCGAAGAAAGCAACCGTGATGCCACCCTGGCTCACATCCGCCACCTATGGGGCTACGATGTAAGCCTACAGGGTGTCGATGGCTCGACGGGGGCAGTCCTTTACGAGTGCTCGACCGCCTGAACCGGGAAGGAATTGGCGCCCCAAAGCGGATTGCCGCAAGTCGGGCCATTGCCTTTGTCTCCCGCAAGCCCAATCGCATATCGCTCCGGCTGCCTGGGAAAGCACATCAATGCCTATCCTCTTCGGCATGCCTGCGCCTGATGCTGCGCACAACAAGCCACATGCCGGCGACGACGAGGGGAACGGACAGGCCGGTCAGCGTTTCCGGGGAGACGTCGAGGCCGATATTGTGCGCGCCCTTCGCCAGATAGCCGAGCAGCCCGACGACATAGTAGGAGATCGCGGCAACGGACAGGCCTTCAACGGTCTGCTGCAGCCGCAGCTGCAGTTGCGCACGACGGTCCATCGAATTGAGCACCGTCGTGTTGATGCGTTCCAGCTCGACATCGATCCAGCTCCGCAGCAGGGCTGTCGCGCGCGCCAGCTTGCGCGACAGGTTCGCCTGCCGTTCCTCCACCGATTGGCAGGTCCGCATTGCCGGCGCAAGCCGACGCTCGAGGAAGGCGCCGAGCGTCTCGCTGCCGGGCATCGCCGTCTCCGCCAATGCCCGGATACGCTCCTGAACAATCTCGTAATAGGCGCGGCTGGCTCCGAACCGGTAGAGGCTGAGTGCCGCATTCGCCTCCAGCTCGGCGGCCAGGCGTGTAATCTCGGACAACATCTGGTCCGCTTCGTCGCGCGCATGCAGCTTCATGCGCTGGGTAATCGCCGTCAGGCCGGATTCGATCTGGCGAATTTCGGGCGAGAGCGATTGCGCCAGTGGCAGGCCCATCATCGCAAGGGTACGGTAGGTCTCGATATCGAGAAGGCGCTGGACAAGCGCGCCCCGGGCGCTGTCGGACATGCCGCGATCGATGACCAGAATTTTCGTCAGACCGTCTCCGTCCTGACGAAAATCGGTGAGGATCGCGGCCTGGCCATTCTTCAGTTCGCTCCGGCACAGGCTGGTCGGGTCGAAGACCGATTTTTCCTGCTCCGTCTCAGGCGTATCGGGCCGGATTTCCAGCCTGATACCGGAGATGAATGGCCCCGGTGGCGAAAAGCTTGCGCCGAAGGGATGCACGGCGATCGTCTGGCCAAACCTGTCCGGTGCTGGACAGTCCCAGAAATAGGTCGAAAATTCCGTATGCCGCTCCCAGCGGAGCGTCCCCGGCCCCCAGGTGATGGCATGATGGCTCGTTTCGCGGGCGGGTGGCGCAACCCCGCTTGACCGGGAAAGATCTGCAAGCGTCTCGTGATCGTTGTCACCGGCGCTTTCCGTCAGGAAAGCGAGCTGGAATATGACGCGCGACGCCGGCACGAGCGCATAGGGCCGCGCGTGAAGTTCCCCGAGCGAGCGTGCCCGAATGTCCGCAGGCGGAAAGCCAAAGCTTCCTTGCGTCATGCATCCATTCCCCGTGTCCATGATCCGTCCCCTTGGCCCCGAGCCGCCGGCATGCAATCAGCTCGCCCGGCCCCTGTCCAGCGGCATTGGACGCAGCGACCGTTTGCCACACCGGGACGGCACCCGAGGCTCAGGCAAGCCGCTCGATCACCTCATCGGCTGCCCTCTCGCCGCTCTGCCAGGCTCCATGTGCGGTGGAAAAGTCAAAGGGGTGGGTCGCCTCGCCAGCGAAGAATAACCTCTCGGCCACAGGCCTCGCCAGGGTCAGGCGGGCGCTCGCCTCACCCGGCAATGCATGGCTGTACGAGCCCCCCACCCAGTCGGTCCGGCACCATGATGTTGCTGCAAGCGGCCGCACATGGCGACGGATATGGGCGCCGAGCTGCGCCGACAACTCCTCGATCGCAAACGCAAAGGCCTCGAGCAGCCCGGCACGCTCGATGGCGACAGCGCCCGTGCCACCGAAGAAGCCCTCGATCACCGGTCGACCAAGCGGCCGGATATAGTAACTGCCGGTTTCGCTTGCATGTGGATTGCCGAGGAGATGGGACTCGGGGTCAAGCCCGTGGTCGCCGTGCAGTTCGAAGAACAGCTTGTCGGCAAGGCCGAGGGGGAGTTTGCCTGCGGCATGGAGATGGTCGTCTACATCCGCGTCGAAGGCGATTGCACCCCTGGACAGGATGTTCGTCGAGGCGGTGACAACAGCCGTGCGCGCACTGACAGCGCCATGATCGGTGTCCAGACGGACGCCCTGACCGGTCAAGGCGATGCGACGAACCGGCACGGACAGCCTGAGTGCCACCTCCGGAAGGCTTGATGCAATCAGGCTGCCGTATCCCTTACGCACCCGCCAGTTGGAATCGGTCGACGCCTTGTCGTAGGCAAGGAAATCGACGACCGACAGTCGGTCGAGGGCAGCGCCATTCATGTAGCCGCTCACCGACTGGCAATAATTGTTCCATTCGCCCTCTGGCGGCAAAAGGTCCGAGGCCCGGTCACTTGCCGGCGGAGCGCTCTCCATGCGTTGCTGCAGGGTCGACCAGGCGGTCGCGGCGGCCTGTTGCTCCTCGGCAGAAAAGCCGAGATCATGCCATTGTCTTTGCCAGGCCGTGGGGCCTGCTTCGATCTCGAAGCCTTTGGCCTGCGCGAGTTTGACCAAGGGATTACGCTCGGCCGAGTGCAGCCAGCCGCATCCCATGTCGAGCGGCATCTGAGCCAGTTCGATGGTCCAGGCGCGGCCGCCGACGCGGTCGCTCGCTTCGATGAGCATCACCGAACGCCCGGCCTTAGCCAACCGGCGCGCCGCCGCAATGCCCGCAGCGCCAGCACCCACAATCGCAACGTCGTAATCCATCTTCGCGCTCCGCGCCGCTGCACTATCATGTCGGCAGTCGAGGCTTCGAGCATTACAGGGAATTTACGACCGCTTCAACGCGCGCGAAAGCCTGCTACTATTCAACGATGACGTTCTTTGAAACCCTCGTCGCCCTGCTTGCGGTCGCGATCTTGCTTTTGCAGGTAACGCGGCGAATGCAGCTGCCTTATCCCGGCATTCTCGCTGCCGCCGGCGTCGCTGTCGCGATGCTGCCAGGCGCCCCGGTCATTCCGATCGACCCGCCGACGGCGCTTGCCCTGTTCATCGCGCCTGTCCTCGTCGACGCAGCTTATGATTTTCCGCTTGGCGCAGCCAGGCGGATGGCGTTGCCGCTGTTCGTCTATGCCGTGGTCGCCGTACTGGTCACCACAGGTGTCGTGGTCTCGATCAGCGCATGGACTGTCGGGCTGCCGCTTGCCGTGGCCGTCACGCTTGGGGCAATCGTTGCTCCGCCTGATGCCGCCGCCGCGACTGCCGTCCTGTCCAATCTGCCGGTCTCGCGGCGAGTGGACGCCCTGCTCAAGGGCGAGAGCCTCTTCAATGACGCCACCGCCCTTCTGCTGTTCAGCGCGGCCCTGACCGTCCAGGCTCGCGGTGGCATCGATTTGAGCACCGTGGTGCGACTTGGCCTTGCGGCTCCAGGCGGAATAGCCTTCGGCATTTTGTTCGGTTATCTCGTCTCCGGGTTAAGACCTGTCACAGACAATACTGTCGGCGGCACGCTGCTTCAGTTCGTGTACGCCTTCGCAACCTGGCTGATCGCCGAAAGGCTGCATCTGTCAGCCGTGCTGGCGACTGTATCGTCGGCGATGACCATTGCAGTCCTCACCACGGTCAATGATTCACCACGCATGCGCGTTCATTCCTTCGCCGTCTGGACAACCGTTGTCTTCCTTTTGAACGTCGTCGCATTCCTGCTGATGGGTTTGCAGGCGCGTCGCATCGTGGAGGCGATGTCGGCTGCCGAACTCGCCCGGGCACTCCGGTTTGCGGCGATCGTCGTCGCCGGGGTGATTGGCGCGCGGCTTTCGGTCGCCTTCCTCTTTCACGCCATCGTAGGATTTCGTCATCGACGCGGACACAGTCTTGCACCCTTCGCATCCGGCGAAACCCTGCTTGTCGGATGGTCTGGCATGCGCGGTCTCGTGACCCTTGCCACGGCCTTTGCGCTGCCAGCCGATTTTCCCGAACGAAACCTCGTCGTGCTGACAGCCTTTTCGGTCGTGCTGGCGACGCTCATCATCCAGGGCGCGACCCTGGCTCCGATGATCAGGCTTATGAAGCTCGGACGACAGGAAGAGGCACGCGAGGAGCTTTTCTTGGCGCGAAAGTCATTGGCCGAGGCTGCGCTCGTCCGGCTTTCGACCGAGAGTGGCGCGGAGGTAGAAGCACTGCGCCAGGCATATCGTGAACATTGCGAGCGGGATGCCAACCCGGGCAAGTCCGAGGTCGATCGACGGCAATTCCTGTCGCGGCTTGCAGTGCTTGCGCAACGCGAGCGGCTGGAGGAACTGCGCGACACGGATCGAATTGGGCCAGGGCAATATCTCGAGCTGCAGGAGGACCTGGACTGGAAGCAGCTCGCCACCGGCTCCGACGAAGAGCGGCGGATCTCCGAAAGCTAAGGGCGCATCCGAGCGTCCTCCAGCCTCCACAGCCGTCTGCAGCCGCTTGGAAAACGATACACCCACAATGTTGTGATGGAACCATCTGGCTGCTGCGGCCTTAGTGGTTCACAATCCCTGCGCGGAGCCAAAGGCTGTGGAAATTGTGATGCCCGCCCATGCTTTGAGCGTGGGTCTGCTTCGCGTCGGGCGCTGGCGTGCTATGGCCCGATCTTGCTCGGGAGTGATTCGATGGCCTTGATCGATATTCTGACGTCCGTGGTCCTCGCTGCTGCCTCGACCGTTACCGCCTCCATTTCGCCAACTGAATCGGCGCCACCGGCGTTCAGGCCGTTTGGTGTTGCGCAGGATTCGCTGCCATCGGCATTGGGCTGCAAGCCGATCTACGGAGACGGCGCCGATACGACGGGTCAGTATACATGCTCCAGCCTGCCGGGTGGGAGCGACCTCTATGACCAGTACGTGCTCGCCTATGTTCAAGGCATGGGGATATGCAATGTCGTTGCCGTGTCGCGCTATATCAATGACGACCAGCGCGGCACCACTACGCGACAGGTCTACAAGGAGGCCGCGTCACTGCTCGCGTCCGAGTTTGGTCCGGCCGACGAAAAGGTTGATCACGCTGCCAGGTCCAAATACGGCAAGGACGGAATGTTCCGGGACGCCGTGGTGGCGCAGGAACGGCAGGTCTTTGAGCAATGGGATAATCTCAGCGCAAAGTACAAGAATGCACAGTCGGCGAGCGTCACCATATCAGGCAGCGATGAACTTGGCCTGGCGGTTTACAGCATTTTCCGCTTTGCCCATAACGATCAATGCCTCAGCACCCTGCAGGAGCAGACAGGTTTGTCCGGCGACCAGGGTGATTGACCCCGTCACGTCGGGCCGGCCGTCGTTCAGACGGACGGCAAGCCGGGCAGATTCTTTCCTGTGCCCTGTCGACACCCTCAGGACATGAACAGGGCCCGTAGCCGCGCAAACAGGGTCGGCTTTTCCGTGCCGAGGATTCCGCGGACATAGTGGGCCGCCGTTGCAGCGCTGACCGTTGCGCCGAAATGGCAATAGCACAGAACGTTATGCAATTCGCCGTCGGTCAGACCGAAGAAGGTCTTGGCCTCGCCATAGGTATCCCCTTCAAGGCCGGAAGTACGCAGGATCGGATCCTCGAACGCGACCGAAATCGGCGAATTGTCGCTACGCAGGCGCGACAGGATTGACGTCGGCTGATGCTCGGTCTGATAGAGCGTTGCCAGCCGCCGATGCGGGCTTGCCTCAAGGAGCTCAACCCAGCGCGTGAGACGTTCGTTGCGAGACATTAACCGTTGCGGAAACGCCTGGTCGATCCCCGCAATTGCCTGCAGTTGTTCCAATGTTTGATGTTTCATGGTGGGCTCCATCCGGCTGAAAGTTGCGCGGCCCCGTCGAGGCACTCTTCGCCCCTTTTTATGGAGCTAGGGGACAACGAGGTCCAATCAAGATCGCCCCGCAAGGATTTGTTGGTGCAGCTGAAGAGTTGATCGTCCGCAGCCCGGCCGCCGCTGCGATCAGCTGGATGCGGCACGCGGCAAGGGTCGATGCTCTCCCTTCGGAAGATGCACATCGGGCGATCGGGATGTCCGTGCCTGTGTTGGAACTGCCATGCCGCCCACGTCGCTTTTATCGCGAGATCTCTGCCCGCCATAGAGGCGAAAGAGCCTGACGAGTGGCTGTAGGGCGGCCGACCAGAGAGTTTCAAACCTCGGCTTCGCCTGTCTGCTTGCCGGGAACCTCCGGATTCCTCTCCGTCCGGTCACGGTGGAGAGCGGCGCGCGCGAGCAGCATGAAGGTCACCGGCGTCGTCACGGTGACAAAGATTCCGATGAGGATTTCGTGAATGACCAATCGTTCGGAGCCGACCGAAAAGAAGATCATCGAGCCGAGCATGATACCGCCTATCCCCCAGCTCGTGCCGAGTGTCGGCGCATGGATGCGCTCATAGAAGGTCGGCAGTCGCAGAAATCCGATTGCTCCGATCAGCGCAAGGGTCGCACCAAGCAGCAGGAAGACCGCAACCGCTATGGCGACCGGAAGGGGAAGATCTGTCGCTTCATAGATCATTCAATCACCTCCCCGCGCATCAGGAACTTGGCGAGGGCAACGGTGGCAACGAAGCCAAGCATGCCGATGACAAGTGCTGCCTCGAAGTAGACCACGCGGCCGGTGCCGACACCGAAGGTAACCAAGAGAAGCATTGCATTGATGTAGAACGTATCGAGGGCGATGATGCGGTCCTGAGCACGGGGTCCGATGAACATTCTGATCGAGGCAATCGCCATCGCCGCAACCAGCATCAGCTGCGCAATCGAAACCGCGGTAAACACAATGATGGCACTCATGCGAATATCTCCATAAGCATTTTCTCGTACCGGTTCTTGATCGTGTTGCGCCACACCGCTTCGTTCTGGATGTCGAGGACATGCAGGAGAACCGTGTTGTCATTGGAGTCGTATTCAAGCCATGCAGACCCTGGCGTGCTTGTCAGGATGATCGCAAGCAACGCCAGGGCAAAGGGGTTGCGAACTTCCAGTTCGATGCTGAGAAAGCCGGGATCGTGCCGCCGGCCGCGTCGGAGGATGATCCATGAGACCGAAAGATTGGACTCCGCGATATCGACAACAACCCGGAAGAACAGTTTCGGAAGAAGATACCATTTCGCCAGGGCCGGTCGCTCGGTGCGCAACGATGCCATGGCCCAGGAGGCAAAGACGGCAACGAGGATGCCAAGCACGAGCTGACCGAGGCTGAACCCGTTGAGCAGCAACCACATCAGCACCAGAAAAAGGGTGAGAATCGGATACGGAAGCACTATCTGCCCTCCTCATCGCCGTCGGTGGCTGCATCCCGGTAGGCAGGAAGTCTCACCGCATCTCTTACCGCATCGATATAGAGGCCCGGCCTGCTCAGGCTGCGGATGGTGGCATCCATGTACTGCATCGCGGGACCGGCCTGGACCGTGAGCGCAAGCGTGAGTGCAAGCAGGAACAAGACGGGCACGACCTCGATGACCAGCACGCGCGGAACCGTTCCCTCAAGCGAACTCCAGAAGGTGCGAATTCCGGCCCGCGTCATGGAAATCAGCGCTGCGACACCGGAGAGGATCACAAGAACGGCCAGGGCCCAGACCGCCGCTGTCGGCGGCACGCCGATCGCCCCTGCTCCCATCATCGTCGAAAGCATCGCGAATTTAGCGACAAATCCCGACAGCGGAGGCAGGCCGGAAAGCAGCACGGCACATGCGGCAAAGCAGATCCCGAGGATCGTCATGGTGCCGGGCATCGTGACACCTTCGCTTTCCGCGGCTTCGTCGTCCTCGGCATCCCCATAGGCTTCCATGGTCACCGCAAGCACGTTGGCGCCAGCGTCCTGGCCGCGTTCGACAAGCTCTATCAGCATGAAAAAGGCGCTGATCGACAGCGTCGAGCTAACGAGGTAAAGCAGCGCGCCTGAGGAAATCGCACCGTCGTTGATCCCGATGACCATCAGAAGCGTTCCCGACGACACCAGCACGAAAAATCCCGCCAGGCGCCCGAGTGCCTGCGAGGCAAGCACGCCAATGGTCCCGAAGATGAGGGTCGCCATCCCGCCATAAAGCAGCACGACAGTTCCGAAGCTGGCCGACGGCCCTACACTGAACAGCAACATCGTCAGGCGCAGGATGACATAGATGCCGAGCTTGCTCATAATGGCGAAAATTCCGGCAACCGGTGCGGAGGCGGCACTATAGGCGGTGGGCAGCCAGAAGCAGAGCGGCCACATGCCGGCCTTGATCAGGAACACGATCCCGAGAATTCCGGCACCGGCTTCCATCAGCATGCGGCGATCCGGTTCGATCTCGGGAATGCGGGCAGCAAGATCTGCCATGTTTAATGTCCCCGCCGTGCCGTAGATGAGGCTGACACCGATCAGAAAGAGCAGCGCCGCAACCAGGTTGACGGCGATGTAGTGCATCCCCGCCTTGACCCTGAGCGGCCCCGAGCCATGCAGCAGGAGACCATAGGATGCAGCCAGCATGACCTCGAAAAATACAAACAGATTGAAGAGGTCACCTGTGAGGAAGGCACCGTTGACCCCCATCAGCAGGAGTTGGAACATGCTGTGGAAGTGGGCGCCCACCGCATGCCAGCGGGCAAGTGAAAAGACCAGCGCCGAAACCGCCAGAAGCGCGGTCAGGAGCAGCATCAGCGCAGACAGTGCATCCAGCACCAGCACGATGCCAAAGGGGGCCGCCCAATTGCCGACGAGGTAGACCCCTTCGAAGTCGCCTTGCCCGATTTCGGTCCGGAACAAGACAAGGGCAACGAGGATCAGAAAGAGCGTTGAGCCGAGGCTGATCATCGCCTTGGTCGTGCGGCGACGCTCATCGACCAGAAGCAGGATTGCACTTGCGACCAGCGGAAGCAGGATCGGCGCGACGATGAGGTGATGCATCAAGCCGGTCATCGCGGCTCGTTCCTCCCGTCGACATGATCATTTCCGCTCAGACCCCGCGAGGCAAGCAGCACGACGAGAAACAGCGCGGTCGTTGCAAAGCCAATGACAATGGCCGTGAGGACGAGCGCCTGCGGTACCGGGTCGGCAAGGGCGGCTGCCGCAACGTCATCCCCGAGGATGGGCGGGACATTGGCCTTCACACCGCCCACTCCGAAGATGAACAGGTTCACGGCATAGGACAGCAGCGACAGTCCGACGATCACCTGGTAGGTGCGAGGGCGCAGAATGAGCCAGATCCCGCAGCTGGTCATCACGCCGATCGCAATGGACAGGACAAGTTCCATTACCTCGCCTCCGATTTGGCAGCGTCGATGGCGCGCAGGCGGTTGATGCGGATGGACTGGTGGGCGAGTGCGACGAGAATGAGCACCGTCGAGCCAACGACCAGGCTGAAGACGCCGAGGTCGAACAAAAGCGCGGAGGCGGCGGGGATCTTGCCGATCAGCGGCAGGTCGATATACCGCGAATGCGAGGTCAGGAACGGATAGCCGAGAACCCAGGCGCCCGCACCGGTCAGAACAGCCGTCAAAAGCCCTGCGCCCATCCAGCGCAATGGCAGGATGCGAATACGGTCCTCAGCCCAGCGCGTTCCGCCCGCAAGATACTGCAGCAGGAAGGCGATCGAGAGGGTCAGGCCGGCCGAGAAGCCGCCACCTGGAAGATCATGACCACGCATGAAGATGTAGACGGAAAGGGTAATGATGACAGGAAACATCCACTGCATGATGACGGAGGGGATCAAGAGGTAGTCCCGGACAGTATCCCCGGCCGACCGCTCCGGCCGCTCCTCGTCGAACCGGTTCTGGATTTGCTGCTGCTCCGGCATGTCCATACTGTCGGCAGCGGGGCGGAAGCGGCGCAGCAAGGCATAGACCGTGAGCGCCGCGACGCCGAGGACGGCAATTTCGCCGAGCGTGTCGAAACCGCGAAAATCGACGAGAATGACATTGACGACGTTGCGACCTCCTCCTTCGGAATAGGCGTTTTCAAGGAAGTAGTTTGCGATCGCGTCGGGGACTGGCATGGTCATGACAGCATAGGCCATGAACGACATTGCGATCCCGCAGACAACGGCGAGAGCGAAATCCCGAAAGCGGCGGAAGCGGGCGCGCAGCGTCATCGCCTCGCCAATTCCCTCCGTGCGCTTCGGCAACCACCGCAGACCAAGGAGAATGAGGACGGTGGTGACGATCTCGACAAGAAGCTGGGTAATCGCAAGATCGGGCGCCGAAAGCCACACGAACGTCGTGCAGACGATCAGACCGACACCGCCGAGCATGATCAACGCCGCCAGCCGATGGTATTTGGCAAGATAGGCCGTACCGATCGCCAGGCAGATGCCAATTGTCCAGAGGATGGCAAACACCGGGTCAACGCCGGAATTCTGAAAGGGGCGGCTTTCGAAACCCCTGAGATAAAGAGGCACAAGACCGGCGGCAAAGCCCATGATCACGACCCAACGGAGCTGGGGCTGCAGCTTGCGCGTCCCGAGACGCTGCTCGGCAATGCGGGCCCAGTGCCATGAGACCTCGACCAGGGCACGCTCGAAAATGCGCTGGCCCTTGAGGCGTCGCAGCAAGGGGGGGCCGTCCTCGCAGCGCGCGAAATAGTCCTTCAGCGTCAGAAAGATCGCCGTCCCGCCGACAAGCGCAATCAGGCTCATGATCAGTGGCAGGTTGACGCCATGCCAGATGGCCAAGCTGTAATCCGGAGTATCGCTGCCAAGCACGCCGATCACCGCAGCCCTGAGAAACGGTCCGATCGACAGCGCCGGAATGATGCCGACAATCAGGCAAAGGACGACCAGCAGTTCGATCGGAAAGCGCATGAAGCGCGGCGGCTCGTGGGGATGCTTGACCGGCAGGTCGACCGGAGGAGGACCAAAGAAGACGCTGTGAATGAAGCGGAGCGAATAGGCGACGCTGAATGCGGATGCGACGGTGGCGACATAGGGCAGGATGCGATCGAGGATCGAGTCCGCATGCGTCTCGACCGCCTCGGCAAAGAACATTTCCTTGGAGAGAAATCCGTTGAGCAGCGGAACGCCGGCCATGGCCGCGCTCGCAACGATGGCAAGGGTCGCGGTATAGGGCATGAAACGAAACAGACCGCTCAGCCTTCGCATGTCACGCGTGCCGGTCTCGTGGTCGATGATGCCGGCTGCCATGAAGAGAGAGGCCTTGAAAGTCGCGTGGTTCAGCATGTGGAAGATCGCAGCGACCGTGGCCAGCGGGCTCGAAAGGCTGAGCAAGGTGGTGATCAGCCCGAGATGGCTAATGGTCGAATAGGCGAGCAGTCCTTTCATGTCCTGCTGGAACATCGCGAAGTAAGCCCCGAGCAGAAGTGTTATCATGCCGGCGGCACCGACGATCCAGAACCACTCAAAGGTCCCCGACAATGCCGGCCAGAAGCGCGCAAGTAAAAAGACCCCTGCCTTAACCATGGTGGCCGAGTGCAGGAACGCGGATACCGGCGTTGGCGCCGCCATGGCGTTCGGTAGCCAGAAGTGGAAGGGGAATTGCGCGCTCTTGGTCAGCGCCCCGAGCAGAACGAAGATGAGCGCTGGCACGTAGAGCGCATGGGCGCGGATGAGGTCACCCGAATCCAGGATTTTGTCGAGGTCGTAGCTTCCAACGATATGCCCAAGAAGAAGCAGGCCGATCAGCAGGCAGAAGCCACCGATACCCGTCACCGTGAGCGCCATGCGGGCACCGTCGCGGGCGGCCGCACTGTTGTGCCAGTAGCTAATCAAGAGGAACGAGAAGATGCTCGTCATTTCCCAGAATACCGACAGCAGGATGACGTTTCCCGAGATGATGATGCCGAGCATTGCGCCCATGAAAGCGAGCAGGAACGAGAAGAATCGCGGAACCGGGTCTGCCTCAGACATGTAGTAGCGTGCGTAGACGACGACGAGCAGCCCGATTGCGGTCACGAGCATGGAAAATATCCATGCGAAACCATCCATGCGCAGCGAGAAGTCGAGACCAAGCTGGGGCAACCAGGCAGCGCTGTACCTGACAACCCCGCCATCCGACACGGCCGGATAGAGGCTGGCGGTCAGAAGAAGTGCGGCAAGTGTCGCCAGCCCCGCAAGGCCGGCCGGAAGGCGGCGGGATGTGGTGTTCAGCAGACATACGGACAGGAGACTTCCTGCGAAGGGCAGGACGAGCAGGATAACGAGTAGATATGGTCCGCCTGTTATCCCAACACCATGATCCTTTTCTTTTCCGCCCGGTCGACCGCGGACAACCCGCTACAGCGTCTAGCAAAGCAAGTGAAACTGCTATATATGTTAGATAATAACCAATATGGGCAGGTTTGCACAATGGGTCAAGCTATCAATGCCAAGATTTTGACGCCGGCACTCTGTCGCGCGGCGCGCGGGCTCCTCGACTGGACCCAGAGCGAACTCGCTGACCGATCTGGCGTATCAAGGAGCACCGTGCGTGACTACGAAGGCAACCGACATGACGTCCATCGGGCAACGGAGGCGCAACTGCGCCTTGCCTTCGAAAGCGGCGGCGTTTCCTTCGTCAGCCTTGACGATGATACCGTCGCAGTTTGCGCCAGGTAAGGCTTGTGCTGGCAACGGTCTCCGCGAGGCTGCGGGCAGGCCCGTCAGCCTCCTCGGAAAGGAAGCGGGGCTATAGCGCCTCAGACCGAGGCGCAAACGGCGTTGTTGTTTTTGTTGGAGAACTCCGCCTGCGCCTCAAACGCAAGCGGAATGGACTTAACAATCCGGCGGAATCGGCTCCCAAAACCTCACACCGATCCGGAATCACGGCCAGTTCTCGACACCCTCGATTTTTGCCGCAACGCCCGAAGTTAGACTGAGTACATCGCTGGTCACACGGAGGCGATTGTCGTTCTTTCCCAACCCACCCAGATACTGATGCCCGGCCAAAGACAAGACATGATGTGGAGAGCTACTGTTCTTGTGGGCCAATTCGAGGATGCCAGCAATGGCGGTTGCGTAAACCCTATTGGCTTTTGATTCGCTGTCCTTGTGGGTTTCGAGGGCATCTCCGCTTTCATACCATTCGTAAAACTCGGCCAGACCTTTTGTGATCTTTGCAAGCTCTTCGTGGCGTTGCCATGCTTGGAGCCCTTTTCAGGTCAGGGTATTGCGGCCTTGGTAGATTTTCTCGATGTCGTCCGACCGCGATTGATTAAACTATATGATCGGGTCTCTACCCAAATTGGCTTTGATTGGATCGTCATTGCCAAAAGATCCCGTGTCCCCGGGATCGGTTGGAAACCTGCCGCTTCTGGCCGTCATCCACCCATGAGGCCGACGCGAGCACTGGCTTTCAATTTGCCGGGCTGACCTTCCAACCCGCATTGGCAGAATGGCATGCGACACCCTTGATTCGTGATTCGCCCTGCAGGGAGCGCTGCGTTGTCACGAAATTTCTGCATTCTCCATCCAACCCTGGTGCAACGGTGATTTCCTCTATCACGCCAGTGCTCCCGGTCGACGGATTGGCCCAGGCAAGCGGTTCGACGCCGACGGCCGACTCCCCGACTCTCTCGGCAATGATCGAGGTGTCGGCCTGCCTGATTTGCGGCGTGGATTGTGTTGTCAAAGATGTGTCGAGAGGTTCCACGCTCGTGCAGCCCGCAAACGACAGGACAATCAGGCCCAATTGCAGCCAACGCATTCGTATCGAAGTCATCATGCTGCATCCAGTTTTAATCAATCTGATCGTCGCAGCAAGACCTTTCAACCCTATTAAGCAAGCCTGTGCTAAATTGATGTGGGCGTCTCCGTTCTTCCTGCGCATCACCGCGCTGGAAACTTTCGTTTTATGGAGGGCGACGCAGCCGCATTGTCGCAGGAAGGACACCATATGTCGCATATGAGGGTTCGTTAAAATTAAAAGAACCTAATCTCGTCAGCAACGAAATAAAGCGCGCTCGAATCGCGCATGGGACGCAACAATGAAACCCTCTGAATACAAGGCGGCGCTTGCTGTAGTCGGATTGACAGCGGGGACCGTCCAGCAGCTTTTCCAGATTGACTACATCACGTGCCGTCGCTGGGCGAGCGGCGAAGTACCCGTTCCGCGGGCCGTGGAACTCAGCCTGCTGCTCATGGCATCAAGGGGCATGACCTGTTCGCAGGCAATGATTCTCGTCGGACACGACCCGGCCGCAGTAGAACGGGACGCGGCCTAGGCCTGTCTTTTCCTGAGTGCTGGCAATGGCCAGCGGTCAACGCGCGAACCTGCGGGCGGCGCCGACGCAGGCGACCACGGCCGCCGTCACCGCAAACATCGCCCAGGTGACGGTTTCATTGAGCAATGTAGCCGCCAGGATCAGGCCGAAAAACGGCTGCAGCAATTGCAACTGGCCGACGCCGGCGATACCGCCAAGAGCAAGGCCTCGGTACCAGAAAATGAAGCCGATCAGCATGCTGAACAGCGACACATAGGCGAGACCAGCCATCGCTGGCGCCTGGATTCCGGAAAAGCTCGACGGCATCGACAACAGCGAAAGAGCGGCCATGACGGGCAATGACAGGACGAGCGCCCAGGAAATCACCTGCCATCCTCCCAGTCGCCGGGACAGTGTTGCACCTTCGGCGTAGCCAAGGCCGCAAAGCGCGATCGCAGCAAGCATCAGTCCGTCGCCGACCGGTGCTGCGGTCAGTCCTTGCAGAATGGCGAAGGTACAGACAACCGCGCTTCCCGTGACCGCAAACAGCCAGAATTGAGGTTTGGGGCGCTCGCCGCCGCGGATGACGCCAAAGGCGGCCGTCGCAAGTGGCAGCAGGCCGACGAACACGATCGAATGCGCTGATGTGATGTGCTGCAATGCAAGCGCGGTCAGAAGCGGGAAGCCGACGACAACCCCTGCCGCCACAATCAGCAGTGATGGGATGTCACGCCTTTCAGGACGTTTCTCGGAAAAGCAGATCAGCAGCAAAAGTGCGAGGACGCCGGCGATCGCTGCCCGTGTTGCGGTCAGGAATATCGGATCGAATTGCGCCACCGCCAGCCGCGTGGCAGGCAGCGATCCGCTGAAGATCACGACACCGATAAAGCCGCTGAGCCATCCGGATGTTGAACGTTCCATGGAAATACCTCGTCTCAGAGCCGCCTTGATCGCGCCAAACCGCTGACAATACCAGCGACAGTCTGATACAGTTTGACAAAACTGTTATGCTAGAGGCAGCCATACAGATGGAAGAAGCCGGCCAACACACCCTCACCCGCGTCGAGACCGTCATGGCAACCATCCGCCATAGGATAGCCGGGCGAAGCCTGACAGCCGGGGCAAGACTGCCCTCGGTCAGGGCGATGGCTGCAATATCTGGCGTTTCCACATCGACAGTTGTCGACGCCTATGAGCGCCTGGTCGGGGAAGGCGTCATTGTCTCCAGGCCCGGGTCCGGGTTCTTTGTTGCCCCACAGGCCGCGCCATTCTCGCTGTCGGCTGCCGGTCCCAAACTCGATCGCGCCGTCGACCCGTTCTGGGTATCGCGACAATCACTGGAGGCAAGAGAGAGCGACCCGAAACCAGGCTGCGGCTGGCTGCCCTCGTCCTGGCTTCCCAATCAAGCGATCCGCAAGGGTTTGCGCGCGCTGTCGCGCAGCGACGACACGGCTCTTTCCGACTATGGCTCCCCTCTTGGCCTGGAGCCGCTGCGACAGCTCATTGCAAGGCGCATGGCGGACCGCGGAATGGAAGCATCGCCCGACCAGATCATGCTGACGGAGTCCGGAACCCAGGCGATCGATCTTCTGTGCCGGTTCTTTCTCGAGCCCGGCGATACCGTGCTCGTCGACGACCCATGCTATTTCAACTTCCAGGCGCTGTTGCGGGCCCATCGTGCAACCATGGTCAGCGTCCCCTATACGTCGTCGGGGCCTGACATCGATCTTTTCGCGCAGGTCTTGGCTGAGCATCGCCCCCGCCTCTACATCACCAACTCGGCGATTCATAATCCGACCGGCGCCACGCTTTCACCTGTTGTCGCCCACAGGGTCCTGAAGCTTGCCGACCAGTTCGACCTGACCATTATCGAGGACGATATCTTCGCGGATTTCGAGCACACCGTTGCGCCCCGGCTCGCCGCATTCGACGGCCTTGACCGGGTGGTCCATATCGGCAGTTTCTCAAAGACCCTTTCGGCCTCGGCTCGGTGCGGATTCATCGCGGCAAGGAAGGAGTGGATCGAGAGCGTCATCGACCTCAAGATCGCAACCTCGTTCGGCGGCGGACGGCTTTCTGCCGAGCTCGTCTACAAGGTGCTGAGCGACGGCAGCTACCGCAAGCACGTCGAAGCCCTGCGCACACGCCTCTCGAAGTCGACGCTCGACGTCAGCAGACGGCTGAAGCCGCTCGGCATCCTTCCCTTTGTCGAACCCCAGGCAGGAATGTTTCTCTGGTGTCGACTTCCGGGGAATGCCGACGCTGCAAAGGTCGCTCGCGCCGCGCTGGACAGAAGTGTGGTTCTGGCGCCGGGAAACGCCTTCAGCCTCTCCCAGTCTGCGACGCAATACATGCGCTTCAATGTCTCCCAGTCTCTTGACGACAGGGTCTACGAGGTTCTGCGCGAGGCGTTGAACCATTGTCCGTGAAGCAATCCAGTCATCTGGGCGTTCAGCGATCGAACATGTCTTGCCATTGCCGCTCGCCGATCATGCAATCCGTCTTCGCCTGGTCGGCAATCCTGTGTGAGAAGGGAAGAGGAACAAAGCCACTCACCTCGAGGACAAGTTTTCGTCGCACTGCGGTCGCGAAGTCCTCGATCTTGTAGACCGGCAGGACGAAGGAACCTGGCCCGCCGATCACACAGTCCGCGTAATATTTGTCGAGGCCGCCTGGCGCGCCGGAGGGACGCAGCATCAGTGCAAGCCCGTTGATGACGATTCCGGCCTCGACGGCCTTGTCGCGGGTTGGCTCAACGCGATTGCCGGAATTGTTTGTGCCATCACCCGAGACGTCGACCACCTGCCTCCGACCGTTATAAGGGCTCGAAACGATCATGGCCGCGCCCTGCGCTATGGCTGTCGAGATCGATGTCCGGCGCTGCGTCGTGATCGGCCGCTCTTCTAGCCTTGCAGCAAAGTCGATGGCGTCCTGTTCCGTGGCAATCAGTTGCCAGTCGATGACCGAATCCGGAACCACATAGCCCGCCCATTCGAAATAGCTGATCGCGATGCGGCCGTTGAGCCCGCCGGTCACTGCCTCGATGAACTCGCGGTGTTTCAGCGCCTCGACGTAGCCCTCACGCTGGATGCGAACCTCTTCCTGGTCCATGGACCGGGACGTGTCGACCGCGAGCACGAGCTTGACGTCGACCTCGCCTCCTGCCGGCAGTGCGGCGGCCGGCGTCGGACCTGACAAACTCATGAGCACTGCAAGTGTTGCAAGCATCAGGCCTCCGTTCGATCGTCCCGCTGCGAGAAATGTAGCACATTGTCGCCGTCGCCCTGCCGCTCGAAAGTCAACTTTCGGTGAAGCTCACCGGTCAGCGACCAAGTTTCGGGCCGACGGCCCTGCCCACTTGATTTGGGATCTGAGCCACCTCATCTGATCATCGTTGTTCAACCTGTCGAACCGACAGCCCCTCGCTTTCCGCAGCCGCTGCCGTTCCTCACTTCGACGCTTCCTGCGTCCGAGGAGTCTTTCATGGGATTCATTGATCGCGACATCCAGCCGTCTGACGCGGGGCTGCTGGATGCCTATTCGCAATCGGTATCGAACGCGGTCGATCTGGTTGGCCCCGCCGTCAGCCGCATCGAACGTGTGAGTGGCCGCGCCGGACACGGATCCGGCTTTGCAATTTCACCTGATGGTCTTGTCGTCACCAACAACCATGTCGTCGAAGACAGCCGGACCGTCCGCATCAAGACACCGGAGGGGTTCGCGATCGAAGGGAAGGTCCTTGGCCGCGACCCCGACAGTGATCTGGCGCTCATTCGTGCCAACGACTGGTCTGGGGCTTTTGCCAGACTGGGCGATTCCAAATCGTTGAAGCGCGGCCATATCGCAATCGCGATCGGCAATCCGCTCGGCTTTGAATGGACCGTGACGGCTGGCATCGTTTCAGCGCTCGGGCGTTCGATGCGAGGGGCAAGCGGTCGCCTGATGGACGATATCATCCAGACGGATGCAGCGCTTAACCCCGGCAACTCCGGCGGGCCGCTCGTATCGTCGGCAGGCGAGGTTATCGGCGTCAATACAGCGGTGATCCAGGGCGCACAGAGCATCGCATTTTCCGTCGCTTCCAACACCGCCAAGCATGTTGTGTCGGAACTGCTCCGCTTCGGACATGTGAGACGCGCCTATATCGGCATTGCAGCCGACACCGTCGAACTGCATCGCCGCATTGCGCTTCAGGCCGGCCTTGCGCAGACGACAGCCGTGCGCCTGCGCCGGGTCGAAACGGACAGCCCTGCAGCCCGCGCAGGGCTGCACGAAGGAGACTACCTGCTGGCGATCGACGGCCAGCCGACATCGGGTGTCGATGACGTCGTCAGGCTCCTGGACGGCGACAGGATCGACACGGATATCGAGGTTCTGATCTTCTCGCTGGCGGGCAGGATCGAGCGCCTCACGCTTCGTCCAGCCCATCGCCCGACATAGTTCCGCGGCGCTTCGATGATCCTCTCATGCCGCCCTCGACACTCAGGCGTCCTGGCAGCCGGAGGCGACAGCTTCCTGATGTTGAACGGCGCTCTTGACTGGAGCGTCCGTTCAATCAGCGGCGATTGATGATCGCACCGTTCTCGGCGACGAGCCTGCCGGCCTTGAACACGCGGCGACCTTTCGGAACAGAAACGACAGCTTCGGGGACGTGGCTCGCCGCAAGTGTCACGAAATCCGCCCTCGCCCCGACCTCGATGCCGTAGCCTTCGACATTGAGGGCCTTGGCACCGCCTGAGGTGACGACATCGAACGCAGCATCGAGCTCTGCATCCGTGTAGAAACCCGAACGGTAGCCAATGATCTCTGCGCGCCTCAACATGTCGCCATCGCCGTAAGGCCACCAGGAATCGCGAATGTTGTCGCTGCCGCTGAAAACCACGACCCCTTCGCTCCTCAGGAGCGCAACCGGCGGAAAGTTATGGCTGCCGGGCGCATTGGTCATGATCGATACACCGCTCCTCGCAAGCAGGCCCGCACTCTTGCCGGCGGCCTCGGGGGAAAGGTCACCAAGTCCGTAGGCGTGACTGATGGCAACCCGTCCCTGCATGCCGAGCGCAGTCGTGCGCGCGCAGATTTCTTCGATTGTGAAGGAACCAAGCGTTCCCGGGTCGTGGAGGTGAATGTCGACGTCAACGCCGCGCCTCTCCGCAATCCCGAAGACGACATCGAGATGCCCCTTGATGTCCCGGTCGAAACTCAATGGATCGAGGCCGCCGACGAGATCGGCGCCTAGAACGATGGCCTCGTCCAGCAGCTCCGCCGTTCCCGGACTTTTCAGAATGCCGCCCTGAGGAAAGGCGACGAGTTGAATGTCGATCAGGTCAAGGTATTCCTCCCGAACCTTCAGGATGGTCTCCAGGGATTTCAGCCCCACCGATGCGTCAACCATCACGTGACTGCGCATCAGCAGCGCGCCATTTGCTATGCAGAGATCGAGCTGCTTTCGTGCCCGTTCGTCCATGGGTGCGGCGATTGCCATGTTCTGCGCCTGGAAGGCCACGCGCTCATGGACGTCGAAGCCGTTGGAACAAGGCTTGTGCGCAATCCAGGCATCGCCGTAGAAGCTGGTGTCGAGATGGATGTGGCCCTCGACGAAGCCGGGGACAAGAAGCTCTGCAGCGATATCGATGACGCATCCCGCTTCGGCGTCGCTGCCCTTGTCTGCAATCGATCTGATCCGCCCATCTGCGACCGCAATATCGTAGGTGCCGCCGTCAGAAAGTCTGGCATTCTTAAAAAGCATGTCGATCATGTCAGTCATATCTTTGTCTTTGAAGCGCCCAGCATCGCAACAGCCGAAAGGAACAAGTCCCCAGCGGCCGCCAAGCGATCGCACTGATCAGGAGAACGGTACCTTCTTGTAGCGGCCGCGCGAAAATATGTCTACAACTTGCGCGCAAAAATGCATGCGATCTTAGTATGCAATTTCTGTCGCCGGTTGGCACACGTTGTTTCCCGCCCGGGACATCGGGCCGGAAAGGCGCACTTGTCAGTGCAAGGCGCTCACCAAATGGTTACAACAGGTCTTATAGCGTGACGGAACCAGTGCGGAGCCGGCCCTGTTTCCAATGGGAAAGGAGCCGACATGACTGAAGACGTGCATGGAATGTATACGCTCGCCGCGCTGCAGAAGCAGTATTGCCTGAACAGGGGAGAAGCCCGGCGATTGATCGAAAGCTTTGGCAACCGCCAACAGGAGATGGACAGGCTTCTTGCCGCGAGAGGACGAACACAACGCCATCGCGTGCGCGAAATTCGGACGCCTGTCTCAAAGGCGCCCTTCGGAATAGGCTAACCTACCCATCATCCAGATGTGAGTTGAAACATGCTCGTGAGAGCTCGGCCGATCCGGCACTGCTCATTCGACAGGCCATGGCCGGCGCCGGTTGCACCGAAACGCGCCGGCTCGTCCGTGGTGACCTAGATCGCGCTTCGAACCCGCTCCCAGGCATTGCCAAGATGCCGGCCGAGAACTTCCGAGAGCCGGCTCTCGTCCCTTGCCTCGAGCGCAAAAATCATTTCCTCGTGCTCGGCAACCGCCGCAGCCCATTTCTCGTCGCCTTCGTGACGGATGAAACGGATCCGCTTGAGCCGCGTCTGCAGCATCTGGTGAACTCCGCTCAGTGTCGAGTTCGCGGCCAGCCTGACGATCCCGCTATGGATCTCCTGGTTAAGCTTGTAATATTGCAGGCGATCCCCACCCGGCAGCGCGCAACCATCTCATCGTGCAGACGGCGGCGCGACAACAGCGCGGCGGTCATGGAACCTCCCGAGCCGCTTGCTGCAGCGGAGGCGCTCGTTCAGTCGACGTCCGGCGAGGAAGCCGCGCCGAGGTTTGTGCTGCTTTTCGACAGGGCCTGCTGGTTCTTCATGAGGCGCAACAGAAGGCTGCGCTTTCTCTTGTGCGGGACGAGATCCTCGTCGCTGACAAGTCGTGCCCCGCCCTCGCGGCGCTCCAGCGTGATCTTCCGGCTATGGAAGGCTTCCAGTTCGGCGCGATGCGCGACGCTAACGATCGTGACCTTCGGCAATTCCTGGATCATCGTCTCCATCATCCTGTCCTGGCTCTTCTCATCGAGTGCTGATGTCGCTTCATCGAGCACGACAAGATCGGGCTTGTGGAGCAGCAGACGGGCAAAGGCGAGGCGTTGCTTTTCGCCACCCGACAACGTCTGGTCCCATGGCGCCTCCTCCTCGATCTTGTCATTCAGATAGTCGAGTCCAACCTTGTCGAGGGCCTCCTTGATCATTTCGAGGGACCAGCTGTCGGCTGCACCAGGATAGGCGACAGCACGCCGGAGCGTCCCGGACGGGATATAGGGCCGCTGCGGCAACATGAACAGTCGCCGACCAGGCCGGAAATTGACGCTCCCTCCACCCCATGGCCAAAGACCCGCAATGGCCCGCACCAGCGTGCTCTTGCCCGAACCGGACTCGCCGGCGACAAGGACCCGCTCGCCGGGAACGACTTCGACCTGTGTTTCCTTGACCACCGCGGTGCCGTCATTGAGCGAGACGGACAGGTCGTTCAGGCTGAGGATCGCCTCGCCCTCGACGTCACCATGCTTGATGCGTCCGAGGGCATCGCTCTGCTCCGCGCGCTCGAGCCCGTCGAGCGACACCATCAGCGACGCAATGCGCCGTGCGCAGGCGTTCCAATCGGCAAGGCGGGGATAGTTGTCGACCAGCCATCCAAACGCGCTTTGAACAATGGCGAAAGCGGAAGCCGCCTGCATCACCTGCCCAAGTGTCATGCTGCCCTCGAGAAACTTTGGAGCGCAGAGCAGGACAGGCACAACGGGCGCAAACAGCATCGATCCCTGTGACACAATCGTCGTGCGCCGGTGCTGGCCTGCAAGCAATGCCCATTGCCTCAGCACGTTGGTAAACGTCTTGTCGAGGTCGCTACGCTCCTCTTCCTCACCACCGAGCAGTGCAATGCTCTCTCCGTTTTCCCGCACGTGCGTCAGCGTATAGCGGAATTCGGCTTCCGCCTGATTCTTGACCTCGGACACGTGGACGAAGTTGCGGCCGATCACCACCATCGAGCTTGATGTGATCGCAGCGTAGATGACAGCGGTAATGACGAGAAAGCCGGGAATCGTGACCGTCGAGCCTGCGATTGTCACATGCAGCGCTCCGCCGATCGTCCAGAGCACGACAATGAAGGTCGAGGCCGCCAGGAATGCCGACATGACGCCGGCGATGAAGTCGACCGGCGACTCCGTGGCGATCCGCAGATCCTCCGCAATACGCGCTTCGGGATTCTTGTGGTCTCCGCCGATGAGGTTCAACTGGTAGTAACGCCCGTTTGCGAGCCAACGGGCAAGCACCGCATTCGTGAGCCACGAACGCCAGCGCCGCTGGATCATCATGCGAAGAGAAACTTGCGCCGCGACAACCACCACGCTTCCAAACACGAGTGGCAGGAACACGCCGCTTAGAAAATATACGGTCGTAGCATTACGCTGCTCTATGGCGTCGAAAATTCGACGGTTCCATACATTGATCCCGTACTGGAAGCCGACGTTTATCACGATCAGTCCCAGTAACCCGATCGTGCATACCCAGGCGAGCCTGCCTCCATGAGGACCCCAGTAACCACGGGCGCTTATCCAGAAACGCTTCAGCAGATACTTCTTGCGCACCTGCTCTATCTCTTCCGGCGTCAACTCCGGATCGGGCTCGATGGCAATTGGCGGCGGCGGGGGTTCGACAGCGGGCGTCGCCTGCTGAGACGTATGAGCCTCATCTTGCCCAGCGCCGTTGGCAGGACCTCGATGGAATTCAATGTCTGTCATGGGCGGCGCACCAAAGGCATGGCAACGAAGAGGTGGACAGGCCGTCGTTCAGGTCCGATCGAACGCTGACGTCCGATTTCACATCCTGCTGTTTCCATCCGGCTGGTCCTCCGATCAAGTCTTTAAGGCGCGCAGAAACTGGCGAAGAAAATCACGACCAAATCTCTGATGCTCGGCTACTCCAACGGCTGGCACTCGCCCGGTCGCCGCATCACCGATCGACAAGGAAGCGACCTGTCGGCAGACAAGGCGAAATTAAAAAGCCAATGCATCGTCGCCGGAATTAATTTCCCTGCGGTGCGGGCTGAACTCGCTGGCTTCCGTCGACGTCTTCGTTCGATCCCGCACCGAGCCAGTGATCCCGCGTCTTCATGCGGAGAGTAGTCTTTGCCGCAGGTCATGGCCCAATCCCTTCACATCGCTGTAAGACGGAAACATTCGACCGATCATAAAGTTCTGATCTCGGACTTTGGTCCGATGATTTTGATTGGCTCTAGGGCATCCCGGTCAAAGCGCAGACAGGTTCGCTTCAGGAGCCGACTGGTTCAACCCGGATGGGCATCTTTCAGCAGCAGAACCGAACGTGTCGAGAGCACTCGCGAGCCAGCATGTACGGGACTTAAGTCTAAGGCCCCTCCGACTGAAGTCCCAAGTTTGGAACAGTGCCATGATTTGTAGGTTGTGACCCCGCAGTGGCAAAAACCCGCCACAACAAAAGGAGGAAACTCTATGAATAACAAAGCAGTAGGAATCGTGGCCGGGGTTCTCCTGGCATCGACGTGCGCCTTTGCGCAGTCGTCGACGGTTACCGGTGCAGCCGGTGGTGCCGCGACGGGAGCCGTCGTCGGTGGTCCCGTGGGTGCGGCCGTCGGTGGCGTCGTCGGTGGCGTCGCAGGTACCCTTCTCGATCCACCGCCTCAGAAGGTGGTGACCTATGTCCAGCAGGCTCCTGCCCCGACAGAACGCATCGTCGTCAAGGAAAAGATTGTCGTCGGACAGCCCTTGCCGAAGACCGTTGTCGTTACTCCGGTTCCTGATCAACCGAAGTACGCATACGCGATCGTCAACGACGAGCGTGTGATCGTCGAACCTTCCTCCCGGAAGGTCATCCAGGTCATCCAGTGACCACGGGCGGCTGCAGCCGCCATTTTCCAGCAATGAGGGTACGCGTGACGCGCATGAGGATGCGCAGTGCATAGCGTTCCCCGATCTTTAGGAGATCAAATCGTGAAGAACAACAATCTCGCCATAATCATCGCAACGCTGTCGCTCAGCGTCTCGCCGTTTGCCACCCTGCCGGCCAAGGCCCAGCAGGATACGCAGACCCAGAGCCAATCAGGTACAGGCGCGCAGACAGGCACGAAGACCGACACGCAGCCCGGTTCCCAGTCGGGTTCGGAGTCGGGTACAAAGTCCGACCAGTCGCAGTCCGATTCAAGCACCTCGGGCACCGATTGTTCTTCGCCTGACGCCTCGGGCGCCTGCTCAAAGAAGAGTATGTCGTCCGAACAGAAAACAGGCTCAGGGTCGGAAACCCAGAAGAGCGCCAAGCAGCCGTCGAGCGACGGCTCGACCAGCGGAACCGCGTCGGGCAAGACATCGACTGAGACCAAGTCGAAGACTGGATCGCAGGACGCCACAGGCAGCACGACGACGCAGCAGAAGACCGAGTCCGACACCAGCGGCTCGGGGACCTCAGGCTCGAAGAGCAGCACGCAGTCCAAGTCGTCTGACGGAACCGACAAGAGCAACACTACCCAGAGCGGTGATGCCACCAAGCAGTCAAGCGACCAGAACTCGACGACGACCAACACCACCAACAACAACAGCACGACGAGCAACCAGACTACGAACAACAAGACGAACGTCAACGTGACTGTCGAGCAGCAGACGGAAATTCGCCAGGTCGTGAAGGAGGTTCATGTCCAGCCGGTAAGAGAGCCCGACTTCACGGTTTCGGTCGGCACCAGGATTCCAAAGAAGGTCCATCTTGAACCGCTGCCGCCGCGGGTTGTGAAGATCGTACCGGAGTATGAAGGCTACCGCTTCTTCCTCCTTGCGGATGGCCGGATCATCATTGTAGATCCCGATACTCTCGCGATCGTCTATATCCTCACGGCATAGCAGGCAGCTCCCGGCGGCGGCTTGGAGCGCCGCCGGGGCCGCTGGGCCTTTCCCATCATCGTCATTCTGCTGGGCCATGGCGGCCATCCTTTGCGGCCTTGTCCTGACATCAGGCAACACGATAACGACACGCGTCTGGATTCCAGCGAGCACGCCCCAGGCGAATGAGACCGGCTAGATATATCCGGGCTTTGATAAACGACGCCGCAGGCGTTGCGAGTAAGCGGCCCGAAAGAGACAATAGCCCTGTTCGAACCCGAAGCAGGTCCGTCCCCATTCGGATTGCCATTCACGCGACATATCCCCTGACTTCGTTCCCTATGCTCGCGACGACCTGTCTGCATTCGTAGGGCTTGGCGAAATATCGACAGCCGGAAGGAAGCTCCGGGAGAGCAAGGCTCGGATCGGCAGACATGGTCATGACTTTGACCCGAGGTCGCAGCGACTTTGCCAACGTGCCAGTGCCGATCCGTCCAGCCCCTGCTTGAAGTGGATGTCGGTGATGATAGCTTCGATAAAGGGGTCGCGGGGCAAGCACGGCAAGCGCGTCAGCCGCGTCCCGCGCTTCGCTGACAACCATTCGGGCGTCCTCGAGCTCGTCCCTCAGCATCCGGCGGATAAGGGGTTCGTCTTCGACGACGAGCAAGCCTGTCCTGTCCGACGACGACATGGTCGATGCCATCGAGGCAATGGGACAGGGGATCCAGGACAGGGGCAAGGCTGAACCGGGCGACAAGACGATGATCGATGCCTGGCTGCCGGCAACAGCGGCAGCGAGATCCGCTCGCCTTCAAGGCAGCCCCCTTGGCCAATGTCTGAGCGCTGCGCTCGAGGCCGCAACAAGGGGCGCGGAAGCGACAAAAGACATGGTTGCCGCCAAGGGGCGCTCCTCGCGGCTTGGAGACCGGGTCATCGGCCACATGGATCCAGGTGCCGCCTCCGCCGTCGTCCTGATCGAGGCAATCAAGCGCACCTTCGAGGACCTGATCTCCGGGACGGGCCGGCGGCCGATTTCGCCAGAAACCGGCTGCCTCGCCCGTCAACGGGCAGTTTTGCGACAATGTCCGGCGGACGGGGACTTGCATCGCCAGTGGCAGCCGGACTAAGGTCGTTGCCGTTCTCAGGGCGGGGTGCAATTCCCCACCGGCGGTATCAGGCCGAGGCCTGGAGCCCGCGAGCGCTTCCGGTGTTGCCGGAAGGTCAGCAGATCCGGTGCGATGCCGGAGCCGACGGTACAGTCCGGATGGAAGAGGACATGGCAGGCGCGTCTTTCGCAGCGAAAGAAGTGCGTCCTGTCTGTTCGCTCAAGGGATCAGGCCCTCCGGGGCTTTGTCGTCACAGCCGGGCCACCGGCATACCCTTGAAAGGCATTTCAATGCTTCAGACCGTGGTTTCAAAGCAAAAACGCATCGCAGTCGTCCGTGCCCGCTGGCATGCCAATATTGTCGACAAGGCGGTTCAATCCTTCGCCGACGAATGGACGGCCATCGGACGGTCCAGCTCCGACATCGAGGTCATCGATGTGCCGGGCGCCCTCGAAATTCCGCTCCATGCCCAGTCACTGATCGCCACCGGCCGATACGACGCCGTCGTTGCCTGCGCCTTCGTCGTTGACGGCGGGATCTATCGACACGATTTCGTTGCCGCAACCGTCCTTGACGGCATGATGCGCGTTCAGCTCGATACCGGCACTCCCGTCATCTCGGTGGTGCTGACCCCGCATCACTTCCAGGAAACAGACGTCCATGTCGGCTTTTTCGAGCAGCATTTCGTGACGAAAGGAAAGGAAGCTGCCGCCGCCTGCGCCGCCATCCTCGACGCGAGGACGCGTCTGGGGGCCACCGTCATCTAAACCGCCGTCCGGGCCAGTCGACGGCCAGTTACGGCCGTCGTTTCCACGAAACAGCATTGTCCACAGACACGATATCGCGCTTTCACTGGCTCGATTAGACGCTATGCTGTGATCAAACACAGCGCGAGACGTTCATGGCAGAACAAACACAGGCTCAACCGAAGGAACGAATAACAATCCTCGGAGACCTCGAGGCCCCCTCCTTCGTCCCCTGGATCAGGCGTCACGCTGAAAAACTCGGCCTGTCGCAATCCATATCCCACAGCAGTGCCGATCGGATCGAACTCGATGTTGCCGGCCCCGAAGAGTTGATCGACATGATGGAAATGGGATGCTCGCTCGGCCCCATCGATGTCTGGGTGGAAACCATCGTTCGAACGCCGGTTGGCAAGGATCCAAACTAGCCCGGGAACGCCGCCTCGATTTTCCAGTGCACGTTATTTGATCAGCGTTGCCAATGCGAAAAGATTATGCAAACGTGCTTTCCGCCCGTTGCAAGTCGTGAAATGACCAGCCACACTTGAAGTACGGCAAGACATTGATAATATAAAGAAAGTTCAAACCATGCCAGCCGAAATGACGGGCTTCTGGGCGCCAGTTGCGCTATCAGGGGATCTACCGCCAGCAACGGTCATCCCCGCACGCACAACAGCCGGCTCGATCGCTCTCTGGAGGTCACAGTCGGGTCGCGTCGCGGCCTCGGCTGACCGGTGTCCTCATCGTGGCATGCGCCTGTCGCATGGCTTTGTCCGCGGCGAGGCCTTGTCCTGCATTTATCACGGCTGGAGCTACTCACAGGCAGGAAATTGTCTTCGCATTCCAGCCCATCCCGGCCTCTCGCCGCCGGAGACAATCCGCGTCGCAACCCAAAAGGTCGAGGAGGCAGACGGCCTGCTCTGGGTGGCTGTCGGAGACCCCGCCCATCAACCGCCCGCACTCGCCGGCCTTGTTCCGCTGCGGTCGCTGACGGTGGAAGCAGACATTGGCGCCATCGAGCGCGCCGCCGGCGCGACCCTGGACGCGCGCGGCGTGCTGGAAACCGTGGAGAATTCGCAGGCAGTCCGCCTGCTGCTCGTCGAATTGCAACCGCACCGCACGCTCGTTCATGTTCTCGTCGATGACGGCGCGACGCCCGCCGAACGCATCATGGCGTCCAGGGCAGCCGAAAGCCTGCGCAGACGCGCTGAAAGCCTGCAGGGAGGGATCGCATAATGGCAGGGAATGCGATGCTCAACGAGTGGTATCCCGTTGGCCTGTTCAGCCACCTCGCCATGGGCGTCTACAAGACGGCCCTGATGGGGGAAAAGATCGCGGTCTCGGCCGACGCGAACGGAGACGCTGTTGTAATAACCTCCGCAGGTCGGATCCTTCCCGTCCTCGTGCGTTTCGGACATGTCTGGTCATCGCTTGGAGAACCTACCAAGGACCTCTTTTCCATTCCCGAGGCTGATCAGCCCGGCCGCCGGTTTGTCGAAGTCGGTGTCGTTCGCGTCCGCTGTTCGCCCCTGCGCGCGGTCGAGAACTTTCTCGACATCGCGCATTTTCCTTTCGTTCACACCGACATTCTCGGCGCCGAGCCACACACGGAAGTCCAGAACTACAAGGTGGAAATTCGAGACGTCGAGGACGAGGTCTGGGCAACCCAGGTCAAGTTCTACCAGCCGCAGGCGGCGAAGTCCGCAAGCGGCGGTATCACCACGGAATACATGTATCGCGTCCCGTCACCGACCTGCTCGGTGCTCTACAAGACCTGCCCACCCCGGCCAACCGAATGGGATGTCATTGCCCTCTTCGTCCAGCCGCTGGCCGAGGATCTTTGCGATGTCTGGCCGTGGATGGCGCTCTTTGACGACGAGACCTCGATGACGGACCTCATCCATTTCCAGCAGACTATCTTTCTGCAGGACCGTTCGATCCTCGAAAACCAGATCCCGCACCTGTTGCCGCTCGATCCCGGGATGGAGATCCCCACCCGCGCTGACATGACGTCCGTGGCTTACCGGCGCTGGCTCAAACGTCACAATTACACCTATGGTGCACAGCTGGTGGCGCAATGAAACTCTACGATTACATCCTTTCCCCGAGCTGCTACAAAGTGCGCCTGATGGCTGCCCTGACGGGCATTCCTCTTAAGATCAGGCCCGTGGATTTCCATCCGGGCGGCGAGCATCGGAAAGCAGAGCTCCTGGGGCTGAACCCGGCCGGTTCGATCCCGATCCTGGAGGATGGCGATCTTGTCTTGACCGAATCCTCGGCGATGCTCGTCTATCTCTCGATGAAAACCGCGCCCGAGTGGCTGGGTGACGGCACGGCCGAACAGGCAGCCCGCGTGCAGCAGTGGCTTTCCTTCTCACATCGATTGACCGCCAATCTCGGTGGGGCTCGCTTGCATGAGATGCTGCACAGGCCAGGTGACATCGCCGCTCTCCAGGCGCACGGGATCGCGGCGTTGCGCGAACTTGAGGCCGGCCTGGTCGAACAGGGACTGCGGGGCAAGTCGTTCCTCGCATGCGACCGGCCGACGATCGCCGACATAGCCTGCTTCCCCTATGTCGCGCTCGCCCCCGATGGCGGCGTCCTGCTTGATCCCTACCCAGCTATCCGTCTCTGGTCGCGCGCCATTCGCGCGCTCGACGGTTTCATCGAGATGCCAGGCATTCATCGGCTGCATGAGTTGAAGCCCGACCCATCGATCGAGGCGGGTGAGGAATGACATGGCCGGCTATCTCCTGAAAAACTGCGCCGCTGTCGTCGTCGACGACGGCAAGGGGCCGACCGCCCGTCGCAATGTCGATGTCCTGACGGATGGTCCCGTCATGCGGGCGATCGGTGACAATCTGGCTGAGCTTGAGCTTCCGGCGAATACGATAACCAGGGACGCCAGCGGCTGGTTCGTCTATCCCGGGCTCGTCAACACGCACCATCATTTCTTCCAGACTTTCGTACGCAACCGGGCCGACCTCGACTGGACGAAACTGTCTGTCATCGAATGGCTTGATCTGATCTATCCGGTCTTCTCGCGGCTCAACGAGGATTGCTTCTATCACTCCTCTGTCACCGCCATGGCCGAACTGATCAAGCATGGCTGCACGACGGCGTTTGATCACCAGTACTGTTTCCCGAGACATGCCGGCAAACGGCTGATCGACCGGCAGTTCGAGGCTGCCGAGCTGCTTGGCATGCGCTTTCACGCCGGGCGTGGCGGCAACACCTTGCCGAAATCGGAAGGGTCCACCATCCCGGACGCCATGCTGGAAACGACGGACGAATTCATCGCCGATTGCGCCCGCCTGATCGACACCTATCACGACGACAGTCCGTTCAGCATGCGACAAGTGGTGGTTGCCCCCTGTCAGCCCGTCAACAGCTATCGCGAGACCCTTGTGGAGTCGGTAGCGCTGGCACGCGATCGCGGAGTGCGGATGCACACCCACGTCGGAGAAGGAGAGAGCCCGGTCATTGCGGCGCGCCACGGAATGCGGACCGTCGATTATTGCGCGGAACTCGGATTTGCCGGCCCCGATGCCTTCTATGCCCATTGCTGGGAACTCAGCCATGACGAACTGGCGAAGATGGCGGCAGATGGCACCGGCGTTTCCCATTGCCCGGAACCGGTCTATCTGGTCGGGGCAGAGGTGACAGACATACCGGCCATGCAGGCCTTAGGCCTGCGTATCGGGATCGGCTGCGATGGCGCTGCTTCGAACGACAATTCGAACCTAATGCATTGCGTGCACTCGGCCTACATGCTGCAATGCCTGGCGGCTTCAGGGCGAAAACACCCCGTCCCGGTTCCGGTCGACTTCCTCGGCTATGCCACGACCGGTGGCGCGGCGCTGCTTGGTCGAGCGGACATCGGCAGGCTGGCGCCCGGGATGGCCGCCGACCTGTTTGCCATCGATACGCGACGCATGGACTACGTCGGCACACGTCATGATCCGCTGAGCCTGATTGCCAAGGTCGGCATCGGCATGGCGACCGACATGACGATGATCAACGGCCAGATCGTGTGGGAGAACGGCGAGTTCATCGGCCTTGACGAAAAGCGGCTGTTTGCCGAAGCCGAAGCCGCGCTCGCGACCGTCAATTTCTAAAGCATGCAAAAAGGGGAACCAAAATGACCAACATCACCCGCAGAACTCTGATGCAGGGCGTTGCCGCCGCAAGCCTTGCCGGGACCTTCGGCGCACGAGCAACCCTCGCAGCCGACGGCCCGCTCGGCATCACCCTCGTCGTTCCCTCGCCGATCGGCGATGTCGGCTGGGGCCGCGCGCTCCAGGACGGGCTCGAACCGGTCAAAGCCGCCCATGGCGACAAGGTCAAGGTCACCGTGCTCGAAAACATCGCGGAAGGTCCGGATGCCGACCGCATCATGACGAAGTCGGTGGCCGACGGGAACAACTTCCTCATCGCCGGCTCCTTCGGCTACCAGAATGGTGCGCTGCAGATCGCGCGTCGCAATCCGAAGGTCAGCGTGCTTCATGCTTCCGGCTTCCAGGTGGCGCCGAACTTCTCGCCCTTCGCTGCCAAGAACTTCGAAGGCACCTACGTGCTCGGCATGGCGGCCGCCGCACTCTCGAAGACGGGCAAGCTCGGCTCCGTCTCCGCCTTCGCCATTCCGGAACTGATTGCCTCCGTCAACGCCTTCACCCTCGGCGCACAGGCAGTCAACCCGAAGGCAGAGGTTACGGTCGTCTGGGTGAACTCCTGGTTCGACCCGGCCAAGGAGCAGGAAGCAGCCAAGGCGCTCGTCGCCCAGGACTGCGACGTGATCTTCTCCAATGCCCAGGACACGCCGTCGGTGGTTTCGGCCTGCGAAGCGGCAGGTGTCTATTCGCTGAACCTCAATTCCTCGATGAAGAGATATGCGCCGAAGTTTTACCTCGGCTGTGCCGCCACCGACTGGTCGCCGTTCTTCAAGGCGTCCGTCGACGCCCACCTGGCGGGGACCTTCAAGGGTGCCAACGCCTTCCTCGGCATGAAGGAAAAGGTGGTTCACATTGCCGATGCAAGCCCGGACATCCCAGCCGACGTGGCGGCGAAAATGAAGGAAGTCGAGGCCAAGTTCGCCGACGGGAGCGGCTCGCCCTTTGCCGGTCCGGTCACCAAGGCGGATGGCAGCCAGGCCGCGGCTGCAGCCGCGACGCTTTCGGACGCGGAAATCATTGCCATGGATTGGCACGTCAAGGGCGTCACCACGCCTCTGCCGAAGTAAGCCATGCCTGCACCCCTTCTGTCACTCCGCGGCATCTCCAAGAGCTACGGCCAGACCAAAGCCAACCAGGGCATTGATCTGGACGTGGCTGCGCGGTCCATCCATGCGATCCTCGGCGAGAACGGGGCGGGCAAGTCGACGCTGATGAAGCTCATCTACGGCGTCGAGCAGCCGGACGACGGAACCGTCGCCTGGGAAGGCGAGGTCCTCGACCTCGCCTCTCCCGCCGAGGCGCGCCGTCGCGGCATTGGCATGGTCTTCCAGCATTTTTCGCTGTTCGAGACACTGACGGTCATTGAAAACATCCATCTGGTGGTACCCGGACGCAAGAGCGAGTTGACCGAGCGCGTCCGCAAACTCGGCCGCGATTTCGGCCTCGAAGTCGACCCTCTCGCCCACGTGCACGCGCTTTCTGTCGGGGAGCGCCAGCGGGTCGAGATCATTCGCTGCCTGATGACCAACCCGAAGCTCCTGATCCTCGACGAGCCCACCTCCGTGCTGCCGCCCCAGCTCGTCGAGACGCTGTTCGATACCTTGCGCCGGTTGCGGGATGGCGGCGTTTCGATCCTGTTCATTTCGCACAAGCTGGAGGAGATCCGGGCAATCTGCGATCACGCGACGATCCTGCGCGGCGGCAAGGTGACCGGCAACGTGGATCCGCGCGAGCACGATGCCCATGACCTCGCCCGCATGATGATCGGTCACGACATGCCGGAGCCGATGCCGGCGGTTCCCCACGCCGGTGGCGAAAAGCGGCTCCAGATCAATAACCTCAGCCACCGTCCCGACGACCCGTTTGCTGTTTCCCTTTCCAGTATCAGCCTGGCGGTCAGCGCTGGCGAAATTCTCGGCATAGCTGGGGTCTCGGGAAACGGACAGGCCGAGCTCGCCAGGCTGATATCGGGCGAAACAATGCTGCCTCGCGACCAGGCGAACCATATCCTCATGATGGGCAGGGACGTCGGCAGGCTCGATGCGGCCGCACGCCGGAAGCTCGGCTTCGCCTTCGTGCCGGAGGACCGGCTCGGGCGCGGCGCCGTACCGGAAATGCCCCTCACCCTTAACAGCCTCCTGACTGCGCATCCCCTCGATCTTCTGCAGCATGGCCTCGTCGACAGAGCCAAAGCCATTGCCTTTACCGAGGACTGCATGCGCCAGCATGACGTTCGCGCCTCCGGTCCGGAGGCGGAGGCTGGTTCTCTGTCCGGCGGCAACTTGCAAAAATTCATCGTCGGACGCGAAATGATGCTGTCGCCGAAGCTGCTGTTCGTCGCCCAACCGACATGGGGCGTCGATGTCGGAGCAGCCTCTGCCATACGCCGCCGGCTTATTACCCTGCGCAACGAAGGGATGGCCATCCTCGTCATTTCAGAGGAACTCGAGGAGCTTTTCGAGCTCTGCGATTCCATCCAGGTGCTCTATCACGGCACGCTGAGCCGGCCACTCGTCACCCGCGATACCCGGCCGGAAGAGATCGGTCGCTACATGATGGGGGCACAATCCTCCGAGAAGGCTTTCGCATGAGCGCATCCTCCACCCTCCATTTCCTCCCGAGCCTCGTGCGCAGGGAGCGCGCCTCTCTCACGGCAACCCTGCTTGCCCCGGCAATCGCGCTCGTGGTGGCCACGCTTCTCAATCTCGCACTTTATGTCCTGATGGGCCGTGACCCGACAGCCGTCGTCTATGCGATGCTGCTCGAACCGTTCCTGTCCTGGTCGTCGTTTTCCGAAGTACTCCTGAAGATGGGGCCGCTTCTTCTCATTGCCCAGGGTCTTGCGATCGGCTTTCGCGCGAAGGTCTTCAACATCGGCGCCGAGGGCCAGTTCATTCTCGGCGCGATCTTCGCTTCGGCAATTCCGATCTGGTATCCAAACGCTACCGGCCAATGGATCTGGCCGGCGATGCTACTGCTCGGCGCCGTCGGCGGCGCGCTCTGGGCGTCACTGACCGCCGTCTGGCGTGTCCGGTTCAACGCCAACGAAATCCTCGTATCGCTGATGCTGAGCCTCGTGGCAGCGCAACTCCTCTACTACCTGCTGCTAGGCCCATGGAAGGACCCGAACGGTTTCAACTTCCCGCAGTCGGTGATGTTCCAGTACGATGCCATGGTGCCGCTTCTCATTCCCGGCACCCGCGTCAATGTCTCGCTTGTGATCACGCTTGTGCTGTCCGCCCTTGCCTGGATCTTCATGCAGCGCAGCTTTACCGGCTTCAAGCTCCAGGTGGGGGGGCTTGCCCCTCGCGCTGCCGGCTATGCCGGCTTCAGTGAAAGCGGGGCGATCTGGCTCTCGCTGCTGATCGGCGGTTTTGCCGCGGGCCTTGCCGGCGCTGCCGAGGTCGCGGGGCCGCTCGGACAGTTGCAGCGCTCGATCTCGACCGGCTACGGTTATGCCGCCATCATCGTCGCCTATCTCGGAGGTCTGCATCCGCTCGGCATCATCGTTTCCTCGCTGATCATGGCAGCTCTTTACATCGGCGGGGACAATGCGATGGTCTCGGCCAATCTGCCGATCGCTGCTGTCCGCGTCTTCCAGGGCAGTCTCCTGCTCGCCTACCTCATAGCCATCGCCTTCGTGCGGTACCGCATCGACTGGCCTCGCGCCGTTCACCGGAGCCAATCATGAACGCCCTCCAGTTCATCCTTGCCGGCACGCTCGCGGCCGCGACGCCGTTTCTTCTCGCCGCTCTCGGTGAACTCGTCGTCGAACGCGCCGGCGTGCTCAACCTGGGTATCGAGGGTCTGATGGCCTTCGGCGCGGTGCTCGCCTTCGTGATCGTCTACCATGGGGGCGGACATTTTCTCGGCTTCGTCGCCGCTGGCGTCGGCGGTGCGCTGCTGTCGCTGGTCTTTGCCTTTGTCGCACTTGGATTCCGGGCAAACCAGGTCGCGGCCGGGCTCGCCATTGGTATCCTTGGCCAAGGGCTTTCGGCGCTGTTCGGTAAGCCCTATGAAGCGCTTACGGTTCCTGGGATCTCCAAGATCGCCATTCCCTTTCTCTCCCAGATCCCTGTCGTTGGCGGGCTCTTCAAACAGGACATCGTCGTCTGGCTTTCACTCGTAGCAACACTCGCGATCTGGGCGATGTTTTCCTACAGCAAGACCGGCCTGGTCGTGCGTGCCGTCGGTGAGAACCCGAAGGCAGCGCACGCCATCGGCTATCCCGTCATTGCCGTTCGCGTTGCGGCCGTCGCCTTCGGCGGGACCATGGCAGGCTTTGCCGGCGCCTATGCCGCAGTCGTCTACACTCCGCTCTGGGCCGACGGAATGATCGCAGGTCGCGGATGGATTGCGATCGCACTTGTTGTTTTCGGAACCTGGCTTACCGGCCGGATCTTCCTTGGCGCCTGCCTGTTTGGAGCGGTCTCCCTGATGGGACTTGCCGCACAGGCAACAGGCGTGAACATTCCATCGCAGTTGCTGGCAAGTCTGCCTTACCTCGTCACTATCCTTGTCCTCGGCATCATTTCGTCAGACCGGCGTCTTCTAAAGCTGAATGGGGTAGCATCGCTCGGCGAGCCCTTCGAACGCTGAACACCGGTCCAGGGGCGATCGTGGATTCGCCTACCAACCCGGAATGAGAGCAAGCCGGTCACAGCCAATCAGGTCTACCACAGGGGCATAAATATTGGTCGCACGGCGTCATCTCGACCGACAGAAACCGCCAGGCGACAGAGGCTGCGGATGGCAGGATCGGTCGTCAGGTCAGCGGATCGCGGTAATCTTTTTTTGACCAATGAATAGTACTAGAACCTTGCGCGACCAGTTCAGCGTACGCGCCCACGGTTATCGAATGAAAGCCAATATCGTTTTAGTCAGAATTTGGTCAGCGGCTGCCATATTGATGGTACTCGTGGCTATCAATCCATTCGGCCGTCACGCGCTCGACGCAGCCACAACGGCATCCTTCCCAGCCGAACGATAGGCTCAGACAGCCGGCGCTGGAGAACACCCGCGTTGTCAACCTTATAGGACAAAGGCAAATCGGCAAGACGACGCCGGTCCGTGATGTGTTCACGCACGGCCTATTCGTAACATTGGACGACCACAACGCTCTTCACGCATTCCGGCAAATTGAGTAGTCGGCCGGAAAAGCTCCTTCCGAATTTCCGCCAATGCTCAGGCCGAACTTTACAAAACTCGCGCCCGATCCGCCGGCCTCATAGAGTTGATCACTACAGTCCCGGGTTCCGGTTCGGACCCGGTCGAAGGTCTATTAACCTAAAGTAGCCCAATCAAATTCAATCATGGTTATGGCTATTTTGTCATCTTACGTTTAAGTAAGCGATCGATTTTGTGAATGTAGGTGAACTCCTGAAATGCGCATGGATACAGAATTCGAGGAAGAGGCTAGACTTCTTTCGCTCCTGGCAAATGAAAAAAGACTGCTGATTGCCAGCCTTCTCCTGGACAATGAATTGAACGTCGGCGACTTGGCGAAACGCGTCGGCCTTTCGCAATCGGCTCTCTCCCAGCATCTCGCCCGTCTTCGTGAGGGGAATGTCGTGAAAACCCGTCGCGACGCCCAGACGATCTATTATTCGACCGACCACTACGGCGTTCGAAAGATTCTCTCGACGCTCAACGAGATCACTGGACGTTCGACGCAGGCCTTGAAGGCCGCCAGCTGACGTTCGCCAACCATCGGCCGATCGGCGCTTATCGTTGCGGCGACCATCGGGTTGCCTCCCTGCGGACGACTGTCATGCCATCAGTGCCGCGCCCCTTCACCGCGCCTGTCATGGCTTCCAGGGGAATGCCGCGGCTTCGAAAGCTGGTGCGATAGCCCATGCCTTGCAAGCCGCGCCCGGGGCTTCAGACCGGGCAGCGCGGCCGGTGTGAGGGCACCAATCTGGTTCCATTTCTCAGCGACTATCCTTCAGACTGGCAGCACGACAACCGACGACGAGCTTCGCCTCGTGGGACATTGGGAAGACACGCGCCGCCTTGTGCTTGCGCGGGATGGATACAAGTGCGTTTCGTGCTTGACGAAGCTGCGATCGCGTGATGCTGACTTTCATCACCTCCTGCAGCGATCGATGGGCGGCTCCTATGAACTGTCGAGCCTGGTCGTGCTCTGCAACGGCTGCCATGCAGCACATCACCCGAACCTCGCCGGACGGCTGGCAAGACGGGCAATCGAGCGCTGGGCAATGCGTCTTGCCCGCTGGCTCGACCGGGATGCGCGATCGCTCGAAGCCGACATGAATTTCGGCCCGGTGCTGCGCCTGTTCGGTGTCTCCCATTTCCCGAAAGGGACAGCTCCCGATCATCCTTGCTGCGCTCGCCGGCAAGTCCATCCTTGGCGTTAGTCCGACTGGCTCCGGCAAGTCCTCTGCTTTCAGGTGCCTGCCCTGCTGCGCCGGGGCTTCACCATCTCTTTCGCAGCAGGCTCTCCATTGAAGAAGTTCATCTTCTGTGCCCCGTTGAACCCGGCGACGAAAGGCGTTGCAGGCTTGTTGTAGAGCGTCATGGGCTGCCAACCCGTTCGATTTCCCGCCATTCAGGACAACGATCTTGTCTGCCATGGTCAATGCCTCGACCTGATCTTGGGCGACGTAGATCATCGTCGCGCCGAGTTTCGCGTGCAGTTCGTTCGAGGTGCAGCGCAGTGGTGCATCGAGATTCGATAGCGGCTCCTCGAAAAGAAGACCTGCGGATTGCGAATGATGGCGCGGCCGATCGCGACGCGCTGGCGCTGACTTCCAGAGCGCCTTGGGCTTGTCTGGCCAGCAGGCCGGTCTGCACTGCGACGAGCGGCTCGTCCCGAACCTCGAGCTATCCGATGTAATGGCTGCCAACGGCGGCCGGATATGATACCGATGCTGCAAGGCGCCGCCTCGTCACTGGCCCAAGTCGTCACTGGCCAAGTCGTCACTGGCCAATTCGTCACTGGCTCGACGCGCGCCCCCGAGCCTGGCCAATGACATGGTGGGAGGCAGCAGCACCGGTGATATCCCCTTGATCGTATTCCTGGATTTCGAAGCATCGTCACTCGCCAAGCAGAGCTTCCCGATCGAGGTTGCCTGGGTGTTTCAGGACGGTCGCTCCCGTTCCTTCCTGATACGCCCCGCACCCGACTGGACCGATTGGTCCACCGAGGCGCAAGCGATCCACGGCATTTCGCGAGAACTCATCGATAGCGACGGCATCGCCGCGGATGAGGTGGCGCAGGGCATGATGAAAGAGCTTTCAGGGCACGACCTCTATGCCAGCGCTCCCTCATGGGACGGAAAATGGCTGAGCGTCCTCCTGCGCGCCGGCGGCCTGCCACGCCACGCTCTGAGGATCGGCAAATCCAGGGACGCATTTCTCGCCGCTGCGCGCGATCTCATGGCACCTGCAGCGGACGAAGCCGCGCTCGCAAACCTTGTCGAGGGCGTCATTGCCACCATCAGGTCCGGCAATGCGCCAACCCACCGCGCCCTGCCCGACGCAATGCTCGACCTTCAATGCTGGCACCTGGTTCGCAATGAAGCGGCAAGGCGCACGGGCAAGAGCCTCACATAGAGGGGGCGTCACGCTCTGCGGCCCTTTCCTTCCGTTGCGCAACGGCGTCACGTCACGATGCCCGGGGGCTCGGTCTCTGCGTACCGGATCGGGCCTTCACTCCTGGCCAGGGAACCTTTCGCGGGCTCGCACGCTTGCCTCCGGGGTGCGTCTTTCAAGGGAGCATGATCTTGATCAATGACCTCTGGTACAAGAACGCCGTCATCTATTCTCTTTCCGTCGGGACATTCATGGATGGTGAACGGCGACGGCGTAGGTGATTTTCAGGGCCTTGAGCGACGTCTCGACTATCTCGCCGGACTCGGCGTCACCGCCATATGGCTGAGCCCTTCCAGACGTCCCCCGGACGCGACGACCGTTACGACGTTTCCGACTACTACAACGTCGATCGTCGATACGGCACGCTTGGCGATTTCGTCGAATTCACCCATGGCGCAAAACAGCGCGGCATACGCGTCCTGATCGATCTTGTCGTCAATCACACCTCTGACCAGCATCCGTGGTTCAGGGACGCATGCTCGGACAAGGCGCACATCTCCGGTTTATGGAGATATAAGATAGATACATTATAACTAGTTATAAGCCAATATTCTCATCAGGGTCGTCACAGTTGATTCCGATCAAGACTGTTGACGCGGTCGTGCCAGAAGGATGCCAGATAGGAAGGTTTGTGACATGGATCTTTTAACATTCGGGCTTGGCGTCTTTGGCCTTCTCGTTCTACCCGGCCCGACAAATGCCGTGCTTGCCCTGGCCACCTCCGCCCTCACACCAGGACGATGCCTCACGCTTGTGGGTGCGGTGGTTGTCGCCTATCAAATCATGGTCCTGCTGGTCTCCGGCTTTGCCAGTCCAATCTTTCATTCACATCCCGAAATCGCCCAGGCCGTGAAGTTTCTTGCGGCGACCTGGGTTCTCGCCCTGGCATTGAAACTGTGGGCACCTTCTCAAGGTGGGAAGGCAGCAACCGTTGGCCCGCGCGAACTCTTCGTCACGACGCTCCTCAATCCGAAGGCCATCATCATCGGGCTGGCCATGGTGCCGTCAGTGGGGGCAGATGCCGTCCCGACTATGCTGGTTTTGTTGGCAACCACGGCGGCGACCTCCGCTCTGTGGCTTGCCTTCGGACGGGCGATCATCGGCCGGAGGCAGGAAATGCCGCTGTTTGCCCGGCGCTGCGGCTCCGCGGTTCTTCTCGTTTTCTGCGTCATGCTGACGCTCAGCGGTCTCACGTGATCTCCACGATGATCGTCAGTCCGATCCTTGCGGCCTTCTGCGACACAGGCCACATATGAGGCCGTATCCGTAAAGCCAGGAGATCACCGTGCCGTCCGCCTTTCCCGATCCAAACCAGTATGCCGCGTTCCTCTTCGACATGGACGGCACCATCCTGAGCTCGACCGCGTCAGCGGAACGGGTCTGGGGAGCCTGGGCAGAGCGCCACGGACTTGATCCCGTCCGCTTCCTGCCGACCATGCACGGAAAACGGGGTATCGACACGATCCGTCAGCTCGGCCTTCCCGGTATCGATCCTGTCGCAGAATCCGACAAGATCACGAAGGCCGAAATCGACGACGTCGACGGTGTTGTCGCCATTCCCGGCGCTGCGGAGTTCCTCGCCGCGCTGCCGCCCGAGCGCTGGGCAATCGTAACCTCCTCGACCAAGCCTCTGGCCCTACGCCGGCTTGGCGCAGCAGGGCTGCCCGTTCCCCGCTTCATGGTCACCGGAGACGACGTTACCATCGGCAAGCCGAATCCCCAGTGCTACATCCTTGGCGCCGAGGTCCTCGGCGTTCGTTCAGCCGACTGTCTCGTCTTCGAGGATGTCGAGGCCGGCGTGCAGGCGGGCGAAGCGGCGGGAGCAAGCGTCCTGGTGATAACAGCCGCCGGTCACAAGCAAGATCTCGGCAATCGCCCATCAATCGAAAACTACACGACCATTTCTCCCGAAATCGCTGGGGACGGTCTGATGTCAATTGTCCCTAGGCGACAGATCATCGGGTAGCCGTCCCGGGGCCAAGGAGCGAGGGCCGAGGAGCGATCGAGGTCGCCGGGATGACAATTCAGAGCCGCGCGGTTTTGTGCCGTTCATCGCGTCTCTCACTCTTATGAAACGGCGGTACAGGCCGCGGCCCTCCGCCATGCGACAACATCAACCGTAGTGCTTGAAGTCGCCGGTGGCCGACTGCAGCAATGTCAGCGGGTAACGTTCGGGGTGGTGGATCAGGGATGTCATGTTTATCGGCCGGTCACGCTCATCAAAGGCGATCTGGTCGACTGTCAGCACCGCCCCCGGCTGTGGAAGTTGAAGGAGTTCTGCTTCCACCGCACTCGCGAGCCGCGCGCTGAGCGTTGTCTGGCCCCGGCGCGGCTGAATCTTGTAGAGCTCTCGCAATTCAGAATAGAGCGACCGATTTGCAATCGTCCAGTCAAGACCGGTCAGGCCGGGGGCCCTCGACGCCGCGATCCAGTCCGTCTGCAGGACGACCGGAATTTTATCGAGCAGACGCAAGCGCGACAGGACGATGACCTCCGATCCAGGCGGCAGCATCAACGGCCGGGTGACATCCAGCGATGCCTTGACGACGGCGATGTCGAGCAGCCGTTGCCCGGGCGTGCGACCACTTGCAAGGGCGGTGCTGGTGAAGCTTTTGAGGACTTCGAGCTCGAAACCTGCACCGTTGTCGACAACGTAGAGACCCTTGCCAGCCTGGCTTTGCACGACACCTTGGCGGATCAGTTCGCGCACGGCATGTCGTATGGTGATACGGCTGACATCGTAGAGCGAAACCAGCTCGCGCTCGGAAGGCAACTTGCCGCGCAATGGCACCTTCCCCTCGCGGATCGACGACAGCAGCGCCTCATAAACCTGTTGATGGAGCGGACGGGGAGCAGTCCTGTCGATGGTCGCCTCACCGGCCTTGCTTGTCGCTCTCTGTCCTGTCGTCACGCTCCGCTCCCGGATCGGTGCTTGCTAGGCGGTGTCACATCTTTGCTCGCAGTAAGTGCAAGAGTCCAGTTGACATGACTGGTCATAACCAGTCCTATTAGGATCAGGAACCACAGAGTTCCACACAGTTCAAGTGTGATAAAGACAAGGAACAGCTCATGTTGAAGAAATGCCTCGCTGCGGCTGCAGCCGTTGCCGGCCTCTGGGCCAGCACCGCACATGCGGAAACCATTTCGGCCTTCTGTTCACCGACGGAATTCGAGCTTTGCACCAAGGTTGCCGACGCCTGGAAGGCGAAGACCGGAAACGAGGCGAAGATCAACAAGATGCCGGCGCTGCTCGATGATGCGATCCCGCTTTACCAGCAGTTGCTGGCCGCAAAATCGAAGGATGTCGACGTCCTATTTCTCGACGTGATCTGGCTTGGCATGTTCAAGGCCAACCTTCTCGATCTGAAGACGATGATCCCCCAGGCCGACCAGGACAAGCATTTCGCCTCGACGCTGAATGCGGCAAAGCTTGACGGCAACCTTGTCGCGATGCCCGCCTACATGGATGTGGGCCTGATGTTCTATCGCAAGGACCTCCTTGAAAAATATGGCAAGCAGCCGCCGAAGACCTGGGACGAACTTGCCAGCACGGCGAAGGAAATCCAGGACAAGGAGCGTGCTGACGGCCACGACAAGATGTGGGGCTATGCCTGGCAGGCAAAAAGCTATGAGGGCCTGACCTGCGATGCGATCGAGGTGATTGCCTCCAATGGCGGCGGCACCATCATCTCGGATGACGGAAAGGTGACGATCAACAATGCCGACGCCGCCGAGGCGATCAAGAAGGCAAAGGGATGGATTGGTTCGATCAGTCCGGAAGGCGTCCTGAACTACGATGAGGAGGCGTCACGGGCGGTCTTCGAAGCCGGCGACGCAGTATTCCATCGCAACTGGCCCTATGTCTGGGGAACCTCCCACAAGGAGGGCAGCGCGATCATCGACAAGGTCGGGGTCATGCCACTGCCTGTCGGCAAGGAGGGGCAGAAATCCAGCGGTTGCCTTGGTCCGATGTACTATGGCGTTTCCAAGTACAGTGCAAAGCCTGAGGTCGCTGCAGACTTTGTGAACTTCATCACCGGCACCGACATGCAGAAGATGCGTGCCGTCGACGCAACCCTCAATCCATCCATCCAGTCGCTTTACAGCGATCCCGAGGTTCTGGAAAAGATCCCGTTCCTGAAGGACAACCAGCAGGCCTTCGCAGACAGTGCGGTGCGGCCATCAGGCTATACGGGCACCAGCTACAACCGAGTCTCCCAGGCCTTCTATCGCTCCGTGCACGACATGCTGTCGGGTTCCACCGATCCCAAGGACGGTTTCGCTTCACTCGGCAAACGCCTCGAGAAGCTCAAGGAAAGCCGCTAATCGGCAAAAGACGCGGGGGGCGTCGCAGGGCGACCGTGGCGCTGACCCCCGCGTCCTTTTTTCGCCGGCAGCAAGCCGGCCCTGCCCCTGTGCAAGCCAAGGTGAACAATGGCATCGGTTTCGATGGAATCCGTTTCGAAGAGTTTCGGAACACATAAGGTCATTCAGGATGTGAACCTTGCGATTAAGGACGGAGAATTCGTCGTCTTTGTCGGTCCCTCGGGATGCGGCAAGTCAACGCTGCTTCGCATCGTCGCCGGCCTGATCTCCGCATCGTCAGGAACAGTCAGAATCGGCGGCGACGACGTCACCGACGTCCCCGCCGCCAAGCGAGGCGTTGCCTTCGTCTTCCAGTCCTATGCGCTCTATCCGCACATGACGGTTGCCCGCAATATCGGATTTGCGCTGGAAACAATGGGGATCAAGCGCGATGCGATCGCGCGCAAGGTAGAAACCGTCGCCCGCATGCTGAAGGTCGACCACCTGTTGCAGCGGCGACCGCGTGAACTGTCCGGAGGCCAGCGACAGCGCGTCGCCATTGGGCGGGCGCTGGTCAGGCAACCGGACATCTTCCTGTTCGATGAACCGCTGTCCAATCTGGATGCCGATCTCAGGATGGAAATGCGGATGGAAATCGCAAGGCTCCACGAGGACCTTCGCACCACGATGATCTATGTCACCCACGACCAGTCGGAGGCCATGACCCTCGCCGATCGGATCGTCGTTCTCAACCACGGCCGCGTAGAGCAGATCGGTACGCCCTCTGAGCTCTACCATCGCCCGGACAATCGCTTCGTCGCAGGCTTTATCGGCAGCCCGCGGATGAACTTCCTTCCCGTGAAGGCAGGAGCGGACGATCGCGGCGAGGGCGTGCTCGGCCCGGGCGGCCTGTGGCTCCCACGGGTTGCCAACCTTGCGGCACCGGCGGAAATCGGTGTCAGGCCGGAGGCCTTGCGCATTGTCCCGGCCGGTACCGGCCGCTTCGACTGCGTGCTCGAGCGCGTCGAGGATCTCGGCCACGAGCATTTCGCCTATTGCAGGATCGCTGGCGGCCCGATCTGGGTGATCCGGCTTGCAGCCTCCCCCGAACAGTCGTTAATCGGCAAGGACGTTGCGCTCTCCTTCGAGGATCACTCCATCTTCTTCTTTGCCGCCGACGGTGAGCGGATCGCGGTTCCGTCTGACGAGACGGATGCAAGGAGGGCGATCCGATGAGTGCCCGCCTTGCCCGCCGCGACCATCGCGCCGCCTGGTTCTTCCTGCTGCCGGTCATCGCAGCGATGCTCGTCGTGGCCGTGTGGCCGCTCGGGCGCACCTTCTTCTTTGCGTTCACCGACGCCTATCTCGACGACCCGGGCGTTTACACCATGGTGGGCCTTGCCAATTTCCTCGAGGTCTTCAACGATCCGAGCTGGTGGCTTGCCGTCAGGAACACCTTGGTATTCACCGTCATATCGGTATCGATCGAGACCGTCCTTGGGCTCGCAATCGCGCTCCTGATCAACGATGCAATTCCCGGCCGCGGCCTTGCCCGCGCGGCGATCCTGGTGCCGTGGGCCATTCCGGTGGTGGTCGCGACAAAGATCTGGGAATGGATGCTCAACGACCAGTTCGGGGTGATCAACAAGGTGCTGATCGAACTCGGCCTCATCGATCACGGGGTTGCCTGGACCGCGAGCGGCTCGCTGATCATGGGTGTCGTTATCTTCATCGACGTGTGGATGACGACGCCGTTCATGGTCCTTCTCATCCTTGCTGGCCTGCAGATGCTGTCTCACGAAATCTTCGAGGCGGCGGCCGTGGACGGGATCCCGGCATGGAAACGGTTCTGGTCGATCACTCTTCCCATGCTGCGGCCCGCAATCGGCGTCGCAGTCCTGTTTCGCTCGCTTGATGCGCTGCGCATGTTCGACCTGTCCTATGTGCTCGCCGGCAGCAACGAAAAGGTCATGACCGTCTCGATCTACGCTCGCGACCGCCTGATCAGCTTCCAGGAACTCGGCATCGGTTCCGCGGCCTCGACATGGGTCTTCCTGCTGGTCGCCCTCGTTGCCATCATTTTGATCGGCGCATTGCGCCTCGACAAAGCAGCGGGGCATTGATGATGGCCGACCTGACCCTTTCCCGCCCGCTGCGCAGGTCCAGTGCCCATTACCGGCTGCGGCGCCGCGCGTTTCGGACCCTGCAAGTCTGCGCACTGGGCCTGGTGCTCGTCTATACGCTGTTTCCCTATTACTGGGCTTTCGTTTCATCGACGAAGCAGGGGGCAGCCCTCTATCGATCGGTTCTGCTGCCCGCGCTTGATTTCACCTATTACCGGCAATTGATCGACAATCCCGTGTTCATGGGATCGCTTCTGAACTCCGCCTATGTGGCCGTATCCACCACCTGCCTGTCTCTTTTCATCGGCATCAGCGCCGCCTACGCACTTGGCCGGATCGATTTCCCGCAGCGCCGTGCGGTGCTGATGGTGATCCTGATGATTTCGATCTTTCCGCAGGTCGTGGTGCTGTCGGGCATGTTCGAGCTCATCAACTGGCTCGGCCTCTTTAACCGTCCAAGCGCCCTCGTTCTCACCTATCTCCTGTCGACGGTCCCCTTCACAACCTGGATATTGACGACCTTCATACGGGAGTTTCCGCGGGAGCTGGAGGAGGCCGCGATCGTCGATGGGTGCTCGCATCTGCGCATCCTCGTGAAGATCCTCCTTCCCCTGATGGGGCCGTCCCTTGCGAGCACCGGAATCCTTGCCTTCATCCTTGCCTGGAACGAATTCCTGTTTGCCCTCACCTTTACCCTGACGGATGAAAACCGCACCGTGCCCGTCGCCATCGGGCTGATCGCAGGCACAAACCGCTATGAATATCCCTTCGGCCAGATCATGGCCGCGTCGGTGACGGTGACCCTGCCGCTGATCGCCGTCGTGCTGGTTTTCCAGCGACGGATCGTGGCCGGACTGACCTCCGGTGCCGTCAAGGGTTAGTCATCAGAAGGACCCCATCATGGACATGCTCGTCAAACTCTACGATCTCAAGCCGGATGCGTCGGTGGGCGCCATGATGGAGCGCCACGGCATTACCATCCGCCGCCTGCTTCCGCCGGAGTTGAAGACACTCACAGACTGGATCACGCCGCGCTTTGGAGCCGGCTGGTCCAGCGAGGCGACAGCCGCGGCAATGCGGCAGCCGCCCACATGCTTCATCGCGATAAAGGATGGCACGTTGATCGGCTTTGCCTGCCACGAGGCGACTGCGAAGGGCTTCTTCGGACCAACCGGTGTGGATACCAAAGCGCGCGGTCAAGGGGTCGGCCGGGCGCTGCTCCTGACAACGTTGCTCGACATGTCCGCACAGGGATATGCCTATGGCATCATCGGTGGCGCAGGCCCGATGGACTTCTATCGCCAGAGCGTCGGTGCAATCCCGATCGAAGGGTCTGTTCCCGGGATCTACCGGGGAATGCTCAGTGAGGCGGAGCCGGACGACATATCGGCGTCACATGAACCGGTGCCACCTGATGCGACCTAGCGTCGACGATGTCGGATCAGACAGGGTAGTGGAACTGGAACGTTCCCATCCCGTCGGGCCCCCTCAGCATGGCGGCGAGGTCCCCGGATCTATCAGGATACGATGAGCTGCCCGTTGCCTCCATTTGGCATCCCATCGGGCTGATACATCAGGTGACCCCACCGGCCATTCCTGAAACCCAATAGATACATGGCGCCGCAAGTTGTTTCGTCCAGTGCAGGTCTTGTCCCTAATGCATTGTTTCGCACGCCAAATTCGGGTCAACCAAGGCCGTGACAGCCTCTCTCAATCGTTCAGCTCGTCCCAGAACTTACGCCCAATCCTGACGGCTTTAACGCAATCAGTTCAACGTTGAAGTCTACGACACAGCGAATAAAAATGTCGCCAGATGTTCTGCTTATCGCGTCCGATGATGCAGACGACCAATGTGAACGTTAATGGAAGTCATCTCTCATGCCTGAGAGACGATTGTGCGCCCGGACCATGCCTTCTCCGTGGGCAACGGCCGCCCCTACTGGATCGTCTCGTCGCCCTCGATCTCGACAACGATTCCCTTCCGAAGCGCCTCGTCCCTTGCGGCCTGAAGAGCCTGTTGGATATGGAAGACCACCAGATCGAAGTCCGGCCCCTCGAAGGAGGCAAGTTCCCGAGCAACGCTCAGCGCAAACACAAGTTGGACAGTGTTCGTTTCGATCACGACCGCAGCTCCCCAGCAAGTGCAAAGCCTACCGTCCTCCCGGTTTTGCTGCAACGCTAAACTTTGGGAGGATCGCCAGAACTCCAACCATATGGCGCTACTCAAACACATCAGTGTGAAAGCTGTCGGAACTCTTGAAAAATGGCTGCACATTTCATCAAAGCCGCGTAATGCCGCCGGCCAGGTCCTGTGCTTCACGGCGATAGACAATCATCCGGCACGGCGGCAAATGCCCCATTGTCGGCGGTTTTGATGCCTTTTCCGGCACGCCGCAACGTACTTTCGCCGAAGCCCGGAAAAACCTTCGCTTTCCAGCTCCGCAACCATGAAAAACGCAGGAAAGTTGCGTCACTTTCCTTGGCATGCCGGAGCTTTTTTTGGCAGTCTGCTGTTGCAAGCAGCAATCGCGAAAATGGCGACAGCCTGCAGGCATAGCTGCAGTCGATTGCCGCCCAGGGGAGCGGGTTGGGCGATCGAAAAAAGACCAGCGACGCATGGGAGGACAGTCATGCAGATCCGTGGAGGAACATTCATCGTCAGCGGCGGCAGCTCCGGTCTTGGCGCAGCCACTGCCCGGTTGCTGATCGAAACCGGAGCGCGCGTTGTCATCGCCGACCTCAACCAGGCAGCCGGCGAGGCCATCGCCTCGGAGTTCGGGTCGGATGCACGCTTCGTCAAAGCCGATGTCACGCGCGCCGATGATGCTTCAGCTGTCATTGCCACCGCGACCGACGTGTTTGGCAGCCTGCACGGGCTTGTCAATTGCGCCGGCGTCGCACCGGCCGAGAAGATCATCGGCCGTGACGGACCGCATGATCTCGAGAGCTTTGTGCGTACCGTCTCGATCAACCTCGTCGGCACCTTCAACATGACCCGCCTTGCGGCTCTGGCGCTTCAGCTTCAGCAGCCGGACGAGGAAGGGGAGCGCGGCGTCATCGTCAATACCGCCTCGATTGCAGCTTTCGATGGTCAGGTTGGTCAGGCCGCATACGCTGCCTCCAAGGGCGGCATCGCCTCCATGACGCTGCCCGTTGCGCGCGAACTTGCCCGACACGGCATTCGTGTTGTCTCCATCGCGCCGGGGATCTTTGAGACCCCGATGATGGCCGGCATGCCCCAAGAGGTGCAAGAAGCGCTCGGCAAGAGTGTGCCCTTCCCCCAGCGTCTTGGCCGGCCAGCTGAATTTGCGGCGCTCGTGCGCCATATCCTCGAGAACAGGATGCTCAACGGCGAGGTCATTCGCCTCGACGGCGCCTTGCGCATGAGCGCGCGCTGACCCCGCGCACTGACCCATTGACAAAAGGGAGGAAGAAGGATGGCTCTAGAGGATCCGATTGTGATTGTCGCAGCAGCCCGAACGCCGATTGGCGGTTTCCAGGGAGCGCTGAAGGAGGCAACGGCACCAAAGCTCGGAGCTGGCGCGATCGGGGCCGCCCTCCTACGCGCCAGCCTCGCGCCGGAGGCGGTCGACGAAGTCATCTTCGGCTGCGTTCTGCCGGCCGGCCAGGGCCAGGCACCGGCGAGACAAGCCGCAATTGCGGCTGGTCTGCCATTTTCCACCGGCGCAAGCACCATCAACAAGATGTGCGGATCCGGCATGAAGGCCGTCATGCTCACCCATGATCTCCTGGCGGCCGGAAGTGCTGCCATCGGCGTCGCGGGCGGCATGGAGAGCATGACCAACGCGCCCTATCTTCTCGATCGTGCCCGCGGCGGCTACAGGCTCGGCCATGGCCGCGTGACCGACCATATGTTCCTCGACGGGCTGGAGGATGCCTACGACAAGGGACGTCTCATGGGAACCTTCGCAGAGGACTGCGCAGAAGCCTACCAGTTCACGCGCGAGGCGCAGGATCGGTATGCCGTGATGTCCCTGACCCGCGCGCAGCGGGCCATCGACGACGGCAGCTTTGCCGCGGAAATCGCACCGGTGACCGTCTCCTCGGGGAAGGGTGAAACGTCGGTCGACCAGGATGAACAGCCGGGCAAGGCGAAGATCGACAAGATACCCTTGCTGAAGCCTGCCTTCCGCGATGGCGGAACGGTAACGGCGGCAAATTCGAGCTCGATTTCCGATGGTGCGGCCGCTCTCGTGTTGATGCGCCGCTCCGAGGCCGAGCGCCGAAACCTGCAGCCGCGTGCGACGATCAGCGGCCACGCTACTCACTCCCAGACACCAGCGCTTTTTGCAACCGCTCCAATCGGAGCGTTGCAGAAGCTGTCGGACCGAACCGGCTGGCCGCTCGATACAGTCGACCTGTTCGAGATCAATGAAGCATTCGCCGTTGTCGCCATGGCCGCCATGCGTGACCTGAACCTGCCTGACGAAAAGGTGAATGTACACGGCGGAGCCTGCGCGCTTGGTCATCCGATCGGAGCGTCCGGTGCGCGTATCCTCGTCACCCTGCTTGCCGCGCTTGAGCGCTATGATCGAAAGCGCGGGATGGCCGCTCTGTGCATCGGGGGTGGCGAGGCGACCGCGGTTGCGATCGAGCGCGCCTAGAAAGGCGGGAGGAAAGGCACGATGATCCTGAACGAATTGCAGCAGCAAATCCGTGATCTCGCCAGAGACTTTGCCCGCGAGCGGCTTGCTCCGGGTGCAGCCGACCGCGATCGCGAGCACAGGTTTCCTCGCGAAGAGCTTGCAGAGATGGGCGGACTTGGCCTCCTCGGCATGCTGGTACCAGAGAATTACGGCGGATCGGAAACCGGCACCCTTGCCTATGCGGCGGCGCTTGAGGAAATCGCCGCAGGCGACGGGCCCTGCTCCACCATCATGAGCGTGCACAGCTCCGTTGCCTGTGTACCGATCCTGAAATTCGGCACCGAGGAGCAGAAACAGCGCTTTCTTCCGAAGCTTGCGAGTGGCGAATGGATCGGGGGTTTTGCGCTGACGGAACCGCAGGCCGGCTCAGACGCGTCCAATCTCCGCACAAGGGCGCGTCGTGATGGCAATGATTACATCCTCGATGGCGCCAAGCAGTTCATCACCTCCGGCAAGAATGGCCAGATGATCATCGTCTTTGCCGTCACCGACGCTTCCGCCGGAAAGAAGGGCATCACCGCCTTCATCGTCCCGACCGACACACAAGGATATGAGGTTGTCCGGGTCGAGGAAAAACTGGGGCTGCATTCGACGGACACCTGCCAGATTGCCTTCAATGACATGCGCATCCCCGCCGACCTGAGGCTGGGTGACGAGGGTGAGGGATACAGAATCGCGTTGGCGAACCTCGAGGGTGGGCGCATCGGCATTGGTGCCCAGGCCGTTGGCATGGCCTGCGCAGCCTTCGAGGCAGCCAGGGATTATGCGCGCGAGCGAACGTCGTTCGGCAAACCGATCATCGAACACCAGGCGGTCGCCTTTCGTCTTGCCGACATGGCGACCGAGATCGAAGCTGCCCGCCAGCTCGTCTTCCACGCAGCGGCGCTGCGCGACAGCGGTCTGCCCTGCCTGTCGGAGGCGTCGATGGCCAAGCTTTTTGCATCCGAAATGGCAGAGCGGGTCTGCTCGGCCGCGATCCAGGTCCATGGCGGCTATGGCTACATGGCCGATTATCCGGTGGAGCGGATCTATCGGGATGTCCGCATCTGCCAGATTTACGAAGGAACCAGCGACGTGCAGCGAATGGTGATCGCGCGCAACCTGTAAGACATGATCGTGCGATGCCCCGCGTAAAGGGAGGAGCAGCCATCGCAAACGGGAGGGAAATTGACGATGACGGATACCGCTCAACTGAGCTTGCATGTGCCCGAACCCGCCGTCCGGCCGGGCGGACAACCGGATTTTTCCAATGTGAAGATTGCAAAGGCTGGCGCAGTGCCGCGCCCCGCCGTTGACGTTGCCTCAGAGGATATTCGCGACCTTGCCTATTCCATCATTCGTGTCCTGAACCGTGATGGAGAGGCCGTCGGCCCCTGGGCCGGCCTGTTGTCAAATGAGGATTTGCTGACCGGCCTTCGCAACATGATGAAGCTGCGCGCCTTCGATGCCAGGATGCTGATGGCGCAGCGACAGGGAAAGACGTCCTTCTACATGCAGCATCTTGGTGAGGAGGCCGTCAGTTGCGCCTTCCGCAAGGCGCTGCGCAAGGGCGACATGAATTTTCCGACCTATCGCCAGGCCGGCCTCCTGATCGCTGACGACTACCCCATGGTCGAGATGATGAACCAGATCTTCTCGAACGAGAGCGACCCGCTGCGGGGCCGCCAATTACCGATCATGTATTCGTCGAAGGAGCATGGCTTCTTCACCATCTCGGGCAACCTTGCCACGCAATATGTCCAGGCTGTCGGCTGGGCCATGGCATCGGCGATCAAGAATGACACCAGGATCGCCGCCGCATGGATCGGCGACGGCTCGACAGCCGAATCCGATTTTCATTCCGCCCTCGTCTTCGCCTCGACCTACAAGGCGCCCGTTATCCTCAACATCGTCAACAACCAGTGGGCCATCTCGACGTTTCAGGGGATTGCGCGCGGAGGGTCCGGGACGTTTGCGGCGCGTGGGCTCGGCTTCGGCATTCCGGCATTGCGGGTCGACGGCAACGATTATCTCGCCGTCTATGCCGTCGCCTGCTGGGCCGCGGAACGCGCCAGGCGCAATCTCGGGCCGACCTTGATCGAATACGTAACCTATCGTGTAGGCGCTCACTCGACTTCCGACGATCCAAGCGCCTATCGGCCAAAAACGGAATCCGAGGCCTGGCCACTCGGCGACCCCGTGCTGCGTCTGAAAAAGCACCTGATTGTCACGGGCGCTTGGTCGGAAGAGCGCCATGTCCAGATGGAAGCCGAAATCATGGACGAGGTCATCGAGGCGCAGAAGCAGGCCGAGCAGCATGGCACCCTCCATGCCGGAGGCAGGCCGTCCGTGCGTGATATCTTCGAGGGCGTCTATGCGGAGATGCCGCCACACATTCGTCGGCAGCGGCAGAAGGCAGGTTTCTGACATGGCCAGGATGACGATGATTGAAGCGGTGCGCAGCGCCATGGATGTTTCGATGTCGCGCGATGATGATGTCGTCGTGTTTGGCGAGGACGTTGGTTATTTCGGCGGCGTCTTCCGATGCACGCAAGGCCTTCAGGCAAAATACGGCAAGACACGCTGCTTCGATGCGCCAATCAGCGAGTCCGGTATCGTCGGTACGGCGATCGGCATGGCAGCCTATGGACTGAAACCCTGCGTAGAGATCCAGTTCGCCGATTACATGTACCCGGCCTACGACCAGATTACCCAGGAAGCAGCCCGCATCCGGTATCGCTCGAATGGTGATTTCACCTGTCCGATCGTGCTTCGCATGCCAACGGGTGGCGGCATCTTCGGTGGGCAGACGCACAGCCAGAGCCCGGAAGCGCTGTTCACCCACGTCTGCGGGCTGAAGGTGGTCGTGCCGTCAAACCCCTATGATGCAAAAGGGCTTCTCATTGCCTCGATCGAGGATCCGGATCCTGTCATGTTCCTCGAACCGAAGCGGCTCTACAACGGCCCCTTCGATGGCCATCATGAGCGTCCCGTGACGCCCTGGTCGAAGCATGAGCTCGGCGAAGTGCCAGAGGGCCACTACGCAATTCCGATCGGCAAGGCGGCTGTGCGCCGCGAGGGGTCGGCTGTGACGGTCATCGCTTACGGCACAATGGTGCATGTCGCGCTCGCCGCTGCCGAGGATACAGGCATCAATGCTGAAGTCATCGACCTGCGCAGCCTGCTGCCGCTCGACCTCGAGACGATCGTGCGATCGGTCAACAAGACGGGGCGCTGCGTGGTCGTGCACGAGGCCACGCTGACATCAGGGTTCGGCGGTGAAATCGCCTCTCTCGTGCAGGAGCATTGTTTCTATCACCTGGAAGCCCCCGTCGTGCGCGTGGCGGGCTGGGACACGCCCTACCCGCATGCACAGGAATGGGACTACTTCCCGGGCCCCGGTCGCGTCGGGCGAGCCCTTGCCGAAGTCATGGAGGCCTGAGGAATGGGCGAGTTCATCATCAAGATGCCTGACGTCGGTGAAGGTGTCGCCGAGGCAGAGCTTGTCGAATGGCATGTGAAGGCGGGCGACCCGGTCCGCGAGGACATGGTGATCGCGGCAGTCATGACCGACAAGGCGACGGTGGAAATCCCGTCACCTGTCACGGGAACGATCGTCTGGCTCGGCGCCGAGGTCGGCGACAAGATCGCCGTCAAGGCCCCCCTCGTCCGCATCGAGACCGACGACGGGACAGCAAGGCCGGTCGAGGCGCAGGCTCCCGATGTTGCTCCCGTCAGCCCGGGGCAGCCAATGGATGGTGGCGTCGAGGCGAAGCGTGCTTCTCCCGCACGCGCTGATCAGGCACGCGTTGACGGGGGGCGGCCCGAGCAGGTGCAGAAAGACCAGGCCCAGTCCGACAAAACTGAAGTCGACAAGACCTTGAGAGACGGGGCCCGGCTGAACAATTCGGATATCGAGAAACCGATCGCATCGCCTTCCGTCAGACGCGTCGCGCGCGATAGCGGCGTGGACCTTCGCCTGGTCAAGGGGACCGGCCCCGCAGGCCGGATCCTGCACGAGGATGTCGAGCAGTTTCTTGCCCGTGGCGAGACCGCGCCGCAGGCGCCTGCGATGGCAAGGAAGACGTTGACCGAGGAGATCAAGCTCACCGGGCTCAGACGCCGCATCGCCGAAAAGATGACGCTGTCGACGTCGCGCATTCCCCACATCACCTATGTCGAGGAAGTCGACATGACGGCGCTCGAGGAATTGCGCAACACCATGAACCGCGACCGCAAGCCGGAGCACCCTAAGCTAACCGTCCTGCCGTTCCTGATGCGGGCGATCGTCAAGGCCGTCGCCGAGCAACCGAGCGTCAACGCAACCTTCGATGACGACAAGGGCATCCTGACCCGGCATGGCGCCGTCCACATCGGCATCGCCGCCCAGACCCCAGCCGGACTAGTTGTCCCGGTCGTAAAGCACGCAGAGGCTCGCAGCATCTTTGACTGCGCGATTGAAATGGGCAGGCTCGCCGAGGCCGCACGCACGGGCACGGCCACCCGCGACGAACTCTTCGGCTCGACCATTACGATCAGCTCCCTCGGTGCGCTCGGCGGTATCGTGTCAACGCCCGTGATCAATCATCCAGAGGTGGCGATCGTCGGTGTCAACAAGATCGCCATCCGTCCGCATTGGGATGGCACCCAGTTCGTGCCGCGCAAGATGATGAATCTCTCCTCCAGTTTTGATCACCGGATCATCGACGGCTGGGATGCAGCCACCTTTGTCCAGCGCGTTCGGCTCCTGCTCGAAACCCCGGCACTCATCTTCATCGAAGGCTAGGTCCATGAAAGAGATCACCTGCAAACTCCTTGTCATCGGTGCTGGCCCCGGAGGTTATGTCTGCGCCATTCGCGCCGGACAGCTCGGCGTCGATACTGTCATCGTCGAGGCAGACAAGCCCGGGGGTACTTGCCTCAACGTCGGCTGTATCCCTTCGAAGGCCCTGATCCACGCCGCCGAGGAGTTTTCGGCGACGGCACACATGCTTGAAGGCAGGAACGCGATGGGCATTCGCGTCGAAGCGGCGTCGATCGATCTCGCAAGGACCATGAGCTGGAAGGACGGCATTGTCGGCCGCCTGAACGCCGGCGTGACCGCGTTGTTGCAAAAGGCACGGGTCAAGATCGTTCATGGTCGGGCCGCCTTCCGCGATGGCAAGACGGTCGAGGTCGAGACAGAGATCGGCCTCCAGGTGATCCGTGCCGAGACGGTGGTCATTGCCACGGGATCCGAGCCTGTCGAACTCGCAGCTCTGCCTTTCGGTGGCAGGATCATTTCCTCGACGGAGGCCCTTTCCCTTCGCGAGCTGCCGAAGAACCTGGTGGTCGTGGGAGGCGGTTATATCGGCCTCGAACTAGGCACGGCCTTTGCCAAGCTGGGATCGGCGGTTACCGTCGTCGAAGCCACGCCGCAGATCCTGCCGCAGTATGATGCAGACCTGGTGCGGCCGATTGCACGGCGGCTTGGTGAGCTCGGTATCCGGCTGTTGACGAGTACGAAGGCCACGGGTCTCGATGGCGATGCGCTGTCGATCGAAACGTCGGACGGCGGGAGCGAACGCCTCCCGGTTGATCGTGTGCTCGTCACAGCAGGTCGTCGACCGAGGACAGCGGGATCGGGTATCGATGAACTCGACCTCGATCGGAGCGGCACTTATCTGCGCATCGATGATCGTTGTCGCACCTCGATGCGTGGCGTCTATGCAATTGGTGATGTCACCGGAGAACCGATGCTTGCGCACCGCGCAATGGCGCAGGGCGAAATGGTCGCCGAAATCGTCGCCGGGCGAAAGCGTGCGTGGGACAAACGTTGCATTCCCGCCATCTGCTTCACGGATCCGGAAATCGTCACCGCCGGCCTGTCACCGGATGAGGCACGCGCACAGGGATTTGCCATCCGCCTCGGACAATTTCCGTTCAGCGCAAATGGCCGCGCAATGACGATGCTGGCAGAAGACGGCTTCGTGCGTGTGGTCGCGCGAGCCGATACCGGTCTTGTCCTTGGCGTTCAGGCTGTCGGTGCCGGCGTTTCCGAACTCTCGGCAAGCTTTGCGCTCGCAATCGAGATGGGAGCACGGCTGGAGGATATCGCAGGCACGATCCATGCGCATCCGACGCGCAGCGAAGCATTTCAGGAAGCGGCATTGAAGGCGCTGGGGCACGCCCTGCACATCTGAGGACGGCGGCGTCCTGCCTCATCTCCATCCCTGTTTGGCAATGCCGGATTATCTGATAGCTAGCGCGTTGATCACAATCGGAGCGTTGAGAATGACAGCCGCATTTTACCGGGACTACGTCGTTGACCTGAAGGACAGGATCGACCGGTTGCACGAGGATGCGGAGCGCTATCAGACCTTCGCGTTGACGATGGAACTTCTCGCCCAGAGGAACCTCGTCACCTACACGGAAAAAAAGGCGAAGGGGCAGACGGAGGGCCTGTGCTATCGGCGCGATTTCACGACCGGTCGCGCCGTGCAGATGCAACCCCAAAACGCTTACGGGCTGTTCAGCGGGTTCTTCGGCCTCGGCCAGTTCCTGGCCTTTTCCGGGCAGGTGCAACAGCAGAATGCCGGGCAGTTGGCCGAATTTCTGACCGGTGGCTGGCAGTATCCGACCTGCGCGGTGCATCTCGTCTATCGCCAGAAGGGCGCATCAAGGACGGAATCGACGAAGATGCATTTCGTCGGGCTGAACAGCGATGAGGATGCCGTGGCCTACCAGCAGGAAACCGAGCGGGCTCAGGTGCTCGCGCAACGTCGGCCTTTATCGTCAGACAGATTTTTTGAATGGAAATAGGTCCGCGTGCCGCGCCAACAGACGATCCAGCCGACCGGATTGCCGCTCAGGCAGGATTATTTCGCCAATCGATGGATCGCTTCCCCGCCACCCTTGTTTTCGTGTGCAACGGCGTTTTTCGATGTTCAGGATTGGCAGGCCGGTTTCTGCCACCGTCTCAACCAGTGGCGGACGGCCAAGCGACCCGCGCAAGCGCGCTTTGGCCTTCAACGCAGTTCGGATCGATCCGAAACCCGAGAACAAAATCGATCACCTTCGACGCCGACATCTCGCAGGGTTTCAAAACGCCACGTCCTTCGGAAAGTCGATACCAGTTGAAGCTGACGATCTCGTTCCCGCCAAGCTCCTCGGCCAGCATCCACGTGCGTCGTCCGTCCAAGGATCGGCGTACGGTCGCACTCCAGCGGCGTCCCTCAAAAACGCCCTCCATGTAGCCATCGGGAAATTGTTCGAACGTGTCTTCGAATGCTGAGAGGGCCGAGGACATGTCGCTGACGCCAAGGCACTCATCACAGATACCGCAACCGTCTTCGTCCATCTCGGATGGCGCATGCGGGCGATTGCAACACAAGCACAGGACAAAATCCGGACAACGGCGACGCGTACGTCGGGGAGGAACGATTTCGATCGTCGGGTGGCTTGTTTGACTATCCATGTCACATCTCCGCAATGCGGTCGCATCACAGATAGGAATTCCGTCTGCAGGTGCAAGAAGCGTGTGGCAAAAGCAATCGCGGGAGCGCTCAAGTCATCGCCATGACTGCAGAATCAAGCGGGTACCGCGTCGAGCGTCCGCGCTAAAGGTCGCCCCGGTCTTCAGTGTTTCGGGATGACGGTGATCCTTGCCCCGCGCGCTGCCTTGACGAAAGCCTTGCGGGCACGTTTCGCCTTCTTTTTATCCTGCTGAGAGCGGAGGCATGTCATCAGCGCGTCTCGCCAAAGCGTGTCGTTGGGCTTCTTCGGCCATCGGCTCGAGAGCAGCAATTCCGTCATTTCGGAGACCGTTGTGGCGATCTGTCGGTTATCGGTGTCGTGAAAGGAGATGGCGACCCGGCGAATTGGTACGGGCGATGAGACAAACATGCTGCGCTCCCGGTATCGTGAATGCTGTTAACTCAATATTCCCTCGGATGGTTCCCTGACGCTGCCGGGACGAACAAGGCCTCAGCAAAAGGTCGCAGCGACGCTGGCAACACCACCGGCTCCGATATATGTCAAAGGCTCGCCACGCCATGTCGTTCGCCAAGCGGCTCTCAGGCGCTCGCTGCCGCGTGTCTCAGGCCGCCTTTCCCTGCGTGGCGGGTGACGCACGGATCCAGGTCGGCCCTGGGGCCCTGCTGACCGACGGACAACACTCCGACCAGGCGGCCTTCTACCCTCCAGACTGTAACCCTCAACAGCCTGATCTTCTAACGAATTGTCTTTCCGCCGGAACTTCTTTTCATCTGGGAGCTTAAGTTTCCACGCAATGCAAGGAGACAACGACATGGCTGACGATCCAGGCAAATCCCCGGCAGTACAATCGATGCGCAAGGAGCAGGCTCAGCAACGCCGCCGCGCGCGCAAGGGAGAACTCGAGGCTGGTTTGGAATCCACTTTCCCGGCGTCTGATCCGGTCTCCGTCACTCATACGGCGATCCCGGCCGGCCGGACCGACGTTGAAAGCGCCGCGCGTGTCAGCACGGCACCGGATGCTTACGACGTGGGAGTCGACCGGTCCGAGGCTCATGACAAGCGGGAGATCGTGCAAAACAAATTCCGCACGTTGCGCCACGACGCCGTAACGGTGAAGGATTCCCTATCCGGGGCAGCGGCGGGATCCGTCGACGTCGTCAGGGTGAGAACCCGCAGGGTTCTCGAGGACATCGAGAACACGATCCGGGAGAGACCAATCACTGCGATGGCCGTCGTCGCTGCGGTTGCGTTCGTTTTTGGGACAACCCGATAAAAGATCGGTCAGTCAAGACATCACGGTCGCGCTAACGCAGGAGATCGTCGCACCAGACCGGAATCCTCGTGGTGCGGACCTCACGCAGCCGCCGAATTGGCAGGTCCCCGAACTCGCTTCCGTGAGGAACATGCAAGGTCATGTTCAGGTAGTTCTTCTTGCCGCATCTCTCACATCTGAACCGTCGCAGGACTTTGTCGAGGGTAACGTTGCCGCAAAGCTCGATGAGATCTGTTGCGAGATACCGATGCGTCACCCGACAGTAGTCGCATGTAATTGATATGAGCTGGCCCTGATCGCGAGCAGCGAGCAACGTCCAGGCACGGAGTCGCTTGAATGGATGGATCTCCGGCATTGGTCTCCGTTCCCTTAGACAGTTCCTTATTTGTTCTTTCTGGAGGCGCTGTCAATGGTCGAGCGATACCAAGTTCGGACCGGCAAGCCATGCTTCTTAGAATGCGTGATCCAATAGCCAGCCGATTGAACGGGCCTTGACCGCCCGCATGATCGCCGCGCGGCATCTGATGCAGGATGGATCTGTCGGTCGCCGCAAGTCATCAACGAGCGTGACCTGCAGTCGTCCTTGGATCTTCCGAACGCGTTGAGCTTCCCATTCAACGCGCATGCCGGGTAAACGGAAAAGGCGCGTGCCACCTTTAAGGATTGGAAGGCATCATTCCAGCATGATCGTGATGTTCTGATGCATCGTCAGGTTGGTGAACATGCGTCGCTTCGGGTTGGGCGCGCAGCTCCGCTATTTCGGCCGATTTCGTCGCCAGGTATGATATGAGATCGGCGGTATCCGCCTCCGACATACCAAGGTTCGGCATGCGCACACCGTTAAACTTCGCGTCGAGCTCGGCCAGCGTTGGATCCTTCTCCGCCCTCAGCCGGACAGGATTCATGATCATCCGCTTCAGCCATGCCGGATCGCGGCTGACCGTAACATCGAGAAGATCCGGGCCGATACGGTCGCCGACCCCTACCGTGTGGCACGGTGCGCAGATCTTCTTGAACAGAACCTGTCCCGGCTCGCGATCCAGCGTCAGGCCGGCTTGTTGTTGATTTGTGGCTGGAGCCAACGATAGCGCGGGAGCGTAATGCCCCTCGCGCCATGCCGGATCCATATCGCGGATCGCTAGTTCCACGCTCTCGATGTCGGCGAAAGGCGAATTCCTTGCCCACTCTCCGGTGGTGTCGTTGCCAAGCACGATTTCGTTGCGGTGATCAGTTGCAACGTTGCTTTTGTTCCCAAGCTTTGCGTTGATGGCGCGTATGTCCTCAGGCTTGCCGGTGATGAACGTCCAGCCCGGTCCCTTATAGAAGGCATCGGCGAACGCCTTCAACTTTTCAGGTGTGTCGTTTTCGGGATCGACAGTGATCGATACCACAAAGATCTTCTTGCCGATTTGGTCCTGGATCCGGTCAACGACCTGGGTAATGCGGGCCGTCGTCAGCGGGCACAGATCGGTACAACTGGTGAAAATGAAACTGATCAGGACAATCTTGCCCTTAATCAGGTCATCGTAGAAATGCACCCTGTCGCCGGTTTGGGTGATGACTTCGACGTTGGGAAAGTAGTCTTTTCCCCAACGCGAAGCGGCGGAAGCAGCCCCGCCACATAGAACTGACAGAATGGCAGCGATAGCCAGGACGGCCACGGGCCTACGTCTCATAAATACACCTCCGGAAACCCACACCCCGAACAGAGAAAGGCTGCGCAATCAGCGCAGCCGTCATGGTTGGGGATTGGTGTTCAGCTGGGCCTGCATCTGCGGCTGGGTATTCGTCCACCCCTTTGGCGCACCTTCAGGCAATATTTCCGGCGTGGTGAAGAAGACGCCATACTCGGTCGGATTGGGCGTTGGCGTCACCGCTGCCTGCGGCGTCCCCGCAACGCCAGTCAGCAACTGAATGCGCGCCAGCATCGCGAAGTCTTCGTGCACCGTGTTGTGGCAATGGTTCACGTAGGACCCACCAAACTCGCCGAACTGGATCTGGAACGTCACGCTGCCGCTTTCTCCAAGCCGCCAGACGTCCTTCCGCTGCAGGTTCTCGGTCGGTGGCGGAGCCTGGCCATTCCGCAGCATGGTGATGCCTTCCTCGAAATGCAGGTGAATGGGATGATCCCAGCCGCCGCCGCCGTTCTTGTAGGTCCAGTGCTCCACTTCCCCGGCCTTGGGAATGAGCAGGGAAATCCGGTTGGCGTTCATCGAATGCGCCGTCTCGCCGTTGATGCGAATGGTCCATGGGAAGGTCACGGTCTCACCGCAATCCGGCGTGCAGCCATTCGGCCCACGCGAGTCCCCGGTTCCCGCCCTGCCGAATTCGACCATGCGCGTGCGCACCGGCGTCACGATCGGAATTTGTTCCGTGAGCGTTGCTGGAACCTGGCTCTTGTCGGGATCGGTGGCGCGAAGAATGACGCCCGGGACATCGACGCTTTCAACAGCCCCGACGATGCGGAACTCCAGCATCGGCCCGACGACCGGATCGTCCGGCGTACCCTGTAACGCCTTTGCGAGACTAAGCTCTTCCTTGGGGCGTCGCCCATCTTCATGGCGCAGATGATTGACGACCTTGATGCGATCGCCGATCTTGAAGCCAGAGAAATCAACAACGAAGTCGTAGCGTTCGGCGATCCCCTGCACTGGCAGAGCCGGAATCGTCAACGGTGTGACAACGAGGTTGCCGTCGTTGGCAATGAACTTGATGGGAACCGGATTACCCCTGGCATCGGCCAGTCCGAGCTTTAGGAAGCGTGACATGCACGCGTTCAGGACGCGGAATCTGTACTTGCGTGGCAGCACCTCGAAGAAGGGTGCGAACCCGAAGTTGACGAGCGGGACGTCGCCCAGCATGCCGTCGGTGTCGAAGATGTCGAAGTAGAGCTGACCGCCGGCGTCGCAGGCGCAGTCCGAGAAGATCAGATTGACGTCGAAGTCGGTGTTACCCCATCCGAGAAGCTTGCCGCTTGGCAGGCGCAGATTGACGCCGTCATTCAGCTCTTCATTGCCCCGGTCCGGGCCGCTGTAGTAATTGATGGCGCCAAGGTTGCCCTTGTAGACGTTTTCCGCCGTGAAGAAGAAGCGGTGGTCGTGCGCCCACATCGTTCCCTGCAGTTCCCGGAAATCACCAGCCACATTGACGAGGCCGATATTGTCGTCGGGACCGGAAGCACGCGGGTCGCCGGCCTGGGTATTGATCTTGTCGCGCCGCGCCAGCGCCGTACTCCAGCGGTAGTCGTAGAACGTACCGGGGAAGTGATGCACATTCGCGGCTCCGTCGCTTTCCGCACCGTTATGAGCGTTATGGAAATGCAACTGGGTTTCATTGCGCCCGAAGCCGTTGTTCGCCTTCCGGTCGGTCGGCAGGTCATTGTAGATGCGCGTGATGATCGGCTCGCCATAGCGCCCCTTGATCAGGAATGGCGGCAAGCCGCATTCGCCAGCGCGACCCGACGCATAGGTCCAGCAGCTGTTCGGCTCCTGTACCGGGAAATGGTCGTGGAAATAGCTGTGGCCGCCCGTTTGCGAAATCTGGCCAAGCCGCATGATGTAGCCGACCTTGGGGAAGAACTCGTCCCATCGCTGGTGCGCGAACACCTCGCCGGGCGGCCGTCCCTCGATCGGCCCGTGATGCGTCAGCGGATTGATAAACGCCCCATTCGCGGGGTCAGCGGAAAAATCCGTGTGATAGGAAAGCCGCTTGGCCGGCCGTTCGCCAAGGCCGGCCGGAAAGGCCGCATGGCCCTCAGCCGTCCGTGTGATCGGCAACGGTTTCAGATGGTTCAGCCGATGCATCGGCTGAGAAAATTTCTGGATGCCGAACAGCGGTGTTCGCGGTGTTCCTGTCGGAACCGACGCATAGGCGCTCGTTGCAAACGGGCTTAGCCCGTTCTTGCAGGCGAGATATCCGCTTGCCGTAAAGATCCCCCATTTGAGTAATTCTCGACGGGTGACCTGCCCCTGGTTCAATGCCCAAACTATCTCTGCCCGATTATCTCGAGCAAGTTGTGCTTCTCGTTGACGGATTCTTGACGCGTTTTTAGAGATATACATTCGACCAGCCCCCAATCAAATGTAACGAGTTCCATCAATGCGTGACGGTGGCCCTACAATACACCCTAAAACTTGTGAAAACAAACAGGATCGTAGTATTTTTAAAATATTCAGTTTTTTTCAGAAACAAACCGTCGAATTTATATTTTCTAAATAGTGGGACGGTTGAATGTTTTCCCGAATTTCGTATAATTACCCTGTACTTATTTCCAGATATGAACTCGATCGATACTGTATGAATTTTCGACGCATCAGGGGCGATGTACGAAAATGCCAAACTTCAGGTACCGGGCGATCGATCTCTCGGGGCACATGCTCGAGGGTATTCTGCAGGCAAACTCCAGCGCGCTGATGGCCGCGGAGCTTGAGCGTCGGTCCCTGTTTCCAATTGATATAGAGGAAGTGAAGAAAACAGGCGCAGGACTGGGCCTGTCGTTCCAGTCGACCCCGTCCTACGACGATGTAACAGCTTTCACGGAAGATCTCGCTGCCCTCCTTTCTGCAAGTGTTGCCCTGGACCGGGCGTTGCAGATCATCCATCAATCCACAAAGCGGCATGCGCTCGGCAACATGACGCGTTCGCTTCTGGACGTGGTTTCAAAGGGACACAGCTTCGCCGAAGCGATCGACGCCTATCCGGCGGCATTTCCCCCGACCTACATCAAGATGGTCGAGGTCGCCGAGGTTGCCGGCAACCTTGACGTCACGCTGCAGGTGATTGCCCAGGAGCGGCGGCGGGGTCGGGAACTCAGACGCCGCCTGACCTCGGCACTCGCCTATCCTGCATTTCTGGTCCTTGCAGCCGTGGGCGTCCTGTTTTTCGTTCTGACCGTCGTCATTCCCGAATTCGACAACGCGCTGGTCGGCATGGGCGCGGACGCGAAGGCATCGACCTCGATCGTCTTTACCCTGTCGCGCGCGGTCGCGGCCAACAGCACGCTGATATCGGCCATCGGTGTCGGTGCGCTCTGCCTTGCCCTCGTCATCACCCGCAGCAAGACGGCAAAGTCGATCCTCCTCTCCCTGCTCGGTTATCTCCCAGGCTTCGATACGCTGCTGATGCAGGAGCGCGCCGTCGTCTTCTGTTCGACATTTGCCATGCTGCACAAGAGTGGCGTCGATCTGCCGACATCCCTTCGCCTTATACGCGGCTTGATGCGTGACGAGCACTCCGCAGAGGTCGTGGCCGAAGTTCTGGCAAGGGTCAGAGACGGCAGTCAGCTCACCGATGCCCTTTCCCGCGTTTCCTTCCTTCCGCCCTACGGCCTGCAGATGCTTCGGGTCGGTGAAACCACCGGAGACACTAGCAAGGCCGCGCTGCGGGTTGCAACCTACTACGAGACCCGGCTCGACCGCTCGATTGCCCGTGCCACGGCGATCATCGGCCCGCTGGTGCTGCTGACTGTCAGTGCCCTGATCGCCTGGATCATCGTTTCGGTGATCACGGCGTTGCTCAGCCTGAACGATCTACTGATGTGACCGCCATGAAAAAGCCGTTGCAACACCCACTGCCAACCACCCGCAAATCGCCCCGGCGCCGCACGGTAAGGGGCGACGGAGGCTTTACCCTCCTGGAATTGCTGGTCGTGCTCGTGATCCTCAGCCTGGTTGCTGGCATTGCTGCTCCGCGCGTTCTTGGTTACCTCTCGGAGGCTCGTGTGCGTGCCGCACGGCTGCAGATCGAAGCCCTGACCTCGGCTTTCGATCTCTTCTACCTCGACACCTCGCGCTACCCCACAGAACGAGAGGGCCTCACCGCGCTGGTCAGCGGCTCGGCGATCAAGCGCTGGAAGGGCCCTTATATCCAGCAGGCCTCGGTTCCGCTGGATCCTTGGGGCCACGAATATCAATACCGCATTGGTGACAAGGGGCGACCCCAGATCATTTCCTTTGGTGCCGATGGCGTTGAAGGGGGGGCCGACAATGCCGCAGACATCGCGATCCAGTAGCCATTCTTCGAGTGATGGCGGTTTTGCGCTGCTGGAACTTCTGGCAGCACTCGCAATCATTGCTTTCGTGGCGGCGATGGCACTGCCCTACATGATCAACGCCGGCCAGGCGATGAGCCTGAAGGTTCAGGCAGCGGAGATCGCGGCACTCCTGCGACAGGACCGGAACATCGCGATGGCGGAAGGCCGCACCGTCGTATCGACCATCGACACGCGTCGCGGCACGGTCCTGTCCGGTTCCTCCGCAAGACGGGTCATGCTGAGCGAAGGATCTGCGATCCGGGTGGAGCGCGCCGCGCACGGCCGCATGGTATCCTTTCAGGCCAATGGCCGCTCCTCCGGCGGGACGTTCGATATCTCGGGACCGCGCGCGACCTTCCGCATCTCGGTCAACCCGCTGACGTCAGGCATTGCGCTGTCAGCACTCGAATGAGGCCCGGCATGTGTGCGGCCCCCACTAAGAGTGCCCCGAATGCACACGACCGGCGCGATCAAGGATTTACGCTGCTTGAGGTTCTGGTGGCCGTCGCCATCCTCGCAGCTGTTCTATACGTGGTCCCGAGAAGCCTGGTCTCGGCGCGCGCCTCCGTCGTTCAATCGCATGCCTGGCTCGAAGCACGGCTGGTCGCCGAGGAAGTCCTCGCCGAGGAACTGCAGGGAAAGATCGTTCGTCCCGGCACGTTTGCTGGCGTGAGCCACGGACGCAGGTGGCGTGCCGTCATCACACGATCTCCCGAGGCCGAAGGGCGGGGGCCGGAGGGACAGACACTGCTCGAGGCGAGGCTTTCCGTCGACGTATCGTCTTCGCGACGGCTGGCGGTCGATCGACTGTTGGTCGGAGTGGCTGAATGAGGAAGGAGCGCAAGAGTTCAGAGGGTGGTTTTGCCATGCTGGAGGCCCTGGTTGTCCTCCTGCTCAGCGCGCTCGTCTTTCAGGCGCTGCTGTTGTCGGCCTATCTCGTGACCCGGTCTTCTGCGGCGGCCAGTCGCGACGCCGGAAACATCGAGCGTCTTGCCACAGGGCTCACTGCCCTCAGGCGCGACCTGTCAGAGGTTGCTGCCATCAAGACCAGCGAGCAGGCCGGCGCGCCCCTCCTGTTTTATGGCAGTGAAACTGCAGTCGGTCTCGCGACCGGCTCCGCATCCGATCAACTGGTCTGGATTTCAGTCAGATCTGGCGCTCTCGTCCGGTCTGCCCTCGCGCGATTTCCCTCGGCAACCAGTTTTGAAAAGGTGAGCGCCGCTCCACCGACGGCACTGCTGCAGGGAGCATGGGACTATCGCTTCTCGTTTGCTGAAAACACCCGGAAAGGCTTCGTGTGGAGCAATTCCTGGTCCGATCGCCCGACGCTTCCCGATGTCATTCGCCTGCAGATATGGAGCAAGTCGGATTCGCGGCGCGCACCTTTGACGCTGGTGGTTTCCCCCCATGTCGATCCGCCACGGCTATGCCCGGAAGGCGCGAGCTGCGAGGGAGGTCCCGATGCAACGTGATGGCGGATATGTCACGCTGGCAACCCTTGTCGTATGCGGCTTGCTGGCAGGAATAGTATCGACGCTGGTGCTGTCGGCGCAGCCGACCCTGGTTCTCACGCGTCTGGGCGTGGACGATCTCGTGACCGAGAACCTGCTCGACAGCGGCGCCACGGCGTCCGCCTACCTTCTTTTTACCGAAGACAGAGACGCTGCATTCGTCGACGGTCGCATCATCACGCTTTCGACCGGAAGTGTCACCCTGCAGGTTGCCGCCGAAGCGGGACGGCTCGATCTCAATGCCTCTCCGCCCGAACTGCTGAAAGGGCTATTCAAGGCAGTCGATGGCCAGTCGCTTTCCCCCGACGCGTTTGCGGCGCGGGTCGTCGACTGGCGCGACGGAGACGACGAGCGGACACCCGAAGGCGCCGAGCGCTCCGACTACAGGGGGAACGGAGCAAGCGGTCTGCCCATGAATGCAAAATTCCAGTCGGTTGGCGAGTTGCGCTTTCTCAAGGGACTGAGCGAGAATGACTACATGAAACTCGAGTCGTTTCTCACGGTGCACAACCGGACTGGCATGCTTGATCCGGGAGCGGCCTCCCGGAAGGCGCTGCTTGCGATCCCGGGTATGAGCGAGGCGGACGCCACGACCATTGCAGCGTTGCGTAACGACGAAGACAGCGACGAGCGGCGTGCCCTGGTAAAGAGATATGAAGGCTTCCTCACGGTGGAGAGGCCGACCGTCTTTCGCGTGAACCTCGTTGCCCACAGCAAAAGCGGCCGGGTCGGAACCGCCGAGATGGTCGTCGCCGACGCAACCGACACCCCCAAAGGCTATGTCGTCTATGCCTGGACATTTACCGGAACGGGGGGACGTTGATGGCGAGATGTATCGAATGACCGGGATAACCACATCGATCAAACGAAGCTTTTCAGCCTTGCTCGGCGAGATGGTTTCCTGGCAGGCCGCAGCGAACATCCCCCGCAGGAACCGTGGAACATTTCTCGTTGTCGAGGAGCCGGCGAGGCTCGTTTGCTACCGCGTCTCCAGGGCGGGGCCGATCCACAAGGCCGAGGGACCCCGTGATGAGCTCGGCTGGCTTAGCAGCGTCGTCGGAACACAGCCAGTCGAAATGCGGCTTGGCGCGGATCGTTCGGTCGTGCGATCGCTCAAACTCCCGGCGGCAAGCAGACACCATGTCGATGCGATCATCCGCCATCAGCTCGAACAGCTTCTTCCATGGCCCGCGGACAAGATGACGTTCGACTACGATCTTGAGGACGGCGAAGCGACCGACACCGCCGATCAGCTAGATGTTCGCGTCGTCGCGGTCTCGCTCGCTGCGATGCGGTCGGCGATCGATCCCCTCGAGGCTGTCGGCATCAAGCCCGTCGTCGTCGGACTTGCGACCGATCCACTCGCGAAGTCGAGTAGGATCAATCTGTTACCGGGCGCGAAAGCGGCACTTACGGCGAGACGTACGCGCATCGCTCTCGCGTCCCTTTGCGTCCTCGCGGCAATTGGGGCAGCCATGCTGTCAGTTGGCGGCTTTCAGCTCCAACAGGCAACGCAGGAGAAAAAGCAGATAGAAGCCTCCCTCGCCAGCCTTCGCGGCACGATTGACAAGGCGCGTCAGAAGGCGGAACAGGCCGACAGTTCCAGCGCGAAACTGGCGCGCAAATGGGATGCCGCCTCCATGGTTGTCCTGATCGATGAACTCTCGAAGATCATCCCCGATACGACCTATCTCACCACGCTTGATGTTGCAGATCGAAATGTGCGTATTGCAGGATTTTCCGCCAATGCCGCGCGGCTGATCAGTATCATCGAAGACTCAGAGATGCTCGAAGCCGCAAATTTCTCCGCGCCGGTCGTCCGCGATGGCGACAACGGCAAAGAGCGGTTCGAAATCCTGGCCCATCTTGCAGGAGCCAAAACACAATGAACCGGAAGCAGGGCGCCGCGAGAAACGTCAGAATGGCAACGATTGCTGTGCTCGCTGGCCTGTTTTTCGTTCCTGGGGCGATAGCGGCATGGAGCGTGATGGAAGCACGTGGGCTGTCGCAGGAAAATGCCGAGCAGCGGCTGTCCCTGGAGGCACTCAAGACCAGGCTCGCGGCGCTCGAAGGCAACACGGATGACAAAGACGGCGATGGTGCCGCGATCTACCTCCCAGGCGACACGCCGGCTGTCGCAGCCGCCGAATTGCAACGCCTGATGACCGATGTGATCGGCGAGACCGGAGCAAAGATCGCTCAGTTTGAATTCGTCGACCCCGGAGAGGATGCACCCGACGACGGCGCCGTCGAAATGCGCGTTCTGTTTGAGACGACCACGGAGCCGCTGCAGCAAATTCTCTTTGCGACGGAAAGCAACCCGACAGCCCTGCTCTTCAAATCGATCACGATCGAGAGCGCGGAAACAAGCGTCAGCAGCAGGGAGCCGCCTGTACTGCGCGTTTCAGCCTCGGTCGAGGGCTACTGGCGAAGGAGCAAGCTGTGACCGGCTTGAAAAGATCTGGAATTGTGACGGGCGTCGCCCTGGTGGCGATGGCGGGCGCGGCTCTGTCCCAATCGGAGCCCAGCGCTCCAGCGACGCCGTGGCTGAGTGGCGTGACCCTTGATAAGCTCGAAGCGACCCGGCTTCACCCGCTGTTTTCACCCTCAAGGCAGCCCCCGGTCGCTGATGAGCCGGTCGTAGACGTTGCGCCAGTCATTGCCAGTGTCTCCGAAACGTCGCCATCTGCACCTGAGATAAAGCTCGTGGGGATCATTTCGATCAGCGGCAACCGCCAGGCACTCCTGCAGGACCCCGCGAGCGGCCAGATCCATCGCCTGAAGGACGGCGACAGGCTTCAGAACTGGGTCGTCTCCATCGTCGACAACCGTACGGTCAAGCTCGAACAGAACGGCCAGCGCCAGGACTATCGGATGTTTGCCCCGACCCAATAGCGCCCGTCAGATCTTAACGCTCAGATCGTAACGCGCAGAACCTCCTCGATCGACGTGATGCCCTTTCGGTATTTCGCAAAGCCATCGTCGAGCATCGTGGTCATGCCGGCACGCACCGCCGCTGTCTGGATTTTCTGGGGATCGACGTCATCGCGCATGAGCCCGCTGAGCTCGGCATCGACGGGCAGGACCTCGAATATCCCGACGCGTCCTCGATAACCGCTTTCCCCACAATAGGCACAACCGACTGCACGGAAATAGCTGTCCCCAGGGCGCGGGACGAAGCCGCGACGCGCAAGGGCGGCATGCTCAGCGCCGGCACCATCGTTCACAGGCGCCCTGCAGCGTTCGCAGAGCCTGCGGACAAGTCGCTGTGCGATGACACACCGCAAGGCGGACGCAAGGAGGAAGGTTTCGACGCCGAGATCCATCAGCCGGATGATCGCATCGGCTGCGCTGTTGGTGTGCAGCGTCGTAAGCACTAGATGCCCCGTGAGCGCTGCCTGGATGCCGATCGACGCGGTTTCGCTGTCACGCATCTCGCCGACCATCATGATGTCGGGGTCCTGGCGCAGGAAGGAGCGCATCGCATTCGCGAAGGTCAGATTGATCGATGGCTTCACCTGCGTCTGGCTTACGCCGGCGATCTGATACTCGATCGGATCCTCGATGGTCATGATCTTGCGTTCGGGACTGTTGAGGCTGGAGAGCGCCGCCGTCAGCGTCGTCGTCTTGCCGCACCCCGTCGGGCCGGCAACGACGATCAGCCCATGCGGCTCGGCGATCTGGGTGCGCAGAATAGAAAAATCGCGGGCGGCCATGCCAAGTCGGGAAAGATCAAGTGCCTCGGCACCCTTGACGAGAATTCGGGCAACAAGCGCCTCGCCATGCAAGGTTGGCATCGTCGCTACACGAAAATCGGCGCGCGTCGTGTTGATGGTGATACGAGCGCGCCCGTCCTGCGGCAGCCGGTGCTCGGCGATGTTGAGTCCGGCGAGAATCTTGATGCGTGAAACGACACCACGAGCGATATCGTTCGAGAGCGGCTGCATGGTCCTCAGCATGCCATCCACCCGCATTCGCACCCGCACGCCATCCGGCTGGGGCTCGATGTGGATATCGGTTGCCGACAAGTTCAACGCGGTTTCCAGCAATTGGTCGACGGCCCTGACGATGGGCGCGCCGCTCGCGAGATCATGAAGGCGATCAAGATCCTCTTCGGCCGCACTCTGCGAGCGCGCTGCCGTTTGGTCGGCAGGCGAAAGGACGTTTGCCCGATCCTTAGAAAGCAACCGTTCGAAAAGCATCGCCATCTCTTCGAACGTCGCCACTCTCATTTCCACGCGTTGTCCGAGCGCGGCCGCCGCCGCCTCGATCGCCTCCTCGCGTGTCGGGTCGGCGATCACCAGAATCTGCTGGCCCTTCTCCAGTGCCGGAAGCGCCCATGCCGCGCGCAGGAATCGCGGCGACAGATCGGCGGTAAGCTCGGGCCGGAACTCTATCTGGTCGACGGCGGCGCGACCGAGCCCGTGAAATTCGCCAATTGCCTCGGCGAGCTGATCTCCCGACAGTACGCCGGTCTCCCAGATTTGACTGTAGCTCGAAGGGGGAGCCTTCAACATCCGCTCAAGCGACACCCTCTCGGATGGCCCGACCAGATTATCGTTCGTCGTCAGATATCGGACAAAGTCCGTCAACGTCGTTGCAGTGGCCATCCAGATATCGCCTCGTCTGCGCTGCGTCCTTCCTGCGATTTGCAACAGCGTCCGCCAAGTTGAACGACAAGTCCATGCCGACCTTTGGGTAAGATATCAGGCCGTTACGGTTTGCCTACTGTAAGATGTGCATAGTCGCCATTAGCGATAACGCGCCCCCTGAAAAATGCTAGGTTCGGATACTGGAAGCTAGAGAATCAGTTGAGGGGAGATGGGACCTAGCAGTGCAATTGGTCGTGCAGGCCTGCTGTTCGGATGGTGTGTGTTGGCCACCGGATGCGTGCTGCCCGATCATGGTTCCATGGATAGCCCCAAGTCTATCCTCGGTTCCGTGACGAATGCAGACCTGTCCGCTCGTTCGCCGCGCCCTGACGGATCGGTGGCGTCTCACAACGCAACGAGCTCGGGCCCCCTCCAGGCAGTCACATTTGTGACGCCGGGCGATGGGGTCGTAGACCCTATCCATACGGGGCAGACGCCGGCCGCAGGCGAGGTCAACCTGAACTTCCAGGGCGCAGAGCTGCGTGAAGTGGTTCAGGCAATCCTCGGCGACACGCTTGGCCAGACCTATACGATCGATCCGAAGGTCTCGGGCTCGGTGACGCTTTCGACGGCCCGCCCGGTCGCAAAGGGCGAACTGCTGTCGATCCTGGAAACGCTCCTGAACATGAATGGCGCCGACCTCGTGAAGCGTGGCAACGCCTACCAGATCGTTGAAGCCGGTTCGGCCGTAGCTGGGCAGACAACGGTCAGGGGAAGCGGCCCTGGCTTCGGCATCACCATCCTTCCCGTCCGCTATATCGGCGCACAGACGCTTGCCCGTCTGATCGATGGCTTCGGCGCAAGGCCTGGCGCAATTCGTGTGGAAACGACACGCAATCTGCTGGTCATCGCCGGCAGTGGTGCTGACCGCCAGGCCGCGATCGAAACGGCAGGCGCGTTCGATGTCGACTGGATGAAGGATCAGGCGGTTGGCATTCTACCACTGCAGAATGCCCGGCCCGAGGCTGTTATACCTGAACTCGAACGCATATTCGCGGCCAAGGGCAGCGAGAACGGTGCAATCCAGTTCATGCCGATGCCGCGTCTTCGCGCAATTCTGGCGGTGTCGCAAAGCCGCACGCTGACGGAGCGCGCGCAGACATGGGTTCGTCGGCTCGACCGGGAAAACCCCGATTTCGGGCAGAGCGTGCATGTCTACCGCGTGAAATACCGGGACGCGACGAAGATTGCCGAGCTGCTGCAAAAGCTGTTCTCGACTGGCGACGACACGGAAAGCGACGAAAAACCAGGGGCAACTCCAGCGTCTGCTGACACCGCCGATGCTGCTGCCCAGCCAGCGGACGCAAGTGCCGGCCAAACCGGCGGCGGCGGAACCGACACGGCCGAGATCGATCCTGCGCGCTTCGGTCAACCGACATCAAACGAACTCGGTGCCGACGCGGTGCGCATTCGTGCCGACCCTTCGAACAATTCCATTGTGATCTACGGCGATCTCGAAATGCGCCAGCGGGTGCTCGGTGCGCTGACCCGGATTGACGTGCCGCAGTTACAGGTGGCAATCAGCGTCACGATGGCCGAAGTGCGCCTGACCGACGACATGCGTTTCGGCGTCCAGTATTTCGTCAAGAGCCATCACCTCGGAGCGGGATCGGACAACGGTTCGGTTGGCCTCTTCAACGTGCTCGCCGACAATATCGCGCGCGAAGTGCCCGGCTTCAATTTCGTTCTTGGCTCCGAAAGCAGCCCTGACATCATCATCAGCGCCCTCGACAAGGTCACAGACGTTCAGATCCTGTCGTCCCCGTCTCTCGTCGTGCTGGAAAACGAAGTTGCGCGCTTCCAGGTCGGCGACCAGATCCCGATCATCACGCGCACCGTTACCCCTGTAGACGCGGCTGATGCGCCTGTCAGCAACGAGGTGCAATATCGCGATACCGGCATCATCATGAATGTCCGCCCACGCATCGCCGAGAACGGTGTCGTAGCAATGCGCATCGAACAGGAGATCTCCTCGTCTTCGTCGCCGGACAGCCTGACGCCGACGATTTCCAACCGGAGCATTTCGAGTTCCGTGTCCGTCGTCGACGGCCAGACTGTGCTGCTCGGCGGCTTGATCAGCGAACAGGCACAGCGCGCAAAGGACGGCATCCCGGGCCTCAATCGGATGAAGGTCGTCGGCAATCTGTTCGGCAGCAAGAACCGCGCCAATACCCGGACAGAGCTTCTGATCCTGATCAGGCCCATGGTCATTCGTGACGGTCGCGATGCGCAAAGCGTCGCCGAGGAGCTGCAGTCGAAAATGTGGGGAATGGGCGGGCGCAAGGTCAAATAGTGCAGTGGCCAAAAACCATCGATACACGTCTGGCAGCAGTGGCGATCGCGGCACTGGCTGCCCTTGTGGTCGGATTGACGACCCTGCCATTGCCGCGCGCAACCCTCGGCGCGGTGCTTGCCGCCCTGGTGACCTTGGTTACAATCGAGGACTGGCTCAATTTCAGGGTTCCTAACCTTCTGAATCTCGCGCTGGCAGCGATCGGGGTCGGCGCATTCCTGCTCGGTCTCGATCCGCTGGGTGACGATGTGGAGAGGTCATTGCTTGGTATCATTGCAGATGCAGCGCTCACCGGCGGATCACTGCTTCTGGTACGTGAGGTTTACTTGAGGCTGCGTGGTATCGAGGGACTTGGGCTTGGCGACGTAAAGCTCGGTGCGGCTGCCGGCGTATGGGTCGGATGGCAGCAATTCGCCCTTGTCGTCTTTCTCGGTACCCTTGCCGCACTTCTTTTTGTTCTCGCCAAAAGCAGGCACCAGGGCCATTGGCCCGCAACGGCTCGCATCCCCTACGCGTCGTTTCTGGCACCTGCCATCTGGGCCGGGTGGTACCTGGCACAGTGGAGCAACCTCCCGTTATTCTGAGAGGCCGTGGGCGCTATGCCCCCCTGATTGATCCCCGCCAGATCAGTTCGGCATGAAGCTTGATCGACTGCACCCCATTCTCCGACTGTGGCCCTCGAAAACCATTCGACTGCGTTTGAAGCGATCGTAGAAAACGGCCAACGGTTGTCAGGTCGTAGGAAGACCACGAGGCCTGCTCGATATCGTCGAAGCCCGCGATGCATAACTCGCCCGGTATTGACGCGTTGCGTCCATGAAACCGCAAGCCAGGAGGTCGGTTGCGCAGAAGACCGCATCCGGGCGCTCTGCGCGCGTCAATATTCGCTGAGCCAGGACCCTGCCCGCTTCGCAGCCCGTCCACCCATGACGCTCGACTGAAACCTCCATTCCAAGGGCCCTTGCCGCAGCGATGAAGCCCCGCTCTCTGGCTATGAGGCTCGGTGTTCCCGCGTTGGACTTGGCGAATTCGAGCTTTCGACATCCGGCCCGGACGAGCGCCGTCACCACGCGTCCGGCGTCCTCGTAGTCATCGAGGTTGATCCGCAGCGGGCCGGGCTGCGCATCGTCGCGATTGATAAGGACGAGACGCTGCCCGTTGCGCAGGTAAAGCTCGGCAATGGACTTATCAGGCATGCCGGAGAGAATGATTGACGCATCCGCGCGATAACGGATCGCTTGCCTGAGAGTACGATCAACACTGCCATCGGCACGGTCCGTATTGACAAGCATCGCGACCTTGCCAGCGTTCTGAACCAGCAGTGTAAGCTGTTCCAAAAAGGGCAGAACGGTAGGGCGTTGCAACGTCGGAGACGATCAGGCAGACGATGCCGCTCTCATTTCGCATGAGACCGCGAGCAAGTTCATTGATGTGGTACCCAAGCGCCTCGGCTGCTTCGAGCACGCGCCGGCGCGTCTCTTGGGACACGCTGGCGCCCGGCGTAAATGTCCGCGACACCGCAGATCGTGAGACCCCGCCTTTTCAGCCACTTCCTGGCTGCTCACAAACACTTTTGCGGACACGGCTCGATCTCCATTTGCAAGATTTTGCATATTGCTGCAAAAGCGTGCAAGCCTCCCGCCGGCAGTGCCGGATGAAACTTTTATGACGGTCTTGGTCAAAGTCGCTGTTGGGTTCGCCTACACTTGCCCGCGTTTGTATATTGGGAACATCCTGTGGAACGAGCGCATGAGCGTGCTAGGGACCCGACATTTCTCGGTCTCTGCCTTACGCAGACCCTTGGATTGAATTTGCGGCGTTCGTTCTCTTTTGACAGAGACGGATCAATGCTGGGCCGCGCCCGCTAAGTCCGCGAAATGCGCTGATCATCGCATCGTCTATTGGAGAATCGTCCGTCGCCGCATCTGACGATGGAGTTCTGCTCGCCGCCATTCGCTCGCGAGCAGCACGATGACAATACCCGTCATCTCAAGGACCCAGTTCCACTTGAGGCCCCATAGGTGGCTGCCGATGAATTGGTCGAAATGATAAAAAGATGCTGCTCGAATGACGCCGTAGCCCACCACAAGCATCGATCCCGCGAGGGCCAGCCAAATTTGGTGTGGGAGTCTTCTTGCGAAGAAAGCCGCTATTGGCAACGCAACCGCGCAAAGGGCGACAACGCCTATGATAAAGACAACGCCTATGATAAAGTAGAACTGTACCGTTCGACGCTCGTCATACCACCCCTCTGATGCAGCGATCATCTGGCCAATCTCCGTGAAAGCGGACTGGAGGTCGAGTTGCTTGTTTATGCCCAGTAAGAAAAACATGATGGCAATTCCACGCCAGATGAAGCCGTCAAATTGCTTGCTCGAGCCCGGTGAAAGGACGGTTGCCATCGTCCTGCGGCAGCTCACGCATGCAACAAAATAGAGTGCGACGGTAATCCATCCGCCAATCGTGGGATCACCGATTCCCGGCCTCCAATCGAAGTGATACGGCACCTGGATCCGCCCAATTGTGCAGCTAGCTTCATCGCCTTCGCTCGCTGCGGCGATGAGCGTTTAGTTACTTAGTCTCGATCTGTAGCAGCGCCTGAGCAACTTGGAAAAATGAACTATAGACGAGCCTGAAGCGTGCTTCCGGATCACTTCGCGGAGGCAACATGCAAGCATCGAGGCATGTCGGTTTTCTCGACCAATTCCTCGCTAGCTCAGGTCGGCGAGTGCCATATCATCCTATCGGCGTAGGGTCTGCAACGTCGAGTACCGCTCTTTGCTGTCGTACACTTTCGCGGCAAACATGACACGATTGACACCTGCTGCATTTGCGACTGGGGGGTGGATTTCATGCTGAGGATCAACATCAAGAACCGTGACTATCTGAGCGCGTTCGGCGGCACGTCGACCGTTTACAGCGCAGTGGCAACGGGCGGCTCTCTTCTCGCGAACGCAGCTGTTGGTTCGTCAGCCGGTGCTCCGCAGATTACTGATCCCAGCGCTGTCGGCTCCGTGAACTCGCTCACGGGATCGCAAACCACTCTGTCTCCTTTGACGAATGATCCAGCCGCGACGCAAATGTCGCCGGCTTCAAGCGCTACCTCCACAAGCGACGCGACCGGTGGAGCTAGCCGGACGCTGACCGCCGATGCGACATCGACGGCAAGCTCCTCCGCTACTGATCCAGAGACGACAGCTCAGCCCCGTACCGTATTGCCCCCCGATCCTTCCACACCACTTGCCGCGATCTCGCTAGAGTCCTCTCTGTCGGTTGCCTCTGACGTCACGCTGCCGGTCTCAAGCACGACCGATACGTCGAGTATTCCGGCCATGACGTTTTCGGCTGCAATCGTCGGAACCACTGGCGTGGCAACGGCTGACGTGGGAACCACTGAGCAAGATGCGTCCGCCGCGCCAGCGCCGATGACCCTCGCTGCGACCGCATCAACAACAACGGTGGTGGCCGTCACTCAGACGGTAGCGGCTACTCCGACGCTGAACAAGATTGCCCTCGAAAACATGAAGCAGGGCAACCCGATCAGCGAATGGGGCATCGACGGCGACGGCGGCGGTACCATCCAGGGCTTTGCGACCGAGATTAGTACCAATATCGGCCAGACCGTTGACTTCAAGATCGCAACGGACTCGACCCACTACCGCATCGACATTTATCGTCTCGGCTATTACGGCGGCGACGGCGCGCGCAAGGTTGCCTCGATCGACAAGTCCCTGACGACGGCTCAGATCCAGCCGCATCCGATCGTCGATATGTCGCTCGGCCTGATCGATTGCGGCAACTGGTCGGTTTCGGCAAGCTGGGAGATCCCAGGGGACGCAGTATCGGGCGTTTATTTCGCCAGACTGGTCCGCGAGGATGGCGTCGAAGACGCCAGCATTATCCCGTTTGTGGTGCGCGACGATGCCTCAACAAGCGACATCGTCTTCCAGACCTCGGATACGACCTGGCAGGCCTATAATGCCTGGGGTGGGGCGAGCCTTTACTACGGACAGGTGCCTGTCGACCCGGCTGATATGATCGGCTACCTGCCTCCCAATTGCAGTTGCGGCCTGACGGCAATCGGCCGCGCATCGGCGATCAGCTACAACCGCCCCATCATCACCAACACCAGCCCCGTTGGCGGCACGCATGACTTCATCTTTGGCGTCGAACATTCGGCGATCCAGTGGTTGGAGCAGAACGGATACGACGTGTCGTATGTGACGGGCGTCGATGCTGCCCGCAATGGCAATCTGCTCCTCAACCACCAAGCTTATCTCTCCGTCGGGCATGACGAATACTGGTCTGCCGAACAACGTGCCAACGTCGAGGCGGCACGGGATAGCGGCGTCAACCTTGCATTCTGGAGCGGCAACGAATGTTATTGGAAGGTGCGGTGGGAAAGCAGCATTGATGGCAACGGCCAAGCCTACCGGACCATGGTTTGCTACAAGGAGACTTGGGGGACCAGCACGGATCCGAGCAGTGTCGGTACCGGCACGTGGCGCGATCCACGCTACGCGGACCCCGGACAGGAGCCGGAGAATTCGCTGACCGGAACCATGTTCACCGTCGACAGCTACCGGCTTGATACAATTTCCATCCCCTATGACTATTCGAACCTGCGCTTCTGGCGAAACACCGACGTTGCCAACCTACAGCCCGGAGAAACATACAATCTCGTTCAGAACCTGCTCGGCTACGAATGGGATTCTGACGTCGAAAATGGGTTCCGACCAGACGGGCTGATCAACCTGTCCCTGTCCACAGTGGCAGTGAACACCTATCTTCGGGACTATGGCACTACCATCGGCGATGCCGTCGTAAATCATAGCCTGACGATGTATCGAGCCGCAAGCGGAGCGCTGGTATTCGGCGCAGGCACCGTATTCTGGTCGTGGGGATTGAACGATCAGCATGAAGGACCGGAAACGCCGACAGACCCGAACGTCCAGCAGGCTATGGTCAACATGTTCGCGGATATGGGAATCCAGCCAACGACGCTGGATGCCAGCCTTATTCTCGCGACGCAGTCCACTGACAACGTCAAGCCAACATCAACGATTACGTCGCCAATCATTGGTGCGAGTTTCGTCGAAGGCCAGCACGTCACGATCGCTGGAACGGCCCAGGACTTCGGCGGGGGGATTATCGCCGGTATCGAGGTATCCACTGACGGCGGACAACATTGGTTCAAGGCATCCGGACGCGAGAACTGGAGCTACAATTGGGTCGTCCAGGCGAGCGGCACCTATACGGTCATGTCGCGTGCCGTCGACGACAGCGTCAACGTGGAGACGCCATCATCCGGAAAGCAGGTTACAATTACACTGCCGGATACTACCGGCCTTTGGACACTGGCATCAAAGCCAGCGCTCGAGACTGCGATCGACCGCGACGGTGTCGAACTCGGGATCCGTTTTCAGTCAACCATCGGTGGCTTCGTTGAAGGAATTCGCTTCTACAAGGGTTTCTATAACATTGGTGAGCATACGGTCAGTCTGTGGGATGCCAATGGCACGTTGCTCGCCACAGGCGTATCGACAGGCGAGTCCATTTCGGGCTGGCAGACAGTTACCTTCTCCTCGCCAATTCATATCCCCGCAGGGACGACATTCGTCGCCTCCTACCATAGCAACGGCTACTATTCTGTCACCGAGAACTATTTTGGTCCCGGTTCGACATACGCAAATGGCGTGCTGAAGGCAGTCGATGGTGGCGGTGTTTATGCATACGGCGCCAGCAGTACTTTCCCGGGCAATAGCCCTGGCGGTTCGAACTATTGGGTCGATGTTGTGTTTGACGCCGGTCCCAACACGGCACCTGTGGCAACCGACGACGGCGGGTTCACCATCGCACGCAACGGCAGCCTGACACTGTCATTCGCCTCTCTGATAGCAAACGATACCGACGCCAATGGTGACGTACTTACCATTTCCGGGGTTGGCAATGCAGTCAACGGAACGGTTGCGCTGGACACTCAAACGGGCAACGTGATCTTTACACCGAACGCCAATTACGTTGGTCCGGCAAGCTTCAGCTACACCCTCTCAGATGGACGAGGTGGCACCGACCAGGGAAGCGTGAGCCTTTCCGTGGAGGAAGTTGCGGCCGGCGTTTCGCTGTTTCAGCCAAATGAAGGTCCGACCGGACAAGCCTTTAGCGACCGATCCGCGGTCGAGTTGGGCATGAAGTTCACCTCATCGAGCAGCGGTACGATTACCGGAATTCGTTTCTATAAGGCGGCCGGCGACACTGGGGCGCACACCGGATCGATCTGGAGTTCTGACGGCACGCTCCTGACGACTGTAACTTTCACCAACGAGTCTCTCAGCGGTTGGCAAACCGCAAAGTTCTCCAGCCCGATCCAGATCCAGGCC
>NZ_JACIAH010000014.1 GCF_014194695.1 Rhizobium sp. BK399 | reverse complement strand
ACTGGTCGTCGCCGTCACCGGCAGAGGCGATCACCGTGTCGTCGCCGTCACCAGCCCAGACCTGATCCTCGCCGGCCCCGCCCTCGATGAAGTCGAAGCCCGCTTCGCCATGGATCATGTCCTTGCCGGCATTGCCGAACAGCATGTCGTCGCCGGCCCCGCCATGCAGCTCGTCGTCGCCGGCTCCACCAGTGACGCTGTCATTGCCGTCGCCGGCCGTCACCACGTCGTCGCCGTCCTCGCCGCGCAGGATGTCATTGCCCGCATCGCCGGCAACGATATCCCCACCACCACCGGCAAGGATCGTATCGGCACCAGCCGCGCCAATCAGAACATCCCCAGCAACAGTCCCGATCAACGTCCGTGCCGCGACAGGAAGCGGATCCGTGCCGCCGTCACCGTCGTCCCCGCCCGACGAGGAGTCATCGTCGTCGTCATCACCTCCCGAAGACGTGCCGTCATCATCATCGCCGCCTGATGGCGAATCATCGTCATCGTCGTCATCATCGTTGTCGTCGCCACCTCCAGGGCCGCTGTTGTCATCATCATCATCATGATCACCATCGTCGTCGTCGCCGCCCTGATCGTCATCGTCATCGTCAAGCGGCTCGGTTTCGAAGATGCTTTCGGAGAGGCTCGTTAGTCCGGTGTTGCGCGCCACGATGTCGGCGAACTCCTGCCCGTCGATGAAGTCCTCATAGAAGTCGAAGTTGTCGAAGCGGTTGAGGTAGTAGAAACGGTCGGCCTCCTGCAGGCGGTCAAACTGCTCCTGCAGCACGACCCAGAAGGTCTGACCCACCATGCCGCCATTGATGTGCTTCTCGGCAAGGCCGCCGACCCAGAGGTCGACACGGTCGATGCCCTTGACAAGGCCTGTACCATCGGCCTGGATCGCAACCTGAATGTCAGGGTTGATCGCCTGGAAGCTTGCTATGTCCCCGGCCTGCAGCACGAGGTCCGGATAGGCCTGACGGAATTGGTTGATCACTATGTCCGACAGGCCGTTGCGAGCCTGGAAGTCCTCCCAGGAGGTATAGGCCGAGAGGTTGCCGGCATAGCCGAGAGCCTCCCTGACATAGGGATCGGTTGATGCAGCCAGATCCATGCGCACCTGGTTCAGCGTACCGAGCCCGACATCCCAGGCGCGGGCAACGTTGAAGGAGAACAGGTCGGCATTGATGCGGACGAGATCGTTGCGCACCGCATCGACGATGTTGAAGTCCACTTCCTCCGCACTCTGGGTGACGATACCGCCAAGGATCGAATTGACCCCGAGCTGCCCGTATCCGGGTTGCGGCACATAGCCGGGAGGTAACGGACCCTTGAAGACACCGGGATCATTGCTCGGATTGAGGAAGGCGTCGTAGAGCGCCACCTGCCTCGGCTCGCCATCCGGCCCGATCACTGTCATCGTCTGGCCAATCAGAGAATGGCCAACGCGATAGACCGCTGCGGCAAACTCATGGGAGATCGCGGCCGTTGCATTGGGGTTGTATTCCTCGAAGCCATGATCGCCATCGCCCCTGATGCCGCCAATCAACATGTCGGCGAACTCGGTGAACACAACGCGCTGGTATTCCGCTTCATTCACCATCTTGGCGGCCTGGAACAGCTCCTCGGCCGTTCCCTGGAAGCCGGACTGCTCCAGAAGTTCCACGTGGTAGTTGTGATTGCGTGCCCAGATCGTGTGGATCGAGGTCAGCGCAAAGTTCTCGTTGCCGCGTCCATCGCCGACGACATAGTGATCGAGTGCGCTGATGAACGGGTTGGCGTCGAGAAGCAGCGCATGGCCACTGCCCATGAAGTTGGAGGTCATCTGAGGCAGCATCGTTTCATTGATATGACCGGTCGCATCGACCAGACCGGCGTAGTAATCACGGAAGCTGATCTGTCCGCCTGGCAACTCGGCATCACGGAAGATCGTGTTGGCCTGCCAGTGATGCGTGATCAGTTCACGCAGCGTCGGCAGTAACCGGAACTCCGTATTGGACGGATCCACCGCACCCTGAAGCAGGTGCGAACCGAAGCCCTGGTTTCCATCGCTTTCGCGGAGGAACTGACCGACCAGTTCATGCGAACCGTATGACTGGTTCTGGTCGACGAAAGGCGAGGTCTTGTTGAGATGCTGCGACACGCCATTCTCGTCGATGTCGTGGACGGTACCGCGCGTCAGATCCGCGGGATTGCCCGAACCGGGTGCACCGCTGCCGGGTGCGCCGATCTGGATCGTTCCGTTGCCACCCTTCGGCAGGAAGTCGAGCCCATGGTCGAAGTACTGACCGAACGCCATGAAGAAGATGTTGGCGTTGGACGCGTTCTTCGCGAGGTTGGCTTCTTGGGCGCCGAGCACGTTGCTGATGTTGCGTGGATTGAGCCCTTCGAAAATCGGGTTGATCTGGTTGTTGCCTGATCCGGCGTCGTATTCGCCATAGTGCGCATTGGTAATCCGGATGAACGGCTCGTCGGCGGCACCCCAGTCGGCATGCTGCTCGTTATTGCCGTGGCCGGACAGGCTGCGCACGCCACCGAAGCCTTCCGTATCGTCGTCATCCTCGAAGGCAGCAAGACCGTTCACGAGGTTCTTGAGGCCGGCGAGGTCAGCTGCGGTATAGGCGAACGGTCCCGAATTCGGGTCGTCGTCTTGAGGTACGAACTGCGGCGGAACGACACCCGTAAAGGTGATCGAATGCGTGCCGTTCGAGAGCGTCCGTGTGCCGTTTGTATTGTCGCTGAGCGTGTAGCCCGTGATCACGGATCCCGGGGCCAGTTCGACGACATCCTGTGGGCGCAGCGTGCCGACGATGGTGTCGTCGCCGCCATTGGAGCGGAAGACGATACGGTGCTGCGAGTCGAGGCCGGTGATGTCGACGGTGTCATCGCCGCTTGTGCCGTCGATGGTGATTGTGCTCGGATCGAGATCCGTGCCTGCGAAATCGCCCGAAACGACAAAGGTGTCGTTGCCGCCGCCGCCGTTGATATCGATCTCATCCATACCGGCCAGCTCTGCCACCACGATCGACGCCCCGGCACCGACGCTGCGGGAGACGACGATTTCGGTCGTCGCCTGGAGCGGGTCTGCCAGAAGACCGGTCCTTGCCAGATAGTCGGCTACATCCTCGACGAAGAACGTCTCGTCATTGTTGTCACCGCGTATGCGCAAACGATCCGTGCCGACTCCGCCGTCGATGATATCGCGTCCATCGCCGACCTCCCAGGCAATCGTGTCGTCGCCGGCGCCAGCATTGATCACGTCATTTCCGAGACCGCCGACGAGGTCATCGTCGCCACCAAGCGCGTTGATCGTGTCATTGCCGCCAAGCGCATCGATGGCGTCGGCGCCTTCGGTCCCGGTGATGGTGTCGGGGCCGTCTGTCGGGATGACATCCGGCAAGCCCGCCTGCACTTCGGCGAGCGTCACCGTCCCATCGTTGAACTGAAAGTTCTCGATGCTTATGACGGCATCTTCCTCATTCGTGCCAACCACCTCCAGCTGGCCTTCGGCATTGATCTCGAAGACGAAGTCGGCCAGGTTGCCGGCGAAGACAGCGGTATCGTCGCCGTCGCCGCCATCGAGAATGTCGTTGCCGTCACCGCCTGCGAGCGTATCGTCACCAAGCCCGCCGAAGATTTCGTCGTCGCCGGTTCCGCCTGTCAGGTCGTCATCGCCGGCAAGTCCGAAGATGATGTCATTACCACCAAGGCCATCGATGGTGTCATCACCGGGCGTTCCGACAAGGACGTCGTCACCTTCCGTTGCAACGAGGTTCGTTGCGGGAACGAGCGGATCTGTCGGCAGCGAAGCGACAGCATAGGGAATGCCGTTGGCGTCGGTATAGCGGACGATGGCGCGAACGCGGACATCTGCGCCGACTTCGAATTCGCCGTCCGTTGCCGGCGTAAACGACGGACCACGGAAGCCGGTATCGACGAAGACGCCGGGATCCGTTTCGATCTGCCATTCGATGATCAGCGGCGGGAAGATCTTTCCGCCATTCGGATTGTCCGCATCCGTTACGCCCGCGAGCGAGCCGTCGGAGGCCATCTGCACCTTGAGCAGCTGACCGATCTGCGCGAAGCCTTCTACCACCGGATTGCCGACCGGTGCTGCGTCATCGACCTCGACGAGCTCCACCGTCTGATCGGCGAATTGCAGGCGCTCGATGTTGCTGACCTTGTCGACGCCATCGTTGACCGCAACGCCGCCGACTGCCGTATTGACCAGGTGCCTAACGATCGTCTGTTCGTCGCCGTCATCGTCGAAATCAATGCCTTCGATCTCGTATTCACTGCGACTGCCGCGGAAGACCGCCGTGTCGATGTCACCGTCACCGTCGGCTGTGAGGACTTCACGCACGATGTGCATCTGATCCGGTCGGACAGTGCGGTCGACCAGAAGCTCGAAAAGCGATCTTCCGATCCAGGACGGCGCGGGGGCTTCGGCTGCGGTGAACACGTGCCGCATGCTGTCGACTGTTGCGATCTGATTGGCAGCTGAATTTTCCGAGCCGGATGTTATCCGGATCCGGACGTTGAGCCACCGGTCGCCGTCGATGATGTCGTCGCCGCCATTGCCTTGCAGCAGGTCGTGGCCGCCGCCACCAAGCAGGACGTTGCCGCTCTGGTAAAAACCCGAGGCATCGAGATCGACGATCTGATTGAGCCCGGCGATGCGGGCAAGCCCTTCGGCATCGAGACCGTCATTGAAGAAGATATTCTCCGTCGTTGCGACCGTGTCTCCGGGCGCAATTTCGCCAAAGGTGCGCTCATCACCAATGAGCGTGTCGTTGTGATCCCATCCTGAGAGAGCCTCAACCTTGTCGAACCGGTTGCGAAGAATGTCTTCCTGTTCGGTGGTGAAGATCGGAATGTTCATGTCGGCGTGCGCATCGCGTGCGACGCCCTTGAAGATTGCCCAGTCGAAACCGAACATGCCTTCATTGCGCATGACGCTTTCGCCCTGCACCATGATGTCGTCACCGGACTCGCCGTCGAAGTCGTTCTCTTCGTTGCCGGCGAACATCACGTCATGGCCCTTGATGACACTGTTGAAGAACAGCTCCGAATTGTCACCCGCCGTGGTGTCGAAACCGCCACCGCCTTCGATCCAGTCATCCCCTTCATTACCCATCAGCAGATCGACACCTTCGCCGCCGACGATAAAGTCATCGCCTTCGCCGCCGAAGACCTCCGTGTCATCGACACCGACAAAGATCGCGTCCTTGCCGATCCCACCCATCAGAATGTCGAGACCGTTTGAGTTGGCGATAACGTCGTTGCCCTCGTCACCCTTGATGAAGTCGCCGCTATCCCCACTGTCGGTGAGAATGTCGTCGCCCGCGCCGCCGTTGACGAGATCGACGCCGGCACCCGATTCGATCCGGTCATCGCCGGCATCGCCCCAGATTCCGTCATCGCCGAAATCCGTGATGATCGTATCGTTGCCACTCGTGCCGCCGGCAACGATGTGCTCGCCGCCGGTAAAGCGTAGATAGTTCACGTCCACACCCGGTGTACCGGGGTCGTCACGCGCAACCTTGCCGAGGCCCATGGCTTCAAGCGCTGCGTCGGTTCCCAGCGGATCAACGCCTGCCGCAGTACCGTTGTAGTCGGCCTGGTTGGCAGCGTTGACTTCGAGGACGAAGTCATAGTTGCCGAACGAATCCACGCCCATGTGGCGGTTGACGATGTCGTCTGCGGTGCCCCGGATACCGTCCGGGCCGGGCTGTGCGATATCGGTGTTCGCCATGATCATCTTGGCGAACGAGTTCTGTTCCAGCATGTTCAGGAAGTTCTGCCCCTGTGTGCGGGTCAGATAGTAAAGGCGATCGCCATCCTGCAGGTTCTCAAGTTGGGCTTCGAAGATCGCATTGAACGTCGAGCCGAGGAAGCCGCCAAAAGGCATCTTCTTTTCTGCAAGCCCGCCAATCCAGAGGTCGATCGCATTGAGGCCGCTGTTGGCCGCAGTCCATGTGCCGGTGCTGTTCAGGAAGGCCAACCTGTCCGCGTTGAACGCGTCAGCAGCTGCGCCCGTCAGGCTGTCGTCACCGAACACCAGGGCCCAGGCTGCATCCCGCTTGCCTGCCACGGTCGTTTGCCCGGTGATCGAAGTGTGGGTGCCGTAGGCGGCGATGAAGTTCACGACAGAGATCGGATTCTTCAGATTGGCCGCGAAATCGGTCCAGCTGTCATAGGGCGTCAGGAAGCTCGAGCCGGTTGCCGCATAGAGCTGTGTGCGCGCGTCGTTCAGTGTCGGAATACCGGTATCCCGACCTCTCGCGATGTTGATGGATGCGAGGTCGAGCGGCAGGCCGAGCAAGCTGTTTCGAAGCGCGCCGGTAATGAATTCGTCGATCTCGTTGCCGCGCTCGATGGTCATGCCGCGAACGATGGCGCCGGCGGCCTGATCCGCTGTCACCGTACCATCATTGTCGAAGGCGACCGGATTGAGGAAGGCCGTGATCAGCCCCATGTTGTCGGTGCTTGTCACAGCACCATTCGCGTCGATGAAGACGCGCGGCATGTTCTCCGTCAGCATCGAATGACCGAAGCGGTAGACGGTGTTGGCGAACTCCGAGAAGATCGACGGATTGATGTCGGTAATGTTGTTGAAGACAAATGGGTCGATCGCCGGCTGAATCTTGCGGGCAAACTCCTCGAAGACCAGATGCTGATATTGCATCTCCGTTGCAAACCGCGCACCCTGGAACAGGCGTTCACCGTCCCAATCGAGCGTATCGGCAACGGCGAGTTGCTGCAGTGCCGTCATGGAGGCAAAGCCGGCTGGCAGACCGGTGATGCCCTCGCCAACCAGCCATTCGTTGATGAAGTCAAGGTCGCCACTGTTCAGAATGGTCAGCTTCTGCGAGTCGATCTGGCGATTGTGTTCCGAGTGGAAGATATGGTGGACAGCGGTCAGACCGATGTTCTCGTTGCCGCGGCCATCGCCCGTAATGAAATGACGATCAAGGAGCTCGTCGTCGTATTGCGCGATGTTCGAGGTAAGCCTGACATCGTCGATGAGGATCTGCTGGCCCGTCCCACCACCATGGGTCACGACAATTCGAAGCTCCTGGCCGGCAGCACCGGCCGGAACAACACCTGAACTCAGGGTTACCGGCAGCCAGCCGCCCTCTCCAGGGATCGGCAGCACAAGGCTCGACAGGATCGCGCCACCTGCGGCAACGAGCTGAACCGTGCCTCCACCGAATGTCTGGTCGGTCCGGTCGCCGACATTGAGCGTCAGTGAATAGGTCCGACCGCCCTGCAAAAGGACACCCGTGTCATGCGTCAGGACAGCTGCGGAATCGAGGAACACGACATTGCCGCCCCCGTGTCCGGTTTCGGCGATAACAGTGGCCGTCGGGTCATAGACGCCACCGAAGCCTCCTGTGATGTCCCAGCCGGGAGGAGGTGTTTCGGTCCAGTTGCCGAGCGCGGCATCGACATTGACGCCAGGCGTACCATCCGTAAGGACGACCGCATCGAAGCCGTCAAGGACCGGCGGTGGCGTGCCGATACCGTCATCAGCATCCGCAGCCTTGAACTGGCCGGTCTGGCTGTCGAACGGGTTGGCCTGGTGGGCGATGTCATCAAGGAAGGCATGGCCGGTGCGAAGGGCACCGACACTGAACGTGTTCACAGGCGTGGCGAGATTGCCCTCAACAACGCTGTCGTCTTCGGTATTCGGAATATTGTCGGCCCCGATGCCGGTTATGATCAGGGGCAAGCCGTTGTCGCCGCGAATGAACTCGCCGTAGGCGTCGGTGCGTAGCAGCGGAAGGTTGATGACGTCACGATCGCTCAGCTCGATTCCGAGCAGCTCACGCGCCTGATCCTTGATGTCCTTCCAGGTCGGAAGTCCGTTTGCCGCACCGTCCAGCAGCTTTCCGGTGGCCACCGGCACATCGACCAGCTCGTCGTTGGGCCTCATGACATATTCACGCAGGAAGACCTGGTGGGAGGCGTGTGACGTATAGGTCTGGTTCTGGTCGACAAAGGATGTCGTCGTATTGGTCTGCGACCCGTCCGGCGTGGGTGCTGCGCGCGTCAGGACCATGAAATTTGTACTGCCTCCCGGCACGTAGAGCGGATCGTCGGGTTGCAGCGGAATGAAGACGGTGCCGTTGTTGCCTTTCGAGATGAGATCGAGGCCGTGGTCGAAGAACTGCCCGAAGAACGTCATCCAGGCATTGAAGGGAGCAGACAGGCCTTCATCCGGGGCAATGTTGGGGATAACGAGGGTACCTTGATCATTGACCGTCAGGCCGAGTTCTTCGGCGAACGCAACGAAAGCCGCGCTGGGATTGGCAGCAACAGCTGTCGCATGAGCGTGTGTTTCTTCGGCCACCGTGAGCGCTTCAGCCGCAGTCTGGATCGCGTCCAGTAATAGCGGATCCCCCGGCACATAAGCTGCGACCGCAGCATTGACCGCCGCCTCCGCAGTCGCAACTGCCGTCTGCGCCGTCGCAAGCGCGGCATCTGCCTCTGCCTGCGTGACCCGTGCGGCAAGCAACCGCTCGAGATCCGCTTGCGGATCCTCTGAGCCTGCATATGTCAGCGCCGCAAAAATCGCCGCCGGATTGTTGATGCTCATGTCAACGACGAGATTGGAAATAATGCGAGGATCGGCGTCAGCGACGTTGCCTGTATGTCCGCCGTTGACCGAAGGCAGGCTCGGCGAACCGACAACGCCATAGTCGTTGTTGGTGACAGCCGGCGATCCCGGAGGACCAAATGGCATTGTGTCGCCATCGGCGTCGTTGACGAAGCTGCCGTCCAGCAGCCTCGGCATCGACTGGTCGGCCGCACCCCAGGTCTCCCGGCCAGGCACAACGTTGTTGTAGGTCCCGTCGACCGTCCGAAGACCAGCCGGAACATGAGGATCTGGAATCGCAAGCAAGGCGCCCGGTGTCCCCGCGGGAACGACATTGCCCTCGGCATCGACATAGATTTCGGTCAGAGCCGTTCCGGCAGCATGTGCTTCGGCAATCTTGATCTGACGCAGAATGAAGATCATGTCCTGCAGATTCAGTGTAAATGCGGTCATTTCCCTCTCCCCTTAGAGCGCAAAATTCCCACCCGGCAGACAAGCGTGTATAGCCGGCCAGAATTTGTGTTATTGTCTGATTTTCTAGTTATATATTTTGGTTGACTATGCCGTCAGAGAACAAGGTCGAGCAAAAATCCAGACTATAGTATTCCAGTGAAAGCAACGAAGGTCGCACCATCACGATATACTCAGGGCCAGCAGAAGCTGTCCCATGGGACAGTCATCGCCCGTTCGCGAGGACAGTCGGGGCGCTTTTGTTTGATCGTCAGCTGGAATGATCGAAAGTGTGTTGCCAGCAGGAAAAATATTCGCAAACATGAATATAATCATCGGCGTCGAGTTTCGGGGGGAGCATGGCGTTTGCGCAGAGCGAAATGACAAAACGGGTATGGCCCGAGCGCCTGGCCGTCACATGGCGATGGATGAAGGACCGGGTGCGCAAGGCGCGCCTCGAGGTGAAATTCATTCTCATCGCGTCGCTGATCGTCCTTGCCCTGATGTTCCTGCTTGGACTCTGGACGACGAAAAGCATCGAGAGGGCGATCATGCAGGGGGCGGGCAGCGTCGGAGCGGCCTACCTCCAGACTTTCGTCGAGCCGCTTATTTCTGAACAGGATATCCGCTCCAAGAGCCTGTCACCCGAGGTCAAGGCCAAACTCGATCAGCTTCTCGGCGACAGCCCGCTTGGCCAGCATGTGCGTGAGATCAAGATCTGGAACACCGATGGCAGCCTATTCTATTCGACGGCGGGGCAGAAGTTCGACAGGGAAGAGGTCTTTGACGAGCTGAGGCGTGCGACGAAGGGCGAAGTCGTCGTATCGCGCACCATGATCGCAAAACACCACTACTCCGGAGACGAGCGAAAGTCCGAATACATCGAGGTCTATGCACCATTGGTGCAGGACGCGTCCGGCAAGACGATCCTCGTCGGCGAATTCTACGAACGACCCAACTATCTGCTTGCAGAAATTGCCGGCGCATGGCGCTCGACGCTGATGATCGTGCTCCTCGTTTCCGTTCCCATGCTCGCTCTTCTCTACATGATCGTCCGCAGCGGCAGCCGCACGATCGACGACCAGCACACGGCGCTGCGCGCAAGCCTCAGGCACGCGTTGGAGCTGTCGAACCAGAACCGGCGTCTGCGGCTCGAGGCCGAACGCGCAAGACGGGAGGCCGGCAAGCTCAACGAGAAGATCCTCGACCAGATCGGTGCAGACCTTCACGACGGCCCAATACAGGTACTGACCCTCATCAAGCTCAGATTGAGCGACATGAGGCCATCCCCCGCAGAGAGCGACGGCGTGGTGGTTTCTGCCGAAAGCATGGGCAAGCTGCAGCACTTCGTCTCGGCCGTGCTGGAAGACATCAGAAACATATCCTCCGGCCTCGTCCTGCCTGAGCTCGACAACCTTTCGCTCAACGAAACCATTCTGCTTGCCGTTCGCCGTCACACGGACCTGACCGGCAATCGTGTCGCTCTGAAGGGTAAGCTCGATGTCGATCCGAGCCGGGGACATCTGAATATCTGCGTCTATCGCTTCATCCAGGAAGCGCTGATGAATGCACACCGGCACGCGCCAGGAAACGTCCAGCAGCTGCGCTATGGCATGCGGCGCAATCGCATTGTCATTGCCATCGCCGATATCGGCAGTCCACCGAAGGCGCAGGCCATAGCCCCGCAGCGCATTCGCCTGGGCAAGCTGATGCAGAAGCGTCGCATCCGTGCCTTCGGCGGCAAACTCCGTACGATCCGCCGCAGCAATGGCACGCTCGTCATCGTCCTGCTGCCACTGGAGTAATTCTGATGCCGCGGTCCGCGGAACCGGGGCCTGTCATCGGCAATTGCGCGAAGATGATAATACCAGTATAGCTCCAGATACCGATTTTCAGGATCGTCGGGATCGATCCGTCGAAAGGAGCGCCATGTCCGAAATCAGCTTGATCGAACGTGTTGGCAGGGAGCTCGGCCAGAGCGCGCCCGACGTGCCCCTCTACAAACGGCTCAAGTCGGCGATCGAGACTGCCATTCGCTCCAACGCGGTGAAGCCCGGCGGCATGCTGCCGGGGGAACGGGTTCTGGCAGAGAACCTGTCGCTGTCACGCGTAACGGTTCGAAAGGCGCTGGCGTTGCTCGAGGAGGAAGGGCTCCTCAACCGGCGCCATGGCTTCAGGACGGAGGTCGGATCGCGTGTCGAAAAGTCGCTTGCGACGCTGACAAGCTTTTCTGAGGACATTCGCGCGCGCGGGATGGAACCTGGATGCGTCTGGCTTTCCAAACAGATAAGCCGACCATCACCAGCCGAAATGATGGCCCTTGGTCTTTCCGCCAGCGCCATGGTCGTCCGTATGAAACGCGTCCGCACGGCAGACGGGCAGCCGATTGCGGTCGAGAGTTCAACGGTGCCGACGCGCTTTGTTCCTTCACCGGATCTCGTTCGCGACTCGCTCTACGAGGCGCTTGCCGCGCGCGGTTTCATGCCACAGCGGGCGATCCAGCGGATGCGATCGAGAGCCGCCTCCAGCGAGGATGCCGCGCATCTCCATTGCGAGGCCGGCGCGCCATTGCTGGTGACCGAAAGACGCTGCTTCCTGCCCGACGAACAGATCGTCGAATATTGTGAGACCCGCTACAAGGGCGAGGTCTACGACTTCGTGTTCGAACTGCAGCGATAAGACCAGTTATAAACTGGTTGTATTCTGGTATTTTCCATCTATCGTGATGCCGAAATGGAGTGTCGCGGGTGCAACGGGAAGACATCAGGAATAGCCTCATCGTATCCTGCCAGCCGGTTCCGGATGGACCGATGGACGAGGCCGCGTTCGTCACGGGCTTCGCAAGAGCGGCTCTGAGTGCCGGGGCGAGCGCACTGCGGATCGAATCGGTTGCCTATGTCAAAGCCGTGCGGGCCGCCGTCACCGCCCCGATCGTCGGGATCGTCAAACGCGATCTTAGAGACAGTCCGGTGCGCATCACTCCGTTCCTGTCCGATGCGGAAGCGCTCGCCGATGCCGGAGCCGATATCGTCGCCTTCGATGCCACTGATCGCGTCCGCCCGGCATCCGTGGAAGCGCTGGTGCGCGCGATAAAGGCCAAGGGCAAGCTGACAATGGCGGACTGCTCTTCGCTTGAGGATGCAGGGCGCGCCCTTGCTGCCGGCGTCGATTTTGTCGGCACCACGCTCTCCGGCTATGTTGGCGGCCCGGAACCCGTCGACCCTGACATCGAGCTGATATCAGCCATGCGTCGGCTCACACCTTTCGTCATTGCCGAGGGACGTATCCGCTTTCCCGAGCAGGCGGTATCAGCGGCAAGGGCCGGGGCATTTGCCGTGGTCGTCGGCTCCGCGATTACCCGCACCGAGCACGTGACAGGCTGGTTCAGCCAAGCGATCGGCGAAGCCTATCGGGCACCGTCTTCAACGGGAGACGGCACTGTCCTTTCGATCGACATCGGCGGCACCAAGACAATGGCAGCGCTTGTCAGCGGCGACAGGGTTGTCGAGGAGGTCGTGGTTGCGACCGAACGCGGCGCCGGACCTGATGCCTGGCTCTCGACTGTGTTTCAATCGACCGCCGGCTGGGCGGACCGCTATGCCAGGATCGGTATCGCCGTCACCGGCGTGATCGAGGATGGATCCTGGTCGGCCCTCAATCCGGCAACGCTTCAAATCCCTGACCGCTACCCTCTCATCGACCGTGTCACGCGGATGTTCGGCAAGCCGGCTACTGCCGTCAACGATGCGCAGGCTGCGGCCTGGGGCGAGTACCGGTTCGGGGCAGGAGCGGGCGCCCGGCGCCTCGTCTTTCTCACGATCTCGACCGGCATTGGCGGCGGGGTCGTCATCGACGGCAGGCCGCTTCTCGGTCTTGCCGGACATTTCGGGCTGATCCGCTCACCTTCCGAGGGACAGTCACCGTTCGAGGACCAGACATCGGGCCGGTGGATTGCCAGCGAAGCCTCGCAGAACGGCCACCCGGTCGATGCCGTCGAAGTCTTCGAGCGCGCCAGAAACGGCGAAAGCTGGGCGGCAGACATCGTCTCCGGCTCTGCCTTTCGCGCAGCAACGCTCTGCCGGGACATCCAGCTGATGCTCGATCCCGACGGGATCGTCATCGGCGGCGGCATCGGCCTCGCTCAGGGCTATATCGACCTCATGGAAAACCATTTCAAGGGATTGTCGCCGAGGCTTGCACCACGTCTCGTGGCGGCAAGGCTCGGCCGGCATGCCGGTATCATCGGCGCTGCGGATCTTGCTGGAGGAAGCCCGGCTGCAGCGGGGAAATAACGACGTAAAACCAAACAAGAAAGGGAACGATGATGACATACAAAAACACGTCACTTGCACTTGCGGCAACGCTTCTTGCGGGCGTCGCCCTGCCTGGCATCGCAAATGCCACCGTCACGGTGCTTGGCTGGCCGGGCGGCTCGGAGGAAACGGCGCTGCGCGCCACGGTCGAAGCCTATAATGGCCAGGCCGGTATCAGCGATGCCGACAAGGTCGAGCTGCTGTTCTTCAACCGCGACGGCTTCTTCGACAAGCTGCAGGCCGACATGGCCGCCGGCTCCAATGCGTTCGACGTCAATCTTGTCGCCACCTATTCGATCGGTCGTTACGCATCCTACATGGATCCCATCGACCTTGGTCCGGATGCCGCGAAGGTCTTTGGCGAATCCGTCCTCAAGACGATGCAGTTCAACGGCAAGCAATATGGTGTCCCAACCGACCTTTCCCTGCATTTCATGTACTACCGCAAGGACCTGGTGGATGCGCTTCTGAAGGACGATGCGGCAAAGAAGACCTACGGGGAGATCGCCAAGAAATTCCTCGGCAAGGAGCTCCAACCGAAGGATCCCGACAGCTGGACCTGGGACGACTGGGCGGCAACGTCCCTCTACTTCAGCAAGCAGGCAAATTCGGCAAGCCCCGTGCGTTACGGCACCGTCCTGCAGATGAAGAACCTTCTCTTCAACATGATGGTCTTCCAGTCGCTGCCGCGATCCTACGGCGGTGAATGGATGGACAAGGACGGCAAGATCACCGTCGACTCCAACGCCTACAGAACGGGTCTCGAGCTCTACAAGAAGCTCTATGACGCCGGCGCCTCGCCAAAGGACTCGCTGAGCTACGAATACGCCGAAACCAACGCCGCCTTCGGCTCGGGCCAGGCCGCGACAGCACTGCAGTGGAACGCCGCAGCGGCAGACCTGACCAATGCCGAAAAAACTCCGGCTGTCGCGGAGGTGACCGGCATCGTTGCTCCCCCCGCCGGTCCGGACGGACGCGCCGACCACATTCACGGCCTTGGCCTTGGCCTCAACAAGAATGCCAAGAACAAGGAAGGCGCGGTCAAGTTCCTGAAGTGGCTGGCGAGTGAAGATGCGGCATTGCTCTATGCCAAGAGCGGCGGCTCCCCGGCACTATCGCCTGATGTCGTCGCCAAGGTCGCCAAGGAACGTCCCGATCTCGTCAAGCTTGGCGAATTTGCCAGCAAGTATGGCTACGTCATGAATGGCGCAACCTCCGCCAACGCGCTTTCGGTCTACGAGCTGCAGGCGAAGGAATTCACCGGATACTGGTCCGGCCAGCAGGGGCTCGACGACGCGCTTGCCCATGTGCAGACCGGCATGCAGGATCTCCTGAAGAAATAGGACAAAGCCGGCGTCAGCCCTTTGGCTGTCGCCGGCATTCCCGGCGGATGATGATGGCTACCGTAAAACATGCCGAGGGCAGGGCCTACCTGACGCCGCTTGTGGCGTTCCTGCTTCTGTTTCTCGGCTTTCCCTCTCTCGTCAACCTGATCTATTCGGTCTCGACGGTCAGTTTCGAAAACCTGCGCAGTCCAAGCCTCACCGGTCTTGGCAATTACACCTCGGTGCTGGCCGATGGGGAGTTCTGGCAGGCCGTATCCTTTTCCATGCGGTTCGGCACCCTGACCGCACTGATGGAATGCCTGATCGGGCTGTTCCTCGCGATCTTCCTTGCGCCGCTTCTGGCCAGGCGGTCCTTCCTGATGGCACCATTGATGCTGCCGTTGATGGTTGCACCGGCGATGGTCGGCCTGATGTACCGTCTCGTCCTGCACGAGTTTGCCGGACCGGTGCCCTATTATCTGTTCCTGTGGTTCGGGGACAGCCCGGCATTCCTCGATGTGACCAACGCCTTCCGCACACTTGTCGTCGTCGAGACGCTGCAATGGACGCCCTTCGCCTTCCTGCTCTTCTACATGGCCTACGTGGCGATCCCGCGTGATGTCCGGGAGGCCGCCGCACTCGACGGAGCACCCTGGTACAAGATCCTCTGGTGGATCGAGCTTCCGCTGATGGCGCCGACCCTCGTCATCGCCTTCTTCATCCGCTTCATCGATGGCTTTCGCGTCTTCGACAACGTCTATGCGCTGACCGGAAGCGGCGCCGGCGGATCGACGACATCGCTCTCGATCTACATCTACCAGGCATTTTTCAAGCAGGGGGCAATCGGAAAGGCCGTCGCGGCGTCGGTCGTGCTGTTCATCGCATCACTGGCCGTGCTCTACGGCCTGAACTGGCTTGCCGCCCGCAGGAGGACTTAGGCGATGCTCAATGCTGCTCGCTGGATCGTTTTTGCTGTCGCCGCCTTTGCCATGAACTTCCCGGTGATCGTCACGCTCGTCACCTCGCTGAAGAGCACGCGGGAACTGTCGATGAATGCCGGCCTGCTCGTCAGCCAACCGACGCTCGAGAACTACCTTCGCGTCCTGACAAACACGGATCGTTTCAACATCTACTCCTATCTTTTCAACAGCACGATCGCATCCCTGATCGGCACGGGCCTTGCCATCGTGCTGGCGTTTCCGGCTGCCTACGCCATTGCCCGAAGCGAGGCAGGCAAACGAACACTCCTGCCTGTCATCATCAACCTGCGGGCCGTGCCGCTGATCATCTTCGCCATCCCGCTCTACATGATGTATCAATGGCTGGGGCTTCTCGACACGCAGCTCGGGCTCGGGCTCATCCTGACGATCGTCAATACGCCGCTCGCACTCGTCATCATGGTCAACGCGATTTCCGACGTCCCGCTGGAGCTCGACGAGGCTGCGAAGGTTGATGGTGCGACCTCCCTTGAGATCATGCTCCTGATCATTCGGCCGGTCGTGCGGCCGGCACTCGTGACCACGTTCATCTTCGGCTTCATCACCGCCTGGAACGAGTTCCTGTTCGGCCTTATGTTGACAACCAGTCGAGCCGTTCCGATGACGGTCGGCGCTTCGTTTTTCTTTGCAGCCAGTGGCGGCGGTGTCCAGTGGGGAACGGCTTCGGCCGTGATGATACTTGGCGCATTGCCGCCGGCCGTGCTTGGACTTCTCATGTACAGGCAGATTTCCGGCTCGATGACCGCCGGCGCCGTCAAGGGATAGGTCTTCCGGCGGCCTCTCGGGTGGCCTTGACCGGTCTCTTGCGCGCTCCGGGCCTCGAAGATCCAGTTTTCCGGACAGCGAGAAAAACGGCCGGATCGCTACTTGGCATCGAAAGTATAAAACATGCTTCCGCAATATTTACGCATCTTGCCTCAATATACATTCTACCGAGCCAAATCCTGCCCCAATGCTTGCATGATATACTTTTTGTTTCGACTGAACAAATTCGATCACAGGGACTTAATTGCCTGATTTTCCTGATTTAATTCAATATAGGATTTGGCCGCAAAAAATTATATTATCGCAAATATGTTTTTACTGTTGCATGCGGAGTTATTTGCGCCTAGCATGTAATGACCGCGATACCAAGGACGATCAATAATACGTCCGGGTGGGGTTTCCTTAAACTGCAAGAATTCATTCCGTAGAAGTCATTCCTCGGAAGGTTTAACTACGCGCAGACAGAGGTCGCCCATGGAACTTGATCTTCATTCCATTCACCATGCCTCCACGCAAAAAGTTGCTCTTCTCGACGCCTACTATCCGGGCACGGAGACGCGCACCCATCGGGTCAGTGTCTTCGGTGCCGGCTATGTTGGTTGCGTATCTTCCGCATGTCTCTGCAATGACGGTTTCCCCGTCGTCGCAGTCGATCCCGATCCCTTCAAGGTCGACCATCTCGCCGACGGTCAGGCTCCGATCGTGGAGCCGGGTCTGGACGAGTTGCTTCACAACGCCCATGACGGCGCACTGCTAAATGCCACGCAATCGGCAGCCGATGCCATCAACGACACGGATATCTCGTTCTGCTGTGTCGGTACGCCAAGTCTTCCCGATGGAACGCTCGATACCAGCCATGTGCGGCAGGTTTGCGAGGATATCGGCAAGGCACTTCGGCACAAGAACGAGTTCCACATCGTCGTCATGCGGTCGACCATCCTGCCCGGTACGATGGAAGAGATCGTCATCCCGACACTGGAGACTGCTTCCGGCAAGGTTGCTGGACGTGATTTCGGCATTGCCTACTATCCGGAGTTTCTTCGTGAAAGCACGGCGATTGCTGACTACTACAAACCAGGCGCGATCGTGTTTGGACAGTATGGGGACGATACCCGTTCGATCGACGCCCTCAGGGACCTTGTCAGCGGCATCGACGTGACACCGCACGTCATCCCGATGCGAAGCGCCGAAATCGTCAAATACGCCAACAACTGCTGGCATGCCGTGAAAATCAGCTTCTCCAACGAGATCGGCAACATCTGCAAGGCCAAGGATATCGACAGCCATGTGGTGATGGACGTGCTCTGCTCGGACACCCGCCTGAATATTTCCCGGGCCTACATGAAGCCCGGTTTTGCCTTTGGCGGCTCCTGCCTTCCCAAGGATCTCAGGGCATTGACGGCACTCGGCCGGTCGATGAACGTTCCGACACCGCTTCTGGATGCGGCCAGGCTTGCCAACACCGTCCAGATCGATCACGCGCGTTCGCTCGTCGATGCGGCACCGCACGAAAAAATCGGCTTCATCGGCGTGACCTTCAAGGCAGACACCGATGATCTCAGGGAAAGCCCGCTCCTCGAACTGGTCGAGGGTTTCCTTGGCAAGGGCAAGGAGGTGACGATCTACGATCCACACGTTGCCAGGGATGCCAGCCAGGGCCGCAACTACCTCAGGCATATCGCCGTCCATTTGCGCGACAGCATGGACGAGGTCATTGCGTCCTCCGAGGTCATCGTCGTCGGCAACAAGTATCCCGGCCTGAAGGATGCACTCGAAGCCGCCGGCATGCCGGTTACGGTGATCGATCTCGCCCGCATCGAACGGCCGCAGAACGGGAACGTCACCTACCACGGTTTGTGCTGGTGATTGTTCTGCGCCGGCCGCGGCAGGTGGCCGGCGCATCCATCCGGTGCGGGTGGAGGGAAAGCCCGGGGGCTTCCCGATTTCTGTCAGCTCTTTGTTCATGATCAATAAGGCAGGAACCATGGCGGGGATACCGTACGCCGATCACGCAAGACCTGTTGCGACACCAGTGGACCGTCTGCCTGCTGTGTCGACGTTCGGCCGCGAGGGTCGTGCCGCCGCGCGCTTTGTTGCCTGGAGCGAGACATTCGAGGCGCATCTGGCCTATATCGTCCTTGTCGTCGGCATCGCCTGCATCACCCCGATCGACAGTCTTGCAAGCGCCCACTCGGGAGCGCTGTTCGGCCTCGGCCTACTTGCGATCTGGCGCTATGGCTGGGGACTGACACATTTCGTGCGGTCCAACATCTATCGCTTTCTTGTCTTTCCAAAAATGCGCAAGGTCGCCGATGACTGCATGCGCGCCAGTGATGGCAGCGCGAGCAAACAGCGTGCCTTTCTGCTCGTGACCAGCTACCGCATCGACAGCGATACGACGGCCGCCGTCTATCGCGCCGCATTCGAGGCGGCAAAACGCGCGCCCTGCGAAACAACAGTCGTGGCATCCATTGTCGAGCTCGGCGACCAGCGGCTGATCAAGCTGGTTCATCGGCTGATCTGTGGCAATAACACGAAGGTGTCGCTGATCATCACCCGCATTGCCGGCAGTGGAAAACGCGACGCGCTCGCCTATGCCTTCCGGGCAATCTCCCGGCAGGACCCAGGAGAGGACGACGTCGTCGCCGTCATCGACGGAGATTCGATCGTACCACCCGATCTCATCGGCAGATGCCTCGGCTTTTTCCGTGCCAGCAGCCGGGTCGGGGCGCTGACGACCGACGAGGTTTCCCGGGTGCACGGCAAGGCGAAGTTCCATATCTGGTACAGCCTGCGTTTTGCCCAGCGGCACATTCTCATGTCGTCGAACGGGCTGTCCCGCAAGGTGCTCACCCTGACGGGGCGCATGTCGATGTTCCGGGCATCGATCGTCTGCAATCCCGACTTCGTAAGACAGGTCGAGTCTGATTACGTCGATCACTGGCGCTTCGGCCGCCTGAAATTCCTAACTGGTGACGACAAGTCGAGCTGGTTCTGGCTTCTGCGCAACGGCTACCAGATGCTCTACGTTCCCGATGTCGTCGTCGCAACCGTTGAGGAACCTCCGTCGAAACGGTTTTTCCCGGCGGCGACGCAGTTGATGGTGCGCTGGTTCGGCAACATGCTGCGCACCAATTCGCGGGCACTGAGGCTCGGACCGCGCAAGGTCGGCTACTTCACCTGGTGGACAATCTTCGATCAGCGCGTGTCGATGTGGACCTCCCTTGCCGGACTGGCAATGGTGTGTCTGGTCGGGCTGTTCGAAACGCCATTCGCGTTCCTGATCTACGTTCTCTGGGTTCTGGTTACCCGCTACGTATTGACGCTGATGCTGTTCAATTCCAGACCGCGGGTGTCTGCCCTCTATCCGTTTTTCATCTACTTCAACCAGATCTACGGATCGATCATCAAGACCTACATCTTCTTCCATCTCAACAAGCAGCGCTGGACCCGCCAGAAGACAACGCTTGCAGATGGTCGTACCCGTTTCGCCGGGCGGCTTCGCGAAGCGTCCTCCGCTTTCGTGCAGGTCACCGCGGTCATGGTTTTCATCACACTCGTCGCTCTCGTGCTGGGGCAATTGGCTGTCCCGGACGCATCCATACTTGCAATGGCCTACGGACTGGACCCGATAGATTGAGGAAGCGGATATGAACGTCGTCAAATTCGAAGCCGATGTACAGCGCCAGCATCCACGTTTTAAGCTTCCCTTGAAATGCATCATCGAGGGCTACCGCTATGAGTGCCTCGACTGGTCGGTCGGCGGTATCGGCGTCGCGACCGGCAAGACCCGATTACAGGAGTTCGGGACGTTTCCGGTCGACCTGGAATTCCCCTTCGACGGCTTTGTCTTCACCCTGAGAGTGACCGCGCAGGTTCGCTACAACGATCCGGTCAAGGGACGTACCGGATTCCAGTACATGTCCCTGACCGAAGAACAACTTCGCTTCCTCCGTTATGTCAGGGATGCGCATCTGACCGGTGAGGTTGTCACCCTCAACGACCTTCTCGATCTAACGAGCCGGTCGATCGAGCACCACACCCGCAAGAAGGAAGCCGAACCTCTGGAACCCTCGGGACGCCATCGCTATGCGGCGCTCGCCGAGCGGTCGCTTCGCATTGGGTTGCTCGGAACTCTCTGCCTGGCGGTCGTCCTGTTCCTGTGGGGCGCGCTCTATCAGAAACTCTGGACCTTCCGCGCTGACGAGTCGCTCGTGACGATCGATTCAGCGCCCGTGATTGCGCCGTCCGACGGGGTCCTCACCAACGTCGTGACTGAAGGGGCGGTCAAGGCGGGCGATCCGGTAGCGACGATATTGCCGACGGCCAACAACAAGAGCATCAGCGTGCTCGCCCGCTGTGACTGCATTGTCCAGGACGTTCAGGTGGAACTGGACAGCCAGGTGAGGGCAGGTCAGCGGCTTCTTTCCCTGCGTATGGCCAATGCCAAGCCGCATGTCGTGGCGATGGTCGACTACACCGAGGCGCAGCGCCTCTTCAGGGGCGCGCGGGTGCTCGTCGATCTTCCGCATGGAGCGCGGATCCCGAACGCATCGATCCGGGACCTGCCGAAGCTGACAACCACCGACCTTGAATCCGGCGACCGGATCCCGATCAACATCGACGTCGGCGATGCCGACCTGTCGTCCTTCGTCGGAACGCCCGTGACCGTCCGCTTCGTGCAACTGCCTTGGACGGGGCTTCCGCTCACCGAAGCCGTAAGCGAGGCGGTCGGGGCAATCGATACCGGGAGCACGCCACCTGCACAGCCGAAAGGGTGAGACGCGCCCCGCGTGCAACAGCACGTCAAGCGAGTTCGACAGTCTGCAATGACGAGGAAACGGACGGAGTCCATGCGTATGACCTGCACAAAGCGATCCCTCGCAGAATTGACGGCCCCGGTTCTGGCTGTCGTCGTCCTCGCCATCGGCCTGGCCCCGGCATGCGCGCGGGCCGCTGATAGCGCCGACGAGATCATCGACAGGATCCACCAGTCCATCCTTGACGTCGACAAGGCCAAGGCGCCAGCCGATCGCGTCAAGGCCTATGACCGCGCCCGCGACGAGCTGACCGCATTGAAACAGGCGGCAGAGAGCGGTGACGAGGCAGCGCGAACGGGCATAGACGGATTGAAGACGGATGGCATCACGCCCGATGTCGTGACGTCCGGATCGCTGAGCGCGATCTTGTCCAGCCTGACGGACAAGGGCGTCGATCCCGACGAGCGCATCGCCACGCGGGTGAAGATCGACGAGCTGATTGAAGAACTCTCGGCGCCGGCGCTGAAGGTCTCCGCTCTCGCCTATTATGCCCGCCAGATCGCAAGCGATCACGATGCGGCTCTTGCCCTTCTCGAGCGGGCCATCGGCGAGACCGCCAAATTGACCTCGGCCCAGGAAAAGAACGCAGCGCTGAACGACATCGCCCAAGTCGGCGCATATGTCGAACCGATGCTGACCTCGAAGATCATCAACAGGGCGGTCAGCAGCATGTGGCCGACACGGATGCGAGGGTTTGCGCGCTACGACGTTGCCCTTCGTATCCTCGGCGATCGGAAAGTCGGCAAGACGGATGTCAGGGACGCCAAGTTCGACGATCTCTCCGCCGCAATCGAAACCGAACTCTCCGCCGGCCGGATCGAGCAGGCCCTGCTTCTCGCCCTCGCGGTCGATCCGGAATCGTCGAAACATCGCGCGCAAGCGATGAATGAGGTGCTCGATGCCGCGCTCAAGGCAAATGCCGTAAACCTGTTTCCGGTGCTGTCCACGAGCCTGGCCGACAGGAGCGACCAGGAAGACCTGATCGTCCGCATCGTGAAGAACCGTGTCGATGCCAATCGCCTGATCGACGCGACCGCAATGACCGAAGCGATGGAGACCGGTCCGGGACTTGCGGAGATCGACTTCATCCTGGCGACCGAACTTGACGATCGCGGCCTGACCAAGATGGCCCTCGAACAATATCAGCGAGGCACGACCATCGCCAAGGCGTTGAGCGGCGAGGCGAAGGAAGCAGCCCTTATTGCGGCGATCAGCGGTGCTACCGATCTGAAGCGCTTTGACGATGCCAGCGCCTTTGCAGGCCAGCTGACGGACATGGCGGGAGCGTCAAGTGCGCTTGGCAATCTTGCAAAGGCATTCGCAGACAGCGACGACCTCACCAAGGCTGAAGCGCTTCTGCCGAAAATTGCCGAACAGAAGGACCGCGAACAGGCCCTTTCAGGCATTGGTCGTGCGAAGGCAAGGGCAGGCGATCTCAATGCGGCAGCGAGCATTGCAAACGAGATCGCAAACGATGAGGACAAGGGTCGCGTGCAGTCGGAAATCGTCCGGGTCTTTGCCCGCAGCGGCAGGATCGACGATGCGCTCGGCCTTGCAACGTCGATCAAGGAGCCGGAGTATCGCGTTGAAGCCCTGCTGCGCCTCGCCAAGGAAATGTCCGGAAAGAGCGGGGCTGACCGCGCCCGCGATGTCGTCGGTCAGGCCATCAGCTTCACCGGCGGCATAGGCAAGGCGCAACAGCGTGACGACCTCTATTTGGACATCATCGACTACCTGTCAAAGTCCAATCAGATCGACCTTGCCAAATCGCTCGTCGGAAAGATTTCAGACGAGAAGCTGAAGGCCAAGGCAGCCGGACGCATCGCAAGCCGCGCCGCCCTGTCCGGCGATGCCAAGAGTGCGTTTGCCTATCTCGACAGCCAGCTCTCGGCGGGCGAGGAGGCCATCAGGGCCGAGGTGCTTGTCGCAGCCGCGAGCGATCCGGCCTATGTCAAGACAGCTGTCCTTTCCACCCGTGACATTCGCGATCCGATGTTGCGCGTGAAGACGTTTCGGGCCATCGCTGAAGTGCAACTCTCCCATCTCGACCGCCTCGGTTTCGGGATGGGCAGGGGCGAGCCTGCGGACTACGTGATGCCAGTGAGCGGGGCGCAGGACAAGGACCAAACCACCGCAGGCGTGTCCAAGTCGATCTTCAGCGACGGCAGGATGTCGATCCATACGACGTCGATGTCGACGCCGCCGCTTGCCCAGGGCTATCCAGATATCAGCAAGACCGCAGCGACCACGCGCGCGATGATTCCGCTGCCTGTCGCGGGGCGTGTCTCGATAACGCTTGGAAACCTCAGTCCCTATGAGAGCAAGTTCATGGAAGATCTCGCCGGCGGATCGACCGGCCTCTCCCATGCGGCACGGGCGCAGGGCCTGCTTTACCCGCGGATCATTGTTGTCCAGAGCGGCATCTATACGCTTGGCAGTCTGGCGATGCAGCTCGGCAGCGTCGGCGACACGCCGCTCATCGAACGGGACGGTGATGTCGTGACCCTTCGCGCTCCCTTGCTCGTCGGCGAGGAAGCAAGCCTGATTCTGTCCGGCCAGGAGGCCTCCGTCTATCGCCTGTCGGCAACCGGCGGTGCCTTCATGGCGATTGCCGGCAAACTCTACATCCAGGACACGACGGTGACATCGTGGGACGAGACGCTGAACGAGCCGAGGAGCTCCAGCAAGGCCACGCGCGGATCCTTCCGCCCGTTCATTGTCGGCTGGAGCAATTCAGAAATGTATATTGGCGGATCGGTCATGGATTCGCTGGGCTATGCAGCCTCGAAGTCATTCGGGCTGACTTTTTCGGCCGGTCCGAAGGCCATCGCCAAGGCCCGCGATGCCTTGAAAAACCCGACCGGCATTGTCGTCGAGAACTACTTCCACAATTTCGAATACGGCTTCTACTCCTATGAAGCCGATGACATCTCCCTTGTTGGCAACGAGTACGCGAACAATGTTCTGTACGCGGTCGATCCGCACGACCGCTCGCAGCGGCTGCTGATCGCGCTCAACACCGCCCACGACACCATCGTGAAGCATGGGATCATCATCTCGCGCGGCGTCGACGCCAGCTGGAAGGTCGGCAACGTCGTTTTCCACAACAAGGGCTCCGGCCTCATGCTGGACCGCGACAGCGTCGACAACCTTCTCTATGGCAACTTCTCCTTCGAAAACGACCAGGACGGACTGACCTTCTTCGAAAGCAGTTGCAATCTTGCGGTCGCAAATGCCTTCATCGACAACGGCCGGTCCGGGATCAGGCTTCGCAACAGCTGGGATGTCGCCGTCAGGGACAATACGATCGTTCGCAACAAGCTCGAGGCGATCAGCGGTTACATCAGCGACCTGTCTTCCGCGCAAGACGAGCACAGGCGCGATCTTGTCATGGATCCCTATGTGCCGCTGACAACCTTCACAGCGACGGGCAACCTGATTTCCGCCAACGGCAAGGGCATCAAGGCGGACGGTGCTTCCGGCGTGACGCTTGCGCAAAACGAATTCCAGAGCCAGGAAGGACGCCTGCTCGACGGCGACGCCCGTCCCTTCGAGGGACATGTCCTGCGCTTCAACGGGCATGAACCTGTCGCAATCGCCTCCACATGCCGGCCGCTGCGCCCGGTCAACTATGAATGTGCGTTCCGCAAGGCCGGACTGGTCGGGGAAAACGATGCCCTCTTCTTCGACAGCAAAGCAGAAGGCAACTGCACGGACACGCATGGCTCGGTCCAGTTCGATGGCTTCCACGCAAAAGGAGACAGCACGTGAAAAAAGCGGCTCCCATGTTCATGGCCGTGCGCCACGGGCTCGCCTTCCTGGCCCTCCTATCAACTGTGGCAGTATCGCCCCTTGAGACGCTGGCGGCGGCTTCAGAGACGACCGACAGCGCTTCCTATCAGGGCCTCTTCGACGTCGCAGCCCGCAGGGCATTCCTCGCGCAGAAATCATCGTCCGACGCACGCAAGGCATGCCTGTCGGTCGACGCCGATCCAAAGTGGATGGACATCGAGATTGTCAAGGGCCTGACGACCACCGAAGGCTACGGAACCGACGGGTCCGGCAACCAGTATGCGTTTGCTGTCATGGTGCTCTCTGGCCGCGCACTCGCGGGCGACAAGCGTGCGGAGGACATGCTGAAGCGGTTCCTGCTGAAATGGGCGGACGCCGGCGCATTTTCTAAGACCGAGAAAATCCACGACGCCTATTACGCCCTGAAGCGGCTGATGCTGCCGACCGTTGTTGCCTTTTCGATCATTCGCGACGGGCTCAGCGATGAAGACAAGCAGAAGCTCACTGCCTGGATCGATCCGCTGGTTCGGCGCACCGACCAGATGTTCGAGGGAAGTGTCGACTACAACAATCACCGGTATCTCGCCGACAGCGTGCTGATGGCCTGGGGCAGCCTGACCGGCGACCGGGCGCTCTATCAGAAGGGTATCGACCGCTTCCGCGTCATCCTTGACGATGCGCGCGCCGACGGCAGCCTGCCTCTCGAAACCCGCCGCGGTGCGCGCTCCCTCTGGTACATGCGCCAGTCGCTGACGAGCATGACCGTCATGGCTGAAATCGCCAGGGGCGCAGGCGACGATCTGTTCGACGCCACGGCCACATCAGACGGTGCCAAAAAATCGATGTGGACGGTGCTGTCCTACTGGATGAACGGCATGACCAACCCGATCCTGGTCAACGCCTACGCGGCGGAGAACTATATTCCAGGTCCGGAGGAGGATTTCATGAAGCCCGATTTCGGCTTCCTGGAAAACCGCGGCAACGGACGGCACTATCTCGCCTTCCTCGAAGCCATCGCAGTGCGCGAGCCGGAGAACTTCCCGGGCAGGCGGGCAGGGGCCCTCCTCGAGCGGGAAGGTGCGAACGAACGTCCTCTCATCGATGAGTTCGCCGGTGGCAACGCCACCTGCTTCTGGAGGCAAGGATGACCCGTTGCCGGAACCGCCGCCACTCTGTTCTTGTCGCAGCCATGTGCCTCGCTTTGTCGACGCCTGTCCTGGCAGCCGACGAAGCGGCGTCAGAACTGGTGGTAGAACCGGCACAGCAGGTCGATCTCCTCATTCAGCGCCACGACAGCGACGGTCTGGTCAAGCTCGCCAGACAATTGCAAGGTGGGGATGCGGTCTCGGTCGACAATCCGCTGCGGGTTCCGGATTTTCCAAAGGCGCGCCAGGCGTTTGAAGCTGCCGTGACGATTCCGGGTCCAAGACAGGGCGAAGCAAAGCTCTTTCTCGCCAAGATGATGCTGAGCGGGGAGGGGGGACCGGTCGATGTCGACCGCGCGCTGTCCCTGCTTGAGGATGTCATCAAGGCAGGCAACGCCGAAGCCGCATTTCTTCGCGGGCAAAGGCTGGCATCGCGTCCAGACCGGATCGCGCAGGCGCGTGATGACCTCAATCTTGCCCTTCGCCTTGGCGACGCGGCGGCAGCATTCGAGCTTGCCAAGCTTCCCGGCTCGACCCCTGAACAGGCGGCCGCCATGACGCAATTCGGCATCAACCTCCTTGGCCAGCGAGCCGCGCGCGGCGACGCCAACGCCGCATTCGATCTTGGTGGCTACTATCGCAGGCTATCGGCCAAACCGGAGGATCAGGAAAAGGCACTCTCCTGGTACCGCAAGTCGGCGGAACTCGGACAGGCGACGGCCACCTTGTGGGTCGCCCGCCTGCTCGCAAATCCGGACTCCCCGCTGTTTGATCCCGCCGCCGCAGTCAAGCAGTACGAGGCGGCCGCGCGCGAGGGGTCGATCGAGGCTGCACAGGAGCTGGTCCGCGATTTTGCCGATGCCGGCAAGCTTTCCGTGCCACCTGCAGTCTATGACACCTGGATCGGAAAGCTGATCGACGCCAAGGACGCCACGGCGGTCCTCTACTATTCGCAGGCATTGCAGGAGACGGCCGAGCAGCGCAGGACGTCGTCGGACGCCCTTTACGAGGCGACGATGTCCGGCCGGGTGGCTCCCGAGGACCTGGTCCGGATCGGCGAGAGCTTCCGGGACGGCGCCGGCGTCGTCATCGATCAGACCCGCGCGGCAAACATTTTCAGGCTTGGCGTCGAAAACGGATCGGGCGCGGCGCTGACACGGTTCGCCCATATCGTCATCGATGTCCCGTCACTGCGCAGCCATGAAAATGTGGCGCTTGCCGCCGCCAAGCTGTCTGAGCTTTCCTCAAAAGGCAGCGTGACCGGGGAAATGCTGCTTGGCGACATGTATGCGAAAGGCGTCCTTGGCGCCGTCGACGAGACGAAAGCCATCGATCACTATCTCAAGGCTCTTGCACATGCAGAATCGGTCGAGGTCCTCAATCGCGTTGCCGACGTCTACCTTTCCTCCCCCGACAACGATACGCAGAGGAAGGCCTTTCCCTTCATCGAGCGCGCATCGAGCGCCGGCAGCGAAAGCGCCATGCTCAAGGAGGCCCAGGCTTACGCCGATGGCAAGCTCGTCCGCCAGGACTTCGACAAGGCTGTGACCCTCTACAGGAAGGCAATCGCGCTTGGTGCCACCGACGCACTGGTAAACCTTGCCAACCTCTACCTCTCGCGTGGCGGAGACAGCGCGTTCAAGGACGCGCATGAAGCCTTCTCCAGTGCGATTGCAGCGGGAAACCGCGAAGCGCCGGTGGAAATGGCAAGGTTCCTCAAGGCCAACGGCAAGCTCGACGAAGCGATCAGCCGATTGACCACGGCCGCCCGGAAGAAGAACAGCCCGGCTGCCGTCGAACTTTACCAGTACCTTTCGGAGCGGGCCCAGAATCCTGATGTCGGCATCCAATGGCTGCGTCTTGCACTGAAGACCGTCAGCGATATCCCACGCGAGAAAGTACGTCTGGCAAGCGCCATGCTGCTGCCTTCCGACGTCAGGCTGAACGGTCAGGCTGCCTTCATGCTGCGTGAACTTGCCGGCGCGAATATTCCAGGTGCCGCCGTTGCCCTCGCCAATGTCTACATCGAGGGGAAAGGGGACGCGAAGGATGTTCCGGCCGGCCTGGAGCTGCTCGAACAGGCATCGCAGAAGGGTGAGATCGATGCCCTTACGAAACTCGGCGATCTCTACATGGATGGCCAGTTTGTCGAGGGCGACGAGCCGCGGGCCGTCGGCTACTACCGTGCCGCGCTGGTGATCCATCCGACAGATCCGTCCGCTAACATGCGCCTGGCGCGAGCCTATCGCGAGGGCCGCGGTGTCAAGCGCGATCTCGCGGTCGCGGCGACCAACCTGAAGACGGCCTCCGATGCTGGCAATCCGATGGCGACACGCGAACTTGGCCTCGCCTACATGTGGGGCAGCGGTGTCGAAAAGAAGGAAGACAAGGGCCTTCAGCTGCTGCGCTCGGCGGCCGACCATGGCTATGCATTTGCCTGGCACGACCTTGCCGAAACCTATGGTTCAGCCGTCGGACCCGGTGTCGATGCATCGCAAGCATTCCGGATGAACATGCGCGGCGCAAAGGAAGGTCACGTCTCCGCGATGATCGGGGCCGGCATCGCGCTTCTGTCCGGCTTCGGCACCCAACGCGATCCCGAGGCTGGCATTCTCTGGCTGGAACGGGCGTCTGCGAGCACCGGATGGGATGCCTCCGACGCCATGTACCGTCTGGCCGAGGTCTATCAATACGGCATCGGTGTCGACAGGAACCTTGAAAAGGCACGGGAATGGGAGCTTCGTGCCGCCAATGCGGGAAGCACCACGGCAATGTTTCATCTCGCCCTGCAACTCGAAGCCGACAATACGGACGCAAGCAGGGCCGAGGCCATCAAATGGTTGGAGAGCGCCCGGGCGCTGAAGCATGTCCAGGCCGCCAAGAAGCTCAGGACGATGCAGGCGGGAGACGGCACGGCCGCATCCTCGCCAGGGGCAGAAGACAAAGGGGTGGAAGACAATGGTGTGGAAGAGTGAGCGCCAACGCAGCGTCACGTTTCGCAAGCGTCTGCCGCGTCCGCCGCTCAGCGGCGTGAACCTGCAAGGAACCCCCGAGAGCAGTTGGCGGGTGCTGGCGTGCACCGCGCTGATTGTTCCGGCACGTGGCGATCGCGATCACGGCCCATCCAATGACTGGGTCGTTCTGGTGAGAGACGAAATCCTCTCGCAAGCGCGCCAGCGCCTGCACCGGAGAGGAAAGGCCACCCGCAGCAAGAACGACGACGACCGGAAGCAGTAAGGTGATGTTGGCATGGCGAACGGAAACAGCAGATTGAATGCGGTAGAGGCTCGAAACGGCCGGCCACTTTTCGGACTGGCCGTGACTGCCATGCTTGCCCTATACGCGCCGATCCTTTCGACCGGGGCGATCGCCGCCCCGGGCACGTTGATCCCGTTGAGCCCCGATTTCGACTACTCGCATATCTGCGTCACGCCGCCCGCCGCGCCTGCACCGCGAAACTGGAGCAGCTGGAACGGCAAAAGCGCCGGCACGATGTCACCGGACGACATGCTGAGAGATGCCCAGACGCTCTTCAATCCCTATAGCCGCTTCACAAGAAGCCCGGCCACCGCCGAACGTATTGCCCGCTACCTCACAGAGGTTCCCTTTGCGGGATCAGGACGGGCACTGCACCTTTATGGCCGTATCCTTGCAGACAAGGATGATGCTTCTCTTCACGGCGATGAGATCGTCAAGGTCGAGACTGAGGCAATCAGGCGCGGCACGATCGAGGCGGGAACTTTCCTTGGCAGGCTCTATCGCGAAGGGTCCGTCATCCCTGCCGACGCCGCCAAGGCGCTGAGCTACCTGACAGCGGCAGCAAATGCCGGCGATCCGGCCGCCGACCTCGAGCTTGCCCGTCTCTATTTCCGCAATCCCCAATTGTCGAGCAATCCGGATGAAAGCCGTGTCTATCTTAATCGCGCCGTGGCAAAGCTGTCGGAAAGGCTGGGAACGGGCGATTGTAGCGTCCTGACTGCATTCGCCGACATCATGACCGATGCCGATCTCGGGCTCGATGACCGGGCGGGATCCGCACAATGGCTGCAGGCCGCGGTGAAACTCGGCGACGTCAGGGCCATGTCGACACTTGCGCGGCGCTATCTGCAGGAGACCGATGACGCGAGCAGGCAACAGGCGACCGACTTGCTGAGACAGGCGTCGGCGCTTGGCCATTCCGCAAGCCGGCTTGCCCTTGCCGACCTTCTGCTTTCGACCTCGCCTGACGGCAGCGGCCGGACCGAGGCATTCAACCTGCTTGCCGCGGAGGCAGAGCGCAACAACCCGCGCGCCTATGAAATGAAGGCCGCCTACTATCGCGGCGGCTACGGCGCCGGCGTCGATACCGGGCTGGAGCAGCAGAATCTCGAGAAGGCGGCGGCACTGCCCGATGCCAATCTGAAGACGCTGGAACGGCTCGGCACGCTCTATGCCGGAGGCTCTGCCAGTGCCGCCGACTTCCAGCGCGCCAGGAAGGTGCTCATGAAGGCTGTCGATCGCGGATCGTCCCTTTCGGCCTTCGAGCTCTACAAGCTTTCGTCTGGAGACAAGCCATCGATCAAGCTCGACGAAGATCCGCTCGCCTATCTCAAGACGGCTGCGGACCGGGGCCTTGGGGTCGCGATGAGCGAACTTTCTTCGCTTTATTCCTGTGGCGCCGGCGTCGAGAGGAACCCTGAGATCGCCCATGCCTGGCTCGAAAAGGCCGCAGCCGCCGGCAATGTGGCAAGCCTCCTTGCATTGGCGGATGAAGCGGCAGCCAAACGAACAGATGCAGGAAGCGCCGCATCGCTCGACTTTCTCAAGCAGGCGGCCGAACAGGGCGACGTCGAGGCCATGATGCGCATCAGCCTGTCCTATCGCGACGGGCGCGGCACGCAAAAGGACGGCGAGGCAGCCGAAGCCTGGCACAAGCGCGCCGTGACATCCGACCCCGGCGTTGCAGCGGTGACCGAGGCACGCTCGCTTCTGTCGCCCGATGCTCCCGAAAAACGCGATGCCGTCAAGGCACGCGCAATCCTCGAGACAGCGGCCGCGACAGGCAACCCGGACCTGCTCTTCGAACTGGCGAGGCTTTATGCCGATCCCGATCCGACACTCGAGCCCGATCCCCGGAAAGCAACATCGCTGTTTGCGGCGGCAGCCGCCAAGGGAAGCGTTCCGGCCATGCTGCGGCTGGTGGACATGAGGGTCGCAGCCGCGGATGGTGCTGGCATGGAATGGCAGCAATGGCTCGGCCGGGCGAGCGCCACAGGCGATCTGCGCGCCACCCTCGTGCAGGCCGACGTCGAGGGCCGCGACGACCGGAAGGCCGCCATTCTGAAGTCTGTGCTCGACCGGCCACTCTGCTCGGAGAAGGAACAGGTGCAGGCTGCCCTGGCGATGCGGTCCGTGCCGCAGTTCAGGCAGAATTATTTCGATCTGTTCGACAGGGTCATGGCAGCGCCGATGCGGGACCCGACCACGCAGTATCAGGTCGCAAGGTTCCTTCTCAATGAGCGCCCGGCCGACAAGCCAAGAGCGATCGAGCTGATGAAGACCGCCGCGGAAGGCGGAAAGCGCGAGGCCATGCGCGAGATCGGCCGGATGTACGGAGCCGGCGATGGGCTGCCGCTCGACGAAAAGAACAGCTACATCTGGCTCCTGAGAAGCGCTCGACTCGGTGACGAGGGCGCCCTGGAAAGCCTGGTCAAGGAGATTCTGTCCGAGCAAAGCTCGCTCAATGATCCGACAAGCGGCGACGCAAAGATCGATATCCTGCTACGTGATCTCGCGGCCGAGAATTCCGCCCAGGTCGCCAGTCTTTTGTCCAGGCTTTATCTGAGGCTCGCCGAAGGAAGCCCGGCCTTTGCGCCGGCGGCAAAGACCTGGACCCTGAAGGCTGCCTCGCTCGGAAGCGGGCCGGCCATGCTCAACGTCTCCGATTTTTATGCCGCCGGCACGCACGGGTTCGAACATTCCGACAGCATGAGTACCGAATGGCTCGCCAAAGCGGCGCACGCCGGATACCGCGGGGCATTCGAGAAGTACGCGATCGCGCTGCAGATCGGGTTCGGCACGAAGCCCGATGCAGAAGAAGCGCAGCGCTGGCTTGGCCGGTCGACCGACCAGGCAAGATGAAGAGATGAAGGCAGGAGCAGGCGTCATGAAGAGCACCCTTTGCATAATACTGACCGCTCTGATGGCAACAGTTGTCGCCATGCCGGCGTCGGCCAAGGTTGTGAAGCCGACGCCGAAGCCCGTAGTCGAGACCTACGCAAACTTCGAGGCGATGCGGATCGCAAAGGGATGGCCTGACGCCGCCGCAGCAGCGAGGCTTCCCCTGCCGAAACGGCTGCTGATTGCAACGGCAGCTCTGACCACCAAGGACAGGTTGGTGCGTGATCCCGATTACGGCTTCGCGCTTCTGCTCGCCCAGCCGACGTCGCGGGACGCCACCAGGCTTCTCGCCAAGGGCGTACTGATGAACGACTATAGCTTCGGGGAGAGGACGCCGGCTGTCCTTCGCTCGCTTGCAACCGAAGCGATGCGCGGATGCAAGAGCTGTGTGGCGGCCTATGGATTGATCCACTTCGAAGGCCAGGACATCCCCCGGAATGACGCGGTCGCCTATAAATGGTATCGCTGGGCGGCGGTCGTGGGAAATGCAAAGGGTATCGAGGCATTGTCCCTTGCGCTTGTCGAAGGACGCGGTACGCCGAAGAATATTGTCGAGGCCAAGAAGTGGGCCGCCCGCCTCGAACCGGCGCGCCGGGCAAAGCTCTACACCGAAATGGCGAAGCGGGTCGTGCTGAGCAACAGCCAGGAGGACATGGCGGCAAGCTCCGACCTCCTTTTGCAATCGATGGCACTCAATCCCGCCGATGCCGGCCGGCCGGCAAAGCAGCTTCTCAATCTCGACTACGCTCCGGAAGCGCAGGACAAGGCAATGGCGGCGATCCGGGCCGCCGGGCCAAAGGCTGATCCAAATGCGCTGAAGATCATGGCAGAAGTACTTTGGAAGAGGGGAACACCTGAGGCGGTTGCCGAAGCCGTCTCGATGTTCCAGACATTGGCCCAGGGCGGCGATCCCGAGGCCGTCGACTACCTGTCCAAGGCGCTCGCCCGCTCGGATCTCGACAAGGACAAGAAAGACAAGATCATCGCAAGTCTGACCCTTGCGGCAGACAGTGGTTACGCACAGGCCTCGAAGGCACTTGGCAATGCCTACTACTACGGAACCGGGGTCGATGCCTCGCTCGAAAAGGCCGAAAGCTACCGCGAGCGTGCTGCCAGGCAGAATGATCCCGAGGCCCAGTATCTACTTGGCATGATGCTGCTGCAGTCGACGAGCGATAGACAGAATGACGAAAAGGGCCGGCAATGGCTGGAGAAGTCCGCGACAGGTGGATATCCACTGGCACGGGCCGCGCTCCAGAAGCTGTCGTCGAATTGAGCTCCGCAGCAGGGTGCCTGCCTCATAAAGGATCAGCAGTCGCGCAGCGGCTCCAGCTTTGTCTTTCCCGCCTTTGTCTTCCTGGCGTCGCCATCAAACGTGTTACCGCAGACCTTGCCCTGCGGGCCACGCTGCGCCTTGACGACGCCGACACCCACTTTCCGGAAGGTGTTGCCGTAGACGTCATTGTTGATGCCATCCGTATCGCTGTCGCCGCCGAGGCGCACACCCGCCCCCCTCACGTCGCTGACGGTGTTGTAGCGGAACACGTTGTTGTTCCCGCGAGAATCAAAACCGGCGGAATTCTTGTCCCTCTGGCCACTGCACTGGTTGTGTTCGACGATGTTGCGGCTCGATCCCTCCTTGATGTCGACGCATTCATTGCCGTTCGTATCGATGACATTGTGATGCACGTGGTTGCCGTCGGAAGCATCGACGGCGCGGTCGGGTGCTCCATGGGCGCCGCGCTGCTCGGGCGCGGTGCCGATATAGATTCCTTCACCGTTCTTGCCGCCGCCCCTGAAGGCGAAATCATAGAGGCCGCAATTGCCGATCGTGGAATAGGCAATCTCGTTTTGACGCGTCTGGTAGCGCAGCCTGATGCATTCGCCACCGGCATTCCTGACCGACATGTTCACGATGCGAAGACCCGTCACGCCATCCCCGGGCCTTTTGCCGACCGCATAGATCAGCTTGTCCCTGTAACTGCCCTTGTCGTGGCGGGCGCCGAATTTTCCATCGACCGTGAAGCCCCGCAATTCGAGATAATCATGATTGATCTCGATCACCCTTGCTGCACCGCCGCCCTTGACGACCGCAGAGCGCGGACCGGTGATGATGATCGGCTTGCCGGGCCTGCCGTCGCGGACCGTCTTGAAGTCCTGGTAGTAGATCCCCGGCTTCAACCGGATCACGTCGCCTGGCGCAGCTCTTTCAAGCGCGGACTGGATCGTCCTGCCTCCGGATGGCGTAACGTCAATCGTCGCCGAAAGCCCGGGGCTGGCGAAGGCCGTGCATGCACAGATCACCGTCACAAGGACGGCGTAATGACGGGACGGGAATGCAGGGGCCATTGCATGTCTCTCGCGTTTCATCGACGGATTGAGGCGGGCAGTGCAAGCAGGCTTTCCAATGGCAGATGTTTCGACATTCAGCCAACGGCCAACCATGTGGAATTAACGCAAGACTTTGTCAAATCATGGATAGGAGACAGACTTCCATCACCCCTTGCCTCGTGAAACGTGACGCCCGTCGATTTCAGACGCGATATCGCCTTTCGAGATCGACATCGAAGGAGAAAAACCATGTTGAAACTCGTCCTTGTCGCCTCCGCCGTCCTGTCACTGTCCGCACCGGTTGTCCTTGCCGACAGCCCCTGGTACCGGATCGTTCCGGTGCCGAACGCGCCAGGCTGCAAGGTCCTTGCCGACCCGAGCGGCCGACCGATCCAGCAGCGATACGAAAGCGGTGGCGCCCGTATCTATGCCATAGGGGGCAAGGCCTGCCCTGAACGGTTCCCCGGCGACAATTACGCCACGATCTCGACGGCTCGCTCGATCACGACAGACGGGAACTTTGCCCGGATCACTACGAAGACGCGCAAGCTCGTCGTGACCCGCGGCGGCACCGGGAGCAACTATACCTTTGCAATCAACAAGCTCGACGTTCCGAGATAAACACAATACGATGGGGGCAGGGCTGCCCTCGACCAACCGGACCAGGACCAGCCACGAACGTAAATGTGGTATCGTTCCCACATGTTCAGCGATACGCCCTCAGTTTGTTTGGGGGTATTGCTCATGCTTCGATTGCCTCTTGGCTTCCAGGAAGCCGAGACCCAACTTCGCCAAAAACGGGGCGGTAGGCTGCGACAACGGGCCCGTTCGAATGTCCGCTTGCTGCGCGCCCGGGCGCGCCTGCGCCGGCGTTACAATCAAGGCTTCCGTCCTGTACTTCATTGGCCGCGCAGCCAAGCGTGTGCTAATATGAACGGAGAGGGCAGAGTGATACCGGTGTAGAGGATATCTTTCCGGTACATATCGTTGTTTCCAATCCGTTTGACCTTTGTGGAGTTGGTTGGGCTTCAGCTCCAACCCATGCGTCTGATGCCCTCGTTCGACTCGCGTTTCCCTCAATGCTGATGTGACCGTTTCAATCTGATGGTAGTGACAAGGAGGGTACCATGCGAATGAAATTGGCTTTCTTGACGCAGGTCGCTGCAGCGGCCTTGACATGTTCAGCCTGGGCCGCAAGCGCCCAGGAAATCACAGGGACACCGGGTGCACCGGACGCGACGACGACCCTTGACGGGCGATACCTTCCCAATCCGCCGACGCCGTTTGGTGGTGAAATCGGGCTGAGCGCCAAGGACTCAAAACCCTATTGGCCGCCGCAGGTCGTCCCTCCCAAGGGCGCCCCCAATATCCTTTTGATCATGACCGACGATGCCGGTTACGGGGTCGCCGGTACATTCGGCGGTGTTGTCCCGACTCCGGCGCTCGATCGGGTGGCGCAGGCGGGCCTCCGCTACACGCAGTTCCACTCGACGGCGCTCTGTTCGCCCACGCGGGCGGCGCTAATCACCGGACGCAACCATCATTCGACCGGCTTCGGTGTGATTTCCGAGCAGGCGACCGGTTATCCTGGATACGATTCCGTCCTAGGCGTGGACAATGCAACGATTGGCAACATTCTCAAACAGAACGGCTATTCAACATCATGGTTCGGCAAGAACCACAACACGCCATCGTTCCAGTACAGCAGCGCTGGTCCCTTCGACCAATGGCCGTCGGGCATGGGCTTCGACTACTTTTATGGATTCATGGGCGGTGACAGCAACCAGTGGCAGCCCTATCTCTTTCAGGATCACACGCAGATTTTCCCATGGGTCGGGAGGCCCCGCTACAATCTGATTACCGACGAGGCCGACAACGCCATCGACTATATCAAGCAGTTGAACGCGGCTGCGCCTGACAAACCCTTCTTCGTCTACTACGTACCCGGCGCCACACACGCGCCGCACCATCCCACGCCGGAATGGATCGAGAAGTTCAAGGGCAAGTTCGACATGGGCTGGAATGCCATGCGCGACCAAATCTTCGCGAACCAGAAGCGCCTCGGCGTCATCCCGCAAAATGCGCAACTTACCCCCTGGCCCGATGACCTGCCGAAGTGGGACACGCTCGATGTCGACAGCAAGAAGCTGTTTGCCCGCCAGGCCGAGGTGTTCGCAGCATACGTCGCCTATTCCGACCATGAGATCGGGCGCGTGATTCAGGCGGTAGACGACATGGGCAAGCTGGACAACACGCTCGTCATCTACATCGAGGGTGACAACGGCACGAGCGCGGAAGGGAGCACGCTCGGCACTCCGAGCGAGGTGATCACCATCGAGGGCCTTCAGATTCCGGTCGCCGACCAGCTGAAATACTATGATGCCTGGGGTTCCGACCAGACCTACCCGCACATGTCTGTGGCGTGGTCATGGGCTTTCGACACGCCGTTCAGGTGGACCAAGCAGGTCGCCTCGCATTTCGGTGGCACACGGCAAGGCATGGCAATGGCGTGGCCCGCCCGCATCAAGGATGCCGGCGGCATCCGCAGCCAGTTCCATCACGTTATCGACATCGTGCCGACGATCCTCGAGGCGACCGGGATCCCGGCGCCGGCCATGGTCAACGGCGTGGCGCAGAAACCGATCGAAGGCGTCAGCATGGCCTACACGTGGGATAAGGCGAATGCCAATGCCCCGTCGATGCGCCACACCCAGTACTTCGAGATGTTTGGCAACCGCGGTATCTACCACGACGGCTGGTACGCATGCACCACGCCGCCGGCAGCGCCCTGGCTGATGGGCACTGCGCCGATGCCGGAAGTGGTCAACGGCTACAAGTGGGAGCTCTATAATCTCAACGAGGATTATTCGCAGGCTATCGACCTCGCGCAGAGCAATCCTGACAAGCTGCATCAGTTGCAGGAACTGTTCCTGCTCGAAGCCGCAAAATACAACGTCTTCCCGCTCGACAATTCGATCCTGGAGCGCCTCATCACTCCGCGGCCGAGCGCGACCGCCGGACGGAAGCTCTTCACCTATTCAGGCGTCGTTTCCGGTGTGCCCGGAGGCAACGCGCCCAACATCCTGAACAAGTCCTACACGATCACCGCTGAGATCGAGATCCCGGCGGATGGGGCGGACGGCATGCTCGCGACCACCGGCGGCCGTTTTGGCGGCTTCGGCCTATACATCTTGAAGCAAAAGCCCGTGTTTCTCTACAATTTCGTGGACATCGAGCGTTTCCGGTGGGAGGGGCCCGACACGCTGCCCCCCGGTAAGCATACCGTCGAGTTCGACTTCACATCGGACAGCCACAACATGGGCAGCGGCGGTACGGGCATCCTCAAGGTGGATGGCAAGGAAGTCGCCAACCAGAAAATTCCGCACACTGTCCCAGCTCTTATGCCATGGGACGAGACCTTCGATGTCGGTGTTGATACTCGCACCGGTGTCGACGACAAGGACTACCAGGTGCCGTTCGCCTTTACCGGGACGATCGACAAGCTGACGGTCCAGTTGAACTGAGACCGTGCTGCGGCCTCTGCACAGTCCTGGGGCCCGGCAACAACGCCGGTTCCCGGGACGTTCAACACCTGGAGGTTGATACCGTGGAGAACAGCCAGGACGACTGGACCTTTCAGGCACCAGGAGCCGACATTCACGTCACCCCACGAAGGGCAGTTCTTCAAGTGTGGCCGGGGATCAGGACCGGGCGCAGCTTTTGTGCGCCGAGCCAATCCCGCTCTGTAAAGGCTGGCATGTCGGCTGAGATGATGCCGAAATGCATACAGAGTCCAAAGCAACGCGATCAAGTAAATACGCTTGGTTGCGTCATTGCATTTATAATATCTCAAGTATTATTGCTGTAATTAGCCCCGCTATTTCAATAGATTTTAGATTTACCCAATAAGGCGTATCGGGGGTGAATTGTTGCGCGCGTTAATCCCATGCTAACTATACGGCAGGGTTGAGGACGTGCACTATGACTATTCCGGTCGAATACAACTGGAGCCCGAATCATTCCGTCAGAAGCGACCGGAAATGGCTCGGTTTCAACGCCATTGCGATTTCCTGCATCGCCGCTTCGTGCGACTTTGTCGCCCTGATCGGGGCAAGTGCTGCCGGCCATCTGCTTTATCAGCAGATCGGCACGGGCACCGCTGCGGATATGTCGCTCTATGTCGGGGTTGGGCTTTTCGTCGCGACGGTTTTCGTTCTGGCGATGTTTGGCGTGCATGGCTATCGTCCCCGCGAAATCCTGTCGTTCCGCCGTCAGCTGCTGATGATCCTGACCCTCCTGCCGGCAGCGATCCTCTTGTTCATCGCCGTTGCGCTGTTCCTGAAGGTCGGGACGACCATGTCCAGGGGCTCCCTGATCACGACGGCTGGTCTTTCTGTCGCCGGTCTCGTGGCACTGCGATTGTGCTGGCGCCAGGTCGGCGATGCCTTTTCTCGTGCGCAGTTTCCCTCCCGCACGGTACTTCTGATCTGCCCAGGCTCGATGCAGGTCGAACCGGTCATCCAGAGGGCAACTCAGAGCGGGCTTTCCGTCAATCACATCATGAAGATTGCCGAGAATGACCTTTCGCTTGGATGGATGGGGGAAGTCTACCAGGAACACGGCATCGACGACGTCGATGAGGTCCTGGTCGCCTGGAGCGACTATGGCAATCTTCGTGCCCTGGAAAAGTGCCTTTCCGACCTTCGCCAGTTCTGCGTGCCGGTCAGCGTCATGTTCGGTGGCGTGGTTGGCGAGGTTGTCGAGGGCTTCGCGCAGACGGTCGGCGAGCGGCGCGCCTTCCAGATTCATCGGCCGCCACTCGATTTTTACCAGCGCGCCCTGAAACGCGCCTTCGACATCCTGTTTTCGATCGCCGCCCTCTTCGTGATGTTTCCGATCTGCCTGATGGTCGCAATCGCGGTCAAGCTCGACAGCCCGGGCCCGATTTTCTTTGCCCAGTCACGCAAGGGCTACAACGGCCGCGCTTTCCGCATCCTCAAGTTCCGCAGCATGACGGTCTTGGAAGATGGTGGCAACGTCCGCCAGGCGACGCGCAACGATCCCCGGGTCACCCGGGTGGGCGGCTTCATACGGTCGACGAGCCTCGATGAACTGCCGCAATTCTGGAACGTCCTTCGTGGCGACATGTCCGTCGTCGGACCGCGCCCGCATGCAATGGCACATGACGATCTCTACGGCACGCTGATTGCCCAATATGCAACGCGGCGAAACGTCAAGCCGGGCCTTACCGGCTGGGCCCAGATCAGCGGATGCCGCGGCGAAACGCCGACATTGGACCGGATGGCCGACCGGGTTCAACACGATCTCTGGTATATCAACAACTGGTCATTCTGGCTTGATGTGAAAATAGTATTGCTGACCATGCGCACGATGTTAGATCGGAGCAATGTTTACTAGAGGGCAATCGCTGTTTAGTGTTGCGTTGCAACAGGGGTGTCTCGACAATGATATTGGTGACTGGCGGAGCCGGTTTTATCGGCTCGAACTTCATTCTGGACTGGTTGGCAAACAGCAAAGAGCCTGTCGTCAATCTCGATGCGCTCACCTACGCTGGCAACATCCGCAACCTCGACGCGCTCGCCGATGACGAAAGGCACATTTTCGTGCATGGCAGCATCGCGGATACGGCACTGGTTGCGAGCCTTCTCGAGCGCCACAAGCCACGCGCCATCATCAACTTCGCGGCCGAGAGCCATGTCGACCGATCCATCCATGGTCCGGAAGATTTCGTCCAGACGAACATCGTCGGGACATTCCGGCTGCTCGAAGCGGCCCGCGCCTACTTTGCAAAGCTGCCCGATCGCCAGGGCTTCCGCTTCCTGCAGATATCGACCGATGAAGTATTCGGCACGCTCGGCCCGGACGATCCGGCATTCGACGAACAGACGCAGTACCAGCCGAACAGCCCGTACTCTGCCAGCAAGGCGGCAGGCGACCATCTGGTGCGCGCCTACCACCATACCTACGGCTTGCCGGTTCTGACGACGAACTGCTCCAACAACTACGGTCCCTATCATTTCCCAGAGAAGCTCATCCCGCTTGTCATTCACAATGCCTTGCAGGGCCGCCCGTTGCCGCTCTACGGCGATGGCCAGCAGATCCGCGACTGGCTCTATGTGAACGATCACTGCAGCGCCGTGCGCCGTGTCCTCGAAGCGGGCCGTCCCGGAGAGACCTACAATATCGGCGGCTGGAACGAGCGCACCAATCTCGACCTCGTCAACCTCCTTTGCGAAGTCCTCGACGAAATGGCGCCAAAGGCCGACGGAACCTCGTACAACACCCAGATCACCTTTGTCACCGATCGTCCCGGCCATGACAGGCGCTATGCCATCAATGCCGGCAGGATGGAAACGGATCTCGGCTGGCGCCCCGTGGAGACGCTGGAGAGCGGCATCAGGAAGACGGTGCGCTGGTATCTCGACAATGCCGAGTGGGTGACGGGCGTCACCTCGGGAAGCTATCGAAACTGGATCGCCAAGCAGTACGCATGAACATCCTTCTCCTCGGAAAGAACGGCAGGTCGGCCAGGAACTCCAGCGCACATTGCTGCCGTTCGGCGCGGTGACCGCGCTTGGTCGTGACGGGCTCGACATCGAAGCAACAGACCGGCTCGCCGAAACGGTCAGCGCGCACGCACCCGATATCATCGTCAATGCGGCGGCGTGGACGAAGGTCGACCTGGCGGAGGCCGAATCCGAGAGGGCCTTTCGTGTCAATGCCGAGGCTGTCGCGGTCCTTGCGGAGATCGCTCTCGAACGCAAGGCAACGCTTGTCCACTACTCCACGGACTACGTCTTCGATGGCAGCAAGCCATCGGCCTACCGTGAAGGCGATGTGACAAATCCGTTGAATGCCTATGGCCGATCGAAGCTTGCGGGCGAGGAAGCGATCCTGTCCAGCGGATGCGATGCGATCGTGCTCAGGACGAGCTGGGTCTTTTCCGCACACGGCGCCAATTTCATAAAGACCATCCTTCGCCTCGCCAGAGAACGGAAAAGCCTGCGGGTGGTGGCGGATCAATTCGGCGCCCCGACCTCGGCGGAACTGATCGCCGACGTCACGGCGCTCGCGCTTGCCGCCCATCGCCGCCGCGAGCTTCCAGGTGGCGTTTACCACCTGACGGCGCGCGGCAGGACGAGCTGGCACGAGCTTGCCTGCTATGTCGTCGGGCGCGCCAGTGAGCTGGGTTTTGACCTGCAGGCCGGGGCAGCCGACATCGAGCCGATTTCGACCGCGGACTATCCGCTGCCGGCAGCCCGCCCCTCCAATTCAGAGCTCGACAGCGATGGCCTGGCCAACTGCCTGGGACTGGAGCTTCCGGACTGGACGATCCACGTGGACAGGATGCTTCATCAACTGAAAAGACGGGAGCTTGAGTCGTGAACCGAAAGGGCATCATCCTCGCCGGCGGCTCCGGCACGAGACTTCATCCGGCGACGCTCGCCATCAGCAAGCAGCTGCTGCAGGTGTTCGACAAACCAATGATCTACTACCCTTTGAGCACGCTGATGCTCGCCGGCATTCGCGATATCCTGGTGATCTCGACACCTCAGGACATTCCCCGCTTCGAGCAGCTGCTCGGAAGTGGCAGCCAATGGGGTGTGAACTTCTCCTATGCCGTCCAGCCGTCCCCTGACGGTCTTGCCCAGGCCTTCATCATCGGGGAGGAATTCCTCGCTGGCTCGCCATCGGCACTGGTGCTTGGCGACAACATCTTTTACGGGCATGACCTGCCCCTGCTGCTGCGAAGCGGTATGTCGCGCGAAACCGGATCGACCGTCTTCGCCTACCATGTTCTCGATCCGGAACGCTATGGCGTCGTCGAATTCGACGGCACGAACAGGGCGCTCTCGATCGAGGAAAAGCCGGCGCAGCCGAAATCGAACTATGCCGTGACCGGCCTTTATTTCTATGATGCCCGGGCGGTCGAGTTCGCCAAGGCACTCAAGCCTTCGCCGCGCGGCGAACTTGAGATCACCGACCTCAATCTCCGCTATCTCGAGGACAGCAATCTGACCGTCGAGATCATGGGCCGCGGCTATGCATGGCTCGACACCGGAACACACGACTCGCTGCTTGACGCCAGCCAGTTCATTTCCACGCTCGAGCATCGGCAGGGCCTGAAGGTGTCCTGTCCGGAGGAGATCGCCTTTCGAAACGGCTGGATCGATGTCGCAGCGCTCGAGCACCTGGCGACACCTCTCGCAAAGAGCGGATACGGGAAATATCTCCTCAGGCTCGTTTCGGAGGCTGCGACGCGATGAAGGCGACACGACTTGCAATCCCCGAGGTGCTGCTGATCGAACCGACGGTCTTCGGTGACGACCGCGGCTTCTTCTTCGAGAGCTTCAACCAGGCGAAATTCAATGCGCTTGTGGGCTCCGATGTCAGCTTCGTGCAGGACAATCATTCGAAATCCGCAAAGGGCGTCCTCAGGGGACTGCACTACCAGGTCAGGCAGCCGCAGGGAAAGCTGGTGCGGGTCGTCGAAGGCGAGGTGTTCGATGTCGCCGTCGACCTGCGCAGGACCTCGCCAACCTTCGGCAGGTGGGTAGGGGAAATTCTCTCTGCCGGGAACAAGCGCCAGGTCTTTATCCCGACCGGCTTTGCCCATGGCTTTCTGGTTCTCTCCGAGACGGCCCAATTCCTCTACAAGACCACGGATTTCTACGCGCCGGAAAGCGAGCGGGCCATTGTCTGGAACGACCCCTCGCTCGCCATCCGCTGGCCGATCGATACGGCGCCGCTCCTGTCGGGCAAGGATGCGGCCGCGGCCGCCTTCAAGGACGCCGAGGTGTTCGACGACGCCCTGGTCGGCTGATCTCTGATGAGCTCTTCCCCGGACCGCCGGATCGGCGTTGCTGTGGACCCCAGGAACCTGATGGCAAAGGACGAAAAGCGCGTTGAGTGAACTTGGCGGCGGATCCGACCTGACATTTTACGCCCGGGTGATCGCCTGGGCGCTGTTTGCCTTCATCCTGTTCGTGACGGTCTCCCCGATCAGGATGCGGCCGCGGACGATCACCCGCGTCAACCTCGACAGGGCGCTTGCCTTTGCCTCCATGGCATTTTTCTTCGTGCTCGGCTATCCACGCTCCACGGCATGCGTGGTCCTTGCCTGCGTGGTCGGTTCCGCCCTTTCGGAACTGCTGCAGCTGTTGTCGCCGTCGCGCCATGCGCGATTTGGCGATGCGATGGCAAAATCGATCGGAGCGGCAGCCGGTGCCGGCGTTGCCATCGCCGCGCTCGCCACATCAAGCCTCGTCGCAAGCTGAGCGGCGGACCATGCATTCGTCGATGCCGGCTTTTCGGAAACGTTTTAGTGTGGCAGATAGGAACGGGTTGATCGGGGAGAGAGATTGCCGCAGATGAAGGGAATTCGCCAGCTCGCTAAGCATCTCGATATTTCGATCGGAACAGTTTCGCGTGCGCTGAATGGTCGGCCTGACGTCAACGAGGAGACGCGCAAGCGCGTGCTGGCGGCCGCCGAGGAAATCGGCTATGTCGCCAACCAGTCCGGCAGAAGCCTTCGCCAGGGGACGACCAATGTCATTGGCCTGATGATCGAATCCAGCAAGGAGACGGTCGAAAACAGCGACAACTTCTTCCTCGGCGTTACCGGCGGGCTGCAAAGCGTGCTCTCCCGCCACAAGCTCGACCTGCTGATGCTGCCTTGCCCGAATGACGAGGACCCGCACGAATATCTGAAACGGATGGTTGCGCGGCGGATCGTCGATGCGATGATCATCTCCGCCACCCAGCGCGTCGACAAACGCATCGATCTCCTGATCAAGACGAAGATCCCCTTCGTGGCGCTCGGACGCAGCGCGTCCGGCGGCAACCACACATGGATCGACCTCGATTTTGAAGGCGTTGCTGCCTGCGCCGTCGACCGGCTGGTGTCCAAGGGTCATCGCCGCATCGCCATAGCCGCGCCGTCGAACGACATCAATCTCGGTTATATTTTTGTCGATGCCTATCGCAAGTCGCTTGAACGACACGGCATTGCCTTTGATCCCTCGCTGGTCATCCGGGTCAAATCGAGCGAGCAGGGGGGCTATCAGGCGGGCCACGAAATTCTGCGGCTCGACAGCAAGCCGACCGCCATCATCCTGATCTATGAGCTCATGGCGATCGGTCTCTATCGCCGCCTCAACGAGGCAGGCATCGTACCCGGACGCGATCTTGCCGTGATCGGCTTTCGCGAGGAACCGCGCGGAAAATTCCTGCAGCCGTCGCTCACCTGCTTTCGCATGTCGCTGCGTGACCTCGGCGTCGAACTCGCCGAAACCCTGCTTGCCACCATGCCTGCCTATGCCGAACATTATCCGAAGGGTGCCCGCAACACGATCTGGCCGCTCGAGCTCGCGCCAGGCGAGAGCGATGCTTTTTCGCTGAAGGCTTAAGTCGCGCCGCGTGCGGGGACGCTTCGCTGGCGACGGATTCGTCGGATGACGCGAGGCAGAAAGGCTCGTCATCAGGCCGAACTTTTTTCCTGCTGCCTGCGGCGCAGACTGCCTAAAGCCCCGCCATTCCACACGTTTTCGGCCGCATTTGCGAGGGCATGACCCGGTATTGACACCAGGAAACGTTTCCGCTTAGTATCGTAAACGTTTACGGGATGCGTTTCGGGAGGAAAGCCGGAAACCACCCATCGGAGGAAATCGTGATTTTGAAAGCCGTTCTATGCGGGTGCGGAGCCATGTCCAAAGGCTGGCTGCGCGCCATCAAGGAAACGCCGACGCTGGCGGCCGCCATCGAGGTCAGCGGCCTCGTCGACGTCAACCCGGCAGCAGCCGAAGCGCTGGCATCCGAATTCGGTCTTGAGGGCGCCGTCATCGGCACGGACTTGTCCGAAGTCATTGCACAGTCGAGCGCAGACATCGTGTTCGATGTCGTCGTGCCTGCGGCTCGCTTCACCGTTGTCTCGACCGCGCTGAAGGCCGGATGCCACGTGCTAAGCGAGAAGCCCATGGCGACCTCGCTTGCAGAAGGGGCGGCACTGATCGATCTTGCCGCCGAAACCGGCAGGATCCACGCCATCATCCAGAACCGCCGCTTCATATCGGGCGTGCGCCGCATGCACCGCTTCGTCAAGAGCGGAGCGATCGGCGACCTGACCGCCATTCATTGCGACTTCTTTCTCGGCCCGCATTTCGGGGGGTTCCGCGAGGAGATGGACAACGTCCTTCTGCTCGACATGGCGATCCATACCTTCGACGCGGCCCGCTTTGTCGCCGACAAGAAGCCGCTCGCTGTCTATTGCGTCGAGAAGAATCCGAAGGGGTCATGGTACAGGCATGGTGCAAGCGCCAATGCGACCTTCGAATTTTCCGATGATGTCATCTTTACCTATCGCGGCTCTTGGTGCGCCGAAGGCGAGCGCACGAGCTGGGAAAGCGAATGGCGCCTCGTTGGCTCGCGCGGCATGCTCACCTGGGATGGCGCCGATAAGTTCCGCGCCACCGTCGCCGGCACGGAGCCCGGCCTGCTACACGGGTCTGCGCCCGTAAACGTTCCCGACCCCGAGCACGAGGAAGAGACGCACGGTCATGCCAGCGTCATCTGCGACTTCGTCGAGGCGATCAGATCAGGCAAGCGGCCGGAAACCGCGAGCTCCGACAACATCAGGAGCCTGGCCATGGTCTTTGCCGCAATCGAGAGCGCCAGAACCGGCAAGCGCATCGAAATTTCAGCATAAGGAAAGATATTGTGAGCAACCCCGCCAAGTCCATTCGTATCGGCACCATGGTCAGCGCCTCCAACGGCGGCGCCGACAAGCGCATCGGCCAGATCGCCAATTTGGGCTTCGAAAGCTTCGAGCCCTTCTTCTGGCAGACGACGAACCGGCAGGACCTTGCCGAGCTCGGAAAGCGCTGCGTCGACGCCATCGGCGACCGCGACATCACCATCTCGACGCTCGGCATGTTCGGCAATCCGCTTGAAACCACCGAGATCGATCTCGAGACGCTGCAGGGATGGAAAGACTGCATCGACAATGCCCACCATTTCGGGGCGACCTGCGTTGCCGGCTTTACCGGCCGTGTCCGCAACAAGCCGCTGACCGACAGCCTGCCGCGCTACAAGGAAATCTGGAGCGATCTTGCCAAGCGGGCCGCCGACAAGGGCATCAAGATCGCCTTCGAAAACTGCGCCATGGACGGCAACTGGGCGACCGGCGACTGGAACATCGCGCACAATCCCGACGCCTGGGAACTGATCTTCAACGAAACCCCGGACGACCATATCGGCATCGAATGGGAACCCTGCCACCAGATGGTCTACCTGATCGAGCCGCTGCCGCAGATCCGCAAATGGGCCAAGAAGATCTTCCACGTGCATGGCAAGGATGCCACGATCCGCTGGGACGTCATCAAGGAGCATGGCATCTTCGGCAAGGAGAAGTTCGTCTTCATGCGCACGCCGGGCTTTGGCGACAGCAACTGGACGGACATCATTTCCGAACTGCGCCTTGCAGGCTGGTCCGGTTCGATCGATATCGAAGGCTGGCATGACCCGGTCTATCGCGATCAACTCGAAATGACCGGCCAGGTTCACGCGCTCAACCACCTCAAGCATGCCCGGGGCGGCGCTTTCGTCGTCGATCCGGTTTGATCAAGTCGTGGCCGGCGAGGAGGATTCGCCGGCTTTTCAAGGGATAACCACAAAGGAGGAGAACTATGGGTATCCACAAGTTTGCAATGATTGGCGCCGTGGCGCTGGCAGGCGTCTCTCTCTTCGGCCTCTCCGCGAAGGCCGAAGACGTCACGCTGACGCTGTGGTCGCTGGACAAGGACATCCAGCCCGCTCCCAATCTCGTCAAGGAATTCAACGCCCAGAACAACGGCATCAAGATCGAGTATCGCCTCATCCAGTTCGATGACGTCGTCACCGAAGCGATGCGCGCCTATGCCACGGGCCAGGCTCCCGACATCATTGCCGTCGACAATCCGGAACATGCGATGTTTGCCTCGCGTGGCGCCTTCCTCGACATCACCGACATGGTCAAGTCGTCCTCGGTCATCAAGCCGGACAATTATTTTCCGGGTCCGCTGAAGTCCGTTGAATGGGACGGCAAGTATTTTGGCGTGCCGAAGGCAACGAACACGATCGCGCTCTACTACAACAAGGACATGTTCAAGGCGAAGGGCCTCGACCCCAACAAGCCGCCGCAGACCTGGGACGAGCTTGTCGAGGATGCGCGCAAGCTCACCGATCCCGCCAAGAACGTCTATGGTCTCGCCTTCTCCGCCAAGGCGAACGAGGAGGGCACCTTCCAGTTCCTTCCCTGGGCGCAGATGGGCGGCGGCAGCTACGAGAACATCAATGCCGAGGGCGCGGTCAAGGCGCTGGAGACCTGGAAAACGATCATGGACGAGAAGCTCGCCTCTCCTGACACGTTGACGCGCGGCCAGTGGGACTCGACCGGCACCTTCAATTCGGGAAATGCCGCCATGGCGATCTCCGGCCCCTGGGAGCTTGATCGCATGACGAAGGAAGCAAAGTTCGACTGGGGCGTTGCCCTGCTTCCGGTTCCGAAGGAGGGCGCGGAGCGCTCCTCGGCGATGGGCGACTTCAACTGGGCGATCTTTGCCAGCACGAAGCATCCAGCCGAGGCCTTCAAGGCACTCGAGTTCTTCGCCTCCCAGGATGACAAGATGTTCAAGAACTACGGCCAGCTCCCGGCCCGTTCCGACATCACCATCCCCGAGACCGGCGAAAAGCTCAAGGATCACGCGCTGAAGGTCTTCATCGAACAGCTGAAATACGCCAAGCCGCGCGGTCCGCACCCGCAATGGCCGAAGATCTCCAAGGCAATTCAGGACGCCATCCAGGCTGCCCTGACCGGTCAGATGTCGCCGAAGGACGCACTCGACCAGGCCGCCGACAAGATCAAGGCTGTGCTCGGCTAACCCTTTCCGGACAACCGGATGGCCTTCGGGCCATCCCACCATTTCCTCCCGGCAGGGGCTGTCTTAAAGCGAAAGCGCAAGGCAGCCCCGTTCGGAGTATTGGAGGATCGATGAAACGGATTCTTTCAAGCGTCAGGGACGGCCGTGGCTTCGACATCATGCTCGTCGCCTTTCCGCTGGCGTTCCTGTTCCTGATGGCGGGACTGCCACTCATCTACAACGTGGTGATGAGCTTCCAGGAGGTCGACATGTTCAGCCTCGGAACCTTCTCGCGCCCATTCGTCGGCTTCAAGAACTACACGGACCTCTTTGCCCAGCCGGAAACCTGGCCGATCCTCGGCAACACGGTGATATTCGTGGTCGGCTCGATCGCCGGGCAGTTCCTCATCGGCTTTGGCCTTGCCCTGTTCTTCTGGGTCAGGTTCCCCGGCGCCTCCTGGCTCAGAGGCCTGTTTCTTGTCTCCTGGGTCATGCCTGGCCTCGTTGTCGGCGCGATCTGGAACTGGATCCTCTCGGGCGACTTCGGTGTCCTCAACTTCATCCTGAAGGAGAGCGGCATCATCGGCAGCAACATCTTCTGGCGCTCCGATCCGCACTTCTCGCTCTATGCCGTCATCATCGCCAATGTCTGGCTCGGAACTGCCTTCAACATGATCCTGCTGTCGGTCGGCCTTTCGGGTATTCCCGGCGATCTCTACGAGGCAGCCGAGCTCGATGGCGCCAATGCCTGGCAGCGCTTCTGGACGATCACGCTGCCGATGATGCGCTCGACGATCGGCGCCATCATCGCGCTTGGCCTGATCTTCACATTGCAGCAGTTCGACCTCTTTGCCGCGATTACCTCGGGTGGCCCGAACAACTCCTCCAACGTCACGCAGTACTGGGCCTGGGATTTGTCCTTCCGCCAGTATGATTTCGCCAAGGGTGCGACCATTTCCGTCATCATGATTGTCTTCGTCATGTTCGCTTCGGTCGTCTACGTCCGCTCGACACGTCATGAGGTGCGCGGATGAGCGAGACGACACGCAACCGCCTGATGCTCGTGATCGCCATCGTCATGGCCGCGATCTATCTGTTCCCGCTCTACTGGATGTACATCACCGCACTCAAGGGCGGGTCCGAGATGTTCGCCACGCCGCCGAGCTTCTGGCCAGGCGATCCGCAATGGGGCACCTTCGGCTATGTCTGGGAAAGCCGGGGCATGGGCCGCTACCTCTGGAACTCGCTGGTCATCGCCGTCGGCGCTGTCACGCTGATCACCGTGCTCGGCGTCGGCTGCGCCTACGTGCTGGCACGCTACCGCAATGTCTGGGTCGACATCGGGCTCTTCCTGATCCTGATGCTGCAGGTTCTGCCCGCGTCGCTGATGGTAACGCCGATCTTCGTCGGCTTCTCGCAGCTCGGCATGCTGAATTATCCACGCCTTGCCGTTATCATCGCGATTGCCGCAAAGAGCATGCCCTTCTTCGTCGTCCTGGTCAGGGCCACGTTCATGGCCGTGCCGATGGAGCTCGAGGAGGCCGCCCTTGTCGATGGAAACAGCCGCATCGGCGCTTTCTTCAGCATCGTGCTGCCGCTCGCCCGCAATGGCATCCTGGTCAGCGCCATCCTGATCTTCATGCAGGCCTTCGGCGAGTTCGTCTATTCGAAGTCGATGATCCAGGCAGCCGAGCTTCAGCCGGCAAGCGTTGGCCTCAACTCCTTCATGGGACCGAACACCAACGAGTGGAACAACATCATGGCCTACGCCACGATGTATGTGACACCGATCCTCGCCATTTTCGTCCTCTTGCAGCGCCGCATCGTATCCGGCCTCACCTCTGGAGCCCTCAAATGACCAATCAGATCGAGCTCAGCGGCGTCAACAAGCATTATGGCGCATTCCATGCCCTGAAGAACATCAACCTGTCGATTGCCAAGGGCACCTTCGTCGCGCTTGTCGGTCCGTCGGGCTGTGGAAAGTCAACACTTCTGCGGTCTCTCGCAGGACTGGAAAGCATCTCGGAAGGCGAGCTCAAAATCGCCGGCGAACGCATGAACAACGTGCCGCCACGCAAGCGTGACGTCGCCATGGTGTTCCAGTCCTACGCGCTCTACCCGCACATGACCGTGGAAGAGAACCTCACCTACAGCCTGCGCATCCGCGGCGTCGCCAAGGCTGAAGCCAGGAAGGCGGCAGCCGAGGTTGCTGCGACCACCGGCCTGTCGCATCTCCTGAAGCGCTATCCGCGCGAATTGTCAGGCGGCCAGCGCCAGCGTGTCGCGATGAGCCGCGCGATCATCCGCCACCCGAAGGCCTTCCTGTTCGACGAGCCGCTGTCAAACCTCGATGCCGCCCTTCGCGTCCACATGCGCAAGGAAATCCGCGCGCTGCATGACCGGCTGCACGCGACCTCGGTCTACGTGACCCATGACCAGATCGAAGCCATGACCATGGCCGACCACGTCGTCGTGATGCGCGAAGGCGTGATCGAGCAGCAGGGCAAGCCACTCGATCTCTACGACAAGCCCGCCAACAAGTTCGTCGCAGGCTTCATCGGATCGCCCGCCATGAACTTCATTCCGGCCGTGGCCAGCGACGATGGCAACAGCCTGACGATCGATCTCGGCAACGTCAAGCACCGGATCGCGATCGATCACCAGGTGCAGCCTGGGCGCAAGGTCACGGCCGGCATCCGCCCTGAGCATATCGGCGTTACCGCCCCAGGGCAGGGGACCTTTGACGTCCCGGTGGCGGTGGTCGAGTCGACAGGTTCTTCCACCTTTATCACGGCATCGACGACCCCTGAACTGACGATCGTGGAGACGGGACGTGGCACCGCCCGGGCGGGAGAGGCGATCGGCGCGACCGTCGATCCCGCGAACCTGCATCTCTTCGACGAGACGAGCGGGGCACGCCTCTGATTTGTCAAGCGGCCGGACGATGATCCGGCCGCTCATCAATCCTAGCGGCCGCCTTCGATCTTGCGATGCCGTTGGTTCGTGCCGCCGGCTCCGTACGGGTAATCGGCGACCAGAGGCTGGCTGATTTCGTTCAGCCTTGCCATCTCGCCCTCCGACAGGACGAGCTTTGCCGCGGCAAGGTTGTCCGCGAGCTGTTCGTTTGTTCGCGCTCCCAGAATGACCGAGGTCACCGCGGGTCGCGCAGCCGTCCAGGACAATGCGACCTGCGCCATGCTGACGCCACGGGTCTTTGCAATGTCAGCTACGGTATCGATGATGGCCCAGGTCCGCTCCTGCGCATTCCGCTTCGTGTAGGATTCCATCCCCCTTGCGGGGTTTTCGCCAAGGCGGGTGGCGCCGGTCGGCGTCTCGTCGCGGCGATACTTGCCCGTCAGCCAGCCGCCCCCAAGCGGTGACCAGGGCAACAGGCCCATGCCTGCGTCCTGGCAGGCCGCGACGATCTCGAGCTCGATGTCGCGCACCAGCAGATTGTACTGGGGTTGCAGCGTCACCGGCAGGCTGTAGCTGCGCGCCTTGGCAATCTCCGCCGCCTTGGCGATCTGCCAGCCGACATAATTGGAAAATCCGTAATAGCCGATCTTGCCTGCTGAAACGGCATCGTCGAGGAAGCGCAATGTCTCCTCGATCGGCGTCAGCGCATCCCATGCATGCATCTGGTAGAGGTCGATATGCTCAAGGCCAAGGCGCGCGAGCGAGGCATCGAGAGCCTGGTTGAGGTGGCGGCGAGACAGCCCGATGTCATTCGGGCCCGGTCCCATCGGAAACCGACCCTTTGTAGCGATGACAGCCTGCCTGGCTTCCGTCGGTCGCTGCTTCAGCCAGCGGCCGATGATTTCCTCCGACGCGCCGGCGCTGTAGACGTCGGCCGTGTCGACGAAGTTACCGCCCCAGGCGAAGTAATCGTCGAGCAGCCTGTGCGATGCCGCTTCGTCCGCCTCCGCACCGAACGTCATGGTGCCGAGGCAATAGGCGGTCACGACCGCACCGCTGTTGCCAAGCCTGCGATAGTCCATGGAGATCTCCTCTTCTTCAAATGGAACGTTTTGCCTGAGCGGCTGAAATCATCCGTACGACGCCATCGGGTTTGACGTCGGCCTTGCCGGAGAAAGTGTGTCTACGACGTCTCACGTCAACCGAGACGATACAAGCGACAACTTCGTGACATCGAAGGCCGGCCGCAGGTTGCAATGGGAATAGACCGCTCATGAGCAATGATGGGCGGATCTGTCGCGGGCTCATTGATAGGTGTCTGGGAAACAGGGGACATGTCGCAGCGCTGCCCCGTCCGGTGGCCTCGTGCGTCGACCTCGGACGGGGTGCTGCGATCGTCATGAGCGGTGGGATGATTCGACTAAGCCGGCGTCGCGACACTCGGATCGTCCGCAAGAACGCGCGCCTCGAGGATCGAAACGCCATAGGCTGCCATCAGCCACAGGCACAAGGCGACGCAACGTGGCACGGGTTGCTCGCCGGCGGCCAACCGCCGGCGGGTTTGTTCGTCGACCCCGAGCAGTTCGTGAATGTCGCTTGCCGACAGTCTTGCGACCTCCACGGCCGCTCTAAATTCAGACGGTGTCATGTTACCCCCTGGCGCGATTTTCTCGCGTATAAGTCTCCTCCAATCAGGGGCAAGCCTTTATCGGGCATCCGCTTCCAAGATCGGAGCATTGTTCCAATTCCAAGCGGGCGGCAGCGCCTGGCTCAAGAACATCCGCTCGACCTGACGGCCGAACATCGGGGCTAGAAGCCCATGCTCGGCCGGTGTCGGAAGCCTGTGTTCAGAGCCTCGTGACGATGACCTCCAGATAATCGCTTGGCACGACCACGGTGCCGTCATCGGCGCGATTGAACCGCTCCATGAGCGCCAGCAGGTCGTTGGTCAGCATATCCCGCGCAACCGGATCAAGGGCGGCGAATGTTTTCAGCACGGGACCATAATAGGTCCGGAAGACCTCAAGCCAGTGGTCCGGTGACTTGTAGCGGAACACGAACTGCCGCGGCGTCGCCGCGATAGACGCGACCGCACCCGGGAACAGTTCCTCAAGCCGCGCCCGTGAACCCCAAAGCGCCGGTGAGCGGGAACCTGCCGGAGGCGGCACATGCTTACCGATCGTCTTGAACATCTGCCCGATGAAACCGTCAGGGGTCCAGTTCGCAAGACCGACCGAACCACCGCGCTTGCAGACCCGAAGAAGCTCGGACGCGGCGCGCTCCTGGTCGGGCGTGAACATCACGCCGAAAATCGAAAGCACGTTGTCGAAAGACTGGTCGGCAAACGGCAGATGTTCCGCATCCGCCACCTGGAAGGCGATCGGCAGCCGGTCGGCCTTGGCGCGCTCCTGGCCGCGTTCGAGCAGAGCTGGAACGTAATCGGTCGCGGTGACCTCGCACCAGCGTCGGGCGGCGGCAAGCGCGCCGTTGCCGTTTCCGGCCGCAACATCGAGCACCGTTGCACCCGCGCGCAGATCGAGCGCTTCACAGAGGCTTTCGCCGACGATTTGCAAGGTTGTCCCAACGATTGCGTAGTCGCCCGAAGACCAGGCGCTTTGCTGCCGGGCTTTGAGCGCGCCGAAATCAACGGCTGGCTGAGTATCACGCGCGACGGCCGCAGATGTGGACATTGTTTTCTCCTTCGGTCAGATTGGTCGGCCTCATGGTGCGTCTATAGCAACCGTGGTTGGGCACGTGTCGTGCCGCAGTCTCTGGTTTAGACGGGGATAGTGGGGGTCGGCGTGGCAGCTGGCGTGGGAACGAGCGTGGAATCGGGTGGCGCAGAGGCCAAACAGCACGGGCGCTCGCTTGAGATCCGACTGCTTGGTCCGATGGCGATCCGGCGCGACGGCGTCGACCTGAAACTCCCCGGATCCCGCAAGGTGCGATCGCTTCTTGCCTATCTTGCGCTCTCGCCCCGACCCCGCGGCAGGTCACAGCTTTGCGATCTGCTGTGGGACATTCCTGACGATCCGCGTGGCGAGTTGCGATGGTGCCTGAGCAAGATCCGGTCGCTCATCGGGGAACAACGCGTTATCACCGACGGCGGCGCTGTTGGCCTGGACCTGTCGGACTGCTCTGTCGATGCTATCGAGGTGGAAACGGCCTATCAGCACGGCTTCAAGACGCATTCTGAAGACCAGTTGCGATCCCTGGCGGCGCTGTTTGCCGGCGACTTTCACGATGGGTCGAGCCTCGAACGGAGCCCGGCGTTCGAAACATGGCTGGTGTCGCAGCGCCGTCGACTGCGCGACATTCATGCCGCCCTTCTTGAGCATATGGTGCAGCGTTTGCCGTCGGAGGAGGCCCAGGCCTACCTCGATCGCTGGATCCAGCTTTCGCCCTTCGATATTCGCCCGCACGAACTGCTCTTGATGTCCCTCGCCAGGGCGGGCCGTTTTCGAGAGGGCGAGGAGCATCTTGACGCGACCACGAAACTTTTTCGTGCCGAAGGTATCAACGAGCGACCCCTGCATGACGCCTGGCTGACGGTGAGAACACAGACCGACGACAGCTTCCGGCCGCGACAGGCCAGTGCTAATGCCGTGCCCTCATCGTCTCCCCGCGACACAGAAACCTTGCCCAAAGAGCCGCGGCGGCCGTCGATTGCGATCATGCCGTTCAATGAGATCTCGGCCGTGGCCGCCCCTGGCGGTCCTTGCGATGCTTTGGCATACGACATCATCACCCGGCTTGCGAAGCTTCGCTCCTTTCACGTCATCGCCCAAGGCACGATGTTCGCACTGAGGGAGCGCCACCACACAGTCGGCGAGACGGCGCAGCTGCTGGGCGTCGACTATGTCGTCGACGGATCGTTCCAGCGCATCGCTGACCGTATCATCGTTCGCGTCGAGTTGACCGAAGCAAGGTCGTCTCGCATCGCCTGGACTGATGTCTTCGAGCGCCGGGTTGCCGATACCTTCCTCCTCCTTGACGAAATCGGCAGCAGAATCGTCGTCTCGATCGAGCGCGAAGTCGAGGCGATCGAGAGCAATCGTGCCCTCCTGAAGGCGCCGAACTCTCTTGATGCGTGGGAGGCTCACCACCTGGGGCTCTGGCACATGTATCGCTTCACCAAAAGCGACAACGAGCAAGCGCAGCTTTTTTTCGAAAGAGCAATAGGACTGGACCCGACATTTGCCCGCGCCCATGCCGGGCTGTCCTTTACCCATTTCCAGAGTGCCTTTCAGCATTGGGCAGATCGCGACGCCGAGGCCGAGCTTGCCTATCGGGCGGCGAGCCAGAGCATGATGGCAGACGAGCGGGACCCGACGGCCCACCTTGCCATGGGTCGAGCGCTGTGGTTACGGGCGCTGCACGATCAGTCGGTCGGTGAGCTGCAACAGGCAGTCGAACTGAGCCCAAGCTTCGCCATCGCCCACTACTCTCTCGCCTTCGTTCAATCCCAGTCCGGTGATCCGCGTGCAGCGGTTGTTGCAGCCGATCACTCCCGCGCGCTCAGTCCTTTCGACCCGCTGCTTTTCGGAATGCTCGCGAGCCGAGCCCTGGCCCTCGTGCGTCTCGGCAACATCGAGGACGCCGCAGATTGGGGTGTCAAGGCCGCAGCCCGTCCGAACGCCCATGCCCATATTCTGGCGATCGCGACGCTTTGCCTTTCCATTGCCGGACGCCTGGTTGAAGCAAAAGCGTATCTGGCAATGCTTCACGATCGATATCCGGCCTACCGCCTTGGTGACTTCATGTCGGCCTTCCATTTTCCTCGCGACGACCAGGTCTTGTTTCGGCAGGGTGCAAAGCGGGTCGGCCTGGATTGAAAGGCCGGGGCGCGCGAATGCATCGACCGCCTGGGCGATCCCCTGTGGGGCCAAAGGCGCCGGGACCGTAGCGAAGCGCCCTGTTCAGCACTCAAGAAAGGGTGAAGCTGCGGTTGGCGAGCGCGCCGCGTCAGAGGCTTGCGATCTTTCGCAGTTCCTCGGCTGTCGTTGTCGGGAAGCCGAAGAATTCGAGATACGCCGGGATCTGTTCGAAGAGCATATCGGTGCCGACCTGAAAGGCGCATCCCCTGGCGCGAGCTGCGGCGAGAAACGGGGTGATCTCCGTTTTCATGACAACTTCGCCGACGAAGGTGTCAGGGGAGAGACGTGATACGTCGACGGGCAGCGGATCATCCTGGCGCATGCCGAGCGGCGTTGCGTTGACGACGATGTCAAAACCGCTTGGGTCCGCAGAGCCGGCCGTGACCTGGGTGTCCGGATAATAGGTGTTCAGTCGTTCATGCAGCCCGCTCAGAGCGATCATGTTACCGTCATGAAGAGCGATGCGTCGAACACCCGCCGCAGCCAGCGAAGCGGCGATCGCAGAACCAACGCCGCCAGCCCCGGCGATCAGCACATCGGTTCCTGCTACTTTTCGCCCCTTGCGCAGCAGCCCCCGGACAAAGCCGTCGCCGTCAAACATGTCGCCGATCAGTTCGCCACTAGAGCCGAGGCGGATCGCATTGCATGAGCCCGCTACCTTGGCGTTCGTGGATATTGTGTCGAGGAGGCTCATCGTCGTGACCTTGTGCGGCATGGTCACGAGCGCCCCGTGGATGTTGGAGAGCCGGAACAGGACCTTGAGGAAGGACGGGTAGTCCTCGGGTTTGCAGCCCATTGGGACAACGATGGCATCGATCCCACTGGTTTCAAAGTAGGGATTGTAGATCAGCGGCGCCTTAAAGGACTCCGTCGGGTAGCCGAGATGTGCGATGAGCCGTGTGGTGCCGCTGATCATGATAGCGTCCCCTTGGTCACGGCGTTGTTGAGCAGGACAGTCTGACCCGAACGCGCAGACGATTTGATAGCCTCAATTACCCGAAGGGTCGCAAGCCCCTCCCGCGCACTGACAAGCGGGCTTTGCTTGCCTGATATGACATCGCAGAAATGGTTGAGCTGGACGGCGAGCGGATCGGCGGCATCAAATGCGACGTGCTCCTGGACCAGCTGTTCCAGCCAGTTCGGCGCTCCGACACTCGTCCAAAGCGTGAGCTGGGGGATGGAAAGCGACCCGGTGGTGCCACCAATCTGGTAGCAGGACTGATCCTGCCGGGGATAGGCGGGGTTTTCGCCGGCTGTCAGTTCCCAACTCCATGGCGAGGCGATGGCATCGGACGCATTAAACGTCGCAAGAACACCGCTCTCGAACCGGACCAGGATGACAGCGGTATCCTCGACAGCCAGTTGTCTCGTGGAATTCGACTGCATCGCATGGACGCTGTCGACCCCCCCAAAGAAGTAACGGAAGAGGTCAACATCGTGGACCAGGTTGATGAGGATTGGACCGCCGCCCGCCTCGCGCCGCCAATCTACATCAAAATAGTCGTCCGGCTTGGCAACCCAGAAGCTCCCGTGTGCCGTCAGGACCGTCCCCAACCGGCCGCTGTCAAGGATCTGTTTGACCGCCTTGATCATCGGATTGTGCCGACGGTGATGACCGATCAGGATTGGTACACCTGCAGCTTCGGCCGCTGCCGCGATGGTCTCCGCCGCAGCGGCATCGTGCGCGATCGGCTTTTCGACGAGCGTCGGCAGCCCCGCGTGAATGGCTTCAAGCGCATTCTCTGTATGGAGCTCGTTGGGCGTTGCAATGATGATGCCGTCAAGTGGCACATTCGCTTTGGCTTCCGCGAGGGTCGAAAACCAGGTAGCGCCCTTGCGAGAAGCGAAATCTCTTGCCGAGGTGGACGGATCAATGATCGCGCCAAGCATCGCCCGCGGCTCAGCCGATATCCTTTCGATATGGCGCTTGCCTATCAGGCCCGCGCCCATGACCGCGATCTTCAACGGGGTAGTTTGGCTAGTCATTCAACGTCCCCAGATTCAGTTTCGAAGGATTTCGCCGAGGAACTTGCGCGTGCGGTCGTGGCGCGGATTGGTGAAGAAGTCCGCGGGTTGGGCTTCCTCAACGATCGCGCCGCTCGCCATGAAGATCACCCGGTCGGCGACTTGGCGGGCAAAGCCCATCTCGTGCGTCACGCAGATCATCGTCATGCCTTCGTCGGCGAGGCTGATCATGGTGTCGAGGACCTCCTTGACCATCTCGGGATCGAGAGCCGACGTCGGCTCGTCGAAGAGCATCACCTTCGGTCGCATGCATAGCGCTCGAGCGATGGCCACGCGCTGCTGCTGGCCACCGGAAAGCTGGATGGGGTATTTGCTGGCCTGTTCCAGAATCTTGACCCTGTTCAGAAGTGCGCGGGCACGCTCTTCGGCCTCCGGCTTTCGCAGCCCGAGTGACCGCATCGGCGCCAGCATGCAGTTCTCGAGGACCGTCAGGTGCGGAAAGAGATTGAACTGCTGGAAAACCATGCCGACTTCACGGCGGATGGCGTCGATCGCCTTGGCCTGGTTTCCCATCAGGATGCCGCCGACGCGGATCTCGCCCTTCTCGTAGCTCTCCAGGTGATTGATGCAGCGGATGAGCGTCGACTTACCGCTGCCGGAAGGTCCGCAGAGAACGATCTTCTCGCCTTTTTGCACGGACATGTTGATGTCGTGCAGCGCTTGAAACGCGCCATACCATTTCTCCACGTGGGTCATGGTGATCATGGTCTCGGCGGCAGATGTCGACATGTTGCTCATGGTCTCGTTCTCATCAACGGCGTTCAGCGGGCACCAGAGGCGGCGAAGCGGCGTTCGAGCCGTGCGCCGAGGATCGTCAGCGGGCAGCACATCAGGAAGTAGAGCGCACCAACGATCCCAAAGACCGTCAGCGGCTGGAAGATCTGGTTGGAGATGATGTTGCCGGCCCGGGTCAGTTCGGTGAAGCCGACAATGGAAGCCAATGACGTTCCCTTGATCAACTGCACGAGGAAGCCAACCGTCGCGGGCAGGGAGATGCGGATTGCCTGCGGCAGGATCACATCCTTCATGCGCGAGATGTATTTGAGGCTGAGCGCTTTTGCCGCCTCCGTCTGGCCGCGAGGCACGGCATCGATCGAGCCACGCCAGATCTCGCCAAGATAGGCGCTGGCATGCAGCGTCAAACCGATCGCGACCGCGAGCCAGGCGTCGAGCTTCAGGCCGATCAGGGCAAGCCCGTAATAGACGACGAAGAGCTGCATGAGCAGCGGCGTGCCCTGAAAAATGCCAATATAGCCCGCCGTCACGCGCTCCAACAGCGGCCATTGCGAGGTGCGCGCCAATGCTACGCCAAGCCCTGCAATGCCGCCGCACACGAAGCCCACTGCTGACAGAAGAACGGTCCACTTGAGGCCGATCAGGAGAAAGACGAATTCGTCCGTGCCCATCGTTCGTCTCCTATTTGACCGGATAGCTGAAGTAGCGGGCCGACAGGAGCGAGAACAAACGCATCATCAGCCAGGAAATGACGAGGTAGAAGATCGTCACGGTGAAATAGACTTCGAAGCTCCGGAAACTTTCGGATTCGATGCGCTGGGACACCGAGGTCAACTCGTAAGCAGAAATTGCCGAAGCAATGCTGGTAGACAGCGTCAGCAGCACAAACTGGCTGGTCAACGACGGGTAGACCGCCCGCAACGCAGGCTTCAGGATGACCAGCCGAAACACCTGCAGCTTATGCAGGCCAAGCGCCAACCCGGCTTCCATCTGGCCCTTGGGGATGGATTGGACGCCGCCACGGATGATTTCGATCGCATAAGCGCCCCCGTTGATGCCGAGGGCGATGATCGCCGTCGGCGTCGGGTCGAGCCGGATGCCGGCAAGCGGCAGGGCGAAATAGAGAAAGAAAATCTGCACCAGGAACGGCGTATTGCGGATCAGTTCGACGAAACCGATCACCAGCCAGCGGACGGGCTTCAGAGGCGAGTCGCGCAGGGCTACGCCGCCAACGCCGATGATGATCGCAAGCAGCATGCCGCAGATCGCCAGCAGGAAGGTGCCGAGACAGCCAAGTAGCAGGCTCGCAAGCCCATCGATGACTGGCGTGAAATCAAGTTGGTAGTTCATGCCGCGCTCAGCTCCGCCCTGCCATTTCGGCCATCGCCTCGATCGCCAGTTCGTAACCACGGGCGCCGAAACCAATCATGATTGCGGTCGCGACGCGCGAGATCAGTGAATTGTGGTAGATGCTCTCGCGGGCATGCACATTCGATATATGCAGTTCGATCTTCGGCGCATCGAAGGTCTTCAGCGCGTCAAGCAGGGCGATCGATGTGAAGGTATAGGCAGCCGGATTGATGATGATGCCGCACGCCTCGTTCCGCGCCTGATGCACGCTTTCGACCAGTTCCCCCTCGAAATTGGTCTGCCGGAAGTCGACCATAAAGCCTAGGCCCCGTGCCCGGACAATGCATCTTTCCTTGATGTCGGCGAGCGTCGTGGTGCCGTAAATGGTCGGCTCGCGCTGGCCAAGGAGATTAAGGTTCGGCCCGTTGAGCACAAAGATGGTCTTGGTCATGGTCGCGCTCCTCGAAACGCACGGCTTCTCAGGTATAGCGGCAACGTCGACGGGCATCGTGATGCCCGTCGCTCCTACCCGCTGGAACAGGTCGGCCGGTCAGTTGGCGGCGAAGGGGATGCCCTCGAGCTTCTCCGGAAATTCCGGTACGGGAACTTTCATCCACTTGTCGTAGATGGTCTTCAGTTCGCCGTTGGCCTTGATCTTGTCGATGAAGGCGTTGATCGAAGCGTTGATTTCCTTTTCCCCCAGCCGCGTGCAGGCACCATTGTAGAGCTTCTGGAATTCGAGCTTGTTTTCGAATTCGCCCGGGCGGGCCTTCTCGACGCGGTCCATGTAGAAGATGTTGCCGCCGAGAGCCTGGACCTGGCCGGAGACAAGAGCCTGGACGCTCGGAGCGTCGCCATCGAAGCGGCGGATTGTTGCCGTTTGCGGCGCATTCTTGGTCACCTGGGTATCCTGTGCCGCACCTTTCGCGACGCCGATCGTCAGGTTCGCCATGTCGTTATTGGTCTTGATCGGCATGGATTTCGGAGCAATCAGCACGATCGCATTGGCGACGTACGGCTTGGAGAACTGAACGGCCTTGGCGCGGTCCGGCAGCATCGCCATGGTTGCAAACAGCACGTCGACGCGACCCGTCGTCAGCGCCGGTATGCGGTTATTGACCTCCAGCGGCACGAACTCGACCTCGACGCCGAGCTCCTTGGCATAAAGAGTTGCGATATCCGCGTCGAGGCCATCCTGCTTGCCGCCGCTCGTGACGAAGCCCCACGGCGGGTTGTCGCCCTGGATGCCGACGATGATTTTTCCTCGGGCCTTGATTTCGTCCGGGGTAATGGCGGCGGCCGGCCTTGCCAGCCCGGCTGCGGCTATCAGAGCGGCAGCGCAAAGCATCGCGTTTCGCCGCGTTAGCATTGATTTCAGCATGGATTCCTCCTCCGTTGGGCGGCCATTTGCGACCGCGACAGTCCACTCTCCCTGACCGTATGTCCTAATCCTTGTCAGACAGCTTGTCCTAAATCAACATATTTTTCTGAAAATCTATGATGATTCGTTTTTTGCCACTTGAATTGAAATCGTCACGACATTCGGCATAATGCCTTGCGGTCAATTTGGGAGGATGGCGGCATCGATCGATGTTGCCCCTGTCAGCTGAGTACGAAAGGGTTCTGATCATGAAGACCTCGATTGCCACGGTGAGCATCAGTGGCGAATTGCCGGAAAAGCTGGAAGCAATTGCGAAAGCAGGTTTCGACGGTGTGGAGATATTCGAGAACGACTTTCTGGCCTTCGACGGCAGGCCCGCCGAAGTCGGGAGGATGGCAAGGGATCTCGGTCTGGAGGTAACGCTCTTCCAGCCGTTCCGTGACTTCGAAGGCATGCCGGAACCCCTGCGCAGCCGTACCTTCGACCGGGCCGAGCGCAAATTCGATGTCATGCAGGAGCTCGGAACCGACCTTGTGCTTGTGTGCTCCAACGTTTCATCCGCGGCGCTTGGCGGCATCGACCGCGCAGCCGCCGATTTTCATGAGCTCGGCGAGCGCGCTGCGAAAAGGGGCTTGAGGGTCGGATACGAGGCGCTCGCCTGGGGACGCTTTATCAACGACCACCGGGATGCCTGGGAGATCGTGCGGCGGGCAAACCACCCGAACGTCGGGCTCATCCTCGACAGCTTCCACTCGCTGTCACGAAAAATCGATGTCAATTCAATCCGTTCCATTCCGCCGGAGAGGATCTTCATCGTCCAGCTCGCCGATGCTCCGCTGATCGATATGGATCTCCTCTACTGGAGCCGCCACTTCCGCAACATGCCGGGCGAGGGTGATCTTCCAGTCGCCGCGTTTACCGAGGCTGTCGCCTCGACAGGCTACGATGGCTATTTCTCGCTTGAGATCTTCAACGACCAGTTCCGCGGCGGTTCCACCCGCGAGATTGCCGCAGACGGCCACCGGTCGCTGATCTATCTCGGTGACCAGGTCAGCCGCAGCACAAGTGCCAGGATCGGCATCGACATGCCCCCGAGAGCGTCCGCACAGGGCGTCGGCTTCGTCGAATTTGCCACCGATGAGGAGGAGGCCGTCGAGCTCGATGGTCTGATCAGGGCACTCGGCTTTCGCAAGGCGGCGGTTCACCGCTCCAAGAAGGTCAGTCTGTATCAGCAGGGCGACATCCGCATTCTGGTCAACGTCGAGCCGGTTGGTTTTGCCAATGCTGCTTACGCTGTTCACGGAACCTTTGCCTACGCGATGGCACTCGTCGTCGATGATGCCGCCGCGGCCTACCGGCGCGCGATTGCCCTTGATGCCGAACCGTTCCGTCAGGCCGTTGCCGACGGCGAGCTCGAAATTCCAGCCATTCGCGGCGTCGGCGGCGCGTTGATCTACCTGATCGACGACAAGAGTCCGCTCGGGCAATTTTCCAGGATCGACTTCGAAGCGGTCGATGGTAAGGACGCCGGCGATGCGGGTCTGCGGCGGGTTGATCATATTGCGCAGACCGTGGCCTATGACGAGATGCTGACGTGGCTGTTGTTCTACACTGCGATCTTCGAAACAAAAAAGACGCCGATGGTCGACATCATCGACCCTGGCGGGGTGGTGCGCAGTCAGGTCGTCGAGAACGACACGGGCTCGCTCCGCATCACCATGAACGGCGCGGAAAATCGTCGCACGCTTGCCGGCCACTTCATCGCAGAGAAATTCGGATCCGGCATCCAGCATCTGGCATTTTCGACAGACGACATCTTCGCGACAGCGAAATCGCTGCGCGAAAGAGGCTTCAAGGCGCTTCACATCTCGCCAAACTACTATGATGACGTCGAGGCGCGCTTCGGCCTTGATCCACAGCTCAGCGAGCGGTTGAAAGTGGAGAACATTCTCTATGATCGCGACGAGCACGGCGAGTATTTCCAGCTCTACAGCGGGACCTACGGCGAAGGCTTCTTTTTCGAAATCGTCGAACGCCGCGGCTATCGCGGCTATGGTGCGCCCAACGCCATCTTCCGCATTGCTGCTTTGAAGAAGCAGATGCGGCCCGAGGGCGTGCCGAGGGATGCGATCTGACCTTGCGGCGGCCTAAGGAAGCCGACCGCTTTTCAGCACGTGGTCAACACCACTCTGGATATGCTGCCGGACCACGGCTTGCGCGCCCTCGACATCACGCTTCAATGCGAGCTTGAAAAGAAGCTTGTGATCATCGACGACCGGCTGCCCGCGAAAACTGCGGGCCAGCATGTGATAACGCAGAAAACGGTCGAAGACGGAAGAAAGAATAGTCATCAGCGTGGTCGAATTGCAGGCCGAGACAATCGCCTGATGGAACTCCCAGTCGTAACGAACCCAATCGATCGTGCGTGAGACATCCCCGCAGAGCAGCGTCTTCTCGGCCGCCGCGAGTTTATGGTGCGCGGCAACGATCCTTCCCTCCCATTCGAGGTTTCCGGCAGCGAAGGAGAGAGCGATCGCATGCGTCTCGAGGACAATGCGAAGGTCCGCAAGTTCCTCCAGCTCCTTGCGGGAGGCGGGGCTGACCTCAAAGCCGCGCTGTCCTTCTGCAAGCACCAGGTTTTCGGTCGTTAGACGGCTCAGGATTTCGCGCAAGGAAGAGACGCTGATCGAATAGCGCTCCTTTGCCTGTTCGAGCTTGATCTTTGCACCCGGCACGAGCCTGCCGGAAATGATGTCCTCGCGGATCTGGCGCAGGACGACATCGCTGACCGTCTCAGAGGGTTCGGTTACAGGCTTGAGCATGGTGTTTCCTGATATGCCTAGATGTCACGCGTCATAGTCGCTGCTGGGCAAGGGCGTGCTCGACCCCGCCGAGGATGTGGCGCTCAAGGATTTTCTTCGCGGTCGCGCTGTCGCGGGCCAGTGCCGCTTCCAGAAGTTGCCGATGCTCAGCTTCTGCGACGTTTCCGCGGTATGACAAGGCCACCATCTGATAGCGCAGGTATTTGTCGAAGACGGCGGAATGCGTTTCCATGAGGAGACGCGATCCGCAGGCCGAGATCAAAGCCTGGTGGAATTCCCAATCGTAGCGCTTCCAGTCTTCAGTCTTGCTGGTGTCGCCGGAGGCCATCACTCCTTCCATGCGGGCGAGCTTGTAGTGAGCCGCCATCAATGCGGCCTCCCATTCGACACCGCCCTGTGCGAAGGATTGATCGAGCGCATGTTCTTCCAGCAGCAGCCGCAGCGCAGCGATTTCCCGCAGATCTGCCTCCGAAACAGGCGCGACTTCGAATCCGCGCTGACCCTCGGCGATGACAAGCCCTTCCGATGTCAGACGGTTCAGAATCTCCCGGAGCGTGCTGACGCTCGTATCATAGGCTGCTTTCAGATTTTCGAGCTTCAGCTTTTGCCCAGGTGACAGTCTCCCAAAGATGATATCGGCCTTGATCTGCCGATAGCTGCTCTCCGCGACGGTTTCGCCCAAAACTTTCTGCAGCAAAATGATCTCCGATATTTTGCATTTTGTCATACGTATAACGAGGATGCTGCACGCGTTCAATCGGTGATTACGAGCGATTTCCGACACCTACGCCGCGCCAACGTCGATCAGTGTGAGGCGGTTCTGAGGAAGGCGGCAGCGATAGCCGGAACCGGCGCACGAACCGAAACTGTGGAATACATCAATGCCTATGAAGGCATTCTTGAGACTGCGTAGGCGATTGACGCAGATCTTATCGTCATGGGCTCGCACAGCCGCGGTTTCGTCAACAGATTGATTATCGGAAGCCAGGCCTCAAAGGTGGTCAACCTGTCTGAGGTCCCGGTCCTCATCATCAAGCAGCGCCCGGCCACATAGAAGCCACCTCGGGCATTCCCGACAGTCTGGGCGTAGCCCTTTCCATTCAGCAACCTTCGACCGGGATCAGGCGCGCATTGTCCCGCTGCCTTGCCGCCCCAGGCGCTTACACCTCCATTTAAATCTGATATTTCGATATAAAACAAATATCTTGAAATAAAAAATCATACAGATTAGCGTGCCAAAAAATCGAATTCAATAAACGAGGAACACCGATGCGCGCAAAGGCAACCCTGAACAGGGAATTCACGATCTCGACCGTAGACAAGAGGGTCTACGGTTCATTTCTCGAACATATGGGACGGGCCGTTTACACCGGAATTTACGAGCCGGGCCACGAAAAAGCGGATTCGAATGGCTTCCGTACCGACGTTCTTGATATGGTCCGCGATCTGGATATGCCGATCGTACGCTATCCCGGCGGCAATTTCGTTTCGGCTTATCACTGGGAAGACGGTATCGGTCCGCGCGACCAGCGCCCGACGCGTCTTGATCTTGCCTGGCGGACCCGCGAGACGAACCAGATGGGCGTCAACGAGTTTGCCGACTGGTCGAAGCTGGCAAACACCGAAATGATGCTGGCGATGAACCTCGGCTCCCGCGGCCTGAACGACGCCCGCAACTTCCTCGAATATTGCAACCATCCCAGCGGCACCTACTGGAGCGACCTGCGCGTCAAGCACGGCTACAAGGACCCGCACAATGTGCGCATCTGGTGCCTCGGCAACGAGATCGACGGCCCCTGGCAGGTCGGCCACAAGACCGCGGCCGAATACGGACATCTTGCCAACGAAGTCAGCAAGGCTTTCAAATATTTTGACAAGACCCTCGAAACAGTGGTCTGCGGCTCGTCCAACGACAAGATGAAGACCTATCCCGAATGGGAAGCAACCGTCCTCGATGCGAGCTATGACAGTGTCGACTACATCTCGCTGCACAAGTATTTCGGCAATGAGGAAAATGATACGCTGAACTACTACGCCAAGGCGATCGATCTCGATCGCTACATCGTCACCATCGGCGGCGTCATCGACTATATCAAGACGAAGAAGCGCTCGAAGCGTGACGTAAAGATCTGCTTCGACGAGTGGAATGTCTGGTACCATGACCGTAAGGAAGACGATCAGCGCTACAAGAATTGGGATTGGCCGGAAGCTCCGCCGCTTCTCGAAGAGCTCTACAATCTGGAAGACGCAATCTTCGTCGCTTCCTTGATCAACGTCTTCATCCGTCGCTCCGATCGCGTCAAGATCGCTTGCATGGCACAGCTCGTCAACGTGATCGCACCGATCCTTACCAAGGCTGGCGGCCCGGCTTGGCGGCAGTCGATCTACTATCCGCTGCAGTACGCATCGAAATACGGGCGCGGCACGGCGCTGACGGTTTCCGCTTCTGGTCCGACCTATGACTGCGACGTGGCCCAGGACGTACCCTATCTCGACCTGTCGGCCGTCCTGCAGGACGACGGCAAGACGATTGCGCTCTTTGCGATCAATCGCAGCCTCGACGAAGTCATGGACCTCAGTGTCGACCTGCAAGGCTTCAAGGGTGCCACGATCCTCCAGCATCGCACGATGGTTGGCGATGATCTGAAAGCGCGCAATTCGGTTGAAGATCAGACACGCATCGTGCCGAAGGCGGGTTCAAGCCTTTCCGTCACCGATACGGGCACGCTCTCGGGCTCACTGCCGCCGAAGTCGTACCACTTCGTGCTGCTGTCCGTCGCCTCGGCCTAGAAGGGCCGGTTCGGGGCGGCTCGGATAGGCCGTCCCGATCATGACGAGGATCGGGAGGATCAATGTCTGGTATCCGGTTGACGAATGTCAGCAAATCTTTCGGCGCGCTTAAGGTCATTCATGGCGTCGACATCGAGATAGAGCAGGGGGAATTCGCCGTCTTCGTCGGTCCCTCGGGCTGTGGCAAGTCGACCCTGCTCAGGATGATTGCCGGGCTGGAAGAGACGAGCGGCGGCAAGATCGCCATCGAGGGCGAGGACGTGACCCATCGAGAGGCCTCCAAGCGCGGAGTGGCGATGGTCTTTCAGTCTTACGCGCTCTATCCGCACCTCTCCGTTTACGAAAACATGGCCTTCAGCCTGACGATCGGTCGGCGCCCGAAGGCAGAGATCGAGCGCAAGGTTAAGGCGGCTGCCGAAATCCTGCGGCTCGGCGAATATCTCAACCACAAGCCTAGTCAACTGTCAGGCGGCCAGCGCCAGCGCGTCGCGATTGGTCGGGCAATCGTACGCGAACCGCGCGTCTTCCTGTTCGACGAACCGCTATCCAACCTCGATGCCGAGCTGCGCGTCAGGATGCGTATGGAGATCGCCCGTCTGCACCGGCAGATCGGCGCCACGATGGTCTATGTCACCCACGATCAGGTGGAGGCAATGACACTTGCCGACAAGATCATCGTGCTGAAAGCCGGCCTCGTGCAGCAGATCGGTGCGCCGCTGGAGCTTTACCGGAACCCGGCCAACATGTTCGTCGCCGGCTTCATCGGCTCGCCCGGCATGAATTTCCTGAAGGGCAGGGCCCTCGCGGCAAACGGCAACGCCCTGCGGGTCGCACTCGAGGATGCACCGGGTCAGGCTTTCGATCTGCCGGCCCGCACGGCGGTCGCCGTCGGTACACAGGTCTATGTCGGCGTGCGGCCGGAGCATATCGAACTCGGCGCCAGACAAGGCGCTGTGACAGTGCCGGTCACCGCTGAATTCATCGAGGAACTCGGCGGCACCGGATATCTGCATGTTCTGACGGGAAACGGTACGGAAATGACCGTCGAATGTCGTGATGGCCGTCCACAGCCGAAGGAGAAGATCAGTCTCTCTCTGAGAGTGCCCGAAATGTTGGCCTTCGACACCGAGGGCGGACGGCTCAGCTGACGGCCGCAGCCCAGCCGGGCGGGACACGTCGGACCTGACTGAAGAAGAACATTGCCGACCTTGGAGGAGGCCGGCGGTGAGGGGTACCCCGATGCCTTGGGGTGATGAGTAAACCACACTTTTATCGAGGAGGAACCGATGAAGAAGCTACTGAAACTCGCCGTTTCCGCGGCGATCGCCTTGCTGCCCTCAGCAGCCGCATTCGCGCAAACCGACATTACCTGGTGGGACTTCCTGAGCGGCGGCGACGGCGTTCGTATGAAGGCGCTCATCAAGGAGTTCAACGATACCCATCCGGATATCAGGATCAACGCGACCACGCTCGAATGGGGCGTGCCCTTCTACACCAAGGTCCAGACTTCGGCCGCCGTCGGCCAACAGCCCGACATCATGACCTATCACATGTCGCGCTACCCGCTGGCCGTGCCGACCGGCATCCTGCGTCCGATCTCGCAAGAAGAGCTCGCTGGTGCAGGTATCAAGAAGGAAAACTATGTCGATGCTGCTTGGAAACAGGCGACATTCGACAATAAGGTCTACGGAATTCCCTTCGACGTTCATTCCATTGTTCTCTACTACAACAAGACGATCCTGAAGGAAGCGGGCCTGCTCGGCGATGATGGCCTGCCGAAGGGTCTCGATGGCCTTGAGAATTTCAATGCGGCCCTGGAAAAGATTAAGGCAACCGGCAAGGTCGAGTATCCGCTGTCCTTGCACACGGATGAAGGCGGCTCCATGTGGCGCGTCTTTTACACGCTGCTCTCCCAACAGGGCGCCAAGTTCATCGACGGCGATGAAATCCTGCCAGGCGACGCAGGCGTGAAAGCGCTGCAAACCATGGCGAACTGGGTATCCACCGGTTACGCGCCGAAGCTGATCTCCTATGAAGCGTCGATCGCGCTGTTCACCTCGGGCAAAGCTGCGATGCACATCAACGGCGTCTGGGAAGTGCCGACGATGACTGACCTTGCCAAGAACGGCAATCTTGGCTTCGAGTGGGGTGCCATCGAAATCCCGAACCTGATGGGCACGCAGGCGACCTGGGCGGACTCGCACTCTTTCGCGATCCCGAACAGTGACTCCAAGCCGATCTCTCCGGAGAAGGTGAAGATCGTGCTCGAGATTATCAACTGGATGAACGAGCACAGCATCTCCTGGGCTTCCGCCGGTCATATCCCGGCCTACAAGCCGGTGACCGACACCAAGGAATTCAAGGAAATGCAGCCGAATGCGACCTATGCAAAGCTTGCAAACACGGCCACGTTTGATCCGGTTTCCAAGCTCGCCGGGGTCGCCGGCCCGATCTACGAGGCAACCCAGAACTTCGTGGTTCCTGCGCTCAACGGCCAGCTCGACCCGGCAGACGCGATCGAGCAGATGCGCGACGAGCTGAAGAGCCAGATGTAAGACGAGCCTGGCCGGAGCGAAACCTCCGGCCAGCACCGCTCTGAGGGAGATGTTCGTGGTTACCAGTGAAAAACGGCGCAAGACGCTGACCGCCATCGTAATGATCGCGCCGTTCCTGATCGCCTATATGGTCGTATTTGCCTACCCCGTCTTCAAGATGTTTGCCTTGAGCTTCACCGACGCGCCTCTTATCGGCGACGGCAAATGGGTGGGTTTCGACAACTACGTGAAGCTCTTCCATCAGAAGCTCTTCTTCACGTCGTTCTGGAATACCGGCTATTTCGTCGTGCTGACTGTGGTTCCGAATACGCTAATCGGCCTCGGTCTGGCATTGATGGTCGTGCGTCTGAAGGGCTGGCTGCAGAGCCTGATCCTGGTTCTGTTTTTCATACCTTACATCCTGCCCGTTTCGGTCGTGACCCAGATCTGGAAATGGGTGCTGGATCAGCAGTTCGGCGTTGCGCAGTTCGTCATCGAATTCGTCACCGGCAAACGCATCAGCGTGTTTCGCGATCCGCTTTGGGCGATGCCCATGGTGGCGCTGGTGACCGTCTGGTGGACCAACGGCTTCAACCTGCTGCTCTTCATTGCCGGGTTGCGGAACATTCCCCATGACTACTATGAGGCTGCGATGCTCGACGGCGCGACGCGCTGGCAATGTTTCCGGCGCATCACCTGGCCTCTTATCTGGCCGGTCACCGCGCTCGTCCTGACGCTGCAACTGATCCTTCAGCTGAAGATTTTCGATCAGGTCTACCTGCTCACCGAAGGCGGCCCGTTCAATTCGACCTACGTCCTGTTGCAACTCGTCTATCGCGAGGCGTTTCGCACGAACCATGGCGGCGTCGGCTCCGCCGTTGCGGTTCTGCTCTTCATGATCATCGTCATCGTCTCGGTGCTACAATATCAGCTGTTGCGGGTAAGGGAGCGCTAAAATGCCCGGCAAGAACATCGGCAACCTGCTGCTGCTCGTCCTCACCTTCTGCATCGCCTGCATGTGGGCATTCCCCATCTACTGGGCAATTGTGACCTCGATGAAACCCGAACAGGAGGTCGTGTCGAAAACGACGTTCATTCCCGACGTCTTCAATTTTTCGGCCTACTACTATGCGCTGTTCGAAACGAAGCTTTCGACCTGGTACCTGAATTCCATCGTCACCTCGATCACTGTCACCGTCGTGGTGATCGTGATCAGCGTCATGTGCGCCTACGCGCTGTCGCAGATCGTCTTCCCCGGACGAAAGCTGCTCTACGGCATCATCCTCGCGAGCTTCATGGTGCCTTCGCAGGCGCTCGTTATCTCGCAGTTCGTACTGATGCATAAGCTGAACCTCATCAATACCTGGGGCGGGATCATCCTGCCACAGCTCATCGTTCCGGTCGTCGTCATCGTCTACAAACAATTCTTTGATTCCGTTCCGAAGGAGTTGCGGGAGGCTGCCAAGCTTGATGGTTGTGGTGAGTTCCAGATCCTCTTCAAGCTCTATCTGCCCTTGAACTGGGGTATCACCACAGCGCTTGCGATCATCACCTACATCATGGCCTGGAACGCGTTTCTCTGGCCATTCCTGGTCACCAACTCCGATGAGATGATGACAATCACCGTCGGCATTACCCAGACGAGAGATGCTTTCGGCGTCAAATATGCGCGTGACATGGCAGTGGCAATCCTCGCCGCAATGCCGGTTGCTGTCGCCTATCTGCTCTTCCAGAAGCGGGTGACGCAGGCGCTGATGCTGTCTTCCGGAATCAAGGGATGACGAGGATAAACCTTCGCCATCCGTTCCCGGGCGTCGTTGCCCGCCGGCCTTTCAGGGCCTGGGCAGCGGCGGAAACGTCCAGAAAAAGCCGCGACACCAGACAGGCTGCCGTGATATCAGCAACGATCTAACAAGAAAGAACCAGTAGCTGCGCATGGAGACGAAACTTCTCACCGTCGATCCCATCAAGGACGTCGAAGTCGTCCAGGCCCTCGGTTCCGCGACGCGCATAGAAATACTCAATCTGCTCCGCCAGTTGGGGCCCTTGAACGTGAATGACATTGCCGGCCGCATGGGGCTGCCGCAATCGACGGCAGCAACCAACCTCAAGGCGCTGGAACTTGCCGGTCTCATCCAGACCCACACGATGAAGGCGACGAAGGGTAACCAGAAGATCTGTTCCAGCATCTATGACGAGATCCTCATCCGCTTCGACAGCGGTGGCACAAAGGCGTCCGAAGATGTCGTGACCGTCAGCATGCCGATCGGTCTCTTCACCGAGTTCGAGGTGGGAGCGCCCTGCGGCCTCTGCTCTGTCAACAATGTCATCGGCATGCTTGACGTGCAGGAGGTCTTTCTCGATCCGCAGCGCATGCAGGCTGCCCTGTTGTGGTTTACCCGCGGCTATGTGGAGTACAAGTTTCCCAACAATGCCAAGGTCTCCGGCAGGAGAATCCGCAAGGTCGAGTTCTCCGCGGAACTCAGCTCGGAGACGCCGGCCACCAACGCCAACTGGCCCTCCGACATCTCGATCTGGATCAACGGCATCAAGGCTGGTCACTGGACGTCTCCAGGCGATTATGGCGACCGGCGCGGCCTCTATTCTCCAGCCTGGTGGAAGCTCAGCGGCTCGCAATACGGCAAGCTGAAGACCTGGACGATCGACGACACCGGCACCTGGATCGACGGCGCCATGGTCTCGACGCAGACGATCTCTTCGCTTGGCATCGCCGATCATCACTCCATCCGTTTCCGCATCGGCATCGACGACAAGGCCGACAATCCTGGCGGAATGAACCTGTTTGGCAAGGGATTCGGCGATTTCGATCAGGATCTGGTTATGAGCCTGTTTTTCTAGGCCGCGGCGAGGGGCCTGAAGAAGTCGCAATGCTGGCGACTGCCGGATGCCGCCTCGGTCGCAAGCCTGAAGGGCCTGAAGCCTGTGGTCATCGACGGTGCATCAGAAACCGATAGTATCCTCGGTCGTTAGAGTGGTTGTCATGAAGGCATCTCCCTCCGTGCCAAGGTCGGGTCGTCCAGGGCGCGCGTGCATGCTGCAGATGTTTCACCGCCCTGGAAGCATCGTTTCCAGGCGCAGGAACGCGATGCGCTCGACTTGAGCGGTGGCCGTTTCAAACTCCTCGTCGCTCGTATTGCCGATGCGCTTTTCGAACGCCGCCAGAATATCGTCCTTGTTCAAACCCTTCACCGCAATGATGAACGGAAAGCCGAACTTCTCGACATACGCCGTATTCAGCTCGGTGAAACGGTCGTGCTCCTGGGCATTAAGTCGGTCGAGCCCGGCGCCCGCCTGCTCCTTCTTGCTGTCCTCGGTCAATTCACCTGCGATCGCGAGGCGTCCTGCAAGATCGGGATGGGCACGCAGCACTCCCAGCCGCTCCTCTGGGCTGGCCGCCCGGAAGACGGCAACGAGCGCCGTGTGGACACGATCAACCGTCAATTCGTCACCGACGAAGCCATCATCATAGGCACGCTCGGCAATGAATGGCGAATGTTCAAAAACACCGCCGTAACGCGATACGAACTCGTCACGCGAAAGCATCAGATCGTCTCCGGCTTGTGGTGGGCATGCCAATGTTGCGCGATCTCGAGACGCCGGGGGATCCACACCTTATCGTGCTTCAGCACATACTCCATGAAGCGCTTCAGCGCCGCAGCGCGGCCAGGACGACCAACGAGGCGGCAATGCAGGCCGACGGACATCATCTTCGGGCTGCCGGCCTTGCCTTCTTCATAGAGCGTATCGAAGGCATCCTTGAGGTAGGTGAAGAACTGATCGCCAGAGTTGAAGCCCTGGGGCGTGGCGAAACGCATGTCATTGGTCTCGAGCGTATAGGGGATGATCAGGAACGGCTTGTCATCGACACCCTTCACCCAGAACGGCAGGTCGTCGGCATAAGAGTCCGAGGAATAAAGGAAACCACCCTCCTCCATGACGAGGCGCAGCGTGTTGTCGGAGGGCTTGCCTTGATACATGCCGTAGGGCCGCTCGCCGGTCAGCTCGGTGTGCAGGCGCACGGCTTCCTGGATATGCTTGCGCTCGACGTCCTCCTGGAAATCCTTGTATTCCAGCCAGCGGTACCCGTGGCTGGCGATCTCCCAGCCAGCCTCCTTCATGGCCGCGACCGCCTCCGGGTTGCGGGCCATGGCAAGTGTTACGCCATAGACGGTCGCCTGAACCTTGAGTTCCGTGAACGTCCGCCACAGCCGCCAAAAACCGGCGCGCGAGCCATACTCATAGATCGATTCCATGTTCAAGTTGCGCTGGCTCGGCCAAGCGGCGGCGCCGACGATTTCCGACAACAAATTTTCAGAGGCCGGGTCGCCATCGAGAATGCAGCTTTCGCCGCCCTCTTCGTAGTTGATGACAAACTGGACTGCCACACGCGCATCGCCCGGCCACTTCGGATCGGGCGTATTGCGTCCATAGCCGACGAGATTGCGCGGATAAGTCTCGGATACCATGAAATCACCTTCCTGAACGTCGGCGAAACGATAGTATTCCGAGACGGAATGACTAGATGGAAATTGCGCAACAGAGTTTTGCGGTGAAGCCACTGATCGCGCTCGGACCGGGGCTTATTTTGAAAAAGAGCCCACCGATCCATGCCACAGTGAGCAGTGCCGCGAGGATCAGTCAACCCGAAACGAGTGCCGATTCCTAGGGACAGGCGAGGGGGCCATTTTGGTCGTCAATCAAGGAGACGGTAGCATTCAACGGATCGATGCAAGAACCAATGAGCTGTTGGCAACGATAGAGGCGGATACAGCCGGCGGCGTTGGCGATGTCGCGGTTGGCGGCGGTTTCGGGCGCATCGCTCGCTCCCATCAACCCAGTATAAATAGTAAACCATGCCTCGCGTCGGTTGTCGGGCCGCGAGGGCAGCCAAGTCCCCGAACGGGCCGTCGAGCCCCTTGATTGACTCGGTTCATGGTTTTGGGCGAGTTGCAACATTGCAGAATAGCGACAATCCCGGAGGTGGGGTGTAGCATAGCCCTCACTGGTTGCGGTTGTCCTCGCAGTGTCTGCAGGATCGGAGGGTCTTATGAGCGGCCTCGAAGCAGTCGATAGTGTTGAGGTTCTGATCCTTGTCGATAACGCGACGGATAACCTCTCCACAGTCCCGTCATTTGTCGAGACCGAGTTTGCCGCACTGGAACGCCGACGCCGCGGAACGTGGGTTATGGGCGGGAAATGCATATGCTGCGCGGCCCATGGCCTTGCATGTCTCATTTCCGTTCGTCAGGGGAGCAACACGAGAACGATCCTGTTCGATACAGGCCCTGAAGACGGCACCTTCGAACAAAATGTCTCCCGCCTGGGAGTGGATTTCGGGCCGGTCGGTCGATGACTCGATCCTCGGGGATGGGGATTTGTCTGCGGCCCGACCCCGACCGCATGCCCGGACTTTGGCCATATGGCATCAGTCCGAGAAGGGCCTAAGATTTTAGACATCCGCTCCCGAGGATGGACGGAAGCCTGGCGGCTGGGGATCAGACATCACGCTGATGCCAGGGTTCGCTCCTGTCGCCGCGAACAGGGCGGCTCGGAAAACTGGCCGACATGGACCAGAGCCCATCCGGACGATAGCGTTCCCGGAAGGCAGGCGAATATTGAGGCTCCTGCCTGCAATGAATTCACGGAAAGCCACCAAGTGCCTGCGTCGTTCTATAATAAACCTTGGTACGTAATGAGATTTGGATGCTGAATTCTTCAATATATAGCGTTTTCAATCCGTCTAACTTATAGTTTTAAATAATCTACTTCAAGTATACATTGAGTAACTCGAAAATCTTGCTATGGTTATGCCTTCGAGCCAAAGGTAAGACTGGCCCGATGAGGGGAATATCAGGTCAATCAGCAGAACTTTCGAATGGATGTGTCTACATCCATTTTCGAGATTGGTGCGACGATGGCGATCCCCGCCGACAACTGAGCGCATCCCGGCCTGCAAAGCTGCGTCGAGCAGTTGCGGACGATGCTTCAGCGCTATGCGGACGATTGTGAAAGGGCAAGGGCCTCCTTGGGGAAGCCCGTGGCAGCCCCCGCCAATCCGATCACCGAGGAAACTGCACGCAAGATAGCGAGTACCTTGAGAAAACTGAACGGATCGCCGGTCGCGCGGTCACCATGAACAGGCCACGGTGACGCGGGATACCCGCCTCGAAGGCAGAGAGCTGTTGTAAAACAACGTTCATTCCTCCTCGGACACCGGTCGAAGAGCCTTGAGTTGGCGGTTGGGGACTGGCGATATGCCCCGATGGAACGTCGCCTTGGCAATTCTTTGGAGAAGCGTGACGTCCGCCAAGGAGAAACAGACATGAAATGTCGAGCGTTCATGTGCATGGCTGCCGCAGGTGTGGTTACCACGTTCGCAGAGCCTTCGTATGCATCAGAAGTCAGGATGGACATCTACAAGGACCCGAGTTGCGGCCACTGCGGAGCCTGGGCCGCCGCAATGGTGGATGCCGATTTCAATGTCGTCGTCCATTCCGAGGAATTCATCGTGATAAAAACCAGGCTCGGCATCCCCGAGAATATGCATGGATGCCATACAGCTGTGGTTGGCGACTACTTCTTCGAAGGCCACGTCCCATTGGAGGCTGTCGAGAGGGTCTTGAAAGAGAAGCCCCAGATTGCGGGACTTGCCGTTCCGGGCACGGCAGAGTGCTCGCTTGCAGCAGAGGACGATTCACCGGTCTACGAGGTTTTCAGCCTGAGCAAGCCTGACATGAGGCCGTCTTTGTACATGCGAATTGATGGCCGGTGATGTCGATCACACTCGAACATGGACTGCAGCGAAATTCAAAATCACGACAAAGGCTGATGTTTGCTAGCTGACCTCCGGTTTCCAAGGTCGTGCACGCGAGGCCCTGGAACAAGCGGCAGCCAGGGCCGGTTCAATCAAAGCCCTTCCGGTGACAAGAACGACATGACTACCGGGGTCTGCTCCTCCCCGGACGATGCAGCACGGGCGAGACTACCCCCGCCCGCCCTCGCGCCAAATTGGAGATCAGATCGGGGTGAGGTGTGAACTGCACGGCGATCCTCCTTTCCCAAACGAAGCGTCTTCCGCGGTAAAGGTGACAACCCCTACGTGGTTGATGCGCTCGTCTTTTCTTCCAGCAGGGCGTCGGGAATGTCGTCGAACGACGCGTAATTCAGATTGTAGAGCTTAGAATAGAGCTTGCGGTTCTTCATGAGCTGCTGGTGGTTGCCGCTCTCGATCAGTTCCCCGTTCTGCAGGACAATGATGCGATCCGCCTCGCGGATCGTCGCAAGACGGTGGGCAATGACAAGCCCCGTGCGATTTTCGAGGAGCTTGACCAGCGCCTTCTGGATCAGCATCTCGGTATAGCTGTCGATGTTGGCCGTGGCTTCGTCGAGCACCAGGATCTTAGCGTCGGCAACCAGGGCGCGGGCGAAGCTCAGGAGCTGGCGCTGGCCGAGCGAGAGATTGCCGCCGCGCTCGCCAAGCATGCTGTCGTAACCCTCAGGCAGGCGCATGACAAAATCATGCGCGCCCACCGCCTTGGCGGCCTCGATCACCTGTTCGCACGTTGCCTCCGGCTTGTGGTAGCGGATGTTTTCGAACACCGTGCCGGTAAACAGGAAGGGCTCCTGCAGAACCATGGCGATCTGGTTGCCGAGCGAATCCTGCGTCAGGTCACGCACATCATGTCCACCGACCAGCACCTGGCCCTGCTGGACATCATAGAAGCGGTGGATCAGCGACATGCAGCTCGACTTGCCGGATCCCGTTGGTCCGACAAGCGCAACCGTTTCGCCGGGGTTCACCTTGAAGCTGACGTGCTTCAGGACAGGATGTGCGGGATTGTAGCCGAAGACCACATCGCGAAACTCGACCGAACCATCCATGTCGGCGGAAAGTTCCTTCGCGTTGGGCGCATCCCTGATGTCGACCGGAACATCAAGAACCTCGGTCAGGCGCTGACCCGACGCCATGGCACGCTGCATCACCGAATACTGCAGGGTCAGAGAGCGGATCGGATCGAAGAACCGCTGAATGTAGAACAGGAAGGCGACAAGGACACCGACGTCGAGCGCCTGGTTGAGAACGCGTGCACCACCGACGACGATGACGAGCGCCATGGCGACACCGGTCAGGGTATCCACAATCGGCACCATGACCTGCGCGTAGCGGGCAGCCGTCAGGTGGGTCTTCAGGTTCGCCTTCGCCTTGTCGTCGTAGAGCATGAAGTTGACGCCCTGGCGATCCATGCTCTGGACGGCGCGAACACCGTGGATCGCTTCGGCGAGCGCCCCGTTGGCAACCGAATTAGTCTCGTGTGCCGCCATGAAGGACTTGCGCGCCAGCGGCAACCAGAAGAGGCGGACCACAAACAGGATCGGCAGCACGGACAGGGTGAGAAGGCCAAGCTTGAAGTCGAGATAGAGCATGACGAAGACGATGCCGAACAGCAGCACGATATCGCCAACCGACAGGACCGACGTTTCAAGAAACTCCTGCATCGAATTGACGTCGCCCTGCAGGCGAGACATCAGGCGTCCGACCTCGGTCTTGTCCATGAAGGACAGCGAAACCCGCTGAAGATGCTGGAACATCGCCTTTCTGATGTCGAACAGGACCTCCTCGGCGACATTGCCGACCAGCGTTTCCTGGGCGTAGCTGGCGCAGTAGTTGACCAGGATCGCGGCGAGAAAGGCAATCATCGACCATCTCAGTGCCGAATGGTCCCCCTCCGCCCGCATCCCGTGGTCGATCGCATAACGGATGATCAGGGGAATCAGGAGCTGCATCGACGTAAACGTCAGCACCGCCGCCACCGAAAGCCACACCTGTCTTCGGTAGGGATGCACGAAGAACCAGATGCGCCTGATGATGTTGCCGTCGAAGGCCTTGCCGAACATCTCCTCCTCGATGCGGTGCGAGCCGACAACCGCACGCGGCGGCCGGCGTCCATCCTCGCGAACGTCGGAGCGCTCGGTTTCCAGTTCCTCGGCCATGTCATATTCCTCCCTAGGCGCTGAGGGCGTCGTCGCCCGGTCGCACCTGCAGATCATAGAGCGCCTTGTAGCGCCCGCCGGCAGCCAGCAGCGCCTGATGGGTTCCACGCTCGACAATCTCTCCGTTCTCGACAAACAGGATCTGGTCGGCATGCATGAGCGAGCTCAGCCTGTGGGCAACGATGATGGTGACGCGATCTGCCGCGTATTTGCGCATCGCCGTGCGGATGCGCTGCTCGGTCGCGGCATCGATCGCAGCGGTCGAATCGTCGAAGACCATGACGGCCGGCTTCAGCATCAGCGCCCGCGCGATCGTCAGGCGCTGGCGCTGCCCGCCGGAGAGCGAAACACCGCGCTCGCCGACGACCGTGGTATAGCCCGTCGGTAGGCCGAGAACGTAGTTGTGGAGCTGGGCGCTTTCGCTGGCGCGCTCGATGCGGCTCTCCTTGGCCCAGGGATCGCCATAGGCGATGTTGTTTTCGATCGAGGTAGTGAACAGGAAGGAATCCTGCTGCACGACGGCGACCGACCGGCGAAGCGACTGCAGGGTCGCCTTCCTGATGTCCTGGCCGTCGATTGTGATCCTGCCTTCCGTGACGTCGTAAAAGCGCGGGATGAGATGGGCGAGCGTCGACTTGCCGCTGCCGGGCGGGCCAACGATGCCGATGGTTTCGCCGCGCCTTGCCTCGAAGGAGACGTTGGTGAGGACGCCGTGCATCGGCGAGCTGGGGTAGGCAAAGCTTACCTTCTCGAAGCGAAGCGTTCCCTCCGATATCAACAGATCCTTCGCGTCGGGCGCATCGCGCACCGCAACCTCGAGATCGAGCAGGTTGAAGAGCCTAGTCCCGCAGGTCGACGCGCGGGCAAAGGCGTTCACCATCAGGCCAAGCTGGCGGACAGGCATCTGCAGGATCGTCATGAAGGTCAGGAAGGATGCAAGTGTACCGACGGTGATCTCGCCCGACACGACCTTGCCGCCACCGATCCACAGGACGAGGCCCATCGCCGCAAAGAAGGAGAAGGTCATCGCACTGGTGTTGATGACGCGGATGCCGACACGCTGGTGGGCGAGCGCCAGGGCATTCTTCGAGGCCGTCTCGAACTTCATCATTTCGTGCGCCTGGGCGGCGAAGGCCCGAACCACCCTGATACCGCCGAGATTTTCCTCCATGATCCGTGTCAAGACGGAAAGCCGCTCCTGCAGATCGAGCCAGGTCGCGCGCAGCCGCAACTGCGTGACCGAAGAGCGCCAGGCGACAAAAGGCACGAAGCTCAGCGCCAGCAGGCCGAGCAAGAGGTCTGTGGTCAGAAGCATGTAGGCGCCGATGCCGATCAGCATGGTCAGAAGCACCATGCGAACCAGGGCGGTCGAGAAATACATGCGCACGCCTTCAAGGTCGAGCAGGCCGACCGTGATCAGGTCGCCCGAGTGGACGCTGTCATGGAAGCTGAAGGAAAGCCGCTGGATCTTCTCGTAGCAGGCAAGCCTGAGCTCGTAGCCCATATGATGGCCGACACTCTCGCTGTAGTAGTTCTGGACCATCGTGAAGAGGCCGCGAAGGACGCTGGCGCCCAGGAGCAGAAGCGCCGTCGTCAAAAGCGCATCCTGTGCCACCTGTCCCGCCTGGCCGCCAGCCATTGCAACCTGGGTGTGATCGACCGCCTGGCCAAGCAGGCGCGGGATCATCAGCTGGAATGTCGAGGCAACAAGGGTGGCACTGATCGCAAGGCCAGATTGCCAGGGATGGCGAAACGCCATGACGGTAATGCGGACCAGCGTGAAGAGGCCCTTGCCCCAGCCCGCCGCGGTCGCCTTCGCCATCGAGGCGGATGGCTTCGTCGTGCGTGTTAAAGCATCGCTGCTCACGGTGATGTTCCAATACAGAGGTGTGGTCGGACGCCTGTCCGAACGAGCGGAATCCATGAAGGGATTGATTAGCACCCTTACTTTTGCCGATTCCTTTGGGCCCTTCAAGTCAAGAATTCACCAGTTGGTTATTTTATCGTGAGTAGCAGGCTGGCTTCGCACGGCTCCGATCAGAGCAACCGTAAACGACAAATTGCCATGACATCTCAGTCACTTGGCGTTTCCATTGCGCAGGCGGGGGAACAAAGGGCTTGCCAAAATGCTCTTTTGAAGCTCTCCTACACGACCAGTTTGATAGACTATGGGCGGCTTAGAACCGCGGGAACAAAACCGGCGCGGATTGTCCGCGTTGCAACCAATCGAGACACGATGCGCAAAATCGCAGGGGAGTTGAGATGACGGTTCATGGCCTGTTTTCCTCGAAATCATCGGCGGCAGCACGAGCGTCCGCCATCCCGCGCATCGCCGTTGTCGGGCGCGGTTTTTCCGGAATGATGACGGCGATCGCGCTGATGAAGAGGGTGCGCACGCCCTTTCACCTGCAACTCTTCGACCCCAACTCCTCCGTGAGCGGCGGACAGGCGCTCTCCTCGTCGCGTGCCTCGACGATCCTCAATACGCGCGTTCGCGATCTCTCGGTCTCGACAGGCGACGCGGATGACTTCAACGACTGGCTCTGTAGCAACGCGGAATTCCGTGCCGCGGTACCCGCGGCCATCCCGGGGTTCCGCCAGATCTTCGTGCCGAAGACCATTTTCAGCGATTATGTCTATCAGCGCTTTTCGGAAGCACTCTCCGCCCGCAAGGATATCACCGTCCAGGTCTGCCCGGAACCGGTCGTGGCCATCAGGCGCACGCACGGCGCCCGCTATCTGCTCGAGAGCGCCAACCCCTCCAATCCGCTCTTCGATGTGGTCATTCTCGCGACCGGCTACGGATTGCCGGAGGCCGATTATGTCCAGGAAGAGCCTTCGCCGGTGAGGGCCCGGCGCCTGGTGGGGCGTCCCCACACGGTCCTGCTTGGAAGCGGCATCAGGGTCGTCGATCAGCTTCTGCAATTGCGCGATGCCGGCTATGACGGTCAGGTGACCATCCTCTCCCGGCACGGATTCCTGCCGCAGAGCCACACACCGAATTCCGCCGATCCGGTTTTTCCGGCCGACGCAATGCCGTCGAATCTGGCCGACATCCTGCGCTTCATCCGCAAGGCCTGCCGCGAGGCGGAGGCCGATGGCCGCAGCTGGCAATCGGTCATGAACGGCTTGCGCAAGCATGCCCGCTCGCTGTGGCGCGCCCTGCCAGCCCGCGAGAAGCAGCAGTTCAACCGGCATTTGCGGGCGATCTATGACAGCCATCGCAACCGGCTGCCGGAGGCAATTCACGCCCGCCTGCAGGGGGAACTCGCCAGTGGCAACACGGTTCTGCGTCGCGGCACCGTCGGTCGCCGGGGCCTGGGGGGCGTGTTTTTCCGGCCCGCCGGTTCAGGCATGGATGAGACCGTGCATGCCGAGCGTATCCTCGATTGCCGCTGCCGGGGGCCGCAGTTGGCTTCACCCCTGATTGCAAGCCTGCTTAACGAGGGATTGGCGCTGCCTGACGAGTTGTCGCTCGGTCTTGCCGTCGACCAGCGCGGGAGCCCCTGGCTCGACGACGGGTCTGTGGTCGAGGATCTGTTTGCCGTCGGCCCCCTTGGTCTCGGCAGTCTGCCCGACATCGATCTGGTTCCGGAGATCGTCACCCAGGCCTACGCGGTCGCTGAACACGTCGCCGAGCGTGTCTATCCCTGCAGCCGGGCAATCTGATCAGGCCTTTTGCGCCCTGCGCTCGCCTCTGAGCACGAAGACAAGCAGTCCCGCAGACATGAGGGCCAGGGCAAACCAGGTGATCGCATAGACAAGGTGATTGTTCGGGAAGGCGACCTGTGTCAGCCCGCCGACAGGCAATCCGCCTGGATTGGGCGTCGCGTCCGCGTCTATGAAATAGGGCGCAACACCATCGACGCCGCGCCAATCAGCAATCGCGGCCACGTCGCGCGAATACCAGCGGTCGTTCGCCGGATCGTTGGACCTCAGCCACGTGCCTTTCGGCTCTGCTATCCTGAGCAGTCCGGTGACGACAACCGGCGTCGACACCTGGCCATCGATGCGTGTCGAGGGATCGCGTCGGTCCGTCGGGACGAAGCCACGGTTGACCAGGACGACGGTGTCGTCGGTCCGCCTGAGCGGTGTCAGGACCCAGTAGCCAGGGCCGAGTGTCGTCGACGCATAGACCAGTGTCTCCCTGTCATTGTCGAGCATTCCTTTAACCGTCACGCGCCGATATTCGTCATTGGCGCGGTTGACCTTGCCCCACTCGGCCTGCGCCGGGGCGCCAACCGGTTCTGCGTGGACGCGGGCATCGACGCGCGCAATCAGATCCCGCTTCCAGGCCAGCCGCTCGACCTGCCAGATTCCGAGCGCGATCAGCGCGCCGGTCAGCGTCACCAGCAGGCCGCAGAAGATCGCGATGCCTGCGGCGCTGTGCCGTTTTTGTGTCCTGTCTGGGAAGGTGTCGGCCATGCCAGAAACAAACCTGGCGGGCGGCTGAGCACCGCCCGCTCCTGCCATTACGGCATGTTCTTCATCATTTCGGGGGTCATCGGCATCATGTTCGTGTTCAGATGATGCATGACCCAGAGGGAGCCCGCGAGCGCGATCGCCACGATCAGCAGGGTGAAGATCAGCGCCATCATCGTCCAGCCGCCTTCCGACTGCGGATTCATGTGGAGGAAGAAGATCATGTGAACGACGATCTGGACAGCCGCCAGGCCCATGACCCAGGCGGCGGTGACGGTCGAGCTCTCGAAGACGTCGGCCATGACGAGCCAGAACGGAATTGCAGTCAGGATGATCGAGAGCACGAAGCCGATCATGTAGCTCCTGAAGGTCCCGTGGGCGGCCTCATGCCCGTGGCTGTGGCCGTGATGGGCCTCGTGAGCGTCCTCGGTTGCGGGTGCGTGAGTGGTCATCCGAGAACTCCCATAAGGTAGACGAAGGAGAAGACGCCGATCCAGACGACGTCGAGGAAGTGCCAGAACATCGACAGGCACATCAGGCGGCGACGATTTTCCGGGATCAGACCGTGCATCGACACCTGCACCATCAGCGTGACAAGCCAGACGATGCCGAAGGTGACGTGCAGGCCGTGCGTACCGACCAGCGTGAAGAAGCACGACAGGAACGCGCTGCGGGTCGGGCCGGCACCCTCGTGGATCAGGTGCGCGAACTCGTAGAGTTCAAGCCCGAGGAAGGCCAGGCCGAACGCGCCGGTGACACCGAGCCAGAACAGTGTCTCGGTCTTGGCTTTGCGCTCCATCTGCAGCATTGCGAAGCCGTAGGTGATGGACGACAGCAGCAGCATCGAGGTGTTGATCGCCACCAGCGGCAGATCGAAGAGATCGGCCGGCGAGGGACCGGCCGCATAATTGCGGCCGAGAACGCCATACGTCGCAAAAAGCACCGCGAAAATGAGGCAGTCGCTCATCAGATACAGCCAGAAGCCCAGCATCGTGCTGCCTTCCGGATGATGATCCTCGGTCAGATAGAATTCAGGCTTGTTGGCCTTGTCGATGGCAGTATCGCTCATGGTCTTACACCTGCTCGGCAAGCAGCGCCGTCCGCTTGCCCTCTGTTTCGGTGACTTCCGCCGCTGGGATGTAGAAGTCGCGCCTGTAGTTGAAGGTATGGCCGATCGATACGGCGATCATGGCGACAAAGGACAGGACGGCAAGCCACCACATGTACCAGATGAGGCCAAAGGCCAGCCCGATGCTGAGAACGCCCAGAATGACGCCGGTGCCGGTGTTCTTCGGCATGTGGATCGGCTTGAAGCCTTCCAGCGGACGGGCATAGCCGCGCGCCTTCATGTCGTACCAGGAATCATGGTCGTGCACGACCGGCGTGAACGCGAAGTTGTAATCTGGAGGCGGAGACGAGGTCGACCATTCGAGCGTACGGCCGTCCCATGGATCACCCGTCGTATCGCGCAGTTCCTCGCGCTTGAAGAAGCTGACGACGAGCTGGATGATGAAGCTTGCAATGCCGATGGCGATCAGCACGGCACCAAAGGCAGCAATGATGAACCAGATCTGCAAGGACGGATCCTCGAACTGCGAGACACGGCGCGTCACGCCCATCAGGCCGAGCACGTAGAGCGGCATGAAGGCGAAATAGAAGCCGATCAGCCAGAACCAGAAGGACATCTTGCCCCAGAACGGGTCGAGCTTGTAGCCGAATGCCTTCGGGAACCAGTAGGTGACGCCCGCCATCAGGCCGAACACCACGCCGCCGATGATGACGTTGTGGAAATGGGCAATCAGGAAGAGAGAGTTGTGCAGCACGAAGTCGGCTGGCGGTACCGCCAGAAGAACGCCGGTCATGCCGCCGATGACGAAGGTGACCATGAAGCCGATTGTCCACAGCATCGGCACTTCATAGCGAATCCGACCGCGGTACATCGTGAACAGCCAGTTGAACATCTTCGCTCCTGTCGGGATCGAGATGATCATCGTGGTGATCCCGAAGAACGAGTTCACGCTCGCACCCGACCCCATCGTGAAGAAGTGGTGCAGCCAGACGAGGTAGGACAGGATCATGATGACGCAGGTGGCGTAGACCATCGACGCGTAACCGAAGAGACGCTTGCCGCAGAAGGTAGCCACGACCTCCGAGAAGATGCCGAACGCCGGCAGCACCAGGATGTAGACCTCCGGATGGCCCCAGATCCAGATGAGATTGATGTACATCATCGGATTGCCGCCGAGGTCATTCGTGAAGAAGTTCGTGCCGGCATAGCGGTCGAGGGACAACAGTGCCAGCGTCGCCGTCAGTATCGGGAAGGTGGCGACGATCAGGATGTTGGTGCAGAGCGAGGTCCAGGTGAAGACGGGCATCTTCATGAAGCTCATCCCGGGTGCGCGCATCTTGACGATGGTCGCAATCAGGTTGATGCCCGACAACGTCGTGCCGACACCGGCAACCTGCAGTCCCCAGATATAATAGTCGACACCGACACCCGGGCTGTAGTCGGCTCCCGACAGGGGCGGATAGGCGAGCCAGCCGGTCTGGGCGAATTCGCCGACGAAGAGCGAGATCATGATGATGATCGCGCCGGCCGTCGTCATCCAGAACGAGAAATTGTTGAGGAACGGGAAGGATACGTCGCGGGCACCGATCTGCAGCGGCACGACGAGGTTCATCAGCCCGGTGACGAACGGCATTGCCATGAAGAAGATCATGATGACGCCGTGGGCGGTAAAGACCTGGTCGTAGTGATGGGGAGGCAGGTAGCCGGCCGAGCCGTTGAAGGCAAGCGCCTGCTGCAGGCGCATCATGATGGCGTCGGAGAAACCGCGCAGCAGCATGATGAGGGCGAGGATGACGTACATGATGCCGATCTTCTTATGATCGACGCTTGTCAGCCACTCGCGCCAGAGGTAGCCCCAGAGCTTGAAGTACGTGACAACACCCAGAAGCGCGATGCCGCCAAGCGCGACGACCGCAAAGGTCACGACCAGGATCGGCTCGTGGTAGGGGATCGATTCTAGGGTCAACCGACCGAAGATGAACTTCAGGAGGTCAGGATTCGAAAACATGGATTAACCCGTTCATTGATGTCGTATCGACGCAAAGCGCCAGGTCTTAGTTGTTGTCTGGTTGCGCGGGCGCCGCAGCACCGCCGGTCCCGTGATCCATGCCGGGCATCGCGTGCCCGTCATGCTGCATGTCCTGCGCACCCGGCGCGCCTTGCGTCGCCGGCGCTCCTTGCGTGCCGCTTCCGCCTTCAGCGCCGGCCGGCGTAGCTTCCTCGGGCTTTACCTCTTCAGCGCCGGAACCTTCGCCCGCCACCGGATGCATGCCGCCGAGATGACGGTCGTCGTAGCGCAGCTTTTCGCGATTTTCGGCGCTTTCCTTGCCGCCGCCGCCCATCCTGTCGATGTGCATCATCTCGTTCATGCACATCTTGCCGGGGGCCGCGCACATGTTGAGGATGGCGTCAAAGAGATCCTTGTCGACCGACGAGAAGTAGCGAACCGGCTCCCTCTCGCTCGGCCGCTCGAGCTTCAGATAGGTATCACGGTTCAGCGCCGTGCCCTTTTCCTTGATCTGCGCGACCCATTGGTCGAAGCCCTGCTGGTTCACACCATGGAACTTGAAGCGCATATGGGAAAAACCTGCGCCACTGTAGTTGGCCGAAAAGCCGTCGAAGACGCCTTCCTCGTTGATGACCGCGTGCAGCCTGGTCTCCATGCCGGGCATGGCGTAGATCTGGCCGGCGAGCGCGGGAACGTAGAAGGAGTTCATCACCGACGAGGAAGTGATCCTGAAGCTGATCGGGACGTCGACAGGGGCGGCCATTTCATTGACGGTCGCAATACCGAGCTCGGGATAGAAGAACAGCCATTTCCAGTCGAGTGCCACGACCTCGACGGTCAGCGGCTTGGCATCGGCAGGAACGGCGCGCTCGGCGTCGATCCGGTCCAGCGGACGGAAGGGATCGAGCTTGTGCGTGCTGATCCAGGTGATCGCGCCGAGAGCAATGATGATGGCCAGCGGCGCCGACCAGATGATGACTTCAAGACGTGTGGAGTGGTGCCATTCGGGATCGTAGGTGGCGGTCGTGTTGGACCGGCGGTAACGCCAGGCAAAAAAGAAGATCAGGAAGATGACCGGGACGATGATGAGCAGCATCAGGACCGTCGATACGATGATCAGGTCACGCTGCTGGATTGCGATATCGCCCGATGGCGACATGACCACCAAATTGCACCCTGCCAGCGTCAAAAGCAGGGGCAGAATAAGGAGATGGCGGGAAAACCTTGGCAGTTTTTGCACGTCTCTATGCTCTTGTTGTTTCATCCAAACCGCGACTAAAGCACTGTACCTGATAGCAACATGAGGTGTTTGGTCGCAGTGCAGCACAAATTGCCGCACTGCGGGATAAGCAACGTGGCGCAGGATGTCAAAACCCGATCTGGGCTCGAAAGCGTTTTGCGCGAGATCATTTTGAGGGGCTAATATAACCGGGAACCCCGATCATGCCAGCTTTCCCGCGCCGATTTCTCCGCAGCGGGCGCCATTTTTCGCGGGCTTTCGATTTTCAGCCCACGGGATGAACTATTTAGCGCCTCCGGACTTGATTAGCGCGGTCGTTTGATCAAGATCGCTAGTGAGGCGCTTTGCCACAGGAGTGCCTCAACGAGGGAGGCATAGCATGGCAGGTACCACGACCCAGTACGGCCCATCGTCGACATCGATGGAGCAGGATGCGCGCCGCATCCACGCCGACAAGCCGGTTTCACCCGGCAGTATCGCAATCGGCGTCGTCATCGGGCGCATGTCCGAATTCTTCGACTTTTTCGTCTACGGCCTGGCATCCGTGCTGGTCTTTCCACAGCTTGTGTTTCCCTTCGCGCCCGACAGACTGACGGCGACACTCTATTCTTTTGCGCTGTTTTCACTTGCATTCCTGGCACGACCGGTCGGATCGGTCGTGTTCATGACGATCGATCGCATCTACGGGCGCGGTGTCAAGCTGACGATCGCGCTCTTCCTGCTGGGGGGCTCGACGGCCTCAATAGCCTTCCTGCCCGGCTATGCCGAGATCGGCGCATGGTCGATCGCGCTGCTCGCGCTCTTCCGGCTCGGCCAGGGCTTTGCCCTTGGCGGTGCATGGGACGGCCTTGCCTCGCTGCTTGCACTCAACGCGCCCCCGAACCATCGCGGCTGGTATGCGATGATCCCGCAGCTCGGCGCCCCGATCGGCTTTGCGCTCGCAAGCGCGCTCTTCGGATACTTCATCGCGAACCTCTCCAGCGAGGATTTCCTGAGCTGGGGCTGGCGCTTTCCGTTCTTCGTCGCCTTCGCCATCAACGTCGTCGCACTGTTTGCGCGGCTCCGCCTTGTCATGACGCCCGAGTTCGGCACTGCCCTGGAGCAGCATGAACTCGAGGCCGCACCGATCCACTCCGTGCTGCGCGTTCATGGTCGCGACATCCTGCTTGGCGCTTTCGTGCCGCTCGCAAGCTTCGCCATGTTCCACCTCGTCACCATCTTCCCGCTTGGCTGGACGTCGCTCTATGGCACCCAGCCGGTCGGAGCCTTCATGGTGGTCCAGATCGTCGGCGCCGTCGTTGGCCTGATCGCCATCATCGTCTCCGGCATGATCGCCGATCGGATCGGCAGGCGCGCCCAGCTTGCCATCTGTGCCGTCTTGATCGCGGTCTTCAGCTTCGTGGGTCCATACCTTATCGCAGCCGGCCCGAAGGGGCTGGATGCCTTCGTGATCATCGGTTTCGGAGTTCTTGGCTTGTCATTCGGCCAGGCAACGGGTTCGATTTCATCGCGGTTCGGCAGGGGCTACCGTTATACCGGTGCAGCCTTTACCTCCGACCTCGCCTGGCTTGTTGGCGCGGGCTTCGCGCCACTCGTTGCCCTGACGCTCTCGAGCCGCTTCGGCTTGCCCTTCGTCGGCTATTACCTACTTTCAGGCGCCATCTGCACGCTCGCTGCCCTCGCATTCAGCAGGGCACTGGAACAGCGCGACTGAGCACTCGCCGCGCAGGCACCAGAAAGACCCGCTTCGCAGTCGCGAGGCGGGTCTTTTCAATTGACCAGTGCTGTTGAGCGGATCGGCCGGAGGCGACTACATCGCCGCAGCTTGCGTCTGCTTGGCTGAGCGCGCAGCCGTCAGTTCCGCTGTCGTGTGATTGAGGCGGTCGGCGAGCACGCGCATGATCTCGACTGCCATCTCGGGGAAATCGCTGAGCAGCTTCAGAAAGTGTTCCTTGCTGATGCGCAGGACCTCCAGCGACGAGGTGGCGCGCACCGTCGCGGTACGGGAAACGTCGCACAGGATCGCAATTTCGCCGACGATGGAGTTCAGTTCCACATCGGCGACCTTGATATCGCCGGCCGGCGAGTGAACGAGGATGTCGGCGGTACCTGACAAGATGACGTAGGCTGCATCACCCGGATCACCCTGATGGAAAAGATCCTGCCCGGCCTTGTATGACATTCGATCGGATGTGAAAGCCAACAACTTGAGTTTTGCCGGCGCAATCCGTGAAAAGATTGGCACGCGCCGCAGCATTTCGACTTCATCTCTCAAGAGCATATACGTACTACCCCTGCCGCACTTCTCCGGTGCGCGGCGCTAGACCGTGGCGCCTCTCAGGGGGCGCCATCTTTGTTGTCCCTCCTTAGAGTATTACGATAACAGTTCCTTGAACATACCGTTTTGCTCGGAAAGCTCCGGAAAGTTGCCCGCCTCGGCCAGCGTTCCCCTGTCGAAGAGCAGGATCCGGTCGAAGATCTCCGCCAGTTTCGCGTTCGACAGCACCCAGATGATGGCCGGTTTTTCGCCTTCCTTGTGCAGGCCCTCGACGATGTTCCTCGTGATCGCGTCCTGCACGCGCTGATCAAGCGCCGATAGCGGCCTGTTGAAGATCAGGTAATCAGAGCGTTTCAGGAGCGCGCGAGCAAGGTTCAGCTTCTGGCGCTGCACCATGGTGAGCCGCTTTCCGCCGGAGCCGACGTCGAATTCGAGGCCGATCGACATGACGTCGTTGGCAAGGCCGAGCGATTCAAAGAGGTCCCCCATCATCGACCGGATGCTGTCGGACGCATCCGCCTGCTGGTAGGCGATGCGTCCGAAAAGGACATTGTCCATCAGGCTCGCGGACGAGATGAAGTTCTCCGGATCGTAGCGTTCGATCACGGCTGCAAGATCATCCGGAATCTTCTCGTGGAACTGCTTGCGGGCGCTGACGATCTTGTCCATCAGCTCCTCGGTCAGAAGACCGAAACGATGCCGTGGCTCGATATAGGCGAAACTCAGCCGGATGATGGCCGAGCGTTCCTCGGGCGTTGCGTCGTCGAACTGCCGGCTCTGCAGCTTCTGCAGCAGCGCCTGGTAGGTCGGGATGTCATCTGCCGTCATGAAGGTCAGCTGCTGGAAGAACGGGTGGTCTGGCGGCAGGTCGTGGAAGAGCTCGACCGCGTTCTCCGCAATCTCCAGGCCCATTTCCCACAGATCGTTGCTCAGCCCGGTCTCCCGGAACAGCGTCTGGAAATAGGGATGCGCCGCTAGTCTGCGGTTGTTCATCAGCGGCCGCTTCATCGATCCGAACAGAAGGTTTTCGCCGACCGTCGCCTGGGGATTGTAGGCATCGAAATCAAAGGGCACGACGATGTTGCCATTCTCGGACTCCCGCATGCGCTGGCGCAGCGTCTCCCTGAGTTCAACGATGTGCTCGGCAAGCGCGACATGGACCGTGGTGTCGACGGTCGAGCGCAACGCAAGGTCGAGAATTTCCTGCGAAATCAGAACGGCGTCGAGCACCGGGCGGATTGCCGTCAGAATGTCGTTCGGACCCGTCGCACCGGCGGCGTGGTAATCTACCCAGTCGCTGTTGATGTCCATCGTCGGATTGCCGGCCTTGATTGCCTCCTCGGCATGCCACTTCGCCTCCTGGGCGGCCTTGCCATCGTAATCAGGCTGCTTGAGCGGCGCGTGCTTCAGGCCGTAGAGCAGGTTGTCGCGCAGTGTTCCGTGGAAAAAATAGGCATCGGCGGACGCGTAGGAAATCCGTCGGCCGGTTACGGCCTCCGGCAGGTCGAGGAGATCCTTGCCGTCGATCGTGACGCGGCCTGAATCGGGCCACACCAGTCGACCGAGCGCTTCTGCGAAGGCCTCCGCCCCGCTGGAGTTCGGGCCGACCACGGCAACCGTCTCGTTCGGCTTGATCTCGACCGAAACGTGGTCGACCAGTCGCGCGCCACTGTCGTCGCTGACGGTCAAATTGGTGACGACGAGTGGCGCCGTCAAAGCGCCAACCGCCTCCGGCGATAGGTCCTGGATCCTGCCCTCGATCAGAGGCTCGACATTGAACTGCTCGTAGACCTGCTGGTACTTGACCTGCACGTCCTGGCGCATCTGGTCCCAGTCGATCAGTTCCTTGAGCGGACCCGGCAGGTCCTTGTAGGCGCTGATGACGGCGACGAGCTGGCCGATATCGAGCCGGCCCTGCAAGGCAAGATAACCGCCGATGGCGTAAAACAGGAAGGGTGTTACCTGGGCAAGAAAGTTGTTCAGGAACTTGACCAGGAACTTCCACTGGTAGAGGTCGTAGCGGATCGAGAAGATCAGGCCTAGGCGGGCGGCGATATCGGCGCGCTCGTAGTTCGACGTGTCGTTGCCATGGATCGTTCCGATGCCATCTACGATCTCGCCGACACGACCCGACAGTTCACGCGCCGTCAGCTGACGCTGGCGACCAAGCTCGAGCAGCCGCTTTCTCATGCGCGGGATTACGACCGCCTGGACGCCGACAATGGCAGCCGCAATCATGCCCAGCCAGAAGTTCTGGACGATGATGAAGGCAAGCGCAGTCACAGCCTGACCGCCAAGCAGGGCCGGCGCGACGAAGGCGTCACCGGTGAAGCCGCCCATCGGTTCGACCTCGTCCTTGATCATCGTCGCGATCTCGGCCGACTTGACCCGCTTGAAATGCGATGGCGGGAATCGCAGGACCCGGTCGATCAGCTCAAAGCGAATACGCCGCAGCATGCGCTCGCCAAGCCTGCCCTTGTAGGTGTTGATGTAGAATTTGAAAAGCCCGTTCAGAACCACAAGCGCCAGAAAGACGAGGCTCAGCCCCATCAGCATCTGCAGACGGTCAAGTTGAACGCCCTTGAAGAATTCCACCTCGCCGAAGAAGGGCAAGGTATAGGCGATCCGCATGAAGGTCTGCGTCGCGCCCTCGCCCTCGAAGCCCGCCCCCTGAATAGGACCGTTGACGATCTGTTTCGGCAAGTCAAAAGACAGGAAGTACGGGATCATGGAAATCGCGACAACCGCCAGGATCCAGAGCTGCTGCAGCCGCGTGTTCGACCAGATGTAACGCGCGAGGCTTTTTTCCATTGCTAACCGTCAATTGCCTGGGAAATCTGGGGGGCAATGGACCTGCGGCAGAACGATGAGGAATGCCGAATAGGGACCATGCAACCGGACCGCCGGATTTCAATATGAAAACAAGGCGAATCGACGTGCCGTCGTCATGTCGATTCTCGCCGGGATGTTTTTTATATCACATGACTTTCGAAAAGTGCGAGGGTTTCAGCCAGCCAGTGAACGAATGATTGCCGCCGTCTTTTCTGCTCCGGCAAGGTCGAGAGCCATAGGACCGCTCCGGAGCGCCGACAACGCGGTCTCGACGGCCTCGGCAACGATCCCCGGCGTCAACCCGGCCTCCGGCAGGATATCGGCAAGTCCAAGCGCCCTCAGCCGCTCGGCGCGCACCGTCTGCTCTGTCTCGCCGCCGGCAACAAAGGGGACGAGGATTGCCCGGCAGTCCGCCTGCAGGAGATCGCCGACCGTGTTGTAGCCCGCCTGCGAGATCGAGACACGCGCGCCCCGCAGAAGTGACGGAAAGTCCTTGCGGAAGCGCTGGAGCGTGACATTCTGAGGCGCAGCAGAGGCAAGCTCTGCAAAATCACGCTCCGGAAGATTGGGACCGCTGATCAACAGCCAGCGCAACGTTTCCGGAAGCCTTTCCGCCGCCCCGCTTGCCGCCCGAAGCAGGTCGATGCCGACAGCACCACCACCGGCTGACGCGATCACATCGAAGACCTCGGCCGGTTCTGCGGCCCGGGGGGCTGTCACCATGCCGGTGTAGTGCACTTTCGCGGCAATGTCGGCAGCCAGCGGAAATGTCTCTTCCAGCCGCACGAAGCCGGGGTCGCCGTGCACCAGCACACCATCGAAATGATCCCGCACGAGGGCTGCAGTCTCCTCGTTGCGTCCTGGCTTGCGGTTTTCCTGCAGGATATCGCGAACCGAACTCAACAGCTTCGGCCTTGGATGCGACTGCTCGATCGCCCCGATGAGCGGCAGAAGCTCGAAGCGCATCTGGCGCCTGCCGAAGGGAAACGCCTCGACGATGACGATATCGGGCTTCGCGCGATCGTAGGCCGAGAGCAGCATATCCCGACGCCGGCCAAGAAACGCCTCGTCCGCTGCAACCCCGTTTTCATCCGCAAGTCCGGTAAAACCCGCATTGCTCGCCACGACTGGCGGCAGTTCCACCGTGGTGACGCCTTCACCCGGAAAGCCCGGGACCGGCAGGCCGCCGGTGACGACGGTGACGTCGAAGCCGTCGCGAACAAGGGCGGACGCAATGCGGCTTGCCCGGGCAATATGCCCGATGCCAAGCAGGTGCTGGACGTAGAAGAAGACGCTTTGTCTGGTCATGAGGCTTTTCGCCACTCCTCCTCGAAGAGCTGTCCAAGCTGGTCGATGCTTGCCTGGTGATCGAAATGCTCGCGCACGCGCCGCTCTGCGGCATCGCCAAGCTGCATGCGCCTTGTAGGATCGCCAATCAGCGCAGCAAGCGCCGCCGCAAATGCCGCCGGATCCTCCGGCGGCACGACCATGCCGTTGACGCCGTCAATCAGAAGCTCCGGAACTCCCGATACCGATGTCGACACGCAGGGCAGGCGCTGGCTCGACGCCTCCACCAGCACGTTCGGCAGGCCGTCGCGGTCGCCGTCTGAGGCAATGCGACAGGCAAGCGCGAAGACATCGGCCCTCCGGTAATGCTCGAGCACATCTTCCTGGGCAAGCGCCCCTTTCCAGGTGACCCGATCGGCTACACCGAGTTCTCTAGCAAGCGCCTGCAATCTTGAAAGCTTGTCTCCCCCGCCAATATGCTCGAAGCGCCAATTGAGATCAGGGGGCAGCAGGGCAAGCGCTCTCAGGAGCGTTTCGTAGCCCTTCTTCTCCACCGCGCGCCCGACGCTCAAGAGAAGCACGGGATCAGCCGGGTCGCAGCCGTCGCGCCTCGATCGCGCGCCAGCGAAATGGCCGAAGCGTGCGAGATCGAGGCCATGGTAGCTCAGATGCACCGCATCCTTGCGCGGCGTCAGGGTGCGCATGTGGTCATATCCGCTGCGCGTGCAGGTCACCGTCCAGCGGGCGCTGCCGAGTTTTTCGTGCAGGTCCCAGTCAGGCGAGGTCCAGATATCCTTGGCATGCGCCGAGCAGGTCCAGGGAACGCCGGTCAGGATGCTCGCATATTCGGTGACCGAGGCCGGCGTGTGGATGAAATGCGCATGCAGCCAGCCGCCGTTGTCAGGCCATTCACGGCCAAGGACGAAGGCCTGCCCAAGCCGGCGGAAGCGATTGCGCGACACATCGCGTCCGAGGTCCTTCAGGAACCGCTTCCAAAGCGCCTTTATCCCCGGCTTGCCAAAGCTCGCAATAAGGCCCTTCAGGACGCGCAACGGCTCCTCGTGGAGATACTCCGGCAGGTAGATGACTCGGGCCTTGATCTCGTCATGGACCGGATGACGCTTCTTGTCCGTGGGCCGACGCATCGAGATCAGCGTCAGGTCGAAGCCGGCCTTCTCCAGGCCGAGCAGTTCCTGCGCGATAAAGGTTTCCGAGAGGCGCGGATAGCCTTTCAGAACGACGAGAATCTTGCGGCGTTGCATCAGGATCCTGGACTTTACTCGGCCCCGACGACCGACAGGTGGCGGCCGCGGCCATCCAGCCAGCGACCGACGGTCTCAGAGATGTGATCAAGGCCCTGGAGCTGCAGGGTACAGCCGCTTTCTGAAGGCGGTGCGCGATTTGGAAGGCGCTTGAGCGCTTCGGACATCACGGCCGGATCCGCGGACTGGTCCGGCAGAAGCATGTCGATGAGACCAAGTTCGCTCGCCCGCTGGGCGCGCAGCAACTGCTCCTCGCGCGGCTTCACGCGGGGCACGATCAGAGCAGGCTTGTCGAAGGACAGGATCTCGCAATAGGTATTGTAGCCACCCATGGCGACGACACCGGTGGCACCGACGATCAGCTCTTCCATGTGATTGTCGAACTCGATGACCTCGATATAGGGAATGCGCGAACCCTTGGCGACGAGCTTGGAACGTTCGGCCGCCGGCATGTACGGCCCGAGGACAACGAGCGCCTTCAACTGTAGGCTGGCGTCCTGCTCGTAGGCGTTCATGACATCGTGAACCAGATCCGATCCGTCGCCGCCCCCGCCTGTCGTGACCAGGATGTAGTTGTCGGAGCGCGCATTGATCGACGTCTTGCTCGACGAGACGCTGCGCTGGAGGAAGCCGACGAAATCCATTTTCCGGCGCACACTCGCGGGCACGTCGAGCCCAATCAGCGGATCGTAGAAATCCGGCGGGCCGTAGACCCAGACGGAATCATAGTACTGGTCGATCTTCTGCATGATGCCGTTGCGCTTCCACTCGGCATCGAGCAGGTGCGAGGCATCCATGATCTCGCGCAGGCCAAGCACCAGTACTGTGCCGCGGGCCTTGAGATAGGCAAGCGTTTCCTCGACTTCACCCTTCAGTCCCATCGGCTCCTTGTCGACGATGAAGATGTCGGGCTGGAAGGTTTCCGCAGTATGGCGAATGCTCGATTCGCGCATCTTGAGCGTTTCGTGCAGGTCAATATGGCTCGCCATCGACGTATATTCGCCGTTGCGAAGCTTGATGACGCTCGGAATTTTCACGAAGTCAACGCGTGCACGGTAATCGAACGCACCCGCAATCGTCGCCCCTGAAATGATAAGAATGTTGAGACCGCGATAATCCTCGACCAGGGCATGCGCGATGGCCCGGCACCGACGCAGGTGACCGAGCCCGAACGTGTCGTGGCTGTACATGAGGATACGGGCATCTTCCAGGCGCCGGGCCATGGGCGCTCCTTCTGCGCTTGATGTCATACTAGCACCGCCGGTTTCCGCTCGCAGTCAGCAGACAGAGCGGTGCTCCGCCGGGCTGGCCGCTATTTGTAGGGATCTGCCGCATCACGCAAGCCGTCTCCCAGAAAGTTGAACGCCAAAATTACCAGAACGACCGGTATAATCGGAAATAACAACCATGGATAGAACGCGATGACACTTACGCTCTTCGCCTCGGTCAGGAGAATACCCCAGCTGGTGATCGGCGGGCGCAGACCCAGTCCAAGGAAACTCAGTGCCGTCTCGCCGAGAATCATGCCCGGGATCGAAATCGTCGCCGAGGCGATCAGATGGGACATGAAGCCGGGAACCAGGTGCCTGCCGATGATACGGGGCGTGCTCGCTCCCATCAGCTGGGCAGCCTGGACATAGTCTTCCTCGCGCAGCGCCAGAAGTTTCGAGCGCACGGCACGCGCCAGTCCCGTCCAGTCGATGATCCCGAGAATCACGGTGATCCCGAAATAGATGACGATCGGGCTCCAGGTCACCGGCATGATTGCCGCAAGCGCCATCCAGAGCGGCAGGCTCGGCAGCGACTGCAGCACCTCGATCAGGCGCTGGACGATCAGGTCGAAGATGCCGCCCCAGTAGCCGGCAAGTCCGCCGATGATGATCCCGAGGCAGAAACTGATGGCAATGCCGATCAGGCCGATCGTCAGCGAAATCCGAGCCCCGTACAAAATGCGTGAGAGCACGTCGCGACCGAGGCGATCGGTGCCAAGCAGAAACATCTGCCCGCCGACCGCCGGGCAGACCAGATGCCGGTCCATGCTCACCAGTCCCCAGAACTTGTAGCCGTCACCGCGGCAGAAGAAACGGATCGGCTGCACATCGTCAGGCTTGTCGGTGTAGATCCGATGGAGCGTGTCGAGGTCGAGCGACATGCTGCGGCCATAGACGAACGGGCCGACGAAATTCCCGTTGTGGAAGAAATGCACGCGCTGTGGCGGCGCATGGATGAAGTCGACATTCTTGGTGTGCAGCCCGTAGGGCGCAATGAATTCGACGATGATGATCATCAGATAGGTGCAAAGCAGGAAGACGCCCGAGGCGAGCGCCAGCCGGTGCTGCTTGAACTTCCACCACATCAGATGCTTTTGCGAGGCGAGATGGATGCGCGACTGCGCAGCCCCCATTCCCTCCGTCGCGGTGGGATCGAAGGGCGCCGTGGAGACGTAGTGTGGCATGGGTGCGCCGGGCGGTGGCAAGGGCGACATCTATTTGGTGCTCCTGCCTTGCAGGCGAATACGCGGATCGAGGAAGCCGAGTGCGATGTCGGAGACGAGAACCCCGATCACGTTGAGGAAGGCGAGGAACATCAGGAACGAGCCTGCAAGATACATGTCCTGGCTCTGCAATGCCTTGATGAGCATCGGGCCTGTCGTTTCGAGAGACAGGACGATCGCGACGATTTCCGCGCCGGAAATAATCGATGGCAAAATCGACCCGATGTCGGCAACGAAGAAGTTGAGCGCCATGCGAAGCGGATATTTCACCAGCGCCCGCAACGGGTGGAGACCCTTGGCACGGGCGGTGACGACATACTGTTTCTGCATCTCGTCGAGCAGGTTGGCCCTGAGGCGCCGGATCATGCCGGCTGTCCCTGCCGTGCCGACGATGATCACGGGTATCCACAGATGCGACAGGATCGATCGCGCCTTTTCCCAGCTCATCGGCTCGTTCAGGAACTTCTGGTCCATCAGGTGCCCGATCGAGACGCCGAACCAGATGTTGGCGAAGTACATCAGGATCAGCGCCAGCATGAAGTTCGGGATGGCGATGCCGAGAAGGCCGAGGAATGTCAGGCCGTAATCACCCCAGCTATACTGGTGGGTTGCCGAATAGATGCCGATCGGGAAGGCGATCAGCCAGGTAAGCAGGATCGTCGAAAAGGACACCAGCATCGTCAGCCATAGGCGATCGCCGACCACCTCCGAGACGGGCAGCTGGTATTCGAAGGAGTAGCCAAAGTCGCCGTGCAGCATGCCGCCGACCCAGTAGAAGTAGCGCAGGATCTCGGGCTTGTCGAAACCGTACTGCTTGCGGAGCTCCTCGATTTCCTGAAGGTTTGCGCTTTCCCCCTGCGCCCGCAGTTCGGCGATCTGGCTTTCGAAGAAGTCGCCTGGCGGCAGCTCGATGATGGTAAAGACGAGTGCCGAGATGATGAACAGCGTCGGCACCATCGCGGCAATGCGCCAGAGGATATATTTCAGCATTCCTCAGGCCTCCTTGAACCAGAAGGAATCCGGCATGTAGAGGCCGAGATAGGAGGTCGGATCGAAGCCATAGAGCGCCTCCGTCGGCACGTTCTGGAGCTTTGCCGAGCTCAGGATCGGCTGCAGGGTGCTATTGATCAGGCCGATCGAGAAGACCTGCTGGGTATAGAGCGACAGCATCTGGTGCCAGATCACCTCGCGCTCCTCGAACCGCATGGTATCGCCCCAATGCTTCAGGAGATCGACGAGCTGCTGGACCTCGGGCAGGTCCGGCGGACTGCCTTCCTGTCCGGCCGAGAGGTAATGCATTCCCCAGAGTGGCCATTGCAGCTGGTCGTCCATGGTCGGCGCGAGCTGGCCCGGGGACATGTCGGCGGTTGCGACACCGTTTTCGATGCCGTACCAGATCGACATCATGATCGTGCCGCTCATGGCGCGGCTGCGGAACACATCGCGCTGCGAAGTGCGGGTGTAAAGCGCGATGCCCACCTCGCGCCAATGATCGCGCACCAGCTCCAGGACATCGGTATCGAGGTTGCTCTCGCCAGCCGTCTCGACGGTGATCTCGGCGCGGCGGCCATCCGGCAGGAGACGGATCCCCTCGTCGTCCCGGTCCTTCAGCCCGACCTCGTCAAGGAGCTTGTTTGCCTGATCCTTGTCATGCGCGATGAACGCATCCGCATATTCCTGCCGGAAGAGCGGGCTGTCGGGCAGTACGGTGTCGGCGCTTGCCTTGCCGAGACCGTAGAAGGCTACCATGTTGATCTCGTGCCGGTCGATCGCGAGCGACAGGGCGCGCCTTACGCGAGTTTCGCGGAAGAGCTTGCGCCAGACATCGTCGGCACAGTTTAGGTTCGGCAGCAGCGCCACGCGCGACCCACGCACCTGCTTCCAAAGGTTGACCTTTACGGGGAACCGCTTTTCTGCATCCTTCAGGAAGGTGTAGTCGTTGAAGTCGACGCCGGTGGCCTGCAGGTCGGATTCACCGGCACCCGCCTTTGCCGCGATGATCGAGGACGAGCTGACGTTCAGGATGAACTTGTCGATATAGGGAAGCTGTACTCCGTTCTCGTCAACCCGGTGGAAGAAGGGATTGCGCACGAACACGAACTGTTCCGAGGGCAGGGGGGTGGTGTTCTGCCATGGATCGAGCGTCGGCAGCTCGGGATTCTCGGGGCGCGATGCCCGCGACATCTTGATGTGCAGGTCCGCCCACTTCTTGACCCGGTTCTGCTTCATCAGCGCCGAGAGACGAAAATCGTCCTGGTACTTCTTGTGAAACTGCTTGAGGTAGTGGCCAGGCCCGAAAATCACGAGAGGCAGCGGGCCGGCGAGGGCCGGCATGAACATCGGGTTCGGCCGCTCCCAGCTGTATCGTACCGTCAGGTTATCGACGACCTCGAATTTCGGCAGGTTGCCATGCGGCCTGAGCTCGAGCGCGCCACCGCCCGGTGTCAGGTTCTTGTCGAGGATCACGTCCTCCCACCAGTATTGGAAATCGTCGACCGTGAACGGGTGGCCGTCGGACCAGCGATGTCCCTCGCGCAGGTGGAAGGTGAAGACCGTATCGTCGGTCGATTCAAAACCAAGCAGGATATCGGGCTGGAACACCAGGTGCTTGTCGTAACCGACCAGGCGGGAATAGCCATAGACGGTCATGTAGCGGATGTCCTTCTGGCTGCCGATGATCGTGCGCACCGTGCCGCCATAAACGCCGGGTTGCCGCCCCGCCGCCCTCATGTTGACGATCCGCGGATGTGCCGGCAGCCGGTCCGCCATGGGAGGAATGCGACCGGCCCGTAGCCAGTCCCGCAAAAACTCCGGCTCTATGTCACGGTCTTCCGAGGCCGCCTTCACGGCAGCGGGAAGGACGGTCGAGCCAATCAGGCCAGTCAGAAATGTGCGTCGCGTTACCATGAGCGGAGCTCCTTTGCGTCCGCACCCTTGCGGGCCCTGACAAGGTGACCGTTGCCGAGATCGGCGTAGTCGAGCTCGGAAGCGTCGTCGTGTTCAGCCGTAAAGGTGACACCCCAGTTCTGCTTGTCGGCGGCGCCGTTCCTTCGCAGCGCCTCGAAGTCGAGTGGCCGGTCGAGGTCGGGGAAGGGAACGGCTGCCAGAAGCGACTTCGTGTAGGGATGGACAGGATCGCGCAGAATGATCGAGCGGGGCGCGATCTCGACAATGCGTCCCTTGCACATGACGGCGATCCGGTCGGCCATGTAATCGACGACCGCAAGGTTGTGCGAAATGAAAAGGTAGGTGAGCCCGAGTTCCTTCTGCAGGTCCTTGAGCAGGTTCAGGATCTGCGCCTGGACCGAGACGTCGAGCGCCGACACAGGCTCGTCGAGGATGATGAGCTTCGGCCCGAGCGCCAGTGCGCGGGCAATGCCGATGCGCTGGCGCTGGCCTCCGGAGAAGCTGTGCGGATAGCGGTTCAGGTAGCGCCGGTCCAGTCCGATCGCCCCCATCAGCGCCTCGACGCGCTGCTTGCGCTCGTCGCTGTTGCCGCGGTCATGGATCTCCAGCGGCTCGCTGAGGATGTTCCGGACCGTCATGCGCGGCGACAGCGAGGACACCGGGTCCTGGAACACCATCTGGACCTTCGTACGCAACTCCTGCAGGTCGTCGCCGTTGACAGAGAGAACATCGATGACGTCCTTGCCGTCGTTGAAGATCACCGAACCGCTATCGGGTGTCACGGCCCGCATCAGGATCTTGCTGACGGTCGTCTTGCCGCATCCGGATTCGCCGACGAGCCCGAGGCATTCACCCCTGCGGATGTCGAAGCTGACATCATCGACCGCGCGGACGACAGCAGCTTGGCGGGTTCCGAACAGGCCGCGATTGCGCGTCTTGAAGCTCTTCGAGAGATTGTTGACCGAGAGCAGCAATTCCGGTCCCTCGGCCTTCACCTTCTTCTTGCCGATCAGGGATTCCAGATTTACGGGAACATCCCTGAGCGCCTTGAGGCGCTCGCCTTCCCGCATGTCGAAATGCGGCACTGCAGCCATGAGCCCTTTGAGATAGGGATGCTGCGGGTTGCGGAAGATCGGACCGACCGGTCCCGCTTCCATGATCTCGCCGTGGTAGATCACCACGACCTCGTCGGCCATGTTGGCGACGACGCCGAGGTCGTGGGTAATCAGAAGCATTGCCATGCCGAGCTTGTGCTGCAGGTCGCGCAACAGCTCGAGGATCTGCGCCTGGATTGTCACGTCGAGCGCCGTCGTCGGCTCGTCGGCAATCAGAAGCGCCGGGTTGCAGATCAGGGCCATCGCGATCATCGCGCGCTGCCGCATGCCGCCCGAAAGCTCGAAGGGATACATGTCGAAGGTTCGCTTCGGATCGGCAAAGCCAACGAGGCCGAGCATTTCCTCGGTCTTCTCGCGAGCCTCCTTCTTGTCGGCTTCCGTATGGATCAGAAGTGCTTCACTGATCTGGTTGCCGACCGTGTGCAATGGCGACAGCGATGTCATGGGCTCCTGAAAGATCGTCGCCATGCGTCGACCGCGCAGGTCACGAATTTCCTCGCTGTCGCGCGAATACCTCAGGATGTCGGTGGTCTTGCCGTTCAGGGGGTCGGTAAACAGGATACGGCCTTCAGCCGTCGCGGCATTCGGGAGGATGCCCATGACGGCCTGGCTGATGACGGATTTTCCAGAGCCGGATTCTCCGACCAGGGCCGTCACCTTGCCTGGCAATATGCGAAGATTGGCGTTTCTTACGACGCGCAGTCGATCGCCGAAAACCGAGAATGAAATGTCGAGGTTCTCGATGCGCAACAGATCCGAGGCGGACGCCATACCAATGATATTCCCCAGTTTTTCTTTGTTCCCGTGCAGGCACACTACCGTACCGCAATGAGGGTGTCCAGTTGATGACGGACACGCAAAAAATGGGGCGTTTCAAGGGATTGAAAAGGCCGGCGACCGGCCCTTTACCGCGCGTCGGGACCCTGCTGGACGAACGTCTCGACAGCCGGCTTCACGGCCTGCCGGCGTGCGTCGCGATGAAGCATGATGACCTGCTCGGCTTCCGAAAGCGCTGCCGGCGCCACCTCGTGAAAGCCTTCCTCGACATGGATCGCCGGTGCCGCAATGCGGGGCTGCAGGACGGTAACCTTCTGGCGGACCCCGCGCAGCTTTTCCTCGCCGAGCGTATGCCATTCGCCGCCGCAGTAGCCGGCAAAAGCCTGGCTCGCCACGACCTCGCTCGAATATTTCTTTGTCAGCGACTGCAGGCGCTGCACTTCGTTGACCGCGGAGCCGAAGGCCGAGAAGGTCAGCCGGTCCTTGAGACCGACATTCCCGAACATCACGTTGCCGACGTGCAGGCCGATGCCGTAGGAAACCTTGCTGAGGCCCTGCTCGAGACGCTCCCTGTTCAGCTCGGCGACACGCGCCTGCGCCTGGTGAACAGCCGTCAACGCCGCCTGGCAGGCAATCTTGGAGGGGTCCTTGTGCCGGCCACAGGGATAGACCGCCAGGAACCCGTCTCCGAGGAAGCTCAGGATTTCGCCACCATTGCGGTTGAAGGGCGCGGCGATTGCGTCGAAGAACTGGTTCAGCGTGTCGATATAGGCCTGCCGGCCCTCCTTCTCGGCATAGACCGTCGATTGCCGCATGTCGCCCATGACGAGCGCGGCGCGGATCGTCTCGCCGTCGCCGCGCCGGATCTGGCCGTTCAGCACCCGCTTGCCGGCATCGCCGCCCAGGTAAGTGGTCAGCATGTTATTGGCGAGCTTGCCGAGGACGGCCATCTTCGCTGCGACGGCCAGGTGGTTCTGCATGCGCAGGAGCGCCTCGATCATGTCGTCGGAAAAGCCGACATGGCTGTCCGTCGACCATGACCCCATCATCCCCTGCACCGACCCGTCGCCGAACGGCTGGACGAAGGCGAGGTAGTCGGTGATCCCCTCCTGCCTAAGGTCGTTGAACACCGGAAATTCCGCCGGACCCTCGGCCGGGATGCGGCGTCTTATGTGCTGCAGGTTGTTGTCGAGGAGATAATAATACGGGCTCTGCAGAAAGCGGTCCGGTTTCTGGCCGACGGTGTGGCGATAGCCTTCGATCGTGACGCCGCTCGCACGCCGCCAGGTAAAGCTCAAGGCATCGTAGAGCGGGTGCAGCATCGAGAAGGTCAGGTGCACACGCGCGATCGGCAGGCCAGCGGAGGCGATCCGCTCACAAAATCCGCGAACGATGGTCTCGAGATCATCGCCGGCAAGGGAGGAATTGGTCAGCCATTCGGCAACCCGGTCCAATAAAATAGACGAGACGCTGGATTCGATCGTGCCCATTCTCGGTAATATCCTCATAGAGCACGTCCACCCAAAAAAACGCCAGAAACCCTGCCTGCAGCATCTTTTGCGCAAGAGGGGGAGGAGGATGGACGAGCGGTAATATAGTGTCAACGATCTGCCGGGAGCACGGCAGTGGCACCTGTCAACCCGTTGATGTGATGGGCAGGGCAGGCAATCCTTTCTCGTTTCGTTACTCCAGGTAAATAGGCAGCGCGCAGGTTTCGAACAATGGTCTTGGCGCAGTTTTTGAGGCCCGACCGAATCTCCCGGGACGGGCTGAGTCATTTTTGTCACACTCACCGCAGGCGACAGGATCATCTCGCCGCCCCGGCGCAAGGCCTGTCAGAGTGGCTCTGTCAAAGCCGGTTTCCGGCATCGAACCATGTCGATTGAAGGCGGGTTTCAATTGCCACGGTCTTCCATTAGATCAGGAGAACCTTCAGCATTCACGCGAGATCTTCCTTGCCACGTTCCCCCGCCTATGACGCCCTTTCACGCAAGATTGAAGCACGCACCGCCCGGGCTGGTGTCATCGGGCTCGGCTATGTCGGCCTGCCGCTGGCGATCGCCATTGCCCGTAGCGGCTTTGCCGTCACCGGTTTCGACATCGACCCCGCCAAAGTCGTCTCGCTCGACGCGAAACGCTCCTATATCGATGCCGTCACAAGCGGCGACCTTGCGCTCGCGATCGACGAGAAGCGCTTTTCGCCCACCACAGATTTTGGAGAGCTTGCCGGCTGCGACGTCATCATCATCTGCGTTCCGACACCGCTCACCCGCCACCGCGATCCTGATCTTTCCTTCGTCGAGGCAACGGCCCGGTCGATCGCAGTGCATCTGAGAAGCGGCCAGCTCGTGGTGCTGGAATCGACGACCTATCCCGGCACGACCGACGATGTCGTCAAGGTGATCCTGGAGACCACCGGCCTCAAATCGGGCACCGACTTCTTCGTTGGTTTCTCGCCGGAACGCGAGGATCCGGGCAATCAGCACTTCAACACAGCGACCATCCCGAAGATCGTCGCCGGCGACGGCGCGGATGCCCTCTCGCTGATGGTTGGGTTCTACAGCGCCGCGGTCAAGACCGTCGTTCCGGTCTCGTCCAACGCAACGGCCGAGGCGGTCAAGCTGACGGAGAACATCTTCCGCTCCGTCAACATTGCCCTTGTCAACGAATTGAAGACGGTCTACGCCGCCATGGGGATCGATGTCTGGGAGGTCATCGACGCGGCCAAGACCAAGCCGTTCGGCTACATGCCATTCTATCCCGGCCCCGGCCTCGGCGGGCATTGCATCCCGATCGACCCCTTCTACCTGACCTGGAAGTCGCGCGAATACGAACTGCCGACCCGCTTCATCGAACTTGCCGGCGAGATCAACTCGGCCATGCCGCGCTACGTGGTCGCCAAGCTCGCCGAGGCGCTCGACATGCGTGCCGGCAAGGCGCTCAGCCGCTCGCGGGTGCTGGTTCTTGGTCTCGCCTACAAGAAGAACGTCGCCGACATCCGCGAAAGCCCGTCGCTGCGCTTGATCGAGGTCATCGAGGAGCGTGGCGGGAAGGCTGACTATCACGATCCGCTGGTCGGCGAGATTCCCTCGACACGCGAATACCAGCATCTGAAGGGCCGCGCGTCGGTCGACCTCACCCCCGAAACCATCGCGTCCTATGACGCCATCCTCGTCGCGACGGATCATGACCAGCTCGACTATGCAGCGATCACCCGCAACGCGCCGCTGATCGTCGATACGCGCAACGTCTTTGCGCGGCTCGGCCTTGCCGGAGACCACATCATCAAGGCGTAATGTCGGCGGGGGAAAGCGTCTTGCCTGAGATCTGGCTTGCGGCGACAGCGTAGCCGCCGCTGGCCCCATCGATGAAATGCACGTGGTCGTGCGACATCGGCGTCGGCACGAAGCAGGTCATCAAGGCGGAGGACTGGCGATGCAGCCCATAGCGGGCCACGCCCTTTGCCTCTCCCTCCTCGAGCAGCGCCTCGATCCGGGCAAGGTGCGAAGCATCGACGTCGATCGTCATTTTCAGGCCGTCGTCGAACTTGCGGAAATCGGAATTGCCGGACACCTCCTCGGTATAGCGGCGGGCGTCGAAACGGCCAAGCTTCAGGCCGAACGTGTGCAGCAGGACGATCATGATACTCTGGAACAGGATGAAGAGCTTCGTCCAGAGCCGCTTTCCAGGCGCTGCCAGGGCACGTGCCTCGCGATCGAAACCCTTGAACGAAAAGGAAAACTCGGGGCCACCTGATGGAACCGGGTGGCCGCCGCGCCCCTGTTCTGCCGCCAGCGCAATCACCTCCGTCACGAGCTTGCGGAATTCCGGGCTCGGCCTGCCATCTTCTGCCGGTATGGCTATGATCGAGACGATCTCGCCGTTGTGGGCCTTGATCGGATTCCACCGGCAGGACAAGCCGGTCAGATCGGGCCGAGCCCCTGATGGCGCCGGCTCGATGCCATAAAGACCGTTCTTCATCTGCCGCTCGGCCCAGGACGCGCCGCCGCCGGCAAACATCGCATAGGCGACGTTTTCGCTCGCCGCATGGCGCGCCACACGCACGTCGAGACCCTCCTTGCGAATATCCGCAAGCGGCACGATCGCGATTCGCAGCGCAAGGTCGAGTTCTTCATCCACCCATCGCTGCGTTGCCGCCAACGCGGCGCGCGCTGCCGTCTCGAACTCCTGTGGGAGTGCGACAACGGCACCGTCGCCGCCGAACACATAGGGATAGTCGCCCCTGTCCACCGCGTTCAGGACCGCGGAAATGACGCTGGCGCCGGCCATGTTCACGTCCTTGTAGCGGCCAGCGCCGATGGCCTTGGTCGATCCGACAATGTCGGCAACCGCCAGGAACCAGCCCTCCGGCAGCGGCCGGTAATTGCTCGTGTCGGTCACCCGCTCGAAGTCGGCAAAGACTGGCACGTCGGCGTAGAATCGATCGTTGGAGAGGTCGCTCATCTTCAAAAACCTAGCACAGACCCATGCTCTCACCGCAATGCGATTTTGCATCTACGGCAATCGACGGCCTGGGGTTTCATATGATAGCACCAGACCGAAAATTTAAGTGAATGGACAAGGGCATAGATGAGCCGCCTGGACAGTTTCATCCGCCGCCTGACGGCTCAGCGCGACATTTTGAATGCCGTGGTCGACCTGGTGAACGGGGCACAGGGCCCTGTGCTGGAATTCGGCCTCGGCAACGGACGGACCTATGATCACCTGCGCGAGCTTTTCCCCGACCGGCGCATCATCGCCTTTGACCGCGAGGTCCGCTCCTATTCCTCCTCGACACCACCGGAAGAAAATATGGTGACGGGCGATATCCGGGAGTCCGGCCAGGCCTTTCTCGGCATCGGCGCAGCACTGGCGCATGCCGACATCGGCACCGGGCATGACGAGATCGATGCCGTCACACTGACATGGCTGCCGCAGCTGATGGTGGGCGTGCTTGTCAAAGGCGGGATCGCTGTGAGCGGCCTTCCGCTTGACCGGCCAGAACTCGAGCCCATCGCACTGCCGACTGGTGTCAAAGAGGGGCGCTACTACCTTTACCGACGGATCTAATTAGCGCTGCTGGTTTGAATCTGTCGAGACGCCGCCGGATCTTTGCCATATCTGATGCCCGCCGAAGGTGTTCGGCGAACTCGCAAAGCGCAGCCGCGAGGGTATTACTCAAGTTCCAGCGTGGCAGCACGATGCCACTTACAATCAAGATGAGTTTGCAGGGTAGTTCGCAACATCCACAATCGCCCCGGCACCGGTCTTAACCAAACGCACCGGGAGCGTCGATCGCTCGTTCTGGATCAGGGAAGGAAGAGTACGTCGTACTGCTCGACGCCGCCGGGGAGATCGACGACACGCATCTCGCGGGGCAGTTGCTCGTCGTCGAAGAAGACGAGGCAGGTCTCGTAGTAGCCTGCGAGCATCTCTACGAATTCTCCAGTCTGCTGCGGGCCGTAAAAGAGCGGCGTGAACTCCATGTAGAATGGCACGCGCCGGGACAGGAGAGGTGTCATGGACCGGCAGGCGACAGGTTCGTAGCCTTCAATGTCCATCCAGACGAGACCGACATCGGCAGGATTGATCAAAAGCTCCTGGAGAACCTCAGTCACCGGCCTCACCGGGACACTGATTTTTCGGTCGCTGGGGCTTTTCCTGAAGGCACTGCTCTTGCCGTGGTTGTTTTCGTTCATGAAGAAGTCGATCCGGCCCGTGGTCGCTCCCGCGGCACAGTTGACGACCGTCACCGTCCCATCGAGGCCGTTCTGGTCGATATTCTTCCGAAGCAATTCGACGTTGCGCGGGTCGGGCTCCATGCTGACGATGCGCCGGTAAGCCCCGCTGAGCGCGAAGTAGACGGTCTGCGTGCCGATGTTGCCACCGATCTCAAGCAGACAGCTTGGCTGGTGCGAAAGTCCGCGTTCCCGCAGCACCGCCAGCAGCCGGTCGACATGCTGGCGCTCGAAATGTCCCTTGCGAAACACCTTCCGCCCGATGTAGTCGGCCGGCGAAAACGTCATCAGATGATCGCCGGCATCAACCGTCATCGACACCACTCGCGGGCCGATGTTCTCGATCAGCAGCCGCCGTCCGGTGCGGGTGTCGAAAAGCCTGGTCAGGACAGCATTGCGCGCCTTGCGAAGGCGCCTGCTCCAGAATTTCGCCGTCAGCCAGACGCGGCCGCTCATCTGTCTTTTCCTTCGATGAGGTTGACGGCCTTGTCGCTCGAAATGACGTAGACTTTCAAGGGCAGGGCGCGGCCGCGGACGCTGATTTCGCGGCTTTCCGCATGGGTGGTGTCGGCACCCGCAAGGCTTGCGACCGCATCGGAAATGACGATCGCAGCGTTGAACTCCTTGGCAGCAGTCTCCAGGCGGCTTGCGACATTGACCGTATCGCCGATGGCCGTGACGCTGCGCGTGCGGCCATAGCCAAGGGTTCCGACAACGGCGGGCCCGGTATGAATGCCGATAGCAATGTGAAGTGGCATGATGAGCTCGTCTCTCAGCTCCGCATCGAGCTTGGCGATGTCACGGACGATCGTGGCAGCCGCTTCGATCGCCTGGCGACACGCGTCCTCGGCCGAGTTGCCGATGCCGAAAAGCGCCATGGCGCCATCGCCAATGAACTTGTCGATGCGCCCGCCAGCCTTTTCGACGGCATTGCCGACCAGCGCGAAATACCGGTTGAGCAGAAAGACGATATCGAAGGGAAGCCGTGTCTCGGTGAGCGAGGTGAAGTGGCGGATGTCGCAGAAGAGCACGGTGATCTCACGCTCACGCCCCGGGCTCGTCTCCTGGGTGTTGGGCGGTAATGTGTTTTCCGGCGCGGCCACCAGCAACGGCGCGACGGTGATGTCGTGTGTGGGCCGCAACTGGCAGGCAAGACGCACGTCGGAGGCCGCCTTGATCCTCTTGAGAGTCGACTGCTCCAACTTATCGGGAGGCGGCAGGTCGTTGTCGTCGCTGAGGATCTGGACGCGGCAGGTCGAGCATTGCCCCTTGCCGCCGCAGACAGAGTAGTGCGGAACTCCGCCAAGACGGCTGGCCTCCAGAACCGTGAAGCCGCGCGGGACGCTTATCGCCTCGCCACCTGGATAGCGCACGGTGATCTGGTCGACGCGCTCGCGCCACCGTCTCAAGGTCCTGGCACCGACAACGATCAGGAGCGCTGCGGAAAACGAGCCATAGAGACCGGCCCGGATCATGGCGATCGTCTGCTGCGCCTCGGGGTTGGAGTAGTAGCGCGTGTTGAGGTTGTCGCGATAGCGATCGGTATTGACCATGCCCTCGTAGGCCGGCTCGGCGATCGTTCGACCCATTTCGATAAAGCCGAGAATGGCGAGTACCGGCAGCAGGATCGCGACGGCTAGGAGCATCGCGGCGACACGGTCATACCAGGGCCGGTAGCGCAGCCAGAAATGCAGGCCGATGCATCCGTGGGTCCAGACGAAAAGAAGGGCGACGACCTGTCGCCAGCCGGCGCCCGGAGAGGTGACCCAGAGCAGGCGAACGATCGTCTCGTAGTCATCGCGGTAGTGGAAGAGGGTATGGGCGATCCGGGTACCGATCACATGGTCCATCAACAGCAGCGGAATGGCGAGCCCGAGCACCATCTGCGCCATCTCCGCTGCCGGCATGACCAGGCTGCGGCGCTTGTAGACGGAGCGAAGGACAAGGCAGATATGGACGAACACCGCAGTGTAGAACACGAAGGTGCCCACGGGGTTGCGCCAGATCGCCAGGAAGATGCGTCGCCCGTCGTCTGCGGCCGACACTGAAATCAGTCCGAGCGCGTGGTTGGATAGATGCAGCAGGACGAACAGGAACATGACAAGCCCGGAGCCAAGCCGGGCCCTTCTGATCGAGCGCTCTGAAAAAATACCGGTGGCAGCGACTGTCGCCATTCATTCCCGTTCTTGAATACCAGGTGCCAAATACAATAGAGAAGACGGAATTGAGGTTGAATTGCCGCCGCTGCGATTGCGAACGCCTTTCACTCTATCAGCAGAAAGCGGGCATGCTGACAATAACGTATTTTCCGGCGGCAGGCCCGAGCATCTGTTGTAAACAGTGTGTCTCGGCGGAGACATGGTGATGCGGGTTGCATTCTACGCGCCGCTGAAGTCCCCGAACCATCCCGTGCCGTCAGGCGATCGCCTCATGGCACGCCTCCTTGTGCAGGCTCTCGAGCTCCGCGGCCATTCCGTCGAGGTCATCTCCGAATTTCGGAGTTTTTGCGCGACCCCGGAAGAGACCGTCAAGCGTCAGGCTGCCGCGCGCCAGGAGCTGGCGCGATTGCGCAATGTCCTGTCTGGCGGCCTTCGGCCCGATCTCTGGTTCTGCTACCATCCCTATTACAAATCGCCGGATCTTTTCGGACCAGTCCTTTGCCGGGAGTTCTCGATCCCCTATGTCACGGCCGAGGCGTCTTATTCGAAAAAGCGCGACGAGGATGCATGGGCCTCGTTTCAAAGGCTGGTTATCGATGGTCTCGGACAGGCTTCCGTCAACATCTCGCTGACCGAGCGTGACAGGAGGGGCCTGTCGGAGGCTTTGCCCTCCGGTTCGTTTGCCATTCTGAGGCCCTTCATCGATACCGCACTTTTCCAGGGATCGCCGCATGCCCGGGAGCCTGGGCGTCTGATTGCCGTTGCGATGATGAGGAGCGGGGACAAGATGCGCAGCTATGTCATGCTTGCGCAGGCACTGGCCGGTCTGCAGGACCGTCCCTGGACACTGGCGATCGCCGGCGACGGGCCGATGCGCAGCGAGGTCGAGCAGCTGTTTTCCGGCTTCGGTGAGCGCATTGAATGGCTGGGACAGCTTGGAGCCGAGGAAGTTGCCCGCGAACTGTGCCGCTCCGGTCTCTACATATGGCCGGGCGCAGGGGAGGCCTATGGCCTTGCCTATCTCGAGGCACAGGCAGCCGGCCTTCCCGTGGTCGCCCAGAAGACGGCGGGTGTTCCCGAGGTGGTCGTCGACGGCGAGACGGGCCTGCTGACAGCGGACGGCGACATCGAGGCGGTTTCTGCAGCGATCGCAAGGCTGCTCGACGAGCCCGACAGGCAACAGGCGATGGGCGCAAATGCCCGCCGCTTCGTTCTTGAAGAGCGGTCGCTCGAGATTGCGGCGCAAATGCTTGACCAGATCCTGCAGACCTGTTTGACACGACAGTCATGAGCGATGACCAAACCTTTGCGGCCTTGCGCCAGGAACTCGACCGCTGGCGGTCCGCCGGCCGGACAGCGCGCCTGTGGCTGCGGGACGACGATGCCGTCGAGGTTACGGGCGCGCTGGAACAGTTGCTCGATACCACCAGGCAGGCCACCGTTCCGCTGACCCTTGCCGTCATTCCGGCCTTCACAGGCGAGGCGCTGGTGGCACGGCTTGCACGGGAAGATCATGTGCTTGTTGCCGTTCACGGCTGGTCGCATGAAAATCATGCGGGTCCAGACGAAAAGAAGCAGGAACTCGGAAGCCATCGGCACGCCGACGTCGTGTTGGCACAGCTCCGCAACGGTCTGGACAGGCTCCGGCTCCTTCACGGTCCGAAGCTTGTTCCCATGCTGGTGCCGCCATGGAACAGGATCAGCGCGGAGCTTGTCCCGCGCCTTGAAGAGCAAGGCTTCGAGGTGCTGTCTGTGTTCGGCAGAATGAGGGACAATAGCCCGATCCGGCTCCTTAACACGCATGTCGACGTCGTCAATGCCCGGGGCCAGCGGGGCGACCGACCGCATGCGGATCTCGTCAGGGAACTGGTTGGCGAATTGCTGACCCGTTTTGCCGGCGGAGAGGACCCTTGCGCGCGGGAGCGGCCCGCCACGGTTGACGAGCCGATCGGCATCCTCACCCACCATCTTGTCCATGGCGCCTCAGAGCGGGCGTTCCTTGCCCGTCTATTCGAAGAGACGGTGGATCATTCGGCCGTGTCCTGGATGTCTGCGACGGATCTGATCGGCGGGCTGAGCCTTCCACAAGGGCGGGTAGAGTGAAGGGGAAGCCGCGCCCATATCGGCCTTTCTGTCGATGTGCCTTCGGGCATGGGGTAACTATCCGGTCAGGACCGCAGCAGCCTGGGCACTTTGCCGTGCCTTTTTGACACCGGCTCCCGCGGAGTCGGGTCGCAAATGCCACGTGTGTTGCGAACAATCTGCTGAAGGGATCCCGCATTGGGTGAACAGGATTATGTGCTCGCTGAGCTCGGAGGCCGGATAGTCGTCATATGCACAGAAGCAGCCGTCTTCAGAAAACATCTCAATGAAACATTCCCGCAAAAAGCCTTCGTCCTCATTGAGCATCGCTGCAACGTATTTCAGGGTAGGCTCCAGTCGCGGTAGTTCATGCTGCCCTGCTCCTTGAGATTTGATCAGTGCTGCCGGTTTTTGCTCTTCGCGAAACCAGCTTTTCCAAGCGTCCGACGGCGAGCGAGTTTGCCGATTTGATCCTGAACGCGATCAATGCTGATGTCTTTGGGGTCAAAGTCGCCTCCGTACCAGCGCTTCAATCGTCGGTGCTCCGGATGCCTTGGCTTCGCCATCACCTTCAGGAACTCCTCGAACCCTGATGTGCTGCCGACATCCTCGGGTGGCGCTCTGCGCTCTCCATTTATGAAGCGCGGATATTCGAGCAATGGATCAACCTCCTCAACGGCTTCGACCGTGATTGTGTGTTCCCAGTTGTCACCGAAATCATATGTGTAACGAAAGGTCGAAATCCCGCGCTCGATCAGCGCGGCGATCCGGGCGTTACTGGCGGCGTAAGTCTTGCGCCCATAGAACTCTTCCGGATCCGGCACATCGTAATACCGCCCACCAGCCTCGAACTCGAAGAGATGATAGCCTTCGAACAGCATTACCGCTTGAATGACATCATGCAAGGCTTTGAGGCTGCTTGTCAGAGGGACTTCGACCCTTCGCCATATTGGAGGTTCGAGATCGTTCAGCTGAATATGCAGCCTGGCAATTCGATCGGCGCTCATGGTGTCATGGCCGCTTTCTGGCGCAGTTCCTCGCCACGTTGGCGGTCGAGACAAGCCGCCGCAGGTCTTTGTCTACCCCAAGGTTCGTTCGGCAGTTCCGACTCCATCACTGAACTCGTTCCGGTCTTCAGTGCAGGGTACATCGATCGAGTTGACCAGAGAAGACTGGAGCAGAGGGTTGCTAGGCGGATTTGAGCGCACGCTGCATTTGAAGAGGTGAATCTGGTGAAGCGGTGCATCTGGTCTGTTCGCCTGGGCGGCCGCGCAGGTACCGGCTCGCGCCTCGCCGGAAAGTGCGACGCCCACAACCCAGAACGGACGGATTCGGCTGTCCCTTAAGCTTATCCGCATTCACGTTCCAAACGCTCGCTTGCCGCGCGAGTTCAATTAAATAGCAAAGTGATATTCCCGCAGCTCCGCTACTGTTTTAGGAAGCCCCTGGCGCTCGAGGGTTTCCAAATACTCTACTGCAGTCCTCGGTGGATTTTTTAGCCGGGCGCGACAGCGTTGCGCTGCGATTATTACACCAGCATTGTTCAGGCCGAATTGGTGAAAGATAAAATCGTCGGGGTGAAGGACTTCGATACCGTACTTGGAGGCGGCCTTCTTAGGAAAATCAGAGAGATTGAACGTTACGATGGCGTCGCTCGACGAGACTATTGCTGCGGCTAGAATGTGCCGATCGTCGGCGTCGGGAAGCGAGAGAGCGGGTACAAGGTCACCATAACCCTCAACGACACTGTCCGGCACCGCTGAGTTCATAAGTTCCTTTGTGCGGTTGAGCTGTTCGAGCGTTAAATCCTCGCGGTTCTTAAGAACATTGCGGATCCATTCATCATGGATCTGCTCTGACCACTTCGCTCGGAACAGCCCTGCCGCCGCGAGCTCCATGAGGAAATCTCGCAGCGGCGCTGGATAAAGGACGCAAGCGTCCAGGACGACGGTGTAGCTAGACTTCTTAATAGCCCATCCCCAAATCTTGGGCCTGGCTCGTCAGCTCGTCCATGAGCCGCTTTCTTTCGTCTTCGGTCTTTCGACGGTAATCGTCGAGGTCGCTGAATTTAATACGGCGATGGCTTCCGACCATATGGAAAGGGATTTTTCCTTCTTCCAAAAGCTTGATTAGGTAAGGGCGCGACACGTTGAGGTGATCTGCTGTCTCCTGAGTTGTCAGCTCAGCATGTACCGGTATCAAAGTTACAGCATTGCCCTGAGCCATTTCGGTCAGGAGGTGATACAGCAACTCACTGACAGCTTTGGGGAGCTTTAGGAGCTCTCCGCCGTCAACTTGGACTCGAAGTTCGGCACCTTCGTGCTTCGCGCGCGAAATGTAGCGACTAGCCTCAGCGGCCAATTCAGTATCGTCAGCCGACGGCAATATTGGGCGTTCTAGTAGTTGCGACATTGGTGACATCCTTCTTTTAATTTTTAGGAGGATATAGCAGTGTGAATCACTATTCGCAATATCCGCAACGACTGCAATATTCGCAACAAGTAAACTTTTTACGATGATGTTGGTTCCGCGAGCATCACGGCGGCTTTGGCTCCAAACGCGACGTAACGAAACATTAAACTGTCCGGGCCGGAACAGGTCTGGGGTTGCGCACGGCCGGAGAGCGAATCTCGCCCACGCTTCGCCGGTGCTTCCCCGAGAAGATGGGGACCTGACGCCAAGCGGGATCGAACCACTGGCCTCTTGCATGCCATGCAATGGGCCATCGTTTCCGGGTGTTTCCGTATGCCGTCGCACGTTGCCGTAACACCATCCATTTCAATGAAAATCTAGCACCATGCCTCCGTACGTTTCCGCTGGTTCCGATTTCGTGCTGTCGGCGGGATTATGGCTGAGATAGCCAGTTTCGTTCAGTCGTCATAAACCTTGCCCCGAAGTCGGTTGCCATCCACGTCGCTGATCTCGACAAGGTGGCCTCATGAACTCGCACATCCGAGTCCTTCAATTCAGCCGCAAGGCGGTAGCGGCTAAGATTGAGAAACTTATCGCGGCTCCTCGATCAACTCGACGGCGATGTGGATCTTGAACACGGCGCCGACAATGAACCATCTGTCGGCTCTGCATGGGTAGGAAATCGAGTGGTAGACGACATTGAGTTCGACGAGGCGGAGCGAGGCATCGCTGATAAGGACGCGCTTGAACTTTTCCAGAGTGATGGTGGGTTCGGGGAAGGGTTCCACTTCGACGGTTCCGGGCAGGCGATAGCGCGTCAGATGCTTGCAGGTAATCGTTAGCATCAACCTTGACGCCCCTTCCTTTCAGTGTCAGTTCGCTCTGGCGGCACTGAGAGGAACGAATGTCCAAAGACCAGAAGCCGCCGCATATCCACCTTGCCGTCGAAAATGACCGACTTGAACTGAATCGGCGTAATGCTGAGTTTGATCTACGCTGGCCTCTCAAGAGGTTGGCCGCCAACGTCCTTCGGATTGTGCGAGGCGCTGGCCGCCCGGAAGAGCTTGGGCGCCAGTGTGCTGAGGTAGTGAAAGCCTATCGCGACTATCATGATGCCCTGGGCGAATGGCCCAGTTCCTTCCTGATCTCTGACATTCTCCCCCTTCGCCATCGGGAGTATCACGCGCAGACCGACCGAGCGTGGGAATGGGAGGATGGGGTTCGGCAAATGGTCGCCGGGGTCTGCAGATTGCTGCGTCGCAACTGCTGGCTCAGAATACCCAGGAGCGCGCTGGGGAGAGTGAGATGTTTGATAGGCTGCGTATTATCGAAAAGCAGCGAAGTGAGAACGCCGCCGCTCGTACTCCCAAGCTGAGGAAGCCCGCAAAGCTCAAAGCGAAGCCGCAGGAGGGCCGCGGCTCCTAGAAGACCACAGATCGACTAATCCTAGGTTCCTGAAAGTTAAAGGTTATCGGCACTCAGAAACGCGTCCAGATCAGCAACTAGGGACAGAATGGGTGCGCTTTCTGCGTGGTGTTAGCCTGTGGCCTCGTTCAGAGAAGCTGCTATGTCCTTAGTCGGCAGAATGAGACGCCGCTCCATGTTCTTCGTCTCCTGAAAGCCGAATTTTTTATAGAAAGTGACGGCCTCATCATCGAGAGCGTGGATTATCACGGCGCGAAAAGCGACTACTTGCGCGGCGGACACCACACTCATGAGCGCGTTTCTGAGGAGCGCTTTTCCAAGGCCATTACCTTGATATTCGGCATCGACCGCAAGTCGGGCTAGAACTGCAATCGGAATTTCGGTGGGAGCTTTTGACCCCTTCACCGATCGGGAAACATCGCTTCGGTGTATCATGCCCGCACAAACCGAATGGTAACCTACGACTTTGAAGTTTTCGTCCGCAATTACAAATGTACGGGTGTATCCCTGCTCCTGATTATGTAAGGCCATTTCCTTTAGCCACGAATCCAAGGAGGGCTTCCCCGACGAGAAGCCCTCAATGATGTGCTGATTTGCAATAGGGCAAGGTTTCCGATACGGCAAACGTCAGTCCATCCAATCTACTTTGATCTGAAAAAGCTTGACCAAGTTGTCTCTGGCGACGCCTGGAGCAGCAAGCTGCTCACTTACAGCTTCAAACACGTCAGCGGAAACGCCTATGAATCGTTGATCTAGCAACTCTTCTTGCGCGGCATACACAGAGGCTTCGGTCATGAACGCAGTTATGCTCTTTCCACAAACCTCAGCAGCACGTGCAATTAGATCATGCGTTTCCGGTTCAATCCGAAGATTGACGGTTTTGGTTTTCCTAAGAGCGGACATCATACTTCTCCATCAATCGCACAGTTGATTTTGATTTGTGCGACGTACTTGATGAACGTTCGAATACGATCATGTGTAGTCAATGTACACACATTTCTATAATTTTCAATTACTGAAAAGCTTGCATTTCCGCTAATGCGCTGAATCCATTTCTGGATTTTTGTCATTCCGTAGCTTCGCGCGCCGACTATATGAGCACAGAGGAGGATACTGATTTCAGACATCAGCGCTTGTACTTCCCTGGTGCTTCCCCGGAACGAAGTCAATTTTTCGTCACGACCCAAGCCAATCCATATGGAATTGATTTTACAGGCAAGAATTTGGTGGAGCTAAGCGGGATCGAAGTTTCGAGCGGCTATCCCATTGAACGTACTGGAATATAAGGATAAATACCCGTGTTCGTTGGTCAGAATGGTTGGTCAGAATGGCGGGAAAAAGCAATAAAGGGTCTAAGCGTCTCCTCGATCTGAGGGGGCAGACGTGGTGGTTTCGAATAGCCATCCCCGAGGCGTGTCGAAGCTACTTCAACGGCACGACCATGTACCTCCAGAGCTTGGAGACCGGCGACATTAAGTTAGCTATGGCGAAGCGCGATAAGTTGGAACTGGAAGTCAGGGGGCTGTTTGCCCGCGTCAAGGCAGGAGAGGTTATCAGTTCAAGTGAGGAGTTGGCAGAGTTTCGGGGTGAGCTTTCAAGGGCTGCCATCGCTGAGGCGCTGACCGAGGGCGGTGAGGCGTTGGAGGACGCGGTATGGGCCGCAGAGGCTGAGGCTGAGAGCTTACGAGGAAAGGCCCGTGAGCGCTTCACTAGAGCCGTCGCAGGTGATCACTCTGTTGACCATTATCTCGAAGCGTACCTCTCAGCCATCAAGCTCGCTGCTAAGACGACGAATGAGCGGCGGGGCCTGATCAATCGCTTTGCCCGCTGGTGCATAGGCGAGAAGTACCGGCTTCCCGACATCACCCGTAAGGCTGCCGGGCGCTATGTGACCGAGGTCATCGAGCCGATGGATAGAAGCACCGCGAAGAAGCACATGACCGCTCTTCGGGGCTACTGGGAATATCTGATCAAGCGCGACCATGTGACAGGAGCTGTTGAGGATAACCCGTGGCTTGGACAGGAGGTAGCCAACGCACGCCGACGAGTCGAGCGAGGTGACAACGCAACTGAGCGGCCCTTTACTGAGGCTGAGCTGAAGACACTGCTCTATGCGCCGTATCCAAAGGGCATGAAGGAAGGTTTCAAGCAACAGATAGCCGATGCCCTCCGCATTTCATGCTTGTCTGGGATGAGGCTCGCTGAAGTCCTTACCTTGTGGGTTGAGGAGGTCCATGACGGTATCTTCGATATTCAGCAGGGAAAGACTCGCTCGGCGGCTCGAAAGGTTCCCATTCACCCCGATCTGAAGGAGATCATCACTCGAAGGGTGAAGGACAAGCAGCCCAAGGATTGGCTATTCCATGAGCTGACCGATGAACGTGACCCCGGCGACACCTTCGGCAAGCGCTTCAATAACTACCGCGAGAAGCTCGGTGTTGATGACAAGCGACCCGGGAAGCGCAGGAGCCTCGTCAACTTCCACTCGGCACGGCGTTGGTTCATCTCTCAGGCCAGACACGCGGACCAGCCTCTTGAGACCGTTAAGGACGTGGTCGGTCACGTGTCAGACAAAAAGAAGGACATCACGTTCGGCGTCTACACCCAAGGGGCGTCTGAGAAGCAGATGAAGGAATGTGTCGCGGCGGTCGTGCTACCGAAGGAGTAGTGCGGCGTTACTGTGAGTTGGCAGCAAGTTCGATTGCAGAATCAAAGCCTCGCAACTATCACTTTAGCATCTTATGTCGAAGGGGGCATTCAGGTGCAGGCTGTGGGGGCATTGTTCAAGGTAATATTGGGGCTGGTCGGGGGTCTGGTAGCGTTGGCGCTTGGCATCATCTTCCCTGTTGGGGGCCTTTACTGGATGTGGGTCGCTATCCAGATCGGCAGTTTTTGGATGTTTGTCCTTGGGGTAATCCCGCCAGCTTGGCCGGTGACCAGCATCGTGGGAGCGTACTCCCTGTTGTTCGGGGTTCCGCACTGGGTCTTTAACTGGTTCGCTTAGCGGCTAAGTCGCATTGACGAGTTCAAGAGAAGCTGGGGGATATTAGATGAACACTTTTTCTATTTGGCATTGGGCCATCGCTTTGCTGATCGGCGCTGCGCTCGTTTACATGGTCATTTCCACGCGAAAGAGAACGGCAAATATCAGAACGTCAGAGCAATCGCCCGAGCTGTCCGGTTTCGGTGGCTGGCTTATTCTGCCAATGATTGGGCAAACCCTCGCCCCGTTCTATTCCATCGGCACCCTCGTAAACAACGCGAAGATGTACGACCAATTCCTCGCAGTCCCTAACGGGCTGACTGCATTCTACGGTGAGAACGCTTTGACTGTTGGCCTCCTTGCCCTTCAATTGGTCACTGTGGTCGCGATGTACACAAAGCACAGGCTTTTCCCGAAGCTGTTTCTTTACCAGTGGCTTGGGACAATGGCTTTCGCCGTTGCGGACACGGTGCTGGTTTCGGCAGCTCTAAATGTTTCAGCCGCTGAACTCGTCAACCCGAAAGGCGTTGCACCGTTCATCGCCACTGGCATCTGGGTGATCTACATGTTGAAGTCCGTTCGGGTGAAGAATACCTTCGTGAGGGGCGCGACTGCCGCAGAGTTCGCGTAGAGCATCCTTGGTAAGGACGGTACCTTCGAGAGCGAGCGCCTACCCGTTGCCGATGATCTTGCCTGCCTGATGCTCAACAGTGGCGCTCTCAGGCTCCTTAACAGCAGCCTTGCCTTCCGCTGACTTCTCTTCAGCGTGACGCTTGCGCTCTGCCTCTTGGTCGTGGGCCTTGTGCTGATCGTGGTCGTCCTTACTCGGCATGGTGATGTCCTCCTCCTCCGAGAGTACAAATTGTCTCACTACGCGTGGAGGCTGTCCATTCAGTTCGATTGAAGACAGTTGGCGTTCGGAATAGGATATGATCGCCAAAATTTAAACTTAGGGGGGAATGTATGCGTAAAATCTTTGCTGTTATTACTGGCGCGACTGCACTCATTTGTTCTTCTGCTGCCGATGCGGTGGAGCTTAAGATCAAGCCTACGAATGGCATGTGCATGATCACTGGGTCGACCGCTGAAGAAGTTAGCGTTCTTCAGGTATTGGACCGCTCCATCGATAAGAATCAGTTCTACTATTCTGACGTCTTCGTGCCGTGCGAGACGCTAGACGAGCTAAAGGCAGGCAAACGGGATAATTACTATCCGATGTTCATCGTTCTGGCGGGAAAGACGGGCGGCAAGCTGCTGCCGTTTGCAACAATGACCATTCAAAAGCTTAAAGAGCAAATGGAATCGATGCTCAAGCTTTACGATTTTAGCAAAGATGCCGCAAACGCTTCCGCTACGCTCAACGACATGTCAAAGGCCGCGTATCAGTCCACGACTTTCGACATTAAGCCCCATGAGCAAGCGATAGTGGACGTAACCGACACGACGATCTCGGTCGCTCAGAAAAATACCATAACGACCAATGGCAAGCCCCTTGAGGTAACGACCATATCGACCTCCATTATTGTCGATGGCTACGTGGCTACACTGCAAGGTGTGGACCTCGTGATGACAGCGAAAGACTTCTGGCGACTACAGTTTATGACCGAATGGGGCGCACGACAGATAGAAGTGGTCAAATAGCGGGTATCAACGCACTGGGCCTAAACTGCGGCCACGCGCTCGGTAAGGGGAAGATCAGGTCTGGCTCGAGTGAGGCGGGACGGGCCGCCCTACGTTCCGTCGAGTTGCAGCATTCGCGGAAACACTCCTTTAGCGCTTATCATTTTACATTCAAATTGATCGGCATAGAGGCCCCGAAAGAGCAACCGTGGACACCGACACAACAAGCCTAATATCGAGGATCAACGCCACGCTTGCCACAGCCCGTCTCAGCGCTTGGCAGAGGAATTTTCTCACCGATATGCAGTCGCGACTGGCGCGCTACGGCAGTAACACGCGTCTAAGTGAAAAGCAGCGCCGCAAGCTTGAAGAGATCGTCGGGAGCGGCTCCCCGGTGAACGTCGTTGCGTTCGTTCCCAAAGAGACGGTCAAGCAGCCGATACGCTGGCAGCGGCGGAAGAGATCGTTCCTTGTGCGTGAGGGGCGCTGGTGGGCAAGGCGTTTTCTGCGGGACTTTGCATTCGCTGCTGCGCTGGTCGTTGGCTTCCTCATCTACTCTGCTTTCGAGAAGGTACCATTGTCATTGCCATTCAACTCGGGCGAGCGCACCTCCGCCGAGACAATCGATCATCAGACTTTCTCGGTGACCGATGGCGACACGATACGGATCAATGGAGAGGTAAGCGGTACCCGCCTTGTAGGCTTCAACACACCCGAAAAGTTCTCGCCCAAGTGTGATCGTAAACGTGATCTGGGAAACCGCGCCTCTGCTCGGCTGGCAGAGATTGTGAGCAAGTCAAGCATGCAACTGACGAAGGTCCGATGCTCTTGTTCGCCAGGGACCGAAGGCACAGACCGTTGTAATTATGGGCGAAGCTGCGGGGTACTTCGGGCTGACGGACGGGATGTGGGCGAAATCCTGATCTCCGAAGGCTTGGCCGTGCCCTTCAACTGTGGTGCGACAGGTTGCCCCCCAACTCCCAGACCCTGGTGCAATTAGAAACTGGGCCTGCTGGGCTGAGCATTTCAAAAAAAGGTATCCCTCCGTCGCTCCCGGCATGGGGCTGCACGCCAAGTTTAACCGAGACGCGCACCGGCGAAGAAGCAACGGAATTACCACTACCATTCGGAAAGAACGACGCCCAAAAGACGCGGGCGATACTTTTGCTGCTGTCGAAAGGCTGCGGGCGATTACCCCCACCAATCGGATAGATTGGACACCGCTCGCCATTACGGCGCTACGCCGACACGAAGCCCCTTGGCAATTACCGCCCACTTAAGGAGAACCACGCGCCAGCGTTGCGACCCGATCACCGGGAGTTGGTTCTACCGCTCACATTCATCCATGACCTTCCCAGCCCCGTGGCCACAAGCTGCGGGGTTTCTTTTTGGTGCGGTCATGGATGCCTTCAAGAATAATATGACCATGGATGAAACATGAACCTGACAGAACACACGCTGATCCATGACAAGCGGATCGACGATAAAAAATCTCCTTTATTATCAGATGATTGCGAGGAAGACCCTTATAAGAATATCGAAACGTCGGTGATCACTCGGCAGCAGCGACACAAGGTCCAGATCATCGATCGTCCATGTGGAACGGGTAAGACCACTGAAATCCTTGGGTCGTTCAAACAGGGTGAGCGATATCTGGTTGTCGTACCCCTCTTGAGTGAGGTCGAGCGTGTCATCCTACGTGCGGTCGTCAACTTTGTGCAGCCGACACCAGGAGGCGAGAACGACACGAAGTCAGAACATCTGATCACCCTCCTCCGGGAAGGCGTCAACGTTGTAACGACACACAAGCTCTTCACAGAGATTGCGAGTGCTGCGAGCCTCGGTCTTCTCGATGACTATCACATCATTATCGATGAAGTGCTGGACGTAGTGAAGGGAGTGGTAGGCAAGAGCGCCCGAAGCTTCGACCAATTCTACATCGATGACGGCTATGCCACAGAAGATGACGATGGTCTTATCACGCCCACCGTCAAGTGGGATGAACACTACCGAGAGGTCTCCGACACGCTCGACCCTCGGCTCTACAATCTCGCCAAATCCCAGACGCTCTACAGGGTCGACGGCAGCTTCTTCCTACGGGCTTTACCCGCGCCTCTGCTACAGTCTGGTCGTTCTTTCACGGTCTACACCTACATGGCCGAAGGTTCCCTGATGTTGGCGTACCTGAGGAAGATCGGGATCGACTTCCACCACGAGAGGTCCGCTGACGAGGACACCTTTCGAAATAATGCTCGGCGTCTGATAGACGTCCGAACCATTCCCGCCATCGAGGGCCAGCCGCTCAGCTACAGCGGGCAAACTCGCAGCAAGGGCAGAACGCGGAGGAATGAGTCGATAAGCATTGCCTTGAAGAACACGAAGCAGCGTAGCCTAAAGGGGGTCGACATGAACGATGTCATCATCACCTGTGCCAAGGAGAACTGGTTCAAGAGCGGAACCTCAAACAAGGCTGCCGCCTTCGCGTGCGGTTCAAGAATGGTCGATGCAAATTGGCTTCCCAACACAACGAGGGGGACCAACGACTTCGCTCATGCCAGCGTATGCATCTACTTGTATGATCAGTATATTAACCCGTTCATCAGGCGATGGCTCGGCATGGAAAACGCCGCTGAAGCTGACGACCGGTACGCACTGGCAGAACTCATCCAGTGGGTCTACCGGTCGAGGGTCAGGCGCGGGGAGCCAATCACACTCTACCTGCCATCCAAAAGGATGCGTAGGCTCCTCCATGATTGGCTTGAGGGTGGAGCAATCGCCAGCGATTTCGAGACGTTGTCGTTGGCCGCATAAAGGACGCTTGGGTTGCAGATGGGGCGGAGCGCCTTTACCCCGAATGTTTGACGACAAAACGTGAGACGACATTTGAGAAAAGAGGCTGGCGGAATTCCCCCCGCCGGCCCCTCCTGCTCGTAATCGTATTTCAGCCTCGTGCCGTGTTGTCCTTCCTCAATGCGAGGTACGCCAAAAGGGCGGCGACAGCCAGGTCAATAGGAAGCCACAGAAGCCTGCTAAGGGCCACAACGATGAACGGATTGAACAGGAGCGCCACCAGTCCAAGAGCCACGACCTCATAGCTCAATGACTGCTTGGCTTTATATATTGTCAAAGCAGTTAAGGCGGATGCCACGGCTACAACGAGACGAAGAAACATGTAGTAGCCATAGGGGAACGGGAGGACAGCCAGCACAAGCAATCCGGCCGGTATGAGTAGATACCTTCTTGTTTGTGAATTCATGCTCAGCTCCGCACTTTAAGCGCCGAGCAGCGCAAGCACGCCGACTACCGCAAGCAAAATCGCCGCTAACACAAGACGATGAACAATGCTGTACCCGATTCTTCTCCCGATGCTGGCGCTTTCCGCGGTCGGCAAGATTTTCTGCGCCGCTGGGTTGCTGACAAATACTTGAAATAGGGCGAAAGCTATCCCCGCACCCACGATGACCAACAAAACGCCCATGCCAAACTGCTCCCAAGTCCCCAAAAATATTGGATGATTTCATCACATGGCATGTGGCGACGTGTAAGTGGGGACTATTGCTCTCCACAGTTATTTATTCCGTTGCCTTGGTTGTGCGATTTGTACGAAAAGGTATACCACAGCGGACAGGATGAAATAGCCAGCTATTGTGTCCGATAGGGTTGACATCAAGCGTTCGGACACATATTCATTCGGACGCAACCCTATCGGACACATGGAGCGACTAATGGCGACCTTCCTCTACGCCCGCGTATCGACCTCAGAGCAGACCCTTGGTCATCAGAAGACCCAAGCCGAGAAGGCTGGTTTCAGCTTCGACCATGTAGTCGCTGACCACGGTGTCTCTGGGGTGTCAGTCCTCATGAAGGACAGGCCCGAGGGCAAGCGCCTCTTCGACATGCTGAGAGCCGGTGACACACTCGTGGTGCGCTGGGTTGACCGGCTGGGCAGAAACTACGCTGACGTGACTGATACCATCAGGGAGTTCATGCGTCGGGGCGTGTTGATCAGGACGGTCATCAACAACATGACCTTTGACGGCTCGACCTCCGACGCCATGCAGATGGCCGTGAGAGACGCCATGATCAGCTTCATGGCTGCCTCTGCGCAGGCTCAGGCCGAGGCCACGAAGGAAGCTCAGAAGGCTGGTATCGCCAGTGCGAGAGACAAGGGCGACGATAGCTACAAGGGCCGGAAGCCGAGCTACACCCGAGAGCAGTATACCACGGTGACTGACCTCCTCGGGAAGAACGCCAGTGTGTCAGAGATCGCCCAGGCATCAGGCCTAACCCGCCAAACGGTCTATAGGATCAAGGAAGACCCAGCCGCTGCTGAGAAGGCGCTGGCTGTCTGGTCTCTTTAGGCTGGCTTCCTGCGAGGATTTGCGGGCGTTCGTTTCTCTTACCCTGATTATGCTTTTTGGCCTATGAGCGGCGGGTGGCCCTCAGGTTGAATCGCCCCGCCATCCAAGTTTCCGCCTCGCCATTGGGTGGTCCACTTCCAGCTGCACATGGGCTTGTTCCGCACGTAACCGAACATAGCCTCGGATGACCTTCTCGGTGAACTCATACCAGCCGGTCCTGTTGGCTGATAAGATCGCACCCGCACTTGGTTGTTTGAGGCTGTTCATCCTCGTGTTGAACTTATTTCGGTCGAGGGCTTCGATGTTTAGGGCCGTTGTAATTCGCGTGTAGGAGCCGAAGATGTCGGTACTTCTCCGCTGCAGCTCGTGGCCATCGGCAACAGCAAACAGAATGTACTGGTTGTCGTTGCTGTATTTTCTCGTCGCCGTGTCATAAGGAGCTTTCAGCTTCATTTCCATAGCATCACTGGCGTCCCGCATAGCGGCTTCGAAAAGCTCCCCGGTGACCCTGCCCCCATTTTGCGCTTCAAAAACCTGCCAAAACAACTTTTCAGAGATTAGGTGGACGTAGTGCGGGAACCCGTCAGATATTTTGGCGATGCGGTATGCGGTCGTATCGTCGATCTCGATACCGAGACGCTGCGCCGCGACCGACACGATCTCGATCCTCGCGTCCCAACCGAGTCGATCAAGGCTTACGGTGTGGAAATATCGATCAGCGCTGGCATGGGCTGACATGATGGCGTCAACGGTCTCACCAATCCCGCAGAAGATGAAACGAGCCGGGACGCGCTTGTCAGACAGCTGCTTTATGAAGTTAGCAAAATGCTCCTGCTCGACCTTATCCTTGATTTGGTCGAACTCATCTATGACGACAACAAGTTGCTCGCTGTATTTCTCGCAGAGGAAGCCCACAAGCCTCACAGCCTCATTGATGGTGCTTGGTTGCGGTACGGTCCCTTCTTGGGTTGAAACCTTCAAAGACCCTGTAAGCCAGCCGAGGTTCAGGCCACCGCCGCCTTCCCTAATCGTTTTCTCGACTACAGGGCTTCTACCCATCACCTCTTCAAAGAGGTCGCGTATGATGCTCGTGAAGCTATTGCTGTTGTCGCATCCCAGAATAATTGGGTCGTGCCGTGCTGAAGACAGGGAGAAGGCCGCGGTTTGTGCGAGGGATGATTTTCCCACGCCCCTAAATCCATGGATGAAGACGTGACGCCCGGGCGCATAGAGGGCCTTACGTATCCCATCCAGCTGTTCTTCACGACCGCGCAGGAACTCTTCCGATTGAAGAGGCTGAGAGGGGGATAGAACGTGGGCGAGGGCCTTGCCAAAATCGCCCTCTGGTTGGGTTACAACCGCTCGCAGGTTCCACAGTTCATCAACCATCATACTGCCTCGTCAGGAACCTCGATTCGCGCAGTAACAATTATAGGATGCTGAGTAGAACCAGTGCAAGGTACGGCTGCCGCTGCAGTACCCAGCGAAGCTGTCATACGCTATTGCCGCACCTTGTTGATTACCTTCTCCATCTCCACCTGAAATTCACGCTCTGTTTGTGGTGGGTCGTTTGGCCAGACAGCAAGAAGCTTCTGCACGTTCGGATTGCGCTTGGCCATCGCTACGTCTGCGGTGAGCGAGTCGGTCCACTCCTGGACTTGGTTCAGGACGGCGTCGTTGACGTTACCACCTCGGCTAAACAAGCTACTATTGCGCCACATAACATGCGCCTCAGACACTGCGAACAGGCCGCCCGTATACGCGAGGCTCCCAAGGTCAATCTTGGAGAAGTACTCCACACTCATCGCTGCTGAGGCGACACAAGGACCATCCCCGATTTTGAACCCGAGGACTGTGACAACCAATTTAGGGCTGAATGGCAGCGAAGCAGCGAGAGGTTCGCCGTAGACTGCGATCTTAGCGTTTTCGAGTTGTGCGCGAATACGGGCGGATATAGCGCTTGCGTTGGTGAAGCACTTATCATCGACCTGATCACTAACTTGCAACTCTACAGCACGTATGAGACCAATCGCATATTGAGCCTGTATTGAGGTTGTGCGGTCGAACCTTTCCTTCAGGTATTCGCCTTCGTTCGCATAAGGGCCTGTCGGCGTTTCGTCTGCGAGGGCCGTAGCGAACTGGGCGCTGGCCAACATACAACCGATTGCAAAGATTCGTATGCGTCTCATGAGTGTCCCCTTTTGATTATAGGGAAGCCACGCATTGAGGGAGCCGTCAATGCCAGATGCCCAGTCAGCTATGATTCACGTCCATTGATTTCGCAGACCGCAGGCCACGCATCGTGCTATATCGGCGGTTGGTCAGAATGATTGGTCAGAATGAAAATCAGCGTTCTCTGTAACGCGTTGATATAAAATCAGAAATTATGGTAATGAAATGATTGGTGGAGCTAAGCGGGATCGAACCACTGGCCTCTTGCATGCCATGCAATCGCTCCCCATCGATACCGACCAGCGAACGGGTCCCGAGATGCGCCGCGCGCTTTGATTAGCTCAGATCTCGACGAGCTGATTGTCATGCGCCGCAAAGGCGCCCGAAAATTCCGCCCTGGCATCGCATTCCATCTGATCCAGCTGTGTGTCCGTGCGCGAGGGCGCATGATGGAAAAGCGCGAACTTCTTGGCGCCCGCCATCTTCGCGAGTTCGACGCCGTGTTCCCAGGTGGAATGGCCGAAACCCTTGAAACGCTGCATCTCGTCTTCGTTGTAGGTGCAATCGTAGACGACGAGGTCGGCGTCCTTCATCATCTCCAGCGCAACCGGATCATGAACGCCCGGGATATGCTCGATGTCGTAAATCAGTGCGACCGAGCGACCGTTCCACTCGACGCGGTAACCGATCGCCCCACCCGGATGGTTCAGTGTGTAGGTCTTGATCTTGACGCCGGGACGCGGTTCCAGCGTCTGGCCGGCATGAAAATCGCGGAAGTTCATCGTCGCCTGGCAGATGTCGGTCTTCACAGGGAACCATGGCGGGCTGATGAACTGCTCGATCATCTCGCGCGTGCTCATCTTGCCGTCCAGGTGCCCCGACCAGATCGTCAGATCGATGGTCGGGTAGTAGATCGCCTTGAAGAACGGCAGGCCAATGATGTGGTCGTAGTGGCAGTGGCTGAAGAACAGGTCGACGTTGTGGACGTCCTCGCTGAGCATGGCAAGGCCGGCTTCGCGTACGCCCGATCCGGCGTCGAAGATCATCCGGTATTCACCGCAGCGGATTTCGATGCACGAGGTGTTGCCACCGTAGCGGACGAATTCGGGACCCGAGACCGGGATGCTGCCGCGAACGCCCCAAAACTTTACCTGAAACTGATCTTTACTCATCGCGTTTTCAAAATGGGCCGACCTAACAACGCTATCGTAATCCTATCACGATTAGCAAGCGACGCGTTGTTTTCCATGGACTTCCCTGTGTCGTTGGTACCGTTTCTAACCCTATCCGGTGAAGTGGTAGATTTTCCTAAGCAATCTGTTTTCGTTCCGGAAAGCAACTGCCTATGGTTTGTATTCGGTAAACGGACCCTGATGCCCGGCAAGGGACGCGGCAGGGTTCCGCAGCCTTCCTGCATTAAATGGTTGCTCGGCCCTGAAAATACAAATCCCGGCTCCTTACCCATTCGTCTTACCGGATCACGGCAGTATCGATCTTCGCCGGATGCCGCCGTCGTCTCAGTGCAACCCGCCGACACCTAGAAGACGCTCAACTGCATCCTGATCCTCAAGCAACGTTTGCGGCGCACCGGTAAACGCCAGGCGGCCGCGTTCGAGGACGATCACATGGTCGGCAAAGTCAAGCGCGCTCTGGATCCGCTGCTCGACAAGCAGGATTGTGATGTCGCCCGTGCGTGCCAGCTCGGCGAAGGCCGTCATCAGCTCCTCGCAGATGACGGGCGCCAGCCCCTCAAGCGGCTCGTCGAGCAGAAGCACCGACGGCCGGCCGAGAATGCTGCGTGCCGTCGATAGCATCTGCTGTTCGCCGCCCGAGAGCTGACCGCCGAGGTTGCGGCGCCGCTCCTTCAGGCGTGGGAACATCCCGTAGGCTTCCTCCAGTGCGCTTCTCGGGCGCCCCTTCAATCCGACGAAAAGGTTTTCCTCCACGGTCAATGTCGGGAAGATGCATCGTGCCTGCGGCACGTAGCCCAGTCCGGTGTGGGCGCGTGCTGCACTCGCCATTGCGGTCACATCGGTAGCACCGATGCGGATCGTGCCCGCGTAGCGCCTGGTCTGGCCGGCAAGTGTGGCAAGCAGCGTCGTCTTTCCCATGCCGTTTCGACCGAGGATCGCAAGGCGTGCGCCGGCCGGAACCTTGAACGAAACGTTTTCGAGGACGCGGGTCGGCCCATAGCCGGCCGACAGGTTCTCGACGTCAAGCGGCGTGGCTGGCATTGGCATAGCTCCCGAGATAGGCCTCGCGAACGCAGGCATCCTTGGTGACGTCAGCGGGCGACCCGTCGAAGATGATCGCGCCTGCAGCGAGGACGACGACGCGTTTGGCGAAGCGGAAGACGAGGTCCATGTCGTGCTCGATCATCAGGACGGCGAGATCGGCGGGCAGGTCGGCGAGCGCCTGCTCGATCCGTCCGGTATCGCTTTGGGGAACGCCGGCCGCCGGCTCGTCGAGGAGCAGTACCTTCGGCCTGAGAGCCATGGCAACGGCGATTTCGAGAAGCCGTTGCTGGCCATAGGCGATCTCGTTCACCCTGCGGTGCATCAGATGCGCAATGCCGAGTGTGGAAAGAAGGTCATTCACCTCGTCCATCACATCAGGCATGGAAAGGAAATTCCCGAACATGCGACCAGAACGTCTGCGGCGCTGGAGGATGGCAAGGGCAACGTGCTCGGCGGGCGTCATCTCCAGGAACAGCCGGGTGACCTGGAAGGATCTAACCAGGCCACGCTGGACGCGGCCGTTGGCGCCAACCCTGGTGACGATTTCGCCAGCAAGCCGGACATCTCCGGAATCGGGCTTCAGATTGCCCGTCACCAGATTGACGAAAGTGGTCTTTCCCGCGCCGTTTGGTCCGATCAGCGCCACCCGGTCGCCTGGCTCCATCGACAGGGAGACGTCGTTCGTCACAGCAAGCCCGCCGAAGGACTTCCTGAGGTTGATGACTTCGAAGACGGCGCTCATTCTCCCGCCTCCCTTCTGCGGCCGAGCAGGGCTGCAACGGAACCGTAAAGCCCCTTCGGCGCAAACAGGACCACCGCGATCAAAAGCACGCCCACCATGGTCAGCCAGTGAAACGGGTTTGCCGCCGAGACATAGTCCTCAAACAGCATGAAGATGACGGTTCCCGAAAGCGCGCCGAACAGCGAGCCCGTTCCACCGAGGACAAGCATGACCAGCGATTCGGCCGACAGCGTGAAGGAGAGACTGTCCAGACCAACCACCTGCGTGGTGATGGCGTTCAATGCCCCTCCGACGCCCGCAACGGCGCCGGAGACGACGTACATCTTCAACAGCGCTGCCTTCGGCGAGGCACCCATGGCGCGGATGCGCACCGGATCCTCCTTGATCCCGCGACACAACATGCCGAAGGGCGAGCGTACGAGAAGGCGCAGAAGCACGAAGACGAGAACAAGCAGGACGATCGCGAAAACATAGGCGGTGTGGCCGTAGAGATCGAATTCGAACGTACCGAAGATCGGGTCAGCGGAAATGCCGGACAGGCCATCACTGCCGCCGGTCCAGCTTGATGTCTTGTTGGCGAATTCGTGGAAGAGATGGATGAGGGCGATAGACAGCACCAGTTGGGGAAGGCCATGGCCACGCAGGATGACCACGCCGCTGACGAGCCCGGCGAGCGCGCCGCCGAGGACGCCTGCCAGCGTCATCAGCAGGGGATCATTGATGCCGTAGTGCGCCGACAGGATGCCGGCCGCATATGCGCCCGATCCGAAGAGGGCTGCATGGCCGAGCGTCGCGATGCCACAATAGCCGGTGACGAGGTCAAGCGACAGGACAAGCAGGGCGACTGCGACGATGCGGGTGAGCAGGGCCAGATTGTCTGGGAAAAGCAGGTAGCCGATGACGGCAGCAATGGTAATGACGGCAACGCCCGCCAGATCCCGTCCCGCCTGACGGCGCGGGCGGGCTTGAGCAAGCAGGGCTCTTTCGGTGTTCATGACGGCAGCCAATCTATTTCATCCTCCCCGCAAGGCCACGCGGAAAGATGCAGATGATGGCGATGACCGCGAGGTAGAAGAAGAATTCGCCGAATTCCGGCATGAGGTAACGCCCGGTCGTGTCGACAGCACCGAGAAGCAGGCAGGCAACGAGTGCGCCGGGGATCGAGCCCGCGCCGCCGACCGAGACGACGACAAGGAAGGTCACCATGTACCTCAGGGCATAGTAGGGTTCGACGGGCAGCAGTTCCGCGCCGACCACGCCGCCGAAGGCGGCAAGGCCGACGGCAACGGCAAAACTTAAGGCATAGATGATTTCGGTGCGCACCCCGAGTGCAGCCGCCATGGCGGCATTGTCGACGGAGGCGCGCAGCTTGACCCCGAAGCTGGTTCTTTCAATCGCATACCAGAGACCGGCGGCGACAGCGAGCCCGCAGAAAATCGCGAAGAGTCGGTGAACGGGAATTGTCCGGAACCCGAGATCGGCCGAGCCCTGAAGATCTTGCGGCAGGGGGATCGTCTTCAGCGTCGGGCCGAACACATAGTTGGCAATGCCTATGATGCAGAAGGTGATGCCGATGGTCATCAGCACCTGCGTCAGCTCAGGCGCTCCGTAGATGCGCCGGTACAGAAAGCGTTCGATAGGAACCGCGATAATGACGGTGCCGACAACCGCCAGAAGGACAGCGATGCCGTAGCCAAGCCCGAGGTCGCGCGCAGCATAGGAGGCAATGTAGCCGCCGATCATGGCGAATGCGCCGTGCGCGAGATTGACGACCCGCATCAACCCCATCGTCACCGACAGACCGATCGAGATGACGAACAGTACCATGCCATAGGCGAGCGCATCGACGGCTATGCTGAAGACAGTTTGCATGAGGCTATCCCGATGCTGTTTGGGCGCGGCAGGCAAGCCCGCCTGCAGCTTTTGCGCTGCAGACTTTCCTCTCCGGCCGCAGGATCAAAGGCCTTTACTTGGCGGCCGCAAGGCCAGGGTCGCCCTGCTTTTCGAACGTCTGGATCTCCTTGTTGTAATAGGTGCCATCGTCGGCCTTCGTCACCTCGCGCAGGTAGATGTTCTGTGTGATATGGCGGCTCTCGGGATCGATCGTTACCGGACCGCGCGGGCTGACCCAGGTCAGGCCTTTGACCGCTTCGACGGCCTTGGCCGCATCCTGCTTGCCGCCGGTTGCCTCGATCATCTTGTAGATGACATTCATGCCGTCATAAGCACCGACGGCTGGAAAGGAGAGTTCCGCCTTGTTGCCGATCGCCTTTGCCGCAGCCTCGACGAAGGCCTTGTTCTCGGGCGAGTCGTGCGAGACGGCATAATGGAAGGTCGTCTTGATGCCGAGAGCGGCATCGCCGAGGGCCGGAAGGTCGGATTCCTGCGTCAGGTCGCCAGGAGCAAAGAACTTGATGCCGGCAGCCTTGAGGCCGTTCTCGTTGTAGGCCTTGACGAAGCCGAGCGTAGTCGGGCCTGAGGGCAGGAACGCAAACACCCCTTGGGCGCCCGAGTCCTTGATCCGCTGCATGATAGGACTGAAATCATTGGTCGAGAGCGGCATGCGGATCGCCTCGACGACCTTGCCGCCTTCCTTCTCGAAGGCAGCCTTGAAGGCGTTCTCGGCATCGACGCCCGGACCATAATCGCTGACCACCGAAATAACTTTGCTGACGCCGTCGTCATGGGCAACCTTGGCGATCGGTGTCGAGGTCTGCCACGTGGTGAACGACGTGCGCACCACCAGTGGGCTCTTCGTGACGATGGCCGATGTTGCCGCATTCATGATCACGAGCGGCGTGTTCGCCTGCTTCAGGATCGGTGCCACGGCCATGGCGTCGGGCGTGAAATAGAAGCCAGCAAGGTACTGCACCTTCTCCTTGACCACCAGTTCCTGCGCCAGGGCCTTCGACTGCGCGGGATCGGCGGCCGGCAGGTCGCGATAGATCACCTCGACGGTGTTGTCTGCGACCTTGGCGCCGTTGATCGCCATATAGGCGTCAATGCCGGCCTTGAAATTCTTACCCTGCAGGGCAAACGGACCCGAGAACGGACCGACCACGCCAACCTTGATGGTCTCTGCATAGGCCGCCGTGCTCATGACGATCGCCGCGACGGCAGCCAGGACAAACCGTTTCATAAAATCCTCCCAATAACGATGGCGCACTCCCACGCCGGATTAGCAAAGAGCCAAAACCGTGGCGATAGTGTCTCACCCAAAACGGTGATGTAAAATGAAATAAAAGCCGCAAATCATAGTTCAGGGGTTATGGTTTCGCGCCGATCCTTTCGATAGTTCCTGCCAGTTGAAGGCCGAGCCGAAGGGATGCGGCCGATGCCATAACCATTTGCGGCAGGATCAACCATTCCAGCATCCAGGCAGCACCCGAGCGCTCCTGTTCGTGCACCAGCGACTGGTGGCATCCAGACAGCAGGGTTGCATTGAACCGCGCAAGCGCCACCAATGCTTCCGCAGCCACCGGGTTCTGCTTGTGCGCCATGGCGGAGGAGCCGCCTCCGCCCGAAAGCTCGATCTCGTCGCCCGCCTGCGCAAGCAGCGCGACATCCTGGCCGACCTTACCGAGGCTGCCCGAGATCAGCGACAGCAGACCCGCATAGTCGGCAATAACAGCGCGCTGGCTTTGCCATTGCGGGATGTCGGAAAGGCCGATTTCCCTGGCAAGGGTCGCGCGGATCGCATCTGCCCTGTCATCCAGCCTGTCCAGCGTGCCCGCGGCACCCCCGAACTGCAAGGGCAGACGCTGCTCGGTCAACCTGTCGCGATAGCAGTCGATGGGTGCCCGCCAGGCGCAGATGCGATCCGAAACGGTAATCTTTATCGCCGCCTGCATGCGCGTCCGCCCCATCAGCGGATTGTGTCCAAAGGACCTGTCGAGATTGTCAAACGCGGTCGACAGGTCAGAGAGCCGGTTGGATAGCAGGAAGGCGACAGCCTTCAGGCGGACCATGAGGCTGGTGTCGATGACGTCCTGGCTGGTGGCGCCGAGATGCACGAACTCGGAATAGGGATCGCCAACGACCTTCCGGAGCTGTTTGACGAGATCGGCAACGACCACGCCGTCGCGGGCTGTCGCGACCCTCAGCTCCAGAAAATCCGGCCTGAAGGTCTTGCAGGCGTCGCCGATGTGGTGGGCAGCTTCATGCGGAATGAGGCCCTCGGCCGCTTCGGCCTTTGCCAATGCAGCCTCGAAGGCAAGCATGGTGCTGATATCGGTCTCTACCGAAAAATAGTGGCCAATTTCTTCGTCGCCGAGAAGCCCGGACAGTAAAGGGTGGTCAAAGGCTGAGACGGTCATCTGTGGTTCCCTTCCTCAAATATCGAGGAACACGGTCTCCCGCTCGCCCTGGAGACGGATATCGAAGGTCAATGTCGACCCCTCCCTCGTCGCGATCAGTGTATCGACACGGTCCCGGTGCTCGATGCGCAAGAGCAGCGGGTCTGCCTGGTTCGCCTCGACCTCCTCGGGAAAATACATGCGCGTGTGCAGGCCGATGTTGATGCCGCGAGCGACAATCCAGACGGTTAGGTGCGGTGCCATCTTTCGTCCGTCCTTGAACGGGACGACACCTGGCTTGACGGTTTCGAAGGTGAAGACGCCATCCTCCGCGCGGGTTGCGCACCGGCCCCAACCGGTAAAGTTCGGATCGGCAGTGCCGCGCATTTCCGAGGGGCTGTTGTAGAGGCCGGCGCTGTCGGCCTGCCAGATTTCGATGACGGCATCGCGCACCAGCGCGCCCGCACCGTCGAACACGCGGCCTGTCACCGTGATGCGCTCGCCGAGCGTCTTGTCGTTGACCATGACCGTGCCGAGGTCGGTGTCGTAGACCCCTTCGATCGCACAGAAGTTGGGGGTGAGCCCGATGTGAACGTAAGGGCCCGCCGTCTGCGACGGCGTTTCCTTGAGGTAGCCGAGTTCCTGTACCATCAGTTTCCCTCCGGGCGGTTTTCGAACATCGTCGAGCGGCGTCCGCGCAGCACGATGTCGAACTTGTAGGCGCGAGCGTCCATCGGGATCGTGTTGCCCCAGTCGAGCGGCGCAATCAACTGCTCGATGGCGCGCTTGTCGGGGATGGTGCCCACGATCGGACATTTCCAGATCATCGGATCCCCCTCGAAATACATCTGGGTGATCAGGCGCTGGGCAAAGCCGTGGCCGAAGATCGAGAAATGGATATGGGCCGGCCGCCAGTCATTGACCCCATTCGGCCACGGATAGGCGCCGGGGCGAACGGTCCTGAAGGCATAGCGCCCCTCGTCGTCCGTTACACAGCGCCCGCAACCGCCAAAGTTCGGGTCGATCGCGGCAAGGTAGGTTTCCTTCTTGTGTCGGTAACGGCCGCCGGCGTTGGCCTGCCAGAACTCGACGAGGGCACCCGGTACCGGGCGCGCGCGCTCATCGAGGACACGGCCGTGGACGACGATACGCTCGCCGATCGCACTTTCACCCGGCCGGGCATAGTTGTGGATCAGATCGTTGTCGAGCTCGCCGATCATCGATTGCCCGAAGACCGGGCCAGTTATCTCGGAGATCGTTCCTTCGAGCGACAGGAGCGCGCGCTGCGGCGAGCGCAGGACGGAGGTCTTGTAGCCCGGCGTGAGGGCTGGTGCATGCCAAGCCCGGTCACGGGCAAAGAAGGCGCCTGTTTCCGGCTTGCGATTGGTGAGGTCGGACATCCCTTAAGCCTTTCGGACTGCCGTTCCGGCGTCCATCTGTTCGAACACGTGCTTGGCAATCTTGATTGCGTGATTGGCGGCCGGGACACCGGCGTAGATCGCCACATGCAGCAGCGCCTCGCAAATATCGTCGCGCGATGCGCCGGTGTTTTCGGTGGCACGCACATGCATCGCCACCTCGTCGTCCTGACCGAGTGCTGCAAGCAGAGCGATGGTGACGATCGACCGCTCGCGACGCGACAAGGTCGTGCGCGACCAGACATGTCCCCAGGCAGCTTCCGTGATCAGGTCCTGGAACGGCTTGTCGAACGGAGTAGCGTTTGCCTCGGCCCGGTCGACATGGGCATCACCGAGGACGGCGCGGCGCGTGGCCATCCCCTGCTCAAACCGTTCTGAGGGCTGGTGGGGTTCGTTCATGGGCTCGTTTCTCCATGCAATGCGCTATCGATGAATGCCCGGATCAAGACCGCCAGGGCCTCGGGCTGCTCTACACAGGGGATATGACCGGCGTCGTGAATGACCTCGAAGCGCGCGCCAGGAATGAGTTTTGCAGTCGACTTCACCAGATCAGGCGGAGTTGACCCGTCCTCTTCCCCGACGACACAGAGCGTCGGCACCGTGATCTTTGCCGCAGCATCGGTGTAGTCGGCATCGCGGATGGCCTCGCAGGTGGCGATGTATCCCTCGACGGGCTGGCGAACGAGCATGTTGTGGTAGCCGCGGTAGGCGGTGTTCTCCGGCCGCCTGAAGGCCGGGGTGAACCAGAGCTTCATGACGCCGTCGACGATGCTTTCGATGCCCTTGCTTTTGACCGTCGCAATCCTTGCGTTCCAGCTCTCGGCCGTGCCGATCTTGTGCGCGGTATCGCAAAGGATCAGTCCCTGCACGAGGTCCGGCCGCGTGCTGTAGAGCGCCTGCGCGATCAGTCCGCCGACGGAAAGTCCGCAGATGATCGCCTTCCTGACCGATAGAAGCTCGAGCAGGCCAGCAAGGTCAGAGGCATGGTCTTCGATCGAATAGGGAACCTGGCCAACGTCAGAAAGTCCGTGCCCACGCTTGTCGTAGACAATGATCCCGTAGTCACCGGCCAGGCGCACGATCACATCCCGCCAGATGCGGAAATCGGTGCCGAGCGAATTGGAAAAGACGATGACCGGCTTGTCGGCGGGGCCGCCGATCAGCTGGTAGTGGATCGCGATGTCGTTGATGCGGGCAAACTGCACGGCTTTCTCCTCCCTACGGCAATCCCGGGCAAGCCGCGGGTCGACTTGATGGAGGATCTGCGCGGGCCCGGGATCAAATTGGATGTTTAATCTGGTTAGGTAAAATGATATTTCATGGCATTCCGATAACCCACAAGTTATGAGAACCATGATCGACAACCGGGTCAAGTTTCGTCATCTGCAGACATTTGTCGAGGTCGCGCGCCAGAAAAGCGTCATGAAGGCGGCTGATCTCCTGAATGTCAGCCAACCCGCTGTGACGAAGACGATCCGCGAACTGGAAGAGGTGCTGGGCGTTGCCGTTTTCGAGCGCGATGGTCGCGGCATCAGGATCACCCGTTACGGCGATGTGTTTCTCAGGCATGCGGGCGCAGCACTGACCGCGCTTCGCCAGGGTCTCGATTCGGTCAGTCAGGAACGCTTCGGGGAAGCGCCGCCAATCCGCATTGGGGCACTGCCAACAGTGTCGACGCGCATCATGCCGCGAGCGATGGAGCTGTTTCTCAAGGAAAACACCTGGAGCCGCATCAAGATCGTCACGGGCGAGAATGCGGTTCTTCTCGAGCAGCTGCGCGTGGGCGACCTTGACCTTGTCGTCGGCCGGCTTGCCGGGGCCGAGAAAATGGCCGGGTTTTCCTTCGAGCATCTCTATTCGGAAAAGGTGGTGTTCGCCGTTCGGGCGGGTCATCCGCTGCTGAAGACCAGACAATCGCTGTTTTCGAGCCTCAGCGAGTACACGGTGCTGATGCCGACGCGGGCATCAATCATCCGCCCCTTCGTCGAAAGCTTCCTGATCGCCAACGGAGTCGCTAGCCTGCCGAACCAGATCGAAACGGTTTCGGATTCCTTCGGGCGCGCCTTCGTGCGCACGAGCGATGCCATCTGGATCATTTCGACGGGCGTCGTTGCCACCGACATTGCCGATGGCCTGCTTTCGGTCCTGCCGATCGATACGAGCGAGACGCAAGGGCCGGTCGGACTGACAATGCGTACCGATGAAATCCCCTCACTGCCGCTGTCGATCCTGATGCATACCATCCGTGAAGCGGCAACCGAGGCAACCGCAGCCTAGCCGGCCTGTTCCCTGGAATGACCGCGTGTTATCGTGACACGCGTGCAACTGCGCCGGGGAGCCAGACGATGGGAAGTGCAGCCGCATTACATGGGACATGGCGAATGATTTCCTGGACGCGTCGGGCCGTCGCGACTGGAATGGTCACGAATGCGATGGGACCGGATCCGGTCGGCTATCTCTCCTACCATCCGGATGGGAGGGTGATGGCTGTCGTGGTTAGCCGCGAGCGGCCGGCGATCAAGGGAGAGGTGCCTACTGACGCGGAAAAGGTTGCGCTGTTCGATTCCATGCTCGCCTACGCCGGCACCTACACCTTCGAGAACGGACGCGTCGTGCACCATGTCGATGCAAGCTGGAACCCCGCCTGGGGCGTTAGCGACCTGATCCGTCCGTTTTCCATCGACGGCAACAGGCTGAAGATCAGCGGCGCCCCCGGGGTCGATCCGAAGACTGGCGAGGAAGTTGTCTACGAACTTGAGTTCCGCAAGGTATGATCTCGGATCCGAATGAAGTTCATCTTCAGAACTGAACACCATTCGCGCTCAGACGCTGCGATGGATAAACTGCTGTTTGCGCAGAAGAAGGCTGATGACATCCTTGGCATGATCCAGGCCGGGGCAGCACTCGTTCCGCTTTCAATGCAATAAGACCGATCCCGCTGTCGTACTATCGGCACAGCCCGTGGAACACCGACTCCAATGGCTAAGGACCCGCGACGGGAAAGAGAGACGCTTCCCAAACGGCACTCAGTTGATCCTGGTTGAAATTTTGTTTTCCTAAAGCAACTGCGCAGTGCAGGGCATCGCCGACCGCTCATTCAGTCGCGCATCTGGCCCTGTTACCGGGGCGAGCAGCGGTGGGACGCATTTACCACCGCCGCTCTCCATGCACCCTTCCGTGGATGTCGGAAGGGATCTAGTAGGGAAGGCCGACGTAGTTTTCCGCAAGCGCAGTCGCTGCTGCTCTCGAATGCGTCAGATAGTCGAGTTCGGCTTCCTGAATCCTTTGGTCGAAGTTACCGGCGTCGGGAAACCGGTGCATCATTGTTGTCATCCACCAGGAGAACCGTACCGCCTTCCACACCCGAGCAAGCGCTCGCTGGGAATAGGCGTCGATGCCTGCGTTCGAACGATCCTGGTAGTGTTCGAGGAGGCCCGAGAAGAGATAATGCACGTCGCTCGCGGCGAGATTGAGACCTTTTGCACCGGTCGGCGGAACGATGTGGGCGGCATCGCCGACCAGGAACATTCGGCCGAAACGCATCGGCTCGGCAACGAAGGAACGCAGCGGCGCGATCGACTTTTCGAATGAGGGCGCCGTCTGAAGTGCCTCTGCATGGTGTACTGGGAGCCGACGACGAAGCTCGTCCCAGAACCTGTCATCGCTCCAGTCTTCAATCCTCTCGGTCAGCGCACACTGGATGTAATAGCGGCTGCGGTGCGTTGAGCGCATCGAACAAAGCGCAAAGCCTCTGGCATGGTTGGCGTAGATCAGTTCGTGGCTGACGGGGGCAACCTCGGCCAGTATTCCAAGCCAGCCGAAGGGATAGACCTTCTCGACCGTGCGCAGCGATCGCTCCGGCGCCGCCTTGCGGCTGACGCCGTGGAAGCCATCGCAGCCGGCGATGAAATCGCAGTCGATCCGATGAGAACTGCCGTCCTTCTCGTAGGTCAGGTAAGGGCTGGCGCCATCGAAATCATGCAGGAGGACATTCGCTGTCTCGTAGATTGTCACAGCCCCACTTGCCTCGCGTCGCTCCATCAGGTCGCGGGTCAGTTCGGTCTGACCGTAGACCATGACCTTCTTGCCGCCGGTCAGGGCAGATAGATCGATGCGGTGATCGCGTCCGTCGAAGGCAAGGGAGAATCCTTCATGCGGAAGGCCTTCAGCGTGGATGCGGGCGCCGGCCTTCGCCTGGTCGATCAGGCCGACGGTTCCTTCTTCCAATACCCCGGCGCGAACGCGGCCCAGAATGTAGTCTTTTCCGACGCGGTCCACGATGACGTTGTCGATGCCGGCCTCGGTCAAAAGCTGCCCGAGAAGAAGGCCAGACGGGCCCGAGCCGATGATGGCGACCTTCGTGCGCATGCTCTCCTCCCGCACTTGCCTTTGGTCAAATTTTGACGATGCAAGGCGCGGTCAGCAATGGACAATTCCATCATCAGATTGCACAGTTCGAACATGCTGAGGGAGGCGGCCGGGATGGTGCGGAATATTCCGACATATGAGCTGTACGGCGAAATGGCCGCCGGAAAGCCGGATTTCTGGCTGCATTGCGAGACCATCGTCTCTCGCAGCAGTCTGCATCACTTTGAAATTCGACCGCATCGCCACGACAGTTTCTTTCAGATCCTGTACATTGCCGGCGGTGCGGGAGAAGCGATGTTCCAGAGCCTCTGGCACCCGATCAGGCCGCGATCGGTCATCACGGTTCCCCCTGGCGTCGATCATGGCTTCCGGTTCTCAAGGGATATCGACGGTTTCGTCATCACGGTTTTGAACTCGCATCTGAAGGCGATCCCGGGCGACCGCAGCCGGCTCGGTGCATGGATGGCATTGCCGCATCTGACTTCGCTTGATCCGGATGACGAGGATGCCGGGCATATCGCCGCCTGCCTGATGCGGCTCGGGCATGAATTCCCGCATCGGCGGGCCGGGCGCAACGATCTCCTGGAATCCTATCTGACATCGGCCCTGCTTCTGACGGCACGACTTTCTTCCAAAGTCCGGGAAGACGATACTGCTGCCAGCGAGAACGAGCGACGTATCGAGGCGCTTCAAGACCTCATCCACCGGCATTTTCGATCGCATGAACCGGCTGCCTTCTATGCCAGGGCAATCGGAATTTCGCCGACGCACCTGAACCGCATCGTGCGCGCTGCGACCGGCCTTGGCCCTCACGAACTGATCGCGCGCAAGCTTCTCGATGAGGCGAAGCGCGAACTCGTCTTCACCTCGGGCAACGTGCAGGAGATCGCCTATCGGCTTGGCTTCTCCGATCCTGCCTATTTCTCGCGGTTCTTTCTGAAGGAGACCGGCAGGACCCCGCGCGCCTGGCGCATAGCGGAACGCGCAAGGCTCGGGGTCTAGCGCAGCACCAGGCGCAGCGCCTGTTGGGTCTCCTTCAGCAGCGGCAGATACAGTGCCGGCATGTCGGCGGCCGGCACGTGGGCGGCCGGAGCTCCGATATTGATGGCGGCGACGGTCTGGCCCCCGTTATTCTCGACAGGCACCGCAATCGAGCAAAGTCCGATCTCCAGCTCCTGGTCGATCACGGCGTAGCCCTGTTCGCGTACGCGCCGGAACTCGGCAACCAACTCCTCGATATCGGTCTTGGTATTCTTCGTATTCGCCTTGAGCTCGGTGCGGGAAAGGATTGCCCTTGCCTCCGTCTCCGGCAGTGCCGCAAGCAGGACCCGGCCCATCGACGCACAGTAGGCGGGCAGGCGGCTGCCGGGGGTCAGGTTGATCGACATGACACGACGCTGGGAAGCGCGCGCGATATAGACAACCTCGGTATTTTCGAGGACGGATGCAGAGGCGCTCTGGCCTGCCTTTTCGGACAATTGGTCAAGATGCGGCTGGATCAGAACGGGCAAGGGCGTCGCCGAAAGATACGCATGCCCGAGCCTCAATATCTTTGGCGTCAGAGCAAAGAACTTGCCGTCATAGTCCGCATAGCCGAGTTGGGCGAGCGTCAGCAATGACCGCCTCACCGTGGCGCGGTCGAACCCGGTCAGCTTTGAGGCCTCCGCAATCGACAGGCGCTGGCGCGTCTCCTCAAAGGCCTCGATCACCTTTAGTCCCCGTGCGAACCCGCTGACAAAGTCGGTCTCTCTCATGGCGTCCTCCGTTCGCTTCAATTTGTGCGATATACGAACAAATGTCAAATAGCGCACAAAAACATTTGACGGTTGCCGTCGCAGGGCGCTTATTGACCCGCATTCAAGAGCTCACTGCGGGAGGCCATATGGCGAAGATCGTATCGTTGAAGGAAGCTGTCGCCGACAATGTCAGGGATGGCGACACCGTCGCCATGGAGGGCTTCACCCACCTTATTCCCTACGCGGCCGGCCACGAAGTAATCCGTCAGGGCAAGAAGGATCTCTTCCTGATCCGGATGACACCCGATATCATTTATGACCAGCTAATCGGTGTAGGTGCTGCGCGCGGCATGAAATTTTCCTGGGGCGGCAACCCCGGCGTCGGCTCCCTGCACCGCTTTCGCGATGCGGTGGAGAACCAGTGGCCCCGGCCGCTTGAAATCGAAGAGCATAGTCATGCCGCGATGGCCAACGCCTATGAGGCTGGTGCCGCAAACCTTCCGTTTGCGACGTTCCGTGGCTACCTCGGCGCCGATCTTCCGAAAGTCAATCCCAACATCAGGTCCGTGACATGCCCCTTCACGGGCGAGGTGCTTGCCGCCGTTCCAGCCATTCGGCCCGATGTCACGATCATCCATGCGCTTCGCGCCGATCGTAAGGGCAATGTCCTCCTGGAAGGCATCGTCGGCGTCCAGAAGGAAGCAGTCCTTGCCGCCCGACGCTCGATCGTGACGGTCGAGGAAATCGTCGACGAGCTCGACCCGCCGTCGCCGAACTCCGTCGTGCTGCCTAGCTGGGCTGTCACGTCAGTTGCCCATGTGCCGGGGGGAGCATTTCCGTCCTATGCGCAAGGCTACTACGCCCGCTCGAATGCTTTCTACATCGCATGGGACGCGATCGCGCGTGAACGCGATGCCTTCCTGACATGGATTGATGAAAATGTCCTGCGGGCAAGTCCTGACGATTTTGCCAAGCATGCGACGAAGGTTGCGTAAGGAGACCCGGGATGAGTGACTTTACCCCCACTGAGATGATGACCATTGCCGCAGCCCGCGCGCTCACAAACGACGACGTATGCTTTGTAGGCATCGGCGCGCCGTCCGCCGCCTGTAATGTCGCCCGCCTGACGCATGCCCCTGACATCACGTTGATCTACGAGAGCGGCACGGTTGGCACCAAGCCCGACGTTTTGCCGCTTTCGATCGGCGATGGCGAGCTCTGCGACACCGCGCTGTTTACCGTCTCCGTGCCGGAGATGTTTCGCTACTGGCTGCAGGGCGGCCGCATCACGACAGGCTTTCTCGGCGGCGCGCAGATCGACAGGTTCGCCAATCTGAACACCACTGTTGTCGGTCCCTACGATCATCCGAAGGTCCGGTTGCCAGGCGGCGGTGGCGCACCCGAAATTGCCAGCAATTGCGGGCAGATATTCATCACCATGGCGCTTTCCAAGCGTGGTTTCGTCGAGAAGCTCCCCTTCATCACCTCCATGGGCCATGGCGAGGGCGGCAATCACCGCGAGCGTCTGGGGATGAAGACAAAAGGACCGACCCGGGTCATTACCGATCTCTGCATCCTCGAGCCGGATCCGGTGACGAGGGAGCTCACCGTCGTCTCTATCCATCACGGCGTCACTCGCGAACAGATCACCGACAATTGCGGCTGGGCAATCCGCTTCGCAGATCAGGTAATCGAAACGCCTGTGCCGACAGAGACGGAACTCGCAACGCTCCGCGACATCAACACACGTACCAAGAAGGCCCACCAGGGCAACAAGGAGGCCGCATAAATGGCTGACGCTTTCATTTGTGACTACATCAGGACGCCAATCGGCCGCTTCGGCGGCTCCCTGTCATCGGTTCGCGCCGACGATCTCGGGGCGGCGCCACTGAAGGCACTCACCGAGCGCAACCGGGACGTCGACTGGGAAGCGGTTGACGACGTGATTTTCGGGTGTGCCAACCAGGCGGGTGAGGACAACCGCAATGTCGCCCGCATGTCGATATTGCTCTCAGGCCTTCCCATGTCCGTGTCAGGGACCACCATCAACCGGCTCTGCGGCTCGGGCATGGACGCTGTAATCGCCGCCGCCCGGGTGATCCGCGCCGGCGAGGCAGACCTCATGATTGCTGGAGGCGTCGAAAGCATGTCGCGCGCGCCGTTCGTCATGCCGAAGGCTGAGACGGCTTTCTCACGCAACGCCGAGATCTATGACACGACGATTGGCTGGCGTTTCGTCAATCCGCTGATGAAACAGCAATATGGCGTCGATTCCATGCCGGAGACCGGCGAGAATGTCGCTGCTGACTACAAAGTCTCGCGCGAAGACCAGGACACCTTCGCTGTCCGCAGCCAGGCCAAGGCCGCCGCCGCACAGGCCAGCGGTCGGCTCGCAACAGAAATCACCTCCTTGACCATCCCGCAGCGCAAGGGCGATCCCATTGTCGTCGGCAAGGACGAGCATCCGCGGGCAACCACGATGGAGGCACTCGCGAAACTCTCCACGCCCTTCAGAAAGGAAGGCGGAACGGTCACTGCAGGAAACAGCTCCGGCGTTAATGACGGCGCCGCCGCTCTCTTGATCGCCAGCGAGGCTGCCGCGAAAAGATACGGACTGAGACCGATCGCACGAATTCTCGGGGGAGCCGCCGCCGGCGTCCCACCGCGCATCATGGGCATTGGTCCTGTGCCTGCATCCCAGAAGTTGATGGCCCGTCTTCACATGAAGCAGGACCAGTTCGACGTCATCGAACTCAACGAAGCCTTCGCGTCGCAAGGCCTTGCCGTGCTCCGGGAACTGGGGATTGCCGATGATGATCCTCGTGTGAACCGCAATGGCGGGGCGATCGCTCTCGGCCATCCGCTCGGCATGACCGGTGCGCGCATTACCGGCACTGCCGCGCTGGAACTCAAGGAAACCGGCGGACGCTACTCGCTGTCCACAATGTGCATCGGCGTCGGCCAAGGCATTGCGATCGCTCTCGAGCGCGTCTAAGCCCATCGAAACCGGGAACCGGCGTCGAACAGGCGCCGGTCACCAAATCCTCAGTGCCGCATCAAGGCATCAGCTGGCCACCGTTGACCTCGATGATCTGGCCCGTCACGTAGCCTGACAGTGTTGGCGATGCGAGGAAGAGGTAAGCGCCGACGCAGTCCTCCGGCGTCCCAACGAAGCCCATCGGTATCGACTTCCGCTGCAACTCCATCTGTTCGTCATTGGTGTATCGCTCGTGAAAGGGGGTAGCGATAACCCCAGGAGCGACGGCATTGACGCGAATGCGATCCGGGACGAATTCCTTGGCCTGTCCGCGGGTAATGGTCGAAACGAAGCCCTTTGATGCGGCATAGAGCACCGCGCCATTGCCACCGCCGTTGCGTGCCGCGATCGAAGTCGTGTTGATAATGAAGCCACCCTGCTTCTTCAGCCACGGGTGGGCCGCGCGTGTCGCGGCGAGAACCGAACGGGCATTCAGATCCATGACTTTCTCATAGTGTTCGTCGGTATACTCCGAGGTTGGTTTGCGGCCGAGCATACCGCCGGCATTGTTCACCAGCCCATCGAGATGGCCGAAGGTCCTCGCGGTCTCCTCGACAACGCGCTCCGTTTCGCCCTCTTTCGACACGTCGCCGTGCACGAGGTGCACCGTGCCGCCAGTCGCCCGGATTTCCTCCGCGAGCGCTTCGGCCGGTTCCCGGCTTGCATTGTAATGAATGCCAACCTTCATCTCCTGGGCGGCAAAGGCGCGCGAAAGCGCAGCACCTATGCCGGTCGACGCACCGGTGATCAGCACGGCCCTGCCGGCGAGGTCCGGGATCTTGATGGATGCAAGCAATTGAGCAAGGTTTGCCATGGCAGCGATAGCCTCCGAACATGAAGCGGGATTGATTTGGCGAGTGGGGACGAGCTTAACAGCCGGAGGCTGACCGGAGCAATGCCGATCCTGTTACGGTGTCGTGTCGAGCTCAGGGTAGTGCCGGAAGATCCCATCCTCATTGAAGGCAAGCCTTCGCTTTGAGCCCAGGTAGGCGGCAATCTTGGGGCGGACGGCGACGGCGTCGTGCAAGGCAATCAGGCCGGGATAGTCACCGTCTTGAGCCTTCATCGCCTTTGGGAAGGCATAGCGAAGACCCTCGATCACCTGGAACAGAGACAGGTCGACATAACTCAATGCATCGCCAACAATGTAGCGCGATCCCCCGGGATTCTGTTGCAGCACCTGTTCGAAATACCCGAGGAACTTTGGAATCCGTTCGCCGATGAAGGCTTTCGTGCGGGCTTTTGCCGCATCCTTCTGATCTTCATAATAGAGTGAGGTCGCGATCGGGTGGTGGGTATCATGCACTTCCGCCACGAGATCGGTGATCGTGAGCTGCAGGCCGTTCACAATGTAACGCAACGTTTCATTGTCAGGGACAAGGCCAAGCTTCGGGCCGAGATAGAAGAGAATGTTGGCGACATGCGAGACGATCAGGTCGCCATCCCTTAGGAACGGCGGCGCGAACGGAATGTGCGGCTCGCTCTTGCTCTTCATCAGTTCCAGCATGGCGCCTGTGCCCATGCCCCGGCCGGACTGGCGTGCAACATCGACATAATCGACGCCGGCTTCTTCCAGCGCCAGGCGAACGAACTCGCCCCGTCCCTGAATTCCGTCCCAGTAGTAAAGTTCATAGGCCATCGATCCCCTCCCGGTAGCCATTCCAGTCTGGATCAATCAGTGATGCGAATGGTGCTCGTTACGCTTGCGCGTTGCGGCTGCCTTCTTCGCGGATGCAGAGCGCTCAGCTGCCGACCGCGATGCGGAGGCGGCGCCCCCCTTGCGTCCACCCTTCTCGGATGACTCGTGGGTATCCTTCTTGCCGCGACCGGATCCCGATTTGTTGCCGCCACCGCTTTCCTTGTTGACAGTCGCCCAGGCCCGACGTTCGGCTTCCTTGGTGGAGACGCCGCGGTCCTCGTAGCCTTCCTCGATATGCTCGGCCTTGCGCTTCTGCTTGTCCGTGTAAGCGGATTTGTCGCCTTGTGGCATGATTGCCTCCATGTCTTGAACGAACAGGCAACTTGCTGGCACACGAAAAGTTCCAGTCATTTGCTGGGGTCGTCAAACCGACGCCCCTTCCCGGGGTAGCAGGCTACTTGCGATAATATTTGCGGGAAACAGCGATCATCTTGCTGAGGGTGATGAGCCCGAATGAAGCGGAACGCGTCGCGGGAAAAAACAGCGCGACCATGTTGTCGATCGCATAAACAAGGACAAGAGCCAACGCGAGATAGGCGATAGTTGCCACGATGAGTGCGGTCATCTCGGCCTCACATGGGCGCCACGAGGAGGTAGCAACTCGCTACGGCGAGGGAAAGGAGGATAACGTCGAAATAGCTTCTGCTCATGGCGAATACTCCAGTTGCCGCTATGAACAGCGGAACTGGATTTTGGTTCCATCGCGAAAGGCTGCCTCAGCAGATTTTTTGCGAGGTCGGAACAGTACGCACTCATCTGTGGTCTTTCCCTCAAAAGGCGCTGCGCGCGCCTCCCCGAAAAATCAATAGAGCAGAAGCAATGCAATCATGTGACGAAGGCGTCACGCATGACGCCTTCTCTATCTGAAGTCAAAGGGTTAGGCCGATTTACCGTTGGCAGCCTTTTTCGTTGTCGCGGGCTTTGTGACACTGCGGGTGGCTGGAGCCGTTTTCGGGGGGGAGACCGTGCGCTTGCGCGTCTTGACCTCCTTGCCGTCGACCGAAGCCGCCGATCCTTCGAGCGAAAGCCGCTCTGACCGGGCCTGTTCCCAATGAGCGACTTCTCGCCCCGCGGGGTGCCCTTCCTCTTCCCAAAGCGCATAGGCGCGCTTTCTGATCCACTCGTCCCGAGTTTCCGTCATCGCCGATCTCCAGTCAGGGTAAAGCCCGTTGCGTAACTAGATCCTAATATTCAAAGTTCCAGACCACGACGAATGTTTCAAGCTTTTTTTGACACACTGCAAAAAGAAATTGCGCATTGCAGCATCAGGCCGGCTATTTGACCATGCTGTAACCGGATCCACCAACATTTGGTCGCCGGCCCGAGCCGTAAATCTCCCCATTGGCGCCGGATTGAACGTTGCCGCTTAAGCGTTATAGTTCAGCTCAATGTTTTATCTCATATCGACCTACTGGCCTCATATTCTATTCATTGTTTCGCTGGCCATGGGTGCAGCGGCAGCGATCCATGCCGCAATGACCAAGGAAGAGGTCAGGGCCGCAATCGGCTGGGTCGGCGTCATCATCCTTTCGCCAATCGTTGGCGCTGTTCTCTACGCCATCGCCGGCATTAACCGGATCCGACGGGCGTCGCTCAGCCTCCGGCGTGATGCGCTCATCCCGGAAGCGGACCTCGACGAACTGGAGAGCTTCGACGCCGATACCGAGATCGTCATCAGCGGCTTCGGGCGTCGTTTTGCTGCCCTGCAGACGCTCGGCGACAGGGTTGCCCGTATTCCACTCGCGACTGGCAACACGATCGACATGCTCGAGACGGGCGACGATTGCTATGCAGCCATGAAAACCGCGATGGAGGCTGCGGAGCGAAGCATTCTTCTGGAGACCTATATTTTTGATCGCGACCCGATCGGATTGAGGATTGCCGACGCGCTCATCGCCGCCGTCAGGCGCGGCGTGGAGGTCCGCGTCCTGATCGATGCCGTAGGCGCCCGCTATTCCGTGCCAAGCATCCTCGGCTACCTTGCCGATGGCGGCGTGACCGTCTCGGTATTCAATGGCAACGTGATCATGGGCTTGCGCCTGCCCTATGCGAACCTGCGCACTCACCGCAAGATCCTGATCGTCGATGGGCGTATCGCCTTGACAGGGGGCATGAACATACGGGCCGGGTTCACCCGCGAAATGGCGGGGGACGATTTCGCCCGCGACACCCATTTCAGCGTAACCGGACCTGTTGTCGCCGATCTCTTCAACGTCGCAGCCGAAGACTGGCGCTTCACGACGGGCGAAATCCTTGAGGGGCAAGCGTGGCGCACCGCAATGCCTGAGAGAAACCCGGGCGACCCGGTCTTCATGCGGGTGGTGGCATCGGGTCCTGACAGAAGCGTCGAGACGAACCACAAGATGCTGATGGGCGCCTTCTCGATCGCCCGAAAATCGATCCGCATCATGTCTCCCTACTTCCTGCCAGACCGGGAACTGATCAGCGCGCTGGCGACTGCGGCGCGGCGCGGCGTGGAGGTCGACATCGTGGTTCCCTCGGTCAACAACCTCGTCCTTGTCGACCGGGCAATGACGGCACAGTTCGACCAGATCCTCAGCAGCTATTGCCGGATCTGGCGCTCGAGCGGAGCATTCAGCCACTCCAAGCTTCTGTCGATCGACGGGGTCTGGTCCTATGTCGGATCCTCGAACCTCGACCCGAGATCGCTGCGATTGAATTTCGAGATCGACCTCGAGGTGCTGAACGAAGGCTTTGCCAACGAGATCGATGAGCACATCGATGAGGCCATCAAATCGGCGTCTCCAGTGACGCTGGAGGGACTGCGATCACGCCCTTTCCTGGTCCGGCTGCTCGAGAAGGTGCTTTGGCTGGGCTCGCCATATTTGTAGCAAATTTCTGGGGTGAAAACGGTGGCAACTTGAGGTGCCGGGCCTATAATCCCGACAGAGTCCTTCGATCAACGGAGCCCATGCGAAACTCCGATGCATGCCAGAAACGACAGTCTGCCCGCCAATATTCTTGCCTCGATCCGCAATCGAAAAAAGCGGCTCGATGCAGCGCATCTGGAGCAGAAACCCCGGTCCGATGGCACGCTGATTGCCTCCTACAACGTCCACAAGTGCATCGGAAACGACCGTCGTTTCGACCCCGAGCGCACCAGCCGCGTGATCCACGAAATCGATGCCGACGTCATCGCGTTGCAAGAAGCAGATACCCGGTTTGGTGAGAGGACAGGTATCCTGGATCTTGGCCGGCTTGAGCGGGAAACAGGACTGATACCGGTCCCCATCAGCGGTATGGCCAAGGCTCACGGCTGGCATGGCAACGTCGTTCTCTTCAAGAGGGGATTGGTGCGGGATGTCCACCAGATCAACCTGCCGGGGCTGGAGCCGCGCGGTGCCCTTGTTGCCGAACTCGATCTGGAAAACGGCGGAGCCTTGCGGATCATCGCGGCGCATTTCGGCCTGCTACGCCACTCGCGGGCCCAGCAGGCCAAGACGCTTGTCCAGCTGATGGCCGACAAAAGAGAGGTCCCAACCATCCTGCTCGGCGATCTCAACGAATGGCGGCTTGGCGACCGATCGTCGCTGCACACATTTCAGTCGGCCTTCGGACCACAGCCGACGGCCGTGCCGAGCTTTCCCGCGCGACTTCCGGTCCTGGCACTTGATCGGATCATGGCAAACCGAAGGGGTGTTGTGACAGCCGTCGAGGCGCATGATACGCCGCTTGCTCGGGTCGCTTCAGATCATCTGCCCATCAAGGCCGTGGTCAATCTCAAACGTGTTGAGGAGCTCACCGCGAAAGGTTGAGCACCTTCCTGAGCCCGTTCGCAAACTTGTCGTGCCGGAACGAGCCATCCCCTTTACCTCTGCGATGACTTGACACTGCCTGATGCCGTGGCAGGCTCTGCCCATCTCGAGATAGCTTTGATAGGGAGCTGGATGGTGCTGCAATTGGCCGGGGGTTCGCAGGACAAAGACGCCTCGAGGCGCTTGGCACCGATTTCAAAAATTACCTTGATGACGTGGCTAGCCGCATGTCTGATCGTCGGGATCTCATCAAGCGCAGCGATGGCCGCGGGTCCAACTCCACAGACTGAGGGATCCAAGGAACAGGTCCGCAAGCTCGTCGACACCATCAAGAAATACTACGCTGACGCCGACAGTCTTCGCGACCGCCGTCGGGCCTTCGAAGATCTCATGGAATCCACCCCCGAGCCAACACGAGTGCAAATCAGATCGGTAGATGTCGGCGGTGTCGATGCACAGCTTATCTGGCCAGCAAGGCTGCATCATCCGCTCGGGCGGCGCGCCATCCTCTATCTTCACGGTGGCGGCTTCTATAGCGGTTCATTGCGCACACACCGTGCGATCGCTGGGTCGCTCGCGAAGGCGGCTTCAGCGGACGTTCTTCTGGTCGACTATCGCCTCGCGCCCGATAGCCCTTATCCCGCCCAGATCGACGACGCACTTAGTGCTTACAGATGGCTTCTCGATTCCGGCTATGAGAGCGGCAACATCGTCATCGTCGGCGATTCCGCAGGCGGAAATCTTGCGATCGAAGCCACGCTGCGGCAAATGCGGGTGAGCGGACAGCTACCCGCTGCAGTGGTTGCGATGAGCCCGATCACCGATCTCGTGGCCACAGCTGCGTCCTTGGCAGCAAACAATACTGATCCACTCATCGGCAAAGATCAACTTACATTGATCCGTAACGCCTATCTCGGCACCCGCTCACCCAGCGATCCCCTTATATCGCCGCTTTATGCGGACATGACGGGATTTCCCCCACTTTTATTGCAGGTTGGATCTGGTGACGCCCTTCTGGACGATACCCTGCGTCTAGCTGACAGAGCGAAGACGGCCGGCGTGGACGTCAGGACGGAGATCTGGCCAGGCATGGTTCATCAGTGGCAGTTATTCCCCTCCCTGCTCGATGACGCAAGGAAATCGAACCAACAGATCGCAGACTATGCGATCGAGCATTTCGCGGACAAGCCCAAGTAATAGGCAGCGGGCTCAGGCTTCTCGTAAACTCCATCAGTTTTTTCAAAAGTCCTACGCGGCCGATAGAATTCGCTCTCGCACGGGTACGCAGGCCGCTTCTATCTACACGCTGCGACCAAGCGAAGGCAGATGCATAAATCGGACGACTTTCACGCAGGTCGGCAAATAACATCGTTTTTTAAGATCCTGCTTTCGAGACTAGCCTGGGCGTCCCCACGGGTTTCGAGTGCTGAACAATCGGGAAACAAATCCCCAAATCCATCTGACCGTCACCAATGAGCCCTGCAAACAGCCTTGCCTAGAGAGCGCCGTTGCGGCAACGAAGGAAGGCGCCAACGTGCCGCGGCAACTGTGAAAAACGCACTGCTCTGGCGACGGGCCGGACGGTCGCCGACCTCCTGTAAGAGCCAACTACACCTAAGCCACCGAAACCACTGGGCAAACGGCTATAAGCGACGAAATCCCGAGCTGGCAGCCATAGCCGATTGGCTGTCTTGACGAGAAAGATCCGGGATCTGAAAGTCGAAGCGGCTCGCATCACTGAAGCAGGCGATTGACCCGCTGCTGAAGGTCGCTGCCGTCTTGGGTGACTCTACAGGTTCAAACGCTCAATATCATGGACGAATTGCTGACGTCGTTTTCGACGTCGCCGGAAAGGACCGCGATCGAGCGGGTGGACAAGGATCGCGCCGGAAGAAGGGGCGATCGATGCTCCAAAAAACCAAGGGTAGCGGCAACCTCGAAAGCTCCTAGTGGGGAGACCAGACATGAAAACCGCGATTGCGTCAGTTCTAGTTGCCGCGTGCATTTCGGCAAACGCCAGCGCCATGTCCATCGAACTGCGCGGTGAGCGCGGCGATCGGCGTCGGGTTATTCACCTCGAAGGGGATATCAAGCCAGGTGATGTTAAGCGCATTCGCAAGGTAATTGCTGATCTGCGGAAGCGACACGAAGTGCTGCGCGGTTTCGTGATCATGAACAGTCCGGGGGGTGAAGTACTGGAAAGCTTCTATTTAATGGACTTGTTCGCCAACACGCAGCAGCCGATCTTAATCAAGGGCGATTGTCTAAGTGCCTGCGGCTTCATAGCAGCTGGGCTGGCAGCGACTGGAAATCTCTACCTCGACGAAACTGCCGCCGTTGCCGTCCATCGGGTCTATGATCTGCACGGGAGGGATGACCTGCAAGCATCTTTGGAAGCGGCGCAGATGTTGGCTGAGGATGGCGTCCCCCCATCGATCGTATACAAGATCGTTTCGACGTCATCGACGAGGTTGTCCGATATCACCGGCGACCTACGACTGATGCTCGCGACACGCGTGAGAAACTGACGACGCCATCGAACGATCCAACCTGCCCTCGGCTATCTTCTTTACCGAGAGGCCAAGCCCGGGGGAGGCCGAACGCCAATGCCGAGCTGGATCGAAGGGCAATCCATCACCGACAATTGCGTTTAGCATCGGCCCTGTCGTCAGGAGCCTGGCGGTTTGGTTCTGTCGTCAAGGTCCCGACCGCATTTACGACGTAACTGACTCGAATTGAGTTCAGACAAAGACGCCTTTGCCTCGGCTGAAGAAGTCAAACGACCAATCTCGATCGGTGGTGGCACTATCGCAGCGCGACTGGGACCCAGCTTCGCGGCTTCGCCGAGCCTCAAGATTGCACGAGCCCAACCTCAGGCATGCAAGAGCCTATGGTCACCGAGAGCACCGCCTCTGCATCAAGACCATCATTCTCAAGACTCCGCCACACGTCAGAAGGGCGGCCCCGCAGCCTTGGTCAAAGTCACTTCGGTACGTCTCTCGTGTCAATGATATCTGCGCCGCGGACACTCCCGGTCAACTGCGTGGTGTCGCCCGACATGACAACCCCAAAGACGTAGAGCATCACTGCAAGTACTGCGACAAGAGCAAGTACCGACGCATTCAAAATAGCCGGCGAAGGGAAGGCTTGATTTTTGTCACTCATGTCGCTCTTTCCGTTGCTACGGAAACTCAACGTGCGTTCTCATGGAGCGTTCCCGCCCTAGGACTTAGGTCCGTCTCCAATCTGACTTCAGTTGTACTGATGAGTTGGCGATTCTTGCCAGCCCCTCGGTTCCTTGTTCACCGCTATATTTGAACTGTTCGATAGATCACGGGCTGTTTTCGGCGATTGTCAGTGTTTCGCGACTAGCAGCGCGATCAGCGTCGAAGCGTTAGGGTTGTACACTACGGCTTCTGCCACGACGATCACGTCCGATCCCGTGGCCGCAGAATTGAACCATCAGCGCGCCGAACAAAACCCCCTCGCGATGTGCCGAGTCACCCAACTGGAGAGGAGTGAGCGAGACCAATGTCTGATATCTTCGGCGCGAAGGCGATCAATCGCGTCGATAGCTTCTTCGGCAGACCACCCGGCGCGCACCGCTGCGGCAACCAGGCGCGCTTCAGTCTCTAGTTCCAGGGACAAATACAACCCTTCAAGGGCCTCCTTGGCGGTGACGACGTGATCTTCGTTTGAAGCAACGTCTGAAACTCTGGCAGTCAAAGGCACGGCGGAATCCTATCCTTGACGATTCTTGCAGATTTTCGACGTGAGGAGGCGGTGCCTCGATAGGCATTACGCTGTCAAAAATCGTTTGTTCCAGTCATTAGATAGACTTGCGCACTGTCTTCAGTGACCGGTCAACAGCAGTTCATCTGGTGAGACCCAAAGCTTGAGCGTGCCAAACCTGTCGCCTCCTGGCAATCAGGGCTGAATGCAGGCATGCATCGTCCTTCCGCTCTGGCAGCCGCAGGCAAATCCCTCGTCTTCGGATTACGGTCCGGCGATAGCGATGCTCCCGCCGTCCTCTCGAATGCGCTGCTGTCAGTCTGCCGTTCCTGAGGGTCGGCCTTCGTGAGGCCCTTCCTGTACCTCTCCTCCGGTCATGGCCGCGCCTCGCGTCCTGCCCCGGCTGTTGGTCCTGCCAGGCCCCGCGCAGTCCCGCAACAGCTTTGCCGTCCTCCACCTTCGTTTCGGCCCTTCGGGTGCGGATCAGCGCTTGCGGGTCCGGCTGTCGGACCGCCGTAGCAGGTCGCGATGGTCGCGACTTCAAACGGAGGTTCCAACATGAGCAGACAGCCCATTCACCAACGATCCGATCTATACAGCCGCATCACCGACAAGATCATCGCCGAGCTCGAACAGGGCGTGCGACCCTGGATCCAGCCCTG
>NZ_JACIAH010000013.1 GCF_014194695.1 Rhizobium sp. BK399 | reverse complement strand
AAATCTCTAGAGCGAAGGACTTCGTCGCCAGCAGCGCCGCCGCCCTCGTTCAGTGAGTGGGCTTATAGATCCTACCCCTTTTCTAAGTCAACAGCGCAAAACAAAGTTTTTTGACATTTTTGTAACACACTGATTCGATTGACGGATTTTCGGGAGGTGCGGTTTTGGCCGTTCTTAGGGCACCGGAACGGCGACTCCCGGCTGTGCTTTTGGCGCAGTTTCCATTTTCAGCTGCAGAATCCCTCTCTCTTACCTCTGTGGCGGTCCCCGAAGAGAGACGACTTGCGCAATGGCGCGGTGTCAGTAGGTTCACGAGCGATGCAACCGCGGGGAATGACCGCATGCCGATCCTGACGGAAATGCGCCCCGCCCACGCTTATGAGATGAAGACGCGCACGTGACCCGCATGACTTTGCCGGACCTTCCGGTCTCAGACGTTCTCCCGGATATCGGCGCGGCGCTCGCCGCAGAGCGCCGCGCGGTGCTGTCTGCTCCTCCCGGCGCCGGCAAGACTACGCTTGTTCCCCTTTATCTGCTTGATCAGGATTGGCGTGGCGATGGCAAGATCGTGCTTCTCGAGCCGCGGCGTCTGGCAGCCAGGGCGGCGGCAAGCCGTATGGCATCGTTGCTCGGTGAGACCGTAGGTGAGACCGTCGGCTATCGCATGCGCCTCGACACCAGAATATCGGCCAAGACCCGCATCGAGGTGGTCACGGAAGGCGTGTTCGCACGCATGATCCTCGATGATCCGGAACTCTCGGGCGTGTCGACGGTGATCTTTGATGAGTTCCACGAGCGTTCGCTCGACGCCGACTTCGGACTGGCGCTGGCGCTGGACGTACAATCCGCTTTGCGCGAAGACCTGCGGGTGCTGGTGATGTCAGCGACGCTCGACGTGGCGCGCATCATGACACTCCTGGACCAGCCCCCGCTCGTCGAAAGCATGGGGCGCAGCTTTCCGATCGATATCCGCTATCAGGATCGACCTGCAAGCGAGCGCATCGAAGAAACGATGGCGCGCGCCGTCACAAACGCGCACGCCAGCGAAAGCGGATCGATCCTTGCCTTCCTGCCTGGCCAAGCAGAAATCGCGCGCACCGCTGAGCGGCTCGAAGGGCGCTTCGGGTCACAGACACTGATCGCTCCGCTCTACGGCAATCTCACACAGCGGGAACAGGACGCGGCGATCCGGCCGGCCGAGCCAGGAACGCGCAAGATCGTGCTCGCCACCTCGATCGCCGAGACATCAATCACCATCGACGGTGTGCGGATTGTTATCGACAGCGGTCTGCAGCGGCTACCGGTGTTCGAGGCGTCAACCGGCATCACGCGGCTGGAGACGGTGCGCGTGTCGCGCGCCTCGGCGGACCAGCGCGCCGGGCGCGCCGGCCGAACCGAGCCGGGTATCGCCATCCGCCTGTGGCACCAGGGACAGACTGCCGCACTGCCGGCATTTACACCGCCACAAATACTCTCCAGCGATCTCTCCGGCCTTGTCCTCGACTTGGCGAATTGGGGCGTTCAGGACACACGTTCGCTCTCCTTCGTCGATCAGCCGCCGGAGACGACGCTTTCCGAAGCACGTACGCTGCTAGTTCAGCTCGGTGCACTCGACAAGGAAGGTGCTTTGACGCGGCGCGGAAAGATGATGCGCGATCTTGCCCTGCCACCGCGTCTGGCCGCCATGGTGATTTCGGCAGGCGAGACGGGGCATGCAAGAGATGCAGCGGAGCTTGCGGTGCTGCTGACTGAACAGGGGCTCGGAGGCCCCAGCATAGACCTCGAAGAGCGGATGCGGCGCTTTCGCTCGGAGCGCGGCGATCGCGTCGAAGGCGCGCGTCAGCTGGCGGCTCGACTGGCCAAGGGTCTCGATGTCACCAAAGCAACGGAACCGAGCCAGACGGGACGGCTGTTGCTGCACGCCTTTCCGGACCGCATCGCACTGCAGCGCGGCGGCAGAGGCCGCTTCCTGATGGCGAACGGGCGCGGCGCCGAACTGCCGGAAACCGAACGGCTCGCCGGCAGCCCGATGCTCGTCATCGCAGACTTGACGGGTCGGGCCGCGCAAGGGCGCGTCCTGTCGGCAGCCGAGATCTCACGCGCCGACATCGAGGAGGACCTGCCCGGCGCCATTTCGACCGGCGATCAGATCGTCTTCGACCGGCAGAGCCGGCAGGTGAGAGCCAGGCGGGCGACACGGCTCGGCGCCATTATCTTCGACGAGACACCTCTGCCCCGCCCCACCGGCGAAGCCGTCAGCCGCGCGCTGGCAGACGGTGTGCGCGAGTTGGGGTTGGAACAGCTGCCGTTTTCCAAAGAAGCCCTGCAGTTGCGCGAACGCATCGGCTTTCTTCATCGCAGCATCGGCGGCCCGTGGCCTGACGTCAGCGACGCGGCACTGGTTGCGCGCTTGGACGATTGGTTCGTTCCCTACCAGACGGATGCCCGGGGGATTTCCGACATCTCTTCGTCCGCACTCTCGAACGGATTGATGGCGCTGATCCCACACGAGCTGCAGCGCGATCTCTCACGTCTCGCGCCGACGCATTTCGAAGCGCCGACCGGACAGCGGCATCCAATTCAATATAGCGGCGAGGAGCCTGTTCTGACGATCCGTGTGCAGGAGCTGTTTGGCCTCAGGCAGCATCCCGCGATCGGCGGCGGACGACTACCATTACTTCTCGAGCTGACCTCACCGGCGCACCGGCCGATTCAGACGACACGTGATCTGCCCGGATTCTGGGCCGGATCTTGGAAAGATGTGCGGGCCGAGATGCGCGGCCGCTATCCCAAGCATCCCTGGCCCGAACGACCGGAAGACGCCATGCCGACGACACGGGCGAAGCCGCGTGGTACATGAGCCCTAGCATAGCCCATGGGGATATCAGATGGTCGATAATGTCGTGAGTTCGCCGGAAGAAGATAGGCACAGCAGCAGGCGCCTGAGACTTCAAACGCTGGTGCGGCTGCGATGGCTTGCCGTGGGCGGCCAGGCTGTGACTGTGTTCATCGTTGCCTTCTGGCTCAAGTTTCCGCTTCCACTTGGTGCCTGCGCGGCGCTGATCGCAGCCCTGGCGGCCGTCAATTTCTACCTGATGATCCGCTATCCGCCGACACACCGGCTCTATCCCGGCGCGGCCTTCGTGCTGCTCGGCTTCGACCTTCTGCAGCTCTGCGCACTGCTCTTCATCACCGGCGGCCTGGCCAATCCCTTTGCGGCCCTCGTCTGCGTTCCCGTCATCATTTCCTTCGCATCGCAGCCGATCCGCTTCAGCACCGTGCTTATTCTGATCGCGATGGTCTGCATCACTATCCTCGCCTTTTCCCCCTTTCCCTTGCCGTGGTTCGATGGCGTCGAGATCAACGTCCATACCGTGATGCAGTTCGGTGTCTGGTGCTCGATCGCATCGACCATGGCTTTTGCCGCCTTCTATGCATACCGGGTCTCGATGGAGGCGAGCCAGCTGGCCGATGCGCTGGCGGCCACCGAGTTGGTGCTGCAGCGCGAGAAGCACCTTTCTCAGCTCGACGGTCTTGCTGCCGCCGCAGCACACGAACTGGGAACGCCACTCGCCACCATCAGCGTCGTTGCCAAGGAAATGGAGCGCGAACTGAAGAATGACGACCGCTTTCGCGAGGATGTGCAACTGTTGCGCAGCCAGAGCGAGCGGTGCCGCGACATCCTGCGGCGGCTGGCAACGCTTTCTGCGGAAGGCGAAGCTCATCTCCGGCGGCTGCCTTTGTCGTCAATGATGGAAGAGATCGTGGCGCCTCACAGAGAATTCGGGATCAAACTCGAACTGATCGAGAAGAGCCCGCGCAAGGGCGAGCCAGTGACTGACCGCAACGCCGGCATTATGTACGGGCTCGGCAATTTGATCGAAAACGCTGTCGATTACGCGCGCGACAAGGTGATTGTGACCGTCGAGCATGATGTCAGAAAAGTTCGCATCACGGTGGAGGACGACGGCGACGGTTATTCCCCTGATATCCTGACCCGGATTGGCGAGCCCTATGTCACCAAGAGGCAGAGGGAAGACCGGGCCGGCGGGCTGGGGCTCGGCCTCTTCATCGCCAAGACTCTCCTCGAACGATCGGGCGCGTCGCTGGTGTTCGAGAACCGCATGCCCGAGACGGCTGGAGCGCGGGTGCGTGTCGAATGGCCGCGCATGCTGATCGATGCAAATTCGACAAAATGACGCTATCGGCTTAATGAACAGCGGGACACTTGACTTTTATCAGGCAGGCAGCTGCCGGGATTGACGAACATGAACGAGCTTGACCACGACTCCTCCCTCGCAGATGCGGATCATATTGGTCCGGATGCCAGCCTTCTGATCGTCGATGACGATGGCCCGTTTCTGCGCCGACTGGCGCGCGCGATGGAGACACGTGGCTTCAAGGTTGAGACTGCGGAATCGGTCGCGGAGGGCGTTGCCAAATCGAAGAGCCATCCGCCCAAATACGCAGTGGTCGATCTGCGACTTGGCGACGGCAACGGGTTGGATGTGATCGAAGCCATCCGCCAGCGCCGTGATGACACCCGGATCATCGTCCTCACGGGGTACGGAAATATTGCGACCGCTGTTACGGCCGTGAAACTTGGCGCCGTCGACTACCTGGCGAAGCCCACCGATGCCGACGACGTTTACGCCGCCCTCACCCAGCGCGCCGGCGAGAAGGCGGAACTGCCGGAGAACCCGATGTCGGCCGACCGTGTGCGCTGGGAGCATATCCAGCGGGTTTATGAGATGTGCGAGCGCAATGTTTCGGAGACTGCACGGCGGCTCAACATGCATCGCCGCACGTTGCAACGGATCCTTGCCAAGCGCGCGCCGAAGTAGCGTCAGATATCGTCGACCTCAAACGGCTTCCCGTTTGCCCATTCGGCCATCAGCAGGCGCTGGGCGGCTGCGCGAGAGAAATTAAGCGTCACGGATTTTCGCGTCGCTGGCGCAAGGCGATGCTCTGGTGCCTCGCGGATCATATGCGCCCCGTAGCCATCCGATAGAAACAAGCCGCAATCCTCGGGGAAGATATCGAGCGGAACATCCTTGTGGGTGGCGAAGAATAGTCGGTCGCAATGGAGGCGATAGTCCGGCCATTTGCGGTCAACCCGGAAGTCCTCCACCGAGGTCTTGATCTCGATGATCCAGATTTCGCCCTTCTCCGAAATCGTGATCAAGTCAGCCCGTCGTCCGCTGGCAAGCGACAGCTCCGGCAATACGGCGTGACGCATCTCATGAAGTAAAATCTGAGTCCCGCGGCGGACCAGCATAGCTCTGTCCGACTGTCGCCCGTCTATTAACGGATTGTTATTGTAAACACTCAAAATCGTCATGGATAACCGTAGGTCTGGCGCGCGCGTTGTTGCAAAAAAACCATGCGCTTCTAATTTGCCGCTGCGTATTGGTTTTGCCGCACTGCAACAGCTTGCAAAGGCAAAGTTAATCGAAAATAAACCATAATCAAAGATGGTTCAAAAGACCGTTCTCCCCTTGCCCATTTCCTAAGAGACATCCATGCGCATCCGCAATGCATTTCCTGTATTCGGCCTGATGGCGACGCTCGCTCTGGCCGGTTGCTCCTCGACTATCGAGAGCGCCTCCGTCGAAGACAAGGTCGCGCCGGGGCCGACCGTTCAGACCGCGCAGATCTTCGACGACGCCTATGGCGTGACGACGGATGCCGGATATTCGCTGCCGGCGATCCCGATCCAGAGGGTCAAGCCGCAGTTCCGCCGCCAGATCGTCTCCTACGAAACCACCGAGCGCCCGGGCACGATCATCGTCAACACCCGCGAACGCTTCCTCTATTACATCCTGCCCGGCGGCAAGGCGATGCGTTACGGCATCGGCGTCGGCAAGCAGGGCTTCGCATGGGCGGGTACGGCCTATGTCGCATGGAAGCAGGAATGGCCGACCTGGCATCCCCCGAAGGAAATGGCCGAGCGCAAGCCCGAGGTCGCCAAATATGTCGAGGAGGGCATGGGCCCCGGCCTCAGCAACCCGCTCGGCGCGCGCGCCATGTATCTCTTCAACGAAAAGGGTCAGGACACCCTGTTCCGCCTGCACGGTACGCCGGAATGGGCTTCGATCGGCACCGCTGCCTCGTCTGGCTGTATTCGTCTGATGAACCAGGACGTCATCGATCTCTACAGCCGCGTACGTCCGGGCAAGACGACCTCGAAGGTCATCGTTATCCAGTAAGCGGCGCTGAAAAATGGGTATTAAAAAGGCCGCCGGAACATCGTTCCGGCGGCCTTTTCCATTGGTTCGTCCTTGTCAGATTGTCTGCTTGGCCTTCAGCTCGAGGCGGCGACGATGGAGGACCGGCTCGGTATAACCGTTCGGCTGCCCCCTACCCTTCAGGACAAGATCGAGTGCCGCCTGGAAGGCGATCGAACCGTCGAAATCGGCAGCCATCGGCGCGTAGGCTGGATCGGATGCATTCTGCTGGTCGACGATCGCGGCCATACGCTTCATTGTCTCGACGATCTGCTCTTCGCTTGTCACCTTGTGATGCAGCCAGTTGGCCATATGCTGGGCGGAGATGCGCAGCGTCGCACGGTCTTCCATGAGGCCGACATTGTTGATGTCAGGCACCTTGGAGCAGCCGACGCCCTGATCGACCCAACGGACAACGTAACCCAGAATGCCCTGGGCATTGTTGTCGAGTTCGCGCTGGATTTCCTCCGGCGTCCAATTCGGCCTGATAGCAACAGGCACCGAGAGGATGTCGGAAAGCTTGGCGCGGGCGCGATCCTTCAAGCCCTGCTGGACGCGGGCGACATTGACGCGGTGATAATGGGTGGCGTGCAGCGTCGCGGCGGTCGGCGACGGAACCCAGGCGGTATTGGCGCCGGCCTTCGGGTGCGCGATCTTCTGCTCCAGCATCGCCGCCATCAGATCCGGCATGGCCCACATGCCCTTGCCGATCTGAGCATGGCCGGAAAGGCCGCATTCGAGACCGATATCCACGTTCCAGTTCTCGTAGGCCGCGATCCAGGCGGCCTGCTTCATGTCGCCCTTGCGAATCATCGGCCCTGCTTCCATCGACGTGTGGATCTCGTCGCCGGTGCGGTCGAGGAAGCCGGTGTTGATAAAGACGACACGTTCGCGGGCGGCGCGGATGCATTCCTTGAGGTTGACGGTGGTGCGCCGTTCCTCGTCCATTATGCCCATCTTGATGGCGTTGCGCGCCATGCCGAGGGCATCTTCGACGCGCGAGAAGATCTCGGCGGCGAAGGCAACTTCCTCGGGGCCGTGCATCTTCGGCTTGACCACATAAACCGAACCGGCGCGGGAATTCTTGCGGCGGCCGTTCGGGCCGACGTCGTAGAGCGCAATCATGCCCGTAATCATTGCGTCCATGATCCCTTCGGGCACTTCATTGCCTTCGCGATCAAGGATTGCCGGATTCGTCATCAGGTGGCCGACGTTGCGAACCAGCATTAATGAGCGGCGATGCACTTCGAACGGCGTGCCTGACGGATCGCTGTACTGCAGATCAGGATTGAGTTTGCGAATGAAACTCGAGCCGCCCTTCGACACTTCCTCCTGAAGGTCGCCCTTCATGAGGCCAAGCCAGTTGCGATAGACGACGACCTTGTCTTCGGCATCGACGGCTGCAACCGAGTCCTCGCAGTCCATAATCGTCGTGATTGCCGATTCTAGCCAGACGTCGGAAATATGGGCCGGGTCGCTCTTGCCAATGGCGGTCGAGGCATCGATGACAATGTCGACGTGGATGCCGTTGTTCTTGAGCAGGATGTGAGACGGCGTCGCGGCATCTCCCTGATAGCCGGCAAAATGCGCTGGATCGGTCAGCGAAACATGCTCGCCGTCGGTCGAGGTGATCGCGAGAGCCCCGTCCTTGACAGCAAACGTCGCAACATCCTTCCAACTCCAGCCATCGAGCGGCGCGGCTGTGTCCAGGAAATCGCGAGCCCAGGCAATGACCTTTTCGCCGCGCTTCGGATTGTAGCCTTTGCCCTTCTCGGCGCCATCGGTCTCGGGAATCGCGTCCGTGCCGTAGAGCGCGTCATAGAGCGATCCCCAACGAGCATTGGCAGCGTTCAGCGCGTAGCGAGCATTCATCACGGGAACGACGAGCTGAGGACCGGCAATCGAAGCGATCTCAGGGTCGACGTTCGTCGTGGTAACCTGGAAATCCGAGCCTTCCGGCAGCATATAGCCGATGTCGCGCAGAAACACCTGATAGGCTTCGATATCGGTCGGCGCACCATGCTGGCGGTACCAGTCATCGATGCGGAGCTGGAGTGCATCACGCTTTGCGAGCAGTTCGCGATTGCGCGGCGCCAGATCGTGAACGATCGCCGAGAAATCGGTAAAGAACTTTTCGGCATCGATCTTCAAGCCGGGCAGCGCTTCCTTGACCAAGAAATCATGAAGGACGGCCTCAACAGCAAGACCGTTTTTATCGATGCGGCTCATTCAATATCTCCTTAGACCCACAAACGGGGTTTTGCATGCTGCTACTTTGCCCGGCTTTCATTCATAGTCAATTATGCAATAGTTCTAAAGATTTATGTCCGTTCGGGAACATATCTCGACGTGACGAGCATCGGCAGACCGTTTTGCGGCTGCGTCGTCAGTTTCTGCACCGGCCAGGGATTGGTCTGGTTTGTCACATCGAAGCGGAAACGGTGCATCAGCACGGCGAGAGCGATGACAGCCTCCTGTAGCGCAAAGGTTGCGCCGATACAGACACGCGGCCCGGCACCGAACGGCAGGAACTGGAAGCGCCCGATGCTACCGCGGTTCTCCGGCAGGAACCGCTCCGGGATATAGGCGCGCGGCTTGTCCCAATAGAGTTCGTGGCGATGCAGCGTCCACGGCATGATGAGGACGGTGACACCTGCCTCGATCTCCACCGTTTCGCCTTTCGCGTCGGTCCAGCGATCGGCGGTGATGGCGGCACGATTGATCGACGGCGCCGGCGGATAGAGCCGCAGCGCCTCCTCAAAGGCGGCGCGCGTATACGGCATCAGGTCGAGCCACTTCACCGGTTCGACATCCTGGGCCAGAACGCGATCGATCTCCTCCTCCATCGCCCCGCGGATGTGCGGCGTGTTGGCCACGCAATAAAGCGTCCAGGCAAGTGCGCGTGCCGTCGTCTCATGGCCGGCGCCGATAAAGGTGAGGATATTGTCCTCTATTTCGTCATTCGTCAGTCCGCCGGTCTCAGCCTGATCAAGGAGCAAGGTCAGAAAGTCGTCCGGTGTGGAGGCTCGATCGGCCTGCATGCGAGCCAGCCGGGCATCCATGGTCTGGCGCACGATGTTGCGGAATTTGTCGAGCACTTTCTGCCCGCCGATGCGCGTGACGCGCGGAACCCAAGACGGGGCGCGCAGCAAATCCATCGGATCGACGCGCCCCATGCGATGCAGCAGGGCGTTTACGTCGTCGGCAAAGCTGTCGGAGGAGGTGACGATCTCGCCCGAAAACAGCGTATCGGCAAGAATGGCGAAGGTCAGCTCCGTCATGTCGGCGGCAATCTCGAAGACCTTGCCGTCACTGCCGGCTGCTTCGTATTTCCTCGCATAATCTTCGGACTGGCACAGCATCTGCCCGGCAAAACCGTTGGCATGACGAGGCGTGAAAACCGGCGCCACCGCCTTTCGAGAGCGCTTCCAGACATCCCCCTCCGCCGTCAGCAGCCCGTCGCGCAGGATCGGACGCAAAATAAGCTGGCGAATATCCGACATGCGGTAGTTCGCGGCGTTATCGACGAGAACATGACGGATTAGGCCCGGATCGTTGACGATCAGGGTCCTTTCGCGAAAGAACCGTGTCTGAATCCACGGCAGCGTGTAGGAGGGCTCGCCCCAGAGCTCCAGCGGGTTGCGCAGAATGGTTCGAATTATCTGAAGACGGCTCGGCGGCACCGTACGAGGTAACGGCGCGGGCGGTACGAAGGGATCCGGACGCATGTCCATCAGAATTCAGCCTTTTCGCCGGAGATCTAGGCTCTCCCGGCAAGGCGAAAGCTAGAGCAGACGCTCCAGCTCGTCCAGCTTGTCGTTGACCAGCCAGCCGTAATAGTTTTCTTCCGGCCAGACGGTTTCACCGGAAGCACGGTTCTTGGCAGCGAGAGCCGCCGCGCGCTGGCGCGAATTGCCGACATTGTAGAGCGTCGCGGTCAGTCCCGGGTTCCTCGAGATATCCATGTCGGCGATCTGCTTATAGTCGTCGACCGACCGCCGGATGGACGCTGCGACAAAGGCGAGCGAGATATCTGGCTGCATGATCGCCTTGTAGACGGAACCGGCGTCCTTCTCGTTCAGCTTCTCGTAACCCGAGACCTTGGAGACCAGATCGGTCAACATCAGGGCCGTCAGCGGGTTGATCTGCCCAAGACCGAAGGTCTGGCCGGCGTAGAAAGGCTGGAAGAAGACTGCGCTGAAGCGGTTGTTCGGGTAGCTCTTGCCATCGACGGTCTTGCCGCGGAACTCGCTTTCCCAGATGTCCTCGCGGCAGCTCCACAGCGTGTAGGAATCGCCCTTGCCGTTACATTCGGCAAACTGCGACCGCCTGACGAAGTCATCCACATCCTCGCCGTTGTAGGCGAAGCGGAAGCTCTCACCCGCATAGGACGCGGCCTTCACGTAGTAGGATTGCAGGCGGTCATAGGCATCGACATTGTACGTATGCTCGCCGACGATCGCGCCGATCACATGGATCGGATCGATGCCGTAAGCGGCCGACACCTTTTTGATCTTGGCCATCAACTCGTGATCCGACGCCAGGAGGTCATGGACCTTGTCATACTTGCGATCGAACGAGCTCTTCGTGCCCTTGGTGCGGCGAACCGAGGCGCCCGGAATATCCGGCTGCTCGGCGTGACGATTGCCCGGCGGCACCACCTGCATGGCGAAGGCAGGTGCCGACGTCAGCACGGCAGCGGCAATCAGGAGGCTTGTCAGAAGGCGTCGCACGATCAGCGTTCCCGTCGGTTCATGGCAATGTCGCGAAGCGCGCTGACTGGACCACAATCTTGGCCGAATAATGCTGGCGCGGACAACAAAACGGGCCTTTCACTAAAAAGTAAAAGGCCCGCTGTCGAGAGTTGAAGCTATCAAAATCGTGGCATCACATCAGTAAGGCGCGCGCCGATGCTTGTTCATCACAGGATGAAGCGTGACAGATCGGTGTTTTGCGCCAGATCGCCGACATGCTTGCGGACATAGTCGGCGTCGATCGTCACGCTTGAGCCGCCGCGATCCGGGGCATTGAAGGAGATTTCGTCCAGAACACGCTCCATCACCGTCTGCAGGCGGCGCGCACCTATGTTTTCAACGGACGAATTCAAATGAACAGCAACGTCCGCCAGGGAATCGATGCCATCGTCAGTAAATTCGAGGCCGAGGCCTTCGGTTTCCATGAGAGCCTTGTACTGCCTGATGAGGCTCGCCTCGGTCTCCGTCAGGATACGGCGGAAATCTTCCTTGGTGAGCGGGCGCAGCTCGACGCGGATCGGCAGACGGCCCTGAAGTTCCGGCAGCAGATCGGACGGCTTGGAGACGTGAAAAGCACCGGAGGCGATGAAAAGGACGTGGTCCGTTTTCACCGGGCCGTACTTCGTCGACACCGTCGTGCCTTCGACCAGCGGAAGCAAGTCGCGTTGAACGCCTTCGCGCGAAACGCCGGCGCCCATGCCGCCGTCGCGAGCCGCGATCTTGTCGATCTCGTCGAGGAAGACGATGCCGTCATTCTCGACGGCCCGGATCGCCTCGCGCTGAATGACTTCGTTGTCGATCAGCTTGTCGGATTCGTCGCGGATCAGATCCGTATAGGATGCCTTGACCGTCGTGCGGACCTTCTTGGTACGACCCCCCATCGCCTTGCCGAACATTTCGGAAAGGTTGAGCACGCCGATATTGCCGCCCTGCATGCCGGGAATATCGAAACCGCCCATGCCTGTGCCCGTATCGGCGATCTCGATATCGATTTCCTTGTCATCAAGCTCGCCACTGCGCAGCTTCTTGCGGAAGCTGTCGCGGGTCGCCGGCGACGAGGTGGCGCCGACGAGCGCGTCGAGAACACGCTCTTCAGCGCTCATGTGCGCCTTGGCCTGCACTTCGCTCCGCTTCTTTTCGCGAGCGAGGCCGATGCCGACCTCGACGAGGTCGCGGATGATCTGCTCGACATCGCGGCCGACATAGCCGACTTCGGTAAACTTCGTGGCTTCGACCTTGATGAACGGCGCGCCGGCGAGCTTGGCGAGGCGACGGGAGATTTCCGTCTTGCCGACGCCGGTCGGCCCGATCATCAGGATGTTCTTGGGCATGACTTCGTCGCGCAGATCCGGATCGAGCTGCTGGCGCCGCCAGCGGTTGCGCAGCGCAATCGCCACTGCGCGCTTGGCCTCATGCTGGCCGATGATATAGCGGTCGAGTTCGGAAACGATCTCGCGGGGGGAAAATGTGGTCATATCGAATATCCCATCAGGGCGTGGATCTTTGAAACCGGATCAAGCTTCGGCATCGAGCGTCTCTACGACCACGTTGTGGTTGGTGTAGACGCAGATATCAGCGGCAATATCGAGTGCTCGACGCGCGATCTCCTCGGCCGACTTATCGGTATCCATCAAGGCGCGGGCCGCAGCGAGCGCAAAATTACCGCCGGAGCCGATTGCCATGGCGCCGTGTTCGGGCTCGAGAACATCGCCATTGCCCGTTATTGCAAGCGTCACCTGCTTGTCGGCGACGAGCATCATGGCTTCGAGATTGCGGAGATACTTGTCCGTGCGCCAATCCTTAGCAAGCTCGACGGCAGCGCGCATCAGCTGGCCCGGATATTGTTCGAGCTTCTTTTCGAGACGTTCGAGAAGCGTGAAGGCATCGGCCGTGGCGCCTGCGAAACCGGCAATGACCTCACCCTTGCCGATGCGCCGCACCTTGCGGGCATTGCCCTTCATCACGGTCTGGCCGAGGCTTACCTGGCCATCGCCGGCCATGATGACCTTGCCGCCCTTTCGAACTGTAACAATCGTTGTCATCTACTATACCTTTGCCCGTCTGCCGGGCTTGTTGCGTCGGGCCGAACGCCGGCCCTGTCGAGCCCTATGTAAGTGCGTGAAAGCCGATTGCAAATGGCGGCGTTTTCTGCCGCAGCGGTTCTGGATATTTCACGGCTCGCCTGATAAGGAACCCCCGTATTTCCTGATGGAGCAGCCATATGGCCGAGACCGCAGCAAGCCGCACGGGTACCGTGTCCCGCAAGACGAACGAGACTTCGGTTTCCGTTTCCGTCAATCTCGACGGCACCGGAAAGTCGAAAATCTCGACCGGCGTCGGCTTCTTCGATCATATGCTCGATCAGCTTTCGCGACATTCGCTGATCGACATGGAGATCGAGACCAAGGGCGACCTGCACATTGACGATCACCATACGGTGGAAGACACCGGCATCGCGATCGGCCAGGCGATTGCCAAGGCGCTCGGCGATCGCCGCGGCATTGCCCGCTATGCCTCGATCGACCTCGCGATGGACGAGACAATGACGAAGGCTGCAGTCGACCTCTCCGGTCGCCCCTTCCTCGTCTGGAACGTCGCCTTCACCGCGCCGAAGATCGGCACGTTCGACACCGAGCTCGTTCGCGAATTCTTCCAGGCGCTTGCCCAGAACGCCGGCATCACCTTGCATATTCTCAACCATTATGGTGCCAACAACCACCATATTGCAGAGACGTGCTTCAAGGCCGTTGCCCGCGCGCTGCGTACGGCGACAGAGATCGATCCGAGACAGGCGGGCCGTGTCCCCTCAACGAAGGGCACGCTCGTCTGAGCCCCCTAGGGAGCTTGACGATATGACTTCCAGCTATCTGGTTCTGACTGCGCCTGGCGGAACGGACACCAACCGCGAGAAGACGCGTTTCATTCGCGACGGCTTTACCGTGCTCGGTTTTCTCTTCCCCTGGATATGGCTCGCCTTCCACAGACTGTGGCTCTACGCCATCGCAGCGTTTCTCCTGCAAAGCCTCGGCGGTGCGCTAGCGGACCGGGCCGATCTCTGGCCAGTCGGCGTCGCAATCACCTTCGGCACCAGTTTGCTGGTCGCGCTTGAGGGTCAGAATCTTCGCGCCCGTAATCTGGTTGCGAAAGGCTGGGGCGAAGCCGATCTCGTTTCGGCCGATTCGCTTGCGACCGCGGAAGAAATCTACTTTTCGAATGTCCAGACCGATGCCGGCGAGAGCCGACCCGCGCCCTCGCCGCAATGGGATCAAGCAGCCCATGCACCGCGACACGGCAACGCCACTTCGCTCGGTCTCTTTGGTTTTGATGGAGGACGCTGAATGCGCGTCGCAATTATAGACTACGGATCCGGCAATCTGCGTTCGGCGACGAAGGCCTTCGAACGGGCAGCGCGGGAAGCCGGCATCGACGCCGTGATCGAACTGACAGACAAGGCAGGGGCTGTGGCGGCCGCCGATCGCGTCGTGCTGCCGGGTGTTGGCGCCTATGCCGATTGCCGGCGCGGGCTCGATGCCGTTCCCGGCATGTCGGAAGCGTTGATCGATGTGGTCCAGAAGAAGGCCCGGCCGTTCCTCGGCATTTGCGTCGGTATGCAGCTGATGTCGTCGCGCGGACTCGAGAAGACCGTCACCGATGGCTTCGGCTGGATTCCCGGCGATGTCGTTGAAATGACGCCTAATGATGCCAACCTGAAGATCCCGCAGATCGGCTGGAATACGCTGGACCTGAAATCCCCTCACCCGCTGTTCGACGGAATTCCGACCGGACCGAACGGGTTGCATGCCTATTTCGTGCATTCCTACCATCTGGCGGCGAAGAACCCCGGCGACGTGATTGCGACGGCCGAGTACGGCGGCCCGATCACCGCTTTCGTCGGGCGCGACAACATGGCCGGAGCCCAGTTCCATCCTGAAAAGAGCCAGAAGCTCGGCCTCGCCCTGATTGCCAATTTCCTGCGCTGGAAGCCTTGAGCTCGCGCACTGCAAGGACTGACAGAATGATCCTATTTCCAGCAATCGACCTCAAGGATGGCCAGTGCGTTCGCCTCAAGCTCGGCGATATGGAACAGGCGACCGTCTACAATCCCGACCCCGGTGCGCAGGCGAAGGCATTCGAAGATCAAGGCTTTGAATGGCTGCACGTCGTTGATCTCAATGGCGCTTTCGCGGGCGAAAGCGTCAATGGCGCCGCGGTCGATGCGATCCTGAAGGCAACGAAGAACCCGGTTCAGCTTGGTGGCGGCATTCGCACGCTCGACCATATCGAAAACTGGCTATCTCGCGGTCTTGCCCGCGTCATTCTCGGGACCATCGCGGTGCGCGATCCGGCGCTCGTGATCGAAGCCTGCAAGAAGTTTCCCGGCCGCGTTGCGGTCGGAATCGATGCCAAGGGCGGGAAGGTCGCGGTCGAAGGCTGGGCCGAGGCATCCGAGCTCGGCGTTATCGAACTCGCGCAGAAGTTCGAAGGCGCCGGCGTAGCCGCGATCATCTACACCGATATCGACCGCGACGGCATCCTCGCCGGCATCAACTGGGCATCGACGCTCGAGCTTGCCGAAGCGGTATCGATCCCGGTCATCGCATCCGGCGGCCTTGCTTCGATCGAGGATGTGAAACGGATGCTGCAACCCGATGCACGGAAGCTCGAGGGTGCGATTTCCGGTCGCGCGCTCTATGATGGACGGATCGACCCGGCAGAGGCGCTGGCGCTGATTTCGGCCGCACGCGCGAAGGAGACTGCACAATGACCCTGAAGGCTCGTGTCATTCCCTGCCTCGACGTTAAGGACGGCCGCGTCGTCAAGGGCGTCAATTTCGTCAACCTGGTCGATGCCGGAGACCCAGTCGAGGCTGCCAAGGCTTATGACGCCGCCGGTGCCGACGAATTGTGTTTCCTCGACATCACCGCGTCCTCGGACAATCGCGAAACGATCTTCGATGTCGTCGCACGTACGGCCGAGCAATGCTTCATGCCCGTCACCGTCGGCGGTGGTGTCCGCACCATTGCTGATATCCGCAAGCTGCTGCTCTGTGGCGCTGACAAGGTCTCAATCAATTCAGCGGCGGTCAACAACCCCGATTTCGTTGCCGAAGCCGCCGACAAGTTCGGCGACCAGTGCATCGTTGTGTCGATCGACGCCAAGCGCCGGACCACGCCCGCGCAGGGCAACGTCAGCGCCTGGGAGATCTACACACATGGCGGCCGCAACGCGACCGGCATCGACGCGGTGGATTTTGCTCGAAAGATGGTCGAGCGTGGGGCGGGTGAACTGCTTGTGACCTCGATGGATCGGGACGGAACCAAGGTCGGCTACGATCTCGAACTGACACGCGCCATCGCGGATTCGGTTCGGGTGCCCGTTATTGCCTCCGGTGGCGTCGGCGACCTCGACGATCTCGTGGCGGGCGTCAAACAGGGACATGCCAACGCTGTGCTGGCCGCTTCGATCTTCCACTTCGGGACCTATTCCGTCGGGGAAGCGAAGCGCTATATGTCTTCTTGCGGCATCGACATGCGTCTGGACTGAGTGGGAAGCAGAATCATGAGCGAATTCACCCTCGCCGACCTCGAAAAGATCGTCGATGCCCGGTCGAAAGCCTCGCCGGATGAGTCCTGGACGGCAAAACTCGTTGTTGCAGGCCAGCCAAAGGCGGCCAAAAAGCTCGGCGAAGAGGCGATCGAGGCCGTGATGGCCGCGATCACCGATGACCACGAGAACCTCACCTATGAAGCCGCCGATCTTCTCTATCACCTATTGGTCGTATTGAAGGTGGCGGGCATTCCGTTGCAAAGTGTGATGGCGGAGCTTGAGCGGCGCACCGCTCAATCCGGCCTGACAGAAAAGGCGAGCCGGCAAAGTTCATGAGTATCGCAAGACAACTCATCGGAGCGCCCGAGACGCTCGATCATTTTCAGGCGAATGCGTATTCGCCCTACCACTTCTTTTCCTCCGAGGAATGGGCACGCTTCCGTGCCGATACACCGCTCACGCTGAAAGGCGACGAGGTCAAGCGGCTACGCTCCATGGGTGATCCGATCGATCTCGATGAAGTGCGGCGGATCTATCTCTCGCTTTCGCGGCTCCTCTCGGCGCATGTGGAATCGTCACAGCTGCTTTTCGAGCAACGCAATCGCTTCCTCAGCCTCTCTGACGTAGCAAAGACGCCGTTTGTGATCGGCATCGCGGGGTCGGTGGCTGTCGGCAAATCCACCACGGCCCGTATCCTGAAGGAACTTTTGACGCGGTGGCCGTCGAGCCCGAAGGTGGACCTTGTGACCACCGACGGCTTCCTGCATCCGAACGCCGTGCTGCAGCGCGAAAACCTGATGCAGCGCAAGGGCTTTCCCGAGAGCTACGATACCGGCGCGATCCTGCGTTTCCTGGCGGCGATCAAGGCGGGCCAGCCGAACGTCAAGGCGCCGTCCTATTCGCATCTGGTCTACGACGTGCTGCCGAACGAATACAAGATCGTCGACCGGCCCGACATTCTGATCTTCGAGGGCATCAACGTCCTGCAGTCACGCGACCTGCCGGCCGGTGGCAAGATCGTACCGATGGTTTCCGACTTCTTCGACTTCTCGATTTACATCGATGCGGATGAAAGCCGGATTCATGACTGGTATGTGGCGCGCTTCATGCGATTGCGTGAAACAGCGTTTCGCGATCCCCACTCCTTCTTCCACCGCTATGCCTCGATCAGCGAGGAGGAAGCGCTGACGATCGCCGAAGGCCTTTGGGAAAACATCAACCTGAAGAACCTGCGGGAAAACATCCTGCCGACACGCCCGCGGGCCGATCTGATCCTGCGCAAGGGCAATAATCACCTGATCGAACAGGTAGCTCTGAGAAAGCTCTAGGGCGTTACCCGGCGAAGCGTCAGGTTGATGCGACCACCGTTCTTCAGCAGCGTCGATGTTGATGGATATATCTTGTCGACGCCGTGGAAGCAAAGGCGCCCTTCCGCTCCCAAGACCACGACGTCACCGCTTGAGAGCTTGAAGGAAAGCGTCCGGTCGTTGCGCCCGAGACCACCAACTCGAAACAGGCAGCTATTGCCGAGCGAGATCGACACGACGGGGGCTGCGAGATCCTGTTCGTCCTTGTCCTGATGCAGTCCCATACGCGCCTCGTCGGAGTAGTAGTTGACAAGGCAGGCCTGCGGCGGCTTGTCGTAGCCGGAGACATCGTTCCAGATTTCCAACAGTTCCGCATGGATACCCGGCCAAGGTTTGCCGGTCACAGGATGGGTCGGCTGATAGCGATAGCCACGCTCCTTGTCGGTGACCCAGCCGAGCGGGCCACAATTCGTCATGCGAACCGACATCGGCTTGCCCGTGCCGGGCATGATGGGCACAAACAGCGGCGCGTCCGCGACGATCGACCTGATGATATCGACCAATGCCTGCTGCCGTGGCCGGTCCAGATAGTCAGGGTGGTGACTGACGCCATTCGGCAGCTTCAGCATATCAATCACCGAGCGGTCGTCCGCGCATCTTCTTCACCTCCGACCTACCCGACTTCTCCTTCAGCCGACGTTCGACCGATCCTTTAGTCGGCTTGGTCTTCTTGCGCGGCGGCGGCGGCGGTTTTGCCGCCTCGAGGATAAGCTCTTTCAGCCGCTCTCGCGCGTCTTCCCGGTTACGATCCTGGCTGCGGAAGCGGCTCGCCTCTATCATCAGCACGCCTTCCTTCGAAAGGCGCTTGCCGGCGAGCTTCACGGCATTCCCCTTCACGCGCTCGTTCAAGGAAGGGGAGTTCGGAATATTGAAGAACAGCTGGACGGCTGTCGAAACCTTGTTGACGTTCTGCCCGCCAGGGCCGCCTGCGAGGACAAATTGCTCGGTCAGCTCCCACCCGGCGACGGTGATTCGATCGTTGATGTAAAGGGGTTCGCTGGCCATGCGCTTTCTATCTCATATCGGCCGGCCCTTGGAAACAGCCAAAGAAACCCGACGGAGGCCGCCGGGTTTCACGTGAATCATCAATGTTTTGGCGTGTCACTCAGCGGCGGCGCGAAATCCCGGGGCCGCATCGCGCACCCCACCATCGACATGGCCTTCGAACTTCGCGAAGTTCTCGATGAACATCGTCACCAGCTTGCTGGCCTGCGCGTCATAGGCGATCGCATCCTGCCACGTGGAACGCGGATCGAGGATAGCCGTGTCGACACCCGGCACCGTGACAGGAACGGCGAAGCCGAAGTTCGGATCGACACGGAAATCGGCCTTGCCGAGGTCGCCCGAGAGGGCTGCAGCGAGCAGCGTGCGGGTCGCCTTGATCGGCATGCGCTTGCCGGTGCCGTAAGCGCCGCCAGTCCAGCCGGTGTTAACAAGCCAGCATTCAACGCCGTGACGACCGATGAGATCCTTCAAAAGATTGCCGTACTCCGACGGATGCCGCGGCATGAACGGAGCACCGAAGCAGGTCGAGAAGGTTGCTTCCGGCTCGGTTACACCCCGCTCGGTACCTGCCACCTTGGCCGTGTAACCGGACAGGAAGTGGTACATCGCCTGATCCGGCGTCAGCTTGGCGATCGGCGGCATGACGCCAAAGGCATCTGCCGTCAGCATGATGATCGTCTTAGGATGGCCCGCAAGGCCTGTCTTCGACGCGTTCGGAATGAAATCCAGCGGATAGGCGCAACGCGTGTTTTCGGTCAGCGACCCATCGTTGAAGTCGGGCTCGCGCCGGTCGTTGAGGACAACGTTTTCGAGGACGGTGCCGAAGCGCTGCGTCGTTGCGTAGATTTCCGGCTCCGCTTCGGCCGACAGGCGGATGGTCTTGGCGTAGCAGCCGCCTTCGAAGTTGAAGATGCCGTCCTCGCCCCAGCCGTGTTCGTCGTCGCCGATCAGCGTGCGGGCCGGATCTGCGGAAAGCGTCGTCTTGCCGGTGCCCGAGAGACCGAAGAAGACCGCGGCATCGCCGTCAGGACCGACGTTGGCCGAGCAGTGCATCGGCATGACGCCCTTTGCCGGGAGCAGGTAGTTCAGAACGGTGAAGACCGACTTCTTCATCTCGCCGGCGTAGAACGTACCGGCGATCAGCACTTCGCCGTTCGTCAGGTCGCAAGCGATGACGGTCTCGGTGCGGCAGCCATATAGTTCCGGATCCGCCTTGAACGTCGGTAGGTTGATGATCGTCAGCTTCGGGGCGAAGGTCGCAAGTGCCGAGGCCTCCGGACGGATCAGCAGGTTGCGAATGAAGAGCGAATGCCAAGCAAGCTCGGTGACGACACGCGTCGGCAAGGCATTGTTTTCGTCGGCACCGCCGATGAGATCCTGAACGAACAGGTCCTTGCCGGCAGCGTGCGCGAGCATGTCCTGCTTCAGCAACGCGAAGTGCTGCGGCGACATCGGCTTGTTGTTTTCCCACCAGATCTCATCATCGGTGTTCCCGTCACGAACGACAAACTTATCGCGCGGCGAGCGGCCGGTATGCTGGCCGGTCAGGGCGCGCAAGGCACCATGGGCGGTCAGCTGAGCCTCGCCCCGGCGAATCGATTCTTCATAGAGGGAGGCGGCCGTAAAGTTATAACGAGCACTGTTTGCGCCCCCCAAACCGATCGTCGCCAGCTCTATCGCCGGGTTGTGGACTCCGAACAGCTCCATGGTCTTTCCCTTCCCTTGAGGCTCGTGCCGTTAAGAACTGAGGGTGACCGTACGGGCGGTTTTTTTAAAACGCAATAGAGGAAAATGGATAAAATGTAGTAATATCAAACTATTAATCGATTTAAATTTTCCTGCCTTATTTTAAATCGTTTGAATCAGAAGTGGCCGCGCGGATTTTCGACACATCTCTCGGTTGCGCTCAAAACTTTAGAACAATCCAACCCTTTATCTTTGCCACAATTTGTTCCACCTTTATCCCGATAAGCGCATCCGGTTCAGAGAGGCCGCCTGGGGACCTTCTAAAATCCTGGAGACGCGCATAGATGACGGAGACGAATACCATGCCGACAATCGCGCTCGTTGATGACGACCGCAACATCCTTACCTCGGTATCGATTGCACTCGAGGCAGAAGGATACAAGGTCGAGACGTATACGGACGGCGCCTCAGCCCTCGACGGTCTTCTTGCTCGCCCGCCACAGCTTGCCATCTTCGATATCAAGATGCCGCGCATGGATGGTATGGAGCTCCTGCGCCGCTTGCGGCAGAAATCCGACATGCCGGTCATCTTCCTCACCTCCAAGGACGAGGAAATCGATGAGTTGTTCGGCCTGAAGATGGGCGCCGACGACTTCATTACCAAGCCGTTCTCGCAGCGTCTGCTGGTCGAGCGCGTCCGCGCCGTCTTGCGCCGGGCATCGAGCCGCGAGGCTGCTGCTGCCGCCGGTGGTGCTGCACCAAAGCCGGGCACGGCACAACAGCTCGCTCGCTCGCTGGAGCGCGGCCAGCTGGTCATGGACCAGGAACGCCACACCTGCACCTGGAAGGGTGAGCCGGTGACGCTGACGGTGACCGAATTCCTTATCCTGCATTCTCTGGCCCAGCGTCCGGGCGTCGTCAAAAGCCGTGACGCATTGATGGATGCGGCCTATGACGAGCAGGTCTATGTCGACGATCGCACCATCGATAGCCACATCAAGCGGCTCCGCAAGAAATTCAAGATGGTCGATACCGACTTTGATATGATTGAAACGCTCTACGGAGTGGGCTACCGCTTCCGCGAAGCAGCCTGACGCCGAAGCGGCGCGGCATCTGAGAATTGTCGAGAGTGACGATCGCGAAAGCGGTCCGCTCTCCGAAAGGGCCTGTGGTTGGCACAGTTGGTGCAGGAAAGAGATCTGGATGAGGCGGAAGGCGTGAGCAGCCGCCGCGTCAGGGGACGACGTTGGTCGCACCCCTTCACGATCATCCGCCGCATCTTCGGCAACGCCGTCTTTTCGAGCCTGACGCGTCGCATCCTTTTCTTCAATCTGGCCGCGCTGGTCGTTCTCGTCGGCGGCATTCTCTACCTCAATCAGTTCCGCGAAGGGCTGATCGACGCTCGCGTCGAAAGCCTTCTGACGCAGGGCGAAATCATCGCCGGCGCGGTTTCCGCGTCCGCGTCGGTGGACACCAACTCGATTACCATCGACCCCGAGAAGCTGCTCGAACTGCAGGCTGGCCAGAGCATTACCCCGGTTCCGAACGACGAGGATCTCGAATTCCCGATCGATCCGGAAAAGGTCGCGCCTGTGCTGCGTCGGCTGATTTCTCCGACCAGAACCCGCGCACGCATTTTTGACGCTGACGCCAACCTGCTTCTCGACTCTCGCCATCTCTATTCACGCGGCCAGGTCCTACGTTTTGATTTGCCGCCCGTCGATGACGAGGAGCAGAGCTGGAGCCAGTGGTTCACGACGATCTTCAACAAGGTCCTGCAACCAGGAAACCTCCCGCTCTACAAGGAAGCTCCGGGTGGCGACGGCTCGATTTATCCCGAGGTCATGAACGCGCTGACTGGTGTTCGCGGCGCTGTGGTTCGCACCACAGAAAAGGGCGAGTTGATCGTTTCGGTTGCCGTTCCGATCCAGCGGTTCCGTGCTGTTCTGGGCGTGCTGCTCCTGTCGACCCAGGCCGGCGATATCGACAACATCGTTCACGCCGAGCGCCTCGGCATCATGCGCGTCTTTGGTGTCGCGACACTCGTCAACGTTCTGCTGTCTCTCGTTTTGTCCTCAACAATCGCCAACCCGCTGCGGCGCCTGTCGGCTGCCGCCATCCGCGTCCGCCGCGGCGCGAAGGAACGCGAAGAAATTCCCGACTTTTCCGCCCGGCAAGACGAGATCGGCAACCTCTCCATTGCGCTGCGCGAAATGACGACCGCGCTCTACGACCGCATCGACGCGATTGAAAGCTTTGCGGCCGACGTCAGCCACGAACTGAAGAATCCGCTGACGTCGCTCCGCAGCGCCGTCGAAACGCTGCCTCTGGCAAAAACAGACGAGTCCAAGAAGCGGCTTCTTGATGTCATCCAGCACGACGTTCGCCGGCTCGACCGTCTGATCAGCGACATTTCCGACGCCTCTCGTCTCGATGCTGAATTGGCGCGCGTTGACGCCGGTTCGGTCGATCTGGAGATTCTGCTTCGCGATCTCATCGACGTATCGCGGCAAATTCGCAATCGCAGAAAAGAAGTACAAATCGAATTCGCGATCGAGCGCAAGCCGGGCGTGAAGACACGTTTTGTTGTGAACGGCCATGACCTGCGCATCGGGCAGGTCATCACCAACCTCATTGAAAACGCCCGCTCCTTCGTCCCGGAGCACGACGGCAGAATCACCGTGAGACTGGTGCGAACGCGCTCTCGCTGCATCGTATACGTCGAGGACAACGGGCCGGGCATCCAGGCAGAAGACATCGATCGGATCTTCGAGCGCTTCTATACCGACAGACCGGAATCCGAAGGCTTTGGACAGAATTCGGGCCTCGGCCTGTCGATCAGCCGTCAGATCGCCGAAGCACATGGTGGCTCGCTGCGTGCGGAAAATATCATCGATCCCGAGACCGAAAAACTTCTCGGAGCGCGCTTCATTCTCGCCCTTCCCGCCGACACTACCCTGTGATGGACAAGCCTTCAAACATCCACGCAACCGCCATCGTCGTCGGCAAGACCGGCCTTCTCTTCCTGGGGCCGTCGGGCTGGGGGAAATCGATGCTGGCGTTCACCTGCATCAACGAAGCGCAACGCATGGGCATCTTTTCCTCGCTCGTCGCCGACGATCAGGCGCTAGTTAGCGAAGTGGACGGAGCGGTGATTGCAACATGTCCTGCCTCGATTGCCGGTTTGCTCGAATTGCGCGGCACTGGCCTTGTTCGCGTGCCGTACATTGTCAACGCAACAATGCACTATGCCATTCTTCCCGGAAGCCCGTCTGGCGAGAAACGGTTGCCGCCAGACGGTGAGCGAACAACTATTGCTGGTAGCATAGAACTACCGGTCATTCGATTGCTGGCTAATACTCCGTTGCCGCTGGCGATATTGATGGCAAAAGCACCGGACATCGGACAGTAATGCCCGCTAAATCGGCAAAACGGGCCCATAAAGTCGTATTTTTGTCTTGCACTTCGGCTTTTGATCGCCAAGATGTGCCCCCACGGTGGACGCGATTGCTGCGTTGCGATATTGGGGCCACCGTTTGGAATATGCCATTAGGAGCAGTAATATCATGATCGGACTTGTGCTTGTCACTCATGGCAAGCTGGCTGAAGAGTTTCGTCATGCGGTCGAACACGTTGTCGGTCCTCAGAAATTCATCGAAACGGTCTGTATCGGTCCCGAAGACGACATGGATCAGAGGCGTCAAGATATTTTGGAAGCAGTATCCCGTGCCGATGACGGCCATGGAGTTGTCATCCTGACAGACATGTTCGGTGGTACCCCCTCCAACCTGGCAATCTCAGTCATGAGCAGCGGCCACACGGAAGTCATTGCTGGCATGAACCTACCGATGCTCATCAAGCTCGCGGGTGTCCGCGGCGAGAACAACATGGAGAAGGCGCTCGTCGAAGCCTCCGAGGCCGGGCGGAAATACATCAACGTCGCGAGCCGCGTTCTCAGTGGCAAATAGTGAGCACATCGCGCCCATGACGGCACTCTCCCGTGAAATTCTGATCATCAACAAGCGCGGATTGCACGCACGCGCTTCGGCAAAATTCGTACAGCTGGTCGAGAATTTCGATGCCGCCATCACTGTATCGAAAGATGGAATGACGGTCGGCGGGACATCGATCATGGGATTGATGATGTTGGCGGCAAGCCCGGGCTCCAGCGTCTTGATCTCGGCCAGTGGCAACCAGGCTGCACAAGCGCTCGATGCACTCGACGAGCTGATCCAGAACCGGTTCGGCGAGGAAATGTGAGCCGCTCCCGGCTCATATAAACATATAAAGACTTCTTTATATCATTATTGCCTTCGTCATAGAAGCCTGCTAAACGGCCTTTCATCGCCGCGCAGACTGCGTGGACGCGTTTGGTGCCCTTTGTGCGCCTTTGAATTTTTGAGCCGCTTTTCAGCCTGGAGAAAACCCAATGAGCACTGAAAAAGATTATATCGTCGCCGATATCGGCCTCGCAGACTTCGGTCGCAAGGAAATCACGATCGCTGAAACCGAAATGCCGGGCCTGATGGCCTGCCGCGCTGAGTTCGGCGAGGCGAAGCCCCTGAAGGGCGCGCGCATCACGGGCTCGCTGCACATGACGATCCAGACGGCCGTTCTCATCGAGACTCTCGTTGCACTCGGTGCTGAAGTCCGTTGGGCATCGTGCAACATCTTCTCGACGCAGGACCATGCTGCCGCAGCGATCGCCGCTTCCGGCGTTCCGGTTTTCGCCATCAAGGGCGAGTCGCTGCATGATTACTGGGTCTACACCGACAAGATCTTCCAGTGGACCGATGGTGGCTTCTCCAACATGATCCTCGACGATGGCGGCGATGCCACCATGTACATCCTGCTCGGCGCCCGCGCCGAAGCTGGCGAAGACGTACTGTCGAACCCGCATTCGGAAGAGGAAGAAATCCTCTTCGCACAGATCAAGAAGCGCCTCGCCGCTTCGCCGGGCTGGTTCACCAAGCAGCGCGACGCGATCAAGGGCGTAACCGAAGAAACAACCACTGGTGTTAACCGCCTGTACCAGCTCTCCCAGAAGGGCCTGCTGCCCTTCCCTGCCATCAACGTCAACGACTCGGTGACGAAGTCGAAGTTCGACAACAAGTACGGCTGCAAGGAATCGCTGGTAGACGGTATCCGCCGCGGCACCGACGTGATGATGGCCGGCAAGGTTGCCGTCGTCTGCGGTTACGGCGACGTCGGCAAGGGTTCGGCCGCTTCACTTCAGGGCGCCGGCGCCCGCGTCAAGGTTACCGAAGTCGACCCGATCTGCGCGCTGCAGGCAGCCATGGATGGCTTCGAAGTCGTCACGCTCGAAGACGTTGTGTCTTCTGCCGACATCTTCATCACCACGACCGGTAACAAGGACGTCATCCGCATCGACCACATGCGCGCGATGAAGGACATGGCGATCGTCGGCAACATCGGCCACTTCGACAACGAGATCGAAGTCGCTGCCCTGCGTAACCTGAAGTGGACCAACATCAAGCCGCAGGTCGACCTGATCGAGTTCCCGAAGGGCAACCGCATCATCCTGCTGTCGGAAGGCCGCCTGCTGAACCTCGGCAACGCGACCGGCCATCCGTCCTTCGTGATGTCGGCTTCGTTCACGAACCAGACGCTGGCGCAGATCGAGCTCTTCACCAAGCCGGGCCAGTACCAGAACCAGGTCTATATCCTGCCGAAGCACCTCGACGAGAAGGTCGCGCGCCTCCACCTCGATAAGCTCGGCGTAAAGCTGACGCAGCTTTCTGAGGAGCAGGCTTCCTATATCGGCGTAAAGCCGCAAGGCCCGTTCAAGGCTGACCACTACAGATATTGATCGCAGGATTGATATCCACAACATCTAGAGGGTGCCGCATTGACAAATGCGGCGCCCTTATTTTTTGGCACACACCTTCCCGCCGATTCCCTTCCGAAGTATTGTTTTAACACTCGATTCGTAGCCACGGACGTGTCCGTTTGCTTCGAAAATGGGATGTCTTGTCGTGATGCGGCACATTAAAGGACGGAGACATACCGCGCATGTCGGAAATGATGCACAGCCTGGTCGAACAGGCAGAGGTTGGCGCCTACGCTGACCACTGCCCGGTCCATTCGGGCGAACGGAAACCTGTCAGCACCGGCATCGTGTCTCGCGTGGCACGGATTTTTGCCGCTGGCACGGCCATCGCATCGACTGCGCGGCCGGTTTTCGCACAGGTCGAGGCCGAGACTGTTGCAGCGGCGCATCTTTTCACCTCATCGCAGGTTGTTGGTCTCTCCGTGGTGATCGGCGTGATTTCGGCCGCGCTGCTTTCGACCCTTTGGGTTGTGCGCCAGCGCGGAAACCTCGAAAGCGAAAGCCGTGAAATCCGCTCGGCCCTCTCTGACGCGCAACAGCGTATTTCGCAGTATCAGGCCCTGATTGCGGACAAGAACCGTCGGATCGTCATCTGGGATGGCGGCGAGCGTCCTGAACTGATCGGTCAGCTGCCGGCCGAAACCGGCGCGCCGCAGGACAGCGAATTCCTGGCCTTCGGATTGTGGTTGAAGCCGCGGTCGGCGTCTGAGCTTGAGCGTGCGATCGATCGCCTGCGCGGATCGGCCCACAGCTTCGACATGGTTGTCGAAACCCATCGCGAAGAAATCCTCGAGGCGCAGGGCCGAGTTTCGGGCGGACGTGCATTCGTCCGCTTTGTCGCGCTGAACAATCTACGGGCCGAGCTTGCCGAACTGAAGATCGAACGGGACAGACTATTGTCCTCGATCTCGGCATTCCAGAGCATGCTCGATGCAATCGACCTTCCAGCCTGGCAGCGTGATACCGAAGGCCGACTGACCTGGGTTAATCAGGCCTACGGCGAGGCCGTCGAGGCAACCACGCCGGAGCAGGCCGTCAATGAGGGTCGTGAGTTTCTAACAACCGTTGCCCGTGAGCGGATCCGCGCGACGGCGACAACTGAGTCGCCATTCCACGACAAGATCTCCACCGTGGTGTCCGGCAACCGAACGTTCTTCGACGTCGTCGATGTAAAGGTCCCTAACGGCTCCGCCGGGATCGCTGTCGACGTTTCCGGCATCGAAGCTGTTCGCGCCGAGCTCGAGCGCACGCTAAAGAGCCACGCCGAAACACTCGACCACCTCGCAACGCCTGTCGCGATCTTCGACGGTGACCGTCGGCTGCAATTCTATAATCAGGCTTTCGTCTCCCTCTGGGAATTCGATATCGCGTTCCTCGAGAGCCGCCCAGACAACGCAGAACTGCTGGAGCGCCTGAGGGCTGCCAAGAAGCTGCCTGATCAACTCAACTGGAAATCCTGGAAGGAAGCCGCGCTTTCGGTCTACCGTGCGCTCGATACCCAACCTGACCTCTGGCACCTGCCGAACGGCCAGACGTTGCGGGTCTTTGCAACAGCACATCCTCAGGGTGGTGCGACCTGGGTATTCGAGAACCTCACAGAACAGGTCGACCTCGAAACACGCTACAATACGCTTCTCAAGGTACAGGGCGAGACGATCGACCATCTATCAGAAGGTGTGGCGGTCTTTGGGCCCGACGGGCGCATTCGCCTCTCGAATCCCGCTTTCCGTGCACTCTGGGGAGTTACCGAGGCCGAGGCGAAGGCGGGCACGCACATCCGTGCCCTTGGCGAGTCGTGCTCTCAGTCCTATGACCGTCCGGACGGATGGAAGACCTTTGGCGAGTTGATCACCAGCTTCGACGACGAGCGCCGTTCCAGCCAGGGGACACTCGAACTATTTTCAGGCCTCGTGCTCGACTATGCAGTCATTCCGTTGCCGAACGCGCAGACGATGCTGACCTTCGTCAACATGACCGACAGCGTCCGTGCCGAGCGCGCCCTGACGGAAAAGAACGAGGCGCTGCGCAAGGCGGACGAGCTTAAGAACGACTTCGTCCAGCATGTTTCCTACGAGCTACGCTCGCCGCTTACCAACATCATCGGCTTCACCGATCTGCTGCGCACGCCGGGGCTCGGACCGCTGAACGACCGGCAGGCCGAATATATCGATCATATTTCGACGTCCTCTTCGGTATTGCTGACGCTGGTCAACGATATCCTCGATCTAGCCACCGTCGACGCCGGAATCATGCGGCTCAACTATTCGGCGATTGATCTTGGCGACCTGCTTGACGACGTGTCGATGCAGATTGCCGACAGGCTGCAGGAAAGCGGCGTAACACTGGAGATTACGGCTCCCGCACATCTGGGCTCGATCGTTGCTGACCCGCAAAGGCTGAAGCAGATCCTCGTGAAGCTGCTTTCCAATGCCGCCAACTTCTCGCCGGAAGGGTCGTCAATCTCGCTTGAATGCAAGCGTGAGGGCATGGATTTCGTCTTTGCCGTCAGTGATCGTGGCCCTGGCATTTCGCAGGATATGATCGCCAATGTGTTCGACCGATTCGCCACCGGCGCAACAAATGGCAAGAGGGGCGGCGCCGGCCTTGGGCTTTCGATCGTCGACAGTTTCGTCAGTCTTCACCACGGGACGGTCACCATCGACAGCCAACCGGGCAAGGGCACGATCGTGACCTGCCGGATTCCTTCGGTCGATCTTCCGACGTCCGTCGCAGCCGAATGATGGCTCCCGTCATTTCCCTCTTCCTCAAGGATGAGGCGGAAACGATCCGCTTTGGCGAAGATTTGGCGCTGGCCTTGAAGCCAGGCGATTGCCTTGCGCTGTCCGGCGATCTTGGCGCGGGGAAATCGTCGCTTGCCCGCGCATTTCTGCGGGCCATGGCGGATGACGACGAGCTCGAGGTGCCGAGCCCCACCTTCACGCTTGTGCAAACGTATGACCTGCGCATTCCGGTCGCGCATTTCGATCTGTACCGTCTTGGCGATCCGGCCGAGCTGACCGAACTTGGCTTCGATGAGGCGCTCCAGGACGGCATCTGCCTCGTGGAATGGCCCGAGATGGCCGCCGGCGAGCTGCCGGCAGACCGGATTATGCTGACGCTGGAGCACGAGGGTGCAGGTCGACGGGCAACCATCGTTGCGCCGGAAAAGCAGGCCGCACGAATCCACCGCGTCCTTGCAATACGCGATTTCCTTGATAACGCAGGATACTCCGGCGCAAAGCGTCGTTTCCTGACAGGAGATGCGTCACTCCGTGCCTACGAGGCCATCTATGCCGATGACGCGAAGCGACGCGTGCTGATGGACTGGCCGCCGCTGCCGGAGGGGCCCCCGGTCCTGGATGGCAAGCCATATCCAAAGGTCGCGCATATCGCGGAAAATGCCTATCCTTTCGTTGCCATTGCCAATGTGCTCAGGCGGGAGGGTTTTGCAGCACCCGAAGTCTACAATGTCGATTACGATCAGGGCATTCTGCTTCTGGAAGACCTTGGCGCGGACGGCGTTCTCGACGCGAAGGGCCAACCTAACGTCGATCGTTACCGGGCAAGCGTCGCCTGCCTTGCACACCTCCATTCGCTGACAATCCCGCAGGACATCCGCGTCGCGGTCAACCATGTCCATCACATCCCGGATTTCGACCGAACGGCGATGAAGATGGAGGTGCGCCTCGTTCTCGATTGGTACCTGCCCTGGAAGCGTGGGGGCATCGCAGCCAGTGATGCCGAGCGGGACGAATATCTTGCCATCTGGGATAGGCTGATCGACGAATTGGACACGGCGGAAAAGAGCCTTCTCCTGCGCGATTTTCACTCACCCAACATCATCTGGCGAGAGAACGAGACAGGCATTGAGCGAGTTGGACTGATTGATTTCCAGGACGCAATGATCGGCCCGACGGCCTATGACCTTGCTTCTATAGTGCAGGATGCACGTGTCACGATCTCTCCGGATCTTTTCCAGCAATTGATGGACGACTATCTATCACTGCGCAGAGTAGAGGGCAGCTTCGATGAAGTCCGCTTCCTGAGGAGCTGGTCGATCATGTCGGCGCAGCGCAACTGCAAGCTTGTCGGCCTGTGGGTTCGCTTGATGCAACGAGACGGAAAGCCTGGCTATATGAAACATATGCCGCGCACCCTGTCCTATCTTTCCGTTGCGCTGAAGCATGAAGCGCTTGCCCCCTTGCGCGACTGGTGCGTAAGGGCTGGAATAGTACCAAGCGAATCATAATTTCTCGGATCAGATGAGTATCAAGCAAGCCATGGTTCTCGCTGCAGGTCTTGGGACCCGCATGCGGCCAATTACTGACACTATCCCGAAGCCGCTCGTGAAGATCGACGGCAAGGCGATGATCGACTACGCGCTGGACTCACTTGCCGAAGCCGGAGTCGAAAAGGTCGTGGTCAATGTTCATCACCACGCAGACCAGATGCTGGCTCATCTGGCTTCATACCGAAACCTCGAGATCATTATCTCCGACGAGCGCGAGAAGCTGATGAACAACGGCGGTGGGCTTGCAAAGGGCCTAAAGCTGCTCGTTCCCGGCGAGGTTTTCGTCACGAATGCCGACCTCTTCTGGATCGGGGAACGCCCAAACGTTCCGAGCAACCTAACACGCTTAGCCGGATTCTTCCGACCGGAAAGCATGGATATGGCGATGCTCTGCGTGAAGCTGGAAGATACAACCGGCCACAACGGCAAGAACGATTTCAACATGGCCCGGGATGGCCGGTTGACGCGTTTTGCTGAGTCCGGGCCGGGTCCGGTCGTTTACGCCGGCGCTATTGCCATGAACACGTCGTTCCTGGACGACGCTCCAGCCGATGCCTTCAACCTCAATCTATATTTCGACAAGGCGATCTCCCAAGGCCGGCTCTATGGTACGGTGCTCGAAGGACACTGGCTCACAGTCGGGACACCCGAAGCGATCGGCGAGGCGGAGGAAACGATCCGGCGATACCGGACGTTTGCATGACGGATGGCCGAGCATCACCGGCCGAGGGTCTTAACCATCCCCGCGGGGCTTCCTTTTCTGAGGACCCTTGCCGAAAGCCTTTGTGACGGCCGGCTGACACCGCAATTCCGGTATGATCCCGACGATCCTCTATCGCTTTCTAAAACCACGATCTATCTGCCGACGAGGCGTGCGGCACGTGTGCTTCGCTCGGAATTCGTCGACCTGCTAGGCGGTCGATCTGCGATCCTACCGGTCATCCGCCCACTCGGCGAAACCGATGACGACAGCGGCTATTTCGACGAGGCCTTACCGGCGACCTTGGATCTTGCCCAGCCGCTCTCGAATACCGCCCGGCTGCTGGAACTCGCCCGCCTCATCCTCGCCTGGCGAAACAAACTCCCGGAAATTGTCCGCAGCATCCATTCCGATTCGCCACTCGTTGCGCCGGCAAGTCCCGCCGACGCCATCTGGCTTGCGCGGAACCTTGCGGAACTCATCGATGCGATCGAAACCGAGGATCGGGATTGGAGCGAGCTGTCCCGATTGAATGCCAAGGATTATTCGCTTTGGTGGCAACTGACGGCCGAATTTCTGCAGATCGCCAGCACCTTCTGGCCGGAGAGGCTGAACGAGCTTGGCAAGTCGTCGCCGGCGCGGCATCGAAACGCCATCCTTCGGGCGGAGGCGAATCGTCTTGCGACAACCCGACCGATGGGACCCATCATCATTGCGGGATCCACCGGTTCGGTGCCGGCGACGGCCGACCTTATCGCGGCGGTCGCCGCCCTTCGGGAAGGCGTGATCGTACTACCGGGCCTCGACCTCGGGATGCCGGATGAGCACTGGCGAATGGCGGCACCGGACGATCGGAAGCCAGCGGATCCCGCGAGCCGCAGTCACTCACAATACGGCCTAGCCCAGTTGCTGAAGCGACTGAAACTGATGCGCGAGGACGTTGTGCCGCTTGCAGAGCCACCAGAGGAACTGCAGCGCCGCGCTGAAATCCTGTCGCATGCGCTCGCCCCTGCCGAGGCCACCAGTGACTGGGGAAGCTGGAAGGCGAAGCTACCCGCCACGGCCATCTCGATAGCGTTTGCCGATGTCTCGTTGATCGAGGCAGGCAACGAGCGAGAGGAAGCGACCGCGATCGCGATCGCCCTGCGTTTGGCACTCGAACGGCCCGGCAAAGACGGCGAGAGCCGGGCGGCATTGATCACGCCCGATCGAAACCTCGCCCGACGCGTTAGCACCGAACTCGCGCGTTTTGGCATCGTTGCGGATGATTCTGCCGGCACGCCGCTTTCCGCAACACCACAGGGAACATTGCTGCAGTTGCTGCTCGAAGCAACGCTTCGCCCCGGTGATCCGGTCGCCATCGTCGGGCTGCTCAAGCATCCATTGGCCCGCTTTGGGCTGGAGCGTAGCGCGCTTGTCGAAGCCGTCGCGGCACTGGAGCTTCTTGCGCTCCGGGGTGGCGTAGCCGAGGTCGACATCTCTGCGCTCGAACCGCTTTTCGAGCAGCAGCTGTCCAAGCAGTCCCAGGATCGTCACGCGCCGCAATGGCGAAAGGCGCTCCCCGCCGGTGCAGTCGATCACGCCCGTGCCCTTGCCCGTCGCATTGCCGAAGCCACCGAACCGCTCGCCTCGGCGCTCGTTCGAAGCCTACCCGAAGAGCGAGGACTGACCACCAGCTTTGCCCTTTCCGAATGGGCGAAGCGCACCGGGCGCGCCCTGGAGGCCGTGGCCGGCGACGATCGCGGTGACCTTGCCGGGCTCTGGTCGGGGGAAGCGGGCGACACGCTGGCGTCAATGCTTGGCGAGGTTATTGAAACCGAAGGACGGATCAACGCCGACGGGCCGCAATGGATCGATATTGCCGCAGCGCTTCTCGCAGGCCAGGCAGCAAAGCCGCGGGCGCTAAGTCATCCAAGGCTGTTCATCTTCGGCACGCTGGAGGCTCGCCTGCAGAGCGTAGACACGCTCATCCTCGGAGGGCTGAACGAAGGGTCGTGGCCGGGGCAAACGTCCAACAATCCCTTTGTTTCCCGCACCATGAAGACCGAGATCGGGCTCGAACCGCCGGAGCGACGGATTGGCCAACTGGCGCACGACTTCGAAATGGCCAACGGCACGCGTCATCTCATCTATTCGCGGGCGCTCAGGCAAGGTTCGACGCCAACTGTTGCGTCGCGGTGGCTGCAGCGACTGCTCGCGTTTGGCGGGAAGGAGTTCGAGGCAGAGCTGAAGGGTCGTGGAGACCATTTTGTGCATTGGGCGAATCTGATCGATCAGGGCGATCGCCAGGCACCGGCACAACGCCCAAGCCCAACGCCACCACAGGAAATGCAGCCGAAGTCCTATTCGTTCAGTGAGGTGGGGCGGCTTCGTCGTGACCCCTATGCGATATACGCACGCCGGATTCTGCGGCTCGACCCTGTTGCACCCTTCAACCGGGATCCGGGTGCCGCCGAACGAGGAACGCTCTATCACAAGATCATCGATCGCTTCATCCGCGAAGGTCACATCGCCGGAACACCCGCGGCGGAAACGGCGATGGAGGTCATTCTGGCGGAGTTGTTCGACACCGAACAACTGCCCGCACACATCGACATTGTCTGGCGCCCGCGCTTTCGCGAGGTTGCCCGCGCCTTTCTTGATTGGGAGGCACGACGACGGCCGGATATCCGAAAGACGCTGACGGAAGTGCGCGGCGGCGTCGAGTTGGAGCAAATCAATCTCAGGCTCAGCGGTATCGCCGACCGGATAGACATCACGGGGACGGGAGCTGCCGATATCATCGACTACAAGACCGGATACAATCCTTCTGCGTCTCAAGCTCGCGCCCTTCTCGATCCCCAGTTGGCGCTGGAGGCCGCTGCGCTTCACGCCGGCGCCTTCCGGGACGCCGGCAGTCTCGTTCCGCAGAATCTTCTCTATGTGCGACTTCGCCCGGGCGATCGTTTCCAGGTCGATGCCGTCAACAACGAGACGTCGACGAGGAACGACAAGACAAAGTCGGCTATGGATCTGGCGGTCGAGTCGATCGATCAGCTCATAAAGTTTGTCTCGCTTCTGCAGTCGGGTGAAAAGGGCTTTACGTCCCGGCTTCTGCCGGCACAGCAATTCGACTTTGGTGGCGACTACGATCATCTGGCCCGCGTCTCGGAGTGGTCAGCGGCGGAGAGCGACGAGGCAACCGGCGATGAATGATGAAACAACATTGCCCGAGGGCGACGATCCCGTTGCCTGGACGAGTTGGACGACCATCCAACAGTCCATCGCATCCGACCCTCAACGCTCTGCCTGGGTTTCGGCCAATGCGGGTTCCGGGAAGACACATGTCCTGACGCAGCGCGTCATCCGACTACTATTGGCCGGGGCGCGCCCGTCGGCGATTCTCTGCCTGACCTATACGAAGGCGGCAGCATCCGAAATGTCGAACCGAGTGTTCGAAAGGCTCGCCGAATGGGCCGTTTTGACCGATGTGGAGCTTGAAGAGCGCATTGCGCGGATCGAAGGCAGGACACCCGAGCCTGCAAAGCTTGCGGAGGCGAGGCGGCTCTTTGCCAAAGCGCTCGAGACCCCGGGTGGACTGAAGATCCAGACCATCCATGCATTCTGCGAGGCGCTGTTGCATCAGTTTCCCCTGGAAGCGAACGTGGCCGGGCATTTTTCCGTGCTCGACGATCGAGCGGCCGCGACGCTTCTTTCGGACGCGCGTCGATCACTGCTCACGGCAACGACACCAGAGGATGACCCAGCGCTCGCGGAAGCCTTCGCCTATGTGCTCAATCTCGGCGATGAGTCAGGCCTCGAAAACCTTCTCGGGGAGATCATCGCCAACCGCAATGCGATCCGAGCGTTTACCCAGGATGCCGAGCGTCGGGGCGGCATCGAAGCCGTGCTGCGCACGAAGCTCTCCCTCTCCGAAAATGACACTACGGTTGGCATTGCCGAGGCCTATTGGCCACTCGCCGGGCTGCGTGGCGGCGTGCTTGACCAGTATCTAAACCTTGCGGACCAGAAGGGCGGGGCCAAAGCACATGTCATTGCAGCCGCCTTGCGGTCAGCCTCACGCGAACGCGACTATGCGCGGCGTGCTTTGCTGCTGGAGAAAGTCTTCCTTACGGGAAAGGGAGAGCCAAAGGCGGATTCACAGTTTTTCGTGAAGGCGATGTTGAACGAGGCGCCAGAACTCGTTGATGCCGTCGCAACGGCACGAGCGCACGTCGTATCGTGCCGGGATCGATTGAAAACCGTGCGCATGTACGAGGCCACCCGCGCCGCGCTGGTCCTCGCCGACCGTCTCAACAAGGATTACGACGACCTCAAGAGACATCGTAGCCAACTCGACTTCGAGGATCTGATAACGCGGACTGCAGAGCTGTTGAACAAGAGCGACGTTGGCCCGTGGATCCACTACAAGCTCGACCAGGGCATCGACCATATTCTCGTCGACGAAGCACAGGATACCAGCCCGATCCAATGGAGCGTCATCCAGTCGCTAGCCGAGGATTTCTTTTCGGGCGAAAGCGCCCGCACCGCCGTGCGGACCCTGTTTGCCGTTGGTGACGAAAAGCAGTCTATCTACTCGTTCCAGGGTGCCCGCCCCGAGCGCTTTTCCGAAGAAAGCCAACAGACGCGCCGGCGCGTTTCCCAGAGCGGACTTGCTTTCTCGACGGTGCGGTTACCGCTGTCCTTCCGCTCAACCTCGGACGTCCTTGCCGCTGTTGATCACATTTTCACGCCAGCTGAGAATGCCCGTGGGCTGAGTGCGACAGGCGAACCAGTGGTTCACCGTTCCAACCGTATCGGCAACCCCGGCGCGGTCGACCTCTGGGAGATGGTGGCGCCGGAGGCGACGATAAAGGAGGAAGACTGGACCGCACCCTTTGACGCTACACCGGAGAGCGCGCCAGCGTCCATTCTTGCGCGTCGCATCGCCAACACGATTGGCAATCTGGTTGGCAAGGAAACGATCGTCGAGAAGGGTAAAGAGCGACTGATCGACGCCGGCGATATCCTCGTGCTCGTACGCAAGCGCGATGCCTTCGTCAACGCGCTGACACGCGCCCTAAAGCGCCGCGGCGACATACCGGTCGCCGGTGCTGACCGCCTGCGCCTGACGAGCCACATCGCGGTGCAGGACTTGGTGGCTCTCGGCCGCTTTCTGCTGTTGCCGGAAGATGATCTCTCGTTGGCCGCGCTGATGAAGAGCCCGCTTCTCGACCTGAGCGAGGACGACGTCTTTGCAGTTGCCGCCCTTCGTGCGGAGGGCGAGAGCGCCTGGTCTCACGCGCAGAAGTTCGCCGCCGATGGCAATTCGCGCTTCGAAGCGGCGGTTTTACGTCTCAAACTCTTCCTCGATGAATCGAAAGCGCTGTCGGTTCACGATTTCTACGCGCGCGTGTTGGGATGCCACGATGGCCGGCGACAGTTCCTTGCCCGCCTCGGAACCGAGGTAAGCGACATTCTCGACGAGTTCCTGACATTCGCGCTCGATCACGAGAACTCGGGCCTGCCCGGCCTGCAGTCCTTCATTTCGACGCTCGAAATTGAGGCGCCGGAGGTTAAGCGCGAGCAGGACAAGGGGCGGAACGAAGTCCGGATCATGACCGTCCACGCTTCAAAAGGTCTGGAGGCGCCGATCGTGTTCCTCGTTGACGGCGGATCAAAGGCCTTCATACACTCGCACATGCCCAAGCTTCGGCTTCTTGAACAGGAGCATGGCGAACCGCCGATGCCAGCCTGGGTTCCGCTCGGCGATCTCAGCAACTCGCTCACCCAAATTGACGCGGCGCGCCTCCAATCGCTCGCGGAACAGGAATATCGCCGGCTACTCTATGTGGCGATGACGCGAGCTGCGGATCGCCTAATCGTTTGCGGTTACCGGGGCATTCGTCCGAACACCGATACCTGGCATGCAATGATCTCGACAGCGATGACGGACAGTCATCCGCATGTCTCCGCTGCGACATTCTCCGGACCGGACGGCACCTGGGCCGGTATCGAATGGCGCGTGCCCCGAATTGAGCGCAGGTTCGAACGGTTGGTACGCACCGAACAGGCCGCAAGGCCGGAGAATATCCCCCCGAGCCTGGCAAAGCCGCTGCCGCCGCGAAGACAGTTGCCCCGACCGCTCAGCCCTTCCGGCGTCGGGACCATCGTGGACGATGGTGCTGATGATCTTCTGGTCGCCTCCCCGCTCTTTGACGAAAAGGGCAAACCGGATCGCTCCCTGCAAAAAGGGCGGCTCCTACACCGCCTGTTGCAGACGCTGCCGGATCTGCCGCGCGGCGAGCAGGCCGATGCAGCAGCGCGCTACGTCGAGCGCGCTGCGCGCTTCTGGCCGGAGAGCGAGCGTCGGCGACTCGTAGATTCGGTCCTGAAACTATTAGGGGATCCCGATCTGAAGGCCGTGTTCTCAACTCACGCGCAGGCGGAAGTCGCGGTCATGGGCACCCTGACGATCGCCGGACTCGACCACGCCGTTTCCGGCCGCGTTGACCGAATGGCAGTCTTCGAGGATCGGGTGGTGGTGCTCGACTACAAGACCAATCGCGTTCCGCCACAGACGGCAGAGACGATTCCCTTTTCCCACAAAGCTCAGCTTGCAATTTATCGTGAAATCCTGGCGCCGCTCTATCCCGGCAAACGCATCGATTGCGTGCTGGTTTACACCGAGAATGGTTCCGTTCACACCCTGACGCCCGATGCATTGGCGTCGGCGCTTGCGCAGCTCGAAACAAAGTGAAATACCGGGCATTGAAATTCCCGCACCGCACGCTCACATGTGTTTCAACAGGAATCCGTAAAGGAGCAGCCTATGGCTACCGTAAAAGTCGATATCAACAACTTCCAGTCGGAAGTTCTGGAATCCGCAGAACCCGTCGTCGTCGATTTCTGGGCTGAATGGTGCGGCCCGTGCAAGATGATCGCCCCCAGCCTCGAAGAACTCGCTGTGGAGTTTCAGGGCAAGGTGAAGGTCGCCAAGCTCAACATCGATGAGAACCCGGAACTGGCCGCTCAGTTCGGCGTCCGCTCCATTCCGACGCTCGCCATGTTCAAGGCCGGCGAAGTTGCTGACATCAAGGTTGGCGCTGCCCCGAAGACCGCTCTTTCGAGCTGGATCTCAAGCGCCGCTTAAGCATTTCCTATCAGCAGATAAGAAGAAGCCCGGCATTTGACCGGGCTTTTTTCATTTCGGGGGTGTGCCGTTGTCGGCAAGCACATCGCCGACGAGATAAAGAGAACCGCCGATCAGGATGCGTGGCGGGTGGGCCTGTTCGAAGGCGCCTTCCTTGACTGCTTCCAACGCGTCGCTGACAGTCGACATCGGCTCCGCGACGAGGCCCGCATCATATGCGGCGTTTGCCAGGATAACCGGGTCAATCATCGAGTCGCTGCCACGGATCGGCACGCAATAGACCTTTTCGGCAAGTCCCTTGAAAGCCTTGAAGTAGCCGACCGGATCCTTGGTGTTGATCATCCCAATGATCAGGAACAGCGGCCGTGACTGCTTTTCCTCGAAATTCGCCATGGCTTCGGCGATGACTTCCCCAGCGCCAGGATTGTGGCCGCCATCGACCCAGATTTCCGCCTTGGCCGGGGCACTGGCCATCAAATGCCCGTCGTTCAGTCGCTGAAGGCGACCCGGCCACTCGACCGACAGCAGCGCCTTTTCCATCATGGTCTCGGTAACCGTGAAGCCGGCAGCCTTGACGGCGCGGATCGCTGCCGCAGCATTGGCATACTGGTGGCGACCCGGAAGACGCGGCAACGGCAGGTCGGCGAGGCCAAACTCGTCCTGATAGACGAGGCGTCCATATTCCTCATGTGCCATATAGTCCTGGCCGAAGACGGCCGTCGGGCAATTCAGTCGCTCCGCAGTCGACATCAGGACGTCGAGCGCGGCATCATACTCCTGCTTGCCGATAACGACCGGGCAACGGCGCTTCATGATGCCTGCCTTTTCGGCCGCAATCAGTTCGACGCGATCGCCGAGATAAGGCTGATGGTCCAGCGAAATCGGCATGATGACGGAGACGGCGGGGTCGGAAATCACGTTGGTCGCATCGAAACGGCCCCCGAGGCCGACCTCGATGATAGCCGCGTCCGCCGGATGCTCGGAAAAAAGGATGAAGGTGACGGCGGTCAGGATCTCAAAAACAGTGATCTTCTGACCATCATTGGCTGCTGCGACGCGTCGCACAGCCTCGGCGAAAACCGCATCATCGACCAGCTGGCCGCGGCTGCCTTTGACACCGATCCTATAGCGCTCGTGCCAGTTGACCAAATGCGGAGAGGTATGGACGTGGGCGCTGTAGCCGCCGGCTTCCAGCAAAGCCCGGCAAAAGGCAGTTACCGAGCCCTTGCCGTTCGTGCCCGCCACGTGAATGACGGGCGGCAGCTTTTTCTGCGGATCACCGAGAACGGAAAGAAGCCGGGTAATGCGGTCAAGGGATAGATCGAAGCCCTTGGGATGCAATCCCATCAGCTTATCGATTTCCTGTGCTGCTTCGCTCACTGCGGCTTGGCCCCTTGGTATCATCGCGCGACCCGCCTAGTCGGCTCAGGCGCTCGCGGCGATCGCGAGCGTCCCGCTTTCCTTGTTGAGGTTTGCTGCAGGCTTCTTGGTCAGGATCTTCAAGACGCGAGCCAGCGTATCCGGAATATCGTGGCGCTTGACCACCATGTCGACCATGCCGTGTTCCAGCAGGTATTCCGACGTCTGGAAGCCTTCCGGCAGCTTTTCGCGGATCGTCTGCTCGATGACGCGCTTGCCGGCAAAGCAAATTTCCGCGCCGGGCTCTGCCAGGTGCAGATCTCCGAGCATCGCGTAAGACGCCGTAACGCCACCCGTGGTCGGGTTCGTCAAAACGACGATGTAGGGCAGCCCCGCTTCCTTCAGCATGTCGACGGCAACGGTCGTGCGTGGCAGCTGCATGAGCGACAGGATGCCCTCCTGCATGCGAGCACCGCCCGAGGCCGGGAACATAACCAGCGGGCACTTCTCCGCAATGGCGCGTTCGAAGGCCTTCACGATTGCCTCGCCGGCGGCAATGCCGAGCGAACCGCCCATGAAGTTGAACTCGTGAACGACGGCGACGAGCTTCAGGCCACGAACCTTGCCGACGCCGGCAACGATCGTGTCTTCCTGCTCGGTCTTAACGCGGCTGTCCTTCAGGCGGTCCGTGTATTTCTTGGAATCGCGAAACTTCAGCGGATCCTGTGCGACCTTCGGCTGGACGAGCGCTTCGTAGGCGCCGTCATCGAAAAGATCGGCAAGACGAGCCTTTGCCGGCATCTTCATGTGATAGCCGGACGCCGGAATGACCCACTTGTTGCTCTCCAGATCTTTATGGAAGACCATTTCACCCGTTTCCGGGCACTTGATCCAGAGGTTCTCCGGCACTTCGCGGCGGCCCAGCATGGAATTGATGCGGGGGCGGACGTAGTTGGTGATCCAGTTCAAGTCGAAAACTCCTGATTGACTATTGCCAATGTGGGGAAACTATTCGGCAGCAACAAGGCGCGCCGAACGTGTCCCCGTTGACAGTCCACGAACAAGCGTGGCGACGGCCTGGACGGTATCGGCGGTTGCCTTCCCATCCTTAGTGAGGCTTGCTGCCACCTGATTGACGATTGCGGTGCCGACGACGACGCCATCGGCCGAGCTGCCGATGACCTTCGCATGGTCGGCGGTCTTGACGCCGAAGCCAACGCAAACCGGCAGGTCGGTATGCTGCTTGATGCGCTTGACGGCGCCGGAGACGAGAGATGTATCCGGTAGCGCCGAGCCGGTGATACCGGTCATCGACACGTAATAGACGAAGCCCGATGTGTTCTTGAGAACGGTCGGCAGGCGCTTTTCATCCGTCGTCGGCGTTGCCAGGCGAATGAAATTAATCCCCTTCTTGAGGGCGGGGATGCAGAGTTCGTCATCCATCTCCGGCGGAAGATCAACGATGATGAGGCCATCGATGCCGGCAGCCAGCGCATCATCGACGAACTTGTCCACGCCATAGATATAAATCGGGTTATAGTACCCCATCAATACGATCGGCGTTGCGTCATCGGCTTTGCGGAAATCGGCTGCAAGCTGCAGTGTCTTCTTTAGGGTCTGACCGCCCTTCAGAGCGCGCTGGCCAGCCATCTGGATCACCGGGCCATCGGCCATCGGATCGGAGAAGGGCATGCCGAGCTCGATGACATCGGAGCCCGCCTCCGGCAAGGCCTTCATGATGCCGAGCGAGGTTTCGTAGTCGGGATCGCCGCCCATAAAATAGGTGACGAGTGCCGGCCGGCCTTCCGCCTTCAAATCGGCGAAGCGTTTGTCCATACGTGCGGTCATGACTTACTCACCCATTCCCAGAATCTTGCCGACAGTGAAGATGTCCTTATCGCCGCGGCCGGAGAGATTCATCAGGATGACCTCGTCCTTGCCCATCTTCGGGGCGCGCTTGATGACTTCCGCCAGCGCGTGCGACGGCTCGAGCGCCGGAATAATGCCTTCGAGGCGGGTGAGCGTCTGGAAGGCTTCGAGCGCCTCATGGTCCATGATCGGAACGTATTCAACACGGCCGATGTCATTCAAGTAGGAATGCTCCGGGCCAATGCCTGGATAGTCGAGGCCAGCCGAAATCGAATGGCCTTCCTTGATCTGGCCGTCGCTATCCTGCAGTAGGTAGGTGCGGTTGCCATGCAAGACGCCGGGCGAGCCTGCGGTGATCGAGGCGCAGTGCTCATCGCCATTGAGGCCCTTGCCGCCCGCTTCGACGCCGACGATCTTGACGCTCTCATCGTCGAGGAACGGATGAAAGATGCCGATCGCATTGGAGCCCCCGCCGACGGCGGCGATAACGAGATCCGGCAAGCGCCCTTCGGCCTCCAAAATCTGCTCACGAGCTTCGGTGCCGATGACTGCCTGGAAGTCACGGACCATTTCCGGATAGGGATGCGGGCCGGCAGCCGTGCCGATCAGGTAATAGGTATCATCGACGTTGGTGACCCAGTCACGCAGCGCCTCGTTCATGGCGTCCTTGAGCGTGCCATGGCCGGCCGTGACTGGCTTCACCTCGGCGCCAAGCAGCTTCATGCGAAACACGTTCGGCGCCTGACGCTCAACGTCGGTTGCGCCCATGTAAACGACGCAAGGGAACCCGAAGCGGGCGGCAACCGTTGCGGAGGCAACGCCGTGCTGACCGGCACCGGTTTCCGCGATGATGCGGGTCTTGCCCATACGCTTGGCGAGCAGGATCTGGCCGATGCAGTTGTTGATCTTGTGCGAACCGGTGTGGTTCAGCTCTTCGCGCTTGAAGTAGATCTTCGCGCCGCCGAGTTCGGCCGTGAGGCGCTCAGCGAAATAGAGCGGGCTTGGGCGGCCGATGTAGTGGGTACCAAGCTGTTTCAGCTCCGCCTGGAATTCCGGATCGTCCTTTGCCTTGTTCCACTCGTCCTGAAGGTCGAGGATCAAAGGCATCAGCGTCTCGGCGACGAAGCGGCCGCCGTAAATACCGAAACGGCCGTCTTCATCAGGGCCGGAACGGAAGGAATTCGGTTTTGGCGTCTGGTTCACTCTCAACTCCCTGAGGCCGCTTCGGGCTGGCAGGCCCACGCGACCGCATCGAAAAACTCATCGATCATTGCCACATCCTTGACGCCCGGCGCGCTTTCGACGCCGGAAGACGCATCGATCCCGGGCGCCTTGGTCATGGCGAGCGCCTCGGCAATGTTGGCTTTGTTCAAGCCACCGGAAAGCATGTAATCCACATTGTCGTCAAGCCAAGAGAGCAAGCTCCAATCGAAGGAAACCCCGTTGCCACCGGGCAAATCGGATCCCTTCGGGGGCTTGGCGTCGAACAGGAAACGATCGGCAATGCCAATGTAAGCCTCGACCCGCTTTAAGTCGTCGGCCGTCCGCACGGAGAAAGCCTTCATGACCGGCAGTCCATACACCGCCTTTATGGTCAATACGCGCTCAGGGCTCTCGTCGCCGTGCAGCTGGAGAATATCCGGCTTCAACAGCGCCACGATCTCATCGAGATCGTCGTTGCTCGGATTTACGGTGACGGCAACGATCTTGGCCTTGCCGCGAGCCGGCTCTGCAAGCCTGCCGGCGATATCCGGCTCGATGTAGCGTGGGCTCTTCTCGAAGAAAATGAAGCCGATATGCGTGGCGCCCCTTGCCAAGGCGCGATCGATCGCTTCAGCTGTCTTCAACCCGCAGATTTTGATATCTGGTTTCATGGCAGCGAAGTGACACGAAATACGCTTGGAGTCGAGCCAAATCGCGACAAAAGCTGAATTTTCGAGGCTTCGATCAATCAAAATCGATGGCGTGAAGCTGGCTGCCGTGACGCTTCAACCAGGCTTTTGCCTCTTCCATGTGAGGGCAGAGCTTTTTGCAGAGCGCCCAGAAGCGCGGTCCGTGATTCATCTCCCTGAGATGGGCCACTTCGTGCGCCGCCAGATAGTCAACGACCGACGGTGGCGCCATGACGATGCGCCAGGAAAAGCTTAGATTGCCTTCGGACGAGCAGGATCCCCATCGACTGCGAGTGTCCTTCATGGCGATCGACTTGATCGGTGCATTGATTGATCGGGCGTGCAGCGTTGCCAACCTCTCAAGATCGGCTCGCGCCTCCTTCTTCAGGAAAGCCGCAATGCGTCGCCCGACATGCTCGGGCATCCCGCTGACCTTGAGCACGGGTTTGCCATCGACGACGACGCCCTCCGTCAGCCCGCGAAGGCTGCCCGTATGGTAAATGCGATGAGACACGCCGCGGAAAGGAACAGTGCCGCCGTCACGAAGAGAGCCATCAGTGGAGAATTTGGCAAGCTTCGTCAGCAGCCAGCCCTGATGACGGTCAAGGAACGCATTCACCTCCTGCGGTGCTAACCCACTCGGGATCGTCATCTTCAGTGCCCGGCCACCCGGCTCGATACGCAGGGTAATACGGGTCGCCCGCTCGTGTTGCTTGATCGTCAGCGGCATCAGGCGGCCAGCCACGTCAAGCGTTCGGGTCTCCGGCGGAGCCGGCTTCCGAACGCTGCGGCGTGGCTTTGCGAGAAGCGGGAACATGGGTTCTTTCTATATGATTCGCCTGTCCTGCAGACAAAGAAAAGCCGGCATCAACGATGCCGGTTCAAGTTTCAGTGCTGAACAGTCCTGGAATTACGGCGTCTGGTATTCTGCTACCGGGCCATTATCGTCACGCTTGGCGTTCTTGCGATCGCGCATGAAGCGGTCGAACTCTTCCTGGTCCTTGGCGCGGCGCAGTTCGCGTACGTAGGAATCGAACTCTTCGCGCATCTCATCCAACTTGCGACGTTCTTCTTCGAGCCGGTCGAGCTCGGCCTTCCGCCAGTCGTCGAAGGCGACGTTGCCCGTCGAGAAATGCGGGCGATAGCGGCCATGCGAACGTCGGCAGCCGGCAAAGAATCCATCCGCGGCATTGTTGGCGTCGCGCTTGAAACCGCGCAGACGCTCCCCGAAGATGATGTAGGCGAGCATGGCCAGACCCAGAGGCCAGAAGACCACGAAGCCGAGGATCATCAGGGCAATGGTAGCCGGAGTCCAATCCGGGCGAAGCAATGCTGACTGGTTCATCGTGCGGTGTCCTCGCATTTTCCGCGCCCGGCAAGATGCCGAGCGCTAGAATCGATGTGGTTACACGGCCAGGAAGCTTCAAGACGGGGCACGTCTAAATCGCACAACACCTTGAAATACAATTACTAATTCAGAATCCACTAATTCAGCTGGACTTACCGCCTTTGATCACCCGCTTTACAGCAGGCTTTCCTGTACGCGCATGTTCCCTGACGAAATTGACGATGCGTGGAGCGATTTCGCGGCGGAAGCGCGAGCCGTTAAAGACTCCATAGTGGCCGACATCGGGCTGCAGGTAGTGCATGCGCATACTGTCGGGGATGTTGATGCAGATGGTCTGGGCAGCCTGAGTTTGGCCAACGCCCGAGATATCGTCATTCTCGCCTTCTACGGTCAGAAGGGCAACGTTGCGGATCGCGGCGGGATCGACAAGCTTGCCGCGGTGGACCAATTCGCCCTTCGGCAGCGCGTGCTTGATGAACACCTGGTCGACCGTCTGAAGGTAGAACTCGGCCGTCAAATCCATGACCGCCAGATATTCGTCGTAGAAATCACGGTGCTTCTCGGCCGGCTCGCCGTCATTCTTCACGAGATGCATGAAGAATTCCTTGTGCGCGATCACGTGCCGATCGAGGTTCATCGACATGAAGCCGGACAGCTGCAGGAATCCTGGATAGACCGGGCGCATGAAGCCCGGCTGAGGCCACGGCACGTTCATGATCACGTTGTCGGCAAACCACTCCAGCGACCGCTCCTTGGCTAGCTGGTTTACCGCCGTCGGGTTGATGCGCGTATCAATCGGTCCGCCCATCAATGTCATCGAAGACGGCGAAAACGGATCGTTTTCCGCCTCCATCACCGCGGCCGCGGCCAGTACAGGTACGGACGGCTGACAGACGGCGATGACGTGGGTGTCTGGACCGAGGAAGCGCAGCATTTCGATGACGTAGTCGACGTAATCATCGAAATCGAAGGTGCCCTCCGTCATCGGCACCATGCGAGCATCCATCCAGTCCGTGATGTAGATGTCGGCATTTGGCAATAGCGCCTCAACCGTACCGCGCAGCAGCGTCGCATAGTGCCCGGACATCGGCGCAACAACGAGAATGCGCGGGTCTGACACATGACCACTCGGAACATTGCGGGCGAAATGGAGTAGGCTGCAGAAGGGGCGTGACCAGACAATCTCTTCTCGGACAGCAACCTTTCGGTCGCCGATGACGGTCTCTTTCAGATCGAATGAGGGTTTGCCGTAGCGGCGCGTTGTGCGCTCGAACATTTCGAGACTTGCCGCCATAGTGCGGCCCCAGGGCGTCTGCGAAATGGGATTGAACGGATTGGCATAGACCATGCGCATGATATCGGCGAAAGCACGATAAGGCGCCAATGCAGCATGGTTCAATTCATAAAGCTGATAGAACATGAGATGCGCCACCTTTCTCTAATCTGGAAGACGACGCCGATTGAAAAGGCATCGGATTCTTTCCAACGACGTGCTGGCACCTCAACGCAGATTAACAGGTTTTTGTTGCGCAGCAACATTGGCATCCGCACCGCAAAAAGAAATGCCGGGAAAATTATCCCGGCATGATGGTGCGCTCGAATGCTTAATGATCTCGGAATGGGGTCTCAGCGGTCAGCCGCGAAGGTCTGCTTCTGTGAGCCCAGACCCTCGATACCGAGCTCAACGACGTCACCGGACTTAAGAAACCGCGGTGGCTTCATGCCCATGCCGACGCCAGGAGGCGTCCCAGTCGAGATGACATCGCCCGGATGCAGGGACATGAACTGGCTGAGATAGGACACCACGTAGGCAACGCCATAAACCATCGTCTTCGACGAGCCGTTTTGCATGGTTTCGCCATTGACCTTCAGCCACATCCCGAGGTTTTGCGGATCCGCGATTTCGTCCTTGGTGACGAGCCAGGGCCCGATCGGACCAAACGTGTCGCACGACTTGCCCTTGGTCCATTGGCCGGCACGCTCCGTCTGGAAGGCCCGCTCGGAGACGTCGTGGGACACACAATAGCCGGCGACGTAATCAAGCGCATCGGCTTCACTGACATACTTCGCCGTTTTGCCGATGACGACGCCGAGTTCCACTTCCCAGTCGGTCTTCTCGGAGCCGCGCGGAATGAGGACATTGTCGTTCGGCCCCACGATTGCCGACGTTGCCTTCATGAAGATGACGGGCTCCGGCGGGACGGTCGCGCCAGTTTCCGCGGCATGATCGGAAAAATTCAGGCCGATGCAAATGAACTTTCCGGTTCCGGCAACGCAGGCGCCGATGCGGCCGGGTGCCAATTCCGGCAGGCTCTTCGGGTCAATAGCCTGAAGCTTCGATAAGCCTTCGGGCGAGATCGCTTCGCCGCCAATATCCGCGACATGCGCGGAAAGATCACGGATCTTGCCATCGGAATCGAGCATGGCGGGCTTCTCATGGCCAGTCTCTCCAACACGCATAAGCTTCATGAAATTCCTCCTCAGAAAAAGCGACGTCGTGATCACCTATGAACGACATATTCACCGGTGTCATTACGGCTTTTTGGCGAAGCGGTACGCAGCTCCAGAAAATTTCCGTAGATCCAGCCTTCCGACGATCAATCTTTGACCAGGCCCCGCCTGCAAGAAGATCAGTTTCCTTTCATCACTTTGCGACGCGTGCGCAGCTAGTGACAAGAGAGACTTGCGCTCTCCCAGTAAGCGACCATCGCTTGCCAAGCGCCTCTGATGAAGCCTAAGACAAGCGGGAAGGAGCTTGATATGCAAGGTCGACTATCGCCAGCGCCCATGCCAGCAAGTATCTTCTCTGCCAAAAACTCAACATCCACTAGGATATGTGAGAAACCGCACTCGGAAGCGCAATGACAAAGAGCAATAGCCGTGAATCCCAGTATGCGATCGACCCGTTGTTCCTCGATCGCTGGTCGCCTCGCGCGTTTACCGGAGAAGTGATTGATGAATCGGTTCTTTTGACAATTCTCGACGCAGCGCATTGGGCACCATCGTCCGCCAATCAGCAACCCTGGCGTTTTGTCTATGCACTCAATGGCTCGGAGGACTGGAGCAAGTTCGTCGACCTCTTGGTCGAGTCGAACCAGGAGTGGGCGAAAAACGCTTCGGCGCTCATCTACGTTGTTTCAAGGAGTTTCAACGGCGACTTTTCCGAAGGAAGGAAGAGCTACACGCACTCGTTCGACGCCGGCACCGCCTGGGGCTATCTCGCGCTGCAGGCCCGGCTTTCAGGCTTCTATGCCCACGGCATGGGCGGCATCAAGCACGAGGAAATCCACAAGGCGTTCTCGATTCCCGAGAGCTACCGGGTCGAGGCAGGCGTAGCGGTTGGTCGCCTTGCCGACAAGAGCGTGCTTTCAGAGCGCAACCAGGAGCGGGAAGTTCCGAGCCAGCGCAAGTCTCTTTCCGAGGTCGCCTTCCGCGGCAAGTTCATCGCGAACTAGGATTTATAAAGCAAAACCCCACGTTGAAGCGCGGGGCCTTGGATACAAATCTGAGGTTTCGATATCTTAGATATCGAGGTTTGCGACGCTGAGTGCGTTGTCCTGGATGAACTCCCTGCGCGGCTCGACTTCGTCACCCATCAAGCGAGCGAAGAGGCCATCGGCATCCGTAGCGTCGGCAACTTTGACCTGGAGCAGTGAACGAACGTTCGGATCCAACGTCGTTTCCCAGAGCTGTTCGGCATTCATTTCGCCGAGACCCTTGTAACGCTGCATCGTCAACCCCTTGCGACCGCTTGCGAAAATCGCGTCCAGAAGTGCTCGGGGGCCGGAAATTTCCATGTTGCCGTCGCGCCGGGAGAGCGATGGAGGTGTCTGATAGATTTCCTTCAGCCGAGCCGACAGCTGATCGATAAGCCTTGCGTCCTGCGAGCCGATCAAGGCCATGTCAAGGACGACGACTTCCTTTACGCCACGCACCATGCGCTCGAGCTTGAGGCCACCTTCGCTGGTCACGCCCCCTTCCCAACCCCGCTCGGTGTCTTCCGCAATCAGATCGAGCCTGCTGGCAACTTCGCCAGCCAGCTGTTCTGCTCTCCCGCGGTCGCTGACCGCTTCGGCGTTCAGAGCGCCGGCGATCGCCGCCTGTTCGACGACAGCGCGATTGTAGCGCGAATGCAAGTTGTCGAGCAGCGCGCGAAGACGCAACGCGTCGCTGATCACCTCGCCAACGTCCTGCCCTGTGCGCACTTCACCGCTGCCGAGCCTCAAGGCGGCATCTTCCAGGCCCTGGGCAATAAGATAATCCTCAAGGGCCTTCTCGTTCTTCAGGTACTGGATCGACTTGCCGCGCGATACCTTATAGAGCGGCGGCTGAGCGATATAGAGGTGACCACGCTCGATCAGCTCAGGCATCTGACGGAAGAAGAAAGTCAGAAGCAGAGTACGAATGTGGGCGCCGTCGACGTCAGCATCCGTCATGATAATGATCTTGTGGTAGCGCAGCTTTTCCGCGTTGAACTCGTCCTTGCCAATGCCGGTGCCAAGCGCGGTAATCAGCGTACCGATTTCCTGGCTGGACAGCATCTTGTCGAAGCGAGCACGCTCGACGTTGAGGATCTTTCCGCGCAGCGGCAGGATAGCCTGGTTTTCGCGCGAACGCCCCTGCTTGGCCGAACCACCTGCCGAGTCGCCCTCGACGAGGAAGACTTCGGACTTGGCGGGATCACGCTCGGAACAATCGGCGAGCTTGCCGGGCAGAGAGGCAATGTCGAGGGCACCCTTGCGGCGGGTGAGTTCGCGCGCCTTACGGGCAGCTTCGCGCGCCGCGGCGGCTTCGACCACCTTGCCGACCAGCACCTTGGCTTCCGACGGATGCTCTTCGAGCCACGTGCTCAGCGCTTCGCTGACGAGGTTTTCGACAACGGGGCGAACTTCCGAGGAAACCAGCTTGTCTTTGGTTTGCGACGAAAACTTCGGATCCGGCACCTTTACGGAAAGAACGGCCGTCAGGCCTTCGCGGCAATCGTCGCCAGTCAGGGTCACCTTTTCCTTCTTTGTGATCCCCGACGTATCGGCGTAGGAGGTGATCTGGCGGGTCAGCGCGGCGCGGAAGCCGGCCATGTGCGTGCCACCGTCGCGCTGCGGGATGTTGTTGGTGAAGCACAAGACGTTCTCGTGGTAGCTGTCGTTCCACCACATCGCGACCTCGACGGTAATCCCATCTTTCTCCCCGCGGATCGCCACCGGCTTGTCGACTAGCGGCTTCTTGGCGCGGTCGAGATAGGAAACGAAGGCCTCCAGGCCGCCGTCGTAGATCATCTCTTCCTGCTTGATATCCGAATGGCGCTTATCGCTGAGCAGGATGCGTACACCGGAGTTCAGGAATGCGAGCTCGCGTAGGCGATGCTCCAGCGTGCCGTAATCGAATTCGGTCATCGTAAAGGTTTCGGTACTCGGCATGAAGCTGACTTCCGTACCCGTTTCATCGCCGGCGTCTCCGATCACCTTCAATGGTGCGTCGGCCACGCCATGCGTGAAGCTCATTTCATGGATCTTGCCCTGACGGCGGATCTTCAGCCTCAGCCAGACGGAAAGCGCGTTGACGACGGAAACGCCGACGCCGTGCAGACCGCCGGAGACCTTGTAGGAATTCTGGTCGAACTTACCGCCGGCGTGCAGCTGCGTCATGATGACCTCAGCGGCCGACACGCCTTCGCCGCTATGAATGTCCGTCGGGATACCGCGACCGTTGTCGGTGACGGTGACCGACCCGTCGGGATTGAGCGTCACGGTCACGATATCGGCGTGGCCGGCGAGAGCTTCGTCGATCGCGTTGTCGACGACCTCATAAACCATGTGATGAAGGCCGGAGCCGTCATCGGTATCACCGATATACATACCCGGGCGCTTGCGCACCGCATCAAGGCCCTTCAGAACCTTGATCGAGTCTGCGCCATATTCGGTGCTAACGCCGTTTTCCGTCGTGGGTATATCGGTCATACTTTTCGAGAATTTCCCTGTTGTCGGGGCAGAGAAGAGACTTGCGAATCACCTGCCTTTTACATGCCAGAATATAGGGTTTTTGATCGAAGTTCCCAATGCCAGCGGGCTCAAACTGGCCATAAATCAGGGGATTATGACCGTTTTCCGTCCGCTTTTCCGCCGTTTTCGAGAATGCTTGTCAGTTCGCCCAGCGTCGTTTGATCGAGATCGCGAATACAGCCGGCCAGAAGGTTCGCAAATGCGGTATGTTCGGCCGACAAACCGGACGTATCCACCACCACGCGGGGGTCGGAAGAACGCGCCAAAAGGAAAAGTTCCTCTGCTTCATCCCAAATGATGTTGAAGTAACCGGCGATCCGCTGGAGCAGATCGAAGCTGGGCAAGCCGCGCTTGCCATGCTCGAGTGCGGAGAGATAGGCCGGAGAGACATTGAGGGCAGCTGCCATCTGCTTCTGCGAGACACCCTTGCGCTCGCGCAGCTTGCGGATCGCCTCGCCGAACGGCGTCACAACCTTTCTCCATGTCGGCGTGACAGCCTGATATAGAGCGCGCCCTCACCCCCGTGATGTTGGGCTGCCGTTTCATAGGATGAGATGAAATAGCGAAACTCGGGCTTCGAAAACCACATCGGGACAGCACGCTTCAGTGCGCCGTCACTGCCAAGCGAACTGCCCTTGCCGGTAATGACGAGAACATGTCTCATCCCCCGCTCGTGGGCCCTTATCAGAAATTCGAGAAGCAAGATGTGGGCTTCGCTTTGAACCAGCCCATGTAGGTCGATACGGGCTTCGAGCGGCAGCCGCCCCTTGGCGATCTTACGTTTGACCGGTCTTTCGAGTGGGTGATGGAGACCGGATCGCGATTTCGGAGCCGGAGGCATAGCTGCGACCAAGCTTTCAGACGATGATTTCGGGCTCGCTGCCCTCCCGCTTTCAGCCTCCGCCTCTGTCAGAAAAGCGTCGAGCTCAGTCAAGTCGTCCTGCTTGCCGGGCATAGGCCGCGTACTACGTGCCACCTTGCCCCAGAGTATCCTTTCATCCGTACTGAGCTTTCGGTCGCGTGCCATCAGGCGAATCTCTCCGCTGCGGCGTTCGGAAGCAGGATAAAGAAGTCGGCATCGTGACGCACTGTTCCTGCAAGCTCCCCCGCTTGGTCCCCGGATCCGGTAAAGATATCACCTCGCGCCGGGCCGACGATGGCCGACCCGGTATCGAGCGCCAGCATCAGCCGCGCGAACGGTCGTCCCCCGTCCAGGTGGACCAGGTTTTCGGAGCGAATGAAGAATGTGAAGCCAAATGTGTGAATGAGCCGGTCAACGGCCAGCGAACGACCGGCAATCAACGGCACTTTTGCCGCCGCAATGGGGCCGGCGTTCAAATCCGCCGACGGAACTTCCCGGAAGAAAATATAGGAACGATTATGCCAGAGAATTTCATCAACCTGACCGGGGTGTGAAGCCAGCCATCGCCGAATGGCCTGCATCGAAATTTCCGAGCGTTCGATTTCTCCGCGCTCGATCAACAACTTGCCAATCGCCGAGAACGGATGTCCGGCCTTCGCTGCATAGGTAATCCGGCCGATGGCGCCGTCCGGATATCGCAGGCGTGCTGCACCTTGCACATGAACAAAGAAGACGTCGACCTTCGACTTTGCCCAGGCAATCTCCAATCCTCGGCCAGCCAGGAAACCCTCGTCAATCTCACGACGATCCGGATAGGCGTCAATTGCGCCATCTGTCAGCCTGCCGAACGCATAGCCACCAGGTAAAGTGGCCGGACGATTACCCTCATCAAGATCGATCAGGTCGTCGGGGCGCCGATAGAAGGGAAAGCGATAGTCTTCGTCCGGTACCGCCGAAACCAAAACCTCAGGCTCATAGAAGGCAGTAACGAAACCCGGACTGCCATCCATCCGGCAAATTCGGAAGGGTCGACAGTGGGATTGGAGGAAAGCCCGGGCATCGGTAGCCGATGAAATCCTCGCACTCCGCGCCGCTTCGAGCAGCGGCAAAAGATCCTGTGCCGTCAACCCGAGCGAGCCCGTCCGGTATGCCTTAACCTCGCTGATCTGCCGGCGACATGCCTCCATTGCTTCAAAAAGGCCGGAGGGATCATCATCCTTCCAGCCTTCCAGATCATCGAAGCTTATTGCTTGCAGGGCAAAGCCCGGGGTTTCCTCACTCATGCTTCCGATTCGGTGGCCACGAGTTTCCAGTTGGGATCCCGCGAACGGGTGTCGCGTGCAAAAGTCCAGAGATCGTTGACCTCCGCGACATTCTCCGCATCGCCATCAATGAGCTTGTCAGCGTTGTCATAGGTGGCTGAGATCAACTGGCTGACGAGGCGAAGCGTAATCTGCACCTCCGTGCCTTTGATTTCGGCGCTGGTGATCTCGGCCTTATCGATACCGACGAAGGTCGACTTCACCTTCTCGCCCCTGGATTCACGGTCTGAAATGGCGGCATCGAAGCCGTCATAAACTTCGCGCGATAGGAGGTTCTTCAGAGCCTTGCGATCGCCATCCGCAAACGCCATCACAATCATTTCATAGGCCATTCGGGCGCCGTTCACGAATTCCTTCGGATTGAACGAAGCATCAGCCTTGTTGATTTCCCGGAGCGATTCGTTCAGCGATGTGCCGGCTGGAGCAAAGGCGTCGATTGCGGCAAAACGATCGTCTTCTTCGGCCGACGCATCGCGACGCGGCAGTGTTACTACCTTTCCAGCATCCGGCGAGTCAGGCGCAACGGCGTCGCGCGGCGTGTAAAGATCGCGCGGGGGCTTCTCATTTCCCGTACGGCGACCGAGAACGCTGCGCAGTTGCAGAAAAATCAGCACCGCCGCCACGAGAAAAAACAATGTGATGAAGTCGTTTGAACCCATATCCCGCCGCAGCCGCTGTTAACATCCCTGATTTGTACTCCCATATAGTCCGCCTATACAGATGATTCAAATGGGGTCTGCAACGCGACCCTCCAACGGAGTCCGGCTTAGGCCGGAATTAGACGATGCCCTTGAAGATCCTGCCTGGTTTTCTGCTGCTGTTGCCGCTCGCTGAGATTGCCGGTTTCGTGCTCGTCGGAAGAGTGATCGGACTTTGGCCGACGCTGGCGCTGGTCATTCTAAGCTTCATGGTCGGCATGGCCCTGCTCAGGCGTCAGGGCGTCGGAATCCTGCGCCGCATGTCCGCTGAAGGGCGAAACGGAATGGTGCCGGGGCGAGAACTGCTTCGTCCGGCCATGTTCGTGATTGCCGCATTGTTGCTGATGGTCCCTGGCTTCATCACCGACATCGTGGCGTTGCTGATCTTCATTCCAGCTGTGCGCGATCTGGCCTGGCGGTATGTCAGCCGCCGTTTCGTCGTCGTAGGCCCAACGGGCGGCTTCAGCTCCTCTGGCCGCTCCAAGGACTCGAAGATCGTGGACCTGGACGACGATGACTTTCGGCGCGAGCCGAACGGCAACTCTCCCTGGTCGGGAAAGCATCTGGGCAAGTAGGAGGCGGTCGAGGCGGCAAGCTGGCTCAGGGTTGTAAGGCCATGCCCGAAATGATAGAGCGGCACCATCCAATGCCCTCGAGGAAAAGCCAATGGCCGACGAAAACAGCAATAACGGTGCAACGAGCCCGAGCCTTACCATCCTTGCCCAGTATACCAAGGATCTCTCCTTCGAAAATCCGGGTGCTCCGCGTTCGCTGCAGGCGCGTGACAAGGCTCCGGCCATCAACATTAATGTCAACGTCAACGCCAATCCGCTCTCCGATACGGATTTCGACGTCGTTCTCTCTCTGAACGCCGAAGCCAAGGATGGTGACAAGACGGTGTTCCACACTGAGCTCGTCTATGGCGGCGTTTTCCGGATTGCGGGTTTCCCGCAGGAGCACATGCTGCCGGTCCTCTTTATCGAGTGCCCCCGCATGCTCTTCCCGTTCGCACGTCAGATCATTGCCGACGTCACGCGTAATGGCGGCTTCCCGCCGCTGATGATCGATCCGATTGATTTCTCTCAGATGTTTGCGCAGCGGGTTGCCGAAGAGCAGGCCCGTGCCAAGGTCCAGGCAACCACGAACTAACAGTTCGCGCATAGCACGCTGGAACAAAATCGAATGCCCGGGTCGCCCCGGGCATTTTTAGTTTGCGAGATCGTATTTTCCCCAGACACCCTTGGCGCCGAGTTTGGCAATGAGCGCGTCATGGGCTTGCTGCTCGGCTTCGCTGAGACGCGGCGCAAGGGGCCGCGGCCGTTCGAGCGTCCCGACGATGATTTCCTCGACCACGATTTCCTGGCCTGCCGAATTGCTCGCGGCGGTTCCGAGGCCAAGGGCGGCCTGACGGCCACCGATCATCTCGATGTAGACATCGGCCAGCAGTTCGGAGTCGAGAAGCGCGCCGTGCTTCGTTCGATGTGCATTATCGATGCCATAGCGGCGACAAAGCGCATCGAGCGAGTTGGGTCCCATCGGATGCTTGCGGCGCGCCATCGACAGTGTGTCGAGCACGCGGTCAGGCAGAATCGGCGGCAAATCGAGCCTTGCGAGCTCAGCGTTTATGAAGCCCATATCGAACGTGGCATTATGCGCGATCCATTTCGCGTCGCCAAAGAAATCGATAATTTGCTGCGCAACATCTGCGAACGAGGGCTTGTCCTTGAGGAACTCATCGGTGATGCCGTGAACGGCAAGCGCGTCCGGGTGTACTTTCTGATCGCCCGGATTGATGTAAATATGGATCGTATTGCCGGTCGGAAAATGATTGAAAAGCTCGATGCCGCCGATCTCGATAATGCGGTCCACACGGTTATCGAGGCCCGTGGTTTCCGTATCGAAGATGATTTCACGCATTCAGGAAGTCCCCGCTGGCGAGCCGCCGCTTCAGGTCCGAGATAATCTCGGCGACCCGTGTTCTGGCCGTTTCGATGCTATGCCCGGTATCGATCACATAATCGGCTCTTGCTCGCTTTTCCGCATCCGGCGTCTGGCGCGCAAGAATCATATTGAATTTTTCCACTGTCATTCCCGGCCGCGCAAGTACGCGGTCTCGCTGTATCTGTGGATCACAGCTGACGACCACGATGACATCGACCCTGTTCTCAGCCCCTGTTTCGAACAACAGCGGGATATCGATCAACACCATTGGCGAGCCGCGTTGCCGCTCACGTTCGATGAATTCTAACTCGCGCTTTCTCACAAGCGGATGGACGATGGCTTCGAGGCGCCTGAAACCGTCCGGGCTTCCGGCCAACTGACGACCGAGCTCCTGCCGATCGACGGCACCGTCCTTCATCGTGCCGGGAAAGGCCGCATCGACAAGCGGTGCTGCCTCGCCGGCGTAAAGGTCATGGACGACGGCATCGGAATCATTCACGGGCACTCCTGCTTCAGCGAAGAGCTTTGCCATGGTTGATTTGCCCATTCCAATCGAGCCGGTCAGTCCAATCCGCAACATCAATGCCTGTCCATATCCTCAATGATGATCGCACGCAGCTTCTCGTCGACCGCCGGGCGATGCCCGAACCATTTCTCAAATCCGGGCACGGCTTGGTGCAGCAGCATGCCGAGCCCGTCGACAACAGCGAAGCCTTGCTGTTGGGCCTGCACCAGGAACGGCGTCATCAGGGGGACGTAGACGATATCCGTCACAACGGCATCGGAGAGTAACGGCGAAAAATCGATCCGAGGCGCGCCTTCGCCATCCATACCCAGCGACGTCGTGTTGACGAAAAGACCCACGCCACTCATGACTTCAGGTAGCGCAGCCATCGAATGAGCATGTATCTTGGGTCCAAACCGATCCGCCAATTCCTTGGCGCGCTCGACCGTTCTGTTGACCAGATGAATTTCCTTGACGCCTCGGTCGCGCAGGGCCTGGATGATGGCTCGGCTTGCCCCTCCCGCGCCGAGGACCACCGCCTTTTCCGCCTCGTCCCAACCGGAATGTCGTTCATCGAGATTGGCCGTAAAGCCGCGTCCATCCGTATTTGTCGCCTTCAGCCGGCCGTTGTCCATCCAAAGCGTATTGGATGCGCCCAATTCTTCGGAAAGTTCATCGGGATCGTCGGCAAGTTTGAACGCCATTTCCTTATGCGGGATGGTGACATTGCCGCCTACGAAGCCGGATTCGCCGTTCTTCAGAGAATCTACAAAGGCTGCAAAATCGTTAGGCGCAACCTCGTGGGCGCAGTACGAACCTGGCAATCCAAGGGTCTTCAGCCAGTAGCCATGGATGAGAGGGGACCTGGAATGCTTGACGGGAAAGCCTGTGACGAAGGCCTTTGGCTCGAATGTTTCACGTGAATCATGCATCGATGGCACCCAATTCTCTGAGCTTCTCCAACAGCGGCAACATCGGTAACCCCAAGATTGTAAAATAGTCTCCATCGATCTTCGAAAACAATTGAAGCCCCTCTCCCTCGAGTTGATAGGCACCGACGCTGCCGAGTGCCCTCTCCCCCACCCGGTTCAAATGCCGAGCGATGAAATCGGTGGTTAGCGGTCGCATCGTTAGGTCCGCGTGCGAGACATGCTCCCAGACGATGTCGCCGCCGTAAGCAATCGCGATCGCGCTGTTCAGCCGATGTGTCTTGCCCGAGAGCGCGCGAAGGTGGTTCGCAGCATCCGCCATGTCCTTTGGCTTGTGGAAGGTCTGCGGCCCAAGCGACATCGTCTGATCAGAGCCGATGACGAAGCACGCCGGAAACCGGTCGCTGACTTCCTTCGCCTTCGCCTTGGCGAGGACGAGCGCCACAGTATCCGGCGTAGCGCCTTCTCGTTCGAGAGGCGCTTCAACCGCGCGCTCGTCAATCTGGGCTGCATGTGCGTCGAAGGCGAGCCCGGCATTTTGCATCAGCATGCGGCGGAACGGGCTGGAGGATGCGAGAATGAGCTTGGGTACCATGGAGCCTCGAACAGGTCTGATGTGACAGCGCTTAACGGAGCTTCGGACGGAGCGCAACAATCGCTGCTGCAGTCTCTTCGATGGAGCGGCGCGTCACGTCGATAAGGGGCCAGTTGTGCCGGGCACAGAGCGACCGCGCGTATTTCAGTTCCTCCGAGATGGCAGCCCGGTCGGTGTATTGCCCGCGGTCAAAGCCAGGAGTTGCTCCCAAAATACGGTTCTCGCGAACCTGCGATATCCGATCGGTCGTAGCAATCAGGCAGACAATCAGAGGTTTGGTCGCGGTGAGTAGTCCGTCCGGAAGCGGCACGCCGTGGACAATCGGGATGTTCGCCGTCTTGATGCCGCGATTGGCGAGGTAGATGCTCGTCGGAGTTTTCGACGTTCGACTGATGCCAATGATGACAACATCGGCGTCATTGTAGTCGTCGGGCATCTGTCCGTCATCGTGATCCATCGTAAAGTTAAGCGCTTCAATGCGGGCAAAGTAGCCGGCATTCATTACGTGTTGCGCACCGACGCGACGGCGTGACGGTGCACCGAGATAGATCTGGAAAGCGTTCATGACCGGTTCAAGCACGTTGACGGACGCAACGCCCATCTCCGCACAGCGCTGATCGATGAAGGTCGCGAGCTCGCGGTCGACAATCGTATAAAGAACGATCCCAGGCTGACTATCGATCGACTGCAGCACCTGCAGAAGCTGCTTGCGATTGCGGACCAACGGGTAGACGTGCTCGATCGGCTGTGCGGCTTTGAATTGTGCCGAAGCCGCGCGGCCGGCAGAAATCAGTGTTTCGCCGGTCGAGTCAGAAATCAGATGTAGATGGAAGAAGTTTGGGCGGTTCTCCACGTTATTATTGGCCACCTGTTGAAAAGACTGGACAGCCGAGAGCTAAGAGACACGGCGGGGATAAGGCAAGGGAAAACATGCCACCTTTTCCACAAATCGAATTTCGCGGAAGCTCAAAAAAGTCGCTTGTTGGTTCTGTGGATAGTTGGTGACCGTTCCACGAAAGTCGATACTTTTTCCACAGTTCCGCCCGAACTTGCGTTCTCTATCCGATTGTAAATATTCTCATATTTCCGTCTATCCCCGATTTTCGTGTAGCGGTTCTCCGTCTCCTCCCCTTGGCGCGGCGGCAGCGCGACAAAACGCTCCGGTAGTGGATCGATTTTAATCCTTGATAGAAACAGACTCTAAGAAATAGAAACCTTTTAAATTATCTTTGATTTTTTATAGGGAAGAGAAGCGTGGGAGACAGCCGCCGGAAAATCATGAGGGTCTTGGACGGCGAGACACTCAGCCCCCCTCCAATCTGGCTGATGAGGCAGGCCGGACGATACCTTCCCGAGTATAGAGAAACGCGCGCGAAGGCAGGAAGTTTCCTGGACCTTTGCTATACGCCTGACCATGCCGTTGAGGTAACGCTCCAACCCATTCGTCGCTATGGTTTTGATGCAGCCATCCTCTTTTCCGATATTCTCGTGATTCCGGATGCGATGAAACGCAACGTTCGCTTCACGGAAGGGCATGGACCGGAGATGGATCCGATCGATGAAACCGGAATCGGCCGACTGGAGTTCGACCACGTCGTCGACTACCTCAAACCGGTTCTCGAAACAGTTGAGCGTCTTCGAAATGAGCTGCCTGCCGAGACGACTTTGCTCGGCTTCTGTGGCGCTCCGTGGACGGTGGCGACTTATATGATAGCCGGTCACGGAACGCCCGATCAGGCCCCTGCCCGGCTCTTCGCCTACAAACATCCGAAAGCTTTCGAACACCTGCTTGCTGTTTTGGCGGAAGTGTCAGCCGACTATCTCGTCGCGCAGATCGATGCCGGGGCCGACGCTGTGCAGATTTTCGATTCCTGGGCCGGTGTTCTCGGTGAGCGGGAATTCGAGGCATTCGCGGTGAAGCCGGTCGCGCGGATGATCGCCTCCATAAAAGCACGACGGCCGAATGCCCGGATCATCGCCTTTGCAAAGGGCGCCGGCTTCCTGCTGAAGAGCTATCGTCAGCGGACGAAGGCGGATGCGATCGGTCTCGACTGGTCGGTGCCACTGAATTTCGCTGTAGAGCTGCAGAAAGACGGTGCGGTTCAGGGTAACCTCGATCCGATGCGCGTGGTGGCCGGTGGCGGAGCTCTGATGGATGGTATCAACGATGTCCTCGACAAGCTCGGTAACGGCCCGCTGATCTTCAATCTCGGTCATGGGATTACCCCCCAGGCGAACCCTCAAAATGTCCAGCTGCTCGTGGACCATGTCCGCGGTTGGAGGCGATAGCCCATGGAGAAGCAGACCGATGAGAAACCTGGCGCCTACGCACGTCGCCGGGCGCATTTCGCGATCCTGTTCTTTGCACTTCTGGCTGTGGGGTTATTTCTCTGGAATCCGGATGATCTCTACCTTTGGATCAAGGCGCTTCATATCATAGCGGTGATTTCGTGGATGGCTGGCCTCTTCTACATGCCGCGCCTCTTCATCTATCATACCGATGCCGAGCCGGGTTCAACCCAGTCGGAAACCTTCAAGGTCATGGAGCGCCGTCTTCTGAAGGTGATCATGAACCCGGCAATGATGCTGACCTGGATTCTTGGCCTCTATCTTGCCTGGTCGGTCTACGACTTCCAGGGAGGATGGTTGCATGCAAAGATCGGTCTCGTCGTGCTTCTGACAGCCGTGCACGTCTTCTTCTCAAGCGCCGTCAAGGCGTTTGAGCGTGATGAAAACCGCCGGTCTGCACGCTATTGGCGTTTCATGAACGAGGCGCCGACCCTATTGATGATCGGGATTGTTATCCTCGTCGTCGTCAAACCGTTCTAAAGAGACGTTGTCGGTTAAATTTGCTTGATTTTAAGCAGCCCCCTTGCGGCGGTGAACCTTACTCGCTATTTTCCCTCCACCTCATCCTTGTGGCATGTATGTAAAGTTTGATCGTCTGCGATCTCTTCGCAGGACCGGTTACAGCCTCGACATCGCCTTCCCCCCAGAATTTAAGAGTAATGGTCACTTCATGGCTGAAATGAAGCTTCAAGAACTTAAGAGTAAGTCCCCGACGGATCTGCTGGCGTTTGCCGAATCGCTCGAGGTCGAAAATGCAAGCACCATGCGCAAGCAGGAACTGATGTTTGCGATCCTGAAGGTGCTTGCCAGCCAGGATGTGGAGATTATCGGCGAAGGTGTTGTTGAGGTTCTCCAGGATGGTTTCGGCTTCCTGCGGTCCGCCAACGCCAACTATCTTCCGGGTCCCGACGATATCTATATCTCGCCCTCCCAAATTCGCCGCTTCTCGCTGAAGACTGGCGACACCGTTGAAGGCCCGATCCGTGGACCGAAGGAAGGCGAGCGCTACTTCGCACTGTTGAAGGTCAACACAATCAATTTCGACGATCCCGAAAAGATTCGTCACAAGGTGCATTTCGATAACCTGACACCGCTCTACCCCAATGAACGTTTCAGGATGGAGCTGGAGGTTCCCACCTCCAAGGATCTTTCGCCGCGCGTCATTGACCTTGTTGCGCCGCTGGGCAAGGGGCAACGCGGACTGATCGTCGCGCCGCCGCGCACCGGTAAGACCGTCCTTCTCCAGAATATCGCTCATTCAATTACGGCGAATCATCCCGAGTGCTATCTCATCGTTCTCCTCATCGACGAGCGTCCCGAGGAAGTGACAGACATGCAACGCTCCGTTCGCGGGGAAGTCATTTCGTCAACCTTCGACGAACCGGCCGTGCGCCACGTTCAGGTGGCGGAGATGGTCATCGAAAAGGCCAAGCGCCTCGTTGAGCATGGCCGCGACGTTGTCATCCTGCTTGATTCGATCACGCGTCTCGGTCGCGCCTATAACACTGTCGTACCCTCTTCCGGTAAGGTTCTTACCGGTGGTGTCGATGCTAACGCCCTGCAGCGCCCCAAGCGTTTCTTCGGCGCGGCCCGCAATATTGAAGAGGGCGGATCGCTCACGATCATCGCCACAGCTCTCATCGATACGGGTAGCCGCATGGACGAAGTTATCTTCGAAGAATTCAAGGGCACCGGTAACTCGGAAATCGTCCTCGACCGCAAGGTCGCCGACAAGCGTATCTTCCCGGCGATGGACATCCTGAAGTCCGGAACACGTAAGGAAGACTTGTTGGTACCGCGCCAGGACCTGCAGAAGATCTTCGTGCTGCGGCGTATCCTTGCGCCGATGGGCACGACGGACGCAATCGAATTCTTGATCGACAAGTTGAAGCAAACGAAGAATAATCCGGACTTCTTCGACTCCATGAACACCTGATCCTTAGCCGGATTCACCAAGGTAAACCGGTCACAGCGTGGCCGGTTTTTTCTTTTTATACACCTGTTATCTTCAGCCTTGCACTGGAGAAGGAAAATGCTGCCCAACATGGACACAATATTCGCGCTGTCGAGCGGTGCCGTCCCTGCGGGACTCGCGGTGGTTCGAATCAGCGGCGCTGATGTCCCTACGGTTCTGGCCTCACTGATTGGCGCGCCGCCCCCGGCTAGACAAGCAGCACTGAGGTCGATTCGGACTCGTAATGGTCTGGTGATTGACACCGCGCTCGTTCTATATTTCCCGGCGCCGCATTCTTTCACGGGCGAAAGCGTCGCGGAGATACATCTCCACGGCGGCCGCGCCGTGGTTGATGCTTTACATCGGGAACTTGCGGAATTCGAGAATCTACGACCAGCGGCGCCAGGAGAATTTTCGCGGCGCGCCTTCGAAAATGGCAAGCTGGATCTAATCGAAGTCGAGGGCCTGGCAGATTTGATTGCAGCCGAAACGGAGATGCAGCGGCGGCTGGCTGTCGAGCAGAGCTCGGGCGGCCTTTCATCGGTCTACAACGGATGGGCGGATCGGCTGACGCGCGCTCGCGCCCTAATCGAAGCAGAGCTTGATTTTCCGGACGAGGAGGATGTGCCGGGTTCCGTATCGGATCAAGTATGGGCTGACGTGGCGAGGCTGGTCACAGAAATGCGCGAGCATCTCCTACAGCTCGAGGCTGGTGAGATTATCCGAGACGGTTTCAAGGTTGTTATCGCCGGCAGACCGAATGCCGGTAAGTCGAGCCTGATGAACGCCTTGGCTAAGCGCGACGTTGCGATTGTCACCGATATCGCCGGGACAACAAGGGACGTACTGCACGTTGATCTGAACATGGACGGCTACCTGGTCAAACTTTACGACACGGCGGGCCTTCGCGCCGCAGCGGAGAGAGTTGAACGCGAGGGTATCCGACGGGCCGAGAAAGCGATTGCCGAAGCCGACCTCTTGATCTTTGTCGAGGATATGTCGGTAGATACCGCAACGAACACGTACCCTGAGGGTGCGTTGCTGGTCGGCGCCAAAAGCGACTTGCCCCGTAAGAGTATGAATGACTATGATCTCGTCATCTCGGCGGCGGACGGAACCGGCCTGGAAAGGCTGCGCGCCCTGATTGTCGAGCGTCTAAGAGCCAAAGTGCATCCGCAGTCGATGGCTATCCCGAGTCGGACGCGTCACAAAGATTCGCTGGCGAAATCACTCTCTGCTTTGGAGACGTCGTTACTAAACCCCACGCGAGGGTTGGATCTGCGAGCGGAAGACCTAAGAGCGGCCAGTGATGCACTGGGGCGCGTCACGGGACGTGTCGACGTGGAGAACTTGCTCGACGTGATCTTCGGAGAGTTCTGCATCGGAAAATGATTCACGTGAAACATCCGAATCGGTGCCGCCGCGGAGCGGTTTCACGTGAAACGCCTTGACTCGCTGCAACACTTCGATCATCACCGGACAATCTCAGGAGCTCGAAGAATGAACACCTCACGGTTCGATGTCATCGTCATCGGCGGCGGACATGCCGGATGCGAAGCCGCTGCTGCCGCTGCGCGTCTTGGTGCCAAGACGGCGCTGGTCACGCATCGCCGCGACACGATCGGTATCATGTCGTGCAATCCGGCAATTGGCGGACTTGGTAAAGGCCACCTGGTTCGAGAGATCGACGCCATGGATGGGCTGATGGGACGGGTGGCTGACGCCGCCGGTATTCAGTTTCGTATGTTGAACCGGAAGAAGGGGCCCGCGGTTCGCGGCCCGCGCACCCAAGCCGATCGCAAGCTGTATCGAGAAGCGATGCTCGCGGAAATCGAAAGCGTCGAAAATCTTACCGTCGTCGAAGGTGATGCGTTCGATCTGACGATAGTAGAAAATCGTGTTGCAGCTGTTGTCATGAAAGATAGCCGGATTCTTTCCTGCGGCTCTGTGGTGTTAACCACCGGAACTTTCCTACGCGGTCTTATTCACATCGGCGACAAGAAGATACCGGCTGGTCGCGTTGGTGAGGAACCGTCGCTCGGCCTCTCTCATACGCTTCTGAGCCTAGGTCTGGGGCTTGGACGCCTCAAGACCGGTACCCCGGCGCGCCTGGATGGCACTACCATCGATTGGCAGAGTGTTGGCCGACAGGGTGCTGATGACGAGCCCGTCCCGTTCTCGTTCATGACAGATCAGATCGTGAACCCGCAGATCGAATGTGGCGTGACACGTACCACCGAGGCAACACATCGGATCATCGTTGAGAATCTCAGGCGATCCGCAATGTACTCGGGTCAGATTGAGGGAGTCGGCCCGCGCTACTGTCCGTCAATCGAGGACAAGCTGGTGAAGTTCGGCGAACGCGACGGACATCAGGTTTTTCTTGAGCCTGAGGGTCTCGACGACAAGACGGTCTATCCCAATGGAATCTCGACCTCACTGCCTGCCGAGATCCAGGACACATTCATTCGAACGATTCCCGGTCTTGAGCGCGTTCAGATTCTGCAGCCGGGTTACGCGATCGAATACGATCATGTGGATCCTCGAGAACTGAAGCCGTCGCTGGAAGTCAAGAAGATGCCTGGATTGTTTCTGGCTGGGCAAATCAACGGTACAACGGGCTATGAGGAAGCGGCAGCTCAGGGTCTCGTCGCCGGTATCAATGCCGCCCGCCTGGCTGGCGGCCAGAGCGAGGTTCTCTTTAGTCGCACTGATTCGTACATCGGGGTGATGGTCGATGACCTAACATCTCGCGGTGTTGCTGAGCCATATCGGATGTTTACGTCCCGTGCCGAGTATCGTTTGTCGCTGCGGGCAGACAACGCAGATGTTCGCCTCACGCCGTTGGCTATTCAGATCGGGAGTGCTTCATCCCGCCGCCGTGATCGCTTTCAAGCCTATAGTGACGCGTTGGAGCGAGGCCGCTCGCACCTTAAGGCACTGTCAGTGACCCCAAACGAGGCCGGCCGCTTTGGACTCAAGTTGAATCAGGATGGCCAGCGCCGCTCAGCTTACGATCTTCTGTCGTATCCCGATTTTAGCTTGCAGGATCTTCGGCAGATTTGGCCTGAGCTGTCGCGTATTGACAGTCGGGTGGCTGATGCCCTGGAGATAGAGGCGGGCTATGCAGTCTACATGCAGCGGCAATCAGCTGATATCGCGCACGTGAAGCGTGATGAGGACCTGACGATACCGGGCGACTTTGACTTCAGCGTCCTCGCCGGTCTATCCAACGAGTTAAAGTCTAAGTTGCACAATACGCGCCCATACAACGTCGCGCAGGCCGCTAAGATCGACGGCATGACGCCAGCCGCCATCTCCTTGTTGCTCGTTCACTTGAGACGTGGTGTCTTTAGCGCCGCGGCATCAGGCTGAGGCGCCTATTGCAATTTACGAGAGTCCTATCATGCACCTAAACGGTCGGCGTGTTTCACGTGAAACACAGGAGCGCCTTGAACATTTCGTGGGCCTTTTCCAAAAGTGGGCAAAGGCTATCAATCTCACTGCGCCATCCACGCTAAATGACGCGTGGAACCGACATATTGCTGACTCCGCACAGGTCTTTCAGATCCAATCGTCGCCTCTCACGTGGGTTGACCTCGGTAGCGGCGGTGGCTTCCCTGGCGTTGTAACGGCTATTATGCTTGCCGAACTGGGTGGTGGATGGGTTCATTTGGTCGAGAGTAACCGCAAGAAGGCTGCGTTTCTCCGCACAGCACTTCGCGAGACCGGTGCTCGAGGGTCCATACACATCGAACGAATCGAAGACGCTCCGCCGACTATCGAGAACTGCGATTTTGTCTCTGCTCGGGCGCTTGCAGACCTCACAAAGCTCCTGACCTATGTCGAGCCATGGTCGCAGAAGAATGCGGATCTTCGTGCTTATTTCCACAAAGGACGGGATTACCGTGCCGAGATCGAGAAAGCGCGTGGTGAGTGGCGATTCGATCTGTTAGAACATAAGAGCGCTGTCGAGGAGGATTCCGTGGTTCTGGAAATCTTCAACATTCGACGCTTGGCTTAACAGATCGGGCTTTGGCTATGGCTGGCGAACGAAATCGTATAATCACCATTGCAAATCAGAAAGGCGGCGTTGGTAAGACCACGACTGCCATCAACCTGGCGACGGCCCTGGCTGCGATCGGCGAGCGGGTTTTGATTGTTGACCTCGATCCCCAAGGCAACGCCAGCACCGGCCTCGGTATTGACCGGAAGCATCGCCGGCTATCTTCCTATGACTTGCTTTTGGGCGATTGCTCTGTGGAGGAGGTGGCGCAGGAGACTGCAGTACCCAACCTCTATATAGTGCCTTCGACAATGGATTTGCTCGGTGTCGAAATGGAGATCGCGAGCCAAAATGATCGCGTCTTCAAGCTGAAGAAGGCTCTCGCCAAAGAGGATGCTTTCCGCTTCTCCTATATTCTTGTCGATTGCCCACCCTCCTTTAACCTCCTGACGATGAACGCGATGGCTGCGGCGCATTCAGTGCTTGTGCCGCTGCAATGCGAGTTTTTCGCCCTCGAGGGTCTTAGTCAGCTCCTGGAGACTGTCGATCAGGTTCGACGTACCGTTAACCCCAACCTCGACATCCAAGGCATCGTGCTGACAATGTTCGATTCTCGCAACAATCTGGCGCAACAGGTTGTTAACGATGTGCGCACCCATCTCGGAGAAAAAGTCTACCATACGTTGATTCCGCGAAATGTACGCGTTTCGGAAGCGCCGTCCTATGGAAAGCCGGCAATTCTGTATGATCTGAAGTGTGCGGGGAGCCAGGCGTATCTCCAGTTGGCATCCGAGGTTATCCAGCGCGAGCGCCAACGTCTCGCCGCGTGATTTGAAGAAAGAATGGCGAGTTATTCATGAACGATGATGTCTCGAAGAGAAGACTTGGTCGCGGCTTAGCTGCATTGATTGGCGAGATGGACCAGCCGATTCCGGTTGATACTGCAAAGCCGGGAGTCAGCGCCGATCGTATGGTTCCGATCGAATTCGTCAGCCGGAACCCGCGCAACCCTCGGCGCTTCTTTGATGATGGCCAACTGCATGAACTCGCGAGTTCTATCCGCCAACACGGCATTGTCCAGCCGGTCGTAGTTCGCACGCTTGCAAGCAATCAGTTCGAGATCATCGCCGGCGAAAGACGGTGGCGGGCGGCGCAACTGGCCGGTCTCGTAGAAATCCCCGTGATCGTGCGCGACGTCGATGATAAAACCGCGCTCGAGATCGCGATTGTTGAGAACGTGCAGCGCTCCGACCTCAATCCGCTGGAAGAGGCGCTAGGCTATGATCAGCTGATGGCGGAATATGGTTATACGCAGAATGATCTCGGCGAAATTATCGGCAAGAGCCGTAGTCATGTTGCGAACTCGCTGCGTCTCCTGAAGTTACCGGAGCCGGTTCGCGATCTGTTGGCTGCGGGCAGCCTCTCGGCCGGCCACGCCCGAGCCTTGGTGCCGACCTCTGACCCGACCGCCCTCGCCCGTACGATCGTCGCAAAGGGCATGTCAGTGCGCGACGCTGAACGACTGGCTCAGAACGATATTAAGGCACAATCCGAGCCAAGGGCTCCAGGGCACCAGAAGGATCAGAAGGATTCGGACACGCTCGCATTAGAGCGGACATTGTCGGATGCACTCGGCCTCGATGTGATGATCAATCACAAAGCGAGCGGAGGACAAATTCGAATTTCCTATAAGTCATTGGAACAATTAGAAGAAATCTGCAGACTTTTGGAGCGTCGCTAAGCAGTTATCGACGTGCCGACTGTAATGTCGTTGAGAGCAGCGTTTGGAGAGCGATGCTGTCTTCCAGGGCTGCGCGCTTGCGGGTTTGTAGAATTGCAGCCTGCAGGCGATTTGCCTCCCGCGCCAAGGCCTCAGCGGACCAGGTTCGGAGTGCCTGTTCGATGATTGGCTTTCGTCGAAAGTGAAGATGGCGGCCTAACGTCTGCATGACCTGCGCAGCCGGCAATCGCTTCTCGTCCATCTCCGTCTTCATCGCGTCAAGCAGTTGAAATTGCTTTAGGCAGGCCTGAACAACAAGGAACACAGCGGTCTTGGAGGATATGATCTTCTGCATCGCGTGCAGAAAACTTGCTGGATTGCCGTTCAGCACCGCATCGACCGCATCATCTACCGATATTGCGCTAGCGTCGCCAATGATCTCTGTAACGTGGTGTTCTTCGATCGTCGGTTTTCCGCGGCAATAGAGTGCGAGCTTTCGCAGTTCATTGCGCGAGGCAATACGATCTCCCCCAATGAGTTCCAGCAAAGCTTGCCGTCCAGCCGGCGTGATGCCGATTCCAGCGCTGGAGAGTTCGCTGTCTATCAGGCTGTTTAGCGCACGGGTGTCATCCGCGTAACAGGGGATTGCCACCAAATTGCGCGCCGCTTCGGTTGCCTTTCGCAGTAGGGATCCTTTCTTCAGATCCCCAGCTTCGACGATCACGTACGTGGCTTCGGGCATGTTGATTGACAAAGCCTGGAGAGAGTCGACCAGATATTTCTCGTTCGCCGCTCCGCGTATCCAGATAAGTTTGTCCCCGCCGAAGAGGCCGATCGCCCCTGCCTCGTCCAGAAGACGGCCTTGATCCCGCTGCAAATCGGAGATGTCGAGCTTTATCAGGGAGAAGGGATCGTCAAGCGAAACTCTGGTCTTGCCCGCGAGCAGTGTCGCACGCTCAGAGACGAGGCCGCGGTCTGGTCCGTAGATGACGAACAGGCGGTAGTTGCGGGCGGATCGCTCAAGAAAGCCTTCAAATTCGTGCGATTTGATTTCCACCACGCTCCGGCTCCTCAGCGGCCGAGCGCAGCCGCAATATCTGCACCAACGAACTCGGCTGCCTGCCGCGCGGCACGATTTTCGGCATCACGAATGGCGCGCTGCTTCGCAAACTCCTGACCCGGAAAATCAAGCAGGGCGGTCGCATAGCGGTTGCCAGCCTTTATAACATGGCCGTCCTTCGTCGACTTCAGGGTATAGTCGACGCTAACCGTTGCACGGCCAGCCAGCGACTCATCCGACGACGCGACGAGCAATGTGCTAATGATGTTCGACCGCACGCTCAATTCCACCTTGTAGTCGGGGTTCTCAGGCTCGCCGGCCCCGCGCCCCGCGATAAAGATCAGCCGGTTGCGAACCTCCTGCCCGACACGGCTGGTCGCTTCGGAGAAGCCAACAGACGAGAGCTTGCCGGCTACGCCTGAGCTTTCGGAATAAAGGGGCCTAACTTGGCAGGATGCGAGAAAGGCCGTGGACGCAAGGATTGCGGCAATACCGGTGCCACGTACCAGCTTAAAAGCGATATCAAACGACAATGTTCACAATCCTTTGCGGAACCACAATGATCTTCTTGGGCGTCTGACCGCTCAGAGCCCTCTTAACGTCGTCCAATGCTAGTACGGCCTCGGTGACGGCATTCTGATCTGCGTCGCGTGAAATTGTCAATTCGGCGCGCTTCTTACCGTTGATTTGAACTGGCAAAACCACATCGTTTTCAACGACGAGGGCGGCATCGTAATGCGGCCAATCGGTGTGTGCCAGCAAACCATCGTTGCCGAGCGCTGCCCAGCATTCCTCGGCCAGGTGGGGCATCATCGGCGCTACCAGCTGGATAAGGATCTGCGCAGCGTCACGTACGGCGGCGCGATAGGCCAAATCGCCCTCGCCGGCAGCAACTTTGGTCAGAGGCGATGCAAGCGCATTGACCAGTTCGTAGATCCGCGCGACAGCCTTGTTGAACCAGAGACGATCATAATCGTTTTCAACGGCCTTGAGTGTCTTGTGAGCGATTTGCGAGATCGCTTGACCTTCGCCATCCTTAGCCGGAGTCGCAGCCACATTCTTCAGAGCGTCCGCGGCTTCGGCGATCAGTCGCCACAACCGCTGGGTAAATCGGTGAGCGCCCTCGACGCCCGCTTCCGACCAGATGACATCCCGTTCCGGCGGCGAGTCCGAGAGGACGAAGAAGCGTGCAGTGTCGGCGCCATAAGACGCGATGATATCGTCCGGATCAACGACATTCTTCTTCGACTTCGACATCTTCTCGATCGACCCGATCGCGATTTCTTCCCCGCCGGAGAGGTGATAGGCGCGGCGTTTGCCGTCGAGCTCTTCAATGCGAATGTCGGCGGGCGCGACCCACTCGCGGCTCATTCCCGAGCCGCGGCTGTATGTTTCGTGCACGACCATACCCTGCGTAAAGAGACCCTTGAACGGCTCCCTGGCGTCGACGTGACCCGTCTCGCGCATCGCCCGGGTGAAGAAACGCGAGTAGAGCAGATGCAGGATGGCGTGCTCGATGCCGCCAATATATTGATCGACCGGGAGCCATCGATTGGCAGCGCTGACGTCGGTCGGCTTGTCCTCCCAGGGGGCGGTGAAGCGCGTGAAATACCAGCTCGAATCGACAAAGGTATCCATCGTGTCGGTTTCACGCCGCGCATCCTTGCCGCACTGCGGGCAGCCGACATGCCGCCACGTCGGATGACGGTCGAGCGGATTGCCGGGCTGATCGAAGGTAACGTCCTCAGGCAACTTTACCGGCAGATCCTTCTTCGGAACGGGAACGACGCCACAGTCATCGCAATGGATGACCGGTATCGGGCAGCCCCAATAGCGCTGGCGTGAAATGCCCCAATCGCGCAGGCGGAAGTTCACCTTGCGCTCCCCTTGAGGAGCATTCCCGAGCGTCATAGATGACAGGCGGTCGGCCACGATCTCGAATGCTTCAGTTGTGTTCTTGCCATCCAGGAAACGCGAATTGATCATCACGCCATCACCGTCATAGGCAACGTCACCGACACTGAACGTCGCGGCATCGCTATCCACCGGCATAACAACCGGAACAACGGGCAGACCGTACTTGCGTGCGAAATCGAGGTCGCGCTGATCGCCGGACGGGCAACCAAAAATCGCTCCAGTGCCATAGTCCATAAGAACGAAGTTCGCGACAAAGACAGGTAGTTCCCATGAGGGATCAAGCGGATGCCTTACCCGAATCCCGGTATCGATGCCCTTCTTCTCCGCGGTTTCCAGTGCCGCGAGCGAGGTGCCGGCACGACGGCATTCCTCGCAGAAAGCATCGATAGCCGGATTTTTCGCCGCGGCATCCTTCGCCAGCGGATGGTCGGCCGCTATGGCCAGGAACGAAGCGCCAAACAAAGTGTCTGGTCGAGTCGTATAGACTTCGATCTCGGTTTCTCCGGTCGGAGCTGTCGGCTGGACGATCTCCCAGCGCAGCATCATGCCCTCGGATCGGCCGATCCAATTCTTCTGCATGAGCCGGACCTTTTCAGGCCACTGATCAAGCGTGTCCAGCGCGTCAAGCAGATCCTGACTGAAGTCGGTGATCTTGAAGAACCACTGCGTCAATTCTCGTTGCTCGACCAGCGCACCTGAACGCCAGCCTCGGCCGTCGATCACTTGCTCGTTGGCGAGAACCGTGTTGTCGACCGGGTCCCAATTGACCTTCGACTGCTTGCGATACACGAGCCCCTTCTCTAGGAAATCCAGGAAGAGATGCTGTTGGTGCTGGTAGTAGGCGACGTCGCAGGTTGCGAATTCGCGGCTCCAGTCCAACGACAGGCCCATCGCTTTCAACTGGGACTTCATGGAGGCAATATTCTGATAGGTCCAGGACGCGGGATGGACGCCTCGCTCCATCGCCGCGTTTTCAGCCGGCATGCCAAAAGCGTCCCAGCCCATGGGATGCAGGACATTGTAGCCGCGAGCGCGCTTGTAGCGGGCGACGACATCGCCCATCGCGTAGTTCCGCACATGGCCCATGTGGATGCGACCGGACGGATACGGAAACATCTCGAGGACGTAATACTTCTCGCGCGGATCGCTGTTGTCGGTCTCGAAGACCTTCGCCTCGTTCCATTTCTGCTGCCAGCGAGGTTCGGCATCGCGCGGGTTATAACGTTCGGTAGCCATGGTATTCGTATTTCCAGAAAATCAGGGGAAGTTGGTGGTGACCTTCACCATGAAACCGCGGTAGCGTCAAGTTTTGTGGGCGCCGTAGGCGCCGGATCTCGGTCTTCCGGCCACGATTTCAAGCATGTGGGCCTTGGCAAGCACAGCCCGGGCGTTTAGTGCATGGCCATCTTCTCACGCGACATCTCGAGGCGAACGATGGAACTAGAAGAGCGATTGAACGATGTACGCTCGCGTATTGCTGCAGCCGAGCTGCAAGGCAGACGACCGGATGGGTCGGTCCAGCTGGTTGCCGTCTCGAAGACATTCGACGCAGACGCGATTCGCCCAGCGCTCGAGGCTGGGCAGCGAATATTCGGAGAGAACCGGGTCCAGGAAAGTCAGGGAAAATGGCCTGACCTGAAAGCTGAAATACCCGGCATCGAACTTCATCTCATCGGACCCCTGCAGTCGAACAAGGCAGCGGAAGCAGTGGCGCTGTTTGATGTCATCGAAACTGTTGATCGCGAGAAAATTGCCCGCGTACTTGCCGATGAGATGAAGCGCCAGGCGAAGACCCCCCGCCTCTACGTTCAGGTGAATACCGGGCTTGAGCCGCAGAAAGCAGGAATCGCACCCAAAGAGACGATGCAGTTTATCGGTTTTTGCCGCGACGAGCTCGGCCTCACCATTGAGGGATTGATGTGCATTCCGCCCGCTGACGAAAATCCGGGCCCGCATTTCGCTTTGCTGGCGCAGCTCGCGAAGGCTTGCGGCGTCGAGAAATTATCGATGGGAATGTCCGGGGACTATGAAACGGCGATCGCCTTTGGGGCGACCAGCGTCCGCGTGGGGTCCGCGATTTTCGGCGCCCGCTGATACGCTGCTTTCGTCGGGCTTCCTCTCCTGCCCAGCCTCTCCTAGATTGCTAAGGTAACTTGCATATCCTGGGGAGGAGCAGATGCAGGGTGGCTATCAGCGAACCTATGCCAGATGGAAGGACGATCCCGAGGCCTTCTGGCAGGAGGCGGCGGCGCAAATTGACTGGTTCAAAGAGCCGGAACTGACGTTTTCACGGGAGGGCGGTCCATATGGCCGTTGGTTCCCCGGGGGCGAAACCAATACTTGCTATAATTGCTTGGATCGCCATGTTCGGGCAGGTCGCGGCGGCGACACCGCATTCATCTACGACAGCCCCATCAGCGGTGCGAAGACCATCTTTACCTACGGCGAAGTTCTCGCCGAAGTGAGTGCCATCGCCGCGACGCTGCGCGAACGGGGGATTGGCAAGGGCGACCGCGTTATCATCTACATGCCGATGGTGCCGCAAGCAGTCTTCTCCATGCTTGCATGCGCGCGCATCGGCGCTGTTCATTCCGTCGTGTTTGGTGGCTTTGCCGCAAACGAGCTTGCCGCGCGCATTGACGATTCGGGAGCGAAACTAATCGTGACCGCAAGTTGTGGGCTCGAGCCGGGGCGGGTGGTACCCTACAAGCCTTTGGTGGATCAAGCGATTGCCATCGCCAAGTCAAAACCAGCGCATTGTCTTGTCCTGCAAAGACCGCAGCTTGCGGCAGATTTGGTCGATGGTCGTGATGAGGATTTCGAGGCTGCTGTTGCGAGAAACCGTGGAGTGAAGGTGGAATGCGTTTCCCTCGGCGCTACGGACGAACTCTATATTCTCTACACATCGGGCACGACGGGCCAGCCTAAGGGCGTTGTGCGCGACAACGGTGGTCACATGGTCGCCCTTAACTGGTCGATGCGGAACATCTTCGGCATCCGGCAGGGTGAAGTCTTCTGGGCTGCCTCCGATATCGGTTGGGTTGTCGGGCATTCCTACATCGTCTATGCGCCGCTGCTGGCAGGCGCCACCAGCGTGATCTTTGAAGGAAAGCCGGTGGGCACACCCGATGCCGGCGCCTTCTGGCGGATCGCTTCGGAGCATGACGTTCGCGTTCTCTTCACCGCCCCCACCGCCTTCCGCGCCATTCGCCGCGAAGATAGCGAGGGTGTTCACCTCAAGGCGTATTCCATGCCGAATTTCAGGGCCCTGTTTCTGGCGGGAGAGCGCGCCGATCCGGAGACATTGAAGTGGGCCGAGCGTATGCTCGATGTTCCTGTGATCGATCATTGGTGGCAGACCGAAACCGGATGGCCGATGGTGGCGAATCCGCTCGGCCTTGAGGTGTTGCCGGTAAAGCATGGCTCCCCATCGGTACCCATGCCCGGATACAGCATCCACGTTCTCGATGACGCCGGCCACCCGGTTGCGCCGGGGATACTTGGCAATGTGGTTGTCCAGCTCCCCCTGCCCCCAGGTTGTCTGCCCACTTTGTGGAATGCGGATGCGCGCTTTCACTCAGCCTATCTGGCCGAATTTCCTGGCTATTACAAAACGGCGGATGCCGGGTATGTGGATGAGGATGGCTACCTCTTCATCATGTCTCGCACGGACGACATCATCAATTGTGCCGGTCACCGTCTGTCGACGGGGGCCATGGAAGAAGTTTGTGCCACGCATCCGGATGTCGCCGAATGCGCGGTGGTCGGAATTGCCGACCAGTTGAAGGGGCAGGTGCCCTGCGGTTTCCTTGTCCTCAAAAAGAATGTTTCACGGGAAACATCGGCGATCGAATCGGAGGTCGTTCAGCTCATCCGGGAAACGATCGGCCCGGTGGCTGCTTTCAAAACGGCGATAACCGTCGACCGCCTTCCCAAGACCCGCTCTGGCAAGATCCTGCGCGGCACGATCCAGAAGATTGCCGATGGCGTGCCGTGGAAAATGCCGGCGACGATCGACGACCCGGCAATTCTCGAGGAGATCGGTGAAGCGTTGCGCAAGCGCGGCTTCGGCTCGCTGCCGATGTAGATACAAAGTAAAAAGGCCCCGCTACGCAGGGCCTTCTAAATCATTCATCAAAACAATCAGTACTGATCGTCTTCGTCCTCATCCTTCGGAGAGGACTTCAGCGACTTGAGTTTTGCGAAGACGGCATCGGCGTCGATTTCCTTCTCCTCTTCGCGATCATGGCTCGTCAGACGTTCAGTTTCATGCGCCGACTGCAGGGTCGCGCCAAGCTCGGCCGCCGTCGGCAGCGGACGACCCTTTGCTGCCTTCTCGACTTCCATGTCGAGATCGATTTGGCTGCAGAGACCGAGTGTCACCGGGTCCATCGGCGCGAGATTTGCGGAGTTCCAGTGTGTGCGCTCGCGAATCTGTTCGATTGTCGATTTTGTGGTACCGACCAGCCGTGAAATCTGCGCATCCTTCAGTTCCGGATGGTTGCGCACCAGCCAGAGAATGGCGTTCGGACGATCCTGGCGCTTCGAAACCGGTGTGTAGCGCGGACCGCGACGTTTGGATTCGGGAACGCGAACCTTGGGCTCGGAGAGCTTCAGCTTATGCGCCGGATTCTTTTCCGCGCGGGCGATTTCGTCGCGTGAAAGCTGACCGGTTGCTATGGGATCGAGACCCTTGATGCCTTGCGCAGCTTCGCCATCGGCAATTGCCTTCACTTCGAGCGGATGCAGTCTGCAAAACTGAGCGATCTGGTCGAATGACAGGGCTGTGTTGTCGACGAGCCAGATGGCAGTCGCCTTCGGCATGAGCAATTGTTGAGCCATGGATATAGTCCTTCTGTCGTCCGCGCCGGTGTCGCGGTCCGTGGATTGTCACCACTATGTCCGGGAAATATGGCGCTATATAACCGCAGTGACGCAGAATTGCAATTGATCACGAATGAAATGACCTTTGTCTAATTGCCGGGCAAATGCGACCTGCTATGAATGCCTAGAGCCAAGCCGGACTGCTTCGTTCCGTCCGGTGTCCGAGTGAGGAGGAGTTCCATGTCCGAAAAGATCTACCCGGTGCAAAAACCGGTGAAGAACCATGCGCTTATCGATAGAGCCAAGTACGAACAATGGTACGAGGAAAGCGTCGAGAACCCTGACAAATTCTGGGGCAAGCATGGCAAGCGGATCGATTGGTTCAAGCCTTACACGAAGGTCAAGAACACGTCCTTTACTGGCAGGGTCTCGATCAAGTGGTTCGAGGACGGGCAGACGAACGTTTCCTACAACTGCATCGATCGGCACCTGAAGACCAACGGTAATCAGACGGCAATCATCTTCGAGGGCGACAACCCGTACGTCGACAAGAAGATCACTTACAACGAGCTTTACGAGCATGTTTGCCGGATGGCGAACGTGATGAAGAAGCACGGCGTCAAGAAGGGAGATCGCGTCACGATCTACATGCCGATGATCCCGGAGGCGGCCTACGCGATGCTCGCCTGCGCACGCATCGGCGCAGTCCATTCGGTGGTGTTCGGTGGCTTCTCTCCGGAAGCACTGGCCGGGCGTATCGTCGATTGCGAATCCACCTTCGTGGTCACCTGCGACGAAGGCGTCCGCGGCGGCAAACCTGTTCCGCTGAAGGACAATACCGACACGGCCATTCACATTGCCGCCCGCCAACATGTCATCGTCGACAAGGTGCTCGTGGTGCGCCGTACCGGCGGCAAGACCGGCTGGGCGCCGGGCCGCGACCTCTGGTACCATCAGGAAATCGCCACGGTTAAGCCGGAGTGCCCGCCGGTGAAGATGAGGGCGGAGGATCCGCTATTCATCCTTTACACTTCCGGCTCGACGGGAAAGCCAAAGGGCGTATTGCATACGACCGGTGGCTATCTCGTCTACGCGGCAATGACCCATGAGTATGTCTTCGACTACCATCCGGGCGATATCTACTGGTGCACCGCCGACGTCGGCTGGGTCACCGGTCATTCCTACATCGTCTACGGTCCGCTTGCGAACTGCGCGACGACGCTGATGTTCGAGGGGGTGCCGAACTTTCCGGACCAGGGTCGGTTCTGGGAGGTTATCGACAAGCACAAGGTCAACATCTTCTACACGGCGCCGACGGCGATCCGGTCGCTGATGGGGGCTGGCGATCACTTCGTCACCCGCTCGTCGCGCTCTAGCCTGCGTCTGCTCGGAACAGTCGGCGAGCCGATCAATCCGGAAGCGTGGGAATGGTATTACAATGTCGTTGGCGACAAGCGTTGCCCTGTCATCGATACCTGGTGGCAGACGGAAACGGGCGGTCACATGATCACGCCGCTTCCGGGCGCGACCGACCTGAAGCCGGGGTCCGCGACGATGCCGTTCTTCGGCGTGAAGCCGCAGCTGGTCGATAATGAAGGCAATGTACTCGAGGGTGCCGCCGACGGAAACCTCTGCATTACCGATAGCTGGCCGGGTCAGATGCGGACCGTCTACGGCGATCACGAGCGCTTCATCCAGACATACTTCTCGACCTACAAGGGCAAGTACTTCACCGGCGACGGCTGCCGACGGGATGAGGACGGCTACTACTGGATCACCGGTCGCGTCGATGACGTGCTGAATGTTTCAGGCCACCGCCTCGGTACCGCCGAAGTCGAATCCGCGCTCGTTTCGCACAACCTTGTCTCGGAGGCGGCTGTCGTGGGCTACCCGCATCCGATCAAGGGTCAGGGCATCTATTGCTACGTCACGCTGATGGCCGGCAACGAAGGTTCGGACGATTTGCGCCAGCAACTGGTCAAGCATGTCCGCAGCGAAATCGGCCCGATCGCTGCACCCGACAAGATACAGTTTGCCCCGGGTCTTCCAAAAACGCGTTCGGGCAAGATCATGCGCCGTATCCTGCGCAAGATCGCCGAAGATGACTTCGGCTCTCTCGGCGATACCTCGACGCTTGCCGATCCGGCAGTAGTCGATGACCTCATCGCCAACCGCCAGAACAAGGCGACCGCATAAAGAAGGAAGCCGCTCCGAGCGATCGGGGCGGCTTCAATTCTCTGCGCCGCAGGTTTCTCGCGGTTTTCGGCCGCCGTTGTAGGCCCGCACGATCCCGTCTTCCAGCATGTCTTGAGCCGGATTCCTGCCATCTGAAAGGGTGACGTTCGCCAGGATGCGGCCGAAATACTTGTCGCCCGCGATCTGCGTCAGCTGGATTTCCGATGATCCCGATGTCAGGGTTTCGAGGGCATGGCGCGCGTCGATCCCCGCGCGTCTTGTTTCAGCGCAGCTAGAGTGCATTTCGGGCGCGTCGATTCCGCGGATCCGGACATACACTTCCATTGTCTGCTGCGGCCAAGGACGCGCTTCGACCAGCAGCGTGTCGCCATCGATCACCCTCAGGATTTCCGCCGAAACAGGCCCTTCTATTTCGTCGCGAGCAACGGCCGTTACAGGGGTCGCAACAAGGGCAAGCGCAACGAGGGGAGCAATCTTTCTCATAAAAGGAATAAATTCCGATCATGAGTGAAAGTCAATAGGAATATTTACTTAGAAATCGATCGCCCTGCCATTGATTTCCCAATCTCCAAAGCGCGAGGGATCTGCGCCGCCGCGGCCACCTATCTCTGCAGGCATTTCTACCGGCTTCTCGTTTCGGCGCCGCTCTTCGGCCTCGGCAAGCGCGCGCTTGGCAGCCGGTGATAGCAACTTCCGAGGAGCCTCGGCAGCCTCAGTCGCCAGGGTTTCGTCGTTGTCGTTGTCTGCTGGCTGCATCATGCGATTCCGCCTGAAAAACATTGAAAATGGCTGGTGAATGACCAAATCATAGAGCGCCAGCGCCGCAATTGAAACCCTCTGGTTTTATGCGGTCCGCTCAGGGGCACTTTGGAGATAGCGATGAATCTTGTCCGTACAGCCATGTTGCTCGCCTTCATGACCGCATTGTTCATGGCCGTCGGCTTCCTAATTGGCGGGCGTGGCGGCATGATGATCGCGTTCGTGATCGCCGCCGGAATGAACTTCTTTTCCTACTGGAATTCCGACCGGATGGTGCTGTCGGCTTATCACGCCCAGGAGATCGACGAGCGCAATGCGCCGGAGTTTTTCACGATCATAAGGGATTTGGCGCGCAATGCTGGCTTGCCGATGCCGAAGGTCTACCTCTACGACAGCCCACAACCAAACGCCTTCGCGACAGGTCGTAATCCGGAAAACGCTGCCGTTGCCGCGTCCACTGGGCTACTGAGTGCGTTGACGCCCCAGGAAGTCGCCGGCGTGATGGCGCACGAACTGGCGCACGTGCAGAATCGCGACACCTTGACGATGACCATCACGGCGACGCTTGCCGGCGCGATTTCCATGCTGGGAAATTTTGCGTTTTTCTTCAGTGGCAACCGAGAAAACAACAACAATCCGCTCGGTTTCGTAGGGGTGTTGCTGGCGATGATCGTCGCGCCGCTTGCTGCAATGATGGTGCAGATGGCCATCAGCCGGACGCGCGAATACTCGGCCGATCGCCGTGGTGCAGAGATTTGTGGTAATCCGCTGTGGCTTGCATCGGCACTTGGCAAGATCGCACGTGGCGCCTCGCAGGTGCCGAACTACGATGCCGAGCGCAATCCGGCAACCGCCCACATGTTCATCATCAATCCGCTGACCGGTGCTGGGATGGATAATCTGTTCTCCACGCACCCGAACACGGAAAACCGGATCGCAGCGCTGCAGGAAATGGCGCGCGGTGGCATGAATATCTCGACGCCGCCGGTTCGCGCTGATAATCCGATGCGCAAATCGCGTTCGGTTCCGAATACCGGTATTGATCGCGGTGGTTCACAACCGCCAAAAGGTCCGTGGTCTTGAATTCTGACGGCAAGAAAAAGCCATTTCGCAAACCAAAGTCTTCCAATTCGGGCTCTGTCGCTGCTCCGGCAAAGCCCGGATTGCAGGTTCGCGCTGCCGCGGCCAAGATCCTGGCGGCCGTCGTCGACCGGAAGCTTTCGCTTGACGGTGCCTTGGACAATGAACATGGCAATCCGGCGTATAAGGCTCTCAATGAGGGTGACCGAGCCCTCGTTCGCGCCATTCTCAATGCGACGCTGCGCCATTTGCCGCGGATCGACGCCGCAATCGCCGGCTTGCTTGAGTCACCCCTTCCGGAAGGCGCGCGGGCCCTGCATCACGTTCTTGCGATTGCCGCCGCGCAAATTCTCTACCTTGATGTGCCGGATCACGCTGCGGTCGACCTCGCCGTCGAGCAATCAAATCAGGACCCCCGGAATCGCCGTTTTGCAAAGCTGGTGAATGCCGTTCTGCGCCGTCTTGGAGGCGAGAAAGACCAGATCTTTGCCGAGATCAACTCCATTCCAGTAATGCCGGAATGGTTTCTCGACCGGCTTGAGAAGGCCTACGGCAAGGAAAGGGCGCGATCGATCTCTGACTCGCAGCTGGAGCCGGCGGCTATCGATCTTACGGTCAAGGATGACGCGCAGGGATGGGCGGAACGTCTGGGCGGCCTCGTGCTGCCGACCGGTGGTGTTCGGCTGGCTGCCTTCGAGGGTGGCGTCCCCTCACTGGAAGGATTTGCGGAAGGCGCGTGGTGGGTTCAGGACGCAGCAGCCAGCATTCCCGCCCAATTGTTTGGCGACTTGGCGGGCAAGCGCGTTGCCGATTTATGCGCAGCTCCCGGCGGTAAGACAGCCCAGCTCATCCTTGCCGGAGGCAACGTTACTGCGGTCGAACAGTCCGAAAACCGCATCAAGCGACTGCGAGGGAATCTCGATCGGCTTGGATTGAATGCCGAGACTGTTGCCAGCGACCTCACCAAATACGAGCCGACGGAGCTTTTCGACGCCATACTGCTCGATGCGCCCTGCTCATCGACGGGAACGACGCGTCGCCATCCCGATGTTCTCTGGGCCAAGGGACCGGATGACATAGCGAAACTTGCAAGTCTTCAGGAACGCCTGCTGCGACACGCGATAACCTTGTTGAAGCCGGGCGGGACGATCGTCTTTTCCAATTGCTCGCTTGATCCGGCCGAGGGCGAAGAGGTAATCGCGCGCGTACTTTCCGACACACCGATGCTTGAGCGTGTCGCCATTGATGCCCAGCAGTGGCCGGGCCTGGAATCTGCCATCAATGCCCTCGGAGAATTCCGCACCACACCCGACATGCTCGAAGCTCCCTCCGGTTTTGCCAGCGGACTTGACGGTTTCTACGCCGTCATGATGCGCCGTGTTGCCTGATTGAAAGGCAACTGGCATAGTTGAGCACCTGTCATAATTTGATACGTAAGTGTCACTGATTCCGGGCTTATTCACTTATTCTTAACGACGCGGGTCAATAGACAATAAACATGTGGTCCGGGTTCTCGACTCTTTACGTGGGAGAGGCTTGGCGGCGCACGCTGTGCCGCGGAGCAATCCTGCGGCTGCGTCTCTTCCGCCATACCGTTCACGCCCCGGAGCGGTTGATCGTCGCTCCCACCGACCTGCGCGCGGTCGATCCGCATGTGGCCGACGAGATTTTGAACGGTCGCTTCCCGCTCGCCGGTCGGCTCCTCGAAACCGGTGGCAAGTCGCCCTTCAATTTCAGTCTCCCATCCCGATCATTCGCCCTGCGGCTTCATAGTTTTGGCTGGCTCCGCCACATGCGGACCAAGAAGAGCGACCTGCATTCGAGCGTTGCCCGGTCCATCGTCAACAATTGGCTGTCGCTGCATGGCGGCCGCATCGAAGGTATCGCCTGGGAGATCGATGTTACCGCGCAGCGTGTTATTTCCTGGCTCTCGCATTCGCCTGTCGTTCTCCATAACGCCGATCGCGGCTTCTATCGCCGCTTCCTGCGCTCGCTAGCCTTCCAAGTGCGATTTCTGCGCCGCATGGCAAAGTACGCGCCACCCGGCGAGGTTCGCTTTCGATTGCGCATTGCCCTTGCAATGGCCTCTATTGCCATGCCGACGCGCGCAGGTGCCCTTCGGCGCGCTGCTGATGCACTGGACCAGGAGTTCGACAGCCAGATTCTACCGGATGGCGGGCATGTCTCGCGCAATCCGCGCGTCGGCCTGGAATTGCTCTTGGATCTTCTTCCGCTCCGGCAAACCTATGTCAATCTCGGGCATGATTTGCCGCAGAAGCTGATTTCCGGCATCGATCGCATGTACCCAGCGCTGCGGTTTTTCCGGCACCAGGATGGCGACCTTGCGCTTTTTAACGGCGCAACGTCGACGCTCGCGACGGAATTGATGTCGTTGCTTCGGTACGACGAGACTGCGGGTGATCCCTTCAAGGCGATGCCCCATTCACGTTATCAACGGTTAGCCTCAGGTAGAACGGTGGTCATTGCTGATACAGGATTGCCGCCGGCCGGCAGTCTGTCGCGCACGGCGCATGCGGGTTGCCTGTCGTTTGAGATGTCGTCCGGACGTCACCGCTTTATCGTCAATTCCGGATCGCCGAAGTTTGCCGGCAAGCGCTACGTGCAGATCGCTCGAACGACGGCTGCGCATAGCACGGTGACCGTCAACGACACTTCTTCCAGCCGTTTTGCGTCCTCCGACTTCGTCGCAAACGTTATCACTGACGGCGTGAAAAGCCTGAATGTGGATCGCGTGCTCGCCGATGACGGCCGCGACGTGATCAAGGCAAGCCATGACGGCTACCTCAACGCCTTCGGTGTTCTGCATGAGCGAGAGCTGACCCTGAACGCCACGGGATTGATCGTTACGGGCTGTGATCGGTTGGTTGCGCCGGAAGGCAAGGTCGATGAGGCCGTGCGTGCGGTGGCGCGCTTCCATGCTCACCCATCCATCAATCTGAAGCAGTTCGACAAAGAGTCGGTGATGATGACGGCGCCCGATGGAGAAACATGGCTGTTCTCGTCGCCCGGCAACGAGATCGTCATCGGCGAGGACGTTTTCTTTGCGGATGCTTCGGGCATTTGCGGTTCCGACCAGATCGAGATCGCCTTCTCCTATCCCGAGCGGCCGGAAATACGCTGGTTTTTATCGCGCAAGGGCTAGCGAGTGTTTCCGCGGCGGCAAAGCTGTGCTAACGCGGCGCCATCATCCGCTTATCCCTCGCCGGATATCTCCCGAAGACCAAACGGAGAAGCCTCATGGCCGTTGTTTCCAAGAAAATCCCCGCACCCGACAAGGTCGCAGTCAAGACCGCGTTGCTTTCGGTATCGGACAAGACCGGTATCGTCGAACTCGCGCGTGCGCTCGCCGACAAGGGCGTTCGCCTCCTGTCGACCGGCGGCACTCACAAGACAATTGCGGCGGCCGGTCTTACGGTGACCGATGTTTCCGAGGTCACGGGTTTTCCAGAGATCATGGATGGTCGCGTGAAGACCCTGCACCCGAAAGTGCATGGTGGGCTGCTCGCCATTCGGGACGATGCTGAACATCAGGCGGCAATGAAGGCGCATGGCATCGAGGGTATCGACCTGGTGGTCGTCAACCTCTATCCGTTCGAGGATGTTCGCGCTGCCGGCGGCGACTATGCGACGACTGTCGAGAATATCGATATTGGCGGCCCCGCGATGATCCGCGCATCGGCCAAGAACCATGCCTACGTGACGATCCTGACCGATCCGGCGGACTATCCTGAGTTGCTCGAGCAACTGGCTTCGGACGCCGGTCAGACCAGCTATCCGTTACGCCAGCGGATGGCCGCCAAGGCGTTCGCGCGCACGGCAGCTTATGATGCCATGATTTCCAACTGGTTTTCCGAAGCTCTTTCGATCGACACACCGCGTCATCGCGTCATTGGCGGCGTGCTCAAGGAAGAAATGCGTTATGGCGAAAATCCGCATCAGAAGGCGGCATTCTATGTGACGGGCGAGCGTCGCCCCGGTGTTGCCACCGCGTCGCTGCTGCAGGGCAAACAGCTTTCCTACAACAACATCAACGACACCGATGCGGCTTATGAACTCGTCGCCGAGTTCCTGCCCGAAAAGGCAGCAGCCTGCGCGATCATCAAGCACGCAAACCCCTGTGGCGTGGCGACCGGCACCAACCTGCTGGAAGCCTACAAGCGCGCGCTTGCCTGCGATTCCGTTTCGGCTTTTGGCGGTATCATCGCGCTCAACCAGACGCTCGATGCGGAAACGGCGGAAGAGATTATCAAGCTCTTCACCGAAGTTATCATCGCACCCGACGTCACCGAGGAAGCGAAAGCCATCGTTGCACGCAAGGCAAATCTTCGTCTCCTGACTGCAGGTGGCCTTCCGGATCCGCGCTCAGCCGGCCTGACGGCGAAAACCGTCTCCGGCGGCCTGCTTGTGCAGAGCCGAGACAACGGCATGGCCGAGGATCTGGAGCTCAAGGTGGTTACCAAGCGTGCGCCGACCCCGCAGGAACTCGAAGACATGAAATTTGCCTTCAAGGTAGCCAAGCATGTCAAATCGAACGCCGTGGTTTATGCCAAGGATGGACAGACGGCCGGCATTGGCGCAGGGCAGATGAGCCGCGTCGATTCTGCCCGTATCGCTGGCCTGAAGGCCGAGGAGGCAGCCAGGGCTCTCGGGCTTGCAGAGCCGCTGACACGCGGTTCGGCAGTGGCGTCTGAGGCCTTCCTGCCCTTCGCCGACGGCTTGCTGTCCATGATCGCCGCTGGTGCAACGGCAGTGATCCAGCCCGGTGGATCCATGCGCGACCAGGAAGTGATCGATGCTGCAAATGAGCACAACGTCGCGATGGTCTTCACCGGCATGCGGCACTTCCGCCACTAAACCCGTGGGCTGCCGTTACGCCCTGTCCGCTGGATAGGGCGTACGGAAAAGCAGGACCAGTCCTGCAGCGAGGAAGATTACCAGTGTTGCCATTCCCAAGCGCGACGAACCGGTCGCATAGGTTACGGCGGAAAAGAACAGCGTCGCCAGAAAGCTCGTAGCGCGCCCTGACAGCGCGTAGATGCCAAAATAGCGACCGGCCTCGCTCAGGCTTACGCTGCGCGCGAGATAGGACCGCGAGGACGCCTGCACCGGGCCGAAGGCAAGACCGATCAGCAGACCGTAGGCAATGTATGCCTTCTCCGCTGCCGTACCGAAGAGGCCGCCGGAATCGGCGGTTGGCAGCTTCAGCAAACCAAAGAGAGTGTATCCAGGCCCGGTCGACACTATCCCGATAGTGGCGATCAGCAACATTGTCAGGCTGATAACGATCGTCGACTTAGAGCCTATACGCCGATCAACGCGACCGGCAATGATGCAGCCGAAGATCGCAACGACGTTGAGTATGATTCCGTAGATCCCGATCTCAATCGTCGCCCAGCCGAACATTCCGGCAGCAAAAGCGCCGCCGAGGATCAGCAGCCCGTTGACGCCATCCTGATAGATCATCCGGGCGATGAGGAAGCGAACAATGCCACGGCGATGCTTGAGTTCGGCAAGTGTACTCTTCAACTCGGTAAAGCCGGCTCGCACCGCAGCGCCAAACGGAAGGCCCTTGCTGATGTCAGGTGTGAAAAAGAACATCGGCAGAATGAAGATCAGATACCAGACAGCCGAGATCGGCCCAGTGATACGGGCATCTTCGCCCTGGTGCGGATCGAGACCGAACAACGGATCGAGACCAAGAATTGTTTTGCCGGATTCGAGATTGCCGGCGAGCAGGACCACGACGGCGATAAGAACAATCATCCCGCCGAGATAGCCGAGGCCCCAGGCCGTATTGGATAGTTTGCCGACCTCGTCTTTGCTGACGAGCCGAGGCATCATGGAATCATTGAAGACGATCGAGAACTCGGCCGCGATCGAGGCCAGGATCATGAAGATTATTGGGTAGATCAACGGTGAGCCGGGCGCTGCAAACCAAAGGCCGAAGAGGCTCGCAATCTTGATCACCGCGAAAAACGCGATCCAGGGCTTTCGGGCGCCGGACTGATCGGCGATGGAGCCGAGGATTGGCGACAAAATGGCGATGATCACCGAAGAGATCGTCGCCATGTTGCTCCACATTGCCTGGGCGGAGACCGGATCGGCAGTCAGGCGCGACACGAAGTAGGGACCGAAGATGAAGGTCGTTACAACAGTGAAGAATGGCTGGGCTGCCCAGTCAAAGAGCATCCAGCCCCAGATGCCCTTCTCCGATGCCCTAGCCGGCTGCGTTCCCGTCCAGTCGATGCGATTCACAGTCCGCTCCTGATTCCGAGCGGAACTGTCTCACCTAGCCCCGTCGCGCGCAAGATCGGTCAACAGACCAGCCGCCACGGTGATACGGGCAAGGTTCGGGTCGCCGCTGTCGCTCAACCCCGACAGTTCCTCCGCTATCCGGTTGATCCTGATGCGATCGCCTGCATGCCAAGCTTGGACCGGAAGCTTGTCCTTACCGTGGTTGGCAAGTGCCGAAATGACGATATCGCGTCGCGCGCTTGCGATCTGGTCGATGCTGCGGGCCAGCGCCAGGTTTTCATAGTGGTCAGCCGTGATGATCCGTGAGCCGGCGGCAAGCAAGCGCCCGATCCGGAAGGTCTGGGAGACAGCAAAATAGCTTTCCGCGGCACGCGCCAGCGGTTCGCCCGTGCGGGCAGCGATTTGCATGATCTCAGGTACGAGGGCAAAGCCGAGCAGCCCCGAGATCTCGGCGGCCAACTTATCCGGCACACCGGCGTCACGATACTCCTGCTGCCGCGCTTCGAGCTCCGGCACCGTCTGGTTGGCGAAAATCGGCTTGAGCTTCTTGAGGGCAGTCTGAAGTCCCTCGACAGTTGCGGATATATCGCCCTTGGTCATCTGAGTCTTCAGGAGCAGGCGGGTCAGCACCGTGAACGTATGACTGATTTCCTCGTAGATGCGGTTCTGCATCTGGCCGGAAATCTTGCCATCCAATGCGTCTGTCTCCGCCCAGAGTCGGCTGAGGTCAAACCCATCGCGGGCGATTATCGCGGCCCGAACAACCTCAGGCGCGGATGCCGCCGTCGCATCCGTCATGCTGATGGCAAAGCTTGGGCCGCCGCGGTTGATGGCCTCGTTTGCCAACACTGTCGCAATGATCTCGCGCCGTAGACGGTGGGTATCGATATCCGACGCGTTCGTCTTGCGCATCTTTGCGGGGAAGTAGTTCGAAAGTGTTGCCGCGAAATAGGGATCGTCCGGCAGATCGCTGGCAGCCAATGCGTCGAACAGCACGATCTTCGCATAGGACAGCAGAACGCCGATTTCGGGTCGGGTGAGCGGCTTGCCAGCGGTATAGCGTTCCGCGAGGACCGTGTCGTCGGGAAGGGTCTCCACCTTCCGGTTCAGCTGCTTTGCGCCTTCGAGCACTGTCATGAGCCGAGCAAGTTCCAGCCCGTTGGCAGTGCCCTTGCGCTCGGTCAGCGATATCGCGAGAGACTGCAAATAGTTGTTCCGCAGCACGAGCCTGCCGACCTCGTCCGTCATGGAAGAAAGAAGCTGATCGCGCTTTGACCGAGTCAGGCGACCGTCGTGCATTGCTGCTGCGAGAGCAATCTTGATATTGACCTCGACGTCGGACGTGTTGACGCCGGCCGAATTGTCGATTGCGTCGGAATTGCAGCGCCCGCCTCGCATTCCATAGGCGATACGACCTTTCTGTGTGACACCAAGGTTTGCGCCTTCGCCGATCACCTTGGCGCGCACGTCTTCGGCAACAACGCGAATTGGGTCGTTGGCACGATCGCCGACTTCAGCATCGGTTTCCGACGGCGCCTTAACGTAGGTGCCGATGCCACCGAACCAAAGCAGGTCGACCGGGCTCTTCAAGATGGCCGTCATGATCTCGAACGGCGTTGCTACGGCCTTGTCGATGCCAATCGCAGCCACCGCTTCCGGCGTCAGAGTGACGGACTTTGCCGAGCGCGAAAAAATCATCGCACCTTTCGAAAGGACGCTCTTGTCGAAATCCTGCCAGCTCGACCGTGCCAGGTTGAAGAGTCGCTGCCTTTCGGCAAGCGTCTTCGCCATATCTGGATCGGGATCGATGACGATGTCGCGATGGTCGAAGGCCGCAATCAGCCGGATTTTGGGCGACAACAGCATGCCGTTGCCGAAGACGTCGCCCGACATGTCGCCGACGCCGGCGACCGTGAACGGCGCGGTCTGGATGTCGATGTCCATTTCGCGGAAGTGGCGCTTTACCGTTTCCCAGGCGCCGCGAGCGGTGATCCCCATCTTCTTGTGGTCATAGCCAGCCGATCCGCCCGAGGCGAAGGCATCATCGAGCCAGAAGCCCGCTTCCTGAGCAAGCGCGTTGGCGGTGTCCGAGAAAGTCGCAGTTCCCTTGTCGGCTGCCACGACGAAGTAGGGGTCGTCGCCGTCGAGCCTCACCGTATCCATTGGCGGCACGATATCGGGGCCACTGATGTTGTCAGTAATGGACAGCAACGTGCGGATATAGGTCTTGTAAGCCTCGCGGCCGGCATTGAAGACTTCGTCGCGGCTGCCGCCAGCCGGCAGTTTCTTCGGGTAGAAGCCGCCTTTGGCGCCGACCGGTACAATGACGGCGTTCTTGACCTGCTGTGCCTTCACCAGGCCGAGTACTTCGGTCCGGTAATCTTCGGCACGGTCCGACCAACGCAAGCCGCCACGCGCCACCTTGCCGAAGCGCAGATGGACACCTTCGACTTCGACGCCGTAGACGAACATCTCGCGGAATGGTCGCGGTTCAGGGAGTCCGTCGACCAGATGCGGATCCAGCTTGAAGGCCAGCATCGCCTTCGGCGAGCCGTCCGCATTGCGTTGGAAGTAATTTGTCCTCAAGGTGGCGTCCACTACGTTGACGTAACGGCGAAGGATGCGATCATCATCGAGGCTCGGCACATCGGAGAGAGCCGCCTCGATCCTCTGATGATGCTCGGCCGCCTTCTTGATCCGTACCTTCTCGGAGATCTTGGGATCGAGCGCGTCGTAGAACAGCCGGAATATCATTGCCGCGATGACCGGATACTTGTCCAGCGTCGTAGCGATGTAATCCAGCGAGTAGGGAATGCCCGCCTGACGCAGGTAGCGCGCATAGGCGCGAAGTACGCTGGTTTCGCGTGCAGTCAATCCGGCCGAAACGATGAGCCGGTTGAAGTTGTCGTTGTCGATGACGCCGCTGAATGCAGCTAGGAATGCTTCTTCCAGCATTTCGCCATGACGGTGAAGGTCGATTTGTATGCCCCCCCGCGGCTCCAGTTCCATATCATGCAACACAACCAGCGTTTCCGCGCCGCCGTGGAGGGTTACGTCGATGTCGAATGTTCCCTCACTAATGACGTTGAAGCCGAGGTTTTCAAGCAGCGGTACGCGGCGGGACAGGGCAAGTTGGCCGCCGGAATGGAAGATCTTCAGGCAAAGCAGCTCAACGCCGTCTTTTTCCCGCGTGTAGAACGCGATGCGGATCGGCTCCCCGGCCGCGCAGGCGGCGATATCCTCGAGATCGTAAAAGGTTTCTTCCGGCGGGAAGAGATCCTGGAAGGCGTGGCTTACGTGCAACTGAGGGGCCTTCGGCCCGGCTAGGGCTTCGAACCGATCATCCCACCGCGCGGTGATGGCGCGAATGGCTTCTTCCAGCTTTGCCTGCGGTACGCGAGGGGTCTTGCCTCCGGACCGGCCGATGATGAAGTGGACGCGTGCGACACCACCCTCCGGGAAAGCCGGATAGTAGGCCGAGACACGGCCATCGTAGACGGTCTTCAGATAGGTCCCGATCTTCTCACGCACGATCGAGTCATACTCTTCGCGTGGGACGTAAACGATCACCGATACAAATCGGTCGAAATGGTCTATGCGCGGCAGGACTCGGACACGCGGCCGATCGGCAAGATCGTTGATCTGCTCGGCGAAGCCGGCCAGAAGCGGTGTGTCGATCTGGAAGAGGTCGTCGCGCGGATAAGATTCCAGCGTGTTATCGAGCATACGGCCCGAGTGGCTCATTGGGTCGAAGCCGAAATGTTCCTTCACTCGCTCGATCTTGGAGCGGAGCAGCGGGATATCGCTTGCAAGCGACGTGTAGGCAGTCGAGGTGAACAGACCGACAATACGCAGTTCGCCCGTCACATTGCCGTCGGCGTCGAAGCGCTTGACCCCCACATAGTCCATGTAGGCGCGGCGATGGACGATCGACTTCACATTGGCCTTGGTCACGATCAGGAAGTCCGGGCCATCCAGGAATGCCAGGATTTCCGGGGTCGTCGTCACCGCATCCTTGCCGGTGCGCAGAACGAGAACGTCGGGGTTCGACAGGATGCCAAGACCCGTGCCCTTGTCGCGTTCGACCTTCGCGCTCGCGCCCTTGCCGGAGTAGACATACTCCCGCATGCCGAGGAAGGTGAAATTTGCGTCGCGGAGCCAGGTCAGGAAGGCAAGCGCTTCGTCCCGTTCAGTCTTCCGCCGGCTGGCATTGTAGGCGGAAAGCTCATCGATCACCGTTCCAAGCTTATCCAGCATGGGTCTCCAGTCGGATACCGTTACCCGCACTTGCTCGACCACCGTTTTCACTCGCTTGACAAGCTCAGCGGCCTGGGCCGCTGTCAGGGGCGCAAGATGTAGCTGGATGTGACTGACGCGATTGGCCGGCTCGCTCGGGAGATCAGCGGAGTAAAGTTCGGGAGCCTTGCCGGGCTCCATCACCAGGATCGGATGCACGGCCATGTAAAGGTCGCGATAGCTGCTGGTAACCTCGCCCATCACCGATTCATACAGGAACGGCATGTTGCGGTCGGTCACCGAGAGAATGGATACCGCAACACCGCCCGGCTCCACGTCGGCAATCGTATCGATGGTGATACGTGCCGAGTTGCTGCCCCAGGCAGCCAGTTCCTTGGCCGAATGAACGGCGGAAAGCGCCAACATCTCCGGTGTGTATTGCTCCAGGTCATCGCCGCTGGCACGCCCAAAGAGGATATCAGGATCGAGATAGGTTTCCCCGGTTGCAGCCGCGATTTTGGTCGCGCTTTCAAGCTGTTTTTCTCGTTTCGGATTGTTTCGACCAGCCATCGCAGATACTCCCTCATCTCCTCGATTTGGCGCAAAGTAGCAGAAGATTTGACGAAAGAATCTCTAAATGAGCGCTTTCTGAGGCAGCTTTCATGCGTTTTTGGCCACCGCAACGCAAATTTTCGAAAGATTTTGCTTCGTCGTAGATATGTGGAAATTTCCCGAGCCGACGTTTTCATGTCTCTATGAAGAGCGGTTGACAGTGAAGCAGCAAAAAGGGGATCAACGGGTGTCGAAAGCTGAGTGGAGCATCATGTCGGAAAGTGCTGCAGGAACTGTCATCGTCATCTCCAGCCATGTTGTGCGTGGTTCTGTCGGAAATCGCGCGGCGGTCTTTGCGCTGGAGACCCTCGGCCACCAGGTCTGGGCGCTGCCGACGATCGTGCTCCCCTGGCATCCCGGCCATGGTCGGTCAACGCGGCTGACATTTACCGAAGCAGATTTTGACGCGGCGATTGAGGATCTCATCCGCGCGCCGTGGATCGGCGAAGTGAAGGCCGTTCTTTCGGGCTATTTCGGCAATGCGGCGCAGGCACGCTCGGTTGCCCGGCTCGTGACTGCTTTGCGCGAACGAAAGCCTGAATTGTTTTATGTCTGCGATCCGGTGATGGGGGACCTGGGTGGGCTCTATGTGCCGCAGGCAACGGCGGAGGCGATCAGGGATCATCTGATACCCCTCGCGTCGCTTGCGACGCCCAATCGCTATGAGCTTGCTTGGCTCGTTGGCGCCTCGCTGGATGACAATACGGCGATCATGGATGCCGCGCTGTCGCTGGGGCCGTCTCGCATGCTGGTAACGTCAGCCGTGCCGATGATGGCAGGCGGCACGGGGAACCTCTATCTTTCGGGGCGCCACGCGCTGTTGGCGGAACATCGCCTTATCGACAAGCCGCCGAATGGTCTTGGCGATCTCCTTGCGGCCCTGTTTCTATCGCGGCTTCTCTCCGGCATGGAGGACGAAAAGGCGCTCCAGCTTGCAACGGCAAGCGTCTATGAGGTGCTTGCTCGCGCTGTGAAGCGGGGCAGCGATGAACTGACGCTTGCGAGCGACTCCTCGAGCCTGACAACGCCGATGGCAATGGTTCAGATGAGGCGCCTGCTGCATCCGGCCCAAAGGCGCAAGGGCTAGCGGCTATCGTGCGGTGCGATATTGATCTTGTATTGCGCAGGCTGTAATCGAAGATCATGCAGCATTTTCCAAGCACCCTTCTAGACGGTTATCGCAACTTTATGAACGGGCGTTATGCGGACGCCCGTGATCGCTATCGGACACTAGCGGAGCACGGGCAGAACCCCAGTACGCTTGTGGTAGCCTGCTCGGATTCCCGTGCTGCGCCCGAACTGATTTTCGACGCCGGCCCGGGCGAACTTTTCGTCGTCCGGAATGTCGCCAACATGGTGCCGCCCTATGAGCCGGATGGGCATTTCCACTCGACGTCTGCCGCGCTGGAATTTGCGGTTCAGGCCCTGAAGGTTACAGATATCGTCGTCATGGGCCACGGCCGTTGTGGTGGCATTAGGGCGGCTCTGGACCCGAGCGCTGAACCTCTTTCTCCCGGTGACTTTATTGGACGCTGGATGTCGCTCGTGAAGCCTGCGGCAGAACAGATCGGCGCCAACGACGTGATGACTGCCGCCGAGCGTCAAACTGCACTCGAGCGAGTATCGATCCGCAATTCGATTGAGAATCTCAGGACATTCCCGAACATCAAGGCCTTGGAAGAGGCCGGTGAGATCGCGCTTCATGGAGCATGGTTCGACATTTCGACCGGTGAACTGTGGGTGATGGATGCCGAAACCCGCGACTTCATTCGACCGGATGTCTAAGCCCAAATAAAAAGCGCCGAACTTCAGTTCGGCGCTCGTGGCTCAGTGTTGGATTCTCAGTTTCCGTCGATCTGCTGGCCGATGTAGGCAATGGCCTGCTGATAGACCGTCGCGGCATTCCAGCCGGCGATCGCTGCAAAGTTGGGTTCGCCGGGCTGATAGCCGGCGCCGGCCTGCCAACCATGGCCCTTCAGGAAATTAGCCGTCGAGGCCAGCGCATCCGCGCGCGAGCCGACCATGTCGACGCGACCGTCGCCGTCGCCATCGGCGCCGAAGCGCACGACATTGCGTGGCAGAAACTGCGTCTGGCCAATCTCGCCGTGCGCGGCGCCTCGCGCCTGCGGGCTGAGGTAGCCTTCCGAGACGAGTTGAAGCGCTGCGTAAAGCTGATCGGTGAAATAATCAGAGCGCCGGCAATCGTAAGCAAGTGTCGATACGGCCGACATGGTGTGCTGGTTGCCCATGTAGCTGCCGAAGCCGGTCTCCATGCCCCAGATCGCGATCAGCGGGCCAGCGGGAACACCATATCGGCGTTCGATCGATGCAAAGAGCGCAGCATTGGCACGCTTCATACCCTTACCACGGGAAATGATCGTTGCACCGCCGCGCTTCTGCATGAAAGCGTCGAAGGAAAGCTTGAAGCTCTTCTGGCCGCGGTCTGCGGCGATGGTCGGTCTGTTATAGGAAACGTTCGCAAAAGCGCGATCAAGAACCGACGGGCTCACGCCGTTCGCAGCAGCCTCTTGCTTGAACTCGCCAACCCAGGCGTCGAAGCCGGCACCGTTATTGCCGCACTGGGCGGCTGTGGCCGCTGCCGGAACTGCGTGGAGAGTACAGGCCGCCGCAGCTGCCAGCAAAAATTTCGTCATGCGCATGGAGATACCCCGATCCCGATCTGACTAGCCTTCAAACCGGGCCAGCTGCCCGCTTCCGGCAATATTGTCACCGTCTTTGAATTGGCAAGCGCGGGAGGCCGAAAACGGCAAACCCGCGCCCAGCAAGCCCTACCTTAATAAGCGGGACTTAACAAATCACAGTTAACAGTTGGTTAGGCTGCCTTCTTGCGTGGCTTCACAAGTCCGCGATTGATGAGAAGCTCGGCGATCTGGATCGCGTTGAGCGCAGCCCCCTTGCGAAGGTTGTCGGAAACCACCCACATGTTCAGGCCGTTCTCGACCGTCGCATCTTCGCGGATGCGCGAGATGTAGGTCGCGTCTTCTCCGGCAGACTCGTATGGCGTGATGTAGCCACCGTTCTCGCGCTTGTCGATGACGAGGCAGCCCGGAGCTTCGCGCAGGATATCGCGTGCCTGATCGGCAGTGATTTCGTTCTCGAACTCGATGTTGACCGACTCGGAGTGGCCAATGAAGACCGGAACGCGAACTGCCGTGCAGGTCACCTTGATCTTCGGATCGAGCATCTTCTTGGTTTCGGCGAGAACCTTCCACTCTTCCTTCGTGTAGCCGTCTTCCATGAAGCTATCGATGTGCGGAATGACGTTGAAGGCAATACGCTTCGTGAACTTCTTGTTCTCGATCGGATCCGCTACGAAGACGGCGCGGGTCTGGTTGAACAGCTCGTCCATACCATCCTTGCCGGCGCCGGAAACCGATTGATAGGTCGAAACAACGACGCGCTTGATCTTGGCGAAGTCGTGCAGCGGCTTGAGAGCAACGACGAGCTGTGCAGTCGAGCAATTCGGGTTGGCGATGATATTGCGCTTGGTGAACTGGGTAACGGCGTCCGGGTTCACTTCCGGAACGATCAGCGGTACGTCCGCGTCGTAGCGCCATGCCGAGGAGTTGTCGATGACAACGCAACCCTGTGCGCCGATCTTGGGAGACCACTTCTTGGAGACCTCGCCGCCTGCCGACATCAGGCAGATATCGGTGTCGGAGAAATCGTAATTCTCGAGATTTGCGACCTTCAGCGTCTTGTCGCCGTAGGACACTTCCGTGCCCTGCGAGCGCGCGGACGCAAGTGCTACGACTTCATCGGCAGGGAAACCGCGCTCGGAGAGGATGTTGAGCATTTCCCGACCGACATTTCCGGTCGCTCCCGCAACTGCAACTTTAAAACCCATTTCTCAAGCTCTCTTTCTCTTCTCTCCTCTTGTCCGGTGAGGGGGGAAGCGCGAAAACATCGCGTCTTCCTTGTCCCCAGCCGAGCCGGGGAGAGAGCGGCAGGCCAGAGACGTTAGACGGTTTTCGTCGTCGTTTTGGCCTTGGTTTTGGAAGAAACCGGAACGGCAATATCCATCCCGGCACTAAGTGCCCGGTCATTGCATGCAGCAATGGCGTGTTCGTGGCGAACCATGGATATTCCTTTTCCGCCGTTGCTCTTAAAAGGTTTTCCACAGGAGTCAAGGTTTTTGCAATTGGAGTACGCAGCAGGATAGCGGGCTGGGAGCGTCGAACCGCCGAAAGCGTCTCGCCTCCTAACGCCGATCCCTAGAACGATCGACGTGCGCGGGAACCGGAACGAAACCTCGGTCGGGCAACCGCCTGTGGCTCCCGGCCTCCAATTTCCGCTTACGCTCAAGATGATAGGCATAGGCAAACTGGACAGCGATGCCGATCACCACAAAGATCGGGCCGACGATGCGATCGTGGTTGTTGATGTAGAGCACCACCTGACCCACCATCGCCAAAATCGTGCCGGCGACAAAAATGCTGAGCGAATGGCGACCAAGAATGGTCAGCGGGTTGTCCGTGGACCTGCGAAGCAAGCGCGAGATCGCTGGAATATTGAGGACGAGATAGGTGAGTGCCAGGACGTGCAGCAGCCTCGGCAGCGACAGGAATGTTTTGTCGAAGCCCGTCAGCACCGGCGGCAACCCGAACGACGCCAGCGCAATTCCGAAACTCCAGAGTTGACCGACAACCCAGGCAAAGGACAAGGTGACATAGGCGGCCGCAAGTCCAAAGAGAACGGGATGTTGCGGCAGTTTGCCGCCGCGGCGCACATGCATCATTCCGACAATGCCGATGGTGAAGAGGAATTGCCAGGACAACGGGTTAAGGAACCAATAGCCCTCAATCAGCATGTTGTGAGGAGCAATTTCGTAGACGCCGGCAACCAGCCATACGGCGCCCGAAACGGCAAGCGCAAGGAGCGGGCTTACGGCATTGAGCAACAGTATGACCGGCACCATCAACATCAGTGCGCCATACATCGGGAGAATATTGTTGTAGCCGATCTGGTGCCCAAGCAGTAGCAGCGAGGGAATGCCGGCCTTCAGATTGGTGAGAACGGCAAGGATGTTGATCTCACACAGAAGCCCAGGCCGATGGAAGATCCAAGCGCCGGTCAGAAAAAGAGCCAGCGTCATGAACGTCGTAATCATGTGAGCCAGGTAAAGTGTAAACGATCGCTTCGTGGCCTTCATCGCCGTCTGCCACCAGGTGGCCGGTTGAAAGCGCGATCCATAGGCCAGGCCGACCGCAATCCCCGAGATTAGGACGAAGCCTTCGGCTGCATCGGAAAATCCAAAATTCTTGGTTGTGAGATTCTCAAAAATCTGCCCTGGAACATGATTGATAAAAATCGTGATGAGCGCGAGGCCGCGCAGAACGTCCAATCTGGTGTCACGTTTCGGCGTCGCTACCGACACAGAAATTTGCTTGGCGCTGATCTTTCCTTCAAGCGCTACGGCCATGGACTTCTCCTGCTTTACGATTTGCAAACGCAGTTGCGGCCAAAAGGGTTCCCTTTTGGCCGCAACGAATCGCCGGATGATTAGCGTGGAAGAATGCTGTTATCCGACCGGATATCCCTCACCGGGATCGGTGACTTCGCGTCCGTTGATGGTCACATCGTAGCCCCTTGGTTGGGACGATTTTGAGACCGAAATGAGATATTTAGCACCTAAATGTTCGATCTCCGCAGAGAAACCATCCCAAGTGCTCGGCAAGGCCGGACGCACATGCAAGCGGCTGTCCTTTATCCGGATACCGAGGATCCCCTCGGTCACCGCACGGTAGAGCCAGCCTGCGGAGCCGGTATACCATGTCCAGCCGCCGCGTCCTGTGAGGGAGCCTTCGCCGTAGACGTCAGCGGCAATGATGTAAGGTTCGACGCGGTAGCGTTCTGCCGAGGCCGGATCCCGCGCATGGCTGATCGGATTGAGGAGTTCAAAGCAACGCAAGGCCTCATCGCCGCGGCCAAGCTCGGCCAGAGCCATCACCACCCAGGTCGCGGCATGGGTGTATTGGCCGCCGTTTTCACGAACACCTGGCGGATAGGCTTTGATATAGCCGGGGTCCTTAGCCGAGTTAGCAAAGGGCGGGGTGAAGAGCCGGATGATCCGCGCTTCAGGATCGACCAGCTTGTCCAGCACTGAGTTCATTGCCTTTGCTGCGTGCGCCGGATCTCCCTCCCCGGAGAGCACGCTCCAGGATTGGGCAATCGAATCGATCTGGCACTCCAGGCTCTCCTTTGAGCCAAGGAGGCTGCCGTCGTCAAAGGTACCACGCCGGTAATAGCTGCCATCCCAGGCAACGGTTTCAAGCGCAGCCTTGAGCTCGGTGAGGTGCCTTGTCCACCGCTCGACACGTGCCGTGTCGCCGCGCTCTTGGGCATAGGCAGTGAAGGAGCGCAGCGCGCCGGCCAGGAACCAGCCGAGCCAGACACTCGTACCCTGTCCGCCGATGCCGACGCGGTTCATGCCGTCGTTCCAGTCCCCGCCGAGGAACAGCGGCAGACCGTTCTTGCCCTTCCGGGCGATGGCAAGATCAAGCGCGATGGCGGCATGTTCGTAAACGCTGACGGTGTCGTCGGACACCTCAGGCAAATAGAACGAGTCATGCTGGCCCTCGAGAAGTGCCGGACCTTCCAGGAAGGCGAGCTGTTCGTCGAGGACGCTCTTGTCGCCCGTAACGCTGCAGTAGTGGTGAATCGCATAGGCGAGCCAGACAACGTCGTCCGAAATGAGCGTTCGGACGCCTGCGCCGGTACCGGGCAGCCACCAGTGCTGCACATCTCCCTCGCGGAATTGTCGCGAGGCGGCGTTCAGGATCTGCTTCCGGGCGATCGACGGCTCGTGCACAATGAAAGCCAGCGTATCCTGGAGCTGATCGCGGAAACCAAAGGCACCGCTGGCCTGATAGAAGGCCGTGCGCGCCATGATGCGGCAACCGAGGCTCTGGTAAGGTAACCAGGTGTTGATCAGGTTGTTCATGCTCTGATCAGGCGTGGAAACCTGCAGCTTTCCAGTGAAATGCTGCCAGAAGCCGCGATTTGCCTGGACTACGTCGTCGAAGGCGACCTTGCGGATATCGTTGATTACCGCGCTCGCCTCGGCCCTCGTCTTGGTTTCGCCGAGGAAGAAGCAGACATCCCGCTCCTCGCCCGGCGCGATCTCGATATCGATCGCTAGCACCGCTGCCGGATCGCCGTCGAGCTCGGTGGCGCCGGAAAGGAGGGCGGCAGAGCTCACAGCGTGCGGTGCCTGGATCGTGCCTGTCTTGCCGATGAATTCCCGACGGCTGGCGGTAAAGCTCGACGGCTTTTCGCTCGCCACAAAGAAGGCGGTGCGACCGGAGTAGTCGATGCTGTAGTTGTTGCTGGCAAACAGCGCACCCGTCTCCGCGTCGTGCTCCGAGAGGATGAACGGCGCCGACTTTTGTGCATTGTTGCCGAGAATCCACTCGACATAGCCGTAGAGCCGCAGCTTCCTCGGCTTGGTGCCAGTGTTGCGTAGCCGGATTCTCTGAAGCTTGACCGGTTTTTCCCGATCGACGGTTTGCGTGACCTCAAGCGCGATTTCATTCTGGACGCTCGAGAATACGGAATAGCCCAGGCCATGCCGTGCTTCGAAGCGAATATCCTGCCGTTCCGAGAGGCTCGCAAACGGTGTCAAAACCGCTCCACTCTCGCGATCGACAACGTAGATCGCCTCACCCGGCCGGTTTATGACCGCGTCATTCGACCACGACGTCAGCTGATAATCGCGCGAGTTTACACTCCACGTGAACCCTGCGCCTTCTGCAGATACATGGAAGCCGAATTTTTCATTCGAGATCACATTGATCCAAGGCTGAGGCGTCGCGTGGCCACCGGGAAGACGCACGACATACTCGCGACCATCGACAGCGAAGCCGCCGATGCCGTTCCAGAAATTGAGATCGCCTTGCTCCTCGATTACGACCTTTGACGGACGTGGGGCGGGCGTCGGCGCAGCCCGCTTGACGGGCGCCTTTGCCCGATCGGCACGCTCCAGTTCCTGCTGTTCTTCCTTGGACGGAGCAAACAACGCGACGGCACGGTTGATCTGGTCAAGAATCTTGCCGTTCTTGGCGTGGAAGGTGACACGCGAGGCGGAGATGAGGGCGTGATACGTCGCTTCTTCCATCAAGTCCTTGCGCACCGTGAAGATATGCTGACGCAAACCATCGGCCTGGCCCATGCGGCGGACGTTTTCGGCCATCTGGTCGACGGCATGCTGCATGTCCTGGGCATAAGACGATGCACGTTCGTTCATGATGACCAGATCGGCAGTGACGCCGCGCGAGCGTAGGTATTCTTGCGCAAGCAGGGCTTCCCTGACGACGTCGAGGTCCATGTCGTCGGTGACGCGCAGCGTGAAGATCGGGAAGTCGCCCGAAATCGCGAGCGGCCAAAGCGATGACTGCGATTGCATGCCGGCTGCGACTGCGGCGGCATCGGCGCGCAGGTGCATGTCCGGATATACAAGGTGACGGCCAAGATGCTGAAAGGCCGCGGCCTGCTGCGATGTCACGCCGACATGGCGCATCTGCACCTGCGTGCGGGTCCATGCCTGGACCAGTTCGTGGTTGAAGGCGTCAGCATGCCGATAGCGATTGACTGCCTGGTCAACCTCGTTGCGGCTCGGCGCAGCAATGGTCCAGAAGATAACGCTGACCTTCTTGCCGGGGGGCACACGGACCGTACGGCGAAGCGAGAGAACCGGATCGAGGGTGAAGCCATCCGTGCCGGAAAGGGTCGCACCCGGGTCGAAGGCGGCAGCATTCGCGAGGCTGCGACCGCGGCCGAGGAACTTGCGGCGGTCCGTTTCGAACTCAGTCTCGCGCGTCGAGCCGGAGGTGTCGACGATAAGGTGAGCAACGGCCATGTTCGGCTCGTTCGGATCGCGCTTGTTGCGCTCGACGCGGATAACGTCACCGCGCTTTCCGACCTCCGTCTTGACGAACATGCGCGCGAATGCCGGATGGGCGTTGTCGACGTCGTCCGTCGCGAGAACGGGCTCGAGATAGGAGGTCACTTCGATAAATCGATCCTCCGTCCCGGAATTGACAAGGGTCAGGCGCCGCGCTTCGGCGTCATGCTCGGTGGCGACAATGCATTCGACTTCGCTCGTGATGTCGCCGACCGTCTTGGTGAACTCCGCCTTTTCGTCGGCGAAGAGAACCTTGACCTCTTCGCCTTCGACACTCTTCGGCTCCGTGGTTGCCGACCACCATTCGTTGGTCGCCGTATCGCGAAGGAAGAGGAAGGTGCCCCAGCGATCCTCGGTCGGATCAGCTTTCCAACGGGCGACCGATTGGCCGTTCCACCGCGAATAGCCGGCGCCTGTCGCGGTCAGCATCAACGAGTAGTGGCCGTTCGAGAGGAAGACCAGCTCGCGATCACGCGACGCGGGATCATAGATTTTGCGTAGTTCAGGGCGCAACAGATCGTCCTGAATGCTAGCGGGGGTGTCGGATTCGTGTTTGCCGCTCATGACCGGAATATCCCGCGGTGCCTTCTCTTGGAGAAGGAGCTCGGCAGCTTCGATCACTGGATCCGAGTGGAAGAGTTCGCGCAGGTGACCATTGAAGGCGACGTTCGCGACTGCAGCGATCGACATGCCATGGTGGTGAGCATAGTAGTTATAGACGACCGCGCAAGTCTTGCCTTCCGGCACGCGGGTCGGCGTAAAGTCGACGGCGTCGTGGTAGCCGAACTTGCCGAGCGCGCCGAGCTTGCGCAGGCGCTGTAGGTTTTCAAGCGCCGCGTCAGGGTCGTACTGGCTGGCAAGGATCGAAGCATACGGCGCGATGACCGCGTTGTGGCCGAGGCCGCGCTTCAGACCGAGCGATGGGACGCCGAAATTCGTGTACTGGTAGTTGAGGTTATGGTCGCGCGCATTGAAGGCCGCTTCCGAAATACCCCACGGGATGCCCAGCTTGCGGGCATGATTCATCTGCTCCACAACAACGAGATTATTGGTCTGGTTAAGGATGCCTCCGCCACGCTCCTGCATGACGAGCGGGGGCATGAGGTATTCGAACATCGAACCGGACCAGGAGACAAGCGCGCCGCGCGAGCCAACCGGAACGACCTGGCGGCCGAGACGGTACCAATGCTCCGTGGGCAGATCGCCCTTCGCGATGCCGAACAAGCTGGTGAGGCGGCATTCCGACGCCAGCAGGTCGTAGCAGGCCTGATCCAGCTCGGCGCTTTCGACGCGATAGCCGATCGAAAGCAGGCGACGCTCAGGTCGGAACAAGAAGCCGAAGTCCATCGAGAAGGCGAGGTCGCGGGCCTTGTCGCGCAGCGCAATCAGGCGAGGCCGTAGCGCGTCGATGTTGGACAGATCGAAGGTGCTGTCGGAGATATGGGCTTCGCAGACCTTAACCAGCGATTCCGCCCAGCGCGTGACTTCCGCGCTCAACGGGGACTTCACCTCATGGTCGAGGTTAGCGGCAAGTTTCTGAATGTCGCGCGCCAGGACGGCGAGGTTGATGATGCGGATCGATGCGAATTCATGTTCGCGTTTGACCGCGGCTAGCGCATTCTGGAAGCCGATGATGCGTTCCTCGAGGCGGCGGCGCAGCGGACGAACTGTCTTGCGATCATCCGGCAGCTCCGACAGCCCCTCGGCAAGAATACCCGCCGTATCGCCGACGCCGTCGAGGTTGCCCTGCATGTGGGCCGACGGCGCTTCTGCCCAGTCGCGGCAGGCGGACGAAATCGCGATCAAGTGGCCGGCAAGGTTGCCGCTGTCCACCGCTGAAACGTAACGCGGTCCGAGCGTCTGGAGCGTATCGGTGTGATACCAGTTGAAGAGATGGCCGCGGAATTTTTCCATCTTGTCGATCGTTGCGATGGTCTGCTCAAGCCGTTCGATCGTTTCTTCGAAGGAGAACCATCCGAATTGGCGGCCGGATACAACGGACAGCAGGTAGACGCCGATGTTCGTCGGAGACGTGCGTGTGGCCACAATCACATGCGGCGTTTCCTGGACGTTGTCCGGGGGCAAATAATTCTGCTCGGCGGTCGTAAACGTCTCGAAATACCGCCAAGTGCGGCGGGCGATCTTGCGAAGCTCGGTGGAGACAGATTCCGCAACTTCAAGTCGGTCTTCGGTCTCGGCCGACTGGCTGACATAGTAGGCGACCAACGGCGAGAGGATCCACAGGCAAGCGAAAGGGACGCCGACGAGATATGCATTGTCACCGGAGAGCGCCGCGAAGCCGAGCGCAAACAAGGCCAATACTGGTGCGTGCCACATGGCCCGGTAGTAAGACAGGATCGTTCCCTGCTTGCCCGCTTGGACGCTCGCCGCCGTGCGCCACTGCAGCATCAGCCTGTGGCTGAAAAACAGGCGATAGAGCGAGCGGCCGATAGCGTCGGCCATCATGCATGCGGAATCGGCGATGAAGATGATCCGCAAGGCGACTTGGGCATTGGCCGCACGAATGTCGGACCAAACGGTATAAAGGTGAGCGCTTGCGACCACATCGCTGCTGCGCGGAATGATGCCGTGAATAAGCGACAGGGTCGGGGCGACAAAGAGGCAGAAAATCAAGAGAATCTGCCACACGAGCGCGCCAAGCGGGCTCATGAAGTACCAGCCGAGCACGGAGGCGAAAAACCAGGCGATGGGCGTCAGCGAGCGGCGTAAATTGTCAAACATCTTCCAACGGCCGAGCCCGGTCACACCATGCTTCGGGTTGAACATATACGGCAGCAGCTGCCAGTCGCCACGCGCCCAGCGATGCTGACGCGAGGTTTCGACTTCATAGCGGATCGGGAAATCTTCAACCAGTTCCAGGTCGGTGACGAGCGCGCAGCGCGCCATCGAGCCTTCGAGGAGGTCGTGGCTGAGCACCGAGTTTTCGTCAATTCGCCCTTTCAGAGATGCCTCGAAGGCATCCACCTGGTAGAGCCCCTTGCCGGTGAAGGTGCCCTCGCCCGCAAGGTCCTGATAGACGTCGGACACGGTGAAGACGTAGGGATCAAGGCCGCGGTTGATCGAGAAGACGCGTTGGAAGACCGACGCGTCCTTGCCTGTCGTCAGCGACGGGGTGACACGTGGCTGCAGCACGCCATAGCCGCTTTCGACCCGCCCTGTAGCCTGATTGATGACGGGACGGTTGATCGGATGGTAGAGCTTGCCGGCGAGCTTCGTGACCGTGTCACGCATAAGGCGCGTGTCGGCATCGAGCGTCATCACGTACTGAATGTTTGCCGGCACGACATTGGCGCCCGGAAGGTAGGTCGTATCGCGATCACCGCGAAGCAGAAGGTTCAGTTCGTGCAGCTTGCCACGTTTGCGCTCCCAGCCCATCCAAGCGCCCTCGGACGGATTGTAGAGCCTGCGGCGATGCAAGAGGTAAAAGCGCGTCTTGCCATCAAAGGCATAGCGCGCTGAGAGGTTCGCGACCTCGCGACGGGCATAGTCTAGAACTTCGAGGTCGGCCGGCGTTTCCTCGACCTGGCTGTCCGGCCAGTCGCTGAGCAGCGCGAAGTAGATCTCGCCGCGGGGGTTGGCGAGGTAGTGTACCTCGAGATTGCGGACCAGCTCGTCAACACTGTCACGGTTCGAGATCAAGCACGGAACGACCAGAAGCGTACGGGCCTCCTCGGGGATGCCCTCCTTGAATTCGTAACCGACCAGTCGAGCCGGCGTCACGAAAAACGACAGCACGGTGTTGAAGAGGCCGGTCGCACCTTCGGAGGCCGGAAGCGAGAACATGATCAGCAGGATCGCGATCTCAAGTGGACCCATGCCCGCATTGGCCATGAACCTCCCGACGATCGCCATCGCGATGATGGTCAGAAGGATCACGGGAACGGCGATTGAGAGCCAGTTAAACCGACGAACGGTTCGAACAAAATGCTGCGTCAGAGTCGGGCGATAGTTTGACCGCGCTTCCAGCTTGGGTCTTTGCACGCCGGTCAGGAAACCGCCGACATTTGGTTCACGCTGCTGCGGTTCGTCGGAGGCCTTGGCCTCCTCGGTCATATCGAGCGCCAGCTGGGCGATCTCCATTTCCGACAGCGGCGAGCGCTTGGCAAGCTTTTCGATCTGCTTGCGGTATTTGTTGCGAGAGCCTGAATCGAGATCGCCATAATCGGAATGATCCCAAAGCAGCTTGTCGACGTGGCTGACCTGCTCCACCCAGACGGACCATTCGGTGTCGTCGATCTCGCGAAGACTGCGAATGATGTTGCCCATCGTGACGTTGCCGGAGGACAGGCGGCTGTGCTCCGCCATTGTCGTTTCTTCGGTATCGCGCCCGAGTGCCTCAAGGCGTTCGTCGAGCCAGGCGATCGCCACGCTGGACGCCTGAGAGCCGTCACGCATGCGGTAGAGGAACTGCGTCGCGAAGGTGTTGTCTTCCGCAAGCGATTCCAGCGACCTGAGATATTCGGCAGCCTTCGTCGGGTCCGTCAGCCGCACGAGCTCATCCGCAGCCTCATTGGCGCGTCGGCGCATCCGGCGGCTGCGTTCGACACGGATAGAGATGCGGCGCAGGTTCTCCACGAGAACGTAGCGGACCAGTGACGGCAGCGCCCAAAGCTCACCGATCTTCAGTGTCTCGCTCTGCTGAAATCCATCGACGAGGGCTGTGAGGCTTTCCTGCGAGATTGTGCTGTGGGTGTGGGCCACATAGAGCCATGCAAGCGCGAGCGTGCGCGGCACTTGTACGCCGTTGACGTCAAGCGTCGGCAGCTCTCGGTAGAAGCGACGCGGGAAATCGCGACGCACTTCCTGGATTGCTTCCTCGACAATGTAGTGGTTGTCGAGCAGCCACTCCGCCGCCGGAGTGATGGTTTCACCGGATTCCACGTCTGTTGCCGTGGTGCGGTAGACCCGCAGGATCTCCTTTTCGTTCTCCTTGTGCCGCGCGAAAAAATCGAAGGGCGCAAAAGCCGGCAGCGAGTCTATGCCGCGGGCAGCGACAGAGGCGCCTATGGCCTTGATATCTTCGATGGAAAGGTAAGTTGAGCGGATCGAGTCGTTATGATCGATCTGCTTCGTTTCGGGCTCGCGGGACGGGTTCGGAGACGTGGCGGAAATGTTCATGGGTTCGGTTCTGGATCCAAACAAAATTATGATGATTTTGCGTTGCCTTTTGCACTGCCGAATATGACTGCCGCATGAACAGCACCGGGGTTTCTAGATCCCGGACAGCAAGATCGGAACGGTAATCAACCAACGATGCGAAACGGTTTAAACGCGGACCTGTGTGGGCGACGCGCGACACGGCTCCGTTGTGCCCTCCACCCTTTTGGAGCCATTCCGGGAAAGTTGGACACCATTGCGATAATTCAAGTCAAGATGTTTCAAAGGAGGCATTTCGGCCGCACGTGGGATCGCACCTACCGACAAAAGGAAACCGGCGCTTGGGCAAGCGCCGGCTTTCACTTTGTAGATAGGTTTTCGTCAGGTGCGTCGCATGAGGCGCATGACCACAGACACGACGAACAGAATCAGGAACAGGAAGAAAAGAACCTGAGCGATCGAGGCGGAAGCGCCGGCAATGCCGCCAAAGCCCAATACGCCGGCGATCAGCGCCACAACGAGAAATACGAGTGCATAATAAAGCATGGCGATCTCCTTGTCTTAGCTGATGGAGTTAACGGGAGGTCGCTCTATTGGTTCCGTCAAAGCTACAAGACCGCCCCAGCCAAAAGAAAAGGCGCGCCCGTGACGCGCCTTGCCATAACCGCTAATCGATCGCAATTTTAGAATGCGTGGAAGAGGTAGAGCAGAATAATTACCGGGATCGGAATGCCGATCAACCAGAGTAAAATGCCTTTCATCGTCATTCTCCCTTTTCACAATGTCTGTGCGGAGAGAATGAGCAGCTAAGCGGATAGTTCCGCAGCGGCAGCCTTCAAGTGCCACTACGATATATTCTCTGGCTTAGCCTACGACGCCAAAGACGAGAGCTGCGACGAAAACAAATGCCGCCGTGACAAGCGTTGCGTTAATAGCAAGTTGGATCTTGCTGCGGGTCGTGCCCGGCTTCTTGGTTTGGACGGAACCATACTGATTCACATGAGCATGCGAGATACCCAGGTCTGCCATGTGTTGCCTCCGTTTCTCCGTGTTCTTTTTTGTTAGAGCGTTTTCGTATTTTCTCTATCTGATAGGTAGAGATAAAATTCTGTCCTGCTAGGGGGTGTTAAAAAATCCGCCCCTTTGGGTGGAATTAGACAAGAATCCGCCAGGCCCAGAGCAAGGAGCGGTCATCTTCCACCGCTTGGCGCGGGCTTCCTTTGGGTTCCGGTTTTTCGAGGAGCCGCCGGTCTTTCTCCGCCGGAATCGAGGTCGAAGCTGCAGCTTTTCTATCGGTCTTGGCCGGTGGGTGCAGATATCCCATGGTCATGCCGCCGAGAAAAAACATGCTTGATCTCCATGATCACGAAAATTAACGGGCGTTAACGGGATCATGACAGAAGTAAGGCGGGTGTCAATAGTCTAGTTGAATGGTCGTGTTTTAGCGGATCGTTAAGGCTAAGGCTCGCCGAGCCCTAGCGAAAACAATTCGTTGAAAGGATTGCGTTTCACGCTTTGACGAAACCTTTGCTGGCCACCATCAAATTTCGCGTGTAGTCCTCGGACACGGCCGCCCCTGCCAGCTGTGCGGATGTTAATCGTTCGACGACGGATCCATTGCGCATCACAGCGAGGCGATCGCACATATGGGTAACCACGCCGAGATCATGGCTGACCATAACGAAGGTCAGCTTGCGATCCCGCCGCACCTGTTCGAGGAGGTTCAGAACCTCGGCCTGCACGGAAGCGTCAAGGGCTGAGGTCGGCTCATCAAGCAGGAGGATGGACGGCTCGACGATCAATGCCCGGGCAATCGCAACGCGTTGGCGTTGGCCACCGGAAAGCTGATGCGGGTAACGGAAGCGGAAACCGTTTCCAAGTCCAACCTCATCGAGAGCGCGGGCGATCCGCATGTCGCTGTCGCGGATGCCATGGATAGCCAGCGGCTCGAGCAGGAGGCGATCGATGGTCTGGCGCGGGTGCAGGGATCCGTATGGATCCTGGAAGACCATCTGCACCTGTCTGTAAAAGGTCTTGGATCGCTTGGCGCCGACGAGAGGATCGCCATGGATCTTTATGGAGCCACTTGCCACCGGCGCCAGGCCGGCAACGGCACGAAGCAGCGTCGATTTTCCCGATCCGGACTCGCCGACCAGACCGAATGACTCGCCGGACTCGATATCGACGCTGACGTCTCTCAGCGCGTGGAAGTGATCATAGATCACGCTCAGCTTGTCGACTGAAAGTGCAACGCTCATGCGGCCCACTCCGGCTTGCGATCCAGAACCGGCAACGGATGCCTGCTTTCGCCGATTTGGGGCATGCAGTTCAACAAGCCCTGCGTGTAGGGATGGCGCGCATTCTTGAGCTCGGACGCCTTGAGTTCCTCCACGACCTTGCCGGCATACATGACGATGACGCGGTCGCAGAAGGATGAGACCAGGCGCAGGTCGTGGGATACGAAGATCAGGCCCATGCCGCGTTCCGAGACGAGCCGGTCCATGATCCTGAGAACATCGAGCTGGACCGTGACATCCAATGCGGAGGTCGGTTCGTCGGCGATCAGTAGCTCCGGATCGGCGATCAGCATCATGGCGATCATGGCGCGCTGACCCATACCGCCCGAGACCTCGTGCGGATAGAGGTCGAAGACCCGCCCTGGATCACGGATCTGCACGGCCTCGAGCATTGCGAGAGCGCGATCGCGCGCCTCCGCCTTGCCGACGTTTTCGTGGGTCCTCAGCGTTTCGCAGATCTGTCGGCCGATCGACATGACGGGATCGAGCGAATATTTCGGATCCTGTAAGACCATCGCGATACGTTTGCCGCGCAGTTTCCGGCGCTGTTTGGCGGACGCGCTGAGAAGGTCGATGCCATTGAAATCGAGCTTGTCGGCCGAAACAATGGCGTGCTTTGGGGTCAGACCCATGATGGCGCGCCCCGTCTGGGACTTGCCTGAGCCGGATTCGCCGACGATCCCGAGGCGTTCCTTGCCAAGCGTGAACGAGACGCCTCGAACGGCTTCGATCACGGCCGTGCGCGTGGGATAGCTAACCTTGAGGTTTTGAACGGTGAGGAGGTCGGTCATTGGCCGCTCTCCTTCGGGTCGAGCGCGTCGCGCAGGCCGTCGCCGAGAAGGTTGAAGCCGAGGCTGACGATGAGGATCGCAAAACCTGGCATGGCTGCCACCCACCACTGGTCGAGGATGAAGCGCCGGCCAGAGGCGATCATCGCGCCCCATTCAGGAAGCGGCGGCTGCGCGCCGAGGCCGAGGAAGCCGAGACCAGCGGCCGTCAAGATGATGCCAGCCATGTCGAGCGTGACGCGCACGATGAGTGAGGAAAGGCAGAGCGGCATGACATGCCGGACCACAATCCGCAGCGGCGATGCGCCCATCAGCTTGACGGCGGAGATGTAGTCGGAGCGGCGGACGGTCAGCGTCTCCGCGCGCGCAATCCGAGCGTAGGGCGGCCAAGAGGTGATCGCAATCGCGATGATGGCGTTCTGGATCCCAGGTCCGAGTGCCGCAACGAAGGCGAGCGCCAGAACCAGCTTTGGGAAGGCCAGGAAGATATCGGTTATGCGCATCAGCGTCGCATCCACCCAGCCGCCGGCATAACCCGACACCGTCCCGACGATCAGACCGATTGGCGCCGAGATGGCGGCGACGAGAACAACGACTAGCAGGGTTAGGCGGGAGCCGTAGATCAGGCGTGAATAGATATCGCGGCCCTGGTCGTCGGTACCAAGCCAATAACCCTCAGCGCCGGGCGGAAGCAGCCGCGCATTCTTCAGGTCGCCAACGATGGGCGAATGCGTTGCTAGGAGGTTTGCAAAGGCAGCCACGAACAGCAGGGCAATGATGATCAGCAATCCGACGACGGCCAGACGGTTTGCGGTGAACTGACGCCATGTCACATAGGCTCGGCCCAATTGCGCCTGTTTGCGCGACTGTGGCCGATCGGAAAGCAGCCACTCGCGGCGGCTCATCGGCGCTGATTGATGTGCGGGAACCGTCATCGGCTTCGCGTCCTAGGGTCGAGTGTCCGATAAAGAAGATCGGACAGAAGATTGATGCCGATGAAAACCGTGCCGATGACGATGGTGCCACCGAGAACAGCGTTCATGTCGGCATTCTGAAGGGAATTGGTGATGTAGAGTCCGATGCCCGGCCATGAGAACACTGTCTCTGTCAATACCGAACCCTCGAGCAGACCGGCGTAGGAGAGCGCGATGACGGTGACGAGCGGCACTGCGGCGTTGCGCAACGCATGGCCCCAGATCACACGTGTTTCGGACAACCCCTTGGCGCGCGCGGCAACCACATATTCCTGGCTGAGTTCATTGAGCATGAAGCTGCGGGTCATGCGGCTGATGTAGGCAAGCGAGAAGTATCCGAGCAGCGAGGCCGGCAGAATGATGTGGCGGAAGACGTCATAGAAAACGTCCCACTGCCCCTGCATGGCGCTGTCGATTAGATAGAAGCCGGTCACGGGCGTAAAACTGTACTCGAAGACGATGTCGATGCGGCCCGGGAAGGCGACCCATCGCAATTGGGCGTAGAAAATCACCAGCGAGATCAGCGCAAGCCAGAAGATCGGGACGGAGTAACCGATCAGGCCAATCACACGGACAACCTGGTCGGCAATGCTGCCGCGCCGAACAGCAGCAAGCACGCCAAGCGGCACGCCGATGACCGATCCGATAATGGTCCCGAGCGTCGCAAGCTCGATCGTCGCGGGAAACACACGCCTGATGTCGACCATGACGGGATTGGTGGTCAGGACGGAGGTCCCGAAGTCGCCCGACAGGATGCTCTTCAGGTAAATATAGAACTGCTGGTAGAGCGGTAGGTCGAAACCAAGCTCGCGACGAACGCGCTCGACGACGTGCGTGGGCGCACGATCACCGAGGATGGCAAGGACGGGATCGATCGGTACGACGCGGCCGATGAAGAAGGTTACAGCCAGGAGGCCAAGATAAGTCGTGACGGCGGCGACAAGAAATCGCCCGACCGCCTTGGCAATGGGAACGGCACGGCCCCGTTTGGGCCGTGCCTCCATCTTTGTTTCAACGATGCTCACGGATCAATCCTGCCGGATCATTCCTTGCCGATCGGGCCGACATAGTTGGTGTCGAAGCTCGGGCCGAGCTTGAAGTCCTTCAGGCTCTTGCGGGCGCCTGCGACTTCGATCTGCTGGAAGATGACCACGAACGGGCTGTTTGCGAGAAACTTCTTCTGAACGTCCTCGTACATGGCGGCGCGCTTGGCGCCATCACGTTCCAGCAGGGCGGCCTTCGTTTCCTTGTCGAGTTCCGGCGCTTCCCAGGTGTTGCGCCAGGCGAGCGTCTTGACGGTACCGGCATCCGAGTTGTCCGGATTGCTGGTGAACGTATCGGCGTTCGAATTTGGGTCGAAATAGTCCGAACCCCACTGACCGATGTACATGTCGTGGGTGCGCGCGCGGAACTTCGTCAGGGTCTGCTTGCCGTCGCCGGGGATGATCTCCATCTTGACGCCGGCCTGGGCGAGCGACTGCTGCATGGATTCAGCAATACCGGTTACCGGCTGCGTATTGCGGACGTCCATCGTTACCGAGAAGCCGTCCTTCAGGCCGGCCTTCGCAAGCAGTTCCTTGGCCTTGGCGACGTCGAGCTTGTACGGGTTTTCATCGAGCGCGCCGAGCTGGCCCTTCGGCAGGAAGGTCTGGTGGATTTCGCCGATGCCCTTGATGAGCGTCGAGCCGATCGCATCGTAGTCGACGAGATACTTAAAGGCTTCCTGGACCTCAGGCTTCTTCAGGTTCTCGTTCTTGGAATTGAGGCTGACGTAGTAGACAGTGCCCTTCGGCGCGCTGACAGTCGTCAGGTCGGCATTCTTGACGACTGCATCGAGGTCACCGGGCTCTAGGTTGCGCGCGATATCGATATCACCGGCTTCGAGCGCCAGGCGCTGCGCCGAACTTTCCTTCATGAAGCGATAGATAACCCGGTTGAGTTTCGCCTTGTCGCCGTAATAGTTGTCGTTGCGCTCCATCACGACGACTTCATTGGCGCGCCATTCGCGGAGCTTGAAGGCGCCGGAGCCGGCATAGCCGGTCTTCAGCCACTCGTTGCCGAAATCGTTGTCGTACTTGTAGTCGGCGCTCGGCGTCACGGACTTGACGTGATCCACGACCAGCTTCTTGTCGACGACGGATGCCACAGTTGCCGTCAAGCAGTTCAGCACGAAGCTCGGCGCATAGGGCTTGTCGACGGTGAAGACGAACGTGCTTTCATCCGTTGCCTTCGCCTTCTCGGTGACGTTGTCGCCGTTGATGCCGAATTGGGTGATGATGAAGGCCGGGCTCTTGTCGAGTTTGACGGCCCGTTCGAACGACCACGCGACGTCTTCAGCCGTGATCGGGTTGCCGGACGCGAATTTCATGCCGGGCTTCAGCTTGAAGGTATAGGTCAGGCCATCGTCGGAAACCGTCCAGCTCTCAGCAAGGTCACCCTTTACCTTCGAAGTGTCGCTCATATCGAGACGGACGAGCAGGCTGTAGGTGTTGCTCGTGACCTCAGCCGTCGACAGCTCGAATGCTTCGCCCGGATCCATGGTGATGATGTCATCGATGGCGAAGCCTTCGACCAGCGTGTCCTTCGGCGTTTCTGCGAAGGCGACCGGCGCGGCTGCCATCATGATCGAGAGCGCTGCCCCCGCAGAGAGTGCGCGGAAGGTGCGGTTGAATTTGCTGACTATCATGGTTTTGTTCCCCTGTTTTCCATTTCAACACAAAGCAATCGGCAGGCTTAGGCGTCCTGTTCTCCCCACGCCGAAGCCAGAATTCTCAGCCAGTTCCCGCTGGCCAATTTTTCAAGATCTCGGGCACCATAGCCAACGCGCTGGAGGGCAGCAATGAGCTTCTGATTGCCTGCGGCATCCCCTATTTCTTCAGGAATTGTCGCGCCGTCAAAGTCCGAACCGAGCGCCACGCAGTCGATGCCGACGCGCTCGACCAGATAGTCGATATGGCGCACCATATCCCTCAGTGGCGTGTCACCGTCGGAGCGTCCGTCGCTGCGCAGCATCGCAGTCGCGTAGTTTACGCCGACGAGACCGCGGCTTTCTCTGATGGCGTCGAGTTGTTTGTCGGTGAGATTGCGGGCAACCGGTGTCAGTGCATGGGCGTTCGAATGGCTAGCAACGAGCGGCTGATCGGTCGTCTTTGCGACATCCCAAAAGCCTTTCTCGGTGATGTGCGCCAGATCGATCATGATCCCAAGCCTGTTGCATTCGCGCACGAGGGCAAAGCCCGCTTCGGTCAGGCCGGGGGCCGTGTCCGGCGACATCGGGAAAGCGAAAGGCACACCGTGGCCGAAGATATTGTGGCGGCTCCATACTGGGCCGAGTGATCGCAGGCCGGCGGCATGGAACACTTCGAGCGCTGCCAGGTCGGGGCCTATTGCCTCGCAGCCTTCCATGTGCATCACCGCGGCGAAGACGCCGTCGGCCATGGCTTTGCGGATGTCCTTTACCGTGCGGCAAAGACGCCAGGCGCCGGCGCGGTCGAGGCGAAGCGCGATTGCGGCCATCTCCGTCGCGATATTCAGCGACGAAAGCGGCTCGAGCGGCGCGGCAAGGGGAGTCACGTAATGACCGTTCTTGTCGGGATCGGCGAAGACGAGATCGCCGGAAGGAACGTAGATTGCACAAAGGCCACCGGCCAGACCGCCAGCCTTGGCGCGTGGAGCATCGATGTGGCCTAGATCAGTTCCGTTTGAAAATTCAGCGATTGGATCGCCGCCATCCCGTTCATGTGTCCAAAGCCGGAGAAGGACGTCGTTATGGCCGTCGAATACGAATTGCATCTGCGTTCCTGTGTGCCCGAGCGGGCGATATGAAGAGCGCAGAATAGAAAAGCTGGCGGAATACGCTACCCCTTTTTTCAGAATTTTTGCGGTTCGGTAGCAATGGTTAGCGGAAACGAAAAACGGGAGCCGAGGCTCCCGTTCCAGAGTCCTTTTCGTCAGTGCTTCGCGCGTTTCTTTTGCCGGTAAACGTCGATCACGACAGCGGCCACGATGATCAGCCCTTTGACGATCTCCTGGTAATACGCATCAACCCTGAGGAAGGTAAAGCCTGAGGTCATCACGCCGAGGATGATCGTGCCGATAACCGTGCCGGTGATCCGACCGACGCCACCTGTCAGAGACGTGCCCCCGATGACCGTCGCAGCAATCGCGTCCAATTCGTACATGACACCCATGCCTGCTTGCGCGGTTTGAGCGCGGGCTGCGGTGACCACGCCGGCAAGACCTGCCAAGAGACCAGCGATGGCGTAAACCTTGATGAGGTGCGCCTCGATATTGATACCGGAAACGCGCGCTGCCTGAAGATTGGCGCCGATTGCATAGGTGAATTTGCCGTAGCGGGTATAGCGCAGGGCGATATGGAAGATCAGCGCGACGACGAGGAAGACGATCACAGGCCAAATGCCGGTGCCGATGAAATTGAATTGATCGGTGAGCCCCGAAACCGGCTGGCCTTTGGTGTACCACTTCGAAATGCCGCGTGCAGAGACCATCATGCCGAGCGTCGCGATGAACGGTGGGATCTTGGTTCTTGCGATCAGCTGTCCGTTGATGAAACCGGCCGCCAGGCCAATCAGGAGACCTACGCCGATCGGAATGAAGAATGGTAGGTCGGTCAACGACGGATAAAGTGCCCGAGGCCACGTCGACGCCTGCGCGAAGCTCGCCGCGATCATCGCCGTCATGCCAACGACGGAGCCGGACGACAGGTCGATGCCTCCGGTGATGATGACCTGCGTCACGCCCACCGCGATGATGCCAATGACGGAGACCTGGAGGATCATGATCGTCAGGCGCTGCGAATTGAACAGGAAGCTCTGGCCGATAAAGATCCAGCCAAGAACTTCGTAGACAAGCGCAATCCCAATCAGAACGAGGAAAATACTGAGCTCCGGCGGAACGCGTCGTCTGCGCGCCCGCGTTGCGAGTGGGGCTGCCGCCTCAGCTGCGTTGGTATTCATGATATCCTCCCTTCGGTTCCCGGAGCCCGCGCGTCATTGCGCGGCAAGCTCCATCACCTTGATCTGCGTTGCTTCGTCGCGATTGAGAAAACCGGTTACGCGTCCTTCATGCATCACCATGATGCGGTCGCTCATGCCGAGCACTTCTGGCATTTCCGACGAGATCATGATTACTGCCACTCCATTCCTCGCCATCTCCGACACAAGACGATGGATCTCGGCCTTGGCGCCGACATCGATGCCACGTGTCGGCTCGTCGAGAATGAGGATCTTCGGATTGGTAAGCAGCCAGCGACCGATCAGAACCTTCTGCTGGTTGCCACCGGACAGATTCTCCACCCGCTCATCGAGGTTTGGCGTCTTGACGCGAAGCTTCTTGGCCATGTCTTCACAGGTTGCCTCGATCGAGCCCTCCTGCACGAAGCCACCCTTGACGAACTTGTCCTGGAGAACGGCGATCTGCATGTTCTCGAGAACGCTGAGGATCAGCAGACAGCCCGTTTCCTTGCGGTCCTCGGTCAGGAACGCCATGCGGTTCTGGATTGCGACGGTTGGCGATGCGATATCTGTCTTCTTGCCGAAGAGTTCGATGGTGCCCGATGTCGCCGGCGTTACGCCGAACAAGGTCTCGGCGACATTCGATCGACCGGATCCCACAAGTCCGGCAACGCCGAGGATCTCGCCGGATCGTACGTCAAAGGAGACGTCGCGGAAAACATCGTTCAGCGAGAGGTTCTTGACCGAAAGGACGACGTCGCCGATCGGCACCTCCTCCTTCGGGAACATTTGTGTGATCTCGCGACCGACCATCATGCGGATGATGTCGTCGCGGGTGACGTCTGTCGACGCATGGGTGCCGATGTAGCGCCCGTCGCGGAACACCGAAAACTCGTCGGCAATCTCGAACAGCTCGTTCATCTTGTGCGTGATGTAGACGATGCCGATGCCTTGAGCGCGAAGGTCGCGAATGATCCTGAAAAGATGCTCGACCTCACGCTCGGTCAGTGCCGATGTCGGCTCGTCCATAATCAGAACGTCGGAATTGTAGGAAACCGCCTTGGCAATTTCGACCATCTGCCTGTTGGCAACCGAAAGATCGCGAACCTGGATCTCCGGGTCGATATCGATATTCAGCCGTCGAAACAGCTCGTCCGTCTGGCGGAACATTGCTGCGTGATCAACAAAGCCGAACTTGTTCTTCGGCTCGCGCCGGATCCAGATGTTCTCGGCAACGGTCATGAAGGGCATCAGGTTCAGCTCCTGATGGATCATCGCGATGCCATTTTCCAGCGCATCGAGCGGTGATTTCAGCTGAATCTCGACGCCTTTGAGGCGTACTTCGCCCTTGTCTGGGATGTATATGCCAGCGAGGATTTTCATCAGGGTCGACTTGCCCGCGCCATTCTCGCCCATCAAGGCGTGCACGGTACCGCGCTTCAGCCGGAACTGAACGTCATCAAGCGCGATGACGCCGGGGAATTCCTTGCGTACGCCTTCGGCGCTCAGCAGGTATTCCGCATTCGGAACAACGCCGCTTTGACGCACTGCGGCCATGGTAGACGGGCTGACAACCATCTCATTTCCTCCCGGACACGGACTGAAGGAAGGGATGCGGACCATGCCCGCATCCCGATTCTCTGAACGTTAGTTCTTCGCGACGAAGTCCTTGACGTTCTCAGGCGTGACGAGTTGGAAAGGAATATAGACCTTCTTTTCCACCTTTTCGCCCTTAGCCAGCTTCAGAGCTGCATCGAGCGCACCCTTGCCCTGACCTGCTGCATCCTGGAAGACCGTCACGTCGAGGTCGCCTGCCTGCATGGCGGCGAGTGCGTCCTGGGTGGCGTCAACACCGCCGATGACGATCTTGCTGAGATCCTTACCGGCTGCCTTGAGTGCCTGGATGGCGCCGATTGCCATTTCGTCATTGTTCGAGATGACAGCATCGAACTCGAGACCGCTGGAAAGCCAGTTGGTCATAAGGTCGGAACCTTGGGTACGGGACCAGTTAGCCGTCTGCTCTTCAATGATCTGGATGCCCTTGCACTCATCGGTCGCCACGACATCGTGGACGTCCTTGGTACGCATGCGCGCAGCCTGGTTGGAGAGTTCACCCATCATTACAACGGCCTTGCCCTTGCCACCGAGCAGCCGGCAAACTTCCTTGGCTTCGAGGGTGCCGGACTCCTGCTCATTCGAAGCAACGAAAGCCTGCTTGTCCGGAAGAGCGTCAACGTTGACCGGCTCGCGGTTTACGTAGACGAGTGGAATGCCGGCTTCGGCTGCGATCTTCGACATCGCCGCCGTAGCGTCGGTATCAACCGGGTTGACGACGATCGCGTCGACCTTGGACGCAATGAAGTTCTGGATCTGGCTCTGCTGCTTGGCCACGTCGTTCTGCGCGTCTTCAACCTGCAGTGTCACGCCGTTCATGGTCTTGGCGTAGTCCTGCATGCCGTTGCGTAGAACGGTCAGGAAGTTGTCGTCGAAGAGCGCCATAGAGACGCCGACCGTTTCAGCGTGAGCGGCCGTCGACAGGACGAGCGCCATGGCAGTGCCCAGGATAAATTTCTTCATTTTCTTTCCTCCACAAAGCGGTGTCCGGCTGCACCCTCCTCACGCCGGAGCTCCGGGCCATGCCCGAAAGCCAGTATATGTTCGTTGGGCCATCTCCCGTTGGCAGTCCGTCAAGAAACGGAACAAACGAACCGTAAAATGTGTATCACGGAATATTCATTCCATTTTCTGATAAAGGCGTCAAGTCCATTTCAATGATGGGTCCCGGACCGACCGCGAAAATCGCGCGAAGACACCTTGGCTGGCGCTGAAAAGCGTTCCCGCGCGAACTATATGCGCCAGCGGCAGCAGGTCGCTGCCTACCATGGAGAAACCGATGCCTATTTCGATGTACCGATTGACAGTTCCCGTCTTCCAGCACGGTCTTGAAAGCTTGAAGACCTATCTCGACAAAGCCGAGAACTTCGCGAAAGAAAGAGGGATCGATGGCGCGGATCTCGTTGCCGCGCGGTTGACTTCGGACATGTTGCCGTTCTCGGGTCAGTATCAGCGCGCGACCGATAGCGCCAAACTGGCGATCGCGCGGCTGACCGGCAGCGATGCGCCCAAATTTGAGGACAACGAGGCGACGATCGCCGAGTTGCGTGAGCGTGTTGCCAAGACGGAAGCCTATCTCGCTACCGTCGCGCCGGCCACGCTCGAGGGGACGGAAACGCGGGAAGTCACTCTGTCGCCAGGGGGCAATAAGCTCACGTTCCGCGGCGACGAATACGTGTTGACCTTTGCACTGCCGAACTTCTTCTTCCACCTTGCAACGGCTCACGCGATCCTGCGCAACCAGGGCGTACCCGTCGGCAAGATGGATTACCTCGGACGCCTCGGCGGATAGGTCGGAGGGCCATCGCGCCTAACTCGTTTCGTGCCGACTAGGCCTTGCCTTCAGCGTTGCCGTGCATCAGGAGCGGCCACGCACGTCAATCATCGCGCCGACTGAGCGCGGTGATTGACGTAACGTCTTCGACCGATCATGGATGCATTTCAGTGCTGATTTGATTTCGCGTGCCAGTTCCACGCCGACCGAATGATCTGAGATAGATCGTACTGCGGCGCCCAGCCGAGAATTTCCCGCGCCTTGTCATTGTTGGCAACGAGCGTGTGCGAGTCGCCTTCACGACGACCGACATATTCCACCGGAAACGGCCGCTCCGAGACGCGCTCGATTGTGCCAAGAAGCTCCTTAACAGTCGTTCCCGTGCCGGTGCCGAGATTGAGGGCAACCGACTCCCCGCCCCGAAGCAGATGTTCCACGGCACGAACGTGGGCGTCGGCGAGATCGAGGACGTGGATGTAGTCGCGGACGCAGGTGCCGTCACGCGTCTCGTAATCGGTGCCGAAGACCTTGAAGCCTTCACGGCGACCCAGTGCGGCGTCGATCGCCAGCGGTATGGCGTGGGTTTCAGGCTGGTGCCACTCGCCGATCCGACCCTCGAAATCGGCGCCGGCTGCATTGAAGTAGCGAAGCACGACCGATCGAAAGCCCGTGTACTTGTCATAGTCGGCAAGCGCCTGCTCGACGATGTATTTCGTGCGGCCGTAGGGATTGATCGGCACCTGGCGATGCGTCTCGTCCAGCGGTACACTCTGCGGCAGGCCATAGGTTGCGCAGGTTGACGAGAACACGAACGCTTTCACGCCAGCAGCCTGGGCGGCTGCCAAAAGGGTCAATGTGCCGATGACGTTGTTTTCGTAAAAGGCTACCGGATCCTTGACCGATTCACCGACCTCGATAAGGGCGGCAAAGTGCAGGATGGCTGCTGGTTTGTGCTTGGCAAGGACCTCGTCGAGACGGGCTCGATCCCGGATGTCCCCTTCCTCTGCGGGTCCCCATTTCACAAATTCGCGATGACCGTTGGAGAAATTGTCGAAAACGACCGGTTTGAAGCCCTTGTTCGCAAGATCGAGACACGTGTGCGAGCCAATATACCCAGCGCCGCCCACGACCAGAACCGTTTCACCTGCCATGCACCACCTTTAATTCTCGTTTCGATGGAGAGGAGACTTAGGACAGGTCGATGGCAAGAAAAAGAAAGAAACGACCGGCGAGCGGCGAGGGCATCATTTTGTCAGCGATGGCATTAGCAAATTGATTGATCGAAGCTTTTCGGCCGGATTGACTGTCCGCCGGCTTAGTGGCGGCGCGGATTTCTCAATAGTTCTCTGCATCAAAACTTCAGATGCTTAAGCAACCTGATGCATCTCTAAAGACATATGCCGCTCCAGCTTAAATAGAATTGACTTATGTTCCTTTCTTCTGCGAAACATTGTCTCTCTCGGGGGGGCTGTTGATGCATCGGAAGGCGCGGTGCCATGAATTCATCGGTCAGAAAATTCATATTCCATGATCTTCAAGCGATTGAAGGATACATTGATCCGCCGGACGCGCTGGTCTTTCTTGCTATTTTGCGCTCCCAGCAATCAGCTTCCCTGCAAGGCGGCTTGGCCGAGATAGGTGTTTACTACGGCCGATCCTACTTCCTCCTGCGAAAGATCTGCGGAGACAGAGAGAAGATCGTGGCTATCGATCCGTTCGACATCGTCAAACCGGATCATAGTCTTACGCAGTATGAACGTTTTGCGGCGGGTGGCCGCCAACTCGGGCTTTCCGTAGATGAAGAGCGTGTCATCAAGAGCGATAGCACGCTGCTTCGGCCTGCGGACGTGATCGAGCGGGCCGGCCTGATTCGCTTCTTCAGCATCGATGGTGGCCACATGCTGCCCCATGTCGAGGCTGATAGCCGCCTGGCCGCCGCGTCGCTTGCCGAGCATGGCATCATCGTTTTCGACGACACGTTCAATCCGGCCTGGCCCGAGGTTACTGCTGGCGTGACCGACTTCCTGCGTGAAGAGGCCGGTCGCTATTCCGTCTTCTGCCTGACGAAATACAAGACTTACGTTTGCCGTCGGCCGTTCCATGAATTTTACGCGCAGACGATCAAGACTTCGCCCGAGCTAAAGACGTTCGATCACATTGAAACCGAGTTTCTGGGTTCTACGGCAATCCGACTGCACAATCCGATGCGCCGCCGCATCGCCTACGAAGTGATGGTGGGGCTCGGTATGCGAGCGTGGTCTGAGCGCGCGTACCGATGAACCGACTTAGGCCGGCGGCGGATCGGCTTCTTTCAACCTGTATCCGACACCGGTTTCCGTCGTGATGTATTGTGGCTGATCAGGGCTCTGTTCGATCTTCTGGCGCAGCTGGCGAACGTAGACGCGCAGATACTGGACATCGGCGGCGGGCCCCCAGATCTGCTTCAGCAGGAACTGGTGCGTCAGGACCTTTCCGGCATGCTGGGCAAGGACCCTCAGGATGTCGTATTCCTTCGGCGAGAGTTTGATTTCCCGGCCGTCGATCTTGACGATGCGCTTGACGAGATCGATGGACAGGCCGCCGGCCTGGAAGATCGCCCGCTCACCCTGCTGTTGTAGACGGTGGCGCAAGGCGACGCGTAGCCGGGCGCCGAGTTCGTTCATGCCAAACGGCTTCGTCAGATAATCATCTGCACCCGCTTCGAGGGCATTGACGATGCCGGTTTCATCTGTGCGGCTGGAAAGGATGACGATTGGCAGGGTGAGGCCCGCGTCTCGCCATTCCTGCAATAGTTCGTGGCCCGATTTGTCTGGCAGACCAAGGTCGAGCACAATCAGATCCGGCGGATCGTCTTTTGCCGATTGCAGGGCCGTCGCGCCGTTCGGCGCCTCGTTCACTTCGTAACCCTGTGCGGTTAAACCGACGCGAAGCAGCTTGCGGATCGGGGGTTCGTCGTCGACGACGAGAATTTTTACGGCTGAACCGGTCATTTGAGCTCATCCAATTTCGGAATTTCAGTTGGTCTCGGAAGACGGATTGTGAAGACGGCGCCAGAGCGATCGTTCCGGTTTCCGGCCGTTATCGTGCCGCCCATGGCCTCGACAAAACCTCGACAGATGGACAAGCCGAGGCCGGTTCCGGCGCGAACCTGGTCGCCTTTGCGCACGCGATAGAAAGTATCGAAGACCCGATCCACGTCTGCCGGCGGAATACCCGGCCCCTCGTCCAAGACCTGAATCATGACACTGTATGCGTCGGCCCAGGCTTCAATGCGGATCGATGACCCTTCCGGGGCATATTTGGCAGCATTGTCGAACAGGTTGAAAAGTACCTGCTCGAACAGCACGGGATCAACGCGGACCATAGGCAGGTCGGCGGGTATTCTTATCGCCGTCTGGTGGTGTGCGAGAATTTTCTCGGCACGGCGCAGGGCGCTTCCGGCAATGTCGCCGGGATAGTGCAGCGCGTAGTTCGGTTCCATTGCGCCGGATTCGATTTTCGTCATGTCGAGGAGGTTGGCGATAAAGCGGTTCAGCCGTTCCGATTCATCGATGACGGTCGACAGAAGATCGACACGATCTTCCGGAGGCATGGAATCGAGATAATCACGCAACGTGCCTGCCGCGCCAAGGATCGCGGCCAGCGGTGTCTTCAGGTCGTGTGAGATCGACGTCAGGAGGGCCGAGCGCAAGCGATCGGCTTCGGCGGCGAGTTTTGCGCGATCAACGTCTGCCACGAGTTGAATGCGTTCAATCGCAAGAGCGGCCTGGTCCGCCAGCGCGTCGAGAAGACGCTGTTGCTCAGGTGTCAGCAACGGCCCGTCTCGCCGGTCATTGTCCAGGCCGATCACGCCGACGGCCGCGCGTCCGGTTCGCAGCGGCACGTAGAGACGCTTGGCACCGGGCAGAGTGTCTGCACCGCGGCCGGCGGCGTGGTTGTGCTCCCACGCCCACCGGGCGGCGGCAATATCTGCCTCATCGAGGGTGTCGTCCGGCGGGTAGCCGGCTTTGACGGCAATGGTGCCTCCTTCCGGCAGCAGCAGAACGACTCGGACCTTGAGCATCGAGGCGAGCTGGAATGCCGTGGCCCAGAGAACGTCGTCCAGTGTGCCGGTGCCGGCCAGCTTCTTCGAGAAGAGGTAGAGGTCTTCCGTCGTTCTGGCGCGCTGTCGGGCAGCCGCGGCCTGGCGTTGAACCGTTGCCGTCAGATTGCTCGCGATAACGGCAACGCCCAGGAAGAAGAACAACGCCAGCACGCTTTCCGGATCATTGATCGTCAGCGTATAACGGGGCGGCAGGAAGAAGAAATTGAAGGATAGCGCGCTGAGGACGCAGGTGTAGAGCGCCGGACGTAGCCCGTGAATGACGGCCGCGGTGAGGACTGCCATCAGGAACACGAGGGCAAGGTTGCGGACGTCAAGAACCTGATCAAGCACAACGCCTGCGATGAGCGCGATCGCCACATAGGCTGTGGCGGAGACGTATGGCTGGATATTGAAGGCAGGGGACGACGGAGCGGCTTTCACACCGCGTGCAGACGTTCCATCCTTCTCGCTGCCGGAAATGACGTGGACGCTGATGTTGCCCGATGTTCGGATCAGATCGTCGGCAATGGAGCGGTGAAGCCAGTCCCGCCAGGTCGGCTTGCTTGGAGCGCCGATGACGATGTGAGTCACATTGTTGGCGGCGGCGTGACGGACCAGCTCTTCCGACACCTCGCGACCGGGAATGGTGAGGGCCTCGCCGCCGAGCTGTTCGGCTAGGCGCAGCGTTGCCGCAATCGTGTCGCGGTCGGCCTCGGTCAGGCTGATCGATTGATTGGTCTCGATATAGACGGCCGCCCACGGTGCGCGCAGCCGGGAGGCCATTCGGGACGCGTAGCGTACCAGCGAAGCTGAGCGCGCATGCTGATCGATGGATACAAGCACCCTTTCGCCGGCGGCCCAAGGGCCAGCGATGGCGTGTGCCTGCATGTGGGTCAGAAGCTGGTCGTCCACGCGCTGTGCGGTTTTGCGCAACGCGAGTTCGCGGAGCGCGGTGAGGTTTCCGGCGGTGAAATAATTCGTGAGGGCTTTTTCGGCGGTCTTTGGGACATAGACCTTGCCGTCGTGCAGCCGCTTGATCAGGTCTTCCGGCGTGAGATCGATGATCTCGACGTCATCGGCCATATCGATGACAGAGTCTGGCACTGTCTCGCGTACGCGGATGCGCGTGATCTGCGAGACGACGTCATTCAGGCTTTCAACGTGTTGGATGTTCAGCGTCGTATAGACGTCGATGCCGCGATCGAGCAGCTCCTTGACGTCGAGATAGCGTTTCGGATGCCGACTGCCTTCGGCGTTGGTATGGGCGAGTTCGTCGACCAGAACAAGAGAGGGTCTGCGCGCAAGAATAGCATCGATATCCATTTCCTCGAGAGGACGCCCCTTGTAGTCAATCTTGACGCGGGGAATGACTTCGAAGCCGTTGACGAGCGCCTGCGTTTCCTTGCGTCCGTGAGTCTCGACGATGCCGATGACCACGTCGACGCCATCGGACATCTTGGCGCGGCCCGATTCCAGCATCTCATAAGTCTTGCCTACGCCGGGCGCGGCGCCGAGGAAGATCTTCAGTCGGCCGCGGGTCTCCTGACGCGCTTTCTCGAGCAGCGCATCGGGCGAGGGCCTTCCAACCGTGTCGCGGTTGTCTTCCGGCATGCGTTTTATCTTTCCTTGACGAGCAAGCCCCGGGTGCACATAGGCGCCCGGGGCTTTTGACCTTACTCAGACATAGAAGCATCAAGGGACTGGTTCAATGCCAGCACATTGACGGTCGCTTCGCCGAGAATCCCTAGTTCAGGGTGCTCGACGGCGGCATCGACAATCGTCTTGAGCTTGCTCTCATCGATCCCACGTGCCTTGGCGACGCGTGGTATCTGGAAGTAGGCGGCTTCCGGCGAGATGTGCGGATCGAGGCCGCTGCCGGAGGCGGTCACGAGATCGATCGGAACCTCCGCATTCGGGTTGGTCGCTTTTGCCGCCTCGTAGTCAGTCTTTACGCGATCAAGCAGCTTCTGGCTCGTCGGGCCAAGGTTCGAGCCCGAAGACGCGGCGGCGTTGTATCCATCGCCTGCGGCCGAGGGACGGCCGTGGAAATATTTGTCGCTGGTGAACGCCTGGCCGATCAGTGTTGATCCGATCACCTTGCCGTCCTTTTCGATCAGGCTGCCATTTGCTTGCGCCGGGAAGAGTGCCTGCGCGGCGCCGGTCATGGCGAGCGGGTAAAGCAGGCCAGTGATTGCTGTGGTGGCAATGATCATGACGATTGCCGGACGAAGTTCTTTCAACATGATGTCAACTCCTTAGGCGAGACCGATGGCCGTAATGACCATGTCGATCGCCTTGATGCCGATGAAGGGGACGATGATGCCGCCGACACCGTAGATAAGCAGGTTGCGGGACAACAGCGCGCCGGCGCCGATCGCGCGATATTTCACGCCTTTGAGCGAGAGCGGGATCAGCGCGACGATGATCAGCGCGTTGAAGATGATCGCCGACAGGATGGCGCTTTGCGGCGTGGCGAGGCCCATGATGTTCAGCACACCAAGCTGCGGGTAGAAGGCCAGGAACATCGCCGGAATGATTGCGAAGTACTTGGCGATGTCGTTGGCGATGGAGAAGGTCGTCAGCGCACCGCGCGTCATCAGCAGCTGTTTGCCGATTTCGACGATTTCGATGAGCTTGGTCGGATCGCTGTCGAGGTCGACCATGTTGCCGGCTTCGCGGGCCGCGACCGTGCCGGTGTTCATGGCAACGCCGACGTCGGCCTGGGCAAGGGCAGGGGCATCGTTCGTGCCATCGCCGCACATTGCGACCAGCTTGCCCTTGGCCTGCTCCTCGCGGATCAGCGACAGCTTGTTCTCAGGCGTGGCTTGGGCAAGGAAGTCGTCGACGCCTGCCTCCGCGGCAATAGCGGCAGCAGTCATGGGATTGTCACCGGTGATCATCACCGTGCGGATGCCCATCCGCCGCAATTCGGTGAAGCGCTCGCGAATCCCGCCCTTGACGATGTCCTTCAGCTGGACGATGCCGAGAAGGCGTCCGTCGCGAGCAACAGCCAGCGGGGTGCCGCCTTGCTTGGCGATCTCATCGGCGATTGCCTGCAGTTCCCGCACGACCTCGGGGTTGCTGCGAATGGCGACGGCCGCATTGCCGGAAACCGGCGCTGGTGCGGCGCCCACGTAGGCAAGCACGGCATCCACCGCGCCTTTGCGGATGGACGAGCCCTCGACATCGACGCCGCTCATGCGCGTCTGGGCAGTAAAGGGCACGAAGGTCGCCTTCAGGCTCGTCATATCGCGACCGCGGATACCGTACTTTTCCTTGGCGAGCACGACGATCGAGCGGCCTTCCGGTGTTTCGTCGGCCAGCGAAGCAAGCTGCGCCGCATCGGCGAGGTCCTGTTCGGTGACGCCGCGGACCGGGCGGAATGTTGTCGCCTGGCGGTTGCCGAGAGTGATCGTTCCGGTCTTGTCAAGCAGCAGTGTGTCGACGTCACCGGCTGCTTCGACGGCACGGCCGGACATGGCAAGTACGTTGAAGCGCACGAGACGGTCCATGCCGGCAATGCCGATCGCCGAGAGAAGGGCGCCGATTGTGGTCGGGATCAGGGTCACGAAGAGAGCGACGAGGATGATGATCGGAATAGAGCCGCCAGCGTAGCTTGCAAAGCTCGGGATCGTGGCGGTGGCCAGAACGAAGATCAGCGTCATGCCCGCGAGCAAAATGTTGAGCGCGATCTCATTGGGGGTTTTCTGACGTTCCGCGCCTTCGACGAGCGAAATCATGCGATCGAGGAAGGTATGGCCCGCCGCAGCGCTGATACGGACACGAATCCAATCCGACAACACCTGTGTGCCACCGGTAACGGCCGAACGGTCGCCGCCGGACTCGCGAATGACCGGAGCCGATTCGCCGGTGATGGCAGCTTCGTTGACGGATGCGACACCCTCGATGACTTCGCCATCAGAGGGAATGATATCGCCAGCCTCGACGAGGACGAGGTCGCCCACCTTCAGGCTCGTGCCCGGGACCAGGCGATAGCCGGTGCCGTTATTGGCCGTCAGGAGCTTTGCCTGGGTTTCGGTGCGGGCCTTGCGCAGAGAGTCCGCCTGTGCCTTACCGCGGCCCTCGGCGACGGCTTCGGCGAAGTTGGCAAAAAGCACGGTGAACCAGAGCCAGAGGTTGATCTGGAACGAGAAGCCGAGATTTCCGCCGCCGCTGACGAGATCGCGGACGAACAGGATCGTCGTTAGCGCCGAAACCGTCGCCACGACGAACATCACGGGATTTTTGGCAAGGGTGCGTGGGTTCAGCTTCTTGAAGGCGGCGCCCACGGCCGGAATGAGAATGCGAGAATCCATGATGCTCGCTGATTTTGCCTGGCTCATAAGAGACTCCAGCTTGAAAGAGTAAGGCGACCGTTGTGGCGATCAGCCGTGTAGGATCCGAAAAACCGCGACGATGACGAGGAGCCCGGCGAGCATCACCAGAATGATGTCGGAGGCGCGGGTCATGCGCTGGCTGTCACGTCCCGGCGAACCGGGACGTGCGTTGAAGGATTTGCGAAGCTTGTGACGAAGGATCATTGCGTCCACCTCAGAAGGTCTGGCCGGCGATCATGACCAGGTGCTCGACGACCGGGCCAAGCGCCAGCGCCGGGAAGAAGGTCAGGCCGCCGACGATCAGGATCGTGCCGGTCAGAAGGCCCACGAAGAGCAAGCCATCTGTCGGAAACGTGCCTGCCGAGGCGGGGACGGTCTTCTTGGCGACCAGGGAGCCGGCGATTGCGAGCGCCGGGACGATTACAAGGAAGCGGCCCATCAGCATGCCGAGGCCGAGCGTGATGTTGTACCAAGGTGTGTTGCCGGTCAGCCCGCCGAAGGCCGAGCCGTTGTTGGCGGCGGCCGAGGTATAGGCATACAGAATCTCCGAGAAGCCGTGCGGACCTGCCGTGCCGATCGAGGCAACGGCCGACGGCAAAACGCTCGATATCGCGGTGAAGACAAGCATGGCGAGCGGCAGGCAAAGGATGGCAAGCACCGCCATCTTCATCTCCTTGGCTTCGATCTTCTTGCCAAGATATTCCGGCGTACGGCCGACCATCAGGCCAGCCACGAAGATCGCGATGATGATGAAGAGCAGGATGCCGTAGAAGCCAGCCCCAACGCCGCCGACGATGACTTCGCCAAGCTGCATGTTGATGAGCGGGATCAAGCCGCCGAGCGCAGTGAAGCTGCCGTGCATCGCGTTAACCGCACCGCATGAGGCAGCCGTCGTTATGACCGCGAAGAGCGAGGATATGGCGACGCCGAAGCGAACTTCCTTGCCTTCCATGTTGCCGCCTTGCAGGCCAAAGGCATGCATCAGCGGATTGCCGGCGGCTTCTGCCCAGTAGGTAACAGCCACGCCGGCGATGAACAGGATGCCCATGGTGGCGAGGATCGCCCAGCCCTGGCGCTGGTTGCCGACCATGCGGCCGAAGACGTTGGTGAAGGCGGCGCCGATTGCGAAGATCGATACCATCTGGATCATGTTCGAGATGTTGTCGGGGTTCTCGAACGGATGCGCCGAGTTGACGTTGAAGAAGCCGCCGCCGTTGGTGCCGAGCATCTTGATGGCAAGCTGCGAGGCGACAGGGCCGAGAGCGATCGTCTGCTTGGCGCCCTCGAGGGTCATCGCGTCGACATAGGGACCGAGGGTTTGCGGCACGCCAAGATAGACATAGACCAGCGTCAGCACGATGCAGATCGGCAGGAGGACGTAGAGTGTGCTACGTACCATGTCGACCCAGAAATTGCCGATTACCTTGCCGGATGCGCGCGAAAATGCGCGGATCAGGCCGATGGCGATCGCCATGCCGGTGGCCGCAGATACGAAGTTCTGCACGGTCAGGCCCGCCATTTGCGTGAGATAGGACATCGTGCTTTCGCCGCCGTAGTTCTGCCAGTTGGTATTGGCGACGAAGCTTGTTGCAGTGTTGAAAGAGAGTTCGGGGCCGACGGCAGCCATTCCAGCTGGATTCAGCGGCAAGACGTCCTGCATGCGCAGCAGCGCATAGAGGACGAGCGTGCCGAGCAGGTTGAACATCAGCATGGCGAAGGCGTACGACGTCCAATGCTGTTCTTCGCGTTCGCTGGTGCCGGCCAGCGCGTAAAGTCCCCGCTCTATTGGAACGAGGACCGGTGAGAGAAACGTGCGTTCGCCATTGAAGACGCGCGTCATGTAACCGCCGAGCGGTTTGACGAGCACGATGAGGATTCCGCAGAACAGCAGAATCTGAAGCCATCCGTTGAGGGTCATGGGAGGTAACTTTCAATACCCGATTGGTTCCACCTGTTGCGCGCTGGGAGAGGCACGCGATGCTAGAAGCGTTCGGGGCGAATGAGAGCGTAGGTGAGGTATACCGTGAGGAACACGGTGACGGCACCGCTGAGAATATAGTCGAGGATCATGGCGCTTCCTCCGGTCAGAGCCGGTCGCAGGCTTTGGTGTAGGCAAAGCACAGAGCGAAAAATACGATTGCTGTGGCGAGTAGAACTATGTCCATCATCGATCTTGACTCCTGTTGTTCTTCTGGAGTCAGACAAGACAAAGGGCGCCACCCACCGGATGGCACCTTTCATGCTTTCTGGCGTGGAGATGATCCCTTGGATCTCTCGGACATTAATATGCGGCTGAAGCGCATAAGCGTTCGAGATTGGCGGCGGGCCGCGGATATAAAAATCTTATAAATACGGGAAAGAAAAATGCCTCGCCGAAGCGAGGCTAGTCCTAGGCCGCTTCGGGGAAAAGAAGAAGCGGCGCCGTTGTTCTATTGCCCGGCCGCACGGCTGCAAAGCGCACTTTCCGGCTTTTCGGTACGCTTGAAGACGAATGAGCAGATCTCATCAGCGACCAGCCTTCAGGCTTCGAACGATATTTCTGCCTCGCCGCAATGCTGTGAAGGCGGCGCCGATCGCGATCAGCCAGAGGCCTGCCTGCAAGACTTGATTGTGCCCGTTCCACAGCGGCTCGAGGATAGAGAGAACCGCCGCGGCCGTAATCGTCGCCATTCGGTGCTGCTTTGCCATCGGGCCTGAGAAGTCGCTCGGCGTCCCCGTTGCTCGTCCGAGCTCGCGAACATAGGCGGTCAACACCGCAAAGGCGGCTGCTGCCCAACCGAGGCCAGGGGATCCAACGCCATACCCCACGCCGACCAGGATCATGATATCGGCGATGCGGTCCGGGAATTCGTTCCAGAATGGTCCGTCAGAAGCGCCTTTGCCGCCTTCGACGGCAACCATGCCATCGAAGAGGTTGCACAGCAGCCGTAATTGGCAGAAGGCGGCCGCGAGAACGAGGACGACGACCCGGATCCATCCGATCTCAAATCCGGCAAGGCAAAAGGAGCCGCCGGCCAGCGCCGCCGCGATCATGCTCGCCTGCGAAATCTGGTTCGGCATGATCGACCGTGACGCTAGCCACTGCGCAATGCGCTTTGCCCATTGCGTGTCTCTGCTTGCCAGCGGCCGCCGATCGCCCGTTTCCGTCATGCCCCAATCCCCTTTTGGTAGAGAAAGTAGTTGTAGATGGCCGCATAGCTCGTCGAAACGGCCAGTGGCACCGCTATGGTCTTCAGGATTTCCGGCGTGCCGCTCAAGGCATGGATCGAGATCAGCACGCCAGTCGAGGCGAGGCATGCAATCAATGGCGGCGCCCAGAGCCTGGCGCGCCCCTTAAACTGCTTCGAGAGCCACTCGATCACGGTCTTGAGAAACAAGGTAAGACAGGCTGAGAGTCCGCCTTGTACAAAGCCGGCCAGCAGGGCCTGTTGCAGCGGATGGTTACCGTTGGCGAGGACCGCCCAGCCGCCCATGGCGACGAATGCGAAGAGTACGTGAGTCACACTGCTTTGGGCCAGGCGACGTGCCAACGCCATCATGTGGTCGACCACCAGTAGCGAACGATGTGAAAGAAGATCGGTGCGGAAAAGACCACGGAGTCGAGCCGGTCGATCAATCCGCCATGACCTTCGATCAGGTGGCCCCAATCCTTGACGCCGCGATCTCGCTTGATGGCTGACATGACGAGGCCGCCGAAGAACCCCATCATCGTGATAACGAAAGCCATGACCCCGGCTTGAAATGGCGTAAATGGCGTAATCCACCACAAGGCAGCACCGATCAATGTGGCGCTGGCCACGCCGCCGACAAAGCCTTCCACGGTCTTCGAAGGGGACAGGCTTGGCGCGATCTTCGTTCGGCCGAACAGCTTGCCCCAGACATATTGCAGGACATCGCTGAGCTGCACGATGATCACCAGGAAGGCGATCAGAAGAACGTTGCGCCCTTCGTAGCCCGGGATCGTCAAGGTCAGCAGCGCCGGAACGTGGGAGGCGCAGAAAACGCAGATCATCAACGCCCATTGAACTTCGGCGATGCGGATGAGGAAGCGTTCGGTATCGCCACGCAGGACGGAGATGATCGGCATCAAAAGGAATGCGTAGACCGGGATGAAGATCGAGAAGATGCCGTATTGTCTCTCCCACAACAGCCAATACTGAAGCGGTAGGACGATGAAGAAAGCGGCCGCGAGGGCCCAGTGGTCGGCGCGCTTGGTGTCGGTCAGGGTGATGAACTCGCGTAGCGCCGCGAAAGAGCAAAAGCCAAACAGCAGCAGCACGCCAATCCTACCGGCAAGAAAGGCGAGGCCTATCAGGATGACCATGATCCACCACGCCTTGATGCGTGCATTCAGATTCTCGATCGCGGCATTCGACTGACCGGCCGGCAGTCGCCGCTGCAACAGGTAGCCGATGGTCGAGGAAACGATGAGGAGCGTGAAAATGCCGAGGACGAGCGTCCACAGATCGGAGTTCGCTGCGTTCATTCTTTGCCGCCTGGGTGCGTTGGTGACAGATCGAGCAGTGCCGTACGCGCCCTGCCCAGGAAGGTCTCTTTATTCTCGCCGGCTTCAAGTTGTATGGCGTTGCCGAAGGTCACCGTGCAGATCAAGGGGATCGGGACAATCTCACCCTTGGGCATGACGCGATTGAGATTGTTGATCCAGACCGGCACGAGCTGAATGTCCGGTCGGGCCGAGGCAAGATGGAAAAGACCGCTTTTGAACGGCAATAGCTGCGCATCCGTCTGGTTGCGTGTGCCTTCGGGAAAGAGAATCAACGACGCGCCGGAATCAATGACCTCCGCCATGACTTCAATCGGATCACGTGTGCGCCTCTCGCGATCCCGCTCGATAAGCACAGCGTCAAAGACATCGCGGCCGATGAAGCGGTTGAACGACGACTTTAGCCAATACTCCGCGCCGGCAACGGGGCGTGTTCGCCGCCGCAAGCTTGGCGGCAGGACGGTCCAGACAAGAATGAAATCGCCATGACTGGAGTGGTTGGCGAAATAAACACACTGTCCGTCGGGAATACCGTCATTCGACCAGATGGCGCGTACGGCCGTTATTGCACGCGCGAATACCACGATGGCCGCCGCGACAGGCTTCGCGATTATCCTCCTCACCGATTTCCAGCCCCCCGCTGCACCGACAAAGCAGTCTGCAAAACCTAGCGACATTTTTGGCTATCCGGAAGTCCTGCCTATGGCGGAAGTGATTGGGGGCTTAATACTCCCATATCCACCCTTCAACTGGAGCTGGCATGATGTGCGACGAACCGAACGGGTGACTTTGTCGAGTATGAAAAGGAAAGCGTTAACCATGGTCAGCTAGGAATGAGTCGGACGCAACGGAATGAGTCGATGACAGTACAGTCAAACAAAACTCTGCAAGCAATGACGACGAGCGAGATCGTGCTTTTCCCGGTCGCTTCGCGCGCCGGTGACATCGAACGGTGCGCGGCCGAACTGGATCGCCGCCATGGCGAGGAAGCAGTCACCTTCTGGAAGACCGAGTGCCGCCGGCTCGCCGCTGAGCTGACGTCGTTTGGCTGCTCCGACGACGAGGTCCGTAACCAGGTCATGACATTCCAAGCCGAGGTCCAGGCTGAGCTGGTTCGCCGGCATCAAGTGCGGGCAATTGCCGAAAGCCGCAGTGGCCGCGCCATCAAGCGCTGACCGCATCACGATCGGTTCCAGCCGCATTTGGGCTGCCGCTTTGTCGGACAACCCTTGCGGTTGAACGCGTCGTCCCGACGACAAAATCTTTCCAAATTATGCGCGAGATGAACCGTCTTGGTTCAGAAATTCCGCGCGCCCGGTGCTAGCATCCCTTCGTTCTCGCGCGAATCTGTACAGATCCTGCGCGTATTCAGGTCGTTGCCTATCTCGGGAGGAAGGGCATATGCCGGCGGCAGATCTATCGGATATTCGCGGGAGCAAGCTGGCGGTCAGAATTGTCTGGCCGATCGGAAATGCTTGCCATTTTTGCGTTCTTCAACGAAATTTATAGGGCCGACCGGCAGTGGAGGAGCTGCCGACCAGATACGCGCGTGAAAACAATGACGGGAAAATAACGACACACGCATGCCGGACGCTGCGGTAACCGCGCGCCGGACTTGGGAGGGAAGGCATGTATTCCGGTGGTTTGAGATTTGGTCTGGCGGACGAGATCGAGGCGCTCCGCGACAGCGTTCGGCGTTTCGCGACGGAGCGCATCGCGCCGCTGGCAGCCGAGACTGACAGCAGCAACAGTTTCCCAGCGCCGCTCTGGCGCGAGATGGGCAACATGGGACTGCTTGGGATTACGGCCGAAGAGGCTTATGGCGGCGCCGGCTTAGGATACTTGGCCCATTGCGTTGCGATGGAGGAAATCAGCCGCGCTTCAGCTTCGGTTGGGCTCAGCTACGGCGCGCACTCCAATCTCTGCGTTAACCAGATCAGCCGCAATGGAACGGAAGCGCAGAAGTCAAACTATCTGCCGAAGCTTATTTCCGGCGAGCATGTCGGTGCGCTTGCCATGTCGGAGCCGGGTGCCGGGTCGGACGTCGTTTCGATGAAGCTTCGAGCGGAGAAGCGCGGCGACAGCTACGTTCTCAATGGCAACAAGATGTGGATCACCAACGGCCCGGATGCGGATGTGCTGGTTGTCTATGCGAAGACAGACCCCGATGCGGGACCGCGCGGCATCACCGCTTTCCTCGTCGAGAAGGCCTTCAAGGGCTTTTCAACCGGCCCGAAGCTCGACAAGCTCGGCATGCGCGGTTCCAATACCTGCGAATTGATCTTCGAGGAGTGTGAGGTTCCCGAGGCAAATGTCCTTGGTGCTCTCGGTGGCGGGGCACGCGTTCTGATGTCGGGGCTCGACTATGAGCGCGTCGTCCTTTCCGCTGGGCCGATCGGCATCATGGCGGCGTGCATGGATGTCGTCGTGCCCTATCTTCATGAGCGAAAGCAATTCGGCCAGGCGATCGGCGAATTCCAGCTGATGCAGGGCAAGCTCGCCGACATGTACGTCACCATGAACACGGCACGCGCCTATGTCTATGCGGTGGCGTCCGCTTGCGATCGCGGCGAGACGACACGCAAGGATGCTGCCGGCTGCATCCTCTATGCCGCGGAGAAGGCAACGCTTCTGGCCCTCGAAACGATCCAGGCACTTGGCGGCAATGGCTATACGAACGACTATCCTGCCGCCCGCCTGCTTCGCGATGCCAAACTCTATGAGATCGGTGCCGGAACCTCTGAAATCAGACGCATGCTGATCGGCCGCGAGCTCTTTGCCGAAACAGCCTGATCCGAACGTTCATCCGACAACCATGCTGGTGACCAATGACGGTTTTGAAGTCGCAGATTTCGACGAATTCGGAGAGCTTCAGGACAAATCGCGCGGCAATGGCCGAAGCGATCCGCGCTATCGAAGAGGCGGCCGTGAGCGCCGCAAATGGCGGCGGACCTGCAGCGCGCGAGCGCCATGTCGCCCGCGGCAAGATGCTACCGCGCGATCGGATCGCAGCCCTGCTCGATCCGGCTACACCGTTTCTCGAGATCGGGTTGACCGCAGCGCACGGCATGTACGGCAACGAGGCTCCCGGTGCCGGCCTGATTACCGGCATCGGCCGGGTTTCAGGGCGCGATTGCATGATCGTCTGCAACGATGCGACGGTCAAAGGCGGCACCTACTTTCCGATGACGGTGAAGAAGCACCTGCGTGCGCAGGAAGTTGCAGCTCAGAACAATCTGCCTTGCATCTACCTGGTGGATTCCGGCGGCGCGAACCTGCCGAACCAGGACGAGGTGTTCCCTGATCGCGATCATTTCGGCCGGATATTCTACAATCAGGCCAATATGTCGGCGGCAGGAGTTCCGCAGATTGCCGTCGTCATGGGCTCGTGTACGGCAGGCGGTGCCTATGTACCGGCCATGTCCGACGAGGCGATCATCGTCGAGGGGCAGGGAACGATTTTTCTTGCCGGCCCGCCACTGGTCAAGGCAGCAACCGGTGAAGTCGTCTCGGCCGAGGATCTCGGTGGCGGCGATGTGCACACAAGGCTCTCCGGTGTAGCGGACCATCTTGCGCGCGATGACGGACATGCGCTGGCGCTGGCGAGGCGTGCTGTCTCCAACCTCAATCGATCCAAGGCGGGTGGCGTCGAGCGCCAAGCGGTCGAGGCGCCATTGTTCGATCCCGCGGAAATCGCAGGGATCGTTCCGGCCGACTTGCGCGTGCCCTATGACGTGCGCGAGGTCATTGCCCGTATCGTCGACGGCTCGCGCTTCGATGAATTCAAGGCACGTTATGGGACGACGTTGGTCTGCGGCTTCGCCCATGTCCACGGTATCCCGGTGGGCATTGTCGCCAATAACGGGGTGCTGTTTTCGGAATCGGCCCTGAAGGGCGCTCATTTCGTTGAACTCTGCTCGCAGCGCAGGATACCGCTGGTCTTCCTGCAGAACATCACGGGCTTCATGGTGGGCCGCAAATACGAAACCGAAGGCATTGCGAAGAATGGCGCGAAGCTCGTTACCGCCGTCGCAACAACAGGTGTGCCGAAGGTAACGATGCTGGTTGGCGGTTCCTTTGGGGCGGGCAATTACGGCATGGCGGGTCGCGCCTTCTCGCCGCGCTTTCTCTGGACATGGCCGAACAGCCGCATCTCGGTCATGGGTGGAGAGCAGGCGGCAGGCGTGCTCGCGACTGTGCGGGGAGAGGCGCTTTCCCGCGCCGGCACGCCCTGGTCGCCAGAGGAGGAGAGCAGTTTCAAGCAGCCGGTGCTCGATCTCTTCGAACGGCAGAGCCATCCGCTCTACGCGTCGGCGCGGCTCTGGGACGACGGGGTGATCGATCCGGCAAAGAGCCGCGATGTGCTCGGTCTCTCGCTGTCTGCGGCGCTGAATGCGCCGATTGAAGAGACGCGCTTCGGCCTGTTCCGGATGTGAGGTAGCGATGTTCCAGAAAATTCTCATCGCAAACCGTGGCGAGATTGCCTGCCGGGTGATCCGGACCGCCAGACGCATGGGGATCGCCACCGTGGCGGTCTATTCGGATGCCGATGTTGGGGCACTGCATGTCGAGATGGCGGACGAGGCGGTTCGCCTTGGGCCGGCCAGTGCACAGGAAAGCTATCTCTCGATCGAACGGATCCTTTCCGCAGCGGAGCGGACCGGCGCCGAAGCCATTCACCCCGGTTATGGGTTTCTGTCCGAGAATGCCGACTTTGCGGCAGCCGTGGAGGCCGCGGGGATGGTCTTCATTGGACCGCAGCCGTCCTCCATCCGTGCCATGGGACTGAAGGACGCGGCAAAGGCGCTGATGGACCAGTCCGGCGTGCCCGTGGTTCCCGGCTATCATGGCGAGGAGCAGAATGACGGCTTTCTGGCCGATCAGGCGACCCTGATCGGTTACCCCGTGCTCATCAAGGCCCGGGCCGGCGGTGGCGGCAAGGGCATGCGCCGCGTCGATAGTGAAGAGGATTTTCCCGAGGCACTCGCGGCCGCACGGCGGGAGGCGAAATCAGCCTTCGGCGACGATGCCGTATTGATCGAGCGGTATCTCATTCGCCCACGCCACATCGAAGTTCAGATCTTCGGCGATCGTCATGGAAACGTCGTGCATCTTTTCGAGCGCGATTGCTCGCTACAGCGTCGCCACCAGAAGGTGATCGAAGAAGCGCCGGCACCGGGGATGACGCCGGAGATGCGGCGCGCGATGGGCGACGCCGCCGTACGTGCGGCGCGTGCCATTTCCTACCGTGGGGCCGGCACCGTGGAATTCATCGCGGACGTATCGAACGGCCTCTGGCCGGATCGCTTCTACTTCATGGAGATGAATACCCGCCTTCAGGTCGAGCATGCTGTCACCGAAGCGATCACCGGCGTCGACCTGGTCGAGTGGCAATTGCATGTCGCTGCCGGCGAGCCCCTACCGAAGAAGCAGTCGGAGCTTGAGATCTACGGTTGGGCCTTCGAGGCCCGGATCTACGCAGAGGATGCCGCCAAGGGGTTCCTGCCCGCGACGGGAACGATCAGGCATTTGGACTTTCCGGATGTTACGGCGCGGATCGATGCCGGAGTCCGTCCGGGCGATACGGTCTCCGCCCATTACGATCCGCTGATCGCCAAGATGATTGTGCATGGACCAAACCGCAATGTCGCTCTGTCGCGGTTAACCCATGCGTTACAGAGTTCACATGTCGTTGGCGTCACCACCAATTTGGACTTTCTGGCCAGGTTGAGTGCGCAGGCGGAATTCGTCGCCGGCCATCCCGATACCGGCCTGATCGATCGCGATCTTCAATTGCTGACGGCAATCGAGTCGCCTGCAGACACGGTTGTTGCTCTTGCAGCGGTGCTGTCGCTGGGTGCGCTTAGGCAATCATCGGATGGCGATCCATGGCTGACGCTTGGGCACTGGCAGCTTTGGAGCGAAATGCAGCGCATCGTCGCGCTGACCTACGAAGGGGGGCATTCAACGCTACGGGTTGCCGCAAAGGGGTTTGATTTCTTTGCGGTACACGACGGCCGGCGCGTCATTCCGGTGAAAATCGTCAGTCGGCAGGAGGACGGATGCCGGGCTGAGATCGACGGCCGGCAAGTCCAGGTCAAGGCGAGCCTGGCGGCGCATCACTTGGTGGTCAGCGTCGATCACAGAACCCATATGTTCCACCTCGGAAACCCGCTCGATTTCAGTGCGAGCGATGTGGCGGATGGCAACAGGCTGATCGCCCCGATGCCGGGCTTTGTGAAAATCGTGCGCACGAGTTCGGGAGCCGCGGTCTCCAAGGGCGATGCGCTTGTCGTCATGGAAGCGATGAAAATGGAACTCACACTCGTTGCGGCCCGCGACGGAACGGTGGAAGCAGTCGAGGTGAGTGAAGGCCAGCAGGTCGATGAAGGCGCGGTGCTTCTGACGCTTCGGGTAGAGGAGACGTGATTGTGCAGCCCGGAGAATCGTCATTGCTGCCGCGGGATGTCTCGATCGTCGAGATGGCACCACGCGATGGGTTGCAGAACGAGAAGGATTTAATCCCGACCGCCACGAAAATTGCTCTGATCGACATGATCTCGGAATGTGGTTTCGAGCGGATCGAGGCGACAAGCTTCGTCAGCCCGAAGTGGGTGCCGCAACTTGCTGATGCGGCCGAAGTCATGGCCGGCATTAAGCGGAGACCAGGTGTTCGCTACGCAGTTCTGACGCCGAATATGAAAGGGTTCGACGCGGCAATCGCGGCGGGCGCGGACGAGGTCGCGATCTTCGCGTCCGCCTCGGAAAGCTTCTCGCAAAAGAACATCAACTGTTCCATCGCCGAGAGCATCGAGCGCTTCAAGCCGGTTGCCGAAGCAAGCCATGCGCGCGGCGTCCCGATGCGCGGCTATGTCAGCTGCGTCGTCGAGTGTCCCTATGAGGGTACGGTTTCGCCCGATGCGGCGGCGCGCGTCGTCGAGAGCCTGCATTCTTTAGGCTGCTACGAGATCAGCCTCGGTGATACGATCGGCAGAGGACGGCCGGAAGAGGTCGATCAGATGCTGGTCACGGTCCTCTCGTCTGCACCGGCGACGATGCTTGCCGGTCATTTCCACGACACCGATGGCTGGGCCCTCGACAATATCGAGGTTTCGTTGAAGCACGGGCTGCGGGTTTTCGACGCCTCAGTCGGCGGCTTGGGCGGTTGCCCCTACGCACCGGGCGCAAAGGGCAATGTCGATACATTGGAAGTCGCCCAGTTCCTTGCTCGCAAGGGTTATCGAACCGGGCTCTCGCCGCAAAAGCTGGAAGAGGCTGCGCGCTTTGCCCAGAGCCTCAGGAGTGCAGGGTAATGCCGGAAACGCTGATGATTTCGATCGACGAACACGGTGTTGCTCGGCTTACGCTGGCCCGCGAAGACAAACATAATGCCATGTCCGCCGGAATGATCGACGAACTGACGGAAGCGGCAAACGCTCTCGGATCGGATAGGAATGTACGCGTCATCGTACTTGCAGGGGCGGGTAAGAGCTTCTGTGCAGGCGGTGATCTGGAGTGGATGAGTGCCCAGTTCCAAGCAAGCCGGGCGGAGAGAATCGCCGAAGCCCGGCGGCTAGCGATGATGTTCAAGGTGCTGAACGAGGTTCCGAAGCCACTCGTTGGCTGCGTCCACGGGAGTGCCTTTGGCGGCGGGATCGGATTGATCAGCGTCTGCGATGCCGTGGTTGCTTCAGAAACCGCTCGTTTTGGCCTGACGGAAGTTCGGCTTGGCCTGATTCCAGCAACGATCAGCCCCTATGTCGTGGCGCGAATTGGCAGTTCTGCGGCGCGGTCCCTCTTTGCTTCCGGCCGAACGTTCGACGCGTCCCATGCCAAATCGATCGGTCTTGTTGCCTCCGTCGTGCCGCCAGGTGATCTCGAATGGGCCATCAATCAGGAAGTCGTCGAATTCCTCGCAGCTTCGCCGCAGGCCGCAGCGCGCGCCAAGGCCCTTGCACGTTCGCTTGCCACGCCAATCACAGACGAGATCATCGACAACGTGATTACCCAACTTGCCGACACGTGGGAAACAGAAGAGGCGCAAGCCGGCATTGCCGCCTTCTTCGAAAAACGCCGATAGAATTCCAGCGGGCGTCGACTGCCGGGGAAGACTGACTCAAGCCGGGTGTGGGATTTATGGCGGAGAGGGTGGGATTTGAACCCACGATACCCTTGCAGGTATGCCGCATTTCGAGTGCGGTGCATTCGACCACTCTGCCACCTCTCCGCGGTTTGGTCGGCGCTCGTTCGGCGCGGTGGGCTACATAGCGAGAGAATGACGGGCTGGCAAGACGAAATCTCAAAGCTTTTCATCCTTTTGCCTTGACAGTGTTTTTGGCCTCGCGTATCTCGGCTTCGCAATAGGTGTGGATAAGTCTGCGCCTTACCAGTCTCGCGTTCGCGCGGGGTGGATCACCGGCAGCGAGAGTTCTGGGCTAAGGCCTCTGAAATCCCTGCTTAACCTCGACTGATAAAAAGACGGCCACCTGCTTGTTGGGCGGGTATGAGCCGGAACGAACATGAAAGGATAAAAAATGTTCGCAGTCATCAAGACCGGCGGTAAGCAGTACCGTGTGGCGGCAAACGACGTGCTGACCATCGAGAAGCTTGAAGCAACCGCTGGCGACGCAATTGAATTCACCGAAGTCCTCGTAATCGGCGAAGGCGCCGACGCTGCGATTGGTGCTCCCTTCGTTAAGGGCGCTTCCGTCAAGGCCGAAGTGGTCGAGCACAACCGCGGCAAGAAGGTCATCGCCTTCAAGAAGCGCCGTCGTCAGAACTCGAAGCGTTCGCGCGGCCATCGCCAGCATCACACCGTTGTCCGCATCACGGACATCGTGGCTGCCAAGTAAGATCACGGGACTTAAGGTTTAAAGGAGAACACCAATGGCACACAAAAAAGCTGGCGGTTCATCGCGCAACGGTCGTGATTCCGAATCCAAGCGCCTTGGCGTGAAGAAGTTCGGTGGCGAAACCGTCATCGCAGGCAACATCATCGTGCGTCAGCGCGGTACGCAGTGGCATCCGGGCGCCAATGTCGGCCTCGGCAAGGACCACACCATTTTTGCGCTTACGGCCGGCAATGTGAACTACCGTACGAAGGCCAATGGCCGCGTGTACGTGTCTGTAATGCCGAAAGCGGAAGCAGCGGAATAAGCCGGTAGCGCTCTAAAACAGCCGGCGTCTCATCGACCCGGCTGAGCGTATCAGGTTCAGTCCAGAAAACAGGGGAGATGGGGCGCCATCTCCCCTTTTTTCTTGTCCAACGAAGGAGGACTGAACATGCAAGGCGAATTGTTGAGGGAAGGCCAATCGCGGTCTTTCAGGGAAGGCCAGCGGTCTCCCAAGGAACGGCTGAGGCCGGAGCCGTTAAGGACCGATTGCCCTGTCTTACTGTCGGAGCGGCTCGTCATGCGCGCGCCGCACGAAGAAGACATCGACGCCCTTGCCCATCTTGCCAACAACGCCAAAGTCGCCACCATGGTGTCGCGTATGCCGCACCCGTATACGGCCAATGATGCCGCCGACTTCGTGCGACGCACGAAAAACGGCGAGATTGGCAAGTGCGTCTATGCGATCACGAAAGCCGAAAATGGCGCCTTCATGGGGTGCTGCGGAGTTGAGCCGCATCTTGACGGGCGGACCGTCGAGATCGGTTACTGGCTAGGAGAACCTTACTGGAATCAAGGCTTTATGACTGAGGCGTGCCACGCCCTGGTCGATATGGTCTTTCGTACGAGGCAGGATGTCGATCAGATCGATGCTCGTTGCCGGGTGATGAACGTCGCTTCGCGGCGGGTCATCCAGAAGTGCGGCTTCCAGTTCCAGGGATCGGGCCTTGCGGCATCGCTGGCGCTCGGCAGTAACGTGCCGGTCGAGTGGTACAGGCTTGACCGCAAGACCTGGATGTCGCTGAGAAGCTGGGGGAGCGTCTTATGAACGCGATCAGTCTTCAAAGGCCCAGGAGCCAGTCGATGGCGCCCGGCTCGATGCCTGTCATTGCGACCGACCGGCTGGTTCTCCGGCCGCACCGGCTGAGCGATGCCGATGCGATCGCGGACACGTTGTCCGACTTCGCGGTGACCCGCATGCTCGCGCGTGTTCCTGCTCCTTACGACAAGCAGGACGCGCTCGACTGGCTGGTACCGGTGATGGCTGGCGGTATGCCCGACTGGCAGTTTGCGATCACGACTGGCGACGACGCCCATATCGGCGTCGTCGCGATCGAGCTTCGCCATGGTCTATGGCACCTCGGTTACTGGCTGAACCGTTTCTACTGGCGGCGCGGCTACATGAGCGAGGCGGTATCAGCTGTGTTGGAGCGTTTTTCGCGCCGCATGCCCGAGACCACGCTTCATTCCGGCGTGTTCGCCGACAACCCGGCCTCGCTGAAGCTGCAGGAGAAGCTCGGCTTCCGCATGACCGGTTGCAGCGAGATCTACAGCTTCGCACGCAACACCATGGTCACGCACGTCGAGACGATGCTGAAGCCGGGCGCGTTGCAACAGGCGAGGATTGCTTGAAGAAAGGAGAGGCGTCCCGAGGTGTTCGGGACGCCTGCCTATTCACCGTCGATCTCGACCCAGACGGGGAAGTGGTCGGAGCCGACCGAGTCGGTATCGATCTTTGCCGATTTCAAGCGGCCCACGAGGCCGCAGCTGACAAAGATGTAATCGAGATGCATGCGTTTGCCATGATCCTTGGGATCCATCCAGCTATAGCTGCCGGGCGGGTAAGCCTCCAACGTCGCAAGCGCGTCGACAGGCGTGCCGATGCGCGGGACGCGGCCGTAGTAGCCGTCCTTGGCGCCGGCAAGAATGCAGTATTCCGGCGACTCCGGCGTCATGTTGAAGTCGCCCATGATGAGGTAGTCCTCGGGCAACGGCGGATCATCGACGTCGACCTCTGCAGCGCCAGTGACGGAGCCGCCCTCGGAAACGAAGGCGTTGATGCGTTCGTTGAGGTGGGCGAGCTGGCGACTGCGCTCGTCGATGGAGACGTGATCGAGATGCACGGAGTAGACACGCAGCGCCCCCGCCGGCGTTTCGATCACGGCTTCAGTTGCGCCGCGCTGGAGATTGACCTTGGAGATCGTTCGGCTGCGCGGCAGAAGCAGCGTTCGGGTCGCGAGGATCGGCCAGCGCGAGAGTACCATGTTGCCGAATTGGAAGCGCGTTCCGCGTGGCGGCCAGCCATCGGAACCCTCTTCGATATGCAGGTCACAAGCCGGTCCATAGACCCAGAAATGGTTGGGAAAAAGCTCTGCAAGGTCGGCAACCATGTCGGCATAGTCGTTCCTGGCGAAGCCGCGAGTGACCTCCTGGAGCGCGATGATGTCAGCACCCTCGAGGCTCGCGGCGATTCGGTCGAGGTCGTAGATGCCATCAAGACCGAAGCCGTACTGTATGTTATAGCTCGCAAACTTCACGATAATCCTTTGACCTCCGATTGAACCGCCTATATCGAAAGCGGCAAGAGGGGCGATGAACAGCCACCGGACATGGAAGTAAAATGAAATTTCTCGACGAAGCAAAGGTCTATATCAAGTCTGGAGACGGCGGCGCGGGCAGCGTCTCGTTCCGACGCGAGAAATTCCTCGAATTCGGCGGCCCGGATGGCGGTGACGGCGGACGCGGCGGCGACGTCTGGGTCGAGGCAGTAAATGGCCTCAACACGCTGATCGATTTCCGCTACCAACAGCACTTCAAGGCCAAGGTCGGCACGCACGGGATGGGCAGGGACCGCACCGGCGCCAATGGCGACCACGTGACGCTGAAGGTGCCAGTCGGTACGCAGGTTTTCGAGGAAGACCAGGAAACACTGATCTGCGACCTCACCGAGGAAGGCCAACGCTTCCGGCTCGCTACCGGCGGCAACGGGGGCTTCGGAAACGCGCACTTCAAATCCTCGGTCAACCAGGCACCGGACTGGGCCAATCCCGGTCTTCCCGGTGAGGAAAAGACGATCTGGCTGCATCTGAAACTGATTGCAGATGCCGGTCTCGTCGGATTGCCGAATGCCGGCAAGTCTACGTTCCTTGCGGCTGTCACTCGCGCCCGGCCGAAGATCGCTAATTATCCCTTCACGACATTGCACCCGAACCTCGGCGTAGCGACGGTTGATGGCCAGGAGTTCATCCTTGCCGACATTCCGGGGTTGATTGAAGGCGCGCATGAAGGCGTCGGGATTGGGGACCGGTTCCTTGGTCACGTCGAGCGTACGCGTGTGCTGCTGCATCTTGTCTCCTCGCAGGAGGAGAAGGTTGGCAAGGCGTACACGACCGTGCGCCGTGAACTCGAGGCATACGGCGGTGATCTTGGCGACAAGCTGGAGATCGTTGCGCTTTCGCAGATCGATGTGCTTGATGATGCTACGCTGAAGAAGAAGACCAAGGAACTTGCCAAGGCCTGCGGCAGGACGCCGTTCCAGATTTCCGCAGCCACAGGCACGGGCATGACGGAAGTGCTGCGCGCCTTGCGGGACATCATCGTCGAGGCGAATGCCGGTACGGCCGAAAAACTCGCCAAGGCACCGAAGCTCCGCCACCGCGATATGGTGTCGGACGATGAAGGCGAGGCCAATGACGACGCGTAAGTCGCTCGAGCGCTATCGCCGCGCCGTCATCAAGATCGGCTCGGCCCTCCTCGTCGATCGCAAGACGGGCCTGAAGAAGGCGTGGCTCGACGCGATGTGCCGCGATATCGCAGCGCTGAAGGCCAAGGGCGTTGATGTCCTCGTCGTTTCCTCCGGTGCTATTGCACTCGGTCGCTCCGTCCTCGACCTGCCTTCGGGCGCCTTGAAGCTGGAGGAAAGCCAGGCGTCGGCGGCCGTCGGCCAGATCGCCTTGGCCCGCGCCTGGTCGGAAAGCCTGTCGCGGGACGAGATCGTTGCCGGTCAGATTCTTCTGACGCTCGGCGATACCGAAGAGCGCCGCCGCTATCTCAACGCGCGCGCCACTATCAACCAGCTTCTGAAGATTGGCGCGGTGCCGATCATCAATGAGAACGATACTGTTGCCACCAGCGAAATCCGCTACGGCGACAATGATCGCCTGGCCGCGCGTGTCGCGACGATGACCGGCGCTGATCTGCTCATTTTGCTGTCCGATATCGACGGGCTCTACACGGCACCGCCGCACCTTGATCCGCAGGCCGAGTTTCTCGCTACGATCGCTGAGATCACGCCTGAGATCGAAGCCATGGCTGGGGGCGCGGCATCCGAACTGTCGCGCGGCGGGATGCGCACCAAGATCGATGCCGGCAAGATCGCGACGACGGCTGGCTGTGCCATGATCATTGCGTCAGGCAAGACGGACAGCCCGCTTTCGGCAATCGAGAACGGGGCGCGGTCCTCTTGGTTTGCGCCCTCTGGGACGCCCGTAACAGCGCGAAAGACCTGGATTGCTGGTCAATTGCAGCCGGCGGGCGAACTTCACGTCGACGAGGGCGCCGTTGCGGCGCTCGGCGCCGGCAAGAGCCTGCTGCCAGCCGGCGTGCGCAAAGTGGTCGGGCTTTTCAGCCGCGGCGATACGGTGGCAATCGTTGGCCCGCACGGGCGCGAGATCGCGCGCGGGCTTGCCGGCTACGATGCCGAAGAGGCGCGGCAGATAACCGGTCGTAAGTCGGCGGAGATCGAGGCAATTCTCGGCTACGCGGGGCGAGCGGCAATGATCCATCGCGACGACATGGTGATGACGTCGCAGATCAGTTCGAAATCGGAAAGGCAGAAGAAGGACACAAGCTATGCTTGATACCGTTGCGCAGAGCCCTGACATTGACGCGCTGATGAATGACATCGGCCGCAAAGCCAAGGCCGCCGCGCGACCGTTGGGCTTTGCGTCCACTGAAGCCAAAAACAAGGCGCTGAACGCCATGGCGGATGCGATCCTCGCCAACAAGGATCATATCCTCGCCGAGAATGCCAAGGATCTGAAGGATGTCGCCGGTACGGATATGCTGGCCTCATTCGTTGACCGCCTGACGTTGACCGACAAGCGCATTGCCGAAATGGCCGACGGGATCCGCGCGATTGCGGCCCTCAAGGATCCGGTCGGCGAAGTGATCGCGGCCTGGGATCGGCCGAATGGTCTGAAGATCGAGCGCGTCCGCACGCCGCTCGGCGTCATCGGCGTGATTTTCGAGAGCCGCCCGAATGTGACTGCGGATGCTGGCGCCCTGTGCCTGAAGGCCGGCAACGCTGTCATTTTGCGGTGTGGTTCTGATTCCCGGCGTTCCTCGCAGGCAATCCATAGCTGCCTTGTGCAAGGCCTGAAGGTCGCAGGGCTTCCGGAGCATGCAATTCAGCTTGTGCCGGTAAGCGACCGGGCTGCCGTCGGCGCGATGTTACGCGGACTGGGTGGCGCGATCGACGTGATCGTTCCGCGCGGCGGCAAGAGCCTTGTTGCACGCGTTCAGAACGAGGCGAGAGTGCCGGTCTTCGCGCACCTTGAAGGGCTTTGCCATATCTACGTGGATGCCTCGGCCGACCTCGGCATGGCGAAGGAGATCGTCGTCAACGCAAAAATGCGGCGCACGGGTATTTGCGGTGCGGTGGAAACGATCCTCGTCGACAGCGCTGCGGCCAGTACCCATCTCCGCCCGCTGTTGGAGGCCCTCGCAGGCGCCACTTGCGAGATTCGCGGTTCTACTGCCGTCGTTCAAGCGATGCCCGGTGTGAGGGCCGCCACCGAGGAAGATTGGTCGACGGAATATCTGGATGCCATCGTTTCGGTTGCCGTTGTCGACGGCATCTCCGGTGCGATCCAGCATATCCAGACCTACTCCTCCAATCACACCGAGGCTGTTATTGCCGAGGATCCGGATGTGGTTGAGCGATTCTTCACCGAGGTTGATTCCGCAATCCTGCTGCACAATGCATCCACCCAGTTTGCCGATGGCGGCGAGTTCGGGATGGGGGCAGAGATCGGAATCGCCACGGGCAAGATGCATGCCCGCGGCCCCGTCGGCGTCGAGCAATTGACATCCTTCAAGTATCGGGTGCGCGGCACCGGACAAACCCGGCGCTGACGTGATCAACGACGAAATCGACCGACCTTATCTTCGCATGCCGCATACGGAGCGCGGCATGGTCGTCGGTCTTTTCGGCGGCTCCTTCAATCCGCCGCATGACGGCCATGCGCTGGTTGCCGAAATCGCGATCAAGCGGCTCGGCCTCGATCAGTTGTGGTGGATCGTTACACCGGGCAATCCCCTCAAGGACCGGCGCCAGTTGCTGCCGCTTTCCGAGCGGATTGCTTTGAGTGAGCGGCTTGCTCGGCATCCTTCGATCAAGATCACCGCATTCGAGCGTGATTTCGCGACGAGCTTCACGGCCAACACGTTGGCGCGCGTCAAGGCGCGAAATCCGCATGTCCATTTCATCTGGATCATGGGGGCTGATAGCCTGAAGACGTTCCATCTGTGGCAGCGCTGGCAGGACATCGTCAACACGTTTCCAATTGCCGTCATCGACCGGCCGGGTTCCACGCTGTCGTTCCTCTCGTCGAAGATGGCGCGGACGTTCGATTTCGCTCGTATTGACGAGGACGATTCTCAAGCCCTCTGGAAACGGCGCGCACCTGCCTGGACCTTCATACACGGTCCGCGCTCGGGCCTCAGCTCGACCGCTATCCGCGACGCCTTGAAATAGTTGGTTTTTTCGGGATCGAACAAACGAAAAGCCCGACGGGGGAGGAGATCCGTCGGGCTTCGTAAACTTGATCGACAACTGGGAGGAGGAGTGTTGCCGATCCATATCAAACGACTTTGGGAGGAGGAGGTCGTCGTTTGATGAGTGTGTTGTACCACATTTTCCGTGTTTTTAAAGCTAGTGTATTGCATTGCAGCAATGCGTAGAAGGCATATCTCTCGATCGAAGCCGCTTCTGTGATGCTCATTTCTTTTGCATTCTCAAGGATTTCGGCCAAGCCTCCGCGTTTTTGGCGCGCCCTCATGCGGAATTCCAGCTCTTTTAGTGGACGGTGGTGCCCAGCCATGCACTTCACGAATGTGTGAAGTGCTGCGATCAAGCAGAATGGTTATGCCCTGGAAAATATAACGGTAGCCAAGGCGCGGGCGACGTTATATTTCTCCGGATATTGCGAAACTCGGGGAGAGATCATGTACAGTCGCCGCCAATGGATCAACGTTGCCGCCGCTGCCATTTCGGCAGTTCTTTTGGGTGTTGCAGCAACGCCGGCAATCGCCGCGGAAAAGGTTACCGTTTTCGCGGCAGCCAGCCTGAAGAACGCCCTTGATGCGGCGAATGCCGCCTGGGCGAAGGAAGGCGGCAAGGAAGCGGTTGCGTCCTATGCTGCGAGTTCGGCGCTTGCCAAGCAGATTGAAGGCGGTGCGCCTGCCGACATCTTCATGTCGGCAGATCTGGACTGGATGGACTATCTCGCAAAGAAGAACCTGATCAAGGCTGACACTCGGTCAAATCTCCTCGGCAACAAGATTGTACTCGTCGCACCCAAGGACCATGCCAAACCGGTCGACATCAAGAAGGGCTTCGACCTTTCTGCTCTGCTCGGTGATGGCAAGCTCGCGATGGGCGAGGTCAAGTCCGTGCCTGCCGGCAAATACGGCAAAGCGGCGCTTGAGGCGCTCGGCGTGTGGCCTTCCGTTGAAGGCAAGGTAGCCGGGGCCGAGAGTGTTCGGGCGGCACTTGCTCTGGTCTCGCGCGGTGAGGCACCGTACGGCATTGTCTATCAGACCGACGCATCTGCGGATCCGGGCGTTGCGGTTGTTGGAACCTTCCCGGCGGATTCGCACCCGCCGATCATCTATCCGGTTGCTGTTCTCTCCGAGAGCAAGAACCCGGATGCCGCTGCTTACCTGGAATTCCTGAAGTCGGAAAAGGCAGCTCATTTCTTTACCGATCAAGGTTTCACCATCTTGAAATGATTGCGAATTTTCGCACGAGGACTTAGCGTGAGAAGGCCCGCCGAACGGGCCTTCTGTTTTTGGAGAAATGGCTTGAACGCACTCGGCCTGAGCGACGACGAATGGACGGCAATCTTGCTCAGCCTGCGCGTGTCAGTGGTCGCGATGCTGGCGAGCCTGCCATTCGGCATCGGAGTGGCCCTGTTGCTCGCGCGCGGGCGGTTCTGGGGCAAATCTGTTCTCAACGGTGTCGTTCATCTGCCGCTGATCCTGCCGCCGGTGGTCACGGGTTTCATCCTGCTGATCCTCTTCGGGCGACGCGGACCGATTGGCAGCGTCCTCGATCAATATTTCGGCATCGTCTTTTCGTTTCGTTGGACGGGTGCGGCACTTGCCTGCGCAGTCATGGCCTTTCCCCTGATGGTGCGCAGCATCCGGCTTTCTATCGAAGCGGTGGATCGAAAGCTGGAGGAGGCGGCCGGCACACTGGGCGCCAGCCCGTTCTGGGTCTTTTTGACCATAACGTTGCCGTTAACGCTGCCCGGAATCATTGCCGGAATGATCCTTTCCTTTGCCAAGGCAATGGGGGAATTCGGGGCAACAATCACCTTCGTTTCCAATATCCCGGGGGAAACACAGACGCTTTCAGCTGCGATCTATTCCTTCACGCAGGTTCCTGGCGGTGATGTCGGTGCTCTACGGCTGACACTTGTCGCAGTCGCCATCTCCATGGTCGCTTTGCTCGCGTCGGAGTTTCTATCGCGTATCGCCGGTCGGAGGATCGATCCGGAATGACGCTCGTTGTCAACGCAAAGCAGCGTCTTGGCACCTTTTCGCTCGATGCCGCTTTTACCTCGGAACGCGGGATCACCGCGCTGTTCGGCCGGTCCGGTTCCGGCAAGACGTCGATGATCCGCATCATCGCCGGGTTGGCACGGCCCGACAGAGGACAGGTCATCCTCGACGGGCAGACGATGACGGACACCGACCGGCGGATCTTCGTGGCGAAGCACCGCCGAAGGTTCGGGTATGTCTTTCAGGAAGCACGACTGTTTCCGCATCTCAATGTTCGTCACAATTTATCCTATGGCAAATGGTTCGCCCAAGCTGCCGGCTCGCCGGAGGACCTGGACCGCATTGTTGCGTTGCTCGGTATCGAAAGCCTGCTCGATCGCCGACCCGAAAAGCTTTCAGGTGGCGAAAAGCAGCGCGTGGCGATTGGCCGGGCTCTGCTCTCGGCTCCCCGTTTGCTGTTGATGGACGAGCCGCTGGCGGCGTTGGATGATGCCCGAAAGGCTGAGGTGATGCCCTATCTCGAGCGGTTGCGCGACGAGATGGACATTCCGATCGTCTATGTCAGCCATTCGATCGCCGAGGTAGCACGCCTCGCCAACCAGGTCGTGGTCATGCGGGACGGCAAGGTCGAGGCGGTCGGCTCAGCGGCAGATGTCCTTAGCCATCCGCCGGCCTCGTTCGAGCGGCGTGAGGCGGGTGCGCTTCTTGAGGGAAAGGTGGAGAGCGTTGACGAACGGCATCGCATTGCGACGATTGCCCTGAAATCGGCAAGACTTCACATCCCTGGAGCAATGCTGGTGCCGGGCAAGACCGTTCGGGTGCGAATCCCCGCGCGCGATGTGATGCTCGCAATGAAAAGGCCCGAAGCCTTGAGCGCGCTCAACGTGCTTGAAGGTCACGTTCAGGCCATGACCCAAGCCGACGACGCGACAATCGACGTGCTCGTTGATTGCGGCGGAGATCCCATCCTTTCCCGGATTACCAGCTTTTCGGCAGAGCGGCTGGGCCTGCGTGTCGGGGCGCCGGTTTTCGCTGTCATAAAGACGGTTGCTCTAGAGCCGTGATCAGCGGCTGTTTTGGGTGGATCGGTTGGCCTCCAGCCATGCCAGGTCATCCGCGAGGGTCGCCTTCATGACTTGTTCCATCTTTCGAAAGCGGGCAAGCAGTTCATCGCCAAATGGTGTCAGCGCCGCCCCGCCTCCCTTTTGCCCTCCCCTTTGCGATTCGACCACGGGCTCGAGGAACATCCTGTTCATGTCGCTCACCAATAGCCAGGCGCGACGATAAGACATGTCCATCGCCCTGCCGGCTGCGGAAATCGATCCTGTTTCCCTGATGTGCTCGAGCAATTCCATTTTGCCGCGCCCGAGCCGGTCTTCGTGGGGAAAGCTGATACGGAGGACTGGAGTAAGCGTGTTTATTGCGGAGCTTTTCATGGCAAGGGTCTTTGCGATCGGAAACGGACTTACTTTACGTATGGTCGGAAGCACTGTACACAGCCGGCCATATACAGTCTTCCATCCAAGGATGAGTTGTCGCGCCAAAGCGGATATTCACGCTTTGTGATTGTGCGCGTCTTGAAACATTAATGGTTTGGTGCCTATCTTAACTATGATTTGGTTGTCCAAATCAGTGATGTGCATGTTTTGTCATTCCGAGAAAGGGAAAGCACTGACAACAGTACACGCCAAGGGAAAAACGCTTGCCGTTGTCCCGAAGAGCCCGGAACGTGGCGCCGATGCTGCCGCCCGCGCCCTACACGCCGTCCTCACAAGCCTTGAGGACTCTAAAGCTGAAGATATCGTCACCATCGACATCGCTGGAAAATCGGCACTGGGAGACTTCATGGTCGTCGTCTCCGGGCGCTCGAGCAGGCATGTCATGGCGATCTCCGACCACTTGCTGACCGATCTGAAAGACGAGGGCCTTGGAAGCGCCCGCGTCGAGGGTCAGGAAGGCGGTGATTGGATCCTGATCGACACCGGCGATGTCATCGTCCATGTCTTCCGTCCAGAGATACGCGAGTTCTACAACATCGAAAAGATGTGGGCCGCGCCCGACATGGACGAAGAAACGGTGCACTAACAGGCTGCCTGGACGCTGCGTCTGGTGCCGGATAGACGGCAAGCAATTTAGGCCGGATGATTGGATCCGGCCAGGTGGCATATGTGCGCCGCCCTTTGCCGAATTGCAGGAGCGGATAATGCGTGTTGGTCTTTTTGCAGTGGGGCGGCTGAAGTCCGGCCCCGAGAAGGATCTTGCGGCCCGCTATTTCGATCGTTTTGCCAAGGCCGGTCCTGCTGTCGGCCTCGAATTCTCCCGCGTCGCCGAAGTTGCTGAAAGCCGCGCGTCGAATGCCGATACGCGCAAGCGTGACGAAGCGGCAATGCTGCAGAAGTCGCTGGCGGATGGGAGTATCCTCATCCTGTTGGACGAGCGGGGCAAGGCGCTGGACAGCGAAGGCTTTGCCAATCTCCTTGGAAACTATCGCGACCGGGGCAAACGTGACCTGATGATCGCCATCGGCGGTGCTGACGGTCTCGATCCGTCGCTGTATGATCTTGCCGATGCCACGCTTTGCCTCGGCAAGATGACCTGGCCGCATCAGCTGGTTCGTACTCTGATTGCTGAGCAGTTATATCGAGCCGTCACGATCCTTTCCGGCCATCCCTATCATCGCGTTTGATGGGTTCCGTTGCTCACGCGAGCGTGTCCATCCTGGGGCGCGCAAACCCTCAATCGATCTGGCAAAGAATGTCAAATCAGCTTAATCTCCGCGCGATTTGAAAGGGATCTCGAAGTTCATATGCCGACGCGTGTGTTCAAGCCAAAATACGTCATTTTGTCGGCCCTGGCCGCAGGCTTGAGCATGTCTCTGGCGGCAGTTGTAAGCCGCCCTTTCGCCGCCAGCGCCTTCGCACAAGATGCGCCGGAAGTTGCAGGGATGTCGCCGGGCGAGGCGCCTACTGTGGCAGGTGCAGCCGTTGCCCAGCCGCCACCGGATCCGGCGGCCGACCTCGCGAAGAAACGAGACGAGACGCGAGCCGAGCTTGATGCCTTGTCGAAGACGATAGGCCTCTCATCCGGCAAGGTTGCCGAGTTGGAGAAGAGCATCGCGGATCTGGACAAGAGCAGCGGCAGTGTTCGTCAGGCGCTGATCGATTCAGCGACGCGGCGCAAGGCGCTCGAGAAGCAGATTTTGGAGAGTGAGAAGAAGCTTGCCGATCTGGGCTTGAAGGAAGATACGGTTCGGCGTTCCCTGTATGAACGACGCGGCTTGCTGGCGGAGGTGCTAGGGGCCTTGCAGCGGATGGGTCGCAATCCGCCACCTGCCCTGCTCGTCACACCCGACGACGCGCTCGCCTCAGTGCGCAGCGCGATCCTGCTCGGCGCCGTGGTTCCCGGAATTCGAAAGGAGACAGACAAGCTCGCTGGCGATCTTGCTAACCTTTCTGCATTGCAAGCAGCAAGTGCTGCGGAAAAGTCAGCGCTCACCACGACGATGACGAACAACATCGAAGAAGAGCGCCGCATGGATCTGCTTCTTGCCGAAAACGAGAAGCTGAGCCGCAGCAGCGCCGCAGAACTGAACGCGGAGAAGAAGCACTCGGAAGATCTTGCCAGCAAGGCGACAAGCTTGGAGGGTCTGGTGGCGTCGATGGAAACCGAGATTGCATCGGTTCGGGAAGCGGCGGCTGCAGCTCGCCAGGCCGAGGAGAACCGCAAGCTCTTGACCGAGGAGCAGCGTGCCCAAGCCAAGGCGCTCGCGGAGAGCGGTGTGCCTGATAAAAACCGCATTGCGCCCGCATATCCCTTCGGAGAATTGAAGGCGAAGCTGGAATTGCCTGTGGCAGGCGATGCGCTCCGCCAGTTCGGCGATGCCGACGGAACCGGCCATGAGGCATTGGGAGTGACGCTTGCCACCAATCCGGAAACGGTGGTTACCGCTCCCGCAGATGGCCTTGTTGTCTATGCGGGCGCATTTCGCAGCTACGGCCAAATGATCATCCTAGACGTCGGCGACGGCTACCATCTCGTCCTCTCCGGCATGGAGACGATCAGCACGCGCCAGGGCAAATTCGTCTTCGCTGGCGAACCGCTTGCCGCAATGGGTGCAAAAAGAGTGGCGAGCGCGACTGCATTGGCGCTGGAAACCAACCGTCCAACGCTTTACATTGAATTTCGAAAAGATGGAAAACCGGTCGATTCCCGGCCTTGGTGGACCGCTAAAGACACTGGAAAGGCACGCAATGATTCGTAGGGCTTCTCTTGTTCTGGTCGGCGCATTGATGGGTGCGACCGCGATGAGCGTCATCTATTCGGCGGGCGTGCCTGCGGAAGCAGCTGGAGCCTCCACCTATAAGGAGCTTTCCGTTTTTGGTGACGTCTTTGAGCGCGTGCGCGCACAGTATGTGACGCCGCCGGCCGAGGACAAACTCATCGAAAATGCCATCAATGGCATGCTTTCCTCGCTGGATCCGCATTCGAGCTACATGAATGCCAAGGATGCGGCCGACATGCAGACCCAGACGAAGGGTGAATTCGGCGGCCTCGGCATCGAGGTCACGATGGAAGACGAGCTTGTCAAGGTCATCACCCCGATCGACGACACGCCTGCGGCAAAGGCCGGCGTTCTTGCTGGAGACTACATCTCCGAGATCGACGGTCAGTCGGTTCGTGGCCTGAAGCTGGAAGACGCTGTCGAAAAGATGCGCGGTCCGGTCAATACGCCGATCAAGCTGACGTTGATCCGCAAGGGTGCCGACAAGCCGATTGAACTGACGATCGTCCGAGACGTTGTCGCGGTTCAGGCCGTCAAGTCGCGCGTCGAGGATGATGTCGGTTATCTGCGCGTCATCTCCTTCACGGAAAAGACCTATCCCGACCTCGAGAAGGCTATCGAGAAGATCAAGAAGACGGTCCCGGCCGACAAGCTGAAGGGCTATGTGCTCGACCTTCGCCTGAACCCCGGCGGTCTGCTCGATCAGGCGATCCAGGTATCGGATGCGCTGCTGCAGCGTGGCGAGGTGGTGTCGACCCGCGGCCGCAATCCGGACGAAACCCGCCGCTTCAACGCTGGCCCGGGCGATCTGACGGACGGCAAGCCGGTGATCGTGCTCATCAACGGTGGTTCGGCGTCTGCTTCGGAAATCGTTGCGGGTGCGCTGCAGGACCTGCGTCGTGCGACGGTTCTCGGCACGCGTTCGTTCGGAAAGGGCTCGGTCCAGACGATCATCCCGCTCGGTGAAAACGGCGCGCTGCGCCTGACGACTGCGCTCTACTACACGCCGTCGGGCCGCTCCATCCAGGGCACCGGTATCACGCCTGATATCAAGGTCGAGGAGCCGCTGCCCGATGATCTGAAGGGCAAGATGGTCACCGAAGGCGAGTCCAGCCTGCGCGGGCACATCAAGGGTCAGAGCGAGACGGACGAAGGCTCCGGTTCGGTTGCCTATATTCCGCCGGATCCGAAGGACGACGTCCAGCTCAACTACGCGCTTGACCTGCTTCGCGGCAAGAAGACCGATCCGGCCTTCCCGCCGAATCCGGACAAGGCCGTCAGCGCCAAGTGATTGCAATTTGAGGCGTCAGGCTGGATGGTGTGTCCGGCCTGACGCCTTTTTGCTGTCCTGACTCTGAAGCGGAAAAGAAGTTTGAATACCGATCTGCACGCCCCTCTGGGACAGAACCGAAAGGCCAAGCGCCAGCGGCCGGGTATTCTGCGCACCGGGCGCGTTGTCGCCGGGATTTGTCTCGTGCTGATCGGGGCTTCATCGCTCTACACTGCGTTTCGCGGTGACGGATTGAAACGAGAAAAGCCGCCGGCGCAAAACCAGACGACTGCCCCACCTTCTGACACAGTTCAAAATCAGGTGCCGCCGCAGCCCCCATCCGCAGCCGCTCCTGGCATGGCGCCATCCGGCCCTAGGTCGGGCGCGAATGTGGAGCAGATGGTCACCGGCGACGGATCGGTGGTCACGAAATACTCCCCAAGACAACGCGATGGAAATGGTCCAGTGCTGGTCGATGCCTCGCAGATCGGACAGGATCCACGGGTGGCGGCCTTGCCGAACGACGCGCTTCTGGAGGAGACGCCATTTGGGCGACTGCCGATCGTTGGGCCGGACGGACGGCGCCCGATGGACCAGTATGCACGGCCATGGTCGGGCGCTCACGGAACACGCATCGCGATCGTTGTCAGCGGTCTCGGGCTTAGCCAGACGGGCACGCAGCGGGCCATTCAACAGTTGCCTGAGGAGGTCACGCTCGCCTTTGCCGCCAGCGGCAACAGCTTGCAGCGCTGGATGCAGGAGGCGCGCCGTGGTGGCCACGAAATCCTGTTGCAGGTTCCGTTCGAGCCTTTTGATTATCCGGCAAACGATCCTGGACCGGATACGCTCCTGACCTCGACATCGGCTGCGAAAAATATTGAAAACCTGCACCGGGCGATGGGCGAGATCACCAACTATACCGGCGTCATGAACTATCAGGGCGGGCGCTTCCTTTCCGACCCCAATGCCATGGAGCCGGTTTTGCGGGACATCGAAAAGCGCGGGCTGTTGTTCCTTGATGACGGAACGTCAGCGCAGTCCAAGACCGCCGCGATCGCCAAAGGAACAGAAACGCCCTACGCCTTCGCAGATGTGCAGTTGGACAAGCAGCTTGACGTGAAAGCCATCATCCAGAAACTGGACGAGCTGGAGCGCGTTGCAAAGCGCAACGGCCAGGCGATCGGCGTCGCTGCCGCCTTCGATGAGAGCATTGACGCGATCGCGCAATGGACACAGGAAGCGGCGATGCGAGGCATTGAAGTCGTGGGTGTCGCAGCACTGACCAATGATCTCAAAAGACCTTGAATAGAGAGAGCCGATGAGCAAGCCGATCGTCAAAGCCGAGGACCTGCCGTACCGCCCCTGTGTCGGTGTCATGATCCTCAACCGTCAGGGCCTGGTGTGGGCGGGGCGACGGATTCCGGAAGAGAATTCCGAGTATGATGGATCGCCGCAGCTTTGGCAGATGCCGCAGGGCGGCATCGACAAGGGCGAGGATCCGCTTGAGGCGGCCTACCGCGAGCTTTACGAGGAAACAGGCATTCGTACCGTGACGCTGCTCGCGGAGGCGCGGAACTGGATCAATTATGACTTGCCGCCGCAGCTGATCGGCATCGGATTGAAAGGCAAGTTCCGCGGTCAGACGCAGCGCTGGTTCGCGTTCCGCTTCGATGGCGATGAGAGCGAGGTCGCAATCAATCCGCCGCCAGGCGGGCATGCGCCTGAGTTCGATGCCTGGGAGTGGAAGCCGATGGAGAGCCTGCCCGGTCTTATCGTACCCTTCAAGCGGGCTGTCTATGAGCAGGTCGTCGACGAGTTCAGGCACTTGGTTGGTCTAAGCGCCGCAGAGTGAATGACCGGCGGCCGGAGCTGCCGGTCACTACGAGGATTACTCGGCCTCGTTGGCAGAGTCGGCGTTGAGTTGGCCGTATTTCGATTCGCCGATCTTGCCGAGCAGATCAAGCTGCGTCTCGAGGAAGTCGATGTGGCCTTCCTCGTCCGCGAGGAGCTCTTCGAAAAGCTTCATCGAGACGTAGTCGCCGGCCTCATGACAGATGTCGCGTGATTTCTTGTAGGCCGTGCGCGCATCGTATTCGCCGGCAAGGTCGGCTTCCAGAACTTCCTTGACGTTCTGGCCGATGCGAAGAGGAGCGAGGGTCTGGAGATTGGGATGGCCTTCGAGGAAGATGATACGTGCAACCAGGCGATCGGCGTGGTGCATTTCCTCGATGGATTCCGCCCGCTCCTTCTTGGCTAGCTTGGTGTAGCCCCAATCTTCAAGAAGTCGGTAGTGGACCCAGTACTGGTTTACGGCGCCGAGTTCGAGAAAGAGGGCCTCGTTAAGCCGCTCGATGACTTTTTTGTCGCCTTTCAATGTCCGCTCTCCTGTTTTCTTCGTGGAATTCTCTGAGGCGGGACATGAAATCAAATATTTCGGCGTCCGTCGAGTCGTGACGGGCGTGATATTCTTCGGTTGTCTGGATGATGATATCGACCACATTCGGGAAGCAGCCGCAGCAGCGGCCCCGTTTTTCCATGGCGTGGTAGACCTTTGCTGGAACAATGAGCTGCCAACAGTCCTGATCGAGAAGCTCATTGATGACTTCCCGGATTTCGTGATCAGTTATGTAGTTGCAGCTGCAGACAAGCACGGCATCATTCCAAACATGACATTCACTATCCCCTTTTCTGCAAAAGAAGATGATATGTGTCAAGAAAAAATCGAGTCGCGGGGGGTAGTTCATTGGTCGCAGACCGTGTGGCGCTCGGAACAAGCTTTCAGGTGCATTGCGAATCCACCAGATCGCGATCTCAATGAAAATTGCGGCCCCTTGGCATAATGTTAGCTGTTTCTCTCGCTTCGGAATGGCTTGAAGTCAGCCTCTTCTCCATGGCAGCCTTTTCAAGTGAGTTTGCGAGTTTCCTTTGTCGCGGGTCCATCGTCGGATTGAGCGCTTCGTCCGAACGATCGCTCACGCCGAAGCGACGGGCTTCCTTCTGGAGGATGCCAAGCGCAGGGGTCATATCCTCGATATGGTCGACGACAGTGTGGATCACGCCGCTCTGGCTCTGAAGCTTGCCATATATTTTCACGAGCCGCGCACCCATGACGATCGGGCGATACTTCTCGAAGACCTTCTTCCAGACAATCGCATTGGCAACGCCCGTCTCGTCCTCGAGTGTCATGAAGATGACGCCCTTGGCTGAGCCGGGACGCTGACGCACCAAAACCAGGCCAGCGATCGTTACTCTTCTTCCGTTCGGGACGGTCAGAAGATCGACATTCCGCACCACCCCGGCCTTGCGGAACTCGTTACGAAGGAATGAGACGGGGTGGCCTTTCAAAGATAGCGAAAGGTAGCGATAGTCTTCAACCACCTGTTCACCAGCCAGCATTTCCGGCAGACGCGTCTCAGGCTCGAGCTGTAGATCGATGTGACTCACTTGGTCGAACAGAGGGAGTTTTTCAGCGGCGCTTTTCGCATCGAGCGCCCGCACGGCCCAGAGCGCTTCGCGTCGTGATAGTCTTATGGAATGAAAGGTATCCGCATCGGCGAGCCGTTCTATATCCGCTTTATGCAGGCCTGAGCGCAGCCAGAGATCGCGAATCGAGGAATAGCCCTTGCCTCTATTTGCGACGAGTTGCTGCATGCTCGCTTCCGAAAGGCCTTTTATCTGCCTGAAGCCAAGCCGAACGGCTCGCTTCGTCTGGATGATTTCCCGCATGGCGGCATGCCGGAAATCAACGGTCCGTCTGTTGAATTCGGCCTCCTCAAGCAAGCAATCCCAATTCGATTCATTGATGTCGACCGGCCGAATCTCAACGCCATGCTCCCGGGCGTCCCGGACGAGTTGAGCTGGGGCATAGAAGCCCATGGGCTGTGAATTCAGCATCGCTGCACAGAAGACGTCGGGGTAATAAGCCTTTACCCAGGACGAGGCATAGACCAGCAAAGCGAAAGAGGCGGCGTGGCTTTCCGGGAAACCATATTCGCCAAATCCCTTGATCTGGTTGAAACATTGCTGGGCAAAATCACGAGCGTAACCCTTCGCGACCATGCCTTCCATGAACCGCGTTTCGAAATTGCCGATGGTGCCTGTCCGCTTGAAGGTCGCCATGGCTCGCCTCAGTTGATCCGCTTCGGCTGGCCGAAAACCCGCTGCCGTGATGGCGATCTGCATGGCTTGCTCCTGAAAGAGTGGCACGCCAAGTGTTCGCTCCAAAACCCCCTTCAGTTCCTCGCTCGGGTAAGTCGCTGGGATGCCACGTGCCTCGGCTTCTCTGCGCTTCAGGTATGGGTGAACCATGTCACCCTGGATGGGGCCGGGTCTGACGATGGCGACCTCGATGACAAGGTCGTAGAACTCCTTCGGTTTCAGACGTGGCAACATGCTCATCTGCGCCCGACTCTCGATCTGGAAGACGCCAAGCGTGTCGGCTCGACACATCATCGCATAGACAGGCTTCTCGTCTTCATGCGTAGCGTTGCCGAGATCGGCAAGCGTCTTTTTGACGTCGTAGTGCAGGAGAAGCAGATCGAATGCCCGCTTCAATGCGGTCAGCATTCCGAGCGCCAGAATGTCGACCTTGAGGATTTTCAGATTGTCGAGATCATCCTTATCCCATTCGACCATATAGCGCCCGGGCATTGCCGTCTTCATGATCGGAACGACTTCATCCAGCCTGTCCCTTGTGATGACGAAACCTCCGACATGCTGGGTGAGGTGCCGGGGAAAACTGAGAAGCTCGGATGCATATTTCAGCACGTTCTTTGTCATGGGATCGGAGGTTTCGAGCCCGGCGGCCCTTGCTTCGCGCTCGGACAACTTCTCTTCCGACCAGCCCCAGACCAGGCTGCCGATTGCCGACTGGACGTCCTCCGAGAGGCCGAAAGCCTTAGAGACCTCGCGCCCGGCGAACCGGGTACGGTAGGTCGTTACCCCTGCCGTCAAGCCGGCATGTTCCTTGCCGTACGTCTGATAGATATACTGGATGACCTCCTCGCGCCTCTCGTGCTCGAAATCGACATCGATATCAGGCGGCTCGTCGCGGTCCATCGAGAGGAAGCGGTCGAAAAGCAGGGTGCTCTTCTCCGGATTGACCTCGGTTATCTCCAGGCAATAGCAAATCACCGAGTTTGCAGCGGAGCCGCGCCCCTGGCAGAGGATCCTCCTCTCGTGCCGGGCATACTGGATGATCCGATGGACCGTCAGGAAGTATGATTCATATTGCTTCCGGCGAACGAGATCCAACTCGTACTCAATGTTCTTCTGAACTTTCTCAGGTACGCCGTCGGGGAAGCGCTTTGCTGCACCTGAATTGGTCAGGCGTTCCAGTGTTTCATAAGGCGTTTCCCCCTCGTCATTCTCGGAGGGGTAATTGTGTTCCAGTTCGTCGAGCGAAAAGGAAAGGCTGCCAAAGAACTTCGCTGTGTTCGTGACTGCCTGCGGATAGTCTCTGAAGAGGCGCAGAATTTCGCTGCCACTCTTGAGATAGCGTTCGGCATTTGGAGCCAGGAGAAAGCCAGCCACGGGAATGGAAACGTGCTCCCGGATTGATGTCACGATATCGGCGAGAGGGCGGCGGGCGGTATCGTGGTAGAGCGGCTGGTTGGTTGCGATCAGCGGGATGCGGTTGCGGTCCGCCAGCATGGCGATGGTCGCAAACATGCGCTTATCGCGGCCGTCATAGGCGGGAGCGAGCGCCATGTGGATGTTTTTCCGGAAGCGTCTTCTGAACCGCTCCAGACAGGCTTCGAAAGCGGCGTGATTGTTATCATCGGCAATGGATGGATGCGGAATGATTGCAAGCATCATGCCGTCGCCCCATTCCATCAGATCCTCTTCCGACAGAATGCACTTACCCTTCTCGGCTCTCAGGTTTCCGTTGCTCAGCAACCGGCAAAGATGCGCCCAGCCTCGACGATTTCGGGGGTAGGCAAGAATGTCAGGCGTTCCGTCTGTAAAAACCAGACGGGCTCCCGGCTGGAAACGGATCGGATCGGGAATGATGTCCTTCTTCTCGCGCTCCTCCAGAAGCCCGGCTCTCATTCGTTCGAACTTTTTCCGGATCGCCTCTGCCTGGGCATGGGCCCGGACGACACCCGCAACTGAATTTCGGTCGGCAATGCCAAGGCCTCCAAGCTTCAGAACGGCAGCCTGAACGATCATCTCCTCGGGCTTGGAGGCGCCCTCCAGAAAGGAGAAATTGCTCCTTGCGCCGATTTCGAAGAAGGCGGACATCAGGCAATGATCCCATGCATGAACCAGCTCTGTGCGGTGTCCCGCTCATAATGGCCCTGGCGATAGATCCAGAAGCGACGTCCCTTATCGTCCTCGATCCGGAAATAGTCTCGATCCGCAGCTTCCGCACCATCTAGCCACCATTCCGTTGCCAGTCGCTCCGGTCCCTCGCTCTTCAAGACACGGTGCTGCATGCGTCGCCAATGAAAGCTCGCTGGTGCGCCATCGGGAATTTCGATGGCAAAGGCCTCCATCGGCTCCGCTTTCCGCAATAGCCGGATGGGCCGCTCGCTCCTGGCCGGCGGTGGATGTCCCTCCCGGGTTTTCGGGGCGGACAGATGATCGATCGCTGGCACTGTAACGGAGGCTCTTTCCGGTATGTGGCTCTCCCGCAATTGGAAGGTTTGCAGGCAGTCTTCTCCAAGGCGGGCGGAAACCCGATCCACGAAGGCAGCAAGAGAGGCATCCTTCTGCTGGCGGTGTTCGAAATCCCCCTGCGAGGTCACGAAGTCCTCGTGCAGGAGTACGTTGAGACGAAGGATCTCGAATCCGTAACCGGCATCGAAATCGTCGTGAATTGCCTGCAGGCGTTCGGCAAAGAGGGCGGCGATGCGGTTGGGCTCCCGCAAGGGCTGCGCGGTTCCGGCAGAAATCCGAAACACCTTGCCGTCGACACGGAACAGCACCAGTTCGAAGATGCGGCCGCCGGCGCCACGCGCTTCGAGCAAGGGCTTCAGGGAGACGGCAATCTGGTCGGTGAGCGCAAGGATATCGTCTTCGGCCGCGATCGGCTCAATCAGGCGACGTTCGACCGAGAGGCTTGCGACGGGCAGGCGTGGAGAAACCGGTTCCTCATCGGTTCCAAGCGCCTGATCGAGTCTCAAGAGCACCGTTCCGCCAAAGCGGCGGGTGAGCGGGGCGCGCGGCGCGGTCAGCAAATCGCCGACATATTTAAGGCCCATCTTGTTCAGGCCTCCTATCGTTTCTTCCTCTAGACGCAAGGCCGCGACGGGCAAGGGGGCCAGCGCCTGTTCGGCCTCTCCATACTCGATGATGCCGCCTTGGCCGAAACGGCTGATGGCCCAGGACAATCCAGGTGAGGAAGAGATCGCGCCGCGGGCGTCAATTCCCATCTGGAAGAGTCTTGCGAGAATATCCTTGAGAAGGGACGTCTCACCACCGAACAGATGGGCGCAGCCGGTTATGTCCAGAAACAGGCCATCCACGCCATCGAGAGCGACAAGCGGAGTGTAGCGATCGCACCAATCGGCAATCGCTTCCAGGAAGCGCCGGTTGGCGGCCGGGTCGTCCTCGATCACATCAAGCGTGGGGTGGATGGCGCGGGCTTCGGCGACGCCCATGTGCTTTCGGAGATTGAGGGTTTCGGCTGCCTCGTCCAGCGCTGTGAGCCGCATGGTATTGTTGAGACGGCTAGAACAGACGATCGGTGCGGCCTCAGGACGTCCGCGCGAACGCCAGGAGAGCCCCCATTTCTTTCTTGATATCCGGTCGGTTGGAAGATGTGGAAAGTGGAGTGCCAGAATGCGTTGCGCGTTCGTCTGGAAGGCGAGGGTCGACTGATCGGGAGACGGCGAAAAAACGGCGGTCATGAGGGTTCCACTCCAGTAGAAAGGAGAGGGGAGCCGGGTTGCGGCTCTTCTCCAGGGTGAGATGAAAAACCGGATTGCCGATGCTACCGCCCAGCATCGTGCCATCCGGCAAGGGTCGCGCCTGTGCCGGCGCGGGTGCCACAAGGAAGCGGAAGCAAGCGCTGCTGGCTTCTTCCTCTCCAGCTTGCCGCAACAGGAAAAGCGGGCGTTTAGATGCTTTCGCCCGCAAGCTCAAACGACGGCTTTCCGTCAGGCCGAAGGGCTTCGGATTGCCGCGAACCTCCAGAATCGTCGCAGGAAAGACGCCGCTTTCGACTGCGGCCTCGGCAAGCCAAAGGGCATCTTCAAGCTTGCGTGGGCTGGCATAGAAGAACTGGTCCGGTTTCAGGCCGAAATCGCGCAGGCCCACGGCGTAGGGGACGCCTGCTTCCATCGTGGAAACGATGTCTGCGATCCAGAGGATCGGCAACGAAGCACTGTGGCTCTCTTCCACTTGGCGCTGCAGCATGGCGGCAAGCGCCAGCATGAAGCCACTGCCAGCGCCGGCTTCGCGTAAGAGGTCGGAACGAACCTCGGTGATCCCGTCGAGCGGCAGGCCGCCATCAACTGCCTCGTCGAGCGCGGGGATTCCAAGAGGAAGACGCAGGCCACTGTCGTTGTTGGTGGAGAGGTCCCTTTCGGCCAAGGCTTCGCCTTGCGCTGCAGCCAAGGCCGGCGCGGGCTTTCCTTCAAGCTTTGCAATGGTTTCGCGGAGCGCAAAAAGCCGCTCGCGCGTCACGGCCGACTGTGCCATGACGTTCTCCAAGTCTCATATGTTCCTGTTATGTTCTTATGGATTCCAGAGGCGGGCGAAAGAGTCAACAGGCATTCGATGTGAATTTATTCCTGCCTTTGATTCCGCTCTCGAAAATCGTACGCAAAGGTTCTATATGGGCGGCAAAGGAAGGGAATTTTTATGGCCCGCATAGACCAGAGCGATAATTGGCAGGATCGCCACGCTCCGACGATCAGTACTTTCGAGTCGTTGGCAATGGAGGCGTACAGCCACCTGCCGGAAGAGTTTCGCTCACTGACCACCAATCTGACGATCGAGATCGAGGACTTCCCTGACGACGACGTGTTCGAGGACATGGCGCTGGAAACGCCGTTCGACCTTCTCGGCCTCTTTGAAGGCCGAGGCATCTCCGAGCGTTTCACAATGGAAACCGGCGAATTGCCGAACCGTATCCGCCTCTACCGGCGGCCGATCCTCGACTACTGGGCCGAGAACGATGAGACGCTGGGCGACATCATTACTCACGTCCTCATCCATGAGATCGGCCACCATTTCGGTCTTAGCGACGACGACATGGAACGGATCGAGGCGAGCGCCGAAGAGGCGGCCGAACGCTAAGCCTTCGCTTACTGTTCGGACAGCTTCATGTCCGGGTGGTAATCCTTGCCTTCGACTTCCTTGACGATCGCCTGAGCACAAATCACCTGGCCGGTCTGGGTGTTGAAGGTCAGCGACGGCGAGCCGTTCAACGACCAGCCCTTGTTGAGGGCGTCGGTTACGCGGTGACAGAAAGCGGCATCATCCTGGCCGGTCAGAAGGCGATAAAGCTTCATCTAAAGTCGTCTTTCACTTCGCCGTTTGGCGTTCTGCAATCAGGCGGGCTTTATGAACCAGACTTTCCGCCTGGACAAGGTGTAGCCGCTCGATCATCCGACCATTGGCATTGATGACATTCAGGCCATCTGCAGCGGGGTCGGCAAAGGCGGCGATGATCGCCTCCGCCTCGGCAATTGCCGCCTCATCCGGGCCGAAATGCCGGTTGGCGGCTTCGATCTGAGCCGGGTGAATCAGCATCTTACCGTCGAAGCCCATGGCGCGGGCGTGCGCGCATTCGGCATCGAAGGCATCGGCATCCTTGAAATCGTTGAAGACGCTGTCGATCGCGTCGAGGCCATAGGCGCGCACGGCAAGTACCACCTGCATCAACCAGGGCACGAGATAGGTACGGCCCGGCTGTGGCAGGACGCCGGTCTGCTTGCGCAGGTCGTTGAGGCCGACGACGAAACAATCGAGCCGTGAGCCAGGCGTGCGCCCAGCTTCGGCAATCGCGGCCGCGTTCAGAATGCCACGGGGTGTTTCGATCATCGCCCAGATGCGGAGGCTTTCCGGCGCGTCGGCATCGGCAAGCCGGTCGCTTATGGACATCACATCCTGAGGCTCGTCCACTTTCGGCAGGAGTACGGCATCCGGCTCCAGTGCCAATACCAGTTCGATGTCCGCATTTCCGAATGTGGAATCCAGCGCATTGATGCGGATGATCCGCTCCTTGTTCACAAGAGGAGCGCCCGAAAAAAAGGCCTTTAGATTCTCGCGGGCTTCCTCCTTCCGTTCCGGGGCCACGGAGTCCTCGAGATCGAAGATGACGGCGTCGCAATCGAGCGCATGAGTCTTTTCCAGGGCGCGCGCATTGATGGCAGGGACGCTCAGCACCGAGCGGCGCAGGTTCAAGGAACGAGTCGGAGAATTGCGGGTCATCACAAATGTGTGCCAAGCTTTATGACAGGTGGCAAGACAACAAAAAGCCATGCTCACCTTGCAGAGAAAGAAAAGAAGGACCACATTCCTTTCCGAAGAAAGGTCTAAAACCATGCAAAGCATTCGTTCCGTCTTCCTCCTGCTCGCAGGCATCACCGCCTTCGTTGCGCTGGCGTTCGTCACATTTTCCGTGACGCTGGCAGTCGGTGGTATCCTGACGGTGCTTATGGTTGGCCGCGCGCTTTCGCTGAAGATGAAGCCGGCACCGGTCCGCGCCACAGCCAAGGCAAAACCACATTCCGGCGAGAACATGCGCATCTGGAATGACGGGCGCGGCACGATCATCGACCTCTAATCTCAGGTCGCTTCCAGAAAAATTTTGCATCGCTGTCGGCTCGACTGATCTTCCCGCGTCTTTGAAAGGTCAGGGTTTTACCCGAACCAATCAAATCATGGAGGACAGTATGGATACTGCAACGGAAACCGGCACGATGAAGATGCCACCGGTCAAGAATGGCTTGCTGCCTTATGTCACGGTCGACGGCGCGCTGAAGGCCGCAGAATTCTACAAGCGTGCATTTGGTGCTGAGGAGGCGTTTGTCGTCCCGCCTGACGAAAACGGGCGGACGATGCATGTCCACCTCTACATCAACGGAAGCTCGTTGATGCTTTGTGATGCCTATCCCGAGCATGGTCATCCCTTTGAAAAGCATCAGGGCTTCACGCTTCAGCTTGTTATCGACGACATCGATTTCTGGTGGGACCGCGCCGTTGCCGCCGGCGCCGAGGTGATCCTACCCGTCCAGCTGATGTTCTGGGGTGATCGATACGGTCAGCTCCGCGACCCTTTCGGGGTTCTCTGGGCGATGAATGCGCCAGCGAACGCAAACTGATCTCATGACGACCATGGCGGCTGTGCGTCGAATCCGCGCGCAGCCGCATAGACGATATAAATTTTCCTTCATTTCGGTCGAAATCTGGACTAAACGCAGATTAACAAAACTACGTCTGCTGACATTGGAGCCAGGCCATGGACAAATTCGCAAAGCTGACGGGCGTTGCTGCCCCTCTGCCGGTTGTCAACATCGATACCGACATGATCATTCCGAAGGACTACCTGAAGACGATCAAGCGCACGGGTCTTGGCAAGGGTCTTTTCGCTGAAGCGCGTTACAATGAAGACGGCTCCTTGAACCAGGATTTCGTGCTGAACAAGCCCGCCTATCAGAATGCAAAGATCCTCGTTGCCGGCGACAACTTCGGTTGCGGCTCGTCGCGCGAGCATGCGCCGTGGGCGCTCCTCGACTTCGGCATCCGTTGCGTCATCTCGACCAGCTTTGCCGACATCTTCTACAACAACTGTTTCAAGAACGGCATTCTGCCGATCAAGGTCAGCCAGGAAAACCTCGACAAGCTGATGGATGACGCCTCGCGCGGCTCCAACGCGATCCTGACGGTCGATCTGGAAAACCTCGAGATCACCGGTCCGGACGGTGGCTCGATCAAGTTCGATCTCGACGAGTTCAAGCGTCACTGCCTACTGAACGGCCTCGACGATATCGGCCTGACGCTCGAGAAGGGCGAGGCGATCGACAGCTTCGAAGCCAAGAACACGGCATCGCGCCCCTGGGCAGCGTAGTCCTGGAAAACATACCAGTCGTCAAAGCCGGGCCTTTTGCCCGGCTTTTTCTTTGGTCGGCTTACAGCAACAGCTCTTTCCACGTTTTAAGCTTCTCCATGGAAACGCCGATGCCGCCGCAGACCTCGATCAGCGGATTTTTGAACCGCTCGAGGATATCGGCATGGACGTCGGCGACCGCGAGCGCTGCGCCACAAGCGGGTTCGACCAGGATGCGATAGGCATCGGCGAACTTGATGCAGGCGGCGACTGCCTGTGCGTCGGTCACCGTCACGCTCTCGATCGGGTGGTGTTTCGGCAGGTTGAAGACGTGTCGGGCCACCTGGCGCGCACCGAGCGAGCTGGCGATGGAAGTAATCGCCGGCAAGGTGATGCATTCGCCTGCGGCAAGGCTGGCATGAAGGGACGCGGCTCCTTCGGTTTCAACGGCAATGACGGGCACATCAGACAAGCCGTTTCGCTGAAGTCCGGCAACGATCCCCGCAAGTAAGCCGCCGCCGCCGACGCTCGTGATGACGCAATCAAAGTGAGCGCCCTTTGCGACAACCTCGTCGATCAATGTGCCGTGCCCTTCCCACAAAAGCGGATGGTCGAACGGGTGCACATAGGCTGCGTTTCTGGCATTCGCACGTTCGATTGCGTAGGCATTGGCTTCGTCGAACACCGATCCGTGCACCAGAACCGTCGCGCCGGTCGCCTCGATCGATTGGCGCACTTCCGGCGACGTCGTCTCGGGCACGACGATCGTCACCGGAATGCCGAGCGCTCGTCCGGCATAGGCGGCGGCGATCCCCGCATTGCCACCGGAGGCGCAGAAAATCTCACGGGCGCCATTTTCGATTTCATGCTGACAAAGCCTGCCGACTCCGCGGAGCTTGAAACTGCCGGATGGCTGCAGCGCATCAAGCTTCAGCCAGAGCGGCTTGTTGCTTGCGCTGTAATCGGCGGAGGTGCGGAAAAGCGGTGTGTCGAGGTGGAGCGGTGCAGATGGCATGGTGGTACCCGATGAGCTTGGCGATACAGGCTCTCCTTGTGGACCCGCTTGCGCGGGTCGGTCAACGAGGGATCTCGGCCGTAATTCCGCAACCGTACCGAATCGGCCTCGCACTCGCTTGAAATGCCGATTTTGCAGGTCTAAGAAACCGCAACTTGTTTTTCCGCGGAGGGTTTCATGACAGCGCGCAATCTTTTCCTGCTGCCGGGCGACGGCATCGGCCCCGAGGCCATGGGTGAGGTCCGCAAGATCATTGCCTATATGAACGAGGCGATGAATGCCGGCTTCGTCACCGACGAAGGCCTCGTCGGTGGCAGCGCCTATGACGCGCATGGTGCCGCGATCTCCGAAGGCGACATGCAGAAGGCGCTTGCCGCCGATGCCGTTCTCTTCGGCGCCGTCGGCGGCCCGAAGTGGGATGATGTTCCCTATGAAGTGCGCCCCGAAGCCGGCCTACTGCGCCTGCGCAAGGATCTGGAGCTGTTCGCCAACCTGCGTCCGGCCATCTGCTACCCGGCGCTCGCTTCCGCTTCCTCGCTGAAGCCGGAGTTGGTCGAAGGCCTCGATATCCTGATCATCCGCGAACTGACGGGCGGCGTCTATTTTGGCGAACCGAAGACCATTACCGATCTCGGCAACGGCCAGAAGCGCGCGATCGACACGCAGGTCTATGACACCTACGAGATCGAACGCATCTCGGCCGTGGCCTTCGAAATGGCCCGCACGCGCCAGAATCGCGTTTGCTCGATGGAAAAGCGCAACGTCATGAAGTCGGGCGTGTTGTGGAACCAGGTGGTCACCGCGACGCACAAGGACAAGTATTCGGACGTCAAGCTCGAGCACATGCTGGCGGATGCCGGCGGCATGCAGCTGGTGCGTGCGCCGAAGCAGTTCGACGTCATCGTCACCGACAACCTGTTCGGGGATATGCTCTCCGACGTTGCCGCCATGCTGACGGGCTCGCTCGGCATGTTGCCTTCGGCTTCGCTCGGCGCGCCGGATGCCAAGACCGGCAAGCGCAAGGCACTCTACGAGCCGGTGCACGGTTCGGCTCCTGACATCGCTGGCAAGGGCATTGCCAATCCGATCGCGATGATTGCGTCCTTCGCCATGTGCCTGCGCTATTCCTTCAACCTCGTGCAGGAAGCCGACAACCTCGAAAAGGCGATCGCCAACGTGCTCGATAAGGGTATCCGCACCGGCGACATCATGGCCGAAGGCTGCACGAAGGTCGGAACCGCTGAGATGGGCGACGCGATCCTCGCCGAATTCAAGGCGCTTTCTGCCTGATATTTCACGTGAAACACGCTTTTGGCCTTCCGCATCGCCCGGTGCGGAAGGCCTTTGCTTGAAGGCGGCCGATGCTGTTCCTATTTCCCTTCTGCGCTGAGCAAAGAGCGGGAGTAGAATGAACGAAGCCATCGATCGCAAGCCGAACTGCTGGAGCTATTTGCGAAAGCGCTACGCTGCGCGGCGCTCAATCCACCGTCGGGTTCCCTGGAAAGGCTTCGCGCTTTTTGCCATCAACGCTGTTGCCATTGCCTTCTTCGTCTTCGACCGCCCGTTGGGGCAGGCAGTCAAAAGCCTTTCGCCTCCGCTGGTGTCGATCGCCGGGGATGTCACTGACGTCGGCAGGCTTGTCTGGATCCTCGTCGGTCTTTTGACAATCCTGGCGACCGGCTATTTCGTTCGTCGACGACTATGGAAGGTACGCGGCCGTTTCCGGCTCGCCTATTTTGGGCAGATGACCGCATATGTCGGGTTCTCGGTTCTGTTCGCCAGCATCGTTTCCAATCTGCTGAAGTTCGCAATCGGGCGTGCTCGACCGCTGCTTTATGATCAGGAAGGCATTTTCAGCTTCGTCCCTTTCAGTACCGATTTTCTTCATCAGAGCTTTCCGTCGGGCCACTCCTCCAACGTCGGCGCTCTGTTCATGGCGCTGGCGCTTCTCTTTCCACGGTTCCGCCTAGGCTTCATCGGCATCGGTCTTTGGCTTGGAGCCACGCGCGTCATCATTGGCGTGCACTATCCCAGCGATGTGGCGGCCGGCCTCGCATTGGGCGCGTGGTTGGCTTTTGCGACATCCATTTTGTTTGCACGCTTCGGACTGGTCTTCTCGATCGGTCGTGATGGTTGGCCGACGCCGAGGCTCAGCCGCCTTCTCTAGGGTTGGCCAGACACGAAAAAGCCCGGCGTCTTGCGAGCGCCGGGCTTTCTTAGATTTCGGTTACCTGGATCAATCCATCGCGTGGATGTCGCGATCCTTCGTTTCCGGCAGGAAGATGAGACCGATGACCAGTGTGATTGTAGCGAACACGATCGGATACCAGAGACCGTAGTAGATGTCGCCGGTTGCCGCGCTCATTGCGAAGGCCGTTGCTGGCAAGAGGCCACCGAACCAACCATTGCCGATATGGTAGGGCAGGGACATGCCGGTGTAACGGATTCGGGTCGGGAAGAGTTCGACCAGAAGCGCCGCGATCGGGCCATAGACCATCGTAACGTAGATCACGAGCACGAAGAGAATGGCAATCGTACCGATCCAGTTGACGCGGGCCGGGTCGGCCGTCATGGCAAAGCTGCCGCCATTGGCGATGCTATAGACCGCCATATCGGTGGCGCCCTTCGCTTCATCAGCCGTTAGGAGCTTGTCGGCGACGAGCTTGTCTGCCGGCACGGTCTGCTTTTCACCGGCGCGGACTGCATCGGCGTTGAGAGCAAGCTCCGGGTTGGCTGCAATGAAGGCGTCCAGTTTTGCATCTGGAACCTTGATGGCACCGCGCTTCAGCGGATATCCGGCATCATGAAGGGCGATGTTGACGCCTTTTTCAAAGGCGCCGGTCATTGCCTTTGCCTTGTCGCCGGCGGCGACGGCATCGAAGCTGGCGATAGTTTCGTCACCGATTTTTACGGTTGCGGGCTGCCCCGCCGGGCCAGGCACGACGTCATAAGGCACCGAGTTCTTGGTCAGGAAAGCCGTTGCCACATCGCAGGAACTCGTAAACTTCGCGGTTCCGGTCGGATTGAACTGGAATTTGCAATCCGCCGGGTCGGCCGTGACCGTGGCCCGTATGGAAGCCTGTGCTTCGGCAAGCGCCGGATTGGCCGTCCAGGTCATGGCCTTGAACAGCGGATTATAGGTCACTGCTGCGATCAACAGGCCGGCCATGATGATCGGCTTGCGGCCGATCCTGTCGGACAGGCCGCCAAAGACGACGAAGAAGGGTGTGCCGAGGATGAGGGCAATCGCCACCATGATGTTTGCCGATTGCAAATCGACCTTGAGGACGTTCTGCAGGAAAAACAGCGCATAGAACTGACCGCCGTACCACACGACTGCCTGACCCATCGTTGCGCCGAGAAGCGCGATCAGGGCGATCTTTGCATTTTTCCATTGGCCGAAGGCTTCGGTCAGTGGCGCCTTGGACCCCTTGCCTTCCGCCTTCATGCGCTGGAATGCCGGCGACTCGTTCATCTTCAGGCGGATCCAGACGGAGACGCCGAGAAGCACGACCGAGAGCAGGAACGGGATACGCCAGCCCCATGCTGCAAAAGCTTCCTTGCCCATTAGGAACTGAACGCCGACGATGACGATCAGAGAAAGGAAGAGGCCGAGCGTTGCAGTGGTTTGGATCCACGAGGTGAAGTATCCGCGGCGCCCATTTGGCGCGTGTTCGGCCACATAGGTTGCCGCGCCGCCATACTCACCACCGAGCGCCAGGCCCTGCAGGAGGCGAAGGCCGATCAAAATGATGGGTGCTGCGATGCCGATCGATGCAGCACCGGGAAGAATACCGACGAGGAACGTCGAGAGACCCATGATGAGGATCGTGACCAAGAACGTATACTTGCGGCCGACGAGATCGCCGAGGCGCCCGAAAACCAGCGCGCCAAACGGGCGCACCAAGAAGCCGGCGGCGAAGGCCAGAAGCGTGAAGATGTTGCGCGTCGCTTCCGGATACTGGGTGAAGTAGGTCGCGCCGATATAGGTGGCGAGCGAACCATATAGATAGAAGTCGTACCATTCGAAAACCGTGCCGAGCGACGAGGCGAAGATAACCTTCTTCTCCTCGCCCGTCATCGGACCGGCTTTTGTGCCGTCGACGCTTGCGATATTTGCCATTTTCTGTCCTCCACAGAACGATGTGAAACGCGGCGCGCGACCTTGCTCTCCTCAAAGCATACCCCGGGTCGCGGTTCGCCTGATGAGAGTGTGACAGAAAAGCTCATCCATACAGAGAGCGGCTTTGGGATTATGACTTTAGTCTAACGCCTTTGCAGGGACGGCCGACGCCGTGCGACGGCGCCGGATCGGCTCGACTTTTGGTCTCATGGCCTGTGCGAAAGGATATTTACGACTGTCCCGAAGGGATCGCGCACATAGAAGCGACGACCCCCCCAAGCCTCGTCGGCCGGGCCGTAAATGACCTCGAAAGCTGAAGAGCTCATGGCCGCGAAGACTTCGTCGACATCGTCGACCTCGATCGAAAGACCCGGGACGGGCGTCCCGGAGCCGCCCTCGCTCGCGAAGCTTACCTGGACCGGCATTGACTGGTTTGAGCCAAAGGTGGCGATCCAGCCGTGATCCATGAGGATGTCTAGGCCAAGGATGTCCTGATAGAAGACCTTCGCGGCGAGAGGGTCGGCGGTCTCGATGTTTGCTACGATTCGCAGGACCTTCATGTCGCCTCCTCAGCCACGCCAGTTTTGCCTAAATTATGCGTGAACTCTCAAGCGGCAAGAAAAAAGCCGGGCGGCGAAGTGCCGTCCGGCTGTTGTTGGTACGATCTGCTCAGCCTTACGCGGCTTCGGTCGTGTGTGCCTTGCGAACTTCTTCATCCGTCAGGATGCCGCTAGCGCGCAACAGTGCCGCAAAGCGACCGTTGCTCTGGCTGAGCTCATCGAAGCTACCTTCTTCAACGACACGGCCGCCGTCCAGGAACAGCACCTTGTCAGCTTCACGAACCGTGGAAAGACGGTGCGCGATGATGAAGGTCGTGCGGTTCTGGCGCAGGTTGTCGATTGCGGCCTTCACGCGGTTTTCCGTTTCGACATCAAGTGCGCTTGTTGCCTCGTCGAGCACCAGGATCGGCGCATCCTTGAGGATGGCGCGGGCGATTGCCACACGCTGACGTTCACCGCCCGAGAGCTTGTTGCCGCGCTCACCGACGTGGGTGTTGTACTGGTCCTCACGTGTCTCGATGAAGTCGGCTGCTGCGGCAGCTTCGGCTGCACGGCGCATGTCTTCATCCGAAGCTCCTTCCCGGCCGAGGCGAATGTTGTCGCTGATCGAACGGTTGAGCAAGCCGGCATCCTGGAACACGGTTGCGATGTAGCGGCGAAGCGACTTGCGGGTGATCTTCGTCGTATCATGACCATCGACCAAGATGTGGCCGCTGTCCGGATCGTAGACGCGCTGCAGAAGGTTGATCATCGTCGTCTTGCCGGAGCCGGTCGGGCCGACGATCGCAACCGTCTGGCCAGCCTTGGCGGTGAACGAGACGTTGTGCAGACCCTGAGCCGTGTTGCCGAAGCGGAACGACACGTTGCGGAACTCGACCTCGCCCTTGACGTCGGTGATATCGGCATTGCCGGCCGGCTCTTCGCGGTCGCGGACGGAGTCTTCCAGCGAATAGAAGTCTTCGAGCTTCGAACGGGCTTCGAAGATCTGCGTCGCGAACTGGCGCATCTGGTCGAGGCGCGAGATCAGCAGGTTCGCAAAACCGATGAAGGCAATGACGTCACCGATGCGCAGTTCGCCGGACTGAACCATCAGCGTACCGATCACCAGGATGATCATCATGGCGATGGTCGATGCCATGCGGTTCATGGCGCCGGCCAGAGCCCACCAGTCGAGAACCGGATACTGAGCCTGCAGCAGACGGTCGGCAAAGGACCTCAGCGCCTTGGTTTCCGCCTCGATGCGGTTGTAGCTGTGCAGGACCGATACGTTGCTGATCGAATCGCTGACGTGCGAGAAAACCGTGTGGTAGTGGTTTTCGACCGAAGCCTGTCCGTCCTTGGTGCGGCTCATGACGAGACGACCGATAAGCCAGTAGGCAATGCCGAGCACAACCAGCACGCCCGAAAGACGCAGGTCCATGGACATCGCAGTCGGCACCAGAAGCGCGATGGCTACGACCGTCGCCAGGTGATTGCGCATGAACTCCAGCCACAGGCCGAAAAGCGTTTCACAGGCGCGAAGCAGCGTATGCAGCGCATTCGACGTGCCGCGCTGGTGATGCCAGGAGAGCGGCATGGAGATAATGCGGCCGAACGCTTCCGTCAGCAGCGTGGCGCGACGGCCATGAGCCAGCCGGTCGGCCTCACGAGCGACAAGAACGAACGCTATGGTGTTGAAGACGGCAAAGCCGGCCCACATGAAAAGAATGGGTTTGACTTCACCCTTGCCTGAAATCGCGTCGATGATGCGACCGAACAAAATCGGTTCAGCGATCGTGATCGCGGCAAGCACGATGTTCGCAATAACGACTAGGGATACGCGGAGCTTGTAAGCGCCAAGATAGCGCAAAGCTCGAGCATAGACCTTGAATAGCGACACGGCGATACCTCTTGTGCATGTGCGAAATAAGGGACGCTGCAACGCTACAAAAAGATACCTGAACCAGCGATTAACAGAGCGTTCAGGCAGGCGGCAATGGCCAGATTCTTTTGCATGAGCGGCGATCTCACAGTCGGTTATTTCCACTGGGCTTCTGAAATTTTTTGGGGCACATCGCAATTTTCGCAATTTTCGCTTGCGCCCCGGGGTCGGGCTGGCACACCATAGATTGACGCTTGTTTTGCGTCGAAGGGCCCCAGGCAAGCACGTCCCACTGGTTCGTGACATTCGGCGCGGAGCCCAATTGGGGTAGGGGCATTTCCGTGAGTATTCATTCTTTAATTCAATTGCTTGTCGTTTTGGAAGAGTGTCGCAGACCTGAAGGAGTTGTCGCCGAACTGGAGCATGTCATCCATGCCTACGGGTTCCAGTACTACGGCCTTTTGCGACATCTGAAAGCGACGGAAGATCCAATCAGTCTGATGTTTGCTGGTCATTGGCCGGAGAAATGGCCGCAGATCTATATTTCGAAGAAATACGTTCTGACTGACCCGACGGTTCGCTATCTCGCATATGCGCAAAGACCGTTCCGTTGGAGAGACAGCCTGGCCGCCTTCCGCAAGGATCCGCACTATCGCCGGATGGAACAGATGATGGCCGACGCACATAGCCATGGGCTTAGGGACGGCTACATTTTTCCTATCCACGGTCGAAACGGGATCCTCGGTACCATGAGCGTCGGCGGAACGCAGGTCGATCTGTCTCCTGTCGAAATCTCACTGTTTGATGCCATAGCGCGAAAAGCGTTCTGGCGACTGCTCGAGCTCAAGGGTGAGATGCACACGCTCGAAGAAGTTTCCGGCATCGACACGCGGTTGACGCGCCGCGAGATGGAGATACTGCAATATCTTGCAGAGGGCATGACCTCCGTTGAGATCGGAAAACGCCTCAAGATTTCCAATCACACCGTCGACTGGTACATGAACGGCCTGCAAGACAAGCTGCAGGCAAGAAACAGACAGCACGCCGTTGCTGTCGCCTTCCGTCACGGACTCCTCACCTAATCTGAGAAATTCTATCTGAGTCGTTTCTGGAAATTGAACTTTCCGTGACAGCACGTTAAGACTTCTCTTCGCGGGTGCAGCAATTGCCCGTTTCGATGCCGTGAGGAGACAGCATTGCCCATTTCCAAGATACTTGTTGCCAACCGTTCGGAAATTGCCATCCGCGTGTTTCGCGCGGCCAACGAGCTCGGGATAAAAACGGTCGCGATATGGGCGGAAGAAGATAAACT
>NZ_JACIAH010000012.1 GCF_014194695.1 Rhizobium sp. BK399 | reverse complement strand
TCGATCTCCTGGCCGGTGTCATTGGTTTCGGTGCGGATGAAGGAGCTGGCAAAGACGACGGTGGTGCCGGTCTCGCCCTTGCGGACGGCGGCACCGAATTCCAGCGCCTGGCGAAATGTCATCCAGGTCGGAGAGGCAAAGCCGCGAGCAATCGCCTCGGACCAGAGGAGCAGGACGTTGATGCCAGAATAGGGCTCGCCGTTGTGGCGCAGTGGCCGGGTGATCCGGTCGGCGGCATTGGTTGCGGTCCAGGGCTGGATCCAGGGTCGCACGCCCTGTTCGAGCTCGGCGATGATCTTGTCGGTGATGCGGCTGTATAGATCGGATCGTTGGTGAATGGGCTGCCTGCTCATGTTGGAGCCTCCGTTTGAAGTCGCGACCATCGCGACCTGCTACGGCGGTCCGACAGCCGGGCCCGCAAGCGCTGATCCGCACCCGAAGGGCCGAAACGAAGGTGGAAGACGGCAAAGCTGTTGCGGGACTGCGCGGGGCCTGGCAGGACCAACAGCCGGGGCAGGACGCGAGGCGCGACTGGCAGCCGAGACAATCATATGACCGCTGGGCCAGGAACAAAATCAGGCATCGTAGCGCGTGATCCGGCTCCGAAGAGGGGGCGATGACTATGCTGGTAAAGGCCCGGTGGTGGGATCGACACTGTCGTTCTGGATCTTCGTCAGGGCCATTGGCTCTTGACGGCATTTCTTCGGCATCGTTTACATTCGCGGAATGAGAATGCGTTCAGCTTTGGCTGGAAAGGCCCCGCTTGCCGGCCGGTCCTGTTATTTCTCCTTGACAAAGATGTGCGCCTCGACTGCAGCCGCAATAAAAGCCCTGCGGGCCTCAGCGGGAGGCCGCTTCCCGTCAATCACTTCGACGCAGATCTTCTTGGCTTCACGCAGCTGCTTGCCAGTCTGGACGGGCCAGCCTGCGCCGCGCAATACGGCAATGGCATCGCTTGCGCTCTCGATCGTTCGGTAGTTGCCTGTTTGCGGTGAAACGAAGGAAATAGGTTTCGCCCACTTTTTAATGTCTGGCATTCTGACCTCCCCGGCAATCGCAAGCGCTACCGGGGTTTCGAATTTCTTCCCGGGCGGCTAGAAATCAGAACCGTCTTCGGTGCGGTTTGTTCCGGTTCGGCGCGTCGAGGACAATTGCAAAGACGTAAATGCCAAATGGATGGCCAACGAGCAGACACTCGCTCGGTCTAAACAGTTCGAATGTCTTACGCGACACCGCTCCGGCCCTCAGTTCAATACAGTACCTCGATCTCAGGGCCGAATTTCGGCCGCAGCCGGACGGTTCTTCGAGTGTCTCCCGCTTGGAACATGCGCGACCGCTGGCCGTTAGCGCGGTTCAGGAGGAGAAGCATCATGACCAACACCGAACACAAAGCGCGCCCCCGCATTAGCAAGACGCCACGAACGGGGACACGATCTTCCGGCAAGAGGGAAGAAAGACAGAAGGTATACCGGCAGCAATCGGGAAACTCGGACTCTTCCGCAACCGCTGAGCGGAAAGCATGAACAACGGTCGCCGGCGCTCCCGAAAATCTGCCCCTGGGCTCTTTCAATAACGCGGTCCACGCTAGCGCGGTGAGAGGTCAATGTCGCAAGCGTCCGTTCCTTATTGTCGTGCACGAGCCTGGAATACCCTGGCTATCCGCGACGAGTCTGGCAGCGAGCCTTCGTTTTAGTGGTGGGGCTTCCATCCCGTTGATCCCATTGCACGCGCGGGATTTCGACACCCGCGCATTTGTTGCACGGTTGAAACCGTGGCGTTGAAGGTAATTTTCAGACAGGGAATGGTTCCTTACCGTGCCCGCGTGAGGTCGACGAAACCAGTTCGATCGCTAGCAACCTCGATTGTTGGCGAATAGTAAGGCGGAAATGTTCAAGCGCCTGTGAGCTGAACTACAACATTTTCCAGAATTTGGACTTGGCCGTGAACGCTCTTTATTCTCGCTCCCATCCGAACACACTTCGTCCACCGAACTGGGCAGACATGCCCATTTCCTCCGCGATGATCTCGCTGAATTGGGGACCCGAGGCGTGATGTTCGAGTTTCCGGGCCTGAGCGTCGAGACGCCTCAAGGCCGCGAGTTCCTCATCTCGTCCAAGTCTTCCCTTGGAGACTGCCGATTTCAATACGCGTATGGTTTCGTCATAGACCTTCACAGGCACCGGAAAGGGATGCCGGTCCTTGCCACCGTGGGCGAGCGAAAACCGTGCCGGATCGGAAAACCGGTAGGGTGCGCCGTGGACCACTTCGGCGACCATCGCAAGTGCTCTTACGGTCCGTGGCCCTACGCCCGGTGTCAGCAGCAACTCCTGATAGTCCGCCGGACCGCGATCAGCGGCGGCTGCCAGATTTGCATGGAGTCGCTTCATGTTCACATCGTTCTCGCGGACGTCGTGATGAGACGGCATGATAAGATGTGGCAGCTCTGGTTGTTCCACCTTGGAAGGAGAAGGAGCGACAACCACTGTCGCAGCGTGGACTTCCCGCGCAATCTGATCCGGCCCAAGCGTGGATAACAGATGGAGCTGGTCACGTCTTGATTTTTCCGCCTTACGGTCAGCGAGATTAATAATGTTTCCCTGGACGCGCCCCTCTATCGCGCAATGCGGAGAATTGAGGAAGCTTTCGAGCCCCTCTGACAGCCAATGATAACGCCTGGCTTGGCGCCGCTCCTGGTTCATCCCCTGCTGCACCACCACCCAATGACCGTCATCGGTCACTATGAACCCGTGCAGGTAAAGATCAAAGCCATCCTGAACGGCTGCGCTGTCGACCTTTGCAACAAGCCGACTGACGTTTGCCAGGGCTGCGCCGTCGAGCCCTGTACGACTGCCGATATCGATGAGCTCCTGGGGTGTCTTGCGCGACTGCGCACCCCGTCCACCACACACATGCAGACCTAACTCGCCCGAGATTGGCCTCAAGCCACGCTTCATTGCACCCAGCACGCTGGTTGTTATGCCGGACGAGTGCCAGTCCATTCCCATCACAGCACCAAACGATTGGAACCAGAACGGATGCGACATGCGGCGAAGGAACTCATCGCGGCCATAGTGATGGACAACTGCCTCGGCGATCAATGCGCCAAGCTTGGCCATGCGGTCACTCAGCCAGTGAGGAACGCGCCCGCCATGGAGTGGAAGGTCAGCACTGCCCGATCGCTTAGACATTTTTCTGTTGAGGCCTATTCCTGGTCGAGGAGGGTGGCGTCTTGCGCCGTGAATGAATGTCTCTACCTTTTTTCATAGTGATGCTGAGATCAAGGTACAAGGCTGAAAAGACGATGGGGCCATGCGTCAGCCGGCGAAAAATTTCCGCTATTGAGGACGCCACGCAACAGCACTGACGCAAGTGATGCTTAACCGGAGGCTTTAACGAGGCGCTATTGCGTGTCGGCAGATTTCCCCGGAATATGCGCGCAACCATCGTCGCATTCACTGCCGACGCCTAACCGGCGGCCAGTGCGGACGCGCTTGCTCGGCAATGTCTTTCCCAGCCTTTTCAAGCGCCTGATCGTCATCGGGACAAACCACGTCGAGCCTCGTAGCCAGCGATCGTGCGTCGGCGGGCGCACGAACCTTAACGTCATTGTCGAAGTAGACGTACACATCGCGGCCCGCCTTCGACCGCGGCAAGCGAGACGTCAGCCGCTCGACATTGTCGGGTTCCCCGCCATGCGCCCAAGCATGAATGCGACCGGCCCATGTTTCAAGGGCGTCGTCATCATATCCACTGACGTAAAGCTCGTCCGAACCATGAAGGCGGCAGTAAATGAAATCCGCGGTAACGTCCATCAACAGAGGCCATTCGCGCGAGTCTGCGCAAACGAGGGCAACTCCATACTTTCTCAAGAGTTCGATAAATCGCTCGCTCCGAAAGCTGTCGTGACGGATCTCCACCGCATGGCGCAATGGCTGCCTGTCTTCGCATTCAAGCCAACATCGACTACGGAGCCTTTCGTCATGTCGCTTCGCGAGAGCGGCCGCATCTTCCGTATTCTTCGGCAGGATACGCAGAAAGTGATCGAAGAGGTTTTCATCGAATTTAAAGCTCGGCGGAAATTGCCACAGGATCGGTCCGAGCTTCGACCCAAGGCGCAACGGACCAGACGCTACAAAGTTGGCAAGGGGTGTTTCGATGTTCTTGAGCCGCAGCATGTGCGTGATGTAGCGGGAGCCCTTGATTGAGAAAACAAAATTCTCCGGCGTGGTATCTCTCCAAAGCTGGAACGCCTCCGGCTTTTGCAATCCGTAGAAAGTCCCATTGACCTCGATTGTTTGAAATCGCCGCGATGCGTAGGCCAGCTCCTGACTTTGTGGCAGCTTATCTGGGTAAAATGTGCCCCGCCAAGGCTTGTAGGTCCAGCCCGAGATGCCGATACGAATTCTTCCAGTTCGTCCCATGTCGGACAAACCTGGAAGTCGTGCAACTTGTTCCGTGAGCCAGCATTTGAGAGTAACGGCGCCTGATCCGCGCTGCCGAAACCTCGTCATCGACTACGAGCTTCATTTCGCCCGGTGATCGCGCCGAAGAGGCGAAAGGTGTTGAAGGTTAGCGTCGTCTCGGTTGAAAGGGCTTTCCCGACGAGCCTTGGGCCCACTACCTCGTTTTGTTAGCAAACGGGTCGACGCAACAGAATGGCGGAGGGCCGTCGGGGTGCGGTCATCGTGTATTCGAGCACGAGCACGCACAATCTCTCGTGGTTGACGGAGTAACCATTATGGTCGCGCGCGCGCCTCGATCTTGCTGGATTGTCCGAAATACCATGTCCGACGATACCAGCAATCACGGGCAGCAGGACCGCTGAAGGTTTTCAGGGGATGAGCATCGAGGTGGCATACTTCGCCAAAAAGCACCGCATCAGCAAGGAGCAGGCAGAAAGGCCAGTCGGAAGGCGATGCGGCTCGCGACGAGGAGCTGGGAACCGGACCGCAATTCTCGGACGAAACACCTTCCGCGGGCGCGGCGCTAAAATTCGCCGATTAACCGCCGATATTCTTCTTCGGGCTTTCCATAGGAATCACCTGCGAACTCCTCCATGCCTCTTCGATCGCGAATGGTTATTCGCCCGCGTTCCGAACGGACAAGCTTCATTCCCTCCAGCACATGCAGCGCGGTCGTCACGCTTGGGCGCCGGACACCCAGCATTAGCGATATAAAGTCATGTGTGAGCCCGATCTCGTCCCCGTCCACCCGATCGTGTGACATGAGCAACCAACGTGCAAGTCGGGCATCAATCTGATAGTTAACGTTCGATAGGGCAGTGTAGGAGATCTGAGACGCGAAAGTTTGAATGAATCGTGCGAGAAGGTTGGCGAACGTCGGATTTTCGGAGATGGCCACAAGTGCTGAATCAAGGGGCATCCTGTACCCGTCCCCTTCGACCTGCATAAGAACTTCATGCACAGAAATTGTGCCTCCAACACCCGCCGATGTTGGTGAAAATCCTTCTCGACCTAACATTCCAGCCTCCGCCCGGTGTTTGCCAGCCGAAACCGTGATGACCGAACCGATGCCGCTGGTCAGGAAATATACGTAGTCTATTGGCCTGTCGGCTTTCACAATGACAAAACCGTGCCTAAGCTGGATTTTCTCCATCCTGCTCACGATCTTTTGGTATTCTTCCCCAGGCAGGCGAGCCAGAAGACGATTTTGCATGGTCGATTGATCAGGAACAGACATGGAACTCTTCAAGCATTGGAAAATAGCCGCCCACGGTGAGCCGCCAGCGCGTGTCTGCTGTATAACATCTTGTTGTTGCCCATGTTTTTCGGTACGCTGGCGAACAGTTGCTCGGCTAAGACCGCCCTGAAAGCCGTCAGCCCTGGTGATCACCACCGGCCGTCTATCCAGCAGAGGAATGCCAGTCGAGCTCTGAGCTCCTAACACGCATCATTCAGGAGATGATCCTATCTGATCGGTTATGCCACCACAGGCGGCCACTCGTCAGGCGGACATAGCATCGGTGTGCTTTTCGCCCAGGAAGCGGAGCTGCTCACTTCCTGACACGGTTGAGAATCAACAGCGGACTCTGGAGGTTAGTTTCTGTACGGCGACGCGCGATTGCGTCATGCAAGGACCTCGCAATAGACTTGGCCGCAAACGGCAAGCGACTTCTTCATTGCAGCTACGCGCGCTTCCGCGTCTTGGTGGGAGTAAGCCCAGATATCCGCAGCCCAAAGAGTTCCGTCCAGCCGGTATTCGACAGCGAACTTGAACAAACACACCCCCTGCCCATCGCGCCGGACGAATGCTTCTTCTGGCTGTGGGTCAGCAAAGATGTCGGGGCGAATAACCGTCACGACGAGCTCCCGTTGATGATTTGGTCGGCATACCAACCGATAAGGCGGGTCAACTGTTCCAAGAAAAATACACAATCGCGGCGTCCGGGCGCTTCGATGCAGCGCTTAGCAGCCCTATCTTTTGAAATGCGGCCAAGCAGGCGACCGATGTCGGCCCCCTGGCCGAAAGTGCGCCCGCTCGCGCAAAGCTTAAAAGAGGACATGGAAGTAACGCGGCGAGTAATAGATCATGGGCGCGATTTTTGGTCTTCGGAGCCGCATTTGACTGGTTGAGTAGTTCCCTCGTACGACGAGTGATACTTTTCATCCTTTGTCTTTCAGGATACCTTCATATTAGAATGCTATCAGGTGCTGCCGCCCTTTCCGTCGTGCACGGTTAAACGGCCATTCATCAAGGGCCTTTCTGTGAGAGCGTGTCCCGAGTTGCGAGCGTTAGAGATGGATCTGAAGGCCGTTGACCTGTTTAGACATGGCTATGCTACGTTCATGATGCGTAGACCAAGCTTCCGGCGGCACTCTGCCAAAGCCCCTAGGTTGCGAGACCTGTTCGAGCTCTACGCCGAGGCTATTTTGGCGCGCGACCGGCTACTTCTCGACAATGCTGCTCCAGGCCTCGTTGAGGCGAAGAGTGAAGCCTGCGTCGGATTGGAGCACGAGATCAGCTTTTTCCTGGAACATACGGCAGGATCCCACCTCAGTCGCGCCAATCAAGACGGTTGGTTGCCTTAAGCATGATTGTGGCTCCTTGAGATCATAGCGCGAAGCTGACGTGAACCCGAGGCTAGAGGGACCGACAGCAGCGACAACAGGTGTCGATACGGTCGCCGTAGGGCACGGCACAATGTGAGCGATGAGGCGGACGGCCCAATTGGCCGTATAATACTGGTTTTCCTATCTTTCTTGGACAAATGCCGCAACTTTCAGTTGGGCCCGCCAGATGCGGAGTCCTCTCGGTGACAACTATTTATAATCGGCTGAAGAATAAGGCGGAGGAGATGGAACGCGAGGGATTTGAGGTCGACGGGGTCGTCTTTGACCAACAGGCGGAAATACTGCGTGCGCAGGCTCAGGCCGAAGGATACGACGTCGGTGATCACGAGGCTCTCTGCAATAGCGATAGCGCGGCCCATTTGCGAGACCGGCGGGAGGCAATCGCGTTTGCGTCGGCAGCCGGAAACATACTGCCCGATGATGTCTGACCGAGCAGGGTAGTCGCGAAGGTAGGCCCGAACCGTCGAACCGCATGCGGTGCCCGCCACCGCGGGGGAACGATCATCTGGAATCATTGGCCGTCAACAGGGTCGTTGCAATAGCCCCGCTGTAATGGCAACGTCACGGTAAGGCACCAGTGCCTCAGGAACGACAACGTGACCTATCGCCAACTGCGGAATAACGATCCGGAACTGGAACACGAATCCAGGACCGGTCTCCCATTTATGGTGATAGCAGCGCTGGGTGTCGTCTATGGGGATATCGGCACAAGTCCGCTCTATGCCTTTCGAGAAGCACTGCATGCGACGGGCAGAGTTGGTGAAAGCCGACCAGACGTTCTTGGGGTTCTATCGCTCATTGTCTGGGCGCTTACGGTCGTTGTCACCCTCAAATATGTCTGCTTTGTGCTTAGGGCAGACAACCGCGGTGAAGGCGGCACGTTGTCGCTGATGAGCTTGGCCCGTGAGAGCTTTGCAGACCGCCCCAAATGGGTTCTGGTCCTAGGCGTCGCGGGGGCTTCCCTTTTCCTCGGCGATGCCATTATCACGCCGGCGATATCCGTCCTTTCGGCGGTTGAAGGCATACAGGTTGTCGCCCCTGCCCTATCCGATTGGGTCGTACCTATCACTCTCACGATTATTGCCGCCCTGTTCTTTGTCCAGCGCTTTGGCACGGGCGGTGTCGCGTCTGTTTTCGGACCAATTACCGCGCTTTGGTTCGTCGTGCTTGGCATCAGCGGAGCAGTCCATATTTTGGACGATCCGACAGTGCTAAGCGCGGTCAACCCGGCTCACGCTGTCCGATACATAGAGCACAACCTTTCGTCGACAGTTGCTGTGCTCGGTGCTGTATTCCTTTCTGTGACCGGCGCAGAGGCTCTTTATGTGGATCTTGGTCACTTTGGACGGCGGCCCATCGTTGTCGCCTGGTTTGTGCTCGTGTTCCCAAGCTTGCTACTTAACTATTTCGGACAAGGCGCATTCGTTCTTGCTCATCCAGAAATGGCTTCTCATCCTTTCTTCTCCATGCATCCGGAGTGGGCAAGATTGCCGATCGTTTGCCTCGCAACGGCTGCTACCGTCATCGCTAGCCAAGCAGTAATTTCCGGGGCGTATTCGCTGGTCCGCCAGGCAATGCACCTTAACCTGCTTCCGCGCCTTGAGATCCGGCATACCTCCGAGACCCATTTAGGGCAGATCTTTATGCCACAGGTTAACAGCCTCCTGTTTGTCTTCGTAGCTGCTCTCGTAATCTTCTTTCAGAGCTCGAGCGGATTATCCGCGGCTTATGGCATAGCCGTCACTGGTGAGATGTTGATAACATCGTTGCTGCTCTTCGTGGTGATGCGACGCTCCTGGAACTGGACTATCGCAACGACGCTTGCTGTCATCGTCCCCCTGATGGTGATCGACACCGGATTTCTTTTCGCGAATGTGGTGAAGTTTGCTGACGGCGGATGGGTCCCGGTTGCTGTGGCATCGACAATGGCACTCCTCATGCAGACCTGGACCGCCGGTCGGCGGATCTTGGCAAACCGGACCAAAGCCGACGAAATCCCCCTTGCCTCCATCATTGACAGTCTTCACCGCAGGAAACCGCCGACGGTGCCCGGAACAGCAGTTTTTTTGACGAGTGACATCGAAGGCGCTCCGACCGCATTGCTGCATAGTCTGAAGCACTACAAGGTCATCCATGAGCACAACGTAATTTTGAGCGTGGTGACGGCTGCCAAGCCCTTTGTTGCTGATGATGACAAGATTTCCCTTGAAAGCTTCAATCCGCTCTTCAGCAGGCTGATCATCACATTTGGCTATATGGAGACACCAAATATACCGAGCGCCCTCGTTCTGGCACGCAAGCTCGGATTGACGTTCGATATAATGTCCACGTCATTTTTCCTTTCCCGCCGAACAATCCTCCCTTCGAAGAAAGGCGGCATGCCACTGTGGCAGGATAGGCTGTTTATCGCACTTTCCAGAAACGCGGGCAACGCAACGGATTACTTCAGCTTGCCGACAGGCCGTGTGGTCGAGCTTGGTCTTCAGACGGTCATCTGACTCCGCTTCTTAGAGCCTTCAATTGCAGGGTGGTTAAAGACGCTGGAACAGAGGCTGCGGAGGTGCCATTTCACGGATTTCGCGCACATGGCCTAAGGCGCAGGTGGACAGCTTCGCCCTGGTGGGAGCGCGAGTGTTTGTTGTCGCATGGCGCCGCACCAGCCCGGCCCTGTGCACTCGTCCTCGGCTCCCAGTGTAATTCAGAACCTGATCGAAACTCGTAAGACCGGTGTGCCATGACGGCGGCAACGCGTTTGCGGGCGATGCGCTTTTCAAGGCCTTGCGAGGGATATTCTCATCAACGGCGCCAACAGCTCGTGACAGCGCACACGAACCCAGGTCACTGTTCCAATGACAGCCAACCGGTCGCGAACCGGTTGAAGTGATACCACACAGACCGTATCAGCGCCGCGCCGGTCACGGTCAGATGCTGTCAGGTTTTGCGCCAACCCTCAACTCGGCAAGGATTGGCTGGACCAGGTCAAAAGTATCCTAGCGCGGTTTGGGTTCGGTAGCGCCGTTCCCGGCTTTGAAGGCATTAACCTCCTCCAGAATCCGATCTTTGACCACATCGTGTGCCTCGGCGGCCACCGAAACAGCTTGCTCGTAGACACCCGACGCAATATCCATGCCTTGTTCGGCCATGTTCGCCGCCTCGTCGGCAATCTTGGTCTTGGCGAGGTCTGCGGTATCGCCTAGCATTTCATCCTCCATCTCGCTATGCGGAAGCGCCGCACCGATCGCGGCTCCGACGGCGAAAGCCAAGGCTCCACCAACGAGAGGTTGGTCTCTGAAATGGGTGAGAATAGCATCATTTAGCTTAGTGGTCTGCTCCTGGATGCTTGCCCCGGCCGAGGCCGATCGATCGGACAACGACGACATCGCTTGCGATGCTTTTGATCCTACGCTGCTCGTTGCATCCTTGACCTGGGCCCAGGTTTTTGCGGTCCAACCGGATGCTGCATCGAACATGGCGCCCGTTTCATCGGCAATCTGTTCGATCTGCTTTCCGCCTGCGTCGACAAATCCGCGATACGTCTTTCCCGCCTCGTCAATGAAATGACCGGCGCGTGCACCAGCCTCATCCGTCAACGCTTTCAAGCGCTTCCCGGTGTTGTCTGTGAAATAGCTATATCTGCTGCCGAATTCGATTTCAGGAGGCCCCAAACGGCGGATCGCACCATCGGCCGAGTAGAGTGGGTACTCAGGATCGGATGCTGTTGTCAATTGCGCATCGCCATTCTGTTTTGCCATCAGCCAAGCAAGACTGATCCCCATCAGAGCGACCGGCATCGGGTTCATTTTTAGCGCCCGACCAAGATTGCTTACATATTCGGCGCCACCGCTTTGTTTTGCATAGTTCAGAACTTCATCTATCAGTTCGCCGGGCGACATCTTTTCCTGGATAGCGTCGATCCGATTTTCGATCCGCTTCCGATCCACTTCGATTTCCCGTTGCAAATCCAGAGAGGTTTTTTCGGCTGAGTTGCTCATTAAAATTTCTCCTTTACAGCACCGACATCACGGCGAAGCGACGTTGCCGTCCGGTCAAGCCGAAGATTGCTTCCGCGCAAAGCCGAGAGACCCTTGGCGACCATGGCCCAGGCGATACCCGCTATAACCACTCCGATGATCAAAGCTGCCAAGGCATTCGCGCTCGCCGGGGAGATACCTTGTGTAACGAGAAACGCCGCAAGTCCTGCCACCGCGGCCGTCAACAGCACGCCCACCGCACCGATTGCCAGGACCAGTCCAAATATCAGAACTTCAACGCCTGTGAGTGCCTGCGAGAATTTTTCGGATGCTTCCGTTTTCGCGAGGTCGATTTCCTTGCGCAACAGACTCGTCACGTCAGTGACAAGACCACCCACCAGTTCCGACAGCGATAAGTTATCGGGTACTTTAGACATCTGTGTTACCCTCGCTCTTGTAATCCGTCTTTCGAGACTGGTTAGTCACAGAACCGGGCGAACGTTTTGCAGAAGCGGTGAGAAAACGGCTTGCGGCCAGACCAGCAAGGGCCGCCACGCTCAGGAATGCCACCGGTTGCCTGCGACCGAAATCTTCCGCGGCCGTTGCCAGTTCGCCAAGATCCCGGTTTTCTATCTGCCGGGCAACGGCCTGCACGCTCCGTCCAATTTGGCTGGCATAGCGTCCGGTTTCAGGCTGATCCGAATTTTCAAGTTCCGAACCCACTTTTTGGAGTGCAGTTGCGATGCCGCCGACTTGGCGGGCGAGAAAATTTTTCTGGCTGGCGGCTGCGTCCCTTGCTTTTTCAACTGCGGTATCAGCGCCCGCTTTCAGGCTGTCTTGGACCGAACTCAGATCGTCGGCCACCTTTTCTTTCAGGTCCCTGGCTTTCGCCATCGCGTCGGGTGTCGTTGAGGTGCCGGACGTCGTTGACCTTTCCTCCTGCTGCGCCGTCAGGGCCGGCGCGAAGGGGGCATCCCCTCTCGGGAATTCGTTGGACATCTAAATCTCCCATGCTTGCGGTAGAGAACGTCCAACCCTGACAGCAAAGCTTTGTTCCACTTTGCGTGACAGGCTGTTCGATCAGGCGAAATTTGCACCGGATGAATAGAGCCATTGGCTCCCGACGCGATCTGTTGATTTGGTAGGCGCTGCAGCTTGGCGCCCACCCGGCCCGTCAGAAAGTGGGGTCCACCATGATCGCCTGGTCGATTTGCTCGTAGTCGCATTGACGTGGCTTCTTGTCAGGCCGCCACCTGACCAGCGTCGTCCCATGGCGAAAACGACGACCTGTTACGTGATCGAACCGGACCTCAACGACAAGGTCCGGCTTCAGCGGCTCCCACTCACCGGTTCGCTCAGTACTCCACCGGCTGGGACCTCCGGGCTTCTTGCCAGTGAACCCGGGAGGCTCGCGAAGTGCCTCCAACTTTTCAGTGAGCTCCGCTCGTTCGCGGTCTCTGATGCTCGACGTGAAGCCAACATGATCAAGCTTACCCTCCTTGTTGTATAGACCAAGCAGAAGCGAGCCGACTTTATCCGAGCGACTCCCGTACCGAAATCCGCCAATCACGCAATCGGCAGTTCGCAATCGTTTCACCTTGATCATGGCGCGCTCGCCAGTTTCATAGGCTCCATCAAGACGTTTGCAAACGACCCCGTCGAAACCATCAGCTCCCGCTTTAGAGAGCCACTCTTCGGCAGTCTGTGCAGATTTGGTATAGGGCGAGAGCGCCAGCCGATTCTTTAATACGAAGGGTCCTAGTAAATCCTCGAGGAGCTCTCGTCGTCGTTCGAAAGGTTCCTTGAGCTGAGAACGCCCATTGTTATCTGCAAGAATATCGAAAAGAACAAGTTTGGCCGGGTGAGTGGTCGACAGCTTTCGTATCCGCCTTTCAGCAGGATGGAGGCGCATTTGCAGCGTTTCAAACGATAGATGTCCACCAGCTTCAATTACAAGCTCGCCGTCGACCACAAACCGTGTAACGGGCAGGTCCTTCAGCAGCGACAGCATTTCGGGGAAATATCGCCCCAGAGGTTTTCCGGACTTCGCCCGAAGGTCAACAACTGATCCTTCCTTGAAAGCGAGGCACCGAAATCCATCCCATTTCGGCTCGAACTGCCACCCCTTCTGGTCTGGGAGGCTGTTGACCAGCTTCGCTTCCATTGGTTCGATATCGAGGGGCAGCGCGTAGGAACGGTTCTTTGCGGCATTGGTCATGGCTTTTTGCCCTAATCCAGGTGCAAACCTGATGGCAGACTGCTTAGGAATTGATCCGCTGTGATAAGACGAAGCTGCACGGAAAAGCGGTCGCCGAGGAGTTCCAGAGACGCGTCGTGCGTATCATCGGCGCCACTACAAACAGCATCCTTCAATAGGACGACGCGGTAACCGAGATCGATTGCGCCGAGAGCCGCGGCAAGCACGCAAACATCAGTTTCTCCACCGGTCAGAACGACGGTATCGACACCCTCTTTCACGAGAATGGAATGCAGCTCGCCGCTGACCCATGGTGAGTAGGTCATCTTGTCAAAGATGCGCGCCGGTGGCGTCAGGGCGCGCAAGGCCGGAACGAGATCAATAAGAGCCGTGTCAAGATTGTCTCGGGTCATCATCCCCCATTTTTCGTAATAGGCACGCCACATCCCAGTCATGTCTTCAGCCTTCCGCGGCGGAACAAAACGGGTGAATATCGTAGCCTCCGGATGGCGCTCCGCGAGTGCGACAACCTGTGGCGAAACCTCTTTCATCCACGCCACGTGCCAGGGTGTGTCCTCCGCAAACAGCCTCTGCATGTCGATACAAAGATGCACCCAGTTTGACATTTTTCGCCTTTCAAATTCGATTGGCCGGCACGGTTCTTTTCTGCAAAACATAATGTCCAGGTGCCACCAACCCCTCTCCAGTTATGTGCTCCATGGGTTCGGTAGAGCTCAGTCCCATGGCGGGGGTACGGTCAAACTTTCCGGCCGCCGTCGATGATGCCGAGCGTTACTCACTTATTCTCGGACGCCAGTTCGCCCGGGCTGAACGGCGTCGTTGCCTTCTGCGAGGGAACTGCATCCGAGCCGGTATCCTCTGGATCGTCAGATGGGACTATGCCACCTGCTTGGTCAGACGACCTTGCTTTCGGTAAGCCCTCGGTCTTGGTAATCTCCTTTTCAGCGACGAGCCAGTGTCGCTCGGCCTGTCCATCGGGACGGCCCTCGGCCTCCCATTTTCTGTAGGCCTCGGCCCGAATCCTGTCCTCGGCCATAGCAAGCGCTCCTAGGCTCTGGGTAACGTTTACTAACCTCGGGCTTTTAACAGAGTTCCAGCGGGAAGTTTGATTATCGCGGAGACTGTCACTCCAGAAGGAAGTCGGTGATTGCTGAGGCCAAAGCCTCCGGGTTTTCTTCAGCGACGTGATGCCCACTGTCGATACCGAAACCTTCGACATCGCGGGCCCAGCAGTTCCAAATTGCAGCCGGATTTCCGTAGATCTTCTGGAGATCATCTCGGAGAGACCAAAGACACAACATCTTGCATTGAACCTGTCGCCCAGCGTCACGATCTTCCCGATCATGCAGATGGTCAATTCGTGTGCTGGCTCGATAATCCTCGATCATCCCATGAACTACGGCAGGGTCGTGAATGGCCCTCAACACGTCATCGTAAGCTTCCTGCCCCATCAGCTCTGCCGACAGATTGTTGTACCAGGCGTCGGGATCAGAGGAGATTGCCCGTTCGGGTTTTTCGGGTTGGGCAAAGAAGAACCAGTGGTACCAATCTCTGGCGAATTTCCAGTCGGCGCGCTCCAGATGCTCGATCACAGGCAATCCATCGATGGTGATTAGCCGCCGGACCGATTGGGGATAGTCCATCGCCAACCGAAATGCCGTGAGGCTTCCACGATCATGACCCACAACGTTGAAACTAACAAAACCGAGGTTCTCCATAAGTTCCTTGAGAACGGCAGCCTTTGCTCGTTTCGAAGATTTTTCGCTGTTGCAACTGTCGGCTGGAATGAAGGACCCGCCAAACCCCGGAAGATCCGGGCAAATAACCGTAAAGTGGTCTGCCAGCGCGTCAGCAACCTTCCCCCAGGTCATATGAGTTCGCGGGTGTCCATGAAGGAGCATCGTCGCTGGCCCTTTACCGCCAATCCGAAGACGAATTTGGCCTTCGGTCGTCGCAGCAATCTTCAATTCAAAATTGTCAAACATGAACGTCTCCGGCGGTGAGTGTGACGCGAGGCGTGTTGCGCAGGGGAACCGCAAACTCGATGATAGCCAGCCGGCTTGATAGAAGCAGCGGCCACCTCATGACTTGCTACAGACGATCATCCTAGGTGTGCGTGGCCACCCCGCGCCCGGTAATGGCGCCGACTGAATATCGTTCCGAGCGCAAGAGCCGTCGCGGCAGCTGCCGTGACCTTCAGCCAGGATCGCGATGCTTCCTTGGTGACTTCCCCCGTTGATCCTCTCATGATGGCCAGTTGAGTCCGCAAATCCCCCACCTCTTTGCGAAGCCAAGCAACTTCCCTGAGAGCGTCTTCAAGTTCCAGCAAGTTTTCGTCGTCATCGGGCGGTTCACGCTGGCCTTCTTCGATCTCTTCGAAATACTGCTCGAGCGCGGCCTTTGCGCCTGATCCCTTGGTACGAGTATCAACCATAATCGCTCCTCCTCGCAGGGACTTGGGATAGCGTTTCCCTCATCCTCTCTCTTACCGACGTAACGCAAAGACATGCCAGTCCGTTCGGTCGCCGCAGACACATTCCATCTGCGTGGGACAAGGACAACAGCGCAATGGAACTCAACGCCTTTCGTCTCGTTCCTGATTTTCTCGGAGGTTCGAAGTTGCCATGGTTTCCAAATTTGAATTGCTCGCACGCGCAGGATACGTGGCTCGGGGTATCGTTTTTGTTCTCGTTGCAGGTCTTGCGCTCTTTTCGAGTTTTGGTAGCCGGCCAGAGACCAGATCCGCGCTCGATACTCTTCTCTCGCAGCCCCTCGGACGAGTATGGCTCACATTGATTGGTATGGGGCTGCTGGGTTTTGTGGCCTGGCGGCTGGCCCAGTCTGTAGCGAATGCAGACAATCACGAAAACGACGCGAAAGGTCTTGCAATCCGAGCGACCCTTTTCGCGAGCGCGGTGATTTATATAGGACTTGCGGCCTATGCTTTCTCGCGGGCCTTGAATCTTGACTACGGCGGCCACGGCAGTGGAGAGAAGGGACTGGCGGCCTGGGCTCTGGCGCAACCTTTCGGGATCTATCTGGCCGGCGCGATCGGGCTCGCTTTCCTGCTCGGCGGCGGGATTACAGTCCACAAGGGGTTGTCCCGTCACTTCGAACGCTATCTTTCCGTATCAGGTCGCAGGCCGCTGCTTTTGTTATGTATTTATGGGCTGGTATCTCGCGGAATCATCTTTCTGATCATCGGGGTACTGTTTTGCTACGCAGCTCTTACGGTTGATCCCGATAAGGCAGGGAGCATGGCAGATGCGCTGAACTGGATCCGTCGTCTACCTTTTGGCGCGATCATCTATTTGGCCGTCGCTCTCGGCTTGGCATCCTTCGGCCTCTACAACTTCGTAGAGGCGCGCTACCGCATTATTCGCTCCCCTGATGTGGGTGCTATACGATCAAAGCTGCCAGCAGGACTATGAAAAGCATAACTGAGGCGGCTCGACAATCCGGGGCTTCTTTTAAAAAGGGAACATTCGTGAGTGATGCATGTTCGTAAGCATCATATGCGGATGAGGCAGAATGTTCCGAGACGACAGCTTTTTCCCCGGTCCTGGAGCGGGCCTGCCAAAGACATCAAGGCCCGGTCGATGCAAGCGAGAAGGTTTGGTTTCTTTGCTCGTCGCCATGTTCGCAACATCACTGCTCGGCTATATTCTCATCGTGGTACTCGCAATCGCGCGTATGTGATTAACCCGGGGTGGCCGCGTGAACGCCTGATCTTGCAAAAATATGCCGCGATAGAAAAAGACGTACCGGCCTGTCGAAAAGCCGCAAGGCCACATCGCTGGCAATGATCACCGTCACCACGACGAGCGGCACCTCAACAATCGGCTCCTTAACGCCTGTGGCGGCTTGCAGAGTGCCGTTGACCCAACAAAAGAGCGGATAGTGCAAGGCGTAGATGGGATAGGATAAATCGCCAAGGTACCTTGCGACCCCTTCCTGCGTTTTATTCAACGTTACATACGCCCCGGCCCACACCAACGCAGGTGCAAGAACGAATTTCCAGAACAGCTTCAATGTAAACGTGGCTTCCACGGGCACGTAGAACACCAGCAGCATGAGTGCGGTCAGGCACCAGAATAGACTTCCGACCAGCCGCGTCCGCCTGCGTGTGATCATCCGGTCGAGATGAAAGATCAGCACCCCAAGCGCGAATGACGAACCAACATGCGCAAACCCGAGCCAAAACGTCTCTGTGGTATCGCCTCCGATACCGAAGACGATCACGCAGATGGCCGATACGACGAAGGTAAGGACTGCGATGGCGATCTGTGGACCGAAGCGGACAGCCCACCACGCGACATTGGCCACGACCTCCAGGAATAGAGAAAATTGTGGGCCGTTGAGCGGAAACAACTGGGGGCCGCCGATGTTGAAAGGGGCATGGAAGTAGGGAATGTTGAGGGCACCGGTGAAGAGGGCGATGGCCACCGTCGAAAGGACAATATCGTTGGTTTGCCAGACGGCCCTTAGCAGAACGTACGAACAGCTTATGATGGTTGCGAGCATGATCAAAGGCATGAGCCTGACCGCACGCATGACGAAGAAGTCCCAGAGGTTCATCTTATGAACCCTCTCGGAATAGGCAACTGCAAGAACAAACCCGCTCAAGGTGAAAAACATGTCGACCGCGAGATTTCCGTTCGCGGCAAGCCCCGGGACATTGAGCCACCGTTCGAGGTGAAAGAGCAGCACTGATATTGCCGCGATACCTCGCACGCCATCGAGTGCTACGTAGTGGGAAGCCGACCTCTGACTACTCGCCATGCGCAAAGCCCCTCCTCTACCGCCATTACTACTGGCCGGATACGTCAGCAACGTTCGTTCCACATCCCAAAGCAAAACGCCAGATCGCGCGCGAGCGAACGCCACCTCAATCTGCCGTCCTGTGCACCTCGATAACAGCCCGACGAGACGAGGCGCATGAATTCGGCAAAAGCCAGGTGGCCGGCCAGCTCGTAGATATTTCCGCGGGCCTCGACCTGCCTTAATGCGGACGCGTAAACCTTCAGCGCAGCCTGCCGCCGGAAGCCGGGAAAGCGAGTTTCTGCAGTAGCGGGCATTCCCTCGACGCAGGCCAACATCCCTCGTGTCGCATCGATGTAACCCTTGTTCTTCAATCGAATATCGCCGTCGACCTGCTTGCGACCGCTCTTGCCAAACAGATTGGAGGAATGCTGCCTGTAATAAACCAGTGGCTCGGCAATCTCCGCTGTTTTTCCAAGAGTCTGTGCGAGAAAGAATCCCCATCGATCATGGGCAATGAGATGGTTTGGTTCGATATAGTCAACAAATCGTCTGCTTGACGGAAGGATATCCAGCACGTCGCGCCGGACGATCATCGAGAAACCCAGAAAGGTGTCCCACACGTCGTAAAAGAGCGGTGGCCTGATGCGGGTTGTCTCTATGCCCTGACTGAAGAGGCCAATCTTCGTCCCAGCATTGTCGATGAGTTCAGCCTGGTGGACAACCTGGGTGACACCATCTTCGAAAAGTCTCTGACACACCTCAAGTTTGTCCCGGCGCCAAATGTCATCCTGGTCGCAAAAGGCAATCCAGTCACCCGACGCCTTCGATGCTGCACGAAGGAAGTTCTCCCGAAACCCCAGGCCGGGTGTGTTCTTCCAGCGTAGGATGGGAAATGGCGCCGATTTTTCGAATGCTGCAAGCAGTTCGGGTGTCGAATCAGTGGAATCGTCGTCACTTATGATGATTTCGAACGGCCTCACCGTCTGTGCCGTCAGGCTCTCCAGTTGCTGCGAAAGATAGCGTTCCCCGTTGTACGTTGCCAAAACGACGGATATTCTGTGGTTCACAACAGGCTTCCTTTGCACGCACCTGAATTGAATTCCAACCTTTCAGCCTCGTTCGCGCGGGAGATCGGCTGAATGCAATGACTACTGTCCTATGCCACGGCGTTTAGATTTGAGCTGTGCCTTCCTGCATGGGAGATCCCATCGGCACTCCCCCTGCACATCAATCGGCCAAAGTATCGATGTGTCATCGTCAAGTTCCTACGGAGACTGCGTTCTTGAGCCGCGACCTTAATCGCCATAACCGCGACGGATCCAATCGAAACGAGGCGAGCTGCCGTCTTCCGACGTCTGGAAGTACAAACAGGCCGAGTGCGAAAACAAGAGATATGCATGTTCTCAAGATTGAACCATGCTCTCGACGGACGGCCGATACATAGGACGTCAGAAGAGGAAAAGACGGCCTCTTGCCGGAAGCAACGGTGCTGAGGATCATCATCTCCCTGACATAGGCATAGTCTTGGCGGAGGCGTATCTTCCCCTTGAGGCCGCGCTCGTCGATGAGTTGCGATAGATGGCGGAGCCGAGCCAGAAAACGGTCCATATAGCCATTCAGTCGTTCGCTGGTCAGCGTCGAAAAGGATGACAGATTGGCGTTGTGAATTCGGTATTTTCCGAGCGGTAGATCCAGAGATACCACCTTTCCGACGAAAGGCGCCAACAAGTAGGGTACGCCGTCGATCGCTCTTTCGTAGCTCAGATCGCCCAGATTTTCATAGATATCACGGCGATAAATATTCCCGGAGGTTGGCGGAGTATTGTAATAGCCTCGCTGGTTTATCGAATGAATGAGCGGTCCAGATTCCTTGGAATGTGCGAGTTTTGGGAATGGATCTCCAATAACCTTCCCCTCCTTGTCGATTGGGCTTAGCATGAATTGCACCTTCGATACGTCAGGCTGCAGGTAAGGTGCGACCTGCTGGAGGGCTCCGAATTCGAGGAGATCGTCGGCATCGAGAAAATGGACAAAATCGCCGTTGGAAAGGCTAAATCCGGTGAGCGAACTGCGTAGCGCACCACGGTTTTTCTGACGCACGCACGTTACATGGTCGCGGTACTCCTGGATGATGTCCCAGGAGCGGTCGCTCGAGCCGTCATCAACGACAATGATCTCAAGATTTGGATAATCCTGCTGCATTGCACTCTCGATGCATTCCCTTATGTACAATTCATAATTAAAACAAGTAATTATTATGCTGATGAGAGGAATGTTCGGTGGCATCAGATCGCTCCGTATGCAACGCATCTTGTTGCGTCGCAATATACACTCTCAATTGAAATGTTCCACCGTTAAATCGTACAATTCGATACGCGCAATGCGAGAGCTGAGGATCGGTCGCGGAACATTTTGCTTCTATGCCAGATTGGAATGCTTCACTTTTCCTGCGTCAGCCGTCGATCGCGATGCCAGGGCGCTGACATATACTTGCATCGTTTCTCGTGCGACCCGATCAATGGTGAGGTGGTCAATGCGCAATTGACTGCGAGCTTTCCATTCTTCAATCTTCCCTGGGGTCTCAACGATTTGAATCAGGGCTTCTGCCAGCGCCGACGGATCGTGCGGCGGTACCAGGATCCCTGCATCGCCATGTTCGAGCAATTGAGGTATTCCATCGACCTGCGTTCCGATGACCGCGCAGTGTGCCTCTCGCGCTTCGGACAGGACAAGCGGTGCGGGGTCTGCGTGCGATGGCAAGACGAAGATATCGGCGCCCAGCATGTATGGGTAGGGATCGGTGGTCGGGCCGACAAACGTAATGGCTTTGGCGCATGCAAGCTGCGAGGCCATGTTCTTATAGGCATCGCGATGCGGGCCGTCTCCCACAATGTACAGATGTACGTTTGGATTGGAGCGATGGACAATCTCAAGGGCTTCCATAAGATCTGGCAACCCTTTCCGGGGATGGAGGCCACCAACGAATAGGATGCTGGGTGAGACGAGCGGAGCCGGTTCTTCGGAGCGACCGTCGGAGCGGGCGGAGCCGATCGTGCCATTCAGTACGACGCAAAGCCGCGACGACGGAACACCCCGTCTCTGCATTGACGCGCCGACGACGTCGCTGACGGCAATGACCCGCGTTCCAAGACCCATCAAAGTTGCGCTTTTTTCAAATTCGTTGTGAACGGTGGTAATGAGAGGGATACCGCTCATCCTGCAGACCGGAAATGCAAGGACTGCGCTCGTCATCATGTGGGCATGAACGACGTCGGCACGGAAGCTGCGCACATGACTGCGAAGGTGGACAAGTGCCTTGGCGAGGTTTGGAAAACTGCGCTTGTGATCGACAAGAACTGTATGGACGCCTTTACGTTTCAGCAATCCGTCGAAGTCACCTCCCCCACTCGCAACGCAAACGTCGTGGCCCTGCCCTACCTGTGCGCATGCCAGGTCGACGGCGGCATGGACGTGTCCGTTCAGGCGCTGGGTGTGGTTGAGAACATGCAGGATACGCATAATAAACCTTTCGTCTTCTCACTTGCCCCGCGTGACGAGCGGTGTTCTGTTCCAAGCGTGCAGTTAACCGCTGCCGAGCGCAGCCTCCACTTCGATTGTCGATACCCGCGCCGTCGGTTGATAGTTGAAGGCACCCTGACGACCGATCGATTCGATGCCGAATTGTCGCAGCTTGGCGATTGCCTGCGTTGCATGCTGTGCGGCGCCTTGGCTGTAGATAGGATAGGCGTTTTCGAGGATCTGACTTCCCTCGAGTTTGAGCTCTCCAGTAAACAGAGCGTTGGCACGCGTGTGATTGCGAAAATCGGCCTCGGCCTGGTCAACGGTCAGGACTTGGCTGGCGATTACTTCGACCGCAAAATATTCCCGGTCATTTTGAGACCCGTAGAAATCGGAATAAACTGTCAGCCGCTTCCAGAAACCCTCATGCGAGAAATTGTAAATAATCGACTGTGGAAACCCACGTGTACCGCGAAAGCTGAAGTAGAGGGTTATGAGTGTAATCGTATTCAAGGCTGAATGTGACGGAAGGTCGCAAAGGCGTTCGGCAGCGGGAATTGGAATCGTTGAAATCACCCGCTTGGTAAATACTGGGCCATCCGCGAGTGACACTTCGAAACCATCATTGAGCTTTGACAATTTCCTGAGCCCAGCGGACAGTCGGAACGACACGCCGGCGACCTTCAGACGTTGAACGGCTACGTCATAAAGGCTTGCGAACCCTTCCCGAGGACGTGCCATTTGACGATTTACCGGTCCCGCCGCTGCTTGCCGCCGGATGAGCGTAAATTTCCTCAGCAAGCCCTTGATTGATGCGTGTTCACTGATCCATCCCATTCTTTTGCGGGCGAGATCGAGATCAATCTTTTCAGGCTCAATCCCGTAGAAGCGCTTCATATAGGTTTCAAGGCCGGACCGCTGAAGCAGATAGGCCCCGATCCAGTAGCGCGCAAAGTCTCGTGCATTGCGCATGTTTCTGCGGAAAAGCCTCGCATAGATCAGAGAAAAGGCGATACGCGACAGCCCTAAAGGTCCAGCAGCGAGAATGTCGTCCCGGACAGAAATAGGATAGACCGTGATCCGACCTTGCGGGTTCAATCGCCCCCAGGTCGGATTGATCGGAACATAACGGGGCAGAAGCTCCGGAAAGTGCCGCAGCAATGGCGAATCGTCCTGAAAGATCAGGCTGCCAACGTCGAACGTGTAGCCTTCCGGCGACGTCCAATCCATATGGTTGCCGCCCACATGGCTGTAATCGTCGACGACAAGGGTGCGCTGACCTTGTTCCGACAAGATGGAAGCAGCAACAAGGCCCGATATGCCGGCGCCCAGCACCACTGCGTCGAAATGCGGGAATTTGGAAAGAGGCACGACCTGCAGGCTTGTGTCATCCATTCTCCACCCCGTCGCCGCATGAGTGCTGCAATGCAACAATTCTTGTTCTATAGAACACAGTCAACAGAAACAATCAAATACATTAAAACATTTCATAGTGGAACCTGTCTTCTTCAACGACACTTATCATTGCAAGAACTGGCGATTTTTTTTGACTTGATAATAGGCGAACGATGTTATTACATGCTAGCAAGCATCTTCTCGCAGGTGCAGCAATACCACCCGCAACCTCGTCTTTGAGATGTGGGATCTCTTTCATGTATCGGCAGGGGTAATCAGTGTTGCGGCGTAACCTCGACGTTCTACAGAGCCCGCTCGATGCTGTCGGGGTGATCTCGACCGACGTGTTCGATACGTTGCTGCTACGCCAGCCCAGATCCCAAAAATCCCGGATGATGGAAGGGGAGCAGCGTTTTGCGCGCCTTCTGCGGGAACAGGGGCTGCGCGGTAATGTCGAGGAGTTGTTGCAGGCCCGCTTGATGGCGGAAAAGCTTGCTTATCGGGCACTTAATGTCGGCGGTGGCGTTGGGGAAGTCAGGCTGACCGATATCGTGGAGCGGCAACTGGCAATGCTTGGTCTGCCAGCAAGGCTCCGCGACAAGCGTATCGATATCGAAATCGCGATTGAAAAGAATTCGCTATATGCCAATGGGCCGCTGGCCATGGCTCTTCGCCAGCATCGGCAGGCTGGCATTCGCATCGTGGCTGTTTCCGATACGGCACTTGGAGCCGACCGGTTGTCGGAGTTGATCAATTATTTTCATGGGCCGGGCCTGGTCGACGCGATCTATTCAAGTGCCGAACTACTCGCAAGCAAACGCTCCGGCTCACTGTTTTCCGCTGTCCTTGCCTCGGAAAAGGTTTCGTCATCGCGCCTGCTTCACATTGGTGACGATGAACTGGCCGACCATACAGTGCCCCACAGAATGGGCATACAGACGGTTCATGTTCCCAAGGGCCGGCTGAGGCGCTTGGCGACAAAGGCCGATGGGGCGCGTTCGGAAGTGATGAGGAGCGTTCAACGCCGGTTGCGACGAAGCGGTCGATCCCGCATTTCCATTCTCGAGGATCAAACGGCCTTTGGCCGGGAAGTTTTTGGCCCAATTGTTGCTCAGTTCTGTTTAAACATCTGGATGTATGCACGACAGGCAGAAGCACAAAGCGGAACACTTGCATTTTGCGCGCGTGGCGGCGTCGGGATACGCCAGGCCTTCGAGCACCTGGTCACGCGCCTTGGCCTGCCGCTTTCACTCCGACGCGACAATATTCTGGTTTCGAGATTGGTCGCGGCACGAATAGCGCTGGAATCTCGCAGTCCAGCGGTCCTGGATGAGCTTGCCAGGGAGTTCGCGGGCAACAGTTTTGCTGAAGTCGCAACCTTTCTGGGGGGCGGGAAATATACGTTTCCTCCTGCCTGGGATGCGCCTTTTTCCTCATCTAGGTTCTTCGATACGCTTGACAGTCCCGCAGGGCGCCCGGTTCTCGCTGACGTCATCGAACAGAATTCCTTCTTCAGGCGTCACCTCGACACGATGTCAGATGTGAGGGACAGGGTTATCCTGTGTGATACCGGACTCTACGGTAGTACGCAGAGATTGTTGGCTGCCGGAATGCCGGAAAGACGGTTCGAGACGATCCAGTTTGCCCGCTGCAATTACAAGGGACTGAGCGAAGACCATTTTTCAAAGCTTTCAGGTCTCATCGTTGAGGACAACCTCTACAACCCATTCAAGGTGGAAACGGTCATCCTTCGATACTGGCATATCATCGAGCGATTGTTCGAGCCATCTGTGCCGTCGGTCCGGATGCTCAGCCTTGGAAGTGACGGCATTGTAGAGGGAAACTGCGGGAATATTGCCTACGGCAAAATCGATGCGTCGGCCGGCAATCCCCTTCTTGGAGGCGTCCTGGATTACATCGATGACCTGGACGACGGAGCGCAGGTGATGCGGGACATACCGGCTGCGTGGGTGCGATTGAAACAAGCGATAACCAACCCTTCAGAACTCGATGTTCTCGCACTGGGAGTGGGGCTGCGGTCGGTAGATTTTGGCCGCCCGGATACGATCAACATTCTCAACCGGACCGACAAGGCAAGTATCGCCCAGCAATTGAGATCGGTGAAGTCTCATCTTTGGCGCGAAGCTGCGATTGCGCGAGATTTTCCTCGCCTCAAGTCTGCACTTCTTCCGGTGATCGAGTTGGCTCACATCCTGCGCGGCGTATCGGCGCGCTTCCAGCGATGAGAGGATTGCCTGTGGCGTCGATCGTCTCTGACGAAATAGAACGCACAGGATTGGCGAGCCTTGGTCACCAAGCAATTGCTGTAGTTGCAGCTTCGACAGGTTGGAGTTTCTGATGCTTGCGTTCAAAGCTGTTCAAGGGGCAAGTTGGCTGGTCTTTTCCCGCTTTGTTGGACGCATCATCGACTTCTTCACACTTCTGGTTCTCGCGAGAATTCTGTCGCCATCGGATTTCGGTCTGGCGGCGCTCGCGACGTCGCTTGTCATGATCGTGGATACGGTGCTCGAGGTCCCCGTAACTCAAGCGCTCGTTCGGCTGCCGTCAATTGACAAGAGCCATCTCGACACCGGCTTTACGCTTGGGATCATCAGAAGCAGCGTTATTGCCGTGATCATTTTCGCGGCCGCCTATCCATTTGCACTGTTCAATCATGAGACCCAGCTTTTGCCTGTTGTGGCGGTCATGGCGCTTGGACCGGTCGCAAGAGGCTTTGCTAGCCCGGCCATGGTAAAGTTTGCGCGCCAGCTCGGCTTCAGACAGACCTTCATTCTGGAACTGTCCGGTAAACTGACTGCCAGCATCGCGGCAACAGTTGTCGTGCTCTCGGGTGGAGGCTACTGGGCGATCGCGGTCAATTCCGTGATAGCCTCTATCGTGTCGTCCATCGCTTCCTATGTCCTTGCCCCCTATCGCCCAGCGCTATCGCTGTCGCGACTGCGTGATTTTGCAAGCTTTATCGGTTGGTTCAGTTCGGCGCAGCTTGTGTCGGCGTTGAACTGGCAATTCGATCGCTTCCTGGTCGGCGGACTTGCAGACCGTGCAACACTCGGTCGCTACGCGGTTGCCAACGATGTCGCGGTCATTCCGACGCAAAGCATCATTGGCCCAGCTCTTCAGCCGGTCATGGCCGCCTTCTCGCAGATCAGCTCGGATCGTAACCGTGTAAAGATCGCGTTTCTGAAGGCGGCACGCTTTGCGATGCTGATCTCGATACCTGCCTGCATCGGGATTTCGCTCACGTCCGATCTCGCGACCGATCTGCTACTTGGGCAGAAGTGGAAGGAAGCTGCGCCACTACTGAGCATTCTTGCGCTTTCCGTCGCACCAATTCCATATTTCCAGACCCTCTATTCCGTGAGCCTGGCCCTTGATCGCCCCAATATCATTTTTCGCTTGAACACGACCGATCTCCTGTTGCGCCTGGTGCTGCTTTCGCTCGGTTTCTATCTGGGCTCGGTCACGGGCGTCAGTTTTGCCCGTGTCGCGCTTTCTTTCCTGATGTTTGGCTTCTACCTTAACGAGGTCCGGAAGCTGCTTGGCCTCGGCATTGGAGAGCAACTGTACAATCTTTGGAAAGTGGGCTTCGCTGCCGCCGTCATGGCGACAGCGGTCTGGCTGTTGCGAGACGAATTGGCTGGGCAGCAGTTGAATCACGTTGTCGAGCTGGCTCTCGTCATCGCAACGGGAGCTGCAGCCTACGGTGTCACATTGCTTTTGCTTGGAATGCGTCTGATTGCCGGACGTGGACGTCTGGAGCTTATCGATCGCGCCTGACGGGACAGATGTTCAAAACAGCGCCCGCAACAACCCGGTCATCGACCGGTCACCGGCATCGAGCCGATAGGACAGCCCACGACGTGCGTTGCGGTTCGGAAGAATGGCTGTGAAAAGAAGAAACGCGACCATCGCGGATCTGGTTTTGAACGAATTGCCGGTCGCCCAAATTTTGCCGATCAGGTGCCACAACAGCGTCACTGGAACGCGGTGACCCTCAGCGATCGCGAGATAGATCGAGCGTTCGAGAAAGTACTGGGTCTCGCCAACTTGAACGAGTTCTTCTGCTCTGCCAATCCGGTCAAGGATGCGTCGCAGATGCCCCATTCTATCGGCAAAGCGGGCGATCTCCCGCCGCAGGATTTGCGCATCAAGCGGACGCCCGAGACCGGAATCGTTTCGGTCGTGAACCCGGTAGCGACCAAGCGGCGTGGACAGACTGACGATGTCCCCGAAGAAGGGCGCGGCAAACAGCAGGATGCCATCAACCGCACGATCATAGGTCGCCTCCTTGAGGAACTCACAGAGATCACGGCGAAAGACATTCCCTGATGTCGGGGGGCTGGCGTAGGTCCCGTTCTTGAGCACGAGCCTCGCGAGTTCCCCGTTATCGCGGAACGAGGCCAGGTTCGGAACAGGATCACCAATTACAAGGCCGTTTCGGTCGGTGCGAACGAGCGGAAATTGAAGCTTTGCAACATTGTCATCCAGTTCTCTCAGGATGGTTTCAAGCGAGCCAGGGGCCAAGGTGTCATCAGCATCCAGGAAGAGCACAAACTGTGCGCTCGTCTTGCTCACCCCGAAGGAGCAGGCGGCGCGCTGACCACAATTGTCGATCTTGTAAGCCCTTACCGGGTGGCGCTGAATGACATCCCACGATCCATCCGTCGAACCGTCGTCGACGACAATCAGTTCGCAATCACAATGCGTCTGATCAAGGACGCTTCTAATCGCCTCATCCACATACTCTGCATAGTTCCAGCACGCGATGATCACGGCGAGACGAAGCTTGGCCGGCCCAGGCGATATGCCGGCTTCTTCGGTCATCGCCGTCCCTTGTTCAGGACGGTCCCGACGACATTGGCGCCGGACCGACGCAGGAGTTGAATTGCCTCGACGACCTCTTCGATCGTTGTCTCTCCACACTTTGCGACGATAATGACAGCATCGGCATAGGCGGCGAGCGCCATCGCATCCATCGAGCCCTGAAGCGGCGGGAGGTCGAGGATGACGTCCCCTTTTTGCCGTGTCGCCTCAAGGATCCGCTGAACCCGTGGATTGCGGAAGTCGGTAAACAGGTTCGCGTTGGTATCGCGCGAGTGGATCGGCAGAACGGCCACACCGTCGACCTGGTGAAACGAAATGTGTTCGAGGGGAAGCCCTGCGAACGCAGCATCCGCAAGGGAAGCGGTCGCGGAGGTATACACCTCTGTCTGGGCCGTTATATTGGTATCGGATGGATTCTGAAACAGCGTTACATAGCGGCCGCTTCTGCTCATCAGCTGTGCGAGACTTGACGAAATCATTGTAACGCCGGCACCCGGTGCCCAGGAAACGACCGCGATCGCGATACTGTTGTCATTGCGCAGACTGGTACAGGCAATCTCCACCGAAGTCCGCAAGTCATGAATGGCGCTGACGAAGCCCACGTCGCGCGTGCCAACGTTCCAGGGAACCCCGTTGGAATCCGGGGCAACCGGGATGGAGCCAAGGCAGGCAAGTCCACTGTCGCGGGCAAGTTCGCGCGCATCGCGAACACGTCTGTCGAGTGCCATCCGGACAGCGACAAGGCCAAATCCTCCAAGCAGGCCAAGGACGCCGCCGAGCGCAGTGATCAGGGTTTTACGAGGCGCAGATGGCGCCAGAGGCGGAAGCGCGGCGCCGATGACGCGGGCATCGGCGTCAGGTGTGGGGATCGAAGGGAGAGATCCCTCGTGCATCGCGGAACGGGCGGCCTCCATTTGCGCGGAAAGACTATCCAGGCGGCTCTGCAGCGCCTCGGTGCCGGCGCGGGCCATCTGCTCCTTGAACGCGATCGCCTGGAAGATATAACCGGAAACCACCCCGTTTGCGACCCGTGACGGCAGAGCGGGGTCGGAGGACGCATACTCCACTTCGATAACGAATGATTGTCCCACACGACGGGCATTGAGACGTTTTGCAAAATTCAGGAAGGCTGCTCTTTCGGCCTCGTCTACGAGAGTGGGGTCGCCGCTGACCGCTTCGCGCGCCCCCTTCCCCAGGCCCGTTTGCGATGAGGCGTCGCTTGGACCCAAGATCGTAATGAGGCGTTCGATAGGACCAGGCTGATTTGCCCCGAGTTCCGGGCTGTCTTTCAGACCCAGACTTTCAAACACGGAGGAAAGCAACCGTTCGGAGCGGATCGTCTGCAACTCGCTGTCGGCGCGGTTGAGGTCGAACCCCTGCTGGATCGATTCCTGTCCGGAAACCGTGGATTGGCGCGGTTCCAGGAGCAGGGTTGCCGTCGAGGTGTATGTTGGCGGGAGCGAGCGCGCGTATATGGCCGCCAAGGCAAGACCCAGGATGGTGCAGGCGATCAGGCTGACCTTATGGCGGTAGGCGAGTGCGATAACCGACCTGATGAGAACAAGGGGGCCATCAGCCGAGCTGTCAGACTGGGGCTCATCCAGGCGCCACAATCGGGAGCTGGCATCAAGGGGCCTTGGTCTGTTGAACATCATCGTGTCTCCTGCCTCCAACCGGGCTTGGGGGTTATATTTGGCCTTCCGATTTCCGCTGCTCTTTCGGGTTCCAACCGCCCGCGCAGAACGTCCGCAAGTGCAAGCAGGTTTCCCTTCGCGCGGCCCTTGCGGTCGATGAACGGCTCGGGAAAGAGCGCGCGACCAAAGTTGCTTGCCGTATTGCGGAAGACATGATCAGCGACCTTGATCAGGCTCATCGTCCCCTTCGCTCGCATGTAAAGAGGGTTGATAACCTGCGAGTATCCGAGGCGCTCGCCACTGACCCGCCCGCTCTTGACACCCATATGGACACCATATGCGCCGGACCATTTGATCAGCCGTCCACCGCGTCGCGCAAGCTCGGCTGCAAAATCGCGGTCTTCCAGCCAACCATAAAGCACCAGACGTTCATCAAACCGCACATTTCCGATTGCTGCCACACGGAATGCCATGTTGCAGCCATAGGGGCTATAAGGCTCGGTCCATTCACCGGTTGGAACGGTTGCAGTTTCAACGAGACGAACAGCGTCGTCGAACGGGATTCCAGGTCCCTTGATGCCGTCGGCGACGACATGACCGGTAAAGCTCACGACCTGACTCTCATCTCGAAAGACACGGGCCGCAGCGGCAAGCCAATCTCGATCTGCAACGAAATCGTCATCGAAGAACGCGACGATTTCCGTGTCTTGATCAAGGTGTGCGAGGGCTGTGTTTCGCTGGGCCGAAAGACCAGGTGGACCTGTTACGATCGTGACATCAGGCAGGAAGGCAAGGCTGCCTGCATCTGCCGCATCGACGCATGAAATGATGAGGGAGCTTGGCTGCAGGGTTTGCGTAGCAAGTAGGTGTCTGACTGTTGCGGACACAACGTCGGGCCTGCCGCGGGTTGCAAAAACAGCAGCGATACGCGGTGTCGGGCTCGGCTGCGGCTGATGGGTTGCAAGGCTTGCGGAGGGTTTTTCAAGGAGATCCAGATATCCCTCGGCGCTCCGCTTCCAGGAAAAGCGTCGGACATTGTCCAAGCCACGCCCTTTGAGTTCGTCGCGGAGATCCTTCGACTGCAGAAGCGATCTGACATGCTCAATCCATTGGATTGGATCGAAAGGCGATGCAAGAAGTGCTGCGTCACCGCAGACCTCCGGCATGCTGGCGCAATTTGACGAGATCACCGGGCAGCCCCGGGCCATCGCCTCGACGATCGGCAGGCCAAACCCCTCGGTCAAAGACGGGAAGGCAAGGCAAAGCGCGCGATCAAGGAGATAGGCGAGGTCGTCGTCCGATACCCGGCCGCACAGCTGCACGTTGTCCCTTCCCTGCAGCGCTTCCTGCGTGAAGATACCATCGCCGCCACCGGCAATGATGATATCGACGCCCATTTGATCGAGGGCTGAGGCAATGTCCATCAGCAGGGAGACATTCTTGTGACGGGCTCTCGATCCAAGCACCAGGACATAAGGCCGGTGGTTGCGCGACGTGAGTAAATCCGGTGCTAAGGTCGCGCGCCCGGGATCCCAACTCAGCGCATGCTCGTGGCCGTTTGGCAGGACAGCTATCGAATTGAGAGAAACAGGCAGATGCCTGGCGATCTGCCTGGCGGCTGCATGGGATACTGTTGCAATTCGCGCAGAACGGCGCGCAAGGATGGGCTGAAGGTTGTGATAGACCACACGAAATCCCCGACTATAGCTTGCAGGCGCGGCGAAGATATTGGAGTCGTGAATGCAGACGATCTGATCACTCTTGATTGCTGGCGCCGTGTTGCAGAGATTGAGAAGCCGACGGCCTCCAAGCTGAATGGGCAGGTCGACCTGCTCCCATCCATGCCCCGTCAATGCTCCTTTTGCGATGAATCCAAGGTTAGAATACCCTGGGTTTTTGGTCGCCGCCGGCGCCAGGACGATGGATTGACGAGCGCGGTCGAAACCATCCATCGCACTCACAACATTGCGCGCATAGCGTTGTACACCGGTCACGTTGTGGGTGAGGAAGCGGCCATTGACGACGAAGGAGGCGCTCATGTCAGGTTCCTCGCACGCCCAAGGCCGTGAGACGAGGCATCGTATTGATCACATGTACCAAGAATATGTCTTCCCTCCGTAATACATGGATCGAGCGCAGCCCCGTTGAAGCACTGTCACGGAGCAATCACATGGATAACATCTCCCCTTGTCTGCCGGCCAACCTGACGACGACTGAAAAGGGGAATGGCGCGGGGTATCAGCCGCGCCGCTGTCGTTCAGTAGCTGCCGCGAGAACGAAGGACTGCCGGTACGGTTTTCAGCAGAATGGCAATGTCGCCGAGGATGCTTTGCTCTCGTACGTAGCGCACGTCGAGCTGCACTCGTTCGCCATAGCTCGTGTCGCTACGACCGCTCACCTGCCACAGTCCGGTCAGTCCAGGGCGGACCTGGATGTAGTCGCTGTAGTGCACGCCGTAAAGTTCGGCCTCGCTTGCCACGATCGGCCGCGGACCGACGAGACTCATCTTCCCCTGGATCACGTTCAGGAGTTGAGGAATTTCATCGATGCTGGTCTTGCGTAGAAGTGCGCCGAATGGCGTTACGCGGGGATCATCCCGGAGCTTGCGGGTGGCGTTCCATTCCGCCCGGTGGTGCGGATTGGCAGCCAGGTGTCGTTTAAGCACCTCGTCGGCGTTAGCCACCATGGTGCGGAATTTCAGGCAGGGAAACATCACGCCATGTTTGCCAATGCGGCGATGCGCGATGAAGATTGGCCTTCCCTGCAGCACGAGAAGTGTACCCATCAAGATTGCGATCATCGGCATAAGGACAATCAGTCCCATTGCCGCAAGGACCGCATCGAGGGCATATTTTGCAATTCCGGCAACGGCTGACGAGGTGCCTCGTCTTTTCCTTTCGAAACGCCGCATTCGCTCGCTTCGAGAGTGCCGCCCCTTGTCGAAGCCGTCGAACTCTCGTCCGAGATCAAATTCTCTCATCCGCGTACTCCCACGTAATAAAAACTGTCCAGGGCACGTGCAGAAACTGCCCAAGCGGGCAAGCACAAGAACGTTAACAAGTATTAAACGATTTGACAATACATTTATTGCGCTGCACTATTCAAGGGTGCAATGCGGAAAATAAGACGTATTTCTTGGAACTTGTTGTCTTATTTTCACAATAGAACTAATCTGGCGTCTCGCAATACACATATCGAAAGCTAGATAGATTCCCTGCCCGTTTTGCGCGCCGTAATACGTGTTACCCATTCGAGTTAGTGGAGCTTTGTGTGCGAGTAGCAATCATACATTACTGGCTGGTAGGCATGCGTGGCGGCGAGAAGGTACTCGAGGCGCTTTGCGACATATTCCCCAATGCGGATATTTATACGCATGTGTTTGATCCGCGGGTGATTTCCGACAAGCTCAAGTCGCATCGAATCCAGACGACGTTCATCGGCTCGTTGCCTTATGCGCGGAAGATGTACAAGCGCTATCTACCGCTTATGCCGATGGCGCTCGAACAGATTGACCTTGGTGCCTACGACCTTGTGATTAGCAGCGAGTCGGGGCCAGCCAAAGGTATTATTCCGACCTCGCCGGCGATGCACGTATGCTATTGCCATTCGCCGATGCGCTACATTTGGAACATGTACAACAAGTACTACGAGAGTTCTGGACTGATGACCCGCCTGATGATGCCGCCCATGGCGCATTACTTGCGAACGTGGGACGTTGCGACCGCCAATCGGGTCGATGATTTCGTCGCCAATTCGACGACGGTCGCTCACCGCATCAGGAGCTATTACCGGCGCGAAGCGTCGGTCATTCATCCCCCGGTCGATACCGGTGCATTCCGGCCAGTGCCAGCATCGGAACTGGGCGATTACCACCTCATGGTCGGGGAGCTCGTCAGCTACAAGAGACCTGATCTTGCTGTCGAAGCGTTTAACCGCCTCAAGGCCAAGCTCGTCGTCATCGGCGGCGGAGAGATGCTCGATCATCTCAGGAAGATCGCCGGCCCGACTGTCACGATACTCGGTTCGCAACCTTTCGATGCTCTCAGGCACCACTATGCTCGCTGCAAGGCACTGATATTTCCGGGCGAGGAAGACTTTGGAATCGTACCGGTCGAGGCGATGGCCAGCGGAAGACCCGTCATCGCTTATGGACGAGGTGGAGCCACCGAGACTGTTATTAGCAACAAGACCGGTGTCTTCTTCCAGAACCAGGCTGTCGAGGAACTGATCGATGCCGTCGAGCGGATGGAGAGACTTGACTTCAATCCTGGCGATGCCGTTTCACGCGCTGCTGATTTCCGCCGCGAAGTTTTCATAAACCGATTTCGCACCTTTATCGAACGCGCGACAGGAACCGAGCTTGCCGTTTCGGCCTGAAGGTAACCTGGCACACGGTTGTCATGGAGCAACGCATGTCATTCAACATCGAACACCACGTCCGCGCCATAAGAAGTCTTCTCGGCCGCCGTTCAAAAGCCTGTCTCCTTGCGGCCGTATCCGTCCTGGCTTCTCTGTGCGGCCACATGGCGGCAGCGCAGGACTATCTGCTCGGACCGCAGGACGTGCTCAGGATCCGTGTTTTCGAGTGGCGCCCAAGTACCGGCGCTCCATTCGAATGGGTGCCGTTGACCGGCGAATTCGTTATTTCAGCTGCAGGCAATCTTTCCTTGCCGATCATCGGCACGGTCCCGGCGGCCGGCAAAACGCTCGAACAGGTTTCTGAATCGATCGGTGAGCGCCTGCAAAATCAGGTTGGATTGCAAAAGAGGCCGAACGCCTCGGTCGAAATCGCTTCATATCGGCCGTTCTTCGTCACCGGGCTGGTCGCGACGCCCGGCAAGTACAGTTTCAGCCCCGGTCTCACGGTCGTACAGGCCGTCAGCATGGCCGGCGGGATCGGGCCCGTTGACTCCAACCTAATTACCCTTCAGCGGGACGCGTTGTCGGGTCGCGGCGAAATACGCGCGCTTGAGGCCGAAAGGCTCGAACTGGTGGCGCGCCAGGCGCGCATCGACGCTATCCTCAACAATGATCCCGAGATCAAGTTTCCGGCCGAGTTGACCTCGCGAAAAGCGGAGCCCGGGGTTGCGCGGATGCTGACCGAGGAAGAAGCGCTCTTCGAGACCCGCCTGCGCTCCATGGAGACTGAGATCGGCTCCCTCAACCAGGCAAAAGTTCTGGCAGCCAATCAGATTTCCGCACTGAAAGAAAAGGCCGTATCGCTCGCAAAGCAGATCGATATGGCCAACAAGGATCTCGGCTCCGTCAACAAACTCGTTCAGCAGGGATTGACGGTATCGGCGCGCCAGCTCGGCGCCAATCAAAATCTCGCCGACCTCGAAAGCCGCAATCTTGACGTCTCGCTCGCCATTCTGAAGACGCAACAGGACCTTGCCAAGGTCGACCAGGATATTGGGGATGTTCGCAACCGGTATCGCATAAATGCGCTGACTGAAGCCGCTGAGCTTCGTGACCGTTTCGCCTCCAACGCCAAAAAAACCGAGACCGCCAGCGATCTTCTCAGAAATCTGGAAGTGCGCGCTCCTGCCGCCGTAGCGGCACTGGAGGAAGACAAGGATACCTATTCCTTCACGACAAGCATCAACCGCGTTGTCGACGGCAGCAATGAAAGCTTGATCGTCAGCGATAATGACCCTGTTTTGCCAGGTGACGTCATTCGCGTCGAGCGGCGGCAGCGGGGCGCCCAGGCCTCCGTTGCCGACAGCAACTAACGCTCTCAGCGCAAGGCTTTGCTCGGCGAAAGTGTGAATAGTTCTCGTGTAAGAGAATATTAGCTTGCCTATATTAGCTATTTGCCCGATGATTGTGTACGGTTACGTACGGGCGGTCGGGGTAGCGTTTATGGGTTTGACGTTGGCAATTTGTTTCGTTCTAGGCGCAGTTTCTGCGCTTCGTATGCCTATTTTGGTCTTCACCCTGGTCGTTATGGTTGTTATGGCGGCCTATGCGATCTTTAGCGTTGTGGCAGGCATGCCATTCCTCCTGGCACTCGGATTGAGCATGGCGCTCGCATCCGTGCTGGAAGCGGGCTATATTTTCACGCACGGCGTGCTGTATCTCCTCTACGTCCGGCGCGCCAACGAGATCCGCGCGCACCGGAAGATTGAATCGAAGTATACGACGGATTGAACACTATCGCGTTCCGCATCAAAAATCGCCTGCTAAATTAGCGAGTCGGCTAATCTAAAAGGCGTAGCGATATTGTTCCGGTCTTCGGCTTCCTGCCCAAAATTACTATTGCTTTTTAGACTGCACCGCACAATTATACTGTGACACGGGCGGCGCTTATTGTGCAACGCGCAAGAGTCCCATTATTCATGCCGCCCACAGCGAACACTTGTGATCAAAGCGGCGCCAAAAAGGACCCTCTTATGGAGATGAGTGCCGCCAAGCTCGGACAAAGGCATCCCTTCCCCCGCGGGTCCGCTCTTAAAATTCTTTACATCCAGCCGGGAACCCAATCGTTTGCGGGCATTGAGCGGGTCGTCGACACGATTTGCAGCAATCTGACTGAACGCTACACCGATGACTTCGATATCGACGTTCTCTACACGTCAGAACATCATAATCGGCCCTCCGAGCGCAGCTATCACACGATTGATCGACGACCGCGGGGCAGGCTCCAGCTGATGACAACCTTCAGGGATGTCATCAAGAGCAAGAAGTACGATCTCATCGTTGTTCCCCAGATCGAACCTGCGGTGATCGCGATGGCGTCCTGCCTCGGCATAAAGAGAAACTTTGTCGTCCACTTGCATGGCAACCCCAAGCGCGAACGCAGCCATCTCAAGGCACGTATCCTGTTTTTCTTGATGAAGACGTTTTTCCTTCGCCGCACCGCTTACGTGTTTGGAACCTCGCCCCGCCAACTTTCATCCTTTCGCGAGATGTTTGGCAGCAAGGTACCGCAGTGCTGGGTACCCAATCCGGTTCGCAAATTTGACAGACCAGAGGCTTTAGGTGGCCAGCCGGGATGCGTGACTTTTGTCAATGTTGGCCGATTTTCTCATCAGAAAGGCCAGGACATCCTGGTTCGCGCATTTGCCGAAGTCTACAAGCAGCGCAAGAACACACGGCTGAAGATCGTTGGGCACGGGGCGGGTGAAGAGGATCTGCGCCGCGACATTGAGCGACTCCAATTGCAAGACGTCGTCTCAATAGAACACCACCCCAATGATCCGTATCCAGCGCTGTCGACAAGCGACATTTATGTGTCGACGTCGCGCTGGGAGGGTTGGTCGCTGGCAATATGCGAAGCGCTGCGTTTCGGTCTCCCGGTCATCGCCACCGATTGCGAGTTCGGCCCGAGCGACATCCTTGTGGACGGCAGGCTCGGCCGCCTGGTTGATCCGGACGGCGGGCCCTCGCTTGTCGCCGCGATGATCGATTACTGCGATGACATCATCTTGGCCAAAGGTGATTCAGACTTCAGGAAATCGTTCATCGACCAATACAGCGAAGAGAAGGTGGTTGAGGTGCATGCCACGGCTCTGCGCGCTGCTGCAGGCTAATCGCGTTGGGCATTTCAGGAGGCCTTGATGACGAGACATGAGATGTCCCGAAGGCGGCTGCTCGCGGCCACTGGCTCGCTTGCCATTGCGGGTGTCACGCACAGACAGACTCTTGCCGGCACGGATGATCCGACCGACAATCGGCGCCTCGACTTCGAGGACAGTTTTTTGCAACTGGATTGGTCTGTCTGGCACGCAGGGCCAAAGGCCGGCACCTGGGACACCGGTTTCTACGGTCGCTCGGCCTTTTCCAGGCGGACAGGTGAAGAAGGCTTTATCCCCTACGAGATAGTGGATGATTCCCGTGCAGAAGACGGCAAGGCACTTCAGATATCGGCCAAGTATATCGGTGCTGCGATGTCTGTCCCGGCCTATTATGGAAACACCAACCCGGAATATCAGTGGATTTCGGGAAATATTCAGACTGCCAGGAAAGACGGGATCGTCACCAAGGGGTGGCGGCGGGGTTATTTCGAAGCGCGGATGCTGTTTCCAAGCCATCCTCTGACCTGGCCGGCTTTCTGGCTGATGAATGGTCGCAGCATTCTTGCTCCAAAGACCAGCATCGAGCTCGATGTCGTGGAACATAAAGGATGGGAACCGACATTGTACGGCACCTATCTGCACGAATGGGGCCAGCCCGGGGAGCATCACGAGGGTACGGGCGTGCCGACAATTGTCGACGTTACGCGAGACTACAGACGGTACGGTATTCTCGTCGATGACACCAAGTGTGTGCCTTATTTCGAACGAAAGCCAATCGTCGATACACGCACCGGCAAAACAGCAAATTGGCCGATCCACCGTTCTCCTGACCTCGACGTCGATGGGGATGTTTTCTGGCCGCTGCTCACCCTTGCGCTCAGCGCCGACATTCCCTACCCCCAGGGTCTCGGGCCCGAGCAGCTTCTAACCCATATGCGCGTTGATTATTTTCGCGTCTACGTTTGATGCTTGCGGCTATGCAAGCTCAATTGCGGATGTGAATGGCGTGCCTCGGCCGCTCTGTCGAGGATACCACTACCCCGCAGTGGCAACAGTGGGATCTCTTTCAGTCTGGCAAGAGGACGGCTGGCCGTCAGGCCGGCGAGCACAAAGAAGAGCAGACCGAGATCGACGGTCGGCCCAGCCACCAATGATCCGGCAAGCAATCCGAGACAGCCGTTGCAGGCTGCAAGACGAACGTCGGATTCGAAGGTGCGAGCCGACATGCCAGGCCGTAGCGCAGACAGCAGGAACAACAGGAAAAATACCGTGCCGGGGACGCCGACGTTGGAAAGCAGCGCCATCGGGAAGCTAGAGGTGCGCGCGGTGCCCAGACCCACTCCGAGACCCAGGGAGTCTGTAAAGTTCTGCCAGGCGGCAAGATTCCAGGATCCGCGCTCGACCGCCGAGCCGGATGTCGATTTGCTCAAGACCAGCAAATCGACGTAGTCATAGATGGTACGGAAGAGATTGTCCTGGAGCACGATGATCAATGTCAACGCAAGGGCAATCGGCGGGGCGAGCAGAACGACGCCCGTGCTGCGGCGACTCTCGGGCGAGATCCCGCATCGCAAAACCGCGGTCAGATAGAGCAGGAACAGGCATATCGGTGCGGCAATCAGACCGGTCGAGGATGTTGACAATATGATCAGCACGAACGAGCAGAGGGCGAGCAAACCGGTTGTGCCGGGGTAGCGACCACAAATCCACAGCGTGCCGGTAAATCCGAGGGCACCGAGCGTCATCCCGGCGAAGGCCGAGGCTTCCGGCCATGATCCAACGATCCGCTTCATGCCATTGACCGTATCACTGTCATGGAACGTGTACTGGGCATTGCGCATGAACTGAAGAAGCTCTTCCGTGCCGGTTGCGCTGGTAGCCAGATCAAGCAGTGCAAACATCACATTGACCGCGGCCCAGGCGAGAAGCCCGTTGAACGTCGCGCGAAAACCGGTCTTTGTCGAACAGACGGACGCGATGATGACAAAGCACAGAAGATCCGCGGTGAGGTAAATCGTCTGCGTGAGATTGCTGGAGACGGGGCCAAGGGGAACGGTACCGCCCGTCGAGGGATACTCGGATGCTCCCAGCGGAATGATATGGCTCATCCCCGCAAACAGTCTGGGAGAGAAATAGGCGGAGATCGCACCGTAGAGCAGAAGTCCGGCCAACCAGAAGGCAGGCTTGCCGAGACGAAGGGCATTGATTGCCATACCCGGCAGGGAAGGAGTTCGCAGCGCAGCAATCAGAACAAACAGCAGGAAGAGATGCGCCGGGGGCACACTGGAACCGCCGAGCGTCAACGCCGCGGCGGATCCAAGGAGCGTCAGGACGATGAAGGTTGTGACTGTCGCCCCATATCCACGCGTCAGGCAATAGAGGCCGAGAGCGACGGTGAATATTCCGATGGGCTCTATCATCCCACACGTCCCTTGAACTCAACCATAGTCGATAACCTCATATTTCCTGGCGCTGAGGAAGGCCCGATCGTTTGCCTGGTATGCGGTGGCATTTCCTTGACGTCTAGACGCCTCTGATAGAGGTATACATTAATAAGCTGGCGCTGCAATGCAGCATATATGTGGGGACAGTGCTTGAAAAGAATATACCGAGAAAGGAATAGACCAAGTCGAAATGTCGCCGCTGACCCCGTCATATTTCAGTAGTCCAACGTGTCTTTCCTTGCCGGCATCAACTCCAGCTGTCTGCAGCTTATCACACCCGCTTTGTGCATTGCAGTAAAACATGTTCGCGCTTGCAAAACTTTTCTCCTTATGTGAACCTGCATTTGAAGGGGTAACTAATTATGAAGCGTTTTACCCAATTGATGCGTGCCCCCGGCATTTATTTACGCATGCTCTGCGCTTCATGCGTATTTTTTCTCCTGTGTTGGTACCATTACGGGAGTATTGCGCTTGCGCTTTACTATAGCGTACTTTGCATAATCCTGATGCAGGTCGGTTATGTCGGAGGTGTGCTCTTCCTGATCTGGCGCGAGGCGGGTGCTCGCAAGGGGCCGTGACCTAACGGTTGCCGAAGGTTGCATGAAGACGTTGGTGCGGGCAGCGGCCTTGAAATTTTCAGTTGAGTCCAGCGTCGAATGCGTGAAGGAAGATCGGAATGAAATTCGGAACGAGCGGGCTTCGCGGCCTGTCTGTCGACCTCAAGGGCCGGGCTTCGGCGCTTCATGCTTCTGCCTTCGGTCGATACCTGCTCGACAGCGGAATGGCCCGCTCCGGTGACGTCATTCTGATCGGCCAGGACCTCAGGGACTCCAGCCCCGAGATTGCCGGGAACTGTGCTGAGGCACTTGCCAGCCTTGGTTTTGATGTCCGCGACTGCGGTACGGTGCCAACGCCGGCGCTCGCTCTTTACGGATTGAAGAAAAAGGCGGCCTGCCTGATGGTCACGGGCTCGCACATCCCGGCCGATCGCAATGGTATCAAGTTCTACCGGCCGGACGGTGAGATCGACAAGACGGACGAGGCAGCGATCACGGCTCTTGCGGCAGAATTCGATCGCGCCGGTTTCACCTTTTCCCCCAGAGGTGCGAGGATGAAAGACAGATCCGAGGAATGCCTCTCTGTTTTTCGACAACGCAACGCCACTGTTCTTCCCGCGGGCGCGCTTGCTGGCCTCAAGGTCGGCGTCTACCAGCATAGCACGGTCGCCCGTGACCTGATGGTGGAACTCCTGGAGCATTTCGGTGCGACGGTCGTACCGTTTGGCCGCTCGGATGAATTCATTCCCGTCGACACGGAAGCGGTTTCTGAAGAGACGATAGCCAAGTTGAAGGAAGCGGCGAGACATCATCGACTTGACGCTATAATTTCTGCGGACGGTGATGGTGATCGCCCATTGGTGGCCGACGAAACCGGCATGCCGTTGCGTGGCGACCTGCTTGGGCTGATCGCCTCGAACTTTCTCTGCGCAGCGACTGTCGTGACACCCGTCACGTCGAATTCCGGCCTGGAGACCGCCGGTGCCTTCAGCGTCATTCGCACGCGCGTCGGTTCTCCATTCGTCATATCAGGGATGCAGGACGCACTTGCGGTCGGCCAGGACCATGTGGCGGGTTTCGAAGCCAATGGCGGCGTACTGACCGCAAGCGAATTTGACGTCAACGGCCACGTGCTGGACGCCCTGCCAACGCGCGATTGTTTCGTGCCGATCCTTTCGACCCTCTTTCTTGCCGCCACGAAGCGCCAACCGCTTTCGCTGATTGCGGCGTCCTTCCACCTTCCTTTTGCCGCAGCCGACCGGCTTGAGAATTTTCCGGTCGAGACCAGCGGCCGCTTGATGGCCCATCTTCGCGCCAGCCCCGCCAGTCTTGCGGCCTTTCTGCAGCCGATCGGCGTGCTTGACAGCGTCAGCGATATCGATGGGCTTCGAGCCACGCTGACGGATCGACGTATCATTCATTTCCGCCCCTCCGGCAATGCTCCGGAAATGCGCTGCTACGCGGAGGCGCAAAGCGAAGCAGCCGCTCAGGACTTGCTACGTGCAGGCCTGGAACGAATCCTGTGGTGGGCGCAGGCGAATTGATTGGCAAAGCAAAGGTAGTTTTCGAGGACACACCAAATGACACAGAAGATCGTTCCCGTAATCATGGCTGGTGGCAGGGGCACACGTCTGTGGCCGCTATCGCGTGCCGCAGCTCCTAAGCAGTTCATCCAGTTCATCGGCGATAAGACATTGTTCCAGGAGACGCTTCAGCGCGTGTCCGATCCCGCGCTTTACGATGCACCTGTCGTGCTCACGAACGAAGAATTCCGGTTTCTCGTCGCCGAGCAGGCGCGTGAACTGGATATCGACCTCGCCGCCATCCTGCTTGAGCCGGTTGCCCGCAATACGGCTGCAGCTGTGGCTGCAGCCGCGGCCATTGTCGGCAAACGCTTCGATGGAGACACGATCATGCATGTGCTCGGCTCCGACTACGAGATCGTCGCCGACGACACCTATTTCGACTGTGTACGCATCGCTGCCGCCACGGCAGCCCAAGGCAAGCTGGTGACGTTCGGTATCCAGCCGACCGAACCGGCTACAGGTTACGGCTATATCGAAGGCGGCGAAACGCTGGCGACAGGAGCCCGCACGGTAGCACGCTTCATTGAGAAGCCACCTCTCAACAAGGCAGAGGATATGGTGGCGACAGGCGGGTTTTATTGGAATTCCGGGATGTTCATGTTCTCGGTCTCATGCCTGCTCGATGAGTTGCGCACCCACGCTCCGGAGACGATCAGGGCCGCTGATGAAGCCGTTGAGAACGCAAAGACCGATCTCGACTTCATCCGTCTCGACAAGGCAGCTTTCTCCGCTGCCCCGAACATCTCGATCGACTACGCGATCATGGAGAAGACGAGCAACGCCGCCGTCGTCCCCTCGCCGTTCAAGTGGTCCGACCTCGGCAGCTGGGATTCCGTCTGGAAGAGCGGTAGCCGCGATGAATATGGCAATGTGGCAGCCGGCAATACGACGGTCGTCAACACCAAGAACTCGCTGATCATGACACATGGTGTACACCTCGCCGTCCAGGGCATGGACGATATCGCTGTCATCGCCAGCGAGGACGCCGTCTATGTCGGCCGACTGCAGGACAGCCAGGACGTCGGCAACCTCGTGAAGATGCTCGCCGCCGCGCCTAAGACATCGCAGCTGACCGAGACCCATCCCACCTCCTACCGGCCTTGGGGCGGCTATACCTCGGTGCTGAACGGCGACCGCTTCCAGGTGAAACGCATCTTCGTCACGCCGGGCAAGAAACTGTCACTACAGAAGCACCACCACCGCTCCGAGCATTGGATCGTCGTCAAGGGCACGGCCGAGGTGACCATCGGCGAGAACGTGCAGATGCTGAGAGAGAACGAATCCGTCTACATCCCGCTCGGGGAAGTCCATCGCCTGGCCAACCCGGGCAAGATCATGCTCGAGCTGATCGAAGTCCAGACAGGATCCTATCTCGGCGAAGACGATATCATCCGTATCGTCGACGAGTTCGGCCGCAGCTGATTGACCGCCGATCGATCCTATTCTGCCAGGACAAGCAGAGAGTAGCCTCCGAGGACCCTGACCGTAAGGTCAGGGTTAAGGGGGAACAGAAGTTTTCTTGGCAGGCTCATTAGCCTGCTGCTGAAGGCCTGTTTCGGCAGCTCGATGCGGCTTGCGGTATAGGCATGATCGACAATCCTATATCCGCAATCCGTCAGGCTGGCGAGCGCCGTATCCTTGAAGAAATAGTGGAGATGGCCGACGTTCTTGCGAAGGTTTGTAATTGGCCAGCCTCTGAGGACAGACTGAACCGACAGATCCAGGGGGATGTGGAAGATCTTGTAGCGAGCAAGGCCACGCAGACCCTTGATGAAGGAAAGATAGTCCTCCACGTGCTCGATCACGTCGGCGATGACGAGAAGATCGTAGTGTAGGTCCGGTTCCTGGAGAATATCTTTCAGATGGAAGGAAACATTGCTCGTCGTTTTCAGGCTGGCCCTTTGAAAGGCGTGGGGGGCGACCTCATAGCCGTCAAATTTTGCCTGGGGGTAGGTTCGGGCCAGGTTGAGCAGGATCTCGCCGGTACCGCAACCAACCTCGCAGAGACTGGAAAAGCTGATCCTGTTCTTGTCGATGATCTTGGAGATTTGTGCAGCTTTCCATGGTGAATCTTCTTCATGCCATGTTGGGTTCAAGTCGGCGTACTGATTTGAAATATAGATCTGCTCCACCGAACGCTCCCGTTTCACAACCTTCCACGGGTGCAGCCACGATTCTTTCGGGCAACACCGAACAAAGGCCCCAATAGCAAGTGCAACAATAGAGCGATTGAGGTTTCTCGAAGAAACGCGCCCTCGTCTCTATTGTGCAGAGCAGCATAACAACCCCGATAGAGACCGTCCAGCAATAAAAAACGAATTAAATGTCACGATCTATTGCAGTCGGATGATACCGAAATGCTTTTATGTAGGTAACAGGTAGTGACGCACCTTCGGGCGTTCGACGAAAGGAGGCCGCCTCTCTGTTGGGAAGGCTTACCTATGGATGCAGAGGCGCCATCTCATCCGACAAGCGGCTCAAGCCACCGCGAGGCCTCATTAGACTACGACCGCCTTCACAAGCTTACGCTTATGATCACCCGGGACAGTGGCGCTTTCCTGCGAATGTTTCAAAACATGGTCATTACCGTTTAATCGCGAGATTCGGCAGAGAACCACGCGTTCCTCATGAACGTCGAAGGTCGATGGTCACTGTCGCCGGCTTACGATCGTACCTTTTCGTCGGGGCCGGGCGGCGAGCATAGCACGGTTGTCGCAGGAGAAGGCAAAGTCCGGGCAGGACCATTTGCTGACGATTTCCCGGGAGCGTCAGTTTCCGATCAAGCTGCAAATGATATCATAGAACAGGTCCGAGCCGCTGTACGCTGCTGGTCGCGCTTCGCTGAGAGCGCTCGTTCGTCGAAATCCAGTGCAGTATAACGCGATCGAATTTTGAACGGCAGGGAACCCCTCCCCTTAGACAGCGAAGGAACAAAGTAGCGTGGTCCATCCCCCTTGCCGAGAGCGGTTGGACGACTATGGCAGCCTGCCCAGGAGAGAAAATCCCCCGGTCGCAACGTCGCCGATCTAGGCAGCCCTGTCCGCGAAACGCAGGAGCATATCCCGAAGCGCAGTGTTCTGTTGGCGCAGATGTACTGTCATCAGCGCTTTGAGCCTCTTGTTTTCATCCTCAAGCGCGACAAGATCGTCGGGCTGAACGGCCGCCGCAACGACTGGCGCCTTGCGGCCACCGGCGTTTGCTGTGCGTGCTGGACGGGAGCGCAATTTGCGCTGCTTTCGCGGCGGTGTCGTGGATGGCACCTCCGGATGCACTGTCACTGCCACTGCTGCATCTGGTTCAAATTGTGTCGCCGCTTCAACCGGCGCATCGGACGGTAGGGGTTGCGTCTTGTGGTCCTGATCCAAGGCGACAGTTTCGACTGGTGTTGGGCTTTCTACTGGTTCATGCTTTTGCTCTGGTCCAGTCTGCAACGCCGGCACTACCGGCTCGAACAGATGCGGAGCATCGGCTTCCGTCTCACGTGCCATGGCCTTGAGATCGGTGTTTCCCCAAATCGATTTCGCCTGATCCTTCGGACGGCGACGCGATGATTTGAATTCTACAACAAACGTGCGCGACTGTGTTTTCATAATTGTCCACTCTGCAATATGGTCATTCGAATCGCTCAAGCATCGCCCTGAGCTGAGCATTCTGCAAACGCAGCCGTTCAGCCAATTCGTTTCTCAAATGCTTGATCTCCCGATCCAGCTCCGTACCGTGGTCGACGACGGTCGGAGCGGGCGGGATGGGCGATTCTGTTTGCCCCTTATCTAATGCGGACGTGGTCTTAGCAACCACCTTTGCGTGGTTTTTCTTTGGCCGCCCTGCTCGCGTCGGTCGCAACGGATGGACGATTTCGCTCTTTGCATCGCTCACCGACACCGGTGTCGGCTTGTCCACAGTGTCGTCATTGCGGCTTTTGGACACCAGTTGATCATTCCCATCGGCCCCATCTGACAGGTGTGATGTCGCGACGCCCAAGTCATCTTTGGTTTCAAACGGGGTGCCGACGTCCATCTCCGGATCAGATAGCGGCTCGTCTCCATCGGCCGTTCCAGATGGCAGTGTGGCTTCGACCTCCCCCGATGACTGAAGTGCCTCGCCTTCCTCCGCCCTTTGTCCGGGACTGTCGTCGAGTGACCTATCTTCGTAATCGGCCGGCCGCTTTCGGGATGTCAATTGTGTCAGATATTTCCAGGGTGATTTCATAATGCTTCAATCTCGGGCCGACCGACGGCGACGTTGCCGCAGTTGCGAGCCGGGCCCGCTGACCGAGTCCGGCAACATGGTTCTAATGAGAATGCGAGGCACTGTTACGCGTTTCTCACTATGTTTTCGATCAAGCGATCCCGAGCCGCTTGCGAAGATCGGCATTTTCCGCCCGCAGTTTTTCTGCGAGTGTCTTGCGCAGACGCTTGTTCTCTTCCTCGAGCTGAAGAAGATCGGCCACTTCGTCAACTGCCGTAGCGACTACCGTGCCGGTTTTCTTTGCCTGTTTTGCCGCACCGTATTTCCGCGGGCCCCGGACGCCGGTCGGCACCAGGCCCTTTGCCGGGGCGGCTGCCTCGACGGAAGCTGGCTTTGTTTCGCTGATCAGCTCGCTGCGCTTCTGGCGCGTGCCCTTCGGTGACTTGGCAACAGGAACAGCTGAACCGGCTGCTTCTGTGGTGATCTTCTTGCGCGGGCCGCGCTGTTTTTTCGGAGCCGGCATTTCTGCAGGAGCGGTTGCGTTAACAACCTCGCTCGTCGAACTTCCATTATTGTCGTCAGCCATCAGTTATCTCCCTCTATAGCCACAAGTCTTTTCGACCGAGCGGCACACGGAGTCAACCTCTCGACCATCGCTGGATTGCGGGTTTGATACGCCTAGCAGATGATGGTGCAAAAAAAGCCCATCGCGCCAGATAAAGGCCACTTGCCAGCTCGGTGAACTACCCCCGTGTGACATGTTGGTTCGGAAATGTTTGTTGGTTTTCGAGCCACGCAACTCAAACTGATCAGTCTTGCACTTCACCGACAGTGTCGGCGACATAAGCTCCGCGCGCGCCCATAGGCAATGGTCGTCCCGTCGTGGTGTCAATTTCCGTCTGGTGCTCGAGCTCCGCGTTTAATGCCGCGCCGAGAATCAGGATCACGACTGACAACCACATCCACATGAGAAAGCCTATCAAAGCTCCCAACGTGCCATAGGTCGCACTGTAGTTGGCAAAGTGGTTCAGATAGAAGGCAAAGGCAGCGGACATGATAAACCAGCCGATCGCTGTAAAGCCGGCTCCCCATGTCATCCATCTCACGCGGGCTGGCGCGCGGCTTGGACCAAACCTATAGATTGCTGTCGATGCGGCGATGACAAGAAGCAAGAGTACGGGCCAACGCATCAACAGGACAATCTGTTCCTTAAATGCATCAATCCACATGAAGGATAAAGCAAGGGGCATGATGGCAACCAGAAAAATCATGAGCAGCGCCGCAACGACGGCGCACAAAGTGAAGCAAAGGGCGACGAGATTCAGCCTGACGAACCCGCGCTTTTCGTTCTCTTCGTACGCCACGTTCATGGCGTCAAACACCGCAAGTGTTCCGTTATGGGTGCTCCACAATGCGATGGCCAAGCTCACAAAGAATGCTATGCCCAGCGTGCTTGTTCCGCGCTGTACGATACTCTTGATTTGCTCAGCTATGAGATCAAAAGCTCCAGGCGGAAGTACCCACGAAAGCTCTCTCAGGTGGTCGGATATCGTGATAGGATCGGCAGCGAGCCCGTAAAGTGAGACGACGGCGCCAAGCGCCGGGAAAATGGCGAGTAGCAGATAAAACGACACACCTGCGGCGATGAGGGTGATGCGATGGCTCGAGATCTTGCCCACAACTCGCCAGAATACGTCACGCAATCCCTTTCTGGGGATGTCTTCGGGAACCTCAGCCTTGCGCCCCCGCACATCGGTCGGATCGTCATGCGGTGTACTTGGAGGTTCCGGTTCCTTGCGTTCCGCGAAGGCTTTCAACAACACAGCTCCGGCTGCCAACGCAAACAGGCTTGCCGTTATCGAGTTGCCCGATTTGCTGAGGATTGGTTGTCTCATGATGTTTCACTCCGCCGATCCTCCCAATAACGCAGCTGGCGCCGGAAGGATGCATCCGGGATGCAGCGAGCAATGCACGAAGGTAGAGCGATGCAGCCAGGCAGGGCCTCTCTCCTCACGACTCAATCGTCAGGCAACCGCGCGCTCGGGCTCTTATGAGCGATGCATCACCTACGCATTTCGAGTGACACGGGAGCGAACCGTCGGGTGGTTACGCCCAAAGGTTCTCCGGGTTAGCCCTGTTTACTCACATTGAAGGGATTGCAACCGAGCGGGCATGCTTAATTATTTCTGGATTGCCTCAGGAGATCAGCCGGTGTCCATTTTCCAACGCTTGCCCCATAGGATCCGGGCAGAAAATTTGCGTATCGCCATCGAACAAATGCGCTCGGCGCAGAAGTTCCTGCCGGACTTCGAGCACTACGGCGACACGCGGTTTGTCACCGAGGACGGCGACGTCGTCACACACGTCGATGGCGATCACGTTCTGATCCTTCTCAAGACGGATTGAGACAGTAATGGAATATCAACGGGGGCGCCGTCTCTATGCATGACGGCCCGGACTGGGGTCCGGGCCGTCGATTGATTTATCACCAGGTTTGCCTGCCATACCAATCATCGATATCCTGCCGGGCGCGGTCACGTTCAAGCCCGTAGCGCTCCTGGATTTTTCCTTCGAGTTGGTCGCGCTTGCCAGCAATTTGGTCAAGGTCGTCATCCGTGAGCTTTCCCCACTGCTCCTTGACTTTGCCTTTGGCCTGCTTCCAGTTTCCTTCTATGCGGTTCCAATCCATTCTTTTCTCCATCGGGTTGGGACTGCGAGACAAACGACCAAGCAGCCAGACAGTTCCCTCTAAAAGAAGGTCGGGCCGCTGGCGTTTACGGACCGAGTTTACTTTCCTTCCAATCCAGGTATGGCCGCATGAGTTGTCCGGGGTGACGTCGTTCTATCTCGGTTTCGGTCAACGCTATCCTCGCAAGAATTTCGTCGACATCGCCGCGCTTTGGCGCCTCGCTCAGTGCCTCGAGACGCTCCATAGTCTGGTACAGCTCGTCATCAATCATGGCTGCAAGCCTGCTGGCAAAATCGTCAATGGAAGCGGTCAATATGTTGTCGCTGGACATCGGTCACGGATCCGTTCGAATTGAGACTTTGAAAACCTTTCCCGGCGAAGAAGGTTCCGGACGCGCGGGCCAGTTGGCGCTGCCTTGGACAACATTAGAGGCGAGATGCTATCCCGCGCCAGGTTGCGAGGTCCGCACACGAGAAGGGAACTGTTCCCCTTTATGGCGGTTAATCGCCAGAGTATTCAACGAGGATATCGAAATGACTCACGCCCGTAGACCGCTACCACCATTTCCCAAGCAACAGCAGAAGCCGCCAGGCAGAACAGCCGACATGCAACCGCCTCCGGATCATGGTGAGCACGACTACAGAGGAACTGGCAGGCTTGAAGGGAAGGTTGCGCTCATCACGGGCGCAGATTCCGGGATCGGGAAAGCTGTGGCAATCGCATTTGCGCGCGAAGGAGCAGACGTGGTGATCTCCTATCTGAGCGAAGATGATGACGCTCGAGACACTGAGAGATGGGTCAGAGACGCGGGCCGCAAGGCCGTCCTGATGGCAGGCGACATCAAGTCGGAGGCTCATTGCCAGGAGCTTGTCAGCCGTACGGTTGGTGAATTAGGACGGATCGACATACTGGTCAACAACGCAGCTTTCCAGCGGACATACGCCGACATTGCCGATATTAGGGAAGAGGAGTGGGACGAAACGTTCAGGACCAATATCTACGCTCCCTTCTTTTTGTCGAAAGCCGCGATCCCACACATGAGGAAGGGGAGCGCCATCATAAACACGACATCAATTCAATCCAGACAACCCTCTTCCCAGCTTCTCGCCTATGCCTCCACGAAGGGCGCCATTTCGAACTTCACCGCAGCGCTCGCGGAAATGGTCGCCGAGAAAGGCATTCGAGTGAATGCGGTCGCACCGGGCCCCATCTGGACGCCACTCATTCCTTCGACGATGCCCGTCGAAAAGGCTTCGAAGTTTGGTGAGCAGACGCTTTTAAAGCGCGCCGGCCAGCCAGCTGAATTGGCGGGCGCGTATGTTCTCCTTGCCTCCGATCTTGGTAGCTACATGACAGGCGCTGTTGTTCCGGTGACCGGCGGTGAGATCATGATCTAACAGATTGCTTGTCACGATTGATTGCAACGTCATCCATTTCAGCTGGGATTACTCCGCCGCGACGTGAAGCGCCACGACGCTGAATCGCAGGCGATCAGTCGTGACATCCCTGAGCTTTTCGCCGGTGAGGGTTGCGATCCGTTCGTGACCGTCTTCGCCCCAATCCGGTCGGCTGGGAACAGGTCGCTGCCCGTGCACATCTGCCATTGTAACTCGTCGCAAGGTCGTTACCTTGCGTTGCTTCATCGTGCCCTAATAATATACGGTTGATAGAAATTATTAGTAATCTTACTCTCCCACTTGGACAAGGAGGAGGAATTCCGATGGCAGGTGACGACCATTTCGACTTGGAATCCAACATTGCCGACCTGCGCAACGACGGAATTACCGGGCTGAAAGGCGCGTTCAGCCGCGACTGGGCCGACGACATGCGCGAGGACATGATGACGGCTTTCTGGGAGGCAATCCAGAGACCCGGCGGCGCGGTCGGTCGGGGCCCCAGAAGATGGTATGTCGAGATCCATCCCCAGAACTTCCGAGGTTTTGTTGACCTTGTCACGCATCCCTGGCTTGTTGGCATGTGTACCGCTGTGCTCGGTCAAGACTACCAAATCGTCGAGATTGGGCTCGACGTCCCATTCCAGGGCGCCAAGTATCAGCCGTGGCATCGTGATTTTCCGTCGCCTATTGATACGTATCGCGATCGGAAAATTACTTCACTTGCCTTCAATCTCACCGGTGTCGATGTGACGGAAGATATGGGGCCATTCGAAATAGCTCCCGGTACGCAGTATGATGACGGTAGAGAATGGAAACATGAAATGTTTCCGGACAAATCCGAGTGGGCAAGATTTCAGGAGCGCGCGACCCGCAAGTATCCCAACCGCGGTGACATTTCCTGCAGATCCGCACTAACGGTCCATCGAGGCACGGAGCATGGGTCTCCGATCGCTCGTCCCGTCATGGTACTCGGTGTCGATGCGCCCGGTGCCGGCCACGCGGAACTTCATGACATGATGGTCACGCGCGAGTGGTACGACACACTTCCCCCCATCGCCCGAGACCATCTTGTTTGCCGTGTCGTGGATGACTTGCAACCGATCATTCAAAAGCATGATATCGAAGGCCTGGTCATGGGGGCAGATCCGACCTGAAAAAGGACTGGGTCTAGTCGGGCGAAGGTCTTTGTCTTGGTTACAAAGGCGTTTCGCATCATTCTTGCGCTATCGGCTGTTCTGGAACATTCCCATCCTGATTGGGTTTGAGAATTTCTTCTCAACTGTCCAGGAGGACGACATGAAACACCTTCTCATCGCCAGCGGATTCGCCATCGCGCTCGCATCTTCCGCCTTTGGCCAGTCCGCGGCGGAAAAAACCGGCATGAACTCCCTGATCGGTGTAGCCCCAAAGACTGAGGACTTCGTCACAGAGGCCGCCGCGAGCGATATGTTCGAAATTGCCTCCAGCAAACTTGCTCTGGAACGCGCAGACAATGCCACGAAGACCTTTGCTCAACAGATGGTCACTGATCATCAAAGGACCTCTGAGGAGCTCAAGGCACTCGTGAGCGGGGGCAAGGTGAAGGCAACGCTCCCCACCGATATGAGCAAATCACAACATAGCATGCTCGATAAGCTCCAGAAGCTGAATGGTGATGACTTTGTGAAACAATATCATGCCGATCAGGAGGAAGCCCATGAAATGGCCGTAGACCTGTTCAAGCGGTACGGTGATGAAGGGGACAACGCCGATCTCAAGGCCTGGGCAGCAAAAACGCGCCCGGCATTAGAACACCACCTGCAAATGGCGAAGGCTCTCAACAAATAGACCAGATCGCGCCTTGGCGAGCCAGCAGCAGGGCGCGGCTGGTTCACAAGTGACCAGAGTTGGCGCGGGGGTGTAGGCTGCCACCGACGCGGATCGCGGGAAACATCCCCGGATCAAGTTGCCGACAAAATTCAGTTCGTCAAGAAGCACGTGGGAAAATGGATCGCGCATCCATGGCCGGCCTCCAGGAACTCTTTCGGGTCAACCACAGCAAGGAGTACCAGAACCATGTCGAGAGCTTCTTCAACTGCATCCAACGGGCCTAGGTCGGCATCCATCACCGCTTCTCGGTGCGCACCTCGACTGGTACGGCGCCGAGATCGCCTGTCGCGAGAACAACCGGCATGTCGACAACGGCATGCCGCTCTGGGGAATGATCCACTTCGCGATGTCCCGGAAGACATCAAGGAACCTGTGCGGCTCTTGGCAGGGACGACATCCACCCGACCTCGTCTCGGAGGACGGTCGAAGTCGCGACGTCCAGTGTCGTCCGCCTGCCGTCGCGAGGACTTCCTCGATCTGTGACTCATCAAGGCACAGCAGGATGCTATCGACGACATGGAGACGCCTCTTGCGGCCATCCGTTTGATGATGCTGGCGAGCGAGGGTTACGATGCCACGGTTTTCGGCAACATATCCTCCACCCGGCTGATCCACTGCGTCATCGTCACCATCTCCCGTGAGCTGACGCCATGGTGGTTGAAAAGCGTAGATGCCGACAAGAGGCTGCTACGCCGCCACTTCCAAAAATGGCGATGACCGTCCCAGCGCGTCGGACGCGATTTGCCTTGGGGAGATAGTCGAGTGAGAACCGGCTTCCGGTCTGCTCGAGCCTGGCGTCATCTTCCTGAAGTCCGGTCTCACGGACGAAGGCACAGGCACAGGCACATTCCGCCGTCGTGATCGGCCGAAGTGCCTCGCGCAATGTGTGCAAGACGAAGTCACGACGATCAATGTCCTTCAGGAGCTCTAAGACTTCGTCGACGTCTTGGCGCTTGCGGTGCGTGATGAGTCGAGGCATTCCGGTTGGCGCAGCGTGAAGTCCCCCTCATAGGTCCGAAGGACCAAGTCGAACGCCCCCTGCTGTCGCTCCAGGGAGCCGATCTGCGTCCGCTGCGTCGGCGGCGGTTTCCACGATGTTGAGGGGAAGAGGGCGCCAGGTGGAGGAGAAACACCGACGCGGTCGCAACGCGGCGTGGACTGAGCACAAGAGGCGTCTTGGCGGCCTGGCCCTGCGCCGATCCTGAACGACCTGGCCACGGACAAGACAAACATACCGTCACATGCCTGACTGTTTTTACCGGCTTTCTTGGTTAATGCGCGACAAAGTCGATGGCAGCCTACGTAGGTTTTGGTCACAACGTCGACGCATCGTCCGGCCGCGATGTGCACCTTAGCGGCCTGCGACGTTTACGCCACCGATGAGCGGCGGGGCTGTTACGTCGACGTCTAGCCTCAGTACGCGTTGGATGCGCGGAACTCAACCGACCGTGGTCATTCCCACGGTTGCTGATAATGCCGAATCGCCATATGGGACCGAATAGCTTCGCCTAAAATAACTGCTGAGTGTTCGCCAGCCAGAACACGTTCGATCGCTGCCGCCATGACAGCTTTTCCCTGATCACTATTCGGGGACACGTGATATTTATGGCACCACTTCGACACCACCTTGGTGACAAGCTTCAGTTCATTTGGATTGAGGGCTTGGGCATTCGAGAGGGACATTCGTTACTCCGGTTGAACGTGCCGGCTACGCGCGGCAGATTGCTTTGCTAGATTTCCCTAGAACCGCTCAGGATACCGAAAGTTTCAAGTTTGGAGCGCGAGCCGCACGTGCGGTGCCGCGCCGGACATTTTTTAAAGGCGTAGATAAGTTTAATATGACTCCGGCGGTCTGCGTCGCCTTCTTTCTGATCCTAGCTCTGCAGTACCGGAGGTCAACCAGGAACACCCGTACGATATCGTACATGGGTCGGCGATGATCCCGCCGGACTGTCTCTTGCGGCGGGTGGCAACTGAAGGGGCTCTGAGATATTCGCGTTGAGGAGGATTGAACAATGACGAGAAAGGAAAAGTTACCCCGCGTGATTTCGGCTTCGTGCGCTGTTCGGGAGATGGCCGGGCAGCCGATCTGAGGCTCCCGAACATGACTTGTTTACTCATTCACTATGAACCCTGCCAGCGAACACCGTCAGACCGTGATTCTTGGCGGGGCAAAGCTTCGGGCTAGTCGTTGCCGCAGAGCGATCCGCGTCGGCAGACAAAACCTGCCTTCCATGGCAAGGGGAGCTTTAGTAGGCCTGGCGAAGCATTGTGAGAGGATCAATCCTTCCTTAAACCTCTGGACGTAGGCGATCCTCTCAAAAGACAGCTTGCATGGATACTCGGTGCGGGTCCATTCTGGTGGAGGCTTTTGAATGGGAGGAACCATGGTACGGCGCGCGGAGCGGCTGTTTCTTACGCAAATCTCGACTGAGCGAATGCCGGATGCAGGGTTGTTCACTTGGGATCTGAATAGCAACCTTGTCTACGCCGACAGCGCGCTGGCCGAGCTTTTCGGTCTCGACCCGGTTGAAACCGAACGTGGACTGCCCGTCCAGACCTATCTTGATCGCGTGCATCCGGACGATGCACCGACATTGGCCAAGCAGATAAACGACGCCATCATTGCGGAACACCCGACGGTGCAAGAATATCGATCACGCAAGGCAGATGGCTCATACATTCATGTTTCGGCATTTGGTCGCTGTTTCAGGGATCGCAATGACAATCCCGTCCACTACGCGGGCATCGTCATGGCGACGGAGAAAGCGCCAGCAGGCAGCACACACTGAGACAAAGCTGCAATGCCCGGCCGAAGCCTCAATTGTTGTCGCTCGGAAGACAAGAACATCTTTTGGCGATGCGCCGGTAGTAGTACGGTGGCGGGAGAGAAAAGCTACCGCTTGTGGACCTGTTCCTCACAGTCGTGCGTCAGCGCCATCAGCACAAACCAAGGGTGCTGCGTCGCTCAATGCAAGGCGAGGCAACTTTGGGCGTCCCCACGAAAACCACCGAAACGCGGTGGTGGTGCTTATTTCGGTTTCTGTAATTGGCATCGATTGAACCACACCAAGTTCCTGCGCCGCCGGTAGGCGCCGACGGAGTGATCGTCTCGAACCACGGCGGACGGCAGCTCGATGGTGCCATATCCTCTGGCCGCACTCCCAGCGATCGTTGAACGTGTTGGCGGGCAGTAATGGTCGACGGTGAATTTCGACGTGGTACCGATGTCATGAAAGCGCTCGCTCTCGGTGCGCACTTCGTTTTTGCCGGCCGCCCCTTCCTTTACGCGGCCACGGTTGCCGGACTGCCCGGTATCATGAAAGCAGCAGAGATTTCCAAGCGGAACTTCATCGGAATATGGCGCTCCTCGGCATTTCGACAATTGATGAGTTCACCAGCGAGCATCTTATGCGCTTGGCATAATGCGCGTTAGCAATGTCGAAAACTCCCTCGATCGTCACTAAATGCAACGGTAGATCGTGAGATGCTACGACATATGGCGCTTCACTGCCAGTGATTGCATGGGGATCTCGCCATCCGGTCGACGCCCTGGGTGGATGATCAAATGAACGAACCCTTCCGTAGTTAGTTCCCCGGCGGCCGATGGAGAACAATTTGGGATGGAGAGCTAGTTCGAACCCGAAGCAGTGGGCGTCGGTCACGGCGGCGCCGGCGGCGAGTCATTGTCTGCTGCCGTACATTTCTGGGCCTTCATGGACAGGGCGCCACACATCTGCAATTGTGCGCCTGAAGCGGCACCAGCCGCGGTTAAAGCCATCTCGATCCTCGGGGTGCTGACGTGAGATAGACACCCGTGGCGCGTATCCTTATTATCGAAGATGAGATGCTGATAGCGGTGACGCTTGAAGCAATGCTCGCTGAACTTGGCCACGAGGTCGTCGGTATCGCTGGACGCCTCGACGAGGCGCTGGACATGGTCGGCTCGCTTGACTTCGATGTCGCCGTTCTCGATCTGAAGCTCGGGTCGGAAATGACCTTTCCCGTCGCGGACAAACTCGTTGAGCTCGGCAAGAAATTCATCTTCTCGACTGGATTCGGCGAGGCTGAGGTCGGTGGCCGCTACAGCCATCCTGTGCTTCAGAAGCCATACGACGAAGTCGCGCTGATGGAACTGATCACGCGTGTCACCAATTCCAATCAATAAGTTCGCCGTGTGATCCGCAGATGGATAGACCGCAATTGCCGAGGATGACGCAGATGCAGCTTGAAGACCTATACCGCCTGATGAAGACGGGACACGTCCAGGCTCAGGGTGTTGTCGACACGATGACACAGCCTGTCGTCGTCATCGATGAGAACTTCTGTGTCACTACGGCCAACAATGCGTTCATCAAGGCATTCAAGGTCGAGCGGGACGACATCATCGCGCAGAGCTTCTTCGGCCTCGGCAATGGGCAGTGGGATATTCCCGAGCTGCGGCAGCTCATCTCGGCGATCATTCCGCGGGCGGCGGCCGTCATTGGTTTCGAGGTGACGCACGATTTCCCCGCGATCGGGCCCCGCACCTTTCTCATTGACGCCCGCCGCCTCCTGCATCCGAACGACAATAGTCCCAACATCCTGATCATCTTCGACGACGTGACAGAGCGCCACCGTCATGATGCCGAAATGGATTTCATCGTCGCGGAACTGCGCCATCGGATGAAAAACATGGCGGCGGTCGTCCGGTCTGTGGTTATTAACACGCGTGCCGACCAGCCGGCGGTGGCGATTTTCAAGGAGGCGCTTGTCGGGCGGCTGGACGCCACGTTCAAGGCGCAGGACATCGCCGCGCGCGCTAAAACAGCCGATTTCGAGTTCCTTGTGACACAGGCGGTCGGCACCACCGTTTCGGAACGGCTGGAATGCTCCGGCCCGGCCGTGGAGATGCCGAGCGCAAAGGTGCTTCCAGTGAGCATGATTTTTCATGAGCTTGCCACGAATGCTGTCAAGCATGGTGCCATTTCCACCTCGGCGGGGCGCATTCGTGTGAGCTGGTGTATGGAGACCGGACCAAATGGTCGTCAACTGCTCGCCTGCCAATGGCAAGAGGAAGGCGGCCCGTCGGTTTCCGCCCCCAAGCGGAAAGGTTACGGAACCGAGCTAATTGAAGGCCTCGGAGCACATATCGCTGGATCGGCGGAACTGGTTTACAGGACTGAAGGTTTGGCTGCGGTGATCAAGATCCCGGTGTGAGGACACGTGAGAGATCCTTACCGAGAGAAACCCCAAGGGCGGACAGCCGTCCTTGTCGTTGAGGACGAATTATTTATTGCCGACGCCCTTCGACGCGTCCTAGTGGATGCTGGGTTCGAGGTACTTGGGCCTGCTTCTTCGGTTCAGGACGCCCTCGATTTGCTTGAAGCAGCGCGGCCACACGCGGCCGTGCTCGACGTCCATCTCGGGCGGGAGAAGGTCACCCCGGTCGCACTCGAGCTTGCGCCCTTTCCCATTCTCGCCAATGCGGTCAACCTCGGCAAACCGACGGATCGAAGCCAGATGATCGACGCCATCCGTAAGCTTGTCGCAACCAGCTAGCGGAGGTGACGACAAAGGCGTTTCCCGTTGCGGAGCGGCGATGGCATGCTTGGCATCCTCGCTCCGGACTGCGTTCTCTCTCGCATGGCTGACTTCGCGCCATCTCCCGAAAGCGAGCCTGACCGACGCCTCCGGTGACAAGAAGCCATTGATGGTCCCGGTCAGGTGGAAAAAAATTGCGCGCGGTTTTGAGTTTCTGAGTTTTGACGTCAAGTCACACACTCGGCGGTCACGGGTCAATGCAGCCGCTCAGAATCGAGCGGCCCGTCAGCACAACTCGGACGCAGTCCAACCCCGCTTTTGAAAATGGCGTCCTGGATCCGGTCCGGATCTCCGTCGATCAATCTCAATGGGTTGGCTAGCAAGCTGCCGCCGCTCCGTCTTCGCCTCCGGGTGATCGCAACCGTTCCTGTTCCTTTGAGGAGCCATCAGCGGGAATTGCCCGCTTCCGATGGACCCGAATATGGCGCTCGCTCAGTCCAACGCTTTCCCTCTCTGCAACGACATCGGGCTCTGGCAGGCGTGGAACAATGACGAAAGCCCGCAGTTTCAAAGGAAGTGCAACCAAGCAAAGCTCCAAAGGAGGAGACAATGCGCTTCAAGATCATCGGAACATCACTTCTCGCCATCGGGCTCGCAGGATCCGCATTCGCCCAGTCCAACCCGGCGCCGGCAGGCTCGACCATGGACAAGAACCATGGTGCCTCCAGCAGCACGACCAACGGAATGAAGATGAAGAAAGCCGATAAAACCACCACCGGCAGCACGCAGACTTTCAACAAGCAGAACTGCAAGTCTATCATGGGCAAGAACTCGCTTCAGACGCAAGGGGGCAACAGCAACACGCAGAATGCCGAAGACACATGCGCCGACAACAACAACTAAAGCCGCCGGCGTAAGCGGGAAGGACGCGGTCGTCGACGATGCCGGCTGACGGTGTGAAGAACTTCGGCAAGCAGGTTCCTATGCAGCGGCCGGGGCAACCCGCAGAACTGGCGACGGCCTATGTGATGCTCGCTGATCCGCTCTCAAGTTACGTGTCGGGGGCGACAATCGCGGTTACCGGCGGCAAGCCAATCCTCTAGGCGCCGCAAAGATATAAGCGCGCTCTGCACTCTAATGCGCAACCCTTGGCCTAGCGTCCGAGGTGGAGAAACAGGCATGGCAGAATTAGTCGGCCCGGCATTGACGCAGCCGGGCGCTCCCGGCGCGAGCCTCGATGAGATTCATAGAGAAGCGACCATCTGCACGCGATGCGAACTCTATAAACACGCAGCGCAGCTGGTGTTCGGGGAAGGTCCGAAAGGAGCCGAAGTCGTTTTCGTTGGCGAGCAGCCGGGCGACAAGGAGGATGTTGCCGGACAGCCGTTCGTCGGGCCTGCGGGAAAGCTGCTAGATCGCTGTCTGGAGGAAGCCGGTATCGAGCGCGCATCCTGCTATGTCACCAACGCGGTCAAGCACTTCAAGTTCGAACCCCGCGGCAAACGTCGTATCCATGCCAAGCCCACCAGGGGAGAGGTTCAGGTGTGCGCGTGGTGGCTCGCAGCCGAATTGCGCCTCGTGCGGCCGAAGCTCGTCGTGGCGCTCGGAGCGACGGCGGCGTACTCCCTGCTCGGGCCACAAGTTAAGGTCACCCGCGACCGAGGCTCCGTCTTTCGTTCACCCGTCGGACTGTCGGTGTTCGTGACCATTCATCCCTCGGCGCTTTTGCGAGTGCTCGACCAAGCGGCGGGGCGGCAAGACAGGGCGCGCTTCGTCAATGATCTGAAAGCCATAGCCACGCTTCTCGAGGACGGATAGCCGCGTGAGGGTCAAGTCAAAAGAACAAAGTGGCGGCCTATCATTTGGCCCTGGAAGTACGGAGGAAAGCCGATGCAGCCGAAGGTCATTACAGACGCCAAAGGCCAGTTCGCACCATCGAAAGCGGATCGAAAGACGTGGGCCCGTCACGTCCCTATTGGAACAAATGACCTTCGTCCACGGTTAGAAGCTCACTCCTCGATAAGGACCGCGTACGTCCCATGGGAGGCTTGGTCACGGAGGAGCCGAATGCAAATAACAGCCCCCTCTCCCTTCCGATTTTCTCTTGCTGAGGAGGAATCAGCCCTGGACAGCGGGAATGCTCACGAGCGTTCTTTTTCAGTTCCTAAAGGCCATGTCCCATGACCTCTCGCCCCCAGGATAAGCCTCATATTGGCTTCGACAGTGGCCCGGCCGGTGGATGGGGCTCAGCCAAGTCAGTGACGGAGATCGTTTTGCGGGAACATATCCCGCTGTCCGGACCGTCGCTGCTCAGGCACCAGAACAAACCCGAAGGCTATATGTGCGTAAGCTGCGCCTGGGCAAAGCCGGCCAAATCACACCCGCTGGAATTTTGCGAGAACGGCGCGAAGGCAACCGCCTGGGAAGTCACCAGCAAGCGCGCAGACGAAACCTTTTTCGCCTCGCATACGCTTGGCGAACTCGAGACTTGGTTGGATCACGACCTCGAGGAGCAAGGTCGCCTTACCCATCCGATGCGCTGGGACTCCGCCTCTGACAAATACATTCCGGTGGCCTGGGACACCGCATTCGACGAAATTGGTCGTGAGTTGAAGCAGATTGCCCCGGAAATGGTTGATTTCTACACATCTGGCCGCGCTTCGCTGGAGACATGTTACATGTACCAGCTCTTTGCTCGTATCTTCGGCAGTAACAACCTGCCGGATTCGTCGAACATGTGCCACGAAAGCACGTCTGTTGGGCTGCCTGAAAGTATTGGCGCCACCGTCGGCACGGCAGTTCTCTCAGACTTTCAGAACTGCGATTGTATCTTCTACATAGCACAAAATGTCGGCACATCGTCGCCAAGACTCCTGCACGATCTTCAGGATGCCGTGCATCGCGGCGTTAAGATTGTCACGTTCAATTTGTTGAGAGAGCCCGGCCTGGAACGCTTCATCAACCCTCAGGCCCCAAGCGAGATGATTACCGGGTCCGAAACCCCGATCTCGAGTGAGTATTATCAGGTCCGAAATGGCGGCGACATCGCAGCATTGTTTGGAGTGTGCAAGGCGTTGATTGAGGCCGACGATGCCAAGCAGAGCCTCGGCTTGAGCAAGGTTGCAGGATCCGATGGAGAGGCGAGGAGCGAAAGCGCCGCAGCTGTCGCCTTCGCCGCAGCGATGACTGCAGCAGACAAGAAGCATGTACTCGATCACGATTTCATCAAAGAGCACACCTCTGGTTTCGAGGCATTCGCAACGGCAGCCCGCGCGCATTCCTGGGAGAACCTGGAGGGGACTTCCGGACTTACACGCGAGCAAATGATCGCAGCTGCCAGAACTTACGCAGAGTCGGACGCGGTCGTGCTCGTCTATGGAATGGGGCTTACTCAGCAGGTAATGGGCGTTGAAAACATCCATATGGTCGCAAATCTCGCGCTTCTTCGGGGCAACATCGGCAAACCCGGTGCCAACATCTGCGCCGTGCGGGGCCACTCCAACGTCCAGGGTCAGCGGACAGTTGGGATTACCGAAAAGCCGGCCCTAGTTCCCCTAGACAAGCTCGCGGAACTGTACCGTTTTGATCCTCCGCGATGGGAGGGGCGGAGCACCGTGGACGTCTGTGAGGCCGTACTGTCGGGAAAGAGCCGGGCTTTCGTGAGCCTCGGAGGCAACTTCATCCGGGCCGTTCCAGACACAAAAATAATGGAGGCCGCCTGGGCGAAGCTTCGTCTAACCGTGCAGATCGCAACCAAGCTCAACCGAAGTCACCTGATTCACGGTGAAATTGCATATCTGTTACCTTGTCTCGGACGGCTTGAGATCGATCAACAAGCCACGGGCCCCCAAGCTGTTTCAATGGAAAGCTCCGTTGCCCATTTCCACGGATCAAGAGGACGCGTCCAACCGGCCAGTCCTCATCTCTTGTCCGAACCAGCTATCATTGCAGGGCTGGCGAAGGCTACTTTAACGAGGGGTATCGTCCCCTGGGACGAATGGGTCGCAGACTATTCATTGATCCGAGATGCTATCGAAAATACCTATCCAGAAACCTTCAAGAAATTCAATGAGCGGCTGTTTCAACCTGGGGGCTTCGCGCGACCTGTTCCAGCTAGGGAGAGAAAGTGGGTCACGGCGAACAAGAAGGCAAACTTCATAACGCCATCCCGCCTCTTTCCCGAATTCGACATCAGCAGCGTCGACGACAAGGTACTCAATCTTGCTACGCTACGCTCGAACGACCAGTTCAACACGACCATCTACGGATACAGCGACCGGTTCCGTGGTGTTGATGGAACAAGACAGGTTGTCTTTCTCAACGGGGAAGATATTGAGCGGCTTGGATTCAAACCAGGTGAGTTCGTCGACATGACAACGGCGATTGAACCGGAAATTGTTCGCAGCATCCAGGGCTTCCGCATCGTCGAATACGACATTCCCAGAGGATGCTGTGCGTCCTACTACCCCGAAGCAAATCCGCTGTTTCCGCTGGGCCATCACGCCCCGAGAGCGAAGACGCCGTCCTACAAGCTGCTGCCGATCCGGCTCAGTCGATCGGACAAGGTACCTGTTGAGTAAGTCTTATCGATTTTTGGCGGGAGGCCATGTCGAGCATCACCACAACGATCGCTGCTACAACGGGGTTCTTCTGCCTTTGCGGCGCTGCAACTTTTATCGGATGGGCGAGAGAGCCCCGTCAATTCCGTGCTGATCCCCCGACGGCGGCAGCGCTTGACCATCTTCGTTTGATGCCGAACACCATCGGGGGCACGCCGCCTGAGGTCTATTTTAAAATGGGCAAGCCCTATGAAAGCACGGCCTATAATCTGAGCCAAGGCAAGCGGCTCTATGCGTGGTTCGGGTGTCCGCAGTGCCATGGCGATGGCCAGGGAAAGAATGGACCATCGTTTCTCGATGGTTGGTGGCTTTACGGGCCTTCGATGATATCGATCGTTGCCTCCATCCGAGACGGGCGCCCGCATGGCATGCCAGCGTTCAAGGGCAAGATGACGAGCGTTCAAATCTGGCAGCTGGCCGGCTACGTGAAGTCAATTGGGGCCTATTCTCCCAGCGTTGTGGCTCCCAGCCGCAACGATGACAAGACCAATCGACCAGCAGAAAACCGCGCGCCAGCGATAATCCTTTTCGATGAGGGGCCGACACCGGTGAGACCCGACCAGGGACCATCACCGTGAAAGCCCTCTTCGTGGCCGCCCTTCTGCTCCTTATCGCTGGCTGTAGCGGAAACCAGGCCGCACTCAATGCCCATGGCCACGCCGCCATTGCCCTTCAACAGCTCATCATCGTCATGGTCATTATCTGCTCTGTGATCTGGATTTCGGTGACGGGTTTTCTTGTGTGGGCCCTGCTTCGCCGAGGACAGATCCCAGACGACAGCGTTAACACCCGTAGAATGACAATATTTGTTCAGGCAGCGGCAACTGCGACGGTAGTCATCGTCGTGGCACTCACATTAACCAGCTTCTACACGACGCGGGCGCTGGATGCCCCTGGGCATCCCGCCGACTTTGTCACAGTCAAGGCACAGCAGTGGTGGTGGCAGTTTATCTACAAGGACCAGAACGGCGCGACGCTGTTTCAGACCGCCAACGAACTTCATGTCGCTGTCGGGAAGGACGTGCAGCTGGAGCTGGAATCCATGGATGTGATCCACTCATTTTGGGTACCAAGTCTCGCTGGGAAACTGGATTTGATCCCTGGTCGCCGCAACCTCCTGACGCTTCGAGCAGAGCGACCAGGGGTATATCGCGGGCAATGCGCGGAGTTTTGTGGCTTGCAGCACGGCCACATGGCCTTGCTCGTGATAGCACAGGAGGAGGCCGACTTCCAACGGTGGCAAGTCAATCAGGCAGCAGCAGCAATCGAACCAAGTATGCAGGAGGCAGATGCAGGCAAGACGGTGTTCAACAACAAGCCCTGCGCTGCCTGCCACACGGTTCGGGGAACGCCTGCGGCTGGAACAAGCGGTCCAGATCTGACCCATGTCGGTAGCCGGCAGACAATTGCTGCTGGCGTGCTCGAGACCACACGCGGCTCGCTTGCCGCATGGATAGCAGACCCTCAGACAATAAAGCCAGGGAATAACATGCCACTCGTTCCATTGACAAGCGATGAGCTGCGACAGGTCTCAGCCTATATGGAAAGCCTGAAATGACCGGTGATCAGCGAGCCTTGACAGATATCGACCTCAGTGACGCAGATCTGGAATCGCGGTTAGCCAGAACATGGGCTTCTCCTTCTGGTGTAAGGGGCATTCTAGCGACCGTGGATCACAAGATCATCGCGCGACGCTATGTCGTCACCGCCTTTGTGTTTCTCATTCTTGGGGGAATCCTGGCACTTGCGATGCGCCTTCAGCTATCGCGGCCGGAGGCGCGCTACATCGGCCCTGACCGGTATAATCAGATCTTCACGATGCACGGGTCGAACATGATGTTCCTTTTTGCCGTCCCGATCATGGAGGCAATGGCGGTCTATCTTGTTCCTCTCATGGTCGGAACGCGAAACATTGCTTTCCCTCGCCTGAACGCGTTCTCGTATTGGATATTCCTGTTTGGTGGCATCCTGCTCTGGCTGTCATTTGCGCTAGACACAGCGCCTGATGTCGGATGGTTTGCCTACGTCCCGCTCGCCGGCCCGCAATACAGCCCCGGAAAGCGAGCCGATCTCTGGGCGCAGATGATTACCTTCACGGAGCTTGCCGCACTCGCTGTCGCTGTAGAGATCGTCGCTACCGTCTTCAAGCAGAGGGCACCGGGAATGTCGCTGGACCGAATTCCCGTCCTTGTCTGGGCGATGCTCGTCATGTCGTTCCTCATCATCATGGCGATGCCTGCGATCATGTTCGCCAGCTCAACACTAATACTGGACAGGCTGGTTGAAACGCAGTTCTACAACCCGGCCAAAGGGGGCGACGCGCTTCTTTGGCAGCATCTGTTCTGGTTTTTTGGCCATCCCGAGGTTTACATCATTTTCCTTCCTGCTGTCGGCATGGTTTCCACGATTTTGCCGACATTCGTTGGAAGGCCATTGTTTGGCTATCTGGCTTTGGTCACCGCGTTGATTGCGACCGGAATTTTGTCATTCGGTCTTTGGGTGCATCACATGTTCACCGTTGGCCTGCCAAGGGTCGGAGAAAGCTTTTTTACGGCTTCCAGCATGGCAATTGCCGTGCCAGCCGGCGTTCAGATTTTTTGTTGGATTGCAACCCTTTGGGCCGGAAAGCCCGTATTCAAGACGCCCCTTCTGTTTGTTCTCGGCTTCATAGTGACCTTCGTGATGGGTGGGCTGACGGGGGTGATGGTCGCTTCCGTTCCCTTGGACACGCAAGTCCATGACACCTACTTTGTCGTAGCACACTTTCACTACGTGCTGATCGGTGGCGCAGTTTTCCCATTGCTCGGAGCCATTTATTACTGGTATCCCAAAGCGACCGGCCACATGATGAGCGAACGCCTCGGACGGTGGGCGTTCTGGCTCATCTTCATCGGCTTTCATCTTACTTTTTTTCCGATGCACATTCTCGGCCTAGCGGGAATGCCCCGACGGGTCTACACTTATCAGCCGGAGCTGCCTTGGGCGGGGCTGAATCTCTTTATCAGTTTTAGTTCTGTCGTCCTGGCTGCCGGTTTTTTTATCTTTTTTGTTGACATGGTGTGCAGTTGGCGAATGGGGTCGTTAGCCGGGCCAAACCCATGGAGCGCGACGACTTTGGAATGGGCGACGTCGTCGCCTCCCCCAGCCTTTAATTTCCGCCGCATCCCCGTGGTCAACAGCTTGGCTCCACTATCAGCTGACCAGGATCTTCTGCCCGTCGCGGCCGGGCTTCGCGTGGACCGTCGCGAACTTCTGGTAACACGAGTGGTGGATGCCGCGCCTGAGGCACGGGAATCGTCGGCACGAAATTCACTATGGCCCTTTTGGACCGCTGTTGCGACTGCTGTCATGCTGATCTGGTCGATCTTCTCCCCCTGGGCAGTCATCTGGGGCGCGATACCGATCGTGGTAACCTTAATCGGATGGTTCTGGCCAAAGGGAGATCCGGAGGACGAGGCGTGAGGGATCGTATTGTACTCGACACGTCCAACTTGCCCCTTCATGGGATGGGGATGGCTAGCCCCACGTGGTGGGCGACCTGTGCATTCATGCTCATCGAAGGGACCGGATTTGCGCTAGGGATCGCTGTCTACTTCTACCTGATGGGCCTCGCGCCGGTATGGCCGATTGATGCGCCCCCGCCCGATCTCCAGGCAGGCACCTGGTTGACAGCCATCCTTCTGGCAAGCGTTGTTCCGAATGTTCTTCTCTCACGATGGGCTGAGCGAAAACAGTTACGGCGCGTGCAAATTGGTCTGATCGTGATGACGTTTCTTGGAATTATCCCCTTGCCGTTTCGCGTCTTCGAATTCTACGCCCTTCATACGATGTGGGACCAGAATGCCTACGGGTCGATCGTGTGGACACTTCTCGGCCTGCACACCACCCATATTGTAACGGACCTCGCAGATACTGTCGTCCTCACTTGTCTGATGTTCACTCGGCACGGGAACAACACGCGCCGCTTCGGCGACGTCCAGGACAACGCGCTTTACTGGAACTTCGTGGTCCTCATTTGGTTGCCGATTTACGGCTGTATTTATTGGGTTCCACGTCTATGACATCATCTTCACTCCGACACCGTCTCGTCGTTCTGCCTCCGTTTTTATGGGCGCTTAACACCCAGCTCGGCCTCTTACTTCCGTACAGGGATTGTCAGTTGGGCACGGATTGGACGCTGCTCGCAGCGTTGGCGATCGTGGCAGTCTCAATCGCGACAACGATCGCTTTGAGAAGGCGGGCGACGTCACGCATTGGCATCTTTGGCAGCAGATCCGAAGTGCTTCTAGGCATGAGTTTTACATTTGCGCTCATCTTGCAGGGGGCAGCTGCCGTGCTGTTAGACCCATGCGTGCACTAATAGCGATCTTTATCTTCATCAACCCCCACTTTGCGGTGGCGCATGACGCCGACCAGCATACGGTTGCACCGTGGCCCATCGATCCGTGGATTATGGTGCCGTTGACAATTCTCGTTCTCCTCTACAGCGCTGGCGTCTTCGCCCTCACAAGTCGCAGACCTCGCGGCTCGTATCACCTGGGGGAAGCAACGCTCTTCTGGGCAGGCCTCGCGACCCTTGTCGTTGCGTTGGTCTCACCTCTACACGAGCTCGGTGAACACCTTTTTTCGGTTCATATGGTTGAACATGAGCTGGTCATGATCGTTGCAGCACCATGTCTTGTGCTGGCAAGGCCGATTGGATCATTGATGTGGGGCATGCCGCGCCGATTGCGCCATCTCGTCGGAAAGGTCCTTGTCACCCGCTTTCTTCAGACTGGCTGGCGGTTACTAACCGTACCCTTCGTCGCGACTGTCCTCCATGGTCTGGCGATCTGGAGCTGGCATGTGCCTGCCTTATTCGATGCTGCGGTTACAAGTCCCCTGGTCCACCGCTTGCAGCATCTGAGTTTTTTCCTGACGGGGGTTTTTTTCTGGTGGGCCGTCATCTGGCGTTGCGACGGGGGTGCCGCAGCCTGGCACCTCTTCGTCACGATGATGCATACGACCATGCTCGGCGCATTGATCACCTTTGCCCCACGCGTCCTCTATGTTGTCCAAACGCGCTCGGCCCCTCACTGGGGGATGACCCCGCTGGAGGATCAGCAACTCGCGGGCGCCATCATGTGGGTACCAGGGGGACTGATCTATGGGGGCGCTGCGCTCTGGCTGATGGCCATCTGGATCCATAGGGCGGGTAAGGGAGGAAAGGATGCCCCTGGGTTTGATGTCGTATAGGCTCACGGCAATAACCGGAATGGTCGCTGCAGTGTTGCTTGTCGGATACCTGACGAATGCGTTCAAGGAACAATCAAAACGACAAACGATCGCCGAGGCACTTACAGGCGGCGATTCAACGCTCGCATTGCCCATTTTCCGTCGGTACGGGTGTGGTGGGTGTCACACCATTTCTGGTGTTCCCGGAGCAGATGGAAAAGTAGGGGCTCCCTTGGAGCAATTGTCCCAGCAGGTCTATATTGGCGGTGTCATCAACAACACGCCAGACAATCTTACGGCCTGGATTGTATCGCCGCAGCGCTTTTCACCGCAGTCCGCGATGCCAGCGACCGGCGTGACGGAGGCCGAGGCGCGGCATCTTTCGGCGTACCTCTACGGCAAATAATCAGGGCTTGGGGGTGTGACGAGATGGGAGGCTTTTGATGTAGCGGGCAATCGCTTGTAGGTCGGTTTCCGGGAGGGTTGATGTATTTTCGACTACGTCTGCCATTGAGGAGCCGACACGGCCGTGGTTAGGTGTTTCTCCCGTCGCCAACATTGTTGCGATATCGTTTTCCGTCCAGCTTCCTATCCTGCTTGGCGTGATATTCGGAACAAAGCCCGTTCCTTCGGGGTCTGGGCCGCCGGCAAAGCGCGTTGAAGGCTGGATCGCGCCCATAACGTTTCGTGTCGAGTGGCATTCGGCGCAATGTACGAGTGCCTCCACGAGGTAGCCGCCGCGATCGTGTAAAGCATCTCCGTTTTTTTCGCCTTGAGTTTGTCCCTCGCTGAAGTAGAGCAGCTTCCAGAACGCGATAAAAGGTCGGAACCGCAGTAGGATCGGAATGTCGTGCGGCGGCGGGCGTCCCGTCACAGGTGGAAGAACGCGCATATAAGCAATGAGATCTCTGAGATCCGCCAGCGTTATGCCGGTATAGCTAGTGTAGGGAAACGTTGGGTAGTAGTGCTCCCGGTCAGGCGATATTCCGGCCACCAATGCATTCCCGATGTCGGATGCAGACCAAGAGCCTATACCGTCAGTGCGATCCGAGGATATATTCGGGGCACGGAAAGTACCGTACGGCGAGGCAAGCGCTAGGCCGCCTCCGAGCTTATGACGGTCGGTTTGTCCCGGCGTAGCATGACAAGACGAACAACTGGCCGCGGCAAAGACCAGGGCGCCGCGCCGTTCATCACCCCCTTCAAGCCGTTCGTCACCAGGCAGAAACGTTGGGACGGCTTTCGTGAAGTTCCAAGTGACGAGACAGAAAACGGCGACGAGACCGAACACAAGGACAGATATTGCAACCTTGCTCGGCATACGGCCAACCCATGACATGGATGTTGAGAGGGCACTCATTCGTTCCCGCAAAGCTAACAACGCGTCGACGAGAGAAGATATACCCCTCTCCTTGGAACCCAACTGCGACGCGCTTGTTTGGTTCCGTGATCGACCCCCAAACAGTCGATAGCTGTGGAACCCAAACCCCGCCCCCTTGGAGACCTCTGCCATTTAAGATTGTAGTGAGCGTATTGATCCTGTCTCGATGCCACAAACTTGCGAGCAGACAGACCGATAATGAGAGGAACCGAAGCTTCTCTGGTTTGTTTTACAGGGATCAAAGGAGATGAACAATGGGAATGAACACCCCTAAAGACGGAACACCAGGTACGACTGACCAGTCACCGCGTTGGGAAGGCCCTCGAGAAAATAAACCGCGCGGCTATTTGCCGGCCAAGGATGATCCTGACAAAACACCGGATTCCCAAGGTGAGACCAACGCCAATCCGCGCGTCAAGAATCTCTCAGATGGTCTCAAGCAACGGGGCGATAGTGAATAATCCGGAAGCTAGCGGTTCCATGGGCCGTGGCATTTGACCGCTGGAAATGCGGCGCATTATGGGAGCGCCGTCGTGCCGACGCGGCCACGCCGTTCTCGAGTAGAGGCGGCGGTTCGCATCGTCGCGCGCTGGCTGTTGGGCGGCCTTCGCCATCAAACATTCTACAGTCTGGCGGAGGTCAATGCGGTGATCCCCTATTTGCTGCTGATCTCAACGACACACGTTTTCTGCGCCGCGTTGCGGGTTCCTCCGGCGAAATGGCAATTGTTGCGGCGGTCCGTAGTCACTCGACAGGATTGCGCGGTAAGCAGGGTCTGCGCTGCTGAATCCCTTGGAGCTCAATCTTCCTGAGATCAATGCACCGATTTTCCAGCGGCCAAACGCAAGACCATCGAGTGCAACGATTGCGGCTTGCGACACCCAACGAACGCAGTGCGGTGCAGACAGCTCACAACCCTTCTCGGTGAATGATTTCGTTTATCAAATCGTCCAACCGCGTCCGGGCAGCCCCCATATGCGGTCCGGGTCCAATGGATTTCCTCCTACGCTGAACCACTCATGGCCGCCAAACACCGAGCATGCGGGAGGTGGGGGCGCCACGAGGATGCCAAAGGCATCAGCTGCGCCCCCATGCGCCAATTCCATGAAGAAACACGATCAACATCGACTGGTCGCAGGTTTCTTTCAGGCGAACAGGCGACGCCGAGCACTTCAGCGGGGGGCGTGGCTAACAATGCCAACATGTTTCTCCGGACGCCATCTCGGCTTTGCAAGGCGAGCCTCGCTTCAGATCGGCCAGGCACTCTCCGGTTCATCTGCAGCCAACGACAGTCGCCATCCACCAGCGCAGCTTGCTCCGTGGTAGGCGAAGGAACCTAGAGCCCTTATTCTGGTTTGGGGTTTCCAGAGAAGGGAGGTTAGAGATGGAAACAGCCCATTTACCGCTAGTGCTGGGTATAGTCGCTGTCATGAGCTTCATGGGTGCGGGCATTGCCGCCACGTTCGAGCGATCGAGACGACGTCGCGCGTCTGATATCGTGACCGTTGGGCTTGATGTACTTTGCTTGCTGACCGCCGCTATCATGATCGTACTTTTGATTGTGCTGCCGTAGCTGACTGAGAACATCGAACCACACTGTTTCGCAAAGAAAACCACTGCTCTAAGCCAGCATTTCACGGATTGTCCTGACAATCTGTCGCGGGTCGTAGGGCTTGCTCACAAAACGGCTTTCTGGAGGGATCTCATCTCTGTGGACCGTTCGGTAGCCTGAAACGACGATGATTTTCAGAGGCGGCCACCGATCCCTGACGTAGGTGGCAAGCTTGATGCCATCCATTGCGCCAGGCATGTCAACATCGGTCAGGACAAGCCTGATTTCTTGATGGTGAACGAGGGTATCCATCGCCTTGGCTGCATTATCTGCCTCCCAGACGATGAAGCCCTCGTCCGTCAGGAAATCAACAATGTCAAGCCGTAGGAGGGGCTCGTCCTCAACGACTAGAAGCGAAATAGCTGCGGTCATTCTGGCCTGGTACCTAGTCTAGAGCGCGTGAAAGCCATGCGTATTGCTCTCGACGTTCTCGAGAAATCCATCGAGAACGAAGCGAATGCCATCTGGCTCGAATAAGGTTTGCCCGGTGCCCTTGAAATACGAGGCAACGATCCTTTCGGTCAGTCGCGATCCAAATCCGGTTCGCTCGCGAGGTTTCGGTGGTGGTCCATCCTTTTCCTTCCATTCAAACCTGAAACGGCTGCCTTCCAATGCCCATTGCATATGGACAACGCCCTTGTCAGAAGACAGCGCCCCGTATTTGGCTGCGTTTGTTGCGAGCTCATGTATGGCAAGCGAAAGTCCGAGGGCGCGCTGCCCTTCCAGCAAAAGATCCGGTCCCTCTATGGAAAATCTGCCATCACCATCTGCATGACCGTCGAGAGCACGGTCGATAATAGAACGAATGCCCATTCTGGAGGTGCTGCCCTGAAGCAGGAGGTCCTGAGCCCTTGCCATTGCAATCAGGCGACCGCTAATCGTTTCGCTCGCCTCCTGTGTAGACGATGCGGTTCTCAGCGTCTGGGAGACAACAGCCTGCGTTATTGCGATCGTGTTTTTCATCCGGTGCGTAAGTTCGGACTGCAGCTCACGCTGGCGATGCTCGAGCTCGCTCTGGACGCGGATATGCTCCCGCGCCTCCTCCAGCGCCTGCCTCAGCCGCTGGCGTAGAAGGACATGCTCCGTCGCCTCAACCACGATATTCATTATACCTGCGACGGTTCCGTCGTCATCGAAGACTGGGGAGTATGAAAAGCTCCAGCTGGTTGGCTCTTCATAGCCATTGCGCGTCATAAGCAATGGCAGCTCCTCCCTGCGGACAGAACGCCCGGCGAGTGCTTCTTGGACCAAAGGGTGGACGTCGTCCCAGACATCCGGCCACAATTTCTGCGCCGGCTGGCCGAGCGCGCCGGGGGCTCTCGCTCCGAGCATTGGTGCATAGGCGTCATTGTGGAAATTGATCAGGTCGGTTCCCCACCACAAGCAGATCGGCTGCGTCGTATTGAGCACCAAACGCAGACTGACGACCAAGGAATGCGGCCAGGTGCCCGGAGGGCCCAAACTGGAATGCGACCAATCGAAAGTCCGGATGGCATTTGCCATGCGGCTTTTCCCAAGCCTGAGATCGATCTCGGTGACTATTCCGGGGTCCTGCGACGTGTCTTGGGTGGCCATGGAAACGTTAACCTTCGAAAAGACAGCTGGTTCCGGCACGACGACAATCCTCAGCAGATCCGCGCTCACGGCACTGCCTGCAGCAGACTGCCGTGGTGCGAGAACGGTCAATCGCCGTTCCGGCGGACTGGGAGAAATCCGCTCACTTTGGAGAAAGCGATGCCGGAACGGCTGACGATAGAAATGCGTGTGCAAAGAAGTGGTTCCCAAGGGCTACGCAAATGCAAGCCAAAGCGGCCCCGAACAAGTTCGCTCCGATCTCCCGATCCTGTTTGACAGACCGTCTGGGAGCCATCCTCCGAGCTTCGATCTTGCATGTCGGTCCAAAAAATCAAAGTTGCGTTTGATCAAGCTTGCGTTCTTGCGCTTTGTCGGTTGCCTTGTCTTCTACGCATTCCGCTCGTTCGGAAAGGGTCCGGCTCAATTCGCGTAGTTCCTGCTCGTCGAGTTTCTCGATCCCGACAAATTTATTCTGCGCCTGAGATGTCAGGATCAGTTCGTCAAGCTTGGCTTGCAGGGCTTTACCATCGCGGTTCTGCGAGTTCTGCAGAACAAACACCATGAGGAATGTGATGATCGTGGTACCAGTGTTGATGACAAGCTGCCAATTCTCAGAGAAGCCGAAGAGTGGTCCAGATGCGGCCCACACAACGACCAAGAACACCGCCGCAACGAAAGTGGCCGGCTTGCCGGAAAACTCAGAAATGGCAGTGGAGAATTTCGAAAAGATTTTTGACGCTTCGTGTTCGCTCATGGAGGTCTCGCTGTTGCCGGCCCATCACAAACGCGTGATTACAGAAACAGTTCCCCTTGGCATTAGCTCTGTACGCCAGGGGACGTACGGAGTGCACCCGACGTCTCGTTTCAAGCCTGCTGACTTGTGGTGAGCGCGTTGGAAAATCTTCAGCGGCTCAGCACCCGGTGACCAGGACTGGCCGCCACCTACACCACTACCTGGGACACGATCTGCTGCTATATCCATGGTCCGCCACCTAACAGTTCATCCAATTTCGGGACCATGCGGAACCGCATCCGTTTGCTGTTCGAAAGGTGGCACATGCAGCACCATGGACGGAAACTGGATGTCGTTGAGGAGCGTCAGAAATCATCAGAGAGGGTAGTGTTTCGGTTACCACCCGGACGGAAGCGAGCGTCGCGAGTGTCGCAGTCGAGCTCCGCGCAGGATGACGTGCAGGTCCAACGCGTGTCGGTGGACCGGTTTGTGGACGATTTTCCGAAGGTCAGGACAGAAGCCGATGTAAGCGGCTTCTGGCCAATGCTTGAGGATTTCTTCCTTCCTGATGAAGATCGCGCGATTTACGCCGAAGGTCTCCGTCGCGGCGGGTTTCTGGTTTCCGTTTCCAATCTGAATGATACCCTTGTTGAAGTCGACAGACGTCCAGTCGACCGCCCACTGACCGACGCCGATCGCGGCTTCGAGGATGGGACGGTTTCGGCCGAGGAGCATCATGAGGAGGCGCTCGTGCAGAAGGAAGCCCGTGTCGTCGAGGAGAGATTGGCATCCGAAAGACTGCCTCGCACCGCACCGAAACCATCGATGACGGCGTTCGCAAGACTGAGTTTGAGATCGACGACGAACGTTCCAAGGGCCTGTCGCAATCCCAAGGCGGACAGAGCCAGGGTTTCCGCAAAGATTGAACTTCAGATGATTGCCGCATCCAGAGAGCCCGACGTGACGTCGGGCTTTTTGTTCGCGCCCTGCTTGCGTGAAGGCTCTGCTTCGATTATGTCTTCGCCACGTTCGAACCGGAGAAGGAGGCGTGCAATGGCAGACTTTTTGTCCCTTACGCCACCGTTGTCTGAGATCGAAGTGACGTTCCGGCCCAGGTCCGGCTAGCCCGTCACCAATCATTTTCTTTCGCGGTCTGGCGTCTTCACGCAGCGCGGCCATTTCAGTTTTGGATACGGCGCGGCTGCTTTCCCATTATTGGAAGAAGGCGCGGCGCATTGGCCGCGAAATCACCATGAAAAGAATCGCTTTGCTGAGCGCCCAATCACCGCTCGCCACTAAAAGGCACCGGTCGAAATTCAAACTGCGCATCGTCGGGTGCGTCGCCGTCCTGATGCGACGGCCGGGCAGAAAGCTGGCAACAGTACCGGATCTTTCTCGCTGGCTCAAACGTGACATCGGCTTCGATCCCTGACCTACTGGTTGCAGATGAAAGAAGAAAGGCCGGGCAAGCGCACCGGCCTTTTCCAATACTTGGCGATCGCGCGACGCGCTGATCGAACAGGCATACCGTGTTTCCCTATCCGACCCGTCGCCGGTCGATCCTACCGAAGCGGCTCAACCGGCCAGGCTCAAAGCCTTTTCGAGGTCTTCTGTCCTGTAAGGCTTCAGAAGTAGGGCGGTTCTGGACGCGTCCTCCATTTCGGGAGTGCGATTGGATCCTGTTGCAAAGACAATGCCGAGGCCCGGCCAACGCTTGCGCACCTCCCTGCAAAAGTCGTGTCCTGACATCCCGGGCAGCCCAAGATCGGTTACCAGTATGTCCGGAACGCTCTTTTCGAGCAGCGCCAAAGCCTCTTCGGCCGACCCCGCTTCCAACACCTCGCAGCCAAGTTCCGTGAGCATGTCAGTCGCGGCCATCTGTATGAGCATATCGTCTTCAACAAGGAGTACACGCCTTGGCCGTTCCTCGGTGCGAGCAATGGGTTCGAGTTGCGCCGATTCGACGGGGCGCTTTCGATCCAGCGCTGCCCTCGCCTGCTTTTCGTTGTTGAGGACGTGACGTATCTTCCGGGCAAGCGCTTCGCGGGTGTAGGGTTTTGATAAAAGTTGCACGCCGGGATCCAGGCGGCCTCCATGGACAATGGAATTCTCGGTATAGCCTGACGTAAACAGCACTGCGAGATGTGACAACCGCTCCTTCGCCTTGCGTGCCATTTCGCTGCTTTTCAATGGCCCCGGCATGACGACGTCTGTAAACAACATATCGATATGAACGCCACTTTCGATGATGGACAGCGCGGCAGCAGCGTCAGGAGCCTTGAGGACTCGGTAGCCGAGATCCTGCAGCATCTCGACAACCGTCATGCGCACGCCTTCGTCGTCCTCGGCGACGAGAATGGTTTCAGGGCCGCCTTCAACTGGCAGATCCATATTTCCGACCTCAAGATCCTCCTGCTGCATTGAACGGGGCAGATAGATCTTTACGGTGGTCCCATGACCAGGTTCGCTATAGATCTTGACGTGACCACCTGTCTGCCTGACGAAACCGTAGACCATGGAGAGCCCGAGGCCTGTTCCCTTTCCTTCCGGCTTCGTCGAGAAAAACGGCTCAAACACCTTCTCGACCAGTTCGGGCGACATTCCGGTGCCCGTATCGGTGACAGACAAGGAAACATATTGCCCGGGCTCTACATCCTGGTGCTGTCTCGCATAAATGTCGTCAATGAAAGTATTCCCCGCCTCAATCGTCAGCTTTCCGAAGCCATCCATGGCGTCACGGGCATTGATAGCAAGATTGAGGACAGCGTTCTCGATCTGCATGGGATCAATGAGCGTATTCCAAAGTCCTCCGGAAATAATCGTCTCGACTTCTATCCCCTCTCCAATCGTTCGACGAAGCATTTCGTCCATCGCACGAATAAGCCGTCCGACGTTGACGACCCGAGGATCGAGGGCCTGCCGGCGTCCGAAGGCCAGAAGCTGCGACGCGAGCTTGGACCCTCGGTCAACCCCGGCCAGTGCGTTCGCAATCTTGGTTTGCGCCTTGTCGTTTCCGGCTGTGTCCTTGGCAAGCAGCTGCAGGTTTCCTCCCACGATCTGGAGAAGGTTGTTGAAGTCGTGTGCAACACCTCCCGTCAGGTTTCCGATCGCTTCCATTTTTTGCGCCTGCTGAAGCGCGAGCTCGGTTTTTCTGAGAGCTGCGGCGGCTTCCCGCTCGTCCGTGACGTCGCGTCCGACGGCATGAATGAAGGTCTCGTCCGGCACCGCGGTCCACGAAATGATACGGTAGCTGCCATCCCGTGCCCGATACCGGTTCTCGAAGGAAAACGTGGTTGCACCTTTGCCCAGCCTTGCGACCTCTCTGAGCGTCCCCGCCCGGTCATCCGGGTGAACCAGATCCACGAAGGGTATGCCTACAAGGTCTTGCTCGTCCCAGGCGAAGATCGTCTTCCAGGCGGGGTTGACCGCCATTATCCTTGCATCGAAATCAGCGACGAGCATGATATCGGTGGACAGGCGCCACATCCGATCCCTGTCTGCGGTACGCTCAGCGACACGTTGCTCGAGCGTCTCATTGAGTGTCTCCAGCTTTGCGCGTGTCTCACGCTGTTCCTCGATATCCGTATTGGTTCCGATCCAGCGGACGACCCGTCCCTCCTCATCACTTGTTGGGACGGCGCGGACAATGTGCCAGCGATAGTTTCCGTCAGCCCGGCGCAAACGGAATTCGGTTTCGTATGGCTGCCCCGATTTGAGCGAGGCCTGCCAGACACTCAGGACACCAGGAAGATCCTCGGGGTGGACGATCTTCGTCCACTGGTCGTTGTCCAGATCCCCCTGCAAAGTTCCGGCATATTCGTAGACCCGTTCATTGAACCAATCGAGCTGGCCATCGGGTCTTGCCGTCCACACGTGGTTCGGAATAGCTTGGGCAAGCGCCCTGAACCTGGCTTCACTTTCCCTCAGGTCGCGCTGAGCCTTTCGCCGATCTGTAACATCCTGCACGACCCCCACGAAACGGACTGGCACGCCGTCCGCATTTCGTTCAAATTCGCCGCGCCGGGCGATGAACCGCTTCTGCCCGGTGTCTGCGCGACGAATGCGGTACTCGACGTTCAAGGGAGAGTCTCCGACACTGCGTGTCCTCTCATTGGACGCTGTTTCCCGGTCTTCCTCGAGAACAAGCTTTTCAACCTGCTCGATCGAGACATCCTTGTCTTCGGGCAATCCGTAAATCTTGCAGAATTCCGGCGTCGCACTGAGCACATTTGTGACGAGGTCGAGCGAGAAAACGCCGACGCCTCCAGCTTCCTGCGCACGTCTCAATCCCGCTTCCGTATCCTTCAGAGCCTGAGCCGCCAAGTGTTCCTCTGTCCTGTCACGCAAGACTTTGACGAGACCCACAGGCCGGCCTTGCTCGTCGCGAATAACACTGATCTCGCCATTCGCCCAGAAACGTTCACCGGATTTTCGAACGTGCCATCGATCATGATGGGCGCTACCATCTTTGAGCGCGGCGTCCATGGCCTCACGCGCCTTGCCTGCGTCTCGGTCTTCCGGCGTGAACAACATGTCCCAGTGGGCTGCGACAGTCTCCTCTTCCGTCCAACCGAAAATCCGCCTTGCGCCTTCGTTCCAGCGAAGAATCCGACCATTCAAATCCAATGCGAGAATTGCATAATCGATCGCTCCGTCCAGAATCTGGCGAGACTGCCGCTCGCTCGCGCGCAAGGCTTCTTCCGCAGTCACGCGGTCGGTCACGTCGGTGCCCTGAGCGAAGATCCCGACGATCGCTCCGTCAGCATCGAGTACAGGCTGGTAGACGAGGTCAACATATTTCCGTTCGACGTTCGATTGTGCGGACGGTTGAAAATCAACGGCCAGAGCCTGCCCCTCATAGGCAACGCCTGTTTGGTAGACCTTGTCGAGGAGCTCGAAATACCCCTGCCCCCTGAGATCAGGGAGCGCATCCCTGGCCGTCTTTCCGACAATGTCACGATGCCCAACCAGTTGCTGGTAGGCAGCGTTGGTTAACTCGAACACGTGCTCTGGACCCCGCATCATCGCGATGAAGCCGGGGGCCTGCTCGAACATCCGCCGCAACCGGTCCTGCTCGCCGTGGCGCCACCGCTCGGCCATGACTTTCGCCGTCGTCTCCACAACAATCGCGATGACCCCGCACGGCCTGCCGTCCTCGTCCATGATCGGCGAGTAGTCGAGATTCATGAAGACCTGTTCCGGCCTCCCCTGCCTGTGTAGCGTCAGTTCCTGGTCCTGATAGGCAAGAGTTCCGCCGGCCAGCCCGACATTCATGACATTATCGTTGAAGTCGGCAATCTCGGCCCAGCCCTCACGCACCTTGGAGCCGAGCAACTGGGGATGGCGGCCTCCCGCAAACACGGAATAGGCGTCGTTGTAAATCATGATCCCGTCAGTTCCCCACAGAGTGACAATGGGAACGGGGGATTGAAGAATGGTACTCGTAGTCACCTTGACGGCTTGCGGCCAGGCCGACGGCGGTCCTAGCGACGTCTTTTCCCACTCGAAATTACGGATCAGGTTGGCAAGCTCGCCACCATGAGCAAGAAAATCAAAATCGTCAGCTATCATTGAAACCACAGTCGTTTTTCGCGACTTATGTAGTCGGAACATTCCGTTCGGGAAGTGCCCAGCAAGCCGAAAAATCAGTTTTGTTCGATGTGGTACAGGCCCCGAGCAACCAACACAACCCCTGCAAGGCGTTTGGCCACAAGCAGCACACGCTATGCTTGCTGCAAAATCGCAGGCAGCCCAAGGAAGGGTGTGCAGGGAACAGCGAGCGGTGCGCTGTCTCGATCGCAGAACCATCTAGTCCAGCTGCTGTAGTCCTTCTCTTACGGCTGAGCGCGACTGGCGCTTGTTGCGGCAATCGCAGCCAACGTCTGCGCATCGCGACCATAAATGTCATCGAAGTAGTGAATGACGCCGTCGGCGGTCGGCCATGCCGTGAAATAGGAAACATAGACAGGAATTTCCTCAGGCACCGGCATGTCTTTCTTCTCGCCGCCGGCAATTTCCTGATCAACAAATTCCACGGAGGTGTGCAGGACGGCGGCGGCCATGGCGCGAGGATTTTCCAGTCGAACGCACCCATGACTGAACATGCGATCCTGCGACGCGAACTTTCCTCGTGCCGGCGTGTCATGCATGTAGATGTCATGAGGATTGGGGAAAAGGATCTTGAGTTGGCCAAGAGCATTGTCCGGCCCTGGTGGCTGGACAACCGAGATGTTCTCCAGCGGTTGGGCCCAGTCGACCTTTGCAGAAGACATCTCCTTCCCCTTCACGGCTACCTTATAGCCCTCTCGGTCCAGATAGGACGGGTCGCGCTTCAAGTGCGGCAGCATTTCATTTCGAATGATAGATTGCGGGACACCCCAATCAGGATTGAATTGCACGGTCTTTATCGTGGCATCGAAGAAGTTTGTCTGGTGGTCTTGTTGGCCGATGACCGCTTTCATTGACAGTGCCAATTCACCTCGGTCGAAATAGTAGGCCATGTAAGCAGGCTGGTTGATGAACACGTACTTTTCGGGAAATTCCTGCGGGAGCCACCGCATTTCCTCCATTGCCACGATGACCTTGTTGACGCTCGCGGATGCATCGCCTTCCCCCGATGTGCGTAGCCAGTGAAGTTCAGCGGCAAGCTGAGCGAATTTTGGGTTGCTCGGCATCAAGCGGTCAAAAATCCCCATCAGGTCGGGCGTCTTGGACAGTTGATAGAGGGTAGCCCTGAGATCGACCTGCTTGCGTTTGAAGTCGTAGTAGTTGGACAATTTGTTCGGATCGATCCGACCGCGAAAATTGTCCTGAAGGAACATCAGAAGCTTCTCTGACAGGGATGCTTCAAACAGGGCTACCGCTCTGGCATAGTCTGAGGAATTCCTGGGAGCGCCTTGAAATGACAAGGCAACCTCATAGTCGGCCGGATTTAGTCCCCAATCGCCAGCCTGCTTCAACAGGCTGATTGCCTGAACGGCTTTTGCGTTCGGACCCCTGCCGTCAACCCAGATCAGTTTGGCTTTTTGGTCGCTGTAATAGGCCTCGACAGCATCGGCTATGTCGGTATTCATCACTTTCAAAAGGCCGCCCATCTCCTGCAGAACCCTCGATTGATTGTTCCCGACGGCAAACAGCGTCGTGAGTGGGCCGGCGCTGTTACGCGGGGAAATGTGCGCCGGACGGCGCGTTGGGACGGTGTATGGAATGCTCGAAATGACTTCTTTCGACAGGACGGGCTGAGGCTCTGCACGGAGGTCTCCCACAGCGGAAGCAAGAGCCATCGCACTGACAAGGGCAACCCATTTGGTCGTTTTTCGGATCATCTACTTCCTTGAACCTCAAGTGCGACGCAGGCGCCGGAAAGCCGGACTACAACGCCACATTTGGGCAGAAGATAGGCGCGGCGACTTGGCCCCCATCTTGCAGCCCCGACGATCTTCGATCCACTTTACGGACACCGGCATTCCGGTGTTGCTGATAGACAAATGAAGGCGCCATATCTTCGAACTCTCAGCCGCGCTGGGAACTGCATCGGCGATCGTTCAAGAAGCCTCTGCCGGCTTAAAGTCGAACACGTAGAAGCCACGGCTTCCTACCATCATATATTTAGATATCCTCATAAAAAGATGATTGAAATGGTAAGCAGGATCAGAAGAACCCTGACCGTGTAGCAACGCACGCATGCGTTCGAAGGTACAAACAGGTTTGTCATGGAACAGCGGAACAGGAGCGGCGCCAGTGCGAGGAAAGACCGCACGACTGCGAAAACTTCGAATGGCGGCCACCGCGGGCGCATCGCGCAAGGCATCCGGCCCAACTTCTCAATGACGAACTGTGAGCCGATTCGGTTTCGAAAGGCGCGATTGAGCTCAAGTCTTCAACTGGAACTCGTGCAATGGTTCTGAGTTTGCCTCCGGAAACGGAGCCCGAGCCATGACAGACAAGCCAATCCCGATTCTGCCAAGCTTCCACCGAAGTCGTTGAACGAGGATACCCAAGGCGACGAGCTTCCCGACATCAATCGTTACAAGCAGCGCAAGCCGCCCGTCAGGATAAAATGCTCGAAACCCATGATGGCGTAACCGACACGGATCCCGAGACAGTCCGGGCGGAGACCATGGATCCCATTCCGCCGCCCCAATTCTCCAACCCCGAGTAAGTCCTCGTGACCGAACGCAAGAATTACCGCAATACCGATGAACTGACGTCTGAGGACCTTGAGGGAGAATCGTGACCAGCGCAGTGGAAGCGATCTATGAGAGGAAAAGACACCCACTGCAGCCGGGACCCCATCTTCCCGAGTTGCGATCGAGGCGCTTTCTTCCACTCGCTGACTGAACGGTCGGAACAACGACCAGAGTTTGGGGGTTTCCTGCTCTAGGTGGAGGTCCAAGATGCTGTATTACTTCAACCTTTGCTCCGACGACGGAATTGATCTCGATCAGCAAGGCTTAGACTTACCAACATTGGACGATGCGAGACGGGAAGCAAACCGTGCTGCGAGAGAAATGGTCGCCGAACTTGTTCTCGAGGATCGCAAGATCGACGGCATGCGCTTCGAAATCGCGGACCACGCTGGCAACCGGGTGGAGACAATTTATTTTCGTGACGTTATCCGGTTTGAGTAAGGACGCAAAGCCAGATTGCGCTCAATTCGTTGCCCGATTGATCGAGTTATCCAGGGAACCTTCTGTTCTCCTATTTGTTCTTTCTACCGGGCACACGCAAAGCGAAAATGGACGACAACACAAACATTTCTTACCACCATCAACTCGATTTGACTCCACGCGCTCCCAGCCAGGTCGAGAAGCCTCAGCGTGGTTCGGCCTGACAACGATGCCCGGCGCGTTTACCTCGATCGTGTAAGAGCCTTCGACAACCGCGAGCAGCCGGTCAGGGCATGGAAAACCTTCTTCGGAGAAACGAAGAAGTCGCTGTCGAAAAGGCGAAGGAACTCGCCAAACGACTGGCCACTCATGCTTAGTTTGAGCAGGCCGGACGAATTTCGTCACTTGGCAAGAACGCGCTACAGCACCGGGTCCTCGCTCCAAAAAGATGCCTCCGGCATGAAAAGGATTCGTGCCATGTGGAACAATCGGCGCAGGTCAAAGTTTAATCGCGCTACCATTAAAGTGAAAGGACCACAGCATGGCAACGACGAAAACCCTGGACGATCTTTTTCTCGATACCCTCAAGGACATCTACTACGCCGAAAAGCAGATCTTGAAAGCCCTGCCTAAGATGGCCCGTGCGGCGCAGTCGGAAGAAGGCAGGGCAGGATTTCTGCAGCATCGCGATGAAACGCAGGGCCAGATTGATCGTCTTGAGCAGGTATTCGAGATTATCGGCAAGCCTGCCCGGGGAAAGACTTGCGAAGCGATCCAGGGTATCATCGCAGAAGGCGAGGAAATCATGGAAGAGTTCAAGGGATCGCCTGCTCTCGACGCCGGTCTCATCTCCTCCGCGCAGGCGGTCGAACATTACGAAATTGCGCGTTACGGCACCCTGATTGCTTGGGCGAGCCAGCTTGGTCTCAAGAACGCCATCCCGCTTCTGCAGACCAGCCTCAAGGAAGAGGAAGCAACCGACCAGAAGCTGACCCAGCTCGCCAAGGCCTCTGCGAACCCCAAGGGCACGAAAGCCGCCTGATCCAAATCGCGATCACTAGGGAAGGTCGTTCAGACGAGCGGCCCTCCTTTGCCTTTCACCAATCGGAGGGAACCATGGCCAAGAAGCCATCGGCATCGCCAACGTCATCCAAGAAAACCACCGTCTCCGACAATGTCACGATTCATGACCAGAATATCCACCGCGGCGTCGGTGGTGAACTGCATCAATTTTCGGAGGACGGTCATGAAATCCTGACTACCGCTCAGGGGTCGCCCGTCGCCGATGACCACAATACGCTGCGCGTCGGGGCTCGCGGACCTGCTGTTCTTGAAGACTTTCATTTTCGCGAGAAAATTTTTCATTTCGATCATGAACGCATTCCGGAGCGCGTTGTGCATGCCCGCGGCTATGGCGCCCATGGCTTTTTCGAAACATACGAGCCTCTCACCGATCTTACCCGCGCCGACATTTTCCAACGCGCCGGCGAGAAGACCCCCGCTTTCGTGCGTTTTTCGACTGTTGCAGGAAACAAGGGCTCGTTTGATCTTGCGCGCGACGTCCGCGGCTTTGCGGTAAAGATGTACACGAAGGAGGGCAATTGGGACCTCGTCGGCAACAACATTCCTGTCTTCTTCATCCAGGATGCGATCAGGTTCCCGGATCTCGTCCACGCTGCCAAACAAGAGCCAGATCGGGCATTTCCGCAGGCACAGACCGCTCACGACAATTTCTGGGACTTCATCAGCCTCACGCCGGAGAGCATGCACATGATCATGTGGATCATGTCGGATCGTGCGATCCCAAGGTCCTTCCGGTTCATGGAAGGGTTCGGCGTTCATACGTTCCGTTTCATCAATGCCAATGATCAATCGACATTCGTCAAGTTCCATTGGAAGCCGAAGCTCGGCCTTCAGTCGGTCGCCTGGAATGAGGCTGTCAAGATAAACGGGGCGGACCCGGACTACCACCGCCGCGATCTCTGGCAATCGATCCAGTCGGGCAATTTCCCCGAATGGGAACTGTGCGTCCAGCTTTTCGATCAGGATTTCGCGGATAATTTTGATTTCGACATCCTTGATGCGACGAAAATCATTCCTGAGGAGGTTTTACCGGTCAGACCGATTGGTCGACTGGTGCTCGACCGGATGCCCTATAATTTCTTCGCCGAGACCGAACAGGTCGCATTCATGACGCAGAACGTGCCTCCTGGTATTGGCTTCAGCAACGATCCCCTGCTGCAAGGTCGAAATTTTTCCTACCTCGACACGCAACTCAAGCGGCTCGGCGGGCCGAACTTCACGCATTTGCCGATCAATGCCCCGAAGTGCCCCTTCCACACCTTCCAGCAGGATGGCCACATGGCCATGCGTAACCCGGTTGGACGTGTGAATTATCAGCCAAACTCGTTCAATCAGGGTCCGCGAGAATCCCCGCTGCAGGGCTATCGCCATTTTCCAGCCGAAGAACAGGGATCGATGGTCAGGCTTCGGTCAGAGAGTTTTGCGGATCACTATAGCCAGGCGCGCCAGTTTTTCATCAGTCAGACGCCACCTGAGCAGCGACACATTGCCATGGCTCTGACGTTCGAGTTGAGCAAGGTAGAGACACTGGCAATCCGGGAACGGATGGTTTCGCATCTGATGAACATCGACGATACGCTTGCCACAACGGTTGCGGAAAAGCTCGGTTTTCAGTCGATGCCCACACCCGCGGAGGCGGCGGTCCCAACCCGTCAGGATCTCGAGCCGTCGCCAGCGCTGAGCATTGTGGAACGTGGTCCGAAACGCTTCGAAGGCCGCAAGCTTGGTATTCTTGTCACCGACGGTGTAGATGCCAAGCTTCTGAAGGCTCTTAGCAAAGCTGTCACCACGGAGAAAGCAGTCTTTGAAATCATCGCACCAAAAGTGGGAGGCGTGACGGCTTCAGACGGAAGCTGGGTGGAGGCGCACCACATGATCGACGGCGGACCGTCCGTGCTCTTCGATGCCGTGGCACTGCTGACCGCACATCAGGCCATGGACGATCTCGTCAATGAAGCCACTGCCCGAGACTTCGTTGCTGATGCATTTCAGCATTGCAAGTTCATAGGCTACGACCAGTCGGCCCTCCCCTTGCTTGAGAAATCGGGAATCTCTGGCGCGCTTGACGAAGGCACCATCGCCCTGCCGGGCGACAAGAGCGTGTCGGACTTCGTGCAGGAGATCGGTAAGCTGCGCGTTTGGGCTCGCGAACCCGCTGTGAAGCTCGGCAAGGCGTCTTCGCCGATCGTTTGAGCGGAAGGCGCGGCCTTGCAGCCGCGCCTCCAAAGCCCCTTGTCGCCAGAACAACCAAGCAACCCACACCACTTCTTTGCTCGCTGTTTTTGATTTTTTTTGCGCAACGGAACCGGCTCCCGCCTGCGGCGTTCGCCTTCCCAAAAGAGGCAGCACATGGATCAGGAAGCATACAACTGGATCAGCAGGCGCGCTCACGCCCTGTGGCAAGGCGAAGGATGCCCGCACGGGCGCGACCGCGATCACTGGTCACAAGCCGTGGCGGAATGGGGGACACTCGGTCAAGGCTATTCGGCGCAAACAATTGAGACGACTGTCAAAAAGGTTCTCGTGGTCGATGATGAGCCGCTGATCCGTTTTGCGGCGGTGGACGCCCTCGAGGCAGAGGGCTTCGATGTGCTGGAAGCGGGAAGCGCCGATGAGGCGTTGGTCATTCTTCAAAGCAACGAGATCGACGCAGTCTTTACCGACGTCAACATGCCTGGCTCTACGGACGGCCTTGGCTTGGTGAGCCGAGTGCGGGCACAGTTTCCCCGGACGCGGGTTATCGTAACATCCGGGCACGTCCGACTTGGCGCCTTTGACCTCGCGAGCGGCGTCTCCTTCATTTCGAAACCATATGCGCATGACGCGCTGATCGGGATGCTTCGGGCCCATGTTGATCGACCAGGCAACCGTTGATTCTCGGAGGTTTAAATGAAATGGCAGGGACGTCGTCAGTCTGACAATGTCGAGGACGGCGCGACGAAGGTGGGACTCATGGAACCGGTCCGGTCGCGCTGGAGGCCTCAGCCTTCCAGTCGGCCGTCGCGGTGGCGGGCTCAGCATCGGTACCATCATCTTCCTGGTGGTGGTCGATCTTGTCTTAAAGGCCGTGGGCGTGGATCATGATTATACGCACTACGGGGACCGTAGCATCAGTTGTCGTCGAGCCTAGGGATCCATCACGAGCATCGGCATACGGAAGGTGAAACGCGTTTCGATTTCGTCGGAGAAAACATCGATCTGCCCTCCATGGGCTTTTGCGATCTGCGACGAAATATAAAGGCCGAGACCAAGCCCATGGGCAGGCGCCATCCCATCGGCGCCGGTGAAGGGCATGAACAGTCTGTCGATCCGATCTTTAGGAATCGGCCGACCTCCATTCGAAACGCAAACTTCAATTGCACCCTCAGCCGTAATTCCGGTGATGACAATCGGTTTGTCGGCGGATCCGTGCGTGACGGCGTTCGAAACCAGGTTCGAAAACATCTGCGCAATCCTAGGGTGGTCCGCAACGACCGGCGACGAAAAATTGAACGACGCTGAGATACGCCTTTCCGGATGCGCCACCTGAAGCTCGCCCACGACATGCTGCAGCGTAACGGTCAGATCACCATGGAAAACTGTCAGGGTTATTCCACCTCCAAGCCGTGCCCTGGCCAGATCCATAAGATTATCGACCAGCCCTGCCATCCTCGATATGCTCGATTTCATGAGCTTCAGGATAGCTGGGGTTCGGTTGGTCCATCCTTCCTGAAGCATGCGGCTTGCGCCTGCGTCGACGGCGGCGAGCGGATTGCGCAGATCGTGTCCAAGTATCGCGATGAACTGCTCGCGAAGCTCGGCAAGCTCCCGCTCACGTTCAAGAGATTCTTGCGCGGCCTGCAACCTTTCGCCGGCGTCGAGATGGTGCGCAATCAGTTCGGCAAAGAGCTTGAATGTTCCAATCACCATTGGGTCGTTGACCTTGGCCGGACTGGAGTCGATTGCGCAAAGCGTACCGAAGAACGTTCCGTTCGCCAATATGATCGGCATCGAGATATAGCTCCGCAGCCCGTAGATCTGCGGCGTATGGTGGTCGCGGTAACGTGGGTCAACCTCGGCGTCATCAAATACGATAGGCTGGCGGTGATCACGGATTTCGTTGCAGAGCGTTGTTTCTACTGGCAGCTCATCGCCTGGCTTGAGGCCGAAACCGACGTGATCCAGAGCCTGACAGGTGATCCATTTCGTCTCGGTAACCCGTGCCACGGCGGCAAACCCCATGCCAGTCATGCGCAGCACGATATCGAGGATAATCGGAACGGCATCGATACTGCCGACGAATTCGATATCCCTTGCGAAATCATCGACGAACTGTTGGCGGCCAGCCAGATCGGTGCCTTTCGCGTTCACCAGTTGATCCGAAAGGGACGCGATAAAGTCGACATTCTCGATAGCTGCCGCGGCGGCTTCTGCGAGTGCTTCGAGCGTCTCGATCTCCCACCGCGAGGGAGTGTATGCCTGCGACCAGTAGGCGCCAATCGCGCCGATAGGATCGCTCGGGCGAACAGGAGCCATTGCGAGTGCCCGGACAAAGGTGCCGGCATAGAGCTCGATTGGAATGCGGTCATCCTGGGCAATATCGGGGACAACAACTGTCTGGCGATTGATCATTGCCCAACCAGAGATACATGCGATCGCGGGGAATTTCTGCCCCTTCCAGAGTGGCTCGATCGCATCCTCCTCCACATAGCGGCAAAGGTCCCCTTCCCGTCGGATGACCGTAATGCCGTCGCAGCCAACCAGAGAGCGCGCCGTTCTGCGAATTGTCTCGATGACCTCTTTCACTGAACGTGCACGCGCGATCGCCGTCGTTGCTCTGGTCAAGCTCCCCAATGGAGTTTGAAAGATCTGGTCGTTAAGGGCCATATTTTCCTCCTCCAAGCCTGATGGATGACGAATCCCAACATTCCTTCTTCTACTGGATCAAAACAAAACGTGTTGATGGCCGCCTGTGGAATCAACATTGGCGTCAGAAGCTGGCGCCAATTTCCGAGTGAAAATAACACGTTTGAGATAAATGCCGCATGAACCAGTTATGTCTTCTAGCGTACCAACTCCTGGCGGAAAAGTTGATTAATGTCATCGAGAAGTGAACCCCTGCCTCGCCCATCAGCGACGGTCCTTGTCGTGGAGGACGAACCGCTCCTGCGCCTTGCGATCGTGGCCAATCTCCAGGATGAGGGCTTTACCGTCCTCGAGGCTTCGGGCGCCGCCGCGGCGATAGGCATCATCGAAAATCATCCCGAGATCACGCTGCTGTTTACCGATATCGACATGCCGGGAACAATGGATGGATTGTTGTTGGCGGCTTTCGTACGGGTCGGTGGCCACCAATCAAAATCATCGTCACATCGGGGCATTGTGTCCCCGATAGTAGCCAGCTTCCCATCGGCACGCCTTTCATGAGCGAGCCCTACGTTGCCAATGAGGTTGCCTCTGCGGTCCGGCTTTTGACCGGGGCATGATCTTTCGCGGCTTTGCGCCTAGAAGGAACGGAGAAACACTCAACTGACGAGCGTGGCCTGAGGCCGGCATCCCTGGCGCTTCAGTTAAGCACCGGGCCGCGCTGGAGAAGCGTATGGCCACAACGGATGATGCCTGCCTGGACAGGCACGACATCAATCAGTGCGGCGATTGCAAATTCGTGCCGCTGGCCCCCAGCCTGAACAAGGACTTTACCGTTCGACAGAATGACTTCGTTGGCGACAATATTTCTTTCCTGCCCATTGTCTGAGACTGCCACGATGAACATGTTTGTAGTGCCTTTTCCCAATTGTCCGGAAAACCCTGCATAGAATTTCAGCATCAGGTTATCGAAAGGTTAGCAATTTTTTCTTTCGATTTCTTTCTCGTACAAATCACCAAAAAAGATCTACTAAAATGACTCTTATATAAACGCCGGCATATACTTTATGCCTGCTCATATAGTAGGAATTTAGACGTTGCGTCCTCCCCCCCCACACCCATGCGCCCGGGCTTGTGCGTCATGACCCACGGCAACGAGGGCATTTCCGGCACCCCAACTGCGTCAGCTTGGAAAAAATTCGATGTGAGTTTCAGCCGTGCGACCAAAATAGACGACCCTGCGCCCCAGGAAGGATACGAGATAGCCAGCACAACCGGCTGCCTTTGCCTGCTCTGAGAAGGCCTTGTAGCTATAGTCCGGTCCATTGGCCTGCGCCCAACGGACGAGTCGCTCGATCCGGGCCGGGTCAAACCGCGCTGCAACAGGACCCGACGAATCCATGTCAAGGGTCAGGCTGTCCCCGTCCGGCAGATAGAAGGACTGACAGTGGCGCCGGTAATCCACCGCATAGCCTTCGAAGCCGACGTCGATGAGTTTGCCAACGATATCCGGGAAACTGAGGTCGCCGTCATGCGCCGCCTTGAGGCAGGTCCGTGCAACAGAAATCTGTTCCGCATCCATGGCAGCTCTCCTGTTCGAGTTGATAGATTGGTCTGTCCGGCCCCTACTTCACCGGTACGGTCTTCAGTCCTCGTCTCTGGACGAGTGATTTCAAAATCTCATCAAGCGCGACACGCTCCTGCCCGGTTAACACGTCGAAGTACTCTGCGTCGTTTTGATCCGCCAGAGCCGCCAGGCGCGGAACCTTTTCACGTCCCGCCACAGTCAGGACCAAGCTGTGGGCGCGCCGATCCCGATCATTCCCGATGCGGTCGATGAAGGCTTTTGTCGCGAGGCGATCAGCGAGCTTGCTGACCGTGCCTTTGGTCATGTGCATTTTCTCTGCCAGGACTGACGGAGAGATTGGCCCCTCATCATAGAGCGAACGCATGAGTACCCACTCGGCGACCGTTACGTCCTCCACGGCAAGGCGTCGAGCGAACCCGTGTGAAACGGCATTGGATATCATTCTCATCCAATAGCCTGTATGGGAGGTAAGGTCAGATACCATTGAGCGGCAACCAATTCGTTGACTAGGAAACTAGACGAATTCGTTTCGTAGTCAACCAATGTTTTCGCATATCGATGGGCATTGGAAAAGCAGCGCGTCGTCGACCGCCCACGGCGCCGGGAACGCCATCTGGGTTGGCTCGGGTTCCGAGAGCGTTGCCCCGAGATCCTGGACCCGCCGGGGCACGGGCCTAGTTGAGAAGAGTCTCGGGCTTCGATCTGTTGGAAAACTGGTGCATCAGCATAATACCCTGCTCAAGAAGCAATTCTGCGGCCGCCATCTCTCGGGGTGCGAGATCTCCGGATAAACCGCGAATGGTGTTTGCCAAGCAGGTGGAGTTGGCAACGAAACGTGCATCACCGTTTTCCTCTGCCTCACTTGCCGTCGCCTCGAGCGCGCTGGCGACCGCTTCCAGCAAGCTGGAACGTTCAACCCGCGTCATCTCGTCCAATGTCTTCGAAATGATGTTCACGATGCCTCCTTACGTGCAGCCCGATTGCCGGGTCGCGGCGTTTGTTCCAAGGTGAAGTCAACTGATTACTCCGCAAATACTGGTTGCGGCACGAAGACACAAATCATACCAGTCAAGCGTCGGATGCATGGGTTGAACCGCCACATCCCCTGCAAATGCTACATGTCGCGGCTGGTGCGCGCTTTCAACTCTCCCGATCGATAAATGTACCTGTGGCCTGTCTCGTGATCAGGATGGGAAATCTCGATCTCGATAGCTTCGGCAAGGGAAAGGGCCTGCTTTGCGTTCATGATCCCCAGGGCCAGACGCTCGCCTTTCGAAGTGACCGCAACCTCGACCAATTTTGTCCTCGACGTCATCTTTTACTCCCTGTCGACTGTAATCAACAACGGTCAAGGAGTCGTCCGGTTCCGAGGAGATGGGAACGTACAGGGAACCTAACCGGCTAAGCGGGACCGGTCCTGAATGCCGATGGACGACGTCCATGCACCCTCCTCGGGCGAAGTCCCTCGCTCGCCCGACGTTACACGGAAATCCGGCCTGATTGACCCTCCGGATGGTCTGGACATCCCTGATAACGCACAGAAGAGAGATCGGGGCCCCTCAGCTTCCCGCGTCTTGGTCAAAAACCGTACAAACGATAAGAGATTATTTACAACCCTCCCTATGTTTCTGAATTGGCAAGGATTTCGCGTTCCCCTGCCGGTCTCCCACCGCCTTGAGAGCTCCTCGTTTCCAGGGAAGTCACGACGCTGACCGCAAACCCGTTGCGCCGAACACCTAACACGTTACAACATTTATTACCGCCTCCATGTGATGAGCAAGACAGGATTGATGACGAAGCGCGACAAAGCTGAGACTTCACTGGGAAAGGCATCAGTTGCGATCATCGTTTTGATGTTTTTTGCCCTGCTTGGCGTTTTGTCTGTCTGGCTGATAACGAGTTATCGAACGACCGTCCATCGCGGCGACGAACGGATCATCGCGGCGTCGAAGATTGTGGCGGCGAATGCCATATGGATGAATTCGCTGGCACGGGAAACGCTGCACCGGATCGATGATAGTCTTGGAGCAAACATTCCAGTGCCGGGCCCCGACCGTGTCCACGACCTGAACGCGGCTGTCGCGGATCTGCCCTCGCAGGTGACCGCTTATGTGCTTGGACCGGACGGGCGGACACTGTTTTCCAACGACCCCAACATCCGCAAGGTCGATGTCACCGACCGGGACTACTTCGTGCGACTTCGCAACGGGGCGGATGACTACACGTCCGCGTTGATCCAGAGCCGTCTTTCCGGTCGCCAGATCTTCGTTTTCAGCCGCAGACTGGAGCGCAATGGCATGTTTGCCGGCGCGGCCGTCATTGCTTTTGATGCGAGCATCCTGAAGCCGGTGTGGGACGCCGTGGCGCTGGGAAAAAACTCGACAGTGAGCCTGATCCGGCGCGACGGGCAGCTTGTCGCACGCCATCCGGAACCTGACGGGCCGGTCAACATGAAGGACTATGTGCTCTTCACCGACTACATGAAAAAATCGACGACAGGCGTCTACCGCGCGCGCTCCCCGGTGGATGACCAGGACCGGCTGGTCGCCTATCGAATAATCGAACGCACCCCCTTCGTGGCTATTGCGTCCGCAGATATGGCGCTGATCATGCAGCCCTTTTGGAATGACGTGGAGATCGCGATCGCCATGATCATTCTGGCCGTCATCGGCGCGCTTGCTGCAGCTTACTGGATACGCGGCCTCATTCGCGTCGATGCGGTGCACGTATTGGAACTCGCGGACGCAGTGAAGGCGAACGAGATGTTGATGCGAGAAATCCACCACCGCGTCAAAAACAATCTCCAGACTGTTATAGCACTCATTCGCATGCAGGGGTTCGAGCCCGAAGCTGTCAGCAAGGTCAATGAACGGATCTCCGCGATGTCGGCAGTGCATGAGCAAATGTACGGGTTTGACCAATTCGCGGGAGTGGCGGCTCGTGATTTCGTACCGGGATTTGTCGGGAAGCTTGTCAACATGCACGCCCTCAACATTGAAACGACGTTTGATGTTGATGATTTTGTTGTCGCCGCCGACAAGGCTACCCCGCTCGCCCTGCTTCTCAACGAACTCGTTGCCAACAGCATGAAATATGCGTTCAGGGGCCGGCAGACTGGGCGAATTCACGTGGGGCTGAAGGTTCTCGACAATGAGGTCTGCCAACTGGTCGTCTCCGATAACGGCATCGGTTACGGTGGACAGACGAAAAAACCAGGCATGGGAACGCGGCTGATCGCTGCCTTCGTCAAACAGCTCAAAGGATCGTTTGAATATACCAGATCCAACGGCACTCATTTTGTTGCGAGCCTGCACCTCATCAAGTGACGTCGGCTGTGTAGCACGCGTCTGATCATTGTAGCGCCCTGTCTTCAAGCCAAATCCTTTCGACCGGCCATCGTGGGGCCGGCTCATTGATGACGCTATCACGCGCCTGAACAGGACGCGGGACAGATATGCGCGAGAGACTGGCCGATTGGCGGAGCCGCATGAAAGCTGGCGACGATCCCGGGCGATGACAATCAGTCGGTGAGGCCAGCCTTGCGCAAGCCGTCGACAATGCGCTCGAAATCGGCAGGGTTTTTGTAGGGTAGCACTTTTCGCCTGTGCTCCAGGGAATAATCGGGATTGATCCGGAACACTTCCTCCCACTCCCCGCGCGCTTCCGCGAAGCGGCCCAGGTGACCATAGCTCGCCGCCAGCAACACGCGTGAGATGTCGGTGAATGGATTGCGGACAAGCCGTCGCTTCAGGATGGCAACGGCCTCCTCGTACCTGCCCAGCTGGAACATTGCCTGTGCGTGGAAGTGCAGGAAGATGTCCGGATAATATGGATTTAGGGCCATTGCCCGCTCGAAACAAACGAGGGCTTCGTCGGGCCTGCCCGCATAGTGAAGCGCGTTCCCGAGGCTCTCGTGACCCTCGACAAGGTTGGGAGCAAGCGCGATCGCGCATTCAGCCTCCCGGATGGCCACGTCAAGCCGTCGCAGGTATAAATTGACGACGCCCATCGCCCAATGGGCGTACGGATATCGATCGTCGATCGCCACCGCCTGCGTCGCAGATCCGGACGCCTGTTCCAGCGATCTCAACGGCGATTCGCTCCACTGGTTGACGTAGGCGAGCGCGTGCGCGACGGCGAGGAACGCGTGGGCCGGGGCGAATTTTGGATCCAGATCAATGGCGCGTTGCAACAATTGGCGGCCCTGAATGTTCTGCTCTCTCGTCAGTCGCCACATCTGTTCACGCCCCCGGAGGAAGAAGTCATAAGCTTCCAGATTTTGGGTCTGCTCGGTTGCGAGCCGCTGCTGATCCCCGGCCGCGAGCTTGACTTGCAGAGCACCGACGATCTGCTGGGTGACGTCATCCTGCACCGCGAAGATATCGCTGAGGTCACGGTCGAAACGCTCAGCCCACTGGTGGCCGCCAGTGATCGCATTGATGAGCTGCGCGGTGATCCTCACCTTATTGCCTGATTTGCGCACGCTCCCTTCCAGCACGTAGCGCACATTGAGGCTGTGGCCCACCTCCTGCACGTTCACGTTCCGGCCTTTGAACGTAAACGACGAGTTGCGAGCGATGACGAACAACTGCGACAGCTTCGACAAAGCGGTGATGATATCTTCGCAGATGCCGTCGGCGAAGTACTCCTGCTCGGCATCGCCGCTCATGTTGACGAAGGGCAGGACGGCAATCGAGAGCTCGGGTGGCAATGGGGCCGGCGCACGAGCAACAGCGCCGGCGGTCACTGCTGGCTTTGCCTCCGCGGCCGCGCCGATCTGGAGCGAATAGATCCGGATTGGCTCGGCTATGTTCTTTAGATGCGTGTTGCCGAGATCGCTGACGGAGAGATCGAGCCTCGCCCTGACCTGGCGATAGGCGTCTTCGGACAGGCAAACGGCTCCGGGGGCAGCGATACTCTCGAGACGCGAGGCAATGTTGACGCCGTCGCCCATCAGGTCGCCATCGCTTTCCTCCACTACATCTCCCAGATGGATGCCAATCCGGAACTCTATGCGCCGATCCTGCTGAACGCCGGCATTGCGCTCGACCATGCCGTTGCTGCACCTCGATGGCGCAGCGCACGGCATCGACAACGCTGCGGAATTCAACCAGCGCTCCGTCTCCGGTGCGCTTGATGACACGGCCGTGGTGCACGGCGATGGTTGGATCGATGAGGTCGCTGCGCAGTGCCCGCAACCTTGCAAGGGTGCGATCTTCGTCCTCGCTGGCGAGCCGGCTGTATCCGACTACGTCCGCGGCCAGAATTGCGGCGAGCTTGCGGTTCTCACTCATGAGCCGTCCCTCGTTTCCAGGATAGCAGGAAGACAGAGTTAGGGGAACTTCTGCACGGAGCGATCTGGGCTGAGATGAATTCTCCGGTGGATGCAACCTACAGCGTGTTCGCCGCGATGTTTTCTTTCGGGCAACGGCAAAGATTCCCCGCAGAAGGCGCGAAGTTCTCTGCCCCACCTGACGCTTGTGACCGGCGAGGAATTTTCACGACCAAGAATTGGCCCTTAGCGCCAACAAATCGATACCTTGTCTGCCTGGTGACGCCGAGCTCGGCGCAAAAGTCGGCGGCCTTCGCCTTAGGCCCAGGGCAGCCCGGACGAGGCGCAGTTTTTCGCCGTTGTCATAAAAAGCGCCCGCCGTTCGACCGCGGGCGGTGCGGCATGAATCCAACCATCAACACTGCGGTCTCGGGCCGATAAGGGCTCTTTCATAGAGATCAGCGCCGCGGCCGCAAGCGACGCGGTTCATGTCCTCGACGCACTGATGGAATGCTGGTCTCGCCGTTGCCGGGCCCCATGTCGATGCCCACGGTTTCAGCGATCCGGTCTTCGCATGCTGCCATGCACTCGATCTCACCTGCAGGCCCGCCGACTCAGGCCTGTTTCCTTCCCAATTGAGTGATCAGTCTGCGAAGCAACCCACCAGGCAAGCCCCGACATGATTTCGCTTACGCCTCATGTGCCGGGGCGACAGTCCAATACCGTTTCGGCTGAGGCATGCTTCTATCCTTGCGGGCCACGGCCGTTCCTCCAGGCCCTCGTCGGTGGACTGAGCGACGCCGGCATCGATCGAAAGCATATCCTGTTCGGACCCACGGATGAACAGATTTCGGCGTGAATTTCAAAAGGATGGAAGTTGCTCGAGCGCCCGGAGTGCCTTGTTTCCCTGGCGTGCAGGATGCCCCCATTCTTTCCGAGGCCACCCGGCTTTCGTATCGGTCTTTGACCGATATACCGCTGCCGATCTTGTTCGCAGAAAGGCGGATCTCAGGGTCTTGCTCGCATCCTGATTACCCATCTCAGACAAACGCTCGGGACCGGCTCAGAGGGCGACGAACGGGGTTAAAGTGACCATAGCTTTCCCTGTCTCGTAGAATGCGGTTTGCGGGAGGCAAGGCGTGGAATCTCCAAAACATCAGAGTGTACGTGAGTTTCACGACCTTTCGCTGGAACAGCGGAAGGTCGTGGTAGCCGAAGCCCGTGATCGCATGCGGGAGCTGTCACGCAACATGCGGAGCATTGGCAGAAACGATATCGTTGAACTTCTCGACAAGATTTGTGAGGGCCTTCACGTCGCGAGTTTTCTGTCCGATCCCGATGGTGCTGGATTGTTGCAACGTGCACTGACTATGATGGACGCGGTCGAATCCGAGATCGCCGCTGTGGCGGCCGCGGCAGGCAAGTGCACAACGAGGCATTGAAGGGAACAACCTGCTCAGCGAAGGGTGCTCTTACGTTTTTTTTAAGCCTTGCTAAGGACGCAGCGTGCTGCCTGTCAGATCCTGAGCGGCCCCGCTTCGAGATTAACCGTCTGCTGTAAAACGCATACCATACGGCCCTCCTTGTCGCTCACCTGCAGGTCCAATTCAGCGGTAGCGGGCACATCGACGGCAATTTGCACCACTGCCATCGCCCCACCTTTGATCTGATTGGTTTGACGGGTCTGAGACGTACCGGAGGACGAGTGTTTGGACACCGCAATTTCGTATGACCCGTCAAAATCGGCATTCGCCTCCAGAAATGGAACGATCAGGCCGGAAGAGATACGAACACCGCACTCAGCGATTCGGGGATCGGATATCTTTCCGTTCACAATCTGATCGGTTGTCTCCTCAGCCGAGACCAGGGAGGAGGACCAAAGGGATGCCATGGTACAAAGGCAGATAAGTTTTAGACGTTCACGCATTGGTCTGCCTCCGGTTGAGCCATTCTTTTCATGCACGTGAAAAAGCGAGGTTGAAATGAGACTGGCATTGTCGACGCGACAGGCCTTTGCATATGATGGCTCTTAGAATGGCGCCCCCGTTACGGGATTTACCACAGGACGCTCACTTTCGTCCTTGGCGCCCGAAGGCTGAACCGTTGTCGGCGCAAGGGATTCCCTGTCCGCGGGCTCTGGTTTTTCAGGGACCGGTTTGACACCCTTTGGTCGACGTTGTTCGGCCGTAGCGTTCGTGTCGTTCGTCTTCATGAACTTACTCCAATAAAATATGTCATTGAAGAACGGATGACATAAGGCTCTGTTCCCCGCGGTGTGACCGCAGCCCTGCGAAGACATTGAGGCCAAAAAACAATTTGAACATACCACCGGAGCGGTGTCGGAAGGCCCGCAGCCCACATCGTTCTGCTATGCCAGAAAGCAAAAGAGCGGCATGAAGGAGGTGTTGCCACCAAGCTGATTACACGAGGACTGCGATCTCCCGCTGCAGCTCTTCCGTAAGGGCGCCGATCACGCCCAGCTTCGCTTCCAACTCCCCTGCACCTTCGACCATACGCAGCCCTCCCGAGGCACCCTCAGGAGATAGAATCAGCGTTCATCGGAATCTTGTGGCAATTGTTCCATAATGCCGCAAAAAAGCCTGCCGCGGGAGGAGGTGCGGCAGGCTCTTCTGAAAGAGTAGAACAGCAACTGGGAGGAGGATTGTTGCTGTCCATTGCAAAGAGCCATGGGAGGAGGGTTGGCCCTTCACGTAACGCAGCGCTACGGGAGGAGGTGTAGTGCGTCGTTGAAATTATCATACCAACCCGATCGCACAAATAGTACGCAAATCTTCGCAACGTAGACATGCGCTCAGCGCATATCCGAAAATACACGCCAGAAAACAATGAAACGCCCGCGACTTGAGCGCGGGCCTTTTGAAGTTCACTCATGACCTCGGAGTTTGGCTGCTCAGCGAGGCTCTCGATATTCGCGATCTCGGAGCCTGCCATACCGAAATCGTCGAGTTCGCGCTTACTCATACGACCAAGCTTGGAAACCGCCGACGGTACTTGCGCCAATGCGACAAGCACCCGCCTTTTTGAGCGCGAGCTTGCGATCTCAGCCATGATTCGATTGCATAGCTTTCCGTCGAAGGTTTCGAGTTCGCCCGAACAAGAAAAGGCTCGTCACGCGAAACGGGAGACGAGCCTTTGTCATTTCCGTGTTGCCTGTCACGATAACCTGTCCGTGACAATGACGACGATAGCGAAGACAGGTTAAGCAATCCCTAATATGTCAGGCCGAGTATCGCGCTCCATTTCGGCAGGTTGCCGGCAACATCAGGCGGGCCGGCCGCAAAGCCGCAAAGGTCAGGCGGCCCTGGCCGTCAGCTTGTCATCCCGACCAAACATCCTCTCGAGGTGCAGGAAACAGATCATTCCGTCCGGCCGTCCAACGACACTGTCGGAAAAGCGTGTGCGAATGTCGTCGGCGACATCAGGGCGGCATTGGCGTTTCTCGTCAAGGACGCAGGAGCCTTGGGAGGCGGGCTTCAATGCAACGCCACAGAATGCGATTGCGACCGGAGCGGCGGACTTCCTTGCCCCATCCCCCTGCCCGGTACAGCGTCTGGTCGAGGTGGCGCACAGCAAAGAAGTGGTCCGCTCGCTCGAAATGACGGGCCGCAAATGATCTTCGCCGCATCGTTGCATTGCTGCGTGCCCGCACAGGGCCATGATTTTTTTGCCTACGAACGCGCTATGGTCATGCACCGGGTGGCTCGCCGCATGCAGGCCTGCCGCACAGATACGCTTGCTGACTATACCGATTAATCTGCTGACCACCCCCGAGGAGGGCACGTTGGACCGATTGAGCGCTAGCGTACAGTTCTTCCGAAAGGCAGATGATCTGTTGATTCGCGAATCACAGCATGAAACAAAATGGAGCTCTGCTTGTCGCAAGGTTCGGAGCACCATTCATGTCGATTCCTGGCTTCTTGTATGGGACGTTTGACGGAAATGATCTTGCAATCATGCAAGGTGTATTCGACTGCATCAGTGCCGAGAGCTGGTTTACATCGCAGCAGGATCAGCGCGAGGAATTTGCCCGATTTGTCATCGTTATGTATGGACGGGGCCTTATCATTCCTGATCGGCTCGAGAGCCTTTGCCGTGTGGTCGCGAGAAAACAATTTAGCCGCGAGGAGCGCTTTTGTGAGTTGTCGGGAAAACGGATCTTGCTTGTCGAGGATGAATTTCTCGTCGCACTGGACGCAGAAGAACGGCTAAGGGAATTGGGCGTGACCGTTGTGGGGCCGGTCAGCACCGTGAGCGACGCGCTCAGAATTGTCGACACCGATGATGAACCGCTGGATGGGGCGCTTCTTGATATCGTACTCAACGGGCAGACCGTCTACCCAGTCGCCGCCTTCCTGGCGATGAAGCAGATCCCGTTTGCATTTGTCACAGGATATGAGGGGCGGCAGGTTCCGGCCTTCTATCGGTCGGTTCCCACCTTCCTCAAGCCGGCCGACTGGGGCTTGATGGCCTCAGCAGTCTCGAGGGCTTGAACCGCGGAATTTGGCCGCCTATGCCAAAATGATCAGATCGACATTCATCGAATAGGGTGACATGACGCCAGCCGGCAGGAGGTCACCGGATGCGGCAAGGAACGATGAAACGTCGCTGGGTACGCGAGGTCTCTCTCCAGATGGCCAGATCCAGGAGCACGTGCCGGCATCGACGATGGCCCCCGCGGACCGGAAGCGGCATTGACGACGACCGGTCGCACCGCTCAGAAAGATCCACGGCCGCTGCAGCGGTGACTGTTCGATTGCGAGCGCAAAGCTCAGCGCATGATGTTCGTTGCTGTGCCCTTTTCCCGTCCGGCCGACGATGATTGCAACAGGCCCTTCCAGGTGAGCAGCATTTCTTGCGCGTGCGACCAACTCTGTTGCAGAGGCCGATGTCGCTGGCGCCAGGGATGCGTAGGGCGCCAATACGGTCTGGCAATACCTGAATGCGGCACGGCTGACCGCACCAAGACAGGCAAGCTGGGCGGTCCGCGGATGAAGGTGAACCGGGCCCGTTACGGCCGACGATAGCGCATTTACACCAGCCGCAAACAGTTGCTTCGCGATCAAGCGCATTTCGATGATCGTCTGCGCCGAACTCTGGGGGGATGTCATACCTGTTCCTCTCGCAGAGTGGCGTCCTGTTTCATGGATCCGGACTACTGGACAAGGATGGCGCGAAAGTCGTTGACATTGGTGCCGGTCGGTCCTGGTAGGAAAAGATCCCCGAGTGCGTGGAAGGCAGACCAGCTGTCATTGTTGGCGAGGAGCTGGGCTGGATCCCTTTGTTTTTCGAGGAGTCGCCTCACCGTTGTACCGTCGGCAAAAGCTCCCGCATTGTCTTCGGAACCGTCGATACCATCGGTATCGGCGGCAAGTGCCGAGATGGTTTCCAGACCATCTATGCGACGAGCCAGGGACAGCAGAAACTCGCTGTTGCGCCCACCTTTTCCGTTACCTCTGATCGACACGGTGGTCTCGCCACCGGAAAGAATGACGATCGGCTTTCGAAACGGGCGGTTCCGGCGCGCGACTTCGGCGGCAATCGCTGCATGCACCGCGCCAACGACCGAAGCTTCCCCTTCAATCGCGTCAGAGAGGATGACAGCCTCGACCCCAGATCTGCGCGCTGCCTCAGCGGCGGCTTCGAGCGAGGTGGCAGCGGATGCAACGAGCCTTGTATCATTCCGGGCATAGCGGGGATCGTTGGGCAGCGGCGCATCGTCCTTGCCGTTGCGGATATGGCGGAGAACGGCCTCAGGCAAATCGAGGCGATATTGATCGATGAGACGGAGTGCGTCGAGGCGGGATGTTGTGTCAGCGATGGTCGGTCCAGACGCGACAAGAGCGAGGTTGTCGCCTGGAATATCGGACACAACCAATGAAACAACACGTGCCGGATAGGCAAGTGCAGCAAGGCGGCCCCCCTTGATGCGTGAGATCTGCTTGCGGATGGCATTCATGGCGCCGATCGGGGCACCTGAGGCAAGCAATGCCTTGTTGACCGCCACTTCGTCGGAAAGCGTCAGATCCCCGGCAGGTGCTGGAAGGAGAGAAGAACCGCCACCGCAAATCAGCGCGACGACCAGGTCGTCCTCCGTCAGCCCACGGACAGTCGACATCAGTCGGGCCGAGGCGGCAAGCCCGCCCTCATCCGGTACCGGATGAGCCGCTTCGAGGACCTCGATGCGATCACATGGAACGGCAAAGCCGTAACGCGTGACCACGACACCAGAAAGCGGCCCGTCCCACAGCTTCTCGAAGGCGCGCGCCATCTGCGCGGCTCCTTTGCCGGCTCCGATCACCACGGTCCGCCCTTTCGGCGTTTCCGGCAGGCAGCGTTCGAGCATCCGGTCCGGATCGGCGGCCGCGACCGCGGCATCGAACAGTCCCTCCAGAAAGGCGCGGGGGTCGGCAATGGCCGGCATCGGGATTCTCCACTGGTCAGAACGGCCGGGAACCTCGTTCCCCGGCCAGGTCACGGTCACGCGACAGCGTGGTTCGCCATGCGCTCGAGCGCCCTGACGAGCCCGGAATGATCGAGCCCGCTGTCACCATTTGCGACGCACTGGTTGAAGAGTTCCTGTGTCGCGGCGGTATTCGGAAGCGAGATGCCGAGTGCCTTGGCGCCTTGCAGCGCAAGATTGAGGTCCTTCTGATGGAGCGAGATGCGAAAGCCCGGGTCGAAGGTTCGCTTGATCATCCTCTCTCCATGCACTTCAAGGATGCGCGACGACGCAAAGCCTCCCATGAGGGCTGACCGGACACGTCCAGGGTCCGCTCCCGCCTTCGACGCAAAGACGAGCGCTTCAGAAACGGCCTCGATCGTCAATGCGACGATGATCTGATTGGCGACCTTTGTGACCTGGCCATCGCCGCAATCGCCGACAAGGGTGATGTTCTTTCCCATCAGCTCAAATAACGGTAGCGCCCGCTCGAAGCTTGCCTCCGAACCACCCGCCATGATGGAGAGCGTGGCGTTTTTCGCGCCGACCTCGCCACCTGAGACGGGGGCGTCGATGTATTCGGCACCTGTCTTGCGTATCTTCGTCGCGAAGTCTTTCGTTTCGATCGGCGAGATCGAACTCATGTCGATGACAAGCTTGCCGGCCGACAGACCGAAGGCAACGCCGTTTTCTCCGAAGAGCACATCCTTGACCTCGGGCGTATCAGGCAGCATCAGGATGATCGTGTCGACGGCTTCAGCAAGCGCCCGCGGTGTTTCGACGAACTGCAGGCCGTTATCGACGAGTTCCTGTCGCGGCGGGATGGAAAACCTTGAGGTGACGATCGTGTGCCCGGCGTCCTGCAGGTGACGTGCCATGGGGGTGCCCATGATGCCCAGGCCAATAAATCCGATTGTTGCCATTTTCTAGCTCCTGATCTTAAGAATGCTTGCGCTTTCGGTCGCTTTGCTTGCAGTGGCGAGCCATGCCAGGCCTGCCTCGGTAGTTGTGCGCGGTTTGTATTCGCAGCCGATCCAGCCGTCGTAGCCGAGGCTGTCCAGCGCATCGAAGAGGAAGGGGTAGGCGATCTCGCCCGTGCCCGGTTCATTACGGCCTGGATTATCGGCCAGCTGGACGTGGGCTATCCGTCCCTGGTGTTTCCTGAAGGTGGCGATCAGTTCACCCTGCGTGCGTTGCTGGTGATAGAGGTCGTATTGAATGAAGAGATTTTCACTGTCGACTTCAGCGATGATCGATGCCGCCTGATCGGGCGTATTGAGGTAGAAGCCCGGAATATCGAAGCGATTGATCGGTTCAATCAGAAGCCGGATTCCGCTTTTGTCCAATTCGCGGGCAGCGAAGGTAAGGTTTTTGACAAAGGTCGCCCGAAGCACGTCGTCAGGTACGCCAGCTGGAATGATGCCAGACAGGCAGTTCACCTGCCTGCATCCGAGCGCAGTCGCATAGTCGATCGCAGAGGCGACGCCGCGACGAAACTCGTCCATGCGATCAGGCAGGATCGCAATGCCGCGCTCCCCAGCCGCCCAGTTGCCAGCTGGCAGGTTGTGCAGCACCTGGGTCAAGCCATGACGGGTAAGAGCACTGCGAAGCGTCTCCTTGTCGAAGTCATAAGGAAAGAGAAACTCGACGCCCTCAAATCCTGCTTTGGCGGCATGCGAAAAGCGTTCGAGGAACGGCACCTCGTTGAAGAGCATGGTTAGATTGGCCGCAAATCTCGGCATGGGTCGTCTCTCTGTTGGAGGCAATTTGATGCGGCGGTCTCACTGCATCTGGTTTTGGTTGATCGCCTGTTTCAATCCAGGAGGGCAAGCGTGGCAGTCGGCGCATCCTCGCCCCGCTCGGCGAGTTCCTCGAATTCGACGACCGCATTGATGTCGGTGCCCATGGCGATGTTGGTCACGCGCTCGAGGATGAACTCGATGACAACAGGGACCCGATGCTCCTTCATCAGTGCCTTTGCCGCGGTGAACGCTTCCTGGAACTCGTTCGGACTGCGAACACGGATCGCCTTGCAGCCCAGACCCTCGGCGACCGCTACGTGGTCGACGCCGTAGCCTGGTTCGGCATCGTCTAAAGCGTTGATGTTTTCGAAGGCAAGGCTCACCTCAAAATCCATGTTGAACCCCCGCTGGGCCTGGCGGATCAGGCCGAGATAGGAGTTGTTCACGACCACGTGCAGGTAGGGCAGCTTATGTTGCGCTCCGACCGCAAGCTCTTCTATGAGGAACTGGAAATCGTAGTCGCCGGAAAGTGCGACGATGGGTCGATCGGGATCGGCAGCCCGGACGCCGAGCGCTGCCGGCAACGTCCAGCCAAGCGGGCCTGCCTGGCCGCAATTGATCCAGTTGCGCGGCTTGTAGACATGCAGGAACTGAGCGCCGGCGATCTGGCTCAGACCGATGGTCGAGACATAGCAGGTGTCGCGATCGAACGCCTTGTTCATTTCCTCGTAAACGCGTTGCGGCTTCAGTGGCGTCTGATCGAAATGGGTCTTTCGCAGCATCGTGCGCTTGCGTTCCCGGCATTCTTCTGCCCAGGAAGACCAGTCACGCAACTTGCCGGCAACCTTCCACTCCGTCGCCACATCGAGGAGGAGCTTCAGAGCGGCGCCCGCATCGGACACGATGCCGAAGTCCGGAGCAAAGACGCGGCCGATCTGCGTGGGCTCGATATCGACATGGACGAACGTCCGCCCTTCGGTATAGGTCGCAACGTTGCCGGTATGCCGGTTTGCCCAGCGGTTGCCAATGCCGAAGACAAAATCGGAAGCAACAAGCGTGGCGTTGCCGTAGCGATGCGACGTCTGCAGGCCGCACATGCCGGCCATCAGGGGATGATCATCCGGTATCGTACCCCAGCCCATCAACGTCGGGATGACAGGAACACCGATTATCTCGGCGAACTCGACAAGGAGATCCGAGGCGTCGGCGTTGATGATGCCGCCGCCGGCGACAATCAAGGGTCGCTCGGATGCATTCAACATCGCAAGGGCTTTTTCGGCCTGGGCACGCGTCGCAGTTGGCTTGTAGGGCTCGAGCGATGCGTAGGTTTCGATATCGAACTCGATTTCGGCGAGCTGGACATCGACTGGCAGGTCGATGAGAACCGGACCCGGGCGTCCGGACCGCATGACGTGGAACGCCTTCTGGAAGACGAAGGGGACAAGCGCCGGCTCCATGACTGTCACCGCCCACTTGGTGACGGGCGCCGCGATCTTTGCGATATCGACCGCCTGAAAATCCTCCTTGTCGAGCCGGGCGCGCGGCGCCTGGCCGGTGATGCAGAGAATTGGAATTGAATCCGCCGATGCCGAGTAGAGACCGGTAATCATGTCGGTCCCGGCCGGTCCTGATGTCCCGACGCAAACGCCGATGTTGCCAGCGCGGGCCCGGGTGTAGCCCTCTGCCATATGGCTTGCGGCCTCGACATGGCGAGCCAGGATATGGCGGATCGAGCCGCGGGCCTTCAGGGCGGAGTAGAAGGGGTTGATTGCCGCGCCCGGAACACCGAAGGCACAGTCGATGCCCTCCTTCTCCAGAACCAGAACCGCTGCATCGACAGCTCGCATTTTCGCCATGGGAAATCCTCCATTTCTTGACTGCAAGCGTAGCCGATCGGCCTGAGGAAGCAACCCAGAAATGGAAATCATTCCCACTATGCGGAAATAAACATATTCAATAAAACCGAAACAATCGGCTCGCGGCTTGCTTGTTTGGGCCAACAGGAATCTTTTGCTTCAGATGCACGCCGCTGCGTGACACAGGGATGGCGTCGCGTGACCTCGCCCGAAGCGCTTTTGCGAAGGTGACGCCCCCGCGTTATGGCTGTTCCACTACCTCCACCGCTATATTAGTGCTATCTGTATTAGCGGCCATAATGACCGTTTGTGGAGGCAATCATGACACCTTGGGAGATCGATGCCCTCGAGATCGCGAATTGCAATTGCAGCTTCGGATGCCCCTGTCAGTTCAACTCGTTGCCGACGAACGGCAATTGCGAGGCAGCAGTAGGATTTGTCATAAAATCCGGCTTTCACGGCGATGTCCGCCTTGATGGTGTGAAGATGGCGATGACCGCCAAATGGCCGGGTCCGATCCATCTCGGCAACGGAACGATACAGCTCGTGGTGGATTCGAACGCGACCCCGGCGCAACGCGATGCGGTCGCGACGATTGTCTCGGGCGGCGATACCGAAGACATGGCGACCATGTTCTGGGTGTTCAGCAAGATGTCTCCGACCAAACTCGACGTGTTGTCCAAGCCGATCGATCTTGAGGTGGATGTCGACAAGCGCACGGGTCACGTCCGTGTGCCCGATTTCTTCGAGATGGAGGTTCAGCCGATCCGCAATCCCGTGACAGGGGCCGAGCATCGCGCGCGGATCAATCTTCCGCACGGATTCGAATATCGGGTCGCCGAAATGGCTAGCGGCACGACTCGCACCTCCGGTGCGATTTCACTCGAGAACAACAAGGACACGCATGTTCATATCTGCCGGGTATACATGAACGGCAAGGGTGTCATCGAACACGCCGCCTGAGAACCGCCATGCAACGATCGACCGTCGAACGCCTCCTCGCCCGCGACCGGATGATCGTGGTCGCGGCGCTTGCCCTTTCCGTGTTCATATCTGCCTGGTACATCCTCCAGGGCGCGGGAACGGGCATGTCCCCGACAGACATGTCGGCCGAAACCGGCCCAGCGGGAGCGCTTCTTGCGGGCATTCCGGATATGATTGGCCCTCATATGTGGTCGCTTCGATACGCGGTAACCGTCTTCATCATGTGGTGGCTTATGATGGTCGCCATGATGGTGCCAAGCGCCGCGCCAACCGTACTTCTCTACGGAGCGCTGCAACGGGAACGAGGTGCGGGGCCACCCCTGGAATTCCTGGCTGGATACCTCGCGATCTGGGCCTTGTTCAGCTTTGCGGCGACGATAATCCAGGCAATCCTGGGCGCGGGAGGCATGATTTCCGTGATGTACATGAGCCTGGCAACGGCCTTCATGGGAGCGGTGGTGCTTATTGGCGCGGGGCTGTTCCAACTCTCACCTTTGAAATCAGTCTGTCTTGACCACTGCCGGAGTCCGGTCGCTTCTCTGACCAAGCATCGGCGGACCGGGAGAGCGGCCGCATTCCGCATGGGTCTTCTCCACGGCAGATATTGTCTAGGGTGTTGCTGGGCACTGATGGCGCTTCTGTTCGTCGGCGGAATCATGAACATCTGGTGGATTGCAGCCATCACCGCCTACATCGCCGTCGAGAAACTCGCTCCGGGTGGAAAGTGGGTCTCACGGATCATGGGCGGAGCGCTCATCGTCTGCGGACTTGTACTTCTTTTGAAAACGGCCGAGGCCGTTTGAAACAAGCACTCGAATGCATTCCTGACGGCAGTTCGAACTGCCTGACGCTTAAACCTCGCAGAGCCAACAATGGGCGAAAGGCCCCGAACGACGGGCGGTGTTGCCGGGCAAATGCTGATCATCAACAGCAATGAGGGCAACGCATCCTCTCAAAAAAAGCGTCGCGCGACCGACGATCCGTCGGACTTCGCAGCTGCAACGGCCAGCCCCGGTTGGCTTCGACGATTTGTCGCCACCGTCTGTCGCGCTTCCCTGACGATTTGCATTCTCTTACAATTCCGGCCGATCAAGAGGAGTTTCCGTCATGAGCGACGACGCTTTCAACATGTCGATCCGGAAGTTCTTGAAGGAGGTCGGCGTGACCTCACAGCGCAAGATCGAGGAGACCGTCCGCAATGGGAGAATCGGCGGCAAGACCCTGAAGGTTCGAATGACGTTGACTGCGGATGACACCGATCTACACCACGTGGTCGAGGGCGAGATCGAATTACCCTAGTCCGACGACCCGACCGTGTCTCGTTGATCGAGAACGACCTTGGGGGTGAAGGATGGTTAGGTCACCCGCTTACTTCTCCTTCGCAGGTGTCACGCTGCCCATAGAATTACCAGGACCCTCATGCCAAAGAAGCAGAGCGCTCATCCCAAACCCATTCAAGACCCTACGACAGGACAGTGGCGAGCAAGGAGTGCGTGATGTCCGAAGCAATAACATGCGCCAGTCAGGATCATCAGGAAGCAGACGACGTTTGCTCCGATCCTCATCATCGCTAGGTCCTATCATTGTCTGGCCACTGGCGATTTTCATTGTGCCGGGCAGAGGTCTCGTTGGCTGTTCGTGTTTCTACTTACCTGGGTCGGTAGCGGCTCCCGGCAGGCCGTGCGCGATATTAACGGTCGCTGCGCTCTTCTTTCTCGGCCACCAAGAGCGCCAGCTCCGCAGCCAGTTGTCCAAGGCTGAAAGGCTTCAGGAAGCATCGAACGCTGCTGAAACGGTCCGGAATGTCGTTTGGATTTCCACCTGAAGTAAACACGAACGGTACCCGCGCTTGATCCAGCTTGTCTGCGACCTCGTAAACCAGCTCGCAGCTGCCGAGACGGATATCCAGGACGGCAAGATCGACGGTCGTAGCCTCTAGGTTTCGCAGGCTGGTTTCCAGATCAGGGTATGGCCCGACAACCTCGCTGCCATGCTCTTCGAGCGTCAGGGCTACGTCGCTTGCCTGCAAGTAATCGTCCTCAACCACGAGCACACGCTTGGAGAATAAGTCCGCAAACTGCATCTGAACTCTCCCAGTGTTTATGTGTTGTTCAAAAAACCGGCGGTGCTGCAGGAGGCTTAGACCTCGCCCTTCCGATGCCACCGAGACCCACTATCGTCGTGCTGAGATCAATACGCAATCGGCTTTTCCTCCGCTCAAAGGAGTTCCGCTCGATGGAGTGAGAACAGGCATAGGCGCGATGTCATCTGGACGCATTGATACAGAAACGAAAGATTTCAGCCTGGTGCACGAGGATGCGTCGTGCGGAGGGATCGAAACCGTCGCCCCACGATGCTGGATCAGTGTGGTTGCGCACAGGTTAGAGCCTCGCCCAGCCATTTTGCCGCGTGTTCAGCGGCAAACGTTCTTCTCGTCCTTAATGGCAAAAGGACGTTGTATCGATCCGCCGTCGGTAGTTCATCTGCCTCAAGCGCGACCAGCGTGCCATCGTCGAGGAAGGTTTGGATCAGGAGACTCCACCCGAGTGCTACGCCCTGCCCGGCGCGGGCGGCCGCGATCGACTCGGTGTAGTGATTGAAGCGTAGCGTTGGCTTTACCCGCAAATTCCGGCCCGTTTCGTCCGACCATTGCGACCAGGAAAGCCATGACCGGTCCTGGGCATCGGTTTCGATAAATTCGTCGGCATCAGAAAGTCCGGGCGCGGCACGGCGCGCGAGGTAGTCCGGGGAGCACACCGGGATAATGACATCAGCCTGCGAGGCGACAACCTTCGCATCAGTGAACGGCGGTATTCCATAGCGAATGGCAATGTCGATGCCGCCGGCATCAAGGTCGATCCTGGCGTCCTGGGAGACGACCCTGATTTGAACGCCAGGGTTCTGTCGTCGGAGGTCTGCCAATCGGGGGAGTAGCCAGAAGGAGGAGAACGCAACCGTCGCGCCAATCGATACGACGTCCTGCTGCGACGACCTGACCACATCGACCGTGTCGGCGATGTTGGAAAGACTTTGTGCAAGTGTTGCTCCCAAGATCAGGCACGCAGGGGTCGGCTCGATCGCGCGGTGCTTGCGGACGAACATCGGAACCCCGAGTTCCTGCTCCAGCGCCGCGATCTGTCGGCTGACCGCGGCTTGAGTAACGCCCAGTTCTGCGGCCGCCGCGGTGAAGCTCCGATACCGAAGGACGGCTTCGAGCATCATCAGGCCCGTCAGCGACGGTATGCGTCTGCGAAAACTCATGATCGTCCCTACGCATTACACAAAGTTATGCATGCGTGAGAATTAATGCCGTTGAGGGCTATGCGATGCAAGTGCAAACTGCCACGCATCGAACCATAAGAGGTCATCATGCTAAACAGGCTCCCATCCGGCATCTCTGCACTTCTCGAAGCACGTGCCGATGGATATTCGCTGCCGGCCGGCCTCTACACGCGAGAGGACGTCTTCGAGGCTGATATCGACGTCTTCTTCCATAAACACTGGATCTGCGTCGGTCTTGACTGCGACGTCCCCGAGCCGGGCGATGCGACGGTTGTCGACATCGGCAAGACAAGCCTCATCCTGCTGCGTGACGACGACGGCGAACTGCGCGTGCTTCACAATGTCTGCCGTCATCGCGGCTCGCGCCTGCTCGGCGCTGGAAAGACAATCGTTTCGAAGCTCGTCTGTCCCTACCACACCTGGACCTATGAACTGACGGGCGAACTGAGCTATGCCCCGCACATGGGCAAGGAGCTGGACAAGTGGTGCCACAGCCTGAAGTCGGTTAACTTCAAGTCGATCGGTGGCTTGATCTATGTATGTTTGTCCGACAATCCGCCGGAGGACATCGCAGGTCTGGAAAAGGCGATGATCGAGCGCCTTGCACCTTATGACATTCGAAATGCCAAGGTCGCGTATCAGACCGACATTGTCGAAGATGGCAACTGGAAGCTCACGTTGGAAAACAATCGCGAGTGCTACCACTGTTCGGCCAATCATCCTGAACTGTGCGTATCCTTCGTCGATCTCGACTTCGGCTTCGACCCCGAGACGCTGAGCCCCGAGGACCGCGAGCAGGCCGAGGAACACTTCCGGCTGTACGAGGAGCGGACGAAAGCTTGGGAGGCCGACGGCTTCCCATCGGCTGCAGTCGAACAGCTGGTCGATTGCGCCACCAACTTCCGCACCCAGCGGCTCATCATCGCAGGTGCGGGCGAATCCCAGACCCACGATGCGACTGCAGCGTCTTCCAAGCTGCTCGGTCAGATGACACGCAAGGATCTCGGCGACACGCATCTGTGGGGTCACAACAGCTGGAACCATTTCATGGGCGACCACGCGGTCGTCGCGATCGTTATCCCGCTCTCCGCCGGGCAAACGCTCGTCAGAACCAAGTGGCTCGTGCACAAGGACGCCGTCGAAGGCAAGGACTACGACCTCGACAAACTGACCGATGTCTGGATCGCAACCACTGACCAGGACGCGGATCTAGTCGCCCGCTCACATGCAGGCGCCCTCGACCCGGCTTACCAGCCTGGGCCCTATTCCAAGTTCTCCGAAACCAACCTCGACAAGTTCGCCACCTGGTACGTTGATAGGATGCGCGCTCATGGGTATTGAGTTCCAAAAGATGATCCCCGCCGAAACCGTCGTTTGGGACCCTGAGACCGACGAGACGCTTGTCTGTCTCGATGTCCATCAGGAGACGCACGACGTGAAGAGCTTCACCTTCGCGTCTCCGGAGGGCAAGCGTTTCAACTTCGACGCCGGGCAGTACTTTCTGTTCGACTTCCCGATCGGCCCGGACGGGGAGTCGCGCTGTTACAGCATCTCGTCATCGCCTCATCGCGAAAATGCGTTCACCGTGACGGTCAAACGAGTGCTGGGCGGCAAGGTCTCGAACTGGCTGCACGACAACCTGGTCCCCGGCACGACGGTCAAGGGACAGGGGCCGCTCGGTCATTTCATCCGTCCGAAGGGGCAGAAGACGAAGCTTTTGCTGCTCTCCGGCGGCTCGGGCATCACCCCGGTCATGTCGATCACGCGTGATCTGGCAGACCGCTACGAACCCTTGGACATCGTTTTCCTTCATGCAGCTCGCACCCCTGCAGATCTCATCTTCCGCAATGACCTGTCTGGGCTTGCTACGCGGATGAAAGGACTGCGCCTGCAGTTGCTGCCGGAAACGGTTGCTGGTGAACTCAGCTGGCCCGGATTGACCGGACGGATCTCTCCGGAGTTCATGAAGTTGGCAGTTCCAGATATCGCCGAGCGCGTGGTCATGTGCTGCGGGCCTGCACCCTTCATGGCGGCTGCCCGTTCGATCACAGCCGCCCTGGGTGTCCCCTCATCGAACTATATCGAAGAGAGCTTCGACGCAGCTGTCATCGACGAGCCGGGCCTCAACGTCGAGGTGCAGCCTGCCGGAAAGATCTATCAGGTCGAGTTCTCTAAGCAGAAGAAAACCTTGGCAGTCTGTCCAGATCAGACAGTGCTTGCTGCTGCGAAAAAGGGCAGCATCAGGCTTCCGTCCTCCTGTGCGAACGGCGTCTGCGGCACCTGCAAGTCGAAGCTGGTCTCCGGTTCGGTCGAGATGAACCATAATGGCGGCATCAGGCAGCGCGAGATCGACGCGGGGATGTTTCTGCCGTGCTGTTCAAAGCCACTGAGCGATCTTGTGATCGAACGGTGATAGAGGCTTGATCCGAGGGCATACAGATGCTGCGTAGCGAGGAGAAGTCGTCGCAATCATCAGCCGCGCCCGTCTTCAAAGACGATCGCAAGCTGACCTATCTCAACCCAGAGGGAGCGGACCGTCCGCTGATCAGTCCGATCCCTCCATCGACCCTCGACAGCGCCAGGCGGTATCGTCTCGGGCGCCTGCGAGCGAAGATGGAGGAATCGGATTGTGCAGCCCTTCTGCTCTACGATCCCGTCAACATTCGATATGCGTTCGATTGTTCGAACATGAGCATCTGGACCATGCATAACCCTTCTCGATATGCGCTCATCCTCGCGAACGGACCGGCGATCATGTTCGAATTCGAAGGATCGGAGCACGTCAATGGTGGGCTGCCTGGCATCGACGAGGTCCGGACGTCAAAGTCCTTCCTCTTCTTCACTTCGGGCAATCTTGTCGAAGCCCGGATGAAGGCGTGGGCGGAGGAGATTGCCGACACCGTTCGCTCTCACTGCAGCAACGGCCGGATCGGTGTGGACCGGCTCGAACCGGCGCCTGCCCACGAGCTTCAGAGCCATGGCTTTACCTTGCTGGACGGTCAGGAGCTTGCGGAACGCGCACGTTCGATCAAGAGTGCGGAAGAAATTGAGCTCATGCGGTGGACGATCCGGGTCTGCGAGGCCGGCATGGCACGAATGTACGAGGTTTCCGAACCGGGGCGCACGGAGCGTGAGATCTGGGCCGAACTTCACTTCGAGAATGCGCGCAGCGGCGGAGAATGGCTCGAGACAAAGCTCCTGACAGCGGGACCCCGCACGAACCCATGGTACCAGGAATGCTCCGATTACATCATAAAACGCGGTGACATGATCTCCTTCGACACGGACATGATCGGTCCGTACGGCTATTGCGCCGATCTTTCCCGCTCATGGACCTGTGGGCACGTTGCGATGAATACAAAGCAGAAGGAACTCTATTCGGCAGCGAGGGACCAGATCGACCACAACCTGTCGATCATCCGAGCCGGCATGTCCTTCGGCGAATTCAACGACAAGAGCTGGCGCATTCCAGAGACGTACATTCCCTATCGCTACACTTTGGCGGCGCACGGAACCGGCATGGCCGACGAGTGGCCCGGAATCCTTCTCCATCCCGACTACGATGACGCATTCAGCGGCTTGATCGAAGAAGGAATGGTCCTCAATATCGAGAGCCTCATTGCCGAGGACGGTTCCGAGAGCATCAAACTCGAGACGCAGGCGCTTGTCACACGCCATGGCGCGGAACGTCTGGATAGCTTTCCGTGGGAGGATCTCTGACGTCGCGACGGCAGGGCGTGCGGTCATATCTCGACGACTGTCGGAAACGGACTTAGTCCATCATTCCGGTAGGTAGCATGCCTCCAGGGTGTAGGAATTAGCGCATGACGATCGAAGAGTTGTTAGACCTTCAGGAGGCAGGCTCAAGAGCCCGGATACTCTGTCTTAAGGCACATGAAAATCCATACCTTCAGCAGGAGCGCTTGCCGAACGGGACGATAACTCTCCTGGAGATTGGACGGCGCGTCACGATGCCTGGAAATTCGGTTGGGAGGCCGAAGACGCCAGTCGCGAGGGCAAACTCTCGAAATACGTTCGCGAACTCATTCAATCGTCGGTCAAACCGCTTGGCGCGCGAACCTCACCGTCGAATACGTCCTGACAAATAACAGTTGCGTGATGCTCGTCCGTTGCCGGCACAGTTTTGGCGCTTGAAAAACGACCACCCGTTACGGCGAATAGGGAGAAGAGCAACGCAGGTTTAGGCTCTCCTGTAACTATCAGGGAAAACGCGACCGGAGCGTTACCCCCGCGCTTTGCACAGAGCAGATTTGACGACATGCGTCGCTAAGGGCTGCCCCGGTCGGCGGCGGGCCAATCGTTTGATGGTTCATCGATGACGTCAGATGCTAAAACATCGTCGGCAGGATCCGGATCGTGTTCGAGCTCGTCCCGAAGCCGTCCTACTTCCTTCATGATCTCCTGAAAAACATCCTGTTGCTTCACGCCCAGTGCGACGTACTGATCGACAAGATCTGCGATCTGCGTCGCAAGGTCGGCGCGCCATGTGGAGGGGGCGGTTTCAATATGATCGACCATCGCATCTATCCTGAAGTGCAAGACCAGGTCAGTGTACCGTGTTGGACGATGGCGCATTGATCCTGGTTGCCCATTTGCCGACGTACTTGCCGATCAGGAGCGTCGCAATGTCTTCACTGTCGAAGCCCTGTTCAAGAAGCCCTATCGCGGCCTTGCAGAGTGTTTCGGACGACGCCTCATCCGGCTGAATTTCGTAGAATGAATACCACTGTTTCACCGCTTTCGAGATCAAAGCTGACTGTCCATCACGTCTGGTCATGTGCGATCCATCCTTTTGGTGATCGTCAAGAATCTAGCGCTGCCTTTAGAGTTGTCCACGCGCTTCGTGTTTAGTCTTCTCAAGGAATAGATGAAGAATGGGCGTCTTCACCGACCTGGAAATAGTCCTTGTTTCAAGCTGGTGGTTCACCTGAAGTGAGGGGTGATCAATTCGCCAGCGTTAAACGACCGTCCTGCTCAATAAGCGTCGAATCGGGATAGCATCGCTTTTAGTTGCTCGTTCTGGATACGAAGCTTTTGAGCCAGCTGCTTTCTCAGTTCGTTTATCTCATCTTCCAAGCGTATTGGTTCGACGATGGAATCCATCTTCGGCAATACCTTGGCTGCTCCGCGCGTATTGCGCCGTCTCACCTTTATGGGAGGCTTCGCACCTGCTGTCTGATGCGCTGGCGCCTGTACGTCCGTTCGCTCGATTTGTGTTGTTTGGCCCGTGCCGTCCGGCTTGTTGCCCACATCAGTCTTCAACAACTCGGCGGGCTCGGTCGGCTTTTCATCTCCATTGACATTGGCAATGAGAGAAATGTCGGGAGCATGCGTTTCAAGCGCGTCAAGGGCTGCGGTCGAAGCCGCCAGCTCCGCGCGCAAGCTCAACCTGTCCTTCGTCACCAACCTGATCGTTGTCGCCAGCACCGGCTCGATATCGTCCGTCGAGGCAAGCCCGGAAATCGGCCTCAACTCAGGTAATGACGTCAGTCGTGCAAGGCCATCGACTGAGCCGATTGAAGGCGCGACGGACGGCCCCTCCTCGGCGGGATGTATAATGGAATGTGGCGATGCCTGAGTTGCCGGAAGCGGACCGGCAGCCTCTCCCGCATTGGACCCTGGCAAAGCCTGGATTTCACGCTCGGCCTCATCAGACAGTTCCGGCTTGCCCCGGGATACGATCCCGGTGATCAGTTTCCACGGTGATCTCATCGATCCGCCTCCCGACTCGGTGCCCCACAAGTATGATACCGGGCGGGAGACCGGGCTTGCAATGCCAGCCCGGTCATCAGTCTGATCGCTGTGGAGAAGTTAGTATTCTATCACAGCTAAGACGTTCAAATCACGCAGCGCCGAGCCTCTTGCGCAGGTCTGCATTCTCCGCACGAAGTTTCTCGGCCAGCGCCTTGCGGAGCTTCTGATTTTCCTCTTCAAGCTTCAGCAGATCTGCAAAGTCGTCCGACGCAGGCGCAACTGCCTGAGCCTTGCGGGGCCCACGCTTTGCGGGTAGCTTCTTTTCAGCCGTTTTGACCGAAGCAGCTTTCTTCGCTGCCACAGGCACTACCGGAGCAACGGCCTCCGCCTTTTCTACGCTCTTTCGGCGACCCCGCGGCTTCTTCGCCGGTTCACTCACCGAAGTGGAGACGGCCGCTTCAGCGACCGTTTTCGGCTTGCGCGGCGCGCGAGTCTTCTTTTCTTTTGGTGCATTTGCAGGTGCAGTAGCGCTGTTGGCAGTGGCATTCATTTCGTCAGCCATGTGAAACTCCTTGATAAGCGAAATGTCTTTTGACTGTGCAGTCGTGGTAAAGATACGCACAGTATTCTTTACAACTTGTTGACTATGGATTCTGCGCCTTGACGGCCCGTGTGAGACAAGCCTGGTCGACCTCCACTTACCAGCTGTGAAGCAACAGCTACGACAACCGCCCTGACCGGATTACAATCGCGTATTTTCTAGGATCGCCGTTGCAAAGCTGAACAAGTGGTTGGCATCTCGCTCAGCGACCCTTTTGATTTTCGATAAGGTGTTTCAGTTTTTTTATGGAAGCCAACGGTTCCTTCTTACCCTACCGTTCAGTTTGTCCCTCGGGAGACGGGACATTTGCAGAGGTACGGAGGAGACGACCTTGGCAGCAATCATCGAGGAAAACGTAAGAAAGCCCAACCCGGAAGACGAACGGCTCAGCATTTGGGCAAATATAACATTTGGCCTGCAACACGTCCTGACAATGTATGGCGGCATTGTCGCGGTGCCGCTGATCCTTGGTCAGGCGGCAGGATTGACGTCTGGCGACATCGGTCTGCTTGTCACGGCATCGCTTTTCGCCGGGGGATTGGCAACCATCCTGCAAACAGTCGGGCTTCCCTTCTTCGGCAGCCGCCTGCCGCTCGTCCAGGGCGTCTCGTTCTCGGGTGTAGCGACGATGATTGCCATCTCGGGCAATGGCGGCATTCCCTCCATCCTGGGTGCAGTCGTTGCGGCTTCGCTGATTGGCCTCCTGATTACGCCCGTCTTTTCGCGCATCACTCGCTTCTTTCCGCCGCTGGTGACGGGGATCGTCATCACGACCATTGGCCTGACGCTCCTGCCCGTGGCGGCGATGTGGGCGATGGGAGGCAATCGGAACGCGCCCGACTTCGGCAGTACGGCGAATATAAAGCTCGCAGCTGTGACACTGGTCATCGTGCTGGTCCTGAGCAAACTCGGAAGTGCATCGATATCACGGCTATCGATCCTGCTTGCCATTCTTATCGGCACGGGCATCGCCTACGCGGTGGGCATGACGGACTTCTCGCACGTGGGTGACGGCCCATTCTTCGGCCTGCCCCAGATCTTCCACTTCGGCTACCCGACCTTCGAACTCGCCGCCATCATCTCGATGTTCATCGTGATCATGGTGACACTCGTCGAAACGTCGGCGGACATTCTCGCTGTCGGCGAGATCGTTGGAACGAAGGTGGATTCCCGAAGGTTGGGCGACGGGCTCAGGGCCGATATGCTTTCGAGTATCCTTGCACCGATCTTCGGCTCGTTCACGCAGAGCGCCTTTGCCCAGAATGTCGGCCTGGTCGCCGTCACCGGCGTCAAGAGCCGGTACGTCGTTGCCACCGGTGGGATCTTTCTCGTTGCACTGGGCCTGCTCCCGGTCGTGGGACGCGTCGTTGCCTCAGTGCCGAGCTCGGTTCTTGGCGGTGCCGGCGTGGTATTGTTCGGAACGGTCGCAGCGAGCGGTATCCGCACCCTTTCCAAGGTCAATTACGAAAACAACATGAACCTCGTCATCGTTGCGACGTCGATCGGGTTCGGCATGATCCCAATCGCAGCGCCCGGCTTCTACGAGCATTTCCCGGCCTGGTTCGCCACGATCTTCCATTCCGGGATCAGTTCTGCGGCGTTAATGGCGATCGCGCTCAACCTTCTATTCAACCACCTGACGTTCGGGAATTCCGATCAGCAGTCGGTCTTCGTCGCCGCGACGGAACGCACAATCCGTTACCAGGACATCGCCCGTCTGCACGATGGCGACTATTTCCTCGACGGAAAACTCTACGACGCCAAAGGAAATGAGGTGCCGCTGGTCGTTGCGGAACCACATCACCGGAGCGGAAGGACAGACGGAAAAGCTATCGCCACACACGCTGTCTGACAGGAGACAACATGACACAGCCAATAGACCAATATGGACTTCTCTGCGCTCTTCTCAGCACCATGGAGAACGGCATCATTCCGTCGACGGAAGCAGGTGTTTCCGCCGGCAACAAGATTTTCGGCGCCGCGCTGATGAGGAAATCCGACCTTTCGACAATCCTTGTCGAGACGAACAACGAGACAGAGAACCCGCTTTGGCACGGTGAAGTCCACACGCTGAAGCGCTTCTACGAGATCACAGGCACAGATCGTCCCGATACGCGCGATCTGATCTTCCTGTCGACACACGAGCCGTGCTCGATGTGCCTCTCGGCAATCACCTGGGCAGGCTTCGACAATTTTTATTACTTCTTCAGTCACGAGGACTCGCGCGACGCGTTTTCGATCCCGCACGACCTGAAGATCCTGAAGGAGGTCTTTACCCTGGATCCTGGAGGCTACAACAGGACAAATGCGTTCTGGAAAGGCGTTTCGATCCATGGCGAGATTGAGAACCTTCCCGAGCCGCAGCGCTCGGAGCTGGCGGACCGTGCCGAGGCCATCCGGCAAAAGTACGACGAGCTGTCCGCAATTTACCAGGCAAGCAAGGGTGACAATTCAATCCCGCTGAACTGAGAGGCTCTGCCTGGCGCATTGTCTCGATGGTAGAGATCTTAAACAGTCAGATGGCGACGCGCTTCCGGTGTGTCGAGTGTTTCGGCAACTCCCTCATGAACGATCTCGCCGCGATCCATGATGTAGACATAGTCGGCAAGCTCGCGGCAGAAATCGAGATATTGTTCGACGAGCAGGATCGCCATACCGGTCGAGTCGCGCAGGTAGCGGATCGCCCGGCCGATATCCTTGATGATGGAGGGCTGGATGCCCTCCGTCGGCTCGTCGAGCACCAGGATCTTCGGCCGCGTCACCATCGCCCGGCCAATCGCCAGTTGCTGTTGCTGCCCGCCTGACAAATCGCCGCCGCGCCGTCCGAGCATCGACTGCAGCACCGGAAAAAGGCTGAAGATATCATCGGGAATGGAGCGATCCCGGCGTCCGAGCGGGGCAAAGCCGGTCTCGAGGTTCTCCCTGACGGTCAGCAATGGAAATATCTCCCGACCCTGAGGCACGTAGCCGATTCCCTGCTTGGCGCGGGCAAAGGGCGGCATTCCGTTGAGCTTCACATCGTTGAAGCTGACACTGCCGGCCGACAAGGGATGCTGGCCGGTAACGGCGCGAAGAAGTGAACTCTTCCCCACGCCGTTACGCCCCAGCACGCAAGTGATCTTGCCCAACTCGGCCTTGATGGAGATGCCGCGCAGCGCCTGTGCCGCGCCATAGTGAAGGTTTGCATTCTCGACTGTCAGCATCTTAGCGCCCCAGATAATTTTCGATGACCTTCGGATCGGCGCTTACGAAATCGATCGATCCCTCTGCCAGCACCGACCCTTCGGCAAGGCAGGTCACCTTGACGCCGAGGTCGCGGATGAACCCCATGTCATGCTCGACGACGACCACCGACCGCGTCCTGGCTATTTCCTTGAGCAGGATCGCGGTTTCCGCTGTCTCGGCATCGGTCATGCCGGCAACCGGCTCGTCGACCAGAAGCAGCTTCGGCTCCTGCGCCAGGAGCATGCCGATCTCCAGCCATTGCTTCTGGCCATGCGAAAGGTTGGCTGCGAGTTCGTCACGCCGATGGGTCAGCCGAACCGTTTCAAGGATCTCCTCGATACGTGCCTTGTCCTCGCTTGAGAGCCGGTAGAACAGTGTGGCAAAGACACTACGCTTGCGGTTCAGCGCCAGTTCCAGGTTGTCCCAGACCGTATGGCTTTCAAAGACCGTCGGCTTCTGGAACTTGCGGCCGATGCCAAGCTGGGCGATGTCGGCCTCGTCCCGCTTCGTCAGATCGACGTCGCCGTTGAAGAAAACCTCGCCTTCGTCAGGTCGGGTCTTGCCGGTTATGATGTCCATCATCGTCGTCTTGCCGGCGCCGTTCGGACCGATGATGGCGCGCAGTTCGCCGGGCTCGATGACGATCGACAGCGAATTGAGCGCCTTGAAACCGTCGAAGGAAACCGAGACATTGTTGAGATAGAGAACGCTGCTTGGTTTGACGTCAGGGATCATGATTGCTCACTCCGCCGGCTGGACTTTTGCATCGACGCGCTCGCCCTGAAGGACAGGCGGTGCGGCCTCCGTCATCGGCTTGCGGCGCGGGAGATACTGGGCGATCGTGCCGACGATGCCCTTGGGCAGGAACAGCGTGACGAGCACGAAGAGCCCGCCAAGCGCGAACAGCCAGAACTCGGGAAACAGACCAGTAAAGATCGTTTTGCCGCCATTGACCAGGATGGCGCCGATGATCGGGCCGATCAGCGTCGAGCGTCCGCCGACAGCCGTCCAGATGACGACTTCGATGGAATTGGCAGGGGCAAACTCACCAGGGTTGATGATACCGACCTGCGGCACGTAGAGCGCGCCGGCAACGCCCGCCATCATCGCGGAAACGACGAAGGTGAAGAGCTTGAAGTGTTCCACACGGTAGCCGAGGAAGCGCGTGCGGCCCTCCGCATCGCGCACGCCGACCAGCACTTTTCCGAATTTCGAGCGCACGATGGCCGAGGCAATCATCAGGGAGAGCGCAAGGAAGATCGCTGTGGCGGCGAAGAGGGCGGCGCGCGTTCCGTCCGCCTGGACGCTGAAACCGATGATTTCCTTGAAGTCGGTCATGCCGTTATTGCCGCCGAAACCCATGTCGTTGCGGAAGAAGGCAAGCAGCAGCGCGTAGGTCATCGCCTGCGTGATGATCGACAGATAGACACCGTTGACCCTGCTGCGGAAGGCGAACCAGCCAAAGACGAAGGCAAGCAGCCCCGGCACCAGGAGAACCATAAGCGCGGCGAACCAGAACTTGTCGAACCCATACCAGAACCAGGGCAGTTCCTTCCAGTTCAGGAACACCATGAAGTCAGGGAGGACAGGGTCGCCATAGACGCCGCGCGGACCGATCTGGCGCATGAGATACATGCCCATCGCATAGCCGCCGAGCGCAAAGAAAGCGCCGTGGCCGAGCGACAGGATGCCGCAAAAGCCCCAAACGAGATCGAGCGCCAGTGCCAGCAGCGCATAGGTCAGATACTTGCCGAACAGCGCCATGATGTAGGTCGGAATGTGCAGCGGATTGGCCGGGCCGGTCATCAGGTTGAGCACGGGGACCAGCACGGCCAGTCCAAGCAGAATGACGATGGCAGCGATGATCTTGCGGTCGAGAGACCGGAGCAGGAAGGCCGTAATCATGCTTCCACCGCCCTTCCTTTAAGTGCGAAGAGCCCGCGAGGACGCTTCTGGATGAAAAGAATGATGAGGACGAGCACCAGGATCTTGCCGAGCACGGCACCCGCGAAAGGCTCGAGGAATTTGTTGAGGACGCCGAGTGACAGGGCGCCAACCAGCGTGCCCCAGAGGTTGCCGACGCCACCAAAGACCACGACCATGAAGCTGTCGATGATGTAGCTCTGGCCAAGGTTCGGCGAGACGTTGTCGATCTGCGAGAGGGCAACACCTGCGATACCCGCAATTCCGGAGCCGAGCGCAAACGTGAACGCATCAACCCAGCCGGTACGGATGCCCATCGATGACGCCATGCGGCGGTTCTGCGTGACCGCACGCATCTGCAGGCCGAAGGCCGAGCGCTTCAGGAGAAAGAGCAGTGCAAAGAACACGGTGATCGAAAAGACGATGATCCAGAGGCGATTCCAGGTGATCGAGAGACCGCCAAGCTCAAATGCACCCGACATCCAGCTCGGATTGCGCACCTCGCGGTTTGTTGGCCCGAAGGCCGTGCGAACTGCCTGCTGCAGGATCAGCGACACGCCCCAGGTTGCAAGCAGCGTCTCAAGCGGACGACCATAGAGGTAGCGAATGACGACGCGCTCGATCACGAGGCCGACAAGCCCGGTAAACAGGAAGGCTGCCGGCACGGAGAAGGCGAGCGAGTAGTTTGCGAGCTCCGGAAACGCGGAGCTGATGTACTCCTGCACGACATAGGTCGTATAGGCCCCGATCATTACCATTTCCCCATGCGCCATGTTGATGACGCCCATGACGCCGAACGTAATGGCAAGGCCGATCGCTGCCAGCAGCAGCACCGATCCGAGCGATAAGCCGTACCAGACATTCTGCCCGACATCCCAAAACGCCAGGCTGCGGTTGATGGCGTTGATATGTGCCTCGATTTCACCCTTCAGCTCCTCGGGGGCTGTCGCCATTGCAGAATTGAGGATGGTCAGGGCCTCACGCCCTCCGCGCGCCGTAACCGTGTCGATCGCCGCCTTTTTCTCTTCGGCGCTGACGTCGCTCTTTAGCACCATGACGGCCCGTGCGGCCTCCATGGCATTTTTGACCTCGGCGTCCTTCTCTTCGGCGAGTGCTGCGGTCAAGAGATCGAGGTTTGCCGGATCGGCGTCCTTGAGCAGGCCTTGGGCTGCCGCAAGCCGTGCGCCTCGATCGGGGCTCAGCAGCGTCAGCTGGCTCGTGACGGTGGCGATCACCGTGCGCAGCGAATTGTTGATTTTGACCTTTGACATGTAGTCTGGATCGACGTCGGAAACGACCTGGCCGGAAATCGGGTCTGCATAAGTCGGCTCGTCCTCGGAGCCACCTTGCACCAGCACAGGACCGCCGGTCTCGGAATTCACGTAGAGCTTTCCGCCGCTCAAAAGCTCGAGGATTTCGCCGACACGCGGGTCCTTGGAGGCAACCAGTGCCTTGATCGCGGCTTCGCGCTCGGGGAAATCACCGGCGCCCAAGGCATCGATCAGGGGATGGATATCGTCCTGCGCTTTCACAGCCGCAAGGGCCGGCAAGGCCAGGCACAGCGTAAGAAGCAGGATTTTGATGGCGCGATACATCGGTTTTCTTGCCTCGGTCATCATTGGCCTTCCGGCGCAATCGGGAACATCGTCCTTCTGTCGGCGCAATCCGACGGATCGATTGCCGCTCGTCTCGAAGGCTGCATGTCTGGGGATGAACCTTCCGCCCGGACAGGAGCCGCCGGGCGGAAGTCTTCAGGCGTCAGAGTGACGGGGTGGAACGCACTCAGGAGCCCTTGCCGCCGCACTTGCCCGAGGCAACGTTGAAGTTGCCGCAGTTCATGGGCTTGCGCCAATCGGAGATCAGGTCCTTGGAGTCGGGCAGGTAGTCGGACCATTCGTCGCCAACGACCGCCGGGGTCTGCTGAACGATTTCGAACTGGCCGTTCGCCTGGATTTCACCGATCAGAACCGGCTTAGTGATGTGGTGGTTCGGCATGACGGTCGCATAGCCGCCCGACAGGTTCGGAACTGTCGTGCCAATGATCGTGTCGAGAACCTTGTCCGTGTCAGTCGTGCCGGCAGCCTGAACAGCCTTGACCCAGGCGTTGAAGCCGATATAGGCGGCTTCCATCGGGTCGTTCGTCACGCGCTTGTCGTTCTTGGTGAACTCGTGCCACTGCTTGATGAACTTCTTGTTCACAGGGCTTTCCACCGACTCGAAGTAGTTCCAGGCCGCGAGATGGCCAACGAGCGGCTTGGTGTCGAGACCGGCAAGCTCTTCTTCGCCGACCGAGAAGGCAACGACCGGAATATCTGTCGCCTTGATGCCCTGGTTGCCGAGCTCCTTGTAGAACGGAACGTTCGCGTCACCGTTGATGGTCGAGACCACGGCGGTCTTCTTGCCAGCCGAGCCGAACTCCTTGATCTTCTTCACTTCCGTCTGCCAGTCCGAGAAGCCGAACGGCGTGTAGTTGATGATGATGTCTTCCTTTGGAATGCCCTTGGATTCGAGATAGGCTTCCAGGATCTTGTTCGTCGTGCGCGGATAGACGTAGTCGGTGCCTTCGAGCACGAAACGCTTAACGCCTTCCTTTTCCATCAGATAGTCGACCGCCGGGATTGCCTGCTGGTTCGGCGCTGCACCCGTGTAGAAGATGTTGCGCGAGGACTCCTCGCCTTCGTACTGGACCGGGTAGAAGAGGATCGAGTTGAGCTCTTCGAAGACAGGCAGAACCGACTTGCGCGACGACGAGGTCCAGCAGCCGAAGACGGCCGCGACCTTGTCCTTCTCGATCAGCTCGCGCGCCTTTTCGGCAAACAGCGGCCAATCGGACGCCGGATCGACGACGACGGCTTCGAGCTTCTTGCCGAGAAGGCCACCCTTCTTGTTCTGCTCGTCGATGAGCATCAGCATGGCGTCTTTCAGTGTCGTTTCGGAGATCGCCATCGTGCCGGAGAGCGAGTGCAGGACGCCGACCTTGATGGTGTCGTCGGCGGCAACGGCTCCGTGGAAAGCGGCGGTGGCCGACATGACGGCGCCGAGTGCGGCGCCCGTGATATAGGACTTGAGATTCATCTGGTTGATCCCCTCTTCTTGTTCGACAACAGGCCGAAAGCGGCAGTTAACTGTTGCTTAGCGGACTATCCGGTGCTGCGGTGCGAAAGCGTATACGCAATATGACGTAGGAGACGGGGCGAAATGTGCAGTTTTGTGCTGCGCCGCACCTTAAGCCTCGTGTCATTCCGTGTTACGAACGCATGACAAGGGGAACAAAGGGGCTGGCACCAAGGCATGGCAGCGCGGCAACGCATCATTCCGGTCAGGCGCGAATACAATCGCTGGGTGGCAAACCAGACGCTGGAAGACTATGCGCTGCGCTTTACGGCAAAGAGCGCCCGGCAATTCTCGTCGCAACGCATCTCGCAAACGGCGATCGGCGCCATTTCATTTCTCGCGCTCGAAGCGATCGGCGGCGCGATCACTCTCTCTTATGGCACGACCAACGCCTTCTTCGCCATTGTCGTCGCCAGCCTTGCCATGCTTCTGATTGGCCTGCCAATCAGTCGCTATGCGATCCGGCACGGCGTCGACATCGATCTTCTGACGCGCGGTGCGAGCTTCGGCTACATCGGCTCGACGGTCACGTCGCTGATCTATGCCAGTTTCACCTTCATGCTGTTTGCGATCGAAGCCTCAATCATGTCCGGCGCGCTGGAGCTGACGCTCGGCATCCCGCTATGGATCGGGTACATCATCAGCGCCGTCATGGTCATTCCGCTGGTTACCCACGGCGTCCGGCTGATCAGCCGGTTTCAGTTGCTGACGCAGCCTTTCTGGATCGTCCTCAACGTCCTGCCCTTCCTCTTCATCGCCGCGATGGATTTTGAGAAATTCGACCTCTGGCGGGCCTTTGCCGGAATCCGCCATGCGTCCGGACCGCCGGGCACGATGGCACCTTTCGATCTCGTGGAGTTCGGCGCCGCCTCTGCCGTCATCCTGGCGCTGATGTCGCAGATTGGCGAACAGGCCGACTTCCTGCGCTTCTTGCCGCCGGAGAAGCAGCGGAACTGGCGACACCGCCTTGCCGTGTTTCTGGCGGGCCCCGGCTGGGTCATCATCGGGGCGCCCAAGCTGCTGGCCGGCTCCTTTCTCGTCGTCCTTACCTTCGCGTCCGGCGTGCCGGTCGATCGTGCCGCCGATCCGGCCCAGATGTATCTGACGGCCTTCGGCTACATGATCCCGTGGCACAACGCTGCGCTTCTGCTGATGGCTGCCTTCGTGGTCGTCTCGCAGTTGAAGATCAACGTGATGAACGCCTATGCTGGCTCACTTGCCTGGTCGAACTTCTTCTCCCGCCTCACCCACAGCCATCCCGGCCGCGTCATCTGGCTCGTCTTCAATGTGGCAATCGCGCTTCTGCTGATGGAGCTCGGCATCTACAAGCTGCTTGAGGAAACGCTCGGCATCTTCTCGATCATCGCCATGGCCTGGCTGTGCACGATCTCGGCCGATCTCTTCATCAACAAGCCGCTTGGCCTCGCCCCTCCGGGCATCGAATTCAAACGCGCCCATCTCTACGACATCAATCCGGTTGGCCTGGGCGCAATGACGCTGTCGGCAGGCATAGCACTTGTCGCCCATTTCGGCGTCTTCGGCCCCGTCGCTGCCTCGCTTGCACCCTACATCACGCTGCTGGTTGCACTGATTGCCTCGCCGGTGATCGCGTGGGCCACGAAGGGCAAGTTCTACCTCGCTCGCAAGCCGCGTCACAGCTGGAAGAACCTCACCAACATCACCTGCTCTGTGTGCGAGCATCCCTTCGAACCGGAGGACATGGCCTGGTGCCCGGCCTATGCGGCACCGATCTGCTCGCTCTGCTGTTCACTCGACAGCCGCTGCCATGACATGTGCAAGCCGAAGGGCCGTTTCAACGCCCAGGTCGGCACGGTCGCGAAGGCGGTTTTGCCTGGAACGGTCGTCGAGAAGCTGACCACTCGCCTCGGTCGCTACGGGATAGCCGTGGTGCTGGCCCTGACGGCCGTCGGCGCAATCCTTGCGATGATTGCCCATCAGGTCTCTGCAGCCTCACCGGAAACCGCCGAGGTGGTCAACCGAACCATCCTGATTGTCTTCTTCGTCTTCGCCGTCATCGCCGGCGTCGTCTGCTGGTTTTATGTGCTGGCGCATGACAGCCGTGTCGTTGCCGAAGAGGAATCCTCGCGCCAGAATACCCTGCTGCTGAAGGAAATCGCCGCCCACAAGAAGACCGACGCCGCGCTCCAGACCGCCAAGGAGACCGCGGAAGCCGCCAACCGGGCGAAGAGCCGTTACGTCGTCGGTCTCAGCCACGAATTGCGCACGCCGCTGAATGCCGTGCTTGGCTACGCGCAGATCCTCGAGCGCGACGACACCATTCCCGCGCCACGACAGTCGTCGATCAAGGTGATCCGCCGCAGCGCCGAGCATTTGTCCGGCCTGATCGACGGTCTCCTTGATATTTCCAAGATCGAAGCCGGACGGCTGCAGGTCTATTCCAACGAGATCAATATTCACGATTTCCTGGACCAGATTGTCGACATGTTCCGTCCGCAGGCCGAGGTGAAGGGGCTGACCTTCCATCACGACCGCTCCCCCGTCCTGCCACACTTCGTTCGCACTGATGAAAAACGCCTGCGCCAGATCCTCGTGAACCTGCTCTCCAACGCGATCAAGTTCACTGACGAAGGCAGTGTCAGATTCGATGTCGGCTACCGCAGCCAGGTTGCAACCTTCACCGTTACCGATACCGGTCGTGGCATTGCCGAGAAGGATTTGGGCCGTATCTACGAGCCGTTCCAGCGTGGCGAGGCCGATAGCATCAGGCCGATGCCGGGCCTCGGTCTCGGGCTGACGATCACACAACTCCTGACCAACACGCTCGGCGGCGAGATTTCGGTGATGAGCGAGAAGGATCACGGAACGGTCTTCCGCGTTCGCCTCATGCTTTCCGCCGTGCTTCGCGAAATGACGGTGCCGCCACAGGAAAAGAAGATCGTAAGCTACGACGGTCCCCGGCGCACGATCGTGGTCGTGGATGACAACGAGGACCATCGCGAGATGATGCGCGAGGTGCTTGTCCCACTGGATTTCGTCGTGCTGACCGCGGCAAGCGGGGCCGACTGCCTGACGTTGATCGAGGGCATTCAGCCCGATCTGTTCCTCGTCGATATCTCGATGCCGGGCATGAATGGATGGCAGCTCGTTTCGCGGTTGCGAGCGAACGGCCAGATCGCGCCAATCGTGATGCTGTCGGCCAACATCGGCGACGCGGCCGCTCACCGCGACAGCGACGACAGCCACAGCGATGCCATCGGCAAACCGGTGGACATCAAGCAACTGCGTGACAAGCTTGCGGTGCATCTGGGCCTGAAATGGATTTATGCGCAGTCGGCTTCTCCCTCGGCACCTGCCAGGCGCGACCGACCGTTGATCAGTCCGGGTCTTGCCCACGTCCAGGAATTGTTGCGGCTCGCCGAAATCGGCTACATCAGAGGAATCGAGGCAAAGCTCGCCGACCTTGCCAAGGTGGAGGCAAATCAGCCATTTACGGAGGAACTCCGTTCCTTTGCGGCATTATTCGATCTGAATGGCCTCATGAACTTCCTGCACCGGTTTGACGAGAAGGTAGATACCCTTGGCTGAGCTCCCGCGCGATATTGTTCTCTTGGTGGATGACTCGCCTGATGCCCTGGGATTTTTGGCCGACGCTCTGGAGCAATCCGGTTTTTCCGTTCTGATCGCGACATCGGGTTCGGCTGCGCTCAGCATCGTGGAACGCATTACGCCGGACCTCATTCTGCTCGATGCAGTCATGCCATCCATGGACGGCTTCGAGACCTGCAAAAAACTCAAATCCAATCCGGCGATCAGCCAGATACCGGTGATCTTCATGACTGGTCTGACGGAAACCGAACATGTGGTTCGTGCCTTGGAATCCGGCGGCGTCGACTACCTGACCAAGCCGATCAATATCGACGAACTGCGTGCGCGGATCGGCGTGCACCTGCGCAATGCCCGTTCGACGCAAAGCGCACGTGTCGCGCTGGACGCCGCCGGCCGGCATTTGCTTGCGGTCAAGGGCAACGGCGACATTCACTGGTCGACACCACAGGCAACACGTCTCGTCAACGCGGCGATGGATCGAGACGATGCCATGGACACGGTTGTCGGCAAGATTGCCGATTGGATGAAGACAGGCCCAGCTTCCGGCCGCGACGGCGCGTTTTCCCTTTCGCATGCGGGCAAGGACGTGCTTCAGCTTGCCTTCCTGGGCGCGATCGGAGCGGATGAATATCTGTTTCGGCTCACCGCAAACAATGCGCGCGCCGATGACGAGGTGCTGCGCCGGCATTTCTCGCTAACGCAGAGAGAATCCGAAGTGTTACTTTGGATTGCAAAGGGCAAGGCCAACCGCGATATCGGCGAGATCCTGGGCCTCTCGGCACGCACCGTCAACAAACATCTCGAGCAGATCTATGTGAAGCTAGGTGTCGAAAACCGTGCCTCGGCAGCCGTCAAGGCAGCCCACGTCCTGCACGAGACATGACGGATCAGAGGGAGGGAGCCGGTGGACTGAACCATGCTCAGGGACAGACCCTGCGCCCGTTCAGGGGGCGGCACCGATACCGGCTTCCTGGCCACGAGATTGGTGATGCGAGCCATCGGCGCCAGGCGCAATAGGACTTAGGTCGTGCGGGAGGCTGTCGCAGGAACTCTCGGTTTCCTCGGCAGTTATTGCACGGTGGAGAACCCGCTCCAGTGTCGACAGAGGAGACGCTCTTGCGAAACGGCCTGGCTTTATCCCTGCTCGTCGGGTTCCCGGTTTGCGCCCTCGCGCAGTCGCCGGATCTGGAGGCTACCTGTCAGTTGGTCGCCAGGGGTTTCTTCATGACGGACAAACGTCCGGTCGGGACAATTCGGTCCTTTCCGGAACTGAAGCCACCCGGAGTGAGGATGACCTGTTGCGCGCGGGAAGGCGTGGCTGCGCCCGACATGACCGATACCTTGTGCGAATTCGGCAAGACTAACAAGCCGCACCATCTTGTCGGGTTTTGTGTGTCAAGCACATGCTATTCTCCGAACGAGGCCGATGGTGATCGAAATGGCCATTTTGACGAGGCCCGAATTCTTCTCGACCTGTCGGAAAAACAATAACGGTGCCCGTGGAGGGATACGATCATGGCTGCCCACCAGCGCGAATGGATCAATGAACACGACGATCGGCCTGCCTCGGATCTCCTGCGTGCAGTCAAGATCGCCTTCAAGGCCCATATGGGACAGACCGACAAGACCGGCGAGCCGTATTTCCTGCATTGCAAGCGGGTGGCTGACGCGGTGAGCGGTGGTGAGCGTGTCGTCGCCTACCTGCATGACGTCGTCGAAAAGGCACCCGAGTGGACGCTGGATCGTTTGCGGGACGAGGATTTCACGCCTGCGGTCATCGAGGCCGTCGACGCACTGACCAGACGATCCGAGGAAAGCGATGAAGAGTTCGTCACGCGTGCCCTGGCAAATGAGTTGGCCCGGCCCGTCAGGATCGCCGATCTGAAGGACAATCTCGCCCAAGCCAAGGAGAGCGGGATGGACCCCTCCAAGTATCAGGAAGGCCTCAGACTGGCCGCGCAGATCTGCTGCGAGCCAACCAGACCCGCCAAGGATCCCCCTTAACGCCGTTCTCGATGTAAACCGAAGCCCGCCGGTCTGGCGAGCGCTACGAACCGACGAAGCGCGGTTCAATTTTGTACGCGATGGGAGCTTAGGAAGGCTTTTCAAGAGGCGGTCTATCTCAAGACTTGGAAGAACATCGAGAAAGCGCCTCAAAAGCCGTTTTCTGGCGAGATGATGCGACGCGTTGCTCCCGAACTCCACCGTCGAGCAGCTCTTGCTGCCGAGCGGGAAGAGTCATGCCCAAGGGGCCGAGGAGATCCTGCAAGAAGCCCGCCGCGCATGATACCCCTTAAAAGCTTGCCTCGTCGCACGCCGCGGCCTTCGGCAGCGCTCCGGCGTCGGCAATTGGCTGTAAGCCCCATTCTCCTTCCTGCAACCTTGAATTCCCGCCGTGATCAGCAAAAGAACCTGTTCCCTGGTCGGGGAAGACCGAGATGTTCACGCAGCGTCGACCCCTGATAGTCATGGCGGAATAGGCCCCGGCGTTGCAGTTCGGGAACAAGCTGTTGCGTCACGTCATCGAGGCCTTGCGGGAGAAACGGAAAGACGACCGTGAACCCGTCTGCGGCCTGTTGTGTAAGCCAGGCCTCCATCTCATCTGCAATTGTTTGCGGCGTCCCCACGAAAGCAAGCCCGGCATAGCCGCCGTAACGCTGGGCAAGCTGGCGAACCGTCAATTTCTCTTCCTCCGCCAGACGAATTGCCTGCGCGCGTCCGGTCTTGCTGGCATTGGTCTCCGGTATCGTCGGCAGGGGCCGGTCTGGATCGAAGCCCGAGGCATCGTGTCCAAGTGCGATGGACAGTGAAGCGATGGCACTGTCGTAGTGGACGAGGCTGTCGAGCATGTCGCGCTTGGCCCTCGCCTCCTCGACCGTGTCACCGATCACGATAAATGCCGCGGGCAAGATCTTCAGGTGCTCAGGGTTGCGACCGAACGCCGGCATTCGTCCTTTGATGTCGGCATAGAGCAACTTGGCAGCAGCAAGGTCACGAGGGGAACAAAAGACGAGCTCAGCAGTCTCGGCGGCGAGCTGGCGACCAGGTTCCGATTGGCCAGCTTGGACGATGACCGGCCAGCCCTGGACGGGTCGGGCAATATTGAGCGGGCCACGCACATTCAGCTCGGCTCCCTTGTGATCGAGCACATGCATTTTCCCCACGTCGAAGAAGATGCCGCTCTCCTGGTCGCGTATGAAGGCATCATCGGCAAAGCTGTCCCACAGACCTGTTACGACGTCGTAGAATTCACGCGCCCGTGCATAGCGTTCGCCATGCTCGACATGCTCGTCCAGACCAAAATTTCGTGCCGCGTCGGGGTTGGAGGTGGTCACGATGTTCCACGCGGCGCGCCCGTTGCTGATGTGATCAAGCGAGGCGAAACGCCTCGCCACATGATAGGGCTCATCGAAGGTGGTCGACGCGGTGGCCGCGAGGCCGATCTTTTCGGTGACCGAGGCAAGAGCTGAAAGCAGCGTAAACGGCTCGAACGATGTGACGGTGTGACTGCGCACAAGCGCATCGACAGGCATATTCAAGACAGCCAGATGGTCGGCCATGAAAAAGGCGTCGAACTTTGCGGCTTCAAGTTTCTGGATGAACGACTTGATGTGGGCGAAATTGAAATTCGCGTCCGGATAGGATCCGGGATAGCGCCACGCGCCGGTGTGCAGGCTGACCGGGCGCATGAAAGCTGTAAGATGGAGAGATTCTGCCATGACGCGAAGCCTCTGATATCGATCGGTGTAGAGGTAACCCATTCATCTCTACCAGGCTAAGGCACATCATTGCGCCAATGACAGCGTGCGTGAAAAATCTGTTTGAAACAGACGCTGCAGGTTCATCATCTCCCGATTTCCACTCCATTTTTCGGCCAGGTCGCCTCCCCTCGCCTCGAGGGGCAACGACCTGGCCATCCTCACTTCGACAACAAACTGCCGGCAGCAGTCACGACGTAGGCGATATCGAAAAGTAATGAGGCATGGATCAGTCTTTGCGGCGACACAAGCGCAGTCGCATTGTGTGGTCTGCTTCGCCGTTGTATTCTCGAAGAACTCAGTGCATAGCCGGAGCCAAAGTCTGGTCACGTGTTTCAGCCATGAATATGTCGCTGCGGATCATGCAACTCATTGTCGCCCTCGGTATGATCGCCTTCACGGTCGCGTTGCTGATTGCGATGCTGCTGTTGCTGCCCTTGCGTCTGACCTGGCTAAAACGAAAGATCGCCGGTCACATGCAGCAACGAATGGGGCCCATGCGCGTGGGATGGCATGGGCTGCTACAACCGATGGCGGACGGCATCAAACTCCTGACGAAAGAGGACATCCGGTGGGAGCCGACCGATTCTTCTTCAAAATAGCCCCCATCCTCGCGCTTGCTCCTCCCTTCGCCGCGGACCCTTTATGAGAGAGCGCCGACCACTATTACCGCCTTCATGTCTGTCGGTCCGAAGGCCGCGGGCTTCGCAGTGATCCCGCGCGTCTTCCTCAACCCCCTGGTCGCAGCCTCGAGTTATTGCCCGTAGGGATCGAATATTCTCTTGGGGCTGAGCAAAACGATGCAGCAATGCCGCCACATCGCCGCCAGCCACCGAGTGCTTCGACATCCCGCCGTTTCCCGGCGACAACGATGTGATCAACCACGTTGAGCGAGAGAGTTCCAATAATACGAATATTGCGGCAAGATCAGTGCGGAGAGCGGCCGGCGCATGCGGTTGGGAAGTGACAGTTTCCATAACGGCGACGGCGTCTCCTATGAGGAGTGCGTTATCGCAGCCTCACTTTGCCAGAGCGACGACCGCTATTCACTCCCCATGGGATTTTAGCTTAGCTTAGCTCCTTGGGAAACAATGAGGGGTTCGAAAATACCGATGCTTTTGCGGTCATCACGCACTGCTTGGCCACCTTTTGCCCTAGTTCTATGGCCATACTCGATAACGCTATTTCTCCATATATAAAGGCAGTTGAGGGAAAATTGGCGGGGTGTTGTGGCCGGTTTTTTTGGCCGCTTTCGTCGCCGGAGTGAAAACTCGAGATTCGCACGGCCTTTGCTTCCTATCTATATTACAAAACAGCCAACGGACAGCTTCTCCAGCAATCGCCGAAAACTGGACTTGGGCCGCTCCTCGCCTATGTGCAGTGCGGGATCTAACAAATGGGAGTTGCCAAGTGAGCCGTATCCTCATCACCGGATCGACCGATGGCCTGGGATTGGCCGCAGCACGAGAACTCATCACAAATGGGCACGAAGTGGTGCTTCACGCCCGTTCTTCAGAGCGGACGAAGGCAATCGGCCAACTCGCCGCGAAGTCTCTTGGTGTCGTGGTGGGCGACCTTTCAAACGGCGCCGAAACAAGATCAATGGCCGATCAACTCAACACAATTGGCCGAATGGACGCTGTCATTCACAATGCTGGAATTTACTCCGAGCCTGCGCGCGGTGACACTCCCGAAGGGCATCCCAAAGTCCTGGCTGTGAACACGCTTGTGCCCTACATTTTGACGGCGCTGATCGAGCGGCCGAAACGGCTCGTCTACCTCAGCAGCGGGATGCATCAGAGCGGCGGAAGAGAAATCGAGGATATCGACTGGAGACGCCGACCCTGGAACACCGGTCGCGCGTATTCAGAAAGCAAGCTCCATGTTGCAGCGCTTGCTGCCGCTGTCGCACGTTACTGGCCCGAAGTGTTGAGCAACGCCGTCGATCCCGGGTGGGTCCCGACAAAAATGGGGGGTGCCGGCGCTCCCGACAATCTGAGGGAGGGCTATCAGACACAAGTGTGGCTGGCGACAAGCGACGATGAGAAAGCCAGGAGCAGCGGAGGCTATTGGTACCATCGCGAACAGCGGAAGCCCGCAGACGAAGTCACGGATCCAGATTATCAGGACGAGTTGATCAGGAAGCTTGAGACTCTGACCGACGTCAAGCTGTTCTAAATGGCCGGAGAGCCGACGCGACGTTGGCTGACGATACAAAGAAGATAAAAGCAGGGGTCTTCGTCCGCGACTGCCCTTCCGCCGTTGAAGGGAATGGACGAACTCACCCGAGCATAACTCTCGTCGGAACACATGTTCGCCATTTGAGTTACCTCAGCATGGAGGATTGACTCATGAGGAATGCGAAAGAGCATTCGGCCAGCGACGGGACCATCAGCGCGCATCGTCCTGGTTGTCGTATTTCGGCCGTCCGGATATTGATGTGGAAGCGCATGGTAATGGCGAATGTTCGCAACGGCTCTTCTACGTCCGAAGTACTCCGTCCACCTATCAGACGAACTCCATTGGCCGAGATGTAAATCTGGCGGCGCGTGGATTAAAACCAATTCATAGGCGGAAAATTCCTGCTCGGGCGCCCCATTCAGTGCTTAAGGATCTGGCTCAGGAACAGCTTTAACCGCTCATGCCGCGGATTTGTGAAGAAGTCGTCCGGATTTCCCTCTTCGACGATCTGGCCAGAATTCATGAAGATAACCCGGTCAGCGACAGCACGGGCAAATCCCATCTCATGAGTGACGCAGACCATGGTCATGCCGTCCCTGGCGAGACTGGTCATGGTATCCAGCACCTCCGACACCATCTCCGGATCAAGCGCCGAGGTCGGCTCGTCGAACAGCATGACGGCCGGCTGCATGCAAAGTGAACGGGCGATCGCCACTCGCTGCTGCTGACCGCCAGACAGCTGGATCGGGAACTTGTTTGCCTGCTCGGGAATACGGACCCGTTCCAGAAACTCGATCGCCGTCTTGCGTGCCTTTGCCTCGGATTCGCCCTTGAGCCACATTGGCCCGACCATGCAGTTCATGAGCACAGTCATATGCGGGAATAGATTGAAGTGCTGGAACACCATGCCGACATTTTTGCGCACATCTCCAACATTGCGCATCCTGTCGTGCAGTGTGATGCCATTGACGGTAATTTCGCCCTGTTGATGCGCTTCGAGGCGGTTGAAGCAACGGATCAAGGTCGATTTTCCCGATCCCGACGGACCGCAGACAACGATGCGTTCGCCCTTGCTGACCGTCAGATTGATATCCGTCAGCACCTGGAAACTGCCGTACCATTTTGACACGTTCCTTGCTTCAATGATGTTGTTGCCATTCATCGGATTTTGCTCCTGGCATAGTGGCGCTCGATGCGGGATTGGATGAGTTCCAGGCAGATCGACATGATCCAGTAAAGCATGGCGGCGGAGATCAGCATCTCCATGTGCTGGAAGGTCTTCTGGCCGAGCGTGCGGGCAAGGAACATCAGCTCCCAGACGCCGATGACCGAGACGAGCGAACTGTCCTTCAGCATCGAGATGAACTGGTTGCCTGTCGGCGGGATGATGACAGGAAGAGCCTGCGGCAGGATAATCTTGCGCATCGTGATGCCGAAACCGAAGCCGATCGAGCGTGACGCTTCCCATTGACCGCGATCAATGCTCTGGATCCCGGAGCGGAAAATCTCGGTCATGTAGGCGCCGTAGCAGAGCGATAGCGCGAGAATGCCGGCCGGAACCGCATCGATTACGAAGCCGAGCTGCGGCAGGCCGAGATAGATCAGATAGACCTGCATCAGAAGCGGCAGACCGCGAAAGAAGGAGGTGTAAAAGCTCGCGATTGCATAGGCAAAACCGTTGGTGGAAAGCTTGGCGACGGCGCCCAGTATCGCAATGGCCGAAGCAATGACGATCGATACAGCCGAGACATAGACCGTTGTCACCAACCCCTGTGTAATCAGGAACGGCAGCTTCTCCTCAATGAAGGGCAGGCTGAGATGAAAGGTTTCGAAGAAGGCCAAGAACAACAACAGCAGCTCGAACCAGACGATGGCGATCTGCACCCTGAGAGGTGCAAAGCCGATCAGCACCACGTTCAATGCAAACATCACCGCGACGACGAAGGCAATCGCAAACCGGCCATAGAGACCACTTGTCACCGGATCACCGATGACGGGTCGCATCAATTCCCCCATCGTCGTGCCGCTGAGGTTGAACATCAGGAAGACCGCAAGCACCAACGCAAACAAGGTCGCAACGAACCATGGTTTGTGGACGATTATCTCGGACTCAACTGTATCGGGATAAAGCATTTCCTGTCCCTTCGGCGGAAAAGACGGCCCGGCTTCCCGGACCGTCGGATGCACCAGTTATTTTATTACCGTGTAGTCGACGCCGTACCACTTGACCGACAGCTTGCTGAGCGTGCCGTCGGATTGCATCCCTTTGACGGCCTCGGCGATCTTGTCGTTGAAATCCTTGTCGCCGTGCTCGATCGCGACGGCGAGCGGCTCGTAAAATACGGGATCACCGATCCGCTTGATCGGATAGCCGGCCTTCTGTGCATCGAGGATGCTTGGCAACGAAGAGACGACGGCATCGAGACGGGTCCCGTCACCAAGACGCAGGTCGTCAAAAGCAGTTGTCGAGTTGGCATAGGACTTCACGTCCTTCGGTTTGAACTCGTACTTGAAGGGCGGCGCGCCGGCGGCATCGAGCGTTAGCTCGCCCTTGGCATAGGCTTCGAAGGTCGAGGTGGCAGTGGTACCGACAACCTTGCCATCGAGATCCGAAACCTTGGCCGCCTTGCTGTCGTTGTGCACGGCAACGGCAGCTGGGGTGTAATAGTAGACGGCCGGGAAATCGAAGATCTCGGCACGCTTCTTGGTTGGCGTCATCGAACCGACATGCATGTCCCAGCGGCCCGCCCAGTTGCCTGCCGTGATGATGTCCCAGCCCGGAGTGACGAATTCGACCTTCACGCCGAGGCGCCTGCCAATGTCCTTGGCAACATCGATGTCAAAGCCATCGAGTTCGTTCTTCTCGTTCATGAAGGATTGCGGTGCCCAGTTGGCGTCGGTCGCAACCTTCAGATCCTTGGCTGCCATGACGCGGTCGAGCACGGCACCGGCATTTGCCTGCATGGCACAAAAGGCAAGCGCAAGCGATGCTGCGGCTGCGGTAATCTTCGTCAGTCTAATCATGCGATGGTTCCCTTTGTTGTCATTCTTCGTTCCCGGCGCAGGGGTCCAGTACCCTGAGCCGATCTTGGGGCGGAGAGACCGTTGCGCCTTTCCGCAATGTGAAGCAGAGGCAAGCCGTCTCACCTCGGTCGATGGACGTCAGAGTTCTCCTTTTTGCCGCATCTTGTCGCGGGCCGAACCGGCCACCCGGAACGCCTCGACCCCGGCTGGAATGCCGCAGTAAATGGCAATCTGAATAAGCGCCGCGCGAAGCTCGTCGTCGCTCAACCCGTTGCGGATCGCACCACGGAAATGGATGCCGAATTCATGCATGCGATTAAGTGCCGCCAGCATGCCGAGATTGAGAAGGCTGCGCTGCTTTAGGTCGAGCCCGTCATCCGTCCAGGCCTTTCCCCAGCAATATTCGTTAAGAACGTCCTGAAGTGAGGCAGAGAAGCCGTCGGCGCTTTCAATTGCTCGATCGACATACTCGTCGCCGAGAACCTTTCGGCGGATCGCTTCACCGCTCTTTCGCAACGTTTCATCCATGGGCCGGGTCCTTGCGGTTGAAGAAGCCGCGCATCAGGTTCGCCACCATTTCCGGTGCTTCGATCAGAATGGAGTGGCGCAGGCCAGGCAGGATCGCGAGCGCCGAGCCCGGAATGCGCTCGTGCATGTAGCGCGCCATGCGCGGATTGGACCCGGCATCGTCCTCGCCGGTTGCAATCAGCGTCGGGCAGCGGATCTGATCGAGGAAGCCGCCGAAGTCGGTTTCTGCAAGCACCCGATAGGCCGCGGCGTAGCATTCCGGATCGTTTTCGGAGTCACGCAGCTGCAGCCGTTCAATCACCTTCGGGTTCATCGCCTGGAAATCCTCCGTCAGCCAGCGCGACAGCGACGCGTTGTGATGGTCGGCAGGCGTTCCGGCCCGCAAGGCTGCCAGCCGCTCAAGCACCCGCGTGCGTTCGTCCGGCGTGCGTCCGGCAATGGTCGACAGCAGGACCAGCTTGCGAAGCCGGCCGAGATTCGTCAGGGCAAGACGCTGGGCTATCAGGCCGCCGAGCGAAAATCCGGCAAGATTGAATGTCCCGAAGCCTGCCCTGTCGGCGAGCGCCAGTGCCTCGTTGACGAAATCATCGATCTCGTAGCGACCTTTGACCCTGCTGGACTGGCCATGGCCGCGCAGGTCAAAGGTCAGTATGGTGAACTGGTCCTTCAAACGTTCGACGACGCCGGACCAGGCCTCAAGGTAGGACCCGACGCCATGGATCAAGACCAGCGGCTCGCCGCGCCCCTCGATCCGGTAGTTGAGCGTCACATCTCCAACGGTATGGCGCAAAGCCTCTGTCATGTCAGCCTGCCGCCGTCTTGCGTTGCATGTCCTTCTCTCGCGCGGCGAAGAAGGGCATGATTTCCTTGATGAACAGCTCAAGCGTGCGCTTCTGCAATTCAAACGGAAGGTTGAAGGTCAGTCCGAGGCAGTATTGATCGACGCCTGCGGCTTCAAAGACGAGCAGCTTTTCGATGGCCTCTTCCGGCGTGCCGAACATCAGGTTTTTTCGTATATTGTCCGGGTTGTAGTTGTCCTTGCCTCTGACCGCTTCGTAGGGCACCGCTTCTGGAAAGCCATTGTGGACCCTGCCGATATTCTGCATCAGGTTCTCGAAGGCGCGGCCATAGTCCATGCTGTGCTTTACCGCAGTTTCCCACCCGTCGGGCTTGTCGTAGACGCAGGTGCGGCGCTGCATCATGAAGCGCGGACGCGGCACCTCCGGGTGATCGGCGACGGCCTTGTGGAACTTGTCGGACAGGACCTGGATTTCGGCGGCAGGTGATGAAAGCGGCGTCGACAGGATGCTCGCGCCGTTGGCGATCGCCCAGTCAAAGGTTCCCGGATCGCGCGCTGCAACCCAGATCGGCGGATGCGGCTGCTGCAGCGGCTTCGGGACCGAAGTGGCGGTCGGGAATTTCCAGTAGTGCCCGTCATGGGCATAGTCGCCGGCCCAAAGCTTTTTAACCGCGGGTACGATCTCCTTCATGTAGGCGACGCCTTCCTGCTGCGGCATGCCGCCTGCCATCCGGTCGAATTCGTACTGGTACGAACCGCGGGCAATACCGAATTCCAGCCGGCCGTTGGTCAGGTGATCGCAAAGCGCTGATTCACCGGCGAGACGGATCGGGCTCCAGTACGGGGCAACGAGGGTCGAGGTACCGAGGCGGATTTCTTCCGTATGCTGTGCAAGCCAGACGAGGGTCTGGAACGGATTGGGAGAGATCGTACATTCGATCGTATGGTGCTCGGCCGTCCACAGCGCCTCGAACCCGCCCTCGTCTGCCATCCGCGCCAGGTGCAGGAGGTTGTTCCTGGTCGTCGACATCGCCACGCCAGGCGAGAAGCGTTCCATGGTCAGCGATACTGCGAATTTCATTTGCTAGCCTCCCCTTGGGGTTCAGTTTCTGGTGACCGGTCACTTCAGGCGGATGACGAAGGGATCCTGCATGGCGCCCGAGTAGTCGATGATGACGTTCTTCAGGCGCGAGAACTCGTGCATGACCTCAAAGCCGCCACGCCGCCCATAACCGCTTTCCTTGAAGCCGCCATTGGCGGACATGAAGGAAGCCGAACGGTAGGTATTCACCCAGACCGTTCCCGCCTCGATCTGGTTGGCAAAGCGCAGTGCCCTGTCGATATCCTTGGTCCAGATGCCGGACGCGAGGCCGTAGGTGCTGTCATTGGCAAGGGCAATCATCTCCGCCTCGTCGCAAAACGGCATGACGCCGACCACTGGCCCGAAGATCTCGTCGCGCATGAAGCCCATGTCGTTTTGCGCCTCGACCATCACGGTCGGCTCGAAATACCAGCCCCCTCGTGCAAGCCCTTCCCTCTCCAGGCGCCGGCCACCGACAGCGATCCGGGCGCCATCCCTGAGGCCTGATGCCACGTAGCCTTCGACTTTCTTGAGTTGGTCGGCGAGCGCCAGGGGACCGATATCGGTATCGTCGATCGTCGGCAGACCCACCTGAATTCGCCGGGTGCGCTCTACAAGCGCATCGATGAACCTGTCGTAGATGCTGGCTTCGACGAAGCAGCGCGAACCGGCGACACAGGTCTGGCCCGCGGCGGCAAAGACACCGGAAACAACGCCGTTCACCGCATGCTCGATCTCGACGTCGCCGAAGACGACATGTGGTGACTTGCCGCCGAGCTCCATCGAGCATGGAACGAGGTTTTGCGCTGCGTTACCCGCTATGCGACGACCAGTGGCAGTGCTTCCGGTAAAGACATATTTCGAGACCCCGGGATGACGGGTCAGCGCCTCACCCGCACTCTTGCCGGTGCCGGTCACGACGTTGACGACCCCTGCCGGGAAGCCAGCCTCGTGGATCAGTTCGGCAAGCGCCAGCGTTGAAGCACTTGCATGCTCTGATGGCTTGATGACGACGGTGTTGCCGATGGCAAGGCACGGCGCAAGCGTGCCGGTCAAAAGCATCAGCGGCGAATTCCACGGTGTGATCATGCCAACGACGCCGAGGGGTTCGCGCAGATTGAGATTCAAGGTGTCGAGGCGGTTGATCGGGATCGTGTCGCCCTGCAGCTTGTCGGCCATGCCGGCGAAATAGTGATAGCTATCGGGCATCGAACGCATCTGCGCCCGGCTTTCCTTCAGGAGCTTGCCGTTGTCGCGCGTTTCGATCTCGGCAAGGATGTCGGCATTCGCCCCCACAAGCTCGGCGAGACGGCGGACCAGAGCGCCACGATCAGTCTGCGTCATGCGCCGCCATGAAGGATTGCAAAACGCGGCCCTGGCAGCGGCGACAGCCGCCCCCACATCGTCGGCTTCGGCATCGGCAAATTCGTACCAGGGGTGACCCGTCGTCGGATCATAGCTTGCGATGTAAGTGCCGTTCTTCGGGGCGACGAATTCGCCGTTGATGAACAGGCGCTGGCGCGAACCTTGGATGGAGGCGACTGTTGTCTTCATGTCATTGTCCTTGGTCTTGGGAGGCGTGGATCCAGGAACGGGCTTCGCCGTCGATCATCGCAATGCGGCCGCCATCGTCGGAATCCATGTAGATGCCGAAGCGTCCGGCCTGCCGTTCGCGCACAAAGCGCCGCAGCATCGAACGCAGTTCATGGGTGGCGATCGCCTCGTAAGGCAGATCGTCGATCGCAAAGAAGCGGAGGTCGGCGGACAGGTTGCTGCCAGCCCCCTCGCCTGCCAGTCGGGCGCGGTAGACGAGATAGCCGGGATCGCTGTCGGCAACGTCGAAGACGGAATAGAGGAATGTCTCTTCCGGCACGAGGCGAAGAGCCTCACCACCTTCGACCACCAATTGGCTATCGGCCTTGCGCCGGCGGGCGGACGGCAGCACCCAGCCGCCCTTTCCATTGGAGCGTAGCAACAGACTATCGCCCGCTTCGATCAGATAGCCGATGATCATTCCATGCGAGGCAAGCCAGCCGGCAGGCAGCGGATCCTTGACGCTCGCATAACGACCCCGGCAGAAGCCGAGCGGCGCTGTCGGGCTCGTACCGAACGCACGAACCTCCCCGATCAGAACCGCGTGATCTCCAGCATCGACCGTGTTGTAGGTAGTGCAATCGAACCAGGTTAGACTGTCGGTCAGAACGGGTGCGCCGGTATGGATATGATCGTGGGTGACCGACTGGAATTTGTCCGGCGACTTCGATGCAAAGGTACCGGATACATCGACCTGGCCCTCATGCAGGATATTGACTGCGAAGCAGCCAGCATTGGTGAAAGCCTGGTAGCTGGAGGCGGATTTGGCGACGCAGACCAGAAGCAGGGGCGGGTCAAGCGAGACCGAGGTGAAGGAATTGGCGGTCATGCCACGTGGCGTGCCGTCTTCGTCGCGGGTGGTGATCACGGTCACGCCCGTCACGAAGGTTCCGAAAGCCCGTCGCAACGCGATCGGGTCAATCGGCGCATCCGCCCTTGCCGTTGTCTCCGCCATTCCGTTGCGCCTCCTCCGTTGGTTTCAGGAGAAGCTACCGTTGCCGTCGTCGACGTTCTTCCGTCGCTTCGCTGGAACAGATGAAAAGCCTCTCCTGCGAAACGCAGGAAGTGAGTGGACGGCGCAAAGCGACAGCGTGCAACAGCTGTGTGGTGTTTGCGCAAAGCGCAGGGGGTCTATTTTTCGGTGGCCACGCGGTTGTCGATAACGCCGTAGAGCCGGATCGCCAGCTCGATGGCGAAGCGCTTTTCAGGTGTCTCGACATCGACCCCAAAGAGATCCTGGATGCGCGACAGCCGGTAGCGGAGGGTCGTCACATGCAGGCCCATCGTATCGGCACAGGCCTGGCTGCGACACCCCTCCTGCAGATAGGTGGAGAGGGTTTGGAGATAGGGAGTTCCGTTCTCGCGATCATGCTCTGCAATCTGGCCGACGCTATCATGAACAAAGCTGCGCACATCGCCTGCTTCCGACGCGGCAACCAGCATCGGCAGTGGCCCGAAGTCCTGTGCCGAAACCGCACCGGTCAGACCAAAGGACCGACCAATGCGGATCATCCGGCTGCAGCGTTCCCAGGCGGGGGGATAATCGGATAGCGCGGCACAGCGGTTCCCCGCCACGACAACCGGCGCTTCGTCGAAATAGCGGGCGAGTTCTTCGGCGATGCGACGCGTGAGTTTTGCGGTCCGCTCCTGCCTTTTGCCCGCATCATAGGGCACGAGGCAGACGACACCGCCATCGATGGCGATCAGGTTTGCCTGCACCGATGCCTGCTGCATGATGCGCGCCAGCGTATGCTCGACGTCGATGGACGCACCGCCGAAGGTCTTCGTCTTTTCCGGAAAATCGACAACGATCATCTGCTGGGGTGTCGCGAAATTAAGCCCCAGCCGCTGGGCGCGTTGGGCGACATCACCGGCATTGCGCCATCGTGCCTCGACAATTTCGAAGAACAGCTCCGTCTGGGTGCGGGTCTCGAAGCGGAAACGGATGAAGCTGCGCATCATCTGGACGCTCAGGGCAAACTTGGCGCTGTCGAGCATCAAATGGTCGAGATCGCTGAACTCACGCAGGGTTGGGAAGATGATCAGCGCCCCGACGAGCTGGTTGTCGACCATCAGCGCCTCGATGCGGGCGGAGATCTTGAAGCGCTGGTTACCGTCATCGAGAAAGATGCTCGCCGCATCCGACGTGCCCTGCCCGATCGCCTCCCGCGCCGCCTTCATCAGCGGGCGCGCGAAAACAGTAGACGCTGCCTCCTGCCATGCCGCCTCATCATAAAGCGCGTTTGGCGGGCGTCCGGCGATGACCTGGTTGGCCGTGAAATCGACGACGATCGTCGGGTTCGAAAGCATCATGCCCACCATCGCCGAAAGCGGTGCGACCGACCCGTCGCTCAACACATGCTCAAGGAGTGATGTATGCGCCTGCAGCGCGCGCTCCAGTCGCTGCGCGGAGCGCTTTTCGGCTTCGAGACGATGCTCGCGGTCGACGGCAATGGCACCCATGTGAATGATGGCGCTTAGGAAGGCAAGGTCATCCTCGCAAACCTCGGTGATCTGGCGGGATATGACACTGAGCACCATCGGACGGCCCTCGGCGTCCTTGCAGTTCATCGGCAGGACGACCACCGTCCGGTAGTCACGCTCGAAGGCCTCCTTGCGATAGCCTGGAAACTCGACGGATTCGCGGGCGTCGCGAATATAGACCGGCTCGTTGCGCTGTAGGGCGATCAAGGACGGACTTGTCGCCAGCTCCCATTTGTCCGGAAGCTGCCGCTCGATCAGCGTCGGGTCATAGCGCACGATGACATGCGCATAACCATGGGCAGCGTCAATGCCCATGATAGAACCGAGCGCCCAATTGGCATGGCGACAGGCTGACGCGATGAGTTGCTGCAGCACGGTCTGAAGATCGCCGCCGCTGTTGATTTGGCTGGCGACGTCGCGGAGCGACAATATCCGGGATTTCTGTTCCAACTCAGCTCGTCTCTCCAGATTGACCATTCTTTGCGAAGGCGGGAGTGACAAGTCTACTCGGTTTCAATGAAACCTGCAGCGAATCTTTCCGCCAAACTGAGGAAGACCCCGCTGGTGGCCGCGCTAATGTTGGGCGCAATCTCAACAATTCGAATTGGCGCATCTATGACGATCGGCATCCGGAAGATCTCAACGTTCCTGGAAGAAACGCTGGTGGAGGGCGGCAGGGCGGCACCACGCCCCGCCAATGTTGTCGTGGTGGCGGCGGTGATCAGGAACCCATGGGCTGGCCGCGGCTATGTCGAGGATCTGAGGCCGGAAATCATCCGCATTGCCGGCGAGCTCAGCCACGAGATGACGGATCGGCTGTTACGACAGATGCGACCTGAGGCGATCGAGGCCTGCGGCAAGGCCGCAGCAGTTGGCATTCATGGGGAGATCGAACATGCCTCGGCAATGATCCACACGCTCCGTTTTGGAAATCCATTCCGTGAAGCGATCGGTGGTACCAACTATCTCGAGTTTACCAACACCCGCAATGCCCCGGGAGCTCTGCTGAGCTTGCCGATGATGCACAAGAGCGAGAACGGCAAGCGCTCCCATTTTCTGACCGCCAACTTCCAGATTGCCGATGCGCCGGGACCGGACGAGATTATCGTCGCGATCGGTGCGTCCGACAGCGGACGAGCCCACGCGCGCATTGCCGATCGTTTCCAGGATATCGCCGAAATGGAAGCAGAGAAGGGCGCTTGGCTCCATAATGCCCGATGAGCTCGCCCATAAAGCTTGATGCGATCGACCTGCGCATACTCGACGCAATCCAGCGCGACGGTCGCATCACGAAACTGGCTCTCGCCGAAAAGGCGGGGCTTTCTGCCACCCCCTGCTGGATGCGCCTACGAAAGCTGGAGAGGGCTGGCATAATCATCGGCTATCATGCACAGCTGTCGCTGCGCCGGGTTGCACCCATTAGCAACGTCATGGTCCAGTTGACGCTTTCAAACCATCGGCAAGCCGATTTCGATCGGTTCGAACGAGCAATCCGCGAGATCCCGGAAATTGTCAGTTGCTGGTCGGTCGGCGGCGGTATCGATTATATCCTGAAGATCGTCGCGGCAAATATCGATGCCTATCAGCGACTGATCGATGAGCTTCTCGACCGGGAACTTGGCATATCCCGCTACTTCACCTACATCGTCACCAGGACCGTCAAGGAAGGTCCTATTGTTCCGGTATCGCTGCTGCTGGTCGACGACACTTGTACGGCCGCGGCTTTGTGATAGCTAGCACCTAAAAACCCGCCTGCATTCCCACCACTGCTGCAACCAACCTCGGCGCGTCGCGTTCTTCACGTGCAAATCCGAGATGCGACAATGAAAACCATTCTGCCTGTTGCGGCCGTAACCATGGCTTTGTCTGCTGGCGCCACTCTCGCCCAACGCAAAGAGGTGCGCCGTCGGCGCCCAGCAGACGCGCCAATTGAAACGGGAAACTGGCCGATGGCTATCGAGCACTCGTCCGTCGACGAGGAGGAGTCGCCACTCCAAACCGTCCGTATCATCGGCCAGACCGCCAGCTCCGCCGCCTGAGGCAGCGTTGGTGCACAAGCTGCCGAGATTCTTGAACGCGTTGATGCTCTCCTCTCAGCGGAAGGCACAGACAAGTCAGATCTGATCCAGGCCAATATTTGGCTCCGCGATCTCCGGTCATTTGCCGAAATGAACACCGTTTGGGAACGTTGGGTGCCTCCAGGCATAACCCCTCGCCGAACAACGTTCGAAGCTCACAAATATGCCCCCAATGCGATCTTCGGATCGACATCATCGCCTGGCGGAGGAGCCAGGAACCTTAGTCATAAAGCCGTTGAGGATGGCCATTGAACAGACAGCGCAGCCTCTCCTGAACTCGCTAAACGTGGTGCGGTTCTGCAATGCTTGGCGTTGCCTCCATTACGAGATTGCGGACGCCACGGATTCAGCCAACTGGCTCTGTGTAAAGGGTTTCGCCAGTCTGGGCAGATCACGGGACACGCCGCCTGGAATTTCCGCATATCCGCTGGCAAGAACGACGGGCAGGCCGGGTAGCCGTTTGCCTATTTCCGCGGCAAGCTCGCCCCCAGTCATTCGGGGCATGGCATGGTCGGTTACGACCAGATCTGGCAGCGGCCCTTGTTCCAGGAGCCGAAGCGCCTCCTCGCCAGAATACGCCTGCAATGTCTTATGACCGAGATCCTCCAGCATCAGGACGGTATTCATCAGGACAAGCGCATCGTCATCGACGACAAGCACGGTGAGTTCCCGCAGTAAAGGCACGCTGGAAGTATCAGGGTGCACGTCCGGCTCGATCGCCTCCCCTTCCTCTGCCAGAGGCACCCATAGTTCGGCGGTGGTTCCTCCTCCAGGGGACGACTTCAGAGCGAGCGCACCTCCGCCCTGAGCCATCAGTCCTTGGACCATCGACAGACCCAGTCCGGTGCCTTTGCCTATTCCCTTGGTGGTGAAAAAGGGCGCCGTCGCCTTCTCCAAGGTCTCAGCATCCATCCCCTCGCCGTCATCCGTCACGCTCAGGCATACGAATTCTCCTTGAATACCTTTGCCCTCATCTTTGCGAACCGACTGCTTTCTGGCCGAGAGCATGATGACGCCACCACGAGGCATAGCGTCGCGCGCGTTTACCACCAGGTTCAGGAGTGCGGTCTCCAATTGGTTGCCGTCGGCTTGAACTCTCGGCAGAACAAGCGGAAAGCTCGTGACGATTTCGATAGAGGGGCCAATCGACCTCTGAAGCAGACCGGCCATTCCCTTCACGAGGTCGGACACGTCCACAGGCTCGAGCTTGAGTTCTTGCTTGCGGGAGAAGGCAAGCAACCGCTGTGTCAGGGCGGCACCGCGCTTCGCCCCTTGGAGGGCGTTCTCGATCAGATCGGCATTGTCCTGACCCGCAAGAGCCCGTTTCTTCGCGATCTCGAGGCTGCCCAGTATGGCCATCAGCAAATTGTTGAAATCATGCGCGACACCGCCAGTGAGCTGGCCTACGGCTTCCATCTTCTGAGCCTGAAAGAGTTCGAGCTGTGCTCGTTCGAGAGCTTCCTGCGACTGCCGCTTCTCGGTGATGTCGCGTGTGATCTTGGCAAAACCGATAAGCGTGCGATCTTCGGCAAGGATTGCATCGATGATTACATTCGCCCAGAAGCGCGTCCCGTCTTTTCTGACCCGCCAGCCTTCCCTTTCGAACCGGCCCTCGCATGCGGCGATTTCTAGCGCCCTTCTTGGCAGGTCATCGGCCTTGTCCTCGTCGGTGTAGAACTGCGAGAAATGCCTTCCGATGATCTCCTCTGGCTCGTACCCCTTGATGCGGCGAGCCCCTGCATTCCAGCTCGATACGTGACCATTCGGATCGAGCATATAGATCGCGTAGTCGGTCACGCCTTCGACCAGAAGACGAAACTGCTCCTCGCTCCGGTTCAGATCTTCGGTCTGCCTACGCTTTAAAGGGTCAATGGCCATGCGGAATTCCAATTGCGTGTTTTTCGGGTAACTAGACCTCTGTCGTTCATTCGCAAGTCCAGCAGGCCCGACGCAAGCGCAATGGCTCGTTTACCCCCAGCCGATCGAAGGTATCGGCAAAAGAATCAATGGCCTGCCTAGGTGGCTTGACCGAGCCTTCGAGGCGCGCGCCAGTCGACCCTAGTGCATCCCGTTTCCGCTGCAAACCTTCCCCCGACTTCGCAGTAAGCTCGATTACGTTGGCGGCAGGTACCGCCCGGTGACCTCTCCCTGTCCGCGAAACGATACGCGTCCGCGTTTGTTCCACCACGTTATCGGCTCCACCAGATGATCACGACCAGCACTTTGGTCTTGACCGTGCTTGGGCCAAACGCTGCGCAGCGGACCAGCGGCGTTGCCCGACGTCCCGCCCGCACGATTCAACGCGTTCGTCAGGATGAGGCTGCAGGCGCGTTCGACGAAGGGCAGATTTTGATATGAACAAGCGGCACCCGTGTGTCGCGACTATCATATTGGGATCATGGCAACCGCCGTTGCTCGTCATGCGATGTTAGGTATCGGCGACCGTGTGTTGTCTCCGCAGCTCACCGAGAGCGATCGGTCGTGGGGAGATTATCTCGTATCGCATTCACGAACGACTTCGGGGACACTGTCAGTGTGGGGACCAGCCGTCGGCTGGTGAACGATGGCAGACTTCTGCTCGAGATAGAGGAGGTTGAGGAGGTCCACCAGGTCGTCAGCTTCTTCCCAATCGAGCGAATTGATCCGCACGTCGCCGACGACCGCGACCAAGCCCGTCGTCCTGTCAACGATGGCCCAGCGATTTGTCCCATCCCGACTGGCTTGAATTTCGAATCGTGTGAGCATGGGCGCCTGTTTAACGAAAGCTCTGGCCGTTGGGAATTGTTCGCTATCGAGCTGAACGCGATGAGACAGCCAGTCTCATAGGGCCTTTCGGCTTCTTCGACACCTTCAAACTGCCACTGCAGTGTTTAAGTGCACCGTCTGTTACCCTCAGATCTGCACTAATCCCCGAGATCGTCGCCCAACTGTCGGGGAAACCCGAAGCGAAACGGCCACGCGGCGACGCGGACTTCCCACAAGGACAATAGATCCGCCAAAGGAGCACCGATTCCAACCACGCCGTCCGTTCCGTTTGCAGCCGGAGGATCGGCATAGACATAGCTGATCTGGTTGCTGCGCGTGCCTTTGACAAAAGTATTCGGCGAAAGGCGTTTCATCGTCGCCAAACGCTTGAGCGTGTTGGTGCGCTGAGCCACAAAGCACGCGGCTGCCAGGTTACTTCCGTTGGTTGCGACCGAGCCCTGGGCTGTCGTACAGCCACAAAAGGGCGATCGCCAGTAATGTTGCAAGCACCGCAACCGGAGCTGCGCGTCCAGCACGACCTACAATTAGATCGATGTTCATATCATTGCCTGAGATAGATCCATTGGCACTCGCCATTCGACATTTGTGCTATCTGCAAAATCACGATTGCAGTGCCTTGTTGATCGCGGCGATGAGAGCGGCTCCTGCAAACGGTTTTTGCAAATATGCAATGCACCGCGTCCGCTCGGCGGCCTTCTTCAGGAGCTCGTCCTCGAGGGCAGTGATAAATATGACGGGCAGCGTTGAACCAGCCATGTCCAACTTCGACTGCAATTCGAGACCGGTGATCCCCTCCAGATCGATATCCAACACGAGACAATCAATCGCAGCCTCCGAATCTCTGTTGAGAAAGGCCTCAGCCGATGCGTACTCGACGGCCGAAAACCCGTAAGCATTTACAAGCCGTGCGACGCTTCGGCGAAGACTCCCGTCGTCATCGACGACAGCAACTGTACGGCTCTTCTTTCCCACCTCAGGCCCTCCACGTGAAAGTGCGCGAGATCCGATGGGTCACTGTAGGCGTGTTGGCGGTTGGGGGATATTGCCCTAAGGGGAAAACCCATCGATCATGGCTCTGAACCTCCCGCAGGACGGTCGACGAAACCCGCATTTGCCGCAATCAACACTACGTCAGCCAGCGAGCGTGCTCCGAGCTTCTCCATCACCTGGTGGCGGTGAACCTTGACGGTTCGCTCAGATATGCCAAGCGCGAACGCTATCTGCTTGTTAAGCTGCCCACGCACGATCATCTCGAAAACGCTGGTTTCCCGCAGGCTCAAGCTCTTCACCCGCATTTGCTGCGCCTTGATATGCTCGCGCTGCGCCCGCTGCTTTTCAGATCGATTGAGCGCACGCTCGATCGTCTCAAGCAGGACCGCTGCAGAACCTGGTTTCTCTAGAAAATCCTCGGCACCTGCCTTCATCGCCTCAACGCTTGCCTTGATATCTCCTTCTCCGGTGAGAAAGACGATCGGAAGCAGCGGCGCCCTGTCCCGCAATTGCTGTTGAATTTCCAAACCGGACAGCCCAGGCATTTGCAGGTCAAGCAGAACACAGCCCGTCGCGCCGTCTTCCACGCAAGCCAGGAACTCGTCTCCGGACCCGTACCCCCTGACCGTGCGCCCATGAGCCGAAAGCAGCCTCTCGGTCGCAATACGGTAGGATTGGTCATCATCGACAATATGGATGATCGGTTTCATTCCGGTTCCTCCTGCCGCTTGACCAGAGGCAGGTCTATACGAAAAATCGCGCCACTCTCAGGCAGGTTGTAGGCTGATATCGCGCCACCATAGGTCTCAACAATGGCCCGCGCTATGGAAAGGCCAAGGCCCGTCCCTGCCTGCTTGGTTGTATAGAAAGGCTCAAATATACTGGGCAGACAGTCTTCTGGTATTCCTGTGCCGGTATCGGCGACACACAGGGCCGCCCTGTCATTTGATACGCCCGTTATGAAGGTCAAGGTCTTTCGCACCCGTGCAACCTCCGACATGGCGTCCATCGCGTTGGCTGCAAGATTGAGGACGACCTGCTGCACGTGGACCTTGTCGGCGCGGACCATGAGCTTGTCGGCCGCCTCGGTCGCCTTCAACGTGACCCCTCGCCGTTCCGCCTCCCCGTGGATGATTTGAATGGCACTCGAAGTAACGTCGTTGAGGTCGAACTCCTGCCAATCGATGTCGCTTCTCTTTTTCAGAAGCCCCCTCATCCTGCCGATGATGTCGCTTGCCCGCTTGTCGTCTTCCTGGATGTCGACCAGAATCTGCTGGATCAATTGCAGGTCCGGGCTCCTCCCCCGGAGCAATTCGGATGCGGCCTCAGCGTTGTTGCGAATGGCTGACAGCGGCTGGTTCAGCTCGTGGGCGATCGACGAAGACAGGGCTCCCGCTGTTGCCGACTGGTTCAGGTGAACGGCTTCGAGCAGGTGAATGCGGGCCCTGCTCTCTGCTGCACGACGACGGCGCCGCTCCAGCAACAGAATGGCGATGACGGTTGCCTGCATCGTTACGACACCGAATGTCGCTGTCACCACCAGCCAGTGCTCCTGCCAGAGGCTCATTTTCTGGTGCATTATGATTGTGCCGGCTGGCAGGTTCTGCAGCGAAAGGCCCCAGCGCTGCAATTGCCGCGCATCGGCAAAATAGGTCTGAGGTGCGTCGACATCCTGCCCCGGTCTGCCGGCAATCGCATTGAGGACCAGATCGGCAACGGTTTGACCGAGGCTATCGAATGTGACGGTGTTGCCTCCGACAACACCATAGTCGACGTAGGTTTGATAGGGCCCGTAGATCGGTGCACTGGCAGTCGCTGCGATCTGCCTGACGGCCTCGCGTGGGATGAAATTGCGGCCGGTCCTGTCCTTGAAGATCGTCAACATAAGGATAATGCTATCCCTTGGCACGTGAGCTGATCGGTCGACAAACTCGTCAATCGTCAGATCTTCCACATATGTCGTGTCATAACGGGCGGCGAACTCGCCAAGAGCGGCGCGCGCCGATGCCAGCCATTCCCGGTCGAAGTCTGCCGATCCGCCGATGATATAGAGGTGACGGGCGTCTGGCTGGAGGCGGCGGGCCATCTCCGCGGTTTTCAGGATGTCGAAGGTTGAGAAGGCACCGATCACCTCCTTCGGCAGGCCGATCTTTTCTGCAGTCGAGCTGCCGAAACCGGCCGCGACTATTTTCGCACCGGGAGCAATCGCGTCCCGATTCGCCGTTATGAAGATGGCGGCTTCTTTTCCGAGGGCAACGACGACATCGGGGCGACGAGCTTCGTATTTTCTGGCGAGGTACTCTCCCATGCGTTTGGCATGATCGGTTTCCGGAAACCTTGATAGATCCAGGAACTCGGAAAACAGGTCGATCCTGCTGTTCGTCGCCTCGATCAGGCGGCTTCGCAGTGCTTCTCCGGCAACGGTCGTTGCCACGATCCTCTCGTCATAGGGGTAGACAATAAGGATGCGTGGTGCCCGGCCTGCAACGGGGGGGAGTATTTCGGAGGCGGCGGGAAAGCAGTTGAATGCAACGAACAAGATCGTCGCCAGCCAAAGCCTGGTATATTGAGTTCGAACCCGTGCTTCGCCCCAACACATTTGTCCGCCCCCCAAAGGCGGGCAAACAATAACAGCTGCCCGCTGTAGTGTCACCTACCGAAATACTACTGATGATTGCCCGGATTCCCTAAAGGGCAATTTCGGCGGATTCCTGCATCGAGTAGGATCTGCTCCGGTCGGCTGGAGCACACTCCCCTTATCATTCGACCGCTTGAAGCCCGCCCGGGTGAGTTGATGCGGGCGTAGCCACCGTCGTCAATCCAGGCATCCAATGGAAGGATTTGAGATGAGTAGCAGAACCTATTTTGGCTGCATCGGAGCCCTTGCATCTCTCACGATGCTATGCGGGACCTCTCCCGTGCAAGCTCAGGAGCCTCAGCGTAAACCAAATATCCTGTTCATCGTTTCGGATGATACCGGATTGGGCGATCTTGGCCCTTATGGCGGCGGCGAAGGCCGCGGCATGCCAACCCCCAATATCGACCGGCTCGCCGATGAGGGCATGACCTTCTTTTCCTTTTACGCGCAACCCAGTTGCACCCCTGGACGCGCCGCGATGCAAACGGGGCGGATCCCGAACCGCAGTGGCATGACGACGGTCGCGTTCCAGGGCCAGGGCGGCGGCCTGCCTGCGGCAGAGTGGACACTCGGATCGGTATTGAAGCGCGGTGGCTACCACACCTATTTCACCGGGAAGTGGCATCTCGGAGAGTCGGACTACGCATTGCCCAATGCCCAGGGCTACGACGAAATGCGCTATGCGGGCCTCTACCACCTCAACGCCTACACTTACGCCGATCCGACCTGGTTCCCCGATATGGATCCCAAATTGCGGGAGATGTTCCAGAAGGTCACCAAGGGGGCATTGTCGGGAAAGGCCGGTGGTCCGGTGACGGAAGATTTTAAGATCAATGGCCAGTATGTCGATACACCTGTCATCGACGGCAAGGAAGGCGTGGTCGGCATTCCGTTCTTCGACGGCTATGTCGAGAAGGCTGCGCTGGAGTTCCTCGATGAGGCCGCCAAGAAGCCGGACGAGCCCTTCTACATCAACGTCAACTTCATGAAGGTCCACCAACCGAACATGCCGGCGCCGGAATTCGAGCACAGGTCGTTGTCGAAGAGCAAGTATGCGGATTCGGTCGTCGAACTCGACACCCGAATTGGCCGGATCATGGACAAGTTGCGTGAAACCGGAATGGACCGCAACACATTGGTTTTCTACACCACGGACAATGGGGCCTGGCAGGATGTCTATCCCGATGCCGGGTATACCCCATTGCGCGGCACAAAGGGTACGCTGCGTGAAGGCGGCAACCGGGTTCCGGCCGTTGCCGTGTGGCCCGGCAAGATCAAACCGCGAAGCAAAAATCACGATATCGTAGGAGGCCTCGATCTGATGGCGACCTTCGCCTCGGTCGGCGGTGTTCCCTTGCCAGACAAGGACCGCGAGGACAAGCCGATCATTTTCGACAGCTACGACATGTCGCCAATCCTGCTCGGTACAGGAAAGTCGGAGCGCAAGTCATGGTTCTACTTCACGGAGAACGAGCTTTCGCCCGGCGCGATACGCGTGAACAACTACAAGTTTGTGTTCAATCTTCGTGGCGATGACGGCGCCCTGACCGGTGGTTTGGCGGTCGATTCAAACCTCGGCTGGAAGGGACCGGACAAATACGTCGCCACAGTGCCGCAGGTGTTCGACCTCTGGCAGGATCCCCAGGAACGCTATGACATCTTCATGAACAACTTCACCGAGCGGACATGGATGGGCGTCGTCATGGGTGAAGAACTGAAGAAAATCATGGCGACCTATATCGAATATCCGCCGAGAAAACTGCAAAGCATGGGCTACACCGGTCCGATCACGATCTCTAACTATCAACGGTTCCAGTGGGTACGAGACGAGCTTGCGAAGGAAGGCGTATCCATCACTTTGCCGAGCGGCAACTGAATTTGATCTGGCGGCCTACCCCGCCGCCACCGCACAACATCGGTAATGAAAGGAGGCTGTCGGGGGCACGCATCGGAAATTCCTCTTATCTCGGCGAATTGGCATCTCCGGGATCGTCCTGTTCAATCGTCACCCTGGAATTTCTTCGCGCGTCTTCGCGTCCAGGGTGCGACGAGGACTGGATCCTTATGTCAAGTGGGGCGACGGAAACTCAAGGGAGAAATGCGATGAGACAAGGCATTCTGGCGACCGTCCTGCTATGTGGCAGTGCGCTGTTGTTCGGCGGGCAAGCGCCCGCACGGGCTCAAGAGCAATCGAAACCCAATATCCTGGTCATCATGGGCGATGATATTGGCATGTGGAACATCGGAGCCTATCACCGCGGCTTAATGGCCGGCCGCACCCCCAATCTCGACAAGATCGCCAAGGAAGGCATGCTGTTCACGGACTATTATGCCGAGGCCAGTTGTACGGCGGGTCGGGCCAACTTCATCACCGGCGAGCTGCCGATCCGAACGGGCATGACAACCGTTGGGCAGGCCGGCGCCGCGACTGGCCTGCCGGCGGAGGCGGTGACTTTGGCCACTGTCTTAAAGTCAATGGGCTACGCCACCGGCCAATTCGGCAAGAACCATCTCGGTGACAAGAACGAGTTCCTGCCGACCGTTCACGGCTTCGATGAGTTCTTCGGCTACCTCTACCATCTCGACGCGATGGAGGATCCGGCTCATCCGAACTATCCGCAGGATCTGTTGAACGTGGTCGGGCCGCGCAACATGGTTCACAGTTGGGCGACTGACACGGATGATCCAACCGAGATGCCGCGTTGGGGTAAAATCGGCAAGCAGAGGATCGAGGATGCAGGCACTCTCTATCCCAAGCGGATGGAAACGGTCGACGACGAGATCCGCGACTTCGCAACAAGCTTCATGGCGAAGGCCAAGCAGGACAACAAGCCCTTCTTCGTCTGGCTGAACCCCACCCGTATGCACATCGTCACCCATCTCTCTCCGAAGTACGAGGCGATGCGAAATGCTGAGAACGGCTGGTCGGAAGAGGAAGCCGGGATGGCACAACTGGACGACGACGTTGGGCTCGTCATGCAGAAGATTAAAGAGCTTGGCGAGGACGACAACACCATCATCCTGTTCACGACCGACAATGGAACGGAAGTGTTCACGTGGCCCGATGGGGGACAGACACCTTTTGCGCAGTCAAAGGGTACCGTTCTGGAAGGTGGATTCCGCGTGCCTGCACTTCTACGCTGGCCTGGACATGTCCCGGCGGACGTGGTGCAGAACGGCATTTTCTCCGGTCTGGACTGGTTGCCGACCTTTGTTGCGGCAGCCGGCAATCCCAACATCACCAACGAATTGCTGCAAGGCAAAACGATAGGAGACCGGACATACAAGAACCATCTTGACGGCTACGATCAGACGGCCGCTATCACCGGCAAGGGACCGTCTGCACGTCACGAGATCTTCTACCTCGGTGAAAGCACGGTCGGCGCGGTGCGCATCGACGACTACAAGTTCCGTTTCATCGACCAGCCCCAGGGATGGGTTGGCGAAAAGACCCATCCTGACGTTCCCTACATCACTAACCTGCGACTCGACCCGTTCGAGCGGACTGGTTGGCCCAACAACGGAACGAAAGAAGGCGGGCAGCAGTACTTCGACTGGTTCAAATACCAATTCTGGCGTTTCGTGTTCGTTCAGCAATTGGTCGGAAAGGAACTCCAGACCTTCCTTGACTTTCCTCCAATGCAGCGGGGCGCCAGCTTCAATCTGGACGCCGTCAAGGCCGAGATGCAGACACGCATGGCCCAGGCTGCGGCGGCGGCAAAGGGTACCGGCAACTGATGGAGCCGATCTTGCTGCAGGCGGTCTCACCAGACTGCCTGCAGGCGGAAGGTGCCGACAAAGCACGCAACAACCGACTGTGTTGACAAGGTGACTTTGTTTCTAGCGAGAAGCCGGTTCGTCGTTACCCGACTGAGGCGCAAGTTCTTTCAGCGTCAGCCATAATAGCGGCAAAACTGCATCCTTCATCCTGTCGTCCGACTGGCCTGTCTCCCTCGGCGGCGAGGTAGTGCCACCGACGAAAACACTGCCGTTGATTGCTCGCGGGCTTTGATTCCCGAAAGGGCAATATCGAAAAAAAACGCCATGGGATACGGTTTTATGGCAGCGGGAGCCCCTCGCCGCGCCATGCGGTCTTTTCGAAAAGAGGTCGTGTTCCGCCCCATGCGACACCCGTATCAACCGACATCCAATGGAAGGATTTGAGATGAGTAGCAGAACCTTTTTTGGCTGGATCGGGGCGGTGGAGTTGGGGCTGCACTCGTCCGATCACGATTTCGAACTCTCAAAGTATCCAGCGGGTACACACGAGCTTGCGGTCGCATCCACCACCTTGCCGAGCGGCAACTCATCCCGATGTGGGGCCAACAAGGCCGCCACTTCCCCAAGTGACATAAGCAATTCAGGAGGATGCCGAAATGGAGGCCACGCGTCGCAAATTCCTCACAAGTTCACGAAATGGCATCCTCGCGATCGGTCTTCCTCTGTGGGCCGGGCCGACAACCGCCTGGGCACAGAGTGACCCGTTGCCTTCCTGGAACGAGACCGCGTCAAAGGCCGCCATCGTCTCCTTCGTTGGTAGGGTGACAAAGCAGGGCTCTGCGGACTTCGTAACGGAGGCGGAGCGGGTCGCGGTGTTTGACAATGACGGCACTCTTTGGGTCGAGCATCCGATGTACACGCAGCTTGCCTTCGCCCTCGATCGCGTGAAGACGCTCGCTCCGCAGCATCCGGAATGGAAAGATACACAACCGTTCAAGGCCGTGCTTGACGGCGACATGAAGGCTCTCGCCGCGTCAGGCGAAAAAGGCCTCGTGGAACTCATCATGCTGACCCATGCGGGAATGACGACAACCGAGTTTAGAAAGGTTGTCACCGACTGGCTTTTCACCGCACGAGATCCGAAGTTCAAGCGTCCTTACACGGAACTTGTCTATCAGCCGATGGTCGAACTGATGGCCTATCTTCGCGCCAATGGATTCAAGACCTTCATTGTTTCGGGAGGCGGCGTGGAATTCATGCGGCCGTGGACAGAAAAGGCCTATGGCGTGCCCCCGGAACAGGTGATCGGTTCCTCTATCAAGACCGAATTCAGGATGCAGGACGATATGCCGACCTTGTACCGGCTTCCGGAGGTCAATTTTATAGACGACAAGGCCGGGAAGCCGGTTGGGATCAATGAAGCGATCGGGCAAAGGCCGATTGCCGCCTTCGGCAACTCGGATGGCGACCTCGAAATGCTGCAGTGGACAACCATGGCAGGGGCGCCCGCGCGCCTTGGCATGCTCGTTCATCATACCGATGCCGACCGTGAATATGCATATGACCGCGAAACGGACTTCGGGCGCCTGGACAAGGCCCTCGACGCAGCCGCGATAACTGGTTGGACCTTGATCGACATGAAAGCCGACTGGAAGCAGGTTTTCAAGGATTGAGACCCGGCGACTTGCGTCAGGACGACAGCAACAGTGTCGAGCTGAGCTCCATCATCACGTCAAGTATGGACAGGGCTTTTACCTGTCCCCACCTTGGAGGCTACCGCCATGAACGTCTTTCAGATTGCCAGCCTGATCGTTACTGCAGGCGTTGCTCTTGGTAATGCCCATGCGCAGGACGCTCCGAAAAAGCCGCATGTACCGCTCGAAAAAGGCATCGGCGTCGTCACGCCGACCGGGCCGGTACCGTCTCTGGCAGTGATCAACTCTGCGGGCGCTCGGATTGAAAACGGAAAACTCGTACTCAATGGCGTTGCCGCCAATTCGATCGTGTTTGCCGACCGGCCGGTACGGGCTGCCGGACATGTGATGACGGATCAGTTCATCATGCAATGGGACGATGGCAAGGACAATTTCGCGGTCGATCCACCGAATGCGACGGTCTCGGTGCTGGGGGGCGACGGGTCTGATGTGAGCGACGCTGTCGTGACATTGAAGACCCCGAAACTTGATGGCACGACGCTGACATTCGACATCACCGTTCTTGAGGGAAGCCTCAATGGCGCGACGGGGCCGGCCGCAGTCTTTATTGATCACTTCGGCGGAGGGGGTGGATTTGGCGGAGGTGGGTTTGGCGGAGGAAGTTTTGGCGGCGGTGGCTTCCGTGGAGGCGACTTTGGCGGAGGTAGCTTTGGCGGACGTGATTTTGCAGGGGGCGACTTCCGTGGAGGTTTTCGAGACGACGACGTTCATACCGGCGATACCAACATCAACCGTGTGAGTGGCACCTACTGGCATGCCCCCGTCTATCGCGGCGCCTGGTATCGCGGTGCCCCTGTCGCCACCGGTGTCGTAGCGGGCGCGGCTATCGGCGCGGCAGCAACACGCCCCTACTACTATAACAACTACTACAACAACCAGCAGTGCGGCTACTATCCCTTCCCGCCGTGCTACTGATGCCCGCCGTCGTCACGCCGCCAGGCGGCGTGACATTCCACAAGAGCAGCGTTGGAGCAGCTGAGTGATAACGTTCGATCGGTCATTGGCCGCGTGGATAACAGTATTGCCGGTCCTTCTGATGATTTTGTTCCTGGGACGGAGCGCTTTTGCCGACACTGTCCCTGCCTCCAGTCCTGACCCCCGGATAAGCATGCATAATGGTTTCGTTGATGAAACCGCTTGCGCTTCCTGCCATCAAGATCAAGCCGCTGCTTTCAAGCGATCCCACCACGCCAACGCAATGGCACTTGCCAACGGCAGTACAGTTCGCGGTGATTTCAACAATGTCAGGTATGAGCACGATGGCATTGTAACGACTTTCCATCGCCGCGATGCCCGGTTCTTCGTGAAAACCGAAGGATCGGACGGAAAGGAAACCGAGTTCGAAGTTCGATACACCTTTGCCTACGAGCCGCTGCAGCAGTATCTCGTTGAAACCGGCGCAGGACGACTACAGGCACTCGACGTCGCATGGGACACGACCGGAAAGCAATGGTTCTGGCTTGGCAATGACACACCGCGCAAACCCGGCTCGACCTATCACTGGACCGGGCCGTTTTATCGTTGGAACCGCACCTGCATCGACTGCCATTCGACCGACCCTCAAGCAAACTTCCAACCTGCGACGAACGAATACAAATCGACCTATGTCGCAACGAGCATCGGCTGTCAGTCCTGTCACGGACCTGGTGCAAAACATGTCGCCTGGGCGGCAAAGGGCCAGGACCATCCAGGTGATCAGGCGGACCCTGGACTTTCCAGGGTCGATGCCAATGCCTGTCTGGCTTGCCATTCCAGACGAGTACGCCTTCGAGACGGCTACGAGCCCGGAAAGCCGTTTCTCGACTACTTTTCTCCCGCATTGCTGCGAAGCGATCTCTATTTTCCCGATGGACAGATACGTGATGAAGTCTTTGAGTACGGTTCGTTTCAGCAAAGCAAAATGGCAGCGGCTGGAGTGACATGCCTTGATTGTCATCGTCCACATGAGGCGGGTTTGAAGACCGAAGGCAACGCGCTTTGCACCCAGTGTCACACGCAGACCAAGCTGGACCGCTTCGTCAAGCAGGATCCGAGCGGCCTGTTCGACGACCCTTCTCATACCCATCATCCTGTCGGATCGGCCGGCGCGCAATGTGCCAACTGTCATATGCCCGAACGGACATACATGAAGGTCGATCCGAGACGGGACCATTCGTTCGTCATTCCCCGGCCGGATCTGTCGATGACCTTCTCAACGCCGAACGCATGCACGACGTGTCATACCGATAAAGATGATGACTGGGCCGCCAGGACCATGGATAGATGGTACGATTTTGGCTGGCGCAATCGTCCAACCATCACCCACGCATTCGCAGCTTTGGAAAACCGCACGCAAGCAGCGGAGCAGGCATTGCGAAAGCTCGTCAATGACCGAAATCAGCCGGGAATCATAAGGGGAAGCGCCATCACCCGATTGAGCCAGATCGCAGGTGAGGATGTTACCGCAGATATTCACGCAGCATCATCTGATCCGGATCCATTGGTCAGACTCGGCGCATCCGAGGCCGCATCGAACATTCCGCCGGAGCGCAGGCTGGATGCGATCGGGGATCTGCTCGGTGATGAAATGCGAGCGGTTCGTATCGCAGCGGCGACTGCTCTCGGCAACACGCCCGCCGAGGTGTTCGGCAGCCAACGACCGGGCTTCGAGGCCGCGGTCGAAGACCTGCGCAGCTACGTCAGTTCAAACGCTGATTTTGCAGAGACGCAGAGCAATTACGGATTCTTCCTGTTTGGCCAACACCGTATACCGGAGGCCGAGGGATACTTCAAACGAGCGATTAGCCTTGACCCGACACTTGAAGGTGTCCACGTCAACCTTGCGGAATTTTATCGTGCCATCGGGCAGAACGATAAGGCCGAACAGGCCTACGCCGAAGCAATTTCAGTGTCGCCGGAGCGCGCGGAGCTGCGATTTGGGCATGGGCTCGCTCTGGTTCGCAGCAAGCGACTGGACGATGCGATTGTCGAGCTTGAACAAGCGGTGCGGCTGGATCCCCGGAGCCCGCGGTACAAGACGACGCTTACCGTCGCGCTGGACTCAATCGGAAAGACCCAAGAGGCTCTGAACAGGCTCGATCACTGGGCATCCGAGACGTCCGATCCGGCCATTTCAGGCCTGGCACTGGAATACAGTCTGAAGCTGCAGCTGCTGCCGCAGGCGTTGAAGTTTGCGGAACAATTGGCAAGGCTGAGACCGCAAGACCAACGGATTTCTGACCTCGTCCGACGGTTGCGAGCGGCGACAACCAATCCCAACTAGACTGGCCATGGAGGCTTCGCAATTTCAGATTATTGCGCGCTAGGTAGCACTTCAAGAGACCGCCGGAGCGAACTTAAAACTGGATAAAACTTGGGGGCAAGGTCGAATGTGTTGAGATCTGGTTCTGGCGACGAGCTTTCCTGGAGACGCTACTGATCAGGCCTTGTTGACGGCGGGCGGAGTGGCCCTAGGGCTGCCAAAAGATCTCTGGATGTCTTATGGCCCTTGAGAAAAAGGTCCAATAGTCTGGACGCAGCAACGCTGCCCACGAGACTGTTCGGATCAACCTTAGTCTCCTTGCACCACTGGGAGAACGCGTCGAATACCGGAGAAAGATCATCGAACGAAATTGTACGGAGCATTTCCGACACTCATCGCCCTCCAACTTAGAGGGGCGAAAGCAACTCGTGTGCTTCCAGTCGATCGTAGCCAGGAGATGCCGACCGATAGATAAAACCCTATGGAGGATTAAGAACGGCCGCAATTAACTTTGACATAGCGTGATGCGCTGATGTTAATCGTATTTTACATCTTGTCGGTCGCCGGCGTGCTACTGGGCGGCATCCTGGGAACCATGATAAGACGGTGTACCGCGCATCATCTGGATTTCAAAACCGGGCCCCTGCCCCGGTCCCTGCACTTCCCAACGGGCGCCCACCCTCCCCTTTCACATGCGCCCGGTCGCGCGGCTGGGCGCCTCTCGACTGCGAAGCGGCGTTTCGTCGGCGAGGAGGCGTCTTGGACGCCACGATTTTCCATCTAGCGATTAAATAAGGCAAAAAAAATGAGCTTAGAAGGCGGGGGCGGTCAAACCCTTCGCGTTTCCTTTTATTTCTAACACCCTAAGTATCCCGGGTCGGCCCATAGACAACTGGCGGGACCGCTTGAGAGATAACTGTGCTCTTGCCGACCAAGAGAGCACGGACATGACGAAGTCTTTATCTTCCTCTCTCGATGAACTTCAAATGAAGATTGTTCTGGACGCGGTTCAAGAGTGGTGCTCAACACGTCGAGTGGATATCGATAGTGATGAAGGCCGCTGGGCAATGACAGTGGCCGTTGACCGTATTCAGACTGTCGATCCATATTCTGCCGCCGCCACTGATGAAATGGTGCGGTACCTTAGTTCCGCTTGCAGTTCCGAAGCGACCCACAAAGCGTAACCAAACTCCTGCGCTTGCCGATAATTTGCTGATGGACAGCCTGCGCAATTCTGCCCGTACGTGCCGAACCTGCGGGTGGACTGCAAGAGGATAGCTACCATGCCTCTCTCTAAGAGTGGTGGACCTACTGGCCCTGTCGATGGCATTGGGCGACGCCCCGTGAAGCCGAGCACGCTGCCGAAGCCCCGTGGAAATACAATCTCAATTTGTGGTTTTGCTGAAAGGCTGATAAAAACAAAAAATTGCATTAATTTCTTTGCATCCCGAGCCACTCTCGGGCATGATGACTTCATCAGCAGCCATTGTTAAGGGCGCTTCTGACTAGGGCTTGGGCCCTCGCCCCAATTAGAAGGAGGACGTCAGTGTCTTCCCCACTCGGCTACGTCTTACATTCCAGGGACCTGACGATGCTGCAAGGCGTCTTGGAGGAAGCTGGATACAATTCTGCCAAAAGTGTTGCGCATCCTGAGCGATACGACCTTGCGGCGAAGCTTCTGATACAACGCTTTCAAGGTGGGATGACTTCCGCCGACGACCTAACCAGGGAACTGAAAAGGGTCCTCGGCACGACGATTTCTGCAATGTCTCCACCGAGCTTCGAGCGGACGCGCGCCTCTATTCAGGGACTGCCATTGCCATAGAAACGTCGGGGAACGGCCTTGCTTCTCCAACTGCCCATGTAGACTGACAAGCGGGATTCGAGGAAGGATCGCGCGGGTGACGAATGTTTCTCACTCACATTGTGCGCGGGCTAATCGTGTAATCCACTAATCCGCGAATTTGGCCGGCCACGCTTATGTCAACACTTGAATGGGTCATCGTAATTGTAGAGCGCAACCGTTCATTCCACACCGTGTCGTCTGCAGAGCAAGCTCTTCAGCTGCTTCTCAAGAACTGGCCAGTTACCACCGGCACCACCTTTATCTCGGCGATGGAGGCTTGTGCCGGCGCGCTTAGAGGGGCGGTCAGCCAGGGAGAAGCGCAAGCCGCATTTCTCGCCGCAGCTCTTCAAGCGGGAGTCGTGTTTCGGAACGCCTAATTCCTCCCGTACTTCCTGGCGGCCGTTGCGTTAAAGCCCCGCCTTATCAGATCGATTGCGTAAAAAGCTGTGGCTGGGCGAAACGGCAAAGAGATGTGGGTCGCAAGTTAAGAAAAACTAGAACAATGCCTCGCGCACGGTAACACCGAAATCGTACGAACCTGCTGTGGCACTGGCGGAACATTTGACCACGCCGTACGGTTAGACTTCTATTCATAGGCGTTTGGTAACACCCAAGCTCCGGCATGGAGCAAGAAATGGTACGCCTCGACCAATCGAATGTCGGCAACACTCTTCTGCGGACGATCAGTGCGCAAACCTTCGGCCGGCTCGCTCACGGCATGGAGCGCGTCGACCTGCCCACCAAACATGTTCTCGTCGAGGATAGTGTCCCTCCCGACTACATCTATTTTCTGGAGAGCGGCCTTGGGTCCATGGTCGTCACCAGTTCCGACGACGAAGCTATCGAAGTGGGGCATATCGGCCGGGAAGGCGCGTCCGGTATGCATCTGATGCTCGCCATAGAGGGAGCGCCCGGGCGGACCTTCATGCAAGTGGCTGGCAGTGGCATCCGCGTCCCAGCATCGCTATTCATGAAAGCAGTCACTGAGGATGAGGAAACCCGGGCCTTTTTTCTTCGTTATTTTCATACCACCGTCGTCCAGCTCAGTCATTCGGCCTTGGCCAATGCCCGATACAATATGCAGGAACGGATGGCTCGATGGCTTTTGATGTGCCATGATCGCCTCGATGGCGACAATCTCGGTGTGACCCACGAGTTCCTAGCGCTGATGCTGGGAGTTCGTCGTTCGGGTGTTACCGAACAGCTTCACGTCCTGGAAGGTATACGGGCCATTCGGTCCACACGCGGAAACATCCACGTGCGGGATCGAGAGAAGCTGATAACTATCGCAGGCGGCAGCTATGGGATTCCCGAACGCGAGTATGAGCGAGTTCTAGGATTGCCGCTTAGGGTAAAGTGAGTCGATACCGATCACTCGCTGCGCGTTATGGTGTCTCGGAATGGCAGCGACAGAACAACGTCGCCGGCGTCATCACGGATCTCCACCGAGCGTGACGAAACGTCCTGCCCCATCAGGATCGCATTGCTCATGATGCTACGGGCGTCTTTGATAGCCTCGCTGCGCGCCGCGTCCAAGGTGGGAAGATCCGTCCCTTCGAAATCTTCCTGGATGCCGCTGCTCATGACGATGTTGAAGTAGAAGCGAGGCATGCGATCTTTCTCTTGTCACACCAGCAGCGACGACGTTACCTTGATACCAACAGGCAAAACGTTGGCGGCAGTATTTCGTTGCTCTCACCGCGCGTCCGGCACACTTAGCCTACAGGAGTTTCCTGTCGCTGAGAACCGTGATCCTTTCCGGGCGATGCAGGCACGGCGGTCGAAAGCGTTTCTCCGCGTCCGTGGCGACCAAGGGAATGCGACGTTCTCCTAACCTCTGGGTGTGAAGAATCCCGCCGGTTGAGGACCTCGGTCATTTTCCCTTCACTCATTCTTCGCTCTTGGCGTCTGACAGGAATGTCGCCACGCTTTTCCGGTCGCAAATTTCTTGGCTGGAACCAGGCAGTCAATGGCGCGTTTGTACGCCAACGTACATTCCCTCGCGGTTTTGCCCTAGAGCATTCCTCCAAAGAGAAAAGCGAGCAAACGTGCCTGACTATCAGCCAGTCGTGCTTGTCGTGGAAGACGAGCCATTCTTGCGTTTGTCGACCGTCGCAGATCTTGAGGACGACGGTTTCATCGTGCTCGAGGCATCGAGCGCAGATGAAGCGATTGAGATTATCGAGGGTCGCCCGGACATCCAGGTGATCTTCACTGATATAGACATGCCCGGCAGCATGGATGGGCTGCGGCTCGCCGCGTTTGTTCGGGATCGCTGGCCGCCAATCAAGATCATTATTACATCTGGCAATAATTTGCCCGGTGCCAGTCTTCCACGCGACGTTCCTTTCATGGGCAAGCCATACAAACGTCAGGACGTGACGTCGGCGATTCGAATGATAATTTCACAGTGACGCTGCGAAGGGTTCATTTTTGGGAGGAGCAACGTCGGTGGCCGTTGCACCAAGCCTGTGGAATCAAGCGACGCCTGGCCACAGTGTCGAAATAGAGTTTTGACCAGGGCTGCTAGTAATCTGCGTAGTGGTCGTTCAACGGCTAGCATGGTCCTGCTCGTCCCGCGCTAGCCGCGCGTCTCGAAGACGCTGTGTCTTGACTTGGCGCGCTTGCTCTTCAGTCTCCAGTTCCTGGACGCCTTGGCCGTGCGCGCAGAACTGGGACTGGATAAGGCTAAACGCAATTTCGGCCCGCTGCCGGGATTTGCTGTAGGTCTGAGTCATGAAAATTCCCTTAGTCTGCAAAGCGATGGATAGGAAAATGCCGGGCAACCTGCCCGGCCTTTCAGATAATCATGCCGTCCCAGTGCCACTAGATCCGTGGTCAAAGAGATGGCAGGTCACAATTGGCGACCTGCAGGTTGCAGGCCGACATCTTCCCCGACTTGATGTCGCGCTCGAGCTCGTAACCAATCTTCTGACCCTCTACGATTTCGCGCATTCCGGGGCGTTCGACGGCAGAGATGTGAACGAGCGCGTCCGCGCCGCCGTTATCGGGCTGGATAAAGCCGAAGCCCTTCGTGGAGTTGGACCATTTTGCTGTGCCAATGGTCATGATGAACCCTTTCAAAGCATAGAGTGCAGGACCGCAGAGGCTGCGCTTCCCGGACGACGTTACGATTGTTTCTGAAAGAGAAGGTTCGAATAGAGCGCGGTGCCAATCGCGCGGTAGACAAAGCTTGGCAAGCAAAAGTTCGATAAAACTAAAAATAGAGACATTCCAGAAGAAGTCAACCGACAGTTTTTTTCGCAGCACTTACCACCATTAGTGAACTCGCGTTAACGTGTATCACGAAGCCGAGCCGGAATGGTCGAAGCTTCGATCGGGCCGGCCCATTCATTCGAATAACGTATCAGAGATATGCGCGGCCGCCTGCTGCCGGACGTGGGCCAGCCGTTTACCAGCAGCACCAGCCGTGCTGCGAGGAGAGGAAGATGCCGGACACCGAAAGCCTTTCCCTACCCGGCGCGACCTTCTCATGGCCTCGTTTGCAACTCTTGCGGCTCCAGACTGCCGACGCCAATGGATACAACACAGAAGAGATCAAACGCCTACGCGAACGACGACACCGGGTTCGCCGAGAAACATGTAGAACGCAACGAACATCGGATCTACGTGCGCGACTATCCCGGCGGCGGCACCGCGTTCGTGATGATCCATGGCTTCCGGACAATAGCCGTATCGATAGGGACGTCGCTCCGCTACTATGTGCCGCCGGGCGCCGGGTTATCGCCTTCGACTTCCTCGGATTCAGTGCGTCTCAAGGCGCGGCCTGGTCTAACGGACGATGACGAAGGTAGCTGCCGGGCACGTGGTCAGATAGGGCGCCGTGTTCTAACCATCTGCGCTCCGAGCTCCACACCCCAGTTGCTCAGGAGCTGAAATAGTTTAACGGATCGATCGCGCTTCCCGCGGCAGGATCCGCCGCCAAATCCGCAGGCTAATTAGCGCACAACCTTGGCTGCTGACAATTGCGCGGCGACCTTCGAAAGCGTTCTCAGTTGAGGCGGCGGTATGGCTTCTCTTGGGTCGTTGCGATAGGCCAGTAGCAGGTTTCGAATTCAGAGAAGAGAGTCGCAAATACGGGTGAGACTAAGGATTGAAGACGCCGCAGTAGCGATCACGCCCTCGAGCCCGGGAATGTCAACCTTCCGCTTGTTGCCGCCCCCCGCCGGCGATGTTACCTAGAACACTGCGTCGCTGACGTCGCTGGTATGTTCTGATCAGCCGCTGCCCGCGAGATAAGTTGCTATGGCACTTGCAAGTCTTTCGGCTTTTTTGAGGTTTTCTGGGTCAGAAATCAAAAACTCTGAAACCAAGGCCTCGATCAACACCAGACCTGGCACGCTGCTGCTGGAAATCACCGGATGCTGAGCGGGCGCGAGCAGCAACTCGTTCGCGTATTCGGATATCGGTGATGCAGTGGAGTCGGTCAAAGCGATTACCTCTGCACCTCGCTCCCGTGCGAACCGGACCATTTCAACCGCGTCTTTCGAGTAACGAGGGAAAGAAATCGCTACGACGAGATCTCCCGTCGTGGACGAAGCCAGGCGCGCCGCAGCGGATTCGGTACCACCGTACTGCGCAATATTGACGACATTCTCTCGATAGGGCTGTAAACCCAACGTCAACATCGCCGCCAAGTGCGCGCTCAAGCCGAAACCGACGACGTACACACGATTGGCTGACCCTATCTTTCTGGATGCCGCCTTCAGCCTGTTCGCGGTTTCGGTCTCTTGAAGTTGGGCAACCAAAACTGCTGCTGATGCGAGACTTCTTTCAACCGCCCCGTTCCGCGAGCTGTCATCGCTCATTGTTTCGTTGAGCTTGCTGACAGGCGCGATGAGCGAGCCGATGATATTCCCGACAGCGGCCCGAAACTCGGCGAAACTGGCAACACCCAGATCCCGGGCGTACCTGCTTATTGTCGAGGTCGAGACGCCTGTGATTTGCGAGAGGTCTTCAATGCCCCGGGTTGCTACAAAAACAGGATCCCTGAGCGTGAACTCCGAGAGTTGACGCTGGGACGTGGTTCCCTCCCTGAGTAATCGCGAGATTTTCTTTCCCAGCTTCGAAGTCGAGAATTGGCGGTCTGACTCCGCTGACCAGACTTTTGGATTATGGGAATCTGTTTTCATAAATTGACACCGTGAAAAAAAGTTGCCATCCTTAGAGCATACTAACGCTGAGGAGGAAACTATGCGTCTGAAAATTGCTGGGGTGATAGCATTAACACTATTTGCAACGCATCTTCGTGCCGAGGAGGCGACGGTCAGAGTGGGAGTTGAAGGCAACTACCCCCCATTCTCCCAGGTCAGCCCCGATGGGACCTTGAGCGGATTTGACATCGACATTGCCAACGCGATTTGCACGGAAATGAAGACAAAGTGCGCGATGGTCCAGCAGGAATGGGACGGCATGATTCCAGCCCTGAATGCGAGCAAGTTCGATATGATTGTCGCTTCCATGAGCATCAACGAGAAACGCAAAAAGGCGGTCAACTTCTCGAAACCGTACTATGATGTTCCCTCGCGCTGGATCGCGAAAGACGGCGCTTTCCAGTCTTGGAAGCCTGAGGACCTCAAGGGCAAGACGATCATCGTCCTCAGAAATTCGCCCCGGGCAGAATATCTGGCGAAGAACTACCCCGACAGCAATGTCCTGGCAGTAGACAAGGAACCAGCGGTCTACCTCGAACTTGCCGCAGGTCGCGGAGACATCGCATTCGGCTCGTCTGTCGTCTCAGCCGAGTCGTTCTTGAAAAAACCTGAAGGAAAAGGATTCTCACAGGTCGGTGATACTCTATTCCTCGACGAGGGAACCGACGGCGGTGTGGGAATAGCACTCAGGAAGACCGACGACAATTTGCGGGCCAAGGTCGACGAGGCGCTAACAAACGTGATGAAGAACGGCACTTACAAGCAGATCGCTGCGAAGTATTTCGATTTCGACGTCACGCCGCTGTCCGGCAGGAAGTAAGTGCGTTCGGCTCCAGCGCAGGCAAAAAGGCGCTGGAGCTGCCTCACGGGGGTTCAAGATATTGTTTTACGGTTACCTGCCCATGATTCTCTCGGGGCTTAAGGTCACGCTCTCCGTCGCTTTCGCGTCCCTGGTGGTTGCCTCAGCTCTCGGCCTCGTCGGGGCGGTGGCGAAGGTTTATGGCAGCGGTTTGGCAAGGGGAGCCGCGACAGCTTATACGACGGTCGTACGTGCGCTTCCGGACCTCCTGGTCATGCTTGTCGTGTTCTATGGCGGGCAAATTATGCTCAACAGGTTCGGTGAGCGGGTCGGCTGGGGCTACGTGGATGTCGATCCGTTTCTGGCCGGGACTTCGACCCTGGGTTTCATTTTCGGCGCGTACCTCACCGAGACGTTTCGCGGGGCTATTTTAAGCGTTCCAGCGGGACAGATCGAGGCGGCTTTTTCGTGCGGCCTTCGCCGAAGGCAGGTCCTGCGGTTCATTCTCGTGCCCCAGATGATGCGGCACGCGATACCTGGATTGACGAATAATTGGTTGGTGATGCTCAAGGCAACCGCCCTGGTGTCGATCATCGGCCTCGACGATATGGTGCACCGAGCCGATCTGGCGTCCGCCGCCACGAGAGAGCCGTTCACTTTCTATGCGCTGATCGGATTGATCTATTTATCCGTCACCACGATTTCCGTGGTTATTTTCCAACTCGTTGAGCGCCGATTCTCGAGGGGCGTCAAGACATTGGGTGCCACATGATAACTTGGTCCATAGTCCTGGAATCATTGCCGGCATTCCTGTCTGGCCTCAAGATTACGATGGCTCTTCTCGCGCTGGTGACGCTGACTGGGTTTGCACTGTCGGTGCCGCTCGCGGTCGCCCGCGCCTCCAATTCGTTTTGGATATCAAGACCAGTGTGGCTGTTCACTTACGTCATCCGCGGCACGCCGCTTCTGGTCCAGCTCTTCATCGTCTACTATGGGCTGGCGCAGTTCGCCGTTCTTCGAGAAAGCGCCCTGTGGCCTGTTCTCCGGTCGCCGTGGTTTTGCGCCTGGTTCGCATTGAGCTTGAACACCACCGCTTACACAGTCGAGATATTTTCTGGTGCCATTCGAGCCGTCCCTGGAGGCGAAGTCGAAGCTGCGCGATCGATCGGCCTTAACCGCTTGGCCGTCTTCACCAGCGTGATATGGCCCGCAGCCTGGCGGCGGGCTCTGCCCCAATATGGCAACGAGGTCATCATGATGATGCACGCAACGGCGTTGGCGAGCACAGTCACTATCGTAGAGGTCATGCGGGTCGCGCGGGACGTCTACACAAACAACCTCGTCATTGCGGAGTCTTTTGGCGTAGCGGCCCTGATTTATCTGTTTCTGACCATCGTCCTAGCACGGGCATTCAGGATGCTGGAGCATCGCTTTCTGCGTCACCTCTCGTCTTCACTAAAGAGTAATTTTGACTCAAAACATCCGAAATTGGATCGTGGAATTCATGCTTGAAACCGAATATCAGATTAAGGGACGCGGAATTGGGACGGCTCACCTCCTGAAGTCCTTCACGTTTGGCGATCCCAATGCCCGTCCGCATGTCTATATCCAGGGTGGGCTACATGCGGACGAAGGTCCAGGAATGCTCGTCTCGAGGATGACATGCGAAAAACTGCTGATTTTGGAACAGACAGGCAAAATAAGCGGTCGGGTGACGGTAGTGCCTGTTGCCAATCCCATAGGTTTGTCGCAGTTCGGCCTCGGACAGCAAGAAGGCCGATTTGACGTCTACGACGGCCGAAACTTCAACCGGCATTATCCGGACCTCACCCTCGGCGTCGTCAGTAGGCTGGATTGCCTCCTCGGGGAAGATCCCAAGGAGAACGTCGCGATTATCCGCGAAGCCCTGCGCCAGGAAGTGGACGCTTGGCCGGCCGATACACCTGCTGATTTGCTTCGCAAAAGGATTCTGCAGACATCTGTCGATGCAGACTACGTACTCGACCTTCACTGCGATGGGGAAGCCGAGGTCCACATTTATACCCAACCGGAGTTCATTGAAGCACTTGAGGCGCTGTCAGCATTTCTAAAGGCGCGGGCGGTGCTTATCGCCGAGGTTTCTGGTGACAACCCCTTCGACGAGGCCGTCTCCCAGCCGTGGGTCGCACTGCGCCAACTGTACGGCCGTCATGCTATCCCGGTTGGCTGCGTCGCAACTACGATCGAGCTACGGGGGCGATCAGACGTTCAAATTGACCTTGCAGCGCAAGATGCCGACGCGATTATCCAGTTCCTGATCGCAATTGGCGTGGTGCAAGGCGAAATGCAGAAGCCTCCTGAGATGCTCTGCGAACCTACGCCGCTTTCCGGTTCTCAAGCTCTGATCTCTCCGGCAGCCGGGCTGCTTTCCTATCGGTGTCAGCTAGGACAGTTCATCAATCGAGGCGACATCGTCGCCGACATTATCGATCCTTTGACGGGCCGAATAGATCACATAGAGGCAGCAACTTCCGGCATCTTCTATGCCCGGGCAGACACACGGATCGCGGAAGTAGGCAAACGCCTCGGCAAAATCGCGGGCAAAGACCCGTTTAGAACGGGCTTGTTGCTAAGCCCATGACGAAGGAACATTCGGTGACGCCGATGCTACAAGCTAAGAACATCAAAAAACGTTTTGGAACTGTTGAAGTTCTCAAGGGAATCTCGCTCACCGCAAAACGAGGCGACGTCATTTCCATGATCGGCTCCTCGGGCTCCGGGAAAAGCACCTTCTTGCGCTGCCTGAACATGCTTGAGCGCCCCACAGAAGGCGAACTCACATGGAACGGTGACGCTCTGCGCCTCGTTCGAGACCGGACCGGAAATCTTTCGGCCTCCGATAGAGGTCAGTTGACCAGTCTTCGCTCGTCAATCGCCATGGTCTTCCAACAATTCAACCTTTGGAGCCATATGACAGCGCTGGAGAACGTCATGCTTGGACCCCTCAAAGTTCAAGGAGTGCCAAAGAGTGCCGCCGCCGAGAAAGCGCAGGCATACCTCGAAAAGGTCGGGGTTTGGCATAGACGACATGCATATCCAACGTCGCTTTCCGGAGGTGAGCAACAACGGGTCGCCATTGCAAGAGCGCTTGCGATGGAGCCAGACATCATCCTCTTCGATGAACCAACATCGGCGCTCGATCCCGAACTCGTCGGCGAAGTGCTCAGGGTAATGAGGTCGCTCGCCAACGAAGGGAGGACGATGATCGTCGTTACGCACGAGATGGCGTTCGCCAGAGAAGTCGCAAACAGGGTCGTGTTTTTGCACAATGGCGTAATCGGCGAGGAGGGCAATCCAGCGGAAATTTTCGGGCATCCCAAGAGCGAGCGACTGAAGGCGTTTCTCTCCAATAATCTGACGCACTGACCCTTGGCTACATTGGGGGTTGGCTACTGTCCGAACCGCTGACTGGCGGTTCGGCACGAGCGCCACACGAGTGGGATCTGGCTGGTTGCTGGCGATCAAGGAACCATCAGCTGGCCTAGCTGCTTTTGCGCTGCCCGTTTTGAACTAGGCGGGACTTGCCATTAATGATTAAAAGCTGGGTGGCGAGTGATCTGTTTCGCCGGAGCACCGTAGAATGTTTCAGGCCGATGAGCCGGGGTTGGCCTGCGATGGGAAGCAGGCCTAAGTGCTTTCCACGCACGGCTGGCCTTCCATAGGCTGTGGACCGGCCGCATGCTTGGGTGAGCTGGGTCACGGCTGACAAAGGTGAAGACATGTCAGGCGTGCGAAGCGTGTGACTACCAAGACTGACCACGAAACGGCTATCGAGAAAATTTTCGGCGGAAGTGAACGCAGTAACGCCTGGCGTGGAGCGAACCGATGGAGATTATGCAATCGCTGCCAGATCACTACAACGCACTGGTGATCGGCGCTTCTGGCGGCATCGGTTCGGCCCTTGTCGATGCTCTCGAGAACGACACAAGGATCGGTTCGATTGTCGCCCTTTCTCGTTCGTACGATGGAATCGACATTACCAACGAAGCGACGATCGAGAACTGGGCGGCGCGGCTTAAGGACCGAGAGTTTCACCTTTTGATTTGCGCGACGGGAGCTTTGACGATCCAAGGAGCCGGGCCTGAAAAGTCGCTAAAGCAATTGAGCCCACAAAGTATGGCAAATCAGTTCGCAGTCAATGCGATCGGTCCGGCCCTCCTCTTGAAGCATTTTGCTCCGTTGATACCGCGCAGAGATCGCGCGCTCATTTGCGTTCTCTCCGCTCGTGTCGGGTCAATTGGCGATAACTATTTGGGCGGCTGGATTTCTTATAGAGCCTCTAAGGCGGCTCTCCATCAAATCGTCCGGACAGCCTCAATCGAAATTGGGCGAACACATCCAAACGCGATCGTTTTGGCAATCCATCCGGGGACTGTCGCGACAACCCTTTCTGAGCGATTTTCGAGCGGTTATGACCGGTTTTCGCCGCCGGAGGCTGCGCAGATGATACTACAGACGCTAGACTCGGCATCGACAATTTCAAGCGGAAGGTTTCTAGCTTATGACGAATCCGAAATAGTTTGGTAAGGCAAAAGGTCAGAACGAAAGCCGACGATGGCGGCAGAACGGAGCTTGTAGTTTTCCTGATGGGACCGCTTTTAGAGATCTATGTTGTTCAAACGAGGCCCGTCGTCATTCGAACCGTTGCCACGTCACGGCCTTGCAGACTATGCCGGCGAGCACGCACCCTCGCGTGGTCATCCGCTGCCCCGTTACTTCCACCGTCAGCTTGTAGGTAAGTCCCCGCTGGGGATCGAAGGCGGTTCCCGAATACAGGCCGCCGCCGTCTGGTCGCACTGTCATGACGAGCGTGTCGCCGGCTTTTTCCCGTGGGGTGCCGGGCTTGATCCATAGGTTTGTTGCACACATATTGGAGCCGCAGGATGCGATTTTCACCCGCGCGTTTCCGTCGCCCCTCGCCCATTGCCCTGTCATGTCCGCCGCTGCCACTGGCGAAGCGATGGCGAAGGCCAGCATTGCTAAGATAGCAAACATCAACGCCGACGAGTTCGTGCCTGCAACTGCCTTCCGTAAAGACACGAGCTTTTCCTTCGCGCTTCTTTGACTCATTGAACAATCCTTCGTATTTCAAGGAAAGTACGAAAGCAGGGGAACTTCGGATCACTTCAACCCGGCGTGGTCGCGTGGTCATCTCGCTAAAAGGGTGCTGCATCACCTTTCAAAGGCCCTCGCGCGGGCGGTTGGATCGGAGGTGTTGGATCTGGTCCTTCCCGGTCCGATTGGGCGTCAACGAGAGCAGCCTACTGATGTTGGATCAAATGCGGAAAGCTTTCTGAAGAACCCTCATCAACAAGCTCTTGAACTTCAACGGCGCGTCCGTAACCGCAAGGCAAATACAATCTTTTGCATCCGTCGCTTTGGGGGTGTGCGTGAACGAGCCGTCGGCGATCTCGACGTCACCCGGGCCAAAGGTGGAAATCTCATCCTCAAAGCTTCCATCCAGGACAAGCGTGAGTTCGGTTCCGTTGTGCGAATGCTCGGGCACAGCTTGGCCTGCCGGTATCTTGAGAAGGCGCACGATCGTTGTTTTATCTTCTGTCGGGATGATCATTTGCGCCGCGCCACGCCCTAGAGCCCTCCACCTCAATCCACCAGCCATGTCGACGTACGACGCGAGAGGCTCGGGCAACAGAGCGCTCGCGCTGCGAGTTTGCTTTTTCGGAGGCGCTTCATCCGGTTTCGTTGCGATGATACGTTTTGTCATATCGCTCCAACCGTCATCGAGGTTCCCATCGGCCACCTCTGTCTCCAGAAAATATCCCCCGATGCACTCATAGTTGCGGAACATAGCGCGGCAGGAGGAGCACATCGTCAGGTGGGTTGCGGCACCCAGGGCCCAACCAGCCTCGAGATTGCCCGCTGCGAGCCCACCGAGGAAGTGGTCGTCCAGATGATGACGGATCATTTGAGGTCCCTCAGCGCTTCCCGGAGCCGGTCGCATGCCAGGCGGATCCTCGATTTGACCGTTCCCAAAGGTATACCTAAGCGAACCGCGATCGCGCCGTGCGCCATTCCTTCGAAATATGAAAGTTTGAGCACTTCGAAATAGTCTTTCTTCAACTCGCTCATTGCCCTGACCAGCGCGTCAGCCTCCTGAGTTCGAACAAGGATATCGTCTGCTGGTTCCAGGTCGTCCGGCCGGAAGATCGGGTCCTCAAGGTCGAAATCCGGCTTCGGCCCTCGCCTCAACGCGTCAATCCTGACGTTTCGCGCGATCGCAAACATCCACGTAGAAGCTTGGCCCCGCTCGGGATCGAATAGATGCGCCTTCCGCCAGACTTGCACCATGGCTTCTTGCACATACTCCTCGACCACCGCAGGCTCCTTGGACGTCCGCGACATGAACGATCTAAGCTTCGGAACGAAATACCTGTAGATCGCCTCAAACGCCTGCTTGTCCCGATCGTCTCCAACCCTTTTCATCAGAGCGTTGATCAACTCGCGATCCATTTGACCCGTATTGTTAGGCAATATTGATACCCTTGACAGCGAACATGGTCCGCCTGGCCGTTGTAAAACGGTTTGTGCGCTGCCATCGATTCCCGGCTCAGAATACGCTCGTAACAACATATGATTAATACGTCGGAAAAAGGAAACGGATCACTCGCTCATGGAGCCCACGCCCCCATTTCAAACTCGCCATCGAATTGAAGCATGGTCGGATCACGCGCGTGCGATAAGAAATCGGCGCTTCGGAATCAGAGGACGCAACGAAAGAGGCGGCCACCTGCCCCTTCAGGTTGAAACCAGATCGATCTCCTCGATCCTTGCAGTGAAATGAGCAGGGGTTGAAGCGGTCGACGCAGAACAGTTTCAGCTGTCGGTCGACTGCCTCGAGTTCGTCTAGATCGAGGAGCAGCGAGCAGATGCTATTGGCAAGACTATGGCGCGTCGGCCTTGAAGGTGAATGCGGGCCAGGTAGAAGCACCAATTTTGGTACCGTTGTCATGCAAACACTTCCTGCCCATCTGGCAGTGCGGCCGGCGCCTCGAAAACGGTGACTTCGCGTCGCTGCGACAACAGCCATGCCGCAGGGAGGCCAGAAATCCCACTCCCCACAACTGCTATCTTCAATCGCTTAAAGGCTTATCCCGTTCGTACAGGTTGATACCTGATGAAGTGTTAGCGGGCAGCCGACTCAGTACGACGCCAATTAGAGGATTACAGGAATCGGATGAAAATGCGCCAGGTTGCAGCGCCGATCCACAACAGGCTCAGGCGAGTTGACCAGTCAAGCTATTTGTCTTACATTGTCTTGCAGTTTGAGAAATCGGAGAAGTTCTATGACCAAGTCGCAAGGATCGGAATCTGTGACGCTCCGCGTCCCCTCGGATGTGGTTGCGAGCATCGAGGCTATCGCTGAAGCTACCGATCGCTCAAGAAGCTACATCATCGTTCGCGCTCTGAAGACGTATCTCCTCAACGAAGGGGCGGATGTGTTGGCTGCGGTTCGTGGCCGCGATCAGATCGCGGCTGGCGAGTATGAGGACATCGATGACCTCATCGCTGATGTGGACAAAATCGTTGCCGGACAGGCTGCATGACGCGAGTGAAAGTCTCAAAAGATGCAGCCGACTTCGTCAGGAGTGAAGCGGCCTATCTTCGACGTCGCAATCCCCATGCCGCTCGCAGTTTCGCAGATACCGTAAGACGCGCGAAGGAAGTCTTGAGGACCTTCGCCGATGCGGGGAACGTGACGCATGGGCTCCAAATAGATGGTGGGCTTACGCTTGTCGTCGATGCCTACCTATTCGACTACATGCGCGAAGATCGGGACGTAAACATCATCGCAGTCCGCCATGGTCGAATGCTTCAGTTAACTCCTGATGTCGAGGAAGACCTCGAAGACGACCTTGAGCTGAAAGGGTCGTATGATGATTCTTCCAGCACCTTTAAGCCGTAAATCTTGCCAGTTTCGCTTCGGTCTGCTTTCTGGGCCTTGCTCCCGTAATGGCCGATCCGAGCGGAATATGGCGCAGATACCCTTTGATGATCTTGGTTGGAGCCAGACCCGGCGGATGGACATACCGCCTCGTGTTGCTCCTCCCCTGATCTTCTTGGAGGGAGGGCGGAACGTGTGGGTGCCCGTCGCCGATATTTCCACCTCTTCTCGCTCCGCCGAACTTCGTCGAGTGCTTCGAAGATATCGCAACCGTGTTCCACGGCGTAGTCTTTGGCGCGGTCGAGCCTGTCAGGTCTGACCATGACGAGAACCTGATCCTCGTGCGCTTCTTTCCACTCGCCCGTGTCGCCGACGATGTCGCGCCATGTCGTTCGGCCAATCCGCTGACCGAGACCGAGGATGGTGTCGACGTTGGTCTGGAAATGTCGGCGGCGGTTCCAGCGGAAGACGAACTCGTTGGCGTAAATGTCGACGTGCTTGTCGCGGACACCGTGATACGTCCCGTAGCTCCACCGCTTGAAATTGGCGAAGAGGCGGTGCACCCACGGCAGGACCTCATGCGCAGGCGGTGCATCGACGGCGCTCAGGTTGATCGCCTGGTGACCACGATCTTCCAACCTCCTGTAGGCGGTGTTGCCGTCGGTGAGGAGCAGGCTGCCGACGGCGGTGTTGTCCCGGATGAAGGCGTGCAGGCTCTCGCGATTGATGTTGACGATGCGCTGCAGCCGACAACGCGCAGGGTACTTTCCTGCCTCCACCTCCACCGCTCCAATCATGAAAATCTTGCCGATGGGGCTGCGTCCCTGACCGCCACCGTCTGGCTCGTCCTTGCGGCGGAACGGCACGTTGGTCTCGTCGATCTCGATCATGCCACGTAGCGGTCGCCTGTCGGGATCGACCATTGCCCGCCGGAGCTTGTGAAGTAGAAGCCAAGCGGTCTTGTAGCTGCCGAGGCCCAGCTTCGGCTGGAGTTGAAGGGCGGACATCCCGTTCGAGTGGGTGGCGAGAAGGTAGGCTGCCAGGAACCAGATGCGGAGCGGGAGATGCGTGCCATGCATCACCGTTCCGGCGACGAGCGAGGTCTGGTGGCGACAGCCCGTGGCAGTTCGCGTCCCGTTATCATCGACGACAACGCCCTGGCATTCCCAAACCCATGGGCGAGCCTCCAACCGCCAGGCACGGTTCCCTCCGCAACACGGGCATCGCAAGCCGCTCTTCCAACGCTTCTTCGCCAGATATTCCGCGCAGGCGTAATCGTCGGCGAAGTCCGAGGTGAACTTCTCCAGCGATGGCGGCTTGTCGTTCGCCCAGCGTGGCGGAAACAGGCTCTCGCTCATGCCCTCCCTTTATCGCAGGAGGGGAAATGAGTCATTTTGCAACGCTAATTTAGATGCGATTAATACCTGTGCGAACGGGATAAGCCATATCGCTTACCGCCCTCAGTCCGATCTGAGAGTGCCATTAAACCCTCTTCTCCGGCCATCGATCGTGGCCTTGCTTTGTTTTACATACGAGAAATTGCCCGGGTTGGTTTCATGAATCGAAAATTTTTGAACATTTCGGAGTTTTTCGAAACCAAAACTCTAATGCGTCCGTAGACATCGGCTGTATCGCTTCGAGCTGATCGAGGAAATGATGGAGTTGGATGTTCTCATCATAATCGCAACTTGGCTGTCGGTTGCCATGTCGATCGCTTGGGCGGTACAGCGCGCCACGGGCCTGAGTGGTTGGATCGATACGATTTGGACTTTTGCGGTCGGCAGCAGCGGGGTCTTTGCCGCACTGTCCGCCAATGGAAATTTCGATAGGCGCATCGCCGCGCTCGTCATCATCACTGCTTGGTCGCTTCGGCTCGGCGGCCATATTGGATCGCGAACCAGGGGCGGCAGTGAAGATCCCCGGTACGCGAAGTTCATGGAGGAATGGGGGGGTCGTGCCGCCTGGCGGCTTTTCGTCTTCCTGCAGATCCAGGCCGTGGTGGCGTTTGTTTTGGTCCTTGCGGTTTATCTCGCAGCACTGAACGATGCACCCTTTCCCCGGCTTATAGATGGACTGTGGCTATTGGTCGCTGCACTGTCGCTCGCTGGAGAGGCATTTTCCGACTTACAGCTGGCGCGTTTCCGCAAGACGCCGCAAGCAAAGACTGAAATTTGCGAAACTGGTTTCTGGCGCTATTCACGCCACCCCAATTACTTCTTCGAATGGCTTTTCTGGTGCTGTTGGCCGTTCTTTGCGCTAGGCCCCACACCATGGAGCTGGCTGTCTCTACTCGCGCCGCTGCTAATGTACTGGCTGCTCGTGCGTGTCTCCGGCATCCCGCCTCTTGAAGAACACATGATGCGCTCGCGCGGCGATAAGTTCCGCGCGCTGCAGGGACGCGTGAACGCCTTCTTTCCTGGTCCTCGAAAATCCGGCATCGCCCATCAAGGAAAACAGTCATGAATGTATTGGCCTTCGCCATAAATACCGCCGAACGCGCTCCGCTCACCGACGGCATGACGCTCGCCGGGATTGAGCTCCTCTGTCGGCGCTCCAAGCTCAAGCTTGCCGCGACCCCGGTCGAAACGGAGCAGGAGTTCGTCAAGACAATGAGCAGGTTTCCCATCGCGACCCACCCTAACGATGCCAACCAGCAGCACTACGAAGTTCCTGCGGAGTTCTTCGCGTTGGTACTCGGACCGCAGCAGAAATACTCCTGCGGCCTTTATCCGCACGCCGGCACCGCTCTTGAGGCAGCAGAGACCCATGCGCTTGCCGAAACGGTCAACCACGCTGCGATCGAAGATGGCATGAGCATCCTCGAACTGGGTTGCGGTTGGGGATCGCTGTCACTGCATCTCGCCACGCGATTTCCGAACTCGAAAATAACCTCGGTTTCGAATTCCGCTTCTCAGCGAGAATTCATTTGTGGGCGTGCGCGGGATCGCGGACTGACGAACCTCAAGGTGATAACCGCAGACATGAACGACTATGCGACAACCGATCGCCATGACCGCGTGGTCTCAGTAGAAATGTTCGAGCACATGTCCAACTGGCGCACCTTGCTGGCGCGTGTCCGTGCCTGGATTAAACCGGATGGAAGACTCTTTCTGCATGTCTTCACCCACAAGGATCGGTCTTACCGCTTTGATCACGACGATCCGACAGACTGGATCGCCCGCCATTTTTTCACCGGGGGAATCATGCCGGCACACGATCTGCCGCATCGGTTCGGCGACTTATTCAAAGTGGAGCAGGAATGGCGCTGGTCCGGCATGCATTATCGCCACACGGCACTCGGCTGGTTGGCGAATTTCGATCGCAACATCGAGCGCATCGAGCCCATTTTCCGTCAGGTCTACGGCAAGCGTGCGTCGTTGTGGCTTCGCCGTTGGCGGTTGTTTTTCCTCTCGACCGCCGGCCTCTTCGGCCACGACAACGGCGACGTCTGGGGCGTTGGCCACTATCTATTGGTTCCGACCCCGTGACCGACGGTGCGCGAAAATCGTTGGACCCTTTGACCCAGGCAAGCGTGACTGTCGCGTGGATCATTGTACTGAACAAACCGTTCTATCCGGTTTACGTATGGTATCTTGCCCGAGAAGGTGCCGCGGCATCGCTTGGCACGTTAATCGCCACACCATTCTTTGCCGCGATCCCATTCATAGCGCGGCGGTCAAGTCTGGCAGCTCGCGTTTCCCTTCCCCTTGTCGGCACCGTCGATACACTGTTCGAAACGAAGCTCTTTGGTCCGGCATCAGGTACCGAACTTTTTTATGCCGCGTGCATCCTGCTCGTGGCGGTGTCTTTCAAAGCTGAGGAGCTTTGGTGGCAACGCTGCGCGGCCTTAATCGTTTTCCTAATTTTCGTGTATTCCCGAAACTGCATCGGAACTCCGCTCTCTGTCTGGGACCGCGATGATCTATCGACGTTGCTAAGCCTAAACGCCTTTGCGGTCGCCGGTCTCACAACCTTTATTGCGCTCCGCTCCGCCGGAAACTTACGCGCTGCCGGACTCGGCGCTGGAAATGAGCATCAAAAGCACGGGTAATCTTAGGAGAGTAACATGTTGCCTACTCGCTTCGCAGCACTTCTGACTGCTGTGGTTAGCTTGGCTCTTACTACCGGAACGCAGGCTAACGCTGCGCCCGAGGTCGTCAAGGTTGGACCCGACCACTATCGGGGGACTTGGCTGGAGGTTGGGCGGACTCCGATGTTTCTCACAGACGGTTGCGTTGCGGGTTATTCGACTTACCGAAAGGGCAAAACGCCGAGCGAGGTTATGGTCGAGGATGGCTGCCACGACGGTACTCCCAAGGGTCGGCTGAAGACCGTCCGCGGCACGGGAAAGATCCAGGATTTCGGGACGACAAACGCAAAGATGCGCGTCCGTTATCCATGGCTCATCACCTTCAACTACTGGGTACTCTATGTATCACCTGATAAATCCTGGTTCATCAGTGCTAACCCAGCTATGACCAATCTCTGGATCTATTCGAGAACAGTTCCTTCCAAGGCGCTCCTTCGAAAGATGGTCCGCAAGGCCGACGAGCTTGGCTATGATGTCCGGAGGCTGGAGTTTCCGCCAGCCCGGTAGATAAATGTGTTCGAGATCAACAAGACGACTGACCTTGCCCCCAAGTTTTATCCAGTTTTAAGTTCGCTCCGGCGGTTTTGGGTTGCTGTATTTGGGGCGGTAGCGGCGGGTTGCGGTGCGGAG
>NZ_JACIAH010000011.1 GCF_014194695.1 Rhizobium sp. BK399 | reverse complement strand
TTGCATCGTCCTTGCAATTGATAACCCATTGGGATCATTAGCAAGTCGCACTTCATTCTAGAACCCACCTCGCTACATCCATAAATCAGATAAGATAGGTTATGGAACTAATTGGTATATCCAACTTGGAAAGATATCGCCTCCTCTGACGCGCGCACTGCACTGGCGGAAGCTATGAAGTTTCTTTTCCTTCAGGTCTGTATCACTGTATCCTAAGACGCATTGAAAGCTTAGTTCGCTGCAAACACGCGACGGCATTAATGCGGTGGAACACAGTTCAAACGTGCCGATGGTGAAGTCAGAGGCCTTCGATATCCGCCAATTCGATATCAAAGTTCATCTGGTCGTAAGCCGGAACGACATGGTCCGGCGTTTCGGCCATCACAGTGTCGTAGTCGAGCGGCGTATGCATGTGGGTCAGGATCGCACGCTTCGGTTTCAGGCGATCGATCCAATCCAGCGACTGTTCGAGCGACAGATGGCTGGGATGATATCGGTATTGCAAGGCATCGATGATGAGAACATCGAGATGTTGAAGCTTTTCGACAGTTTCCGGCGGAAAATCACTGATATCGCTGCAATAAGCCACATCACCAACCCGGATGCCGAGTGAGTGAATATCGCCGTGTTGCTGGAGGTGTGGCCAGATGGATATGGTTCCGCCGGCGCCGCTGATACGCAGCGCAGAATCGAGGCTTTCGATGACTTTCGCTTCAACGATGGGCGGATAGTTGCTACCTGGCGGCGTCTCGATGCAATAGCCGAAACCTTGCCGAATGCGATCCATCGTATCCGGCGTCGCGTGGATCGGAACCCGCTGTTGGCCACCGTAGAAATAGCCGCGCAGATCGTCGATACCGTGAATATGGTCGGCATGAGCGTGTGTATAAAGGACTGCGTCGATTTGCGTGACACGCGCGGCGATCATCTGCTCGCGAAAATCCGGCCCCGTGTCGACAATGAGTGTCGTGACACCGCCATTGTCGTCGAATTGCTGCACCATGAAGGCTGCACGGGTTCGGCGGTTCTTCGGATTGGCGGGATCGCAAGCACCCCAATCGCCAGTGATGCGCGGTACGCCAGGCGACGACGAACAGCCGAGAATGGTGAAACGTCGTCTGTAACCCACGCTGTCAGATCCTTGGCATCTTCGAGAAAATGCGGAATGCGTTTTCGGTGGTGATCCGAGCCATCTCGGCATAGCTGAGACCGAGCGTCTCGGCCAGAACCTCAGCCGTATTCACGACGTAGGATGGCTCGTTGCGCTTGCCGCGCCAACGCTTCGGCGCAAGGTACGGCGCGTCGGTCTCGACCAACAGGCGGTCATGCGGGACGGACTTGGCGATGTCTCGAAGCTCCTCAGATTTCGGGAAAGTCAGGATGCCCGAAAAGGAGACGTAGCCGCCCAGTTCGACCCCGACCTTCGCGAGCCCTGGGCCCGACGAGAAGCAATGGAGAATGAAGGGGAATGCCCCCTTCCCCGTTTCCTCGGTCAGAATAGCCGCCATGTCATCGTCGGCGCTGCGGCTGTGAATCACCAGCGGCAGCTGTGTCTGACGCGATGCCGCAATATGGCGCCGCAATCCGGTCTGTTGGTCTTCCGGCTTCTGCGTATCGTAGAAGTAATCCAGACCGGCTTCACCAATCGCAACGATCTTCTCATGTGCGTTGGCCAGTCGGACGAGGTCGTCCGTCAGGATATCGAGCTCGTCGCCGGCATTGTTCGGATGGGTACCAACGGAGCAGAAGACTGACGGATATCTCTCGGTGATCGCCAGCAGACCGTCGAGCTTGCGCACGCGCGTCGAGATCGTCACCATCTGTTTGACGCCGGCATCGTGGGCGCGCCTGACGATCTCGTCGCGCTCCTCTTCGAAGTCGGCGAAATCCAGATGACAATGCGTATCGATCAGCATGACGTCCTCACGCTTCCGGCGGAACGTAGCGCGGGAAGACCGGCTTCGGCGCTTCGAGAGGCGTGCCAGTGATAAGTCGACCACTCTCGCCGAGTGCGGCGAAGTCGCGTTTTCCGGCAGGTGCCGCAACAAGATCGAGCAGCTTGCCGGCCGATTCCGGCACGAAAGGCTGAAGCAAGATCGCGATCTGGCGGACGACCTCGGCCGTGACATAGAGCACGGTACCCATGCGCGCCGGATCAGTCTTCTTCAGCGCCCAGGGCTCCTGACCGGCGAAGTAGCGATCCGTTTCGGAAACGACTGCGATGATCGAGGCCAGCGCACGATGAATGAGCTGCTTGCCCATATCGTCGCGCGTCGAAGCATGCAGCGCGTCGGCCTGAGCCAGCATGGCCTTGTCTTCATCCGTCAGCGGACCGCATTCCGGGATCATGCCGTCGCAATTCTTGACGATCATCGACAGCGAGCGGCTGGCAAGGTTTCCTATGCCGTTGGCAAGATCGGAGTTGATGCGGGTGCCGATCGCTTCTTCGCTGTAGCTGCCGTCCTGGCCGAACGAAACTTCGCGAAGGAAGAAATAGCGCACCTGATCCAGGCCGAAGTGGTTCACAAGGTTGACCGGGTCGACAACGTTGCCGAGCGACTTCGACATCTTCTCGCCCTTGTTGAGCAGGAAGCCGTGCGCAAAGACGCGCTTGGGAAGCGGCAGCTTGGCGGACATCAGGAAGGCCGGCCAGTAGACCGCATGGAAGCGAATGATGTCCTTGCCGATGATGTGAACATCTGCCGGCCAGTACTTGGCGCGGGGACCATTCTTGTCTTCGATATAGCCGGTCGCGGTGATGTAGTTGGTCAGGGCGTCGACCCAGACGTACATGACGTGGGACGGGTCATTCGGGACCTTGATGCCCCAATCGAACGTCGTCCGCGAGATCGACAGATCCTTGAGCCCCGACTTCACGAACGAGATCACTTCGTTGCGACGCTCGGCCGGGCCGATGAAATCCGGGTTGGCTTCATAGTGGGCGAGCAGCTTTTCCTGATATTCGGAAAGCTTGAAGAAGTAGCTGGCCTCTTCCACCCATTCGACCGGCGTGCCCTGCGGGCCGTAGCGCACGCCGTCGGCGCGCAGCTCGGTTTCGTTTTCCTGATAGTAGGCTTCATCGCGCACCGAGTACCAGCCGGCGTAGGAATCCTTGTAGATATCGCCGTTATCGGCCATCAGGTTCCAGATGTTTCTGGACGTCTCGTGGTGACGCTCCTGTGTCGTGCGAATGAAATCGTCATTCGACGCATTGAGCAGCTTCGCCATCGCCTGGAATTCGTCGGAGTTGCGGTCCGCAAGCTCCTGCGGCGAAATGCCTTCCGCGCGAGCCGTCTGCTGCATCTTCTGGCCATGCTCGTCGGTGCCGGTCAGAAAGAACACATCCTTGCCATCAAGGCGCTGGTAGCGCGCCATCGCATCCGTCGCGATCAATTCGTAGGCATGGCCAATATGCGGCTTGCCGTTCGGATAGGAAATCGCGGTGGTGATGTAAAAGGGTGTCTTGTCTGTCATGGCGGCCATTCTTGTCCGGCTTACTCTATAAAATTTGTTAGCCGCTCTTAGCGCATGTCATGGCGAAGCGAAACACCAAGTTTCGAAAGCATCGGCGATTTGCCGATGACTGGTGTGCTGCACTTGACTCGATTTTAGGCGCATTCTACCCAAAGAAAACTCAAAAGGCGGGGCATCGGCGACGTGACATCTCCAGCACTTGGCAACAGCATTCGCGTGCAGGACCGAGGTCGCCTGTTTGACTGACTTTTCGAGCTTCGACCCTCTCTACTCCCTCTCGGGGCTACTCGTCGGCGCGCTTGTCGGCATCACCGGCGTTGGCGGCGGATCGCTGATGACGCCACTGCTGGTGCTGGTCTTTGGTGTTCATCCGGCCACGGCCGTTGGCACCGACCTACTCTACGCGGCAGTCACCAAGACGGCAGGCACGGCGGTGCACGGCATGCACGGCAGGATAAACTGGCGTATCGTCGGCTGTCTTGCCGCTGGCAGCGTTCCAGCTGCCCTATTGATGCTTTGGCTGATGGCGGGTGTCGACCGCAAGAGCGTGGAAGTCGCACACACGATCACGACGGCACTTGGGTGGCTGCTTGTCATGACGGCGTTGATGCTGGTTTTTCGCAAGCAGGTCCTGGCATTCGCCTTACGCGCAATCGGAGAGCGCTCTCCACCTAAGCCGGTTACGGTTGCCATCTGGACAACGGTGCTCGGCCTGGCTCTTGGCATCCTGGTGACCCTGACATCGGTTGGTGCCGGCGCCCTGGGCGTGACTGTGCTGCTCGTGCTCTACCCGCGACTTGATGTCCGAGAAATCGTCGGCTCGGATATCGTCCACGCCGTCCCGCTGACGCTGATTGGTGGCATGGGCTATTGGATGATCGGTGAGATCAACTGGGGAATGCTATTTGCGCTTCTGGTTGGCTCTATACCGGGCATCATTGCCGGCAGCCTGATCGCACCAAAGCTTCATGAACGAACGATCCGCGTCGTCCTCGCGCTGACACTCTGCGTCGTCGCCTGGAAGCTGCTGGCGACCTGATCAAGGACCAGGCTGCTTGATGTCTCCGAGGATGCTGAGGATCGTCTGCTTCCGATCCAAGTTGTAATCATCCGAAACCGTCAGCCGCTCGCTTATGTCGGAATGCAGGCGGGCGAGCCGCTCGGCCGCCGCAACCTGCCCCGCAACGGCAGCCGCCCGCGCCCTCCGCATCAGATCCTCGCCGACGTGACCCGTGAAGAACTCAAAAATTGTGTCGCTGTCCTTGCCTGAAAGGGCATCCGCCAGCCGATGCATCGCCCTGCGCGCCGATGCCCCTTGCGCTCGCAGAACCTCGTTGTAGGCTTCGACAATCTCGCCGCCGCCGTAGTTCACCAGCTTCAGCGCCTCGCCGACGCTGCCGTTCGCGGCGGCAAGCAGATCAGGGTCGCCGGCCTCGATGCCAAGATGTGCAAGCGCCGCGCCGAGGGCGCCGTCTTCAAGCGGCGCAAGCTTCAGCGGCAGGCAGCGAGAACGAATCGTTGGTAGCAGTCTGCCGGGCGCATGCGAGATCAGCAGGAACAGGGCGCGCTTCGGCGGCTCCTCAAGAATTTTTAGGATCGCATTCGCGGCATTGCGGTTCATGTCATCCGCGGGATCGATGATGACGATCCGCCAATTACCGGTGCCAGACGTCTGTGAAAAGAAGCGCCCTGCCCGCCTCACCTCATCGACAGTGATCGCGGACTTGACCTTCCCCGTCTTCTCATCAACGGGACGCGCCAGGTAAAGCAGATTGTGCGACGCGCCGGAGGCAATCTGGCGGCTAACCGATGAAGCGGGATCAGGATCCGCCAACAACTCCGGCGCACGCGCAGGATCGGGATGCGTTAGGACATGATTTGCAAACCGGAACGCCAGAGTTGCCTTGCCGATGCCCGGCGGCCCCTCGATTAGAACCGCGTGGTGGCCCTTACCCGAGCGGTACGATTGCGCAAGGAACTCCTCAGCGTTCTCGTGACCAAATAGCTTCATGTTCTCGGCTGGCCAAATGGCGCCGTCGAGCAATCCTGGCCGTTCATCACTCATGCGCTGCTTCCGTCACCTTCGCCGCCGCCGGGTGCTGCAGACCCTGCCAGACGATCTCCAGAATCTCTGCCGCGATGGCCTCTTCAGTCTGCATTGCGTCGATCACGCTGCAACGGCCTGGCTCGCGGGCGGCTATATCGAGAAAGGCTTCCCGGCGCTTCTCGTGGGTCTCGAGCTCTTCCTTCTCGAAACGATCCGGGCTTAGGTCGATCGCCACCCCCCGCCTGCGGGCACGCTCCAAGCCGGCCTCGGCCGGCAGATCGAGAACAAGCGTGCAATCCGGCACGATCCCATTCACCGCCACGCGCTGCAGCGCCTCGATGAATTCCGACTCCAGATTGCCGGTCACGCCTTGGTAGACGCGAGAAGAATCCATGAAACGATCGCAAAGGACGACCTTTCCGCCCGCAAGCGCGGGTCGGATGATTTCCTCAACGTGATCATTGCGCGCAGCTGCAAAAAGGATCGCTTCCATGCGTGTTCCGAACGCTTCCGCTGCACCCGACAAAAGCACATGACGGACGGCTTCCGCACCCGGCGAGCCGCCCGGTTCCCGCGTCAGCAGCACGTCATGGCCGCGGGCACGCAGAGCCTCGGCAAGGCGACGGATTTGGGTCGATTTTCCCGCGCCCTCCCCGCCCTCAAACGTTACGAACAATCCACGACTGGATGGCAATGACTACTTCCTGCATTACGGCGCTCGTCCGCACCACTGCCGTACATCTAGCGAAAGGCAGCGAAAAACGGAACCGCCCGACGACAATAACTCCCACCCTGAAGGGCGAATATGGCGATCACGTGGGTTCGGGCTTGTCCCACAGCCAAGAGAACAGCAGCGTTTCGGCGAGTTCCATGAGAGCATCGACGGCGCGGCTGCTCAAAGAGCCCACTGCCACTGTCTCTTTCGTATAGAGCGGCACCTCACGCAGCAGGCGGGCTCCCGCTGAGATGCGAAGCGTCCCAATTTCATGCCCGGCCTCCACCGGCGCCATTAAAGGCCAGCGGTAAACGATGCGCGCCGACAACCGCTCGGGATTGTTGATTGGTATATAGACACTCACAGGAGCCTTTGCGACGAGGTCGACGCTACGCGACGTTCCTCCATAAACGCTTGCCTGGCCAATTATCTCCGCATCTGCAAAAATCTGGCGGCTTTCGAATGCGGTCAGCCCCCATTCGAGCACTCGCTTCGCTTCCTCCGTGCGTTCCTTGTCGGAGGCGATGCCGCCAAGGGCCATGAACAACCTCCTGCCGTCGCGCTCTGCCGAGGCGACGATCGAATACCCCTCGCCCTCGGCAAAGCCGGTCGCCAGACCATCGACCCCCATGCCGAAACCAAGCAAGGGATTGCGGTTGCGCTGAAAAATCCTGTTCCACTCAAAATCCGGCTGAGCGAAATAGGGATAAAGGTTCGGATAGGACTTCTGTAATTCCGCAGCCAGCGTCACCATGTCGAGCGCGGTCGTCTTGCTCTTGCTATCGGGCAGTCCGGTCGAATTGCCGAAGATGGACCGCTCCATGCCGAGGGTCTTAGCCCGCCGGGTCATGGCGGCGGCAAAGGCGGGTTCGCCGCCACTCATTCCTTCAGCGAGAATGATGCAGCTGTCGTTAGCGCCCTGAATGGCGATGCCCTTGACCAGATCCTCGACGCGGACATTCGATTTGAGGGCAGCAAACATCGTTGCCGTGCGCGATGGCGCACCCCCGGTTCGCCAAGCATACTCGGAAACGGGATATTGCGTATCGAGGGTGATCTGGTTCTGCGCGAGCGCGTCAAAGACGAGATCCATCGTCATCAGCTTCGCCAGCGACGCCGGCGAGAAAGTCTGGTTCTCGTTCTTGGCAAGAAGCACCGTGCCGGTGGATCCTTCGATCATATAGGCTTGCGCAGCCTTGGTGACAAAGGATGCGTTGGTGTCACCGCTTGCGGCAACGGCGGCTGTTGCAAAAGGCACGATACAAACACAGAGGCGAGCAAGACGCTTCAACACCGAAAACCCCATAGCTCGGGCGACTTTGAAGATGCTAATGGCGGACCGACCGCAACGCAACGGCGTCTGTCACTTACCGGATACGGCCGTCGGCTTCTGCCGCTTGAAGGATGCAAGGATGGAATCCGGCGTCAGCCCATCGTTGCGAACCATCACCGCATCGAAGGCGAGCTCGACGGTCACGGTCTTTGCGCCCTCGTCCTGATACCCCATTGCGAGAGAACCCAGCGAGCCGCCGTTGGGACGCTCGTATGGGAAGGGTCCAAACTCCGGCAGGACAACCACCGGCCCGGCCCCTGGCTCCGCCAAGGGAGCGACGCCACCGAAAGACGGCGACGGCATTGGCGTCGGAATAGGCGCAGCGTTGTAGCGGGCACTGGGGGTCGAGCCGGCATAAGACGTCGCCGAGACCGGCACGGGCACATTTTCTGGTTCGGGCGTGAAACCGCCAACGCCTTGCAGCTGATCTGCCGTTATGCGCTTGCTGTTGGAGGCGACCATGACGCCACTGGCGATCTGTCCGCCGCCGGGATTGATCCCTGGAATGCGGCTGCCCTTCGGCACATAGGAGGCCATCAGATAAGGCATGTCGTGGCCATCCATGCGGGCACGACCAACATACTGAACGCGGACGTTTCCGGTGCCACTATGCTGCAGATCGAGCATATCAGCGGTCTTATTGGACAGGTCGATAATGCGCCCTTCGTGATACGGACCACGGTCGTTGACACGCACGATGACGGACGCACCGTTTTCCGTGTTCGTCACGCGCGCATAGCTCGGCAAGGGAAATGTCGGATGTGCGGCGGAAAGGTGCATCTGGTCGTAGACTTCACCGTTTGCCGTAAGGCGACCATGGAAGGCCGAGCCGTACCAGGACGCGATGCCGACCTTGTTATAGGCGAAATCTTCCTTCGGATAATACCACTTGCCCTTCACGACATAGGGGTCTCCAACCATATAGCGGCCGCCGCCCTTCGGGATATTGTTCCCGGTGGCAACGCGCGGACTGGCCTTGACGCCGTATTCCTTCTCGGAAAAATATTCCTTGCCGTGCGTGCGTTTTGTCGGTGTCGGCGCGGTGCCACAAGCCGTAACCGTCGCACAGATCAGCGATAGCCCAACCCATCGCATTCCTGTTGCGAATGACGCCGCCCCGCAATCTCGTCTCATATGTCCCACGCCGCTCAAGACCGTTATGGTTAAGAAATCTGCCCCGATCTGGGTCAGACACCCCTAATCCCACCAACCTAACGAGACTTTAATCATGCGGCTTTCATGGCAATTTTGCGAAGCATTTCGCCAAGATAGGAATAATTCTAATTAATATGGTTAACAAATCACTAATTTAAGACTCCGGATAATGCGCGCTTCACGGCTGACGCACCAGGCGCAAAGCTCCTTCCACTACGAACTCTACGCCGTTAGAACCAGTTGACGCTGTCAGCGAACGGCTTTAAACGCTCCATGCCTGCGTTGACCGCGACAGGCGACGCAGCGGAAGCGCCGGTTTCAAAAACGGCATTCAATCGACTGCATGGAAGAGTGTCCGAGTGGTTTAAGGAACCGGTCTTGAAAACCGGCGTGCGGGAAACCGTACCGTGGGTTCGAATCCCACCTCTTCCGCCAATCATATTGATTTAATTGCGTTTTTCATACTATCTCCTTGCCGCACCTGAGAATGGCCGCTGAGACACCGGCGGCACACAAGCCAATGATGGCTGCTGATTGGATAGCGATACTCGCCCCTTGTGACAGCCAGCGCGACGTTTGCGTTGGAGTTGAAGTGCTGGTTCGGCAAAAGCCCGCCCTTCATCTCTCAGCAGTGGCCGACGCCGCCATCCCGAAGTCGACGAGAGACAAACTTGTGCTAAGGCGATGGCAATGGACAAGTGGGCCAGCGGATCTCCAACTCCGGCCACGCTAGTGACCATACGGGGCTCCTTTTGGTAATGGCAGGAACAAGAGCCGAGTCCTCGCTCGTCAGTAGGCGCAAGAGAGCGCGTTGGTCGGTCTGAAGCCATGGTTGCAGGCGGGATTCACGGAATGCCGCGGTTGGTATTGGAAATCAGCGTGATTTGAATTTTGCTGGGTCGTACAAGCCGCAGCAAGCGCGGCCAGCCCGATCAACACGCCGGCCACTACGAGAGTCCGAAATTTGCTCATTTGTGTCTCCTCGCATGGTGAATTATGTGGGGGACAATCTACCGCTCCAATATTCATCGGGCGAGCCCACCTTCTGCCCCAGTTCGCGACACTGAGGAAGAGGACCAGTTGGGGGATTTTAGTTTCCGATATGAAGAGCGTCCCTCGCAGGACCGCGCCCCGCTTATGCAGCAACACTTTTCGCATTGAGCTCAAACGTCCGATGGCGGGCACGGTGTGAGTGGGGCGGTTAGGCGTGCTTCAACGCACGTTCAATCACGATCCGGGCAACGATTGATAATATTTGCAGTGATTTTCGCCAAGGGATCAACACAGTTCCGTTGGCCGCTGGTCGACCAACAGAGAATCACAGTTAACCAACTCCGAGAGACGAGCCGGAGATCAGGGTATCGTCGCCCTGCACAACTGGTATCGATGCGAACCGCTGCCGATCCCCGCCGTGAACACGGTGCAACTCTCGGGATCCAGGGTGAATCCTGCCTGCGCAACGATCTGACCAGCCTGCTCGCGCCGTGCCCGCTCCGAGGCGCTCACATCGACCTTCCTCGATTGCGGCACGTCAAGGCGGCACGCGGCATCGTCGGCCTCCGAGCCGACAACATCTGCCCGCAGGCGCAACTGCGAGACGATGGACCGGAGAAAGCCGCAGCCCTTTGGGCTCGCAGTCAACTTTGTCCGACGTGCAAGGTCATCGTAAAAGGCCATATCGGAGGCACGGGTGTTATCTTCACCGTCCGTGATTACAAAGATCGGGCCGCCGCGTACCCGTGCAATCTCCTGGGCCTTTTCGTTGTAGGCTGGAGTCGCGGGAAAAGCCGTCGCCAGGCCGACAAAGGCGATCTCAGGGTGAAAAAGACTGACCAGCCAACCCAGCGGTTTTTGGGCGCTTGCGAGGAGAACGGTCGCGTGAGTGGGATCAGGCAGCGCTGGGGCTTCTGCGTGGTATAGCGGGTCCCCCCATCCCTCATGGCCCCAGGTACGAGCTCCGGCCGTCAGAACAACCGCGGCCGCGGCGACCAACAACCATTTGGCTGTGCGACGGGCATATGTATAGGGACGCAGCTGCGTCAGAAGGATGAACAACGCGAGCGGCAAAAGGACTTCAAACGACACCATGTATCTGGAGATGCTAAAGAATTGCATCCACAGCAGATAAGCTGTCGCGATGAAGAGTAGCAGGAACGATGCCTCGGGTCTAAGGGTGGGCGTCGCGGCACCAAGGTAGCGAGCCCAGAGCTTTCGCAGCGTCCAGATCCAGAACGTCACATAGACGATGGGCCAGATGATTTGCCTAAGAGGTAGCTCGCCAACTCTGCGAGGGTTTACGGAGAAAATGAACGGCCAAAAAAACGTCTCGAGGAGGCCTTGCGGGCGCCAACGCATGTCGGCGACGCCGACTGGCGCAACAAGCGGGTGCGGAAAGACGTTGCTGAATTGTGGAAAGAGCGGATTACCGAATTCTTGTGCCAACCGTATCATCCAGTGGGCACCCGTTATGGCGAAGCCAATTATTGCAGCGACGCCGAAACCAATCGACAACCACAATCGCAGGGGCAAGGTACCACGGCCGCAGAACAATAAGGCGACACAGATCGAAAACGCAGGGACGACATTTGTCAGCTTCAGCCCCATGCTGAGGCCAGCCAACAAGCCAGCGGTCACAAGGAGCATCGCCGCCGCCATGTTGCAACTTCGGAGAGTCGACCAATTTGAAACGATGATAGAGACTGAACCGAGAATGAAGAGTGCGGTCGTGTTGTCTCCCATGGAATTGCCAACTTCAGACAAAAAGACCGCGGTGAGGCACCCCGAAAGCGCAAGCAGGATCGGCAGACGGTATCGATCCTCAATGGGCCTTTCCGGAAGGACTACGGACGCAATACCCATAACCAAGACGAAAGTCATGCCGTGCAGCATCCCTTGCAAGAAGCCTGACATTGCGGGAGGCAGCGTTCGGTTGAGAAGATATGGGAAGAGGTCTAGTGTCGGATTGAAATATCCCTGAAATCCAGCAGGTGCCAGGTCGATTGACACCTTGCCATTCATCAACGCGAACGGCGCATAGACGTGATAGTTGTAGAGGTCCCAGTTTGCATCCGCACCCAGGATCACCGAGTAGAAGCCGAATAATAGCGGAACGATGATGGCGGCCACTAACGGCGCCTGCGGTTTATTGAGCAGTGCCGTTCGCCTCTCAGCTTTTGACACCCTCATTTCGGCGACCGTACCAGATCTGGTTTGAATACCCACAATTTCGCACCTACGAAATTAAAACTCATGCCAGCGAGAGAGCCGCCGGCTACCGCAATTGCGGGCAACAACCAGAGCTTCGGAAATGACAAGACGATTAAGCTGTAAACCACGTAGTTGAAGAATCCGCCCAGTAACATGGTGGCGAAATACCGCCACCACTCCTTTTGAACTTCCTGATCGGGCCCGCGCTCAAAAGTAAAGTGCCGGTTGATTTGCCAAGTTGCGAGTACCGCAGCGAGGAACGAGATTGATCGGCCCAAAAAGAACCCTAAGCCGCAGTGCACGGCGAGCAGCAAGACACCCAGATCAACCGCAAAACCGACGATGCCCGCGACAGCGAAGCTCAGTATCTGTCTAGGCAGTTCAGCCATGAGTACCTGAGCGCCAAAGCCCTGGCACAGCGAGATAGGCAAGGCGCTTTATTTCCATGCGGCCTCTCGTAACGGTGTTCAATACGATGCCACATGTTAAGAGCAGCGCACCGAATAGCATGAGTGATGCCGCCAGCACAGCAGTCGGGATGCGAGGAACAAGGCCTGTTTCCAAATAAGTTGCCAGAAGAGGAAGTGCGAGTATCACCGAGGCAGCAGCGCAGAATAGAAATCCTATTGCAAAGAATACGAGCGGCTTCTCGGCCTTGAAAAGACGGAATATTGTCAGAAGAATCCGCAGTCCATCACGATATGTATTAAGCTTGCTTGACGAGCCCGGGGGGCGCGACCGGTAGACGGTCTTTACCTCTGACACTGGCATCCGGAGTTCATAAGCGTGTACTGTCAATTCCGTTTCGGTCTCAAAGCCGGAGGCGTGGGCAGGGAACGACTTAACAAAGCGCCGCGAGAACACCCGATAACCCGAAAGCATATCAGTCAAAGACCGTCCAAAAATCATCATTACGCAAGCGGTCAAGAGCCAGTTTCCAAACCTGTGTCCGGGCCGATATGCCTCCCGCTCTGTGGAAGTTCGGCTAGCCACTACCATGTCCAAGCCATGCGCCAACATTTCCTCAATCAGAATTGGTGCGGCGCTCGCATCGTATGTCCCGTCCCCGTCAATGAGCAGATAGACGTCCGCTTCCACATCGGCAAACATGCGCCTGATGACATTGCCTTTGCCTCGCTCACGGACAGTGTTGACAATTGCGCCTGCCTCCCGCGCCCAGGCGATCGTCCGGTCAGAAGAATTGTTATCAAAGACGTAGATCGTTGCGTCGGGAAGTGCCACGCGAAAATCGCGGACGACCGCTCCAATCGTGACCTCTTCATTATAGCAAGGGATGACAACGGCGACACGCGCGCGGAAGCTTGGCGCTTCACGGCTGCTTGATTCGACCGATTTGGTTTCTTGCTTTCTTTCTGTGATCATTCCGCGACTAATTTCGGTTTTGAGAGGATGGTACTGCGAGCCAGACGTAGTGTTCTTGTCCATACTAACACGCTGACGACGTCAATACCGCGTACGCGCCGGAATGCCCTTTTTCTCTTACGGAGGTCGATTGCGGCAATAGCAATCTTTGGCGAGCAGCGGGGACTTTGGGAAGAGAAGTTGCAACATTTCCACGGCGAAGTGGAACAATGACGCGCACTTGCGGCCGCCAGCTCGCCGGGCAACTATCTCGCCATACATGCTTTTTTACTTGATATTTAAGTAGTGTAGACTGAGGTGCCGCACACCTGAAGCTGACGAGGACAGTGGGAATCCTTCGCGATGAGCATTGAAAACCACTCGAATGCGCCCGGCGCCAACATCCATATAAACCACTACTGCTGTGTTGCCGGATGCGGGAAATGGGGAGGCTTCGGGCACACATCGTCGAAGAGCGGCGAAACGCGATGGTGGTGTGCTGAGCACTATCCGCATTGGCAAGAGATCAAGCAGGCGGACGGCCGAGATTAGCGATCCGCTGCTATCGAATCACAGCGCTCCGTCAATAGCTGCACGAGCGTCCGTCGCTTGGTCTGAAGCCATCCTCGCAGGCTCGATTCATTGAATCCCCAGGCACATAGCCTGAGGCAGAGCCCATCGAGTTCGGGGGGGTCGCGCACGCCGACGCGAGCGCGGAAAGGCCAAACATCGCTCCGGCTGCCATCAAAGCGCGAAATCTGCTCATGCTCGTTTCTCCTGCCCGGCGATTATGCTCACGACGCAATGTATCCGTGCCTCCCAGCAGATGCGAGGGGCATCACGCGTAAAAGTGGAAATAAATGGGCAAATGGCGCCAATGACCTGCTTGCTGTGTGCGGCCCTACCCTACTCGCATTGGCCCGGCAAACGCGAGAAACAGGTGGGAGTTTGTGTCGCTATGCGTGCCGAGGACGACAACATGGCGAACAACAAAAGAGGCGCCGAATTTCGCCGCCTCTCAATTTTTGGGCAGAGCCGTGAAGCGCTTCAAGCCAGTCTGCGTAGAATGGGCGCCCGGGCGTACCCGGCTCCCACCCGAAAGATTACGCCTGCGGCTGCTTGGTTTTGCGCAGGTACGGAAGAATCGTGTCGAACGAACCGAACCGGGTTATGGCGTCTTCGTTCGAGACGGCCGCCGTGATGATCACGTCCTCGCCCTGCTGCCAGTTCGCCGGCGTTGCAACTTGATGCTTCGCCGTCAGTTGGATGGAATCGATGGCGCGCAGGATCTCGTTGAAGTTCCTTCCCGTCGTCATCGGATAGGTGAGGATCAACTTGATCTTCTTGTCCGGGCCGATGATGAAGACCGAGCGGACGGTCGCATTGTCGGCGGGTGTCCGGCCCTCCGAGGTTTCACCGGCTCCAGCCGGCAGCATGTCGTAGAGCTTGGCAACCTTCAGCTCATTGTCGCCGATCAGCGGGTAGTCGACATCAAAGCCTGTCGCCGTCCTGATGTCGCTCTTCCACTTGCTGTGACTTTCTACCGGATCCACGGAAATACCGATAATCTTGGCGCCGCGCTGCCGGAATTCGGGCTCCAACCCCGCCATCGCGCCAAGCTCGGTGGTGCAAACCGGCGTGAAGTTCTTCGGATGCGAGAAGAGAACCGCCCAGCCATCGCCGATCCAGTCATGGAACTGGATGGGACCCTGCGTGGTGTCCGCGGTGAAATTAGGTGCAATATCGTTGATACGGAGGCTCATGAGCGGTGACCCTTGTTGGTAGGTGATATCGGCTTTCAATGGTGGGTGATTGTGTAGCTGTTTTTTGTCGCCATTCAAGCACTTGTGCCCAAAATGGTCACGGCAGCGGATAGCGCCTGGGCCCGCCTGATTGGCCCTCACAGTATCCCAAGTAATTCTGTCGCTGGTTTGACGCTTGACAGCACGGTCGATCGGGGCGCCGGCAGAGTAAGCCCTACCACGCGGAAGACGACGCTCTGCCGAGTAACGGCCTTTTCGTCGGTATCTTGTCGAGGTGATGCGTTCTGGCCTTCAGCTTCTCGAAAATACGATAGCCACCCGGCCAGCGGCCATAGCCACTGGCGACGTTGATGTGCCCTGCCAGGCCGACATTGTGCAGCTCACTGCCCCAGAGGCGAGCGAAGAGTGTCAGGCGATCGAGCGACATGTAATGATCGTTCAGGCTTCCAATCACCATGCTCGGAAACGGCAACTCGGCCGTCGGCATCGTACCGAAAGCGATCCGTCCTGGATGCAATCTGTCGGTCGCCGGCAGGTCGCAGGGCGCAACCAGCAGCGCTCCCCTCACTCGCGCCACGGAGGACCGACCAGCGAGGCTTGCCGCCAGCAGACATCCTAAACTATGAGCAACGATGTAGGCTTCTCCTGCATCTTCAAGTGTCGCCTCAAGCTTTGCCCGCCATGTCATGAGGTGCGGGTTGCCCCAGTTGTCCTGTTCGACGAGCCGACTTTCGGGATGATCCTGTAACCAGGCGGTTTGCCAGTGCGTGTTCCCTGATCCAAAAAGCCCGGGAAGAATAAGTACTGGCGTCATCATCAATCCTTATCGCGGCGTATGAACGAGCTATTGGTCCTAGAAGACCCCAAGGGTGGCTGCGAAAAGGAACCCGAAAGCGAGGATCGTGGCCGCTTGGGCGGCAAGGTCTGCTGCGGCACCCGCAAACCGGAACCGCGGAGCGACGCGGCGATCGTCGAAAACGACCATCTCAATCCTTCTTTCAGTACCAGGGCCCGGGAGATGGGTTCCAATAGTAGATTTCGTAATCGCGGGCGGTCGGCTCGCCTTCCCTAGTCAGTTCACTCCATGACCCGGCCGGTTGCGAAAGACCGTGGTGGATCACCGACCGGAACCATAGAAAAAGAGACTGCATCCTCATTTTTCCTTCCTCTCGCTCAAATCAGTTGGTTGCGCCTGGCATTCGCAAGCAACTCCGCAGCACCGGCGACGGGACCAAACAGCATCAGGAGGCGATTCTGCTCGCGTATCGTCAGCCGGTAGCGGCGCGCGAAGTCGAACACACTCCAAAGCTCGCCTTTCTCTGTACTGACCATGTCACCCTCCCTCGCCCGTTCACTCGGCCGCCTGCAACGAACCCCTTGCGGACGGTACGAAAGAGAAGCTGCCAAGCTCATCGACGACAGAGCCGATGCGGGTAGACAGCGCTTCGGATGTAACCTTGTAGTCGACGAAATCGCGGTCCGAGGCATAGACGGCCGTCGGCAGTGTGTGGGCCATGAAGAAGCCGAAAAGCGGTCGCAGTTGATGCTCGACAATCAGCGCATGGCGGTCCCCACCGCCGGTTGCGGAAATGATGATCGGTTTGGCCCGAAGTTCGGCTGGCTCGATCAGATCGATCAGATGCTTAAACAGGCCCGGGTAAGACCCCTTGTAAGTCGGCGAGCCGATAACAAGAACGTCGGCTTTGACGATGTCATCGATCACCTGGCTCGCCTGCTCATCCAACTCGCTTCGCCACAAGGCAGTTCCGAGAGAAGGCCCCAGGTCCTTGAGATCGTAAACCGTCTTGGAGAACCCGTAGGTTTCTGCAGCAAGCCCAGCAATGTGCCCGACGAGGGCAAAGGTCTTGGATGGACGGTTGAAACTACCGGCAATGCCCACCAATCGCAGCGACATATATCTCTCCTTCGTTATCGCATCGAATATTGTCTATAAAATTAGTGAACAAAAGAAATGAAGTTTCCTTGTGCGGGGAGAGCTTGAAATTCGATGCTCTCATACGCCCCATCACACACACCTTGGCTTCCGCCGTTCGCCTAAGCCGACCGCAAGATTGAATGTAGTCGGTACACCGCTTCCGGCCGGTTCGGGCTAGTGAAAGGCCGCCTCTTCGGCCACTCGGTTTTGGCGAGCATTGAGGAACTTTTGGCCGCGTCGGTCGTTAGTTGATTGCAGCGTCTGAAATCTGCGCTGCCGGACCAGCATCGCCTATGTAGGTCCGTTTAAAAGGCCCGGTGGACTATATCCCGCCGGGCTTTCTTTGTGGCCGTCCCTCTCTTCGTCTCCCGCACTCGCTCAGGCGCGAATTTGGTTCGTTTTGAACAACTTGCGGTCTCGCGCATTACCTAACATCTTCAACTGGGAAACGCCTCAATGACGATCACCGCCAAAGTCGCTGCCGCCTTGTGCCTGCTCATCGCCCTCACCTCATGCGCAAACACCATCAAGGGTGTCGGGCGTGATGCCGCCAATACCGTCAACGCCACTCAGAACGCCGGCAATCGCGTCGCGAATGCTGCCCGTTGATCTCGCAAGACGGTTGATGATCGAACCCAGCCGAGCCTCCCTCGGCTGCCACTCCAGATGCTGTTTTCCGCGCAGAAAGCAAAATCTGCTCGAGGGAATCGGTAGGCCTTGAAATTGCACTGCTGCGAGCAAAGATTCTGTTCAATGCGATGGAGGCTCGGCCATGTCGAACTATAGAGAGGAAAGGCGGTTTCGGTGTCAGGACGACAGAGGGAAGACTTATGTCGTCATTCAGCAGATGAGGATTTCCGGCCAGAACGCGGCTTCGCCCAAGACTGACTATATAACGGAGGAAGGCGAGATCGTGAATCGGCTCGATGAAGAACATTTCCTGCTTCTGCTCGATGGCCAGATACTGCACGTTCCGCATATTTCCGACACTGATCACTGACCGGCAACACCGATCCTGCGTTGATAATTAAGCGTGCCGCCGCCCTGCGACGCGCTCAAGAAAAGCGCGCACTTGACGCGCCCGGCCTGCTGCAGCGCCCTGCATCGGCCATTTAGGGAATCATCACCGCTGTTCGGGAACCTGCCAAGCATGACTGTAAGATGAACGCCGGCTTCAGTGCACATTCATTCGTCGGCCCTAATCTGTTCAACCAAGAGCGCTTCGAGGGCGCTACGTCAGAGACACATGGAGACTGACTATGAGAAAGCTTGTTATTGCGGCCGCCGGTCTCGCGACGCTGCTTGTGAGCGCGCCCGCCTTTGCAGACGGCGTCTACTTCGAATTCGGCGGTGGCGGCCCGCGTTACTATGACGATCAGCCACCTCCGCGCTATTACAGGCATGGTCCGCGCTATGCCTATGATGACGAAGACTATGATTACGATCGTCCCCGTTACGCATCGCGGCAAAGATGCTGGGAAGAGCCTTACCAGAAGAAGAGCCATCATCACTATATCACCAAGTACCGGACCGTCTGCCGGGATCGTTGATGCTGGCGTCTGATAACGCCTGAATTTCCTGATGGCGCGCCATTTGGCGCGCCATTTCTGCTTTGGGACGCTTTGCGCTCTTGGCAGATGCTCGGTTATCCGAAAGCGCAAAAAGGTGATTGGCCCAGAAGCCTCGCCTGGGGTAGGACTCGGCCGATGATTGCCTGCCGCCGGAGTGCCTAAGTGTCGATTGCCGATATTTCGTTATTGAGCGCCCTTTTTGCGGGCGCGCTATCGTTCTTGTCTCCTTGCGTACTGCCTCTCGTTCCGCCCTATCTTTGCTATATGGCTGGCATTTCCGTCGAGCAATTCCGCGGTGGCAACGCGGTCGCCGTTGTGCCGAACGGCCGACGGGACGTTTTGTTTTCAGCCCTTTTCTTCACGCTCGGATTCGCCACCGTTTTCGTCGCCCTCGGGGCCGGGGCATCCAGCATTGGTATGGCGCTTCGCCAACATCTCGATCTGCTGGCGAAGATCGGCGGCCTGATCATCATCGTTATGGGTCTGAATTTCCTGGGGATCTTTCGGATCGGCATCCTGGCCCGTGAGGCGCGTTTTCAAGGCAGCGGCAAACCGGCGACATTGACCGGCGCCTATGTGATGGGCCTAGCCTTCGCCTTCGGCTGGACGCCTTGCATCGGCCCCGTGCTCGGCGCGATCCTTGGCGTTGCGGCTTCGCGAGAAACCGTCGGCTCGGGTGCCGGTCTGCTGGCCGTCTATTCCCTTGGTCTTGCCATACCTTTCTGGATTGCCGCAGGCTTTTCCGGTGCCTTCATGGGCTTCCTGACGCGCTTCCGCCGACATCTCGGGACTGTCGAGAAAGTTATGGGAGTATTTCTCGTCCTAACTGGTCTCGCTTTTATGTTCGGTTTCGTCAGTGATGTCGCAATCTGGTTCCAGCAGACCTTTCCAATCCTGATGAAAATCGGCTAAGCGGAAAACCGCCCTACAGAAATTTGCATTGGAATAATGGTTGTCCGATATCGTCAGTCTGCTTCTGCCGTTCTTCGGCTTGATCTTCATTGGCTATATCGCAGGCAAAGTGACGAAGCAGCCGGCCGGGGCGCTCGGCTGGATGAACACCTTCATCATCTATGCCGCCCTACCCGCGCTCTTCTTCAAGCTAGTCTCACGCACGCCCTTCGAGGATCTGACGCGCATCGATTTCATTGCTACCGACCTCGCGGCAACCTATTCAATCTTCGTTGTGCTGTTTGCGATCGGCCGATGGGTCCGGGGCAATTCGCTGGCAGACTGCACAATCCAGTCCTTTGCCGGTGCCTACGGCAATATCGGCTATATGGGGCCAGGTCTCGCCTTGCTGGCGCTCGGTGAAAGTGCGGCTGTGCCGGTGGCGCTGATTGTCTGCCTGGAGAATGCGTTGCATTTCATCGTCGCTCCGGCGCTCATGGCGGTGGCTGGCGACGACCGGCGCTCCGTTGGTCGCCTGGCGATCGATATCGCTCGGAAGGTGGCTTTTCATCCCTTTATTCTATCGACAGCCCTCGGCTTTGTTGCCGCCGGCCTGCACGTCGATCAGCCGCTTGCATTCCAGCGCTTCGTCGACTATCTCGCGCAGGCTGCCGCGCCGTGCGCCCTCTTTGCAATGGGGGTGACACTGGCACTTCGGCCATTGAAGCGCGTGCCTGTTGAGATCGGCTACATCGTTCCGGCAAAACTGATCATTCACCCGATCGTCGTCTATCTTGCCCTGACCACCGTCGGTGGCTTCGACCCTATCTGGGTCTATGCGGCAGTGCTGCTCGCCGCATTGCCGACGGCGACCAACGTGTTCGTCATCGGACAACAATACGGCGTCTGGCAGGAGCGTGCTTCGGCGACGATCCTGATCACGACGGCGCTATCCGTCGTGACCGTCTCGGCCGTCCTGATTGCGATCAAATCAGGCTTTCTTCCGGCTTAGTCTTTCCCTGATCGCGCCCGGAATGTCGCGGAAGCCGCGCCCTGGCTCGATGCCCTCTCGCATGACGATGCTGCGCAGCGGCGGCAGCGCCGAAAGGATATGCAGGCCGGCAGCGCGCATCATCTGAACCGGCAGGAAATCGGACAGCAGCGAGCGATTGAGAAGATGGACGCTTGCCGTACGGGTCATGATATCGGCGCGACGCTTGCGATCGAACTGGTCGCCGGCATCGGCAGCGATCGGCAGCTCAGGCCGCGTGCACAGAATATCCGACAGCGTCAGCACATCGCGCAGGCTGAGATTGAGCCCCTGTGCGCCGATCGGTGGGAAGACATGCGAGGCTTCGCCGATCAGGGCAATTCGTCCCTTGCCGGAGCGATGGGCCATCATGCCTGACAGGGGCCAGAGCTGCACGCCCTCTTCGACCGTCACCTTGCCGAGCAACGACTGCATACGCTCCTCGACGACGTTGCTCAGTTCAACAAGCGAGAGTTCATTGCGAGCCACCGCATCGGACGGGTTCTGAACCCATACGAGGCTTGAGCGATTGCCCGGCAGCGGCACCTGCGTAAAGGGGCCGCTTTCGGTGTGGAACTCCGTCGAGATATTTTCGTGCGGCAGCGAGTGCTGGAAATTTAACACCATGGCCGATTGCGGATAGGACCAGGTCTTCACATCGATACCAGCAGTCTCGCGCACCTTGGACTTGCGCCCATCCGCGCCCACCACGAACGAGGCCGACAGGACTTCGCCATCGGCAAGCGTAATGGTCACGGAATCGGCACTGATATCGATCAGGTCGGCAAACGAGTTGAAGCACGTGATGTTGCCTTCAGCGGCAATCGCGGCTTCCAACACTTCCATCAGCGCCTTGTTCGGGAAATTGTAGCCGAAGGCTTCGAGATCGAGTTCAACGGACCGGAAGGTGGTGACGGGAGCCCGCAACAGGCGATTCGTGCCGTCGATGATCCGCATCGTCGAAAGCGGAGCGGCCGCCGGACGCAGCTTTTCCCAAAGGGTCAACCTGTCGAGGAAACGGATCGACTGATCCATGAGCGCGGTCGTGCGCCTATCCTGGCCTGATGACGGCGGAGCAACGAGAGCAACGTTGCGTCCGCCGCGAGCCAAGGCGATAGCGGCGATCATGCCGGCAAGGCCGCCACCGATCACCGCGATTTCAAAAGTCTTCATTGCACCGTTCCGTCAAATTCCTTGACGGCGATCCGGTGCTTACGCAGCCGGCTTCGCCTGACGGCGCCAACTATAGCCCTTGCCGGCGTCCGCGTCACGCACAGCCGGTTGATAATGATGCGGAATCCCCGGCAGACGATGTTCCGTGAGACGCTTTATCGCAGTCTCGTTGGTGACGGCGAAGCTGTCGATGCCGACCCGTTGCATCAGCGGAATCTGGTCGATCAGCACGTCCCCGACGGCGCGCAGTTCGTTGGTATATCCCAGGCGGTCGCGCAGCAGGGACGCGTGGCTGAAGGCGCGACCGTCATTGAACGCCGGGAAGGCAACAGCGACAATCTCCAGGCGATAAAGGTAGGGCTCAAGCTTGCGAATGTCGTCCGCCGGCTTGATCAGCACGCCGAAGCCGACCTCATTGCTCTCGTCGGCCTTGGCGATCAGCTCGTCCAGGGTAAGGAGGGGCTTCTGTCCCTCGCCCGCCTTGACCTCTTCCGTCTCGATCACCCAGGGATCGTTCTCGACGAAGCCGGTTTCTCTCCAAATCTCGGTCATCGTCCTCTCCTTAGGCCGCTTCTGCCGCTGAACCATAGAGCGCGTCCTTGAACGGCTGCGGACCAACGCGACGATAGGTTTCGAGGAATATTTCCGACGGCTCCTTGCGGATTGTCAGATAGGTATTGACGATCGTTTCGATCGCGTCGGTCACCTTGTCCGGCTCGAAGCCGCGACCGATGATCTCGCCGATCGACGTATGCTCGTCGCCCGAACCGCCAAGCGTGATCTGGTATAGCTCAGCGCCCTTCTTTTCGACGCCAAGCAGGCCGATATGGCCGACATGGTGATGGCCGCAGGCATTGATACAGCCGGAGATCTTGATCTTCAGCTCACCGATTTCAGCCTGGCGATCCGGATCGCCGAAGCGCCGGGAGATTTCCTGCGCAACGGGGATCGAGCGCGCATTGGCAAGCGCGCAGTAGTCCAGCCCGGGACATGCAATGATATCGGTGATCAGACCCGCATTGGCTTCGGCAAGGCCGATGGCAACCAGACCGCGATAGACAGCCTCGAGATCAGCAAGTGCCACATGCGGCAGAATCAGGTTCTGCTCATGGCTGACGCGAACTTCGTCAAAGGCGTATTCCTCGGCGATATCGGCCACCGCATCCATCTGGCTGTCCGAAGCATCGCCCGGAATGCCGCCGATCGGCTTCAGCGAGATCGTCACCATGCCGTAGTCGGGATGCTTGTGCGGCTGCACGTTCTGCTGCACCCAGCGGGCGAAAGCCGGGTCGGCCTTCTTCCAGCGAGCCAGGTTTTCCCATCCTTCGGCACGGTCAGGCAGAGCCGGCGGCGCGAAATATGTAGCAATCGCTTCGACATCGGCCTCGGGTAGCTTCAGTTCGGAGTCCTTGAGTTCCGCGAACTCGGCCTCGATCTGACGGGTCAGCTCTTCCGTGCCTGTTTCGTGCACGAGGATCTTGATGCGAGCCTTGTATTTATTGTCGCGGCGGCCGTTGAGATTATAAACGCGGACGATCGCGGTCGTGTAGGACAGCAGGTCCTCTTCCGGCAGGAAGTCACGGATCAGCTTGGCGATCATCGGCGTGCGGCCCTGGCCACCACCGACGTAAACGGCAAAGCCGATTTCGCCCTTCTCGTTCTTCTTCAGATGCAGGCCGATGTCGTGGACCTGGATCGCCGCGCGGTCGCGCTCGGCGCCGGTGACGGCGATCTTGAACTTACGCGGCAGGAACGAGAATTCCGGATGGACAGAAGACCACTGGCGCAGAATTTCGGCGTAGGGACGCGGATCGGCGACTTCGTCGGCTGCAGCGCCGGCGAAATGGTCGGCGGTCACGTTGCGAATGCAGTTTCCCGACGTCTGCAGAGCGTGCATTTCGACGGAGGCGAGCTCGGCCAGCGCATCCGGGATCTCGGACAGCTTCGGCCAGTTGAACTGCAGGTTCTGGCGGGTCGTGAAATGGCCGTAGCCACGGTCATACTTGCGCGCGATATGGGCGAGCATCCGCACCTGGCGCGAGCTCAGCGTGCCGTAGGGAATTGCGATACGCAGCATGTAGGCGTGAAGCTGCAGATAAACACCGTTCATCAGGCGCAGCGGCTTGAACGCATCCTCGGCAAGCTCGCCGGAAAGGCGGCGCTGGACCTGGTCGCGAAACTGCTCGACGCGCTCGGCGACAAAAGCGTGGTCAAATTCGTCGTAACGATACATCTGCTTCCTCAGACTGCGATGAATGCGGGGTCGGCGGGCTGGTAGCCCGGCGCGTATTCCATGGTCGGACCCTGGGCGCGAATGCGCTCGCGAAGACGCAGCGGCCAGAGCACGCCATCGGTCTCCTGAACCTCGACGACGGCGACGTCCACCACCTGGTTGTCGGCATAGGACTTCTTGCCGATCGCTTCCAGAGCCGCGACGGCCTCGGCGTGACGAGCCACAAGGGCTTCCTGCAGCGAGGTAACCCATTCGCCGTTGGCGTTCAGCCAGACGGCGATGCCATCCGTCAAGCGGTTGGCGGTGAGAACCTTGTCTACCATGTTCAGCTCCTTGCAAATTCCTCGGACCGGGCGCGTTCGCGCACAAGCGGTTCCGACAGTTCGAAATTGGCGCCTGCGACCGCATCGCCGATAATAACCATGACCGGACCGGTCAACTCGTCACGGTGCTGCAGGTCGGGAAGATCCCGCAGAATACCATGCAGCAGGCGGCGATCGGAACGGCTTGCATTCTCAATGACGGCGACGGTCGTTTCCGCAGGCAGGCCTGCCTGCATCAGGCGCTCGGCGACGGATGCCGCGACGGTGCGACCCATGTAGACGGCGATCGTTGCGCCCGAGACCGCAAGGCTCGCCCAATCCGGCAAGACGTCACCGGTCAGATCGTGGCCAGTGGTGAAGACCAGCGACGACGCCACGCCCCGCAGCGTCAGCGGCAGTTCGAAATCGGCGGCAGCGGCGAAAGCCGACGTGATGCCTGGTACAACTTCATAGGAAATGCCTGCAGCCCGCAGTGCAGCCATCTCCTCGCCTGCCCGGCCGTACACGAGCGGATCGCCGGACTTCAGACGAACCACGCGCTTGCCTTCGCGACCGAGATGCACGAGCAGATCGTTGATCTCTTCCTGGGACTTCGAATGGCATCCCTTACGCTTGCCGACAGACAAACGCTCGGCGTCACGGCGGCCCATATCGACGATTTCCTGCGGCACGAGGGCGTCGTAGACGATGACATCGGCCTCCATCATCACACGCTGGGCGCGCAGCGTCAGCAGATCCGCGGCACCGGGACCGGCGCCGACGAGCCAGACGTGGCCCTGGACCTTTTCGGCGGACTGCAACAAGCCATTGGCCGCACGCCGCGCCTGCGGCAGGTTCTCGTTCGCGACAGCATCGGCGACAGCGCCTGAGAAGAAGCGGCGCCAGAAAAGGCGGCGGGCAGCGCCCTTGGGCACAATCTGCTCGACAGCCTTACGGTAACCGATCGCGAAATCGGCAAGACGACCGAGCGACGGCGCAAGCAACTGATCGACCTGTGCACGGATCATCTGCGCCAGAACCGGGCCGGCACCTTCTGTGCCGATAGCGACGGCCACCGGCGCACGATTGACAAGCGCTGGCGTGAAGAAGTCGCAGTAATCAGGCTGATCGACGGCATTGGCCGGCACCTTCTCGGCGCGCGCCGCCTCAACGATGGCGCGATCCTGCGCAGCATCTCCGGTCGCCGCGAAGACGAGTGTTGCTCCGACGATCTGTTCGGCAGCAAAGCCTGATCGTACGGTCTCGATCCGGTTGGCGATCAGAAAGGCATGGTAATCGGCCTCAGGACGGTCCGTATAGGCAACGATCCGCGCCTGGGTATTGAGGAGCAGGCGGACCTTGGCGAAGGCCTCGTCGCCATTGCCGAAGACAGCCGCGATCCTGCCTTCAACGCGGAAGAAGGCAGGAAATACCGACAGTTGTTCAGTCTTGGGAGACATCATCAATCCATTTCGAAGTTGCCGGAATATGCACTCTCTGCCCAACCAAATGAAGAAACAGAAATTCCAATGCCCGCGCGGGCGCGTATTCTTTTACTCGGTCTTCCAATGATTTGAGTAAAAGTCACCGGTGCGGCGCAGCGGACACACCTGCGTCTGCCGCAGCGCAGCAGAAAGACTGTGACAAATCCCGCTCGCTGTCGAAATCGGCGTTTGCCTCGCCTGCCGCTGCCGTTAGAGTGCAGCCACCAAGGAGAACGCCATGCCCGATAAGACTATCGCCGCCCGCCTGCTCAACGTCATGGAAAAGGAGATCCTGCCGATGACCGAACGCGGCGTCGCTGCCGGCAACAAGGTGTTCGGCGCCGCGATCCTGCGCAAATCAGATCTCTCGCTCGTCATCGCAGAGACCAACAACGAGCTTGAAAATCCGCTGTGGCATGGCGAGGTGCACACGCTGAAGCGCTTCTACGAACTGGGCGAAAAGCCGGCCACCAAGGATCTCATCTTTCTGTCGACGCACGAACCCTGCACCATGTGCATGTCGGCTATCACCTGGGCCGGGTTCGACAATTTCTACTATTTCTTTAGCCACGAGGATTCGCGCGACGCCTTCGCCATTCCGCACGACCTCAAGATCCTGAAGGAGGTTTTCGGCCTGGAACCGGGCGGCTACAGGCGCAGCAATGCATTCTGGAACAGCTTTGCCGTCGCCGATCTGGTTGAGACCGAAGACGAGCATTTGAAGGCCGAGTTGAAGGCACAGACTGCGCGCATCAAGGCGCGTTACGACACGCTCTCGAACAGCTACCAGGCATCGAAGAGCGACAACGACATTCCACTGAACTGAGTGACCATGGAAGCCTCCAAAGACATTTCCCGCCTGATCGAGATCATGGCCGCGCTGCGCAATCCCGAAACTGGCTGCCCGTGGGACATCGTCCAGACCTTCGAGACAATCAAGCCCTACACGATCGAGGAAGCGTACGAAGTCTCCGACGCGATCGAGCGCAATGACATGGACGACCTTTGCGAAGAGCTGGGAGACCTGCTGTTGCAGGTCGTTTTCCACGCACGCATGGCGGAAGAGGCAGGCGAGTTCTCATTTGGCGACGTCGTCGAGGCGATCACGCGGAAAATGATCCGCCGGCATCCGCATGTCTTTGCCCGTTCCGATGCAGACACGCCGGATGCGGTGAAGAAGCAGTGGGATGATATCAAGCAGGCCGAAAAACGCGAGCGCGCGGAACGACGATCCAAGCGCGGCCTCGGCGAGGATTTCAACGCTGGTTTCCTGGGGTCCGTCCAACGGAGCTTCCCTGCCCTCACCGAAGCGTTGAAGCTCCAGGAGCGCGCCGCAAAGGTGGGATTTGATTGGTCCGCTCCTGAACCGATCCTCGACAAGATCGAGGAAGAGATTGGCGAACTGCGCGTTGCGCTGGCTGATGGGGATCAAGCAAAGGTCAGCGATGAGCTCGGCGATCTTATCTTCGCGGTCGTCAACATTGGCCGGCACGTAAAGGCCGATCCTGAAGACTCATTGCGGGGTACTAACACGAAGTTTCGCCGACGTTTCAATCATATAGAAACGGTTCTTGATGCAGAAGGCGAGACACTGGAGGCTGCGAGTCTGGAGCGGATGGAGGAAATCTGGCAGGCAGCGAAGGCAATCGAACGGCGGCTGGGCTGACCCCAGGACACCTAGCGCGAAGACAGTCGCTTGCGGAAGCGCGAAGCCGGTCGTCCCGGCGGGCTTGCGTTAGCGCTCCCAGTCCTCTTTAGCGGCTTTCGTCCCGTTGCCAAGGCGACGTTCCAGTTCGACCGCTTCAGCTTCAGACAGGCGCACGTCAAGTGTGATGGAGCCGTCTTCATTGTCTTCGCGGCTATCGACAATCGCATGATCGTAAAGCCACGGCAGCAGCGCGAGCCTGTCGACAGGCAGGCGTACTGTCGCCTCCGTCAGCACGCCCGACAGCCTGCGGCTGATCTCTCCCATTAGCGTATCGACGCCCTCGCCGCTGATCGCGGACAGGGCGACGACGTTCTCGGCACTACTTGCCTTCTGCACGATCGCATCGTGCGCTTCCGGCTCAAGGCGATCGATCTTGTTCCAGACTTCGATGATCCGCTTGTCGCCCTCTTCCTCGTCGATGCCGAGGTCCTTCAAGATGCGGAGCACGTCGGCACTCTGCGCCTGATTGTCGACGTCGGACATGTCGCGGACATGAAGGATCAAGTCCGCTTCCAACACCTCTTCCAGCGTCGCGCGGAAAGCGGCGACAAGATGGGTCGGAAGGTCCGAAATGAAACCAACGGTGTCTGAGAGGATCACGGTACGGCCATGTGGCAACTTCATCCGGCGCAGCGTCGGGTCGAGCGTTGCGAAGAGCATATCTTCGGCAAGCACGCCTGCACCCGTGATGCGGTTAAAAAGCGTTGACTTGCCGGCGTTGGTATAGCCGACGAGCGCAACGATGGGATGTGGCACCTTCTTGCGCTTCGCGCGATGGAGTTGGCGCGTGCGCACCACCTGCTCAAGCTCACGCTCGAGCTTGATGATACGGTCTTGCAGCAAACGGCGGTCGGCTTCGATCTGGGTTTCACCGGGACCACCCATGAAGCCACCGCCACCGCGCTGGCGTTCAAGGTGGGTCCAACTGCGGACCAGACGGCCCTTCTGGTAATTCAGGTGCGCCAGATCGACCTGCAGCGTGCCTTCCTTGGTCGACGCGCGTCGGCCGAAGATCTCAAGGATAAGACCGGTGCGGTCAATAACCTTGGCGTTCCATTCCTTCTCGAGATTGCGCTGCTGCACTGGTGTCAACGGGTGATCGACGATCACGAGGCCGGAATCGTTGGCATCCAACGTTGCCTTGATCTCTGCGATCTTGCCGGTGCCCATCAGCGTCGCGGGCCTCGGATCGTTGACGGACACGATAGTGCCGTGCACGACATCAAGGTCGATAGCCTGGGCAAGGCCAGTCGCCTCTTCCAGGCGACTTTCTGGTGTGCGTGTAACCAGGGGCGTAGAATCGCCGCCTCCCCGCCCAGCACGCGGCTGTTTGAGCACAGGCACGACAACAGTCGCGCGCATATCATCCCGGTGCTTTAAAGCTTCCGGGATGATCGAATCGTTCTTGGTATCGCGTGTCGAGATAATTGCAGGTCCCGTTAGGAGGCGGCTTCTTCGTTTTCGAACATCTGCATCGGTTGGCCGGGCATGATGGTCGAGATTGCGTGCTTATACACGAGTTGCGAATGGCCGTCACGGCGAAGCAAAACACAGAAGTTGTCGAAGGACGTAACGACGCCCGTCAGCTTAACGCCGTTAATGAGAAAAATTGTCAGGGAAATCTTTTGCTTGCGAACAGTATTGAGAAATAGGTCCTGCAAATTCTGAGAACGTTCCGCCATCGCGCCGCTTCTTTCTTTATTGCCGGCTTTGTTTTGCCGGTGGAATACTAATCAACCTCGCCTGCAGGCAGCTGACAACCCTCATCCCCTCTGCCCAGAAAGTCTTGGTATCAAATCGCAATCTTTTCCGCAACGTCGAAAAAGGCTTCCCGGATTTTCTGGGAGACACTGCCGGGATGGCCATTTGCGATCGTTTGCGCATCGATCGACACAACCGGAAAGCAGATGCTCGTGGCAGCTGTGATGAAGACTTCGCGTGCGGCGAGCATCTCCGCGACCGAGAATTTCCGCTCCTCGATTCTCACTCCCAGCTTGGCTACCACGTCGATCAGCGTCGTGCGGGTGATGCCGCGGAGGATACCGCGGTCGGCCGGGCGCGTAACGAGTGTGCCGTCACGATCGACGATCCAGACGTTGGTGGCGGCTCCCTCCTTCACCATGCCGTCCGCGTCGACATAGATCGCTTCCTGCGCACCGGCTTCTTTCGCCTGCTGGCGCGCCAGGGTGTTCGGCAGGAGGCCGACGGACTTGATGTCGACTCGGTCCCAGCGATTGTCCGCAACCGTGATCGCCTTGATGCCCGTCGCATTCTTTTTCGCGATAACAGAGGGATCCGTGCTCTTGGCGGTGATCACCAGGGAGGATGGCGTTCCCTCGACTGGAAACACATGGTCACGTCGCGCAACACCGCGGGTGACCTGCAGATAGAAGAGGCCGTTACGAACCCGATTGCGTCGCACAGTTTCGCGAATAACTCGAGTCAACGCATTGCGGCTCATCGGCCAGGCAATGCGCAACTCACCCAGTGACCGCTCCAGCCTGTTCAGGTGGCGGGTAAGATCAACAATATAGCCGTGTCTTATCTCGCAGACTTCGTAGACGCCGTCAGCGAACTGATAGCCGCGGTCTTCGATATGGACCATCGCATTCGCGTGTGGGACATAGCGGCCGTTTACGTAGGCTATTCTGGGCATGGAAACCTGTGCGTGGATATGTGCGGGAAAATGGGAGACGGCGCCGCAGCGCCATCTCAATCAAACGCCGAGCGACTTCAGCTTGCGGTGCAGAGCCGAGCGCTCCATGCCGACAAACTCCGCCGTGCGCGAGATATTGCCGCCGAAGCGATTGATCTGCGCAATCAGGTAGTCCTTCTCGAACATTTCGCGCGCTTCGCGAAGCGGCAGCGTCATGATGTGATAGTCGTTCTTCGCCGAGACTTTCGGAAGCATGTCGCCGAGGTCGGTCGGCAGCATTTCCGCCGTAATAGGCGCATCAGGGCCGTCCGAACGGGCGAGAATCATCAGCCGCTCAATGTTGTTGCGGAGTTGGCGGATGTTGCCCGGCCAATCATGGGCCTGCAGCACGGCCATCGCGTCATCGCCGATCCGGCGCGGGCGGATGCCGGCCTGCTCGGAGATCTGCCGCATCAGTTGGTCGACTAGGAACGGAATGTCCTCGCGCCGTTCGGCGAGTGCAGGCACGCGCACCGGTACGACGGCAAGGCGATGATAAAGATCTTCCCGGAACCAACCCTCGGCGATGCGGGTCTCCAGGTTGTAGGCTGTCGACGATATGATCCGAACATCGACCTTCACGCGCTTGGAACCGCCGACGCGCTCGAACTGCTGATCGACGAGAACACGCAGGATCTTGTTCTGCGTCTCTCGCGGCATTTCGCCGACTTCGTCCAGGTAGAGAATGCCGCGGTGCGCCTCTTCCAAGGCGCCGATCTTGCGCGGCTGGCCCGGAGAGCCTTCCGTACCGAAGAGAGCGATCTCCATGCGGTCGGGCGTGATGTTGGCGGCGTTCAGCGCCACGAATGGGCCGTTTGCACGCGTCGACTTCTTGTGGATCATACGCGCGACGAGCTCTTTGCCGGAACCCGACGAGCCGAAAATCATGATGCGGCTGTTGGTGGGCGATACCTTTTCGATCGTCTGGCGGAGCTGCGAGACTGCAACGGAGGTACCGATAAGCTCGACCGGATCGCCGGCCTTGCGCTTCAGTTCAGAGACTTCGCGCTTGAGCTTTGAATTCTCAAGCGCGCGCTCGGCGATGAGGATCAGTCGGTCGGCCTTGAACGGCTTTTCGATGAAATCGAAGGCCCCTCGCTTGATCGCCGACACGGCGGTCTCGATGTTTCCGTGGCCGGAGATCATGACAACAGGAATGTCCGGGTGCCGTGTCTTTATCTCGTCGAGCAACGCCAGACCGTCGAGCTTGCTGCCCTGCATCCAGATGTCCAGAAAGATCAGCCGCGGGGCGCGATCGGAGATCGCAGCCAGCGCACTGTCGCTATCATGTGCGGTGCGGGTCTCATGTCCTTCATCAGACAGGATACCGGAGACGATCTCGCGGATGTCGTGCTCGTCATCGACGACCAGAATATCAGAGGCCATAAACGCTTTCCTTGTCACTTGCGGCCAGGGCGGACGGCGCGGCTTCCAGACGTGGCAGTTGCACGCGGATCATAGCCCCTCTTCCCTGGTCGAAATCAGCGGGCGCATCGTGAAGTTCGAGCTGCCCGCCATGTTCCTCAATAATCTTCTTGACGATCGCTAGTCCGAGGCCCGTGCCCTTCTCGCGCATCGTCATGTAGGGTTCCAGAATTCTGTGGCGGTTCTCCACCGGTAGACCGCGACCGTTATCAATCACATCGACGGTAAAGCGGTCGCGTACCGGGTCGAGCGAAGCTCTTACCAGGACCTTGCGCTCGTCGCGTTCTCCGCTCGGCACCGCCTCGATCGCTTCAACCGCATTCTTGATCAAATTGCCGAAGGCCTGACCAAGCATGCGGCTGTCGAACTGCCCTTCCAGCGGCTGGTCACCCAGTTCCTGCAGGAAGTTCACATGACTATTGCCCATCTCGCGCAGGAACACGGCATCGTGCAGGATCTTGCGCAGATCGCTTGGCTCCTTGGTCGGCTTCGGCATCCGGGCGAAGGAAGAGAACTCGTCTACCATGCGGCCGATGTCGCCGACCTGCCGGATGATCGTTTCCGTGCACTGATCGAAGACGCTGCGGTCATCCTGGTTGATCTGTTTGCCATAGCGGCGCTGGATGCGTTCTGCTGACAGCTGAATCGGCGTCAGCGGGTTCTTAATCTCGTGGGCAATACGGCGAGCGACGTCGCCCCATGCGGTCGAGCGCTGCGCGATGACAAGGTCAGTAATGTCATCGAGCGTAATGACATAGGATTCGCTCATGTCGCGCACTTCTTCGCGCGTGACCTGCACGCTGAGCGTCCGGACGGTCCCGGCTCGGACAAGGGCAATCTGCTTGCGGAAATCGCCGCGGTAGCGGGATGCGGCTTCCGTCAGGACCTGGTCGACTTCAGGTGCGATCTCGGAGAGTTGCTTGCCGAGCATCTCTGAGGCCGAGAGGGCCATCAGCGCTTCCGCCGAACTGTTGACGATTGTGATCCTGCGGTCGTGCTCGACGCCGATAACCGAGGCCGTGACGCCGGAAAGGACCGCTTCGATGAAGCGTCGACGGTCGTCCACCTCATCCTTGGCCTCCAGAATTTCATCACGTTGCGTGCGAATTTCCGAGATCATCTTGTTGAAAGTACGTGACAAGTTGGCAACGTCGCCGTCCACAGCATGAACGGGAACAATGATATCCATGTTGCCAGAAGCGACACTGTCGGCGGCTGTAATCAACAAGCGGATCGGACGCACGATGCGGTCGGCGACGGCGATTGCTGTCCAGATGGCGGCCAGCAGAACGATCAAGGCAAAGCCGATGTACAGAACCGCGAAGGCGATCTGCAGCGAGAAGCGCCCCGCCTCCATCGATTTGTACTCGGTGGCGTTCTCCTCCATCATCCGCATGGCGCCCATAACCTTCGGGTCCACGGCGCGAACAGTGTAGAGAAACGCCCCATCGATCGCCTCAAGCTTGATGATGGCGCCGACGAGGTTGGTGATGCCTGGCGGGATCAGGGTCGGCTGTCCGGCGGCCGCCTTATCCAGAGCGTCCTGAGGAATCGCCGGCAATGGCTTCTCGGTCTTGATATCGGCCTGAATGATCACAGAACCGTCAGACTGGACAAGGAAGGCGCCAAGAAGCCCGCGTCCACGGGCCTGCCGAGTCATAAGGTCGGAAAAGCCCGTGCGATCGAGATTGAACAGCGCTCGGTTGCGTTCGAGGTCATTCGCCATCGACACCGTCTGGCCTTGCAAGTAGCTCGCATTCTCCATCATGTAGGCCTGCCCGATATTGCGGGAGGAACTGATGATCGACTGCGTCCGAAGCGCAAACCACCGGTCGAGGCCGGCGTTCAGCGTGATGCTGGCGAAGATGGCGACGAGGATCGCCGGAGTGATCGCGACGATCGAGAAAAGTACAACGATGCGGATGTGAAGCCGCGCCGCCGCTCGCCCGCGTTTGCGTGCCTTGAGCAGGCGAGAGACCTCGCGCGCGATCAACGCCATTAGGCCGAGCACGAAGAACGAGTTCACGACGACCGAGGTGACCACGACGTGATAGGTCGGCGCGATAGGTGTCAGCCCCAGCAGCACGAACAGCGTCAGCGTGGCGCAGAGAAGCGCACCACCGGCAAGAATCAGGCCCGGCAGCGCAAACAGGGCACGGCGATCGGTCACTGCCGTGACAGCTTCGCCTTCCGCCGGCGGCGGCACTGCATCCTGTTCCATTCGCTTAATTCTCCTGGCGGCAGACACTCGCTTCCGCCGCTCCCGCGGACAGGCGCGGAAACCGTCAGCCTGCCTGTGCGACAACAACCCGTGTCGTTGCGCTCTTAGACAGCTGCGAAAACCCGAGCCCCATGCGTGACTTCTAAGCAACGCATTGTGGCGAAAATGCAACGTCGCCGGTCACATTGTCAAGCAGTTCGGGAGCTTCTATACACCGATACGCCCAGCTCTCTGATCTTCTTGCGCAGCGTATTGCGGTTCAGTCCCAAGAGATCGGCAGCCTTGATCTGGTTCCCGCGCGTCGCGGTAAGGGCAGCAAGAATCAGCGGGTACTCCATTTCCGTCAGCACACGGTCGTAAAGTCCCGGCGGCGGCAGGCCGTCGCCGAAACCGGCGAAGTATGTCCGCATGTTTTCTTCAACAGCTTGGGCGATCGTCATGTTGCCATTGCGGATCGGCCCCTTGTCGATAGGGCTGTCGGGCACATCCGACCGAAGCTCGGCTTCGATGATTTCCCGGGTGATCACATCCTGTGGATAAAGTGCCATCAGCCGCCGAATGAGGTTCTCCAGCTCGCGCACGTTGCCCGGCCAGGCATAGGCCTTCATCAGATCGAGCGCTTCCTGATCGAAACGCTTGGAGCCAAGTCCCTCCTTTTCCGCCTGCTGGACGAAGTGGCGCACCAGATCCGGTATATCCTCGGCACGATCACGCAGCGGCGGCAGACGCAGTGGAACAACATTCAGGCGGTAGTACAGGTCCTCGCGGAAAAGCCCCTGATTGATCGCCTGCTTCAAGTCCTTGTTGGTCGCCGCGACGATCCGAACGTCGGTACGGATCGGCGTGCGCCCCCCGACTGTGGTGTATTCGCCCTGCTGCAGGACGCGTAGTAGCCGCGTCTGAGCGTCCATCGGCATATCGCCGATTTCATCGAGGAACAGCGTGCCGCCTTCTGCCTGCTCGAAGCGGCCGGTGGAACGTGTCTGGGCGCCCGTGAATGCACCCTTCTCGTGGCCGAATAGCTCGGATTCGATCAGGTCGCGCGGAATTGCAGCCATATTGATGGCGACGAACGGTCCGTTGCGGCGCTTGCCATAGTCATGCAGCGCCCTCGCCACAAGTTCCTTGCCGGTACCAGATTCGCCGGTGATCATCAGCGTCAGATCGGTCTGCATCAGGCGAGCAAGGACGCGGTAGATTTCTTGCATCGCCGCCGAACGACCGACAAGCGGCATACCGTCCTGCATGTCCTCGTCGAGCTTGGCAGGTTTACGCTTCGGCTCGGCCAGCGCACGGCCGATGATACCAATCAGTTCGGTCAGATCGAACGGCTTCGGCAGATAATCGTAGGCGCCCTTCTCGGAAGCCTTGATCGCTGTCATGAACGTGTTCTGGGCGCTCATGACGAGGACCGGGAGATCGGGACGCGCTTTCTTGATCCGCGGCAACAGGTCAAAAGCATTCTCGTCCGGCATTACGACATCGGTCACGACAAGATCGCCTTCACCCGCCGACACCCAACGCCAGAGCGTGGCGGCGTTGGAGGTAATTCGCACGTCATAGCCGGCGCGGCTCAGAGCCTGATTAAGCACGGTACGAATTGCCGCATCATCATCCGCGACGAGGATCGTTGCTGTCATCGAGTAGGTCCTGTGGGAGTTATGGTCGTTGCGTCGTCCATCGATGCGTCCTTGGAGGCCGGCATCAAGACGCGGAATGTCGTGCGGTTGTTCTGGCTGTCGCATTCAATGATGCCGCCATGATCACCGATAATCTTCGCGACGAGCGCGAGGCCAAGCCCACTGCCGTTCGTCTTCGTCGTAATGAATGGATCAAACAGATGCGGCAGGAGGTCAGCTGGCACGCCGGGACCGTTATCCTGAACACAAAACTCCAGCGGCAACGAGATCTTTTCGCGGGTCCCGGCGACCGACAGACGAATGCCGGAGCGATAAGCCGTCGTTAAAACGATCTCGCCATCCGGGCGATCGCCCACAGCCTCAGCGGCATTCTTTACGAGATTGAGGAACACCTGCACGAGCTGATCACGGTTTGCGTAGACCGACGGCAGCGACGGGTCGTAGTTCTCGGTAATCCGGAGGTGCCGCGCAAATCCGGCCTTCGCCACGGCCTTCACATGATCGAGAACGGAGTGAATATTGACTGGTATCCGATCAACGGGCCGCTCGTCCGAGAAGACCTCCATACGATCCACGAGCGAGACGATGCGGTCGGTTTCGTCGCAGATCAGCCGCGTCAAAGCGCGGTCGTCATCAACGACCGATTGCTCCAACAGCTGTGCCGCACCGCGAATGCCAGACAGCGGATTCTTGATCTCATGCGCCAGCATAGATGCAAGCCCGGTGACCGAGCGGGCCGCCGCGCGATGCGTCAGCTGCCGATCGATCTTGTCCGCCATAGATCGCTCCTGGAAGACAATCACGACGGAACCCGGATCGCTGACAACAGGGGCAACATACAGATCGACGAGCTTGTCCTGCCCGAGGCGCGGGGAGCTGAGGTCGACACGATACTCGTTGATCGGCGCCCGCCGTTCGCGAACCTGATCGATCAAGGCCAGCAGCGGACTGCCGAACGGAATGAAGGTCGAGATCTTGTAGCGGGCAAGGTGGGCGGCGCTTGCACCGAAGAAGGCCTCCGCCTCCCAATTCGCGAAAGCGACGAGGCCGGCCTCGTTCACCATCACGACCGGATTCTGGATCGCATTGAGTACAGCGATCGCAACTGCGCTACCGCCGTTGTCGATCGACGATGGCACGTCATTCGTCATGCAGCCTCCCGGGTCTGCGTGTTCGATGCCGCAGCCATCAATGCCTCGTAAAACCTTGCAGCTACCTCATCGGGCTCGCGCGCGGTCATGATCGCGGCCTTCTCCTGCGCAGCAAGACCAGGCGCGAAACGTTCGAGATACCAGCCAAGGTGCTTCCTTGCATGGCGAACGGCAACTGCCTCACCGTAGAACTCGAGCATCATTCTGTAATGCTCGGTGGCGATGTCGGGGACTTCCCACACTTCCGGCGCCGTCTTGCCAGCCAGTACGCCGGCATGCCATGGCCTGCCCTGACAGCTTCTGCCAATCATGACGGCATCGGCTCCCGAGCGACGCAGGATCTCATGTGCATCTTCGACGGTTTCGACATCGCCGTTTGCAACCAGGGGCACCGCAATGGCATCGCGAACCGCGCGGATCGCATCCCAGTCGGCCCGGCCTTCGTAGAACTGCATGCGCGTGCGGCCGTGGATGGTGATCAACTGGACGCCAGCGTCTTCTGCTCGACGTGCGATATCGGGCGCGTTGATTGAATTCTCGTCCCAACCGAGCCGCATCTTCAGAGTTACGGGAACGCTGACCGCCTTGACTGTCGCCTCAATGAGGCTGAGGGCATGGTCAGGATCGCGCATCAAGGCGGAGCCGGAGTAGCCACCAATCACCTTTTTGGCGGGGCATCCCATGTTGATATCGATGACGTCGGCGCCATGATCGGCAGCGATCTTCGCAGCCTCGGCCATCCAATGCGCTTCACGGCCAGCGAGCTGCACCATGTGGGGCTCAAAACCCGCGCTTTCGAGGCGCGCCCATGATTCGGCAGTGCTATTGACCAGTTCACGGCTCGCAACCATTTCCGTGACCACAAGCCCGGCGCCATAACGCCACGCCAGCTGCCGGAACGGCATGTCCGTCACGCCGGACATAGGGGCCAGAACAACACGGTTCCTGACTTCCACAGGTCCAATCCGCAAAGGTGAAGCGAGGTCAAAGTCCAGCAATTGATTATCTTTCAGGCACGCCGAATGCGTGCACTATTTTTAGACAGGTTTGAATGGCTTGCCAAGAGGGCAGTGCGCGAATTGATATTTTTCGGGCAAATGCTGGAATTCGGTGCGCCAAGCCGCTAAGCACCGACTGCAAAGTCGCGCTTTGAGGATTTATGCCGCAAATGCATCAAAAGCAACCAGCAATAGGTGTTGTCGTTGTCGCGGCCGGACGCGGCGAGCGCGCAGGCGCGTCGGCAGAGGGCCCGAAGCAGTATCGGGCGATTGGCGGTAAGCCTGTGATCACGCACACACTGGAAAAGTTCGCCAGCTGGGAGCTTACCCGCCACATCGTCGTGGTCATCCATCCCGACGACGAGGCCCTGTTTGCCAAGGCCGCCGCTCAACTCCAGTCCGGCACGCAGATCGAAGCTATTCACGGCGGCGCAACGCGACAGCAATCCGTTTTGGCGGGACTGCGCCATTTGCGCGGCAAGAACCTCTCGCATGTTCTGATCCACGACGCCGTGCGGCCTTTCTTCGATCATGCGCTTCTTGATCGCATCGCCGGCTTGCTCTCGGAGGGCGTGCCGGCAATTCTCCCCGCCATGCCCGTTTCCGACACGCTGAAGCGAGCTGATCTCGACGGAACGGTACTCGATACCGTTTCCCGCTCTCACCTCTACGCAGCGCAGACGCCGCAGTCCTTCGCCTTCGAGCCGATCCTCGCCGCCCACGAGAAGGCGGCTGCCGCAAACCTCACCGATTTTACCGACGACGCCGCCATTGCCGAATGGGCCAGCCTGCCGGTGCGCATTATCGAGGGACTGGCGGACAATGTAAAACTGACGGTCAAACGGGACATCGCCATGGCAGACAGCAAACTTTCAGGACAGGCACTTCCGGATGTGCGCACCGGCAACGGTTACGACGTCCACCAGCTCGAGGCCGGCGACGGCGTAACGCTCTGCGGCGTGTTCATTCCGCACGACCAAAAGCTCAAGGGCCACTCCGATGCGGACGTGGCTCTGCACGCCCTCACCGATGCATTGCTTGCCACTTGTGGCGCGGGCGATATCGGCGATCATTTCCCACCATCGGATCCGCAATGGAAGGGTGCACCGTCTCGCATCTTCATCGAGCACGCGGCCAAGATCGTGCGGGAACGCGGCGGCACAATCATGAACGCCGACGTGTCGCTGATCGCAGAGGCGCCGAAGGTCGGGCCGCATCGCGACGAGATGCGCGCCAAACTGTCCGAGTTTCTCGGCATCACCATCGACCGATGCTCGGTGAAGGCAACGACGAACGAGACGATCGGCTTTGTCGGTCGGCGCGAGGGTATCGCGGCGATCGCCACCGCAACGGTCGTCTATCGGAGCTCCTGAGATGAGTATCTTCCCTGACGATATCATCGTGCAGGCAGAGGCAATCATTCGCGACTTCGCAGCCTCGGGCCTGATGGTCTCGATGGCGGAATCCTGTACCGGCGGGCTGATTGCCGGCGCCTTGACTGAAATTTCAGGATCGTCTGCTGTCGTGGACAGAGGTTTCGTCACCTACACGAATACCGCCAAGATGGAGATGCTTGGCGTGCAGGCGGAAACGCTGATCCGGTTCGGCGCAGTCTCGGAAGAGACGGCGCGGCAGATGGTGCATGGGGCCCTCTTCCGCTCCCGCGCAGCCATTGCGGTCGCTGTCACCGGAATTGCCGGGCCCGGCGGTGGATCGGCTGAAAAGCCGGTAGGCCTTGTCCACCTAGCCGCGAAGTCGCGCGCGGGCGGCCTTATCCATCGGAAGATGCTCTATGGCGACATCGGTCGCGCTGAAGTACGGCTTGCGACGGTCAGAACCGCGCTCAGCATGATCCGGGAACTGGCTCAGCCGTAGATCTTCGTCGCCCGCGTTTCGAAGGCTTCCGAGAACATCCGGAAGGCGCGATCGAACATCGAGCCCATGACCGCGCCCAGGATGCGGCTCTTGAACTCGTAGTCGATGAAGAAGTGGACGTTGCTGCCCGTAGCCGTATCCTCGAAGCGCCAGCGATTGTCGAGATAACGGAATGGCCCGTCGATATATTTGACCTCGATGACGCGTTCGGCCCGGTTCAAAAGCACCTGCGTCGTGAAAGTCTCGCGAATCGCCTTGTAACCGACTGTCATATCGGCGATCAGCAGAACCTTGCCGTCACGCTCCTTGCGACTGCGAATGCTCAGCGCCTCGCAGAGCGGAAGGAATTGCGGATAGTGCTCGACGTCGGCGACGAGGTCGAACATCTGATCGGCAGAATGCGGGACGGGGCGATGCGTTTCGAACTGAGGCATGACCGGCAGTTAAGTGGGAGCGCCGAGAAGATCAAGAAGATGGTTCACCTCCCGCCGGCTTTTCAGCTGAAAAACCGGGACATCTCGCCCGTGCTTGTCTAATCCCGCGATCACAAGAGGCGCGAACTGCTTCTCGAAGGTCCAGATGTACGTCAGGAATTCCCGGTCCGGCAGGCGCTCCAGGCATCCGGGCGCCATGTCCGGCCGCGTTCTGCCGAAATGGAAGAATGCGCGCTTGCAGATACCCCAGAGGCAAAGCCAGCGCGGCATTCGCACCCAGACAACGAACTCTACGCGCGGGACGCGAAGATCGAAAGTCGATGGGCCGGTTCCGTCCATCAGCCACCGTTCGCCAGCGACAACCTCGGTGATCAGGCGGCGCTCTTCGTCCTTCGAGCGCTTGACCCATCCCGGCAGCCAGAAGAACTCCCTATCCATGGAGAAATAGGGAAGATCGAGCCTGCGGCTGATCTTCCGCGACAAGGTACTTTTGCCGCCCCCGGAGCAGCCGATGATCATGATGCGCGCGGACTGCCGGAGTACATTGGCGGCTTTCCGCGTATCGTAGATGTAAGCCGGCATTTCTCGTCGCCTCCGCAAACAAAAAGCCGCGGGGAAAATCGCCGCGGCTTTCGAAAAATGCAAGCGCTCGTTGATTATTCCGCTGCGATCAGCAGCTTTTTCTCGCGTGCGGCCTTCAGGCGCGCGAAATCATCGCCGGCATGATGCGACGAACGGGTCAGCGGGCTCGAAGCCACCATCAGGAAGCCCTTGGTGTAGGCAACCGTCTCGTAGGATTTGAACTCGTCGGGTGTGACAAAGCTCATGACCCTGTGATGCTTGCGGGACGGCTGCAGGTATTGGCCGATCGTCAGAAAGTCGACGTCGGCGGTCCGCAGGTCGTCCATCAGCTGCAACACTTCGTTTCGCTCTTCGCCGAGGCCGACCATGATGCCTGATTTGGTGAACATGGTAGGGTCCAGCTCCTTCACGCGCTGCAGCAGGCGGATGGAGTGGAAATAGCGGGCCCCGGGGCGGACCGTCAGGTAGTTGCCGGCGACCGTCTCCATGTTGTGATTGAACACGTCGGGCTTGGCGGCAACGACGCGCTCGAGGGCGCCGGGTTTCTTCAGGAAGTCAGGTGTCAGGATCTCGATGGTGGTCGTCGGCGACGCTGCACGGATCGCCCAGATCACCTTTTCGAAATGTTCGGCACCACCGTCCTCCAAGTCGTCGCGGTCAACCGACGTGATGACCACATGGCTGAGGCCCATCTGCTTGACGGCCTTTGCGACGTTCTCGGGCTCGGCCATATCGAGTGCATTCGGCTTGCCAGTCGAGACATTGCAGAAGGCACAGGCGCGCGTACAGATCTCGCCCATGATCATGAAAGTCGCGTGCTTCTTGTCCCAGCACTCGCCGATATTGGGGCAGCCGGCTTCCTCGCAGACGGTGACGAGCTTGTGCTCCTTCACGATCGAGCGCGTTTCCGCGTATCCCTTGGAGGTCGGTGCCTTGACGCGGATCCAATCCGGCTTGCGCATGACTTCCTGATCGGGCCGATGGGCCTTTTCCGGGTGCCGCACGCGCTTTTCAGCGTCTGGATTCATCCTGTCGAGAATAGTTACCATCAATAACCTGCCTTCAAACCGCCGGAAGCGGCCTCTTTCGTCAGCGTCTGACGAGTTTTGCCAGAAATAGCAAGATACAAGAGCCTATGAAACCCGTCACAAGGTAACCCAGCCAACCGCTGGCGACATAGATCCCGGCGCGGGTAAAGATCGCACTGGCGATGACCGCGCCCACTATGCCGATGATAATGTTCATCAGAACGCCGAAACGTATGCCCATCAGAATGCCCGCGAGCCACCCCGCCAAGCCCCCGATGATGACCGTGGCAATCCAACCTACGCCTTCCATCCTGCCCTCGCCCCTTTACGCTATCGCCCTTGCAATCAGAACCACGATGATGGCCCCGACCGTCGCGTGAATGATCTGCACCACCAACGCATTGTCGATACCGAGCGATATGCCGAGCGCGTTGAAGAGAAAGCCTCCGACGAACGCGCCGATAATGCCGCTCAGCAGGCACCGTATCAATCCGCCTCCTCCGACGACCAGACTGGCGAGGAACCCCGCCACCAGGCCGATCAGGAGAAAGATAAGCAGTGCCTGCGTACCCATAGACATGATGATTTCCTTTCGCTTTTTCCAGTCCGGGATCGGATGGGATCCAATCCGTCATAGAGAGCGGAAAAGGAAACTATCAAGCGTTCAGCACACGACCATAAGCGTCCAGAACCGCTTCCTTCATGGTTTCGGAAACCGTCGGATGCGGGAAGATGGTGTGCATCAATTCTTCTTCGGTCGTCTCCAGGTTCATGGCGACGACGAAGCCCTGGATGAGTTCGGTGACTTCGGCGCCGACCATGTGCGCACCGAGCAGTTCGCCGGTCTTCTTGTCGAAGATCACCTTGCAGAGACCCTGGTCCTCGCCAAGCGCGATCGCCTTGCCATTGGCGGCAAAGGAGAAGCGGCCGACGCGGATGTCACGGCCCAATTCCTTGGCCTTGGCTTCGGTCAGGCCGACGGAGGCTACCTGCGGGTGGCAATAGGTGCAGCCGGGGACCTTGCCCTTGTCCGTCGGGTGAACGTTCGGGAGGCCGGCGATCTTTTCGACGCAGACGACACCCTCATGCTCTGCCTTGTGGGCGAGCATCGGCGGGCCGGCGACGTCGCCGATGGCGTAGATGCCCGCGATATTGGTCTTGCCGTAGCCGTCGATGACGACGCAGCCGCGGTCGGTCTTGACGCCGACGGCCTCGAGACCGAGGTTTTCAATATTGCCCTGCACGCCGACGGCCGAGATCATACGGTCGGCGGTGATTTGCTGGACCTTGCCGTCAGCCGTCTCGACATGCGCCGTCAGGCTGTCGGCAGCCTTTTCGATCTTGGTGACCTTGGCGCTGGTCAGGATCTTCATGCCGCGCTTCTCGAGCTGCTTGCGGGCGATCGCCGTGACTTCGACGTCCTCGACCGGCATGATCGTCGGCATGACCTCGACAACGGTGACGTCGACGCCCATCGAGCGATAGAAGCTGGCGAACTCGATGCCGATGGCGCCAGAGCCCATGACGATCAGCGACTTCGGTAGGGCCGCCGGCTTCATCGCCTCGAAATAGGTCCAGATCAGCTTGCCATCGGGCTCGATGCCCGGCAGCGCGCGCGGGCGTGCGCCCGTGGCGATGATGATGTGCTTGGCGTTATAGGTGCCCTCACCCTTGATGTTCTTCGGAACCGGGTTCTGCGGCTCGACGACGGGTTTGGAGGACTTGCCGACGACGATTTCGCCGGGTTTGGTGATCTTGGCTTCGCCCCAGATCACGTCGACCTTGTTCTTCTTCATCAGGAAGCCGACGCCGCCGTTCAGCCGTGCCGACACGCCGCGCGAGCGGGCGACGACAGCCTTGACGTCGGCAGTCATCTTGCCTTCCAACACGAGGCCGTAATCCTTGGCGTGATTGGCATGGTCGAGAACCTCGGCCGAGCGCAGCAGCGCCTTGGTGGGGATACAGCCCCAGTTGAGGCAGATGCCGCCCAGATGCTCGCGTTCGACGATCGCGGTCTTGAGGCCAAGCTGGCTGGCGCGCACGGCGGCGACATAGCCGCCGGGGCCCGAACCGATGATGATGACGTCGTAATTCTCAGCCATGTTTTCCTGCCTTTGTTATCGGGCGTCGCGGGTGAGAAGCACCCACTCGTGTTTCCTGCCGTTTTCGAAGAAGGCCACGGCATTCGCTCGCGCCGCTTCCGAAAATCCATTCTTCTTGTAAAGCGACAGAGCCGCTTCGTTGTAACCTGCAGTAATCAGGCTGACCGGGGCGCTTCCCGCCCGCTCAATCTGATCACTAAGAAGCCGTCGACCGATCCCGATGCCTCGCAAATGGCTGTAGACACCCAGCGTTCCGATAAACCAGCTTCCCAACACCATTTTCTGCAGATCGATGACCGGCTTCAGCGCCGGGCGGTCCGCCTCAATATTCCGTATGCCTTCGTCGAGGCCGTAGCCGATCGCCGCTCCCGCGATCTCGCCATAGGCTTCGGCAATCACCGCGTCGCTCCAGTTGCCCTGCCCCTGGTCTCCGCTCAGCTTCTGCCGTCCTCGCTCCATCGGCGTATCGCAGCCGCCGTTTCCGAGCTCAGAGAGCCGCAGCCAGGAAGCAAACCCATGCGATGCGATATCCGTGAGCATAGCCAGCTCCGTCGCATCTTCCCGCGTCGCAGGACGAAGCGAGACGAAGGATCCCATGCTCAAAGCCCCAGCATCATCCGCACAGTCGATTCCATGCCGCGCCCGAGAGCGCGGGTATTGTCCGCATCGAGGTGAATGCCATCGACCGGTGTCGTCTTCGCCACCGAATTGCCGTCAAAGAAGCCGCATCCGAGCTCGTCCGCGAGGTCGCGATAGAGGGTCGGCAGCATTGCCGATTCCTCGATGCCGCCGACGAACGACGCCGCAAAGGGCACATTCGCCGTGTCGCGGATCTTCGGCGGTGCCACGATCAGGATGTCCGGTCCATCGAATTCGAAGGGCCAAGCGTGGTTACGGATCAACCGCACCAGCCGGGCGATGCCCTGGCAGGCGGCAAAGGCCGACCCCGCCACGACGGGCTTCATGTCGTTGGTACCGAGCAGCAAAATGACGAGATCAAGCGGCGCATGGCTCTGCAGAATCGTTGGCAGAATGCGTGCGCCGTTCCGGTCGCAGTCGGCGAGATGGTCATCGAAGGCGGTGGTTCGCCCGTTCAATCCTTCGGCGATGATCCGCACTTCGTTGCCGAGTGCCGCCTGAAGCGCACTTGGCCAACGATCCTTGTAGGCATGACGTCCGATCGTATCGGCGTCATAGCCCCAGGTCAGCGAGTCACCATAGCAAAGAACGGTCTTCGTCATTTCCGCCTCCGCCGTTGTCTCAGACAAGCATGCCCATCGGGTTCTCGATGTAGCCCTTGAACGCCTGCAGCAGCTCCGCACCCAGCGCGCCATCGACGCAGCGATGGTCGGTCGACAGCGTGACGGTCATCACGGTTGCGACAGCCAGCTGACCGTTCTTGACCACCGGGCGCTGCTCGCCTGCGCCGACCGCGAGGATCGTTGCATGCGGCGGGTTGATGACGGCTGCGAACTGCTTCACGCCCATCATGCCCATGTTGGAGACCGACGAGGTGCCGCCCTGGAACTCTTCCGGCTTCAGCTTGCGGTCCTTGGCGCGCTTGCCGAGGTCGCGCATCTCGTTGGAGATCGCCGACAGGGTCTTCTCCTCGGCCTTGCGGATGATCGGGGTGATCAGGCCGCCAGGGATCGAGACAGCAACACCGACGTCGGCGTGCTTGTGCTTGACCATGTTGGTTTCAGTCCAGGAGACGTTTGCATCCGGAACATCGCGCAGAGCCAGCGCCATAGCCTTGATGACCATGTCGTTGACCGACAACTTGTAGGACGGCGCACCATCCTTGCGGGGTGCAGCGTCGTTGAGCTGGGCACGCAGAGACATCAGCGCGTCGAGCTCGCAATCCACCGTGACGTAGAAGTGCGGCACGGTCTGCTTGGACTCGACGAGACGCTTGGCGATGACCTTGCGCATGCCGTCATGCGGCACGAGTTCGTAGGAGCCCGGTTCGAAGAGCTTGAGCACGGTCTCGTCGGAAGCACCCTTCGGGGCAGCGGCCGGAGCCTGTGCAGCAGCCTGCGGCGCAGCGGCAGCCGGGGCCGCCTTGGCGCCACCACCTGCAACGGCGGCTTCAACGTCGCTCTTAACGACGCGGCCATGCGGGCCGGAGCCCGCAATCGCTGACAGGTCGATCCCCGCGTCCTTCGCCAGACGACGAGCGAGCGGCGAGGAAAACGTGCGATTGCCACCAGCTGAAACCGCAGCAGGTGCCGCGGCCGGAGCCGGTGCCGCAGCAGCCGGAGCCGGGGCGGCCGGTGCTGCTTCCGCCTTCGGAGCTTCAGCAGCCTTCGGCGCCGGAGCAGCAGAGCCCGCACCGCTTGCGGCAGCGGATACGTCTTCACCATCGGCAGCAAGAACGGCGATCAAGGCATTGACCTTGACGCCTTCCGTGCCGGCAGGAACAACGATCTTGGCAATCGTGCCCTCATCGACGGCTTCGACTTCCATCGTCGCCTTGTCGGTTTCGATTTCCGCAATGATGTCGCCTGACTTTACCGTGTCGCCTTCCTTGACGAGCCACTTGGCCAGATTGCCTTCTTCCATCGTCGGAGAAAGGGCAGGCATCGTGATGTTGATAGGCATCGAAATACCCTCCCCTTGTTACTTGTAGCAGACCGCCTTCACGGCCTGCACGACTTCGTCGACGCTCGGCAAAGCGAGCTTTTCGAGGTTTGCGGCGTAAGGCATCGGAACGTCCTTGCCGGCGATCGTGAGAACCGGCGCATCGAGATAATCGAAGGCCTGCTGCATGACGCGGGTGGCGATTTCGGTACCGACTGAGTTCTGCGGATAGCCTTCCTCGACGGTGACGAGGCGGCCGGTCTTCTTGACCGATTCGATCACGGTCGGAAGGTCCATCGGGCGCAGCGTGCGCAGGTCGATCAGCTCGGCATCGATGCCGATCTTCTCAAGTTCGGCGACGGCCTTGGTGGCATAGGTCATGCCGATGCCGAAGGAAACGATCGTGACGTCCTTGCCCGGACGGTGAATGCGGGCCTTACCGATCGGCAGAACGAAATTATCGAGCTTCGGCACGTCGAAGTGCTGACCGTAGAGGATTTCGTTTTCGAGGAAGACGACCGGGTTCGGATCGCGGATGGCGGCCTTGAGCAGGCCCTTTGCGTCGGATGCCGTGTAGGGCATGACGACCTTGAGGCCCGGGATCTGGCTGTACCAGGCCGAGTAGTCCTGGCTATGCTGGGCGCCGACGCGGGCAGCCGCACCGTTCGGGCCACGAAACACGATCGGAGCACCCATCTGACCGCCGGACATGTAGAGCGTCTTGGCGGCAGAGTTGATGATCTGGTCGATTGCCTGCATGGCGAAGTTGAAGGTCATGAACTCGACGATCGGCTTCAGACCGGACATGGCAGCACCGACGCCGACGCCGGCAAAGCCGTGCTCGGTGATCGGGGTGTCGATGACGCGGCGGGCGCCGAATTCCTGAAGAAGACCCTGGGTGACCTTGTAGGCGCCCTGATATTCGGCAACTTCCTCGCCCATGACGAAGACGCTGTCGTCAGCGCGCATTTCTTCGGCCATGGCATCGCGAAGCGCTTCGCGAACGGTCATGGAGACCATTTCGGTGCCGGCCGGAATTTCCGGATCGTTTGGCACAGCGGCCTTCGGCTCGGCCGGAACCGGAGCAGCGGCGGCAGGCTTTTCTTCCGCCTGCGGAGCGGCTGCGGCAGGTGCGGGCTGAGCAGCAGGTGCAGCCGAGATGTCGGATGCCGATTCACCGTCCTGAAGCAGGACCGCGATCTTGGCATTGACCTTCACGTTTTCGGTGCCGGCCGGAACCAGCAGCTTACCGATGACGCCTTCGTCAACGGCTTCAACTTCCATCGTCGCCTTGTCGGTTTCGATTTCGGCGATCACGTCACCAGACTTGACGGTGTCGCCTTCCTGCTTGAGCCACTTGGAAAGTGTGCCTTCTTCCATCGTCGGAGAGAGGGCGGGCATGAGAATATCGATTGGCATGGGTCGTCCCTCCCCGATTAGAGCAGAATGTCAGTGTAGAGCTCGGATGCATCCGGCTCGGGATCGGACTGGGCGAAGTCTGCGCTGTCGGCAACGATATCGCGGACGTCCTTGTCGATCGCCTTGAGATCGTCTTCCGATGCCCAACCCTTCTCCAGCAGGCGCGCACGCACCTGCTCTATCGGATCCTGCTCCGAGCGCATCTTCTGCACTTCTTCCTTGGTGCGGTACTTCGCCGGGTCGGACATGGAGTGACCACGATAACGATAGGTCAGCATCTCGAGGATGATCGGGCCCTTGCCGGAGCGGCAATGCTCGAGGGCTTCGTCGGCTGCAGCCTTGACCGCGCGGACATCCATGCCGTCGACCTGAATGCCGGGGATGCCGAAGCCGGAACCGCGGAGCGAGTAGTTCGACTGCGCGGTTGCGCGAGCGGTCGAGGTACCCATGGCGTAGCGGTTGTTTTCGACGATGTAGATAATCGGAAGCTTCCAGAGAGCAGCCATGTTGAAGCTCTCGTAGACCTGGCCCTGGTTCGCAGCGCCGTCACCGAAGTAAGCGACGGAAACGCTGTCGTTGCCGCGATACCGGTTTGCAAAGGCAAGACCTGTTCCGAGCGAGACCTGAGCGCCGACGATGCCGTGACCGCCGTAGAAATGCTTCTCTTTCGAGAACATGTGCATCGAGCCGCCCTTACCGTGCGAATAACCGCTGCGGCGGCCGGTCAGCTCGGCCATGACGCCACGCGCGCTCATGCCGGTTGCCAGCATGTGGCCGTGATCACGATAGGCCGTGATGACCTGGTCGCCTTCCTTCTGCGCCATCTGCATGCCGACGACGACAGCTTCCTGGCCGATATAAAGGTGACAGAAACCGCCAATGAAGCCCATGCCGTAAAGCTGGCCGGCCTTCTCTTCGAAGCGGCGGATCAGCAGCATATCGCGATAAGCGCTGAGCTCTTCATCACGCGTGAAATCGGCAACAGGACCACCATTGGTGGCCTTGTTTGCCGGCTTTGCGCTAGTTTTACGGCTGGAAACGGTCGCGGTTTTTCGCGGCGCCATTCAACCCTCCCTATGGGTTTGTCGGTTCTTTGGTTGGGCGTACCATAGGGAAGAAATTTCGCCACAGCAATGCCATAAATGCATGGCTCGTATTCACCAGCAAGCCACTGATAAATAACACTTTATTTGAATTAACTAAATTCCAGTTAATTGGAATAGTGATTGAATATGACGATCTCATCGGCACGAGAAACATTAAGCTGAAGACGCGCTTTCTCGTCCAGCATATCCTTGTCCATCGAACCGTCACTTAGCAGCGCGACCTGCTTTTCGAGATGCTCGCGCTTGCCTTTCAGAACCGCCAACTCCCTCTCACGCGCTATCCGCTGGCGCTCGAACCCTTCGGTTGCCCGCAGACCATAATCACCATGAATGCAATGATAGCCGAAGTAGGAAAGAAACGCGACCGTCATGGCTGGAACCACGAAACGACCGATCTTTTTCTTCTTGTGATGCTTTGTCCACATAAACGCACGCTCGAACGCATTACCTCGATGCGCTCAAGACTACCGGGCAGAGATTAACTGTCCGTTGACTATGAAAAATCAGGCAAGAAAAAACCCGCGCCTTTCGAAGGCGCGGGTCGAAGTGGTTAAAATCAGCCGCAATTAGCCGCGGATGATCGAGCGACCGGCATAGCGGGCCTGCGGGCCAAGACCTTCTTCGATGCGGATCAGCTGATTGTACTTGGCGAGGCGGTCCGAGCGCGACAGCGAGCCGGTCTTGATCTGACCGCAGTTGGTGGCAACCGCGAGGTCAGCGATCGTCGAATCTTCGGTTTCGCCCGAACGGTGCGACATGACCGCGGTGTAGGCTGCCTTGTGCGCGGTGTTGACGGCATCGAGCGTTTCCGTCAGCGAGCCGATCTGGTTGACCTTGATGAGGATCGAGTTGGCGACGCCCATCTTGATACCGTCGCGCAGGCGAGCCGAGTTGGTGACGAAGAGATCGTCGCCGACCAGCTGGACCTTCTTGCCAGCGAGATCGGTCAGAGCCTTCCAGCCGTCCCAATCGTCTTCGGCCATGCCGTCTTCGATCGAGATGATCGGATACTGGGCAGCGAGCTGAGCAAGGTATTCGGCCATGGCGCCCGGCTCCAGCGTGCGACCTTCGCCTTCGAGCACGTACTTGCCGTCCTTGAAGAATTCGGTCGAGGCGCAATCGAGGCCAAGGCAGATATCGTCGCCAGGCTTGTAGCCGGCTTTCTCGATCGACTTCATGATGAAGTCGAGGGCTTCGGGGGCGCTCTTCAGGCCCGGCGCGAAACCGCCTTCGTCGCCAACGTTGGTGTTGTGACCCTGGGCCGACAGTTCCTTCTTGAGGACGTGGAAAACTTCCGAGCCCATGCGAACGGCTTCGCGGATGGAATCAGCGCCAACCGGAAGGATCATGAACTCCTGGAAGTCGATCGGGTTATCGGCATGCGCGCCGCCGTTGATGATGTTCATCATCGGAACCGGCAGCAGGTGAGCGGAAGCGCCACCGACGTAGCGGTAGAGCGGCAGTCCGGCAGCCTGGGCAGCAGCCTTGGCAACAGCAAGCGACACGCCGAGGATGGCGTTGGCGCCGAGGCGCGACTTGTTCGGCGTGCCGTCCAGCTCGATCATGATGTTGTCGATCTGGATCTGGTTTTCGGCATCGATGCCGCCGATGGCGTCGAAGATTTCCGTGTTGGCGGCTTCGACAGCCTTTTCGACACCCTTGCCGAGGTAGCGCTTGCCACCGTCGCGAACTTCGACGGCTTCATGCGCGCCGGTCGACGCGCCCGACGGAACCGCCGCGCGGCCCATGCTGCCATCTTCCAGATAGACATCGACTTCGACGGTGGGGTTGCCACGGCTGTCGAGAATCTCGCGGGCGATAATGTCGGTAATTGCGGTCATCGGCTTTTCCTGCTTGAGGGTGGATAAATCGTTTGAAATCCGTCTTAATCGAAGATGCGCAAATTACAATGGCGCTTTGCGCATGCTTCGCAGCGACGTTCGTGCGTGGCCTATTACACGAACATGTCAGTCTTTTGAACGTCAGCTTTTCGCGATCGCGTCGAAGGCCAGGAGCTTTTCGAGAAGCCTCGGCATGTCCTTGAGATAGACCATGTTCGGACCGTCAGACGGCGCGTTGTCAGGATCTTCGTGCGTTTCGACGAACACACCGGCGACACCGACGGCAACGGCCGCGCGCGCCAGCGTTTCCACGAATTCGCGCTGGCCGCCGCTGGAGCCGCCCTGCCCTCCGGGCTGCTGCACCGAATGGGTGGCGTCGAAAACAACAGGGGCGCCCATCGCCGCCATGATCGGCAGCGAGCGCATATCGGAGACCAGCGTGTTGTAGCCGAAGGAAGCGCCGCGCTCGCAAAGCAGGATATTCGGGTTGCCGCTGGAATTGAGCTTGTTCAAGACATTCTTCATATCCCAAGGGGCAAGGAACTGGCCCTTCTTGACGTTGATTGTGCGACCGGTTTTGGCGGCTGCGACCAGCAGGTCTGTCTGGCGACTGAGAAAGGCCGGGATCTGCAGGACGTCGACGACCGTCGCCACCTCGGTGCACTGCTCCTCGGTATGGATGTCGGTCAGGACAGGAAAACCGTATTCCTTCTTGAGGTCGGAAAAAACCTCCAGCGCCTTATCAAGGCCGATGCCGCGCTGGGCGGAGAGCGATGTCCGGTTCGCCTTGTCAAAGGAGGACTTGTAGACAAGGCCGATACCAAGCTTGTCGCAAAGCTCCTTCAATACACCGGCGACCATGAACGCATGCTCGCGGCTCTCCATCTGACACGGTCCGGCAATCAGCGACAGCTTGCCGGTATTCGAAAAGGTGACGCGACCGGCGCCTTCGCCGACCGCGACTTCGGAATTTGTCTGGCTCATCGTTTCTCCTCGAAGGCGAAGAGCGCACCCTGCCCGGGCGCTGCCTTCACCAGAATTCGATTGTTCTTGCGCGTGTAGGTCATCCCGTTAGCAGCCAAATGCGCTTCTGTCACGGCGAGATCACCGACCTTGAAAACAACGGCAACGCCGCGCAGGCCGCGATCGTCTGAGGGTGCAGAAATATCGAAGTAGGCATCCAGTCCATCGGGGGACAGAACGATGATCCTGGCGTTGGGCGTTGCAACACTCACACCAAAGGCCTCGTTGATCACCGTCAGGCCGTGCGCCGCGGCGCGCACAAATGGTGCAAACGCCTTTGGGTCCGGCGCGCCAAGAACGATCTCCGCGATCCCGCCCACGCCATTTGGGTGCACTTGCAGTGCCCTTCGATCGGCAGGCAGCGGATTGACCCTCTGGCAGGTGAAAAAAAAGAAATCAGGTGCGCGCAGGTCAACTGCGAACGCGAGTTTGAATGCAGCAGTGGCTTCCGAGCCGTCGGGCATCTTCATCGGCCGCTCGAACTGCAGCATCTCACCGCCGTTGATCTTCTCCGCAAGGAATCTAGCGTGGTCGCGGTCGGCGTCCCCCGTCGCGAAGACCACTGCGGACAGTCCATCCTCGCCGCATCGAAACCGAAAGGCACGGTCACGCGCGGTGAAGACGTTGCCCTTCCTCGCCGACGCCTCGTGCAGTTCGAGGCTGGCGACGCCCAGCGGCTCCAGATAAGTTTCGTCGGCGAAGAAGATACAGGCGTTCTCTGTTCCGAACGGGTGACGCGCATCTGGCGCGACGGTGAATCCCAGCATTCCGAGGCGCTCGCGCGCAAGCCTGATGTTGGACACCGGCAGCACAATGTGGTCCAGCGGATGTGCTTCGCTCATGGCAAACTCCCCGGGGATTTGCGAAGATGTGCGCCGGGCAAGAGAACAATGCAACCCCCTTCTCCGCATTCACTCAAAAGCGACGCAAAAACTGAACAAGTTGCAGGCAAGTTTTACGAAAATTTAGGTACTTGCAGAACACATATGGAACATATAGTGTCTGTTCTGGCTTTGTTTCACAACTCTGGGGTTCAACTTCGATGCTGACGCGCAAGCAACAGGAGCTTCTTCTCTTCATTCACGAACGAATGAAGGAGTCCGGTGTCCCCCCATCTTTCGACGAAATGAAGGACGCTCTCGATCTCGCGTCGAAGTCGGGCATCCACCGCCTGATTACGGCGCTGGAAGAACGCGGCTTCATTCGCCGACTGCCGAATCGAGCCCGCGCTCTGGAGGTCATCAAGCTGCCAGAGGCATATAATCCCAGTCTCCAGCCGCGCCGCGGTTTCTCGCCGAGCGTGATCGAGGGCAGCCTTGGCAAACCTCAACCGGTCGCGCCGCCAAAGCCGGCCGCGCATGCGGACAATGGCAATTCGGCCTCTGTACCTGTTATGGGGCGGATCGCTGCAGGCGTGCCAATTTCTGCAATCCAGAACAATACGCACGACATCACGGTTCCGGCCGACATGCTTGGCCCAGGCGAGCATTATGCGCTCGAGGTGAAGGGTGACTCGATGATCGAGGCCGGCATCTTCGACGGCGATACGGTGATTATCCGCAACGGCAGCACCGCCAACGCCGGCGATATTGTTGTCGCACTTGTCGATGACGAGGAAGCAACCCTCAAGCGCTTCCGCCGCAAGGGCGCTTCGATCGCGCTTGAAGCTGCGAACCCGGCTTATGAAACGCGTATTTTCGGACCCGATCGCGTCAAGGTTCAGGGCAAGCTGGTCGGCCTCATTCGCCGCTATCACTAAAGACAGGCAGCTCTCCGTCGAAGGTGCCGCTTCGCCAATTATATGCCCGATGCAGCATCCAGGGCCGGTCAAGTGTCGTATAGGCCGTCGTCACGACAGGCGTTCCCTGTTCGTCTATTCGTATCTCTGCCGCACCCGAGCGGCGCAAGGTTTCGCCCGTGAACAACAATGCACCTGACCGGCATTCGCTTGCGCGCAGACGAGCGGGCGTAACGACGATGTCGGCGGTGTCGCAGGCAGCGCCGACGTAGGCGGGATCTTCGACGATTGTCAGAACGTAGCCGCTGCCGTGCGCCGCTGTGCACCAAGCGCCTTTCCGGCAGACGAAACGGTTCTCAACGCCTCTCGCAACGGCCTGCCGCAACGCGTTGCGGGCGTTATGCAATTCGTCGGCCGAGAGCCTCCCGGGCTTGCCGTCGCCGTCTCGCCGGCGGACCGGTTTGACACCCTCTATCAGGAGCGGCGGCCGGGCTTGCTCCGCAACCAGAGCCCTTCGCCATTGGTCGAAAATGAAGTCGGGTGGGCGCGTCCGGTTGGAAGCAATAACCTGATTGTCGACAATCGCGACGAGACCGCCATCCTCGGCAATGATGAAATCTGGCGCCGGTCTGGACGGCGCGAGCACAACGAGCAGAGTTGTCAACGCGATCGCAACAGCGCCGAGGTACCGCAGTCTGGTGCGCAGAAGCGCAAGCACGAGGAAGCCTGCGACGGCGACAGGAAAGTACCAAACCGGCAATCGGCCGATATCGACGTTGCCGCCCCATCCCGAGACCATCTTTGCAATGGCGATCACAATTTCGAGCCCGAACCCGGCGATTTTCCAGGGAACGACATCGAGGCCAAACGGCGTCAGCAGCATCGCGAACATGCCCATAGGCATCACCACGAAGGAGATTACCGGCATGGCCATGAGATTTGCGGGCAATCCATAAGCGCTGAGCCGATGGAAATGTTCGACTGCAAAGAGCGCGGTCGAGAAGCCTCCGATCATCGAGGAAAGGAGGATGCCAGCAAAGAAGCGTGCGACAAAAACTACGGGCTTCACTGCCCTGACTTGCAGCAAGGGATGCTCGCGCGCGGCTCGCTTCGCCCACATCGCATAACCGGCAACCAGCGCAAGAGTCGCCGCAAATGACATCTGGAAGCTCGGGCCTAGCGCCTCGGATGGAGACAAGAGCAGAATCACCCAAGCCGATAGGGCAATGTTGCGTAGACTGATTGACGGCCTGTCGAAGAATACAGCGGCCAGCATGATTGCCATCATGATGAAGGCTCGCTCTGCCGAGACCGCAAAGCCCGAGATCATGTAATAGGCTGTCAGGGCGACGAGCGCGCCAGCAGCTGCAATCTTCTTGGTCGGGTACGCCTGCGTAACGGATGGAAACAGGCTCAGCAGTTGGCGTAGGCCGACGAAGAAGATACCCGCGGAGAGCGCCATGTTGAGACCGGAGATTGCCACGATATGCGCCAGACCCGCCTGTCGCAGCGCGTCGGTGGTTTCCCTCGAGATCGCGCGCCGCTCGTCGGTGACAAGCGACGCCGCAAAGGCGCCGGTGTCGCCCGGCAGGATTCCACGGATGCGGTCTCCGATTCCGCTTCGGAGGGAATCCAGCCAGTTGGCTCCGCGCTCCGAAATCGATGGTGTGCCGACCGCCGGCGGCATTGAAACGCTTGGCGAACCATAAAAGAAACCGTTCGCGCCAATCTCGTCGAAATAAGCGCTGAAGGCAAAGTCGTTGAGCCCAGGCAGCGCGGGTCCCGCAGGCGGGGTCAATCGTGCCCGCCCCGTCAACCACTCCCCGATTTCGAACGGTTCTTTCTGCCCACGCGCGACGACTGAAACCCGGTCTGGCGGCCGCCTAATCTGAGGCGACTGAGTGCCGGAAATGGAGAGGATATAGCGCCAACGACCCGCGCCATCCCCCTCCCGACGCTCGACCCGACCAGTGATCGTTGTGGTGACGGGCGTATCCAGTATGACGGTCGCCCTGCTCCGCGTTTCGTATTGGGCCGAAAGCATTCCCGCGATGCAAAGCAAGCCGGCCAGTGCTGAACTCCGGACAAACGGCCGCCCTTGGCCCACCGCCATTGCAACAAGTGCCAACACAACAACCCATGCCATCAAGCGCATCGTGGGAGGGTCACTTGCCAGTTCGAACCAGAGGACGGCGCCGGCTCCGAGGAAGACCGGCGAGAACAGAAACAACCGTCCATGTTCCATCTCCGCTGTCGCGGAACCTTGGAGCCATGAAGCCCAGTCCCGTGTCGCAGCTTTGATCCGTGTCGGCCACGCGATGGAGGACTGCGTGCGCATGGCCGGCAACAGCTTGGCGGCCGATCGATTCAACAGGAGAGACGGCTCCGCTGCACGCGCGGAAGCATCCGCGGCAGGCACGGCCTTCGTTACTTCAAATGGCTTCAACCCCGGCATGCATTTGCGCCAAAAAACAGCCGCCCTTGCAACCACAATGCAAGCTATCGAGGCGTCGGGCAATAATAATCGATTGAAATCTGAAGGAAAATCTGAACGCTGAAAAGCCAAGGATTATCATCGGCTTCTGCTATGCGCAGGGCTCATCGCAGCAGTGCCCAAAAGTTGATACTGCGATGCACAAAATGGCATCACGGTAACTTGGCATTAGGCGCGCGATCATATAGCAATCATCGACGACGCTTAACCCTATGGCGCTTTTATGGCGCCACCCGCCAGTTTGGAGGATCAGAATGACGGAACAAAGCGCAACACTGAAAATCGGTGACAAATCAGTCGATCTCGCCGTCAAGAGCGGCACGATCGGTCCTGATGTCATCGATATCGGCGCCCTCTACAAGAACACGGCTTCCTTCACTTACGATCCTGGTTTCACCTCGACCGCATCCTGTGAATCGAAAATCACCTACATCGACGGCGACGCCGGTGTGCTATTGCATCGCGGCTATCCGATCGAACAGCTTGCCGAGCACGGCGACTTCCTCGAAGTCTGCTATCTGCTTCTCTACGGCGAACTGCCGACCGCTGCCCAGAAGAAGGATTTCGACTATCGTGTCACGCATCACACGATGGTGCATGAACAGATGAGCCGGTTCTTTACGGGCTTCCGCCGCGATGCGCATCCGATGGCTGTCATGTGCGGCTGTGTCGGCGCGCTGTCCGCCTTCTACCATGACTCGACCGACATCACGGATCCGCATCAGCGCATGGTGGCAAGCCTGCGCATGATCGCCAAGATGCCGACACTCGCCGCCATGGCCTACAAGTATCACATCGGCCAGCCCTTCGTTTACCCGAAGAACGATCTCGACTACGCCTCGAACTTCCTGCGCATGTGCTTTGCAGTTCCCTGTGAGGAATATGTCGTTAATCCGGTGCTCTCGCGAGCAATGGACCGCATCTTCATCCTGCACGCCGACCACGAGCAGAACGCCTCGACCTCGACCGTCCGCCTTGCCGGCTCGTCGGGCGCGAACCCGTTTGCCTGCATCGCAGCCGGCATTGCATGCCTCTGGGGCCCGGCTCACGGCGGCGCCAACGAAGCAGCGCTGAACATGTTGACCGAAATCGGCACCGTTGACCGCATTCCGGAATACATCGCCCGCGCCAAGGATAAGAACGATCCGTTCCGCCTGATGGGCTTCGGTCACCGCGTTTACAAGAACTACGATCCGCGCGCCAAGATCATGCAGAAGACGACGCATGAAGTTCTCGGCGAGCTGGGCGTCAAGGACGATCCGCTGCTCGAAGTGGCGATGGAACTCGAGCGCATTGCACTGACTGACGAGTACTTCATCGAGAAGAAGCTCTATCCGAACATCGACTTCTACTCCGGCATCACGCTGAAGGCTCTGGGCTTTCCCACGACCATGTTCACCGTGCTGTTTGCTCTCGCCCGTACGGTCGGCTGGATTGCCCAGTGGAACGAAATGATCGAGGATCCGGAACAGCGCATCGGTCGCCCGCGTCAGCTCTATGTCGGTGAGCCGCAACGCGATTACGTGCCTGTTTCCAAGCGCTAATCAGCGATCACAGATAGCAAAGAAGCCCGGTCAGGAATGGCCGGGCTTTTTCTTTTGAAGGACATCGAGGACGATTTCGGCCGCATGTTCCCCCGGCGGCTTTTCGGTCTGCATTCTCTGCCAGAGAACGTCAAACCCTTCCATCATCGCCTGCCGTGGCAAGGTGTCCACCGACAGCTTCTCCATCCAGCGCGCAAAGCTGCCGCCTCGCACCACGTCGTTGATATACTCGGGCACAACGGCGTAGTCGGCGATCAGGTTCGGAAGGGCCGCGCTCCAGGTTTTGATCTGGCTGGTCATGAGCTTGATGATCCAGTCCGTCTTGTACGCCGAAACACACGGGACGCCGGTCAGCGCCAGCTCAAGCACGACGGTCCCAGATGCCGCCATGGCGGCATCCGCTTCGGTGAACGCCTGCCACTTCGCCTCGGCGCCGGCCACGATCTCCGGCTTGGTCGTCCACTCCTTGACGAACTCACGGATCATGGCCTCGCGGCGCGGCATCGTCGGCAAGACGAAACGCATCTCGCCGTTGCGCGCCACCAACTCGGTGACGGCGTCGCCAAAGTGGGGCAGCAGCTTGGTAATCTCGCTTGAGCGCGAGCCTGGCAGCAACATCACTGTCTTGCGGTCGGCCCGTGTCCGTGGCTTGGTCTGCGCACGCCGGCGTCGGGCGTCCAACAGGTTTGGGTCGGCCGTCAAACGGTGGCCAACATAGGTCGTCGGCGGCCCGCCCAGTTTGCGCATCACCTCAGGCTCGAACGGCAAGACAGCGAGCACATGATCGACATAGGCGAGCATGCGCTGTGCGCGATATTCCTTCCATGCCCAAACACTCGGGCAAACATAATTGACAACAGGCAAGCCGGGCAGCGCCCTGCGGACCCGCTTTGCAACCCTATGCGTGAAATCCGGACTGTCGACGATAACGAGCACGTCGGGTTTTGCCGCGATGATTGCCGACGCCGTCTCGCCAATACGCCGGACGAGCCTTGGCAACGTCGACAGTACTTGCGTGATGCCCATCACCTGCAGTTCAGAGAAATCGAAAAGCGAGCGCAGGCCCTGCGTCTCGAGCCCCTCGCCGCCAACGCCGACGAGATCTACACCGCCCGGAAACTGTCGTTTCAGGGCGGCGATCAGATCCGCCCCCAGAAGGTCACCCGAGACCTCTCCAACAACGATGGCAACTTTTAGCGACGCATCGCTCACGCTAGCCCCCAGGATGGCAAACCTCTATCCAGTCCGCACACGAAAATACCGGCCTCATCCGCAGCCTTGATGACAGCGTCACGCTCCAGGATGAGCGAGCGACCCGCCTCGACAGCAACGCCCGCCAGGCCCGCCCTTTTCAGGTTCTCGATCGTCGAAATGCCGATCGATGGCAGATCCGCGCGGATATCTTGCTGAGGTTTGCAGAGTTTGACCAGTACGCCGCGGCGACGCGCAGAAATGCGCCCGGCTGATCGCAGGTCAGCGACACGGTCCAGCATGCTGTCCGTGCCTTCGACGCCCTCGAGCGCAACAATGCGGCCGCCAACTGAAACCGCCCCTTGCCCGACATCCAGCCTGCCAAGCGCATCGGCCGCTTCCGCGGCGCGCGCGATATCTCTTCGATCATCAGGTCCCGGTCGCACTGCGCCCAACGGACCGACGGTCGCAAGGAGGTGTGGTGCGATCTCATGCGCGCCGACGACGCGGCGTCCGTTCCCCTCGATCAAGGTAATGACCATGCGCAATACGGCATCGTCGCCACCAGCGAGCAGCGTGCGGACCGTCGACGGCAATTTCACGATCGTTTTCAGCGTCGGGCGGACCTCACGCCACTCCGGACGCCGGCGCACGCCTCCCGACATGACGACTCGATCTACGCCGTTGCTCGCGAATATCCGACTGAGAGCAGCGAAGTCACCGACGCCGATCACCGCGTGATCAAAGCCATCCCAGGAGCGGTCCGCTTCATCTTTCAGCGCGATAATGAAGGGATCTTCACCTGCCTGGCGCGCGGCCGTAGCAACATAGGACGGCAGAAGACCGCTGCCTGCGATGATTGCCAAGCGGCCTTTTGCCATGTCACCCGCGAGAGCCAAGCATCACCCTTTCTGTCCCCTGGTCGGAGATGAAAGAGCGCGGTCGCTTTCGGCAGCGATGAAATCAAGAATTTGAATGACTTGCTCGCAACCAGCATACTCGTCGCGGAGTGCGGCGGCATTGTCTCGGATCGAATTATCGCCTTCGAAGATCGCCTTATAGGCCCGGCGCACTGTGTGAATCGTCGCGCGATCAATGCCGGCGCGGGTCATACCGACGACATTCAAGCCGCTCAAAAGGCCCGGATTGCCATTCAGCATCCCATAAGGGATGACGTCGTAGCTAACCGCGGACAGCCCACCTACAAATGCCTGTCGACCGACGCGCGTGAACTGATGCACGGCGCAGCCACCACCGAGAATGACGCGATCCTCGATCGTTACGTGGCCGGCAAGCATGACGTTGTTGGACATGATGACGTTGCTTCCAACCCGGCAATCATGGGCGATATGCGAATTCGCCAGGAACAGGTTGTTGTTGCCCACAATCGTCTGGCTACCGAAATCAGCGGTACCCGTGTTGACCGTGACACCTTCGCGGAAGGTGCAGTTGTCGCCGACCGTCAAGGTCGTCTCTTCGCCACCGTGATGAACGCTCTGAGGATCCCCGCCGATCACGGCCATTGGGAAAATGCGGCACCCGCTGCCGAGCGTCGTGCGGCCCGATACGACGGAATGCGCAAGCAACTCTACGCTATCACCCAGCGTGACATTCGGTCCAACGTAACAAAAGGGACCGATCTTGACGTTCTCGCCGATCACAGCGCCGTCTTCGACGACCGCCATGGCGTGAATCTTGGCGCTGGCTGCTATCCTGCTCATGCCTGATCCTTGCGAACGATCATCGCCCCGATGTCGGCTTCGGCGACGAGCGCGCCATCAACCTTCGCATCGCAGTGGAACTTCCAGATATTACCGCGCTGCTTCTGTTTCTTCACGTGATATTCGACGCGGTCGCCGGGAACGACCGGCTTGCGGAAGCGCGCGTTGTCAATCGTCATGAAGTAGACCAGGTTCCCGGTCTCCCCCTGCTTCTTGGCGCAGATCGCACCGGCTGTCTGTGCCATACCCTCGATGAGCAGGACACCCGGCATGATCGGAGACTCCGGAAAGTGACCGGTAAAATGCGGTTCGTTTGCGGTCACGTTCTTGATGCCGATCGCGGACTCGTCACCGTCGATATCGATGATCCTATCCACCAGCAGGAACGGATAACGATGCGGCAGCAGCTTCATGATCTCCATGATGTCTGCCGAAGAGAGCGAAGTCTTTGCTTCTTCAGTCATTCTTTTCTCCCGTTTTCTTGCTGCCGGTCGACCGGGCCAAAATCGCTGCGGTCTCTCGCAGAAAATCGTTGATGGGACGCGCCGGCACACCACCGTAACGTTCGCCGGCAGGTATGTCGCCGACCACACCGCTCTTCGCGGCGATCTGCACTCCGTCACCGATCTTGATATGCCCGTTCAGTCCGGCCTGCCCGCCGATCTGCACGCCATCACCGAGAACCGTGCTACCAGCGATGCCGACCTGCGAAACGATGGCGCAATGACGCCCAATTCGGCAGTTGTGACCAATCTGGACCTGATTATCGATCTTCGTGCCTTCGCCGATGACGGTATCATCCATGGCACCGCGATCAATCGTGGTATTGGCGCCGATCTCCACATGATCCTGAATGATGACGCGGCCGACCTGAACGATCTTGATCATCCCGCGTGGGCCCGGAGCATAGCCGAAGCCATCCTGGCCAATGCGCGCGCCATTGTGAATGATCACGCCGTTGCCCAAGAGCGCGCAAAGCACGCTTGCGCCGGCGGCGATCGTGCAATTGCGGCCGATCTTGACGTTTGGCCCGATGATCGCGCCGGCTCCGATGTGCGTGCCCTCTCCGATTTCGGCATGTGCGCCGATGACCGCGAAAGGCTCGACCGAGACCTCGCCTTCCAGACGCGCCGTCTTGTCGACAACTGCACGATCCGAGATGCCGGAGCCTTCGGACAACAGCGCCTCCGGCCGAAGTGCCTTCGGGTAGAGATAGCCACCCGCCATAGCAAAGGCAGCATGGGCATTCTTCGAAATCAGGACAGGCAGATGATCGGGTACCAACGATCGCAAGCCGGCGGTGCAAAGCACAGCGGATGCCGCGCACGTCGCGAGCTCGTCCTTGCTCCTCTTCGACATGATATAACAGATGTCACCCGCCTTCGCCCGGCTTACGGGCGAAACGGAGCGTATCACAACATCTGCGTCCTTGGGGTCAGCAAGCTCTGCCCCAAGATACTGCGCCAACTCCGAGAGTTTCACGCCATCATGGGGCAGAAAAAAGCCATTTTGCTCCATCGGCAAATCTCCAGAACGGAATTCGGTTTTACGGTTCCGGACTGCCGATATCAGAATTGGTTGTTTATGCCAAACTTGAAGTGCTGCGTCTTGTCGAAGTCTTCCTTGGCGACCGGAATAGCGTAGTCGACGCGCAGCGTACCAAATGGCGACGCCCACATGAGACCAACGCCAACGGACGCGCGCAGCGATGCATCTTCGCCGTTGACGGTATCACCAAGCGGGTCGACATCATTGCCGAACAGTGTACCGGCATCGGCAAACAAGGCGCCACGCAAGCCGAAGTCACGCGGGACCAACGGCAGCGGGAATGTCGCTTCAGCCGACACGGTAAAGTAGGTCGTGCCACCAAGCGGGTCGTCGTTGGAGCCGGCGATACGCGGGCCGATACCCTTGTTTTCAAAGCCTCTGATATCGCCGTTGGTCAGCGTGAACTGGTCAAAGACGTTCAGGTTCTTGTCAAAGCCGACAACATAGCCCGCCGAGCCGGTAAGCGACCCGATGATGTCGGCATCGTCAGCGAGCAGGTGGAAATAGCGTGCCTTACCGTAGAGTTTGTAGAACTGCGAGTCGCCGCCCAGGCCGGCAATTTCCTGCGTAACGCTTGCATAGATGCCTTCGCGAGGCAGCGTCATGTCGTCAAGAGTGTTGTAGGTCAGCGTCTGCGAAACAGACGACTTCACCCACGGGCTATTTTCAACGAGGTTCTGGTACGGCGCAGACAAGTTACTCAGCGAACCCGACGGGTCGTACTTCATCTGCTTGTAGTTGTAGCGGAACGTCGTCGCGAGGTCTTCCGTGATCGGAGCTGTCGCACGCAGAACACCGCTGTTTTCCTCGTAGTCGTAGTTATCGTTGCTCGACGTCTCGCTGTGGTTGAGGTCGAAACCAACCGCCAAACGATAGCCCAGGAAGTACGGCTCGGTGAAGTTCAGGCCGTAAGTCTGCGAACCTTCCTGACCGCCACCGGCACTAACCTTGATGTACTGACCACGACCGAGGAAGTTCTTTTCCTCAACTGAGGCTTCGAGAAGAAGGCCATCACCGCCGGCAGCGTAACCTGCGCCGATGCCGAACGAGCCGGTCGCCTGGTCCTGGACGTCAACGACGACGACAACGCGATCCGGCGAGCTGCCCGGCTGCGTCGAGATGTTAACCGACGAGAAATAGCCGAGAGCTTCGAGACGGCGCTTGGCCCTGGTGATCATCTGCTGATTGAAGGCGTCGCCTTCGCTCATGTCGAACTCACGACGGATGACGAAGTCACGCGTACGGCTGTTACCGCGAATTTCGATGCGCTCGACGTATGCGCGCTCACCCTGGTCAACCAGGTATTCGACACCGATCGTGTTGTTGCCCAGATCACGGTTACCGCGCGGCGTAACGCGGGCAAACGGATAGCCGGCGGAAGCGACCTGATCGGAGATCGCCTCCATGGACTTCTGCACTTCCTTGGCGCTGTAGACCTGACCTTCGTGTGTCCGGACGAGCCCCTGAAGCTGATTGGAATCGATACCCGGGACCGTCGACTGCACGGATACAGCACCGAAATCATACCGAGGGCCTTCTTCAATATTGAAGGTCAGCGTGTACTTGTTCGTTGCCTCGTCGAAAGCCGCGTCGGAAGATATGATACGGAAGTCTGCGTAGCCGCGGTTGTAGTAGAACTGGCGCAGCGCCTCTTCGTCCGCATGAAGCTTGTCTTCGCTGTAAACGTCCTTGCGGGTCAGGAAAGACAGAAAGTTCGAGCGCTTGGTCGCGATGACCGAGGAGAGACGGCCGGAGCTGTAGGCGTTGTTGCCTACGAAATTGATGGCAGCAATCTTGGTGCGGTCACCTTCGTCGACGACGAAAGCCAAGTTCACGCGTCCTTCGCCGAGGGGAACGACCTGCGTGGTTACCTGAACTTCACTTCGACCCGTCGCGGCATACGCGTCCTTGATCGCCTGAATATCCGACTGAATCTGCGCCTCATTGTAAGGGCCAGCGGCATGCGTCTTTACGACAGCCGCAAGCTTGTCGTCCTTGATCTTGCGGTTGCCGTTGAAGACGACCTGATTGACGAGCTGAGCTTCCTCGACGGTAACGACGAGCGTGCTACCCGAGACCGAAATCTTGACGTCGGAGAAATAGCCGGTGTCGTAGAGTTGCTTCACCGAGTCATCGATATCGGTATTAGAGAAGCTCTTGCCGGGCTGGATGGTGAGGTTTGAGCGAACGGCCTCAGCACCAACACGGCTGGCGCCACGCACATCCACACGCTGAATAACTGCAGCTTCTGCCGTCGTTGCCGAGACGAAAACCGTTGCACCTGCCCCCGAAGCAACAATACCTGCAGACAGCGCAACCGCCGATACTGCGTTCAAAAATCTTGAACCAGCCTTCATTTCACCCATTACCTTTTTTCTCGTCCCCGGCGTCAGGCGTCCCCCGATTCCGGCCACGTGTGTCGTTTTACCCGCTTTTGTCATACAAGCAAGGGAGCAAGTTAATTTCTGTTTACTTCATTTCAAAGCGTGACGCATTCGCCACTACACCTTTGAAACATCGTAAATAAACGGTAATTTTCCCTCGTCCGGCAATCAACCAATCAAAGCGCTTATATCGTTCCAGGTGGCAAAAACCATCAAGCTCAAAACCATCGCCAAGCCAATGCGGAACGCAATGTCCTGGGCAGACGAACCCAACGGTTTTCCCCTCACCGCTTCAATCGCATAGAACATCAAATGACCACCATCAAGTACCGGAACCGGCATCAAGTTCAGTAATCCGATGGAAACCGACAAGACAGCGGCGAGCTGCAGCAAAGCTGCAACGCCCAAGGTCGCCATCTGGCCGGAAGCCTGGGCGACGCGGATGGGTCCGCCGAGTTGGTCAGGCTTCATGTAACCCGAAATGAGATTGCCGATATACTTGAAGGTGCCGGTTACGATGTGCCAGGTCTGGATCGTGCCCTCCTTGACGGCCTCCAGCGGCGAGTAGGTCTGCACCCGGAAGTGGCCGACCTCCTGGTTGGTGACGATACCGATCAGGCCGATCTCGATCTTATTGCCGAATTGATCGGTCATGTCGGTCCGGGCCGGCACCATCGGCACATCCAGCTTCTCGCCGTTGCGCTCGATCGTCACGACAATCCGCTGCTCGGGCCGAATGCTGACGTAGCGCCGAACATCATCGAAGGTTTCGACCTTCGTGCCATCGATTGCGATCAAGAGGTCACCTGGCACCACACCAGCTTCGGCAGCGGCACTGCCGGCCTTAACCTCTGCAACGACGGGATCGGCAACCGACCGGCCGTAGATCGAAAAAAGAACCGCGAAAATCGCAATCGCCAGGATGAAGTTCGCAATCGGGCCGGCGGCAACCGTCGCTGCCCGCTTCCACAACTTGGCGCCGGCGAAAGACCGTGCTCTGTCTTCTTCCGACATTCCCGCCAGCTTGTCGTCATCGGGCTTGCTCGACACGTCCTCATCGCCGAAGAACCGCACGTAGCCGCCGAGCGGTATCAGGGAGAGCTTCCAGCGCGTTCCATGCCTGTCGGTGAAGCCGATCAATTCCGGGCCGAAGCCAATCGAGAACGCCAATATCCGGATGCCGCTCCAGCGCCCGACAAGATAGTGTCCCATCTCGTGCACGAAGACGAGCAACGACAATACGAGGACGAAGGGCACGATGTAGCCCGTCAGGAACGCGAGTATACCGGTCAAGCCAAGCATCTGATTTTTCCGCCAGCCTTTGCAGACATTATACGCCGAACAGGGCTGCACCGAGCGACGTTATTTCGCCGCCCTTTATCAGCGAAAAAAGCCCAGCTAGCAAGAACGCCGCAAAGCAGGCGAAAATGAGCCCATCGACGCGATCCATGACGCCGCCGTGCCCAGGGATCAGATGGCTCGAATCCTTGACGCCGAAGCGGCGCTTGATGAAGGATTCGAAAAGATCGCCACTCTGGCTGCAGACCGACAGAATGAAGGCGACCGACGCTGCGAGGACGACGCTTTGCGGAAAGGCAAAATAGGCAACCAGGCTGCCGGCGATCACAGCGGAGACGGCGCCGCCGATGGCGCCGGACCATGTCTTTCCGGGGGATATCTTCGGCGCCAGCTTCGGACCACCGATGGCGCGCCCGACGAAATAGGCAAGAATGTCGGTCGACCACACCACTGCGAATACGAAGAGCATCGCGAAAAGCCCGACGCTATCGGCACCGCGGATGCTCGAGAGGGCAATTCCCGTAAGGCCGGCATACACGATGCCTGTAGGAAACCAGCGCGATACGCCGGACACAAACACGAAGCCGACAGCAATCAGAAAGAACAACGCAAGGAGAATCAGAGAATATCCGAGCGTACCCGCGACGACGGCCACCGCGATCGCCGCCTGCCCTAACCAACCGATGGCGTTGGCAACCGGCTGCTCCGTCGCGAGCCTCGTGATCGTCGACCATTCATAATAGATAAGCAGTCCGATCAATGCGGACAGCAAGCTAAAGGCGACGCCACCATACCAGGTGGCCAGCAGCACGAGAACGGCAAGTATCACGCCGGAGACGATGCGTAGCTTCAGCTCCTGCTGCATCAGGTGCCCACTGCCGCAGCAGTCTGCGCCACCAGTCCGCCGAAGCGACGGTCGCGTGACGCGAAGGTCTCCAGTGCTGAATAGAAGATATCCCGGCTGAAGTCCGGCCAATATTCCGGAACGAAAATGAACTCCGAATAAGCGGCCTGCCAAAGGAGGAAGTTGGAAAGGCGCTCTTCGCCGCTCGTGCGAATGATCAGATCGGGATCCGGGATACCAGCCGTGTCGAGCCGCGCGTTGATCAACGCGGGAGAAATGTCCTGGGCCCTCAATCGCCCCGCCTCAACGTCATGCGCAAGACTTGCCATTGCGCGAGCAATCTCGTCGCGCGACCCATAATTGAAAGCGATAATGAGTGTGAGCGCGGTGTTCGACTTCGTCGTCTCTTCGGCGTCCACGAGAAGATTGAGGATATCGCTCTTCAGGCTGTATCGGTCGCCGATCACCTTTACGCGCACGTTTTGGCGATGAAGCTCAGCTAGGTCGCGGCGAATGAAGGCCTTCAGCAGGCCGAGCAGATCGGACACTTCCGTTTCCGGGCGGCGCCAGTTTTCCGAGGAAAAGGCGAAGAGAGTAAGGTATTTGATCCCCACGTCGCCGGCGGCACGAACCGTCTCGCGCACGGCGTCCACGCCCTTTCGATGTCCCATCGTTCGCGGAAGTCCGCGCTGCTTTGCCCATCGGCCGTTGCCATCCATGATGATGGCAACGTGTTCTGGCACAGTCAAAAATGTTCGTTCCGACATTTCCCGTCCGGTTCTTGCAGCCAAGGCGCAGCCGCAGCGCGCCTAAACCTGCATGATTTCCTTTTCCTTGTCGCCAAGCAAGCGGTCGACCTCAGAAATCGTCTCGTCGGTCATCTTCTGCACACGATCTGACTGCGCCCGGCTTTCATCCTGGCCAATCACACCGTCCTTTTCGGCTTTCTTAAGGCCGTCCATGCCATCGCGCCGCACGTGGCGAATCGCAACCTTGCTCTTCTCGGCATAGTCGTGGGCGACCTTCACCAGCGACTTGCGGCGCTCTTCGTTCAGTTCCGGCAGCGGGATGCGCAGGTTCTGGCCATCGATGATCGGATTGAGTCCGAGGTTGGCCTCGCGGATCGCGCGATCCACGGCGTTGACCATCGACTTGTCCCAGACGGAGATGCCAAGCATACGCGGCTCTGGGACGGTCACGTTTGCCACCTGATTCAGCGGCACGCGCGAACCATAGGCCTCGACCATGACGGGGTCGAGAATGTTGGCCGAGGCGCGGCCGGTGCGCAGCGATGCGATATCGTGCTTGAACGCGGAAATCGCACCATCCATGCGGCGCTTGAGTTCCTTGATGTCGATGCCTTCACTCATTTCATTGCTCCCGTCTTGGTAGAAGCTGCGGCAAACGAGCCGCCCACTCAATCAGTTATCAGAGACGACGGTCTTGAGGCCACCGCCCTTGAGGATTTCAGCAAAACCACCCTTCTCGTGGATCGAGAAAACGATGATTGGAATTGAATTCTCGCGCGCCAGAGCGACGGCTGCAACGTCCATGACGGCAAGTCCCTTGTCGAGGACTTCCTTGTGCGTCAGATGGTTGAAACGTGTCGCCTCAGGATCCTTTTTCGGGTCAGCCGAATAGATACCATCGACCTGTGTTCCCTTGAAGATCGCTTCCGCGCCCATTTCGGCGGCGCGCAGTGCTGCTGCCGAGTCCGTCGTGAAGAACGGGTTGCCTGTGCCGCCAGCGAAGATCACGACGCGACCGAGCGACAAATGATAAAGGGTTGCACGCTGCGAGAAGCTCTCGCAGATTTCGGGCATGGCAATGGCTGAGAGCACCACGGTATCGATGTTCAGCTTGCGCAGCGACGTTGCCAACGCCAGCGCGTTGATCACGGTAGCGAGCATCCCCATGTGGTCGCCTGTAACGCGATCGCCTCCCTTAGAGGCAACTGCGACACCGCGGAAGATGTTGCCGCCGCCGACGACGACGCCGACTTCCACACCCATCTGCCGCGCTTCGGCTATGTCAGCCGCGATGCGGTCTGCGACCGCTACATCAATTCCAAATCCCTGGCTGCCCATGAGGGCTTCGCCGGAAGCCTTGAGTAGAACGCGTTTGTAGACAGGCTCTGACGACATCGTGGCTCCTCGTATTTTACCGCTGTGTGCCGGATACACGAAGGGCACCGCGTTGTCACGCGATGCCCTTCGGTTTTCACATGTATAGGTCGATCAGCCCTTGGCGACCGCGGCAACTTCAGCAGCGAAGTCGCTCTCTTCCTTCTCGACGCCTTCGCCGAGGAGAAGACGCGCCATGCCGACGACTTCGATCTTGGCGCCGGCTTCCTTTTCAGCTTCCTTGACAGCAGCGCCGACCGTCAGGTCGGGGTTGATGACGAAAGCCTGCGAGAGCAGAGCGACTTCTTCGAAGAACTTGCGCATGCGGCCTTCGACCATCTTTTCGATGATGGCTTCCGGCTTGCCGGATTCGCGGGCCTGCTCGATGAAGACGTTGCGTTCGCGCTCGGCAACGGCAGCGTCGACTTCTTCGGCGCGGATTGCGAGCGGGTTGGTCGCAGCGATGTGCATGGCAACCTGGCGGCCGATCGAGGTCAGGACAGCCTTGTCGCCTTCCGACTTCAGCGCGACGAGAACGCCGAGCTTGCCGATGCCGTCGCCAGCAGCGTTGTGGATGTAGGTCGCAACAACGCCGTGCTCGACTTCGAGCTTGGCAGCGCGACGGAGCGTCATGTTTTCGCCGATGGTCGCGATCGCGTCCTTGATGGTGTCGGCGACCGGCTTGCCGGATGCCGGGTAGGTCGCAGCGGCAATGGCTTCAACCGTGCCGTCGGTGGACAGAGCAACGTTGGCGATGCCACGAACGAGGTCCTGGAACGCGTCGTTACGGGCAACGAAGTCGGTTTCCGAGTTCAGCTCGACGACAACAGCCTTGTGGCCGGCGCCAGCGATGGCAACCAGGCCTTCAGCAGCAGCGCGACCAGCCTTCTTGTCGGCCTTCGAGATGCCCTTTGCGCGGAGCCAGTCGATCGACGCTTCGATGTCGCCGTTGTTTTCCAGCAGCGCCTTCTTGCAGTCCATCATGCCTGCGCCGGACTTCTCGCGCAGTTCCTTCACCAGTGCAGCCGTAATCTCGGTCATAAGCTTCCTCTTGTCGGTTCAAACGGTGGCCCGCGAAAGGCGGTGCGGCACCGGATTGAGGCACGAAATGTACCTGTATGTATGACAGCGTGATGAATGACGCGTCATAACGAAACTTGTATGGCGAAGGACTGATTTCCCTCGCCTGAAACGGTCAAGGCCGCCGAACTTCTGAGAGTCGCGAGCGGCCTTTCCCAATCTCTGGAAAGCATGGCGGACCATTCGACCCGCCTGCTTCTTTTATCAGGCTTCGGCTTCGCCTTCGAGCGCCGGCTCAACCGGAGCTTCGATCGATGCGCCGAGGTCGCGGCCCGACGAGCTCTGCTGGCGAGCGATACCGTCGATAGCTGCACGAGCGATCAGGTCGCAGTAGAGAGCGATGGCGCGCGAAGCGTCGTCGTTGCCCGGGATCGGATAGTCGATCAGGTCCGGATCGCAGTTCGAGTCGATGATTGCGACAACCGGGATGCCGAGGCGCTTGGCTTCGTCGATCGCGATCTTTTCCTTGTTGGTGTCGATGATGAACATCAGGTCAGGCGTGCCGCCCATGTCCTTGATACCACCGAGAGCCTTGTCGAGCTTTTCGCGCTCGCGCTCGAGGTTCAGGCGCTCTTTCTTGTTGTAGCCAGACTGTTCCGAAGACAGGATTTCGTCGAGCTTGCGCAGACGCTGGATCGAGTTGGAGATCGTCTTCCAGTTGGTCATCATGCCGCCGAGCCAACGCGAGTTGACATAGTACTGAGCGGAACGCTTGGCCGAGTCAGCGATGAGCTCAGAAGCCTGGCGCTTGGTGCCAACGAAGAGAACGCGGCCGCCACGAGCAACGGTGTCGGAGACAACCTGCAGGGCGCGCGACAGCATCGGAACGGTCTGAGCCAGATCGATGATGTGGATGTTGTTACGATCGCCGAAAATGTACGGCTTCATCTTCGGGTTCCAGCGGTGCGTCTGGTGGCCGAAGTGGACGCCTGCTTCGAGGAGCTGGCGCATAGAAAAATCGGGCAATGCCATGCCTTGTTATCCTTTTCCGGTTGAACCTCCGCAAGGCTAACAGCACCCCCTCTTCGAGGATGCCACCGGGCGGAACCATCCGGATTTCTCCCGGACAATCCCATGCCTTACGTGTGGAATGCGGGTGCCCATACCCCCCCTTCCGCGGAAAATCAAGGCTCTCGGCAAAAAAAGCGACAAGGGAAGCCAGGGATGTGACGCACAACTAGCTGCGCTACACCTGCACAATCAATCGGATTCGCAGGGCCAACTCGCCGGAGCGGAAAGTCCGGCAGGCAACTTCGTCTTCGCATCGCCGCAAGCAAGATCGATTTGAGCCTGCTCGAGACCGGTCGCGGCAGACAAATCAAGTCCTTCGATTCGCGTCAGAAACATAAAGGCGCGATCGAACGCTGCCGGTCCTTCAAGAGTTGCCCGACTCAGATCGGCGCGCGACAGGTTCGCGAGAGAAAACTTGGTACCGGTGAGAACGGCCCTGGCGAAGCTGGCGCGGCTAAGTTCGGCTTTCTCGAAATTTGCGCCGCTGAGCTTGGCACCACTGAAATTCGAGCGTTGCAGTTCTGCCCCCGCGAACGACGCGCCTTCTGCAGAGACATTCTCGAAGCCAGAGCGATAGGCCTCGATCTTCGAGAAGTTCGCCTTGCCAGCTTGTGCCCCTGTGAACCAAGCCCGCACCAGCGTTGCTTTCTCGAAATTCGCGGAGGACAAATTGGTACCGCTGAGATTGGTCAGGCTGAGATCTGCGTCAGCCAGGTTGGCGCCCTGAAAGTCGCTCCCCTGCAACATGAGATTTTTCTTGGTGCACTCCCTCCAGTCGATTCCAGCCACCGGCATGCTGCTGCAATCCGACGCCAGTGGTGGGGCGCCGGTGAGCCACATTAGCGCGACCGCAGTCGAGATACCGAAGAGCCCACCACCCAAAACACCATGCCGTATCGCCAAGATTCTCACTCCAAATCCGACCCTTGCGCTGAAATCAGCGCGCCATTTGAATTAGTAGCATAGAGAGGGTTTACTTAGACATAGCGACAATCGCGATCGCGGCCAGCCGCGACGATTATTTGCAGGCAGCCGACTTGCTGTCGAGCAGCTCGAGCTTGGCAAGCCTGCCGGTCAAAACAAAGTCGCCGTAGTCCATGGTCAGATCGCGGGTGATGCCGTTTTCGTAGAGCTTGAACGACATGCGATACACGGGCAACGTATCCGTTTTGGTATTCTCATTGAAATACGAGATCGTGACGGGCCAGAAGGCGGCCTTCGAGAAGGCGCCGGCATTGCCCGCATCGGCCTCATCGGTCGCCGGCGCCACCTGCTTGCCGACGACAGTCGTCGTCACCAGCGCCTTGTCACCGTCATCCGAGCCGTCAAAGACGCGTGCCTCGAACAGGCGCTTGCCTGCCTTGGCATTCTCGATCACATCAAGCATGTGCTCCGTCGGGAAACGGCTTGCGCCAAGCTGCAGTTCCTTGCTGGCCGGTTGCGTCAGGGCAACCTTCACACCTTCGGCCAGGTCCTGGGCGGCGCCGTTGACTTCTTTATCAAGCTGGTCGTCGGTGAAGGATTTCGTGTCGAAGGTGAACCTGCGATCCTTGAGATTCTCGAAGGTCTTCGTCTGCTGGTCGCTGACGCGGACAGTATCGCCGGTGTCGATCTGCGTCACAAAGCGGAAGTTGGTGGTAAAGCCGGTGCAATAGTTGCCGTCGAACTCATACACCATACGGCCGGACATGCCCGAAATACCAGAGCGCTCGGAGGCATCCTTCAATTCCAGATCGTAGACCGCCCTGTGGGCAACGAGACCGGTCGCAATTGCGGCACTCGTTACTGGCGCCGCCGCATAGGCGGTCGTCGAAACGCTCGCCAAAAGAACTGCGGCAAGACTCGATCGGAACATTGACAATCTCCTGTTGGACTCGCCTGCAATGTTATAAGAACGCTTTCGGCCAAATCGAGGCTCGAAAATGTCACAATCTTGATTCCAAGCCTTGATGCATAATTTTAGAACTATTGACAATAAAAGCGGAGAGGAAAATGTCCGATCAAATCGTTGCGCGCCTGAAAGAAATGGGGATATCCCTGCCTGAAGCTGCCGCACCGGCCGCAAATTACGTTCCTTACGTCATCAGCGGGAACCTCCTCTACATCTCCGGGCAGTTGCCGCTCGAAAACGGCAAGATCATCACCGGTCATCTGGGCAAGACCGTCGACGTCGCAGCTGGCCAGCGCGCGGCGGAGCTCTGTGCGATCAATATCCTTGCTCAGGCACGAGCTGCTCTCGACGGCGATCTTGGTCGCATCAAACGTGTTATCAAGCTCAATGGCTTCGTGGCTTCGACCCCCGACTTCGTCGAACAGCACCTCGTGATCAATGGCGCCTCCAACCTGATCGGAGCCGTACTCGGTGAGGCCGGAAAGCACGCGCGCGCCGCCGTCGGCATGGCCGCGCTGCCCCTGAATGCTGCTGTTGAAATCGACGCGATTGTGGAAATTGCCTGATGACCTCCGCTGCATGGCTCAAGGAACAGCCGGTCGCTCATCGCGGCTACCATGATCTCAACAAGGCGGTGTGGGAAAACACGCTTTCCGCGTTTTCGCGCGCAGTCGAAGCGGGCTTCGCCATCGAATGCGACCTGCACTACGCTTCTGACGGCGTGCCTGTTGTCTTCCACGACGAGGACCTGGAGCGCCTGTGCAATCTCAAGGGAGACGTGCGCGAGCGTACGTCACGAGAGCTCGGCCTCATCTCCGTCGGCGGGACAGCCGACAAGATTCCAACGCTGCGTCAGCTGCTCGATCTCGTAAAGGGTCAAGTGCCTTTGGTCATCGAACTGAAGGGCCGTGAGGCCGACGACGAGGGCTTTGCGGAAGCCGTTCTCGAAGTGCTCGAAGGGTATGAAGGCAAGGTCGCCCTGATGAGCTTCGACCACTGGCTGCTTCGCGACCTGAAGGGGCTGAATGCCCCCTATCCGCTCGGGCTGACGGCCGGCGGCAACAAACCGGAAGAGTTCGAAGTCCACGAAAAGGCCATGGAACTCGGCCTTGACTTCATTTCTTACTTCTTCGCGGATCTGCCAAACCCATTCATCACGGCGCAGCGCGAAAAGGGTGTCATGGTCATCACTTGGACCGTCCGTGACGAAAAGGCACGAAAGCACACCTTTGAGAATGCCGACCAGATGACATTCGAGGGATTCGATCCGCGCCTTTCGGTTTGATGCTCGCTTTTTGGACAAGATCATGCGCAGACTGCTGGTGAGCCCCATTCTCCTCCCAAACGGTCTCGCATTCGCTCCATGACAGACGAACTTTCAATCCGCATCGAGCGGTCTTTCACCGCGATTTCCCCGGAGAGCTGGTCGCGGCTTTCCGGGACCTCCCCAAAGAGCACCGCGCTCACCTACAATCCTTTCGTGTCGCATGCCTTTCTTTCTTCATTGGAAGAATCCGGATCGGCGACTGCGCAATCCGGCTGGATGGGCCACCATCTTCTCCTGGAAACGGACAAAGGCGAGCTTATCGGTGCCCTGCCCGGCTATCTCAAGAACCATAGCCAGGGCGAATATGTTTTCGACCACGGCTGGGCAGATGCCTTCGAGCGAGCGGGCGGACGGTACTATCCGAAGCTCCAATGCTCCATTCCCTTTACACCGGCGACCGGCCCGAGGCTGCTTGTGACCGAGGGGCTACAGCGCTTGCCGATCCAGCACGCCATAGCCGAGAGCCTCAAGGAGGTCGTACGCCAGCTTGGCGTCTCTTCCGCACACATCACCTTCGTACCCGAGGACGAGATTGGGATCTTTGAGGGCGAGGATTACCTGCACAGGACGGACCAGCAGTTCCACTTCATCAATGAGGGCTATGCCAATCACGAGGAGTTTCTGGAAACGCTCGCGTCACGCAAGCGCAAGGCGCTTCGAAAGGAGCGCCGCACCGCGCTTGACCACGGCATCAGCATCGATTGGCTGACCGGTGGTGACCTGACCGAGCGGATCTGGGACCAGTTCTTCGAATTCTACATGGATACAGGCGGCAGAAAATGGGGCCGACCGTATCTCACCCGCAAGTTCTACTCGCTGATTGGCGAGCGCATGCCCGACGACATCCTGCTCGTGATGGCAAAGCGTGACGGTCGCTATATTGCCGGTGCGATCAACTTCATCGGCGGCGATACGCTTTATGGTCGTCATTGGGGCTGCGTCGAGGATCACCCATTCCTGCACTTCGAAGTCTGCTACCACCAGGCGATCGACTTTGCCCTGGCAAAGGGTCTCAAGCGCGTCGAAGCTGGCGCCCAGGGCGAGCATAAGCTCGCACGCGGCTACCTGCCGGTGACAACCCATTCCGCGCATTACGTTGCCCATTCCGGACTGCGCCGGGCAATCTCCGACTATCTCGAACGCGAGCGCGACGACATCGAACACATGAACGAGATCCTGACCGAGCACAGCCCGTTTCGAAAGGGCGAACGCCAGCAGGAGGATTGACGCTTTCGCCCCTGTCGCGCTACGCGATCACAGCAGTAATGAGGAGAGTTCGTATGACCAGCGCCGCCTACGACAGCAACAATATTTTCGCCAAGATCCTGCGCGGCGAAATTCCCTCGCACCGCATTTACGAGGACAGCGACACGGTTGCCTTCATGGACGTGATGCCGCAGGCGCCTGGCCATGTACTCGTCCTTCCGAAGGCGCCGTCACGCAACCTGCTCGACGCTGACCCTGTCGTTCTCGCCAAGACGATCCCCGTTGTCCAGAAGATTGCCAACGCAGTCAAGGAAGCCTTCGACGCCGATGGCGTCTTGGTCTGCCAGTTCAACGAACCCGCCGCCGGCCAGACCGTTTTCCACCTGCACTTCCACGTGATCCCACGTCACGAGGGAATGGCGCTGCGTCCTCATTCTGGCCAGATGGAGGACAATGCGGTGCTCGCCGCGAATGCCGAAAAGATCAAGGCTGAACTCTAATCAACGCCGAGTACCGACCTAGCGTTGGCGAAGATAGCAGCAAAGAAAAAGGCGGCCACTCGAGCCGCCTTTTGTTCATTTACTTCTTTGGAACCCGTGGAACCGCACTACCCTTCTTGGGCAAGCTCTTGACCTCGGGATCGGCGGCGGCCTTAGCCTTCTTGGCCGTCGTCTTCTTCGGGCGGGCCTTCGTCTTCAGTTCGCCGTCATCCACATCGTCAGCCTCGGGATGGGCAACTTCGGCTTCTGGCTTCGGCTTGATCGGCGCGTTGTCCGATACGGCTTCGAGGACAATACCGGGCTTGCCATCTTCTTTCGGACCGACCGTAACGTTGACGACGCCGCCCTTCCGCAACTTGCCGAAGAGGATTTCGTTCGCCAGCGGCTTCTTAATGACGTCCTGAATTACGCGAGCGAGCGGGCGGGCGCCCATCTTGTCGTCGTAACCCTTTTCAGCCAGCCAGGAGATTGCGTCCTCTTGCAGGTTGAAGGTGACGTTCCGTTCGGAAAGCTGCGCCTCCAGCTGCATGATGAACTTCTGCACCACCTTGTGGATGACCTCAGTCGGCAACGCCGCAAACGGAATGATCGCGTCGAGACGGTTGCGGAATTCCGGCGTGAACAGGCGGGTCAATGCCTCCTCATCTTCGCCCGTCCGCTTCGACGAGCCGAAACCGATCGCAGCCTTGGCCATCTCCGATGCGCCCGCGTTTGTCGTCATGATCAGGATGACATTGCGGAAGTCGATCTTCTTGCCGTTGTGGTCGGTCAGCGCGCCGTGATCCATCACCTGCAACAGGATGTTGTAGATGTCGGGATGCGCCTTCTCGATCTCGTCAAGCAGCACGACGCAGTGCGGATGCTGGTCGACGCCATCGGTCAGGAGACCGCCTTGGTCGAAGCCGACATAGCCAGGAGGTGCGCCGAGCAGACGCGATACGGTGTGCCGCTCCATGTATTCGGACATGTCGAAGCGCAGCAGTTCGACGCCGAGCGACGACGCCAGCTGCTTGGCAACCTCCGTCTTGCCGACGCCGGTCGGGCCGGAGAAGACATAGGAGCCGATCGGCTTGTTCGGTTCGCGAAGGCCGGCGCGCGCCAGCTTGATCGAGGTCGATAGCGCTTCGATCGCGTTGTCCTGGCCGTAAACGACCGAGCGCAACTCCTGCTCGAGATTGGCAAGGACAGCTTCATCGTCCTTCGACACCGTCTTCGGCGGGATGCGTGCCATCGTTGCGACCGTTGCCTCGATCTCCTTCTCGGTGATCAGCTTGCGGCGCTTGGACGGTGGCAGCAACATCTGTGCGGCCCCGGTCTCATCGATGACGTCGATCGCCTTGTCGGGCAGCTTGCGGTCCGAGATGTAGCGGGCCGACAACTCGACAGCCGTCTTGATCGCCTCATTCGAGTAACGCAGGTGATGATACTCTTCGAAGTACGGCTTCAGGCCCTTCATGATCTCGATCGCATCATCGATCGAGGGTTCATTGACATCGATCTTCTGGAAACGACGAACCAGAGCGCGATCCTTCTCGAAGAACTGGCGATACTCCTTGTACGTCGTCGAACCGATGCAACGGATCGCGCCCGAGGACAAAGCCGGCTTCAAAAGGTTCGAGGCATCCATCGCGCCGCCTGACGTCGCACCCGCACCGATGACGGTATGGATTTCGTCGATGAAGAGCACGGCGCCCGGATATTCTTCGAGCTCCTTGACGACCTGCTTCAGGCGTTCTTCGAAATCGCCGCGATAGCGCGTACCGGCGAGCAGCGTGCCCATATCGAGCGAGAAGATCGTGGCATCGGCCAGGGCTTCCGGCACCTTGCCTTCAACGATGCGCTTGGCCAGGCCCTCAGCAATCGCCGTCTTGCCGACACCGGGATCACCAACATAGAGCGGGTTGTTCTTCGATCGGCGGCACAGAACCTGAATCGTGCGGTTGACCTCGGACTGCCGGCCGATCAGCGGATCGATCTTGCCGCTCTTGGCCTTCTCGTTGAGGTTTACGCAGTAGGCCTTCAGGGCGTCCTGCTGCTTCTTGGAGCCGCCTTCCTCCTGGTCACCGCTACTGCGCGAAGCTGGCTTGCTCTCGGATTCGCCGTCATCGGCGCCACGCGGCGGACGAGCGTCGGATGCGCCGGGGCGCTTGCCGATCCCGTGAGAGATATAGTTGACGGCATCGTATCGGGTCATCTCCTGCTCTTGCAGGAAGTATGCGGCGTGGCTCTCGCGCTCGGCGAAGATCGCGACGAGGACGTTGGCCCCTGTCACTTCCTCACGCCCGGACGACTGCACATGAATCACCGCTCGCTGAATGACGCGCTGAAAGCCGGAAGTGGGCTTGGAGTCCTCGTCATAGCCAGTGACCAAATTGGAGAGTTCGTTATCGACATATTCAACAAGCGTTTTGCGCAGCGCGTCGAGGTCGACATTGCAGGCTCCCATAACCGCGGCCGCATCGGCATCGTCGATCAGGGCGAGCAGCAGATGCTCGAGCGTGGCATATTCATGATGCCGCTCGTTGGCAAAGGTCAGTGCCTGATGGAGCGCCTTCTCAAGACTAGGCGAAAATGTTGGCACGTTCAGATCCTCACTTCTTTTCCATGACGCATTGCAGCGGATGCTGGTGCTGTCGGGCGAAGTCCATCACCTGGCTCACCTTCGTTTCCGCTACCTCGTATGTAAATATTCCGCACTCACCGACGCCGTGGTTGTGGACGTGGAGCATGATGCGGGTGGCACTTTCACGATCCTTCTGAAAAAAACGCTCGAGGATATGAATGACAAATTCCATGGGAGTGTAGTCGTCATTCAGGAGTAGCACACGGTAGAGATTAGGCTTCTTGGTCTTCGGCTTTGTACGTGTAATGACCGAGGTTCCGCGATTTCCGTTGTCCCCGTTCCTTTCGCTGTCGTTTTGCATCCGGATCGGCTCTGCGACCATTTTCTTTCATTCCTCGATCAGTCCGGCAAGAAGCTGGGAGGAGTGGTTTCCCGCCGAATATTCGAAATACTAACTTAGTCCATCCTGGAGCGATTTTAAGCCCCTCGTTTCACACTGCAATCACAATTCGGCCAGTCTTGATGCAAAGACACAGAAACCGGGTGGTGGGCATGCGACGGGCATTGTGAAAAAAGAAAAGACCGGCCGCAGATGCGTAGCCGGTCTTCGATTTTCAAGAGCTGTACGGCAATTGCCGGTTATGGTTACGCCGCAGCGGGCGCAACAACTGGAGCCGTCTTCATCGCCTTGGCGGCCGCTGCCGCAACAGGCGCCTCGTATGGTTTGTAAGCGCTTTTGGCGAGATCGGAATACATTTCGCCGAGCTTGGTGGCTTCGCTCACGAAGTTCTCGTATGCGGTTTTCACATAGGTGGTCTGCAGCTCGAAGGCAGCTTCAAAGCTACGCGCTCCCGACAGGCTTTCAAAATGCGTGACCGTGTCCTGGAACGACTTCTTGGAATACTCCACGGCTTCGGCGGCAATGGCCTGGAAACCCTTGGCAGTCTCCGAATAGCTCTTCAGGACCGTGTCCATGGCTTCCTTGTTCTTCCGATTGACGTCGTCGAAGTTCAACATGACCATCATCCTCCTTGGCATGTGTGGCTTGATGGAGCCTAGCTGCAACGCACAAATAGTCAAGTATTGTTGTGCATCGCACAACATCCTATGCGAGTGTCGAGCCCGGCTCTCGCTCTTAGTCAACGCGCTGCATTTGATTTCCCTAAAATATATCAGGACACCGCAACCAGAGATTTCATCAAAAATATCGTCGCGATGCCAATGGAACCGTCGGGTCAGTCGAGAAGGTCAGCCGGAACTTTTCCGCCATTCTCAGCAAGGCGTTTCATCAATGCCTTATGCAGGAACATGTTCATGGTGGCGGTGTCATGCGGATCGCCCGTAAAGCCCAGTTCGGCGGCAAGTTCCTTGCGCTCCGCAAGGCTCGCGTCCATGCCGACCGCCTTCATCAGATCGACGATAGAACGGCGCCAATCCAGCTTCTGTCCGCTCTTCTTCACTGCCGCATCCAGCAGTGGCACGATGTCAATGGTCGCAGCGGCGGGTGACGCGGCCGTCGGTGCCGGCTGGGGTGTGGCCGTGGGCGCGGCGCTCGGCGCAGCCGCAGTCGGCGATGGCGCGGGTGTGGCAGACGGAGTAACTGGAGCAGCCACAGCTTTCCCAAAAATCGCGTTCTTGATCTTGTCGAAAATACCCATTCTCAACATCCCTTCCTAGCCTAGAGCACATGCTCAGCGGAGGAGATGGAGCGTTCGACGGATGGGTCCAGAGAAGGTTGCCCAATTTTCCGCTAGAGATTGCTCTGCGGTAGGAAACAATCGGAGGTTAGCGATCGCGGCTTGGGCGGCGTGGGGCGGGACACCGCTGGATTGACGGGCGGCCAACAGACCGCCCATCGATCCGATTTCAGAGATCGACGTCGAGGATCGCCATCGAGAAATTGTAGGAGCGGTCGCCGTCCTCGTCATCGATATAGACGACACCCAGAAATTCTTCGCCGAGATACACTTCAGCGGAATCGTTCTTTCGCGGGCGTGCCTTGACGATGACCTCGGGGTTGAACGTGCGCTTGAAATAGGCGTCGAGTTTCTTGATTTCTTCGGGCTTCACACTGCATCTCCTGAGCGGTCTCGGTTGGCCGCTTCTTGCATGGGAAAGACGGCGCTGTAAAGGCACGGGGACCCACGCACAACGCTATCCCCGCCGATATGCCAACTGTTAGGTGACGCGCGGCTCAGATATCCGCGCCGATCACCTGATCCATTATTCGCGACGGTTCCGAACACCCTGCTTCTCCGACCACCTTGGCCGGAACGCCTGCCACGGTGGTCTTGGGCGGCACCGCCTTCAGCACGACTGAGCCAGCGGCAATGCGCGAGCAATAGCCGATCTCGATGTTACCGAGGATCTTGGCGCCGGCGCCGATCAGCACACCGCTGCCGATCTTCGGATGGCGGTCCGAGCCTTCTTTGCCGGTGCCGCCAAGGGTGACGCCATGCAGGATCGATACATTGTCGCCGATCACGGCGGTCTCACCAACGACCAGCCCGGTGGCGTGATCGAGGAAGATGCCTCTGCCGATGCGCGCGGCCGGATTGATATCGGTCTGGAACACGCTTGATGATCTGCTCTGCAGATACAGCGCCAGATCGCGCCGGCCGCGGTTCAGCAGCCAATGCGCGAGGCGGTGCGTCTGCAGCGCATGGAATCCCTTGAAGTAGAGCACCGCTTCCATGAAACGCAGGCATGCGGGATCACGATCATAAATCGCTTGGATGTCGACACGCAGGATCGCGCTCCACTCCGGCCAATCCTCCAACATCTGATCGAAGGTCTGGCGCAGCAAAATCGCCTGCATGTCGGGATGGTCGAGACGTTCGCAGATACGATAGATCACGCACTCTTCCAGCGACCGGTAATTGAGTACCGTCGAGTAGAGAAACGCGGCCAGCACCGGATCACTTTCCGCGGCGGCGCGCGCTTCCTCGCGCAGGCTGTCCCAGATCGGATCTATCACCTTGAGGGGGTTGCCCGTCTCAAGAGAGCGAATGTCTGTCTTTGCGACCATGAAAGGTCTCCTCGTATGCGTAGATCGGCTCTATATAGGGCAAAAACCTGTTAACATAAATGGGTGCTTCGGCAATCTTGCATCGTTCCCACCTGCCACAACAGAAGCCAAGTCGCTATCCGGCGACTTCGGCGTAAAACTCCAGCACCGCCTTCTTGAAGACCCGATCGCCGACGGCCAGCATGTGATCGCGGCCGGGGATATCAAGCGCCGTCGCGCGAGGCATCAGTGCGGCGAGTTCCTCGGCTGAACCCGCGATGTCGTCCTTGGTTCCGACGCCGATCAAGGTCGGAGCTTCGATCTTCGCCATGTCGGACCGCGCAACGAGATCGCGCGACCCCTTGATACAGGCGGCGAGCGCATCACGGTCGCTTTTTGTTTGGTCGGCAAAAGCCCGGAACATTCGCCCGCGGTCATGGGTGACATCATCGAGGGAAGCCGCCAACAAGGCATCCGCAATCGGATCCCAGTCGCCGACTCCGTCCGTCATCCCGATCCCGAGGCCGCCGAGGACCAGCGAACGCACGCGGTCGGGATGGGCGAGCGCCGCGAACACAGAAATGCGGGCTCCCATCGAGTAGCCCATCAGGTTGGCTTCGGGAATCCCGAGGTGATCGAGCAGCGCGATGGCGTCGCTCGCCATATGCCAGGGGCGGTAGGCCTCGGCATCGCGTGGCTTGTCGCTTGCGCCATGTCCCCGGTTGTCGATGGCAATGACCCGGTAGCCCGCATCGCCCAATGTCTTCAGCCAGCCCGGATAAACCCAGTTCACGTTGGCGCTTGACGCAAATCCGTGGATCAGCAGCACCGGCACGCCCGACGGATCACCTTCGTCGAAGAAGGCAAGCTTCAGACCGTTATGCGTGAAGCTGGAAAAGACGGGCGTATTCAAGTTCATCAGACTGTCCTTTTTTGCCGGACCATATTTTATAGGCCGCCGAACTGAAACCCTCGCAGTTGCAAAAACTGTGCGTCCTGCCTCTCTTTGGCTCTACACATTTGCGATGAACGACTATAAGGTCCGCGCACATTTACGAAGCATTCGGAGACGAGCATGGCCGGCCACAACATTCCCCACTTCCAGAACGACGGCGGACACCGCGTTATCGAAGTCGGCGTGAAGGAGTTCATGTGCACCGGCGCCTCCGTTCCGTTCGATCATCCGCACATCTTCATCGACATGGGCGACGAGAACGAGAAGGTCTGCTCGTACTGCTCGACCCTTTACCGCTTGAATGGCGCGCTGAAGGCAAACCAGACCAATCCGGCCGGCTGCGTCTTCCACGTCAAGGCTGCCTAAGAGCGCCAACTCGGGATCGGACAGCCCATGCCGGCTGAACATGCCGCCATCGTCGGCGCGGGTGTCGCTGGCCTTACCGTTGCGCTTGCACTGGCACGGCGCGGCATCCATTCCGAGATTTTCGAGCAAGCCCCTGAACTGACAGAGGTCGGCGCTGGTCTGCAGATTTCGCCGAATGCCGCTCACATTCTGGCGGAGCTCGGCATCCTCGAGCGCCTCACCGACATCTGGCTGGAGCCAGACTCCATTCGACTCGTATCCGGAACCACCTTGCGTCAACTGGCAGCCGTTCCGGCCGGCGGATTTGCGCGCGCCCGATGGGGAGCCCCTTATGGCGTCCTGCATCGCGCCTCGCTGCAGCGGGCACTGCTTGATGCAGTCGCCAAGGAGCCACTCTGCAAACTGCATCTCGGAGCGCAGATCGGGCGCGGGACACTCTCGGACGTTTCCGGCGGTCCTGGGGATCTTCTGATTGGCGCCGACGGCGTCTGGTCGCAGGTAAGAGAGAGCATCGATGGCGCGCCCTCGCCTCGCTTCTCGGGGAACATTGCCTACCGTTTCACGATCGATGCGGCGAACGCACCCGCGTTTCTTGAACCGACAAGCGTCTCTGCTTTCCTTGGTCCATCAGCACATCTCGTCTGCTATCCGCTGAGCGAAACCAACGGTTTCAATATGGTGGCGATCACGACAGGCAATGCCGTGTCGCACGACTGGACGACGCGACCAACGGAATCGCAACGCCAACAGTTGCTTTCACGGTTTTCCCGATGGCACCCTGCCATGACGCGGATTTTTGCCGACGCACGCGGCATGACCTTCTGGCCCCTCTACGAAACAACGGACGGACGCTGGCAGAATGGCCGTGACAGTGTTCTTATCGGCGACGCCGCTCACGCCATGATGCCGTTTGCGGCTCAGGGTGCTGCAATGGCGATCGAGGATGCATACGAGCTAGCTATGTTCGTAGCCGCACGGCCCGTCGCTGAGGCCTTGCAGTTGTTCGAGACGCATCGCGCTCCGCGGATCGCGCGACTGCGCAAGCGTGGTGCATTCAACCAGTTTGCCTATCACGCGCGCGGGCCAATCCGCGTCGGCCGTGACATCGTCCTGGGGTTGCGACCGCCGCAAAGCCTTGCGGCGGATCTCGACTGGATTTACGGCTACCGAGCCGGCACCTGATCAGACGGCTTTTGCCGCGGCAAAACCGCGCTCGATATCGGCCTTGATATCGACGACATCCTCGAGCCCGATCTGCAGGCGGATGACCGGTCCTTCAGTCGGCGCCTTTCGAATGCGGCGATCGTTCAAGTTGACATGGACTGCAAGGCTTTCGAAGCCCCCCCACGACCAACCGAGGCCGAAGATCTGCAGTGCGTCAAGGAAGGCATGCGCCTTGGCCTTGAACTTCTCCGGAGCGTCAACCGCAAGAACGAAGGAGAAGATGCCGCTCGCGCCCTTGAAGTCGCGCTTCCACAGTTCGTGCCCAGGGAAGCTCGGAAGCGCCGGATGGAGCACCGTGGCGACGTCCTCCCTGCCCTCGAGCCACCTGGCGATGGTCAGCGCGCTTTCATAGTGGCGCTCCAGGCGAACACCCATGGTGCGCAGCCCACGCAGGATCTGATAGGCGTCGTCGGGGGCGCCGCAAATGCCAAGAGTAATGTTGGCTTCGTGCAACTGCGGCCAGTATTTGGCGTTCGCCGAAACCGTTCCCATCAGGATATCCGAGTGGCCGGACGGGTACTTGGTGGCTGCGTGAATGGAGATGTCGGCGCCGAAATCGAGCGGCTTGAAATAGACCGGCGTCGCCCAGGTGTTGTCCATCGTTACAATTGCGCCGTGCTTGTGCGCAATCGCGGAAATTGTCGGAATATCTTGCATTTCGAAGGTATTCGACCCCGGAGCTTCTGTGTGGACGAGCTTCGTGTTCGGTTTGATCAACGCCTCGATGCCCGCCCCGACCATCGGGTCGTAATAGTCGACCTCAACGCCCAGGCGCTTCAGCATGGTGTCACAGAAATGCCGAGTCGGCCCATAGACGGAATCGACGATCAGCGCATGATCACCGGCAGACAGGAAAGCCAGGAACGGGACGGTAACCGCCGCCAGGCCCGACGGGACGAGGATTGTCCCAGCAGAGCCTTCGAGGGCATCGATCGCCTCGCAAAGGGCGTCCGTTGTCGGGGTACCGCGTGTTCCGTAAGTATACTTCTGCGCGCGGGTTTCCATCGCCCTTGCATTGGGAAAGAGCACCGTCGAGGCATGAACAACCGGCGGATTGACGAAACCGTGGTATTCGGCCGGATCGTTGCCGAGGTGGGAAAGGCGCGTGTTGATGCCTGCGTTTTGAAGCAGGCCGTCTTTATCTGTCATGTCGGAAATGCCTTTGGCGGTGGGATGCAGTCGGCAAACTTTTTGAACCGGTCAAAACGATCGGTCAACCCCGAAGGAAAATTGGGTAAAATGTCCGCCTATCTGAGGATTCTGCAGATATATCAGTGATTTTGCGCGATTTTTTTCGGCAAAACGCCGCCATTTCGTTAGCCATCTGCTTATTTTGCGCGCCTCAATTAGGGAATTGCCGAAATATCACGCAATCTTTCACTGCGACACTTGACCGTGGTGACATTTGCGACTGAGATAGCACTGCTCGCGCCGGGAGGGTGTCGAGCCATATGGGAGGTTTTGCTTGCTTCAGCGACGCTCCCACAAAAAGATAAGACAAAGGAAAAGGTTGGGAAAAATGAAGATTAAGCTTCTGTCGGCCGCCATCGGCGCAGCAGTCTTCGGACTTGGCGCTTCGGCAGCTTCTGCCACCACGCTCGAAGACGTCAAGGCAAAGGGTTTTATTCAGTGCGGCGTCAACACCGGCCTTCTCGGTTTCGCGCAGCCTGACGCTTCCGGCAATTGGGCTGGCTTCGACGTCGACTTCTGCAAGGCAATCGCTTCGGCCGTTTTCGGCGACCCGACCAAGGTAAAATATACGCCACTGTCGGCCAAGGACCGCTTCCCGGCTCTGAAGTCGGGCGAAATCGACGTCCTGTCGCGTAACACGACATGGTCGATCAACCGCGATACGGCACAGGGCTTCAACTTCCGCCCGGTTACCTATTATGACGGCCAGGGCTTCATGGTTCGCAAGAGCCTCAACGTGAAGTCGGCGCTCGAACTTTCCGGCGCGGCTGTCTGCGTGCAGTCCGGCACAACCACCGAACTGAACCTCGCAGACTATTTCAAGTCGAACAACCTCCAGTACAATCCGGTCGTTTTCGAAAAGCTTGAGGAAGTCAACGCCGCCTACGACGCCGGCCGTTGCGACGTCTACACGACCGACCAGTCTGGCCTCTACTCATTGCGTCTGACGCTGAAGAACCCCGACGAGCACATGGTCCTTCCGGAAATCATTTCCAAGGAACCGCTCGGCCCGGCCGTTCGCCAGGGTGACGACCAATGGTTCGACATCGTTTCGTGGACGGCTTATGCGCTCGTCACCGCAGAAGAGTTCGGCATCACCCAGGCCAACGTCGATGAGATGAAGAACTCCGCGAATCCTGACATCAAGCGCTTCCTCGGCACGGAAACCGATACGAAAATCGGCACCGACATGGGGCTCACCAACGAATGGGCCTACAACATCATCAAGGGCGTCGGCAACTATGGCGAAGTCTTCGAACGCAACGTCGGTCAGGGCAGCCCGCTCAAGATCGAGCGTGGTCTGAACGCGCTGTGGAACAAGGGCGGCCTCCAATACGCACCGCCGGTACGTTGATCGACTGACGAAACTGTGGGGAGGCGGTTTTCCGCCTTCCCACCACAAAGAGAAAAGCCCGAAAACGGGCTCATAGGGGATTAGGCTCGGCATGACGCAAGAGGCTGTGCACACGTCGCATGTGCAAAGCACTGGCTGGAGCTTCCAGTCAGCGCTCTACGACCCGAGGTATCGGGGTATTTTCTTCCAAGTTCTCACCATCGTCGTCATTGTTGGCTTCGTATGGTGGATCGCCCACAACACGGCCCAGAATTTGGCACGCTCCGGCACCGCTTCCGGCTTCGGCTTTCTGAACGGGCGCGCTGGCTTCGACATCGGCCAGTCGCTGATCGGCTATTCCAGCGACGCCACCTATCGCCGCGCGCTGGTGGTCGGCCTCCTCAACACCGTTCTGGTAGCGGTTACCGGCATTATCACGGCAACGATCATCGGCTTTGTCGTCGGCATCGGCCGCCTGTCGCATAACTGGCTGATCGCCAAGCTTTGCACGGTGTATGTCGAGGTCTTCCGCAACATCCCGCCCCTGCTCGTCATCTTCTTTTGGTATCAGGGCGTTCTTGCCGTCCTGCCAGGGGCTCGCGAGTCGTTGCATCTGCCGCTGAACGTATTCCTCAACAATCGCGGGCTCGCGTTTCCCAAACCGATCTTCGGCGAAGGCATGTGGGCGGTCGGCCTGGCCTTCCTCGTTGGGATCGTGGCATCCGCATTCGTCGCGCGTTGGGCGCACAAGCGCCAAGCCGCAACTGGAAAGCAATTCCATACAATCTGGGTATCGACTGCACTCGTCGTCGGCCTGCCGCTTCTGGCGTTCCTGCTGTCCGGCATGCCGCTGTCGTTTGACGTACCCGTGGCCGGAAAATTCAATCTCACCGGTGGCGCGGTCGTCGGGCCGGAATTCATGTCGCTGTTCTTGGCGTTGTCCTTCTATACGGCGGCCTTCATTGCCGAAATCGTCCGCGCGGGTATTCGCGGTGTACCGAAGGGTCAATCCGAGGCAGCCGGTGCGCTTGGTCTGCATCCTGCAAGTGTTACGCGCCTCGTCGTAGTCCCGCAGGCTTTGCGCATCATCATTCCACCACTTACCAGCCAATACCTCAACTTGACGAAGAACTCGTCGCTGGCCATTGCCATCGGCTTCGCGGATCTCGTTGCGGTCGGCGGCACGATCCTTAACCAGACGGGCCAGGCGATCGAAATCGTCTTTATCTGGGCGGTCGTCTATCTCACCCTCAGCATCCTCACCTCGCTGTTGATGAACTGGTTCAATGCCAAGATGGCTCTGGTGGAGAGATAAGATGCCGACATCCAACCAACCCTTCGTCAGAACCAACTTCCTCGATGCCGAGCCGGCGCCGCGCAGCGAAAGCGGCCCGCTGGCCTGGGTTCGCAAGAACCTGATGGCGACACCCAAGGATATCGTGCTGACGGTCTTGGCCATTGCCTTCCTTGGCTGGGCGTTGCCGCACGTGATCAACTGGCTGTTCATCCAGGCCGTCTGGACCGGAACGGATCGCACCTTCTGTGCAACAGCGGTTCAGGGCGGCATTCAGCCCGACGGCTGGAGCGGTGCTTGCTGGGCATTCGTGAATGCGAAGGTCGACCAGTTCGTGTACGGTCGATACCCGCTCGACGAACGCTGGCGCCCGACCATCGTCGGGATTTTGTTCGTGCTGCTCTTGGTACCGATGCTGATACCAAAAGCACCGTTCAAGGGCACCAACGCAGTCCTGCTCTTCATCGCCCTGCCGCTCCTTGCCTTCTGGCTGCTCTACGGCGGCTTCGGCCTGGAGATCGTCGACACACCGCTCTGGGGCGGGCTGATGGTGACGCTGGTGCTTTCATTCGTGGGCATCGCCGTGTCTCTGCCGTTCGGCATTATCCTGGCGCTCGGTCGCCGCTCGAAGATGCCTGTCATCAAGATGGTCTGCGTCGGCTTCATCGAGATAATCCGCGGCATCCCGCTGATCACGGTGCTGTTCATGGCGAGCGTGATGCTGCCGCTGTTCCTGCCAGCAGGCTACACGATCGACAAGTTGTTGCGCGCGTTGATCGGTGTGGCGATCTTTGCCTCAGCCTACATGGCCGAAGTCATTCGCGGTGGCTTGCAGGCGATCCCGAAAGGCCAGTCCGAGGGCGCCGATTCACTCGGCCTCGGCTACTGGCAGAAGATGCGGCTGATCATCCTGCCGCAGGCGATCAAGCTGGTCATCCCGGGTATCGTCAACACCTTCATCGGCATGTTCAAGGATACGTCGCTCGTATCGATCATCGGTATGTTCGATCTGCTCGGCATCGTCCGGTTCAACTTTACCGACGCCAACTGGGCAAGCGCTGTGACGCCATTGACGGGCCTGATTTTCGCAGGCTTCGTTTTTTGGCTGTTCTGCTTCGGCATGTCGCGCTATTCAAACTTCATGGAACGCTATCTCGATACCGGCCACAAACGATAAAAGATCAAGGGAACGAACACATGGCTGAAGCTCAGCAAAAAAAGATGACCGTTTCGGCAACCGATGTTGCCGTCGACATCATTGGGATGAACAAGTGGTACGGCGATTTTCACGTGCTGCGTGACATCAATCTGAAAGTAATGCGCGGCGAGCGCATCGTCATTGCCGGCCCGTCGGGATCCGGCAAGTCGACCATGATCCGCTGCATCAACCGCCTGGAAGAACACCAGAAAGGGCAGATCGTCGTCGATGGCGTCGAACTCACCAACGACCTCAAGAAGATCGATGAAGTCCGCCGCGAAGTCGGCATGGTCTTCCAGCACTTCAACCTGTTCCCGCATCTGACCATCCTGGAAAACTGCACGCTGGCCCCAATCTGGGTGCGCAAGATGCCGAAGAAGCAGGCGGAAGAAGTCGCCATGCACTTCCTGAAGCGCGTGAAGATCCCGGAGCAGGCCAACAAGTACCCAGGCCAGCTCTCCGGCGGTCAGCAGCAACGCGTGGCGATCGCCCGTTCGCTCTGCATGAATCCGAAGATCATGCTGTTCGACGAGCCGACATCGGCGCTCGACCCTGAGATGATCAAGGAAGTGCTGGAGACGATGGTCGGGCTCGCCGAAGAAGGCATGACCATGCTCTGCGTGACACACGAAATGGGGTTTGCGCGTCAGGTCGCCAACCGTGTCATCTTCATGGACCAAGGCCAGATCGTCGAACAGAACTCGCCGGCCGAGTTCTTCGACAATCCGCAACACGAACGCACCAAGCTGTTCCTCAGCCAGATCCTGCACTAGGCAGACGCCTCCGATCAATTCAAAGGCCGCCGGATTTTGTCCGGCGGCCTTTTCATTTCGGAACCTATCGCAATGGTCTCCTTCGATCACCAAACGCGACGAAGATGTCAGCTCTTTAGCTTGGCGTTGCAAAGGCTGTAGAAGCCGCCGCCCTTCTGGATCCACTTCAGGCCATTGAGCGTATTGGCGTCCTTGTTCTGGTGGTAGGCGTCGACGCAGGTGTGCATCCTGCCCTTGCCGGGCGTTTCCTTCGCATATTTTGGTGCAACGGCTGTCGGGAACGAAACGCCCTTGGGCGCCGTCATCGTCGGCTTTTCCGGTTCCTCGCCACTATTCAGCGTGACATCCGGCTCTGCCGTCGCGTCTGGACCGCACTGCGCCTTGCGGAAGTCATTCCACTTCATGTCCTTTGCCGAGCCGTCCGCCTGGGCCGACTTATACTTCGCGCTGCACTCTTTCATGGTCAGCGCCGAGGATGGCGTTGCAAATGCCAGCGCCCCGAGCAGGGAAACGGATGCAAGAATAGTCAACTGCTTGATCATGATCTTTCCTCCAAGCCTCTAGGGGCAATCGAACTATCGATCTGGCCAATTTTCTTGTCAACGCGACAATTGGCGCAACCAGTACGTTTAGTTTCGTTTGCAGATCGCCTTCTCATTCTGAAAATGAAACTCGCGCCCATGATGCCTCAGTGTTGTTTTAGCGGCGAACGACGACGGTGCTATAGTGCCGGGTGGGCTGGCTTTTCCTGCGTTTTCCTAGGGAGGAAGACATGCGCGAACCCGACATGCAGAAAGTAGACGCACTCGTCGGCCGGTTGATCGGCGACGTGGGCGCGGCCGTATCCGGAGCGCTGGTGGTACTGGGCGATGACCTCGGCTTGTTCAAGGCGATGGCCGACGGCAAACCACGCAACTCAGCTGAGATAGCGAAGGAAACCGGCATAAAGGAGCGCTATCTCAGAGAGTGGCTGTCTGCCTTGGCGGCAGCCGATTACCTCAGCTACGACGAGAAGACCGATCGCTTTCACCTTACGCCTGAGCAGGCAATGGTCTTTGCCGAGGAAGACAGCCCTGCCTTCTTCGCCGGGGCCTTTCAGGTCGTGCAGTCCATGTGGATGGACGAACCCAAGGTGGCCGACGCCTTCCGCGCCGGCACGGGTGTGGGGTGGCATGAGCACAGCGCCTGCCTGTTCCGCGGAACCGAGCGATTCTTTAGGACCGGCTATAACAATAATCTGGTCGCAGACTGGATACCGGCTTTGCAGGGCGTCGAAGCTCGCCTGAAAGCGGGCGCGAAGGTCGCGGATGTCGGCTGCGGTCATGGCGCCTCAACGATCCTGATGGCTCAAGCTTACCCCGCGTCGACATTCTACGGCTTCGACTATCACGCGCCGTCGATTGAGCGGGCGAAGGCCGCGGCAAAGGAGGCTGGTGTTTCCGAGCGCGTCACCTTCCAACAGTCTCCGGCGGCCGGATTCCCTGAAGGGAGTTACGATCTCATCGCCATGTTCGACTGCCTGCACGATATGGGAGATCCGGTCGGCGCCGGCAAACATGTCAAGAAATCGCTCTCTGCTGATGGCACCTGGCTGATCGTCGAGCCCTTCGCTCATGACTGCCTGAAGGACAATCTCAACCCGGTCGGCCGCGTCTACTACGGCGCATCGACAATGATCTGCACACCGGCATCGCTCTCTCAAGAGGTCGGGCTCGCCCTCGGCGCGCAGGCCGGCGAGACCAAGCTCAGGAAAGTCGCGCTCGACGCCGGCTTCAAGCATTTCCGCCGCGCCACCGAAACACCGTTCAACATGGTTTTCGAGGTGCGCGCCTGAGAAAACTGCTCATTGGCGATGCTGCCGGCTACGATCGGCTGCATCGCCAAACCTTTCCACATCTTCGCAGGCGGCCCGCGAATTGATAATACGGAACAATATCAAAACGATAAGTGGGACTGAGTGGGAGCGTGATGCTGGAAGCAGGGAAAAAATCGCGCCATTGTGATTTTTTCTTGTTTTGCCGCTTGCGGGATTCAAAGTGCCTGACTATAAGGGCGCCACCACGAAGGAAGCGCCCTTCGTCTATCGGTTAGGACACCAGATTTTCATTCTGGGAAGAGGGGTTCGACTCCCCTAGGGCGTGCCACTTCAACTCCTTGATTTCATTTACAACATAGCCAGTTTGCGGATAGTTCCGAAGAATAATTTGTTTTCGGGGGCAAGCCGGGGAAAATGAAAATCTACCCTGTGATTGGCGCCTCGTAGCCCAAGATGGCTTCGCTCCAATGTGCCAGCGAAGCATTCAGATTTTGAGTCGTTGCAGCCAAGTCCGAAAGAATCGGGTTCATCAGGTCCGTGTACCACTCAGGCCGTCCAGTCGTGTGGGATAGCGCAGCGATGAGGGTTTTGTCTTGAAGAGCAAGACGTAAACCTGCTGTGGGTAAAGCTGTCCGCCACATGCCGGTACCCGACGATGCACATTCCTAGCGCAAAGTTCGCCTTCCTATCCCATACCGGTTATCCAAATTCTCCTTCGCAGAGGCTGACGAACTCAAACGCCTTGTTGCTGCAGTTCCGCAATGCCTTAGGCAAAACTCCCATCAATCGCAGAATGGCAAGGTGGCTAGGCAGCGTCGCGATGTTCACCTGTTGCTGATGGTGAGCGATTTGGAGGCGATCGGTCGCTTGCATCTGCCGAATCGTCAGCCAGGCGGCGCCAACCGCCATCGTGCCAGTTATCGGCGTCTGATACTCATACACGAATCTCCAGACCGCCCCTTTCCCCTCCGAACATTGCTGGGGGAAAGAGCGCCGTAACCGCCCCGACTGATGAGCTAGGTATTCATCGACTGTTCCGGTTGTCGCAGTGTTTGCGAGCGCTGCATCCGCATCTCCGTTCGGTGAGCGGCCCTTACTGCTGACCGGGCAATGACTGAGCTTCCATGCTTAAGCGATCAATTCGGCGCCCGGTCGACGCGTTTCCTTCACACGCTCCCTTCCCAAAGTCCCCGTCACATTCTTGTCCGTTTTTCCTATCGCATGACCCGGTTCAACAGCCAGGATCAGAGCCGTGGCAGTCGTCAGCAATAGATTGGCAGCCAGAAACAAACGGCACGCCCTTTGGATAGATAATTTGTCTCTCATCAAATACACCCCAAAGGACGACCTGAATATGAAACGTCTTCTCACGAATACCGTAAAAACTGTTGCTTCCGCTTTAGCGGTTTGCGTGGTGCTTTCCTCGGCTTCTTACGCAGGGCAGACAAGACACCACCATCTTTACACTACAAACGCGCCGAAGAAGCATTGCCGACAACTCTTTCTTTTCTGGAGAAGCTGCACCTACAGCTATGTTGGCGCCAATCAGGTCTCTAAAACCCGCGCGAAACTTCCAAATTCGGAAATTGCGGTGGGCTTCTATACGGGTAGCATTTTCGCCGATAGCACCGGACGACCCGCCCGCAAAAGCTCCTCTGCTCTCTGGGGTAGCACCTCCACCAACGTCGGGTTCTCTGGCGGTAGCACCTTCGGATCCACGCATGGCAGCGCAAGCGATGGTACGACAAGAGGCTCTCTCGCAGGGAACAGTGAGCAGCAGGGTGGAGGTGCCAGCAATCAGCCTTCTCGTGGGCAGGAGACAGCATCGTCGCCCCCTTCCTCACCATCGGGTGGTGGCGGCAGCACTGGCGGCTCGACGGGTGGCACCACTGACGGCAGCGGCCCCAGCGACAATACCGCGACTGGCCCCACTGGACCTGCGGATACTGGCCCAACCGGTGGCGGCCTAGGCCCAAGCACGCCAAGCGAAACAGATCCGAATGATGGCTCGGGCGAACCCACCAAGGGCCAGACGCCATCGACGCCAACCGACAGCGGTGACACCAAGCCAGGTCATGGCTATGGCGACGACAATCATGAGCACTCCGGCCCTCCGGGACAGGACAAGGATAAGAATGACAAGCCTGGGAAGAACAAGTGATGGAAAACAAATCACCGTTCGATCGCTGACGGCTTCAGATCATGCTCGACGCCAGCGCGCTGCAGCCGCCCAAGCAGCGCGCCATCAAGGAGTTGGTCGACAACGTCAGCAGCGGTGGCGTGATGATGTACGACGTCGAGCGCATCCGCCATTGGCTGTCGCATGGCGTGACCATCAGCAAGGTGATCGCGGAGCTGGAAGCCAGTGTCGACATCCTCAAGAAGCACGTTCCGAAGGGTGAGAAATGACCATCAAGTCGAACCCTGAACTATGGGCGGGCGCATAGCATCGGCCGTGAAAGCGAAAATTTGGCACATCTCGCGCTGAAAGACGAGGATCTGTCCGCTTGACTACTCTGCGGGGTCACGTACAGGAGCGCGCCGAAATTCAAGCGGGCTTTTGCCTGTCCAACGTCGGCACGCATGACTGAAGGAGCTCGGATGGTGAAATCCCAATAACCAGGCAATCTGGGACGCCTGAAGATCGTCCTCTAGGTAGCGGATCGCAAGATCACGGCGCATTTGGTCCAGGATTTCGCCAAAGCTTATCCCCTCCGCCGCCAATTTCCGAGCAAATGTCCTCTCGCTTAGACCAAGTCGCTTCGCGACGGCTTTTATGGTCGCCTCGGCATGCGGCAAGAGTGGCGCAATGTTGTTTTCCACGATAGTTCGAAAGCGGCTAGTGTTGGCCAGGCGGGCCGTCATCGCCTCGTCGCACATCTTCAATATCAGTTCGTTGAGAAATGGGTCGTCTCCAACGACAGGGAGCTCCAGTGTTCCGGCGTTGAAAATGATCTCATCCATTTCTGCATCGAACTCGACCTCACACCCAAACGTTCGCCTGATTTGACTCAGGTCGCCAGTTCGATGATGGATGAATCTCACCTTGTGTGGCGAAAGATCCCGTCCGACGAGTTTTCGGCACAAACGCAAGACGGCAAAGGCCAGCAATTCCATCTGGTGCCGGTCCCGATGACGCTGCACGCCGGCGTACGAGACTTCGATGGAGCATGCAGGCCTTTCCCCTAACCTCACGACGAGTGCCTCATTTCCAAGGCTTACGTACCTTGAGAGGCGTTTAAAAGCGTCACCTAGATCATGTGATGAGGCCGCCACGTAATAAAGCATCCCAAGTTCGCGCAGGTCGCACTCCTTGGCCAAGGTGAGACCTATCCACGCATTCTTCAAAGCGTAGCCCACCAACTCCAGGAACCGCATTTGCGCCGTAACATGAATTCGTTGGCGCTCCGCGATGGCCACGCTTGATAGACCAGACTGCAACAGAAGCGGCGCGACCTCCATTCCAGCGCGTTCCAGATGCCGAACTGCCAAACGCGTGGCAAGTCCCCATGCAGTAGGTCCGTTGATCAGGCTCTGAATATTAGCTTTACCCCGCCCAGCCATGGCGTTGTCCCCACCAAGCCAGATATTGCTACTATCTGTCGTGACACGCGCAATCTTCAACCAAGAGCGCTCACTTTTTTTCCAATTGTAATGTGGCAGCTTAGCGCAAACTAATGTCTGCACACGACAAGCCAAGCGCCTTTCCGCGCAATACAACCGCCACCAACAAGAAGACGCCGAATGGACACTCGCGCGACCGCGCGCTTGGTGACGAGTTGCTTCTGTCCTTGGAGCCATATGAGTTGGCCCCTCCCCGACCACCCACGTGGCGAGAATTCCTTCGTCAGTGAGGACGTTCGCCACAACAATCCAACAGATTTGGCTCCTGTATGGGAGACGTACGGCGTCGAACCAGCGAACTACGACAACCAAATCGATGGGCCGTTCTGGCAAGACCATTTTGACACAACCGATAGTCCGACTGCGCGGGCATACAAGCTTTTGCAGAAACTCGATCTTGGTCCGCCCCTCTCGGAAGCAGGTGCGCAGCCCCACCTGATTTCCATGAGGGCGCGTTTTCGGGTGACAACAGCAGATGGGTCAATGCGGGCGACCATCTTGCCCTTTCCCTTCTGCAGGCTCGGTTTATCGATTTGAGCCTCCCAATCGCAATAAAGAGAGGGTAGCGCGCAACGAAGCCAGCCGGGCCAAGAGCCAGGAATACGGGAAGCACGCCCCCGCTAAGGTCCTTGGGCGTGGCCACCAGTGGATCACCGGCGATGACGATTGGACAGCACGAACGTTTTGAGACGCAAATCTGTGCATTGGCCGGGGCGTTCGTGACGACCTCCCAGCGCCTAAGCCCGCAAATGAGCGATAGACAAATCTGTGTCCTGGCAGACACGGGCAAACAACTGGCATTCCAGAACAAGCGCCTTCGCTGCAACGACGCTAATACAACCTGAGTGCGAAGCAATCATGCTTCGAGCTAAAAGGAACAACGAACTATGAAGTCTCTCATTATAGCCACCGCCGCAATCACTCTTGCCGCCAGCTCTGCCTTTGCGCAGGCTACGATTGACAGTAAGCCCACCACATCCAACGGCTCGACCGTCGGCCGGTCGTCGTCGTCCTACACCGGCAACGGGGACTACATTGGCGGCAACGGTACATCTGGCGTCGACCAGACAACGGGGCCGGCATCCCGCCCTAACTTGATGCAATCCTATGGTGTGATGAACGGCAATGCCAATGGCTTGTCAAATGGCAACAACGGCAACGGCAGCCATCATTGAGGGTACGCGAGGGGGTAAGCCATTTCCCCCTCCACTCCTAAATAGCGCGAGGCATGAGCACTAACGTTTCCACGGGTTCGATGGAAGCTGATCAAGTATTCGTCTAGCTGCCACCGGTTGCTGCAGCGCGGTTGGCGGAAGGCCCCCATTGGAGCAGACGGATTTGTTCAAGCTTGCTGAAGTCACTGAAAGTGGCTCTTTCTGACAGATCCTTTCACTTTCGAGCAAGTCCATTGAGCCGCCCCACTTGCCGGTCCTGTGGCGCCATGCGCGCTCAATGCTGATAGCACGCCGCGTGAGCCTATGCGAAAACAGTACTTCGCTTCGTTGCGAGCAGAAAAACTATAGGCTCGAACGAGCCGTCGCTGAATTTCAAGTCCTTTGAGGTCGCAAGACCGGCTTAGGCGTTCCTAATTCGAATCAACGCATGGACGCACAACCTCGCGGTCTGAGTTAGCGAACGCGCGGCGCTCTCGCCACAAAACGTGACTTCATCTCTCCGATTGCCTTATCGGTCGCTGCGGCTTCCCGCACGACCGCGAACACCAGCCTCGCTCCAACTTTACCCCATAGATAGTCACATCAAATCTTTGCCGGCAAGCGGCCGCGCACAGATCCCCATCGCGGAGGCGATCTTGATGGAAGTTGCAATGCTCACAGGGGAGCGACTCCCCGTGGAGAGAGCGGCCCCTTGGTCCGCCCGTGATCGCAGCGTCTCGCCTTGAAATCATGATCCGCAGAATTTCGGGCGCCCCGCGCCCTTCGACCAACGCCATGAAGGCAACGCCCTGCCCCGGAGAGCATTCAATTGAGCGGTATCAAACTCAGCATCTGCATCCCGACCTACAATCGGGAAGCGTATCTGCGCAACGCACTCGAGCATTGCGAAACCTACGACTTCGACTTCCCCTACGAGATCGTAATTTCCGACAATGCCTCAACCGACAATACGGCTGAGGTCGTCGAAGAGTTCATCGCGAGGGGCCTTCCGATTCGCCTTTACCGTCGCGCAGTCAACGGTGGGCCGTACAAGAATATCGCGAGCTCGTTCCACCACGCGGTCGGTGAGTATTCGATCTATCTCGCCGACGACGACTTTCTCATTCCCGAGGGCGTCAAGGCGGCGGTCGCCTACCTCGATGCTAATTCCGACGTGTCCGCCTGCCACGCGCCCTGGTATCTCTACGACGAAATCAATGACCGCGACCTCACCACGTTCTACAAGGTCGATGAGGACACCAAATTCGGCCAACATGACTTCGTCGAAGTGTTTCAGTTCCTGTTCGAACGCCACATCTTCCCGGAAATTGCGATCTACCGCTCGTCGGCACTGCGCTCCGTGTGGGTTCCACGCGACTTTTGCTTCTGCTTCTTTCCCTATCTCGCTCATGTGCTCGACCAAAGCGGCGTGGCCTTCCTCAAGCAGCCGTTCTATCGCTCCGTCGTCGCCTCGAAGGTGGCCCCCGACCGCTCGCAGACGGGCAACGAGGAGGTTATGGTCGCCTGGGACAAGTATCGCGGCGGGCTCGAATACTTCCTGTACATGGCCGCCAAGCGCGGAAAGCTCAGCACGACGCCCGAGGCACGTGCGATCTACGAGGAAATGTGCAAGGTCTTCACGCTCAACCGCATGGCCGTCGCGGTTCGCTTCTGGGCGGTTCGCAAGGATTTCATCAAGGCCTACGAACTTTATACACGCATCGCGCTCGGAGGCATGGGCGATCACCCCGAAGTCGCGGCACTGCGCGAATCCTTCCCGATGCTGGTCGCCATGCAGACCCTCGCTTATCAGGTGACCGCAACCGCAGGCGTCGATCGGCTCATTCTCAGCGGCATGGCCGATCCGGCATTGATCACCGAACTGCTTCGCGATGTCGGTCTACCGCCGGAAATCGATGTCACCGCCGACCTCGACGACAATGATCCGATCGGGATCGAAAATACAATGATCTTCGCAGCCGATATGGCCCGCCGCGAGACATTCCTTGAGCGCGGCTACAAGCCCAACATGATCTTCATCGAGAGCGACTTGACGCAGCACATTCTCATCTAACGCCGGTCTGTGGCACAGTCGTCCAGAAACGGCTGGCCATCTGCATCCGCCGATATCACCGCGCCGGCGCGGCGTCCTGGACGCGCAGCTGAATGCGTCGTGAGCCCTGATAGTGGTCCGCGCCGAGAGAGCCGGCAACGTGCAGGCTGGCGCCCCTGGAATTCAGCAACAGGTTGCCCAGTTGCGTATCGGCAGCCCGAAATGCAATCCCGTCCAGCCGGGTGCCGTCCATGGCCTCGAGCGTCACTTTCACGTGCTTCTCGCCCACCAGGCGGGAGTCGCGAAGACGGTGGGCTGGAATCGCAAAGAGAGGCTGCGCGTGGCCAGAACCATAGGGGCCGGCTGTCTCGAGCCGATCGATCAGATCGAGGGTCGCGCCGCTGGCTGCAATCGCCCCGTCGATCTTCAACGTCTCGTTGGCGACGAGCGCCGCTACTGTCTTTTCGGCACGTTCATAAAAAAAGCTGCGTAGACGGCCGAGCTTGTCGCGCTCAACGGTGAGGCCGGCAGCCATGGCGTGGCCGCCGCCTTTGATCAGCAGGCCTTCGTCCACCGCTGCGCGCACCATCTTGCCCATGTCAAAGCCGTTGATCGAGCGGCCCGAGCCGGTGCCCTTGCCGGACGGGTCGAAAGCGATGGCAAAGGCCGGGCGTTTGAACTTTTCCTTGAGACGGGCTGCAATCAGGCCGACGATCCCAGGGTGCCACTTTTCATGCGCGGTGACGATCACCGAGGCGCCTGTGCCATCCCCGTATTCCGCCAGCGCCTCCGCCTCGGCTTCCTGGAGCATTGCCGCTTCCATCGCCTGCCGGTCACGGTTGAGCTCGTCCAATCGCTGGGCGATCGCCTCGGCCTCGCCCGTGTCGTCGAGAGTGAGCAGGCGGCTCCCGAGCGCAGCGTCGGCGATGCGTCCGCCGGCATTGATGCGCGGGCCGATCAGAAATCCGAAATGGTAGGGCGTTACAGGCCCGGCGAGACCGGCCTTGCGGAACAGCGCGGACAGGCCGGCATTGCCCTGATGTCGCGCGGCGATCAGCCCTTTGACCACGTAAGCGCGGTTCAGGCCCTTCAGCGGGACGACGTCGCAGACAGTCGCAAGCGCAACGATATCGAGCCATTGCAGCAGATCGATCGATTTGGCGCGCGGATCGCCAGCCTCTCGCAACAACCGCAGCGTCGCGACGAGAACCAGGAACACGACGCCAGCGGCGCAAAGATGTCCCTGCCCGGAGAGATCGTCCTCGCGGTTCGGATTGACCAGCGCGTGGCAACGCGGCAAATCGTGTGTCACCTGGTGGTGATCTATGACGACGACGTCGATATTGCGCCTGGCAGCTTCGGCCAATGCGTCGTGGCTTGTCGATCCACAATCAACGGTGACGATCAGCCGTGCGCCATTGTCGATCAGGCTGCCGATTGCCGCAGCGTTGGGGCCATAACCTTCAAAAACGCGATCCGGAATATAGATCTCAGCCTTGACGCCGAAGTGCTTGAAAAATCGGAACATCAGCGCCGACGACGATGCGCCGTCAACGTCGTAGTCACCGAAAATTGCAACCTGCTGCTGGCTTCGAATTGCCTCCATAAGCCGCCTGGCAGCCTTCTCACAATCCGTCAGCGTATAAGGATCAGGCATCAGGCCACGAAGGGTCGGATCAAGAAACTCCAGCGCTTCGTCAGCCGTGACGCCGCGTCCGGCGAGAACACGCGCAATGAGTTCAGGCAGCCCGTGCATCTGCGACATGGCGAGCGCCCGGTTCTGGCCGGCTTGATCGAGGCGCGCAATCCAGCGATTGTCCAACACGGACTTCTCGACGCCCAGAAACGCGCGCTGTACCGGATCGGCCGGAATCTCCATCTCGTCTGCTGCCCTCAACGCTTGTCACCGCCCCGAGACAGGGCGCGATATCGGCAGCTTTATGCGGCTTGGATCAGCCGCACAACGGTTTTGGACACCAGGCATGACGTTAGCTGTGGATGCACGCATCAGAGCTGCCGCCGGATTCGGCACGCCATAACGCCCGTGGAAGACTCAGTCTTCCTTCGGCCGCTCGATGCGGATCACCTGCGGCTCTCCGACATGGTAACCCTCGCCCTTGATTGCGGCGACCGCCTTGCGGACGGACTCTTCGGTTGTCGCATGCGTCACCATGATGATCGTCTGGTGATGCGACGGCGCCAGATGCTGCTTCGAACGCTGTACGATCGATTCCAGCGAGATCTGGTTTTCCGCCATGTGGGTGGCTACACTCGCGAACACGCCGGTGCGGTCGAGTACCGTCAGGCGAATGAAATATCCGCCTTCGTGGCTTTGCATCTGCGCCTTGCGATAGGGCTCCAGCGACTTGGCAGGATGGCAGAGAACGGGAACGCGCTGTGCGCCGGGTCGGCTCTTGGCGATGTCCGCGATGTCACCGAGCACCGACGAAGCCGTTGCGTTGCCGCCGGCGCCCGGGCCGACCATCAGCAACTCGCCGAGAACGTCCGACTCGATCGCAACCGCGTTCGTCACGCCATCGACCTGCGCAATCACAGAATCGACGGGCACCATGGTCGGATGCACGCGCTGCTCGATGCCGGTATCCGTGCGCTGCGCAACGCCGAGCAGCTTAATGCGGTAGCCGAGATCGGCTGCAGCGTGAATATCCTCGATCGAGATGTTGGTGATGCCTTCGAGATAGATATCGTCGGCAGCGATCTGGTTTCCGAAGGCAAGTGTCGTGAGAATCGAGAGCTTGTGGGCGGTGTCGTTGCCTTCAATATCGAAGGCCGGATCGGCTTCTGCATAGCCGAGGCGCTGTGCTTCCTTCAGGCAGTCGGCGAAGGACAGGCCCTCTTTCTCCATCTTCGTCAGGATGTAGTTGCAGGTGCCGTTCATGATCCCGTAGATGCGGGAGATCGTGTTACCGGTCAGTGACTCACGCAGCGCCTTGATGACAGGGATGCCGCCGGCAACGGCTGCTTCGAAGTTCAGCAACGCGCCCTTCTCTTCCGCGATCGTCGCCAGCTCGACGCCGTGATAGGCAAGCAGCGCCTTGTTCGCGGTCACCACATGGAGACCACGCTGCAGAGCCGCGCGCACGGAGCTGTTCGCGGAACCGTCGACTCCACCCATGAGTTCGACGAAAACGTCGATGTCGCCCTTCTCCGCCAGATCTTCCGGCCGGTCGAACCATTCGATGCCGCCAACATCGATGCCGCGGTCCTTGGTCTTGTCGCGGGCGGAAACTCCCGTAATCAGGATCGGGCGTCCGCACGTTGCGGCCAGCTCGTTGCTGCGCTGCTGAATGATACGGACAAGCGAAGCACCAACGGTACCCAAGCCCGCAATGCCGATTTTGAGGGCATCTGCCATGGATCGATCCTGAAATGTGTCATGAAGGGCAGCCGCCGAAGCGGCTGCCGTTGAGGGGATTATATCAGCGATGTGCGTTGAGCGAGATGACGTTGTGCATCGTCTCGTCTGCCGTCGACATGAACTTCTTGATGTTGCGGGCTGCCTGGCGAATACGGTGCTCGTTCTCGACGAGCGCCAGACGCACGTAGTCGTCGCCCATTTCGCCGAAACCGATGCCCGGCGCGACCGCCACGTCGGCTTTCTCGACGAGCAGCTTGGAGAACTCGAGCGAACCGAGGTGACGGAACTTTTCCGGGATCTTGGCCCAGGCAAACATCGTTGCTGCCGGCGGCGGCACCTCGAAGCCGGCCTTGCCGAAGGTATCCACCATGACGTCGCGGCGACGCTTGTAGACGTTGCGGACTTCCGCAATGTCGGAGCCGTCGCCGTTCAGCGCGTGCGTTGCCGCAACCTGGATCGGCGTAAACGCGCCGTAATCGAGGTAGGACTTGACGCGCGTCAGTGCCGCGATCAGGCGCTCGTTGCCGACGGCAAAGCCCATGCGCCAGCCCGGCATCGAGAAGGTCTTCGACATCGAGGTGAACTCGACGGTCACATCCATTGCGCCCGGAACTTCCAGCACCGACGGAGGTGGCTCGCCCTCGAAGTAGATCTCGGAGTAGGCAAGGTCGGACAAGACGATGATGTCGTGCTTCTTGGCGAAGGCGACGACGTCCTTGTAGAAGTCCAGCGTCGCCACAAAAGCCGTCGGGTTGGACGGATAGTTGAGGATCAGCGCCAGCGGCTTTGGAATCGAGTGACGAACCGCGCGCTCCAGCGGCGGGAAGAAGCTCTCGTCCGGCTCGACTGACATCGAGCGAATGACGCCGCCGGCCATCAGGAAGCCGAAGGCGTGAATCGGGTAAGTCGGGTTCGGGCAAAGAATCACGTCGCCTGGCGCCGTGATTGCCTGCGCCATGTTGGCGAAGCCTTCCTTGGAGCCCAGCGTCGCGACGACCTGCGTGTCCGGATTGAGCTTCACGCCGAAACGGCGCGCGTAGTAGGCGGCCTGCGCCCGGCGAAGGCCGGGAATGCCCTTGGACGACGAATAGCGGTGTGTGCGCGGATCCTGGACGACTTCGCAGAGCTTGTCGACGATCGCCTTCGGGGTCGGAAGGTCAGGGTTTCCCATGCCGAGATCGATGATATCGGCCCCGCCCGCTCGCGCGCTTGCTTTCAAACGGTTGACCTGTTCGAAAACGTAAGGCGGCAAACGCCGGACTTTGTGAAACTCTTCCATTTCTTTCCCCACGGAAATGCGGCCACCGCGGCCGCGCTCGAAGTTCGTCCTAAATTCCCGGCTGTTCGCGATACGAACTTCAGAATCACAAACGCCGTATTCATCAGACTTGCGTCACACGGCAATTCTTTGACAGAGAGCCGTGTAGGCCTTGCATTATCGGGAAAAATTCATCTTCCGCCACTGATGGAAGGCTTTGCTTCCAAATCGCAGCGAAGGCAAGGCCTAATTGGCGATTTCCGAGAGCGTATCGGCGCCGTGCTCGGCAGCCAGCTTGCGGAATTCCGCAACGCGACGCTGATACTCGGCTTCCGAGATCGTGCCGGCCTTGCGCTGGGCGGCGAGTGCCGTCAACTTCTGCTGGAGCCCGCCGGCCTCCTGATCGCTCATCTGGACGTTTGCGGCTGTTAGCGGCGCACCAAACCCGGGATAGCCGTCCTTGTAGTGCGACAGGCCGCTCACGGTCGGCGCCTCGCCCTTTGTCGCATTCATGACAACAGGGGTGGGCGCTGCCTGGCTGGCGCGGAAAGCGGCCTTTTCCTCAGGCGTCTGCAGGCATCCGGCAAGCGTCATGGCCGCGGCGGCGCTGATGAGCGCGATGCGGGTCACGTTTGCGATGATGCGGATGCCGTTTGTCGTCATGTGCCAGAGGTCCCAAATCCTGCGGTGCTTCGACTGTTAGATTCGTCGCAGCCACAAAGCAATAGCACGAGCAAGCGTCAGCGGAACTTGTTTTATCGATCTTTCCAGATGTACAACTCAATTTGCAGGAACATGCTGCCGCCGGAGGAAACGCGTGACCGACAGCAAGCAGGAAAACGGCAACAAGGCAAAGAACCCGGGCTTCAATGCAAAGGATCTAGATCCCTACCTGTTGAAAGATCCCGAGGCCATGGCGGTCAACTTCGCCCGTGCGCTCGAAAATCTCGGCAAGGCGGCAACTGCCTGGCTTGCGCCGCGCGAACGCGGCGAGATCGCTGAGAATGCGGCAGAGCCGATGACCGATATGGTCAAGACGCTCTCCAAGGTCACCGAGTACTGGATCGCCGATCCTCGCCGCACCTTCGAGGCGCAGACGCAGCTGATGAGCAGCTACTTCGGAATCTGGATGCGGTCGATGCAGCGCATGCAGGGCGAGACGCCGGCGGAAGAATCGGTCAGCAAGGACAAACGCTTTGCCGATGAGGACTGGCAAAAGAACCCGTTCTTCGAATTTCTAAAGCAGGTTTACCTGATCACCGCAGATTGGGCCGAGAAGATCGTCGCCGAAACCGACGGCCTCGACGAACATACGAAGCACAAGGCCGGCTTCTATGTGAAACAGATCACGGCCGCCCTTTCGCCGACCAACTTCGTCGCCACCAATCCGCAGCTTTATCGCGAAACGATTGCTACCAGCGGCGAAAACCTGGTTCGCGGCATGAAGATGCTCGCTGAGGATATCGTCGCCGGCCAAGGCGACCTCAGGCTTCGCCAGACAGACATGACCAAATTCGCCGTCGGCCGCGACATGGCGCTTACCGCAGGCAAGGTGATCGCCCAGAACGAGATCTGCCAGATCATTCAGTACGAGCCGACGACAGAGACGGTGCTGAAGCGCCCACTCCTCATCTGCCCACCGTGGATCAACAAGTTCTACATCCTCGATCTCAACCCGCAGAAATCGTTCATCAAATGGTGTGTCGACCAGGGACAGACCGTCTTCGTGATTTCCTGGGTCAATCCAGACGCCCGCCATGCGCAAAAAGACTGGGCCGCCTATGCGCGCGAGGGCATCGACTTTGCCCTCGATACGATCGAGAAGGCGACGGGCGAGAAGGAGGCGAACGCTGTTGGCTACTGTGTCGGCGGCACGCTGCTTGCCGCAACGCTGGCGCTGCATGCCAAGGAGAAGAACAAGCGGATCAAGACCGCCACCCTTTTCACGACGCAGGTGGATTTCACCTATGCCGGCGACCTCAAAGTCTTCGTCGACGAGGAACAGTTGGGACGGCTTGAAGCCCATATGGACGAGATCGGCTACCTCGACGGTTCGAAGATGGCAACCGCCTTCAACATGCTGCGGGCCTCGGAGCTGATCTGGCCCTACTTCGTCAACAATTACCTGAAGGGCCAGGATCCCATGCCCTTCGACCTGCTCTTCTGGAATGCCGATTCCACCCGCATGGCGGCAGCCAACCACGCCTTCTACCTGCGCAATTGCTACCTCAGGAACGCGTTGACCGCCAACGAGATGATCCTTGACGGCCACAAGCTGTCGCTCAAGGACGTCAAGATCCCGATCTACAACCTAGCAACCCGCGAGGATCATATCGCGCCGGCAAAATCGGTGTTTCTCGGCAGCCAGTTCTTCGGCGGCAAGGTCGATTTCGTGCTCGCGGGCTCCGGCCATATCGCCGGCGTCGTCAATCCGCCGGACAAGAAGAAATACCAATACTGGACCGGTGGCGCGGCAAAGGGCGACTACGATGCGTGGTTTACTGAAGCCGCCGAAAATGCCGGCTCGTGGTGGCCACACTGGCAGGCCTGGATCGAGGCCAAGGATGGCAAGCGCGTGCCCGCCCGGAAGCCGGGCGGTGCCGCGCTCAACGCCATCGAAGAGGCGCCGGGAAGCTATGTGATGGAGCGAGCCTAGGGTCGAGACCTTAACCCATCACTCCAGGAAGATCAGGCTGGCCGGCGATGGTGGCAGCGGCTTGAAAGCGACAACGCGGAACCCAGCCGATTCGGCCATGTCGGCAAGCTCTTGTTGCGTATAAGCGTCGCCTCTCGGCGTCGTGGCCAGCATGACCATGGCAAAAGCAGCCGGGAACTCCGGCGAGACGCGATCCTCGTTCGGAACGAACTCAACGATCCCGACCCGCCCTCCGGGAACCAGGTTCGCTCGCGCCTTCTTCAAAAGCGCGATGCAGCCGTCAACATCGAAGTGATGAAGGAAGTTCGGGAGTAGTATGAGGTCATAGCCGCCGCCCCAATCGACTTCGAACGCACTTCCAGCCTGGAAGGTGAACCGGTCCGCCACCCCCGCCTTCGTCGCATTCTCTTGGGTTACAGCAAGAACCGGTTTCCAATCGAGTGCAACCACGCGTGCCGACGCCGCCACCTTGACGATTTCGATCCCGAAGAACCCGGGGCCGGCAGCAATATCGAGCACCTTGCTTGGCGGCGTTGGCCACGTCGCGACATCCGATGCCAGGGCTTTTGCGCTTACGCCGGTGAACGCACCCATGGCGCGGGCAAACTTGACCCACACCGGATTGTCAGGGGCAACGTTCGCCAAGCCGACGGAACCGCCATTGCGGACATAGGCAGCCGGGTCGTCGAGCAGCAACGACACCATTTGTGGCGAGCCGAGGAAATCGATGGCAGCCCCCATATAGGCTGGCGAGCGCCGATCGAGAAAGACCTGGCTCGACGGCGTCAGCGCGTAATTGTCGCCGCCCTTCGTCAGGAAACCGGAAGTCACCAGAAAGTCGCACAGAATGCGCACTCCGCGCTCGGCGCAACCCAACTCCGACGCGAGCATCGCCGCGGTTTTACCGTCCCCGGCAAGTCTCGTGAAAACATCGAATTCGATGGCCGCCTTCATCGCGGCCGTTTTCCGAAATGCGAACATCGCCTCGACCAGCAAGGCCGGCGAGACCTCTTCATGAACCACTTGCGTCGAAGACATCGGCTTTTCCCTCCCAGCGTGGAGCTACGACGGGAAGGACATATAGCAGAATCCGCACTTCTCGGCACGTCATGAGAAGAGGGAGGCTTGCGCAAAAGAAGGCCGCGGCGATGCGCAAAGGGCCCCCGTTTCAATTTCGAACGGCTTGCGCGCTCCCGTAAAGGAATTGGTTACCATAATTCGTCATCCTACCAGGCAACCGGACATATTAGCGAGCCGCAATTTAGCCCTGATGCTCCTATACCGGCCCCGGCGAAGAAGATCAGTTAGTACCGCCGGCCCAGTAACGAGTTGTGAAAGACGAGTGTTATGGCGTTGGCGGTCGATGTGTTTAGCAGTAGCAGGCCCATAGGTACCCCCATTTCTCGTTTCGTTTCCGCTTTCCGCTTCCTTTCAGGTGCAGCTCTTATCGGTGCCGGGTTTGCCGCTTCAGCTTGGGTCGTCGCCACCGTCGCGACCATGCATATGGTCGCCCCGAGCGCGGGTCCGCTTGCCAACGCCGCGCTTGCACCCCTAGCCGTCACCAAGGCTGAGCCGACGCAGCGCCTCGTTCACGTCAAGAAATTCTCGAGGCTGCGCATGAGCACCGAGAGTGAACTGGCGCTGGCAAGGGGCGTTCGCGTGGCGACCCCGTCCGCAGCGCTCGCAGCAGCATTCGTCGGGCAGTCGGAGCCTCTTACCGTTTCTGAAGCCTCGCCGAACAAGCCGGCCATGATTGCGGCAGCAACAGCACCTGCCCAGCCGGCGCGGGCAAAGGATGACGCTGTTACGACGACACCTGTCGCCGTTGCCTCGGCTGATCGGATCATCATTCCCTCGAAGGCAGAGGTCGCGGCAGCCGAAGGCCCTGCCCTACTGGCGCTCGCCGCGCAACCCGAGGCCGTCATCAAGGGGCAGGTCCCGCCCGCCGCCCCCAAGCCTGGCCCGGTCGAGGTTGCAAGCCTTGCGCCGGCCGCGCAACCGGCTCCGGCCACAAGCCAGCCGTTCGATCTCGTGTTGAGCGGCAGCGACACGTCGATCCCTTTGCCGATGGCTCGGCCCGACGGCCTGAGCAAGCGCGCGACGCCTAGCGATCGCAGCGCTCCAGCAGAACCGGTACTCGCCTATGCCCGGCCGGATGCGGGCGCCTCGGATGATGACGAAGACGCGATGCCGACGGTAAAGAAGGGACTGTCTGCCCCGGTCGCGCGCAGCGGCGTCGCGGTGTACGACATTTCCGCCAACGTCGTCTACCTTCCGAACGGCGAACGCCTGGAGGCCCATTCCGGCCTCGGCAAGATGCGTGACAACCCGCGTTTCGTGCATGCCAAGAACCGCGGACCGACCCCACCGCACACGTACAATCTGACGATGCGTGAAAGCCTCTTCCACGGTGTCGAAGCGATCCGCCTCAACCCTGTCGGTGGCGCAGGCTACGTCTATAACCGCGTCGGTCTGCTCGCGCACACCTATATGCTCGGCGCCCGCGGCGACTCCAACGGTTGCGTATCCTTCAGGGATTACAAGCGCTTCCTCGCCGCCTTCAAGCGCGGCCAGATACGTCAGCTGGTTGTGGTCACCAGTATGCCGAACAAGCCGACTTCCACCTTCGCCTCGCTGTTTTCGTCCCGCTCCTGAGTAGGTCGTTATCAATAAAAGACATACTCGATTTTCCCCGTATTGATCGGCTATGCCATCATCCCCTCGTCCCGCCGCGGATACACCGCAAGGCGTTGCGGCGGGGCGGGAACGGCGCCGGATGTGGAAGAAGGACGTGAGCTTCCGCATCAGGGGTCCGCAGAAAATGGTCTCCCTCCGGGGACGGCGGCGTCCGCGCGAATGCGGCGCCGAGTTGAGCCTCGGACGTGCCTGTGTGGCACACATGGCCCCCTGAAGAAGCTTGGGCTTCCTCCGGCAAGGCTGCAGAGGGACCGGAGTTGCGGGCACAAACCGCCGAACGGGGCGCTGGGAAGCGCCATATTGTTTTTACTCCAGCGAGGCAATTTCCAGCGCCCCGTCCGAGTGACATGCAGGATCAAGCCACGGGCCGAAAGGATCGCGTGTAGGTTAGTGCTGCGGTCGGTTGAAAGGCCGGAGCGCAGGTTCAAAGCGACCGCGCAGCCAGAAATAATGTTCCACCCATTGATCGCGATGGACGAACCCGGCATAGCTGCATTATGTACCAGAATGACAATCGCTAAGGGCCTGCAATGGTGAATTATATCGAAGCCTCTTCCGCACCGTCGAAGAATACGGGCGCAATCAGGCTCTACGATTCCGAAGCTTTCGAGGGAATGCGCAAGGCTTGCCGCCTCACGGCGCGCTGCCTGGATGAGCTGGCCGCTGTCGTAAAGCCCGGCTTGGCGACCGATGCAATTGACCGTTTCGTCTTCGAGTTCGGCATGGACAACGGTGCTATTCCGGCGACCCTCAACTATCGCGGTTACACGAAATCGACCTGCACCTCGATCAACCATGTCGTCTGCCACGGTATTCCGGATGCCAAGCCGCTGCGCGAGGGCGATATCGTCAATATCGACGTCACCTATGTGGTCGATGGCTGGCACGGCGATTCAAGCCGGATGTATCCGGTCGGTACCATCAAACGCGCCGCAGAGCGGCTTCTTGAAGTGACTTACGAATCCCTGCTGCGCGGCATCGCGGCCGTTCGCCCTGGCGCTCGCACCGGTGCGATTGGGGAAGCCATTCAAACGTACGCCGAAGCCGAACGCTGTTCCGTCGTGCGCGATTTCTGCGGCCATGGTGTAGGCGCCCTCTTCCACGACTCCCCGAACATTCTACACTACGGGCGCGCCAGCGAGGGACCGGAGCTGCGTGAGGGCATGATCTTCACCATCGAGCCGATGATCAACCTCGGTCGTCCGCATGTGAAAGTGCTGGCCGACGGCTGGACCGCCGTCACGCGCGATCGCTCGCTTTCCGCGCAATACGAACACACGGTCGGCGTAACCGCCGATGGCTGCGAGATCTTCACGCTTTCTCCCGGCGGCCTTGACCGCCCCGGACTTCCGCCCTTGAACCGATGAGCGCTTGATGACGAAGGGTCCTGTTTCGCACTCCAACGACGCCGAACTGCCCTTCGCCACCAGCGACGGAAGCGATGAACGCTCTTTCTTTGCGGAGCAGGCCGCCAAGCCGACCTCGCTGGCGAAACAGGCCAACCTCCCTGCGCCGGTCGGCAAGGAAGAGCACTACCACGGACATCGGGAGCGGTTGCGCGACCGCTTTCGCGAGAATGGCGATACCGCACTTGCCGACTATGAGCTGCTCGAACTGCTGCTGTTCAGACTAATCCCGCGGCGCGACACCAAGCCGATCGCCAAGGCGCTGCTCGAGCGCTTCGGTTCGCTCGCGGCCGTCTTCGGCGCACCTCTGCCTCTGCTGCAGGAGGTAAAAGGCATCGGCGAGGCCGTGGCACTCGATCTGAAACTGATGTCGACTGTGGCGCAGCGAACCCTGAAGAGCGAACTTCGCGGCAAGCAGGTGCTCTCGTCCTGGTCGTCGGTCATCCAGTACTGCCACGCGGCGATGGCACATGAAACACGCGAGCAGTTCCGCATTCTGTTTCTCGACAAGCGCAATGCATTGATCGCCGACGAGGTCCAGGGACGCGGGACCGTCGATCATACGCCGGTTTATCCGCGCGAAGTCGTGCGGCGGGCGCTCGAGCTTTCCGCCACCGCCTTGATCTTGGTCCACAACCATCCTTCCGGGGATCCTACGCCGTCGCGCGCCGATATCGACATGACGAAGATGATTGTCGACACGGCAAAGCCGCTCGGGATCACGGTCCACGATCACATCATCATCGGCAAGGATGGCCATGCGAGCCTCAAGGGCCTGCGTCTGATTTAGGGCCCGGGCCGCTTCAGGTGCCAGTCAGGTTTGGGTGGCAAAGCGAGGACGCTGCAACCGTCCTGCTTCGAGACCTCCATGACCACGATCGCCCCCCGCCAATTTCCACGGTCCTGGAGACTTGCAGTACAATGTCTTGCGCTCCTCACGCTCACGATCGGCGGCTACGCCGTCTACCTGTTCGCGACCGACAATTTTCATAGCGTAGTCGCCGGCGAGGTCTACCGCTCGTCGCAGCCCTCCCCGCGGGCCATCGCGGAGTTCGAGAAGCGCTACGGGATCAAGACGATCATCAGCCTGCGTGGCGGCGTCAATACCCCCGTGTGGCAAGCCGAAGTCGCACAAGCGAAGTCGCTCGGTATCGAGCACATCGATTTTCCAATGTCCGCTTACAGGGAGCTTACTCCGGAGCAGGCGAAGGAATTGATCCAGGTCATGAAGGACGCTCCGAAACCCTTGTTGATCCATTGCCTGTCCGGTTCCGATCGCACCGGGCTTGCAGCAGCCCTGTACCTTGCGGCAATCAGCAAGACGAACGAACACGTGGCGGAGGGACAGATGTCGATTCTCTATGGCCATATTCCGCTTCCGATCAGCCGCGCTTTCGCGATGGATCGCACCTTCGAGAAGCTAGAACCCCTGCTTGGCTTCAGTGAATCCTGATATTCGCTCATAAAATATTCTGCAACATTGACCTGCTACCCGTGGACGCGCGACATACTGCGTCGCAAAAATGATTCCAGCTTAGCAATCGGGGCCAGGTGAATGTTCCAGTACGATCTCGTTGTTGTCGGTAGCGGTCCGGCAGGCCGCCGCGGCGCTATCCAGGCCGCCAAGCTCGGCAAGAAGGTACTGGTCATCGAGCAGGGCAAGCGTGTTGGCGGCGTTTCGGTGCATACTGGCACCATCCCCTCAAAGACGCTGCGCGAAACGGCGCTCAATCTCTCAGGTTGGCGCGAGCGGGGTTTCTACGGCCGATCCTACCGGGTGAAGGAGGAAATCAGCGCCGATGACCTTCGGCGGCGCCTGCTGATCACCCTTGATCACGAAGTCGAGGTGTTGGAGCACCAGTTCGCCCGAAACCGCGTGCAGCATATCAGGGGCAAAGCAAGCTTTGTCGACGCGTCGACGCTCGAAATCGTCAAGGACGACGGCGAGGTCGTCAAGGTCACCGGGGCTAGTGTCCTGCTTGCGGTCGGCACGAAACCGTTCCGCCCGGACTACATCCCGTTCGACAACAAGACGGTACTCGACAGCGACGAACTGCTCGATATCGGAGAGCTGCCGCGCTCGATGGCTGTCATCGGCGCCGGCGTCATCGGCATTGAATATGCCACGATCTTCAGCGCCCTGGATACCGCGGTCACAGTCATCGATCCCAAAACGACGATGCTCGACTTCATCGACCGGGAAATCGTCGAAGACTTCACCTATCAGCTGCGCGATCGCAACATGAAGATCCTGCTCGGCACCAAAGCCGACAAGGTAACGCGCCTGGACAACGGCAAGGTAGAACTAAAGCTCGACAATGGTCGCCACTTGGTGACTGACATGGTTCTGTTTGCTGCCGGACGTCTGGGGGCGACCGACACACTCAATCTACCGGCTGCCGGGCTGGAAGCCGACAGCCGCGGTCGCCTTAAGGTCAATCCGGAAACCTTCCAGACTTCGGTACCGAACATCTATGCCGCAGGCGATGTCGTCGGCTTCCCGAGCCTCGCGTCCACATCGATGGAACAGGGTCGCATCGCCGCCCGCGTTGCGATCGGCGCGGTCGCAAAGGAGCCGCCAAAATACTTCCCTTACGGCATCTACGCCGTGCCTGAGATTTCCACCTGCGGCTTGACCGAGGAAGAAATGAAGGAGCGCGGCATTCCCTATGAATGCGGCATTGCGCGCTTCCGCGAGACGTCGCGCGGTCATATCATGGGCCTCGATACGGGGCTTCTGAAGCTCATCTTTTCGCTGAAGACGCGCCGGCTGCTTGGCGTGCACATCGTCGGCGAAGGGGCGACCGAGCTGGTGCACATCGGCCAGGCCGTGCTAAACCTCAAGGGCACGGTTGAGTATTTTGTGGAAAATACGTTCAACTATCCGACTCTCGCCGAAGCCTACAAGATCGCCGGTCTTGATGCATGGAACCGGATGGGCGACATCAAATCGGAGCTTTGACAGCTAGCCATCAAGCTCTACCGCAAATCTTTGGCGATTTATCAAATAAAAACAGAATGATAGTAGCGTATAAAAATCCGTTCGGCCTGACTTATTTGTGTCAGATAGTCCCCGTAAAACCTTCCCTTGTATAATCCACCGCGTCTGGTAGCGTCCATTTTCGGGGATTTCTCTTACCAGCGAGTGACCGTGCAAGATCTGCCAAAGACTGCCGAACGGAATTTCCAGCTCATCCTGATCAAGCCGTCGCATTACGACGACGACGGCTATGTGATCCGGTGGTGGCGGGCGATGATCCCCTCCAATTCCCTGGCCGCGATTTACGGGATCGCCTCCGACTGCGCAGAACGCGAGGTGCTGGGGCCAGGGGTCAAGATCGAGATCACGGTCATCGACGAGACCAACACGCGGGTCGACACTCCGGCGCTGCTGAAACGACTCGCTCAACACGACAATTTCGGGATGGTTGCGCTGGTCGGTGTTCAGTCGAACCAGTATCCCCGGGCGCTGGACATCGCGCGCCCTTTCCGCAAGGCCGGAGTTCCGGTTTCGATGGGCGGCTTTCACGTGTCGGGGTGCCTCGCCATGCTCGACGGCAAGGCCGTCGGCCTCGATGCCTGTCGCGAGATGGGTATCTCGATGTTTGCCGGAGAGGCTGAAGGACGCCTGGAACGCGTGCTGCAGGATGCGGCCAGCGGCCAGCTTGAGCCACTCTACAATTTCATGAACGACCTGCCGAGCATCGAAGGTGCGGCCGTTCCCTTCCTGCCGAAAACCAATGTGGCGCAGACGCTCGGCCTCAGCACCAGCTTCGACGCCGGACGCGGCTGCCCCTACCAATGCTCTTTCTGCACCATCATCAATGTGCAAGGCCGCAAATCACGCTTCCGCTCGGCCGACGATGTCGAAAAACTGGTGCGGATGAACTGGGCGCAAGGCATCCACAAGTTCTTCATCACCGACGATAATTTCGCCCGCAACAGAGATTGGGAGGCAATCTTCGATCGCTTGATCGAGCTCCGGGAGAAGGACGGCATTCCACTTGGATTGATGATCCAGGTTGACACCCTCTGCCACAAGATCCCCAACTTCATCGAAAAATCCAAGCGCGCCGGCGTTACGCGCGTCTTCATCGGGCTTGAAAATGTAAACCCTGATAACCTGACCGCGGCCAAGAAGAACCAGAACAAAATCACTGAGTACCGGAAAATGTTGCTTGCCTGGAAGGCGCAAGGCATCATGACATTAGCCGGATACATTCTTGGCTTCCCGGCAGACACGCCAGAGACGATTCGACGCGACATCGCGATCATCCAGCACGAACTGCCGCTTGATGTCATCGAATTCTTCGTGCTGACGCCACTGCCGGGCTCCGAAGACCACCAGACTCTATGGAAGAAGGGCGTCGAGATGGACGCCGACCTCAATATTTATGACGTCGAGCACGTCTGCACGGCGCATCCGAAGATGACCAAGCAGGAATGGGAAGACATCTACCAGGAGGCCTGGTCGCTCTACTATTCGCCAGAGCACATGAAGACGCTGCTGCGCCGGGCCGTTGCCACGGGTGTGCCGCTCGCCAGTCTCGTAAAGGTCCTTGTGTCGTTCGCCACGACTGTACCATTGGAAAACGTGCATCCATTGCAGAGCGGCCTTCTACGGCTCAAGCATCCCTCGGAACGGCGGCCCGATCTGCCACGCGAAAGCGCTGTAATCTTTTGGCCGCGCTTCGTCTGGGAAACGGTCACCAAGCACCTGTCGCTAGGTGCAACCATTGCCAAGCTTGCAGTCAGCGCCTTCTTCATCGCACGAGACAAAAAGTCGAAGACCTATATGGACCAAGCACTGACACCGGTCGGTGACCATGAGGATGAGACGCTTGAACTCTTCACGAAGACAGCGGGCGGGCGAGCTGCGGTCTCCCACATTCACAAGGTCGCGGAATTAACCCACGCCCACAAGGTGCGCCCGGCCGTCTGAGGCCGAGCGCCACCGTCGACAGCCCAAGAACGGACGGTTATATCTGTGCCGCGGAGATCGTTGCTATGTTGAGTAGCGACGCAGCTTGAAGCGTGTCAAGGAACTCTACGCACTCAATCACCTTGCCGTTCTCGAAGGTCATCTTGTCCATGACCTCGGTATCGAACTTGGTAGTACCGTGCGGCATCTGCCCCCTACGATGGACCAGCGCCACATTGCCATCGACATGGATGTCGAGGATCTCAAGCGCCGTCATATCCCAAGTGTCGATGAAATGCCGCATCGTCGCGCGAAGTGCAGCACTGCCGACAACCGGCTCGGTGAGCGGCGCCAAATACCGACTTCCGGCCGCGCGGAAAATGCAGTTGTCACCGAGGAATGACATAAGGACATCAAGGTCCCCCTGATGTCGCGCCTCGAAAATCTGCCTTGTCAGGTCTTTCAAGTCTGCGCCGGAAGTCATCGTCAATCCCTCCCCTGCCAGCAATACGCAGCTTGCATCCGAACATTCTAAAATGCAACCAGATGGTGCGCCTCAAGCGCAGACCGGATAAGCGGTGACCTGAAAGCAACATGCGGCCTGGAGAATAAAAAAGCCCCGCACAAGGCGGGGCTTTCTGTAAGTTCATTTGGCCGAAGATTACTCGGCGCTGTCCTCGGAAGCCTTCTTCTTCGGAGCGGCCTTCTTCTTCGGAGCGGCGGCTTCTTCGCCTTCGGAAGCCTCAGCCTTGGCAGCTGCCTTCTTCTTCGGAGCAGCCTTCTTGGTTTCCTTCTCCGAGCCTTCGCCTTCTTCGTCGGCGAGAAGCTCTTCCTTGGTGACCTTCTTGTCCGTAACGTCGATCTCGGTCAGCAGGTGGTCGATGACCTTTTCTTCGAAGATCGGTGCGCGGATAGAGGCGGCTGCACCCGGCTGGCTACGGAAGAAGTCGAGGATCTGCTTTTCCTGGCCCGGATACTGACGCAGCTGCTCGTAGATGGCGCGCTGCATTTCGTCTTCGCTCACTTCAACGCCGGCCTTTTCGCCGATTTCGGAGAGAACGAGGCCGAGGCGAACGCGGCGTTCAGCAAGCTTCTTATATTCTTCGCGAGCCTTCTCTTCGGTCGTGTCTTCGTCTTCGAAGGTCTTGCCGGACTGAGCGAGGTCGTTGGCGACCTGGTTCCAGATGCCGTTGTATTCTGCTTCGACGAGCGAGGCAGGCGTCTCGAACTTATACATCTCGTCCAGCTGGTCGAGGATCTGGCGCTTGACCTTCTGGCGGGTCATCGACCCGTACTGCGATTCGATCTGGCCGCGGACGATTTCCTTCAGGCGGTCAGCAGACTCAAGGCCGAGCTTCTTTGCCAGTTCGTCGTTGATTTCAACGTCGGCCGGAGCTGCAACATCCTTGACGGTGACGTCGAAGGTTGCTTCCTGGCCAGCCAGGTTCTTGGCCGGGTAGTCAGCCGGGAACGTGACGGTGATAGTCTTCTCGTCACCAGCCTTCGTGCCGACCAGCTGGTCTTCGAAGCCCGGGATGAAACGGCCGGAGCCGAGAACCAGTTCGGCGCCCTGATCGGTGCCGCCTTCGAAGGCAACACCGTCGACCTTGCCGAGGTAGTCCATGGTGATGCGGTCGCCGTCGGCAGCCTTGCCCTTCTTGGTTTCGTAAGAACGGGCGCTTTCGGCAACCTTGAGAACCTGCTCGTTGACTTCCTCGTCGGAGATATCAACGACTTCGCGGGTGATCTTGACGCCCTTGACGGACTTCAGCTCGATCGGCGGCAGAACTTCATAGGAAAGCGTGAACTCGAAATCCTTCTGCGCAGCCAGGATCAGTTCTGCTTCGTCCTTGTCTTCCGTCATCGCGATTTCAGGCTGCGTCGCGGACTTTTCGCCGCGCTCCGCCAAGATGGCAGTCGGCTGTTCGCGAACGATCTCGTTGACGAGGTCGGCCATGATCGACTTACCGTAGACCTTCTTGAGGTGAGCGGCCGGAACCTTGCCCGGACGGAAGCCGTTGATGCGGACCTTGTCCTTCACGTCGGCAAGACGCTCGTTCATCTTGACTTCCATGTCCTTGGCCGGGATTACGACCTTGATTTCGCGCTTCAGCCCTTCAGCGAGCGTTTCGATAACCTGCATGTCTTCCTACCTCATTTCGTGGCGGCCGTGCCCAGACGCCGTTCGTTTCGATGAGCACGACGCCGGAAAGTTGCCGAGCGTGGCTTGTTCTCAATTCTTATTCATTCCACCCAAGGCGGAACGGCGCTTGCTTCCGGGTATCGAGGGACACCGGTTTCGGTCCCCCCGCCTGCAAGCCAGCTTTTGGTGCGGGTAGAGAGACTTGAACTCCCACGCCTTGCGGCACCAGAACCTAAATCTGGCGTGTCTACCAATTTCACCATACCCGCGTTCTCAAAAACCGCATGCATATGCCTGCACATGAGGCCTTCCGGAGCGCGGCGTCTCTATATCACCCGATTTGGGAGAGGCAAAGGAAAAATGAAGAGCAAATGACAGTGTTTTTGCCCGCACGAGCAGGCCTCCACACCCATTTGGCCTCTATTCAATAAAGAGGCTCGTCGTAAGCGGGCTTGCCGTCGACAAGCAGGCTGCGGATCTGCGGCGTTCCGTCGGACGCCACACGAACGGCAATGGATACATCACCATCTTGGCGAGCCCGCTCGAGGGCCGTCCCCTGCCCTTCGGGAACGTAGTAGCGTTCGATCCCGTACTCAACGCGAAGATGATCGGCGGAACTGGGACCGTAGCTGTAGAAAGGTCTGGTGTGCAAAACGACAGTCCCCGCCTGCTCCGGCAAAGGCGCGAACGATGATTCGACAATGCCCCAGAAGCCCCCTTCACCAGGCTTCAAGCGCACCCAGAGGCTCTTGCTACCCTGATCCTGCGGCACACCACCAATGATCGAGGCGACCGGGACCGAGGATATGTCGTAGTTCAGCACCACGTAGTCGCCGCGCAGAAAGTCGCGCGGATCGACCGGCGCAGTCTTTAGAAGAATATCGGCGCCGCTACGCAAAATCGAAGCACGACTCTCAATGACGTACCCCAGCACCGCCGTCTGCAGAGCGGCAACAATGACTGCGGCGACAATGTAGCGGCGCCCTGAGCCTTGCATTGAAAAGACGCTCATACGCTTGCCCCCTGCGTTCTCGATGCAAATCGCCGCTCAAGCCGAATGACGATCCATGCCACGACAGCAACGAAAAGCCCCGAGAACAAGAAGAGGCTGGATGTACCGAGAATCGATCCGACCGTCACCGACGCAAGATAGAGCATCTCCACCGCAAACATGGTGTAACCCAGATAGCGCACCGCGCCGTTGTCGCGGCCCTGGAGCCCGATCGCAAGAATCGCGGCGCCGAGCGTCACCACCGCCAATGTTACGAACTGCCAGCCATGCTCGAGTTCGACGTGCAGGAAGAACAAGCCAATCACTGCCACGAGGAACGCGTAGAACGCGGGCGCGGAACCGGCGCTTCTGACGAGTGCAGAAAGACGCGGCAGCGGCAGGCTGACGACCACGAAAGCCAGCATGCCGGCAACAAAATAGACGAGCGCAAGCCAGAAATTTTCGTTGACCGCATAGATCCAAGTCAGCCAGCCGACAAGCAGCAGATATGCCAGATGCCGCACGCGGCCTGCACCGGTGAAGCGCACAAGGCCAATGACAACCACCGCCATCAACGGCACGACCCAAGGATCAAGACCGACCCACCGGGTATCGTAGGTGTCGAGATAGGCGGCAAAGCTGCCCCACGACAAAAACCCCGCCACCGCAGCGACGACGCCCGAACGGAACAGAATCGCCGAAACCACGGCAATGACGAACCAGAGATACATCACCGTCAACTCGTCGCCCGACAGATGATACATCTGCCCGACCAGCGAAATCGCCCCGCCGAAGGATAGGGTGCCAATCACCAGCAACCCGCTTGCCGCCGCGATCGCACCACGCCTCAACATGGCGGCCGCGCCGAGATGCACGGTCCAGATAACCGCAACGATGACTACCAGGCGCACGAGGCGCGGGATGGCGTCCCAGTTCGAAGCCACGACAAGCAGGATCGCCGCGCCGAGCAGGATTGCGGCAAGGATCATCAACACCTTGCCGAGGCTGAAGCTTGCCGGACGGGCATCATATTCCCCCAACAGCGCTCCTGCGGTCGCTTCCGGCAAAAGCCCTTTTTCCACCCAAACTGAAAGATCTCGCTCCAGTCGACCGCGGTACATGCCCTACTCCACCAAACACGCAATGACGCGCTTTCTCCTTACTTTATAGCCGTTGATTGAGCAGGAGGGAAATATTCCCATATGAATTCCTCATTGTACAAATTAGGCGCGCGCCTTAACCGATCGATAACGTCAAATCGCTAATATATGCTCCATACTCGCAGCCATGCACTTGATGCATGGGCAGCATGAGAATATTGCACTGCAAAATCGAGATCGGCCATCCTATATGCTTGATCATAAGACAGGGAATGGCGTCCTTGCCCGGATTTCCGGAAGCCTGCGAAGATGATCTTCGTAACGAGATTCGGAGCAGCGCACTCCTCCTCCCAGCGCCCTCCGATAGACTGGCAACACTCCTCCTCCCAGTTGTCAGTCACTCTAATGACGCCCACCGGATCCTCCCCCGGTGGGCGTTTTGTTTTCGGAGCACAGCCGCCTAAGCCCAACGTTTCCAGCGATCTGCGGCAGGACCATGACAATCGCTCAGGCGGAAGCTCGCGCACGACAGATATGACCACCAGGCCCGCCCTCGCAAGCAAACGGAAAAATCGTCGCTCGCGACGAGCGAACCGAGCGAACTTTGCCTGAGACCTGTTAGGCACAGGATGCCCTGCGCCCCAGCGGCCGGAAAACAGCCCCGAACCGATCGGCAGCAAGGCATTCTGCCTATTGATTGACCAGATAGTGGCCAAATCATGCAATAAGCGGTTCTAGACCTGCATCTATTGCATAGGTGCTCTGAAATCTTGTCTCTGGCGAAGTTTCGCACTGCAACATATATTTCAGTTCATCAAATAGAGGTCAGCGCCGATCGGCGGCAGCTGGCAAATCGCAAGCCCTAGGAAAGGGGACCAAAATGAACTTCACACGCTCTTTCAACAACTGGCGCAAGTATCGTCAGACCGTTACCGAACTCGGCCGCATGACCAACCGCGAATTGCACGATCTCGGCATCGATCGCTCCGACATCCAGCGCGTTGCTCGCGAGGCTTCTGCCCGCTAATACAAACGATCCGCTATCCTCCCAAGCAGATCGCTTACCCAAGACGCCCGCTGCCAATGGCAACGGGCGTTTTCTTTTGTCTGGCTACCGGCTTCCGCAATGGTTGTGGCCGGAATCGGGCTCTCAAGGGGCGGCGCCCAGATAGTAACCCTGCATCCGAAATGAGCATCGCATGCACAATTGCATAGCAGATGCCTTTTCTTTGCACTGCACAATATGACAGAGAACATCTATATGAGTGATCAACGATCAGGCGGCGATGGCGCCGCTCTCGACGGTCACTTTGAGGAAGATGAACATGAACCCGATCCGCATTGCAAAGAGCTGGATTAGCTACCGCCGCACGCTCAGCGAGCTTGGCAGCCTCTCCAACCAGACGCTCGCCGACATTGGCGTTAGCCGCTACGACATCCGCAACATCGCTTCCCGCTCGTTCCGCTAATAGCGGCGAGCGCTAAGCTTCCAAGACGGCGCTACGGCGCCGTTTTTGATTCTGGGGCCTTATTGCCCAATACAGACGCCAACCATTCGGTTGGACCCGGATCTCCGAGATCAAAGCGCAACATGCGAAATGAACATTCTGCCAGCCTGTTGATACGCGCGATATCGGTCGTCCTTTAGGGTGGACTAATATTAACCATTGTGAAAGTATCCGGCCGTTGCATAACGGAGACATGCGGAATGTGCCGATATAATCTTCGGATGGAGGACGGCCTTTGGACAGTCGTCGACGCCACGACACAGCGCCCGGCTGAACTGAACGGCGTTCCGATGGCTAGGATGACGTGGCGCGAAGCATGCGACATGGTCGATCTGCTGAATAATCTCGACCGAATAAGCTTCATGTCCAAACGCTACGAAACATCGGCCAGAGCAACGGCTTGAACTTCTGGATGTGCATCACCGCTGGCGTCCAACCCCACGTCAGCATTCCGCTCCCCGCTCAGAGGCCGAGTGCTTTTATCTTCTGAGCCACAAAATCTACGAATGCACGCGTCTTCGCCGAGACATGTCTCCCCTCCACATGAACGACGTGAATTGGCAAAGGCTCTTCCTCGTACTCCTCGATCACTGTTTTCAACCGACCGGCCGCAAGGTGTTCCGCCACCTGATAGGACAGGGTCCGTGAGAGCCCCCACCCGGTCACCGCGGCTTCGATCGATGCACCGACAGTGTTGCAATACATGCGTGGGTGAAGCTTCACGGGCGCGTGGCCCGGCGCAAAGTGCCATTCCAGCGGCGCCGACGACCCGGTATTGACGATCGTGACGTGCCGGGCAAGGTCCGCCGGCGTCGTCGGTTCGCCGTGGCGCTCGAAATAGCCGGGCGCGCCGCATACGACGCGGCGGACACTACCGACCCTGACTGCTTGCTGATCCGAGTCTTGCAGGTGTCCGATGCGGACGGCAACGTCGATGCCCTCCTCCACGAGATTGACCATCCTGTCGAAGAAGAGTGCACGCCCTGTCACGGCCGGGTGCAGACTGAGAAACTCCGTCATGATCGGGATGACATAGATCTGACCGAACAGAACCGGCGCCGTGATCGTCAGGATCCCCGATGCCGTTGCATGAGATCCGCCCGCCGAGGCTTCCGCCTCGTCAATGTCCCCGAGGATCCGCCGACAGTCATCGGCATAGCGGCTGCCGGACGGCGTCAGCTTTACGGAGCGTGTCGAGCGCACGAAGAGCCGCGCCCCGGTGGCCTCCTCGAGAGAGGCGACTGCGCGCGTGACCGCCGGGGCACTCATATGGAGCTGGCGAGCTGCCTGCGCAAAGCTCGCCGTTTCGGCGACTTTGACGAAAACTCTCATGCATTGAAGTCGATCCATCACCCACCGTTATTCCGCCAAATGAAATAGTTTCTTGTGTGTTATCGTAATTCAACACTGAGCAAGGAACAATTACTATCCGGCCTATTGCAACGTGGAGATCAGACTGATGAAGCTCTATTCGCATCCCCTTTCGGGCCATTCCCATCGCGCTCACCTCTTCCTGTCGCTTATCGGCATCGACGCCGAGGTCGTGCAAGTTGACCTTGCTGCCAGGGAGCACAAGAGCGCCAAGTTCCTGGCGCTCAATCCGTTCGGCCAGTTGCCGGTGCTCGAAGATGGCGATGTCGTTATCAGCGACTCCAATGCTATCCTCGTCTACCTCGCCAAGAAGTACGCGCCCGAAGGGTGGCTTCCGGAGGAGCCTGCAGCCGCGGCGGCGATCCAGCGGTGGCTTTCGGTTGCCGCCGGCGAGATTGCCTATGGCCCTTGTGCGGCAAGGCTCGTGACGTTGTTCGGCGCGACATTCGATAGCGGCGAAGTGATCGCGCGGGCTCATCGCATTCTGCAGTTGATCGATGACCGGCTGGTCGATCGTGAATGGATCGCCGCAAGCCGACCAACCATCGCCGATGTCGCCCTTTACAGCTATATCGCCCGCGCACCGGAAGGGAATGTCGATCGATCGGCGTATCGCAACGTGACGGCATGGCTCGAGCGGATCGAGGGCCTGCCCGGCTTTGAGCCATTCCAGAAATCGCCCGTCGGCATAGTCGAAGCGGCTTGAGGCACACCAGCCGAGAAAGGAGGCAGCCATGTCTGTCGAAATACGCGGCGCCAAGCCTTCTCCCTGGCATGCCGGGGAGGTCGCGCTTCAGGACAAGGTCGGCGTCGCCAAGCGAATGGACGAAGTGGGCCGTCGCGTGCTGCGAGATTACCTGATCGATCAGCACCGCGAATTCTATCCGCAGCTACCCTTCATCGCCCTCGGAAGCGTGGACACGGAAGGCAACCCCTGGGCGACGTTGCGCGCCAATCGGCCGGGATTCCTGCACAGCCCCGACATTCATACCCTGAGTGTCGGTCTTCAGCGCATGCCTTTCGACCCGGCCGATGAAGGGATGGAGGACGGCAACGCGGTCGCCATGCTCGGTATCGAGCTCCATACGCGCCGCCGAAACCGTCTGAACGGAACGATCCACCGTACCGGACCCAACCGCTTCGATGTGCGCGTCGGACAATCCTACGGCAACTGCCCGCAATATATACAGCTGCGCGACTTCGAGTTCGTGCGGGATCCGTTGCAGCCGGCCGAGCCACCCCCAGTCCGTTTCGACAGTCTCGGCGGCCGTCCAGCAGAGATGATTGCGAAGGCGGATACGTTTTTTGTTGCATCCTATGTCGATCGCGATGGCGAGCGGCAGATCGACATCTCGCATCGCGGCGGCAGGCCGGGGTTCGTGAGAATCGGCGAGGACGGCATTCTGACAATCCCCGACTTTGCCGGCAATCTCTTCTTCAACACGCTCGGCAACATCGTTGCCAATCCGCGGGCCGGGCTCGTCTTCGCGGATTTTGAGAGCGGCGATCTACTCCAACTCTCGGGTGAAGCTTGGGTCATACTGGAGTCACCTGAAATCGCGGCTTTCCAGGGAGCCGAACGGCTATGGTGTTTTCGTCCGAGTCAGATCGTCCACAGAGCGGGCGCGCTGCCGCTCCGCTGGCGTTCGCGTGCTGATGGCCAGTCACCCAATTCCCTGATGACCGGAAGCTGGAATGATGCCGCCGCTCGACTTCGCGCGACGGCCCTTGCCAAGGGCTGGCGGCCGTTCCGCGTTGCCCGCGTCGTTCGGGAAAGCGCAAGCGTGCGCTCATTCTATCTTGAGCCTACAGATGCGGGCGGGATCGTTCCCCATATCGCTGGGCAGCATTTGCCCATTCGCGTCAACATAGCGGGAGCTGGCTCGCCGCTGGTTCGTACTTACACGATATCCTCTGCTCCCTCCGACAGCGTGTATCGCATCAGCGTCAAGCGAGAGGGGCTAGTTTCGACGCATCTCCACGACGTTATCCGAGAAGGCGACATCATCGATGTCCGCGCGCCCGCCGGCGCGTTCACGATCGACGCCGCGGAGAGACGCCCAGCCGTCCTGTTGGCGGCGGGCATTGGCATCACACCGCTGCTCGCGATGCTTCGGCACATCGTCTACGAAGGATTGCGTACGCGGCGGATACGGCCGACCTGGCTGATCTATTCGGCTCACAACAAACAGGATCGCGCCTTTGATGCCGAGCTTCATGCCCTCGCCGCCGCGGCCGGTGGCGTCGTCAAGCTGGTCCGGCTACTCAGTGATGCGAGTGATACGGTCGGCGGCGAAGACTACGAACAGCAGGGGCGCGTTGACATGACGCTGCTGACCAGCGTGTTGCCGTTCAACGATTATGACTTCTATCTTTGCGGTCCAACAGGTTTCATGCAGTCAGTCTATGATGGCCTGCGCGGATTGAATGTTGCCGATGGACGAATCCATGCGGAAGCGTTTGGCCCCGCATCGCTCCAGCGGTCGGGGGACGAGACCACGAGGTGGTCCGCACGCACCGCCGAGGAACCGCAGCCGGTCTATTTCATGCACTCCGGAAAGGAAGCGCGCTGGGAGCCGGGATCGGGCACGTTACTGGAGCTTGCCGAAGCGCGCGGCTTGGCGCCCGAGTTCAGCTGTCGCCTCGGCAATTGCGGAAGCTGCAGGACGAAAATCCTGTCAGGTTCCGTCGCCTATATCAAGGAGCCGACCGCGGACGTCGCCGATGACGAAGCGCTGATCTGTTGCGCCGTGCCCGCGGCGAGCGACACAGGCGCCCGGCTGGAGTTGGATATATGAGGGCATCGAGCCCTCGCAATTCTTCGGTTTCCTGCGCCGGCCCAGCGTGGTAATCAGCCGCGCATGAACAAGACCTCTTCCCATTCTCCCATCCATGTGGTCGGCGGCGGGCTCGCCGGCTCAGAGGCGGCCTGGCAGATCGCAAATGCCGGCGTGCCTGTCATCCTGCACGAGATGCGCGGTGTGCGCGGCACCGACGCTCACAAGACCGACGGCCTGGCCGAGCTCGTCTGCTCCAATTCCTTCCGCTCGGACGACGCGACCAGCAATGCGGTCGGCGTCATCCATGCCGAGATGCGCATGGCGGGGTCGCTGATCATGGCATGCGCCGACAAGCACCAGGTTCCCGCCGGTGGCGCACTGGCCGTCGACCGCGATGGTTTCTCGGACGCCGTTACCAAAGCGATCCAGGACCACCCATTGATAACGGTCGTTCGTGAAGAAGTGACCGGCTTGCCGCCGAAGGAATGGGATCTTGCGATCGTTGCGACCGGTCCTCTGACGGCCCCTGCCCTCGCAAACGCCATCCAGGCCGAGACGGGTGCCAACGCGCTCGCCTTCTTCGATGCGATCGCGCCGATCGTTCATCGCGACAGCATCGACATGGATATCTGCTGGTACCAGTCGCGCTACGACAAGGTCGGCCCCGGAGGCACCGGCAAGGACTATATCAACTGCCCGATGACCGAAGAGCAATACAATGCTTTCGTCGACGCCCTGATTGCCGGTGACACTGTCGGCTTCAAGGAATGGGAAGGCACGCCCTATTTCGATGGCTGCCTTCCGATCGAGGTGATGGCCGAGCGTGGCCGCGAGACGCTTCGCCACGGCCCCATGAAGCCGATGGGCCTGACCAATGCTCACAACCCGACCGTCAAGGCCTATGCGGTCGTACAACTGCGGCAGGACAACGCGCTCGGCACGCTCTACAACATGGTCGGATTCCAGACGAAGCTGAAATACGGCGCCCAGGCTGATATCTTTCGGATGATCCCGGGACTGCAGAATGCGGAATTTGCCCGCCTCGGCGGCCTCCATCGGAATACCTACATTAATTCGCCGACACTGCTCGACCCGTCGCTCACTCTCAAGTCGCGCCGAGGACTGCGCTTCGCCGGTCAGATCACCGGATGCGAAGGCTATGTCGAAAGCGCAAGCGTCGGGTTGATGGCCGGCCGGTTCGCCGCAGCCGAGCGCAAGGGAGAGGACGTTTCACTGCCGCCCGCAACGACAGCGCTCGGCTCGCTGCTCGGCCACATCACCGGTGGCCACATCGTCAACGACGAGGAGCCTGGCAAGCGATCGTTCCAGCCGATGAACATCAATTTCGGCCTCTTTCCCGAACTCGAGCCCGGTTCGATCGTAAAACCCGAAGGCGTCAAGCGTTTCCGCGGCAAGGACAAGACCATCATGAAGCGCCAGTTGATCGCTAGGCGCGCGCTTGGCGATTGTGCGAGCTGGTTGGGCCTCGACGTCAAACTCGCGGAGAGTGCCTGATCGGCGCTGGGCAGCAGCATTCTCAAGGTTATCGTCTTTCGACGAGCCGGGCGATTTGTCTTGATGGCCAATACGTTCCACGGCGTTCCTGACCAAACGAGACTTTCACATTCCGTTAGGGCAGTTCTGAGACGAGGCGAGTTGTTCTGCATCGCCAGCTAGCATCCGGTGCAGCGGGAGGAAACGGTTGTCCCTGGCAGCCCACGCGGACCGCGAACCGAAATGCGCATGTCAGCCGATTCTGTCCGCGCGGTCGTTGAGGCGGCCGGCTTTCGCACGTGGAGGATCTCTCACCAGACCACTACGCGGCGATCCTCCACCTAGCGTGATGACGGAACGGTTGTCCTGCAGGCCTGAACCGGTGGACAGGGAACGGATCCGTATGAGCAAAAGACGCAGCAATCGCCTTGCTTCGGCGTGAGCGTTGTTCCGCAGCTTCGACAATCATAGCGACAGACGCACGCGTCAACCGGCATAGTCTCCAGCGCCCGGTGGCCGCAGATGGGACATGTCAGAATTGACCGCGGTTCCATCGTATCCCTCTTCACGCTGCCCTCAATGCGCGATTGGTCCGTCGGCCTTCTTCCAGGCGTCAATGCCGCCTTGAATATGAAAGGCCAGCGGAAGGCCGGCATCATGGGCTGCCTGCACTGCCATTGCCGATCGTTCACCAAAGGCACAATAGAAGAGCAGCCTCTTGCGGGTTGACGTTGCCAGTTCATGGAGCGTCCCACCGGCACCTATGCTTTCCTCGAGCGAAGGATAGGGAACGTGCAACGACCCGGGAATCGTGCCGTTTCGCTGTCGCTCGGCATTCTCGCGCAGATCGATCAGCGCGACATCTCCGAGACCGACGACGCCCCGCGCTTGCTGCGCCGTCAGCGCCCAGCCGTGGCGCATGACGTTGTCCTGGTTCATTCCGACCTTTATGTTGGCCGGGACAGCGACATCCATCATCTTCGGGTTTGCAAGCTTCAGATTGTTCATCAGCTCGGCATATTCTTCGGCTGACTTCACCTGCAGGCGGGGGTTGAATGCCCTTTCCTCGCCGATGGTGGAGACTGTATCTCCCTTGTAGTCATGCGCCGGGAAAACCAAGGTCGATTCGGGAAGCTTCAGAAGCCGCCCGAAGATCGACTCGTACTGAGCCCTGGGATCGCCATTCTGGAAATCAGTCCTGCCGGTACCGCGGATCAGCAGCGTGTCGCCGGTGAATACGCGGTCAGGCAGGACGAAACTGTAGGAATCGTCCGTATGGCCCGGCGTATAGATCACATCGAGGGAGAGCCCTTCGATCGTCAGCGTGTCATTGTCGGAGAGACGCATCGAGACGACATCGGCCTTTGTCTGCTCTCCCATCACGGTGATGCAATGGGTCTTGTCGCGCAGCGCGCCAAGACCGGTGATGTGGTCGGCATGGAGATGGGTATCCACGGCCTTGACCAGCTTTAGATCAAGCTCGTGGATGAGCTGGAGGTAGCGCTCGACCCTTTCCAGCACTGGATCGATGATCAGTGCCTCGCCCCCCTTCCGACTTGCCAGCAAATAGGAATAGGTGCTCGATACCGGATCGAACAGCTGCCGGAAGATCATCCCCACCTCCTTCGTGGCGACATGGTTTGCGAGCGACTATCCGTGCGGCTGCGGCACGATCCTGATATAGGGTTTTGGGGCCCGCCAACCCTGCGGATACTGCTTCTTCGCGTCCTCGTCGGAAACAGAACCGGCAATGATCACGTCCTCCCCGTTCTTCCAGTTCACCGGCGTGGCGACCTTGTGCTTTGCAGTGAGTTGCAAGGAATCGATGACCCGCAGCACCTCATCAAAATTGCGACCGGTTGTCATGGGATAGACCATAACGAGCTTGATCTTCTTGTCAGGGCCGATCACGAAAATATTGCGTACGGTCTGGTTATCGGCCGGCGTGCGCTCTGTTGGATCACCGGATACCAGCGCAGGCAGCATGTTGTAGCGCTTCGACACCGTGTAATCGACGTCGGCGATCATCGGATAGTTGGGACGATAACCCTGCGTTTCCTCGATATCCTTCATCCAACTGGCATGGCGCTCAAGCGGATCGACGGATAGGCCGATGATCTTCACGCCGCGCCTGTCGAATTCAGGCTTGATCCGGGCCATATAGCCGAGTTCGGTCGTGCATACGGGCGTAAAGTCCTTCGGATGCGAAAACAGCACCGCCCAGGAATTGCCCATCCATTCGTGAAAACTGATCTTGCCTTCGGTTGTCTGGGCTTCGAAATCCGGAGCGGTATCATTGATTGCAAGCATCACGCACCTCCCATAGCGCTTTTGAATACAAACTCAAACTTTACCGGATGAGCCTAAATCTTGCGCCTATTTCAGGCCGTAGGCAACGGCAAAACGGCCGCAGCAACGCCTCGCGCGAGGCGCCGCAGCATCCACGGAAATAGCAGCGCCAGCTTCCTTAGTGGCGGTCTGCGATTGTGGAGTTATGGGGCGGCAGGGCCTTGTCCGGCTCCGCCACATAGTTGCCAAGGAGCCAGAGAGAGACCTCCGACGCTTCCCTGGCGGACGCGAATTCGAACGTACCGCTCTGATGCGGCGCGTCAAGGAACTCAATGCTGAGACCTCTGCCGGTTTCCGAGCTTAGAACGCGCACCCTGCCCGGTTCAATGACGTGGCATGAATAGTGCCTCTGCATGCTGCGCATGTAGCCAGCCTTGTTGTCATGCAGGCGCACGAACACTGCCTGCCCGTTGGCGGTCGCCTGCAGCTGGCGGATTGCTTCATTCGGGAAAGCGCGGTTGAATTCGATGATGGCGAGCCCGGTATCGTGAAGGCCATCTTCCTTGTTCTGCGCGGCCATCCGCGTCGAGATGAAGGCGATGAAGATGACGATCGCGAAAATAACGGCCCAGACGATTATGCTCACGTCCCTCTCCGATCAAAAACGGCAATGGCGTCGTTATAACACACGAGCCTTGCGCGAGTTTAAACAGGATCAGATTTTCTTGCGCATCATCGCAAGCAGCATGCGTGTCTGGCGCCGCAACTGCGACTGTTGAAGCTGACGTTCGAACAGTCCTGCGCCGGCCTTCTGAGCTGTGATGAGGACCGGCTCTGCCAGAGCAGCTGGCAGGAAGGCCGGAAACACGTTCGGAGCTATTGCGACGCTTCTCGCCTTCGCGAGATGGTCGCGGCCGAGCCCCGCAAAGGCTTCGATCGCTGCGGAGATCCGTGCCCTATCTTCACCGGCGAGAAATGTTTCGCGGTCAAGTCCTGTCGCTGACAGGATTTCAAGCGGAACGTAGAGTTGCCCGCGGTGGCGATGCAACGGCATCAGAAGCAGAAGACCGGCGATCGCTTGGGCAACGCCTGCGTGTCCGGCGGCTTCTGCGGAAGCGGCAGCCTCGGTCGGTGCAAGTACCAAGCTAGCCAGTTGAATGAGAGCCGATGCCGTTTCGCCGGCATATCCCTCGAGCGAGACGCGCGTCTCCATCGGATCGTCGTAGAGATCGAAGATACGAGCATCGACCATGTTCACGAGCGTCTGTTTCGGCAGGCGGTGGTCATCCACGGCAGTCAATAGGGCTGAGGCAATCGGATTTGCCTGGGTGGACCCGTGGGCGTTGCCTTCCAACAGGTCCCGCCAGTACTGCATGCGCACTTCACCGGGAAGCGGCTCGTGCACCAGATCGCGAATACGCGCAAGCTCGGCATTGAAGGCGTAGAGCGCTGCGAGAGCGCCGCGCTTCTCCTGCGGCGACAGCAGGCAGGCAAGGTAGCGGTCGCGGTCATTGTCGCGGAGCGTCGCCAGGCAAAGATCCTGGTTCGTCAAAGACTGATCGGCCATTGTCAGACCGCTATCAATGCCGCGGCAACCGCGCGGGATTCCATCAGCATGATGTTGAAGGTCCGAACTGCGGCACCGGTATTCATGGGATCCGATGAAATACCCGCGGCCTTCAACGCCGCCTTCAGATCGGCCGGAATCGGGCGCATATCATCTCCGGTGCCGATCAACAGTACCTCGATCTCGGCAGCCTCGTCGATCACCTTTTGAAAATTCTCGATCGACAGTGGCTTCGACGCATCCATGTCCCAGCCATAAATGCCGGATGGCAGGCACAGGATGGACCCGCGGTGGGACATATCGGCGAAACGGAAGCCGCCATTGCCGTAAGTGTCGATGGGCGCACGTCCTGGAAAATGCGCCTCGCGGATTTCTATGCCTCTTGCCATATTCTCACACTGCCGGATTGCCGGGGTTTGTCTCCGGCTCGGCCACTTTCTCATGTTGGTCGCTATCGATCGCGTCCGGGCGGAGCTTGAACGCGATCAGCACGGGCGCGGCTATGTAAATGGAGGAAAAGGTGCCGATGGCAACGCCGAATAGCATTACAAAGGCGAAGGGGCGGATCACCTCACCGCCGAAAAGGCAGAGCGCTAGCAGCGCGAGCAATGTTGTCGCCGCCGTCAGAACCGTGCGCGACAGGGTCTGATTGATGGAAGCGTCAATCAGGATCGGCATGGGCATCTTGCGATAGCGTTTCAGGTTCTCGCGCATTCGGTCGTAGACCACGACCGTATCGTTGAGCGAATAGCCAACGATCGTCAGGATAGCCGCAACGCTTGTCAGATTGAATTCCATACCGGTCAACACGAAGAGGCCAAGCGTCAGGATGATATCGTGGAGCGTCGCGATGATCGCACCGACCGCGAACTGCCATTCGAAGCGGAGCCAGATGTAAAACAAAATGACGGCAAGCGAACCAAGGAGGCCGAATGTCGCGGCCCTGGTCAGCTCTCCGGACACGGCAGGGCCGACGACCTCGACCCGACGGATTTCGTAGTCGTCCGCCAACTCATCGCGTAGCAACGTCATCGCCGACTGTTCGGCATTCTCGCCACCGCCCTGCGACTGAATACGAACCAGCGCTGTCGATGCGTCGGATAGGCGGCGTGCCTCGATGTCCCCAATGTTCAGGTCACCGAGACGGGCGCGAATATCATCCGGATCGGCATTTCCTTGCTTCGCCTTGACCTCCACCAACGACCCGCCGGCAAAATCCACCCCAAGATTTGCGCCAAGCGTTGCAAAGCCGATCATGGCCAGGATCGAAAGTGCCGCCGACACCGTGAACGTGTAGCGCCGTATGCCCATGAACCGGATCTTGGCATGATCGAAGATGCCCGTCTGCACATCCCTGGGCAGGTGCCTCGGATGCTTGCGGTGAAGCCAGGTAACGACGATCCAGCGCGTCAGCGTGAAGGTGGTAAAGACAGTCGTCAGAATCCCCGCCGCGAGCGTTACCGCAAAACCGCGAACGGTATCGCTGCCGAGGTAGTAGAGAATGACTGCCGCAATGACGATCGTGACATTGGCGTCAAGGATCGTCAGGAATGCACGCGAAAACCCGTTATCGATCGCGTCCGCGAAGGAATGGCCTGCTTTCGCCTCTTCCCTGATGCGCTCGTAGACGAGCACATTGGCATCGACCGCCATGCCTATGATCAAGACAATGCCTGCGAGGCCGGGCAGCGTCAGTGTTGCGCCGATCACGCTTAACACGGCGAGAATCAGGAGGAGATTCAGGACCAGCGAAATACCGGCGATGATGCCCAGCTTGCGATAGAAGGCAAACATCAAACCGGTAACAAGGATTGCGGCGACAAAGCCAGCCACCAGACCGGCGCGCTTCGATTCCGCGCCGAGGGCCGGGCTGACGGTGCGCTCTTCCACGGTCGTCAATGTCGCCGGCAGGGCGCCACTTCGCAACATCAGCGCAAGATCGCGAGCTCCATCCTCGCTGAAACTGACAGGAACCCGTCCGGTCCCATCCAGGATTGGTGCATTGATCAGCGGCGCCGCCATGACCTGATCATCGAAGAGTATGGCAAGGTGCCGGCCAATGTTCTGGCGCGTCTTCTGTGCGAGCTGCTCGGTCCCTTCAGCATCCAGCTTGTAGGTGATCGCGACCGCATCCGCTTGCGCATCGGCAACCGCTTGGACATCCGCCAGATTCTTGCCCGTGACGAAATCCGTTCGATCGACGAGGTACGGAACGGGCGGATCGTCAAGCGAGTAGAGCACCTCCGATGTCGCCGGCCAGCGACCGGCAAGAGCTTGCTGCCCGGACATAGTTTCATCGATCAGCCGAACTGAAAGCTGGGCAGGCTCATTCAAAATGTTCTTCAGCCGCTCCACGTCGATGGAGCCGAGGGCCTTGACGTCGATACGGTCGTTACCATCGGCGCGAACGGAAAAATCCGTTATCCCAAGGCCGGCGATGCGCCGCTCTACGACCGCCAGGGACTGCGCCTGAGCGGCTACGGTGCCCTCGTCGATGTTGTTGTCGGAAATTCGCAACGAAAGTTGTCCGTCGTTGCCCTTCTGCAGGGATACATTCTGGACAGAGCCTCCGAACCAGCCACTTTTTGTCGCCACTGTCAGCGGGTCTAACGCGTGGACGGCAGCATCCACTTGGCTCACATCGGTAATCTTGACGGTGATATCCTGGTCTGTGCCAGTCAGGCCGGTGTAGCGAATGTTGGCTTCGCGCAACTTGCCGCGAACATCCGCTACCGTGCGCTCCAGCCGATCCTTCACGATATCGGCGCGTTCAATCTGGAGAAGCAGATGGGAGCCGCCCTGGACATCAGGGCCGAGGACAACGCGGCTACCGGCCAGCCATGCAGGCAGCGTAGAGCGCTGCGCGTTCGATAACAGATTTGGGGCCGCGATTACCGCGGCCACCGCTACCAGAACCAGGATCAGAACGGCCTTCAGGCGGGAAAAACGATGCATTTTCTCTCGACTATTTCCGACCCGGCCCAATCCGGTTCACAGCTGGATTTGCAATATTATGCAGCGTCCGCCTTGACCGGCTCGCCCTTTACGCGAACTTCCGTAATGCCGGTGCGGACGACGCGAACGCGAACGCCGTCCGCAATTTCCACTTCGAGCTCCTTGTCGTCAACAACCTTGGTAACCTTGCCAACGAGACCGCCACCGGTGACAACCTGATCGCCGCGACGGATCGCCTTCAGCGTTTCTTCACGCTTCTTGGCCTGCGCGCGCTGCGGACGGATCAGCAGGAAGTACCAGACGACCATCAGCGGCACGAAAAGGATGATCATTTCAAGGCCAGAGCCGAACGGCGACGCCGCGGTGTCGGTGGCAGCCTGGGCAAATGCCGGGGTGATGAACATGCTAAACTCCTCAAAACTTTCCGGTGGCGGAACTCCGCCTTTTCTCGGGTGGCCGGACTATAATTATGGTCTTTGCGAATGCAACAGAAAGAGCCGGAAACCGTACCGATTCCGCTGCCTCATAACCTTTCCGCTCTCAAAAGGCCATGCTACGCCGCAGGCAAAAGACACAGCACGCTGGTCGCAACCAGAATTCAGGAGGAAGGCCCATGGCCGAAGACGTCAACAACGCCATTCTGGCAGAGCTGCGCCGGCTGGCGGACGCCATCGACCGGTTGGCTGGTCCGGCGCCGGCGATCAACGACTGGAGCGCGGCAGACTGCTTCGTCTGGTCCCCTGCCCGCCAGCACCTCCAACCGATTGCTCGCCCGAATCGCGTGGCCCTGAAGCTGATCCGCGGCGTCGACCGCGTGCGGGACATCCTGCACGAGAATACGGTGCGCTTTGCCGAAGGCTATGCGGCAAACAATGTTCTCCTTTGGGGTGCGCGCGGTATGGGCAAGTCCTCGCTCGTCAAGGCTGTTCACGAAGACGTGCGACGCGAGAGTGGAGTATCGCTGAAGCTGGTGGAAGTGCATCGCGAAGACATTGCGAGCCTCCCCACACTGCTCGATCTTCTCAAGGACACGCCGCACCGTGTCATCGTCTTCTGCGACGATCTCTCGTTCGATCACGATGATACGGCATACAAATCGCTCAAGGCAGCCCTTGACGGCGGCGTGGAAGGTCGACCGGACAACGTCCTCTTCTATGCGACCTCGAACCGCCGCCACCTGCTCCCGCGTCACATGATGGAGAACGAGCAGTCAACGGCGATCAATCCCTCCGAAGCGGTTGAGGAAAAGGTTTCGCTATCGGACCGGTTTGGCCTTTGGCTTGGCTTCCACAAATGCAGCCAGGACGACTATCTGACGATGATCGACGGCTATGCTGACCATTTCAAGCTGCCGGTCGATCGCGAGAAAATGCATGCGGAGGCGCTGGAATGGGCGACGACCCGTGGTGCGCGTTCCGGCCGCGTCGCCTGGCAGTACATTCAGGATCTCGCCGGCCGGATGCGTATCGCGCTCGACCGCGCCCAATGACAAAAGCCCGGCTTTGAGGCCGGGCTTTTGAGCACCCTCGGACGCAATACCTATTCGAGGAAAGTAATCGGGTTGACCGGAGTCGCATCCTTGCGGACTTCGAAGTGGACCTGCGGCTGCTTGACGCTGCCGCTCATCCCGGAGACGGCAACCGTCTGGCCGCGCTGGATCTTCTGGCCGCGGGTGACGCTCAGGGTATCGGCATTGCCGTAGACAGTGACCGTCCCGTCGTCGTGGCGGACGAGAACCGTGTTGCCGAGTTCCTTCAGGCCGTTGCCTGCATAGATCACCACGCCGTTTTCGGCGGCCTTGATCGGCGTACCCTGCGGCACGGAAATGTCGATACCATCGTTGCGGCTGCCGTTGACGTTGGCGCCGTAGGCCGCAATGACGGCTCCACGGACCGGCCAGCGATATTTGCCGATGCCGGTTGCCTCAGGTGCTGCGGACGCCACTTCCTTCTTGGCCGCCTCGTCCACCGTCTCGGTGGCAACAGGAGCCTTGTAGGTTGCCGGCTGTGCAACCGCAGTCGACGTTGCGGAGGCGGGCTCCGCGACCGGCTTCGGCTCTGCCTTCGCCGGAATGGAAGCCGTCTTCATGCCATCCCGCGAAGCGCCCGGCAGATTGAGCTCCTGGCCGATGCGGATCGAACCGGCCGACAGATTATTGGCAGCCTTCAGATCGTCGATGCTGGTGCCCGTCGCCTTGGCGATCTTGGCAAGCGAGTCGCCCGGCTTGACGACGTAAGTGCCGCCGGCGCCCTTCGGCCCTTTGCCTGCACCGGCCGAAAGCTTGCCGGACGAATCCGCATTTGCGATCGACTTGTCGCGGGCGGAGTTCGCGCCCGGCACGACCGCAACGTTCTGTTCCTGCTGTTTACCAGGCTGCGGCAGGTGGCCACCCTTGGAGAGATCTGCCGTCTGGGCAGATGCCTTGGCGGCATTGCCACCGTTGAGGGTCGGGATCAGGATGATCTGACCGGGCTTGGCGGCAGCGGCAGTCTTGAAGCCGTTGACCCTGAGGATTTCCTTTTCCGGCACACCATAGCGATTGGCGAGCGTCGTAATGCTTTCACCCGGGCGAAGGGTAACGGACGGCGCGTTGTTTGCTGACCAGCCGGAAACCTTGGGTGTCGTGCCGGTAACGATCGAGTCGGTTGCCGCCTTTGGCGGAACGAGAATTGGCGCCGACTTCTTCGGAGCCGCGGCAGCGGGAAACGGTTGAGCGAGTGCGACCTGCTTTTCCCTGGACGGCGCGGCCGGCGCTACTGCGGACGGCGCAGCAAGCTCCGAACGCTGAACTGAGACGGGTGCAGAGGCCATCCGGGCGCTGGAGGCGCCGTAAGCTGGCTGGGCCGGATAAGGCTGGTTCATCGCTTGGTTGTTCGCAGCATAGCCACCCTGGGCAAGATCTGCCTGTGGAACAGGATCGGCTTGTAGGCCACTCATGTTTCTGCGCGGAATGGAATTGGTCGTCATCTGATCCTGACCGGACGACGAGAAAAGACCACCGAAACGTGTCACATCGGAACTGCAACCCGCTACTGTACTCGCCAGCAAAGCCGCTATCAGGACATTACCGGCAGACTTGCCTACTCTTGGCGAAAGACTGAAACGCATGACTCGACCCACTGATGAACGCAACCATTTGTGGGTTTATTAAAGCGCGTTAGTATTACCACGCGGTTAAGGTGCCGAAATTCGCGAGATTTTTTTGAGAGATTGCTAACCATAGCAACACCAACAGGCGGATCGCCTCAAAGTTGCGAAGCCAGCCGCGGCACGATCGGGAGATAAGGCGTGTCGAACAGTTCTTCGCGCTCGAAGCGGCTGCCCGTTTTTGTAAGCCGCACCAGGCGACACTCATTCTCGGAAATCATCAAAGGGGCGATCATCGAACCGCCGGAAACAAGCTGGTCGGTGTAGAACCGCGGCATCGCGTTGAACGCAGCGGTGACCAGAATCCGGTCGAACGTCCCCTCACCTTGCAGGCCAGCGCTGCCATCGGCCTGGCGAATAATGACATTCCGGAGCCCAAGCGAATCGAGACGGCGCTGCGCGTTTGTCGTCAACGTCTTGTAGCGGTCGATCGTCAGCACGCGTTCGGCCATGCGCGCCATGACGGCGGACATGAAGCCGCTGCCCGTGCCGACCTCTAGGACACGTTGCCCCGGCTTGATTTTCAAGTGATGCAGAACCCTGACCGCGAAATCCACGCCTTCAATAAAGGAGCCGCATTCGATCGGTATCGTGCGGCTGGAATAGGCCTGCTCGGCAAACTGGGGCGGCACGAACAATGACCGCGGCGTCTGCTCCACCGCCGTCAGCAGGTCCAGATCGGATACACCCTCGGCTCGCAGCCTCAACACAAGCGCCGCAAAGCCTTCCTTCTCCACCAACCGTGCAGTCAAAGCGATCTACTCCGTACCCGAAAGCGCCCGCGCCACGCGGTCCTGTACGGAATAATCAGTCAAATCCAGTTTCAAAGGAGTTACCGAAATCTTGCGATGCTTCAAAGCGTGAATATCCGTGCCTGCGGTGAAGGCGCCGGCACGCTCGCCGAACCTGAGCCAGTAGTATGGAAAGCCGCGTCCATCCGCCCGTTCATCGACCTGCAAATTGAAGGCGAGCTTACCTTGTGCCGTCACTTCGACACCCTCGACTTCCTCGAGCCTGCAATTCGGAAAGTTCAGGTTCAGGAACGTCCCAACGGGCAATTCGAGCGTCATCAGTTTATCGAGGAGCACCGGGGCGTGTGCCTCACAGACCTCCCAGGGGACTGTCCTTGCGCCGTCTTGGTGCAGGTAGGCCTGGCTCAATGCAACAGAGCGGACACCCTGCAGCGTGCCTTCAATGGCGCCGGCGACGGTGCCCGAATAGGTGATATCGTCGGCGACGTTCGAGCCAGAATTGACGCCTGAAAGCACCAGATCCGGCTTAATGTCCATGACCTGCTTGATGCCCATGATGACGCAATCGGTAGGCGTTCCGCGCAGCGCGAAATGCCTGTCGGAAATCTTGCGAAGCCGCAACGGCTCGGAAAGGCTCAGCGAATGAGCGAGGCCGCTCTGATCCGTCTCCGGCGCGACAATCCAGACGTCGTCGGAGAGTGTCCGTGCAATCCGCTCCAGCGCCGCGAGGCCTTCTGCGTGAATGCCGTCGTCGTTGGTGAGCAGAATGCGCATTGGTTCAAGCCGCCCGTTCGATCTTCTTCAAGCCGCCCATGTATGGCAGCAGCGCATCTGGAATCGTCACGGAACCATCCTCATTCAGATAGTTCTCCAGAACCGCAATCAAGCAGCGACCGACGGCCGTACCGGAGCCATTCAGCGTGTGAACGAACTTCGTCGCCTTGTCTTCCTTGCCGCGATAGCGCGCATTCATACGACGCGCCTGGAAATCGCCGCAGACCGAGCAGGACGAGATTTCGCGATAGGTATTCTGCCCGGGCAGCCAGACCTCGAGGTCGTAGGTCTTGCGCGCACCAAAGCCCATATCGCCGGTGCAGAGCGTCATCGTACGGAAATGCAGGCCGAGACGCTTCAAGACCTCTTCGGCACAAGCCGTCATGCGCTCGTGTTCGGCAAGCGAGCTTTCAGCATCGGTAATCGAGACGAGTTCGCACTTCCAGAACTGATGCTGGCGCAGCATGCCACGCGTATCGCGGCCGGCCGAGCCCGCTTCCGAACGGAAAGACGGTGTCAGCGCGGTGAAACGGAGCGGCAGCTTTTCCTGATCGAGGATTTCGCCAGAGACAAGATTGGTGAGCGTCACCTCGGCGGTCGGGATCAGCCAGCGGCCATCCGTCGTCTTGAACAGGTCTTCCGCAAACTTCGGCAACTGCCCGGTACCGAACATGGCATCGTCGCGGACCATCAGCGGAGAGCTGACTTCAGTATAGCCGTGCTCGCCGGTATGCAGGTCGATCATGAACTGACCGAGCGCACGTTCTAGCCGAGCGAGCGGACCAGTGAGCACGGTGAAGCGCGATCCCGACAGCTTGGCAGCCCGCTCGAAATCCATGTAGCCGAGCGCTTCGCCGATCTCGAAGTGTTCCTTCGGCGTGTGATTCCAGCGCGGCTTCTCTCCGACGATCCGGGCAACGACATTGTCGTGCTCGTCGTTGCCGACCGGTACGTCGTCATGCGGGACGTTCGGAATGCGCGACAGCGCGTCATTCAGTTCGTCGGTCGCCTGTCGCTCGTCCTCTTCGGCGTTCGGCAGCAGCACCTTCAGGTCGGCCACTTCAGCCTTGAGTTTTTCGGCAAGCTCACTGTTCTTCTGTGCCATCGCAGCGCCGATCTCCTTGGAGGCGGCATTGCGGCGGGACAGCATGTCCTGGACCTTCTGAATGGACGAGCGGCGTTTTTCATCGACCGCGATCAGGCTTTCAGACAAAGGCTCGGCACCACGCTTGGCAAGTGCCGCATCGAGCGCTTCGGGATTCTCACGGATCCATTTGATATCGAGCATCGTCGTTCCAGGTCGTTGTAAAAAAGATAACCCGGCCAACGCCCGGCTGGGCCGCGACCGGATGCTTGGAAGCGCTCATTGAGGGAGATCTTCAGACGTTGTCCGTCTTGGCAACGTCCGTGGTTCCCTCAGCCTCTTCGACCGCCTCGCGGGCACGCTGGCGCTCCACGAGTCGCGCCGCGTAGATGGAAATCTCGTAGAGAAGGATGGTCGGCAGCGCAAGGCCGATCTGGGACATCGGATCAGGCGGCGTCAGCACCGCTGCAACGATAAAGGCAAGCACGATCGCAAACTTGCGCTTCTCGGCAAGCCATTGGGACGTCAACAGGCCAACGCGGGCGAGTAGCGTGGTGATCACTGGAAGCTGGAAAACGAGGCCAAACGAAAACACCAGCGTCATGATCAGGCTGAGATATTCGGAGACCTTGGGAAGCAGGGAGATCGCAACATCGCCCTCACCCGGCGCCTGCTGCATGGTCAGGAAGAACCACATGACCATCGGCGTGAAGAAGAAGTAGACGAGCGAAGCGCCCATCAGAAACAGGATCGGCGACGCGACCAAAAACGGCAGGAAGGCGGCGCGCTCGTTCTTGTAGAGGCCGGGCGCCACGAACTTGTAGATCTGAGCCGCGATAATCGGAAACGCGATGACTAGGCCGCCGAACATGGCGACCTTCACCTGCGTGAAGAAGAACTCTTGCGGCGCGGTGTAAATGAGCTGCGCCTTGGACACATCCAGCTTCGCCCAGGTCACGGCCCATTTGTATGGGTAGACCAGGACATTGAAGAGGTGCTTGGCGAATATGAAGCAGGCGATGAACGCAACGAAAAACGCACCGATCGACCACATCAGCCGCGTACGCAGCTCCATCAAGTGTTCGATCAATGGCTGCGGCTTATCTTCGATTTCACCGCTCATGCGTCGTCCTTCTTCTTCTTTGCTGCCGTCTTCTTCGGAGCGGCTGTGGCGGCAACCGCCGCTGTCTTCTTGACGGTCGCAGGCTTCGTCGAAGCCCGCTTGGGCTTCTCGATTGGAGCGGCAACCGTCGCAGGTTCTGCCTTAGCACGCGGCTTGCGAACTGCTTTCGGCTTCTCTTGGACAGTCGCCGTTACCGGGCTTGTTGCCGCCACGACCGGCTCCGAGACTGCGGCCGGCGGCGGCGCTACAACCGGCGGCGTCTCCGGCAGGCTCATCGACGGCTCAGGCACCGACACGGCAGCAGCCGGAACCTCGGTCTTTTTCTCCACCGTCGTCGCCTTTTGCAGGTCGGCCTTGATCTCGTTGCCCATCTGCCGAAGCGGATTCATGGCATCGCGCAAACTGTTGACGGGGTTCAACTTCTGCGCATCAGCGAGCGTCTGGCGCACATCGTCCAGATCGGCTTCACGGAGCGCCTCGTCGAACTGCGCGCGAAACTCGCCTGCGACCTTGCGCGCACGCTGGGTCATCTTGCCGAACGCACGCAGCATCGGCGGCAAGTCCTTCGGACCAACCACCACGATCAGTACGACCGCGATGACAAGCAGCTCGGTCCAACCAATATCGAACATTCAAGGCTCCTGGACGGGAAACGTGGGGGCTACGTTTGCCCGGAGGTGATTACTTGGTTTCGTCGGCCTTGTGATCGACGGTCTTGCCAGCCGTGGTCTCGGGCGTGCTGTCTTCGTCGTTCATGCCCTTCTTGAAGCTCTTGATGCCCTTGGCAACATCGCCCATCAGTTCCGGAATCTTGCCGCGACCGAACAACAACAGCACGATGGCTAAAACGATCAGCCAGTGCCACATGCTAAAAGAACCCATTACGCTAACTCCCTTTTGCGATGTTCCTTGATGTAAGAGTTTCCTACACCAATTCCAACATCAAAGTTCCCTGTAGATTGTCGCTTAATGTCACGGTATCGCCGTCTGTGACAAGAGAATACACATTCGAAAAACCGTGATCGGCGTTGTTTTCGAAATGCGTGACGGAACAAAGGTCAATCCGCCTAGTCTTCGGAGGCGCCACCAGGCGCAAGCAGACCGAGTTCTTCAAGATCGAGTTGCGTTATCGGATCTTCGTCCTCGGTCAACTCGTCGTTCATCGCAGGCGATGGTACATTGAAATTGGCCGGTATGCGACCGGAGAGCAATCCCGCGCCCTTCAATTCTTCAAGGCCAGGCAAATCACGGATCTCCTCCAGGCCGAAATGGTCAAGGAAATCGCGCGTCGTGCCTAACGTGACGGGGCGACCGGGCGTGCGCCTGCGACCGCGAAAGCGAACCCAGCCAGCCTCCATCAGCACATCAAGCGTGCCACGGGAGGTCTGCACCCCTCTGATGTCTTCGATCTCAGCGCGAGTCACCGGCTGGTGATACGCGATGATCGCCAGCACTTCCAAGGCCGCTCGTGACAGCTTCTTTGCCTCGTTCTCGTCGCGCCTGATGACGAAGGAGAGATCTGCCGCCGTGCGAAAGGCCCAAGCGTCATCCACTTGGACCAGGTTTACACCGCGATGGGCGTACTGCTCCTTCAGGCGCAGCATGATCGCGCGGACATTCAGCGCACGCGGCAAGCGGTCCGCGATGAAGCCTTCGGAGACGGGCTGCGCGGACGCGAAGACCAGTGCTTCGGCAATGCGCTCCGCCTCTGCCTCAGCATGGAGATCGTCCTCTGAATCTTCCGCCATCGTATTGTCGATATGTTCGTCTTCCAGATCGGTCACGCCGGTCGCTCCTGTTCGACCACCTGCAGCGTCCCGTGCTTAGGGCCACGCCGCATATAGAGCGGCTGGAAGGCCCCGTCCTGCCGGATTTCAAGCTTACCTTCGCGAACGAGCTCGAGGGAAGCCGCAAACGCACTGGCAATTGCTGTCACTCTGTCTTCCGGCGACGCCGTATAACGCAGGAGATAGGTTTCCAGGGCCGTCCAATCGCCGATCTCGCCGATGATGCGGGTCAGAAGCTCGCGGGCATCCGTCAGCGACCAAACATTCCGTCGTGCAATCGTCACCTGAGTCACCGCCTGACGCTGCCTGAGAGACGCATAAGCCGTCAGGAGATCGTAGAGACTAGCGGTGTATGCTGACTGCTGCCTGTCCGGAATATGCTCGGGCGCACCGCGAGCAAAGATATCGCGGCCCAGACGGTTGCGGTTGACGAGACCGCTTGCAGCCTCGCGCATTGCTTCGAGGCGCTTCAGGCGGAAGGCAAGCGTTGCCGCCATTTCCTCCCCTGAGGGGCCATCATCCTTGGCCTGTTGCGGGATCAGCAGGCGCGATTTCAGATAGGCGAGCCACGCCGCCATGACGAGATAGTCGGCCGCAAGCTCGATCCGGATACGCCGCGCGCTTTCGATGAATTGCAGATATTGCTCCGCCAGCGCCAACACGGAGATGCGGGAGAGATCGACCTTCTGATTGCGGGCAAGGTAGAGCAGAAGGTCGAGCGGCCCTTCGAAACCGGCAACGTCGATCAGTAGCGCGGGATCGGAGGTCGCGCGCTCCGCGTCGTTCTCCTGCCACAGCTTGTCCATCGGCGTTGCCGCGGCCTGTAGCCGTTCCGTGCCCTTTATCGTGTTCACCCAGCCCAGCTCCTTCCGCGATCAGACAGTCGCAAACATCTCGTCGAATTCGGCGCGGACCGACGCCTCCTCGGCGTTATCCGCCGTCGGGAAACCGTTCAGCACCGCTTGTGCGCGCAAGAGCGACTGGTGCTGCAAGACGGGCACGTTTTCGACAACCTGTTGCATCTCGTCCATGTGGCCATTGCAATGCAGCACGATATCACATCCGCCGGCGATGATGTTGGCGGCACGCTCTCCGATCGTACCTGCAAGCGCGTTCATCGACGTATCATCGGAAAGCAACAGCCCTTTGAAGCCGATATGGTCGCGGATGATGCCGTCGATAACCTTACGGGAGGTAGTCGCCGGACGCTCAGAATCGATTGCCGCAAAGACAACATGGCACGTCATTGCCATCAATTCGTCCTTCATGGCAATGAACGGCGGAAAATCATGCGCCTCGAGTTCCGCCCGCGAAACTGTAACAACCGGCAGCTCGTGATGGGAGTCAGCAAAGCCGCGACCGTGGCCCGGCATGTGTTTCATCACAGGCAGAAGGCCGCCCGCCTTCAGACCCTCGGCTGCGGCACGCCCCATGGCCGTGACTGTTTCCGGATTGCCCCCGTAGGCGCGATTGCCGATCACGTTGCTGCTGCCTTCCACAGGAACATCAAGCACCGGCAGGCAATCAACATTGATCCCGAGGCCCGAAAGATCGAAGGCGTGCAACCGCGACATCAGCCACGCGGCGCGGACGCCCTTCTCCCTGTCCTGGCGGTAGAGATCGCCAAGCTGCTGCCCCGAGGGGTAATGCTGGAAGATCGGCGGACGGATACGCTGAACGCGCCCGCCTTCCTGGTCAATCAGAACCGGAGCATGCCATCCGACTGCTTCCCGCATCTCCGCGACGAGGTCGCTGATCTGCTGCGGCTCCGATATGTTGCGCCCAAAGAGAATGAAGCCCCAAGGACGCTCGGCGCTGAAGAGCGCCTTTTCTTCGGGAGTGAGTGAGTGGCCGCTACAGCCAAGGATCATCGCTTTTGATTCGGTCATATCCGAATCATAGAGGTGCCATGCGGAAATACGAGCGGCGTCAATCGGCATTCACAAAAAAACGGCGGACCAATGGCCCGCCGCTTCGATTGAATGCCTGCGAAAGCTTACTTCGAGATGAGGCAGCTGCCGCCTGCAGCACGGTACTTTTCGCAAATCGCCGCGGCTTCATCCTTCGAGCCGGCCGGAATACGAACGCGGTAGAAAGTTCCCTTGCCTGCGATCTCCGCCTTGCGGATCTCGTAGCTGCGGCCACTGAGCACGCCCGCAAACTTCTTCGAAAGGCTCGCGTAGGATTTCTTCGCCTCTTCTTCGGAAGGAAGCGATGCGATCTGAACCCCGTAACCGCCAGCCGCCGCAGTCGGCTGAACTTGCGTCGCAGCAGGCGAAACAGCGGCAACTTCCTTCGGCTTTGGTGCTGCCGGCGCAGCAGGCGCCTCCGCGGCGGCAGCCTTCGTCTGTTCGGTCTCGACTGGACGCGCTGCCGGAGCCGGAGCGGCGTCGACTGGAGAACTCTTCACCGCCCGGACGGGCGGCTCGACGTTCGCGGGAGTGGCCGCGGCGGCCTTGGCCAAAGCACTTTCCGGAGGAGCCTGAGCCGGCGTCGGCTTGGTTTCTTCAACCGGGGTGGAGCGTATATCAGCGGAAGCGACCTGCGCGGATGCCGGGAAATTCGCAGCTGTGCCACCGGCAGGCTTGGCGCCAGCCGTGATCTTCTGCGTCTGAACCGGCGTTGCCTTGGGCAGCGTCGGTGTGGCTTGGGGTGCCGGCTCGTCGCGGGCCACCAGAGTACCGTCCGGACGGACGATCATCGTGCGGACCTTACGGGCGGAAACAGACGGCGCCTGGTTCGCGCTGTCAGCCTCGTCGGCAACGGCCGTATCCTGGCTCGGCAGCAGGCGCGGATCCTGAGTGTCGCCAACCGGCGTCGCCATGGGCGGTGTCGCGACGTCGCTGTCATTGTCCTCCGGCAGCGTTTCTGGCGTCAGGGTGCGCTGGACAACGTCCACCGGCTGCTCGTTGCTTGATACCAAGGCCTTCTGCTTCGGCTCTTCTGCAGCCGCGCCGCCAACGCTGTCGTAAACAGCCTTGTCCTGGTTCGGCACGGTCTTGCCACCCGGATTTTCGGGAACAACCTTCACAGGGTCCTTCTCAGCGGTAATTACGCGCGGTTCGCCGGAGGCGATGCCGAGCCGGCCGTTGCCGGCCAGGAAGGTGTAGCCTGCATAGGCAACGCTGCCGAAGACGACAATCGCTGCAGCTGCAGCCAGCATCCGCTTCATGGAGCGTGCCCGGCTCATGTCCTCGGCTTCGCTTGCCGACTGGATCTGAACCTGAGAAACATTTTCGCGGCGCTGTACCGGCTCGTTGACGCTGCGACGGAAATCTTCTTCCAGAGCACGTTCGAACTCGTCCAAGTTTTGCAACGGAGCTTGTTTGGCGATAGGCGCGGCTGGTGCTGCGGTTGGCGCAACGGAGATCGGAGCTCGGGTCCGCCATTCCTCGACAACTGGCTTCGCGGGCGTTTCCGCTGGCTTTGCAGGAGCAAGCAGATTAGCGATTTCGGCGTCGACGTCGAAATCGAAGTCGGAGGTCGTTACGACAAGTTCCGGCTGCTCAACCGGCGGCAGCACCGGCACATGCATTTCTTCGACCGCTTCCGGATGATATTCGGCATCCGAAATCATCGACGGATCGAATGGAAGGTCGTCTCCAGCATCTGCTGAGAACGCAGGCGTAGCGGTCGTGTTGGTGGCGGGCGCCATCTCCACCGGTGCTTGGCGGATCGGACCAGCGACGGCCGCAGCGGGCTGCGCCGCCTGGAAGACGGGCATTGGCGCGACCGGTCTAGCTGCCTCGACATGCGGCGTCTTCACTGTGGCTAGCTCAGGCGTCTGCACTCTCGCCGGTTCAATCGCCTGTGGCTGCGGTTGCGGCTTTGCAGGCTCGGCAAAGTCAAAGTCCGCCAGCTCGAGCTCGATGCCTTCAAGATCGAGTTCGAAGTCGTGGCCAGCGAAAGGATCATCGCCCTCCGGTTCGGCCTTGGCGGAGGGAACGGCCAACGGTTGCTCGACCGGCTTCGGCATCGGGGCAACGATGGGCGCTGCGACACGAACCGGTTCTGCAGCGCGCGATAGCTCCGCAGCATCGGCTGCAGGCGCGGCCTGACGCTCGGGAACAGGGTAGTGCGAAACATCGGCAAGGAGATCGTCGATATCGAAATTGATATCGTCGATCTCCGTTGGCAGGGCTTCCGTCAGCGCCGCATCGGCCTGAACGTCACCATCCTTCGCGGCAGCGGCCAGATCGAAGGCGCTGTGATCGATGAGAGGGTCGACCACGGGCGAGTCTTGAAACACCTCAAGTTCTTCGTGAAGAACCTCAGGCTCTTCATGCCGATCGATTTCGGCGGGGAAGCCTGCGGCAACGGGCGCCTCAAAGACAGCGACGTGTTCGGAAGCAGCGGTAGTCGACTCAGGCACGGAAATGTCCCGCTGGACGACAGGCGCAGCAACAGGAACAACTGCCGGAACTGAGAGCTCGTCGCGGCGTGCCGGATGGAAATTGGCGATCGGAAGCCGGATGCTGGCGGCAGACCACTGGGGAGCCTTGGCAGGCGCCGTCGGTGGGACCGGCGCAGTACCGATCGACATCTCGAGTTCTTCGATCAGATCACGGGCCCCACCAGATACCGGCTCACCGTCACGGACGGCGTTCGACGCCCAAGCGGCAGGCGTAAGGTTGGACGCCACTTCCTGCTGTTGAGAAACCACCGGCTCAATGGCAACTTCAGGCTCGACGACAAAGTCGGGCTCAGCCTCGGCAGCCGGCGCGACTTCAGCTTCGCCAATTGGGGCTTCATGCGCAGCCGGTTGCTCGAATACGGGCTCAGGCAAACGATCAAACGAAGCAGCAGACTGAGGCTCCTCGTAGCGATCGAACTCGCGCAACAACTCATCTTCGAGATTGAAAGCTGGCTCCTGTCGGGGCGCATCCTCAACAGTATTCGCCGCTACCCGTGGTTCGAAACCAACGATGCGGGCAAGTTCCGCCAAAGGATCATCGTCAGCAAAGAGGTCCGTATTCTTACGCGTGTCATACGCCCGCTGTTTGTCTGCCATACTCATCCCACTCGCACTTGCTAAGGTTTATGCCAGAGCATTGTGGGTAAATGGTGACGCTACCGCATCTCATCCGGCGCAGCGGTACCCGCAATGGCAAGTCCCGACTTCAAAACCGACGCAACGGCGTACACCAGCCCTAATCTGGCTATACTCGATTCTCGGTTCTTATCGTTAATAAATCGTAAGTCTACTTGATCCTTACCTTTATTCCAGTGCGCATGGAAAGAACTTGCCAGATCGTAGAGGTAAAATACGACGCGGTGAGGCTCCTGAGACTGCGCCGCAGACTCGACCAAGCGTGGAAACTCGGCCGCCTTCGCAACCAGCTGCAATTCAGCGGGATCCGAGATTCCTGCAACCGCCTTCGCAAGGTCGGCGGGGCTGACGTCGAGGTCAGGAAACGCCTCCTTTGCCTGCCGAAAAACAGACATGCAGCGCGCATGCGCATACTGCACGTAGAACACCGGATTGTCCTTCGACTGCTCTGTTACCTTCGCGAAATCGAAGTCCAACGGCTCCGAACTCTTGCGATAAAGCATCATGAAGCGCACCGAATCGCGGCCGACTTCCTCGACAACTTCGCGCAGCGTCACGAAGTCGCCCGAGCGCTTCGACATCTTCACCGGCTCACCATTGCGGAACAGCTTTACAAGCTGGCAAAGAAGAACCGTCAGCTTCGCCTTACCTTCGGAAACGCCCCGAGCGACCGCCTCCAGACGTTTGACGTAGCCGCCGTGGTCAGCACCAAGAACATAGATCATCTCGTTGAAATTACGATCGAACTTGTTCTTGAAGTAAGCAACGTCGGCAGCAAAATAGGTGTAGGAGCCGTCCGACTTGATCAGCGGCCGATCCATATCGTCACCGACCTCAGTGGAGCGGAACAGCGTCTGCTCGCGGTCTTCCCAATCCTCGGGCAACTGGCCCTTCGGCGGCGGCAGCGTACCCTTGTAGACATGTCCCTTGAAGGTCAGGTCGTTGATAGCCGTGCGGATCGCAGCCGCGCCGTTCGCATGCAGTGTGCGCTCCGAGAAGAACACGTCGTGATGCACGTTCAATGCATCGAGATCCTCGCGGATCATCGCCATCATCGCATCGATGGTGCGATCTTTCACCAGCGGCATCCACTGGTCTTCCGGCATGTTGTGCAGCTTCACGCCATAGTCACGGGCCAGTGACTGGCCGACCGGAACGAGATAGTCGCCCGGATAAAGTCCGGGCGGAATCTCTCCGATCTTCTCGCCGAGTGCTTCGCGGTAACGCAGGAACACGGAGCGCGCCAGCACGTCGATCTGCGAGCCCGCATCGTTGATGTAGTATTCCTTGACGACGTCGAAGCCGGCGAAGGAAAGCAAGTTGGCCAGCGCGTCGCCGACGACAGCGCCGCGGCAGTGGCCGACGTGCATGGGCCCGGTCGGATTTGCGGAGACATACTCGACGTTGACGCGTTTGTCGGCGCCGATCATGGAGCGGCCGTAGTCGGTACCGGCCTCGATCATCGAGGCGAGCAGGCGCTGCCAGTAGCCAACGGAAAGCCTGATATTGATGAAGCCTGGGCCTGCGACCGAGACATCAGCGACGTCGGCGTCTTCCTTCAACTTCTCCGTGATGATCTCGGCCAGAGCACGCGGATTGGTTCCAAGCGGCTTTGCCAGCACCATGGCGGCATTGGTCGCAACATCACCGTGGCTTGGGTCGCGTGGCGGTTCGATCGCGATGCGGCCGAAATCCACCTCAGATCGCTTCTCCTTGACCAGATCGATCTGTTCAAGGGCGGTTTTAATCCGGGCGTCGAAATCGGTAAAAAGGTTCATCGCACTCTTCCATGCATAGGCTTTGCCACAAGGCATTTGTCCGGTCCCAGCCGGGCGACCGCTGCCTATCGCAAATCCGGAGTGTGGTCAAACAATCGCCTGTGGGCACTGATCGCGTAAGTGTCGGTCATCCCCGCCAGATAGTCGCCGACATGGCGCGCCCTCGCCGCCTCGGCAAGCCCTGCGATGTGATCCACCCAATAGTGGCTCTGCATCTCCTTTGGGTTGGCCATGTAGGCCCCGAAGAGATCGGTGACGATCTGCGCAGCGCCGGCGCGGATGCGCATGATCTCCGGATGCCGGTAGATGCGCTTGAAAAGCATCGCCTTGATCTGTCGGTCGGTCTCGGACATTTCTTCGGAGAAGGTTGCAATGACGCGACCTGCTTCGCGAATATCCGTTGCGCTCTTCGGCTTGATTTCCGCAAGGCCCTGTTGGGCAACGGAAATGACGTCTTCGACCATGCGCGTGATCTGGCGGCGCATGATCTCGTGGGTAAAGCGGCTAGGCTCGAGGTTCGGATAGCGTTCCCGTACCTCGGTCATCAGACCGGCCAGAAACGGGATCTCCTCCAGCATCTCGAAGGTCAAATAGCCAGAGCGAAGCCCGTCATCGATGTCATGCGTGTTGTAGGCGATGTCGTCGGCGATTGCGGCCACCTGCGCCTCGAGGCTTGCATAGGTGTCCAGTTCCAGGTCGTGAATCTCGCAGTAATCCAGGATGGGCTGCGGAACCGGCCCACGCGTGCCGGCGCCGTCCGATGTCAGAAGCGGGCCATTGTGCTTGACGAGACCTTCCAGGCTTTCCCAGGTCAGGTTGATGCCATCGAAATCGGCATAGCGGCGCTCCAGCTTGGTGACGATACGCAGCGACTGGGCGTTGTGATCGAAGCCACCGTAGGGCAACAGCGCCTCATGCAGCGCGTCCTCGCCCGTATGGCCGAACGGCGTGTGGCCGAAATCATGGACGAGCGCCACTCCCTCGGCGAGATCCTCGTCCAGCTTCAGGGCCCTGGCAAGAGCGCGGGCCACCTGCGCGACCTCAATCGTGTGCGTCAGCCGTGTACGGTAGTGGTCACCGTCCTGAGCGATGAAGACCTGGGTCTTGTGCTTCAGCCGACGAAATGCCGTCGTATGAACGATGCGGTCGCGGTCGCGCTGAAAATCCGAACGGGTTGGGCTCAGGTCTTCGGGGTAGAGCCTGCCGCGCGTCGCCCAGGGATCAGCCGCATACGCCGCCCTGTCACCGTTGCCGTAACCCAATGCTTGCCTGTCGATCGTCATTCGTCACCGTTACCGATATGCAGCAGCACGCCCATTGACGCTGCCTTGCGCTCTTCATACCTATAGAGCACATAAACGGCAAAGCGATGCTTTCTCGGCCGCCTTAGCCAAACTTGCGCTTCTGTGGTATGAATCGTAAGTAGCTTTGAAAACAGTCGCTTGAAACCGGCGGCTAAGAACTATTCTCTCCGGATCTTGACCCCGGCAGGAGCAAACATGACGGACGTAAATGTAACCCTTTCTGAAGCTGCGGCAAAACGAATCGCGGCCATCGTCGGCACGGAGCCCGGCAAGAGCGCCTTGCGCGTCTCCGTGGAAGGTGGCGGCTGTTCAGGCTTTTCCTACAAGTTCGACCTCGCGGACGGCGCCCATGACGACGATGTGGTGGTCGAAAAGAATGACGCGAAGGTGCTGATCGACAGCTTGTCACTGGTCTACATGGCGGGATCCGAGATCGACTTCGTCGATAACCTGCTCGGCCAGTCCTTCCAGATCAAGAACCCGAACGCGGTTGCCAGTTGCGGCTGCGGCACAAGCTTCTCGATCTAGTACCGTATCTCCGCGTATCCACATCGAACCGGCCGAAAGAATCCCTTTCGACCGGTTTCTCGTCTTGTCCGCAATCGAAAGAGCGCGATACAAGGGAGCCGACGAAGCGGAACAGGACATTCCATGAAGATCGCGACCTGGAACATCAACGGCGTCAAGGCGCGCATCGACAACCTGACTCAGTGGCTAAAGGACTCCGATCCCGATATCGTCTGCCTGCAGGAGATCAAGACGATCGACGAGGGTTTTCCCAGGCTCGAGATCGAGGCGATGGGCTATCATGTCGAGACACACGGCCAAAAGGGCTTCAATGGCGTCGCGATCCTTTCCAAGACGAAGCCCGATGAAGTAAGTCGCGGTCTGCCGGGCGATCCGCTCGACGAGCAAGCTCGCTTCCTGGAAGCCGTCTTCTCCCTCCCGGGCAACCGCGTGGCGCGTGTCTGCTGCCTCTACCTACCGAACGGCAATCCTGTTGAAACCGAGAAATATACCTACAAGCTCGCCTGGATGGAGCGGCTGCGGACTTTCGCCGCGGAGCGTCTGGCTTATGAGGAAATCCTGATCCTCGCGGGCGACTACAACGTCATCCCGGAGCCGCACGACTGCTTCGATCCGAAGGTTTGGGAAAACGACGCGCTGTTCCTGCCGCAAACGCGCCAGGCTTTTCGTCGGCTCGAAGGCCTTGGACTGACGGATGCCGTGCGCGCGACGACCGATGCCGTTCAACTCTATTCGTTCTGGGATTATCAGGCGGGTGCCTGGCAGAAGAACAACGGCATTCGCATCGACCACCTGCTGCTTTCGCCGGAGGCTGCCGATCGAATGACGTCGGCGGCGATTGAAAAGCATGTCCGGGCTTGGGAGAAGCCGTCAGACCACGTGCCTGTTGTGGCCTATTTCGATTTCGCGGCTTGAGCCGAAAACGCGTCGCGATCCCTCCACTCGTAAGGTGTAGGCGAGAACCGTTCGCGGGCTTAGTCGGAGCCGTTGACGGCAATCTTGTGAGAAAGGGCGACGGCCGAGCGGCGGTCGCTTTCGGTCGCGACCGAAAAGGCCTGCTCCTGCAGAGCCTCCATCCAACCACAGTCCTTCGGCTTGCAGCGGTCGAGAGCGGCGGTCATTAGCGCCAGCCCGTTGGCCGCCTGCCCTTCCTGGAAGAGGATGTTGCCAAAGACGGACATGGCGCCCGGATGGCCGCTCTTGCGGGCCTGGTTGAGCCATTTTTTCGCCTGCTGCGCACTGGTGCTGCCACCCTCACCTGCCAACATCATCTGTGCCAGCTGGAACTGTGCCTCGGGCACGCCAAAGGTGGACGCAACCTGGAAGTAGAGTTGACGCGCCTGGTTGAGATCGATTTTCACCGGACTGCCGGGGATCCCATGCTTGTAGTAGTTGGCGAGCGAGAGCAGCGCATTGACGAAGAAGCCGGTATCTTCCGAGCCCGGCTCGACGCCCTGCTGCGCGATTTCGCTGTAGATCTTGAAGGCCTCGAAGTCGTCCTGCGCGACGCCATCGCCGTCGGCATACATGTTGGCGAGTGCCCAGCGCGAACCTGTATGACCTTTTTCAGCCGCGTATTTGTAGGCTTCGACTGCCTCTTCCTTCTGACCGTTCTTGTAGGCCTTGAAACCGAATTTGAAGAGATCGAAGGGGCCGGATTCCTTCGAAACGCCCGACTTGATGTCGAATGCACTTGCAGGCGATGCAATTGCCGCGCAACAGGCAATGGAAAGGCCCATGAGCATTAGTCTGAAAGGTCTGAACTCGGACGTCAGCATTTCACTCGGTTTCTTTCGCTTCCCATCCGGACGGACTTTCGATCCGTGGATGCATTCCTCCCGGCGAGCGATCCCGCGGTGAGCTCAAAGGCCCCTTTGCCCGCGTCGCATCCAGCCTCAGCCCTCCCTCGAGGACCTCAATTCCAAGCGCATCGACACTCTCCGTCCATAGTCCGGCACGGCTCGCCCGCGATGCGATTTGCCTCACTCCCGCAGCTCGGCCATGTGCCATTCTGCCGTCGAGAAAAAGGTAATCACCAATTGTGACCAAACCTGTATCGTCGTGACCGGAAGCCGATTCCGACGATGCCGATCGGTTCGGCCACGAAAGGAAAGAAAGGTTCGAAAGCGCAACGTCAGAGCGAAACTCCTGGGCGGAATCGCCTTGCGGGAAAAGGAAAATGGCGCTGGCCGCGGCATCTCTGCCGTACGCTTCACCCATCCTTATTGCACCCGCTGCAAACTCGCTCATCATACTCTTTTACGCGCACTTTACGCCTGTCATTTCCTCGCCCGACTATAGCGCTGCGCCTAGTTTGTGGCGGGAAATGGACAATTTCGCCCTGAGATCATCTTACGCAAATGCTGGTAAAAAACTGTTGCTGAATCGTCACAAAATGAGACGCCAAAAGGGCATGCTTAACGAGGCGTACATAAAGAAAAACCCGGCAGTTTTGCCGGGTTCTTCTGAGGTTCGTCTTTGAAACTTAGAATTTCACCTTGATGCTGGTCGAGATGGCAGCGACGAGATCATTGTCGAAGTCGTATGAGACGTCGTTTCCGTATGTGACGCCATCCTGCACCAGCACTCCTGAGGAGCCGCTGGTCAGGACACCGAGTGCGCCAGCAACGCGCCATTCGATGTTCTCAGTCGGGTTATAAGCAGCGCCCGCCCCAACCGTCCAAGTATCGGTCTGCGATCCGTAACCGTGGCTGGTGCCACGATCCCAAGTCAGACTAACAGCGCCGGTCCATTGTTCATTGAACTTGTGACCAATGCCGCCGGTAACGGTCCAACCGTCCTGATAGAGCAGGTCAAGAGAAGTCAGTTTGGTCGGGCTGCTCGCCGTGCAGGCCCTGCCCTTGGTTGCAACGGGGCAGAGCGGAATCGACTGGAGGACACTCCAGTTGGTCCATTTTACCGATCCGAAAGCCAGCCAATCAGGTGCAATGCCGCTCTGTACCTTCAACTCCAAGGAATCTGGTGCCTCGGCTTCACCAAAGACACTGGTGACGCGGCCATAAGGCGCGGCATTCAGCGGTGCGAACGGCGCCTTGACCTGCGTCAGGTCGACCGTGCCACTCAAGCTGTCATACTTTACGCGGCTGTTGTAAACCAAGCTGGCACGCATCGCATACTCTGGAATCTCGTATGCGACACCGGTGCGCCATCCCCAACCATTGTCTTCGAGATCGAGGCGACCGACGCCAGTGCCGGTACCGATAAGAGAAGGAATCGTGCTGACCAGACGCTCCTTGAAGCCTTCCACTTCCTGATAGAAGGCACCGCCAATCAAACGAAGTTGACCGGGACCGACGTCAAATTTGTAGGAGCAGGTGGTGGCGTAGTTGTGCGTCTCGATCTTCGTTTCGATGTTGTTGTTGGCGCCGGCCCAGTTGATGCCCGGGTTCGTGTGTGCGCCAAACGGCTCGGAGTAGTCGAACAGGCAGTCTACGTCCTCGTATCCGCCCTTGAAGCCGATGTAGGGGACCGCATAGTTTTCCGTGTCATCCGCAGAATGGGGCCTGTTGTTAAGGTTTCCGCCTCCGGGGCTAGCTGACGTATCTGTGTCTCTTACATTCTTCAGCTCACGCTGCGGCATGACGTAAAGCACGGCCGCCTGTGACGAAAAACGCGACTGATCGAAGAGCAGGTCGATATTGTAGCCGCCGCGATCAAGACCACCCGCGAAGGACGGCTGCGCCAGCGTTGAAAAGAAGGCAAGCGACAGAACGCCGGCCGATGTCATACGAGATGCCAATGTGTCTCCCCCACTCAGGCAATTGCAATGAGGCCGGACTGTGCAGGCGATGCCGATAAATGGCAACTTTGTGTTCGGGCGCGATTGGAAACTCGGCTAACGGAAGTTTTACGTAACAGATTGACGAGCACGTCAATATTTTCGCAAATTAGAACGAAATTCTACAGATAGTAAAAATACCTACTCACTTAGGGTCGACCATTCCACGATAGCGCCATCCTGTAACAGGGAAACAACAGTCATATTTTTCGCCGTGCGCCCCGATAAAACGTGTGGAATCAACGCCTACGGCTAGCAATTTGGGCAAATCGGGCAGCAAAGTTCGGCGACTCCGATCGCCCCAAGAAAAAGGCGCCCGATTCGAAGTCGGGCGCCTCTGAAAATTCTTGCTACCAAGCGTTGATTTTACGACGCCTCGGATACACGTGACAGTGCAACCCGCAGGCTCGCAATCTGACCTTGCAGTTCGTCCAGGCGATCGCGCTCAGCAGCGACGACATCAGGATTGGCGTTGGCAACGAACTTCTCGTTGGAGAGCTTGCCGTTGATGCGCGCAATCTCTCCATCAGCCTTGGCAATTGCTTTCTCCAGGCGCGCTTTTTCAGCCGCCAGGTCGATCAGCGTGCCAAGTGGCAAGCAGATCGTCGCCTCGGCGACAATGATCTGCGCAGCGCCCTTCGGCGCTTCGCTGGCCAGCGAGATGCCGTCAACGCGGGCAAGGCGCTTGATCGCAGCATCGTGGCGGATAAGGCGTTCGCGGGTCAGGCTATTGGCGCCGACGACAACCAGCGGCGCAACAGCTGAAGGCGGCACGTTCATTTCCGCACGAACGGAGCGGATGCCGGAAACCAGATCGATCAACCAATTGATCTCATCGGCAGCGGCGTCATCGGCATAGGACGGCGCCGGCCATTCGGCATGGCAGACCAGCGTGTCGCGCTCGATGCCTTCGCCCGCGGTGTGCGCCCAAAGCTCTTCCGTCATGAACGGCATGAAGGGATGCAGGAGCTTGTAGATCTCCTCCAGGATATAGGCGGCGCAAGCCTGCGCTTCCTTCTTGGCGCCTTCGTCCGCACCGTTGAAGACCGGCTTCAGCAGTTCGAGATACCAGTCGCAGACCTGGTTCCAGACGAAGCGATAGAGCGCGCCAGCCGCATCGTTGAAACGGTAGGATTCCAAGGCTTCCGTTACGTCACGTTCCGTACGGGCAAGCTCCGTCAGTATCCAGCGATTGATCGTCAGTTCGGCGGCTTCGGGCACGAAGTGCGGATCGCTCTTGGCACCGTTCATTTCGGCAAAGCGCGTCGCGTTCCAGAGCTTTGTGCCGAAGTTGCGGTAGCCGGCGATGCGGGCCGGATCGAGCTTAACGTCACGACCCTGCGCTGCCATGATCGCGAGCGTGAAGCGCAGCGCGTCGGCACCGTATTCGTCGATTAGTTCCAGCGGATCGATGACGTTGCCCTTGGACTTCGACATCTTCTGGCCGTTCTTATCGCGGACCAGCGCATGGACATAAACGGTGTTGAACGGCTCGACCGGAACGCCGTCATCGTCCTTCATGAAGTGAAGGCCCATCATCATCATGCGGGCAACCCAGAAGAAGATGATGTCGAAGCCGGTGACCAGAACGTTGGTCGGATAGTAGCGCTCAAGCTCCGGCGTCTGTTCCGGCCAGCCGAGCGTCGAGAACGGCCACAGCGCGGACGAGAACCAGGTGTCGAGAACGTCTTCGTCGCGCGTCAGGATTTCGCCGGGCTTGAAGTTCTCCAGCAGGTCCTCGACGTAGGCCTTCATCGGGCCCTCGTGCGAGAGATAGTGCTGGATTGCCGCCTGCAGGGCCTCTTCTTCCGTCTTTTCAACGAAGACCTGGCCATCCGGACCGTACCAGGCCGGGATCTGATGGCCCCACCAGAGCTGGCGGGAAACGCACCAGGGCTGGATGTTTTCCATCCACTCGTAATAGGTCTTGTCCCAGCTGCGCGGAACGAGCTTGGTGCGACCTTCGCGGACCGAGGCGATCGCCGGTGCTGCAAGCGTCTTGGCGTCGACGTACCATTGCTCCGTCAGGCGCGGTTCGATCGGAACACCGCCACGGTCGCCGTGGGGAACCATGTGCTTGTGCGGTTCGACCTTGTCGAGCAGACCGCCCTCTTCGAAGATGCGGACGATGATCTTGCGGGCCTCAAAGCGATCCTTGCCTTCGAGTTCGTCCCAGGCGCCATGCAGTGCCGCGGCATCCGGAATGCCCTCCAGGAAATCCTCATTATCCTTGAGCGTGATCCGCGCGTCGCCGGTGAGCACGTTGACGACACGCAGACCGGTGCGCTTGCCGACATCGAAGTCGTTGAAATCATGCGCCGGCGTCATCTTGACAGCGCCGGTGCCGGCCGTCGGATCCGGATAATCATCGGCGACAATCGGAATACGCCGACCGACGATCGGCAGGATGACGTGCTTGCCGACGAGCGGCCGGTAACGCTCATCCTTCGGATTGACCGCAACGCCGGTGTCCCCAAGCATCGTTTCCGGACGAGTGGTCGCAACGACGATATAGTCGCGGGTTTCCCATTCTGTCGCCTTACCGTCATCGTCGAAGGCGATCGGGTGCTGATAGGTGACACCAGGCTCCAGCGGATAACGGAAGTACCAGAGGTTTCCGTTAACCTCGTGCTGCTCGACCTCGATGTCGGAGATCGCCGTCAGGAGCTTCGGATCCCAGTTGACGAGACGCTTGTCGCGATAGATTAGGCCTTCCTTGTAAAGCGATACAAAGACTTCAAGAACGGCGGCCGAAAGCCCCTCATCCATGGTGAAGCGCTCGCGGGACCAATCACAGGAGGCGCCGAGGCGCTTCAACTGGTTGAAGATAAGGCCGCCGGATTCCGCCTTCCATTCCCAAACCTTGTCGATGAAGGCTTCGCGCCCCATGTCGCGGCGGCCCGGCAGTTGCTGTTCCATCAGCTTGCGCTCGACAACCATCTGGGTGGCGATGCCGGCATGGTCCATGCCCGGCTGCCAGAGCACGTCCTTGCCGCGCATGCGCTCGAAGCGGACCATGATGTCCTGCAGCGTATTGTTCAGCGCATGGCCCATGTGCAGCGATCCCGTCACGTTGGGCGGCGGGATCACGATGGTAAAGGACTTGGCGCCCGACTTGGCGTTGGCGCCCGCGCGGAAGGCGTCCGCCTCATCCCATTTCGCAGCGATTTTCGGTTCAACGGCAGCGGAATCGTAGGTCTTGTCGAGCATTTGGGGACCAAAATCTGGAGGTTCTTTGATGCGGGTTGTAAATAGGATGGCTTCGGGCAAGTCAATAAAAAAGCCGCCCCGGAGACCGGAGCGGCTTTTTGGGAAAAGGCGTTTCCGATCAGCGGCGCGGGCCGCGCGCCACGCGTTCGATCTCTTCACGCACGAGACGCTCAACCAGGGTCGGCAGATTGTCATCCAGCCACTCGCGCAGCATCGGGCGCAGCATGTCTTCGGCGATCTCATCGAGAGAACGCCGCTCGGCGCCATCGATGGCGGCAGCCAACTCTTCAAAGGAACGGGCGATTTGCAGTCCCGCGTCGTGCGAGAGCAATGCCGGCTGCTGCTCTTGCTCAGCGAGGTTCTGGATTGCTTCTTCCACGGCCGGTTCAACGACCGCGGGAACGAATACCTCGGGCACCTGGACCAGCGCCGGTAACGGCTCCATAGCCACTGGAGCCAGTTCGAAGGGGATTTCTACGGGCGGACGAACCGCGACGACCTTCGGCGCCGGCGCCGAGATAGGAGCAGTCACGGCCGCCTCGGAGTGTGCAGCAACTGGCGCAGAACCGGGCGCCTCGCGAGTAGCTTCCGGCGCTTCCATGCTCAGTTCCGCGCTCCTTGCTTCGGCTTGCCGCAAGGCTGGCGGCACGTCGCGCAACTGGGCAGTGTTGCGCTCCGACGCCGCGCGGACCCGCGCGGCGACATCGGCCAGCGACATGGCACGCGGCTGCGCTTCCGGCACGGGAGCCGAGCCTGCCGAATTGGCCGCAACGAAGCGTGGGTCAGACTGAGCAGCCGCTTCAGGGAATTCCACGCCAGCGTAGGCCTCGTCCACCGTCAAATGGATGTCCGAATCGCGAGCATCCTCATCAACGCCGTAAGCCGCCGGCAGCGATGCCGATAGCGCCCTGCCCGCGCCTGGGTCATTGCTCTCGATGATCTGGCGGATCGACGCCAGTATCTCTTCCATCGACGGTTCACGCGCTACGCTTGGCTGAGCCATATCTATCCCCGTTATTCCGAAAAACGACCGGATTGCGTGGAGTGGGCATCCGAATCACCCAGAGCTTAGGATAGCCGAGGATTGAAAAAAATCATCGCGAATCAAATGAATGATGCCATGCACAGCTTTTCTGACGCGGTTAGATTCTATCGCGGGAAACAAAACGGGCGCCTGAGGCGCCCGTCGAAAATCAATCATCGCAGCGTGGTTCAGAATACAAATTCGCGCGCCTTGGCGAAACCGGGAAGCGGCTTGACCGAAGCGTTGAAGTAGACGTTTTCGGAAATTGTGCCGCGCTCGCTCACGAAGACCTTGGCGCGTGCCGACCCGCCGTAGCCTTGAACGGTGACCAAACGCCCGCCGTCGCGGAGCTGCGACAGCAAGGAGGACGGAACTTCCTCGACCGAACCGCTGATAAAGATCAGGTCATAGGGAGCGCCCGACGGATTACCGGCATTGAGTGAACCGGCGACGATCGAAACGTTTGGGTAGCTCGCAAGATTGGTCTTGGCTTCCGCCGCCAGCGTTTCGTCCTCTTCTACCGCGACCACCGTGCCGGCAATCTGTGAAAAGAGGGCCGACACGTAGCCACTACCGGCGCCGATCTCGAGGACGACGTCATCCTTGGTAACCGCGGCGAGCTGCAGCAGCTTTGCAAGCGGCGACGGCTGCATGAGATAGCGTGCGGGCTTGCCCGCCGCTGCAGGACAGATTTCGACATCCCGATCGATATAGGCAAGCGGCTTTGCCTTCTCGGGAACAAAGGCCTCGCGCGGGACGGTGAGAAACGCCGTCAGCACGGAATGCGAGGTGACGTCCGTCGTGCGGAGCTGGTTGTCGACCATGTTTGCGCGTGCTGATTCAAAATTCATGTTGTCCTCTCGCCCGATAGAAGCGGCTTTGTCTGCACGTCTCTTAATCTCAGCACACTGGCCTTTCAAGGCTTCGCGAATGCGCATGACAAGAATTCGGGATGGCGCCGCTGCCCGCTGGCGCTCTTCGCAATCCTTCATGGAACAAACGCGCGCCCTGTGATATTATTGCAACCGGAGGAATAGAGGAGGAGCAGGCAATGCCTAACATCATCGAATATCTTTCGTTGTTCGACTTCTTCATCATCATCACGCTGGTCGGCATCTTTTGCTGCGGGCTTTTCGATCGTGAAACGAGCTGACTGACTTCAGGCTATTGTCAGTTTTTCGCCGGATAGTGTCGGTCCCTTGGGATTCGACGGACCGGACATGGCAATTAGACCAATTCTGCTGGGCAGCTTTTTCATTTGTGCGCTGCTCGGGATCATACTCCTCATTCCCTTTGTGAGAGGCGGCGCCCCGAATGTCGCGACAAACGGTGTGTCCCCGATGCCGTCGTTGCAGCGGATCAACTGAACTCGACGGCTCCAGCTTTGCCGGTGCCGCGATAGCCGGCAAGCTCTTTGGTGGCCGTCCCGGCCATTCGCGATGAGGTTCTTTTTAAGCAAGAACAAAGGACGAAACATACCTTTAAGCACCGGTTTCGATCATCAGACGAGACCTGTAGCGTGTCTGTGCCGATCTTGGAGCCTCCCCAGCCCCTCCCAGATCGGCAACCCGGCCGGGGCTTAAGACGGTCGCGGCCGGGGCCACTCGCCCCCGGAAAAGCTATTGCAGCTTGGTCTCTTCTTCCGTGTCGACCAGAATGCCGTGCCGTAAAGCCTCTTCCTTTGCCTCCTTCAGGGCCTCGTCGATCAGCATGACAAGCATTTCCGCATGTCGTTCGCGCTCCGCCATTTCTCGCGCCACGCTCAGGGCAAAGATCAGTTGCGGCATTTGGGTCGCCGGCATCGGAGGTGCTCCTAAGAACTCGCAATGAAAGATAGCGCCCTATCGAAAATTCGACAATCCGGTGATTTGCCTTGATAAACATGCACCAACGCTAGTGCCGTATGGATTGTCACTATAGGAATGGAAGAAACGCCAGCGGGCTTCGCCACCATGGACGGAAGGAGAGCGATCTCCCGCCTATATCGCCGAAGCTCATTAGAATAGTGAAACGAGGCGCCCGGAGAGGGTCGGCCACTGCGGCGACCCCCTCCAGCTTTGCCGGGACTGAAAACTACCCCCGCCCTGTCTGCCGCCGCGGCGGAATGGAGCCAATAGAGGGGGTCCGATGCCCTCAAAGCCCACCGTCCGTGGCAGACCAGCAAGAGAAACAATAGCGCCCTCGCAACGGTTATCCTAGACGGACCTAGGTCCTACTTCGATTGGAGTAAGCGAGGATAATTGCACGCTTGCAAACCGCATTCTTGCGCCGTTGAAGCCAGTAAAGATCACGTGACAGAATCGGGTCGCGGCGAACTGAGGGAGGCGTCAAACCCGCTGGCGAGAAGAGGGCCGAGGCATTACACTACGATCTGGCGGAACGCAGTCGAGTGCCGCTTCGTGGGACCGCATCGATGAGGAGGCGCAGGATGATCCGGACAATAGCAGCGATCGGTGCGATGGCAGCGCTTGTCGCGAGCTGCACGGCCGTTTCGGGCTCCTATCCATCGGAGGGTTACGCGCCTATTCCCGGCAGTATCACTTATGGCGGCCAGCCGCGAACGAAGCTGACGAAGGCGCCGATCGGCTCTTCTTTCCCGCATACGTTCACGGATCAGACGGGACGCACGGTCGAGGAAATCTATATCATTCAACCGGATCGAACTCTGCTGATTGCCCAACGGCACTATCGACCATTCTTTGCCTGGGACAGGAACCAATAGCGGGGTTTGGCGACCGCATGTCGCAGATTCGCCTCGCGGACTGAAAAATGATGAAATGGAAGGAAATTTGCCGCGCCTGAAGGCAAGACGCTTTCACTCGCGTCCGCGCCCGTAGCGGCTCTATTACCTTGAAACAGTAGGGAAATTTTGGAGGCCTCGCCCGGAATTGAACCGGGGTACAAGGATTTGCAGTCCTCTGCGTCACCACTCCGCCACGAGGCCTCACGACGCTTCGTCACCGAAGCGTTGGCGGGCATTTAGAATGAATAGAAATCGAGTGCAAGGGGGTTGTTGAAAAACCGACGGGATTTCGGATCGCACAACGTCGGTTTCCGTGGTCACTTTTAGTAAGGCGAATAGCACTGCCGCCGCGGACCGTAATACGGCTGATAGGTGTTGTCATATGCCCGGTAAGACCGGTAGCGGCTGTAACACCAATCGACGTGCGAATTACCCACCGGTCCAGCCTGCGGCTGCGACGCGATCAGACCGCCGATGATTGCACCGGCTGCAAGTCCGCCAATCAGTGCGCCAGCATCGTTGTCATGATGGCGGTAATAGCCATCGTGATAGCGGTTTCCGTAGTACCTATTTCCATAGCCGCCATGGCGGTAACCGCCACAACGATAGATGCTGCAGCGATCGAAGCCGCGGCTGTTTCTCACTCCGGAATCTCCGAAACCACCGCGGCTCTGAGCTGAATGCTCATCGCCGGAGTTCTCTGCAAAAGACGGACCGACGCCAGCCAGGCTTGTCGCAATCGCCAACACCAATACCGCAAGTTTCTTCATTCCAGCACCTTCTCATTTCCGGTATGCTTACGACACTTACGCCTACTTCCATAACGCAGGGCGCGGTCCAAGGTTCCTTGACGCAGGCCGGGCGCCAGTGCCGTCGTTCATTGATTCAAGATTTACGCCTCTTCGTCCACCAGACCGAGAAACGCCGCCGCATCCGGCGTACGAGATGAAGGTCGTGCGACAGCAGGATGAACCCGAGCGGCAGCATCCAGAAGCCGAGAACCGGCAGAAAACCCAGAACGCCGCCAAAGATCAGCAGCACCCCAATCGTCAGTCGGGCAATGCGCGACTGCGGCAACGGGATACTTATGGAGCCCAGAACGAGGCGACCGGTGGTGTGATCAATGCCAAAGCGCTTGGCGGTTCTTTTTCCCGTGGTATCATGTGTTTCAGTCATCGACTGGAGATGGGGTTATACAGAGCAAATACAAGCGGATGTCATTTTTTTGAAAAAACCGCTTGGCAAATCGGGCAAGCATTTGTATTAGGCCACTCACGCCGCGGCAAGCGGTGATCCCTGGTAGCTCAGCGGTAGAGCATTCGACTGTTAATCGACAGGTCGCCGGTTCGAATCCGGCCCGGGGAGCCAGTTTTCTCAGCGATTTGCTGAACTCTTACAAGAGCGGTTCGAGCTTCGAGCCGCTCTTTTCTTTTTCCGAGATCACCCGGGATCTTATCGACGGATGCGCCGCATCAAAGGGAAATAATGGTGCGTGATGCTGGCACCCGACTCCCTCCTACGCAACGCCCGCCAAGGTTTGGCAACTGACAAAAATCCGCGCCTTAGTGGATAAAAACTTCGGAACAACGCTTTTGCCGATGGGTTTTGCCCATGTCACCCAGACGAAAAACGACGACAAAAAGGAAGTTCCTATGCGTAGTCCGATGATAGTGGCGGCAATTTTTGCCGCGGGTCTGGCAACCTCTGCATTTGCCCAATCCAATCCTGATCCAATCGGTCCGACGAACGGCGGCTCGACAAATCCCAGCTCCAGCACCCAGTCGGGAGATTACACAAGCAGCGACAACGGCACTCACCCGATCGCTGTCGCGCCGGTCGATCCGACAACGACGCAGAGCATCACGCCCCAGCCCAAGGCAATGGACTGCCCGGGCATGCCACAGGCAAATTCGGGAGTGGACACGCGAGGTGGCGAGAGCGGTGCATCCATCAGCGACGCCTGCCGCGAATACGACAACTGATCTGACCTACCCTGTTTTCCGAAAGGGCCGGCTTGACCGGCCCTTTCGTTTGCGAGCGCGCGGAAAATTCCGCTTATAGGACTGAGAGATTTCAGATCCAAGCCTGCCGTTGTTCCGTAACAAGCAAAAACACTGGCACTTCACAGGTCTTCGGCCTGCACCCTGGCGGCCAGCGCTTCCTTCCGGCGCACTCCGACCGCCTGGGCGATGGTTCAAATTTGTCACTGGTCAGAGACTTTCGTTTCGGGTTAGACTGCGCCCCATGGGGTGGTGAGCGCTTCAAAGGGCTCTGCGAGTTTTGAAGTGAAGCAGGCTTCCGCGCTGAAAATATAGACGTCCGGTAGGTCGTCTTTGCGCGGAGTCGACGAGAGCGGATGGCGTCCGATCCGACAGATGACCTCCTGTCTGGCCGCCATCCGCCTCGTCGTTGCCTCTAGGTCCAACTCACTCAGCAGGGTGCGCCACGGCCGGACGTCCGCGCTTCTTTAGCGGCCGTTCGCGCCAGCCAGTAAAGCGATTGACGAGCCAGAAATACAGAGCGTAGGGCAGAAGATTGATGAGCTTCATCATGTAGCTGAAGCGCTTCGGAAAGGTAACCTCGAAACTCTGAGACTTGAGACCCGCCGAAATCTGCTCGGAGGCTTCATCTACCGAGATTAATGACGGGAGGGGATATTCGCTCCCCTTCGTTGCTGGGGTGTCGACGAAACCCGGATTGATGAGCTGTATGCGGATACCCATCTTGTCGAGATCGAACTTCAGGCTCTCCGCCATATTGATCAAGGCGGCTTTCGTTGCGCCGTAAGCGGCGTTCGTCGGCAGGCCGCCATAGCCCGAAACGGACGAAACGATGGCGATTTGGCCCTGCCCCTTTGCCTTCATGTGTCGTACGGCGGGGATAAGGCAGTTCACAACGCCTTGCAGGTTGACCGCGAAACTCTTCTCGAAATCAACGAGCTTCAACTCCTCCGCATGCACAGGCAGATTGACGTCCGCATTGAAGACGGCCAGCGCCAGCGTGCCATGCTCGTATTCGATTGAAGCAAGGACATGCTCCATGTCTTCGGCGTTAGTGACGTCACCGTCGAGTACGATAATGCTGCCGGAAAGGTCTGACGCCTCGGCCTGCAACTCGGCAAGCTTTTCATGATCGCGAGCCGTCACCGCGACCTTGTACCCATCTCCCGCAAGCTTCAGTGCCAGCGCTCGCCCAATTCCAGAACTTGCGCCTGATATCCAAGCTATTCCATGTTCAGGACGAGCAACGAAAGCTTGCATGACATCTCCTCCGGGCCGTTCTTGTGAACGTCAAAAAGGTCCGGGAGCTCCTCGCCATCCCCCGGTTTCAACCCTTTTATCACCCCATTGTGGCTGCTTTCAGCCGATGAGGTCACCAATGAGCTGCCGGAAAGACCCAGTCAGCTTGACCGGAGCGTCAAGAACGATGAACGCGATACAGGGACGCTCCTTTTCGGCAATCGGCCGATGGTCGACGCTCTCGTCGGCAATTGAGATATCGCCAGGTCCGAAACGTCCGCGTGCATCATTGAACGCGCCGTCCAAGATCAAGGTGAGTTCCGTTCCCTTGTGTGTGTGTGCGGGCAGTGCCCGCCCCGGCCTGATCCACATCAGACTCGCCTCGCAGCCGTCGATATCCATGGAGTATTCCTTGAAGCCCGGCAGCTTCGTCTTCCACGGCACCGTATCGACGTCATAGCCGACCAAATTGCGAATCGCTCTCGGGAAGCCCCCACGGGAGGCCTGCAGATCGGTCGGCACATCCTCGGCAGGCGGCGCGGAGGCGAAGATAGCGGCGAGCCGTGCGTCGCGCTCGCTGATCGCAGCCTCCGAAATGTCTTCCAGGGCCTCGCCGCTCAGCGATTCAAGATCTCTCACCAGCCAGCGATGATCGGACTTCATTTCGAGATGCGATTCCACCAATACGCGTGCCGGCTCAGGAAGAGATCCGGCGACATAATGCGCCATCAATGCATCGACGGTGTCGATATGCTCGTGAACCATGAAGGCTTCGGTGGTTTCCGTTTTTGGGGATGCTTTGTCGTAATCCCTACGTTGAAAGTCAACCTTCAGATCACAAGGACGGTGGCGACCCGCTGTACCTCGACTTCTCCAGCCCGAAGGAAAGTCTAATTTTGTCACGGCGCTCAAAGGCATGGAATAGCATTTCTTGCCAACCTAGCCTTGTGAAGGGAAAAGACCGTTCCTAAACTAAGCGTTCAAAAGAGGCAGAGTCCATGACCGTTCATCCCTCCGTTTTAGAGGCAATCGGCAACACCCCCTTGATCAAGCTCAAGGGTGCGTCGGAAGCGACCGGCTGCACCATTCTCGGCAAAGCGGAATTTCTGAATCCCGGCCAGTCGGTGAAGGATCGCGCCGCGCTCTACATTATTCGCGACGCCGAGAAGAAGGGTCTGCTGAAGCCGGGCGGCGTTATCGTCGAGGGAACGGCCGGCAACACCGGCATCGGTTTGACGGTGGTGGCAAAGGCGCTCGGTTACCGAACCGTCATCGTTATCCCGGAGACTCAGAGTCAGGAAAAGAAGGAAGCGCTGAAGTTGCTCGGCGCTGAACTCGTCGAGGTCCCGGCGGTTCCCTACAGGAACCCGAACAACTATGTGAAGGTGTCCGGAAGGCTTGCCGAACAACTGGCCAAGACGGACCCGAACGGCGCGATCTGGGCGAACCAGTTTGACAACGTCGCCAATCGGCAGGCCCATATCGAAACGACGGCTCGCGAAATCTGGAACGACACGAACGGCAAGGTCGATGGCTTCATCTGCTCTGTTGGCTCGGGGGGGACGCTTGCGGGTGTCGCGGCCGGCCTCAAGGCATTTAGCAAGGACGTCAAGATCGGCCTTGCCGATCCCGACGGTGCCGCGCTCTATGAATTCTACAAGAACGGCGAACTAAAATCCGCTGGCTCATCGATCACCGAAGGGATCGGTCAGGGCCGGATCACGGCGAATCTGGAAGGCTTTACGCCCGACTTCGCCTACAGCATCTCGGATGCGGAGGCCCTGCCCTACGTCTTCGATCTCGTCGAACACGAGGGACTGTGCCTCGGCGGATCGACGGCGGTCAACATTGCCGGCGCCGTTCGGCTTGCCAGGGAACTCGGTCCCGGCCACACCATCTTGACGATCCTTGCCGACTACGGCAATCGCTATCAGTCGAAGCTCTTCAATCCCGACTTCCTGACGTCTAAGGGGCTGCCGATTCCCGCGTGGCTCACCAGGGCGCAAGAGATACAAATTCCATACGAACCAGCAGCGTGAGATCCTATGCCCGTCAATGCCCTCTATCGTGACGATTTCTATCTTTCGACATGCGAGGCGGTAGTAACCGCCGTTCACGAAGACGGTGGCATTGAGCTGGATCAAACCTGCTTCTACGCGACTTCAGGGGGCCAGCCGGGCGACACCGGTTTTCTCGAGCGGGCCGACGGCAGCAAAATCGCCCTAGGACAGACGAGGCACGGGGCCACCAAGGATATCGTCATCCACGTGCCGCTTGAAGGTGAGACGCAGCCGGGTCTCGGCGAAAGGCTGGTCCTGCATGTCGACTGGCCGCGCCGCTACAAGCTGATGCGGATGCACACCGCCTGTCACCTGCTTTCGGTCGTCTGTTCATACCCGATCACCGGCGCGGCTGTCGGCGAAGATGAGAGCCGTGTCGACTTCGACATGACCGAGACGATCGACAAGGACGGCGTAACCGAAAAACTGATGGAACTGGTGCGGCAGAACCATCCGGTTTACCTGCAGTGGATCACCGACGAAGAACTTGTGGCCAATCCCGGCATCGTCAAATCCAAGAATGTTCGCCCGCCGATCGGCCTCGGTCGGGTCAGCCTTGTCTGCATCGGCGAAAACTCTGCGATTGACAGTCAGCCCTGCGGCGGCACACATGTGTCCGAAACGCAGGAAGTCGGCCAGATTCACATTGCCAAGATCGAGAAGAAGGGCAAGGAAAACCGCCGCTTCCGTATTCGCTTCGGCGCTCCCGGCGACGAGGCCTGAGTTAGGGAGAGCAGAATGAGCGAAGAAAAGAGCCGTTTCGTCGTTTCGGCCGATTGGCTGCAGGCGGAACTGGGCAAGCCGGACTTGCGAATTCTGGACGCGTCCTTCTATCTGCCGGCACAGAAGCGCGATGCCGACGCAGAATACGCCGCCGGCCATATACCGGGCGCCGTCCGCTTCGATCAGGACAAGATCGCGGATCACTCCGTGCCACTGCCGCATACCATTCCGTCGCCGGAGCTTTTCGCAGGCGAAGTTGGAAAACTCGGAATCGGCGAGAATGACCGTATCGTCGTCTATGATGGGATCGGGATGTTCGCATCGCCGCGAGTCTGGTGGCTGTTTCGCGTTATGGGCGCGCAAAATGTCTATGTACTCGACGGCGGCCTGGATGGATGGAAATCAGAAGGCCGTCCGCTTGAGACAAATGCGACGCAATACGAGCCGAAGATTTTCAAGCCGGCCTATGATGCCTCGAGAGTCGTCACTCTGGACACAATGCGAGACATCGTTGCCAACGGTGCCCTGCAGATAGCCGATGCCAGAAGCGCCGGCCGGTTCGCTGCGATCGAGCCCGAGCCCCGCGCTGGCATGCGTTCGGGTCATATGCCCGGCGCACGCAACCTGCCGTCGGGCGTTTTCGCCAGCCAGGGCCGCTTCAAGTCGCTGCCGGAACTCAAGCGGACAATCGAGGACGCGGGCATCGATCTGTCGAAGCCGGTCGTCACCTCCTGCGGCTCCGGCATCACCGCGGCGATTATTACGCTCGCGCTCGAATCGCTCGGCCACAGCGACAATAAACTCTACGACGGCTCATGGAGCGAATGGGGTGGGCGCGACGACACGCCTGTCGTCACTGGCCCGCCAGAACCGGTCAAAGCCTGACACGATGGTGAAGGGCCCTTCTTCGCTAAAAACCCACATCACGCGCCTGGAAATGACGGCACCGCCGAAGGCAAGCCTGCCGATGCCGATCAATATTCAGACAGCGATCATGCGGACCCCAGATATTCCGCTGCCCTTCTACCGCTATCTGTATCGCCAGGTCGGCGCCCGATGGCAGTGGGTGGATCGTTTGCGGATGACCGACGAGGATCTGGCCAAGACGCTGCACGACAAGCGCAACAATATCAGCGTGCTCTACGTCAACGGAGCGCCCGCGGGTTTCTATGAATATTTCCTCGAGGACGAGGACACCATCGAGCTCAGCCACTTCGGTCTGATCGAGCACGCCCTCGGCCTCGGAATCGGAAAGTGGTTCTTGCTGCAGGCGCTCTATGCGATCTGGACGGTCAATCCGAAGCGGGTGACGACGACCACCAACAATCTCGATCATCCGCGGGCCCTCCAGCTCTACCAGATGTTCGGTTTTTCTCCGGTCTCGACCGGTTTGGGCATTGTCCGACCGCTCAGCGACAAGGAATTGCTGGAGCTGGGTAAAAAGGGCTGGTGACCAGGCCGACAGAGTTCGACTGACGGCGTTTCGCAGGAATCGGGTGGCTTGTATCACGGTAAAGGCGCATCTGATGGCGATCAGCAAGGAGATCTGCCATGACCGACATCCACTTTTCCGCCATGCCCACCGCCGACGCGCAGAACCTTTGGAACGGTGGTACCGATGCCTACGGCTTCTTGCCCGAGACGATGGTCTCCGACGGTCCCGGCCACCCCTGCCGTCATTGCCTGAAGAATATAGACGCGGGCGAGGAACTGCTGGTTTTCGCCTACAGGCCGTTTCCCGAGCTTCAACCCTATGCGGAAACCGGCCCTGTTTTTCTCCATAAGGAGCTCTGTGAGCGCTACGCCGCCGAAGAGGTGCTACCGCCGGTACTTACCAGCCCCGATTTCATTGTGCGCGGCTACAATGCCGAAAATCGCATCGTCTACGGCACCGGGGCAGTGACTCTGACGCCAGATATCCGCTCCTATGCCGCCGAACTTCTCGAGCGGCCGGAAATCGCCTACGTGCATGTGCGCTCGGCTCGCAACAACTGCTATCAGTGCCGCATCGACAGATAACGGAAAAAGGGCTGGTCGCACGAGAATGCGACCAGCCCAAACTCACCTAACGTGATGCAGCTTACGCTACGTTCAATACGCTTTCCGGTGCGTAGGCTTCATAGCCCAGTGCCTCGGCCACCGGCTTGTTTGTGACGCGGCCTTTATGGATGTTGAGGCCATTGCGCAGGTGGCGATCCTCCGCAATCGCGCGCAGTCCGCGGTCAGCCAGCGCCAGGCCGTAAACGAGCGTCGCATTGTTCAAGGCGTGCGCCGAGGTGACCGGCACTGCGCCGGGCATATTGGCCACGCAATAATGCACGACATCGTCAACCACGTAGGTCGGCTCCGAATGGGTCGTTGCATGCGACGTCTCGAAGCAGCCGCCCTGATCGATGGCAACGTCGACGATGACAGATCCCTTCTTCATGGCCGACAGCATTTCGCGAGTGACAAGCTTCGGTGCAGCAGCGCCCGGAATGAGGACGGCGCCGATGACGAGGTCTGCCGAGAACACTTCTTCTTCCAATGCCTGAATGCTGGAATAACGGGTATGAACACGACCGCCGAAGATATCGTCAAGCTGGCGCAAGCGCGGCAAAGACTTGTCGAGGATACTGACATCCGCACCGAGGCCCGCGGCCATTCGTGCAGCGTGCAAGCCGACGACGCCGCCGCCGATGACCGTAACCTTCGCCGGCAAAACGCCGGGGACGCCACCAAGGAGGATCCCAAGGCCGCCATTGGCCTTCTGCAGTGCTGTCGCACCCGCCTGGATCGACAGACGTCCGGCGACTTCGGACATCGGAGCCAGGAGTGGCAGACCGCCGCGATCGTCCGTTACGGTCTCGTAGGCAACGGCGGTAACGCCCGAGGCAAGGAGGCCCTTGGTTTGTTCCGGATCCGGCGCGAGGTGTAGATAGGTATAGAGAATCTGGCCATCGCGAAGTTGCGCCCACTCGGAGGGCTGCGGCTCCTTGACCTTTACGATCATGTCGCACTTTTCGAAGATGTCCTTGGCTGAGGCGGCAATCTTTGCGCCAGCGGCCATGTAGGCGGCATCGTCGGCCCCAATGCCGGCGCCTGCCTTGGTTTCAACCCAGACCTCGTGGCCGTGGGCGACATATTCACGAACAGATGCAGGTGTCAGGCCGACACGATATTCATGGTTCTTGATTTCCTTCGGGCAACCGACACGCATAAGCGTTCCTCTCACGTTATATCCGCTTGGCGGAGTGTTTTTGACGGGCAAATCCAACCACCACAGACGTGAAATGTCCTTGCAAAGAAGGTTTGCACTGATGCTGATTTTCGAAGAATATTGCGAATTCGCGCAAATAATCGAAAGTTCTTCGAATGTCCGAACTCGACGCCATTGATCTTGCGATTCTGAAGTCTCTTCAATCCAATGCCCGCATGACCAATGCCGACCTCGCGGCGAAGGTTGGATTATCGGCATCGGCCTGTTCCCGCCGGCTTGATATCCTGGAGAAGAGCAGCGTCATCAGCGGCTATCACGCGCACGTAACGCCCAAGGCGCTCGACTACAAGATGATAGCGATCGTGCACATCTCGCTATCCGGCCAGTTTGCCAAGACACTCTCCGAATTCGAGGCAGCGGTGAAACGCTGTCCGAACGTCTTGGTCTGTTACCTGATGTCGGGCGAATACGACTACATTCTCCGCGTCGCCGCTCGTGACCTCGAAGACTACGAGCGTATTCATCGCGACTGGCTGTCGGCGCTTCCGCACGTCGTGAAGATCAATTCGAGCTTCGCCCTGCGGGAAGTTATCGATAGGCCAAATGTCGGGCTTTGAGGCTTTGACAGCAAGGCAAAATCGGCAGACAGTCCGCACCGAAGCTACGGCTTCGCTATCTCCCGCTTGATCCCCCGCAGTAAGACGTACGCATGAAATCCAAGACCCAAGGCTATATGTTCGTCCTGCTGGCGATCACCATTTTCTCGTTGCAGGACGGCATCTCGAAGCATCTCGCATCCGCCTACCCGCCTGTGTTCGTCACCATGATCCGCTATTGGGCATTTGCCGCCTTCACCATTGCGCTCGCGGCAAAGATGAGGGGTGGCCTGAAGGAGACGGCCAAGACGAAGAGACCGCTACTACAGGTGATCAGAGGCATTCTGCTGGCCGCTCAGGTCGTCGTCGTCATCAACTGCTTTGCCTTGATCGGCCTAGCGCATTCGCAGGCGATCTTCTCGGCCACTCCAATTCTGATCGCTCTGCTCTCGATGCCCATTCTTGGCGAGCGCGTCGGCTGGCGCCGCTGGACGGCAATCGCGGCAGGCCTGGTCGGCGTGCTGTTTATTCTGAAGCCGGAAGGCGAATTCTTCGACGTCAAGCTCCTGCTTGCCGTCTTCTCCTGCTTCCTGTTCGCCTTCTATGTCATAGCCACACGCCTCGTCAGTCGGGACGACTCGGCGATGACGAGTTTCTTCTATACGGGCGTCGTCGGCGGTATCGCCATGACGCTCGTCGGCCCTTTCTACTGGACATGGATGTCGGGTTGGGACTGGGGATGGATGGCGCTTGTCTGTATGACGAGCATATCGAGCCACTACTTCCTGATCCGCGCCTATGACATGCTCGATGCTGCCGCGGTGCAACCGCTGACATATTTGCAGCTTGTCTATGCGTCGATCATCGGCGTCGTGATCTACAACGAGAAGCTGAGCCTCACCATGATTATCGGCTCTTTCATTGTCGTTGCAGCAGGCATTTTCACCGTATGGCGGGAACATGTTGTTGCCCGTCGGTCACGTTTGCAACCACCGTCCTCGCAATTTTAGATCGAGCTGTTAAAGTATTCTCAACGGTCGCTCCGTAGAATTCACCTGTATGTTTCTTGTGGAGCGTAGCATGCAGAACAATCTGAATATTATCACTCGCAAGGCCGAGCGGAAGTCTTGCCGCATATTCGGCAAGGTCCGCTATCTTACGAAAGAAGTGGATGCGCGCATCCTGGATATGTCGACAAGCGGTATGGCCGTCGAAATCCGCTCGCCCATTCATGCCTCCTCCGGCAGCCGCATACAGATCCTTGCCGACGATCTCGGAACGCTGCACGGCATCATCCGCTGGAGCCACAACGGCCGCCTCGGAATTCAGTTCGATCCGAACTCGAATGCCCGCGCGCAGGTCGCGTCCTATTTCCGCTTCTTCCACAAGGAAGTGAAACCGGTCCTGAAGCGATAATTGCCCTGTCATTTTCAGGGTTTACTCCTTCGCAAATCATCCTAGTCTCGCCTGCGGGCCGGGCGTCGCGTGATTTTCGAAGGAGTTTTCATGTCATCCATTCTGGATCTGCCGCCAATGACCCGCCGCTCGTTGCTTGGCGGTCTTGCTGCCACGTCAGCACTCATATTGCTTCACCCCTTCAGCGCCCGTGCGGCCGCCAATCAGGCGCATCTTCGCCTGATGGAAACAACCGACATTCACGTCAATGTCTTTCCCTACGACTACTATGCTGACAAGCCGAACGACACGATGGGCTTGGCGCGCACTGCGACGATCATCGACACTATCCGGGCGGAAGCTGCCAACTCACTGCTGATCGACAATGGTGACGTCCTGCAGGGCAACCCGATGGGCGACTACATGGCCTATCAAAGAGGGATGAAAGATGGCGACGTGCATCCCGTCATCAAGGCGATGAACACGCTCGGCTACACCGTAGGCACGCTCGGTAACCACGAATTCAACTACGGCCTCGATTTCATGTTCAAGGTCCTGAACGGGGCAAATTTTCCGTTCGTTTGCGCAAACCTGACCAAAGGCAAGCTTGCCTCCGATCCGACCAAGGATGAACTGTTTTTCAAGCCCTATCTCATCGTCGAGAAGGCGATCAGGGACGGCGCGGGCAACGAGAGCCCGGTCAAGGTCGGCTTCATCGGCTTCGTGCCGCCGCAGATCATGCTGTGGGATATCAAAAACCTTGAAGGCAGAGCGCAGACGCGCGACATCGTCGAGGCAGCCAAAGCGTGGGTACCGGTCATGAGGCAGGAAGGCGCCGACATCGTGATCGCGCTTTCGCATTCCGGCATCGACGGTACAGCCCCGTCGGAGAAAATGGAAAATGCATCGCTGCACCTTGCCGCGGTCGATGGGATCGACGCGATCTTCACAGGGCATCAGCATCTGGTTTTCCCCGGCCCGAAAACCTGGGACGGCATTCAGAACGCGGATCCCGCAAAGGGCACGTTGCATGGCAAGCCCGCCGTCATGGCCGGTTTCTGGGGATCGCATCTTGGCCTTATCGATCTCTTGCTGGAAAAGGATGGCAAGGGCTGGCGGATCGTCGACTTCACCTCGGAAGCACGGCCGATCTACCATCGCGACGACAAGAAGAAAGTCGTCGCCGACGTGGCCGACAAGACGGACGTGATCGAGGCCGCGAAGGCTGAGCACGAAGCCACCCTCGCCTATGTGCGCACCCCGGTCGGCAAGACGTCGGCGCCGCTCTATTCCTATTTCGCCCTCGTCGCCGACGACCCGTCTGTCCAGATCGTTAGCCAGGCCCAGACCTGGTACATCAAGCAGATGCTAGATGACACGGAATACAAGGATCTGCCGGTGCTCTCGGCTGCAGCGCCGTTCAAGGCCGGCGGTCGAGGGGGCGCGGACTACTATACCGACGTACCCGCCGGCGATATCGCGATCAAGAACGTCGCCGACCTCTACCTTTACCCCAACACGGTTCAGGCGGTCGTCATTACCGGCGAGCAGGTGAAGAACTGGCTGGAAATGTCAGCCGCCATGTTCAACGAGGTAAAGCCGGGATCGCAGGACGCCGAGCTGCTGAACAACGCCTTCCCGTCCTATAACTTCGATGTGATCGACGGCGTCGTCTACCAGATCGACCTGTCGCAGCCGCGCAGGTTCGATGATGATGGCAAACTGATCAATGCCGATGCGAACCGAATCCAGAATCTCCAATTCGGCGGCAAGCCGATTGATCTCACCCAGAAATTCGTCGTCGTCACCAACAACTACCGCGCCGGTGGTGGCGGCAAGTTTCCGGAAATCGCCGCAGACAAGGTCGTCTTCCAAGCGCCGGACACAAACCGTGACGTCATCGTCCGCTTCGTGCACGAGGAGGGTACGATCAATCCATCGGCCGACGGCAACTGGACCTTCAAACCGCTCCCAGGGACGACGGCAGTCTTCCAGAGCGGTCCAAAGGCCAAGCAATACCTCGCGGACGTCAAGAGTGTGAAGATCGAGGATGCCGGGGAAGGCACCGACGGCTTCGCCAAGTTCCGGCTGATCCTCTAGAGATTGTGATCGGTGGCGAGGCGCTGATGCCTCGCCTACTCCGCCGCGACAGAGAGGTCGCGCGCGGCATATTCCGCCATCTGAGCGGTGAAGTCGGCTTGACTGGGGCATTGCGAAAGCCTGGACCGAAACGCGTCGATCATCCAGGTCGCCGCCGGCCCGGGTGGCGTCGAGATTCGCCGCATCGCGTAGATCGGGTACTCACCCTGCTCATAGGCCTGCAGATCAAGGTGAACCAGCGCTCCACTTCTCAGTTCATCGCGGATGAGCGACGCCGGCAAACCACCCCAGCCGAGACCACCCCGGATCAGCGAGTGCTTGGTCGCGATATCGCTGACGCGCCACGTCTTATACGAGAGCACATTGAAATCGCGGCCCTTCGTCAGTCCCGACGCGTCTGTCACGACAAGTTGGGTCTCTTCGCGCACGTCGGCGAGCGTCAGCGGCCGGCCGATCCGCGCCAAGGGATGAGTGCTCGATACCACAGGCATCATGAAGGAATGACCGATGCGCTCGGTCGCAAGCAAGTCATGCTGTTGGAGGATCGCCCCCCCTATCCCGACAGTCGCCTTGCCGTTCGAAACCAGATCCATCACGACGCCCAGTTCACCGACAGCCAGATTGAGAGCCACGGATGGAAACTCGTCACGGAACTCGCGCAGGACTTCGACCACCGCCTGCGACGGCACCATGACGCTGATGGCCACCGAAACCTCGGCCTCCAGCCCTTCCTTCAGCCCCTTCACACGGGCGCGCATCACCTCTAGGTCGGCAACGAGGCGCCGCGCATCTTCGAGAAGCGCCTTGCCGGCCTCCGTCAGTTTCGGTTGCCGCGCGCCCGAACGCTCGAAAAGCGGCACCTCAAGTTGCGCCTCAAGGTTGGCAATGGTGTAGCTGATGACCGATTGTGCGCGATTGAGCGTGCGTGAAGCGGCCGAAAAGCTGCCCGTTTCCGCAACGGTGAGGAACACTTGCAACTGGTCCAGTGTGGGGTTTGGAAGCATCTTCCATCCAATCTATCGATGATTTCGATCGACATTATCACAGTTTTTTCGATAATCGGCCACCCCTATTTTCTGTCTCGAACCACCGGCTCGACGCTCCCTAGACGAGCCGCAGACCCCAATTCGAGAGGAAATTCAATCATGTCGTCCATTCTGCTCCTGACTTCCAGCCCGCGTGTTGACTCGCTTTCCACCACCATCGCAGCTGACCTTGTCGAAAAGATCAAGGCTCAGCAGCCGGGCAGTGTCGTCGTCCGTCGCGACCTCGCCTCCAACCCGCTGCCGCACATCGACGATCTCTTCACCGCAGCCATCCGCAAGCCGGCCGATGACCGCACCGCCGCCGAAGCGGCAGCTGTGAAGACGTCGGACGAACTCGTCGCCGAACTGCTTGCAGCTGATACGATCGTCATCGGTACCGGCCTCATCAACTTCAACATCTATTCGTCGCTGAAGACCTGGATCGACAACGTCGCCCGCGCCGGCCTGACCTTCAAGTACACCGAAAGCGGCCCGGTTGGCCTTGCCACCGGCAAGAAGGTCTACGTCGTCCTTGCCTCCGGCGGTGTCTACTCGCAGGGTCCGGCGGCCGGCATGAACCATGCTGTTCCGTACCTGAAGTCGGTCCTCGGCTTCCTCGGCATCGCCGACATCGAGACGATCTATGTCGAAGGCCTCGCATTTGGTGCGGAAGCTGCCGAGAAGGCAATTGGCGCCGCCAAGGCCCGCGCCGAGGAAATAGCCCTCGCCGCCTAATCGGGGTCGAGACTGCCATCGAAACGGCCGGTTCTAGCCGGCCGTTTTCATTTGGCGCCGAGCTCGTTCACAAAAGCCCTGGCGGTATCGAGTATCTCACCGGCCAGGGTTTCGTCGTTCGCTATCCGTGCAAGCCCGAGTGCGCCGGTCATGAGGCAGGACAGGATGATCGCCTTGCGGCGCCCCTCCGCTTCGTCCGCCGCCTTTATGCGTGCCTGCATATTGCGCAAGTTCGTCTGCATCTGATCGGTTGCCAGTGACCGACACCTCTCGCCGCCGCGCGCTATGTCAGCGGTGAGAGCGGCGAACGGGCATCCTCCAGCCGTATCGTCCCGATGCTCGCGGCTCAGATAGCTCGCCGCATATTCCTCAAGTGGAATGTCTGCCGGAGCCCGGCCCTCTGACCGCACCTTCTCGGTCCAGGCACCAAAAGCAGATTGCATAGCCTCTGCCACCAGCTCGTCACGCGAGGCAAAATGCTTGTAGAAGCCGCCGACCGTGAGCCCCGCTTCCTTCATCAGGTCCGCGACGCCGACGCCTTCCAGCCCCTTCTCTCGCAACCGCTTCGAGGCGATCTCGACGATCCTCTCATGCGTCTTGCGCTTGTCCATCTGTGAGTGACCCATGAAAATCCATCCTGAAACCAGTTGACATATAAAGATTACGATCATAATCCTTCTAGATATCAATCGTAATCCAGATCGGGTATTTTTCCAAGAGGAGTCATCCAATGCGCCTAAAGAACAAGGTCGCCCTCATCACCGGCGGAAACAGCGGCATCGGTCTTGCGACCGCCAAGGTCTTCCTCGACGAGGGGGCCAAGGTCGTGATCACAGGCCGCAACGCCGAGACTCTCGCCGCTGCCGAAAACGCTCTGGGCGGCAACGTGCTCACGCTGAAGCTCGATGTCACAGACGTCGCGGCCACGGAGCGCGCTTTTGCGGAAGCCGCCGAAAAGGTCGGCAAGTTCGATGTCCTCTTTGCAAATGCTGGCATCGCCGGCGCGACGCCGCTCGGCACTACGTCGCTCGAGCAGTTCAATGCCATCATCAATACCAACCTGACCGCAGTGTTCTTTACGGTCCAGTCGGCGCTGCCACATCTCAACGACGGCGGTTCTGTCATTCTCAATGGATCGGTGCATGCCGTACTGGGCGCGCCCGGCTGGTCAGCCTATGCTGCCACCAAAGGTGCGGTGCGTGCCATGACCCGCAATATGGCCTCAGAGCTTGCGCCACGCGGCATCCGCGTCAATCAGGTGACGCCTGGCGGCACCAAGACGCCGATTTGGCAACCGCTGGCATCCACGGCCGACGCGATGTCCGGGCTCGAAGCTCGACTGGGCGGCATGAGCCTTCTCGGACGGATGAGCGAAGCGGAGGAAATCGCCAAGGCCGTGCTCTATTTCGCTTCAAGCGACTCGTCCAACGTGACGGGAATCGAGATCGTCGTTGACGGCGGTGCCACGAGCGCACCTTCGGGCGCCAAGATGTTTCGTGCAGGGTGATCGCCAGTTTCCCATGTCGTTGGTATCGGACTTTCTCGCGCCGATACCGACGGCGAACACCGCGGATACTGGGACTATTGAGTTGGGCGGAATGCGATTCGCCAGGTACCAAAACCCTGCGTAGACGCGGATTGGACCCGAAGAAGCGGATCAGACCTGCCGAACTTTTGCGCCATCGCTGAATAGCGACGGGCCATTCTGATCGATGATCTGCTGCGCCTTGCGCACCGTGCACTCGATCGCGTCATCCGACGAGCCGAACATGTCAGCACGGATGAAGTTGCGAACGAGAACCTCTCCACCGACGGCCTTCTCAATGCGTCCCGCAAGGCGATACTGACCGCCCTCCTTCTGGGGTTCCGCGTAGATCGTGCAGTCCCCATAGAGCTGAGGCTCGGACGAGGCGCCTGCCGGGGCATCAGTCGATTTGCCGCCGCCTGAAAACATTGAGAAAATGCTGGAGAAGATCGAAGCCATGTTTCGCCTTACCATGCCGGCCCGTGCCGGAAAAGCTAAATGATGAGGTTTGCGAGGATCTCGTTTTCGGTGATGTCCTCGAAGCCGATGGCAGCCTTTTCGAAGTTTGCGATCAGCTGCGCGAAATTCTCCGGCGCCTTGGTTTCGATGCCGATCAGCACCGAGCCGAAATTGCGAGCCGTCTTCTTCAGATATTCGAACCTGGCGATATCGTCGTCCGGGCCAAGCAGGTTCAGGAAGTCACGCAACGCACCCGGACGCTGCGGCATCCGCAAGATGAAGTACTTCTTCAAGCCGGCATAGCGCATGGCGCGCTCCTTCACATCCGGAAGGCGTTCGAAATCGAAGTTGCCGCCGGATACGACGGCGATGACCGTCTTGCCTCTCAAGGCATTCGGGTCCATCGCCGCAATCGCGGTCAGCGACAACGCGCCTGCCGGTTCGAGCACGACGCCTTCCACATTGAGCATCTCGCCAATGGTCACGCAGATGGCGTTTTCCGGCATCAGCATGACCTGTTCGGCCGGGAAAGCTTCCAAGGCTGCGAAGTTCAGGTCACCGATCCGCGCCACGGCGGCGCCATCGACGAAATTGTCAACTTTGGTGAGCGTCACCAAGTGCCCTGCCTCTATGCTTCTCTTCAGGCTCGGTGCCCCTGCCGGCTCCGTGAAGATGAAGCCGGACTTAGGCAGAATGCCGTCGAGGTAGCCGGTGATGCCTGCAGCGAGACCACCGCCGCCGACCGGCATGACAATGATGTCAGGTACCGTCCCGTCAGGGAGTTGCTGGAGGATTTCCGCGGCAACCGTTGCCTGGCCCTCGATGATGTCTGGGTGATCGAAAGGCGGCACCATGACGCCGTCGATCGCCTCGACGTGGTCGCGCGCGGCCTGGTAGCATTGATCGAAAAAATCGCCTGTCAGCTTGATGGTGATGAACTCCGCCCCGAATATGCGGGTCTTGTCGATCTTCTGCTGCGGCGTCGTCACCGGCATGAAAACAACGCCGGGCACGCCAAAATGCCGGCAGACGAAGGCAAAGCCCTGAGCATGATTGCCGGCCGAGGCGCATACGAAGGTCCTGTTGCCGGCACCCTCCGCGATCGCCTTGCGGAAGAAATTGAACGCCCCGCGAATCTTGTAGGAGCGTACCGGCGACAGATCTTCGCGCTTTAGCCAGATATCGGCGCCATAACGCGCCGACAGATGTTCGTTCAGCTGCAGTGGCGTTGCTGGAAAGAGGCTACGCATCGCCGTCTCGGCGCTCTCGACATCCTGTCTGGTCACGGTCATTCGTCTATTCCTGTTGCCGTTCCGCTATCGCACAAGCGGACTGTGGGAAAAAGCCCATATCGGCCGATATTGTTTACTCAGCCGCTCATCTTTTCGAGCAACCCTGAAGGCGATGCAATAACGCAATTGTGCGCTACCAATTCACCCGAGATGAGGCTACATCGCCGCAATGATCTCAAGTAAATTTGCACGACCGATTGCCTGGCTGCTTCTCGTGGCGATTATTTTCGTCACGCTGTCGCCGATCGCGCTGCGGCCACATACGGTGACCTCGGTCAATCTCGACCGCGCTTTGGCCTACTCGCTCGTTGGTTTCATGTTCGCGATTGCCTATCCTCGGCAGTGGATAGCAGTTGCCTTTCTCCTGGTTGCCGGCGCCTTGGCGATTGAATATCTGCAATATCTGTCTCCAACGCGCCACGCCCGTCTGCACGATGCTGCCGTGAAGATACTCGGCGCATCCGTCGGCGTTTCGATCGGTTGCCTATTGAACAAGATCCGCATCATCAAGTCGGCAGCAAGCCCTTCGCGACCGTGACACAACCTAGTGCTCTTGACTGAATCGCATCAGTCGTTGAAGGAGGAGCCTGCGCGAGCGTGGCGAAACTGGTAGACGCAAGGGACTTAAAATCCCTCGACTTCGGTCATACGGGTTCGATCCCCGTCGCTCGCACCATATTGAAATCATTTGATCGACTTTGTTGTCCTTCGCAGCGCCCTTTTTGCTTAGGGGCGCTCAGGGATACCAAATGCGTAGAAGCGTCATCGGTCCGTTCGGCTTGGGGCGCTTTCCACGATCCAACCGCCATGATGGCATCTGCATGCCGCTGCGTCTCCCTTCTTGCCCCGCTATTCCTCTCTGAATGCCTTCATCATTTGGTCTGTGAATGGCTTGAGGAGGTATGAGAGGGCGGTTCGCTCGGCGGTCTGGACGAAGACCTCGACGGGCATTCCGGGGATGAGCTTGTTGTCCTTGAGGAGGTTCTGGTCGTTAAGCGACAGGGAGGCGAGGTAGTAGGGCTG
>NZ_JACIAH010000010.1:84826-180549 GCF_014194695.1 Rhizobium sp. BK399 | reverse complement strand
CTACTCGCTACGACAAGCGCCCGGAAAACTATCTCGCAGCGGTCAAACTCGTCGCGGCAAGGATCTGGTGTCAGAGTTTATGAGTCGACGGCCTAGGAGACGGCCGTGACGGCGCCAATGCCTGGAATTGTCATCAGCAGCTGCTTAGCCTGGCACTCCCGCGCCGCTGCGATTACGATGCGCGATGTTCTGCCACTGGACTTCCAGGAAAAGTTTCAAGGGATCCTCAGCATCGGCCGTCGGCAATCCTTGGCCTGTCCAGTGGCCGGATGAGAAGTCGTTGCCACCGCGAAAGACGGGCCTCTCCACCATTTCAAGATTGTTTCCGCCCCATCGGGGCACCATCCCCCTGTGTGCGCTGACGTACCGAAAGGCGCCGAAAAGGTTATAAACCTGCGCCGGGCTTGGGGTGAACTCAAATTGAAGTGTTGCGTTTATTGCGCGAGATCACTCTTGAACGGAGAGCGTCAATGAAGCTTGTGCGATTGACATTGAATGGGCAAGCATCGATGCCTGTCTTCATAAACCCCGACCAGGTGGTGTCATTGGTTGCGCTACCTCATCGAACACAGATCGTCACAACGGCAACTAGCGCCCACGGAGCAGCTATAGTTTATGACGTAGCCGAGCTGTCCGCGGAAGTTGTTCGTCTCCTAACGAACAGTCCAGAGATCGCAGCGCCGGGGCAAGCTTGAAGAAATCTTCGCCGGGCCAGTGGTCCTATTCAATGTAAAAGTCCTGCCCGACATTTTTGGTAGGTCAACTTTAACGTGCCTTCGGACTGAACAACGTAACGTTTCGAGACGCGGCAAACAATTGACCACGGATGTACTGGAAGTTGCCATTGAGACAGATCGAAGAGGTCGGTGCCGAGGGAGGTGCCGGCCTTTTTTCCGGACGTAGAAATCTCGTGCGTCAGGAGTGGTCTGACGTGGCGGCTCTATTGGCGAAGCGGCGTTTGGCGAAGATTCAAAACATCAAGGCGAGACAATCGCCCTGCCCCCAGCGACCGCCAGTTCTGATCGTGCACCTGCCTCGGACCGGTGACCGATATTGAACGGAGGCCGACAGGCGACGGCACATCTCCCGCTGCCCCTTTTTCGTGGCTCAAGCTTGTGACATTGGCAATTCAGATTGTGGACGCACTCGCGCTGTAAATTTCGTCGACCGTCCTTGCGAGGCTCGCGTCGAACTCCTTGTCGCTCATCGAGTCTCGAAGATCTTCTGTCAGAGCTCGTGAGAAGCTCGCAATCATGCCGTGGTTGTGGGTGAGCTTCTCGCATGCATCTGCGCGACTGTAGCCACCAGAAAGGGCCACCACCCGAACAACCGACCTGTGGTCGATAAGCGGTTTGTAGAAATCGGAAACGGTCGGAATGGTGAGCTTGATCATCACCCGCTCGCCCACTGGAAGCGCGTCGAGTCCCCGGGCGAGCTCTTCGCGCAGGATCTCCTCCGCTTCCCCCTTGGTGGGGCTTTTGATCGACACTTCCGGCTCTATGATCGGAACAAGTCCGTGACCGATGATCTGCCGAGCTACATCAAATTGCTGCTTCACTACGGCAGCGATCCCCGCCCGGTCAGCGTGAGCAATCACGGACCTCATCTTCGTTCCGAAAATTCCCTTCTTCACGGCACGGGCCAGGAGCGCGTCGAGATCGGGCATCGGCTTCATGACTTGAACGCCGTTCTCCTCGGCAGACAGTCCCTTGTCGACCTTCAGAAATGGGACGACGCCGCGATCCTCCCACAGGAACGACGGGACGGACCTTCCACCGGCATCTCCATCCATCGTCCTTTCAAACAGGATGGCCCCGATGATCTTGTCACCGGTGAAGGCGGGCGCTGTCATGATGCGCACACGCATCGCATGCATGAGTCGAAACATTTCCTCCTCGCCGCTGTAGTTGGAGTCAGCGATGCCATAGAGTCGTAACGCAGCCGGCGTGGACCCACCGCTCTGATCAAGGGCGGCGATGAAGCCCTTCTTGCTGGTCATCTGTGACATCATGCGTTCATCTGCTGTCATTTCCATCCCCTTGGGTAATGCTTGCAAGCGTCCTGGTGTCTAAGATGGTTCACCAGACCGGCTAAAGGCTTCAATTTTGGCTGAGATCGAATGGCGGAGTGTAGTTTACTCCTCGGAAAGTGCTGTTTCAGCAACCCGCGCCAGCGGTTGCCCGAGCCAATGTTTCGGCCAAGCGCGGTGCTGTCAACGATTTTTCCATATCCAGAGTGTGAGAGTGGCTCAGGCGAGTGCCATGCCTTGCCGTGTCTTCGCTCTCATCCGCATAGCGCCGACGCCCGTTCCGGGCCACCGCACTTTGACTTTTGCATGTCGTTTTTTTTGGGGATGACGGCCCCTTTATCAAACGCCGATGAGCGTTATCTAAGTAAGCCGGGTAAGTAAAAAGGGCGAGCATGACGAGCCACATCGAAACCATTGACCGTCGGATTCTTGCCGTTGATATCGGCGGCAACAACATGAAGATTCTTGCCCATGGTGTGGAAGAGCGAAAAACCAGGTCTGGACCGGCACTCTCAGCCCGGCAGGCGGTCGATGCCATCAAGCTGATGGCGAAAGATATCGACTATGACGTGCTATCGATCGGTTACCCGGGTCCCGTTCGCAACAACCGTCCGTCGCTGGAACCCGCGAACCTCGGGCCAGGGTGGAAAGGTTTTGATTTCTCCCAGGCTTTCGGAAAGCCAGTCAAGCTCGTCAACGACGCCCTTATGCAGGCAATAGGAAGCTACAAGGGCGGGCGGCTGTTGTTTCTCGGCCTCGGAACAGGCCTGGGATCGGCCATGGTGATGGAAAGCGTGGCTCAACCGCTGGAGCTCGCACACTTGCCCTACAGAAAGCAGCTAACATTCGAGGATTATGTTGGGAAGCGAGGTCTCGTTCGACGCGGCCACAAGAAGTGGAAGGAGTCCGTTTTCGATGTTGTCGCACGGCTTCAGGCCGCTTTGCTGCCCGACTACATTGTGATCGGCGGAGGCCAGATCGATGAGCTTGACGAACTCCCCAGCGGCTGCATCAGAGGCGACAACCGTCTCGCGTTTTTCGGTGGATTTCGCATCTGGCAGGACACCTCGATCATCCTTTCACGTGGTCCGGAGGGTGACGGTCTCAAACCTTGTTGAGCGTCCCTCGTCCACGGTGAGCCAGACCCACAGCCCCGCGCCAAAGACGCGTCAGACAGCGCGCTAGTAAAGTCGAAACAAACGCCTATAATGGACTGATAAGGTTGAAGAACCGCGTGCCGATATTTCTCATTGCGATATCGCTGGCTAGGGCAGGGCCGATAGCGCCTTCCCCCTCGAGCATGAGAACTCCGCCATCCTCAGTGACCTTGATAGAGGCGCCGTCCATCTCCGGCTAGCAGGCAATGGTCGTCGCGACGATGGACGCAATGTCGGCAAAGGCATTCGAACGAACTGCTGCGTTGGACGATTGAACTGCGAACATTCGTGGAAACTCTTGTTGTCATCCGTTCCTCGTCGTTCCAATGTCGTGAGGCTCCGGCACTTCCAGACCCTGCGATTTCGCTTGCGCAACCGTAAACCGAGCATTCGCTCAACTATGGGAGGATCTATGGCCAAGGGCACTGCGAAGTTTTTCAATTCCGCCAAGGGCTTCGGTTCCATCAAGCCAGATTGGCGGCGATAGAGATGTCTTTGTGCACGTAACCGCCTTCCGGCCGCAGGCCTTTATGAATTACGGTACGGGCAACAGGTTTCCTACGACCGAGCCGGATCGCAGCGGCAAGGCCCCAAAGGCGATCAACCTGCATCTGTGCTATCCGACTTCGGCAGAGGGGAGAGCAAGACCGGTCTCCCGTTCCGCCCTCGCCCGACGGGCACCCAGGATGCTGTTGTTGCAAGAGATCGTTTTTATTTTGGAACCAATGCGGAGGACGCGAGTTCTTTTGGCGCAACGCCCGTTGCATTTGACTGCGCCCCCCTCAACTGCAGTCGAAGGAAACCCGATGCCTATGGCACCGGGTTTCTTTTTTGTGTTATCGCCAAGTCTCCGGCCCAGCAACGATGAGGCAAAAAAGACCCCGAATTTGGTGAATGGCGGAGGTGCCCGGCTGTTGTACCCCTGGCGAGGCTTGATCCTAAAGCGATTCCTTCAGGATGGCCGCAAAGCTCGGATCGAACGCGCGACTGATGGGATCGGCGGCCGCACCGCGTGCGACGGCCCATGAATCCGTCATTCCGAGTTGAAACCGCGGAATGGTCCGGTCCCGCCGGTCTGCGAGGGACGGCGTAAGTGGATGCACAGCCGCGACCAGGCGCTGCGCGAGGGCTTCCGGTGCCCCTCCGCAAAGTATGACGGTCTGCGGGTCGAAGATGGTTTCGATCAGATGGATGCTCCAGCGCAGATCCATCACGGCTTCTTCGATCCAGCTCTCAATTCTCGCGTCGTCCGTTTGCGCCAGCGCGTTAATCGTCGCGTAAACGCCTGTGTCCGCCGGGTCGATCCCCAGATGCTGGTAGAGCGACGCGAGCGAAGCGCGATGCTCGAGCGGAGTCGGGCTGCCGCTCGCCGAAAGCAGGGCCATGCCGATCTCGCCGGCATTTCCGTTGGCGCCGCTATAAAGCTCCCCCCCCAGAATGAGCCCGGCTCCGATGCCGTAGCCCAGGTAGAGGCAAACGGCATGATCAAGCCCGTTCGCAGCACCGACCATGCGCTCCGCAGTTGCACATGCGGCCGCATCGTTTTGCAGGCGAACACTTAGGCCAGTGCCTGTGGAAAGCGTCTCGATCAGCGGGAATGCCTGCCATGCCGCCATCATCCACGGATCGTCGACGGCGGCATCGATGCCGAACGGCCCGGGCATGGCGGCTCCGAGGCCAACCAGACGACGTTCTGATTGTTCAAATATATCAGCAAGATCGAGGCGAACTCTCTCGATAAGCTTCAAGATGACCGCGACACCGCCGGAGGGACCAATGGGTGGCAAGTTTGCTTCGGCTCGGGCGAGCACGCTGCCGACGAGATCGACGGCGACGGCCCGCGTCACGTGCCGATCGATCTGCAGTCCGATCGCAAACGCACCTTCCGGGACCAGTGTATAGGGTGTCGATGGCTGTCCCCTGCCTTTGCGAACCGCATCCAGCGCGCTTACCAGTCCCTCCTCCTCGAGTTCGTCGATGATATTGGAGATGGTCTGTTTCGTGAGCTTCGTCGCGCGAGAAAGGTCGGCCCGCGACAGGGCCCCGTTCATCCGCAGCGCATCCATCAGCACTCGTCTGTTATGGGCGCTGGTGCCTTCATGATTTGTCCCACTCTTTGCCCTTATGGGCCGCGCATCGTTCATCCTGATTTCCTCTTGACAGCAGTAGAATATTGAAGAACAAATAAGTCAAGAGAATTGACTTAATAAGGAACCACAGAGTTCCGGGGAACGCAGAGAGCGACATGCTCTGACGACGCTCCGCACCTGGCAGCCGCTTCGCCGGCGCCTGTTCGAATGCTGATGGCGGCGACGGCCGCCCTTGGAAAACGGTGAATGTCAAAAACTGGAGGCTGGAATGTTGAAGTCACTACATAAGACGATGCTTGGCGCTGCACTGATCGGCGCGTCCTTCGCGCCGCATGCCTTTGCCGAAACCACGATCAACGCGCTCTTCATGGCGCAGGCGGCCTATAGCGAAGCCGATGTTCGCTCCATGACCGATGCCTTTTCCAAGGCAAACCCGGACGTCAAGGTCAATCTCGAATTCGTCCCCTATGAAGGCCTGCATGACAAGACCGTGCTCGCCCAAGGGTCCGGCGGTGGCTATGATGTCGTCCTCTTCGACGTGATCTGGCCAGCTGAATATGCAACCAACAAGGTCCTCGTCGACGTCACGTCGCGCATAACCGACGACATGAAGAAAGGTGTCCTCCCCGGCGCATGGACAACGGTCCAGTATGACGGAAAATACTACGGCATGCCGTGGATCCTAGACACGAAGTACCTCTTCTATAACAAGGAAATTCTTGAGAAAGCCGGCATCAAGGCGCCGCCCAAGACCTGGGACGAACTGACCGAGCAGGCAAAGACCATCAAGGACAAGGGCCTTCTTGCAACGCCAATCGCCTGGAGCTGGTCGCAGGCGGAAGCCGCGATCTGCGACTATACTACGCTCGTCAGCGCCTACAAGGGTGATTTCCTGAAGGACGGCAAGCCGGCCTTCCAGAATGGCGGCGGTCTAGATGCGCTGAACTACATGGTCGCCAGCTACAAGTCCGGGCTGACAAATCCGAATTCCAAGGAATTTCTCGAAGAAGACGTCCGCAAGGTCTTCCAGAACGGCGATGCCGCCTTCGCGCTCAACTGGACCTACATGTACAACATGGCGAATGACCCGAAGGACAGCAAGGTCGCAGGCAAGGTCGGCGTCGTCCCAGCTCCGGGCGTGGCCGGCAAGAGCGAAGCATCGGCAGTCAACGGCTCGATGGGCCTCGGCGTAACCACAGCAAGTAAGCATCCCGATGAGGCCTGGAAGTACGTGGCCTTCATGACTTCCCAGGCAACGCAGAACCAGTTCGCAAAGCTCAGCCTGCCGATCTGGGCATCCTCCTATGATGACCCAGCTGTCACGAAAGGTCAGGAGGAACTGATCTCTGCGGCCAAGATCGGTCTCGCCGCCATGTATCCGCGCCCGACCACGCCGAAATACCAGGAGCTATCTACGGCACTCCAGCAGGCGATCCAGGAGTCTCTTCTCGGCCAGTCCTCGCCGGAAGATGCCCTGAAATCGGCTGCCGAAAACAGTGGTCTCTGACCGATAGCGACACCCAGGCGGCACATGCCGCCTGGCTTCACCTTGCCAATCCGATGAATTGAGAGACGCCCGATGTCCGGCACCTGGATGACGACCCGCGCGTGGCTTTTGATGTTGCCGCTTCTTGTCGTGATGATCGCCGTCATCGGATGGCCCTTGGTCGACACCGTCGGTCTCTCCTTTACAGACGCCAAGCTTGTCGGCACGGCCGGCAATTTCGTCGGCATCGAAAATTATGTGAAGATGATGTCCGGCTCGAATTTCCAGCGGACACTGATAACGACCACCTGGTTTGCGGTCATCTCCGTTGCCGCCGAGATGGTGATCGGCGTTCTTGCGGCACTCCTACTGAACCAGGATTTCCAGGGACGGGCCGTGTTGCGCGCGTTGATGATCCTGCCCTGGGCACTGCCGACAGTCGTGAACGCAACACTCTGGCGACTGATCTATAATCCGGAATATGGCGCCCTCAACGCGGCGCTGACGCAGATCGGCCTCATCGATACCTATCGCTCGTGGCTCGGAGAACCGGGAACGGCGCTTGCCGCACTGATTGTCGCTGACTGCTGGAAGAATTTCCCCCTGGTGGCCCTGATCGCGCTTGCCGCCCTGCAGGCTGTACCCCGCGATATCACGGCTGCCTCGCTCGTCGATGGTGCCGGCGCTTTTGCGCGTTTTCGCTTCGTGATCCTGCCCTATCTCGCCGGCCCGCTGATGGTCGCCCTGGTTCTGCGGACGATCGAGGCGTTTAAGGTGTTCGACATCATCTGGGTGATGACACGCGGCGGCCCCGCCAACAGCACGAGAACGCTCTCGATCTTGGTCTACCAGGAAGCCTTCTCGTTCCAGCGGGCCGGTTCTGGTGCTTCACTCGCACTGATCGTCACACTGCTGGTGACGCTGCTTGCCCTCGCCTATGCGGCGCTGGTGCGCAAGACTGCCGGGAGTGCTGCCTGATGGAACGCAAGAGCCTATGTTTCTCAATCTTCATCCATGCCTGTGCCTTGCTGCTTGCCGCTGTCATCCTGGCGCCTGTCCTGTGGCTCTTTGTCATGAGCATTTCGCCGGCTGCCGATCTTTCCGCCAAGCCGCTACGCTGGTGGCCGCAGTCAGCTGATTTCTCGCGGTACGGCGTGCTTTTGTCGACTCTCGAAAACAGCGCCGGCGCGGCGTTCACCGCGTCGCTGAGGAACAGCATCGAGGTTGCTGGCATAGCAACGATCGCGGCGATTGCACTTGCCATTCCGGCGGGCTGGGCGGTATCGCGCACGCCCTCCGTCGGATGGTCGCTTTCAATGGTGATCGCCACCTACATGCTGCCACCCGTTGCGCTTGCCGTACCGCTCTACATGGGTCTTGCCCATCTCGGCATGCTGAACAACGTTTTTGGCCTTGCACTCGTCTATCTCACGATCCTTGCGCCGTTCACAACGTGGCTCATGAAATCCGGGTTCGATTCCATTCCCAAGGAGATCGAAGCCGCGGCGATGATCGACGGTGCAGGCCTGCTCCAGACCTGGAAGATCATCACGCTGCCGCTTGCCATGCCGGTGGTCGCAACCTCCGCACTCTTTGCCTTCCTGCTCGGCTGGGATGAATTCTTCTACGCGCTTCTCTTCACGTCCGACCAGCGCGCCAAGACACTCACGGTCGCCATCGCCGATCTGGCAGGTGGTCGTGTCTCGGATTACGGCCTGATCGCAACTGCCGGTGTGCTCGCCGCCCTGCCACCAGTTTTCGTCGGTCTCATCATGCAACGCGCCCTGATTTCCGGGCTGACAAGCGGCGGCGTCAAGGGATGACAAACACCATGGAAACGACACGACCCATCGGCCTGATTGCGATCAATCGCGAGATGGAACGCCAGCATTCCGACGCCCTCGCCTCCTTTCATGGCGCCAGGGAGGCCGCAGAGGCCATCGCCGCATCGTTGAAGAAAACCGGAAGGCTCCTCCTCCTCGGCATGGGCGGATCACATGCGGTTGGGCGCGCTGTCGAGCCGCTCTACCGGGTGATCGGCATCGATGCGATCGCCCTGCCTTTGTCTGAGCAGCTCGGGCAGCCGCTGACGCTTGACGGCAGAACCGTCATCATCACCTCTCAATCGGGCGAGAGCGCCGAGGTCGTGCGCTGGTTCTCGGAAACCGGGGGCAGCCCGGACACGTTCGGGCTGACGCTCGAGGACGGATCCTTCCTGGCCCGCACCGCAACGTGCCTTGTCGGCGCCGGTGGAACGGAACTCGCCTTTGCTGCAACGCGCAGCCTGACGGTCTCGTTTGCCCTTCATCTTGCGGTGCTGGCTGCCCTTGGCGAGGATCCCGCCGCAGCGCTCGCTGCACTTACCGCACCGGAAGCGCCAAGCATAGATCCTGCCCTTACCGCCTTGAGCCGGGTGGCTACGGTCGTTACCTCGGGCCGGCGGCTGCAGGGCCTCGCAGAGGCGCTGGCGCTCGGCCTGACCGAACTCTCCCGTCGACCCTGCTTTTCACTGGAGGGCGGGCAGTTGCGGCACGGACCGATGGAGATGCTCGACCCGGCGATCGGCGTCGTTCTCTTCAGGGGACAGGACAGCACGGCCGCTCTGGTGACAGCCATGGCCGTATCAGTCGTCGAGACCGGTGCACCCGTTGTCATCTTCGACGCTTCTGGAGACGACCCTGTTCCGGGTGCGGTCACCATCGGCTTCAAACCTGCATCCGGTCTTGCCGCAATCTTTGCGATGCTGCCTACTGCCCAGCGTCTGATGATTGCCTTCGCCGACGCCCGTGTTGACAACGCCGGCACGCCGGTGCGCTCGACCAAGATCACCCGGAGCGAATGATGCGCCCTCTTGCCGTCGTCGGAAATGTCAATGTCGACCTCATCCTTGGCCCAGCCGCACCCTGGCCGAAGGCGGGTACCGAAATCATCGTCGACCATGACGAATTGCGTGTCGGCGGTGCAGCCGGCAACAGCGCCCTTGCCTGGGACGGGCTCGGCATTCCCTTCGAAATTGCCGCAAATGTCGGCAATGACCAGTTCGGCAAATGGCTCAGCGAGACTTTCGGGAAGCGCGCCCTTAACTGGCCGGTTCGCCCGGAGCAGACGACGCTTTCGGTCGGCATCACCCATCCCGACGGCGAGCGCACCTTCTTCACGACCCGCGGTCACCTCCCACGCCTCAGCCTGTCCGATGTCCTTTCAGTTCTCGATGGCACGCGGCTCGCCGGAGGCTGCCTGCTGCTTTGCGGATCGTTCCTGACGGAGGACCTGACACGGGACTACGAGGCCTTCTTCGATTGGGCGGACGCGCATCGGATCGACGTTGCCCTCGACACAGGCTGGCCGCTCGACGGTTGGACCAGCGAAAACTGCGATGCCACGCGACGCTGGCTATCGCGCTGTGCGATCGCGCTTCTCAACGAGGTGGAGTCGACCACGCTTTCCGGCCTCGACAATCCCGCGCAGGCAGCCGCCGAACTCCGATCCCATATGCCAGATGGTGCGATCGTCGTCGTCAAGCGCGGCGCGGATGGCGCCCTTGCCATCGGATCCGACGGACAATGCATCTCGGTGGTCGCCCCGATCGTCACGGTCGTCGATACGATTGGTGCCGGTGATGTCTTCAATGCCGGCTTTCTTGCGGCATTGACGAGAGGGATGCCGCTTGCCGCCTGCCTAGACATGGGGACACAGGTTGCCTCTCGGGCCATTTCCACCCTTCCACGCAGCTACGGCAGCGAACCCGCATCCAAGGACATGGCTCAATGAGTGCGCTCGAAATCAAAAACATCCGCAAAACATACGGCGATGTCGAAACGCTAAAGGGCATCGACATTGCGCTCGAAAGCGGTGAATTTCTGGTATTGCTCGGCTCGTCAGGCTGTGGAAAGTCCACCCTGCTCAACATCCTTGCCGGATTGGCTGAGGCAACGAGCGGCGACGTTCGCATCGGCGGCCGCTCCGTCCTTGGAGTGCATCCGAAGGACCGCGACATCGCCATGGTCTTCCAGTCCTATGCCCTCTATCCCAACCTGACCGTGCACCGCAATATCGGTTTCGGTCTGGAAATGCGCAAAGTTCCGGGAGAGGAGCGCGACCGTGCGGTACGCGATGCCGCGAAGTTGCTGCAGATCGAAAGCCTGCTCGAGCGAAAGCCAAGCCAGCTGTCGGGGGGCCAGCGCCAACGCGTGGCAATCGGCCGGGCGCTGGTGCGCAAACCGGAGGTCTTCCTCTTTGACGAACCACTGTCCAATCTTGATGCGAAGCTGCGCATGGAGATGCGAACCGAACTCAAGCGCCTGCATCAGATGCTTAAGACAACGGTCGTCTACGTAACGCATGACCAGATCGAGGCGATGACGCTTGCCAGCCGCATCGCAGTGATGCGTGACGGGCGGATCGAGCAGCTCGGGTCGCCATCCGAAATCTACGACCGACCGGCAACCCTCTATGTCGCCACCTTCGTCGGCGCACCACCGATGAACCTTTTGCGTGTTACCGCACGCCGCAGCGAGCTTCAGGTCGACGGCAGCGACATGGTGCTGCCCATTCCGCGCGGACTTGAAACGAAGCCAGGCGACGGCATGAAGCTGATTGCGGGGATTCGTCCGGAAGCATTTGGACCCGGCTCGTGCGAGCATACGATCGAGGCGACATGCGAGGTCGCCGAGCTGACCGGCCCGGAACTTGTGGTGACCGCCCTTGCTGGAACGCAGCGGATCATGGCCTGCCTGCCGCCGCGCACCCTGTTGGAAAACGGCCAGCGGCTGACGCTATCCTTCGCCGCAGAGGCAATCCACCTCTTTGACGCCGAGAGCGGACTGCGCCTAAACTGACGCTGCCCCAGACCCGGCTTTGCCGGTAGCCACGAAGCGGTTAAGGGCCTTGAAGGAAAAGGCAGAAACGGGAAGACCGGTTTCCCCCTGAAGCGCCAGGTCGGCAAGAATTTCGCCGACCACACTCGTGAACTTGAAACCGTGTCCCGAGCAGGGCGAGGCGACCACCACATTCGGATTGCCCGGAGCAAGATCTAGCAGGAAATCCTCGCTGGGAAGCATGGTGTAACGGCAGGTCACCGTGTTCACGCGCTGACCGGCCGCTCCGGGCACGCGCTTGCCGACGAAGCCGTCAAGGAGCGCCGTATCTCTGTCGTTCACCGGCGGATTTTGCTGGTTGGGATCGATCGGCTCACGGAAATGGGCGTGCCGGCCGATCTTCACCCCGTCCACCCCGATTGCGGGAAATCCGAAGAAGGAGCCCTCCGCCCCTTCGTCTCGCAGGAAACACGGCATGCGCTGCGGCTGGGTCAGGAAGCCATCCTTCGGCTGATACCATGCGACCACTTGGCGGATCGGGGTCGCCAGTGTTCGCAACTCCGGAACAAGCTCGGCGATCCACGACCCGGTGGCAACCACGACCTTCCTGGCGCGATACTGACCATCTGCGGAGCGGATCGTCACGCCCACATCGTCAGGTTCGATTGCAATCACACGTTCCCCGAAATGAAGGACAGCACCATCCTGTGCCGCAAGCTTGAGGTAGCCCATGACCGCCAGTTCCGGCCGGAGATAGCCGCCTTGCGGATCGAGGACCGCGATCTCCTCGTCATCGAGCTGGAAGGCGGGAAATCGTCTGTTCATTTCCTCCTTGTCGAGGATCTGGTGCGCCAGGCCGTGCATCTGGCAGGACGCACGGGTTCCTGACACGATCTTGCTTTCCCTTGCGCCAATCTGGAGGACGCCGGTGATTGTCAGGATTTCCGCCCGAAGCCGTGCTTCAAGCACGTTCCAGTTTCGATAGGCGCGCCGCAGCAACGGAACGTAGGACGGATCCTCGAAATAGCCAAGCCGGATGAGGCGGCTGTCTCCGTGGGACGAGCTCAGCGCATGAGCCGGATAAAAGGCATCGATGCCGATCGTTTTGGCGCCCCGCTCGGCGAGAAAGGAGAGCGTGGCAGATCCCATGGCACCAAGGCCGATCACGGCTACATCGAATAGAGCTGTCATATCCGTTTCCTAAATCATGTCCGGAGGCGCTTCGGTGCGGATCAGCATTCGAAGGGCTTCCATGTCACCGGCCAGGGGACGATCGTCACCATAGTTCGAAACGACCTTGCGCGCTGTGCGATGGATTGCCTCGGTCCCCTTGGCCCGGTTTGCGGTCGGCTCAAGAAAATCGTGTGCCTGGGCAGCCGCCATCAGTTCGATTGCGACGACATACTCGGCGTTGTCGATGACCTGCAGAAGCTTGTTTGCCGCTGCAGTGGGATGAGCAAGGAAATCTTCCTGCAGACCTGACGTCAGGCCGCCGTCGGTGGAAGCGGGTGCCGCCAGCCTGCGGTTCTCGTTGCTGAGTGCGGCGGCCGTATATTGCGCGATCATGAAACCCGAATTGCTGCCGGCGTCCCTTGCCAGGAACGGCGGCAGACCGCTGACAAGCGGATTGACGAGCCGGTCCATACGGCGCTCGCTCATTGCCGATATCTGGGCGATGGCAATCGCAAGGCTATCACATGCCTGCGCAAGAGCGGGCGCGACGGCGTGCGCCTCGGACGAAACCACCGGGTCGTCAGGCGTGCCCGAGATAGCCGGATTATCGGTCACCGAGGCAAGTTCGCGATCGACGACATCTGACGCATTGGCAAAGACGTCGCGGGCGGCGCCATGCGCGTGTGGGACCGAGCGCAGGCTGAGGGCATCCTGGGTTCGCTTGCCAAGGGCAGCCGTTACCAGGCCGCTGCCAGCCAGCCGACGGCGCAACGATGCACCAACCTCGGCGATGCCGCGCGACGGACGCAGGGCCAGCACGGTTTCGTCGAAGGCAGCCATCTGGCATCCGGCGGCCTCGAGGGTCAGCGCGGCAACCGCATCTGCCCAGTCAAGCAGGTGGAGGACCCGTGAGAGGGCAACGCTTGCCAGGCCGGTCGCGCAAGCCGTGCCGTTGACGAGGCTGAGCCCCTCCTTGGCGCGAAGCACGAGCGGTGCAAGGCCAATGGCGCTAAGCGCCTCGCCACCCTTCAGGGTCTTGCCCCTCACCTTTGCGCTTCCCTCGCCAATCAGAACGAGTGCGGTGTGGGCATTGTGCGTCAGGTATCCGGCCGAGCCTTTCGAGGGCACGTCCGGAATGAGATCATGATCCAGGAAGGCAGTCAGATACCGGAGGATGTCAGTCCTGACGCCCGAATGGCCGTGAGCGAAGTTTGCAATTTGAGCCGCCAGGATCGCTCGAACCTCCCGTGGCGCCAGGAGCTCGCCGACACCACAGGCGTGACTGAGGACGATGTTGCGCGACAGGCGGCTCTGCGAGCTGCGGTCGACAACTGTATCCGACAGGGCACCGACGCCGGTATTGATGCCGTAGGCACGCACGCCGGTCTCGACGATCCGCTCGACGATCCGGCTGGCACTCTCCACACGTGCCAAGGCGGAAGGAGACAATGCAAGCGCCTCCCCGTTCGCGACGCGCGCAACGTCACGCCAGCCGATGCAGGTCTCGACGACAACAGTCATTGCCCTGTCCCGAAATGACCGATGAACTGGCGAAAAGCCGGCGTTGCGCTCCCACCGAACATCTCGTCGGGCGTACCGCTGCTTTCGACCAGCCCTTCCTTCATGAAGACGACGCGATTGGAGACGTTGCGGGCGAAGCTCATTTCGTGCGTGACGACAAGCATGGTCATGCCCTCCTCCGCCAGAGAGCGCATGACCCGCAGCACCTCGCCAACAAGCTCTGGGTCGAGAGCCGAGGTCGGCTCGTCAAACAGCATGACCTTCGGCTTCATCGCAAGCGCACGGGCAATGGCGGCACGCTGCTGCTGGCCGCCGGACAGATGCGCAGGATAGGCGTGCCGCTTGTCGGCTATTCCGACCTTCTTCAACAGGACCTCCGCCTCGGCAATGCACTCCGACCGAGGGCGTTTGAGCACATGCACCGGCCCCTCGATGACGTTCTGCAGGATCGTCATGTGTGACCACAGATTGAAGGACTGGAACACCATTCCGAGTTCCGATCGAATATGATCGACCTGTTTCTGGCTGGCAGGACGGCTCGTGCCGCCCTTGTGGATCATCCGGATCTGTTCACCGTCGACCCAGATCTCGCCATCGGTTGCCGTCTCCAGGAGGTTGATGCAACGTAGGAAGGTGGATTTGCCGGAGCCCGAGGCCCCGAGCAAGGAGATGACGTCGCCATCCTGAGCATCGAGCGAGATGCCCTTCAGGACCTCGTGCGTACCGAAGCTCTTGCGGATGTTGCGGACGGAAAGTCGGGTAACGCCTGGCATGGAAGCTCCAATCGTGTCCGTTCAGTCTCTCAGGCCTTCAGCGCCGGCGGAACCGCACGACGATGACGCGAGAGCGAATATTCGAGCAGGGACATTGCCTGCAGGATGATGAAGTTGAGAACGAGGTAGATGATGGCCGCACAGAGGAACACCTCCATCGTGCGATAGGTTTGCGAGATCAGACGCTGTGCTACGCCTGTCACCTCCCAGACCGTCACAAGGCTTGCAAGCGCTGTCGACTTCATCATCAGGACGATCTCGGTGGAATAGGCCGGGAGCGCGTGCCGGAATGCAATTGGCGCCAGGATGCGGCGAACGAGCAGAGCGCCGGACATTCCGATCGAGCGGGCGGCCTCGATCTCGCGTGGCGAGACGGCGCGAATTCCTCCGCGGAAAATCTCGGCCGAGTAGCCCGCGGTGCAAAGCGCAAGAGACAGTACGGCGCAGACAAACGGCTCTCGCAGGAACGGCCACAGGAAGGAGTAGCGGATGAACCCGAACTGGCCAAGGCCGTAGAAGACGAGAAACATCTGGATCAACAGCGGCGAGCCGCGGAAGACGAAGATGTAGCCCTTTGCAAATGCGGAGAGTACCGGGTTGCCGCCGACACGCATCCACACGATCAGCAGCGCAAGAAGACCACCGACAAAGACAGACAGAGAAAACAGCGCCAAGGTCATCGGAACGGCCTTGAGCAGGGTTGTCATTGTCTGGAGGAGAAAAGCAAAGTCCATGATGTCACCTCACGCCTTTCCCATGGCCGCTGTCGGCATGCTGCGATTGGCGCGCCGCTCGGCGCCATTGAAGATGCGGTCGGAGAGGCTCGTCAGGACGAGATAGAGGATGCCGCCGACAATGAAAAACAGGAAATACTGCCGCGTCGAACCAGCCGCGACCTGACTGGTGCGCATCAGTTCGGCGAGACCCGTCACCGATATCAGTGCCGAATCCTTGAGGCTGAGCTGCCACACGTTTCCAAGGCCTGGGACGGCAAAACGCAGCACTTGCGGGATGATGACCCGGCGAAACCGAAGGCTGCTGTTCATGCCGATGGCGTTGGCCGCTTCCAGTTCACCTTTGGAAATGGCAAGGTATGCCCCGCGAAACACCTCTGCCTGGTAGGCGCCCGATATGATGCCGACCGCGAGCGCACCGGCGAGAAACGAAGGCATGCCCAGGAAGCCCTCATAGCCCATGGCCTTGCCGATCGAGGTGACGGCGGACGAGCCCCCGAAGTAGATCAGATAGATGATCAAGAGTTCGGGCACGCCGCGAAAAACGGTCGTATAGACGTTGCCGAGGGTAACGAGAGCCGCTTTTCCAGAGAGTTTTGCGGCAGCGATGATCGCCCCCAGCACAGCTCCGATCGCCAGCGCGCTTGCAGTCACGCACAACGTCATGAGTGCTGCAAGCAGGAGAAGCGCACCCCATCCGGTCGAGCCGAATCCAATCAGTTCCAGTGTTGCCATGTCATGTTCCCCGCGCCCGCCGCAGACCCGGCGGTGTCAGAATAGCATGCGGTCTCCGGCATCATGGCCGGAGACCGTGATGTCCGGCCTTGCCGGAAATCAGTTCTGCGGGCTGACGTCGACCTTAAACCACTTCATCGACAGCTGCTTCACAGTCCCGTCGGCAAGCGCCGACTTGATCGCTTCGTTGAACTTGTCGCGGAGATCCGTGTCGGCCTGACGTACGCCGAGGCCTTCGCCCTCGCCCCAGATCGGGCCGACGATTTCAGGGCCGGTGAAGGTCAGGCTGTCGTTTGCGGACTGGAAGGCATTGGCGAAATAGACGGCATCGTCGAAACCGAGATCAATGCGTCCGTTCTGAAGGTCGAGATCCCGGTCTGCGCCGGTCTTGTATTCGCGGATTTCTGCGATGTCGCCGAAATTGTCGTAGACGAACTTCGCATAGACCGTCGCCGCCTGAATGCCGATCGTTTTGCCCTTGAAGGCTTCCTTCAGCGCATCGACCTCCTTAACGCCGGTCTGGCCGGGCGCCATCTTGATCGTCGCGCCGGTTCCGGCTGCTTTGGCGAGCGGGCTATCCTTGGCGGTTGCGAAGGCCGCGGGCGTCGCAGCATAGGGGATCGTGAAGCCAATGACCTTCTTGCGGTCATCGGTAATCGACAGTGCATCCATGATGACGTCGAACTTGCCGGCATTGAGTGCCGGGATCATGCCGTCCCAATCGGAGGCGACGAGCGTGCATTCGATCTTGGCGCGCTCGCACAGGATCTTTGCAAGCTCAGGCTCGAAACCGCCGAGCGTGCCATCGGCATTGGTCATGTTCCAGGGCGCATAGGCACCCTCCAACGTGATCGTTGCAGCCTTCCAGTCCTTGGCGGCGACCGGACCAGCAAAAGCAGAAAGCGCGACAGCGCCAGAAAGAAGAAGCGTGCGGAATGTCATTGGTTGATTCTCCTCTGAAGTGACTGTTGACCTTGCGGTCCGATACCGTTCTTCGCCGGCTTGCCCGATGTCGACTTTGATCTGGTCGATCTTTCGAGAGGTTGTATATGGTACCATATGTGATATTTTGTGTTATGCAAGTGGAAAGTCGACGGCCTGAGCGGATTCCGCCGCTGCGAAAGGAATAGCCAATGAAGCGTCAAAGCGAGATGAAGCGGGACAACGATACCGCACCGCTCTACGCCGGCGTCAAGCAGATGATCCTCGACCGCATCCATAGCGGCGAATGGCCCCCAAAGCACCGCGTCCCTTCCGAAAACGAGCTCGTGACGGAACTCGGCGTAAGCAAGATGACAGCCAACCGCGCCCTGCGCGAGCTTGCTAGTGAAGGCGAGCTTGTCCGCATCCAGGGCGTTGGCTCATTCGTCGCTGAGCGCAAGGGTTATTCCGCCCTCTTCGAAGTTCGTAACATCGCCGAGGAAATCACCGAGCGAGGCCATACCCACGAGGCATCCGTGGTAATTTTGGCGCGGGAAACCGCCTCTCCGGAGACAGCCGACGCTCTCGAGCTCGATATCGGGGCACCCGTGTTCCACTCCCTGATCGTGCACAGCGAAAACGGCGTCCCAGTCCAGATCGAGGACCGCTTCGTAAACCCGGCAGCAGCGCCCGACTACCTGGCTCAGGACTTCAAGTCACTGACGCCCAACGCCTATCTGACCACAGCTGCACCACTCAGCGGATCCGAACACATTGTCGAGGCGGCAATGCCGCAATCCTGGGAATGCAAACTGTTGACAATCCTTAAGAACGAACCGTGCCTGGCAATTCGCCGCCGCACATGGTCCGGGCGACAGGTTGTCTCCACTGCTCGCCTTATCTACCCCGGCAACCGGTATCGACTGGAGGCACGAACAGGTAAAACCTTCGAAGAACAGCCGTAGTTGTATATGGAAGACGGTCTTTTCGTGCCGCCCGCAGACGCTCGACACCCCGCCCGAAGCAATCGAACCACATCCATTGGAGCAAACTCGGGTTTCCGAAACTGACCGGGGCTCGCGGTGATCGGGATCGTCGCTGGCTACCGCGCCTTAGATCTCTGCGTTGACGGGACACTGTGGCGGCAACAGCCGGGGCGGCCCGCAAAGGCAGCAATGATTATTGCCTGGGCGAGCACCGCGGCCACTGCATAGCCGCTCTGCACAAAACTTTTTTTCCAAATGGTCAAAAAAAGCGGCATAACGATCAGGGCTGATGCACATGGCGGCTTTCCTCCCAGTTCCGCCGCAGCAGCTGTTCACCTCTGGAGGTTTTTGACCTTCACAGATTATGGGTGGCGGTTTTTCCGTCGGCCCTTTTTTCGTTCTTTCCTCGGAGCGTGGTGCAACTTGGCTTGCTTTGAACCGGAGGCTGCTGTCAGTCGCGTAACTGATCGCAGCCAAACGAATGATACATCAGTCCCCCGGTATCCATCCTCAAATATCGAATGCGCTCGGCAGGACCACGACGTCACGGATTGTGACGTTACGGGGCCTGGCGAGCATAAAGAAGATCGCGTCCGCGACCTCGGAGGGGTCGATCAACGCGCCGGCTTTTCAAACGTTCTGTTGAAAATCGGGCTGCACGGGCCAATTCTGGTCTAGCCGGATTAAAACGGGAGGTTCCTCTCAGGGTCGACACACAATCCGAGCTGTGCAAGTACCGCCCTCATCAATGCAACAACCTCCGCCGAAGTGTGCCGGGAGGTAATGAACGGCAGTCCCTTACGCGGTTTCGTCCATCCCACGACCTGGACGTCCCGTGCCGCTGGTTCAAACCGCTTCGCCAGAAGAAGCGTCTTGCAGTCAATAGCAGCGACATCTGCGCCCCCCTCGGCGATAGCTACGATCGACTGGCGGTGACTGCCTGTCTGGACGCGCTGAGAGAAGATCTCGATGGTTTCTCCCATCGCCTCGAGGTCAGACAGCAGGGCTTGGAGGCCTGACATGGAGCTGAGATCGTTAAATGCAAGCCTGCGTCCGCGCAGCTTACTCATCGGAATTTGGGCGATACCATCCGGCGACACCAATATGTCTTGTCCATCCCGACGCATGATGATTGCGCTTGAGTAGAACGGACCGCAACCTCCCTCGATACCTTCGTAGCTCGGCTGACCAACGATCTGAACATGATCCGCAACACCGCGCTCCAGCGGTCCCCAGCATGCCTGTGCGAGGAAAAGCCCGGGATGTAACCAGAGCCCTTTCAAATCGAGATCGTCCGCGGGAAGATTTGCCGGATCGGAAGCGATGACCTTGCCGGCCTCATCCAGGATGCCTCCCGGCACCGGAGGAAGGTCGCCGTTGGTTCGGGCAAGATGGTCAGGCGCCGTCACGCCGCGCGAGCGAAGAGACTCGCGAAGTCGCTCCCATTGTGCATTGGTCTCTTCCCGGACCTCGGGCCAGTCATACATGGGTAGGGAGGCAACCAGATTTAGCTGCAATGAAGGACCTCTCTTCGCTGTCTACGCTAGAGATGCGGTGACACCCCACGGTTTCGCAATAGGCAGTTTTGCCCGTCCGACAAATAAGTCATCGTGCAATCAGTGCATCAAGCCCCTCGGAGATATCGCGGCGCGCACTGACTTTCAAACAAGTCACATTATCGAAAACTTTTCAGATACTTATAGATCTTTGTTCGAAATATAGACGAGGACCGGAGGTATTCCAAGCATCCGATGAAGCTGCCCACATATCTCGTGCAAGGGCCGTTGAGGAAATGGCTCCGATGCTATTCCGGATTCCGCATGAACATTAACCGAAACAATTCTCTCGAGCGCTCCAGCCCTTCCTCTGTCAGGAATACCGATTTCGACTTGTTTACGGGATCGTGGATCAGTCCTTTGCTGTAGAGGCGATCGGTCACCGCCCAGTCGAAGCTCTTCCACGCGCGCCGTTCATCATGAAGGGTGAGCCACATGAGCGCCAGGACAGCATCATCGATCTTGTCTTCGTCAACGGTCATGCCCTCATCCTAGCACGGCTGACAGTCGGGATCTCCGAACGCCACCGCACGGTCCTCGCCGCCAGATCGTGCCTTTCCCAGAAGCGGCGGCAGCGTCGTCAGTGTCGCGGCCCTTCGCGGATGGGCCTGCAGTCAACTTGCCTACCGACGACAGGTAAGGGACAGGGCTGCGAATCCCCTCGCCGACGTCCCGTTTGACAGTCGCCCGCTCAGTTGTTGGGGTGGAGCATCCAGTCCGATATCAAGCGTCGGCGCGCTATGGGTACACCAACCGACCGATACAAGATCGATTCCCGAGGATGCGATCATCGCTACGGTTTCGGGCGTAACCCTCCCCGATGCTTCCGCAATGGCACGCCCATCGATGATCGAAACGGCTTCGCGGAGTTGTGACGGCGTCATGTTGTCGAGCAGGACAGCATCGACACCCTCCTCCATGGCCTCGCGCAGCTGATCCAGCGTATCAACTTCGACCTCGATCTTGACCATGTGACCGACGCCGGCGCGGGCGCGTCGAATTGCGTTGACGACACCTCCTGCGATCGCAACGTGATTGTCCTTGATGAGGACGGCATCATGGAGGGCGAAACGGTGGCTCATTCCGCCGCCGGCACGAACTGCGTACTTCTCCAGCGCGCGCAACCCCGGCGTCGTCTTGCGGGTGCATGCTATCGACGCCTTTGTCCCGGCAACGGCGTCAACGAGGTTCGCCGTCACCGTCGCGATGCCTGACAGATGCCCCAGAAAATTGAGCGCCGTGCGCTCGCCGGTCAGGATGCCGCGCGACGGCCCGCTGATCGTCGCGATCGTATCACCGGGACTTACCCGACGACCGTCCTCCACCTCCCGCGTCACTGCAATCGTCGGATCGACGAGCTGGAGCGCGAGTTCCGCAGCATCAAGACCAGCTATTGTCCCGGGCTGCCGCGCGACCATGAGGAACGACGACTGGTGGTCCGCAGGGATGACCGCAGCCGACGTAACGTCGCCGGCAAGCCCAAGATCTTCAATAAGCGCGGCGCGCACCATCGGTTCGATGACAATACGAGGCAAGGGAGCAAGGGACATGTCAGGCACTCCTGGCAAAAGACTGGATATTGGCATGCGCGGCATCAAGAATGTCCGCGAGCGTCATGAACCGGCGGGTTGCAGCCGGCAGCTTTGATGGAAAGTCTGTTCGAGCATGCGCGCCACGGCTTTCCTCGCGAAGCATCGCGAAGACGGCGATCGCCAGGGCGACAATAGCCGGATCGGCTGTTAAAGTTGTGCCTTCGGCGATCGGCAACAGCGTGGAAATCGCCGTCCGAAGGGAGGCCGCGTTGCGCAGGACGCCGAGGTTAGCCGAAACGGTACCCCTTACAGCAGACGCGTCCGGCGCCTGCGAAGGAGGCATCGATCGAACCCGTCGAATGGCCCCTTCGACGGTGCCGCTGAGATCTTGCGCGGCCCGTACGCCGAGGACGGCGGCTTCGAGCAAGGAATTGCTTGCCAGACGGTTGGCTCCGTGGAGACCCGTTGACGCGGCCTCCCCGACAACCCAAAGTCCCGAAACCGAGCTCCGGCCCCTCGCATCGGTTGCAATTCCGCCCATGTGGTAGTGAACGGCCGGGCGAACGGGGATAATGTCAGAGCCCGGGTTTATGCCTGCCTCGCGGCATAGCGCATCGATGGTCGGGAAGCGGGTGGCGAACCGATTGCCAAGTGCCCCACGAGCATCGAGGAAGACGCGTCGCCCCTTTGACAGCTCGGCACTGATGGCACGCGCGACGACGTCGCGTGGCGCAAGTTCCGCCCCAGCAATACCCCACATGAAGCGCTCTCCCCGGTCGTTGAGGAGGATTGCTCCCTCGCCCCGAACCGCCTCACTCACAAGGGCAAGCGGACGCCGCGCCGAATCGAGTCCTGTCGGATGAAACTGTACGAATTCCATATCGGCAAGCACTGCGCCGGCCCTCGCAGCCAATGCAATGCCCTGACCGAAGTTGCTGACCGGATTGGTCGTGGAGTCGTAAAGGCCGCCAATCCCGCCGGTCGCCAACACCACCCGGTTGGTCGCGATGGCCGTGAGCTGCGAAGCCCTGGACACGACCACGCCGCTGACGGTCCCATCACATGTCAGAAGGGAGCGCAGCTCGGTCCCATCAAGAACGGTGATCGAGGGCGTTGCCGCAACGGCCTCAAGAAGTGCGGCGACGACGGCCGCACCTGATCCGTCTCCGGAAGCATGCACGATGCGGCGACGGGAGTGAGCTGCTTCGAGCCCCAGCACCAGGTGCCCTAAGCTGTCCCGGTCGAACGTGACACCTGCCCGCTCCAGACTAGCAATGACCGCCGGACCCTCGGCGACAATATCAGCGGCAACTAAGGGATTGCAGAGGCCGTCACCGGCCGCGAGCGTATCAACGAGATGCAGATCGGCCCCGTCATCCCTACCTAGACTTGCAGCGATCCCGCCCTGCGCCCAGGCGCTTGATGTGTGTTCTCCGATTGCCCCACGGGTGACGAGCACGACCGGTTGCGGCGAAAGCGTAAGGGTTGTCATGAGGCCGGCAAGGCCGCTTCCGACGACGACGACCTTGCCGTTCAAATCGTCGAACCGCCCGATCATATGGCGAGCATCCGCTCAACGGCCCGCCTTGCAGCGACGGCTACTTCCGGGTCGACAGTGACCTCGTGGCGATTCTGCTCGAGGGCTGTGCGGATGTTCGCCAAGGTGATCCGCTTCATGTGCGGGCAAAGATTGCAAGGGCGAATGAATTCGACATCAGGATGATGGACGGAAACATTGTCGCTCATGGAGCATTCCGTCAGCAGCACAACGCGAGCCGGGCGCCGCTGTCCGACGAAGTCCGACATGACCGCAGTTGACCCCGCAAAATCGGCGGCCGCGACGACATCGGGCGGACATTCCGGATGTGCCAAAACCGTCACGCCCGGGTGGTTTTCACGAAGTTGCCTGACATCGTCTGCCGTAAACAGCTCGTGGACCTCACAGTGACCGTGCCAGGCGAGCACCTCGACATCCGTTTCACGCGCGACGTTGCGAGCGAGATATTCATCTGGGATCATCAGCACGCGCGGTACGCCGAGCGATTCAACCACCTGCTTCGCATTACCCGACGTGCAACAAATGTCGGACGCGGCCTTCACGGCCGCCGAGGTGTTTACGTAGGTAATGATAGGCACGCCTGGATGTGCCTTGCGCAAAAGCGCCACGTCCTCGGGCGTGATCGAGTCAGCAAGCGAACAGCCAGCTCCCATATCCGGAATGAGGACGGTCTTGCCCGGGTTGAGGAGCTTGGCTGTCTCGGCCATGAAATGCACGCCGGCCAGCACGATCACGTCGGCCTCGACGTCGATGGCCTTGCGCGCAAGAGCGAGACTATCGCCAACGATGTCGGCTACACCATGGAAAATCTCGGGTGTCTGATAGTTGTGAGCAAGGATGACCGCGTTGCGTTTTCGCTTGAGATCGAGGATCGCCTCGACGTCGTCTTCGAACGACATCCACTCTGCTTTCGGAATAACACGCTGGACGCGCTCATAAAGGGAGGACGCGGAAACGTTGCGATTCATGGCATGCTCCAATTTATACTCTCTATGAGTATATCGTGGACGCAATAGATATTCTCCTTTTGAGCATATGTCAACCGCGTGAAATGGGAAGCCTGGATCCGGACAGCTCGCGCTCTTCACGCACAGCATGGCGATAACGGAAAAGTTTCGCGGGCCGGCCGCCCGTTTCGCTCATCCTCTCGCCAGTTTCCTCGACAAGGTCCTGCTGTTCGATCAATCGCCGGAAGTTCTGCTTATGGAGCGTCAGCCCGGCGAGAGCCTCGACGCTGCGTTGCAATTGCAGCAAAGTGAAGCTCTCGGGCATGAGCTCAAAGACGACGGGGCGATACTTGATCTTTGCCCGCAACCTCGCAATCGCCGTTGCGAGGATACGCCGATGATCGGCAAACATTGTCCGACCGGCGTTGGCATCCATCTCCCTACCCGACTCCGCGACCAGACCCGCTTCATAGAGGAGCTCGTACCGCTGCAAGACAAGATCCTCATTCCACCGCGCGCCGCCGAACCCGAAGGCAAAACGTGCTCGACGCATTCGGTCCTGTTGCCGGTGCGGATCCCGCTCGGCCCATGCCGTCAGACGAGCTTCGATACGATCCGTGTCGGCTGGTCGCCCTGACCGCCGGTCCTCCCAGGGAAAATAGCTGTACCAGCCCTGCCAGCCAGGCCGACCACCACCCCGAGCGGCCTCTTCATGCACAAGGCCCAGGTAGCTTATCGAAATCGTCCTGCCGCCAAGGATCTCATTGTTCCTGTCGCGGTCAGCGAAGGTGTAGAGCTGCTCCAGATAGCCGACCGGATGACCGGTCTGGTCCTGAACCCATTCACGCAACCCGCTTTGCAAGGTTCTATGACCCATCTCGAAGGGCCCCGATGGCAATGCCTCGCCGGCGCGAATGGTCATGACACGTGGCTCGTTGCCTGTAACGGCAACAAGGACGGCGATCAATTCGGCGTGGGCAAACCCGATCGTCACTGGCTTACGAATCCATCTCTTCAGCTGCTGCAATTTCTGACATAACCAGATTCTGTCGGAAAGCACCGGGCAGATCGACAAACCACAAATTTGCCAGTCAGCGGCCCGAGACGAGCACGGGACGTTGCCTTCGAAAGAATGGACGAGACGGATGCCCGCAGATACATTTCCTCGTCGACAATACCAAGGGCGCTCACATTCCTATACCCAGTTGTTGATGTAAGGACTGTTCAGTCCACGTGTTCCATGACCTTTAGATCTATCGCGACGCCGCTGTCGGCGACAATGTGCAGCGTGCGGATCATGTCGGCGGCTTGGAGGAGTGCCTCGCCAAGTTCACTCCTGCTTCGACTGGGTGCCGACCTTGCAAGCGCCCAAAGCAAGACAATGGCGTCGCTCCGCGTGCCGCTTCCTGGGATGCCGACAGATTCGCGGAGGTCCCGGATAACAACAATCGACCGATAGATCAGCCCACTGAACTCGTCAGGCTGAATCTTATCGACCTCGTTCGCGGCGCGAACGAGTTGCGAAATGACGTCTGTCGCAATGGCCAAAAATTGATCCTCTCCCGCCAAACCATTGAACACACACGTGAATCAAAGTCAACGCTCGAACACAGCCGCGTTTTGATGTCCGCGGTCCGCTCCGCGCTCATGAGGCTCTCTGTCATTTGCAAGAGATGAGGCTGGAACGCGGTCAGTTTGTTGAGGTCGTCAATGCGCCTTTGCAGCAAATCAGTCCGACATGATCCGGCGACTCGGAGACAACCGGGATGAAGGTGCTGTGACTGTAAACCATCATCCCGAAATTAAGCCTCTGTTAACCGCATGGCCTCTTAGCTGCCCTCGTCCAATGAACGAGGATATCTGATGAAGCCTGTCGCTTTCGCAATTGCCGGCATGATGCTGGCAGTCTCCCACTCACAAGCAGAACAACGGCGTGAGCCAGACGAATGGGGGTACCGGCTGGACAAAGGCCGCCCAATGCAAAATTGGCGCTGGTACAGCAGCGTGAAGGACTATCACCGTTTTGGTTTGCACGAACCGGGCATCGGACAAGAGTGGGTCAGGGTCGATAACCACTTCGTGCTGCTCAATACGGCGACCGGCGTCATACTGAGCTTGTCCGCCGCCATTTGACTACGCAACTCCGAGCGCCATGGATCCCTGGAACAAAAGGGCACGTGTATTGTTCGGCCGCAGGAAGAACGGGGTCGCACTTCCCCGTCATTCCAGAAACTGCCGCTTGAACTGCCCGCTTTTTTGTTTCAGGCGGGGCATTTTTCCATTGAGCGCTCGATGCATTTCACTTCCCCTGCTGGGCAAACGGCGGTGACGGGAGGGTTCAGCCGTCGGGGCTGTGGTGCATTGTGAAGCCGAAGGAGGCCCGGCAATGCTCTGAGCAATAGCCAACGACCGTTGTTGGAACCGTCGAAAGGGAGGGTTTGCACGTCACCGTTGTTTCCCTTTCAGCATGGCCCCGCTTGTTCTCCGGCGGGGCCTTTGCGTTTCCAGAGACGCTTGTCTTCCATACAGTCGCACCGGCGTGGAAGGCCCACTGGGTCAACCACTCTCAAACCTACCTCCAGTCCGATGATCGTCCACCGTTCCTTCAGGTGGAAACTTTTTGCGCATGCGCAGGAACAAAGGCCCGATATCGACCGTTTCCCGCACGCTTCAGAATTGAAACCCCTGGAAGCACAATTCCGACCCCGCACCCGAGACTGCGGGGTTTCTTTTCCGCAGTGCGACCTGCGTCCACTGTATTAAGGGACTTTCGGGAATGCCCGATAGCAGACCGCGGCTTATGCTTTTATGCATCCTTGTTCCCAGTTGACGTTCGTCACCCTCGATCCTCGGAACGGCCGCCAGCTCCCTGCGTTCGTCTGAACGAGTTGGCGGCGTAGATAGGTTCCATGCTGCTAGGGCGGTCAAAATGCAGGAGATCATAAACCTGGCACGGCCTAGCGGGACGTCCGGATCGGATCGACCGTTGAATGCGACGGAGACGGATTCGCTGGAGACGACATTACGCACGACATCAGAACGAGTTGAACAAAGGCTTGAAGGCTTGCAAACCGTTGGATACAGTTCGACTGCGCTCTGGCTTTTGGGCGCATTTCGATGTTCATCTCCAAACCCCGCAAGCAACGCGGGGTTCTTTTTTTGCTGGCCGTCACCAATCAGCCGCCGCAAAGCATTATCTACCATCATAATTCTATTTGGAGCAGAATGCCCCGCCTCTTTAGTGTTAGCGGCTCTCGACAGATTTGGCTGAACGCCCAGGTTACTTTGAGTGCCCGGCCACTCCACCCCGCCGACCAGCGCAGGTCGGCTCGTAAAGCAGCGCGTGAACGAGCCGGGCGCCTGCCCGCAGAAAAATCTGTCCAAACGCCGACCTGCGTTGTTCTGGCCCGAGGGATGCGGCCCCGCGCAATTGGATGGACGGGTAAGACGGAGCCTCAATTGACCGATGCGTAGCCCGGCGTCTGATACAGCGTGTGCTTCCTACCCTTGATTTCAGGGATGAAACCGTCCTGGTCCCAGCGAGCTGGAGCAACGTGTTCGATCGCCACCGACACCGATCCTTCATCGTTTCCCAAGACCGACATCACGGCTTTGCTGAGCTGTGCCGCCAGTTACTTCTTTTGGCCCTCTGTCCGGCCCTTGATCATCTCTACAACGATATGCGGCATGGCACTCCCTTTCCGCCTTTTGCGTCCGCGCAACAAGATGCGTCGGTTTACCGGCCTTGGCCCTTCAATACTTCGCCAACCACCGGAGCGGCTGAAAACGCGGCGGGCCAACCCGCATAAAGGCAACATGGGCCACAATTTCGCCAGTCTCTGCCGCCGTCAATCCGCTGTCCATCGCCTTGCCGAGATGAAATTTGATCTGGGCGACATTTCAGGCAGCCATCAGGCTGCTGACCGTGACAAGACTTCTATCCCGGGGAGCAAGTGCTTTGGACTGATCTAAATCGCTCTCCATGCGTAAACATGGACGAGAGATGTCCCGACCATGCCCGACCATGAGTGCGTGAGATGATGTGAACTGCCGCGAAGTTACGGAACTAGCCAATTCGGTTCGGGTGAAAGTTGAGGTGAAACTCATACGTCCCTTCCACCGCCACAACGCTTCAAGAAACATCAAAGGGTGCGATAGAGCCGCTCTTACGAAACAATATACGTTCCAAGATCCGAGGCGCGTCATGATAGAACATTCCTGCAGCTTGAGGTGCCACGTTGTCGTAGATCAACGTGATTGCAAGGGATCTCAAACGCTTGCGCGGCTTCTCCTTGTCGGAGCGCTGATCGAGGCCACAGCCCTGATCGCGGTTGGATGCAGCTCAATTGAAGCAAAAGGCGGGGCAACCACGGTTCCGAGGCGTGGCGCCATCACAGCATCGGCGCAAGACTGTAGCAAAAAGCCGAACTACGAAGGCATGTTGCGCACGTTGTGCTATTAATTTTGATCATCCCGCTCAAGCGGCTTCTTTACTTTTCCGTTCGACAGATCGGTATGTCGCTAGCACGCATTGCTCCATTCCCTAATGCCCTCCACGCCACAGGCCGTCCGGCTGGATCTCAGATTGACGACTTGCGGGAGTACCCGTGCCCAGCGACATCCGGCCGCCAAGAGGCGAACCGTTCACCGCGCCTTGTGACTTGTTCCGTGGAAATGCGCCACGGCGAGGCACGATTCAAGCTCGCGTTGACAAAAAACCTGACTGAAAAATTTTCTCTCCCAACCAAACTAAGCGGAAGTTGCTCTCGTACATGCGGTTGAGGAAAAGGCTGGCCAAGGGCCGGAGACGGGCCGAACCAAGAGGACTGCACATGTCGTTTCACCATCGGAGTACGGGCGAAAAACGTCTGAATATCGCCGTAATCGGCAGTGGTATTTCTGGTCTGTCGGCGGCTTGGCTCCTGTCGCAACGCCACGACATAACGGTGTTTGAAGCTGCCGATCGCATCGGCGGTCATTGCAATACCGTCGAATTCGAACGTCGCGGTATTGCGACTACAGTCGATACCGGCTTCATCGTCTATAACGAGGTTACATATCCCAATCTGACCGCACTCTTCCGTGCGCTCGACGTGCCAACCGCGGCCTCCAATATGTCATTCGCTGTCTCGCTAAACGACGGCACCTTCGAATATTCCGGTGGCAAAGGCCTCGGTCTTTTTGCCCAGAAATCCAATTTCGTCAGACCGCGTTTCTGGTCGATGATACGGGATCTCTTGCGGTTCTATCGTTGTGCGCCGCGTGATCTAGCAATGATGGGAGGCATTTCTCTCGACGATTACCTCACCCACAACGGCTATGGTCGAGCATTCCGCGATGATCACCTTTATCCGATGGCAGCGGCGATCTGGTCGACCCCCGCCATGCAGGTTGGTGCGTATCCAGCCGCCGGCTTCGTGAAGTTTTGCCACAATCACGGGCTCCTCGACCTGCACGATCGTCCTGCCTGGCGCACTGTGAAAGGCGGCAGTCGGGAATACGTGACCAGGCTGACCCGCCCGTTCGCCGATCGCATCCTGCGTTCAACAGCGGTGGGCGCAATACGTCGTCTGCCCGGATCTGTCGAGATCCGGGACGCCCGTGGCGAGATGCACGTCTTCGATCATGTCGTGATCGCAACGCATGCGGATCAGGCGCTTCGCATGCTGGCCGATGCGACTTGTGACGAGCGACGAATTCTTGGTGTCTTTCGTTATTCGCAGAACGAGGCGGTGCTACACGGGGATGCCAGCCTGATGCCGAAGCGGCGCGCTGCCTGGTCCAGTTGGAACTATGTCTCCGAGACACGAGAGGGCCCTACGCGACCGTCGATCACCTATTGGATGAACAGGCTGCAGCCTTTGGGAGCAGCACCGCCGACTTTTGTGACGCTCAACCCACGCCGCGAGCCGTGCGATGGGACCGTCATTCGCCGCGAGACCTACGACCATCCGGTATTCGACCTTGATACCGACCGGGCGCAGCATGAGATCTGGTCGCTACAGGGCCAACGCAATACGTGGTTCTGCGGCGCGCATTTCGGCTCCGGCTTCCATGAGGATGGTATTCAAGCCGGGCTTGCCGTTGCCGAGGATCTTGGTGGCGTGCGACGCCCTTGGACGGTCCCGCAGGAAAGCGGCCGCATCGTTCGCAGGCCGTTGGCAAGGCCGGTGGAACTTTCCTCAAGTCTGGAGGTGCCGGCATGACGGCCAAGCTCCAGTCGGCACTTTTTCCCGGGAAGGTGACGCATAAGCGGCTAAAGCCAAAACAGCACCGGCTGACCTATCACATCTATTCACTTCTCATCGATCTCGACGAACTTGAGGCCCTCGACCGGGGGCTGAGGCTATTTTCCGTCGATCGCTTCAACGTCTTTTCGTTTTACCGCAAGGATCGCGGCGATCGCTCCGGTTCCGACCTCAAGAAGCAGGTGGAGCGCAGTATGTTGGCGGCAGGCGTCGAGCCGGATGGCGGTTCCATTCGCCTGCTGACCATGCCGCGGCTTTTGGGTTGGGCCTTCAATCCGTTGAGCGCGTTCTTCTGCTACGGCAAGGATGGGGCGCTGAGGGCGATCCTCTGGGAGGTGGACAATACGTTCGGGGAGCGCCACGGCTATATGATCCCTGTGGAAACACCCGACGGGGCGGAGATCGTCCAGCATTGTGACAAGGCATTCTACGTCTCGCCGTTCATGGATATGAACCTTCGTTACGAATTCCGTGTTCTGCCTCCTTCGGACAAGATTTTAATCAGTATCGGTGCATTGGACGAGGAAGGGCTGCTGCTGACGGCTCGACATCTGGCACAGCGGACCGAACTGACAGACGCCGCCCTGCTGAAGACATTCTTCGCCACTCCCTTACTGACGCTTCGGGTTATCGGCGGCATCCATTGGGAAGCGATAAAAATCTGGCTGAAGGGTGTTCGCCTGCGTGTGCGTCCGAAGCCGCCGAAACATTCCGTTTCCTTGGTCCGCAACGACCGCATCGAGGAAAGCGCACAGCATCGAAAGATCGAGTTTCATGAGTCAGTTTGACGATTTCTCTCATTTGCCACGTCCGCTGCCGGCTCATTGCGACGAACTAGGCTTCGGAGGCCGGCTTTTGGGACGTCTGATCGGGAATCTTCATTCTGGGCGCCTGAGGATCATGCTACCGTCCGGTATCGTTGTCGAAAAGTCCGGTACCAGACCCGGTCCCGATGCAACAATCGTCATGCGGAACTGGCGAATGCTTCGCCGCCTCGTCACGGCTGGCAGTATCGGCTTTGCCGAAGGGTTTATTGAGGAAGACTGGACGACGCCTGACCTGACGGCGGTCATTCGGCTCGCATCACGCAACAGGGATGCCCTAGCGAGGGCGATCGACGGCAACGTCTTAATGCGGCTTATCAACAGAACCCGCCATCTCCTGAATGCCAATACGAAAAATGGAAGTCGACGCAACATCAAGGCCCATTACGATCTCGGCAACGATTTCTACAGGGAATGGCTTGATGAGACGATGCTGTATTCCTCCGCGATCTTTGACAATGCGACGCTAAGCCTCGAAGCCGCCCAGCAGAAACACCTCGACCGGATTCAAGAGAAGCTTGCGCTCAAGGGCGGCGAAAGCGTGCTCGAACTGGGATGCGGCTGGGGCGCGCTTGCCCTTGAACTTGCAACCAGATCGAATGCCGAGGTCGTCGGCGTGACCCTTTCACCGTCGCAACTGGTTTGGGCGAAAGACGCGGTGAATAAAGGCAACAAGGCTCGCCAGATCGATCTGCAGTTGAAGGACTACCGCGATGTAGAGGGCCAGTTCGATCGCATTGTGTCAATCGAGATGTTCGAAGCTGTCGGCGAAGCCTATTGGGCAAGCTACTTCGAAGCCTTGAAACGCTGCATGAAAAATGACGGTCGTGCAGTGCTGCAAATCATCTCCATCGAGGAAGGCCGGTTCGAGGCCTATCGCCGCGGCATCGACTTCATCCAGAAATATATCTTCCCGGGCGGATTCCTGCCTTCGGACAAGGCGCTCGAAGCAGCGGTGTCCTCCGCGGGACTAAAACTCACGGAGATTGAGCATTTCGGGAAATCCTATGCTCGGACACTGTCGGAATGGCGGTCGCGCTTTCAAGCGCATTGGCCAGCCATTGCGAAGCAAGGCTTCGACGAGCGGTTCCGACGCCTTTGGAACTATTATCTCTGCTACTGCGAGGCGGGTTTCGAGGAGGAGTGCATCGATGTCGGGCTTTACACGATCGAACATGCTTCGAGTGCGCGCGGACAAAGGAGAGCAAAGTGAAGATGTACTTCGTTGCCTATCTCGCCACTTTGATCGTCTTTGTCGCGATCGACTTTCTCTGGCTGAGCAGCATGGCCAATCGACTGTATCGGCCGACCTTGGGTGACACGCTGACGCCGGACTTCCGGCTCGTTCCGGCTGTCGCATTCTATCTGATCTATGCGGCCGGACTTACAATTCTTGCCGTCAGGACAGGCTTGATGTCCGGTTCTCCGGCTACGGCCGCACTCTACGGCGCCATTGTCGGTTTCACCGCCTATGCAACCTACGACTTGACCAATCAGTCCACGCTGAAGAACTGGTCGACGACGTTGACAATTGTAGACGTGATGTGGGGCACAGTGCTGTCAGCTGCGTCCGCAGGCATAGGTTCCTGGATCACGCTGCGGATCGATGGATGACCCTTTGCAAATCGGATTGTTGGGCCCAGGCGAACGAGCATTCCTTTTAACGTCGCAAGGTCCGAACTTAGAGCATTCCTCACCTGCTTGCTTTCATTTTCCTGCGCCCGTTCGCTCGCGATTTCGGTCACGCCCCGCAGTCGAAACCGTAAACCGATGACATGCTGAAACGACGACCAGGTATTCGGGGAAAGGGATCTTCTTTACGCCTCCACGCCAATTAAAAAAAGCACTCGACTGCCGGCGATTTTTGAACTGGGTTCCATCTCCGCTCGTAGCACCATCCCGGATATACGGCAGGATGAAAACTTGAATTACGCCTCCGTTATTTGGATTGCGATCGGACTTTCGGCTGGCATGTGCGGCACGTCGACCGTTCAGAAGCACACTGGAAACAGCGGTTGGATCGATACCGTTTGGGTCGTTTTCCGTCGGGACCGGCGGGATCGCGACGACATGTTTTGCGTCCGGTGAACCAGCTCGGCTAATGGCTATCGCCGCCATACTTGCGGTTTGGTCAGAAGGCTTGCTTAGCACACAGCGGCACGCAGTCGCGGGAGCGGCGAGGATCCCAGATACCGTAACATGACAGAAGACGGGTCAACACCGTTTTCCCCGGTCCGCGCAAAGGGGAGCACGCAATTGACCGTGCGCTCCAACTGGCGATCTCCTGCTTTCAAAGCCTATCAGGGACGCGCACGGGCGGCATACCTCAGAACCGCACCAGAGCACTTCGAGCAACGCTCTTGATCACTGCATCGACCCGTTTACGGTCGCGGCGGTATCAGCGCATTTCGTGCCATGTGTCGACCGCGACCAATGTTCTTCATGCAACTGGGGCAATGAACACTGGCCGAAGTGGCCCTGGATCACCCCCCGAGCACAAACCGGGAAAATGCCAGAGAATTACGCGCATCGTCATCCATCCTGGCTTCGCCTGCGCCATCTGTCAGATCACGCCAAACACGAATGTCAGAGCCAATCGTGCCGCCGGTCTTGACGAACGGTTCCATCACGACCGCACCGGTGTAGTTGATCTCACGGAGCGCGAGGCCGATCTCGTGCCAGGGTATTCTGCCCTTCCCAGGTACACGGCGATTACTTTCCCCAGTGTGGAAATGACCTAGCAGCGGACCGGCGGTGCGGATGGCGTCGCCGAAACTGTCTTCCTCGATGTTCATGTGGAAGGTGTCAAGCATCACCTTGACGTTCGACTTGCCGACGTCCTTCACGAAGGCAACGCCTTCAGTGGCGGTGTTCAGAACGTGGTTCTCGAACCGGTTCAACACCTCGATGCAAAGGTTTATGCCGAGGTCGTTCGCAAAGTCTGCAATGCTGTGTATGCCTTCGACACCGCGGGCCCGATCGCCGACCTTGTCGACCGGTTGCGTATAATCGACCGGCCAGTACGAATGCAGTGCGCCGCCGATCGTCTTGATATCAAGCTTGGCCACATTGGCGAGCGTCCGCTTGAAAAATGCCTTGCCGGCTTCCCTGACTGCACTGTCGGACGACGACAGGTTTTTGCTCTTGGAAGGACCAATACCTGCAGTCAGGATGATGTTGTTATCTATCGCGCTCTGCCTGATGATCGCGAGGTCAGCATCACTGTATTCATTGATATGATGCGCCGCGACTTCGATAACGTCGAAACCAAGTTTCGCGACCTTTTCAATGTACGGGCCAAACTTTGCGCTCCACTCATGTTCCCAGTAAGAGTAGTAGATGCCATGTTTCATAGGAGCCTCCTTGAGGTTTCAACTTGCATTTCCTGCCGACGCTTTGTCGGACAGATACGAACGATGGTGCCTGACAGGGCGACGGAACCGACGAAGACGGTAAAGCGACCCGGTGGCGAAAGGCGGCGAAGCGAAAGGCTTCGTTCCGACTTGGAGAATTAATTGTTGTCGATGCGTCGGTCGGGCTCAGCGCTTCCCGAGATGATGGCAAGGCCATTCGGCAAATCGTTCTCTTCGACCTTGCGATCGATTTCCCTTGGATCGAGCCCGAAGGAAAGCCAGCGATCCTGGAGCCTTTTTCGCAGATTGTCCTCGCTGACGTCCACAAAGACAGTGAAGTCGAAAATCGGTTTCAACCTGTCCCAGGGGGCCTGGCGGGAGAGGAGGTAGTTCCCTTCGCAGACGATGATGTCCACCGATTGCGGGATCAGGCTTCCCCCAGCACGGGCGATTTCGATCATGCGATCGAAAACCGGGACGGCAATGACGTCATCTTCGTTTGCCTTGATCCGCTCGAGCATCCGACGGAACCCATGCGTGTCGAATGTGTCGATGGCTCCCTTGTAGGGCCGCCGGCCCATCTGCTCCAGCACGGCGTCATCATAGTGATAGCCATCCATCGGAAACAAAGCGGGCCTGACAGCGTACTCGGTCTTGAGATCGTGAACGACCTTTTCCGCGAGAGTGGATTTTCCCGACCCGGGTGCACCTGCAATGGCAATCAGGACTCTTCTGCCACCATTTTCAGATAGGCGCTGAACGGCGACTTTCGCGATCTCACGCGCGTTTGCATCAATCTTGCTCAAGGAGTTCCTCCTTTGCCATCCGCCAGACAGACCACGGCCTAGGCCCCGAAATCCCGCCACCCGTATTGAGCGGCCTTGCCACGCAGGAACGAGAGACCGCTCCCCATGACTTCCTCCACGTCGCGGGCCACCGGACGCCATGTCGATATGTCGCCGGCCATCTCCGTCGGCATGCTGACAAAGCTCTCCAGCACCAGTGCCCCTTTGAAGCCGATTGCCGAAAGGGCGACGAAGATCGAATCCCAGGGGACGTTGCCTGCGCCCGGCGTTCCACGATCGCTCTCCGACATGTGCATGTACTTGAGGTGATCACGAGCTGCGAGAATGCCGTTGGCGGCCCCCTTCTCCTCGATATTCATGTGGAACGTGTCCAGGTGGACGAAGACGTTGTCCATGCCGATCCGCTCGACCAGCGCTACGGCTTGCTCGGCGGTATTGACGAGATGGTTTTCGTATCGATTTACGGCCTCGACGCCGAGCTCAATACCCTTGGACCTGGCCCGTCTCGCAGCCGCCTCGAGGGCACGGGTAAGGTTGTCGTATTCGGCCTGGGTTGGCAGCGAGCCCGTTCGTTCATTGGTGCCGCCAAAGGTTACGCCGGTGAGCGCCTCGGCGCCCATTTCGGCGGTCTTGTCGATTGCTGTTTCCAAGTGGCGGATCGCCGCATCGGGTTGTCGTGATGCCCACGCCGCCTCGGGCAGCACGAGTGAGCATGCGGCTTTGATCCTGTTTGTCTCGAGGAGCGCACGAGTGTGCGCGGCGTCTACCGAGGATGCATCAACCAGCGGGATTTCGATAAATCCGAGCTGGTACTTCTTCGCCCCGGCAATGGCCCGCTCCGCACCTGCGCGGTCCCAATTCATTGTCCACATGCTTGCGTGAATTCCAAAACCCTGCACCGTTCAACCCTTCCTTCTACGTGCGGCCATGTAGGCCGAAGCTATGGTTCGCGCAGCCATGACGACGATCATCAAAACGCCCCATAAAGCCGTTGCGAGATGTTGGTTGGCCCCCATCAAATTGAGACCCGAGGACAGAAGCTGGAGCACGATGAGTGCGACGAAGACCGGCAAGACCCGCCCGAACCCACCAAAGGGGTTGATCCCACCCAGGAACGCCGCAAGAACGGTAATCAGCAGGTAGGATTCACCGTGACCGACGCGAACCGAATTGAACCGGGCAAGCATGATTACGCCGGCGACAGCACACATCACTCCGGACAAGGTATAAACCAGCACCAGAATGCGACGGGTATTGAGACCGGAGTAGCGCGCCGCGTCGATGTTCGAACCGATCATCAGGAGGCCAAAACCGAGCTTGAAACGTGTGAGCAGGAGCTGCCACAGACCGACGCACACGATGAAGATCAGGAGGGGAATCGGGAACCCGAATATCTGTCCGTGCCCGATCGGAGCAATGAAGGTCGGAAAGCCGGACACGTCGCCGCCACGCGTGAGGAATTCGCCCAGGCCGCGCAGGAAGATCATCATCGACAGCGTCACGAGGATTGGATGCGCACGTGTGTAGGCAATAGCAGCACCCGTCATCAGACCCGCTGCAGCGCCAGTGACAAGAGCCGCGATGACGCCAAGAAGAAAGGCAGACGGCGACGCATCGACACCACCGTACGTTTGCATCACCCACGCTGCGGCAAGACCCGACAGATTGGCGGTGAATGTCACGGACAGATTGATGCCGCCGGTCAAAAGCGGCAGCAGCATCGCAAGCGTCAGCAGGCCGAGTTCCGGTAACTGGAAAGCAACCGAGCCAAACGTTGCAGCGGAGATAAAATTGTTTGCTGCAAGACCGAAGATGACCATCACCGCCAGGAAGGCGATGGCCGGACCTGTCATATCCGCGCCGAAGGTGGCATTGAACCTTTGAGCTATGGCTTTCATGAGTGGGTGCTCCCCCTTCTGGTGCCGCCCTTGGCAAGGAATGGCAGAAGCTTGTCGATCCGTGCGGAAGAAAGCGTTATGGCGGCAAGAATGATCGCGCCGACGATCATCTTGAATGCGAATGGCGAGACGCCCATCAGGTTCAACCCGTTCTGGGTAACGGACACCATCAGCACCCCGAGAACGCATCCGATGACCGACCCCTTGCCGCCCCCGAGCCGCGCGCCGCCGAGAACCGTTGCGGCAAGGACGTCGAGTTCACGACCGTAAAGCGCGTTCGGAACGACCTCCTCGGCGTAGTGGGCCTGCATCAATCCACCGATACCGGCCATCAGACCGAGCCAGCCGAACGAAATGTAATGCATGGTTCCGATATTAATGCCGAAGCGGCGCGCTCCCTCCGGATTGTCGCCAAATGCGTAGAGCTGCCGCCCAACGGTGGTGCGCGAAATCATAAACCAGGTCGCTACACAGCAGAGGACCATGACGACGACAGGCAGGGTAAGCTCCACCCAAGACCCGTCGGCCATCTCGCGTTCGAAAAACACCACGCGCGTCGTCAGCCATTCGGGCAGGTCGTAGATCGAGACGCCCTTGGTGAAGAACATCAGGAGACCGAAGAAGATGTTGAAGGTCGAGATTGTCGCAACAATCGAGATGATATGGAGGCGGTAGACGAGTGCCGCGTTGATCAGGCCGAGGCCGATACCGATCGCTCCGGCGATGATGAACCCTTCGGCCCAGTTGCCGCCGCCCAACGCGCCGAGCGCGAGAGCGGTGACATACTGCACGACGGATGCAGCGACGGCGAAAGAAATGTCGATCCCGCCTGAGATCAGGACGACGAGAAGTCCGACGGCGAAGATAATGTTGACGGCCGAAACGTTCAGCACATCAAACGCGTTGGAGATCGTCAGAAACCGGTCCGTCGCAAAGGACAGACCGAAGCAAAGCACGATCATGACCGCAAGAAGCGTCAACTCGGTTGTGTGTCCAAGGATCAGCCTACGCATAGACGGAAGCCTCCAGTTCGGCGAGCGATACGCTTCGCGGGTCGTAGGTCGCGTGAATCTTGCCTTCCACCATGTGAATGATGCGGTCGGCGTTGAAATAGACCTCCGGTGGTTCGTCGGAGATCAGGATGATGGCTAGACCCTGGGCCGCCAGCTTGTGTACGATCTCGAAGATGCCTGCCCTGGCCCCGACGTCGACGCCCACCGTCGGGGCGTCGAGGATCAGGATTTTGGGATCGATGGCCAGCCACTTGGCAATCGCAACGCGCTGCTGGTTGCCACCTGAAAGCGTCCGTATGGGATCATCAGGCGTACCGATCTTGACGCCGAGCGCCTTGATCCAATGGTCGACGACGCTTGCCTTCTTCGTCGGAGAGATCATCCCGCCCGACATAAGCTTGTCGAGGGATGCCATGACAAGGTTGTCGGCAATCGATTGCGGCTGGTTTAGGCCGAGTGACAGCCGGTCTTCGGACAGGTAAGCAACACCAGCACGAATGGCGTCCCGATTAGACCCGAAACTGACGCGCTCGCCCTCGATGCTGATCTCACCGGCTTGCGGCCGATGCATTCCGAAGATCGTAAGCGCCAGCTCTGTGCGACCCGCCCCAAGGAGGCCTGTAATTCCGAGCGTTTCACCGCGCCGCAGGTCAAATGAGATGTTCTCGAACTCTTTCGCTCGTGTAAGTCCACGCACGGAGAGCACGACTGGATCTTCATCGTGATCGTTGGCGATGACGATGTTGTCGAAGTTGCGACCCGTCATGAGTTCCGTCACGCGCGACTGGGTCATGCCTTCGACGGGGTAAACGCCAACCAGCGCACCATCGCGGAGCACCGTCATCCGATCGGAAATCTCCAGGACTTCGGCGAGGCGATGCGAGACGAACACGACCGCGACGCCGGATGCCGACAGGTTGCGAACGATGTCGATCAGATAGTCGGTTTCGGATTGCGTCAGCGACGCAGTCGGCTCATCCATAAACACAAGGCGAGCTTCGCCGACAAGTGCTCGCGCAATGGCGACGATCTGGCGTTGCGCAATTGGCAGCTCCTTGAGTGGCAGGTCGGGGTCGATCGTAACGCCGAGCCGGGCAAGCGCCCTTTCGGCCGCGTCTTCAATCTTCCGCTTGTCGACGAGGCCGTATTTGCCATTGACCGCGTACTGAAACCCGATGTTTTCGGCGACCGTCATCTCCGGGAAGAGCGCCAGGTCCTGCCAGATGACCTGAATGCCAAGTGACTGCGCCAGCGTCGGTGTCATCGCTGTGACCGGCTGGCCGTCGAAGAAGAACTCCGCACCATCCTGCGGTTTATAGACGCCGGTTATGACCTTGATCAGCGTGCTCTTGCCGCACCCGTTTTCTCCTGCAAGGCAGTGGACCTCGCCGGGATTGACCTCGAACGAGACCCCTTTCAGAGCCCGCACACCGCCAAACGTGACTTTGATATTCTTGAGTGAAAGGAGCGGTATAGCGCTCATGGCATATCTCCCTGATCAGCCGCCCGCTCGGCGGGGTCCGCAGGTACCAGTAAATCTTAAGGAGTGGGTCGCGTGGAGCGAGCTCCTCGCGACCCCAGGCTGAGGCCTCGGGAGGTTAGAGGCCCATGCCAACCAACTTGTCGATGCTTTCCTTGTTGATGGCCAAGAGCTGATCAACGATGATTGTATTTCCTTCTGGAGTGATCTTGCCGAGACCCTCTATGTCATCGCCGGCTTTCGGCTCCTGCCCCTTGGAAATGCGATCAGCGAGCGTCACGAAGACCTCACCGGCCTGCTTGGGATTCCACATGAACCCGCCGGTCAGAGCACCCGACTTGATGAGCTTCGCACCCTGTCCTGGCGAGAACGGCCCGATCACAAAGACCTTTCCGTCCTTGCGGCGCTCTTCAACAGCGCGGCCCGCACCAATCGGACCTTGCGAGCCGAATGCGAGGAAGCCCTTGAGATCGGCGTTCGCTGCCATCAGGTCGAGAGCGGTCGAACGGCTCTTGTCGACATCTTCAGCTACACCGTAGCGGTCGCCTACCAGCTTCATGTCGGGATAGTTGGCCTTGATATAAGCAATCGCAGCATCGGCCCAGGCGTTGTGCAGAGGAACGGTCAACGACCCAACGAAGACCGCGTACGAGCCCTTGCCACCCATCTTCTCGGCGAGGAGCTTGCCATGCGCCTCACCGAAGCCCTTGGCGGAAGCCAGTTCGAAGTCCCAGTTCGCACCGACCTGCTTGGGTGATTCATGCGTAATGACCTTAATGCCAGCATCCTGGGCCTTCTTCAGCACCGGCTCAAGGACCTTGGCGTCGTTGGGAACGACACCAATGTAATCGACCTTTTGCGCAATCAGGTCTTCGATAGCGCGAACCTGGAGAGCCGGATCGGCGCTGGTCGGGCCGACCATGAAGCCCTCGACGCCGAGCTTGGCGCTCTGCTCCTTGATGCCGGCCTCCATGGCATTGAACCACGGGATGCCGCCAATCTTAACGACCACACCAATCTTTGGCCCGGCAAATGCAGTCGATGCAAGAAGCGTCAGCGAGAGGCCGAGCGTGATTGCGAGCATTCTCTTCATGGGTTTCTCTCCTCCAAACAGCGGGCAAAGGAGATGCGCCCACACGAGCCCCATGCTGGTGTGCCAAGCGTTATCGGCTCCATGACAGAACCTCCTCCCTCGTCGCCTTCCTCAAAGCGCCCATCGTTTTGCACAATCGTTATTGCTTTCTTGCACAATCGATGGTGCAATAACCATAACATCAAAAAGCCTTTCGTCAAGAGGTGCGATTGTTCTAAATAGTGACGAGAGGCGAGGAGATTCGCGGATGTCGGAAAAAGAGCAAAAGAAAGCAACGATTTACGATCTGTCAGTCGTATCCGGCGCGTCGCCTTCGACCGTCAGCGCGGTTCTGAACGGCACCTGGCGCAAGCGGCGGATCTCGGAGGAAACAGCGGACAAGATCATGACGCTCGCTAAAGCACACCGCTACACGGCAAATCTCCAGGCCCGTGCGCTGAGAAGCTCGCGATCCGGCCTTACCGGACTGCTCCTGCCCGTCTATGATACCCGGTTCTTCTCCTCAATGGCTCAGACCTTCGAAGCGAAGGCGCGTCAGCGGGGGCTGGTCCCCATGGTTGTTTCAGGACGACGGGATCCTGAGGAGGAACGACGCACCGTCGAGTCGCTGATCGCATACTCCATCGATTCTCTCTTCGTTGCCGGCGCGACCGATCCCGACGGCGTTCATCAGGCCTGTTTGCGGGCGGGCGTGCCGCACGTAAACATCGACCTGCCCGGCAAGTACGCACCATCGATTATTTCGGACAACCGGCAGGGCGCGGAGGCCCTGACGACAGCTATCATTCGACACGCGGAGGGAATGGGGCCGCTCGCGCCCGAGGACGTGTTCCTGTTCGGCGGGCGCGACGACCACGCAAGCCGTGACCGCGTGATCGGCTTCCATGCGGTAAAGCACTCCATTTTCGGCGGTGACGTCCCGAAGGACGACATAGAGACAACCGGATATTCTCCGGGAATGACCGCCCTCGCTTTCGAGCGCTTTTACGAAAAACATGGCCGACTGCCGCGCTGCTTCTTTGTGAATTCCTCAATCAACTTCGAGGGCCTGTTGCGATTCATGGGACGTCACGACGGCGAAGCCTTCGGAGACATCGTCGTCGGCTGCTTCGATTACGATCCTTTTGGATCGTTCCTTCCCTTCCCCGTCTACATGATCAAGCCAAACGTTTCCGAGATGCTCGATCGGGGGTTTGACTTGCTCGAGGACGACGATGCGGAGCCGCAGATCATCATGATTGAGCCGCAACTCGTGCCTCCACGCACGGCACTCGAAGGACCTCTCGACGCGATAAAAGATCCGTCGCCCTCTCTCGACCGACCAGGCCGACATTAATAATGAAATCTGCTTGGGCCACGAACGCATTCCATGGGATGAGTAATCGTTCGGTCAGCCCCGGTCCGGGCGCCAACCCCCCGGTGCTCAGCCGGCAGCGGACACATAGTCCAAAATGAGCTTTATCGACAATCCGAGCAAGGCAATCTCGACCAGGCGGAAAAAGAGCTTGTCGGGAATCACTTTCGTCAACTTGCGTCCAACGAAGCTTCCAATGATCGCGGCCGGAACGATCCAACTTGCCAAGTTGACGTCGAACTGGGCAAACTGTCTCAGTTGCCAATAAGGGACTATCTTTGCCGCGTTCACGATCGCGAAGAGAATTGTCGAGGTCCCCGCAAACACCACGACGCGTCGCGTCCGTGGCTCGGTCGGGCATGGTGCGAGCCGCCGAGTGGCCTGTTTTGCCGGAAAATAAACCGACATTGAGAAAGCCTCAAAGCGGATTACAATGGAGCATCGCGTAGTGGGGATCTTGAGGGGTTCTGAACGCCACCGGGGCTCGCGTAGTGTCAGAATTTCGGGCCGGCCGACGTTTTCACCATGTTCGGATTCACCGCTCTATGCGGGATAAAAAACGTATCAACACAATTGATCCGTTCAATTATCTCCGTTAGGTTGATAACTGGCATTATAGTCGCGCAGCAACCGGCGTTCGAAGGAGACACCGATGAAAGATGGACCGCACGCAGTCGATGTTCACGTCGGGAAGACGATCCGCATCAAGCGATTGATGAGGAAAGTATCGCAGACAGAGCTCGGTGACAGGGTCGGCGTCACGTTTCAGCAAATCCAAAAATACGAAAAGGGCTCGAATCGTGTTTCGGCAAGCATGCTTGTCGAAATCGCCGGCGCCCTCGACGTCGATGTCCGGTCCTTTTTCGAGGAAGTCAACGCCAACATGGCGAATGACAACCCGTCGCCAAGCGAGGAATTTGTCGTTTCGCGCGACGGCGTCCTCCTCAATGCCGCCTTCCTGTCGATCAAAAGCGAATCGGTTCGCAAGAAGATCGTAAAGCTTGTGCAGGCAATTGCCGGCATGGATCACACGGACGACGAATAAACGTCAACGTCCTCCCGGTCCTGAACGTCAGTGGCAGTCGAGAAGCACCAGGTTTTCGGCTGCGTCTTTCATCGCGACCTGCGTTTTTGTGCCGATCAGCTTCTCAAGATTGACGTCGAGCTCCCGCTCCGGATCAATCCCGTCCCAGTCAATGACAACCTGAAGAAGAGCCATGTTCGTCAAGTGCATCAAATTTTGCAGCTTGAGCTTATGGGCCTCATCTTTTGCGGCCGACAGCAACCGGAAAATTCTGGCGTACTCCTTCCCCGTTCCTTCGTCCCTTGTCAGAATGTTCATTGCCACCGCCTTCTCCATAGATGAGCCCTCCGGGGCTTCAACACGACCCATCATTTACAGGCGGCGTTACTCGGGCGTTACAGGCGTGACAGCACCCGTGACTTCGGCACGCAAATGCTCCCAGTGAGAGGTGGCAGCAAAGCCCCAGTCACGGTTCTGCGCAACAAATTCCACGTCCTGCAGATATTGCAGCACGAGATCGGCATCCTTTCGCTTGCGCTCGACCTTGCCTGCGCGAATCGCCCGCAGGATTTCCTTAGCCCGGCCCTCGGTCGAAAAATTGCAACCCTCGACGGCCTTCGGATAGGTTCGCTCGGAAAAATGCAGCGAGCGACCGGCCAGAAACAGCATCTTCTGCTCCGCAAGCGATAGCGCGCCATTCCGGTAGAGCCGGGTGATCGTCGGTTCGAAGTCCACCCAGGGAATGGAAAGGGGCAGCCAGCCGAGCTCGGCGGGTGCATGCACGAGGGCGACGGCCTCATCATCAACCAAGGTGCCGCTTTCATAATCGTCGTAGATCGACCCGATGCCGACCATCCCGAAGTCGGCACATTCGGCCGCGCGAAGCGCGCCCATGCTGGCGCCGCCAACCACGATCACATTGTGCTGCAGGGCATAGAGGATTTCCTTGTGCCATACGGACGGCACCTCGCCGAAGAAGCCATCAACAATCCCGATTGCTTTTGCGCCGTCCTGGACGGCTTGCAGGATGTCGCCGCGCGCTGCCGGTCCACGGAAAACCACTGAGGGATTCTCCGCACGCAGCCTGTCGATGTCAGCGCCGAAACTGGGCCCCGCGAAAATGATTCTCATTGCAAAGTTCCCTGCATGGCGCTGACGGCGCGAAGCCCCAGCTGGATATACTCTCCGCTGACATCGACCTCTAGCCCCGGGACGATGACTCGTACGACCGAGACCGGCAAATGCCGATGCTCGAGTGGGACAGCCACCACCTGCTGGATGCCCCTTGCCTTCAGTCGGTCGAGAATGTGACTGATGTTTTCCTGGATTGTCCGCTGCTCCGATCCGAATGTGGCGGCGACCGGCTTTTCATTGCAGAGATTGACCAGATCCTGCATCGGGCCGCCATCCTCCATTCTTTGGTAGATGCGCGGAGAAAAGTCGTCTCGGCTTCCCGCAATCGCCGTCAAGCGGCTTTGCGCGGCTTCGGTGATGGCACGCAACGCTGCCCGTATGGGATCGGGGTGACATCCACATCCCCCACATACATGGGTCCAGCGGGCGTCAACCCGTTCCCCGAGATTTCCCGGGATGATCACCGCAAGAAAGCTTGGAACCCCGATATCGGTCGTCATGTTCAGCAGCAGCAGGCGCATGCCAGCGCGCTCGATGCGGTCGACGATGATATTCAAAACGGTGTCGCCGAAGGCGGCAGGATCGATCCGGGCACCGCGCAGCTGATCGTAGGGCCGCAGCTGCGTCAGCGCCCACGCGTCGCGTTCGACCAGTTCACAAAGGCCGTGCAGGACGGCTTCGGCGGGCCGGTTGCCGGAGGCAAGACCATCGCTCGACTGTTCAAAGCCAGAGGGCCTCGCTCCCCTGTGGTCGAGGCCGACCAGGGGCCAGGGAACGAAGACCGGGCGATCGGACATGATGTCGAGACCCTCACTCCATGCGAGCGGCTGGTCACCGATTTCGGAAGGCACACACCGGGCAACAGAATCGAGATCGATCATCGGCGCGCGTTCGGCCTTCATGCCCTCGAGCGTCGCGATGACAGGCGCGCCTGGCGGAATTTCCGCAACGCGGGTCTCGACTGCCTCCATAGCGGCGGAAGTCATGGCAGCCTCTTCATCGATCCCCTTGCCCTGAAAAACAGAAAGCGTGTAGCTGTTCGGCCGCGTGGCGAAAGCCACGGGAATTTCGAGCAGATCGAGAGCCGTCAGCAGCCCGACGCGTGTGATGCCGAGCTCCTTGAAATACGGCTTGATCGCCGCGAATGTCTGTCCAGGCGTCATTAAGCGGTCGTGATAGCTGTTGATGCCGGTCGACGACAGGCTGAGATCGCGAGCCAAACGCTCCAGTTCCGTCTGAACAGACATTCGCATGTTCCTCAACGAAACTTCAGGGCGTGAACGATGTTCGCCGTGGCGTTCGTGTCGAGCTGGACGCATTCCTGCTTGAGAACGGCCTGGGCGGCTGCGGACAGGCGGACTGCAACGGGCTTGATCTGGGTCGTCGTCATCGGGTTTCTCCTGGTTGGGCAGCTGGGTGCTGCAGACAGGAGAGAACATGCCTCGACAGGCGTTATTTCGGCGTGACCGCACTCAGCACAAGAAACCAGCCCAAAAGGCGGAACGTGTAACGCTTCAGGACAATCCGGCCATGCGCAGGCCGTCAATCAGCTGGCGCGTGTCGTCAGGATTGCGGTCAGGCACGAATTGCCACACGTCGTCGGTGCGGAAATCGGGAAAATTCTCGAGCACGATCGAGGCGTATCGCGACGCAGCCCTGCGGTCACCGTTCTTTGCATGGGCCGCGGCAAGGAGGCGAGACGTTGCCGGACGATCCTTGACGCGATCCAGAACCTCGATGGCCTTGGCGTAGTTTTCCTGCACGAAATGGATCCCGCCGAGGTTCCAGTAGTAGTAATCGGGCGGCAGAGGATTGAGCTTGAGCGCTGCCAGGCTGAGTTCGAGCGCCCGGTCGCTCTGCCCGTCATGCAAGAGCGCGTCCGCGTGGTCAGCCAGGATATCGGCATCGTTGGGGTTGAGCATCTGTGCTTCGGCAAAGAAATCCAGGCTGTCGCCGAAGCGCCGGCGATAGAGGGCGACAAAGCCGAGCTCACGCATCGCCCGCCCGCTGTTCGGATCGTTGTCACGGGCAAGCCACGCAAAACGATCCGCCTCCTCCAGCAACTGCGTGTCCTTCATTCCCCGGACGAGCCACTCCATTCCCAGCACGCGCGCCATGCCGGCATTTGCAGAGGAGAACCTGTCGTGACGCGCAAGCGCCGACTTGAACCATTTTCTCGCCTGGCGCAGATGCTGCAGGTCGGTCTTCGAGACCAGCCGCTTTCCTTCGAGATAAAGGCGATAGGCCGACGGATTGACGTCATGGGTCATGTCCAGCAGCTCGCGCCGCTCGATCGTATCGGCCAGCGTCATCACGATACGCCGGGCGAGCTGGCCGAACGATTGGTTGACCTTCTGGATGGCAAGCGGCAGGTCGATCGCCCACAGCACCTCGGCGGTCGAGGTTTTCGTCAGCCGGCAGGTTGCATAGATGTCGTCCTCGCGGCCATGAATGGTGACGTAGACCGTGTAGTCGAACCTGAGTTCGGGTGGCGTCGGAGCTGACAGCGCTCCGGTCACGCTGCGGTTGACGATTTCGAGACTGGTATGGGCAGCGATCACCTTGAAGCCACGCTGCTGGCTCAATCCGATCGTCACCTCTTCAAGAAGCGCGCGACCGACACGCTGCAGCACCGGATCTGACAGGATCGTATCCGGCGGCAATATCAGGACTCGCGGCTGACCAAGGGGATCCAAAGTGATACTTGCCGCAGTCGGGGCGGCCTGCCCGGCAAGCCCGGCCGGAACGATGATCCCGAGTTCATGAGCCAGGACCTGGGTCGCGGCATCCGGCTCAGCACCGTATTCGCTTTTGAGTTCACTGCGGCAACGCGAGTAAGCCTGGCGCGCGGCGGCCACGTCTCCGGCCTGCGAATGCATTTGCATCAACGCCCGGCAAGCGATCTCGTTTGCGGGATCAGCATCGATGAGCAGACCGGCGAGCAGAAGGATATCGTCGGACGTCAGTTTTTCCGGCGCGTCGAGAAGGGCGACGATATGGGCTTCACGGCGCTGCTCCACGCGTTGTCGCTCGACGACAACCCTCTCTTCGGCCTCCATCGTCGGCGCCTTGAATCCTTCGAGCAAGTCACCGCGAAACAGGTCCCACGCAGACCGAGGCAAGGGCGCGGCCATGTTGCTGAGCATCAGGACGTCGGCTGCCCAATCCTCGTGATTGAAGAACACATGGGTGTTGGTCGCCTTCAAAAGCCGCGGCACTTCCTCAGGAACCCCGCGATCAATGCGGGCAAGAAGCTGGCGCAAGCTGCCGGCGCGCTGCTTCGACTGGTCCGACTGCCAGAGAATGGAGCGCAGAACCTCACGATCCATCGCAAACTGGGGAGCAGTCACGAGAAAGACGAGAAGCGCATAGGCCTTTTCAGGCAAGACGATCTCATTGCCATCTGCGAATAACGCGGGCGTACCAAGTAGACGGAGAAATCGGCTCTTTTTGCCTGTCACGGGCAACTCGCGATTGGGGGATCTACCTCAACTATAAGGGTAATCACTGCCAACGCAAAGGATTATGCGTGTCAGGTTGAATATTTCAACCGGTGGATGATGCAAGCAAGCGACCACGTCAAAAAGCCGCCTTCCAGAGAACGAATCCGTTGTCGAACGTACGCTCCAGAAGAACGTGGCGCCAGTCGAGATCGGCGCCACTGATATCGAATAATGACGGCCCGATCAGGCAGCCGCGGCCGCGTAACCGGTGGTCGGAACTTCCGAGATCGTCTTCAGAACCTGCGAGGCGATCTGGTAAGGGCAGCCCTGGGAGTTGGGGCGACGATCTTCGAGGTAACCGCGGTAGTCGTTCTTGACAAAGGAGTGCGGAACACGGATTGACGCGCCACGATCAGCAACGCCGTAGGAGAACTTGTTCCACGGGGCAGTCTCGTGCTTGCCGGTCAGGCGCAGGTGGTTGTCCGGACCGTAGACATCAATGTGATCCTGGAGGTTCTTATCGAACTGAGCCATGAGTGCTTCGAAATAGGCCTTGCCGCCAACTTCGCGCATGAACTTGGTCGAGAAGTTGCAGTGCATGCCCGAGCCGTTCCAGTCGGTATCGCCGAGCGGCTTGCAATGGAACTCGATGTCGATGCCATACTTTTCGCAGAGGCGCAGAAGCAGATAGCGCGCCATCCAGATCTGGTCGGCGGCTTTCTTAGAACCCTTGCCAAAAATCTGGAACTCCCACTGGCCCTTTGCCACCTCGGCGTTGATGCCTTCGTGGTTGATGCCTGCGGCGAGGCAGAGGTCGAGATGTTCTTCAACGATTTCGCGGGCGATCGAGCCGACGTTTTTGTAGCCAACACCCGTGTAGTACGGACCCTGCGGAGCCGGATATCCGGTTTCCGGGAAGCCGAGCGGACGGCCATTCTCGTAGAAGAAGTATTCCTGCTCGAAGCCGAACCAGGCGTCTTCGTCGTCAAGAATGGTTGCGCGGCTGTTGGACGGATGTGGCGTAAGGCCATCGGGCATCATGACTTCGCACATGACGAGCACACCGTTCGCACGGGCCGGATCCGGATACAGCGCGACAGGCTTCAACACGCAGTCAGAGCTGCGGCCTTCGGCCTGCATCGTGGAGGAACCGTCAAAGCCCCAGAGCGGAAGCTGCTCGAGCGTCGGGAAAGCGTCGAATTCCTTGATCTGCGTCTTGCCGCGCAGGTTTGGTACCGGGGTGTACCCATCGAGCCAGATGTACTCGAGCTTATACTTTGTCATTTGCGAGTCTCTCAAACATGAACCGTGAGCAAATCCTCAAGCAAACGGCCGCAGAAAGGCCGCCCGCGAAGGGATGCCACCTATCATGCACGTAGCGTGCCAGTTTGAGTTCGTCCCGCGGGGATCGGCGCCCAATTTTTCGTCTTGGCGGTAGATCCCCACGGAACTGATAGCGGACTCAATCAGTTAGTGGGAGAAAGACATCCCTACCCCTGTCGATCGGTGGCGTCGTTGGAAAATCCTTCGTCAGGGCGGATATTTGGCAACACACCGGCACCGCACAACAATTAGGCAATTGCCCATTTAATTTACTCGACGAAAAACTGATACAAAGACCAGCAGATCTCAATGCACATTATTCCAACAAATATTGCCTTATTTTCAATCATATCGCGCATTTCCTGTGCATCTATGCTATATCGATCTTGAGACGACGGAAGTGGATGAGCAAGGAGGCAGGAAATGGCCATTGGTGTGCATCACGAGACAGCGACGATCTACGCTTTCCCGGGAAAGCGTTTCACGGCGGAGCCGCGCAAGTCTATTGATCTTGAGAGCCAGATAGAGCCTTCCGTCTATGACAGCTGCTGGTACCACGACGAGGCAATGAAGGAAGCTGAAAAGCCATGCCCACCGAAATTCAAACCGCGCATCGTGGACTGATACTAGAGACGACGGCCAATCGCCCGTCGGCTGTCGCACACGGGCGATCGGCACGCTATTGCGCATGACCCCGACCGCTTCCCCCCTGCCCAACACAGGAAACCTTGCAGTTTCCATTCAGCCCGGTATTGAGGACTTTCGCTCGAAAGCCTAAGCACCGTTTCATGGTCAAAAAGGACATTGCAATACTTGGCGGCGGCCCGGCAGGACTGATGGCCGCGGAAAGCCTGGCGGCAAACGGTCACGCCGTTACGGTTTATGAAGCCATGCCGACGGTAGCGAGGAAATTCCTGCTCGCCGGGAAATCCGGGCTAAACATCACGCATTCCGAAGACTATACTGATTTTACCCGGCGCTTCGGCCCGTCGAATTTCCGGTTGCGGGACGCGCTTGACGCCTTCATGCCATCCGACGTGAGGGCCTGGGCGGCGGCGCTTGGGACCGAAACCTTTATCGGATCCTCCGGACGTGTCTTCCCTGTCGTCATGAAGGCCTCACCGCTCCTGCGGGCCTGGCTGCGGCAGCTTGAGGCAGCAGGCGTTCGTATCCGGACGCGGCATCGCTGGATGGGTTTTTCCGACGGTGGCTATCTGATCGCATCGCCTGACGACACCAGGGTCGTTCGTCCCGATGCCGCGCTGCTCGCACTCGGCGGCATGAGCTGGCCGCGTCTCGGGTCGGACGGAACATGGGCTCCGTGGCTGCGCGAGCAAGGCATCACCGTCAATGGCTTCCGTCCTGCCAACTGCGGCTTCGACGTCGACTGGAGCGACATCTTGCGCCAACGCTTTTCCGGCGCGCCCGTCAAATCCGTCACGGCAACCTCGCAGGCAGGCACCCTACCCGGCGAATTCGTCATCAGCCAGCGTGGCATCGAGGGGAGCCTCGTTTACGCCCATGCAGCAGCATTGCGGGACAGGTTGTCACGCGGCGAACCGGCTTCGCTCGTCATCGATCTGGTGCCGGGCCGTTCCGGCGACCGGATTGCACGGGACCTCAGCAAGCAGGATGCCAAGGCGAGCCTTTCCAATCGCCTGCGCAAAGGCGCGGGTATCGACGGAGTGAAGGCCGCCCTGGTTCGTGAGCTTGCCCTCAGCGGAGAACTCAACGATCCGGATCGACTGGCAAGACTGATCAAGGCCTTGCCCATTCCCGTTTTGAGGCCGCGTCCCATAGCCGAGGCGATCTCATCGGCAGGTGGCATCGACTGGGCCGGCATCGACCCGAACTACATGCTGCGGGCCATGCCCGGGCTCTTTGTGGCAGGAGAAATGATCGACTGGGAGGCGCCGACAGGTGGTTACCTGCTGACAGCCTGTTTTGCCACCGGCCGCGCCGCAGCGCGCGGCATCACCGACTGGCTCGCCCGATCACAGCGTCCGGACGCACCGTAACGCATGGGACGGCCGGCTTTGCCCTCGGGCACTCGGACGGTCCAAAGCGCCCTCAACTGCGGCCTGTCAACCGCAACCGGAGAGCGCCGATGCTAGCGCTGCCTGGGCTGGAATGTATGTTCCTTGGCGGGGAACTGCCCGTTACGGACCTCCTCGGCATAATCCCGGACGGCCTGTGAGACAAGCGGGCTCAGATCGGCGAAGCGCTTGACGAACCGTGGCTTGAAATCATTGAACAGCCCCAGCATGTCATCCGACACCAGAACCTGGCCGTCGCAGGCTGGCGACGCACCAATACCGATGGTCGGTACCATCAGGCTGGCGGTAATCTGCCGGGCAACGGGCTCGACGGTGCCCTCCACGACAACAGCGAAGGCGCCGGCCTTCGCGACCGCCTCGGCATCGCGGTGGATCTTTGCAGCCTCTTCGTCCGAATGACCGAGCGAGCGGAATCCGCCGGCTGTATTGACCAGTTGCGGCATGAGCCCGACATGACCGAAGACCGGCACGCCCCTCGCCGTGAGGAAGGCGACCGTTTCGGCCATCTCCTCGCCGCCCTCGAGCTTGACGCCATCGCAGCCGGTCTCCTGCATCAGCCTGACGGCGCTGCGAAAGGCCTGCTCCTTCGATTCCTGGTAGCTGCCGAACGGCAGGTCGACAATGACGCAGGCATGCGAGACGCCACGCATGACCGCGCGGCCATGCGCGGCCATCATGTCGAGGGTCACGCCAACGGTCGTCTCCATGCCATAAAGGACCATGCCGAGGGAATCCCCGACCAGCAGAAGGTCGCAATGGGGATCAAGCAGCCGTGCAATCGGTGTCGTGTATGCCGTCAGGCAGACGACGCGGTCCTTGCCCTTCATTGCTCGGATGGATGCCGTTGTCTGGCGCTTCTCTTTGCCGTGAGCGCTCACTATGCTGCCCTCGAATGCTGGGTCGGGCTAACCCCGATGACGCGGTTATCAAGCAGACGCGTCGTTCCAACGCGCACGAAGAGTGCGACGAGCGCAGGCGCAGACTGCAAAGACGGCAATGGTTCGAGCGTCTCGGGGTGGCGAACGGCGACCACCTCCGGCGTAGCAAGCGGTTCGGCAGCGATGAATGCTTTCAAAAGCCTCTCCATCTCGTCGGCACTGTCACAGCCGCCCGCGTAAAGCCTTTCGGCTTCCTGAAGCGCCCTCGGCACGATCACGGCCGCGGCCCGTTGCTTCTCGTCGAGATAGACATTGCGCGACGAGCAGGCGAGACCATCGGCTTCCCGCACGGTCGGAACGGCAACGACCTCAACCGGCTGGGCAAGATCCTCGACCATGCGCCTGATCAGCGCCACCTGCTGGTAATCCTTCTCCCCGAAATAGGCTCGATCGGGCTGTACGATGTTGAGAAGCTTGGTCACGACAGTCGCCACACCGGCAAAGTGTCCCGGCCTGACCTCTCCCTCCAACACGCTTCCAAGCCGCGGAACATCGACGACGGCAAGCATCTCCCGCGGATACATGTCGCTGACCTCCGGGGCGAAAAGGACGTCGACACCGGCTTTTTCGAGCATGTTGGAATCACGCGCCAGATCGCGGGGATACTTGGCAAGGTCCTCGTTCGCGCCAAACTGCAAGGGGTTCACGAATATCGAAACGACGCTCACCGCATTGTCACCGCGCGCACGCGCGACCAGTTCCATGTGCCCGACATGCAGGTAGCCCATCGTGGGAACAAGACCGATCGAACGCCCCTCACGTCGATGCCCGTGCAGGAATTGCCGCAGCTCTGCGATCGTGCGGATAGTGCGCATGTAACCTCCTCCAGATTTGCCTGTCGCGAGAGCGGTCCGGCAAATGGTGGCGGATAAAACTCGATTTGACAGACAGCGTCAACGCGGACCGCGCCATTATAACGATTAACATCGGGCTCGAGCATGCTTTAATTCGCCGTCCGACCGCAAATGGTCCCGCTGCCTATGTTTTCGCGAGGCGGCCATCGGCCTGGGGGCTATTCACCAGATGCGCGTCGGTCGGGCCTGCTTTATCGGGATAAGCGATTTTGTTTATTCTTTTTGTCCAAACTCCGCCCCACTGATGATAGAAGAAGGCCTCAAGGGATGAATGCCCTTCATGGATGTCACGGCAATGTCCGAGCAACAACGGAGGGATAGTGACCAATCCTTATGAGATTCTTGGTGTACGGCGCGACGCGACCGACGACCAGGTGAAGGCTGCGTACCGCCGGCGCGCCAAAGCGACCCATCCGGACTCGGGCGGCGACCCGGATGCTTTCAGCCGCGTACGGAAGGCCTACGAGCTTCTGCAGGACCCGGTGCGCAGGAAGGTCTTCGACGACACCGGCTATGACGTGGAACTTGCGGACCCGGTAGACCTCCAGGCCCTGATGGTCATCGAGAAACTCGTCAACCAGCTGACCCTCGACGAGCGCGAGCCGGGGACATTCGATCCGCTCACACGCATGCGCACGGATCTTTCCGAGGAAATGCGCAAGGCGCGCTTCAGCAAGCGCGAACTCGAACGTCACTCCCAACGCATCGAGCATCATCTTGAGCGGTTGGAAAAGCGGCCGTCAACGGACATTTTGGGCTCGATGCTCCGGGCCCGCATCAAAACCATAGCGATCGCGATCAGCGAAACGGACGCCAAGATCAAGGCCAACGAACGCGCCTGCGAAATGATCTACGACTACAGCTACGAAGTGGACGTCCAGGAGCTCGAGGATGGCCTTGCCGTCGAGGACCAGTCACCGCCAGCCATTCGCAAACGTGAGGACCGGCCGCTCTGGGTCGTACCCTCCGCAGCCCAGGAGGGTTGAGGGCCAGACCAGGGCGGGCCGCCCTGGCCAACAAGACAAGATCAGGGAGGCTTCGTCCCTCAGGCGGCACGCTGCTCCGTGCCCTGGATCGCGGCGAGCTTCCACTCTCCCGCGCCCTTGCGAAGGAATGTCCAGATTTCGGTCGTCTCCGTCGGGCGGCTGTCATCGCCGCTGACGAGCTTGCCGCTGCCCCGCTCGACGAGCGAATCAATCGAGGAGTAGCGCATCGCAAGCGTTGCGTAATCGGCGCCATCCTCGCGCCAGGCTTCGGCGACATCACCCTGCAGCAGCTTGACACTCGAGACCTTGTTGCGCACGCCATTCGTGGCGTTCTCGCCAAGCTCCTCGGCAAGGTAGGACATCGCCTCGGGCGTCGTCAGTCGACGCAACGTGGCATAGTCTTCAGCCCCATAGGCCGTCTGAATTTCCGTCAGCAATTGTTCGAAGCGATCAAGGTCGCCCTGCCCAAGACCGACCTCGTCGCCAGGCTTCGAATTCGTCTGTCCGCCACCGTCGCCCGCGCCTGTGCCGATCGAAGGAATGCGGAACGAAGAGGTGTTGCCACCAGCCGCGATGGGGCTATGAGGGGCCGGACCCGCGGCCGGGCCATAGGCAGGCTGGCGCCGGTTGGCAAAGAAGCGCATGGCAAAGGAAATCGCGATCCCGATCAGCACGATCTGCAGCAACATGCCGAGGAAGCCGAAGCCGCCGCCAAAGCCATGGCCGAGCAGCATGCCGAGAAGGCCGCCGGCGACAAGGCCACCGATCATCGACCGGCCGAAGCCGTTAAACAGGCCAGGGCGCTGCGTATTGACGGGCGATTGGCCTGCATAGGGAGCAGTGTTCTGGGGGCGCGGCGTCATCGACCGCTCGATCGGAGCAGCCGGGGCCGGCGCAGTCCTCGTCACCGGCGGCGCCTGGAACGTCCTGGTGCCACGGCTGCCAAAGCCAGAGCCGCCGGCGCGACGCGCGTCAGCATCCCCGATTGAGGCAAAAACGGTAGTGCCTGTCAGGACGGCAATCGCCGCGAACTTGGCAAAACGCGAAACGGCACCGGGCATCAAATCTTCTCCTGTCGTGACGACCAACTGATGTCAGGGGGATATATAGGGATTGCTCGGCCGGTTTGAAGCTTTTGGCCGGTTCAATGTCTATTGGCAGACATCCACCCATGTCGCGCCGGTGAGGTCTGCCAGGCGTTCGGTGGAAATTCGAACGGCCGAATTGGTTGAGCCTGCAGCCGGCACGACCACGTCAAATCGCCTGAGTGAAATGTCGCAGTAGACCGGCAATCTTGTCGGGAGCCCGAACGGGCAGACCCCACCGACCGGATGGCTCGTCACATCCATGACTTCATCCGGGCCGAGCATCCGGCCCTTGGCGCCGAACCGGTCCTTGACCTTTCTGTTGTCAAGCCTCGACAGGCCGCCGGCCACAACGAGCATCGTCTCTTCACCCACCCGCAGGCAGATCGTCTTGGCAATCTGCGCCGGATCGACCCCATGCGCCTCGGCCGCCAGCGCCACGGTTGATGAACTCTCGGCCGTTTCGATGATTTCTATATCGGGAGCGTGGGCGCTGAAAAACGCGCGGACGGTTTCTAGACTCATGACGGGAGGCTAGCCCAGGATCTGCGGCAAATGAACCCCGATTTGACAGTCTCTATGCACCAGCTGCCGATGTCTCGATCAATTTCACGCTATTTTCCTGACAGAGACGCCGAATAGAGGGGGTGACGCAACGATCGGTGATGAAGGTATGCACCTGCGGTAGCTGAGCGATTCGAACCGGCGCCGTGCGCTCGAATTTCGTCGAATCAGCCACAAGAATGACGTGGCGGGCATTGGCGATGATTGCCTGCGCGACCTTCACTTCGCGAAAGTCGTAGTCAAGCAGGGCACCGTCCTCATCGATCGCCGAGGTCCCGATGACTGCATAGTCAACCTTGAATTGCCGAATGAAATCGACCGCCGCCTCTCCAACGATACCGCCATCCGACCCTCGCACCACACCGCCAGCGATCACGACCTCGATGGTCGGAAACAGTCGCAGCCGATTGGCAACATTGATGTTGTTGGTGATCACCATCAGTTCCTGGTGGTTGGTCAGCGCTTCGCCAACCGCCTCTGTTGTCGTCCCGATGTTGATGAAAAGCGAGGCGTTGTTGGGAATGAGCCCGGCCGCGGCAATACCGATGGCTTGTTTTTCCGACGCTGCAATCTGGCGCCTCGCTTCGTACTTCACGTTCTCGGTGCCACTCGGAAACGTCGCGCCGCCGTGGACACGGGTTAGGATCTGTGCGTCACAGAGATCGTTGAGATCCTTTCGAATCGTTTGCGGGGTTACCGAGAAATGTGCCGCGAGCTCCTCCACGAACACGCGTCCATCCGACCTTGCCATCCCGACTATTTCCGTTTGTCGATCGCTCAGGAACATGCGTGCGGTCTCTTTCGTTTCCGTTTTCGGTTCACATGGAATGCTTAGCAGAGGCGAAGACGCGCGCAAGACAGATGATGATAAACAGACAGCAGCAAATGTCTGGTCCGACAATGTGGACAAAAGCCAGTTTAATCGCGCGGCCCTAAAACTTTACAGGGCGATGGTATCGGGGCTTGCAATGGCATGCCAATCCGAGGATAGAGACTGCGGCGCGCCTTGCAGCCGCGGGTGCCGACGTTTCCTCGATCCCTGCCACGCCGGCCAGAGCACGATCCGTCACAATTGTGGACACACACGCAGAAGGTGTTGTAGATAAGAATGGTCGGAAATACTATGGATCGGCGCCATCAACGGCAGACGACACGATGATGAGTCTCGGTTTCCCGGAAACGCGGAATACGTCAATCGTGCATCATGCCAAAAAAGACGCGGAATAGATGCTGGAACTGACTACGGCAACAGGACAGAGGCGTTTGCAACGGTCGATCGGTGCGTACGTGATCAACATGGACGGCTCCTCCGATCGGTGGGCGGAAGTGTCGTCGCAGGCAACCTTGGCCGGCATTCAGATCGATCGCGTCCCCGGCGTCGATGGACGCTCCATTCCTGTCGTGGAGAGATCCGGCTTCAACGAGAAGAAGTTCCTGCGCCGGAACGGGCGGCAGATGCTTCCCGGCGAATATGGCTGTTATCGTGCCCACATGAGGGCACTGCAGGCTTTTCTTTCGAGTGACTACGAAAACGCCATCATCATGGAAGATGACGTGGAACTGCGGCAGGATTTCACACAGAGGGCGGCGGCGATCCTGCAGGCTGTTCCGTCCGCCGAGGTGGTCAAGTTGCTCAATCACAGGTCAAAATGGTGCCGCACCGTCGCTGTCTCCGAGTACGGAGACGAAATCGGGCGTTGCCTGCACGGCCCGCAGGGCTCCGCCGCCTGCTATCTTGTTACGCGCGAAGGCGCCCGAAAGCTGCTTCGAAGCGCCAACGACATCGAATTTCCCTACGACATGACCCTCGAGCGCGGATGGAAGACAGGCGTCAGCATCTACACCGTCCGGCGCAATATCGTTGAACTCTCCGAGCGCTCCACCGTGAGCCAGATCGCCAACAGGGCTGAATACCGTGCCGTCAAGTTGCGAGGCGTCCGCAAGATCGGAACGCATTTGCTTCGTATGCTCGAGTATGCGCGCCGAATACGGTATGCACTATCATGACAATGCCCATATCCGTCACCCAGGTGAAGTCGACAGGCCTTGACGTCGTTCTCGCCATTCTCTGGCTCGGAATGATGTCGGTGACCGTGATAGAAAGTGATTTCTATCGCTACGCTGCCCTTCTCCTCCTGGGCTTGACCCTCGCCTATCGCAGGGCGCCCATCCGCGCCAATTCAGGCGACTGGCTGGCGATCCTCTGCGTCGCCTGGGGCGCTTTCGCGTTGGTAAGGTTTCTCTTCGGATTGATCGTTGACCATGAAAAGGGCGCGTCCGAGTGGCTCTACGCCTTCGCGATCTTCTTTCCCGCGATGGGCATGGCGCTCAATGCAAGCTGGCACTTGGTCAGGCCGATCCTCCTAGCATTCTTCTGCACCGTACTGGTCGTGCTGATCATATCGACACCCTTCTCCATGCTGCTTTCCGGAGAGCGGATCTCACCCGCCTTCCACCATAATTCGATCCACGGCGCGGTCGGATGTGGCTTTCTCTTCATCGGAGCCTTCTACTGGGCCCTGCACCAATGGGAAATCGGAAGCTCGGCGCGGACCAAGTCGATCGTCTTGGCGATTGCCGTGGCCGTGATCGGACTTGCGATCCTCAACGTCTATGGTGCCAAGTCCAAGGGAGTATGGGTTGCCCTGCTTCCAGCCCTTGGGCTTATGCTTGGTACAACATTGTTCTACCTCAGGCGCAAGACCGTCTTGCTGGCCGCGATCGCCGGGCTCCTGGTATTATCATGGGGCGCCTATGAGGTTCGTGGCAATGTCGCGCATTTCGGAGCCGCCACGTTCGAGTCCGTCATGGGTATCGCCAGTCGGGTAGAAAGCGGCGTTTCCGTCGAACACGTCATGCAGGACGCGATCGCTTCCCCGGATACGCCGCCATCCCTGGATGAGCGACTGCAGCTCTGGGCCAACGCGATCGACGTCATATCTGTCGCACCGGTCTTCGGCAGCGGCAATGGTTGGCTGGCGATCTGGCAGACCACGCCGTACCGCGGTGTCACCTACACGCTAATGCACAATGGATATCTCGAGATCCTCATCCGCTATGGTTTCGTTGGTCTTGCCATTCTGGCGGTGATCGTCCTTTCAGGCCTTTACCGTGTCTATCGGGCTTGCGCGGCCGGCATCGTCAGCAGGAGCGCGTTTGCCTGCCATCTGACGTTCGCGATCTACTTTGCCACCACGATTCTCAGCAATTCCAACAACCGACTTGCGATCGGAGAATCCTACGCGCTGCTTTTCGGGGCCATATGTTTTGCCTGCTCGATGAAGCTTCGTTCGGCCTCCATTGCCGATCGACGTAACGGGGCCTCGCTTTCTGGCGGCTCGTCGATGCCGCAGCCGGTCGGGGGCTAGATCGGATGCGGGCGGTTTCCGACAAATACGTCCAGAGCATTCTCGACTTACCCAGGCCAACAAAGCGCGCATTGGCGGTGTTGGTCGATTGCTGCCTGTGCATCCTGACGATCTGGCTTGCCTTCTGCTTTCGTCTCAACGACTGGGTGACCCTTACTGGCCTGCAACTGCTGACGATCCCCGTATCGCTTGTGATCGCCCTGCCGATCTTCATTACAATGGGTCTCTACCGGGCGATCTTCCGTTTTCTCGGCTGGTCGGCCTTTATTACTGTCATCAAGGCGATCACGATTTATGGCCTGGCCTTCATGGCCGTGTTCACGGCCATCAGCTTTCCCGGGATACCGCGCACGATCGGGATCATGCAGCCACTGCTGCTGTTGCTGGCTATTGGCCTGACCCGGTTCATGGCACGCTATTTCTTCAGCGAGGCCTACAAGCGGATCCTGCGGCAGAACAAGCAGACGAACATGCTGATCTATGGTGCCGGATCCGGCGGCAGGCAAGTTGCCGGCGCGCTCAGCGGCAGCGCCGATTTCAAGGTCGTCGGCTATCTCGACGACGACAGGAGCCTGCACGGCAGCCTGATCGGCGGTGCGATGGTCTATGATCCCGAGAAGATCGTGGAGCTCAGCTCGCGGCTGAACGTCCGCACGATCCTGCTTGCTCTTCCGAAGATCGATCGCTCACGCCGCAATGAAATTCTCGAGAAACTTCGCGGAGCCCGCGTTGCCGTGCGCACAGTTCCGGATCTGAACGCGCTTGCGGGCGGCCAAGCGGAATTCACCGACCTGCAGGAACTGGATATCGAGGATCTGCTCGGCCGAACACCGGTCAAGCCGGATGCGGCTCTCCTGGAGCGAAACATTCGCGGCCGGGTGGTTCTGGTGACGGGTGCGGCAGGTTCGATCGGCAGCGAGCTGTGCCGGGGTCTCGCTAGGCTGAAGCCAGCCACGCTCCTCGTTCTCGACCAGAACGAATATGGTCTCTACGCCCTCGAAAACGAGTTGCTGGACGAGAATCCGGATGGCGCTGTCCAGATCGTGCCTCTTCTTGCCAGCGTGTCCGATGAACAGCGCATTCGCAGGATCATGGCGACCTGGAAGCCCGATATCGTCTATCACGCCGCAGCCTACAAGCATGTGCCGCTGGTCGAGAAGAACCCGGTCGAGGGCGTGAAGACGAATGTGTTCGGCACGGTCACGGTTGCCAGGGCAGCGATCGACGCAGGTGTCGAACGATTTATCCTGATCAGCACGGACAAGGCTGTCAGGCCGACAAACATCATGGGCGCTACCAAACGGCTTGCGGAAATGGCTCTCCAAGGACTGGCAGCCGAGGGCGCGTCGACCATCCTGACGATGGTCCGCTTTGGCAATGTGCTCGGATCATCCGGTTCGGTCGTTCCGCTGTTTCGCCAGCAGATCAGGCAAGGCGGGCCGATTACCCTGACGCATCCCGAGATCACGCGCTTCTTCATGACTATTCCGGAAGCGACCGAACTCGTGATCCAGGCCGGTACCATGGCCAAGGGAGGCGATGTCTTCGTCCTCGACATGGGCGAGCCGGTCAAAATCATCGATCTCGCAAGGCGCATGGTCGAACTGTCAGGCCTGACCCTCCAGGATGAGCGGAATCCGTCAGGCGACATCAGCATTGTGACGACCGGCCTGCGCCCGGGCGAAAAGCTCTACGAGGAACTGCTGATCGGTGACGATCCCCAGCCGACGGCACACGCCAAGATCATGCGGGCGCGGGAGCGCTTCATCGCATGGAAGACGCTGACACCGAAGCTGGAGCAATTGAGCTCGGTCGCCGAGGAGGGAGATGCCGACGGCTTGCGGCGGGTCTTGAGCGAACTCGTCCAGGACTACCGTCCGTTCGATGTCGTCGTCGACCTGGTGTCGCTCCGCCAGGGATTGGCATCATGACGCTATCCTGCGCCGATCTCGGCGCCACCCGACCCCCGGCCAGGAGCTGACGATGCTGCTCGTCACCGGTGCGACCGGTTTCGTCGGTCAGGATCTGCAACAGGAATTGTGCACGCGCGGCACTGCCTTCAGGGCGGCAAGCCGTTCCAATCGGCATGGGTACAGCCCCGTCGGCGATATCAACGGCGCCACCGACTGGAGCGCAGCGCTCTCAGGCATCGAGATCGTCATTCATCTTGCCTCCACCAACCAGAATGTCGTGGCCGGATCCGGGGAGGATCGCGCGCTCCTTCGGACCGTCAATGTCGAGGGAACCGTCAATTTTGCCCGACAGGCTGCCGCGTCCGGCGTCAGGCGCTTCGTCTTTCTGAGCACGATCAAGGTCCACGGCGAACGAACCGCTGAAGGCCATCCCTTCAGGCAGGATGACGTACCGAACCCGGTGAGCGGCTACGCGGTCTCCAAGCTCGAGGCCGAAAGAAGCCTGATCGAGCTGTCCGGTTCCTCGGGCATGGAGATCGTCATCATCCGTGCGCCTTTGGTCTATGGCCGCGACGTTGGTGGCAGTTTTCGCGCCCTGACCAAGCTCGTCAAAAGCGGGATACCCCTGCCCCTTGGGTCGATCCGCAATCGCCGATCGATGGTCTATGTGGAAAACCTGTCCGACCTCATCCTGACGGCGGCGCTGCATCCGGCCGCCGCAGGCCAGACCCTGCTGGCTGGTGACGACGAGGCAGTCTCGACGCCGGAACTTGTCAGGCGCCTTGCTGCCGCAACGGGATGCCCGGCACGCCTGCTGCCTTGTCCTACGCTCGCCTTGCGGAGCCTGGCAGCGATTGCCGGCAAGACGGAACTCTTGTCGCGCCTGACCGACTGGCTGGAAGTTGACATTACGCCGACGCGCACGCTCTTGGATTGGACGCCCCCTTTTGATATGGGGCAAGCGCTGAAGCGCTGTTTCTAAGCGTTTCGGGTCAGCAACTTTGACGGGAATGCAATTTTTCATGCTCCACGGCTTTAATCGACTCTTGAAGCGGCTGTTCGATATTTGCGCGGCATCGTTCGGACTGATCCTCCTGTCACCGGTCTTCCTGGTTCTTGTAATCCTTGTGCGCCGATCATCTCCGGGCGGGGCGCTTTTTCGCCAGGAGCGCGTGGGGCGCTATGAGATGCCATTTATATGCATCAAGTTCCGGACCATGGCGGCGGGGACGCCTAATGTCGGCTCCCACGACGCGCCGGTTTCGTGGATCACGCCGCTCGGCAGAAGGTTGAGGGCCTACAAGCTTGACGAATTGCCGCAGCTCATCAATGTGCTCAAGGGCGAAATGAGCCTCGTCGGTCCGAGGCCTTGCCTGCCGACCCAAGGTGAGGTCATTGCTGCGCGCCGCAAATACCGCGTCTTTTCCGTGCGCCCCGGCATAACCGGCCTCGCCCAGCTCCAAGGGATAGACATGTCGACGCCAGAGGCACTCGCGCAGGCCGACGCCCGCTATATCAGGAAGGCCGGGTTCTGGCAGGACATCGTTCTTGTTGTCGGCACGCTTCTCGGCCGGGGAACTGGTGACGCTGCCGTCAAGTGAAGGCGTTGATGCCGTAGCGACAGGCAGCCGACGACGTGCAAGCGAGGCTTGCGCCCCTATTTTTTTGAACGACCTGCGTTAGATCTCGAGGCAAGCCCTCGGGAGAACGTCTATGGCAACGCCCACCGATAACATCGCATCGGGCCCGACTATCCGCGGGTCGTGTCACTGCGGAGCGGTCCACTGGGAATTCCGTGGTGCAATTCCTGACGCCACGATTTGCAACTGCACGCTCTGCCGTCGCTATGGCGTGCTTTGGGCATACGACTATGACGGTGAGGGAATTACAGTCGCAGACACTTCCGGAGCGCTGACGGCCTATACCTGCGGTTCACGCTCGCTCTCATTCAACTTCTGCAGTCGCTGCGGAAATCTCGTGAGCTGGCGCGCGCTGCAGCCTGGTGGCGATGGACGCACCAGGATCGCTGTCAACCTTCGCCTGGCCGAGCCCGATGATGTTGCCGGAATCCGGCTGCAAAGGTTCGACGGGCTCCACAGCTTCGAGGATCTCCCACCGGACGCCCGTACCGTCGCCGACGTCTGGTTCTGATTTCCGGTCGTGCGAAGGACCAAGGCCGCTCTGCGCTTGAGCCCGTGGCGCGGTCGTGCCTTGCCCCGCACCGACCCTTCATTCCTAGACCAGCGTGAAGACCGCACAGGGCTTGGCTATCCCCCGTAGCTGGTGCTCTCCGGCAGCGACGAGGGGCATCACCACCTCGGCGGCCACAGCTCCTGAAACCAGGACACTGTGTCCCAAGGGTTTGCATAGTCCTTCAAGTCGACTGACAAGGTTCACTGCTGGCCCGATCGCCGTAAAATCGAGCCTATCCGCAGCGCCGACGTTGCCCCAAAGGATCTCCCCGAAATGCACGGCAATTCCGAATGGAAGCGCTGGTGCCCCCTTATCCTGACGCAAGGAATCGAGGTGAGCCATGCCGGCGCGGGCCGAGGAGACAGCGCGCAGTGCCGCTTCGCACGCGGATCGCGGCGTGCTGGTAACGGGAAAGATTGCGAGCACACCATCGCCCATGAATTTCAGCACCTCGCCGCCAAACGCATGCACCGCACCGGCAATCCGGTCGAACCAGGCGTCGAGCATCGCGATCATCACGGCAGGCTCTGTTGCCTCGGAAAGAGCGGTGAAGTCGCGCAGATCCGCACACAGCAAGGCAGCCTGTATCGTTTCGCCGACGCCACGGGTCATCGCTCCGGCCTGTACGCGCGCGGCACTTCTGCGGCCAAGATAAGCTTCGAGAAGGGCCGTCAGCCCTGCCCTCGCTGACAACGCAGCGACGGACGGTGCGGCGAACCGGGCCACGTCCTTCAGGCAGAGGCCCTCGCTGTCGGCAAACGGCCGGGCTCCCGCCCATCCAAGGGTAGCGTTGCCTGGAGGTTTGCCGACAATGCTTTCCTCAACTGGTCCCAGTCCCAAAAGCCACTGACCGTCGGCCTCCCTCAACAAGGTGTTGGAAAAGCTGAGAGCCTCGATGACCTCTCCCGTTTCGGCACGCCAGAGCCAGGTGCGACGCGTGATGATCGGGTGTGGCGCGGCAAGGGTCAGTGCGCCACCCGCAATCGGCATGCCATCGAGAAGAAGCCTGCGACCCAGTTCCGCGAGGAACCACTCGGGACTTGGCGCAGAGCCAGCCTCATCGAGAAGCCATGTGAGGGAGGGTGAAAGCTCCATATCTTCATGCCGTCATGGCGAGACCATCGTTCGCTCCGAGGTAAGGTCCACATTTAGCGTAGACGGCCCTCCTGTTTGCAGCCATCAAACCCGGCCTCTCCAGGGATCCGGACCCAGTGTGCGCCCAGCTGCACATTCTGCAAGCCGTCCCAGATAGTGCTCCCAGCCTTCCGAATGGCCGGCGCATTGCTCTGCGTTGGGCAGCCCTGAATGGGTCAACTTCAATAGCGTCCCGTCCGGCTTTTCGATCAGATCGATCTCCACCAGACTTGAGCCGGGTGGCACGATCTCGCTTCCATCCCAGCCGAAACTGTAGGCAAGCCGGTGTACAGGTATCACCTCCCGAAACGATCCCCTGGCGAAACGAGAGCCGGTGACGTTGACGAGGTAAAGCCCGCCCGGTTGTGGTTCGACCTCGGCCTCAGTTCCCATCCATCGCAGGATCTTTTCAGGATCGGTCAGCAAGGCAAAAACGGCAGATGGCGGCGCCGGGATGTGGGCCTCACGGTGAACGACTGTCTGCTCCTGCATGGTTCCTCCCGTTTCGGCCAGGGCCGCCCGCGCAACCCGGTGACCTCTACATGTCTCTTCTCATCAAGCACATAGGAGGCCAGCCGAGCGCAACAAGCTCATAAGATCGCCGGCAAGCGATTTTGACGTCACAATGCGGCCCCTGGCGGAAGCGAAAAACAACGCTCGCCGGTCACCGCCGGTGTTGGTCGAACCGTCGTGGGGCGTGGCTCGCAAGCTCTCGGGGTACGGTGACAGCGCTGTCACTGTCGGCGGTCGCCACGCGCTGATCATTGCGGTCAATGTCTGAGCCGTGCCTTCAACGCGCTTTCGGCATGTGGATCGAAATAATGGTAGAGCGCGGTTGCCCTGACTGTTCCGGGATCGCAAGGCTCGTTCGCATGGATGCTGCGATAGCCCCAGAAGAAATAAAGGGATCCGGGGACCATCTTTATCCGCGTGAAGGACGTCGGATCCTTCTCGGCACGGTCTCTCAGGGACTTCTGGCGGACCTTGTCCACCAGGATCTTGTCGAGGAGGTTGCCGACATAGCTGGCGCGAACGGGCCGCCTGTTCGGGACCATGTAAAGATCGCCGGGCCTGCCTGCCGTCGGTATTACGATCGGGATCAACGCCGTTATCAGATAGGAATCATAGTGGAAATTGAGGGAGTGCTCGGTCATGCCTTTTCCCGTGAGGCACCGCAACACCTGATGGAATTCGACCGGAGGGGCCGGCCTTCTTCGGCTCGCCTCGTAAAGACGCCTGAAGATCGACTGAAACCGGCCTGACTGTGCCAGTTCATCCAGTCCCGATCCCCTGACTGCTTCGCTTCCTTGAAATGCGACATATTCGTGCTTTGACCCGGTTACCGACGAAGCCACAAAAGCCTGCATGGTCGAGAGGCTTGCTGCGTCCACGAAATCTGGAATGCAGCAAAAACCGTCGCGTTCCATCGCCGCGAAGAGCGTCTGTAAATGGTCGTCGGAAATATCGGGTGTCCTGGCATCAAGCGCATTGGCGGCATCCATTCCGGACCTCGAAGCGTTTGCAGCTGGTCCGCGGATCATAGTGCAGTGCAAAAATTTGTCCAGACGGGATAGCGACTGAGCCTCCCCGTTGGCAAAATCGCTCGCGAGCCACGATGACGGTCGAGAGATCGCATGGCTTTAAGGTCACGGCTACGCCATTTCCACTAACGATGGGAGTGGACGGAGCCGTCGGCTTGTGGCGTATACTTGCCGGCATAACGAGGGCGGAAGGATGAATCGGGAAGCAGCCATGCAGCAACGCAGAGGGCTGGCGTCGATACGCCGTGAACGGCTCCTTGCGTTCGGTCTTCTGACGAGCGTCGTGTTCCTGATTTCAGGTCAATCGATCTTCGCTCTGCTTTCCAATCCCGTCTGGCTGTTCATCATTTTTGCATGGCTGTTTTCAGTCGTCCTCGGCTGCGCATTGTCGGTCGTTCGCCATGCCGACGATCTCGCAGAACGCCTGGGTGAGCCCTACGGGACGCTCATCCTGACGCTTGCGATCACATCCATCGAAGTCATGGCGATCACGGCGGTGATGCAACATGGCGAAAACAACCCGACCCTGGTGCGCGACACGCTTTTTGCCGTCGTGATGATCATCCTCAACGGCATGGTCGGACTGTCACTGCTGGTTGGCGGCTGGCGGCGCCATGACCAGCATCACAACCTCCAGGGCGCCAATGCCTATCTCGGTGTCATCGTGCCACTGGCCACGCTCAGCATGATCATGCCGAATTTCACCCATTCGGCGAGCGGACCGCCCTACTCCTTCGTCCAGCAGACAGTCCTCGCCTTTATTTCGGTCGGTCTCTACAGCGTGTTTTTGAGCTTGCAGACCGGACGCCATAGAGAATTCTTTGTCGACGATACCGGCGAAGCCCGCCCCGAGCGCGTCGAAACGGAAGAACGAGGCCTGCTTCTTCCCGTCATCCTGCTGGTGGCCTACATGGCACTCGTCGTCTTCCTAGTCGAGGAACTTGCCGCGCCGATCGATTACTTCATCGAGACGCTGCATGCCCCCGCAGCATTGGGCGGGGTGATCATGGCAATCCTCGTCGCTACACCCGAGGCAATCAGCGCGGTCAGGGCATCGGTCGCCAATCACCTGCAGCGATCCGTCAACATTTTCCTGGGGTCCGTGCTCTCGACGATAGGATTGACCGTCCCGGCAATGCTGGTGATCAGCCACGTCACCGGGCACCCTGTCGTGCTTGGTCTGGACCGTACGGATTCCGTCATGCTCATCCTGACGCTCGCACTCAGCATCATCACCTTCGCAAGCGGGCGCACGCATCTGATGCAGGGGGCCGTGCACCTTGTCCTTTTCGTGGCCTATTTCCTGCTGATATTTGAAACCTGAGGTAACGCTTCCCGCGGACAGGATGTCTTGCGCGGCTCATCAATCGATACCCAAGGCCTTCAGCCTCGTGCCATACTTTTTTTCAGGGAAGCGGCACTAATCGCGAGCGCCTCAACCTTGGCCAGCTCGATCAGTCTTTCGCGGGCTGGCATCGGTGTCAGATTATGGTCGGCATCGGGAAAGAGGTGCAGTGCCACGTTGGGATAGGCCGACAATCTTTCGCCCGCATCGCCAAAATTGACCCTGAACATATCCTGGCCCTCGTCCCCTTCGGTGTAGACGATTGCGAGCGGCATGCTGCGATCGGCAAGAACCTGGAAATCACGGTGCACCTGCCGGGTCAGTTGCGTCAGTGGCTTGGCGGGCGCAAAAACCGACGACAGCCGGCTCGCCATTCGGTCAACAAGACGCACGGAAATGTTCCTGGTCACCGCGCGAAGGTCGAGATCGCCCGCCCACAGACGAAGCAGGCTTTCCCGATCGAGCGCATTCTTGAGGTAAGACTTCAGGGTCTTTGGAAGCCCTCTGAACCGCCACCGGAACGCAACCGGGTTGACGAGGATGCAGGCGTCCCAGCGAGGATCGGCAAGGACGCTACGAAACGCGACGTAGGCACCACTGCATCGCCCGATCAGGATCGTGCTGCCACCTGGGCCATGCTGCTCGAGAAAGTCTCGCGCGATTATGACATCGTCCACCTGCGCCTCGTCATAGAGAACCTGCCTGCGCCGACCCGGCACCGGCGGACTATCCCCGACGCCGGCGCTGTCAAATCTGAACGATGCCACCCCGGCGGTTGCGAGCGCGCGCGCAAGCTCGACCGAGAACCGTCCCCAGCCCGCCGCATGATCATAAGCCGTCGTCAGAATGACAGCCGTTACACCGGCGAACGAATCTGTCGGCTCGCACAGGATGCCATGGAGCCGCTCGTCCGGACCGAACCGAACCGCGGTTTCGCGAATGCACCTTGATCGAACCGATGCGACGGGCATCGGCATTGTCCTCGCCGAAAGGCGCCCGCTTTGGTAGCCGGGAAGAGACTGGACCCAATCGATCAGATCCCGGGCCACGGCGTCAGGAATTTCCTGATTGAGGGGATTGGACACAAACGCATCATAACCGGCAAAATCAGTCGCACGCAGCCGGCATCCAGCCGCTTCCAGCTGATGACAGAGGGTGACGTCACTTTCGAGACCGGGGCGAACGGCAAGGAACAGATCAGGGGGGGCATCGATCTCCACCTTCGTGAGGTCCAGGCGCCGGAGGTCATCAGCAACGGCCCGCGGCATGCGTATCCCGGCAATCGATCCGGCCGCGTTGTCCCGCAACTCGGGCTTGATACCGAGCCCGTCGTCGATGAGCCTGGAATACAGCGACAGCTCGCGGAGATAGGCCCGCCCCTTCAGCACAGGCGCCAGGAGGGCAAGGGCGTCCGGCGACGGCCGCTTATCGGCAGATAGAAGGGCGAGGCTCGCACCGATCCCCTGTCCGAGGAAAACGAGACTGCGCGCTCCAGAAAGCTCCCGGAGGGTTTCCGCGGCCGTTGCAACCTGCTGCTGCCAGACCGAGAGACCGCGTTCGCCGGCGGTTTCGTCGAGCGAATTAACCGTGCCCGAAAAATCGAACCGAAGGCTGGCCATGCCGATGCCCGAGAGGCGCTCGGCCAGAATCCGGTAGAACCTGCGCGTGCACATCTCCTCCATCCCCCAGGGATTGAGAAAAAGCACGGCCACGCCGCTTGGCCGCGTGCCCTGATCCGCTTCGGCATACAGGCCCGTGCTTGATCCGAAAGCCACCGGCCGCGAGGCGCAGCACGCGCCTGTGACCGAATTCGCGCCATTCTCTATCGTTGTTGTCATCCCATGCCCCAACCCGGCCCCCGCCGTGCGTCCTTCCCTGGCTTCTTCCTTAGGTGGTAAGGATTAGCGGAATCTGTACGGAGTGCGCCTCTTCCCTTGCATTGCCGCCAATCACGCAAACGTGTTCGTCCTCAGGCAAGTCGCAGCCGCTTCGTCAATGCGACGCGGACGCCGGCGAGATTGAGTGCAATGCCGGCAAGCGTATAGACGACGACGCCGGTGATGATTGGCGCTGCGAGGTCAAGCACCACATTACCGGTCGGGTGCCGCCCGACGATGACGGTCGGCACGGCCATCGTTGCGGTCGCGAGGCTGACCTTGAGGATCGGTCTGAGCTCGAATGGCAAGCGGTGAGCCCGATAGGACAGGAAATAGCCCGCGATCGCGCCGCCTATCTCGGCAATCAACAGCGCGTAAGCCGCCCCGACCAATTGGAACCGCGGGACAAGGACAAACATGGCGGCAACGTTGATCGCCAGGATGATCAAGCCCTGGACACCCATCAGCCCCGGCTTCTTTGCCAGCTGGAAACTGACGTGAACGAACTGATAGGAGATCGATCGGAACAGCCAGGCAAAGACCAGGATTGGCATCAGCATCGCAGCAGCGTCCCGAAACTCTGGCCCAAGGATCAAGGAGGCGAACCCTGGCGCCACCAGCGCCAGCCCGACGACCATCGGCATCAGCACGGCCAGAAGCATCTCGGCTGTTTCCGTCAGATGCCGGTTGGTGGCCTCGCGGCCGTCCTGCGTCAACAGCCGGATCGCCACAGGGATCGTGGCAGATCCGATCGCGACGCCTGGAAACAGGATGATCTGACGCACCAGATCGGCAGCAGCGCCATAGACACCGGCGGCCGTCTCGCCCATGTAGGTCACGATGATCATGCGGTCGAGGACGGTGTGGAGGACGAAGACGAAGGACGACGCCGTCATCGGAATCCCGAAGCGCAGCATATCCTTCAGCAGATCGACATCGAAGGGATGGCGAGGCCGACGCCAGACGCCCGGCGCGTAGACGAGGAGTGTTACGAGGTAGGAGCAGGCGACGCTGACGAGCAGGCCCTGCCCTCCCATGCCAAACAGCATCACAAGACCAGCCGAGAATATGACGGTCAGCACCGCGCGCAGAATGACGGACCACATGTAGGCTCCCGTCTGCTGGCGTGATCTGAAGATCTCCTGGACGAATTCGAAAAGCCCCACCATGAACGCGACGAACACGGCGGGCACGACATAGGGCGATGAATTCTCGGCGATCAGCCACGTCACGGCAACGACCAGCGGGCTGACCAGCATGAGCCCGCCATAGGCATAGAGCGCGGTTGTGCGGACATCCTTCCTTCCGCCTTCGGATTCGAAACGCAGTACCGAGAATTTTATCCAGCCGAAGAGCAGCGTCGAGATTACACCGGCGACGCCCGTTCCGACGACATAGATCCCATATTCATGCGGGCTGAGCATACGCGTGAACAGCACCACCGAAACGAAGCCGAAGGCTGCGGATACGGCATTCGCGATCATATAGGTCGAAATCTGGCGAAACATCATTCAGCCGCGCGCGTGAACTCGTCGATCACTTTCATCAACGCCTTCGGTCGGCACGAGGCATCAAGCGGCAGCGGCCGGTTCGGCTTGCCGTCCGATCGCTTGAACCACATCGGCACCCAGGTATAGCGATCCGTAATCCCCCAGGTGAGGACGGCGCTCGGACGCGCGGCCTCGCCGATTGCAGCGAGGAAATCACCCGCACGCCTGGCCACGATCCGGTCGCGGTCGTACTCGTTGGGGGGCAGCTTGTCGTCGATGACGTCGAGCTCGGTGACGAGAACATCGAGCTGCATTCCCTTCACGTCTTCCACGAACCTCGACAGTCCTTCCCTGTCGATCTCCAGGTCTCCGGGCAGGTGCCCCTGTATTCCGACAGCATGGAACGGAACATCACGATCCTTCAGGCTGCGCAGGAGATCGAGCAAGGCCTTGCGCCGGTCGCGGCACTGGGATGTCGGGTTTTCGACGTTGTAGTCGTTGATGACGAGCTGCGCCGAGGGGTCGACCGCGGCCGCGGTCCGAAGGGCAATCTCGATATAGCGTGGGCCAAGACGTTCCTGCCAGATTGAATTGCGTATGACAGAGCCGCGCATCGGCGTTTCGGCAATCGCCTCGTTTACGACGTCCCAGCTGGGGATCCGTCCCCGATAGCGTCCGACGACGGTCGTGATGTGATGGACGAGCTCGCGTTCGGCTTCTGCCGCACTGGCAATGGTTTTCGTCCAGTCCGGCATGGCGCCATACCAAGCAAGCGTATGCCCCCGCATCTGCATCCCGTTGCGGTTGGCGAAGTCGATCAGGCGATCGGGCTGCTCGAAAACGAACTGCTCCTGGCTCGGACGCAGATCGATCCATTTGAGGCCGCCTTCACCGACCACGATCTGACAGTGATCGATAATGGCTTCCTTGTAGTCGAACTCCGTGTCGAGAAGGTCCGTGCGCACCGCCGCGCCGTAGGGAATGCCGCCTCTTGCGAATGCCGCCTGCGCGGTGATGTCGTTTCGAACGAGGCTATCGAAGGCGCCCGTTGACGCCAGGCCGGCACCCAGGGCACCGAGAACGAAATCCCGCCTGCGCATTGATCAACATCCTTCGATTTGTCTTCAAATGAGACAGGGTTCGGCCGGGCGCGCCAGCCAAGCCTTGAGAGTCCGGCTTTTATCGAACGCCTGTGTCGCGCGCACGCAACAAATGAAATCGCCATTAATGGATAGTTAAGGAAAATCAGGTCTTTTGACCGTATATTTCGCGTTATTTCGCGCCGTGTCACTCAGATCTCGCCGCCATGTACGAAGCCGCTACCAGACATCAGACTCCGGTCATCAGCACGCGCGGCTGGACGACACGCCAGGAGGGGCGTGTCGGACAAGCCCGGCCAGGCCTGACCCTGGTCGAACCGGCGCCGCTGCAGGGCCGTCTGGCCGTGGTCCAGGAACTCCTTCAGTTCGATCTGACGCGTATCCTAACCTGGCTCAGGAAAGGCGTCATTCTCATCATCTCTTGTGCGCTCCTCGGGGCGGTTGCAGGGTATGCCGTCGTCTTCGTCGTCAAGCCGCGCTATACCGCCGGCATCGACCTCCTGGTCGACCCGTCGAACCTTCGCGTCGTTGCCGACGACATCTTTTCCGAGAGCATCCAGAGGGACACCCAGCTCCTGGATGTCGAGAGCAAATTGCGCGTCCTGACCTCAGGCAACGTGTTGAACCGCGTGGTTGGTGACCTGAAGCTCACCTCGGATCCGGAATTCGCGTCTCAGACATCGAAGGATCCGGGCTCCGACGCGCTTCGCACGCTCGCCAAGCGCGTCACGGCCCGCCGCGACGAACGATCCTTCATCGTTAACGTCGCCGTGTGGACGCAGGATGCTGCCAAGTCGGTCACAATCACCAACGCGATCGCGTCGGCGTTCCAGGAAGAACTTGCCAGGGCGGAGTCGGAAGGCGCTGGACGGGCAGCCAGTTCGCTGTTTGCGCGCCTCGGCGACCTGAAGGCGGAGGTTGCCAAGGCAGAGGCTGCCGTCGAGGTGTTCAAGCGGGAACAGGGCTTGCAGTCGAGCTCCGGCGAACTGGTCAGCACCCTCATGTCGAACCAGACGAACACCCAGCTCATCGATGCCAAGGCGCGTCTCATCCAGGCGCAATCACGCTACAACGAGCTCGTATCGACCAATCCGAAGAACCGCCTGAACGCATCTGCCCTGCAATCGGAAACGATGACGATGCTGCGAACCCAATATTCGACGTTGCGCCAACGGGCGACGTCGCAATCGGCGATCCTTGGACCAAAGCATCCGATGATCGTCACGCTTCAGCCGCAGCTTCGCGCGCTGGAGGGCCAGATCGATGCGGAGACCGCACGGATCGTGCAATCGGCGAAGGCAGAGCTTGATCAGGCGAAGTCGGCCCTTGACGCACTCAATTCGGAAGCCAACCAGATGAAGACATCCGTCTTCCAGGATACGGCAGCGCAAATTCATCTGCGCGAACTCGAACGCGAGGCACGCGCCAAGGCAACGGTCTACGAGGCTTTCATGGCAAGGGCCGGCGAAGCCGCCGAGCGCCAGCAGATCGACACGACCAACGTCCGGATCGTCTCCCCCGCCGTTGTGCCGTCAGCGCGAAGCTTTCCGCCGCGTGGCTACGTGCTGTCAGGTGCGGGCGGCATCCTCGGCCTCGGACTTGGGATTTTCGCAGCCCTTCTCTCCGGTTTTTGGCGCGACTATCGACGGCTGATTGACAGCGAGGCCAAGACCCATGACTAAGGTCGTCGGGGCCGTGTCGAGCCGAGACGGCCGCGGCTTCGCCGCCTTCCTGTTTCTCCTGATCCTCGGCTACTTCTGGATCGGCCTGAACCCCTTTCCCGACCCGAATGCCACCAGCCTCTCCACGCCCTATGGCGCGAGTTCGAACGTCTTCAACCAGTTGATCGTCGTCGCCATGTCGGGTGTGGTACTGGTTACGGTCCTGCGAAACCCGGCCCGCCAACTGTTGTTGCGCCCACATGGCCTGCTGGCCTGTCTGCTTGTCTGGATGCTGTTTACGGGCCTGTTTGCCGGTGATCCGGCCGCAGCCTACCGCCGCATTATCTTTGCGATACTGGTCTGCCTGTGCGCCAATGCCATGCTTCTCATTCCGCGCGATGGCCAGCAGTTCGCAGGACTGATGTCGATCGGCATGGGTTTCGCGATCGCTCTTTCCTATCTCGGCGTCATCGCCCTGCCGCACCTTGCGATCCACCAGGCCACCGACGCCCTCGAGCAATCGCTTGCGGGCGACTGGCGCGGTCACTTCGGCCACAAGAACGTTGCTGCTGCCGCCATGGTCTATGCCGTTTTCTTCGGTCTCTATGCGAGAAAGGCCGGGCACATCAGGCTTGGTCTGCTGATGACCCTTTCGGCGGCGTTCTTCGTGCTCCACGCCGGCGGAAAGACCTCTGCAGCAATGCTGCCGGCAATCCTTGTTCTTGCCTGGACATTCGAACGTTGGCCGAAGGCCGGCGCCGCCATGCTGCTTGCTGGCCTCATTGGCCTGAACCTCATGCTGTTGACGGCAGCCGTATCGACGTCGTTCAGCACTTTGCTCGCCTCTGCCGGGATCGATCCGACGTTTACGGATCGTGGTTCGATCTGGCGCCTGGCGTTGTCGGCAATCGCCGCGCGGCCCATCATCGGCTATGGTTTCCAGTCGTTCTGGCAGACCGAAGCCTTGTTCAACAGCGGCCAGGCGATGACGACATGGGCCGTGACCGCGGCCAATTCTCATAACGGCTATGTCGAACAGCTGATCAATGGCGGAATACCGGCACTGGCGATGGTGTTTGTCTGGCTTGTCATCCTGCCGATCGGATACGCCACACGCGCCTTGAAGGGAAGAAACGACCGGGCATTGACCCGGCTTTTCCTGCGGATCTGGTTGTTTTCCCTGTTTCTCGCCTGCCTCGAAAGCCCGTTCTTCGGCAATAGCGGACCGATCTGGTTTACGATGCTTGTTGCCGTCTTCGGGCTGCGCCTGCAGGCAAATGCCGGTCTCGTGAGCACGGCGGCGCCCATACCGACGCTGCCGGCAATTCCCGCGGCGCCGACGGCAGAGCGGCTTCGACAGAGCCTGTTAACCTCATGATCAGGCCCTGATTGTAGATTATCCCGCAGCCGGCTAAAGCTTCGCCGTCGCGAGGTGAAACCTCCCCCGAACTGGCCGACTGGACGGTCCTTAATACGACGGGGATTTGGAACATGCAGGAAAGCAAGATGTCCGTAGAGGCCGTGGTCTGCATCCCAACATTTCGACGACCCGCCTGGCTCGCTCGGACGCTGCAATCTGTCTGTGCCCAGGAAACCGATTTTCCATTTGCCGTCGTGGTCGTTGACAATGACGCGGCGAACCCGGTGGGTGCCCGCTACGCACGCGAATTCCTCGCCAGCCAGTGCCAACCATCCCTGGTGCTGACGGAGGAGCGGCAAGGCAACTGTCATGCCATCAACCGCGCGTTCGGCGAAGCCATGGACGCATTTCCCGGCGCCGAGTTCCTGCTGATGATCGACGACGACGAGATCGCCCTCGAAGGCTGGCTTGCGGCGATCGTCGGCACGGCAAGGCGCGAGAAGGCCGATATCGTTGGCGGACCGGTGGTGCGGCAGTTCGAGGTGCCCGTGACCGACGCCGTCAAACGGCATCTTCTTTTCGGTTCGATCGAGGGCACGACGCGCCAGATTGACCAGATCCACGGCTCCGGAAACTGCCTCATCCGCCGGCATGTATTCGAAGGTCTCCCCTCGCCGCTGTTTGACGTGCGCTTCAACTTTCTCGGCGGCGGAGACATGGAGTTTTTCACGAGGTGCCGACGGGCAGGCTACAAGAGCTGGTGGTGCGCGGAGGCGGTGATCCGGGAATTCGTTCCCGAGGAACGGGTTTCGGCCCGCTTCCTGATGACCCGATCCTTGCGAACGGGTAGCATCAACTACGTCATCGATCGGATGCATAGCGGATCAGCCGGAAGAGTGATCGCAAAGAATGCGCTCAGTCTCGGAGCAGGTGCGATGCGCTCGCTGGCGCTGCTCGTCAGGACCCGACGGCTGCTACCGGCAAGCCATCCGCTTTTGGTGTCGATCGGTCGAACCCTCGCCACTCTCGGCGTCCTTCCGACGCCCTATCGCGCCAGCAATTAGGCCGCCGTGCCAAGCGCAATTTGGCGGATCACGTCGATCGGTGTTCGCGTATGCGATTGGACGGCAATCGTCGTCTGTTCGGGCGTCATTTGCCGGATGAGCGCGGAGAGGCCCGCCTGGTCGAGCGCCGGTCCTTCCCAGTAGGTCAGACACGGGCTCTGCGAAACACGCATGTGCCGGTTGGCCAGCTCTTCGTCGTTTGCGACGGCAACACCATAGAGCAGGTACTCCGAAAAATGCCTGACGCGAGCGAGCGCCTGCCACCAGGGAAGGCCGCTCGCCGCTTCGACGCGTTTCGTCATGATATCGACGGTTCGCCGCTCCCAGAGCACCATCTGGCTGATGAAATCGTCGCCTGGCAGGGCGGGTGGCGTCAGGCCGAGCAGCCGATGGGCATTGTGCCACCAGCGGACATGCCTTGGTCGTGATGAATTGACGTCACCGGACGCCACGAAATGAGCGACTTTCGGCTGCTGCGCCAAGGCCCCAACGTCGAAGGGTTTGCAGAAACAGTTGTCGGAATCGATGCACATGACCCGATCGCTCCGCTGCGCGAGGGTCATGGCGATCTTGCGCAACTGTTGCAAATGCCAGCCATAAACCGGAAGGCGCATGTATGGGGCCCACCAGTAGTGCCGGCCACGCCATTTCGGAAGGGACCACAGAGGCGGCAACAGGCTGGACGAAACAACAACGTGGCGCTTTTCGCCTTCGAACCCGGCGAACGCGTCGGCATCCTCGTCCCCCACTACGATGTAGTGGGTGTCGTAACCGGTGACATAGCGGTCGATCGAGTCACACAGCAGCCGGCATCTGTCGCGATCGCCACGATGGCTCGGCGTGATGAGCGATATCGAGGGTTTCATGATCGGATCTTCCGTCAATGGCTGCGCCTGGCAACGGCTCGCAGCATGGCATAGATGGCAACCGGATTGCTGGTGAGGTAGCGCACCGCGAGGCGCCGGGGTTCAAGGATCATGCGATAGAGCCATTCGAGGCCGAGCGCCTGCATCCAATGCGGCGCACGGCTCTTGCTCCCGGCCAGAAAGTCGAAGAGACCGCCTGCCGTCTTGATCAGTCCGACATTGTGCAGCCGCTCGATGTTGCGGACGACGAACTGCTGCTCAAGTGGAACGCCAAAGCCTATCCAAAGAATGTCGGGCGCGGCCGCGTTGATCGCTTCGATGACGGCGTCTTCCTCGGCGCGATCAAAGTAGCCATTGCGCCGTCCGGCAAACCGAAGTCCCGGATAGGCCCTCGTCAGATTTTCGACCGCCCGCGCATTCACCTCTTCGGTGGCGCCCAGAAAATAGAAACTGACATCCGTCTTGGCGGCGCGTGCCGCTACCGCATGGATGAGATCGGTGGTCGCGACGCGCTCCGGCAGCGGCTCAGTCGAGGACAGCTTTGAAAACAGCACAACCGACATCCCGTCGGCGTGGATCTGGTCGGCCTGGCGGGTCAACGAGCGAAAATCGGCATCCTGCTCGCAAAGGGCGATCACCTGACCATTGGCGGATGTCGAATAAAAAGGACGCCCGCCAATACCTCGCCGTTCCAGAGCCAGCCTGATGAACGCGTCCGCGGAGTCGTCCATCCCTGCCCGCACGATCGGAAGGGCTCCGAGCCGATTTGTCGGCCAATCCACCATCGAGTAACTGAGAGGCGCCGACGCACCGCCATGCCTAGCCATTCAAGCACCTTCGAAAACCGGCAACGGTCAAGAACAAGCCTCTCAATTAGCGCTTTTACCGAGCAACCGCAGCAAAACCTCGCGCTATAGTTAACCGCCGTTACTGGTGACGGGACTGGCGTACACACTCATGTTTTCGAAGCCAAAATCGTAAGTTGGCCTTTACGAAAAAGCGGTATCAACGTGTTTCCCCGTCGACCACCGCGCAGAAAGTCCGAAATGTCCAAGCGTCGCTATCTTGCACTTGTCTCTGACGCTGTTCAGACGTGCGGCGTCGAGGAGTTTGCCCGCCAGACAGCGTCAAGACTGGGAATTAGGGGCCGTACGCACCTTCTCGACGGCAAGATCCGCACGCTCGTCTCAGCCCTTGACGACGCCGATGCGGCGATCCTCAATTTCCCTGTGGTGGCCTGGAAACGGAAACTTGCGGAACCTGTTTCCGTCGCGTTGACAACCCGCCTTCGGCGGAAGGATCTCGTCGTCGTGCTGCACGAGTGGGATGCGCTGGACTGGAAGCGCAGGCTTGTCCTTGTCCCTGTCGTGCTCCTTGCAACCCATATCCTGTTTTCGGCGCCCGAAGTGGCCGATGAATTTTCGATAAGTCCCCTGTCGGCCCTTGCAACCCGCAAGCGAGATGTCGTCCCCATTCCGCCGAACCTCGCCCTGCCGTTTTCGCTCAGATCAGGTTCGGTTGCCCAGGCCCTCAAGGAACAGCGCAAAGCCGGTCGCCTTATCCTCGGACAATTCGGTTCAATCTACCCGAGGAAACAGTCGACCGCAGTCCTTGAGGTTGCCGCGCACCTTTTGGCGCATGGCCATGACGTCGGCGTCGTCTTCGTTGGCTCATTCATCCGCGGCCTCGACAATGTGGAGCGCGATTTCTATGCTCTTGCCGACAGGCTAGGCATTGCCGACCGTGTGACGGTAACAGGCTATGTTGCGGATACCGAAGATATTTACGGGATCCTCAACCATGTTGACGTGTTTTGCTACCTGTTCTCGGAAGGGTTGACGGCTCGCCGGGCAAGCGTGCTGGCCGCAAGCTTCGCGGGAAAGCCGATCGTCGTCAATGCGCCGCGACAACGCAATGCGCTTGCTCACCACAGTCTCTTTCGCAAGCTGATTGAGCGCGGAGCGGTGCGGCTGGTGGCAACGGATGCAGGCGTGGGCACGATGGCAGAGGCGGTGTCGAAGGCGCCTCGCGGCGGTGTTGCGCCACTTGATGCGACAGCCGAGATTGGCGCCCTGTGGGAATCGGTCATCGACGCGCTCGATGCGCATGCCGCCGCTCACTGATCATTGCTTTCCTATGTCTTGCTCATTTCGAGACCAGTTATCGACGCCCTCGGAACAAAATCGAAATCTTTGTGTTTGAGCGGCAGAGAAGGAAATGAACGACCTTCTCCGCTTTCCTGTACGACAGCCCCGCTTGGGTCTCCCCAGGCGGGGCACGTTTTGTCTAATGGTGGGGTCTTTGTCGCGGTTGTCGCCGGTGGCGACCGTTAACTTTTCGCGTGCCGCCTCTTGAGCTGCAGGGCACCTAATATTAGATTCTCGTTACGTTGTCGTTGAGAGAAAAGGAGGAAAAAATGACGACGTCAGATGTCCTCTGGAATGTCCCTGTTAACGTTCGACTACAGAATGGCACCGAGGTGTCTTTTCAGAGTGTCCACGACACCTTGGACTTCCTCGAGAATGAATGGCCCTCCCCACGCGGAGCCTATCACGATGCAGCTGTCATTAGCTGTCGAAAGGCCCTGAACCACCAGACGCCACCCGCGGTCTGCAAGGAACTCTTTATTGCGGCATGTCTAGAGGCTGGCCTTGCGGCTCGAAACAACATGCGACCGGATGGCAAGCGCTTTTCACCGTCAGTCATCGAGGCTTATTGACCGATCCGCTGAAATCGCGGATTGCCCTTTCGCTGCTGTAGGGCTGTAGGGTTGAGAGATCCTTGGCCAAGGGCTGCGTTAAATCAGTCCTTGGCCATACGATGAGGCACTGTCATTCATGGATAGAGACCCAAGCCCGAATGGTAGCTAGGGGAAGATCACCTTCCATATCGTTGTAGAAGGCCAGGTAATGATGGACATCATCTTCCAGTGCAAGACGGAGCTCCTCGTACTTGGTCACCGCCTCTTCATCTCCGGCCTTGGACGTCAGGTCGTGCAGCATGGTTACTTCACTGTAGATTTCGCACAATTCTCGAACCTGACCTTGTTGGCCCTCCCAGACGCGAAGGCTTGGGCACCGAAGTTTGAGTGATGTCCATCCGTGCCGATAGAGATCGATGGAAACCCTTGCTTTGGCGCTACCTTCAATCATAGGACTTGAAAACTCACCCCGAGGGACTCCAACCGACGCCATTTCGAACGGCAGTGAAAAGATCGGCTATCTGATAACTTCAAATCGAACTGCGCAGGCACAGCAAATGCTCCATTAACGCTCACGCGTGCCCCACCCTCAGATAAATCCTTGACAACGCAATCCAGCACGCAGGCGCCGCCATTAAGCAGGATCTTGGCGCCAATAAACGTCCGTTTTCGATGATCTCTTCTGCCGTCCATGAGGAGCAAAATGGAAGCGAAAGGTAAATGCCTTGTATATTATTAGCCTTTGCGTACGGTAGCAGACAGATGCCGGCATGGCATAAACAACCACTACCTTCCCGTCGCATCGACGGCCTATTATCCTTGCGTCACCAAACTCCAATGGTGACTGGGCCCTGTTCACAGAGCCTCAGGGGCAGGTATTGATCCACCTGGTTCGCACGTCACTAGGCTTCAGGACCTGCCCCATTCCCTGAACGGGTACCACGGTTCCAGTTCCCGCCCTTTAGCCTACACTTGGGAAATAAGAAGGATGTGGCCATAGACGCTGCCTCCTGCGGTCGAGCCTCACGTTCGAAGGCTTGTGGTTGATTGTGACGTCTTCTCCGGGTGGCCCGCGAAAGATGAAGCTCACCCGCTCGAAGGCATGACGCTGGACGACGCACTTGAGATGGCGGATTTGATTCATGCTGAAGACTTGTTCCACCGACACAAGTTGACGCAGCCGCGTCGTCTTTAGGATTTCCACGCTGTATCAGACGATCGGTTTGGGAGTGGGGGGAAGAGCTCCGGATCGTCGGGGGCTGGAGACGCCGAAGAAATGATCCGCCGTCTAAGCTCGAAGCCAGCTATCAGAACAAGACAAGTGAGCAGCATAGCGATTAGCGGGAAGAGGCAAAGAAAAATGCAAAAGGCGGTCAGCCTAGCTGAAATAGCGCCCCTTAGAGCCGCAAGTCTTGTCATGAAAAGAAACCGGAAGAGACTAGCGTGAACAGATAGATTACACCGCACATCAGAAGAAGCAGACGAGGTCTCAGCATGCCATCTCCCGAGTTGCTTTGGGCAGATTGCTACAGGGGGATTGTGCACAGTGCAAGTAGGGGCGTTGTGCTGAAATAATACCCTACGCATTTCGTCTATCTAACCAGGCTCCGTCCGGGGGTAAGCTCCGCAACGCTTGCACACAAGCGCACGGCATGAGGAGGAAGGCTCGACCCCTTGCCCCCCCGAGCCTTCCTTCCACCTGATCATCCTGTGCCACACCTGATTACTCGTCAGGAAAGCTGAACGTGCAAAGTCTGTGGATTGTGTTAGGAACGCGTCTTCAACGATACAGGCGTCCTAAACATGATTGAGCTTTCCCCATCGCTAATTGCAGCATTGAAACTGGCCAAAGACGGAGATCTATATCCGCAGCCGTCGAATAAATGGACGCACCAGAACGCAACGGTGACCTACGCGAAGTCCGACCGCTGGAAGGAACGGCCCCAGAAAGTGAAGTCCGTGACAGCCAAAGCTTTGGATGAGCTAAATGGACTTGGCTTTCTGGAGCGGCGGCATCTCGACGATGACAGGTCGAAAGACGTCTACGGCATTACGATGGCCGGGAAGGTTTGGCTACTTAAGAACAAGTAGACGCGGAGCATTTTCACAATCGGCGATTGCGAGCGAGAGACACTTCCAGGGCCTTAGCGCATTGCGAATGCGCGGCGTTTCCCAGGTCCGGCTTAGCTCGATCCTCGAGCCGGCCTCCAGCCTATCCAAATGAGGAAAACCAGCACTTGTTTGGTGGAAAGTACTATTAGGACCGGTCGAAATGCCGCGTGAAACCAGAGGCTTTGGTCGCTACATGACGTTCAGCGCCGGAGCCGTTCCCGACGACCGACGCAGGTCGGCTCTCTAGAGCGATCCTGTCGCGCGAGGCGAGCCGGCCGCTCAGCCAATAAATCGCCATCACCTGGCGCCGCACCTCTTCTCGGCGACGGTGGTGCGCGTGGCGGGTCGAGCTGGCAACACCGGCTCCTCGCTGCGTTCGCCTTGTCCGATGACAGACACCTTCCGCTTGGACCTAAGTCCGTTAAATCGTTCGACTTTCGAAAGGCGGCGACGGACCATCCAAGGTGTAGCCTTCCAAACGTCCTCGTAACCGAGGACATAGTGAATGCCGGATACCGCGGATGGACCCCTCTCAGCCCCGGGACCTGCTCGTTGTCGGCCCTTGAGAGAATGAGCGCGCACCAGCGAGGAACACGAATGAACTGCTTCGACATTCCGGGCATCATCTTGGCCCTGCTCCTTGTCCTCACCGCGATAGCTTTCGTTGGGAGAGGTTTTTGGTTGGCCTCGCCTTGGATGTTCGGAGGATAAGGCTTCATTGCCGCGAAAAATGCGACATTTTACGGATATCATTTCTGACCCGCAGACGTCATCGTGGCTGGGCGTCGAGAACGGGTTTTGTTAACCGCGACGCAGGGTCGAGAGATCCTTGGCCAAGGGTTGCGTTCCTTCGCCCGAATTATCGTGAGCCGCATGAGCCCAACCTTCAATCACGCTGGAACATTCGGACCACGCTGAAGTTAGACGGATAGAGAAGAAGCGTCGGACACGCTCCCTCAAACGGCTGCATCTGCAGAAACCAGTGTCTGGGCTTCTTCTCGTAGCAAACACCGTCTTATAGCGCGGCGATCAGGATGAGACGGCGCATTGCCTCGCTAAAAATGCTCCTTGATTATTGGCTGTTGCCTCATCTGATTTGCTCCCGGCATTTGTGGGTGCGGAGCAAATCAGATGAGGCACATCAGCGTGACGACCAAGAAAGAATTGATTGCAGCTTTAGCAAAGCGTTACCTCCAAGGCAGCCGAGAGGAAAAGTCGCGCATTCTCGATCAGTTCGTTGCGATCAGCGGCATGCATCGGAAACATGCGATGCGGTTGCTTCGCGGCGCCCATAATCAAGTCTCTTCTCGACCACGGCCTCGGATCTATGACGAAGCCGCCCGCCAGGCGCTTGTCGTGTTGTGGGAGTCGTCCGACCGTGTTTGTGGAAAGCGGTTGAAGGCACTGCTCCCAACGCTGGTCATCTCCATGGAACGGCACGGACACCTCAACCTGGATGATAGGATCCGGGCTGTGTTGTTGCAGATGAGCGCCGCTACGATTGATCGGGCTCTGAAAGATATTCGCGAGACAGCGGGTGGCCGGCGTCGCCGGCATTCGGTTGCTTCGTCTGCTTTAAGGCGTAGCGTCCCCATCCGGAAATTCTCTGACTGGGGTGATCCCGCGCCTGGTTTTGTCGAAGCAGATCTTGTCTCGCACTCCGGCCCCGTCGCGCGCGGCAGCTTCGTCCAAACGCTAGTCCTCACCGACATTGCCAGCGGCTGGACTGAATGTGCGCCTCTGCTTGTGCGTGAACAGAAACTTTTGACGGAAGTGTTGAGTGAGTTGCGACGTTTGATGCCCTTTCCGCTGCTCGGCTTCGATACCGACAACGATAGCGTCTTCATCAACGAAACGATCAGGGATTACTGCCTTGATTCCAATATCGAGTTCACGCGTTGCCGTCCCTACCGCAAGAACGATCAGGCTTTCGTCGAGCAGAAGAATGGGTCGATCGTTCGCCGCATTGTTGGTTATCATCGCTATGAGGGGGTCGAGGCCGCTGCGACCCTAGCCGATCTATACCGATCGGTGCGCTTGTTCACAAACTTCTTCCAGCCGTCCTTTAAGCTGCGGGAGAAGCGTCGTGACGGCGCATTGGTCAAAAAGATCTATCATCCTCCGGCGACACCCTACCAGAGGCTCTTGGCAGATCCGAGAACGCCGACCGAAGTCCGAAATCGGCTATCACACATCTGCGACCAGTTGGATCCTGTGAAACTGTTGCGCGATATTCGAACAGCGCAGCAGCGTCTTGTCGACGTTGCCAACAATGCCTCGCTGTCAACAGTCACGCCGGATATCGAAACGTTCTTGCAGAACCTGCGCCATGCCTGGACCGAAGGCGAAGTCCGTCCGACGGCTAAAGCGAAACCAAAACTGCGCCTAGAGCGACGCAGACCAGACCCGCTCATCCGCGTGACCGACGATCTCCGCTCCTGGTTTGAGGAGGAGCCGTGGCGGACAGGCCGCGAGTTGCTCGAGCAGCTTCAAGAGCGTTATCCGAATGAGTACCCCGACGGGCTCCTGCGAACAGTGCAACGACGCGTGAAGGAGTGGCGTCGAAATAAAGCCCATGCCATGATCTTCGGTGCGAATTCCGAAACAACTCAACTCTCCGCGTCTTGAAGGCTCGCAGCGGAAAGGAGCAATCTTGTGAGGCAATGATCCAGTAGATCAGGAACATTCACAAATGAGGCAATACGAATCTCAACGTGATTGTCGCCGCGCACCGTCTTCCGCGATCATGAGATTTCACAGACTGCAGCGTTGTGCTGCACCTCCCGCAGGTCCTTGTAAGAGGCATGGCGCTGTTTTCCATCGTGCGTCAATGCGCGGTATTCGATCGGCAATCAGCGTCGGCTGCACCCACACGAAGAGGTGAACCGGGAGACGCTCACGCATTGCCGTCTGGAGGAGGCCGACGATATGGTTGACCTTCTCAACGCCAATACATCACAAGCCGCAAGGGATTGACGCGTTGAGGCGGCTGCTGAGCTCGGCGCTTCAGTGGGCCAGCCTCTTCCAGAACCACGACTTTACATCCGCCATTGTTGAATCGGATATCGCGGAGTTCCGTGCTAATATTTGTCGAGCGCTGGCCCTGCCCTCCAGACGCCAGCGTCGGGCCGGTTCGCAATCAGCCGTCGTTGCTAGTGAACCGGCCGCTTCTGTCCGAGCGCACCACACACGAGCCATTGTCACGCCCCGGCATATCAAAGGAAGCCAGGAACAAAGAAACGTTCCAATCGTTACACGGCGGGATCATTTTGATATGGAGGCAGCATTCTTTGAGTAGAAGCTCTGATATCCAGTTGGCGCTCCTGTCCCTACTACCAAAATGGCATCAAACCGTTCCTCTTTATAGGATAGGAGACCGAATGAAAGGTCTTGGCTTTTCCGAAGCTGAAATCATGGGCGGGTTGATCAAGCTGGCGCACAACAAGGTTATCCAGCTTCTTCCTGGCAGCCGATTGGTGGTTCTAAAACCTGCTTCCGTCCATTCGAAAGGATATGGAAGGCAGCCTGACAGCCAACGCCCTGAGACCTTCCTTGCAGCAACATCGCGTGCTACAGATCCATTGTGATGATCATAAAAGATTGAACAGTCCGACGATGCAGCTCGCAAGTTCAGCCACCTTTACGCATGGCTGGGCCTCCCTAAAAATGAAATGTCCTCGGCTTCGAGCGTTCGAAGGAAAACAACACTGGGTTCAAGACCTGTGTGAAGTGTACAGCGAGGCCGTACCTTTCGCGATAAGACGAGGCTGGCCGGTTCGCCGAATACGATGAGACCTGCAAGGCACTGGAAGAAGACATCGGCTACTTGGTCTTCTACGATTCATTGCAAACTGCCGCCTTGGGAGCTGGCTGCTAGCTGGTAGCCACTGCGACCTTTCCCCTTGCACCGCTCGCCCTTGGTGCAGCCCGACGCCTTGAGCCTCGTGCTTGTCGAGGCTGACCGCTCAACTAGCGCTAACTTACGGGGCGGGCGTCACCGTCGAATATAAGGCAACCTTATGAGTTACTTGAACGGAAGAAATGGGTTGATTAATCTCCGTTTGCGTCCCCGACCTGGGCGCGATCTTCTGCTTACCTCCACGCCCCGCCATCCAGCGGGGCTCTTTTTCGTGGGCTGCCCGCGGACATCTCAGCAGTTATTTTCCCTTCCCTCTACCGTTGGGCCTGAAATCGATCAATATGGATTTTAGCTCGACCTCTCGCACGCGACGTGCGGCCTCGTTCGGGCTGACCCAAGCCAAGGCGCGCTGTCCGCGTTCCTTGAAGTCTGCAGCCTCCGTTTTGATTTCGATTTGGAATATATCAACGATGCAGGGCACGACGTCCCCATCGCTCAAAAGCTTCAGATAGGTGTATCTGCCGACGGGCTTCTTCCCGACCTTGCCTCGAACTCCCGCCTCTTCCCAAGCTTCGATAGCAGCAGATGCATGGGGCGCCTTGCCTTCCATAGGCCATCCCTTCGGGATGATCCATCGGCCGCTATCGCGCGATGTTACAACCAGTATTTCTATCGAAGCCCCGTCGTTCTTATAGCGGAAGCACAAGGCAGCGTACTGCTGACGAAACTTGCCGGCGAAGAGCTTGTCTGGCTGAGCCGCGAGCTGCTTCAAAAGGGACTTTGGTTGACCCACACGGGCCTCTGCCGATTTCTTCTTGGGCGCCATGGGTTGTTTGAGGTATGGCAAGCTTCCGACAAGATCAAGGAACCTGCCGTTTTCCGACTGGATCTCTTGCGAATAAACGGTGTGGAAGAAACAGGTATGTCCTTTCGTGCCGCTGCGGCGCTGTTACGGTAGGTGCGCTCGTGCGTCTTCTCCTTTATTGGTCCGGAAGCCGCCGGACACGGATCTCATGTTGATTTTTCCGCCCTCGAAGTAGGAGCTTAGAGGCTCCATCAGGGTCAGCTCGTGCCTAAAGCCCACCCATGCTACCTTTGTTGAAAACGGAGGAGACCAGCTTGGAAGACGCTGAAATCGAACGACGTGCGAAGCAGCTGTGGACAAAGGAAAACCCGGGAAGGCCCTGGCAACCTGTAGCCCAGCGTATTGAGCTGGGGCAGGATCTATCCATTAGCGCAACGGAAGAGGACCGAAAGCGCTACATTCAACGGGTTCGTGACGGCGACTAGCTAAGCCGCAAGCCGCAGGCCTATTCACTTCGACCTGGTTGCAGTATAGCTTCGACGTTCCCGTCTAAAGGGAGCGGAGATGGCAAAACGTTTTGTATATACGATCTTTGTTTTGGTGCTTGCCGGGTATTGTTTGTGGTGGGTCTACAACCATTGGTGAGAGCCGTAGTAAGCCGTGTGCTTGCCGAGGAGGCATTGACGGCAATTCAGGCCCGCCATGTTCAGACGTCATTCGGGATAAGTTCTCTCTGCGGCGATGATGGCGTCGGCCGGTCCGACTGCGAGGCGTTAGGTGACGGCGGGACGGGTCAGCTCGGCCAACCGTGCAACGATGCCAAACCGAATGTCATCGCCGCCAGGGCGAGATAGATTGCCCATGCAGCAGCGTTGCGGACAAGATGACGTAGACGAGCCAGACGGCTTTGCAGGCGATGTGCAGCGCTTGGTCCACGGCGGAAGTCGTTCTTCCGCGCGCCTTCGCCTCGTCGATAGGCGGATGAGCCAGCCATTCTGCTAACCCGCGCTAACTATTACCTGTGACCACAGCCACACCGGCACCTTGTATGCCGGAATGAGCGATCAAGTGATAAATCGGCATCGGGCCGGATTGTTTCGCGTTAGACAGGAAGCGGCCCTTGAAGCTGGTAGGCGCACAGAAAGTGAGCGGCCAGCAACACCAGCGCATCAGGATATTTTCGATCATTGCTGCCCCAAGCTGTGGAGAAGTCGAACAACGAGCAAATCAGCCCCTCGGCCCTGTGAAAGGCGGCCAGTCCACGTTTATCGCTTTACTGAATCACCTGAATCCAGCTTCATTTGACCCAAGGTTGTTACCAGCGAAAGGGCACACAAATGGCTGATGAAACCACTACACCGGACGAAGTCGTAATCAGCAGCGGGCGCAAAATCGCTATGGGCGATCAATGGTGGGAGATCCGTGACAATGGAGAAACCATCAAGTTCACGGACTACCTAACCGAAGCTCGCATAATCAACGGGACCGTCTACCTCTCATTCGGCTCCTGCTTCATGGACGCGAACAATCAGGGCGTGGTCGACATCGCCTCTCGCCTTCGCATGGACTTGGGGACCGCGCAGATGCTGCACAATCTACTGGGTCAGATGATTAGCTCCGCCTTGACTCCTCCGGATATCTCGAAGGCGAACTAGCTGCCAATTGCCAAAGGGTGAATTTATTCGAGGCGCTTGTCTGGACGACCGGCTCCGAATGCTGGAGAATATACAAGGATCGGCCAGAGACGCTGACCTCACTATCAAGCTCGTGATCCCGCCGGTGCTTGTGATGCCTGATCAAGGCTCTTACGTAATGCAAAAGAGGAGTGTCGGGTCAGCGGCCACTCCTCCTGATATCATACCGGCCTACCCTCCCGACCGCCCGACGGGCCTAGGCGGCACGCACCCTACAGTTCGGGGCGCGTCGGCTTCTCCTCATATTTGCGCCTTGGCAAGGTCCGACCGATTCCTCTTGCTATTCAGCGGCCAATAACAGCTAAGTTTCTACGCGCCTCGACCAGGAGAACGTTGTGTCAAACATAAGGCCGCGACGCGGCAAATCCGATCCCGGGTTTTCGGACCGCAAACCCTACCACGTCGCCACGTTTGCCAAAAAGCATGGGATTACGACGTCCGATGCTACTCGCATCATTAAAACTCACGGATCTGATCGTGATGCATGTGACAAGGCGGCCAACCGCCTGAAATGAGATGGCCGGCGCCGGGAGGCTGATAAGCTCACACTCCATCGGAAGGGGATGACTAAAAGATCCCCCGCGATCTCGCCTCAGACGAATCTTTTAAACCGGGCCAGCGGCTATCTCGCCGCTTTCACCAGGGCGATCCGCTAGTATCAAAATTAGAGCATCGCGCTCCGGCCCAAACGGGCGCTTTTGCAAAAACTCACTCACCAGAGTTGTTGTTTCGTGACCGCCGGACGACGGGTTCCCACGGTGGACAACAAACTCTGTGTCCGTCAGCTTATCGACGCCCAAAAACCAGCGATCACCATTCGTGCTCGAGGCAAATTCTCTCAGGTTTTCCAATCTCGTTCTCCTTCTGAAGATAGAAGTAGAGCGCGGAACTGGAATTGCGATGAACGCTCTTCGCCAGGACCGTATTGTTTCAAAGGAAAGCGGTGTGATCGCAGGAACCGAAATTCGCCCGAAGGCGCCTCAAAATTCATGTCGCGTTCTGTTTTTCCAGTCTCTGGCGTCGCCGCTCGTTCTGCGTTTTGGCCCAAGAAAGGTCCCGCGCCTCGATGTCAGCGGCTGCGGTGAAGGCTCCTCGAGCCATCCAAGCGAAGTGTCGCGGTTCCTTTATGGGCTCGATTTGCGGCTCAAGTTGCAAGGTAGCGAAAACGCCATTCATCAAATGATTGATGCGTTTTGAGCGAAACATTCGCAAACTTGATGCATTGCACGGTCGCAGCACTCTTCTCCGTAGTTCCGGTGGATGGCGAGCGGCAGGATCAGATTGCCGGAGCGCAGCATCGTCCCGACCACTACGGGCATCTCGTCGATGTCGTGTGGGTATTCCTCGATCCGGCATTTTACCTCGCGAGATGACGAAATATGGATTGTCCGTCCGTTTTTGTTTGTCTGGTTTGCACTTATGCTTCCGCTTGCTGCAACCCTTGTTGGCGAGTTTCGTGCCGACCGGCCCCTTCGGCCTTGCAACCAGCCTGACGATCGCATTCGCCAAGACGGCGCTGATCTACTGGTTTTTCATGCACCTGAACAAGGAGCGCGGTCTGTCGCGCTTGACGCGCTTGCCGCGATCGGCTGGCTCGTCATCCTGTTTCTCTTTGTTCTGCTGGATCATGTCTCACGCTGAGCCTGCCCTTTCCTCACAGCCCGTGCGCCGAAAGGGAGAGCCCGGCAACCCGTCCGGTCCCTGTCCTGAAGAACGGACATCAAGAAAAAAGGGCGCCCATGGGGCGCCCTCTCGCCGCATCATTCGGCGTTACGGATCGTCAGGGCCGGGTTGTGGGCGAAGAAGTTATGCGGCTCGATGTGGATGGTCTTCCACTCCGTTGACATCACAGGCCAGTCCTCCATGCGGGGGATGTGATGGAAGCCGGCGGTAAACCAGGTCACGATGTCCTTGCCCATCAGCGGCTTGTTGGCCTTGACCCATTCCGGCAACGTGTCGGAGCCGTCGCTCTGCATGGCGAACTTTCCGCCCGCATATTGCTGGTCCGCATTGTAGACCGTGTTCCACACCGAGTACTCTATATAGGCGTTGCGCTTCATCGGCGGGTCCTTGGCGAAGTCGAAGGGACCGTAGGCCACGTCGCCATGGTGGATCATCCAGCCCGGTTCCTGGCCGAGGTAACCTTCACGGGACGGATCCGAGATCATGAAGTAACGCGGTTTTGCGGCGGACAGCTGGTAGCGGGCTTCCAGCTCTGTCTTCGGCATCGTGTGCTGCACTTCCCACATCGACCGGCGCGGGTTCGTCTTGTCAACCTTCGACGGAACGATGTCCATCGTGCCGAAATGGTTCTCCGGCTGGTCGACGTCGAAATCGATGCGGAAGTTGAAGTAGTGGTCGTGGTTGGCTGCCACCAGGTTCGGTGCAATCAGCGTGCCGTGTGCAGTATCGGCGGCAGCCGTCGGATCGTTCATCGAGGCCGATGCGACCCCCTTGACCGCGTCGAGGCCGGTTGCGCCGATCATGATGCGGATCTGGCCATCCTGTTGCAGGCGGTAGTCCATCAGATAGTCGTAATTGCCGACTTCGGACGCCGTGCGAACCACAAGTTCGGTGGCCGGACGGCCTTCGGCCGGAAGCGGTTTTTCGGGCGTCTGGGCAAAGACTTCGAAGTGACGCCAGGCCGGGTCGCCGATCGAGCGCTCGAAGACACAGATTGCGTTCGGAATGGTCAGCGGATTGCCCTTGTCATCGGCAATCGTTGCCGGCAGGAAGGTTGCATAGTCGGGGCAGTCAACGCCGGCACGCAACGGGCTCAGGAAAAGGCCGAACCCGTATTCCCCGCTGTCCATGTAGGTGCGCCAGTACCAGCCCTCGGTCGGGTCCATGTAGGGTACGAAGACTTCAGACAGGTGGGATTGATAGATGACCGAGCGCCACTTGTCGCCGTCCTTGACGTCGAGGTTGGAGAGCACCAGGCCCGGCCGCTTGTCGACTCGGAAGTTGAAGCGCCACAGGTCCCATTCGAGATGACTGCCCGATATCTTGTAGTTGGGGCCGCCCTGCTGGGAGAGCTTGGCCATGTTCATCTTCGGCCGCAGCGGCTCACGCGCTTCGACTTCCTTCTCGGTGTAGCCCCAATTATCCTTCGGGCCTTCGATCACACCGATGTCGATGACCTTCTCCACCTTCTTCTTGCCGATATCGTAGACGGCAAACAGGCCCTCGATCGGCTTGGCGTAGTAGTTTGATCCGTCAGGAACCTTGTAGCAGGGCACTTTCATCAGGCGGGAATTCTTGTAGTCCTCTGTGAAGAAGTTGCCCGCCGTCAGCGGCAGGCAGAAAGCCTGTTCAGGCGTCAGGCCCCGCTTCTTCAGGCCCATGACCATGTCCGGGTCCTTCAGCGCGCCCTGCAGCGCGTCCATGAACTCCGTGAACAGGACCATCGGCTGGCCCTTGACCGGCGTCGTACTCTCGACCCTGCCGGTCGTGATGTTGACGACGGCTTCCTTGAAGCCCTCCGGGCTCGTGAGATGCACCCGCGCCTCACGGTCGAGCGGCTTGTCGCCGTCCTTCCAGGAGATCACATCGGCCTTGGCCGGTTCCTTGAGTTCGATCAACGGATAGAGCGTATTCTCGTCAACCACCTTCGCATCGCGCAGGATCCCGTTGATCTTCTGGTATTCTTCCGCCGTCAAGCCATCCAGCGGATGGGCAATCCCAGCGGATGCTGAAAGGGCCAGCATCAGGCCGGCGGCGGCAATATAGGGCGTGCGATTCATCTCTCTCTCTCCCTCTTGATCTGTTGGTTGGGCGGCAACCTGCCCGCCCTCATTGTTCCTGCTCGTACTGCAACGGTCGTCGCCGTTCGGACGGCGCGCTGGGCCTCAGCTGAAGACCACCTGGATGTCCGTGTATTCCAGCAGGCCTTCCTCGGCGAACTCGACGCCGAGCCCGGACGACTTGACGCCACCGAACGGGACATTGGGCTGGATGGCGCCGTGCTTGTTGATCCAGACGGAACCGCAGGCCATGCGGCTCGCCACGGCCTTTGCAGCCGCGATATCAGATGACCAGACGGAACCACCAAGACCGTTCGGGCTGTCATTTGCGAGTGCGATCGCTTCTTCGACGTCGTGGTAGCGGATGACCGGCAGGGCCGGACCGAACTGCTCCTCGTCGACAAGCGGATCGCCGTTCTTAAGGCCGGATATGATGGTTGGCGGATAGAACAGGCCCTCGCCCGGCGCACCGCCAAGCAGGACCTTGCCACGCGTCGTGGCGTCCGCGACGAGACGTGACACCTTGTCGAACTGCATGCTGTTCTGCACCGGGCCAAGCACGCTCGTCTCCTCCATCCCATTGCCGACGGGAATGGCGCGGGCATAGTCTACCAGAGCTTCGCACACCGCGTCATGGATGCTGTCATGGACATAGAGCCGCTTCAGGGCGGCGCAGGTCTGGCCGTTGTTGATGAAGGCACCCCAGAACAGGCCCTCGACGATCGCCTTGGGATCGGCGTCGGGCAGTACGATGCCGGCATCATTGCCGCCGAGTTCGAGGGTCAGGCGCTTCATGTTGCCGGCGGCCGACTGCATGACCTTCTGTCCGGTCGCGCTGGAGCCGGTAAAGACGATCTTGTTGATCCCTGGATGGGCCGCCATCGCCGCGCCGAGATTGAAGCCCTTGTCGTCGCTTGTCACGACGTTGAGGACACCAGGTGGGAGAACCTCATTGATGATTTCCACCAGCCGCAGCGTCGACAGCGGCGTCAGCGGCGATGGCTTGATGACCACGGTATTGCCGGTTCGGAGCGCCGGCATGATATGCCAGATCGCGATCATGACCGGGAAATTCCATGGCGTGATGGAACCGACGACGCCGATCGGCTTGCGATGCAATTCGACGCGACCCTCGCTGTTGTCCTGTAGGACCTTAACTGAAACCGACAATGCGGTCGTATATCCCGCCCAGGCGACAGCGCCCCCCATTTCCCATCGCGATCCGAGGCCGTTCAAGGGCTTGCCCTGCTCGCGCGTGATAATGTCGGCCAGTTCACCGGCATGTTCCTCGATACGGGAGGTGACGGCCGCGCACATGCGCTGCAGGTCCTCGTCACTTCTCGCCGACCATGCAAGAAACGCAGCGCGCGCAGCCTCGACGGCCTGGTCGAGTTCTGCGCCACCCATGTTCGGTGCGCGTCCAGCCACCTCGCCCGTTGCCGGATTGAGAACTGCGAAACCTGCCTCGCCAGTCACCGACGCCCCGTCGATGATTGCAGAATAGAACGTCATGATCAGCCTCCTCGCTGAGATCCGGTCCATCCCGGATTTGGAAGAAGCCTAGGCCAGAACCGTGCACCAGACTTGGACGAGAGCGTCCCGTCTGTTGGACAAAAGCGTCAATGACAGCGCACCACGGCGCCGGGAGTCGTGCAGTACTTCTTGCGGAACTCCCGGTAGAAATAGGAGAGATCGTTGAAGCCGGAACCGTAGGCGATGGCGGCGATGCCGTCGCTCGCCTGGTCGGCAGCACGTTCTGCCAGCCGGGCATGAGCCACCTCGAGGCGACGCTTGAGAAGGCGCTGCCCGGGCGTTTCCCCGAGCGGCCGGAAGTGGCGCTGCAGCATGCGCTCGGAGACGTTCAGGCGGCTCGCCAGTTCGCGCGGGCCGAAGGCCGGTTCGAGACCGTAGCGGTCAATCAGTGCCAATGCGCGCGACAGCAATGTCTCGGGCGCGCGATTGGGCATCATGCCCCGGTTCGATTGCAGATAAGCACCCATCAGGCAAAGGAAGGCCTCGCCAAGCTGCTGCTGGGCGCCCGAGGCGTCGAGCATCTTGGTCACCACGGCGCGGATGGCAAGCCACAGCGGATCGGAGCGGCTGATCGACACGCCGCCTGTGCAGGTATCGCCGAAACGATGCACCATTTCGTCGCGCGGCAAATGGATAGAGACCTGGCTGGAACGGGCGCCGCCATACAGAAATCGCGACGGCTTGACGGAATCCACCAGAAACATGTCACCGGCAGCGAGCTCGGCCGCGCGACCGTTCTGCTCGACGCGGCATTGGCCGCTGTCCTGGATCAGAAGAAAGAAATGCTCACCGGGATCCTGCCGGATCGCTTTGGCGCCGCGCTCCACATGACTGCTGGCATCGAGCCCGACAATGGCGGTATCGAACAGACCGATCCGCCGGGTCGCAACGTCGCCGGCAACCACGCCGGTCCCTCGCATCGGTTCAAGATCGAAAACACCGCAGACCTTTCGGATCTCAGCCTGCAAAATTTCCACTGGCACTGGCATATGGATTGGCGTGACAAGTGACTGCATCGTCCCTCCCGTGGCTTTGCAGATTGGCTTTTGCTTCAGTTATCGAAAGTCACGATGCCGTGACCTGTGGAACGTATCGTCTCTGTGGCAAGAAAAGGCCGCATGGGCACAATCGCTCTACTGCGCTGCCGTCGCATACCCTCGGCGTGCGCATGGCATCGTGCGTGAACGTTTCGGACATTCTCTAATCCTCCCGACGCGATCGCGCTCCATTCACCGACCGTTCGGTCACTTATTAGCATGAGATGCGTCACACATCAACATCATTGCTGGGAGCATGTGTGACATTGCATTTGCATGGGCCAGGTCATCAATCCGTCAACTGCGTCATTGATGACAAGCGAAACCGTGAAGGCTTCGCGCATCCCCTTTCCCGCGCTGTATCTGCGCCTGCCGCCTCCGAGTGCATAGTCAAACCTTACGGTCTTGCAGGTAAAGCGGCTGGCACCTGGTTCTGATCAACAATCCATTCAGCGGCGGTTGGGTAGATGTACCCTATTAGGCGCAGGATTGAGGCATAAGCTGCCTCGGCATTGCGGTTAGGGATCAACTCATGATGAGCCAGACGGTTGCGTAAGCGGCGAAGATGTCTAGTGGCTGGAAGATCTGCGCGCCCGTGGGGCCAGCCGACGGTACAGGCTCTCCGTGCTGCAAGCCCTGAGTGGCATTACCCAAGAACGGCCTAGGCGTATCTCATTCGAGCGATCTCTGTTGTCGGCCGAGAGAAGTCTGTCCAGACTGCCTAGAAGAGCGAGGGTATCGAATTCATTCCAATGGCGGCGGAGATTTTCGACACTCCCGAGGATTGCCGCCACAGGACCACGCTCAATGTTCGCGGCATCAATGGCATGCTCTTACGCAGCGAGCTGCGGTCGGAAGACCACATCGGCATAGTAGTTCGCTGAATCAAAAGTGCTCGTCGGGAAGAGACCCGAGGTGGCAGAGCCGCCATAGGAATACACGCCGTTGCCGCCGGCGGCCGCGTTCGACAGCGCCGACAGCGGGCCGTTGGTGACGCCGTTCGCAAAGAAGCCATCGGTCGCCACATAGGCACCAGTCGTGTGGTACGACGCGATGTAGGTGGTGTTGGCGGTAATGTTGACAGGGGTCGCAAAGTTCACCGTCTGCCAACCACTCCCCGTGGTGCCGGCATATGTGGCAGTGCCGAGGTTGACGCCTCCAGTCGTCCACAGGTCGACGACGTTCTGGCCATTGTCGTTCGCGCTACGGTAGAACTTGATACCGGTAATATCACCAGCAACGTTCGACTGGAATTTGACACCAAGCTCGAGTTGCTGGCCATCGTTGAGATTTACCTGGGCCGGCGTGCTGGTAGCGCTGAACAGGCTGTAGGTCGACGGCACTGTCGTGGTGATATTGAAGGTCTCGCTGGTGGCAAGGCCGGCAAGGTCGGTTGCCGTCACCTTGATGCCTGACGTACCTGCAGTCGTCGGCGTACCGCTGAAGGTCTGCGTCGAGGCATTGAAACTCAGCCAGGTCGGAAGCGCCGAGCCGTTGTCAGATGTTGCCGTGTAGGTAAGCGTGTCGCCGCTGTCGACATCGGTGAAGGTGCCGGCCGGCAGCGCGAACGAGAAGGCGGTCCCCGCCGTCGCGTTTTGGGTGGCGGTCTGGGCGGCCAGAACCGGCGCGTCGTCGGCGCCGTGGATGGTGATCGTCAGCGAGGCCGTCGCCGTCGCACCGGCCGTGTCACGCATGGTGTAGCTGAAGACGTCACTCAGCGTGTTGGTCGACTGCCGCAGCGCCTGCACCGCAGTGTTGGTCTCGTTGATCGTGTAGCTGTAGGCGCCCGTCGCATCGAGCAGCAGGCTGCCATAGGTGCCGGCAAGCGCAGTGCC
>NZ_JACIAH010000010.1:0-84730 GCF_014194695.1 Rhizobium sp. BK399 | reverse complement strand
GCGGGCGAACCACCAGAGCCGTTGGCGACACCGCCCTTCTCTGTCGCATCGCCGGCATCGGCAACCGCCGTCGGCGGCGTGTTGTTTGCCGTCGCCGGATTGAATAGGACATCGACCCAGTAATTCTCACTGTTAAAGGTGCTGCTCGGAAAAACACTTGCCGAATTGTAGCTATAGACGCCGGCATTCGCCGGCGCCGTGAGTGATCCATTCGTTACGGAAGAGGCAAAATAGCCTCCTGTTGCCACATAGTGCCCGTAGTTGGTGTGATAAGAGACCACATATGTGGTGCCGGCAACGATCGAGACTGGCGTTGAAAAGCTGGCGGCCTGCCAACCGACCCCTGATTCGTTGGAAAAAGTGACCGTCGCCAATCTGGTGCCTGTGCTCGACCACAGCGACCCTGTGTGCGGTCCGATGTTCAAATCGCTCTTGTAATACCGAACACCCGTTACAGTGCCTGCGACGGAGGATTGGAACTTCATTCCAACTTCGATGGCATTTGCATCGCCGTCCGGCACGGTAGGCGGTATCGCTGAAGCGGAAAAGAAGTTGTTGCCCGTTACCGTCACTGTTCGGCCACTACCGGGGGTTTCGAGATTGAGGCTGTCGTCTACCGCCCTGGTCTTGATGGTGAACGTACCGGCTGTCTGCGCGACCCAGCTATAGGTCCAGGACTCGTCTCCAACCGCCCGGTGCCAGGTCGTACCACCATCGGTGGAGACCTCGACCGACGCGATAACACCGCCGACGTCGGATGCGGTTCCGCTAATGGTGATGGCATTGCCTACCTTAAGCGGGGTCCCGTCGTTCGGCGCAATGATCAATGACACAGGCTTTGTGGTATCCGTTGACTGTGTTTCGGCTACCAGTCCCGCTTCCAGCGTACCCGGCTGGATGCCCATGTCGGCCAGCAAATTGACCATCGCCTGCTTTACGCGCGGGTCGACGGGCGTGGCTTCCAGGTCATGGTTCGCATCAAGCCCCCATGCCCAGTAAACTGTGCCGGCACCGAATACCAATGCACCACTCGGCGCCCGGTAAAGCGTCAGGTTGTGCGTTGCGGTTGCATTGCCGGTTGTCGTACCGTAGTCCAGCAGATATTGGCTGACCGGCAACGTCGTCGACGACAACTCGATAAGCCCAGCGGGGCGAAATCCATTGTCAGGCGACTCATCCCATTCATATCCGAGATAGTTCTGCTGAAGGGCTGCTGTCTGGCCCGGCTGGAGGGTTGCCACGCTGGTATCGCGCCAGAACCGCAGGTTGGCGTCATCATACGGGATGGTAATCGCATCACTTCGGTAGGAATCGACCTGGAACATGGTACCAGTCAGCGCGTTTTCCGGCCGCCCTCCCCCGACCGCGGTCGACGAGACATAACGTGGATCCCGGAAGGTTCCAGTCCATTGATTATCCGGATCAATTGGGCCGGCCCTTGTTTCCTTGTAGCTGACCAGGGTGCGATAGGGTTGCGCGCCCGCACTGATGCTTGGAGCGAAGCGAGTCTCCCAGTAAACCTCGTTGCCGCTCCAAAAGGAGAGGTTAACCCCGGCATCCCGCGCTGCCTCGACATTGGCACGCTGTTGTCCCGACCAATACTCATCGTGGCCTACACTCAGGAACATCTTATGATTTTTAATCAGGCTGCCGAGGCGGTCGGAGTCCATTCCAGCCATATAAGACACATCATATCCGTTTTTCTCAAGCCATTGAATGGCTGAGAATTCGACACCGAAGATATAATCCTGCGGCCCGGCCGCGAGGCCGCCGCCCCTGGTGGTGATCGGGCGATTGTAGCTGACAGCGTATGCACGACCCGGGGCGGAATCTCCCCCTGGCCCGTTGCCTTGGTAGAGATTGGCTCCACCCCAGGGGTTATAGGCCTGCCAGGTCTCATCGGAGGTTTGAAAGATAACATCGCTGTGGCTGCTGTCGTCGCGTACGATGAATGGGATTTGGTTCTCACCAGCGGTACCATCCTGCCGCACGAGCTTTGCAATATAGATGCCCGACGTCGCGTCTGCCGGAATTGCCCAGGACGCCGACACCGACCAGTTGCCGGCGTCGACCAGACCGGTAGCGTTATCGCGCAACGGTGTAGGCTGGTTCTGCACGCCTGTATGCTGGATCGTCGTAATCTTGCGCGCGCCCATGCCGCCGTAATAGCCGAGGCGATAGATGTCGATTCGATAGTTGTTGGAGTTCGTGTTGATTTTGAAGCTGACAGTCTGGCCGCGATTGACGCTGATGTCGGTGGCAAAACCCTCGATGTTCGTGCTGCCTGCCCCGTCGATGCCCCATTCACTCTCCGGATTACCTTGCTTCTGGTTCTCGGTCACGATCGCGTTGCTGACCGCCGCTGCGGCCGCCAAACTTTGGATCGCCGCACTCTGAGTGCCGCCCAGATCGGCTGCCGGCGCAGCAAAAAGCGTGGCGCTCTTGGAGCTGGCGCCTCCGGTTACGGGCTCTCCAACACCAACTAGAGTTCCGCTCGAGACCGTTGAAACGGTCAATCTTGCGGTTTCACGAAAACCTGACATTCGGGACAGGCCATGCAGCTGGTCGGTCGCCGACGCGCCGAACGACAGACCAAGCGCCTGGAGTGAACGAGACCCAGTCGCGCTTCCTTGGTCGAGCGTGGCCGTCTGCGGCATGACGAACCTGCCGGAAGCGACGTGCCCACCCACCATAATGGCCGGGTCTTGTCCTGAAGTCTTGCCAACCGTGCTCTGACCGGCGTGCGGCGATGACTCTATTCCAAATGTTTGCGCACCCCAACTGCCTGAGAAATGATCCCATCCCCCGGCGACAGAGCGAGGCACGGCACCGTTGCCCCCCTGAGGTCCGTCTCCGTTGCCATTTGCCAGTGATAGCGGCGTCAGATCGCTGATCACCTGACCGTGCGCATCGCAGACCGCGCCCCCGTTCCGACGATCTTCTCCATCGGCTATCGTTTCCTTAATCGGGTTGTCGGCCACGGCGCCGGAGGCCGTCCCCACAGCGGTCGGCGTGGCGAGCGCGACTTGATGAGATCCGTCGCCTCCGTAGGCCGCATTGCGGGATTTCGACTTTCGGCCGCCGGAAAGCCACCTGGGGAGCCATGAATCCATGAGTGTCGAGCTGGAAGCCCATCGGCGAGCGTTGCGATTCATGGCATGCTCCCTCATAAATTTTCAAGATCAAACCCCTGAGAACCGGCCAATAAGCAGGTTTTTTAAGTATAATCGATAACGCATGAAATACAGTGTACGCCTTTCGATGTAAAACAGTCGACATCTCTTTGGCGATAGGATTGCAGCATGCTCAATGTGTAGTTGCGCTAATGACGCTCGCTGGTCACAGACTATATTCGATACATAGCAACGCGTAGCGTCTGCTAGCACTCGACATGCGGCCGGACCTCAGGCAAGATGCGTTACTGCCCGCAAGTAGCACCTGCATTCGCAACCACCTGAAATCGCGTTCATAGCTCTTCTGCCAATCTAACGAAAAGCGGAGTTCATGACGATGGCTGCACCTACGTCTTCGCAAGGCGGCACCGTTGCCGACCAGCTTCTCGATTACCTGGTTCTCGAAAATGCGACGCTGATGTTCGGCGTTCCGGGTGCCGGTATCGCACATCTTTTGGAGCGGGTCAGGCAAAGACGCGAATTCACCTATATCGTGTGCCGGCACGAGTCCGCGGCTGCTTACATGGCCGACGGTTATTTCAGGGCGACCGGCAAGCCCGGCGTCGTCCTGGTCACCAGCGGCCCCGGTGCCACCAACGCCCTCACCGGCACGATGAACGCCAATTTTGGCGGTTCTGCCGTCATGACGTTGACCGGCGAGGTGCAGCAGAACTTCCTTGGCCGCGGCTATCTCCAAGAAGGGACAGACTGCGGTCTGAATATTCGTGACATCTACGCCGCGGGAACCCGTTATAGCGCCGATATCGCAGCATCGGCCGGGGCGCCTATCATTATCGAGCAGGCGCTGCGCGACATGCTGTCAATTCCCCGGCGCGCCGTACGTCTCGGCATTTCCGACAGTGTCGCGTCGGCAATGATCGACGACGAGGACCCGTTTCAGATCGTGGCGCCGCGCCCCCCGGCCCGTCCCACCAACTATCGTTCGCTGCCAGGCGGTGCACCGGTCGACGCCGTCCGGCGAGTGCTCAAGGTGATGTCGACCGCCATGCGTCCACTGATCCTGGTCGGCAGCGGCTGCCGAGACGCGGTTCGGGATCCTGACACGGCCGACGCGCTTCGGGCCCTGGCGGAGTGGTGGCAGGTTCCGGTCATGACGACCTCGGATGGCAAGGGCGTCTTTCCCGAAACGAACGAGCTGTCGCTTCGCACCTACGGGTTTGCTGGTTGCCAATGGCCGCAATATTGGATGATCAACAAGGATGGCACTGCGGCCCATGACGCCCTGCTCGTCATCGGCTCCTCGCTCGGCGAGCTTGCAACCTACCGATGGAACCCGATGCTGGTGCCGAATGGCCCATTCATCCAGGTCGATATCGATCAGGCGATGATTGGACGCGGCTTCCCCGTAACCGACGGAATCGTCGCGGAGGCCGGAGCCTTCATCCGGGCTCTTTGGGATCAGGCGCCAACCTGGCCGGCTTCCCCTGCGGTGGTTGCAGAGCGAAAGGCCGAGATCGCCGGGATCAAAAAGGCCAATTCGCCATTTTCCTCGCCCGACGACTACACCTCGGAAGCGGCTCCTCTCCAGCCGGCCGCCCTTTGCCGAACGCTCAACGAATTGCTGCCGGCTGATGCATCCATTTTCATCGATTGCGGAAATTGCGTCGGCTGGGGCCTGCATTCCCTGATCGTTGACCGAAAGCAGGAATTCCATAGCGCCCTTGCCATGGGCCCCATGGGATTTGGTGTCTGCGGCGTGATTGGCGCCAAGCTCGGACAGCCGGGTCGCCTCTCTCTCGCACTGGTTGGGGACGGAGCCTTCCTGATGCAGCTCGGCGAGATCTCCACCGCCGCCGCCCACAAGGTGGGCGCCATCTGGGTCGTCCTGAAGGACGAGGATCTCAACATGGTGGCACAGGGAATGGCGATGATGTTCCCGAGCGATGGCGGCTTCAGCGATGCCTACAGCCTTGGCACGACCGACCTGGTGAAGGTGGCGGAAGGCCTTGGCGCCAATGCGGTTGGCATCTCGAGCCCCGGCGACCTTCGGGACGCCTGGCCAAAGATCGTCGATGGCGCAAACAACGGGAGACCGCAGGTGATCGTCGCGCATATAGACCCCAAGGCCGCTCCTCCATACTGGAGCCCGCCTTACTGGCAAAAGAAGGTCGACTGAGGGAGGGGAAACCATGGTTGCATTACCTGATGTCGACGTTGCGATCGTCGGCGGCGGGATTGGCGGCATTTATGCCGGATGGCGGATGCTGACATCGCGTCTGACGGGCTCCGGCCTCGCAGTCTGGGAGACTGCCCGGGGAAAACTCAAGGTCGCCCTCTTCGAAGGGAGCGACCGCATTGGAGGCCGCCTGCTTTCGGCCCGTTCTCCGCATATGCCCGATACAACCGCCGAGGTCGGGGGCATGCGCTATGTCGCACCAGCACAAACACTTGTTACCGGCCTGGTCGAGTGCGTGTTGAAACTGCCCTACCATGCCCAGGTTGTCGATCTTCCTGGTAATATTGCCTTCCTGCGCGGCAAACTCCTGCGCACAAGCGATCTCGGCGATACGGCGGCACTCCCCTACTGGTTCGATCCAGGGGAAGCGGCTTGGCTGGCTGCCAGCGGTGCCGGGAGTCCCGCCTCGCTGATCGGGCGCGTTCTGACAAGCCTGATGCCCGGGCTGATGGAGAATCTCAATGCCGGGACACTGCGCCAGTATCTCGAAAAAGTTGAGATCGACGGATTGCCACTGTGGCAGCACGGACTGTGGAATCTCCTCGCCAAGGGCCTTAGTGCTGACGGATATGCCGCCGCCCGTGCGACTGTCGGATATGACTGTCTCGGCGGAAACACCAATGCACTTGACCTGACCGCCGAGTATTTCGATTTTACTCCGGGCGTCAGCTACCGGATGGTCAACGGCGGTTACGAGACTGTGCCCTGGGAGCTCCAGAACCGTTTCCAGGCGGCTGGTGGCGAGATCCAGTTCAACCAATGGCTTGCCGGTTTCGAAGGCATCACGCTTGAGGACGGCTCCACAGGTATCGAGCTGCGTTTCCGCGACGGCACGACAAGGACGGCGCGTGCCATCGTGCTCGCCATGCCGCGCCGTTCCATCGAACTGCTGGATCCGGAAGGCAAGGTTCTCGGCCCTGAGAACATCCAGTTCCGACAAGACCTCGCTTCCGTCGCACCAATTCCCCTCTTCAAATGTTTTTTGCTCTATCCGAACTGCTGGTGGCAGGATTCCAAGGTAAGTTCCGGTCGTTCGCTCACCGACATGCCGATCCGGCAATGCTACTATTGGCCCGCAGGGCCAGACGGCGGGATCATTCCCAAGCGGGACGCACCAGGCCTCGTCATGGTCTACGACGATCTCCTGAACGTGAGTTTCTGGGAGGGGCTGGACAAGCGGGCGGAAGTCCACAAGGCAGGCCTGCCGCTCAACCTTAAAAGCCCGGGTCACCATTGGGCGAAGTTCCAGCCAGACACAGCCGAAATCGCGGACCCGTCTGACCCGTTCGCCAAACGGCTCGCCGATAACTGGGCACTGCACCCCGCCACCACACAGATGGTAAACGAACTCCATCGAGAACTCATGCAGATGCACGGCAACGACAGCGCCCCGCGCCCCATCGATGCCGCTTATATGGACTGGTCGCGCGACCCCTACGGCGGCGGCGTGCATCTTTGGAACGTCAACGTCCAGTCGGATGTCATGCTTACCCGCATGACCCAACCGGTTGAGGATTTCCCCTGCTACATCTGCGGAGAAGCCTATTCGACCAACCAAACGTGGGCAGAGGGCGCCCTGCAGACGGCCGAGATCGTCCTGCAGCAGCGGCTCGGTTTGCCGAAAGGCGAGTGGCAGCATGGTTGAGAGCGATTTGGGGATCATCGGACTGGGCTACCAGCTACCAAAAGGCGTGCGGCTCAACGACGACCCGATCTTCAACGCACTGAGGAATAACGCCTCGGAAACGGAGATCCTCGCGCTGTTCCAGGGTTATGAGCGGCGGCATGTCCTTGGAGCCGACGAGACATTGGCCTCCATCATGGTGGCTGCCGCCAAGAAGGCGATGATCGACGCGGAGGTAACGGCTGATGACATCGACCTTCTGATCGGCTGCGCATCGCTCAGCCGTTACATCGTGCCGAGCGACCTCGGAGACGTGCACAAGGGTCTTGGTCTGCCTGAGCGGGCCATGCCATTGGCGCTCGGCAACGACTTTTCTAACTTTACGGAATCGCTCGTCATTGCCGATGCCCTGCTCAAGGCGGGACGGGTCCGGCGTGTCCTCGTCGTTGCCGGCTGCGACTGGACGCGGGCTGTCGACTATAACGAGGCTGCCTCTATCAGCGCCGGCGACGGGGCTGCGGCTGCCGTGCTCGGCGGTGCAACGGCCGGTGTACGATGGGTCGTCCGGGACCAGCAGGCTCTTGTCCAGTCCGACCTTTACGGTGTCATGTACGTCGCCGGGAACCGGATAAAGACCGACGGGCAACCGGAAGACCAACTATATAGCGGTCCCTATTTTCACATGACAGAGAAGGGCATCGACGCCTTCAAGTCTTTTGGCGGTGAAACCGCTCCGAGGGCGGCGTTGGATGTGTTGCAGCGCCAGGGGCTTTCCGGCACAGACATCACCCTAATCGGCCACCAGGCCTCGACAGTGCTTTTGAAGAGCTGGTCCAGCAAGCTGGAAACCGGACCGGCGCTCAGCACCATCACCGATTTCGGAAACATGACCGTCGCGAGCATCGCCGTGACGCTGGCTGCTCGCGAGGAGGACATAACAACGCCCTACGTCATGCTCCTCGCACTCGGGCTGGACTTGCATGCGCATGCCGTGCTGCTGCAGCGGGTGATTTGACGAAACTTACGACAACACCCAATGAATTGAGCGCAGTTTCGTTCAGCGGTGCATTTTTGTGCGACCAAGATGGAGCGACACAATACGTCGAAGTCATCGTCTCGCAGTCCACACATCTCAACCTCAGGCAAATTCGTCAGCGAGGCGTGCGCGTTTCCCTTCGGCACCCCAAGTCCGGTAAGCAGCCAGCGCCCCGGGAAGCGAGCCCGGGACCTTGCCGACTGCTTTTTGCAGCCGGGCCAGGCATTCCAGGGCGAAGGCATGGTCCTCCAGATGGCCAACTTTTGCCGCGCGTTGCGCGGCCGCACGAAACAACCTGTCAGCTACCTCAATATGCCCGGCACCCGCCTCGAGCAGCCCCTCGAGAATATCCGCCTTCGGACCGAGCCAGGACTCGTTCAGACCTTCCCAGTTGCGCATCTGGTCCGCGCAATCCCAACCCTCGGCACGCAGGGCCTGAGCGTCCTCCGGGGAGCCAAAAGCAGCAAGCGCCAGGGCCGCGACGCCATGATAGTGTAGCAGCATGACCTCGGAGGGTTGTCCGGCGAAGAATGGCAACAGGGCACGTGCCTTTTCTGCCCAGGAGAGCGCGCTTCGCCAGTCTCCACCAAGCGCGGCCAATCGGAGTTTAGCAGTGTAATAGCAGGCAACCTGGTTGCTGAAGCGCGATTGCAGCATGGAGGAGAACTCCGCCTCCTCGTCCACAGTAGCATCGGAAAGCTGATCGAACGCCCGTGTCTTGCCCGCCAGTGCTCGGGCCGACTGCAACTCCAGGAGGAGCGTGAAGGCAGAATTGCGCACCCGACCACCGTTTTGCGCGAGAAGCGCGATACCGGTCGATATCACCACATCGATAGGACGGCCCGCCGCAACAAGCAGCACGACGACCGTCGTCAGATTGAAACAGCCATAGACAATTTCACCGCTTGCAAGGCCTGCGTCGGCCCCCGCCGCGGCGCGGGCAATTCCGTCCTCCAGATTTCCTACCCAGTGATTGTGGAACCACACGTTGATAAAGGCGCAGCGGGCAAAGCTTGCGCCCTTGATCACAGGTTGCAGCTGCATGCTCAGATCGCTCCATGCAGCACCCGTCCGCCGGTCACCGGTCATAGCCGCGTGGACGATAGAATACATTGCGTAGACATCTGGCGTAAAATCTGCCTGCCCATGAGCAAGCGTCAAGCGCAGGCACCTCGCGCCAAGAAGCGCGAACAATTCCGGCTTCTGACTCTGATAGGCGTAGGGCGCGATGCTTAGCAACAGCGGGACGAGACTTGCGACATGTTCGTCCTCAAGTCTTGGCAAGTCGACGAGATCCGCCGGTCGCCTGTCGCCGAGGAGTGCTGCAATCTGCTCCATTTCCTGGCCGATTGCTTTTTGAAGTTCGGCGCCGTCAACCGGCACCTGCGAACCAAGGAGTGCGGCACCATGAAGGCCGATAGAAAGCGATTGCCGAACGGAACCGAGACCGAAAACGCGCTCGGCCTCGAGCCGCAAATAGTGAGCCGCGCGAACCAGTTCGCCCGCTGCCTCCAGGTGATGCGCGATGAGCGCATAAACGCGTGATATGTCGAGGACGCTGTTTTGCTCGTACCAGCTAGCGATCGCCCGGTGCAGTTGCTTACGCTGCCCATAGAGCATCAGCTCATAGGCAACGTCGCGCATGATGCCATGGCAAAAGCTGTAGCCGTCCAGCTCGTCGATGTGATCAGTCTGCAGCATGCCGGCACGCTGGTGCATCAACAGGTGGCGGCCGACGATGGCCGGCTCGGCGTTGGCGGTCGGGTGAACGGCGGCCACAAGGGCGGTCGGGAAACGCAGGCCCGCGGCGCTTGCCACCTTGAGCGTCACTTGACTTTCGAGATCGAGACGGTCGATGCGGCGCGCCACGGCGGCGTGTATCGAATCTGGCAGGGGCAGGCGATCATCGGCCAGATGTTGCGCGATCCGGCACGTCCCGTCGACCACTTCGATCAAGCCATCGTCATGAAGCGCGCGAGCGAGTTCAAGACAAAAAAACGGATGCCCGCGGGCGCGTGCTCGCAAAAGGTTTGCCAGTTCGGGAGCGATGCGGTCTGCACCGAGCCTGGTCAACGCCAACCTGTCCTGTTCCTCGTCCGACAGACCGAGCAGCTTAAGGCGCACCACACCGCCCCCGGACAGGCTTTCGATCCGCGCGTCGTCCTCCATCGGCTGCATCGCCATGACGAGGCAGAGACCGCGCACGGAACGAATAGCTGCTGCCGCCAGGGTCCAACTCTCATCGTCGAGCCATTGGGCGTCGTCGACGGTAACCAGCAACGAGCCGTCAGAGGCAAAGCGGCGGAGAAGTGATACGAACAGGTCGAGCCGAGCCTCCATGCGCAAGGGCGCGCTCATCGCTTGCAGTTCGGGCGTTTCGGAAAAGTCGAGTTGGAGGATGGGGTTAAGGAGCGCTGCGCGGGGTGAAAGCTCCGGGCCAAGTGCGCGCAACGTCGCCTCGCGCCGTTGTAACTCCGGATGTCTGACCTCCAGCCCAAGCAATTGCGTGAGTATGTCTCGCCAGCCTCGATAGGGGACACGATGCTCGATCCGGTCGGCGACACCGGCAAGCGTAGCCGATTGTTCGCTCCTGAGACGATGATGCAATTCCGCAAGGAGGCGTGACTTGCCCATTCCCGATTCCGCCTCGACAAGGACGAACCGGGAATTGCCGGATTGGCTCGTCTCCTCGAAAGCTTTCAAAATCCATGCGAGTTCACTGTCGCGCCCATGCATCGATTGGTCGAAGCCGGTGCGATCCTGCCGCCTCGGCGTCCAGACGGGGACATTCAGATCCCACCCACGAACCTGGCTGTGACCGATCGGAGTGAAAGAGATGGCGTCCTGTGCGCCGCGGACAGTGGCTTCGTCGCACTGGATGGTGCCCTGCTGCAAGCCCTGCAGCCGTGCGGCAAGGTTGACTGCCTCCCCGTAAGTGGTCCATGCCCGGAAAACGTCGTTTCCGATCAGTCCGCAGAATGCCGTTCCCGTCGCGACGCCGATACTGCTCGGCTGGCCTATGCCGCGCAGCGCATCACGCATGTCGATCGCAGATCGGACTGCCCGGACCGGATCATCTGCGTGCGCAACGGGCGGAACCCCGAAAACGATCACAAGATTGGCGCCGCGTTCATCGACGCGAATCTGCTGTATGAAACCGTCGTGCTCAGCGACCTTGGGTTTGATTGCGGCAACGACCGACTCCAAGCGGGACAGGATATCGGGCGAAGCGTGATCCAGACGGGAAAGAGCGACGAACACGACGGATATGCGCCTGAGCTCGGCAGTCCAGTCGAGGAGCTGGCTGTTGAGGCGGCTCGCGACAGGAAGCGGGACATGCCCGGCAAGTCGCTCGCGGTCTTGCGGCGTCATCGGCGGAATGGTCAGGGGAATGAGGTCGGCTTGATCGCGCAAGGTCGAAAGGATCGTTGCGTCGGGGCCGATCGAGCGCACGGCTATTGCATCACCGAGGATCGAACACGCGGCCGCGGATACCAGCAACTGTCCCTTCGCCCGTGTGATGCTCGCCGCCTGCAGGTCTGCGAGCCCCTTTCCTACGGTGACGTGGAGACGCAGGCTGCCCGTTCCGATCTCCGCCGTATGACATTGCCCGAAGGCGAGCACGGCATGGAGTTCGATCGGCTCTCCCGAAGGCAAGCTTGTTCGCGACGTGGCAAGAACGTGATTGCCGCAGGTGGCAGCGCGGAGAAGTGCGTCCGAAGGTGTCGAGCCTTCGCACGGCCAGCCGGCAAGCAGGCCGTCGCCCGCAAACATCAGCGGCTCGCCGCCATGGGCCACGATCACATCGATCAGTCCTGTGAAATGCAGTTCCAGCAGATTCGCCAGATCTTCGATGCCAGCCGGTCCCCGGGCCAGGAAATGACCGGTAATCCGGGTGAAGGCGACTACGTCGAGCCACAACAAGGCCATGCGGCGATCGGAAGGCTCATCCTTCTGTCTCCCGAAGAGCCTCAGCGGCGGTGGCGCGAAACTCTCAATCAGCCGAGCCTCATGCAAACTCGCATCCGACATAGGGGGCCTCGCGCTTTCCCGGAAACGCTGAGGGTAACGCAAATTTGCGAAACGATCCACGTCTGAGAGGCCCCTGCCTCATCCCGACAGCGGATTTCCGATCGTGTGCGATACCGTAATATACGCCCCTTGCATCGCCGATTGGGGCATAATGATGGCGGTTTGATATGGATGCTTGGCGCGCCAATTTTTGAATGAGTCCGCCAGACGAGCGTTAGGGTCGATGCCCCGATTGAAGGAATAGCTGTGACCCCGGAAACGAAAATGACGATAGGCAGAAACAATGGCGGCGCCGCGTTCTCATCCGGCCTCCGGCTCGATGTCGTGGCCGGCCTGACAGCTGCCGCGATCGTCCTGCCCAAAGCAATGGCCTACGCCACAGTGGCCGGGCTTCCGGTGAGAGTTGGCCTCTATACAGCCTTCGTGCCGATGATTGTCTACGCATTGCTGGGCACGTCGCGAGTGTTGAGTGTAAGTTCAACGACAACCCTTGCCATCCTGGCGGGGACCGAGCTCGCGATTGTCGTTCCGGATGGCGATCCAGCCAAAATGGTTACGGCACTTGCAACACTTACTGCTTTAACCGGTGTGCTCCTGCTTGCAGCCTCGGTCCTTCGGTTGGGGTTTGTGGCGAACTTCATTTCCTCTCCCGTGCTAACCGGTTTCAAAGCAGGCATCGGGTTTGTGATTGTGCTCGATCAAATACCGAAACTGCTCGGCGTGCACATCGAAAAGGCAGGCTTTTTCCGTGACATCGTCAGTCTTGTTCATCATTTACCTGATACATCGCTGCTTACGCTGACAATCGCAGTCGTGGCACTGGTCGCGTTGGCAGTCATGGAACGGCGTTGGCCCCATTCTCCGGCCCCACTCGTGATCGTCGCTGCGGGCATCCTGATTTCGTGGGTCATCGGCCTGGATGCCCTGGGCATCGCGACGGTCGGCTTCATTCCGCGATCACTGCCGTCACTCACTCTTCCCAGTGCCGGTTTGGTCGAGCAGCTTCTCCCGGGAGCACTCGGCATCGCTCTCATGAGTTTCACCGAAACGATTGCCGCTGGCAGGGCATTCGCAACCCCGGCCGAACCACCCATACGACCCAATCGCGAACTTCTCGCGACCGGAGCTGCGAATGCAGTCGGCGCGTTCTTTGGCTCAATGCCTGCAGGCGGTGGAACGTCACAGACGGCCGTGGTTCGAGCCGTCGGCGGGCAATCCCAGACGGCCTCCCTTGTCGCTGCCGCAACGTCGGCCGCAACCATGTTGTTCCTTGCCCCGCTGCTTGGCTTGCTGCCGCAAGCCGTGCTCGCCGCGATTGTGATCATCTACTCGGTCGGGCTCATTTCCCCAGTGGAGTTTGCGTCCATCCGAAAGGTCCGGCGGATGGAATTCCGTTGGGCGCTGGCGGCGTTCCTGGGTGTGCTCGTCTTTGGCACGCTCCAGGGCATCGTGGTCGCGATCATTCTTTCGATGATCGGCTTGGCCAGCCAGTCGGCAAAAGCGAAAGTTTATGTCATCGGCCGCAAGCGGGGCACCGACGTCCTCCGGCCGCTTTCGCCGGAGCACCCTGACGATGAAACATTCGATGGTCTGCTCATCCTTCGCCCTGAGGGTCGTCTGTTTTTCGCCAATGTGCAGTAAGTCGCTGATCAAATTCAGGCATTCGCAGCCGAATATAAACCGCGAGTGCTCGCACTCGATATGAGCGCGGTTTTTGATATCGAGTATTCCGCACTCCAGACGATGATCGACAGCGAACGCCGTGTTACCGCTCAAGGCGTAACCGTTTGGCTTGCAGGATTGAATCCGGATGTACTCGATTATCTTCGAGCCTCCGGTTTCGCCGAAACGATGGGGCGGGAGCGTCTGTTTTTCAGCACGAATGCAGCCCTGCAACACTATTTGGAAGGACTTGGTGACAGCTAGTCAGAACTGACCAGCCGCGCTGCGGTCGTATTTCGCCGCACGGCTTGTCTGCGTGGTTACCGCCATTCCTGCATTGCAAACTTCAGGAGGGAGCAACTTTCCTCGACCTAATGCCACAGGCGAACCGGTCGAACACAAGCGCTCCTGCGAGTTCTAGAGAACCATTCATGCCGCGCGCTTGTTCCGAGCCGCGCCGATCGTCGTCTCACGTATGGAACGGAGGAAACACCCATGCGATCTAAAGTGGAAAGCCTCTTTCGAAATGCCGGACTGCTGGCGGCGGCAACTGCCTTGACCGCACTTTCCTGCGCGACGTCGGCCCATGCGGACGAGAAGCAGGCTAAGAGCCTTTTGAAGGCGATGTCCGATTACATGACAGCCCAGCAGGCAATATCATTCGAGTATGATACAAATCTGGAGGTCGTTACCAAGCAGGATCAGAAGATTGCGCTAGCAAGCTCCGGCGCAGTCAAGATCAATCGGCCAGACAAGCTGTACGTCACACGCCAGGGTGGCTTCGCCAACGTCGAAATCGTTTTTGATGGCAAGACACTGTCGATCCTCGGCAAGGACGCCAACCTCTACGCCCAGGCCGAGGTGCCAGGAACGACCGATCACCTCATCGACGCCCTGCGCGAAAAATTCCATCGGCCACTGCCGGCCGGAGACATCCTGATATCGCATCCTTACGACGCGCTCATGTCCGAGGTGGTTGACGTCAAGGATCTCGGCAGTGGCGTCATACGAGGCGACGAATGCGACCACCTGGCTTTTCGCACCAGGGAAGGGGTTGATTGGCAGATCTGGATTGCCCAGGGCCAGACCCCCTACCCTTGCCGCTATGTTGTCACAAGCACCAAGGTCAAAGGCTTCCCGCAATATACCATCGACATACGATCATGGAAGGCCGGACCCGACGCGGCGGCCGGCGATTTCAATTTCAAGGCGCCTGATGGCGCTAAAAGGCGAGATTTGAAGGACCTGCCGGATGCTGACGAACTCCCTGAAATATTCTCCAAGAAATGATTGGCCTGAAAGGAGAGAAGACATGCTCAAATGGATCGCGATTACAATGCTGGCAGTTGTTGCCGGCGCCTCAAGCATCGAGCTACGCGACGGTCTCGTGGTCGATTTCAAGCTACTGCCTACCGCAGAGGCAAGGGTCGGGCGACCGTTGACACCCGTGAGTGTCGCCGGTGTTGCCCGCCGAAGCGCACGTCGGTGCGCGGCAGGCGTTTACTACTGCTAGCGTGCGATTATTCATGCGCCGATTGGCGCGCCCACGCGAAGGGCGTGATCGTGGCATGCGAACTCCTCGGTGTTTGCTTTGGGAGCTCGCCCCGACCGCTTTTCGCCCGGTGACCGAGGTCCGAAAAGTCGGATTCGAGCCGGCTTTTCGTCCTGCGTCTTCAACCCATTTTTGACTTTAACCTATTAGCCCAATCGTCTGAAAGACAATCGGATTTCGCCTATGGATCCCAACTGTTTCCGAGTTCAGATTCCAGGTGTCCGCTACATCTGCTTTTTCGGCACTTCTGAACCAGCTTTATCTGCTATGGGCCATCATTCGGGACGGCTCGTCGTCATGGTCGGGTGCGGATTCGTGATCGGGCATTGAAGATTGAGGCTTCGGCGACGCCTTGTACTTCCCGTTCGCGACGGGCACCATCGGATTGGCGATGTCACGCCGAAGCATGGGTTTGTACGTACCCTGGCTCTCGTCATCGGATTTTCCGGCATCGTGATGACAGGGATCATTGCAGCGGGCAGCCTACACGCGCTCAGCCATGTAGATCGCGTTCGGGAGCACTAAAGGAGCAGTAAAGATGGGCAATTTCCATGAGGATTTCTGTGGAAATCTGACATTTCGCGACAAGAACATGCCCGCTGTGACGCGGCCAAGGCAGAGCCGGCTAAAATCCTTCAATCGGGAAAAAGCGGTTGCGCAATGACGGGGCGCGTCATGTAATTGACCCTTCTACTTCAGGCGGCGTACGTAGATTTATCTTGTGACGACAAAAAAATCTGATTTACTGCACGAAGTTTCTTGGCATTGAGGGGATGCTGCCAATGGGATGGACGCGCAGGGATTTTGTGCTTGGCGGAGCGGCTTCGCTCGGCATTTTGGCAATCAATACTCCGACATTCGCTGCAGCACCTTCATATTTTTCCGGCACCCGTGTCGACAACGGCGTGACGTTTCGCAGCACCAACTTTGCCAGGATCGACAGGAAATGGCAGCGCCAGGTCGTCAAGTATTTCAGTAGCGAGCCGATCGGAACCGTCGTTGTCGATACCACCCATCACTTTCTCTACCTGATCATGGAGAACAAGACTGCCATCCGCTATGGCGTCGGGGTCGGGCGTGACGGTTTCAAATGGTATGGTCGCGCCACGATCGACCAGAAGGCACTCTGGCCACGCTGGACGCCGCCGCCAGAGATGCGCCAGCGTCACCCAGAACTGCCGGAGTTTGTCGATGGAGGGTCACCGAAGAACCCTCTTGGTCCGCGCGCCATGTATCTGCATCGTGACGGCGTCGATACCGGCTATCGCTTCCACGGGACTCTGGAGCCGGGCAGCATTGGGAAGGATGCCTCCAGCGGCTGCATCCGCATGTTCAACGAAGATGCAATCGATCTTTATCAGCGCTGCCCCATCGGCACAGCTGTACAAGTCCTGCCGCACATTGCCGATCAGGGTGAAAGTGCCGCGAAGATCAGCCAGGCCAACGCGGTCGAATGAGGAAAATCCCCCTGATGTCTGCTTTAACCGGATATTCGAGGCTGGTTGTCGCTGCGACCATCCTTATGACGCTTGCCGCCTGCAGCACCACCGATGTTGCCGAAGTCGAGGAGCCTTCAGTCGCGCCCATGACCGGGCAGACGAACGATCCTGCGCCCGGTTTTGCAAATGTCAAAGCCGGCAGCGAAGAGGACTTCATCTTGAACGTCGGCAGGCGGACCTACTTCACGCAGGATTCCGCCACACTCGATCCCGTCGCCAAGGCGACACTGGACAAGCAAGCCATCTGGCTGAAAAGCAACCCGCAGTGGCTGGTCAAACTCCAGGGATTTGCTGACGATTCCGGGTCAACTTCAGCAATGGCGACACTATCGCAGAGACGCGCCGATGCGGTCATGGCCTACCTCGTCTCGCAGGGTGTGGACGCCAGCCGCGTGTGGGCCAAGGGTTACGGCAATGACCGCGAGGTTCGCGACTGCACGAGCCGCTCCTGTAAGGTGCAGAACCGGCGTGTCGTCTCCAACCTGCGCATGGAGCGCGACGCGGTCTGATCGTTCTTGGAATTGATGGAATAGATCCTGTCGCAGCGGGCCAGTTTCGAACATCCTTCGCGACAGTAGGCTCCAGCGCCCAGCTAGTTTTGCCGCAGACCCCATGGCAGGTTGATCCATCCCGCAGCCTAGAGCGATGAGCGCAGCGGTGAAGCGTGGATCGCGTTGGCGTAACGGGGGCTCGAGAGGTCTAGTCATCCGCGGCCGGCGGCCTATTCGAGTGATTGTTGACGCTTCCGGTTTCCCCGACCGGATCCAGAACCGAGCGAAGCACTGACGCATCGTGCCGCGAACGGCAGGGGAAACCTTCCAGTCTCGATGCATCGGCGCTGCGCCTTGCCCGCGCGCTGAGGCGCATTTGTCCGGAACTCGACGTCTATCTGCTCTCCGACCGCGATGTCGACGCAATCGCCAGCGATCCAGATGATCATGAAATCCGATTGAGGTTCACCAACAACTGCTACTTCAGAAGGTAAAAGACGGTATACTACCGCTAAGAACGGGTATTTTACTCCTTTAGTGCTGTGAACCCCAGGCATATGCACCCTCTCATCCGACTTGCCAGATCAGGGTTCTTCGCTCGTCTTCGTGCAGGCTCATTCGACCGCTGCGGAAACAAAGCCCATGCCGGCCCAAACAATGTCATTCGATTACGGTCAATACCGATCGTCGCCGGGCAATCATCAAGAGGCGGTCAGACGGGAAGGCGAATCGGCCACGAGTCCTCGCAGCAATGACAGCGCTCGAATTCCGAAACATCCCTGCCACGCCGGCATATTTATGTTTTTCCCCAAGACGGGACATCGGTCGAACTTCTGCGCCTTCCCGAAAGACGGCCTACGCTTCAGATCGATCATGGCGCGGAAAATGATTGACGAAGATCCAGAGCCTGCCGAACGTTTCGAGGAAGGAGCCAGCGCGGGGTGGCCTTCCATCAAGCACTGACACTGGCTTGCGCCACGGCAATTGGAGTCGGTCTCGCAACGTCAGACTTAAGTCCGATCGCCCGGGGGAGTCACAGTTTGGCCCGATTCCGCCGGAAGGTCTCATCCCGCGCCGACACTTCAGTCCGTCTTATCCAAGGGCGGAACAATCAGCAGCAGAAACGGGCTGCACGAATGCCATCAGGAAACGCTCCGGCAAGAGTGTCTCCCAAACGGCTGAGGAGATCCATGGGTTATGCACGCGACCAGCAACTGGACGGACTTAGGACTATCGCCGTTACAATGGTCCTCTACCACCATTTCTTCGCCGTCAACGGATCGGTTCTAGGACATCTCGGCGTCCGTTTGTTCTTCGTCCTCAGTGGTATGCTGATTACGCGGCTCCTGCTGGACGCGCGATCCTCCGTCGACTACCAGGCAGGTGGAGCACTGAAGGCGTTCTACATCCGTCGCGCGTTGCGAATATTTCCCCCCTACTTCGCAATGTTGGGCTTCGTTTGGCTTGTCAATCTCGAAGGGGCTCGGGGCAGTCTCAAGTGGCACGCGCTGTATCTGTCGAATTTCTGGTACGCCATTCGCGACGAGTGGACGCCGTGGGTGTTGTGTCACACATGGAGCTTGAGCATTGAGGAGCAGTTTTACATTGCCTGGCCGCTGGTGATCCTGCTTGCTCCGCGCCGCCTGATTGCCTCAATTTGCGTCACCATCATAGCGTTCTCGCTGGCCTATCGCTTCTATTGGCCATTTACCGGTACGCCAGCGCTGGCGCGAGACCTTCTTCCACCTGCGTCGGTAGATGCTCTCGTTGCCGGCTCGCTCCTCGCTGTCCATACAAGAGATACTGAACGTTGGTCCCCGTTGATCAGGATGGGCGTTGTCCCTCTGACGATCGCCTCCGTCATTGTCCTGTGGCTGAAGTCAGTGCCCATGACCCCCGTTCTGGACTGGTTGACGTGGATTGGCGCGGAGGTCTTTCCACTCATACCACTCGCGATGCTGGTTGCGTGTTGTTCCCGAGGCATGCGTGGACCACTCGGTCGTTTCTTGGAACGCCCGTCGATAACCGCAGTCGGGCGAATGAGCTACGGCGTCTACCTTTTTCATCCGATTATGCTTTCCCTGGTCGTCAAGGCTCAGCCCTGGCTTCTCGTTAATGTCTCCGAGCAAGGCCCCAGTCGCTTTGTGATTGCGACCACCGCTACATTGATGCTGGCGTCGATTTCCTGGCTGGCGTTCGAGAGGCCGCTCAATCAACTCAAACGTTACTTTCCCTATGTCAGCCCCGCGAAATCCCTCACCTCACCCTCCATCCAACCGAATAAGGCTGGCGAGCGAAATTACAGTGCCTCAGTCTACCGCCCCAGCTATGCCAACCGCGATGAACGGGGAAGCTGAACGATGTCTATACCGCTGATCAGCGTCGTCCTGCCGGTTTATAACGGTGAGGCTCACGTTGCCGCCTCCGTCGAGAGCATTTTGCGGCAAGACTACGAGCACTTTGAGATCATCGCGCTTGACGACGGGTCTACCGATGGTTCGCTGGAGATTCTCCAACGATATAGAAATGCCGATGGCCGCATCCGAATTGTCTCACGGGAAAATCTTGGGCTCATCGCGACCCTGAACGAGGGAATCGCTTTGGCGAAAGGCGACCTGATCGCCAGAATGGACGCGGACGATATTTCTTACCCATCCCGCTTCTCGCGCCAGGTCGCGCTCTTTGCCCAGCAACCTCAACTCGCAATCAGCGGCACCGGCATCGATCAACTTCTCGGTAATCGCGTGGTGCGCGGACGGCCCAATCCGATCTATCAGACTGGGGACTGGGACGTTCTATCGATGTTTTTCACTATCTTTCTGCACTCGACGGTGATGTACAATCGCAACGTCATTCCTGAAGACATGCTGGTGTATGACGCGGGTTATGTGCACGCTGAGGATTTCGATCTCTTCGGTCGCATCGCACGACAATTTCCAGCGGCGATGATCGATGAGAGCCTGGTAGCCTACCGCATTCACAGCGACAGTGTCACAACGCGGCACAAGCGGCAAATGCGTCGGACCCACCTAAAACTCGTCGCCGAAAATCTCCAACGGCGGTCCCTTTGCGACGATCCCGGCGCCCTTCATGCCATTGGCATTGCAGTCACACGGGAGTCGGTGCGCCGTGCGGCCAATTGTATTCTCACGATCGAAAGAAAAATCGCCGAACAGGCAGACGCGGCATCCTCGAGCTATTCGCACGGGACACTGTGTTTCTTCTATTTCCTATATCAGCTGGTCATGGACGAGCAGAGACCAGAGCTTACACATGAATTTCTCACGCTGACGGGAAAGTGGCAGCTCATCCGGCGTCGAGAGCGATACGGCCTTCGTTCCGCTACCTACGCACCATGGCTGTGCCGTTTTTCTGCAGGCGCCACCCGGCACATGGATCTCATGGCGCGGTACTATCAGTCTGTACCAGCCAGAAGTATCGAGCCGCTTCAAGGACTCGCATGATGCCTAAGCCTAACCACGAACGTGCGCGCGTACGCGCCTGTCATTCATTCAGGTCATCGCCGCCATGCTAGAATTCCTCACCTTGAATTTTCGGCTGCTACATCAGGCGCAGAGCAGACAGATCGGCCTGCTCGTGGTTGTCGTCATTCTGGGCCTAAGCACGGCAGTCCTAGAAGGGACTGGTATCGGTCTCATCATACCGATGCTCGGCATTATCGCAGGCGCGGGTGAACCGCCAGGAATGGCCGGGCTATCAGCCATCTTCCAACAAGTGGGCTCCGGGCTGGATGATCGGGCAAGGCTGATCGCGATTTCCGTCGCCATCCTCGGATTGATCGCGCTCAAGAATGTGCTGGCGTTTGCCAATTCCGTGCTGACCAATATGATCTACGGCCGAGCCGGCCATACCATGCGAAGCACTCTCGCCAACCAGCTTTTGACGATTGGATTCCCATTCTTCCTCCAGGAAAGCCCTGGACGGCTGCTCAATATCATCTCCAACGAATCCTGGCGGGCTTCGGACGCAATACAGACGACCCTTGCGACGATCGTAAACGCTTCAGCCGTGGTCATTTTACTCGCCTTTCTCTTACTGCTTTCGTGGCAGATGACACTTGGCGTTTTCCTCGGGCTCGTGGTGATCCAAGCGCTTCACGCGCTGCTTTCTGCCAGTCTCAGAGGCCCAAGTCGCAACGTCACATCGTTCAACAGCGAACTCGCTGCCAAGATGCTTCATCTCGTTCACGCGGGACGTCTCATTCGGGCCTTCGGACAAGAACAGCGCGAAAAGGCAAGCTTCGATTCCTCTTCTGATGCCGTCAGAAAAGCGGGTTTCGTCCTTCAGTCGCGACAGGCAGTATTACCGCCACTGACGGAAGTGCTCCATTCGGCTCTATTCTTGGCTGTTGTCGTCAGCGCCTGGCTTTGGGGTGTCAGCTTTCCCGTTATCGTGGCATTCGTCGTGCTGCTCTATCGGCTGCAACCACATGTGCGTTCACTACAAATGGCATGGAGCGCCGTACAGGGATGGAGCGGATCTTTGGAAGAGGTCCGATGGCTCCTCGACCCCTCCGACAAGCCGAAGCCCCCTGAAGGTGACAGTCCGATTCCGAGGCTGCACAATCAGGTCAAATTTGACGGGGTTACGTTCAAGTATCCGGGCTCCAACTCCCGACCTGTCGTGCTGCTCAACGCGACTTTCGATATTCGCAGAGGCCGTTCGACAGCAATCGTTGGACGATCGGGAGCCGGAAAAACCACGATCGTCAATCTTCTGTGTCGATTTGTGGAACCCGATGAGGGCAAGATCTTGGTGGACGGCATTCCGCTCACCCATATCGATCCCAAGCAGTGGCGAAGGAAGATCGCGCTCGCCAGCCAGGACCTCGAGCTGATTGACGGGACCATTCTGGAAAACATCACCTATGGCCACCGCGCTTCGCTTGCGGAGGTCATAGAGGCCGCCAAACTTGCTGAGGCACACGAATTCATCGAAAAGCTACCTGATGGATATGAGACTGTCGTCGGCTACAGGGGAGCCACCGTTTCCGCGGGTCAACGACAGCGCATCGCGCTCGCAAGGGCCCTGGTGCGCGATCCGGAAATCCTGATTCTGGACGAGGCAACCAATGCCATGGACGGACTGTCGGAGGCGGCGATTGTCGAGACTTTGAAATCAAGAGCAAGTCGGCGTACGACGATCGTCATTAGCCATCACCGCAGCACGATCTCGTTTTGCGATGAGGTCATCGTGCTTCAAAGTGGCCGCGTAAAGAATCAGGCTTCGTTTTCAGAGATCGCGACGCTGAGCATGGACCAACTTTATGAGCTTTCGTCTTAGCCCGGAAAAGCTGGTCGGCAAGGGTGTGGCAGCTGTCAAGGGGGAACGATCGGCAAAGCGACACGTTGCATCGTTTCGGCTGGAACGTCTGTTCATCGTGCCTTTGCCCTAATGCGTCGATCGTGAAGAACTCGCTCTCAGGCAGGTTGTTGCGGCATCGGTCGGCTCTGGAACGTGAGGAAGAGTGTGGCGAACAGACACAAAAGTTGCCTGAACCATCGCAGCAGGAGGGAGAAGTTGTATCCGGCGGCGGCCAGAACGGCATTGACGGCATCCCCCTGTTCGCCAGCGAGATAATTCCGGTCCATTCTGTGTTCGCTCTTTAGGTGTCCAATGACGGGTTCGACCGCCGATCGTCGTCGCATCTGGCGCTTGATGGCGGGCGTGAGACGGCGCTTCTGGCCACTGGTGAAGACCCTCAATTTGTGACTTTCGGGAGCATTATGGCCGCGGTATCCAGCATCGGCCAGAATGCGGGAGAGCTCGTTGCCAATCATCTTTTCCATATCCGGAATGACGGTCGCGAGCGTGTGGCCGTCGTACGGATTGCCGGGCAGCGCCGCTGCGTGCAGGGCGAACTGCCCGCCCTTTGAACGGTTCAGTGTTGTGGCCACGGACACCTTCACGCCGAACTCATAGGGCTTGTGCGCCTTGCCTTTACCAATGCACTCGACCTCGTCGGCATGCAGGCTGTAGATCTTGCGGCCGCGCTGACGTTGCCGCTGCGCGATGACCGTCTTTGCCTGATAGAGCGACCATTTGAAGATCGCGTCGAGTTGTTCGTCGCCGGCGATCTGACGTTCGACGTCGCGAACGGTCCGGCCGAGATAGGTCTTCAACTAGCGCCTTGCCGGCCCGTTTGAATTGCTTCGCATGAGCGTAGCGCTGGTGCTGGATCAGGGCGAATTTACCGACCCGAATATAGGTCTGGCGCAGATCAAGCCCCATTTTCTTCGCCAGCCGCACCAGCCGTTCGCGCGCCCGGTGAATAAGCTTGGCATCCGTCGGGAACATGACGTTCTTCGGTTGAACGGTCGTGTCCACGATCACCTGCCGCGTATCCTGCAGCTTCATCGCGCCTGTCTTGACGGCCACGGCCAGGCTCTCCTGCAAGAGCGCGCCGATCCGTTCCTCGCCCATGCGCTGCCGCCAGCGCGTCATCGAGGAGCGGTCGAACGACAGTTCGTGCCGAAAGAACTCCTCGCCGCACAGGTACTGAAAGTAGGGGTTCTCCACCCAGCGCTCGCACAGCGCCTCGTCGGACAGGTTGAACGTGTGCTTCAGAATGGCCAGCCCCGCCATCAGCCGCGTCGGCAATGGCGGCATGCCAGCTCCGTCCGAATAGACCGTCCCAAAGCGGGCTTCCAACACAGGCCAGTCAATAGCCTGCGCCAGACGCACAAGTTCGTGCTTCATGTTGATGATCTGGTCGAGCCGGGATCGGAATAAATCCTGTTCACCCGTTTGGCGCCGTTCGCGTGGTTTACCCATTCCTGGCTCTCCGATTCACCGCGATAAACCCAGTGAATCACGCTTCGCCAACCAGGGGAACCTCAAACTGATTTTGCAAGGAAACAGCCCGTTCCGTGGCTGTTTCCGGCAATTAGAAGATCTGCAGATCCTTCGATTCCTATGTCTAATCAGCAGCTTCCGAGTTCTTCACGGCCGACTAATGCGCTACACCCGCACGCTGAGCGGCGTTATTTCGTCGTGCCGGAATTGAGATCCTCGCGCATCTATATCATCGATACCAAGCCGGATGGGAAGAACCCGTCCATCGTCAAGGTGATCGAACCAGAAGAGGTCGCCGCGGAGTGGCGACCCCATTAGACAGAGCGGCATCAGCGCCGCCAAGATCTTTCGTCGAATGGCCACAGTCGCATCGCCCACACCGGGTCCGCCTACAGGGCGGAGACTGCTCGCCAGGATCGGCGGGTTCCGCCGGGATATCGATCATTTTGATGCCCCCCCATTTTTGCCCCGTCCCGGCGCAAGACCCAAATTGAGGAAGAGAGGTCCTCGAGACTTAGGACGCTATTGACGAAACCGTAGGCCTTGGTCGGATCATGTGCCGGGCGAGGCTCGAACACGAGCTGATACTTCTCGCCGAAATCCCCAGGTCGGCAATGTTGACTCGATAGCAAAATGGAACATAATGGGAACATCCAAAACACACAGAGGACGACGGCCATGCCACGCGTGCCGATAGCGCAGCCGCGCGCTCAACAAATCGCGGGCACCTATTGGACACCTCCCACCGAAGCAACAATCGCCGAAATCCATCCCCTTTTGATGGCAATCATTATCATGACGCCGAACCCTCGGAGTTGGGGTTTCTATTCGGCCAATGTCTATGACATCTGTTCGGGCGAGCCTGTCGGCTATTTCGATGTCGCTTTTGACCAAGCTACGCGTAGAGTTTGTGGTCACTACAGTGCAGTCGGCTCCCGCGTCGTGATGCGGTCACCGATATGGTTCCAGTGCGCGGGAGACGAGAACGACGCTATTCAGCACTTCTATGAACTCGTAAGAGAGGCAGGTCATGTCGAGTAAATCAGCAAAGCAGCTGGATATTGATTTCGAGGTCGAAGCCGCCCTCGCCTTCCACGATGAGGATGCCAAGGCGACCATCGCAACTCTTCTTGGAGATATCAAACACCTTCGCATACAGCTGGCGTTGGCCGAAGCCGCAATGAGCCGAGGCATGACTCGCGGGTGGACACCCAAATTCGAACGGGAGCCTTTAGGCGCTGGAAAGAAATAGGCGATCGCAAAGGCCGAGCTTCGAGACCGCTCCGAAAATGGCACTTCGCCCAGGGGCCGGACTTCGGAAGGCGGGTCGCGCTAAGTCGACCCGGGAGATTATTCCGGGCGAGATAGTCATCTGGTCGCCGCGCCAACCTCGGCCGTTATATCTTCATGGCGGCCGATATTGGATAAGTGTTTGGGCTGAGGGGATGCCGGAGGCGAAACGGAAGCGGCCGCCGAGGCGGACGTCAGGGCTGCAAGACGCGGTTGGAAGCGCCCCAAAATGGGTGGGACCTCAAAAAGGTTCTGTGAACGGCGAACGACCAAAGCCAAAGTCGCGAAAAATCCTGGGGGCCGAGGTCGAATCCTTCACTTCGTAGAGCTACGTCCGGAACAGGTTCCTGTACTGCGACGGTTGCGACCTCAGATACTGCGGAGGAGCCGATACCTGACCGCCAAGTGCCGCGGCAGCGTGCCAAGGCCAACGAGGATCGTAAAGTGCCGCCCGTGCAATTGCAATCAGATCCGCGTCGCCCGTCGATACAATCGCTTCAGCCTGGACCGGCTCAGTTATCAATCCGACAGCCACAACGGGGATTTTCACTGCATTCTTGATGGCCCGTGCCAGCGGGACCTGGTAGCTTGGACCCACGGGGATCGATTGTTTGGGATGCAGGCCGCCGCTTGATACATGAATGGCGTCACATCCCCTCGCCTCAAGCGCTTTCGCAAAGGCAATGACTTCGGCCAGTTCAAGGCCACCCTCAACCCAATCCGTCGCCGAAACCCTCATCGTGACGGGCTTGCCTGCCGTGAACGCGCTTCGGACCGCGTCGAAGACCGCCAACGGGAAGCGCATTCGATTTTCGATCGTTCCGCCATAGTTGTCCGTCCGCAGATTGGACAGCGGTGACAGGAATTGATGCAACAGATAGCCGTGCGCACCGTGTATCTGGACGGCATCGATACCGATATTGGCCGCCCGTCTTGCAGCTGAGGCAAAAGCATTGCAAATGCGCTCTAAACCGCCGAGATCCAGAGCCGTCGGTAGCACGTACTCCGAACTGAACGCTACAGCAGAAGGCGCTTCTGTCTGCCAGCCGTTCATCTGATCAGGCGGGATTTGTTGGCCACCGCGCCATGGGATGCTTGTCGAAGCCTTACGCCCAGCGTGAGCGAGCTGAATCGCGATCGGCATGTCCGAATATCTGCGTACCCCTTGAAGGGTCCTTGCCATGGCGGCTTCCGTAACGTCATCGTATAGCCCGACATCGGCGAAGGTGATCCGCCCCTCCGGCGATACGGCAGTCGCTTCTATGGTCAGCAATCCCGCTCCCGATAGGGCGAGCTGGCCCAAATGGATCAGATGCCAGTCAGTTGTGCATCCATTTTCCGCTGAATACTGGCACATCGGGGCGATGACAATTCGGTTTGAAAGCTCCATCCCGGCTACGCGAAAAGGAGTGAAAAGAACAGGAGTTGGCATAGGGTTCCCTTACTTGAGCGATAAGAAATGCAGGACGGTGGCACCATATTGTCCGTGAGTTGCCACTTTCGCAAGTTGACGGGTAATCTATCGACGGTCCCTTGCGCAGTCGTGCTGTTTTCGGACCGTAGAGCCAGCAGCGTACAATTTCGATGAGACGATCCGAACCAATGCAATCAATTTCATTCCCGACTAGACGGCTCCCACCGAAACGGAAGCCAAAAGGCTTTCCTCACTTGGGGGTCTCAAGACCGCCGCTTGCTCCATAGTGCGCAGGATGCGCATGCTCACCCCCTAGTTTCCGGGGCTTGAAGATGCTGATACTTTGGAACAAACGCGAGCGGCTACTGCTTGAGGCGTCGAAAAAGCGATTTGATTGCGCTCCACCGTTGTTTTCCTCAGTGTGGCCCCGCTTGTTCTCAGGCAAGCGGGGCTTTCGAGTTAGTATCGTCATTGGGAGGGGAAGAGGTTTCAGCAAGGCCGAGAGCGCTCTTCTCCATCCAATCGTTCGAAACAGCGTCGACAAATATGTGAGCCCTCTCCTTCAGCATGCAACAAACGTTGAGATGGTATGTTGGTGGCCGGAAGAACGGGGTTCCACGTTCCGTTGTTCCTCACCTAGCCAGCACTGCCCCGCTTGCTCGAACCAAGCAGGACCCTTTTTGTGGGATCGCCTGGCTCGATGCCCCCAGGCAGCACGTCGGATCTGGAGGTCAGCAATTGTGGCCAAGTGCGGACAGATTCCGGATCTGATCCGCCGCCCAGATTGCCTCGGCGGGGATACACTTGAAGGACTGCGGCCAACAATCATCTGCTGGCCCGGCTTGCGAACTGGGGGGCGAGCTTGCAATCCTCGAAAGTGTGATGAAGATACGGGTAGGTTTGCGGTCGCAAGAACGTTGGAGTTCAAATCTCTTGACAGTCACCACCAACCTCGTCGTCGATCTCGTCCGAGCGGCGAACCATCTTTCCAAGCTACCGATGGCGGATCGGCGCCGCCTGTTGGAGCGCAGCATTGCCGCATCTAGCGCTCTGCGGGATCTACTCGTCAAAAACGGAAAGATTTTCCCTATCGACGCGTCCACCGAACAGGTGATTGACGACATCGCCCGAAATGTTGAGCTGATGTCGGACGAAACTGTTGCGAAGGCACTGTTGACGCTTGCGGATCAGATAAGGACGCTAGGAATCCTAAATCGCGAGCCATGCTGAAGCGCCTGACGTCGCAACACTCAAGGAGAGCGGCGTCATTTGCGGGCATAGCGCGTTTATTGAATAGGTCTCCGTTCGGTTGCGAACAAAAGCCCCCTGCTGTTGCGGATGCGAGGGTCAGCGCAGGACGTCGGGTCGCTTCAATTCACCAAACTTGATCTAACGCACCCTGTTACGGGCGCATTCCTTCGCGAAGATCTGGCCGAAGATCGCCAGTACGTCTCGCATCGAAATAGGGTTCGGTTTGTCTCGATCGTCGAGTTCACAACTCGACCAATCGCCATAAACGGATCGTTCACCATCCTCAAAACGGAAGATATCAACCATGGCGCTCGGCCACCTTCTTCATAGTTGCATAATACGTTGTGCCTAACGTTCGCCATAAGCCAATCAGGCTGTGAGGAATGGAATGAGCGCCCGCAGAAAAATCCGGCAAGAAGCGACCAAGCCGGCAGTCCCCGACACAAACGAGAATACCAAGCACACACAATCTTCGGACCCAGGCGAGCGACATGAATGGCTTAAGGCGATGATCGATCACGTGCCAGATTTCATCTATGCGAAGGATCTCGAAGGCCGGTTCCTGTTCGCGAACCGTGCGGTGGTGAGGAACAACGGCTTTTCGCATGTGGACGAACTGGTGGGACTGACTGACTTCGATATTCACCCGTCGTCGTTCGCACAGGAGATCGACGAGATCGAGCGACAGGTCATGACGACCGGTCTCGCGGATCTCGGCGTGGAGGAGCCCCGCCTCACAGGGGATGGCTGGCTGATGATGACTCGCGTTCCACTGCGCGACCGCAACGGCAACGTCATCGGCGTTGTAGGCGCCTCGCGAGATATCACAAGCCGCAAGCGCGCCGAAGAGCTGATGCGGGCCCAGACGCAACTTCTGCAAAACGTTGCGCGAGGTGTCGAAATCCAATCACTCCTGCAAGACTTCATCGTCACGCTGCGCAGCCTCTTTCCATCACGAAGCGTGCAGATCGTGATCCATGGCGAGACCCTGGACGCGCCCTCCCCCGAAACCCTGGCGCTCCCGATAGCCTCCCGAGATGGCGGGCGGCACGGGTCACTGATGATCTCCAAACTCGCAGACGAAGACGCGGGCGTACTGGAATTCCTGTCCGCTGTCGCGCAGACAATCGGAATCGCACTCGATAGAAACCGGGACGTCGAACGTATCGCCCATCTGGCGGAACACGACGTGCTCACAGGCCTGCCGAACCGAACTTTGCTTGACCGCACCCTTCAGAGGATGCTCACCAATGCCGTAGACGACGACAAAGCCGTCGCCGTCGCCTTTCTTGATCTCGATAACTTCAAACTCATCAACGACAGCCTCGGGCATGCCGCCGGTGACGAACTTCTCAAGGCCGTTGCCAACAGGATCGTCCGTGAGGTCGGCGAAGCCGGATTGGTGTCACGCATAGGCGGCGACGAGTTTGTCTTGATTCTAGGACAGACCAACGAATCTTTCAGAGATCGGCTTGAACGTTTGCGAGCGGCGATCGCAACTTCGATATCGATCTCGGGAATCGACCTTCGCATCACGGCCAGTATCGGTGTGGCATGCCTGGAGCGGCCTGGAGTGACCTCCTCGCAACTCTGCGCCAATGCGGATCTCGCCCTTTACCGAGCGAAAGAGGCTGGGCGTGACGGTATTCAGATGTTCACGCCTGTGATGGCCGCGGAAGCAAGAAACAAACTTGCGCGTATCGATGACCTCCGTCGGGCAATCGAGAGCGATGAATTCGTCGTTCACTACCAGGCTCAATACGCCAATACAGGCAATGTGATTGGTGTCGAGGCGCTTGTCCGATGGAACCATCCTACAAGAGGAGTCCTTGCTCCATCGGAGTTCGTACCCCTCGCCGAGGAAACGGGTTTGATTGTCGCGATCGGCGATATCGTCCTCAACAAGGCATGTCAGCAAGCCAAAGACTGGCAGAAACGTAGTGTTGCCCGCGTGCGCGTTGCGGTCAACGTTTCGCCTCGCCAGTTCCTGGAGCCGTCGTTGACCTCTCACGTCAGTCAGGCACTGGCCGACGCGGACCTTGACCCGGAGTGGCTCGAATTGGAAGTCACAGAAAGCCTCATCATGCAGGACGTTGAGGGAGCTATCGCACGGATGCATGAATTGAAGGCCCTGGGGGTAAGCCTCTCGATCGACGACTTCGGGACCGGTTATTCCAGCTTGAGCATGCTCAAGAAATTTCCATTGTCCCGACTCAAGATTGATAGATCGTTCATCGCAGATATCCCGAACGATTCAGAAGACATGGCAATCACCAATGCCATCGTTTCGCTGGCAAAATTGTTGAGACTGGAAGTCGTTGCGGAGGGTGTAGAGACCGAAGCACAGGCGCGTTTCCTGGAAAGGGCGGGATGCGAGGTCTTCCAGGGATATCTCTTCGCGAGGCCGCTTCCGACCGTGGACGTCGAACGCCTTTTTGACTGCCGGCTCAGCTCGAAAGAATTGCTACCTCAGTCTGCGGTTAACTCTGGCAGAACTTGGCCACGTTTTTCTCCAGGCTGCGGCGAAGCGCGCTTGCGATCTCATCCTCCAGTCCCTTGACGATGTCACCGAAACGACCGCCTGTCCCGACGATCTCTATCGAGCTCTCGGTCGTCTTGCATGTTGCGAGGTCGACCTTTAGATGAACCTGTGCGGTCGCCGAGAAGCCTCCTCTCACGAGGGCATCGTCAGATGTCTTGCAAGCAAGCGTCCCCCTCGCACTTGCCTCGGCTGCGTCGCCATTCACCGAGATCTGCAGACTTTCGATCTTGGCCGTGTCGAACCTGTCGATTCCAACATCGATGCTCACACCGAAGCTGGACACCTTCGCTTTCAGTGACTTGCATGGCTGTGCCTCCCCGATCGCTCGTTCGAGCGCGTTGGCTGCGTCAGCGTTCGTGGCCAGCAATTGGAATAGAAGTCCCGCTGCAAGCAGGCACGCCACCATCTTACCCATGTCTTCGTCCTGGCTCGTGTACCGGAAAAATTAAAGCTAGCGTACCGTGCCAGATGTTCAAACGGTACACTGGCAGCCGCTACGAGGCTGCAACAAAGGTTTGGGTGGTGACGAGATCGGCGCAGTTTCGCTGACAGGAAAAAACCGGGCGTTCAATTCTCTGTTATTCCGGTGTGAAACTGCTGATTGGATGGCGCACGCTACTTGGGCAGCGGCCCGCCGGACTGCTCGGCGGCGATGAAATGCGCATACCATACCGGCCAATTCTCGTCGTGCCTTCCCGTGATTTTCTCATGTTCACCATGAGCAGCAGCCGCCCTTCGCAGGGCGCCTTCGATTTCTGCAGGTGACGCGAACGTAACCTCGGTGCTCTGCCGTCCCTCAAGCCGTTGCGTGATTTCCTGCAGCAGCCAGGCATTTCCGTCCGGATCCTTGAAGGTCGCATAGGTCCTGTAGCTTCGTCCGTTTGGATCCCGGCCCTCGATTGCCGGTTGCCCGGGGCCGTCGCGATGAAAGATCTCGCTCACCTGCGCACCGCCGCTCGCGAGCGAAGCACGAGCCGCCTCGATGTCTGTGACGACGAGATAGAGTCCTTGAGCAGAACCGGGAGCGGCGCTGGTGATGCCGACGCCGAAATGGATGGACGCGGGTGAGCCAGGCGGCGTGAATTGCACCACCCTGAAGTCATTGCCGACCGGGAAGTCGGCGTCGAGCCGCCACCCCAACGCGGAATAGAAGCGTTTCGAGCGATCAACATCAGCGACGGGAATCGCGACGACTTCAAGCTTTAGATCGACGTTCGTCTTGCCAGCTTTGCCGTTGCCTTCACCAAGAATACTCATTCTTGTCTCCTCCGTCCTCGATCCCGAGATGATCGCGTTCCAGTGATTCCAGCTGCGGTTCGCATGGAGGCCTGGATCGGCTTCCGTATGAATTTGAATGATGCGTGCTACGTAAAAATGAACTCGAGCTGCTGCCAGGTGGCCGATGCGCCTACCCTTGAGCGCTCAATAGTAATTCATGAACACCGGATAGGCCATTTCCAAACTTTACAACGGGGCTTTTGCACAAGGTGAAATGGGCGCTGATCCTTCTTCGGCAAGCCTCGAAGAGCGCCTGTTTCCAAAGCCTCATGTTAAAACCATGAGAAGGCTTGCCGTCCCGGGGATTGGTTTTCAGACCGCTCGCTACGCCCTCGTCTGACATAGAGCAGATAGCAGCAATGCCTCAGGCCGCAATTTCCCTGGCGTCGCTCTCTGTGATGGCCTTATCCCAGATCGCTACCGAAATGCCCAAAGCGAGAAGCAACTCCGCAAGCTCAGCATCGTGTTTGCGGGGATCGTTGTAATCGCGACCAATCTCGATGAGGCGCTCAAGCAGCCTGTTGTTGATTGAAGCAAGCTCACCTTTGGAATCCGCCTCGGCAAGCAGCTGAAGGATAGACCGCTTGGGCACCGGAGCTCCGGGCGTACGCATCGTCGCTTCCTTTCCCTCGTTATCGTCCTTTGTATCGGGCTTCCAGAGCCCCGAACTCGCCAATGCAGCGCCACCCACAATCAGTGCGCCTGACCAAAACAAGGAGGCTTCAATCGCTGCTGAGGAAAAGATCGCAACAAGGACCGCTCCGATAAAAGGCTCGACATAAGAGAACGCGCCAAGCGCCTGAATGTCGCCACGCTTCATTCCGTGATCCCACATGTAGATCGCCAGGCCCATGGGCAGAACGCCGAGTGCTGCCATCGCGGACCATTCCGCCACACTAGGCGCCACCCAGCTTTCAAGCGCCAGATGTGCCAGGAAGGATACGGCCGCAGATGCTGCGTAGAACCACCCGAGAGCAGACGAGGGTACTGCGGCCTGTGTCCGGGTCAGCACCGAATAGATGCCCCAGAGCGCGGCAGCGATCCCGATGAGCGTCAGGTAAAACGGCGCACCCTCGGATATGGATGCATCACCGCCGCGCTCGATGAGCAGCAGCACGCCGAACAGTCCGACGGCAACACCGACGACGTGCCACCATCTGAGTCTCTCGCCCGGCAGAAGACAGGAGCCAAGAACGATCATCAGTGGGGTAGTCCCTTGAAGCAGCGCAGCTGCGGCCGGCGGCGCCTTCTGGGTCGCGTAATAGATGCAAGCATGATAGCCAACAAGCGCGCTCACCGACAGCAGCCAAACATGGATCGGCTGCCGGAAGGCGAGAAGAGGATGGCTTCCGGTCAGGTACCATACAGCCGGCGACAGAGCCGCCGCGAAGAGGAACGCCATCGAAACCGTCTGCAGTGGAGGGATGGAAGTCGTATAGGTTACGAGCACGGTTTCGCTTGCCCAAAGCACGATCCCCATGGCTCCGATTGCAGAAGCGGCCAATCGTTTCATTTCGAAGCCTGTCTCCTATGCTCCGATCGTCACGATCTTGTCGGCAAAAAATCCGTTGAAGTGAGTGCGCATGGAGAGGCTATAAGCTCCCATCATGCCCACCTCGATCCAGTCCCCCTCACGCACATCATCCGGGAGGCTGAAAGGTGCACCGAGCACGTCGTTTGAATCACAGGTCGGCCCCCAGACCTTGAAATCGGTGTATGTGGCGGATACACGCGGTTTGCTCGGAATGAGACGCACCGGCCGGCGTTCTTTTGAATGCCCGAGTTCCTGCAAGGTGCCAAATACTCCGTCGTTCAGAAAAAGATTGTGATCACGCCTCATCACCACTTGGACGAGCGTGATCCCGGCGGTGGCGACGAGCGCTCGGCCGGGCTCACATAAGATGGAGCAGGAGCGAGGTATTGCGCCATTGCGCAGTGCGCGCGCGACGCTCTTGAAATAATGCCCCGGGCCAACAACGTCATCGCCTGGATAAGGAGCAGGAAAACCACCACCGACATTCAGAACCGCGAGCTCCACTCCTGCCCGCTTCGCCACGTCTCCGGCAAGTTCCACAGCCTCTGAAAACGCACCAGGTGCGAGGCACTGTGAACCGACATGAAATGAAATCCCCGCCTTGATCCCCTTTGAGCGGATGTGACGCAGCAGGTGGATTGCCTTGTCCGGCATCGCACCGAATTTGGTCGAGAGAACATAGCGAGCGTCGGTTCCATTCGTGGCGAGCCTGACGGCAATCACGAGATCGCTACCGCGGGCTTCCTCGGCTATTTTGTCCACCTCCTCCAGGCAATCGGCCGTATAGAAGCGAATGCCGTGCAGATCATTTGCCATTCGGATCGAACGGCGTGTCTTCGCCGGGTTGTTGTAGAACTTTCCAGCGGTGCTTCCGAACAGGCTGCCAATCAGTTCGACCTCGTCGAGAGAGGCGACGTCAAAGTTTGTAATTCCGGTCTGGTAAAGGGTCTCCAGAACAAACGGATGAGGATTGCATTTGACGGCGTAAAGGCAGGTCCCGGGAAACGAAGAGAAGCTCGCAGCAGCACTGCGTAGTCTTTCGGGCGTGATGCAGAAGACGGGTTCTGACGGCTTGAGCTCCGCAATGACCGCATCCACGCTTGCGAAATTTCTGAGCGCATCCTTCGCGGGCCGGAGGGTCCTTCCGTCGCCCGAAAAAGCTGTCTCAATCTGACCTTGCAGATGTCGCGCGTCGTGGCCGAGTACGTGCTCGGCCGAAAGGGCATGGGCATTCATTTTCGTTGAACCTGTTTTTGATTATTCGTCGTGCGCGAAAGCTATGCGGCTTCTTCGCCAGCTTCCTTACCGGAAGCCCAGCGCCCGATGAAGGCGGACAGTTCCGGTGCGGTCACAGGGCGGCTGAAGTAGTAACCCTGCAGCTGGTCGCAACCCTCCTGGGCAAGGAACGCGGCCTGCTCCGGCGTCTCAACGCCTTCTGCAGTCGTGGTCATGTTCAGGCTCTGGCCGAGACTGATGACGGATTTCACAATGGCGCCCGACTTATCCTTGCTGTTCATGTCTCCTATGAAGGACTTGTCGATCTTGATCTTGTCGAAGGGGAACGAATTCAGGTAGCCGAGCGACGAATAGCCGGTGCCGAAATCATCCATGGCAATCTTGACACCCAAGCTCTTGAGGCCATTCAGGATTTCCAAGGCTGCTGATGTGTCGTTGATAAGGACGCTTTCCGTTATCTCGAGTTCCAAGCGCGCAGGATCGAGCCCTGTGCGTACCAGGACCTGGCGCACTGTCTCGACCAGCTCCTTGTTGCGGAACTGCACGGGTGAAAGGTTTACCGCGACGCGCAGTCCATCCCATTCCATGACCTGTCGGCAGGCCGTCTCGAGGATCCACTCGCCCATCGAGACGATGAGGCCGGTTTCTTCTGCGAGCGGAATGAATTCTGCCGGAGACACGAGACCGCGGATCGGATGCCTCCATCGAACCAGCGCTTCCACGGCCGCAACGCCATGCTGTGCAAGATCGATCAACGGCTGATAGTGAATCTCGAGTTCGTCCTTCAGGACCGCCTGACGAAGATCATATTCGAGAGTCTTGCGTTCCTGGAGTTCGGCATCCATCTGAGCCTCGAAAATCCGGTAGGTCGCCCGACCACCCTGCTTGGCTCGGTAAAGTGCGATGTCCGCACTTTTGAGCAACCGTTCCGGATCGGCATCATCCACGTTTGCAATCGCGATCCCGATACTAACTCCGACATGAAGATCCTGCCCTTCAATGATGAAAGGCGCGCGGACGACATCGATGAGTTTTCGGCTGAGTTCTTCGGCTTCCAGCGGTTGGTTGAGGCCGATCTGGATGATCGCGAACTCATCACCGCCAAGTCGGGCGACGGTGTCATTCTGGTGTACGCATGCCCTCAGCCGTCCCGAAAGTTGCTGAAGCAGGAGATCTCCAGCACCGTGGCCCAAGGTATCGTTGACTTCCTTGAAGTGATCGAGATCGAGGCAGATCACCGAAACTCTCGCGGTCTGCTCGGCATTCGACGTAAGAGCAACATTCAGACGTTCCCGGAACAGAACGCGGTTCGGAAGTCCAGTCAGGGCATCGTGGTGCGCCAGATGGCTTGCCCGTTCCTGGGCTTCCACTTCTTCGGTAATGTCTGTCGCTGTCCCCCTGAAACCAAGGAATTCCCCTGTCGTGCCAAGGATGGGACGACCGGCCAATCTGGAGATGCGGATGTGACCCTTTGCGTCGCGATAGCAGCAGCGAAGATCTCTGAACGAGACGTGCTCATCAGATCCCTCGACCAGCCGCTTCCAACCGTCAGAGTCAGCGTCACTTGAAAAGAACTGACCGAGTGTCTTCCCGAGAACATCAGAGGCGGGCAACCCGGTGACATCGGTAAAACGTGCCGAGAAGTAGACCAGTTTGAGCGAATGGTCGGTTTCCCAAATCCAGTCGGACGATGCTTCCGCCACGTCCTTGAACCTTACTTCGCTCTCCTTCAGCGTCTGAGCATAGGCTTCCACGGTTTTGGCGGAATCCTCCAATTCCTTCGTCGAACGCCTGGCATTGCGCACGACAAGAGCTGAAAACGCCGCCAGAACTGCAAGCACCAGACATAGCGGGGGCAGGATAAACTGCAGGAGCTGGTATCCCGGCTTTGCGGGTGACCAGGTAATCGCTCCGAGGAATACCCTGTCTTGTGTCAGCAATGGTATAGATGCCTCCGCTCCACCGGCCTCATGAAGCGAGATCTTCAAGTCGGAGAGTAAGTAGTCTCGTCCCATGCGATCCAGGAAGCTCTGGTCGAGCCGCTTTGCGAAAGCCAGCATCGTAAGTTTGCGCGGATTAACCGTCGATCGATCAATCGAGGGAGGCAACAAAGCGCTGGCCGCAACCAGGTAGACATTGTCCCCTGATTTGATCAAGCTCGTAACCGGGTCAGTCTGTATGGCAGCGACATGCAAGAGATCACGCAATCCACGTGGCATCAGCTTGAGGGCATCAACCTTCTGCGGAACGCCCTCGATCACTGCGTATACGGTGTTTTCGTTGGCATCGACAGCAAAGGCCATCTCGTAGCCCAGGCCTTCAAAGATATTCGCCCCGATATTCCCGTCGGTTGCCGCCCACTCCAGGTTGCTCTTGTCGTGCAGGTTTTTGTATGCGTCCTCCCAAACCGCATAGTCCCGCAGATTGCGCGCGACCTCGCGCGCCTTGACCTGGAGAGCCGTAGTTGCAAGCTTGGTGGATGCTTCGACTTCAAGGCTGTTTTGCTGACGCGCGGATAGAACAACAATGGCAATGACAATCGTAATTGCCACGATGAGGATCCCAGCCATAGGAAATACGATCCTGCGGTTGAAATCGCGACCGAAAAAGTTGGCCGTATGGGGAACGAAGGCGCGCATCTTTTCCTCATGAAGTTTTTTCAAAACTACGAGTTGAGATACAAATTCTCAGTTAACTAGAATTGTAACTTTTCGCGTTGGTTAACAATATATGGATCTGATTTCCCCGCGTGTTTTATTCCATTAAACCACTGAAATATGGTGGCATTTGTCTCTGGCTACGCCGCAATATTCGCCATGGTCTAGAGATGCTGAAATGGGAAGGTTACCATACCACTAAGACCAAGCAGCAATTCCAACGCGAACATGTCATCCGGCGAGAGCCTATAGCCATCGATCTCGCCCTGCAAAGTGGCGGTGCGCTCGGGCGTTCAGCTGGGGGTAATCGAGCGGATCATCGACGAGGCCGGCCTGGTCATTTCAAGCATTACCGGCACATCCGCGGGGGCGATGAATGCGGTCGTTCTTGCCCACGGCGTTGCGCTGGACGGGGAGAAAGGTGTAATGGCGGCGCTCGAGACATCCTGGCGCCGCGTCAACGGGATAGCCGGCTTTAGCCCTTCCAGCGCACCGCACCTGACGTTATGAGCGGTGGCCCGGAACGCGGTGACAGCGATCGGAAACCGGTTGGGATCGTTTTGACGATCACGCGTTGGATTGCCTACGCCCGCGCCATTGACGTGCGCTATCGACGATGTCATCGCATGTTAACGGTCGGTTCTTCCCGGCTCCAGGCGATGCCAAGCCCGATCCTGATTTAAAGTCGATGCCCAGGCCATCTCAAGCGGGGTAAAACAGGCTGCAGAGCAACCCTATGCGACGTCCCCGCGAATTACGGCAGCTGAACGATTTGTCGCAAAGGCCTTCGCGGTTTTCATTTTATAAGCTTGAGCGGGTCTTCCCCTAAATCCGAACGGTCGAAACAGGTGTGTTAACTCCCAGCAGGAACCGGAAGCATTTAATCGCCTCCTCAGGTTCATATGGCTTACTCAGGAACCGACAGCGTGGGGGAAGCGAAGACTGCCGGAGACTAACGACTCCCGATGTTATGACAATTGCGAGATCCGGTCGCTCACGATGAATGCGAACAGCAAGAGCAACTCCGTCAAGTGGACCTGGCATGTTTACGGCGGTGAACACAAGCCCGATGTCAGTTCGCCGGTCGAGAATACTTAGCGCTTCTAGTGCGTTTATCGCAGGGATCGCAGCGAGGCCCGTGCATGCCAACTGAGCCGCGATGCGAGAGTACAGATCCGCATCGGGTTCGACGATAAGAATCGCGCCGGCGAGTTCGGGTTGAATGTCTTTCTGTTTCAACGCAGTCCCCCGGGTGCATTGTTCTCCTTGCTCCGATCGGGAGCAACGGAAGGACGTATTCAAACCAGCAATCTAGAGGCTCGCATTTTGCTTTCCCACGTCGACCATACTTCAATTACGCCCAAAATAAATGCGACTTTATGCAGACCAGTTATGCGCTATGCATTCACCGAATAACAAGGTTCATAGAATTGAACCTCCACGGGGCCGCGTTAGACCAAGTGGTTTCAGTCCCATCGTTTCAGCTATAAGGTGGGAGACAACGCCAAAGTGGATTCAAGACCCATGCCCGCAGAGAAGGACGACCGTTCGCCTGTTGCACTGGAACAGCGCGACGTAAGCGCCGACAAGCGCATGTTCTCGCCTTCCGTTGCGCGAAATTCGGCGCCGATCCTCACGGCCCTAAAACGTGTCCTTCCAACACATGGCGCTGTGCTGGAGATTGGTTGCGGGACTGGCGAGCACGCCGTGTGTTTTGCGGGAGCAATGCCCAACCTCACCTGGCTGCCCAGTGATCCGGATGCCGACGCTCGCACCAGCACGTCTAGCTGGAGCAAATTCGCAGGGCTGAAGAATGTGCTGGCACCGCGGGATATTGATGTGTGCTCAGGACAATGGGACGTCGAACAAATGGGGGCTTTTGACGCCATCGTGTCGATCAATATGATCCATATCGCGCCATGGGCGGCAAGCTTAGGATTGTTCGCAGGAGCTGGCCGTTTGCTTCGCGCTGGTGGGCTTCTTGTTCTATACGGCCCGTTCATGCGCGACGGCGCACACAACGCCCCCTCGAACGCTGCTTTCGACGCGGCTCTAAAGGAGCGCAACCCATCCTGGGGTGTGCGTGATATCGCTGATCTTGAACAAGTGGGCGAGGCCGCTGGACTTAGTCTCAGCGAGGCGATCGAGATGCCTACCAACAATATGTTGCTGGTCTTCTCCAGCGGCAGTGCCTGAACGACAATCGTCCCAGGCCCCGGAAGATCGGGTACCACAAACGTGCCAGCGGGTGCCCTGCAACAAAAAAGCAAGGACGCGTCGTGTCAGTCGCCACTGAACCGAATGCAAGCCGTGCCAAGGAGTTGCGCTCGGTTGCGGCCTTTGGTCAGCGGATCCTGGAGGGCGTCATGTCCGCTTCGCAGCAACGGCGGCCGATGGCTCCACACTATGGACGTGAAGCCGTCATTAAAACATGCTCATCGCAAACCTCCGAAAGAGGCTCGACAGCGGACGAGCTCTCGAAGGTCCCGCCGGAACAAAACCTGAGAGCCCGTCATTCGCCATCCAGTGCAGTTGAAAGGAATCTAGCCACCGCCCCGCGTTTGTCTTATTGCGGCTGCGGATCCAGTCCCGCTATGAAGCGAGACTGGATCGAGTGAAGTGACCTGGATCGCCAGGGTGATAATGCGACCTCGGGCAACGATCGCTATTTCGTGTTTCACAATTTATTAGGACACTTGTACTGAAGCTTCGGCCGGGCTTGTAGTGGGATGTGGCAATGGTGAACGGAGCAGTTTTTTTCCTTGTAGTGAACTTCATCATCGCGATCTGCTTTGCACTGGTTTTCGCCGTCGTGGCAGTGCGCAGCCGATCGCGTCAGGCCGCACTGTGGTTCTCGGCGGGTTTCGCTGTCGCTTCACTTTCCGCCATTAGTGAACTCCTTGTTGCATACACAGACTTGCCGCGACTCTTCGCCGTTCTGGCCTTTGGAAGCGTGCTTGGGGGGATGATCCTTCTACGCGTGGGTATCGGCGAGCTTTATGACGTCCGAATAGCGCCGCTCTGGGCCACATTTTTTTTCGCAGCTTGTGTCGTACTCGATCTCGTTATCTATGGTTTGCCGCGTAGCACGCTTCGGCACGCCATATCTTATCAAACACCGTTTGCCCTGGTCGTTCTCGCCAGTGCTGTGGCGGTCTTTGCTTCAGCGCGCCACGCGAAGATCGATCGGGTCCTCGGCTTTCTGCTCGTTGCAACCGGTCTACATTTCTTTGCGAAAGCTGCGCTGGCGGTGACCGCGGGTGCTGGTACCAAAGCCGCCGATTACGTTCACACGAACTATGCAGTGATTTCTCAGGGATCGACTGCGGTGTTGATTGTAGCGGTGGGTCTGACACTGCTTTCGGTGCTCGTCCTCGATATCATGGCTGACGAGCGCAGCAATTCCGAAAGGGACATGCTTTCGGGTCTTGCCAACCGCCGAGGCTTCGAGAATGGTGTCTCCGCTGCGCGCCTGGTTGCACCTGCTGTCCTACATTCTGTCATGATCTGCGATATCGATCGCTTCAAAAGTATCAACGACACGTTCGGACACCATGCCGGGGACCAAGTGATCCGAGCCTTTGCCGACCTCCTGAAATCCATAGCCGAGCCGGATTTTATCGTCGGGCGTATCGGCGGGGAGGAGTTTGGGGTGTTTATGCCGAACACCACGGTCGATGCGGCCATGCTATTTGCCGGTGTTGCGCGGCGCGAGACGATGGCAATCACTGTAGAGGGTTTGCCTAAGTCGCTAACCGTGAGCGCAAGTTTCGGTGTCGCGGAAGTCGTCGCCGGGGAGAGTCTTGACGACACAATGCGCCGGGCCGACATGGCGCTTTACGAAGCAAAGCGAGCCGGAAGAAATTGCGTTAGACAGGCTCGAAGTGCCCGTTCTGCGTCGCCGGATATTCGGGTGGTGTCGTGAAAACGGGCTGTTCAGGCCAGACTATTTCTAGCCCTTAAAGTTGCCTGCTTTTGGAGCCTGCGTGAGACAGTAGCGGCATAGTCCGAAAAGCGCTATCAGTGGCCGGAATGGCCGGCAGAGACATATTTTACTATTACAGCAGAAAACGGAGCGAGTAACGACGTGCTCTTGGTGGCAGGACTGCCGTGGCGATGTCCACCCGCTAAATTGGCGGCTTGGCACCGGCACATCCCCGCGATAGTCGTAAAATCCTTTCGCTGACTTTCGTCCGACCCAGCCGGCTTCGACGTATTTGACCAGCAGGGGACTAGGTCGATATTTGCTGTCCGCGAGCCCTACGCGCACGAACTCATAACGGAGAGGCAGGTGTCCAGACCGATGAAATCGGCAGGTTCGAGCGGTCACATTGGGCGATCGGCACCCAGCCGCATACTGTTGTCGATTTCGCGAACTGAGTTCGCCCCCTCGTGCAGAGCGTAGACCGCTTCATTGATCATTGAAATGAGGTCCGATGCACGGTGAAGCCCGGATAGTCATCTACGACCACAGCAGTTTTGCCGAGTCGCTTGATGACGTCATAAACCGTCTCGAATGTTTCTCTGCTGGTCGCATCGCCCCGGATCAGCTCCACCAGCTGCATCGCAGGTGCCGGATGGGGGTCGCAAGGGCGGCCCGGCTGTTCACATTTCAGCCATGCCTTGTCGAACAAAAAAAGAAGTTCATTTTCTCGAAGCGTTTCGGCGAGGCGGAGGCAGATGCCCCTATAGCCAGCCGTTGTTCAGACGCCGTACAATGATGCCGTCGTGAGTGAGCTGATCACATGGGCCGATCAAAGCCCAAAGGATGCCATATACGGGAAGCCGCGAGCGCGGAGGAATACGCATGTGGTCGACACGATGACGCAACCGGTCGTCGTCATCGATCAGAATTTCTGCGTGACGACAGCCAACAATGCGTTCATAGAAGCCTTCGGGGTCGACAGGGACGACATTCTCTCAGAAAATTTCTTCTCTCTCGGAAACAGACAGTGGGACATTCCCGAACATCGGGCCACGGACCTTCCTCCGTGGACGCGCGGCGGCTTATCCATCCCGACGACAACAGCCGCAATATCCTAGTTATGTTCGAGGACGTGACGGAACGCCAACGTCACGACGCTGAAATGGACTTCATTGTCGCGGAAATGCGGCATCGAATGAAGAACATGTCGGTTGTTGTCCGATCCGTCATCACGAACACACGGGCCGATCAGCCTGATGCGGCGAACTTCAAAGAGGCTTTGCTCGGTCGCCTCGACGTGACGTTCAAGCCGCAGGACATCGCCGCCCGTTCCGAGACTGCCGATTTCGAATTCCTCATGAGGGAGTCGATCAGCATCGGAGTTTCGAAACGGCTCGATTGCTCAGGTCCGACCGTCGAGGTGCCAAGCGCGAAAGTGCTTCCAGTCAGCATGATTTTCCACGAGCTTTCCACCAACGCGATGAAATACGGTGCGATATCCGAGTCGCAAGGTCGCATCCACGTGAGCTGGGAGTTGGAAACCGGAACGCGAGGGCGCCAATTGATCGCCTGTCAATGGCGCGAGAAAGGCGGGCCACCTGTGTCGGATCCGCAGCGGAGGGGCTATGGGAGCGAACTGATCGAAGGGCTCAGCGTCCACATCGCAGGATCGGTGGAACTTTCCTATCCCGCTGAGGGTTTTATCGCTCTAATCAAGATCCCGGTGTGAGAAATGTGAGCGCCCCCGAGGAAGTGGAAACCACGGCGACAGCGTTCTCGTGGTCGAGGACGAGGCGGCAGAAGGTCACGCCAGTGGCGGTGGAGCTTGAGAAGCGAGGCATCCCCTTTGTGCTTGCAACCGCATCCGCAGCGCACGAACTGGCTCCCTTCCCTATCCTCGCCACCGCGTTGAATGTGGGAAAGCCCACCGATTAAGGTCAACTTGTCCGAGCCATTCGTAAGCTGATCGACGGCTAGTAGGGATCGCGCCACTTACCGACAAGCACCTTCCGCACTTGCCAACCGCGATCAGTGAGCGAGACGGCTGTCCAGAGATTGAGGGTTCATGGCGAACCGCGACTTGCGCGCCGCGTTAAGCTACATGTTTCATCTGCGCGCGTAGCTTCTTGCGGAAGACCTAGGCCGGCGTCCGATGGCCGAGACATTCGCCCGGTGTCGCATCGAGCTGATTGCTGATCTCGGACTTCGAGTTTTCTTCTGGATCGCGCCGAAGACCTGAGACATGGCGACCAGCACGACCTGCGCATCGACGAAGTCTTCGAGCTTCAGCTTGAGATCCTCGCCAGTCGCCGCTCATTGCTGCGGCTCCGACTGGAGGCAACTGCCATTGCAGCGATGCGTCTGCACGTGGAGCGCGACCCCATAGTGGCAATCTCTTTAATTCTCGAATCCCGTCATAGCCCTGCTGTGCAGGCATCCGACTAGAACTTGTCATTCTGTGCACACCTTGAACAGCTTGTCCTTCACTGAGGATAACTCGGTGACCGAGCATCTGCCCCGTTAGACCTTCGGCAAGAAACATATTCGGCGACTATCATATTTGCTGCATCGGTCACGGACCAACCGCTCTTCACGATCAGGTCAGTTGCGAAGGTACCTCATGAATTGGTCGCCTGAAATTTTCGGTCGCGACTGCATCGATTGCCGTGTCATTGCGGCACCGTTCGCTCGATAGCGGACTCGGAATTTCTCCACTTCGATCCAGAGCAACTGGACTTCGGGTGAAAGCAGGACATGTTTTCTTCGCTTTTGCCTTGAGATAGACAATCAGGTCTTCAATTTCGAAACCCCAGAGGCCCGAAAACGAATCGTGGTGCCAGACACCTTCCTGCTCGGCTTCGAAAGGAATCCCCACAAATCGATGACCGTCCAGACCAACCCGTCCTCTCCCGCCTTCCGCATCGCCGGGAATAGTTGTATCCCGCGAGACCGCCTGCCTTTTTCCGACGACGTTCTTGAGCGACGGACGGAAGGACATCGCCACCACATCGACCCTCACCTCCTGGTGATCTTCATACCAGATACCCGGCAACACCGTCCCACAGAAGCTTCACAGCAGTCACAGCAAGCAGTGCGTAGCATGCGCGGAAGATCTGGCGTTGATCGAGACGTCCATGAAGTCGCCAGCCCATTCCGACACCACTGGGAACCGCGAGCAAGCATACGGCCATTAGCACCAGGTCAGCACCTTCCGGCCGCACCAGCATCAACCACGGAACGGCTTTGGTGGCATTGCCGACCGTGAAGAAGAGGCTGGTCGTTCCCGCATAGACTTCCTTGGTCAAACCGAGCGGCAGCAGGTACATCGCAAGCGGCGGTCCGCCGGAATGAGCAACCATCGTGGTGATGCCCGACGCCAGCCCGGCTGCAACAGCCTTGGGTGTCGATCGAGGCCGAATGGAAACGCCGCCGCCTCCCGCGAGCCACAGCCCAACGAAGATCAGTGTGACGACAGCCATGACGATTTCGATCGCATGATGGTCGAGAAAGCGGAAAAGCAGATATCCGCTCCCGATTCCGACAATAAGTCCGGGAAGCAACGGGGCGAGATCCTGCCGCGACCACGTGTTTGGCTTCCAATAGCGGAGCGCGTAGAGGTCCATGGCGACAAACAGGGGAGCGAGCAGGCCACCGGCGGTTACCGGATCCATCACGAGCGACAGGAGCGGGATCCCGACAATAGCGAATCCTCCTCCGAACGCCCCTTTCAGGAAGCAGATCAAGAAGACCCCTGTGAAAGCGACCAGAACGGTCATCAAGGTCAGATCTGCAGCGATTGGCTGGGTGGTCACGACCTCCTCCCTCGGCTGTAGGCATGCATCCGGCCGAAGGCTGCGGCCTCGATTTCAGAGCGCGCAAGACCGATGTCCTTCAGAGCATCGTCGTCAAGTTCGCGAAGCTTTGACACCGCGATACGACGCCCGTAGTGGCGCAGAACCTTCCTGAATGCTGAGAGCACTGTGATCATTTCCATTCTCCATCGGTTGACCCGCTGCAACGCGAGGCCGTCGTCGCTTCCGCTGGTCGAGATCGGCAGGCGGCCTGGAATGATTGCGGTTGTGATAGTGCCCCGCGCCACCGGTTGACGAGGGCATTATGCTCCGATACTATATCGGTACAATAAAAACATTGAGCTCGGAGCAATAATGGCGAATTCCGAATATCTGAAGCTCGCCGACACGATCGCCGCGCAGATCGCCGCCGGGGCTCTTAAACCTGGCGATCGCCTGCCACCGCAGCGAGCATTCGCGTATGAGCGTAAGATTGCTGTCTCCACTGCAAGCCGGGTTTACGCAGAGCTTCTGCGCAGAGGACTGGTCGTTGGCGAGGTCGGTCGAGGCACGTTCATATCCGGTGAAGCGAGGCGGGGCGCCGCCGCACCGGGCGAACCCCGCGACGTTCGGATCGATCTCGAGTTCAACTACCCCACCCTCCCCAACCAAACGGCCATCGTCGCCAGGAGCCTGGAGGGACTGGGTCAGCCTGCGGCGTTGGAGATTGCCTTGAGACAAGCGACCAGCGTCGGCACCCGTGGAATACGCGACGTCGCGGCGGCCTATTTCGCGAGAACCGAGTGGTCTCCGAACCCGGAGCAACTCGTATTCACTGGCAACGGCCGCCAGAGCATCGCGGCGGCGCTAGCGGCCGTTGTTCCGAACGGCGGACGATGCGGCGTCGAGGCCCTGACCTATCCATTCATAAAGGGCGTCGCGATCCGACTGGGCATCTCGTTGGTTCCGCTCGCGATGGATTCTTCGGGCTTGCGTCCAGACGCGCTACGCAAGGCGCACCAGGAGGCAAACCTGTCGGCAATCTATGTTCAGCCAGCAGTGCACAATCCTTTGGGAACGACAATGCCGGCTTCCCGTCGACGCGATCTCGTTCGCGCCGCCGATGAGCTTGATCTTTGGATCGTCGAGGACAATGTGTACAGCTTTCTCGAGGACGGCCCGCCACTTGCCAGTCTCTCTCCGGATCGCTGCATCGTCGTCGACAGCCTTTCCAAGAAGATTGCACCGGGGCTCACCTTAGGGTTCATCGTCCCCCCGCCTGCGCTGCGCGAAAGCGTGATGGCGGCAGTGCGCTCCGGGGGCTGGACCGCATCGGGCTTCGCATTCGCTGCGGCGGAGCGTCTGATGACGGACGGGGCTGCCGCAGAACTTGCGCGCCTGAAGCGCGGCGACGCGCAGGTACGCCAGGCGCTCGCCGCCGAGTGTCTCGCGGGGTTCGACTTCCAGGCCAATCCGAACTGTTATCATCTGTGGCTGACGCTGCCGCAGCACTGGCGCTCCCAGAGTTTCGTGGCGGCCGCAGCCCGTCGCGACATCGCATTGACCCCGTCGACAACCTTCGCCGTCAACCCCGGCCACGCGCCTAACGCCGTCAGGCTTGCCCTGGCGGCGCCTTCAATCGATCAGCTCGAGACGGGACTCCGCACGCTTGCCGCCCTACTCCGGTCCAGTGACCACGATCTCGAAGCGACGGAGTGAAGAACTTCCAGTCGATTAACTCGACGCCTTGGCTGGAGTTGTCAGCTTACACGTTCGGTCGTTCGTGCCGGTGGCAGAAGCTGCCATTTGCCTGGCATTGGGAGAAGTCTGTTTATCGGGCCTCATGTGCCGCCGGCCGCCCAATGCCGAGTGATCGCCGCAAGTGGCCGAATCCCTCATGGGGGCGAGCACCACGCTCGAGCCTCCCTTCGATTGACGTTTCCTGCTTTGTCCTCCGATCTTGGGTCGCGGCAAATTCACGCGCAGCTTGGATGAACGCTGTGAAAGCCGCTGGCGGATTCTGTAGTACAACGCTAGTGGTGCTAGAGAGGGTGGCCAGTCTCTAAGGACGCGTATCGCCGAGGAAGCCGGCTCAGCTATGACGCGGCGATCCAGGTGATCATGAACTCGCTTGGCGGCATACCGCTCGGACGACCGGCCAAGCCGGAAGAGGTGGCGGACCTGATCGCCTTCCTGGCATCTGATAGAGCGTCATCGATCACCGGCACCGAGCATGTGATCGACGGTGGGACCGTGCCCACCACCTAAAGCACGTGCGTACCGTACCGTTCGGTGTGTGGACATGACCTGTCTGAGCTACGGTAAATGTCACCAAAGGTCGCAAACGCCTCCGCGATTTGGCGAAGTGCTCGTGCATAGGCATCACTTGCCCCATTGGCCAAACGCCGGCCTGCGCAATGATGCGGCGGTGGGCCGTAGAGGCGCGTAGCCGCATAATGGTAACTTCTTGGTCTGTAAACCTGGCGCTCACATGACTGCAATGATGGCGGAAGTGATCATTGAGCTCACCTGTTCTGTGGTTGCAATTCCATCCGGGCCCCAACTCCGGTCAGTCTATTTCCGGCCGCGTCATAGAACCGAGAGCTCTGCGTTCTCCCTCTGGCCAATGGTGGCCATAGGAGAACTGAAATGGGTATCTCACAATACGATCCTGCTGCACTGGGTCGACCTGCTTGGAACGCAGGCAAGCAAGTTGGCGTCAAGAAGCCCCTGAAGCAGCGCAAGATCTGTGCAGTGTGCTTCTTTCTCGACCGAGAAGGAAGGATGCGAGATCGAGCGCGTTCGATCTCGCCATCGACAGCGAGCTCCGCGGCTGCGATTTGCCAAAAATCAAAATTGGGACCCTCGTCACGTGCCACGAAATTCGAACTCGAGCGATGGTCGTTCAGAAGACCGGCCGCACGGGGAGGAACAGTCGATGACTATGTCTCTCCCCAGTCGAGTCGACCACCCGATCATCTCAGCACACGGCAACACGCCAGACTGGTCGATGAGTGGGTCACTGGGATTTGGCTGCGTCGGCAAGATCACGGCACGCATTCCCTTCGACGAACGAAGGCTGCCTTGATCCAAGGCCAGTGGCAACCTCCGAGCGATCCAGATCCTGCTTGGCCATACCAAGATTACTCAGTGAGGTATCTCGGCGTTGACATAGACCTCGCCGAGCGCACGGAGATCTAAAAATTTGCAGCACCGTACCGGGCGATGCCGTTCGTGCATAATCGAGCGGCACCGTCGATTCGAGGAAGCGACTATGCGCCGGCATTTCAGCCGTTCGGACACGATGGCCAGGTCCCAAAGGCTGCCATCGCGTTGAGCGCAATAAAACCCGAAGATGGCAGCAACGCCAGCAATGCTGGCATGTCAATGGCAACAGGTGTCACCCGGCACTCCCGGGTGACAGGTTGAAGGCCGCGGTCCGGTCGATGTCGTCAAGACCTGATGAACGAGAGCAGGTCGGAGTTGAGGACATCCGCATGTGTGGTCAGCATGCCATGGGGGTATCCTGGATAGGTCTTCAGCGACCCGTTCCTGAGCAGGTCGACCGCACGCGGCACGGAACTCGCAAAGGGGACGACCTGATCGGCCTCGCCATGCATCACCAATACCGGCACGGTAATCTTCTTGAGGTCTTCCGTATAATCTTCCAGCCAAGAGTCGACAGTCGCGTAGTGAGCCAGGGCCCCCCCGGTCATGCCCTGACGCCACCAGTTTGCAATGATCGCCTCCGAAGGCTCGGCCCCGTCCAGGTTGTAACCGTAGAACGGGTTTTCAGGGACGAACCGGAAGAACAGCGAGCGGTTGCCAAGCACGCCCGCGCGGATCGCTTCGAACCACTCCGGCGGCTGACCGGATGGGTTGTCCTCGCTCCGGTACATGTTCGGCGTCAGGGAAGCGACGAGTACCGCCTTCGAGACCCGCTCCGGGTGGCGGGCGACATAGCGAGCTACCTCGCCGCCACCCGTGGAGTGGCCGATGTGGATCGCGCCGCGCAGGTTGAGGTGCTCAGTGAGGGCCGCGAGGTCGGCAACCCAGTGGTCCATGTCGTTGCCGGTGCCGGGCTGGTCGGACCGGCCGTGGCCGCGCCGGTCGTGGGCGATCACCCGGTACCCGGCCTGAAGAAAGAAGGTCATCTGAGCGTCCCAGTCGTCCGCCGACAGCGGCCAGCCGTGGCTGAAAACGATCGGCTGGCCTGAGCCCCAGTCCTTGTAGAAGATGTTTACGCCGTCCGTGGTAGTGATTGTAGGCATGGTCTCGCTCCATCCGTGCTGTTAACTCATTTAAAGTCATAATTGCTCAACTAGAGCCACTCACCCACGCGCGCTGAAATAAACAACGCAAGATTGTCAGGAATACCTCATCTTTCCTTTCGACTCGCGAGCGAAATACTCCGGTGAGGCGTGTTCGATTGTATCCCGAAATTGCGACATTGATTAAATCCTACTTTTATCAAAGACAAATACCTTGTACGTTCGAGCTATGCCTTGAAGGTATAGCGAAGACCCGATGGAACTGAGGCATTTGCGCTATTTTGTTGCTGTTGCGGAGGAGGGAAGCTTCCTGACCGCAGCCGAACGGCGGCTTCACACTTCCCAGCCTTCACTCAGCAGGCAAATTCGCGATCTTGAAACCGAAGTCGGTGTGAAACTGTTGGAACGGCAGTCGCGCGGCGTGACGCTCACCGCTGCCGGTAAAGTGTTTCTTGATCACGCGCGGCTGGCGTTGTTGCAAGTCGAGGCCGCTGCGGAAGGAGCCCGGCGGGCAGAACGGCCAGAAAAACAGTCGTTCGCTATCGGTTTTCTCGCAGGCCAAGAGGTCGTGTGGCTACCCCATGCATTGCGCATCATTCGTGAGGAAGCGCCGGGGGTTGATATTATATTGTCTAGCCAGTCTTCCCCAGACCTTGCTCTGGCACTGATGCGAGGCAAGCTGGACGTCGCTTTCCTTCGCCCCGAGACGCAGAGTCTTGGTGTCTCCTTCAAGTTTTTAGCTAAGGAGCCACTGATCGCCGTGATGCCGGCGGACCACCGCTTGACGTCGCGTAAAAAGATCCAGCCCCAGGACCTTGCGCGCGAAACTTACGTGAGTTCGGCTAGAATTTCTCCCGTATTGCAATCGGTAATCCAAGATTACGCGTCGAGCGTCGGGATCACACTCGAGGCAGAGTACGAAGGCGAAGGCCTACCATCAGCAATGTCGCTCGTCGTGTCTACAGGTGGAATAACGCTTATTCCGCTTTATGCGCAAAATATGCTGACTCCAAATGTCGTTGCTAGAGCACTTGAGGGTGTGCCTCCGACAATTGATCTCACCTTAGGATACAACGATTCAAATTCCTCACCTTTGCTCCGCCGATTTTTGTCTCGTTCTGATGAACTAGTCGCGAACGTACAGAATCAGAGCATCATCCGCTATGCTGAGGTTCCATAGTAGAGATCAAGCTTTGTCGGAGGGGCGCCGCATCCAGAACTGACGGACTGGTTTTAGGGACATATTCCTTTCGCCGATGTCGGTTTACAGTCGAATGCCGACTTTGTTCACGGACCCTGCCGACCGCAAACGATCAGGACTATGTTGAGATCAATCTTGCAGATATTGGCGCGGACTTTGTCGCGACCTCGATCACCTAGGCCGCCCGTTGCGGCTTGAAAGTGTCGATGCCGGTACGCCTCAAGACCTTGGTGCGTGAGATTGCCCCCGCGGCCGTCTGAACTTCTCAGATTGATGCTTCGCACTTGTTGCTGGAAGGTGATCCCGTCCCATGATGACGGCAATGGGCCGCCCTTAGATCTACAGAAATCGGTTCCGCCGTCAGTATTTGCGTTCGCTGTTGCTGTGGGGGCCCGTTATTCCTGGACCGGCCTAGAGGCTCATCTCACCCCGTGATGGGCCTTGTTGCGTCCGCACCCCTTGGTCACCGGCTCTCTGGTGTGTTTGCTTTGAGCGACGTAACGTTCGTTTCGTCGACTAAGAGCTTCCGCCCTCGACCTTCGTAAGAGAATGTCGCCCGCTTAAGCGCCCGTTTCAGAAGCTTTCGAGGCGTGTTGGCAACCCTATCGGCATGGACGAGAGGCGTCGCCATGGCGAGGGTCAAGCAGCTCCCACAGCTTTGACGACCTCCGGCGTCCGCCCAGACGCGCGGGAGCGCCAGCTGGTTGCCCTCCCTGAGCGCCTTGCCGACAACCGCGATCTTTCATGGCATGTGGCGAGTTGCCGAATCTCGCGGACGCGATGCTGGCGCCGGTCGTGACGCCTGTCTGCAGGATTGACGCTGCAAGGCTTCGATCCCGAGCCGCAGCACGACTAAAGAGGGCACGGGAACTGTTGGTTACGCACATCGTTATTGTCGGACCATGGAGGACAAAATGTCGAACGTTTCGAAGACTGGTACCGACGAAGTCAACAATGCGACCAATCCCAATACATTTGGACGTTCAGTGGAGAGCCAGGCTCAAATCGCCGACGCTGCAGCGGCGGGGGCGTCCGGGGATGCTGGTGAGACGCTTCGAATCTATCGTCTGGAGCCGATCGCCGAGCCAGATGATCCGCGTTGGGGCAATTCGCCAGGACATGACGTAGTGATTGTCGCCGCAAGAACGGCGGGGGATGCGCGGATCGTCGCGGCGAGCCGTGAACTAGACTTCATGGAGGTTGACGCCGCGCCCGCAGATGACGTTACCACGGTCAACGCGAGAGCATTTCGCGACGACAAGCTCTACACGGTGATCGAGATCGACAGAAACCGCACCGATGTCTCGCGCGGCGTCTTGGAGGGGGAGATTTCGGTGGAAACGATCCGGCCAGTTCAGCCCGACTGACGATGGAAATAGCTCTTCAAACGAGTTAACTGGCGCTGCTCGAGGCCTCTCGCCTCGAGCGCTATCACGCACTGGACAGTGTTTAGGGCGCTTTCGAACTCGATGAATACTTCGTCCCCACTGAACTTGATGATCAGTCCGTGGTGAGAGGGTCAGACAGCGTTCCCATGGGCGTGCCTCCATGTGAATTCTCCTATCCGATCGAACCCGACCCCAAAGATGAGGTCGCTTTTCTTTCTCATGATTGGAAGGCCGCCAACATGGCAGCCTTAAACTTAAGATCTATAGGTCAGCAAAAGTTTGCCGGTTATTCCGCAGCCTGTGCCACGTCGTCACGATGATGAATTTCAGTCCCAAGGACCTTCAGGCACTCGCGAATGAACGCCGCAAGTGCCGTCCATCCCTTCGCCGAAACCATAGTTCCATCAACGAGTGCCTCCGTCGGCGACAGATCGACGTAGGTGCCACCGGCGAGTGTCACTTCAGGCTCGCAAGCGCCAAGAGCACCAACCCGCTTGCCGCGCACGACCCCGTCGACGGCGATCAGGATCTGGACCCCATGGCAGATCGTGAAGATAGGCTTCCGGGTCTCGTGGAAATGGCGAACCATCGCCTGGACGCGCTTGTCGGTGCGGATGTATTCAGGACCGCGCCCGCCCGCCGCGTAGACCGCGTGGTACTGATCAATTTGCGCCTCGGCTTCCGAGAAGGTCTTGTTGATCGTGAAAAAATGGCCGAGCTTCTCGGTGTAGGTCTGGTCGCCCTCGAAGTCGTGTAGCGACGTCTTGATCAGATCCCCTGCCTTCTTGTCCGGGCAGACCACATGCACCGTATGGCCGACCGCTTCCATCGCCTGCTGGTAGACGAAGATCTCGTACTCCTCGGTGAACTCGCCCGTCAGCATCAGTATCTTCTTGCCTGACATGATTTTACTCCTCTTAGGTCATGCGATGGGGCGGCGCTGGCCGCCCCGGTGACGTTGATAATCAGAACGGAGAGTCCGGGAAGTAGTATTCCTTGGCGTTCTCCTGGGTGATAAGCGGCGCATCCAGCTTGACCGCTCCACGCACAGGCGCCTGGCCGACGAGGTTGGCGACCGTCATGTAGATCGCAGTCTTGATCATGGCAGGCGGGTAAGGCGTCTCGACCGGGGTCATTGCGTCACCGTCGATGACCTTTTTGACGATGTCCTTCATACCGTTACCGCCGAGCGCCAGCTTGATGTCCTTGCGACCTGACTCCTTGACGGCCTCCAGTACGCCAAGCAGCATGTCGTCATCGTTTGCCCATACAGCATCGATCTTCGGGTACTTGGCAAGATAGTCCTGCATGAGTTTGAAGGCTTCATCGCTGTTCCAGTTCGCGTACTGGATGTCCAGAACCTTGAGATCGGTGCCCTTGATGGCATCCTGAAATCCTTGGATACGCTCATCGTCAATCACGGTCGGAATGCCGCGTAGTACGACGAGATTGCCTTTGCCGCCGAGCTTGTCGATCATGAACTTCGCCGTGTTACGGCCTACGGCGATGTTATCGCCCGCCAGATAAAGGTCCTGGATGGACGGGTCGTTAAGACCCCTGTCGACGACGGTGATGAACGTCCCCGAATCCTTGACGGCCTTCACAGGCGTGGTCAGTTCCTCGGACGTGTAGGGCAGGATGACCAGCGCATCGAGCTTGCGGCCTGCCGAGAGATCTTCAAGCGCGCTTACCTGTGCGGTTGCCGAGGGCGAGGTCTTGACGACGACTTCGACGTTGGGAAACGAAGCGTTGATTTCCTTGGCTGCCGCCTGAGCGTGATAAACGATACCTGCCGTCCATCCGTGATCGGCTGCGGGGATCGAAACCGCGACGACCTTCTTGTCGGCGGCAAATCCATGACTTGCAATGAACAAAGTACTCACGGCCGCGGCCGCTATCCATTTCGTAGTAGACATTCCATTCCTCCCAGAATTTGGACCGAAGACCGTGAACCCGTGTGGTCCTGACACGGATTATTTCGAAAACCTTTGAATGAGCATGGCGATAATAATGATGACGCCCTGGACACCAGCTACGAGGTATTCCGAGACGAAATCGGAAAGCACCATCAGGTTGGCGATGAGTTCAAGAATGACCGCGCCCGCGACCGTTCCCCAAATGTGTCCCTTGCCGCCCCGCAGCGCTGTTCCGCCGATCACCACCGCGGTGATGACCTGCAGTTCCCAAAGAACACCTGTCGTCGGAGTGGCTGCTCCGAGTCTCGGCACGTAGCAGATGGCGGCGATTGCAACGCAGGCACCCTGGATCGCGTAGGCGATAGTGCGGGTCTTAATGATCGAGATGCCGGAGTAGCGCGCGACGTCCTCGTTGGCGCCGACGGCTGCGCATTTGCGCCCGTACTTCATCTTGTAGAGGATGAAGGATGCGATCGCGGCAACTGCGAGCGAGATCACGATAGGCAGTGGTATACCTGCGACCGTCCCGAAATACACCGGACGGTAAGCGTCGCGTAGGCTCCGGTCGATCGGGATCGTGCCTCCGTCCGACATGTAGGTAATCAGCGCCCTGAAAATGCCCATCGTGCCGAGCGTGGCAATGAACGGCTCGATCTTCCCGACAGTGACGATCAGGCCATTCATGAGGCCGCAGAACAGTCCCACGGCTACAGCCACGACCATGCCAGCCGGGATTGCCGACACCCCCCACTCCGGGGCCATCCGGTTCATGAACATGATGGTGATTCCGGTGATGAACGCGGCCATTGATCCGACGGACAGATCGAGCCCACCCGAGGAAATCACGAACGTCGCGCCGACGGCGATGATGGCGATGAAGGCGCTTCTCGTGATGACATTGCCGAGGTTGGTCGCGGACAGAAAGTCCGGATTGATCGCAAAGCCGATCACCATCAGCACGGCCAAAGCGACAAAGGGTCCGACGTCGGCCCAGCCGATATTCCATTCCCGCTCCGGTCTAACCGAAGTGGAGCCTGTTAATACGGTCATCTTGTTCCTCCCTGAACACGTTCAGCGGCATCGCTCGTCGCCAAGAGCGCGACATTGTGTTCTGTCATCTCTTCGCCAGAGACCTCTCCTGCGATGCGCCCTTCCCGCATCACAAGGATCCGATCGCAGATGCCGATCAGTTCCTGCATCTCCGACGAGATGACGATGCAGGTCTTGCCCTGCGAGACCAGCAGCTGAATGAAGGCGTAGATCTGCGCCTTGTTGGCGATGTCGATGCCGCGCGTTGGCTCATCGATCACGACGATCGACGGTGCGGTCAGCAGTACCTTGGCGAGCAGCAGCTTCTGCTGGTTGCCGCCTGAGAGCTGGCCCGCCTGGACCCTCGTACTCTTGAGGCGAATATCGTATTGCTCGATTGCGTCAGCGAGCGCGGCCCGCTCGCGGCGACGGTGCATCAGGAGCCCGGGGTGAAAGCGACCGAGAGCCGATAACGTCAGGTTAGGCGCCAATCCTTCCCGCAGAAGAAGACCTTTTCCCTTTCGGTCCTCGGTCAAATACCCGATGCCCGCATCGAGTGCCGCCCGCGGCGAATGGATGTCGATGGGCTTGCCCAGCAACTCAACCACACCTTTTGCCGGGCGCAATCCCATGATGCCTTCGAACAGTTCCGTCCTACCGGCACCGATCATCCCGGCAAAACCCAGTATCTCGGACTTGCGCACCTGGAAGGACACGCCCTTGACGAAACCTGGCACCGAGAGGTCTCGAACAGTCAGTTCCACGCCGCTTGACGCCTTTACCCGCTTGGGCGGATAGAGCGCGGCGAGATCGCGGCCGACCATCAGGCGAGCCATGTCCATCTGGCTTAGGGTGTGGCCGGGATAGCTGCCAACCATCTTGCCGTCACGTAGCACCGTTACCTTGTCGGCCAGGCGTTGCACCTCATCGAGCCGGTGGCTGATGTATAGAATTGCGGTGCCTTGTTCTTTCAGTCGCATGATGATCGAAAGCAGACGCTCGACCTCTTCCTCGGTGAGGACTGCAGTCGGCTCGTCGAAGATCGCAAGCTTGTAATCGTCGAGAAGCGCGCGGGCGATTTGAACGAGCTGGCGATCAGCGAGCGATATGTTGCGCACCAGCGCGTTGGGTGACGCATCACAGCCGAGTTCGGAGAGCTTCTCCCTGGCGATACGACGCATGGCCTTGTCGTCGACCACGCCGTTTCGCATCCGCTCACGACCGAGGAACAGGTTTTCTGCAACGGTAAGCGCGTCAGCGAGCAGGATCTCCTGGTGGACAAGAACGATACCTGCCTGTTGAGCCTGCTCCGGCCTAGAGAACCGGACCGCACCATCGCTCATGGAAAGCGACCCGGTGCTCGGTTCGGCGTAGCCCGACAAGAGGCGCATGAAGGTCGACTTGCCAGCACCGTTTTCGCCGATGACCGCGTGGATCTCACCCGGGAAGATTTCGAGGGAGACATCAGATAGAACCGTAACTGGTCCGTACTGCTTGGAGACACCCTCGGCGCGCAGAACGGGAGCGCGCGCAACGCTGTGGGTCTCAGTCGCCGAGGCCCCTCCGTTTCGTTCCATGCTCACAACGCTCGACATCGGCGGCCTCTTAATCGAACGCGGGGAGCAGTCGGTCACGTGAGTGCTCGAGATGGACACGCATTGCCGCTTCGGCTGCGGAAGCATCGCCCGCAGCGAACGCGGTGATCAGAGCCTCATGTTCATCTAGAGCCTCCTCGGTGACCCGAGAGTGAAACATCAATCGGAAAATGTGAAAGTGCGTGTGTTGATGGTTCAGCGTCTCGCGAATGAGCTCGTTTCCAGCGATTTCGAGAATCTTGTCGTGGAAGAGCGCGTCCTGGCGAGCGAAGGTCGAATAGCGCAGTCGTTCGTCGCCGCCGTCCCGGCGGCCCATCACACCTGCGGCCTCTTTAAGTGCGGAGAGCTTGTGCTCATCCATGACAGATGCAGCCTTGGCTGCGCTCGCAGGCTCAAGCAGCAGACGGAGCTGATAGAGTTCATCAAAACGCCTGCGAGCGATCTGAGGCGCTGCGCTGTATCCGATGAGATGGGTCTTCACCACAAGCCCTTCTCCCTCAAGGCGACCGAGCGCCTCGCGGATAGGGGTTTGCGATACGTTGAGTTCACGGACGAGGTTATCGACGGTGATCCTTGCGCCTGGGGCAATCTTCAAGGACATCAACTGGGCGAAGATCGCGTCATAGACACTGCCTGCGAGGCTGTTGCTCCGCTGAATGAATCCACTTGGGTCGGGCGCTTCGTTCAACATCGTTATATTCCGGTCCTGCATTATTTTTTGCCTCTTGACACAAACCATCGCTAACACGATGCTCCGCGATATGCAATCCCATATCCTATAGGATTTTATATCGGAGATGTTGTGAGGGTAGATAAAGACGGCGCCATGGCGTTAGCAACACGCCTCCTTGCGGACCGCGGAACACCTGCGGCCCACGCTGCAATGCAGGCACGCGTGCTGGTGGAAGGGGAGCTGAAAGGCCATCCCTCCCATGGCCTGCAGCGGCTACCGCGTATCTTGTCCCGCATTGAGCGCGACCTTATCGATACATCGGCTGCGGGAATGCAAAACTGGCGCTCGTCCTCTTTCCTTGAGGTTGATGGCCAGAAAGGACTGGGACCGGTCGTCGCCCATGCCGCGCTCGAGCGGATCGCTGACAAGGCTCGTGCAACTGGCATTGCAGTTGCTGGCATCCGCAACTCCAACCATCTTGGCATGCTTGCGCACTACGTCGAATGCGTGGCCGATCGCGGCCAAATCGGCATTGCCATGTCCTCGAGCGAAGCGCTTGTTCACCCCTATGGAGGGACGCGCGCGCTCCTCGGAACCAACCCGCTCGCGATCGCTGTTCCCACGGCCGGAAGGCCGCTCATTGTCGATCTGGCAACCGGTCTCGTTTCAATGGGCAAGATCCACCATCATGCTGCCAACGGCGTCGCCATTCCGCAAGGTTGGGCTCGCGACAGCAACGGAAAGCCGACCACGGATGCCGCAGCTGCCACAAGGGGTTCGATCGCGCCTTTCGGCGATGCAAAGGGGTACGCTCTCGGGATAGCGCTCGAGCTCCTCGTCGCCTCGATCGCTGGTTCGGCGCTGGCTCCCGACGTGCGCGGCACGCTCGACGCCGACAATATCTGCAACAAGGGAGATGTGCTGATCGTCATTGACGTTGCTGCAGAGCCAGCCCTGGTCCGGCGCTTCAGTGACTATCTCGAGCGAATCCGAACTTCCATCCCCGCTGATCCTTTGCGCCCCGTCACAGTTCCCGGCGACGGCGCATCGTCGCGGTGTGAACAGGCGCACAAGGACGGAATCGAGATCAGCCCCAAACTGTGGGACGAGCTCAACGCACTTTCCTACTCGAACAAACCACTTGCCAGAGGACATCGACAATGACCCTTTTCGCCGCCATCCGGCTTCCCCGCGAAATTCTTTTCGGCAAGGGGCAGCGCCATGCTCTCCCCTCGGTTGCGACTAAACTAGGTCAACGCGCCCTCATCTGCACGGACAAACGGTTTGCTGGCACGCCCGTCTTCGGCGAGATCGTCAAGTCGCTGGAGGCTGCGAACATTGCAGTGCTGATTCATGATGGTGTCCAGCCTGACGTCCCCGCAGCTACTGTCTCGACATGCGTCGAGGACGCAAGCAGCTTTGATCCCGATCTGGTGATCGGGATCGGCGGAGGAAGTTGCCTTGATATGGCAAAGTGTGCGGCCCTGCTGCTCACCCACGGCGGAGCGTTGAAGGATTACTACGGCGAGTACAAGGTCCCAGGTCCCACTATCCCCGTCATTGCCGTGCCAACAACGGCAGGAACGGGATCAGAGGTCACACCCGTTGCGGTCATTTCCGACACCGACCGCACGCTGAAGGTCGGCATATCCAGCCCATATCTAATCGCGGCCGTGGCGATCTGCGATCCGGAACTGACGATGACCTGCCCTCCCGGACTGACCGCAATCGCCGGAGCCGACGCCCTGACCCACGCTATCGAGGCTTTCACCGCGGCTCGCAGAGGCACCGATCCCGCTTTGGCGCAAGAACACGTCTTTATCGGAAAGAGCGCCCTCACCGATCATTTTGCACTGTTGGCAATCAAGCTTCTGGGGCGCAGTCTCGAAAAGGCTTGCAAGGATGGCTCTGATGAAGAGGCCCGAGCCGATGTCATGATGGGAGCGTTGGCAGCGGGTTGTGCCTTCGGGACAGCAGGGACCGCAGCGGCTCACGCCGTCCAATACCCAGCCGGAGCGCTGACCCACACCGCGCACGGCCTCGGTGTTGCAACCATGATGCCGTACGTGATGAACTACAACAGGTCGGTTTCCACCTCCGAAATGGCCGATATCGCTGAAGCGCTTGGGCTTGATCGTGAGGGTGCCGATCCAAAACAGCTTGCCGTCGCCGCGATCGAGGAAATTCGCAGGCTGTTCGCAGCGATCGGTATCACCCCCACCCTTGCCGATCTCGGGCTGGCAGCCGACAAGCTCGATTGGACGGCAGAACAGGCCTTCGGCATCGACAGGCTCATCAAGAACAATCCACGGCCGTTCGATCTCGATGCAATGAAGCGTCTTGTAAGAGCAGCTTACGACGGCGATCTCGAAGCCTCCGCAATCTGAACATCGAGGGAAAACTCATGACCATTGCCCAGCAGATCCATGCAACCGAGTGCGAAACGCCGGACATCGACGCCGCTGCACGCGGGCTATATATCGACGGGTCATGGCGGCCGTCGCAGTCCGGTCGGCAAATCGACGTCGTCGATCCGTCGACTGGTGTCATTCTCGCAGCTGTGCCTGATGCGACAATCGAAGATGCCCAGGCATGCGTCGATGCCGCAGCGGCGTCCGCGCGTGCATGGCGTGCCACTCCGCCCCGCAAGCGATCCGAGATTTTGCGTCGCTGCTTCGAACTGATGGTCGAACGCTCGGAGATGCTGGCGACCTTGATCTCGTTGGAGAACGGTAAGGCGTTGCGTGACGCGCGCGGCGAAGTCGCCTACGCTGCCGAGTTCTTCCGCTGGAACGCCGAAGAGGCAGTACGCATCACAGGAGAGTTCGGCATCGCCCCATCAGGCACGAACCGCATCATCGTGGATTATCAGCCCATCGGGATCTGCCTGATGATCACGCCTTGGAACTTCCCCGCAGCGATGGCAACCCGCAAGATCGCCCCTGCCCTTGCGGCAGGGTGTACGGTCATCCTCAAGCCTGCCAGCGAAACGCCACTCACGGCCTACGCACTTGCGGCAATCTACGAAGAGGCTGGCGTGCCGAAGGGCGTCGTCAACGTTCTGACAACCACCAATCCCGGGCCTGTGACGGCACATGTTTTGGCAGATCCGCGTGTACGGAAGCTTTCCTTCACGGGATCGACAGGCGTTGGTAAACAACTGCTTGCAGCGGCAGCGAAGCATGTCATCTCGTGCTCAATGGAACTCGGCGGCAATGCGCCCTTCGTAGTCTTCGATGATGCCGATCTCGGTGCCGCGCTCGACGGGGCAATGATCGCCAAGATGCGCAATGCGGGCGAGGCATGTACGGCAGCAAACCGCTTCTACGTGCAATCCGGCATATACGACGCATTTGCCGAAGGATTGGCCAAGCGTATGGCCGCCTTAAAGGTCGGTCCGGGCATCAACGCCGAGACCGACTGCGGCCCGATGATCACTCGCAAGGCGGTCGAAAAAATCAGCCGCCTGGTTGACGATTCAAAAGGCAAGGGCGCGCGCGTTCTATGCGGCGGTGAGGCGCCGTCCGGGTCTGGTTTCTTCTACCCGCCGACTGTCCTTGCCGACGTCCCGGTAAACTCGGAGATGATGTCAGAGGAGATTTTCGGTCCCGTTGCACCGCTCTACCGTTTCCATGACGAGGAAGAAGCCATAGCGTGTGCCAACGATACGGAATATGGTCTTGCAGCCTATGTGTACACCCGTGACCTTGCACGCGGCCTACGCGTTTCTTCCGCCATCGAAGCAGGTATGATCGCCCTCAATCGAGGTTTGGTCTCCGATCCGGCAGCGCCGTTTGGCGGCGTAAAGCAGAGCGGGTTGGGGCGCGAGGGCGGACAGCACCATGGCATTGCCGAGTTCATGGAAGCCAAATATATCGCTACGAGTTTCTGAAGCGGAGTTGCTCTTATGGAAACCGACCCATTCCGGATCCGCGACCATGTCGCGGATTTCGATGCCATTGTTGGTGAGATCGTCGCGGCGAGTGCGAGGACGCGCGAAACCTTGCCAATGATACTGGACGTCGCATATGGCGACGGACCAGATGAGACGGTGGACATGTTCTTTCCTGCGGGTCCCCGTCAGAACCTTCCTGTCCACCTGTTTGTCCACGGCGGGTACTGGCGGATGTTCTCCAAGCGGGATTACTCTTGCATCGCCAACACCATCACTTTGGCGGGTGCTATCGCCGTGATTGTTGATTATTCCCTCATGCCGGGGCAGCGCATGGAGGTTCTTGTCGACCAAGTCGTCCGCGCCAAGGAATGGGTCGTCCAGCATATTGCAAGTTATGGCGGCGATCCCTTGCGTCTTTCTGTGAGCGGACACTCTGCGGGAGCGCATCTCGCGACGTTCACGTTCGAGGAGAGCGAAAAAGCATCCAGAGTTCAGGGCGCTTTCCTGCTCGGCGGCCTTTATGATCTTGCACCGCTCCAACAATCCTTCTTGCAGAGAGAGATAGCGCTGACCGAGGACGAGGTGTCTCGCTTCACACCACTTTTTCGACGGCATCGAGCAGATTGCCGAGTTTTAGTGGCTGTCGGCCAGGACGAAACACGTCCCTTTCATGACCAATCGGATGCTTTCATCAACCACGTTGCAGCCCAAGGCCTTTCGGCAACGCGTAACAAGATAACGGGTCGCAACCATATGAACTCTGTTCGCGACCTGGGAGTAGCGGGATCCGAAACGGGAGATCTTCTGATCAGCTTCATAAATTCTGGAGCTTGATCGTCGGATAGTTCTGTTGGCCCAAATTGCATATGTTGCCGGCAGCGCAGACGGGGCCTACATGAGGGTGGAGTACTTTTGTTTGCTGCCAGAAAGTGCCGCATTGCAAAGTCCGGGGATTGGTGACGCGTAAAAACAAAACGGCAATGCTAAGCTCAAGCGCGCGTTACATCAAGGTTCGAAAGACCGTCTCCGCGCGGGCAATTCTTGGAATGGCAACAAGTGACGGCCACATCGCTCAAGATGCTGACCCAGAAGGCGGGCTGCTCGAGGCAGCCTGTTCCGATCGTTTCGGATGGGTTTCAAACAGACGTCCGTGAACAAAAACATGCTGAGGCGATCCACGCTAGTCAGATCGACATCGAGATTATCCTTCGCGCGGATCGTTATCTGCCACGCTGTAAACGGACCAATATGGCCGAGCATCGGCTAGCCATGAACCGTCTCGACAGCGCCCTTTGGAGTAACGATGGCGAAGCGGCCAAAGAGTCGGCATGAGCATCTAATCCTCCAGCTTGCGCGAGATCGCCGTGGTGGTCCTCAGCTATTGTAGCGCGGGACATCAACTGCTGCCGCATGTCGCCGCCATGCGCTTGGCGTGGTTCCAGTCGCGCGACGGAAGGCTCGCGAAAGATGGGATTGATCGGCCAAGCCGCAATCCAATGCAATTTCGCAGAGGGAGGCGTTGCTTGTCAGCATCCTATGCTTGGCATGCTCGACCCGTCGCGAAACGATGTAGTTGTGGGGCGTCAAACCGAAGCTAACCTTGAACACCGCGGCAAAGTAGCTCTTACTCAACCGAACTAGACGCGCGAGGTCCTCAAGTGAGATTGGGCGGGATATCCGCTCATCAACGAAGCTCTTCAAACGGTTGATCTGCCAAGGGGCGAGGCCCCGCGTTGAGCCTTGTTTGCTTTCGACGCCGCTGGCTTTCAAAGGCCGCAGCAGGGTCGACGCTGCCTTGACGAGGTTGATGGTGATGGCCTCGTCCCGGTCGACGTAACTTGTGGCATGGAACAGCAAGCGCGAGACCTCGCGCAAGGTCTCGTGGCTGACATCGGAGAGGTCAAGAGAAGACGGTGTAGGTCGGGTAAGAGGCGTAGCGCCAGGCATCCATGATCTCCTTGGAGAGTTCGGCTGGCCCCATAGTGAGACGCAGGATGCGAGCAATGAATTGTACGGCCAGTGTATTTCCCTAGACGTTGGTATGGAACCGCTACGCCTCGGTATAGATTGTCGGGTAGGCATATAGGCGCGCCCATTGATGGAGCGAGAAATCCGATGCGCTTGCTCAGTGCGGAGTAGGGAGCCAGAGCCAAATGGCACTGCGAAACAGCATGCTCGCTTCTCCATAAACGGGATCATTTATACAAAGGTCCCTGGTGCTTTTGGCTTCCCGAACTACCGTGGCTCTCGCTGGGTGATGCTTCGGGGCTCTTCGACGTCGATTTGCGAAATGCCCGGAAGAAGGAGCTAGGCTCCGAATAGCCAAGCTGGGCTGCGATTTCGCCCGTCGCCTTCGACGGTGCTCAGCAGCATCTCGATTGCAAGATCGCGGCGTATGTCATCCTTGATGCTCGCGCATCGACCTCATCCGTCAGAGTGCAGCTAAAGGTGTCAGCGATGCGGCCAGCGCCGCCATCAGACCTTTCATTCTCTCTGATCGGCCCATCGGCGTGGAGAATGAAAGTGCCGGTGGCAGCTCCAATCGACTGCTGGTCTAATCCAGCCAATACCTAAGTTTAGTTACGTGATCGGCTGGACGGGTCTACCTTCGACTCCATCGCCTCACCCCTCATGAGGCGGGTAGCGCCCTCCCAGCTACCGGCTTCGGTGTTCCCTCCCCCTCCGCCGAAGCCGCGGATCCTCCCAAGATCCGCCAAGGCCGTCTCCATCCGCCCGGAGACGGCCTTCTTTTTCTGAAGCCGTGTCGGGCTTCATAAGCGGAAGCGGATATGGTTCGCTGCCACCATTGAACGTGCCAGCATATGATTCGGCGGCCGCCCTATTCATCAAGCACCGTCCGAACCAATATCCGGCGCTGGGCGAGATTGGCTTAAGGCCAACACCTACGGGAACAGTCCGCGACGCCCTATTCCTCAGTATAATGGGCCGGATGCACACCTGTGATAGTCTCTCTCGACTGATGCGCCTGCGGCGCCGAAGCAGCCCCGGATTTCAAGGAGATTCGACATGAAGGATCAGCGTCCAGAAGGTATCGAACAATACGAGCAACCGGCCGGCGGCTGGGGCGCGCTCAAGGCTGTCGCCAAAACGCTGGCTCACCAGCGGGTTGTGGCCCAAGGCACCATGACGCTACTGAGGGCCAATCAACCGGAAGGCTTCGATTGCCCTGGCTGCGCATGGCCGGATCCCAAACACACGTCGTCATTCGAGTTCTGCGAAAACGGCGCCAAGGCGATAACCTGGGAATCGACAGCCAAACGGTCTGGACCGGAACTCTTCGAGAAAAACACCGTTTCCGATTTTTGGAACTGGAGCGACCATGAGCTGGAAGACGCGGGGCGGCTGACAACGCCGCTGCATTACAACAGCGAGACCGATCGCTACGAGCCGATCGAGTGGGAGGCTGCCTTCAAACTCATCGGCGCAGAACTAAACAAGCTAAACAATCCAAACCAAGCGGAATTCTACACATCGGGTCGTGCTTCCAACGAAGCAGCATTTCTCTACCAGCTCTTCGTGCGCGCCTACGGGACCAACAACTTTCCAGACTGTTCCAATATGTGCCACGAGGCGACGAGCGTCGGGCTTCCGATGTCGATCGGAGTTGGCAAGGGCACAGTGACCCTGCAGGATTTCGATTACGCCGATGCGATCTTCAGCTTCGGCCACAATCCCGGGACAAACCATCCGCGCATGATGACGACGCTGCACGAGGCTTCGCGCCGTCGTGTTCCAATCGTCGTCTTCAATCCTCTGAAGGAGCGCGCGCTAGAACGCTTTGCCGCGCCCCAAGACCCGATCGAGATGATGACCCTCTCATCGACACCGATCGCGTCAGCCTATCACCAGGTCCGTACTGGCGGAGACCTGGCAGCGCTCAAGGGCCTGATGAAGGCCCTGTTCGAACGCGATGTGGCCGACATCGCGACGGGCGGCTCCGGGGTGCTTGATCGGACGTTCATCGAGGAACATACCGCCGGCTTCGATGCCCTGCGCGCGGATGTTGAGAACACGAGCTGGGATCAGATCGTCGCGATCAGCGGGCTGACGAAGGACGCCATCGAGAGTGCGGCCGAGGTTTACGCGAAGGCAAAAAACGTGATTGTCTGCTTCGGCATGGGCATCACCCAGCACGCCAATGGCACCGGCAACGTACAGCAGATCGCCAACCTGTTGATGCTACGCGGCAATATCGGCCGGCAAGGCGCCGGTATCGCTCCGATCCGCGGCCATTCAAACGTTCAGGGCGACCGCACCGTCGGGATCACCGAAAGCCCCAACAAAGCGCTCATCGACGGCATGGAACGAGCGTTCGGCTTTCGTCCGCCCGCGGAGAAGGGACACAATGCGATCGAGGCTGTGGAGGCCATCATCGCGGGTGAATCCAAGGCGCTTCTCTGCCTCGGCGGCAATCTTGCCGTCGCGATGTCCGACCCGGAGGCCACTTTCGAGGGCATGCGCAAGCTCGATCTAGCCGTCCACATCGCCACCAAGCTGAACCGGTCGCATCTTCTAACAGCCAAGACTTCGCTGATCCTGCCATGTCTTGGACGTACGGACCTCGACACGCAAGCCTCGGGCCCACAGGCTGTCACCGTGGAAGACTCCATGTCCATGGTTCACGCCTCGCGCGGTTTCTTGAAGCCTCCGAGTGAAGCGCTGAAGTCCGAGCCTGCAATCATCGCCAATATTGCGAAGGCGACGCTTGGCAATCGTTATGGCATCGACTGGGACGGCATGATTGCGGACTATGACCGTATCCGCGAGAAGATCGAAGTGGTGTTCCCCGACTTCCACGAGTTCAACAAGCGTGTGCGTGTGCATGGCGGTTTTCGCCTTGATGTCGCCGCCTCCTTCCGTCGGTGGAACACCAAAACCGGCAAGGCAAATTTCCTTGTTGCTCCGGGCCTCGATGAGGATCCGCTGATCAAGAACCCCGATGCTCTGGTCCTCACGACGATCCGCAGCCACGACCAGTACAACACGACTGTCTACGGTCTCGATGATCGTTATCGCGGCGTCTTTGGCCGCCGCGATGTGATTTTCATGAACAAGGACGATCTGGCCGGCCGCGGCCTCAAGGACGGCGACCGGATCGACATTCGTGGCCTCGTGGGAACTGGCGAGGCCACGCATCGCGTGCGTGGCTTCACGGCGGTCGAATACAATATCCCAAGAGGATCGGTTGCCGGCTACTACCCCGAGATGAACGCGGTCGTCTCTCTGAGCCACTATGACCGTATCTCGGGCACGCCGTCTTATAAGGGCGTTCCAGTGACGGTCACCGCGACCAGCGACGGCTAACCAGCGGATCGACTTCCGGAAAATTGTGCCCGCGACGCGTCTATTTCGAGCCGCATTTCATTGGAGCAGTGGCTTTGTGGGTGCCAGGCCACTGTTTCCATGGACCCAAACTTTTGGCTCATCCACGTACACTTACGTGGTCCGATCTGGGCAAGGTGCTAGGATCTCGTCATGCACCAGGAGTCCATTGCAAACTTTGCAAAGTCCAGCGAACACAAGGCAATGAACGTCAGGTTCTTCGCCTTTCTGGTCGGTGCCACGATGGTAGGCGGCTATATCGGCTTGGTGACATACTCGTGTTTGCCACCGGTATGCATGAGATCTACAATTTTGTGTGGCTCCCACTTGACAGCTTGACCGGCGGTTCGGTCTTTATGGTACGTGGCGATTGCGAGCTGCTCCACAGCGATGGCCACGTGGCTGGTGGAGACGCCCCTGCCTCTACGAGCAAGAATCTCCGCCGACCGAAACGAGCAGTGAAGCACCGGTCTGGGGCTGGTGGAATCCTTAGAAGCAGTAAAGTAATTTGCACCCGGACTCTGCCTGCAAGGCACCGGCCGAGACGCCATTGCTGCATCATTTGCCTGACCGGAAAAGCCTGTCGAGAGGCAGCTACTGGATTGAAAGAAATGCTATCATGCACGACCAGAACTGGCGTCGCTGCAAGGCGCGGATACATCGAACAACCACCAGTCCGGTTTACACCTATGTATAGGTTAGATGGGACCAGAAAGCGGGTAAGGTCTTGGCAGAAAAGACTGGGGGAAGGATGCCTGTACCGTCAATGATATTCCGCGTTCGCGATGTGGAGGGATCGGGTCAGAACCTGGTCTTCGCCTTGATTGCGATCGCGCTTGCGGCCGCCGTCTTCTACGTCGATACGTACACCGATATCGAGGGCGCCGTTGCGGTGCTTTATGTGGTCGTTATGTTGCTTGCGGTGCAAGCGAGTACCCGGGTGGGGCTGCTCGTCATCGCAGCCGTTTGTGCCGCCCTCACCCTTGTTTCCTACGTTGTGACACATGGGAAAGATGCCGACCTTCAGTCTACCGTACGCCTGGCCGTCGCACTCGCTGCGCTATGCGTCACGACCATGCTTCTCCTAAAGTCGGAGACGGCTCGCCTCGCGCTACTTTCCATCAATTCCGCGCTGAAGGAGAGCGAGGCAAGATATCGGTCGATCTTCGACCGCACCCGTGTTGCGTTGTGGGAGCGAGACTACTCGAAGCTGCGTGGCTATCTGATCGATGTCCGGGCACAGGGGGTTACCGACATCAAGGCGTATGCGCGCGCGAACCCGTCCGTCCTCGATCATTGTGTGGGTCTTATAAAAGTGGTCGCGGCGAACGAAGCAGCGCGCGAGATGCTGGGATCTGCCTCGGTCAGAAGCCCCCGCCGGTTCATCCTGCCGGGGCAGGAGAAGCTCCTTGACGTGTTTCAGGCGATCATGGACGGTGAACGGGTGTTCGAGGACAAGGTCGAAGTACTCGCCGACAATGGAGAGACGAAGCTCGTATTACTAAGCATCAGCTTCCCGGAAGACCCGGCCGCCTTCAACCGGGTCGTTGTCAGTATGGTCGACGTAACCCAGCGCGAAGTGGCTTTGAAGGCCCTGGCGGAAGCGCAGGCGGAATTGACGAAGGCATCGAAGGCAGCAACGGTTGGCGCGATGTCCGCATCGCTTGCGCACGAGCTCAACCAGCCGCTCGGTGCGATCGTGGTCAACGCGCAGACGCTCTTGCGGTGGCTAGATCGAGATCCACCAGATCTTGTAGCCGTACGCCGTTCGGCCGAGCGAATGATCCGCGACAGCCAGCGGGCGAGCGAGATCATACAAAACACGCGCGGTCTGCTTTCTCCAGCGAGCAATAAGCTCGAAACCCTCAACCTCGGCAGCCTGGTCGATGAGACCATGGCTCTGATGGAGCACGAGCTTCAGCGGAGCGGCACGACGGTGCTTGTCGATCAAAAGCCAGGCGTTCCGTCGGTCCTTGCCGTGAAGATCGAATTGCAGCAGGTCCTGATTAACCTGATCACCAACGCCGTTCAGGCAATGGATGAGGCCGGCTGCCCAGAGCGGATTATCAAGATAGCGATTGAGCGACCTGACATCGAGCACGTGTGCATCGCGTTGCGTGACTCCGGACCCGGGATCACCCAAGATGCGAAGGACAAGCTGTTTTCACCGTTCTTTACGACGAAGGCAACCGGCATGGGCATGGGACTGTCTATCTGCCGCAGTACCTTGGAGGCCCGTGGCGGAAAGCTCGACGGAACCAATCACCCCGAAGGCGGCGCGATATTCGAGATGCGCTTGCCGATAAAGCCGGAGTTGGAACATGCCTGACCTACGCAAATCGCAGAAGCAACCAGCCGGGCCTGTCGTCTTCATCGTCGACGACGATCTCTCCATGCGGGAAGCGCTGACAGACCTGTTCCGTTCGATGAAATTTGACGCCGAGGCATTCGAGAGCGCGGCGTCCTTCATGGAAACGGCGAACTTCAATCGTCCGGGCTGTATTCTTCTCGATGTCCGCCTGCCTGGTGTGAGTGGACTGGATTTCCAGACACAACTCGAACGCATCGGCAGCCAGATGCCCATCATCTTCATGACCGGCTTCGGCGACATTCCGATGAGCGTGCGGGCGATGAAGGCTGGCGCTGTCGACTTCTTGACCAAACCCTTCAAGGATCAGGACATTCTCGATGCCGTCGCGACGGCGATGGAGCACGATACCGCGCGCCGACGCCAGAGTGCGCAGAGTAAGGCCGTCGCATCGCTTGCCGGAAATCTGACTCCACGTGAGCGCGAGGTCATGGACGCGGTGGTCAAGGGGCTGATGAACAAGCAAATCGCCTACGAACTCGGGATCAGCGAGGTCACTGTCAAACTGCATCGCGGCAATGTCATGCGGAAAATGGAAGTTCGCTCGGTGGCCGAGCTTGTAAGGAAGACCGAAATGCTGGGCGAAGGCGTACGACCACCTGTATCTTAGTATGATATCTTTGAGTTGGGCATGAAGGCATAACAAGACTTAGAAAAGCAGCCAGAGAAGGCCCGTTCATTGCCCCCAATCCCAACCATAGCCGTCGTCGACGATGACCAGGCCATCCGTGAAGCCATGGACGATCTTGTCAGGTCCTACGGCTACGAGTGCCGGCTGTTCGCCTCGGCGGAAGAGTTTCTTGCTTTCGAACCGCGATCGGCCATTGATTGCATGCTTGTCGACGTGAAGATGCCCGGCCTCAGCGGGATCGAACTACAGGCTGAATTGAACAGGCATTCGCAGCGCCCCCCAATGATCTTTGTCACCTCGTACAAGGATGAGCGGACACGCAGCACAGCGATGAACGGCGGCGCTTTCGCCTTTCTTGGCAAGCCGGTCGATATCGAAAAACTGATCGGATGCCTCGAATCAGCGCTCGGCCACTGAGCGCTGAAAGTCAAACTGAAATTGCAGCTATTCTGCGCGGAACCATTTAGCGAAACGTCTCGCACGGCCCAGCAAATTAAACCGAGCGGTCGCGGCTGAGAAGCCCGGTGTTCTCACCGGAGCGACACCTTTTGGGGTACTCGGCGCACGCCGCTTCAGGCATACACCGAGGAAGCAAGCAAAGGAGACAGGACTGTGTCCTCATTCACGAACACCCATTTGTCCGAGCAAGACGGATTGCGGTCCCTGAGCGTCAGCCTGGTTAATCACCTGTCTCGCCGATCATACACATTGCGATGCGAGATTCGGCGTCACGAGCCTATCGAGACGATCGATACGACAGCTTTCGACAGGCGGCTTGAATCGCTGCGCAAGTCCATAGACAACGCCGCTTCTGGCATTTGACCTGTCGAACCGCGCCGCCGATTGCTTGATGACGGCGCCGCGCTTCGCCGCTCGCCTATGCAATAGTTGGTTGCTTGCTTATAGCCGTCCCCTCGACCACCGGTGAAAAAAATATATTCGGGGATACGCCTCCTGCCGTCTTGATCTCGGCGGTTACAGCTATGCCGGGAGAGAGGTAAAATGCATCATATTGCTTTCCGCGGTGCGGCTTGCCGACGCCGTCAGCGGCAAGGCATAGGCGCTTTCGCCACACGGGTTTCCGATTTTTGGGACACCTCGTCAATTATACGGGCATCGCGAGGAGAATGGTCGCCAGGGAACCGGACCGGTTGAATAGCGCCCGCGCTTCGCCAGCTGCTAGTCTGCAACTATCTAACGGACCCAACGCTACTGACTGGGTGGCTGTCTCAACTGTTACTTCGCCAGAAATCACGACGTAGATTTTCTCAACGGCCGCATCCTTCAGGGAGGTTCGCGCACCAGGCAACAGGTGCGACAGGCCAATCCAGATGGTGTCGGTGTTCGTTGCTTCCTTCCCCTGAAGGCGCAGGCATTGCATGTCATAGTGCTCGGCCGCCTCGTAGGGCCGAGCTTCCTTGTACCGCGTTACTTGCATGTCGGCTGTCTCAGGGCTTAAACAATACGCGGTCGGCCGTTCCGCGCAGGACAGACGTATATGCCTTGGCCGCGTCACTGAGACCGTAGCAGGTGGCCGGATTGATCGGGAAAGGCTTCAACAGACCTTCCTCGAATTTCCCCTTCAGCCGGTCGAAGATGCGGGCGCCGTCGACCGATGACAGGGCCAGCGTATCGATGCCGATATACTTGTGCCGACCACGGAAGAAGTTGAAGATGTCAAACGGTACGGCGCGATCGAAAGTCGAGATGAAGATCTGCCGCGCCTGCTTGGCCATCGCCTTGTTGGCCAATTCAAAATACGGACTGCCGACGGTGTTGAAGACGATATCAGCTCCGTGGCCGTTGGTCCGCTCGCGAACTATGGCCGCCACGTCATCCTTGCTGCTGTCGAGCATTTCCACCGGGCCGTTGGTATGGCCGATTAGCGGCTGGGCGTTATATTCGACCGCAAAGACTTTGGCGCCCGCCAGGGTCGCGAGCTGGATAGCCGCCTGGCCGACCTTGCCGTTGCCGCCGCATACAAGGACGACATCAGTTGGCTGAACGCCACCGGCCTCGCGCAGACCTTCGTACGCCGTGATAAAGGGAACGCCGATGGAGCCAGCCTCCTCCATGGTGAAATTGGCGGGTTTTTGCCGCACAGCCTTCTCATCAAGCACCATCCATTTGGCATGGCTGCCGTCCTGGCTGATGCCCAATTCGCCGCCACCGCCCCAGATTTCCATTCCGACCATGTGTTTTGGCCCTTCGCGCACGATGCCGCCGAAATCGCGGCCGGGTGTGCGCGGCCAGATGGCATGGGGCATGTGCCCAAGCGAGGCCTTCACATCGCTCGGGTTGACACCTGCCGCGATGATTTCGACCAGTACCTGCCCTGGACCAGGCTGCGGCACGCCAACATCGGCGACCTCGATCTGAAGGTTATCAAGATCGGGCGACGGACCGCTAACCCGCAGCGCCTTGCCCAACTTCGTGTCAATCTGGATGTTCATAGTGTTGTCCTTTCTGAGACCAGCAATTGGGTTCAAGGCTTGAGGTTGAGGATGTCGCGGGCTTGCGATGGGCTTGCGATGGCGCCACCCAACTTTTCGATGATGTCGCGAGCCCGCTCGACAAGTTCGCCATTGCCTTTTGCGAGGACGCCTTTGGCGATGTACGAGTTATCTTCGAGGCCCACGCGGACGTGTCCGCCAAGCAGATAGGCTTGTGCCGCCATTGGGAACGACATCCGCCCGACGCCAAAGCCGGTCCAAGCGGCGTCGCGCGGCAACATACGAGCGGCGGTCGCCATCGCGTCCGTTGTCGACGGGAGGCCATATTTGACGCCGGTGACGATGGTGAACATGGCAGGCGATTTCAGCACACCGGCCTTGAGGAGATCGTGAGCAAGCTGGATGTCGCCCGTGTCGAAAACCTCAAGTTCAGGCTTTGCGCCGGTGCTCTCGATGATCTCTGCCATGACCTTCACGTTGCCAGGGGTGTTGATCACGACCTCGGCCCCGAAAGTCATGGTGTTCAGGTCGAGCGTGGCAATGTCGGGCTTCAAGGCCACGATGTGTTCGACCCGTCGCTCAGGCCGCATCAACGTGGTCCTGGGACCGGCAACGGCGGGATTTTCATCGCTTGGGTGATACCGACCGCCGGGGCCCGTGGTGACGTTGAGGATGACTGCATTGTTCTTCGCGCGGATCCGTTCGATGACCTCGCGATAGTACGCAATCTCCATCGACGGCTTTGCCGTTTCGGGATCGCGGACATGGATATGGACAATAGCCGCGCCCGCGTCCGCTGCTTCGAGACAGGAGTTGGCAATTTCCTCAGGTGTCACCGGCAGACCCGGGTGATTTTCGCGGGTCGTGAGATTGCCGGTAACCGCACAGGTGATGAAAACGTTCTGTTGCATCAGAGATGCCTCCCTCCGTCGACGACGATGCGGGTGCCCGTCGAGAATTTAAGATGCGTTGCACAGGCAAGGATGGCCTCGGCAACGTCGGTCGGCGTGGTGAGACGCTTCAGGGGCGTTGCGGCTGCCGCCTTATCCTTGAACTCTTGGCCGCGGCCGGGAACGAATTCGGTATCGACCACGCCCGGAGAGATAGCCATGACCCGAACCGCTGGAGCGAGGGCGCGGCCGAGCGAGTTCGTCATAATGTCGAGACCCGCCTTTGCGCCACAATAGGCGATGTTCGATCCGATGCCTGTGAAGGCGGCAATCGACGACACGTTGACGATAAGTCCCTGGCCGTGTTCCGCCAGTGCCGGTGCAAAGGCTCGAATGGTCGCAAACACCCCTCGCCAGTTGCTCACGAAAACCTGGTCGATGATCTCGTCGGTGAGTGCGTCGAGATCGGCATGTGGAACCGGCTTTGTCACGCCTGCGGCATTCACGAGGATGTCGGCACGCCCGCAAGCGGAAAGGGCCGCGGCACAGAAAGTCTGGATCGATGAAGTATCCTCGATCGAGACCCTAAGCGCGATATGGCCGCGTCCCGGCAACGCCTCCGCGATCTCACGCGCCCTGGCCTCCCCGGATCGATAGCCGATCACGACTGTGGCACCGGCTCGGGCCAGCAGGCGGCATGTTTCGCTGCCGATACCGCCGGACCCGCCGACCACGATCGCGACCTGACCCTTGAGGGTGTCGAATTGAACGTTCTCACTCATTGTCAGGCCTTCGTTCCAGAGATTGGCGGGATGGGATATGTCGGGTCACCTTCGAGAAGCTTGAATGTGTATTCGCAGGTATAGAAAGGCAGCTGCTCGCTGGGATAATTTGGATGCGGCTCAAGATGCTCGACGAAGTCGCCCACGATCTGAGCCTTCGCACCGAAGACGACGTCGGTTACGAGAGCTTCCTGGGTGTCGGAGAAAATCTGTGTAATCAGCGTCTTGTGACCAGGTGCTGAGACAATGAAGTGAATGTGGGCGGGCCGCATCGGATGCCGCTTCTGCGCATGCAGCAAAACGCCGACTGGGCCATCCGTCGGGACGGGATAGCCCGCGGGCTTAACCGACTTGAAGCGGAAGCTTCCTTGCTCGTTCGTATGGAAGACGCCGCGCAGATTGAAGTCGTCCTGGTCACTGTCCTGGTTTTCGTAGAGTCCCACGGGAGAAGCCTGCCAGATGTCGAGCTTGGCACCCGCGACAGGCGCTCCATCGATATCGACCACGCGACCGGAGAAGAACAGCGTCGGTCCCGGCGTCTCGGATCGGGCGATGCACTCGCCGTCGACACATTCTGGCGCGTGGCCACGATAGAACGGACCGAGAAGTGCCGACATGGTCTCGCCCTGCATGCCGTCATTGTTGATCAGATCGATGAGGGTCGACGCGCCTAGAACATCGGCGGCCAGTACCACCTCGTTGTTGGTCTCATGGGTGTGGTGGCCGAGCGCAGCGATCCAGCGCAGCCCAAACTCAAACTCTTCTTCGGTCGGACGCGTCTCGATGATGAATTGGTGAAGATGGTTGATCAAGGCATCCGTGATCGCCTTGAGGCGCGGATTGGTCGTTTTCGCCATTGCGGTCAGTACCGTTGGCGTCACGTCCGCGATCGTCGCGATCAGCCGGGGTTCGATGGTTACGTGTTGCATTGCTTGTCTCCTCCTGTGTGCTGGCGCGGCCGCTTATGCGGCGACGTGCGCCGTCCGTTGCAGGGATTGCAGATGGGGGTATTTTTCGGTCAGCAGAGACCCGTGATAATAAGTCTGCGCGAAAGCATCGGTTGCTTTGATGTTGCGCAGCCAAAGATCGATCTGGGGCGCATCAGCCCAGAGATGGCCGAGGTTGATGTCGTCCATCCGAACGATCACCGGAATGATGGCGATATCAGCGAGGGTCAGTTCAGCGCCCAGCAGCCAAGGGCCGCCACATTCGCCCAGCCAATGGGCCATGCGGTCGATCCCTCGCTTCAGCCGCCCGAGTGCTTCATCCATTTCCGACTGCGGAAAGCCGGTTCGCCCCATTTTCAAGAGGAACTCGCGTCGCAGCGGCTTGCTTTCACAAACGGCGAGGAACTCCTCTTCCGTCATTGCCTGGTAATGCGGCAGAAAGGCCAGGTTGTATGACGGAACACGTACGGCCGGTGTCAGAACTTCGTCGATGAAGCTCATCATTGCCCGCATCCTCGCCACTTCTATCGGAGGCCGCGGACGCAGTGGCGCGACATCGCCCAGAATATCTTCGAGATATTCCATGATGACGGCGGAATCGACGACGGGCGTGCCGTTGTGAACCAGCGTCGGAACAACACCATTCGGGTTGATCGCGAGATATTCGGGCTTCAGTTGGTCGCCCCTGAACAGATCGAGTCTGTGCTCCTCGAAGGCCCTTCCCTTGGTGTGAAGCGTGTAGCGCACACGCTGACTGCAGGTCGATTGTGGCGCGTTGTAGAGTACGAATTCGGACATGACTTTCTCCTCCTGCCCCTTGGGCAAGTCCGTCACCATGGTGTTGATCGGTTATGGGACTGTCGTCAGTCCCAGTTCAAAATCCGGGGAAGCTTGCCTTTCTTGGCAAGAGTTCCCACCAGGCCGAGAGGGAAGAAGACAAGCCCAAGCGCCATGATCAGACCCGTTCCGAGAATGTTGAGTTCGGAGGCACCCATTGTCGCCACGAACAGTTCGTTGAGCGCGACGATGGCGACAGCTCCAATGACTGGTCCCGCGATCGTGCCCTTTCCTCCGAGAATGCACATCAGGACCATGTTGGCCGAGATGCCGATGATCAGGAAAATGTTGGGCCGCAGGTAGGTCAGGTACTCACCCCACACCGCTCCGGCCATGCCAACGAAGAAGGCCGACAGCGCGAACGCCAGTACCTTGTACAGCCGCGTGTTTATCCCGGCACTTTCCGCCTTGATCTCATCCTTGGAGATGGCGCGGAGACCAAGACCAAACTTTGAGTGCTTGATCCTGTAGCTTGCCCAGACCGTGAAGGCGGCAATGGCGATAAACGCGTAGTAGTACGGCAGTTTGGTCCATTGAGCCGATAGACTGTTCGAGGGCAATGTCAGGCCATTCGTGCCGCCAATGAATGCCCAGTTGTCGAACAGGATCCGCGCAATCATCAGCAGTGCGATCGAGGAGATAATGAAGCTCGGCCCGCGTACCCGCAATGTCACGAGCCCGATGAGATAACCGACCGCCGCTGCGATGAGGCCAGCCAGGGGGGCCGTCACGATCGTTGAGATACCGTAGCGGGCAAGCAGCATTCCGGCCACGTAGCCACCGATGCCAAAGAAGACGCTATGGCCGAGGGAGATATAGCCTGCAAAGCCACCCAATATGTTCCATCCGGAAGCCATCGCGACAAAGGATGCAGCAAAAAGCACGAGATGAAGGAGGTAGTTGAAATTGCCTGCGAACTGCAAAAGTGGCAGTGCAATCAGGATGGTGAGCAGTGCAAGCGGAAACCAAGTGGCTCGCGTTTGATCGGCCTTCAGCGCCAGTTTCTCGTTATGCGCACGCCGGGCTTCAACCACGCTGTTCGTGCTTGAGTGAGGGAATGTGACCGTCATTACGCCATCTCCGGTTTTTCGCCGAACAGGCCCTGTGGCCGGACGAGCAGGACAATGAAAAGTGCGAGGAAGAATGTCATCGTCGACCATGTCGCGCCGATCCAGGTGCCGACGAAGGCCGCGACGAGCGACAGGCCCAGGGCTGCCACGACGGTGCCGAGGATGCTCCCCATACCGCCGAGCACGACGACAGACATCAGCATAGCGATCCATTCCCAATGCTTGGCCGGGAAGAAGCTGAAGACGAAGCTGACAAGCGAACCAGCGGCGCCTGCGAGACCGATCCCGATAGCGAAGGCGAGGATGCTGATCGCGTTGACGTTAACGCCCAGCAGTTCAGCGGCTTCGCGGTTCTGTGTCGTGGCGCGGATCGCGTAGCCAAGCCGCGAGTATTTCAGGAAGAGCGTCAGACCGCCGATAATCAGCAGCGAGACAATACCGGCGTAGAGCTGACCCTTCGGAATGAAGAGATCGCCGATGAAGATCGCATCTGTCGCGTAGGCCGGAGACGTAATGCGCTGCGTGTTCGTAAACATGCCGCCGAGCAATCCTTCTGCCATCGTCGCCAGCGCGAAGGTCAGCAGCACCGTCATCTCGGAATATTTCGCGTTCTTGGCCTCGCGCTCGAAGAGGAGTTTGTAAAGCACCACCCCGACCGCGGCCATTGCGATCGAAGCAACCGGCACCATGAGGATGGGATCGAGGCCGAGGAGTTTGAAAGCCCAGTAGGCGATATACGCTCCGCCGATGATCAGAGCCGGATGTGCAAGGTTCACGATCCGCATCACGCCGAAGACCAACGACAGTCCTGATCCCATAAGTGCTATGACGCCGCCGAGCGCGAGCCCGAGCACCAATATCTGGATAAATTGAGCCATGTTGTTCCCCTTTCAGGCGGCAGCTTTCTTGCCACCAAGGTAGAGTTCCCGGATTCGAGGGTCGGCGAGAATGTCTTTCGCGGGCCCTTGAAATAGGGTTCGTCCGAGATCGAGCACGACGCCCCAATCGGAATTCTTGAGCCCCATCAGGGCATTCTGCTCGACGAGCAACACTGTGATGCCGTCCGCCGACATCATCTTCATGATGTCGAACATCTCTTGAATTACCTTCGGCGCCAGACCGAGCGAGGGTTCGTCGAGCATGACGATACTAGGCTTGATTATCAGCGTGCGGGCCATCGCCAACGTCTGCTGCTGGCCACCCGACATCGTCCCGGCGTGCTGATCAGCCTTCTCCTTAAGCATCGGGAAACGCTCCAGGATTTCGTCAACGCGCCGGTAAAGCTCTTTCTGGCCATCGAGAATGAAGCCGCCCATCCGCAGATTTTCTCGTACGGTCATCTTTGCAAAGAGAGCACGCTCTTGCGGCACGAAGCAGATGCCTTCCCGCAGGATTTGGTCGGGACGCATTCCGTTCAGTCTCTTGCCTTTTAAGATCACGTCGCCCTTGCGGATTTTGAGCATTCCGCAGATTGACTTCATCAGCGTCGACTTGCCCGCTCCATTCGGACCGATGATGCAGTGCACTTTGCCCGGTTCGACGGTCAGACTGGCACCATCAAGGATTGCCGGGCCATCGCCGTAGCCAGCGGTGATATTTGTGACTTGGAGGAGTTCCTGCATCAGGCCGCCTCCTCTTCCAACACGCCGCCAAGATAGGCATCGAGGACCTGCGCGTCCTTGCGCACGATATCCGGGGTGCCCGAACAGATGACCTTGCCCTGCGCCATGACCACGACCTTGTGGGATAGCCGCATGATGAGATCCATGTTGTGCTCGACGATAAGGACCGTGAGGCCCATTTCATTCAGCGCCCGAATCCGATCGACGATCTCTTCCATGAGCGTGGGATTAACGCCACCGGCAGGTTCGTCGAGCAGGATGATTTTCGGTTCCGACATCAAAAGCGCGGCCAAATCCATGAGCTTTTTCTGCCCGTAGGAAAGATTGTGCCCATCCTCGTAGGCGATGCGCGTAATCCCCAGAAACTCCAGGATCGACATCGCCTTGTCTTTTTCCTCGCGGCTGATTGCTGGACGGAAGAGCCCGCTAATTCCATTGACCTTCGACTGGACGATGACATTTTCGATGACCGTCATGTCGGACAGATTGCGCGATATCTGAAAGGTGCGACTAAGGCCCTTGGCCGTGATCTTATGGGGGCGCAGCTGCTCGATGCGCTCACCGTCGAGCCATATCTCACCGGACGTCGGCGTGACGGTGCGGCTGATGCAATTGAACGCGGTGGTTTTTCCTGCTCCGTTGGGTCCAATCAACGCTGTGATCGAGCCTTTCTCGACCGTGAAGGAAGCGCCGTCCACGGCTCGCAGCCCTCCATAGTACTTGCATAGGTTTCTGACCTCTAGCATCGCCCGATCCTCCTTCGTTCGCTGGCTTGGTTTGCGGGGCGGCGCGCGTCCGCCCCGTTCGAGGTTTTGTCAAAAGCCCGCCTTGGGATAGCTCAACGGGGAAACTCCCTGAAACTCGTCCTTGGGATAGACGAACTTCAGCTGCCCGCCCTGCCATTGCGTCATGATGTACGACTTGTCCTTCGCGAGGCCGCGATCGTCCCAGGAGAAGCGTCCAAGCACGGTCCGCACCGGGCTGTCCTTCGTACGCGCGTGAAGCCATTCGGCCATCTTCGCATTGTCAGTCGAACCGGATCCCGCAATCGCTTGCTCAATCCCCTGGCAGACAGCAAACGGGATGGCGCTGTCTTCGTCGGGGTCAACGCCATAGGCTGCATTGAAGGCCTTGACGAAGTCCTCATTGGTGAACGGCTTTCCTGCCAGCGTGCTTTCGAAAGGTGCATCCTTGTGCCAGTTAGCGTGCACCATGACGCCCTCGGCGGCGCTTGCGCCGACACCCTCGATAAACTCGTGTTGAGCGCCCTGGCTGAGGTAGACGAACTTCGGCGTCGCGCCGACTGTCTTAAGGGCACGGGTCAGCTGTACGGCCTCTTCCTCCGATGCCGTCAGACCGACAATCAGTTCGGCGCCAGAACGCTTGATGGAGTTGGCGAGGTTGAGCCAGTCATTGAACCCATCGTCCGGCCACTTTTCCTGCATGACGACGTCAATACCCGCCTCCTTGAGATATCCTGGCGCGAGGTCGGCGATCTGCTTGTTTGTCGCCGCGTCGACTACCTTCTCGCCAAGCAGGCCCGATGCGATCGCGTTGGCGAAGAAGTCGTCGGCGTGGACGATGGCAGCTGACTTCGGTCCCTGCCCAGCCGGGATCAGGTCCTTGATGACGTTGACGACGTCTTTTCCAGTGTATTCCGCGGCGCCAACCTGAAAATAGAAGAGGTTCTTGTATCCCTGCTCGTAGATGCGCAACGCACCGCCGGAGGGCACGGGGTGAACCATGTTATACTTCGACAGTATGCTTGCCACGGGATACGTCAGGCGGCTCGAGAACGTTCCGTAGACGGCATCGACCTTGTCGACGTTGATGAACCGTTCGTATTGATTGATCGCGGTTGCCGGGTCCGAACGATTGTCGCTGACAACGAGATCAACTGGACGACCGAGGATTCCACCTCCGTCGTTTATCAGTTTAGTGCACAGCTCATAACCGCGTTTATGCTTTTCGCCGCTGACGGCAAGGCCGCCGGTAATAGGTAGCGACGCGCCAATCTTGATATCGTCCGCATGAGCGGCTGGTGCATTCAACGCCAGGACAGTGGTTGCTAGAAGGACTGAAAGTTTCATCGAGACTCCTCCATTCTCCGAAACTTGCTGCGCAATCGATTGCGTACACGCTCGCCAAAAGCCGTAGTCCGACCGTGAAATACCACGGTCACCTCCATGACCTGCGGATTCAACTGAGTTACGCAATCGATTGCATTAGGAGGTAGCATACGTCTTATCATATCGTCAACAAATTCATGCAATCGATTGCTTAAATATCAGGAGTCGCTAGTATGACCTCCGTTGAAGGGTCGAAGTACATGCTAAAAAAACGCATCACATTGAAGGACATAGCACGCGAGACCGGGGTCCACGTGTCGACAGTCTCCCGCGCCCTCGATCCTGTGGAATGCAAGCACCTTACAGAGGAAGTCGCCAATCGAATTCAATCCGCGGCCAAAACGCTTGGTTACCGCCCCAATCGGATTGCCGCCGGGCTTCGCACCAATCGGACCATGACGGTTGGCGTAATTATCCCTGACATCACCAACGTCATCTTCCCCCCGATCCTGCGCGGGATTGAGAGTGTTCTCGAACCGCTAGGTTACGCCTCGATCATCGTGAATACCGACAGTGATCCAGAGCGGGAGGAACGATTGATAGACGTTTTGCGGGACCGAGGCGTCGACGGGGTTATTCATGCGGCCGTCCTGCGAAACGATCCCGCGATTGCAAAGGCGGCTGATGATGGGTTGCCCGTGGTGACATTGAACCGAAAGGTTGACGGTTCGCCAATACCTTCGATCGTCAACGATGACGATTCTGGGATCTGTCAAATGCTGCGGCATCTTCGGGATCTTGGTCATACGCGCATTGCCCACATATCCGGCCCTCAGGATTTGTCGACGGGCCAGCTTCGTTTAGCGGCCTTTCGACGGGCGGCCGATGACATGAACGTTGCGGTCAATGACGAATTGATCGAGGTTGCTTCACGCTTCGACGAGGCGGAAGGGGCACGTTGCCTTCTCAACCTGTTAGCCAAGGGCAAGCCATTCACAGCGGTTCTGTGCGCCAACGATCGACTTGCTCTTGGAGCAATTGAGGCATTGAGGGAGCGAAGCATTGGCTGCCCAGGGCAGATATCGGTCACCGGCTTCAATGACATGCCATTCCTGAACCTCGTTCAGCCACAACTTACAACCGTCCGCATACAGCAATTCGGCGCCGGAAAGGCGGCGGCGGGCGTCCTGCTGCAACTGCTGAACGGCGATAGCTCCGCTCCGAGGGAGACTATCTTGCCGGTGGAGCTTGTGGTCCGTAACAGCACGGGCTCTGCCCCAGAAATTCCCGCTTCGGTGTTGCCTAAACCCAACGACCCGGCTGGAGCTATTCAACAATAAATTGAGGAGCGCTCTGTGGCGAGAAACTTCTTTATACCGTCTAGAATTGGCAGCCCACAAATCGATGAACTCATCGGCCCAGCAAGAGGGCGCGTCCCAGACGGCATGATCAATCAAGCGGTCGCACCTTCGAAAGCGTAGCAAATGGTAGCGCCAGCAATCATCAGATCGTGAGTGTACTCTACATCCGCGTGAACCAGATACACCGCCGGCTATCTGGTGACAATGTACGTGTCCCTTCCATGGCCATCCTAACGCCCGCGAGCACCCTGGCCCCGGTTGACGATCCTTGATCATTCGTCCCAGCCATCATCCTTTATCTCCGTTGGCTTCTCCTCGCCCGTCAGCCGGGACGATCGATCGTGGGCGTCATGACGTTGCGCCGGCTGCTGTAGCAGCCGGCGCAGACATGACGGGGAGAGCTCAAACCGTGGTTGGCCGCACATCCGAAATAAAATACTAAGGCTGATCAAACGCGGTTTACCAAGTCTCGATCGATGCTACTAATTGGGAATGGGCTCTGACGCGAGTCGGATGAGGAAATCTGGATGGCAATCGAATTTCCGAAAGTTGTAGGGTGTTCCTCACTAGCATTTCTTGTGACGGTCACGGTCAATATGTCAGTCATTCCGTCTCATGCCGGCGAGCAAATCTTTGATGAATTACGCTTCGGAGCATCCGCATCGATACAGGGCGGCGGCGAGCACGAAGACGGTATCTTTCCCGAGGTGACGGTGTTCTTTGATCCCTTCGGTCAGGACTCCGCGACGGGCTTTGAGCAACAGCTTCTGCGCCCGCGCATCAATCTCGGCACCTCGATCGGCACATCGGGGGAAGCCACCCAAATCTTTGCGGGTCTCTCCTGGACTGCAAACTTCAACGACCAGGTCTTTGCCGAAGCCGGCTTCGGCGGCGTCTGGCACGATGGGGAGCTCGAAGGCAACACGGATGGCCCGAATCTCGGCTGTCGATTCCTCTTTCGAGAATCCCTGGGTGTCGGTTACCGCTTTGACCAACACTGGAATGTCATCGCCCAGGTTGCCCATTCGTCGCATGCCAATCTCTGCGATGGTCCGAACAACGGCATGACGCGCGCCGGTATTCAGGTCGGCTACAAGTTCTGAGCTGCCAGCGATTTTCTGCCGTCGATCACCAAAAGAAATTCAGGCCAATCTATCCGATAAGCTCGACCCGACAAACTTGAAAGTCCGCTCATGAGATACATTGGCGAAGGCCGTTTGCGCGAGCGCGCTTTTGGATAGGTCTACACCTCTGCGCTCTCGGTGCCCAGCACCAACAGGACAGTCATAGCTCCCTCAAGGCTGCTACCGAGCTTTCAGTGATGATATCCTCGACGACCGCAACTATCTCCGGAAGGAGATCGGTGCCTTCGGACATGACATATCAGTTTGACGCTGCCCCCACGCACGGCCCGAATGGTCGCGGCCATATTACCGGTCTGACCTCGGCATTCTCTGCTATCCGAAAAATGTGGATGGCTGGCGGTCCCGTGAAGGTGACGATGCTTACTTTCGCCATCGGCAGCACAAAGATTGCGTTATTTAGAAAAGCGCAAAGACATTGGCAGGTGCAAGGTCTGCTTCACGGCCGAATCCGGGCGCAAAGCTATTACAGGCGAAGACGTCCCTGGTCTTGACAGGATACGAGCTGTTGACCTTGCGTTCCGTTTCGTAAGTAAGTGATCTGACAAAGAATGTGTGGGAAAGACGGAACCGAGCTGAAACACTGAGACCGGCGCAAACCAAGACCGGGCTGGCCAGTTCAAGCGCAGTCGCCACGTCTTCATTCTCTCATTATCGACAGCAGGCCCAACCTCCATCCCATCAGCTTGGCGAAATTCGCGCGACAGCTAACCTGATGCCTACACCCCATCAGCGCAAGTTCTTCAGTGAATCCGCGTCTGCAGACTGACGGAGTCGCGGCGGTTGGTCTTCACCCGATCGCCCGCTCGCTTGGGCACCAGCGATGGCGTCACCGCCACGCAGTTATGCGCAAGTTCGATGAATTTTAAGATATCCCCCTCATGGTTCGCCCTCGCCAAGCATGGGCCCTGCTGCGGCCCATCCGGAGCAATCCGCCGATTCAGCTTAGCGCGGGCCACCTTCACTCCACGAACATACAGTATAGAGCGGCGGCGGCCCGTATTATATCTCGGCTTCTACGCGTTAGAACCTATCCAGTTTCGCAGTAAGTAGTCTCCGAACAATGGAACCGTGAAAGCTATGTCGGCATATGAAGGGCTGTAGATCATCCTTTTTTATGATACTGGCCCGCAAAGGCCCGAGCTTGGTAGGCGGCTCTTTCATCATCTCTGCAACGTCGCCGGATTTGGAAGGCCCCTCGCCTAACTTAGCCATGGCGAAAACGTATTCACGTTCGCGCGGCGTCAGGCGGTCAAAGCGTACCCTAAAAACCCATCGTCAAGTCTTTGAAGGGCTCGCTGGGATGACTGATCCACGTCAGCAGCATCTATCGGCGACTGATTGTAAGCGCGAATTTCTGCGCACCTTCTGAAGCGAAGTGCTCTCAGGCATGAAGTGTCCACCAAAATAGGTGGACACCAAATCATGGAAGAAGATGAGCAAAGACTGCGGGTGCGGCTTGTGGGTAGTGACGGACGACGTCGATATGACCCAGCTTCGGTAGATCGTCTTGTTGCAGCCTGTCTTGAACCGGGTGTCTCGGTATCGCGGCTTGCGCTTGAACACGGCGTTAATGTCAATCTCCTGCGGAAATGGATACAGAGGGCCAAGCGGCTTGGTCATCCTGTGCCTGCGGGTCCGGCGTTCGTTCCGGTTCAGGTCGGTCCCGATCGGAGCCTGCCAGTGCAGCGCAGCAGCTTGGATAAAAGCATCAAGAGGCTGTCTTGTGCGGCCAAGCTGAGCGCTTCACTGCCGAACGGGGTGAGCGTGACGGTGGAATGCAGTGATGTCGATGGGTTGGCAGCAATAATAGGAGCGCTGGGTCATGTTCAGACTTGGCGCTGATCTCCAGGTTTACCTGCATCGTGAGCCGATCGACTTTCGGGCCGGCATCAACAGCCTCGCGGTCCTGGTCCAGGAGACGATGGCGCTGGATCCCTTTGCTCCTGCGGTTTTTGCCTTTTGTAATCGCCGTCGCGACCGGGTGAAGCTCCTGTTCTTTGATCGGTCCGGTTTTGTGATGGTCCTGAAGAAATTGACGGAAGACAGGTTCCGATGGCCCCGCCGAGAGACTGCGGTGGTGACGCTGACGACAGAGCAGCTGCATTGGATTCTCGATGGCATCGATATCGATGCGATGATCCGCCATCCGGTGCGGCAATATCAGATCGCCGGCTGAGGATGGCGAATTGAGCTGTTGACGCAAAGGGGCGGTTCAGATTCAAGAATCTGATGACTCGAACCGGC
>NZ_JACIAH010000009.1 GCF_014194695.1 Rhizobium sp. BK399 | reverse complement strand
GCTCCGCACCGCAACCCGCCGCTACCGCCCCAAATACAGCAACCCAAAACCGCCGGAGCGAACTTAAAACTGGATAAAACTTGGGGGCAAGGTCAGGCGCATCGGCCTTTTTTGAAACGATTCCTTCGAGGGACAATTTGCAGGCGGAACGAAGCACGGCGTCGCCGCCCGTTTCGAAATGCTCGACGAAACGGAGTCGGGGCTCATTTCCAATTACGCTCAGCAAAGTGCGCAGACGGTCCTTGCGTCCGACCAATGGCATCGAGCGCAGATCCTCCTCCCCATCAAACAGCAGGTCAAAAGCAAAGTAGACCAGATTGCCAGTATTTCCCTCTGACAAGGCAGCCTGGAGTGCGGCAAAGTCCGGAGCGCCGTTTTCGTCAAGCGCACAGATTTCGCCGTCGATGATGCAATCAGGAAGTCCAGACGCCGCCGAGGCAATCTCGGAATATCTGGCCGTCCAGTCGAGACCCTTTCGCGTCTTGAGCATGACAGTTCCCGCGGCCACTCGCATCTGAATCCGATAGCCAACTTGATCTCATGGAGCCAATTCTTGCCTGCCGGTGGCCTTGCTAATGTTTTACAGAGCTGAGGCGCTACGAAGTCAGGCAGGTCAGCCGGCGCCTTTTCCGCGGCGCCGATTTTCTTTCGGCGTTCATCCGCGGCAAGCCCATTCTTGCTGTCCCAGACCGCGTCGGATTTCAGGTCGGCATTCGCCATCATGAACGGTTTTGGCTTGCGGCCCTTTCCATCCGCAATCTGATCCATCGTCCGACCGGACGCAATGGACGTCACATTCTGCTCAAGAATGGCATCCCCATTCTCCTCGACCGAATAGTCGTCGTGATGTTTGATCAGGAGCCAGTTTGTCCGCTTCCCGCCGTCGCGGTCACCGCGCATTCGCACCAGAACAAAGCTGCCGTGAAGACGCCTTCCGTGGAGTGTGAACTTGAAATCGCCTTTCTTCAGAGCGTCCTGAGGGGAACCCTTTCCCTCCGGTTCCCAGAATCCACGGTCCCATAGCATCACCGTGCCTCCGCCATATTGGCCCTTTGGGATCGTCCCTTCAAAATCGCCGTAGTCGAGGGGATGGTCTTCGACTTCGACCGCCAGACGCTTGTCATGCGGATCCAGAGACGGACCCTTCGTGACTGCCCACGATTTGAAGACTCCATCAAGCTCCAGTCGGAGATCATAGTGAAGGCGGGTTGCGTCGTGTTTCTGGATTACAAAACGGAGACGATTGGATGCCTTCACGGGAACTCTGCCGCTCGGCTCCTCGGTTTGGTGAAAATCCCGCTTGGCACGATAGGTTGAAAGAGTATCGCTCATTATGACCTCCCTTCTTTCGTCGACATTCGTTGCTCACCCCACAAAGCTGCCGGTCCCAGGGCCGATCGGGCAAAATCACCTGCACCCAACAGGTACGAACGCTTACTTGAGGTGAAATGGTTGAGAGAAATTGCCACCCAGTCATTCGCCACGAACGGTCTCCTGATCATCATGTCAGTGAGAGAAACGCTGGCCGCGGCAAGGAGTTTCGTGGTGCCGGGGAGCGCCCAACACCTCACCTGGCCAGGCAGGAACTGTGAGGATCCTCAAAGGTTGTATGAGAGCTGGCTCCCGGCGAAAGAAATTCCATTCCTGGATCTGCAAGCCGGCGAGGATGAAGCAGGAGGACAAGAATGACACGGATCACAGGATCATGTCGATGCGGACGCGTAACTTATAGCCTCGAAGGGGAAGCCACTCGCATAGGAATTTGTCACTGTACGGACTGTCGGCAGGAAAGCGGTTCGGCTTTCACATTCTTTGGTGTCTGGCCCGCTTCTTCCTTTTCAACGTCTGGGCAAACGGAGGTTCACGAGGGCCGGAGATTCTGCCCGACGTGTGGAAGTAGGATGTTCTCATACAATGATAATGAAGCAGAGGTAAAACTTGGAACGCTACGAGACGCCCCCACGGCTTTGGCGCCGACATACGAGCTGTGGGTCAAAAGGCGAGAGCATTGGCTTTCGCCGATCAATGACGCCGTTCAGTACACCGAAGACAAGATCGCCTGATTGAAAGGATCAGCCGTGCCCCCACGTTCAACGGACGATGTGCTACGCAGCTTCCGCTGCCAATAGAGTTTGCGCCCGGCACGGGCGTGAATCCTGTCGCGAAGGAGGGCCCACCTCTGGCCGACGCGTCTTCAACTACGATGAGGATCGCAGGGAAGGCGTCATTTGGAAATGGGTGCCAGCAATCTGAACCACTGCCACCAGTCTTGCTCTGCTCTTAGCGGCGAGCGAGATGCAAATTCTGCAAGAAAGCGCCCCCGGCGTGTGGGAGGTCCGAGCCGGAGGCGCTTTACGACGGGGATTGGAACCACCACGATGAGAGACGTGGCTGCCGTGTTTCACCAGCATCAACCCTTTAGCGTTCGTTCCTGCCCTTTGCCTGTTCCGGGCGTAAGGTAACGGACTTTCCTTGCTGATCTTATGTGATCGCAGGGATCAACGAACCTTTTCCGTTCCACTGGGCGAATTGATCATCGTCTTTCCTCCACCGCTTCCACTTGCAGTCGGATCGCGATCGGTGGCTTGTGGTGGCCTTGAACCTCCACCGGCGGGATTGTCGTCAAACGTGCCTTTTCCAGATGGCTGCGCGTTGATCGGGTCGATCGCTGTTGATACGGTCGGCTTATGATCGACGTCAAGACTTTCCCCCCACCATTCGACCGCTCCCCAGGCAACGAACGCGAGGAGCAGAACTGACACCAGAACGATGAGGACCGGTTTACCGAAGTTCCCCTGTCTCGCCTCCGTGGCGGTTTCGGTTACCGTCTTCTGATCGCTTCCGGCGCTATCGGTTCTCATCGAAAACTCCATGAATAATTGACGAACGGGTAACCTTCGAAGAAACCAGATGTTCCCTCGACCGCACTGTGGGCCAAGGCCGAAGAAATCTTGGAAAGGCTGCGTTCTCACCCGCTCCGACAAGACTTTACCGCCCGCCAACGTCCAGCAGCTGCTCCAAAAGGGCCAGCCGTTCTTCACCAGAGTTTGTTCGCTCCTCAAAGATCAGCCTCCCTTCACGTAAGGAACTGGGGCGAATTCGATCAAAATGCTTCTTGATGTGCCGGGTGTCCTTGTTGTTGAAGGTCAACGCGATCCCTTTAGGACCTCCTTCGACGCTTCTGATGCCAAGCAGCTGCGCAGCTACTCTAACGCTCGTCAGGCGCAGCAAAAGCGCCAGATCGACCGGGAGGTCGCCAAACCGGTCGTCAAACTCTTCCGCGAGCGCCTCTACCTGATCCAGTGAGTCCGCCCGCAACAATCTTGAATACAGTCCGAGTCTGACGCCGGCGTCGCTGACATAGTCACCAGGAATTGCCCCTGATATGCCGAGGTTAACGTCGGTTTTAGACTGGCCGCTTTCTTTTCTTCCGGAGATCGCGCGCTCCAACAGGTCCTGATAAAGAGCGGTACCGATAACCTTTAGATGCCCTGACTGCTTGTCACCTTCGATCTCGCCACCGCCCCTGAGCTCCAGGTCGTCCAAACTGATCGACAGGCCGTCGCCAAGGCGATCATTGTCCAGGATGGTCGACAGCCGCGATCGGGTGGCATCTGCGAGGTTCCTGTCGGGCGGCAGGATCAGGTAGCATATGCCCTGAACCTTGGACCTTCCAACGCGGCCACGTAGTTGATGAAGTTGCGCAAGCCCGAAGCGGTCGGCACGCCAAATGAACATCGTGTTGGCGCGCGGCACATCAAGCCCGCTTTCAACGATATTGGTTGCGAGCAAGACGTCGCCATGTCCATCTGCAAAATCGACCATGATTTCATCCATCTCGACCGCCCGCATTTTCCCGTGCGCTACGCGGATCGTGAGTTCTGGTACGACATTGGCGAGCATAGCACGCAGTTCTTCGATATCTTCGATCCGCGGCGTAACAATGAAGCTCTGGCCGCCTCTGCGATATTCGCGAAGGAGCGCCACGCGGAGAGAAGCCTTGTCGAAGTCCGTCACCACCGTCCGCGCCGGTCTTCGCTCCGCCGGCGGGGCGGTCAGCAGGCTGGTGTCCTGAATTCCAATCAATGCGGTCTGCAGGGTTCGCGGTATTGGCGTAGCCGACATCATTATCGTATGGATGGCAGGCGCCAGCTCCTGCAGGGCTTGTTTATCCCGAACACCGAAACGATGTTCTTCGTCAATAATCAGCAACCACAAACGGGGCAGTGAAATGTCTTTGGCGAGTATCGCTTGTGTAGCAACGACGACACTGATGTCGCCGTTTTTCAAACCCGCCTTAACGCGCTTCGCCTCTTTCGGGGAGACGACCCGTGACAACATCGCCACTTCTATTCCCATGCCGGCAAATCGTCTGCTGAACGTCACGAAATGTTGCCTTGTCAGGACAGTGGTTGGCGATACAACGACGACTTGTCCCCCTGCAAGTGCGACAGCGGCGGCCGCTCGAAGCGCCACCTCAGTCTTTCCGAAACCCACATCACCGCAGACGAGCCTGTTCATCACCACGCCGGATGCAAGATCAGTCATGACGGCTTGGATAGCCGCAGCCTGATCCGGTGTTTCTCCATAGGGAAAACGGGAAGCGAATCTTGCGTATCGGGCCCGAGGCGGCTTCACCGCCTGCGCCGGAGACGCTTGGCGGTTTTCGGCAGTTTTTTTCAAATGACGAACCGCTGCGCGGATGTCTTTATCTACCAATGCCCGTTTCTTCTTCCAACCATCGGTATGCAACCGGTCGAGAGGAACAGCAGTGGCGTTGGAGCCATATCGCCAGATCTTACCGAAGTCGTCCATCGGCACAAGGATCGATGCTTCGCCATAATAGACGAGACGTGCCGCATCGCGAGTTTCGCCCTCAACTTCAACTGTTTCCAATCCGGACAGTCTGCCTATGCCGTAATCCTCATGAACGACCAAATCGCCGAGCTCGAGGTCTGGTTCGGTATTTATCCCGACCTGTGAGTACTGCGTTGGTATCGCCCGCCCCACAATGTCTGCCGTTCCAAGCATGGCGAGTCTTTGGTGGTGGTCAATAAAGCCATGATGCAGACGACGGGAAAGCCTCAGCAGACTTCCCGGCGGCGCGGTTTGATGGTCCAGCCATGTTCCAATCGGTTGAATGCTGAAGCCTGTCTGTTGCACCAATCGTTGGGTAGCGCGCTCGATATCGACCGACTCTCCTGCCAAGACGACGGTCCATCCTGAACGAATATGATCTTCGACGAAAGTCCGCAGTGCTTTGCCCGGACTGACAAATTCGCTGAATTGCGGAACTTCTTGAGCCGCGGTCGTGTCGATCTCAAAAGAAGGCAACTTGTTGATGAAAAACGTCCATTGGGCTTCATCGATATAGAGCGAGTGCTCGAAAGCTCGTCCGCCGAAAGCCACATGGGCATCATCAATCAATTCGAGATAGAACGGCAGTCGACGAAAGGTTTGGTCAGGCACCGCTATCTTGACGTTTTCCAGAATGTCGAATGCGCTCGGGAGTTCGCCATATTGTCGAAAAAGCCGATTGTACAGTGCGTCCGCCGTGTTGGCCGGGTCGTCCTTTTCTTCGTCGCGGCCAATTACCGCCTCCGACGCAGGTCCGAAAACCATCTCCTCCAGGGCCTTTGTCGTCCTTTGGCTGGTTGGATCGTAAAACCAAAGTTCCGAGATCAAAGTGTTGCGCAAGGTGACACGCACTGGGTAACGGCCGCCGGCTGGAAAGATGTCGATCAGACCGTCGCGAAATGCGAATTCTCCGGGCTCGTCGACATTTCCGTCCTCATAATATCCGGTCCGCTTCGCGAAGACCAGAAACGTGGTTATGTCGAAGCTCTCGCCGATCGCCAGGCGATACCAAGTGTCTCGGATGACCCCTAGTGGTGGTACCTTCTGCACCATTGCTTCGAGGGAGGTTACAAGAAGCTTGGGTCCTGTTGGGCTTTCGAGCCAGACCCTGAGAGCGTCCATGCGCCGGCCCATGCTGTGTCTTGAGGGTGGAGCGCGATCGTAGGGCAGGCAGTCCCAAGCAGGAAGCATAACGACCGGAGCGATCGGGTTCATCTCCATAACAGCGCTCGCGATCTGGGTCGCCGCCAACTCGCTTGAAGCAACATAGACCAGATTATGCGTGCTTTCCTGCAGCTCTCTCAAAAGGCTTGCTGCCACGAAAGCTGGAGGTGGCAAGCTATCGGAAGCGGGGCCGTTGGCAATGTCAGTCGCGGCGTTGGCTTCCATCAATTATATATTTCCAATCAGATAGCAGCGTGTGTGATTTTGAGACCGGCGCTTTTCACCAGGAAATTCGCTCTCCATCCAACGAGCTGAAATCCGCTCGCGACAGTGCACGTTAACCCGCTGGCCGCTTTTGACGTCGACAGGGGTGAAGTTTGAAGGTACCAGGAAAATCAATCATGTCAGCTTTCCGACAAGCTCAGCATAATCAGAAAACGTGAAATTCCTGCCCCGCTGCGCGGCTTCGTTGGCGAGGACGAGAACGCGGATCGGAAACAAGGTTGCCGCGCGATTCGAATTCGAGAGTTCGTGATCATCATCTTCGGCCACGGCCCTTTCAGCGCGGCCGAGTGCCGCTGCGATGTCCTGGTGGGTAAATGCGCCCTTCGCTACAAGAGCGTTGGAAAGCGCTGCGACTGCCATGATCAGTCCCTCGAGCTGTAGATTGGCGGTGTTCACAGTTGGCTCCTATGGGTTGGTAGAATTTGGCGTGGCAACTCTCTTCTGCAACCAACGAAAGACTCTGATCTCTTCAACATCCATCCATTCCAAGAGCCGCTCGCTTCTTGTCTTCAATTGTAAAACATCCCGCAGTTTTCCTTCGCGAAAGTCGTCGAAAACCGCGGGATGAATATAGGAAGATCGGCAGACAGAGCGGGTGTTAACAAGCTTTGCCGCGACCTGGTCAATTGCTTCGTTCAATTGTGTGGCGATCCCCCTTTTGGAGGCGGCGGCTTCAACTGGCGCAAGTGCAGCGACAGCCATGCAAGTCCCGCCCCAGGTTCGAAACTGTCTTGAGCTGAAATCCTCTCCCGTGACGTCGCGGATGTAGCCATTCACGTCGTGGGAAGAGATCGGACGACAGCCTCCCTCATCGCAAACATATTGAAATAGATGTTGACCGGGCAACTCCTGGAGCTTTCTTACAACATTTGCGATGCGACGATCACGATGGGAAAGATTCCACTCTTTGCCCGACTTGCCTTTGAACTTGAACTTGACATTCCCTCCATCAACTTTCACGTGGCGGTTTCGGAGCGTGGTCAGCCCGTATGAACGGTTCTCCTCGGCATAGGCGACGTTACCGATACGGATATAGAGATTGTCCAGCATCCAAACGACTGTTGCGAGCGCTTTGTCCATGGTGAGCCCTCGGGATCTCAGATCGAGATCCACTCTCTCGCGAAGGTCCGGTAGCCGTGCAGCGAAATCAACGAGACGTTCAAACTTCGCCCGTCCCCGCTCCATGTGCCATTCCGCGTGATAGCGGTACTGCCTCCGCCCACGTGCATCGGTTCCGACCGCTTGGAGGTGGGACAGCGGGTTCGTGGAGATAACGACGTCGGTATAGGCGGGTGGGATGGCCAAGGCATTCAGACGTGTGATTTCGGCTGGATCAGTGACACGTCGACCGTCCGGCATATAATACAGAAAGCCTTTTTTGCCCGGCCGTCGCGTGAAGCCGCTTTCGAGAGAAGACAGATAAACGAGGCCGGATGCCAGCTTTGCGCCCGCAGCGGCAGTCCTTACGGCATCTTTGGAAAGCATCTGGTTCATGACATCCGTAACTCCGGTCCCGGCCTTCCGGTTCCGGCTGCTAGTGAAGCCAAGAACGTCGGGCTGGTTTGGCCACGCCAGGCATCACGCGATAGTATCTGCTGCGGGCGTCATCGGCGCGCGATGTTTTGAGCTCTTCCTCAAGAGCCTGACGACGGGGCTTCGTGCACGGCCGCGCCGTAACCGAGACCCTGTGGTCCTCTTTCGGCTTCCGGGTTATAGAATAGCAATGGCGCCGATAAGCTCGGCGAGAGCCATCTTCGCTCAGGACCTCCGCGCGGAGCTTGCTTCCGAGCTCCGGGTTTAATGTCGTCTCGCAGGGCGATTGATGGTCGTCACGGCATCTTGTCATCGCGGTTCCAAGCAGCTTGGTCGATCGAGAACCTTCAGCATTGCGTCTGGTCGATGTACATATCAGGGCGGCCCGAGGAGCCAGCTACCGATCGCAAGTCCAACGGCAACAAGGACAAGGCCGGCGACAATGATGCCTAACGGCACGACGCGGCCCGTCTGCGATATTGTCCGTGCGGATCCTGGCTCACGCATGGCGACGTCGTAGTTCTGCTGGATGTCCGGCTTCAATCCTGCTCGATCTTCAATGGCCATACCTGCCTGCTCCGGCGATATTGGCACTCCGCCGGCCTCTGCATCGGTTTCCATCGGTGCCGCAGCGGGATCAAAGCCTGATCGGCGATCGCCGCTCTGCCCGGATTGAATCTGTCCGCGCACCTGAGCACCGGTTCTTTCTTCTTGTTTTGTCATTGCTATTCTCCCACTTCAGTTTTGGGCTGCCGGATTTTAACTCAGGCCGACGACGACGAGCGATCCCACCGTGATCACCACGCCGATCACTAGTGTTGCAACTACGTAGATCATCAGCGGTCGATGTGAGGATCCCGGGTCCATTGTTGATTTCCTCTCTAAGTTGCCTGGCGTGCGAAGGCGACGACTGGGCCGGCGATGCGGTAAGCTGCTGCGTTGTCGATCTTTCGCCCACTCAAACCGTGCCAGAAGATCGAAGTTCCACCGAATCCTCGTTCGAGCGTTTTGCAGCTGGGCGGAACATCTTGGAGCGAGCGCAGGTCCAATTGGAGCAAATCATGAAAAACTCCCCATCGCACTCTTCTGGCTTGCCTGATTGCCCTCCCCGCTTTCACTTCGGGCGGCGTCGACGGACAGCACGCCTCTGACTTCGCTGGGAAGGCGGCTATGTCAACATGTTCGAGATCGAGACAGCGAAAATCGATATTGCCCAAGGAAGGGCCGGAAGATGCCAGGTAGTTCGCGCAGGACATGCTCAAAGACCGTGGAAAGCAGCTGAGCGATGCAGCGAAAAAGGACGGTACCGACCGAGCTTGACAGTCAGCACCACAAAATTCTCGTAGCGCTGGAGAACAGTGACGCAGCGAACCTTGATCAGACTATCTGTCGACGAAATTACCCACCCACCACATCAGCGATGGCGAGAGGTTTCCGAAAACCTCTAACCCGATGCTCTGCGGCGACTGCCAACAGCCCGCGGCGTTCGGTAACCGCCGAATCTCAGGTTGTCGGACGCACGAATGAGTACAATGTTAGGCGAGCACGCGACCGTTTTGTCGAGGATCCCAAAGGTTCTGTTCTGCAGGATTGCGAAGCCGCGATTGCCGGAGCAAAGGCTGTCGCCCGCGAAGAGACGGAAAGGACACGCCCGCAGCCCATGGGGCGATGCGCGCCCTTGTCCGATTGGGTGGCTCTAACTCTCCTGCTTCTTCGCCAACAGCCGCGCTTTCCTCAAACGCTCGGTCTTTGCTTCGCGCTTCCGTCGCTCCTCATCTGCGACCTGCCTTGCGAAGCGGGAGGTTTCCTCAAATGCCTCCAAGCGCTGCTGCTTGCTACTTCTTGAAGGTTTGCGGGTGTCGCCTTCATACATTCGATCGTCCCGTTTATAGCTATACTCGACTGCCGGCTCTTATGGACGGCGATGGTTTCACTGCTTCTTCACCTTATCGCCACGGTCGCCTTGGCCTGGTTTGGCTGCATGTTGCGCTTTATGTCGGCGATCCGCCGACAGTGATTTGCTGACGTCAGTCGACTCCTTGAATCGGCCGCCTTCGTCGCGACGCACGTATCTTTTGTCTGAGCCGGTATCGACGAGTTCTCTTCTGGACATGAAACATCTCCTTTGTTTCCCCAGGGAAAACGCTTCGGCAAGGAAGAGTGTTCAGTACGCTAGCGTACCTGTCGTACGAACCAGAGAAGTAGCCGAGCGTGCGAATGATCGATGGTTCGAGCGTCAGGACACACAACCCAGACATGATCGGGTGCCGAACCAGCCTGTTTGGCATTGATGGCTACCTCATTCCGATGTCGCTCGATACCTGCCTCGGCCGACGTGCGAAGGCTGTTCGGGAACCTTCGTTCTCGCTGCTTGTTGAGACGCGGTTTAAGATATTAGACAGGAGATCGAGCGTGATCAAACCTGACACGGAGCGGAAAAATGAGCCATTCATTGCTCCATCTGCAGATAGCCCGAAGGAAAACCAGAGAAAGCGACGAGCAGCCAGCGGTTTGGTTGGAATCATCATTGTCGCAGTAGCGACCTTTTTCCTGCTTTACATCTGGATTGTAATTTATGGCCTCTCGGCAAGCTGGCTTAACTCCGGATGATTTGGTCGACTGCCCCTACCGAGTCAAATGTGCGTCACATCAATGTTCCCCGAGCGGGTGCGGCTGGGGCAATACGGCAGCTTCTCCTCGGCGACGCAATTCAGTCCTCGCGCTGAACCGAATGTCTGGATCTCGGTCCTGGCCGATGAGCCGCGAGGGCACAAATGCCACCGGTGGGTTTGAGTAGGCCAGATGCGACGTCCTTCCAAAACGGCGCTGATGGCGCATCGGCATCAATGAGGCGATGGATGGCCATCGTCTCGGCCGAAATCCCTCGCCAGGATTGACAAAGAGCGCACCACGCGACCTTGACACGTGCTACAGGGCGTCTGCTTGAAGTTCGACGTCTTGCTACCCAATCTCACAAACATCGAAGCGGCCAGTTCCGGCCGTCCCAAGATCGATGACCCGTACACGAGGGCTTGTGATTTCAGTCATCGATGACATGGCGACAACTCAAGATGTCCCTTAGAAGCGGCCCCTCCGCAGGGTTTGCCTCGCCATCAGTGACTCAACGCTTTGGCTATTTCCAACGCCAGTTGATCCTGGGAATATGGTTTGCTCAGCCTGTGAGCGTCAACGTGCATCCCATTTGGCAAATCCGCATAACCAGTCGCGAGCAGGACGGGAAGATCGGGACGAATTTCACGAGCCGCCTTGGCCAGATCGGCCCCATTCATTCCAGGCATGGAGAAATCCGTGATCATCAAATCGAAATCCTGACCATTTTGAAGGACCTGAATTGCCTCTGCGCCGGAGTGAACTTCAACGACTTCGTGGCCGAGATCGGTCACCATGTCCGCAGAGCTCATCGCGATCAGAATATCATCATCGACCAGCAGGATACGCTTCGGGCCACTATCAGTGGGAGGCTCGATCTGTAGCTGCAACGGTTGAAGCAGTTGTTCTTCCCTGGCCTGTGCGACGGGCATCCATAATTCCGCTGTCGTTCCGGCGCCCGGCGAACTTTTCAGCCGAAAATGACCATTGAGTTGTAAAGCCAGCCCGTGGATCATCGAGAGACCGAGGCCCGTTCCCTTGCCGAGCTCCTTGGTCGAAAAGAACGGTTCGATGGCTTTGCTGAGCGTGTCCGGATCCATGCCGTAACCCGTATCGGTCACCGACAGGACCACGTATCGGCCAGGTCCGAGATCATCATCCAAATCGTCGACGGCCTCCTCCCTGAGGGCGACCGTCAACGTGCCTCCCTCGGGCATGGCATCGCGGGCGTTGACCGCCAGATTGAGCAGCGCCAATTCCACCTGATTGGCATCCGCCAGGACCCGTGGCAGGTCTTCCGGTATTTGTCGGAGGAGAGTGACCATCGGTCCGATTGATCTTTTCAATAGCTCTTCCATATCGGCCACCAACGACCTCATGTCGACGGACTTGACCTGCAGGTCCTGCCGCCGGGCGAATGCCAGCAGCCGTTGCGTCAACGAGGCGCCTCGCTTTGCACCCTGAACCGCGCCCTCGATCAAACGCTGCATGCGAGGATCGTCACCAACATTCTTGCGAATGAGGTCGAGATTACCGAGGACCGCCATCAGGAGATTATTAAAGTCGTGGGCGACACCCCCGGTGAGTTGACCGATCGCTTCCAGCTTCTGGGCCTGTCGGAGTTGCTCTTCCGCTTTTTCGCGCTGTGCGACCTCCGCCATGACAGCTGCGTGGGCCGCTTCCAGTTCCGCTGTTCGGGCTGCAACGCGCTCCTCGAGGACTTCGTTCAGCTTTTTCTGCTGCTCCTCGGCATTGCGCCGATCTGTGATGTCGGCCAATACGCCGACAAGTTTGACAGCCTCGCCACTACGATTTCGATAGAGCTGCGCCCTCATCTCCGCCCAGTGTACAGAACCGTCCGGCCAGATGGTACGGTATTCGATTGAGTAATCAGCACCCGTGTCGATGGTGGTAGCGACCGCAGCTTTCATTCGGTCGAGATCTTCGGGATGGATCGTGAAGAGAAGATCCTCGTAGGTGAATCGGTCCTCAGCCCCTCTGCCGAATATCGCGCGGCAAGTCTGAGATGTGGTGAGGACGTTGGTAGCGAGGTCGAGCTCCCACGCGCCGAGTCTGCCGGCCTTGAGTGCGGTCTGGAGCCGTCGCTCGCTTTCGTTCAGGGCCTCGATGCGCAGCCGAGCCTCAAATTGTCTGCGGCGGCCGCGCATCGCGGTATGTGCGATGCTGACAAATGTCGTGGCATGAAAAGGCCGCTCGAGGAAGCTGACATTGCCGAGAACCTCAGACAGGCGCGCGGCGGCGGGGTTGCGTTCGGGTCCACCCCCGCGATGGGTGAAGACGATAAACGGCATATCCGACCAGCTGGGCTGATTCCTGATCCATTCGGCAAGCGGTTTCAGATCTGCGGAACGGAGCGTCTCTTCCGTCAGAACGACAAATCCCGTGTTCTCGCCGATCCTCTGCAGCAGTTGCTGTAGGTCATTGACCGATTCCGAAGCCAATCCGGCTTCGGCAAGTAGTGCCTTTGCAATCTCGGCGTCACGGCCGGATGGAGCAAGCACAAGAATGGTCGTCGATAGGTCAGGAATCTTAATCATCCTCCGGCTGAGACAGCAGCTCTTCGCCTTTGCCCATGTAACTCGGAACCCCTCTTAGGACGCCCTGAAATTCGGAAAGCGGGGCTCCAAGGGTCAGGCCACATTCGCTGATCGTGAATTCCCGGATCGTGTCCTCGTGCTTTCCGGTGCGCTTCTTGATTACGGAAACAGCACGACGGATCTTTCCGAGCGCCTCGAAATAGCGCAGAAGCACAACCGTATCGGCAAGGTAGGTAACGTCGACCGGCGTCTTCATGTCGCCGACGAGACCGTGCTGAGCGACGGTCAGGAACGTCGTCGCGCCCTGCCTGTTCAAGTATTGAAGTAACTCATGCATATGCAGGATGAGCGCGTTCTCTTCCGGCATAGCGGCCTGATAGCCGTTGATGCTGTCCACCACGACAATCTTAGCGTCGAAATCGGACACGCGATCACGCACGCGCTGAGCGAACTCGCCGGGTGAGACCTCGGCCGCATCGAGCTGCTCTATATGGATCAGCCCCTGATCTCTCATCTTTTCGAGATCGATTCCTAAAGCCTTCGTTCGGTCAAACAGGAGGGAAAGTTCCTCATCGAACACGAAAACCACAGCTCGCCCTCCGCGCTTGACGAGAGCGTCCACGAACTGAAGCGCAAAAAACGTCTTGCCGGTTCCGGCCGGCCCGATCAGCAGCGTGCTGGATCCCTGTTCGATCCCTCCCCCAAGCAAACCGTCAAGCTCGGCAACGCCACTTCCAAGCGTGCTTCGGTGAAAGTCGGTTCTGTGCTCGATAGCGCGCAATCTCGGAAAAACCACGACGCCGCCGGTGTTGATGATGAAATCATGGTACCCACCCCGGAAGGACTGCCCACGATACTTGACGATGCGTAATCGCCGCCGCTCTGAACCGTAGTCCGGCGCCAACTGTTCGAGGTGCACCACGCCGTGAACGACACTATGGACTGTCTTGTCCATCGTGTCCGATGTCATGTCATCGAGCAGCAACACGGTCGCACCGGACTTTGCAAAGAAATGCTTCAAGGCCAGGATCTGGCGGCGATAGCGGAGCGAACTTTGTGCCAAAAGCCTGATTTCAGACAGGCTGTCTATGACGACGCGTGCGGGCTTTAGCCGCTCGAACGCCTCGAAGATCATCTTGGTCGTCTCGCCAAGTTCCAGATCCGAGGAGTAAAGCAGGCTTTGTTGCTGGTCAGCGTCAAGCAGGCTCTCCGGCGGCACCAGCTCGAATATCTCGATGCTGTCGTTCAGTTCAAGCTCATGAGACGCTGCGCTGCTCCGCAGTTCTTCTTCTGTTTCCGACAAGGTGATGTAAAGACAGCGCTCGCCAAGGGCAGCCCCCTCGAGCAAAAACTGCAATGCAATGGTGGTCTTTCCCGTACCGGGCGCCCCTTCGAGAAGAAAGACATGAAGGCGGGTCAATCCTCCCGACAGTATCTCGTCGAGACCAGCGACACCCGTTCTTGCCTTTTCCTCACTGCCTTTCGTCATTATAGGTCCGCTCCCTCAGCCGCAGATGGTATCAATAGAATTTCAATCTGCTTGATTATGTAAAAGCGGCGAAGCGCCAGAAAAGGGTATGAATGTAAAAGAGTTGATGGGGCATATTATGGGCACCTCCAGCATATTCACGATCAATCGACCGTCGTCGCGAACAGGGCGCTCAGAGACGAAAGCAGCTCACGTTCGGAATAGGGCTTTCCGACGAAGCCGACAGGATGCCACTGTTGAGCAAGCTGCCGCGTCCTTTCGTCGAGGTTCCCGCTGACAAACAGGGATGGAATATTCCAGCGCTGCCGCAGGGCCGCCGCCGTCTCGATCCCATTCGACCCCCGCGCCAGGTTCACGTCCATGATGGCGACATCGATCCTGCCACCAAGCTGTTCAGCCAGCGACAATGCCTGGAGCATGTCGGATGCCTGGCCTGCGACGATATGGCCGGCTTTGAGGAGCATGTCCTCGAGATCGAGGGCAAGCAGCATTTCGTCTTCAACGATCATGACCTGAAGAGGCATCACGACAGTTCCCTTGGAAACGTTACAGTGGCCCGAAAACCTTGCGTCGGATCCTCCTCTTCGATGAAAACACCTCGTATCTGTGCGGTCATGGATGTGACAAGCTTGCTCCCGAGGTCGGACAGACCGTTATCGTCGCTTTGGCGAGGATCCGGATTGGTGACACTCAATGCCAGGACGCCGTCCTCTGGGAGTTCTCGCAGCTTGACGAGGAGACGGCTGCCATGGGCTGGAGCCGCCTTCAATGCCGCAGTGACGAGCTCGTTCACGATGATCGATAGCGGAATTGCACGTTCTGTTGGCAACTCGATCTGCTCTACTTCCACCGCGATCGGACGAGACGGTCGCTCATTCGTTATATCGAGGCAGAGTTTTGTCAGATGATCGGCCATGTCGACTGTAAGCGAATTGGCGGTCCGATACAGATGCTCATGAACCGATATGATGGCTCTGACCCGTGAGATTGCCTGATCGAAGGCCTCCTTCGTCTTGGAGTCCCGCAACCGGCGCGCTTGCAGCCTCAGCGTACTCACGACGAGCTGGAGGCTGTTCTTGACGCGATGATTGACCTCAGCGAGCAACGCATCCTTTTGCTCGAGGAGCTCGCCCTGGGTCTTTACGGACACAGTCAGCGCAGCCTCCCTTTGCCGCTCGGTGGTAACATCCATCAACACACCGATCATTCTAACCTTGCCGTCGGACGTCCTTAGAACCTCGCCGCGGGATTCCACGTGTCGCACGCCCCCCGTCGGCAGAACGATACGATAGTCAAAACGCGCGGCAGTCTGGTCCGGGCTTGACTGGATGCGGCGAAGGCCCTCTTGCACCGCCGCAAGATCCTCCGGGTGAATCCGCGCGAAAAAGGGCGCGGCCACTGGCCCGCCCTCCCCGGGCAGGAACCCGAACATCTCATCGACGGCGTTGCTGCGTCGCCAGATATCGGTTTCCGGCTCATACTCCCAGGTCGCAAGCTCGGCGGCATGCAAGGCAATCCTCAGACGGGTATCAGCCTCCCTCGCCTTCAGGACGCGATCTGTAACATCCATCGGATTTTGTATGATGTACTGGACATGGCCATCATCGCCGATGACCGGCGTGTGAACAGGTGTCCAGAACTTCTGCGAAAATCCGCCACCGGGTTGGGGGATGTCGTATTGAATGACCGCCATTTCGTGCGGTTTGCCAGTTGCAAGGGCGTGGCGGAGGGAAACTTCAAGCGGCCCTTGCTCCACGGTCCCGGCAGCCTCGGGATTTTCGGGAAACGCTTCGAGAATGTGACGACCGACAATGTCGTTTCGCACGCGCGATGTGAGCGAGAGATATGCGTCGCTTGCGGCGACGATCGTCAGACCGGGATCAAGCACAAGATAGGGCTGTGGCATCCCCTGAAAGATAGCTGCGAAGTTTGTTGTCTGCATCTATTGAGGCACTCGACTGCGGCTTCGTGCTCTTCCCCAGGGAACGAATCTTCTTTCTGAGGAATGGATCATCAAAATAGGGCGGGCCGACACGGCGGCAATTCTTCCAGGTTTTGTTTCTCGGCAGATGAAAGCATCGTAACGCGCCGAAACGACCGGAGTTCCTATCTTCGGATCTCTTCGGAGCAAAAACCATCGAGTGTGTCGAGTTGGCGTCAGGCAGTCGTCCATCGAATCCGCTGCGCGCTGACAATGTCACCGGACGAGCCGAAGTCCTTCGGCGGGTACGTCTCAATCGATCGTTCGGCTATTCCGCAGCAAAAGCAACACGATTGCTGTTCAGTGCGACGAGCGTCCTTGCCCGCTCAAGCGATGCACTCTGATCGTTACGATAGCGGGAACCAATCTCCATCATCAGCACGGTGCCTGGCAGCGTTCAAACTCGCCGAAGATCCTCCCACTCGCTGTCGCCCCCGCCAAGCGGCATGTGGCGGGCCTCAATGATCTCGGAACCATTGCCACGCTCGCGCATTAGGTGGCGCGAACGAGGTAAGCATGACTGAAATCACTTTCTGGAACAGGCCGGTCGTCATCGTGATCGGATCCGCAATGCATATTGTCCGCAACACCCGAGAAGCCGCGTGGCTGCTTGCAGACAAATGGCCTGTTGTGAGCGGAAACTCCTTCACCAGGGCATTGCGAGCCTGTTCGGCGAGCCTCGATGGGAAAAAATCGGCGACCTATGCCCGACTTGCCCTGATCGCTGCAGCCCGCCACGCCAACCTCAGGGTCGAAGCGTAAAGGCTAGCGCCCTTTGGCCATGTCCCACGCTCACGACCTTACAAGGTCGCGAGCGTCGCGTTGGAGATCTGGGCACCATAGCTCTGGCGAATGCTGACCTTTTTCTCGAGTGCTTCGATCACGAGGGCGGAAAAATCCACGCCATAGAGATTTTCCAGATTCTGAAGTCCGCCCGGTGTGAAAACGTTGATCTCAAGGATTTTTGATCCCACGATATCAAGGCCTACAAGGAACATGCCATCAGCCACAAGCTTGGGCCGAACCATCTCGGCAACGGCCAGCATTTCCGGAGTGACCTTCACCTTGGCCGCCTTTCCGGAGGCACGGATATTCGATCGCACTTCACCCTTGGCCGGTACCCTCCTGAAGGCGGCATAGGCTCCATCCTTTTCGAGTGGCCTGCCATTCATCACGAACAATCGTACATCACCTTCAACTGCGTCCGGCAGGTATCCCTGGGCAATCAGGTACCCCTCCCCGCTGACCGCCTCGAAGATCTGATTAAGATTGGATTCCTTGTTGGATTTGATCTTGAAGACATGCTTGCCGCCTGATCCCTGAAGAGGTTTCAGGATCACGCCGCGCTTCTGGCTGTCGATAAACGATCTGATTTCATCCAGGCTCTTGGAAATGAGCGTGGTCGGACGGACGCTTTCGGGGAAATCCTGGAAATAGAGCTTGTTTTGAGCAGTGGCGAGCGCATTCGGATCATTCACCGTCAACACCCCGCGCTCGACAGCCAATCGTCCAAACATTGCCCCGACATTGACAGCCCATGCTCGCTCATCTGCATCCTCAGAGGGATCGTTGCGCAGGAACAGGACATCGATATTGGAGACGTCGATTGTTTCCCTTGAAACCTCAGCCCGCAGTCCGGCAATGAAAGCGTCCTGATCCCTGGTTTTGGACGGAGGCGGGATTACCGCGCGGACCAGGAGGTGGTCGTCAGGCCGAAGCACAAAATCATCAGGTGTAAGGTAACAGACGTCGTGACCACGTGCCCGGGCGGACATCGCCAGCGATGTCGTGGTATAGTACGATGACTCGCTCTCAATGGAATTTACGAAAAAAGCTATCCTCATTCTACATTTCCTTCGATTGAAGAAGATCGATCGGCCTTAATCCCTGGCGTGCTTTCTCAAGCCTGTCGCGGCCATCCTTGGTGGCCAGAAACAGCGGATAAATCGCCGGCGGCTTCAACAAGCCACGTGACGCCAGTTCCTCCATCACACCAAAATGGCCGGATGAGATTTTTCCCATCCAGAATGGATCGAGCGCTGCCCCTCGTTTGAGATGGTCGAGAAGCTCAAGAAGCCCCCGCAGGTAGATCGCGTCCTTTGCCAGCCCACCACCCCGGTAGACACGCAGAGTCAGATTGAACGCGGCAGCTCGTGAAAAGCCGTAGTCCCGCACCAGCCGATGGAAGGTCTGATCGAATTTTGCACCGGACAGCATGTCGGCACATGCGACCACGCGCGCCGCGATCAACTTGAGACGTCCTGCCGTCATTCCGCCGGCTAGATACTCGGCAAAGACTGCAAGACCTTCCTGCATGCCCTCATATCCTGCAAGCCCTGAACGAAAGAGCCTCAGTCCCTGGCACCCGCCATTGAAAAACGTAAGAAGGTGGACCCCTATTTCGTGGGAGAGAAGCGGCGCCACCCGGCGGGGATCCATCAATGTCTTTCTCGAGATGAGAAGACGGTGGTTCGATACCATCAGTCCCGACGGCAAGTCGTCCCGGACCTCAACGTCGACCTGGAAGTCGGGGAACTTTTCCTGGTAGGCGGCGATCATCGACTGCGCCTGCCGTTCAAGGTACACACTGTCGGCCGCCTCAACGTCGTCGCTCCTTGACGCCGTGTCGGGCCCGTCTTCACTGAGGTAGTCCAGAATGCGTTCGGCTTCAGCCAGCAACAATGGTTCGACAGGTCCATAGAGCGCTCGTCCAAACTCGATGAAGGTCTGGCGATTGCGCGCAGCAACCAGGGACAACTGCAGATCCACTTCCTGCTGCTTTTGCCTGTACAGTTCGTAAAGCACCGGGTCCTCGATCCGGTCAAAGGCAATGGAAAAGAGGCGTTGCTTTGCATCCTCGACCTGCACGGTCAATGGCCGATACAGGAAGCCTGGATCACCTACGAACCCGTTGGCTTCGAAGCGATGGAAAGCTTGACCTGCATTGATCGGGGTCACTGCCAAAAGGACATCAAATGCCGTGGCGATCTCATCGATGCCACGATCCACACGGTTGACCGCCTCGACCAACGCGCGGCGTCCGAGCGAACGATGGGACGCAGGCTTCATAATTCCACGCGCCTCTATGAAAGCCGCGCACGCTCGAAGCCCGGCATCGAACAGCGTCGCAATGAGCTGGTCGCGCACCTCCGGAAAGGTGTTACCGGACTGGGGAGCACGGTAGATCGGGGCGAACTCCGCAACCAGAAGGGCGCAGCCGGCAAGCCCGGCCAGATCCCCGTCAATCTTCGAGGATGCCATGCGCCGCTCCTCGACCTGGGGCGTGCGGAAGCGTGCTTCGCTGGCACTGACAGCCTTCGAGAAGGTTTCCCTGACTTCCGGCGCATTGCCTGACGACCAGACCGAAACCTCGAATGGTGGGAGGTACGGTGCATCATCTGTCAGGAACCTGTCGCGATCGAGCTCAGCAAACCGGACAATGACAAAGGCCCCGAACTGTTTGGCCGCCACCATTGACAGTGCCTTGACGATCGGCAGGACGGACCTCGGATCCGATGCGACAAGGTAGGAGGCGTTCGCCTGCACCACGGATCGGGCAACGTCCTCGTTGCGACCGCCATCGATGTGGAGGAACAGAAAGGGTAGCAATCGATCGACATGGAGGCGACTGCCGTCACCGAAATCCTTGCGGATGGCCTTGCCTTCATTCAGAGAGCTCACGACATCAACCAGCCAGTCGATCTGATCAAAGTGGACCGGGCCAGTCATGAGCCGTACCCCAGAATGCGTTCCAGCAGGGGTACTGCCGCGGCAAGACCACGACGCAATTCATCAAGGACGACGCGATTGGGCTCGCCCGTCCATTCGTCCATGAAGATTTTCTTGAATTCGATCGCGACGGCGCAGCCTGTCTCCGGAAATGCCTCATGGATAAACCGTGTCTGTTCTCCCCTGCCTTGGAAGGCAACATTTTCTCTCACATCCAAAGGTCTGCCGTTCACGACGATGGTCTGGAGGTGTTCGATCAGTTGGTCCACCACATAGGCCCACCGGTCCCTGTCCATCGAGAATGTGCCAATATTGATATCCGGCGCATCCTCTTGGCTGGTCTCGACGTCAGGCGCTGCCCGCCGATGATTGTAGCTATGGACGTCCAGAACAACGAATCTGCCAAAGTCGAGCTCAATCTGTTTGAGGAAGGTCCGAAGCATCGTGTAGTAGCTATCGTGAAGAGCGAGCGATCGGGCTTTTTCCTCCTGTGGCAGAGGCTCGCGCCAGACCTTCAGCCCCCACGCCTGTTCGGGGGTGAGGTAGAGGGCGCCGTCCCGGCTCCGGTTGAGGTCGAATTCAAAACGCGAGCGGTGGCCAACGACCTGGTTCGGCACATCATTGATCAGGAATGCGGTAAACGGATCTTCCTCGCGTTGTCTTTGATGGGCTGACAGCGCAAATCGGTCCTGTAGACTTTCCCTGACACCGCTTCCGTCATGGATTGCTGTACCGATCACCGGTGAGTCCGCCCTGGTGAGCGTCCATAGCCTTTTGCACCCTGCTTCCGTCGGTCCTGCGTCGACCCTACTTTCCATCAATACCTCCCGCTCGGTTGAAGGCCGGGTTGAACCGGTCTAGCGACGATCGCAGGTCCATATATTCCTGCAAACTTCCTGGTGCGTGCTAGCAGTGCGAGGTGCACCCAGAAATGTCTGACATGGCTCCCCGCAGGTCCTCCGTCTCCTATCAATTCCTTGAGACACAAACGCGATGCGAGGCAATTTGGTTCGATGCCTCCTCCTTGTGGGCGGGACGTATGAGACGGACGCTCGACCGTGCTCCATTGCGAATTGAGCAGCCGAACAACTGTCGGTAGATTTGCCGCCTGCGACATGGTAGGTTTCGCCCGTACTTCAGCGTTGGCGTGCGTTCAGGAGAATGCGATGTTGCGATCGGGCAGGAAGTATCAGCATCTCGTTCATGACGCTGGCTGGAAATGCGCCAGCCCCCTTCTCCAGCAGGCAGCTATGTGGCTGCGAGAATATCCGCGGAGAGATTTGCTCAAGATTTCGGATCGGCGGCGATCGCCAGGATGATAGCTGTTCGGCCCAGTGTACGGCCACATCGACGGACGTGATCGATGACTGCAGCTTCCGATCACCTCAATAGTCTTGCCCCTCGACCAGGTTCAACGTTCTACCTTAGACGGGTCAATGAAGGCGCCATGTACCATTAAAGCCATCTGCAGTAATCAACGGACAGGCATCGGCGGGCACCAGTACAGGCGAGGCGCTCGTCGCCATGGAGACGCTCGCCGCAGAGAAACCTCCGCCCGGCTTCGGGTTTGAATGGACTGTTCTGGCACGGCAGGAAAGCAGGCGGGTGGACAGACCGCCCTGATCCTTCTGATGGGAATGGTTTTTACCTACCTCCTTCTCGTCGCCCGGTACGAGAGCTGGAGTGTCCTGTAGTGGTCATGATGTCCGTCTCCCTTGCCGTGCTTGGGGCACTCACCGGGCTCGCGCTTTCCGGCGTTGACCTCAATATTTACGCCCAGATCGGATTGCTGCTCCTGATAGGCCTTGCGGCTAAGAATGCCATCCTCGTCGTCGAGTTCGCCAAGGAGCGGCGCGAGCAAGGCGCAAGCATCATGAATGCAACAATCGAAGGCACCTCGCAGCGGTTCCGACCCGTGCTGATGACCGGAATGGCTTCGGTGCCTGGGGGTGCTGCCGTTGGTTGTTGCAACAGGCGCAGGGGCCGGTAGCCGCCAGGCCATCGGGATAACGGTCCTGGGTGGGCTCCTGCTTGGAACCATCCTCGGCCTTCTTGTGATTCCGCTCTTGTATTTCTATGTGCAGACCATTCGGGAGGCTTTGAAAAGGAGGATTTTCAAAGCCAGGTGGACGAAGCCATCACTAGCTCAAGCCCGGAGTAGAACGCCGTCAGGTTTCGATAAGGTCCGATCGCCAACACGGGCCACCATGCCGCTATCAGAAGATGAGCGGAGCGATGTCGATCTTGGCCTTTCGGTAACGCGTGCCTTGTTGGTATTGCCAAGAGCCTTGACGGGAGGAATCGACGTCGCCTATCACGGGGCTCGCCTGCCAGTCGCCAGCCGTGCGACTAAGCGCTCCACAGGCAAGAGAGAGGCACTGCTGCAAGAGTGTCCCCGAACGGCAAAACCTTGTCGCCGTCATAGAGTACCCATCCCGCTGTGAAAGCCGCTCCCGTCGCTGCGGCGACCTTTCTAAGACCCTTAAAGTCGGCCGGTGTCACGGTGGCCGAGGCCTTGATCTCAAATGCCACAATGTTACAGGAACCCGCTGAACCTCGTCGATGACGGCAGTGTCGATCTGCCGAATGAACCCGACAGGGTCGGTCCTGGCGGATGACAATGTTGTTTCGTCGTCAAACGTAAAATAGGGTCGATCCGGCTCCAGCAGGGTTCGTGCCAACGTCGTTCTTCCGCATTGGCGTGGTCCATTGATCAAGACGACCGGAGTGTCCTTCAAGGCGGTGCGGATCCGCTCGGCTGCGCCCCTCGGATAGAGCATTTCTGCTTGTCTTCCAGTCATTGAATCCTCCAGACATGCGGCGCACAACGGCCTGCCCTATCCCGTCCAATTCGGAACCTTCTCTCGTCCAATTCGGATTTCAAGCTCGTCCAATTCGGATTTTATCCGCGGCTATCTCGGATCGGGATATAGCGGAATTCTCGGCAGCGCAAATGTACATGTCACGTCCGTCCTCCGGATCGGATCCGTTCCCACTGTTGTGATGCGGGCGCGCCGGCCTTCAATGCGCGGATCGTGCGCGGCGGAAACGCCAGGCACAAGATGACAACCGATGTAGCGACAAGCTGCTCGGCAAGGTGAATGCCGAGTGCAGCAAGGTGGCGACAAAATGCTTCCGGCCAGTTCCCGTCATTTTCAGCTTCGAATTCTACAGCATGGAAATTCAGGCCTTTCGAAGCTGGCGGATCGACAGGCTCAAAACGGCCGGAAGGGCGAACATAAGTCCGGGATCACTGAGAACGCCCCCCAAGGAAAGTGCTGGCGCTTTCAAAGTCGTTTAGAGTGCGTCCAGTCGTCATCGGCGCCGACATGGAACGAGCGCGACACGAAACAGCGCGAGCTGCGAGAAGCTGTAAGTCAATCATCGAAGGATGGAGGACATATGGATATGACCAGTGCCTTAATGCGCAGCCGCGAGCTCGACGGCGGTCTTGGCGTCTTCAGCGTTCATCCGACCGTCAACCACCGCTTGGCACGCTTTCCATGCTCGTTGCCACTTGGCAGCGCTCTGGTGCGGCTCATGGATGAGCCACGTCAACGCCTCCTCTGGGGAGCCGACAACAATACGAATGCGGCTGTCTCCTAACACGAGAGGCTTTTCCCATCGGTGTACCAACATGGTCTCTCTCCAATTCGGGCATCCGCTCAACCTCCCCGATAGATGGGTAGCGGCCGCCTCAGTTCAATCGTCGACACGCTAAAGGAACATCCAGACCCCCGTCGATCCTTCAAGGAGAACCCGTTGGCGAAGGAGACGCGGGCCGAATTCCGGTTCTGCAAAGCCCGCCACGGCGAACGCAAGTCCAGCGAGTGGAAACCATCAATCGATCTTCGGGCGCAGCGCTTGAAGCTCATCGAGCGCAACCTTGTGAAGGCCGGCTTCGAGTCCTTCGTGCCTGCCTTAATCCTCGGATTCATGGTAGTGATCTGGCAGTTTACACCTACGACAAATAGAGATATTCTATATCCTTAATAGATGCAAATCAGCATCTTTCGGATCTTTCAATGAATCTCAAGAGCCAAGTCGAATGGGCGCTCCACTGCTGTGCCATTCTCGCAGGCCTGCCAGAGGGCCGTTATCTATCCACCAAAGCTCTGGCGGAGTTCCATGGGCTTCCGAAGGAATACCTCTCGAAGGCCTTGCAAGGACTTTCGCAGGCAGGACTGGTGCATACGACCCTTGGCCCGACGGGCGGGTATCGGCTGGCCAGAACGCCCGCCGAACTGACCTTTCTCGATATCGTCGAAGCCGTGGAAGGCAAGGCCAGAACCTTCGTTTGCAACAACATCCGGGCAAACAACCCCTGCAGACCTCCAGGATACTGCGAAGACCAACCTTGCGCGGTCGCGCGGATCATGTGGGAGGCCGACGAAGCGTGGCGGGACAAGCTCCGCAGCGTGAGACTTTCCGACCTAGTGGAGACGCTTTCCAGGGATATTCCGCGCGATCTTTGGAAGAGCAGTTTTGAATGGGTGCTAGAGCGCGCCGGATGATGGTGTTCCGGGAATCCTGGCGGGAAAGGACTGGAGCGGCATCGCCAGGAAAAATCCCTTCTCCCTGCAATGGCGATGAACAGAAGCGATCACTTCGTTTCGGGCGGGCGTCCGGGCTGCCGGGCTCGTGACACGAAACTGAAGCTCCGTCTCGATCGCTACTGCGTCAATCGCTTTCAGTGCGACGACGGGCGGCGGATCCTTGACGATCGCATCACAGGCTTGAAGCGCGGTGAGCATGAGTTCTTCGACCTGCTCCGGATCGTGGCTTGCCGCAATTCTTATAAGAAGCGCGATCTGATGACTTTCGTCGGGCCGGCTGAGATTGGTGAGGCCAACCTTGGCGAGCACGCTGTTGGGCAAGACTACGACATTGTGAGCGCCGGTGATCAGGGAGATGGACCGCCAGTTGTTCTCAATAACCCTTCCCTCGGTACCGTCGCCGAGCACGATCCAGTCGCCAATTGTAAAGGGCCGTCCCAAGGTCAATGCAACCCCGGAAAAGACGTCACCGAGCGTATTCTGCAGCGCAAGGCCGAAGATGATCGCGACAACGCCCGAGGTTGCGATCAGAGTGCCGATGGGCGCCTGGAACACAAAGCCCAGTATGGACAGCGCTACGCCGAGATAGACGATCGCAACAATGAGGTCCTGCAATAGTCGCGCCTCGCGCGGACGTCGTTCAAGAACGATGTAAATGCGGACAAAACCGATGAGCGTCCAGGCGAGGTGAGTCCACCACAGGACGCGTGCAGTGGTAGCCATGCCGGCCCTGAAGCCCGTGAGCTGCAAGTCGTCGACCCGGTGCGGCATGATTCCGGCTCCTGCCAGAACGACGGTCATGGCAGTGAAGAAGAAGATTTGCACGACAAGTCTGGCCGTCGGTCGGCCGCTGCCCTGAAGATGCCAGACAGCAATCCCGGCAATTCCCAGGAGATTGATCAGCGTCAGCGGCAGCAACGGATGTTCCCTCTTTCATACTCTTTGGCACCCCAAAAGAAAAGTAAAAGAGGCACGATGCTCAACCGCACCGCGCCCCGCTTTCCCTCACTATTTCTTCATGGGAAAGGTGAGTTCCTTTTCACTGGTATCGACCACGAAGACAGCAAGAAGCTTGGCAGGTTCTGTCTTGCTGCCGTTTTCGCTCACACCATGGCGATCCCCCGGCATTTCCGAGAAGCTTTCACCTGCCTTGTAGACCTTGACCGGTCCATCGTTGACCTGGCTGCGGATCGAACCCTCCAGCACTGTCGCATAGATGAAGGCCGTGCTCGGATGGGTGTGCCCCTCTGAAAATCCGCCGGGGCCGTACTCCACGAGCACGCCCTTGATGCTTTTACCGGGTACATTCGGAAGCTCATGTTCGTACACAAGGGTCACTTTCGACGCTTCGCCGGCAACTGCATCGTGAGTGCCGGCCGGTCCCGTCAGTCCCGCAACGAGAAACGAAAAGGCGATGATTGATCTGATCATTGTCATTCTCCTGTTCTGGACGATTGCGCACCTGTTAGCGGCACAAGTCGGCCGATCAATTGCGCTGGGCCATTGCAAACCACTGTTCGAACGTGATCTGGCCAAGTCGGGGATTGTTGTCAGAGACGAGCGAGCCGTCGTCGAGCCGGGCGCCGAAGTATCGAGCTTCCGGGTCCGGCTGCACTTTCCGCACGTCGCCAGTTGCTTCGAGATAGCGCGCAACGAGTTCGTTGAGCCGGAAACGCTCGGGGCCGGCGATCTCCACCGTCCCGTTGATCGGGGCAGAGACGGCAACTTCGGCCATCGCGGCGGCGACGTCGTCAGATGCGATCGGCTGGATGTAGGCCGGTGACAACCGCACTGTATCGCCGACCGTTCCGGACTTGGCGATGCCGCCCACAAACTCCATGAATTGCGTGGAGTGTACGATGGTGTAGGGAATCGCCGATGCCTTGATCAGCTTTTCCTGCGCAAGCTTGCCCCGGAAATAGCCACTCTCCTGCAGGCGCTCGGTTCCGACAACCGACAGCGCGATGTGATGTTTGACGCCGGCATCCTTTTCGGCCCGAAGAAGATTGCGCCCCGAGGCCTCGAAGAACTCGAGGACGGCCTTATCTTCGAAGGATGGTGAGTTGGCGAGGTCGACGACAACATCGCAACCGACCAATGCCGCAGCCAGACCTTCCCCGGTCACGGTGTTGACGCCCGTGTTCGGAGAGGCAGCAAGGACATCATGCCCCTGCTTGCGCAGGCGTTCGACCGTCTTCGAACCGATCAGGCCGGTTCCGCCAATAATAACGATTTTCATGGGACTTCTCCCCGGTTTGCGGCCAGGCCGCGGTGGTTGGTGGCTAAAGGACAGGGGCTTAGTTCAAGCCTGCCTTGTCGAGGCCGTAAAGCTTGTCTGCGGAGCCCGGCACCGACTTGAACGCAATGCTGGCGCGGTTCCAGGCATTGATCACCATAACTACAAAGGTCAGATCAGAGATCTCTTTTTCTGAGAGCTGGCCTCGAACGCGTTCGTAAAGCTCGTCGGGAATTCCACCCTCCGGAAGCTTCGTCAGCGCTTCAGTCCAGGCGAGTGCGGCGCGTTCGCGCGGGGCAAACAGGTTCGATTCGCGCCAGATCGCGACGTGGTAAAGGCGTAGCTCTGTTTCGCCATGCAACTTGGCTTCCTTCACGTGCATATCGAGGCAAAAGCCGCACCCGTTGATTTGCGACGCCCTGATCTGCACCAGATCGTGGAGCTTCGGCTCGATGACGCTTTCCTTGAGGCTCATGCTGAGCTCGGAGAGCTTCTTGAAAAGTTCCGGGGATTGCTGTGCGTAGTTCAGGCGCTGGGTCATGTCCGTCTCCTTATTTAAGGATATTTGTCATCCTTATGGATATAAGATATCCGTAATTGCTGGACAGTAAAGCGTTTGCGGTCTAGTCTCGGAACATAAGGGTTATGTCGAACGGTACGGGTAAAGTGGGATGGACATCGTTTGCGCGCTGAGGACGTTCATGAGGGTCGCCGAGACAGGATCTTTTTCTGCAGCGGCAGCCGATCTCGGCCTGACGCAGCCAGCCGTTTCAAGGCAGGTTTCCGCGCTCGAGGAGCACCTCAGCATCCGCCTCTTCCATCGCACCACGAATGCGCTCGCCCTGACCCTCGAGGGTGAGCAGATCATTACGATGGCCTTGAAGGTGATCGACGCAGTGGACTCACTCAATGAGGCGTCGGGTGCCGAAGCAGCCAATGCCATGGGCCGTGTGCGCCTCGCCTTGCCCGCCCCACTTGGCCTTTATGTGAGCGACCGACTTGCGCAGCTTCTCGACCACCATCCTGGCCTGGTGGTCGAACTCCTTTTCCGGGAGGAGCCATCAGACCTCATCGGAGAAGCCATCGACCTTGAGGTACGGCTCGGTCTTGTCTCTGACAGCAGCCTCATGTGTCGCCGGATCGGGTGGACGACAGCCTTTCTCTGCGCAGCCCCCGCCTACCTCGAACGCCGGGGAGTTCCAAAGGCTCCGGCCGAGGTCAACACGCACGACTGTATCTGTTACAGCCGAGCCGGAGATGGCCGATCCTGGCTGTTTTCAGACGGCTCAAACGAAATTTCCGTTCGCATCTCGCCGCGGCTGGTCGCAAACAGCGCCCTTGCGGTGCACCGCGTGGTCTTGAGCGGAGGCGGCCTTGCCGTGCTTTCGCATATTCTGGCATATCCCGATATGGAGGCAGGCCGGCTGATCAATGCAATGCCGGACTATCCACCCGTGCGGCTGCCGATCAACCTTGTCTATCCGTCACGAAAGAACCTGCCCTTGCGGGTTCGCACCGTTCTCGACTTCCTCGTCGAAGCCGTCAGGGACGATCCGTTTATGGCCTCCTGATTTCGCGCCAATAAAGAGCAACGGTGTTAAGCGTCAAGCATCGTTGCGCGATGATCGCGCGTTCGAGCGTTGAGGACGATGATCATCCTTCGCAATCCGGCCGCAACGACAGACCTAGTTCTTCACGCCGGCCGTGCGTTGTTCACTTGGCAAAATTGCTGAAAGTGATCGAGCAGAAGAGGTGAGAATGCCGTGTTCTTATGCCGCAGCCTTCGCAGCGCGAGCGACGGCAAGATGCTGCCTGATCGCCCGATGGATATCCGTGATCGTGTCGAACACCAGATTATCCAGGTCGATCACGTGGAAACGAACGGCGATGAATCTCAGCCGGCTGTCGGCGGGGACAGCGATACCGACCTCTTGACCACCAAAAATGACTGCTTGCCTTTGCATAAACGCCCTGCACACTGAACCTCGGCGCATCTTTAGCAAGATCGAATGAAGGATTTACGACAGGGCAACCATCAGTAGTAGTGAGGCCACCGAAAATCCACGATAATACCCGCGCTGCCCCTTTGGAAGGTCCTTTATACCAAGGGTCAGTGTGAGGTGGCCGTGGTTTCAGCACGAGATGCTAGGTGGTCTCTTATTGCACGCCTGATTTCAGTCACCGTGTCGAACACCTCGTTGTCCAGGTCGATGACCTGGAAACGGACCGCGATGAATTTGAGGCGGTTATCCACTGGAACCGCAATACCGACTTCCTGACCGTTAAAGACGACAGCTTGTCTTTGCATAACCAATCCCTGGCCCGTCATGGGCGTCACATCTAGCAAGTGGAATGAACAAAGAGGACGCGTCAATACACGCTCGAGAGCCGGTATCGGATCGAACGCACATGGTGCACCGTCACGAAGAACTTTAGTCGGATGGACAAGACATCACTCCCTTTGGCAAGGCCAACGGCAGCCAGAAAAATTTATGCCAGAACCATCCATTAAGCAACTGATTTCTGTAATTATTTAGCGTTAATTAATCATATGACAATTACCGCAGGTGCGAGAAAAAAGGTGGTTCACCGGACCAAGCAATTGCATTAGCTGACGGAACGGGATGAAAGCAGGGATGCGCGAAAGGCACCGAAGCCGGATGTCCTTTAGCGCATCCCTGGCCGGTTCGAAACGGTTCGGCTGAGATTGCGTGGACCTGGCGGTCTTCTTCCGCGCTTTAACGGCATCGCCTTCCTACCCCTTTCCCTTGCCCGGCCGCCGTCGGGAATTTGCTTGCGATCAAGGGATGGGTGCGATCGCCCGTTCCCTGACGTTCACACCTGCTGGAATGTTCCCATCAAGGACGATTTTGCCAGCATTTGATTTTGCGCCTCCTCCCACATCGCTTCGATAGCTGCTGATGCCGGCACAGTGAGATTCGGCACGTCGAGCGCTGCAACTGTAAAGTGGTAGTGATGGACGCCATGTCCTCGCGGCGGTTCTGGTCCATCGTAACGTCTATTGCCAAAATTGTTGTCTGAAAACCGCAACCCGCTTCCGTTAGCTGTATCGCTGCTTTCCTGCAGGCCGTTGCTTGTTGGCGCAATATTATAGACGCCCCAATGCCGGAAAGTTCCATAAGGAGCATCCGAGTCCTCGATGACAATGGCGAAGCTTTTGACATTGTCCGGCGCTCCGGACCAGGACAATGCCGGCGCTATATTCTCACCCAGCCTGGTATGCTTTTTGGGAATTGGGCCTCCGTTCGCAAAGGCGGAAGCTCAAAAACGGCATCTGGACCTCCAGGTGGGTTCGAGGGTCGCCTCGGCAATATATTCGCCGGCAGCACTGGCATCGGTCGCCCACTGCGATTTGAATGGATGGCCCAGCAACTTTGCGACACGAAAGTTCCAGACGTCTCGCCAGTCATCCTGGATTGTCATAGCGATGCGGCATGAGGCGCGCCAAGCAACACAAGCGGTCTCTAAATCGACTCCTTATCCGTGGGATCTGACAAAATCTAATGGCGCCCGGCTATAACCGCAGCAAGCCTCACCATTATCTCTCCGGGTCCCACTGGTTTCAGAAGACATTGTACCCCTCTGAAGCGATCCGGGATCTCGATCGGGTCGTAGCCGGTAACGAAAAGGAACGGAATGTCTTGCTTCATAGGGCAATCAGCGAGTTGGAAGACGTTTCGATACAGCAGATGAACATCGAGAACAGCGGCATCGATGCTCGCGAGATTGAGTGCGGCCAAGCCGCCATCGAGGTGGGGAAAGGGCCCGACGACATCACTTCCCTGTTCCTCCAGCGCCAGCGTCATATCGACGGCCTGAAGATAGTCGTCTTCCACGACGAGCACGCGCTGTCCTATGAGATCGCTGAACATGGTCGGGTCACTCGGCACAGGGAAACAGTAGCCACGCGTTGCCTTTAGGAGCCAATCGCTCCGGGCCCGCGCTCGGTTTTTGTACGGTATTCGACCAATTCCGGAAGCTGGGAATCGGGACTTCATTCTAAAGGGCCATACCTCAGGCACCTAAGCCTGAACGCGACCCGACACTCCTGCGCGGCGGGCCGCACGGTCAGCAGCATGGACGATCATCGATTGCAGCCGCTGACGCTGCTGGATGGCGAAGGTCGGGCGTCGGTCAGAGCCGCTGGTAGTCCGGGAAATTGAAATCAACAGGCTGGTAAGTTCTCCTGGGTCCGGTGACCATGAGCGAAAAGATCCATCGCTTCGATGCAAAGGATTCTCGACGCGTTTCCGTTATGAGCAGCCGGCAATGGCTTTTCAAGGCTCACTGAAGCATTGCCATTTCACTGTCTCGAATGCGCCTGTTGAACATCACCAACCTTTCCGTCTGGTTTAGCAGGATAAATGGCAGCGACGGTATATTGGAGGTCAATGAAGAACGTGTGTACGTGATCGTACTTGAACCGAACAGTGCGCGACCTATTCTGGCATGTGGGGCGCTACCTGTTGCCTTGTCTCGGTTGGTAACGGGTGATCACGGGCAGGGGAGAGTCTGATATGCCGTCGCAAGGAGACGTTAGCAACCGAATGCTCAAGGCTTTGACAGCCGACGATTTCGATCTTCTCGCGAAGCATTTGGAAGCCGTCGATCTGCCCGCCAACTTCCGGATAGCGGAGCCGCGCAAGACACTCGACTTCTTGTACTTTCCGGAAAGCGGCATCGGATCGGTGATGGCGGTCGGCCCTACAGGACAGATGGCGGAAGCTGGCATGTTCGGCCGGGAAGGATTTGTTCCGACTGCCACGATCATAGGCGACGACATTGTTCCGTACCTGATTGAAATTCATGTGGCCGGAACCGGATACAGGGTGTCGGTCGAGGCGATGCGCCAGACAACCCTAAAAAGTTCGACCCTTCAGGTTCCGATGATCAAATTTATGCACGTTTTTGCCACCCAGGTGGCCTATACCTCGCTGGCGAACGCCAAATTCGATGTGGAACAACGGCTCGCGCGCTGGATCCTGATGTGTCACGATCGGCTTCACTCCGAGGAGATGGCCATTACCCACGAGTATATCGCCCTTATGCTTGGTGTGCGCAGACCAAGCGTGACCACGACCTTGCATGTCCTCGAAGGCAAGCGCCTCATTCGCTCTAGCCGTGGTTCTGTGATCGTGCGGGATCGAAGGGGTCTCGAAGCCCTCGCCGCAGGTTGCTATGGAACGCCGGAGCAGGAATTCGAACGACTTCTCGGTAAGACGTGAGCGCCCTCTGCACGAGACGGCGTGAGGGTCCGCCGAACGCCCTTGTCCACCCACTGTTGCAGGAACAATACCGCCGGATATGGGTTGGATAACTCCAACAAGGCGGAGGCTTCAGAAATGGACCATACCAATCACGTTCGGCTTAGCACTGCGGATCTCGTCCCTGATAATCTTGAAGGGGCGAGCGTATATGGCGCAGATGACGAAAAGGTCGGAAAGGTCGATCACGTTCACGGCGTCGGCGAAGCCAGCACTGTCATTATCGATGTCGGTGGGTTTCTCGGCCTCGGCGCCAAACCAGTGGCAGTGCCTGCAAGCCAGCTTGATTTCATGAGAGATGAAGACGGCGAAGTCCACGCCGTGACCACGTGGACGGAGGATCAGCTAAAGGCGATGCCCGAGCATCGCGACTGAAATACCAAGGCCCGTCGAAAACGTCGGGCCTTTTTAGCGCCTTTTCATCGAGTAATTTATTGAGTTTAAAAGATGTTTTCGTTTTTTGCTGTTGATGCGTCACCTTTAATGGCATGCCGTGGAATTCGAACTGCTCACGCGTGATATCGCTCGACCGTTGCCCTCAGCGCCGATAGGGCTTTGAACAGAGTTCTTGATTTGGTCTCAATCTGGTGGCGAAAGTGACCTTAGTGAAAATTCCGGCTCTTCACCTTCAATGTGTCGATGTGCAGATCAGGAACGAAGATATCTCTGGGCCGGACGGTCGATGGTGATCTTTCGCGCGAATCCGGACTGCCTGGCGAGCCATGGGTGAACTCATCGCCGCGTCCGGTCGGGATCCGGACTGACATATCCAGGTCGGCAAGGCCTGACAGTTCGCCGCTGAGGTCGAAAAGCTGCTGTGCAACGAGGTGAACGACATCCCCTTCCCTCTGCACGCGGCCGTTGATCGCCATCATCGAAGAGCCGAGGACCACGCGGCGGCACTTCTCGAACAGGCTCGGCCAGACCACAATGTTGGCAGGACCGGTTTCATCTTCAATCGTGATGAACATGACGCCCTTCGCGGAGCCTGGCTTCTGCCGCACCAGCACGAGGCCCGCCGTCATAAGCCAGCGGCCATCACCCGCATTCATCGCGTCATTGCAGGTGACGATCCGGCGATCTGTCAAATCCTTCCTCAGGAACGCTATAGGATGTTCGCGAAGCGTCAGGCCGACATGGCCATAGTCTTCCACGACGTTGTGACCCCTGGTCATCTGTCGCAGTTTGACCTCGGGTTCGTGCTGTTCTGCGATCGCTTTCATCTCGCGTTCGGCTGCGGCCGCAAATAGGGGAAGGGGCTCATCTCTCAGGGCTCTGATCGCCCACATTGCATCGCGGCGTTCCAGCGTCAGCGAAGGAAGGAAGGCATCTGCCTTGGCGAGCTGGACAAGGGCTTCCGACGGAACACCCGACCGGCGCCAGACATCGTCGACACTCTCAAATTGCGAATTCATCCGCGCTGCGACGATGCGGGCGGCATCGACGACCGCCAGTCCCATGACCAGTCTCATGCCAAGCCGGACAGCGTGGCGTTCCGTATTGCCAATGCGCTCGAGCGTACAGTCCCATCGCGAGCGATTGATGCAGACCGGGCGTATTTCGACACCGTGATTTCGCGCGTCGCCGACAATCTGAGCCGGCGCATAAAACCCCATCGGCTGTGAATTCAGCAACGCAGCGCAGAAGACGTCCGGGTAATGACATTTCACGAAATTGGACGCATAGGCAATGAGCGCGAAGGATGCCGCGTGGCTTTCAGGAAAGCCGTACGAGCCAAAACCCTCGAGCTGAGAGAATGTCTTCTCCGCAAATTCCGCCGTATAGCCATTGTTGATCATGCCATTGACAAGCTTGTCCTTGAAGCGCGAGACGCCGCCCGTGAACTTGAAGGTCGCCATGCTCTTGCGCAGTTGGTCAGCCTCACCACCGGTAAAACCTGCGCACACCATCGCGACCTTCATGGCACTCTCTTGAAAAAGCGGGACGCCGAGGGTCTTGCCAAGCACGGCTTCGAGCTCGGGGGTCGGATACTCGACCTTTTCCTTGCCCTCGCGCCGACGCAGATATGGATGGACCATGTCGCCCTGGATGGGACCAGGCCGGACGATCGCGACCTGTACGACAAGGTCGTAAAATGTCCGTGGCTTCATCCGCGGGAGCATCGCCATCTGGGCGCGGGACTCAATCTGGAAAGTCCCGAGCGTGTCGGCCCTGCGGATCATCGCATATGTCGCGCTGTCCTCCTGCCGGATATTCGAGAGATCTAGATCGTCGTTCTTATGGGTCCGGATGAAGTCGAACGCCTTGTTCATGCAGGTGAGCATGCCAAGGGCAAGAACGTCGACCTTCATGAACTTCAGTGCCTCGACATCGTCCTTGTCCCATTCGATAATCTGCCGGTCGACCATCGACGCCGGTTCGATGGGAACGAGATCGTCCAGTCGGTCATGGGTAAGAACGAAGCCGCCGGGGTGCTGGCCAAGGTGCCGCGGGGCGCCCATGAGCTGCTGAGCCAGTTTCAATGTCAGCACCAGGCGCCGGTCCGCAGGGTTAAGGTTGAGATCCCTTATGTTGCGATCGCTCACTTCTTCTGACCAGGACCACATGCCCGACGAAAGCGCCTTGATCACGTCCTCTGGCAGGCCGAGGGCCTTTCCGACATCGCGGATGGCACCCTTGGCACGGTATCGGGTTACGGTCGAGCAGAGCGCGGCCTTGTCGCGACCATAAGTCCTGTAAATCCACTGGATGACCTGCTCCCGACGCTCATGCTCAAAGTCCACGTCGATGTCGGGAGGCTCGTCGCGTTCCCTGGAGACGAAGCGCTCGAACAGGAGATCGTTGGTCTCCGGGTCAATGCTGGTGATGCCGAGGATATAGCAGATGGCGGAATTTGCTGCCGATCCCCTGCCCTGACAAAGTATCCCTTGGCTGCGGGCGAACCTGACGATGCTGAAAACCGTCAGGAAATAGGGAGCGTAACGCATCTCCTTGATGAGCTCGAGCTCATGTCTGATGACCCTGAGCACGTTCTGCGGCAAACCTTCAGGATAGCGGTCCGGAATACACGCGCGAACATAATGCTCCAGCGACTGCTGAGCATCCATGCCTGGCATGATGGCTTCCTCGGGGTACTGGTAAGTCAGCTCCTCAAGGGAAAACCTGCATCGCTCGACGATCTCCATCGTTCGCGCGAGTGCTTCGCTGTGGCGCGGAAACAGACGTTCCATCTCTTCAGGCGGCTTTAGATATCGGTCGGCATGGCGTTCCCTCTCGAAGCCGACATCATCGATGGTGGTGTGATTGCGGATGCAGGTCACAACGTCCTGGAGTTGCCGACGGTTGGGTTCGTGGAACAACACATCGTTCGTCACGACAGTGCGAACCCTGAACTTTGCCGCAAGAATGGACAACTCGTGGAGTCGCATCTGATCGTTCGGCCGTCGCCTCAGCGACAGCGACAGGTAGGTGCGGTTTTCGAAAATCTCAGCCAGCTTTCGAAGCTGGATCGCACAAGTTTCATCCGGGAGATCAGGAACGAGAACACAAATGAGGCCCTCGGCGTAACGGGCGACATCATCAAGCGTCAGGATGCAGTTGCCCTTTCCTCCTCGGCCCTTTCCGAGCGTGAGAAGGCGGGTCAGACGAGAGTAGGCCGATCGGTCGGTCGGGTAAACAAGAAGGGAGGGGCCGTCCTGAAGATCAAGCCTGCAGCCCACGACGAGCCGCACACCGCTCGCACGAGATGCCTCCAGGGCCCGCACGACACCCGCAAGACTGTTGCGATCGACCACGCCAAGAGCTTCAATTCCAAGCTCCTTCGCGGTCCAGAACAACTCGTCGGCCGATGATGCGCCCCGGAGGAAGCTGAAGTGGGTGGTGACCTGAAGCTCGGCATATCTCATGCGAAGATCCCATGCAGGAACCATTTATGGCTGCCGGTTTCGGGGTCGATGCCGTCCCCGCTACGGAAAATCCACAGTCGTTCGCCTGCGTCGTTTTCGATGATGAAGTAGTCGCGCACTGCTGTGAACTCGGCATCGCACGTCCACCATTCACCGAAGACCCGCTCCGGTCCATCGGCCCGTCTTACGCGATGTCGCTTGCCGCGCCACGTAATGGTTGCTGGCGGGTGGTCAGGGAGAAGGGCAATGGCGTCTATCCGGTCAGGGCGATCAAGCAATCGGACAGGACGCGGCCAATAATGAACCCAGGTTTCCTCGACTTCGGCTGCCGCAGCCGAAATGCGCCGCACACTCCGTTCGGGAACGTCGGACGCGACCGGAGCTACACGATAAACACGCTGTCCGCGGTTGCCAAAGATATCGATGAGGGGCGTGATGTCCTCGTTTTTCTCCTCCACGAGCGACGACGCGTGCTGCTCTTCGGCCAGCAGCTCGGTGATCACGGCGGCAAGTGTAAGCTTCTCGATACCGAAACCCGGCTCGATTTTTTCCGTGCGATCCCTGAAGAGCTTCGTCAACCATGCGATATCACGCGCGGGTTTCGCCGTGCCGGCGCGGATTGCTTGCCTACTGCCATCGACCTTCTCGACGATCAAGTCTGTCCTGCGAACGCCGAGCCCCTTGCGCTGCAGTTCGGCAACGAGCTGAACGATCAGGCGACCCACATATTTGTTGATTGTTTCGGCCGCGCCGATAGGTTCGGCGAAAGCGCGCGAGACTTCGATCCACTCCGGCGCACGGATCGGCTCAATAGGTTCCGACAGCCGGCCGAACATTTGATCAATGCGCCGGCCGATTTCAGGTCCGAACCGAAGCGCCAGCGGGGCACGGGGCGTTGCAGAAAGCTCTCCGATGGTCCTGAAACCCAGCATGCGAAGGTCTGACACGATCGGCTCCGGCAATCTCAGAAGAGAGATTGGAAGCCGCTCGGTTGCTCCGGCGGCTTCGCCGCGAGGGACAACAACTGTCTGCGTTCTCGCCGCACGCGCGCAGGCATGCGCCGCGCCCCAGGTGTCTGCCACGGCAATGCGTGCGGTCAGACCCCTGGCATGGAACTGATTGCCAAGACGCGTCAACATCGGCGCTTCTCCTCCCTGAAGATGGTCGGCGCCTTCCGTGTCAAGGACAATGCCATCTGGCGCATCGACCGCGACGATCGGCGAGTACACCGTCAGCGCCCATAAGGTTATCCGCCTGAGAGCCTCGGCATCGGCGGCGGCGTCTGCGTCAATCATCGCCAGTCCGGCAAAGAGCGCCTGTGCCTTGGCAGCCTGCATGCCGATGCGGACCCCCGCTTTCTGCGCCGCGGCGTCAGCAGCCGAGACCCATCGCTTCGGGCCTCTTCGTTCAATCACCGCAATCGGTTGATCAGCCGGAATGCCGGAATCGGCGCGACGAATCCGATCGGTTGCCAGATAGGGAAGATATATTGATACGACCCTTGTCATCGCAGGCTCCAATTTCAAACTCAGCACATTCGCCCGCCCGCGATCGCATCAATTCAAGCAACCACCTTGGACGTCCGACGCCCGGAACGGGCAATTCTGCGCTCGGCAGCACACTGACCCGCCAGCGTGTGACCGAGGCCGTCGGCTGGCCGAAGTCGTTCGCTTCGGTCTGACGGCGCCACCGCCGGACAACAATCCCCATCGTGCCGGTCCTTTCGGCTGCCAGCTGCAGACGTCGCGAAGCGACCATCGGTAGCCGAACAAGTTCTCCGATCACCGCACCGAGGCCACCATACCCAAGCGCCTCCTCCATGGATGAAAGGACATCCTCCTCCCGATCGCCTTCAACGAAGATGACCCGATCGGGATGAAGACCCGCCTGAGCCAGCGCCGGAAAGAAGAGGTCCGGACGTGTCAGACACCAGACAATCTTTCCTCGCGTACGCGCGGCGATTCCCGCGGCAAACAAGGCTGCCGCTGCTCCGTCGACCGTCCCGCATCCGCCGCCTGCAAATTCGTGTAGCGCGCCATAGGCGAGACCACCGCCAGGCAGGATCCGATCGATTTCGGGCACGCCGAACGACAGGCTGCCCGCCCGCCTGGACGCTCCCCCCTCCAAGGAGGAGATGCGCTCGCGCAAATCCGAGAGAATGTCCTGGCGAGCAGCCGACATCGTTGGCGAATCCTTCCGAAATCGCATTAAGAGGGACGACATTCATGTCGTTCATAACGGTGATGTTCTTCTTCTGTTCCTTTCCGCCGACGTCGTCAAGATGCTCAAAACAGGAAATTATTCCTCATTTTGGGGTGTGATGAGGATTCGTCAGATGAATCAAGTTCCTAGATAAGAGGATGCCGCCTTTGCGCCACGGAAGGTTTTGCGCCACTGAAGGAATTTTTGCATCAGCGCCCGTGCCTGTGGAATTCTCTTTGACGAGCTATGGCTGCCTGCGGAGGGTGTAACAAGCTTAGGCAAATCTGGAGACCGCGCGAGGAACCTTTTCCTGTTGCTACCCATTCCCTCCCCGAGCGCGGGCCGTGTCAACCGGACGCGACAGGGATGGCGAACGCAGCGGTTTTTCCGGTTTCTCGCTGCGGCCAACGAAATGGCAGTCGAGCGTCCAACCTGTCCGGCATCCGCCTCGCCTAACGGAGAAGAGAAAGCAAACGCGCAAGGAGCGGCATCGGGACGAAAATGCCCGTTGAGCGGATCCCATCATGATGAAGGACAGAACAACGCCTCTCCACACCCGGACGGTCGATATATCGTGATCCGTGGCCGCCAAACAGGACCACTCAGATCGTTGTGCTGGTCCGAAGAACGGCGTCCGCGATTGTTGCTCCGAGGCACCACCGCCGAACGATAACGGAGGTAAGACAGTCCGCGCAAACTTCCTTTCTGGATGCGCTCCTGAGGCTTTCATCAGACTTAAGTCCTAGCCCGGGAACCTAAGTCACGCTCCGTCGTTTGAGAGCAATTCGGCTAACAGGAGCCGGATTGGGGAAAGACGTCTTGCAGGATAAACAGCAAATTCGAATGGCCTGCGCGCGCCGAAAGGCACCTTTTTCGGCATGGATTGTACTCTCGGCCGGGCTGCTCTATGTGTGTCGTTAGACAATGCCCGGTGATGCAGGAAAGCTTGCGGGAGGCGTTGCAGGCGCCCGTTTCATCGATAGTACGCAGTAATATCCATGCCCTATCTATCCCATGTCCATCAGCTACCCTCCCCGTCAGGTCATCGATGAACTGGCTCGGCCGCTGGAAGAACCAAACGCTCGCTTCGCAGTTTTTTCTCGCTGGGGGCATCGTCTCCGCCATTGCCATGTTCCTGGTTGGGCTGCTGGTGACCCACTTCATCCAGGGGGCCGTCATCCATAATGCAGGTGCGACCACCGCACTTTATGTGGATAGTGTGGTCGCCCCCCTGTTGCCGGACATGCAGAAGGAAGGCCTTCTCGACGACGCCACGGCTCGCGCCCTGGATGAGACCCTTGGCCAGGGGGCGTTGGGCCGCAGACTCGTTTCCTTCAAGTTGTGGCGCCGGGATGGCACCATCCTCTATTCAAACGAAAAAGGGCTGGTCGGAAGGACGTTTCCGGTCACTGACAAGTTACGCGAGGCCTTCTCCGGCACTCTCGTTGCCCGATATGAAATTCCAACCGATCCAGAAAGCGCGCAAGAGCGGGTCTACGGCAGGCCGCTCATGGAAATCTACAATCCCGTCCTTCAACCCTGGTCGGGAGAGGCCGTTGCGGTACTGGAATTCTATGAGAGTGCAGAAGGGCTGGAGGAGAGCCTGACGCAGGCGCGATTGGGAAGCTGGCTTGCGGTCGCCGGCGTAATAGCCGTGTTCTTCCTCGCCCTTTCGGCATTGGTTTTTCGTGGTAGCCGCATTATCGAAGCACAACGGGTGGCACTCGGAGCACGCGTAGACGAGCTTTCCGTATTGCTCGGCGAAAACCGCGGTCTGCAGCGACGGCTGCAGAAATCATACCAGCGTGCCGCAGCCTTGAACGAAACCTACCTGCGAAGCATCGGCGCGGACCTTCACGACGGCCCCGCCCAGCACATTGCTTACGCATCGCTGAGGCTGGACAGCGAACTCCTCGTCAATCCGGCAACCGCGCCTGCCGCTCGGGATGAAGAGCTGTCATGGATCCGCTCTAGCCTTGCAGAGGCGATCTCGGAAATCCGCAGCATCTGCCGAGGGCTTGTCTTGCCGGAGATCGAAAACGCCTCGATCCGGGAAATCGTCAACCGTGTTGTCGAGGCTCATCAAAGCAAGACCGAGACAGTCGTCGAACTGACCATCGACGACGACGACCCGGATCTCGCGCCCGCTGTAAAGATCTGCATCTATCGCTTCATCCAGGAAGCGCTCAACAACGCCTATCGGCATGGTGGCGGCGTTCAGCAGGCAGTCAAGGCAATATCGCACAATGGATATGTGCGCATCGAAGTCAGCGACAGAGGCGAGGGCTTCGATCCGAAGGAAATCAGGCCATCGAGCCTGGGACTGGTCGGTCTTAGGGAACGTATCGACAGCCTCGGAGGTGTTTTCGAGGTGCAGTCGGGCCCTGATGGCACGACTTTGACCATGAGCTTTGAACCGATGGAGGCGGAAGACTAGAATGGCATCAACTCGTATCGGCGTTGTCGACGATCATCCGCTCTTTCGTGAGGGTGTCGTGCGAAGCCTGTCTGAAAACAAGGACTTTGTCGTCGTTGGCGAGGGCGCAAGTGGCGCGGACGCCTGTCGGATCGCCCGCGAATTGAACCCCGACATCCTGCTTCTTGACGTTTCCATGCCAGGAAACGGACTTTCTACCATCTCAGACGTTCTCGATACCAGTCCGTCGACCAAAGTGATCATGCTGACGGCATCTGAAGAGGTCGAAAGCCTGGTTACGGCCCTGCGTCTCGGAGCGCTCGGCTATGTCCTGAAGGGCGTGGGTGCGAGGGGATTGATCGACGCCATCACTTCTGTTCTTCGCGGGTCACGAGCCGTGAGTCCGGCGATGACGGCAAAGATCATGGAGAAGTCCCTGCAGCGTCATCGCTCGGCCGAAACCGTGCTGACCCCACGCGAAGTCGAGATTGTCGATCTCGTCTCAATGGGTCTGTCCAACAAGCGGATTGGTCTGAAGCTCGACCTGCAGGAAAAGACAGTAAAGCATCACATGACCCAGATCCTGACCAAGCTTGGGGTCTCGAACAGGACTGAAGCCGCTATGCGGTGGCGAGACAGACTAGCGTAGAATGCCGATAAGCCGCCGCGCATCGTCGGCGGTTGCACCCCGACTGATGATTGTCCGTCCCTTCGAATCTCGCATGATGTAGCGACCCTTGCGAAGGGTTTCCGTGATCCCGTTGGCGTGGCGGACATTGATCGAGCCATCGCTGCCCTCACTCGATTGCGTCACCGTCGATCCGCTGGACGTAGAACTCAAGCTACCGTTCCCTGTGCTGGCACTGCCACCACCGTTGCCCTTGTTGCTGTTGTTGCCGCCGCCGGACTTCCCGTTCCCGTTTCCTCCGCCGTTGCCATTCCCGCCACCGTTTCCGTTTCCGCCGCCGTTGCCGTTCCCATTTCCGCCGCCGTTTCCGTTACCGCCGCCGTTGCCATTGCCGTTTCCGTTGTCTTTCGCTGATGCAGAGAACGGAAGAGCGACCGCAATTCCAGCGGTGCCTGCAAAAAGCTTCAGCAAAGAGCGTTTGGAAAGAATCATGGCATGCCTCATTTCGGTATCAGCTACGCAAGTCAATACGCGTTAGATCATTGTATTGTTTCCAAACTAGGAGGGCATCAGACCTATGGGAGTGGCGGCGCAAGACTTTGGTCCCATATTGCCGACTTTTCATAAAACGTGGGTCCGAATTTACACGCGACGTTCAGGAACACCTAGGGTGAGTATGATACGGCGACGCCGTCTTCTTCCTTAACTGCACATTGTCGTCACCGGTCTGCCTCATTCCAGCATCGTCAGCTGAACTGCGAGAAGGAGCTTTGCTTGGACGAAAAGGAACAGCGGCGGCGCATGCGCTCCGATCATATATGGGAGGATGCGGGCCCCAAAGGCCGACATCGTGATCACTGGGCACGGGCGGAATAAAACCACGGGGCGACGGAAGAGGCAGCCGAAGGAACCAAGGCAATCGGAACGCCAAAAGACAGTTTAACGATGAAAGGACCACCAAGGATTCGGCCGTGGACATCCGACCTGCGCTGATGATCAGTGCAGACTGATCGCGCACTGCTCGAGGCCAGACCGGCAACACCCTAGCACCTCAGGGATGGCCAGACGCGGTCACGAGCCATAGGATGCTCCGATCGCACGCAATGAGAGATTGATCGGCCAATAACCGATCCGAACATCTATCTTCGATTGCAGACCCTGGTCGCATTCGGGTAGAAATTCGCTAGGGATTCTCCGGAGCGAGCCATGCACATTCAGCCGCAACAGCGGATTTATATCTGCTTTTTCCTGTTTGCGGTGTCGATGGGAGCGACATTGTCGCGCCTGCCCGATCTTCAGGATGCCCTGCGGATCGACAAGTCGGAATTGGGCCTGACACTGATAGGCGCCGCAATCGGCGCTCTGCTGTCACTGACATTCTCCTCCCCGCTCGTTGCCCGCCTTGGTGCACGCACGACGGCATTCGCAACAGTTCTTGGAACCTCCGCTCTGCTTGCGCTCGTGCCATGGATGACCGCTGCCCCGCTCGTATTCGGTCTCCTCTTCCTGGAGGGACTGTTGGCCGGTGCACTCGAGATAAATTTAAACGTCGAAATTGATCGCATAGAGGCCCAGCTGGGCCGCGGGGTCATGAACAGGGCCCATGGGTTTTGGAGCCTTGGCTTCTTCGTCACCGCGCTCGTATCGGCTGCCCTCCGTCAGGCGGGAATGTCAATGCAACTCCATCTCGCGCTGACATTCACCTTCGTCCTTGTCGCTGGTGGGGTCGTCATTGGTGGAATGCGCAATGCCCCGGCCAAACCGAACATCGAACATGTCGATGCCGGGCATATCGCTCTTCCGACGGCAGGCCTGTTGCCCCTCTGCCTGATCGGAATTGCTGCCTTTCTTGTCGAGGGAGCAGGCATCGACTGGTCGGCCATCTATATGCGCGACGTATTCCAGTCGGAACCATTCGTCGGGGGGCTTGGCCTTACCCTCTTCACCTTCTTCATGGCCCTGGCAAGGTTATTTGCAGACCCGTTTGTCGATCGCTTTGGCTCACGTTCCGTGGCCGTCGTCCTTCTCATTACATCTGCCGCGGGTCTTTGCGCGGTTTCACTGTCGCCCCACCAGAGTATCGCACTGGTCGGATTTGCGTTGATGGGTGCCGGATGCAGTGCCGTCTATCCTCTTGCTGTCTCGGCAGCCGCTCAACGAGTCGACAGGGCAGCCCATGTCAACGTCGCAGCCCTGGGTCAGATGTCGTTCGTCGTGTTTTTCCTGGCCCCGCCTCTCCTCGGCTTCGTCGCCGAACAGGCTGGCATTCGCACCGCATTTTTCATTTGCCTTCCGGTCATCCTGACTGCGCTTTTGTGTGTCCGCTCTCTCTCCTATCAACGGAAAGTCGTGATCGCTTAGAGCGCAAGCCGTCCGGGCATTACGGGGGGTCATGAACCAAGCCTAACCTGATCGATTGCTCATGTCGGGGCACCGGTGGAACAAACGGACGGAAATTGTGTTCCTGTCCCGCTGACCACATTCGGGGACTTTTATGCCGCAAAAATCTGGGTTCGACGTCGAGGCAGGTGACCATTTGGCTCTCGGCGCGACACCTGACGCTGATGGTGTCAACTTTGCTCTCTTCTCGGCGCATGCCGAACGGGTCGAGCTTTGTCTTTTTGATGCAGAGGGCGGCAACGAACACCGTATCGAGCTTCCGGAATACACCAACGAGATCTGGCACGGTCGCATCCCTGGCCTGAAACCGGGAGCGCTTTATGGCTACAGGGTATACGGGCCTTACGATCCGGAGAACGGCCATCGCTTCAATCCCAACAAGCTTCTCATTGATCCATACGCGCGGGAGCTCGTCGGAGACATCCATTGGGGTCAATCTTGCTTCGGCTACGATCTCGAAAGCGAGGAAAAGGACCTTTCCTTCAATGGAGCCGATAGCGCGCCCGACATGCCCAAATGCCGTGTGATCGACCCGAACGACTTCACTTCAATCGACGATCTCAAACCCGGCATACCCTGGTCACGTACGATCTTTTACGAGGCACACGTGAAGGGGATGACGCAATTGCATCCTGCCGTCCCCGAAAAGCTGCGGGGCACGTTTGAGGGCTTGGCGAACCGGGACGTCGTCGAGTACGTGAAAAGCTTGGGAATCACCTCCATTGAGCTTCTCCCCGTCCATTATTTTCCCGATGATGCCCACCTACTCGACAAGGGGCTGAGGAATTACTGGGGGTATAACACGATCGGCTTCTTCGCTCCGGCTTCGCGCTACTACGGGCCCCATGGCCTTTTAGGATTCCGAAATATGGTCCGCGCTTTCCATGATGCGGGGATAGAAGTCATCCTTGATGTCGTCTACAACCATACTGCGGAGGGAAACGAGCTCGGACCAACCCTTTCGTTCAAGGGTATCGACAACTTCTCCTACTACCGGACGATGCCCGACGAAGCACGCTACTACATCAATGACACCGGCACCGGCAATACCGTCAACACCTCGCATCCCCGTGTCCTGCAAATGATCACGGACTCCTTGCGCTACTGGGCGCAGGTCATGAATGTCGACGGATTCCGCTTCGACCTCGGCACCATCCTCGGGCGGGAACCAGAGGGTTTCGACCAGCGAGGAGGCTTCTTCGATGCGGTTGGGCAGGATCCGGTCCTTTCCCGTCTCAAGCTGATTGGCGAGCCTTGGGACATTGGACCGGGCGGTTATCAGGTCGGTGGTTTTCCCCCCGGCTGGTCCGAGTGGAATGACAAATACCGCGATACAATGCGCGACTACTGGAAGGATGAAGACGGAACCGCGCGCGACTTTGCCGCACGCGTGCTCGGATCAGGTGACATTTACGACTTCCGCGGGCGCAGACCTTGGGCAAGTGTTAACTTCGTGACGGCACATGACGGGTTCACGCTGAACGATCTGGTCTCCTATAACGAAAAACATAATGAAGCGAATGGTGAAGCCAATCGTGATGGCCACGACCACAACCGAAGCTTCAATTACGGCGCCGAAGGCCCCACCGACGATGATGGGATCAATTCTGTCCGCGATCGCCAGAAGAGAAATTTCCTCGCCACCCTCCTCCTGTCCCACGGCGTTCCCATGCTTTTGGCTGGCGACGAATTCGGCCGCAGCCAGATGGGCAACAACAATGGCTACTGCCAGGACAGCGATATAAGCTGGCTGCATTGGCAAGGGCTGCCGGACAGCGCACAGGCTCTGCGCGTCTTTACAGCTCGGCTGATTGCGCTCCGCCAGGAACAACCACTACTGCGGCGTGAAAGCTGGCGCAACGACCTTACGATCAGCTGGCTCAACCCTGTCGGCGGTGAACAGACCGAGGACCATTGGGACGATGAGGGAAGCACGACACTTGGGCTGCGCCTGACCACCAAGCATCTCGATGGCAATGAAAATGCCTGGAAGGAGGCGCTGGTGCTGTTCAACCCTCACGACGGTCAGGTGCCGTTCAATCTTCCATCACTGGAAGACGGCCAATGGATTTTGGAGCTTACGACCGCCGACCCTGACGTCGAGAGGGTCGATCTCAACGACACCGATCACTATGACCTGGAACCCAGAAGCCTCGTCATCTTGAGGCGAGCTTGAGCGGTAGACGGAAGCTCCGTGCTTGTGTTTCGCGCCGTACCCCTGTTGTCGAAAACCGCAAGCGCCCGCCCGGCCGGTTAAGAATCCATTCCGGAACATCAGTCGCTTTCGCGGGTTGATGGAAGCGACCGCTTCAGAGGAATTTGGATGAGCGTACCCCCGATGACATCCGAGACTTCAGACAGTCCGATGATGAAGGCACGGGCCATCCCGCAGCTGATCGATCCTGACGCCGAGCCATTCGTCGCCAAGGCGATCGAGGAACTTGCTTCCTCCGAAATACCGTTTCTGGTCGCAGGGACTTACGCCGTCAGTGCCTATACGGGCATCTCCCGTCTCACCAAGGATCTGGACATATTCTGCAAGGCCGGAGACTGCGGGCGCATCCTTGGCTACTTCAGGGAGCGTGATTACGAGATCGCGGTCGAGGACGAGCGCTGGATCGGGAAAGTGCTGAAAGGAAAGCACTTTTTTGATGTCATCTTCGCCTCATCCAATGGCACGATGCCGGTCGGCGACGCGTGGTTCGGTGACGCCCGGATGATTGAATTATGCGGGTTTCCCGTCCGCATCGTCAGTCCGACTGAACTGATCTGGTCGAAATGCTTCATTCAACTGAGACACCGCTATGATGGCGCTGACATCGCCCACGTCATCTTGCGGGCCAGCGACGAAATCGATTGGGCAAGACTGCTCGGATACCTCGAGGTGCAGTGGGAAGTGCTTCTGATCCATCTCCTGAACTTTCGATGGATTTATCCTACCGAGCGAGACAGGGTTCCCCAGTGGCTCCTGGATGAACTGATTGATCGCCTGAAGACCCAATGCGACATGCCCCTGCCGCAAATGCGCATCTGCCGCGGGCGGATGTACTCCCGTGTCGACTACGAAATCGACGTGAAGGAGTGGGGCTTTGCGGATGTCGGTGGCGAAGGCGAGATGCGAGGCAATTGGGAGATCGATGATGACCAGTAGTGCCGGCAAGCTCAAGGTGGCGGCAGTCGCCGACCTGCATGTGAAGGAGGATGGAAAAACCTCCTACAAGGACATGTTCACAGAAATATCAGGCGTCGCGGACGTTTTGGTCATAGCCGGCGATTTGACAGATCTCGGCAAACCAAAGGAGGCCGAGTTGCTGGCGGCGGATCTCAGAAGCTGCACGATCCCGGTTGTCGCGGTTCTCGGCAACCATGATTATGAAAGCGGGATGGTTGAGGAAGTATCCACGGTACTGACCGATGCGGGAGTGGTACTCCTTGATGGAAACCCGACCGAGATAGACGGTGCGGCGTTCGTCGGTGTCAAGGGTTTTGCCGGTGGCTTTGGCCGCCATATGCTTGGGTCTTTTGGAGAACGCGCCATCAAGGCCATGGTCGCCGAAAGCATCGACGAATCCATGCGGCTGGAAAACGCAATGCGCAGGATCAGTTCGGACCGGGCAATGGTGGTGCTTCATTATGCTCCGATTGCGGAGACCGTCGAAGGTGAGCCCCCGGAAATCTATCCGTTTCTCGGATCCTCGAGACTTGCGGAAACCATCGATCGTTTCAATGTAGCCGCAGTCGTTCACGGTCATGCACACCACGGTACCTATGAGGGCAAAACCCCGCGGGGGGCTCCGGTCTATAATGTCGCCGCCCACGTTGAAAAACCGAACGGGAAGCCGTACGCCATCCTCGATCTGTAACCTCTACGTGACGAAACGACAGCGGGTTTTCGAAGCAAAACTCAAACTATCAGCCAGACGTGACGCGCCAGACAGTATTGCCCGCATCATCAGCGATCAGCAGTGCACCGCCCTTGTCCAGTGCCAGACCGACCGGTCTGCCTCTGGCTTCATTCCTGTCGCTCAGGAAGCCGGTGACGATGTCGACCGGTTTTCCGTTCGGCTTACCTGCTTCGAACGGCACGAAGACGACCTTATATCCGTTGAAGGAATGCCTGTTCCAACTGCCATGCTCGCCGATAAAGGCGCCACCAGAATAGGCGGCTGTAAGGCTCTGTCCCTGGTTGAACACCAGACCGAGCGGGGCAACGTGAGAGCCGAGGGCATAATCCGGTGCGATCGCCTTTTCGACAAGGTCGGGCCTTTGCGGCATTACGCGTGGATCAACGTTCTTTCCGTAATAACTGTATGGCCACCCATAGAAGCCGCCTTCCTTCACCGAGGTCATATAGTCGGGAACGAGGTTGGGGCCGAGTTCGTCACGTTCATTGACCACCGTCCAGAGTGCCTTTGTCGTCGGTTCGAATGTGAGGCCGTTTGGATTGCGAAGCCCATCGGCGAATACCCGTGCCCGTCCCGATGCGCGATCAACCTCCCAGATGGCGGCCCGCCCCTTTTCGGCCTCGATGCCGTTTTCGGTAATGTTGCTGTTAGAACCGACGCCAACATAGAGGCGCAAACCGTCCTCGCTCGCCACAAGGCTCTTCGTCCAGTGATGATCAATCGGCCCACCCGGCAGTTCGGTAAGGCGGGTGCCCGGATCGGAGATCTTCGTATCACCGTCCTTGTAGGGATATCGCATGATCGCGTCCGTGTTCGCAACGTACAGCTCTTTCCCGACGAGCGCGACACCGAACGGTGAATTCAAATGTTCGAGGAACGTCTGCTTGATATCGGCCTTGCCGTCACCGTCCGTGTCACGCAGAAGCGTGATTCGATTGGCGGGCTTGCCACCCCCGCTATTGGTGGCGAAGGCTTCAACGAAGCCCATGATGATATCCTTGGGCCGCTTGGCTGGTGCCTCGGCAGGAGCCTCTGACTCGACCACGAGGATGTCGCCATTCGGCAGCGTGTAGAGTGATCTTGGATGCTGTAGTCCTTGCGCGAGAGCCTGGATCTTCAGCCCAGACGCGACCGACGGCGTTTCGTTGCTTTTCCAGCCGACGACCTTGGCAAGATGCATCGGAGGAAAGAGATACTGCGACTGCTCGGGAAGATCGGGCGTCGGGCCTATGCCGCCGGATGGATCCGGATCGTTGTCACTGCATGCAGCCAAAATCGTCGAAGCCAGCAGTATCGAACAGGCTCGGACCTTCAGATTGGGCGAAAGGTTGTTCATCCCATTACCTCCTCTGCCGGATGGCGCTGAATGCCCGCGCCAAGCAACGCGGCAATGACGATTGCCACGAAGGTTGCGATCGAGGTTGCCAGGCCCGTCGGCACGACAGACGTCCAGGCATCCCTGCTGTGAATGAGTGTGTTTAGAAAACCGAGGAGAAACGCTGCCAGAAGACATCCGAAGTACATGACAAGGCGCAATGGAGCCGTCGTCAGAACCCCACGGCTCCAGTCCGCAACAACCCCTACCGCTCCGACGACGCCCAACACCAAGCCTGCCATCAGAAGCCAGGCCGAAAAATCGGCCCAGGTCATTTCAGCGGTCTTCCAATAGGCGATGTCGGTCAGCAGGGCACCGATAAAACAGGTTGCCGAGAAATGGAGGGGAATAGAGCGGAAGGCGGTCCTGGGGGCCACTAGTCGAAGGGGAAGCAGGGCGTGAGATGACATGGCATTGATCCGGCTGAAGTTTCGGCCCAAACGATGTGACGGCCGGAATGTTCCAGCGGCAAAATGTTGCACACCTCTGTGGCGTGCAGCTCGATAGGAGGCTGGAACCCACACGCAGGCTTGCGCGTTACGCGAGACTTCCATGGCAACAGAAAACAGGACCAAATGCTGGAGTTTCATACCACGGGCGCGCCAAAAGCTGTCAATCCAATCAAGGTTGTTGGCTCAGCTTTGCGACGAGCGAAACCGGTCTTGCCTGGCCAACCGGTCATCCGCCCGGGATGGAACGCCTGGCGCAGCGAATGTGCGGATAAAGCAGCCTTCCTCGTCGATGGCGCAGCCTATTTTTCCGCCCTCGATCATGCTCTGAGACAGGCACGCCGCGAGATCTGGATCGTCGGCTGGGACTTCAACCCCGACATCCGGCTGAAGCCAAAGACGAGCACCCAAACACTTGGCGAACTGCTTCTGTCCATCGTCGATAGCCATCCGCAGCTACAGGTCCGGATTTTGGTCTGGGGCATGGGCCCGATCTACTCAGGCAAGTCGCTCCAGCTCTTCCATCGCAACCCCGTCTCCCATCCGCAGATTTCCTTGCGTTTTGATTTCCGGCACCCGCTTCGCGCATGCCACCATCAAAAGCTTGTATCGATTGACGGAAACCTGGCCTTCCTCGGCGGGATCGACCTTACCGCCAGACGATGGGACGAGCCTGATCATCGCGTGTCAAATCCGCTGCGTCGTTCTCCCGACGGCACGCCTTACGAGCCGGTTCACGACATCCAGTCAGTCATCTCAGGCAAGGCGGCAGAGTTGGTCGGCGATGTCGCGCGCCGGCGCTGGAAGAAAGCAACGGGCGAAAAGATCGAGCCCTTAACGCGGCCATCGGATATCTGGCCAGCCGTTGTTGCCGAGATGGAGAACATTCCTGCCGCCATTGCTTTGACCGAACCTGGTCTCATCGGGAAGAGGGGGCGCTATGAGGCAAGACGGCTGACGCGGGATGCCATCGCTTCCGCACAGCGTCTTATCTATGTCGAAACGCAGTACCTCGCATCATCCAGTGTCGCTCGGGCCCTTGCGAAGCGATTGAAGGATCCAGATGGCCCGGAGATCGCGGTTGTCGTTACGAAAAGCTCGCACGGCTTCATCGAAAAGCTCGCAATGGGGAACAACCGTGACAGGTTGATCCGCCGACTGAAGCGCGTCGATCGTCATGGTCGACTGAAAGTCATGTATGCCGTTGTTCCGGACGAGCAAGATAAAGATCAAGAACTCACTGTTCATTCGAAGCTGATCATTGTGGATGACCGCTTCATGCGCATTGGCTCGTCCAATCTCAACAACCGATCAGAGGGCCTGGACACCGAGTGCGATCTTGCCCTCGAGGCAAATTCAAAGAAGCATCAAGACGCGATCTCATTCCTGCGGCATCGCCTGATGGCAGAGCATCTGGACGCAAGTCCTGCAGACGTCACCGAGTTGGAACGATCTTGCAGATCAATGCTGACAACAATCGATGAGCTGAATATCGGACGGCGAAAACTGAGAGAATTTCCGGTCGATATCCAGGGAAAAACGGAGTTGTTACCTGGTACATCGTTTGTCGATCCACGCAAACCCTATTGGCCGCTACAACGATTGCGCCTGCGCCTCGGTCGTATCCTGAGCGGGCTTGGTTGAGGATGTGGCCTTTCGCTTGCGGAAGGTCAGCTCGCTGATCCCGAAGACAGCCAGGCCGATCATGAGGGGAAGAAGAAAATATACGACGCGAAAAGCGACGAGCGCCCCAATCGAGGCAGAGCCTGGCAAGACATGGTTGACAGTCGCCTCCAGCACGCCAAGACCGCCTGGAACATGTGTGACAAGGATTGCCACATTAGCCAGGACGAAGGCCGTAGCCGTCTGGACAAAATTGACATCGCCGTTCGCTGCCAGAAGCTGGTGCAGGCAGGCCGCCACGAAAATGAAATTCAGGGTACCGATAATGACCTGCCCTACTGCCAATTTAGTGTTAGGCATTTCGAAGCTCCATCTCCAGAGCTTCAGTTCCGATCGCACTGTCCCGGCCAAAATGACGTAAGCCACGGGAACAAGGAGGCAAAGGATTCCCATCCAAAGCAGCCCAGCCGAGCCGATGCGGAGCAGATTGCTCGCATCGCCGGGATTGACGAGCAGGGCAATGCCAGCCAGCGTTGACAAGCCGATGCCAACAGTGACGCCGCAAAACAGTATGACCTTGGCCACTTGCTGAGCATCGAGACCCCACCGCGAGTAGAATCGGTATCGTACGGCTCCGCTGCTAAGGGCTGCAACGCCGAGATTGTGCCCGATCGAAAGTCCGGTGAAGGATGCAACGGCAGCCCGCCGATAGCTCAACGGCCTGCCTGCGTAGCGGAGTGCCATCCAATCAAAGCCGGTCAGGCACAAATACGAAAGCGCTGAGCACCCGAGGCTCGCCATGAGTCGCGTTTTGGGAATTGCAATAATAGACGCCATGATTTCGTCGAGCGAGTACCGCTTGAAGACCTTGTAAAGAAGGTAAGCTGCAAGAAGAAGGCCCAACACAAGAGTCAGATTGATGAAAATGCGCTTGGCTGTCATGAAGATCCCGATTGCGTTGAGCTTTCAATGGGAACGAAATAAACCAACGCGGGTTCCCGCCGAATGAGTATCACGTCAGCGTCATTGCCGGCCCCTCTGCGCGGACTGAGGATCCTTACATACAATGTTCACAGTTGCATCGGGACGGATCGACGCCTCGACCCGAAGCGCATAGCCGAGGTCATCGCGCAATCGAAAGCCGACATCATCGCCCTCCAGGAGGTTGATGTGGGAAGAAAGCGAACCGGCGGTATCGATCAGGCTCAGACGATTGCAAGCCTTCTTAAGATGGAATCCCACTTCCATCCTGCGCTGCACGTGCGCGAAGAGCGTTACGGCGATGCGATCCTAACAGCGCTTCCCACAAAACTGGTAAGGGCCGGGTCCCTGCCCTCGGTCGGCGAGACGCGTGGCGCGATCTGGGCGGAAGTGACTGCCCAGGGTCACCGTCTCAACGTGATCAATACCCATCTCGGCTTGCGAGCAGGAGATCGAAGGCGACAGGTTTCAACACTCCTCGGTGAGAACTGGATGGGTAGCGCCGCATTTCGCGCACTGCCTGCCATCATTTGTGGCGATCTCAATGCCGTGGGCTCGTCCGCCGCTTATCGGCACCTGGCGCAGCACTTTCAGGACGCACAATTGATGGCGCCTCGCAAGCCCCGGCCGACTTTCCCGTCGAGGTTCCCACTATTGCGTCTTGACCATATTTTCGTTTCCGAGGGGTTTGGTGTCACTGCTTCCGAGATCCAGACCAACCTTCTCGCCCGCCAGGCATCGGACCATCTGCCGCTGATGGTTGAATTGGATTTGCAACGGTCAGGCTGAGCGAGCGAGGTTCCTGTTCGAACCACTACCCATCTCACCTGACACGGGAATTGATATAGCTTGTGGCCAGCTGAGCTCCGCGTTGCGGAAAGCCAGAGGTGAAAAGGACTGCCCATCAATTCAGTCGTTTGATCGGGAACTAAACGACGCCGCCGCGGTTCGTAGTCTTCTCGGTGCGTAAGCTGATGGGGCACCAGAGCCGTATTCAAACAGGTGGGTAACGCGGTGTCGAACGCCTTGGCGACACGAACAGCTTGCCCGCAGAAGACAAGACCGGACTTTGTCCGTATCATCCCACCGGCAGTCTACGCCGGAAGCAAACCAAGGATTTGTCGACTGAAACAGATAGCGCCCCTGTTGTTCAAAGGACGAACCGTCCTCATTGTTGAGGAGGGACACCTTCTCGATGATGACACGCGCCTGCTTCTCGAAACAGGCGGTGCCATCGTGATCGCTGCAGCATCGGTGCCGTCAGGCCTGACATTGTTGACGAATGAGAACATTGACGCTGCCATCCTCGATCTACAATTTGATGGTGACGCAGTGTTTCCATTAGCCGAAAGGCTGCTATTCCTCGAAATTCCCTTCATCTTCGCCACAGCCTATGTCAGCCCGGAACTTTCGGGCATCTATGGTGGCTTCCATCTTTGCGCAAGGACGACAGAACTCCAGCAGATTGCCGAGGCTCTTTTTGGAACTGTCGCCTCGATCTGAGACTGCCATCTTCAATTCGTGCGGTTTCGTACTTAACGCATGAGGCCGGAACGAAGTACCCGGTCAGTCCTTCTCCTTCATGTATCTCCAAGGGAAGGCCATACTCGTGTACAGTTCAACCGAAACCGTTCGCCGGGAAATCGTGAGTCTGATGCCGGCGTTGCGCGCGTTTGCGAGAACCTTTTATCGGAACGCCGCCGATGCCGATGATCTGGTTCAAGAAACGCTGGTCCGCGCACTTATTCACCTGGACCGTTATGAAGAGGGGACCCGGCTCAAATCCTGGCTCTTCACAATCATGCGCAACACCTTCTGCTCGTGCTATCGAGTGACAAGAAGGGAAGCGGTCGGGACGTTGGAATGCGTGTCCTCGCGGGAAAGCGTTCAGCCGGACCAGGAATGGCGCATTCGAGGTCATGAACTGGAAGCGGCCTGTGTGCGCCTGCCTGAGAAATATCGGGGCGCCTTCGAGTTCGTCTTCATTGACGGACGCAGCTACGAGGAAGCTGCGGATCATTTTCAGTGCCCTATCGGCACCATTAAAAGCCGCGTCAACCGTGCACGCCAGCACTTGATGCATGCGCTGTCCTAGCGAGTATCCAAACGACTGCTATACTGTCTGATGCCAAAGAATTGCCCGCTAACCATTACGGCCTTCGATCGCAGGACCGACAGTAATTCTTATGAAATGCGGAACGGGAAAGAGATTTGCACGTTCGAGCCATATGTCCGGGACACAATATCCCTGCTTGTCTAACACATGACCGAAGCCGTGGGAGAACACCATGATACTGGGCAGTCAGATCAAAGCGGCCAGGGCCCTGTTGGGTTGGCAGGTGAGCGACCTTGCCAGGGCCGCGGGAGTAACGGCAAGCACTATCGATCTTGTGGAAAACCAGATGGGGATAATTGCTGACGATACCGAGGGCTTAAGGGATATCATCGCCTCGGTGGAGAGGAGCGGTGTTGTCTTCTTAACAGAATATTCGAATGAGGGTGGACCAGGCGTGCGCCTCAAACCAGCAGAAAGGGTCTATACCGATGAAGCGGACACGGTTCAATACAAGGAATATCTCGTAAACGATGCGCCACCCGGTGCCGGTGGCTAGCTCTGTCCCCCTTCCTTCCGGTCGCAAACCCAGGACCATGCTTACGATAATTTTAATCGCTCTCAGCCGCTAGAGGCCGAATGCGTCCATTCGATCGCCTATATGCCGTCGAAATCACTTCACGGAGTCCACTAGGACGGGACGCAGAGGTAATCTTTCATGACGAAGCCTTGGACCTATAGCCGCGGACCGATCTGTTCAACGGAACCGGATATCATAAAAGCAACCACGATCAATGATCTCCTCCGTGAACCGGTTGGCATATTGCCGGTAAGGGTCGGCGATCCTATCAAGCCATTCGAATGCGGCCTCTGGAACCATTTGAGACTGCGCTTGCGGCCCGGTGTTTCCGTTACATCGTTGCGGAAGGCCACGGGCGCGTACCTCCATTCAAAACGATATTTCTTTGCAATGGCGCAACCCGACTCCCTGCGCTTCGACATCGACGGCGCGCCGGCGGCCCCGGTCTCGAATGAGGATCGCCTTGCGGCCCAAGAGCGGTATGAAATGTTGCGACGAACTGATGCTCCTGCGTTGGAACCTGCTGCGCCTTTGTTGGCGAAAGCAGATCGGATCCGCGCCGGTCTTCTACCTCGCGCGCAGGTGGGTGTGGCCAGTCGCATTCGCTAGCCACTGCTCCGTGGGCACCGATGGTGGCCGAGTTGCGCAATCCGTAACCGCTTCGCTCCGTTGAAGCCGGAAGCGATAACGGAAGTAAACCGGCCGTTCCCTTCCGCTCGTTCGTATAGGCGCTTCTATCGCCTGCAGAACCGTTTGTGAAGATGGTGTTGAGAAGGGCCGCCACCTGGCTTCGGAATGCTCGAATCGGGTCAGCAGCTTCCGGCGTTCGACGTGACATTGTTATACGCATTGTGGTCAAAAACGTCCATGGAATTTCGCCGGGATCGCTGAAACAGTGGGTTTAGAGACGCTATTCCTCATCAGGTGACGGAGAGATTATCCGTGTTCCGGTCATGCTTTTTCGAACCAGGGCCATGAGCATCGGTCCTGGTGAAAACTGCTTTCGCTGGGCACGGCGTGTCAGATCCCGCAGGTATCCGCCAGCCGAGTTGATACACCGACCTCGCTCCAGGATGCAGGCCACGGCAATAGCCGCGTTCTCCGGGCCCATTGCGTGGCAGGCGTCTTCAAACGTCGCTGAACTCACGCCGAGCATCGATCTGACGACAACAGCCGCATTCATCAGGTCCCTCCAGCTGTTAATCACACCGCGCGGGCCATAGGCGGCGATATCAGGGCATGCTTTCAAAACAAGACTAAGCGGCAGTGCCTGGCTGGACGTGGATGGTGGAGGCTCCTCCCCGATCGAGCTGACGCGAACTGGCCGTTCCGCGGATGCTTCAGATTCAAGATAAGATTCGGTATTAGAACTCTGTGTGTGGTGCTCATTGTGAGCGTCATTGGAGCTCGAATTATCCAAATCTTGGTGGAATTTCAGGATATTGATGATCCTTGCCTGCAAATGGCGCATACCGTCGAGAATGACATGGATATCATCGAGCGATTGTGAGCGGGAAATCCTATCCACGAGGTCCTGATAGGCCGCCTCGATCATCTGCCAGTCGCCTTCAATGCCTTCTTCCTTGGCGACGCCGAAGAGCTTTCGCACATCGCGCCGGCAGATGGTCAAACTCTCCCTTGCCCTGCGCGTGGCTGTGCGCTCCGCAACGACCTGCTTGGCAATGCCCGCGAACTCCTCAGCGCGCGACAGCAGGGGCGACAGATCGAAACCATAGGCGCTTTCGATCTCCCCTCCCCTGCCCCTATGGGCGTATCGCTTGCCATTGGCACTGTCCCGACGCAGGATCACGCCCGCCTCAACGAGAAACGCGAGATGCCTGCGAAGTGTGGCGCCCGCTATGCCGTGGGCACGGAGCGAAAGCTGCGCATTTGACGGGAAGACGACGAGTTGGGCGTCTTGGCGAAGCTCATTCTCGGGATAGAAGCTCAACAGCGCGTCAAGCACAGCCAGACTGCGGTCTTTCAGGCCGAGCGACTGCATAGCTTCAGAGACGTCACGAAAGACGCTCCATTTGTTTACCGATTTGCCCTGGCTGATTTCGGATACGGCGGTGTGCCGTTTCACCAGCGCAAGCGTCATCGGCCGCCGCCCAAAGGGCGTCGTCACATGTTCACCTTGCATTTTCCTTCACCTTTCAGAAGGCAAAAGAAATCTGCTCACCAAAACGGTGCCAAAGACTCTTGACTGTGATTCGAGGAAGTGCGATTCTCTGGTTGTCTAGATCAGAGGAAGGCTTCCACGGCGGCAACGTTGAGGGGGCCTTTTTCTTTTGCTGTTCAATCTCCCGTTTGCTGTTTCTCTTCAGAATGCGAATACTGCTCGAATAGGCTTTCTAGGTTGCTGGAGAGCCATTGCCCGAAGGATTTGCCCTTCGGATTTCCAAATTCCATAACGAGGCCGTTGCCCTTTGGCGTTGCCAGGACACTCACGGACTGGTCCGACGGTGTCCATGCGGTACCTGCCAGTGTCTGCTTGCTACGGCGATTCGATTTTCCGGCTGATTTCAATGCGGAAAGAAGAAAGAGAAACTTCGCTTCATCTGTTTCACATGCGAGGAATGCTTGGTCCTGCACAGCCTCGCGCGCGCGCGCGTTGATCGAAGGGTTCAGTACCAGCTTTTTCAGCTCCTCCCAGCGGTCTCGTCCAACACCCTTGGCTGCTCCGAGGGCGTCAAGAACTGTGTCCGGAACGATCTCGGCGACAGAAAGCATTCGCGACAACAGGCTGTCATCGACCGTGAGGGCCGTCTTCAAAACCTCCCTCGACATGCCACTTCTCTGGAGCCGGTTCGCAAAAATCGCCTTCTCAATGAAGGTCAGATCTGCGCGAGCCGTGTTCTCCTGGCCCTGGGCGATCACATGTTCGATATCGGCGAGCGGTTTGACAACTGCCCTCACCTTCAACCCGAGCTCCCGGGCTGCACGGGCTCGGCGGTGGCCAAATACGATCATGTATCGGCCGTCATCGCTCGGATGCGGTCGCACCAGGATAGGGGTCGATTGCCCGGACTGACGGATGGCCTCCTTCAGGTTCTCAAAGGCCTCATCGTCGTCACCAATTCGATCGGCAACGAAAGACCCATCGAGATCGCCGGGATCGAGCGAAATGACTGCCTCGCCATCAAGGACGCGCATGGACGTCTCGGCGAGCTCATCCAGCGACTGGATCATCGATCTGGAGGCCCCGCGCCGTGTATAGGACGCCCGGGCCTCGGACGCTGACGCGGCGCCGCGGTCGACATCGTCGCCCAACGTCGCCGTCACGCTCGCAAGAAGGTTTTTTCTAGCCATTTCCGTCTCCGTTGTGAGTGCCCATCCCTCTGAAAGAAAACAATTTTTCCGCGATTTGCACGGCTGTCAAAAACCTCACTTCCGTCCCCACGCATTATGGATCAAGGAAACAATCTCGCCATTGACCGCATTCAGGCTTTCGACGGCACGTTCATAGGTTGACCGGGTGAACTGAGACTTCTCGATCTCGTACAAGGTCTGCTTGGTGATCCCGGCATCTGAAATTGCCGTCGATTTCAGCATCTGGTTCTTCAGCATGCGCTTGTTGAAAAGGGCTTGAAGGAACCCGACCATCTGCGCCTGCGGCTGATCGGTAGGCTCGTAGCGTGTCACGAGGTAGCGGAACCATTTCAGCTTCACCGAAGCGCCGGCGCTCTTGATCGATTCAAGGATGCCACCAAGCATCAGGAGGAACTGGCTCATCGACATGACGTCAAGCATTTGGGGATGGACGGTGATCAGAACGGCCGTTGACGCCGTGAGTGCCGTCAGGGTGAGGTAGCCAAGCTGCGGGGGGCAGTCGATCACCACAACGTCATAGCGATCGTCGACTTCCTTCAAGGCATTCGAGATCCGCGTGAAAAAGAGCTTGCCTTCCTGAAGGTTCTTGCTGGATGCCGCAAGCGGTGTCTCATACTCGTATTCCTGAAGCTCCAGATTGGCGGGAACAATATCAAGCCCCGGGAAATTGGTAGGACGAATGAGTTCCGTGATCGACTTGCGATCGCTGTCGTAACGCAGTGCTTCGTAAAGGGAGGGATTTCGATCGAGTTCCGGCTGAATCCCATGGAGGGCTGTCATCGATGCCTGCGGGTCAAGATCGATGGCGAGGACACGGTGACCAGTCAGAGCCAGATACTGGGCAAGATGCGCTGCCGAAGTCGTCTTTCCGGAGCCGCCCTTGAAGTTCACGACGGAAATGACCTGTAAGCCTTCACCATTGCGGCGGTGAGGAACATACTTTTTGAAATCCGAACGGCCATGCTTGTCGAGATAGCGGCGCAACTCCATCATCTGTTCGGCAGTGTAAGACCGACGTCCCGAGCCAGAGACCTGAGGAGCAGGGCCCTTGCCTTCGAGGTGAAGCTTCTTGATGTGGTTTTGCGTGACGCCGAGATACTCGGCGACCTCGGCCAACGAAAACTGCCGAAGCCCTTTCATCGCGTTAGGGGGGTACTGCTCTAGCCGAAGCATGTTCAGCTTGTCAGAAATCAGCTCGCCCTGCTCAAGGATTTCCTTGTCAAAATCAAGGTCTTCGATGAAGACTGGTGCCATGTTCATATCTTGCCATCTTCCGGAATAACGCTTTTCTCAAGCGATCTGCATCATAAGCGTGATTTAGATGCGATTCTCTAGCCGGCGCAAGAAGTTTTTAGTTAACAAAGGCTTAATATGCCGATTCTTTATCATAGGCTGGCTTCGGACGCTGGCAGGTGTGCCGCGATCCGGCAAATGCGAATCAACTCAATGATTTTCAACGATAATTTTGATGTTTGCACGGCTGTCAAAAATATTAGCCTGTGAATTGCGTCGCCTGGAGCGAAAAAGGCTTCGAAGAGCTTTGCAAAGCGAACCGCAGGTGCGGTGAAGTTGTTGGAAGAACTCCTGAGACATTCAGCATTCAGTCGCCGAGACGCATAGGTTGTCGCTTGCCCCTGTGAATGAAGAGGAGGGGCAGATGACGGCCCATGGTTCGAGCCGTCACCCGGCGCGAAACAACGAGCTGTCAGTTGTTGTTATCGGCGCACGTATTCTCAACATTCTCGGTGTTGCTGTTGCCGCCCTGCGTCTGCAGCGAGTTCTTGCCCTTCAGCGACTTGCAGTTCTCTTTGTTGACATTCTGAGTCGTGCTGTGGGTCTTCATCGGGTCGACCTTTTTCATCTTCATGGGTTTGGTCGTTTGAGTGGCGGCCCCATGATTCTTGTCCATGGTGGATCCAGCAGGAGCGGGGTTCGACTGCCCGAATGCTGAGCCTGAAAGGCCGATGATCAGAAGTGACGTCGTAACAAGCTTGATGGACATTTCGTCCTCCTTGGTAGCGTTGCGTGATTGCAACCAAATTGGAAACGATGCCGTGGTGCTCTTGTTCCCGGAGCGGTCTGGTGCGGGTCACTGTGTTTGCGCGGCTGGAGGCGGCCGCTGCCTTCTTCGGGCGGGGAGGGCTCCTCGGCCACCAGACCGTTGGGTAGCCGGGGTTCGGACCGCCGAACCCTGGCGGGGTGGCAAACCGCCCGCGCGATTGCATCCGGCATTGGTCTCGTGTGGGCGGACCCGAGTGTGTGCTTCTGCCGGAACTAGGACTTTATATCCCGGAGAACCGAAGAACCGGCGCAGCTTCCCTCAACATTGCCTATGCGGGTCATATGCTGCGACCTGGTAGTGAATGACCGGACGAACATGTTTGGCAATTCTTGCATTCAAGAATCTGGGGAGCAAAAAGCAGACCTGAACGGTTCGGCAGCTGAAAGGCGATGTGCTCGATCTCGCCGCTTACTCCGATAATCAGCGTTGCCAAGCCAGATTGCTTAGCGTGATGAAAGGAAGTCTTCCTAGCCGGCCGTCCGGTTCTTCCCAGCCAAGTTTGGGGCTACCCGTCAGGGCAGGCGGCATTTGCATTGGCTAGTCTTCGTCCGCAGGAGTCAATCCGTCATAGACCTCCAGCAAGGCTTGCGTGATCGCGGCACCGAGTGCATTGCCAGTTTCCGCAATTGCCTTTTCGTCCATGTCACGCGCCGCTATCGCCAGATCGCCGCCTTGTTCAGCGACGATTGCCCGAGCCTTTTCGATCGCCCAGAGGGCAAAGTCATTGCGGCTTTCAATTGTTACGGTGTCCGGTTCCATTCGCAGGTCCTTTAAAGAGCGGCTAGTGCGGGGGGTATATGGGGGCTTACGCGCTAGCTCATTCCAGACTCCTGATCAACTCCAATGCCAAAAAGTACCGCCATATATCTGCCTCCAGGTGGCTTGGGTCGACTGAGCAACGTGGAAGCGCAGCGCCGCTTGCACAGTCTGTCACCTGTCTGTCCTCCATCTTTCGTGATGATGTGGAACGCGGTTTGTGGCGACCTTCATCATCAATCTGATGGCGAGGTTCGAGCAATGGCGTATTGATCGGGCTGCTCTATGGGCGCTGCCAGCCTTCAAGGCGCGGGTCTGCGCTACGCGAAAGACCCCAGGCACAAGATGACGACTGACGTCGTCAGACGCTGCGACGTGACCTATCTCGAAAACCTCAAGATCGGGAGCATGACCGTGTCGGCACGGGGGACCGTGGAGGGGCCAGTTCCGGCGTCGCGACGAAGGTGGGACTGAACCGATCCTCGACGTCTCGCCAGGCAAGGCCCGCATCTAGATCGATACAAGACGCGCCGCTCCGGCGGTAGCCGCACGAATGCCGTGTGATCAAGACCAGAAGCCGGTTCGTCAGGTCCCGACGAGGTGATATGCTGGCGCGTAGTAACTTGATCTCGCAAAGGGCTTCATTTCTCTCCGCGGCATTCATCCAGACCCATAAAGGGCGAGATTGGGGGGTTATCCACTAACGGAAGAAAATGCTCTAGTGGCTTCCGTTGAGCAGTTTGAGTTCGTTCTTTCAGTAGGTTACAGATTGATGCCCTGCCGGTTTTGTTGAACACTTCGGGTCAAGCGGGGTAAATTCGGAGGCACCGCCGAACGACAGGGCAAATCGGAGACTGGGGTCCGTCCTGTCACCACTCCCTGGCAGGATAGCCTCGTCGACAAAAGCGAGGGGCTGACAATGCGGCTGATCGAAATTGATAGCCTGGACGAGGCGGCGCTCGTCGAACTCAACGCCCGTATCGTCGAGAGGCTGCAGTTGCTGCATCATCAGCGGACTGCAGCTGCGCTGCAGGACATCCGTGTTGGAAGCGGCGTGACCTTCGAAGGGCCAGGCGGGGTGACGATCCGGGGCGTTGTCATTCGCCGCAACAAGAAGACAGTGACGGTGCATGCCGATGATGAGCGGCAATGGAATGTGTCGCCGACTTTGCTGACGCTCACCGGCTCCCATGTGCTCGATACGCTGGATGATGTCGTGACGGGCAAGCCAGACAGGACTGGTGCGTCGGACAGGATCGTTGCGTTCCCCAATCCTGATCGCCGTTGATGTGCCGAGGTTCTGGCAGCGACTATCGTGGCCAGCAGAGGAGCGGCCCGCCCGGGTGTGCCTATGCCTAGCCGACCGCCAAGATAGTGCCAGAACGACAGGCCCAACTTCTGGCAGGTATCGTCTTGAAGCTTTTGGTTTTCGGTCTCGAGTTTTTCGATCCGGATGTCTGCCCGGTCGGCCCGTTCTACCAGACCAGTCACAAGCTCCCGCAGCGCCTTCAGCGGCAGCGTATCGCCATGCTCGGTCATGGGCAGGCGGCGCTTCGTCATGAAAGGAGTGAATGGTGGCTTCCAGAAAACAGGAATGCCCGATGCCACCGGATTTGCTCCAGTTACACTTCGGGGCAACTTCGCCGAGTGCGGCCGAGCCAAGCGGCTGCGGGGTTCATTGCTGCGCGCTGGCAGCCTGCTTGGTATCTCATCGTCGAGAAGCTTGTTCAGTTCAAGAGCGACGCGAGGCCATCGACCACGTCAGCGCCAGGCGATCGACATCGCATCCTTGGTCGAGATTGCGGAACACCGGCCGCGGTCGCGGTTTCCGCTCAGTCGGGCTTGAAGCCTATCACCATCGAGTCAGGCCCCAGCAACGGCTCGACGTGCGTGGCCACGAAACCGGCGTCGCGCATCCAGGCCTGGCAGTCGCAGCCGGTGTAGTCGAACCCGCCACGGGTCTCGATCAGCATGTTGAGGCTCATCAGCAGGCCGAAAGCGTTCAAGCGGCGCTCGTCATCGATGACGGCATCGTAGACGATCACGGCCCCGCCGTTCGGCAGTGCGGCAAAGGCCTTTTCCAAGAGCATCCTCTTCTCGGCAAGATCCCAGTCGTGCAGGATGTGCCCCATCAAGATCACATCCGCATTCGGCATCGGGCCGTCAAAGAAGTTTCCGCTTTGGAAGCGGATACGGTCAGCGAGACCATGCCGGGCGACGAACTCGTCGAATATAGGCTGCACGGCGGGCAGGTCGAAGCCGATGGCCTGAAGATGCGGATGCGCTTGCGCGATCACCACCGGCACCATGCCCTGCGCCGCGCCCACATCGACGAAGGTCTTGTACTTCGACCAGTCGAACCGGGCGGCGATCGCCTGGGCCGCACCGGCGCTGATTCCACTCATCGCCTCCAGGAACCCGCGCAGCCGCGACGGCTCGGCATAGATCGCGGCGAAGAAGTCTTCGCTTTGCTTGGCTTCATTCTGCGGCTCGCCGGTGCGCAGGGCTTCGGTCAACGAGCCCCAGAAACCGTAGAGCCGGGCATTAGCCATTTCGAGGATGCCGCCGATATAGGAGGACTTGCCCTTGTCGAGGAAGAGGTCTGTATCAGGGGCATTGCGATAGCGGCCATCCTCGCGTTCGAGCAGCTTCAGGGCCACTAGGGTGTCGAAGAAGTCGCGGGCCGAGCGGGGATGCAGTTGCAGCCTGGCCTGCAGGTCGGGCAGGTTGGCCGGGCCGGCTGCGAGCGCTGTGAAGACGCCAAGCTCGACCGCGGTGAGCATGGCTTTGGAGGCCCAGAACCCCATCCCGAGCTGCATGATGTTGTCCGGCGTCGTTTCGCCCATCGTACGTCTCCTCCTGGATCGTATCGTCGAACGGCATCTGGGATTGGTGCGGAAACCGAGACGGTCCGGCCTGGCAAGCCCGCTCCCGTCTCGTCGAGGCGCCCTGCAAGGGAAAATAGAGCGTTTTGCCATGTCCTGCAATTAATCAAGAAGCACTATGTGAGCAGACGAATGCTCGTGCATCCGACGAGCCAAGCCTCGACCACTTGCCGCCGTGTCTGTCACGTAGCCGCGGTTGCTAACATGTTTTTCTCCGCCGGTACGATTAGTTCGGATGTAGTGCATCCCAACAATCACACCGTCTTCAACGACAAACGTGCTGCCACCGATTTTGCCCCGCTTACACGGCTTGGGTAAACGGGGCAGTTCTTGTGCCTTTGACCTGTCGATTTCAATTTAAGCTGTCAGCTGAAACCCCGACGCGAAGTTTTCACCTTACGAGGGGTGTAGCGGCAGGCGAGGGCCCTTCAAAGGGGACCGACACAGATACTTGCCGGTCGAGCTGCTTCGGTACATAGCGCTCGTCGATCTAGGGCCGACGAGGCGATCTCGGCGCGGAACGAATGGCGGGTGCTGGCCACGCTCGACGCTCCGACATAGCCGCGCCGGATTGCAGTTGCTGGAGATGCGTCGCCGACATGAACGATCCCGTCGGCGCATTAGAGCAGCGGGCGCGACGCTGGCAGGATTGGCATTGATCGCCCCGGCGTCGCCAGGCGAAAAATCGGGCACTGCATTTCCGACCCTTTCGCAGAATGGCTCATGCCGGCATGTCCCGCGGACCAGCGCCTAGCGCTGACCCCAGAGCGTTGCTCTAGTTGGAAGGTAGTACACGTAAAACTGTCTTGCATGTTTCGCTTGGCTCCAAGCACTAGCTTGTGCGCGACACGCTCTGAGAGCGTACCCTCGCCAGGCCGTCCGACGGGCATCGTCGACGCGCGCTATCAGGTTGAAAGCGAAATCGCGCGAAGGCTTGGAACAAGTTGGTGCGATGTCAATTTTACTTCTATGATGAAGACTATCGCTCTCGCAACATCCATTGTTCTCATACTGTTTGGGACTGCGGCTGCGGATGAGCTTACGGCGGAGGCGATCAACTCCGCCTCGCTGCAGGCAATACCGCCTGAGCGCCCCGCGCAGAATGCCCCCTCTCAGCCGGACCCCGCCATTGTCCGCCTTCAGGTTCTCCTTGACCGCGCGGGATCGTCGCCCGGGGTCATTGACGGCCATTACGGTGAAAACGTTACAAAGGCGGTCGCCGGGTTCGAAACCTTGCAGAATCTTTCATCGGACGGAAAGCTCGATCCGGACGTCGTTCAACGGCTTTCAGACAAGGCGGCTGTCATCCAACCCTATCGGATTACCGAGGACGATGCCGCTGACTTGCTAGACAAAATTCCCAAGGACTACGCCAAGCAGGCAAAGATGAAACATCTTGGCTACACAAGCATCGCGGAAAAACTGTCCGAACGTTTCCATATGGACATAGACCTGCTGAAGGCACTGAATTCCGGTGTGGACTTTAAAGTCGGAGCGACAGTGCTCGTTGCGATGCCCGGTGGTCCCAAGGCTGGCTCCGTCAAAAAAATAGAAGTTCACAGAAAATCCGGACGGGTACTAGCCTTTGCGGCAGACGGTGCACTAATTGCTGCCTATCCGGCGACCATCGGAAGCGAAGAGACGCCATCACCTACCGGGACGCACAAGGTCAAGGGCGTCGCGCGGATGCCGCCGTATATCTACAATCCGAAAATCAACTTCCAGCAGGGCAAGAACAAGAAGATCCTGAAACTACCCGGCGGTCCCAATGGTCCCGTGGGATCAGTCTGGATTGATTTGACAGAGCCGACCTACGGAATTCACGGAACCCCCGAACCGTCACTCATCGACAAGGTCGGCTCACACGGTTGCGTGCGGCTTACCAACTGGGATGCGCAGGAACTGGCCGGCATGGTCAAGCCCGGCATTGTGGTCGAATTCACCGACTGAACGTGCGCCATTGGATTCTGTCTCGTAAATCGGCCAGGCATTGCCGAGCCACGTCACATCAAGGTTTGATTAGTTGACCTCGGTCTTCTCGTCACCGATAGACCTCGCCACATGATCGGCGACGTCTGAATCCTATATCACGCCGAAAATCCCGATCCGACAACAATGACGCTATAGGATGCCTGGCTTCTGGTCGGAGGTCACTGTCTTGTCCTACATGCAAGAGCGTCGGGCGGCTGCGGTGTCGTCCTTGTCTTCCGGCGACGGTCGTGGGGATTCCGCCGGTCGGACACCCATTGCAAATTTTCCATGCCATTGTTCACAATTAAACTGATCGCAAGAAGCGGAAAGCCAAAGACATGCCGATTGCTCACTCCGTCATTCGTTTTTTGTTAAGCATGAATCAAAATACTGATGGGGCTACGTGTACCAATTTGATCCACCTTGCGTTTAGCCATCGTCTGACAATGGAGACACCGAGAATGGCAAGAATCCTGATTGTGGAAGACGAACCCTTGATCCGCTTCGCACTCGCCGACGAACTGGCCGATGACGGCCATGTCGTCATCGAATGCCGTAATGTGCTCGAAGCGGTTGCAGCCCTGGGAACGAACGGATGCATCGAGGCTGTGGTCACTGATGTTGACATGCCCGGTGGGTTAAGCGGTCTGGACCTTGCCCGGATGCTGACCGTCACCCGACCGTCCCTTCCGGTCTGGATAACCTCCGGACGCGATGTGGACATTTCAGAATTCGGTGAAAGCGTTGTCTACCTGCCAAAGCCTTACGACCTTGCCGCACTTCGGGACAGGATCTCTGCGCGGTTCAAAGCGAACGAGAAACAGAAAAGCCAAACGCTTGCTCTCGTCCGTTCCCGCTCCACTTCGTTCTCATGAACGCAATATATTGACAAGGCTCGCTGGTTTTGGGGGCCATCTGCAGCAAGGGGCCAATGGAGAATCCTTTTAATCACCACACGAGAGACTGGGAGATGGACATTCCCAAGGGATGGCTCATCCCGGGCCTGAAATCGCACAAGGTGGCCGAACAGGAGGGTTGGGAAGAAGCGGGCGTCAAGGGAGGGCGCGAAAGCGAGTCTTCGGCAAATTCACATACCTGAAAACCCTTGCCGCGGGAGTGAAGTACGCGCGACGGTCGGCGTCCACCTTGTGGATGTGCGGCAGACCAGGTCACTCTTTCCAGAGCGCGGCCAGCGAAAGCTTGAATGGTTCCGTCCGCTGGACGCAGCATCGTTTGTCAAGGAGACTGAACTCAAGAGCCTCCGGTCGAAGGTCCCAAAGCTTTTTCGTGATACCATTCCAGGGCATGCGACGAACCTCGACGGCACCGACGCGCTGTTCGACGGGCAGGCTTGTATCTGGTGGTTTGTGTGGCTCAGGTGACGATCGACTTGATCTGCCCCAGCCTATCCTCGGCATCCTTCAAGCGCCTCATGAGCAGATCCATCGTGGCGAGACCGTCAACGCCATCGAAATAACCGCCGACGAATTCGAGCGGATGGATGTCCAGTGTCCTGCAGATGATGATCAGGGCCGAAACCGACAACCTGCTTATGCCGCGTTCATACTTCTGTATTTGCTGGAAAGTGACGCCTACTGCGGAGCCAAGCTCTGTCTGGCTGAGTGCCTTCATTTCCCTTAGGAACCTGAGGCGTTCGCCAATCTCCCTATCGATCTGCCCTGCGCGCCTTGCTGCGTGATTCATCAGCCACCCCCGTGGTCCTGACTCCGAGACTGAGCCAAAGCCCGACAGGAAGGCAAGGCCACCATTCGGCGTAGCGATGTCTGTCCTTTGGTACAGTCTATTACCCTCGCAGCAGCCAAATCCCGCCATCAACCTGGCCAAGCGGAAGCATAGGTGCCAAAGGCTTTCAGCCGTACGGCATGATCGCTACCTGTTTATGGCGGAGCATGGAGAATTTCAAAAAGATGTCGGATCCGTGCCGTCAACGATGACTGTGTGTCGACTCCGGGGACATGCCTTCGTTGAAAAGATGCTTATCGGTTTCGATGCGCCGCGACAGCAGGAGGCCAAGTTCATCGGCCAGGGGACGCGCTCCTGCATCACGCTCGCAAGCTGGCGCGACCCGAAGAGGATTACCAGTTATAAACTTGCCAGGACCGGCAAATGTCAGGCGCGAATGGTCGAGTTCTCGTGTGCCCCGTCGCGCCCGCATCCCTTGCGAACGCTGCGTCGGGCGTCGAATGACTTCCTTGACGAGATCCCGCCAGCCATGCCTGATTTGTTGCCCGTTCGCGGGTTCGGAGGCTACGCGGCCTGGGGAGAGCCAGATGGTGCAGGGAGGAAATCACTCAGAGAGACTACAATTGCTTCCTGTGGCTGCGCCAGCAATTGCGGCGTCCATGGCCATGACCATGCCGGCGCATGGACCGCAAAACTTCCGATAGCTGATCTGAAGGGTTTCTTTGGCGCCCTCGGCTGCTCTTGCTGGGCTGTCTAGCTCGAGGCGATACGCGGATAAAGGGCTGCTTGCGGTCTTTGTTCGGGACACGGCGCCGGCCGGGCGCCTTGCCGCCTTGCTGTTGCACATTCGGAACCTCACGCGGCAGGGACCGGGCTTATTGCAAAAATGGCAATGAAATATGAATTATTCTTGCAATTGTATGATCAACCTTTTCCGGCCATTCTTCCTCCACCAAAACGACGAGAGCCGCCTGTCATGCCGCTCGGGAAAGCATAGTAGGAGAAGGAGAAGCGACCGCAGCAATTTCGATACCGGCCCTCTCGCAACGGGGGACCGACCATTTCCAGCCCCTCCAGATTTCAACCTCTACTTCACCGAATTCCACTTTAAACGAAGGAAACAAGACAATGGGCTTTATCACCACGAAAGACGGCACCGAGATTTTCTACAGGGACTGGGGCGCAAAGGATGCGCAGCCGATCATGTTCCATCACGGCTGGCCGTTGTCATCAGACGACTGGGACGCGCAGATGTTGTTCTTCCTGTCAAATGGCTACCGTGTCATCGCTCACGACCGTCGCGGTCACGGCCGGTCTGGCCAGGTCGCCGATGGCCATGACATGGATCATTACGCCTCGGACGCATTCGCAGTTGTTGAAGCGCTCGATCTTAAAAATGTCGTTCACATCGGTCATTCGACAGGCGGCGGCGAGGTCGCTCGCTACGTGGCCAAATACGGAGAACCCGCTGGCCGCGTTGCCAAGGCGGTCCTGGTTTCGGCGGTACCGCCGTTGATGCTGAAGACTGAAGCCAATCCGGAGGGATTGCCGATCGAGGTCTTCGACGGCTTCCGTGCCGCTCTTGCCTCAAACCGCGCCCAGTTCTTCCGTGATGTACCGGCCGGACCGTTTTATGGTTTCAATCGCGACGGTGCCAAGGTGCAGGAAGGCATCATCCAGAACTGGTGGCGTCAGGGAATGATGGGTGGCGCCAAGGCGCACTATGACGGGATCAAGGCCTTCTCGGAAACCGACCAGACCGCTGACCTCACGGCAATTTCGGTCCCAACCCTTGTCCTGCATGGCGAGGACGATCAGATCGTTCCGATTGCAGACTCCGCTTTGAAAGCCGCGAAGCTTTTGAAAAATGCCACGCTCAAGACCTATCCTGGCCTTTCTCACGGCATGCTGACTGTCAACGCCGATGTGCTGAACGCCGACCTTCTTGCCTTCGTAAAGGCCTGACCAAGGCTCCCTGATCTGCCGACGACGCGTTGGCAGACCAGTCTCCCGAACAGACTTAAACGGATTGGATAGACAGATGAAGTTCCCGGCTCTTCCGCTGCTCCTGAGTTTCAATGGCGGTTATGTCGACACACTCGGCTTTCTCGCGCTTTCGGGCCTGTTCACCGCACATGTTACCGGCAACTTCGTAACCTTTGGCGCGACCCTTGCCCTCGGCACGGCTGGTGCACTTCCAAAGCTGCTGGCATTGCCGGTCTTTTGTGTCGTGGTATTCTTGACGCGCTGGGCAGGCCTTTGCCTCGAACGTCGGAATTTGCCGGTGCTCAGACCGCTTCTGTTCATAAAGTTGCTCTTGCTGTCGGCGGTTGCTGCTTACGCACTTTGGCATGGTCCTTTCGCAGTAGCCGAGAGTGATGTGATGCTCGGGGTTGGCATGACGCTTGTTGCCGCAATGGCAATCCAGAACGCTGTCCACAGAGTTCATCTTCCCAAGGCACCGCCTTCGACGCTCATGACTGGAACGACGACGCAGATCATGCTCGATCTGGCCGATATCATGGCAGGAGAGAAAGGCGAGCAGAGCGCGGCAGCGTCCGCTCGAATCAAGCGCATGGTTGTCGCAGTGATTGCGTTTGCAGCCGGCTGTGGACTTGGCGCACTTGCTTTCGTTGTTGCACCAGCAGCCGCATTTGTCCTGCCCGCAATCATCGCCGCACTCGGACTGTTCTCGAACGCCGCCGCAACCGAGGCGTAGAAAAAAGGCGGGGAGGGGAGGGCATAATCTGCCGGGTGCCGACCACGCGATCAGCAATTCGGTCAACGGCATGGATGGTTTAAGCCGTCAATACGGAGAGCGACATTCGGCTCTGGCCCCCTCGGGCATTTCGTAGGTGTTATCGGTTGCATGGTAGGACGGATAACGTCTGGCGCACCACCTGACGTGGGCGATTTCCTTGCTTGAAAGCAGAAAGCTGTCGCGAGGTTCTCTCTGACCGCTGGAGGCAAAAGCCGACAAAGTGTCTTGGTCATCGGATTTGACCTGCGTTGCTGGAGCAATGACGCTAAGAGCCTGCGCCGGTAGCAGCGATGATACATAAAGCCCGCAAGTAACGCCGAGCACCGGCGCAAGTTTAATCGCCTTGAACATCGAGAAACCCCGTTTGATCGAGATCACGGCAACGAGTTCTCGATCGGTTTTGTTCCAGACACTTGCTTGAACGCTATGAAATCACGTCCGTTGTGACGTGCTTGGGCCTGGATTTATCGAATTCATCTGGCCGGCAATGCCCGGCTAAAGACTCAACCTTCGCGCAAGTCGGCATTGCAAGTCGATGATACCAACACGGCAGGATAATTATCAAGGATTGCGCCCTTTGGGTGTCGTGCACGTTGAGATTTATTGCCAAGGCTTTTTGAAACGGGCGAACGTGCTCGCATCCGTCTCTGTCGACCATAACCCCTCGACCTTTGTTGGCCAGGCTCGGGCCGACAAAAAGGGCCGTGTGGCTTTGAACTGGCACGGGCCGGCCCCGCTCATACTTCACTTTCACCTCGACCTTGCCTGGGAGGGAGAGGGCAACGACTTCTCGCCGTACCAGCTTGACCGACTGCGACTCACGCACTATTCCGCTCCCGCCGTGCTCTGACGTGATGAGGCGGTGCGGGAGGGTCCGGTCACCTGTGAAGACCGGGCCCTTGCCTGTCAGCTTACAGACAAACACGCATCCTGGTTCGATCTCAATTGGCACGACGAGCGCGTCAGGCCGGAGCCTGTCATTTTAATCAGCTGCCAGTAGGCGGTTATACGTCTATTGAGGTAAGTGCACGCATTGGCTGGTTGTGCTTATATGAGCTCGGCCCAGAACTGGCCTCTTCTGTCAACAGTGCTAAGGGTCCGCTCTAACACCCCTTGCGGACCCGCACTTTCTCCCCGCCCAATCTAAGTGATAAGCCACTCATCCAAACGACTGGATAACGTTTCCGCCGCAAACGGTTATGCTGTGGTGCGTCCTGAAATCCTCTGCGAGCAGGGCCGCACCGGACCCGACATGCCCCAGTCGGGGCCTTTGCAACTCTGTTTACAGCCAGGCCGCTGCACATGCCGCGGCCTCGGCTTTTTCAACCCCCACCACGGCTTGGTTCGTCGGGGTATCGGGAAACGCCCGCGATCCGGAAAGTCACCGTCTGTTCAAGTCCAAGAAAAAGGGACCCGTGAGGTCCACGCCTTTCAGTGCCGCCGCTGGAGCCTGGTCCAGAAAACGGGTTGGTAGACGGGTGTTAAGCCTTTTCCAGGGTCAGCCGCCCACGACGATCCACCACCCGTGGTGAGGCGCTGGCATTAAGTTTGCAAGCCTCCGCTGCCCCTCGCTTTGTGGGACGCAGGATCACACGCAAGGCGGAGTTCAATGCAGTCACTGCGTGTCGCCGGTCACGGCATCCTCTGTGCTATCGATAACGCTGTGACCAAGCAGACAGTCGCCAACCTCTTTGGGTTCGCCTTTCTGCGCTCATACGATCAGCTTCAGCAACTCCCGGCTCGGTGCAGGTTTGGCGATAAAGTGAACGCCGCTCTCCAGGTCCCGATGTGAGAGTTTTATGAGGCCTGACGTGACGATCAATTTCGTGGACGGCCATTTCGACCGGACGGTCTTGACAAGGCCGAGCCCATCCATCGTGCCAGGCATGTCGATATCGGTGAAGAGCGTGTTGACGCAGTTTGTCTTGAGAAGAACCAGGGCCTCGTCGGCGTTGGCGGCCTCCAGGACCCGGTATCCGGCCTGCTCGAGAACATCCACAGTCTCGAAGCGAAGAAAATGCTCGTCCTCGACCACAAGAATGCTCGAAGCGTCCGTGCCTCGCGAACGAGCTGACCGAACACGGCTCATCACCTCCTGTCCATCGGCTGACGCGCGCGTCTGCTCCAGGAGATCGCGCTCAAGAACCGCCTGCTGCCAGTGAGCCTGATCTTGCCACAAGGGTTTTTCTGCCTGCTCCCACAACGCGTAAGCCCGCGCCGCGATCCACTCTTCCCTGTTATCGTTCATGAGCGCGCCTCCAATCTTTACCGCGGATCCCGATCTAAAGCCGGGGCTGATCAACGCAGCTGTTTGACCGCGCTTCGAAACGACAAATCGGCGTCACAGTTCCTGGCCGAGGCAAATATTTTGTGCGTGCCATCCCGCAGAAATGGCCGGCGCTCGGAACCAATCCGCGGCAAGGACATTAGGTTGGCTCTGCCTGCGATGAGCTGAAGGGACATGTTGTCAATTGCGTGAATGATGGAGCGTCGCGGGGTCTCCAGGAGGCGGGATTGAGGGATTTCGATTTTGGTCCGTCCGTCCGGGGCGTCGGTTTGGTTGCCTTTCGGCTGTGGGCGCCACTGCAGGACGTTGTCCGGTTGAATGTGAAAGGAATGGATCGCTTCGAGATGGCGCGAAGGGCGGATGGTTGGCACGAATGCGAGGTTGCCAATGTTACGCCCGGATCGCTCTACTCGTTCATCCTGTCGGACGGACTTGCCGTCCCCGATCCGGCATCCCGGTTTCAGCCAGAAGACGTTCATGAGGCCAGTGAGGTGGTCGACCTCGCATCCTACGAGTGGATCACGAAGGGCTGGCACGGCCGACCTTGGGAAGAAATCGTACTTTATGAGCTTCACGTGGGAACGTTCACCGAAGAAGGAACTTTCCTTGCCGCGATCGATCGGCTCGACCATCTGAGAGAGCTCGGCGTCACCGCGATCCAGATCATGCCGGTTGGTGACTTCCCCGGCCGATGGGGATGGGGCTACGATGGGGTGCTGCCCTACGCTCCTGACAGCAACTATGGTCGGCCCGAGGAACTCCAGAAGCTCGTCGATGAAGCACATCGACGCGGGCTCGCAGTCTTTCTTGATGTCGTCTACAACCATTTTGGCCCCGACGGGAACTACCAGGGTGCCTATGCGCCACTGTTCACGGACCATCACCAAACCCCTTGGGGCAATGGCATCAATTATGATGGAGAACAATCGCGGCTGATCAGGGAGTTCGTAATTCAGAATGCAATCTACTGGATCACCTGCTTCAAGCTCGATGGTCTTCGCCTAGACGCCGTCCATGCGATTAAGGACCATTCCGAAGAACACATTCTTGCGGAGTTGGCGCGGCGGGTCCGATTGGCCGCCGGCGAGCGACATATCCACCTGATTGGGGAGAACGAGAGCAATGACAGCGATCTTCTGACACGCGATACTGACGGGCGGGCGTTAATCTTCACCGCGCAATGGAACGACGACATTCATCACGTTCTGCATTCTGCAGCGACCGGTGAAGTGTCCGGCTATTATGCGGATTTCGCCGACGATCTGGAAAAGCTCGGCAGGGCGATCGCAGAAGGCTTTGTCTATCAGGGCGAGTACATGTCCTATCACAGGGCAGCGAGAGGCAAATCCGCGTTGGGGTTACCCCCCACCGCCTTCGTCTCGTTCATTCAAAATCACGATCAGATTGGCAACCGGGCCTTGGGTGACAGACGGATCGCCTCGCTTCCTGCCGATGCGCTCAAGGCCATCGCCGCAATCTATCTCGTTGCTCCGCAAATACCGATGCTTTTCATGGGCGAGGAATGGCGCGCGGTGGAGCCATTCCCCTACTTTTGCGACTTCAATGACGACTTGAATGAGAAAGTCAGGGTTGGGCGCAGACACGAGCTTTCCAGGCTTCCCGGATTTGATGTCGACGACCTTCCGGATCCGACAGCGGAAGCCTCCTTCAGGTCAGCAAAGCTCGATTGGTTGACGGCTTGCATGCCGGCATCCATCGGGTGGCTTGAGTTCTACAAGGGAGCACTCAAGGCAAGGCGCGAGCATGTCATCCCGCGTCTGACGATGATTTCGAAAAACGGGACCTTCCTGAGATTGCCTGGCGATGCACTGTGCGTCGAATGGCGCGTGTCGGACGGGGAAATATTAAAGCTCCTCTGCAATCTGACCGATGAAAGGGTGTCGCTGGGCGATGTCGGACGGGACCCACCCTTCTTTTCAACCGGATCGATGACACGCGGCGCACTCGCGCCCTGGTCCGTACTCTGGAGCATCAGTCAATGATTGTTCCGACGTCGACCTACCGCATACAGTTTCGCAACGGGATGACGTTTGACCGGGTGGTCGAGGCGTTGCCTTATCTACGCGATCTTGGCGTAAGCCATCTCTACGCATCGCCGATCTTCACCGCGACGAAAGGATCGTCCCACGGCTACGACGTGACGAACTGCAACGAGCTCGATCCCGATCTTGGCGGGAGGCAGGGCTTCGAACGGCTATCGGAGGCCCTGAAACACCATGGTATTGGTCTCATCCTTGATATCGTTCCCAACCATATGGCCGCGTCGGTGGAAAACCCATGGTGGGCGCATGTCCTCAAATTCGGAGAGAGTAGCCGTTTTAGCGATTATTTCGATATCGACTGGAGCGAGCCGCTCACCCTTCCAATTCTCGGCAAAACGTTCGACGACACACTCGCTGACGGAGAGCTTGAGCTGCAGCGGGATCAATCGACCGGCGACTGGAACCTCGCCTATTTTGATACTCGCCTGCCGCTCAATCCGGCAAGCGTCGTCTCCGTTCCCAACCCTGCTGACCCTGCCGAGATCGCAGCCGTTCACAACGCCCAGGCCTGGCGGTTGATCCATTGGAAGGAGGCAGCCTCGCACCTCAGCTACCGCCGGTTCTTCGAGGTGACAGGTCTCGTCGGGCTGCGCGTGGAGGCCGACCATGTGTTCGACGCCAGCCACGCCCTTATCCTCGACCTCGTCCGTTCTGGTAAGGTTCAGGGTCTGCGGCTTGATCATATCGACGGACTGACCGATCCGACCTCATACCTTCACCGGCTTCGAAAGAAGATAGGGGCCGATGTCTTCGTCGTGGTGGAAAAAATCCTCGAAAAGGGGGAGAGCCTGCCCCGGAACTGGCCAGTCCAGGGAACGACTGGCTACGAATTCATCGCGGCTCTTTCAAACCTCTTCATCGATCCGGAGGGGGTGCGTTCGGTTGGTGAGACCTACGCCACCATTGCCTCCGCGCCTTCGAACTACCAGCAGGATCTGCGCGAGGCCAAACGCCTGATGGTCGAGCACAATTTCAAAGGCGAAATGCAGAGATTGATAGGGCTCGCAAGCGGCGCGCGCACCGACCTGTCGGAAGCGGCGATTGGGGAGGCCATCAAGGAAATCCTGGTGGCATTTCGGGTCTATCGCACATACGGGCAAGAGGGCGCTCTCGATGAAGAGGATGCGATCGTCCTCCGAAAAGTCCTTGTCGAAGCAGCGCCACATCAAGAACAAAGAGATGCCCTGGATTGGGTCGGATCCGTGCTCCGCGACGGAAGCCAACCGGAGTTCCGTGCCCGTTTGCAGCAGTTAAGCGGCCCGATCATGGCCAAGGCTGTCGAAGACACCCTCTTCTACAGGTTCACCCTGCTTCTCGCGGCCAACGAGGTCGGGGGTGATCCGAGTTCCGTTCCAGGGGGGATCGAGGCGTTCCACGACCTGATGATGGAGAGGCAAAAGAGGCAACCAAAAGGATTGTCGGCGACCTCCACCCACGACACCAAAAGAGGCGAGGATGCACGCGCTCTGTTGTATACGCTGAGCGAAGCGCCCGTTGACTGGACAATCGCCTTCGCGCGCTGGCGCAGCTTGAACGCCAGGTATCTGACCGATCTTTCCGGCAAGACCGTGCCAGAGCCTGATGTCGAATGGATGCTCTATCAGGCTCTGGCCGGAATCTGGCCAGACTCTGACCGTGCTGACGACATCACGCGGCGATTCACCGCGTACGCCGAGAAGGCCGTCCGGGAGGCAAAGCTCACCACAAGTTGGACCGATGTGGACGAAGCCTACGAAGATGCCGTCAAGACTTACGCCGAGGCCCTGACATCGGCCGAAAATTCGGCTTTCCGGCAGGATCTTGTGGCGACGATCGGTCCGTTCGTCGCGGCAGGCGCCGTGAATTCCTTGTCCCAGACCCTTATAAAGCTTACCGCGCCGGGTATTCCCGACATCTACCAGGGAAGCGAGGCGTCCGACTTCAGCCTTGTCGATCCTGATAACAGGCGCCCGGCCGACTTTAAACGGCTGGCCGGGGCGGTCTACCAGGACGGTCGCAAAGATTGCGGCAACGAATTTCAACGTCGAAAGCAGCACATGATCAGAACGGTCCTGCAGTTGCGACGAGCTCATCCGCGCCTTTTCGAACGAGGCAACTACCTGCCAATCAGCGCAAAAGGTTGTCGTGCCAGGAATATTGTCACCTATGCCCGGTCTCTTGGAAATCTTACGCTCATCGTCGTCGCACCCCGTCTGATGCTGGGGCATGTCACGACGAGGGCCTTCAGCGCTGGTCCCGACTTCTGGGACGATACGGTTCTCGAGCTGTCATCGATCAACGGCAAACTGACCGAGCTCCTGACTGGACGAGATTTTTCTCGAGAATGCCTCTACCTCAGGGAATTGCTTGAAAGCGAGCCGGTAGCCCTTCTGATGACAGGGCATTGACCACGTTTGGCCCAAAGGTGGACACAACGTCATGTGCGGAAAGGGAGGCGCGTGCCGAACGAGTAGCCAGGCGCTATGCACCTAAGGCAGGGCTGGGATCACCCCTTAGCGCTGCACATTCAGATCCAAGATCACTACATAAACTTCAACAAAGCGAACGAAGCGCCACGGACTGGCAGCTGAGCTTTGAAAGCCCAGGAAAGGGGAGTCATTATGAACGTAGCACGCTCTTTCAACAATTGGCGCAAGTACCAGCAGACGGTCTCAGAGCTCGGCCGCATGAGCAATCGCGAACTGCACGATCTCGGTATCGATCGCGCCGAAATTCGTAGCGTTGCCAAGGCAGCCTCGGGCCGTTAATCGGCGCCATCCAGACTTGGAATTTGAAAGCGCTCGTCACATCGTGACGGGCGTTTTTTTCATCTTTGTCTCCCGGGAGAAGCCATCAACCGTGCGCCTGGTCCCCTCCCCATTCCCCCTGCCTCAGTGTTGAGCAGGTATCGGCAGCCTGCGAGGTTTTTTCTCCTGCCGCTTGGATAGCGGTCATCGTCGCCTAGTTAAACTGGCGCATTGTCTATCGATGGCGGCGTGCCGCGGGAGAAGCGTCGAGGACGTCAAAACGGGGCCCGCCAATGACGTTGAAACTCTCCAGGTCACTCTCACGACTCCTGAAAAATCGCAAGAAGGTCCGGCGCCTCTTCGAGACGTCGTTCTTTCGCATACCCAAACAGCCGACCACACGTCGGCGCCGACCGGCAAGTCCAAAGCCCGTGCTCACTGAAGTAACGGATTTCGGCTCAAACCCCGGCCGCCTGAAAATGAAGCTGTTCGTGCCCAGAAGGCATCCCCCAAAGCCGGCGCTCGTCTTGTTCCTTCACGGCTGCCGACAGACACCGGAGAGCCTCGACCTTGCGAGCGGCTTTTCAAAGCTTGCAGCCCAGCGCGGTTTTATCCTTCTCTATCCCGAGCAGAGAGAAGCGAACAACCCGCAGCGTTGCTTCAACTGGTTTCGGCCGAGCGCCATCGCCCGTGACCGGGGCGAACTGATGTCGATCAGGCAAATGATCAATCATGCTGTCAGGCAATACCAAGTCGATCGCGCCCGCGTTTATGTGGCGGGACTTTCGGCCGGTGGTGCGATGACATCGGCTCTCCTTGTCACCTACCCTGATCTGTTCGCTGGCGGGGCGATCTTTGCCGGCATGCCCTATGGGGCGGCACGCGATGCAATTTCGGCGCTTCGAACGATGAAATCCGGTCATTCGCGCTCGCCTCGCGAATGGGGCGATCTGGCACGCACGATCTCCCCGGAGCGGAAGACGTGGCCGCCCATATCGATCTGGCAGGGGAGCGGCGATCGTACGGTCCATCCGGACAACGCTGTCGCAGCCGCCTCACAGTGGCTGGATATCGTTGGCATCGAAGTGGCAACGGCAAAGCAATTGCACAAGCCCTGGGGGCACGTGGTGCGATGGGATGGGTTCCACAAGGGGCAGGTGTCGTTCTATTCGCTCAGAGGCTTCGGACACGGGCTACCGGTCAAAAGCCCTCTGAAATCGGACCCGTTCGTCATCGAAGCTGGTATTTCGGGACCGCTCGAGCTTTTGAAACTTTGGAATCTGCGAAGATAGGCCTGTTGTCGTGGATGCCGGTGTTGCTCGTCCTGAACAGATCGGGAAAAAGGCGGTTTCACTTTTCAGTGTTGCCACTTCCATGTGTGCAACAAAAGGCAGATCTTCCGATACCGCAGCCCGAACACGTCGGACGCGGGTCAGGGAACCGAGGAGGAGAACAAGATGGTGGGCAGGCGTCAAGTTCTGATCGGCGCTGCACTGGGCGCGTTTGGGCTTTGCTTCGGAAGGCAGTCTGCGGTCGCCCGCGAGACCTTCGCCATATCGCATAGTGATGCCGAGTGGAGGAAGCTACTCACCCCGGATCAGTACACCGTCCTCAGGAGGGAAGGCACGGAGCGTCCTTTCTCGAGTGCATTGTTGAAGGAGCATAGAAAAGGCAATTTCGCTTGCGCGGGTTGCGACCAGAATGCCTTTTCGTCCACCACGAAATTTGACAGTGGGACAGGATGGCCGAGCTTCTGGGCGCCGCTCAAGGACGCGGTTGGGACCTCCACGGATGCGACACTTGGAATGGTGCGTACGGAAGTCCATTGCAGTCGTTGCGGCGGCCATCTCGGACATGTCTTCGATGATGGTCCAAAGCCTACCGGCCATCGGTATTGCATGAACGGCGTCGCCATGAAATTCCATCCACTCGCGGGCTGACAGGTCAGGGGTATTCGCATGATTCCGTTTCCGCTCGGCGACATCCTGACCCGGTCGGGCCCGACCGGCCCTCACGCGAAGGCGGCACCGATCAGCGACCATGCACTCGACATCACGTTCCCGAACCTTGGCGTCAGGCCTACCTGTTCCCATCAGACTAAGGAGATCGAAATGACGCGTCATGGGGGTCTTTTGAGACAAGTGGCTCTCGTGCCAACCCTGGCCATGGCGGTTGCAGCCGGGTCTGCGTTTCAAATCGCCGTCCTCGCCGCGGAAGAGGCTCATGCCATTCCAGCACCGCTTCAGGATATGGCGTCCCAACAAAAGCTTGAGACCGCCGTCCTTGCCGGTGGCTGCTTCTGGGGAGTGCAGGGGGTCTTCCAGCATGTTGACGGTGTCGTCAGTGCAACGTCGGGCTACGCTGGTGGTGGCAGGTCGACGGCTCAATACGAAGCGGTCGGCACCGGAACGACAGGCCATGCCGAGTCAGTTCGCATAGTCTTTGATCCGAAGAAGGTGAGCTACGGCCATCTGCTCCAGATCTATTTTTCAGTCGCACACGATCCGACGGAGCTCAATCGGCAAGGTCCTGACACGGGGACCCAATACCGCTCGGCAATCTTTCCCACGAACGACATGCAGGCAAAAGTTGCGAGGGCCTATATCGGCCAACTCAATCAGGCGAAGGTTTACAATGAGGCGATCGTCACGACAATTGAACCTGGGAAGGCGTTCTACCCGGCAGAAGACTACCATCAGAACTTTCTGACGAACAATCCGACGTATCCGTATATCGTCGTCAACGACCTGCCGAAGATCGAAAGCCTGAAACGGCTTTTCCCAAACGACTACCGGCCGGAAGCGGTGCGGGTATCGGTCGTTGGCCGGTGAGCGGTTCGATTGAATGGCGATCGCCTGGGAAGGGAGGACGATGACCCGTTGGTGTTGGTCCGCACGGCAGATTCGGGCGTGGTTCGACGCAATGTCTTGACAGAATCGACGTCCGGCCGGCGATGAATCTGGACGCCCTTCATTCTCGTCGCTTCAGGTTGGTGTCAGCAATCCTCTTCAAAAGGCCCGTTTGCGTTGGAGAAGTGAAAGTGAAGAACGAGCCCGCAAACGTGAGCGTGCCACGGCCCGTTATCGGCAGCATTCCGCTTTGCATTTTTGTATCTATCTATATTCTTGTCTTCTGCAACAACACGTTTTGGCAGAAGGCCAACGACTATCTCGGAAGTGGGACTGGTCCCCTGTGGGCGCTATATCTTGCAATGGTGGCTCTCTGCGTTGCCGCGATCACTCCCTTCTCGATGAAATACCTCATAAAGCCGTTCCTGATTTTTCTTGTCATCGTCGCTGCCGTGGCAAGCCATTTCATAGACAGATTTGGCGTGGTCGTGGACACCGACATGATCCGCAATGCGATGGAGACAACGCCTGCGGAGGCACAGCACCTGATCACCCGCGACCTCGCCTTTCATCTTGCGATTTTCGGTGTCCTACCGTCCTTGATCATTGCGTGGACGAAGGTCGATCACCGACCGTTCGTCAGCAAGGTCGTATGGAACCTGGCAGCGATCGTGATTTCGCTCGGAATTGTCGCGGTTTGCGGCATCACCTACTCGAAAGAGTATAGTGCCGCTGTCAGAGAACGACGCGACATCACCAAAAGCCTCAATCCCGTTACACCGATCGTAAGCACGGCGCGCTATTTCCTCAGCGCCCGAAAGGAAGCATTGATTGTCGTCCAGCCTGTCGGGACCGACGCTGTTGTGAAACCGCCTCTGGCGCGCATCAACAAGCCGAGAGTGACGATTATTGTTGCTGGGGAGACTGCCCGTGCCGAAAACTTCTCACTCGGGGGTTATGGCCGAGAAACGAACCCGCAGCTCAAGGCACGCAAGGTCGTCTATTTCCCTGATACCGAGAGCTGCGGTACGGCTACCGCAACATCAATTCCCTGCATGTTCTCGCGGTTCACGCGGGCGGAATTCACGCACGCAAAGGCACGCGCCAACGAAAACCTACTCGACGTGCTCTCCCATGCCGGGGTCAACGTTGCCTGGTTCGATAACAACACGGGTAGCAAGGGCGTTGCGGACCGGGTCCTGTACGTTGACCTGGCGAGCTCAAAGGATCGGCGCTTCTGCAAGCAAGGTGAATGTCTGGATGCCATCTTGCTGGAGAAGCTCGACGACTGGCTGGATCACGTCCAAGGCGACAGCGTCCTGGTGCTCCACCAGTTGGGCAGTCACGGTCCTGCTTACTACCTTCGATACCCTGAACACATGGGCGGATTTATTCCGGACTGTCGAACGGCAGAACTCGGGCGGTGCTCGGAAGGCGAAATCACCAACGCCTATGACAATTCCATCCTCTATACCGACTATTTCCTCTCCGCCGTTATCGATCGCCTCAAGGCCCGGTCCAGCCAGATGGCGGCTGGCGTGATCTATATGTCAGACCATGGAGAATCCCTGGGTGAAAAGGGGCTCTATCTGCACGGTGCGCCGTACACTTTCGCTCCATCGCAGCAAACGCACGTGCCTTTCCTGACGTGGCTTGACGACGACTTCACGAAATCAATGGAGCTGGACACCGCCTGCCTTCGCAAGGAGGCAACTCGTCCAACCTCCCACGACAACCTCTTTCACAGCGTGCTTGGAATGATGAATGTGCAGACCTCGGTCTACCAGCGCGAGCTGGACGTGTTTTCACCGTGTAGGGGCGGGAATTCCTGATGGGCGAGACCGCCGACGATGAGAAGTGGATCAGGGGCCCCGGCCGGTGAATGTTCTTGTCGTCGAAGACAACGTAGAGATCGGGGATGCTGTTTCAGCTCATATGGTTGGCGAGGGACACACTGTCGATTGGTGCAGGAACCTGAAGGTAGCCTCCCGTAGGCTCGTATCAGCGAACTACGACCTGGTACTGCTTGATCTGCGTCTGCCGGATGGGAACGGACTTTCACTCCTCAGCGACATTCGGGCGGCAAACAATACGGTTCGCGTCATCATTATGACCGCACAAGACCAGTACAGTGATCGTCTGGCAGGAATAAAGGGAGGAGCGGACGACTTTCTCGTCAAACCCTTCGATCTCCGTGAACTTTCAGCTCGAATGAAGCTCATCCGCCACTAAGATGCTCTCGCGTGCTGAACGCGACTAGAATTCCGCACAGGTTGCTGACCGAGGAAGTCTCCTTTTTGGCCCATATTTGGCTGGATGAAGGACACCTTCGCCGCTTGTGAAGGCCCCCGGGGGCAGCCCGGTGTTCAGGTTCTCGTCAGGAACATATGGCCAAATCGCTATGCGCCGGGTGTGCCTTGGGGAACGAAGCCGCCCATTTACATTGCTGTGTATTGGAGCGGATATGACCGATCAGTCTAACCGACTTGTCCTGCATACGAATTTGCGTGACGAGGTTTTCGCCGACGAACGTGATGCGGTCGCAGACTTTTCATTCAACTCCACTGTCGCGAATGTTTTCGACGACATGGTCAGCCGCTCTGTACCGTTCTATGACGAGATGCAGCGAATGGTCTGCGAACTGGCAAAGGATTTCGCACAGCCTCAGTCCAATCTCTATGACATTGGCTGTTCGACAGCCACAACACTGCTTGCGCTGGATCATTTCGTTGACAATCAGGTGGATTTTGTCGGCATCGACAATGCCCCGGAGATGCTGAAGAAGGCCGCCGAGAAAATTGAAGCGTCGGGAACGAACCGTTCGATCGATTTGATCACCGGCGATCTCCATCGCGGTTTCTCCCTGGAGAATGCCAGCGTCGTGACCATGCTGCTGACATTGCAGTTCGTGCGACCGCTGTTTCGCGAACGTGTGATGAAGACCATCTACGACGGTATGAACGAACATGGTTGTCTGCTGCTCATCGAAAAGCTGACCAGCGAGGACACGACGTTCAACCGGCTCTTCATCGACCACTACTACGACTTCAAGCGGCGCAACGGATATTCGTCGATCGAGATCTCAAAGAAACGAGAAGCGCTGGAGAACGTGCTCATTCCCTATCGATTGGAGGAAAATATCCAGTTGCTCCGGGAGGTGGGCTTCAAGAGCACGGAGGTGTTCTTCCGTTGGTATAATTTCTGCGGCATCGTCGCGATCAAGTGAGAACCCATTGCCATGAAGTCCCTTATGCTGAAGATCGGAACGTTCTTCTTCAAATACCGAAACCAGGCATTTCCGCTGATTATTGTTGCCCTGTTCATCTCCACGCCGCCGACAACGACGGTGTTCGGAAGTGAAGCGCTCGAGGCGTGGAAGAATATCCTGGCGATTCTCGTCGTGCTTGCCGGATTGCTGTTGCGTGCAACAGTTATCGGATACGCATATATCAAACGGGGCGGCTTGAACAAGCGGGTCTACGCCAAGGATCTGGTCACAGAAGGCATGTTCGGGGTTTGCCGCAATCCATTGTATGTCGGGAATATGCTCGTCTATTCCGGGCTTTTCCTGTTTCACGGAAACCCAGTGGTCGTGGTTGTTGGATGCTTGCTTTTCGCCTTCATTTATCAGTGCATCATCCATGCCGAAGAGGAGTTCCTCGCCAACAAGTTCGGCGATGCCTATAGCGCCTATTGCCGTGACGTACCCCGATGGGCACTCAAGCTCAGTGCATTCTCGACATCGACGGATGGTATGAGCTTCAATATCAGGCGGGTCATCGCCAAAGACTATTCCACCATGTCCTCGACACTTATCGCGCTTCTGGCAACAGAGTTCTACCGGATCGCGGCGGACTCTATTTCAGACCAGGAACTGTCGTACGCGATTGCTCTCGTCGCTTTGTTCGTGGGGGTCATCGCTCTTACGGGGCTCGTCAGTTCCCTCAAGAAGCGTGGGGCTTTTGACAAGATGACCACCGCTCATTGAAGCGCTTTTGATTGAAATCTGGCCCGCGACAGAACCATGTCGCGGGACTGTCGTCGGTCCCTCCGCCCGATTAGCTGGAAGTTCGGGAGCTGTCTTCAAGATCCTCCCAGCTCTCATCCATTGCATATGCTGCGGAGAGGCGCGGGATGCCAACATGTCCGAAGTAGAAGGACAGCTGACGTTCAGCAGCTTCTTCATCCCGGCCTGCAATACGGGTGCTGTAAATCGCAGAGGCGAGACCCGTTCGATCCGCTCCTGCCTGGCAATGGACGAGGATTGGCTTCGGTAGCGAAGCCATCAGTTTCATAAGTTCATCAGCGCGATCCAGCGTCAGCACTTTCGATGCGGACATCGGGAAGTCCACATGTGTTACGCCCAGCCTCTCTGTGGTCCCCACCTCAGCTGCATACCAGCTGCCCTTATCACCCCGTGCCCTCAGATTGATGACCGTCTTGATTCCATAGTCCCGCACATAGGCTTCAAGCTGTTGCGGACTTGGCTGGGCTGATCGATAGAGTTCGCCATCGACAACCGTATGAAAGTTTTCTGACAGTTGCAGATAGGCAGGATACGCACCAGTCGCTATTCCGGTCAAAGCGAGGCATGCAGCGACGATGGCCGCCTTGCGCGTTGCAGTTGGCTCGCACTACGTTTCCGATGCACTCCTCGGCTGGTTGCTGGCCGTGATCGTGTTTATGGGAATGCTCATTGTCGAGAACCGGATCTCGGCGGGGTGGTCAAGCCGGTTGGCGTGATTTGTTGAGTTTTGGGCCTTTTCTTCGCGCACCAACGGCACCAATTCCCGTCGCTTTCAACGGACACAGATATCCAGGCTCGCAAGCCAGCTCTTGACCCTGTCGCGCGCGGAGCCGGGTAGCAGGCGGCTGCGCTGCGACGTCATTGACCTCGCAAAAGCGGCCGAAGACGTTCTCGGAGCCCAAGCCGAGGAAGCGCTTCGCCGCGGCATTGATATCGGATTGAAGGAAGCCAGTCCGATTAGGGTCGCAGGTGACGGCACGATGTTGGGAGAGATGCTTGTAAACCTCGTCGACAACGCAATCCGCTATACTCCCGTGGGCGGCAAGGTCAAGGTATCGGTGACCCGCCTCGACGGTAGGGCATTGTTTACCGTCGAGGACAATGGTCCCGGAATCCATCCGATGGAACGCAAGCACGTTTTCGAGCGATTTTACCGGGTCATGGGAACCCAGGAAGAGGGCGGCGGTCTGGGTCTCGCCATCGTGCGAGAAGTCATACAGGGAGCGGGAGGTACCGCGTATCTCAGCGATGCAGCCGGTGGTGGGCCTGTTGGTTACCCTGCGATTGCCGATCCTGGAGACGCTGTAAGGGCAAGAGAACGAATAGGGTGTCTCCCAGAAACCAGCCTTTGCGCCACGCGGCTGGCATGTAGCGAGCCTCCTCGGCAATGCAACCGTACGATAACGTACAAACAATTGCGCAGGCAGAACGTCGGACCAAAGTCCAGTTGTCGTTGGACTTCCTCGACCTAATCTTGTCATCGTTCTTCCGTCCGGGGGAAGGACATGGAGGCCACAAGGTGTCGCGGAAACCCCCTTGTGGCCTCCCATTACCGCTTGGGGAACAGAGCGCCCAAATTCTTGCGGGCGCCCTACGGAAAGGTATGCTTTCGATTTTAGCGGCGCGGCGCCGGCTGGGCAACGAAACCGATTATAGTCTTGCGCGGGAGCTAACCCCCCTCTCAAAGATCTCTGACCCCTTGGCATTGAATTACGCGCCAGAAGGTGGTGGTGCTCGAACTGCGTTCAGTTCCCCCGGACAGGGCGGGAGATGCCGTCAAACCAAGATCATATCGCCTCTGCTTCTACCGCCTTCACCGTGAGGCGATGAACTTGCCCATCGCGAGCCAGCCAGTCGATCGATTGTCCTTTTGAAACTCCGATGAGGGCCGTTCCAATCGGGGTCAGTATCGAAACCTTGCCCTTTGCGATGTTCGCCTCTCCAGGAAAGAGAGCGTGACCGCACGGTCTTCGCCGAGGTCGCTCACCAATCGCAGCGTGGAACCCATGTAGACGACATCCGTGGCGATAGCCTCGTCGGACACGATGCAAGCGCGTTCGAGTTCGGAAAGCAATTCCCGGCAATATCAGTGCTTTTCGAGCTATGGGTCTCCGCGAGTTTTGACAATCGCGTGTGGTCGGTCTGTGTGAGGGTGATCGAGGATTGTCGAAGCGTCGTCTGGGACGCCATTTCCTACGTCCTAAAAGACCGTGCTGGCAGTAAGGAGCTTATGTCGCGTCAGTGGCAGCGCCAGATCCGTCACGCGGTGCGTTGCCGTCGCCCCGCGGCACGGCGCCACGCACCAAGCCGGGGCAGGATTCTGCGATCGGAAATGCTCGTTCAAGAACGAGATCGTGGCGCGGGATAGGCATGGTCGAAACATGCTGATCGCGGAGGGATTTCAAGTCTTGCGGGCGAGTGTCAGGCAATTGAAACCCGCCAACGTTCGGGCTGACGGGCTAAAAAGTCTCTTTGTCCCACGTCTGTCCCGTAGGACTGTGACTAGAAATTAAAGTACAGGCTCACGCCCGGCCTACGCTGGTAGGAGTAGTAGTCGCGATAGCCGTACCGGGGATATCCATACCGTGGATAGCCGGAATACCGATGACGGTAGCATGAGCCGTAATACCGGCAGTCGCGGTAGGCGTAATTCCGGTTCTTGTAGTGGCCATAAGCATAGCCATTCCCGTGGCCCTTGTGCCTGACAAGCTCGACATCGGTGGTGTGTAATGGCGCTGCTTTCGGCACCGCGATCGGCGCAGCGCTCAGCGGCAGGGCGAACGATGCAGCCAGGACCATGGCTGCGAGAGGTGAAAAAAGCGTCTTCATCGGGGCATCCTTTCAGGCAGTGAGTCTCGGTTACCAAGCATTAACCTGCGATGAACGGCTGCGCGCATGCCGCGGCAATGATTGCAGATATAGCGATTGAATTAAAAAGCCTGCGTGATGAACGCATCAAAGTCTCCTCCGGTACGAGTTACGCATCGCCTTTCATCACGATACAGGTGCTTCCTCCACGATGCAGCTCGTTCGTAGCTTCTCGAAGCTTTCAACTAGCTTTCAGCCTTCCTGACAGATAGCGACCTTACAAAAACGTAAGCAAGCGGACAGAGCAGGGAGATATTCGGTGGGCAAGGTCTGGCAGATGTGATCATCCCCGGGCCTTCAATGAACTACCTTCCCGAGCACGACAATCTAATCGCCCGCCAGGCGCTGCCGCAGCTGCGGACCTTTCTCATCAACCTCGATCGGGCGCCCGATCGCGGAAGGCGCATGACGTTTCTGATCAAAACCTTCGGGTTGAATTTCGAAAGGATTTCGGCCGTGGATGGAGCTGACCTTCGACTGCCGATTTCGGACTTCGATGAGCGCGGCTACCTCTTTCGGCACGGGCGAAGACCAAATCCATACGAAATCGGCTGTTACCTCAGTCATGTCGACTGCGCCCGGCGTCTCATTGCATCACCTGATGAACATGCCCTGATCCTCGAGAACGATCTCAATTTCGACCCGAATTTCATGGCCGTCCTGAAGGAGGTGCTGGCTAATCGAAACCAATGGGACATCGTCAGGCTTTCGACGGTCAACAAGGGAAGGAAGTTCCGGTTTCGCCGGCTGACCTCTCAACATTCGATGGCGATTTCACTGACACGGGAAAAGGGCGCTGGGGCGTACCTGGTAAATCGCCGCGCCGCGGCTTGGATCGTCGATCGCCTGATGCCGATGCGATTGCCATACGATCTGGCATTTGACATGGAACATCTGGTTGGTCTGAGGGCGTTTTTTGTTGATCCCCTGCCAGCCAGGCAGGACGCCGAGCCCAAATCTCAAATCCAGGAGAGACTATCACGCTACAAGCTGGGCTGGCGCAAGCCACCCACAGTGGTGCCGTATCGGGCAGGGGTCGAGATTGCGCGGTTTGTCATCAGGGCGCTTCGACTGTTCAGGTGCAAGGTGATCGCCTAAAATGCAGCCTGGTCATCCCGCATTTATCGCCTATCTCTCCCCGCAGACCACGAAGCGGCGGTCCGGTATTGAATACCACGTAGCCCGGGATGAATGACATGCGGGAACCAGCGCAGTTTAATGGCGATCGGGAGCGCACAGCCTATCAAGGCCGTCGAACGCCTATCTCAGCCAGGAACAAGGGCATCTCCGTCTGGTCCACTGTCGGCCTTGGTCTGCTCCTCGCCCTCGTCGTCCTGCTCGTTGCCAATTCATGGCGAGGAACTCCCACGGTCGCTCCGCTGAGATCGACGTTGTCCTCCAACTTGCCTGCTGCTCCAATTGCGGCTCTTGTGGGCGCGTAGGCAGCGCTCAAATCGAAACGCGGCCGAGTGCCTGTAGCCCTAATTCAAAACCGGCAGATGCCGATCCGTTTCGCTTTCAAAGCGCGATGCGAGGTGGGGAGCATAGCGAAGAACATCTGACCGAAGTCGAAGGAGAAAGGTCTTTGGCTTTCCCTTCCAGCATGAGGTCGAAATCAAGATGATCGATCGTGCGCACGAACGTGGAGAAAGGGAATGGGTTGCATGTGCCCGCTTGCCCGGTCATCAAGGGAGCACCAGCGACGCCTTAGAATGGTTATTAGAGGAGGCGTAAAATGTATATTAGGTGTGGCAAAAGACGTACACTAGGCCAAGGCAACGCTCGAATTTCCAACTTTCTAGCCTCGTCTTCGACCGCCTGCTGGGAATATCTCCATAGGTACCGCCGACATGAATGACCAGCACAGCTCACGACCGAGATCGCTGGTCAAGCATCTCTGTCTGACAGAAGTTGTCCACCTCGTCGTGACGATTTGCAAAACTAGTGCCCCGCGGTGTCACAGTATTGGCTGCGTCGCGTCCAACACCTTTGATCGTGTTTGCGCATGAGGCAAGGCTGAGCGTTAGTAGGCAAGTAGCGGCAAGCGCTGAAATGATCTTCATTTTTGAACGTCGAAGCAGGGCGAACGCGCCGCCTTTGCTCGTAATGAACTCGGACTCGTTTGTTCCCGCTTATTCCAAGCCTCGCGCTCGAACAAAATCCGCCTGCAGAAAAAGGCCCGGTGCTGGGAGCACCGAGCCCTTTGCGCGCTGGTTTCTCTGAGGGACGGATACCAGCTGACAATGCCGCTGTGAAAGCATTGCGAGCTTCAAACCATTCAGCTTAGGAAAGGTTCCCAGTCGATTCTACTTTAATGGCAAAGATTTGAATCGAAAGCCCGGCGGATCAGGTGACCAGCGCCGGGCCTTGAGCGGACCTGCATAGGGCGATGCTGATCCCGCAGCGTGTTTCAAAAATCGCTGCGTCCTGCAAACAAACGAGGTCGGGGAAAGTTCCCGACCGATTCATTCATTTATGCGACGCGCTGGCGATATTCTGGTCCTTTCCCACAGGCTGCCGAACCAGGCTCCCGAATGGACCGGCGACGGTCGAGTTTGAAGCGTCCGACGAGGCTTGCCAAAAGGGCAGCACCGGCAGCGAGGGCTTCACTGGTCGAACTCATGGTCTTCACCATGGCCGCATTGTGCTGCGTCATCTGATCGAGGGGGTGACGTCTCGATTCCGCAGAACATGGTCGTCGCCAAGGATCGAGATGAAGGGCACGTTCCGGTTCCATGAGGAGTTCGGCGTTGCGGTCGATCTCATCAATAGCCGGCGGGTCGATCTTAAGCCCCTGTTGAGCGGCATTTATCCGCTGACGGAAGCGGTTCAGGCTTTCGAAGCTGCCGGGGATCGGAGCAAATCGATGAAGGTACAGCTGGCCTTCTAGCCGGGCGATAGCGGACAGCTTTGGGGCGCCGCGTACTTGGCGGTGCATCCCGTCATTGCGAGAAACCAAAAAAGCGGATGTATCGCGGAGAAGGCAGAAATCGGGCTGATCGGCTTGCCGTCATGGGTTCTAACCTGGCGCTCAACATTGCGGAAAAAGGCAACAAGATTGCTGTCTTCAACCGCACGCCTGAGAAGACCGACGAATTCTACGAAAGCGCCGGTGATCTGAAGAAGCAGATCATTCCCTGCAAGACGATCGAAGAGTTCGTCGAGGCGATCCGCCCCCCGTGCCCGATCATCATCATTTCGCGAGGCCACATTCTATGCTTTCGCGCGCAAAAGTGTGGTCGCAATATCTCTGAACCCGAGGCCAGCCGGTTCCGACGAAACCCATCGTGGCTTATGCGGAAGTTTGTCCATTATGGGCAAAATGTTGCGCACGCCAAAAGAATTGCGGATGTAGCCGAACATGGGAGCGTCGTTGCGTGAATCACCAACGAAAGCCGTGACTGAAGGCGTCGTCAGGGGATCCACCGCAAAAGCTTCATTGAGCAATCGCTCGCTCATGGCTTTCTTGTCATAGTCTCCGATCCACGTATTGATATGAATGGAGCTGATGGCGACGGTCGCCGCCATCTGCCGAATCTGATCAGCCAGGATATCGACCTCCTCGTAGGGTACACCACCGATGTCGATGGCAACATCCGCCAGCCGGAATGCCTGATCATGGGCAATCCGAAATGGCGAGGGCGTGGATCTGATAATCTTCCCGATTGCTTCGAGATGTTCACGCTGGCGTCGCGCCTGCAGGGCGCCGTCTTCCCAATAGTCGAAGACGACCTCGCCATCTCGCCGGAAAACAGCAAAGGCTCCGCTCTCGCCGATGACCGCGGCCACCGGCCAGGCTCGAACGATGTGTTCGCACCAGCCAGCCGATCCTCCGGTGACGGGAATGATTGAAATCCCGGCGCGGTAGAGATCCCAGAGGGCTTGGTAAGTCTGTGGTAACAGCTGACCTTCTGTCGTCAGGGTATCGTCGATATCGGTGAACAGGTAACGCACATTGCGCAGGTCCGCCGGCGATGGGGCAGCGCCTATGAATGTCATGAATACTCCTCGCCGCACAACACGATGTCCATGCTGCTTGCCGCGCAAGCGGCGACAACACCTTGGTCGTCAGGCAGCCGGTCGGTGTAGAACCGGGTCAGTTTGTTGAAGGGGGCGACGCGCACCGAAGCGTTGCGCATCCACTTGCTGGCATCAGCTGCCAGGAAACAGCTCTTGGAATTTTCGATAATGGCGTTGGTGATCTGCGCTTCACTGTAACTGAAGTCCATCAGCCCATGAACGTGACTGAGGGCGCCGGCTCCAACGACGGCGTGCGTGGCATAGAACTTTTCGAAAAACCGGATGACGTCGGCGCCGACCACATCCCGGTCGTCATGGCGCAACAGCCCGCCAGTCAGGTGCACCTCGATGTTTGAGGCGTCGCAAAGGATAAGCGCGACATGGATATTGTTGGTAACGACCGTAAGGCCCTGGTGATCCCGCAACGCCTCGGCAACAAATTGGACGCTGCTGCCGATCCCAAGGAAGACTGTGGAATTCGGACCGATGTCGCTTGCAACGCGTCTCGCGATGCGCCTTTTGGCAGCGCTGTTGAGCTGAGCGCGTGCATTGACGGAGATGTTCCTTCCCTCGACGGGCACATCGACGCCACCATGAAAACGCCTGGCATAACCAAGGTCGCAAAGCGCGTTTATATCGCGCCGGATCGTTTGCGTCGTCAGGCCGAACCGACGCGCCAAATCCTCGATGAACTGCATCCCCTCGTTCTCGATGAGCGCGAGCATGTCGCGCTGTCTGCTCGATATCATTACCGCCCCCTGCACGCTTTCAAGTCAGGAAGAGACTTGGGTCGTCAGTAATGACACCTGTCAAGCCAGCACCCCAGAAAGGACGGAGAAGGTGTGGTGCGTTGCACGTCCATGCCCTGACCTTTATCTCGCGCCGACTTGCCTCCTCGAGGAACCCGAAGCTCAACGACTTGTAATTTAGATGGATCGTGTTTGCCGGGATAGAGGCCAGAACATCGGCCCAGTCACGCGGCAGTTCGCTCCACAGCATGGCGAGCTCGTAGTCTGGATCGAGCCGATGCATCGCTTTTAGCGCTTCGGCATCAAAGCTTGAAATGACGATTTCAGTATGGGGTGCGCGTTTTCTGAGGTGAGAATGGACGGTTTCCGTCAACTGCGCGAGCGATGTGTGGTGCGCGTGCTGCTTGATCTCGACGTTGAGATTGAGCCCGAGGTCGCCGAGACGTTCGATCGCGAGCGCCAGTGTTGGCAGCGCCTCTCCGCGGTAAGCTTCTGAAAACCACGAGCCGGCATCGATGCTTTCAATATCTGCGGCCACCATGTCACCGAGATTGCCGCGCGAGGAAGAGCATCGATCGACAGAAACGTCGTGAATGACGACAGCCGTTCCATCCTGCAGGAGTGCAACATCGAGCTCGACCCATTTGCAGCCCTGCTCAGCAGCGGCCCGGAAGGCTGCAATCGTATTCTCGGGAGCAACGGCCGAAGCGCCCCGATGTGCATGGACCTCGTTACGCGCCGGACCGATGCGCTGCTGGGAAATCGTCATGTTCTGGCTTTCTGTTGGCTGCTACATTCCGGTTATGATGCCGGTGCGACATCTGTTCGTTTGCCGGTTTCGCGGTTAAACGGATGCATGGCGCTGACACGGGCATAGACTGGAAATTTTGCCGCTTCAGCGACTTCTGGACGTCCGGGGACGCTGAGGATTGCGCTATGGCCGCGATCGCCGAGGCGCACGTGAAGATGGCTTTCTCCACCGATCGGCTCCAGAAGCTCGGCCGTCGCGTTGAGGCGGATTGACGGTTCGGCTGGCTCGACCAGCGACAGCTGATCGGGGCGCACGCCGACGATATCGGTCCCAGTGGGAAACTCAAAGCTATGTTGGCCGTTGGAGCCGGCGATGACCTCAATCGGCATCAGATTCATTGGTGGGGATCCGATGAAGCCAGCGACGAACAGGCTTGCAGGGCGGTCGTAGACTTCGACAGGCGAGCCTATTTGCTCGACGAGCCCGCCATTCATCACCACCAGCCGATCGGCGAGTGTCATTGCTTCAAGCTGATCGTGGGTGACGTAGATGCTCGTCGTCTTCAGCCGACGCTGGAGCCGGCGGATTTCGACACGCATCTGGACACGTAGCTTGGCGTCAAGGTTTGAGAGCGGCTCGTCGAACAGGAACGCTGCTGGCTCGCGCACGATCGCTCTGCCCATCGCGACGCGCTGCCTTTGACCTCCCGACAGCTCGCGTGGTCTTCGTTCAAGCATCGGCCCGATCTCGAGAATCTCGGCCGCCTCATGCACGCGTCGGTCAATTTCGGCCCGCGGCGTTCTCCTGTTTTTCAGCCCGTATTCCAGATTGCCGCGCACCGTCATATGCGGATAGAGCGCATAGTTCTGGAAGACCATTGCAATATCGCGCTCTGCAGGCTCGGCATTGTTGACGTTGCGACCGGCAATTTCGATTTTCCCGTCGCTGACCGTTTCCAAGCCCGCAATCATCCGAAGCAATGTAGACTTGCCGCAGCCAGATGGTCCGACGAGGACGATCAGTTCGCCATCGGCAACAGAAAGGGTGACGCCTTTGACGGCAGGTACGGAGCCGTAATTCTTCTTGAGGTCGACGATTTCGATCGTGGCCATTCTTACTTCTCCGTTTCAACCAGGCCTTTGACGAAAAGGCGTTGCATGGCGAGGATGACGAGGACGGGTGGCAGGGCAGCGAGGATGACCGCCGCCATGACGAGGTTCCAGCGGGGCTCTGCATCAGCAACCGCCGCCATGCGCTGGATGCCCATGACCACCGTGTAAAGGCTTGGATCGGTGGTGATCAAAAGTGGCCAGAGGTATTGGTTCCAACCAAGCACGAACAGAATGATGAAGAGCGCTGCGATGTTGGTCACCGAGAGGGGCAGAAGAATATCGCGAAAGAACTTCATCGGTCCGGCGCCATCGACGCGTGCGGCCTCCATCAGTTCTTCCGGCACGGTCAGAAAGAACTGGCGGAACAGGAACGTTGCTGTTGCCGAAGCAATCAACGGAATGATCAGTCCACCATAATTATTGAGGAGCCCTAGGTCGGCAACAACCTTGAAGGTCGGTACAATGCGCACCTCGACCGGGAGCATCAAGGTGATGAAGATCATCCAAAAGGCAAGGGTTCGGAATGGGAAACGGAAATAGACGATCGCAAATGCCGACAGGATGGAGATGACGATCTTCCCGACTGCGACACCAACGGCCATGACGAGTGAGTTGAGCATCATCGGCCCGATTGGCGGCGCGCCCGAACTCGTCATCCCGGCCGACAGCATCGTTGCATAGTTCTCGATAAGGTGGGGACCTGGAACAAGGGGCACGACGTCGGAAAGGAAGTCGGTGCCGCCATGGGTTGAGGCGATGAAAGCGACGTAGACAGGAAAAACGACGATGGCAACACCGACAATCAGAACAAGGTGGGCCAGGAGGTTCAGGAATGGACGGTTCTCAACCATGGGCGAAGCGCTTTCAATATTGGACACGCCGCTCGATGAAGCGGAACTGGATTGCCGTAAGGCCACAGACAATCAGCATCAGGATGACGGACTGGGCGGCCGAGGAGCCAAGGTTGAGGCCAACGAAGCCGTCGAAATAGACCTTGTAGACAAGGATCTCAGTTGCGCGTGCCGGACCGCCCTGTGTCGTTGCGTGGATGATCCCGAACGTGTCGAACATTGCGTAGACGATGTTGATGACCATCAGATAGAAGGTCGTCGGAGAAATGAGCGGGAAGACGATTGTCCAGAAGCGCTTGACGGGACCGGCTCCGTCGATTGCACCAGCCTCCTGCAGGGATCGCGGGACGGACTGCAAGCCCGCAAGGAAAAACAGGAAGTTATAGGAGATCTGCTTCCACGTGGCCGCAATGACAATGAGCACCATTGCATCGGTTGCGTTGACCAGATGGTTCCAGTTGATCCCGATTGCGCGCAGCATGTAAGCCACGATGCCGATCGATGGATTGAACATGAACCACCACAGGATGCCAGCAATCGCGGGTGCGACGGCATAAGGCCAGACCAGCAGCGTCGAGTAGGTCCGCGATCCCCGCAGAACGCGCATTGCGGCAACCGCCAGCAGCAGCGAGATCGACAGCGAAAGAAAGGTGACGAGCACGGCAAATACAATGGTATTGCCAAAGGCGCTTATGTAGATCGGGTCGGCAAACAGCTTTCGGTAGTTCGAGAACCACACGAAAGTGGTCTTGAAGCCAAATGCGTCATTACGCAAAAACGACTGCCAGAACGCAGTTCCGGCCGGCCAGAGAAAGAATACAATGGTTACCAGCATCTGCGGCGCAATCAACAGATAGGGCAGTACCTTGTTCGGAAAGACGGTTCGCTTGGTCTGCATGGTCCCCTCACGCAAGAACAGATGGCAAGGAGAGAGCCGGCTTGACCGGCTCTCGGCCTCGGGGACTATTCGTTGGCCGATTGGAAATCGCGCAGTTGCTCGTTGCCACGGCTAACCACCGAGTCCAGCGCTTCCTTGGCTGATTTCTTGCCGCCAAGAAGAGCTGCGAACTCGTCATCGATGATGCCGCGTACCTGCACGTAGTTACCGAAGCGGATACCCTTGGAATTTTCCGTCGGGGCGACCCGTGTCAGTTGCTTGATGCCAACGTCCGAACCAGGGTTCTTTTCATAATAGCCCTGGTCCTGGCCGAGCTTGTAGGCTGCTTCGGTAATGGGAAGGTAGCCGGAGAACTGGTGCCAGTCAGCCTGGACTTCGGGCTTCTGGAGATAGGTGTAGAACTTTGCCACTCCCTTGTACTCGTCTGCCGGTCTGCCTTGCAGGGTCCAGAGTGTTGCACCGCCGATGATGGAATTCATCGGTTCCTTGATCACGTCGTTGTAGTAGGGCAGGGGCGCGAAGCCGACCTTGAAGCTCTTGGCGTTGTTGACGACGCCCGCGCGCCCTGCCGAGGAGTTCATGTACATGGCGCATTCCTGCGAGTAGAACATCGGGGGAGCATTGTCACCGCCACCTGGTCCACCGTATTTGAAAAGGCCCTCGTCCTGCCACTTCTTGAGGTTGTCCCAGTGGTGCACCGTGAGGTCGTTGTTGAAGGTGAATTCGGCGTCCACTCCGCCGAACCCGTTGGCCTTCGTTGAATAAGGCTTGTCGTGCAGGGCGTTCAGATTTTCTGTCTGGATCCACGAGATCCACGCGCTGGTGAACCCGCATTTGGCAGCGCCTGACGTGACTATCTTCCGCGAGAAGGATTCGACGTCCGCCCACGTCTTTGGCGGGGTTTCCGGATCGAGGCCGGCTTTCTGAAAGACGTCCTTGTTGTAATACATGATTGGCGTCGAGGAATTAAAAGGCAAGGACAGCACGTTCCCGTCCGTATCGGAGTAGTAGCCGACTACCGGAGTGAGAAACTTGCTCTGATCCCAGGCTTCGCCCTGGTCCTTCATCAACTGGTAGATCGGGTAGATGGCGCCCTTTGCTGCCATCATCGTGCCCGTCCCGACTTCATAGACCTGTACGATTGCGGGTTGCTGGTTGGCTCTGAACGCCGCGATAGCGCCGGTCAGTGTTTCATCATAGGTGCCCTTGAAGACAGGCACGATTTCATAGTCGCTCTGCGAAGCATTGAAATTCTTGGCGATCTCTTCGAGCTTGGCGCCGTTTTCGCCTCCCATGGCATGCCACCACTGGATCTTGGTCGCCGCGGACGCAGCCTGCGACGCCAGAAGAACTGCCGCTACACCTGCGGACAGGAACAAAGCCGTCTTTTTCATGCTCACTCCCTTTTTGGTTCAGAGCCTCCCGCTCCAAACTTGTCCGGGACCGTATCAGGCAAAGTTCATTTTGCAAGAACAAATGTTCATATGAACATTTGTTCTGACCGTTCAGGGAAGGGATGCAGCGTGCCCGTTCGAGCGAGAGCGATAGGCCGAAGGTTTCGCCCGCCCCGACGTCAATTCGACTGTAAATTAGGTAAAGCTAATTAACTTTAAAACAAACAGAGAACGGCAGTGGAACATTAAAAGTTGCATTTGCTCTGATAGTATTGCAACTTCCTCTTCATCGAAGGTGGAGCGCGATGAGGTACCTGTTCCATAGCCATGTCAGAACCTCTCTCCTTGCCGTGGTCCTCTACGGCGTGATTGGTATTGCTCTTGTCCAGCCCGACCTGTCGACCGATGCGAAAGCCCTTATTGCGCTTGCAGTGCTTGGGGCGTTGTTGGCCCTTGCGATGCTCACGATGGAGCCCGGTGTCGTCGCGTCCCCTGAGCCCTCCGAAACCGTGTCGCCTGCGACACTCACCGCAAATGAGATTGCCACGCTTCTATGGCTGATGCGGCGAGGCAAACAGCGTTTCTCGGAAACATCCGAGAGCATATGGTCGATGCATCAGATGGGCGTTGTCGTCCGCCCATGGCAGGGATGCAACGCATGGATGGTCAGCAACGAGATATGGAACGAACGGGAAGACTTCATGTCCGCGAGGCTGCTGCTCTACACACCGGATAGGTTCCCCCAAGACGGCGCGTTCATATGAGCGACGACCTCGCCGGTCCCTGCCAGGTTAAAAACGCCTTTTTGTCTTTTCCCATCTCGGGTGACGAGATTGATCAGACGTCCCGCAGACCCTGTGCCAATCGCTGCAACTCCTTGAATGCACCATAGCGTCTTGCGTGAATATCAGCGACGCCTCCCGGGGAAGGAATGTACGTCTTGTCAACCGTCGTCAGCCTGTTCATGGCTTCGCGGACGTTGGCAAAACAGCCGCCTGCTACGGCTCCCAGGATCGCAGCCCCCAACAGGACCGGCTCTTCAGCCTTCGTCGCCACGACGGGCTTGCCGCTTGCGTCTGCGAGGAGCTGACGGACGAAGGCATGCTGGCCGGCGCCGCCGCTGATGACGACGTTTTCGAACTCAACACCAGCATCTGCCTGTGCATCGATGATCTGTCGCAGCCCGTATCCAATGCCGTAGAGGCCTGCGACATAGAACTGGACAAGATTATCGATGTCACGCTCCATTCCAAGTCCTGCTATGATCGCTCGGGCGTGCGGGTCGGCGAGTGGCGCGCGGTTTCCGAGAAACTCGGGCACGACATGCATGCCGGTTACAAGTGAGACCGCATCCGAGGGCGTTGCGGCCTTTTCGGCGGCAAGTTCGGCGAGCATGACGGGAAGCGCCATGCTCTTTGCCTTGGCAAGATCGGTTGCCTCGGCGGCGGCAGGATGGAAGGAAAGGAGCTGATCGATCGCTGCTCCGGCGGCACTTTGACCACCTTCGTTCAGCCACAGACCGGGTACCATCGCCGAGTAGTAGGGTCCCCACACTCCCTGCACGAAGGCCCGTTCGTTCGTCGATGTCATGGTACAGGATGAGGTGCCAAAGACGTAGGCGAGGTTTGAGGTCGGTCCGCCACCAAACCCGACCGTTCCGATCCCTCCGGCATGGGCGTCGATAAGACCGGCAGCGACTGCCGTACCCGGAACTAGCCCCAGTTCCTCGGCTGCAAGTGCAGTCAGTCCCTGGCCCAGAGCTGAGCCAGGCTCGACAATTGCCTGGCCGATGCGAGAAAATCCCTCGTCTGCAAGCGACCCCAGGCCGATGTCCTGGAAATAGCTAGCATCCCAACGGCTTTCGTGGGCTAGATATGTCCACTTGCAGGTGACCGTGCAGGTGGATCGGGAGAGATCGCCGGTCGCGCGCCAGGTCAGGAAATCCGCGAGGTCGAAGAATTGCCATGCCGCGTCGAACACCTGTGGCTTGTTCTCCTTAAGCCAGAGCAGCTTCGGCGTTTCCATTTCCGGCGAGATGCGGCCGCCAACGTAACGCAAGACCTGGTGACCGAGTTCGTTGATGCGTTCGGCCTGCGGCACTGCCCGGTGATCCATCCAGACGATGATGTTTCGATCGGGATCCTCGGACGGCCCGACGGGCAGGGGCGCACCCCCGTCTCCGAGCACCACGAGCGAGCAGGTCGCATCAAATCCCATGCCGACAACATTGGCTGGATCAATAGCTGCGATGCGAACGGCTTCGCGGACGGAATTGCAGACCGCCTGCCATATTTCGCTGGTTGACTGCTCCACGATTGAGCCCGCTTCACGGTAGAGGGTGATGTCCCTTTTGGCCGAGGATAGCATCTGTCCTGAAAGGTCGAACACCCCTGCGCGAGCGCTTCCGGTGCCAACGTCAACTCCGATGACGTAGCTGGCGTCGGTTGGCGGGATTTGGGTTAAGTCGCTCATGGTCTCTGGTGTCTCCGGGCATGAATGGCTCGTCTCCGCGTGGTCGCGGAGATCGCCCCTTAAAGGTCGACGCTGTTCGGAAGTATCACCAGATCGCGCACAGTCACGTTGCGCGGTCTGGAAAGCATGAACAGCACGCAGTCGGCGACTTCCTTCGGCTGCATAAGGCTTCCATTCGCGAGCGCCTCGTCCATCTTCGCCTTCGGCCAGTCATCGAGAAGGGCGGTGACCACCGGACCCGGGAGTACAGCGCCAACCCTTACGCCGTGTTGGGCAACCTGACGACGTGTCGAGTGCACGAAGGCCTGGACCGCGAACTTTGACGCCGTATAGATCGGTTCCCATACAACCGGCACCATGCCGGCGATCGAGCTGGTGAACAGGATGTCTCCGGATTTCTGGGCAATCAGGTGCGGCAGGACTGCGTGAACCGAGCGGAAGGCCGCGTTGATGTTCAGATTGAGCATCCGGTCCCAGGCATCTGGGTCGCCTTCGGCTACTTGCCCGCCGATGTAAGCACCGGCATTGGCATGGAAAATGTCGAGTCTGCCCGCTATGTCCAGGATGCGGGGCAATATTCCCGACAGCTGCTTGCCGTCGAGAAGGTCGACGACCAGCGGGAAGGCTCGTTCGCCCAACTCCTCACAGATCGCCTCAAGCCTGTCCTTGGCGCGGTCGATAAGGACGACGGTGGCACCCTCGGCGTGAAGCGTGCGGGCACATTCCAAGCCTATGCCGGACGCCGAACCGGTGATGGCAGCAACTTTGCCTTTCATGAGGTCGGTCATGCTGAAACTCCAATGATATTAGGCGCGTCCATGGCTGACGCGGGAACGACGGGCAAGCGAGTCAACGATCACGGCGGTCGCAAGAACGCCTCCGGTAATCATGTAACGCAGCGAGGAACTGAGGTTGAGCAGGGTAAGGCCGTTGGAGATCGCCTGGATGACGATGATCCCGAGCAGGGCCGAATAGGCGCTGCCACGGCCACCGAAGAGGCTGGTTCCGCCGATCACGGCTGCCGCGATGGCATTCAGGTTCACATCGCCGGTACCAGCCTGCTGACTGGACGATGCCAGGCGCGAGGCGGACAGGATCCCGCCGATGGTCGCAAGTGTCGAGCAGAGCACGAAGGCGCTCAGGTAGATACGGCGGACGTTGATGCCGGCGCGCCTTGCGGCTTCGCGATTGCCGCCAACCGCAAACATCGAGCGTCCCCACTTTGTACGGGTCAGTGCGTAGTTGAGTACAACGGCAATCGCCACGAACAGACCGAACATCCACGGGATGCCTCTGCCGAGATTGAGGTAGTATGTCGCAAATTCGAGCGCGGCCGTGAGAACGATGGCCTTGATGGCCGTTGCTGCGAACGGTTGCGACGACAGGTTGACCGCGGCGCGATGCTGACGCGTTCTGATGCCTTTCGCGATGATGGCGGCACCAGGGATCAGGGCGAGCATATAGGACAGCCAGTCCGGCATCACGAGAATCTGGCCGAAGCGGACGAGGGACGATGCGTAAGGCAGGTTGATGCTGCCGGTCGGGCCAAGGATATAGAGCTGCATTCCAAGGAGCGCCAACAGACCAGCCAGGGTGGCGACGAAACTCGGCATACCAAGCCGGTTGAACAGGACGGCATAGATGGTTCCGACCAGCGCACCGGCGACAATCGCGGCAACGATCGCGACGGCAAATGGCAAGCCGTTGTTCACCCAGAGAACACCGAGAATGGCTGACGACAATCCACTCATGGAACCGACCGACAGGTCGATCTCGCCAAGCATCAGGACGCAGACAATGCCGAGCGAGATGACGCCGACAGTCGCACAGTCAAACAGAAGGTTCACGAGGTTGTTGGGTGCCAGGAATACCGGGTTCAGAATCGAAAAGACCAGCGAGATGACGATCAATCCGACAGCGACAGGCAGCATGCCGAGGTCACCGGATTTCACGCGGTCGATGAAGGCACCGACCATCGCCATGACGCTGTCGTCATGCCGGACACGCTCATCGCTTCGGTCGAGTGCTGCGGCCGGCGCATTGATGGGGGTGGTTGGTTTCTGGCTCATGCCGGTCTCCCGCTGGTTTCCTGGGGCCCACCGGCTTTCCGCTCGATGCGGCGGGAGACGGAGTTTTCGGTCGCACCGGTGATGGCCGCCACGAGTTCATGATTGGACGCGTCGGGTGTAAAGACGCCATTGTTCCTGCCGAGCCGCAGCACGACGATCCGGTCAGCGACCGCGCGGACATCTTCCATGTTGTGGCTGATGATGATGACGCCGAGGCCACGGTCGCGGACGCGCTCGATGAGATTGAGCACCTCTGCGGTCTGCGCGACGCCGAGTGCGGCGGTCGGCTCGTCAAGCATGATGATCTTTGGATTGAGGAGGAGCGAGCGGGCGATAGCCACTGTCTGGCGCTGTCCACCCGAAAGGGATGCAATCGGTTCCCTCACCGAAGGAATGCGTGCCGCAAGCTCCCTGAGCAGCGTCCAGGCGCGGACTTCCATCGCAACCTCATCGAGGCCCCAGGGTGAAAGCTCATGGCCAAGGAAGAGGTTTGCCACGACATCGAGGTTTTCGCACAGGGCGAGATCCTGAAACACGGTCGCGATGCCGAGTTCAAGCGCCGTGCCAGGGCTGTCGAGCGTAACACTCTGTCCGCAGAACTCGATCGACCCGGCGGAGGGCTGATGAACCCCGGCAAGGACCTTGACCAGCGTCGACTTGCCCGCACCGTTGTCGCCAACAAGGGCGACGACCTCACCGGCCTTCACTTCCAGTTCGATGTCGGTCAGCGCCGAGACGGCACCAAAGTGTTTCGACACGTTCTTGAGTCGGAGGATGGGTTGTCCTCGCTCCGGCATATTGCTTGCTGTGGTGCTCATGGCTGAAGCCCTTTGTGCTTCCAGAAAAGTCCGGCCGCACATCGTGCGACCGGAATGACAAGGCGGTTCTTACTTAAGGATGCCGAGCTTCTTGCAGCCTTCCGCATATTCACCGGTGCAGATCTGCTCTGGTGTCTGGATCTTCTTGTCGAAGATCTCGGCCTTGATGTTCTCGGCAGTGACGACCGCTGGAATGAAGAGCTGCGACGGCGTGTTATAAAGCGTGGTCTTGGCTTCCGGCTTTTCACCCTTGAGCATCTGGACTGCGACGTTGGCTGCTGCCGCGGCAACCACTTCGGAAGGCTTGGAGATCGTATTATACTGGTCACCGGAGATGACGAGCTGCAGTGCTGCGATCGTCGCGTCGTTGCCTGTCACCGGCGGTACAGGATTGACACCAGCTGCCTTGAATGCGGCAATGGCGCCGCCGGCGGTGCCGTCATTTGCTGCCACGACACCCTTGATGTCGCCACCGAAGCGGGTGATCTGGCCTGCGGCCCATTCCTGAGCCTTCGGCGGAGCCCATTCCGGAGTGTCGTATTCAGCCAGCGTCTTGTAGGTAGATTCCTTCAGGCCACGGTGAATGCCGTCGCGGATCAGACCCGCTGCCGCATCAGTCGGCGATCCGTTGATTTCAAGGACCCCCGCGCCATCTGCCACGCCAGTTGCCTTAAGATGTTCGACGAGAGACTTGGCGATTGCATAACCGATACCTTCGTTGTCGAAGGAGACGTAGAAGTCGGCAGGCTTGTCAGGAACCGGGCGGTCGTAGGCGATTACCTTGACACCCTGGGACTGGGCGAGTTCGACGAGGCCGGCCGCAGCGGCTGAATCGACCGGGTCAAGAACGACGACCTTGGCTCCCTGGGCGATTACCGAGTTGAACTGCTGCTGCTGGAGCGACGCGTCGGCATTGGCATTCTGGTAGACGACCGTGCACTTGGGGCAAAGCTTCTCCATCTCCGCCTTGAACCCCGGGAAATCGTGCTGCTCGTAGCGCGTCGACGCCTGGTCCGGCATCAGAAACGCCACAGTTGACGCTTCCTGCGCTGATGCTGCAGCGGCAGTGCCAAGGGCAATGGCGGCCGAGGCCAAAAGCAAATTAAAAGACTTCATTCTCTCCTCCTACGTTTAAATGACGACAAAAACAGGCTGAGGCATTGTCGACGGTCGCCGCGAATTCACCATGGGGCGCACGGCAGGCCATGGACGCCAGATCACGAGATTCGATGTTGCGGCTTCTTTAGAGCATCACCCTCCCGCGCCGGACTCCCGCCGGCTTGCTTCATCGATTGCACCTCTTTGCTCAATCGATGAAGCAACAATTGCCACCTCTTCATAAAGGTGTCAAGGTGGCGGCGAAATGGAGATTGAAATTTGACTCGCCCAAAGCAGGCCAAGCGCACCACCATCTACGATCTTGCGAGCCTCGCAGGAACGTCGGCGAGCGCTGTCAGTGCGGTTCTTAACGGGAACTGGAAGAAGCGGCGTATCAGCAGTCAACTCGCCGAGAAAATTACACGCCTGGCCGAGGAGCAGGGTTATGCGACCAACATGCAGGCAAGCCTTCTTCGGCGTGACAAGTCGCACATCATTGGAATGATCGTTCCGAAATACGACAATCGGTACTTCGGTTCGATCGTCGAAAGTTTTGAGGACATGGCGCGTGCTCGCGGGCTGTTTCCGATTATTACCTGCACGCGGCGCGATCCGCAGCTCGAGGTCGAGGCAGCGCGCACCATGCTTTCCTATCAGGTGGACTGCCTGATCTCGACGGGTGCGACGGATCCAGACCGGATCACCGAAATGTGTTCGGCGGCGGGTGTTCGCAGCATCAACCTCGATCTGCCCGGCACTCTGGCGCCATCCGTGATCTCGGACAATTTTGAAGGCGCACGGGAACTGACCCGAAAAATCCTGCTGAACTGCGAGCGCCAGCTAAACGAGAAGAACCCGCTCCTGTTCATCGGCGGCCGTGGCAGCGATCACAATACGGCCGAACGTATTCGAGGCTTCCGACAGGCCCATTCCGAAATGGGCGTTTCCGTCAGCGAGGAGAATATCCTGCCTTGCGGATATGCGCCCGAGAAGGCGGAAAAGGCGCTTGATGAGCTAGTCGCCCGCGGCGTTTTGCCGGCTAAAGGCATGTTCGTCAATTCTACGATCTCGCTCGAAGGCGTGATGCGGTGGCTGCGACGGGCCGGGGCGATCGACCGCCAGGATGTCGTCATCGGCTGCTTCGACTGGGATCCGTTTGCAGCCCTTCTCGGGCATCACATCGAAATGGTGCGGCAAAACGTGCCGGCCATGCTCGAAAAAATGTTCGAAATGATCGAGGCGGGGCAAACGAAGCCGGTTGTGGTGCAAGTGCCGCCGATCATGCCGGACGAAGAGGGGCCGCTGGTTTCGCGGGAAGAGGCGTTGAAGGCGCAGACGGCCTATAGGAACGCTGGCTAACGCCACGCAGCTCCGGATTTGGTTCTCGCCTCCTTTGATTAATCCCTTTGAAAACGGCATTCCGACCGATTCTGGCCCGAAGAGGCAGATCGCCTGAAGGTCGGGCGCGCAAAAAAGACGGACTGGGCTTTTTCGTCCGTTTTCGGCGCTACGTCCTTTTGTAACGCAGCCATTCGCCCAGTTCCCGGTCGGCGATGGAATGGCGGATGATGCTGCCGTATGGCAGGTCGACGAGGACACCTGCATCGTCACGACGACCGATTTCTTCATGCCGGTTGTCGATGATCCTTGTTGATTTCGGACGCATGCAGCGACGACCGCAATTTCCGACGTTTATGCCATGGGCGGCAAGCCCATCCTCGCACTGGCAATCCTCGCTATGCCGATCAGCAAAGTCTTGCCTCGAGATTGCATGGGCGGTCCGAAATTTACAGCCCTCCAGCGTCATGACCTTCGTTGGGCGCCGTCCTGATCCATCTCGATGCGCCCGTCGAGGAACGTAACGCTGCGGCGATGCCATGGCCTCGAATATCGGCAACCGTGAACAGGACCTCTCTTGAAGAGAGACTTGGCCGTGAAGCGAATACGGTAGCAGTTTTCAAATGCGGCGTGATCAAGAGACCACCAGAACTTTGGTCCGTCAGGGAGGAAGACGTCACTGCTTCCAATCCTCAGCGACGTTAAAGCGGCTAAACAAGCACCTCCTGTCGCGCAAACTGCCATTCTGAAGGTTTTGCTATTAGAATCCCGCCTTCTTCAGGCCCTCACGATAGAGATCCTTGTGCCATTGCTCCTTGCTCGGGACCGCAGAAAGCCATCGGTCGACATCAAAGTCTGGATTGGCTTCGCGAAATCTCCGCACGTGGAGCCGCGCCTTTTCCTGATTGTCCAACATCGCCCAGCTTGCGGCAGAAAGCCTGTCAGCCAGGGTGGGGTCGGCCATTTGACCGATGTAATCCAGTGCCCGGTTGAAATCGGCGAGGGCATAACTCGCCCCTGCAGCCGTCCAGAGGTAAGTGTCGGGGCTGAGGGGGTTGAGCTCGATTGCTCGCTCGATCTTCTGCAACGCCATCGCAGGTAGGGAGCAATGGACGAGCGTGTCAGCGTAGTCGGCGATGACGTCGGCATAGTGCGGCCCACAGGTTTCCGCCAATTCCATTGCTTCGGCGCTTTCGTCGAACTGCCCCTTTAGCAATCTGGCGACGCCCAACTCGCGGTAAGCGTCAGCGAAGTCGGAACGCGTCCGGCCTGCTTGCTTCGCTAATGTTTCGGCCGTGTTCAGCAGTTCGATATCACCTCGCGCTGTCAACAGCCATTCCTTCGAATAGGTCCGCGCCATTGAACTTAGCGCTGGCGCGAAGTTCGGGCTCACGTTCAGCGCCGCTTTCATCTCTGCACGCGCACGCCGCAAGTTCGGAAGCGTCAAGCGCACCAGGTGGCGCCTGCCAACCAGATATCGATGATAGGCTACTGGACTGAGATTGTCTCGCAGGCTTTCATATCGTTCTATTTCTCTGCAAACAGACAGCGCAACCTGTCGGGTAACCGCCCTTCTGTCCTTGGCAAGAGCCATGTGGTGGAGGCTGAAACGCTCCGCCCATATGACCTGGTGCTGGTCAAAGTAGATGAGCTGGACGAACAGTGTGGCGTCGTCCGTGTCGCCGCTGGTGCTGGTGTCAAGGACGTAGTTAACGCGATGTCGCGCACAAAAATCTGACTGTGTCCTTGCATCCTTGCCCACTTGAGCTGCTGAGTAAGGCGCAATCACCTGAACGCTGTCGAAGGCGCAGAAACCAATCGTGATGTCCTCGATGAGTGATCCAGCAAGTTGCCACGCAGTTGACTGCACGGATTGACTCCGGGGTGGCAGCAACATCAGGCGGGGGACCGCGGCTACCACGTCTTCGCTCGCAGATGTAACGTCGTCTGAAGGTCCGGCCGGTTGAGTTGACGATGTCAACACGTCGCCGTCAGATCTCAGGCGGCTACTCTTCAATGAAAGGGAAATCTGACGACGTTCGACATCCTTTCTAAGGGATGCCACGTATTCTTCAGCGTTGAGGATCTGTAAAATAAAGCGCTTTGTTTCTGGATTGTGTGGATCCAGCCAGGAGAGTGTCGTCGCCGCTCGTCGCAAGATATCGGGCGCTTCTTTTCCTTTTGGCAGCTTTGAGGCGTCTCTCAACGTCTCCTTGAGAAGGCATGCATGATAATTCTCCCGCTCGGCGAACCACCTTCTAAATTCCTGGCTCGCACTTTGAGAGGTCCCCAAAAATGGCTGGCTGAGAATTTTCAAAAGGTCCTGGAGGAACGCGACTGGCTCGCGCTCCGCTCCACCGGCTTCGAGGAGGAGGTCCGAGCACAAAGCCTGTCGGTTAATCGAGAGCAGTCCGTTTTCAGAGGACAGTATTACGGTGCCCAGTTCATTCTGACGCGCCATAATTCTGGAGACCGCCTTTCTCAGCGTAGTACGCGCGACGTCGTCATCTGCGTCGCCCCATAGAAAGCGTGCTATTGCCGGACGATCTGCCTGGCCCTGATCGGACGTGAGCAAGTATACGAAGAGCAGCAGTCCTTTTTCGGGAAACACGACGGTATCGCCATTTCGGTCGAGTAGCTGCAGCCGGCCAAAAGTCCTCAAAAAAAACGTCATGCCGACCTTCATATTGGATTCATTTGCTTTGCAACAGACTGTCCGAATGTTCTGTGCGGATCAACACGCATCTCTACTTGCCGGAAGAGCCTGTTGTCGCCCGCAAGGTGTCCCCGCATCTGCGATGGCGGAAGAGGATGGAGTCGAACCCACCCGAGACAGCCTCGCTGCCCCACCCGGATTTGAAGTCCGGACGCCCCACCGAGGACGGTTCTCGTCCTTAACTGCTGACTGACCGAGCTTCGCCATGGAGGTCGAGCCTGTGCGGGGCGGCCCTCTCATGGAAGACGCCATCATGGAAAGCTGCGACTTCCTGACCGCATAGGCGGTTCCCTCACACGGGATCTAATTCCAGAAATCTCCGGTGGACGAGCGAATGATCACGGTGGAATATATGACGCGTGATCGAACGAGCTTTTAGCGAACGAATGCCGGTGTCCGCATGAAAGGAGCGAATCATGAAACTGATCATCCGTACCACCATATTATCCTTGTTGGCATGGGCCGCTCACGGTGCGGAGCCATACACCTTGACTTCGGCAGAAAGCAAGATCGCCGAACTCGGCGCGACAAACTTTGCCCAAGCATCGAACTCCTCTTTCATTTCATGTTCCAATCTCTGCACAAGCGATGACCATCACGTCGCCTGTACCATAGCCGACAAAGCCGGTGCACGGTCCGAAGTGCAATGCTCATACAAGTCAGAGGGCTGCAAGAAGCAGTGAAAAACCACGGGCCATTTGCGGGCATTTACGGCTACTCGTTCGCTGCCATTACGTCTTTGGACATGCGCCATAACTAACGCCGTCCGGCAAGGCGGCGTTGGGCGCGACTGATCGTGACGGACGAACGCACTGCCGCTGGTCTCCTAAAGCAGGGCGATCATTCCCGCAAACACCGTTCCTGCGCCGATCCACGCACCAAATGCGGGTCTCTCTCATGTGACTGCCCATATCATCGGAAGCACGGGGACTGGCGTCGTCGCCGGTGTGCCCAACAGATCGACCGGGCGTCGCTGCTCCAGCCTGTCGACGATCTTTCCAGCCATCGTTCGGCTTCGCCAAGTGATCCGAAAACTCAATTGCCCTTGCAAGAATCTTGGCAAACCTCCATGCCCGCCCGCGTTTCTCCCGGCTTAGCAGCTGCGGAGGGGCGTTCCTTCGGGGGTGCTTTACAGCCCGTCAAGGAGAAGATCGTGTGCGTTGAGGGCGTTGCGAAACTTTCGCGGCAGAATCCTCGCTGCCACAAAGAAGCCTCACGACTTTCTGCAGGGCCCCGTAATCGTTATCTCGAGCGATCCTTGCCATGAATGATCGACCTCCGCGTCATCGTCGGCATGTGTCGTCTGCCCTTTTTCAAGAAATCGAGCCGGCAACAGGCGAAGAGAACGGGGCGAGCCGCTGGTTACCGGTTCGCCCCGCATCCGTTCGATGACTAGCCGATCTGCAGGATGACGACGTCCCGGGCCGGGACTTCGACCTTGCTGCCCTGGTAGTGGTGGCCGGGCGGCCAGGATGCAGCCTTTCCGGCTTGAATGCACCCATGGGCCTCGGCAAGCCTGACCTCCGTCATTTGTGTTTCCCGCGTCGGGTTGACGAGCCACACGAAGCTGCCGTTTTCGCCCTTGTGTACCCGGGCGAAAAGGCCGGTATTGGACAATGCGGCGTGACGCTCGATGCTCGTCCAGTCGATCAGCGCCCCGAAGAACGCCCGGTTGGCCTTTCCGTTGGTCGTGAAGTAACCAACCGACGGATTTGTGCCGATCAGGAGTGTGCGCCCTTCGCCATAGCCGTTCTCGACAACCGCCAGGCGGCCGTCGTCGAACGTCCCGCGTGCTTTTCCCCTGGTTACTTCATAGGACTGGAGCATGCCCCCGCCCTGGACGTCGCGGCCGCCAAAATTGAAGCGGATCCGGTCACCGATGTCGGGCATGTATTCGACATCGACCTGACGGGCCCCGAACATCACATCGAGCCCGAGGTTCGGCTGTTGCTGACCGACATGGCCGCGGTCGCCGAAATATCCGGGGCATGCCTCGCAGATCAACGTTCCGCCATTTTCGACCCAGGTCTTCAACCGGTCCGCCTGTTCCGACGTAAACATGATCGGGTAGGGGAAGTAGAGCACACGATAGCTGTCGATGTCGTCGATATGCACCCAGTCAGGCTGAACGCCCTGGTCAAGGAACGCCCTGTAGGCACCCCACATGGCATCCTTGTAGGGTTTCTCCTTTCGGTCGTGGTTGAGAAGATAGTCCCATTCCTGCGTCTCGCGCACGACGATGATCCCGATTTCTCCGCGAACGGGCTTTGCCGCCCAGAGGTTTGCCTGGGCAGGATCATTGGCCCACTTGCCGAGCGACGCCTGCATCTCCGATCGCGGCGTACGCGAGCCGTCCATGCCGTACGCACCAAAGGCCCCAAACAGAGGTCCGTCGAGCAATGGCCTGTAGCGCAGGTTCATCATCCCGCGTGCGCCCCCGGCAAGTGACGTCAGGCTCCAGATCCGGATGTCTTCCGGCTCGGCGACACGTCCGTCCTCCTTGTCACGCCCGATCACCTGGGGCTGCAGCCAAAGAGGGCCCGCCTGACGTTCTGCATGCCAGAATGGTTTTCCGCGTGCCGCAGCACGATTGATGTCGACGCCGTACCAGGTTTTCCACGGCTCCGTGCCTTTCCGTGCCTGGATCCATGTATAGCCGTAGAGCTCAACCTTCGACGCTGCCAGCCAATCGTCGCAGCCATGCGAGGCCATGTCGGGTATGGCACCCGAGACGCCGTGCGCGGCAATCAGGCACTTGCTGTCGACTGACCGGATCGTGTCGATGCGCCACTGCATCTGCTCATAAAAGTTCTCACGCTTGAACTGCAGCCAGTCGATGCACTCAGGATAGGCTGCCATCTGGACGGGGGGCTCGATATCGTCCCATTCCGCATAGCTGTAGCGATACCATGCCTTGGCCAATGTCTTGAGGTTCCCGTACTTCGCCTTGAGCCACGTCCTGAAGGCAGCCTTCGTATAGCTGCTATAGTCGACGTCCTCTGCGTAGTTGCATTCGTTCCAGATATCATAGCCGTAGAGCGCCGGATGATCCTTGTAGCGCTTGGCCATTGCCGTCAGAAACCGGCCGGCCGCCTCGCGCACCTCCGGGCAGTTCAGGGTCAGAACGCCACCACCATTCTTGCCAAAACCGCCTGTCGCTGACGACACGCCCATGTTTGAACTGAGCTTCCTGCCATCTGACGTGATCTGGATCGCATGGGCATATTTGCGGACCGCCCAGTCAGGAACGGTCTGTGTCATCTCGGCAATGATGGTCCTTATTCCGTTTTTTGCGGCAAGATCGAGCTGCCGGTCATATTCTTCCCAGTCGTAGACGCCGGGTGCCGTCTCGATCGCGCCCCACATGAACCAGTGGCGGAAAACGTTCAGGCCGTCTTCGGCCGCGACGCCATAGTCGCGGTCCCAATGCTCCTGCGGGGGATTTGATTTTCGGAAGTAAACGGCCCCGTAGGGAAACTGGATGTCATCACGTACCATTCTATGGTCCTCCAAGATTTGGGAAATACCAGACATGGCTTCGCCGTCCGACGTGTCGGCGCCGGTTGTTGAGGCATCAGCCGAGCGTCAGGGGATAAGGTTAGCGGGCGCCTCCGGAGAGCCGTTCGAGTGTCTTGATCAGCGCGGAATGGTCACGCTCGCCGTCTCCCGAGGCAACCGCGGCATTCATGAGCTGCTGCGTCGCCGCAGTGTTTGGCAGAGCGAGATCCAGCGCACGCGCAGCGTCCACCGCCAGCGTCATGTCCTTTCGGTGCAAGCGGATCCGAAAGCCTGGATCGAACGCCTCCTTGACCATGCGCTCGCCGTGCACTTCGAGGATCCGGGAAGAGGCAAATCCGCCCATCAGCGCCTCGCGCACCTTGGCGGGATCTGCGCCTGCTCGTTTCGAAAACAGGAGCGCTTCCGATACGGCCTCGATTGTCAGCCCGACAATGATCTGGTTGGCGACCTTTGCGGTTTGACCGTCACCGACACCGCCGACAAGGGTGATGTTCTTGCCCATCTTGTCGAGAAGTGGTCTTGCCCGTCCGAAGGCCTGTTCCTTGCCGCCGACCATGATCGTCAACGAGGCCGCCCGGGCGCCAACTTCGCCTCCCGATACCGGCGCGTCCAGATAGTCACAGTCGAGCGCTTCAACGCGCGCGGCAAAATCCTTCGTGGCGACCGGCGAAATGGAACTCATGTCGATGACCAGCTTGCCCGCCGAAAGACCCGAGGCGACGCCATTCTCGCCAAAAAGGACGGCTTCGACATCCGGGGTATCCGGCAGCATCAGAATGACGATGTCTGAGGTCTCGGCCACTGCCTTGGCGCTGTCGATCGCTTTGCCGCCCTTCTTGACGAGATACTCCGAGGCCTCCTTTACACGGCTGAGGTTGAGCTGATGGCCCGCGTCGATCAGGTGTTCTGCCATCGGACGTCCCATGACGCCCAGTCCGATAAAACCAATGTTCATGTCACGCTCACCTCCGATAGGGGTTCATCCAGCCGAGGCCTTCGCTGGTGCTGGATTTCGGTTTGTATTCGCAGCCGACCCAGCCGTCGTAGCCAAGCCGGTCAAGCTCGGAGAAGATGAAGGGGTAGTTGATCTCGCCGGTGCCGGGCTCGTTTCGTCCCGGATTGTCTGCGATCTGCACATGGGCAATCCTGTCCTCCAGTCGCGCGAAGGTCTCGATCAGGTCGCCCTGCATGATCTGCATGTGGTAGAAGTCGTACTGGATGTAGAGGTTGTCCGAACCGACCTTGTCGAGGATCTGTTCGGCGTGATCCGTCGTCGACAGGAAGAAGCCCGGGATGTCACGCAGATTGATCGGCTCGATCAGCAACCGGATCCCTGCATCCGCTGATCGAGCCGACGCGTATTTGAGATTTTCGACGAGAACCTCCTCCAGGCTGCCGAGGTCGGCACCTGGTGGGACAAGGCCGGAAATGACGTTCAGCTGTTGGCAGGAAAGCGCCGTCGCATAGTCGATCGCCTGGGCGACACCGGCCCGAAATTCCTCGACGCGATCGGGCAGGCAGGCAATCCCGCGTTCGCCGCCCGCCCAATCGCCGGAAGGGACATTGAAGAGCGCCTGTTTCAGTCCGCTTGATGTCAGCGCCTCGGCCACCTTCTCCTTGGGTTCAGCGTAGGGGCCGAGATATTCGAGTGCACCGAACCCGTCCTTGGCGGCTGCCTCGAACCGATCGAGGAAAGGCAGCTCCTGGTATAGAAATGAAAGATTGGCAGAGAATTTTGGCACGTGTTTTCCTTCCTGTGCATTGGCCGGCCTATGCATTGGCCGGCGCAACGAAACGCTGACGGTGCATGAGACGCTTGTCGCGCGGATCGGGGTTGGGAACGGCTGAGATCAGGCTTCTCGTGTAGGCCTCGCGCGGGGCCGTGCAGATCTGGGCGGCGTCACCCAGTTCGACGATCTTGCCGCGATGCATGACTGCGACCCGGTCGCAGAAATATCGGACCACCGAGATGTCGTGCGAGATGAAAAGGAAACTCAAGCCAAGGCGCTGGCGGATGTCGAGCAGGAGATCGAGGATCTGGCTGCGGATCGATACGTCGAGCGCAGCGGTCGCCTCGTCGGCAATGATGATCTTCGGATCAAGAGCCAGCGCCCGGGCAATGCAGATCCTCTGGCGCTGCCCGCCCGAAAACGCATGCGGATAGCGCTCCATCGCCAGTGGATCGAGGCCGACGAGGCGCATCAGTTCGGCAACGCGCTCCTCCAGGGCCTTGCCCTTTGCAAGGCCATTGACGACGAGCGGGTCGCCGATCACCTCTTTTACGGTCATGCGCGGATTGAGCGAGGCGAACGGGTCCTGAAAGACCAGCCGCACCTCGCGATGGAAGGCACGGAGATCCCTTTTCCCGAGCGTTGTGACATCGGTTTCCTGGCCGTCCTTTCCCCGGAAGATCACGGAGCCGGTCGTCGGCTCCACTGTCCTCAGGATCAGCCGTCCGAGTGTTGTCTTGCCGGAGCCACTTTCACCAACAATGCCGAGGTTTTCCCCGGGATAGAGGTCAAAGCTCGCATCGTCGACCGCCTTGAGAGTATTGGTCGTACCGTGCCAGCCGAAGACCTTGCTCAGATTGCGCACGGAAAGGACGGGGGCGGGCGATGCGTTGGCTGCGGCCGTGGCAGGCACGACGCCTTCGACGTGATGTGTGAGCTTTACCGTCGAGGCAAGAAGCTGGCGGGTATAGGAATGCTGCGGATCATGAAAGATCGCATCGACGGTGCCAGCCTCAACGACCCGCCCGAAGCGCATCACGGCCACCTCATCGGCCACCTCCGCCACAACGCCCATGTCGTGTGTGATGAGAAGCATCGCCATTCCGCGTTCGATCTGAAGGCGCTTGATGAGGTCGAGGATCTCTGCCTGGGTGGTCACGTCGAGCGCTGTCGTCGGCTCATCGGCAATCAGGATGTCCGGGTTTGCCGCCAGCGCCATTGCGATCATCGCCCGCTGTCGCATGCCGCCTGAGAATTCGAAGGTGTAGCGATCGCCCATGGTCTCGGGACTTGGAATCTCGACCTGGCGCAAAAGGTCGATCATGCGCGCTCGCGCTGCCTTCCTGTCGAGATCGCTGTGCAGTCTTATCGCCTCCACGATCTGCGAGCCGATGGTGTGGACGGGTGACAGGGAACTCATAGGCTCCTGGAAGATCAGGCCGATGCGCTTGCCGCGAATGGCACGCATTGCCCGGCTGGTCGGTGAAAGTGCGGCGATATCGGTCTCGCCAGATGCTTGCTTGAGGACGATGCGCCCCGCGACAATGCGACCGGGCCGGTCGACGATCTGGAGAAGCGACCGCGCTGTCACGCTCTTGCCCGATCCGCTTTCTCCCACAAGGCACAGTGTCTTGCCACGGCGCAGCTGAAAGCTGACCCTTTCGACGGCATGCAGGATATGGGTGCGAAGGCTGAAGTCGATCGACAGGTTTTCGACACTGAGGACGACGTCGTCGGTTTTGTCGGTCATGGCTTCCTCCTCAATTGTCGTAGGGATCGGCCGCATCACGCAGTCCGTCGCCGAAGAAGTTGAACGAAAGAACGGCGACCACCACCGCCAGCGAGGGCCAGATCAGCAGCCACGGAGCAGTCGCTACCGTGCGGATGTTCTGTGCATCCTGGAGCAGGACACCCCAACTGACGACCGGTGCCTTCAAACCGATACCAAGGAACGACAGGGATGTCTCGGCAACGATCATCGTTGGCACCGCCAGCGTGACGACCGCAAGAATGTGACTCGTCAGCGAGGGAAGGATATGCCGAAAGATCAGCCGCATCTCGCTGGAGCCATCGAGTTTGGCCGCCGTTACGAAATCCTCGCTTCGAAGCGCCAGAAAACGGCCACGCACCTCGCGGGCAAGTGACGTCCAACCGAGCAGGGAGACGATGACGGTGATGACGAAATAGACGCTGACAGGTGACCATGTCAGAGGGATGGCAGCGGCCAGCCCCAGCCACAGCGGGATCGTCGGCATTGCGCTGATGACTTCGATGACCCGCTGGATCGCCGTGTCCACCCATCCGCCGTAAAAGCCGGATATCGAACCGATAACAACCCCGAGGACGAGGGACATTGCCACGCCGACAAGACCGATCGACATCGAGATGCGCGTGCCATAGACGAGCCTGGAGAAGACATCGCGGCCGAGACGGTCCGCTCCCAGCAGATACATCGGGTCGTTCGGATTGATCGGTCCGATGAAATGCGTGGTGGACGGAATGAGGTTCCAGAGCCTGTAGGCCGGACCTTGCACGAAGAACCCGATCGGGACAACCTTGGTGTCATCGGTCACAAAGGTACGACGCAGTGCCACCTTGTCGATTTCGATCTTGTAGCCCTTCACGTGGAGATTGAAATCGGAACTGCCGTCGGGATTGGTGACGAAGAACCGGATCGCCTGCGGTGGAGCATAGGTGTACTGGGGCTTTGCGGTCGCCGGCAACGCCGGCGCCAGGAACTCTGCGAAGACGGCGACCAGATAAAGCAGCGCAATGATCGCGCCCGCGACCATGGCAACCTTCTGACGGACCAGTTTGCCGAAGACCAGCCGCCACGGGCCGACCGTCGCGGTCGACACGGCACGCCCCTGTTTGAGCGGGCTGATCGAGGGACCCTCCAGAGCGGCCTGCGGGTGAACCTCGTTCACGGAAATATTCTTGTTCGCGGTCATGGCAGCCTCCTCAGTTGAACCGGATGCGTGGATCGAGGAGAGCAAGCAGCAAATCGGAGAGCAGGACGCCCACCAATGTCAGCGCCGACAAAAGCAATATGAAGCTACCTGCGAGGTACATGTCCTGCGAGACGAGGGCGCGGAACAGGAGCGGGCCTGCCGTCGGCAAGTTGAGCACGATGGCAATGATCGTGACGCCGGAGACAAGATGCGGCAGGACCCATCCGATCGCCGAGACGAACGGGTTCAACGCGATGCGGACGGGATATTTCAAAATGACCTTGTATTCGGGAAGACCCTTGGCGCGCGCCGTCACGACGTAGGGTTTGTGCAACTCGTCGGTCAGGTTTGCGCGCAGGATACGGATCAGGGCGGCGGTACCGGAGGCGCCGATGATGATGATGGGAATCCACAGGTGATTGAGGAAGTCGATGGCCTTTGCAAATGACCATGGCGCCTCGGCAAATTCAGGGGAATTCAGTCCTCCGACGCTCTGGCCGAGGAAACGGTAAGCGACATACATCAATGCCAAGGCAAGGATGAAGTTGGGGATCGCCAGGCCGATGAAGCCGAGAAAGGTGAAGACGTGGTCGCCGACGGAGTGACGACGGACCGCCGAATATATCCCGATTGGCAGGGCAACGATCCACACGAAGATGAGGCTGAGCAGCGAAATCACCAGCGTGGAGCCCATCCGCGCCCAGATCAGTCCTGAAACGGGCTGGTTCCATTCGAAGGACCATCCGAAGTCACCGCGGCTCACGATCCCCCACATCCACTTGAGGTATTGGATGTAGAACGGGTCATCAAAGCCGTAGATTTCCTTCAACCTGGCGATCTGGCCCGGATCGACGGCCTGGCCGCTTTCGCTCATGGTGGCGATCATCGAGGTCAGGTAGTCGCCCGGCGGCAGCTGGATGATCATGAAGGAGATCAGGGACATGCCGATCAAGGTCGGGATCATGTAAAGGATGCGCTTCAAAATGTAGGCAAGCATGAGATTGTCTCTCCTCCCTCGAGACAGGCGTCTGCAGGCGCCTGTTGCCAGGTCTTCTCTTCGCTCCGGCTTCCTCCAAGCCGGGGCGAAGAATCGTACTGCCATTATTTCCAGGTGACGTGCAGCACTTCTAGCCGGTCGATCGCCGCAACATCGATTTCTGCGCGACCTTCCTTGATGTTGAAGGGTGCAGCGCGATCGGCCAGGACGAGCCACGCCTTCGCAACAGACTTTCCATCCGGGATCTCCAACGAAACCGTCTGCGCGGGGAGCGGGTAGTTCTCACGAACCGGCCCCTTCATCATCATCGGATTTGTCAGGTTGAGCATGGACAGCGCCACGCCGTCAGCGTTCTCTCTCAGTGCAAGATCAAGGATCCCTGGACCTTTCACGGTGACGCGCGGGGCCTTGCCGAGCGCCCAGCGGACGGCATTTGCGATCAGCCGTCCGTGGTCGGCAGCCATGACCTCCCAGAAGATCTCGCCAATGTTCCATGGGACGAAAACCGCGCGGCCGCCCGTGCCGGTCTCGCGTGCGATGACGCCGGCACCCTTTGGCTCGTGCCTCGGATAGACTTCCTCCATCGGAAGATCCGGGAAGTCAGGCACATAGAGGAAGGGCGTAGTGGCATCGCCCTTGACATCGACATCGATGAGGCGCGTTCCCCCCATGATCCGTTCGGCGCCATCATAGCCTTCATTGAGCGGATGACTTGCCGACAGTGCGACATAGGTGTTCTTGACGATGCCGCGAGGTCCGGCAACGAATGTCGCTCCAAACACGTCAGAAAGTCCGAAGTTCTTTCGCAGCTTGCCGTTCTCGTCCCTGAGCGAGGTCTCAAAGGCGCCAACGACGCTGCCACCGCGACCGACATATTGCCGGATAGCCTCGATCTGCGCGTCGGACAGGCATGCCGCGTTGGCAAGCACAATGACCTTGAAGCGATCAAGGTTCTCTTTTGTCAGGACCTGGTCGGACAGGAGCTCGAAGGGCAGGCGCGCCTCGACGAGCGCGTGGTAGAAGCCGAGATCGTGTTTCTCGCCGTTGTTTCGCTCTTCGGGAGCCCAGTGGCGAAGCGTCGTCGACGGATCGATCACCGCGATCTCGGCGGTCGGCGTCGTCGCCTCGAAAACCGGTTCGACGGCAGCCTGAAGGTGGAAGGAGTCTGCGATCGGCTCCACCCAGCGCTTGTCCGGCACGACGCCGTTGAACTTGGTGAACCAGGCATAGAGCCCATGCGCCGTGCCGTCGTTCACCCAGAGCTGCATTTCCTCCGGGGCTGTCACGGCATCCTTCCAGCGATATTCCTCCTCCGGTCCGATCGAGGTAATGAGCACGACGGGGCGGTCGGGGAAGGTGGCGCGGATCCGCTTGCCATTGCGGCCGGCCGACCAGCCAAGTTCGACGCCGCGGCGCCCCTGATGGTCGACGACGAGGAACGGGCAATGCTTCTTGATGACCTCGAGATCGAATTCCATCAGTGACGATCCCGCCATGTTCGGAATGAAGCTCGCATGGGGCTTGATCGCCTTCACGGCATCATCCCACTGGGCGATGATATCCGTCAGAACGCGTCTGCGCCATTGCAGCCATGCCTGCCAGGCCGGATCCTGGGCGTCTGCCTTGACGGGCAGGGCGTGGCCGAACATGTTCTTGAAGCTGCGGGCGCTGTCCTGGCTGTAATCGACCCCATGCCCCTGCCAGCGATTGGCGAAGATCGCGTCGATATCATATTTGCGGACAATCTCCTTGACGACCTCGGGCATGAAGACGGTGTTGTATTCGCCGTAGGCGTTGGTGACCCAGATGCCGGGATAGGCCCAGTGCTCGCGGGGCGTCCCATCGGCGTTGACCATCACCCATTCCGGATGCGCCTTGGCCGCGTCAGCGTGGATTGCGTGCGGGTCGACGCGGGCCATGACATGCATGTCGAGCTTGCGTGCGGCATCGACAAGGGCACCGAAAATGTCGCTGTCTCCGAGGTGCTGCGAGACATAATGGTAGGGGATTTCGCTCGGATAAAAGGCGATGTAGCCGCCAGCGCTAAGGCAGACTGCATTGGACTTGGTACGCTTGAACACGTCTATCCAGAACGCCGGGTCGTAGCGGACGGGGTCGTCTTCAACGAAGGTCAACTGCGTCCAGCGTGTCGCGGTCTTGTACCACTCCGGCGTTCTCAGAGTGTCTATGTTCTGTCGTCTTGCTTCAAGCATATCCGAGATCCGAATTGTTGACAAAGAGGTAGCGCTCGGCGCCTGCCTTGCAGGCGCCTCGGCAGATCTGATTGGTGTGGCCTGTCAGGCCTTGTAGAACTGTTCCGGCATGGTCGGAGCCGGGGTCGGCCAGCCGAACGAGCTCGGCATGGTCTTCGTGGTGTTCTTCATCACGTTCTTGACGATCCCGTAGCTGTCCGGAGGCTGCGAAACCCCGAAGACGTAGAAGTTCTCGGCCGCACCTTGAAGCAATTGCTTCATGATCTCCTGCTGCCCCGCCTTGTCGGGCTTCGCCTTGAGCTGGTTGTAGAGCTCCAGCTGCTTCTTGGTCTCTGCGGGCGGCTCTTCTGCATTGGCATTCGTCGGGTCGACATACCAGAGGGCCCAGGCCGGCGCATAAAACGCGTTGCTGTCGGTCGGTGCATAATAGCGCGGGTCGAGCATGGCCGCGACGCCGCCGTTTGCACCGAACTGGTGGGCTGTTGCGTCGAAGCTGCGTCCCTGCCTGACCCGTGTCTCCCACAGGGACCTGTCCATCGTGCGCATTTGCGCGTCGATACCGACGGCCTGGAACATGGGAATAACAAGCTGGAACAGATCGAGGAAGATCGCGCGCGCCTGGTCGATTTCGAAGATGATCGTAAGGCGGCGGCCCTTGTCGTCCAGTCGGAAATTCTGATCATCCCGTTTCGGAATGATCTCGTCGAGCATGGCGTTTGCCTTTTCGACATCATAGGCGGTGAACTGCGTGGCAAGCTGCTCGTTGTAGAGAGGGTCGCCCTGCTTGATGGATGGCTGCGCCGGCGCTCCTTGCCCGACGAGTACTGCGTCGATCAATGTCTGGCGATCGAGTGCAGTCGACATTGCCGCACGGAAAGTCTTGTTGCGAAAGAGCGCCCGCTTTGTCTCGTCCTCGTGATTGAGATTGAAGATGAACGTCATCACGTTCGCCTCTGTCGAGGTCAGCGTATAGAAGTCGTATCCGCCCTGCTGGCGTGCATCATATAGGACCGCCTTGTTGTTAGGCGTGGCGATGTAGAGGTCCATCATGTCGATTTCGCCCTGCATCGTCTTCAGCAACAAGACCTGCGGATCGGCGACCATCTGGTAGACGATGCGGTCCATGTACGGGAGCTGGTTCCCTTCCGTGTCGACCTTGAAGTAGTAGGGATTGCGCTCGGCGACCGCCCTTTCGGTGTTTTCTCCAGGCGCAACCGTGAACTTCCAGGCGAACAGACAGGGTTTTGCCGACGAGTTCAGGAAGAAGGAATTGTCGTCCTGGAAACCCGCCATCGACTGGAACGCAGCTATCCAGCTCTGGAAACCGCGCTGCTTGGCCACCTCATCGGCCTTCGGATTGAAGTCGATGTGAAACTGCTCCAGATAGTGCTTGGGACAGCGTGTCGTGTGGTCATTGTTCGCCCAGGCCATCTGAAGGGGGAACAGGCCATTTGGCCTCGGGAACGTCACCTTGAATGTCTGTTCGTCGACAATGTCGAGTTTGGCCGGCTTGCCGTCGGTTTTCCAGTGGCCTTGCCCGGTAATGGCAACGCGCTTGTCGGTCAGAACCGTGTCGTACCAGAATTTGACGTCGGCCGTCGTATAGGGCTGGCCGTCCGACCACTTCATGCCCTTGCGAAGGCGGATGGTATAGACTGTGGCATCCTCGTTGCCGTCGAATGCCTCGGCAACGTTGAGAGTAATACCGGACCAATCAGGAGTGTATCGCACCAGCGGCTCATATGCCTGGTAGCGGAAAAGGTGTGACAGCGAGCCGCCGCCGACGAGGGCGAGCTTCCAGTCGCCGCCATACTTGCCGACGCTCTCAACCGGCTTGATGACGAGCGGGTTCTCAGGCAGCCGGTCCTTGACCGGTGGCAGCGTGCCCTTGGCTGACTGTTCCTTGAGGCTGACAGCCTCATTGTAGCCGCCAGCGAAGCTTGGCAGGGCTGGAAGAATGAAAACGGCCGAAGTCCCGGCCAGAAACGCGCGGCGTTTCAGCTTAAGCATGGGTTTCTCCTCCTAAAAGCGTCCATAGTTTTTGTTATTGTTTGGACGTAAGTGAGGTTTACATAGGAGTTTTGTTAGGTAAAGCGTTATGTTAGATTAATTTCTGCGGGCGCCATATGGGCTGCGGCGAGAAAAGAGGCGGATATGAAGACCAGGACAAAAGTGACAATCCAGGCCATCGCCGACGAGGTCGGACTTTCCAAATATGCCGTTTCGCGATCGCTCGCCGGCAAGTCTGGTGTCAGTGAAGAGACGCGAAAGCGCATTTCCGGGGTCGCGGAAAGACTGGGCTATACAAAGCCCGTCATTCGCACCAAGGCGTCGGACAGCGAGGAGATCGCTGTCGTCTTCCATGACATCGACCCCGTCAACAGCGAGCTCAACTTTCAGATCCAGACGGGGGTACAGGAGGAGGCTGAGCGGCTTGGCGTTGGCATCCGAATTCGCTGGACACATAGCGAACTTGCACTGGAGGAATTGAGTGCCAATTTCGCGGGTCTCATCCTTGTCGGCCCTCATACACCGGAAGGCATAGCGCGTGCCGCCGCGGCTGGCGGCGCCACGATTGTACGTCTCGGCTGGACCGATCCCCTCCAGCAGATCGACAGCGTCAGCGGGTCGGACCATGAGGCCGGGCAGGCGGTGGCGCGGTACCTGACGAGCCTTGGCCATAGGTCGATTGCATATGTTTATGGCTTGCCGATCTACCGGGGTCGCCACGAGCGCTACTACGGCATGCGCGAGATCCTGGAACAGAACAGTGATTATCAACTGCATGTCATGCAGTTCGAGGAGCAATCGGGGTTTGCGACGGCGCTCGGTGAACTGCGAGGAAAGGGCGTGCATCCGACGGCTTTCTTCTGCGCCCACGATGGACTTGCCGTGACTGTCGTTTCCGAACTGCTTGGACAGGGCTTTCGTATTCCAGACGACGTTTCCGTCGTAGGCTTCGGGGACTTTTCCGCGGCAATGCAGATTTCGCCAGGACTGACAACGGTCAGGCAAGAGGGAAGAGAGACAGGTGCTGCGGCACTGCAGCTGCTCCTGGAACGCATCAGACGGCCACGCTTGCCGGAACAGCCGCCACGCAGCATCCGTGTGGTGTCCCGAATTGTAGAGCGACGCTCTGCCGGACCCGTGAAAAATTGAGGCTGGTTCAAGAAACTGCCGCGCTAGCCAGCTGGCATAGCAGGCGACGACCGCGATGCGACCTGAAGAAACCATCGCCTTTCGGGTGCCCAGACGCGCCGTCCGCATGAGGCAGATGCAGGCCGTGATATTCCAGGACGTCACGAAGCAGAAACGCTCGCGGGCAGGGTGGAGGAAAGCGAGGCGCGGTTGCGCGCGTTTGTCACGACCGCCGCGTCAGCCGTTATGATGTCCATGGCAAAAATTTTAACTTCGAGATGATCCGTAAGGCAGTCCTTACATGCGCTTCCTGACTCGAGGGCCGGAAAATGTTCAAACTAGCCGGCGCAAAGTACCCACAAGGGCTTTTTCGAAACCATCTGGAGCAGGCAGGGCCAGTTTTCGGCAGTGATGGCCTGCATCCTATAATTTGAACGGATTTTGGAATGGAAATTGGAAGAGTTTTGATGCGCTCGGCAAGCAGCCTTGGCTGCTATCCCGAGCGCATAGGCGGATGAGGCCATCGCTGCTGGCGAGCTGGAGCCGGTCGAATACGTCCGCTTCCAACGCCGGCCCGAACGCCAGTGCCACACCGGCAACGGCACCTTGGCGACAATGACAATAACGACGCCTTGAAGGCCGGCCTGGCGGTGGTGCTAAGGCGTCGCTTCAACACCTCGACCCGGACAGGGAGACGACGTCACGACGGGCTTCTTCCGCCTCCAGCGCATTCTAATCGAGAACAGCGTCCTCGTTTCCAATTCTGCTTGGCAGCGCGACGCAACATAGCCTCTGGTTACTCGACCGCCGACCAGTTGCTAGGGGCGGCGTCAGGTTCCCCGGCCTGCCGCACCTCGGGTGTGACTTCGCCCCCCTCAGCCCTGTCGCGACGGTTGGTGCTGCCGGCAGCATGAGCGGTTTGACTTGTCTCGCGCCCGCCGGCGGGAGCGAACGCTTCAACAATACCTTCACCGACGGTCTGACGAATGACCTATTTCTTGCGCGACCTTGTCGTCGACGCGGTTGGTTTTCTTGACGTCGTCGGGGGAGCACTTCTCGGACGAGTTGATTGGATGTCGGAGATGGTCTTGCGAGCGGCGTCGATGGCTGTATCGAAGGCCTTCACCGTGGCTTCCCGACGCGTCTCCAGACTTCTGATCCGGATTTCCAAATCGCGGATCGTGCGATCCTGTTCGAGGCCAGCTTCGTCAGGCGTGGTGCCGGCGCCGCGTCGCGTGATTTCCATCGCCATCTCGACAGACCGGTCGACCCAGGTCGATTGCTGTTTGAGCAGTTCCTCGATGTCCATGGCCTTCTCCTCAAAGGTCTATGTTGGTTGCAAGCATTGCGGCCGGGATCGGCGCAGGGCTAATGGGAGCCCGAACGAAATAATTGGCAACAAAGATCGGCCGCGTCATCTGCTGAAAGTCGACGCAGGCGGGCTGCCCAGGGAAGGCCCGAAAGGCATTGGCCGAGACAAGCGCGAGACGTCCCTTCAAAAGCAGCGTAACGGCTGCCTCAGCCTCGCGAGGCACGCGATGCATGCAGTCGTTATCTGAAAAGCTTATGCGCTCGAACCGCAGGAGCGGATCGTTGCGGTCACGCTCCAGGAACTGTACGAGGGCGGAAAAGCCAATGCCTTCGAAGCGGTTGCCCTGCACAAGGGCGGGATAGCCAGTGGTGCCATCGGTCTGCAGGATGCCCGGCAGGCTCATCCCTTGCATCAGAAGGGCTCGGTCTTCGACGTTGAGGCCACGTTTCTCGAGAATGCCGTCCCAGCCGCCGCTGTAGTTGACGATATTATCCCTGATCGCCGCCTCGAGGCAAAGGATGGCAGCAATGCCGATGGCAACGCCCGGAGAGGGGTTGAGATCCACATCGATGCCCGTGTCAATCACCTCGTTTCGCTCGACACTCGCCTGTCCTGATACCCCGAGCAGAAAGACGCCGATCTTGGGAAGCTCATCGGTTCTGGTTCCCGTTCTGGCAATACTGTTGCCGTGAACAACCATGCGCCCACGGCTGTCGAAGCAGAAGATGCCGAAGCGTTCCTGAGCATCAATATCATTCGAAGACAGGGACGCATTGATCTCGCGAACCATCCCGATCCCGACAATGCCGCCCGCGACGGTGTTGCGCTCGATAGTGTTGTTCTCGCCTGAGACTGCAACAATACCGAAACTCGTGCCTTCGATCCTGTTGCCGTCAAACCGGTTGCCATGGGCATTGAAGATCAGCAGGCCGGCTGCCAGCGCTGCGCGTTCCCGGGCACGATAGCTGATTACATTGCCCGACAGCGCACTGGATTGCGTCGCCTCCGCAAAAAGCCCGACCTCTGCATCCCTGATCTGATTGCCCGCGACCAGTCCGTCGATCGTGATGACATTTCCCTGTTGGCCGTTCCAGCCGAAATGCATACCGATGCTCGGCGGGCCGTTGCCTCGGGGCGACGCGATGCTGACCTCGTTATCCTCGACCCTCAGACCGAGGCCGCCGAGAGCGATTGCGGTAACCGGCGCAAATTCTGGCGATCGCTCCATGGTCACCGAGTTGCAGGAAACAGTAGTACTCTCGGCTATCACGCCGATACCCATGTTGCGTGTCGAAAGGACCGGTCGGGACGCGACGCATTCGATCCTGTTGCCGGTAACGGTAAGCCCCTCGAGCGGAACGTCCATCTGCCTCTCCAGGCAGACGATTCCGTTTGCGGTTCCACCGATGACACAGTCTTCGATCCGACTGAAGTCTCCGCCATCCTGCAGGAGTATTCCCGCAGTAGCGGGTAACCCTCCATCCTCGGCACCATCGCGCCTGATGCCCGCAAGGAAGCAATCGGCAATCGTCAGCAGGCGCGTGCGGCTGCCTGTGATCTGCACATTCACATCCGTACCCGAGATCGTGCAGCGCCTGATATCAACCCGTTGGGCACTGGCAATCGCAATGCCGATGCCACCGTCTTCCCCGCCACCCCCTGAAATGAGGCAATCGTCGACAATGCAGTCCTCGACGCGCACCAAGCTTATCATGGCCGGACCGCCGCGCCGTCGTCTGAACTGCAGCTCGTGGATCCGGTGGCGACGGCCGGAAACCGTCAGGAGTGGCCCTTCGCCGGTCTCGACGATTGCTCCTGTGCTTTCGCCATGGAGACTGACATCATTGCGGCTGATGAAGAGTGGTGCACGAAGCCTGTGGATGCCGGTCTTGAGGCAGACACATCCCCCCGAAGCGGGCAGCTGGTCGATCGCAAGCTGGATGTCGTCGCCGGGGTTCAGGACGAACGTGCAGCATCCCTGGCTGGTTTCGGGTTGCGGCCGGCAATCGCTGACATCGGGTCCGTTCACCGCGGCAAGCTGTACGTAGGAATGGATGATGCCGCGCGGCGGTGCCGCGGTAAATTCCTCCACCGAAGCATCTGCGGTGCGCGCTGAAAAGAGCCAGTAGTCTCCGACATGGAAACCTTCACTACCCACCGTCGAAAAGCTGACCTCGATGCCCTCCTCGATGGCGACCGGTCCTGTGGCCGTCGGGATCGTGCCGTCTGCGCCGACGAGGGGATCGGATGAGGACTGATCCCATTTTCGGACGCGGGTGTGGCGTGCTAGCAGGTCCGCGGGCGCGGTTGCGAATGGCCGTCCTGTCGCGCCAATCGTCCGGTCAAGTCTGAAGATGGCGTTCGCCTCGTCTATATCTTCGATCTGCGCCATCTCGCCGGCTTCACCATGAAGGTCCCGGTGATCATCGGTGACGCATACCCAGTCGCCGATCGCAAAGCGCGTCACACGATCCCGGCCGATCCGGTGAACGGTAAGCGAAGACCTACCAGACGCGGTCGCTATCTCGGCGACGGTCGTGACCAGGGAAGCATTGTCCCTGGACCAGGTGAATGATGCAGTGCCAAGTGGGCCGGCGGTCTGGATCTCGATCCGGTAAAGCCGGTTCTCGAGGCCGCGATAGCCGGTCAGTGGCGGAACAATGCATGGGTCCTCCGGCGCAGGAGGCGCAACAGCCGCCACGGACATGCGTCCACCTGAAGGCGGAGTTCCGGTAAACGCGCCACATGCAGCAGGTGTCTGTGCGGCGGCCGGTTCAGTCTTCACCTGCCATACCTGCTGGACGCGCGTTGCCGTGTCCACGCCGCCAAGCGCCTTGTCGAGGAGGTCGTTGTCCTCGATATAGGTGACTTCCCGCTCCCAGAGATCCAGGTAGACATTGTAGTTGACGCCGCCAATCGCCGGTGGGTCAGGAAGGAATGGCTGCGCCTGGTAGCTGACGTTCTCGCCTTGCAAGATCTCGGCGAGGTGACCATCCACGTAAAGGCGCCCCTTGCCAAGTTTGAAATCGTCGGCAACCGGTGCCGTCACCTTGAATGCATCAGGGGTCGTGGCATGTGGCACACCGACAGGACCGAAGGTGTCGAGTGCCTGAACCCTCAACCTTTCCCGGGCAATGTCGGCCGCCTCGTTCCAGTCGGCATCGAGCTGCACGCGACCCTGCTGGATGAGCACACTTGAAAAGCGCTTTCTGACATCGTGCGTAAACCGTGAATAGTCGCCGGACATTAGTCACTCTCCTCAGGTCACGTAGATGAAGCCGTAGTCGAGGCCGAAGGGCAGGTATTCTTCGAGACGCGTGCGCAGATTGCGCTCGCGCTGCGGCTGCTTGAGATGGCAGTAGGCACCCATCTCGGATCCGTCTTCGGCACCTGTTGCAATTTCCGGCGGCCCATCGAGCGCCAGCTGCAGGTAAGCGGGTTGGCCGTAGGGTTCGGCGGTGTATTCGGGCTTCAGCCGCAATCGCACACGATCTCGGATCTGCTGACGATCAGCCGCAGTGAGCGCGGTCGCTTGCCCGGCAACCTCGATCTCCAGGGCTTCGGCAAGATCGGGTTGGCAGCGATAGCGACGAGGCACCCGCGACAGAGGATGGACATAGGAAAACCGGACACAGCCCTCCTGAACCCGCTCGCAGGTGACCTGGTTCTCGAAGATGGAGGTTGAAGCGTATTCGATACCGCGCAGGTTTGCCGTGCCGCGCACGGTGCTCCGCTCGGCATAAAGCATCGGACCGGTGGCATCGGGTGCTGCATAATCGGGCGCTGGCATAAGCGCTCCGTCGACAATGCTGTCGAGCAGGATCAGATGCCGCGAAAGGCGGGGCATTGCGATCGATCCGCTGATCGAAAAGACGAGCTCGACCGAAAGCCCTACGTTGAGAGGGGTCGCCGGCGATCCCGCCAGCGCCACGATGCTGGGGTCGCCAGACGGCGACGATCCGTCGACGATGCCAAGACCCGGCACCAGCGTAGTGTGGATAAGACGAAGCCGCGAAATTGTGTCTTCAACACGGACCTGCCCCTCGATCAGTAGCCCGCCGAGCGTCAGGACAAAGTCAGGATGATTGCCTGTGACCGTCATTGCTCCATCCAGCTGGAGATGCGGGCGCATTCCGTCTGCCGCTTCAATCGCCAGGAATTCACCTCGCTGCGACACGTCAAGATCAATGGCAATGGCTTCCACATAGCTTCGGTTGTCGCCGATGCGGATCAGCGCACGCGGGCGCGCGTCGTCCCTCCATTGCTGCAGGGCAGCACCGATCGTGGAGAAGGTGCCGGGCAGTCCGCTGGTATCCACCAGATAGGTTGCGGCAAGCTCCGCCCGGACAGGATCCGTCAGCCATGCCTGACGTTGGTATGGTCCGCCCCCAAGGTCCGTCGGGAACCCGTAGTGGTAGCTGATCTCAACCACGGGATCGGTCGCAAACAGGGCGCCGAGGGCAAAGCGGCCACGCGTCACGTCAATGAGGACCGTGGCGTCTGCAGGCTGCCTGAAGGTCGACAGGTCGGCGCAACGGATAGAGGTGGCCGGCACCTCGATGCCATCGACCACCATGAATATGCTCTGATCCGGAGCAGCGGTATGACCTGGTGTCCTGTCGAAAGGGCCGTAGAACTCGGTGTGACTGGGTGGCGAGGGCATTGCTGCACTATCGGCGAGGTCCTTGTGGAAGCGTGCCGGATCGATTGGCTGCGGCACGTCGAGTTCAGTCGCAAGCTCGGTCTCGACGGCTTCGCGTCGCCTTGCTGAAAACAAGGGTGCCTGGTTGCCGAGCGGACTGAAGTGATAGCGAAAGTCGCCGAGGCGTCTCGGCGTGGCCCTGCTCAGCGGATAGGCGCCAAGACGCCAGAGGAAAAAGCCGACATTGCGGACGTTGTGCCAGCCTTCGCTGCGGGATGGGGGGCGCACATCGACGGTGTGGCTCATGCCGTCGAACGCGGTATTCAGGCGTCTGCAGCTTTCGACCTTGCGCACGTCAGGCGTGAGCGCTTCCGGACGAAGCCGGTTGCGGACAGCTTGCGTCCAGACGAGCCTCTCGAAGAATTCGACGGCGTGGGCAGGCCAGCCGGTAATGTCGCGAGCGAGCTCCTCGAGCATCGGCAACGTGCCCTTGCGCCGGCGATAGTAGATCGTCTTGGCGACATCCGCCCTTGTTCGAAGCGCTGGAAGGGGCTCGAGCCGCGGTCCGCGCAAATCCGGAAAAATCTCACGCGCCGCGCTCGAAACAGGCTCGGCTTCGGTCGAGGAAAGCCTGATATTGCCGACAAGCTCGCCGATATAGGGAACGACCCAGGGCTCGCAGGTCTCGATGAAGGCATTGGCATGGAGCTGGCGAATGTCGTCCTCGATGTCGTTTGCAGCCGTTTCGACCACAGCAAGAAGCGCCTTCAGCGCGCCGCCGTTTCGGGCATCCTCATCGCGCAGATAGGCAGGAAGCAGGTTGAAGAGTTTGTCGGTGGCGGCATTCGAGTATGCCATCAGAGCGCCTCCACAGCAGTCAGCGTCACGTCGCGCGGGTCTTCGATGAAGGCCTGTTCTGCCGCAAGCACCGGCGGCACGACGCCATTGTCGAAGCCGCGCCTTGCGAACCGATCGATGAGCAACGGGTTCGTCGGCAGCGGACGGGCGAGAAACAGGCGGATGTGTTTTTGCAGCGGCCCGGAACTGACGGCGCGGATCTTCTGCTCCGCGGGCGTCATTGCCTCGTGTCCCTTGAGATGAAAGAGGTCCACGTCGGCGGCGACGACGCCTTCGGCCTGTTGCAGGGCCGCGTAGACGTGGCTGAGATGAACTGGCATTCCGGGGGTGATCCTGTCATGCCGGAAGGCTGCCATCAGCGCGGCATGGGCATTCTCCATGACGGCGTCGCGCTCGAAACGGGGATCGGAAACAATCCGCGCCGAAACGGTAAGAGGCACCTGGGTCAGACTGGCAAGATAGAGCGGCCAGTTTGGATCGCGGGCATTCGACAGGGCAGAAGCCAGTTGCGCGAGCTGATCGGCGGGCACGCGTATACCTCCTTCGCCGAGCACGCTGACATGAACCGCCTTTCCAAGCCGGAGCCAGACCCATGAGGCGGTTGCGCGAATGACGAGGCGCGTCGACAGTGCCAGCCATTCGAAATCCTGAATGGAAACGACCCTTCCGAACGTCCTGACGCCGTTCGGGGCGTTCCTGCGCGCATCGTCGCGGTCTTCGGGATCGGCGCCGCCAATCGAGGCCATCGGGTTGGCAACGGCGCGAAGGCCGACTGGCCTTTCCAGCGGCAAGGCGAGTTGGCCGGGACGCACGCGACCCGCAAGGCCAAGACCCTTTCGGTACCGCGCAGTAACGGCAAGGACCCCAGTCGGCAGCCTGCGACCCGTACGCCCGTCACCGAAGCCGACGGTTGAGATGCCGTCATCGCCTGTCTTCACCGTATAAACTTCTTCGGAAGGCTTGCGGCCAAAGAGGTCGGGGACCGGCGACCAGAGCACGCCGTTGACCCTGACCTCAAGGTTCGCGCGACCAAAAAGATTGCCCGGCTCCGGCAGATATGTCAGCGGCATGCGCTGCAGCTTGAATTCCGCAAAGCTCCTGGACGCATCTCCGTGGCCAAGCTGTTCCTCGGGCTGGGTTTCGCCGTGGCTGGCATTGGCGATATTGGCCTTGACGGTTACTGCCGTCAGCGGTCGTGGAAGAGAAGGTGTAAACGATACGAGCACATGGTCGGGTGCCTCTCCCGCGATCGCCGAAACCGGCGATGCCGAGGTGACGGTCGCGGCATGTTGCACCTCGCCAGACTCGATCAGGATCCGTCTGCCTTTGCCGAGTTCGACGGTCCCAAGCGTCGCGCGAAGGACGAGCTGGTTGCCGGCGAGCTCTTTCGGATAGTCAAAGCTTCGCGGTTCGATCGCCTGTGCGCCGACCTGGACAATGCGGCTTTTTCGACGGTCAAGCGCAATGTTGACCGGAGCCTCGCGTTTCGACCAGCCAGCCCATCCGCCTGACTGGCGTGCATTCTCGACGATGACGTCATCGTCGTTTCGGGCGACGATCGTAAGCATCCCCAAGGCGGGTGTGACCACCGGGTCCGACGCAAGTTGGGCGTCGATTACCTGCCATTCGGACCATGCGTTTGCGCGCCGGCCAATGACACCGAGCGTGTTGTCGAGACGCCGAACCGCAATGGCGACCTCGTCTCCCGGAAGTGCAGCAATTGCGGGTTGACCGGCGAGATTGCCACCGAGATTGAACCAGTCCGTCCAGGTCGTTCCTGTCCATCGTCGATGCAGAAGTCCTCCATCGTCGGCGCGGGCAACCACATCGATGCGGCCGGGGAGAGTGGAGACGGCAGCCGGCGCCGATGCAAGGCTTCCGGCAAGGCTGGTCCAGGAAGACCATGTCGCCTCCCTTGATCGCGTCCACAAGGCCCGGTCGGCGCCACGCACGAAGACATCGACCCGTCCTCCACCCCAGCTCGTCGCGCAGGGCGCCGACGTCAGGAAGCCGCCAAGTGATGTCCATGCGGATGTTGGCGCCCCAACACCGATGACCCAGAGGCGCTGGTCGGTTCCGCGCCCGAAGACAAGGAGTTCGCCGTTGGCGAGCGAGAGGGCTGCCGGATCACTGGTCAGGATGCCTCCATAGTCGACCAGTGCCTCAAAGCGCACGCCGGCGCGCGTCAGTCCGATCAGCGCCCGTTCGGCGTTCCGGACGAAAAGCCTGCTGGAGGAGGAGCTCGCCACGAGGACGGGGTTGCCGGTGACTGCCACGGCATCGATCGACTGTGTCGCTGCGGCAAAGCCCGCCATCGGCAGGAAGGCGGTGAGCCTGTTTGCGCCGTCGCGACTGACGATCTCGGTCTGTGATCCAGAGGCCGTAACGGCCGGCCGGCCGGCAAATGTCCGCGTAAAGCGGGCATGCGTCACCGTCTGGGCCAGCTGCGAAACATCGAGGCCATCGGTGGTGGAAACGGTAGCGCTCCCCTCACGCGTCGTGTCGACAGCTGCAGTGAGCCGGCGCGGGGTGGCGTCCCCTGTGTCGATGAGGACACGCGTGCCCGACGACAGGCCCTGTATACTGGTTTCGAGCGCATAGAACCCATCGCCCGAGGGCGTCAGTACATCGCTGATGGTATGCGTTGACCAGCGCTTGTCGGGCTCGATCGACGGACTGGTGGAATAGAGCTGTACGGTCGCAGGGGCATTGCATCCGAACAACGCCAGGCGTCGCTCGAACTTGCGCAGCTGGGTGCGCTCAGTGGCAAATCCATTGACCTGGATCGGCGGAGTGAAGCGCAGCGCAAGACCGCCCCATTCGTCTTCGATCGCCTGGACGCGTTTTTCCTCGAACAGTTCGCCGTCTGACATGACGAGAATATCACCGATCCTCAGATCGGTCGGCCGCGCGGCAAGTGCAAATCCTACGCGGCCGACAGCAAATGCAGCAAGCGCCACAGGCGCGGCGAAGGCGCGCGCCGCATTGAGATCACCATGCGCAACCAGTTCCTCGATTGTCTCGTATGTCTGCGGGACCTCGTCCTGTCCCGGGATCGACATCACAGGCAGGCCCTTGCGGATGCGCACACGCGCGCCGTCCTCAAGGTCGAATGCAAGCATTGCGGTGGCGGCAAGCCCTGGAGACAGCTCATGCCCGATCAGCCGCACGAGTTGCTCGACCGAGGCTCTTTCCCGGGCCGTACCAAGGAAATATTCGTTGGCGATCCGTTCGCTGTAGAAGGTCATGACGTCGGCCATCGCCGAGAACATCTCGATCAGCGAAACCGCGTAGTCGTCCGGCTCGCGGGATGTCAGCTGCGACAAAGCAGGGTCCTTCGCAAGGCCCTCGAGCATCTTCAGGCGAAAGCTCGCAAAGGTTCCTATGCGATAGGAGAGTGCACTGAGACCCGGGCGGTTGAAGACGTCGAGCGGCACAAGCGCAGCGTCGCTGCCGCAGCCACAGAAGGGATCGGAACAGGCGTTGCCCATCATCGTGCTCCCGCCGTTTCGAGGACGAGCACGCCGAATTCGGGAGCGCTCAGATTGTTGTCGAGCCGCGCTATCTCAAAGGCGCCGATATCGATGACACCGCGATCGAGCCAGTCGCGCTGCGGCTCCCAGTAGCGTTTGAAGCGCGTCACGTTGGCCGATTCTAGTCCCTCGATCAGTTCGATCGCGGCGTAGATCTTTGACAGATAGACCGGCTTTCCGAAGCGGGCGCCGAGCTGGTCAAAGAAGCCTTCCAGGGTTTTCTTGACGGCAGCCGCAACGTCGCCGGGAAAATATCCACGGGCGACGCATAGTGTCACGGCAATTTCGATCGGAACGTAGACCGCGCTTGTTATGGCAAGGTCATAGCCCGCGAGCTTGAACCGGCGGAGGTGACCGTCAATCCGTCCGGCAAACCGGCTTTCCAGAGCAAAGCCACCACCAGCCGTTGGCAGGAGATTGCGTTCGTCGCGCGGATGAATGGCGACGAAGATGGTGTGCCAGCTGCCCGTCCAGCGGAAGACGGCGCGCGCATCCAGAACCTCGATCTGCCTGAGCGCGGCGTTGCGCCAGTCGTCCTCGGTGACGGCACGAAACTGCTCAGCGCGGAATGCCGCCGGAGCCAGTCGTTTCACCTCGGCCGTCGATCGTGGTGCCGTTCCGCCAGTTGCCGAAACTGGCTGATATACGGCATCGACCACGCCGGTCGCGGCGGCAATATGGAAAAGCGAGCCGCTACCAATGTTGCCGTCACTGCCGTTGCCAATGCGCATGGTCAACCGCGCTCGCTCAGCTCCGCGTGGCATGCGTCCATAGATGTCGTCACCGAAGCGTAGCGTTGGTGCGCCATCATCGCCCACCTCGGCGACGAAGTTGCGGTCGTAGGGGGTGCAGTCGAAAAGATCAGGGACTGCTGACCAGATCTGGTCTTCCTGCCCGGCAAGCGAGAGAACGAGTTCGATGGCAGGCCCATATTTCGTCTGCGTCAGCGGCGTTGCGGGCACGGCCAACGTTGCGAGAGGGTAGCGGCTGCCTGATTCCACAGGCAGGTCCAGTTCACCGCGGGCCGAATCCAGAAAGATCGTGAGACCGTGATCGGCGGCGACGACATTGCCCCGCGCGACCGTCACGGGATCGATTGGAAGAAGATCGGCCCCGACAGCTGATATCTGCACGGCTTCGGGGAGCGCCTCTGCTGTGCTCCATCGGACCCGTAGCAGTGGCAGGGCGGGGTCCGCGACACTGAGGCGTGGTGCAAGCTGATCCGTCAGTGCCTCGTCCGTCGTCTCTGATGCCTCGACGAGCTGCACGACCCATCGGTGCGACGGGTTTCGATCAACGGCCTCTCCGGTCCTGGCGCTTCTGACCTCTTCCAGAAGGAGAAGATCGCCAGGACCCAGCGACGGTCGTGTCGCGTGGCCATCGCCCGACAGGTGGTAGAGATGAACTTCTGTGCAGCCGGCGCCAAGGCAGCAATCGCTGTTGCCTGATGTGTGGATGCGCAGCTCGTTGTGCTCGGGCCGTACCTCAAGCACTGTTTCCGTCTCGAAGATGACGACCTCTGACAAGGCCGGGTCTTTCGCAAAACCGGTATCAATCGGGATCACGGTTCCGGGCAGGTCGGTCGCGCCGGCCAGGGGACGTGCGATCCGTGTGCACACCCTTGTCCCGGCATCGACAGTGCCTGCCGAGACGGCGTTGAAATGCACAGGGGTTCGCGCATTGGCGCCGTCATGCACCGGGTAGTCGATGAGGCGTGTGTGCCGCTTGACCGAGACACGGTGCAAGGCGGTATCAAGATAAGCTTCCGTTGCAGCCGCATCCTGGAAATAGCTCAGATAGTCGCCGGCATAGGCGAAGAGTTCGACGAGCGAAACGCCGAGGTCGGGGGGCAGGCGCTCCGTCCAGTCGCGATTGCGGGCGCTCATAAGGTCGAGAAGCATCCGCCTGAAGCTCTGATAGTCACGCGCAAGATAGTCGAGGGCGGGTTCCTCCAGGGCGCCTTCACCACAGTCGCAATCGCTTCGGCAATCGAAGGGCGAGGGGCAGGATGCCTTGAAGCCGAAGCTCACCTCGCTGAGCTCCATGTCGACTTGCGGATGCTGCACGCGAACGACATAGGTCGAGAAATCGCCCTCGGCGCTCAGCATCAGGATCACCGACTTCTGTGACGCCGCGGGCAGCACGATCGACTCCACATCGATTCCGGTGATGCGTAGGCCACCCGCAATGCTAAAATGGCTTTTGTCGAGAGCCGGTGAAGCGGGCCTCGCCTTTACGAAAGTCACCGTGAGTTGATGCGTGCTCGGCGTGCGCGTGTATTCGACGAAGTCAATGCCATTCAGCGGATGGGCAGCGCTCGCAAGCATTCCGCGGCGCTTGTCTTCACCGCAATCGATCAAACCCTGGCGCAAGCGTGTCATTGCCACCTCCTCAGCCGATCTGCCGCACGAACAGGTCGAGATGGCGCGCGCCGGTGTCGATCCTGGCATAGGTGATTTCGATATCGAGCGTGGACTCGTCTGCACGAACCGCGACGGATTCGATCGTGATGACCGAATCGAGCCAGCGGATCAGCGAGCCGTGAACGAGAGCCTCGACGGCCGCAACCAGGGCATCGGAAGAAGGAGCAAACACGAGCTGCTTCAGCCCGCAGCCAAAATCCGGCCTGTTGACGCGCTCGCCAGGCTCGGTGAAGAGGACAAGCTTGATCATGTCCCTGACATGATCATCGTCGCCGGTCGTTCGCGTCCGCCCCTGTGCGTCGATGCCGAATGGAACGTCGAGATGGCGGGAAATTGCGTTCATTGTGATACCACCTCTATGGCGTCGACACGGATCGTGGCCCCGCCGATGGCGGGAACTAGCCTGAATGCTTCCGGATGGTCAGAAAGATGCAGCGCAACCCCACGGGCAATCGCGACGAACATGCGCCGCCGCGCGCGTACGTCGCGGTCGGTGTTCGACGTTGAAAGGGGCTCAAGGCCATCGAGCACCAGGAGCTTGTTCAGCTCCTTCTCCATCGCTTCGGCCATCGAATTGACGAAGCTCATGGCATCGTCTGGATCGGATGAGAAATTGCCTGGTTTGATCGCCATCGTAAGCCCCTAATCCAGTGTGACCTTGGTCGAGAGAAGAGACGGTGGTGGCGGCATCATCTGAACCACAGAGGGCGCCGGCGTCACCGGGAGGATCCCTGCCGCCATCTGCCCCACATGCAGGTGTGTGTTGAAGATCGTCACCAGCGTGTTGAGATAGGTCATCAGCTGGTCGCCATGGACCGCCGGATGAAATGCGACCGCGCTTCCCTCGAAGATCTTGCTGCTTTCGAAGACAACCTTGGCGAGCCCGCGCAGGGTCACAGTCGACTGCCTGACGTCGAGCACGATCTGGTTGGCGCCGGCCGGATCGGAGAGCGTGATCGTCTGTTGCTTGTCGTCAAGCGCGATCGTCAGCCCAAGGTCGCTGCGCCAGACCTTGGTCATGGGATCGGGTGGAGAGGCTGGCGGCGCCATCGGGGCCTCGGCCAGGCCCCAATAACAGCCGGCAAAGATCGGTCGCGAAATGTCCCCGCCTTCAAACTCGATCCACACGCCCGCACCGACCGGCGGCAGCGAGAAGAAGCCTGATGTCGTTCCGGCGTAGGGCGCACAGGGTGTCGCCCATCCCGTCTCGAAATCCTCGAGCAGCGAGGGAATGCGCGCCTTGATGCGGCCAAGCCTGCTTGGGTCATTCACATCGGTCGCAATCCCGCGATACTTGCCATAGAAGCGTTCATAGTGCGCCTGGCTATGGTCGGCTGCGGCTAGGAGATCGTTCACGTCCTGCTCCTTTCATGCAATCGCGGCAAAGGGGTCGATGAAGATTTCGGCGCCGGTCAGCCCGACAGCATTGCGCCAACCGGAAAAACTCTGGGCGTAATCGTCGCGTGATATCCGGTGGGTGACGGAATCGACGTAGTAGAGGCCGCTGTTTTCCCGACCTGCGCCGCGTACCAGCACGGTTTGCCCGCATCGCAACGCCCTGGCGAACTTGATCCCGTCGACTTCGCCGCGGCAGCTGACCGAACGGCTCGAGGCGGTCGCCCTGGCAAGGGCCGACGACTGTGCCTCCTGCGGGCTTGCCGCATCCGTCGCAGATATCCGGTCGACAGGCGGAGGCAGGATGCGCAGGAGATTGGGTTCCATGCCCATCGGCAGTTCGCTCGCAGCCGGTGCAATGTAGGGCAGCGGCAGGCGTGTCTTCGGCTCCGAGGTGAAGCCAAGCATCGAGACCGGTCGCTGCATGTCGTTGAAGGCATTGAAGGAGCGCAGGTTGGTCTGGCGTCCGAAGTCGATCGACAGCACACCCTGCGGCACCGGCAGGCTCAGTGGCGGTCGGAAGTGTCCGATGTCGAGGCCGCTGAACGGTTCGGGGGCAACATACAGATCGAAGCCGTTTCGATAGGCGAGCTGGCTGAGGTAGACGGAATCCGAACTGCGCTGGGTGGTTGTCGTATCGAGCGTCGTGCGCTGCGGCGGGGTCGGCAACACGTCGGGAATGATGCCATAGCTGCCGAAGATCGCCGTGGCGACGACGCTGTCCGGGCAGTTGGGCCATGTCTTGGGTGCGCGACGCTGCCCCATCAGTGTCCCAAGCGCGTCGGCGCCGACAACCTCGAGAATGGAGCGGCCGGGATCATTGCCGGCAAGAAGCCGTGTCTCCGTGACATAGGCGTTGACAAGCGCGAAGGGAACGGGAACGCCAAGCGCCAGCCGAATGGTCAGGGGCGTGTTTGGCCGGAAGATCGGAAGTGCTGCCGCGTCATAGTCGCCCATGAAGTTGCGGCTGAGGTCGAAACTCAGCCGTACCATCGACGCACGGCCGACTGCCGTTTCCACCTCGATCGAGCTTAGTGCTTCGATCAGCAAGCGCGGCAGCGGCGCCTTGGCGATCTGGACCAGGAAGAATGACGGCAGGATCGTCATGCGAGATCTCCCGGTGAGGGGACCGATATGATCGTGCCGGGCTGATCGGTCAGATCGACCGGGCGCATCACCCGGTTGATGTCGCAGAGTTGCCAGAAGCGTTCAGGATCCCCGAGCGTCGAGGCGCTTGCCAGATCCGGCCTGTCGCCGCTGCCGACGACGTAGCTGCGGCTTCCCGAGGTTGCTGGAATGAACCGCATGCGCTTGTAGCGGATGACCCGCCCGTCGGCACCTTTGTACTGCGCCTCGGGAATGGATTCGTAACGGCTGCCTCGGAAGAACATCCTATCCTCCTATGGAACAAGGGCCTGAAGGCCGGAGCGGGCGCCGAAGGTCTCCTGTGCGGCCATCGCCTGCTTCTGCGTCAGTGCCGCGAGATAGACGAAGTAGCCAGGGTCGACGATGCTGAGATCGCGATAGGTGAGCACCTTCAGCGTCAAATCTGCGCGGGCCCTGATCGGGTTGAGCGACTGGTCAAAGGCCTCCTCGCGCACCGACAGGCTTTCGAGGCGCACAGGCAGGACGCGGTGTGCCCCCCAGACGAGGAAGGCCATGGGAGCGTTTTCCGCCAGGATGAAAGCACCGCCCGCAAGCGCGATGACCTCGTTGGCCAGCACCATGGAATAGGCGGGGTAGACCAGCTTTTCGAGCGCGGCGAGCGCCGGATGGAGACCATTTGCGACGGTGACGCCGTTCTGCCCCGGCTTCTCGAGCTGGTCGGCAGCATCGATCTCGACCGAAAACGTCAGCGTTTCGTCGGGCGGGCCGTTGAGGCGGCGGGCGTCGCCGCGTCCACCGCCCGAGGCCGAACGCCCGGCGATCTGGCGCGTCACCTCGTCAGGATTGTACTGGAATGCAACGACAATTGGCAGCGGATCAGGCGGCTGAAACGCGACGATTCCGCCTTTCTGCACCTTTGGCCATCGTGGCGATGCGGTCATGATCCTGCTCCTATGGTGCGGCGGGTTGTTTCTTTAAGCCGAGCGATGCGATCAGCATCCGAGCAAGGTTAGGCACCTGCTTCGGCCAATAAACATTCTCGAAGTGGGCGATGGCTTGGGTGGCCACCCCGGCCGATGCGGTTGGTGCCTGTTCGGCCGGCTTGACCGGCAATGACTTGTCCCAATGCATCTCGGCATATGCGAGGTAGATCCCGTTCGCGGCAAGCCGTCCGGCCTCAGCCTTGAACGCGGGGTTCGACGTGTCGACCGCAAATCCCTGTCGGGCAATTTCTGCAGCCAGCACCGTAACTGCCGCCGCAATGACCGGCTCGACTGCCAGAAAGGATGCAACGAAGCCTCTTCCTGGCGATCCCTTGCCGGTGGCGCCGGTGAAGAATCGGAGCGACCAGTTTTCTGTCGGGTGGCCGGCACCCGTATGGCCCCATACGCTGACATTGCCGACACCGGCGTCGACCAGGGTGTCGCGGACAACGGCGGCAAGCGAATCCTTGCCACCGGGCTCGAACGAGCCCCTGCGGTAGACATCTTCCTTGTTCGACCCGAGATTTTCCGTGACACCCTTTGCGGAGCTGCAGGTGTAGAGGATGATCCGGGCCGTATTCGACAGGAATGGTGCAATCGTCTTGAAGATGCCGGGCGCGTTTGACGACGTTACATTGAGGCTGCACCAGCTGGGCGTGCCATGCGCGAAAATCGCAAGTGACTTGATCCTGCCGGGCGTCGCACTTGTCGCTGCGCCTGCCGCAGGGACCTTCGCCAACGCTCTCCCGACCACGCCCGCAAGACGCGGAACGACGTCCTGGATGCGGCTGGTGCCGTCGGTCTTCGTGCCGCGAATGGCCTTGCCGAAGACCAGCGACGTCGCATCAAACCGTTCGTCCTTGATGCCTATTCCCTGTTCGCGCGCCGCAAATGCATCGGCAAGTGCCTGCGACATTGGCTGCGCCTTCTTGATGAGGTCGAAGTCAGGATCGAAGAAGGCGAGGCTGTAGCCGTCATTGAATTCTTCCGATCTCAGCTTCTTGCCGAGTTCGATGTCCGGGTCGCCAGTGACACTGTCGCGGCGCACCACGCCATCGGCCTGCTGCACGGTATGCGCCAGTTCATGCGCCATCAGCCGGCGACCCTCGAGACTTGTCGGACGATATTGACCGGACGCAAATCCGATGTGGTGTCCGACGGTATAGGCCCTGGCCCCTATATGGTCGGCTGCACGGGCAGCAGCCCCTTCAGCATGCAGGCGCACCGCTGACAGGTCGCGGCCGAACTGAGGCTCGAAATAGGACCGCTCTGATGGGCTGAGCGGCATGCCTGGCCGGGAGGTGACTGCACGCTCGGCCGCCTCCGCACCCGCACTTGCGGCGTCACTCGAGGCCGATCGCCGGACTGTAGAACCGGCCGATGACGGAGTAATGCTGGCACAGCGACCGGAAATCACCCGCTCGGCGGCGGCGTCGGCCTCGTGCTCCATCGCGTCGTTGACCGCACCGAGTTTTGCCTTGCGCTGAACGACCGGGTGCCGTGCAGGGGCAGTGTGGCAACGACTGGCGCAAAGTGGGGCGTGCGTCGCCGTCATTTTTCCCTCCCTTTGCCTGTCTCCGATCTCATCCTCATGATCGCTACCTGCTGTAGACAAAGTTCAGCCCGATCCGGGCGAAGTGCAGCTTGTCCGTGTCGTCGCTGAAGGCCTTGCCGAGTGCCGCCTCGACTTCGACTCCGATCCGGCGGCCCTTTTTCATGTCGTCGAAAATCCCGATCCTGGCGCCGACCTCGCCGTAGGGCGTCTTGTCGGGCCAGACGATGCCCCCGACGCCGCCAAAGACGCCCACCTTGGCGCCCCAGGTCGCTGGGTGGGTCTGCGCTGAAAGCCCTAGTCGCGCTCCGAAGAGCAGCGCGTCACGATGTTTCTCCGGGGCATTCAGATAAAGGGCGTGCAGTCCAGCCTCGAGGTTGAAACGTCGGCTCGTATCGAGCGGCAATGCGGCGTCGACGCCCCCCTCCACCGCGTAACCCTCGCCGAGATTGCCAGAAAATCCGCCGCCACCCAGCGTGAATCGTGCCTCGACCGGAAGAGCCCGGGCCCGTGCAAGGTCGACCTTGCAGCTCGCACCAAGTGCCGCCTGCACAAAGACTTGCGCAAACTGGAAATGCCGCTCATGGAAGGCTGCAAGCCTGCCGTAGGTGTGTTGAGACCCCATGCGGGTGAAGTCTGTCCGGACCCGCTCATCGCGTGCCCAGGCCGGCGTGCGGGTTCGGTAGGCCTGATTGGTCTCGCGATATTCGTCGCCGACGCCGAGCCGCTGGTGGCCGCCTTCGTGCACCGTCGTCCCGGGGTTGAAGTCCGGCGCGCAGATCGTTGCCGCATCGGCGCGTCCGCCGCGATTGACGACATTGATGGTCACATCGGGACTGGTGGCCGTCTGGCTGACCTCCACCCGGATCGGAATGTCTCGGCCAGCACACGGGTTCTTGCAGCCTGAGACCCTCAGTTTGAACCAGCCGTTCAGGCCATCCTGCGCCGTTTGAACGACTTCGTTGGCGATCTCCGCAAGCCGGGCCGGGCTGACGGGAGGCGCGGGGCCGGCACCCCCGCTCGTGCAAATGCCGGCGGTTCCAGATGTCGGTGCCGCGACAAAATTCATGCGAAACGGCAGGCGCACGACGCAGTTCTTGGGATCGTAGATGACGTTGACGGTTTCATCGCTGATGGTCATCTGAGCCTGGGTCGCCGTGGCCGGTGAAATCTCCTGCCGCCTGACGCTTCCGGTAAAGGTTCCGTCAGCCTGCAGGGTCGGTCCGCCGGTAACGGTATTCAGGAACGCCGTGCCTCCGCCGCCGCTGGTATCGATCGGCGCGAGACCAGCCGGTTGCCGCCTGATCGTCCCGCCGGATTGCTGCACGACATGGGCAAGCTCATGAGCAAGCAGGGCATTGCCGCCCTCGGCGCTGGCAAATGCAATCGAGGAGCCAAGCGTGTAGGCTCTCGCGCCAATGCCCTCGGCGGCGCGCTCGGCTGCGGCACTGCGGTGGAGGCGCACCTCGGAGAAATTATGGCCGAAACGCGGTTCGAAATAGGCGCGCTGTTGCGCAGTGAGCGCCGTGCCGCCGCTACTGATGGCTGACGCTGCGCGGTCGACGGCTGACTGTTCGGCTGCCGCGCCGCCCTTGCGGCGAAGCATCGCGTCGTTGGCCTCGCAATGGGCGCACTTCCGGCGAATGGCGTGCCGTTCCTCGTCCTCGCAGGCGCTGCACTTGCGCTGGGCAAGCGAAGTCGAACGCGAGAGGTTGGAAACACGGGCACCCGAGAGGATCTCAGCTGCGGCGCGATCGGCTTCGTGCTCGAGCGGATCGTTCTCTGAACCGAGCTTGACCTTTCGCTGAACCATCGGTTTTGCGCCCGGCTGGGGCGTCTTGCCTGCAGTCTGCGGGACAGGATATGCCTGCATCATGACGTCACCCTCCGCAGCGCACGGGCAATCTCTCGCCTGACCGCATCGGTCAATTGCGGCATGCCCGTGTCGCTGGTGATGCGGATGGTGAGTGCGTCGATGCGGATCCGGCCCCCGTCGGCAGCCCCAGCTCCAGCAGTGTCCCCCGCTTGCGAAATACCGTCGACCACGGCGCGGGTGATGCCGTGTGCGTTGGCACCATTACCGTTGACCGCTCCGACATGACGCTGCAGTGTCCTTGTCATGCCCACCCCCCAAAGTCACGGTCGAGCTTGCGGAATTCTGCCCGGGCCGCCCGTTCAATGTGTCTCATGCCGACCGCGCAATCTTCTGCTGCGGACAGATAGGCCGCATTGACGGCAACAACGCTGATGTTGCCGCCGGTGAAGTCGAGCCTGGAGAGCTTCTGATAGTCGAGGTCGTCCGTGAGCGTGCCTGCCGGGAAGGCGCGCCGCCACATGGTTTCGCGCTCGGCGGCATCGGGAAACGGAATGTCGACCACATAGCGAAGCCTGCGAAGAAAGGCGGGGTCGAGATTGTTCTTCAGGTTGGTGGCAAGGATTGCGAGGCCGGAGAAGGCCTCCATCCGCTGCAGGAGGTAGCTGATCTCGAGGTTGGCATAGCGGTCATGGCTGTCCTTGACCTCCGTCCGCTTTCCGAACAGTGCATCCGCCTCGTCGAAGAAGAGGACGCAGCCACCGGCTTCGGCGGCGTCGAAGACCTGCCGCAGATTACGTTCGGTCTCGCCGATATATTTCGAGACCACGGAGGACAGGTCGATCCGGAAAAGATCAAGCTTCAGGGAATGGGCAAGGACCTCTGCGGCCATGGTCTTGCCGACACCGCTCGGACCGGCAAAGAGTGCTGTCGTGCCGTGGCCGCGGGCGAGCCGCTCCGCAAAACCGCCAGTGCCAAGGACGCGGCTCTTGAAGCGAACCTGCGCCTCGATGGCGTGCAACAAGGCAAGAACCCTCGGTGGAAGGACGATATCCGCAAAGCCGAACCGGGGCACGATCCGCTCGCTGAGCCCGAGCAGATCCCGGCTGGCGACTGAGCGGCAGGCGTCCCAAAGCGCGGAAGCAGCATCGACAGCTTCGCGGGCGAGCCGGGCAATCTCCCGCGGTCCCAGCGCAAAATGCTCGGCAATTTCAAGGAGATCATTCTCAGGGACGGTTGCCTTCCCATCAAGGGCGGTTTTCCAGAGGAAAAGACGGTCAGGCGCCGCAAGCGGGCGGCAGTCACCGGTCGGCACATGACGCGCCGTCTCGAGAGGCCGTTTGCCGACGACGATGATGAAGCCGGAAAAGCCGCGCAGCATGTCCTCGCCGGCAAGCCTGCCGTCGGCCTCGTCAATGTCGACAAGCAACGCGAAGCGGCCGATGGCGGCTTCGCGTTCAAGCAGCGCAATGAAGTCGCGTCGTTCGCCAGGATCGGAAGGAAGGAAGCGCGGAAGCAGGGTACGAATGCCAAGCCCGAAGCGGCGGGCAAGGGCTGCGGCCGTGGCGCGACGCGCGCTTCTTGCCGCGCCGACCAGCGCTGCCGCCGGGCGCGCGATGTCCACGCTCGCGCAAAGGTAGTCGACGATCTTTAGATTTTGCTCTGGAAGAGGACCGTAGTCGTCCGCCTCTAGCGCCTGGTCGATCGCGGCGACGCGCTGGTCCTCTCCGAGCAACAGCCGCAAGACGCGCTCATCCACGGCAAACCGCGATTGCAGCAGGACAGTGCTGTCTGATATCTCGATCAGCCGAAAGCGTCTGAGTGGCGCGTCCGGGCTGAACCGGGCGAGGGCAAGGAAGCGGGCCTCTGGCGGCTCGATCGTTTCGCACACCGCAAAGGCCATCTGAAGGTCCGCCCTGCCAATGCCTTGCACCAGCTGCGCTGCACAGCCAAGCAACAGAACGTCGAGATCGAAAGGTGCCAGCGAGAAGAGATCGCCAAGCCGGTCGATGCTGGCGGGCTCACCTGCGTTGATCTGCCGTCTCCGTGCTGCATCATAGGCATCACGGATCGCCCCGGTGTCATCGGCCGCGGCAAGGCGCGCCGAGATCCAGGAGAGACCGAGCGCCATCGTTGCGGCATTGGCGCTAAACCAGTCCGCTGGTCGGTCTTCCCAGATGCTCTCCTGCGCATTGATGACCGTATTCAGCATGATCCTCCTCACGGTTGGTGGTAGACGAGTTCTGGTCCAATGCTGCGCACACCGTCCACCAGCACTGCCACCGGGTAGTCGCCTGCGGATGGCAGCTCGAAGCTTTCAACCGGCACCTCGATGCGTGTCGGCGTCGGCGGATCACCCGGTGCGGCATCCGCTGCCTTGACGATCCGGCGTGAACGGTCGCCGATCACGACCTCGACGATCTTCGCGCCGCGGTGCCAGAGCCGTTTGCCCTCGAGCCTAAGGACCCGATCGCCAGCAGGGGAAAGGACGGTCAGGCCTTCGAGAGACGGCACGAGCTGAAGAAGAACGGTGTTTGATCGAAGCCTCCGTGTCGTGTTGCCGGTCGTGCCCCGGTCCAACCCGCCGGTGACCGTGTCCGTTGCGATGTCGGTGAGAATGTGAAACTCGAGTGGGCCCGGCTGGAGCTTGATGTCATCAGGCACGATCATCTCGAAGCGCCCGTTCGGGGAGGCGGGAAGCGAAGCGGGAAGAAGCGTTCCGAGGACAGCAGATACCGGGACGCCAATCGTGCCTTCCGTCTCGATGACAACAGTCCCCCCGATCGGGACGCGGATGTCGCCGATCGGTTCGTTCGGTGGTTTTAGGACAAAAGCCGAAAGGATCACCGGTGCCCGACGCACGGTCGCGGATATCGATCGTATTTCCACGGGTGCCGGCCGCAGGCGCGGAGACACGGTCTCGATCTGCACGACCGTCACTTCGTAGACTACCGATCGGCGGAAATTCGCCTGCGGCATCGCCGACCAGATGCGACTGAGATCGTCGATCGACATCGGATTCAGCACCACTTTCAGGCGCTCGAATTCGTCTGCAAGCACCGGATCGATCACCGGATCGCCAATCCGTTTGCTGCCGACATTCCGGGTCATGACAAGCTCGTCGATGTGGACGCCGAACTCATGCAGGACGGCCATTGCGTCGCCGAGCAGGATTTGCGCGTTGAGGTCGGAATCAGCGGCGTCTTCAGTTGCGCTGTAGCTCGACAGCAGGAAGCGAAGGTCCAAGGACAGCGGCGGGCGACCCGGGCTGCCAGGATGTGCCCGACCTGGAATGTCCTGGTTCTTGAGAACCCCATTTTCGATCACCTGGTAGAGGTAGAGGTTCACACGTCGATCTGCGACCTGCGGCGTCACGTCGGGCGGCGACAATGTCACCTCGGCTGCCGTTGCCATGCGATCGAGAAGCAGATGGCGTAGGGTCCGGCTGACAGCAGCGATCGCTTCGTGTGTTGCCATGGCTATCGCCTCGGTCCAAGGCGCCGCTGCTCATGCGTGGCAAAGCCGCTGGCGCGATCAGGCCCCCGGTCGACCGCGGCTGCCGGTGACGGCGTGACGACGATGTCGATGCGCCCGATCTCGATCGTCGTGCCGCTGTCGGACCGCGTTGCGATGGCTGCCGGCGCACGCGCTCTGGCCAGCTGTTCCGGACGGATGGCCCGTTCCGGCAGGGAAGGATCCATCGCTTGAGGATCCCGTTCCCGTGACATGCCCGCCGGATCGATTGCGGACTGGGGCGTCCCCCTTGGTTCCCTGAGATTTGGGTCGAGCTCCACGACAGGTATGGTCGTCAGCACCTCCTCGCCGGCGGGCTGTGCCGCAACAGGCTGGCCGGCAGGGGCAGGCTGGTGCCGGCTCGGCTCGACAGACGCAGCAGCGTCGGGCACGCGCGCACGCGTCCGCTCATGGCCATCCCTCGCAGCCGCAGCCGGCGTCGTTTGGGCAGGTGTCGCAAGTCGAAGGGGCTGCTGTTGCGGCTGCAATGTGCCGGGGCGTCGGACGGTCATTTGCGGTGGCTGTCCACGGTCCGATTTAGGTGCTTCAGCCATGCCCGGGTCGGGATATGCAGCGACCTGGCGTGGGGAAAAATGCGATCGGGCAGGAACGGTCGCAAACTGTGCCTTTCCGGCAGCGGAAGGTCCGATACCTCTGATGAGGACCGATCGAAGAAAGCCTGTCATGCCTCCAGCTCCTCCTCGATCATTGCCAGGTAGTCGGCGCGGCGGTCACGGGTAAGGGCGAGGATATCAGGCTCCGTCCAGTGGTAGACAGAGGCCAACCGATGCACGTCGCGAAGGACATGTCGACCGTCCATCAATGTGCCCCGGAGGAGCGTCGTTGCATCGACAACGACCTCCACCGTCTTTCCGCAGCCCGGGCAGACGAATTCGACCTCGCTCTCTGCCGCCGGGTCGGCGTGGCGCATGGCGTCTTCGACGGCTGCAAGGATCTCGGCGTCTGGATCGACGATCGATACCGGCCACCCGTTCCGGGTCGCCTCGACCACACAATCGCGCAGGAGGCGCACGTCCGCATCCCCACCTGCCTCCGGGACGGCCAGGGCAAGCCTTGCCTGGTCGCCGCCTGTCGGGAGCCGAAACGAGATCTGCCACAGAGCGCTATCGCATTCGCACTCAACTTTATAGATCGCCGTTTGTCTGGCGGGAGGCGGTTCTGCGACGCGGGCAGGGATATCGAGTTCGACGATTTCCTCGCAATCAGGGCATCGCGCGACGACGTCGACATTGGCTCCGAAGGTCAGTCGATAAAGCGCAAACAGCAGCCGCTCCCGGTCTCCGACCGTCAGTTCGGCGGCATCGGCAGGGAGAAGGCCGGACAGTGTCCCGATTCTAACGACCGACGATGCGAGAAGCCTTGAAACAAGATCCGCGTTGGGCCAGCCGGCCCTGACGCCATCGCGCAGGTCAAATTCCGCCCGGCCCGTCAACGGCACCAGCGTTGCCGACCGATGGACGGCGCCGTCGCGAAACAGGCCCTGTGCGAGTTCGATCGCGATGGTGTCCATCGGAACTCTCCTGGAACTCAGCTGGTTGTTAGCCCGGCGGGAACGTGAACGACGGCTCGGTTGGCTCGGTCACGGCGGTATCGCGTTCCCAGCCTTCGTTTTCGAGTTTGAGTGTCTGGATCGCGACCGCATTGGCGTTGGCATCGAGATCTGGAAGTGCCTGGTATTCCGAAACCCAGCAACGGAATACGTTGTAGGAAATGACCTTTTGCCCGGCCTCGTTGAACAGGTCGATGATGATGTCCTTGCGAAAGTCTGCGAGTGACAGCTCCGCCCCGGGCCCGGCCCCGAAATTCCAGAGCTTGTTTGCCCATTGCTCGAATTCGAGGTCGTGGGTGACGCCCCGTTCCAGCGTGACCGCTTCATATTTCGTTCGGCCTGGCGACTTCCGGCTGGTGGAGGGGTCTCCCCCCTCCCGATGCTCCACAACTTCCGTCGAACGCTTCAGCGCGCCGACCTTGCTGACCCCGGCCACATAGCGACCGTCCCATTTCACCCGGAACTTGAAGTTCTTATAGGGGTCGAACCGGCGGGGATTGACTGTGAACTGTGCCATCTCGGTTATCCTCAGGCTTCAGGTCGCCGCACGATCTGGTGTATCTTGATGATGACGAATTCCGCAGGCTTCAGGGGCGCAAAGCCCACCTCGATGTTGACGATGCCGTTGTCGATGTCCGATTGCGTCGTCGTCTCCCTGTCGCATTTGACAAAGAAGGCATCCCGCGCCGTCGACCCCTGAAACGCGCCCTGCCGGAACAGGTCGTACATGAAGGAACCGACATTCATCCGGATCTGTGCCCACAGAGGCTCGTCGTTCGGTTCGAACACCACCCATTTGGTGCCGCGGTAGAGACTTTCCTCGATAAAGAGAGTGATGCGGCGGACCGGGATGTACTTGAAGTCCGACGCAATGAGGTCCGCCCCATCGAGAGTGCGTGCTCCCCAGCAAATGTTCGAGTAGATCGGGAAGGAGCGAAGCGCATTGACGCCGAGCGGGTTCAGGGTGCCGTTCTCGAGATCCGTCATCTGGTAGGCGAGGCTGTCGACGTTGCGAAGCCGCGCGTCGGTGCCGGCCGGCGCCTTCCAGACGCCACGCGCTGCATCGGTGCGGGCCCACAGTCCGGCGATCGTTCCGGATGAGGCGACCGAACGGGCGCGACCCTGGTTCAATGGATCAGCAAGGATCGTCCGTGGATAATAGACCGCACCGTTAGGATGACGCAGCGGCTCGTTGTCCGAGAGCCAGGCATGCATCTGATCGACCAGCCTGACATTTTCGGGGATGTCGACGATGATCATCGCGCGCCGATCACCGACATAGGCCTCTGCCGCAGCATAGAGCGACCGGGCATTGGCGGCGGTAAGACGTGGAGCATCGGGTAGGCAAAGGATGTTGAAGAGATCGACATCCTCGAGTGCCCACAGGCCGGTGCGATCGGCAGCGTTTCCCTGGTAGACCGCAAGCGGAACCGCATAGGTCTCCCCGTCCAGAACGGTGCCGTCATCACCGCCGTCGAGTGCAAAGGCAGCACCTGGCGTCGGAAGGTGCTCGGTGGCGTTGGCAGCACCTGTTGCCGGCTGCAATGCGTAATTGGCGACATCGGCACCGGAAAACACAAACAGCGCGTCGGCTGCAAATGTTCGCGGCCCAAACCCCGGCGTGACGACAAACCGGCGCGGCCGCCCCGTCGCCCCGTCGCCAATGATGGCGACGGTCGCTGACGAGAAGTAGGTCTGCAGTTCCGGAGCAAAGCGAGGCGCGACGGCGCGGATTGCGGCCTGCAGGCGCTGCGCCCAGCTGTTGAAGCTCGCCTGTGTCTGTCTTATGGCCGAGGACGGGTTTGCGGGGACGTCGGCCGCGATCGTGAGCGGCTGCGCGGCCGCACCCGAGCCGGCAAGCGTGATCGAGATGGTGTCGATGTCGGCAAAGACCGGCCGCGTTCCGGCAAGTTCGCCGCTCACCATCCCGGTCGCGCGCGGGCGCGGGAAGGGTGCTGAAAGGGTCACGCCCGTCGCAAGCGCAAGCTGGATCAGCCTCGAGCCCTGATTGACGACGTCGATGACGTTGTTTGCGGTATTGGGTTCGGTCGTCAGGTTGTTGAAGGCTTCGGAGGAGGCGATGCTTGCCGTTACCCCGCTGGTTCTGAGCTCGCTGACCACCAGATTGAAGGTCGCATCGTCACCGGTTCCATTGTTGGTGATGGCGATGCGCAGGTTGTCGCCCCATCCACCGGGATTGACCGCCGACTGACCGCGAATGCGCCGCCCAGCAGTCGCAACCAGTAGGTTCGAACCGTCTAGCGCAGGCAAGGTTACCGTAGAGGCTGCGATCGCTGTTGCACTGTCGCTGCCGTCGTGGCCGACCCTGACGACATAGGCTTCGGTTCCGCCATTGAGGAAGAACTGCTGGACGGCGTAGGAGGTCTCGCTGTTGCGTTCGAGACCACCATATTCGCGCTCGAAGTCGGACTGGCTGAGCAACTGCACCGCCTCGTCGAGAAGGCCACGGCTGAAAGTGCCGATGAATGCGGTCGTCGAGGTGGCGACGCCCGTGACAGGGCGAAGGCCACTCGGAATTTCTTCAACATACACGCCTGGGTAAGTGGGACGTACGGGCATCGTCAGACTCCGAATCGTTCGTTGAACACGCGATACGTGTCATTGCGACGGAACATTCCGGCATTCGGGAGTATAAACGGGGAGCTGCTGATTACCGGTACAATATGAGAGCAAATCAACCGATGGTCAATACTGTAGTGGGCCCGTGAAATCCGTCGACGGGAAAGTAAAAATGATTCAACGGGATGCGCGTGAGTCGCGACCCAATATCGCCGGAGAACGTTTCCTGTAAGGGAAGTGCCTCGGGTCGTAACGCCGGGCACTGGGCGTCGAGACATCGAACAGAGAGTAACAATTCGACAATCATGACGGGCGATTTTGATGCGCGGTTCACACCCGGAATAATCACCGAAAAGTTGTGAAATCCGAGGAGGAAGGATCTGGCCTTTGAGCTGTGTCAACGCGTTTCGATGGAGAGACGGTTCGCGGTCGTCAGCACGACAGGAAAGTTCTCTCCGAGGCTATAGAAATGGCGGCGGGCCACGGCGGCCGTCATACGGGTTATGACAACCCCTGCGACCGCACGAATCTTGGCGAAAACTGGACCAGATGCCCGCATGCGGCGATGCGCCGCCCATGGCGTAATTCCCATTCCGGAAGATCGCGACGCGCATCACACAGATGTCTGGTGATGGATTGACCTGCGGCGGACAACCCAAAACCCTGGGTTTGGATCATCAAGCTCGCTGTTACTTCCGGCTGAAATTTTAGGGTTCGCAACGGTCGTATCGCGACTCCCAAGGCTTTTTCGTGATGCGATCCCCTTCGATGAAAAAGCTCACCCCGTGACACGAACGAAGGCAATGGTGCACGCCGAACAGGACGATTGGACGTCGCTGGCATTGCCGGCGAAATCCGGTTTTTGCGTGAGAGAGACCGGGACGGAGCGGGGGATCAATGCGCCAAGGATTGGCTGGCGATGAAGGTTGCCACTCGCATTTCGAACGCGACTGGGCTACCCTCCAGGAGTGCTTCGACCTCACGCGATGAGGGATGGCGGGAAAGCTGAGCCCCGGAACCACGGGCAAAATCTGAAAGTCTTTCGCGTTTTTACAGGGGAATCCACCCCTAGCGCCTCGCGCCTCGACAACGCACAATCCCAATCTGCAAGGAAGTTGCTCGACGGCCGCGTTCCTTGTGCCTGGATCTGGAGGAGATTCTGGCTGACCCACGACAACAGGCGGAGCCGGAATGCTTGCCTTGGGAGGAACCATGTTTCAACGGCTTTTCAAATTGAGTGAACACGGCACCAGCGTGCGCACCGAACTCATCGCAGGCGTGACGACGTTCCTGACGATGTCCTACATCATCTTCGTGAACCCGGATATCCTGTCGACCACAGGCATGGATCGTGACGCTGTGTTCGTCGCAACTTGTCTTGCCGCGGCTTTGGGATCAATCATCATGGCATTGGTTGCCAACTGGCCGATCGGCATGGCGCCAGGCATGGGGCTGAACGCATTCTTTGCCTTCACCGTGGTTGCGGCCCTCGGCTTTACCTGGCAGCAGGCGCTTGGCGCGGTTTTCATCTCGGGCATGATCTTTGTCCTGCTGACGGTAACAGGCGTGCGCCGGTGGCTGATCGACGGCATCCCGCATTCATTGAGAAGCGCGATCGCGACCGGTATCGGCCTCTTCCTCGCCATCATCGCACTGAAGAACGCCGGCATCGTCGTCGACAACCCAGCAACACTCGTCGGCCTAGGAAACCTCAAGGAGACCGGACCGCTTCTTGCGATCTTCGGCTTCTTCGTCATTGCCGTGCTCGATGCGCTGAAGGTAAGAGGTTCGATCCTCATGGGCATTCTCGCTGTGACCGTCCTATCCTGGATCTTTGGCGTCAGCGAGTTCAAGGGCATCGTCTCCATGCCGCCGTCGATCATGCCGACCTTCATGCAGCTCGATATTTTCGGTGCTCTCCACGGCGGTCTGATCCAGGTAATCCTCGTCTTCGTTCTTGTCGAAGTCTTCGATGCGACCGGTACGTTGATCGGCGTTGCCAAGCGCGCGAAGCTTGTCGAGGAGGGACGTCCTAACAACCTGAGCCGGGCACTGCTTGCAGACAGTGCGGCTATCGTCGCCGGCTCTCTGATGGGGACCAGCAGCACGACGGCCTATGTCGAAAGTGCCTCTGGCGTGCAGGCAGGCGGCCGGACCGGTCTGACAGCGCTTGCGATCGCTGTCCTCTTCCTGGCAGCTCTTTTCATCTCTCCTCTCGCTGCCTCGGTTCCCACCTATGCGACCGCTCCGGCTCTTCTCTACGTTGCAGGCCTGATGATGCGCGAGATGACCGAGATCGATTGGGACGATTTGACGGAAGCGGCGCCGGCAGCGCTCACCGCACTCGCCATGCCCTTCACCTATTCCATCGCCAACGGTCTTGCCTTTGGTTTCGTAAGCTATGTCGTCATGAAGATCTTCACCGGCCGGTGGTCGATCCTGCATCCGGCGACGCAGATCGTGGCCGCGCTGTTTGTTGTGCGCTTCGCCTTCTTTGCCCCGTAAGGCACGTCGCGAAAAAGGCCGGCTTGGCCGACCAGCCACTCACCTGAATCTGGAGCCGCGGAATTTTTCGCGGCTCCAGATTTTCTGAGCCATGCCACTGATGGGCCGAGAACAATCTACAGTGGGTGGGAGGTGAAGCCTCTCAGCCAAGCCCGCCGACAAGCCCGGGTCCCGTCTGTCTCGTAGTCGTCCGGGTGAATTGCCAGAGTGCTCCATCGCAAAATTGCAATTATGTATATAATACAAACGCCTGTGCGAGGTAAGAAACCAATGAAATCGGATTGTCAAGGCTGGCGCATACAAGCCTTAAGATGTCGTCCGGTTTCCATCCGGGTGGCTTACCGTCAACTTGTCTGACACTTTCTCATCCACCGCCAGGGCGCCCTCGATGACCGCTGCGCGCGCAAGGGGCGGGACTCGGCGCCAATCTCCCAGTAGCAACGAGTGGTATTTCTCCTTTACGAGACTAGTAGCCCGCCTTTCGCCAGCCAGCGGCACGAGCTTCTTGCTCGGAACAGAACCAGCGTTCTCCATACTGCGGCGATATTTTCGTAGCCTCGTAATAGTGCTGGCCTGGTACGTGATAAATTCGTTCGCCGGAATCGATGCTGACATTACCCTTGATGTTGCAGGCTGTGCCTCGTTGGACGATCACTCCGTTGTCGATGATCATCGGTTGCGACTGTGCGGTAAACGAAGACTTGATCGGAGCGGACATGAATTCCGGCAATAAAGTATAGCCACCGGCTCCCAGGAATGCTGCTGCCGAACTCAACACTACCATCGTTGGAAACTTCATGTCTTTCCCCTGAAAAACCTCTCAGGGTTGTAACACGGCGAGGTTTATCGGAGCGTATATCACATTGCTAAAATGCCGAATGTTGGCGACGTCGCGCATATCTGGGCGCCCCGGGCTGACTTTCAGGCCTTCCCCGCCGGACGCGGCTTCGCAATGATCGCTCTCGGAGCCTTACAGCGGACCGACCTGCCGCTCAGCCAATAAATCTGCCGAAGGCTCATGGTCATGGCCGGCGATCACGCCTGTCGACACCAAGGTCTCAAAGAACGCGACCTTGAGATCAAAGGACTTCAGCAGTTTTTGCGGCTCGGCTTCACCACAGCATCGTCGAACTCACCCGGCCGCTCCGCCATTTCCACGAAGGTGGTCGTCTTGAGGTGATATGATAGGCGTCGAGGACTTCCGCTGACCCGGCAGCGGTCCGCCATGAACGGATGATCATTTCCCAATTCTCCAACTGTGTGTTTTCAACCTGCCAGTCGCATTGGGTGTTGTCCATGAAGACTGCTCTGCCGGTTCCGAATGAGTCCTTGCCAGCGATTAGCTGGCGAGGATTTCAGACAACAGTTTCGCCACCGTCGACGATCAGGATTTGGCCAGTCATATAAGAAGACCGATCGGATACCAGAAAGAGTATCGGCTCGGCAATTTCGGACACGTCAGCCCAACGTCCGAGTGGCACTTGCGCGCTGATATAGGATTCGATGGCATTTCGCCCGCCCATCTGAGCGATAAACGGTTCGTTGAAGGGTGTGTCGACCCAGCCTGGGCAGAGCGCGTTGACGCGGATTCCAAACTTTGCGTAATCGCCCGCCATCTGCCGCGTCATGGCGATGACGGCATGCTTCGTCGTCGTATAGGCGATCATTTCGCGGTCGTAGAGCACGCCGGATGACGACGAGGTGTTGAGAATAACGCCTTTGCCGGCCTTCTTCATAAGCGGCATCACGAAGCGTGAGGCCATGAAATGCGCCCGCACATTCAGGCTCCACGACCTGTCGAAACCGTCGACGGCAACTTGCTCCAGGTCGCCAGCCACCTGCGCACCTGCGTGATTATGAAGGATGTCGATGCGGCCGTGGCGTGAGGCAACCGCCGCAATTCCAGCCTCCAGTGCCTTATCGTCGGTCACATCGACCACGAGGCTTTCGGCACTGCCGCCTGCCGCCGTGATCTGGCTGACGGACTCCGCGGCGTTCTTGAGATCAAGATCGGCGATGATCACATGGGCGCCTTCTCGTGCCATGATGAGCGCCCCGGCGCGCCCGATGCCCGAGCCTGCTCCGGTGACGATTGCAATGCGGTCCTTGAGTATCATGCATTTCCCCCGGACGGTTTTAGGTTGTCTTTTTGCGCATGAGGAAGCGCGCGATGAGAATGAGGGCCAGCGAGGCAACGAGCACCATCGTCGCAATCGCATTGATCTCAGGCGTCACGCCCCGGCGGATCGAAGCGAAGACATAGATTGGCAGCGTCGTATTCGATCCGGCGACGAAGAAGGCGATGATGAAATCATCGAATGAGAAGGTAAAGGCGAGCAGAAAACCCGCCAGGATCGACGGCATGATCTGCGGAAGCACGATCTGCCGGAATGTTGTCAGCGGCGTCGCGTAGAGATCGCTAGAAGCTTCAACGATGTCGCGCCCCAAACCGGCGATCCGTGCCTTCACGATCATTGTCACCAGCGCCATGGTGAAGAGGCCGTGCGCGGCAATGATCGAACCGTATCCGAGCGCGAGCTTCGGCGGCTGATTACCCGGCCAGACGACTGCGATCAACGGATTGATGAAGCCGAACACCTCGACCAGCGCCACCAGCGTCGCGATGCCGATAACGACGCCGGGAACAACGATCGCCGCAGCAAAGAGGCCGTCGAAAACAGCGCGCATGCGCGTCCCCAGCCGCTCCATGCCGATGGCCGCCATCGTCCCGAAGATCGCGGCAAGCACGGCACTTGTTAAAGCGACGATCAGGCTGTTGCGCAGCGCTTCCATCAGGAAGACGTTGGAAAGCGCTTTCCCATACCACTGCGTCGAGAAGCCGACGAACTCACTCGCATTGCGTCCAGAATTGAAGGAGAACAAGACGACCAGCGCGATCGGCGTGTAGAGAAACAGATAGACGGAGCTGACGAGGACGCGCATCAAACGAGATCCACCTGACGGGTACCCGCAACACGCCAGGCGATGCGCATGGCGACGAGAAGCACCACGACGACGACCGCGACCAGAGTAACCGCAATCGCCGATCCGAACGGCCAGTTGCGTGACTGCAGGAAAAGATCGACCAATGCATTGCCAATGAAGAATACCTTGCCGCCGCCGAGCAACTGCGGGATCAGATACTCGCCGAGCAGGAGGATTGTCACCAGCGCCACGCCCGTCATGACACCCGGCAGCGATAATGGCAACGTGATGCCGAGGAACGTCGAGACGGGTTTTGCGCCGAGGTCGGCGGATGCCTCCAAGAGGCGGTGATCGAGCTTTTCGAGGCTGACATAGATCGGCATGATCATCAAAGGCAGGTAGCCATAGATGATCCCGAGCAGAACCGCGCCCGGCGTGTTGATGAGCCGGACATTCTCGATACCGAAGAGCTCCAGAAGATGCGGAATTCCGCGTGCACCCAGCAAATACATCCAGGCGTAGGTGCGGACGAGAAGACTGGTCCAGAACGGCACGACGACCAGCGACACGAGGAGCAGCCGGCGCTGCGGGCTCGCCTTGACAGCGAGATAATAGGCAACCGGGTAGGCGACCAGCAGACAGGCCGCCGCCCCGATCGGCGCCAGGATCAGCGTATTGACGAAAGCCGTCGCCCGAGAGCCGAGATTGGCAAACTGTGCGAAGGTGAATGCCGCCTGATATCCGCCTTCTGGCGCGCGCTCCCCGAACGCAAAGACAATGATGGCGATAAAAGGCAGCACCAGGAAGACGAACAGCCAGATGCTCGCTGGCCCAACGAGGGCAGCAGTCACAAGGCGCCGCTTGGTGGCAAGTGTCAGAGGCATTGCGTCTTCTTGTCCGCGGATTGAGGGAGGCAAACCGGTCCCCATCGGTGCGGGAACCGGAATTGCCTGGTTGGATCAGGCTGACTTGAAGCGCGCCATGAGCTCGGCACGGCTTGGATCGGTCAGCGTGACGGCGGCACCAAACTCCAGTGGGGTAAGCGCAGCTTCGTCCGGATAGACGATCTTGTTTGACGTGACGTCCATCGGCAGGAGCGATATGACGCGACTGTCGGTCGTCGGCGCGCCGTTTGCGATGTGCTCCTTCACCGCGTTCTGCGGGTCCATCAGATAGTTGAGCAGGGCGTAGCCTGCGGCCTTGTTGGGCGCATCCTTGGGGATCGCGTAGTAGTCCGTCCAGATCTCGCCTCCGTCCGTTCCGAGCACATAGGCCAGTTCAGGCATGTCGCGGTTAAGCTGCGCGCCGTCGTTCGTCCAGCACATCGTCAGCCACGCATCTGTCGACCGCATCGACGGCTGATAGTCCGAGTTGATTGCGAACAGATGTGGCTTGACCTTGATCAGCAGCTCCTCGGCCTTCGCAAGCTCTTCCGGCTTGATCGAATTGAAATCGTAGCCGAGCGAAACCAGCGCGCTGCCAATCGTCGTCAGCTGATAATCATGCACCATGGCCCGGCCATCGGCCTCTGTCTGGGCGATTTCGAAGAAGTCTTTCCAGCTCGAGAGCTTCGTCTTGAGCTTCGAGGTGTTAACCGAGAAGCCGGTTGTGCCCCAGTTCTTCGGCAAGGCGTAGGTCTTGCCGTCGATTTGGCCTTCCTTGGTAAAGCGCGGGCTCTCGTCCTTCTGGCTGAAATTCGAAACCTTCGAAAGATCGAGTTCGTCGATCAGGCCGAGCTTATGGTAGGTCGAGATCGTATAGTTGGTCGGCACGAATAGCGACCAGCCAGAAGCACCGGCCTGCAGCTTCGCGAGCATCTCCTCGTTCGAGCCAAAGACGTTCACCTCGACCGCAACGCCCGTTGCAGCCTTGAAGTTCTCGAAGGTCGCGGGATCATGATAGTTAGGCCATGTCGCGATCGACATCTGCGTGCCGAGGTCTTCTGCGGCATAGGCGGGCGTCGAAAGTGCGCCGGGCAAGCGCGACAGAACGGCAGTCGCAAGACCGAGGCCGGTGACGCCGAGAAAATGGCGGCGGCTGATCGAGCCACGCTTCAGCCGCATGAACTCGTCCATGAAGGCCTCGGCGGAAATGGGAAGATTGTCCTTGTAATCCTTGCTCATGATGCTGCTCCCGTGTTTTGGTCTATGCATTCGATGCTGGAAAAACATGTACGGCAGTGGGGTCGAAGCCGAGGAAAACCTCTTCGCCCGGCTCCACGAGATCGCTCTCGTTCATGCTGCGCCGGTCCGCAGTGATCAGAAAGTCGCCAAGCTGAGGCACGCTCACCGCATATTCGACCGATGAGCCGAGAAAGATGCGGTGCGTCACCATGCCCTTGAGCGAAGTCGCGGTTGCCGCCTTGCCGCGTGTCAGATGGATTGCCTCCGGACGGAGGGCCGCTATCGCCTTGCCCGGCGCAAGGCGCGTGCCAGGCATGATTGCCGAGCCATCCGCCAGCCGGAGTGTCTTGCCGTCGGCTTCCATCGTCGCGGACATACGGTTCGTCTTGCCGACGAAATCGGCAACGAAGAGATCGGCCGGGCGATCGTAGACTTCCTGGGGCGTCCCGAGCTGGCGAATCTGTCCCGCGCTCATCACACATACGACGTCGGCCATCGATAGAGCCTCCTCCTGGTCATGCGTGACGAGTACGAACGTGATGCCAAGCTCGCGCTGCAGCGTCTGCAGCTCGATCTGCATGGCAGAGCGCAGCTTCTTGTCGAGTGCTGCAAGCGGCTCGTCGAGCAGCAGAACCGACGGGCGGTTGACGATGGCGCGGGCTAGCGCCACACGCTGTTGTTGGCCGCCCGACATCTCGTGGATGCGCCGCTTGGCAAAGCCTCCCAGTCGCACCATCTCCAATGCCTCGGCAACGCGGCGATCGATTTCGGCGGCTGCGATCTTCGGGCGCATCTGCTTCAGCCCGTAAGCGACATTCTGTTCGACATTGAAATGCGGAAACAGCGCATAGTGCTGGAACACCATGTTGACTGGACGGCGATAGGCTGGAATGCCATTCATTTCGCGCCCGTCGATCAGGACCGCGCCATCGCTCGGCTGTTCGAAGCCGCCGATCATGCGCAAGCATGTCGTCTTGCCGCAGCCGGAAGGGCCGAGGAGCGCGAGAAACGCTCCCTTGGGCACATTGAGGTTGATGTCCGTCACGGCGGTCACAGCGCCATAGTTCTTTGTGACCGAACGGAATTCGATATCGTTCGTCGAAGCGGATGCCACGTCTGTTCCCTGCGGTTGGTTTGAATCTGGCAGTCTGCGCTGCCTTAATGCCACCGTCGTTAAGGAAAGAGTAAGCCTGAGCGCCTCGCAAGGTATATACCCCGAAAGGGGTATTTAAGCACGCATGGCTTCGTGGAAGGTGTATATGAGATAATGCGCAGTTCCGCGTGGGCGGCAAAGGGAATCCGTCAATGAGCACCGACCTTGAGGCACTGTTCGGCGCCTTCAACGCAACGATCGGAAAGCCGGCTATGGCGGATGTCGAGTTCGGCGACACGCTCCGCCAGATGATGGGCTCACTTGTACGCTTCGACTATGTGGTTGTCTTCGCCTACCGCGGGAAAGAACGGCCGATCGATCTCTATAACACGTTCGACACACAGGAGCATGTCGTCTTCGTAACCCTCTATCAGGCGGGTCCCTACCTGCTCGACCCGTTTTACCACACCGCGCGCGAACGCCGCGAAGGCGTGCTGAGGATGCGCGAGCTGGCGCCCGACCGCTTTTACTCGAGCGAGTACTATCGCACCTACTACGTCCAGACCGGACTTGCCGAGGAAATTGGCTTCTTCGTCAACGCCGACGACGACATCACGATCGTCTTGTCGCTGATGCGCCGCGAGGAGACCGGTGTCTTCCCGCCACGAGAATTCGAGACGCTGAAAAAAGCCAGGCCACTCGTTGCGAGCATGGTCAGACACTATTGGGCGGGGCTTGCACCACGCTTCGATGCTCAATTGGCCAAGCGCGGCAAACGCCGACGCAAGCGGGGCCAAAGCGAGCATATCTCGCCCGCCGATGCCGTATGGGGGGACCTCAACCTGACAAGTCGCGAGGCATCGATCGTCGAGCTCGTCTTGCAGGGCCATTCCTCGGAATCGATCGGCCTGAAGCTGAATATCTCGACTGGCACCGTGAAAGTTCACCGACGCAATGTCTATCGCAAGCTTGGCATTTCCTCACAGACTCAACTGCTGTCCTTATATCTCAGCAATTTTGGATAAGCTGCAGGAACAAGTCAGCCCATCAGCATAGAGGAGACGGGCGACAGTGGCACGGCAGGCCAACGATGAAACATCGCGGCCGTGATCAGCGTACAAGGAAGGGCTCAGTGTAAACATGTTCTTCCAAATTGTTGCCGTCGCCGCCCCGGTCCACCACCGCGAAATCCGAGCGGGCATCAAGCGGCGTGAGGACGCCGTGCCAGACGTTGCGGGCGATATTGATCCCCTGTCCGGGTCCTGTTCGAAACGCCAGCGGTTCACCGGGCCCATTTCCCGTTTCCTCGGCGACGATGACCAGAAACGACCTGTCAGTCAAAGGGATGAAGGCCTGGCTTCCGAGAGGATGGCGCTCCACCAGCTCAAGGACCAGTGGTAGTTGGCAGGGTTCGGCGCGGAAAAGACTGATCATCGGACGCGCGTTCTCGCCCGTAGTCTCGATCCTGGCGAGGTCGTGGTACCGGATGCACCGTCCCGCATTGATCGGGAAATTGTCGGCGCCTTCCATCTCGATCACCTCCCCGAAAGGGGAAAATGCCGCCCGGCTCAGCGGCCTTATCTCAATCTCTTTCATTCCTCTTCTCTCTCGTTCGTCCTGCCGCCCTTACTGCTCGGCCGGCGCAACGCGCCGCCCGGTGGATCTCGGCGAACAGGCTCACGGCGCGATCTGCTCCGCTTCGCCGCATCGTCAGTCCTCTGGTCCATGCTGGTTTGTAAACTCAAATCATGCATGCCATTCCCCCTGGAAAATTTGAAAGTCTTCAAGGATCTCGCTGCTTTTCAGGGAAATCGTCCTGTCGGATAGTGGAAGAGGAGTGTTCTGTTCTGGGAGAAAACATGCAGTCAGATTCGCAAGGTGCCGGGCGCCTCACGACCCACGTGCTGGACACGGCCAATGGCAAGCCCGCCGATCGGCTGCGGATCGACCTCTACAGGGTCGAGGACGATGCGCTGCATCATCTCAAGACCACTGAGACGAATGACGACGGCCGTTGTGACGAGCCGCTCCTGTCGGGCGAGGCGCTGAAGACTGGCACCTATGAGATGCGGTTTCATGCCGGGGACTATTTCCGAAGCATCGCCGCCGCATCCGGCTTTCTCGATCTCATCCCCCTCCGCTTTGGCGTGACCGACGAGGACGCGCACTATCACGTTCCCTTGCTCGTCTCGCCCTACAGCTATTCCACCTACCGCGGGAGCTAAACAATGACGGGACCTGCAATCCGCCACGAGCTGCGCTTCATTCTGAACGGACAGGACATTGCACTGACGGGGGTCGCGCCGGACCAGACGCTGCTTGACTGGCTGCGCCTCTCTTGTCAGCTCAAAGGCACCAAGGAAGGCTGTGCCGAGGGCGACTGTGGAGCCTGCACTGTGCTCGTTGGCCGCCTGACCACCGGGGGCAGCCTTGTCTACGAGGGCGTTAATGCCTGCATCCGCTTTGTCGGGTCCCTGGACGGCTGCCACGTCGTCACCGTCGAGCACCTGTCCGGCAGCGAGGGCAACCTGCATCCCGTGCAACAGGCGATGGTCGATTATCACGGTTCACAATGCGGCTTCTGCACTCCCGGTTTCATCATGTCGCTCTACGGGCTGTGGATGCAAACCCCATCCCCGAGCGACCAGCAGATCGAGACGGCATTGCAGGGCAATCTTTGTCGTTGCACCGGCTACGAGCCGATCCTGCGTGCGGCGAGGGCGATTTCCGCCTATGGCGGGACGGATAATGATCCGCTCCTCCTCGAACGCGAAACGATGATCGCGCGGCTGAAGGGTTTGCGCGACGGTGCGCGCGTCGAGATTGGCGAAGGGAAGGATCGCCTGGTTGTCCCGGCAAATCTCGACGACTTCGCGTCCATTCTCGAGGCCTCACCCAATGCCACGATCGTCGCCGGATCCACCGATGTCGGCTTGTGGGTGACAAAGCAGATGCGGGACATCACGCCGGTCGTCTTCATCGCCGGGCTCGATGAGATGAAGTCCATGACCATGAAGGATGGCCTGATCTCCATCGGTGCTGGTGTGACCTACAGCGAAGCGGTGGCGGTCTTGTCGCAGCAAATTTCGCCGCTCGCTGAGCTCATTGCCAGGATAGGTGGCCAGCAGGTGCGCAACATGGGCACGATCGGGGGCAATATTGCCAACGGCTCGCCGATCGGCGACATGCCGCCGGCGCTCATTGCTCTTGGTGCCACGCTGACCTTGCGCAGGGGCGCAACACGACGCACCATTGCCCTTCAGGACTTTTTCATCGCCTACGGAAAGCAGGATCGTCAGCCCGGCGAGTTCGTCGAGGCGGTGCATGTGCCAGTCCCGCAGGCAGACGAAAAATTTGCCATCCACAAGGTAACCAAGCGCCGCGACGAGGACATCACCGCGACGCTGGCCGCGTTCCGTCTGGCGCTTGCCGACGATGGTACTGTTACATCTGTCTGCATCGCCTATGGGGGCATGGCTGCCACGCCAAAGCGCGCCCATGCCGTCGAGGCGGCGCTCATCGGTCAACCCTGGACCGAGGCGACGGTGGAGGCTGCGATGGAGAAATACGCAGAAGACTACACGCCGCTATCAGACATGCGCGCCACAGCAGAGTATCGCGCGCTCGTTGCAAAAAACCTCCTGCTCCGTTTCTACATGGAAACAACCTTGAGCCCGACACCCGTCAAGGTGCACAGATACGAGGCCGCGTAAGCCGATGAACAAGCACACTACCGAACTCAAGCTCGAAACGATCACGGGCGGCGTCCATTCCAGCCCAAGGCACGATTCCGCTCGCAAGCATGTCTCGGGAACCGCTGTCTACATCGATGACATCGCCGAACCCTTTGGTACCCTGCATGCCGGCCTCGGTCTTTCGAGCGTGGCGCACGGCATCCTGAAGTCGGTGGATCTTTCCGCCGTGCGTGCTGCCGCGGGCGTGGTCGCTGTCCTGACCCATGCGGATGTACCCGGGGTCAACGACATCTCCCCCTCCTACATGAATGACGATCCGGTGCTTGCATCAGGCAAGGTCGAGTTTTATGGCCAGCCGATCTTCTGCGTGATTGCCGAAACACGCGAACAGGCGCGTCGCGCCGCCCGTCTGGCAAAAATCGAGTATGAGGAACTGCCGGCCGAAATCGATATCTGGGATCTGGACGTGTCGAGCCATCGCCAGGTCGTCACGCCGCTGACCCTTGAACGCGGTGATGCAACGACTGTCCTCACTGGCGCCCCACGACGAGTGACCGGTCGCATGCGCCTCGGCGGTCAGGACCATTTCTACCTCGAGGGCCAGGTATCGCTGGCCGTTCCCGGTGAAGACGACGACGTCATCGTCTATTGCTCAACCCAGGGGCCGAGCGAGACGCAGCATATGATCGCTCATGCACTTGGCGTGCCGAGCAACGCAGTGACCGTCGAGGTACGACGCATGGGTGGTGGCTTCGGGGGTAAGGAAACCCAGGCCAACCAATGCGCCGCGATCGCCGCCATTGCTGCCAAGAAGCTGAAGCGCGCCGTCAAGATCCGCCTCGATCGCGATGAAGACATGGTTGCCACCGGCAAGCGGCATGATTTCGCGATCGACTACGATATCGGCTTTGATGACGAGGGTCGCATCCTTGCCGTTGATTACACCTTTGCGCTCCGGGCGGGTTTTTCCGCGGATCTTTCCGGGCCGGTCGGGGACCGTGCCCTGTTCCATTGCGACAATGCCTACTTCCTGCCGCACGTTCGCGCGAAGTCGGCCCCGCTCTACACCAACACCGTCTCCAACACTGCTTTCCGTGGCTTCGGCGGCCCGCAGGGCATGGTGGGCGCAGAGCGGGTCATCGATGAGATCGCATTTGCGGTTGGCAAGGACCCGCTTGAGATCCGCAAGCTGAATTTTTACGACCCGATGGGCGCTAAGGGCGAACGCAACCTCACCCCCTACCACCAGAAGGTGGAGGATTGCATCATCCAGCGCATCGTCGCGGAACTGGAGGAGAGTGCTGACTATGCCGGACGCCGGCAGGCAATCCAGGAGTTCAATGCCAGGAGCCGGCTTGTCAAACGCGGCATTGCTCTCACTCCGGTGAAATTCGGGATCTCCTTTACCAAGACGGAGTCGAACCAGGCAGGAGCTCTGGTCCACGTGTATACCGATGGCTCGGTGCACATGAACCACGGCGGCACGGAAATGGGGCAGGGCCTCCATCTGAAAGTGGCGCAGGTCGTGGCGGAGGAATTCCAGATCGACCTCGACCGGGTGAAGATCACGGCAACGACGACCGCCAAGGTACCGAACACCTCTCCAACCGCCGCTTCGTCAGGCGCGGACCTCAACGGTATGGCGGCGCAGGACGCCGCACGCCAGATCAAGGAGCGGCTGATCGCGTTTGCGGCGGAGACTTACAAGGTTTCGCGCGACGAGGTGCTGTTCCTTCCCAACCGCGTGCGCATCGGCGCTGAGGAAATTCCCTTCCCGGTGCTCGTCAAGAAAGCCTATATGGCGCGCGTCCAGCTCTCTGCAGCCGGTTTCTACAAGACGCCCAAGATAAATTGGGACCGCTCCAAGGGTCGTGGTCACGCGTTCTACTATTATGCCTACGGCGCTTCCTGCTCCGAGGTCTCCGTCGACACGCTGACCGGTGAATATATCGTCGAGCGCACCGACATCCTTCACGATACCGGGCGCTCGCTGAACCCGGTCATCGATATCGGCCAGATCGAGGGCGGCTTCATCCAGGGCATGGGGTGGCTCACGACGGAGGAACTCTGGTGGGACGGAAAGGGGCGCCTGAGAACCCATGCGCCATCGACCTACAAGATTCCACTTGCATCCGATCGGCCCAAGGTCTTCAACGTAGAACTGACAGACTGGTCACAGGCCTACGAGCCGACCATCCATCGTTCGAAGGCGGTCGGTGAGCCGCCGCTGCCGCTTGGGCTTTCCGTGCTTCATGCGCTTTCGGACGCGGTGGCAAGCGTTGCCGACCACCGGATCTGCCCGCGCCTCGATGCGCCTGCAACGCCTGAGCGGGTGCTGATGGCGATCGAGCGCGTCAAGGCAGGGAAAAAGGGATAGGACCGATGCTTGGAGCGCGCGAAAATATCCGGGATTTTATCCGACGCGAACCGGCATCTATCCTCATCGAGGTGGCAGGCGCTGCAGGCTCCACGCCGCGCGACACCGATGCCTGGATGCTCGTTTCGGAACGGGCAACCTTTGCGACCATCGGCGGTGGCCAGCTCGAACATATGGCCATCGATCAGGCACGCCGGGCATTGCGCCTCGGGATCCCGGCTGCGGCGATGAATGTGCCGCTTGGGCCGGAGATCGGCCAGTGCTGCGGTGGTCGCGTCAACCTTGTCTTCACAGCGCTCAACCCTGATATCGCCAGGGACCTCATCGCACGCAACGACCGTGACATCGCAACACGCCCTCATGTGTATGTGTTCGGCGCCGGCCATGTCGGCGATGCACTCGCCTATGCGCTGTCGCTGGCACCGCTTCGCGTCGTTCTCGTGGATACGCGGGAAGACGAGCTCAGTGCCTCGACCGCCCCTCACATCGAAACCTGCCTGACGGCCGTGCCAGAAGCGGTGGTGCGTGATGCACCGGCCGGCAGCAGTTTCGTGATCCTCACACATGATCACGCCCTGGATTTCCTGATTGCTGCCGAAGCGCTCCAGCGCCCGGACGCCGCCTATGTCGGCATGATTGGCTCGAAGACGAAGAAGGCAACATTTCGCACCTGGCTGTCACGCGAGGTCGGTGCCCCAGAACTGCTTGCCAACCTCGTCTGCCCGATTGGCGGAACGGCAGTTAAGGACAAACGTCCGGCCGTTATTGCGACCCTTGCCGCAGCAGAAATCACGACTGCGGCGCTCAGCTGGTCGGCGTCGCGCAATCAGCCGGCAACTGCCTCGACAGCCGGTTCCTCTTCGAGCAGCTTTCCGATCAAGCGCTGACAACGATCAGCCATGAAATCGATCATCAGCCGGACCTTCGGGTCCTGAAAGCGTTTGTGCGGATAGATTGCCGCGAGTTGGACAGAGGCTGGCGGGCTATCCTTGAGGATCTCCACCAGGCGGCCTGCATTGAGATCGGCCTTTACCTCGAAGAGCGGCTTGTTGATGATGCCGCGACCCTCCAGTGCCCATTGCGTCAGCACATCGCCGTCGTCACTGTCATAGGGGCCAGCCACATCGAACTTGCGCGGGCCGTCGGCGGTCACCAGCATCCAGAAATATTCCTTCGAACCCGGATAGCGCAGCAAGAGACAGTCGTGCTTGTCGGCGATCAGCGCATCGGCGTTTTCGGGCAGGCCGCGCCGCGCGATATAGGCCGGAGAGGCACACAAGACGCGCTGGCAGTTGAGGATGCCGCGCATGTGCAGGTTCGAATCCTCGAGCACGCCAAGCTTGAAGGCAACATCAACACCTTCGGCAAGGATGTCGACATTATGGTCCGAAAGGCGCACCCGCACTTCGATATCCGGGTACTTGTCATGGAATTCCGGGATGCCGGATGCGATCAGCCTGCGGCCAATGCCGAGCGGCGCGGTAATTCTGAGCGAGCCTTTGGGATTGCGCGACAGATCCGCGATTGCTGCCTCTGCCTCATTCACCGCTTCGATGATCTTGACCGCCCCTTCGTAGAATACGCGGCCATGCTCGGTCGGCGACAGCTTACGGGTCGTACGGTTGAACAGCCTGACGCCGAGGTGGATCTCCAGTTCCTTGATGCGATTGCTGGCGACCGCAGGGGTCACGCGCTGGTCGCGTCCCGCGGCTGAAAGTGTACCGAGTTCGATCACCCGGACGAAGACACGCACATTGTCGAGATAGGACATGAGAGTTTTTACCACACCGTTGCGCGAGGGGCACCGGCGCGATCTTATAGATTTTTTTGAAAGTGTTCGAGGATTAACCGGGATTTTCGGGGAAGTCGCGCGATGGCAGAACCGTACTCAAGAACTGGGAGGTCCCTATGTACGAATATGCTATCGCGTGGGATTGGCTGACGTTCGCCGTCCGCTGGCTGCATGTGATCACGGCGATCGCCTGGATCGGATCGTCTTTCTATTTCGTCGCGCTCGATCTTGGCCTGAAAAAGCGGCCCGATCTTCCACTGGGCGCGTTCGGGGAGGAATGGCAGGTTCACGGCGGAGGCTTCTACCAGATCCAGAAGTATCTCGTTGCGCCCGCCAACATGCCGGACCACCTGGTCTGGTTCAAATGGGAAAGCTATGTCACCTGGCTTTCCGGCTTCGGCATGCTCTGTCTCGTCTATTATGCCGGCGCCGACCTCTACATGATCGACCCCAACGTCCTTGATGTATCAAAGCCTGCCGCGATCGCGATATCGCTCGGTTCGATTGTGCTTGGCTGGATCACCTACAATGTTATCTGCAAGTCGCCCTTCGGCAATGACAATACACGACTGATGGTGGCGCTGTACTTCATCCTGGTCGGCGTTGCCTGGGGTTACACCCATCTCTTCACGGGTCGCGCTGCGTTCCTGCATCTCGGGGCCTTCACCGCGACGATCATGTCCGCGAACGTCTTCTTCATCATCATTCCGAACCAGAAGATCGTCGTCGCCGACCTCATCGCCGGCCGCAAGGCCGACCCTAAGTACGGGAAGATCGCCAAGCAGCGCTCGACGCACAACAATTACCTGACCCTGCCTGTGCTGTTCCTGATGCTGTCCAACCACTATCCGTTGGCATTCGGCACCCAGTTCAACTGGATCATTGCTTCTCTCGTCTTCCTGATGGGCGTTACGATCCGCCATTATTTCAATACCCGCCACGCCAATGCAGGCAATCCGACATGGACATGGCTTGTCACAGCGCTCCTGTTCATTGCCATCATGTGGCTCTCGACGGTCCCGAAGGTGCTGACGGGTCAGTCGGAAGATGCCAGGATCTCGGCCAACCAGCAGCCATTCATCGCCGCTCAAGCCTTTCCCAAGGTCCGCGACACCGTGATGGGACGCTGCTCGATGTGCCACGCGAAGGAGCCGGGTTGGGAGGGCATCATCGCGCCGCCAAAGGGCGTCGTGCTTGATACGGATAGGGACATTGCCGCCCATGCTCGCGAGATCTACCTGCAGGCTGGCCGCTCGCATGCCATGCCCCCGGCCAATGTCACGCAGATCTCCGACGAGGAGCGTCGCCTCCTTGTCTCTTGGTACGAAAGCGCCATCAGCGCGGAGAAAGTTCAATGAACGACATTCTTATCCGCGGCCGCGTGCTGACATTCGTCGCCGAACCCAAGGGCATCGATGACACATCGTCCTACCGCTATATCGAGGATGGCGCAGTTCTTGTGCGAGGCGGCAAGGTGGCAGCGCTCGGCTCCTACATCGACATCAGCAGAGAGGCAGGCGCCAATCTTTCGGTTGTGGATCACCGGCCGAACCTCATTCTGCCAGGCTTTATCGATACGCATCTGCACTTTCCGCAGACCCAGGCAATAGCCTCCTATGGTGCGCAGCTGCTCGAATGGCTGAACACCTATATTTTCGTCGAGGAGCAAAAGTTCGCGCGTGCCGCTCACGCAGCAGAGGTGGCCGACCGTTTCATGGACGAACTGCTTTCAAACGGCACCACCACTGCTGTCGCCTACTGCTCGGTTCATCCGGAAAGCGTCGACGCATATTTTGCAGCAGCTGAAGCGCGTGGCATGTGCGTGATCGGCGGCAAGGTGATGATGGATCGCAACGCGCCGGACGAACTCCGCGATACACCGCAGCGCGGATATGACGAGACGAAGCAGCTCATCGGGAAATGGCATGGCCGCGGCCGCGCACGCTACGCCATCAGTCCGCGGTTTGCCATCACCTCCACACCTGAGCAGATGGACATGAGCAGGGCGCTGGTTGCCGAGCACCCTGATTGCTACGTCCAGACGCATCTCTCCGAAAATCGTGATGAAATCACCTTTGCCACGTCCCTTTATCCCGAAGCGAAGGATTATACGGATATTTACGCGCGGTACGGCCTGCTGAATGATCGCATGCTGCTAGGCCATTGCATCCACATGAGTGATCGGGAGGTCGGCGCTCTTTGCGAAACAGGTGCGGTCGCCGTCTTTTGCCCGACATCGAACCTCTTTCTTGGATCAGGGCTGTTTGACGCTGCGCGTTTCGACAAGCTTGGTGGGCGATGGTCCGTCGCAACCGATGTCGGGGCGGGCACAAGCTTCTCTATGCTGGAGACAATGGATGAGGCCTACAAGGTGCTGCACCTGCAGGGTCAGCGGCTCACTCCGCTGAATTCCTTCTACCGCATGACGCGGGGCAACGCTCTCGCACTCGGGCTTGAACGATCAATCGGCTCGCTCGAGGCTGGCGCCGATGCCGATATCGTCATCCTTGATTCCAGGGCGAAGTCAGCGATGGAATATCGCATGCATACCGTGACATCGCTTGCCGAAGAACTCTTCATTCTCCAGACAATGGGTGACGACCGCTGCATCGCCGAAGTCTACGTCGGCGGCAGGCCGATGAAGGCAAAGGTCCGAAAGGAAAATGCGTCGAAAGCACCCCGGACGCTGGAAACGGCCTGATAGTCCGGTTTTGGCTCAGCCCTGGCTGGCGACATCTATCGACAACAGGGGCCGCGATCGGCCCCCCATTGCTTTGGTCAAGCCCTTGGCCGCCGCAAGAACGAGTGGGCCGACCGCCTCGAGCTTGTTGTCAGGCATACGGACGGCCGGCCCCGAAACGGAAATGCCTGCGACGGCTTCGCCGTATTCGTCGAAAATCGGCGCCGCTACACAGCGCATGCCAAGTGTGTGCTCTTCGTCATCGATCGACCAGCCACGCAATCGAATCCCGGAAATATCCTGCAGCAGCAAGGCCAAGCTGTCGCGGGTCTTGTCAGTGAACCGTTCAAGCGAGCGGCCGGAAAGCAGGGCTTCGATCTGCTTGTCCGGCCACGTCGATAGGATGGCCTTGCCAATCCCGGATGCGTGGATTGGCCCGCGTCGGCCGGGGCGAAAAAAGGCGCGCATTGGTGCGTGGCTTTCCACCTGCGAGATGAAGACGACGTCGCCATCCTCTTCGATGGCGATATTTGCCGTCTCGCCGCACGCGCCCATCAATTGCTTCAGAAACGGCCGGCTGATCGTGCCGAGCTTGCGAAAGCGCATGTAGGCCGTCCCGATCTCGAAGGCTTTTACGCCGACCGTCCACGCACCGGTCTCACCGTCATGGGCGACCATGCCATGCTGGGCGAGGGAATTGAGAAGTCGGTGCACAGTGGAGGTTGCCATCCCGGACTGCTCGGCGAGTTCGCTCAGAACAGCCCCATCACCCTCAGCCACGAGTTCCAGAAGTCTAAGGCTGCGGTCGAGCACCTGGACGGATGATGAGGCCGCGTCTTTCAAAGGCTTCCGGCCGGGCCTTCCTCTCGTCTTTTCTCTGTCGCCAACCATAACGCAATCCTCCTGCAGCCGCCGATGTCGGACGTTCAATAAATCATTCTCGATCTTTTGGAATAGGTGAGGACACCGACCTTCAACGAAGGCATTTAAGGGGAATGGTGAAGTTTTCCAAGGCATGGATCATCTAGCCTCGGTGGCGCGTACGGCTCCAGATGAGTGATTGAACCACCATGCAATAGCTCATGACCCGCGCAATCTTGAGTTATAGAGATGGTGGCCACACACTTTTGGCACATGCTCGGTGACTTTGAGGCTCGGAGCATCACCAGTTGCCCGGGTCTGCAGTATGATCGAGACGGGCGAAATCATCTGCCGTTTGCCGATCAAGCACCAGATCGGTGGTGATGCTTGTCTCATCAGTGACCGAATAGCGCAAAGGCAAGGGCCCATTGGCCAGCCCTTGATACATGAGCAGGGCTGCTTCCTCAGCGGTGTCAGCCTCGATTTGATCCATGACGATAACAGTGAACTTGTGCATGTCCTACCTCTTGGTTTGTGCAGGTTACGACAATCAACCGGCGGCTTTTCACTCTTCAGCAAAGAGCTTGCGCTCGTACTTGTGCGATATGGTGGCAACGTCGGTGAGGTAAAGCACGAGATTGTGACGTCGTATCCGCTATCGGCTTAGATCGGCGTTTTCCACGTGCGATGAAAACAAGGGATTTTTGCCATTCATCGCTGACCCTCCGGCGCTGGCGAAGGTACGCCGCCGCGGATCGACTTTGAGAAGTTCGGCGACAATCCGTCGGCCCGAGCCCGCTCGCCGATATGAGCGACGGTCCTGAGTTCAGCAGGCGACACTGAGGTATCCACCGGGCCGCGATCATAGGCGAAGTCGGGAAGATAGCCGTTGACGATGAGACGCCAGTCGAAGGGAACCTTGTCTCCAACCAGGCGCATCATCTTGACGACCGTCGTCGTGCAGTTGCTCGTGTCGAGTTATAGAACGCCGGCGTCGCTGCGAGGGCATTGGCGTCTGCAACATAATCCCGCAGGAGTGCCCGCGCCTGTTGCGGAGATGCTTTCAGGCGGTAAATTTGGACATCTTCACCACGGAAGTTCGACCGGACGCCCACAACATCCCGCTCGTCTGCGGCGCTGATCACCTGAGGATGCTCTTAATAGATCAGCAAGCGGCGAGAACGCGCCTCCAGCCCGGCGGCGGACTTCGATCGACCACGGAAGCTGCTCACCTCCTTCAAAACCGAAGCTGAAGATCACGTGCGCAATCTCTGGCCCCGCCCAATAAGACATGAACAGGTCGACCGTGCGGAGCTTGCTCATGTCATAGGTACGCGTCGTCCATCGCTCAGTGAAGTCGGTGCTGCTACGCCACTCGAACTCGCGGACATTGGTGAGCGCCAGCAGATCGCCGTTGCCTGTAACCTGTCGCCCGACGTCGGCTGCCTGCGTCCGCGACGGGCTTGATCGTATTCCACCGGTGCCAACAAAGCTGCAAATGTCAGGATTGCCTTGTGCCGCCAGGAGCCCAACAGCGCGACGATCGTGAAAACTCCGAAAAGAGCGAACAGCACGGCGGCAAAACCTCTGGCGACGTCTGATGCCGGAAAGCGATACCATAATGCGAGCGAGGCCCATGCGGTGGCCAAGGCTACGAGGATTGCTACTAAAACAGCCAGAACAGCCCAAGCCAAGCGGCGGAATTCTCCATCTGTCGATCTCTGTTCGATTGAGCAGGAAGGATCTTGCATCACGCTGGCCGCTGACATCAAGCCGCGCCACAAGAGCTTATCCCAACAGCAGCTTCAGACAGAGACCTTTCTGAATGAAAGGGGGGCGTCGTCGCGTAGACTTTCCAAATTCACGATTGGCGACATATCATTCGAAGGCGCATCGGGCGCGATGGTGAGATTCGCTGAAGCCTTAGCGAGAAAACAGGAGCGGGCTATGACGAGCATACGAGTTTCGCAGGACGTCTGATATGGCCGCGACTTTACGCCCGAGAACAACCGGTGTGCGGCAGTTCCTTGATCCTGAGCAGCAGCGCGATTGGATAGCGGGCAAGATCGAGCTGCCGGACGTGGGCGAGCGCCCAGAGTCCCTTGAACAGCGCTTCAAATATGTCGCTCGATTTGAGAAGCTCCTCAACCGCCCGCAAGCGGGGCAACTGCTGGAGATTGTCGGGCTATACGGCCCAAACTGCATTCCGATGATCCGCAAGACCGAGCGCTACTACTGGTCGGTTTCCTGTCTGCCATCCACCTTGGACAAGCCGCTTGTCCGCGTCAATGCGAGCTGGATGGAGCTCTTTACGCTCTATGCCCACGGTGACGATATCCGCGCCAGGTTCATCGTGCATCTTTCGGATTTCACGATAGATGGTTCAGCAACGCCGAGCCAGGTGGATGAACACTTTCTCGAGCAAAGTGTGGCGATGCCAGAGCATGTCAGTTATTTCTTCCCGCGTGGTGCAAACATTTTCGGCATCAATGTGCAAAGCTCTTTGTCGATCCGCACATTCCTCACGAGCCGCCGTGTCCTGGCCGCTATTCGCACGTTCAACCTGACGCACATGAACAGGGGGCGCAACGCCTATCAGGCTAGCCACTGCTACAGCGTGGCGGATTACATGCAGGCAGAGTGAGGGCTTTCTTGGCGCCATCCTGGCGAACGACGCCTCTGCCCCCAGCCGGTGGGCGCCGGCTTGTCGATCTTCCCATTCCCCAAAAGCGGAAATTACTCCAACCTGTCAATTCAGGCCGGCACGGGCAAGTCCCTCGATCAGGCGCGCCCGATCCTCGGCGCGGACGAACGAGGATGTTGCTCCGATCGCGTCCCGTGAGATGTCAGGGACCAACCACTTGAGTTGTCCGAGCAGGTCCGTGGCAGCCTCCTGATTGTCCAGAAGTCCGGCACAGGCAGTACCGATGACCAGCGGAACCGCGTGGCCGGACCGCAAGCGATGAGCCTCCCGTGCGTACTTCAATCCAAGCTCGTAATTCGCTCCCTGGAAGTAAGCCATGGCGTAGTAAAACTGAAAGTCGCCGAGAAACGCCTCCCGCGGGCTCAGTCTGAGGGCATAGTCGATGCAAGGAATGGCATCCGCCGCACGGCCCCCATTGGCATGCGCAAGTCCCAACTGGCCATGTGCGAACGCGGAGTTGGGGTTGATCGCCACAGCCTGGCTGATCGCTGCCGTTGCCAGGTCATTGTCGCGCGTCGCAAAGGCTATCATCGCCTGCGCAAGGTAAACCCACGGTTCCTTATCGTCCGCGGCAATGGCTTGTTGGACGATATCCCTGGCAAGGGCCAGGGCGCATCCCATGTCCTCCCACCCTTGGAACGCACGCCATATCGTAATCCAACCTTTCATGGCGAGCGCCTGGGCATAAGCGGGAGCCAGTCCGATTGCCCGATCGAGCAGGGGGAGCATCTTCCGGCTGCTCTCGTCAGACAACTGGGAACACAGGAACACTGCCCGCACGACACATTCCCAGGCATCCAGGCCATGATTGGGCTTGGGGCTTTCGCGGGCATGCTCTGCGGCTAAGAGTTCGGGTCCGATGCGGCCGACGACGCTTGCGGTGATTTCGTCCTGAATGACGAAGATGTCGCCGAGGTCGCCGTCGTACCTCTCGGCCCACAGATGGGCTTCGGAGGCCGCATCGATAAGCTGCGCGGTCACCCTAACGCGGTTGCCGGACTTGCGGACACTCCCTTCGAGAACATAGCGGATCCCGAGCTCGCGTCCGATGGCGCGCACATCCACGGGCTTTCCCTTGTAGGTGAACATCGTGTTGCGGGCGATCACGAAGAAGCCCTTGAGCCTGGATAGCGCGGTGGTGATGTCCTCGGTGAGCCCATCGCTGAAGAAGTTCTGCTCCGGTTCGGCGCTCATGGCGTTAAAGGGCAGCACGGCAATGGATGGTCGGTCCGGAAGTGCGGGGCTGGGTGATGCCGTTCGTGCGGTCGTCCCTTCCAGAAGGGGACGGTACAGTCGCACCGGCCGCTCCATGTTCTTGAGCGCGCGTTCGCCGAGGTACTCGTATTCGCAGTCAAGCTTGCCCTGGAGGTGATCGTACGCCGTGCCGGAAATGCAAATGCCGCCTGGATCCGCCAAGGTCTGGAGACGGGCGGCGATGTTGACGCCATCGCCGTAGAGATCCCCATCAACCTCGTGGATCACATCACCGAGATTGACGCCGATCCGGAAGATGATGCGTCGCTCCGTGGGGATATTGGCCTGGTTCTCGGCAACGTCCTTCTGGATGGCAACCGCGCACCCGACTGCATCGACGACTGAGCCGAACTCCACGAGCGCACCGTCGCCCATCAGCTTGACAATACGGCCGTGATGCTCGGCCAGCAGCGGATCGATCACCTCCCGGCGCAGAACCTTGAGGGCCGACAAAGTGCTGGCCTCGTCATGTTCGACGAGGCGGGAATAGCCGACGACGTCAGCGGCCACGATCGCGGCCAGCCGCCGCTCTGCTCTTGCAGTTGCCATGGCTGTCTCCCCTCAGGAGATCGGCCGGATGAAGCCCAGGCGATTGAAGACATGCACCATCCGGCTGCCCGACACCGCGACCGTGCTGGCTCATGATACCACTGAGACGGTCATGTGGCGACGATTCACGAGAGGGTCGTCTTCAACAGGAACAGGATCCGCGAAGCGAAATATCTGCTGCGGACCAATGGAAGGATGTTTTTCTTCCGCCGTTGGCGGCCGATGACCGTTGATTGGCTGATCTCACTCAAGGCCGCAGTCGTGCCACCTGCTCGCCAGTCTGGGCATCAAAAAGGGCGAGATCGACCACGAAGTCACCCGACCTGGCAGCGAGATCGAGGATGGTCGCTGCAAGTCGCACAGCACAGAGAGGGTTGACCGACAGATCGATCGTCTCGCTGCTGGAGAGGGCAAGGCGGGTGACCAGATCGCCCTTTTCCGTTGGGGCGAACATTCGGAAGCTATCAACTTCCAAAAATGCGTCTGCGTCACCTTCACTCGATGGAAGTTTTTCGTCAAAGAGGCGGGCAAACTCTTCCTTCAGCTTAACCGACAACATTTGCTTTCTCCAATGAATGAACAAAAGGGCAAACACCTCTGCCCGACGAGAAAGGCGGCGACGCCTCGGCTGGCGTTGCTAAGCCAGCAATAACATTGCTGCTAACCGCATTGGATTGAAACTAGTCCGCTTCTCACAAAGCGGACATCATCTAAGGTGCCGGGAAGCGCTCAAGTCTCTGGTTTGTCGTGGTCCTCTCCCAGCGCCACAAGCGACGCCTTGATCCAACCAGCAAAAGCGCGCACCGCAACCGAGGACAGTGTTGTCTTCGGCAGAAGCAGGTGAAACGCGTGGCGGACGATGGGCCGCAATTCACCCAGTCGCGGTGCCAGCCAGTAGGTCATGAAGCCCTGCGCCGTTCCAACATTGACGATATCGCTTTCCGACCGCTTGCTGATTTTGGTGGTAGCACGCAAGGCCCGCCCGAGATTGCAAGATGGTGGTGCTCGCCAACTCGCGTCATCTTCACCGACCGCTGCAGGCGCTCAAACAGGATCGTGCCCAGGAACTTCTCAAGCGCCTGCATATGCTGGCCGACGGCGACGCGCGAGACGTTGATGTCGGTTGCTGCCTGGTAACGCTGAGGTGGTGCACAAATCATCCGATTCGAGAACCTGAATCAAAAAACGGGCGACGCGCTTTAGTTTAGTTCGGCGCGACGGGTAGGATTTGCGTGTCGTCCCGACCTCCATGTTCGCTTCCGGCGGCCCATCGCCAGCATCCCTGCGCGGGGGCCGACCCCGCTGCGATTGCAATTTCACCAGCAGGCCAGCCGTGCCGCTAAGGACGTAGCTGTCGCCGCCATTGTCAAACCCCCGGCGCGCGATCAATGCCCCGAAAACACCAGGGTCTGTACAGGGAGGAGCAAGGCTTGGATGCGCAGGATCATCGCGTGCACGAGACCGACGGTGTCCACCACATGCAGGAAGATCCATTGCATGGTGCCGATATTCTTGTCGGCGAGTGCGTCGTGGTTATTCGTATAGGCGTTGGCAATGCAGCTGCTGCCGGGTGGAATGTCATCCAGCCCGCCTTCGAACAGCGGCTGCAGGAAGACGGTAAGCGTTCCCGGCTGCGCCAGTTGCTGAACATCGAGAAGCTGATCCGTAATTCGCAACTGCCCTGCCGCGATGACATCCTGCACCTCGGTCACAACGAGCGGAATGATAGTGAACGGCTTTCCGATGCAGGTGGCCTCGGCGATCATCCCTTGTTTCATGACCTGTGCTTCGATCTGTCCAAAGCCTGCGATCAGCGTGCCTTTGCCCGCTGTTGCCGGCACGAGAATGCCAGCGGGTCTGATCATGGTGTTGACGACATCACCCGGCCGCAGAGTGAATTGTTGAACCGTGCCAGCGACCCCTGCACGCACCAGTGTCTTGTCCAACTCCACCTGTGCCTGCGCAAGCGCCGCTTCCGCGCTCGCTTTCTGTGACGGCAGAAGGTCTGCGATCTTGGCCTGGAGGGTATCCTTTTTGGCGATTGCAGAACTGAGCGCACCCTTGCGGCTTTCGACCGTGTTGGCGAGGCGATCGACCTCGCGACGGGCAACAGCATCCCTGGTCAGGAGCTGGGCCTTCAGTTCATATTCGTCGATCGCAACCTGAAGCGCACCTTGGGCTTCCTGGATCTGACCGTCTGCTGTCACCAAGTCCGTTTGCGCAACCTTGGCTTCGGCATCCAGTTCCGCGATTTTCCGCCGCGCCGTCTCAAGCGCTGCCCTTTGCTGTGAATCATCCAGCCGGAAAAGCGGCGCGCCAGCTTCAACTTTCTGATTGAGGCCGACAAAGACCTCATCGACGCGTCCGACCGTTTCCGGCAGGATCGTCACCGTGCGGAAAACCGCCGTTACGTTTTTCGTCGAGGGATGGAAATAGAAGATCAGCGTGATCAGCGATATGGTGAGCATGAGGCATGCTGAAATGCCCCAGCGCAACTCGTACCACATGGTATAGAGGTTGATCTCATAGCCAATTCGCTTTCCTTGGACATAGCGCCGGTAGAGGTAGTCCGGGAAGATTGTGAGAAGCGAGCAAAGCATCAATTCAAACATGTGCCGATACCTTCGCCTCGCCTTGGGGCTCGCTCTTGGCAGGCTCTTCAGGCTTCGCATGCGCTTCTTCGGATTTTGGCGGCTGGTCACGAACCAGGGCGGGGTCGTCGGTCGTTTCAACCGTGCGGCCGGAAAGCTTGCCGAGCGATTGAGCGATCGAGTAGAGTGGCGTCGAAAAGTCGGGGATGTGTATGAAGGCGAGCAGCAAACCCGCGATCCAGAACAGGTGGTTGTGCGTGAAGAGCGAAATCAGCGCCAGGACCGCGACCACTTCCATCTGTACCTTGCTGGTGCGATGCGCCATGCGCTCGGGAACAGCGTGAAGCTGGAAGTAGAGATTACCGACGATCAGGATCATCAGGATCAGGAAGACAACGACGCCGACGAACAGGTAGTCGGTCTGACCGGGGGGCGTGATGAAGATTGGCAAGTGCTCGGTAGCTGCCGGATGGAGATCTTGCGCCATCGGGACTTCCTTTATGGCGGTTAGAACAGGCTGAAACACTCAGATCGCGCTACTCACACCTTACAGTGAACCCATGCGTCTTTCTCGTAGTATCGCGTAAACTACGGAGTGCGACGGCCGGCCAGAATGGCGATTTGCGTGGAAATCCTTCATTTCGTCCGAAGCCGCGCTGCAAGTATGGTTGCGTTGGGTCGCTCTTTCACTTGACTGCAAAGGGTATATTTTTGAAGTCTGCGGACTGGTTGAGGAGGTCCACGCAAGAGGAAATCGCGCCGGTCGTCGTAGCCGGTTTTCAGGGGATCTTCAGTAATGTTTATACGTCTCGCCTCACCTGCGCGGCTTGGGCTTTGCTGCGCATTTTTCCCTTTTCCATTGCCGCCATTACCTTTGGCAGGTCTGCAGCCGAGGACAGCGGGGATAACACACGGATATCGGACCTGGAGCGGCGGGTCGATGGCATGCAAAAGCGCCGCCTGATTCGTATCCTGGTATCCTTCAGCAAGACAATCTGCTTCATCGACCGCGGCGAACAATCGGGCAGCGCATAACCGAACAATTGCTCAACGGCTGGATTGGCGCTCTGGATGATACGTCGCTCGTTGATGGTAATGATGCCATATACTACGGTTTAACAGCTTGAGCGCGTGACCGGCTCTCATCCGTTCGGCTTCCGCTTCCTTTCGGCGCAGATGTCACGCATGATACCCGCAAAAACGGAGCGTCCCTTGTCCTTCATACCGCTGGTCTTTATCACGGGATATGACCGGGACGTGATCCCTGATGAGTTTGCGAATATTATTCGTCTACAAAAACCGATTGCGCTGCGTGAGGTCGTGGAGGCGGTATGTGGGCTCTAACGTCGGAGGCCGGGTGACCGCTGTTGGCGCTTCTCTGCATGACGGTAATCGGCCCTATTGCGAACATTGCTAAACACCGTTGCTTCTCCGATTGCTGTCCAATTTAAGGGCGGCTAATGGGCCGGCCGGAAGCGGCCCTCCAGTGCCAATGATATCCGCAATCTTGACACCCTGTTGTAAGAGACGACGGAAAGAGACCTTAAAGGTAGGACCTTGGTCTGAGGTTGCACCCGACCAAGGCCCGTACGGGGAACGAATAACCAACCTCCGAATTAATATGTCGGCGACCACGGCGGTCGCGGTGCAATGGTTTTCGTTGAAAATTCAATTCGCTTTACGATTTTGCGCAGATACTACGGAGGAATTCCCACATGGCTGATCGTGGACCAACAGTTATCAATACAGGCGGAAGTGGCAATGGTGGATGGGCAGTTGCCATCATTGTTATTGCCGTGGTTGTCATTGGCGGCTTGCTGATGTTTACCGGCGTTATCGATATCGGCGGCGGCAAAGGTGGTGGCGCTGACGTCAATGTCAACGTTCCGGCAGTCGAAACCCCATCTGCAGACAAGCCCGCAACATCGGCAGACAAGCCTGCAACCGCGCCTGCAACGACGCCCCAGTAAGGGGCTGCGCCTAAAGATCCGGCGGATCGCACCGCCGGATCCTGACTGAAATTGCCTGGCTTACATGTATGGGCCAAACGGGGCTATTGCCTGTTTCCGTCCCGTGGACACTCCCCAATTCACGTCGAAGCTACGATAGAGAGGCGAGGGACCGTCCCGTCCGTCATGACGGAATAGTGTTCCCTCAGAGGCGAGGCATAGGTTTGCCAATCTAATATGGGCGGCCGCTATAGGTGTCACAACATCATAGATCGAAATGCGGGTTCCCCTGACCAGAGTACCGCGTGAGATGCGTCCGGCCATGGTCCCGCTACGAGAACAATTGCAAATTGGCCCAAGGAATCAGGTGAGATCAGCGGTCTTGTGGTCTTTGGTCGAAAGCTTTGTTTTCGTCTCCTGTTGAAGGATGAAAACCGCTTCACCATAGATCTCTCGCCGTCTCTGCTCCCGGTCACTTGAGAGGCGCTTTCTGTCTGTCGCCGTCAGGCGGGCAACGCTTTGTTGTCTCGGATCTTCATTCTCCACCAGATCGATCAGCAGGTTTCGCATAACACCGTTGAATTCCCTTAGATCTCTCAGTTCCACCATAAGCGGTGATTTGAGCAGGCTGCGAGCGACGGCATCGTCAATTTTCTTTTCAACAAGGCGAGTTCTGGCCGCAAAATAGCGTCCAATGAAGACAGCGCATGCAATGACGCAACAAGCCAGGGTGACGTAGAACATTGGGCCTCCAATCTCACTGTAGATTGGGCACAGGCGCCAAACATTCAATATGCCGTCAGAGAACTGTGGCGGGTGTGGCCAGCGGTAACGGCGGCCCGTCTGTGGTCGCCGTGCGGTTGTTGTCCCGCAAGTCCGCGTGTCAGGCATGGCGCTGGAACGAATAGGCTGCTGGAGGCTTTCTCCCCTACGTTTCATATGGCACGGAGAGCATTGATGAAATCACTCGCTGAAATTTTCGAGCACACGCTGCAGGATCTCTATTTCGCTGAGAGCGCCATCACAAAGGCGCTTCCAAAGGTCGCCAAAGCAGCGAAAAGCGCTGAATTGAAAAAGGCGGCCGAGGAACACCTGTCGGAGACGAAAGATCAGATAAAAAAGCTGGAGCAGGTCTTCAAGTCTATTGGCAAGACGGCATCTGGCGAAAAATGCGACGCGATTGAAGGCCTTATCAAAGAGGCGGACGGTTTGATGAAGGCTGAAGGTACCGCTTTGGACGCCGGTCTTCTGGCCGCCTGCCAAGCCGTCGAGCACTACGAGATCGCACGCTACGGCTCGCTGCGCGAATGGGCCAAGGACCTCGGTTACGATGAGGCACACAAACTTCTGAGCGAGATCCTCGACCAGGAGAAGGCGACGAACAACAAGCTTACCAACTTGGCGGTAACGTCGATCAACAAAACCTCGACGCATTCAAAGGCGGCCTGACAAGATAAGCGCTGCCCTTAGGACTGCAACACCCCTTGTAACGTTGGTTATCGGGGGTATTGCCGAGGAGGCGATCTCTTCGGAAGACCTAAGCTGGTTCGATTGCCACTCTCCTTCCCAGGAGCCGCCCGGCTGCCGCCATCAGCGCATAAAAGGAAGTCCCAACCTGGCCGGTCTAGCATATCTTGAACAGGGGCTTTCATGAAAGCGGGTCTTTTCCCAATCTCGGCCAGTATATCCAAAGGGCCTGTCCAACGTTCTGCTGCAATCGAGATAACGCAAGACCTCGCGGCGGCCGCACGGCCGCATCCGTCAAGTTATCGGCAACGGGATGCCGGTGGAGTTTCCGAGCGTCTTGGACGCGGTTGTGTTCGGCTGAGATCCAGCGGGCGATGGTGTTGAAGGATGCGAGCTGCCGAGATCTGAGGTCGACTTTAGCTGGAAGTCGTATCTAGCCAGATCGTTACAGGCGTTGGACAGTTCCACCCGCATGTCTGCGCCGCAGATGCCACTAGCAACCGAAACGATCGCGTCAGCTTGATCGATATTCTCGTCGATCTCGGCCGGAAATCCAGTCGCCGTGTCGATAACGGAACAAGATCCGTGGTCGCCTGTGCGAACGTGATATGGAAGCCGGTGCTCGCCCATGGGACTGAAGTCCGATGCGGGGCACCCAACTTGCATTGGCTCCCGATATTCCTATGCTGAAGAGCAGGAGGACTAGAGGAGGCCCCATGTTTTTGCGTGATGAAGTAGAAATGTTACGACGGGTACCGATCTTCTCGACGATCGATCCCGCAAAGCTGAAGCTTCTAGCTTTCACATCAGATCGTAAGCAGTTTCCATCTGGAACAGCGCTTTGCCGTCAAGGCGATCAGGGCGACGCAGCTTTCGTAATACTCACCGGAAAGGCGGAAGTCTTTGTGCATTCTCCAGCGGGTGACGTAAGGGTTGCCGACGTGGAACCGAACTCGATTGTCGGCGAAATTTCGATCCTATGCGACACCCCAAGAACGGCCACCGTCAAGGCCTCAAGCGATGTCGAGGCGCTCCGCATCAGCAAGGAAAACTTTCTGAAGCTGCTCAGCGACTTCCCACATCTGGGCGTTGGCGTGATGCGCGTTCTCGCCGATAGGCTTGTTCAGACGACCAGTGAGTTGACTGCAACACGCTCCAAGCAACAAGACGAGACGGAACTGGAAATCGGGTAGGCCACCCCGTTCTTCTGGACAAGGCTGGCCGGACGTTGGTCTCGCAGTTACACGCGTTCAGGCCACCATCTGGCAAGCGCTTACGCATTTTCGCTTCCCCGCGTGGTTATGGCTTTCATGGAAGCCCCTAAACCGGATGAAACGCCGCCAACGCCCGATTGCCTTCGACAGGCATTGGCAGCGTTTCCGCCCATTTGGGCATGCGCAGGCTATGAGAGAATGTTAAAAAAGGAATACGTCAGGTACCGCTTTCCTTCCGTAACGAAAGCTGTTCGTGGGCCGGTGTGGCACTAATGCGACGATCTTCCCCGCACGGGCGACGATCCTGTAATAGATGCGAGGTAGAGTACCTGAAGTGGCTCGGGCCTCTGTTCTCCGTTGTCCGAGGACCCAGAGAACGCGAATTCGGCGCCACAGCTGACTTATGGCGAGACCCTGTGATCGTTCGTGGATAAAGCCCGCGCCGTTTGGGGGCGATCTGTCGAGCAAAATATGAGCTCCCATCGCGACAGGAACCGCAGACTTGCATTATAGCGATCTTACGTTAATTTATGTAAATTCGATAAACCAGGCTAAGATGACTCAATATGGATCCCAGGCTCAATCCCTATGCACCTGGTGCAGGTACGCCCCCGCCAGAATTGGCGGGGCGAGATGACCTGATCGAAAGAGCGGCGATAGCGCTTGACCGCATCCGCGCAGGTCGTTCCGCCCGCAGCGTGATTCTCTATGGTCTACGAGGTGTGGGCAAAACAGTACTGCTGAACCGCATTCGGCTCGACGCGGAAGCACGTGGAATCGCTAGCGTGAAGATTGAAGCACCGGAGGAGCGGTCTCTTCCGGGCTTACTCGCGCCCGCTTTACGAGCGACCTTGCTTCGTTTGAACCGAGGAGAAGCCGCGAGGGCGAGCGCCCAGAGAGCTTTACGTGCACTGGCGGGATTCGCAAAGGCTCTCAAAGTAAAATATCAGGACATCGAGTTGGGACTTGAGCTCGATCCTGAAGAGGGAGTTGCCGACAGCGGTGATCTGGACAACGATCTAGTGGAATTGCTCTCCGCGGTTGGCGCGGCGGCTGCCGACAGAGATACAGCGGTGGTGTTATTTATTGATGAACTACAATATGTGCCGGAGGACCAACTGGCTTCCCTGATCACAGCTTTGCATAATGCTAACCAAGATCAATTGCCCGTCACGATGGTAGCTGCCGGGCTGCCGCAACTTCTTGGCCACACAGGGCGCGCCAAATCATATGCAGAGCGGCTCTTTGAGTTCTCGCCCGTGGACAGACTAGACGATGCCGCTGCCCGCGCTGCACTTATCGTTCCAGCCGCAAAGGAAGGAGTGGAGTATGAGCCGACGGCTGTTGACGAGATTCTCGACCAAACGCGCGGCTATCCTTATTTCCTCCAGGAGTGGGGGAAGCATAGCTGGAACGTCGCTGATATGTCGCCAATCGAGAGGTCAGATACGCAGCGAGCTACCGTCGACGCCTTGGCGGAGCTTGATGCTAGCTTCTTCCGAGTGCGGTTCGATCGACTGACGCCCGCAGAAAAACGCTATATGCGAGCGATGGCAGAACTCGGCGCGGGACCGCACCGATCCGGCGATATTGCCGACGTCCTCGGACGACGAGTCACAACTGTCGCCCCAGTCCGCAACGCGTTAATTGCCAAAGGCATGATTTTCAGTCCTGCCCACGGTGATACCGCGTTCACTGTGCCGTTGTTCGATGGCTTCATGAAAAGGATCATGCCAGACATTGATCATCTGTGAACACAGCATCGCCACTTACTCTTTCTTCGTTCTTTGATCAGACTTGGATACTGCGATTCCATCGCCAACAAGCGCAGCTCGCTCCATGAGGGTTGGGACGGCTCTTTCTGACTATGCGGTATCGCAACTCGGTTTGGCGCCAGCGACAAGCCGCTGACCTCGAACATGCCGACGCCCAGAAGCTGAAGCGGGTCACGCCTTGTTCAGGCGCGATGTACGGAGGACTGGTTGGCCGAAGCCGGCGAGATCCGGCGCATCGCGCGACAACCTTTTCGGTCGGACGGAATTCTAAGTGGAGGCAAGTGGTCAGGGAAGCGTGACGGAATGCGATGCTAAATTCATGGTGTATATGCGCCATACGAAGCGGCGCTCCCCTGAACTGCAACAGCGGCGGGGGCAATACCAGAACCGTAGGCACTCTACCCCCGCAAGGCAAGTTTGGTTGTTCGAAAGGCTTTCAACCGAGACGTACGGCTAACCCCTTGAAAGGAAAGGAAGCCTGACCATCCATCACGCGATGGCATCGTTGATATCGCGACGTCGATGGCAATGGCGAGAGCAGTCTCCCGCAAGCGCAGAGCCAACGATCTAGCTGGTCGCGCGATCGCTCCGCCCCATCACGGTTTGGGTGCCGTCTCCAGCTGGGCTTCAACCTGTGTCTGGGTATTCTTCCATCCTCTTGGTGCGCCTTCTGGCAGGATTTCCGGCGTGGTGAAGAAGACGCCATCGGGGGTCGGATTTGGCGTCGGCGTCACTGCAGACTGCGGGGATCCCGGAACCCCAGTCAGCAACTGAATGCGTGCCAGCATGGCGAAATCTTCGTGCACCGTGTTGTGGCAATGGTTCACGTAGGACCCACCAAACTCGCCGAACTGGATCTGAAACGTCACGCTGCCGCTTTCTCCAAGCCGCCAGACGTCCTTCCGCTGCAGGTTCTCGGTCGGTGGCGGCGTTTGACCGTTACGGAGCATCGTCACACCCTCTTCGAAATGCAGGTGGATGGGGTGATCCCAGCCGCCGCCACCATTCTTGTAGGTCCAGTGCTCTACCTCCCCAGCCTTCGGCACGAGCAGCGAAATCCGGTTGGCGTTCATGGAGTGGGACGACTCGCCATTGATGCGGATCGTCCAGGGAAAACTCACATACTCTCCACAATCCGGCGTGCAGCCATTCGGCCCACGCGAGTCTCCGGTCCCCGATTTGCCGAATTCGACCATGCGCGTGCGCACCGGCGTCACGATCGGAATTTGTTCCGTGAGCGTTGCTGGAACCTGGCTCTTGTCGGGATCGGTGGCGCGAAGAATGACGCCCGGGACATCGACGCTTTCAACAGCCCCGACGATGCGGAACTCAAGCATCGGCCCAACCACCGGATCCTCCGACGTGCCCTTTAGAGCCTTCGACAGACTGAGCTCTTCCTTGAGCCGTCGTCCGTCCTCGTGGCGAACATGATTGACGACCCTGATGCGATCGCCGATCTTGAAGCCAGAGAAATCGACAACGAAGTCAAAGCGCTCGCCCATGCCTTGCACTGGCAGACCCGGCATCCTTATTGGATTGACAACAAGGTTGCCATCATTGGCGATGAAGGTGATGGGAACCGGATTACCCCTGGCATCGGCCAGTCCGAGCTTTAGGAAGCGTGACATGCACGCGTTCAGGACGCGGAATCTGTACTTGCGTGGCAGCACCTCGAAGAAGGGTGCGAACCCGAAGTTGACGAGCGGGACGTCGCCCAGCATGCCGTCGGTGTCGAAGATGTCGAAGTAGAGCTGACCGCCGGCGTCGCAGGCGCAGTCCGAGAAGATCAGATTGACGTCGAAGTCGGTGTTACCCCATCCGAGAAGCTTGCCGCTTGGCAGGCGCAGATTGACGCCGTCATTCAGCTCTTCATTGCCCCGGTCCGGGCCGCTGTAGTAATTGATGGCGCCAAGGTTGCCCTTGTAGACGTTTTCCGCCGTGAAGAAGAAGCGGTGGTCGTGCGCCCACATCGTTCCCTGCAGTTCGCGGAAATCACCAGCCACATTGACGAGGCCGATATTGTCGTCGGGACCGGAAGCACGCGGGTCGCCGGCCTGGGTATTGATCTTGTCGCGCCGCGCCAGCGCCGTACTCCAGCGGTAGTCGTAGAACGTACCGGGGAAGTGATGCACATTCGCGGCTCCGTCGCTTTCCGCACCGTTATGAGCGTTATGGAAATGCAACTGGGTTTCATTGCGCCCGAAGCCGTTGTTTGCCTTCCGGTCGGTCGGCAGATCATTGTAGATTCGCGTGATGATCGGCTCGCCGTAGCGCCCCTTGATCAGGAATGGCGGCAGAGTGCAGTTGCCGCTCCGTCCTCCGCCATAGGTCCAGCAGCTATCCGGATGTTGAAGCGGGAAATTGTCGTGGAAATAGCCGCCCGATCCCTGCGCAACTTGACCAAGCCGCATGATGTAGCCGACCTTGGGGAAGAACTCGTCCCATCGCTGGTGGGCGAAGACCTCGCCTGGCGGCCGTCCCTCGATCGGTCCACGATAGGTAACGGGATTGATGAATTCCCTGTTGGACGGATCGGCGGAAAAATCCGTGTGATAGGAAAGCCGCTTGGCCGGCCGCTCACCAAGGCCGGCCGGAAAGGCCGCATGGCCCTCAGCCGTCCGTGTGATCGGCAGTGGTTTGAGATGGTTCAGCCGATGCATCGGCTGAGAAAACTTCTGGATGCCAAACAGTGGCGTCCTTGGCGTGCCGGTCGGAACCGCCGCATAGGCGCTCTTTGCAAACGGGCTTAGCCCATTCTTGCAGGCGAGATAGCCGCTTGCTGTGAAGATGCCCCATTTGAGCAACTCTCGCCGGGTGACTTCTCCCTGGTTGAGAGCCCTGACGATCTCCGCGCGATTTTCTCGTGCAAGTTGTGCTTCTCGCTGCCTGATCCTAGATGCGTTGCTCAAAATATACATTCGACCAGCCCCCAATCAAATGTAATCAACCCTTCAACGTAGAAAGAGTTGAGAAACACTACACTTTAAAACCTAAAACAACAAATTTTTACTACTCGATCACAAATATGTTACAGTAATTATCGGGAAAGATATTCCGGCGATATGTCTATCCGCAAGAAAATAATGAGCTATTAATCAATAACGGCCTGCCATGGCACGCCGCGAAATAAGTCCTCACATGAAGACGGTAAAAGCGTCTGAGCTTCAGGCTCCGAGCATGCCGATTGTGGCAACGGCTAACGACTGTCTAAGGGCATGCTCAAATGGACATCGCCGCCGATTGAAAGCTGCAACGTACCTTCTTCTATGACGGAACGCGGGCTGGCAGAAGCGATGCCGCCGATGGCTGCATCCCTCCAACTATCCAGATCGCACCAGGAGTACTATCGATGGATACTTGATAAACATTCATTTATGTAAATAAACCGGGAAAACACACAATAACAACAACGATATAGTTAAATATTACAGCCAAACCTAACTTTAGATACCACTATCGTCCCGCCTATGCAGAGATGACATTTGAGTGTAGGCTGGATCCATTTACGGTTACTGTAGTGGAGGGGTCATGCTCAACTCTGTTAGAGTGGCGTTCGTTGATGATCATCCCATGTTACTTGAAGGTATCGGCGCGGTCTTCGCGCGGCACGGTCGATACGATGTTGTTGCGAAAGGCAGCGATGCAGATGCGGCGCGTGCCATTGCTGCTCGATATGAACCACATCTGATCTTCGTCGACTTAAGTATGCCTGGGGACGTCTATGGGGCAATCAGCGACATTGCGGCGACTGGAAGAACACAAGTCATTGTCTATACGGCGTGCAATAGCGTCGATCTGGCGGTCAAGTCCCTGGACAGCGGTGCCAGCGCCTTCATCCTTAAGGAGAGCATTTCAAACGAGCTTTTTGGGGCGGTCGACGCCGTCATCAAAGGCGAGGTTTTTATTTCTCCCAGTTTGGCGGGTAAGGTGATTTCCGCACTGAAGGGCCGTCGCAAGGAAGGAGCGGCAGGCACCAAACTAAGCCACCGTGAGGAGCAGGTCGTTGCCCTTCTTTTGAAAGCGCGGTCAAACAAGGAGATCGCTCTTTCCCTGTCGATCAGCGAAAAGACAGTCAAGCATTACATGGCCAACCTGATGACGAAACTCAACGCCCGCAACCGCGTCGAAGTGGCACTTGCGGCGCAACAACACGTTTCGCTCACGAGCTAGTCTAGCGCCGCTCCTACCGGGTTTTTTTTGGGGGGTCGCGAGATGTGGCCTATAGAACCTGATTGCCCTGTATTGACCGGCATTTCTGCCGTGGCTAGCTGAGGCTCTGGGTCAAACGGATTGGTAGGATATCTGCGTGCTCACAGCTGAGATGATCCAAGCGCTCTGTTTTCCAGATCGAGAGGAAGCATGACGACGAGTTCGGTACCACCGGATGCCGGCGATATGATCGAAAGCTCTCCAGACAACGCCGCAAGCCGGTTCTTGAGGCCGACCAGTCCGAGCTTGGCGTTAGCAGTTGGCTCAGGCATTTGCGTAGTGACGCCTGGCCCGCGATCACTCACGGTGATTAAAAGGCGGCCATTTTCTTCCTTGACAGCGACCGACTGACCGGCTGCCGCAGCGTGTCGATAAGCGTTGTTCAAGCCTTCCTGAATGACCCTGTAGCAACATATCTTCACTGCGGTCGGTACCTCCGTTGGAAGCGTCCCGATGTTTCGCTCCACGGAGGTGCCCGTCAATTGCTCATGGCGGTAAATGGCAGCCTCGACAACTTGCGCCAGTCCTTCTGCCTGGATACCCGGCAACACGAGCCCGCTCGAAATGTTGCGGAGCTCCGAATAGAGATATCTCGCAAGCTGGATGGTATTTGGCGGACTGCCTCCCGGCTTGGCGGTGTCACCGGGCTCGAGGCTCTCCTCGCCATCCCGTCCATATTTAAGCGAGAGCATCAGAATGCTGAGTGTCTGGATTGGCCCGTCATGCAGCTCTGATCCGAGGCGCGCCAGGAAGTTCTCGTTGTCTTCGCTTGCGCGCACGCGAGCTCGCTCGGCGGCCTTGCGCAGTTCATCATTTTGCTTGGCGAGATGGGCAGCTTCGGCGTAGCGCCGATTGAGATCATCCCTCTGCCGATCAATTGTCTTGCTTCCCCGAGAAACGATGAGGTTGAGGACCGCGATCATTCCGATCGAGGTCAGTCCAACAAGAAGCCAGGTCCAGTTCCGCATGCTGGTGCGCTCGGCGATCAATGCTGCGGCGCTCTGATAGAATTCGCCTACGGCGATGATGCGATTTGTTCCTGTCTGATAGAGGGGCGCATAAACCTCGATCAATCTGATGTTCTGGTCCTCAGTCACGCCGTCGAGCAATTCATCGAGATCTTCGAACGCGGTTGCCAAACCGCCGCTGGCTGCGATTTTGACCTCATTTTCCGCTTGCTCTCCGACCTTGATGTTATCATTCGAGGAATAGGCGAGTGTCCCGTCCAGGCGCCAGATTTTGAGGAGAATGAAGCGGTTGCTTACATCGTGACCTGCAAAAAGCGTGTGGGCAAAAAGCGTATCGAGGCGTTCTTCGATGTGTTCTGCCAAGGGATCGGCTGATCCGAGCTCCTGGATGTAGGGCTGGAGAAATGCTTGGAGGAAGATTGCGCCGGCCTCGGCCGCGCTTCGTGTGGCACTCGCCTGGTATCGCGAACTCATCCAGTTTCCGAGCATTAGCATCGAGACCCCGACGATCAGCGTTGCAGTCATCAGGAACTGTCGAGACAAATTGCTGGCTGAGTGCTTCCGGCGACCGGAGGCTAGCGACCAAAGTCGCAAGCCAATACGGCCTAATTGCCCTATCCGCCCGTTGGACTTCAGTTCAACCATCGCATGGGTCTTTCTGAGCTAATATTCGAACTGAATATGGATCACACTCCTCCTAATGGAATTTGTCGGGTGCACGCAAAATCATTTGCGCGATCGCGCCAGCAAGGGGAGATGAACATGCCCTCCGTTAAACCGTTTGAAATAACATTAGGCGATATCAACTATCTGCTCGACCAGATGCGCGATGCGATTTTTATTGTCAGATTCGATGCACAAGGCCGACCGATTTATGGGTATCACGACTCTGCTGGCGTCGTCCACGAGCTGGGGTTGTTTGGAACTTTTGACCCGCTGGGCATCGTCGATCCGATAACCGGCCTGTCAATTTACGATGGTGCGCGCGAAGCGAGCGGCTTCCGTATACCAAGCGGGTTGTTCAACAACCTTGTGGATCTGACCCGCTGGACGTGGGGCGCCACCGACAACCCCTTCCCGCGCCTTACGGTGGCAGACTACAGCCATTATGTGCACCAGGTATTGACCAATCGGGCGCTGGCCGGAGATGCGACACATGATGGCTATCTCACAACACATCCAACAATCAGCGATCCAAATGCGGCTACGACGCTGGCAACGCCGGCAGCGTACGCCGATCCAAACAAGAGCGTGGTCGACTATACACCGCGCATGATCGCGCAGACGATCAGCTCGTCCAATGAGGGTGGCGCCCTTGAAAGGGTCGAGGCAAATGCGCCAGGCACCGTGACCGACGTCATCACCTCCACCTATGCGGACGGTTCAGTTCATACCGAGAACATCGTGCGCAACCTCAATACCCTGCCGGGTGACCCGTCGACGAGCGGCATATTCACCCTGTTCGGACAATTTTTCGATCATGGCCTTGATTTCATCGACAAGGGCGGGCAGGGCGCAAAGATCATTATCCCGCTGGATCCGGGCGACCCCCTTTACAGGGCACCGGGGACAAACAATCCTACGGACCCCGGCAACACGACAATTACCATCTCGCGCGCGACGCCGGATGACTACACGTTGCGGGATATACACGGCCGCCAGGTGTCTATAGCGGGCGCCGACAACATCTGGGGGACCGCTGATGACGTCCAATCACTGGGTGCCGATGGCGTTCTGGGAGGGACGGGACAGGATGCCGATGTTTTTGGGCCGGTTGCCAAGCCTGCCCTGCCGACCTACACCAATCACACATCACCATATATCGACCAAAGCCAGAGCTATGGATCGGATACGCAAATCACACTGTTGCTGCGGGCATGGGTGTTGGACCCCAACAGTGGGCAATACCGCCCGGGCGCGGAGCTTTTCGACGGTCATCAGACGCAGGCATACAACAGTAATGTCTTCAACGATGCCAGTCCCGATGGACTGGGGGTTGGGACGACAACGAGGACCGTACCTACGCTTGCTGAGCTGCGTGCTCATTTGCTAGCAACCGGCCGCGATGATCTGACATGGGATGATATCAATAACTACCGCGCTCGCGATACCAGCGGCCATGTGATCGATACGAATGGCGCCACCCTGGGAGGCTACGTCTTCACGGGCCAGGCCTTGCTACTGGACATGAACCCGAACCTCGCGGCCATCAACTACGGCAATGCGACGATCGTTGCCGGCGGCATAACTGCCGCCAATCTCATGTCCTTCATCGACTTTTCGAACTTTTCGATCCGCAATTCAGTGGGTGGCGTAGCTGTCACCGCCGCGCAGTATGCGGCAGTCAGCGAAGCGTTGATGCAGTCGGTCGGAAACCACTACATCGCAGGCGACGGTCGGGCCAACGAGAATTTCGGCCTCACGGCCCTGCATCATGTCTTCCACGAGAACCACAATGTCCAGCTCGTCAACCTGGAGAACGCAATCCTCGGCCAGACGGATGCAGCCTCGCGCCACAATTTCCAGATCGCCGTCAATGGACCGAATGGTCCTTACACAGACGCAAACGGCAACTATCTTGTTTCACCCGGCGGTCCCATCTCATGGGATCCGGACAAGATGTTCGAAGCCACGAAACTGATCAACGAAATGGAATATCAGCATGTGGCAATCGACCAATATGCACGCCTCGTTACCCCGGACCTGCCCGAGTTCGTGACTTACGACAACGATATCAAGGCCGATATCTCCCTTGAATACGCGCAGGCAGCCTTCCGGTTCGGCCACTCGCAACTGCGCGAGACGATCGACGCCATCGATCCCAATGGTCTGGTCAGCAAGTTTGCCCTGTCGGGCGCCTTCCTGAACCCTGGGCAGTTCGCTGCCGTTGGCGCAACCGACATCGTCCGGGGCATGTCGCAGCAGCTATCGAACGAGGTGGACGAGTTTCTGACGCCTGCGATGCAGCAGTCATTGCTCGGACAACCGCTCGACCTTGCTGCAATCAACATCGCCCGCGGCCGGGACCTCGGAATCCCAACCCTTAACGAGGTGCGCCGGCAGCTTCACGACGCATTGGTCGCGGAACGCGCAGCTGATCCGGCGACGCCGCACCATACCAATCTCATTGTCGATGCGCTAAACCCGTACACAAGCTGGGCTGAATTTGGGTCGCAGATGCAGCACCCGCAGTCGCTGGTGAATTTCATCGCGGCTTACGCGTTTGACGGAGATCTGGCAAAGGCCGAAGCAATCGTCGGCCTGGAGAACGGCACGATCGCCGAAGGTTCGGCTGAAGCACAGGGCTTTTCCGTCAACTATGCGATAGCGTTTCTCAACAATACCGGGGTCAACCCGGGTGACCAACCGCCGATCGGGGCTGACGGCTTCAACAGCATAGACCTCTGGATTGGCGGTCTGGCCGAACTGCACGTCTTTACCGGCCAGCTCGGGACGACGTTCAATGCGATTTTCGAAGATCAGATGGAAAGGCTGATGGATGGCGATCGCTTCTACTACATCTACCGCCTCCAGACAGCCTTGAACATTGATACCGATCTCGGGCACGCCATCGTCACCGAACAATTCAAGGACATTATCGAACGCACGACTGGCGCAATTCACCTGAACGGCGACGTCATGGGATACGCAGACAGCAATATCGAACTCGCCCGTACGATCGTGCCTGGCACGGCACTGCGGGCTGTCAGAGGCGAGCTCATCCTTGACATCAATGGCAATTCGGTCGCCGCTAACATGGGCGACCTGAAATATGATGCGAACCACCAGCTGATTACGCAGGACCACCAAAACGCCCACGCCTATGGCGCGTTGTTGTCAAGTTACGCGGCGACGCCAAACGGGATCGATGTTGTCGGCGGCGCAGCCAATCTGGGCTACGGTATATACTCGGGCTTCGGTAACGGCATCGTCGGCAATGGTGGTCTTATCACCAAATCCAATTCCGACCTCGGCACCACACGTACTTTCATCCGCGATTTCCGTCCGGACATGGGCGAAAACCCCGATGGTACACCAGCCTCGGGATACAATTCTCACGAAGTGATTGCCGGCACCGACAATGACGACTGGATCGACGCAGGCAATGGCGACGATACGGTCTATGGCGACCGGGGGGATGATGTGTTGGACGGAAAAGCCGGCGCAGACCATCTCTACGGCGGCGATGGTCAGGACGTAATCTATGGCGGCGACATCGAGGACTTCCTCGATGGAGGCACTGGCGACGATATTGTTTACGCCGGCACCAGTGCCGGTGCGCTCGATGTCGTCATCGGTGGCGGCGGCAACGACAAGCTCTATGGCGAAGCCGGCATCGACGAGATCTACGGCGGCAGCGGCGACGACTACATCGACGCCGGCGGTGACACCGACCTCGCATTCGGAGATGGCGGCAATGACGAGATGTATGGTGGTGACGGCCCCGACGAACTACGCGGCGGCCTTGGGGATGACATCCTTTCGGGCGGCTCGGGCGCCGACATGTTGCTTGGCGAAGGTGGCGACGACATTATCATGGGTGGCATTGGACAGGCCGCGCAGGTTGGCGATGCCGATGAGGCCCTTGGCGGCGACGGCTTTGACATGGCATCCTACAGCGATGTGAGCATCGTGCTCGATGTCCCGGCAGACCTGCGCAACCAGGGTCTGACCGCAGCCAACGGAGGAACCGCATTCAATCCCTTCAACCAGTTGCTCAGTCAAATCGAAGGCATCGTGGGATCGAGGTTCAACGACAGACTGATCGGGGATGCCGGAGATAACTGGTTGATCGGTGGTGGAGGTGCCGATCGTTTCAATACGACTGTTGCTGACGCGACAGGCAACATCGGCAGCGGCGGCAACGATGTCATCATTGGCGACAGCATCCGTCTCGATACTCTTATCGGCGCCTACAGCGGCTATTCGACCAGTCTGGACGCGCTTGGCAATGCCGTGCATTCCGTTGGAAACGTCCTCACCGCCGGTCTCCTCGGGAACGTTGCGCTTGGGACTCAGATGTTTGCCACGCACTACACGGACTTGCTGAAGACCGAGAAGTTCAAGAACATGGTGCTCGGCTCCGACCCCGCCGCCGCAGGATCGGATACCGTGATCTTTTCAGGCAACAGAGCCGATTACACGGTAACTACAGTTACCTTTACGTCGGCAAACCAGGGTACTGTTCTGGCTTACAAGATACAGGATAACAGGCCCGGATCGCCGGATGGCACGGACCTTCTGGTCGGGATCGACATTGTGCAATTTGCAGATCGGACAATCACCGTCGATCAATTGGCGAACCACATTCCCACGGGAACGCTGTCGTTCAACGCCGGAGACCAAGGGAGCCTGGCCCGCCTTACACCAACGAGTGCGCTTTTTGACGCAGACAACATCACTCTGGCAAATCCGCAAGGCAGCGTCACTATTCCAAATAGCGGCTACAACTGGCAAACAAGCGCTGACGGTGTCGCCTGGACTACGGTGCAGAGCGGCACCGCTAGCGGGCAGCAATCCAGCCAGCATGTTCTCAGTCAGAGCCAGACATCTGGAAAGCTGATCCGGCTCGTGGCATCCTTCGTGGACGCACTCGGAAATCCGGAGTCGGTGCAGTCAAATACATGGAACCTCGTCGTTGGCACCACGTCCAGTAACACCGGGGCTAGCGCGCTGAGCGGCACCGGCAGTCTGCTGATCGGAGATGCCATCTTCGGTCTTGGCGGGAACGATGTGTTGAACGGGCTAGCCGGTGACGATCGTTTGTTTGGCGGCGATGGCAACGACGCTCTTAACGGTGGCGATGGCAACGACTATCTCGATGGCGGAGCAGGCAGCGATACACTGACTGGCGGCATCGGTGATGACACCTACGTGATCGCAAGCAATGGAGGATTTTTCGGGGGCACTGACACCATCGTCGAGCAGGCGAACGGCGGAACGGACCTTGTGCTTAGTTCGACGAGCTATACGCTCGGAAACAACCTCGAAAACCTGACCCTGGCCGGCGGCAGCAATATCAACGGTACCGGCAACGGCGGTGCGAACAGTCTCGTCGGCAACTCCGGAAATAACACGCTGGACGGTGGAGCAGGTGCCGATTCACTGACCGGTGGAGCTGGCAATGATACTTACATTGTCGACAACGCAGGTGACATGATCCATGAAAATGCAAACCAGGGGACAGATACGGTGCGCACGTCGTTGCCCACGTTCACCCTGTCCGACAACGTCGAGAATCTCGTTTACACCGGCAATGTATCGTTTACCGGTAACGGCAACGCCCTCAACAACGCCATTACCGGGGGCAACGCCGGCGATACGCTGAATGGCGGTGACGGAAACGATACGCTTACGGGCGGGGGCGGCGGCGATACGCTGAACGGCGGAAATGGCAACGACACTCTTGTCGGCGGTTCCGGCAACGATGTCCTCGCGGGCGATGCGGGTGCAGACCAGTTTGTCTTCAACACCAACCTGAACAGCGCGGGCGTCGATACGATCACTAATTTTGTCAGCACCGCCGCCAATTCGGCGGACCACGATCGCATCGTCCTGGATAACGCAAACGGCATATTCAGCCAGGTTGGAAACAACGGAAATCTGCTCGCAGCAGCCTTCTGGAGTTCGGCCACGGGTACCGCCCACGATAGTTCCGACAGAATTATTTACAACACCACGAACGGTTGGCTGACATACGACAGCGACGGCACCGCCAACGGAGGAACGGTGCATTTTGCCACCCTCGAAGCAAACCTCACGCTCCAGGCAGCCGACTTCTTGGTCGTCTGAGGCAGGGGGCCGGCCAGCCCTTGGACCCCCTCCGGAATTGGCCGGCCCCACTGAGACAAACGTGCGCTTCGCCGAGCGAGAGATGGAGCTTCACATGCATCAGCCGCTGCGCGCTGCAAATGCAAATCATGCCCTATTCGACCCTAGACTATCCAGCACGCTACCTGCGAGTATTGCGCTCAAGCGCCGCCTGTCAGATCTAAGAGCAGTCGGGCTCTTTTCTGCTGTGATCAGCGTTTTGACGCTGACCGGCTCCTTCTACATGCTTCAGGTCTATGATCGGGTCTTGGTGAGCCGCAGCGTCGAGACGCTGCTGGTTCTGTCTGCAATTGCGCTTGTGGCATTTTTGCTTCAGGGATTGCTGGACTCGTTTCGACTGCGAATGCTGAGCCGGATTGGCGCGCAATTCGATGAAGATCTTTCAAGCTTGGCCTTTCGTGCCACCAGCCTCTTGCCGTTGAAGGGCGCAAAGCCGGACGAAGCAATGCAGCCTCTTCGTGATGTCGATCAGGTTCGCGCGTTTCTTGGCAGTCCGGGCCCGACCGCACTTTTCGACCTTCCTTTCATGCCGCTTTTCGTGATCGGCTGTTTTCTATTGCATCCGTGGCTCGGTTGGCTCGCCGTCGGTGGCGGGAGCGTCATTGTCTTCCTCGCGGTTGCAACGGATGTGCAAGTTCGCGCCCCCACGCATGAAGCCACGTTACAGGGAAATCGGAAACATCTCTTTGCGGAATCGGCGCGACGTCACTCGGAGGCAGTCGATGCAATGGGCATGCATGAAGCGATGGCCAGCAGGTGGAGAAAGCTGAGCCGCGATTTCCGCGATACAAGTTTGCAGGCAAGTGACGTCCAGGCCAGTCTGGGTGCATTTGCGAAGATATTCCGCACGATCCTTCAATCGTCAATATTGGCACTGGGAGCCTATCTGGCTGTCCACCAGGAGGTATCCGGCGGCGCCATGATCGCCGCATCGATAATGACCTCTCGTGCGCTGGCACCGATCGAAACGGCAATAGCCCATTGGAAGGGGTTCGTTTCGGCGAGGGCAGCCTATACAAGGCTCAAGAACTCGCTGTCGATTGCAGTCGAAGGTGAGCAGGTTGAGTTGAGGCCACCTCGCCTGAAGCTGACCGTGGATGGGCTTGCCGTTGCCGCGCCTGGTGCCGCAGATCCGGTCTTGCTGAACGCTTCGTTTGAGCTGTGGGCAGGCGATGGCCTCGGTATTATCGGCCCAAGCGGCTCCGGCAAGTCGTCGCTTGCACGCACCCTTGTCGGCGTCTGGTCGCCAATGAAGGGCAATGTGAAGCTTGACGGTGCACTCCTTAACCAATGGAACCGCGACAGCCTTGGTCGCCATGTCGGCTATCTGCCCCAGGATCTCGCCCTTGTTGACAGCACGATCGCGGAAGCGATTTCCCGTTTCCAGGCTGATGGCAACTCGGAAAGGATCATCAAGGCGGCGATGGCTGCGGGTGCCCATGAGCTCATTGTCGGCATGCCGGACGGTTATGAAACGAGGATCGGCGACGGCGGCATGTTTCTGTCCGGTGGTCAGCGTCAAAGGATTGGTTTGGCCCGCGCGCTTTATGGCGATCCGTTCCTTGTCGTTCTCGATGAGCCGAACTCGAATCTTGACGCCTCCGGCGACGCGGCGCTAAGCAATGCGATCAGCGACGTGCGCAGCCGCGGCGGAATCGCGATCGTGATTACTCATCGACCGCTCGGGCTGGCATCCGTCGACAAAGTCGCGTTTGTTCACGAAAAAAGCATCAAGCTCTTCGGACCGAAGGATGATGTGATGGCGGTCCTTTCGAGGCCTTCCGATGCGGCGATCCCCCTGAAAGCCAGTGGGAACTCCACCCATGTATAGCTCGACCTCCTGGTATTCTGACCATTCTCATTCGCTTCGCCGCTACAGGCGGGCAGGCACAATGTTGATTGCCGCCTTCGCGTCCACCTTTGGTATTTGGGCAGCCATTGCACCGCTCTCCAGCGCGGTTGTTGCGTCAGGACATTTCGAGGTCGAAGGCAACATCAAGAAAATCCAACACAAGGCGGGTGGAGTGGTTTCACAGATTCTTGTCCACGAGGGACAGCGAGTAGCGGGAGGACAGGCACTTCTCCGTCTGGATGATACCAATGCGCGGTCCGAACTCCAAATCGTCGAGCATCAGCTCGCGGAGCTTCAGATGAGCGCAGCCAGACTCGGAGCCGAACGCGACGGCGCACTCAATTTCGAGCTTCCGAGCTATTTCGTCAAATATTCTGACCCCATGTCGGCGCGTATCCTCTTCAATCGAGAGCAGGAACTTCTCGATGCGCGCCTGAAGGCACGGCAGGGTCAGAAGCAGCAGCTAACCGAGCGGGTGACGCAGCTGATGAATCAGATCGATGGTCTTGCCCTCCAGGAGAGTGCGAAACGGCACGAACATCAATTGCTCGATACGGAACTTCGCAGCCTTCGCAGTCTCCTAGACAGGCAACTTGTTCTGGTTAGCCAGGTAAAGATCCTTGAGAGGAACATGGCGCAACTCGATGGTGAGATCGGCCAACTTCAAGCGTCCACCGCAGAGATCCGGGCGAAGATTGCCGAAACAAAACTCCAGATGCTGAATCTGGACCAGATTGCTGTTGCCGAGGCGGGCAAGGACCTTGCGGAGACCGAGAGCAAGATCAATGAGCTCAGCGAAAAGCAAATTGAAGCGAAGGATGCCTTGACGCGCGTTAGCGTCCGGTCGCCTTTGGCCGGCGTCGTGCACGAGCTTTCCGTCCACACCGTCGGCGGCGTTGTTGGTGCTGGCGAAGTGCTCATGATGATCGTGCCCGAAATGGCCGAGCTAAACGTCGAACTGAGAATCTCGCCTCAGGAAGTCGATTCGATCCATGTTGGCGACAAGACATATGTCAGGATCAGCGGCCTTAATCGTTCCACTACACCGGATCTCGAGGGAAAGGTGGAAATGATCGGGGCAGATCTGGTCGAGGACACGCCAACGCGGATCTCGTACTACCCCGTCCGTGTTCATTTGCCCCCCGGTGAACTCGATCGACTAACTGGTACACAAGTTGTTCCGGGGATGCCGGTCGAAGCTTTCATCACGACGTCCAAACGGACTTTCCTCGACTATCTATGGGAGCCACTTTCCGATCGGCTGCGGCGTGCTATTCGTGAGCACTAAGGCTGACGAAGACGGTTCCCTGACGTTCGCGCAAACCTTCAAAGTCGAGACCCGCGGGAAATCCTCGTTGAGGGCTGCTGCGATGGCGGGTATGGTCGTGTTATCGCCCGAGGCTGATCCCGCCTCTTGCTGCTGCGGCCGAAGGGGATTGAGCGTCACGCGCGAAATGAGAAAGCTCGCTGTTGAATCTGGCCGGGTTTTCCATAAAGGGCGCGTGGCCCGTCATCGGATACCACGATGCAATGGCTGCAGGGCACATGCTCAGAAGGTGCCGCCCCATCGCCGGGAGGATCACCGTGTCCTGTTCACCTTGGGTCACAAGGACCGGCACATCGATCCTGGCCAGCACGTCGTCAGAATCGATCTGACGGGACAGAAGGGCAGCGCGGACCTTCGCGGGGACGACCATATTCCAGGAAATTGCCATCTCAAATACCTCGGCTGGCAGCTGCGAATAAGTGCACCCGCGAACAAAATTGCGAATTGCTTCTATGTTGGTCGGAAGATCGTCGTCAGTCGCGCCGATGACATGGTCCAGGAAACCGGGACCGATCAAAGTGCCGAAGGCTGATTTGTTCAGCGTGACTGCTGCGCCCACAAAGTTGATGCCCGCAACATGAGCGGTGCCATGAAGGCGGAGATAGTCGCAGATGATGAAGCCGGCGTAGGACCAGCCGACAAGGATCGGACATCCCAGATCAACTTGCTTGATGACAGCGGCGACATCGTCGGCCCAAAGCTGAGGGTCGGTATAATTTCCGTCTCCCAGCGGGGCGTCCGACATGCCGTGGCCGCGCAGGTCCAGAGCGACGAGGCGACAATCGTTGGCAAGCACGCTTTCATATTGTTTTTTCCAACACAGATGGTTTTGCGACCACCCATGGATGAAAAAGATGGATGGCGCATCTTGGTTTCCCCACTCGCGAACCTGCAGACGTACGCCTCCACCGCCGGTGACATTGTGAATTTTCATTGTCCTACCTCCCCATGAATGTCGAATCAGAGTGAGGCGTGCGCGTGAGAAAGGGCGTTGAAGAAACCGTTGAAACTGTCGGCCTGGTCGTTGAAACCGCACCACAGGTCCGCTCTCAATGCTTCGGGAAGACATTGGCAAAGGCACTATGCTGTTTCGCAGACGAACTGTCTGAGTTCGCGGACAAACTGCTCAAAGGCGAGTTCGTGGGGAAGGAGAATATGGTTGGCGCTGTCGAGGTCGACAAACCGTGCGCGAGGAATGCCGGTTGCGAACTCCCTTCCGGACCCAAAGGGAACGACAGCGTCATTTCGTGCGTGCAGAACGAGCGTCGGAACTTTTATCTGTGAGAGGAGGTCCGAGACGTCAATTTCGCCGAATGCTTCATGAAGGCGGCCGGCATTGCAAGGCGAGACCGAAATGCGTTGCAGTTCATCAAACCAGTCCATCTGAACCTGGTTCGCCCGCGGAATGAACATGGTTGTGAACAGATGGCGAAAAACCGGGTTGTTCTGGCCCCATCCTTCCCGGATAAGTGCGGTCATTGCCTCATGGGTAGCGATTTCATGGCTGTCGCCTCGCTGCCGCCAGCCTTTGACAAAACCTCCGTAGAGAATGAGGCCCGTCACTCGTTCGGGGTGTCGCAGGACATAGGCAACGGAGACGGCGCAGCTTTGCGACACCCCCAGAAGTGTAAAACGTTCGAGACCCGCCGCGTCGACAACGGCCTCCAGGTCAGCGATCATCGCGGTGAACGAGATATCCTCGGCAACCCAGTCCGATAGCCCAGTTCCACGTTCGTCATAGCGGATGAGCATCGTTTCTTCCGAAAGAGCGTCAATCCAATGCATCCACACCGGACTTTCCCACTCATACTGGAGATGTGACGTCCAATGAGCGGCTCGCACGATCGGTGAGCCATGCCCGCACACTGCGTAAGCGATCGTCGTCTGGTCGGCCGTCTTGCAGAAGCGAATCTCCTGCGGCCTCCTGCTACACGACAACGCAATTGGTCGTGCATCCCGAGGCTCCGACCGCTGGTCGGGCAAATCGACGTCGACAATCTCTGTGGCGAGACGCTTCAAAGCCATGGAATGAACGTGCACGCGCTCGGGGTTATCCCTGAGCCGTCCGATGAGGGTGCGCAGAACGGCCGCGTGCAACCGGAGCGCCTTGTCTCGATGATATTGCCGCCAAGCTTCAAAGCTCGGGCAGTGCGGCAGGGAGAGGCCTTCGAGAAATTCACCCCGAAAAATCGCCATAAGAGATTCCAGGGTTTCGGTATCCATGACGCTAAGGTCGATGCGTCGAAGGGATGCTGTGCCCCTGATGTCCAGGTCAACCCTCTCGAGGCTGAGGGAAACAGAATCGTGGTCTGCATGTAGACGCTCATGACCGTCGGTGTTCACGATGGGTCTGAGTTTGTGAAGGCTCCACCTCAGCGAAGCCCGGGGGTCGTCTGGGACATGCCAGAACATCTTGCATAGATGATCGCGACGCTGGGGCCTTCCGATGACGGCCAAATAGGCGAGAAGCGCGCGTGTCTTCTTCGACTGCGGTAGGGGCAGAGCCTCTCCGTTTTGGCTGACGTTGAGTTCGCCCAGTACCGCAATTGCTAGATCGCCAATCATGATACACCGACGTGACGGTAGCGTTCGGACGTTAGCTTAGAACAATGTCATTGGAGGCGAAATCGGCTTTGATGCTCGATTGAGTTTTCGGTGCGGAATTTTTGCGGGCTTCGCTAATCTTGTAGTTAGCTTGGGGGATTAAGGCCTCCAATGATTGAACCGTGCGTTCATGGTACGACCGACGCGTCATGTGCGCAGTGCGGTTGTACATCTCCCATCAATGGTCTTTACGAAGATACGATGAAGGCTGGAGCTCCCCAGCCACACCCGCTTTTCCTGCACGACTTGCGCCCGAATGTCTCTGTGGGACGCCGAAGCCACACTTTACGTCGTCCCACTGACTCCTAAAAATGACCCCGCAACCAGGGCGGGGGTCGTTCTCACTTTACTTGTTTAGCGCATCCTTCAGCGCCTTCGCAGGCTGAAAGGTCAGCTTCTTGGCCGCTGCAACCTTGATGGTCGCACCCGTGGCTGGATTGCGAGCCTCGCGCTCGGGCGTTGCCTTTACCTTGAACTTGCCAAAACCCGGCAGCGACGTTTCATTCCCGGCGACAGCCGCGCTAGCGATCGAGGCGATCACCGCTTCAACGATTGCCTTACCCTGGACCTTCGTCAGGCCATGCGCCGCAGCGATCTTGTCAGCGATTTCGTTGGTCGTTGTCATTGTTGCTTCCCCATTAATTGGTACGAGCATCCCTGCCATTGGTCGCGGGCGCTGTCACTGATGCGCCGTAGCAAAAGCAAGGTTGAGCGCCAGATTTCCACAGCTTCTGATTAAAATTCCTCGCTGTCGGACGGAAAAGTCCTGCTCATTAAATGCTTTGGTCGTGGCCTTGGCGGTGAGCGCATACATATCGAGGATTTTGCACAGGTCTTCGGCGTCTATCCGTCTGGAAAATATGAAGGGGCCGCCTATCACGACATCACAGCCGCCCTAAGCGTTGCCGTCTCGCTTGCCTCTGCATTCGAATTCGTCCGCCAGCTGGCTCTGGCTGCCATAACCGGTAACGGCGACATGCACCTGAAGAATTGGCCATTGATCTATCGCGAGGCTGGCGACAAACCGCAACTTGCGCCTGTTTACGATGCGCACTCGACGGTCCCCTACATCCCTGCGGATGCCATGGCTCTGTCACTGGCCGGCCGGTGGTCCTTCAAGGGGATGAACGTGCAGCGATGGAAGGCCTTCGCCAATCGCGCGCCTGCCGGGCTGCCAGAGCGAGAGGCCGTTCCGGCGAAGGTTTTTTGAACGGATCGATGCACATGTGCAACTGATGGCGCCAATTCTTGGCACGTGTGCGGACTGAACCCCGGTCCATCGAGGATGACGCCCTGTCCTAGCCATCGCGCCAGTTTTCCTGGCGCGTCTTTACGCCTTCCAATCGGCGTCAGTAAACCAGTCGAGCTCGTATCGTTCCCGGGATCTGGCGGAGCGACTCGAGTATATCATTCGCTGTCTGGCCAGCACCTTCGACTTCAATAACCACGTAACCCGTGTCGCCGTGCGTCTGCAGGAATTCACCGACGATGTTAAGTCCGCGAGACGAAAAAATAGTATTCAGGCTGTTCAGAATACCCGGACGATTTTGATGAACGTGGATGAAACGCGTACCGTTCGGGCGGGGTGGAAGTTGAACCTGGGGGAAATTGACGGCGCCCAGTGTTGAGCCGATGTCCGAATATTCCACAAGCTTCCTTGCAACTTCCGTCCCAATGCGCTCCTGCGCTTCCTCCGTCGATCCACCAATATGGGGAGTTAGGATTACATTATCCAAACCCTGCAGCGGCGTTTCGAAGCGATCCCTGTTTGAAGCCGGCTCCTTGGGGAACACGTCGACGGCCGCGCCCGCGAGATGTTCTTCTCTCAAAACCTTCGCAAGCGCTTCGAGATCCACAACGGTGCCGCGGGAGTTGTTGATGAAGAAGGCTCCCTTTTTCATTCTCCGGAGTTCGGTCTCAGTTATCATATTTTGCGTGGACTTCGTTTCTGGAACATGCATCGTCACAAAATCGGAGATTTCGAGAAGCTCGCCGAGCGAAGCCATCGATTCTGAATTGCCATGCCGAAGCCTGTCCGAAGGATCAAAATAGCGGACGTTCATGCCCATGCTTTCCGCGAGAACACTGAGCTGCGAACCGATGTTGCCATAGCCCACTATCCCCAGCGTTTTCCCGCGTACCTCACGGCTCCCCAAGGCGGATTTGTCCCATCCGCCTTCATGGGCCGACGCCGACCGCGGGAAAATCCGCCTGGTCAGCATTATGATTTCACCGATCACAAGCTCAGCGACCGACCGCGTATTTGAGTAGGGAGCATTGAACACGGGAATCCCACGGCGACGCGCCGCCTCGAGGTCGACTTGATTGGTTCCCACAGAGAAACAGCCCACTGCAATCAGCTTTTTTGCGGAGCTGAAGATTTCATCTGTCAGATGCGTTCGTGAACGAATTCCGACTATATGCGCTTCGGCTATATGGCTCTTGAGATCTTTGTCATCCAGAGCCTTCGGCAGATGTGCCAGATTGACGTAGCCAGCTGACGAAAAGTAGTCAACGGCGCTCTCACTGATGCCTTCCAACAAGAGCACGGAAATCCGATTGCGGGGAAGAGAAAGTTGTCCGGTCATTGAGTTGCTTTCGATTCTCAAATTCAAAAAAGCCTAGGTCGCTCGTCGGTAGCAAGTGACGGTATATGAGTTAGCGACCGGTCAGCAGGCTGCGCAATAGAAAACTCAATTCCGTCCGCCGACACGCGCCGTCGCGGCAGCAAATAAGCATCTGTAGCTGCCTCGCGGGGCCGATCAAGGGACGAATGTTGTCACACTGTAATACGAGGATGTCGGCAGTGTAGTTGGTAGCCGCGCATGCCTGGGCGTTCAGATCGCGTTCGGCGAAGTCGGCTTTGGGAACGCTATCAGTTGCATTTTGATCCGGGTGAGACTGTTTTTTTGGCATTTGAAAAAGTAGCTGATGTACTCGGCATTCCACCCAGGGAAACCGCGGCGCGATCAACGCTCGTTGGCGAAATTGTCTTCACCCTTTGATGACCATATCGCCCAATTCCGGAGTGAAGCCGCCAATCACCGCGAATACGGTTGGTACAAGCATGAGGACGGTCATTGCGGACATGCGGCCGCTGATCGGCCGCGCGGCGCATCGGATTTCCGTGAGGGCGACTGTGCCGCGAACTACTGCTTATTCAGCTTCACCTTCAAAGCTTCTATCTTAGGGGTGATTGTGTCCCCGCCCGACAACTTCGGTGTGAACTTCGTCCAAGTTCCGCCCTTGCTCGGTTCGGCGCGATAGAGAACCTTCGGCTTTGCAGTGTCGCGCGCCCATAACTGACATTCGTCGGAGTGGTTCGTGCCCCATGCCCCGGTCCACTGATCAGACACACAGAGCTTGCCATCAGATGTCGACCAAGTGCCCGCCGCATGAGATGGACCGTTTCCGGTATAGCCGAGCATCTTTCCGTCGGCGCCCAGGTACCAGGAAATCGGTTCCCTTTCGCCTTTGTGACCTTTTTCGGTGAAATTATACGTTTTCCCCGAGAAAATTTCCTTGATTTCGGCCGCTGGTATTGGCGAGGCGCCTTTTGGCGCGGCCTGGGCGAACGCTAAGCTAGGAGCGGCAGCGAGAAATGCCAGAGCGATTATCGGTCGCATGAGAACCTCCAGTTCGTTAGCGGTTATAGGGTGCGAGCGTTGCGTTCGGGAAGGACCCGGCGGCAAACCGCAAGATTGGAAAACTGCCCCTGTCGTTCGTTCCGCAAGATGAACCCCGCAGTCGCGGATACGGGGCTCGAAGTTGTTATATACGCGCCTGTGGAGTATATCGCCGCATTTAGTCAGTGGGTAGTGACACAATATGAGTAAGTTCATGGCGCGAAACGCCCCGACTAGCACTCGGATCTAGTGACGTCATCGCGGCGCTTGGCTTGATCGCTCAAGGCGTTACTCTTCTTGCGAGGAAACAGAATCGGGCCAGGATGAAGCCGGCATGTTCTGCGCGAAATCTCCGCAAGGCAGTTTGCCTGGAGAAAGTAAGATAAAGCCGCGCCAGTAGGTTCCTGAGCTTTTTCTCAGCCTTCTTTTCTGGCGCTGGACATTTCCCAGGCGGATGAGCCGGAGATGCGGCAGTCAGAATTACAGGTTCAAGCAAAGTGTGCGGACGGCATTGAGATGGGCTCCTATACGTGACCTAACTGAAGGGATTTGGTAAAGCCGAGGGCCCACATCAAATTCGGGAAACTGCTCAACCCTTTCGCTTGAAAATGATCTTGATGCTCGAGGTCGTTTGGGCTGAAGCGCCAATTCCCATGATGCCCACCTTTCCGTCGGCGCCCACCTCGGCGGAAACTTCCACGGAGTCCACGAGGATTATTCCTTCGCGCAACCCGCCGACGGCCAGCCTTCTTCGTCATCTTGCTTTGCATGTATTCCGACCGTCCTTGTTGTCCGTTTGGCTGGAAGTCGCGCATCAGCAGATCTTCGTCACCGGGCCATTTCTCATCGCTACCTGCATCCCGGCTACGGGTGGCTGATCGCAAGCCAGTACTTCTACAAAGCCGAGGAAGGCAGGCTTTCCGGCAAGGGCGGCACTGCTTCGAGCTACGGAAATTGCCAGGAAACCCATTGAGCACCGGACGACCCACACGTTTGACGAATCCCTGGAAGCCATCAGGACGGCAATCCTGAAGGCCTCTTCGCGGAGCAGCTCTGTCGCGAGGACTGGCTCCGCGCTGGTCTTGGTCGCCGCAGCAGAAGTCGAATACGGTACGGCCCACGGGACGCGCGCAATGCTATCAGCTCAGGCAGTTTGTCGGCGGTGAAGTCGGCTGCAGAGCCGGTCTGAACGGCCATTCGCGTGCCGCACGACCCTCAGCGGCTTTAATAGTGCCCTTCTTGACCGGAGGACCATGGCAACGGTACCCTGGAGAGAGGTAACGAAGTCGACGGCTTCAATCGGTCTTCCCGGTGCGTTTCAAGGGCGTCTACCACGCAGTCGACGGCCCAAAACCATATCAACGAGGATGTGTCAGCCGCAGAATGCGACGTCAACGCTGACTTTTCGGATCATTTGCTTGACTTGGGGCAGAGCCCGAACCACTGCGCCTTTGTTGGTGCCAATGAATACGTCCTGCATCGGCAATTTGGATCTGGTTTCGAGAACGTAAACGGATCCCTTTCGGATCTGATCTCGCACAAGGCGCACTGGAAGAATGCTGATGCCAGTGCCCGCCTCAACGAGATTCAGGATCGCGCCAAGGCTGTTGCAAACGTTAAGTCGGAGACCGAGCGTGGAATTACCGCTGAGCGCGTTCGTCGTGAGTTCGTGGAGATTGGACGGTGCCGGCGTTGAAAAGACGCGTTTGGTCAGTAGATCGTCGTCGGAAACGAATTCCTTCTTCATATTGAGCTTGGAACTGGCGATCCACTCCACCGTCTGACGGCCGAGAAGCTCAAGGGCGACATTTTCATACTCCGGCGGCGTCGACAGGAGTGCGATATCAAGAAGTCCCTCGGATAGCTGCCTTGCAAGATTGTGGCTCGTATCGACGGTCGCCGCAATCCGAGTGCCGGCAAATCTGTGGTCAAGTTCATCCAACAGCGCTGGCAATCCGACCGCCGCGAAACTGTCCATAACCCCCACTCTCAGCGTCGGCAGCTTGGTGTTTCTCGTCTTGATGTTGGATTCGATGTCCCGCGCGATCCCGATCATCGCCTCGGCGTAACGCTTCAACGCTTCGCCTTCGCTCGTCATGAGAAGCTGGCGCCTCTGTCTGATGAAGAGCGAGACACCGAGCTGCTCCTCCAGCTCCTTGATCCGATAAGACACGGTTGGCTGGGTGATGTTGAGCTTCTCTGCAGCGGCGTTGAAGCTGCGGAGTTGGGAGACCCAGTAGAATGATTCGACTGCAGAAAAGTTCAGAGCCATGAGCGCAAGATAGAAAAATTCAATCGATAACCCCGAATATCCCAATTGGATTTGAAGTTCAATCAATCATAAGGTCGAGAAATAAGCAGATAGTAACGGTGTTGAAAAAATGTACAAAACCATCTCTCGCGGACATATTGTCGAGGATCTTCCGGAAATCGCGGAGATCCAGTCCCTCGAACTTCGTGAGAAGGTCATCGACGCGTGGGTGTTTGCCTTGGAACGTTCTTCGTTCAGTCGTGTCACGGATATTCAAGGTGAGGGTAGCCCGAACGTATTTTCGCTAAAGCGCGGAACCCAGGACGCTCACCTCCGTGGGGTCACCCGGCTTGCCCTGGCGATCTATGAAGAGTTCAAGACCACCTATCCCGAGGCGAAAGTCGATCGAGACATCATCCTTGCCGGCGGCCTGTGCCACGACATCGGTAAGACGTGGGAATTCGACCCCGTAAATCTCAAGCGTTCAGCCGAACGCGGCGACCGCTACGGCGACCCGACTTATCGCCATTCTACCTACGGCGCACATGTTTGCCTCTCTGTGGGACTTCCCGACGAAATCGGCCACATCTGCATGGGGCACGCATTCGAGTTTGGCGGTATTGGTCACAGCACCGAATGCTTCATCATTCGCCAGGCTGATCACGCATGGTGGCATGTCGCGGCGGCCCTGGACCTTTGCCACCCCGACACGATTTCGTTTGCGGGCAAGAGCATTCGGGTCCGGCCTTTGGGCCTCGAATAGTTTCGAAACCGGACAGGAACATGCGCCGAGGCAACAATGCAATATACCTTCCAATTCGGTCCGTTGATCGCATATCTGCCACAGTTCCTCAGCGGTCTGTGGTTGACGATGCAGCTTTCGATCGTCGGTATCTTCGGTGGTTTCGCCCTCGGGGTCGGCTTAGCAATTGTCTCGACGCTATCGTGGTTCTTGCCGCGCTTCCTGGTTCGCTGCTACGTGGAGATCGTGCGAAATACGCCATTGCTTGTCCAAATCTTCGTGATCTTCTTCGGCTTGCCTAACATCGGTATACGGATGTCTCCACTAACATCCGTGACGATCGCCCTGGTCTTCAACAATGCAGGCTATATCGCCGAAATTGTCAGGGGCGGTATCCAGTCGACCCATCGCAGTCAATTCGAGGCGGCCGAGAGCCTGGGCATGACGTACTTACAGACATTGCGCTTTGTGATCCTTCCACCTGCCTTGGAAAGGGTCTTCACGCCGGTTGTCTCGCAGTGTGTACTGTTGATGTTGTCAACCAGTTTGGTATCCGCGGTCGGCGTAGAGGACATGACCGGCGCCGCAATGATCGCCAGTTCCGAGACGTTCCGGACGATGGAAGTATATCTGGTCATTGCTGCTGTCTACGTGACCCTCAACTTCATCTTCTGGGCGCTTTTGAATCTCCTGGGGCTGATCGTATTTCGACGCTCGCGCCGCAAGCTGCTGGGGAGAATATAATATGCGAACATTCGGAACTCCGGAATTCCTTTTCGTATTGTACGCCCTGCGGTGGACGCTGACGCTGACCGTCATTGCCTTCGTCGGGGGCGGCCTTGCCGGGATTGTCCTCGCGCTCTTGAGGATCTCGTCCAGCAAGTTCTTAAGAAATGCGACATTAGCTTACATGCAGTTCATTCAGGGGCTTCCACTCCTTGTTCTGATGTTCATCTGCTATTATGCGCCGTCGCTTTTTGGCTATGAGGTGAGCGCGATCGTCGCCGCAGCGGTCGCCTTGACTATCAACTCCAGTGCCTTCCTTGGCGCCATCTGGGAAAGCGCTCTTCGCGCAATCCCGAAGGCTCAGTGGGAAAGCGCCGATGCTCTCGCGATGACGACGCTGAAGAGTCTTCGATTCGTCATCGCTCCACAGGCGATCAGGCTGGCATTGCCGTCTACCGTTGGTTTTCTTGTCCAGATCATCAAGCAGACCTCGATAGCGTCGATCATCGGCTTTATCGAAATCACTAGGGCGGGACAGCTGGTCAGCAATGCAACGTTCGAACCCCTTAAATCCTTCCTCGCGGTGGCAGCACTGTACTTTGCCGTCTGCTTTCCACTCACACAAATCAGCCTTTGGCTGGAACGAAAGGGGGCGCGACGCGGATCGCGCGCTTGAGATCCAACGACACAAAGAAGGTCGTTTCACTGAAACCGGAACTCGAAAACTGAGAGGACGCAAAATGCGCTTCAAATCCCTACTGCTACCGTTCGTCGGCCTTGCCCTCGTCTTTGGTGCGACCGTCGCATCGGCCTCATCCTTGGACGATATCATCGCCCGCAAGAAGGTCATGATCGGGGTCGACCTTTCCGTCCCGCCATTCGGCATCACGAACGATCAGATGCAGGCCGACGGCCTCGACGTGGACGTGGCCAAGCTGCTCGCCAAGGATCTTGGCGTCGAATTGGAGCTTGTACCCGTGACCGGCCAGAGCCGCATCCCTTCGCTACAGACCGGAAAGGTCGATTTCGTTGTGGCTAGTTTTGGCATCTACACCGAGCGGGCACTGTCAGTGGCATTCTCCAATCCCTACGGAGGCCACAAGTCGGTGATCGTGGCCCCGAAGGAAACGGCGATCAAAAGCCTCGACGACCTTAAGGGCAAGCGGGTCGGCGTTCCCCGAGGAACGGCGCACGAGAAGATCCTGTCCAGTGCGAACATCCCAGGAATGGAGCTGGTGCGATTCGACGATGACAGCACGACGCTGAACGCGCTGGTGGCCGGTCAGGTCGACGCGATCGGCACCGTGAACTACATCGCCGCCCAGCTTCAGGGTCGCTATCCTGACAAGTTCGAGGAGAAGACCACCTACCTCCAGAGCTTCTACGGCGTCGGTTTGCGTCGCGGCGACCCCGACCTGCTGCACTGGCTCAACACAGTGCTGTTCGTCCACACCCAAAGCGGCGAGCTCGGCAAAATCTACGAGAAGTGGATGAAGGCGCCAATGCCAGCGCTGCCGTCCTTCTAAGTCAGACCGACTGCGGGGCGGCCTGCCGCCCCCGCCAGCCCACCGAGAGGTAAAAGAGATGTCCGTCGTAATTGCAAACAATATCCGTAAGAGCTTTGGTCCGTTAGCAGTCCTCAAGGGTGTATCCCTGACGGTTCAAGGTGGCGAGGTTGTTGCTTTGATCGGCAGGAGTGGTTCGGGCAAGAGCACTTTTCTTCGGTGCCTGAACGGGCTTGAGACGATTGACGGTGGCGACATAGAAATCGCGGGTCACGCCATGTCAAGGAAGCCGGCCTTGCTTCGCGAACTACGCCGCGACGTCGGAATTGTTTTTCAAAGCTACAATCTTTTCCCTCACCTGACCGCGGGCGAGAACATCATGCTCGCCCCAGTGCAGGTCAAGGGTGAAGCGAAGTCGGCGGCGAAAGAGGAGGCCAGACGCTGCCTTGCGCTCGTTGGTCTCGCCGACCGTTTTGATTCCTATCCCGATATGCTTTCCGGAGGTCAGCAGCAACGCGTGGCGATCGCTCGTTCGCTAGCGATGCGGCCAAAGGTTCTTCTCTTCGACGAAGTGACGTCGGCGTTGGATCCTGAACTCACCGGCGAAGTCCTCGCGGTTATCGAAAGCTTGGCGCGCCAGGGAATGACGATGCTTCTCGTCACTCACGAGATGGGCTTTGCGCGACGCGTGGCCAACCGCACGATCTATATGAAAGACGGCGTCATTCACGAGGAGGGCCCGTCCGCAGAGTTCTTCACAAATCCAAAGACGCCGGAGCTACAGGCCTTCCTCCGATCCGAAGTCGGCTAACCAAACTAATTCCTTTAACTGAAATTCATTTGACCGCCCTCGGCGGAAAGGAGCTGCTGTGCCTACCAAACAGAAGATCGCTCTAGTCGGATGCGGCGTAATGGGAACAGCCATCGGGACCCGCCTCCTTCAGACCGGTCATACGGTGATTGCGTTTGATCTTGATCGCGGCAAGGTTTCGCAACTCGAAATACTGGGTGCGCAACCGGCAAGCTCCGCCGCCGATGCAGCGGCGAAGGCGAACTCTGTCGTGCTGAGCCTGAATTCGTCACGGATCGTGCGTGAGGCGGTGTTCGGTGGAGGAGGCGTCGTCCATGGCGCGAAGATCGGCACGGTGGTCGTCGACATGTCGTCTATCGAGCCCGTGGCGACGCGGCAACTGTCGGCCGATGCTGCGGAGGCGGGGTTGAAGTGGCTGGATTGTCCGCTGTCCGGAGGTGCCCCGAAGGCGTTGGAGGGAAAGCTGACCGTGATGGTCGGGGGCGATCCCACTGATTTCGCCCAAGCGAAGCTTATCCTTGACGACCTCTGCCAGAATTTGACGCTCATGGGGCCGAGCGGCTCCGGCCAGACCACAAAGCTCATCAACCAGGTTCTCTGCGCCTTGAACTTCGTCGCGGTCGCCGAAGCCACTAGACTCGCTGTCGACGCCGGTGTCGACGCCCAAAGAATTCCCGCGGCTCTAAGCGGGGGTCGCGCCGATAGCGCGATCCTGCAGGAGTACATGGGTAAGATGGCCAGAAACGACTATTCGCCCACTGGTCGCATCGACAACATGGTCAAAGACCTCATGGCAGTGCAATCACTCGCAGGACACACAGGCACTGCCATGCCGATGACCTCGCTTTGCATGGAAATTCACCGGTTGATGATGGCGGCTGGCCTCGGTGCGGCCGACAGCGCCGCGCTTGTTCGATTTTACGATGGCCCGAGAGGCTAAAGGAGTAGTGCAATGATCATTCGATATGCCGAGTTCGTGGGTGCAATCCGCGAAGGCAAGGAGTTCGAGTTCTTCCGTTTCGTCCAAGAGGTTTTGACCCCGCTCTGGACAAAGTTCGATGGCGCGGAAAGTGTGACGGTTTCCCGTGAGGTGGAACGCGATGAGGGAGCGCCTTCGATGCCGCTTCTTCTTGCCATTGCATACTCAGACAAGGGCGCGCTCGAACGAGCGATGGCCTGCGACGCAAGGTTCGAATCCCGAGAGCAGACCAAAACGCTACTCGAGATGTTTGATGGCGTGGTCTACCACCGGGTCACTGACCGCATAGTCCACCGGGCACTGGGCAACTGACGATGGCGGCTGATCTCTTCGATCTCTCTGGATCGCGGGCGCTTGTGACCGGCTCGTCCCAAGGTATCGGCTTCGCCTTGGCAACTGGCCTCGCCCGGTATGGTGCGCAGGTCGTCCTAAATGGTCGCGACGGCGTCAAACTGCGGGATGCCGCCGCCCGGCTCTGTGAAACCGGCGCGTCGGTCTCAATCTGCGAATTCGACGTCACTGACGCCGCAGCCGTAAAACGGGGAGTCGACGAGATCGAGAGCAGCGGCCCCATCGACATCTTGATCAACAACGCTGGAATGCAATTTCGTTCGCCGCTCGAGGAGTTTCCTGCAGACCGCTGGGAGCAATTGTTGAAAACGAACGTGTCCAGCATCTTTTATGTCGGTCAGGCCGTCGCGCGGCATATGATCACCCGTCGTCGAGGCAAGATTTTGAATGTCGCCTCGGTGCAAAGCGAACTCGCCCGTCCAGGGATCGCTCCCTACACTGCGACGAAGGGCGCAGTAAAAAATCTGACGCGAGGCATGTGCACTGACTGGGCTAAGCATGGCCTGCAGATCAACGCGCTTGCGCCGGGGTATTTCAAGACCCCGCTCAATCAAGCGCTGGTCGACAGCCAGGAGTTTTCTAGCTGGCTGGAGAAGCGAACGCCAGCAGGCCGCTGGGGCGATGTCGATGAACTTGTGGGCGCGGCTGTGTTTCTGTCGTCCAAGGCTTCCTCTTTCGTGAATGGACACACGCTTTATGTCGACGGCGGTATCACCACCTCTCTTTAATGCGCCCCCAGGGATTGGCCCGCTGGTGGTAATGGGCGTCTCGGGGTGCGGTAAGACTTCAGTCGGAAAGCTGTTGGCTTATGATCTCGGATACCTGTTCATCGAAGGCGACAGCAAACACTCCGATGCCAGCATAGAGAAAATGTCCAACGGCATCCCTTTGACCGATGAGGACCGACTGCCGTGGCTGATGTCCCTTGGCCGAGAAATGGCGGCGAATCGACAAGTCGTCGTCTCGTGCTCGGCGTTGAAGCGACCTTATCGTGACGTTCTGCGCAACGGCGCCGGTACGCCGCTCAGCTTCGTTTTTCTTCATGGTGGCACGAAGACTCTGGCTGCGAGAATAGCCGCCCGAAACGAACACTTTATGCCGCTCTCGTTACTCGAAAGTCAGCTTGAGACGCTAGAGCCCCCGACCGATGAGCACGATGTCATCACAATCGAAATCGACCAGCCGTTCGAACACATCGTGTCGACAGTAATCACGTATGCGGGAAAGCTCGCACAACAACGCTATAAGGCGGAAATCTCACAGAGGAAACCATGACAAAGCCCGAAATTCTGCTCGTCGGGCCATATCCCGATTGGGACATGGTTGAGCTTGAAGACCGCTATATCGTCCACAAGCTCTACGAAGCCGCCGATCGTGATGCATTCCTGATGGACGTCGGCTCGGGTATCAGGGCCATCGCCACGCGTGGCGAACTTGGTGCGTCAGCAGAGTTGATGGAGTGCGTGCCGTGGGTCGAGCTCGTTTCCGTATACGGGGTTGGAACGGACGCCGTCGACCTTGGCTATGCCAAAGCTCGTGGCATAGCCGTTACCAACACGCCTGACATCCTGACGGACGACGTCGCGGATATTGCGCTGGGACTGTTGCTGGCAACAGCGCGTCTCATGCCGCAGGCAGATGTCTTCGTCCGGTCCGGTCAATGGGGAAAGGCCGTAATGCCGCTCGTCACGCGCGTCACCGGGAAGCGTCTCGGCGTTGTCGGCATGGGCCGGATCGGTCAGGCGATCGCAAGTCGGGCTGCCGCATTCAACTGCGATATACGCTATTTCTCACGCAACCCGCAGCCACAGGTCTCCTATGACCACGAACGCGATCTTGTCGCGCTTGCAGAGTGGAGCGAGTTTCTCGTTGTCATCGTACCGGGCGGCGAAGCGACCAGAAACATAATCGATGCTGATGTGCTTGAAGCACTCGGGCCTGATGGCATCCTTGTCAACGTATCGCGCGGATCGACTGTGGATGAAGAGGCGTTGATCGCCGCCCTTCAGAAACGATCTATCAAGGCAGCTGGTCTCGACGTGTTTTACAACGAACCAAAGATCGATCCGCGGTTCCTGGAGCTCGACAATGTCGTGCTGCAGCCGCATCACGGATCCGGTACAGTCGAAACCCGCAAGGCGATGGGCCAGCTGGTGCGCGACAATCTCGCCGCCCATTTCTCCGGCGACACCCTGCCGACGCCCGTTGTGTGAGGAGGACCATCCATCATGAAAGCCGTCGTCATCCATGCCGCCAAGGACCTGCGTATCGAAGAGCGCGAGTTGGAGACCTTGAGCGAGAACGAGGTCGAAGTCGCCATTGAAGCGGGCGGGATCTGTGGTTCCGATCTGCACTACTACAACCATGGTGGATTCGGCACCGTTCGGGTGCGCGAGCCGATGATCCTCGGACACGAGGTCGCAGGCACGATCAAGGCGGTCGGGGAGGGCGTGTCGCACCTGGTTATCGGCGATCGCGTCGCCGTGTCGCCAAGTCGGCCGTGCAACGCCTGTGCGTATTGCCTCATTGGGCAGCAGAACCACTGCCTCAACATGCGCTTCTATGGCAGTGCCATGCCGATGCCGCACATCCAGGGCGCCTTCCGCCAGCGGTTGATTGCAGAGCAATGGCAATGCCACAAGGTCGGCAACGAGATCTCCATCAACGAGGCGGCATTCGCCGAGCCGCTGGCGGTGACCCTGCATGCGGTCGTGCGCGCCGGTTCGCTGGCCGGCAAGCGCGTACTGGTCACCGGTTGTGGTCCGATCGGTGCACTGTCGATCATCTCTGCACGTGCGCATGGCGCCCGCGAGATCGTTGCCACCGACGTCATGGACGCTGTCCTCACGAAAGCTGCCGAGGTCGGCGCCGATCGCACCATCAACGTTGCCAATGCGGCTGCCGAGCTTGCGAGCTACGCTGGCAGCAAGGGTTACTTCGATGTCCACTTCGAGGCATCGGGCAATGCAAGCGCGGTCCGTTCCGGCATTGAAGTGCTAAAGCCCCGCTCGGTTCTTGTACAACTTGGCCTCGGGGGTGACGTCTCGATTCCGCAGAACATGGTCGTCGCCAAGGAGATCGAGATGAAGGGCACGTTCCGGTTCCATGAGGAGTTCGGCGTTGCGGTCGATCTCATCAATAGCCGGCGGGTCGATCTTAAGCCCCTGTTGAGCGGCATTTATCCGCTGACGGAAGCCGTTCAGGCTTTCGAGGCTGCCGGGGATCGGAGCAAATCGATGAAGGTACAGCTGGCCTTCTAGCCAGTCGATAGTGGACAGCTTTGGGCCGCCGCGTCCGTGGCGGTGCATCCCGTCATTGCGAGAAACGAAGAAAGCGGATGTATCGTGGAGAAGGCAGAAATCGGGCTGATCGGCCTTGCCGTCATGGGTTCCAACCTGGCGCTCAACATTGCGGAAAAAGGCAACAAGATTGCTGTTTTCAACCGTACTCCTGAGAAGACCGACGAATTCTACGAAAGCGCCGGCGATCTGAAGAAGCAGATCATTGCCTGCAAGACGATCGAAGAGTTCGTCGAGGCGATCCGCCCGCCACGCCCGATCATCATCATGATCAAGGCCGGCGAGGCCGTCGACCAGCAGATGGAGGCGCTGCGGCCGCACCTTACCAAAGGCGACATCATGATCGATGCCGGCAACGCCAATTTCCGCGACACGATCGCCCGTTTCGATCGCCTGAAGAACACCGACCTGACCTTCATTGGCATGGGCGTCTCGGGTGGCGAGGAAGGTGCGCGCCATGGTCCTTCAATCATGGTCGGCGGCACCGAAGACTCCTGGAAGCGCGTCGAGAAGGTGCTGACCTCGATTGCCGCCAAGTACAACGATGATCCGTGCGTCGCCTGGCTCGGCAATGACGGTGCCGGCCACTTCGTCAAGACGATCCACAACGGCATCGAATATGCCGATATGCAGATGATCGCTGAAATCTACGGCATCCTGCGCGACGGGCTTGGCAAGAGCGCCAAGGAGATCAGTGGTATCTTCGGCGAATGGAACAAGGGCCGCCTCAACTCCTATCTGATCGAAATCTCCGAGAAGGTGCTGGCCGCCAGCGATCCGGTCTCCGGCGGCCCGATGGTCGACATGATCCTCGACAAGGCGGGTCAGAAGGGCACCGGCAAATGGTCGGCCATCGAAGCCCAGAATATGGGCATCCCGGCCACCGCAATCGAAGCGGCTGTCGCCGCTCGCAGCCTGTCATCGATGAAGACCGAGCGCGAGGCGGCCGAAAAGATCTTTGGCAAGCCGGAATACAAGTTCCCGATCGCCTACGGTCCGGACCTCGACAAGGATCTCGAATTGGCGCTTTTCGCCGCCAAGATCGGTGCCTACGCGCAGGGCTTTGCGGTAATGGCGGAAGCCTCGCGCGAGTTCAACTGGTCGCTGCCGATGCCTGTCATCGCCAAGATCTGGCGTGCCGGCTGCATCATCCGCTCGCAGTTCCTCGACGAGATCACCTCGGCCTTCACCAAGGCTCCGGATGCGGCCAACCTGATCGTGACGCCGGCCTTCTCCGAGATGGTGAAGGAATCGCTGCCGGCCCTGCGGCGTGTGGTTGGTGCCGCTCTGCAGGCTGGCCTGCCGGTTCCGGCCCTGACCTCGGCTTTGACCTATTTCGATGCCTATCGCCAGGGCCGCGGCACCGCTAACCTGATCCAGGCACAGCGCGACTTCTTCGGCGCCCATGGCTTCGACCGCCTCGACGGCAAGGACTTCCACCACGGCCCATGGGGCAGTGGTGCGGCCACATTCTGAATCCATTGTTCGACCCGCGCTATATTTATTTCGAGCTCAGCTGATTGAAGGACAACGATTCAAATTCGTTCAAGAGCTCCAGCGTCTTTCCCTCAATATACTACCGCGATGACTCATATCAGGTCGTCATACCGCCGTGCAGTAAATGCTGGCTCTGGCCGGACAAATTTTGCGACGTCACTCTCACCGCTTGACCTACGCGTGTTTTGATGTTCGTCCGAATGCAAGCATAACAACGGTCCCTGGTACACCGGATCCGAGTGAGCCCATTGCAGACCGAGGAATTGGCTTTTAGGGATGACGGGCGACTCGTCGGCCGTTCGGCGCTGATGCAGCGTGATTGTCGAGGCTTGCTCGCAATCATTTGGCCTTGCAGAATATTTGGGACCGTCATCCGGTGGATCCTAGTGGGCTCCATCGAGAATATGTGGGCGATACGGACGACCGGATCTTCGGAGAGACTCAAATCGGCGGAGCGTAAATATACATTTTGGGGAGGCAATGCTGAAGGAAGCCAGAGGCGAGGTCGCATAAAAGCGCCGGGCGATCCACGAAGACAAAAGCTCATCGGTATGGAGCCAGCCTTACCGGCAATCGCTGTTCGCATAAGCTCGTTCTCATGCGAACGCTGCGTCGGCGTGCTCCCATCTCTCAATGGCTTCATCGGTAATTCATTCCCTTCCACTTTCCATTGATAGCGAAGGTGGGCTCCGCCCGTTACAACACCATCTAGTGACAGCGACGACAACGTTCTTCGCATTATCAGGACGAGTGGAGCGCGCAGCAGCATCCTGGGGACGGTAGCCTATTGGTATCTACCCTCTTTCCGCGCGCACGGAATGTCGCGGGCTCATTTTTGTTCAGAGCTTGCTAACTTGCGGTTGATATATTGGCCCCAAACGAAAGATCTTCTAGAAAGGAGGCGATAGCAGATGGGCGGCCGTACGGCTTATTCACCGAGCAACATCGATGACGAGATTGATCGACAAATGGAATTTTCGGTTCAGTCAAACGTCATGAATTTTGCCGAGGCTACAACCCTTTCGCTCGTCACCGTCGACGAAACCGGCAAAATCGAGTTCGTCAACCGCGCGATGACCGATCTGTTCGGCTTCGACCGAGAGGAGATGGTTGGGCAACCAATCGAAATCATTGTCCCCGAGCGCATGCGCGGTGCACATCGCGCCGGCCTGGCGCGTGTTGTTGCAGGTGGCGGGACGGCACTTTCGGGAAAAACGATCGAGGTGACGGCGCGCAGGAAGGACGGATCAGAGTTTCCGATCGACATCGCGCTGTCTGTTTGGCGCGGCGAACAAGGGATTGCCGTCGGCGCAATCATTCGCGATATTTCGCAGGCTCGGGAGCGTGACGCGCGCCTGATGCGGTTGGCGCATCATGACCTCCTAACCGGCCTTTGCAACCGTTTCCGCTTCGAGGCACAGCTGTCGGAGCTGTTCGAGAAAACAACGCTAGCCGCTGTGCTTTTGATCGATCTCGATGGCTTCAAAGAGGTGAATGACAGCGCCGGCCACGCCGCCGGCGACGCGTTGCTGCAGGCGGTGGGGATCCGTCTCGCGACCGTCACGCCAGCGCAAGCGACTCTCGCACGCTTTGGAGGGGACGAATTTGCTATGCTTGTGCCAGGAATGACCGATCCCCTTGTCACCCAGTCCCTGGCGTCGCAAGTGATCTGCGCGCTTGAACCACCTTTCGAAGTGAACCACGAATTGTTCCATATAGGCGCGAGTGTCGGCTATGCTTTCGGTCCAAGTGACGGAAACGACGCGGAGGAGCTCATTGCAAGTGCAGACGTCGCCCTCTATCGCGCCAAGCAAGATGGCGGACGGTGCATTCGAGTGTTCTCACCTGACATGCGCCTCGAAGCAGTTTCCCGGCGCGCTGTCATTGATGACTTGCGTAGAGCCTTCCGGCTCAATGAACTTGAGTTGCACTATCAGCCGCAGGTATCGCTCACAGACGGTAAGATCTTCGGCGTCGAGGCGCTGCTGCGTTGGCGCCATCCGCAAAAGGGCTTGTTATTTCCAGGAACATTCCTAGCCGCGCTCGAAACCAGTTCCCTGGCGTTGCCCATCGGCTGGTGGATACTCGACGAGGCGTGTCGTCAACTGGCCGAATGGCAGCGACAGGGCGTCGACGACCTCAAGGTTGGCGTGAACCTCTTTGCAGCGCAGTTTCGTTCTCCGTCGTTGGTACAGCAAGTGCGCCGTGCCCTCGAAAAACATGGGTTAAAGCCTTCGATGCTGGAGCTGGAGGTTACTGAGACAATTGCTCTCCTTGATGACGGCAATTCCTTTTCAGCAATGCGCGATCTGCGAGCGCTCGGCATCGACATCGCCTTCGATGATTTCGGGACCGGATTTGCTTCGCTGAGTTCGCTTCAACGTTTCCCGCTTACAACTCTGAAGATCGATCGGTCGTTCGTAGGTGAACTACTGACAAAACCTCAAGACGCCGCGATTGTACGCGCTATTGTTTCGATGGGAAATGAACTGGGGCTTCATACCATCGCAGAAGGGGTTGAGACAGCGGAGCAAGAAGCCTTTCTCAAGAGGCTCGGATGTAAAGGTGTCCAGGGCTACAGATATGGCAAGCCACAGCCCGCAGCCGCGATTGCTGCTATGGCAGGACGAGCCAGGATTTTGCCCTCCAATTAGGGCTCTTTTCGAAAGCGCGCATACCTGTGATTTGCTCGTCCATTCGCTTTTGGTCCTCGGCTATTGGCAGGAGACTACCGGTCAGCGGCGGACGAACCTTCGGAACAGCCGAAGACCTGTGTCCGCAACGTCAGTGCGGTCCCGCGCGCCCCTTTGATAGCGTCAGGCGCGTTCACCCTGCATGGCGCATTTTGTTGCGGGAGTGAGGCCGATAGCTGAAACGCTACGGCGCTGGAGACGTGGGGCCAATGCGGGTCAAGAAGTCTTCGTCCCGCGCGCGACGCCAGTATCGAGGTTATTCTCGCAATCCTCTGCCGAGTTGACAACTGTTTTGCTCAACATCCGGTGATTGCTGAGGTTGGATGGAGAGAATGGCAACAGTTCGCGATGTTGCGAACGAGGCAGGCGTTTCCGTCGCGACGGTAAGTCACTTAACCAATCAATCGTGGTTTGTGACACCCGAGACTAAGCTTCGTGTCCCTGGAGGGCAATCACCGATCTCCGTTACAGTCGCGATGAGTTGCACATTCGCTTCGCCGATCAAAAACCGGAACCATCGGGGGAATCATCTCCGCCATAACCAACCCCTTCTTTGCTGAGCTGGTAAAAGGCATCGGTGAAGTCGTAAGCAGTTGCTCGGGCGAAGCTGGCCCTTGTGTTCTGGCGCTCTGGCAAGCCCGCTCTGAGTGGCCTTTTTCGCCAGACGCTGGCATTGAGCCCATTGCGAGATTACACCGCTCTGCCTCGCAAAGCCTTCTGCTTTCATCTCTGGGCCAGGGCATCCGTGCTCCATCTTCCGAGCGACTATTGAGCCAGGGCAGCCAGCTATCCAAAGAACTCGGCCGGGTAGTGTGCGGACGACTTTAGGGGCGCGCGGTAACCTCAAGATGGGGGCCGTCCAAATATGGGGACCTCGCTCAGGCCTATCCAGAGCAATCCCCGAATTCAGCTTAGCGAGGGGACGGGCCACCTTCACCCAGGAACATAAGGACTAAGGCGATCAGCGATGTCGAGTTGATCAAGCCTCAACCTAGGCCGGCGCGATTGCGCCGATGTCGCGGGGGGCGGAGCCAATGACGATTATGAGCTGCCCAACATCGTGGTTTTTATGCGAAGAGGTCTGACCGAGAATTGAAAATTGGATGTGCCGTGGCACATTCGTCGAAGAACCAAGAAGGAACCGGCACGTGGCGGAATTTCCAAGCAAGGCAAAAGTCGTCATCATCGGTCTCGGCGGCATCGTTGGCGCTTCGATCGCGCATCACCTGATCGAACGCGGATGGGACGACATCGTCGGCATCGACAAATCGGGTATCCCGACTGACATCGGCTCGACCGCCCACGCCTCCGACTTCTGTTACACCACCAGCCACGACTATCTCTCGGTCTGGACAACCCAGTATTCCATCGATTTCTACGAGAGAATGGGCCACTACTCCCGCATTGGCGGCCTTGAAGTCGCTCGCACCGGCGATGACTCCTGGATGGACGAAATCAAGCGCAAGCTCACCTCCGCCAAGGCCTTCGGCACCAACGCCCGCTATGTCTCGCCCGCAGAGATCAAGGACATGTTCCCGCTGATCGAGGAAGATCAGGTTCAGGGCGGCATGTTCGATCCCGACGCCGGCCTCGTCATCCCACGCTCGCAGACGGTTGCCGGCAAGCTCGTCGACGCAGCCGAGAAGTCCGGCAAGCTCAGGATGTTTGGCAACACGCCGGCCCAGTCGCTGATCGTCGAAGGCGGCCGCATCAAGGGCGTCGTCACCCACCGCGGCACCATCATGGCCGACCACGTCATCGTCTGCGCGGGCCTCTGGGGCCGCCTGATTGCCGAGATGGTCGGTGAGGACCTGCCGGTCATGCCGGTCGATCATCCGTTGACCTTCTTCGGCCCCTACAACGAGTTCGAAGGCACGGGCAAGGAAATCGGCTTCCCGTTGCTGCGCGACCAGGGCAATTCGGCCTATATGCGCGACACCGGCGACCCGAAGACGACAGAAGGCGGCCAGATCGAGTGGGGCTACTACGAAACCACCAATCCGCGCATGTGTCATCCGCGCGAACTGCTCGAGAAGCACGAAGCGCGCCTCTCGCCCTCGCAGCGCGACCTCGAAATGGAGCAGATCCTCGAGCCGCTCGAAAAAGCCATGGAGCTGACGCCGATCCTCGGCGAACTCGGCTATAACGAAGGACACTCCTTCAACGGCCTGTTGCAGGTTTCCGCCGCCGGCGGCCCCTCCTGCGGCGAGAGCCAGAAGGTGCGCGGTCTCTGGTACTGCATCGCCATCTGGGTCAAGGACGGTCCGGGCTACGGCAAGCTCATCGCCGACTGGATCACCGACGGCCGCACCGAGATCGACCACAACTCGATCGACTACGCCCGCTTCTATCCGCACCAGCTGACCGAGGAATTCATCGCCGGCCGTTGCTACGAGGCCGCGCAGAAGATCTACTTCCCCGCCGTTCACCCCCGCGAACCCTACCTCTCCGGCCGCAACGCCAAGCGCTCGCCCTTCTACGAGCGCGAGAAGGAGCTTGGCGGCTACTTCATGGAATTGGGCGGCTGGGAACGCGCCCATGGCTATGCCGCCAACGAGCATCTTCTGGAGAAATACGCAGACCGCGTTCCGCTCCGCGAAAACGAATGGGACAACCGCCACTTCTGGCGCGTATCCAATGCCGAGCATCTGGCGATGAGCGAGGATTGCGGCATCGTCAACCTCAGCCATTTCCATATCGTTGACCTCGAAGGCCCCGACCATGTCGAGCTCTTGGAATGGCTCTGCGCCGCCAAGATCGGCGGTGACGGGAACATCGGCAAGGGCATCTATACCCACTTCCTCGACGATGAGGGTATGGTGCGCGCCGACTTCACCGTTATCCGCATGACCGATCGTTGCCGCCTCATCAACGGCGCCGACGCCGGCCCGCGCGATTTCCATTACATGAAGCGCGTGGCCGAGGATCGCGGCCTCGACGTCACCATCACCGATGTCTCGGAAAAGTTTATCACCATCGGCATCTGGGGTCCGAACGCCCGCGAGACGCTGAAGAAGGTCGTGGCCGATCCGGCTGCGCTCGACCCCGAAAACTTCGCCTTCGCGGCCATCAAGCCGGTCGAGATTGCGGGCAAGACGGTCACTGCCTTCCGCATTTCCTATGTCGGCGAGCAGGGCTGGGAACTGCACATGAAGTACGAGGACGGCCTCGCCGTCTGGGACACACTGCGCGCCACTGGCGTCATGCCATTCGGCGTCGAAACCTACGCCAACTCGCGCCGCATGGAAAAGTCGCTGCGTCTGCAGAACGGCGACCTGCTCACCCAGTATAACCTGCTGGAAGCTGACCTCGCTCGTCCGAAGGTCAAGGAAGCCGATTTCCGTGGCAAGGCCAAGCACCTGGAATACAAGGCGCGCGACCATCAGCCGGCGATGCTTTGCACGCTCGTCATGACCGAGAACACCGACAGCAAGGGGGTCAAACGCTACCCCGTCGGCTCCATGCCGGTCATGGACCCGGAAACCGGCAAGACGCTAGTCGATAGCGTTGGCCGCATATCCTACACCACCTCCGTCGCCTACGGTCCGACGGTCGGCAAGAACATCGCGCTCGCCTATCTCCCGTGGGAGTACTGCGAGGTCGGCCGCAAGCTGAATGTCGAATATTTCGCCGAAACCTACCCGGTTGAAGTCATCAGTGTCGGCTACAAGCCGATCTACGACCCGGAGAACCTGAAGCCGCGCACGTGATTGCGAGCCGCCCTCGCGTGAGGAAATGAGAGACAGTAATCCGTTCGCTCCAATGATTTGAGGGAAGCTGCAGCGGTTGGCGCCTATATCTCGAGTGCCACCGCTGATGCTTGAGAGCGAAGTGCTACCCCATTTTTCAAAGCGCATACTGTCCTTCAATCTAGCGGCTTCACAGTTTTACTCGCTCGGCACGGCTGATGGCTACATTGCCGCCACAGCAGTAGGGAATGGCCCTGACCGCGCCGCTTACAAGCAGCGTAACGTCGTCGAGCGTATGTTCTGCCGTCTCAAGGACTGGCGTCGCCTCGCCACCCGCTTTGATCGCAACATCAAAAACGTCATGGGCGCCGTCGCTCTCGCCGCAGCCGTCATCTGGTGGCTGTAGTGAGGCCGGACCCTGGTCCGATCAGTAACCGGGATATTTCCACGGAGGATAATTCGCGGTTCAACGAGCTTAAGGGCAAGACAGGGAGCCGTCGATGCTAAGATTCCCAGAATTCCCATCGTGGACTGGGCGGCGGCAAAGCGCGGGCTCGTGACGGAAACCACCATATTGGCGAGACGGTCGTGGGGGTCTTTGAAGGTCCACCGAAATCCCGGATCGAAGACCGATTCACGGTCCTTCGTGACTGCGATAGGGCCGCAACCCGCCGCTCTTCAGGCACGATGGCTGAGTTGCCCGCCCGCCCACCGGAGTCGGATTTGATCCTTTGGAGAGATCGACCAACGTCCCGACCATCACGCGACCAAAGACCGATGCTAGATTGCTGAGGATTGCATATTGTTCAAGGGCCACAACTAGCCGTGGCCGGTATCGCGGGTTGGGGCGCCGCGATACCGAGGGCCTCGCGCTTAATGCGTTGAGGCCCTGTTGATCTTGCGCTCCTTGAATGCGGTTCGTTGGCGCTTAGAGGGTTGCCATGCCGAGATCCATGACGACAGGACTCAGGATTTTGATCCTCAATCTCGGACCCCGATCCTGGCGCTCAATCCCAAGGGACGTAGGGGTGAAGACAGTACGGCATGCCCGCGAACTGGATCTCATCGAATTCCTCGACAGTAACCCCGACAACAAAAGATGCCGCCTCACCGAAAAGGGTTTGGTTTTGAAACGGCGTTTGTTGGCGAGCGAACGGATTCGCATACATCGCGCGGTGGAGGTTTCTCGAATTCCGCAACGTGTCGACGAAGAGCATCGAGGTTAAACAGAGCTCTGCAAATCCGTTCCAGCGGGGCAACATTTGGACCGATTTTTTTGCGAACCTCGAGCTGCGTCGCCGCAGCCGGGAGCTCTGCGATCGTCGCAACGGCGTCGTTGTGTCGTTCCCGCCAAATGAAACGATGGCTACGTCGATGACACTATCCTGATCCATTTGTGCCGGCACGCCTGTGAGCGCTGGCTGTCCTGCAGTCGGATCCAGACCACCTGCTTTGGTTCTTGCCGCCCGACCAAATGAAGATGCTGCCGATTAACCGTGACGTTCCGGTAGGCCTCGGTCGAGCAGCCGGTACATTCTACCTGCTGAGCGCCCCGGCGCATGTCCGCCATCCCGGCAAACATATCGGCATCGCCGATGCCAACCGGGGTGTACCGAAACCCTTGACGAGGGCGGAGGCCAGCGTTTCCGGCCCAACCTTGTCCACGGCGTCAAGGCGCTGGAAAAGGGCCGGTTGATCGATTCCTTCACGCCGCATCGCGCCGAATTCCTGAAGCGAGCCTGAGATGGCCATGTTCGACCTTTCAGGACAGGTGGCTGTTGTTACCGGTGCCAATCCCGGCCTTGGCCAGGCGATCGCCGTCGCCTTGGCTGCGGCCGGTGACTCCATCGTAGCGGTCGGCCGCACGGCGATGGACGAAACCGAGGCTGCAGTGGCCAGACCGGCGCAGGTTTTCAGGCCATCAAGGCCGATCCTAGTTCGATAGAGCCGGTCAACGCAATCGTCGACGAGACGGTCAGGACCTTTGGAAAGCTCGACATCCTGATCAGAAATGCGGGCACCATACGCTGTGCGGACGCAATCGACTTGGCCGCTTAGGCCCGACCCAATTAGTCTATTGATACCGCGTTGCGAAAATGCCGAACGCCCTGACCGCCTTGACGAACGGAGTGCGATTAGATGGGATATTCGGCTTTCCGTCTCAGTGTGACCATTGTGGATTGCGGTGCTGCGCTTCTGGCTGATGGTCAAACGAGGTCATGTCTCTCAACAGCCTCAAACATCAAAGGGAGAAGCGCAGCATGAAACACTAATGCGCACTGGATGTGTCGGTGAAAGGGACCGCGGTCTGCATTGTTGATGACACAGGCAAAATTTGCCGAGAGGTGAAAGTTGCCAGTCACCCTGAGGATTTGATCTCAGTGATCAAGGATCCGAAGTGGCAGATTGAGCGGATCGGTCTTGAAGCCGGACCACTGTCGCAATGGCTTTATGAAGGAATTGCCACGGCAGGATTGCCGGTGATCTGCATCGAGACGAGGCATGCAAAGGCGGTCGGTTCTGTGCTCGGGCTGACGCCGAAACTGAATGAGCCTGGTGAAAGCAAGCGGGTCGGGGGCGTATCCTGTTGCGGTGACGCGATGATGCTTTACAAGCAGCACAAGTCCTGCTTGTAAACGTCAAGAAATGGTCGTGGCTAAAAGCGTGGGCGACGAATATCGCCAGACGCCGCGGCAGGCAAAAGGTGGTTGTCGGGTTGGCTCGACGGCTTGCGGTGATCATGCATCGCATGTGGAGTGACGGAACCGAATTCTGCTGGACACGGGAGAGCTTGCCTGTTGCTGCGTAGTTAGCAACCAACCACTGCAGTGGGCACGATCCGAATTTCGACTTTGGTCTTAGACTAAGGACTCGGGAGTTGTTCGACCTCGTTCCCTCGCGCACTGGTCCTGGGAACTGCATAATGATCGAAGGGTGGTTCTTGGGGACCTACCAACTGTCTCGGCCATAGCTCCGGCGACTGTTCAGCCGGCAGCGCACTTCGTTTGTGCGAAGTGCGAAGCTTTGTCCAGGCAATGGGCAACTTAGGGGAGGGTGTCATCGTACAATCTATTCGTTCAGATCTAGATTTCATCCTGCGGAATGCTCAGGGCGAAAGCCTGACTGACATCTTTGGACGGTGTGCAACACTTCATGCGAGCCTCGGGTGGCTCGCTGACGGCGGCAGGCCAGGTGGTGGTGACGCACGAGGTGCTGAACGGCGACGAGTTCACGGTGATCCACGGCAATGTCGACAGCAACACCGATGCCGACTTCGTGCT
>NZ_JACIAH010000008.1 GCF_014194695.1 Rhizobium sp. BK399 | reverse complement strand
CGGTCCCTCCTTTGTGGCGTTCAAGCAACGACCACGTTTTTAGCACTAGATGCTGTCGGAGCGGGCCGTTCCACCTCATCACATCCGGTCGCCGCAGGGCCGCTACTCACCCATGATGGAATCTCAAGAATCCATGATCTCCAATGCCAACATCTTGCAAGAGCACAGGTCAGCCTCGACCGGGATGCGCGAGAGGCTTTCCAATGTTAGCTGCAAGAATCACTTGGCCTTGTAGAACCAACGGGCAGCGGAAACCCTTATCGAAAAACTGGAAACCGACTTCAGGGCGTGAGCGGATGGTCGCGGAAGAGACGGGCTGGCCGGATCTACCTAGCGGCGACCCACCGCCTTTGGATCTTGCTTAGCAATCGTACACATGCTCCCGACGCGGCGAGGTGAGGTAGGTGCGAATTGGTTGAATGGAAGCACCTAATAGCCCGGATAGACCGGCCAAGCGTACCGATGGAAGATTCTCTCGAACATCGGATCGGTCGTCGGCCGCCGCCGCCGCCTTTGGTTCTAGCTTAGCAATCGAGCCATAACTAACTATTTAGATACTTTTTTTAACCATTAATATCAGATTGTTATGTCTTTTAATCGTTCGCTGCCCGGGCCACTGCGCCTTGACAGCCCAGGCGTTTCGCTGTCTCTTCGGTGAGAACGCACAACTCAGGCACCAAGACCGATTTGGGCATTTGCAGGAGGACAGTTCTGTTATGTTGAGATTTGCCGTCGTCGGAATCGACCATGGACACACCTTCGACCATGTGAAGGGCCTGCTTGCCGCAGGCGCGGAATTCGCAGGGTATTGCCCCCAAACATCGGTGCCTGCGCTTCTTGAAACCTTCAGTAAAACCTACCCCGATGCGCCGCAACTCGATCGCGACACGATCTTTGCCGATCCTTCCATCGACATCGTTTGCATCGCCGCCATCCCACGCGACCGTGCTGGACTGGCCGTCCGCGCGATGAACGCACGCAAGGATGTCATGACAGACAAGCCCGGGGTTACGACCTTCGCGCAGTTGGAAGAGGTAAGGCGCACCGTCGCGGAAACCGGTCGCATATTCTCGATCTGTTTTTCCGAGCGCCACTGTGTGCGATCCGCCGTAAAGGCAGGCAAACTCATCAAAGAAGGTGCGATCGGCACTGTCATCCAGACGCTCGGCATGGGGCCTCACAGGCTGCAGCTGCCAACGCGGCCGGACTGGTTCTTCGATCCCGATCAATTTGGCGGAATAATCGTTGACATTGCATCCCATCAGGTCGACCAGTTCCTGTTTTATACTGGTTCGAGACGTGCCGAAGTGGTGGCAAGTTCGGTCGGTAATTTCGGCATGCCCGACAAACCCGCCTTCCAGGATTTCGGTGAGGTATTGCTTCGCTCTGACAACGCCTCGGGCTATGTGCGTGTCGACTGGTTTACTCCGGAGGCCTTGCCGACATGGGGCGACGGCCGCCTGACAATCCTCGGTACCGACGGTTACATCGAGCTGCGAAAATATATCGATATTGCCGGACGCCCGGGTAAGGACCACCTCTTCCTCGTGAATGGCAAGGAGATGACCCACATCGATTGCTCTGCCGAGAAGCTCGATTATTTCGATGCCTTCATTGCAGATGTGCGTGACCGGACCGAAACAGCGATGCCTCAGGAACATGTGTACGAGGTATGCCGCCTTTCACTTGAAGCGCAATCAAAGGCCGCGCGCCTGGGTCATTGCTGAGGAACCCACATGCCCAAGAAGTTTCGCGTTGGTGTCATCGGAGCAGGTATCGCATCCCGCCACCTAACCGGGTTCGCGTGGAACAAGGACCTGTTTGACGTTGCCGTTCTTTGCTCGTTGGACGAGGAGCGTGGTCGGTCACTTTGTGATGAGTTTGGAATACCGGAATATACCCAGGATGCAGAAACGATGATCGCTCGTGCGGATCTCGACGTTATCGATATCTGCACTCCGCCAGGTTCACATTTCGAACTATGCCGCAAGGCGCTCGAAGCCGGAAAACACGTGATCTGTGAAAAGCCGCTGTTTGGCTCGATTGCCGAGGTGGACGAAATGGCCCGCATAGTGGCGCGCGCCGAAGGTCCGCAACTGATGCCTATCTTCCAGTACCGCTACGGATCGGGACTTCAAAAGCTGAAGATGCTGATCGATCTCGGCCTGACAGGTACTCCATTCCTCACCACAATCGAAACGCACTGGTGGCGTGGGCCAGACTATTATGCTGTGCCCTGGCGCGGGAAGTGGGTCACTGAGCTCGGAGGCGGTTTGCTTGGCCACGCAATTCACGCTCATGACATGCTGAACTACGTGCACGGCGCATGCTCCGAAATATTCTCCTACGGGGCGACACTCGTAAATCCGATCCAGGTTGAAGACACTGCAGCCATTTCGGTGAAGATGAAGAATGGATCCCTGGCAACGCTGTCGATGACACTCGGCTCCCGGAAGGAAATCTCCCGCCTGCGGTTCTGCTTCTCGGATCTCGTAGCAGAAAGTATCCTCGAGCCTTACACGATGGGTCGAGACCCATGGACTTTTATTGCCGGGACGGAGGACCACCAGAAGCGTGTCGATGACGCTCTGGCCGCCTATGTCGTCCACGAAGACGGTTACACGAGACAATTCGAACTCTTTCATCGTGCATTGACCACCGGTGGCGAGCCACCGGTAACCTTGGAGGACGCTCGCAACTCACTGGAACTGGTCACGGCGGCCTATCATTCGCAGCGGACCGGTAAGCCGACTTCGCTGCCAATCCTGTCTGATCATCCTCTCTACCGGTCCTGGTTGCCGGAGGAGGAGGATCGCCTGGCTTCCGGGTCTGAGGCATGATCAAGAGCTTCGAGCACGTCGGCATGGTGACTGGCCACATGGACCGGTCACTTGCCTTCTATTGTGATCTCCTGGGTCTGCGCCTGCGCTTGCGGAAGACAATGGCCAACGGCACGGAAGTGGCGTTTCTCGATACGGGCAATGGCATGCTCGAGATCTTCGCGCCGCCTGACGGCGCCGCTGCCGCTTTGGATCTGGCGCCCGCAACGTCGGGAGTCCTGCATATTACCTTCCTCGTTGATAGCGTCGATGAAAGTTTCGCCAAACTCGAAGCGGCCGGCGCGGCGGTAAGGGAGAGGCCCCGTCCCGCCGTGAATTCCGAGATAATCGATCGGGTGGCGTTCCTGCGCGATCCCGACGGTATCACCGTCGAACTCGCAGAACGGCGCAATGAGCTGAGCCCCGGTTGATCAATACGCCAAAGAGATGTCGCAGCAGGCGCTTTTTGCACTGCAGTAACGAACCAGTAATGCCCATTTGTCAGCCTGAAGGAATCGATACACCTTTCCACAGCTGAGGCCGGCATGTCACGCAGCAAGGACGACTGGATCAATCAACGCGCCTACGCACTCTGGGAATCCGAAGGGAGACCGAACGGCCGCAGTGGCGACCATTGGAGCCAAGCATCCAGCGAGTACCGCCAGCTCGAGTTGACCCGTGCGTCGGTCGACGGCAGCGAGCTTATCGAACGATTGCGGACGATGGGCCGCCTGATGCGCTCAAGCGACTTCAAAGTCATCGACGCCGACACATGCGAACAAAAGACCTCCACGTAAAAGAAACACTCCGGCCCGTCGCGCCAATACATGGCTTCATTCTCGCACGAGAACGCTCCCCGACTTAAGCCAGAACGGCGGCAGATAAAGCGGTGTCGACGAAAGCGGAAGAATATTCTCGGAGAGTGTCACGCCGAGCTTGTTCGCCATGAAAGAACGCCGCAGAAGAATGCGCGCATGCATCTCCGGATGACGTTGACGTATCTCCTCGCGCATGTTGGCATCCGCGAAGGCCACCATGTCTTCGCAGTTGAGCGCCCAACCCGCGGGCATTGGTACTGGTATCACGTCAACCTGGAACGGCATGCCGGATCGCAAACGCTCAGTCGACCCGGGCCGTACTGGTGAATGCAGCCATTCCTCGTGGCTGCCGAGGTGACCAGGATTTAGAGCCGAGTCGAGACCCGCGGACTGAAGTTTCTCGGTAACCGCGGCGAAGAGGTCGCCGCCCGTCACGCCGATATCTGCCGTCTCGTACCACGTCGTCAAAGCCTCGAAGTAGGCTTTCGCAGGCTTCAGGAATGTTTCTTCATAGTCCGTTAGCAGCCCAGCGCGCGACGACAGCGCACCCCAGTAACCGAGTGCTGTCGTCACGCCATCGCCCTTTCTCAGTCGGCGCGACGTGGGGCTTCTCAGGCCGATGATGGTCTCGCCGACACTGGCTGAAGCAAACATTGTATGGACGTTCGTCGGATCTCCCTCGTAGCCGAGATGCCCAAGCGCCTGAAATTCCGTCTCGTTCTCCCGAGTTCCGGCAACGACCCTGAACAGCGCCTGCGAGCAACGCGCTGCCGCCCACTCAAACGCCGCGAGTTGATCGACATCGACAACTGCGCGATGACCATTCTCCGGATGCATGAGGATAGGGGTGGCATCAAGCAGTGTTCCCGCCGGGCCGATTACTCGCCGCAGCGCATTGACAATGAAATGCGGGACGAAGAAACTCTGGCCGTAGTCCTCATCCTCGTCAGGTCCGAGATATTTCCAGCCGACCAGGCCGACAGAATCGCCGCCCTTTAGTCCCGCATCGCGCAACCGATCGGCCAACTTCGGATCCTGACTGCGATCCTGCCCCATAAGGCTCAAGGTTTGCGCCCGCAGCACGGTGATCCCGGGGAGACCGGCGATTGCCGCATAGCTTTCGGACTCATTTCCGGTGATGATCACACGACGCCCTTCCGGACCAAGCAGCAGCAGGGCTTCCTCGAAGCGCGGCTCGAAACCGGTGAGATGCATGATATTTCCGAAGTGCTCACGGTCGGCATAGACCACAAGCCAGTCAGTCCGCGCGGCATTGAAGGCGGCAACCGCACGTAAATCATAAATTGCCGATGGAACCTGCGGCTGCGGTCCAATCGGGCCGAAATCGGGCAATGCAACAGGGGCTAGCGTGACAGACATCAAGTTCCTCCAAGCAAGTATCAAGGCATGGCAAAGGTGAAGGCAGAAAAAGCGTGAATAGTGGCGGGCCAGGCGCCGGGGAGCCGAAGATTAACATAGCCGAAGCACCGAGCGGTGCGATATCACCCTCTTAATGGTGGAAAGCTTTCGAACATGAATCATGACAGTAGCCGCGACGCCCCTCCCACGATTGCCGACGTTGCCCGTTTGGCGGGTGTCTCGCGTGCGGTAGCAAGCCGGGCACTTTCCAACGAACCCCGGCCGGTGTCCTCCGAGAAAAGAGAACGTGTAATCGCAGCGGCCACCCGCCTTGGCTACCAGCCGAACCTGCTCGCACAAAGCCTGACCACCAAGACAGTGAATCTCGTCGCCGTAGTGGTCAATCACATTCACGATCTCTCTGACCTCGATCTCTTTGACCGGCTCATCGATCAGATCCAGATCGTCGGCAAGCAGGTCATCTTGATCCGTATCGGATCGGTTGCGCGCGTCGAAGAGTTCTTGCGCAATGGGGTGGCCTATCATGTCGATGCCGCGTTGGTGTTTTCCGACTTTGCCGACGCGCCGACCGTGCGGCGGATGTTCCGCTCCGATCATGTCATCATGCTCAATGGCCTTCACGACCAGTACTCTCCCGTCATCATCCCCGACGAACGGGCCGGCATCGCCGAAGCGGTGGCTGACGCCGCATCGAAACGGGTTCGCAGTGCCGCTCTCGTTACGGGTCGTGCATCCTCTCCGGTCGAGCAGGCCCGCATTCGCTCTTACCAGGAGTGCTTCGCACGCTACGGGATCGACCTCATTCGAACAGTTCAGGGCGACTACTCCTACGAAAGCGGGCATGCGGCCGCCATCGAACTGACAGGGTTGAGCGCTCTCGATGCGGTGTTTTGCACGTCAGATGCGATGGCGATGGGAATCCTGGATGTCCGTCGGGTCGATTTTCCCGATGGCCGACCCACGCGCTTCCGGCTCTATGGTTTCGACAACCTGTCCCTGACCGATTTCGATGCCTATCCGATCTCGTCGATTGGCTATGACAAGGCGCTCTATGTCCGCCACATCGTCGATGCCGTTGCCAATCCCGGCATTTTCAAGACTTCCCAGCCCCCTGTGACTGTGCCGACCCGTTTCGTTCCCCGCCGGACCGCCTAGACGAAAACGGGCTGCCGGAAGGCAGCCCGTGGTAGCCCTACCACTGAGGGTTCAAGGCAGGAGGGTTAGATTCGGGACCCCACCACTTCTTGTAGTTCGCCGCATAGGCGCCCGACTGGATGTAATCGGAGACAAACATGTCGAGCCACCGCACGAATTCCGGGTCTCCCTTGGCGACGGCGATACCGATTGGATCGTTGGAGTAGAGGCCCGGCAGGGTCACGAGCGACGGATTTTTGGTCGCCAGATAATCGAGCAGCGAAGAATCTTCGATCGCCGCGTCGACGCGCTTCTGTTGCAATTGGAGGACGCCGTCTGGGGCAAACTGATCGACGTAGACAAGTTCTGCATCCGGGACAGCCGTTTTGAGGAAGCTCTCGCCCGTCGTTCCCCGACCAACGACGACCTTCTTCCCGGCGAGGTCCTTCAACTCCTTGATGCCCGAATCCTTCTGGACGATGACCCGCAAGCCGGCGCGATTGTAGGGGATCGTGAAGTTCACGGTCTTGGCGCGTTCCAGCGTTGCGGAGGTGTTGGCAACTGAGAGGTCAATCTGGCCTGAAACCAGCATAGAGATACGTGCATCGCCTGAAACGTCGACGAACTCCACTGGTACTCCGAGCTTCTGGGCGAGTTGCGTCGCGACATCGACATCGTAACCGACGGGATTGTTCTGCGCGTCACGGAAGCCGATCGGCTCGCCGCCAAGCGAGACTCCGATGCGAACGGTTCCGCGCGATCGGATATCGTCGATCATTCCCGCAAACGACGGGAGAGCAGAACCTGCCACAATGGCGAATGCGGCAAGTGTAGTCAGAATGCGCTTCATGTTTTCATTCCCTCTTTGATTATGCCTGTTTCGCTGCCCGCAGTTCCGGTTCGGGCATCGAGTCCTCCCAGAGCCAGTAGCGAATTTCGCCCTCGCATCTGAAGTTCACGACCTCGTGGTTTCCCTTCGCATCGACCGCATGGATCACGACGCCCGCCAGGAAGCCCGAGGAAAGTTCATTGAGCTCGTCGATAGCGAGTTTCACCGCGTCAGTGAGTGAATAGCCGAGCTTCATTGCAAGGACGACCGTGCGAGCCGTCGAACAACGCATTGTCATTTCTCCAGTGTGCGTGCAGGCGGCAGCCCCATAGCGACTATCAGCGTAGAAACCGGCACCCGGAATCGGGCTATCGCCAAGGCGGCCAGGATATTTCCATGCCCAGCCAGAAGTTGACGTCGCCGCGTGGATGCCGCGTGCAGGATCCGCCGACAGGAACACCGTGGTGTCCCGAACGCGCTCCGGATCGGTAATCGCGCGGCTCAACGGCGCGAGCGGTATGTCCGGAAATTTCGCGAGGTCCTCCGCCGACAGCTCCTTTTCCAGCCGCTCCCACCAGACCCTCTTGCTGTCTTCGAACAACACGTCATCCTCTGCGAAGCCGATCTCGGTGGCAAAGCGCCGGGCGCCGTCACCGGTCAGCATGACGTGCGGGAGGCGCTTCATAACTTCATGGGCAAGACGTGCGACCGGCAGCGTGTTGGGCACGGCCCCGACAGTCCCGACTTCGCGGGTGTTGCCGTCCATGACCGCGGCATCAAGCTCCATATTGCCAAGCATGTTGGGCCAGCCGCCATAACCCACGCTCCGCACTTTCACTTCGCTCTCGACCTTGCCGATCCCGGCGACCATTGCATCGAGACTGTTTGCACCATCGCGCAGCATTTCAACGGACGTCGGAAAACCCGGCCAGGCTTCTTTGTTGGCCAACAGCAGCATCTAGCACCTCTAATCTTTGCGCATCTTGGAAAGGAACTGGGCGACACGCGGTTGCGCCATGCCACCACTGTTGTCGAAAAAGTCTTTTGTCGGGAGATCGACCAGCAATTTGCCCTTGTCGAGAAACACGATCCGGTCCGAAATCTGCCTGGCAAACTCGACCTCGTGCGTGACGAAGAGCATCGTCGTCCCGTCCTGGGCGAGCTTGGCTAGAATTGTGAGCACTTCCGCTGTCATCTCCGGATCAAGCGCGCTGGTCACTTCATCCAACAGCAGGTAGCGAGGCTGCATCGCAAGCGCGCGGCAGATGCCGACGCGCTGGCGCTGACCGCCAGAAAGTTGCGCCGGGTAGGCATCGGCCCTGCCGCCCAGTCCGACCGATTCCAGAAGGGCGCGCGCCCTGGCTTCAGCCTCGCCGCGGGGCTTCTTCAGCACTTCGATCGGCGCAAGCGTGATGTTGCCGAGCACAGTCATATGCGGATAGAGGTTGAACAACTGGAAGACCGTGCCGGAGCGTTTCCGCGCTTCGGCAAGCTCCTTCGGCATGCTGACGTCGAATTCATCGACCATGATCCGGCCGCCGCTGAGCCTTTCCAGCCCGTTGATGCAGCGGATCAGCGTCGACTTCCCCGACCCCGAGGAGCCAAGAATCGAAACAACCTCGCCAGGCGCAATCGTCAGATCGACACCGTCGAGCACAGGCGTCTGACCGAAGGACTTCCTTACGTTTTCAACTCTTATCATTTCAGAGCCCTCTCCAGGCGCTATGGGCGCGGAGGCGTTTTTCGAAGCGCGATCCCACAAAGGCGACCAGCTTGGCGGCGGCGAAGTAAAGCAGGCCAACAGCCGTCCAGACGACAAATGGCTTTAGGGTGCGCATGTTCAGGATGTTGCCGATCTTGGTCAGGTCGACAACGCCGATAACCGAGATCAGCGACGTGACCTGCAGCTGGTTGACGAGGAGAGCGATCAGAGGCCCGACCGCAAATGCAGCCGCCTGTGGCGCGACGATATGACGAAGCACCTGCCGGCGGCTTAATCCAAAGACACGCGCCGCTTCGAGCTGATCCCGGCCGATTGACTCGATGCCCGAGACCGCAATGACGTAGACGAAGGCGGCTGTGTTGGCGGAAAGGGTGATCGCCGCCGCCGTGACGGGCGTGACGCGGATGTGGAGAAGGCCAGGCAGGCCGAAAAACACCAGGAACAGCTGCACCAGAACCGGTGAATTCTTCAGCAGCTCGGAAAAGAAGGTGATGCACGCGCTCAACACCGGCACGCAGTAGTAACGCACGATCGCCCACGCGATTCCGATCACCAGTCCGATCAGGGACGTTCCTAGGAAAAGGGCCAGATTGACGCCGAGCCCTTGCGCGAGAAGGACGAGGTCGAACGCCGTGAAATCAGTAAAACGCATCAGGTAACAGCCTCCATCATGTCACGGTTGAGGCGGCGGTGGAGGAGCGCAATCGCGAGAGAGACGAGGTAGGTCAATGCCGCATAGACCACGAGGAGAACAACGTAGACTTCAAAGGGGCGGTACGTCTGCGATACGACGATCTGCGCAGAGCCGGTGAGCTCATTCAAAGTGATCGTCGAGAGGATCGAGGAGGTGAGGATCATGTTGATGAGGACCGAGCCGAGGGGGCGCACCGACGTGCGCAGCGCGATCGGCAGGACAATCCGCGTGAACAAAACGCGCCGCGACAGGCCGCTTACCTCAGCAGCTTCGATGATGCCCTGATCGATAGCCAGAATGCCTGCACGGATGACGTCGGAGGCATAGGCGCCGCCTGCGATCGACAGCGCAATCACGCCTGTTGTAAACGCGTCAATGTAGATGCCGACCTCGGGCAGACCATAGTAGAAGAAGAACAGCTGCACGATGAAGGGCACATTGCGGAAAATGTCGACGTAGAGGCAGGAGACCCGCTGCAGAAGTGCCGAGGAGGAAGTCCGTGCGATCGCCACGAATGCCCCCATCACGACGCTTCCGATGAGGGCCAGTGCGCATGCCTCTGCCGTCAAAAGCGCGCCATGCGCGAGAAAGCCGAGATGGGGCAAGAGAACCGAAAGATCGAGCCGCACGAACTATCCGTATTGCGAGTGAAACCGGTTTCACCGTGAATTGGCAAGCTGGAATTGTCAAGAACGTAATGTCGTTCTCCCTCGCGTTTCCTATCCTCGCTGTGATGAGATGGCTTGGAGCAATCTGACAACCTAAAGGAGGATCAGGACGGCCGGGTGCGTTACCCTGCGACTCGCAATAAGACGATAGCAACCGACAACACGAGCATGATCATGAGCCAAATCCCCAAGATCGAATACGCCACCGCCTCGCGCGAGATTCAGGCAGCGCACGACGAAGAGGTGAGGGTTCGCGGTCGCATGACGAACATGAAGCGGACACTCCTGCATTCGCCGGTGGCGCACCGGATTTACGCTGAATGGTTCACGCTTCGCGCCGAACTCGCGTCCATTCCCGATCGACCCATCTGGATCTTTTCCCATTCGATTTCGAAAGCAGCGCGCTCAAAGATCGCCGTCGGCTTCTTCCGCCGGGCGTTGATCAATGCAGGCTTCAATCCGGACGCAATGGTGCTCTCGGAAGAAGAGGCCATTCTTGACCGCTTCGGAAATGCCATCGTCGCCAATTCCAACGCGATCCCCGCGGAAATCTGGACCAGCCTGAAGGAGCGCTACGATGATAAGACGCTCGTCGACCTTGTGGCATTTGCTGGTATCATGCTCGCGACTGCGACATTCAACAACGTGGTCGAGGTCGACTTCGATCCAGAACTTGAACCGTTCATGGTGACACCGGGTTCCGCGCCATGACAGACGGGCTCTCAGATGGCCTGAAGGCAGGCTTGTGCCAAAGGCCCCGATACGCGCTGTTCAGTTTCGAGCCGGCATCCGAAGTGCTGTCACCTTCGTGGAAAGCTCGCTCGCCACGAAGACCGCATGTTCAGTGATCTGAGGCAAGCCCATCAACTCTCCGAACGTACCTCGCGCCAGCGGCCCGGAAACGAGCAGAGTCGCGTCGGGCAATCCATCGGCATCCAGCGCCTCCGAGCGCTCGGAGCATGCGATGCCGAGGCCGGTTGGATCGAGTTGCAAGTGCGACTGAGCGCGCATCGTTGAAAGCCAGGCTTGACTGTCCAGGATCCCGCCATGTGCCGGACCGGTTGTGACGATGACGGCATCGAAGCACCGCTGCAATGAGGGGCCGCTGCGTCGTCGAAGCGCGACGTGGATCGACCCGCCTTCAAAATGGACCTTGCCGACGGACGCCGCCAGGACCTCCATCCTGCCTTCCGCGATTGCCTGTTCCAACACATCCTCAACCTGCGGCGCGATCCGGAACCGATGGACATCCCAAAAGGGTCTGATGTGACGCACAATCCTGCATCGCTCCGACATGGGTAATTTCTGCCAGAGGGCGCGCCCATGGGTACGGACCTGGTCGATGACCGCATGCCAAGTCAGTCCGGCGGCCTCGGCCTCGGTGATCGCCAGACGTATGCTTCGGAGGAGGGCGGTGGCGCTGTGGGTTGGGGTTGCTTCGAAGTCCCCAAACGGATCTTGCGGCCAGGGCGAATGCCCTCTCGATCGCAATCCCCGACGTGAAATCGAGGTGATCTGGCCGCGGTGACCGGTGCGTGCCAGCGAAGCGACAATGTCGGCCGCCGTAAGGCCGTTGCCGATAATCAGCAGCCTGTCATTCGGACGAATGTGCCCCAGAGCTTCAATACGGGTCGAATCGGGCACAAAACGATGATGTCCCTCGAGAACGCGCAGGGCACCCGGCACCGACGGTGAGGGATGACTGGTGGCTATAACCAGGAAATCGGCAAACACCTGACCGCCCTGGCTGTCGGCAATGCGCCAGAGCAATCCGTCGCGGCACACGTCGACAACGAGCGCGCGCCGATGGCGCACTGCTCCCGTTTCAACATAAGGGGCGAGAGCTGAAGCAATGTAAGAGCCAAAGACCTGGCGGCGCGGGAAAAGGTTGCCGTCTGGCCGGAAAGCTTCGGGATCGTCGGCGACCGCATCCTCGCGCGCGATCCATTCCAGGAAATCCTCGGGCCGGTCGGGCAGCAGGCTCATGCGCGCAGCGGGGACATTGATGCGATGGGCAGGATCGGTCGTATCGTAAGCGAGCCCTCTGCCGAGTTCAGAACGTGGTTCAAACACGACGATCGCGGGTGCTTGCTCGCCCATGGTACGCACAAGGTGATAGGCAACGCCAGCACCAGACACGCCTCCACCAACAACCACAACAACGGGGTGGCGTGTCTTGCCGCCGTTATTTCGTCCGGTTGTCACGCTGTCGTGGTCCAATGCACGCGATTCCGATGACCTTGGTGGGGGAAGGCGCGTTTGTCCTTCGCGCCCGGATGGTTTAACCTAGAATGGGCCGAAGAACCGAGCAATGGCAATATTCTACCAAATCAGTAGAATTTTTATCCCCCACTTGCGCCCGTCGGCCGAAGAGTTTTTCCGTGCTGCAGCGCAATAGAGATGGGCTTGCTTGGTTTATTTTCACCAGTTTTGGAACTATCCGGCTGTTCGAGGCTCGCCTCACCAATTCAAGACGGGAAACACCAAAATGAACAAGAAGACGTCCAAACCAAGCCTCGCGCGCCGCACCACCCTTGCTGTGATGGCCGCCTCTACTATCGCTCTGATCGCCCTGGCAACGCCGTTTACTGCCTTCGCCGAAGACAAATCTATTAAAGTTGGCATCATGAGTGGCGAGGACGAAGATGTCTGGCGAGTCGTGACAGCCGAAGCCGCAAAGAAAGGCCTGACGGTCGAAACGGTCGTCTTCAACGACTACACGCAGCCGAACGAGGCGCTGGAGCGCGGCGAAATCGACGCAAACGCTTTCCAGCACAAGCCATACCTCGACAACCAGGTTGAACAGCATGGCTACCACATAGTCCCTGTTGGATATACCGCGGTATGGCCGATCGGTCTTTATTCCAAGAAGCACAAGGCGGTCGCCGAGATTGGTGAAGGCGCGACGATCGGTGTCCCCAACGATCCCTCGAACGAAGGCCGTGCACTGCGGGTCTTGCAGAACGAAGGCATTATCAAGCTGAAGGATGGCACGGGAATTCTTGCAACAGTCACTGACGTTACCGAGAATCCAAAGAACGTCGAAATCAAGGAGCTTGATGCCGGCGTGGTCGGCCGCGCCATCGATGATCTGGATGCAGCCGTGGTAAATACCGACTGGGCACTGAAGGCCGGCCTGTCCGCAGCTGACCGTATTGCGCAGGAGCCGATCGCCGATAACCCGTACCGCAACTTCATTGCCGTCAAGCAGGGCAGCGAAAACGAAGCCTGGGTCAAGACGCTTGTATCGTCCTACCAGAACGACACGGTTAAGGCGGAGTTCGACAAGGTGTATAAGGGAACCGGCGTCAGCGCCTACTGATCGACATTTGCGCCACGCAGCGGGTGCATGAACAAGGCGGCCCGGGCGTTCCCAGCCCGGGCCGCCTTGAGCGTTTTCCGAAAGGATAGAAGATGAATTCAAATGTATCGGCCGCCACAATCGAGGCTTCGCCAGCGGTAAAGGGCGAAGAGGTCGTCCGCCTCGTCGATGTCCACCGGCACTTTGGTACGACTGCCGCCCTGGATGGAATATCGCTCACCGTTCACAAGGGCGAAATTCTCGGGATCATCGGGCGAAGCGGGGCCGGAAAATCCACGTTGATCCGCTGTCTGAATGGCCTAGAGCGTCCGGACAGCGGTTTGATCGAAATCGAGGCACGCGGCATCGTCGGTCTCGACGAAAAGGAACTGCAACCCCTTCGGCGCCGTGTCGGGATGATTTTCCAGCACTTCAACCTGCTGGCATCGAAAACCGTCGAAGAGAATGTTGCGCTCCCTCTGAAGATCGCTGGCGCTGGAAAGTCGGAGCGCCTGCAACGCGCGCATGAACTGCTCGAGCTCGTCGGTCTTGCCGACAAGGCGAGGGCCTATCCTTCATCCCTATCCGGTGGTCAGAAGCAGCGTGTCGGCATCGCCCGCGCACTCGCAGCCCGTCCGGCGTTGCTTCTGTCTGACGAAGCGACATCCGCGCTCGATCCTGAGACGACGCGATCCATCCTGGCCCTGCTCAAGGACATCAACCGCAAGCTTGGGCTCACGATCATCCTCATCACCCACGAGATGGAAGTTGTCCGAAGCATAGCAGATCGTGTTGCGGTCATTGACGCTGGCCGCATCGCGGAAGAAGGACAAGTCTGGTCTGTATTTGCCGATCCAAAAGCAGCGATCACCAAGAGCCTGCTGTCTGGCAGCCGGCCGCAATTGCCTGAACATATAGCAGCACGCCTGTCGCCCACATCGGGCGATGAAGCCATCCTCAGCATCGACATGGCGGGCCCCGTGGCACAGGGCGCGGTTTTTGCCGACTTGTCCACAGCACTTCCGCAATCCTTCCGCCTTGTCCACGGCGGTATCGACCATATTCAGAACCAGCCTGTGGCGCGGTTCTTTATCGCCGTGCCGACCCGCGACCCGGCCTTGAGAGACAAGGTCCTGCAATTTCTGAAAGCCCGCTCGGCGCGGGTGGAGGTTCTCGGTTATGACACCGATCATGTTTAATCTTCTGCTTCGCTCGCTTTGGGAAACGATCCTGATGACCGGCGCATCGGGGCTCATCTCGCTGGTCTTCGGTCTACCGCTCGGGCTGGCGCTGGTTCTCACCAACAAGGGCGGCATAGCCCAAAACGCGTGGATTAACGGTATCCTTGGCGCCATCATCAACGGTTTTCGATCCGTTCCCTTCATCATCCTGCTGGTGGCGCTGATCCCGTTGACGCGTCTTATCGTCGGTACGGCTTTGGGAACGTGGGCAGCGATCGTGCCGCTCGCGATTGCAGCAACACCTTATTACGCGCGTATCGCGGAAGTATCCCTGAGAGAAGTAGACCGCGGCCTGATCGATGCCGTGCGCGCCATGGGGGGCAATGGGTGGACGATCATTCGCGAAGTGCTGGTTCCAGAAGCGCTCCCCGGGATTGTCGCCGGGTTCACCGTTACCCTCGTGACCCTGATCGGAGCGTCTGCAATGGCGGGGGCGATCGGTGCCGGCGGACTTGGTGATCTCGCCATACGCTACGGCTACCAACGCTTCGAGACTGCCGTAATGGTCGCTGTTGTTGCCGTGCTGATCGTCCTGGTCTGCGGCATCCAGTGGCTTGGCGATCGGCTGGTCGCCAGGCTGGACCACAAGTAATCAATGCCGGAACGCGGCGGCAGGGTGCCCAGGCGGCAACCTGCCGCTCTTGCCAAACAGCTTTTGTCTCAGGGCGCCCTGCGCATAATCTGCCTTGAATAGCCCGCGCTCCTGCAACTCCGGGATCACGAGATCGACGAAGTCAAGCAGGCTTTCCGGAGCAACGGTACGCGCGAGATTGAAGCCATCTATGCCGCCATCGGCAATCCATTCCGCCAGTCGGTCCGCGACCTGAGCGGGTGATCCGACAATTGGCTTCATCCGACTACCAAGCACCATGTGGTCAATGATCCGGCGCAGTGTCATGGGCGTCGGCGCATCCTTGGTGATCGCGGCGAGTGCCGACTGATTGGCATTGGTCGACGCCTGCGTGATGGGGTCGTCAAGACCGTATTTGGAGAGATCAACGCCAGTCGAAGCCGCGTAGTGTGCAAGAGACGCCTCCACGTTGGCATGCGTGCGGTAGTCCTGGAGCTTGTCCCGCGCCTCCTTCTCGGTCCGGCCAACAACAATTGTAACAAGCTGCAGAACGCGCAGGGCATCTGGTCCGCGTCCGAACGCCTCGGCCTTTGCCCGCAATGCCTCAACGGGCCGGCAGACTGCCTGCGGGGTTGGCGCGGCAACGAAGACACACTCGGCATGCCTGGCGGCGAAATCCTGCCCACGAGCGGAGGCTCCCGCCTGGAAGAGTAGCGGCGTGCGCTGCGGTGAGGGTTGTGAAAGATGAAACCCCTCAATTTTGTAGTATTGCCCCTCGTGCTTCATGGCACGAACCTTTGCAGGGTCGGCGAAAATGGCACGGACCTTGTCGCCAACGAATGCATCGTCGTCCCAGCTTCCCTCCCAGAGCTTGTAGAGAATTTCGAGATATTCTTCTGCCGCATCGTAGCGCGCGTCGTGTTCCGGCAACTTCTCCAAACCCATTGCCCGCGCTGCGCTGTCGAGGTAGCCGGTGACGATGTTCCACCCGATCCGACCCTTTGTCAGGTGGTCGAGCGTCGACATGAGCCGTGCAAGGAGGTAAGGCGGTTCGAAAGTCGTGTTGACTGTCACTCCGAAGCCGAGGTGCCTGGTGACGTAGGCCATGGCCGCGATCGGCACCATGGGGTCGTTTACAGGGAGTTGGGCAGCAGCCTGGATGACCGGCGCCGCACTGTTCTTGTAAACGTCGTAGACGCCGAGGATATCAGCCAGGAATATCCCATCGAGCTTTCCGCGCTCGGCAGTTCGGGCAAGATCCACCCAGTAATCGAGATCCGTGTAGTGAAGCGAGGTATCGCGTGGGTGGGTCCACATGCCGTGATTGATATGGCCGACGCAGTTCATGTCGAAGGCAAAGATCTGCATCTGTTTCATTGCGGTCGATCCCCGTCGTGACAGAAAGGGCGCCCCGTCAGGGACGTGGCAGGCGTTCGCGCTAGATCTTACCTTTCCACGGAACGAGGGTTGCTTCCAAGATCCGAACGGCGAGGCTGAACGCGAATGCACAGGCAGCGATTATCCCGATGCCGACGAAGACGACGTCGGTCGCGAGGAACTGGGAAGCTGACATGATCATGTACCCGATGCCGCGATTTGAGGCGATAAGTTCCGCTGCAACAAGCGTGCCCCAGCCGACGCCGAACCCGATGCGAATGCCTGTGAGGATCTCCGGAAGTGCAGATGGCAGAACGATGCTGACAACCAGCTGCCAGTGCCGGGCACCGAGGGATCGCGCCGCATTGATGCGTTCGATCGGCAACGAGCGAACCCCGGCCTGGGCGGAAAGACAGATCGGAGCGAAAATTGCAAGGACGAGAAGCGTCACCTTCGACGTCTCGCCAATTCCGAGCCAGATGATCATCAATGGCAGATAGGCAAGCGGCGGTAGCGGCCAGTAGAATTCGATCGGCGTATCGAAGATGCCCTTTGCCCACCGGTTGAGACCCATCAGCAGGCCAATCGGGATGCCGGCAGCGATCGCAATGGCGGCCGCCGCGGCGATCCTGAAGAGACTTGCAGAGACATGTTCACCGAGAGAGGCGCCGGCATAACCGTCCCTGTAAACCGTGCCGATCTGGGTCAGTACCTCCTGTGGTGCCGGGAGGAAGAGACGCGGAACCAGTCCGAGCCTTGCAACCAGCCACCATGATGTGAGCAGCACGACTGCTGTCGCGAGGCTGATGAGGAGCGTACTTCCTTCCCCGGCGCCGAACCCCTTCATGTCCACTGTGTTGGGCTGCTCCTGTGTGGGCCGGACGAGGAGCCCGGCAGTCTCGATGGTGTCACTCATTCCGCCGCACTCCTTATTTGATCGGACCCATGCAGGATTCCCCGGATTTCTTCTCGCAAAGTCGCAAACTGCGGCGCCATCTTGATGGCTCCAGCGTCGCCGGCTCGCGCGAACTCGCTGACAAAGTCGAGATCAAAGCGCGCTACGATGCGACCAGGTCGCGGAGACATAACCACGACTTGCGTGCCGAGAAACAGCGCTTCCTCGATCGAATGGGTGATGAAGAAGATCCGTTTTCGTGTGGCTTTCCAGATGGATATGATCAGTTCTTGCATCTGTTCCCGCGTCAGGCTGTCGAGCGCGCCGAATGGCTCATCCATCAGTAGCACCTCAGGATCGGCAGCCAGAGACCGGGCAATTCCTACACGCTGGCGCATGCCTCCTGACAGTTCGTAGGGAAATGCGTCAGCGAAATCGCTCAGGCCCACGAGAGAGAGCAACTCCATCGCACGAGCTCTGCGTTCAGCCTTTGAAACTCCCGCAAACTGCAGTCCAAGCGCGACGTTGCCAAGGACCGACTTCCATGGCAGCAGCGTGTCTTTCTGGAACACGACTCCCCGGTCTGCTCCCGGACGCGTGACGGGGCGCCCGTCAAGGGTGATGGCGCCTGACGAGAGCGGCAGGAATCCCGCTATCGCGTTGAGCAGCGTGGACTTGCCGCAACCCGAGGCTCCAAGTGCCACGACTAAGCTGTTGTCGGGAATATTGAGTGAAACTCTATCGAGAGCATGGACCGTCCGGCCGTCTCGCGTTCTGAAAAAGACGCTGGCTTGATCGACTTTGAGCATATGTAATCTCTTCGTCAGTGACGCCGGCGCCTCTCGCGCCAGCGTGCAGAGGTGATTTGAATTGTGTTTTCAGTTGTTTGCGTCGACGACTGCATCTGGCGTAACAAAGGCAGCGTAGCTCGGCAGGACTTCGGTTACCTTGCCCTGGTCCTTCAAAAAGGCGGCGGTATCCTTGAGGATTCTGGCGGCACCCGACTTGTCGCCGCCGCCAAGCCAGGCCTCGGATGCCTGCACCTCAGGCGTAAGAAGAGTGAGGTTCTTCAGCGCGGAAGCTTGCTGCTCGGCAGTTCCGCCCAAAGTCTTGGCAAGCAACCGTGCATTCTCGCTATCGCCATCCCAGGCCTTCTTGTCTGCCGTGAACGAGGCGTAATAGGTGTTGATGACGCCGGCAAAACTCTTCAAGAACGCGGGGTTTTCATCAGCAAACTTCGATGCGGCGACCCAGGCGGAGAAAGTGGGCGCACCCCGGTCCGCAACGTCCTTGGATGTGACCAGAACCTTGCCGTTCTTTTTCAGTTCGGTCAGTGCCGGATCCCAGACGAAACCGCCGTCAATATCGCCGCGGTTGTAGCTCGCAACAATCTCCGGCTGCGGAATGGCGAAGACCTGTACATCCTTTTCTGTCAACCCGATGGACCTGATCAAAGCAAGGAGCTGGTAGTGATCCGTGGAGACAGGAGCCGCGGCAAGCTTCTTGCCCTTTAGGTCGGAGACCGACGAAATCCCGGAGCCGTTGCGGACGACGAGCGCTTCATCGACGCCAGAAATGGATGAGAGGTAGAAGGCCTTGACCTCCAGTCCGCGTGAGGTTGCTGCCGCAAACGGGCTCGAGCCGACGTAGCCGACCTGAACATCACCAGCAGCGATGGCGGCAAAGATCTCTGCACCCGAGTTGAACTTGCGGAAGTCGATCTCATAGCCGGTTGCCTTGGCAAACTCACCATTGGCGATGGCGACCGATGACGGAAGCGCGTCGGTCTGATATGCGACAACGACTTTCTTTTCCGCTGCCCCTGCAAGAAATGGTGTCAGCAGGCTGGCCGACCCTAGGGCCACTGCCACCAAAAGTGTTCTCAATTTCATGTTTCGTCCCCTTGCGGCTGAACATCGTCACCGCGTGAAGTTGTTTCGACACGGAGACACTAGGGCAGGGACTTGCTCCCACACAGCTAAAACCATCTAATTTATAGACTATAGAAACAATATTGTTTTGGCATGAGTTAGGGGGGCGAACGGCTGAACCTTGGGCTGTTTGCGCCTGCCAATGGTCATGTTGATGGAAACGGAGCGACACGTGGTCAGGCACGCTCATGCCAGATGAGGGGTCCTATAAGCAGGCTGTCGTGATTGATCCGGCTGGTGATTGGATAGCCACTCGTTGTGCACGGCCGGACCCCACCGTATCGGACGTGCCTGCCACCAACCTAGCTGCTCCACAATCGATCGAGATCTGGGGTCTCAGAGCGAATTGATGGAGATGAGAAAGCAGGGCGCTTCGCCGTGGAGTGTGACGTCCACCCCTCTGGCCCCCTTCAGGAGGATTGTGTCGCCTGGTTCAAGTTCGACATGTTGGTCGCTCCATTCGACTGCAAGCGCAGCCTGGCGGCAGAGCAGAAGACAGGTCTGAGCCTCGGGTCGCATGGATGTAGTCGAGTTGACAGCCAGTCTCTCCACCCGATGCCGCAGCATGTTGCGGCGCGTCATGACGTTGAGGTCCGTGATCGGACCATCTGGCAACGCTGCAGACACGGCAACATCGGCCGGAAAGGCGAGGGGAGCGCTCTCTTGTGTCAGCAATACAGGAGCGTGTCCATCGATCGCCAGCGACATTCCGTTTCCCTCGAGGATCGACAGCGTCCGGTCGACGCCGGCAAAGATCGAGAACGGTCCATCCGTGGCAACGATTGCCATGCTGATGCGCCAATCAAAATCGCTTATCGGCGCCCCCTCTGGCGAAACCGCGATCTCGATGGTTTCGCCCCCGCCGTTCTTCCACGGCATACGGCGATAGGTCCTGGACTTGAGCACGGTTGCGCGGATCATTTTCGTTCCTGGATTGCAAGGACGACGGAGTGATTGGTCGCGTCCACGCCGAAGATTGAGGAGGTTGTCACGGTCACGATGAAGGCTTTTTTCGGGTAATCGGGCCCCATCGGATTTGGGGCCCGGTATCCTTCATCAGTTCCCGAGAATTGCCGGCAGGCGCAAGCCTTGCTCCCTGGCACAATCAAGGGCGATCTCGTAGCCCGCGTCAGCGTGACGCATGACGCCTGTCGCCGGGTCGTTCCAGAGGACACGCTCGAGGCGGCGAGCTGCATCGTCGGTGCCATCGGCGCAGATCACCATGCCGGAATGCTGGGAGAAGCCCATGCCGACGCCGCCACCGTGATGAAGCGATACCCAGGTGGCACCTGACGCGGTATTCAACAGAGCATTCAGAAGCGGCCAGTCGGATACGGCATCCGAGCCGTCCTTCATCGCTTCGGTCTCACGGTTCGGGGAGGCGACAGAACCGGAATCCAGATGATCACGGCCGATAACGATAGGAGCTTTCAGCTCACCGTTCCGGACCATCTCGTTGAAAGCAAGGCCGAGACGATGGCGATCGCCAAGACCGACCCAGCAGATGCGTGCCGGCAGGCCCTGGAATGAGATCCGCTCTCTCGCCATGTCAAGCCAGTTGTGGAGATGCTTGTTGTCGGGAAGAAGTTCCTTCACCTTCGCATCTGTCTTGTAGATATCTTCCGGGTCGCCAGAGAGTGCAGCCCAGCGGAACGGACCAATACCTCGGCAGAACAGTGGCCTGATATAGGCTGGCACGAAGCCCGGGAAGGCGAATGCATTCTCCAAACCTTCGTCCTTGGCGACCTGGCGGATATTGTTGCCATAGTCGAGTGTCGGGACGCCCGCATCCCAGAAGGCAACCATTGCCTCGACCTGCTGCTTCATGGAGGCGCGCGCAGCAGCTTCCACAGCCTTCGGATCACTTTCGCGCTTGGCCTTAGCCTCCTCGACCGTCCAGCCAGCGGGCAGGTAACCGTTGCGCGGGTCGTGCGCCGACGTCTGGTCAGTCACCATGTCGGGGCGTGGGCCGCCCGCCTTCATGCGACGAACAAGCTCGGGAAAGATTTCCGCGGCATTGCCGAGGAGACCCACCGATTTTGCTTCCCCGGCCTTCGTCCACTTGTCGATGAGAGCGAGCGCCTCGTCGAGTGTCTTTGCCTTTTCGTCGACATAACGCGTACGAAGGCGGAAATCGATGCGGGTCTCGTCGCATTCGACCGCAAGGCAGCAGGCTCCCGCCATGACAGCCGCAAGCGGCTGAGCCCCACCCATGCCGCCGAGACCGCCGGTAAGAATCCATTTTCCCTTGAGGTTGCCATTGTAGTGCTGGCGTCCAGCTTCGACGAATGTCTCGTACGTACCCTGTACGATCCCCTGCGTACCGATGTAGATCCAGGAACCGGCCGTCATCTGGCCGTACATGGCAAGACCCTTCTTGTCGAGCTCGTTGAAATGATCCCAGGTCGCCCAATGCGGGACAAGGTTCGAGTTTGCAATCAGAACACGCGGGGCATCCTTGTGTGTCCGGAACACGGCAACCGGCTTGCCAGACTGCACCAGCAGCGTCTCATCCTCGCTCAGCGTCTTCAGGGTCGCCGTGATACGATCGAAGTCGTCCCAGGTGCGGGCTGCCCGGCCGATGCCGCCATAAACCACGAGCTCGTTCGGATTTTCGGCCACGTCAGGGTCGAGGTTGTTCATCAGCATGCGCAATGGCGCTTCTGTCATCCAGCTCTTGGCAGTGAGCTCGTTGCCGCGCGGCGCGCGGATTTCACGGATGTTGTGGCGTGGATTGGATGTCATGCGTGTTCCCCTTGTGGAGTGATTTCTAGCGTTTCAGGCCCTGAGCGATCTGTTCGATCCGCAACAGGATGTCTTTCAGATGTATCCGCAGGCGGTCGGCCTTATGGCTGTCGTAGGCAAACGGTGTCGCTTCGGTCTCAAGATGGGTTGATTGCGCAAGCTCCATCTGGATGGCATGTACTCCCGTTTCCGGACGACCATAGTGGCGGGTGGTCCAGCCACCCTTGAAGCGGCCGTTGAGCACGCTGTCATAGCCTTCGGCGGCTCCGACAACGGTCAGCGTCGCCTGCTCGATCGCGCCATCGCAGGTCTTGCCCATGTCCGTCCCGATGTTGAAGTCTGGCAACTTGCCTTCGAAGAGGAACGGGATGTGGGAGCGAATGGAGTGGCAATCGTAAAGGATTGCCACACCGTGGTCTGCTCTGACGCGCTCGATTTCGGCGGCAAGCGCCGCATGATAGGGCGCATGAAAGTCCCGCACCCGCAGAGCGATGTCGGCCTCGCGCGGCGACTCGCCATCTTTCCAGATCGCTTGCCCATCGAAGTCCGTTTCCGGGACCAGACCCGTCGTATTCTGCCCGGGATAGAGGCTTCGCCCCTGAGGATCACGGTTCGCGTCGATAACATACCGATGGAAAGTCGCGCGAACACTCGTAGCGTCGGCGAGGAGGCCGTCGTAGAGCCGATGGATATGCCAGTCGGTATCGGCAAGTTTCCTGCCATTGTCATTCAGGCGATCCCAGATGCCCGCAGGGACGTCGGTCCCGGTATGAGGAAATGCGAGGATGACCGGCGAGGTCCCCTGCCTGACTTCGAACACGGACATGTCAAGCCTCCAGGACCGGAAGAATGCCGCGCGACACAGATGCATTGAGTGCACCGGTCGCAATGAGATCGCCCGCTGCCTGAAGGTCGTTGGCCATGTAACGGTCGAGATCCAGCGTCGAAACTGCGCTGCGGATCGCGGTCAGTGCCTTCTGCAACTCCGGACTGGTCGAAAGCGGCGCACGGAATTCGACCCCCTGGGCCGCCGACATTGCTTCGATGCCGATAATGCTGAAGAGATTGTCGGTCATCTGCAGCAGGCGTCTGGCACCGTGGCAAGCCATCGACACATGGTCTTCCTGATTGGCGGAGGTCGGCGTTGAATCGACGGAGGCAGGGTGGGACATCTGCTTGTTCTCAGACATCAACGCCGCGGAGGTGACTTCCGCGATCATCAAGCCGGAATTCAGCCCCGGCTTTTTTGCAAGGAAGGCTGGCAATCCATAGGATAGCGCAGGATCGACCAGCAAGGCGATGCGTCGCTGCGCGATCGCTCCGATTTCGCATATTGCGAGCGCAATCTGGTCAGCCGCAAATGCCACCGGCTCGGCGTGGAAGTTGCCGCCCGAGACAACAGAGTTGTCGGACAGCACCAGAGGGTTGTCCGTTACTGCGTTGGCTTCGGTCTCCAATGTCCGCGCAACCATCCGCAGGAGATCCAGGCAGGCGCCGTCGACCTGCGGCTGGCAGCGGATACAGTAGGGATCCTGAACCCGCTCGTCGCCCTCGATATGGCTTTGACGGATCACGGAGCCTTCGAGAAGCGCTCGAAGCGACGCGGCCGTATCGATCTGCCCCCGATGACCGCGCAAGGTGTGGATATCCGGGTGGAATGGTGCGGACGAGCCCATTGCCGCGTCAGTGGACATGGCACCGGTGATCAGGGCTGCCTGTGCTGCGCGATGCGCCCGGAAGAGCCCGGCCAGCGCAAGAGCTGTCGAGGTCTGCGTACCGTTGATCAACGCAAGCCCTTCCTTTGCGGCAAGGACAACCGGCTTCAGGCCGGCTTTCTCGAGAGCCACATGACCGGAAAGACGAGCGCCTGCAAAAAAGGCTTCGGCTTCTCCCATCATGACGGCCGCCATGTGGGCGAGTGGGGCAAGGTCTCCCGACGCGCCCACGGAGCCTTTTTCTGGAATGACGGGGATCACGCCCCTTTCCAGCATGCCTTCGATCAACCGGACCAGCTCGAGTCGAACCCCGGAGGCGCCACGGCCCAGGGAGACCAGCTTGAGGGCCATGATCAAACGGACGACGTTCTCGGGCAGTGGTGCGCCGACGCCGCAGCAATGCGAGAGGATAAGATTGCGCTGAAGCGTGGCCACATCAGCGCTGTCGATCTTGATCGACGCAAGTTTCCCGAAACCGGTATTGATGCCATAGACAGGCTGATTGCCGGCAGCGATTTCGGCAATACGCGCTGCCGCCTTGGCGATACCAGCATCAAACGATGCGTCCAGCCTGGCCGGCTCTCCGGTCCAGTAAATGGTCTCGAGCTGCTTGAGAGAAACGGTTCCGGGATGAAGGGTAATGGTCAATGGTCGATCCTTTCGCCCTTGAAGACATGTGCGTGAAGCGGATTAAAGCCGATGCGGTAGACGAGCTCTGCCAGGCTCTCCACATCCCAGACGGCGAAGTCCGCCGATTTGCCGGTTTCGAGAGTGCCCGTTTCGTCAAGCAGCCCAAGAGCCCGCGCGCCCTCGCGCGTGACCCCCGCAATGCACTCCTCCACGGTCAGGCCGAAGAGGGTGGCGGACATGTTCATCGTCAGCAGCAACGACGTCAGCGGCGAGGTGCCCGGATTGCAATCCGTCGCGATGGCAATGTGGGCGCCAGCGTCTCGCAGTGCCTGCAGGGGGGGCTTCTGTTTTTCGTTGATGGCATAGAATGCACCCGGCAACAGGACGGCAACCGTCCCGGCCTCAGCCATCGCGCGAGCGCCCTCCGGATCAAGATATTCCAGGTGATCGGCAGAAAGCGCCTTGTATGAGGCTGCGAGCTTCGCGCCCCCGAGGTTTGACAACTGCTCGGCGTGGAGCTTGACCGGCAGACCGAGGGCGGCTGCCCGATCGAAGACTCGAGTGATCTCCGCGGTTGAGAACGCGATCGTCTCACAGAATCCGTCGACGGCATCGACAAGGTGCTCTGCATGGGCATTTTGCAAAGCCGGGATGACTACGTCGGTGATGTAGTCGGCATTGCGCCCTTTGTATTCGACCGGAGTGGCGTGAGCACCAAGATAGGAGGTGACGACCCGAACCGCACGGACGCGTTCGAGCCGGCGCGCAGCGCGCAGCATCTTGAGCTCACCGTCGACGCTCAATCCATAGCCAGACTTGATCTCGATGGTGGTCAGACCTTCGGAAAGAAGCGTATCCAGTCTGGGAAGCGCTGCTTCCACGAGGCCTTCCACCGAGAGCGCGTTCGTCGCCTTGACGGAGGAGACAATCCCACCACCAGCCCGTGCAATCTCCTCATAGGTAGCCCCTTGGAGGCGCATCTCGAATTCGCGGGCGCGGTTGCCCCCGTAGACGATATGGGTATGGCAGTCCACCAGACCGGGTGTAACCCAGCGGCCTTCGAGATCGGTGATCTGTGCCCGCTCGATTGCCGCCACCGGCAGGTCGGCCTCCGGGCCGACAAAAGTTAGACGGCCATTCTCGGTGACAATGGCACCCTTTTCGATGATGCCGAGACCCAATTTTTGCTGCTCGAGCGTCGCCAATCGCGCGTTCCGCCACAGATGTGGACGGAGATCTCCGGATGCGTCGCCGGTTGAAATTTTGTTCCCAGTCATCAGCTTTGCGCCTTCCCTTATGTGGAAACATGTATATACATAACAGGAGCGGTGACAAGTGAAATTTTGTGCATCCTCCTCAAAAAGGAAGATGTGCAGTGCCAAAGAGGAGAAAAGCCTAATGACCGGACCTGTCGCGACCAGACTTCACGCCAGCGCGGCTCTGCTACCGGGAGGCTGGCGCGAGAACGTGCGCCTGACCATTGCAGACGGACGAATTGAAGACGTTCAGACAGGTGTTGACGCCGGACCCGGTGACGAGCATCACCAAACGATCGTTCCGGCGATGAGCAACCTCCATAGCCATGCTTTCCAGCGCGCAATGGCTGGCCTTGCAGAGGTCAGGGGCCCTGCGAACGACAGTTTCTGGAGTTGGCGCACCGTCATGTACCGGTTTGCCCTGTCTATGGAACCCGAGCACGTCGAGGCCGTTGCCGCCCAACTCTACATGGAAATGCTCGAGGCCGGCTTTTCGCGCGTCGGAGAGTTCCACTATCTTCACCATGACCGGGACGGAATGCCCTATGGCAATATTGCCGAACTCGCAGAGCGTATCGGTGCGGCAGCAACCACCAGCGGGATCGGCCTGACACTTCTTCCGGTCTTTTACGCCCATTCCGGCTTCGGCGGTAAGACGCCGATTGATGGCCAGCGACGCTTTATCAATAACCTGGACAGCTTTGCCGCTTTGATGGAGGGCTGCCGCGGGGTGACAACCGCAATCCCCGGCGCCGAGCTTGGCATCGCGCCGCACAGCCTGCGGGCCGTAACACCGGAGGAACTTGCCAAGATCGTGCCGCTTGCCGGCGACGGGCCGGTCCATATCCACATCGCCGAGCAGGTCAAGGAAGTGGAAGACTGCGTGGCGTGGTCAAGCGCACGCCCCGTGGAATGGCTGCTTGCAAACGCACCTGTTGATGAGCGCTGGTGCCTGATCCATGCGACACACATGACCGACGCAGAGACACGCGGCATGGCGCAGAGTGGCGCGATTGCGGGTCTTTGCCCGATCACGGAAGCCAACCTTGGTGATGGTACATTCCCCGCGCCACTTTTCATCGAAGAAGGCGGGCGCTTCGGCGTCGGCTCTGACTCGAATGTTCGCATCTCCCTGCCCGGGGAACTGTGTCAGCTCGAATATTCATTGCGACTCGCCTTGAGAGGTCGCAACGTCATTGCCGCCCCTAGCGGTTCGACCGGGCGGAACCTTTTCGATCGCGCGATCGGTGGCGGTGGTGACGCGCTCAAGGCTCCAGGTGGTATCGCGAAGGGAAACCACGCCGACCTCGTTTCGCTCGACGCAACCGCCGTCCCCTATCTCTCCGGCGACCAGCTGCTCGATCATTGGGTCTTTGCCGGTGGCGTCACCATCGACAGCGTCTGGACGCTTGGACGAAAACAGGTCTCGAGCGGACGCCACGTGGCGCGCGAGGACATCAACCGAAGGTTTCTGAAGGCGATGGGCGAGCTCCTGACAACATAGGGCTTCCCTCGCCGCGGTATACCGACTAGAGCGGGAGTCACCAACTGGAGCGTGGCGATGAATCAAGGCAAGGACACAACCTTGCACCAGCGGATCGTGAGCGAGATCGAAGGCCGCATCGTCTCGGGCGAATGGCCTCCTGGCCATCGCATTCCGTTCGAGGTGGATCTCACCAAGGAATATGACTGTTCGCGCATGACCGTGAACAAGGCGCTTACGCAACTGGCCAAGGCGGGTCTCATCGAGCGCAGGAAAAAGTCGGGCAGTTTCGTGACGCAACCTCAAGCGCAATCGGCGGTGCTTGAGATCCACGACATCCGGACGGAGGTTCAGTCACTGAACCTCGCCTATTCCTACGCCGTATCGAAGCGCGAGCAGCGCAAGGCGAGGCCGGACGACATCAGGCGCCTCGATCTTGCATCGGGATCGTCGGTGCTGGACGTATCCTGCATTCATCATGCGGGCGGGCGGCCCTTCTGCCTGGAAGAGCGCCTGATCAGTCTTTCAACTGTCCCGGAAGCCGCCGAAGAAAATTTCGCTGACATGGCGCCGGGTGCGTGGCTGATCAACCAGATACCGTGGAGCAGCGCCGAGCACCGAATCCACGCCGTCTCGGCCGGCGCCGACGAAGCCATTGCCCTGGATATACCGCGTCATACCGCCTGCCTGGTTGTCGAGCGACGTACCTGGAGCAATGTCGGACCAGTCACCCATGTCCGCTTCACCTATCCAGGTGACCGCCATGCGTTGGTAGCGCGCTTCACGCCGGCATCGCAATAGCAAGTCGGCAGCAACCATTATCGACTGGGTGGTCGGATATTCCCCGTCGCAGTGCTTCAGTAACAGATTTTGACGGAAAGAGCCGACGTGCGGGTCCACACCGCCCCTCTGATCGCGGCTTCGCCTGCAAAGCATGTGCAATCAGGGCCTTTTGCGATGGTGCGGCAGGTTGTGGGTAGCGATATCTCCAGTTCTCGCTGCAGGTGTATTTTGCTCCTTGCCGGGAAACGTACGGTGCCCACCAAGATGACGAAATGTTGATTGGTTCGGCCTATTTCCGAGAAGCCCGGTGAGGCTAAATTCTATCACTGATAGTGTTGCACGGGGGCTGTGATGGACACGCTTCGAAGAATGATATCCGTTGGAATGCTCGTCGCTATTGCAGGTCTCGCATCGGCCTGTTCAACCAGCTCCGAGGCACCTCTCACGACGGGGTCGGTCGGGTATGGCAGACACAATGCCGACTTTGATCTCAGACCGGCGTGCAGTGGCGGATTCGGCAACGATCGACCCTGCAGCTATTAAGCGCCTTTACCAGATCAACGGGGTGATGTGACGTCGCCGACACGCGTTGCAGTTCTTGGTCGACGACCGATCATCTAAACGCGCCGGAGCGTGGCGTCCCTCTCGCTGCGGACGTCCTCTAGGTTTCGTAGACGATCTCGGTTGGTGTCTCGCCAATTCTAACGAAATTGCTTCACGACAGAGTACTTTCCGGCTTCCCAGGCTCTCATCTCGCCGCCTTCGCAACTGTAGTTTTCATCGGTCTCCGATATTCCGATCCCGATACCCTCGATGCCTGGATCATCGAAGACGACAAAAACATCGGCTTTCCTGACTTTCCTCTGCTTGAAATCTTTCAGGATGTACTTGTAGCACTCGATATCCTGGCGCGAATTCTGACGTAAGATCTGAGCTTCGATCTTTTTTGTGACCTCCGATAGCGGGCGCGTTTCGGCGAGCGCTGGAAAGGCGAGTGCGAGCATCGGGAAAGCCGCGAGGGGGAAGGGACATCTGTTCATTGATTGTGGACACCAAAAGCCCGCGATCGGAAATGGATATGAATTTTCGGTCATAAGGTCAGATCCCTCAGAAATTGCAAGTGATCAACGCTGCCTCGCATGTTTTGGAAAGAGGAGAAACAACGTCACCATGGGTCGCACTTCACGTTACCTGCTGCTTGCGCGAAAGACTGCCCCGATTGAACCGCACGGCCTTTGTCGTCATGATGAGGGCACCTGACATCGAGACACACGACGGCGATGCGTATCTTTCTGGTCCGACATGGCGAATCCCTCGGCAACATTGATGAAAAGGCCTACGGGCAGTTCGGCGACCACAATGTTCCTCTGACGCAATGGGGTTACCGGCAAGTGCAAACGGCCGGTCAGGCGTTGGCGTCCTACCTCGCGGGACTGCCGCAGACCGGCAGCGCCAGCCTGGACATTTGGTACTCTCCCTATTTGCGGACCCGGCAAAGCAAGGACGCGCTTCTCGAAACCCTACCGCCCGAACGGATAGGCGCAATAAGGGAGGATTACCTGCTTCGCGAGCAGGACTTTGGCCTTTTCACGGAAATATACGATCATGCGGAGCGTCGGCAAAAGTTTCCGGACGAGTTCGAAAAATGGGCCAGGCTGCGCAGCACCAGTGGAAAATTCTATGCAAGGCCGCCCGACGGGGAGAGCAGGGCGGATGTCGCCCAGCGTCTTCGGCTTTTCCTGCAAACGGTAATCGACGATGTGTCCGGCATATCCAACGATGTCATTATCGTGGGACATGGCGTGACGAACCGGGCGTTCGAAATGAATTTCCTCCACCTTGCTGTCGACTGGTTTGAGCGCTCCGACAATCCAGGAAATTCCGACGTCACATTGATCGAAGGAAATCGTTCCTTTGGATACAGCTCGTCCCTGCTGCACAAGGCGACCGACCGGATGGAAGGTGATGACGAGCTGCGTATGGCCCACAGATCAGAATTGACGATTGCCCCGAAACAAAAACCATAGGCAGACGTCATCGCCGGTGTTAATGGCGAGCAGGGGACAGGCCGCACTCGGTAACCTCCGGCTCGTCCTTGATGCTGGCTTTGATCCGCAGTTCCCAATCCGGACCCAGCTGAAAACCGTGCGCCCGCAGCATGTCAGCCACCTTAGGACAGTCTGCGGGACTGTCGTACTGGCCAGCAAGAGAAACCTCGATGAGCGTCTCCCCGGCGTCCACTGCGCAATCGCCGTTCAGGCCGGTCCCCTGAAGAAACGAGCAGACGGCCTGGGCGCGCTCCAGGCCTGTGCCATCGTTGGAAACGACCGGTGAGCCGGCCGCCAGAATGGCAGCCTCAAACAGCGATACCAAGGTTTTCATCGTAGCCTCCGTGGAGGGAGACATCCGCACCGGTCAACCGATGACTGGAGGCCTCCGTCTTCCTTCCAGGAGATGAAGGATGAAGGGGACATAGGTCGTATATCAGAGGCGGGAAGGGCGCCCCTCGGGATTAAGCGAGCGAATGGAATTTCCGTGGAATGTTAACCCACGAGAAGCCGTGGTTAAGGCGGAAAAGGATGCCACCGCTGGGGTGAGCGGCGGCCAATTTTCCAATTGGACGTTGATTTTTTTGGCACTTTAAGAAAACAGCTGCTCTTCTGCTTACAATACGCTGCCAAAAACTTGTTCTGAGCTGCCATATGCCTCATGCCAATAGGCGATTGGTGCCGGTGGGTGACGGTGAAATCTCGGATGCGCCGTTACCTCCTGAACGTCTCATTGTATCGGTTGGAGCCGCCGATACTGAGAGGGTGTGCTCCCAGTTCAGCGCTTGCAGGCGTGGGTGAACGAGCTGGACTGGTGAAATCCAAGCAACCAGGCGATCCGGGAAGCCTGCAGACCATCCTGCATGCAGGTAATCGTCAGTTCATGTCTCAGACCATCCAATATCAACCCGAAGGCCGTTCCCTGCGCAGCCAGGCGCCGCGCGAATGTCCGCTCGCTGACACCCAGTCGGTGCGCAACATTGTCGGCACTCGCTTCGCCATGAGGCAATAGAGGCGAGATCGTGTTCTCCACCAGCGTCCATGGTCGACACACGCGCGGTGATGGCTTGCTCGCAAAGTCCGACAACAGCTCGGTGAGGAAGGGGTCTATACCGATGACCGGAAGGCCAAGGACGGCTGCGTCGAACGTCAGGCCATCAGAGTAATCGCCGAATTGCACGTCGCAGCCGAATAGAGACTTGATTTGAGCGAGATCTCCGGAGCAATGGTGTGCGAGCGACACACTCAGAGGGATAATCCGGCTTCCCATCAGTTTGCGGCATACGCGAAGAAGCACCGAGGCGACGAACTCGGCGTGATGTCTATCGGTATGGCGCGAAAACCGTTCGAAGGAAACTGCGGGTCGCAGTACGCCCCCCTGATTGTCGAACCGAAGTTCCAGCGTCTGATCTCCGGAAGGTCCAGTTGGGTCGCTAGACTCAGTCCGAACTTGTGCGCCTCAGAAGCGGCAGCGGATCGCTGTCTTCCCGCTTGATCCGCGCGAGCGCAAGCTGTGAAGCAAACCCTATCGCGGTCGCAGCAGCAGCTAGCCCCTGAAACTTGTTCTTGAGGACTTGAGACATCACTCCCCCTGGTCTCGTGCTTATAAGTGCCAACAACATGATGAGGCCTCTCTTAGCGGAGGGCAAATGTGGTCCTGGCGCGAACGGACGGAAATTTCGGAGAAAATTTCAGCCACCTGTCGATTTTCGCTTTTGTCAAACGTTCCTTGTCAGGATGGCGACCGGTGCAAGGTTCGCCGGCGTTTTAGAACAAAGGAGGAGTCTCGTGATGGATCAGAACAACCTTGTCTCTGCCAGAGAACTGGCAAGAAGAAACGCCCTCACCTTTCCAAACGAAAGTAGCGAATACAGGCAGGCGCGCGACGAACTCCTTGCCGAAGAAATCGAGCTGCGCCGCCATATCGAGCGCGTCGCCGAGCAGCGTCGGGCTTTGCCGCCAGGTGGCGAGGTAACCAGAGACTACACATTCCGGGGGCCGGATGGCGAAGTCACAATGCATGACCTCTTTGCCAACAAGACCACGTTGGTGATCTACAGCTACATGTATGGACCCAATCGCGAGCGGCCATGCCCAATGTGCACGTCCATGCTGTCTGCCTTCGATGGCGAGGTTCCGGACATATGCCAGCAGGTTGCCTTTGCGGTCGTTGCGCGTTCGCCGATAGACCGTTTGCTGGCGTTCAAGAAGGAGCGGGGCTGGCATCACCTCCCACTCTATTCCGATACAACGGACGAATTTAGTCGTGACTATCATGCCATCGGACCCGATGGCAGTGACGATGCCGCCTATAATGTCTTCACCCTGAAGAATGGCGCGATCCGTCACTTCTGGAACCCGGAAATGGGACCGGCAACCGCCGATCCCGGTCAGGATCCGCGCGGCGCACCGGATTTCATGCCTCTCTGGACCGTCCTCGACACAACTCCGGAAGGCAGACCGGCGACCTGGTATCCCAAGCTCACTTACGACCTCGCCCGGTAGCCGGCGCGTTTCGCGGGCGTCAGCGCACCTTGCCGACGCTCGCATACATGCCGGTCGTGCGGAACTCTGTCGGATTGGTTCCGTATACCCGCCGGAAGACCTTGGAGAAATAGTTTGCGTCTTCGAACCCCGAGCGGATCGCCACTTCCTTCACCGGCATGTTGGCGGTCTTGGTCAACAGCTTCACAGCCCGCCTCAACCGCTTTTGCAAGACGAACTCAGCCGGTGGGAGGCCCTCATTGGCTGCGAACATTCGTGAGAAGTGGGCCCGGCTGAGGCCGGCGATCCGGGCAAGATCCTCCACGGGCAAGGGACGCTCGAGGTTTGCCGAGATGTAGTCGATGACATGCTGCATCGTACGGTATTCCTCACTGAAAACCGGATGCGATCCAAAGACATCGTCGTACAGCGCCATCGCGGCCTCGTAGGCGATGGCGGAGGCGAGCCCCGGCGTTTCCGCGCCATTGATCAGGCGCAGGCTGCAATCCGCAAGATGCTCGATTGTTTGCGGCTGCAGCTTCAGGATCGGTCCCGTGACGGCAAGTATCGAGCGATGGATACGCAGCGCCTCCTCACCGTTCATCGAAATCCAGAAGAACTCCCAGCGATCACCGTCATCAAGCCAGTAGCGATGATTGTGGGGGACCAGGACCAAAAGCGTCTCGCCTTCCTTGACGCGAAGTTGGCGGTTCTCGTACCGCAGGTTTCCCGCCCCGCCGATCGTGTGCTGCAAAACGGTAAAAGGTGTTTGTCCGCGCTTGCGGCCGTCCCAGTCGTAGGTGGCATTTTCGCGAATCTCGTAGCCGGTGCTGGTGGGCATCGTATGCAGGCTCTGGCGGCCACGGGGCAGCGACACCGTCCGCATCACCGGTCCGTTGTCAATCAATTTCTGCAGCACAAAATTACCCATGAAAGCATAATCCTTCTCTGGCGGCATCGCCGAATATGCGCATAATCCGCCCTCAAGAGAGAGAACACCGCCAGCACCGAGGACCGGCGGGGAGGAGAATAAGCCCGTTTTCTGGCCTTTTCTAGCGTCGAGCGCAAGCCCGGGCGCTAATCTTCTTCTCATCGTTCAGCGACGGCAATTTTATCGCATTGAGGCAGGGATCATGAGTTTCAAAATCGCTATCATCGGCGCGGGCAGCGTCGGCTTCACGAAAAAACTGTTTACCGATATCCTTTGCGTTCCTGAGTTCCAGGACGTCGAGTTCGCGCTGACCGACATGAGTGAACACAATCTGACGATGATCAAGCAGATCCTTGATAAGATCGTCTTGTCCAACAAGCTGCCAACCAAGGTGACGGCGACGACCAACCGCCGCGAGGCCTTGACCGGCGCGCGCTACATCATCAGCTGCGTGCGCGTTGGCGGCCTCGAAGCCTATGCCGACGATATCCGCATTCCGCTGAAATATGGCATTGACCAGTGCGTCGGTGACACGATTTGCGCTGGCGGCATTCTTTATGGCCAGCGCAATATCCCGGTCATTCTCGACTTCTGCAAGGACATCCGCGAAGTCGCCGAGCCAGGCGCCAAGTTCCTGAACTACGCGAACCCGATGGCGATGAACACCTGGGCCGCGATCGAGTACGGCAAGGTCGACACCGTCGGTCTCTGCCACGGCGTCCAGCACGGTGCCGAGCAGATCGCCGAAGTGCTCGGCGCGAAGTCTCCTTCCGAACTCGATTACATCTGCTCGGGCATTAACCACCAGACCTGGTTCGTCGATCTGAAGCTAAACGGCCGCAAGATCGGCAAGGACGAGCTTGTCGCCGCCTTTGAGGCCCATCCAGTCTTCTCGCAGCAGGAAAAGCTGCGCATCGACGTCCTGAAGCGTTTCGGCGTCTACTCGACGGAGAGCAACGGCCACCTCTCGGAATACCTCCCCTGGTACCGCAAGCGGCCGGACGAGATCACCAAGTGGATCGACATGTCCGACTGGATCCACGGCGAGACCGGAGGTTACCTCCGCCACTCGACCGAAACGCGTAACTGGTTCGAGACGGAATTCCCGCAGTTCCTGGCTTCGGCCGAAAAGCCGATCGATCCGGCCAAGCGCTCGAACGAACATGCCAGCCATATTCTCGAAGCGCTGGAAACCGGACGCGTCTATCGTGGCCACTTCAACGTCAAGAACAACGGCGTCATCACCAACCTGCCGTCCGACGCGATCATCGAATCGCCCGGTTTCGTCGACCGATTCGGCATCAATATGGTCTCCAGCATTACGATTCCGGAAGCATGTGCGGCAACCTGCATGGCGTCGATCAATGTTCAGCGCATGTCGGTCCATGCTGCAATCAGCGGCGACATCGACCTCTTGAAGCTCGCCGTCCTGCACGATCCGCTGGTCGGTGCCGTCGCGACCCCGGAAGAGGTCTGGCAGATGGTCGACGAGATGGTCGTCGCCCAGGCCCGCTGGCTTCCGCAGTATGCGGATGGTGTTCCGGCAGCAAAGGAACGTCTCGCGAAATCGACCGTCGAGACCCGCGACTGGGCCGGTGCTGCCCGCCGCAACGTCCGTTCGATCGACGAACTGCGTGCCGAAAAGGCGGCGCTGAAGCAGGCCGTCTGAGTTTCCCGGAGGACGGGTGGCGATGGGGCTCCGGGAGGGACCCTATCGTCGCAAGCCTGTTGCCGGATCGTTTGAGGAGAACCGGGGTCGCCGCGCGCGCCTCCGAAACAAGAGGGAGAGACGATGAGAAATTTCCGCAACCTTGGCATTCTTGCCGGACTGGCGCTGAGCGTCTCGGTCCAGGCTTTGAACGCTTATGCTTCCGAGCCAACAGCACCGCCCGTTCCGCCGCAATTTCCGGCGGAAGGCAAGATCAAATACGTCTCGAGAGATTCCATCGAGGAATTCAAGGCACTTCCATCCTACAATGAACCAGACTGGGTGAAGAAGAACTTCGTCGACACCGGCAAGCTGCCCCCGGTGAAGGATCGCCTTCCCAAGGAGCCGCTCGTCTTCAAGACCGAGAACATGGTTGACGGCATCGGGGTCTACGGCGACACCATGCGTCACGTTATCGGCGGCCGGCCGGAGGGTTGGAACTACGGCGCCGGCCAGACACAAGGCTGGGGTGGCATCGATATCGGCCTTTCGGAATGCCTGACGCGCACCGCACCGCTCTTCCAGGTCCAGGCCAAGGACACCGAACCGCTTCCGAACCTCGCCAAGGGCTGGGAGTGGTCGCAGGATGGTCACAAGCTGACGATGCACCTTGTCGAAGGTGCGAAATGGTCGGATGGCGTGCCGTTCAACGCTGATGACATTATGTTCTACTGGGAAGACGAGGTCATCGATCCGAACGTTTCGCCGCTTGGCGGCGGCGCTTCGCCCGAGGCTTTCGGCGAGGGAACGACGCTCAAGAAGATCGATGATTACACCGTCGAGTGGACCTTCAAGGAAGCGTTCCCGAAGCAGTATCTTTACACGATGGCCTATCCGAGCTTCTGCCCGGGCCCATCGCATATTCTGAAGCCGCAGCATCCGAAGTATTCGAAGAACACGTATGATCAGTTCAAGAATGCGTTCCCGCCGGAATACATGAACATGCCGGTCATGGGTGCCTGGGTGCCTGTCGAATACCGTCCGGACGACATCATCGTGATGCGCCGCAATCCCTACTATTGGAAGGTCGACGAGAAGGGCAATCAGCTGCCTTACCTCAACGAGCTGCACTATAAGCTGTCGACCTGGGCGGACCGTGACGTGCAGGCGGTTGCCGGATCCGGCGACATTTCCAACCTGGAGCAACCGGAAAACTTCGTGGCGTCGCTGAAGCGCGCCGCCGAGAAGACCGCGCCCGCACGCCTCGCCTTCGGTCCACGCCTGATCGGCTACAACATGCGCATGAACCTGTCCGCCAACGGCTGGGGCGATCCTGATGCTCGTGGCCAGGCCCTCCGCGATCTGAACCGCAATGAAGACTTCCGAAAGGCGGTCACCATGGGTCTCGACCGCAAGGCGATCGGTGACTCCCTGGTTAAGGGTCCGTTCACAGCGATTTATCCCGGCGGCCTCTCCTCCGGCACGAGCTTCTACGACCGCAATTCCGTGGTCTACTACCCCTTCGACCTGAAGGCCGCCAAAGAGCTCTTGGGCAAGGTCGGCCTCAAGGATACCGACGGGGACGGGTTCGTGAACTTCCCTGCGGGGACGGCCGACGGCAAGAACGTCGAGATCGTGCTGCTCGTCAACAACGGCTATGCAACAGACAAGAGCCTTGCCGAAGGCGTCATCGGCCAGATGGAAAAGCTCGGGCTGAAGGTGATCCTGAATGCATTGGACGGCCCCAAGCGTGACGACGCCCACTACAGCGGCCGCTTCGATTGGCTCATCCAGCGCAGCTCGCCGGAACTTGCCTCGGTTGTTCAGAACACCGAGCAGCTGGCGCCCGTCGGCCCACGGACGAGCTGGCAGCATCGCGCCGGCAAGGACGGCAAGGTTGATCTGATGCCCTACGAAGAAAAGCTGGTCGATATCGTCACAAAGTTCCAGACCAGCCAGGACAACAACGAGCGCGTCGAGCTGATGAAGCAGTACCAGAAGGTGGCAACCGAGAATGTCGATACGGTCGGCCTCACGGAATACCCAGGTGCACTGATCATCAACAAACGCTTCTCGAACGTCCCGGAAGGCACCCCGATCTTCATGTTCAACTGGGCCGAAGACTCCGTCATCCGCGAACGTTTGTGGGTGGCCGCCGACAAGCAGGGCAAATACGAGCTCTTCCCGGAGCAGCTGCCCGGCAAGCCCGGTGACAAGGGTCCGATCAACTAAGACTTCCCTCCCAACCGAAAAGCCGGTCGCGCGTGAAGCGCGGCCGGGCAATATCAACAAGCCGGCCGCACCGACAGGCGCGACTGGCGGCAAGGAGAAGCGAACCGTCCGATGTTACGATTCCTGCTCGTGCGCATAGCCTCCGCGATCCCGGTACTGATCATTTTGAGCATCGTAACCTTCGCGATCATCCAGGCTCCGCCCGGTGACTATGCCGACTACATCCGTTCGCAGCTGATCAATCAGAGTGGAGCGTCCTTCGCAGCCGCCGATGCGCAGGCCCAGGCCTATCGCGTCGCTCATGGCCTCGATCAGCCGATGGTGATCCAGTATTTCAACTGGATCAAAGGTATCGTGACACAAGGCGATTTCGGCTACAGCATGTTTTATAACAAGCCCGTGGCGGACGTTGTGGCCGAGCGACTGCCACGCACGTTGGCCCTGGCTTTGGTCTGCCACATCTTCGCGTCGGTGCTTGGTATCGGTTTTGGCATCTGGGCGGCCACCCGCCAGTACAGCTGGATCGACAGCCTGCTCTCCGGCGTCTCCTTCCTCGGCATGACGGTGCCGCGCTTCCTGATGGCGTTGATCATCGTCTATCTCCTCGTCTTTCAATTCAACGTCTCGGAAATCGGCAGCTTCTTCTCGCCGCAGTATGGCGGAGCGCCGTGGTCCTGGGCGAAATTCGTCGACCTCGTCAGCCATGTCTGGCCGGTCGTCGCCATCGCCACCTTTGGCGGTCTCGCCTACAACATGCGCGTCATGCGGGGCAATCTGCTCGACACGCTGAACGCCCAGTATGTCGAAACGGCGCGCGCCAAGGGATTGTCGGGTGGTGCGGTCGTCATGCGCCATGCTGTGCCAAATGCGCTCCACCCGCTCGTCATGTATCAGGGCGTCGTGCTCCCCTACATGCTGACTGGCGAAATCGAGACTGCAATCATTTTCTCGCTGCCGACCGTCGGCCCGGCCATCGTCGGCTCGATGGCAATCGGCGACGTCTACGTCACGGCAACCTTCATGATGGTCCTTTCGGCGACGCTCATCGTCGGCAACATCATCGCCGACATGCTGCTCGCCATACTGGACCCGCGGGTCCGCCAGTACGGAGGAGCATGATATGCTCGCCTTTGATTCTGCTCCCCCACCCCCGCACGAAGAAACCATCAAGAACGCACCGTACGGCAACGAAAGCTATCTGTCGCTTGTCTGGCGTCGCCTGAGGCGCTCATGGACCGGCATGATGGGGCTGATACTCGTTGGTCTCCTGCTTTTCATGGCCGTCTTTGCTGATTTCTTCGCGCCGATGGACCCCAAGGCGACGGACGTCGGCTTCGCGCCACCGCAGATGATCAGCTTCCACGACAAGGACGGCAACTTCACCTATTCGCCCCGCGTCTATGCACTCGGCGAATCCGAGGAGCTCGATCCCGTCACCTTCCAGCCAATCGTCGGCCCGGACTATGACAATCCGCGCCTGCTCGGCTTCTTTGTACCGGGCGCGGAATACAATCTCCTCGGGCTCATTCCGGCAAACCGACACTTCTTCGGGTCGATCGATGGCCAGCCGGTGCATTTTCTCGGCACCGACAAGTTCGGCCGCGACATCCTTTCGCGCGCCATTATCGGCTCGCGGATTTCGCTGACGATCGCGCTCACCGTGGTCTTCATCGTGACCATGATCGGCACGACGGTTGGCATGGTGTCCGGCTATTTCGGCGGCGCGTTCGATACCTGGGTGCAACGCTTCGTGGAAGTGGTTCTCGCCTTTCCGCAGCTCCCGCTCTACCTGGCACTGACCTCGCTGATCCCGGTGACCGCGCCAACCAATGTCTTCCTTGCATTCGTCATCGTCGTCATGTCGGCCCTCGGCTGGGCACAGATGTCGCGCGAGGTGCGCGGCAAGACGCTGGCGCTCGCACGCATCGACTATGTCCGGGCAGCGATGGCCGTCGGCGCTACCGACCGGCGTATCATCTTCCAGCATATCTTCCCGAACGTGATGAGCCACGTCATCGTTGCCGTGACGCTGCATATCCCGAGCGTTGTGCTGCTTGAATCCTTCCTCGGCTTCCTCGGCTTTGCCGTGAAGCCGCCGCTGATCTCTTGGGGCCTGATGCTGCAGGACACCGCCAATTACTCGGTGATTGGCACCTATCCGTGGATTCTGGCGCCCGTCGGCTTCGTGCTCGTCACCGTCTTCGCTTTCAACGCGCTGGGCGACGGCCTGCGTGACGCAGTCGATCCTTATTGAGGTGAAGAACATGGCACTTGCACTCGTCAACTCATTCGCCCCATCCGTCCGTTTCGATCACGAAGCGCACAAGGAGAGCCCCGTCATCGACGCCCGCAACATCGGCGTGAACTTCAAGGTCGAGCAAGGCACCGTGGAGGCGGTGAAAGATATTTCCTTCCAACTCTACCGCGGGGAGACCATCGCGATCGTCGGTGAATCCGGCTCGGGAAAATCGGTGACAGCCAGAACCGTCATGGGACTTCTGTCGAAGCGTGCTGTGGTCGCACCGAAGTCGACCGTCAAATATGACGGCGCCAATATCCTGAAGTTCTCCGAGCGCCAGCGCCGCAAACTGCGTGGCGACCGGATTTCGATGATCTTTCAGGAGCCGATGAGCTCGCTGAATCCGATCTATACGATCGGGAGCCAGATCGTAGAGGCCATCCGGGTGCATCGCAAGATGAGCAGGAAGCAGGCGGAAGCCCGCGCGCTGGAGCTGCTGAAGCATGTTCAGATCCCCGATCCAGAAGCACGGCTCAAGCAGTATCCGCACCAGCTCTCCGGCGGCCAACGCCAACGCGTGATGATCGCCATGGCGCTCTCCAACGACCCCGACGTGCTGATCGCTGACGAACCGACGACGGCGCTCGACGTCACCGTCCAGGCGCAGATCCTCAACCTGATCCGCAACCTGCAGACGGAAATGCGGATGGCGGTGATCCTGATCACCCACGATCTCACGGTCGTGCGGCAGTTCTCCGACTACGTCTACGTCATGCAGCATGGCGAGATGCGTGAGCACAACACGACCGAGAAGCTTTTTGCCAATCCGCAGCATGTCTATACCAAGCACCTGCTAGGCTCTGAGCCGCGGGGGCAGGCCAACCCGCTGCCCGAGGGGTCCGACGTCATCCTCGATGCCAAGGGCGTACGCGTGTCCTTCATGATGCGGCATGGCAGCTTCTTCAAACCGCAACTGAAGGAGCTCGTCGCCGTCGACAGCCTCAGCCTGACACTTCGCCGCCACGAGACGCTCGGCCTCGTCGGGGAGTCCGGCTCCGGCAAGACCACATTCGGACAGGCGCTGCTTCGGCTGAACGACACCGATGGAGGCGAGATTTATTTCGATCGCCAGCCAATCCACGGAAAATCGCGTGCCGAGATGCGGCCGCTGCGCTCGCGCATGCAGGTCGTGTTCCAGGACCCGTTCTCCTCGCTCAATCCGCGCATGACGATCGGCCAGATCATCGAGGAGGGGCTCGTTGTCAACAAGCTCGGAGCAACAAGAGCCGAACGGCTCGACCGCGTCCGCGAGGCGCTGATTGCAGCTGGCATGCCAGGCAATATCCTGTCGCGTTTCCCGCACGAGTTTTCCGGTGGTCAGCGCCAGCGTATCGCAATTGCCCGCGCCATCGCGCTCGAACCCGAATTCATCCTGCTCGACGAACCAACGTCTGCCCTCGACCTGTCGGTCCAGGCCCAGATCATTGAGCTGCTGCGCAAGCTGCAGGACGAACGCGGCCTCAGCTATCTCTTTATTTCGCACGATCTCAAGGTCGTGCGTGCCCTCTGCCACCGTGTGATTGTCATGCAGCATGGCAAGATCATGGAGGAGGGGCCCGTCAACGAAGTTCTCACCAATCCCAAGACCGCCTACACGGAACGGCTCGTCAAAGCCGCTTTCGAGGTAGCCTGATTGCACATGCCGGAGGTTATAATGGCAAGAAATCCCAAGATCACGTTTATCGGAGCTGGCTCCACTGTTTTCATGAAGAACATCATCGGTGATGTGCTGCAACGCCCAGCCTTGTCGGGCGCCACGATCGCCCTGATGGATATCAACCCGCAGCGCTTGGAAGAAAGCGCCATCGTCGTCAACAAGCTGATCTCGACGCTCGGCGTCAAGGCCAAAGCCGAGACCTATTCGGACCAGCGCAAGGCACTTGATGGAGCCGACTTCGTGGTCGTCGCCTTCCAGATCGGCGGGTATGAGCCCTGCACGGTCACCGACTTCGAGGTCCCGAAGAAGTATGGTTTGCGTCAGACGATTGCCGACACGCTCGGAGTCGGCGGGATCATGCGTGGCCTTCGCACCGTCCCGCACCTCTGGAAGATCTGCGAGGACATGCTTGCCGTCTGCCCTGAAGCGATCATGCTTCAGTATGTCAACCCGATGGCAATCAATACTTGGGCGATCGCGGAGAAGTATCCAACCATCAAGCAGGTCGGCCTCTGCCATTCGGTGCAGGGCACAGCCATGGAACTGGCACACGATCTCGACATCCCCTACGAGGAGATCCGCTACCGCTCGGCCGGTATCAATCACATGGCTTTCTATCTGAAGCTTGAACATCGCCTGCCCGACGGATCCTACAAGAACCTCTATCCGGATCTCATGCGCGCCTATCGCGAGGGCCGCGCTCCGAAGCCGGGCTGGAATCCTCGCTGCCCGAACAAGGTGCGGTATGAAATGCTGACGCGGCTCGGCTACTTCGTCACCGAGAGCTCGGAGCACTTCGCCGAATACACTCCCTACTTCATCAAGGAAGGCCGCGAGGATCTGATCGAGAAGTTCGGCATTCCGCTCGACGAATATCCGAAGCGTTGCATCGAACAGATCGAGCGCTGGAAGGGACAGGCGGAGGCCTATCGCTCGGCTGACAAGATCGAGGTCAAGCAGTCGAAAGAATACGCCTCTTCGATCATCAACTCGGTTTGGACCGGCGAACCCTCGGTCATCTACGGCAACGTTCGTAACAATGGATGCATCACGTCGCTTCCAAACAATTGCGCCGCTGAAGTGCCATGCCTCGTCGACGCATCCGGCATCCAGCCGACGTTTATCGGCGATCTGCCACCGCAGCTCACGGCCCTCATGCGCACCAACATCAACGTTCAGGAGCTGACCGTCCAGGCCATGATGACGGAAAACCGCGAGCACATCTATCACGCCGCCATGATGGACCCGCACACCGCGGCCGAACTCGATCTTGATCAGATCTGGTCAATGGTGGACGATCTGCTCGCCGCCCATGGCGACTGGCTGCCGGCGTGGGCACGCACCGGCCGCAAGGTTCAGGCCGCCTGACCATCTCTCTCCCGGTCACGGCCATATGAAGTCCCGCGGCAATGCCGCGGGACTTTTCTTCTCCTACACTCTCACCAAGGTTGTTCCGGGCGGCTTCGCGGTCAATGAACGGAGCAATTCTCTCGCCACCAGGCAAGGCATTAGACGGTCTCCAGCAGCTTGTGCGTCAACCCAATCTCGTCGAAAATACCCACTCGAAAGCTGTGACTCGCCAGCCATGGCTTGCCGCATTCGATGGACTGCGCTTGCTCTCTGGGCAGACCATCAACGATGATCCGGCAAATTTCGTTCGGCCGGAGGCTGTTGAATGACCAGACCAATCCTGTCCCTGCAGCTCTTCTCGATGAGAGGCCTTGGGTCGCTCGATGCGCAACTTTCGGCCGCCGCCCGCGCCGGTTTCCGCTCGGTGGAGCCGCTGGAAAGTCATTTGCGCGATACAGACGAGCTGAAGCAAGGCCTCATACGCCATGGGCTAAGCGCGCCGACCGCCCATGTCACCCTGGACACACTCCGACGTGAGGCTGGGCCAATCCTCACAGCCTGTGAAGTGTGCGGAATAGGGGAACTGTACGTTCCGCATCCTGCACCGCCGGCCTCACAGGAGACCGCGAGCGCCTGGCAGCGCTTGGGTCGCGAGTTGGGCGCCTTGGCCGAACGGTTCAAGCGGGACCACATCGCGCTGGGCTATCACAACAAGATGGCAGGGTTTACGCGACTTCTCGGTTGTCGGTACGGGTTTGAACTCATGTTCGATACTGCCAAGGGAAGTCCGTTGACGTGGCAGGCAGACATTGCCTGGCTATCACGTGCAGGTGTGGTTCCAGAGGAATGGTTGCACAGATATGCGCCGATCCTTGCGTCGGCCCACGTCAAGGACCAGGCACCTGAGGGTGCCAGGAAGGACGAGGACGGTTGGTCGGATGTCGGCTCAGGCATTCTGGTGTGGCCATTGTTGTGGCGCGCAGCCCTCCTGAATGGTGCTCGCACCCTGGTAGTCGAACACGACAATCCGCGGCAGCCCACAGAATTCGCAACAAGGAGTTTTGCGTATCTGAGCCGCTTCATGTCCTGACCCGGACCGAGGCGGAATAGTTGGACCCCTTCCAGCCCGCAATTCGGGACAACATCGGCCAAGTTCCATTTGCCGCGATTGCCGAGCAGATCACATCGATTCGATGCCTGCCATGGAGAATGCATCAGGCAACGACACGCGTTGAGGCTCACTCCTGAAGCGGATGCCGCTATCAGTTGCGCAGCGCGCAACTGCATTAAGGGGCAGACATCGTCGGTGCGGTTTGGGTTGGCAACAGTTTTCCCCGTGCCAACAGCAGAATGGTCCCGACTGCGACAAGGATCACGACGATATTTGCCAGAATGAAAAGAAGCGGGGCGAAGACATGCATCGGTCCGGTATCGCCACGCGCAACCATTCTCGATACGGCTGTCGACAGTGCTGTGATCCCGAAGGTGAACGCCCAGTAGGATGCTGCAAACCGCTGCCGGACGATCCAGGGCAACATCCTCAGGAGCAGGAGCATCTGCAAGATGGCGTACCCGATCATCGCATGCGCCATCATGTCAGGCGTACCCGTTGTGACGCTGAGATAAGCGAGGCTGCCGACCGCCGGTGGCGCCAACTGAATGCCGAGCGTCGGACGAAACTGTTCAGCCAGGACAGGCGCCGTCAGCAACCGATTGAGGAGGACAGATTCGATTGCGAGCCACGAGAAAAGGCCCGCACCAAAGGCAAGCTGGCCCCAATCGCCATAGCCCATCGCCCCCGCGACCGTCGCCGTGACAAACGCTCCTGCGACGGTCGGCAGATAGAGAACCGGCGTCGTCGCTACCGGATCACGCCCGCCGCGCCACAGAATTCCGGTCCGCCATAATGCAAACACGACCGTGAACGTACCTCCTAGTCCGAAGATCAGTTCGGCGGCGGGACGAGAATAGGGAAGCAGGGCCAACGCAACCAGCATTGTCGCAACTCCAGCCAGGCCGATGAAGCAACATTGAACCGCATTCTCCGCCTCATCCCGTGCCGCCTGCGGATCCACGATCCACTTGGCGGTGTAGAGGACTACCAGCACCAGCCAGATTGCGACGGCGACAAGGTTCAGTGCGGCAGCGATTTCGGGGGGGAGCGGCCAAATCGCCGCCGCTGCCCGCCAGCTGTTGGCAAGACCCGCGACACCGAGAACGATGCCAAAGAATGCCGCAGGAACGCGCGGAAGGCGAAACCGCGTCGGGAGCGAGACCCTATCACCTGCCTGCGAGAGTTTGGAATTCACAGTCATGGAAAGCTCCATTCGCGTCGATCGACCTCGCACCGTCACTCTGTGACAGCGTGAGTAGCATCCACGACACGTGCAGAATAGACAAGCGCTGCGCCGGTATTTACAGAGATCGCAACACCGAGCGCCTCGGCAATTTCGGCTTCCGTTGCACCGAACTTCTTTGCCTCTGTCGTGTGAACCACGATACAACCGTCGCACCTCAGGGTGACTGCAACGACCAAGGCGATCAATTCTCGCTGTTTGGCATCGAGATGGTTGGTCTTCCGACCCGCCCCCGGCCAGCGTCTGATAGCCGTTTTTATCGTATCCGGTGCGAGCTTGGGGAGCTCCCCGATCCGGCCGAGAAGCTGGGTTCGATATTCCTTCCATTTCAACATTTGTCTCTCCATGATCATTGTTGCGCCGATGCTCCGGGGGGACCATGAACGCTTTTCATGCGCGTTTGCATGCCCAGCAAGCTCATGTTTACAACCGATCGTCTCAATGGACACTCTTAGCCGCCTGCTTGATCTGGCCGATCTGCAACTGCTGCTCGATTTGCGCTGCAGGCTCGAGGGGCGCGTTCGTCATCGATCATGACCATGCCACCCCAGGCGTCGTACACTTTCATCTCGTGCTCGGCCGCCAGTGTTCCATCCGCACGGCCGCAGGACGACTGGTGACGATGCGTTCCGGGGATTTTCTGATGCTTCCCCGTGGGGATGCGCACAGCATTGTCAGCGTGCAATCGGAACGATCCGATCAGCCGCCCCGAGTATTTCAGATTGCTGCCGATGGAATGTTGCCAATGCGGACAAACCGCGGCGGCCCGTGGGACGTCGACCTCCTTTGCGGCCATTTCACCTATGCGCCGGACTCGCCGAGCCTTCTCCTCGCCAAGGCTTTCAAAGCAAGCAGACAGGCAACACCGGCACAATTCCGGCGCTCGCTTTCCGTTTGGAAAGCCCGGACATCGTCAGCCAATCCCGCGTCCGTCGAACCATAGGAGGAGCGCCAGGCCGGTCATGCCGGCAACGGCACCGATGATGGCCGTCCCTGAATAGCCCCCGATACCGGTTCCGACTGCGAAGAGAAGCGCGCTCAGACCAGCGCTTACAAAAATATTGACCGATATCAACGCACTGCCGAGGCCCGGTCGATCTGCGATAAGATCCTGCAAATAGGTGATCGGAATGCTGATCAGGGCCGCTGCGCCGATGCCGCTGACGATGGTCAGCGCATAGACATGCCAAGGCGCCGAGGCAAAACCAAGCAAGAGCAGATAGACCACATAGATGACAGTGCCGAGCGCGAGCGCCGTGATGCTGCTCAAAATGCGTTGGGCACGGCCCCACACGACGATAAAGACGACTTCAAGGAACGCGACGATGCCAACGAGAATACCGACGTCGCCAACGGTCGCATGGGCAGGTCCCGTGACGATCAGGGGCAGGATGGCGGCATTGACGTGCAGGGTGCTGCTGATGAGTGAGACGGCCAGCACCCGCACGAGGACACGTGGCGATATGACCGCTGCGAGCGCTGCAATGTATGACAGGTGGTGTGTGGCCGCGTTGTCCGTTCCGTTCTGGCGGGGCAGGAAGGCGGCAATCAGGCAGAGGCAGACCATGCAGGCGAGGCTCGCAAACAGATAGGCCGGCAGCATGCTTGCCGATCGTGACAGGACGATCCCGACGAGGCCTGGCACAAGCACCCAGGAGAGCGAGATCATCGCCCTAACACCTGAATTCACCGATGCAATTTCATTGCGGGGCATTCCCCTGGTGCTGGCACGCACGTTGGCAAAGAGGAGTGAGTTAAGCGCGTTGTAGACCGGCAGCAAAAGAAGCGCGCAGATGATGAAGGTGCCCTGCGCTGGAAAGAGGTATATCGCCCCGTAGCCGAAGATCCCGAACACTGCGACAGTCACCATCAGCGACCGGTACTCGCCCAATTTGTCCGCCAGGTTGCCAAGCAGGATGCTGACAGTGACGTTGACCGCTGCGGCCGAAAAAATCAGCACCGAGTAGAGAGCATTGCTCATGCCCAATTCACGAATACCGATAACCGATTGATAGGGCGAGGTCGATGCACCGGCAAATCCAAATGCAAAGATCGCAAGCATGCTGACCCGGATCGTCGGGTCGCGAAAAACATCGGGAAGGAAACGGTTCATGACATATATCGTGCGGCAGTAACGCCGAGCATGCAGTGTGGATGGACGCGTCTAACAGGTTCGGCACGGGACCGGAACCTGCCAGACCGAAAAGATCATGCTCTCCAGCGCGCCGACAAGCGCGCCTGCGGTGCGTAATCAAAGTCTCGATCGAACGGGAAGGTCGGTCTGATGCGTCGCCTGCTGTCTAGCCCTTCGATGTCCTGGTTTACAACGCCTTGCGTCAGCGCCATCAGGTTCGGATTGGCAATCGGCGCCAGCTCAGGTGACAGATAGCCTGATTTGACGACAAGCAAACGCAGGGGTTGGGGATCGAGATCCAGTCGGGTAAAATCGGCTATGTTGTGATACGGACGACGGCGGGCAGATAGCACGACGGTAATGCCGCCTGTTCGCACCACCGCCTGGCGTTCGCCGACCGGGCCGGGGTCATCGAGGAAGACCACCTCTGCTTCGACATGAGCCGGCAGGCTGGAAGGATCAAGCGTGCCGCCAATGGCGAGTTCGATTTTCGAGCCTTTCCCGGCTCCGAAGCAGGCCTCGACTGCGGGTCGGTCGGTTATGCCCGCAAGCAGGGCTCCGTCGAACCCCCTGGCAATGAGCGCATTGAGAACATCGGCCCGATCGCCGACGCCGCCGCCCGTTGGATTGTCGGCGGAATCGGCAAGGATCACCGGCACCGTCGCAGCAGTTTCCGCGATATCGATCATGGCGTCGAGCGGACCGGTCACAGGCCCGAAGACGAAGTGTTCGCGTGCATTCCAGTAGGACAGCGCAATCTCTTCCGCGGCGCGTTCGGCGGCCGCACGATCCGTCGCAGTGACCACCGCGCAGGCGGTCGCGCGTGGTTCGTCTGCCCAAACGTAACCGATCATCAGGTTGGCATCGAGGATGCCGGCGCGCTTATTAATGTCAGGCAGGGATTTGTAAAGGCTTCTTGCAGGCTCGTCCTCGGTCGATGTTCGCTCGCCTGGCCAGAGGACGGGTACCGGTGCCCAGGCCACGCCGGGCCGTCGGCCAGACCTCAGGGCGTCTACGAGGAGGGACCATGCGCGTATCATCGTTTCACGCACGTCGATATGCGGGGCCGTGCGATAAGCCGCAAAGATATCGAGCTGGTCGATGATCCGTTGACTGACATTGCCGTGCAAGTCGTAGCTCGCTGCGACGACGCACTCCTCGCCGACCACCGAGCGGGCGGCGGCAATCCAGTCGCCCTCCGCGTCATCAATTCCCTCGACGTTCATGGCGCCATGCATGGCAAGGTAGAGGCCGTCAACCGGCAAGGCAGTTTTTAGCCGATCTAGAAATTCCGCCTTGAACAACTCATATGCCGCCCTTGATACCGGGCCGCCAGGCACTGCGCGTGCATGCAGGAGCGGCAGGTGTTCAATGCCATCCGCGTCGAGGAAGGCGAAGTAGTCGGAGACCATAAGTTCCCCGCCGCGCAGCACGCGGAAATCTTGAGCCGTCATCATGACCGGCGAATAGGTACTGCATTCCGTATGGATTCCGCCCACAGCTAACCGCATCACTTGCCTCATAATTCCGGGCTGAGCCGCACGATCGCAGCGAAGCGTTCCCAGTCCTTCATGGCCCTCGGTGTCCACGCGGCTTCGGCAATCGCCGGCAACCTCGGAAAGACGAGCCGGTTGAAGTAGCCGCGCGACAGGAAGTGTTCCGACCAGATGCACGCCTGTACACCCTTCATTCGGTCCTTCAGCGCTTCGGGGAAGTCACCCTCCGCCTCATAGGCATAGGTATGGGACGGTGGCACGGTTCCGGCCCAGCTTGCGCCCGGCTCCTGAAATGCCTCCGCCTGTACCATGTCGAGGTAATAGGCCTGCCCCGGCGTCATGACGACCTCATAGCCCTCGGTCGCAAGATCGATGCCGACCTGCGGATTTTCCCAGGCCATCAGCAATGTGTCCTCTGGGGCGACACCACCCCCATGTGCAACTTCATTCCAGCCCGCGAGCTTGCGACCGCGAGCCGTCAACATCTCTTTTACGCGGTTGAGAAAATAGGACTGCAATGCGAAAGTGCCCGAAATCCCTTCCTGCTTCATCAGCTTCTTGGCAAGCGGAGAGGCCAGCCAGGACCCGTTCGCCACCTCGTCACCGCCAATGTGGAGGTACAGTGACGGAAAAAGGTCCACCATCTCGTCGAGCACAGTTTCGAGGAATTCATAGGTCAGAGGCACCGCGGGATTGAGAGCATTGTTTGGGTAGCCCTGCACCGAATGGTAGCTCTCGGGCGCCTCCTGGCCGTCAGTCAGATCGGGTATCGCGGTCAGTGTCGCCGTGCTGTGGCCGGGAATATCGATCTCCGGGATGATCTCGACGCTCAATCTCGCCGCATGGGCGACGATATCGCGGACATCGTCCTGGGAATAGAAGCCACCGACAGGCTCTGCGCTGTTGCCGAGTTGAGGCAGGAGAGGTTCATCCGGGCCACGAAGGACGCCGGTCGTCGTGAGTTGGGGATAGGCCTTGATTTCAAGGCGCCATGCCTCATCGTCCGTCAGATGCCAGTGGAAGATGTTGAGCTTCAACCAGGCAAGGATGTCGATCAACCGCTTGACGTCGGCGGTCGGGTAGAATTGGCGCGACACGTCGAGATGGCAGCCCCGCCAACCGTATCGCGGCCTGTCCGAAATCGTACCGGAGACAGGAAAGCGGAAGTTTCTCCGGTCGGTGCGGGCGCCATGGAGGAGTTGCGCAAGCGAAGTCAACCCATATTGGCGTCCTGCCTTCGCGGAAAAGGACAACGCAATCTGTGTCGCGGAGAATTCGAGCTTGTAGCCTTCCGGAGCAATGGTTGCATCGACCAGGAACTGCACAGAACGCCCCTGCGGCGAGGCAGCAAGACTGAATGGCGCGTGACTACTCTCGAACAATCGGCGGTGAAGCGACAGAACTGTCGAGATAGCCAGCACATCATCGCGCGTCGATCCTTCGGCCGGATAGAGAACAACGGGGAAATCTTCTCCCGGCTTCGCGTCTATGTCCGCCGGCCAGGGTTGCAATGCAAATGGCAGCGCGACCTTGCCCTCCGGCAGAAGGATTGGCGGAGGCTCATTGACGCAGCCCTCCAGAAGTAGGTCGGATACGGCGACTGTGATATGTTTCCCGTCCTGGAGCGTGACATAAGCCGACTTGGCACCATCGGTGCAATGACGCGCCGGCCGGTGAAGACCGCTGACTGTGAAATTCCAGCTCTTACCCGGATCGACCCGAAGGCCCTCCGGTGGGGCGAATTCATGGAAATTCGCGTTACGACGTAAAAAGGTTGCATTCTCACAGGCCTTAGGATCGATGACGCGCGTCAGCGACGTATAGGCCAGCGTGAAGCCAAAGAGCGTTTCCTCGGAGAGATTGAAGAGCGAAAACGTAAAGCGACCGTTCGGACCGCCGTCAGGCTGCCACGAACTCTCCAGGCGATAGGGCGCCAACGACATCAAGGTTCCTCTCATGACGTGTATCGGGATCAATAGTGTTCGGACTGCGAGAACGTCCGCGCCAGCTCCGCCTGACCGGCAGTCAGCCCGCAGTCGACGGGCAGGCAGACGCCCGTGATTGCGCCAGCCTGTGGTCCCGCAAGAAACGCCACGGCATTGGCCACGTCACCTGGATCGACAACCCGCTGGAGCGGATACCAGCGTCGCGCCTCTTCGAAGACATTGGGGTTGGCCGCAGCACGCGCTTCCCAGGCCTTCGTGCGGACAGTGCCAGGTGCAACCGCGTTTGAACGAATGCCGAGCTTTCCGTATTCGACGGCAACCAACTTGGTGAAATGCAGCAGCCCGGCTTTCGCGGCACTATAAGCGGGGTGGCCAAACACGTTCATGCCATTTACGGAAGCAATGTTGATAACGGATCCCTTCGAGGCCTCCAGCTGGCGTTCGACAGCCCGGAAACACAAGAACGCAGCCTCGAGATTGAGGGCATTGTCCATCCGCCAGATCTCGGGTGTGGTGTCATGCAGGCTGACGGCACGCGCCGCGCCGGCATTGTTGACGAGTGTCCGCACCGAACCCAGCAAGGCTGCCTGGCTTGCCATTTCGGCGACGCTTGTTTCGCTGGTTACATCGCAGGCGTGCGCGACAAAGCGTTCGACAGGACCGAGATCGAGCGCGGCCTTGGCGGCGGCTGCGGGATCTATATCGACGATCACAATGACATCGTGATCGTCTGCAAGGCGCTCGGCGATGGCTCGTCCAATATCACCTGCAGCACCCGTTACGATCGCTACCGTCCTTGTCATTCTGCATCCCTTTTTGGCATGTTAATCCCCGAGGAGTTGCCGGTCGTCACCATCGCGATGGGCAACGAGTTGTTGCTTTATGCGGCGTAGCGCAACGGCAGCCTTCGGCTGAATTGCATAGGCGACCAGGCTGGCAAGAATGTCGACGATCGCCAGATAGGCAATGCGCGTCGACGTCGGCCGGAAGATGTTGCTACCTTCCTGCAGGTCGACAGGCACAACAATTTCCGCCACCTTTGCCACCGGGCTGTCGCTTTGGGTGAGCGCTATAGTGGTTACTCTTGACTCGCGGGCAAGCGCGAAAGCGCGCACGAGCTCGGCATTGCGTCCCGTAAAGGAAGAACCTATCAACACGTCTGTCGACTTCGCGGCGGCTGCCATCATCAACTGCATGCCATGATCCGAGCTCGCCGTGACATGCAGGCCGAAGCGAAAAAGCCGGTTCTGAAGTTCGCTTGCAATCATCGACGAGTTGCCGCCGGAGCCAAAGGCATAGATCATGTCGGCGCGTGAGAGCCGCTCGGCGGCAAGCTCGATCGCAGCCAGGTCGAGCGAACGATGAAGCAGGAACAGTGCGTTCTGTGCCTTCGTGATGATGTCCTGCGCGACATCACCCGGGTTGGTGCTCTTGGGTTCCGGCTTCAAGTAGCGCATGCCAACATAAGCTGTCCTGGCAAGCTGAACCTTGAAATCGGAAAAGCTCTCGCAGCCCAATCGGCGGCAGAAACGCGTGACGGTGGGCGGAGAAACGTCCGCCCTTTCGGCGAGCTCGATGATCGAGGCATTTACCGCAAACTCAAAGTCCTTGAGAAGGATATCGGCGATACGGCTTTCGGAGGGTGAAAGCCGGGGCTTCTCTTCCTGCAGTGTTGAGAAAATATCCATCCCGTCCCCCGGTCGTGTGCAGTTTACAGATCCTTCGACCTATACGCCACGCAATCGATTTCGACCTTGCAGTCAACCATCATCGACGATTGAACGCAGGCTCTAGCAGGGGGATGGTCACCGAAGTACTGCTGGTAGATTGCATTGAAGGTCCAGAAGTCGCGGGGATCGTCGAGCCACACGCCACAACGCACGACATGCTCCAGGCCGTATCCCGCCTCCTTGAGGATCGCCAGGACGTTCTCGATCGTCTTGTGGGTTTGCGCTACGATATTGCCATCGATGATCTCGCCATTTTCCATGGCGACCTGGCCAGATACATAGAGCCAGCCATCGGCTTCAACGGCCCGCGCGAAGGGCAGGGGCTTGCCACCGGCACCCTTTTGAACCGCGCCATAGCGCTTAATGGACATCGATCGATCCTTGCAAATTATTTTCGTATTAAGTTGACAAGTGACCATAGAAAGCCGAATTTGACCAGCGAAAAACGCCATTGATGAAAAGAATTTCAATCCGGTGGAGATAATGCGCGATCCTTTCAAAAACCCGTTTCCCGTTTCAGACGTCGCGCGGCATTCGATCTGGGAGATGCTGGTCCCTCGCGACATCGATGCATTCCTTGCTGGCGACTGGTCGATGGTCGAGCACGATTTTGTCGAGGAAGGCTTCATCGGCATCGATGGACGGAAAGAAGTCAGCCCCGATAAATGGCGGCTTGCGTTTCCGACGCTGTCTGCCTACCGCGACGAGTGGGTGCGTCAGGCAGAGGAATTTGCCACGCAAGCGTTTGCCGAAGACACCCGCACGGCCATCTTCACGACCACCACGCTCGAAGACATAGAGATCGAGGGTGACATGGCGCTGGTGCGCAAGAAGTTCGATGGCGGCCTCAGCAAGGCTGATGGCACGCGTGATATCATGCAGTGGCAGACACTTTATTACTGCCGCCTGCATGAAGGCCGCTGGAAGATCTGCGGCTTTACCGGCTACCTGCCGAACCCGATGGGCTGATCAACACAAAGGCCGAACCCTTGCGCATTTTCACGGCGGCGCTCGCAACCGAGACCAACACGTTTTCACCGATCTGCGTCGATCGACGCGCCTTCGAAGCGTCGCTTTATGCGCCTCCCGGCCAACATCCGGAAACGCCAACGCTCTGCTCGGCACCGATCACGGTGGGGCGTCGTGTTTGCGCGGAGAAGGGATGGGAACTGATCGAGGGCACCGCCGCCTGGGCGGACCCGGCCGGGCTGGTGAACCGCTCCGCCTATGAGGGATTACGCGACGAGGTGCTCGCGCAGCTAGAAGCCGCCATGCCTGTCGACGCCGTTATCCTTGGCCTGCACGGCGCCATGGTCGCCGCCGGCTACGAGGACACCGAGGGCGATATTTTGGCGCGTGTCCGCGAGATCGTCGGGCCAGAGCTCCTCGTCTGCGCCGAGCTCGATCCGCACAGCCACCTCACCGCCAAGCGCCTAAAGGCGGCAGACTTCTTGGTCTACTTCAAAGAGTTCCCGCACATTGATTTCGTCGACCGCGCCGAGGATCTCTGGCGGATTGCCGTGGAGACGTTGGAAGGGCGCCTGAACCCCGTCATGTCCGCGTTCGATTGCCGGATGATCGACGTCTATCCCACCTCGCGCGACCCGATGCGTTCCTTCGTCGACAAGATCATGCACATCGAGCAGGACCACGCTGATATCCTGTCGATCTCCGTGGTTCACGGCTTCATGGCCGGAGATGTGCCCGAGATGGGTACGAAGATACTTGTCGTCACCAACAACAAGCCGGAGGAAGGTGCGGCCCTTGCACGTGAGCTTGGCCTAGAGCTGTTTTCCAAACGTGGCACTTTCATGATGCCGCAGATCGACGAGGTCGAGGCTGTCACGCAGGCTATGGCAGCAACCTCGTGGCCTGTCGTCGTCGCTGACGTATGGGACAACCCCGGCGGCGGCACTGCAGGCGATGCCACCGTCCTCCTCCAGGAGCTCATCGAAAGAGGCGCCAAGGGTGTCGCGATAGGCACGATCTGGGACCCGATGGCAGTGCAGATTTGTATGGCAGCAGGCGAGGGCGCCGAAATTCCGCTCCGGTTCGGCGCCAAGTCTGGCCCCGGCACCGGCAATCCTGTGGACGGGATCGTCAAGGTCGTAAAGCTCGTTGCGAATGCCGAGATGCGTTTTGGCGAGAGCTTTGCGCCGTTCGGCGATGCGGCGCATATCGTACTCGACGGCATCGATATCATCCTGAACTCGACGCGCGCCCAGAGCTTCGATCCGAGCCTCTTTTCGGTTATGGGTATCGATCCGACATCCAAGAAAATCCTGGTGATCAAATCGACCAATCATTTCTACGCGTCCTTCTCCAAGATCGCAGCGGAAATCATTTACTGTTCGGCCGGAACGCCTTATCCCAACAATCCGGCCAAGACGCCCTATCGTCGCGCGCCGAAGAACATCTGGCCGATGGTCGCCGATCCCCACGGCCGCTAACACGGAGCGCGTCATATGCAGGAAAATCCGTTCGCCATCATCGCCAGGCCAGGCGACAGGGTCGCCGATCTCTCGACGCCACGGCCAATCATCGACGAGGATCGCCTGGCGGCGAACATCGCCCGTACGCAGGCCTACATGGACGAGCACGGGCTGAACTTCCGGCCGCATATCAAGACCCACAAGATCCCGGCGCTCGCAGCCGAGCAGATCGCAGCAGGCGCAAAGGGCATCAACTGTCAAAAGATCAGTGAAGCTGAAGTCTTCGCAGCGGCTGGTTTCCAGGATATCCTGATCACCTTCAACATCCTCGGCCCGCAAAAGCTTAAGCAGCTGGCAGCCCTCAACGACCGCATCTCCGACCTGAAGGTAGTCGCCGACAGCACGGCCACGGTCGATGGCCTGTCTGCCTATTTCGCATCCCGTAAACCGCTGACTGTGCTGGTCGAATGCGATACCGGTGGTGGCCGCTGCGGCGTCCAGACGCCCGATGAAGCAAGAGACTTGGCGAAGCGCATTCACAGCATCCCCGGCCTCTCTTTCGGTGGGCTTCTCAACTATCCGAAGCCCGGGGCTGCCGAGGCGGTACAGGCATTTCTCGGCGAAGCACTATCGCTTCTCGAGGAGCAGGGAATTGATTGCCCGATCGTCAGCAATGGCGGCACGCCGAGTCTGTTTGAGGCACATCTCGTCAGCGCCGCGACCGAGCATCGTGCCGGAACCTATATCTACAACGATCGGGCCATGGTTCGCGCCGGTCACTGCAGCTGGGATGACTGCGCCATGCACGTGCTCGCGACGGTCGTGTCTCGCCCGACCGGGGATCGTGCCGTCATCGACGCCGGTTCAAAGGCACTAACCTCCGACCTGCTTGGCTTCTCCGACTTCGGAACTGTGGTCGGTTACCCCGAGGCGGTGATCACTGGATTGTCTGAGGAACACGGCGTTATCGACTTATCGAAATGCGGCGACAGGCGTCCGGAGATCGGCGACAAGATCCGCATCATCCCCAACCACACATGCGTTGTATCCAATCTTTTCGACACGATGGTCTTTCACCGCGACGGCGTCGTCACCCGTGTCGAGGACGTGGCTGCGCGCGGACTCGTCTGGTAACGAATCTCGCCTTCCTTTGACATATGCCTCTTGACGTTACGCGATTGAAAAGCATCTTCTTTTCAGCGGCGTTAGGCGCGCGGGAGGTCAGGTCGATGAGAGTCTCCGTTGCATTGGGCATAGTGGCTAGTCTGTTGGCGATTTCGGCGGCGGAAGCACCGGCGGAATGGCAAAGCTTTCATGGCGTTCGGATGGATTCGGATCCCGTGCTTCTGGCGCGGTTTGAGCGGGCTTATCGCTATTGCGAGCCAGAGGCCAACTACCGGGGCTCTCCCTATCCAGCCAATCCCTGGCACGTCACGGCGCTCAGAAACTGCATGTCTAGATTGGGAATCCTCGACCGTGGCGCCTATTCCTACCCAGCTAACAGGCTCTTCTATCCCCTGTACTGAGGGCGGCGCTCCCCGGGTCGGCTGATCAGGCAGCCGCGGTGGGGTTGAGCAAATTCACGTCGATATCTGTCAGTTCGACATGGCGCTCGAATGATATCCCCTTGTCGTCGAACAGATGGCAGTCGACAACGTTAATCCCGGCCAACAGAGGCTGATCCGGCCGAACGGCAGCACCGCCCGGCAGCGTCGCGCAGAAATTCTCGCCTTCACCGTCAAGCGATGCATAGGCAACTGTCTGTGCGCCAAGTCGTTCGATGACCGTAGGTGCAACTCTGATCTGGATGTCACCTGATCCAATCTGGATGTGCTCGGGGCGCACGCCCAGCGTCAGCGTCTTGCCAACAGCGCCCTGCCGCGGCGTCACTGGGATGGTAGCTTTCTGCCCCTGATAATCGATCTCCACGCCGGCTTCACTGACTGCGCTACAGGTAACCGGCAGGAAGTTCATCTTTGGATTGCCGATGAAGCTCGCGACGAAGATATTCGCCGGTTTGTGGTAGAGTTCCAGCGGCGCGCCGGTCTGGGCAATCTCCCCGGCGTTGAGCACTACGATCCGGTCTGCCATGGTCATCGCCTCGATCTGGTCATGGGTGACGTAGATCATCGTCGCCTTCAGCTGGCGATGCAGCTTGGCAAGCTCGATGCGCATGTCGGCGCGTAGCGCCGCGTCGAGGTTAGAAAGCGGCTCGTCGAACAGGAAGATCTTCGGTTCGCGCACGATCGCTCGGCCGATCGCCACGCGCTGGCGCTGGCCGCCGGAAAGCATCCCCGGCTTCTGCTGCAGCCTCTGGTCAAGATGGAGAATGCGTGCGGCGTGCTCGACTTTGGCCTTGAGCTTTTCCTCTTCCATCTTTTCCACGCGCAGTGGGAATGCGATGTTCTCGAAAACCGACATGTGCGGATAAAGGGCGTAGGATTGGAACACCATTGCAATGCCGCGCTTGACCGGCGGCAGGTCGTTCACTCGGAGCCCGCCGATGACGATGTCGCCGCCGGAGGTCGCGTCCAGACCGGCGATCATGCGCAGCAACGTCGACTTGCCGCAGCCAGACGGCCCGACGAAGACCACGAACTCGCCGTTCTTCACCTCGAGCTGAATGCCCTTGAGAACCTCGAAGTCGCCATAGAACTTCTGAACATTGTTGAGAAGAAGCTGTCCCAAAACCTGTCTCCGGTTGCCGCGCCTGCAGCATGCATACTGTAAGGGGGATCGCGGTTGTTGCGCCCGCGATCCCGACAAAGGCTTACTTGAACGCTTCGATCTCGCCAGCAGCCTTCTTGAGGGCATCGGCCGGCTGGGCCTTGCCCGTCACGACGGACTGGACCATTTCGATCATCGAGTTCTGGAAGCCCTTGTAATCCGTAAAGAGCGGCTCGGGACCACCGAAGGCGATGCCGTCGATAAACGGCTTCCAGGACGGATCTGCCTTGACGAATTCATCGACCTTCGGCGACGGACGCAAAGGCGTGAGGCCGGCGCCGCCCTGAAGCTCATATTCTCCCTGGGGGCCCGGCGAGGTAATGAACTTGGCGAATTCGATCGCCTTGTCTTCCACGCCCGTCCCCTTGAAGACGGCCAAGCTGTCGGTGATGAGCAGTGTACCTTCGCCCTTGGCGGAAGGGCCAAGCGGCAGCGGTGCCACGCCCCAGTTGATCTTGGTGTCCTTCAGGCGGGCAGCAGCACCCGAGCCTGCCTGGATCATGCCGACCTTGCCGTCGAGGAAGATGGCACGGATCTCGTTCTGCTCGTAGGCGGTCGCGCCTTCGACGGAGTAGGGCGTGATGTCCTTGTAGGCCTGGAGCGCTGCCAGCACTTCCGGGCTGTCGATGACGATCTTGTCGCCGTCGATTACCTTGCCGTTGTTGGTGTAAACCCAATGCATGAACTGATGCATCGTGTTGTCGAAGGTCTTAGCCGGAAGGCCGTAGCCTGCGATGCCGGTCTTTTCCTTGATCTGCTTGGCGTCGGCGATTTCTTCAGCCCAGGTCTTCGGCGGGGTTTCAGGGTCGAGACCAGCCTGCTTGAAAATGTCCTTGTTCCAGTAGAGTGCCTTGGTCGAGAAGGCGACCGGCACGCCCCACTGATTGTTGTCGAAGGTGACCGTGTCGACGATATTCGGGTAGTAGCTCTTCTTTTCCTCGTCGGTCATCGGGACCGGAACGATCAGGTCGTTCTGTGCGAATTCCTTGAGTGTGCGCGAGCCGACATAGGCCATTCCGACCGGCGTGCCTGCAGCGGCAAGCGTCGTGGCCTTGTCCTGGCACTGTTCCCATCCGACGACCTCGGGCGTGACCTTCCAACCCGGGTTCTTGCCTTCCCATTCCTTGATGTATTTTTCGTGGATCGGATCGATCTTGTCGCCGCAGTAGATCCAGCTGATCTCCTTGTCAGCGGCCTGCGCGGTCATGGCGCCGAGCGCGGTAGAACCGAGCAGGGCAAGGGCCATCAGCCCGGTCTTGAAATGAATTGTCACTTTGTTAGCTCCCGTTTTTTCTCTGGTGGTTGACTTACTGTTTCACCGCGCCCGCGGTCAGCCCGCTGACGAGATACCGTTGAAGAAAGAAAATCACGATCATGGCCGGCGCGATGCCGACGAAACTTGCAGCCATCAGTTCATTCCAGACCACTTCCTGGCGACCGAAATAGGCGAAGAGGCCGACCGGTAACGGCGCAAATTCGGTCTTGGAATTGAAGGTGAGCGCGAAGATGAACTGCTGGGCATAAGAGCCGATGAAGGTGGTGATTGCAACCACCATGATGCCGGGCATGGCGATCGGCAGGATGACGCGGCGGAGCGTATAGAAGTGGCTGGCACCGTCAACGAAGGCGGCTTCGTCCAACTCCCGCGGGATGCGCATCATGTAGGTTCTCAACAGCCAGATCGCCGACGGGATCAGGAAGGCAACACCCGGAACCATGATTGCGAAATAGGTGTTGAGCAGGCCGAGCGTGCGCATCAGCCGGAACAGCGGGATGAGCAGTACTGCGCCCGAAAACATGTTGACGGCCAGAAACGCACCGAGCAGCAGCCCGGCGCCCTTGAATTCAAACCGCGCGAACGCGTAGGAGGCAGGGATCACCAGCACTAGGACGACAGCGGTGACGATGGTCGAGATGAAGAAGGAATTGAAGATGTAGCGCGCAAAGCCCGGCACGCTAATCCACATAGTCCGATAGGCCTCGAAGGAACCGTTTTCCGGGATGAAGCGATAGGGTGATGAAAAGAGCTGACTGAGCGGCTTAAGCGATACCAGGAAGCCCTCGACAAAGGGCGCGAGCACGAAGGTAAGGAAAATGAGGATGCCGGCATAGATGCCGATGATTTCATACCATTTGTACCGATGGATCAGCAGATGTGGCTGTTTCATCGCTTGTCTCCGGACGTAAGGCGACTGGTCACGCGGAAATAGCAGACGCAGAAGATCGACAGGAAGATGCAGATCAGCACGGCGCGCGCGGCGCCTTCGCCGTATTTGTTCGAGCCGATTGCGGTTTTATAAGTGTCGATGATCATCGTCGTCGTTTCGCCGCTCGGTCCGCCACGCGTCAGGATCCAGATGATGTCGAAGGAATTGAAGGTCGCGATCAGTGACAGCATCGACATGGTGATCATCGAAGGGACGATCAGCGGGAGGGTAATGCGCCGAAAGCGATAGAAGCGGCCGGCCCCGTCGGTCCAGGCAGCCTCGTAGAGGTCCTGCGGAATCGCCTGCATGGCCGCGAGCATATAAAGCGTGACCAGCGGAACGCCGATCCAGACGTCGGTGATGATCGTCGCCCAGAACGCCGTGGACCCCTGTGCGAGAAACGCGACCGGCGCGTCCACAAGGCCAAAACGCTGCAGCATGCCGGAAATCATTCCGAACTGGCCGTTGTACATCCAGCCCCACATGAAGATGCCGATCGCCATTGGGACAATCCATGGCGGCATCGTCAGCACGCGGAAGAGCGCCCTGCCGGGGACCGCGGAATTCAGCATCGTCGCCCCGAAGACACCGATAATCATCTTGATGGAGACAGAAAAGAACGTCCAGATGAAGGTGCGAACGATGACTTCGGCGAAGGTAGCGTTGAAGATCTTACTGTAGTTCACCCAGCCGACCCAATTCGTCGTCTTCTTCAGCGACGCATCGGTGAAGGAGAGGATGAACGTGTCGACCAGGGGATACGCGACGATCACAGCGACATAGAGGACTGCCGGAAGGAGAAGGATCCAGGCAAAGATGACTGCGTTGCGTTGGACGCTCATCTTGCCGCCCTCTCAAGCCGCTCTTGCGTGCAGGGCTTCGTCGAACCTGTCCCAAATCGGGCGCAGATCGATAACCGCCTTCTTCATCCTTGCCTCGTCCATCGATAGGGCCAGGATGCCGGCCTCGAGGGCATTGAGCGTCGAAACTGGAAGTTCGGTACCGGTACGCACGCTGTCGAGCAAATCTGCCGCCATCTGCTCGTCGGCACCGTAGTGCTGCGAAAGCTCTGTCGCGACGTATTTGTTCTCGACAACCTTCTTGCCTGTCAGCTGCTCATGAACATCGAGATAGCCTCGGACGAAATCGCCCTCGGCCATGCCGCGTGATCCCATAATGGCAAAGCGACGGAACTGGTCTGGAACGTTGAGATTGGTGTGGAAGTTCATTCCAACGCCGTTGGCGTATTCGACGATTGCCACCTGATAGTCGATGATGTCGGCGTCACTGTCGAACACCTTGTCGGACCCCATCCAGCCACTCGGCTTGCGATGAAACAGTTCGACGTCGTTGATACCTTCGCGCACGGGGTCATTTGCGGGGATGAAGCTCTTACGACCGCCAAAGCTTGCAACACGCTCGGGACGCGCGCCGACGACACCGTTATAAAGATCGAGGTCGTGGCAGCATTTCTCCAGCATGAAACTACCCGAATAGCGCTCATAGCGGCGCCAGTCGCGCATGAAAAACGCACCGTGGTAAGGCTCGATATGTTCCGCAGCCTCGATCGAGACAATTTGCCCAAGCTTGCCTGACGCCTGGATCGCGCGGAGATCCTTGTACAGCGGAGAGTAACGCAGAACGAGACCGACCATCAGCCGCTCATGACCAAACTTCGCCATCAGTCGTGCCAGTTCAATGCTTTCGGCAATCGTCGTTACGATTGGCTTTTCGCAGAAAACCTTCAGACCTTTCTCCAGGCCCAGCCTGATGTGGTCGAGATGCATGTGATTGGGCGAGCCAATCATCAGAAGGTCAAGCGTCTCGTTGGCGATGAGCTCTTCCGCAGACGCGTAGGCCGTTCCTGCGGAAATGCCCTGTTCGGCGAGACCAGGCAGGCCTGCTGGATCGGGGTCGACGTAACCGACGATCTCGAAGCTTTCATCCACTGCGGTGAAGACATGGCCAAGGTAGCCGAGCCGGAATCCTAGCCCGATAATTCCAACTTTCATGCTGTTATCTCGTTCCCAACGCGTAATTTATTTTCGTCAGGTTGGGACAAAAATTCGAACCCGTCAACTCGAATCCCATAAAAAGTTGGCTATATGAAATTAATTTTCATGAGCGCTCATTTTCCCAGTCCGATTTTCGTGTCTCCGCGAATAGGGGGCGCCGATGACGATCGAATGATCGTATGAACGGCCACGGTGTCGAACCCGGCAGGCAGGGACGGTCGACTAGCGGTTGCGCCGCTTGCCCTCCAGAAGATCCAGAACCTCATTTGCAGCATCGAGGACATTGGTCCCCGGTCCAAAGACAGCGGCAACACCGTTCTCCATTAGATATGCGTAGTCCTGCCGCGGGATGACGCCCCCGACGACGACAATAATGTCGCCACCGCCCCGCGCCTTGAGCGCCTCGACAAGCTGCGGCGCAAGTGTCTTGTGGCCAGCCGCCAGCGATGACATGCCAATGATATCAACCTTGCTTGCAACAGCAAGATCGGCTGCTTCTTCGGGTGTTTGAAAAAGTGGACCTGCCAGGACGTCGAACCCGATGTCACCAAATGCCGAGGCGATGACCTTGGCCCCACGGTCGTGCCCATCCTGCCCGAGCTTTGCGACCATGATCCTGGGCTCTCGGCCGAGAACCCTGGCGGCAGCAGCCATGCGATCCTTCAGCACCTCGAGCTCGGGCTCGTCCCGGTATGCCTGCCCGTAGACATCCTTGATGACCTCGGGCTCGGCAGCGTGATCGCCGAATACATGCCGCATGGTATCAGAAATCTCGCCAACTGTGGCGCGCGCGCGGGCTGCCTCAACGGCTGCCTCAAGCAGGTTACCCTGACCGCTCATCGCAACCAGTCCCAGCTGATCCAGAGCCGCCGTGACCCTTGCCTGGTCGCGGCGGCGTTTCGTTTCACCGATCCGCTTTACCTGGGCCGTTCGAACAGCCGCATTGTCAATGGCGAGGATCTCGATGTCTTCCTCCGTATCGAGCCTGTATTTATTGACACCTACGATCACCTCGTCGCCCCTGTCGACCGCTGCCTGCCGGCGCGTCGCCGCCTCCTCGATGAGACGTTTGGGAAGGCCCTCATTAACAGCCTTCGTCATGCCGCCGAGTGCCTCGACCTCACCGATCAGCGTCCACGCCTTGTCGGCGAGCTCATTCGTCAGGGTCTCGACGTAGTAGGATCCAGCCAGAGGGTCGACGACCTTGGTCACACCAGTTTCGTGCTGGAGGATCAGTTGCGTATTGCGGGCGATACGGGCCGAAAAATCGGTTGGCAAGGCGATCGCCTCGTCGAAGGAATTGGTATGGAGCGACTGGGTCCCACCGAGGACAGCCGACATCGCCTCGAATGCGGTTCTGACGATATTATTGTAGGGATCCTGTTCCTGTAGCGACACGCCCGACGTCTGGCAATGCGTACGCAACATCAGCGAGGAGGCTTTCTGGGGTTTGAATTCCTCCATGATCCGCGTCCAGAGCAGCCGTGCGGCGCGCAGCTTTGCCGCCTCCATGAAGAAATTCATTCCAATGGCAAAGAAGAAGGAGAGCCGACCGGCGAAATCGTCAACATCCAGGCCTTTGGCGATCGCTGCCCGGACATATTCCCGACCGTCGGCCAAAGTGAATGCAAGTTCCTGGACCAGGGTCGCCCCAGCTTCCTGCATGTGGTAGCCCGAGATAGAGATGGAGTTGAACTTCGGCATCTGCTTCGCGGTGTATTCAATGATGTCCGCAACGATCCGCATCGATGGTTCCGGTGGATAGATGTAGGTATTGCGGACCATGAACTCCTTGAGGATGTCGTTCTGGATGGTGCCCGACAGCTCGGCCTTCGAGACACCCTGTTCCTCTCCGGCCACGATGAAATTCGCCAGGATAGGTATGACCGCGCCGTTCATCGTCATCGACACCGAGACCTTGTCAAGCGGTATGCCATCAAACAGGACCTTCATGTCCTCGACGCTGTCGATTGCCACTCCGGCCTTGCCGACGTCGCCGACAACGCGCGGATGATCGCTGTCATAGCCCCGGTGGGTCGCAAGGTCGAAAGCAACCGAAACACCTTGCTGTCCGGATTGAAGTGCCTTGCGATAAAAGGCATTGGAGGCTTCCGCGGTTGAAAATCCCGCATATTGCCTGATTGTCCATGGCCGGCCGGCATACATTGTTGCCCGCGGGCCGCGCGTGAACGGCGCAAATCCGGGAAGGGACGCGAGGTGCTTGGCATTTTCGATATCGCCCTCGGTATAAAGCGGTTTGACATCGATCCCTTCTGGTGTCTTCCAGACGAGCGACTCCGGCGGCGCCTTGAGCTCTTTCTCCGCAAGAGCCATCCAGTCACCAAACGTTTTCTTCGCCATCCTATCCTCCGGCATTCTTCTTTTGCCGGAAGCTAGCATTTTATTTGCCGGTTGCGCGATAGAGCCATTCGATAATTTGCCGCAAAGCGCAGCGTCAGACGGCAAGCGCGGTCCGTCGATACGACGACTGGATCTCCTTCCGTGGTGAGCAGTTCCTGTCCCGCCGCGTCACGACAGGCGACGCTCCCATTCGATCACACTGCTGCTTTCTCCTCCTGGCCTCTCATGCCGAAGAGTGGGGTCAAGGCGTCAGATCGCAAAAGGCGACTGGGCATCGAACACGGGGTTCTTCGGACCAATCATCCAGTGATTGGGAGATTGCGTTTCCGGCAGCTTCCTCAAGATCGCAGCATGGAAGGCCGCATAGTCGCGGCTGAAGCGGCCATGGTCCCACACGCTGATCAAAGCCGCGGTAAACGCACCATTCCCGGGGCCGTCGAGCGACACCTGATTATCTTGGCATCCGGACATCAGCCGGACACTGCACGAGATCGGTGTATCGGTGGCGCGCTTGACACTTTGCGCTTCCACGCTGGAGAGCGAACTTCCGAGCTTGCTGTAGAAGTCGCGGTTCTGCCGGAACGTCCGACTGGCGATGTTGATGGGCATCGCCCGTGCCAGCGGACTGCTGACAACAGCGACATCGGTAGTGGCGTCGGGAACGACTGCCCTGATGACGGTACCGCTGTGGCAGCTGTCCGAAACCACCAGAACCCGGACACCGGGCCTGAATTTTGACCAGAACTGATAAAGCTCATCGTCAATAAGCTGGCCATCAAACAGGCACCAGGTTTCGTCGACGCCATCCTCTTCGTCGCCATTGAAATCGGGAACCTGGCCACCGTGGCCCGAATAGCTGACGAAGAAGATATCACCCTCCTTCAGCTCCTGCGCCGCCTTCTTGAATACTTTGGTAACGTTTTCGCGTGTCGCATTTTCCGTGAGCAGGAGGGTCGCGTCGTATCCCAGGCCCATGGCAATCTCATGCATGTCCTGTGCATCGAATTCGCAGGCATTCAATGGGCCGGCCCATCCCGCATAATGAGCAGGATCGATGGCATTCAGACCGATGTGAAGCGCGATGCCGCGAGGACCGTCACTGGGCCTAGCACTCTGTGGAACCGCCCTTGACGGTCGCACTGCAGGACGGGCACTGCTGGTTTCAGTTGCCCTCGCAGCCCGCGCCTTATTAGCCCTGTAATCGACATCTCTGGTCCTCGGCTTTAGTTGCTCGATGACGGTCGCGAACTTTTTGGCAACTTTCCTATAGCCATCGTTTGTCGGATGGAGCTCGTCAAACCATTCATCTGCCGGCACCGTGTTGCGGCAATCGATATAGTGGAGCCTTGCTGACGTGGACTGCAGGAGACCAAGTCTCTCGTTGAAGCGATCGATCATCACCCGAGCGATTGCCCGCTGAAGCTCAGGATCGGTGATGCCCCTGGATGCCATGGGCTTGCCGATCCAGGGCCCATTCGCAGGCCTTGCGTAGTCATATCCATGACAGACAATATGAACGTTCGGAAACTTCTGGGCGACCTGCCTGACCAGTTTCGAGTATATCCCTATCGCTTCATCGAGGATGAGATTGAAGGAAGGACGCAGATGCGCGGCCGGCGATTTTGCCGGGTCGAAGTCGAATAGGTGTGCGGCCAGGTTTCCGCCAGCAACGACATCATTGCCGCCGCCACTGAACAGGAAGATCGAGGCTCCGGTATTGGCAATCGCGTCCAGATATTCGGCTTCGCGAAACATGTTTGACAGTGTGTCACCAGCGGCATCCAGACTGAAGACTGCGTAGTCCTGCATCAGGTCGTCTATGACGTCTTCCAGCTTGAAGGGATATTGGAACCAGCTGTCTCCTTCCGAGACAAGGATCGGCCCCCGGTAGCTTCCGCTTCCCACGCGGGCATTGAACGCGAAATGCCTGCGCAGGCGCGCGATGAAATTGGCACTGTTGAGCAGTGCCGCACTCCGCTCCGTGCCTTCTGCCGTTTGCGGCACGCTGACCGTGTCCGGGTTCACGGTCAGAACCGGGTTGAAGGGACCAGATCGGTCTTCATCAACCAGAAAATACCGGGCGAGTTCCTCGTCCGAAAGAGATGCGTCGGCAAGCCGGCGATTGAGTTCTTCAAGAGATATTTTTCCGTTGGAAGGCATGGACTTTCTCCTCTGGCAATGTCGCGGGCCTGGTCGCTCGGATCCGGCTTAGGATTCGCGAAGCAGGTTCGCTTCTCAGATCGGGTCGGGTTGGGAACCGGCCGCATGATGCATCCATCAAAAACTCGTCGAACCTGACTGGCCCCGCCATCGCCTCTGGATCGAGCCACGTGCTGGTCTCCGTTCAGGCCTTTGCAACGGACGTTCCGACGCCTCCTGCGAGCGGAAGAACGAAAAGGGCTATCGTTGCGGTCGGGCATCGACCGTGAACGGATGCCGACGCTGAGGCGGACGGCCCAGTCGTAAAAACACCTTTGCCGTTCCGATGTCGTCGCTCCCACCCAACCGGTGCGGGCATTTTACGCGAGCAGATGACACGTTGGCAGGCAGCGTGTCCGGCGGGGAGGGGCCGAACGATTGGCAAATGGACATAATTGCAAAGGTGCGCGCCATCTATCAGGACTCTCGGCTCTGTAGAAACGCGATCAAGGATGCTCACTATCACGCCCCCCAGGCAACGCGAGCGGACAAAAGTATGCGGCGCATCAACGCCATGACCACCACGACAGGTTAGCCAAGAAAAGCAACCTGAGACAGCCGATCCGGCTCAAGCGAAGATTATCAGAGAATTGGACTGCCAACCTGTCGAGCTATTGGCAATGATGAAATGCAGCCAAGCTCGCGTTGCATTCCCGCAATGATACACCGCAATGTAGAGGTGGCAAGCAGTATATTCAGCGTCCGCTAACATTCGGAAGGCACGACTGTTGAAGTAAATGATTCCAACGATTAGCCTACCATAGATGGTTGAATTTAGACAATATTGGGCCTAAGATACTACTATCGCGCACATTCCCGTAATACGAATGTGGAGGGACGCAAATGACAAAGAAGACTTTGTTTATTGTGGCTGCCTTTGCGCTGGCTCTGGCCATGACAGGCTCGATGGGCCTGCACCCGTCCATTGCGCTGGCCGGTCCATGCAATCCACAGCAACAACAATGCTAGGCTGAACCAACGTTTGCGAGGAAGTCGCAAGGGTGTACTCAAAATCCGCGTACTGGCCATCGACGGTTCCCGATTCATTATGGCAATTTGGTTTGCTTGTACCAGGGAGCCGTAGGGATTTTCCGTTCGTTGGCATCGCGGTAACCGGCCAGTTCGTCCTAGCCTTCGCAGCTGGGTGCGCTCTGATTTGTGCGTTTGCCTGGAAGCGATTTTCAGAACCCACCTACGACGTCAATGCAAGCGCGTTTCGCGACTTCAGGGATTTGACGATCTGGAACCTGAAGGACAGTTTCTCGCTGAGGCGGGCCTACGCGATATACTGCATATCCCTGATCTTCATTTATGCGACGCTTGCGTTCTTTGGGCGGGTGATCGTCCAGCTCTTTGACGCACTCAATGTTTCCGGTCTGCAGATTGGTATGGGGACCATCGAATTCGACTCCTGGAAGTGGCCCCTCTTTCTGGCGCTTGGTATCTCGGGTTTTGCTCCTCTGATCAATCCACTGGTTCCCGCCGAAAACTGGCTACGCCGGTTCTCCCATGAGGTGGTAGGCATTCCGACTCGTCTCAAGGAAAAGACAATCCGCATAAAGACGCTGATCGATGGTGCTCCATCCGATGACAGTCGTCGTAAGGCGTCAGCGCTTGCGCAGCGCGTTCTCGGTCCGAAACTCAACAGCTTTTTTGCGTTGGAGCGAAACCTCAAATACGTCGTCCATTGGTCATATGAAGAACACGTGGAATGGTCCGACCCCGAAATCCGAAGAAAGCTGAACGAGTATGAACGAAACGTCCGCGACGAGGCCGAGAATGCCCTGACGGATTTCCAGTATCTGACCGATCCGGCGAGGACGCCAGACCGGTCAACGGCAGACGAGGACCGGATCAAGGATCTCGAAAAGCGGTTATTGAACAACACCCGCCTGCTCGAAGATCTTCGGGATCGGTTCTCCTTGATCATGGCCATTTACTGCGAGTATGGCTCTCGCTTCGACAAGATGAAGCCCGGCCGCCTAAGAGACAGCATCATCGAGAAAGTGGTCGACAAACGCGAGATGGCGGCGACCGGATTGCCGCTCTACGGGTTCGTGATCGTCTTCGTCGGATACTTCCTCGTAATACGGGCGCAATGGCACCCGCTCATTTCCTCGGTTCCGCTCACTGATCAGGCGGTGGCCATGAGTGCGGCGCTCGAAACAGCAAAGGTCTTCCTGCTGGTGTGGCTGCCGTCGACTGTCGTCGCATCTTTTGTCAGCGTTGTTTACGGCACCGGCCTATCGGAATCTCCGCTCAACAAGAGCGTCGCGTGGGCGACGATCTCCGGTGCAATTGGCGCTTTCGCTGTGGCGGCCAGCGGAATGACTCTCGTTGCAATGCTCTATTCGGCGCTGCCGGCCAGCAACGTTTCCCAGATGTGGCAAAGCCTCTTCGGATCAGGGAGCTGGACGGGTGCACTTCTCTACTATCTTTTGCTTACGCCGGTTGCCATCATTGCCTTCTGCTTCATCAACTCGGTAAGGGCACCGGACAGACCGCCGCGCTTCTCCGTCATTCTTGGCCTTGCCTCGTGTGGCGCGCTCGTGACCCTCGTCTATCTGATCGTGTTCGCCAGTATCACTGTTTCGCAACCGTGCATGGTGGGGAGTCCGGCGCAACCCGCTTCAATATTGAAGGTCGTGTCTTTGTCGGGTCACGACCTGGAGACGTGCTTTGCCTATTACAGCACACTTGACCTCATCGTGATGCCACTTACAGTCTTCTTCTCTGTCCTTGGATTGGCGCCGCGCCGTCTGCGCAGGTCCAAGATCCTCGGCAAGGCGCAGGAAATCGCCGCGACAGGTGTCGCAGTGCTGCTTGCCTGCGCGATCTTTCTTGTTTCAAGCGCCTCATCGGCGCACACGCGGGAAATTGTCATCGGGTTCAGGACAGATATCCCCCCGTTCTCCTACCTTCCTCCGCCGGACGGTAACAACGAAAAAAGGCCATATCTCGGTTATCTTGCCGAGCTTTGCTACGAGATCTTTGACAACAGTGACTATCAGCTGATCCAGGTCCCCATCAATGGAAGGAACCGGTTCTCCGCCATGAGGCAACCACTGCCCGAGCTGGGAGACAGGAAAGTGGATGTCCTCTGCGACGCGGTCACGGTTCGTCTCGACGACCCCGAGCGGACGGGTGCAGGCGTCTTTTCACCCATCGTCTTCGTGTCGGGGGTGTCCTATCTCTGGCGCTCCGTTCGAAGGTTCCGCGACGTCGAGGTCGGCTATCTCGGCAACTCGACCGCCGAACGGGTTGCGAAGGAAGCGTGCACAGTGGACGCGTTGAGGCTGGGGTCCTCAGGCAAGACCCCGGATTGCTTCACGGGACAGCCGACGGAGTGCCGCGCTGAAATGACAGCTGTCAGAAGCCGGGACCCTGAGCCGACGAAATCGCTCAAGGAGATCGGTGCGGCCATCCCCGCCTATGTCCTTTGTCCCATGCAGGATCACGATCAGCTCATCGAGTGGTTCTGCAGCAATACAGACCGGGACAAGGTATATTTTGGCGACCGTGAAATCATCCTGGGAAAGCTGGCCGCCTGGAGAGCGGCAGGGCGAAGCTGCACGGATGTGCGAGACCCGTTCCAGTCCTTTACATACGAGCCGTATGCCTTGTTGATCGCCACGCAGGACATGGCTCTCTTCGCTTTCGTTCAGCATCGGATCTACGAGCTGTTTTCACATCGCGCCGGGGCGGAAGCCCTGTTTTACAAATGGTTTCCTCAACAGACCATGTCCGAGCCTCTGGCGTGGCTTTTCAATCTCAACAGCGTCATGGACCAGGAGCAGGTCATTAGTGGCAAAAAGGAGTTCCCGAACGTCAAACAACGCCACACTCCATGACCCGGAAAAAGCCGCCGCAGAAGTAGCGTAAGTAATTCCCTACCGCTGGTCTACCGTCGATGACATCAGCTGATTGCGTTCGCGTTCGTCGCGCGTCTAGCCATACCTGATCGCCTGGCGCTCATCGTATCATGTCGCCTGGCGCCGGTAAGGAACCAGGCGATCTTGGGTGTTTGTCAACTCGATGCGTGGTAACTACCTTGGAGGAAGAGGAGAACATCATGCCCCGCGACGTGATCTTGGTAGACCCATTGCCGCGAACACTCGACCTGATCATGGAGCCAGGCGTGCGACACCGCCTGGAACAGCTCGGCGAACTTGTCATCTCGGAGGACAAACCGATGTCCGCCGAACAGATCGACGATCTGCTTCCCGAGACCGTCCTTATCTTCGGACAGACGGATATGCACACGGCGCGCCTTAACCGTGCTCAAAGGCTCAAGGCAATTATAAATGTCGAGAGCAATTTCCTTCCAAACATCGACTACAAGACCTGCGTCGAGCGTGGCATCTGGGTTATCACACCTGCAGCTGCCTTCGCTTCGCCGGTTGCCGAGGCAGCATTGGGGCTGGGGCTTGACCTCGCGCGTGGGTTTACCGAGGCGGACAGGGACTTCCGTGCTGGACGCGAACAGTATGGCCTTGCCGGCAACGAAGGCACCTTCCGCTTTGCAGGGGCCCCCGTCGGCATCATCGGCTTCGGCGATCTCGGACGCCAGTTCAGAGAACTGATCCGCCCGTTCAAGAACCCTGTTCGCGTCTTTGACCCATGGCTTCCCGCAGAGGTTATTACGACCGCGGATTGCATGCCGAGCAGTCTCGAAGACCTGCTCTCCGCAAGCCAACTGGTTTTCGTATTTGCAAGCGTTACCAGCGAAAACCAATCCTTTCTCGGCGAGCCTGAATTCGCCATGATGAAGAAGGGAGCAGCCTTCCTCCTCATGAGCCGGGCAGCGGTTGTCGATTTCCCGGCAATGATTGCGGCGGCTGGATCCGGCCATATCCGGGTCGCCACCGATGTCTTCCCGCAAGAGCCGGTGGCATTGGACGATCCAGTGCGAAAGACACCCGGAATCCTGCTCTCCGCCCACAGGACCGGTGGAACGCGTGACGCACTCTATGCGCTGGGCTCGATGGCGGTCGCCGATGCCGAGTTGATCATGCGCGGCCTGCCGCCCCAGCTTTGCAGACGTGCCGACCTGGCAACGGTCAACCGGCTGCGGTCCAAGCCGGTTGATATCTCGTGACGTCGTTCGTCGCCCATTCTCAGGGCAGAAATTCGGCCTGATGAACGACGTCGGTCCCTCAACGGAGAGCGCTTCTGACGGAGCTGAACATTTCGAACGCCGAGGCACGCAGTGACCGAGGAAACATCGGCGCTACATCTGCGGAATCGTTCGGCCCTCAGGCTGGATAACGAACGATTTTGGGCGCAATCGGCACTGTCATTTCCGAAGACATCGGCATCAAGCTCGAATTTGTATCGTTCGACATGCTCGGCCGCTCGTAGAAGGTTTCGATCTCCAGGGAAAAGAACGACATACGCCACTCTCCATCTGTTCCAGGTCAGGTTTCGCTGACGGGTGCCTTTTCGCCGCGCCCCGTCAGCCTTGCCTGCAGCACCACGACCACGAGCAGAAACAGCCCACGGATCACCGATTGCCAGTAGGCAGACAAGGAGATCCAGCCCAGCCCATTTTCGAAATTGAGCACGTTGAATACCATGCCAAGCAACAGCGCACCTGCCAGTGTTGCACCCACGGAACCCGCCCCGCCAGTCAGGAGGGTGCCGCCGACAACGACCGAGGCGATTGCAAACAGTTCCCAGCCCACACCTTCTGTTGGCTGCCCCGCGCCAAATTGTGCCGCGAGGATCACACCGGCAAGACCGGCAAGCAAGCCTGAGCTGGCGTAGACAGCCAGAAGCGTCCGCTCCACCTTCAGCCCCATGAGTGCTGCGGTCACTTCTCCGTCGCCGATCGCCAGAACATGCCGTCCGGATGGCCGACGCTCGAGAAACAACCAGCCGACAACATAGGCGGCGACGGCAATCCAGGCGGGGATCGGAAAGCCAAGCAAGTCGTCCTGTCCGATCGTGGTGAAGCCAGTATCATAGGAAACCGCTACTGACTGGTTGTCGGCAAGAAGCAGCGCCGTTCCATAGGCGGCCAGCATCGCCGCAAGCGTCGCGATGAAGGGTTGAATCCGCATGCGGGTGATGACAAGCCCGTTCAGCAGTCCGACGGCAAGACCAGCGGCGACGCCGCCGGCAAGTCCAGCTATCCAATGATAAGGAGACAGGAGCGCCGAAACGACACTTGCCAGCGCTGCCACTCCCCCAACAGACAGATCGATGCCGCCGGTCATGATCACAAATGCCATCCCAAGGGCGATCAGCGCGAACATCGAATTGTATCTGAGGAATGTCAGTATGTTGAACGGTGAAAGGAAGTTTTCATAACGCAGCGCCCCGAAAACAATAAGGGTAAAAAGCGCAACGACAACCCCAAACCGCGCAAGGTCTCCGGATGACTTCGGCACCAATGGTCTGAAAATCGCAGATAGCATCAATTCATCTCCTCAGGACTTGTGGGCGCGCTGCTGAATGAACACGGCAATAATGATCAGCGCCGCCTTGACGATCAGGGCGGCCGCGTCAGGAACACCATTGGCGAGCAGCGTGTAGCGCACCAGCTGAATCACGAGGGCGCCAAGCAGGGTGCCAATGATATTGGCTCTTCCGCCCGTCAACAGCGAGCCACCGACTGCCACCGCGGCGATGGCATCGAGCTCCATACCCATGCCAACAAGGTTCGCGTCGCTCGCTGAATTGCGAGCCACGACGATCAACCCGGCGAGACCAGCCAGGCCTCCGCTTATGATGTATACGACAGTCTTGACGTGGCGGACGGGAATACCGGTCAGGCGCGCCGCCTTCTCGTTGCCTCCAACGGCGATGATCTGGCGACCAATGACCGTGAAACGGATCAGGCAGAAGGCAAGCGCAGCAACGACAAGCATCAGGGCGACCTGGGTCGGGATTCCGGCGACACGGCCCATCGCAATGAACTGAAAAGCTTCGTTCTTGAAGACCTGCAGATTTCCGTTGGTGATGACCTGCGCAATACCGCGGCCAGCAATGAAGAGCACAAGAGTCGCCACGATTGGCTGGATCGCGAACCGCGTGACCAGAAAGCCATTGAACCACCCAAGCGCCATCGCGATCAGGAGGGGGATGATGAAGGCAAGCGCGACAGCCAATTCCGAGCTTTCGATCCTAAACAACGTACCCATGAAGATCATGGGAGCCACGGCTCCCGATATCGCCATCAGTGACCCAACCGAAAGGTCGATCCCTCCTGTGGCAATGACAAGCGTCATGCCTGTCGCAACGATCACAATGGTCGCTACCTGCGTCAGATTCACGTTCAGGGTTTGCCAGGACAGGAAATTCGGGGTAACAACGATGTTGAATAGTATGAGGGCGAGGAAGGCAACGAATGTCCCATAGCGGCTAAGCATCACGAGGAGTGAGCCACGTGACTGCGACTGGGTTTTGACGGTCGTATCTGAAATCGTCATGTCAATTCACCTGGTGGGCCATAGCCGTCAAAAGGCTGGCCTCTGAAAGCTCTTGACGCGGGAGCTCTGCGACTGACATTCCGTCGCTAAGGACAGTGACGCGGTCTGCCGCTGCAAGCAGTTCCTCGAGTTCCGAGGAAATCATCAGGACACTCAACCCTTCATCCGCGAGGCCCCTAAGCAGCTTCAGTATCTCGGACTTGGCGCCGATATCGATGCCGCGCGTCGGTTCGTCGACGATCAGCACTTTAGGATCGGTGCAGAGCCATCGCGCCAGGAGGACCTTCTGTTGATTCCCACCGGAAAGCTCCTTGATCGGCTGGTCAGGAGACGCGCACTTCACGCCCAACGATTTGATGAAACGTTCGACGATAGCGTCCTGCCTCGCACGATCAACGATCCCTGACTTCTTCAACTTTGGAAGCAATGCGAGCGTCATGTTCTCACGGATGCTCATATCGGGAACAATGCCATCCACCTTGCGATCCTCGGAGACCAGTCCGATTCCATCGGCAATCGCGTCAGCAGGTTCGTCATAGTGTCGTTCGGAACCCTCAAAGCGGATTGAACCACGTTCCAGCCGGTCGACACCGAAAATAATCCGCGCCGTCTCGGTGCGACCGGAACCCAAAAGCCCTGCCAGCCCGGAAATCTCTCCTTTGCGCACCGAAAGGCTCACGTCGCGTACCCTCACACCCGAGCCGACGGCCGATAGGTCAAGCCGGACGGGCTTCTCCGGTCCTTCGGGGCCATCGCGACTGATCGCGGCGAAGGCTGCAAGCTCGCGTCCAAGCATGTGCCGGACCAGTTCCACCTTCGGCATCGCTTTCATGGTGCTGACGGCGACGGTCTGTCCGTCCCGCATGATCGTCACGCGATCACAAATCGCGTAGAGCTCATCCAGTCGATGGCCGATGAAGCAGACTGCGACGCCGTTACCCTGAAGTGTGCGGATCGTATCGAAAAGAACAGCGACCTCTCTCTCGTCGAGGGAGGACGTCGGCTCGTCCATGATCAGGAGCCTGGCATTTTGCGTAACCGCCCGTGCGATTGATACCATCTGGCGCGTTGCGGCGCTGAAGCTCGCAACAGGCCGATCGACATCGATATCAAGCTTGAAGGTTTTCAGAACCCGCCGGGCGCCTTCGCGCATGGCGTGGCGATCCAGAAATCCAAATCGACGCGGCTCGCGCGAGAGGTAGATGTTCTCAGCCACCGAACGCTGCGGTGCAAGATTGATCTCCTGGTAGATCGTGGCGATGCCTGCCGCCTGGCTTTCGGCGGGAGACGAAAACACTATGTCCTGGCCATTGAACCGGATCGAGCCATCGTCACGATGATAGGCACCTGTCAGGATTTTTATCAGCGTCGACTTGCCGGCGCCGTTCTGGCCAACCAGCGCCATTATTTCCCCTTCGGCAATCTCGAGTGAAGCCGAGCGCAAGGCCGCTACACCGGAAAACGACTTTGATATTCCCTGCATGGATAGAAGCATCGCCATACGCTCCACGACATCCTGACGCACATGCTTTGACAGAAAAACCGGCCGGTGCGGCAAAAGCCGAACCGGCCGGAAGCGATCAGACTGGGAGATCAATAGGCGCCGGCAAGCTCCGCCTTGGCGTTCGAGCTGTCGTAGAACTTATCATCATTGATGAGCTTCGGCTCAATCTTTTCGCCCTTGGCATATCGAGCCATCGTTTCGAATGCCTTGGGGCCAAAGCGCGGGTTGCACTCGACCACGGCACCGATCTTTCCGTCGACCACGAGGCCTACGGCTTCCTTGCCACCGTCGATCGAGAGAACGAGAATGTCCTTGCCGGGGACCTTGCCGGCTGCCTCGATCGCCGAGATTGCGCCGATCGCCATTTCGTCATTGTGGGCGTAAACGATGTCTGCATCCGGATGGGCCTGGAGGAGTGCCTCCGCAACCTGGCGGCCCTTGTCGCGAGCAAAGTCTCCTGATTGCGATGCGACGATCTCGAAACCACCGGCAGCCTTGATCGCCTCATCGAAGCCCTTCTTTCGGTCGTTTGCAGGAGACGCGCCGGTTGTTCCTTCGAGTTCGATAATCTTCGTCTTGCCATTTGCATTCTTGATGAGCCACTCGGCAACGCGCTGGCCTTCCTTGATGAAGTCGGAACCAATGAAGGTCAGATAGTCTTCGCCGGCCTTGGCAAGCTTAGGATCGACACTGCGGTCCAGCAATATGACCGGAATACCGGCTTTTTTCGCAGCCATGACTGCGGGGATGAGTGGCTTCTCTTCGCGTGGCGCGAGGAAGATCAGATCGACACCCTGAGCAATCATGGAGTTGACGTCCGCGACCTGCTTGGCAGCGGAGCCGGCAGCATCTGTATAGACCAGCTGATAGCCGAGCTTCTCGGCCGTTTCCTTCATACTGTTTGTCTGCGCAATTCGCCATGGATTGTTGGACTCGGTCTGCGCAAAGCCAACCTTGTATTTCTCTTTCTGCTTTAGTTTCGGAACATCCGCCATTGCGGTGGCGCCGGCAACGGCAATCGCTCCGAGGGCCGTGGCAGTAAGCATGAATGTACGACGTGAGAATGTAGCCATCTCAGTTTCTCCTCCCAAAATATTCCGGTATTCCTCCGACCGGCCGTGAGCAATAGACGCTTCACATGGGCGGATATTGTCGCTAATATTATTAGCAGTCAAGCGCCATTTTATGAGCACTTGCGAAATGCTGATTTGCGACGCAGCAAATCGCGGGAGGAAAAGTATGGGCAATCAGAATGGCGGCGACGTTGGTCGGCGCGGTGGTAAAACCCGGCCAACCATGACTGATATAGCCAAAATTGCAGGCGTGTCGCAATCGAGCGTGTCACTGGTTCTAAACGAGATGTCGGGATCGCGCATCTCTCCCGAAACACAGGCGAAGGTGAGAGATGCTGCTCATAAAATTGGTTATAAATTACCTGGTGTCCGAAATGAGGCTCCCGCCGAGACGATCGAGAAGGACACAATCGCTTTCATCGTCGACGAAATCTCAACCAGCCCGCATCCCGTCGTCAGCCTCGATGGCGCACGCGACTACGCCTTTGAGCAAGGCTTCCTCGTTTCCGCGCACGCAACCCGTTCCAATCCCGAACTCGAGGAGGCTGTGCTCCGGTCGGTTCTGCGCGACCCAAGCATCATCGGCGTGATCTACGCGACGATTTTCACGCGAAAGGTTCACGTGCCGGAAGGCCTCAGGAACACACCGACCGTCCTTTTAAACTGCTATGCGGAGCCGCGTCAGCAAATGGCAATCGTTCCGGGCGAGGTCGCCGGCGGCTTTTCCGCCACTGCGCACCTGACCGCGCTGGGACATCGACGGATCGGCTTCATCAATGGCGAGCCCTGGATGGATGCGGCAATCGACCGGCTCAAAGGCTACAAGCAGGCGCTTGCGACCGTCGACGTAGCCTTCGACGAGGCTCTGGTCCGCAATGGCGACTGGCTGCCCCTCAGAGGCTACGAGGCCGGCCTTGAACTTCTTTCGCTACCCAGCGCTCCGACCGCGATCCTCTGTGGCAACGATCTGATGGCAATCGGCGTGATGGAGGCTGCAGCGGAAAGGGGCCTGCGTGTTCCGGAGGATCTGTCGGTCATGGGTTATGACGATCAGGAGCTCGCTCGTTACACGCATCCTCCATTGTCGACGCTTGTTCTTCCTAACTACGAGATGGGCCAAAAAGCTGCAGAGGCGCTGATCGACATGGCCGTCCACGGCAAGAAGCTTCGCCCGATGACCATCAAGGTCGACGGTCCGCTGGTGGTCCGAAATTCCACTGGCAAACCCTCCAGTCAGGCAAGAGCAGTCGCAGGAGCAGAGGTGCGCTAGGGCTCTCGCCACGTCCATGCACAGCGAAGACGAACCGACATTGAAGCCGGTGGATCGGCGCCTATGGAGCTGAGAACCAGGAGAAGCAGGCAGCAACACTGGCGTCCGGACCGAATGGCTACCGGCGCGATAGGGACATTACGAGACCGTTGGCGCCACCCCAACAGCAATTGGGGCAAAGCTGCTCAGCGCCAATAGGTGTAGTCATCTCGAGCTGAAGCACGGCCTGCGAAAAACCCTAGCGTGAAGGCGATGGCGCCAATCCCCAACAGCAGGCTCGTCGCTGTTTGAGGATGTGCAGCCGCACCAGTTGCGAGCGCTGTCGTTTCCCGCCTTACAGCTTGGGTGGCCGTCTTCGCCGCCCTGCGAAGCCCTTCGGGAGGATCACTTGGAGATCCGGTAAAGCCTGCCTTGATGTCTTCTGCCATCTTGTCCTCCGTTCCATCAATCAACAAAGGAAACTGACGGGAAGGAAACGTGTTCCGAAAGAGGTAGCTTTCGCGCGGCAAACAATGGCTTGAGTGGTACGCGCGCTTCCCTGGCGCAATTGGCTTGGAACAAATTGGGGGCTTACGCGCGTTCCTCCCGGACAGGTCGTGGCAGCCAACCGGTTGAATACGACGCATGGATAGCAATAGTTGGGATGAACCACATGAGAAAGTCCATTTTTCCTGTAGTTGCAGCCGCCATCACGGTCAGCAGTTTCCTTGCGGCAACCGATCCTTCGCTCGCCCGGTCCCATCATCACCACCACAATACCGGAGCGGCCATAGCGGGGGGCATTGCCGCCGGAGTGATCGGTGGGCTTGTCGGTGGGTCCATCGCCAATAGCCAGGAACAGCGCTACGTCGATCCGCCGCCGCCTCGCTGTTGGCACGAAGATCGACGGGTGCAGAACCAGTACGACGGCGATTGGCATATCGAAAGCGTGCGTGTTTGCGAGTGATTTGCACTGGCAAGGTCTGGCGATGCGAAAGCTTCTTTTTACAAATGCGCTTCCCGAGAGCCAAGGTTCTTGCCAGGCTTCGTGCGCCCCGGCCAACTCCACGCAAACTGGTGATAGTGAATGGGATCGACCGTGAACATGCGTGTGCTCCAGATCGATTTTGGGAACGTTTCGAGCTAAGTCTTGTCACCGGCAATATCATCAGGGGTCTCGAGGGCGATAATGGACTGGACTGGAAAGCGGGTTCTTGTCACAGGCGCAGGCAAGGGAATTGGGCGGGCTACAGCCGTCATGTTAGCGCAGCGAGGCGCCTCGGTCGTCGCACTGACGCGCAACCCGGACGATCTGCAGTCACTGCAGCAGGAAATGAAATGCGAACCGATCTGTATGGATCTCGCCAATCTCGATCGGATCGGTGAGGAGGTCGCATCGGCCCTTCCCGTCGATATGCTGGTCAATTGCGCCGGCACCACGATCCTTCAGTCCTTCATTTCCAGCACTGTTGAGGACTTCACCCATGTCCTGAACGTCAACACGGTCGCTCCAATGGTCCTGGCGCAGGTCATAGTACGCGATTGGCTTTCTCGCGGACTTAAGGGTGCAATCGTGAACGTTTCGAGCGATGCGGCTCGTCGAGGCTTGGCAAACCATACGGCCTATTGCTCGTCGAAGGCGGCCCTTGATGCCATTACCCGTGTTATGGCTGTGGAACTCGGCAGCGCCGGCATTCGCGTCAACAGTGTCAATCCGACCGTAACTTTGACCCCGATGGGGGAGCTGGCATGGAGTGACCCTCTTAAGGCGGACCCGGTCAAAGCGCGTATTCCACTAGAACGGTTCCTTTCCCCGAATGAAGTCGCCGAAGCGATCCTCTTCCTGCTGAGCGACGAAGCATCAATGGTTACGGGCATATCTCTGCCCGTCGATGGCGGCCTTGCTGTTTCGTGAAGGGGGCGGCGCAGCAGTCACGCTTCGGCCTGCGCAGGGATGGCGTCTGAAGTCCCGTCATCACGATCAAGCAAACGATCAACGATCATTCGACCGATGGGAATGGCCGATGTCGCCGCAGGGGATGGGGCATTGCAGACATGCAGCATCCTGTCTGTCTGTTTGAACAGAAAGTCGTGCACGAGAGTGCCATCGGCCATGACCGCCTGTGCGCGAATGCCGGCCTGTGGGTTTTGAAGATCGCTGATCGTCAGCGACGGGCAGTATTTCTGACACTCAGTCAGATAGCGTGTACGCGAGGCGGAATTGGCAAATTCCAACACCGCCGAACGCCAGTTCTTCCTCGCCATTTTCCAGAAACCGGAGAACGTGGCCATGCTGTAAACGTCTCGAGGTGAGAAGCTGCCTTTAGCGTAGCCTTCGCGTGAGAATCCAAGCACTGCGTTGGGTCCCACGGTCATTCCACCATCAATCGTTCGCGTCAGATGTATTCCGAGAAAGGGCAAGTCAGGATCCGGGATCGGATAGATCAGGCGCTGCGTCACCTTCGCCTTGGATGCAGGCAACGAATAATATTCTCCTCGGAAAGGCACAATCCGATGATCGATTTTCATCCCGGCCATCAACGCGATCCGGTCTGACTGAAGGCCGGCGCACGCAACCAGTCTCCGGGCTTCGACGACCACCGCCGATGTTTGGACCCGTACGCCTTTCTCATGCTCAAGGATGGCCAGGACCTCTTTCCCACGGATGATTTCGCCGCCCCGATCCACGATTCTCTTGGCCATGGCGCGGCACACAAGCGCGTAGTCGACAATCCCCGTGGAATGAACGAGAAGGGCGCCCATGCCCGCAATATTCGGTTCATCGGCTCTCAACTGGCCAATTGTCAGCCTGGTAAAGTCAATTCCATTGCACTGCGCCCTGTCCTCGAGCGCCTCCATCCGGCGCATCTCTGCTTTGCTCGTAGCGACAAGCAATTTCCCGCAGGTTTCGAAGGGGATGCGGTTCTCGCGACAGAACTGCTTTGTTGCTTCCGCCCCTTCACGACAGAGCTTTGCCTTCAGGGTACCGGGAGCGTAGTAAATCCCAGCATGGATGACACCGCTATTGTGGCCCGTCTGATGCCTCGCGAGCTCTTCCTCTTTCTCGAGGACAATAACTTTGGCACCAGGAACTCTTTCCTGCAACGCCATCGCAACGGCCAGACCGACGATGCCGCCCCCAATGATGCAATGATCATACATTCCGGTCCCCCAATGGTCCGCCCTACGCCAACAGGCTAGCATCCACGCACGCCATCGTCTTGCGATCCTTATGGCGTATGTCGCAAAACGTCGTTCACCCATCTCTGCCAGAAAGACTAACCGCAGCCGCCAGGAGAAGCATCCGCGCCTGTCGTGGCGGCCACTGGAGATGCGCGCAGCCCGCAGTTCTGTCAGTTGCTGCCGGACGTTTTGAGCAATCCTTGCTCCAAGCAACAGGATCAAGTGCCATGAGTCCGTTCGAGGCAAGCGCTTCCGAAAACAACGAACGCGCAGTCAAACGGCCAACCGACCTGGCGCATCTCACGTCTACCTCGAACCGGCATCGATAGCGTCGGCAATCCATCGCATCGGCTGCTCGCTGCGAACAGATGCGAACCGCTCCGTTTGACAACGGCATGAGAAGCCGGAAACCATGGCGTCCTTCTGTCCTTCGTGCTGCCCCGCCCAGGACAAATCGAAAACCCGCGTGCTCAGGTGCTGATGCCGCTTCTGGTGGCCAAACAATCCAGCCATGCCGCAACATCCCGTTGCGGCGAGTTCGACAGGCGCATCGAGTGCGGCGAAGACCTTCTTCCATGCGTTCGCGCCGGGACGCCTATTTTCGCTGCAATGAAGGAAGAGTTTACGCGCAAGCCAGTCATTCTTTCCGTCATCGCGTTCGTGATCCGAGGCGCAATTGCAAATACCTTGCGGTACCGCTCGATGATCCATGAATACTCTTCCAGTCGCGACACCCCGTCAGCGAGAGGGCGCCGACGTTTCTGATAAAGCGTGCCGAGGAAGTGGGATTTCATCCGGGGTATATCGGTCTGGACTGGACATCCAGTGGCACAGCCCTTGCAGCCAAGACATCCGTCGAGTGCCGAGAGCATATCGCTCTCCAACTGTTCGTCTGCGTAATGTTGCCGATAGGCCCGGTGCCAGTGTCCCAGTGCGTCAGCGCGGCCCTTCGGGGAGTGATGAAGGTCTCGCGTCACCTTGAACGATGGGCACATGACATTGCTGCGTTGATAGCTCAGACATTGAGCATTGCCGTTGCATTTGAACGAAGGCTGAGCGGATCATTATCCGCGGCATTCACGGCGCGAAACGGCGTTGTCTCAATGCGACGAGCTTCCCGGGATTGAATCCGTTGTCCCGATTGAACGCCTGCTTGATACGGCGAAACGCATCATGCCGCAGCTCCGACAAACGCCACCAGGTATGCTCTGCGCACACCTTGCCGTGCTCCCAGAAAATTCCCCCACTCGGCCAATCGCCGATCTCCGCCTCGTCCGCTCGCTGTCCCTGCTTACCCGCAGCCGCTCAACTCCGTCGCCGACCGCTGAACGCTTCATCTGACACCGTCGAGGAATTCGTACGGTATCCTTATTAAATACCGGAGCGGCGATGGACCGCACCGGCATATCATGTTGCCTCAGCGTGCTGCCCAGTTCGCGCCGCGTCGGAAGATCGTCTTCATCTCGGGCACCAAGAACTCCTTGGCCTGATGACCGAGGGAGGAATAGAAAACCCGCCCCTTTCCATATCTCCGCTTCCATGCAACCGGCATTACAACGCCGTCGATCCAATAGGCATGGTCGCCGGTGAAACGCGTTGTCGCCAGCACCTCGTTCGACGGGTCGACATGCATGTAATATTGCTCGGACGTGTAGGGGAAGTCGCCGATGCCTTCCATGACCGGATCGTCAGGGCGGGTAACGTTGACCGTGTAGTCGATGATATTTCCAGGGTGGGCGACCCACTGGCCGCCGATGATGAACTGGTATTCAACGCAGTCCCGAAAGCTGTCACCGGCGCCACCATGGTATCCGGCAATGCCAACCCCACCTTCAATCGCCGCCGCCAGGTTTTTGATCTCTTCCTTCTCGATCTTCGACATCGTCACGATGGGCACCACGAGGCTGAGGTCGTGGACCGATGGGTCTGCAAAGGCTTCGGTCGTATGCTCGACGTAGACCTTGAAGCCGTCCTCCTCCAGCATGTCCTTGATGATTGCCGCGCATTCCTGGGGCTCATGGCCACTCCATCCGCCCCAGACGATCAGTGCTTCACGCATATTTTCCTCCTGATAATTACTTCGCCAAGCGGCCGTCGACGAGCGACTGTGCCAGCGGCGCGGGCCGTTCTGTTTGAGTGCTTATGTTGACCGTACGGCCGCTCGCGGAAGCAGTGTGGAACGCTTCCATGACCTCAAGGACATGCAGGGCGAGGTCGCCATTTGCGCGATGCGTACGGTTCGAGCGGATCGCGTGCGCCATGTCGGCAACGCCGATCGAGCGATAGTTTCCGTCGCCATAAGGCGCTGTTGGTTGCTGCAGCTCGAAGGTCCCACCCTTCCTCAGCACCTCCACGTCGCCACCGAAGTGGTTCGGGTCGGGGACGATCAGGGTTCCCTCGGTTCCGTAAAGCTCCAGCGGAACGTGCCTATGACCGGCGACGTCGAAACTCATGCCGATCTGGACAACAGCACCGTTCACGAAGGCCATGAGGCCCGCGACATGGGTAGGGACGTGCACGGGAATATGCTCACCATTTCGCGGCTCACTGGTAATGACCCGTTCTTTGCGCGGCGTGACGGCGAAGCCCGCCACCTGCGCAACCGGTCCAAAAAGATTGACAAGATCGGTGATGTAATAGGGTCCCATATCAAGCATCGGTCCCCCGCCCACTTCATAGTAGAAGGCAGGGTTGGGATGCCAGCGCTCGTGGCCGGGGCACATGAAGGTCGCAGTTCCCCCGACGGCCTGGCCAATCACGCCCTGATCGATCAGCGTGCGCGCGGTCTGATGGCCGCCGCCGAGGAACGTGTCGGGTGCGGCGCCAATGCGCAGACCCCTGGCTTTTGCCGCGTCAGCAAGCCGCTTGCCTTCCGCAAAATTGATGCCGAGCGGCTTTTCCGAATAGGCGTGCTTGCCGGCCTCAAGCGCCTGCAGGCCAACCGCAACATGCGCCTTCGGTATCGTCAGATTGACGATGATCTCGACCCTGGGGTCGGCAAGCAGCTCATCGATGCGTCGTGCCGGCACGTTGAATTCGTTGGCCCTTGCCACAGCCAGATCATGGTTCAGGTCTGCCACACCACGAACATCCAAGATGGGGAAGGACGCCATCGCTTTGAGGTAGGCGCCTGAGATGTTCCCGCACCCAATAATGCCGATACCGACTGGTTCCATTATTTCCTCCCGTTGAATGTCGTGATTTGTTGATCAGAGCGCCGGACCGGTAGTGTTCCACGGCGACTCGTAGAGTTCATACAGCGCTACCGCAGCTGCCCCCTGCGCCCAGAAGTCGTCGGTCGAATCGTCAAAGACAAGTTCAGCAACTCCCTTCAACGAGGGGGGAACCGCGAGTGAATAGGCGTTTTGCAAGCTGTCGAGAAACGGCTCGCCGAGCGCCAGGCTCGAACCGACAAGAATGACGCGGGGGGGCGCAAACAAAGTGACGATGTTGGCGATCGCCACGCCAACGGCTTCTCCAGCGCGGATGGCGGCACTGATCAAGGTGTTATCTTCGGCCTTGATAAGGGCTTGAGCATGCGTCATTCCGCGCCCAAGCCGGATCGCCTCGGCAAAGCGGCCACTGGCAGGTTGGTCACCCAGAATTTCGCTCTCTCCAGCCTGGCTGGATAGTCTCACGACGCCGCGCGGTCCCATCCCAAGGACCAGATCGCCGAGGTTGTGGCTAAGCCCGCCGGCGCCCCGGAACAACTGATTGTCGTGGAGCACCCCGAGACCGAGCGTCTGTTCCAGAGAAATAAGGACCATATCCTCTAGATCGCGCGCCTTTCCAAACCAGTGATGGGCAAGCGTGATGGCGTGTGCATCGCTCTCCACGATTGTTGGCGTGTTTAGGCGGGCTGTCATCTCGCCGGCAAAATCAACATTCGTGTCGCGGAATATCTGGCTGCTGCGAATATGACCGGTGCGATGCTCAATCACGCCGGGAAGGCCAAGGCAGACCGTATCGATATCTTCGAGCGAAAGCCCGGCATCGACCACGCAGCGCCGCACGCCATCTTCCACAAGATCGGCAATCACACCGATCGGCTGTCGATCGATCCGAATGGGAAGGGTGAGTTGCGACAACACGTCGCCACGAAAGTCGGCCACCACGAAAACGAGGCGGTTCGCGGCAATCTTGGCGCCGACCACTCTTGCGGCATCCGGGTTGAGCTCGAGCATCACCCGTGGCCGGCCGCGTGCCGCTTCATTGCGAATGTCGCCCTCGTGGCGAGGCAGGATGAGCCCGTCATCGAGGAGAGAGCCGGTGATCGCCGACACCGTCGTCGTCGACAGTTGCGTTCGCTCACTGATCTCGACACGCGATATCGGCCCGTGACGGCGGATCGTGTCCAGCACGTTCAAACGATTGATCGCGCGCATCAATTCGGGATCTGCGGTCTTCATGTGGGCGAGCCGGCTCTTCCATGTCCCGTAAAGCGCACGGGACTCATAATTTCAACGGTATGCGAATTAAATAACGCGTCGCCGCCCCCCGATGTCAAGGAAAAACTGTCATTTTTCTGCAGGGTAGTTGACATTCGCCAAAACCTCCCGATGATTTAATCCGCATAAGGGAAAAATTGAAGAGGACGATTTTTGCCCTTACTGGAGGAGAAATCATGTTTGACCATATGAAGGCGAAAGCCATGCTTCGCAGCCGTTTCATCTCTCGCTCTGCAGCGACCGGACTTACGCTCCTGATTGCTGCGGGAAGCGCGGCAGCAGACACGACAGTCAGGTGGCTGCATCTTGAACTCGATCCGAATTACGTCGCGATTTGGCGCAAGATCGCGGACAAATACCAGGCCGAACACCCCGGCGTGAAGATCGAAATGCAGTTCCTGGAAAACGAGGCCTTCAAGGCGAAGCTTCCGACGTTGTTGCAGTCGAGCGACGCGCCGGATTTCTTCTACAGCTGGGGCGGTGGCGTGCTGAAGCAGCAGCTGGCCACAGGGACGCTGATGGATCTCACAGAGGCGATGAACGCGAAAGACGGTGCCTGGGTAAAAACGTATAACCCGGCGGCAGTCAAGGGCCTGTCTTATGACGGAAAAATCGGTGCCGTGCCATTCAAGATGGGAACCGTCTCTTTCTTCTATAACAAGGCGCTCTTTGCCGAGGCCGGGGTCGATGCCGCCGGCATCAAGTCGTGGGACGACTATCTGGTTGCCGTAAAGAAGCTCAAGGATGCCGGCATCGTGCCGATTGCTGGCGGTGGTGGCGAGAAATGGCCGATCCATTTCTACTGGAGCTATCTGGTCATGCGTAATGGCGGCCAGAAGGCATTCGAGGCGGCGAAGGCTGGTGATGGCGAAGGTTTCAACGACCCGGCGATCGTCAGGGCCGGCGAACAGCTAGCCGAGCTCGGCAAGCTGGAGCCGTTCCAGCCGGGGTATCTCGGCGCCACCTGGCCGCAAACCCTCGGCGTCTTCGGCGACGGCAAGGCGGCGATGATCTTGGGCTTCGAAAATACGGCGGCGAACCAGCGCACCAATGCCGGTGACGGAAAGGGGCTCGATCCCGACAACATCGGTCGCTTCGCATTCCCAGCGGTTGCCGGCGGCGCTGGCGCCGTCACAGACACTCTCGGCGGCTTGAACGGCTGGGCGGTAACGAAAAAGGCGCCCCCTGAAACGCTCGATTTCCTCGCCTACCTGACGAATGCCGAAAATGAGCGCGAAATGGCAAAGGCCGGCATGCTCATCCCTGTCACCGTCGGTGCCGAGGATGGTGTCACGAACCCCTTGTTGCACCAGTCTGCAGAACAGCTGGCGCACTCGACCTGGCACCAGAACTTCTTCGATCAGGATCTTGGCCCCTCCGTTGGCCGTGTCGTGAACGACGTCTCCGTGGCCATCGTGTCAGGTCAGATGAGCCCTGCCGACGGATCACAGCAGATCCAGGAAGCCTTTGAGCAGGATCAGCTCTGATCACGACTGTCGCGGCGCGGAGAGATATCCGCGCCGCAATCAATCTGCATCAGAAGGATCTGCCGACATGACCACTATAAGCGCAACTGGCGTCATCCGTCAGCGCTCGGCTGTAAAATCATCGGCGCGCAGCAAGGATCCCAGCCTAGCGCGACGGCTGCCGGTCCTGCTCCTGTTTCTGCCTCCAGCCCTGTTGCTCTTTACGATATTCGTCATTCTCCCAATGGGCGAGGCAGCGTGGTACAGTCTCTACAAATGGGACGGCTACGGTTTGCCGACGCAGTTCGTTGGAATGCGGAACTTCGAGGTTCTGTTCAAAAACACTGCCTTCCTTACGGCTCTGAAAAACAATGCCCTGATCATCGTCGTTTCGATCCTGATCCAGATTCCGCTTGCCATCTGGCTGGCGATGATGCTGGCACACCGGATCGCCGGGGTGGTTCTTTTCCGTTTGATCTTCTTCCTGCCCTACGTCCTCGCCGAGGTTGCGGCCGGTCTCATCTGGCGCTTCGTCTATGACGGCGACTACGGATTGTTTGCCTCGGCGGCCCACCTCATCGGTGTCGAGACACCCTATGTCCTTGCGGACAAGGACCTGGCAATTTACGCAGTACTGGCCGTGGTCGTCTGGAAGTACTTCGGCTTCCACATGATGCTGTTCATCGCCGGACTGCAGTCGCTTGACAAGAGCGTGCTTGAGGCCGCCGAAATCGACGGCGCCAGCGGTTGGCAGCGGTTCCGCTATATCACGCTGCCACTGCTCGGCTCGACGGTCCGACTGTCCGTCTTCTTTGCCGTCGTTGGTTCACTACAGCTCTTCGACCTCATCATGCCGCTGACCGGCGGTGGGCCTTTCAACGCGACACAGACGATGGTCACCTTCCTGTTCAACTTTGGCGTCACGCGCATGCAGGTTGGCCTCGGGAGCGCCGTCGGTGTCGTCCTGTTCGTCATCTGCGTGACGCTCGCTTTCGGTTACAAACGGATATTTATGCGCAATGACTGACACGGCCTCAACCGCCCGGATTGCTACCGGCACGAAGATCTACCTCTACGTCTCGCTGACGCTCATTGCCGCGATCGTGCTGGTGCCGCTGTTGACGACAGCGCTTGGCGGCTTCAAGGATCTCGGCGATCTTCGCACCAACCCTTTCGGGTTGCCTGCCACATGGCATCCGGAGAACTACACCGACATTCTCTTCGGAGACCGCTACTGGCGGCAGATGATGAATTCTCTGATCATCGCGACGTTGACAGTTTGCCTGACCGTTTCAGTCTCTGCGATGGCCGCTTTCACCTTCGCACATGTGAAGTTTTTCGGTGCCGGCTTCTTGCTCAACTACTTCCTGATCGGCTTGATGTTTCCGGCAGCGACCGCAATCCTCCCTTTGTTTATACGAATCCGTGACCTGGGGCTGTTGAATTCCTACTGGGGCGTGGTCTTACCGCAGGTCTCTTTTGGGCTCGGCATGAGCATTCTCTTGTTCCGGAACTATTTTCGTAACCTTCCGGAAGAATTATTTCAGGCGGCTATCGTCGATGGCTGCGGATACATCCGCTTCTTCTGGCACATCTCTCTGCCCCTATCGCGGCCGATCATCGCGACCGTTAGTATCATCTCCTTCGTCGGTAGCTGGAACAGCTACATTCTGCCATTGATCATGCTGAATTCCGAGACGATGTATCCATGGCCCCTGGGGATCATGGTCTATCGCGGCGAGTTTGGCACTGCGTGGCAGCTTGTACTCGCCTTCATCACGCTGACGATCATGCCGACCATCGTCGTATTCTTCCTGGCCCAGAAGCATATCATTGCAGGGCTGACAGCGGGAGCGGTCAAATCCTGACGCCCCGCCACATGTCAATCGCCAGCGTCTCAACGGCTCTCAAGCAGAGGCCAGAACTGATGGAAATGCAGGACCGGACCATGCCCCGAGCCTACGCTTAACGATCCGGAATGCTCGATAGCACGCGCAAGGTAACCCTTTGCATTGGCAACCGCGTTGGGAAGCGTCGCACCCTTTGCGAGCTCTGCAGCCAGCGCGCTCGAGAGCGTGCAACCGGTGCCATGGGTATTCGCGGTCGCAATCCGGCTTGCTTCGAACCAATCCAGTCCCGCGTCCGACGCCAGGACATCCGGGCTTTCACCGCCAGAAAGATGACCGCCCTTGACGAGGACTGCTTGCGGGCCCATTGCCCTGAGGCGTCTTGCGTGATCCGCCATTTCCTCCCGTGACTGAGCCACGTCTTCACCAAGCAGTGCGGCAGCCTCTGGCAGGTTGGGCGTCAGCAGTGAGGCGAGCGGCAACAGGCGTCGCGTTATGACGTCAACAGCAGACAGGTCGAGGAGGGCGGCTCCACCCTTCGCCACCATGACCGGATCAAGAACGATCGGCACCTCCTCATGCTCCACAATCACATCGACTATGGCGGTGGCAATTTCCGCGTTGGCAATCATGCCAATCTTGATAGCGTCGACACGCACATCCGCGAACACAGCTCTGATCTGATCCGCAACGAATGCAGCGGGGACGAGATGTACGCCGGAGACACCCTGGGTGTTCTGCGCTGTCAGCGCGGTCAACACCGCCATCCCATAGACACCGCATGCAGAGAATGTCTTGAGATCGGCTTGGATTCCCGCGCCTCCCGAGGGATCTGAGCCGGCGATGGTGAGTATGTTGCGGATCATTGATTTACCTTATGCTTCTGATGTTCGAGGATATCCGACGGCTGGCGGCCTCAGGATCCGCAGATCCGCAGATTGCGGAGACGACAGCAATACACTTGGCTCCCGCCGCAAACACCTCACGCACATGGCCAGCCTTCAGTCCCCCAATCGCGACGGATGGAACGGGACAACACGTTATCAGGCAGGCAAGGCCATGAAAGCCAATTGGCTGCTTGTGGTCCGCCTTTGTCGGGGTCGCAAACACCGGGCCGATCCCGGCATAGTCGACAATTGTTGGATCTACCGCCTCTGCCAATGCCTGCGTTTCCACGGATAGTCCGAGGACCATGTCGGGCCCAATGCGGGCGCGTGCCAGGCGGACATCCATGTCGTCCTGACCGACATGGACGCCGTCTGCACCGACCGCGAGCGCAGCCTCGACGTCATCATTGACGATCAATCGCGCACCTGTGCCCGACAAGGCCATCTTCAGCGCGCGGCCCGTTTCGATGATTTGATCGGTGGCAGCTCGCTTGTCGCGCAACTGAACCACGGTCGCCCCGCCGGCAACTGCAGCAAGCGCTGTCGCCACGAGCCCGAAGGAAGCGCAAAGGTCTGGATCAAGGACAAGATAGAAAGAAAGATCGAGGTTCTTCATGCGCCCGCAACCTTTGCGCTGTGATCAAGACAAGGCCCATCAACCGTTGCCAGCGCGTCCAGGAACCGCCAGGAAAAAGAGCCCGGGCCCTGAGACCTGCTGGCCGCCAGTTCACCGGCAACAGCGAAAGTGGCAAGGGCCGCAACCGTCGCATCGAACGGCACGTCGGGTCGCGCAGCCGCAAATGCCCCGACAAGGCAGGTCAATGAGCAACCCAGTGCTGTCACCTGCGGCATCAATTCCGAGCCACCTTCGATGCGAACCGCGCGCTTCCCGTCAGTGATGAAGTCTACGGCGCCCGTTACCGCGACGATCGCACCGTGCCTGTCGGCAAGCAGCCGGGCAGAATACTCAGCGTGTTCGACGCCGTCCCCGCTGTCGACGCCCTTGCCTCGGTAAGCACCCCCGGCAAGAGCGATGATTTCGGAGGCATTGCCGCGGACGATGGTGGGACCGAGCTCGATGAGTCGGTCGGCAGCAGCACGGCGGAACGACGTTGCGTAATGGGCGACGGGGTCGAGAACCCATGGCTTGCCAGATTGCCTCGCGGCAATCGCAGCTGCCTCCATGCCACGCAGCCACCCGGATGATAGCGTACCTATGTTGATCGTTAGTGCCCCGGCAATCTTGGCAAACTCGGCGGTCTCCTCCTCTGCATGCACCATGGCAGGAGAGGCCCCGACTGCCAGAAGGACGTTGGCAGCAATGTTCATGGCAACGTAATTGGTGATGCAATGGACAAGTGGAACATGCTCTCGCAGCTCGTTCAGCAATGTCCCAGGTGGGATTTGAAACAGCATGGTTCGCCTTTCGATCGGGGAAGGAAGGCGCTGAGACCAATGCATTAAGCGAAGGATCCCGAGCGACTCCCTCCGCCGGCATTATCCGGTTCAGGTTCAAAGGGTACGTCTCAGCCAACCAGACGGTGGCGCCCCTGTCTCTCACGCCAAGCTTCTCGCAGAGAAGAGAGCGCCTGTCATCCCCTAAATGCACATGGCGAAACGAACACGAGAGACTGCCCGTAAACGGATGCGTCGGGCACTCCACCGCGGACTGTCTCAAAGTCTCACCGAAGCAGACATGCCAGCACCAAGCTCGCAGATATCGACCTGTCGGAGCTGCCACCGCGTGTTCGGCAACTGCGGGAAGGAAGAGTTGGTGTATATCGAGATCGCCCCTATGCAGTCTGCGCAACTGAATGCATTGACTTCTAACAGAACTGCATAGATTCAACGATTATTGAAAGACAGTCTTCTCATTCTGATGCCTCAACATGAGTGGAGATGCAATCAATGGCTAATTTCCTTGAAAAGTGGTCTACCAAGAAGGCAACCAAGCCGACTCCAGGTGCCAAAAACATCGTTGACGTATTTCGCGGACGAGTGGCTGAGCAGAAGGCCTATCTAGAGGAATACGAGCGCGACACATCTGGCTTTAGCAAGTGGCGTTCAACGTGGTTTCAGAAGGTACCGGGCGGGTTCGGCGTTACGGTCGGTCGAGACTCCGTCGATGCAGGCCACGGCCTGAGCTATGTCGTCGTCTCATCGACATCGGATGTAGCCGAGTTTCTCGATGACCTTGCCTATCACGCAGAGAACGACGTTGGCTTCCAGCAGGCGCTCGAACAGAACCGGCTTCGGCGGGTCGGGTTCCTGAATGCAGCCAAGTCGGCGGGTGCCAAGTCAATGGACAAACCGTCCAAGCCCGCTGCGACAGCAAGCTCTGCTACAACGAAGACAATCGTTTCCCGTGCGAAACCAGCCTCGAAGACGAAAGCAACAACCGCCCCGCAACCGGGCGCGGCAAGACGTGGACGCAAACCCAAATCTGACGCATCGGCCTAGACCACGAGCGTTGCAGGCCATACAAGTTGGCGGCGAATATCACCGCAAGGAAGCGGTTGCACGGGCTCGCACAGTGTGAGTTTCGTCAGTCGCCCTCATGATGCCTCCAGGGGCGAGCATGATACCATGGCATCGCGCACGCGCTGGATTCAATACTCCTCCAGGGAAGCGCGCTGTCCGGACGTGAAGGCGAAAGACACCAAGGCGTTAACGTCGAGTGGATCAATAGTTCCTTCCAGGAAGTGGCTTTGGGCTACTGTCGCAAAACGCCATGTTTCGGCGACCTCTCACCGTGCAAAAGACTCTCTGTTGTTCGAAGCTTTTCAAATCGAAAGACTGGCGACAAGAGGTGCGACTCGTGCACCTTTGCGCAGGGACACGGCCTGAAGCGATATACTCTTCTCGCCGAACGCGAGATCGACGCGCAGGACGCATTCCGTGAAGGTGGCCGTCCTTGTTGGGGATCACTAAATACGCCGAGTAACGCTATATAGCTCCATCTTCCGCCGGACCAGTCCGCACGATTCGACTTCAATGAGGTCCCGGCACATCTGACGCCCATGCTTCGGAATGGCATGCCTTTGTCTGGCGCCGGTTGTGACGATCCCTGAGTATCACTGCGCTCCGCACCCACAACTTTCGTTAGGAATATGGCGCATCCAAGGCTGCCCTTCGGCCCTGCCGTCAGATCGTCGAAGTGGGCGCAACCCACGTCCACGAGATCCAAATCACTGCAAAGGGTGCGTTTCTCCCAAGCGGCATCACTGTCACGTCCACGAATTTCGCAGCGTATTTTTTCGCCGAGGCGGGGTGTCCGCGACGTCCTCGACGGCTCTGTCTCAACTGTGAATGCCACCGCGCAACGGCGATCCGCCCTCAGTCTCGTTGAAGGGAACCATGCGTACCGCACGCGTCCATCAGCACGGCAGTCCGGAAGACATGCTGCCGCGTCTTTTGTTGCTATTTCATTTCCGGGACACCCGGCACCCACTTGAAGTGGTCGCCGTCGGCCTGGATGTGGCCGACACCTGGAAATGGTAAGTGTGGTGCAAAGACAAGCTGATCTGACTTCGCCAGCTTTTTCAAGGTCTCGATGCGGTTCTTCTCGGCGGCTTTTTGATCGTTGTCAAAGCCAACCGGCCATTCAGGCTTCACGAGCGAAATGATCGAGCTGTGCACCGTGTCACCGATGTCGAGCAGCGTTTCTTTGCCTGACGCGATTTCATAGCCCACATGCCCGGGCGTGTGACCCTTCAGTCCAACCGAGACGACTGCCGGCACGACCTTTGCACCTGGTTTGAACGTCTGCACGTGGCTATTGATGACCTTGATGATATCGGCGAGTTGTGTGTCCTTTTTGGCGAACGTCCATTCAGCCGAGGACATGCGGATCGTCGCCTTGGGGAAGGCAAGCTTCCCGTCTCTGACGAGACCGCCTATGTGATCAGGGTGCGAGTGCGTGATCAGGACGTCGGTGACGTCTTCCGACTTGATACCAGCCTGAGTGAGAGACTTCTCCAGTGCGCCACCCACCCCGGTGTCGACCAATATTACGCGCCCCGGCTCCTTAATGAGCAGCGCGTCGACGCTGAGGGTTACGGTGTCAGTTGGGACGCCTGCGGCCTTGAGGACGTCGCCAACTTCCCCAACTGTGTGGGAGACACCAAATATCTTGCCATCATTCGGCCGCACAAATTCAGCGTCGTGCAACGCCACGACCTCAAGAGCACCTATCCTGAAGGCTTTGAAGTCGGGTTGCTGAGGAGGCATCTGGGCGGAGGCGCCAGCAGCGACGGTAAGGGCTGCGAACGACGTCAAAGCGAATGAAGCTCTTGTCGAAGACATACCGAAGGTCCTTGTACTTGTGGCGGCAGATGTCTTGTACGTCTCATCACAGCTTTGGTCATCTCTCATTGTCGTGAACACAACATATCGGGACCGAGCAGCTTTGGTCGGCCGCAAGAAGAGTGTGGGACGACGGACGGCCTCGACCTGGCCGGCCGCCTCTAGTGGACGGCAATATTTCCTCCCATACGGGCGACGGTGGTCGCGCGGTCTCACTATCCTCGTGCGCTGGTCGAAGGCGAGGCGATTTTTTTGCCTTCTGCAGATTGGGTTGACGCGAGCATGACAAATTCGAACTGAAAACGCCGGTAAGAGACTTGCATTTGTCGATTTTGGAATATCTGTTCGCGATCACTAAAACACGAGCGGAGTCGAACAGTGAGCATACGGCAGCGGGTGAGTTTGAAGTTCAGGGATGAGATCGAGTTTTTGAGGGGATGGAAGCGCGACCGTACAGCGGTGGGCGCAACTACCCCAACCTCGGTTGCGACGGCCACGAAAATGGCGAGCATCATTTAGCCGGGCTCCGGACTTCCCGTACTGGAACTCGGACCGGGGACGGGGGTCACCACCAAGGCAATCCTGGAACGTGGTGTTCTCCCAAGGAATCTTATTTCGATCGAGTATTCGCAGGAATTCTGTCGCCATCTCCGCGAGCAGTTCCCTGCAGTCGACGTGCGATGTGGCGACGCCTTCGCCCTCGATCTTACGCTGGGAGCGCAGCGCAAAACCAAATTTGACTCTGTCATCTCAGCTATACCGCTTCTGCACTTGCCACCGGAGAAGCGGCGGGAACTCGTCCTCGACCTCCTCGAGCGCGTCCCGGCGGGCAGGCCGGTCGTCCAGATAACCTATGGCTTGCTGTCCCCCGTCGTCGCGCTGCCCGCGGGATACGAGGTCCGCCACCTCGCGTTCATGATGAGGAAACATTCCACCCGCGCAGCTTTGGATGTATGCGAAGAAGCAGGGGCAGAATAAATCGGGACCACCTCGCTAACGACGAACGACCTTCGGACCTTCACCGCTCGAGGCCGCACCACCAACTTCTCTTTTCAGTGGGTCAATAGTCAGGCACGCTCGACAGCGCGCCTGGCAGCTTTTATCTATAAATGATGACCGCTGCCACTGAGGACACAATTGCCAATCGCATTAGCCGCGTTCTCGCGGACCGCATCATTACAGGTGCACTTGAGCCTGGGAGCAAGCTGAGGCAGGACCACATCGCCGACGAGTTCGACACCAGTCACGTACCGGTGCGAGAAGCATTCCGCCGGCTCGAGGCCCAAGGGCTTGCCATTAGCGAGAGCCGCCGGGGCGTTCGCGTTGCAAGCTTTTCCCGGGCCGCCGTAGAGGAAGCCGCGCTGATGCGTTCGGTCCTCGAGGGACTGGCGTTGCGGCAAGCCGCGCCGAACTTGACGACATCCATCATGGACGAAGCAATGGCGGCGATGATTGCTGGTGATACCGCACGCGACGCGCGAACCTGGGACGAGGCAAATCGGCGCTTCCACCACCTGTTGCTGGCTCCAAGCAAAATGCCGCGATTGTTGGCAACAATCGATGATCTCCAGATGGTGGGTTCGCGCTACGCGTTTGCGACCTATGGCGCGGTATGGATCCCGCGGATCGACCTCGATCACCACTTGATCCTCGACCACCTTCGAAAAGGTGAAGTCAGTCAAGCCGTCGTCGTTCTTGAACGGCATGTGCAGCGGATAGGTCCCATTCAGCGCTGACTTGCGACGTGCGGGTTGTTAACCCCACCCTGGAACCATTGCTCTGGGCCTGGCCGGCTCAAGAACGCGCGCCTCAAATCCCGCTCAGGTTGATTTCGCACTGCCGAAATTCTTCGGCTGGTTTGTTGCACATAGTCGTCTCGTTTCATTTTATAGATAATTATGGATTCTATCTATCAATATCGAAGGGAGGCATCGCATGGAGCAGGCGGACGCGACGATCAGGGTAAAAATCGGTTACGACGAGGCTGGTGTTATCTATAATTTACCTTTCAACGATCTCGTTTTCCGCGCCCAGCAGATCCATCGCGAGACCTTTGATCCAAACGCAATTCAGATGAGCCGGCTTTTGTCCATCAAGACCGGTGGATGCGCCGAGGACTGCGGTTACTGCAGCCAATCAGCTCACTATCCGACGGGCCTCAAGGCCTCCAAGCTGATGGAGGTCGAGCGGGTCCTTGCTGCGGCACGTCAGGCTCGCGCCGGCGGAGCGACCCGTTATTGCATGGGTGCGGCGTGGCGCAGCCCGAAGGACCGAGACATGGACACGCTTGTGGCGATGGTCGAGGGCGTCAAGGCTCTTGGCATGGAGACCTGCATGACGCTCGGCATGCTCACTCCTGAGCAATCTGAGCGCCTAGCAGATGCCGGCCTGGACTATTACAACCATAACATCGACACCTCCGAACGTTTTTATCCCGAGGTCATCACCACCCGTACCTTTGAGGATCGGCTGGAGACCCTCGCCACCGTGCGAGATGCTGGTATCAAGGTCTGCGCAGGCGGTATTCTCGGAATGGGTGAAACCACTGCTGACCGGATTTCCATGCTTGTCACATTGGCCAACCTTCCGGAGCACCCGGAGAGTGTGCCAATCAACATGCTGATCCCAATCCCCGGCTCGAAGCTTGCCAATGCCGTAGCTGTCGATCCGATCGACTTCGTCCGCACCATCGCCCTTGCCCGCATCCTGATGCCGAAGTCCCATGTCCGCTTATCGGCAGGACGCACCGACATGAGCGATGAGATGCAGGCGCTCTGCTTCTTTGCCGGAGCCAATTCCATATTCGTCGGCGAGACACTTCTGACGGCAGACAATCCCGGTGAAGACAAGGACGCCATGCTGTTTCGGCGCCTAGGCCTGGAACCAATGCCACTGGAACATCGCCCTTGAGCGGGGTCGCGCTTGCCCGTTATGCGAAGACCATGGCCGGGTTGGAGCGCAAGTCGCGCATCCGTTCCGTAACCGTGGCATCGGGCATCGACTTTGCGTCGAACGACTATCTAGGGTTCGCCAATTCAGCTCGCCTGAAAGCGGCAATTAGGGCAGCGGTTGACCGGGGTGTTCCCGTGGGCGCCGGTGCCTCGCGGCTGCTCCGCGGTAATCACATCGAGCACGAGATGCTGGAAGCGGAAGCGGCACGGCTCTTCGGCGTGGAGAAGTCGCTATATTTCGCCAGCGGATATGCCGCGAATGCGGCGATCTTCTCCACCCTGCCTCTGCGCGACGACCTTGTCGTCTATGACGAACTGATCCACGCAAGTGCAATGGAGGGGATCTCAGCCAGCAAGGCAATCACCCGCGCCGTGCCCCACAACGATGCCTGTGCAGTCGAGCAGGCAATTCGGGAATGGCGGGACAAGGGAGGAAAGGGGGTTCCTTGGATCGGCGTTGAGAGTCTCTACTCGATGGATGGTGACAGGGCGCCGCTGCGTGAGTTGGCCGAACTTGCCCGGCGCCATGACGGTTTCCTTGTCGTCGATGAAGCGCATGCAACCGGTGTCTTCGGCCAAGAAGGTCGAGGCCTTGCCGCCAATCTCGGGGCGGGTAGTCATGTCCTGACGGTCCATACCTGCGGCAAGGCGCTGGGCGCTAGCGGGGCGCTCCTGGGGGGGCCGAAGATCCTCGTGGACTACCTTATCAATCGCGCCCGCAACTTCATCTACTCCACCGCGCCATCGCCGCTAATGGCAGCGGCGGTCCGTGAGGCGCTTCGTTTCCTGGCCGATGAGCCGGAGAGGCTGACCCGCCTGGAGAAACTCGTCGCCTTTGCCAGCGCACAACTGCAATCCCGACTAGCCAAGACGCCGAGCGGCTCGCAGATCATCCCGGTCTTGATTGGTGACAACGGACGCGCGGTCTCGATTGCCCGCCAGATGCAGGCCGAAGGATTTGATATTCGCGCAATCCGGCCACCGACGGTTCCCGAGGGTACGGCGCGGTTGCGGATCTCCATTACTCTGAATGTGGAGGAACAGCAGATTTCAGCAATGTTCGAACGGCTCTTCACGATCCTGAAGGAGAATGGGCAATGACGGCACACTTTGTCGTCTCCGGCACGGATACCGGCCTTGGCAAGACCGTATTTGCTGCTGCGCTCACAAATGCGTTGGGCGGTCATTACTGGAAGCCGGTGCAGTCAGGTCTCGATGGGGAAACGGATTCACAAACCGTGTCCCGATTGGGCGGCGTGCCTTCTGAACGCATCCTCCCTGAGGCCTACAAACTCTCGACACCTGCCTCGCCGCATCTTTCAGCCCGAATCGACGGAACTTCAATCGATCCGCGCAGGCTTGTCCCACCCGATGTCGATGGACCACTTGTGATCGAAGGGGCAGGGGGCCTCATGGTCCCGCTCTCTGAAAGTCTTGTGTTTGCCGATGTGTTTGCCGCTTGGCAGATTCCCGTCATCCTGTGCACGCGGACGACGCTTGGCACCATCAATCACACGCTGTTGTCCGTCGAAGCGATGCGCCATCGCGCGGTTCCGATCCTCGGCATCGCCTTTATCGGTAATGAAAACCTGGAAACCGAATCCATCATCAGCAAATTGAGCGGCACTCGGTCCCTCGGTCGATTGCCAATCCTGACGAGCTTGACAGCAACGGGTTTGAGGAGGGCGTTCCACGACAATTTTGATCTTTCCGCATTTGGAGAGGTCAGCCCATGACCCGATCGATTATCTGGCATCCGTTCACCCAGCATGCGCTGGAACCTCCGATGAAGCGCATCGTCTCCACGGAAGGAGCCTACCTCGTTGATGAGGATGGCAATCGAATTCTAGATGCCATCTCCTCATGGTGGGTGATCACCCACGGCCATCGACATCCGGCCATCATGCAGGCAATCCGCGCCGCGACCGAAGCGTATGATCAGATCATTTTTGCCGAGTATTCACATGAGCCAGCGCAACGTTTGGCGGAAGGATTGGTTGCTGTTGCGCCCCCCGGATTACGGCATGTCTTCTACTCCGACAGTGGTTCGACGTCTGTCGAAGTCGCCTTGAAGATGGCGCTCGGCTTTTACCACAACACGGGCGAAGCGCGCGATCGAATTGTCGTGATGGAACACGGCTACCACGGGGACACAATCGGCACCATGTCCGCCGGTGAACGCGGTGTCTTCAACGCTTCATACGCGCCGCTGCTCTTTGGAGTCGACCGAATACCGTTTCCGGAACCGGATCTCGAGCAGCGGGCGCTAGACGCCTTCGAGGCATTCTGCCGCACTGGCCGCATCGCGGCCATCTTGCTCGAGCCGCTGGTGCTGGGTGCGGGGGGCATGAAGACCTACACCCCCGAGGTCCTCAAGGCCCTCAGGGAAATCGCTCACCGCCACGGGTGTCTGGTCATCGCCGACGAAGTGATGACAGGTTGGGGCCGAACCGGAACAATGTTTGCGTGTCAGCAAGCGGATGTGTCACCCGATATTTTGTGCACCTCGAAAGGATTGACCGGAGGCGCCCTGCCACTGGCGGCAACGCTCTGCACATCCGATATATATGAGGCGCATCTGTCGACCGATCGGCGCAAGACATTCTTCCACTCGAGTTCCTATACCGCCAACCCCGTTGCCTGCGCCGCCGGTGTCGCAAATCTCGAGGTGTGGAAACACGAGGATGTAGGCTCCCGTATACAGAGATTGGGAAGTCTCCACCGTCAGCACTTGCCAAAGTTTGAGGATGACGACCGGTTCTCTGGGGTGAGACAGGCAGGTACCATCGTTGCGCTTGACCTGGATGTAACCGCCGCTGGCTATCTTGCAGAAGTCGGTCCGCGCATGCGGCGGCTCTTTCGCGAGCGTGGCTTTCTCATTCGTCCGCTTGGCAATGTCATCTACCTCATGCCGCCTTATTGCGTCAGCGCCCCAGAGCTCAGCCTCGTTTACGACGCGATCGACGAGGTTGCCACAATCATTCAGGGAGGATCGCGATGAGACCAGCAGCTTCCTCGCGTATGGCGGGTTTCGGGCATGCGGTACCCGGCCGGCGCGTCGACAGCACCGAAATCGAGGCAACGCTTGGGCTCGAACCGGGTTGGATCGAGCGCCGGACCGGTATTCGCAGCCGATATTGGGCAAGCGCTGGCGAGACGCTCAGTGCACTCGCAGCAGAAGCAGGCCGGATGGCACTCGAAAATTCAGGTGTCTCACCGGACGATGTCGCCTTGACCTTGCTAGCAACCTCGACGCCAGATCATCTGCTTCCGCCATCCGCGCCACTGCTCGCGTATCAGCTGGGGCTCACGAGATCCGGCGCGATCGATCTCGCCGGTGCCTGCTCGGGCTTTCTTTACGCGCTAACCCTGGCCGACGGATTCGTGCGCCTGCATGGTCGTTCGGTTCTGGTTGTGGCCGCCAATATTTTGTCCCGCCGCATCAATCCCAACGAGCGCGCCAGCGCCGTCCTGTTCGCCGATGCGGCCGGCGCGGTCGTCCTTTCACCTTCCGCCGAACCCGAAGCTGGACTGAGGGGGGTCGAACTCGCCTCCGATGGCAGTGGCTATGACCTGATCACCATTCCAGCGGGCGGGAGCAACCGCCCCTTTACGGGCAAAATAGCCGGAGAGGAGTTCCTGATGTCTATGAAGGACGGGAGAGAGGTTTTCTCGCGCGCCGTCGCAGTCATGACGCAATGCTCACGCGAGGCACTCGCGAGGGCCGGCCTGACGGCATCTGAGGTTGACCGGTTCGTTCCGCACCAGGCCAATGCCCGGATTTTCGATGCCGTTTGTAACGATCTTGGCATCGATCCATCGAAGACGGCGCGAACAATCGAGGCCTTCGGGAATTCGTCCGCCGCGACAATTCCCCTGTCACTGTCAATCGCCAATGCGACGAAACCATTTGTTCCCGGTGAATGCCTGCTTCTCGCCGCGGCCGGCGCGGGAATGATTGGCGGTGCCTGCGTATTGGTCACGTAGTCGATCAGGACAGGGCAAGGCCGCCCCATGCTAACCAGGTGATCATCATGACGCGCGTCGATCGACGTCATGCGCGACAGCAAGGCTGGCGCGGCGAGAGATAAAGAAAGGTTGGAATATGAGAAAAGTGGTCGCCGGCAAGCTGCACGGCATCTATGTGACAGAAGCGAACTTGAACTATCGTGGGTCGATCGCCCTCGATCCAGACCACTGCGAGGAGGCAGGTATCCTGCCGATGGAGTTTGTCGAGATCTGGAACAAAAACTCTGGAGCGCGAATATCCACATATGTCATTCTTGGCGAACGCGGCTCTCGATGCTGCATTTTGAATGGCGCGGCCGCTAGAACATGTCAGGCCGGCGACCAAATAATCATTTGCAATTCGATCTATCTTGGCGAGGCGGAGCTGACGTCCATCAAGCCGAAGATCCTAACCTTCGATGAAAACAACGTTGTCCGCGACAGGCTGAGTTACTCGGTGTCGCTGGATGAGAGGGGGCGCTATGCCTTCGATATTCGCGATGAGAATTCCAACCCTCTCCCAGTACCCACACTGGTGTCGGACCGGTAAGGCAAATGCCCACCCCAGCATCGCGCCTCGAACGCAGACCTCTTCAGGCCCGGTTAGGTCACCGCTCAGCGACATAACTTCTGCTCCGACCATCGCCACTCCGTTGATTTTTGAATTTGTCGAAGTGGCGCCGCCCGGTCTGGCGGCGTTCTCAAAGAGCGAGGCACGTTGACTCGTAGGACGCACCGGACCAAGAGCAGTTGACTGGTTGGCAGCTTTGGTCCAACGCGCAACTATGGTAAACCAAAGCGGCCAGAACCTGTGCTGTTGCGGAGCAGGCCGCATGGAGGCTCAGCAAGGCCTTCTTTGGCAAAACGTTCGAGTATCGCAACGATATCCCCAAGTCCCCGTGTCTCGGCGTAATGCATCAGACCGCCTCTGAAGCGTGGGAATCCATAACCGTGAATTTGAACGAGATCGATGTCTTCAGACCGCGCAGCAATCGTCTCGTCCAGGATTCTTGCGGCCTCGTTGATCATGGGCAATACGATGCAATCAACGATCTCGCCTTCGCTCCACTGTCGCTGCGGCGTGGCCAAGGCTTCGGCAGCGATTATGCCAGCAACTGCAACGGACGGCTTGGGCGTCCGATCGCCCTTGTCGTAGTCATACCAGCCACCACCGCTCTTCTGCCCGAAACGTCCCAAGGCATAGAGCCGATCGGCGACCGGTGCAAAGGGCGTCTCTCCCCTTACGCGGGCAGCCCGACGCTGAAACGCAGCGATGTCGAGACCACCAAGGTCCTGCGCCTCGAACGGCCCCATCGGCAGGCCAAAGGCACGCATGGCGGAATCGACGGTCTGCGGTTCTGCACCCGACAACAGCAGGCGTTCCGCCTGTGCACGTGTGACCTTGAGTATCCGGTTGCCGATGAAGCCATCACAGATGCCGGCACGGACCGGGATCTTGTTCATCATGCGGGCGAGTGCGAAGCCAGTCGCGAGCGTGACCGGGGCCGTATCCGGTGTTGGCACGATCTCCAGCAGCTTCATCACCTGAGCTGGACTGAAGAAGTGCAGGCCAAGAAAGCGCTCCGGATGCGCGATGTCGGCCGCGATCTGCCCCGGATCGAGATAGGAGGTGTTGGTGGCCAGCAAAGTATCGGGGCGGCAGACTGCCGACAGTCTGGCGAAGACATCGCGCTTGACGCCGAGATCCTCAAAGACTGCCTCGATTACGAGGTCGACGTCAGCGAGGGCACCGTAGTCGGTCGTGGCGGTCACTGCGGCAAGCCGCTCTTCCGCGACATCGGGGCTGATCTTGCCGCGCTTGACGGAGCTTTCGAAGATTGCGCGCAGATTGGAAAGCCCGCGGTCGAGCGCCTCGCTGTCACGCTCGACCAGTGTGACTGGCAATTGGGCATCACAAAGTGCCGCAGCGATCCCGGCTCCCATCGTTCCGCCGCCAATCACCGCAGCGGATCTGATCGATTGCGGGACTGTCGCGCGAAGCTCTGGCGGCCTTGGTGCTGCACGCTCCGCGAAGAAAACGTGACGCAAGGCTCGAGCCTGGGGCGAGCCGCGCAAGTCAAGGAATGTCTCACGTTCAAACTCCATTGCAGCCTCGAACTCGTATTCGCAGGCCTTGCGGATACAGTCGAGAGCCCGAAGGGGAGCCTGTTCCCGCTTGGCGCGCAACGCAACTGATTTCGCAGTTGTCTCCCAAAAGCTCGCCTCCACGGCAGGGACGTACCGTTCGCAAAGGGGAGGCGGGAGGGGTTGGGCGAGAGCCAGGCGGAGGAAGTCGATCGCGCCGCTTTCCAGGTCGTCTTCGACAACGGCATCGATCAACCCTTGCGCGCGAGCCCGCAGGGCCGTGACAGGTTGGCCAGACGTGACCATGTCAGCGGCGAGCGCCGCTCCGGCCAGACGCGGAAGGCGCACCGTGCCGCCAGCACCCGGGACGATCCCCAGCCGTACTTCTGGCAGACCGATGCTCGCCGATGGCGAGGCCACGCGAAAACGGCAGCCGAGTGCAATCTCGAAGCCTCCGCCGAGCGCACTGCCGTGGATTGCTGCGACCCACGGCTTGGCCGTCTTCTCGATACGCGTGACGAGGTCTGGAAGGTGAGGGGGGAGGGGCGGTTTGCCGAATTCGCTCACATCGGCCCCGGCAATGAATGTCCGTCCGGCGCAGATCAGCACCACCGCGTCAACCGAGGGGTCGCGGTCGAGCGCCTCAGCGGCGTTCCAAAGATCCTGTCGTACAGCCTGCGAAAGGGCATTGACCGGCGGGTTATCAACGGTCACGACGGCGATCTTGCCGATCTGTTTTATTGTCAGTGTCATTTGCTTGCATCCTCGTCTGCATCGCAAAGCTGTCTGGTTCCGTTCGTTCCTATGCCGTCATTGCGGGCAGGGAGGGAATAAGGCTTCGCGTTGTTGGCGTCTTGGTAACCGGTCAGACCGTCCTCGGTTGGCGCCACATCACTGTGCTAAACCGCTCTGCCACGAAGGCGGCGTCGGTGAGGCTGGCATTACCTGCCGGGTTTGCACCTGTGACGTGGAAGTCGCTGAAGGCAGCGCTCTGGTTCACGAAAATTCCTCCCGTCAAATTGATCGAGAGGTTGACGCCAGCGTTGCAAAACGCGTTTACGGCGTTCTCAATCCTGGTGTCATCCGTATCATAGAGCGCCGCCGTGATCGCACCCTTTCGACGGGCTAGGCTTGCCGCCCTCTCAATGCCTTCGGCCGCATCGGCTACCGCGACGACAAAGGCGATCGGACCGAAGCGTTCTTCCTCGTGTGCATCTGTCTTTTCGGCATCCACGCCAAGGATAAGAGGGGTTGCCGTGCGCGCATCCCCGGCATCGATCGGGGCAGAGTCGCGAATGAGCGTTCCAAGGCCGCGAGCTGTCTCGATCCGCGCCAGGGTTGCCGAATTGGCAATTGCGCCACAGACGCCGTTAGCACGCGCAGGATCGGCAAGAAGGTCATCGATCGCCGAGGCAATTCCCTTCGCGACGTCCTCAAAACCCTTATGGCCTTGGTTCGTCGCGATGCCACTCCGGGGGACATAGATGTTCTGCGGGGCGGTGCACATCTGGCCGCTATAGAGCGAAAGCGAAAAGGCAATATTCGCGCACATGCCGGCAAAGTCGTCAGTCGTTGCGACGACCACCGAATTGACACCGGTTTCTTCGGTGTAGACCTTCGCCTCTCCGGCATGCCGCCGCACCCACTCCCCAAAGCTGCTGGAGCCGGTGTAGTCGATGATGGAAACGGCTTCGCTCTGAACGAGGCCAGCGGTGATTTCTGCACCCGGAGCGTCCGGTGCGAGAAGCGCGATATTGCGGTCAAAACCTTCTTCCGCAAGCACCTGTCGAATAACCGAAATGGTGATCGCGAGAGGAAGAATTGCACCTGGATGCGGCTTGACGATGACCGTATTGCCGGTCGCGAGGCTGGCAAACAGGCCCGGATAGCTGTTCCAGGTCGGAAAGGTTTGGCAGCCGATCACCAGCGAGACACCTCTGGGAACGACCCGCCAGTGCTTTTGAAGAACGATCGGCTCGGCTTTGCCCTGCGGTTTCGACCACACGGCCTGCGCAGGCGTGCGGCTCATCTCCGCGTAGGCATAGGCGACGGCCTCAAGGCCGCGGTCTTGCGCGTGCGGTCCCCCAGCCTGGAATGCCATGGCAAAGGACTGCCCCGTCGTGTGCATGACAGCATTGGCGATCTCAAAGCTGCGGTGATTGAGACGTGCGAGTACTTCCAGGCAGACGCCGACACGGGTCTTGATCGGGGCAGTTGCCCATGCGGATGCTGCAGCCTGCGAGGCGGCAATCAGGCTGTTTGCATCGGCCGCCGGATAAGTGACGCCGAGCGACGGGCCGAATGGCGAAACTTCGGCCCCGACAATCCCACTTCCAGGATGACCGGGCAGGTCGAAGGGCCTGCCAAGCTGGGCGTTATAAGACGCCAGACCATCGTCCTTGGCTGTTTCGCCATAAATCTTGCCGCTTGGGATTTCAGGATAGGCCGACCAATAGCCGCGGTCCTGCGTGGCCTTGAGGGCCGCCACAAGGGTCGGCTGGTAGCGGTCAAAAAGGGCATCCATTATATGTTCCTCGCGTGGTGTGGATTTATAATTGACCGGCCGGTCGGTTTATGCAAGAGTTTTTTAATGAACCGCCCGATCCTGGCGGAACTGGAGGAAACATGTCCGAATCCGACACCGTCCTGTCGGCGCTTGCCGATGGCGTCCTTGCCTTGACGCTCAATCGCCCAGACAAACTCAATGCCTTTAACGAGGAGATGCATGTGGCGCTGCGCAACGGCTTCGAGCGCGCTCACAACGATGCGGCGGTGCGCGCCGTGCTCCTGACCGGGGCAGGACGTGGCTTTTGCGCCGGGCAGGATCTCGGTGACCGTGATCCGCGAAAGGGTGGGATAGCCCCGGACCTCGGACGTACCATTGAACTGTTCTACAACCCGCTGATCCGGCTGATCAGGACGCTCGACAAACCAGTCGTCTGTGCGGTGAATGGCGTCGCCGCCGGCGCCGGCGCCAATATCGCGCTTGCCTGCGACATCGCTCTGGCAGCACGATCAGCTCGCTTCATCCAGGCCTTCGCGAAGATCGGTCTGGTACCCGACTCCGGCGGCACCTGGAGCCTGCCACGCCTGCTTGGAGAGGCGCGCGCCAAGGCGCTCGCACTGACGGCTGAACCGCTCGATGCGGAAACGGCGGCGAGCTGGGGCCTGATCTGGAAAGTGGTCGACGATGCGGCACTTCTGGATGAAGCCCATGCGCTTGCCAGCAGACTGGCAGCCGGACCAACGAAGGGTCTCGGCATGACCAAGCGCGCCCTCCAGGCTGCTGCCACCAATTCGCTGGATCAGCAGCTTGAACTCGAACGCGATCTGCAGCGCGAGGCCGGCCGTAGCGCGGATTATGCCGAAGGCGTCGCCGCATTCCTGGAAAAGCGCAAGCCGGAGTTTAAGGGACGATGACGGACCGGGTAGTTCTGACGGCACAGGAGCTTGCCGATGCCTGCGCGGATGCGATGTGGCATGAGGACAATGCCACCCGGCATCTTGGCATGAGAAGAGACCGCGTTGCGCCGGGCCTTTCGGTGATCTCCATGATCATCAGACCCGAAATGACCAACGGACACGGAACGTGCCATGGTGGATATATCTTCACATTGGCCGATTCCGCCTTCGCCTTTGCCTGCAACACGTACAATCAGCGCGCCGTCGCGCAGCATTGCTCGGTCACCTTCATCGCACCCGCCTTTGTCGGCGACCGATTGACGGCGACCGCGCGCGAGGTCTCGCGACGCGGGCGCGGCGGGATCTACGATATCAACGTGACCAATCAGAATGGCGATCACATTGCTGAATTCCGCGGCCATTCGCGCACGGTCAAGGGCACTCTTTTGCCGGACGAGGCGTAAAGCCGCCGGCCGCTTATCTCGGAGGAGACAGACATGGAAGACCTATCACCACGCCCCGGCGACCTTGACGCGATCGAAAGGGCATCGCGCGACGAGATTGCCGCGCTCCAGCTTGACCGGATGAAATGGTCGCTGGTCCACGCCTATGACAACTCATCGTTCTACCGTGTCCGCTTCGATGAGGCAGGCATCCACCCCTCGGATCTGAAGTCGCTCGCCGATCTTGCGAAGTTCCCGTTCACGACCAAGAAGGACCTTCGCGACACCTATCCGTTCGGAATGTTTGCCGTGCCCAGGGAGAAGCTGGTGCGCATCCATGGTTCTTCGGGCACCACCGGCAAGCCGACGGTCGTCGGTTACACACAAAAGGATATCGACACCTGGGCAGACATGGTGGCGCGTTCGATCCGGGCTGCCGGCGGCCGCAGAGGCGACATGGTGCATGTTGCCTACGGCTACGGGCTCTTTACCGGTGGCCTTGGCGCCCACTACGGCGCCGAGCGGCTTGGCTGTACCGTCGTGCCGATGTCCGGTGGGATGACGGAGCGGCAGGTCATCCTGATGCAGGATTTCAAGCCCCGCATCATCATGGTCACGCCCTCATACATGCTTTCGATCCTGGACGAGTTTCGTCGGCAGGGGATCGATCCGCGCGAAAGTTCGCTGGCGGTGGGCATCTTCGGTGCCGAGCCCTGGACCAATGCGATGCGCCAGGAGATCGAACAGTCGTTCGACATGCATGCCGTCGATATCTACGGCCTCTCCGAGGTCATGGGACCGGGCGTTGCCAGTGAGTGCGTCGAGACCAAGGACGGCCTGCACATCTGGGAAGACCACTTCTATCCTGAAATTATCGACCCGGTGACGGGCGAGGTTCTTCCCGACGGAGAGATGGGCGAGCTCGTCTTCACGACCTTGACCAAGGAAGGTCTGCCAATCATCCGCTACCGCACACGCGACCTGACGCGGCTGCTGCCCGGCACGGCCCGTTCCATGCGGCGCATCGAAAAGATTACCGGCCGCTCCGACGACATGATGATCCTGCGCGGCGTCAACGTCTTCCCGACGCAGATCGAGGAGCAGATCCTCAAGTGTCAGGGCCTTGCCCCGCACTTCCAGATCGAACTCAATCGGGCCGGGCGGATGGACCAGATGACGGTTCATGTCGAGTGTACGCCTGACGCAGCCGACGAAATCGCCCGCGCCTCATCGGCAAAATCCCTTGCCCACTACATCAAGAGCATCGTTGGTGTTACCACAAAGATCGAGATTCGCGATCCGGGTGGAGTCGCCCGGTCCGAGGGCAAGGCGAAACGGGTCGTCGACAACAGACCCAAGGAATAAGGACAGACGCTTCCCGGCACGGAGACGTCGGGAAGCGTCATTAAGAGCTTACAGCGGCTTATCGCGTGGAGGGCGCGAGAGAAGGACAGGGACACAGGATCATATGGCACGCACGCGCGCGATCGACTTTGAAGAAAAACAACGCAGCCTTTTGAGCAGCGCCGCTGCCGTCTTTGCAGAGATGGGGATGGAGAAAGCGTCCATGGCCCACATTGCCTCGCGCAGCAACGTCTCCAAGGCTCTCCTCTATCACTATTATCCGAGCAAGGACGCGTTGATATTCGACATCATTCGCAACCATCTCGAGGAACTGGAAGCCGCCGTTGCCGCTGCAGACGAGCCGGGGGCGACACCCCAGCAGCGTCTACGGTTGCTGGTGCGGCAAGTGCTTGAAAACTACAGAGACGCCGACAACGAGCACAAGGTGCAGCTGAACGGCACGAGTGCGCTGTCGCAGGACCAGCTTGATGAGCTACGCGCGATCGAGCGTCGGATCGTCAAGCGCTTCTCCAACACCATCATTGAGATCAACCCGGATCTCAACGCCAGCAAACCTCTCTTGATGCCCGTTACGATGTCGCTCTTCGGCATGATGAACTGGGTCTACATGTGGTTTCGCCCGGGTGGCCCGGTCAGTCGTGACGAGTATGCCGATATCGCCACGACCTTGATCCTCGAGGGCGTAAAGGCTGTCCGATAGGGATACTCAATCCCCGAATTTCAGCCGCTCCAGGATCAAGGGATCATAGTCCGGGGCCCTGATGCGTCGACGCTCTGGCTCCGGCGCGCTAAGCGGCTGGGCTGGCTGAAGCTTTTCCCTGGCCTCAAGTGCGAGGCGTTGATAGACGCCCGTGCCCTGGCGTTTCCAGGCCATTTCCTTCTCGCTGAGTTCGCGAACGACCCGGGCAGGGGAGCCGACGGCAAGGCTGTTTGCGGGGATCTCGGCCCCCGCCTTGACGAAGGCCATGGCGGCAACGATCGAATTTTCCCCGACGATGGCCTCGTCCATGACGACCGCATTCATCCCCACCATTGCATTGCGACCAATCCGACAACCATGCAAAACGGCGCCATGGCCGATATGTCCCTCTTCGCCGATCACCACTTCGACATTGGGGAAGCTATGGACGACGCAGGTTTCCTGGACGTTCGACCCGCGTTCCATCACGATGCGTCCGAAGTCCCCGCGCAATACGGCGCAAGGCCCGACATAGCAGGCAGGACCTACAATGACGTCGCCGATCACCACAGCGGCCGGATGGACGAAGGCCTCCGGATGGATGACGGGCACGACACCATCATAGGAATAGACCTGCGCCATGTCAGTCAGTCCCTTCTTTTGGCGACCATCGTCAACACGTCATATTGAGCGACCGTCGCTGCATTCTGGTTGGTTACCCGGCAGTCCCAGCGCACTTCGCCGTGCTCGGCCCCGATGCGCGGATTGATCTCCTTGCAGGTCAACTGCACCTGCAAGGTATCACCGGGATTGACTGGCGTGAGGAAGCGCAGGTTGTCGACGCCATAATTGGCAAGAACCGGGCCCGGGGCTGGGTCGACAAAGAGGCCAGCGGCAAAGGAAACGATCAGATAGCCGTGGGCAACGCGCCCGTCGAAGAACGGATTGGCCTTGGCCGCATCCTCGTCCATATGGGCGTAAAACGTATCACCGGTGAAGTTGGCGAAATGCTCTATATCTTCAAGCGTCACCGTCCGTGTGCCGGTGACGAGCTGATCGCCGATCTGCAATTCCGCAAGCGACTTGCGGAACGGATGTTCCTGGTCCTTGCGCACCTCGGCATCCGGGACCCAGCGGCCGGTGACCGCCGACAGAAGCGTCGGCGAGCCCTGGACCGCAGTGCGCTGCATGTAGTGCTTGACCCCACGAATCCCGCCCAGCTCCTCGCCGCCGCCGGCCCGTCCAGGACCACCGTGCACAAGGCCTGGCAACGGCGAGCCATGGCCGGTCGAGCTCTTCGCGCTGACGCGATTTCCGATCAGTACGCGGCCGTGGAATGGAGCCATACCAAGGACCACCTCTTCGGCGAAGGCCGGATCGTTGGTGAAGACCGAGGAGACTAGGCTACCCTTGCCGCGGCGGGCAAGATCGACGGCCTCGTCAGCGCTGTCATAGGGCATGACCGTGCTGACCGGACCAAACGCTTCAACGTCATGAACAGCCCGGGCGTGCGAGGGATTGTCGCAATAAAGGAGCACCGGGTTGAGGAAGGCACCAGCTTCGACGTCACCCGAGACGATGCGGGGAATGTCCGGATCACCCGCAACGATCTCGGCGTCGGCCAGGAGATCGCGGATGCGCGCGCGGACCTCGTCGCGTTGGGCAAGGCTAGCAAGCGGTCCCATTCGAACGTTTTCATCGGCGGCATTGCCGAGCACCGTTTTGCCAAGGCGCTCGCCGAGGGCTGAGATCAGAGCGTCGCAATAGGGGCGGGGTGCGATGACGCGACGGATGGCCGTACACTTCTGACCTGCCTTTGCCGTCATCTCTCGGGAGACTTCCTTGACGAAAAGGTCGAACTCCTCAGTACCGGGGGCGGCATCGAGACCGAGAACAGAGGCATTGAGACTATCTGCCTCCATCGTGAAGCGCACCGAGTTGTCGATGATCGCCGGATGGGTTTTCAGCTTGCGGCCGGTCCAGGCCGAGCCGGTGAAGGTGACCACGTCCTGTCCATCGACATGGTCCAGGAGGTCGCCTACGGAACCGCAGACAAGCTGCACCGCGCCTTCGGGAAGCAGGCCCGTTGCAACCATGTGACGTACGACGAGTTCAGTCAGGTAAGCCGTCTGGCTCGCCGGTTTGACGATCGCCGGCATGCCGGCAAGCAGGGTCGGCGCCAGCTTCTCGAGCATGCCCCAGACCGGAAAGTTGAATGCATTGATATGTATGGCGACGCCCTGCAGCGGCGACAAAATATGCCGGGCGGCGAAAGTTCCGTCGCGCGACAGCGGTTCTACTTCTCCGTCAACGAGGACACGCGTGTTGGGCAGTTCGCGCCGGCCCTTTGAGGCATAGGACAGCAAGGTGCCAATGCCGCCATCGATATCGATCCAGCTGTCTGTCTTTGTCGCACCGGTTGCCGACGAGAGCGCGTAGAACTCCTCCTTGCGCTCCATCAATGCTTGGCCAAGTGCCTTCAACATAGCGGCACGCTCGTGGAAAGACATGCGACGCAGTGCGGGGCCTGCCTTTTCTCGGCCGTAACCCACGGATGAGGCAAAGTCGACGCCAGTGGAATCGATTGTAGCCACCGGCACCCCCGTCGAGGCATCAAGTAGCTTAGTGCCATCCTGCGTGCCAGGAACCCAGCGGCCATAGACATAGCTTTCGAGACGACGGGGCGGGTTTGCCAGAACATTCATTGTCTTGTCCTTCCGGGTCAGTTCAGATTGAGCGCGTTAAGCTGCTCGTCAACGGCCGCCTGCCATTGTGAAAGCAGCGCCTCGTTGGGGGTGTGGCGCAGGCCAAAGCGCGCCAACGTCTCGTAGCGCGCCGAGCCGGAGAGCCCGAAGCTTGCAGCAACACGCGGGCGCCAGTAGGAGATCGCTGCTCGCGCCGCTGTCGTCCCGTCTTCACTTTGGACAATTCGCTTCAGTCCCTCGACGCCGAGCTCGGTGTGATGTGCCTCGCGCGGTAAAATGGCACGGAACACTTCGGCAAGCGGCTGATAGGAAACATGGGTAAGCTCGCGCAGCTGGATGGCACTCGCACTGCCCATCAGCACGTTCATGACCACAGCGTCGACCCAGCCCTGCAAGGGATAGTGGAAGACCGAAAGGCGCATGTCACCGCTCTGCCGGGCGGCACCGATGTCGGTTGCGCGGGCTAGCCGGGCGTCCCAGGGATGATGAACCGCATAGCGGCCAGTGTCTGCGCCGAAACTCCCCATGATATCAAGGACCCGACCGGCATGGTCGGTTTTCTCAAGCACTATCTTGGCAGAGGCGATACGTTCCTTGATACCGGGCGCATCGTTGATCGTATCGGCAAACCCGGCAGCACCTGCAAGCTCGCTGTCAACGAAACTTGCCATCAGCCGCAAAAGCTCGCCGCGATAGCGTGGTGGGACGTTGTCAGGCGACGTCAGCGCGCCACCCTTGAGCAGGTATTCCTCGATCGGCATCGTATCGGACATCGGCTATTCCTCCTTCGCTGGCGCGCCTTATTGGTCGTAGCTGACCACGACACGGTCGCTCAGCGGATAACACTGACAGGTCAAGACGTAGCCCTGGCGCACTTCGTAATCCTCCAGCGCGTGGTTGACCTCCATCTCGGTCTCACCCTCGATGACCTTGGCCCGGCATGTGGAACACACACCTGCCTTGCAGGCGTAGGGGGCGTCCATACGGTTCTCCAACGCCGCTTCCAAAAGAGTTTGTCCCTGCTTCGGCATCTTGAAAACACGCGTTGCGCCGTCGAGCGTGACCGTTGCCTCACAGCTCGCGTCGCGGTCGTGAGAGGCTGTGCTTTCGGTTTTGCGGCGCGCCCGACCCGGCTGCGAGGATGCAAAGAGCTCGAACTTGATCTGCTCGTCGCGCATCCCGTGATCGCGAAGCGCGGCTGCGATCGTCAGCATCATCGGTTCGGGACCACAGATGAAGGCCGTGTTGACGGATTTGAGGTCAACCCAATGCCGGAAGAGCGCCGCACATTTGTCCGCATCGATCCGGCCGGTGAAGAGGTCGATATCCTGTGCCTCGCTTTCCAGAACATGCAGAATTGACAGGCGGCCAAGGTAGCTGTTCTTCAGGTCATCCAGTTCCTCGCGGAACATGATCGAACTGATCTGACGGTTCGCGTAGACGAGCGTGAAGCGCGATTTCGGTTCACGCGCCAACGTGGTTTTGATGATGGAAAGAACCGGTGTAATCCCGCTGCCGGCAGCAAATCCGAGGTAGTTCTTGGATATTTCGGGTTCGATCGCGGTGAAGAAGGCCCCCGTTGGCGGCATGGCTTCAAGCGTATCACCGATTTGCAGTTCCTCGTTCGCCCAGGTCGAAAAGCATCCGCCATCCACCCGCTTGATGCCGACCCGCAGTACACCCTCGTCGCGCCCGGCACAGATCGAATAGGATCGGCGCAACTCCTCGCCGTCAAACTTGCGACGGAACGTCAGGTACTGTCCCTGCGTGAAATCGAACGAGCTTCGGTCCTGGTCAAGCGGAGCGAGCGTGACAACCACGGCATCACGCGTCTCGCGCCTGACGTCGGTGACCTGAAGAGAATGGAAACGTGCCATGTTACGGACCTCACGAGGCAAAAGTCAGATGCACTTGAAATAATCGAATGGTTCCAGACAGTCGGTACAGCGATAGCTCGCCTTGCAGGGCGTCGAACCGAACTGGCTGATCTTTTCCGTCTTCGTCGACCCGCACCGCGGACAGGCGATCGTCAGATTGGAGCGGCCGGATAGGCGATCGGCGCGCAGGCGCAGGAGGCCATCTATCGCGGTACCATCAACGGGTGGCGTGATACCGTAGGCCTTGAGCTTTTCGCGACCATCGGCACTAATCCAGTCCGTCGTCCACGCCGGCGAAAGCTGACGCTCGAGCCGCAGCTTATCGATCCCCTTGTCGTGTAGAGCCCGCTCGATATCCAGGTTGATGATCGCGGTTGCCGGACAGCCCGAATAGGTCGGTGTTACTGTCACAACCAGCGTGTCGCCTTCAAAAGCGATGGCTCGGATAATGCCGAGATCGACAAGCGAGATCACCGGGATTTCCGGATCCGGAACCTCCCCAAGCCACTGCCAGACATCTGCGGTCGATGGCAAAGTCGCGGTCGTCATAACCGCCTCCCTCCGTTACCAGGTCGCGCCCGGATAAGCCCGCTGCAAAAACTGCAGGTCAGCGAGGATGAAGCCCATGTGTTCGGTATGAACACCGCGTTTGCCGCCCTTGTGCATGTAACCGTCCGTCGGCTTCTTCAGTGTCGCCTCTGACAGTGCCTCGCCAACCAGTTCGTCCCACGCAGCTTTCAGGCTCTCGGGTTCCGGCGCGATGCCCGCCTCGGCCAGCTCCACGTCGGACGTGTCGCCCATAAAAAGCTCGCCGGTATAGGCCCAGAGGTCGTCAAGTGCGCCCTGCATGCGGCGATGGCTTTCGGCAGTACCGTCGCCAAGGCGGATGATCAGGTCACGGCTGCGATCGAGGTGGTAGGCAACTTCCTTGGTGGCTTTTTCGGCAATGTCTGCAATGCGTTTGTCGGTCGAGCCGCAAAGTGCCTTCAGCATGAGGAAGTGCCAGGCGTCAAAGAGAAACTGACGCATCAGCGTCGTCCCAAAATCGCCGTTCGGACGCTCGACGAGCAGAACGTTGCGGAAGTCGCGAGCATCACGCAGATAAGCAAGATTGTCGGCGCTGCGACCACGACCTTCGATCTCTCCGGCAAGGCCGAGCCAAAGCTGCGTCTGACCGATCAGATCAAGCGCCGTATTGGAAAGCGCGATGTCCTCTTCAAGGGCCGGTGAATGCCCGCACCATTCTGAAACGCGATGACCGAGGATCAGTGAATTGTCGCCGAGACGGGTCAGGCACTCGAAAAGAGTCGCGTCACTGACTGATATATTGGAGATCGCGCTCATCACATGTGCCCCACTTCATCCGGAATGTCGAAGAAAGTCGGATGCCGATAGACCTTCGAATTCGACGGATCAAACAGCGGGCCCTTGTCGGACGGCGCGCTGGCCGTGATGTCGCTGGACCGAACGACCCAAATGCTCACACCTTCATTGCGACGAGTGTAAACGTCACGGGCGTTGTTGACGGCCATCTCGGCATCGGGCGCATGAAGGCTGCCAACATGCCGGTGATTCAAGCCGTGCTGGCCACGGATGAAAACTTCCCAAAGGGGCCATTCGCTGGACATGGTTGTTTCTCCCTGCTCGCATTTCCTCGGCCGAAGGCGCGAGATCGCGGATTTGTTACGATAGCAACTACTCAAAGAGCGCCTCGCGGCGTTCTGACATTATTCGGCGGCGACCTGCGCAGCGGCACGACGCGATTTCATCTTGTCGGCATGTGCAACGAGACCGTCACGGAACCAAGCGCCGTCGTTCCATGCCTTCTGCCGTGCGCCAAGGCGCTCGGCATTGCACGGACCGTTGCCAGCGATGACGGCGAAGAACTCGGTCCAGTCAGGTTCGCCGAAATCATAGCCACCCTTTTCCTCGTTCCACTTCAGATCCGGGTCCGGGACCGTGAGGCCGAGGTATTCTGCCTGCGGTACCGTCTGGTCGACGAACTTTTGGCGCAGCTCGTCGTTGGAGTTCTGCTTGATCTTCCAAGACATCGATTGTGCGGAATGCACCGATGCGTCATCGGAGGGGCCAAACATCATCAGCGATGGCCACCACCAGCGGTTCAAGGCGTCCTGGACCATTTCCTTCTGCGCGGGCGTTCCCTTGACCATCTTCATCAGGATGTCGAAGCCCTGGCGTTGATGGAAGCTTTCCTCCTTGCAGATGCGGACCATGGCACGGGCATAAGGCCCGTAGGAACAGCGCTGCAACGGCACCTGGTTCATGATCGCAGCACCATCGACCAGCCAGCCGATCGCGCCGATGTCTGCCCAGTTCAGCGTCGGGTAGTTGAAGATCGAGGAGTACTTTGCCTTGCCACTATGCAGCTGTTCATACATTTCGTCCCGGCTAATTCCGAGCGTTTCAGCGGCACAGTATAGGTAGAGCCCGTGTCCGGCCTCATCCTGCACCTTGGCGAGTAATATCGCCTTGCGCTCCAAGGTGGGCGCTCGGGTGATCCAATTGCCTTCCGGCAGCTGACCGACAATCTCGGAATGGGCGTGCTGGCTGATCTGACGCATCAACGTCTTGCGATAGCCTTCCGGCATCCATTCCTTTGGCTCGATCTTCTGGCCGGCGTCGACCCGTTCCTGGAAGGCGCGTTCGACGGGATCCATTTCGTCGAGCGTCTTGACGTGGGCGCTGTCGGTCTTGACCATCTGTGCGTACATCGTTTGTCTCCCTTGCCTTCGCGCGTCAGACGCGCTCGAGGATGATGGCGATGCCCTGGCCGACGCCGATGCACATCATGCAGAGCGCATAGCGGCCGCCACGGCGGTGCAATTGGTAGGTTGCGGTCGTTACCAATCGGGCCCCGCTCATCCCGAGTGGATGCCCCATTGCGATGGCACCACCATTCGGATTGACATGGGGCGCGTCATCGGGAAGGTCCAGATCGCGCAGCACGGCAAGCGCCTGCGCAGCAAATGCCTCGTTAAGTTCGATCACGTCCATCTGCCCGATAGCGAGTCCAGCACGTGCGAGGACTTTCCGGGCAGCTGGCGCCGGGCCCACTCCCATGATGCGCGGCTCAACGCCGGCTGCAGCCATCGCGACGATGCGTGCTTTCGGCGACAACCCCTGTGTTCTTGCAACTGCCTCGCTTGCGATAACGAGGGCCGCAGCGCCATCGTTGACGCCCGAAGCATTGCCCGCGGTGACACTGAGGTCCGCACCGTTGACGCCTTTGAGCCTTGAAAGTTGCTCGGCAGTCGTGCCCGGACGGGGATGCTCGTCGCGGTCAACAACAACTGCATCGCCCTTCTTCTGAGCTACCCGGACTGAGACCAGTTCGTCTGCAAACAGGCCAACCTTCTGCGCAGAGGCCCACCGCGCCTGGCTGCGGGCGGCAAAGGCGTCCTGATCGGCACGGCTGACGCCAAAATCTTCAGCTACATTGTCGGCCGTCTCTGGCATGGAATCGACGCCAAATCCCGCCTTCATTTTCGGATTGATGAAACGCCAGCCGATCGTGGTGTCGTAGACCGCGTTTGCCCGGGAGAAAGCACTGTCTGCCTTTGGCATCACGAAAGGCGCTCGGCTCATGCTCTCCACACCACCCGCGACAACGAAGTCGCAATCACCTGCGCGGATCGCCCGCGCTGCCATTCCGACGGCATCCATGCCGGAACCGCACAGCCGGTTGATCGTGGTTGCGGGGACGGTGACCGGCATTCCGGAAAGCAGCACTGCCATGCGGGCGACGTTGCGGTTGTCTTCACCCGCCTGATTAGCACAGCCGAGGATAAGATCATCGACCCTGCTCCAGTCCACACCCCTATTTCGTTCCATAAGGGCAGCGAGTGGCAAGGCTGCGAGATCGTCCGCGCGCACCGAAGAAAGTACGCCGCCATAGCGGCCGATGGGTGTGCGAACGGCATCGCAGATGAACGCTTCCGGCATGCGCAATTTCCTCGTGCTCCCGATCGGCTCTCGCATCAAATACATTAACCGACCGATCGGTCATGTATTTAGCACGCACTATGTCACAGATCAATGAAAATTTCCGATAAGTTGTGACGTTTAAATTCACCCCGAAATTCTAACACAAAACCAGCATGTTCGTGACCTTGGGAGCGCATCAATGCAAGCGCTGCCGGCGGCGAAGCGGGCAGGGCACCGAATCCACGAGGGAAGGCTCGCCAAGTTGCTGCTGCCTGTTCGCAAGCGTCATGGTTGGCTGCTGGCTCCGTGGGCGCCGGTACGGTGAAGGGACGACGGGAACCTTCGGATCCGACCCAGTAGCCGACGCACCTCGCACGCGCTCGGGTCAAGCACATGTGCGCCGACAGGAACGTCATGCGGCCGGCGCTTGCCTTCAGCAAAACCTCGGTCCGCTGCAGATAACGCAACCGCAGTCATCCCATTCGCAGTCTCCGCCGTCATCGGTGAGAGAGTGACACTCCTACTTTGCAGACGCAGGACACTTTTGTCTTGCCGTGGACGCCGCCGGTCGATTTTCAAACAAGATAAGGCGAGGGTGCTTTGGCATTGACCGCGTCAGGGCAATCGTTTCAGCAATCGAATCCTGTTTCCCGGCGCAAACGCGACGATCTTGTCCTGCTCCAGAGCATAGAGGATTGCCATGATTTCTTCCTGAGAAAACCCAGCTGCGTTCAAGGGAACAGCAATGTCGAACAGGTTGATTGTCATGTCTGGCTTCAGCTTTAGTGCGCGCAGCTTCTCGGTCACGGCAGCTTCTGTATCCTCAAATCGGCTCATAACGCGATCCAAGCAGGGACCCGACTGAAAATGCGCTTGTCCCGTTGTCCGCTCTCAAAGCCAGATCCGACGATCGCTACATCCACTATCACTGGTTTGATGGCGCTTCCACCCGATGGTTGAGCGGCCTCCGCATGTTCGCCGCTCATTGCTGGTTGAAACCGGGCGTAATACCGGGAGAGGCGTCGCCCGCCAATTTACCGTCGGTGTTCTCGCCAACAGCTTCTCTACGCCGATTTCTGAGATATTCGGCGATGCCGCCACCACATGCTCTGTAGAGATCTGCGGCCAAATAGCCGGCAGCTTCCGCTTTCGCCCGAATGATCTCGGCTTGCTGTTCCAGGGCGGGTTCCCCATCGAAATTCACATCGTCATTGTCTACGTTCTCTTCGAGCCAGTCTAGGATGTTCTTCATGGCGTTCTCCGCTGTTGCACGGCGGCGCATTCGGGCCGCGTCATGGTGCGATAACGTCCGACATCGGCGAGGGTTGCGGATTGTAGCCGGGTGCGCGCGCAGAAATCTCCTATGTCGGTTACTGCCGTTCGGCGGCCGGGTGAGATTCTCAGCCCCTGCAAGTCACTGGCCGAGATCGACGATCTTCTACCGATGCCATGGCCCTCTGGATCGGCGTCCTTACGCCTATGACGAACTAGGCGGCCTTTTAGCGATTTTTCTCCAACTCCATGACTGCTATAATTAAACAAGCTTTGGCCATCACGTTGAAGGGAGCGGCCATGGGAGGTGAGTGGACGAAACATTCCTTACTCCTAGCTTCGGCAACAGCGGGGTGGCTCGCATTTGCCGTAGCGACCGAAGCGACACCACTCGATGAGTTGGTTGCGGCCGCCAAGGCTGAAGGCCAGCTCAACGTCATCGGTTTGCCCCACGACTGGTGCGGGTACGGTGCCATCATCGACGGTTTCAAGACAAGGTTCGGGATACCGGTGATCGAGCTTTCGCCGGACATCGGATCCACCAAGGTGATCGACGAGATAAGAAACGCGCGGGCGGTGAGTGCTGCGCCTGCGCCTGACGTGATAGACGTTGGCCACCCTTTCGCTTCGTCAGCGAAAAAGGAGGGGTTGCTTCAGCCCTACAAAGTGAGGACCTGGGCGACCATCCCGGACGCCGCCAAGGATGCGGACGGATACTGGGCCGGCGCCTACTATGGAACGATCGCGATAGAGGTGAACACGGACATCATCAGGATATTGCCGACCAATTGGGCGGATCTTCAAAAGCCTGCATATAAGGGCGCGGTTGGTCTAGCCGGGGATCTTGGTTCCAATCAGGCAATCCAGAGCATTTTCGCCGCCGGCCTTTCGGCAGCGGGCGGCAACCATGAGACGGCCGCCGAATTGGGGCTGACGTTTTTCGCCACCCTCCATGAGAAAGGAAACTTCGTCTCGCTCGTCGGCAATCTCGCTACGCTTGTCGACGGACGAACGCCGATCCTCATCCGTTGGGACTATCTTGCTATTGCGGACCGCGAGAGACTGAAGGACAAGAGCAGGATCGAAATCATCAGGCCGAAGACCGGCGTGGTCGCGGGGGTTTATGCGCAGGCGATCAGCGCTTTCGCCGCACATCCGAATGCCGCCCGTCTGTGGCTCGAGTACCTGTACTCGGATGAAACCCAGCTCATGTTCGCCGACGGCCATTGCCATCCAATTCGTTCAGGGGAAATGGTCCGCAGTGGCAGGATGCCCAAATTGCCGATGCCTGAGGCACAATCCCGAGGTTCAGGCACCGAGGCCGATCCACTCTTTCCAACGGTTGAAGAGCAGGAACGGGCGAGGGATGTCATCATCGACCGTTGGGGCAGCGTCGTCGGGGTGACGATCGATTGCGACTCGAAGGGCACTGCTGCCGATATCCCTATGGTTTTCAATGATATCCCCGTCGGACAGTGCTCAATACCTAATCCATAACGACCGTGTATGGCACGGTTGGCCTGCTGATCAAGTTCATGGTGACCATGTCGCCCACCCAGCAGCCGCTGCTCAATCTCGCGCGAGCGCTTCCGTGACCGCCGGGTTCCATCCGAGACGGCACGGGCGACCAAGTGCTCGGATGCGAGAGTGCCGAGTGCTTGAGGCTTCCACGGCAGGACGTCTAGGAATGGGGCCTAGGAAAGGCGCCGGAGGTTCGAGAGCCGCTCGTCAACAAGGGACGACATCAGGACGTCGCCGGGAGATCCCACGCAAAAGTGTGGTGGACCAGGCAGGCATAAGATATAAAGAGCCCCACCTGAACGCGGAGCAGGTGGGGCACCCCCGCGACTGGGCCGAGGGAGGACGGGGAATTGCGGGCCGGTTCTTCCTGTCCCGAACAAGCCCTCCCGGCATTTGTTCCACGCAATGAGCCCCTTGGCTTGCCGGTCTGATTGGCCTCAGGGAAACTCGAAAGCGATGCCCGCATCCATCGCCGCGGCTAGAAAGGCATATTGAGCCGCCTCGTTTGTCACGGTGCCATTCCCAACGCCCTGAGATGCTTCCATCGCTTCGAGAAAGGAGGAACTATCTTGTATTGGCCAATCGGACGACAGCAGATGCAGCGCGTCCGTTGCCGAAGCGGGGTTCCCGGAACCATCTAATGACGAGCATATTATGTTTATTACAATTTATAATTGCAAAAGTGGCATAATCTATCTTATGGAACACTCTCTTGTAGGGGCTATTTAGTAATGCGACAGTTGGGCCAGTTAGAGATGCGACAGTCTCGCCTCTCGACGTTCTGGTCAATGCCAACGTTGGGAGCAAGGATGACGACCTCTAGTCCAAGTGCGGTCGCCAATGTCGGAGAACGTGAATTGCTGTTCCGCCCTGAGCTTCGACAGTGACTGCAAGACAGACAAGGAATTTGCCGCGACCTTCCCACAATTACCCGCCCAAAGCTCCCTCCCCGGAAGACCTAAGCCAATCCTGGCATCCCCTCCATTGCTTTTAATGTCCCAAATCTTCAACGGTTGACTGCCGCCTTCAAGATAACGTTTCTAGCAACGGGAAAATGGAACTCGATGAGGTGAGCTGGAGAAGGTGTTGTGACGCTCGAATACTGTAGGCGCATGGCTTCGATCTGCGGCTCCGAGGACGTTCCGGTAGTGTCGTCACGTGCCATAAAGAACCGAGCATTTGCTGCCCTGCGATTGGTGGTCGGCAATCCCAACGACGAGAAGACCGAGCCACTTGAATTGGACGACGCCTTCATCGCATCGGTAGCCCTCACTCCAAACTATATTCGGGAAAGGTGGGTGGATGGGCAAGCGATATCGCTGCAAGCGCCAACCAGCGCTCCCATGACATCGCTGACGGACCTTAGGCGAAACAATCAGGCACGGTTTCTAAGCCCTGTCGATTGCATCCAGTTCCACTATCCAATCAGGGCGTTGGAAGCCTTGGCCGAGCGTAATGCCCTATCGACAACATGTGAGATAAGCTCAGAGTCATTCCTACTTCATCCTGACCCCCAGAAATGCTGGGCTCTGCAATCTTGACCGCCTTTGACTGTCCCGAACAAGCCAGCCTGATATTCGTTGACCACGTATTAACGGCTGCGGCGATCCACATGCTGACAACGTATTGTGGCGTGAAGCAGAAGGCGGCCGTTCGACAAGGCGGGCTTGCGCCCTGGCAGCAGCGGCGCGTGAAGGAAATGCTCGAGGCTAATCTAAAAGGCGACATCTCATTGCAGGTGCTGGCGGACGCATGCCGCCTTTCCGTGCGGCATTTCACGCGCGCCTTCGCCCAGACCAATGGCGTCTCGCCATACAAATGGGTGGTCGCCCGCCGGTTGGAGCGCGCAAAGGACCTCTTGGAGAACAGTCGAATGTCAATCGAGGAAATCGCGCACATTACGAGCTTCGCCAACCAAAGCCATTTCACCCGGACGTTCACGCAGTCCGTCGGGGAAAGTCCCGCAGCGTGGCGACGAATTAAGAGAGGGTGATGAGTCAGGCTAAGAGCCAGAGCGGACGAGCGCCAGAAAGGCATCCTCGCGATGGATCGTCTCGTGCCCACAAAAAATTCTGGAAGATCAGAAAATAGCGCGTCCAATGTTCATCCTCGCTCGTTGAGCCGCCCCGGCATGACGGGACGGCTGAAAAGCGTAATCCTCGCCAGCCTACTGCCGCTCACCGAACGAGATCGGATAAGTGTGATTGCGGAAAGTGAGCATCGGATCGGCTGGATCGATACCGGGATGACTCGAGCCGGGCAGAAAAAGCGTCTGTTTGTCGACGATCGCCTTGTCTTCGGGCAGTCTGTCGAAGGTGAAGCTGCCCAGCTTGACCAGCTTACGGCTTTCCGGCCAGGCAATGGAGGGGTCCTCGATCCTATCCCCCGCTTCTGCGATCTGGGCGTACCAGTCGAATCGGACGGCTTTTTTGGCGATCCGCGCCACGATGTCGTCCTGCAGGTAGTTCGGTTTCATCGCCTTCAGCTCGGCAGGCGTGAGGTAATGCTCTCCGGCCTTCGGCACAAAGCGATAACGCACAAATACCGAATTTCCCCCGGCATTGGTGAACTTGAATGAATTGATGCCGAAAAATGTCGCCGTTGCGTAGGAAGCCGGAGAGGTAAGAGTTTCGACAAAGTGCTTCGACACCGGATGCTCCTGAAGGAAGGTCTCGAGCGGTGTGGGATGAGCGACCCCCGGGCCGCTTGCGGCGACGAGTCTCAGGAAATTGGCAAACTCGTCACTTGTCGCGACCACGAAGCCGTTATGCTGATCAGTGGCGAAGTCGAACTCGGTGCCGTCCTTCGCCGCAATCTTTATCGCGAGGCCCGTCGGAGCCGCGCCGTTCGCCGTGTCAGGAATGTCCGGAACCCCGGCAAACAGCGAGAACCGTGCGATGACTGGACGCGTGCCCCCGGTAAACAACGACGCCGTCGTCAGCGCACGCGCCTCGTTGTCGGGTGTGAACGAGCCTACGACCATGACGCCCTTTGTGTGCACTGCGCGCTGATGGTGCGCGCCAAACGTTCCATGCAGCGCGTTTACCAGGTCTTGCGGGGTCTCTTTCTGGTCGGTCGCGCTTGAAGGCGACGCCATGGCGGTCGCGCAAACGGCAGCCGTCGCCAGAAAGTACTTGATAATCGGAATGACGTTGGTGATCTTTGACATGGGTTGCTCCTTCGCGGCTGTCCTCAGCCCCAAGCACCATGCTCTCGATAAAACCGCGCGGATTTTCCGTGGATGCCGCGCTTTTCCAAAATCGGCCATCAAATAGCGGGACCGCTGCCGCCTGGAATGGCCGAATGCTGCAATCTATGTCGCCGCCATCCAATAATTTAGACCAGCAGGCCTCTAGTATGCTCGGATGGACAACAAGAAACCGGAGGCAAACCATGCAAGACTTTACTTCGTCGCTTGAAACCGAAACACCCCGGCAGGGGTTGGACCTGGCGGCAAGAATCTCTTGGGAGATAGTGAAGATGGTGCAACCTTCGAACCAAATCCGAGACCGTCTACTCGCGATCTACGAGGACGACGCGGAGAGCATCTTAACGGCATGCCAGATCGTCGCTGTAAACTTCCAGACGATTGCCGCGGCTAACGGATATTGGAGCAAAATGAATTCATTCGGCGATAAGCCTATGTGAACACCACTATGCTTGGCGTTTGGTGCTCGGACCGCAGACCGATCCGCCGCTTTATCCATCATTGCCTAGTCAGGCCTCGAGGGTCGATACCAGTCCTGCGATGGAAATCCCTCACAAAGTCTTCTGCATTTTCATAGCCGAGAAGGCCGGACGTCGTCTCGGTGTCGTAACCCTTGACGATCAGCCGTTTCGCCCGCTCGATCCTCAGGTCGCCGCGCCAGGCGTGGATGGACCGGCCAGCGGTCTCTTCGAAAGCAGATGCAAACTCCAGGGGCGACATGCCACATTCATCCGACAGGTCCTCAAGCCGTAAGTCACCGTCGAGATGTTCGGACAGCCTCTCCTGCGCCATGGAAAGCTCCAGAGATGAAAGGGACTTATATCGCGCCGCTTGCTGGCGCACGGCACAGGCGTGATAGCGCACGGCATGCGCCGTGGCAGCGACCGTCAGGTGGTCTACGAAAAGCTGGTTCGCGAGACCCGGAAACCGGAAAGCGGGGAGCATGGCGCGGACCAAATTGTACATCACGGGGTCCTGTACTCCGATGCCGGGATTGTGGTTGAAGCCATCCATGGGTGGGATGCCTTCCTTATCGGTTATGGCGGCCAATGCAGCCCGTGGAACATAGAAGCTAATGTGATTGAAGGCGCTGATGCTGTTAGCCATGGGCGATGTTCGGAGGTCGTAGAAGCTTGCCGTGCCGACCGGGAGAACCGCAGTCTTCACCTGTTTGCCGTCGAGAAACATGTCGTGCGCCGGAACCTCTCGCAGCTGCACAGTCATCAGGAAAGCGTCCTCGACCGGGATCGGTTCGCTCAACCCCGTGTTGGCCTTGTCGCAGCGGATTTCGGTGACTGCGATCCGCGCGTTCTTCAACGTCTTGGCCACGACGAACGGCGCGCGGGCCACTTTGAAAGTCTTTCGCAGGCGCTCGCCGTATGCCCCAGTCTCCTCCATATCAACCTCCTATGACAGCCTGCGCCATGCGCCGGGCGAGATGCCGACAACCCGGGAAAACGCGCGGGTGAAATGGCTCTGGTCGGCGAACCCGCATGCGAGCGCGATATCGGCGAGCGTCAGCGCGGACCATTGCAGGAGGTCTTTTGCGCGTTCACAACGGCGCATGACCAGCCAGTGATGCGGCGCCACCCCCACTGATTGCTTGAAAGCGCGCGCGAAATGCCGTGCCGACAGCCCACACTGAAAGGCGAGATCGCTCAAGGATATCTCGCCGGTAATGTTGGCCTCGATGATCTCCTTTGCACGCTTCTCGTTCTTCGCCGTGAGGCCTCCAGTGACGGCCTTGGTGATGGCATGAAGGCTTCCATAGCGGTGGGCGATATGGTTGGCGACGGCAAGCGTCGTGTGGTCGAGGAACAACTGGCTTGCATATTCCGGGTTGGCGAAGGCCGGCATCAGTGTGGCGCTCAAAGCTGCGATCACCGGATCGTCTGCGGGCTTGTCCGACCGCATCTGCAGTTCGCCGAATCTTTTGCCATGCTCCTCGGCAATCGTGTCCAGTGCGGACTTCGGCAGATAATACATCATGCAGTTCGACGTCTCGCCGATGAATGACATCGGGTCCTCGCGAAGATCGTAGAACGAGGTCTGGCCGCCGAAAAACGGAAGCCTTCCCGTTCCCTTCCCGTTGATCCAAAGCTCGTGCTCGATGCAGTCCTCAATTTGATACGCGACTAGGTAAGCGTCCTCGGTGGGGATCGAGGACGTCAAGCTGGGCTTCCTGCACTTGATATGCGTGACCGCGACCTCGGAGCGCTTCAGCGTCTTGGTCACGATCGCCGGAGCGTCGTTTAGGTGGAAATGGTCGCCGAGGCTTCGGCCATAAATTCCCTGACTGCGCATCCCAGACGTCCTCCCCGGGGCAGTTAAGTTGCTTTCGAAAGTCTGCTAAGCTCAACGCCGCTTCGCGAGCGATATCCTATAAGCTTTCAGGCGCGCCGCGAACATCTCGTCCGGCGGATAGCCTATGCCCTCCGCCAGTGTTCCCGGATCGAACACCGAAATGTCGCATGCATCGTCCTCTTCAATCCCCTCGATTGTGATCGTCCCTAGAAGCACGGCTTCGCGCTCGTCCTCGTCGGGCCAACGGACTGTGACGTCCATCGTCGGATCGCCGGGGCGATCGAGTAGCGCCATCACGTTGAACGCCAAGCCCCCATCGCGAATGCGGTCTCCCAGGTCTCGGTGCAGGAAATCCGGAGCCTGCTCCTTTGCTTCGTCCTCGGTCAGAGTCAGGTCGCCGACCAGCGGCACCACCTTGAACTTGACGAACCGCGACATCCCCGCCGCGTTGGTGACCGGGAACGAGTGGACGCCCCAGTACGTCGTACCAGCGAAGCTTGCCGGGAGCGGACGAGCCGCGACATACTTGGCCTGATTAAGCGTCTCAGGATTGGCCTCTGAGAAAGCCTTCACTTTGCTGGGGTCCGGCTTGCCATCGGCACCCGGGATGCGGGCCTTTAGGAAGGCCAACATCTGGTCGAGCGTGCGCGCGAAGTGTACTGGCGCGCTTTCGACGAGGATGTCTGAGGTTTGGCCCTCGGTCTCGATCCGGAAACTGAAGCCTCGTAGTACCAGATTGTTCGTGTCCGGCACTTTCGGATTGCCGCCGCCCATCGAGAACCGCGCAAGCACGCGACCAGGCTTGGTGAAGCTGACGGAGCGCGTGATTTCGGCGGCCCGGTCGGATGGTGCATAGTGTCCGCGAACACAGCGGCCCTTGGCGAAGCTCGCACGGACTTTCGGTGGGTTGCCTGCAACGGCCTTCAAAGCTTCGACGATCGAAGCTGGCGTTGCGGCCTCGGTGGCCAACTCGCCCGTTTTCTGTTCGGTGACTTCGGACATCCTCATCTCCCAATATACGAAGGATATCGCTCCGGCGTCGCGCGATGGTATGGCGAGGCCGAGGCGATGTTGGAAAGCATCGTAATAGTCCTCATCCGTTTTTCATGAACTCGGCGACGCCGTTTTGTCAAAAAAGGACAAAATCGATTCCGCTGCGTCATTTTCAGACAACGGCATGTCGGAGCATTTCTTCTACGGTCTCTAGCAAGTCCGGAATCGGCGTGAAGCTCGCATGCAGGAGATGGATTTGTCCGCGCACTGTGGCGGCACCGACCATCTGTTCGCCTTCGATGCCGACGAACACAGATGGTCCCCACAAAGCCTCGACCCGGACTTGGCCGTAGACATCCGCCAACGGCGCTTCGCCCAGATTCGACAGCATCATCTCGCAAGCGCAAGCCTGCAGCTCTATCGCCGCGAGCTCCGCCACCGACGGCGACAAATCCGCGATGCTCTGAAACGCGCCGAACGCCTCGACGATTGCCTCGCGGCTCTTCATGGGCGCGAGATCGTAGCGGATGGTCTTGGCTAAATCCCAAAGCCCGCTCTCCGACGCCGGCGCGTATGCCCCGATCGGGAAGACGATTGAGACGACACAGTCGTCGGCAATCCCGAGCGTAGAGCGCAGATTGACCGGGGACACGGCGCGCACCGCAGTGTCGCTCCACCTGCTCGAAAGCTTTCGTCCAGCCAAGATGATTGCCGAGAGAAGAGCGCCGTGAACGGTCGTCCCCCAGGTGCGAGCGGTCGTCCTGATCTTGGTGGAGAGGTCATGCGACAGACGTAAGCCCGACACTTTTGGTCGTCCCTGATGGCGATTGAGCATATGGGCTGACGAGGAAATCGACGGAGGATCAGCGTCGGCGACGTCCACATGCCATGCAGCGGCGATCTCCTCCTGGGCCGGAGGCAGGTGGAGCTTGGAGAGTTCACCCCCTCCTATCACCTCGAGCAGGTCGCGAAGCACGAACGCGATCGACATTCCGTCGGCCACAGCGTGGTGCGCTGTAAACACCAATGTGGTATGGCCGGCGGAATGAAACAACATAGCCCGTGTGAGCGGAGCAGCGATCTGCGGGAACGGCTCCATCAGTTCGTTGGAAACCGCATTCTGCCAATCATGGGGAGGCTCGGCCTCGATTACCTTCAACGGGATCTGATATCCTTCAAGCTGGTAAAAGCTTGGCATGCCGAACTCGTCGCGGTCGATTGTCGCCCGCAAAAGCGGATGTCGGAGCCGGACGGCCTCCAGAGCCTCTCGCCAGCATTGGACGGTCGTGCTTCCCGAGACATGCAAGGTCATGCAGAAATGCTTCGGGCTGTTCTGGTCGCTGAGCCAGAAATACTGCTCCACTGGGCCAAGCGGACGCAACAGCGTGGCATCCTGAGGCCCCGAGTGTGGATGGCTCACTTGCTGATACATGGTCTTTCCTTCTTTGTATGATCGCACGCTCAATAACGAGAGGAGATCAGGCGGCGGCGACGGAGAGCGCACACCGCGCCCAGAGCGACCCGAGCGCATCGACGAGATGGGCGATGTCGGCGTCGGTGTGTAGCGGCGTGGGCGTGATCCGCAGGCGCTCGCTTTTCCGAGGGACTGTCGGATAGTTGATCGGCTGCACGTAGACGCCGAAGTCGCGGACGAGGATGTCTGATACCCATTTGCATTTGGCGGCGTCGCCTACCATCACCGGGACAATGTGGCTGGGATTACCAAGATGCGGGATACCGTTGCGGTCGAGCAGGACGCGCAGCTTGCGGACGCGATCCTGGTGACGAGCTCGTTCGAACGGGCTGACCTTTAGATGCCGGACAGACGCGAGTGCTCCCGCCGCGACGGCCGGCGGTAACGCTGTGGTGAAGATGAACCCGGACGCAAACGAGCGGACGAAGTCGCAAAGCGCCGCCGACGCCGCGATATAGCCGCCCATCACGCCGTACGCCTTCGCGAGCGTCCCCTCGATTACGGTCAGACGGTCCAACAATCCCTCGCCTTCGGCGATGCCGCCGCCGTGCGGCCCGTACATCCCGACCGCGTGGACCTCGTCGAGATACGTCATCGCACCGTACTTGTCGGCGAGATCGCAAATTTCCCTCACAGGGGCTATGTCGCCGTCCATCGAGTAGACGGACTCGAACGCGATCATCTTGGGCGCGCGAGGGTCGGCCGTGCGCAATCTTGCCTCAAGGTCGGCGAGGTCGTTGTGTCGCCAGACAATGCGCTCGCATCCGGCATGGCGAATGCCTTCGATCATCGAGGCGTGGTTAGAGCCGTCGGAGAAGATGATCAGCCCTGGTATCTGCGACCCAAGCGTCAAAAGGGTTGCCCAATTGGACATATAGCCGGAATTGAACAGCAGCGCCGACTGCTTGCCGTGCAGGTCCGCGAGTTCGCGTTCGAGAAGGACGTGGCAATGATTGGTGCCGGAGATGTTGCGCGTGCCGCCCGCGCCTGCGCCGGATCCATCAATCGCCTCCTTCATGGCTGTGGCGACCGCCGGATGCTGTCCCATCCCGAGATAGTCGTTGGAGCACCAGACGGTCACATCCCGTGACCCTCCGGGCAAGTGCAAGGTCGCGCGCGGGAACGATCCGCTACTGCGCTCGAGGTCGGCAAAGACCCTGTATCTGCCCTCATGGCGGAGGCCTTGCAGCCGCTCGCTGAAAAACGCCTCAAAATCCATTCTCCGCTCCCTGGTTTCCATTTGATGAGAGGCTGACTTTAGGCGCGGCCCGAAGAGGTGGATGGAAGGGACCGGCCCTGCTTTGCCTAATCCGGCCATTGAAGGCGTACGGTCGAAGCGATCTTTGCCGCCCGCCCGAAGACCGGTGAGCGGCGCGATGTCCATGGCAAGATGGGTGAGGTTCTCAGTCGGTCGACCTTGTCGGAGCCCTCCGAATCCCAGATTGGACTCCGGCATTTGCGGAAATTCGACGTTGTGGGAACGGGTCGATCTGTCCATTGTGCCCCGGGCCTGTGAAGGTGTCCGGGGCATAGAAGACAATGTGCTGGCCCCAGTAGGGGCGTATGACCACGGCCACCGACACCGCAAGTCCAGCCGGTATTAGCATTTGATCGCCGAAAGGAAGACCGTTTCGCGGCGCCCGTCGGAGGCGACGGCCACCAAAATCGCCATGATCGGACCGTGGCCGATCAGGTCCGTCCGGCCGAAGGGATAGACGGCTGCCGTGAAGATCACCAGCAGCGCGATTGCCGACAGCCTCCGGACCAGGGGTGTCCAATGGAGCAAGAAGAGGGACGGTGGGTCCGCTGAGTTTTGTCATAATCTCCTCTTGCGACGGACCAGCGTTCGCGCCGTGGCAGTGAGGCTATCCCTCGAACCGGGGTAAGTTATTGCCGGATTTGGTCAAGCTGTGCTGAATCGGGCCACGGGACGGGCGGACATCCCAGATCACCGTGCGTTCGCACGCCGCCATGCGCCTGGGCTGTTTCCGGTGATTGCCGTGAACACGCGCGTGAAATGGCTCTGATCGGCAAAGCCACATGCGAAAGCCACCTGTGCCAAGTTGAATTCTTCGACAGCTAGCAGCCGCTTCGCGTGGCCTACGCGGCACTGCGTCAGCCATTGATGCGGCGAAAGACCTACCGACTGTCGGAATGCTCGGGAGAAATGTCGAGTCGAAACACCACACTCACCCGCAACCAGCGCGAGCGGTAATTGATCACCAAGGCTCGCGCCGATCATTTCCTTCGCCCGCTTCTCCTGCCAAGGCGCGAGTCCACCCCGAGTAGTTTCGCTCTTCGGCAGCATGCCGCCGTAACGCGTGGCGACATGAATTCCTATCGCCAACATTACGTGGTCCATAAAGAGCACGCTCGCTTCGTTTGGTCGCTCAAAAAACGGCAGCAGACCGGCCGACATATACCTCATCACGGGGTCGTCGCTCGCGACCGCAGGACTGTAACGAAGCTCGTCGATGCGTGGCGCTCCCGCTTCCTCGGAGATTGCGTTCAATGCCTCACGCGAGAAGTAATAGTGGACAGTGTGGAAGGCGTGGTTGAGGAGAAACGTCGGCTTTCGCTTGAGGTCGTAGATGATCGTCTCGCCCTGCCCGATAGCCGATGATTTAGCGGCTATGCCCCCCTCCCAATAGAGGTACTTGGGACAGTTAACGAGATAGTGCCCCACCATGAAGGCATCTTCTTCTTTTGGCGGATTAGATAGCTCGAAGCTTGGATTGTCGTACCGCAATTCAGTGACGGCCAAGGTGGACTTTCGAAGCCCTCTGCTCACATAAGACGCGGCCTGCGCACCAAGGCGCTGCCCAAATCCGTCTCCGTAGCCCCCACTCCCCGACATCCAGACACCATCGATCGCATGCTGAAGCCCGGATGATATGACAATCAACGTGGGATGCAACGCGGCAGAGGTATCATTCTGCTTGCTATCTCAGAGTGCGATTGCTGAAAATGCTCGCGACCGCTTAGCGCAGATGCCACGCTCGACTATTGGCGCTCAGCGCCCCTTCCCGACACAGCGGCACTATCAAGACTGCATCGAGAAATCTAATCAAGGTGCTGGTGTCAATGCACTAACCATTCAGCTTTATCTTCAAGCCGGCGTTCTGGGCGGCATCGTGAAGCGGAAGTAGCAGCGATCGGTGACGGAGACGCAAGTACACCGGTCGGTGAAATGGCTCAACCAGCGCCCCTTGATCAGACGATTTTAGAAAGAGAAGATTGCAACATCGGTGATCAGCGTGACCTTAGATTCGGATCGCGGGAGGATAGGCACCCTCCGACCCGCCGCAACCATCCTCAGGTATAGTTGTGCCCCGCGCGGGAAAAGCGCACAAACCATGCAGCAAGTGCATTTGGCTCTCCTCCCAGTAGCCACGCGTTTGCTGTTCCCCTCTGGAGGTTTAAACCTCACAATTAGGGCCCTGGTCTTCCGAGGCCCTCTTTTTTTCCACGCCGCCCGCTGTAGATGTCCAGCCCCGTCAACCTGACGAACCGCTGGTCAAACGCCCACATCGCCGATGTCGCGGACCTTTACGTTCTCGCCTTTCATAAGGCAGAGGCGGGAACGTTCATGTATGTCGAGAGCGGAGAGGAAGAACTCGGCAATGTCGTTCGGGCAATCGCCGACCGCCTCGCCCTCGGTGCCGCATCCCCGATTTCGCGAGACAGCGCGATCGAGACCTGGGGACGCGAGATGGCCGTCCTCACTCGCGGTTCGAACAGTCGAGTTCGGGGCCGCATAGCCAGGGAGCGCCTGGGCTGGCACCCTAAGCATCAATCAATCACGGATTGGATCAGGGCAGAAATGCCACGATAGCCGCTTGGTCCCCTCAACGTGCCGCTGCGACAGAACGGCACACGAACTAAAACATATATTGCAGATGTATCTTTAAGCTCGTAAATCTTCGCCACCGGCCAATCACAGCCAGAACGGAGATCAGCATGTCGGAACCATTGAGCGAGAAAACCAAATCGATCGTCAGAGCTACGGTCCCAGCGCTCGTAGCCCGCGGGACGACGATCACAGCAGCGATGTACAAGCGCCTGTTCGCGGACCCTGCTGTGAGGGAAATGTTCAATCAATCGAATCAAGGCGACGACGGCCGGCAGACAAAGGCCCTTGCCCACGCGATCCTCGCCTATGCACAGAACATCGACAACCTCGCCGCGCTCGGCCCCGCGGTCGAACGTATCGCGCAGAAGCATGTCGGTCTGCATATCTTACCCGAGCACTATCCTCACGTGGCGACCGCTCTGCTTGGTGCAATCAAGGAAATCCTGGGCGACGCCGCCTCAGACGACATCCTCGGCGCATGGAGCGAGGCATTTTGGTTTCTGGCCGACATCCTGATCGGCCGTGAGAAACAGATTTACGATTACCTCAAGGCCTCCGAAGGAGGATGGAACGGCTGGCGTCAGTTCAGGGTGGCGACGAAGCGCCCGGAAAGCGACGTCATCACCTCGTTTGTTCTGGAGCCTGTGGACGGCGGCCCAGTCGTCGGCCACAGGCCGGGACAGTACCTGACCTTCAAGATTTCCGTTCCCGGCTTACCACCGCAACGCCGCAACTACAGCATTTCGTCCGCTCCGAACGGTGAAACCTATCGCATTTCGGTCAAGCGCGAGGACAATGGGAAGGTCTCCAAACATCTCCACGACGTCGTCGAGGAAGGCGACCTGATCGAGGTCGCGCCACCAACCGGCGACTTCCATTTGCCCGAACGCCCCGAGCGTCCGGTCGTCCTGCTGAGCGGCGGGGTCGGCCTTACACCGATGGTCAGCATGCTTGAAACTATTGTCGACAGCGGCGTCGAACTTCCGGTCCACTACGTACACGGCGCACAGGACGGCCGCGTCCACGCGATGGGTGACCACGTTCGCAGGCTATCCGACGGCCGCCCCCATGTCAGAACGGCGATTTTCTATGGCGTACCACACGAAGCCGATGAACACGGCGTCCACTTCGACCACCACGGCTATATCACCGTCGACTGGCTTGCGGCGAACACGCCTTTTGCCGAGGCGGACTTTTACCTATGCGGGCCAAAGGCTTTCCTCGCAGCGTTTGTGAATGGCCTCGCGAAAGCAGGCGTGCCTCCGGAACGCATCCACTTTGAGTTCTTCGGGCCGGCCGAAGAACTTGCCGCCGCCTGAGATGTTGCGGGGAGGACATGAATGCCCTCCCCGCAATTGATACATTGAGGAGGCATCTTATAATAAGGGAACCTTCCAATCTCGAGTGTTCGAACATGCGGTTGACCGTCTATTCCGACTACGCATTGCGGTTGATGATGTATCTCTCCCTCAACAGGGAACGCCTCTCGACAATCTCGGAGATCGCCGACGCCTATGACATCTCGAAGGCTCACCTCATGAAGATCACACATGAGCTTGGTCTCAAGGGGTTCATCGAGACGGTGCGCGGTCGCCAAGGCGGCATGCGACTCGCGCGCGACGCTTCGACGATCGGTGTCGGCGAAATTGTCCGCGCGTCCGAGCCCGATTTCGCGATCGTTCCATGCATGGAAGAAGGTGCCGAACGCGTGTGCGCAATCCAGCCAGCTTGCGTACTCAAACGGGCGCTCGCCTCCGCAGCCGCTGCTTTTCTCGATATCCTCGATGAATACACGCTTGCAGACTTGACTAAACCATCGGCCCCACTGCGAAGCCTGCTAGCGTTACCCGAGGCGCGTTTAACGACGGCATGAGGCGTTGAGAGGTGAGCGATACTTTTCTCCTACATTGACCAAACCCGGTTGACCGTTCCGAAGCTACCGCTGCTACCTTATCGGCAAGAATGCGCCAACAGCGGTCATCACCGAAGGAAAAGCTCGGCCGACAGCGTGATCCCCGGCTGGCGGCAAACGTGCTGAGGCCACACAGCTCCGATTTCACCCTGTTTTACCAGTTTCTTTACCAAACGTGATACAATGCGGGTGAGATAAGGAGCTGGTGATGAAATCGAATGGACGGATGCAACCTGGAACCCGGTCGCGGGGTGCTCAATCATGAGCGCCGGGTGCACGAATTGCTACGCAATGCGGCGGCACGTCTTGAAGCAATGGGGCTGGAGAATCGGCCAAAGTGGACCGGTGCTCTCTATCTGGATGAGAACGCCCTACAAATCCCCTCGGCTTAGTCCAAACCCAGAAATGTCTTCGTAAACTCAAGGCGACAGCCGCGGCATACTGGTCCGGATAGGATCTCACTATGATGACTGGTTGGTCGATCCCACCTTCCCTCAGCCGTCGAAGAAGTTCAATTCCAGACATTCCTGGCATCCGGAGATCGCTGAGAATGCAGTCGCATGTGAGATAGCCCTTGCTGGACATGAAATCTTCGCCTGAACCATACAGTTAGCCGCATAACCCAGCCGACGCGAGCATATCCTCCAACGCGACGCGAAAATTCCGGTCGTCATCAATTATAGCGACGATCTTCGCGGGGAGCCAGGCAATCGTTGGCAACCTATGTTGAACCGGATGCAGAGAATTTGATCGCAGGGAAATGCTGAGATCGAGGCATTAGCGGGCCGCAGAAGGGTGTCCTTGGGCAAAGGCTTATCCCGTTCGCACAGGGAGACACCGCTGGCAGCGTTTCCACCATAAGGGCGTCCGCATTCAATGCGAACCAAGATACACCATAGGCTGCAAGTGAATCGGTGAGAGGCTGCGCCAGCAAACGATCTGATTCTTCAGTGTAAGTCTCCGCCAAGAGGCACAGTTCGTGTTGACAACTACGGCAACAATCGGTTGTGTCGTGTCATGGAGGCGTGAATGCGGGCGCACTTCGTCGGAATTTTTGGCCTTTTGACTCTACTTGGATCGATTGCCTACGGGTCTTTCGCCCACGCTGGCTCTTTGGATGAAGACGCCTTCAAGAAAATCCCGATTGGCAAGGCTACCAAGTTTTCGAATCTACCATCTTTTGAAGCAATTTGCCTGCTTCAGCCCTACCAAGATCGATTGTACTCAAAAGATGCGGTAGCCGTCAGGGCGAACAAATATCTCGCCGCGAACAACTATTCGTCAGACGAGGGCCACTTCGCATTTGTGCTCGTTGGGAAGGAGGAAATCGAGATTGCGTCGTTCAAACGTTCTCAGAAACTAGGTGTCTTGGCAAAGCACGAAGTTTCCACGGCAGTCGACGAGATGTTGCCGAAGGGTTTTGCTCCGCTCGACTGCGCAAGTGGTGAATCCGCAGTTTTCGTGACGGTTGGCCTTCGAGCGAGAACCTACGTGGTGCTTGGCGAGCTGCACTAGGCACTCAATCGGTGGCGCGTTCCGGTAATTTTTGATCCGATTGGGATATGCCGCAGATGCCCGCCCGCGATGTCGTCGGGCGACAGGCTCGGCGGGTGGATGTATCGGCGGGTGTTTCGCTGCTCGCCTGAGCGTCTCGGCGGCAACGTAGGCCGCTTCGGCTGCCGCCGCTAGATCGTAGCGGGCAGACATCGACCTTCGGCCCAAAAGGTGTGGATATTCGTGCGTAGATTTCCGACTGCGTTCAGAGGTCTTGTATCAAGCGAACTGCCTCGTTCCAAAATTCCGCCGCCACCCCTTAGTCTCCGCACTCTTTGGACTGTGCTAGCCTACCGCAAGCCTCCACAACGGATCTGTGCCAAACTTGCTTCACCTCAGTAGCTCGCGATTCTCCTTACGGTGCTCGCTCGTTTACGCGTCGTCAATGAGAGTCCCGTCTCTGGGCCGCCGAGGCTATCAAGCGCCGAGATCACCTGTGAAGTCGGCAGCATGACGAGCACGAATGGGGAATGGCGGCAGGACAATTCGCGTTGCCGCCGCCCCGCCCACGCTCGGAACCCTCAGCGACTATCCTCTGTCGGCGTAGGTGCCTCAATTGTCCTGTCTGTACGCAATAAACTTGTTAAGCGGCAAGTGCGCGCGGAAGCAGGGTTGCCCCGGGTCTGACAGTCAACTCAGCTTCGCCCGCCATAGACGCTCTGGGGTGTCAGTCTCATAGGCAAGCTTGTCGAAGCTCGCGACTTCCAAGATTAGTCCCCAGGGAGCGCGGAAGTAGATCCAGTTGAAACCTGCCAACGGCCCCGCCTCTACAAGATTTGGCCCGTCGAGCAGATCGATGCCTAGCTCCTTCAATCTATCGGCGGAGGCGTGCACGTCTTCGACTTCAAAGCACAAATGTACGCAGCCTACTTCCGACGACCTTTTGGGGGGCGATGCGGACTCGCCCTCGTATTCAAACAGTTCGACGCTGGTCCCATTGCCGCAGCGGAGGAAGACCAAGTCACGGATCTTGGAGTATTTGGCAGCCCCGAGCTTATTTTCCATGAAGTCTTGATCAACGTCGAACGGTCCTGTTCGGAATACTTCGATCGCCCCGAAAACGGCTTGGAAGAACCGTATTCCCTCCTCAATATCCGGCACGGTGATGCCTATGTGATGCATGCCGTAAACTTTCGTCAATGCCATTCCTCCGAGTCTCGAAGAGCGCAAACAGCTTCCGCTGCTATGGTGTGGGCGACGGCTAGGAACTCGTCGCGAGGAAGCCGCCTGAAGTCAGGTCGTGCGTCTCCGCGCAGTGGAGTAGATGAGCGCGGCGGCGACGATCAGAGCCCCTTGGAAAAGATACTGGTAGGTCTGCGTCAGGCTCAGGAAGGTCACGGCGCTGAGCACTTCGGTCAGCAGCACCGCGCCCATGACCGTTCCGACGAAGGTGCCTCGTCCACCAGCCAAGCTGGTTCCTCCGAGCACCACGGCCGTAATGCTCGAGAGCGTGTAGGCGACGCCTTGGCGTGGGTCGCCCACCCCGATCTGTGTCATCAGCATGACCGCTCCCAGGCAAGTCAGCATCGAGCAGGCGATGTAGCCCGCCACATAGGTCAGATCGACGCGAATACCCACACGGCGTGCCGATTCCTCGTTCGAACCTACTGCGCGCAGACGTCGTCCGGCTCTCGACCGTCTCAAGGCAACCTCTCCACCAAGAGTAACCGCTACCAGCACTAGGAAAGCCACAGGGAACGGCCCAACCTGCCAGTTGATCCAATCTGTGACCGTGGAGCTGATGTAGCCGTCGGGATTCTCGCGGAGCAGGAAGCTTAAACCTTGGATCGCGATATACATGGCAAGGGTGGCGGCGATCGGCGTGAAATTGGCGAACCGGATCAGAACCCCGTTTACGGCTCCGGTTAGGAAAGCTCCCACAGCCATCAGCGCAAATCCCAAAGCCATCGTGATTATGGAGACTTCCTCGGTCACAAAAAACGACGCGACCACGACAAGAAAGCCAGCCAGTGGTCCCACAGAGAGATCAATACCCCCCATGAGTAGAGCGATGGTCTGCCCGAGAGCAATGAAACCCAATGCGGTTGCCAGGAGAAGAATGTTGGAGATATTGTAGGCCGACAGGAAGTTGTCGTTCTGACTGTTAACGAAAAGTCCAAGCAGGATGGTAACGAGAACCAGGGGCACCATCGGTGCCATGTCGGATTCCAGGAAATGCTTTAGCCGCGTAAGGGATTTCGGCACTTTCGTGCCTTCCGTACCGATGTCGTGCCCCTCAGCCCTTACTGCTGCGGCAACGATCCGTTCTTCGGTAATCTCCTCGCCAACCAGAGTATCAACGACCTGGCCGCGCGACATTACTATTACCTTGTCGCATAGACCCTCGAGTTCCACTGCGTCAGATGAATTCACGATAACCGGCGTGCCTGCCTCCGACACGCTTCTAAGGATTCGATAAATTTCGAAACGGGCTCCGACGTCTACCCCCTGGGTCGGCTCGTCGGCGACAACAATACCCGGTTCAGACAACAGCGCTCGCGCCATGACGACCTTCTGCTGGTTCCCGCCAGACAGCGATTGGATAGACGCTTCGAGCCCAGGCGTCTTGACGGCAAGATCACCGAAGATTGATCTGACTTTTCGATGCTCCGCGCTGCTGCTTAGGATTCCGGCTGTGGCAAACTTCTCGAGAGCTGAGAAGGTCGCATTCTCCCGAACTGTCAGCCCGCTTGCCACGCCTTCGAGATGGCGGTCGGACGGCATAAAAGCAGCCTCGTCCAACAGCTCTTTCTGGGCAAGCTGCCGCCCGTGCAGACTAATCGTTCCTTGCGTGGGCTGCAGGCCCGCGAGCGCGCGCATCAACTCCGACTGACCATTGCCGGAGACACCAGCGACGCCCACTATCTGCCCGCGCGATACGCTGAAGCTCACATTGTTGAACCCCTCGCCACTCAAACCTTCGACATTGAACACTGACGAGCGATCGGCACCCTGTGATCTTGGAGGAAATGCGGCTTCAAGCGTGCGTCCGACGATCATGTTGACGAGTTCGCCATCTGCAATCTCGCTGACCTTCGCAGCTCCGCGAACACGTCCGTCCCGCATCACGGTAACTCGGTCTGCGATCTGACGAATTTCGGCCAGGCGATGAGTTATGTAAATGACCGAGGTGCCATTCTGGGCTGCTGTCCGGATGAGACCGAAGAGCATCTCCGTAGCCTCCTGATCAAGGGAAGCGGTCGGCTCGTCCAGGATCAGGAGTTTCGGGTTGACGGAAATCGCTTTCCCGATTTCGAGCAAGTGTTTCTGCGCTACGGTCAGGTGATCGGCGCGCATGTTGAGTGGCAATTTCAGCGCCACAGATTGCAAAGTCTGTTCGGCCAGGTCGCGAGTGGATCGATGCCGCAGGATTGAAGCGGGCAGAGCCACGCTCAAGTTTTCCAAAATTGAAAGATCGTTGAGAATGGCGGGATGCTGAAAACAAATGGCGATGCCAAGGGAAGCTGCGGCATCAGGTGTCATCTGGGGAACACGTTGCCCCTCGAAGATTATCTCCCCTTCGCTTGGTTGAAGGGTACCAGCGATAATATTCATCAAGGTCGATTTGCCTGCGCCGTTCTCTCCGAGAATGGCGTGGACCTCTCCCGGTCTGAAATCAACATTGACATCTCGTAGCGCGGGAATCCCGGCAAAATATTTCGAGATCCCAGTCAGTCGGATGGTCTCTTCGAAAGATGTCAGCGGGAGTGTTTCATATGCATTCATTTCTACTGCTGCCATGGTCAAACGATCCAATTCTGAAGGATGGACCTGCCTGAAGCTGCTGCCGCGAGCAGGTCCAAGAGTCGATTGGCTACTTGCCAACAGCCTTGGCCTGCTGCTCCGCGGGAAGCTCCGAAGACAGGTAGATGGCGCCAGGCAGGTCCTTCTTGCACTGGACAGGGTTCGGTTTACCGGAGACCGAGTCTTCGAACTCTGGTGCCTTGAACGTCTCGTCCTTCGGCGGCGTGCCGTCGGTTGCCAGAGCCACGGCCCACTGAACCGCCAACCTGACGTTGTCATTGCCCGTTGCGACCGTGAACAGCTTGAAATCCGGGTTGCTGTCCTTGTTCTCCTGCCAGAAGCAACCGAGTGAATTTCCATCAGAAGTAGCGAGAGCCGGAACTGATTTTCCCTGCTTTGCGAACAAGGGCAACGCACCGACCAGGGACGGCCCGAAGTCCGAGATGATCACGTCGATCTTCTTGTTTTTGGCAATCTCTGCCGTGAGAACCTTCTGCGTAAGTGCCGGATCCCAATTCGTGACTGCGAAGGGCTCCTGGTTGACGAAGACATATTCCTTGCCAAGAACCTTCTTGAGACCCTTCAGCTCGTCCAAGCCTTGGCTGTTTCCAGCCGGTCCGCTGAGAAATAGGAGGTTGCCGCCGTTGGGCAGCACCGACTTGATCCACTTGCCCCAATTCTCACCGTCGTTTTCGAACGACGCACCGACGAATTTGGAGTAGTTCTTCCCATCCTTTCCTCCGACCGCTACGCGGTAAGGAACGACAACTTTCCCGGATTTGAAGACACTGGTGAGGGCCGGCAAGACGGCAGGGCCCGCGTCACCGAATACGACAAGTGCATCCACGCCCTTCGCGGCCATGCTCTTGATGTCGGAGATGGCCTTCATTGTATCGCCCTGGCCATCGGCGTATTCGTACTTGGTAATGCTAGGGCACAGCTCCACGGTCTGCTTGCCGGAAGCGGTTGTCACCTGGCGCCAACTGTTGCCGCCATAACCGTCCAGTAGCGCCAATGTCGCCTTCTTCGGACCGCACCAGGATGGCATCTCCGCCATCGCCGATCCGGCCATCGCCAAACCACTGAGTGCGGTCGTCAATGTCAGTCCCAGTGATGTTGCAAGGGTCTTATAATTCATTTCGCGTCCTCCACTTTTGTTGTTGAAGTCGTTCCACCTTGGCTTATCGACCAGCGGATCGAGTAAACCGCGATACCGAAACCCAGAGCGAGCGCCTGGATGATTGTTTGAGCTGAGAACGGTACCCCGACCGTCAGTGCGAATTGGCTCAGATGGTTCAAGAAAAATGCAGCAATGACAGTTGAGATCGGGAAGCCTCGTCCGCCCAGGAGCGAGGTCCCCCCGAGTACCACCACAGCGACTGACGGCAGCAGCAAGCTGTCTCCCTGGAAAGCGGTGGGCTCGCGCGTGATCCCCGCAATGAGAGTCCCTGCCATGCAGTAGAGGAGCTGCGCGTAAACGTATGCCATCATCTGGTGAAGTCGTACGTTGAGACCTGCTGCTCTGCCGGCCAATGGATTGGCCCCGATGGCCTCAAACCTGCGGCCAGCTACGGTCTTCTTCAGCACGAATGTGACGAGGATCATCGCACCTAGGGCAAAGAACACCGAGTTCGGTAGACCGAGCGTCTCGCCGCCTGCGATTTCGGCCAGAAGCTCGGTGGTGATAGATGGAACTCCACCCGACACCGCGAAGACCGCACTGTAAAGGAGCGCATTGGTACCAATGGTCGCAATGATCGCGTTCAGCCTGAAGAGACTTACGAGCGCCCCGTTGAGGATGCCTGCAGCAACGCATATCCCCGCGGAAAGAAGCACGGCCTGGTAGAGAAGACCATCATCTTGTTGCGGATAGTGCGTGGCGATGACGACAGCCAGTGAAACGGACCCGGCAAGCGAGAGATCGAAGCCCCCCTGCTGCACCACAAGCAACTGCCCCAGGCCCACCATGGCGATGATCGCCGCAAAAGGGAGGCTTCCCGAAAGGGCGCCGATCGAAAGGCTGCTTGGTGCGAATAGAGCGCATAGTACGATAAGCACGAGCGTCGAGAAAACGACCGTCACGAAATTTCGCGTGAAGGGAATCCGCAAAGTGGTCTCCTTGGGACGGCCGATGTGGGCAATGGACGAAGCGTGGGGCATTTCAAGGTTCTCGCTCAGAAAGTCACAGTGCTCCCGGCGGGCCTCGCGGCGGTGAGCCGGGCCCGATCGGTCTGGTTAGCAAAAGAGAGGAGTAATCGAGATGGAACTCCGGGTTGCCTCGTCGCTCAGCGCGACATTGGCCTCCAACTGTCTCGACGAAAGAGCTTGTCCCGATCCCTAAAATTGCGGCTGGCACTGCTGTCCCGAGATTCCCGATACTCGATGAACATACCGCTGCAGATACTTCCGGCTTCCGCCAGCCAGTCAAGAATATGCTTCCAGGTGATAGCAGTTACCGCTTTCATTTTCTCTCCTCCTTAGAAAATCAGCAGTTTAATCCTGTTCCTTCAGCGTGCCGACGCAAGAGCTCCGATCGTGGGACGCCACTCGTAGATAACAACATCGCGATACACGCCGTGGACTACGAACGGGTCGGCCGAGCTGAAGCGACGCATTTCCTCAAGCGAACCTACGTCCGCTACAACCACGCCACCCTCGCCTATGCCTGAATCGTTCATGATCGGGCCGGACTGTAAGATCGAAAGCTGTCCAGAACGCAGATGCCGCTTGTGGTCCTCAAGGTAGATTTTCCGCACCGAGTCCTTGTTCGGATCCGATATCGCGACACGGACTGCGAGCATCCTCTACACCTCCCAATTATCCGCGATTCCTCACAATACCGCGCATATTCGATTTCGTAGTGTTGATGGTAGCTTGAGGGGCCGGGAAGAAAAGAACGGAATTATCCATTTCGGATGTTCCAGTATTGGCCGCCCATCGCCCCGCTATTCCACTACTCCGTCTTAGGTTCATCTCCACGAAAAGCGCGATCGAGCAGACGATGAAGGCCGCTCCGCTCAAGCTCTCTCGGATTCCAGTAAGCGTTGCTCAGCGCCTGCTCCACGGCCGCCTCGATACTACCTTCAGGCATGCCGAGGTCTCTCAACGACATCACCGCCCCCAATTCCTTGGCCATATCGTAGAGGAACTTTGCCGGGTCGGGCGCGGTGAGCGATCGCTTCAGCCGCTCCATCGCGACCGGCGTGGCTGGAGCGTTATAGGCTAGAGCGTGAGGAAGCATCGCGGTATGCAATTGGGCGTGCGGTAGATTGAACATCCCGCCGAGCGTGTGACAAAGCTTGTGGTGCAACGCCATGCCAACCGATCCCAAGCAAACACCGCAGAGCCAAGCGCCATACAGCGCTGAAGAGCGGCCTTCGATATCTTCCCGATTGGCGTGTATCCGAGGCATAGCTCGCACGATGGCTGAAATACCTTCCTCCGCCGCTAACGAGATGATCGGGTTCGCTTCCTTCGCGTAAAGAGCTTCAACAGCGTGGGCGACCGCATTGAACCCACTCGTCACTGAAAGCGGTACGGGTAATGTAAGCGTGAGGTTGACATCATAAACGATAACCTCGGGAAGGATTCGCGGGTCCGACTTGGTGACCTTCCGCCCTCCCTCGGTTTCGCCGAGAATAGGGGTTGCCTCCGAACCAGCATATGTGGTTGGCACCACGATCTGTGGCAGATCTGTGCGCAAAGCTATCGCCTTGCCCAGTCCCGTCGTCGATCCGCCGCCAACGGAAAGCAATGCATCGACATCATGTCGCTCGATGGACCTCATCGCGTCTGCCGTTACGTCGACAGGGGTGTGCATCTGCGCCTTAGAATAGCTGGCTACTACGCGTTGGCCCAAGCTCCCAGCGATTTCTGCTGCCTGATCGGCCTGCTCCGGTGTCGAAAGCACCAAGATACGCCGTACCTTCAGCCTGTCCGCTTCGTCAGGAAGCGCTGCTACAGTGCCTTGGCCAAAAATGACCCGCGCGGGATTTCCGGTGTAGACAAAGTTTTTCAACGTCAGCCCCTATCAGTAGGCTTGGCGAGGACGAAGTCGAAGTCCGAACACCAATGCGTTTCGCCTGCTTCGAGCTTCGTGAACGGCGCGACCAGAGTTTGCTTCACTCCGAATACCGTGTCCGATTCAAGGTATGGATCACCACCGACGAAGGTATGAGTGACCAGCTTCTGGAATCCATCCGCCCGGACCATGTAATGCATGTGCGCCGGGCGGTATGGATGGCGGCCGAGGCTTGCAAGCATCTGCCCTACCGGACCGTCGTCGGGAATCGGATAAGAAACGGGTCTGATACCGATGAAGCTGTAGCGGCCATCGGCGGCGGTGACGAAAACACCTCGGTTGTTCCATTTCGGCTGGAGTTCAGGCTGCTGAACGTCGTAGTAGCCATCCGCGTTGTCAGACCAGACGTCTATTCTCGCTCCCGACACGGGATTGCCGTCCAAATCGAGTACCCGCCCGATGAACAGGCAGCTTTCCCCCTTGCCGTCGAGACAGATCCGCTCACCCATTTCACGGACAGGGCAGCCCTCTACGTGGAAAGGCCCAAAAACGGTGTTTTCGGTGGCACCGATCGGACGCCTGTTGTTGATGGCATCGACCAGCATCGACATTCCCAGCGTGTCGGAGAGAAGGATGAATTCCTGTCGCTCTCGTGTGCACATCTGTCCAGTGCGGGTCAGAAAATCTATTCCGTATTCCCACTCCGCCTGCGTAAGGTTGACCTCGCGGGCAAAGGCGTGGAGATGCTTGACAAGGCACGACATGACCTCTCTGAGGCGAGGGCTGACGTCTTCCCCCATTCGGGCATTGACCGCTTCCACGGAATTCGTCTCCGTGAAGAAGCCAGTCGTTGGGTTCGTTTCACTGGTGTTTGCGACCATATCCAATGCTCCCGACATCTAAGGGATGATCCGGTCGGATCGCAGACGATCGAAGGCATCGGTAAACGATCGGGTAGTGTCCTGATATTCAAGAAACCCGAGTTCTCGACTACGGCCCATATCGTTGAACGTCTCGATTTGGCGTCCGAGATCCGCGTCCGTATGCCAAAAGGACGCGACGCGCCTTAGCGCGTTGGATTCAAGGGAGTATTTGGCCACGATCTCATCCCAAATGGGGCCCGCATCAGCCATCTGCACTTCAAGCGGCTTCGGGCTTCCGGGATAGGGCGCAGCCTCGATACCGAAATAGGCGGCGAGACGCGGCCAGAGCCATTTCCACCTGAATACCTCGCCATTCACCACGTTGAAGGCCAGATTTGCGGCAGCGCTGGTGGTCGCCGCCCAGTGCAGGTGCTTAGCCAGAATTCTCACGTCTGTAACGTCGGTTACCGCCTCCCACTGTTCGGGTGAACCCGGAAATACAAATGGTCGACCCGTCTCGCGGCAGATCGACGCGTACACGGCAAGCGTCGCCGCCATATTCATCGCGTTGCCGACCGCATACCCGATGAGTGTGTGTGGCCGATGAATCGACCAGGTAAACCCTTCCCGCTTCGACGCGGCGAAGACTTCGTCCTCTTGGACGTAGTAGAAGTTCTCTCCGGGCAGGCGAACCTGCTCCTCTCTGAAAGGCGTTTCCGGCTTGGTCTTCGCGTATGACTCGAATGGCCCGAGATAATGCTTTGTCCCGGTGGTCAGGGCGACGTGCTCGATACCTCTTCCCGCGAGGGCCTCAAGTACATTGCGTACTATCGCGCCGTTGATCCTGCAGTTCTCCGCTTCAGTCTCCTGACGGGACCATGCCGTGATGAACACATGGCTAGGACTAGCATCCGCTAGCGCGGATCGTACGGACGGCGGATCAATGAGGTCACAGCTTAGGGTCTGCACGCCAGTGACCCGGCTCTGCGACCGCGACAACCCCGATACGGTCCAGCCGCCGCTCGCGAGAAGATTTTCCGCAAGATTGCTTCCAGTGATCCCGGTCGCGCCGACGATGAGTGCTTGTCTTGTCATGTTCTACCCGTTCAACAATGTAATCTTGATGCTCTTCGTGGGATCCTGGCCGAACGAAAATGCTTCCACCGCGTCGGTAAGTGAGAAGTCGTGTGTCTGGATTGGCGACAGGTCGATCCCCGTGCGCTCAAGAAAACGAATAGCGGCGGGCCAGACACCCGGAGAACCGATGCACCCTCTCACCGTGAGGTTCTTCATCTGGATCTGACCAATCAAAACTGGAACCTTCCGTCCAATGTTGATGCCGACCATGGACATTCTCCCCTCTTCACGCGCGTAATCGAACGCGGCAGCGAGAGATGCATCATGGCCGGAGGCCTCGATCACCAAGTCGGCACCCTTCCCTCCGGTTAACTCGCGAATCTTCTCGGCTGCGCCGCCGTCGGACGGATCGATGGCGACGTCCACCCCTAGCCGTTGGGCAACTTCACGACGCGACGCCAATGGATCGACGACGATCACGCGCGCGCCCATCCCAATCGCTGCGGCGGCCGAGACGAGACCGATCGTGCCGCCACCGGAAACAACCACAGTCTCGCTTGCATTCGTCCCTCCAGACCTTAGGACGGCGTAGAAGCCGCAGGTGAAGGGCTCGATTAGCGCGGCCTTCTTGTTGTCGACCGCGTCGGGCAGCTTGTGAAGCCACTCCGGATTGACTGCGAAGTATTCTCGATCCGCACCGCTTATTGAGAAGCCGAAATGATGGAGTCGCTCGGGCGTGCGCACCACGCATTCCCCTACAACTCGGTCACCCTTTCTGAACCCCGTGACGTTCCGACCGACCTCGACGACTTCGCCGCTCCATTCGTGCCCTGGGGTCACCGGATAGGAAATCGGAATAATGTAGCGCCCGGCGAGAAGCTCGTAGTCGGAATGGCAGATACCGACCGCTTTGGTATGAACAAGAACCTCGTTGGGCGAAAGATCCGGCATGCCTACATCGGCGATGACGGGCTTTTCCGGAGCTTCGAAAACCAGAGCTTTCATCTCATCCTCCTCAAATTGGTTCCAACAACCCAGTGTTTGCGGAGCGAACGATCGCTTCGAGAAGAGCGATGTTGTTGATCAAATCCGTACCACTGATGGGATAGTCCGCATCGCCTCTGACGGCCGCGGCAAATGCTTTCAAATTGTCACGGACTGGTTCGGCTGGAGGCAACTCACGGACGGTGATCGGCTTGTTCTTCCATCCTTCGGTAACGACCCAGCCGTCGGGTGCCTCGACATGCGCCTTGTCGCGCACGTCGATCCAGCCCTCCGTGCCGAACACCGCGAAGCGGGAGATGAAGGGCGTTGCGAGCGTGGCGGATATGTAGGCCGTACCTCCTCCGGAGAAGCGAAGGTGAGCGCTCATCGTGTCTCCTTGCGGTATTGACGAGGCAAGGTTTTCGCATACGACGCGAACATCTTTGGCAGGACCCATAAGTTTCACCGCAAGGTCGGTAAGGTGGATCCCTGTCGCCGTCATACCTCCGGCCGGAGCCTGCTCGGCCTTGAGACGCCAGTTCGATGGATCGAGAGCGAGAAACTTGTCATGGCTGAAGTTCGCTTCGATTTGCAGCAAACGGCCGAGCTTTCCAGAGCTCGCCGCTTCGAGAATGGAGGCGATCGGTGTTTCGAAACGGCGCTCGTGCCCCATTCCGAGCACCAGCCCTGCCTCCCGGCAAAGTGCCACTGATGCTTCAGCCCCTGCCTTGGTCAAGTCGAGCGGCTTCTCGCAAAACACATGCTTACCAGCGCCGACGGCACGGGCGATCTGCTCGCGATGCAGCGAATGCGGCGTGGCAAGCACAACCGCTTCGACCGCCGGATCCTCGAGAGCGTCCGCCATGTCCGTAGAATACCGCAGCCCCATCTCGGCTGCGAAACCTGCCGCCTCGGGATTGGGATCGACGCCATGAACGAAATGCATTCCAGAGCCGCCTGCGTTGACCAGGGTCGCCATCTTCCGGCCCCACCAGCCAAGACCCACCAGTGCCGCAATCACGGGCTTCTCTTCACGAATGGTCATCGATTATCCACCCGCTTGCTGAATGGATGGATGTTGACGGTTTTCCAAACGCCAGCCTTGGTGAAGGGATCGGCCCTGTTGAATTCGACAATCTCTTCCTTGGAATCTGCTTCAAAAACGAAGAGAGAGCCGATCATAGTTTCATGGTCGTCGGCCAGAAGCGGCCCCGAGATCACCGTTTTGGTTTTGCCAGTCGAGAGATATGCCTTGTGAGCGTCGTAGTTCGCGAGCCGTTTGTCGACGGCTCCCTCATGGTCGAGGCAATGAACAACAAAATGCATTTCGTAAGTCCTTTCAAGTTCATGGCAGCCTCTCGCGAGGCTCTGGGCCGGTCAGGCCTTCATGTCGACTAGGATTTTCAGATGGGTGCCAGCGGGATCGAGAAGCGCTTCGAAGCCCTTCTCGACGACATCCTCAGCGGCGATCTGCGCGGTGACGATCTTCTCGACCGGGAAGACTCCGCCCCCAATCATCTGTGCGATGCGTGGCCAAATCTGCACGGGGTAGCACCACGTGGCCTCCACGGTGATGTCTTTGAGCGCCCACAGCATTGCGTCGATGGACGCGGGCCGAACATGGAGCCCTACCTGGACAACCGTGCCTTGGCGGCGAACGGCCTTGGCGCATAGGTTGAGCGAGGCCTCAGCACCCACACATTCAAGGGCAACATCGAGGCCGACGCCCTCTTCGGTGTGCTCGCGGAAGAGACGCTCGGTATCAGTTTCGCGTGGGTCAAATACGATCGCCTCAGGAACAAGCTTCTTTGCGAGTTCACGGCGATTTGGATTGAGCTCGGAGACGAAGATCTTGGTGGCTCCCGCCGCCTTGGTGGCAAGCAGAACCAGCGCGCCTATCGGCCCAACTCCGGACACAAGGACCGAGCTTCCGGACGTGACCCCACCACGGTCAACGCCATACACCGCCACCGCCGCTGGCTCGATCATCGCTGCCTGCACATCAGAAACGCTGTCTGGAACGGGAAACACGTTGTAGCCGTTGACGATAGCCCGCTCCCCCATCCCGCCCCAGTCCCACGACAGACCAACGCAGGCCATCTTTTCGCTGAGGTGGAAAAGTCCGCGCCGTCCGTAATAGTCGTCGCGCGGAGAAATCAGCGGCTGAATCGAGACGCGCGAGCCGGGCGCAACATGCTTCACGTTCTTGCCGACTTCGAGGACGCGTGCCGAGAACTCGTGGCCCAGGATCTGTGGCAGCGTTGCGCCGGAGTAGACGTGCGGCTTGGCCGGCGTCACAATCGGACCCGCAACGTACTCGTGAATATCAGTGCCGCATATGCCGCAGACCAATGGCTCCACCAGCACCATGTCGTCGCCGAGGGGCCCTTCCGGCGCCTTCACGTCTTCGACACGGATGTCTTTTTTCGAATAGTATCTTACAGCCTTCATTGCTCTGCCTTTCAGCTATTCCGCCCTGGACCTCCGGACGGTTTGATGCGTCAGACGCGTGCGCCGCGTCAGATAAGGACCATGCCACCATCGACCATGATGGTCTGCCCGGTAATGTAGTCGGATGCGTCCGAGGCCAGGAACGTCGTCACGCCCGCGATGTCTCTGGGCAGAGACACTCTTCCCAGCAGGATCGACTGTGAGAACTCGTTGATTGCCTGTTGAGGCTTATCCGTCAAACCGTGGTCCATGAACTCGCGGTCGAGCTGCTCCCAGAGCTCTGTCTTGACAACGCCCGGCCCAAAGCAGTTGACCGTTATTTTGTGCTCAGAGAGGGCGCGCGCCGCCGCTTGGGTAAGCGCCACGACGGCAAATTTGGAGGCGCAGTAGTGAGCGAACAGCGGATAGCCTTGTTTCCCGGCAATCGACGCCGTGTTGACGATCTTGCCGCCGCCACCTTGGGCGATCATCTGCATCGCAGCTTCCTGGATCCCGATCATCACACCGCGGCCATTGATCCGCATGATCCGATCGAAGTCCTCGTCCGTCACCTCGAGAAACGGGCAGGTCTGACTAATGCCAGCATTGTTGAACATGACATCAAGGCGACCGAAACGCTTGACTGTCTCCGCGATCAGGTCCTTAACACTCTGACGATCCGCAACATCGACACCGACAGCGAGCGCCTCATGGTTGCCGGCGGAAATCTTCGCAGCCGTCTGTCTTCCCGCGTCGACGTTTAAGTCCGCAACGACCACCCGGGCACCGTTGTCCGCGAGATCACCAGCTATCCCAGCTCCGATACCTCGCGCGGCACCCGTCACGATGATGACTTTGTTCTCGACCGATCCCGGCACGACTGCTCCTCCCTCAACATATTGTTCCCGTGCAAGACACGCCGATTGCGTGTCGTCGCACAGTTCGATCGCGGCGCACCGGAGGGAGGTTTGACTCATTTCCCACCATCCGACCGAGCGACGGAATCGTCAGTCAACGAAAGCCGCCGCGCAAACCAGCGGCCTGCACGCGTTCTCAATTATCTGACGGCTTTGTTCCTCCCACAGGAAACGCCGTGCGATCCTGAGCGAAGGCTAGATGATGGAGCCTCGCCTCGACAAATCTTAAATTATCCGAAACGGATATTTTCAGTGCAGCAATCACTCTCGAGCTGAAGCTACTATTTCTTAGGGAGGAGACGACGGCGCTTGCGCCGCATGGTGGCACGCATCAGCCCATTCATATGCGCTCCTTCTCAATAGCAGCATCGAAGTATCTGGTTGGCAAGCGCCCCCAGGGAAGGAAGGTTTTGCATGAGCGATACAATGAGAGTGGGCTGGGCTGGCATCGGCAAGATGGGCGCCCCAATGAGCAGGCGAGTGCTCGAGAACGGATATGCTCTCTCTGTGTACGAGCCGCTCCCGGAGAACCGTGCCTCGGTCGTAGCTCTCGGCGCTAACGTCGCCCACAGCCTTGAAGATCTGGTCGAGACATCGGATGTCGTGATGTTGACCATACCCAACGACGCTATCCTCCGAAACCTCATCCTTGCCCCCTCTGCACTTGCTGAGTTGCTAAGGCCGGGCCAGATCGTGGTGGAGATGAGTACCGTGTCGCCGGAGCTGTCAGCGGAAGTGGCCGACGCCTTATCGCGCGTTGATGTTGCCTACCTCCGTGCTCCGGTTTCTGGAAGCACGATGACCGCTTCATCAGGAACGCTTTCGGTGATGATCTCCGGCCCGGAGGACGCGTACCGAAAGGTGAAGCCCATTCTTGCCAGTTTCTCCATAAAGCAGTTCTACCTTGGAAATGGAGAGGAGGCACGATACCTGAAACTCGTCCTGAATGCCTTGGTGGGGGCAACCGCGGCCCTACTCGGCGAAGCCCTGACGCTTGGGCTAAAAGGCAACCTGTCCGTAGAGACAATGCTGAATGTTATTTGTGAAAGCGCGGTGGCGTCGCCGCTAATCGCCTACAAGCGGGATCTTCTTGTAAATCGGAACTTCGATCCAGCCTTTTCGGTCTCTCAAATGATGAAGGACTTCGACTTGATCCTGGGAGCAGCGAAGTCTGATCATGTCCCAATGTATCTGGCGTCGATGATCCGACAGCAGTACGAGGCCGCATTCGCAGACGGACTCGCGGAAAAGGACTTTTTCGTTCTTTTTGAGCAATACGAACGTCTTGCTGGCCTGAGCCGCGAAAGGAAAGCCCTTTGAGCGGAGGCACACATGCTGGCTGGTGAAAACGCAATCCGCGCGCTAGTCTGACCGCCACAACGACGGTTGGGAGGCCGACGTGAACGAATACGAGATGCTGCGCGTCATTGACTTCATCGAGAAGACGCGTCGACCGTTCCGGGAGGTTATAGAAGCTGCTGACGAGGACGCGATCTGGCTGATCGTCACCTTCCTCATCAAATCCCATATCCTCAGCCAGCCAGTATCGATTTCCACGCTCGGCCAAGAGTCGGGCCTCCCGTACGCGACTTCGATGAGGCTGATCAATCGTCTCATCGACAGCGGACACATCATAAAGGTCTCCAAGTCCTCCGGCCAGCGTTATGCCCTGCAGCCGAGCGAGCAACTTTTGCGATCATTTGAGAACTATGCTCGAAAAACGAAATCTCTCCTCGCACAGACCTTGGGCCTTCGCGCGGGCGAAGAAGAGGACGAATACTACTTCGGCGGCACACCGCTCGGATCGCAGATCATCCCGCCCATGCGGCTCGTCCAGAGACGCGCGGAGGCACAGATCGAACTCCGATTTCTGCTGAACGACGACAACTACTTTTCCGCCATGCGGAACATGTGGGCCGATTTCCGCAGTAACCTTGCGTCCCGCAAGAATTTCGACCTGCTGCCGCTACCGGAAGTCTATCGGCGGGCGAGAGAGAATGCCGCTAAGAAGCTCTCCGACTACGACGTAATCGCCATCAACATGCCGTGGCTTGGCGAATTCGCAGAGAGCGGTATCATTCGTCCAATCGACCAATACGTTCAGCGGACGGGCATCAACCCGTTGGATTTCCATCCCTCCATCTGGTCGTCGGCGACATGGGACGGAAGAGACTATGGCGTTCCTGGATACTGCACCGTCGAATTCCTTGCGGCGCGAAAGGACCTCTTTCTCGAAGCAGAGATCTCGTTTCCAAAGACGTTCGAGGATGTGATCAGAGCTGGGCGCAAATTTCACTCACCTGACGAAGGTATGTATGGGGCAGTCTGGGACGGTGCGCGCGGCATGCCCATCGCCTCTAGTTTCCTCTTCTTCCTGGGTGCATGCGGACAGCCAGCGATTTCGCTGCGCAAGACGCGCTCAGGCTACACCCTAGAAGGCCTCGACCCCGATGAACTAACATGTACCATCCTTTCGGATGCAGGCTTCGCTGCTCTCGAATACATGCGAAGGCTAATGGAGATCTCACCGCCAGCCATATTGGAGATGGCGTGGGACAAGACGCTCGACGTGTTCCTGCAAGGAAGAGCCAGCCTCGGATACTTCTGGACGATGCGAGCCGCTCGGTTCGAGTACGATGTCCAATCCACGGTAAAGCGGCGAGTTGAGTATCTGCCCCAGCCTTCGGGACCCGGCGGCACCCGTGCTTCCCCCATCGGCGGCTTTCTTTTCTGCATTCCAACCAATCTGCCAGAAGAACGCGTGGAATTGGCCGCCGACGCGATCGCCTGGATGGCTTCACGGGAGGCGATGAAAGCACACGTAAAGAACGGCTTTCCGGTCGCGCCGCGCTTCTCGGTTAGCGCCGATCCGGAAGCAGCCGCCAGCTCGCCGATCGTCCGGTTTGTGGATCAGCTCGCAAAGAAGAGTCTGCTACATACTTGGCAGCGCCCCAAAATTCCCCAGTACACAACTATCGAGAAGGTGCTAGGCACGGAAATCCATGACGCCTTGCTCGGCAACAAGACGCCGCGCGAGGCACTTGAAACGGCGGCGGCGGAAATCGAAATGAGCCTCAGAGTGGGACGGCACTCCGTCCAGGAACTTCGGTCGCGCTAAAAGCCCCCGATGCCGCCGCGGGAGGAGCAGCGCCCCGCGACGGCTGAGGTTACTCGTTCAGAGCCCGTCGGACGAATGCTGATAGCTCTCCATCAACAGGCCTGCGTTATGAGGCCGTGCTTCGATCCGTCCGGCCTCAATGTCCAAGGCCACCTCGACGACGCGCCTGTTGACAGGCGCTTTTCGTCCATCGCGTTCCAGAATATCCGCTACCAGTCCGTTGACTTCCTGGACTTCTGCCCGCCGACCCTTTCGCCAATCCTGCAGCGAGGTCGTCAGCGTATCGGCTTGGGAGAATGTCTTGAGCACCTCCTCGAAAATCTGATCTACGTAACGTTCAGGATGGTTGGTGGTAACTGCAGACATGCCGATGATAGGTATGATCTGCGCTCCATCGGCTAGTGCAGCCTGCATTGCCTCGTACCCCGCGGCGCGCATCACTTCCAACATTCCGGGATGCCGCGCAGCGTCCGCCAGTGGTAGATTGACGATGGCGGAAGGAATGAGCTCCGCTGCATTGACAACGAGCTTCATCCATTTCGCCGAGTGGATATCGTCCATTACCTCGACACGGCCAGAGTTTCGAAGCAGCTTCGCGACTTCCTCAACCCGGTCCCGGTTCTTGGGGTCTAGCGCGCCAAGAGCGAACCACGATGTATCATGATCGTTTTGTCGGTTTGTGATGCCGGGAATGAACATATTGGACGCGACCTCGATGACCGCTCCGACCGTTCGCTCTCGACCCACGACATCGGCGATGTCCTCGTGGGTCATGCCGTTTTGCAGTCCGACGATGAGGCCGTCGGGCGCAAGGCATGACTTTATCAACTGACACGCCCACTTCGTGTCATAGGCTTTGACGACGAGAAAGACTAGGTCGAACGGTTCTCTGATTTCCGCTACTTGGCAAAGATGTAACGCGGGAACCTGCACGTTGATCGTCCGCGAAGGCAGGTTAACCGTGATGCCGTCGCGTCGGATTGCCTCAACATGCTCGGGCCACTGCTCTATGAACGTGACATCAAGCCCGGCGCGAGCAAAGTCAGCCCCGATCGACGCGCCCTGAGCACCAGTCCCGAAGAAGGCAATTCTCGGCCCACGACTGCTATTCCAAACCATCCTGGTTCCTCCCAACATTGTCATGCAACTGCTGCTCGGAAGCTCGGCCTCGAAAGCAGCATGCCGTGAATGGTAAGGTCTATTTGGGGAACTTAAACACCATGATTATCCATAGTGGATGTATCCTGTCTGCCGGGACATTTGAACTGGCACTCAGGCATGGCCGCGGGTCAAAAGGCTGAAGGAGCCCAGCACGGCGGCTCCACCGATGAAGATAATCCTGCAAGAGTGAGGAACCGTGACATGCCAGATTGTGTTATAAGGCTTGGATGTCACATTCCCTCCGACATCCATCCCAACGGCAAGGTCCTGCCTCCACAGCAGCAGGACCTTGCTTTTGACAGCACAAGTGGGGGTGAGTAAGGAGCTTCCCGTCGGTGACTGTCCAAAGTGCTCTTGCTCACTTTATGCAAGAATTGTCATAGGAGACCAGATAGTCCTGGTCTGCAAAGCTCATTCCGGATTCATCGAAACAAAAGCCCTTCGGCGCGACGCGGATGAGATAGCGTTTTCCGCAGGTTGCTGGGACCACGATTGAGTAATTTCTGGGCTCCGTAGTCGGGGCCGGGTCAGTCCAGCTTCGGTGACGCTGTCGACGACGTGGCAGTTTGCGCAGGCTCTGAACAGCCTCGCGCCCCGCTGCAAAAGCTTGTGTGGCTAAAATTGCCAAGCAAGCCAGGGCGATTCCCGTAGTTCTACGAGCTGACCGGGCCCCTGCGTCGGTATTCGCAGTGCGTTTCGGCCCGAAATGATTTTTCATTGCGCCGTTACCTCGGTGTTTGCGTCACGGCAAAACGGGAAGCCTTCTCAGTGATGGTCCAAGATCAATCCGGACGCGCGTACTTGCACCTAACTGCTGAGTGGCCAACGGCCGCAGAAGCACCTCGAGCCAGCGGAGCATCTCAACGCGCCCACCTATCGTTACAAGCAGCCGGCCACGCATCACGTCATGTGTAGGGCGCGGGGTCTGGCTCGTCACGACGAGTTCCACGATGTCGCGATGCTTTGTTGTTCTCCGTGTGAAATATAGGCTGGTAACCGCAACGTCAGCAGCCCGAGTCCTATTATACGAACGACAGGGATCGGCGCGAGCGTTTGCGGGTGCGTCAGGGTCGCCGTGCCGAATCTCATCTCCCAGGATGGTTAGTTGGTATAGTACGCGTCCAGACTTGACGGAGCCCAGGATGTCGGGCCCCTCCTCCCCGGTCCGGCCTTTAGTGGTGCTCTGCGTGCGGAACCTCAAAAAGGTGGCGGATCCTTTCTGCAATTGAGGTCGGCTGTCCTTCGTCGGGATGCCGGTGACTTTCAATGAACTGCCTTTCGTTCTCGATCCTCTTAGCGAGCAGGAGACCGAGTTCTTCAGCGAGAGTCGGCCGATCACGCATCACACTTGCCAAGTCTTCCTTGCCAATCTGGTAAACCACGACGAATGTCAGCGCGCGAACTCGCGCGGGTTCTGCGGCTCCCAAAAGAACGCCACGCTCGCCAAACAAATCTCCCGGCGCCAGCCGCGTTTCGTCCGCCATTATTCCTTCGACTTCGCGTTCGACGGCCACGACGCCGTTGCGGACGATCATCAGCGACGACATCGATGCGTCCTGCTCGACGATGACCGCTCCTTCATTATACGTCAGGCGCTTCATGTTGCCTGCGAGGCTGTGCATTTTGTCTTCGGTTAGGGTGGAGAAGAGTGGAATTGCATTGAGCAGGCGCCAGGCCGTTGCCGGGTTCTGGAGCTGGTTGTTCGGTGCTTGAGCCGGATCCGCGCGATTGCCGGGCGGCGCTCCGAGTTGGATTCCTGCAGCCCGCAGGTGGCGGTAGATAAGGTCGTAGATTTCATTCTTCGCCGCGGCGGTCCGCGACATACCGGAAACCCGGAAGGAAAGCTCGACCTCCATTGCGGATGAATCCAGTCCAACAATGGCGACCGAAGGTGGCGGCGACTTCAAGATCGAATTCGCGCTAAGCAGGACGGAACGCATCGCGTCCTCGATCAGCGAAGGCCGTCGTGTCGGAACAACTCGCACGGTCACCGTCGCACCGTGAACCTCGTCTGAGCCCGTCAAATTGGTCAAGCGCGCCTTCGCCAGTGCGCTGTTGGGACGATGATGAGATCGTTTGAGTTGCTGAGGAGATGAGTTGCCCGCCAGTTCGTTTCGACCACGCGCCCCTGAACACCGTCCCCCAAGGAAATCCAGTCCCCTAGGATATAAGGTCGGCCGAGATTGAGTGCGATACCGGAAAAGACGTCATTCATGGTGCTTTGGAGGGCGAGCCCGAGAACAATGGCGAAGACGCCCGACGTGACGATGACGGTGCCGACTGGGAGACTGAATACGAAGGCAATGACGGCGAGGGCTGCGCCAAGATAAATGATCCCAACCAGCAGATCCTGGATAAGCCGCCCTTCCCTGGGCTTTTGCTCGACAATCAAAAAGAGCCGTACCGATGCGACGAGGACCGTTGCCCCGGCAAAGCACCATGTCGTCTTCGCGATCCCCAGAAAGGTTCGCCGGGCCAGATCCGTCGTAGCGATGTCGGCCGACCATGGCGTGACGCTGTCTGCCACAAGCGTAGCGGTCAAGACAGCAAAGAAGACAAAGTGCACAACGAACCTTAAGGCGGGCCGCCCCTGCACCAGAAATCTTGTGATAAACATCACGATGACGAGCATCGCGTACTGGCAGACCGGATCGTGCGCCAGTCGCTCGACTTGCCAGGAAACTTGCTCGACCATATTCTCAAATCCTTGATTTACAACTTGCGCCAGAAGGTGAATATCATCTCGTGACCGACCGGGACCGCTGCTCCTAAGTCTTCAACGAGAACGGCTCCATAGATCTGGAAACGCCTCGTGCGTGTGACAGCCAACCGATGCCGCGTTCGCCCTGTTGACTGCGTCCAAGGACTGAGCGAAGTTTGAGGACAGAAGAATGTCGGTCGATAGCGGATGGCAAAGCCCAGCAATCCTGCTGGCCTCGTTCACAGTGCGGCCCACCACCGTGAAATCGAGTCGGCGGGGCTACCGATGTTGCCATAGAACACTTCTCCAACATGCAGCCCCACAGAGACATCGGTTGTCGGCCGGTCCTCGGCTGAACGGCGGGCGTTGAGCGAGGGAATTGTCTTTCGAAGCGCAGCGTAACCTTGCAAAGCTGCCCCGCATGCCTCCGACGCAGTGGGAGCGTTAAAGATACTGAGTGTTCCATCCCCGATCATGGCGTGCCCTTCAGGTCTCGGAGAAGCCTAGGAGGGGCCAACTCCGCTGTCCATGATACCATGGTGTGAAAAACGCCTGAAGGTGAGGAGATCAGCAAGCAACGCCTAGGGTCACATTGTAAGCCTGGATTGTAGGCTCGAAATCATGTCGACAAGATCTCCTGAACGGCTGGGATCGAAAATCACTGTCATCGCCAGGATGATGGACACGATGCTTCCCACGACAACAGAAATAGAAGTTATGACGGACGGCTCCAGGTCGTCCGAAGCGGGTCTTCTCGACTGATGCTCGAGCTCATAGACGGGAACTCGGCGGGGAATATTCGAGTTTGCGGGTATTGCAAGGCGTGTGGATCTAGGAGCGCCCTTCAATGAGCCCGCGTCTCGCGTAGAGGATAGTTCTGAAATTTTAACCCGTTTACCGAAGGTAATTTAGCTTCCCCTCACCTAAGCCTCGCATAGGTGGCTCGCAACGCATCCTTAGGTATCAATTTAAGGGAACGACTTTTCAAACTGTGGGCACCGTGTGGTGTGGTCCTCGAATATTAGAGCGCCTCGCGCGCGATGCGCTAAACAATGATCGGCGGGCGAAGGGTTGCTTCCTAGCCGCCGATCATTGTTTTAGTCGAAGATGTTGAGATGAGTTCGGGCGCTTTCTCATCGACGGAGGAAATTCGATACGGTCAGATCAAGCAATTGATTGCCCTTGCCGTTCATTACGGCCTTCAAAGCCCAAAGGCTGAATCCCTTAACTTGTAGGGCCTCGATCTTTGGCGGCATCGACAGCTCTTCCGTATTGGTGACGACATCGAGAAGTGCCGGGCCGTCATGTGCAAGAACATCCGCGAGCGCCCCTTCCAAGTCAGCCGGGTCCTCCACTCGGCACGCGTGAACGCCGACGGCATTCGCCATCGCTGCAAAATCGGGATTATTAAGGCTGGTACCCGTCTCCAGGAGGCCGGACGCCTTCATCTCAAGTGCAACGAAGCCCAGTACGGAGTTGTTGAAGATGACGATCTTCACCGGAAGGTTCTGCTGAGCCAGCGTAAGAAAATCGCCCATCAGCATGGCGAAGCCTCCGTCGCCCGAGAGACTGATGACCTGCCTGTCTGGAAAGGCAGCCTGCGCGCCGATTGCTTGCGGCAATGCATTCGCCATCGACCCATGCACCAGGGAACCTATCATTCTGCGCCGCCCATTCATTTTCAGATAGCGTGCGGCCCATACTGTCGGGGTACCAACGTCGAATGTGAATACCGCGTCGTCGGAAGCGAGTTCGCTCACCAACTTGGCTAGATATTGCGGATGAATCGGCTTGCGGCCCGGCGTGCCGGTCGCGAGATCGTCAAGTCCTTCGCGAGCCTCTCTATAATTGGAGAGGCTTGTTGCCAGGTGGACCCCATCGGACTTCGGTTCGAGCTTTGGAAGTAGCGCTGACAGCGTCGCCTTTACATCGCCGACCAGGCCCATCTTCAACGGTGCCCGTCTCCCCAGATTTTCAGCCCGGAGATCAATTTGGATAATTTTGGCGCCACTCGGATAGAACTGCCGATATGGAAAATCCGTCCCGAGCATCAGCAATGTATCGCAGGCGAGCATCGCACCGTATCCGGAAGAAAAGCCGATGAGGCCCGTCATGCCGACGTCGTACGGATTGTCCCACTCGACATGCTCCTTGCCGCCGAGCGCGTGTACGACCGGAGCCTTTAGACGTTCGGCCAGCGCCACCACCTCATCGTGTGCGCCCTCGCATCCTCGCCCGCATAGGAGCGTGGTGCGCTGGCTCTCGGCCAGCACGCTTGCCAGGTTATCCAGATCGGCGTCCTGCGGAAGTATAACCGGCTCAGGAATCCGGATTCCCGCCGGATTGGAGATTGGAGCGGCGTATTCGGCAAGCGCGATGTCTCCCGGAATGACCACCACGGCGACGCCGCGTTTGGAAATCGCAGTCCGAACCGCGGTCTCGATTACGCCGGGAAGCTGGGCGGGATTGGAAACGAGTTCGCAGTAGTGGCTGCACTCCCTGAAAAGTTGATCGGGATGCGTCTCCTGGAAGTACCCCCGTCCGATTTCGACCGAAGGAATCTGAGCAGCGATCGCGAGGACCGGTACTCGGGAACGATGGGCGTCGAAGAGGCCGTTGATCAGATGAAGGTTTCCGGGACCGCAACTTCCCGCGCATACGGCAAGCTCTCCGGTTAGATGAGCTTCCGCTCCCGCGGCAAACGCCGCCGTCTCTTCGTGCCGCACATGGATCCAGTCAATGTCGCCGCGTCGCCGCATGGATTCAGTGATGCCATTCAGGCTATCTCCGACGACGCCGTAGATACGACGGACGCCGACGGAATGAAGCACTTCCGTGATGATGTCTGCTGCCTTTCGTGCCATTGCAGTCTCCTTTTCGTGCTGTGGTATTGACTGGTTTTCAACTGGCGATCGAATCAAGCGGGCAAGGCCGGCGGTCAGTCTGTTGGGGACTTAGGAGTTCCGTGGACATCGCCGCCAAATCGCCGATCGTATCCGCATCCGCCCTCTCATCATATGCCCGCAATGCCATTTATTGATCCGAGACATTCATACCAAGTACCCGGCAACACCGTCCCACAGAAGCCTCACAGCAGTCACAGCAAGCAGTGCGTAGCATGCGCGGAAGATTTGGCGTTGATCGAGACGTCCATGAAGTCGCCAGCCCATTCCGACACCACTGGGAACCGCGAGCAAGCATACGGCCATTAGCACCAGGTCAACACCTTCCGGCCGTACCAGCATCAACCACGGGACGGCTTTGGTGGCATTGCCGACCGTGAAGAAGAGGCTGGTCGTTCCCGCATAGACTTCCTTGGTCAAACCGAGCGGCAGCAGGTACATCGCAAGCGGCGGTCCGCCGGAATGAGCAACCATCGTGGTGATGCCCGACGCCAACCCGGCTGCAACAGCCTTGGGTGTCGATCGAGGCCGGATGGAAACGCCGCCTCCTCCCGCGAGCCACAGCCCAACGAAGATCAGTGTGACGACAGCCATGACGATTTCGATCGCATGATGGTCGAGAAAGCGGAAAAGCAGATATCCGCTCCCGATTCCGACAATAAGTCCGGGAAGCAACGGGGCGAGATCCTGCCGCGACCACGTGTTTGGCTTCCAATAGCGGAGCGCGTAGAGGTCCATGGCGACAAACAGGGGAGCGAGCAGGCCACCGGCGGTTACCGGATCCATCACGAGCGACAGCAGCGGGATCCCGACAATAGCGAATCCTCCTCCGAACGCCCCTTTCAGGAAGCAGATCAGGAAGACCCCTGAGAAAGCGACCAGAACGGTCAAAAAGGTCAGATCTGGAGCGATTGGCTGGGTGATCACGACCTCCTCCCTCGGCTGTAGGCATGCACCTGGCCGAAGGCTGCGGCCTTGATTTCAGAGCGCGCAAGACCGATGTCCTCCAGAGCATCGTCGTCAAGTTCGCGAAGTCTGAGCATGGCGGCCGAGCCGCCAAGATCAGTGAAGAACATGCGCGCCGCGGCTTGGGCGCCGTCCGGATCGAACATCCAGCCGTAGGCGAATGGGAACGACGCAGTCCGTGTTGTGCTCTGGCACGGTGAACCCCTCAGCGCAAGCCGGATTCAAAGGCTCTGTGAGCGAGCGGGCTCGTGGCCCACCCGTGGTACATGACGCACTCAATGCCGCGACAGCGAGGAAAGCGAACGCTGTGATTGGCTTGTGCAAGCGTTTCATGGAACCCTCCAAATAGAGCACCCTACAAAGCCTGACCGCCGAAATTTGCCGAACCGAAAGTCCCGACGTGACGCGCAAACCGTGTACTACTCGACAACACACAGGCGTTCGATAGATTCTCGAAACTGTTGATGAAATTTTTCGGTCAGCCAGATGGAGCCGTCGGCCGCGGGGTTTCAGCAATTCAACTGAGGTTTTCTCTGAGGTGCGGGCTTCCGGCAAACAGCAGCAAAGCCACCCTGGACTGCCGTTCTCGCTGGCTCTCAAGAGGATCTGTTTTTTGCTCCGCAACCGAAAGCAAATATTTGCCGATCGCGTGCGATGTCGTCGAGGCAATCATCTACGCGGATCGGCTAACTGATCAATTCTAGCTGCCTCGCCAGTATCACCCGATCGACATCAGGCTTGCGTTGCCCCCTGCCGCAGCGGTGTTGATGGAGGTCGACACCTCCTCGAGAAGCCAGTTCAGGCAGTAGGCATCCGCATCATGCCTGAGCTCCGCTGGCGTCGCAGATTGTGTCAATAGTAGTGGCCCTGGCATTGCTGCTATCTTCGACAGCATAGCGAGAACCCGCGCGTCCTCACCTTCGATGAGCGCTCCGGCCAATGGCTCGGAAATTGCTTTGGTTTCCTTCCAGTCAATGCGTGAGCCGACGCTGGCGGGAAGTCCTTTCAATGTTGGACGCAAGCCTTCATCGCAATCGATAACTGCGCTATTTCCGGTGGCGAGGACAACGGAAATCTGGCGGATGAGACCTGTGCTGGACCACGGCGCGCACAAGATCTTACCGCGAGGGTGAAGCGCATATAGATTACGCTCGCCCACCGGACCGGGAAGCTCCATTTCAAGTCCCAGAGCGGACTGGCTGCCAAGTTGCCGCGCGACTTCCGCATCTTCAGAAAGGCCCTGCTGTTCCAGCCATTTTGCAAAGTCCAGAAGCGAAGGATCGCTGTAGACCGAGCTGTGCTGTGGCGGAATGGGCGGAGATGAAACCAGGCGCCCGAGGTAGAGAGGCCCGCCTGCCTTGGGGCCGGTCCCGGATAGACCGCGACCGCCGAAAGGCTGCACGCCGACGACTGCGCCGATGACGTTGCGGTTAACATAAATATTGCCCGCTTTCACCTGCCTCGTCACATTTGCAATCGTTTCATCGAGGCGCGTATGAAGACCGAACGTAAGACCATAACCCGTCGCATTGATATCGTCTATCAGGCGTCCAAGGTCCTGGCGGCGCCATCGAATAACGTGAAGAACCGGACCAAACACCTCGCGTTTAAGCTGCGAAATGCTGCTGATTTCGATGATGGTTGGGGCGACAAATGTCCCCCTCTCGGTCGCTTCGGACAAATTCACACGTTCGACTTTGCAGCCTGCGCCGCTCATGGCCTCTACGTGCGCTTCGATTGTATCCTTGGCTTCGGCAGTAATGACCGGCCCTATGTCCGAGGCCAGGCGATTGGTATTGGCGATGGAGAGCTCCTTCAAAGCTCCTTTAAGCATCACCAATGTGCGGTCGGCAATGTCTTCCTGCAGGCACAGAACGCGCAGTGCCGAGCAGCGCTGCCCGGCGCTGTCGAATGCCGAGGCAATCACATCACCGACAACCTGTTCGGCAAGTGCCGAGGAGTCCACGATCATGGCATTCTGGCCGCCAGTCTCGGCGATAAATGGAATCGGCTTTCCGCCCTTGGATAGTCGCTTGGCGAGCTCGCCCTGGATAATTCGCGCAACCTCTGTGGAGCCTGTGAACATCACGGCAGCGGCTTCGGGAGCCGTCACCAGAGCCGCCCCTACCCTTCCATCACCCGGAACCAACTGGACGACGTCAGTCGGGATACCGGCTCCATGCAGAATTCTAACGGCTTCGGCCGCAATCAACGGCGTTTCTTCCGCAGGTTTGGCTAGAACCGGGTTGCCCGCGACAAGCGCAGCAGCAACCTGCCCGGTAAAGATCGCCAATGGAAAATTCCACGGGCTTATGCACACAACGGGACCAAGTGGTGCATGAGAAGGACCGAGGGTGCGGCGCGTCTGCTCGGCGTAGTAACGTAGGAAGTCGACCGCCTCCCGGACCTCAGCGACGGCATTCAGCAGCGACTTCCCAGCTTCGCGAATGATGAGACCCAACAAGGTCTCCATTTTCGCCTGCATAGCGTCAGCTGCCCGCTCGAGGAGCGCGGCCCGCTCGGCAGGCTGCACTGCAGCCCAGGACGGCGCGGCTTTGAGTGCGATTGCGGCCGCAGCTCCGGCTTCCTCGATCGTTGCCTCGCGCACGGTCCCCACAATGTCCTGCCCGTCGGACGGATTGACGACGTCGCGGGACGGCGCAGCCTCCCTTTCATGGGTTGGCGCTGCCTTCCAACGTAGCGTTGCGCTTGCCTTCAGGCTCTCGGTCAGTTCCGCAAGCGTCGTTTCGTTCGAGACATCGATACCAGCGGAATTGCGGCGCTGACCGTAGAGGTCGCCGGGCAGTGCGATCTTGTCGTGCTTCAGGCCAGGTACTTGCATTCCGGCGACAAGATCGACGGGATCCGCAACAAGCTCTTCAACGGAGACGCCCGGATCGGCGATCCGATTCACAAACGACGAGTTTGCCCCATTTTCGAGGAGCCGTCGCACGAGATAGGCGAGCAGTGTTTCATGTGTGCCAACCGGTGCGTAGATGCGGCAGGGACGGTTGAGGTTCTGGCGGCCGACGACCTCGTCGTAGAGCGGTTCCCCCATGCCATGAAGGCATTGGAATTCGTACTTCCCAACATGGAAGTCTGAACCGGCCATGTGATAGATTGTGGCAAGCGTCTGCGCATTGTGGGTTGCGAATTGCGGGAAGACAGCATCTGGTGCAGCCAAGAGCTTCTTTGCGCAGGCCACATAGGACACGTCAGTGTAAATCTTTCGAGTAAAGACGGGAAAGTCTTCAAGACCGTCGAGTTGAGCCCGCTTGATTTCGGCATCCCAATAGGCTCCCTTGACCAGGCGAACCATGATCCGGCGACCAGCGCGACGGGCAAGGTCAATGATAAAATCGAGCACGGACGGGCAGCGCTTGCCATAGGCCTGCACAACAAAACCCATGCCGTTCCATCCGGAAAGATCATCGTCGAGGCATAGTGTCTCAAGGATATCCAGCGACAACTCCAGCCGCTCCGCCTCCTCGGCATCGATATTGAGGCCTATATCATAGGACTTGGCAATCAGGGCAAGCGTCTTAACCTTCGGCAGCAGTTCACTGACGACCCTTTCGCTCTGGGCTCTTGAATAGCGCGGATGCAAAGCAGAGAGCTTGATCGAAATCCCAGGCCCTTCATAGATACCACGCCGATCGGACGCTTTGCCGATTGCGTGGATCGCGGCTTCATAGTCCTTGTAGTACCGTTCGGCGTCGGCGCCGGTCGTTGCCGCCTCCCCAAGCATGTCATAGGAGTACCTGAAGCCGCGCTGTTCGAGTGGCTTTGCTCGTTGCAGCGCCTCGTCGATGGTTTCGCCAGTGACAAACTGCTCACCCATCATTCGCATCGCCATGTCGACGCCACGCCTGATAACCGGCTCGCCGCATCGTGCGATCAGGCGCGTGAGCGCAGCCGAAAGGTTACGATCGTTGACCGTCGCTGTGAGCTTGCCGGTTACCACCAGCCCCCAGGTTGCGGCATTGACGAAGAGGGACCGGCCGCCGCCCAGATGCGACTTCCAATCACCCTCGGCGATCTTGTCGCGGATCAGGGCGTCACGGGTAGCCGTATCAGGAATCCGAAGCAAGGCTTCTGCCAGACACATCAGCGCCACGCCCTCCTGGCTCGAAAGCGAATATTCGTGCACGAGGCCCTCAACGCCAGTACCCTTATGTTTGGCACGGAGTGCTTCGATAAGTCGACGCGCAGTCGTCGCTGCACCCTGGCGAACTTTTTCCGGGAGTGCAGCAGCTTCCACGAGAGCCGGAACGCAAACGGTTTCTGGAATACGGTACGCCGCAGTGATTGCTCGTCGCAAATCGCTTTGTGGACGCACCGCCGGTGCAAAACCCTCAAACGGATTGGCGCCACCAGTTACTAAGCTGTTGAGGTTGCTTGGCACCGTCTCGCTGGTGATCGTCATGTCTTTGCTCCAGGTAGAATCTTGACCAACACATAACAGGTCGTGCGAAGGTAATTTCACTTGAAATTGCCACCTCTGACCTCTAACTGCCCAATTTAGAGGAACAGTCGAGGGAAAATCGTGAGTACAGTCACAAACGGCAGGGAAATTGACCAATTCGATCACAAGATCATCGAAGCTCTTATCGCAGATGGTCGAATGTCGATAACCGATCTTGCCAAAAAGGTGGGCCTCTCTAACACACCCTGCCAGGTCAGATTAAAGCGATTGATCGAAGATGGCTATATCCTCGGCTTTCGTGCGGTCGTCGACTTGAAGAAACTCGGGAAGAACCACGTCGCATTCACGGAGGTGAAACTCTCGGATACGCGCGAACACGCCCTGAAGGCATTCAACATTGCAGCGCGGAGGCTGCAGGAAGTGGAGGAGTGCCACATGATCGCAGGCGCATTCGACTATCTGCTGAAAATCCGCACCTCCGATATTGCCAACTATCGCCTCGTGCTCGGAGAAAAGATTTCGAGCCTCCCTTTCGTTGCCAGCACCTCGACCTTCGTCGCCATGGAGGCCGTCAAAGAAAGCGGGGCCTGAGAGAACGACCACTCTTTTGGCCGCACTATTTCCCATCCGCCAAAATCGCGCTGTCCGCGATATCACCTATTACAACTAACGTCGGCCGGCGCGCATTGTCACCTAGCTAGTTGCCGGCTCCATTCAGCCGCGATAGCAGCCAAGATCATTGACCGCTCGCAAATGCAACGGCTGCCGTTCTGCGTTTGGAAGCGCTCTTGCACGAATTGCCGCTTCACCTTGGACTTCAGGAAAGGATCTGCAGGATAGTCGTCAGTCAGTACTTAAGCTCAACCTCCTCAGTCCACCAATAGACATGCTGGACGGTGGCGCCCATCACCGTCTTCTTAGTAATTAAAACGGCTGTTCCCAATGCCGGCCCAGGCTTGAATAGTCCACCGCCCCAGGGCGATGGGAAATAATCATCGTCTGCCTTCCATTTCGACCCGGAGGGATTATCTTGGTAAGCCATTTGTATGGCGCCGGTACCGTGCTGCATCAGCCAGACCTCAACCCGTACCGGTTGATACCCGTCAACGTAACCCAACGGTCCCGTTGGCCACTCGACGAATCCAGTGGCAATATTAATTTTTAAGGGTGAATCGAAATTTGCTGGCATGAGATCGCCCTCCGATCTTCTTGCAACAACTTATTCTACTATGTCGTATCTTCCAAAATTCCACAATGGAGTATCAATCGACTTATGTGAGGTTATTTTTTCTTTACTCCGGTCGAATATTACCCTTTGACCAGCTGGGCAGCTTTCTCCATTTCTTGCGGTCAGCTGAAGTGGATAGGCAAGCGATTTTTCTCCTCTCGCCGCTCGCCGTGCAGAGAGGACCGGGTGTTTAGACCTAAGAATGTGCCTTAGTTATTCAGGCGCCGGGAGGCGGTATTTCAGCCCAATGTTCAATATCTTCGTCTCTCACCTTGATGCCAGCGCCACCGTACCAAAGCTCCATCGGCGCATGGTAGAACACAACGTTATAGTGGTACCCCCCCTCATCCTGTGAGCCGATTATAATCTGGCGACCATCTTAACGTTAGAACGGTCTGAAATCGTATTCCAGTTCAGTTCCATGAGCTTGCCTCCCATCAGGACGTGCGCGCCAGCGCAAAAAGATTCGGCGCTTGGGATGACCTGCTGTCAAATCAATTCTGGCACCGCTAAACCGTGGTTTCTGCCGGTCCCGAGAGCCATCACTCCCGACTCGATTGGGCCGGTGACCGTTCATTTCCTGGGATTATCAGGTGAAATCACGGTTGACATGGGCCGGACAGGTGGCACCGAACACGCGAGCGGCGCCGAATGCTGTGTCGCCAAAAACCAGAAAGATATGCCCACCAATGCAGTTCGACCGACCAGACCTATGTATAGGTCAGAAGACGCCGGGAACAGGATATGCTCGTGGCAAATTATAATGGGGTAACGATGTCCAGAGTGTCGAATTTGCGTCGCGCACGCGATCCGGATGGAGGCCACAACGGGGCATTTGCCTTGGCTGCGGGAGGGCTCGCAGCCGAGCCGGCCCAGCTCTCCGGTGGCCAGCGGTAACGCGTCGCCATGGGACGGGCAATCGCCCGGGACCCGAAAGTCTTCCTGTTCGACGAACTATTGTCCAATCTTGATGCAAACTTGCGCGTCAAGATGCGGGCCGAGATCAAGGCGCTTCACCAACGCTTGAAAACGACGATCGTCTACGCCGCGCATGACCAGATCGAAGCGATGACCATGGCTGACAAGATCGTCGTGGTCCAGGGCGGCAAGGTGGAGCAGATCGACAGCTCTCTGGAACTCTACGACAGGCCACGCAACGTATTTGTTGCAGGGTTTCTTGGTTGAGGGAACCATCTAGATCGGCGCCAGCCCTTGGCTCGTGCTTGCAGGCGGGGCCCGCATCCGGCTTTCACGTTGCGTGCCAATTCGGACAAGAGGCCGTTCACACTCGGCATACGTCCCGAGGACATCACGCTTGGCGACCGAAACGGGCATCGAAGCCACTATCAAGGTCGTGGAGCCGACCGGTTCGGAAACCCATGTCGCCGTTGAGCTCGACGGCAGGGAACTGACATGGGTCGTGGGCGATCGCGTTGAGTTACGCGCGAGCAAAAGGTCAGGCTCCCCTTGGAAACGGCAAAGGCTCACTTCTTCGACCGACAGACCCAACAGAGGGCTGGAAACCTGAAGGAGCGCGCACCGTTCGCCGCGCTCTCGCCCCCTCAGCGCGTCAATTTGATTGTTCCGCGGGGGATCGACTTGACAAGCCGGCGTGTATATGGGTGCTGCGGGTCGCCGATGACCTTCTCTGTCGGTCCCTCCTCGACGATCTCGCCGAGATAGAGCACATAAATTCGCTCGGCGATCTGTCGCAGCACAGCGAGATCGTGCGTGATGAAGAGGTATGATAGCGCGTGTTCGACTTGCAGGCGTCGGAAGAGATTAAGCACCTGGCCCTGGACAGACACATCGAGAGCAGAGACGGGTTCGTCGCAGACGAGAATTGCCGGCTCGACCGCAAGCGCACGGGCAATCGCAACGCGCTGGCGTTCGCCGCCGGACAGCGACCTCGGACGGCGGGAAGTGTATGAAGCGGACAAGCCGACCTCGGCAAGCAGCGACACGATCCGTTCGGGTGTCACCGGGTCTGTGGCCCCCACCGACGCCCCGAGTGCCTCTGCCAATGCCTGGCCGACGCTATGTCGGGGATTGAGCGTCGAATAGGCGTCCTGAAAAACCATCTGGATGGTCCGGCGTATTCTCGCAAGGTCCCCCTTGGTCAGGGCGCGATAATCGCCAGCCGAAATGCCGTCGATTACGATGTTGCCGGAGGTCGGGTTCTCGAGGCCAACGAGACAGCGCCCGATGGTCGTCTTGCCCGAACCGGATTCGCCAACCAGCCCCACACATTCCCCAGACCTGATGTGCAATGAAACCTCCCTCACTGCGCGGACCGGCCGTCCACGGGCTCCGGAGAAAGTCTTGCTGAGCGAGTCGACACGGACAAGGCAATCCGTGGTTTCTCCGCGACTCAACGCTTTCGGCTCCTCCGACAGTGCAGTCGCGCGCCGGGCATCGATCTCACTCTGGATCTCGTCCTGACGGAGACATGCGGTGGAGCGCAGAGCGCTGAGAGCACCGAGCGGCGGCTTGCTGGCGCGGCAAACCTCGCTTGCCCAATCACAGCGGTCTGCGAAACCGCAGCGGTCAATAACGTCGGCCGCGCGGGGCACGGAACCCCGCATGGCGACAAGGTTTTGCACACGAATATCAACCGGCGGTTCCGACAGGAGCAGCCCAAGGGTGTAGGGATGGAAAGGTCGACGCTCGACGGAAATGGCGTCGCCGACTTCCAGTACCGAGCCTGCATAGAGGACGTAGACGCGCTGGCAGGTCGCGAAGGCGAGCCGCAGATTGTGGGTGACAAGGATCAGGCCCATATGACGCTCTCGCTGGATATGGCCGAGGAGCTTCATGATATCGGCTTGACTGGTGACGTCGAGCGCCGTCGTGGCCTCATCGGCAATGAGCAGATCCGGGTCGCGCGCAAGCGCGGCAGCCATCGCGACACGCTGACACATGCCGCCCGACAACTCGAATGGCAGGCGGCGCGCCACATCGGGATCCGAAATCCCGACTTCCTCAAGGCGCCTTTGCACCTCGCCCCCCCTTGCCTGACGCGACGCGAACTCCGGCCGATCACGCAGCATCTCGTCAATGTGGTCACCGCAACGCATGAGCGGGTTCAGCATCGTGAAGGGATCCTGCATCAGCATCGAAACGCGATATCCGCGTAATTTGCGACGTTCGCGCTCGGGAAGCGGCATCACGGACATGCCGTCGAAGGTGATCGCACCGGTTGCGTTGAGGCCTGGCGGCAGAAGCCCGGCAATCGCGCGGGCCGTCACAGACTTTCCCGATCCAGACTCGCCAACGATTGCTATGCTCTCGCCGCGCTCCAACGCGATGCTCACTGATGTTGTGATTGCCGCCCTGCCGAACGAGATCGCAAGGCCCTCGACCTTGAGTAGCGGCCCACCTCCGCTAGCCTCGATCGACCCTGTCTTCATCTGGCGAACCGCTCGAGCAACCAGTCGCCGATGAGGTTTATGCTGATGGCGGTGACGATGATCATGCCAGCAGGCAAAAGCAGTGCAGCGGGATTTGAGAAGAGGATATTACGGTTCTCGAAGAGCATCCGGCCCCAGTCGGGGGCACCGGGTTCGATGCCGAGGCCGAGGAACGACAAGCCGGCGAGGTTCACCAGGGCAAAGGCGAAGTCAAGGATCACATACGCAAGGATGATCGGCGCCACATTCGGCAGAACGTGCACGAACAGGATGCGCGTCTTCGAAAGACCGAGTGTGCGCGCAGCTTCTATGTAAGGAAGGGGTCGCTGCTCGAGGACAGCACTGCGAACAATGCGGGTATCGGTAGCGGAAAATAGAACCACAAGAACGGCCACCGCGGTCCAGTAGCCGCCTCCCACGATACCGACGACAACGATCGCCAGAAGCGGTCCCGGCAACGCGAGCATGACGTCAACCCAGCGCATGATCGCTGTGTCGACCAGGCCGCCGAAATAGCCTGACACCAACCCAAGCACGGTCGCGATCGCAAAGGAGCCGGCGGCGACGATGACCGGACCGACCAGAGCTGTCCGCGCGCCGTAGATGACGCGCGAAAGCACATCGCGCCCGAACAGATCCGTCCCTGCGAGGTGCGCGAGCGATGGCGGTGTATCGCCAGTCCCGAGTCGCTGGAGAAACGGTGAATCGGGGACAATCTTATCTCCAAGGATGGCGCTGACCGCTACTGTCGCGAGAACGAGCATGGCAACGAGCACGCTAGCGGCAACGCGCGGCCGCAGCTCCTCTACACCTCCTTCGTCGGCGGCCGGGCTGCTCATGGCCGAACCCTCCCAAAGCGGATGCGTGGGTCTATCATTGCGTAAATCACGTCGACTCCAAGATTCACCAGCACGACAAAAGTGGAAAATAGCAGAACAGTCCCCTGGATCGTCGGAATGTCGCGCTTCTGGATGGCGTCAACTGTCAAGGCGCCGAGGCCCGGCAACGAAAAGGTGACTTCGACGTAAATCGCCCCTGCCACAATACCGACAATGATGATCCCCGCGGCCGTGACCAGCGAAATGAGGGAATTCCTGAGGACGTAGGCAAAAAGAATACGGTGCGGGGAAAGGCCACGTGACCGTGCAAAGGTGACGTAGTCCTGCCCCAGCTCCTCGATCATCGCTGCACGCGTGATCTTGATGACGATTGCCATGACAGATATCGCCAGCGCCAGCGAAGGAAGTGCCAGGTGCCAGGCCCGGTCGAAAAAACCATCACCTGATCCGAAGATGGGAAACCAGCGCAGCAAAACACCGAAGAGGTAGAGGAGGAAGATACCGGTGACGAAGGCTGGCGAGCTTATCCCGAAAACACCCAGCAACACGACCACCCGGTCCAGGCGCGTACCTTGGCGATAAGCCGCAACGGCGCCAAGCAAGATGCCCGGGCCGAGAACAAGGGCACTGCTCATCAAGGTCAGGAAGACGGTGACGCCTAGCCGATCCTTGATGGTCCGCGTCACCGCCCGATTGCCCTGAATGGAGACGCCAAGGTCCCCCCGGATGACTTGCGACAGCCACTTTCCGTACTGCATCGGCAGCGGGTCATCCAGGTGGTATCGGGCGCGGATCACAGCAATCGTCGCCGGGTCTGCCGCACGCGTGCCAAGCAGAGAGCGCACCGGATCGCCTGGGGCGATATGGACGAGTGCGAAGACACCGAATGAGATGATCAGAAGAAGCGGGATCGCTATTGCGAACCGGCGCGCGAGAAACATGACGAGGGTCGAAGCCGTCATTGTCGTGCCCCACGGGTCCGCCCCAAACAGGTGCAAATGCATGCATCCACTTGATGTCGGTCGTGTGGGTCAAGGCTGTGGCATTGCGGAACGACCTGCATTTCCACGAAGCAGGCGTCTGGCCTCCCCTGCAGGTCCCTCATCTGCCGCCGATCGATGATGCGCGCTAAAAAAAGGTCCATCCGCCGGTACCTTCCGTCTTCGGCCGGTGTCGATCGATGGGGAAACACCCCTCTGTCTTCTTCCGGACAGCAGCGTCACCATGCCGGGCCAAACCCTCTCATGGCCCAGGGAACATTATACCAGAAGGCGGTATAGCCGTTGAGCCTGTACTTATTGCTGAGAGCCATCGCAGAGTTGGGCCAAAATATCGGCACAAGGGGGACTTTGTCGTTGACGATCGTGAACAGTTTCTTCAGCGCCACCGTGCGTTCCGTGGGATCGGACTTCTCGGTCGCAGTCTTCAGGAGCGCATCAACCTCAGCATCCTTGAAGTTCGAACCGTTCAGTCCATCCTTCCTCGCGGTCGAACTCGAGAAGAAGAGGTAGGGATAACTGACGGCGTCGGGATAGTCAGGATAATAGGCCATGATCTGCATTCCGAGCTTCTCATGGCGAAAATACTGGGCGAGCCAGGTGTTGTTGTCGGTTTCCTCGATCCTTGCACGGATACCGATCTGCTTCAGGTTCTCGACCACGGACTGCAGGATATTGACCATGTATGGATCGGCACTCGATGCCGGGATGGAAACGTCAAAACCGTCCGGATGGCCGGATTTTGCCAGTTCAGCCTTCGCTAGCCCTAGGTCGAATGGGTACTGCGCCAAGGTAGCGTAAAAGGCGCGGACCTCCTCGGGCAACATCAGCCCTGACCACATCTGCGGCGGATTGAGAGCCGTTGCTGCCTCTCCCTTGCCTTTGAGCAGAGCCTTAACCAGGCCTTCCCGGTCGACAGCATGGGCCACGGCGCGGCGAACATGGATGTCGTCGAACGGTGGCGCCGATTGGTCCAGGATGAGTGCATAGACGCCAAGAGAAGGCGTCGTCTCGACGTTGCCGAGTGCATCCCACTGGTCCAGGTCAGAAATGGCGATATCGAAGGTACCTGCTATGTCACCGTTCTGCATGGCTAGCAGCCGGGCCTGCCGGTCTGGTATTGCCTGGAAGACGATGCGTTTAGCAAAGGGTGTCCCACCCCAGTAATCATCGCGGGCCTCAAGAACGACGCGATCGGACGGAACAAATTCGGCTAACCTGTAGGGGCCGGTCCCAAGTGGCAGCACCTCCGGCGTTCCGATGCCGTTGTCCGCAAGTTGCTCCTTCTTGAAGACGAAGCCCGCCATGTGTGCAGCGGTATAGACGAACTGTACGTCGGGACCCTTCAACTTGACAGTGACCTGGTCTTTTGCTGTCGCCTTGACGGCTGCCACCGAATTGTAGAAGGAGGCCAGCTGTGAACCGGAGTCCGGGTTCATGTGATATTCCATGGTGGCAACGACATCGTCGGCCGTTAAGGGAGATCCGTCGCCAAAGGTGACGCCACCACGCAGGTGATAATGCAGCGTCGTCGCATTCTCCTGGTTCCAGGTGTCAGCGGCAGCGAGCTCAAGGCTGAGATCGTCTCCGAACGTCAGCAGTCCCTCCTGGACGAGCGACATGATCGCCCCGACATACGTTGTCCAGGCATGTGGGATCAACAGCGTTTCCGCAACGCTGGGCAAGGCCCATGTAACCTCGCCGATCTGATCACCGGCACGTGCCGACGGTATGATCGAACGTGTTCCCGAAAGGGCGACCGCTGTGGTCAGAAGCACGCCGTTCACCATCGCACAACGTCGCGTCAAGCTGATGTCCATTTCGCTCCCCAGTCGCGCAAGGGTACATTAGGCACCATTAATGTACCTGTCTCGTTGCCGGGCCTCAAGAGGCACGTCAGGCACCGTGCAAACCAATTCGAAGCAGTGGACGAACAACGGATGGCGCCGGCCGATTCTGGTCGTCGCATTCGCAGCAATAGGCTATTGTTTTGTTCTGGAACGACGTGTGATGAAGGCAAGTCTGCCAGCAGAAGGGCGATATTATGCCATTGCCTCGGGTCGGACGAAAGCTCGCAGCAATTCTGGTTGCAGATGTCGTCGGCTATTCAGGCCTCGTCGAGGCGGACGAAAGCGGAACGCTCACCGCGTTGAAACATTTACGGCAATCCCTCATGGAGCCGTTGTTTTCCGAGCACCACGGCCGGATCGTCAAGGTCATGGGTGACGGACTGATCGCGGAATTCAACTCCGTCGTCGATGCCGTAGCTTGTGCTGTGACCATGCAGGAAAAGGTGGCCGACTGGCAAAGGCCGGTCAATTCCGAACGCCGGATCGTCTTACGCATCGGCATAAACCTCGGAGATGTCGTGGTCGAGGATGACGACCTGCTCGGCGATGGCATCAACGTCGCCGCTCGTCTCGAACAAATTTGCCCTGCCGGAAGCGTATTGATCACGGGCTCGGCCTACGAGCAACTCCCCGGCAAGATCGATGTCGATTTCGAATATGCCGGCGAGCAGCAACTGAAGAACATCAGCCGGCCTGTCAAGATCTACCGGATGGCAGCCCGAACGGCCGAGGTCAGGCCGCTGGCGCCCGGGCTGCACGAGCCGAGCACCGACATCCGAAAGACGGTCACGATCCTTTTTGCCGACATCGTGGATTCCTCCCGACTCGGGCTTGCGCTTGACCCGGAAGCGCTTCGCAACGTCCTCAAACGCTACTTTGGCGAGATCAGCGCTGTCGTGCAGCGCCATGGCGGAATCGTTGAAAAGTATATCGGGGACGCCATCATGGCCGTTTATGGCACGCCCACAGCCAACGAAGACGACGCTACGCGGGCCGTGCGGGCAGCGGCGGAAATGAGAGAAAGACTTGCCGATCTTAATCAGGAACTGGAGGCTGGGTGGGGAGTACGCCTTGTAAACCGGATAGGCATCAACACGGGTGAGGTTATCGCCAGCGCGGATTCGCGGGGGTTTCTCTCGGTCGCCGGCGAAGCCGTCAATACAGCAAAGCGGCTGGAGGAAGCAGCCCTGCCGAACGAGATCCTGATCGGCAAATCGACACACAGGCTGGTACGCGATGCGGTCGTCGTTTCACCAAGCGGCCCGCGCCTACTCAAGCACGGCGAGACCATCACAGCGCTTGTCGTTAGCGAAGTCCTCCATCACGCGCCGGGGCTTGCGCGCCGCTTCGATTCCCCTTTTGTCGGACGCGAACGCCAGCGCGTCCTGCTGGAAACCGTCTTCCAGAACGCGGTCGGCGACAGGACATGCCATATGGTCAGCGTCCTTGGTGATGCCGGGGTCGGAAAGTCACGGCTCGTACGGGAGTTCTCGCGTGGTCTTGCGGAAGACGTTACGGTCTTGCACGGCAACTGTCTGCCCTACGGCGAAGGCATCACCTATTGGCCATTGGCCGAGATCGTCCGGGAATTCACGCGGGCCGAGGGGCTGGATGGAGGTGAGCAACTCGCAGCTATGATCGAAGCGCAGCTTGCAGGGGACGAAAAGGCCAGCCTCATTGCCGAGCGCGTCGCTGGGGCGCTTGGCCTCGGCGGCGCGGTACAAGGGACCACCGAGGAGACCGCCTGGGCCGTGCGCAAGCTTCTGGAGGCACTCGCCCGATCCGGTCCGCTCGTCGTCGTGGTGGACGATGTTCATTGGGCGGAGCCAACATTCCTGGACCTGCTCGAGCACGTTGCCGACTTCTCCCGCGACGTCCCAATTCTCCTTGTCTGCATCGCGCGGCCGGAACTCTTCGACGCTCGACCCGGCTGGGGAGCGGGCAAGCGCAATGCAACCTCGATCTTTCTCGAGCGGCTGAGCGACGAGGAATGCCATACGCTCATATCCAATCTGCTCGGCGGCGCACCACTCCCGCCGGCTGTCGAATCGAGGATCTTCGGTGCCGCCGGTGGCAATGCACTCTTCGCTGAGGAGCTTGTCGCAATGCTGATTGACGAGAACCTACTGCGTCGCGCGTCCGATGGCTGGGTCACCGTGTCCGATCTCGCCGATCTGCCGGTTCCCTCGTCGATCAACGCTCTTCTCGCTGCCCGGCTCGAGCGGCTCCCATCCGTGGAGCGTTCGATCTTGAGGACCGCAGCGGTGGAGGGCGCAGTTTTCCACCAAGGAGCAGTCAGCGAACTGGCGAAACCCCTGTTAGATGCGCTCGAGGCCGGGCTGCTTGCGCTTGTGCGCCGGGATCTGATCCGGCCGGAGGCTCCGACCTTCCCTGGAGACAAGGCCTATCGCTTCAGGCATGCCCTCATCCGGGATGCCGCATATCGATCCTTGTCGAAAGGTTCGCGGGCCGAGTTGCACGAACACTTCGCCGCCTGGCTTGAACGAGCGACTGCAGACCGTCTTCGCGAATTCGAGGAATTTGTCGGCTATCACCTTGAACAGGCCTTTCAATACCGGACATCACTCGGACCACGCGATACCCGTACTGCCTCTCTTGCCGCCCGTGCAGGCGAACGGCTCGAGGCGGCCGGAAGACGGGCGCTTGTTCGCAGCGACCTTCCGGCGGCAATCAGCCTTCTCGAGCGTGTATCGCGGCTCATTCCAAGGGATGACCCACGCCGGATCGCGCTGCTTGCCGAATTGAGCGGTGCGCAGATCGAGAGCGGCCGACTGGACGATGCGGGCCGTATCCTCGACGAAGCCGAACAGCTTGCCGCCGCCTCCAGAGACCGGCGATTGGTTGCGCATGTCAGCATCCAGCGACAGTTCCTGCAACTCCTCCTCGCCCAGGAGGGCGGGGTAAAGCAAGCAGAAGAGGCCGCAATTGAGGCTGTCCCGATCTTCGAAAGTCTGGGAGACGACCTCGGTCTATGCCGTGCACACCGACTAAAGGCCTGGCTTCGTTTCAACGGCGCCCGGGGCGAGGCGGCAGCCGAAGCTTGGGAGCGCGCTGCAATTCACGCCAGGCATGCGGGCGATTGGCACGAATATCACGAAATCCTGACCTGGATTGCTTCATCGCTCTGGTTTGGCCCCACCCCTGCCGCCGAAGGAATTAGCCGCTGCGAGGCCATGCGTGTGGAAGTGACCGAAAGCCCAGTGTCCGAGGCCGCAATCCTGCGTCAACTCGCTTCCCTCAACGCAATCGCCGGCCGCTTTTCTGTTGCCCGCGACCAAATCGCAAAGAGCAATGCGGCGTACGCCGACTTCGGCCTCAGCCACACCCTTTATGTAGCATCCTCAGAACATGAAGCCGTCGTCGAACTGCTCGCCGGCAATCCTGCCGCTGCAGAAAGGAGCGCGCGCGCTTCCTACCACGCGCTTGAGGCGATGGGCGAGCGCGCCTTTCGTTCGACGATGGCGGCCTCGCTTGCAGCCGTTCTCCTGGAGCAAGGTCGTGACGATGAGGCAGAGGAGTTTACGGCCGTGAGTTCGGAGCTTGCTGCAATCGATGATCTGGTGACGCAGGTTCGCTGGCGGCGTGTGCGCGCACGTATTCTTGCCCGCAGGGCGAAAATCCAGGAGGCCGAAGCCCTTGCGCGCGCCGCAGTGGAGTTCGCCGAAAAGACGGACTTCGTCAACGACAGGGCCGTAGCACTTGTCGATTTGTCCTATGTCCTCGAGGCGTCCGGCCAACATAGCGACGCGTTCGCCGCGGCGTCAGTTGCGTTGCGTCTATACGAGCGCAAGGGAAACGTGGTTGCCGCAGCCAACACAAAGCGTCGACTGGCAGAGTTCGACAAGACGTGACAAATGGCGTACTACCGGCGAGATTGGCCTAGCCACGCTCCTTGCCGCTCGGGCGCCGCTGGACAGGACCGAAGACCGCGTCCATAGCCTCTCCGCGGGCTACCCGCTCAAGCTTTTCTTCGGCTCTGCCGATTGCCTCGGTGACCCTCTTCTGCAAAGTCCGCAGGACGTCGACCTGGGTCTTGTAGCGCTCAATGAATTCGCGCTCCTCCATGGTCATTGTATCCTCCATCTGCGTCTCGCTCGACCATTCCAGATCGGCGCTAATCCCGAAGTGTGACAACATCGAACCACCAATCATACTGGTAATGTCCATCATCATCGCGCAATGCGAGGAGCGAAATTCCGACCGCAGGACCGGGCGCAAAGCGTCCGTTTCTCCACCCAGCTTCGGGCGCGGTCCAGCGCCCACTCTGGAAGCCTGTCCAGGAACTCTGAGCGGAGCTCTGACTTGGTCCGGCCCAAACCTGCCCTGGGCCAATTCCGCCACCCTGTACGACCCAGGCTTCGACCCACCTGGGTTCGTAGTCCGGATCGATGTCGGTCATCGGACCCGTCGGCCATTCAATTCGACCTGTCTCGGAGTCAATATGCTGATTTGGATCCCAATTGGCTGGCATGACGTCTCCCCAATCGCTACCGGGCAATCCGCCCTTTAAACATGAACAAGAGAACAACTGCGCAGTAAGTATGTCCCAACTCGGTGACCAGGGCTAGGTTAAATCTCTCGCCAGAAACAGCATTATATTTCCTCCTGGATCATATCGCGCACAAGTGAACTCCGGCGAATTACTATACGCTAACAATAAGGTTACGCCGAACATTACTCCGACATACTGACGCTTTTGGACGCGCAACCCGACGTTCCGAATAAGACTCAGTCAACGGCTGAGAGCGTGTCTTGGCGTTGTTTCGTCACTCTCGACTTGATCCCCGTTCGACCGAACGGCACACGCTTAGCACCTACTTGTGGTGTCACCTGCGGGTGGCGCCAAGCCTCGCGAGGACCTCGCCGGGAATCTGGTAGCGATCGATGACATCTCCGTTGTTGCGAAGGCCGCAGATCTCCCGCTGGATGAACAGGGCCCATACTGCATCAGAAGCGTCATCCAGAAGCGTCATCCGATCAATTCGTTGAGGGCTTTCCGAAGACCATGCAGCCAAATTCGCCAACGCGGCCTCCGCCTTGCGGCCCTGTCGGCCGAGAGCATCCGCGCGCTCGGAGGCGAGCTCGTAATCAAGTGGGTTGACGAGCGAGTGGCTGGAGATCGATTGTGGCAGCCTGAGTGGCACATTGCCTCACTTCCCGAGCGGTTTGCTCGAAGCGCAACGGGTACCTGATCGACCAAGTCTAATGCTGGTGCGCCCACCAGGAAAGACAAATTGAGCAGACCTATCAATCGAGGACCTGAACCAAAGCAGCAATCAAGAGGAGCATTTTGGCTCCATCGACATCCGAGGACGCAGCGGCGCAGCTGCCGAGGAGCTCCTCAAGGGCTGGCGGTATCTCGGAATGTAACCGGATACAAACAGGGGCGTTGGCCCGCAATACTTACGTTGCGAAAGGCCAACGCAAACAACGTTCAACTTGAATGTCACCTATCGTCGCGAACATGCTGATTAGTTGATGACTTCGATGACGCGGTGGGTATGGGGATCGACGATCACGCGTTGTTTGTTGATTACTGTGTAAGCGTATGCATCATTGCTGGGGATCGTGTGAACTTCGATGGAGGACGGCAGCTCTGTTCCGACAACGATATCGCCGTCATACGTCACCGACGGAACCTCTTGCTCGGTAATGTAAGTCCTTACCTCGCCGGGCACTGTCACGACGGTGGTTTGTGCCATTGCCGGGACACTCAACATCATTGCCGCGATTGCTGCTGTAACATGCACTTTCATAATTACCTCCAATGTTTCTGGAGCGATGAACTCCATCCTCGCTTGAAGGTTCCGACGACACCAGCAACAGGTGTGTTCGGATATTAGTGCAACATCTGGTGCGACCCCTCGTCCGGCGCGACGATTGCAGTCAGCAGCAGTTTGTCGATCCGTCGCCCGTCAAGGTCGACGACCTCGATACGCCAGCCATTCATAATGAAGCTCTCGCCGACCTCGGGTAGATGCTTCATTTCCTCCAGCACAAGACCCGCGACTGTCTGATAGTCCCTGTCGCCATCAATCTGGAAATTCATGAAATCCGCGAACTCGTCGATTGGCGTCCAGCCGGATACGAGGTAACTGCCGTCGTGACGACGCACAATGGCTTGCTCGCCGATCGAGTCTTCCTGGACGGCACCCAGAATTGCCTCCAGGATGTCGCCGGAGGTAATCACCCCCTCGAAGTGGCCATATTCGTCATAGACCAGTACCATGTGACAGCTTGATCGACGAATTGCCTGAATGACGTCCAGTGCGCCTGACAGATCCGATACGATCGGCACCTGCTTAACGAGCGTCCCGATTTCGACATGACCCGAGGATGCCAAGGCGTCATAGAAGTCCTTGGTCAAGAGCACGCCGATAATCTCGTCCGAGCTATTCTTGCGTACCGGCAGTCGCGCCTGCGCGCTCAGGCGGAGTTGCTCCCGGATCTCCGGGAAACTGTCTTCGACATCAATCACCTCCACCTCCCGGCGCGGTGTCATCAAGGCACGTGCGTTTCGGTCGGCCAACCTCATCACCCCGGAGATCATCGCCGACTCTTCCGTCTCGATGACACCGGCGCTGTGCGCTTCTGCCAGAACAGTCTTGATTTCCTCGTCTGTGACGACATCGCCCGACTTGCCTGCCTGGCCGAGAAGGCGAAGGATTGTCCGTCCTGATGCGTCGAGCAGCCAGACGAGCGGCGCGGCAAGCCGGGACAGGAAAATCATCGCCGGTGCGACCTTGCTCGCCACGGTCTCCGGCGCACGAAGCGCAATCTGCTTTGGCACCAGTTCGCCAACAATCAATGAGAGATAGGTGATCGCGACAACGACCGAGCCGACGCCAAGCGCATCAGCAGCTGCTGGCGACAGACCCTGCGTACCAAGCCAGCCGGCCAGTCGAGCGCCAAGCGTCGCGCCCGAGAATGCACCTGATAGCACGCCGACCAGCGTGATGCCGATCTGCACTGTCGACAGAAACCGCCCGGGCTCCTCGCCAAGCCTCATAGCCATGGCGGCCCCGCGACTGCCCTGGTCGGCAAGAACCTTCAAACGAGCCGGCCGCGAGGAAACGACGGCAAGCTCCGACATGGCGAGAACGCCATTCAAGATGGTAAGAATGGCAACGATTGAAATTTCGAGAAGCAAAAATGGAAACCCTGTAACGTCGAAGCTACGCGAAACATAGGCATTCTCAGACAGAACACCAGCGGCAATCCCGTCGCGGTAGCTGTTTCTTTTGCTCAACGCCCAAAAGGGAAGGCAGGCCACCGGCGGCAACTTGCTTTCCCGCGTGTCAGGCTTTCCTTGGTACTCCCTCTTCCTGATTTGCAAAATCGGTCTGTTTTCTTGGGAGGCCATATCCAGTCGGCCGGACACCGAGGAGCCAACGCGGGCGTCTCAGCCGCCAAGGCGTGCCGAGCGCCGCGTCATTTCCTTGCGCGCGACATAAGCGCCGAGCGACACAAGCAGGGCGCCGGCGACGAGCGCGATCAACAGGTGCACATGCAGTTGCAAGCGTCCGAGCATGGCTTCGATGGCCTGCCCGGCCAGGAACCCGGCGCCTGTTATCATGATACCCCAGGCCGATGCGGCAATCGCGTTGAGGCTGACAAATTTCCAGCCCGGAACGCTGGATACACCGATCGCAACAGGACTGATCGTGCGAATCCCGTATATGAACCGAAAGGCCAGGATAAAGCTTGTCGGACGCGCTTCGAGGAGGCGAGTCGCCCCGGCGATCGGTGCCGAGTCAAGAAGCCTCTTCACATAGGACCATTTCGCTGCGTGGCGGCCCAACAGGAAGAAGATCTGGTCTGCGGTAAACGAACCAAGACTTGCCGCTAAGGCAACCTGCCAGTAGGCGATGAGGTGGCGGTGGGCAGCGATTCCGCCGAGAAAAGCCGCTGTTTCGCCTTCGATACCAGCGCCAAGAAACACGGCGAACACGCCGTAGTCACCGATCAGCTTTTCCAGCAATGTCTGACCTCCAGTGTTCCACGGACGCAATCTGCATTGGATTCATTCTGGCGGCAATCTGTCCGCTCTACATGCAAGAGCTATAGCTTGCAGGCCATCCCGCGAGACTGTATCCCGCCAGTCAGGTGCGATCCCATTGGACGCATCGTGGCACCTGGGGAGGACGGCAATGAAGATTGAGAAGATCGGTTTCATCGGAACCGGGACGATTTCCGAGGCCATGATCAGGGGACTGCTGGCAGAATCCCCCGCTCTCTTGCATGTCATTGTTTCGCCCCGAAGCGCCGAGATTTCGCAACGTCTCGCCGCCGAATTCGCAGAGGTCTCGATTGCGGCAGACAACCAGTCGGTCATCGATCAGAGCGATATGGTTGTCCTGGCATTCCGACCTCAAATTGCACAGGACGTCATGAGTGAGCTGAAGTTCCGAACCGGGCAATCCGTTCTCAGCGTCATTGCGGCGACCGATCGCCAGACCCTTCTCGGATGGATTGGTGTGGAAGTTCAACTCGTACAGGCCATTCCATTGCCTTTCGTCGCACGTCGCGAAGGTGTGACCGCCATCTTCCCGGCAGATAACGACGTTGCAGACCTTTTTTCCGTTCTTGGGACCACAGTCGAGTGCGACACGAAGCAGGAATATGATCTTCTGGCTGCGGCCAGCTCGCTGATGTCGACCGTTCTCGGGATCATGGACATGTCGGCTGCCTGGCTTGAAGATAATGGCCTCGCCGCCGACAAGGGACGCGCCTATATCGCGGCGTTATTTACCAGTCTGTCGCAAACCGCCATGCGTTCCGACGTCCCGCTTGTCGACCTCAGTCGCGAGTTCGCGACCAAGGGTGGCCTGAACGAACAGGTATTGTCCGATTTCAAGGCAAAAGGCGGACATGACGCGTTGATATCGGCACTTGATCGCGTCCTGAGGCGGATCAAGGGCGACACCGACACTTGACAGCGGGCCCTATGTCTTAGCGATCATTTCGGATACACCAAAATAACGGTGGTGCGGTTTGCTTTTTGATCGCATCGGGATAAGGATCCGGAGGCAAGCAGGGAGTTTCGAGATCCAATGTCAAAGCCCCGGTTGAGAAGGGAAGCTGACCTCCTTCTGCATCGTGGAACAAGAACGGCAAGTGGCGACTATGCCCTGAGCCGTTCACGCAGGCCTGCCAATGTCCAGCGCGTTATCGGCGCGTTGGGTAACATCCTGATGTCGGATGCAGCTCCTTTCATGGAAAAATTCGTCGCCGGCAAGGTATTTCACCTCCTGCAGGAGCCCGGCGCCGTCGCGATGAAGCCGGCTAGCCCTCTGCCCTTGGCGCCGCAGTTGCAATTCGCGCTACGCAACCTGGCCTCCAGGGGGGAGCCTTACGCCGAAGCTGCCGCCGCCATCACCGATGTCGCCAGGAGCCTGGAATGGGTCGCCAGCAAGACCGGCCCGTTTGCCAGCATCAACATCGAGCATACCCACGCTCATGCGGTAATCGCGGGCATGTCTGGCATGGAGGAGCGCAGCGACGTCGCTCTCGGTCTGACCATCATGGCACCCTACAGCCGCTTCCCCGATCACATCCAGTTTCGGTCCCGCGTCTTTCTCTCGCTGTCCGACTGCGAATTCTCATGCGACGATAAGGGATGGCAACGCGGCACGGTCGGTTCGATCTTCTTCAATGAAGCCGGCCATAACGTCGCAATGCGATGCACGTCACGGCCACTCCTGGCGGCCTGGTGCCACGTCGAGAAGTGAAGAGGCACCTTAATTTTCCCCTTGACGTTTGGCCATCAAACCTCTGAATTAAAAGGCCATCGGGTGGAGGAGAAGCCCCTGCACAGCAACGACGCATCACCCGGATCCGACGAGATGTCGGGCCGCATCTACGGTCAGGGCCTGGCCGATAGCAGTCTGGGTCCACCAAGCACATGGCCGCAGTGTCTGAAGTCGACTGTCGATCTGATGTTGCCGTCAAAGGCTCAGATCGTTCTCTTCTGGGGCGAGGATTTCATCGCACTCTACAATGACGCTTACGCCCCGACCATCGGCACCAAGCATCCGCGCGCACTTGGTCGCCCGGCGCGCGAATACTGGGGAGAGTTGTGGAGTGACCTGGAGCCTCTTTTGCGTCGCGTCCTCGATTTCGGAGAAACGGTCTTCGCCAAGGACCGCCCCTTCTACATCGAACGTCACGGCTATCCCGAAACCGTCCATTTCGACATTTCCTACTCGCCGGTACGCGATGAGACAGGCAAGGTGCGCGGCGTATTCTGTATAGTCAACGAGACCACTGAACGAGTCAGGTCTGACACGGCACTGCGCGAGAGCGAGGAGCGGTTCCGCGCCATATTCACACAGACTGCAGCCGGGATCGGGCAATCCGATCTCGCCGGCAGGCTGCATCTGGTAAACAGGCGGTTCTGCGAAATTGTCGGATATTCGGAAACTGAACTGTTAAAGATGCGGGTGCAGGACATAACGTTCCCGACCGATCTCGAAGACTACCTCCGTTCGTTCAGGCAAATGATCGAGACCGGCGAGAGCTTCGACATCGAGAAGCGCTACGTGCGCAAGGATGGAAGTCTTGTCTGGGTCGCGAATTCGGTTTCGCCCCTACGCGACGAGCACGGAGAGATCAAGCAGGCCGCCGCGGTTGTTGTCGACATCACCGAGCGCAAGCGCGCCCAAGAGGTGGAGCGTCGTCTTGCGGCCATCATCGCCTCCTCCAACGATGCCATTCTCAGCATCGATCTGAACATGCGGATCACGAGCTGGAACAGTGGCGCGGAAAAACTCTACGGCTACTCGGCACAAGAAGCCATTGGACGTTCTGTCATGATCCTTGTTCCGGACGACAGGATTGAAGAAGAACCTGCGATCATCAGGCAGGTCAGCGCCGGATTGAGGGTCGATCCCTACGAAACAAAGCGCCGGCGCAGTGATGACGGGCTGGTCGATGTCCTGCTCAGCGTGTCCCCGATTTTCGACGCCTATGGCAGGACGATCGGCGCAGCGAAAATTGCGCACGACATCTCTGCCCGCAAGGAAGCAGAGCGACTTCAGACGGTTCTTGTCGGAGAGCTCAATCATCGGGTCAAGAATGTGCTTGCAACCGTCATGGCCATCGCCCGACAGACGCTTGGGCGTGAGACGGCGAACCGCGCAGGGGTGGATGCATTCGAGGCCAGGATCTCCCTGATGTCGAGGGCTCATGACTTGCTGATGCACGGGAATTGGGAACAGGCAGAGCTGGAAGCGGTGGTAAAGCAAGCCCTGTCGCCCTATTCGCGCGAGAAGATTTCAATATCAGGCCCAAGCGTTCGCCTGGTGCCCCGTGCGGTCGTTTCGATCTCGCTTGCATTGCACGAACTGGCTACGAATGCGGCAAAGTATGGAGCGCTGTCCATGCCGGAAGGACAGATATCCATTCACTGGTCTGTCACCAATGACGAACCGCATAGACTCACCCTGCGATGGCAAGAAATGGGCGGACCAAGGGTCAGCGAGCCTACCCGAAGGGGATTTGGCTCCCGCCTGATCGAAAGCCTGCTTGCGGCTGAACTGAAGGGCGAGGTGAATATCACCTATGATCCGGCAGGCTTGATATGTGAAGTCAATGCCGTTGTAGACGACGATGGGATCCCAAGCGCCTGAACCAACCGTCGCGATAGCGGACCGCATCTCGATAAGCTCCCGTGCCGCTCTTCGAGTGAGGCGGTTGTTTGCTGTTTCAGGCGGTGTTTTCCTCCACTGCTTAACGCTGACGTTTGATGGTATTGTTGTCCCGCTCGCCTCGCGGGACGACCTGGGTGGCGGGATGGTAAATCCTCTTTCGCGCTGAAGGTGTCCTGAAATAAACCTTCGAAATCATCCGCCTGTCATCGAGACGGAGGCAGAAATGCATGCAGTTGTTTCTGGTTCAGGTGGTACCTTTCCAACCTTGCCGCATCGCTTTGGCGGGTTTCATGCTTTCCATTTGTGCAGTGGAAGCATGGGCGGCCCCGATTCTCATCGTTTGTATAGGAGCCGATAACACAGCCGGGAGAGGAACAGGCCGGCGGCATCCTGGCGGCGTCGCCAGAGATCAGGCCTTCCCGTTGAACTGGAACGTCTTCTTCATGGGCGTGAGGTTGATTCCCATGTCGTCAACGCTGGTGTTCCGCACAGCACAAACGCCGGTGGCAGGTTAGACGCGGATGTGCCCACCGGGGCCGGCTTGTCATTATCGACAGGGCCAAGGGAAATGACAAACAATAAAGTGGCCTAAATACCAAGGAATACGTCGCCGAGATCGGATTAAGTGCGCGTCACATTCCACTGATCCGATTACCTGGAGGTGGGCGAACCTTCAGCGCGTATCGTGATCCTGTGGCCGTCATCGCACCGCGGAAGGTCATGAAGAGGTTGCCGAGTATTTGTTGCCGCAGGCATTAAGGGCCCTGGGCAGTAGTTAGCGTCACGGTCACCCGAAGGTCCGCCCCATTGTTCGGCGGCCACGAACGATTTTCATACCCGTTGCCGCCGTCTCAACAGTTGCGTCGTCCTGGTCTAACCCTAGGGGTTCCTGTTCACCAGTCATGTCGAAATGCCCACTGGGGGATGCTCGGTCCGGACGCGCGGCTCGCTTTCACTCATCGCTCACGACCTATTTCACGAGGAGCGGTGCCTTTCCGCGGACACGGTCATAGAGATCGATGACATCCTGGTTGAACATCCGAACGCACCCAGATGACGCGTTCTTTCCGATCGTTTGCCACTCCGGAGAGCCATGGATGCGATAGAGCGTATCCTTGCCGTCCTGAAAGATGTAGAGAGCACGCGCGCCGAGTGGATTTGTCAGGCCGGGCTTCATGCCCCCCTTCCAATGTGCGAGCTTTGGATTTCGCGCAATCATCGAAGGGGTGGGCGTCCACGTCGGAAACTTCCTCTTCCACTGGATGATCGCCCGCCCCTTCCAGGCACGACCCTGCGCGCCCAGACTTACCCCGTATCGCATTGCGCGTCCGTCCTCGAGAACGAGGTAGAGAAATTTCCTCTCGGTGTCGACGATGATTGTGCCCGGTGGCTCGTCCGTTGCGTAGTCGACCTCCTGGCGCAGATAGTCGGGATGAACCGCCCTAGGGTCGATCGCCGGCCAGCGAAACTCCTGATCGTCCAGCTCAGCGTAGGCGATCGAATAGTCTGGCTTCTCAGGAGGCCGATCCGTCGGGACGACGGTTGACTGGGCTGCCGCCGCCCGGCTTGGCTCAAGCGCTGAAAGACTTGCTCCGGTCGGGGGAGTGTCGACGGATGCGACAAGGCGCTCCGAGGGGATTTGCGTACAAGCCGCAAGAAGGGAAGCGCCGGCCGCCACCAGGAGCGGTCGGATCAAGAACGTGGCATGCAACTTCAGGGGTTCCGATTCGAGTTTCGAGAGTGCGAGCCAGTCCTACTCGCCGACACCATGGCCGAAATGTGGTTCCAGCGGGCACAATTGCGCGAGCGGCGCGTCTGGACCACATACTGTTTCAGGAGAGCAACAATCAGTCCGGAACGGCCTCCCGGGATTGACCCGGACAATCAAGTCCTCGCTGTCACTCGCAAAATGGGAACGGTTTCCAGCCGGTCCGCCTCGAGACCGAAGGCATCGACCGATGCCGCAATGCCTCGAGATCTCAGAAGCTTTGTCTGCGACCGTACCTTGACCGTCTCATTAACTTCTCGGTCATCCGCGGGCTAATATACGCTAGACGCAATGAGGTGTGCCAATGGACAGCAGATCGACCCATAGAAAAAGAACGTTTATCGGAGGAAAGGTACTCTTTAACGGCGGCGGGAGTGTACTGGACTGCGTTGTAAAAGACTTGTCCGATGGCGGCGCGCGACTGGCTGTCGAAGCAGCACTCGCGGTTCCTCAGGAGTTCGATCTGAGATTGTCTGACGGCCGTGTGTTTGAGTGCACCGTCAGATGGAGGCAATTCGGCTCCCTCGGCGTACGTTTTGCACCAACCATGTAGCCGTGGCCCTGCAGCCGGATCGCCGATCCTTGCGGGCATGATGGGCCGTCATCAAGGGTCGAAAGGCTGCTCGTCGCGAAGCGAAAGATGGAGCCAGGACAGCGGAAATTTCGACAGCCGGGATCGATGGATGCCACAAAACGAACCGGCAGCGGATTCAACGTCCGCTGCCGACGGTGGTTCGGTGAGTTGGCTGCCTCATCTTGCCGGGGATTTGTAGGCAGATACGATTTTGCCCGCCTTTTCCTGGGCGGCCTTGAATTCCGAACCCGTGTATGCTCGCACGGTTTTGATATTTGTTACTGCTCCCGACGCTCCGATGACCAGGAGTGCGGGGACCAGGTCAGCACCGTCAGGAAATTCAGCGGTTACCATCCAGTCATTTTCTCCGGTCGTAATGTAGAAAGAGTGTAGTTTTCCGCCTGCTGCTTCCATTATGGCTCGCGCCGCCACCTCCCGGTCAGATGGATCGGCGATCATTCCTTTCGCTGCCGTCGTTGAATAGCACCCTGTGATGATGAAGAGTGGCATAAGGAATCCTCCCTCAACAACCGGGCAGATCGGCCGATCTGCCGCGCACCCAATATCTCACATCCGGGCGTTTGCCGCGACAGTTAAACCGGAGTCAATCTCACAGCGCGGGACGTCATGTGGTGCAGGAGGTCGCGCGTCGCCGTCTCCTCCCTCGAACCATCGCGCGACAAATGGATCGGTGTAGCCACGCAGGTGACGGAACCGACGACTTCAAGTCACACCGTGATCTCGAAACTATCTGGAACAGTCTCGGGCCGGGCCTTTTCGACATCGACGGCATCGACAGACGCCCCCGGCGGCCCTTTCCAGAAATCCTTCAGCATGCTCGAAACGGCGGTTTCCTCTCCGGCAATAAGGGCCATGACCGAGCCGTCGTCTTCGTTGCGCACCCACCCCTTCAAGCCCAGTCGACGCGCACGATCCCGCGTCCATACGCGAAAACTGACCCCTTGGACGCGACCGGTTACCCGGACCCTCATCACCATGGAATCTGCATCCATATCGGTCTCCCATCTTCCTGCCTGAGGGCAATATGGCGCTGCCACGCAGGATGTCAGCACGAGGCGCACAGACCGCTGCGCCTCACGTTAATCATTTACCGAATTCCTACGAATTTAGACGGCCTTATGGTTCCGAGCTGCTGGTACAAATAAGAATCGGCTCTATATTCGTAAGTGCTTCAACATGAAGGGATCTCGATCATGCGCAGGCTTATCGCAGTGACTTCAGTGCTCCTTTTCGGTTTTGCTGGTTCGGCCTTCGCGCAAGCGAGCATGGGAATGGACAGCAGCGGCCGCTTCGATGGTTCTCCGCCATTGGGAACATCTCCCGACACCGAGGGCACAGGCGGAGGAGGTCTTTCTATCCCGATCGATTTTGGCACGACCACTATATATTCAGACCAGATCAACTGGACCGTTTGCCCTGGCGGCCAGCGCGTGGAAGCCCAGCCTGGAACCCGTGCAGCCAATCAGGCCTGCCGGAATCTCCAGTAGTCATTGCCCGTACACTGTCCCGCGAGCCGAGATGCGGTTCGCGGGACCGCCATGCTGTGCTAGGGAGTGGCACGCAACGCGAGATACGAGAACATGCTTCCTTGGATTCAACTTGATTCGGCGCCGATCCCTGGCGAAAGCGGCGAATTGCGTCTGAAGCGACGCGGCAGCGAGTTTTCGATCATGCTTGGGTCAAACGAGCTGATGAACAGCCGCCTCAGTGGCTCCGAAGAAGCGCTGGCAACCCTTTCCCATAAGAAGATCAGCAATCATCCGCGCCCGACCGTCCTTATCGGCGGCCTCGGCATGGGCTTCACACTGCGTGCCGCCCTTTCAGTTTTGCCTGAAAATGCGTCGGTCGTGGTTGCCGAACTTGTGCCGGCGGTCGTCGATTGGGCCCGCGGCGCGATGTCAGAGGTCTTCCAGGGTTGCCTTGATGACCCCAGGGTTACCGTCCATCAGGGTGATGTAGGTGAACTGCTGCGGGAGCGCAACGCGAAATTCAATGCCATTCTGCTGGACGTCGACAATGGGCCTGACGGGCTAACGCGCCGTTCCAATGATCGCCTTTACGACAGCGCCGGACTGCGCGCGGCGAGAAATGCCCTTCTGCCTGGCGGGGTTCTCGCCGTCTGGTCATCAGGACCCGACGCCAGGTTCACCCGTCGTCTGTCTGATTGCGGGTTCGTCGTCGAGACGATAAACACACGCGCCAATGGCAAGCGCGGAGGCGCGCGTCACGTCATCTGGCTAGCGGTGAAGTAGTCAACCCGAAGCCTGAACCCGCCTGGCCGCAGCAATCGCGCTTGCCGCTCCTGCACGCAGTTGCTGCGTGTCGGCGCCTGCGATGACGAAATCGAAGCCCATCTTCAAGAGCTCGCCTGCCCGCTCGCCGTTGCTGCCGAAAACGCAGGCGAACTTGTCATGAGCGCGGCATCGGGCGATCAGGTGCTTCAGAACGCCGTCGACTTCGGGCGTATCCGGTGCCACCGAGGTGCCCTGCGAGAGTGCAATCGACAGGTCGGATGGCCCGATGAAAATGCCGTCGATTCCCTCAACGCGCGTGATTTCGTCTGCGGCATCGAGCGCGGCCCGCGTTTCGATCATGGCGATGGCGACAGTTGTATCGTTCGCTGTCGTCAGATATTCGGCTGCGGGAAGTCCCGTATGGTTCAGGGCCAGCGTCGGTCCCCAGCTACGCTCACCAACCGGCGGATACTTGGTAGCCTTCGCGAAGGCGGCCGCATCCGCCGCCGAGTTGATCATCGGCGCAATGATCCCAGAGGCCCCCGCATCAAGGAGGCGGGAGGCAGCGGCGAAATCGCCGACAGGAATTCGCGCGAGGACCGGCTTGCCCGCAAGTCTTCCCTGACCGATTCCAACGGCAGCCGACCCCAGATCCCAGACGCCGTGCTGCATGTCCAGCACGATTGCATCGAATTCTTCCTGCGCCAGATGATTGACAAAAAGTGGGTCGGGAATACCGATCCACGCAGAAATCAATCCGCCTTCGCCGCTTCTGATGCGCTGTGCGAAGCTGTCGATCGTCCTGCCACTCATTCCATGCTCCTTTCGCGGTTCAGCCGACCGCGCGCCGCCTGTCCAGTTGAAACTCCTCGATAAACGCCTTTTCGAGCCGGATGCCATCCCACTCGTCTGCGTAGAACGTTGAATCGTAGATCAACGTATATGGTCCGTCGTAGCCTGCCACCCGACACGCTTCCAGAACTTTGCGATAATCATCGCCATCGAGGCCGGACGAGTTGAAATTGGCCTTGGCGTGGCAGAGTTCTGCCCGCCGCATAATGTCGCGAAGACCTTCGTACTTGGCCGGCGCTGCCCAGTTGCCGAGGTCGCCATTGAGACCGACCTTGCCTTCCAGCGTGTCAAGCAGCCAGTTTGTTTCCGTAGGGGATGGCAGGAGATCAAACCAGTTCTCGGTGACAACCCGAACCGCGCTATTGCCGGCCTGTCTTGCAAGCCACCCGAGGTGCCCCGCCGAGCGCTCCAGATTTTCGCGTAATGGCGGCTGCTTGCCCGCAATCACCCGAATGTTCCTGGCGCCAAGCACCTCTGCGATCTCGAGCCAGCGGGCAATCCATTCGATGTCACGTTTCGCTGTTTCCGGATGGCTCGGATCCCCATCCTCGACAAGAAGCGTCTGCAGCATGATATCAGCTTCCTGAAGGGCCGCCTGCATTTCCTGGAGATAGCCTCGATCCAGGCTTGGCAGATGAAACGAGCATATCTCGATCCTGCCGATACCGTTGCTTGCGAGCTGCTGTGGGATTTCGATCAGCGATGAACGTCCCGGTCCATAAGGCTCCTTGCTGTCCTGGCTCTTGTCTGGATCGGGGCTGTAGGGATAGACGGTTCCCAACAACCGATGCAGCGACCACGTCGAAACTGCAAAGCGTCCATTCTCCAGCGTTCCTTCAGTCATGTTCGCCTCCTCGCAATGCCAATCGGTCAACTCAGGTCTTTGCGGATGATCTCCTCCGCAGCAAGGGCGGCACCGAGGACTGCTTCGTCCTGCCCTGCCACGGCAGAGAGCAGGAGACCGACGGGCATATTGGCGTCACCAGTCCCGCAGGGGATCGAGACGCCACACCAATCGAGGAAATTGCCGAGCATTGTGTTGCGCAAGGTCTGGCCGTTGGTTGCAAAGAACAGCTCGTCGTCGGCTTCGAGTGGTGCAATTGGCGGTGCCACATGGGCAACGGATGGGAAGGCGACGAGGCTGGACCCCACGCGACGCGCGACATCGGCAATCAGCCGCTCGCGCGCTTCCAGGATCGTAAGATAGTCCGCAAGCGTGATCTTCTCGCCGAGCCTCGTGCGCACGACGACACGTCGATCCATGTCGTCGGCGGCCGGCCCGGCCAGCCGTTCGCGATGAAGTGCAAAGGCTTCGGCAGTAACAAGAGCGCCATATCGGGTCATGAGCCCCAATATGGCATCGAAGGCCGGTATTGTGATCCGGGTGATCGACGCACCCGCGGCAGCAAGCCGATCAAGCCCTGCTTCAAAGGCTGCAACAACCCCGGATTGCGCGCCATCGAAGACGACGTTGTCCGGCACGACAATTTCAAGCCCGGCGACCGGTCGAGCCACCATCAGCGGGAAAGGCGTTCCACGCAAGGCTGCGTCAATCCAGACGGCGTCCTTCACCGTTCTGCATAGCGGGCCAAGGGAATCCAGGCTCTTTGCCAGTGGGTAGACGCCATTCATCGGGTAGCGACCGCGTGTCGCCTTGTATCCGACGATACCGTTGAACGCCGCAGGAATGCGAACGGATCCCCCGGTGTCGGTGCCCATGGCGACCGGCACGAGCCCGGCAGCCACCGCGACTCCGGCGCCGGATGACGAACCGCCCGGGATTCGCGGCACGTCACGACTTATTGGGTTTTCGGGCGTGCCAAAATGCGGATTGAGGCCAAGGCCGGAAAAGGCGAACTCGCTCATGTTGGTGCAGGCGATTGAAATCATCCCCGCCTGCTTCAGCGCTGCCACCACCGCTGCGTCGGTCTGTGCGGCCGGGCCGGTCGAAAGGACGGTAGAGCCGGCCGTTGTCGTGCGACCCTTGATGTCGAAGAGGTCTTTCCACGCTATCGGTATGCCGTCCAGCATCCCCCGCGACCGCCCTTCCCTCAGGCGTTTGGACGAGACCATGGCCTCCTCCAGCGCTCGGTCCCTCAGGACTGCCGTGAAAACTGCCCTATCCGCATAGGCGTCGATACCATCGAGCACGGCTTGTGTCACCTCGAGGGGATCGACGGCTGCAGTTTGAATGAGAGTGGAAAGCTGCGCAACTGACATCGCGCCAAATGAGTGTGCCATGGGCTATCCGCAATCTGAATGTCCTGCTGACCTAAGCCGAATTTTGTCGACGCGCCAAGCCCCATAGGTCAAATCAAACCGATTGGTTCGATTTTATGAACACTGCGTTTGCGTATTCACTCTTCAATCCGCGGCCTGAAAATCACAAATGCGTCGTGCGTGCTGTCTGCGGCAGAAGACGATCGTATGCCGATGCGCGCTTCAGTGTAGGAGTTAACAAAATGAAAGATGGTGAGACTTTGAACACGGCGCGCGGCGACGTGGTGCATCACCACGCAACGGAAGACGAGTTGAACGGCATGGGTGAACGCGAATATGTCGAGCATGTCAATGCAAACGCACCTTCCTTATCAAACCGAGTGATAGTCCTTGCAGCCTTCGTGCTCCTGGGCGTTGCCGGGTTGACGGTCCATTATACAGCTCCGATGGCATCCCTCGATCCGGCAACGGTCGGATCAATCTCAGAAACACTTCCATCGGCGGATTACTGCCGCGAGCACAGTCCATACCCCGACAGGTCCTGCTAGCGGCCTGTCGCAGTCCGGGCATGGACAAGGATCCCTGGCGATATAGTTATGCGTAAAGGGAGGGTCGTCGATGCCCGGCAAAATCGATTACAACCTTGAGCGCTTCGTAGACGCACAGAACGGCTTCTACGAGCGAGCGTTGTCCGAGTTGAGAGCCGGACGTAAGCGTTCCCATTGGATGTGGTTCATCTTTCCCCAAATGGCCGGACTGGGTACTTCCACAATGGCCGAGAAATATGCGATCAGGTCTGCCGAAGAGGCTACCGCCTATCTTGCCGATCCCGTCCTTGGAAGCCGGCTGCAGCGCTGCGTCGATGCAATCCTCGAAATCGAGGGCTTGTCTGCGCACGACATGTTCGGATCCCCCGATGATCTGAAGCTCCGCTCGTCCATGACGCTGTTTGCAGCCATCAGTGACCACGGCTCACCGTTCCACAAGGTCATCGAGCACCTCTATGACGGGGAGTACGATCAGCGGACCATACAACTGCTTAACGCCGGCAATTAGCGGGCATTCAAGTGTTCCAGGGTGTCGATTCCAGTGCCGATCTCGGTGAGCCGCTTCCGCAACTCCCGATCCGTACCGTCGTCGATCTCCTCGTCGCCGAAGCAATCGCGTGCCTCATAGAGCTCAAGCTTGGCTTCGAGCTCGGGGCGCTTTTGGTACAGACGATGAAGGTAGGTATAATTCATGCCATCCTCCCCACCTCGTCAGGAGAGCGAGAAGAAAGATGGTTCCCACCGACACGCCGCCTGATCACGCAAAGGCGGTGATGGCGGCGTTGCAGGCTTTGGAGAAGTGATTGCAGCATGTGTCGTTGCCCATTGCCTGGCGTGTCACGCGAGCCCCCTCAAGAAGCAGGGTCAGCGTATCCGCCAGGAGTGCCGGTTCGCGCGCACCGGCTGCAAGACAGAGCTCCTCGAGCCGGTCGCGCTGTTCAGCCTTATGGCGCTCTATCACACCATAGGCCGGATGCCCCTCGCCTTTGAGCTCGATTGCCGCATTCGCAAGATCGCAGCCGACGTGCTGACCGCAAAGGCTCTGGGTACGGGCTTCAACCCACGCCCTGAGCTGGCTCTTCGGGTCGCCGGGATGAACCGCCTCAAGGTCGCGCCAGATCGCCTCTGCCTTTTCTGAAGCACGTCGCAGCGTTTCGCAGACGAGTTCATCCTTGGAGCCAAAGTGGCGATAGAGCGTCATTTTGTTCGTTGAGGCCGCGTCTGCGATTGCATCTACGCCGATGCCGCGGATGCCGTGCTCACGAAACAGCAGGGTGGCGGTCGACACGATACGTTCTCGCGGTGGGAGTTTCTCGTCGACGTTGGCGGGAAATTGCAGGGCCAATGATTCAACTTTTTTTGCGGACAAGGTCCTTGACATCCATGTGACCGATCGGTAACAAATGAATTGTTACTTACCGGTAACACCACTCCTCAGCGAAGTCAACGAGACTTCATGCCGCAGTCACATGGCGCCGACGGAGTGGAACACGGGCTACTGCCCACGAAAGGAGGCAAACCATGAGCAAGACCAGAGAAGAATTGACGATTACCGAAGCCCTTCGCGACCCCCTGATCGCCATGGTGCTCCGTGCCGACGGCGTGAAACTTGACGATTTCAGACGTCTCCTCGAGACGGCAGCTGGGAAGCGCGAACAGCGGACTCCTGTGGGCAAATTTCTGAAGTCGATTTCGAACGATCCGGCTGCCATGTGCAGCTATTGCTGAATGTTTCCGGGCGGTTCCCTGCCCCTGTGAGAGTCGCCGCTGCCGCAGCGGCGGCTCTTTGTGTTTGGGCTCACCTGTCAGAACAACTCGTATTCCAGGTTTGAGAGGTAGGCTGGGTCTGCTACGGCATCAATGCCAGCAATCCTTTCCCCCTCGAACGTCATAAGCAGGACGACGCGCAGTTGTCCGCCGACCACAACGACAAATCCGAATTCTCCATCAATTTTTGCCGGCTGCGCTGCCTGGGCCCGACCCTTGAACGTCTCGGCAACTGCATCCGCGCCGCGCAGTTCGCGAACGGAAGGATTGTACCGGATTGCTGCAGCATCTGGGGTGAAGACCACCTGCGGGTCGAGGATCGACAAAAGTGCCTTGATGTCACCGAGCCGCGAGGCTGCAAGGAATGCATTGATGATCTGCTTCTTGCGTGTCGCGTCCGCCTCCGGCATGTCCGTCCTGCCCTGAACGCGGCGGCGGGCGCGACTTGCAAGCTGTCGTGTTGCCGCCGATGAGCGGTTGAGGATCGGCGCAATGTCGTCGAACGGGAGATCGAACATATCGTGTAGCACGAAGGCGACGCGTTCGGCTGGCGCGAGTGTTTCCAGGATCACCAGGAGCGCCAGGCCGACGGAATCTGCAAAGGCGACCTCGCGCTCCGGATCGACCGATTTCGACGTGTCTGCGACGCGTTCGTGCACGGGCCCGTCGAACGGCTCCTCGCGCCTCGCCTTTCTGGAGCGTAGCATGTCCAGGCAAATGCGTGCGACAACGGTCGTCAGCCAGCCGCCGATGTGGCCGATAGCACCGGCATCAGAGCGGCCGAGCCGCAGCCAGGCCTCCTGAACCGCGTCGTCCGCATCCGTGCGCGAGCCGAGTATGCGGGAGGCCACGGCGCTGAGGTGCGCCCTGTTCGCCTCGAATTCCGCCGCCAGCCAATTTTCTTGCATCACTGTCACATTCCTCCAGCCTGTTCCGTCAACTCCATGACGAACCAAACCCGGCCTGTGTGACAACACGGCCGGCGGCGTCATTTCGAAAACACATCAAGGAGAAACGTGATGCAAGCAAGAATGGGAAATCCAGCGGTTGTCGTTCCTGACGCGATGCAGGCCCTGCAGGCTCTGGCTGCCGTCCCCGCCAAAACAGGTTTGTCGCCAATCCTTCTGGAACTGGTCAATCTGCGCGCCAGCCAGATCAATGGATGCAGCGTCTGCATTGACGGACATCCGCGCATCGCCAAGAAGGCGGGCGAAACCGATGAGCGGCTTTTTGCCGTCAGCGCCTGGCGTGATACTCCTTATTTCACGCCGGCTGAACGAGCAGCCCTGGCGCTGACCGAGGCGGTTACCCGCATCAGCGATCGCGCCGACCCGGTACCCGATGATATCTGGAATGAAGCCACGCAGCATTTCGACGGCAAGAGCCTCGCAGCGCTCGTCATCGCCATCGCCAACATCAACGTCTGGAATCGGCTGAACATCGCGACCCGGCAGATAGCCGGCGAATGGAGGCCCTAATGTGAACCGGGTCGCTGTCGCGCCGACAGCGGCCCTTTGAAACGGCCGTGGAACGTGGCGATCAGATGATGCCGCCCCCCCCGGCGGCAGAAGCGGGCCGTTCGGCAGTCACCTTCTTGCGATAGCCGCTCGCCCGGTAGGTCCCGACCGGATCGATCGCACCACCGGCCCGCCGGCGTGCCTCCGAAAGGATCGGCTCGACGTCAGTGCGATAGGCGCGCTTCAGCGTTTCCGTCGCCATCAGCGCGTCGTTTTCGTCCTGGTGTCCAGTCAGCGCCTTGCGGTCGACCAACAGCGCCTGGGCGTAGGCCCGACGGATTTCGTTGGCACTGTTGATGAGGCTTTCGAGCGGATCAGTGACATTGTGCGACTGGTCTATCATATGCGCCGGATTGAAGTCGTTGACCCCACGCTGCTCCGCCTCAACCAGTTCATTGAAAACCAGGAACAGGCGGTAGGGCTCGATCGCACCGGCATCGAGGTCGTCGTCCCCATATTTGGAGTCGTTGAAATGGAAGCCGCCGAGCTTGCCGAACTGGATGAGCCGGGCGACGATCATCTCGATGTTGGTGTTCGGTGCATGGTGGCCAAGGTCGACAAGGCATTGAGCCTTCGGACCGAGCGTCTGGGCGATCAGGTAGTTGGTTCCCCAGTCCTGCACCACCGTCGAATAGAAAGCCGGCTCATACATCTTGTGCTCGGAAAACAGCTTCCAATCGTCCGGCAGCGCCTTGTAAATGTCAGCCATCGCCGCAAGGTAGCGCTCGAATGCTTTCGTGAAGTTGCTCTGGCCCGGGAAATTCGAGCCGTCGCCGATCCAGACGGTCAGTGCCTTGGACCCGATCGCCTTTCCGATCTCGATGCATTCGATGTTGTGTTCGACGGCCTGAGCACGGGTCGCCGCATCCGTGTGGCTCAGTGAGCCGTACTTGTAGGAATGCGCCTGGCCGGGTGAATCGGAGAAGGTGTTGGAATTCATCGCGTCGAAGCCGAGGCCAAGCGCATCGCCCTTCGCCTTCAGTTCCCTCGGATCGGCCTTGTCCCACGGGATATGCAAGGACACGTTTGGTGTCGCGCGTGTCAGCTCATTGATGACGGAGCAGTCGTCCAGCTTGTCGAAGATACCGCGCGGCTCGCCGGTGCCCGGAAAGCGGGCAAACCTGGTGCCACCGGTACCGACACCCCAGGATGGAACGGCGACGAAGAACTCGGACACCTTGCGTGTTATGGTTTCGATGTCGACGCCGCGCCGCGCCAAATTGGCCCCAAGGGCCTCGTAGTCCGACTGGAGCGCTGCTGCACGCTTGTCATTTTCCTGCGCGATAAGATCCTGCGCGATCCTGGTATCGGCCATTCTTTCCTCCCTTGCCGCAACGAACCAACGGCTCCTGTCCGCGTTCACCTGCGTGGAATGCTACTCATGAACGAGGCGGCCGTGGACATCATTCGAATTCTTCTCGCGATCATCCTGCCGCCTCTAGGCGTCTTTCTGCAGGTCGGTCTCGGCCTGCACTTCTGGCTGAATATTTTGCTGACGCTCTGCGGCTACGTTCCGGGGATCATCCACGCAATATGGGTGATCCTGCGGAAATAGCGATCAGCGCGGGAAGCTCTGCGCATTGCCAGCATCGACGTTGATGATGTTGCCGGTGGACTTTGCCGAGAGATCGGATGCCAGGAAGTAGATTGCCTCGGCGATGTCCTCCGGGAAGACATTCAGCTTCAACATTGAACGCTTGCGGTAGTGCTCCTCAAGTTCCCCGATCTCGATCTTGGAGGACGCTGCACGCTGTTCGCGCCACTCTCCACTCCAGATCTTCGAGCCACGAAGCACCGCATCCGGATTGACGGTATTGACGCGAATGCCGGCTTCTGCGCCCTCGAGCGCCAGGCAACGGGCAAGATGGATCTCGGCGGCCTTTGCCGTGCAGTAGGCGGCCGCATTCGGCGAGGAAGCCAGGCCGTTCTTTGACCCGACAAAGACGACATTGCCCCCGAGGTTCTGCCTGCGGAACAGACGGAAGGCCTCACGCGATACAAGGAAGTAGCCAGTTGACAGGATATCCATGTTCTTGTTCCACATCGAAAGCTCCGTGCTTTCGATCGGCGCCGACGAAGCAATGCCGGCATTCGACACCAGGATATCAATTCCACCGAACTCGACGCAGGCTTCGGCGAATGAGGATATAACAGCATCTTCGCTGGTCACGTCGAGCCTCAGGCTGCGGACGGCGTCACCTCCGAACTGCTTCGAAAACTCGACTCGCGTGCTTTCGAGCGCGTCTTGATCGATATCGGCCAATACGACGCAGGCACCCTCTCCGATCAGTCGGGTGGCTGTCGCGCGACCAATGCCGCCGGCGCCGCCGGTGACGAAGGCAACTTTCCCTGCAAGGCTCTTCGGCTTCGGCATCCGCTGAAGCTTGGCCTCTTCGAGGAGCCAATACTCGATGTCGAACGCTTCCTGCTCGGGCAGCCCCTGATATTCCGAAACCGTTGATGCCCCCCGCATGACATTGATGGCATTGACGTAGAATTCACTGGCAATGCGAGCCGTCGCCTTGTCCCGTGCGAATGACAGCATTCCAACGCCTGGAACAAGGAATATGACGGGATTTGCGTCGCGCATGGCTGGCGAATTGTCGTGCTTGCAGTCGTTGTAGTACCGCGCATAGTCGGCTCGATAATCCTCGAGCGCCTTGTCAAGGCCAGAAACGACGGCATCGATATCCGGCTTTGCCGGATCAAACGCGACGATCAACGGACGGATCTTGGTCCGCAGGAAGTGATCGGGGCAGCTCGTACCGAGGGCCCCAAGCGGCTGCAGGTTCCTGGAATTTACGAATTCGAGGACAGCATCCTGGTCATCGAAGTGACCAAGCTTGCGCTCAGCCTGGCCAATCCGGCCGCGAATTTCAGGCATCAGCCGGGCGGCGATGGCGCGACGCTGGTCAGCCGGCAGACTCTCTGTCGATTGGCCGCCGAAGATCGCTTTGCCCTCGGTCTTTTCGGCAAACCATCCGATCGCTTTGTTGATGATATCGAGCGTCAGCTCGTAGCAAGCCTTTGCATCATTTGCCCATGTGAAGAGACCATGGCTCTCCAGCACGACACCGCGCGCGTTCGGATTTGCCCTGACGAACTCTTCCAGGTCGAGCCCGAGCTGGAAACCGGGGCGGCGCCACGGAAGCCAGCCGATGTCGTCACCGAAGATCTGTTTCGTCAATTCCCGGGAGTTTTTGGAGGCAGCAATCGCGATGATGGCGTCCGGATGCATGTGGTCGACATGCGTGAACGGTACGAAACCATGCAGCGGTGTATCTATGGACGCTGCGCGGCCGTTGAGATTGTAGGTGCAGTGCGGAAGGAACCCAACCATGCGATCTTCATCCTCGACCCCCTTGTAGATCCCTTTGAGCGAATCGAGCTTGTCCTGGTAGAGAGTCGCAAAGCCGTCGAGCTTGATGGTGCCGACATCGCCGCCAGAACCCTTGACCCAGAGGATCTTGACGTTTTCGCCGGTCAGCGGGTCGGTCTCCATGACCTTGGCGGAGGTGTTGCCGCCGCCATAATTGGTGATGCGCTTGTCGGCGCCGAGCAGATTGGAGCGATACAGCAGCTTTCCAGGCTCATCGAGGCCTGCCGCGTATGAGTCGTCCCAACGGTTATCAAGAAGCCGGACGGTTGCCGCCATGTCATCCTCCCATGTGAAATTTATTGGTGCGCGAACGAACTGTGCGCTCCCTTGTGCTGACGATATCGCTCATGAAAGCAGACATTGTCAATCGAAAACGATCAAATCCGATTATGTTGCAGCGCAATATGAAATTATATGATCGTTTTTGATTGACAGATTTTCATAACTGCGAAATAAGCAGGTTAGGAGGAACCCCATGCACGAACGCGAACGCCATCGCATCATCTTGAGCGCCGTTCAGGAAAAGTCGGTCGTCACAGTTCAGGATATCTCTGAACTGACCGAAGCTTCCGAGGCGACGATCCGGCGTGACATTGCAGCGCTGCATGTGCAGGGAAAAATCCGCCGCGTCCGCGGTGGCGCAGAGGCCGTGCATCCGCCGCAACTCGGAAATCTTGCGGGCCGCCCTTTCAGAGTTTCGGAATCGGTCAACATCGATAAGAAACGCTCAATTGCCCGAGCAGCTGTCGATCTTTGCGATCCCGGTGACGCCATCATCATCAACGGCGGGACGACCACGTTTCAGATGGTGCATTTCATGGCCGCGCATCGCATGCAGGTCATGACCAACTCGTTTGCAATCGCCGAGCACCTGGTCAAGCATTCAAAGAACACGGTTACCGTTCCCGGCGGTGTGATCTACCGCGAGCAGAGCCTCATCCTGTCACCATTCGACAATGATGCGATCCGCAATTTCTACGCCCGACGTTTCTTCATCGGTGCGCAGGGCGTTGGCCCCCTTGGGGTTATGGAATCGGATGCGCAGATCATACAAAGCGAGCAAAAGCTGATGCACCAGGCCGACGAGCTCGTCGTCATGGTCGATTCCAGCAAGTTTCATCGCCGGTCGAGCCTCATTCTGTGTCCGCTTGAGCGTGTTTCAACGATCATTACCGACGACGGCGTTCCAGAGGAGTCCGTTCGGATGATCGAGGATGCAGGCATCAAGCTCGTAATCGCGAGCACGGTTTCGCAAGCGAAGGGGAATTCCTCGTCGGTCGCTTGAGTGGCGCCGCAAGGATGTAGCAAGTCTTATTAACGTGGGAGGATGAAAGCATGAAACTCGCAAAAACACTGGCAGTGGGCGTCGCCTTTGCCGTCGCCCTGATGGCAGGCGCAGCAAGCGCCAAGGACGTCAAGATCGGTCTGGTCGTGAAGTCGCTCGGCAACGGCTTCTTTGAAGCCGCCAACAAGGGCGCGCAGGAAGCTGCCAAGGAGCTGGGCGGCGTGGAGGTGATCTACACGGGCCCGACCTCGACGACCGCAGAAGGCCAGATCGAAGTCATCAACTCGCTGATCGCCCAGGGCGTTGACGCGATTGCCATCTCCGCCAACGACCCGGACGCCGTTGTACCGGCACTCAAGAAAGCCAAGCAGCGCGGCATCATGGTCATCTCCTGGGATTCCGGTGTCAACAAGGACGGCCGCATCCTGCAGCTCAACCCCTCGTCCAACGAGCTGATCGGCAAGATGTGCCTGACGCTCGCCAAGGACCATCTTGATGGCGGCAAGGGCGACTTCGCAATCCTGTCTGCAACCACCACCTCGACGAACCAGAACATCTGGATCGACCAGATGAAGAAGCAGCTCAAGGACTTCCCGGGTCTCAACCTTGTTACGACAGTTTACGGCGACGATCTGTCTGACAAGTCCTATCGCGAAGCCGAAGGCCTGCTGAAATCCAACCCGAACGTCAAGGTCATCGTCGCACCGACGACGGTCGGCGTTCTGGCTGCCTCCAAGGTTGTCGAAGACAAGGGCCTCATCGGCAAGGTTTACGTGACCGGCCTTGGCCTGCCGTCTGAAATGGCAGGAGCGATCAAGTCGGGTGCGACGAAGGAATTTGCCATCTGGAACCCGATCGACCTCGGTTACTCCGCAACGCAGATCGCCTATCACCTCGTAAAGGGTGATGCGACCGGAAAGCCGGGCACGGAAATCGAAGCTGGCCGCATGGGCAAGATCAAGATCGACGACAAGGGCGAAGCCGCAATGTCCGATCCATTCGTCTACAACGCTTCGAACATCGACCAGTTCTCGAAGGTTTTCTAGTCGCACTCCAACAAGCAAAAACCCGGCGGTTCGCGCCGCCGGGACTTTTCACCTGAACACTGGTAAACGCTGATGAACACTGCCCTCCAACAATCCGTCGCGGGTATCAAGGCGGACGAGGTGCCCGCGATCCTGGAAATGCGCGGGATTTCGCAGATCTTCCCCGGCGTGAAGGCGCTCGATAACGTCAGCATCGCGCTCTATCCCGGCAAGGTCACTGCCCTGATCGGCGAAAACGGTGCCGGCAAGTCGACACTCGTCAAGATCCTGACAGGCATTTACCGGCCGAACGAAGGCGAGATCATCGTCGATGGAAAGGTCATGACCTTCGCCAGCGCACAGACCGCCATCGACGTCGGCGTGACCGCCATTCATCAGGAGACCGTTCTTTTCGACGAACTGACGGTTGCCGAGAACATATTTCTCGGCCATGCGCCGCGAACAAGGCTCCGCACGATCGACTGGAAACTGATGAACAGTCGCTCGAAGGAATTACTGCATTCCCTTGAAAGCAATATCGATCCGACGATCCGGCTGAAGGATCTCTCGATTGCGCAGCGTCATCTTGTTGCCATTGCCCGGGCACTCTCGATCGAGGCGCGCATCGTCATCATGGACGAACCGACGGCGGCCCTCTCGCGAAAGGAAATCGACGACCTGTTCCGCATCGTCAAGGGGCTGAAAGCGCAAGGCAAGGCGATCCTCTTCATCAGTCACAAGTTCGACGAGCTCTACGAAATTGCCGACAACTTCGTGGTCTTCCGCGACGGACGTGCAGTTGGCCACGGCCAACTCAAGCAGACGCCCCAGGATGATATCGTTCGACTTATGGTTGGTCGCGATGTCGAGAATGCCTTTCCGAAGATCGATGTGACGATCGGCGGCCCGGTGCTTCAGGTCGAGAAGTACTGTCATCAGACAGAGTTCCGCGATATCTCCTTTACCCTGCGCAAGGGCGAAATCCTGGGTGTCTACGGGTTGATCGGTGCTGGCCGGTCCGAGCTCTGCCAATCTCTCTTCGGTATTACCACGCCCGCCTCGGGACGACTTTCGCTCGAAGGTCAGGAAATTGCGATCCGCTCGCCACTCGACGCGATCAGCGCAGGTATCGTCTATGTTCCCGAGGAGCGCGGTCGTCACGGACTGGCGCTGCCCATGCCGATCTACCAAAACATGACTCTTCCCTCACTCGCTCGCACCTCGCGCAAGGGCTTCCTGAAAGCCGCGAACGAATTTGCACTGGCGCGCAAATATGCCGAGCGCCTGGATTTGCGCGCTGCTGCCCTTTCGGTTCCTGTCGGGACCCTGTCGGGAGGAAACCAGCAGAAGGTTGTGATCGGCAAATGGCTCGCCACCATGCCGAAGGTGATCATTCTCGACGAACCCACCAAGGGCATCGACATCGGCTCGAAGGCTGCCGTGCACGGCTTTATCAGCGAACTCGCCGCCGAAGGGCTGTCGATCATCATGATCTCGTCCGAGCTGCCTGAAATCATTGGAATGTCCGACCGGGTCCTGGTCATGAAAGAAGGCCTGATGGCCGGTCTTTTCGAGCGCAGGGACCTCACGCCGGAAACGCTGGTTCGCGCCGCGACCGGAAACGCTTGAGGTAATCGGAATGTCCAGACTTCTGAAAAAACGAGAAACCCTTCTTTTCGTCATCATTGCGGTCATGGTCGCGATCTTCTCGACGAGAGCCCAGGATTTCGCTACGCCCGGTAACCTCGCTGCTATCTTCAACGACACGTCGATTCTCATCATCCTGGCGCTCGCGCAGATGACGGTCATCCTGACGAAGTCGATCGACCTTTCAGTCGCCGCAAACCTGGCCTTTACGGGCATGGCCGTTGCGATGATGAATGCCGCCTACCCTGACTTGCCCCTGGTCGCCCTGATCCTAGCTGCGATCCTGATTGGAGCATTTCTCGGTGCCATCAACGGCTTTCTCGTCTGGGCGCTTGAGATCCCGCCAATTGTCGTGACCCTTGGCACGCTAACGATCTACCGCGGCATGGCCTTTGTCCTGTCGGGCGGAGAATGGGTCAATGCCCACCAGATGACGCCGACGTTCCTGAATGTGCCGCGCACTGTTGTCCTCGGCTTGCCGGTTCTCAGCTGGGCTGCGATCATCATCGTCTGCCTGATCTACGTCCTCCTTAAACATACCCCGTTTGGCCGCTCCACCTATGCCGCCGGAGGCAATCCGACGGCGGCGGTCTATGCCGGCGTCGACGTGGGCTGGACGAAATTCCTCGCGTTCGTCCTGTCGGGCGCGCTTGCCGGCCTCGCCAGCTATCTCTGGGTGTCCCGTTATGCGGTTGCCTATGTGGATATCGCCAATGGCTTCGAGCTTGACAGCGTTGCTGCCTGCGTCATTGGCGGGATTTCGATCGCCGGGGGTGTCGGATCAGTCATTGGCACGGTGCTCGGTGCGCTTTTCCTTGGCGTCATCAAGAATGCGCTACCGGTGATCGGTATCTCGCCGTTCACGCAAATGGCGATTTCAGGCACCGTCATCATCCTGGCCGTTGCCTTCAACGCAAGGCGCGAACGCAATCGTGGTCGCATCATCCTTCGAGACAAGGCTGCGGGAGAGACCCCAGCAGAGGTTGCAGCATGAGCACCGTCCTTTTTACGCCGGGTGAAAAGCGGGTCATTCCCGATCGCCTCGGCACACCGTTCAAGCGCGTCATTTCGAGCTGGGAGGTCTTGCTCTTTGGCGTCGCCGTACTGATTTTCATCTTCAATTGCGTGGCATCGCCCTACTTTCTTGATGCCTGGAACCTCTCGGATGCGACCTTTAACTTTACCGAAAAGGCAATGATTGCCTTTGCGATGGCGTTGCTGGTCATCGCCGGCGAGATCGATCTGTCGGTCGCCGCCATCATCGCACTTGCCTCGACCGCCATGGGTGCGGCCGCCCAGCTTGGCGTCGGCGCGCCCGGGCTCGTAGTCATCGGCATCGTCGTCGGGCTGGTCTGTGGCATGTTCAACGGCTTCCTCGTCTCGGTCATGAAACTGCCGTCGATCGTCGTGACGATCGGGACGATGAGCCTCTTCCGCGGGATCTCCTACATCGTCCTCGGAGACCAGGCCTACGGCGGTTACCCGGAAGAGTTCGCCTTCTTCGGCCAGGGCTATGTGTTCTGGGTGTTCTCCTTTGAATTCGTCCTCTTCATCGTGCTGGCGATCGCATTCTCGATCCTGCTGCATGCGACGAATTTTGGCCGCCAGGTCTATACGATCGGCAACAATGATTTCGCCGCCCGCTTTTCCGGCATCCCCGTCGAGCGGGTGAAATTCATTCTCTTCGTCCTGACTGGCGTGATGAGCGGGATTGCCGCGGTCTGCCTGACGTCGCGGCTCGGCTCGACCCGTCCCTCTATCGCACAGGGTTGGGAGCTCGAAGTCGTTACCATGGTGGTTCTCGGGGGTGTTTCCATTCTCGGCGGCTCCGGCAAGATCGGCGGTGTCGTAATCGCTGCCTTTGTCATGGGCCTGGTGACCTTCGGCCTCGGACTTCTCAATGTTCCGGGTATCGTAATGTCTATCTTCATTGGCCTGCTCCTCATCATCACGATCGCGATTCCAATCGTTGCACGACGCATCAAGACCATGAGCTCGAAGTGAGTGGACAAATGACGATCGAAAAGCACGCCTTCAAGATGACGCTCAATCCGGGAATGGAAGCCGAATACAGGAAACGGCATGACGAAATTTGGCCGGAGCTGGTCGAATTGCTGCATCAATCCGGGGCGAGCGACTACTCGATCCACCTCGATCGGGAGACAAATACGCTGTTCGGCGTGCTGAGCCGTCGTGCCGACCATACGATGACGAGCCTGCCCGACCATCCCGTGATGAAAAGATGGTGGGCGCATATGGCTGACATCATGGCTACCAATCCTGACAATTCGCCGGTCCAGAGTGATCTCGTTACCGTCTTTCACATGCCATGACCACGCAGGATTTCAGATACGTCGCTGTTTTCGATATCGGCAAGACCAACGCCAAGGTTGTAGTGCTCGACAGTGCATCGGGTGCGGAAATCGCGGTGGCGAAGACACCGAATACGGTCCTGAGGCACGGTCTCTATCCACATTATGATGTTGACGGTCTCTGGGCCTTCGCGATCAGGGCGCTCCGATCCTTTGCAAAAACACCGGGTTTCGATGCAATTTCTGTCACGACGCACGGGGCATCTGCAGCTCTCCTCGACGCAACCGGCACTCTTGCCATGCCCGTGCTCGACTACGAGCACGACTATCCCGAAGAGATCAGCAAAGCCTATGCGCGCCTGCGCCCTGCCTTCGAGGAGACCTATTCACCGCATCAGATGATGGGGCTGAATGTTGGAGCGCAACTGCATTACCAGAAGACCAACTTTCCTGACGAATTCGCAAACGTTGCGACAATCGTCACGTACCCCCAATACTGGACGGGGCGACTGGCTGGCGTCTTTTCGAACGAGGTGACATCACTCGGCTGCCATACCGACCTGTGGGATCCCCGTCACGGACGATATTCCTCGCTCGTCGATACGCTTGGCATTCGGGAGCTGATGGCACCGATCCGGTCTGCCTTCGACCCGCTCGGCATGGTCCTCCCTGGTGTCGCGCGGGAGATTGGCCTGCGATCGGATATTCCCGTCTATTGCGGCATCCACGATTCCAACGCCTCCCTGCTCCCGCACCTAGTGGCTCGTGCCGCGCCGTTCGCCGTCGTATCGACCGGAACCTGGGTCGTCACGTTCGGCGTTGGAGGTAACTTCGATCGTCTCGATCCCGGCCGCGATACGCTTGCCAATGTCGATGCCTATGGCCGCGCCGTTCCTTCGTCACGGTTCATGGGAGGCCGCGAGTTCGAAACCATATTACGCGAGATCGGAAGTACCAGCGAAGAATATGTTCGCCGCGCCGTCGAGCACGTGATTTCGGAGGGCGTCATGCTGCTTCCCAATGTCGTGTCGGGCTCCGGTCCGTTTCCGGGCAAAAAGGGCAGATGGCTCAACGCCGAGGGCGCCAGCGCCGAACAACGCTACGCGGCCCTGTGCCTGTATCTTGCTCTGATGAGCCAGACCTGCCTCGACCTCGTCGTCGCAGACGGCCCCGTCATCGTCGAAGGGCCGTTTGCCCTCAACGAAACCTATCTCGTCCTGCTTGCAGCGCTGACCGGGAGGACAATCGTTGCAATTCCCGGATCAACGGGCACGAGCCAAGGCGCGGCGCTGTTGACCGGCATCACCCCCCACCCCGGAACCGAGCGCCGCATCAAGCCGGCCACAATTCCCGGGCTTCTGGACTATCGCCAGAACTGGTATTCTGCCCTGGCATAACTGTCTTTCCATCGAGGCTCTCGCGCCAGCCTTTCTCGGCCGATAAACTCGCGACTCAGATCAAAATGGAGAAGACCACATGGCAGATCCAGCCACCACATTCGATCCACGTGCCCTTGCATCGAAGCTTCACGCGCTGCATCGCGCCGGAGACCAGGCGCCGACCTCGGCTTTCGTCCTCCCCACTGATCTTCGCCATGCAATGGACGTGCAGAATTTTCTGGCAGCCGATGAGGCGATCTCCAGTAATGCTTGGAAGGTAACCGTGTCACCCGATGGGCAGGCGGTCACAGCTCCTCTCCACCCCTATGTTCAGGGTGATTCCGGCGCGCAGATCCCGTGGAAGCGGGGTACGAAGTTCGAGGCGGAGATCGCCGTCCGTCTGGGGCATGATCTTCCGATCCGTGCTGCTGCGGACTACACACGTGCGGACCTCGTCGAGGCAATCGCTGCGGTGCATCTCGGCGCAGAATTTCTTTTGAGCGCCATCGAGGAGAGCGGGAAGGTTTCATTCCTGCTGTTCCTCGCGGACCGCCTCGGCAACAGTGGCTATGTGCTCGGCCCGAACGTTGCGAAATCTGTGATCGACACAGCCAGTGGCACGCCGCTTCTGGTGACGTTGAACGGCCAATCGATCTATGACGCTCCCGCCCAGCATCCAAAGGGCGACGTCCTGTCTTGGCTCCTGGACTATGCGAATGACAAGCTGCGGCCAGCGACATCGCTCAAGGCCGGCGCTGTCATCACCACAGGCACGCTTTGTGGTGCGATCGAGCTTCTTACACCGGGTGACATTGAAATTGTGCTCGATGGAACAACCCGTTTGGGCATGACGATCTCCTGAGGAGAAGAAGATCATGGACGATCGGCGGCTTTAGTCCGCCGCTTGGGCGGAAACGCGATGAAATCAGGGATAGTGGCAAGCAACCCGCCGTGATCGGCACGGCGTGGTATAGGTCGACGGACAACAGTCGACAACCAGAGCCGCGCCGGGTCTCGATCATCAATCGCGACAATGCTGTCTCCGCATCCACGTCGGCGCTGGAGGCAGGGTGCAAGTCGCAGAACACGGCAAAACTTCGTCTCGTGGCTCGATTGCGCCTTGGTCTGGTTGTAGACTGGGTCTGCAAAACGTTCGGTTCAACCTGTTACAATTGGGAAGATACATGCCGAATTTCATCGTAATAACAACGACGCTGGTGACCGCAAGAGATCAGCAGGAAGCCGCCGAAACAGCATTCGCCAAAATCGTCGGGGCCGCAAGCTCAGCCTTCGACGTCAAGACCGAGGAAGGTGAGACAACCCGCGTGGCATTGACGGTAGACCAGCGCAAGAAGTTGCTGAAGACGACCCCCTGATGATGCGGTTGCGCTGATGCTGACTCGAACGGCGCCGCGCTTGATTGAACCGGCGAGCAGTGAATGCCGCAGCTTCCGCTCGCTAACCATTTCCCTCAAAAGGTCGGCGGTGTGCATGCGCTTATCACCTCGCAGGCGACGGGACCGACACATCGGAAACTGTGTGGCCTGCGACTTTCGAAATAATAGGCGTCACCGGGCCCCAGGATACGGCGCTCGTTATCCACGGTAACCTCAAGCCGGCCTGACAGCACGATTCCCCCCTCCTCCCCCTCATGAACCAGCGGGACCTTCCCGGTGCCGGCTCCCGGTTGATAGCATTCCTTCAGAATCTGCAGGCTGCGACCGAACAGGTTTTCTCCTACCTGGCGATAGGAGATCGCACCCTTGCCGATCTCCACCAGCTCCTCTGCGGCATAGAAAGCCTTCCGTGGCGCTTCGGGTTCAAAGGCAAAGAACTCGACAAGGCCGATCGGGATACCGTCCAGAATCCGCTTCAATGCCCCGACGGAAGGATTTGTGGAGTTGGATTCGATAAGCGAAATCGTGGAATTCGTCACGCCTGCCCGCTTCGCAAGCTCGCGCTGGGAGAGGTTGTGTGCCGTCCGGACAAAGCGAAGTCTATTTCCGATATCGACAGACACGCAGTTCTCCTGTTTCAGGTGTTCTATATACCGAAACATGTCGACTACATCGATCGGAAAAACAAGGCGTTAAATTTTCCTAGAAAAGGACTTGTTGGAAAATAAAAAATTACGCAATCCAGGCTATCTCAACGGAGGCAGCAATGGATCACACCCCCAAGTCAAATCGCCCGGCGCTCGAAAATTTCTGGATGCCTTTCACGGCAAATCGCCAGTTCAAAGCGGCTCCGAGACTGTTGGCCGGCGCTGACGGCATGTATTACACGGATGTGGATGGCAACCGGGTTCTCGACGGCACCGCAGGCCTTTGGTGCTGCAACGCCGGACATGGCCGCAAGAAAATCACACAAGCCGTTGAACGCCAGCTTTCGACGCTCGATTTCGCTCCCACCTTCCAGATGGGTCATCCAATTGCATTCGATTTTGCAACGAAGCTCGCAGCGATCGCGCCGGGCGGACCGTCTGCGGGCCTTGATCGTTTGTTCTACACAGGTTCCGGTTCCGAATCCGTCGATACCGCGTTGAAAATTGCGATCGCCTATCAGCGTGCCATTGGACAAGGTACCCGGACCCGGGTGATCGGCCGTGAAAAGGGCTACCACGGAGTCGGCTTTGGCGGCATCTCCGTGGGAGGTCTCGTCAACAACCGCCGCGTTTTCCCGCAAATCCCCGCCGACCACATGCGGCACACACTCGACCTCGACCGCAATGCCTTCTCGAAGGGGCTTCCCGCTCATGGTGTTGAACTCGCCGACGATCTCGAACGCCTGGTTCAACTGCATGGTGCGGAAACGATCGCAGCGGTGATTGTTGAGCCAATGTCCGGCTCGGCGGGCGTAATCCTGCCACCAAAAGGCTATCTCGAACGTATTCGGGCCATCGCCGACAAATACGGCATACTTGTCATTTTCGATGAAGTTATCACTGGCTTCGGCCGGCTCGGAAAGCCATTTGCTACGGATTACTTCGGAGTCATTCCCGACCTCGTGACGACCGCCAAGGGCCTGACAAACGGTACCATCCCGATGGGTGCCGTGTTCGCCAGCCGCAAGGTCTATGACGGCCTGATGACGGGCCCGGAAAACGCAATCGAGCTCTTCCACGGTTATACCTATTCCGGCCACCCTGTTGCCTGCGCAGCTGGCATCGCCACACTGGAAATATACGAAGAGGAAGGGCTCCTCACCCGCGCTGCCGAACTCGCAGGCGAATGGGAAGACGCGCTGCATTCCCTAAAGGGTCTGTCGCACGTGATCGACATCCGAAACCTCGGCCTCGTCGGCGCGATCGAACTGGCTCCTCGAAACGGAGCCCCGGGAACACGCGCCTACGATGTTTTCGTTGACTGCTTCAACAAGGGCCTGCTGATCCGGGTAACAGGGGACATTATCGCCCTGTCACCACCGCTGATCGTCGAAAAGGAACAGATCGGCACCATTGTTTCGGTCATCGGCGATGCCTTGAAGCGTGCAGCCTGATGGAAGGGGACTCCCTTCTTGGGGCTGGCCCCCTTCCATAGTGCCTTGCGGTTCGTTCGTCTGAGAGGCAGCGGTACTGACCGTCCGGATCCGGACGGGCCCTGGACAATCCTGACGGGTCAGAACGCCAGAAGATCAGCCAAGAGCACACTCTCGGCCACTCCCCGTTTCCTACGCTCTGTGCTTCGGCCGCGCGCCGAGCACATCGCGTATCGAAAAACTCGAGTGAATTCGGAGAACGCCCGGCATTCTGGCGAGGATATCCTTGTGTATCCGCTCGAATTCGACGGCATTGGCGACATCGACCCGCAGGAGATAATCGGAGCCTCCCGTCATCAGGAAGCATTCCCTGATCTCAGGATGCTTGCGGACTGCGGCCTCGAACTTGTCGAGGTGGTCTTCTGTTTGCCGTTCCAACGTGATGTTTATGATGACCGCGATCGTTGCTTCGGCATTGCCCGTATCAACAAGAGCCGTATAGCCGCGGATGACACCAGAGCGTTCCATGATCTTGATGCGCCGCAGGCACGCGGACGGCGAAAGGCCGACCTCTTCAGCGAGCTTTGCATTGCTCATGCGCGCATCGACGCGCAGGAGCCTAAGAATGTTGCGGTCGATCGCATCAAGAGCGGCCATGGTGATTTCGTGCAAATGTTGATCGAAAATTCGATCTAGCCGAAAATATTGCAATCATCCAGCACAAAACGCTCTGCAATTTCATCGATTATTTCATAGTCTGCCCTTCAACAATGGGGACATTATGAACATGGGCGGGAATGATGCGCGCGTCGGATCAGCCTCTCTGCAGCATTCACAGAGCGGCTATCTTACGATCGACCTCGGTGCGCTGGGGCGAAATTATGATCAGTTGTCCTCTGTTGTGGCTCCGGCGAAGGCCGCAGCAGTCGTAAAGGCGAACGCCTACGGCCTCGGCGCGAGGCAGGTTGCGAACGCGCTTTACGAAAGAGGCTGCCGCAATTTCTTTGTCGCGCAGTTTCCTGAAGCTTTGCTCCTGCGGGAATTCATCGCCGAAGACGCTGACATTTTCGTGTTGAACGGCCTGCAGCCTGGAGATGAGGGCGCATGTGCCGAGGCCGATATCGTTCCCGTCATCAACAGCCTGGAGCAGTGGCATCAATGGTCGAGCGCAGCGCGCAGCGCAGCGCGCAGGCTGCCCGCGGTTCTGCAATTCGACACCGGAATGTCGCGGCTTGGGCTGCCTCCCTACGAACAAGCTCAACTCGCGGGCCTGATCGGCGTCTCCGAGATCGATGTCCGCTTCATCATGAGCCACCTGGCCTGCGCGGACGATCTCGGCTCCTTGCAAAACGCTGATCAATTGCTTGAGATGCAGCGGCTGTCCGACGATTTCCTCGGCCACGACGTGTCCTTCGCCAATTCAGGCGGTGCCTTTCTCGGCCGCTCCTACCACGGCGCGCTCGCACGGCCTGGCATCGCTCTTTACGGCGGCGCGCCGTCTGCTGGTACGAAGAACCCGATGGAGCCGGTTGTCAGTCTCGACGTTGCGGTCGTCCAGACACGCGTCGTGCCATCCGGCACCAAAGTGGGCTATGGTGGCGCCTTCGTTGCAGGCCGCGAAATGCGGTTGGCCACAATAGGAGCGGGTTATGCGGACGGGCTTCCACGCAGTCTCAGCGACCGCGGAGCGGTTTACTACAATGGCATCCGCCTTCCGATCGTCGGTCGGGTTTCGATGGACAGCATCACCATCGATATCTCCGCCCTGCCTGCAACGTCGATAACCCACGGCACGCTCGTCGAGGTCCTCGGCCCCAATCAATCTCTGGAAGACCTGGCGCGGGATGCCGGCACCATTTCCTACGAGATCCTCACCGGTCTCGGAACCCGCTATCACAGGCAATATCGCTGACCCGCGGGGTCTGCAGTTTTGGAACGATCATGAAAGTCATTGTACTCGGAGCCGGCATCGTCGGCGTTACGTCTGCCTATCAGCTCGCCAAGAGCGGCCATGAGGTCACGGTCGTTGACCGGCAACAGGGACCAGCGCTTGAAACCAGCTTTGCCAATGCTGGTGAGGTGTCCTTCGGCTATTGTTCCCCCTGGGCCGCACCCGGTATTCCGATGAAGGCGATGAAATGGCTCTTCATGGAGCACGCACCGCTCATTCTTCGACCCAAGGTGGACGGGGCAATGCTCTCCTGGCTCGTGAAGATGCTGTCGAATTGTACGTCCAGGCGTTACGCCATCAACAAGAGCCGCATGCTTCGGCTCGCTGACTACTCTCGCATTTCCATCGCGGAACTACGGGCAGAGACTGGGATTACCTATGACGAACGCATGCAGGGTACATTGCAGCTCTTCCGCACGCAGGCCCAACTCGATGCATCGGGCAAGGATGTCAAGGCGCTTGCAGCCGATGGCATTCCCTATGAGGTTCTAGACCGCGACGCCTGCACGCGGGTCGAACCCGCGCTCAAGCATGTGCGCGAAAAGATCGTTGGCGGGCTTCTGACGCCAAAGGATGAGACAGGTGACTGCTATAAGTTCTCTGGCGCGCTTACCATGAAAGCGAAAGACCTCGGCGTGAACTTCCTCTGGGACACGACGATCAAATCGTTGGATGTTGAGGGCGATCGGGTGCGCGGTGTGCTTACCAGCAGCGGTTGGCTGGCTGCCGATGCCGTCGTCGTCGCCATGGGCAGCTTCTCCCCACTCCTGCTGAAGCGACACGGGATAAAGCTGCCCGTCTATCCGGTAAAAGGCTACTCCCTTACGATTCCGATCACTGATGCCACACGTGCCCCGGAATCCACGGTCATGGACGAGACCTACAAGATTGCCATCACCCGCCTCGGCGATAGGATTCGCGTCGGCGGCATGGCAGAGATTTCCGGCTACACCAACGATCTTGGACAGGCCCGTCGTCTTACTCTGGAACATTCCGTCATGGACCTCTTCCCGGGCGGAGACGCGCACAACGGTTCATTCTGGTCTGGCCTCCGGCCGATGACACCAGATGGTACGCCAGTGATTGGTGCGACCAAGATCGCCGGACTCTTCCTGAATACCGGTCACGGCACACTGGGATGGACGATGAGCAGTGGTTCAGCGCGCGTGATCGCGGACCTCGTCTCGGGCCGCAAGCCAGATATCGACGCTACCGACCTGGCGATAAGCAGGTACCACTGACGCAACGGGAGAGAGTTCACGTCCTGAAGAGCGGAGAGGACCCCAGTCGCATATGTTCCCCTGCGGCAAAGGCGCATGGCGAAAAATTGCCGCGCATCGATCAGCCGTGGAAGATCATGTCCATCGGAATGCGCGATTGGGCGCATCGGTCATGATCCGTGCACGTTGGTATAAGTTATCGTGCCACATGCATGGCACAGCACCAATCGCCAGTTCCCTTTCGGGATGGGTATCGATGTCACCAAGGTGGTCAGCGATGCGGTGGCCATGCGGTCAAGAGCCCCGCGCCATCCCCTCCGCACGCGCCTTACCTGACCGACGTGCCGCAGAAACTGACGGCGGCATTGCGCTCCTGACGATGAACCAAAACCGTCGAGGCCAATGAAAGCCACGCAGTCCGCTGTTGGCCCGTTGCTTTGGAGAGAAATACCGAGGTGGGTCATAGAGAGAAGCTGGTCTTTCCAATCAAACCTCTTGGACCGAAGATAGTCGCGCTTTCGTCTAGTTGCCCGATGGCTGAAACAACTCCACAGGATTGCCCGCGGGGTCGTCGACAAGGATCTGCTTGCCTCCAATTCCGGTAACGATTTCGTTGCGAAATCTGGCGCCCGCGGCACGCAAGCGTTCGACCTCGTCTTCAATGTTCGCAACTTCTAGCTGAATGCGGTTCCATCCGCCGGGTGCTGGCCTGCGTCCGTCCGGCATTGGCTGAGACGCTCCGCCTGGCCCCGTCGTTCCATTCAAGAGAAGGCGAAGATCCCCCTTTTTCAGCATCGCGAAGCTGGGAGCTGGATGCATGCCGAGTGCAAACCCGAGTGCATCCTTATAGAAGGCAATCGCCGCATCGACGTCTTCGACAATATAGCGAACGCTGACGGTAGACATATCAAATCCTCCTTCAGGTGACGCCAAGCGTGGTGACAGGGGATCCTTCGACACGACCGTTGCGACTTTATTCCAGGCCGCAACTGGAAAGAAGACCGCCATCACCGTCGTCACCCAGCGATGCTCGATACTCGCGCTATTCTTTTCACCGCGCAAGACGCCCGGCCGTCAAGCCCACTCGCTTCAATCCGACTGATGCTCGATCGGATGATTCATGTCGAAGCCGGTCGTGGTCAGACATTACGCACGGCACGTCGCAGAATGGTTGTGGCGCCGACAGAGGAAAGGGAAATCGGGGCGAACAGCTACGAACCGGAATTCGGCTTCGCTGGTGCAGCGCTGCCATTGTTCCGTTTGAACGTCATCTTTATGGCCCCACGCCCGCCGCCGGTAGCACCGCTTCCCAGCAGGCTGACTTTTCCCTCGGCTGTTATTTCGACCGAGAGCTCGACTTCGTCGAGTGTGACTGCAGGCGTCGCCCGATCGAACACGTATTCGACAACTTCGACCAGATTGGAAAATTGCTCGCGCAGCGCGTCTGCGCTGACCGCGACCAGCTTCATTCCCGTACTCGCGATGGACGCGCCGAAGCCGCCGCCAATGTCATCCCCGCTCCTGGCGCCGACCTGAATAGGAACGGTTTCAGTTTTGATGAATATTTCCTTGTCCATCAATCAATCTCCCTCAAGTTCACAAACCACACGCAAGCCCACTCGCCCCTCCCAGCCACTCGTCGTCTCCGCCATCCGATCGCGTGAAGCAGAGCGACAAAGGGCCGGATTGTGGGACCAGGCCCCTCCCCTGAGCACCCGCAGGTCGGTGCCTCCGCTCCGGAACGGTCCTCCGTCATCGGGCAGCCGATCAAGGTCCGGTGCCCAGTTGTCGAGGCAATGTTCCCACACGTTGCCGTGCATCTGGAAAAGACCGAACGCGTTTGGCGGATAGGTGCGGACCGGCGTCGTCTTGCCCAGGAAACCACCTGTCGGTCCATCTCCATAACCACCATCCGGATATTTCACGCCGTCATAATCGAGGCTCGATACGTCGCGTGTGAAGCTCGAGCCGCATACCGCGCCGCCCGTGCCACAATAGTTGGCGAGCGTGTCGGTCAGGGTGGGGCCAAAATGAAACGCCGTCGTTGAACCCGCGCGACAGGCATATTCCCACTCGGCTTCCGTCGGGAGCCTGTATAGCCGTCCGGTGATAGCGCTTAGCCGCGAGCAGAACTCGGTCGCATCCTGCCAGCTTACGGTTTCCACCGGAAGATCGTCACCTTTGAAGGAGGACGGATCGGACGATATCGGCCACTCGACCGTTTCGGAATGAAGGTCCTGGACGGCAAGCCATTGTTGCTGGCTGACAGTCGTTCTGCTGATCGCAAACGGCCTGACACGCATCGGCGAAGCCCGTAGTCTTTCCGAAACCTTGTTGGGAAACTCCCCGATTGCGGATCCCATCGGGAAATCTCCGCCTGGCAGAAGGCTTAGCTCCATGCTGGCGTTGTGACCGATCGGCTCGACAAAATAGCTGATCTTGCGGCGTGCAATTGGTTGCGGATTCCCGCGCGAATCCACGGTCTCAACTGTCACGAACTCTGTCTGTCTTTCGAAAGGTTTAGGGCGCCGGCCTCCGATCGCCTCCCATGCTCGCCAGCCACCGATGCCTCCGGCAACGACCAGGCCACCGCCTGCGATGGTGAGCACTTGCCGGCGCGTGATCGATTGCCACCATTGTTTTTTCTCACCGCGCTCCCTGAGGTCTTCGCCAACCCGCTTGATTCCAGCCCGAGCGTCCATATCGGCCGGATCGACCGCCAGGATTCGCCACCACAGCTGCTCTGCCAAGAGAAAGTCGTCGTTTGCCTCGGCCTGAAAGGCGTCGAGCTTCAATGCTTCAATGTCTTCAGCGCGTGCAGCCGCCGGCAGGAGAATGAAGTTCCGTTTCGACAATGGTTCGGCGAAGGTGCATGGGGTCTGGACTGGCTTTCCGTGCAGTCGGCAGATCTCCGGCACTCGTGTCTGGAGGTAATTGTCCAGCCGTTCGACCGTCGCACAGCTGCTCTTGCCCTGTAGCTGAAGCGCTTCGAGCAGGCCATACGTAAAGGCGCCGTGCGCTAGTTCTTCGATCTCGTAGGAAAATTCTGCCGCCGAACAGGAACTCAAGGTCACAGTGCCCTTGAGCTTTTCGAGGCCAGCTCCCTCGCCGTCACGCGAGCCTTCGTTGCGGCACGCATCGAGAAGCAGGATAACGTTTTCCGCGCCGCTTCTGCGCAACCGTTCGACGACGTACCTGACGGGTATTGCGGTCTCCTCGACATTTCCCGGATCAACGTCCAGGGGAAGCAGGTAGTCCTGCTCTCGTACCCGCTTGCCATGACCAGCAAAGAAAAACCAGATGTTGTCGCTCGGCTGCAGAAAACGCTCTTCGAAGCGGACCCGAAGGAACCGCCTCAAATTGATGAACGTCGGGCTCGACTGCAACGGCTGGCCAAAGTCCGCGGTGATCGGCGGTGCGTCCTCGGCAAAGGAATAGACACCTTTGAACCCAGCCGCCTTCCTGAAGAAGTCGGCAATGGCCTCAGCGTCCTGCCTCGCATACGCCAGAGGCTTGATGTTGTCATAACGGTTGATGCCTACGCAGATTGCCCAATTCTCACTCATGTCCATCGACACAGTTTGCGTGGCATTGGCGATCCTCAGTTCATGGGACTGGAATTGTCGCCGCCCATTGGCGACGACGAACCACCCATCGGCGAATTTCCGCTGTCTGGCGAACTTGTTGATGAACTTCCTGACGACGTCGACGAGGATGACTGACTACGGTTTCTGCTGTCATTGCTGTTGCGGTTGCCCTCAAAGCCACGCGGCTCATTCGTTCTGCAGAACGTTCCGTTGAAAAAGGCGATCAACGTATTCTTGCATTTGATGGTCACGATTGGCGGGCGCTCGTCAGCCGTCCCATCGCCGACGCTTTGGCCTGGGACCTGGGCGCCAAGACCAGCAACAATGACCAGACTTGCAACCATTGATGTGCTTACGCTCGACAACATAGCCCCCATCCGCAGATCTATCTTAGCTTAGTCTAATATATCAAAAGGTGGTAGTACATAATTGTCGACCTAACCTGGTCGTGTACCAGACATCAGCAAAGGCCGTCAGACTGCAGCGTCAATGAGGGCAACGCCACAACGGCACTCCGGGCCGGACAGCTTTACATTTTGCACACGATGCCTCGAAGCTGCTGATATGTAGCGGCGATTTATGCTATCTTAGATTTACCTCCAGTCCTTCGCGATCTTTCCAGACTTTCATTCCGGGATAACAGGGGAAACAAGGAGCTTGTCGACCATGCCATCAGTTGCAGATGCCTACACAGTTCCTCGGCTGCTCGAGATGACACAGGCCGAACTCGACACTCTCTTCAGTGAAAGCGAGCCCGGGCCAATCCCGGACGGCGAAGGAGCCGGGACGGCGATCGTTGCTGCAGGCTCATCGTTTACGCCCGAGATCGCGAGTTTCATCAACCTGTTTGCCTGGCAGGGAAAGATTTTCGATGCCAAGTCGGGCTTGTTACGCAACCGGATTCTGCCCTTCGGACTAAGTGCGATCATTGCAAAGGTCTATGTGGCGCCGAGCTGGCTTGATGAGAAGGACTGCATCGTTCTCGACTATTCGGAGACATCGCTCCTTGCGCACTGGATTCGTGACGAGATTCGCTTGATCGGACCCAACCTCTATCTGGGAAAGGTTTATTGGGGAAAGGACCGCCTAATCGATTTCGCCTTGCAGTTTTGAGGTCGCCGAGATGCCTGTCTCGTCCACCTTCATGTTCGTTTCGCAGCTTGATCCACATCGCCGGGAGGCACTTGAGCTGCTTCTGGCGACGATGACGTCCGAGCCAGGACTAGCAGATCCGAACAATTCCGAGCTTCCGTTCGCGCGGCTGCCAGGCCTTCATTTCGCTCGGATCGTCATCCTTGACGACAATACGGCTGCCGACAACGCGTCCTACGGCGTTTCGACAAACCCGGCCGCTCCAAAGATCGCCTTTCTTGGCGACATCGACGGCAAGAGGGAAGACTTCGTCAAGGACCTCGTGGGGATTGCGGGACCGGGCCTTTCGAGGATCTTCGCCCATTGCCTAGACTTTAACCCGGCTGTTCCGCTTGACGCCTGGCTTACTGCGCACAATATCGAGCCTGTCGTCAACTACAGCAACTGGCCAGGCCGTACCGTCCGCCAGGTCCACGATGAAGCTGCGCTCCGGGCCGCCCTGATAAGCTACCTGCCGCAGGAACGCCCGCTGGCGGCATCTCCTTTGGATCTTCACCGGCGTCTGCGGGACAGGGTGATGAACGAGGGGCCGAAGCCGCCCGCCCCGCAGTCAATATCGCTCGAGGAACGATTACGCGACGCACTCGACCTCGTCACTAACATTGTCCTGCTTGTGCTGCTTTCGCCCCTCCTGCTGATCGTTGCGCCTTTCTTTCTGCTCATTTTGCGGCGTCGGGAAACAACGGATGCGAGCGTGCTGGCGCGACCATCCGACGAGCATCTGAAATCGCTCGTTGTCCGCGAGGACTTCGAGGTGACCAACCAGTTCAGTGCCTACGGTACGGTCAAGCCAGGCCGGTTTCGGTTGTGGACCCTGATCTTCGTGTTCTGGGTGCTTGGTGTCACGACACGCCATCTCTACACCAGGGGAAGGCTCGCGCGTGTCGGCTCCATCCACTTCGCGCGCTGGGTCTTTCTCGATGACCACAAGCACCTGTTTTTTGGCAGCAACTATGACGGCAGCCTGGAGGCCTACATGGACGACTTCGTCAACAAGGCTGCTTTTGGACTGAATCTCGTCTTCAGCAATGGGATTGGTTACCCGAGGACGCGCTACCTCATCCTCGATGGAGCCAAGGACGAGCAGGCGTTCAAGTATTACATTCGACGTCATCAGCTGCCGACCGCGATCTGGTACAAGGCATACCCCGGCCTGACGACCGCTGATATCGCCCGCAACGCCCGCGTCAGGCAGGGTCTTGACACCACAAGGATGAGCGACGCGCTCGCCCGGCAATGGCTGGCGGAGCTTTGACTATGGGACCCCGTTCGCCAGTCACCACCGGAAAGGTCGAACTCGAAGATGTTCAGGGGATCGTCCGGTCGGGATACGGCACGCTCCCCGAGGCGGTGTTCCTAATCCTGACGATTGCCGACCCGGCATCCGCCAAGGCATGGCTTGCCAGCGCGCCGGTTACGAATGCCGCGTTCCAAAAACAAATTCCAAGCGCGCTGCATGTCGCGTTGACGTCCGGTGGCCTTCGCCGCATCGGTCTTTCGGAAGAAGCGCTTGCATCGTTTCCAGCCGAGTTCAAATCGGGAATGAGTGGTGATGAAAGCCGGACCCGCAGGCTCGGCGATCTTGGGCCAAGCGCACCGCAAAGCTGGACCTGGGGCGGTCCGGAGAACGCCCCCGTCGACGTCGTGGCGATGCTTTACGCAGAAGCCGGCGCACTTGTCGATTGGCGTCGACTGGTCGAAACGCCGTCCTTTTTTGCAGGCTTTCACCTGGTGCGGGAGCTGCGGACCGGCCTCATGGATGGGCGCGAACCTTTCGGCTTTGCCGACGGATTGAGCCAGCCTTCCATCGACTGGATCCGTGATACGCGATCGCAGGAGAATGACGAGTATCATTATCGCGACCGGATCGCCGCGGGTGAAATGGTGCTGGGATACACCAACGAATACGGGCTGGTGACCGACCGGCCGTTCGTGCCGGAGCAAGCCGATCCACATGGCGTGCTCCGGGCGTTTGTCGGTGACGACAGGCGTGACCTGGGCGCAAACGGGTCCTACCTGGTGATCCGGCAGCTGGAACAGGACGTCACAGGTTTCTGGCAATTCCTGGAAAGCGTTGGCGGTTCGCGCCAGGCGGCCGAGCAGCTTGCCGAAAAAATGGTCGGGCGAGCAAGATCCGGTACGCCCCTTGCCGCCGTTGAAAGCAAGGCCTCGACCGTCCATGAACCATCCAACGACTTCGATTTCGATGGTGATCCGGATGGGATCACCTGTCCCCTCGGCGCACACATTCGTCGCGCCAATCCGCGCAACGCCGACATCCCCGGCGGTACGCAAAGTCGGCTGTCCGGCCTGCTTCGTCAGCTGGGGCTTCCCAGGCCGCTTCCACGAACAGACGTGATAGCATCAGCACGCTTCCACCGCATTCTCAGGCGGGGGCGCAAATATGACCCGTCGCAGGAGACCGGCGACATGTCGGGCGGCCTCTACTTCGTCTGCCTCAACGCCAATATTGCGCGGCAGTTCGAATTCATCCAGAATGCATGGCTGGAGAGTTCGAAGTTCGGTGGGCTTTCCAGCGAGTCCGATCCGATTGTCGGCAGCCGTGTGCCTCTGCTGGATGGATCGCGCACCGACAGTTTCACCTGCCAAACCAACGGCGCGCCGAACCGGATAGAGAGCCTCCCGAGTTTTGTCACCGTGCGCGGCGGAGCCTATTTCTTCCTGCCCGGACTGAGGGCGCTCCAATATCTGGCTGCATTGCCCTGAGAATACCTATTTGCATCGGTTGCCCGAGGTAGACACACTCAAATGAATGTCTCGGAGCCGGTCGGTTCGACATGCGGCACAGCATTCATCGTCTGACGCAGGGTCGACAGTTCCTGGTAGATGCGCTTGCGCGCACGATTCTGGTTTCCGAGCGGCCTGTGCTCGGCCAGCGCATGCCAGGGGTTGAACGAAAGTCGATCGGCAAAAGCAAGCTGGGCGGGACTGTCGAAAACCTGGCGCTCAAGGACAAGCGCTGCCGCCGGTATTGGCGGCGAAAGGCTTTGCGACCAGATGATCGAGGCGTCCTCGATCGGCATCGACGACGGATCCGTCTGCACCTGGATGCGGAATTCAAAACTGGCCGGCCCCTCATTCAGCGTCGCAGCCATGGCCTCGCGAAGGTAATTGTCAGGCGGTCGCCCAGGCAGGTTCGGAACGCGCGTCCGGCTGGTACGGACAGGGTGGATCGAGTAGCGCATTGCCTGACCGGCGCCCAGAAGATACGGAACACAGCTCCAGTATTCAGTCTCGAGAGGGCTCGTCTGCGTTCTCGCCCAAAGTCCCTGCATGACTGCGTCGAGAAGATGTGGATCGCCTGGATTGACAAAATAAAACAGCGGCAGACCGCGATTGATCCACGTCTGCAGCTTGGCATTTTCAACCACGTTCGGGGTGGTGAAGGTTGGCGTGCTGATGCCGGTAAAGTCCTGGGTGAATTGTTCGTCGTCAAGACATTTCGCTCCATCGACCCCCATCAGCTTGATGCCGAAGCTCAGCACACCGACATCGTCAATATCAGGAGGCAGGCCCGGACCGGGCCCGGCAAAACGGACCCAGGCCGGAAACTCCCGCGGCGCGCTGAAAACCCCCTGGCGCATCGCATCAGGCAGATCAGGCCGGACGATGAAGCGACCGCGAACGACACCGTGGGTCTTGGTGTTGCCTGCGCGCTGGTAACCGCCCGGGCGATAGTGCGTGGACATATATGCCGACATTTCCTTTATGATCTTCTCGACGCATTCGTCCTCCCCGGCAAGGGTCTTTTCCATCGCCGGCATTGACGGTGCGCGCCCGCGCGTAGCCCTCAACCAGGCCTGGGCCAGTCCTGCGATGGGTGGACGCAGCAGCCTGTCCACGGGTGGGCGAATGAAAGGATCAATTCTCCGTTCGAGGTTGAGAAGCCGTACCAGGCCATCGTGCAATTGCTTCCACGTCAATGCCTTGCCTCCATCCGGTGACTTGCATCCTCCCGGATCATTTCGGCTGCCTTCTCGCCCACCATGCACACGGCGCTCGCAATGAAGAAGCCAGGAATACGCGGAAATACCGATGCATCGGCCACATAAAGGCCCTTCGTGCCGTGCACGCCAAGTCGTCGATCGACAACACCGCCCTGTTCCCTCGTTCCAATCGGACATGTGCAGGACGCGTGGTGACCCCAGGCATTGGCGCGCACATGCTGGATGAGCTGCTCATCGCTCTGCAATTCCTCTCCTGGCGTCTCCTCGGCCACGACCAGCCCGAATGCCTTCAGCAGGCGTGAAAGCCTGCGGGCAAAGCGAATGCCGGCAACGACCGCCGTCAAGTCAGAGGCAGCGTTGCCGCTGCCCTCCTCGAAATAGCGGAAGTCTACAAGGGGCGTATCGCGGGGATCAGAGGATCGCAGTGTCACCAGACCGGCGCGGTTCTCCGTGTGAGCTTTCAGGACGGCCCAGGTCAGGACATTGTGCCTGCGCGCGACGAGTTCGGAATAGCCGGGAAAATAGCCTCGGAAATCGCCAAGAAGTGCCATCGCAAAGAGGTCCGGAAGCTTCCTGTCCGGAGTGGAGCGGCGCACGACCGCCATCGCGGCACCATTGGAGGTATACATGCCGCTACGCTTTTTGAGCCATTCGCCATACAAGGGATCGCCGCGCTTGAAGCGCGCTCGCTCGAGGGCCTTCCACGGCCACCGTATCCGATTGACGACGCCGATCTCGTAGCGATCCTGCAGGTTCCGTCCGACGCCTTGAAGGTCGACGCGCACGGGAATGCCGTGCTCCCTCAGATGCTCGGCCGGACCGACGCCAGACAGCATGAGCAGCTGCGGCGTGTTGAACGCTCCGCCGGCAAGGATCACGCCAAGACGGGCATGCGCCTCGTGATGGTCACCCGCATCAGTGCACGGCACCGGACCCGCGCGGTAGAGTCCACGTCCCTTGAGGAATGAAACGCCTGTAGCCCGATTGTCGACATCGAACAGAACCTGTGACACGAGGGCGTTCGTTTCAATGCGCAAGCGGGATGGATGATCACTTGCCACCTTGAGCAAGCGCTCGCGTGTTCCGACCCGCCTGTGGCCGGCGGTCGAAAGCGGCGTATAGAAAAGCCCCTCAGTTCCGCGCCTCACCATGGATCGGTCGTTAGCATCCGCTCGCCCGCCCAACAGGGCGCGCAATGCTGCCAGGGGTCGCTTGCTGATGGCGATCGCGGCCACCGCCGACGTGAACAAAGTCACCCTGAGGAGGCCGTCCATCACAGCCTGCAAGGGCAGTGCCCGCTCCGTCTGCAGCCAACCGTCCCAGCCGTGACCGGTCTTTGCAATTCCGATTTGCGACAGGGCCCGCCAGATTGGCCGGTGACGGCAATTCTCGATCATCCCGAAGTAGCGCTGCATGGCGTTTGCCGACCAGGTCTCGTCCCCGGTCAAGGCTGCAATCCCGTCCCAGTCCGCGTCGTGCGGCTGAATGAAGATCATCGCGTTGTGAGCCGTACATCCGCCAATCGCGCTCGCGCGGGGATAGAGCACGTCTTCTGCATCCGAAGAGTGTCTGACCCGAAAATTCCAGGCGATCGCCGGGTTCTCAGAGGCGAACGGATGGAATGCGGGAACATCGTATTCATCCGCAAGCCTGTCGCCTCCGGCAGAGCGTGGATCCTCTCCAGCCTCAAGAACGAGAACGCGGCATCCGGCCTCCGCAAGGCGCGCGGCAACCGTTCCGCCGCCGGCACCCGCTCCGACGACAATATAGTCGAACTCCTCGCCACCCATGCTGCTCGCGGCTTCCATCTCAAACCCATCAAAAGGTCTTCAGGAATTCGATGAGGGCGCGCTTGTCGTCGTCGCTGAGCGGTGGCTCGCTACCAAACGCCTTCTCGTCATCACTGAGCCCGTCGACGTCGTTGAAGGCCGCTGTTCCGAAATAGTGGCCCCTGTTGACCTCGAAATCGGTACACTTGTCGAGCGCCAGCATCGCAGGCCCATGTTCGGCGAAATGACGACGCAGTTCCTCGTCACTGGCGTTGTCAGGCACCGAGGCAAGCGAGGCTTTGAGCCCGTGCAACAATCCGACAAGGCGCGCGGTATGGTCGACGGCCTGGACTGGATCGTGCGTCTCTGCCAACGGCCGAATATTGGCGATAAGATTGACAGGCACGCCCTGGGGAATGGGTCCGATGGTGATGTCTCCGCCTTGCGTCACCAGCCATGGCAGCCAACGATGGAGAGTGCCTTGGAGCGGTCGCAGGATCTCCGGCACAAAACCCTGCGGCAAAGTTATGAGACTGCGTGCGGTCGTACGGTCGATCCTGTAGACCCCGTCCTTTCCAAGCACAGTGTCCTTCACCCGTCTTTCAGGCCATAGCATCTGCTCGATCGAAGCCTGGAAAACCTTCATGCGGGCATCGACCGAAGGACTTTCATCGAATGGTCCGACGGTATTGTTGAGGAGATACGGACCGGTCGACCACAGGCTGACCAGCGAAGGAACACGGGTATAACCGCGTCCTCCGTCGGGCATTGCAAAGGGTCGGCGCTGACCTTGAAACGGATCTCGTACGGTGATTGTCCCGACCGATGGCAAGTGCTTGTAGGACTGTGACGAAAAGTTGTCCCATATATTGCCGGCAATCGCGTTTGTCGCCAGCGGGCTGCAGGCGTTGGTCCTTAGCAGCGTCACCGGGATGCGCAGTTCGTTCGACAGGAAATTGTCGTCGAGGAAGTCAGGCTGAAGCACAATCTGGGTCATCTGCTGCTTGTAATCCGCAGTCTTCGTCCAACCCCAATAGGACTTAAAGCAGTCGATGTAGCCTGGACCATTGCATTGAGCCAGATTGAGACCCGCGGGCAATGGCGGCATCTTGCTCGAATGGCAGCGGGCACACGTGGTCGCGAAAACCGACCTCCCGCGCATGAGGACAGCTTGGTCATTGCTGAGGTAGGCAGCGCCCCCGGGGGCATCCTTCAGAAGATCCGGCCGAGTTGCCTTCAGGAAGAAGAGCGCAGTGGCAGGTGTCATCATCTCCGTGGCCTGCCAGTAGCTCGACTGCTTCTGGGCATCTGCGATCTTGATTGGCGAAATAGGCTTGCCGCCGACCACTGCATTGAAGTGCAGAAGCCATTCCTCACTGAAGAGGCCGATGTTGAGATAAACGCGATTGAGTGCTCCAAGCGCTCCCACTGCGTCCGATCCATCCTTCAGCACACGCGGGGTGAACACTGTGTCGGGCGCGACAAAGGACTGTATCAAGGGTCCCTCATGCAGGTAGTCCTTGAACTGCTTGTTATCCTGTTCGCCCCCGGCAATCGTTTCCTTCCCGAGTTGCTGTGCCAGCGCCAGGCGGTTTGATACGTTGTAGATCGCATTCATGGTGCGTGGATTGTTGATATAGTCTGTGGACACTAGGGACGTATCCATCGCCCCGGGGCGGTAGGTATGGACCAGCTGGAACATGAAGTTCGACTTGTCGGCCGAGTAGATGAACAGCCTGTCGACCCACATGTACTGGGCACCAACCGTCGAGCTCAGGTCCGCCCATTGCGGATGTTCTGGATCTGCCGGAGGGTGAACCGGGCTTGGCCCGATATGGCAGAAGCCGCAGGACATGCCGACCCGATACGGACGCACGAGGTTCTTGTCGTTATAGTAGGTGGGGTCGTTGTAATAACGATTTCCGTCCCATCGCTCCGCTGCGGCCTTGTCGAATTCGGGATTGGGAAACAGTCGCAGGCCAACGATGCCGGACGGCTCTCCATAGAACGAACCAAGTGGGACGGTGTTTCCGCGCGCGCCGATCGCAACACCCGGATACTTCTCGGCGTTGGCGAACGGATCGGGCGGACAATCGGATCGGCGCACATCGAGCCGCAGCCCGTATTTCGGATCTGGCGCCGTGGCCTTGTCGAAACATGGTTCGTTCAGGAGGCCAAGAACCTTCCATCGCGTGTCGCGATCAGAGCTGACGATCTTGAGGAGATCGAAGCTTCCGAAGGTGGCCTTGGTCATGCCATCCCAGAAGCGGTCGTTGCCACCGGACCAGACGATCCAGGCATTACGCCCTTTGATCTCGTCTCCTGTCAGGGCAACGCCACGGTCCATGTCATGAAAATAATCCTCATCCGCAGCTGGGAACGAAGCCGCATTGCGACCGGCAGCCTTCGCCTCGTCGGCAACATTGCCGGAGCGAAACGGCGGATACCACCAGTCATGGATGACCGGATAGAAAATGAGCGCGACCGACAGGAGAACGATGACACCCACGCCAACAAGGATGCGAAAAAGCCACTTCACGTCACGCCCCCCGGTATCAGGCGCGTGGTGTAGGGTCTACCCCCTTAATGCGCCCGCGCTTTCATCTGCTTCATTCCGGTCCGCATTCGCATCGACTTCTCTCCAATGTAACGAAGTTCGCCATGAAGTAGAAGAAAATTTATCGCGACACTTGAAGAACCCCCCATGCCAGCGTGCGCCACCGCCCCAGGTCCCTCAGGCGACTGCCCTCGTCCCGCTCGTTCGACTGGCACTCGCTCCTGGCTTTCGCTCGTGCTTTGGGCATGTTGACCTCGCCGGACGGGAGCCTTCATCCAAGCCGCTGGACGAAGAGCCCCGATGGAAGCAAGGCTGATTGGTCGTCTCTCTATGAGAAGGTTCAGAAGGAACTCGGCGGAAACGCCTGGATGGTTGGGCGCGTAACGATGGCCGAAATCTCGAAAGCGACGGCTCATCCCCCAGCCGTCCCAGCAAGCGCCAGGCGGCCCACACATTTTGCCAGGCCGGATGCAGAAAGCTTCGCAATCGCGCTCGACCCTTCCGGAAAATTGCATTTTGCCGCCGGCGAACTCTACGGCGACCATGTCGTCGTGCTGCTCGGCTCCGACGTATCGGATAGTCACCTGGCGGAACTGGCCGCTTACGGTGTTTCCTATGTCGTTTCCGATGGACCTGATATTGATGTGGGCGAAATGCTCGATGTGCTCGGTGAAGAACTTGGTGTTGACCGCATCGTTCTTGAAGGCGGGGCGCGGATCAACGGTTCGCTGATGACGTCGGGTCTTGTCGATGAACTGAGCTTGATCGTCGCCCCGGCACTGGAATCAAGGCGGGGAAGCGACAGGGTCATCGAGTTTGGCGAGGAATGTCTGGCGGGTAAGGTCGAGCTGTCGCTGATTGAATGCACTCCCCTCGGGAACGGTGCGCTTCATCTTCGCTATGCGGTTCTGAAGCAGAGCGGCGCAACCTAGTCGATCAGCGAGCCATTGGGTCAATTCGGGCAAGCGCCCCTGTTGCCTTGATAGAGGAAGCCTGACAATTGTCGGGCTCCCGTCGGTCCGGCATGATAGAGACAGCGAGATCCCCTCAACATTGGCAAGCCAGTTCCCGCATCGCGTCGCGCGCCACGTGAAAGCTGCCAGCAGCGTCAGCGATATCGTGAAGGCCTCCGTACCGGAAGAACTGGAATCCTACGGCGTGCGTGCAGCAACCGGTAGGGGACTGACCGCGACACGCGAACCGCGCTGAGGGACGCGACAATCGACCGGATTGACCTCACCCAGTCTGCCGGCTGTATATTAGCTGCATTGAATGTTGTCGTGACGCATTCGGGGCTGCCATGAGCAAACAGGACGCCAGTCAGACAAGCGATGGAAGCGGATTCTATGGTCCGCAATATTCCCGTACACACGGCCACCTTGCAGCGGAAATACGCCGGGAGGTCTTCGGCGACGACATCGGCCAGGAGAGTTGGCGGTCCAGCGCCGAGCAACACGAAATTGGCAATTTCCTGGCCCTTAATGGTGAAAGCCGTGTGCTCGATGTTGCATGTGGTGCCGGCGGTCCATCCTTGGCGCTTGTCGAGCATTTGACCTGCAGCCTGGTCGGACTCGACCTCGAAGCCGAAGGCGTCGCGCACGGCAACGCGCTTGCCCAGCGGCGTGGCCTCGCCGACCGGGTTACCTTTGCGGTATGTGATTGCAGCTCCAAGCTGCCGTTCGAAGACAGCAGCTTTGACGCTATTCTCTGCATCGACGCGCTCTGTCATCTGCCGAACCGTTTTGAGGCGATCTCCGATTGGGCCCGCCTGCTTTGCGCCGCCGGACGCCTTGTCTTTACCGACCCGTTCGTGGTTACCGGTGCGCTTTCCAAGGGTGATGTCGACGGGCGTTCGGCATTGGGGGCAAACCTTTTCTTCGTTCCGCCGGGGCTGAACGAGGAGGCGATAGCCGCAGCCGGATTAAACCTCCTCAACAGGCTCGATCGCGCCGATGCAGTCGCAGTGATCGGCTCCCGCTGGCATGACGCTCGACATCGCCGGGCCGATGTTCTCCGCCGCGAAGAAGGCGACGCGTTTTTCGAGCGACGCCAGTTGATGCTGGCGACAGCTGCAAGGCTCGCCAAGGACAAGCGCCTGTCGCGCTTCCTTTACGTCGCCGAAAAGCCGCTATGACGTTCCGGAAGGAACGCAAATTCCGGCGAATGACGACAGCAACAAAATGCACGCCGGCCGCCACCGATGCGCTAAAGCTTCATATTTGCGCCGGAGGCACCGCGCCAGCATATGGCTTGCAGTGCCAGGCAATGGCCTTCATGCGGTCGGCGATGCATGGCGCGTCTGCCGCCAGCATGTCATCATGGGCGCACTGGTCGTGTACCATTGCCAGATTGTCATCAGGCGTTCGCGGCCATTGCGACCGTGCCCGGTCAAGCCTCGCACGAGATCAGGCTCCGGCCTACTGCGCGATAACCGCCGCGCAGTCTCCCTGCTTGATCAAGCCTGGAAAATGGCGAGCGGCGAGAATGCCATCCATCTTTGCCACCAGCCCGACCGGCGGCTCGCCTGTCCTTCCGACAGGATGAATCTTGACGACGACGTCGCCTTTCCTGACGCGCTCACCGAGGTCAACGGAGAACTCGGCAAGGCCCGCGCTCTCGCTGAAAATGAAACAGTCGCTATCCGGCATATCGAGCCATTGTGTCGGTTTATGATCAATTTCGCCGCTCACGACGCCCGCCCGTTTGAGCACGTTCATGACGCCGCGCTTGGCGATCGCGGCGCTCAGCGCCGTTGCCGTACCGCCACCCCCGAGCTCGGTCGTAACGAAGATCTTGCCCATCTCCTCGGCCGCAGTGTCGTACATGCCGACCGCGTCGATCTCCAGCATCTTCATCGAGTATGGAGCGCCGAAAGCTTCCACGAATTCGAAGCCCTTCCTCTCCTGATCCTTGTCCTGAAGGATGTGGGCAGCGCAGAACGGCAGAAAGTCAAGCGTCTTCCCGCCGGAGTGAAAGTCAAGAACGATGTCGGCAAGCGGCAAGAGCGTGCGCTGGAAGTAATCGGCAATCTTTTGCGTAACCGTGCCGTCCGGTCTGCCCGGAAAGCTGCGGTTCATGTTGCCCTTGTCGATTGGAGATGTCCTCGTTTCGGCGGCAAACGCCGGATAGTTCATCGCCGGAACGATTATGACGCGACCGCTGACGACCTCAGCCTGCAAAGTCCTTGCGAGATCGAAGAGCGCAATCGGCCCTTCGTATTCATCACCGTGATTGCCGCCCGTCAGAAGAACCGTCGGCCCTTCCCCGTTCTTTATGACGGAAATCGGAATCATGACCGACCCCCATGCCGAGTCATCGCGACTGTAGGGCAGCCTGAGGAAGCCGTGCTGGATGCCCGCGGCATTGAAATCGACCGTCGCGCTGATCGACGACGGACGCAAATTCGTCTCACTCATCGCCGATCAATCCTTGACCATCAACTTGCGCGGAACATTGGCGAGGCACTCCACACCACTATCGGTGATCAGGATGCTTTCCGTCGTCTCGAAACCCATGTCCTCGAGCCACAGGCCGGTCATGAAATGGAACGTCATGCCGGGCTTCAGCTCGGTGCGGTCGCCGGGACGAAGGCTCATCGTGCGCTCGCCCCAATCCGGCGGATAGGACAGACCGATCGGGTAACCAGTGCGGCTATCCTTGACAATGCCGTACTTCTTCAGAACCGCGAAGAAAGCGTTGGCAATGTCCTCGCAGGTGTTACCAGGCCTGGCGACCGAAAGACCGGCTTCCATTCCCTCAAGCGTTGCCTTCTCGGCGTCGATGAAGGCCTGCGTTGGCTTGCCGAGGAAGACCGTGCGAGAGAGCGGCAGGTGGTAGCGATTGTAGCAGCCGGCAATCTCGAAGAAGGTGCCCTCGCCACTCCTCATGGGCCGGTCGTCCCAGGTGAGATGCGGGGCCGAGGCTTCGACGCCTGAGGGCAGCAGCGGCACGATCGCCGGATAGTCCCCGCCAATACCATCGACACCACGCGTGCCGGCATCGTAGATCTCGGCAACCAGATCGCACTTGCGCATCCCGACCTCGATCTTGTCGAAGATGCGCGCATGCATGGCTTCGACAATGCGGGCGGCATTGCGCATGTACTTGATCTCGGTCGGGCTCTTGACCGCTCGCTGCCAGTTGACGAGTGCCGTGGCATCCACAAAGCGGGCGTTTGGGAGATGCTTTTGCAATGAGGCAAATGCAGCTGCCGAGAACCAGTAGTTATCCATCTCGACGCCGATCGAAAGCTTTGCGAAGCCACGATCAGCGAGGATGCCCGAGAGGTAATCCATCGGATGTCGCTCGGTCGATTGCACGTAGTGGTCAGGATAACCGATGATGTTCTCATGGCTGAGATAGGCGGTCAGCTTGGCGCCGTTGGCATCTTGTCCGCGGCCGAACCAGATTGGCTCGCCTGACGGCGGAACAATCACGGCCTGATGGACGTAAAAGGACCACCCGTCGTAACCCGTCAGCCAGGCCATGTTCGAGGGGTCGCTGACAATCAGCAGCTCGACGCCCTTTGCTTCCATTGCCTTGCGGGTCTTTTCCAGCCGAAGGCTGTATTCGTCGCGCGAAAATTTAAGATTCGGTTCACTCATGCTCGTCCCTCCTTGTCCGGTGCAGCACCGGATCAGCTTTCGAATGTCATGCCGGCCCGGGCGGCTGCAGCCCGCGAAAAGGCGAGCGTGGCGATGGCGGTATCCTGGATCCCGGTCCCGGTCAGGTCTGCAATGGTGATGCCTGAAGCGTCGGTCCGACCGGCCACCCGACCGGCAATAATCTGTCCGAGCTCCGGGAATTCGGCATCCTCGCCGACCAGACCGATCGAGATTGCGTGATGCAACTCTCCAAGCCGACGGGTCTGCTTCAGGCTGTCGGCAACATAGGGTGACGCCATCGCAATCGCCGCAGGTTCGACTTCGTTCTTATGTTCGGCATCCGACCCCATGGCCGTCAGATGCTGGCCCCGCTCTAGCCATTCAGACTGGATGATCGGCCGTTCCGCAGGAGTGGTCGTCACGATAATGTCGGCGCCGCGAACCGCGGTCCTCGCATCGACGATCGCCTCGACCCCAATTCCGAGCTTTGCCGAACACTCGGCCGCAACCGCCTGTGCCTTTTCGTGATCGCGCGCCCAGATGCGCGCATTGGTGATGGGGCGGACGAGCGTCAGCGCCTCGAGCTGCAGTTTTGCCTGCATGCCGGCACCAAAGATGGCCGCGACCGTTGAATCCTCGCGCGACAGATGTCGCGCCGCCACTGCGCCCGCAGCAGCCGTTCTCACATCCGTCAGATACCCATTATCGAGCAGCAGAGCTTGTACGAGCCCCGTCCGGCTCGAAAGCAACACCATCATTCCGTTCGTGCTCGCCAGGCCGATCTTTGGATTGTCAAAAAATCCCGGGCTGATCTTGATCGCGAAGCCGTCGACACCAGGGACATAAGCCGTCTTCACATCGACCTCGCCCCGATGCTCGGGAATATCGAGCCTCAGGATCGGTGGCATCGACACGGCCTTCGTGGCAAGCGCCCTGAACGCGTCCTCGACGCAACCGACGGCCTCCAGGTCCAGACCGATGATCTTTCTGAGATCAGCTTCGCTAAGAATCACCATCGAGCTCATGCGGCGCACCTCCCCGAAAGAGCCGTTGCACCGTTGATCACGCGGCGATGCAGGTCCATGTCAACGTTCCTGCCAGAGAGAATGACGACGATCGGCCCGGATGGAGTGATCTTGCCCGCCAGGAGAGCGGCGATCCCGACAGCGCCGGCGCCCTCCACTATCTCGCGCTCAGCATCGTAGGCGTGAAGCATGCCCTTTGCGATTTCGCTCTCGGACAGCAGAACGACATCGTCGAGCAGATCGCGGCACATGGCAAAGGTCAGCCGGTTCGTAAGGCCTATGCCGCCGCCAAGCGAGTCCGCAAAGCTCTCTTCCTCGATAACCTCGACGGGCCTGCCGGCATCGATGCTTGCCTTCATGGCAGCGCCGTGCTCCATCGAAATTCCGACAAGACGGATCGCCGAATTGATGGTCTTCAACGCAGCAGCCACTCCCGATGCAAGGCCGCCACCCGACAGCGGCACGAGAACGGTGTCCACATCCGGGCAGTCCTTGAAAATTTCCAGGCCGAGCGAGGCTTGACCGGCGATCACGCGCTCGTCGTCGAACGGAGGGATCCCGACGAGCCCCTCTTCGGCGACCAGTCGGTCGACCTCACATTGGGCGTCGTCCTGCGAGTTACCGACGATGCATATCGTCGCGCCGAGGCGGCGGATCTCCGTGATCTTGTTTTCCGGTACGAGCCGCGACATGCATATGGTCGTGGCAGTTCCTGCTGCTCTGGCGGCATGGGCAAGGGCTCGCCCGTGATTTCCCGTCGACGCGGCAACGATCCCACGCGCTCGTTCCTCTGCGGTCAGCGACAGGACGGCGTTGGTTGCCCCCCTGAGCTTGAAGCTACCGGTCGTCTGGTGGTGCTCGAGCTTCAACTTCACAGGGCAGCCGGTGATCTTGCTCAAGGCATTCGATGAGACGAGCGGCGTGTTGCGCACGTGCGGAGCGATACGTTCCGATGCGCGCATGATATCCTGAAAACTGACCGTGGACGCAGCGGGCATGGCATCAGTTTCCCGGAACCGGAAGCGTCATCAGACTGGCGAAGCCTCGATCGGCCCTCTTGTCGCCGCACAGACTGAGGCACGCCCATGCCGTTGCAAGATTACTGCTGACTACCGGCTTTCCGACTTTCTTCTCAATGCTGCCGGCGACCCCGGCGGCGCGAAGGGCCGTGCAGGAAATGAACAGGGCATCAGACCCCGGCGCCATCGCTTCAACAGCGAACGCTTCAATCTCGTCCGGTGCAATGCGTGCCATTTCCCTGTCGTCGGAGAAACCGAGGCACGTAAACCTGTCGATCTCGAAGCCGAGGCCTGTGAAATACTCCGCCATGGGAACGGCTGTCTCGGCGACGTAGGGCGTCAGGATCGAGATCCTTCGAGCACCGAATGCCTTCAACGCACGCACCGAGGCTGCCGTCGGCGTCACGACCGGAACGTCGGGCTTTGCGGCATTGATCGCCTTTTCGATCTCGCCGTCACCGATCACCACGGACGCGGACGTACAGGAATACATGATGGCGTCGAGCGGCTCTCCAGGCAGGATAAGGCCAGCACCTGCCGTCAGGGCCGGCTGCATCTTCAGGAGATTTTCTGGCGTCGTCGGATTGGCATAGTGGATACGGCTCACGTAAATGCCAATGCGATCACTGGCGACCATGCGCTGGAAGTCGACTTCCGTGGTATGGTCGGTTGCCAGGATGATGAGCCCGATCCGCTTTGCAAGCGGCCGATCGTCGAGACGCGGACGGCGGGTTGCCATGGTGATGTCGTTGTTCGTCGTCATATCAGTCGTCCATCCGGGCATAGCGTTCCTCGAGCCAGCGCAAGCCGATCACGGAAATGAGGCTGATCACGAGGAAGAAGACGCCGACGAGTGTCATCGGTTCGATATAGCGGTAGTTGCTATTGGCAATACTCTTTGCTTGGTTCATCAACTCGAGGACGGTAATGGCCGACAGCAACGGCGTTTCCTTGAACATTGCTATGAAATAGTTGGCGAGCGCCGGGATCATCGGAGGGATTGCCTGCGGCAGGATCACATGGATCCAGGTCTGGCGTTCGGTGAGATTGGCCGCCTTGGCAGCTTCCCACTGTCCCCGCGGCACATTCTCGATACCGGCGCGATAAACTTCCGCAGTATAGGTGGCATAGTGCAGCCCAATGCCGATCACGCCGGCAACCAGCGGCGCAAGGCGGATCCCTATGTCCGGAAGAACATAGAAGATGAAATAGAGCTGCACGAGCAGCGGTGTGCCCCGAATGAATTCCGAGAAGAAGCCCACACCGCGCGACAGAGCCGTGATCTTGGACCGGCGAGCAAGCGCGATTGCAAGGCCGAGGACCCCCGCCACGATTGCGCCGAGCACCGTCGCAAGAATTGTGATCCTGAAGCCTTCGAGGAGGGTCGGCATGATCTGCCAGACAAAGTCCCAATCCCATTCCATTGCTAGGCCCTCACGCCATCAAGACCGCGCGTCATGCGGTGTTCGAGCCACCGCATGACTGCTGAGATCGCGAGCGCCATGAGGAAGTAGAGAACCAGAATGGTTGCAAACGTGATCAGCGTGCTGCCGGTCTGGGCCCGTACGACCTGCGCCTGGAAGGTCATGTCGGTCAGCGAAATCAGCGAAACGACAGCAGTTCCCTTGAGAAGCTCGATGGCATTGTTACAAAATGTCGGTAGCATCAATGGCAGTGCCTGCGGCAGGATGATGTAGCGCATGCGCTGGAAACGGGAGAGGTTGAGCGCGATGCAGGCCTCTGTCTGCTCGCGTCCGATTGCCTTGACTGCACCGCGAACGACTTCGGCACCATATGCCCCGACATTGAGCCCAAGCGCCAGGACGCCCGCCTGCAGTGGCGTCAGTGTGACGCCGGCAAAGGGCAGGACGAAGTACACCCAGAAAAGCTGCACGAAGATCGACGTTCCACGGAAAAATTCGATGTAGGCCGTGGCTAGCGCCCGTACGGCAAAAAACCGTGACAGTCGCGCCAGTCCCGCGATGAACGCCACGACCAGGGCCAGCGCTGATCCCATGAAGGTGAGTTCGACCGTCACCACAGCGCCTTGAAGTATCAATGAGAGGTAGCCGGACCATACCGACATCAAGTCGCATTCCTTGTTGCTGTCCTTCGAAACCGGCTCCGCAATGCGGAGCCGGTGGGACCGAACTTACTTTGCTGCGCAGAGCTTATCGCGGGTCGTCGACATTGCGGCCGCAGCCGAGAAGCCATAGGGTTCGATGATCTTGGCGAACTCGCCGGATTCCTTCAGCTTCTTGAGCTCGACATCGTAGGCATCGCGTAAGGCGACATCCTGCTTGCGGAACGCGGCTCCGTCACAATAGACGGGAGCGCCGACAACAGGGGCAACCGTTTCGAGGTTCGCGTCATTGGCCTTGGCGATCAGATCATGGATCGACAATACCGGCAGCGAGTAGGCATCGATTCGACCGTCCTGCAACATCTTGATGCCGCTCTGGCCGTCCGGCACGACGATGACGCGATCGCGCGGAACACCTGCTTCGAGCGCCAGCTTTTCTTCGGTGCCACCACCTGGCGCGCCGATCTTCGCATCCGGATTGCTGGCAATGTCCTTGAAGCTCGAAAGCTTAAGCGGATTGCCTTTCTTCACCGCGAACGCCTCCGCGTCGCATAGCATCGGTTCGGAATAGGCAACTGCGGCACAGCGCTCGGGTTTCATGAAGAGACCCGCGGTGATGACATCGTGGCGGCCAGCCTGCAGGCCCGGGATCATCGCGCCATATTCCGAGATGGAGGCGACGACGTCCTTGACACCGAGACGCTCGAAGATAACCCGCGCGACATCGGGTGCAGCACCCGAAACCTTGCCGTCTGCGCCGACCGCCGTGAATGGCGGCTCGTTGGCGATGGCGATGCGGGCAAAGCCCTGTTCCTTGAGCGCCTCAAGGTCGGCCGCGTGGGCCGGTATTATGGCTGCACCAAACGCCGTGGAGAGCGCAACGGCACCTAGGATAATTGTTTTTCTCATGTTCCCTGCTCCTGGTTTCTTGAATTGTCGACCTTCGCATGGCGGTCAGATGCGGTGTCCGGCCGCTATGATCTTTCGCAGGAAGCTTTGCGTGCGCTCCTGCGTGGGATTTCGGAAGATGTCGTTGGGCTTACCCTCCTCGACGATCCTGCCTCGGTCGAAGAACAGGACCCGATCGGCAAAGTCGTGCGCAAAGCCCATCTCGTGGGTGACGAGCAGCATCGTCATGTCGGTTTCCGACGCAAGGCGCCTCATGACGTTCAAAACCTCCTCCACAAGCTCGGGGTCGAGTGCCGAGGTGATTTCGTCGAACAGCATGATCTTCGGAGAGAGGGCGAGCGCACGCGCAATCGCAACGCGTTGCTTCTGGCCGCCAGACAATTGGGCAGGAACGCTTCTGGCCTTGTCAGCCATTCCGACCATCTCGAGGAGTTCCATGGCGCGACGCTCCGCGTCTGTCCGCTTGATCCCCTTGGTCAGCATTGGAGCGAGCGTCACGTTGTCGAGGACGCATTTGTGGGGAAACAGGTTGAAGTGCTGAAAGACCATGCCGATACGTTCACGCATCTTGTGTAGGTGGCGTTCGTCGGCCGCCACCAGATCCTTGCCGCGCGGCATGTGATAAAGCTGTTCGCCGTCAACCTCGATATGACCGCCGCTGATCGATTCCAGTGTCATCAGGATACGCAGGATGGTTGTTTTTCCCGATCCTGAAGGACCGATCAGGGCCAATTTCTCCCCCGGCATGACCTCCATCGATAATCCGTCGAGCACGGTCAGCGGACCGTATCTCTTGACGATGTTGTCGATGCGAATGATCGGGGTCGGCATTCATGTCTCTCCCTGTTGAGACAGCAATGCGCTAACGATGGAGATGGTTCCAAATCATGTCAATTCGCAAAATAATATCATGACAATTATTCTGCAATCGCCCATTCGGAGGGCAAATAACTCAAATTGCGAGCAGCAGGGCCTCAGGACTTCCTTGTGCAAGGGACGCGACGATGCCAAGCCCCGTTCGCAGTTCGCTTTCGTTGGTCGACCCGAGGGAAATGCGCACGGCCGGCGTCCATCCCTGTTCGGCTGTGCGGAATGAAGTGCCGGGTGCAATCGCAACGCCGTGGAGGCGCGCCTGGGAAACGAAGGTTTCCTCCACGTGGCCGCCGATAAGTGGCAGCCAGACGTGAAGGCTCTGCGGATGGTCGCGATAGGACAGGCCCGACAGCATCTCCGAAGCGATTCTGTGCCGGCTCTTAAGTGCCTGACGCTGCCAGTTGACCAGGTCGAGTGCGGTTCCGTCGCTGACCCAGCGCGTTGCGATCTCGGCAATCGCCGGCGTCGCCATCCAGTTCGAGACGAGATGACGATTCGCAACGGCAGCCACGTAACGATCCGGAGCTGCGAGGTATCCGATCCGCAGTCCCGGCACTGTTATCTTTGTGAAGCTCGTGACATAGAGCGTCCGCTCCGGTGCAAAGGCCGCAATGGGGGGCGCTCGATCTTCCACCATCGGACCGAGAATGTCATTTTCTATGATGGCAATGTCATGCCGGGCAGCGACTTCTGCGAGCTTCCGGCGGCGCGTTTCGCTCATCAGCGCCGCCATCGGATTGATCACCGAAGGCTGCAGAAACACGGCACGGATCGGCCCCTTGCGGCATGCCTCGTCAAGAGCATCGGGAATCATGCCCTCTTCATCGATCGCAAGACCTTCGAGATGAAGGCCGAGATAGCTTGAGAGTGGCACCAGTGTGTGGTGACTGATCGCTTCGGTTGCGATCGTCGATCCCGGAGGCGCGACGCTCATCAGGGCAACGGTCATGCCTGACGTGGCTCCGTTCGTCAGGCTGATGTTCAGGGGCGATACCTCAAGCCCGCATCGGGCAAGCCATTCGGCGGCGACGACACGGTGGCGCGGAAAGATCATGTTCGGACGGAACGAAAGGGCCGAGCTCGATGGCAGGTTTTCGGACAGCCAGCCGAAGGCCTGGCGCATCTTTTCGAGATGGATCTGTTCGCAAACCGGCTTAAGGATCGAGAGATCGATCACCTCTCCGAGGCGTTCCGGCAGATAGGGAGGCTCTGGCTCGCGTGGTCGCGTCTGCACGAAGCTCCCCCGACCGATCTCTCCGGAAAGCAGTCCGCGCCGGATCAGTTCGTCATAGGCACGGCTGACGGTTTGAACCGAGAGCTTCAGGTCGTCGGCCATCTTCCGATGAGGGGGAAGCCGCGCGCCGTCGACCAGTTTGCCGTCCGTAATGGCGCTGGCAATCTGCTCTGCAAGCGAAAGATAAGCCGGCCTTCGAAGCTGGGACGGGTCGGGGCGCCAGTTTGTCATGATTTAGACAGTGATAAAAATCAGTTCAATTGACAATGGCAAAATGCACACCCATTGTCTTTTCCTCACCTTTGGAATGATTTAAGCGGCATGGGACAACATGAAACTGGACGCCGTCGACCTGCGTATTCTCGATGCAATCCAGCGTGATGGGCGCATCACCAAGCTTGCACTCGCTGAAAAGGCAGGACTTTCGCCGACACCTTGCTGGATGCGGTTGCGCAAGCTCGAGAAGGCGGGGATCGTCACCGGCTACCACGCACGCATCGCGCTTCGCCGGATTGCACCCGTGGCAAGCGTCATGGTGGAGGTAACGCTTAGCAATCACCGCCAAAGCGATTTCGAGCGTTTCGAACGCGTTATCGCCGGTATCCCGGAAATCGTTGGCTGCTGGTCGGTCGGCGGCGGGATCGACTATTTCCTGAAGATTGTGGCGCCCGATATCGACGCCTACCAGCGCCTGATCGACGGTCTCCTGGACCGGGAAGTCGGGATCGAACGCTATTTCACCTATATCGTCACCAAAACCGTCAAGGACGAGGCGGTTTTGCCCATTGTAACCCTCGTTCATCCAGGAGACTCCAGAGACGGGACATAGACAGATCATGCCGTCAGCGGCCTGGTCATAGACAGTCTCTCTCTTTGAACACCCGTCAAAGGACAAAATCTCGCTTCTTCTCGTGAAAGACTCCGGGCATCGGCAACGAGGAGACAGGTCATGACCGCGGTGTTTGCCCGCCCAGAATTCCACACTGCGCTTTCCCGGATCAAGGACAAGCATCTGCTGCGCGATCTCGCCTATGTTGGTGGCCGATGGTCTGCTGGCATCGATGGTCGGAGCTTCGAGGTGACGGATCCGGCTACCGGGATGACAGTTGCATGGGTGGCGAGCCTTGGCGCCGAGGAGACCTCACTCGCCATAGATGCCGCCACGCGGGCCATGCCGGCCTGGCGTGCCTTGCTGCCCCAGGAACGCGGACGCATTCTGCGGACCTGGTATGAGCTGATGCTCGCAGCGAAAGATGACCTCGCACTCATCATGACCCTGGAGCAGGGCAAGCCTCTTTCCGAATCCCTTGGCGAAATCGACTACGCCGGATCCTTCATCGAATGGTACGCTGAGGAGGGAAAGCGGCTGAATGTGGAATCGGTGACCAGCCACCTGCCCGGTGCCGAGATGATCGTGCGAAGGGAAGCGCTCGGCGTCGTGGGCATTGTGACACCCTGGAATTTTCCATCAGCAATGGTCACCCGAAAGGCGGCCGCAGCGCTTGCCGCCGGATGCACCGTCGTCGCGCACCCCTCCTCCGAAACGCCCCTCTCCGCCCTCGCCCTTGCGGAGCTTGGCGAGCGCGCGGGCATTCCGAAGGGCGTTTTCAATGTCATCACCGGCGAGGCAGCCACCATTGTCGGCCGCATGTGCGCCGACGACCGGGTGCGCGCAATCAGCTTCACCGGATCGACCGAAATCGGCCGGCTGATTGCCGCAAAATGCGCGCCGACGATGAAAAGGCTGGTCATGGAACTTGGCGGTCACGCACCTCTTATAATCTTCGAGGACGCCGAGATCGAGCAGGCCGCGAAGATCGCCGTGGATGCGAAATTTGCAACATCAGGCCAGGATTGCCTCGCTGCCAACCGTGTCTTCGTCCACCGTTCCATCGCCTCCCGTTTCGAGGCGGCCTTTGCGCGACGCATCAGCGAGCTGAAAGTCGGCGACGGTCTGTCCGCCGGCGCAGAAGTTGGTCCTCTCATGCATGAGCGAGCCATTGCGAAGGTCGAGCAACACGTGGCGGACGCCCTGAAGCGTGGCGCCAAGCTCGTGACCGGCGGCAAGCGGCACACGACCGGCAGGCTGTTCTTCGAACCGACGCTCCTGACCAATGTGTCGGACGATGCCCTGATAATGCGTGAAGAGACCTTCGGACCCGTCGCCGGTATCACCGTGTTCGATACCGAGGAAGAGGTGGTCGCTCGGGCCAACCATACCGAGTACGGCCTCGTCGCTTACGTTGTCACCGCCAATGGCGCCAGACAGATGCGCCTCGGCCGCGCGCTCGAATACGGCATGGTCGCGATCAATCGCGTAAAGATCACGGGCGGGCCGATCCCGTTCGGCGGCTGGAAACAGTCCGGCCTTGGCCGCGAAGGATCGCGCCACGGCGTCGAGGCCTTCACCGAACTCAAATATCTCTGCATCGACACCGCCGCCTGATGGCGCCGGTAAAAAATCTCTGACGACCGACATCGAGGACACTGCCATGCTGAACAGAAACAACGAGCTCAACGCCTGGGATCGCGACCACTTCTTCCATCCCTCCACGCATATGGGCATGCATGCCCGCGGCGAAACACCGACGCGCGTGATCACATCGGGCGAAGGCGCCTATATTACCGACGCCAACGGGCGCACGAGCCTGGACGCCTTTGCCGGTCTCTATTGCGTCAACGTCGGCTATGGGCGCCAGAAAATCGCCGACGCCATTGCCAGCCAGGCAAGCGATCTTGCCTATTATCACGCCTATGTCGGCCACGGGACCGAAGCCTCGATCACGCTGTCGAAGATGATCATCGATCGCGCTCCCAAGAACATGAGTCGCGTCTATTTCGGCTTGTCCGGCTCGGATGCCAACGAAACCAACATCAAGCTGATCTGGTACTACAACAACATCCTCGGCCGGCCGGAGAAGAAGAAGATCATTTCACGCTGGCGCGGTTATCACGGCTCCGGCGTCATGACAGGCTCGCTGACGGGTTTGGAGCTGTTTCACAAGTCCTTTGACCTGCCGCGTGCACCGATCCTTCACACCGAAGCACCCTATTATTTCCGCCGTCCGGATCGCTCGATGGACGAGCAGCAGTTTTCGCAATACTGCGCAGACAAGCTCGAAGAGATGATCCTGACGGAAGGACCCGACACCATAGCCGCCTTTATCGCGGAACCAATCCTGGGCACGGGCGGCATCGTGCCGCCGCCGTCGGGATACTGGCAGAAGATCCAGCAGGTGCTCGACAAATACGACATCCTTCTTGTCGTCGACGAGGTCGTCACAGGTTTTGGTCGTCTTGGCACCATGTTCGGGTCGGACCACTACGATATGAGGCCCGACCTCATCACCATCGCGAAGGGCTTGACGTCGGCCTACGCTCCACTGTCGGGCACAATCGTGTCCGACAAGATGTGGCACGTGTTGGTGCAGGGGTCGGATCAGATGGGCGCGATCGGACATGGATGGACCTATTCAGCGCATCCGATCTGTGCTGCGGCCGGGATCGCCAATCTCGAGCTCATCGACGAGATGGACCTCGTGAAGAACGCCGGTGCAACGGGTGCCTACTTCCGTGAGGAGCTTGCAAAGGCTGTCGGCTCGCACAGACACGTCGGCGAGGTTCGGGGCGACGGGCTGATGGCGGCGGTGGAATTCGTGGAAGACAGGGACGATCGAAGGTTCTTCGACGCTTCCCGAAAGATCGGACCGCAAATCGCAGCAGCACTTCTAGCACGCGGGGTGATTGGCCGCGCCATGCCGCAGGGAGACATTCTTGGCTTCGCGCCACCGCTCTGCCTGACCCGCGAGGAAGCAGACATCGTCGTCAGGGCTGCGGCTGAAGCAATCGAAACCACGTTCAAAACGCTCTGAGGACCTCCGATGACAATCCTGCCTAAAACCATGGCGGCGGTTCAGCTTGTGGGTCATGGCGACCTGGACAAGCTCGTCTATCGCACCGATGTGGCCGTTCCGCAGCCCTCTGCCGGGGAAGTTCTGATCAAGGTGTCGGCCTGCGGAATGAACAATACCGACGTCTGGGTCCGCCAGGGAGCCTACGGGACCGAAGACGATCCCGCGGCTGTCTCCACCTGGCGGCGGCAAGGCAACACGTTGAGTTTCCCGCGCATCCAGGGCACCGACACGGTTGGCCACATCGTTGCCACAGGTAAAGGTGTCGCTGCAGCACGCATCGGCGAACGGGTAATGGTCGATTTCTCGATCTATAACCGGGAAGACGACAGCCTTGCCGATATCGACTACATCGGACATGGCAGAGATGGCGGCTATGCCGAGTACATGGTGCTGCCTGCCGAAAACGCCCATCTGATTGCGACGGATCTCAGCGACATCGAGCTTGCCACATTCTGCTGTGCCTATCTGACAGGCGAACGCATGCTGGAGCGGGCGCGGCTGGCAGCTGGAGAGCGGGTCCTCGTGACAGGTGCATCCGGTGGTGTTGGCTCAGCCATCATCCAGCTTGCGCGCGCCCGCGGTGCAATCCCGATTGCATTGACCGCAGCGGGCAAGGAACAGGCCCTGCTCGATGTCGGCGCCGAGGTAGTCGTCACGCGCGGCGGTGACCTGGTTGCCGACGTTCAGAGTGCAGCAGGAGGCAAGCCTATCGATGTTGTCGCGGACCTGGTTGGCGGCTCTATCTTCAATGACCTCCTCAAGCTTCTGAAGCCCGAGGGACGATACAGCACCGCGGGTGCCATTGCAGGGCCTGTCGTTCAACTCGACCTGCGCACCATGTATCTCAAGCAACTCGAACTGCATGGCTCGAGCCAGGGAAGTCGCGCCGATTTCCGGCGGCTGGTAGGCTATATCGAGGACAAGAAGATCCGGCCTATTGTCGCCGGCACCTATCCACTGTCGGAATTCCATCGGGCTCAGCGCGACTTCATGGCGAAGAACTTTGTGGGCAAATTGGTCGTTGTCCCTGACCGGAACGACACGAAGACCGTAGGGCCGTCATGATCCACTCGTTCAGCGGGGCGGGCATCTGCGCCGCCCGACATTGTTTGCGGGAGCCTTGCTGCTCGTCTTGATGGTCCTGCTCAAACCATGGGTTTCCCAGGTTGCTGTTGCGGCGCTCGTGGCCATCATGGTGATGGTCTCTATCGACACGTTTGACTGGTCTTCATTGAGGACGTTACTGGTTCACCCGAAACTTTCGAGCGTCGTCATGGTCGCGACCGTGCTCGTTACCGTGCTCCGTTCGAATCTGGCTCTGGGCGTGACGGTCGGCGTCCTCCTCAGCGGTGTGTTCTTCACGCTCAAGGTGGCCCGACTACTTGATGTCGAAGTCTAGAGGAATGTGGCTGGTGTCGTTTGACCACCGGGTCTCGGGCCAAGTATTCTTCGCCTCGGCAGCCATATTCGTGGACGCTTTCGATATTGAGGAGGCAGAAGGCATGGCCGTTCTGATTGACGTCTCACACGCTCACTTCTGGGACGTTACCGCTGTCGCTGCTCTCGACAAGGTCGTCGACCGGGTCAAGTCTCATTCGATTGCCGCCAAAGTCCTGGGCATGAATGAAGGAAGTGCAACGCTGATCAACGACCTCAATGGTTCGAGCGGTCCTGCAGGAAGCATAAGTCGTCAACCAGATCCGGGCGACGGGCGGAAAAGTCGATCGCCTGGCGGCACCAGATCGACCGGCTTTCTCCCGCGCGCCTCGATCGGACCAAGGTCCGTTCTGCCGATGAGCATCCGTAGCTGACTGTTCAAATTTCAATGGTGCTGGGTGAATGGGTACGACGTACTGGCCGAAGATCCCTTGTTCGGGGACGACATGAATGTGCTGACCTCAATCTTGCGGCGGTGGTGTGGCAAACATCAGCGCGACTTCAGCGGCGAGGAAAGCCGGGCGAAGGCCCGCGAACTCGTGGAATGGTTTGGGTTTGGGGTGAAAGATCCTGTTGAGATTGCCGAACTGATCGAAGGCAGGCATTGGCAGCTCGAACGAATTTGACCCAGAAGCCTATCTCGGGCAATTCGTCGGCAAGCACGCGCTGATCTCCCGCATTTTCCCATGAGACGACCGCCGGCCCTTGCCGGGCCAGCATCGACGGACCTCCATACTCCCGGATCTGGTCGAACCCGGAACTTTGAGGCATCGTGGCGCATTCTTTGTTATCCCGAGGGAGAGAACGCCATGAAGTGCTGCCTCTACGCCATCGTCGCTTTGATTTATTACGGGATCACTGCAGCGGCATTCGCCGACGAAACACCCTTCCTCCAATCTCTAGCTGGAGATTGGATTGGTGGAGGGATGATGAAGCGATCTACGTCATCGTCGCCCATCAACCTGGACTGCAATTTCAAGACTCAGGCTAGTGGAGTTGCGCTTTCGATGAAAGGGACATGCCGGGGCATGATCGTCGTCACGCGCGCGGTCTCAGCAAACATCAAGGCCAATGGTACGCAATACGCCGGGACTTACATCGGGCCGTCCGGCGGCGTATCAGGTTTACAAGGCAGGCGAAACGGTGACGCGATCAACCTCGCCGTGCACTGGTCCCGCATAATCAACGGCGATCGAAGCGCAACCATGACCATCCAACGCGTTGACGACAACGCCATAAGAATCCGAACCGTCGATAAGGACCCGGCGTCCGGCCAGCAGGTGGTTACAAGCGAAATCAACCTTCGGCGCAACTGATGCAACTACAAGAATGTAACCACTCGTCGGAGCAGCAAAGCCAACCTATATATTGACGCAAAGCCCGACGATTTCCGCCGGCATAAACCGGAGATATAGATGAGCCGTGATCCATACGAGCTTCTCGGCGTAAAGAAGGACGCCTCGCAGAAAGAGATTCAGAGTGCATTTCGCAAGCTCGCAAAGAAGCTTCATCCCGATCTCAACCCGGGCGACAGGAAGTCGGAGGAACGGTTCAAGGAAATCTCGACCGCCTACGAGTTGCTCAGCGACGAAGAAAAGCGCGGTCGCTTTGACCGCGGTGAAATTGACATAACAGGTACCGAGCAGGCACCGCGCAACTACTACCGGGATTACGCCTCCCAGCCAGGTACGGGAAATCCCTACCAGAACAGCGCGGGTTTTGCCGATTTCGGCGACCACGACGATATCTTCTCCAGTTTCTTCTCCAACCGTGCCCGGTCCGGCGAATTCCGTGCGCATGGCCAGGACCGCAACTACTCGATGGAGGTCGATTTCCTCGACGCGATCAACGGAACGAAGACCCAGATCAGGCTCCCTGACGGGCCTGCGCTTGATCTTCGGATTCCCCCAGGCACGCGCGACGGTCAGACCCTTCGATTAAAGGGCAAGGGGGAGCCCGGGATCGGTGGCGGCCCCTCCGGCGACGCCTATGTGGAAATCAGGGTGCGGCCGCATCCATTCTACGTTCGAGATGGAGACGACATCCGTTTCGAACTGCCGATTTCGCTTCGGGAATCCGTGCTCGGTGGCAAGGTCCGGGCGCCTACTCCAACCGGGGCGGTCAACCTCACCTTGCCTCCGCATTCGAACACGGGGAAAGTTTTGCGCCTGAAAGGAAAGGGCGTTCCGAAAAAAGGCGGAGGTGCCGGTGACATCTATATCTCATTGAAGATCATGCTGCCGGATTCACCCGACCAGCAACTGACCGATTTCATGAAAAGCTGGACGGCGGGTGAAGCGCAGGATCCGAGAAAAGGCATGGGAGAATAGCCATGGATGATCTTGAATTCCGACGTTTCCTGAAGATCGACCTGACGGTACTTGAGGTCTGGGTCGAACAGGGATGGCTGCTGCCGCAGACCCGGGATGGTGCACGCAACTTTCGTGACACGGATGTCGCTCGTGGGCGCCTTATCCTCGACCTTACGCGGGATATGGGTGTCAACGAGGCGGGCGTCGACCTGATCATGGATCTCATCGACCAAATTCACGGACTGCGCGGGACACTGCGAGATGTGCTGGCTGTCATGGACGAACAAGACGAGGACGTAAAGCGGAGATTGCGCGGAAAGCTGGATGAGCTTTCCGGCACTGTCGGCCTTTGACAAGGCCCCCAAAACCCACCTGTCCAACCGAATAAAGGTGTTTATTCACATCTTTGCGCTGGTTATCTCATTTGCCTGATTAATACATCGCCCTCACCACAGGTTGGTTGTTGGCGGCAGTTCCTTTCCGTGAAAAGCACGTCGCTAGGCTGCAAAGAGACACAAGGTTGGCCGGGACACCCTGCCAAGAGCCATCGCCGTGCTCCTGGGGTGCCAGACCCACTCTTCTGATCGCAATCGACGCTTTTCCCTCAACGACTGCACCCTCGCGGCGGCAGTCGGTTCACGGACAACAGCAAATGACAGCACAGCAGAGCAAGCAGTAGGGTGAGCAGAACGGTGCGCGTTTCTTTCCCCACGGGCCGCGCCGCACGCACCGATTCAAGCCCGCAGCCCTAACGTTGGAGGCTTTTGTTGCCAGAAAGAGTTATCTCTGGAGGCGGTTCCTTCGCTCCATTAGAAGCTCATGCTCGACCAGTTGCTTACCTGCTGGGCTGAGACTAACGCCATCAACCACGTCCTCAGTGACATTCACTTCTTTGAATCTGCGGATCTGGTCGTTCGGGATGTCAGCGGTTTCGTGCCGATAGAGATGCAAGAGCCAGCTCCATTCTTCGTACGTGAAGTCCCTCCGAGCGATCATGCCAGTGTCCTCCGACCAGTGTTGACGAGACAGGAGCCGAAGCTCCCGACAAGCAAGCACTGTGCGCCGTCTTGGTCCCTCGCGTCAAATGGCATGCTAAGACCTGGGCTGCGTCGATTGTGGTCCGTCCGTTTCCGTAGACGTTATCCTTCGCGGAAAAAACAAACTCAATAGCGTTGACTAATCAATTAGTATGCACTAATTGCTATGGAATGTCTGAACCTGAAAACATCACCGTTGTTCTGCGCGCCCTCGCCGACCCGACCAGGCGCGCCGTGTTCGAACGGATTGCCAACTCAGACGAGATCACCGTCGTCGAGTTGACCCGGGGAAGTAACGTTACACAAGGCGCCATCTCACAGCATCTCAAGTCCCTGAAGCAGGCCGGCCTCGTCAGTGAGCGACCGGAGGGACGTAACGTCTACTACCGTGCCCAGCGAGGTGGCCTTGAGCCACTGGCCGACTGGATGGACCATTACCGCGTTTTCTGGCGTGAACGTTTCACCGGCCTCAGAGATCTCCTAAAGGAAATTGACCATGAATGAAAAGCTGAGACCGCGAGCTCAAGCCATTGTTCTCGATGAGGTTTTCCCGCACGCCCCGGAGGTTATCTGGAAAGCTCTGACAACCGGGGACTTGATCGCCCGATGGCTAATGCCGCCAAAAGGCTTCGATCCTGTTATCGGCAACCGTTTCACGTTCCAAACGAACCCGTCCGGTGAATGGGACGGTGTCATCCGTTGCGAGGTTCTGGAAGTCCTGCCAAATGAACGGTTCTCCTTCGCCTGGAAGGGTGGCCACGAGAGTAATGAAGGCTATGGATCGACATTGGAGACGGTTGTCACTTTCAGTCTTTCCAAGGCTGGGGACGGCACTCGCCTCCACCTTGTTCATTCAGGTTTCATGCTTCCCAAGAACGACACAGCCTATCGCAACATGAGCGACGGCTGGAGGAAGGTGGTCACAAGGCTCGACACTGTGGTCGCCGAAGAGACGTCTTCGCAAACACTGCATTAGAACGAGGAAATCGGTATGAGCAAATCCTACACCGGTGGCTGCGCCTGTGGCGCGATCCGCTATGACGTCGCCGGCGAGCCGGCGGTCATGGTTGACTGCCAGTGCCGTCAATGCCAGCGGGACAGCGGAACGGGCCACCAATCTCACCTGACATTCGTCGCCGCAGAGGTGAAACTCGAGGGAAATGCGTCGCACTGGCAGACAGTGGGTGACGGCGGCACCGTAAAAAGGCGTGGCTTCTGCCCGACGTGCGGTTCGCCTGTCTACCTTGCATTTCCTGACATGCCGGAAGTGTTCATCGTCACGCCGGCGAGCCTGGACGATCCAAGTCGCTTCAATCCACAATTTGTGTCTTGGACCAAAGCTGGACAAGCATGGGACTATCTCAATCCGGCCCTACCGAAATTCGACAGGATGCCGACGACATGACGTAAGCGGCCTTTTGCAAGGTATGACCGGACAACATCGGGGCATCCATCGGTTTTCCTCTCGTTAGGCTGCGACCGGTGAAGGTAATCCGTGATTGGTTCACATGGAGGTTGTCGATCACCTTTCTTGGGGCGCCGGGTGATTTCTCGCCCAGATCCGCACAAAGTGGTTTCCCAAGACGGTGCGGAGAAGAGCCGTTTAGTCGTGCTTCCTGTTAGCATCTCAGAAAAAATCGAAAATTCTTCACAAGCACCCTTCCGTTCTGTCCCCGATCCGCATAGATCACGGTCACAGACGTGGCGGACCGAACCGGACCGATCTCGCGAGGGCGATTAGCTCAGTTGGTAGAGCGCCTCGTTTACACCGAGGATGTCGGGAGTTCGAGTCTCTCATCGCCCACCATTCTTCTCGCAACCCTTTGCTTACAAACGGTTTTGCCATTAACCGCGCCATGCATTTCGTGCACCCGCGACGCTTAATGTGTCATGATCAGCTTTTTAATGCCCTTGGGGACGCGACCTTACACCGAACACACCTTTGACTGAGCGGCCGAACCCATCTGTCGAGCAATGTCTCAGGCTCCGCTCGAAGGATCCCAAATACGCGGGGTAACCAGATCAAGGGAATTTGGAGGAGTTGGCCATTGAAGATCGCCAATCCGGCCCTACTTCACTGTGTCGCGAAGGGAGGCGGCAAATGCAAGACACCGATCTTCTTATTCTCTCGAGGGCCGTGCAACAGTGGTACCGGTATTACGACGTAGATCCGGACGAGCAGGCCTCGACCTTTCTCAACCACGCAGCAATCAAGTTTTTCGATCAAGGCTATCGCTCGGTTGAGGGCATCGCCACGATGTTGATCGATAACTACGTCGGCGAATGGCCGATGAAAAGTAACGCGCCGGGCACGAATACGCTTCAGTAGCCCGTTCTCGAGCGGAAAATCCTATCGCTTCGGTCTCGGCCTCGCGCCGAACTGTGTCCCGGGGTCAGTCTGACCCCGGGACCATTCGCGGTGACATATATTGGACGACGAAGGCAGTTCGACATGGGCGACGCGCCGGCCAATGGCGCGGCGAAGGCTTCGATGGCAACGAACGCGTGCTTTCCGCGACCGCCGAACCCGTTGTGACTGATCTGGCGGTATGCCGCTCGCAACAGTCGCGATCTCGAGAAATCGACGCCGCGGGTTCGGTCGTGCCGCCACGAAGCGCCTGTCCTACAGGGGTCGACCGTTTTCGCCACTATTTTGGCGTTCACGAGACGACCGGCACGCGGTTCTGTTTCCGAACGGCTGGAACATTCCCGGTGACCTGAAGTTCGATGATCGCAGCATTAGCCCTCAACGCTGCGATGGCTGTTGCCCAATGGACAGCCGTGATGGCCCGGCCCTGTCCGACACAGTACCGGGCTTTCTCTTCCGAGCGAAGACATGCCATCAACGTGCATTGGCAGTCATGGCCTCCCTCGCAGCCCGCACAACGGCATCGGTTGTGATGCCGAACTTTTTGTAGACGTCGCCAATCTTGCCTGATGCACCAAAGCTGTGCATGCCGACGAACCTGCCTTGAAGTCCTAAATAGCGGTCCCAGCTGTCCTGAACGGCCGCCTCCACTGCGACACGCGCAGTGCCCTCCCTCAACACGTCGCGTTTGTATTCCTGCGACTGGGCCTCGAACAGTAGCCTGCATGGCATCGAAACGACCGCGGCCCGGACCCCCTCCGTTTGGAGTCTCTCCCGGGCCTCCACGGCAATATGCAATTCCGAACCCGTCGCCATAATGGTGAGCTGCCTATCCCCGCCCTCCGCCTCAATCAGGACATAACCACCCCTCGCCGAAAGGTTTGCCTGTCCGGGGATCCGACGTAACAACGGCATCGGCTGGCGAGACAATGCAATTAGAGCAGCCTGTTTGGGAGCAGCGAGGATGGCTTCCCAGCACTCTGCTGTTTCGATCGGATCGCCGGGGCGAAAGACAGCAAGGCCTGGAATGGCACGCAGCGCTGTCAAATGCTCCACTGGCTGGTGGGTTGGGCCATCCTCACCCAGCCCGATAGAGTCGTGGGTCATGACGAAGATGGATCTTACCTGCATCATCGCTGCAAGCCGAATGGCTGGCCGTGCATAGTCGGAAAATGTAAGGAATGTCCCACCATAAGGTATGAGGCCGCCATGGAGTGCGATGCCATTCATTGCCGCAGCCATTCCATGTTCGCGAACGCCATAATGAATATATGACCCATCGAACTTGCCCGGTGTGATTTCGATTTGTGATTTTGCCTTGGTATTGTTCGACGGGGTGAGATCAGCCGAGCCCCCAAGCAGCTCCGGCATCGCCAACGCCAAGTGGTTCAGGACGACGCCACTGGCTTGCCTTGTCGCCAGATCCTTCTCGCTGGCGAGCAGCTCAACCTTCGCTGCCTCGATCGCCTTCTTCCAGTCAGTCGGCAACTGCCCTTTCATCCGTCGTTCGAAATCGCCCCCAAGGTCGTCCTTTGCGGTTTGGACGCGGACAGCCCAGGCCATGCGTTCGTTGCGTCCGCGCGCGCCAATGTGGCGCCAGCTATCGAGCAGTTCTGAAGGGATCTCGAACGGTCGCGCCGTCCACTCGAGCAGCTTTCGAGCTCCCGCGATTTCCTCTTCCCCGGGAGCGTCACTATGAGCCTTCTGGGTTCCTGCCTTGGTCGGAAAGCCAAAACCGATGATTGTCTTGCAAGCTATCATCGAGGGGCGGTCGGTGGCCTTCTGCGCTTCAATGATGGCCGCCCTTATCGCGTCGGTGTCATGGCCATCAATTTCCTGAACATGCCAGTTGGCTGCGCGGAACCGGGCGGGCTGATCGTCGGATTCCGCAAGGCTCGTTGCACCGTCTATCGAGATGGAATTGTTGTCCCAGAACGCGATCAGCTTTCCGAGCTTCAAGTGACCGGCAAGCGTTATGGCCTCCTGGCTGATACCCTCCATGAGGCATCCGTCGCCGTTGAAGACATACGTGTAATGGCTCGACAAATTATCTCCGAACCTTGCATTCATGATGCGCTCAGCAAGAGCAAGACCCACCGCGTTGGCGAGACCCTGCCCGAGCGGGCCGGTCGTGGTCTCGATGCCGGTCGCGTGGCGGTACTCCGGGTGTCCGGCGGTTCTGCTGTCGATCTGGCGGAAGTTCTTGATCTCTTCGATTGTCATGTCCTTATAGCCGGTCAGATACAACAGGCTGTAAAGCAACATCGATCCATGGCCGTTCGAGATCACAAAGCGGTCGCGATCGAACCAATATGGATCGTCGGCGTCAAACTTCAGGAATTCGGAAAACAGAACGACGGCAATGTCGGCCATGCCCATTGGCATCCCGGGATGCCCACTATTGGCTTTCTGAACCGCATCCATGGACAAGAAGCGAATGCAGTTGGCTAGCTTTCGTAGATGCTCGTCCTTCGCGGCTGAAACTGGTACCTGGGAGTTTGTCATCTGTATCTCCGAAAAAATCGCTGAACGGCAAGGCCGTCAGCTGTGCTGGCAGGCACGAAAGCCCTTTCCAAATGAAGCTCCTGCTTCACCGGCCTGATAGCGCGCGAAAGGTCCCATCTTTTCTCGGTCTTCAAGCCATCGACGGGGCGCCGTTGGTTCCCATCGCACCTGCCAATAGGCCCGACAAAAGGTGACGGGCGTCACCGCTGCGCCGGTCTGCCTCGGGGAAGGGTTGCCTTTCTGAAACATCTCGAATCAGTCGGAAGGTAGCGCTGGCCCTCGAAAAGCAAGCCATAAACTCTACGAGGCATCGACGGTCCGACGACCTACGGACATTTCTCCTTTTAAATAAGCGTTTCCCAATATCCTGCTGTTAATCCATCCATTTTCCTGCGTGGTGCGGATTCTGCACTATTGCCGATCTGCAACGGTCGGGTTCTATATGTCAGCAAATAAGCATTTTCTCATATTCTCACGATTGCCAGTCCGATGTCGGATTTCATAGGCTCCGGCCTCGAAACGAGGGGCCTATGAAATGGATATTTGTCTATGACTGGTCTTAAATCGACGATTACAGAGCTAATTGATCGCATCCTCGGAGATTGGTGTGCCGAACACGGGCACAAGAGAGGAAGCATTGAGGCAAGCCGAAGGGCGAAAAGCCTGACGCAGTGGATCGAATTCGGCGTGACCGATGAAACCGAGCTTTCAGACCTCATTCGCGACGATATCGTGATCAGCGTTAGTTAGGTGCGGTCAGTCGACCGGACAGGGCGTCTTCAAGCGCCCGCCCAATGGTGCGGGTCACACATGCATCATTCTTGTTCGAGCATCGCTTCTTTTCACCCCAATCCTGCGGCGTGCCTGTCGCAACCTACGATACAAACGACCTGTCAGATTCAGCACCGAACCAATTTTGCATGTCGCCCGACAGGAGCAGGTTTCAGAACTCACGCCGCTAACGTTCTGAATTTATACTTACTGCCGTAAGCGTAAGTATTCTCCGCTCGATCCACGGTCGTCCTTATCGCGCGGCCCGTTCGGACCGACATTCCCTTCATCCGGCAATCGGAACGCTCGTGGTTGCGCCACTGGTTGTCAGGTTGGCAAATGCGATCTCACCGTCCGTAATGTAGTGGTTGACCTTTCCGGTCACCAAGCGCGAGCCTGACTGGTGCAATGCGACCTCCCCGATAACGCACCTTTCCTTCAACTCGTTGACGATGTAGTCGCGCTCGGCATTCGTATCGGAATCGGTTGCGTGCGTGATCTGGAAGGTTAGCCGGGTCAGAGAAAGCCCGGTGTCCCTCGTACCCGCCCCAACCCACAGGACTCGTTCGTCTGGCGATGGCCTGTCCGTGTTCAACCAAAAGCTCGGTTCGCCCATGTCGTCCTCGGAGTGAGTGAGACTGAGCGCCCAGAAACGGATGTGATGGCGCTTGCGCGGGCTACCGCCTATCGGCTCCTGAAATCCGATGTCCTGCCGCCTTCCAAACAGATAGAAAGTACTGAACGGAGCCGTCGGATAGGCAGAGTTCAACAGAAACGCTCGCGTCATTCGCAGGGAGCTTGCCATCCCCAAGCTGTCCGCCTCGTACCAACCCGCTGCTGCAAAGGCGTCCTTTAGTTGTTGGATGGTACCGATGAGGACGAAATTGATAGGGTCGCCGGGAAGCCCGTCAGCCGTTATCGTGTATCGCGGGATCAATCCACGATGAAGCACCTTCAGACCCACGCGGACGACGTTCGGCAAAATGACATAGGCTGCCAAACCATAGGTGAGGCAAACCGCGAAAAGCCAAGGGAGCCTGTGATCGGCGGTGTCGAAAACAACAAAGACGATCAGCCAAATGCTGAGCGCGCCCAAGCAGAAAACGAGAAATCTCTGGAAAAGGCGCGTCAGCAATCTCACAACACTCTCCCTCATCGAGCGTCAGATGAACTCGCCGTTCGTTCTCGCTATTTTTACACCGAAAAGCTCCAATTGGTAGCGCCGTCGCGCTTTCCGTTGATTTAACTTTTGCCGTGCCAACAGCGTGCCTGGCGCCACGCGTCGGCGACCTTTGCCAGAAGCTCCGGTTATACCCACGGCTTCCAAGGCGACGACATCTCCCTCTGCGACAGCTCGGTCTTGTCCTTTGCTGGCTTCGAACTGCAGTGCCCCTGTCGGATCAGGTGGTCACGCGTCCAAAGCGCGTTTCCACTCTCGATCCGGCGGCTCGAAAACGTCCGGTATCGTACGCATCGTCTGAGGTATATTCATTTTTAGGATTTCTGCTATCTTCCACGCCTGTTGTGGGAAGGAGACGTCATGTTTGTATCGAGTTTGGTGCCGGGCGCGTTTTATTGGGCAAGATCCACCGGAAACGCCGAGGGCAAACCGACTGTCGTGCAGGTCTCCACAGTGTTCGGCGAAGATCCGGAGTATTGGACTTTCGCGGTGGTCGGCTCCGAACAGCACCACATGATCGGCGATTTCGAGATAATTTCCCTCGTGGAACCTCCAAGCATGCATCAACTGCGCCAGGCGGCCGAGTAGTGACTCGCGGGCACACCACCCGTCGGTGGCAATTTCAAGGTGGAATCCAACCATCGGGCATGCCCGTCTGGGGCGCTCCGACTTGGCAACGAGAAGAACCTATGGTTTCATCCTATAAAGGGTGAACACAACTCGCCCACCGGCAGGTACCGACTTCAAAGGCTCCCCGGCCGCACTGCCCTTCAGGGAATAAATGCCCAGTTTCGAGTTGATGGCGACATATCCGTCGTATCGCCTGATGGTGTCTCCAGGGGCGAGACGAAATTCCGCTACTGATCCCAATTTGCCGTCGTTTGACAACATGATCCAGACCGTCGCCCCGTTCTCGTCACCAGCCAGTTGCCGGTGCCCGCCATCAGGCCCTGTGCACAAAAGGCCATAGCCGTTCGCGACCCAATCCTCGTCGCGGTCCCCGTCAAGATCCGCCCCTGTCACGAACCTGTTCGAAAGATCAACTTCAGAACCGTCGTTTCGGGCATTGCACGTGTCCTGCAGCCGGGCAAGAGTTTCGAGCATCCGCGCGGGGAACAGTCCTTCCCATTTTCGAACGTATTCCTGAGAGTTGATCCTTCTCGGCTTCCCCCCCTTCACCACCCTCGGCGCCGTCGAGGTCGGCCGGTTCTCATTGGTCTTTGTCAGGAAAGCCTGAAGCCTCGAGCGCAGTTCAACCTCGTCGCCCTCGGTGGGCTGCCTGAAAAAGAGGAGAAGCGAACGGGAAACAGCTTCAGGAAGGTAGATGGGACTGACCCTTTCGGGCTTTCTTTGGATCGCCACACAGCTGTCGCCGTCCTCGAGAAGATAGAGGACCTGAACTTCCAGTCGGTTTTCAGCATTTGTCTTGGTCCCGAACGCGGCCCATCCCCTACCGTCCCGGATCGTTTGCTCAACCAGGCCCCTCGCCACTTCCGGAACCCCGGCGAAAACTCCCTGCGTGTCGTCAGCCATCTGTCCGGCGAATACCGACCCATCAGAAGACATATGGAGTTGCGACGTAACCAGGTTCTCGAATGCCTCCGATCCCATTTGGAGACATTTTGGTGACGGTCGTTCCATCGAATGGGCGTCACCCGCCGCCACGAAGCAAATCGCAGCCACGCAGCACTGGTAGCGCGCTAGAGTCACGCGATCTCCCCTTCGCCTACAAACGGCTCTATCACCGCCAGACATCCTTGCAGAAGGTTTCACCGAACCAGATAGTTGCAATAAGATTATTGCAGAGATGGCCCATTGCAAAACCATGCATCGCATTCACCGAGCGATTGTCAAGTAGCGCTCATTTTGAAGGTACCTTCCCGCGCCGTTTGACGGCGCTCAAATTGGGCGCTGCAGCCGTTCCAACCGAAAAACATATAGCAGACGTTTCGCGTCGAATTGGTTTGGTGTCTTTCACCGGAACTTTTTCGCAGGACATCAAATGCGTATGGAGGAGCCGATGCCGGAACACAAGGAAGGACATAACCGCGCCTGAACTGACCCAATCCGTTCCGGAGCTTCTTGCATTGGCTCGCGCAGGACAGCCGGTTGCATTTCGCCTGATCATGCGTCGGTGTAACCGTCGGCTCTATCGTATTGCCCGCGGTATCGTCCGTGGCGATACGCTGGCGGAAGATGTGGTTCAGGAAGCCTATCTGCAGGCGTTTCGTCATCAAGACGACTTCAATGGAAGGAGTGCCTTCTCAACCTGGCTCACACGCATCCTCATGAACGAAGCGCTTGGACGTTTGCGCAAAGCAAGCCGGACACCCGAAGTCCATCTTGGCGCCAGCGTCTTGCCAGGGCACGTCCTCGACTTTCCAAGCGGTGCTGCTCTCGACAATCCGGAAATTACGATGGCCCAGAAGCAGATTTTGAAACTGGTGGAAGCTGCAACCGATGGCTTCCGGAGGAATTTCGCATGGTCTTCATTGCCTGTGTCATCGAGAAAATTTGTCGAGGAGACTGGAGAATTTCTCTCATTAAAACCCGAGACGGTTCGTGGTCGCCTCCATCGTGCACGCGCTTTGGCCAGGGGGAAGCTGGATCGGATAATCGGTCCGATTGCCGTCGACGCATTTCCCTTTGCCGGTTGGTAATGGGAACAGCTTGCCGAACGGGTCATGGAGCGGCTCTTCCCCCGTTAACTGCCCCCTTCCCTTCACCAGCTATGGATCGAAGAATTTGAACCAGATCTTCCGCAACCTCGACGCCACTCCCGTCGATCAGGCTGAAACATTGCCTGTGACACGCGAACAGGCTGAACAAGCCGTTCGCGTGTTCTTGCGGTGGGGAGGCGATAATCCCGACAGGGAGGGCCTTCGCGACACACCTGCTCGTGCGGCGCGAGCCTATAAGGAGATCTTCTCGGGATACCATATCGATCCCGCCACGGAGCTCGCGCGGACGTTCCGCGAGGTCAGCGGGTATCCCGAGATGGTCTTGATCAAGGCGATCCCGTTTCACTCTCATTGCGAGCACCATCTTGTTCCGATCATTGGCCAGGCATTCCATCATGGGCAGTCTCGCTCCGAAAGGAGCGGCCGTCCTTGTCGAAGCGGAGCATCTCTGCATGGCGATGAGAGGAATTCAGAAGCAAAGTGCGTTGGCGATCACCAATGCGTTCGAAGGCGATTTCAAGCTCGATGCGGGCAAGCACGCGCAATTCATGATGGTGGTACGGGCATAGTGCCAAAGCCGCGGTTGCTTCAGGTGCTTACCAGGGTGGGAAGACCAGGTGTTCCAGCACAACTGCCGACGGCAGTCTGGAACCGTGATCTTGCCGGACGAGATTTCAGGTGCGCGAGCAAGGTCGGATCATCATGAGTAGCCCGACCACCTCGAATTGCGGAATGAAAGAGACTCAAGACATCGAGCTTCAATCGGCAGCAATTGCCATTAGCCGGGCAACCGGGCTCTTTTGTACGGTATCGCACGGGACCTTAGTCCGGCTATCCCGGCATATGGCACAGGAGTTATCTTGAGAATGCCCAAGCGTTAACGGACAGTGGAGGCCCCGGGGGGAGATAGCGCCAATCAAGCCCCTCGGGACCTTCTACCTATCCATCAACCCTCGGCCAGACAGACAATCGACGCCCTCGGCGTTGGCTGGCTCTTCGATAACCCGTCTATCCGGCTATTCATGGCTTCCAATGCAACGCTATGAGATTCATGAAATTGAGAATGGCATGTGGGCCGTCGTCGATCACGATACCGGCAAACCGCTCGTGGACAGGAATGGCTTGAGCGAGAGAACCAGGCTGGAGGCTCAGGCGTTGGCTGATTTCCGTAACGGAAGGTGGCATCCGCCTCGGGAACGGGTTACATCGCCGCTTCACTGGATACGCGCAGCCTGGATGCTGCTCAGCGAATTAAGCCGGGGCGGCGGCAGGTCAGGCGGCTAGTGGTTCGCGCTTGACCACTTGGGCGAAACCGTAAGAAGCGATGTTGTGCTAAGCGCACGCGCGCGGAAACACTCAGCTCAGACCCGACGATTATTCATTATCACTATGGAAATTCCTGAACGGCAAGTGGATGCGCTTTCAGCAGCGCCTGTTTGGCCATTTCATCCAACTCTTCCTCCCGTTTGTTCAGAGCTTCCTTTTGATCCTTCCGTTCGCTATGAACCTGGTCGACTATTGGGGGCGGTTGCTCGACAGGCTGGCTGCTCACCATTTGTGCCAGTGAACAAGTGAATGCAATGGTGCAAAGCATCGTCTTCAGAGCAAGCTTCTTGCAGTCCGACATGCGCTCCCTCCATCGCCGTCGTTTTGTTAGTGCTATCACAGTATCAAATTTAAGTCGTCGCTAAAAAGGCTTCCCCTGTTTTTGAAGCATTCGTTGCCAACGCCGAAGCCAATCGCCAGGTTGAATGGAAGCGCATTAGGCCGCGAGGCGGGTGTTGACAAACGCCACCATAAGTCAATGGCTTGGCCACTCGGGGCTGAACGTAACGATGCGCTACGCGCGGGCGATATCGATATGATGCGCCAAGCGCTCGAACAAATCTTTCCCGACGTGATGTCATCGGCAGATCATCGCTTATGATGGCGGGATATTGGGCTGGCTGCGCCGCTTATAGACGCTCAGTTATGTGGAGTGGTATCACGGGAAGATTGCGAGTTGCAGGCTCTTGCGGTGCTGGCTTCACATCTCTTCGCAGTGCACATTAATCAAGGATCAGCAGATTGAGGCGAACCAGCGTCTCAGCGATCTGGCCTGCCTTCCCTTTGGCCTTCTCCTGCTCGAGGACGTTGGCCAATTCGATGGTCGAGAAGAAGCGGATCTTTCGGCGATGATGCTCGATCGCCTGAACGCCGAGGGCGGCGGCACGCGTTTTGCCTGTGCCCGGCCCGCCGATGAGGACAATGTTCTGTGCTCCCTCCACGAATTCGCATGGGGCAGTTGGCGCACCGTCGCCTCGTTGATCTCGCTAGCTCGAAGTCGTATCCGGAGATGTCCTTGTAGGCCGGGAAGCGGCCGCCTTCATGTATTAGGCAATCGAACGGGCCTCACACTCAGCCATCTCGGCTTTCAGCAACTGAAACAGGATCGGCACGGCCGCATCGAACGCTGGGGCTCCTTGCTCGATCAGGTCCGTGGCCGTTTGGGCCATGCCGCTACGCAGCATGATGACGACGGCGGCGCTGGCCGGATCATGACGCATGGCGACCTCCTACGATCCGGACCCGCAGACCGTCATAGCGTTCGACGTTGGCCCTGGGTTCACGCAGCAAGGTCAGCGCCTGTGGCGTGTCGATATCTCGGACCGTCGGTGGTCTTGCCGTGTCTCATCTTGGTTGTCGCGCTGCAGAACACCATAAAGTCCTCTCGCAGACGGGCGGGCCAAACGTTTTTAAACTCCATCCGCGCCTCGCAGCCAGGCACCAAGTGCACTCCGACTAGTGCTCACCTGCCGCTCCGCACACAGACGCTCGACCATTTCATCGAGCGGTCACGTCCTTGCGATAATCGATCATCTCGACGATGAAATCCTCTCGTGTGCATCCAAGCTTGAGGACCTTCGCCAACCCTGCGGCCGTGATGTCGGTTCACTACCGCTGGCTCTTGCGATCCAGCGGATTGCCGTCGAAATCCTAATCCCAAACCGGGCGGCAGGCTGGCGTGCCGACATGCCTGCCGCAGACGCCTTCAATACGCGTAACCGAAGATCATCGCTCAGTGCTCGTGCTATCATCCACCTTTTCGTTGTCGATGTTGAATAAGCTTCGCCGCGCCACGTCACCTCACACAATCGATTCATCGATCACAGGACCTGCTGTAGTCGACTTCCCGACCCTCGGATCGCAATCCTCTGTCATCTGCCAGGGACCCTTGCCAGGCGCAGGAGCCTCCCCGATTGTCCCGCTCATAAAGCGAACAACGTCTGAATGAGGGCTGCCGGAGAGTCTCGGCCGTCATCGATTGTGTTCCAGTGGCACCGTCTCAATCGAGGTGGGTGGGTTTCAGGATGGCACTATGTTTCGGCGCTGACGCCCGACCGGTGTTCACCTTTCACAAAAGCCGCATTGCAGTAGATCCTCCTGCCAATGACGGAGCGTATCGTGCTATCCCAACACTTCGTCGCCAGGCATGACGGCTGTAACGAACCGATAGGAGTGATTCGCAAGGTAACGAGGATCGGCCTTTATCATCTGCACGAATTTCCGGTGGCCATCCTTTGTACGCCCAACCAAGCAACCTGCGCTCGTCCGACCAAGGTCGTCTTTCGGAGCGTCGTAGCCCCAGTGCTGGTTGATGGCGAACAGTCCGGTATCCAGCTGATCTCCCGTTCGCTTGAAATCCTTGTTCAGGTCGCGACACACGGTAACCGGCTCAACCTGAACTAGGGCCTCGTGCGCAGAAGCCGAATTGGGACGATGCGTACCGACCACCCACGCCTTATATTGGTTGAAGGCAATCCGAGCGGCACCCATAGGGTTCATTGGGTTCACCGTCCAAAATTTGCCAGGCTCCGTGGTCCCGTCCCATATCGCATTCTGGAGGTTTAGCCGTCCGTCCTCTCCTACCGAGAAAACGATACGGATATCGTTGAATTTGTTGGGGGCGTCGTCGTTCAACGTACCGTCCGGGTTTACGCCTTCCAGATACACAATGTTCTTGCAGTCGGGATGCCGACATATGAAATATTTCTTGCCCCGCATATAGCCGATAACCTTGTCGAACCAGGTCCCGCTCGTAGCAATCTCGGGAAGCATATTTGATGGAGAGACCAGGCGATCCGCCACCGCTCGCGTGAACCCGTCCCTCAGTGACACATTGTTGCTTTGGCAGAACTCGGACAAAGCCCACGTTGATACCGGGCCGAAACTTCCGTCTGCGGGAGGATCGAGGTAGCCTAGCTCAGATAGCCGCCATTGGACCGCCTTTGCCAACGGGGTATAACGGCTCATCTCAGAAAGATCGATGGGCGTGCCATCGAATTGGGCGAGCGCCTTCGAGGCGTCACTTCCTATTAGAGGCGCCGCCGCAACGTCAGCTGGCTTCCTGTAGCGCTCCGGTTGGATGTGCTCCTGGATGTAACTGTTGAGCCAGTTCCGGTAAGCTTGAGTTGCGTTTCCCCCGGCCGCGTCGATAAACCGCTGCGCCTTGGCCGCCCCTACTTGCGTCGCTAGGTCGCTAAATGTGTACCCCGTGCTTCCGCGCAAAAATGAACAAGCACCTCCCAACCCTTCGTGGTGAGCAAGATATATGAACTGAGCTTTCTCGTCGTCACCTGTTTCCTCGTCGACAAGTCCGTTTGCAATTAGTGACTTCAGGTTCGCAGCGCCGTACTCCGCTGCAGCGACTATCGACATCTCGGGATCAAACCGTAGTCTCAGGAGATTGTCTTCATCGCCCGGGGAGACTGCGTTTCCGTTTGTGATAAGACCTTTGGCTCTCGCGCGTTCGTTCAAATAGGTCCCGTTCTTTTTGGCCTCGCCAAGCCATGTCGCGGCAAGGAATTGGGTCAACCCGGCTGCCGAGCTTGTCGACGCTTTGCTATTTCGGTCCCATTCACCATTTGACAGTTTGGCAGCCTCAGCGTTGATCACTGCCGCGAGGGCAGCTGCATCAATTTCGGTGCGTTCTTCTGCAAGAAGCAAGTGTGGCCGGTAAACGTCGTTCACTCCCAAGACAAGTTCCCCAACGGCTTCTGGCTTGGCTGGCGCTTCGATCTTGGGCCCCGTTGGCGCGACCACGGTACTGGTGTCCACCCAGCCCGATTGCACCGTTCCGTCGTCGACCAGAACGTCCACTTTTTGCCACGGTGTTAAGGTCAGCTTTACCCTTGAGATGGACCCATTGACAGTTTTCGATTGGCCCTCCGGCTCATCGAAAAGTACAATTGGTATCCCTTCCGACTTTTTCAGAATGTCGGAGTGAACCCATCCGAGAACCTGCCTTCCGTCACGAAGAAGAGCGATCTTCATCCACGGTCCTATTTCCCGGAGGCCTGAGACTTTCTCACCTTCGAGGAGCGAAGCGACATTAATCGACGCATCATCAGGATCTGGTCGCAAATTTGTTGCTTGGGAAAGTGTATAGTCAACCATAACCATCCCCCCGGGCGCCCATAAGGGGACCCAAGTCGTGTCTATTCACACTCGATATGGTACTTTTTACAACTTACTCGCACCGGTTATTATTGTCATCCAGAATTAGTTTCGATTACTTCATTATGTGCTTGCACAACCATGCGAAAAAGTAGGTTCTCGGCAGATCCGTTAATCGACAAGCTTATGATGATTTGCGCTAGTCGCTTAACCCCACTGTAAAGGCGGAATTGATACCAGGATCCGCGGCCTGGCATTCGTCGGATTAGGCCACGGACGAAACCAGCATTGCGTTGGCTTCACAATGTCAGTGTCAACTGCTGCATGGTACCTGCGGTCCAGGGCTCCAGCGAAGACATGGTCAGTCCTAGCAGTCGAACTCCTTTACGTGTCGGAAATGCGCTTTCCAGGAGCGCGGCAATAGTTTCTTCGATCGCCGCTGGCGATTGGAAGCCCTGTGCTATGCTCTTGGAGCGCGTGATCTGGTTGAAATCTGAATACTTCACCTTCAGTGTCAGGGTCTTTCCCGAGATGCTGTTCGCCTCGCAATAGCGCCAGACCTTGGCGATCAATGGCTTCACGCCTTCCAGTGCAAGCTCGTAGGAGTGGCTGGTCGCGTTATTCTTTTGGTTTTGAACGTGATAGTTGAAGACTTGCCAGGGAAAAATTCCGGGTGAGTAAGGACCTGAATTATGACCTGCCCTTTGCGAATGACGGATTGGGCTCTTGACGCAATTCGCGGCTGCAACCGAGCTCACGATTGAGCAAAGATAGGTCGTGATTGAGTTCATCGCACCAATCGGGCTCGGTCGAGAGCTGGCTCAGGAAACTTGGACAGCATGGATAAGTGGAATTTCTGACTGACTTCGGCTTAGATGCGGGAACAGGAGATACCATGACGAGACGACCGCGCCGCAACATAGCCCGGCCTTCAAGGTGGCGCTTGCGCCATCAGGGGTGAATAGACGCTGGTGGAATTATCTCTAGTAGTTCGACGTGCACGCCAATCAAATCAAGCAGTGGAAGGAGGAGCTCCTTGAGGGGCGACAGGCATTTTCGGCGATTCCCTTGCGAGAGCGAAATGTCTGCTGTCTTGCAGAATTCGGCGGGCGTAAGACTGAGATTGATAGCGAGGATGAAACTAGGGGCGGTCCAAAGATGCGTTGGCCATATCATTCGCCTACCAAAGGTTTTCCGCTAAGTAAGCCAAACGTTGAAATCGAAAAAAACGAAGATAAATGCTTAATTAGTGCCGATTTTCACAGGGTGAAGGCAATGCACCGCTCGCTGCTGTACCTAATTCTCATAAGTAAAATCCCTTTTGTCACCCTCCTGCCGGGACAAGTTGTCGCGGAGGATTCGTCTTCGAGCGTTTCCGATAAAATACTTTCGAATGAAACGCCGGTAGAAGAAATATCGGGCTTTCCCGACTACATCGAATTGCCAGAACTATGGGCGACACGTATGCGGGAATTGTTTGCGCTGACAAAAAGTGAAGGCCGGGAGTTTTCTTCCTGTATGGGTTTCGACGCGGCCAATGGCGTGTGGACAGCTGGTCCTGCGCTGGCGGGCTCCAAAACAACAAGCTCGTTCATTCAGGATTCCGTCAATTGTACCGGCAAACAAATCGCTGATGTCCATACTCACCCTGTTTCCAGCGCGCTACCATCGGAGATGGATTTTCGGCACGCACTTGGCTACGAGAGCTTAGTCTCAAGCTTTTCGGTATATCTGAACGAAACTTGTGGACTCATTAAATCCACGTCGGCAATTGGTATCCCCCCTGTTCAGGGCGTGATCGAGTATGGGATTGGCGAAGCCGCTTGGTCTATGGCGAATCCGCCCAAACGGGACGTTTCGGCTTCGGTAATTGCTGCCGCAGCTTCCAAAGTCGAGATGGCACTATATTGCGGGGATATAGGTGGTCGACTTAACCGGGTTGAGGCGATGCCGGGTCTCAAATTCGCGGACCCGTTATTTGTCATCCTGGCAAAGGGGGTTGTGCTATCGATGGGATACCATCTCAACCTTGAACAAACGCTCGACTACTCAACTGAGTTGGACGAAGGATTTAGGAAAAGCCTTTTCGATGCTAAATGGCTAAGTGCTTCCCAAGCCGAGGTAGCTTTACGAGCTTCTCCGAAAGTGATGTATGGGAATTTGCTGACAGCGGCCATGTACAGCGACGTGAAAATTGGGATTGGCGCGGGTACGACCATTCCAGATATTCGAGATGACACACCGAAAACCTCATACTTGTCGTCGTGCTATGTCGGCGAGCGTGGAAAGGAGTGCAGAGTTGTCGAGCTGTTTGGGACAGCACTAAAGTCCAAGTTACTTCGCAACTTGGCCTTTTACGATCCCGACACGGGCAATCACTTAACAGTGCTGAAGTCAGGTAGCGGCTGGATTCTTCGAAAGACAAGGGTGGGGGAGTTCACCTACCTGGGTGAGTGTAAATTTGTCGGTCGAGACTGCGAAATTGACGGCAAAGGTGTAATGGCTACAGACGAAGGCGTGCAGTTTGAGGGTGTTTTTGAAAATGGGCACGCGACTGGGATTGGTACAGCAACATACAGAGCGAGCGGCGAAGTTTGGAAAGTCAAAGCCAGCGAGAGCGGGTACTCGAAGCTGGAGCGCATTCACTGACCTGACGGACGACAGGCCTGCCACACGGGCATCACTTGGCGGTATTCTCGTTGACACGTCGTAGGGGGATCCATCTACAGGAGCGCGATGCCCCTCTCTCGGTCAAGCGGACAGAGAAACTAAAAGATGCAGAACGAAGCTGCTTTCGCGAAACTCGAGTAATGCCCGAGACCGCCGGGGTGAGGGTGATTTGCCGGACATCGACGTCGGAAGCATTTCCTTTACCCCTGTTGTCACATCGCTGAGCTGGTGTTTTCTCCCTATGCTTTGACTTGTGCTGGTCGATGTCGAGGGGACCTAATAATGACAAGTGCAAAGACAGGCGAGATGGTCGTTCCGACTCCATCTGGAAGTGCTGAACCAGTTGGACCGCATTCCCGAGGGCGCCTGGCGATTCCTCACCCATCGTGACAGACACGCTTGCGGGCCGTTCGCAGTATCTCAAGGCCTACACCATCGCTGAGGTCGTCTTTGGACGGACCAATTTCGATGCCCAGAACGGTTAGGCTGTCCGAATGGAGGCGGGCCGAATTCGCCGCGAACGCGAGCGATTTCACCTCATGGCGGGGCCTGGCGAACCTGTTGTCATCACGATCCCGAGGGCGGGAACGTCCCAACGTTCAAACTGGCTCGCGCCGGCTTGACGATGCGATCGAAGGCGCGCCGACGCTCTCCTCGCCCTCAAGTCTTGTCGGATCCTGCGCCGAACGAAGCGGCCGTTGTGGCCGAGCGCAAAGAAGGCGCGGTTCAAGCGCTGGGACGTCGCTGGGACGTCAACAGTGGCAGCGATGATGGCAACTGGCATTTTTGTTGAAGTCAGGCAGCCGGCAAAAGATACAGTCATCGATGGGACTGCCAATGATCGTTGTCGACCGCTTCCAGGATGTTGCCGGAACCTCCACGATCTCGGACGGCGTCACCGGGGAAGTGATTTCGAAGCTGGTAAAGTTCAAGGAAATCCTTGTCGTCGATGGAGGCGCCGCCCACGAGGAATCGGTTGCTGTCCGGAACGCCCGTTTTGCGCTTCAGGGAAGCGTTCGGCGAGACGGCGATCACGTTCCATCCCTGCGCTCATGCCATCGATCAAGCGCGAAGTTTCGATGCGTCTGGCACGTCCGGAAGACAGGGAGCGGATCCTCGCGGGACTGCGCGCTGCCGGCGCCGAATTGTCGGGGGGCTGGCCGACCATGACCAATTAGCCACCGCATGGGGTGACAGGCGTGGCAATTCCGCACATGGTGGCTGCCACGTCGACAGATACTACATGATGTTACACGCCTAGACATGCGCTAGCTGGTAGCCTCCAGCTGAAACGCCCCTCATCCGGGCGACAGCTGGAACACGTGCATGCCAAAGCGTCTCATTCCTCTCCTTCTCCTCCTCTCCGTGACGGGCTGTGGACATCCAGACGGCGTCATGACGCCGATTCCTCTCCCCGCCTCCTCGTCCCCGATCTCCAAGGTGGCAATGCTGGTCGCGACTACACGCGAGTCACCCGGCGATCCTGCCACGCTGTTTAACGGCTCGCTCCCGCCAAAGCGTGAGCCTGGTACGGTGCAGGGGCCTAGGCGCCTGCCACCGGACCCGGCAACGGATTTTGCCGTAACCGAAGTCCAGCAGATAGACACGATTGCGAAGGAACGAGCATGGTTGGCGCAGCATGTGGACGGGGGCCATGCGCTGGTGTTTATTCACGGCTTCGACAATACCTACGAGGATTCCGTCTTCCGGCCGGTCCAGATCGTGCACGACAGCAAGATGCAGGCGACACCCGTCCTGTTCACCTGGCCCACGCGTGGTGAGATCACGGCCTATCAGCATTACAAGGAAAGCACGAACTATTCGCGCACCGGGCTGGAGCAGGCGCACCGCACGCTCGCCGCTGACCCAAATGTCAAGGATATCACCATCATGGCCCCTTCGATGGGAACATGGCTCGCTATGAAGTCCCTGCGTCAGATGGGCATACGAGGCGGCCAGGTGAATACGAAGATCGACAAGGTGATCCTTGCCTCGCCGGATATTGATATCCAGGTGATTGCCAAACAGTTCATGGAAATGGGGGAGCCGCGTCCGAAGTTCACGATCTTCGTCTCGCAGGATGACAAAGCGCTTGCCGTCTCGAGTTTCATCACCGGCCACGTGTCTCGTCTCGGCGCGATAAATCCGGCAGAAGAGCCCTACCGGTTCGAGCTGGAAAAGGCCGACATAACCGCAATTGATCGAACAAAGGTAAAGACCGAGGACGGGCTCAATCACGCCAAGTTTGCCGAAAGCAGCCCGGAAATCGTCCAGCTCATCGGCCAACGCCTGATGACTGGCCAGACACTGACCGGTTCAAACGTCACCCTCGGACAGGGCATCACAGCCGTCGTTGGCGGGACCGTCTCGAGCGTTGGCACGGTCGCGGCCACCGCTGTCGCGGCTCCGGCGATGATCATCGAGCAACCGCTTGCAAAACGAAGAAAGCCAGTGCCTGCCGACGAGACGCTTGGGGGTGACCTGAAGCCGCAGACGCTTACGCAATAGGAAGGGTATCAGCATGAAATGGTTATTGTCTCTCATCGCCGGCCTTTCCATCGCGTTCAACGCAATGGCGCAATCGCCCGCCCCCGCCCCCGCCCCCGTCGCGGAACAGAAGATCGACGAGCTTGTGCGCCTGCTTCAGGATCCTGAGGTTCAGACCTGGCTGAAAAGCCGCAAAGGCGTCGGCACGGAAGGTGCAAGACCGACTTCCCCGCCACACACCTCCAGCCTGGCCCGCTGGGAGACAGCGGCGCGGACACGCGTTCATGAAATTGTCACGGCGATACCAGCCATTCCGTCAGAAATCGCTGCAGCGGCTCTCCGGACACGGCATGATGCAGCGAGCCGGGGCTATGCACCGGTGTTTTTCATTTTCGCCGGATTAATCCTTCTCGGGCTTCTCGCAGAGGGTCTTTACCGCAGATTTGTCGGGTCCCGCGACACGCTCGCCGGACGGCTGGCGCCAATCGGCATCTTCACCGGCGCTATGGCCATCGTGTTCTTCGCGGTGGAATGGCCACCGCTGGCCCGCATCACCCTGCTTGCCTATCTCTCGGCGTTCATCCTATTTCGCCTGGCGATCGCCTGTCTGTCAGCAGCCGATATCACACGCTCACTGCGCACAAGGTTGGCGGTCCTCATCGGGATCATCTGCCTGTCGGTTGCAACGGCGGCGGTCGGTGAGCCGCTTGGCGTCCCGCTCACCGTCACCGACGCGATCAGCTACTGCTTCTCCTCCATCATATTGCTCCTTGCGATCGAGGCGGTGTGGGCCACCTCGCAGCGGCCCCGCGCATGGAAAGCGGCCTTTGCAGCCTTCATCGTTACACTATGGCTTGTCTGGAGCCTCGACATGCGTGGTCTCTTCTGGATCGGGATCTACGCGCTCATTCTTCCAGGTGTCCTTAATACAGTCGGGCGTATCGCGGGCACCTTCGTAGCCGACCCGGCCAGTCTTCGCGGCATCCTGCTCGTACGAGGCGCAAGGGCAGCTGTCATCGCGCTCGCCGTCGCATGGCTGGCGCTGGTGTGGGAATTCAATCCCGATACGCTGGGTCAGCGTGATCCGGTCATCGTTGCCCTGTTCTACGGTGGCCTTAAAAGCGTCCTGATCCTCGTCTGCGCCGATCTTGTCTGGCAACTGGCCAAAGGCTGGATCGACCGGACACTACGCGTAGCAACGGATACGACCTTGCTTGTGCCGGCCGATGCGGCCCGCCGGGCCCGGTTTCGGACGCTGCTTCCGATCTTTCGCAATGCCCTGGCCGTCATTGTTGCCGTCATGGCGGCCCTGATTGTTCTGGCCGAGCTCGGCGTGCAGATCGGGCCACTAATCGCGGGAGCCGGCATCTTCGGTGTCGCGATCGGCTTTGGTTCGCAAACCCTTGTCAAGGATATCATCAGCGGCGTGTTCTACATGCTCGACGACGCCTTCCGGGTTGGCGAATACATCCAGGCCAAGGATTACAAGGGAACCGTCGAAGGCTTCAGCCTGCGCTCCGTCCGGCTGCGCCATCATCGCGGGCCAGTATTCACAGTGCCCTTCGGTGAACTCGGCGCTGTCGAGAACATGAGCCGCGATTGGGTCATCGACAAGTTCAGGATTACCGTCGGCTTCAACACCGATATCGAGAATGCGCGAAAGTTGACTAAGAAAGTCGGAGCCGAATTGAAGGACGATCCGGAACTCGGAAAACTCTTCATCGAGCCCCTGAAAATGAAGGGCGTCGAGGACTTTGCCGACTATGGCATCGTCCTTAGCTTCGCTATGACGACCGTTCCCGGCATGCAAACCTATATCCGCCGCAAGGCCTACGCCAAGATTCGGGAGGTCTTCCTGTCAAACGGGATCTCGTTCGCCCAGCCGACAGTGCAGGTCGGAGGCGACGACAAGGGCGGCGGCGCGGCGGCCGCCCAGGCAATCCGGGCCCAGCAGGCTGGCGATGCTCCAGTCGAGTGAGGAGCGCTGTGGAATGATCGCTGGCAACGATCGGCCAGAAAGCAGTCTGGCTACAGGTTGTGCGCCTTTCGCGTGACACGTCGACACATCGTCTGGATTGTCGTCCGGCTTGGCACAGTGACGCTAAGGGGTCGCGCCAGTGGTCGCTAGCGCGACCACTGCATCCGATCCTACACGTTTTCAGGACCTGCGATGAGTGCGGCAATCGAGATCGCCGGCTCTCGGTCCGCGTAGTCGTTAATATAGCCTTCTAGCAATAGCACCGGACCGAGCAATCTTTTCGGAATTATCAAGATCTGGATGGCAGACATTGCCGTGTCAATGGAAGCGACAGTCGAAGCAAAAGCCGAAATCGCGCCCTATGTTCGTGATCATTGAAGCTTTCAGGATCCAACATGAAGCCCTCCTTTAGGTGCCGCTGAGGAGGAGGAAACATCGAAGAGCCATCAAGTCCAGTCTGATGACCGCACATGCAGTGACCGTTCTCCGCTCCATCTGTGGGACACGCCTCGACGACAAAATCGGCGAACCTCAAGCCGAACCGACGATCATGCGATGTCTCCGTCATAAAGGCTGCGTGACCAACCGGCTTCTGACAGGCAATATCCGCCCTTCAGCACCTTGCAGGAGCTCGAAGCCTGGGGGCAACCTCCATCAGAAATCCTAATGGAGGATACCGTATTGGATGATCCCCTTCCCGATCTGATCGCATCTCTTCGTCTCGCCCGAGACCTGGCTGAAAACGAGATCGGGAGTGAGGTTCTTTGTTTTTTTGATCACGCAATCAATGAAGTGAGGTGGAGGTTGCGCGAAGGACCTCTGCCGCGGTTCAAAAGCAGGCCAGCGGCGCGATCGCGTATCAGGATTTTTCGTCGTCGCATGGCAGACACAGTAAGGTCAATTCATCCCCGCTGCACGACAACACTTTCCAACAGCCCTGGTTTTCCGTAGTCTACCTTTTTCTTTCACGCGAAAGCCACCATCGATGTCGGGGAGCCGAACGAGAGTGATTTCAAAGTCCCAGAAGGAGTTGGGCCTTGGTTCATCCAGCAAGGAAGATACCGACGAATCCTTAAGAAGCGACCGCGCACCCATCGACTTCAATGCAGAACTTCACGCGCGGCCTTCTCTATACTTTGCTGGCCCAGCGATCGTCGAGCATGTTGCCTTCATGCCTGCAGATGGGATAATCAAAGACTTTCACGACAGCGTCCAGGCAGATCTCTGTCCGGCTCGAGCATCACACCGAATTCGTCACGGTGACGCGTGCGGAAGCTTGCTGCCGAGGCGAAGACCTGGCCCGAATCTGATCTTGCAGAGACAGATTTCGCGGCCCTCGCCGGGCTAGCGTCTCCTCGCCTCGTTTGCCATGTCAGTATTCTCGTCATGCCGGAGGCTCCGGCCGATCTCGGGCCTATTCTTCGGACCTTTGACTTCGGAGACACCGCCGCCTCTTTGATCGGCGGCGGCTCTGCCCAGATTTGCTCCGATTTTAGAATTCGACCGGCTCATTTGAGCAGGATCCCTCTTTTCAACAAGGATCTCAATGCGCACCGGCTAGGGCGGATGTTACGGCGGATCTTTGAGATCGAGACCTACCGTGCCATGGCGCTACTCGGCCCTCCTGAAGCGCGGCGGCTCGCTCCCGTACTTGGTGGCTACGATACCAAGCTTGTGGAGCTCACGAAGCGCAACCTGATGACTCCGGCGGCCGACCACAAGCGGGTCCTTGAGGACATCACGATACTGTCCTCGCACATTATTTCGGCCACGGCAGAGACTCGCAACCGGTTCGGAGCAACCGGAGCATACGCCAAGATTGTAGAGGAACGGATCGCGCTGCTCCGGGAGACACATGTCCCGGGCTTTCAGTGCTTCGGCACGTTCGTCGAAAGGCGGCTCAAAAGCCTGCGGTCAGAACATGCGAGGCAACTGCCCTTCGGCTGGAACAGCTCTCACGCGCCACGATGCACCTGCTCGACCTGCTGCAGACACGCATCCAGGTCGAGATCGAGTATCAAAACGCCACTCAAATCCAGGCCATGGCGGATCACGCTGCCACGCAGGTCAAAATCCAGCGCACTGTGGAAGGGTTCTCGATCATAGCGATCAGCTACTATCTGAAGTTCGTGTTCGAGACCGCTGACCACGCAGGCTATCATTTCAGTCCGGTCATCATGCTGGTTTCGATCCCGATCGTCATGGCTGCCGTCGCCGTTACGATACTTCGCGTCAAGCATGCCCTGTAGGCAGAGGCGTAGGGCCGCGGCTACAATCGGAAACCTCGCAGCGATAAGGACGGCAATGGGGTTCGTCAATTGACAGACGAACCCCACAACCTATGTCTCGGCTTTCTCATCCTCGGACCAATTCAAACTAAAATTGTCTGGTAAAACTTGGTTGCGACACACCAGCAAGAGCCTGGCGCTACCCGATCACGTGCGGTTGATTTCAGCTGTCGTCCGTCGAAGCGCAGCAGCACCTATATTTTCTGCGCGAACAGTCTCCAGCCTGAGGTTTTTTCGAACTGTCGCGGGGGGATTTCCAAAGCATTCCCGGAACTTCCGAATGAAATGCGAAGAATTCTCAAATCCCGACATGACCGCTATCTCAGCCAATGGCAGGGTTGTTGTCTTCACCAGTCGCATCGCCGCGTCTAGCCGAACCCTTAGATAAGCCGAAGCGGGCGAGACTCCGAGTTTGGTTCTGAACGACCTTTCTAGTTGCCTGCGCGACAGCCCCGTCTGACTGGCGATATCCTCGATTTCCAGGAGGTCCTCCAGATGTTGCTCCATGATCAGCAACGCCATCTCGACGCGCTTGTCATCGGCTCTTTGGCCGAGCGGGTTGCGGGTTTGCATTTCTCTTGCGTCCCGGCGTCTGGCGATCTGGAGGATTTCCAGCGCATTCCGCTCGGCGAATTCCCCGACATGGCGGTTCAACAAAAATGCCGCGAGGTCTGCAGCGCTGCTGCCGCCTGCACAAGTAATGATATTGTCATCCTCCACGAAAAGTTCGTGCGATGTTACGGGAGTATCGGGGAATAATTCGCGAAACTCGTTATGATGCAGCCAGCTGACACAGGCCGTCCTTCCTTTCAGCAAGCCAGCATCGGCCAAGATAAAGCTGCCGGTGCAGAGCCCGATTACAGGAACTCCATCTTCGACAGCCCCACGTAAGTACCGAATGGTATCAACGTCCAACGCTTCCGCGTCGGTAAGTCGGCCCCCCACGACCACGATGTAGGTGAATTCCGTTGCGGGCCTCAACAGCGCCGTCGGCACCACCTGCACGCCAGAACTGGACGTTGCGAACCGCCGGTCGGAACTCATTACCAGCCAATCGCACGCCACCCGCCCGGACTTGTCCTTTTCGTCGCTCCCCAGTCGGAGAGTGTCGACAAACAACGAAAACGCGCTCAGCGTAAAGTTCCTTGCCAACAGAAATCCAATTTTCAATTTAGCCGATTTGCTGCCGTCCATACCACTCGACCGTCCTCATCTTGCGAGAGGCCAAATCTTATACCAGCAGGTGCAGTGTCACCATATATCCTGCGTTATTGGGCAGCAGGTTCATTGGCATTTGCTCATCAAGCGGTCCTGAAAGCCAGCTGCAGATCTTCAGTTGCATGCTCTTGCCTTCGGCCGCGCGGCGACTATCGGCGGGATTAGCAGCGGCGACCACGCAACAACCATTTCCCGCCCGCTCGCCGGATGCGGTTGCGGCACAATGTGGCCTCTCGGGGTCCGGCGAGCACAGCTGTGAAATCAGGCAGGTTTCGGCGTGAGAGCCGGTCCAGGCCAAGCGAAGCACGGATCCTTTGGATGGTCGTAGCATCGGCGTTGTCACCTGCTATGACGACGGTTGGATCGTCTGGGCTCAATCGCAAGAGCAGAAACACCACGATCGAGGCCACAGCTATCACCGGATGAAACCATCAAGCCTCTTCAGGATAAAACTTGCGCACCCAGCCATGAATACATTTATTGTATACGCTTTAGCTAGGTTCATGCATACGAGCAGCCGGGGTCGCGTAATGCGAGCGACGCAGGCAAAAGCGAGCGCCAGGAATGATGTTTGTGGATCAGGTACGCACTGGACAGAGGCCCATTTCGTATGCAATCCATCGCCTCAACCGATTTAAATGGAGACTTTCAATGACCAAGAAGGCAGGCTCGGCAGGCGGCCGCGCGCACGCGGTTCATCGTGCCCTGAAGCGAGCCATCCTTGATCAGGCGCTGACGCCGGGATCGAAACTGCCCGAGGACTCCATCGGGGAACGACTGGGCGTCAGCCGCACGCTGGTCCGCGAGGCGCTGGTGAGACTGAGCAGTGAAGGTCTGGTGGAACTCCGCCCCAACAAAGGCGCCGTTGTTGCTCGACCAACGCTTGAGGAGGGAAGAAATCTGTTCCTGACGCGCATGGCGCTCGAACGTCTGGTCGTCGAAACACTGTCGGGAAAACTGGCCGAGCCCCAGATCGCAAGATTGTCCGATCACATCGCGACAGAAGAAGCCACCACCAAGGATCATGCCGCATCCATTCGACTTGCGGGAGAGTTCCATACGCTGCTCGCGCAGATGACTGAGAACGAGAGCCTCATTCGCTATATCAACGAACTTGTTGCCAGAAGCTCGCTCATCCTTACGCTTTACGGCCGACCGCACTCGTCGGAATGCGCGGTCTCAGAGCATCGCGAATTGCTGGAGACACTGATGGCGGGCAAGACTGGGCGCGCCATTGAACTGATGGCGCACCATCTGGAGTCGATTACAACCCGTGCACTTCTGCCGAGCGAAGACCGGGTGAATATCCAGGATGTCCTGTTGACCTATGCAATGGCGGAAGGTCTGGGCTAACCTGCACATCGCGAGATGACAGGAGCCGGGCGACGTTTCCGATTGTGAACAAGATCCACGTCCAGCCGGTCGAAGTTCATAAGGCCTACCGTCTAGTTAACCATGGGCCAACCGTTCTCGTGTCCGCCCGGCATGACGGCGTCGACAATGTCATGGCGGTCATGGTGCTGGGGTCTCGACATTGATCCGCCCAAGCTGATGGTCGTGGCAGACAGCATTGCCAGGATACGCTCGCTGATGGAAGCAAGCGGGCGCTTCGTCGTCCAGGTGCCAACCGTGGCGCAACTTGACCTGACCCAACAGGTCGGAACGCGAAGCCTTCACCGGGATTCTCAGAAACTCCTGGCATCCGGCGTGTCACTCTTTGACATTCCAGAGCAGGACCTTCCGTTTGTTGAAGGCTGCTCGGCGTGGCTTGCTTGCCGGGTAATCGGGGAGCCCCACATCCAGTCCCCCTACGATCTCTTCATTGCGGAGGTGACCGCAGCTGGGCCGACGAACGGGTATTCAGGGACGGGCATGGCACTTTGAAACCGCCGGGCCCGAGTGGCGCAGCCTGCACCATGTCGCAAGTGGCCATTACTACGCGATCGGCGAGGCGCTGACGGCGCGGTGAAGGTATTCGGTATCGATTTAACCAGCAAGCCAAGTCGCCGGAAGCCGATCACCCGCGCCATCTGCGAGCTTAAAGGCGATGTGTCGACATTCATCGCGCTCGAGACCTTTGCCACCTTCGCATCCTTCGAGGATTTCCTTTCAACCGGAGGCCCGTGGATCGCCGGCCTCGATTTTCCTTTCGGCCAGGCGCAACGATTTGTCGAGACGATCGGATGGGCAGCCCGCCATGATCTGTGAAGTACCGGTTTCCCGCATGACCTGGGCTGAGGCCTGCGACTTTGTGGAGCTGATGAATTCCCTTGACGGATCGACAGGATGGCAGCTCGCTGCGCGAAGCCATTGGCCGGGGAGTGACACCCGTCAAGGCGGAGCGTCAAAGGCAAGCTGACGGTCGCGGGGACAGCCATTCGGCAGGATTGGTGGGAGAAGCCAACGGCAATCATCGGCAGCCCGTTCGCAACCGCATCCAGCGTCGTCCCGATCTCCCAACCTCGGCTTACTAGTGAAGCGTCGGCGACATCGAACGCCGGGACATGACCTGTCGCATCACGCTGATGAGCCTTGCGGCAGATCGGATGATTTCAAGAGCGACATCGTGGTCGCCATGCGCAATATCGTTGACCATTGCTTTGACAGACGCAGCGACGTCTTCGAGGATGGCACTCAGATCGCTTTCCTCGCCCGGGAGCTGTTGCCCGAATGCTGATAGCGTCTCGGCAAAGCCGAGCAGAATCGAGCTGGTCTGCTCTGCGGTAAGGGTTGGGGATTGGCTGAGGGACAGATGCTTTGACATATCGGTTCACTTGCGTGTGTTCATAGATGTCGCGACCGGATTGTATTTCAAGTTGCGCTGCACTTCGTTCAGCATTCCCTCGCCCTAATTATGGGCTGAACCTTGCGGTCCCGTACAGCGTTATCAGCAACCACAGCTTCGGCGTCTTCACTCACTCCTGGCGACTTCAAACGCCTCGCCCGCCAAACGCTTCGCAGTATCATCAGCAACACGCCGGCCGTCATCGTCGACATCAACCCGAGATAACCAACGAATATCCACCACAGCATGTCGTTATCCTTCCTCTGTGCCTGACCCGACGTTTAGCCCTTGGGCCTCGGGCCAACCCTGGTAAACACCCCCTTTCCCGCCATAACCGTCGTTGGTGTCTATCTGGTCGAGGCCATTTCCTGGTGATCAGGCGGAACGCAGGTCCGGCGCCGGCCGCTGTATGGCTGGTAACTATTGTCAGATGCCCGGTAAGACTGATAACGGGCCGCGCACCACGCCTCGGCAGCGTATACTGCCACACCAGATCCCGCCTGAGCGGTTTCGCTCTTGGTGGCCTCCAATGCTGCGTATGGCGACATGCATGTCTTCGTCTGCCCGCTGTAGGCCCGATAGCTGTTGGAGGCAGGGTCGTATGATCGATAGCGTGATCCACACCAACTGACGTGTTCGGCGGACAACGTCGGCTTCACTGACTCGAGTTCCTTAGTCGTGGCTTCCGGCTTGTTGACGGCGATCCTGACCTTTGCCGCGTCGGTGACGTAGCTTGAATATGATGCCGGGATGCGCTCGTACCCTTGCTTGGCCACGTCGACCCGGACCGGACTGCTCGTCCAGAGATCAGGCGAGGGCGAAGTATCGAACTCATGAGCCTGCGAACCTGCCATGATTGCCGAGGCCACCGAGCTCGCGGCGATACAGGCGCCGATAGAACTTGCGATACCAAACGCCAGCGATGCGACGGTCTTCATCCTGCGACTTCCTGCTTGATTATCCGACGTGTCTGGACGCGGCGGTGGCCGCGTCCATGGAACGGATCAGTTGATGACTTGGATAACCTTGCGGGAAGACGGCTCGACGATGACGCGCTCGTCGTTCACGACCGCATACGCGTATTTCGGATTTTCCGGAACCGGCGTCACGACGACGGTTTTTGGAAGGGGCTGACCGACCACCACCTTTTCCTTGACAACGATGCGCGTCGTCGGCGCCGGAGCTTCACGGACATAGGTGACGACCTTCTGCGGCGGCGGATCGATCGCTGCGCCAACGACGGCACCGGCGACACCGCCGACGGCTGCACCGACAGGACCACCGACGATCGCACCTGTCACGGCACCACCTGCAGCTCCATTCACCGTGGACGACTGGGCGAAAGCGACGCCAGACATGAGGGCCGCCGAGACGGCTGCGCTGACGATAACCTTATGAAACATCTTTTAGCTCCTTCTCCTTGATGCGGCCCTGACGACCGCGGCGAGAGAACGGATGGTCCAGGAACCTGTTCCGCTGCTAGGACCTTGGTCCGAGGGCGCCCGGACTTAAGTCCGTGCGTCGGAACAGCCGGGGCGCATTACCGTTTGTCAGAAGGCCCCGGCCACTGCCGGCCACATAAGGCACGACCGGACTGAAGTGATCGCGCTCCTCAGAGAGGATTAATGTGATCGATAGCGGACCTAGGAGGAATTGCACATGAACAACCTGATCTGGCTTGTAGGCGCCATCGTGATTATCCTTGCGGTTCTAAGCTTCTTCGGCTTCCGATAAGGCAGACGATAGAACTGGCGTAGGACCGACTTTTCTTGATCAGTCTCGCCCTTCGACGTGTTCGGAGCGGCTTTGCGAGACCTACCGCTGCCACGCGAAATCCCAATCGAACCATCAGCCGGCTGAAGGCGGACGTGGACCGAACATTCCAATTCGTCCCACCTCAAGGACCTCCCGCCTTGCGGGGATGGACGATTGCGCTCCAGCCTTCAGGCACGCCATGCTCGCCGCGGTTACCGCGCCGTTGACGGCCGCCTGAAGCGGATCTCCGAGATCCAAAGCTGCGGCGAGGTATCCGCAAAAGGTGTCGCCCGCACCGACGGTATCAACCGGCTGGATTGTCGGCGCACCAAGCTCGAAATAGTCCGAAGGCGAAGCAACCGAAACGCCCTCCGAGCCCTTTGTCACGACGAACGTCTGTTGGTGTCTGAGGCTCCATTCTGCGGCGTCGAAGCGCCGCCGGCCAGCCGAGACCATTCATGCTGATTGGCGATGACAATATCCGCTAGCCGCGAAAGATCCTCAGAGCTGCGATGAAAGGGAGATACATTCAAAATCCTCGTAACGCCACTCGAGCGAGCCATCTCAAGTGCTCCCCGCGTCGTGGCGTTGGAGATTTCCTGCTGGAGAACCAGATAGCCCCCCTCGCCCGGCAAACGGCCGCCGATGATCCAACCGCGATCATGCCCTTGGGCGGGTACATGCCGAAAAGCTTGACATGGTTTGTCGACGTCAACGCAACGAAGCGCTGAAGGGAGATCCGCCCCTTGCTGACGCCCTCCGAAAACAGGATCGGCATGCGCGCCGCTACCCCGGGAATGCCGTTCGGACCCCAGCAAAGGATGTGCGTGCCCGTGAGCCGGATTTTCCAAGCGTATTCTCATGCGGAACGGGCAGTGATCCGAAGAAAAGGTCTGGAACGTGTCGTTGGCGATGCCACGCCAGATCGCCTCTTGCGAGGCGGTCGCGCGGCGGAGGCGAACAGACATATTTCGCGCCGGAATGGTCCATGTTGAGACCAGCCAGATGTTCCGCCGTCAGGACAATGTATTGCGGACAGGTCTCCGCATAGACCTTGATGCCCCTCATCCTCGCCCATTCGATCTGCTCCATCGCTTCCTCGCCAGAAACATGGACGATCATCACGGGAACTCCGATCAGTTCGGCATGGGCGATCGCGCGATGTGTCGCTTCCCTTTCCACCAAGTGTGATAATAGGGCGCTGTCTTGCCGGCCTGCTCAAGCTTGTCGGTCAGGAACTTGATCTGGTCGTATCCTGCGTGGATCATGACCATTGCCCCGTACTCGCGCGCGATGCTCAGGACCTCGAGGATCTCGCGATCCCTCAGCACAAGATCGTCATAGGTCATGAAGATCTTCACGGAGGTATAGCCACCGGCTATCAGCGCCGGCAGTTCCTGGCCAAGAACGGTCGGTGTCGCATCGCTGATGATCAGGTGGAATCCGTAGTCGACGAGCGAATTTCCATCAGCCTTGCCGTGATAGTCGGCGACGGCTTCGCGCAACGACTGACCGCGGCGCTGAAGGACATAGGGTACGATGCACGTATTGCCTCCGGCCGCAGCACTTCGACTGCTGGTTTCGAATCCGTCGGCCATGACAATTCCCTAGCCCTGATATTGGTCGAGATGGACATGGCTGTCGATTCCACTCGGCAGGACAAGTCGTCCTTTCGCGTCCATCTCCGACGCACCTTTCGACAGGTTTTGGGCCACCGGCAATCCCAATGTCGCAGGAAAAGTCTGCTGCAGTCGCAATCCGGCCGCCGCGAATGACGAGATCAAACCCGGAAACCATGTCAGCCCCTCCCCACTGGATGATACGTTCGATCGAAATAGATCAGGCTGCTGACCGTCGGATGTTCCTGGATCGCCAGAACCTCGCAGATCATGAGACTGTGCGTGTTCACCTCCAGGACCGTGACGATCCCGCAATCGAAAGCGACGCAGGCATCTGCCAGGACCGGCGAACCGGTCGCCAGCGTCGACCATTCTGCACGTCAGAACCGCTCATTCATCGCGATCTTGTCGGCACCTGAAAATACCTGCGACAGGGCCTGCTGCTTCGCCGACAAGACATTGACGCAAAGGACGCTATTTTTCTTCAGAGGCGCATTCTGCAGGCTGCTTCTGTTCATGCAGACGAGCAACGAGGGGGGCGTATCGCTCACGCTGCACACGGCCGTTGCCGTGAAACCAAGTCGGCCAGAAGCACCGTTGGATGTAATGATGTTCACGCCGCTGCCGAGACGCGACATGCCATCGCGAAAAGCACCCGTCGAAACAATCGGCTCTTCGCTTGGCACGGTTTCAATCTCCACCATGGCGCTCAGTTTCCGGGTTGCCTGATGTCATAGCGCGCAGCGAACGCTTGCGCGACATTGATGTCAGTGAGTGCGGGGACGATGCTCTCAGGATGGGGAAACCCATAGTAGTAGGCGTCGGCAGCCCTCTCGTCCGCCCTCGCCGCGTCCAGCACCATTTGAGTGGCCGGTGATGGCGGTTCGAGGAAAATGCGGGTCAGGTCGCATCCCCCGCGTCCGTACTTGACGCAGGCCACTTCCTAGTACCCTCGGCGTTATAACTGTCTTTGCTGCCGGGACGACGGGATCGTATTCTTAATATCAAGCTGGGCCACGTTTTTGGAAATCCGCGCTCGTATTGCTTGGAACGTTCGTCACTTACGCTCGGCGCTTGGCCTCACGCAGGAGAACCTTGCCGCGACGCTGACGTCGATAGGACAGTTGTGAGTGATCTTGGGCGAGGAAAGCATAATGCCTCTATTGACCTGCTGGATCGTCTTGCGTCGGCACTCGCGTAGATGTCACCGCCCTTCTTGCCGCACCGGACCCGTCTCATCCAAGGCCAGCGCCTTTGAGACCCGGTCGAAAGGCAGCTAAATGATGCGTAGAAGATGAGCCAAAAGAGCGGACTAGTTCGAAGGGATGCGGATTTCACCACAACTGTCGGCTTGCCACGAACACCATACAGTTTAAAGTAGTGCGAGATGATGGCCCGATCCGGGCACCATTGCTGCAGGCATGAGTTGCATTTCGAAATGTTCCCCAAGCATATCGAGGAAGCAATGTCTGACCTAACAGATCTCGCAGGTGTCCGTCGCGACCTGGTCACAACGACCGACCGGAAACTCGCGAAAGCAATGGCAGAAATGAAAGGCGCTCCACGCCACGTCGCGGCTAGCCGGGATACTGTGCAACCTGCCGAGTCGCTGGAGAGGCTTGCCATCCGACAGGATCTCCTGGAGCCGCGACAGTCAGATCCCACCGGCTTCGAGCGTGTCATCGGAGAGAGCGATCTGACATCAATCAACTACCTGGAACGCGGAAGGCGGGCTGCTGCAGCCGTATGCCGGATCCGCGTGCCCTCTCCGGGTGGCGAGTGGTATGGGACGGGCTTCCTTATCGGGCCGCGTCTTCTCCTGACGAATGCGCACGTTCTCGGCAACAGAAACGAGGCTGGCCAGGCTGAAGCTGAGTTTGCATACGAGCACGACATCGACGGTGTCCTTGGATCGCCCATCCAGTTCAACCTGATGCCGCAGGAGATATTCTTCTCCGATCCGCAGGCCGACGTCACGTTCGTCTCGGTTGCTCCAGTATCGGACAAAGGAATTCCGCTTGAGCGCTTTGGATGGCTGAGCCTCCTGCCCTTGTCAGGAAAGGCGGTCGATGGCGAATGGGTCACGATCATCCAGCATCCAGGGGGCGGCCCGAAGCAGATCAGCATTCGTGCAAACCAGATCGTCAACCTCGATCTGAAGGATCTTCACCTCGAATCGTTCATTCACTACCTGACCGACACCGAACCAGGTTCATCGGGCTCGCCGGTGTTGAACGATCAATGGCAGGTCGTTGCCCTTCATCACAAAGCCGTCGCTGCACCCTATGATCCGGCCAAGCCCAATGAGCCTGTCAAGTGGCTGGGAAACGAAGGTGTCAGGGTGAGCGCGATCTTCAAGCTCCTCGAGGAGCACCGGCTGGAAAACGATGACGCCTTGCCCACTCTTGATCGCCTAGAAGGGGCCCTCGGGTTTACACCCATGGTGCCGGAGATAGCGATCGCTGCGAACAGTGTTCTTGAAGCCGACGGGAAGCCCTACAAGCCAACACGCTGGTCGAAGCAAAACACGGTCTACGGCTACGATCCCAATTTTCTTTCCGAAGCGTTGCCACTCGATGAGATTATTGAGCCGATGAAAGACCAGGCCGCCCCTCTTCTTGGCGGCAACGGCCATGAACTCGCCTACAACAAGTTTTCGGTGGTCATGCACAAGGATCGCAAGTTTGCGATAATCACCGCCGTCAACATCAATGGATCTAAGCTCAGATATCCCGGCGATCGTCCCGGGAGCTTTCGACGCGACGCTCGAATTGCTGCGGAGTATCAACCAGACGGCGAGTTTTACGAAAAAGCCAAGGGAACCGACAAGATCCAGTTCAGCCGCGGACATCTCGTAAGGCGTTTCGATGCAGCGTGGGGCGCAAGCGATGAAGAGGCACGGGAAGGAGACGAGGATTCGTTTCACTACACCAACGCCGCTCCGCAGTTCCAAACCTACAACAACGTCGATTGGGGCAATCTCGAAGACTACGTTCTCAACCAGACGCAGTTGACCGAGCGCAAGGTGACTGTCTTACAGGGTCCGATCTATCGCCCCGACGACCCTCCTTATGGAAAGGATCGAAAGGGTGGCCCTTGGAAGATACCTCTCTCGTTTTGGAAGATTGCGGTCGTTCAGAAAACGCCGAGCACGGTTTCCGCGGCGGCCTTCATTGTCGGCCAAACGCAGTACGTGGCCGCGCTATACGAAGCCAAAGTCTTCAAGGCACTGGCTCCGTATCGCTTCGAGGAGCTCCGGACCCGCAAGATTCAGACGACGATTGCGACAGTTGAGCAGGAGACTGGTTTGAACTTCGATCGTATCCGGCAGTTTGATTCCCACAACAGCCTGGAGTCAACGCGCCGAACTCGCTGGATAACCTCGGTGAACGACATTCTCATCTAGCGCTACTGCCGGGAACTCGGGTGCGTTGTTGGCATGCTGCGCTTGCGGCAGGCAATGTGCTGGGTATCACCGGAGTATAGGATCAACGTTCTCCCGCAAGATGCGCCGCACTGTGGCATGCCTGTTGGATTGCATCGTGAGCCAGACGGCTCATAGTGAGCAGTATGGAAGATGGAAAGTCTATCACGGAGTGACAGCCATGCCTGGAACCGTCGATGAGATCCGCCAACAGCAACGAGACACATGGGATCGTTTTTCCACCGGCTGGAAGAAGTGGGACGAGTTGGTTCTTGGCTGGCTTGCCCCGTTCGCCGACGCGATGCTCAGGGTCTCCCACCTCAGGGAAGACGCGCATGTCCTTGACGTTGCCGCCGGAACTGGCGAGCCCGGGCTCACCGCGGCAACAATGGTGCCGCATGGAAATGTAACCGTGACCGATCTCTCGGAGCGCATGCTGGCAGTAGCATCCGAGAACGCCTCTCGCCGTGGCCTGACAAATTTCAACACCAGAGTTTGCGATGCCGGCGCCTTGCCGTTTCAAGATGCGTCCTTCGACAGCGTACTCTGTCGCTTCGGCTTCATGTTCTTTCCCGAAATCTCGGTCGCCGCTCGAGAATTTGCACGTGTGGCAAAGCCGGGAGCACGGATATGCGCGGCCGTCTGGAGCGGCCCTGACAAAAACCCCTGGGCAACGACGATCATGTCGACGATCTCGCGTCACATCGAGATGCCCGCCCCGCCCCCGGCTCGCCCGGACTTTTTCGTTGCGCGCCCGAAGGATTGATGCGTACCGCCTTCGAAGACGCTGGCCTGACAGATCTGCACGAGGAGGAAGTTTCATCTACCATGAGCCACGCGTCTCCCGAGAAATATCGGGACTTCATGACCGACATCGCGGCACCTGTCGTGGCGGGGCTCGCTAGGGCCGATACCGCGACGCAAGCCCAAATCCGCGGCGAGGTTCTGGCCCTGGCGCGAGGCTTCATTCAAGATGGCCAGGTGCAACTTCGTTCAACCGCCACAGTCATCGTTGGGACACGCCAGGTTAAGCTCGATCGAACCTACGAAGGCGATAAATTTGGCCGTTTCGCACCGGAGTTGACTTGATTTGACTGTCTCTTTTTAAAGCCTGCTCACTTCCTCGACGGCGTCCCAGAGGGCGATCGGTTTTTGCAGCACGCCGATCCTCTGCAGTCGACACGCGATCTCGATTTTCGGACCACCTCCACCCAAATGTAGATCCCGCACGACAGCCTACGACGTCTCGTCAGCAGGGAGGCGAAGTGCGTCCTCCTCTGTTGGGCAGGGCCCAAGAACGCTGCCTCCCGCTCCCCGCGAGGCAGATTCGCCAATGCGTCACCATGTTCGGGCCTTGCGGCCCACGAATTTACCCCCGCGCAGCCAGTCCCTTGCCAACCCTTGGCAGTGAAACTACAGGCAAGAACTTGATTTGGGTGCTATGCTTCCGCCATTGCGGAGAAGAGCGCGGCAACTGATTAGCAATTAGACGTTCATGCCAACAGCACGTCGTTCTTAGACAAGGCAATGGCCTGGTCTCCCTTGCTCAATTGGGCTGGCGCGAGCGGAGACCACGAACGTCTAGCACTTCGACACAGTATCTTTCGATTTCGGTGGAATTAAACGCAACGGAGGAGCTTCAATGTCTAATCTGCGCATCGACACCATGAGAATGGCCAGACGAAACAAGCTGGTCGGCATGTGGGCTGCCAATAAGCTGAACCTGATAGAGAGCGATACGAAGACCTACTCGGACGACCTTGCAAAGGCGGCCTTCGACGTCAATCAAAATGATATTCTTGCCAAGATTCGTAGCGATTTCGACGCAGCGGGCATAGTCCAGTCCGATGAAGAAATTCTGGCGATGATGAACCAATGTTGGCTCAATGCCGGAAACCAATCCGCACAGTCGTCCGACACCAGTGATGGCGCACTGGTGCAAATCGCACGAAACCTTATGAGGTGACGAGCTTCGTTCGAAGGAACAATGACAGTTTCGGTCCGCCCCACCCCTCACAGCAGAGGTGTTCGGCTGCGAAAAGTCCTACAGGGAACCCCTCAATAAGGTCCTACACATTGACGACGGGGTCCATAGTAGGGCTGGAAGGTGTTGTCGAACGCCCTGTAAGTGCGATAGCGCGCGTAACACCAACTGACATGGCTGCCCCCTTCATAGGCGACCGAAGGCTCATACTGGCGGTACGGCCGGTAATAGCCGTAAGGACGGGAATAATAGCCGTAGGAAGAGCCGTAGAACGTGTCATCGTACGGGCCGTAGTACGGCTGTGCCAAAGCGCCGCCAATGATCGTACCGACAGCCAGGCCGCCCAGGGCCCAGCCCCATTCAGATCCGTGGTGATGGTGGTATCCACGGTAATGGCCGCCATACCAGTGGCCGCCTCCTCCATGCCGCCATTGTACGGGTTCTGTCCGCTGCTGCATCTCGACCACGGGCGGGTTGATGGCCGGAAACGCCTGGGCTGGCGTAATTCCGGAAACATTTGTGACCAGGCCCAACGCTACGACGGCTAGCTTTTTCATGACGGCCTCATCCCCAGCGAAGAGGAGGGGCATATTTCCCTCCTGCCGAACCAAAGGTGAACGCAATTTGTCGAAAATCGTTCCCTGCGACGGCGTCGACACCGGAACATGCTTTTCATCCGCCCGCACAGAAATGCCGGACCCAGTGCGCGCCCAGTGAAGAGGACCCGCTGTCCTGTGGCCGGCGTTTGCGTGCTGCTACGAATAAGTTGACCTTGCCATCGGTTTCCCATTGCCCTGAGCACTCCTCCGCATTTATTACCGATTTATGACAGTTACACCCACCCCTGGAAGTGGCCCCTGATGATGAACATTTTTCGCAAGCTGATGCCGCGGGAGGACAGATTCTTCGACATGTACTCGAAGCATTCGAAAGTCGTCCTCGATGCAGCGGAAGCTTTAAACGACCTTCTCAATGGCAAGGACCTTGATAAAAATTGCCAAAGGATTGTGGGGCTGGAGAACGAGGCCGACGACATTACACGCGAGGTACTCCTTGCGGTCAGGCGCAGCTTCATTACACCCTTCGACCGTGGCGACATAAAGGACCTTATCCAGTCGATGGACGATGCCATCGACATGATGCACAAGACTGTCAAAACCATACGATTGTTCGAGCAATCGAGCTTCGATCCGCTGATGCAGCAGATGGGTGGGGAGATCGTCAAGGCAGCAAGGCTCATTGCGGAAGCCGTTACCCTTCTCGATAAGCTTGGCCCAAATGCCCAGCGACTCTCGACAATTGCGGAAGAGGTCACGCGCGTCGAAGGGAGGTCCGATGAACTCCATGACGAGGGCCTGAAAGACCTGTTCAGACGTCACGGGGCTAGGGGCGACGCCATGGCCTACATGATCGGCAGTGAAATCTACGGCGAACTCGAAAAGGTCGTCGACCGGTTCGAAGATGTCGCCAATGAGATCAGCGGCATTGTCATCGAGAACGTCTGATGGATGTTTCGATAGCTTTGCCACTGCTCGTTGGCTTGATCATCATTGCGCTGATCTTCGATTTCCTCAACGGATTGCACGATGCGGCCAATTCCATTGCGACAATCGTGTCTACGCGTGTCCTCCGTCCGCAATACGCGGTCGTCTGGGCAGCATTCTTCAATTTTATTGCCTTTGCGTTCTTCGGCCTGCATGTGGCTCAGACAGTCGGAACGGGGATCATTGATCCAGCCATCGTCTCTCCACAGGTGATCTTCGCCGCCTTGATGGGGGCGATCATCTGGAACGTCGTCACCTGGATTTTCGGCATTCCTTCCAGTTCGTCGCATGCACTCGTTGGCGGTCTCGTCGGCGCAGGCTGGGCGAAGGTGGGTTTCGCTTCGATCGTCTGGAGCGGCTTCCTGAAAACAGTCGGAGCGATTTTCTTCTCTCCGGCCATCGGCTTTTTCCTTGCATTGCTGCTGGTGCTTCTCGTGTCCTGGCTGTTCGTGCGGCAGACGCCTTTCGCTGTCGATCGCACGTTCCGCGTGATGCAGTTCGTGTCCGCCTCTCTTTATTCACTCGGGCACGGCGGCAATGATGCGCAGAAGACCATGGGTATCATCGCCGTATTGTTGTTCAGCCAGGGTCATCTCGGTTCGGAATTCTACGTGCCGTTCTGGGTGGTCATCTCTTGCCAGACCGCGATGGCACTCGGCACCCTCTTCGGTGGCTGGCGCATCGTCCACACCATGGGGTCGAAAATCACGCGCCTCAACCCAATGCAGGGGTTCTGCGCCGAAACTGGTGGAGCATTGACCCTCTTCGGTGCCACTTGGCTCGGCATTCCGGTATCTACGACCCATACCATTACCGGCGCAATTGTCGGGGTCGGTGCAGCCCGCCGCCTTTCAGCCGTGCGGTGGGGCCTTGCCAGCAATATCCTGATTGCGTGGATCATCACGATGCCTGCCGCTGCAGCAATTTCCGCACTCTTCTACTGGCTGGCAAGCCTTTTCGGCTAGGACCACGCCCACGTGCTTCAAGCTTAGCCAGAGGCGGCCGGCCGCTGGCACGCTTCAAGACAACGCTTCAAAACCCAGCATCTCCCAATCCGCAGAAGGGATCGACCGGGCTGTTGCGGTTCCACGGCGCATTGCCGAGCAATGCGTCCACCACTGCCCGCTGCATGGTTTCGGTCGTCGAATAGGCGTTGATGTAGGTCGGCACCCGCGGCGCATCATAGAGAAGATATGGATAGCCAAAGGAGATCATCACCGTCGGGACGTCATGCCAGCCACGCCACATGGCATTGCCGAAATTGCCGGTAAGCTTGAGCCAGTCGAGAAAAATGCGCCCGCGTGTCAGAAGTGTTTCATCGCCGAGGAGGTACAGCAGGAGGTCGAAATCCTTCGTATCGACCGCCATTTGCGGCGTATGTATCGTCACCTCGAAACCATGGTCTTTCAAAAAATCCGGCAGCACAAATTGCTGTGGCCCGGGCCAGAACGGAACGACGATGTCGCCGCTGAAGACGAGGACACGTCGGTGCTTTTTCGGGTCGAGCGGAAGGGTGCTGTCGACATCCTTGACGAGCGTGGGGATCCGCCGCGACACGGCATCTGCATAGGCCTTGTTCCTTTCCGTCTCTACTGTTGTCAGCTGCTGCGGTCGGTGCAGGCCAAGCGCCGCCTTCAGACCCAGCTGGCGTATCAGCGCCTCATCGACCCTCTCTTCCCTCAGACGGCCATCGGAAAGCGCTGCCTTGAGGTAGGAGAGATCCGCATCACAATTGTCGGAAAAGAGAATGACGTCGCAGCCGGAGGAGATAAGCTCCGGCAGATGCTCTGAACGCTTCGACCATGAGCCGAGTCCCGCCATCGGGGTGGCATCGGAGACGATCAGACCATTGAAGCCAAGACGTTTGCGCAACAGTTCGACGTTCAGCAGACGGCTGATCGATGCCGGACGGAAGGCCTCGATCCCGGCCTCCGGTGTGATCAACCTCACGAAACTTGGAAGTGCGATATGGCCCGCCATCACCGACAACGCACCGGCTTCGATCGCCCGCCGGTAGAGCCGGCCAAAAGTGTTCTCCCACTCTTCCATCCCAAGCGGGTTGATCGTGGTCAGCAGATGCTGATCGCGATCGTCGAACCCCTCCCCAGGCCAGTGCTTGACGGCCGAGGCAATGCCATTTTTCTGGAAGACCTCCATCTGCGTGATTGCATGCCGCTCGATCACAGCGACATCAGAACCAAAGCCGCGCGTCGCAACGATGGGGCTGCGGAAAACTGCATTGATGTCGAGGACCGGTGTGAACGACCAGTTGATCCCGGCCGCACGCGCCTCTTGGGCCATGATACGGCTCACCTCGGCGGTCGCCTCCACATCGTCGAGTGCCGCAAGCCCGAGCGGGTTCGGCATCTCTGCCGCCCCTGAAAGCGCGAGCCGACTGCCTTCGAGATCGGCGGAAACAAGGAGCGGCGTCGGCAGGTCGATGTTCAAGGAAGCGATCAGGGCGCGCTCGCTCGCCGCGTCCGCACCGCCGAACCGCGTGATACTACCCGGTCGGAAGGCTTTCAGACGCTCAACCTCGTTGGGATCGCTCCCGAAGAGAACAAGATTGAAAAGTTGAGGCAACCTGTCCTCGCCAGACAAGGAGGCGAAACGCGCCTTGACCCATGCGATGCCGTCACCATCGAGGTTGAATGGAGGATTAGCAAGATGATCGAATATCATAGCCCTTACCTCCGGCCGATCTGCCACGACCGTAGAGTAGTTCACCGAAGCCGCCACGTGAAGCTCGCTATCCACTCGGACCCTAACCGTCTTCCGATGGACCTCTCTCGACCGGACGTTATGCCAGACGAGTCGACGGCCCGATGCTCGCCAGTAGGTGAGTGCCCCCTGAGATGAAGCCACCGCCAAACCCGTTGGAGGGGATGCTTCCCCGAACCCCATCATTTGCATCGTTGCGCGGTGACACTTCTTCGCGGATCGCCGATCTCTTAGAGTGCCGCTCTCTTGTCGTGCCGACCAAGCGTGCCAGCAGATAATCGATCTCAGCCTTTGCCATGGCCGAGAGGATCTGGGGAGCTTGCGTTGCGCATCCGTAGCGATCATGCCCCGGCGCTTGAGCACATGTTTGCGCACTGCCAACCCAATGCCGAGTTGCTGCTCATACCGGATCAATGGCAAATGTGCATCGAACAGGTCGTGCGCCTCCTCCCGCTTTCCGGCGGCAAACAGCCCCACGAGCTCGGTGAGCATGTCGGGAAAACCGTAGCCGGACATTGCTCCGTCGGCGCCGCGCTCTGGTTCGAAATCAAGAAACATGCCGCCGTTACCGCAGCGAATGGAGAAGTGTCGCAATTCTCCCGACTTCTGCAAGGCGCGGAGCGTCGAGATCTTTTTCGAGGCCCGGCCAGTCCTCATGCTTCAACCTCAGGCGTGAGTGGTGAATGGAGACGATTTTCGCGATCGCCCCGGGCGTCATGACCATCGTCAACGTCAATGGATAGTCATGTAGCACCCATGGGACATCCTCGCCGACGGCCTCGACTGCCCCGGCAAAGTAGTTGACGATCTGGTCGTCTGTTAGCAATGCCGGCGGCGGTGCAATCATGCTCCAGCGGCGCCCATGTCCATCGAGTCGCGGGTAAGAGAGCACATGCTGACAAACCCTGGCGACGAGACGCCGACGATGACGGGAATTTTGGAGCGGGAGACAACCCGCTTTACGATCGCGCGGCTTTCTTCAGGCTTCATTTTGGGCGCCTCGCCCATGATTCCGAGGATCGTGATGCCGGTGCAGCCGCTATTCTGATAGAAATCAATGAGTTTGTCTATCGAGTTGAAGTCGATCGAACGGTCCTCAAAAAAAGGGGTGTCGTTGCAATCGCATATACGCCGCTGGTTTCGGTACCGAATGTCATTTCTTGCTGTCCTTTCACGCTTGATCGCGCTCCTCGGTTTCCGCACTCATCGGATAGAGGCCTACAATGGCACGCCACAAATTTATTCTCGCCAGCATCCATACTTTCATTCGCTCCTGGTCCGTAGCGCTGAGAGCACTCATCAAAGCAGAGTTGCGGGGATCCAAACCGCTCCATCTTCATCCACCACGACCAAGTCGTCCATGGGGTACCCTTTGAGCGTTTGCGAATGTGTTTGAGGTGCCTCGAATTCAGATGAAACCGCCCTGCCGCAAATCGCGTTTAAGGCTCAGGCGCGCATCACACGCGCCATCCTTGTGGTGAAGGGCCGGTTCATCTCGCGAGGAAGAAGCGAGCCTATGCTTCCGTTGCGCAAGCGGGCCCGAACGGCACGATTTCGACAGTTGCGATGTCGCTTGCATTTTGCCCATCATCGATCCTGTGACAAATTGAGGGAGCGTCCCGTGAGCAACAGCGAACGACAGAAGATGGCTGCTGGAGAGTGGTATTGCTGCCTCGATCCGGAACTCGATGCGTTGCGCGTGTTCGCGCGCAAGGCGGTGCATCAGCACAACACACTTGACCCCGAAAGTCGGGGCAATATTGCACCAGCGCTGAAAGCGCTATTCGAGAAAGCGCCCGAAGATGCCTTCATTGAGGCACCATTCCACTGTGCCTACGGCATGAATATTTCACTAGGCCATCGTGTCTATCTCAATGCCGGCTGTACCATCCTCGACACTGCTAGCGTTCGAATTGGTGATGGCTCCATGCTTGGGCCTGGTGTCCACATCTATTGCGCCGACCATCACCGGGATCCAGTCCTCAGGCGCAGTGGTTTGGAAATCGGCCGGTCCGTAGCAATCGGCGCTGACGTTTGGATCGGCGGCGGCGCAATCATCCTCGGGGGCGTGACCATCGGCGATGGCGCGATCATCGGCGCCGGCTCTCTCGTCACTCGTAACGTGGCGCAAGGCGCAACGGTCGTAGGAAACCCTGCGCGAGAGATGTGCCGGGACGAGCCGTGAGATTCCTTGATCGCTTAGACAAGAACTTGGTGCCTGACTTGGAACGGGTCGCTCCTTCATCAATCAAGCCGGCTCATATGATTACCGGACCAATGAATTTGACATCGCGGTCCACCAGAGACACCCTGAAGGAACAGCGATTCGAATTGCACAGTTTCCTCTCGCGATTCAACGTACCGCGCGTTTCTCCTTATTACGTCGAGAGCTATCAGGAGGAGGTAGCATGAAAGAGGCGGCGCCCGTTGAGAGAACGGATCACTGAGATGCAGATGATTATCGAGGGACAGTCACACTTCCAGCCTTTCGGCTTACTTTATTGGGGTTTCACAGATCTCAACAAGGGAGTTGGAAGCATGACTGCCTTTTATGACCACCGGCGGCGATTATCACAGATCCTACGGCCATCTCCGGCGCAGGACAGAAGCGGCAAAACGCTGCGCTCCGGTCGGGTGAAGAACGATCGACAGTCTCATGCGGTTGTCGAGGCAACACACAGCTGGATGGTCATGTACAACTGGCTCGACGACATTTGTGATGATGTGCACGCCACATTGATTTGGAACCGGGTCCGCGAACTCCCATACGGGCCAGCGACGGATGAACGGTCGCGCGAAAGGCCAGACCGATGTCAGCACCCGACTTCGCGCCTAATGCCGCCGAAAACCATTCTTGCACCACCGGGGCGTCCACAGATGGAGAATGGTTCAGAGCCGAAGGGCAGCAAAGCAATCTGTCCAGCGAAAGCAAGAGATTGGGTCGATCGGCGCCAATGCCCGTCAGAACGAAACGGAACTCAAGGAAAAGCCGGCAGATGGCGGTGTTTTTCCCCTTGTGTTCTTTCATTGGAGAAAGACCATGATACCCTCGAGTCTCTTCTATGATCTTGTTGACTCACAGATCGCGTTTAAAATCGTACAAAGGAATTTCAACAGTCCCAACTATATCTTCAGCGTGCCGCGTGCCAGCGACGGCCAACTCCGCTTGTCGATACTCGGAAGTCAGCCCTTGATCGGGTCGGCAGATGCCATTCTTGCTCGATTGAACGCGCTGCTATGCGAGCATCCCGCACCTCAGGTCCAGCATTCCTTTAAACAGTCCATCGCCACTGGCACCGTAGTGCAGTACTCCCTCTTTCCCGAGGCGGAAAAGGGCAAGCAGCACGGATGGCCGGAACAGATTTCTGTCGAGTGCCGTATTGTTCCTTCCGACCAGCCAAGTGCCGATAGAGAAACGGTACTTGTGAATGTCAATGTGGAGACAAGACACAGCCTGCACCTCATGGAGCGGCTGGGGCGGGATAACTTCCAGGAAATCGGCCGTCTGTCCCCTCTCGCCCTCCCCAAGGATGTTCATGAGAAATTGGCTGCCAACGGATACTATGAGCAGAGCTTCATATCCTTGTATGGCGAAGAGGCTTTCGACGAGGCCAAGACAAGAGTGAAAGGCGCATGCGACCGCTGGGGTTCCGACACCGGTGACTTCCGGCAAGCACCGCACTGACAGACGGCGCATTGCGCAAACGGACGAATGATCGACCGGTTCCAACTGGCGTCTTTGCCATTTACGAAACCAGCCACCATTTTCGTCGACTGCCGGAATTCGTGTACGGTCGTCGCGATCCTGGGCCGGTTGTCGCGCTGTATGGGCTTGCGACCATGGTCGCTTCAGGTACGCAGTCCGGTGATCATTTAGATTGCGATCACCGCTTCGCCCGCGCCATCGACCGTGCGATATCGACGATGTCGTCGCGCGTGGCGGTCGGGTCCTCCGGCTCCAGGCGACGCCAATTCCGATCCTGAAGTCGATCCCCTTCAAGGCCTTCAAGCCCACCTACCGCACCCCGCCATGTTGATGGCGTGGCGATGGAAGGCGACTATGCTGGCCACACGATCCCGATCATCGATCCGTCGACTGGCGAGATCCGCGCGGCTGTGCTTAGCGCCTTGCAACTGACCTTCGCCTATGCCAGCGTCAATCAGAAGCTGCCGGATTGGATTGAGGCCAACCAGCGAGCCGTCAGCTTCTTCGGTGGCGTACCAAGACCTCGATCGACGACAACCTCAAGTCAGCGGTGGCCAGGGCTCTTTTGTTCGAGCCGACATTGAATGCGACATTTGCCGCTTTCGCCGAGCACTACGACACAACCGTTGTTCCGGCAGGCCGGCGAGATTAGTCCGTTGAAGGGACAGTTTTGATTTTGGAGAGGTGGGTCTTGGCCAGGCTTCGCAACGAGCGCTTCTTTCGCCGTGTCGATCTTACTATCCGTATCAGCGCCTTGATCGAAGATCTCAATACCCTACCGATGCGGCTATATGGATAGTCTCGACGCGCGCTGTTCGATGAGGTCGAGCGCACCCAGCTGGAGAGGTGCCTTCAACGCCGTTCGAACACGCGGAATGGAAGACGGCGAAGGTCCATATCGAGGTCGACAAGACCTTCTATTCCGTGCCGCATGCGCTGATCGGAAGACGGGTCGATGTCATGCTGACGTATCGAGTGCTCGAGATCTTCTTCGATCACAAACGTGTCGCAAGTCACATCCGGAGCTCGCAGCGCGCAGGCCGCGTCACCGTCAATGAACACATGCCCAAGGCGCACCAACATTATGCAGACACAACACCCCACTCGTTGCCCAGTGAAGCAGCAAAGGTCGGACCAATACGGCGACGTTTATCGAGCGTCTACTCAGCGATCGCCCCACCCGGAACCGGGGTATCGATCTGCTCAAGGCGTCCTCTCCCTGGCGCGTCGTCAGCAATCGGATCGACGTGAGCTGGCTTGCGAACGGGCGCTGGTAATTAACGCCCTGAGCTATCCGGTCTCGATCAGGCCCCGGCCATGAGCGAGGCCGTGAAGCCGGCGCCGCAGCACGGCAATATCCGCGGCAAAACCTACTATCAATAAAGAGGACATCAGATGCTGACACATCCGACACTGGAGCAAATGAATGCGCTCGGTCTGACCGGCATAACAACGGCCTGTCGGGAGCTCCTCGATCAAGCTCGTGGAAACGACCTGAGCTTCGACGAACGACTGCGGCGTCCTGTCGCGCTACGGCGAGCGCACATGTTTAAGCCTCTTCTAATTTGTACGCTAGATGACGGGAACCAATCGGCAAGCTAGATTGTTTTTGACGCAGAAGAGGGCCTACGCACACCCCTCTTTCCTTTCCTCGTCACCACCTGCCCCGCTCGCATAAGCGGGGCTTTTTTCCAACCGAGTGTGTGGCGTGTCGGACCAATTGAGAAAATGACCCCTGGAGGTGCGGACGGTAGGAACTGACCCTGCAGCTTGTAGTCGCAAGTCGCACAGCCAGCGCGCGCCAATAAGCATCGAATCAGCATTAGAATATCAAACATCAGGTCTCAACCTGTGGAGAAGCCGAACGGCGCGGTAATCTGTCGGGAAAACAATTTCGGATTGGCCATAGCTCTGTAAAGGCTCCATCAAGCCAGCTCGTGCCCAAAGTCCACCCGTGCTACCTTCGTTGAAACGGAGGAGACCAGCTTGGAAGACGCTGAAATCGAACGACGTGCGAGGCAGCTATGGACCAAGGAGAACCCCGGACGGCCCTGGCATCCTGTAGCCCAGCGTATTGAGCTGGGGCAGGACCTATCGATTGGCGCAACCGAGGAGGACAGAAAGCGCTACATTCAGCGGGTTCGAGACGGCGAGTAGCTGAGCGGCACGCAGCAGGCGCATTCACTTCGCGCCGGCTGCATATTGCTTGTACGTTCGCGTTTAAAGAGAGCGGAGATGGCAAAAACGTTTCTTATATACGGTCTTTGTTTTGCTGCTCGCAGCAGCCAGTCTTAGGTGGATCTACAACCATTGGTGAGAGCCCTGCGCGGCGACAATCACGGTGAGATGCCAACCGAGCGTGACGTCGGTAAATTTCTGGATCTTCAATCGTTGCGACGTAGGCCGTAAACTCATAAATTCTCTTGGCGTATTGCGTTCGGCGTGATTCAAGGCTTCCGAATTAGGAGCTATCATGACACGCCGCCGCTACGAACTCACCGACCACGAGTGGTCAATCATTTCGTCCCTACTGCCGAACAAGCCTCGCGGCGTTCCTCGTGTCGATGA
>NZ_JACIAH010000007.1 GCF_014194695.1 Rhizobium sp. BK399 | reverse complement strand
AGATGGAAACGGCGATCCATGCCGAAAAGGACGGTGCGATCGCGGAAGTGCTGGTCAAGGCGGGCGATCAGATCGACGCCAAGGACCTGTTGGTCAGCTACGCCGGCTGACGAATATCGGAATCAAACTATGGGGCGGCCTCTGGGCCGCCCCATGCATTTTCATGAAAAGGATTTGATATGAGTAAGCTCAAGATTGCCGTCATTGTCGGAAGCACGCGTATTGGCCGCTTTGCGGACCATCCGGCCAAGTGGATTGCCGAGATCGCCGCAAGCCGGCCTGAACTCGAGGTCGAGATTCTCGATCTGTTGGATTATCCGATGTCCTTCCTCGGTCAGGCAAGCGCGAGCGAAGCCCAGAACGAAACGGCGGAGCGCTGGAAAAAGAAGCTGCGCGAGTTCGACGGCTACATCTTCACGGCGGCCGAATACAACCACGGCCCGACTGCCGTTCTCAAGAATGCGATCGACCTCGGTGAGTTCATCCACAAGCCGGTCGCTTTCGTTGGCTACGGCGGTGTCGGTGGCGCCCGCGCGGTAGAGCAATTGCGACTGATCTTCGTCGAAATGAGCGCCGTTTCCGTGAAGACCGGCGTTCACATCTCCTTCCCGGAATACCTGTCGGTTATCAAGGACGGAAAGAGCCTGAGCGACTACGCTCACCTCGCCGAGGCCGCCAAGAACCAGCTCGACCAGCTTGCCTGGTGGGGCAAGGCATTGAAGGCTGCCCGCGCAGTCTGACGCTCTACCGCCGCCCGTGTCTAAATGTCGTAGGTATGGGCGGCGTTAATTGTCGAGATGAAGCGTTTGGTACGTTCGCGCTCCGGCGCGGTAAAAATGTTCCGTGCACTTCCCGTCTCGACCACGCTGCCGGCCTCGAGAAAGACAACGTCGTTGGCAATCTTGGAGGCGAGACGCAGGTCATGCGTCGCCATCACCATCGTTGTTCCCTCCTTGGCTAGGCGACCGAGAACATCGACCACTTCAGCCGAAAGTTCGGGATCGAGCGCCGATGTCGGCTCATCGCAAAGAAGAACCCGCGGAGACGGGGCAAGCGCGCGGGCGATTGCGACGCGCTGCTGTTGACCGCCCGAGAGCGTCGAGGGCCATGCGTCAGCCTTGTGGGCCATGCCGACCTTCGTCAACAGCTCCATTGCCCGTTCCCGGGCTCTTTCCTTCGGCCACCGTAGAACCGTGATGAGGCCTTCCATCACATTCTCGATGGCTGTTTGATGCGGAAAGAGCTGAAAGTTCTGGAACACCATGCCGGTCTGCCGGCGGATCTTCTGGATTGCCTGCCAGGCAGTCTTCTGCCCCGGTGCAAAGCTCAGCTTCTCCTCGCCGAGGCGGATTGTGCCCGCTGTTGGGATTTCCAGCAGGTTGATGCAGCGGAGCAGCGTGCTTTTGCCGCCGCCGGAAGGGCCGACGAGTGCCGTGACGCTGCCCTCGGGAATGCGGATGCTGATGTCCTTCAGGATGACGGCGTCGCCAAAGCGCTTTTCGATATGGGAAAGCTCGATCATGCGTTTGCCTCCAGCATGCCGCCATAGCGTGCGAAGCGGCGCTCGAGGCGGACCTGCAGCGCCGAGAGAACGGAGCTCAGCGCAAGGTATATCAACGCAGCTTCGATGTAGAGGATAAGCGGCTCGTACGTGGTTGCGACGATGCGCTGTGCGGCCTGAAACAGTTCGGGTACCGTAATGGCAGCCGCAAGCGAGGTGTCCTTGACGAGCGAGATGAACGTGTTGGAAAGCGGCGGCACTGCGACGCGCCCGGCCTGCGGCAGGATCGTGCGGCTCATGGCCTGACGCCAGTTCATGCCGATCGAATAGGCTGCTTCCCATTGACCTTTCGGCACGGACGAAATGACGGCGCGGATGATCTCGGAGCTGTATGCACCGATGTTGAGCGTGAAGCCGATCAGTGCGGCCGGAAAGGCGTCGAGCAGGATGCCAATGCTCGGCAGTCCATAAAAGATCACGAAGAGCTGCACCAGAAGCGGTGTGCCTCTGATGACCCAGACATAAAAGCGGGCGATGGCAGCGACCGGCGCCGGTCCAAAAAGCCGGGCGATCGCGGTGATCAGGCCCAGGATGAGGCCGAACGCGAAAGAGAGGAGGGTCAGCGGAATGGTGAAGATCAGACCGGCCCAGAGGAGGGGCCCGAGCGAATCCGCCATCAAGTGAAGCCAGTTCGGCAAGGTGCAATCCCCAAAGAAAGACGCGTCCAGCGAGTGTTCGCTGAACGCTTTTCAGGCACATATAAAGGATGTTGCGGCGGCAGCAAGCCGCCGGCTGTATTGACTTACTTCGAAACGTCCTGGCCGAAGTACTTGTCGGAAATTTTCTGGTAAGTGCCGTCGGCCTTGATGTCGGCGAGCGCCTTGTTGATGGCTTCCAGCAGTTCCGGCTCGCCCTTGCGGATGATGATGCCGGAGTAGTCGGCATTTTCCTGCTGGGCGGCGATCTTCACCGGAGCGTCAGGCTTGTGCTTCTTGAAGTCGAGGAAGGAGAGGCTGTCGTTGATCGTCGCGTCTGCGCGCTTGGTCAGGACAAGCTGGATCGACTGGTCGAAGCCGTCGGTGCCGACGAGTTCAGCGCCGGACTGTTCGGCAAGTTTGCCGAAGTTGCTTGTCAGCGACTGCGCCGACTTCTTGCCCTTCAGATCCGCAAAGCCCTTGATGCTGTCGTCGCCGTCGCGAACGATGAGCACAGCCTTCGACGCGATATAGGGCTCGGAGAAATCGTACTTCTGCTTGCGGGCCTCGGTAATGCCGACCTGGTTGATGACCGTGTCGTAGCGCTTCGCATCGAGACCGGCGATCAAGCCGTCCCACTTGCCCTCGACGAATTCCGGCTTGACACCGAGCTTGGCGGCAATCGCTTCGCCGATCTCCACGTCGAAGCCGACCAGTTTGCCACTGTCGTTATGGTAGGTGAATGGAGCGTAAGTCCCCTCGGTGCCGATCTTGAAGACACCAGCGGACTTGATGGCGGCGAGATTTTCACCGGCAACGGCGGGGAGGAGCGCGGCGGCCTGGATCAGTGCTGCGGCGGCGATGGTCTTCAGGAGGTTCATTTTGTTATCCAATTCACCAGAGTGTTTGCTGCGGCGAAAATCGCAGAAAAGCCCGCTGTTGCGAAGCGTAGAAAACTGCAAAGACAATCGGCATCTGCAAATATTTTTCTCATTTATCACGAATTCGGCGCGGCATGTTTCAGTTTGTGAAGGCTGACCTGAGGCCGGACGCTTGCCTGCATGTTTGTATCCGTTTATGCATGTTTGTAACGATTTTATCTAAACCGGGCTGAAGTCGGCATGAACACGAATGAACTCCTCCTGCAGGAGAGACAGAGCGTCATCCTGCGGAAGCTGCAAGCCGAAGGTCGAGTGCTTGCAGCAGATCTTGCGATTGAATTCGGCGTGTCCGAAGACACGATACGTCGGGATCTGCGTGAAATGGCAGCCGCCGGCCTTTGTGAGCGTGTGTATGGCGGTGCGTTGCCCGTTTCGCCTGCCGGTGGAAGCCTCAATCATCGCGCGGGTATCGCGCGAGATCGTAAGGTGGCGCTTGCCACTGCTGCGGTGTCGCAGATCCCCCCTGGCTCGATGGTGTTTTTCGATGCGGGCAGCACCAACCTCGCAATCGCGACCGCGCTGCCGATGGACTTGCCCTTGACTGCCGCAACAAACGCTCCTGCGATCGCCGCTGCCTTGATGGAGAAACCTGCCGTCAATGTGATCCTGATCGGCGGCTTGATCGACCGCCAGGTTGGCGGCGCACTTGGCGCGAAAGCGATGCGCGACATGGAAGCCCTGTCGCCTGATCTTTGTATTCTTGGCGCCTGCGGGATTGATCTTGTGGCTGGCGTAACAACCTTCGGCTTCGAAGACGCGGAATTCAAGCGGTTCGCTGCATCGCGAAGCAAGAAGGTTCTTGTGGCCGCAACGTCCGACAAATTCGGTACCGCCGCCCCGCATAGCGTACTTCCGGTGGCGCAATGCGAATGCCTGGTGGTCGAACGCGACGCGGACCAGGAAATGTTGGCGCGCTATCGCGACAATGGCTGCAGAACGATCGTAGCCGGAAGCATAACGTAAGCATCATTCAACAACGCGTCGTGTCCGAGTGCTGGCGCTGAGACATTTTGGGAAGAAAAATGGACAACCACGTTAATACGGCACCGATTGTCAGAAGTGGCTTCATAACAAAGAACCGGGTCGCGGTTTCGCTGCTGTTCCTCATCAACGGCTTCATCGTCGGCTGCTGGGCGCCGAAAATTCCCGAATTTGCTGAGCGCCTGCAACTCAGCAAGTTCCAGTTGGGACTAATGATTCTGGTTCTTGGTGTGGGTTCGCTTACTCTCATGCCAATCGCGGGATCACAAATCGCCCGTTATGGCTCGAAGCTTGTCGCGCAGATTGCGGCCGTTTGCCTGCTGCCGGCACTTCTGGCGCTGACGCTTGCGCCGAATGTTGTGACAGGGGCGATCTCGATCTTCCTGTTTGGCGGATTCATGGGCGCCATGGATGTCGCCATGAATGCCAACGCGGTTGCAGTCGAGCAATCGATGCGTCGCTCAATCATGTCCTCGTGCCACGCTTTCTGGAGCTGGGGTGGTTTGATCGGGGCTGGCCTTGGCGGCTTGCTGATCGCCACTGTTGGTGTGCTCTGGCATGCGGTGATTGCGACCTCATTGGCAGCGCTCGTGCTGGGCCTGGCTTGGAACATGATCCTCGCAGATCCTCCACATCCGGACGAGAAGAAGGAAAAGCTCCGGCTGCCAATGGAGCCGCTGCCCTGGTTGATTGGTCTGATGGCACTATTCTCGATGGTTCCTGAGGGCGCCGTGTTGGATTGGGGTGCGCTCTACCTGCGTCAGGAACTCGGCGCGTCGGTGGCACTTTCCGGCTTCGGCTTTGCGGCGTTTTCGCTGACGATGGCTGTGATGCGGTTTGGCGGCGACCTTGTTCGCGACCGGCTTGGCGGCGTGATGACGCTTCGGATCTGCACGTTGTTTGCAATCTCAGGTATGCTGCTCGCCGCATTCGCACCCAATGCGGAAACTGCAATCCTCGGCTTTGCACTGTGCGGGATCGGCATTTCGAACATGGTCCCAATCGCCTTTTCGGCTGCCGGCAATATTCCCGGCCTCCGCGCCGGCATCGGCCTCTCGGTTGTTACAACAATGGGCTATTCGGGCATGCTGGTGGCACCCTCCGCAATCGGCTTCGTGGCCGAACATATCGGCTTTAGCGTCGTGTTCATGGCTTTGCCTGTCTTGCTGGTTGTCGTCCTGCTGTTCTCGAACCTTGCACGTTATGCCGACGGCATATCGGGCGGCGGTCACTGAACGGCTCCAAGCAAAAGTGATGCGCGGGGCGGGTTGACAACAAAGCAGGCATGATCCACCTGAAAGACACGAATTTCAGGGGTTCAAGAACTCTCTATGTCTTCAGCTGCAGATTTTGATCCGAAGCCGCGCCGCGCATCCGTCGCCGTCGATGTTGGCGGCGTCATCGTGGGCGGCGGTGCGCCCGTTGTCGTTCAGTCAATGACGAACACCGACACGGCGGATATCGACTCCACGGTCGCCCAAGTGGCGGCTCTCTTCAAGGCCGGATCAGAGATCGTCCGCATTACCGTCGACCGCGACGAAAGTGCGGCAGCGGTTCCGAAGATTCGCGACCGGCTGTTGCGGCTCGGCATGGACGTGCCGCTCGTCGGTGACTTCCACTACATCGGCCACAAGCTTCTTGCGGATCATCCGGCCTGCGCGGAGGCGCTAGCGAAGTACCGTATCAATCCGGGCAACGTCGGCTTCAAGGACAAGAAGGACAAGCAGTTCGGCGACATCATCGAGATGGCGATCCGCTACGACAAGCCGGTGCGCATCGGTGTGAACTGGGGTTCGCTGGATCAGGAATTGCTGACGGCACTGATGGACCAGAACGCCGAGGCCGGCTCGCCGCTTTCGGCGCGCCAAGTGACCCGCGAGGCGATCGTGCAGTCCGCGCTGATCTCGGCCAATCTGGCCGAAGAGATCGGTTTGCCGCGCAACCGGATTATCCTCTCGGCCAAGGTCAGCCAGGTACAGGATCTGATCGCCGTCTATTCGATGCTCTCCGAACGCTCCGATCACGCGCTGCATCTCGGTCTTACCGAAGCCGGTATGGGTAGCAAGGGGATCGTCGCCTCATCGGCTGCCATGGGCTACGTCCTGCAACAGGGCATCGGCGATACCATCCGCGTATCGCTGACGCCGGAACCGAATGGTGACCGGACCCGTGAAGTGCAGGTCGCCCAAGAGCTGCTGCAGGTCATGGGCTTTCGCCAGTTTATTCCCGTGGTTGCGGCTTGTCCCGGCTGCGGCCGCACGACCTCGACCGTCTTCCAAGAATTGGCGCAGAACATCCAGAACGACATTCGCAAGAACATGCCGGTCTGGCGCGAGAAATATCCGGGTGTCGAGGCGCTCAACGTTGCGGTCATGGGCTGCATTGTCAACGGGCCGGGTGAAAGCAAGCACGCCGACATCGGGATCTCATTGCCTGGTACCGGTGAAACGCCGGCTGCGCCAGTGTTCATCGATGGGACCAAGGCATTGACGCTGCGCGGACCGAATATCGCTTCGGACTTCGAAGCATTGGTCGCTGACTATATCGAAAAGCGCTTCGGGCAGAAGACCGCTGCGGAATAAGGCCGGAGAAAGCCGTCAAATGCGGCTGGTCAGCAGTTTCAGTCCGGCGACACAGTAGAAGGCGGCCATAGCCCCTTCGATCCAGCGGCGCAGATTGCGGTAAATCTTCAAGGCGTGTGGTGTCGAGAAGATCACTGCGTAGCCCATGAAGATGGCAAAGCCGGTCGTCATGCACATGCCGATGATCAAGCCGGCGACGGATGCCGGCGCGCCCTGAGGCATCCCGAGCGCGATGATCGCCAGCCAAGCGAAGATGGCTTTCGGGTTGGTGACGTGAATGCCATAACCGCGCAGCAACAGCGCGCGCGTCGTAAGGCTCTTTTGCACGACCGCCTGCGGCAGATCATCGTTGCCGCGCACAGCCCTGAAAGCCTTGTATGCGAGATACAGTAGGTAGATGCCGCCGAAGATCTTCAGGATCTGCAGCGCCATGGCATAGGTCTGGAGGATTGTTGCCAAGCCGAGAGCGGCAGCACAAGCCCAGGTGAACGAGCCCGCAAAGATGCCGAGCGAGATCGTCATGCCTGCCTTTCGGCCATGCGTCATCGACGTCGACACGATTGCCATGATCGCCGGGCCAGGGCTGATGACGGCAATCAGATAGGCGACATAGGCCGGCAGGATCTGCGGCAAATAGATCAGGATCTCACGCATCTGCGTCTCTTGTGCCCGGCGGTCAGTTGTTTCACCTGTTTGTGACGTGGCTCCCGACAGCCGGCAAGTGACTGTGCCCGATGTGTTGGCGGAAATATTGTCTCGGTGACGCTTTTCAGCTCTTTCGACCGGCGATGAAGCGAGCCGTCTCGGCCAGAATGGTACCGCGCTCCGAGTAGGGAGCCACCAATGCCTCGGCCGCGAGCACCTGCTCGGCAAGCTTGGCTTCCGCCCATGCCATGCCGTGCATCGCCACCAGCGTTCCTTTGCCGCGGCCGGCATCCTTGCCGGTCGCCTTGCCCATCGTGGCGGCATCGGAGGTGAGATCGAGAATGTCGTCGGCAAGCTGGAAGGTGAGGCCAATCCGCTCGCCGAACTGGCGCAATCGCACGCGATCCTCTGACGAGGCGCCGGCGATAATGGCGCCGGCCTCGCAAGCAAAACGGATGAGGGCGCCGGTTTTCATCGCCTGTAGGGTAACAATGCCTTGTTCATCCGGCGCCTGTTTCTCGGCCGCTAGGTCGAGAGCCTGCCCGCCTGCCATGCCTCCAATGCCGGCTGCGCGGGCCAGCGCCAACGTCAGCGTCACCTTAGCCTTATCCGGCAGGACGGTTTCGGGGGACGCGATGATGTCAAAAGCATAGGTCAGCAGACTGTCGCCGGCGAGAATGGCGGTCGCCTCGTCATAGGCGATGTGCACGGTCGGTTTGCCTCGACGCAGATTGTCGTCATCCATTGCCGGCAGATCGTCGTGAACGAGCGAATAACAGTGCACGCATTCAAGCGCCGCGCCCACGCGCAGAGCCGCATCCCTGTCGCCGCCGAGCAGCGATGCCACCTCGACGACAAGGAAAGGCCGAAGTCGCTTGCCGCCGTTCAGGCTGGCATAGTGCATGGCTGAACGCAGCCGTTCCGGCCGGGCGATCTCGCCCTTCAACACGGATGGCGACAGCAGCGTCTCGAGCACAGCCTCGATTTCGCGCGCGGTGGCCGTCAATCTGGCTTCGAATGTTTCAGTGCTTGCGTCCATGGCGCGCTGTTTGGCATGAGCCGCCTTCTGCTGGCAACGGAATTGTCGATGGCGCGGCGAAGATTTCCTTTGTCTCTGGCAATGCCAGTTCGCAAACGGTATGGAGAAGAAGGGCAAGAGACTGGGTCGGGGAATTGGACATAACGCCGGAGAGAGAGGAAAGCATGACCGTGCCGCTTCACAGGCACGCGTATCTTTGGCTTAAGAGTCGTCCCGTGATCATGCGCATCGTCCTCGCTCTGGCGGCGCTCGTCATCCTTCCCTATGTCCTGATCGTCCTTTACCTACTGCCCTTCGTTCACCCCGTTTCCACGCTCATGCTGCGCGATCTTCTGTTGCTGCGTGGCTACGACCGTCAATGGGTGTCGCTCGATGACGTTTCTCCGGTTCTGGTTCAGTCGGTGATGATGTCGGAAGACGGGCAATACTGTTTCCACGGCGGCGTCGATTGGGGCGAGATGCAGATGCTTCTCGAGGATACACTGAGCGGCCAGGCGACCCGTGGCGGCAGCACGATCCCGATGCAGACGGTGAAGAACCTGTTTTTGTGGAATAGCCGGTCCTTCGTGCGCAAGGCGTTGGAGCTGCCATTGGCTGTGACGGCGGATTTCATCTGGTCGAAGCGGCGCCTGATGGAGATCTACCTCAACATTGCTGAATGGGGACCAGGGATCTATGGCATCGAGGCCGCGGCCCGCCACCATTTCAAGGTGCCGGCATCCAAACTGACCAGCCGGCAGGCCGCTCTTCTTGCCGTGTCGCTCCCCAATCCCTTTGATCGCAACGCGGGCAAGCCCGGTCGGGGATTGCGACGACTCGCCGGCCTCATCGAGCGACGCGCTCGCGGGTCGGGCGATTACATCAGATGCATTTATGATTGATATCGCAATAAGTCGTTGGTGTTGACGAGTGTCATCTGGCATTCGTTGCTTCAATACGATGAACGGAAATCCCGCCACCAGCGACTGGACTGCCAGCGAGGATTTCTGCTTTTTCGCCCGCGCTTGAAGTTGCCGGCCTTCTGCGCTTTCAACGATATGAACCATTTCGAGGAGCGGCTGGTGTTCGCCCCTGTAGTGTAAACGGGAGATTCCATGGATAAACTCACGCTCTATATCGGCAACAAGAACTATTCTTCCTGGTCGTTTCGGCCATGGATCGCCATGACGGCTGCCGGCATTCCCTTTGAGGAGGTACTGGTTCCTTTCGATTTCGCCGCCGGCAATCCGCGCTTTAAGGAGTTCTCGCCGACCGGTCAGGTCCCCGTGCTTCAGCACGGCGATGTTCGTGTCTGGCAGTCGCTGGCGATCATCGAATATGTGGCCGAGCTTTTCCCGGAAGCCGGGATATGGCCGAGGGAGCGTGAGAGGCGAGGTGTTGCACGCGCCGTTTCTATGGAGATGCTGGCAGGTTTCAGGGCGCTGCGGAACGCTTGCCCGATGAATATCCGGCGGCCGAAGGGCAAGATCGCGCTTGCTGACGGCGTGATGGCCGACGTCGCCCGCATCGAGACGATCTGGCGGGACTTGCGGGCTCACTCCGGCGGACCGTTCCTGTTTGGTGGGTTTTCCGGAGCCGACGCGATGTTCGCGCCAGTTGTCAATCGTTTCGAGGTTTATGACCTAGTATCGGCCGGCGACACGCTAAGTTATATTGCAGCCGTCAAAGCGCATCCCGCCTGGAAAAAGTGGGAAGAGGCGGCGCGATCCGAGCCCTGGATTGTCGAGGAAGACGAGGTCTGAGCCGTGAATCGCAGGAATTTCAAAAAATAAGCTTGGGGACTGGTCAAGTACCTCTAAGGCATGTATAAGCGCGCAAAATTTCCGAAATCGCGATACGTCGTTTCGGCCGCCAGTCTGGCCGTTGGATGTGTTTGCCCGTGAAGTGGAGTAAGAGAAATGGCTGTACCGAAGAGAAAAACGAGCCCGTCGAAGCGCGGTATGCGCCGCTCTGCCGACGCGCTGAAGGCTGCGACCTACGTTGAAGACAAGAACTCCGGCGAACTGCGCCGTCCGCACCATATCGATCTGAAGACCGGTATGTATCGCGGCCGTCAGGTTCTGACGCCGAAGGAAAGCGCATAATACACGGGCGTTCTGCCTGCGTAGGACTTGCGAGGTCGGCCCTGTGCCGGCCTTTTGCTTTTTCGATCAGCAAATACTCGGCAAATACATTGTCGTGATATCTTGAAGTGATGCGGTTGTTTACGGCACTATTCTCCGGCTGAGGGGAGCTATGCCATATGTTCAATGCCGTACCACTGATGATTATTCCATTCATTCTTTACAATATGTCGATGCTTGGCCTGATGGGGGGCGGCGGGCTTCCTTCACTGGAAAACGACGTTATCGTTTTGTCCATGATTTCGGGAGCCATGTGGAGCATGTCGCTCGGCGATCTGTTCATCGTCGTCGCGCTTGCGGTGCTGTTCTTCGAAATACTGAAGGCGACGCGCAGTGACGGCAGCCTGACAAATCATATGTTGTCGATGCTTGTCTTCATCGCGTTCTTGGTCGAGTTTCTTCTCGTCCAGGATGCGGCCACCCAGGTTTTCTTCATCCTGATGACGATTGCATTGATCGATGTGATTGGCGGCTTTGCCGTATCTATTCGCACCGCCGGCCGCGACGTTTCGATCGGTCTCTGAGCTTAGAGATTATCGAGTTTGTTCTGAAGCGCGCGCAGCTGTTCTTTCAGCTCGTCGATGTCCTTTGCTTCCGCCTTACGGCTTTCCTTGGCCGGTGGGGTCATGAACGGCGAGAACATCTGCATGGCCTGCTGGAACATCTCGGTATTGCGGCGGACCTGATCTTCGACCATTTGCATCGGCAGTTGCAGATTCTTGCCCATCGGCGTTTCGCCGAAGGCGCGCGTAACTTGCTCGCGCATCTGAGACTGCTGCTCTGTAAAGGCGCGCATGGAATGTTCCAGGAAGCTTGGAACGACCATCTGCATCTGGTCGCCATAGTAGGTGATCAGCTGGCGAAGGAAGGAGATCGGCAGCAGCGTGTTACCCGTCTTGGATTCTTGCTCAAAAATGATCTGCGTCAGTACGGAGTGGGTAATATCGTCGCCGCTTTTCGCATCCTGGACCGTAAAATCCTCGCCCTTCTTCACCATCTCCGCCAGGTCTTCCAGTGTCACGTAAGTGCTGGTGCCTGTGTTGTAGAGGCGGCGATTGGCGTATTTCTTGATTACGATCTGCCCGTCATTCTTCGCCATATCAGTCTCCCGAAGCCCGTCTGATTGTTATGGAAATTCCTCCACCTAGGAATGTAGACGCAAACGAAGCCCGGTGACAATCTCTTTGTGCGATGCGGCAAGCCCTTTTACAGCAGAGATAATTTGCTTCAGTGTAAGTGATCCCTAAAATTGGATGACGCAGTCTTGTCGTTTGACTCGGCGATGAAGCTTTGTCAGTTTCCTCTAATCTGGTGGAGTTAACGAGGAGATTGTCATGTCGAGTTCATCCATCGTCATCGCTAGTGCAGGCCGCACTGCCGTTGGCTCATTTAATGGCGCCTTCGCGACTGTCCCGGCCCACGAATTGGGCGCGGCTGCGGTCAAGGGCGCATTGGAGCGTGCAGGTGTCGACGCCGGGGAAGTCGATGAGGTCATTCTCGGTCAGGTTCTCCCGGCAGGCGAAGGTCAGAACCCGGCCCGCCAGGCGGCGATGAAGGCGGGTATTCCGAAGGAAGCGACCGCCTGGGGTGTCAACCAGCTCTGCGGTTCGGGTCTTCGCGCCGTCGCGCTCGGCATGCAGCAGATCGCCCTCGGCGATGCAAAGATCATCGTCGCCGGCGGCCAAGAGTCGATGTCGATGGCGCCACATGCCGCGCATCTTCGCGGCGGCGTCAAAATGGGCGACATGAAAATGGTCGACACCATGATCAAGGATGGCCTGACGGACGCTTTCTACGGCTACCACATGGGCATTACTGCCGAGAACATTGCGCGCCAATGGCAGCTCTCCCGCGACGAGCAGGACCGATTTGCCGTCGCGTCGCAGAACAAGGCGGAAGCCGCGCAGAAGGCCGGCCGGTTCGCGGATGAAATCATTCCCTACGTCATCCAGACACGAAAGGGCGACGTGACTGTCGATGCCGACGAGTACATCCGGCACGGCGCGACGCTGGACTCGATGGCCAAGCTGCGTCCGGCCTTCGACAAGGAGGGCACGGTTACCGCGGCGAATGCCTCCGGCCTCAATGATGGCGCCGCCGCAGCTGTCCTGATGACCGAAGCCGAAGCCGCTCGTCGTGGCATCCAGCCGCTCGTCCGCATCGTCTCCTGGGCAACCGCAGGCGTTGATCCGCAGGTCATGGGGACCGGCCCCATCCCGGCATCGCGCAAGGCGCTGGAAAAAGCCGGTTGGTCCGTTGGCGATCTCGATCTCGTCGAAGCGAATGAGGCCTTCGCCGCCCAAGCCTGTGCGGTCAACAAGGACCTCGGCTGGGATCCGTCGATCGTCAACGTCAACGGCGGTGCGATCGCGATCGGCCATCCGATCGGCGCATCGGGTGCGCGGGTGCTCAACACGCTTCTCTTCGAGATGAAGCGTCGTGGCGCGAAAAAGGGACTGGCGACTCTTTGCATCGGTGGCGGCATGGGTGTCGCAATGTGTTTTGAAGCTCTTTGAATAGCAGGCAGTCCAACTATAACCTGAGCCCCGCGAAATAGCGGGGCCTTCAAATGAGGGAGCGGAACATGAGCAGAGTGGCTGTTGTCACTGGTGGTACGCGCGGTATTGGCGCCGCGATTTCCGTCGCACTGAAGAATGCAGGCTATACAGTTGCCGCCAACTATGCCGGCAATGATGAAAAGGCGAACGCCTTTCATGGCGAAACAGGCATTCCCGTCTTCAAATGGGATGTTTCCGACTATGCATCATGCGGCGAGGGTATCGCGAAGGTCGAGGCGCAACTGGGTCCAGTCGATGTCCTAGTCAACAACGCCGGCATTACCCGGGACGCAATGTTCCACAAGATGACACCGCAGCAGTGGCACGAGGTCGTCAACACCAACCTCACCGGTCTTTTCAACATGACGCATCAGGTCTGGGGCGGGATGCGCGACCGAAGCTACGGGCGGATCGTCAACATCTCCTCGATCAATGGCCAGAAGGGGCAGATGGGGCAGGCGAATTACTCGGCTGCTAAGGCTGGTGACCTCGGGTTCACCAAGGCGCTTGCGCAGGAGGGTGCCGCCAAGAACATCACCGTGAACGCCATATGCCCCGGCTACATCGGCACGGAGATGGTTCTCGCGGTTCCGGAAAAAGTGCTGAACGAACGGATCATCCCGCAGATTCCGGTGGGTCGTCTCGGAGAACCTGAGGAAGTCGCGCGCTGCGTCGTCTTCCTGGTTTCCGACGACGCAGGCTTCATCACCGGATCGACGCTTAGCGCCAATGGTGGGCAGTTGTTCGTTTAGCGGATGGACGCCGTAAGGCCGTTATCGTGGCTCTCGACCTGCTGCGAATAGCGGCCTTGCTGGCTGCGAGTATCGTACGGATTCAAGTATGCCGCATAGGCCGCCATGACGATGGTCAACATTGCGGCCGCGCCGATAATTCTGGTCATTGCCCTGCACTCCAAATTCCCCACGAGGCATTCGTCGTTCAAGCCGGTGTCGATATTGGGGCCGATTTGAGGAATTATTTGGCTGTCTTTCAGCCCTTTGGGTGGCGTCTTGCCTTAGCCCTGACTGGTACCCTCTGCAGAGCGCGGTTTTCGCCGCGAAGGGCGGCTGTCGCTGTTGTCATGAAGGCGGCCGCAATGAGGATGGCGACCGCTGAATTCAAGATGATCTCGGCCATCGGATCGTTCCTTTCAAAGCCGGCGGGACATGGACTCGCCGTGGTTGTTGAACGAAATATGCGCCTCATCGCTCCGGCGCGGTAGATTGAACTTTGACGACCGACTGTCGGTGTGGTGTTGACAATCGGGCGTCAGATGGACCTAGAGGTGAGGATTGCGGGGCCGATACTTCTTTACCAGTTGCTCGTTCACCGCCTTGGCACCGGGCATGTTGGCGCTGAGATAAATCGGTGCGTCCCCCTCTTTCGCCAATTCCGAGGCCACCTCAGCCAAGATCGCGTTGAGGACCGTTGCACCAATGGCGGTCGAAACTGGGCCGACCTTCAGCTCCGTACCCGGCAGTTCAATCACCGCATCGCCGGGAGGAAGGCCGTTGTCCAATACGACGTCGGCAATGTCCGCCAAGCGGCGCCGGCCATTTGCGACTGCACTGGAATAGGAGACCGAGGTGATCGCGATCACCTTCGCACCAATCTCACGGCCATAGTCGGCGGCTTCGATCGGCGCTGCATTGACGCCGGAATTCGACGCGATGATGATGACGTCTCCAGGCTGCATGCCATATCGTTCCAACACCGGTCGCACCAATCCTTCGGTTCGCTCGTAGACGGAGCTGATCACCGCGCCCTCGTGCAGCATCGCGGAGCCGACGAGAACGGGAACAGTGAAAGCAAGCCCGCCTGCGCGGTAGTGCACCTCTTCCGCCAGCATATGCGAGTGGCCGGTACCGAACACGTAGACGCGCTTGTCGTTGCATGCGGCCTCGAGGATCGCATCGGCCGCCAACGCCATCGGCTCGGCGATTTCCTTCCTTAAGGTCTCGAGCCGGCCGATGAGGTTGGAAAAATAGGCATCGGTGATCGCAGTCATCACGTCCTCGCTTCTACGCCGGTTCGCCACTGATAAAGGTCCGCGTGACCTCCAGAGCGTCAGTCAGGTGGACGAGATCAGCGCGCGCACCCGGCGAAAGGTGCCCGTAGCCTTCAAGGTTGAGAAAGCGTGCAGGATAAAGCGTCGCCATTCGAAGCGCTTCCGCGAGCGTTAACTCGAGATAGGTCACGCCATAGCGGATGGTGGACGCCATGTCGACGTCGGAACCGGCAAGCGTGCCATCCGATAGGACCAGTTTTGAACAAAAGCCGCCGCGTTCGCGCCGGACGGTACGGCCGTTCAGTGTAAAGGAGTCCTTCTCGGAGCCAACCAGCGACATCGCGTCGGTGACGAAGAAGAGTTTGCCTTCGCCGCGCTTTGCGCGAAGAGCAGCCCGAAGCGCCTTCGGATCGACATGATGGCCATCGGCGATGATGCCGCACCAAACCGAAGGATGATCGATCGCCGCGCCGACGAGGCCGGGCGCTCGGTGGCCGAGTTGGCTCATGGCGTTGAAAAGATGGGTGACGCCGCGCGCGCCCGCATCAAAGCGCGTCTCTGCTGCTTCGCTGGAGCTATCGGAATGGCCGATGCTGATGGTGACGCCGGCTTCGCTGAGTTCGCGCACCTGCTTCGCGGTGACTTGTTCAGCAGCCATTGTTACCAACAGGGTGCCGATAGCCTCCTTGGCCGAAATGAAGGCTTTCACGTCCTTTTCTTCGACCGGCCGCATAAGCTCGGCAAGATGGGCTCCCTTGCGCGCCGGTGCCAGGTGTGGACCTTCGAGGTGGAGGCCCGCGACGCCGCGGTTCGTCTTGACGGCTTCCTTGGCCGCTTCGATCGCTGCCGCCGTTGCATCCGTCGTATCGGTGATCAGCGTCGGTAGCAGAGCGGTCGTTCCGTAAGGTCGATGGCCGTCGGCAATCATGTACATGGAGGCGGGCGACGGCTCGTCGTTGAGCATCCTGCCGCCACCGCCATTCACCTGTGCGTCAATGAAGCCTGCGGAAAGCACACCACCGTCGAAGCGTATGTGATCGCCGTCCGGCAGTTCACCTGCCGCTGCAATGGCCTCGACGCGTCCGCCCGAGATGATGAGCGCTTTGTCGTCGTGAAAGCGCTGACCGTCGAAGATCCGCGCGCCGGAGAAGATCTTGCGAACCATCACATCGTCTCCGTCACCTTGAGCAGGTTGGCCGGCTTGTCCGGGTCGAAGCCCTTGCGGCGCGTTACCGACTCGATCAGGCGGTAGTAGACCAGCAGCGAAACGAGCGGGTCGAGCAGGCCACTTCCCGTCGTCGGTACCTGCAGATTGGTACCGGAGACCGGCTGGCCGGAGAACGGCACGGTCGTCGCGCCGAGCTTGCGTAGCCGCTCAAGCGCCTGGACGTTGTTGGCAAATGCCGGATCGTCAGGCGTGAAGGCGACAATCGGGAAGCCCGGTTGCACAAGCCGCATCGGACCATGCATCAGTTCGGCAAGCGAGAAGGCTTCCGCATGCAAACCGGCCGTTTCCTTGGCTTTCAGTGCTGCCTCGAGCGCAATAGCGAAGGCGGGACCACGACCCGCCGTATAGAGCGAGCTTGCCTCAAACAGAATGTCCTCGGCTGCCTTCGTATCGATTCCGTTGGTCGCCTCAAGGGCGTCCGGCAGCTTTTCCAGCGAGGCGTGCAGATCGCGCTTGCCGCTGATGGCGGCGGTGACGCCGGAAAGGGCGGCGACCGAGGCGATGAAGGACTTGGTCGCCGCTACGCTCTTTTCCGGGCCTGCGTTGAGGCCGAGCACAATGTCGGCCTGCTTGGCGAGTGGGCTGTCGGTGACGTTAACGACGGCGATGGTCGTTGCGCCGCCATGCTTCGCAGCCTCCTGCAAAGCGATGATGTCGGGGCTTGCACCGGATTGCGACACCGTGAAGTGAATGCCGCCCTTCAGATGCAGAGACGCGCCGTAGACTGATGCGATCGACGGACCGATCGAAGCGACCGGCACTCCACAGGTAATCTCGAACAGGTATTTGAAGAACGTCGCGGCGTGGTCCGAAGATCCGCGCGCTGCTGTGGTCACCACGCTCGGGGCGCCCGATGCAAACAGCTTCGCAATTGCGTCAAAGGCAGGCTTTTCCTTCTGGAGCAGTGTTGCGACGACCTCCGGCGATTGGCCGGCTTCCTGCAACATCAGCGAATGGGTTTCACTCATAAGTCATCTCCAATTCTTAATTCCGCAACAAAATCATATGCATCACCACGATAGTGGGAGCGGGTGTATTCGACGACACGCTGGTCTTCCAAGCGCGACACACGTTCGATCAGCAACGCTGGCGCACCGGCATTCACGTGCAGTGCAGCGGCCGACGACGGATCGAGAGTGACCGCCGTCAGCCTCTGCAGCGCTCGAACGGGGCGGTGACCGCTTGCCGTAAGCGCTTCGTAAAGGGACCCCTCGCCGCCGCCATTTTCACCAAGAAATTTTATCGGCACGACGGCGCGTTCGATGGCCAGCGGCAGCCCGTCGGCAAGGCGCAGACGATCAAGCCGAAGGACGGGTTCGTCGAGCCCTAGGCCAAGCAGGAACGCTTCTTCAGGAGATGGCGTATTGACCGTCCGCGACAAGATCCTCGCGGCCGGCGCGCGTCCGCGTGAGCGCATGTCCGCGGAGAACGAGGAAAGTCGCCATAGCGACTGCTCCATGCGCTCGACTTTGCTGGAGACGAATGTGCCGCTTCCGTGTCGCGACTCGAGCACGCCTGAATTCATCAAGTCGCGATAGGCGGTCCGAACGGTCACGCGCCCCACCTTCAACGCTTCAGCCAGATCACGCTCGCCAGGCAGGGCCGTTCCAGGCTTCAACAATCCTTCCTGAATGAGGCCGGTCAGGGCTTGCCCCAGCCGCTTGTAGAGCGGTCCGGTCAGCGCTTCGTCGCGCAGGCCGCGGCTCTTCAGTTCCGCCATCAGACTGGTTCTATCCATGTCGCCATAATAGAACCTATTTAGAACCAATCACAAGATCGAAAATCAGCTGGAAAAGAAAAAACCCTCGCAGGCGGCCTGTGAGGGTTTTCTTTGATCGGGCAGGGAGCGCGCGTTAGCTCTTCGAGAAAATATAGTCCGTTTCCTGACGCAACACTTCGCCAGGGCGCAAAACAGCGTTGGGGAACCCCCGATGGTTGATTGCATCCGGCCAGACTTGTGTTTCCAGGCAGAAGCCGGCGAAGGGGCCATATTTGCGCCCGTCAAGGCCGGGAACGGTCACGTCGAGTTTGAAGGCGGCATAGAACTGCACGCCGGGCTCCGTCGTGCGCACCTCCAGCGAAACGCCTGAATTCAGGCTGCGGGCGAGCGCGACAGACCGCTTCGCCGTTCGATCCTCGGAGAGGCAGAAATTATGATCGTAGAGCGCCTGTTCGCTGCCGTCGAACCGCTGCATCGGGGACATCTCGCGGAAGTCGAAGACGGTTCCGGCAACGGATCGGATTTCTCCCGTCGGAACCTGCAGCTCATCCGTGACGAGATAGCCGTCGGCCGCGATCATGATGTCGTGGCCGAGGGCATCGTCACGGCCGTCGAGGTTGAAGTAGGTGTGTTGGCAAACATTGGCGATCGTAGGCTGGTCGCTGATCGTTTCGTAGATGACGGACAGTTCGCCGTCGCCATGGACCCGGTACGTGGCCTGGATGGTGCAATTGCCGGGGTAGCCGGCGCGCCCGTCCACATCGACGATCTTCAGGACGACCCGGTCGACGTCATGCTCGACGATTGTCCAGTTTTGCTGGGCGATATTGCCGTTGCCGCCATGAAGATGCGTCACGCCCTTCTCGTTGAGATCGAGCTGATACTTCACGCCGTCCAAGGTGAATTTGCCGCCACCGATGCGGTTCGCGCAGCGGCCTGGTGTCGCACCAAAATAGGAGGAGTGAGTCGGGTAGCTGTCGAAGTCGTCGAAGCCGAGCACGAGGGGCGCCTCGTGGCCGTCGAGGCGGAGATCCTGAATAACGGCGCCCCAGGTGAGAACCTTGGCCGTCAACCCACCGCCTTTGATCTCGACGCGATGGACGGTTTCGCCCGATTTGGTCTGCCCGAAAACTTCCCGTTTCAACATTTCCGCCATTGCGACTGTCCTGATATACCTTCAAGTGAGGCAGGAACGTGCCCCCATTTACCGCAAACCGCAACGGGTGTGCCGCAAAAAAGTAATACTTTCAGTTTGCCTGCACTTCTTCAGCGTTGTGCTAACGCCGGCAGCGTTAGGCGTCCTTGCCGATATCGTTGAGATCGTAAGGGGTGGTTTGGTAGATCTCGTTGATCCAGTTGCCAAACAACAGATGAGCGTGGCTGCGCCAGCGGTTCTGCGGCGTCAGCGAGGGATCGTTATGCGGGAAATAGTTGTGCGGCATCTTGATCGGCACGCCGGCATTCACGTCGCGAAAATACTCGTCGGACAGGGACGTTGAATCATACTCCACGTGATTGAACATGTAGAGCCGCTTGCCCTTCCGTTCATGCACGAGGCAGACGCCCATCTCGCTGGATTCCATCAGGATCTCCAGGTTCTCCGACTTCTCGATATCGTCGCGGCGAACCTCGGTCCAACGCGAAACGGGAACCTCGAAATTGTCCGAGAAACCGTTCAAGTAGACCGACGATGGCTTCAAGTTCCGGTGGCGGTAGACGCCGAAAGCCTTCTCCTTGAGTTCGTACTTAGGAACACCGTGGAAGTGATAGATGGCGGCCATCGCACCCCAGCAGACGTTCATCGATGAATGGACATTGGTTTCCGTCCAGTCGAAAATCTGCTGCATTTCGCCCCAATAGTTCACATCCTCGTAGGGCAGCGTCTCGATGGGCGCGCCGGTAGTGATGAAGCCATCGAACTTGCGATGCTTCACTTCCTCCCACGTCTGATAGAAGGCGAGAAGATGGTCTTCCGAGGTGTTTTTTGCTTTGTGATTACCGACGCGAATGAGCGAAAGCTCGACCTGCAGCGGAGAGGCGCCGACCAGGCGAGCCACCTGCAACTCCGTCTTGATCTTGTTCGGCATGAGGTTGAGCAGGCCGATCTGCAGCGGCCGGATGTCCTGACGGATCGCCACCGTCTCGGTCATCACGCGAACGCCTTCCTGAACCAGGGTTTCGAACGCAGGCAAGGTATCGGGGATCTTGATTGGCATTGCGGTCACTCGATCAAAACAACGAATACATCGCTATCGGTCCGCACGCGGCCCTTTAGCAACTTCTTTAACGTGGCTGCAAGCCGGCCGGCCAAATCACCACGGAGCGTTTTAAATAGCGCTAGTCCTTCAGCGAATCAATTGCCTAAACGAATGGATGGGTCGATGTGAAGTCACTGCCGCGTTAATGACTGCTAGAATCTGTTGGTGGACATGGCGAGTCACCATGGTTATTGAAATAGAATGACGGCTAGGGACGCGTAATGGCAGATGACCTCGAAGGCAGGCCAAGCATTCAAGGGCAGGACAGAGTAGGGTACGACCTGAGCCTGGGCTATCGCTTGAAGGTGATGTTCTCGGCTTTCTGGCATTCACCGGTGCGAGGAAAGGTGCTGGTGATCGCGCCGGCGCTGATTGGCATCATTCTCGCCACTGCCTATGCGACCGTGATCCTCAACCAGTGGAACGCCCCGTTTTACGACAGCATCGCTCGACGAGATCTGCCTGGGTTTTTCCATCAGTTGAAGGTCTTCGCGGTGATTGCGGGCATTCTGCTGCTGCTCAACGTCGTGCAGGCCTGGCTCAATCAGATGACCGCAGTCTACATGCGCGAGGGCCTGACGCGGGACCTGGTCAGCCAGTGGCTTCAGCGCAAGCGTGCTCTCCGTCTCTCGGCCAGCGGCCTGATCGGCGTCAATCCCGATCAGCGTCTGCATGAGGATGCGCGCAACCTCGCTGAAAGCACCACAAGCCTCATGATCGGGCTGGTGCAGGCGACGATCCTGCTCATCAGTTTCATCGGCGTGCTATGGGACCTGTCCAGCGGCTTTGTCTTTCGTTTCGGCGCGCATTCCTTTTCCATTCCAGGTTATATGGTCTGGGCAGCCATTTTCTACGCGGCATCCGCATCCATTCTCAGTCAGCTGGTGGGTCGCAAGCTTGTAAAGCTCAACGCGGATCGCTTCTCGAAGGAGGCGGAACTGCGCTTCGCGTTGATGCATGCCAACGAGAACATGCCGGCTATCACCGTCGCTCGAGGGGAAGAAAACGAGCAGAAGCGTATCAATACCGACATCAGCGCGGTTCTCACCGTTATCAAGCGGGTAGCGATGGCCAATGTCAATCTGACCTGGGTATCGGCCGGTTACGGCTGGCTCGTCGTTGTTATCCCGATCATCGTCGCAGCACCGGCCTATTTCTCTGGCGGATTGACGTTCGGGCAGTTGATGGTGTCGGTCGGCGCCTTCAACCAGGTCAACACCGCCCTTCGCTGGTATGTCGCGAACTTCGGTCCCATTGCCGAATGGCGTGCCACGCTGATGCGTGTCACCGATTTTCGTCAGGCTCTTACCAGCATGAACGACGAGATCAACATGAGGGGCACGATCAAGTATGAGCGGAATCCTCCCGGAACTCTGACGCTCGATCATGTCCGGATCGCCGCCAAGATCGGCGAAGAGATCGACCAGTGCGGTGGCTTCCGTATCCAGGAAGGCGCGGTGACGATCAAAGCCGGTGAGAAGATCATGATCAACGGCGATCACAACGTGAACCGCAAGCTGCTTTTCCTTGCGCTTTCCGAACTCTGGCCCTGCGGTGGCGGCAAGATCGGCCTGCCACCCGCGGATGACATGCTGTTCGTCCCGCAGTCGGCCTACATCCCGGGCGGCACGCTTCGCGAAGCGCTAGCGTTTCCGGAGCCCGTGGAGACTTATCAGAATGCCGACGTCGTGGTGGCATTGGAGAGGGCCGGCCTTCACAATCTGGTTTCCCGACTTGATACGCGAGCCCGCTGGGACAAGCTGCTCGATTCCGATGAGCAGCGGGCTATAGGCTTCGCGCGCTTGCTTCTTGTACGCCCGAAGTGGATTGTCTTCGATGAAGTGCTGGAAGGCATGGAGCCGGAATGGCAGTCCACAATGATGGAGGTTCTTGCGTCCATGCCGGAGGCGGCGATGATCTATATCGGCCGGTCAGACACATACGTCGAGACCTTCAAGCCTCGTGTGCTGCATCTGGAGGCTTTGCACGCGAAGCCGGAGGCCAAGGTGGTGACAAAAGCAGCAAACGCGCCCGCGCCCGTCGTCTGACGACCTACATGGGCGGGACGACGCCGTTTGTGCCGACCGTTACGTTTGTGGCGGACACTGTCCCGTCAGGTGCCTTCTGACCCATCACGATCACGCGAGCGCCGGCGACGAGGTCGGCCTTGTCAGCCGGAGCGAAGGTGACAATCGGTGTATCATCGGCGATGGATATCGTCTTTTCCTTGCCCTGATAGGTGAGCGTGATGGTATGGCCATCGACTGCCTTGACGGCCTTCGCGACGGTGGCGTTGGTCATCGTGCTGTTTGGCTTCAGGTCCCAGGGGCGACTGCCTTCGCCGGTGCCCTTCATTGCGGCCGGGAAGATCAGCACTTCAAGAGCGCCGTCGCCGCCGTCGGCACTCGGCAGCGACGCAACGCCAACGAAATCGCCCGGCTTGATGTCTTCGACGGAAGCTTTCTTGATGCCGCGGACCTTCCAATCCGGCTTCAATGTCACCGTTTGCTCTGTGCCTTCTCGCGTCTTTACCACCAGCGTGTTGCCGTTCAGGCTCTCAATGGCTCCACGCACGCGCTGCGCTTCCTGCGCAAGCGCTACGTGCGATGCAATAGTTAGGAAACCCGCGGCCCAGATGAGCGCGGTCGATGTTTTGAGGATGTATGGCATGATGTGCTTCCTTGCCTCGTGCAAGTTGCGGATAGGCAAGCTTAATCTTGCCAATCGCGGACTGACGAATCAATGAAACGTGAAAATCGAGTTACGCGGATAAAGTGCGATCAGGTCGAAGGGGCGCGAAGGCTCAGCCCTCCAATTCCTCCCGAAGCATCTCGAGTTCCAGCCATTCCTCTTCCATCTTCGTCAGGCTGCCACGGAGCTTCTCCATCTCCGCCGCAAGCCGGTTGAAGGTTGTGGGGTCCCTGGTGAACAGGCTGGGGTCGGCCATGCGCTCCTCGCGTTTGGCAATCTCGGCCTCTGCCTTGGCCATTTCCTTCGGAAGATTCTCGAGCGCGAACTTTTGTTTGAAGGAAAGCTTGCCCTTTGCTTTTGCCGTCTCGGAGGAGGCGGCTGTTTCCTGGGGCTTCGCTCGCCCTGCCGCCTTTTCGGCCTTCCTTCGCTCTTCGATGGCGCCTTTTCGTTGCGCGAGCATGTCTGAGTAGCCGCCTGCATATTCAATCCAGCGACCGTCCGGCGCATCCGGCACAGCAGGTGCAATGGTCGAGGTCACCGTGCGGTCTAGGAAGTCGCGGTCGTGGCTGACGAGGATCACGGTGCCGGGGAAGCCCGCGACGATTTCCTGCAGCAGATCTAGCGTCTCGATATCAAGGTCGTTGGTCGGCTCGTCGAGGATTAATAGGTTCGCCGGGCGCGACATGATGCGGGCGAGCATCAGCCGCGCGCGCTCGCCGCCGGACAGGCTCCTGATCGGCGTGCGGGCCTGTTCCGGCTGGAACAGGAATTCCTTCATATAACCAGTCACGTGCCGCTGCTCGCCGTTGACGAGGAGGTTCTCGCCGCGGCCATCCGTCAGGTAATGGGCGAGCGTCTCTTCCGGATTGAGGTCCTCGCGCTTCTGATCGAGCGTCGCAATCTCCAGATTGGTTCCGAGCTTGACGGTGCCGCTATCAGGCGCCAGCTGGCCGGTCAGCATCTTCAGCAGCGTGGTTTTGCCGGCGCCGTTCGGGCCAACGAGACCGATGCAATCACCGCGATGTACGCGAATGGAGAAGGGGGTAACAATCGGCCGGTCGCCGAAGGTTTTCGTGATCTTCTCGGCCTCGATGACGAGCTTGCCGGACTCCTGCGCGTCCGAAACCGTAGCCTGCACGGTGCCCTGTGGGCCTTTGTGGCCACGATATTGCGATCGCATCGTCTGCAACTCACCAAGGCGGCGCATGTTGCGCTTGCGCCGTGCCGTGACGCCGTATCGCAGCCAATGCTCTTCGCGCTCGATTGCCTTGCCGAGCTTGTGCTGCTCGAGCTCTTCCGCTTCCAGAACTTGGTCACGCCAGGCTTCGAAATGCGCAAAGCCCCTGTCGAGCCGACGCGATGTGCCACGGTCGAGCCAGACCGTCGCCGTCGAGACCTTCTCGAGGAAGCGTCGGTCGTGGGAGATCAGCACGAGGGCACTGCGGCTCTTCTGCAGTTCGCCTTCCAGCCATTCGATGGTCGGCAGGTCGAGATGATTGGTCGGCTCGTCAAGGAGAAGGATGTCGGGCTCCGGCGCGAGAACGCGCGCAAGGGCTGCGCGGCGTGCCTCTCCGCCTGACAGGTTTTTGGGATCCTCCTCGCCGGTGAGGCCGAGATGCGAGAGCAGATAGGTGACACGGTAGTGATCGTCGCCCGGGCCGAGGCCGGCCTCGGCATAAGCCTGCACGGTCTTGAAGCTGGCAAAATCGGGCGCCTGTTCGAGATAACGCACGGTTGACGAAGGATGGCGGAACACCTCTCCCGACTGCGCTTCGACGAGTCCGGCAGCGATCTTCAGCAACGTCGACTTTCCGGAGCCGTTGCGGCCGACGAGGCAGATCTTGTCCCCGGGCTCGACCTGCAGCGCGGCACCGGCGAGCAACGGCGTGCCGCCGAAGCTGAGAAAGACGTCGTCGAGTTTCAGGATGGGGGGCGCCAAAGATCAGACTCCGGAAAGATCGTAGGGGCGCGCGAGCACAATGGCGCGACCGCTCTCGAGCGAAAGGCGCACCTTGCCTTTCGCGACATTGGAAATGGTGCGTGACGAGCCGAAGGGCAAATGGAAATCGGCAAGCGGGTAGCGCGCGTTCTCGATTGTCAGGCCGCGAAGCTCGCTAAAGCCGGGAACAGAAAACAGACTGTCAGGTGGCAGGTCCAGTTCGATTGCGCCTGAAATCAGCGGCACAGCCTCCTCGCCGCCGGATGTCAGAAGCATATCGTAACCCTGCTCTGCCAGGCTGACGGCATAGAGCAGGTGCTGGATCGCGTGGTCGGAACGCTCGCCCGCAAGGGCGCCGGCCAATACAAGACGTTTCGCGCCGCGGGCGATCGCTTCCGCAACCGCAATCTCGCCATCGGTGAATGCCTTCGCAGCGGGATAAGGTTGCCTGGGCACATCGGGAAAGGCACCCTCGAGATCTGGGGGCGTCGAGTCGAAATCACCGACCCACAGCTCTGGGATGACGCCGAGTGCTGCTGCGTGACGCATACCACCGTCGGCGGCGATGAAACGGCTGCCAGAGACGGCATTTCGCAGGCGATCGGTTATCTGCAGCTCGCCGCCAAGCAGAATGGTGAAGGTGGATTGGCTCATGGGCACTGCCCATAGCGCAAAGCAGGGGGGAAGGGAAAGGGCCGTCGCTCAGGCTTCGTCTGCGATATCCTTGACGCGTGCCTCAAAAACACTCTCGAAGCCGGAAATGAACTTCTCGAACAGTTCTCCGAACGCCTCGATCTCTTCAGGTTTCCAGTCTTTGACCACCTCGGAAACGAATGAGAGCTTCTGCGCACGTATTTCCGACAGCAACCTCTGTCCAAGTGGCGTCATCACGACGATAATCCGCCGCGCATCCGCCTGAGATGCCTTTCGCCGCAGGATGTTCCGCCCCACCATCTCTGCGACGATGCGGCTTGCGCGCGACGGGTCGATCCGCATCATCTCGGCAATCGTCCCGACCGTCACGTCGCCGCTTTCCTGAGCGCGTCGTACTGCGTCCAGCACGTCAAGGTGCGATAGCTCAAGACCGGGTGCCACTGTTTGGATGGCGAGCCGCCCGATCAATCGACGTCCGGTCATCAGGCGCATGCGGGTCATACTTTGACCAATGCGCAAAATGCCGGCGTCTTCGTTCGCGTCAGGGTCGTTCAGTTTCATCAGGCTCTCATTCATTCCGAAACCATAACACGCCACGCGTCGATTGAGAATATGCCGAAGTCAAGCGCGTGACATTGACAATTATATGCTGATAGCACATAACGAGATCAACTCATCGTTTGGAACGACGCTTTATGGACACTCAAATTGCTGCTGCGGCGCCGCTTGTGACGGATCATCGCCGGCGGTTCATTCTCTTCCTTTTCCTGATGGCCGCGATGTTCATGGCGACGCTCGACAATCAGATCGTCGCAACGGCTCTGCCGACGATCGTTGGCGAGTTCGGCCACCTCGAGCGGTTCAGTTGGGTCGGCTCAGCCTATCTTCTCGCCGTAAGCGCCGTGATGCCTCTCTACGGCAAGCTCGGCGATCTCTTCGGCCGCAAATATGTGATGATGGCCGCGATCATGATCTTCACCGTCGGCTCTGCCGTCTGCGGACTGGCTGTATCGATGAATACGCTGATTGCTGCCCGCGTGCTGCAGGGACTTGGCGGCGGCGGTATCATGGTGTCGATCTTTGCCGTCAACGCGGACCTGTTCGAGCCGCGGGAACGGGCGCGGTACCAGAGCTATTCCAGCCTCGTGCTGATGGCATCGGGCGCCATCGGGCCTGTCCTTGGCGGCGCAATGAGCGATCTCTTCGGCTGGCGCTCGATCTTCCTTGTCAACGTTCCGATCGGTTTCGTCGTCCTTGTCGGCCTGGCTTTGATGCTACCTTACCGGAAACCAAACCGCCGCCCGAAGATCGATTACGCTGGCGCCCTGCTGCTCGCCTTGACGACGGCAAGCATCGTTCTGGCCGCCGACGGCGCTCAGGTCTTCGGCTCGCTGTTTGCTCCGCAAAACCTGGCCATCATGACGCTCGGCGTAGCTGCGGCCATCGGTTGGATTTTCGTCGAGCGCCGCGCTGCAGAGCCGATTGTTCCCCTGTCTCTATTTCACAATTCGACGTTCAGCCTGTTGCTCATCATGTCGATCATGAGCGGCGCGATTGGAATTGGGATGGTCAATTATTTCGCGTTGTTCCTACAAACGACGACCGGTCTTTCGCCGTCGGCGGCTGGAGCGTTCTTTATTCTTCTGACCGGCGGCATCGTTTGCGGGTCACTCTCGGCAGGCCGCATCATCTCCATCACTGGTCGCTACAAGCCGTTCGCCATCGCAAGCCTGACTTGCAGCGCCATTGCGTTTGTGCTGCTGACGCGGGTTCATGTCGGAACACCGGTCCTGTTGATCGGGGCGGTGATGGCCCTCCACGGCTTCGGTGTCGGTCTTGCACAACAGGTTCCGGTCATCGGCGTCCAGAATGCTGCCCCGGCGCGCGACGTCGGCGCCGCAACAGGATCGGTGACGCTGTCGCGTATGGGCGGAGCATCGATCGCCATCTCCATCTACGGCGCGATCGTAGGCTCGCAACTCGGCAAAACGGGCGTTTCCATTCCGGGAGTAGCCGACATCGAGCAACTCACTCCAAAGATGCTGGCAGCTTTGCCGGAGCAGGCGCGTCAAGCCGTTGCCGAAGCCTATGGCAGTGCGTTCATGCCGCTTTTCATGGCATCCTGCGTAATCGCTCTGATTGGCCTTTGCGCTGCCTTGATGCTGAAACCAACACAGTTGCCTCGTGTCGTTGAGGTGCGGCCGACCGCCAACGCCGAAGCCGCGGAGTAAAACGCCGATGGCGGCCGCAAGGCCGCCCCTTGCAAGACGCCAAGCGTGGCGATACATCTCAAACGCTCTAACGGGGTGCCCCGTGCCATGAGGCGCGCGGCTGAGAGGCTCAAAGCCAACCCGCGGAACCTGATCCGGCTAACACCGGCGGAGGGATTAGACGCGTGACATCTGGCACCGCCCTTTTCCCCTTCAAGCAAACCAGAGGAGAGGTGCCATGTTCAAATTCAAGTTCACGAGCCGTTCGTTGCTTGCCACGATCTTTGTCGCGACCATCGGCTTGGCCGGCCAAGGCGCACAGGCGGCAGACAAGACGCTCACCGTCTACACCTATGAGAGCTTCACATCCGAATGGGGTCCGGGGCCGAAGGTCAAGGAAGCATTCGAGAAGACCTGCGGCTGCAGCGTCAAGTTCGTGAGCGTAGCCGATGGCGTGGCGTTGTTATCGCGTCTGAAACTTGAGGGCGCTGCGACGAAGGCGGATGTCGTGCTCGGTCTGGATACGAACCTGACCACGGAAGCGAAGGCAACCGGCCTCTTCGATGCGAGCGGTGTCGACGTCAGTGCGCTCAAGGTGCCGGGAAACTACAAGGATGAGGTATTTGTGCCTTATGATTATGGCCACTTCGCCGTCATCTACGACACGCAGACGATCAAAAATCCTCCGAAAAGCATGAAGGACCTGGTCGAAGGCGATCTTTCGCAAAAGATCGTTATTGAGGATCCGCGCACCTCGACGCCTGGGCTAGGCCTCTTGCTGTGGGTGAAGTCGGTCTACGGCGATAAGGCGCCTGAGGCCTGGGCAAAACTCAAAAAGCGGGTGCTGACGGTGACCCCCGGCTGGTCGGAAGCCTATGGGCTCTTCACCAAGGGTGAGGCGCCGATGGTGCTCTCCTACACGACCTCGCCTGCCTATCACATGGTCGCCGAAAATACCGACCGCTATCAGGCGGCTGCGTTTTCAGAGGGCCACTACATCCAGATCGAGGTGGCGGGCCTGCTGAAGAATGCGCCGGACAAGGAGCTTGCACGCGAGTTCCTGAAATTCATGGTGACGCCGGGCTTCCAAGATACGATTCCAACCAACAACTGGATGATGCCGGTTTCGGCGACGTCGCAGCCGCTGCCGGATGCGTTCGGCAAGCTTGTAAATCCATCAAAGACCTTTCTGATGAGCTCGGATGAAGTCGCTGAGAAGCGCAAGGCCTTCGTCGATGAGTGGCTGGCCGCCATGAGCATGAATTGATGCCTTTGACCGAGGCTGAGATGCGACGGGCGGTGCTGGGTGGGGCTTTTAGTCTCGCCGGCATTGCCCTTTTCGTCGGCTTTGCAGTCTTCGTCTTGCTCCTTTCGAGCGATGTTTCCTCCATTCTGACGGCGGTGCTTGAACCCTACATCCTGCAGGTCCTGCGTTTCACCTTGTTGCAGGCCTTGCTCTCGACGCTGCTCTCGATCGCTTGTGCCATTCCGGTCGCGCAGGCCCTGGCGCGTCAGCAGCATTTCCCCGGTCGCATCTGGATCATTCGACTGATGGCCGTGCCGATGGGGCTTCCTGTCCTAATCGGGGCGCTGGGGTTGATCGGCATCTGGGGGCGGCAGGGCCTTACGAACGCGCTGCTGCTCAAGCTCGGCATGGCGGAACCGATCAGCATCTACGGGCTTTCCGGGATCCTGTTGGCGCATGTCTTCTTCAACATGCCGCTGGCTTGCCGCCTGATGCTGGCGGCATTGGAGCGGGTGCCGGCGGAATACTGGCTGATGGCGAGTGGTCTCGGCATGCGGCCCGGTTCGATTTTCCGTTTCATCGAATGGCCGGTTCTGCGCTCGGTCATTCCTGGGATCGCCGGCCTGATCTTCATGCTCTGCGCCACGAGCTTCACGCTGGTGCTGACACTGGGTGGCGGGCCGGCCGCAACGACCGTCGAGGTTGCCATATATCAGTCGCTGCGTTTTGATTTTGATCCGGGCCGGGCCGTCACGCTTTCCCTGCTGCAGATCGCCCTTACATCGGTCGTCCTTGGGGCGCTGTCATGTCTTCCTGCGTCCGGGGATGAAGGGATGACTGTCGGAAAGGCGATCAGGCGCCCGGATGGTAGGCTGTTGGGAGCGCGGCTCGTGGATGGAAGCATCCTGCTGTTCGCCGCTCTGTTCCTTGGTTTACCTCTGATGTCGGTGCTTCTGGCTGGCCTTCGGTCCAATCTCATGAGGCTGCTCGGTGAACCCATTTTCTGGCAGTCGGCTGCGACCAGTCTTGCCATCTCGATCTCTGCGGCCACTATCGCCTTACTTGTCTCGATGATGCTGGTGGGTGCGCGCCGGGCGGCGCTTCTCCGGCGTTCAGGGATCTCAGGCGCAGGAGCGTTCTTTGCCGCCATGGGTGGCGCATCATCGTTGGTATTGCTCGTGCCGCCGATCGTCCTGGCGACGGGCTGGTTTCTAGCGCTGAGAAGCTTCGGTGACGCCAGCGCCGTGGCTCCGCTGCTGATTGTCGCGATCAACGCTTTGATGTCCCTGCCCTTTGTGATGCGTGTCCTCGAGCCGGCTTTCATCGTCCACAAGCGCCGAACGCAGAAACTTGCGGCGAGTCTTGGTGTCTCGGGCTGGATGCGGCTGCGCCTGATCGATATGCCGGCCCTGATTAAACCAGTGCTCACGGCATTTTCGTTTGCGATGGCGCTGTCGCTCGGCGATCTTGGCGCCGTCGCGTTGTTCGGCTCGGACAGTTTCGTCACGTTGCCTTGGCTCGTTTATAGCCGCATGGGGAGTTACCGGACGAACGATGCGGATGGTCTAGCGCTGATCCTTGGCATCCTCTGCCTGCTGCTCACAATCGCCGGCACCATGGGGCCAGCGCGACGAGAGGTGGCTTTCCATGGTTGAGCCGCGGTTCTCGGTCGAGATGCGCGACGTCGGTCTCCAATTTGGTGTGCAGGAGTTTCACTTCGATTGCCGGCTTCCTGTCGGTGCTGTGATTGCTGTGACGGGCGCGTCCGGTGCTGGCAAGTCAACCTTCCTCAATCTGCTGGCTGGCTTTGATGTGGCTGAGCGAGGGCAGATCTTGATCGCGGGGAAGGATGTGACCAGCGAGTACCCGGCCCGGCGGGCCGTCTCTCTCGTCTTTCAGGACAACAATCTGTTCGCGCATCTCGATGTCCTTACCAACATCGGCCTTGGCATCAACCCGTCGATGAAGCTCACAACTGCTGACCGCCAATCGATCACGTCTTCGCTTGAAAAGGTCGGGCTCCGCGGGTTTGAACGACGAATGCCGGGAACGCTTTCCGGCGGGGAACGGCAGCGGGTGGCCTTTGCACGTGCGCTAGTTCGCAACCGGCCGGTGCTCCTGCTGGACGAACCTTTTGCAGCGCTTGACCCCGGCTTGCGAAATGGAATGGCGGCGCTGCTGCTCGACATGCATCGCGAGACGAGCAATACCGTCGTCGTGGTGTCGCACGATCCGGACGAGGTCAAACGCATCGCAGACTTTGGTCTTTTCATCGAGAACGGCAGGATCGCGGTAGCCGCCCCAATCGATGAATTTATTGGCCGCCAGGATCATCCCGGATTGACGCAATTTCTCCGCAGTTAACGAATCTGGCGGTTGCAACGGCACTTTCGCCATAATTTGAGGCGACCGAGGAAACTCAAAAGCACGTTAGGCTTGCTAAAATACAACGGCGCCACATTTACTTAGAGTCTCGCTATGCAACCGATGCGGAAATCAGTTACAGCAAAGACTTGTGTCCCCGATTGTGCAGTGCAAGGACGGGGACGGACGCCTGTTGAATCACCATGAGACCGACCGGGTCGCGGAAGCGAACCGGTCGACAAGCAAGATGACCTGGAGAGACAGACTGGACAGTATGCCGACGTGGAAATTCCCCGCGCCTTCCAGTGATGTGCTCTCGTCGGCGTGCCGTCTGGTACGACGAGCCTCGGTCGTATGTGCGACAAGCATGGCGCTATATGGTTGCCAATCCATTCTTGAGCAATCCTATCAGCCAAGTGTTGCGCCGTCCTCTAATCCGCAGATTGTCGACGAGGTGCAGAAGAATGATCCGCGTGCCGCCATGGGTGCGCGCGAGCATCCGCGCATCGTGGCGAGCTATGGCGGCGAGTATAAGGATGCGAAGACCGAGCGTCTGGTTGCCCGTATCGCGGGGGCGCTGACCGCTGTCTCCGAGAATCCGAGCCAATCCTACCGCATCACCATCCTGAACTCCCCGGCCATCAACGCGTTTGCCCTGCCCGGGGGCTATCTCTACGTGACGCGTGGTTTGCTGGCGCTCGCCAAAGATGCATCCGAGGTTGCCGCGGTTCTCTCGCACGAGATGGGTCACGTCACGGCAAACCATGGCATCGAACGGCAGAAGCGCGAGGAGGCAGAAGTCATCGCCAGCCGCGTCGTGGCCGAGGTGTTGTCGAGCGATATTGCCGGCAAGCAGGCGCTGGCGCGCGGCAAGCTGCGATTGGCAGCTTTCTCGCGACAGCAGGAATTGCAGGCCGACGTTATCGGCGTCCGGATGCTCGGGGAAGCAGGGTACGATCCCTACGCCGCCGCGCGGTTCCTGGACTCCATGGCCGCCTACAGCCGCTTCATGTCTGTCGACCCCGAGGCGGACCAGAGCCTCGACTTCCTATCCAGCCATCCGAATTCCGCCCAGCGCATCGAACTGGCGCGCGATCATGCGCGAGCCTTCGGTCAGGAGGGCAAGGTCGGCGATACGGGCAGGGACTATTATCTCAACGGCATCGACGGCTTGCTGTACGGCGACAGCCCTGAGGAAGGCTATGTGCGCGGGCAGACCTTCCTGCACGGCGGGCTTGGCATTCGCTTCGACGTGCCGCCTGATTTCAAGATCGACAACAAGGTCGAGGCGGTCATGGCGACTGGGCCCGGCGATGTTGCGATCCGTTTTGACGGCGTGGCCGACAATCAGAACCAGAGCCTCACGAACTATATCTCGAGCGGGTGGGTTACTGGCCTCGATCCCTCCACCATTCAGCAGACCACGATCAATGGAATGGAGGCTGCCACGGCGCGGGCGAGCGCAGATCGCTGGGACTTCGACGTCACGGTGATCCGTAACAATGCTCAGATTTTCCGGTTCCTGACAGCCGTGCCGAAAGGTAGTGCCGCTCTGCAGCAGACGGCGGACGTATTGCGAGCAAGCTTCCGTCGCATGACCCCGGAAGAGACGGCATCATTGAAGCCGTTGCGCGTCAGGGTGGTCAAAGTGCGGCCGGGCGAAAACATCACGACGCTTGCTGCACGGATGATGGGTACGGATCGAAAGCTCGATCTGTTCAAGCTTATCAATGCGCTGCCGACCGGCGCCTCAGTTTCTCCCGGCGATCGCGTCAAGATTATTGCGGAATAAAAAGAGGCCCGGCTTTCACCGGGCCAAGTCCATCGCTGGGGGAGTAAGCTCGTTCAGGCCGATGCGGCCATGTAGGGGTCTGCGCTCACGAGTGCGCTGCGTAGTTTTTCCATCGCCCGGCTCTCGATCTGCCGAACACGTTCCTTGGAGATGCCGAGATCTGCGCCGAGTTCCTCGAGCGTCGCGCCATCTTCAGCAAGCCTCCGAGCGCTGATGATCTTCATCTCCCGCTCATTGAGGTGCTTCAAAGCAGAAGCGAGCCAGTTGCGCCGGCGCTCGCCGTCGATCATGTTCGATACTTGCTCATCCGGCAGAGGCTCGTCGCTAACGAGGAAGTCCATCTTCTCGGCGCTGTCGGCATCGCCGGAGACCGATGGGGCCTGCAGCGAGGCATCGTTGCTCGAAAGCCTGGCATCCATCGTTTGGACGTCGGAAAGGCTGACGCCGAGTGCTGCTGCGATTTCTTGATGAATGGATTGAAGTGTCAGCTGCGTGTCGCCTCTGGCGAGCTTGGCGCGCAGGCGGCGAAGATTGAAGAACAGGGCCTTCTGCGCCGAACTCGTACCGCCGCGAACGATCGACCAATTGCGAAGGATATAGTCCTGAATCGAGGCACGGATCCACCAGCTTGCGTAGGTAGAGAAGCGGACGTCACGCTCGGGCTCGAAGCGCGCAGCCGCCTCCAGCAGACCGACGTAACCTTCCTGCACGAGGTCGCTCATCGGCAGACCGAAGTTGCGGAACTTTCCTGCCATCGAGATAACAAGGCGCATGTGGGCCATGGCGATCTGATTGCGAGCGCCGCGGTCATCATTGTTCTTCCAGCGGATTGCGAGATCGTGTTCCTCTTCGCGAGCAAGGTAGGGAGCCGCCATGGCGATTTTAATCATGCGCCGGTCTGCAGACATGTTCTTCATATCGGTCTCCTGAATTCAGGCGTGACGCCAAAAAAGGGCAAAGAATTCTTGCTTCCGGACATCGCTGCCCAGACCAAATTCATGTCTTGAACGTATAAAGGCCCCGAACTCTGGACGTTTCCAGATGGGGCCCTAGCTTAGGGTTATGCGCCGGTAGTACAGCGGGGTGGGATCAAGTTCCTCAAGTTGCCCGCTAGGCAGAACGTGGAAAGCATGATCCGCTCCTCATCGAACGTTTACAGATATGCGAGCGTTCGAGGGTGATGTCAGTTCCCGACGCGGTCCGCAGCTACATTATTGAAACGTGCCAGCAGAGAAAAAGTTCCAAAAAAAACCCGGCACAAGGCCGGGTTTTTTTGCAGGAAAAACAGGGAGCTTATGCAGCTTCGTCCTGAGATTCGTCTTCTTCGATCGCCTTGCCGCGCTTCGGCCCCTTGTTGAGATTGGTCTCTACGAGGCGGACAGCTTCCGTTTCCGACATCTTGTTCACCGCAGCAATTTCGCGTGCCATGCGGTCAAGCGCAGCTTCGTAAAGCTGGCGTTCGGAATAGGACTGCTCCGGCTGGTTCTCGGCGCGATAAAGATCGCGGACAACTTCAGCGATGGAAATGAGGTCGCCGGAATTGATCTTTGCATCATATTCCTGCGCCCGACGGGACCACATGGTACGCTTAACGCGCGCCTTGCCCTGCACAACCTTCAATGCACGCTCGACGAAATCGGTCTCGGAGAGCTTACGCATGCCGATGCTCATGGCCTTGGCGACCGGCACTTTAAGGCGCATCTTGTCCTTCTCGAAATCGATAACGAAAAGTTCAAGCTTCATGCCTGCTACTTCTTGCTCTTCGATAGCGCTGATGGTACCGACGCCATGTGCGGGGTACACGATCGATTCACCGGTCTTGAAGCCGTGACGTGCGGAAGAAGGTTTTTTCTGCTGGGTCGTCATTCTATTCAAACACTCCCTGTTACGCTTCCGGCTGCAGCCGGAGCCGGGTCAGTCAGGCCCGGGTGAGACGGTCAGATCCGTCGGGTGACTTACTTCTGGTCCCACCGGATAAAAGCAAACATATCCATGCGCACAAGCTTGGAACCTCACGGCTCAAGGCGTTGATATGTCACGGAAACCGCGTTTTTGGATTTGTTTTGCTTTCGTGGTGGTTTGGGCATGCTTCATGCCGCAAATGGATCAGTGTCCGAAAGCTATCACAAAAATATGAGGAAATCAATAATTTACTGCGCCTGAGTCATGCGCGCAACACATGACACCCATATGACGCGGACACACTTCAGGCGTTTTTTGGCTCACTGAACCCGGTTTCAGGCCCTAGTAGCGAGAATGAAGGATCAGTCACCCGATCCGGGCTTCTCAGAGAAGTACTTCTCGAACTTGCCGGTCTCGCCGTCCATTTCCTTCGCTTCGGCCATGGCGTCCTTCTTGACCGTAATGTTCGGCCAGATGCTCGCATACTCGGCGTTGACCTTGAGCCACTTGTCGAGGCCCGGCTCCGTATCAGGCTTGATTGCCTCGGCGGGACATTCCGGTTCGCAAACGCCACAGTCTATGCATTCGTCAGGGTGAATGACGAGGAAGTTTTCACCCTCATAGAAGCAATCGACGGGGCAGACTTCCACGCAGTCGGTATATTTGCAGCGAATGCAATTGTCGGTCACGACATAGGTCATGAAGAACTCCAGGACTTCCATACAATGGGGCCGGGCAACCTGGAACGTCGCGCCTTTCCCCAACCGGAAAGGAAGCAGTGAGATGCTTGGGAGGCATTCACGCTATCCGGCAAGTTGATTGTGACGTACCGGCTTTGCCCGAGGATTTCAAGAATAAAGAAATCGCAAAACCCGGCAGTTCGGATAGAGTTTTCTAATCCTCGTCCGACATCAGCTTGTCGATTGCACGACGTTCCTTTTTGGTGGGTCGTCCCGCCCCTGTGGCCCGCATTGCCTGCTCATAAGGGGTGAGGCGTTTTGTCTCGTCGGGCGGAGGCGTCAGGTCCTCATAAAGCAGCCGAGCTTCCTCGTAAGGACCACGCCGCTCGCCGCCCGACCTGACGACAAGGACAATATCGCGCCGCTCAAGAGCCAGCTCGATCTTGTCGCCGGCTTTGACCATTTGGCTCGGCTGGAGGGCGCGCTCGCCGTTGATCCTGACATGTCCGGATTGAATGTGGCTTTGTGCCAGCGAGCGCGATTTCACCATGCGCGTGAAGAACAGCCACTTGTCGATGCGTTGCCGCGAACCGCCTCCTGGCTGTGTCTCCCCGCCCATGCGCTTACTTCTTCATCTGCTCCTTCAAGGCAGCGAGCTTTGCGAAGGGAGAATCCGGATCGATCGGCTTTTCCTTGCGTGGGGGCTTTGCCTCGAAGCGCAACGGCTGCGGGCCGCCGCGGTTGTTGTTGCGGTCCTTGCGATCGCCGCGGTCCTGACGGTCGCCGCGCTGTTCGTTACGATCGCCCCGTCCCTGTTGCGGCTTACCGCCATCCTTGCCGCGATGCTGGCGGTTGCCATCACGGCCCTCGCCACCTTCACCACCTTGGCGACGCTGGCCATTTCCGCGATCTTGGCCGCGATTGTTGCCGCCGCGGCGTTCGCCACCCGGGCTGCGGGCCTGACGCTGATTGTCCGTACGGCCACCGAGGCGCCAAAGAAGAACCGGCTTCGGTTCCTCTGCTTCTTCCGACGTTGCGGCAACCGGCTGTTCTTCAGCCGCGACCTCAACGGTGGGAGCCTCCGAGGCAGGCTCCTCCGACGCGCTGTCGGCATCGTCGTGATCGGCCTTCTCCGCGCTCTCTTCGGTTGCGGTCTCGGCCGTCGGCGCTGTCGAGGCGTCCTGAACCGACAGATGAGCTGCTGCCTCCTCTGCCTTTACGGCATCGGCGCGATAGCCGAGCCCCTTCAGGATCTCTTCCATGTCCTCGAGCGTTGCACCGAGGATCGAAAGCATGGCGGTCGTTGTCGTGAAGCGACGGCCGTCATATGCACCTTCAGGACGGTTGGCCTGGCCAGGCTTCCACTGAAGCAACGGGCGGATGATATCCGCAAGGCGCTCCAGGATGTCAATGCGAACTGCGCGTTTGCCAAGGAATCGGAAGCCGGCCAGCTTGTAGAAGGTGCGCTCGAAAGCTGGATCTGTCACCACCGACGTGCGGCCTGCAGCCAGAACGGGAATGAGATCGCCGTAGCCCGGCTTGTCGAGACCGTCGTTCTTTAGCGCCCAGAGAAGCGTGATGAGCTCGGCTGGAGCAGGCTTCAGAAGGGCAGGGACGAAGATGTGATAGGCGCCGAACCGGACGCCATAGCGGCGCATCGAGGCGCGCGCATCCTGATCCAGTGACTTCACCTCTTCGGTCACGTCGCGTCGGAACAGGACGCCGAGATTCTCGACGAGCTGGAACGCCAGACCCTTTGCCAGGCCCTGCAGGTCTTCGGCACGCGACAGATCGTCGAGCGGCTTCAGAACCGTGCTGATGTGATGATTGACGAAGCGCTCGATACGGGCTGCCACGTGGTCGCGGGCATTGCCGGTCAGCTGCTCGTCGGCGAGCAGGATGACGCGCGGGCGCATCACATGATCACTGCCCGCAAGGCGCGCTACCGGATCGCCCAACCAACGGATCGCGCCGTCGGAGCTGATCGCGAGATCGCCGTTGCCGGCCGCATGGAGGCGCGCAGCACGTGCCTCGAATTCCAAAGCGAGCGCCTTTTGCGAAGCAGACTGAACAGCCTTGGCGTCCGGCCCTTCCGCTCCCGAAATGGGCGTGAACCGGAATCCCGACAACTGCCCTACATGATGTCCTTCAACGAAGACATCGCCATTTACACTGATTTCAGCTTCCAGCATCGCATTCTCTCTCAGGCGCTTCATGAGCACAGATGTCCTGCGATCAACAAAGCGTTTCGTCAACCTTTCATGTAACGCATCGGACAATCGATCTTCGATTTCCCGCGTCTTTTCCTGCCAGTGTGTCGGATCGGCAAGCCAATTGGGCCGATTCGACACATAGGTCCAAGTCCTTATCTGCGCGATTCGCGCCGAAAGCGTGTCAATCTCGCCGTCTGTTCGGTCCGCGCGATGGACCTGCTCGGCGAGGAAGTCCTCGTTTACCGTGCCATAGCGAACGAGATCGGAAAAGAGGGTCGAGATCAGATCGGCATGTTGCGCCGGCGCAATGCGCCGGTAGTCCGGAAGCGCGCAGGCCTCCCACAGCTTCTCGACGCGCGATGGATTGGTCGCAAGGTCGATGATTTCAGGATAGCGCGACAGGTGTTCCAGCGCCTGCTGGTCGACCGCAGGCAAGGCGCGCGTCAGGCCGGGAACAGTGGGTCCGGTCTCAAGGCTTGTGCGTAGCGCGTGAATGGAAGCGAAATCGAGGTTCTTCGTGCGCCATTGCAGCACTTTCACATTGTCGAACTCATGGCCTTCGATGCGTTCGACCAGCTCCTCGTCAAAGGGATCGACCTGGCCTGTGACGCCAAACGTCCCGTCGCGAACGTGCCTGCCGGCACGGCCTGCAATCTGCCCGAGTTCGGCGGGGTTCAGGTTGCGGAACTGATAGCCGTCGAATTTGCGATCTTGAGCAAAGGCGACGTGGTCGACGTCGAGATTGAGCCCCATGCCGATCGCATCGGTCGCGACCAGATACTCGACGTCTCCAGCCTGATAAAGCGCTACCTGCGCATTGCGCGTGCGCGGGCTAAGGGCGCCAAGTACGACGGCTGCTCCGCCGCGCTGTCTGCGGATCAATTCGGCGATCGCGTAGACTTCATCCGCCGAGAAGGCGACGATTGCCGAGCGCTGCGGCAGGCGCGTGATCTTCTTCTGTCCAGCGTAGAAAAGGTGGGAAAGCCTGGGTCGCTCAACCACCGTGATCCCAGGGAGAAGTTGCTGCAAGATCGGTCGCATCGTACCGGCGCCAAGCAGCAGCGTTTCGTCGCGACCGCGCAAATGCAGAATACGATCCGTGAAGATATGCCCCCGCTCCAGATCGCCAGCGAGCTGAACTTCATCAATGGCGACGAACGCTGCCTTGGTCTCGCGTGGCATTGCCTCGACCGTGCAGACCGAAAAGCGGGCATTGGGAGGCGATATCTTCTCCTCGCCCGTTACCAGTGCAACATTCTGCACTCCGACCTTTTCGGCGACGCGCGTGTAAACCTCACGCGCCAGCAGTCGCAGCGGCAGGCCGATCACGCCGGTGCCATGTGCAACCATGCGCTCAATGGCATAATGCGTTTTGCCGGTATTGGTTGGCCCGAGCACCGCGGTTACCCCGCGTCCACTCAGTATCATCGGCTGCGATGTCAGTGTCATGGTCCTGCAGATGAGGCCGGGGAGCCCCAGATCAAGTCAGCTCCTCTCCGAAGCAGACAACACATGGACAGCCGTTGTCGCAAAGGCAAGGGCTGATTTGAATTTCCTCCGCAGTTTCTGTTGCGCGAATAGCTTGCAGATTGCTCGTTTTCCGATTCGGAACAGCTTGAGAACGAATCGGAGACGAATCGCTGACTCCGGCTGATTCAGTGTTTGTTCACGGCTAAGTATTGATTTTGAATCGCTTTTTCCCACAAGATGCTGAATCGGAAAATTCACGTCATGCGTGCAGCGCGATTTGCATCCATTCTGTCAACTGCCTTTGTCGAAAATCTTAAGGCGAATTTCGGCCGGAGCCTTTTCGCGATGTTACTTGCATTCCATGGAGCGGCAGAAAACGATGTGGTTCGTATGATTTTGCCGCCAAAGCTAAACATTTGATACACGCGGAACAAAAATCGGTGATGCGTGTTTCTGGTCCATTCCCTGGTGTAATGACGTCGAGGACTTGAACCATGCTTGGAACCATACTTCTCATTATCCTTATTCTGCTTTTGATCGGAGCTCTACCAAATTGGGGTTACAGCCGCGGCTGGGGCTATGGACCTTCCGGAGGTTTAGGGCTAGTTCTCGTGATTATTATTATTCTTGTGTTGCTCGGTCGTATCTAAGCGACGGAAAAATCTGGGAGATATGTCATGATGAAAAAGATTGTGCTTATTGGTGCACTGGTTGGCGCGCTTGCGTCCTGTACGGCGACGGAACAGGGAACCGCGATTGGTGCAGGCAGCGGCGCCATTATTGGCGGTGCTGTAAGCCACAGCTGGGGTGGGGCAGCAATTGGTGCCGTAGCCGGCGGTCTTGCTGGCGCATTGATCGGCCAGTCCGTTGAGCGTCGCGGTTACTGCGTCTACAGAGACCGGTATGGCCGTCGCTACGAGGCCCGTTGCCCGCGCTACTAGGCCGGGCTGCCCTGCTGGGCATGATTTGAAAGTTCAAGGCGCCGGCTAGACCGGCGCTTTTTTATTTGGCGAAAGCCGTAAGAAAGAAAAAGGCCGCGCTGCAAACGCGACCTCTGATTCACGGCTGTCGATCGATCAATTCTTGGCGCGTTCGACGTAGGAATTGTCTTCCGTTGCAATAACGACGCGCGTGCCGGCGTCAATATGCGGAGGTACCAAGGTGCGGATGCCATTCGAAAGCATGGCCGGTTTGTAGGAAGACGACGCCGTCTGGCCCTTCACAACCGGTTCGGTTTCGGTGATTTCGAGAATGACGTGGCGCGGCAGCTCGAGGGCTAGCGGAACACCTTCATGGATCGACAGGATGCAGGTCATGCCTTCCTGCAGGTAGGCCTTCTGATCGCCCATCGTTTCATCGTTCACGACCACCTGGTCATAGGTCGCCGGGTTCATGAAGTGGAACCCCTCGCCGTCCTCGTAAAGATACTGGAAGTTCACGTCTTCGACGAAGGCGCGCTCGACCTGTTCGGTCGTACGCCAGCGTTCGGAAACCTTTACGCCGTCGACGATACGACGCATGTCAACCTGGGTGACCGGCGTGCCCTTGCCCGGATGAAAGTTCTGGGCAGTCAGAACGACGTAGAGTTTGCCATCTACGTCGAGAACGTTGCCCTTGCGGACGGAAGAGGCGATGACCTTGACCATTAAGACTTCCTTGTAACTCGGCTTTTGGCGTCGTAGAGGACTGTCGATACGGCCTCCGAGACGCAACTGATTGTTCTTTGGGGGCGCAACTAACCTAAAATCCGGCAAATAGCCAGCCCCAGCGTTGGATAGACCGGTCAGGACGATGTCAATGAAACCCTCGATCGCCAAAGTATCGCCGTGGTGGACGCCGAGCGTGCATGCGGACCGCCGCCCGTTTCTGCTCGGGCGGAATGCGATCCAGACGGCCCTACGCGGCTACTTCCTAAGCGAGGACTTTCTGGAGGTCGACACTGCCACGCTGCAAGTGTCGCCAGGCAACGAGGCGCATCTGCACGCCTTTGCCACCAAAGCGCTGACGACTGACGGCCAGACAGCAGCGCCGCTATATCTGCACACTTCGCCTGAATTTGCCTGCAAGAAACTGCTTTCGGCCGGAGAACAGCGCATCGCCTGCTTCGCTCACGTTTATCGCAACCGCGAGCGCGGTCCGTTGCATCATCCGGAATTCACCATGCTTGAATGGTATCGCGTGGGCGAAAGCTATGAGAGTCTGATGATGGATTGCGTTCGCATTCTGGCCCTTGCTGCAGAAACCATGAAGACGACGCGGCTCACCTATCGCGGGAGCGAGTGCGATCCGTTCGCGGGGCCGAACCGGCTAAGCGTTGCCGCAGCCTTCGACCGCTACGCTGGCATAGATCTGCTGGCGTCCGTTTCGACCGACGGCGCCACGGATCGGGCGCATCTCGCGGACCAGGTAAAGCGGACCGGCATGCGCGTTGCCGAAGATGACGGCTGGGCGGATTTGTTCAGCCGCGTGCTGGTCGAAAAGGTGGAACCGCATCTAGGCTTTGGCCGCGTCACGATTCTGGACGGGTATCCAGTATCGGAAGCTGCGCTGGCGCGTCCTTCCGCGAGCGATCCCCGGGTTGCCGAACGTTTCGAGGTCTACGCCTGCGGCGTTGAGCTCGCGAACGGTTTTGGGGAGCTCACCAATGCGGCAGAACAGCGCCGCCGCTTCGAGACCGAGATGGCCGAGAAAGCTCGCATCTACGGCGAACGCTATCCGCTCGACGAGGATTTCTTGGAGGCCCTCGCCAAAATGCCGGAGGCAAGTGGCATCGCGCTCGGCTTCGATCGGCTGGTGATGCTGGCAACCGGGGCGTCACGGATCGATCAGGTGCTATGGGCGCCGGTCGCGGAGTACGGCACATGAACAGCATCACAGCCATCAAGACCGTCGAGGGTCTCGAACGCGCCGGGTTGCTCGGCGAAAGAGACCGCGACGCTTTGGCGGATGTCGCCGCACGGTACGCCATTGCATTGACGCCGACGGTCGTGGGTCTGGTTGATCCTGCGAATGACGCCGACCCGATTGCCCGGCAGTTCGTTCCTGACGCGGCCGAGCTGATCGTTGCGCCTGAAGAGCGTGCGGATCCGATCGGCGACGAGGCCCATAGTCCCGTACAAGGCATCGTTCATCGCTATCCGGATCGCGTGCTGTTGAAAGCCGTGCATGTGTGCCCGGTCTACTGCCGGTTCTGTTTTCGACGCGAAATGGTTGGTCCACAAGGCTTGGGGACATTGGACTCCGAGGCAATGTCGGCAGCTTTTGCCTATATTCGCGACCACCACGAAATCTGGGAAGTGATCCTGACGGGCGGCGATCCGTTAATCCTCTCCCCGCGACGGCTCGAAGAGATCCTTCGCGAACTGGCATTGATCGATCACGTGAAGATCGTGCGGTTCCACACGCGCGTTCCTGTTGTCGATCCATCAAAGATCGATGCGGCCCTGATTGCGGCGCTGAGGGCGAGTGGCAAGAGCGTTTATGTGGCTTTGCATGCCAATCATCCGCGCGAACTGACAGACGAGGCAAGAGCGGCATGTGCGCGCCTAATTGATGCCGGGGTGGTCATGGTCAGCCAGTCGGTGCTGCTCAAGGGCGTCAATGACGATCCGGCCGTGCTCACGGAACTGATGAAGGCTTTCGTCGAGACGCGCGTAAAGCCCTATTATCTGCACCATCCTGATCTGGCTCCCGGGACGAGCCATTTTCGGCTCACGATCGAAGAGGGACAGAGGATCGTCGCGGCTCTGCGCGGTCGGATTTCTGGTCTCTGCCAGCCCACCTATATACTCGACATACCTGGTGGCCATGGCAAAGCCGTGATCGCTGAACAGTCGATCAGAGCGATGGGCGAGGGCTGCTATTCGGTTTCGGATTATCGCGGGACCGAGCACCTGTACCCGCCGCTCGTCTAGTAAAAAACGCGAGAGAAGTATTGTTCCTGAACAATGTGTCAGAAGACCCCTTTCGTGGCGTGTTGATTGCAATCGCGGCAAGGGTTTGAAATCTCAACTAAGTTCCGCTTCCTGTCGTCGTCTCTTCTAAGAATTTAGCTGAAGTGATCAGTTCGCTTTAACTACGTCATTTAGCAGAATTTTGTCTTTTCCGGACTACGCCTATCCCGAGAACAAGGCCGTTTCGCCACTCGAGATATGATCATCTTGGAGAAGTCATAATGAATACTACGATCCGTGATCTCCTGGTCAAATTCGGAAAGCTTCCCGTTTCTGTTGACCAAGTTGCCGACGATGACGACCTCTATGCCGTCGGTTTGACTTCCTTCGCTTCCGTCCAGCTCATGCTTGGTATCGAAGAGGCCTTCGATATCGAGTTTCCTGACAATCTTTTGAATCGCAAGTCATTCGCCAGCATTGCAGCAATCGCGAGGACTGTCGACCAGATCAAAGATAGCCGGAAGGTCGCCTAAATGAACTTTCCGGTCAAAATCGCGCAAGAGGATCTTGCCGCCAGGGTCGCCCGCGTGGCAGCGATCGCGGCAAAGCATGCAGACTCCGTCGATTTTGATGGGAGGTTCCCGCACGAGGCCGTGGAGGCCATGAGAGCCGAGCGGCTGTTTGGAATTCAGATCCCGCGTCACCTCGGCGGTGAAGGCGCGACGATCGCTCAGATCGCTGAATTATGCTCGACGCTTGGACAGGGTTGTGCCGCCGCCGCCATGGTCTTCGCGATGCATCACATCAAACTCTGCAGCCTCGTCGAGCATGGCGGCGAGAGCGAATGGCATCGGGCCTTCATGCAACGCGTGGCTGGCGAGCAATTGTTGATCGCGTCTGCGACGACCGAAGGCGGCATCGGCGGCAATCTCCGAAATAGCATCTGCGCGATCGAGGTCGAGGGCGATACCTGCCGTCTGGAGAAGGACGCGAGCGTCATATCCTACGGTTCCCACGCCGATGCAATCATGATTACCTCGCGGGCCCATGCAAATGCGGCTTCTTCCGATCAGGTCCTGACCGTTTTCCTCGAGGAGCAGTACGCGCTGGAAAAGACCCATGCCTGGAACACCCTCGGCATGCGCGGCACTTGTTCGGATGGCTTCCTCTTCAAAGGTGAGGCGCCTGCCGAACAAATCCTGCCGAAGCCCTTTGCCGAGATTGCTGCTCAATCGATGCTGGCATCGTCGCACCTCCTGTGGAGCAGCGTGTGGTATGGCATCGCCGTCGACGCGGTGGGCCGGGCGCAGTCGTTCGTGCGCGCCGCTGCACGCAAGTCGCCGGGAACACCGCCGCCCGGAGCCCTGCGGCTGGCCGAGGTCTCCAACCTGCTTCAGATGGTTCGCTCAAATGTCGTCGCCGGTCTCAAGGCTTACGAAGGAGCCAAGGATGACGCGGACAAGCTTTCCTCCATCGGCTTTGCCGTCACGATGAACAACGTGAAGATCGCATCGTCGGAAACGATCCTCGAGATCGTCAATCATGTGATGCTGATCTGCGGGATCATGGGCTACAAGAACGGCACGCCGTTCAGCGTCGGACGCCACCTGCGCGACGCCCACTCCGCACAACTCATGATCTCGAACGACCGCATCCTCGGCAACACGTCGAGCATGCTTCTTGTTCACAAGCAGGACACTAGCTTACTGGGGTGACGACATGGACGTGCAGACAACGTTTTTGGACAGGCTATTTGAATCGGGCCTTTTGATTGATACCGGCGTTGACGGGCTCTATGGCCGCAGCGGACAATTCGAAGATGTGATTGCCGCCTTCGAGCGCTTGATCGACAAATTCGGCGGCGCCGACGGCGCCGAGGCAATGCGTTTCCCGCCGGGCATGAACCGCGCCTTCTTCGAGAAAAGCGGTTACATGAAGAGCTTCCCGCAGCTCGCCGGCACTGTCCATAGTTTCTGCGGCAACGAACTCGACCACATCAGCCTGCTTCAATGCATGGAAGTGGGCGACGACTGGACGAAGGATCAGCAGGCAACTGATATCGTACTGACGCCTGCGGCCTGCTACCCGCTCTATCCGACTGTTGCTCGTCGCGGCAAACTGCCGATGAGTGGCGGTCTTTTCGATCTGCAATCCTACTGCTTCCGGCATGAGCCATCACAGGATCCGGCGCGCCAGCAGCTTTTCCGCATGCGCGAATACATCTGTATGGGCACGGAGCAGCACGTCACGGATTTCCGGCAGCGCTGGATGGACCGCGGCGTCGAGATGATGAAGGCGGTGGGCCTGGATGTGACGATCGATGTCGCGAACGATCCCTTCTTCGGCCGCGCCGGCAAGATGCTGGCCAACAACCAACGCGACCAGAACCTGAAGTTCGAGCTGCTCATTCCGATCACCTCGGTTGCCAAGCCGACGGCCTGCATGAGCTTCAACTACCATCAGGACGCGTTCGGCACGAAATGGGACCTCTATCTTGAAGACGGCAGTGTTGCCCATACCGCCTGTGTCGGCTTCGGACTTGAGCGTATTGCGCTCGCGCTCTTCCATCACCACGGACTGGAGCTCAAGCACTGGCCTTCCAAGGTGCGGCAAGCGCTGTGGGGCTGAGTGGTTTGATGACAGCCGTCTTCCCGCGGGCGCGCCCGGACGGCTATCAGTCGCATCCGCTGCACTCCAGCGAGCGCATGTGGCCGGAAACCAATTGCTACGTCGACCTTTGGATCGAAGTGTTGAACGCCGCGGGTGCTGCGCCGGAGGCGATGCTTGGCTTCACGCTGACGCAGGATTTCGAGGGCGACCAGTTCACCTTCTTCAAGGTGCCTCTCGAGGATCTCGAGTCACTCTACGACATCCGGGTTACCGAACTCGCTATCTTCGATCGGGTCGAACGGCACGTCGAAACCCAGATTGCGCGAGGTCGCCTCTGCCTGATCGAGATGGACTCGTTTTATATGCCCGATACCCAGGGCACGGCCTACCGAACCGAGCATGGCAAGACCACGGTGGCAATCAACAGGCTCGACTTCACCGGCAAGCGCATCGAGTATTTTCACAACGGCGGCTATTTCCAGCTTGTGGGAGAGGATTTCGACGGGCTGTTCCAGCTGCATTTGTCCGCAGATGATCCGCCGTTCCTCCCCTACACGGAGTTTGCAAAAATTCCCGTTCGCATGCCTGATGCGATGCAGGTCAGCACTATGGCACGCGAGCTTCTCGGACTTCACTTCGGCCGCAGACCGACCACCAATCCGATCCGCGCCTTCGCTGAAGTGTTTCCGCAGCAGGTGGAAGCCGTGGCAGAGCGTCCCTTCGGTTTCTTTCACAAATACGCGTTCAATACGTTGCGTCAGTTCGGCGCCAATTTCGAGCTTGCCGGCGATCACCTAGCTTGGGTCTCGGCCAGCGAATTTTCCTCCGCCATTGACGACGCGCGTCGAATTTCCGAAGTCGCAAAGTCGGTGCAGTTCCAGCTCGCCCGGGCAGTGACCCGGAAGAAGTACGATCCGCTGCGCACGGCGCTTGATCCGGCAGCCGATGCATGGGATTCCATGATGGCTTCTCTCAAGGAGCGCTTGTGAAGCCGGGAGTCTGAGGATGCGGGGACGGTTGGCGAGTGTCGGTGCGGAGGAAACCCTGCTTGCCGAAGGGTGGAACCTGGTCCTGACGGAATCGGGCGCTTGCGCAACGCCCCATGACATTCCCTTGTCCGCGCAGTTTATTGCCGCCGAAGTACCAGGTACCGTCGCCGCAGCTTTGGAAAAGGCGGGGCAGTTCGACCGGGACAATCCGGAGCCGCTCGACACCCGCGACGCATGGTATCTCTGCCGGCTTTTTGACGTCCAGCCCGGTGATGCGATCCTTCGCTTCGAGGGATTGGCGACGCTGTGTCATGTCTTTCTCAACGGCCAAGAGATCCTGTCGTCGGAAAGCATGTTCACAATACACGAGATACCTGTGACGCTCTCTGGCGGCGACGAGTTGGCGCTGTGCTTCCGAGCCCTTGCGCCGAGGCTGGCCGAGCCCGGCCCACGCGCCCGCTGGCGGCCGCAGATGATCACGCCACAAGGCTTGAAGAATGTCCGCACGACGCTTCTGGGCCGCATGCCCGGCTGGTGTCCGGAAATTCATGCTGTCGGTCCGTGGCGACCCATCACGGTCGTCCGCCGCGATGTCGTTTCGATCGATAACGTTTCGGTCCGCGCCGTGCTCGAGGCGGATGGCACTGGGCGACTGAGTGTTTCGCTTCATACCAATGTCGACAACCCGGACCTCGTGCTTCGGTGCGGAGCTGTTCAGCAGGCTTTCGAAAAAGTCGGAGAGAACCACCATTCGGCAATCCTCAGGCTAGAGGACGTCGATCTCTGGTGGCCGCATACGCACGGTGTACCGCAGCTCTATGATTTCTCGATCATCATTGATGGTGTCGAGCACCATGCGGGCCGAACGGGTTTTCGCCGCATCGACGTTGATCGCGGATCGGGGGGTGATGACTTTGCGCTGCTGGTCAACGGCGAGCGTGTCTTTTGCCGAGGGGCGGTCTGGACGACCGCCGATATCGTTCGGCTGCCGGGCGGCAAGTCAGACTACGAGCCGTTCCTGCGCCTTGCCGCCGAGGCAGGCATGAACATGATCCGCATCGGCGGCACCATGGCTTACGAGACGCCAGCGTTCTTTCAGCTCTGCGACGAACTCGGTCTGCTCGTCTGGCAGGACTTCATGTTTGCCAACTTCGACTATCCGAAGAACGACAAGGCGCTAACCGCGCACGTCCACGCGGAGGTCGAGGAATTCCTGCACGCCGTCCAGGGATGCCCATCGGTGGCGGTTCTCTGCGGCGGCAGCGAAGTCTATCAGCAGGCGGCGATGCTTGGCCTGCCGCGTGAATATTGGGCAGGCCCAATCACGGAGGAGATCATTCCGGCGATCGCCGGCCGCATGAGGCCCGACGTGCCGTATGTGGTGAACTCACCATCGGGTGGCGCGATGCCCTTCTCGTCAGATGCTGGTGTTACTCATTATTACGGGGTCGGCGCCTATATGCGACCGCTCGTGGATGCCCGTCGTGCGAATGTCCGCTTCGCGGCCGAGAGCCTGGCTTTCTCCCAGGTGCCGCAACAACGAACGCTGCAACGGCATCTGGACGTTCCCCCGGTCCACAGTCCGCTATGGAAGGCGCGCGTTCCCCGCGATCGCGGCGCATCGTGGGATTTCGAGGATGTTCGCGATTTCTATCTGACCGAACTTTACGGCGAGGATCCGGCGCGACTTCGTCGTGAAGATCGCGACCGTTATCTGGACCTCTCGCGTGTCGTTACCGGCGAAGTTGCTGAAGCGACCTTCGCCGAATGGCGGCGCAGCGGATCGACCTGCAACGGCGCCTTGGTGTGGACCTTACAGGATCTGATGCCAGGTCCCGGTTGGGGGGTGATCGATTCGACCGGCGAGCCGAAGCCCGTGTGGTATGCCCTGCGTCGTGCCTTTCGGCCGGTTCAGGTGGTGGTGACCGACGAGGGGACGAATGGCCTCGACGTCCACGTGCTGAATGAAACCGAACATACCTTACAGCTTGATCTCGAACTGGTTTGCCTGCGCTACGGCAGGCAGCACGTCGTCAGCGGTGGCCGCATTCTGACTTTGGCGCCCAGAAGCTGTGAAACGTTTGCCGCAACCGATCTCTTCGGCGCGTTTTTTGATACGACCTACGCGTTTCGCTTCGGACCACCGTCGCACGACGTCACCGTTGCCCGTCTACGTCTGCCGGATGGCGGCCCGGTGGTCGCCGACGCTTTCCATTTTCCGTTGGGCCGCGCCAAGGCCTTCCACGATACCGAGATCCAGGCGGTGGTGACGCGGCAGGACAATGAATGGGAGCTCGATATCGCAGTCGACAGGTTCGCGCAGTCCGTCCATGTCAGCGTCGATGGTTATCGACCGGACGACGACTGGTTTCACCTTGCCCCCGGCGGCGCAAAACGCATCCGGCTGCTTCCGCTATCGGGATCGGCAGATGAACAAGCGCCATCCGGTCAGATCACCAGCCTCGGCAGCTCGCGAGCCGCCTCATTTTAATGCCCGAGATCGCCCTTGCGCGGCTGCCAGGGGTTTGAAACGGCTTCCTCAGAAAGCCTTGAACGTCAGCGTCGTCAGCGAACGCACGATACCGGGAATGTTGGCGATGTTGTCATTGATGAACTTGCCGATGTCCTGGCCTTCCTCGACGTAGACCTTGAGCAGAAGATCGTAGTCGCCGCTCGTCGAGTAGAGCTCTGAAGCGCGCTCTGTCTGGTAGATGGCATCGGCAACCTCGTAGGTTTTGCCGGGTGCGCATTGGAGCTGAACGAAAATGGGCTTCATGGGAATTTCCTGCATCATATTTTGGTTTGCGGCATAATGGTCGAAAGCACCATGCCGGCGCAAGCTGTTCGTCAGATGGCGGCTTCCCGAACGATCCAATCGCGAAATGCTTCCAGCGGCGCGTAGTCGGCCCGCTCCGGTGGATAGACGAGATAGTAGTGCTCGCTGCTTTCCATTTCTCGGTCGACGGCTGCAACCAGATCGCCGCGTTTCAGTTCATCTTGAATGAGGAACGTCGGAAGCAGCGCAACACCGAGACCGGCCATCGCTGCTTGCGCCGCAGTCGCAAACTGATCGAAAAGCATGCCGTGCACGGTTTGAAAGCTCACGCCGCTGTCTGCGAACCAGCGCTCCCATGCATCCGGGCGCGTCGTCAGGTGCAGTAGCGGAGCTTGAAGCAGGTCCTCGGCAACTTTGATCGCGTGTCGGCTGCGGAATTCGGGGCTGCAGGCCGGCACAGTTTTCTCCGACATCAGAAATGTCAGCTCCGCCCCCGGCCAATGCGCGTGGCCGAAATGAATGGCCGCATCGATCGAATCGAGCCGGAAGTCGAAGGGCGAAAGCCGGGTGACAAGATTGATCGTCACTCCCGGATTGGCCGCCAGGAAGCCTCCCAGCCGGGGTGCCAGCCAACGCGTCCCGAAGGTAGGAAGAATCGCCAGATTGAGCGTACCGCCGTGCGGATTGGCGCGCAGGTTCAGCGATGCGCTCGAAATGCGCCGAAGCGCTTCGCGTATCTCGCGGGCGTAGCCGTCGCCGGCGAGCGTCAATCGTACCGTCTGGCGTTCGCGCACGAACAGCTCGACGCCGAGCTGCTCTTCCAGCGCCTTTATCTGACGGCTGACGGCGCTCTGGGTGAGGTCGAGTTCACGCGCGGCGGCCGTCACGCTGCCTGTGCGCGAGACCGACTCAAAGGCCACAAGCAAGGATGTCGATGGAAGAAAGCGTCGTGAAAGCAGCACCAATCATTCCATTTCAGAATAAGCTATTTCCTAAATGTCGATATTTAGGGCTTATCCAGCTTTGTAAAGTCATTCATCTGACAGAATCGGAATGAACTGAAATTACGATCGAACTGCCCGGTACGGCCTCCTGGGCTGCGATCGGCAACCTGATCAGCGGTTTAACAAGCAATCGCACGGCGCTAGAATGCTGCCTGCTTAACCAATGGATTTTGATCGATGCTGAACGATCCCCGCTCCCATGGTCTCTGGGAAAAAACCGCTCCTCAGCCGCCCGTTACCTCCTCACTCGCGGGCAGTTTGAGTGCCGATGTCGTGGTTGTGGGGGGCGGCTATACGGGTCTTTCCTCCAGTCTCCATCTGGCGGACGCGGGTTCGAAGGTCGTGTTGCTGGAAGCCAAGGAGATCGGCTTCGGTGGTGCAGGCCGAAACGTCGGCCTCATCAACGCCGGCATGTGGGTCATGCCGGACGATCTTCCGGGCGTTCTCGGCCCGGTCTACGGCGGACGTCTGCTCGACTTGTTGGGCAACGCGCCACGGCTTGTAATGGAATTGATCGACAAGCACGGCATCGCTTGCGAGCTTGAACGAAACGGCACGCTTCACGTCGCCGTCGGCGAAAGTGGCCTGAAGGAAATCGAGGATCGTGCGCGGCAATGGGCGGCACGCGGCGCGCCGGTGACAGTGCTCGACGCGGCGGAGACGGCCAAGCGCGTCGGCAGCAGCGCCTATACGGGGTCGTTGCTGGATATGCGCGCCGGTACGCTGCAGCCGCTCGCCTACGCGCGCGGCCTTGCGCATGCGGCGGTCAAGGCTGGCGTTTCAATCCACACGTCGAGCGCCGTCATCGGGACTGAGCGGAAAGGCAATCGCTGGATCGTCAGGACGGCAAAGGGAGAGGTTACGGCCGACTGGATCATTGTGGCGACGGACGCCTATAGCACCGGCCCTTGGGAAGCGGTGCGCAACGAGCAGGTCCATCTGCCCTATTTCAATCTTGCAACCCGGCCGCTCAGCGACAATTTGCGCCGCTCCATCCTCGCTGGGCGCGAAGGCGTATGGGATACGAAGGAAATCCTCTCCTCCTATCGCATGGACCAGGCCGGGCGTTTGGTCTTCGGCAGTGTCGGTGCGCTACGCAATACCGGGCTTCAGATCCACACGGCCTGGGCCAAACGCTCCTTGAAGAAGCTCTTTCCGCAGCTTGGCGATGTCGAGTTCGAATGCGAGTGGTACGGCAAGATCGGAATGACCGACAATGCATTGCCGCGCTTCCACAGGTTCGCGCCGAATGTTGTAGGCTTCTCCGGCTATAATGGTCGCGGGATCGCGCCCGGTACGGTGTTTGGCCGCACGCTTGCGCAGCTCATCCTGGGGCAGACAACGGAAGCGGATCTGCCGCTGCCCCTGACAGCGCCGTCCGAACCGAGCTTCCGCGCCGTGAAGGAAATGTGGTACGAAGCCGGCGCCCAAGTGGCCCATTTCGCAGACGCCCGATTTTGAGAACCGAGGTTGAACCCATGACCATCTCCGCACTTGATCTCGCCACCGAGACGAAAAACCTGCTTACGGAACTGGGCGTCGGCGCCGACCGCTATACCGGCGGCACCCTTCGCGTTACCTCGCCGGTAACCGGCAAGGAGATCGGTGCGCTGAAGGAGCATTCTGCCTCGGAAGCAAAGGACGCCATCGAGGCGGCACACAAGGCATTCCTCGAGTGGCGGGCCGTCCCGGCTCCGAAGCGCGGCGAACTCGTCCGCCTGCTCGGCGAAGAACTCCGCGCGGCAAAAGCCGCACTCGGTCGCTTGGTCTCGATCGAGGTTGGCAAGATCACCTCCGAGGGTCTCGGCGAAGTCCAGGAAATGATCGACATCTGCGACTTTGCCGTCGGCTTGTCGCGTCAGCTCTACGGTCTGACCATTGCCACCGAACGCTCAGAGCACCGGATGATGGAAAGCTGGCACCCCTTGGGCGTGGTCGGCATCATCTCGGCCTTCAATTTCCCGGTGGCCGTCTGGTCCTGGAATGCTGCCCTGGCGCTGGTTTGCGGTAACTCAACAGTCTGGAAGCCGTCTGAGAAGACGCCGCTGACGGCGCTTGCCGTTCAGGCCCTGTTTGAAAAGGCTCTGAAGCGCTTTGTCGCCGAAGGCGGAGTGGCTCCGTCGAACCTGTCGACGTTGCTCATTGGTGGACGCGATGTCGGGGAAGTCCTTGTCGACCATCCCAAGGTGCCGCTCGTCTCCGCCACCGGCTCGACGGCCATGGGCCGCGTTGTCGGCCCCCGCTTGTCACAGCGCTTTGCCCGATCGATCCTCGAGCTCGGCGGCAACAATGCCGCGATCATCTGCCCGACGGCCGATCTGGACCTGACGCTGCGGGGCGTTGCCTTTTCCGCCATGGGGACCGCCGGTCAGCGTTGCACGACGCTGCGCCGCCTGTTCGTTCACGAGAGCGTCTATGACAAGCTCGTTCCGCGCCTACAGAAGGCCTATGGCTCGGTCTCGATTGGTAACCCGCTGGAAACGGGAACGCTTGTTGGGCCTCTGATCGACAAGCAGGCCTTTATGAACATGCAGTCGGCTCTTGAGCAGGCGAGAGCTGGCGGCGGTAAGGTCACGGGTGGCGAGCGCGTCGAAAACGGCGCGGCAGACGCCTTCTATGTTCGTCCGGCGCTCGTTGAAATGCCCGATCAAACCGGCCCTGTGGAGCATGAGACTTTTGCGCCGATTCTCTACGTGATGAAGTACACGGATTTCGACCAGGTGCTGGACCTGCACAACGCGGTGCCGCAGGGGCTGTCCTCTTCGATCTTCACGAACGACATGCGCGAGGCCGAGACCTTCGTTTCTGCTCGCGGTTCGGATTGCGGCATCGCCAACGTCAACCTCGGTCCGTCCGGGGCCGAAATCGGTGGTGCCTTCGGCGGCGAAAAGGAAACTGGCGGCGGCCGCGAATCCGGTTCGGATGCCTGGAGAGCCTACATGCGTAGGGCGACGAACACCGTCAATTACGGCAAGACCTTGCCGCTTGCGCAGGGCGTAAAGTTCGACGTCGAATGACCGTTGCTGCATTGCAGCTGTAAGGGTGATGGCATAACACGTCATCACCCTTTCTTTTTCGCAGGTCGCTATGCATCTGACCCTATCTGCGGCGGAAACGCTGGTTGTCGACGCTCTGGTGCGCAATCGTGTAGACGAGGCCAATGCACACTCGGTTGCAAGGGCTCTCGTTGCCGCCGAAGCCGCCGGGCAGGGTGGTCATGGTCTGCGCCGGGTCGAGGCCTACGCAAAGCAGGCGAAGGCAGGCAAGGTCGATGGATTTGCCAAGCCGCGGCTCGAACGGCCGTTTCCCGCCGTCGTGCGGATCGACGCCTGCCATGGCTACGCCTATCCGGCCTTCGATCTTGCCGTCACTGCGCTTCCGGAGATTGTCCTGCAGCAGGGGATCGCCTTGGCTGCGGTTCACCGTTCGCACCATGCCGGCGTCCTTGCCTTAACCGTAGAGCGGTTTGCGGAAATGGGCCTTGTCGCTCTGATGGTCGCGAACGCCACGGCGTCCATGGCCGCTTGGGGTGGACGGAAACCCGTCTTTGGAACGAATCCCATCGCGTTCGCCGCGCCGATTCCGGGTGCCGACCCTCTTGTCATTGATCTCGCTTTGTCACGCGTCGCCCGCGGCAAGGTGATGGCTGCGCGGCAAAAAGGCGTCGCCATTCCTGCGGATTGGGCCTTTGACCGCAATGGCGAGCCGACGACGGATGCGGTTGCGGCGCTCGAGGGCGCAATGGCGCCCTCTGGAGAAGCCAAGGGCGCTGCATTGGCGATGATGGTGGAGTTCCTCGCCGGTGCATTGACCGGGGCCAATTTTTCCTTCGAGTCCTCCTCGCTCTTTGACGACAAGGGCTCGGCGCCCGGCCTTGGTCAGATGCTTATGGTCATCAACCCCGCGGCCAGCGGTGGGAAAGGCGTCGCCGATCGAGTGGCTATGCTGGTCGGCGAGATTTCCTCCGATCCCGGTGTACGGCTTCCAGGACGTCGCGGCCAAACGGCCCGACGGCAGGCACTGGAACATGGCATTGACGTGGAGGATGAAGTCATCGCCGCAATCCGCACGCTCTAGAATGATTCTAAAGTTGACGAATGTTTTCAAGTATTTGTGATGCCAACGGCATCACTAAAACTTGAAATGCGAAATCAACAAAAATATACGGGCTCCATCACCCTGGGGATCTCGGGTGAAACACCATGGAGGGCTTCATGAAAACTTACCTTAACCGCGTTTCCGGCGCGCTGGCGCTTGCCGCTTCGCTCGTTGCCGCAACGTCGTTGGCCACCGGCGCCGCCGTGGCGCAAGAATCCGAAGGCATTGTCGTCTACAACGCTCAGCATGAGAGCCTTGGCCGCGAGTGGATTGATGCCTTCACCAAGGCAACCGGCATCAAGGTGACGATGCGCCAGGGCAGCGACATGCAGCTCGCCAATCAGATCGTCCAGGAAGGCGACGCGTCGCCAGCCGACGTTTTCCTGACTGAGAACTCCCCGGCTATGACGCTCGTTGACGCCGCTGGCCTCTTTGCGCCGGTCGACAAGGAAACGCTGGACCAGGTTCCCGAGCAATATCGTCCGTCCGACGGCATGTGGACCGGCATTGCTGCCCGTTCGACGGTTTTTGCTTACGACAAGACGAAGCTGACCGAAGACAAGCTCCCGAAGTCGCTGCTCGACCTCGCCGATCCGGCGTGGAAGGGTCGCTGGGGTGCTTCGCCGGCCGGCGCTGACTTCCAGGCGATCGTCAGCGCCTTGCTCGAGCTCAAGGGCGAGGAAGCAACTGCGGCTTGGCTTAAGGCGCTCAAGGAAAACTCCACACCATACAAGGGCAACAGCGTCGCGATGAAGGCGGTGAATGCGGGTGAAGTCGAGGGGGCGGTGATCTATCACTACTACTGGTTCGGCGATCAGGGGAAGACCGGTGAAAACAGCAAGAACGTAGGTCTGCACTACTTCAAGAACCAGGATCCGGGTGCTTTCGTCAGCGTCTCGGGTGGCGGCGTTTTGAAGTCGAGCCAGCATGCCAAGGATGCTCAGGCTTTCCTGAAGTTCGTGACCGGCAAGCCCGGTCAGGACATCCTGAAGAATGGCACCTCCTACGAATATGCTGTCGGCAAGGATGCAGCATCGAACGACAAGCTGGTCCCGCTGGCTGACCTCGATGCGCCGAAGGTCGATGCGGCCAACTTGAACAGCAAGAAGGTGACGGAACTGATGACCGCCGCCGGTATCATCTAAGTCCTTCTGACACATGTCCGGCTGGTCAAAACTGTTGCTTTTGGCTCAAGAAAAACGTAGGGCATGACGAAATCGGCAACCGTCTTCCGTGGGCGGTTGCCTTCCTTTTTCAGCGTGTGAAGGCGGCGGCCTTGCTGCAGGACAACAGATTGCTTGTTCCCGGCCATGAAGGGCCGATGGCACGGCCCGTGACAGGAATAGATCGGCTGCGGGCGCGTCTGCCTCACGCTTCCGTCATTCTCTTTGCCTCCGTCGTGGCGTTGTTTAGCCTGGTTCCGCTTGGTTTTATCGGCTGGATCACCTTTGATGTCGGCTGGCAGACCGTCAGGGAGCTCGTTTTCCGCGCGCGTGTCGGCGAACTGCTCGTCAACACGGTGCTGTTGGAAGCCTTCACCATTCCTCTGTCGATAGCTCTTGCTGTCACGCTGGCCTGGCTGGTCGAACGGACGGACATACCCTTCGCACGGCTTTGGTCGTGGCTGGCTGTCGCGCCCCTCGCGGTGCCGGCCTTCGTCCATAGCTACGCCTGGATCAGTCTCGTACCGGGGATGCGTGGGCTGCAGAGCGGTGTCTTCGTGTCCGTGCTGGCGTATTTTCCGTTTCTCTATTTGCCGGTTGCTGCCGCGCTTCGCCGGCTTGATCCCGCCATTGAGGACGCGGCTTCTTCCCTTGGCCTCGGGCCTTGGCGTCTGTTCTTTCGCACGATCCTGCCGCAGCTGCGCTTCGCCATTTGCGGCGGTTCGCTGCTGATCGGGCTGCACCTGCTGTCGGAGTACGGCCTCTTCGTGATGATCCGATTCGACACCTTCGCGACCGCGATCGTCGACCAGTTCCAATCCGCTTACAATAGCCCGGCCGCCAACATGCTGGGTGGTGTTCTGGTCGCTTGCTGCTTGCTTTTGCTGGGTCTCGAAATCCTGTTGCGCGGCAACGAACGATATGCCCGCGTCGGCTCCGGCTCGGCACGGCCGGCGGATCGCCGTCGGCTCGGCTGGTTCGCAGTGCCGGCGATCGTGCTTCAGGTGGGGCTGGCGGCATTGACCCTCGGGGTTCCCCTCGTGACGCTCGTGCGGTGGCTCTATCTGGGTGGGCTTGAAGTCTGGCGCGTCGACACGGTCGGCAATGCGTTTGTGCAAACCATCATTCTTGCCATCTCCGGCGGCATTCTTGCCACGATTGCCGCGGCACCAATGGCTTGGCTTTCCGTCCGAGCGCCGGGGCGTCTTCAGCGCCTGCTCGAGGCCTGCCATTATTATGTCGGCTCATTGCCTGGCGTGGTCGTCGCGCTTGCGCTGGTGACGATTACGGTCCGGCTCGTTCTGCCTCTCTATCAAACCTTCGCGACCCTTGTTGCTGCCTACATCCTGCTGTTCCTGCCACGTGCCATGGTAGGCCTGCGGGCAAGCATCGCCCAGGCGCCCGTAGAGCTTGAGCGGGCCGCAATGGGCCTTGGGCGGACGCCTGCCCAGGCTGTGCGACAGATCACCATGCGACTGGCCGCGCCGGGCGCGGCGGCCAGCGTCGCCCTCGTTGGTCTCGGCATTACCAATGAGCTCACCGCGACATTGATGCTGGCACCCAATGGGGTGGAAACTCTCGCCACGAAGTTCTGGTCGCTGACCAGCGAGATCGACTACGTCGCGGCCGCGCCTTACGCATTCATGATGGTCGTGCTATCGCTGCCGCTCACCCTCCTTCTCTATGCCCAATCGAAACGGACTGCCGGACAATGACGCTGCTTACGATTGATCGCATCAGCAAGCGCTACGGGCATGTCCAGGCATTGCAGAACATCTCATTCGATGTCGCCGCCGGAAGCCGCACCGCCGTGGTCGGGCCTTCGGGGTCGGGAAAGACGACGCTGCTGCGCATTATTGCCGGCTTCGAGCAGCCTGATAGCGGTCGCGTCACGCTGAATGACGAGCTTCTGGCCGACGGTCCGGCAACGGTGCCCGCGCACAAGCGAGGCATCGGTATCGTGTCGCAGGATGGCGCGCTGTTTCCGCATCTGAGTGTCGCCGACAACATCGGTTTTGGCTTCGAGCGCGGCGCCCCCGATCGCGAGCGACGCATTGTCGATCTACTCGATATGGTTGAGCTTGACCGCAACATGCTCACCCGCCGGCCGCACCAGCTTTCCGGCGGTCAGCAGCAGCGCGTGGCCCTGGCCCGCGCGCTTGGCCGCAAGCCGCGCCTGATGCTGCTCGATGAACCGTTTTCGGCACTCGATACCGGTCTGCGTGAGAATATGCGTAAGGCCGTGGCGCGCGTCCTACAGTCAGCAGGCATCACGACGATCCTCGTCACCCATGACCAGGCGGAAGCGCTCTCCTTTGCCGATCAGGTCGCCGTCCTGCGGGAAGGCCGGTTGATCCAGGCCGGGTCACCGCAATCGGTTTACCTGCAGCCGATTGATCGCGAGACAGCCCTGTTTCTCGGAGACGCGGTTATGCTTCCGGCCATTATTCGCAATGGCTTTGCCGATTGTGCGCTCGGCCGCGTCGCCGTCGATGGCGGCCATAAAGGTAAGGTCGAGATCATGCTGCGGCCTGAACAGATCCGCGTCGTTCCCGATGAAAGCGCGCAGACCTACCGCGGGCGGGTCGTCGAGGTGGAGTTCGGCGGGGCGACCTGCACCGTCGCCGTGTCGCTGGAAGGCGTTGCCCTGCCCCCTATCATGATCAAGACCTCAAGCGTGGCGCTTCCGGAGCGCGGAGATCATGTGCGTCTCGACATCGCCGGCAAGGCGCATGTTCTCGGAAGCCGCTGATCAGGCGATCTTGAGTTCGGAACTCTCGTCTTCCGATAACCAGCCGCCGCTATATCCCGCTAGCTCAAGACCGCGCCGGATAACCGATGAACGCCGCATAAGGCTCCAAATGAAATCGGACCGATCGTTTTCGATTGTCATCACCAGCAGTCCCTGGTCGATGCCGACGCAGCGGTCGTCGACCCAGCCCTCAGGTCGCTTGGTCTTGACTGTCGGGTTGAATCCGCCGGGGAAACGATCCTCGTAGAGCAGGTTCGGATAGGTGGATATCAGGGCGCGAAGACCGTCGAGCGAGGCTCGGCGGTCATATGGGAGCGATGCAAGCGCTGCCCAGGGAGCAATCGTGCCATCATCCGGCCCGAGCGGTGCGCCACGCGCAGCATAGCCGAGCACGCGCGGATGCCGACCGCCACGCATGTTGCGGGTGGGAGGCGGGCCATCCGAGGCGGACAGGCCCCATATGTCCTTGTTGTAGCCGACGAAGTGGCCGGGATTACGCTCGGCATAGTCTCGCTGCACGGCGATCGATAACTGGGTGTTGCGGAAATAATCCCAGTTGCGCTCGGCCATTGCCTTGTCCTGGATCCCACGGAAATCGATCCACGCATGCGAGAAGAAGTGAATGAAGAGTGGGCCGGCATAGACGTAAGGCTGGTCGCCGAACAGCATCCACGAATAGCTCGCGGTAAAGGCATCGTAGCTCGACGGTGGGATCGGATGCGTCGGGGAGGCAAGCGCCAGCGTATAAAGCAGGATCGCTTCGTCGTAGCCCTGCCAGCGCCAACGCAGGAAGCCGCTGCCTGGCTTCCAGCCCATGGAGACGGTCTGGCCCTTGTTTAGCGCCCAGTGCCAGTCGATCCTCTCGTAAACCAAACTCGCGAGCCTGCGAATCTCCGTTTCGGCTTCGGTGTTGCGGTCGAAATAGGCGGCGGCGGTCAACATGCCTGCCACCAGAAGCGTAGTGTCGATCGTCGACAGCTCGCTGTTCCAGGCGCGGTGGCCCGTATCCATATGCAGGAAGTGATAGAAGAAGCCGCGATAGCCGATCGCGTGTCGCTCACGGCCTTGGTGACCGTTGGCAAAGAAACAAAGTGTCTTCAGTGTGTAGTCGATCGCGTCGGACCGCTGCATCCAGCCACGCTCGACGGCGACTGGATAGGACGATAGGGAAAAACCGACCGCGGCGATGCTGCAGGGGACCCCCGTGATGGACGTGTCCGCGACGAGCCCGTTGGCGGGATTGTAGTGCTTCGGGAAATAATTGAATGCGCCTTGCTGAAGCCTGTCGATTAGCGCGGCATCCGTTTCCTCGGTCCGTTGTAACATGCGTGCCAAGCCCAACCTGTTGTTCGCCCCTGTTTGAAAATGGCGAAGGAGAATGCGCAAATCAATCATTTTTGAAGGCGTGCGACAGCACGCCCCTCGCTGCCCGGTCCTACTACCGATGCGGTGACGTTTTGGCAGCTCGCCAGCGTGTGGTGGCAGCGAGCCATTCCCGTGTCCGCGTTTCGGGATCAGCGCTGCGCGTGATATCGGTCACGACAGCGGCGCTATCCGCTCCGTGCGCGAAGACCCGTTCAATTCGATCGACGTTCAAGCCGCCGATGGCGACGAGCGGCAGGTCGCCCACCTGCGCCTTCCATGTGCGGAGGCGTTCTGGTCCCTGCGGCAACCATTTCATCTGCTTGAGAATGGTCGGATAGATCGGACCAAGCGCAATATAGTCCGGCTTTGCCGCCATTGCAGTCTCGAGCTCCGCATCGTCGTGCGTAGAGAGGCCGAGTTTCAAGCCAGCGGCGCGAATGGTATCGAGGTCGGCCGCTTCCAGATCCTCCTGACCGAGGTGGACGAAATCGCATCTTTCCTCGATCGCCAGCTGCCAATAGTCGTTGACGATCAGCTGGCAGTCATACGCTGCGCAAATTGCCTTTGCGGTTCGAATTTCGGCGCGTAACTCGGTCGTTTCCTTCTCCTTGATCCTGAGTTGCACAAGCTTGACGCCGAGCGGCACCAGACGCGCGATCCATTCGGCGCTATCAACGATGAGATAGAAGGGATCGAGCCTCATGCGAATACGGCCTTTCCGATGATGGGTGTCGAGGGAACCGCGACATCGCGCGGTTCGAGCATGCCGGCGCCGAAAGCTTCATGACCCGATTCGATCGCCTTGGCGAATGCACTGGCCATGGCAACCGGGTCGCCGGCGCCGGCAACGGCGGTGTTCAGGAGGACGGCATCGAAGCCGAGTTCCATGACAAATGTCGCGTGTGACGGCCGACCGATGCCGGCGTCAACGATAAGCGGAATGTCCGGGAAATGCGCGCGCATAGAACGGAGCGCCGTTGGGTTCAGCGGTCCCGCGGCGCTGCCGATCGGGGCGCACCAGGGCATCAATACCCCGCAACCCGCTTCGAGCAGCTTCTCCGCCACCACGAGGTCGTCGGTCGTGTAGGGAAAGACCTCAAAACCGTCGGCTGAAAGGATGCTTGCCGCCTCTACCAGACCGAACACGTCAGGCTGGAGCGTGTCGTGATTGCCGATCACCTCCAGCTTGATCCAGTTGGTGCCGAACAGCTCACGTGCCATCTTGGCCGTCAAAACGGCCTCGGAGACCCCATGGCAACCGGCCGTGTTCGGCAGAACCCGAACGCCAAGCGAGCGGATCATTTCGAAGAACGCACCACCACTTCGTCCGCCTGCGGTTTCACGGCGCAGCGAGACCGTGACGATCTCCGTTCCCGATCGTTTAACGGCCTCCGCGAGGATCGCCGGTGAGGGGTATCGTGCTGTTCCTAGAAGCAGGCGGGAAGAGACTTCGGCGTCATAAAGCTTCAGCATGATCAGCCTCCCTGCATTGGTGACAGGATTTCGATCCTGTCGTTGTCGTTGAGTGCATGGTCGGCGCGATCCTCGCGGTGGACGATTTCGCCGTTGACGGCGGTCGCCAGCCAGTCGCCTTCGTATTCCATCACCGTCAGCAGTTCGGACAGCGTTGGTGCAATCAGGTCGTGATGCTCACCGTTGACGATCAGTTTCATCGGTCACTTCCTCCTGGTTCGGTTCGGGAGAAGACAAGGTCGACCGCTTCCTTCGCCATCGCGGGCGCCAGCAAGAAGCCGTGGCGGTAGAGCCCGTTCAGCACGACGGCATCGGCTTCGCGGGACACGCGCGGAAAATTATCGGCGAATGCCGGCCGGATTCCGACACCCGCTTCGACGACAGCCGCGTCCGCAAAGGCGGGATGCACGGCATAGGCGGCGTTCAGCAGCTCCATCATTGAACGCGCCGAAATCGGGCCACCGTGTTCCGTCTCGATCATGGTGGCGCCAACCATAAACAAGCCATCTCCACGCGGAACGATATAGACGGGGAAGCGGGGATGCAGTAGGCGCACCGGTCTGGCGAGGGCAACGTCCTGAGTGTCCAGATAAAGCATCTCGCCGCGAACGCCACGAAGTCCGCTCATCTGCCCTATGCGCGCTGCGCCCGTGCAATCGACGATGTCGTCGTAGCCGGTGGTTTCATTCATCTGGTCGATGAATTTGACGCGTCGAGCGATCAGCTTTTCTCGCAGCAGACCCAGCGCCCGCCTTGGATTGAGATGGCCCTCCAGCGGGAAGAAAAGCGCGCGTCGGAAGCGGCCTGCCAAAGCCGGTTCCAATGCAGAGATTTGTTCGTCGTTCAGCCATTCATGGCCGCTGGTGCGGCCGGCGAAGCGATCAAGTTCGCCTTGGTCACGCGCTGGAGCAACGACCAGCGTTCCGTTTCGCTGGACCTCGCCAGGCAGCATTGTGTCCCAACGGTCGATGGCATCCCCGCCGCGCAGCAAGACGGCTTCATCGGCGCTTTCACACTCACACCAGGGCGCAAGCATACCACCAGCAAACCATGAGGCCGCTTGGTGAGAACCTGGATCCATAACGGTGATGTCGGCGCCACGAAGGCTGAGTTCGTGCGCGACCGCAAGGCCGGCAACGCCGGCCCCTTTGACGAGGACATGCATCTCAGTCACGCGACTGTTCGATGGGGTCGATCGGCATATAGAGATCGCCGCCCTCGCGGTATTTCGCCGCCATGGCGTCGAGCCCTTCCTTCTGCGCCTCGGCGCGGATGTCGTGTGATATCCGCATCGAGCAGAATTTCGGGCCGCACATGGAGCAGAAGTGCGCGACCTTGTGGGCTTCCTTCGGCAGCGTCTCGTCGTGAAAGCTGCGGGCCGTCTCCGGATCGAGCGACAGGTTGAATTGGTCCTCCCATCGGAACTCGAAACGAGCGCGCGACAGGGCGTCATCGCGCAATTGAGCGGCCGGATGCCCCTTGGCGAGATCGGCGGCATGGGCGGCGATCTTGTAGGTGATGACGCCGGTCTTCACGTCGTTGCGGTCGGGCAGGCCAAGATGCTCCTTCGGCGTGACGTAGCAGAGCATTGCCGTGCCGAACCAGCCGATCATCGCGGCACCGATGCCCGAGGTGATGTGGTCGTAGCCGGGGGCGATATCTGTCGTCAGTGGTCCCAGCGTGTAGAAGGGCGCCTCGCCGCAGACGGCGAGCTGCTTGTCCATGTTTTCCTTGATCTTGTGCATCGGGACATGGCCCGGGCCCTCGATCATGACTTGGCAGTCCTTGGCCCAGGCGATCTTCGTCAGTTCGCCGAGGGTCTCCAGTTCGGCGAATTGCGCGGCGTCGTTGGCGTCGGCAATCGAACCCGGACGCAGCCCGTCACCGAGCGAGAATGAGACGTCGTAGGCTCGGCAGATGTCGCAGATCTCTTCGAAATGCTCGTAGAGGAAACTCTCACGATGGTGATGAAGACACCACTTGGCCATGATCGAGCCGCCGCGCGAGACGATGCCGGTAACGCGGTTGACGGTCAGCGGGATGTAGTGAAGCCGGACACCGGCATGGATGGTGAAATAGTCGACACCCTGCTCCGCCTGCTCGATGAGCGTATCGCGATAGACCTCCCAGGTCAGGTTTTCGGCAATGCCCTCGACCTTCTCCAGCGCCTGATAGAGTGGGACAGTGCCGATCGGCAGCGGCGAGTTGCGGATGATCCATTCGCGAATGTTGTGGATGTTGCGGCCGGTGGAGAGGTCCATCACGGTGTCGGCGCCCCACCGGGCTGCCCAGACCATTTTCTCGACCTCTTCGGCCATCGAAGACGTAACCGCGGAGTTTCCGATATTGGCGTTGATCTTCACCAGGAAGTTCCGGCCGATGATCATCGGTTCGGCTTCGGGATGGTTGATGTTGGCGGGAATGATCGCGCGACCGGCGGCCACCTCCAGACGGACGAATTCGGGGGTGACGTGATCGGGAATGTGAGCGCCGAAGCTTTCACCGTCGCGCTTGACAGCCTCAGCCTTCGCCTTGCGGCCGAGATTTTCGCGGATGGCGATGAACTCCATCTCCGGTGTTACGATTCCGGCGCGCGCATAGGCGAGTTGGGTGACGGCTTTGCCGTCCTTCGCGCGGAGCGGCTGACGCTTGGCGGGAAATTCTGGCGTCAACCGTTCGCCGCTGGCAAAGCCGTTATCCTCCGGGCGTACCCGGCGGCCGTGGTAGGCTTCGACGTCGCCGCGAGTGAGAACCCAATTGCGGCGCAATTCCGGAAGCCCTTGCTCGATGCGGATGTCCGCATTTTCGACGGTATAGATGCCCGACGAATCATAAACCGTGACCGGCGGCTCGCCTGACGTCGGATGGACGCTGATCTCGCGCATGGGAACGCGGATATGGGGGTGGATCTCGCCCGGGATGTAGATCTTGCGGGAGGCCGGTAGCGGGCCCGTTGTAACGGTCGGGGGGATGTTCTTTGCGGCAATATTCATGGTTTGAGGCTCCAAGTTTTAGGTTTGGAGACCCAGTCATCAGCCGGAATGATGAAAAGACGCCGGCACGGATTCCACGCGAGAACCCAATGCCTTCGAGCGCTTGCACCGTCCCTACGCCAGTATGAACTGGATCAGGTTCAACGGGTCACTGCGCGCGATAGCAGTATCTCAGCCCCTTGCCGGGACCCCCCTGGTGAATGCGAAAAGGTTAGAGCCAGAGCGGCAAAGCTGTCAAGCCAACTGCCGCAACTACATGGAAAGGTCCAGAGCGCGGCCTTCGAAGAGGCGGCTCTGCGAGCCCTCAAGATGGGCCTTCATCAAGGCTCGTGCGTCTTCCGCGCGGCCTTCGACGATCGCGAGGTAAATCTTGTTGTGTTCCTCGTAGACCTGCTCCAGGCCTTGACGCGGACCAAGAAGCGATAGGCCGTGAAGGTGCATGCCGACAGCGATGTGTGCCTTCAGGGCGTCGATCGAGGCTGTGTAGTAGTGATTGTTGGCGGCTTCGGTGACCGCACGATGGAACGTGAAATCGGCGTCGGTGCGATGAAGCTGGTGGCTGGTTGCCTCGCGCAGATCGGCAAGCGCAGCGGCAATCTTTTGGATCGCCGCCTCGTCGCGGCGCTTGGCAGCAAAGTAGGCGGCAGCAGGCTCGATCGTCAGGCGAAACTCATAGCAGCGCTGGATATCCGCGATCGTCTTGACCGGCGAATAGGAAAGTTGCGTGGTCGGCGAACCGTGGGCGCTGACAAAGGTTCCGGCTCCCTGACGGGCATAGACGATTCCCTGATCGCGCAGCCGTGCCAAGGCGTCGCGCACGATCGGGCGGGAGACGCCGAGCATCGACGCAAGTTCGTGCTCGCCGGGAAGACGCGAGTCCGGAGGATAGTTTCCTGAGCGAATGCGCTCCTGCAACTGATCAAAGACCCGATCGACCAGCTTCACGGCCTTGCCACGCTCCGGCTTGGCTGCCGGGGTCGTCTGGGCTTTCGCCGATACACCGCTTGCTTCGTCCACCTTCATTCTCCCCGCCGGCATTGCTTATGCCGCCTGATTCTGTGCAATCAGTCTTAGCAAACTATCAGAATTCCCAAAGCCCCCGGACTTCACCGCACAGCGCAGACGCAAGCCATCAGCAGTCGTAACGTCAAACCACGGAATCCCCGCCTCGATTTCGCCCTTCGGCATCAGGACCCGAATTCCAAGTTCACAAAATACCGCCAGCGCCGTGTCACCGCCCCCGACCATCAGCATTTCCGGGCGCGTGGCATCTATGACTGATTTTACGCCTTTCGCGAAGCGGTCGGCAACTGCTGCTGCATCGCTGGTTATTTCACCCGTGCAACGCAGAAGCAGGGGCAAGGTAAATTGCCCTTCGCGGGGCACTGCTCCGATAGGGGCATCAATGGTCGAAGTCAGGGCGCCAGACCCTTCCAGCTTGGTCATTTGTGCTGCCGTGATCGGATCGCGAGAGCCAAAGGCAAAGATGGTCTCGGATGATGCAGCAAGCGGTTTGCGTGGTCGGTCCGTCTGCCCGATCTTTCGGGCAAAGGCAGCACCCAAGCCGCGAGCGCCGACAGCAAGCGTCGTCCTCCACTCATACTCGCCAACCAGTCGGTCAAGGTCACTGTCAGTCTCGGCGTCTCGCACGAACACTTCGCCGTCATTTGCCTTGAAGAGCTCAGCAATCGGGATGGGTTCGGCTACGCCACGACCAAAGACATGGCCATCGCGGGTCAAGCGCTGCTGGTCGGGGATGGCAGGCGCCACAACGATGGCTCCGTGACCGAAAATTTCAGCCAAGGCAGCGCTTTCGGCTGCAACATTGCCCTTGAGACGGGAGTCTATCTTCTTCAGGACAATGCCCGGCGAGGCGGCAAGAAGAGCCTTCGCCGCAGCAGTGGCTCTTCTCGCCGCTTCCTCCCCCAGGAGAGCTCGTGAAGCTGTGTTGACCACAACCACGTTGCAGCCAGTCAGAAGCGCTTCGGGAATTGCATCCACATCGATTGCGACAGCGACGGATAGACCGGCATCGACAAACGGAGTGCCCGTGTCGAGCGCGCCGGTCAAATCGTCAGCGATGATCGCGACCTCAAGCGTCATGCGTTCGTTTCCGTGTTGACCGCATGGCAGGCGACGAGATGGCCGGGCCTTGCTTCCTTCCACTCGGGGATCATCTTGCTGCAGACCTCCATGGCGATCGGGCAACGGGTATGGAAGCGGCAGCCGGTCGGTGGACTAAGCGGGCTCGGCACATCGCCCTGCAGGATCTGGCGCTTGCGAGTACGCTCCAGCTCCGGATCGGTTTCCGGAACGGCGGAGAGCAGCGCTTTGGTGTAAGGGTGCAGCGGGTTCTCGAACAGCTCCTCGCGGGTCGCAAGTTCGGCAAGGCGACCGAGATACATGACGCCGACGCGTGTGCTGATATGGCGTACGACCGCCAGATCGTGGGCGATGAACAGATAGGTCAGCCCGTATTTTTCCTGCAGGTCGAGCAGCAGGTTGATGATCTGCGCCTGAATGGAAACGTCGAGAGCGGAGATCGCCTCATCGCAGACGATGAACTTCGGCTGACACGCCAACGCCCGGGCGATAACCACGCGCTGGCGCTGACCGCCGGAAAGCTCATGCGGATAGCGCTGCGCAAAACGGGTCGGCAGCCCGACGTCGGTCAGCAGCGTCGCGATCCTGTCCTTCAGTTCCGCCTTGGTGCAAAGCTTGTGGAACAGGATCGGCTCGCCGATTGCCTCGCCGATCGTCATTCGCGGGTTGAGCGTCGAGTACGGGTCCTGGAAGACGATCTGCAGGTCGCGGCGGAACGGCCGCATCTGCTTCTCATCAAGGGTCGCGAGATCCTGCCCCTTGTAGACGACCTTGCCTGATGTCGCCTTGTAGAGGTTGAGGATGGTAAAGCCGGTTGTCGACTTGCCGCAGCCGGATTCGCCGACAAGGGAAAGCGTCTCGCCTTCCATGATATCAAGGTTGACGTTGTCAAGCGCATAAACCGTCGCCGCACGCTCGCCGAAGGCGCCGAGCTTGACGTGGAAATGCTTGACGAGGTTTTCGACCTTGAGAAGCGGTTGTGCACCCATCACGCAGCCTCCTGCACTTTCTGGACAACGAAACAGGCGGCCCGATGATTCCCGGCTCCGGCGAGCGGCTCGAGCTTTGGCACGCGCTCATGGCACACGGGTTCGGCCAACGGACAGCGTGGCGCAAACGGGCACCCCTTCGGCCGGCGACCGGGCTCTGGTGGTGTGCCGCCGATTGAAGAAAGCCGGCTTGCCGGGGCGTCGGAAAGCTTGGGAATGGAGGCCAGAAGGCCGCGCGTATAGGGATGGCTGGGACGAGAGTAGAGTTCGTCCACCGGCGCATCTTCCACAACCGTGCCGGCATAGAGGACGGCGACGCGATCGACGAGACCAGCGATCAGCGCGAGATCGTGCGTGATCCAGACGACAGACATGCCGAGCTTGGCACGCAGATCCTTCACCAGATCGACGATCTGGGCCTGGATGGTCACATCGAGCGCGGTCGTCGGTTCGTCAGCAATCAAGAGCTTCGGATTGCAGGCAAGGCCGATGGCGATCATGACGCGCTGGCGCATTCCGCCCGAAAGCTCGTGCGGATAGGCCTGCAGCCGCTCTTCCGGCCCCGGAATGCCAACGAGCCGCAGCAGTTCGACAGCCCGCTGGCGGGCCTGCGCCTTGCTCATCTTGCGGTGATAGATCAGCGGTTCGCAGATCTGGTCGCCGATGCGCATCACGGGGTTCAGCGATGTCATCGGATCCTGGAAAACGAAGCCGATGTCGCCGCCGCGGACCTTGCGCAGTTCCTTGTTGGACATCTTCTGAAGGTCGTTGCCGTCGAAGCTCGCGGAGCCCTTCGTCACCTTGATCTTGTTGGGCAGGAGCCGCATCAGGCTGAGCATGGTCAGGCTCTTGCCGCAGCCGGATTCGCCGACGACGCCGAGCGTCTCGCCCTTGTTGACGTGTAGGTCGATGCCGTCGACAACGACGGCAGGGCCATTGCGTCCGTCGATCTCGACGGTGAGACCGCGCACATCGAGTAGGCGTTCATTGGATTTGGTTGTGTTCATCACTTGCTGCCCCGCGGATTGAGTGCGTCGTTGAGGCCATCGCCGAGGAAGCTGAAAGCAACCGAGGCAAGGCCAAGAACGGCTGCCGGTGCGGCGAGGAGATGCGGATAGTGCTGCCAGACGCGCAGGCCATCCGAGATCATGTTACCCCAGCTGGGGGTCGGCGGATTGACGCCGACGCCGAGGAAGCTGAAGGCGCTCTCCAGAACCATGGCGGTGCCGAGGCCAGCACTGACGGAGACGATGAGTGGTCCGAGCGCGTTTGGCACGACGTAGCGCTTCATGATCACCCAGTTGGAGAGGCCAAGCGCCTGTGCCGCGGTGATATAGGGGCGGCTGCGGATCGACAGCACCTGAGCGCGCACGAGGCGGGCATAGGGCGGCCAGGAGATCAGCGCCATCGAGCCGAAGACGAGGAAGAAATCGACCCAAATGGTCTGGCGGTAGAATGGATTGAGGGTTGCCATGTACTGGGCCTCCATCCATTTTGCGATCGGCGTTTTCAGCGAAGCGTTGATGACGACGACGAGCAGCAGATTCGGCACCGACATGGTCACGTCAGTCAGCCACATGATGGCGCTGTCGAACGGGTTGCCGAAGAAGCCGGCGATGGCACCGAGCACGAGACCGATCGCAACCGCGATGAAGGTCACGACGATAGCAACCAGGAAGGCCGTGCGCGTTCCGAAGACGACGCGGCTGAAAACATCCCGACCTAGATCATCGGTACCGAACAGGTGGTGAAGTGACGGAACCGCGTTTCGCGCCTGCAGATCCTGCGTCAGATAGTCGTAAGGCGTCAGGTATGGACCGAAGATTGCGGTGAAACCGAGGATCAGCACGACAACCAGACCGAAAAGGGCAAGCTTGTTGCGCTTCAGACGGTACCAGGCGTCACGCCACAGGTTGACCGGCGGCTCTTCCTGCGTTGCTTCGATCGTGGAGAGAGGGATGGCGGACATGGTCAGCGGCTCCTTCTTGCATCGTTGGCGCGCGGATCAAGCAGCGGATAAAGCACATCGACCAACAGGTTCGAGGCCATGACCAGGAAGGAACCGATCAGCGTGATCGCCAGGATGACGGGATAGTCAGAATTGGTCAGCGCCTGCACCGTCAGGCGCCCGAGGCCCGGCAGGCCGAAGACGAGCTCGACGAAGATCGCCCCGTTGACGATCGTGATCATGATCAGGCCGAGCTGAGTGACGACAGGCGTCAGCACCGGGCGCAGGATGTGGCGCAAAGCGACGACGATCTCAGGCACGCCCTTGGCGCGGGCCGTCCGGACGAAATCCTCGGACAGGACTTCGATGACCGCAGCGCGCGTCTGGCGAACGATCAGTGCGATCGGCTGGAACGACAATACGAGCAGCGGCAAGAGGATGCGCACGTCGAACACGCCGCCCCAGCCATAAGGCACCTTGATCATCGGCAGCAGCACGATGAGCGCGACCATCAGCAACGGACCGGCGACATAGGCAGGGATCGCCCAGAGAAAGAGCGCGCTGCCCAGGATCGTGTAGTCGAGTCGCGTGTTCTGGTTGAGTGCCGCGATCATGCCGAGCGGAATGGCGACGACAGCGGTCAGAATGATGGAACAGAGCGCGAGTTGGAAGGAAACCGGTGCCGCAGCCGAAACCATGGCCCAGACCGAACGGCCCGAAGTCAGCGAATTGCCGAACTGGCCATGCAGAAGATTCCAGATGTAAAAGCCGAACTGCTCGATGAACGGCTTGTTGAGGCCGGCGCTCTCGCGGATGGCTTCGATGCGCTGTGGGTTATAGGCAACATCGCCGGGTGCGCGCAGAAAGATCAACTTGATCGGATCGCCGGCGCCGTAGAAAGCCAGCGCGTAGACGGCCAGCATGACGATCAGCACGGACGGAATCCAGATGGCAAACCGGGTTAGCACGTAGCGTAACAAGGTCATCTCCCACCGGTTGGCAGACACCTTTCCGCATCAAGGCGGACATGCGATGTCTTCTTGAAACTTGCGCGAAGGCCCTGCGGTCTTCGCGCGGTTGCTAATTTGCCAGAAGGCTATCTATTCGGGACGTTCGACAGCTCAGCCGACGGAAATGTCCCAGGGCGCGACGACCTGCCAGTCGAGGTTCTTTTCCATGCCCTTGACCTCCTTGGTGGCCCAGCGCGACATCGCCTGAGAATACCACGGAATGAACGCCCAATCCTCGCGGAACGCCTTCTGCGCATCTTGGGCGAGCTTGACGCGTTGCGGATCGTCGGCGGCCTTCGTGGCCGCTTCCGCAAGGGCCGCGTCGACCTTCTCGTTCTTGTATCCGCCAAGCTTGTTCTGCGCGTTCGATGAGGTCGAAGCGATGCAGCCCGCAAGATAGGAAACGGCGTCCGGAACACGCGTGCCGACGTCGTCACGGAAGATCTGTACCGCGTTCTGGTCCGGACCTGCGTAGGAGTCCTGCTGCGGCTTCATGTCGACGGCGGTGATGCCGAGATTCTGGCGCCACTGCTCGGCAATGAACTGGGCCGCAGCTTCGATGGCCGGCGCGGAAATGCCGACGAACAAGATCTTCGGCAGACGCTCGGGGCCGCCATAGCTCGACTCGGCGAGCAGCTTCTTGGCGGCTGCCGGATCGTACGGATAGGGCTCGAAGCCGGAATTGTCGGCGCCGGGCACGGAATTGAGGATCTGATCCGCCTTCTTGTGCGGTCCATCCGGGTAGGAAGCCTTGAAGAGACCGTCGCGGTCGATCGCCATGATCAGCGCCTGGCGAACCTTGGGGTCGTCCATCGGGGCACGAGTGACGTTGAACCAGAAGTGCTGGCTGGTCGGGATCAGCGGGCCGGAGGAGAATTCCGGACCGAGGTCCTGGATAATGGTGGAGGTCACGAGCTCGGTGTGAGCGTTGAACTCGCCCGAATTGATCAGCGAGGTCGCGGTGACGTTGTCTTCCACCGACGTGATTTCGATGCGCGCCAGCTTCGGCTTCGGCCCGAAGAAATTCTCGTTCGGTTCGAAGACCAGCTTGCCGGCGTCGATGTCGAGGCTGGTCAGCTTGAACGGGCCGGAGAAAACGGGCTTGCTGTCAGGCTTGTACCAATCGGCAACTTCCTCGCCGTCACTGCCGCGCGACTGCGCCGCCTTGGTGATGGGAGCAATGTGGTTGGCAAGGCGCATGAAGAAGATCGGGTCGACTTCCGTCAGGGTGACGACAACCGTGCCTTCATCAGGCGTTGCAACGCCCGTCAGTTCGTTGCCGGAACCGCCGCTGATTTCCTTATAGCCCTGAACCTTGCTCAGCACTTGGTCGGCGCGCTGGCTCTTCGTGTTGGGCATGGAAGCAACTTCCCAGGAGCCCTTGACATCAGCCGAGGTGATCTTGCTGCCGTCGGAGAAGACGGCCTTGGGGTCGATCTTGAAGGTCCAGACCTTGTTGTCAGGCGAGTCCCAGCTGGTGAAGACATATGGCTTGATCTTGCCTTCGCTATCGAAATACATCGGCGAAGCCCACCAGATCGAGTTCCAGCGGAACGGGCGTCCGCCGCCGCGCAGCGGTGACCAGTCTTGGTCGAACGCCGGATGCGCGGCCTTGAGAACCTGTCCCTCATCGGCGAACACGATCCGGGCGTTCATCCCGAATACGGTGAGGCCAACGCCAGCGGCGAGGCCGAGCTTCAAAGCCTCGCGGCGTGACATCTGCGTTCCCTGCGCAGATTTCCCTTCATTGCGGTCAGTCATAGTGTCCTCCCATGGCAAAATTGATGGCGTCTCCACTTTCCACTCTATCCCGAAAGTGCATCACGACATGGCGCAGACACTCGCTCGATAATGTAAATATGTCAACTAAAATTAATCCATGCCTCGAGCTTGAGGAAGATCTAAAATATTTTATTTCGCGTTTTCAGTTAGTTGCAAATATCACAAGCCGCTGTCGCATATTGTCATATTGACAACATCTGCTGTGAGGAAGATGAAAACCGCATCTCGCGGGCTCGAGTTCCCGCCTTGGCCGCCAGCTGTGCGGCGTTCATCCGAGGAGGACGATATGAACGATTACAAGATTTCAGGCGTATTCAGCGCGGCGGCGACCCCGCTCAATGCGGACGGCAGCCCGGACCTGGACCTTTTCACCGAGCACTGCCAACGCTTGTTGCGGGAAGGATGTCACGGCGTAGCGCTGCTTGGCACGACCGGTGAGGCGAATTCCTTCTCCTCCGGCGAGCGTCGGTCGATCCTTGAGGCAGCCCTCAAGGCAGGCGTGCCCGCCGACAAGCTGCTTCCCGGTACTGGTGTCGTTGCCATTCCGGAAACGGTGGAGTTGACCAAGCATGCGCTCTCTCTTGGCGTGACAAAGGTCGTGATGCTGCCGCCCTTCTATTATAAAGGCGTATCCGACGACGGGTTGTTTGCTGCCTATTCGCAGGTTTTGGAAAAGATCGGCGATGTCAGGCTGCAGGTCATTCTCTATCATATCCCGCAAGTCTCAGGCGTTCCGCTTTCGATCCCGTTGATCGGCAGGCTGATCGAAGCATTCCCGAACACGGTCGTCGGAATCAAGGAATCCGCAGGTGATTTCAATAACATGCAGGCGATCATCGCCGCTTATCCGGGCTTTTCCGTGCTGGCCGGAGCTGATCCACTGCTCTTGCCGCTCCTGAAGGCGGGAGGTGCGGGCTGCATCACGGCAACCTCCAACCTCGTCGCGGACTCGCTGCGCACCGTATACGACAAGGTCCACGATGAGGCGTGTGCCGGCGAGGTCGAGATTGCCCAAGCTCGCATCAATGCCTATCGAACGCTCTCTAACTCCTATGTCCAGATTCCGACGATCAAGGCAATGGTGGGTCTCAAGACCGGTAACGCAGCCTGGCGGCGGACCCGTGCGCCGTTGATGCCAATCAGCGACGCCGACTATGCGGCGCTTTCCGAAGCCTATGCCAAGCTGCCGTGAGGGATGGAACATGAGCTTTACAGGTTTGCCGCCCGAGGCGGTTCCGGCGTTGATGACCGGAGACATCGCCGAGCAGTCCGCCGAGAAGGGTCGCGCTGAAGCGTATCTACCCTCTCCCTGTATCCAGAATCACGCGGCCAATCTCGCATTTCTGCCAGATGGAACCCTGACTTGCGTTTGGTTCGGAGGCACGATGGAGGGAATGGGTGATATCTCCATTTACATGTCGCGACTGGCGACGGGAGCGGCGGGCTGGTCGCAGCCGGAGAAGATGTCGGACGATCCGGCGAAATCCGAACAAAATCCTTTAGTTTTCAATGCGCCAGACGGAAAAGTCTGGTTACTTTATACCTCGCAGACCTCGGGCAACCAGGACGGCTCGATTGTAAAATGTCGTATCTCGGAGGATGGCGGAAAAACCTTCGGAGAGGTGCGCGTTCTCTGTGATATTCCGGGCACGTTCGTGCGCCAGCCGATCATCGTCAATCGCACTGGCACCTGGCTGTTGCCGGTCTTTCGCTGCATTGGATTGCCCGGAGAACGCTGGACGGGAGACGTCGATACGGCGGGCGTGCTGATCTCGCGCGACGCGGGCAAAAGCTGGGTCATGACGGAGGTCCCGGATAGTATCGGCGCGGTTCACATGAATATCGTGCCGATCGACGGCGACAACCTTGTGGCCTTCTATCGCAATCGATTTGCCGAATCGGTCTTGTCCAGCCGCTCGAGTGATGGCGGCGCACATTGGAGCGCGCCTCGGCCGATTGATCTGCCGAACAACAACTCGTCGATCCAGGCGACGCGACTGGAAAACGGCATGATCGCAATGGTTTACAACCATTCCAATGCCTCGACCTCGGATGCTCGGCGCCAGTCGCTTTACGATGAGATCGAAGGCGACGAGGGGACAAAGGTGGCGCCGGTGCAAACAAGCGAGCGACGCAAGGCCGTCTGGGGCGTCCCTCGCGCGCCGCTCAGCCTTGCCCTCTCCGGTGATGGCGGCGTGAGCTTTCCCCGACGTGTCGATCTTGATACCGGTGACGGATATTGCTTGAGCAACAATTCGAAAGACTCGGTGAACCGTGAGTTTTCCTACCCCTCGATTATTCAAGGAGCGGATGGCGTGGTGCATGTCGCCTACACTTATTATCGCCGTGCCATAAAATACGTGCGGCTTTCCGCCGATGCGATAGCGTAACACCTTCATAGGTTGTCAGTTGTGAATTTCCTCGATCCGATTCCACTTCTTGACGGAAGAAGTGGGTCGGATCGCGCGCTCATTTAACAACTTCCCGTTTTCTTATGGCCATTCGGCTCCAACTCCACCTCAATGACCTCAATTTCAGGCTATTGTCATTTTTATTTGCAAAATCAACGATCTGGACGCAAAATTTGGATGGATTGGCGTGCGATGTGATTGGCAAAAGCACGATTTCCTCGTCGCGGGCGATCTGACTGCTTGCCAAATGCAGTAGCTTTGTATAACAAATTTACATCTTATGCGACGGAGATAAGTCGCCAGCACTTGCACGGAGGAGTGGTCCAGTGGTCAGCTTGGATTCGCCTATCACAATCGTCCGGCCGCACCTGATCGAGTTCGGCGTCGGCACGGCAGAGCGGCTCGGCAAGTGGGCCAACGAGAAAGGCTACAGCAGGATTCTCGTTATCTCCGACGCCTTCAACGCGACGCGCGTCGATACGCTTGCCCTCAAGGGCGACGTCACGGTGTTTGCCGATGTAACCCCAGAGCCGGATACTGCCAATCTCGACAAGGTGTTGGCCGTGGCAAATGCAGCAGACGCCCAACTGGTGGTTGGCTTCGGCGGCGGCAGTGCCATGGACCTTGCCAAGCTTGCCGCAGTGCTTGCCGGTTCCTCGCAGACATTGCATGAAGTTGTCGGGCCGAACAAAGTCAGGGGGCCGCGCCGCGTTGCGCTAGCTCAGGTGCCGACGACATCAGGCACCGGCAGCGAGGCCGGCATCAGGGCCCTCGTCACCGACCCCACGACGATGGCCAAGCTTGCCGTCGAGAGCATGCACATGCTGGCCGATATCGCGGTTGTCGATCCGGCGCTGACCTTCAGCGTGCCTGCGCGCACGACCGCGGCAACCGGGGTCGACGCGATGGCGCACTGTGTCGAGGCTTTCACCAATCGCAAGGCGCATCCGATGATCGACCTTTATGCGATCGAAGGAACGCGGCTGGTCGGCAAGTATCTTGCTCGCGCCGTTCAGGATGGCTCCGACGCCGAGGCGCGTGCCGGCCTGGCGCTTGCCTCCCTGTATGGCGGCTTCTGTCTCGGCCCGGTCAATACCGCTGGTGGTCACGCTCTCGCCTATCCGCTCGGTACGCGTTGGCATGTGGCGCACGGCGCGGCAAATGCGCTGATCTTCCCTCATGTGCTCGCCTTCAATACGCCGGCGGTGCCTGAGAAGACCAATATCATCATGGAAGCATTGGGTCGCCAGACTTCAGGCCATATCGAATCTGTTTTCGATGCCGCCTATTCCTTTTGCGCCGAACTCGGGATTGAAATGAAACTCTCTGGCCTCGACGTGCCGGAAAGTGATCTGGATGCGATGGCTGACGATGCCTTTGCGATCCGTCGCCTGCTGGACAACAACCCGCGCGACCTGTCGCGCGCCGATATCCGCTCGATCTACCAAGCCGCTTTTTGAGGCCGCTTTCATTCAAAGAGGACCGTGAGTGATGGACAGGAATGCGAAAGTTGCCGTGACGCTCGGCGATCCGGCCGGTGTCGGCCCCGAGGTGATTGTCAAGGCGCTTGCCACGATGCCGGAGCAGGAGCGTCGCGATTTCGTCATCGTCGGCAACACGGAAGCGCTCGAGCGCGCCAATCGCGCCGCCGCAACCGGGCTTTCCTTCGCGCCGGCGGATGCAGCTGGCGCGGGCAAGATTGCCGTCGACGAGGTCGAGCTTGGTGCGCCGCTGCCTGAGATCGGCAAGGTCAGTCCAGTCGCGGGTGACGCGTCGGTGCGCTACATCAGCCGTGCCGTCGATCTTGCGATGTCAGGCAACGCCGATGTCATCGTTACCGCGCCGATCAATAAGGAAGCGATGAATCTCGCCGGCCATCACTATGACGGCCACACCGGCCTGCTGGCGCATCTCACCGGTTCGAAGAGCTCGTTCATGCTGCTCGCTTCGGAGCGGCTGAACACCATCCACGTTTCTACCCATATCTCGCTGAAGGGCGCTATCGAACGCGCCAAGACCGAGCGCGTTCTCGCAACGATCGAGGCGGGGCACAATCATTTCATGCGCCTTGGCAGAAAGGCGCGGATCGCGGTTGCCGGTCTCAACCCGCACTGCGGCGAGAACGGCCTGTTCGGCACCGAGGATAGTGAATTCCTCGCGCCTGCCGTCGAACTGGCGCAGGCGAAGGGCATCGATGTCGTTGGTCCGATCTCGGCCGACACGGTCTTTGCGCGTGCCTATAATGGTGCCTTCGATCTTGTTATCGCGCAGTATCACGACCAGGGCCATATTCCGATCAAGCTCATCGCATTCGACACGGCGGTCAACGTCTCACTCGGCTTGCCGATCGATCGCGTGTCCGTCGACCACGGCACGGCCTTCGATATTGCCGGCACGGGCAAGGCAAACCACGTGAATATGCTTTCAGCCATCGCCTATGCGCGGTTGATGGCGCGGTCTCCACGCCGGCGGGCGGCTTAGCGCGTCGGTTCTTGCGGGGTTGTTGGCCGTGCCGTGGTGTGCCGCCTGCTGCTTTGCTCGCTGGAGGAGTTGAGCGAATGGAAAAGACTGTTGTCATTCTTGGTGGCGAATTGGCGCCCGAAGGCCGGGCGCTTTTGGAAAATGCCGGAGTACGCGTCATCTCCACGCCGCCCTACATCGACCGGCAGGCCGTCATTGAGGTTATGAAAGCCCACAAGCCGGATGCAGTCATCGTGCGTCTGCTCGCCGACTTGCTTGGGGCTGAGGAAATGCAGGCGGGGGGAAGGCTCCGACACATCGCCAAGCACGGGGTCGGAACGAACGACATCGACGTGAAGGCGGCCGCAGCGCTCGGCACCCCCGTGTCGATGACGACGGGAAGTAACGGACACTCGGTCGCCGAGCATGCGCTCGCGCTGATCATGGCGCTCGTCAAGGACTTGCCGCGCCAGGACAGGCTCATCCGGGACGGTATTTGGGACAAGAACCAATATAACGGGCGCGAGTTGCGCGGCCAGCGGCTTGGTCTTGTCGGGTTTGGCTTCATCGGCCAGACGCTCGCCCGTATGGCGGGCGCCATCGGCATGATCGTCTCGGCCTTCGATCCACATACGCCCGGTCACGCGTTTCACGATGGGGTCACCCGCGAAACCGACCTGGATACACTCATTGCGAACTCCGACATTGTCAGCCTCCACTGTCCGTTGACGCCGGAGACACAAAACCTCATCGATGCTCGTCGCATCAGGCTGATGAAGCGGGGCGCGCTATTGATCAACACGGCGCGAGGCGAAGTGGTCGACGAGAAGGCATTGATTTCCGCGCTTGAAGATGGGCACCTCGCCGGGGCCGGTTTGGACAGTTTCGCCGTCGAGCCGCCCGGCATCGACAATCCCTTATTCCGACTGCCGAACACGCTGGTGACCCCGCACGTCGCCGGCGTCACCCTCGACGCGAAACGCGCCGTGTCGATCATGTCTGCCGAGAACGTGCTTGCGGCGTTCGATGGCAAGACATTGGAACCCCGCTTTCTCGCGCGCTGACCGGCTCGCTGCCGCCAAATGATGGAGAACAACATGGGCGAGGCTCCCGATATCCGCTATGCACCGGATACGTTGCGCATGTTTGCGCAGTCCTTGTTTGGCGCCGCCGGACTTGAGGAGGAAAAGGCGGGCGCCGTTGCGCACTATCTCGTCGAAGCCGATTTGATGGGCCACACGACGCATGGCCTGGCATTGGCCGGCTGGTATCTGCAAAGCATCGCCGATGGTGTGATGAACCGTGAGGGCGTGCCGGATATTCTGTCGGATCGTGGTCCAGCCGTTGCCTGGCGTGGGCGCCGCCTTCCCGGTGCGTGGCTGACATCCGAAGCGGTGAAACTCGCCTGCGAGCGCGCTGCCACCTACGGCACAGCCACGATCGCGATCGCCGACAGTCATCATATCGGTTGTCTCGCCGCCTATCTCACCATCGCCACGGATCGCGGCTACATGGTCAGCATCGCAAGCTCCAGCCCATCCGGTGGACAGGTCGCGCCTTTCGGCGGACGAAAGGGTGTCTATACTCCCAACCCGGTTGCCCATGGCATCCCAACGCCCGGCGATCCCATCCTGATCGATATCAGCGCTTCGATCACGACGGTCAACATGGCGCAGCGGTTGGTGCGCGAGGGCCGGCAATATGAGCACGAGTGGCTGATGGATGAGAACGGCGAGCCCAGCCGTGATCCGCGGGTGATCGACCGTGGCGGCACGCTTATGCCGGTGGGAGGGCTCGATCATGGCCAGAAGGGCTATGGCATGGCGCTTCATGTCGAGGCCTTCACGCAGGGGCTTGGCGGTCTTGGGCGTGTCGACGAATTGAAGGGGACAAACGCGGCAGTCACCGTCCAGGTTTTCGACCCTGAAGCTTTTGGTGGCCGCGATGCCTTTCTACGGCAGACGGGCTGGCTTGCCGAGGCATGCCGCAGCAATCCCCCGCGACCGGGTGTTGCGCGCGTTCGGCTGCCGGGAGAAAACGGGCTGGCCCGCAAGCGCGAGGCTCTCGCTGAAGGGATCATGCTCCACCCCAATATCATGACCTCACTTGCGCCGCATGCCGAACGGCTAGGGGTGGCCACCCCCTAGTCTCGGGCGCTTGTCTTGTCCCCGAAAAAGCACGGGGAGAGTTCGATCGAACCATTTCGATCAGCGCTGTGACCCGCTAAATGTTTACAAACGGTAAACAGGGCGAGGGAAGAGATGAGGAGCTTTGCAGGCGGACTGACAGCGGCTCATTTGGAGCAAATGCTGGCACCCTACATTGCCGACCGGCAGGCCGAAACGGTTCGCGACAACGCCGAGCAGCGGGATGAGCGCGACCTTGCGCTGGCAAAGAAAGCCGCGGAAAATGCCTGGACGTCGCCCGCAACTAAAATCCGCTGACCGCCCTTCGAGGATCTAAGGACCGACCATACCGGTATTGCGGAAAGGGCAGGAACGCGGGTGGCATGGTCGCCGCGATCATGGGACAGGCAAAGTTGTTGGGCCTGGAGGCTAAACAGAAACTTTAGATTATCCATAAGTCATCATCACTACCAACGCGTGTTCTTGAGCTTTCCGTTTCGGAGTGGGAGGCGCAGTTTGCGGTCGGGCGAGGACCAAACGCGCAGTAGCCCAACTGACGACATCCAGCTACCACTACAAGAGGTGAGATTTTCGCGGAGCTTGGATGATGACGGACGACACCTCTATTGCGCAGCAATCACGCAACCTTCCGATGGCTTTAGGTGGTGGAGGTGTCATCGGCGCATTCGCTGGACTGATCGGCCTCGGTGGTGGTCAGTTTCGCTTGCCCCTTTTGATTGGCCTTTTCAATTTTCCGGCTTTGGAAGCAATCATTCTCAACAAGGCCATGAGCCTCGTTGTCGTTGCATCGGCATTGCTGTTTCGGGCGGCAACGGTTCCTTTCGGCACGATTGCGGCAAGCTGGCCTATCATCGTCAATCTCCTCGCCGGAAGCCTTTTAGGCGCATGGTTCGGAGCGGGTTTGGCTACGCGTCTAAAGTCCGACACGTTGTACAAAGTCATCGCCATTCTGCTCGTAGAATTCGCGATCGTGTTGGTAGTTGGGCGTGACGTAGCGGCTGGGCAGCCGCTTCTGACGGGGGGCGCGCAACTGGTCGCGGGGGTCCTCGCGGGCTTCGTCATCGGGACAGTTGCCTCGCTGCTTGGTGTGGCGGCCGGTGAACTTCTAGTCGCGACTTTGGTGATATTATTCGGGGCAGACATCAAGCTAGCTGGCTCTATCTCCCTTGCAGTGAGCCTGCCGACAATGCTTGTCGGTTTCACGCGCTACAGCCGCGACCAAAGTTTTTCCGTTCTTGGGCGCAACCGGCTTTTCCTGCTCGTCATGGCAGCTGGGTCGATCGTCGGAACTTTCATCGGCGGCAAGCTGCTCGGCATCGTGCCCAACGCTTTCCTGCTCCCAGCTCTTGCTTTGATCCTGCTGGTTTCCGCCCTCAAGGTCTGGCGACACCGCTAGTTCCGACAAAGCCCTGTCTCCCCCGTAAGGAATCTAAATCTAAGAGTAAGCGCCCACCAGCGCCGGAACCTGACACCCCCGAGCAGTAGTAAGAAGGGGTTGATTGGCTCCCGCCCCTGCGGGGGGGGGCTTCGGCGGGATGGGGGCGGCGTTGTTAAAAGGAGCCCCCTTCCCACAAAGAAACCGTGCCGATAAAATCCCCACCCGTCGTGACCTTGTTCTTCCATGACATGGCTCCATTCGGCCACAGAAGCCCGGCAGCGCAAGCAAGGTATAGCCCGTCGTGAGTCGGTTGGGTACTGAGGTGCCGTTACGCTGCGCCGTCTTTCCGGTGGCGACACGGCCAAAAGCCCGAATTGGCTCCTCGACAAGCGAGGTCTTAAGATGTTGACTTATTCGAGGAAATTTGGAGCGGGCGAAGGGATTTGAACCCTCGACCCCAACCTTGGCAAGGTTGTGCTCTACCCCTGAGCTACACCCGCTCAATCCGCACCGGTCCGGGGTAGTTGTGAGGACCGTGGGCGCCACCTTGCGGCGACGGGCGCTATATCGCCCAAACGATTTTCAAATGCAACAGGGAAATGACGGAATTTCGAAGAAAAATTTCCGGGCCTCGTTCGAAGACATCGGAAGTGCCGCAAATGCAGGGCCAAGCGTCAACCACGAACATTGCAAAAGGCGATCGCGGACCGTAATCAGGCACCTTGTCGCTCTCAGACCCACGGATTTTACGATGACCGATGTGACGCCGAAGACCAGAAATGACCTTTTTGCTTTCCTTGACGGCCTGGAGATAAAGCACAGCACCAAGGATCATGCGCCGGTCTTCACGGTCGCCGAATCGGTGGCACTGCGCGATGAAATTCCCGGGGGCCACACCAAAAATCTCTTTGTGAAGGACAAGAAAGATCAGTTCTTCCTGCTGACGGTAGAAGAGAATGCAGCTGTGGATCTGAAAACGGTGCATACGCTGATCGGCGCTTCCAGCAAGGTCTCATTCGGGAAACCGGAAAAGCTGATGGAGTATCTGGGCGTTGTTCCGGGGGCGGTTACGGCTTTTGGGGCCATCAACGATACAGGCGGACATGTCACATTCGTTCTCGATGCCGATCTGATGAAGGATGAGATCATCAACTGTCATCCGCTGTCGAACGATGCCACGACATCGATTGCCAGCAGCGACCTTATTCGCTTTATGGAAGCAACAGGACACAAGCCGCTTGTCTTGAAAGTGACGTCCTGACATACGATTTTAGCGCTACACAAGCCGGCTGACCGGCACGGCGGGAGATATCCATGAGCGGCAACGACAATCCTTACAGCAATTCCTTGGGCCAGATGACGGCAACGGCAAACTACGGGGCAGCGCCGGCACCCGGCGCGGGCGGCTATATCAAGGATACGACGACTGCGAATTTCACGAAGGATGTCATTGAGGAATCGCGCAACCAGCCGGTTCTCGTCGATTTCTGGGCACCGTGGTGCGGTCCCTGCAAGCAGCTGACGCCGGTCCTGGAAAAGGTCGTCAACGAAGCGCAGGGGCGCGTCAAGCTGGTCAAGATGAACATCGATGACCATCCCTCGATTGCCGGGCAGCTTGGTATCCAGTCGATCCCGGCCGTGATCGCCTTCGTTGGCGGTCGCCCCGCCGATGGCTTCATGGGCGCAGTGCCAGAGAGCCAGATCAACCAGTTCATCGATCGGATCGCCGGTCCGGCCGGCGCCGACCAGGCGGCAGAAATCGAGGGCGTTCTCAAGGAGGCCGACGAGCTGCTGGCTTCAGGCGATATCAACGGTGCCGCGCAGCTCTATGGTGCTGTCATGCAGGCCGATCCCGAGAATGCCAAGGCGTTGGCGGGAATGGCGGAGTGCATGATAGCCGCCGACCAGCATGAGCGTGCGCGCGAGGCGCTAACCGAACTGCCGGAGGAAATGGCGAAGGATCCGGCCATCCAGGCGGTCTCGAAGAAGCTCGATCAGATCGAGGAGGCGCGCAAGCTCGGCGATCCCGTAGCCCTGGAGCAGGAGTTGGCGCGAAATCCCGACGATCATGAAGCGCGTTTGAAGCTTGCCAAGATCCGCAACGTCGAGGGCCGGCGTGAGGAGTCGGCAGATCACCTGCTTTACATCATGCGCAAGGACCGTGGCTTCGACGACGACGGCGCGCGGCGCCAGTTGCTGCAGTTCTTCGACGTCTGGGGCTTCAAGGATCCGGCTACGGTTTCGGCACGCCGCAAGCTTTCGGCGATGCTGTTTTCGTAATTCAGACTCCAGTTTCGATTCGTCGCCCTTGCGTTTTTAGAGGCGGGCACCACATTTCCGTTTGTGCGGGCGTGTCGCGCCCGCCGGTAATGCAGGACCAGTCTCTATGCAAGTGGGGAATGCACGATATCTGAAACCCGGTGATCTGCCTGATACGATCGCGGTCTTTCCGCTGGGCGGTGCGCTGCTGCTGCCGACAGGGCAGTTACCTCTCAATATTTTCGAGCCGCGCTATCTTGCCATGTTCGATGCGGCCTTATCAGGCAATCGATTGATCGGCATGGTCCAGCCCGCGCTGGGCGACCAGGAAGGGCAGGGCGAGGCTAATCTGGCGCCGGTTGGGTGCCTCGGACGCATCACTTCTTTTGCCGAGACCGGCGACGGTCGCTACATCGTGTCCCTGACTGGCATTTGCCGTTTTCGGCTGCTGGAGGAGCGGGAAACCCACAATCCGTTCCGAACCTTCCGCATTGCGCCGTTCATTGCTGATCTTTCGGCACGCGACGAGGAAGATGCGGTTGATCGGACCGCGCTTCTGGCCGCCTTCAAGGCCTATCTCGATGCGAACAAGCTCGAGGCGGATTGGGAAAGTGTCGAGCGCGCCAGCAATCTGACGCTCGTCAACTCGCTGGCGATGATGTCTCCGTTTGGACCGGCGGAGAAGCAAGCGCTACTGGAGGCACCGGATCTGAAAACACGCGCGGAAACACTGATCGCGATCACCGAGATCGTGCTGGCACGCGTCTTCGGTGACTCGGACACCGTTCTGCAGTAAAGCTGAGACATGGACGAAAAGCTCAGCCGCGTTGACCCGAAACTGCTGGAACTATTGGTATGCCCCCTGACCAAGGGCCGGCTAACATACGATCGCGAGCACAATGAACTCGTGTCGGAGAAGGCGCGTCTCGCCTATCCGATCCGTGACGGCATTCCGATCATGCTGGTCTCCGAGGCGCGCGGGCTGGACGACTGACTAGATCGTCTGTCCCGCGAGCAGGCGGGGGTTGTCCTTGGCGGTCGTGCCGGCTGCCTGCCCGATAAAGAACGATTTGAGGCCTGGCAGCCGATCGACGATCCCGAGGCCAAAGTCGCGGGCGATACGCAGTGGCCCTACGTCGTTCGAGAAAAGCCGATTCAGCACATCGGTGGTGACGCCCATCCGGAAGGTGTCAAAGCGTCGCCACGCCTGGTAGCGCTCCAGTATGTTGATCGAGCCGATATCAAGGCCAAGCCGATCGGCCTCGACGACGGTTTCGGCAAGGGCGGCGACATCCTTGAAGCCGAGGTTGAGGCCCTGACCTGAAATCGGATGAATACCATGCGCCGCATCGCCGGCGAGCGCCACACGTGGAGCTACGAAAGCCCGTGCAAGCGTCAGCCCCAGCGGGAAGGCGCGTTTGTCGCCGGCAACCCTCAATGCACCGAGCTTGTGACCGAAGCGGCGCTCCAGCTCTTCCTCGAAAATCAGATCGTCGGATGTGACGAGACGGTTTGCCTCCGGCGTCGGCTCAGTCCAGACGAGCGAGGAACGGTTGCCTTTCAGGGGCAGGATGGCGAACGGTCCGGACGGAAGGAAATGCTCTTCCGCGCAACCGTGATGCGGGCGCTCATGCTCGACAGTCGTGACAATCCCGGACTGCCCATAGTCCCAGGAGACGGTCTTGATGCCCGCCAGGTCCCTGAGGTGTGAACGGACGCCGTCGCAGGCGACGACCAGCCGGGCTTCCTGCACGCTACCATCCGCGGCGGTGACTGTCGCATGCGTATCGGCAATGGAGAGGCCGGTCGCGCTAAAGCCGTGATGAATTTCGATCCCAAGCCGTTCACATACGCCACGCAGCGCCCGGACGAGCACGACATTCGGAATCATATGTGCGAACGGCCGTCCATCCTCCACCTCGCCATCGAAGGTCAGGAAGACCGGACGTACGGGATCCGATGTCTTGGAATCGGTGACGATCATCTTGCTGATCGGCTGAGCGTCGGGCTCGATCTCATCCCAGATGCCGAAAACCCCGAGCATCCTGGTCGCGGCGGCGATAATGGCCGAGGCGCGCATGTCCTTCTGCCATACGCCGGCAGGGGCAGCCTCGACAACCGCGACATCGAGGTGAGGTGCTGCCTGCTTGACCGCCACGGCCGCGGAAAGCCCCACATAACCCGCGCCTACAACCAGCATGTCCCGCATGGATTCCGTTCCGTTTCTTGTGAATATCGTATTGATCTATATAGATCATCGCTGCCGTACTTCCTACCGCCCGGAGCCGTACAAAATGACGCGTGACACCGAAAAGCCGACTGCGATGGAGACCCTGCTTTCTACGCTGGATCTCGAAGCGATCGAGGTCGACATCTTTCGGGGTCGCAGCCCGCAGGTTGGCTGGCAGCGCGTCTTCGGCGGTCAGGTCATCTCGCAGGCCTTGATGGCGGCACAGCGCACGGTGGAGCGCGACAGGATCGTGCATTCGCTGCACGCCTATTTTATGCGACCGGGCGATCCCTCCGTGCCGATTGTCTATCAGGTGGAAAGGATTCGCGACGGGTCGAGTTTCAATACGCGCCGGGCCGTCGCCATCCAGCATGGAAAAGCGATCTTCGCCCTGTCGGCCTCGTTTCAGATCGAGGAACCTGGTTTCGATCATCAGATCGTCATGCCCGACGTGCCCGTTCCGGAAAAGCTTCTCGATGAGCGGCAGATCGCGGCCCAGTTTCTAGCCAACGCGCCCGCGCCGATTCGGAAATACTGGGAGCGCGAGCGGCCGATCGAGATTCGCCCGATATCGCTCACGCACTATTTCTCTGACAAGAAGCTCGATCCGGTGCAGCATGTTTGGGTTCGGGCGACGGGGCCAGTTCCCGACGATGGGCACTATCAGGCAGCCATTCTTGCCTACCTCTCCGACATGACCCTGCTCGATACGTCGCTCCATCCGCATGGAACGTCGATTTTCGATCAGAGCATCCAGGTGGCCAGCCTTGATCATTCGATGTGGTTCCATCGGCCTACCAAACTCGATGATTGGCTTCTCTACACCCAGGACAGCCCCTCGGCTTCCGGTGCCAGGGGGCTCACCCGCGGTAGCCTGTTTACGAGAGACGGTGTCTTGATTGCGTCGGTGGCGCAGGAGGGGCTGATTCGTAAACGGGCAATTGAATAAATCGTAGGCATATTCATTCATTTGAACATTTTTTGAGCGATTATTGGGCAATCAATTGCCCGTTTATTAGCGCCGTTATAAATAACATATACTTTTCAATCTATTAGATCGCCAGATCGAATCTGGCACGTCCTTTGAATGTCTAGTCTCGGTCGCTGTTCGTGAACGTCAGCGGCAAGGAGAGTCGGCTCCGTGCCGAGGATAACGAAGGATGGGAAACCAGATGAAAATTGTGATGGCCATTATCAAGCCGTTCAAGCTGGATGAGGTGCGCGAAGCCCTCACGGCGATCGGCATCCAAGGCCTGACCGTGACCGAAGTGAAGGGCTACGGGCGCCAGAAGGGACATACTGAAATTTATCGCGGCACCGAATATGCGGTCAGCTTCCTGCCGAAGCTCAAGATCGAGATCGCGGTCGCCTCCGAACTCGTCGACAAGGCTGTCGAAGCCATCGCCTCATCTGCCAAGACCGGCCAGATCGGTGACGGCAAGATCTTCGTCTATTCGATCGACCATGCCGTGCGCATTCGCACCGGCGAAACCGACACAGAAGCGCTGTAAGAGCCGCAGAGCAAGGGAGCCTGTTTCAATGTCAATTTCGAAGTTTTCTTCCACCTATGCGCGGCTTGCTGCTGCGTCGGCTGCGCTGCTCGCGCCAGTCGTCGCTTTCGCGCAGGATGCAGCTGCTCCTGCAGCCGCCGCTGCTGCTCCTGCGATGACGGTCGACAAGGGCGACAATACCTGGATGATGATCTCCACGGTTCTCGTCCTGCTGATGACGATCCCGGGCCTCGCCCTCTTCTACGGCGGTCTGGTTCGCGCCAAGAACATGCTCTCCGTTCTCATGCAGGTCTTCATGATCACGGCAGTGGTGATGATCATCTGGGTGACCTACGGCTACTCGCTCGCGTTTACGGACGGCGGCTCGCTTAACAGTTTCGTCGGCGGCTTCTCGAAGGCTTTCCTCGCAGGCGTCGACACGACCACTCTGTCCGAAACATTCACAAAGGGCGTTGCCATTCCGGAGCTGACCTACGTTTGCTTCCAGATGACCTTCGCCTGCATCACGCCTGCCCTGATCGTCGGCGCTTTCGCCGAGCGCATCAAGTTTTCGGCCGTCATGCTGTTCGTCGTTCTGTGGGTCACCTTCGTCTACTTCCCGATGGCACACATGGTCTGGTTCTGGGGTGGTCCGAGCTCCTACACTTCGGCGTCGGGTCTGATCTTCTCCTACGGCGCACTTGACTTCGCCGGCGGTACGGTCGTCCACATCAATGCCGGTATCGCCGGTCTGATCGGGGCCATCATGCTCGGCAAGCGCACCGGCTATAAGAAGGAAATCATGGCTCCGCACTCCATGACCCTCACCATGGTCGGCGCATCGCTTCTGTGGGTTGGTTGGTTCGGCTTCAATGCCGGCTCGAACCTCGAAGCCAACGCCTATGCCTCGCTCGCGATGATCAACACCTTCGTCGCAACGGCTGCAGCGGCTGTGTCCTGGTGCCTCGTCGAAAACTTCACTCGCGGCAAGGCGTCGATGCTCGGCGCAGCTTCAGGTGCCGTCGCTGGCCTGGTTGCCGTTACGCCGGCAGCAGGTTTCGCAGGCCCGATGGGTTCAATCGTCCTCGGCCTCATCGTTTCGCCGGTTTGCTACTTCTTCGTCGACGTCGTGAAGAACAAGTTCAACTATGACGACTCGCTCGATGTCTTTGGCGTGCATTGCGTCGGTGGTATCCTCGGCGCCATCGGCACTGGCATCCTGGTCAATCCGGCGCTCGGCGGCGCAGGCATCGTCGATTACTCGACGGCCGACTTCGCGGCCAGCTATCCGGGTACCGCGACGCAGGTTTTCGCCCAGCTGAAGGGCGTCCTGACGACGATCGCATGGTCGGGCATCGGTTCCTTCATCCTCTACAAGATCGTTGATGTCGTCATCGGTCTGCGCGTCTCTGTCGAAGCGGAGCGCGAAGGTCTCGACCTCGCAACCCACGGCGAAGCCGCGTACCATTCGTAGTCTAGGCATTGCGGCGCTTGCATAACAGGCGCCGCTTAACAGCCCGTCGCGGCCTATTCGTCCGAATAGTCCGCTTTTGGCCCGGACCTCCAGAGGTTCGGGCTTTTTTATTTTCAGATGCAAGATGTGGGGGTGGCATGGTTAATACCGCTTTAACCGTCCTTTGATTAGGTGGGGCGAAGGTACTGGGCGCAGACGCTTGGCGATTCGCACGCTCTCACGCATTGGACGGGTACACACATGGCAAGAAGCACATCGCCTGCAATGGATGGCCGGCCTGACCGTTTTTCCCTTTCGGGCTTCATGTTCCGGCAGGCGCAAACCCTTATCGGCTTCGGGATCTTTCTGCTGCTCGCTTTGGCAGTTGCTGCGCTTGCGACCTGGAATGTTGCGGATCCGAGCTACTCCTATGCAACAGGAAACGAACCGACCAACATTCTAGGCTATAGCGGGGCTGCGTTTGCCGACCTTGCAATGCAGTTCTTCGGACTTGCCAGCGTCGTCGCGCTTTTGCCTGTTGTTGCCTGGGCGCTTGCATTGATCTCAGGACGCCGCATCAGCCGCATCCCGGCGCGCGCCGCCGCCTGGGGTCTGGGATCGGTGCTTTCTTCCGCCGTAATAGGTTGCTTCCCGCCGCCGCTCACCTGGCCGATTCCCAACGGTATCGGCGGTGTCATCGGTGACATGATCCTGCGGTTTCCTGCGCTGTTTGTCGGCGCCTATCCGACCGGCGCCTTCGCAACAGCGGTTGGCTGCGTGTTCGCCATCCCCACCGTCTGGATGCTGCTGTTTTCTGCCGGTCTCGTCGGTCGCAACGAGGAGGATGAGGACGAAGCTGCGCAAGACTACGCAAAAAGCCGCTCCAAGCTGCCTTCGGTAGGTGACGAGGAAGAAGATGACGATGAAGGCGGCTGGCTGGCGTTCGGCGCGCTGACGCATGCCTGGTACATGAGCCAGGCTCGCATGCGTCGCTTGCTCGGCATGGGTCCTCGCAAGCGGCGGCAGGACGATTTCGAGTCGCCCTACGACTTCAATGACGACGAGTTTGGTAAACTGAATGAGCCGGTCCGCGCCAAGGTACCGGCTGCACGTGGAGAGCGCATGGATCCATCGATGGATCCGCGCGCCGCCTCACAGCGCCGTGTTGTTTCCGCGCCGTCCATTTCGCTCAATGACGACGACGATGATGATCTGCCGTTCGATGACATGCCGCCGCGTCCAGCCGACATTCTGCCTGATGACGACGACTGGATGATGCGCGCTCCCTCCAAGCCCGCCGGCGGACGTTCGGAGCCGCGCGTGGTACAGCCGACGGCGCGGCCGAAACCCGGCGCCCGCGTCGAACGCGAGCAACAGGGATCGTTCATCCGCCCCGAGGGCTTCCAGCTTCCGTCGATGCATCTCCTCGCCGAACCGAAGAATGTCGTGCGTGATTCGACGCTGTCTGCCGATGCGCTGGAACAGAATGCGCGCATGCTCGAAGGCGTGCTCGAGGATTTCGGTGTCAAGGGCGAAATCATCCACGTCCGTCCCGGTCCGGTTGTCACCCTCTATGAACTGGAGCCTGCTCCCGGTATCAAGTCGTCGCGCGTCATCGGCTTGGCCGACGATATCGCCCGCTCGATGAGCGCGATTGCTGCCCGCGTCGCGGTCGTGCCGGGCCGCAATGCCATCGGTATCGAGCTGCCGAACTCCACGCGCGAAACCGTCTATCTGCGCGAACTCATCGCTTCACGCGATTTCGAGGGCTCGAAGGCGAAGCTTGCCATGGCGCTCGGCAAGACCATCGGCGGCGAAGCTGTCATAGCGGATCTGGCCAAGATGCCGCACCTGCTCGTTGCGGGTACCACAGGCTCGGGTAAGTCAGTCGCCATCAACACAATGATCCTGTCGCTGCTCTACCGCATGACGCCGGAGCAATGCCGCCTGATCATGATCGATCCTAAGATGCTCGAATTGTCTGTTTACGACGGCATTCCGCATCTTCTCTCGCCTGTCGTCACGGACCCCAAAAAGGCTGTCGTTGCGCTCAAGTGGACCGTCCGCGAGATGGAAGAGCGCTACAAGAAGATGTCGAAGATCGGCGTCCGCAATATCGACGGCTTCAACAGCCGCGTCGAACAGGCCCTTGCCAAGGGCGAGGTGATCTCGCGCACCGTGCAGACCGGCTTCGACCGCCACACGGGCGAGGCGATGTACGAGACGGAAGAATTCGACCTGCAGCCGATGCCTTATATCGTCGTCATCATCGACGAGATGGCCGACCTGATGATGGTTGCCGGCAAAGACATCGAAGGCGCGGTGCAGCGACTGGCGCAGATGGCGCGTGCCGCCGGCATCCATGTCATCATGGCAACCCAGCGCCCGTCTGTCGACGTTATCACCGGCACCATCAAGGCAAACTTCCCGACCCGCATCTCCTTCCAGGTGACGTCGAAGATTGATAGTCGCACCATCCTCGGCGAACAGGGCGCGGAGCAGCTGCTCGGTATGGGTGACATGCTCTATATGGCCGGCGGCGGACGCATCCAGCGCGTCCACGGCCCGTTCGTTGCCGATATGGAGGTCGAGGAGATCGTCTCCTACCTGAAGACGCAAGGCGCGCCGCAATATCTCGACGCCATTACGGCTGACGAGGACGAAGATAGCGACTATGGCGGTGGTCCGGCGGGAACGTCCAATCTTTCTGAATCCGACGATCCGTACGATCAGGCCGTGGCCATCGTTCTACGTGACGGAAAGGCATCGACGTCGTATATTCAACGCAGACTTGGCATTGGATACAACCGCGCCGCATCACTGATCGAGCGGATGGAGCAGGAAGGCATCATCGGTCCCGCCAATCATGCTGGAAAACGCGAGATCCTGGTTCCGACCGAGGGCGATATTCTTGACCGCTGAGGCCGGCAGCATTGAATGATGCCAACCTCACGGAAACCTGATCGCATTGAAACCGTTAGTTTATGCAGGCCTGCGAGCTCCGCCATGAAGGCGCCGCGTTTCCGCAGCATTCAAAATGCATAAAGGAGACATAGATGAACAACTCCAATTCCGTCATGGACCGCATCTCGCTGACCCGGCGCCATCTTCTTGGCACGCTGGCGGTCGCTGCGGCGTCGGCAATCCCGATTGCGGCCTATGCACAGGCGGCGGCCGCTGCTTCCAGCGCCTCTACCGCGCAGGCGATTGCGGACCACTTCTCAAGTGTTGCGACGATGCAGGGCGAATTCGTCCAGTTTGGCCCGCGCGGCGAGCAGACCGGTGGGAAGTTCTATATCCAGCGCCCCGGGAAGCTGCGCTTTAACTATGACAACCCATCGCCTATCCGTGTCATCGCGGACGGAAAGAACGTTGCCGTTGGCAATATGAAGCTCAAGACGTGGGATTTGTATCCATTGTCGAAGACGCCGCTCAGCCTGCTGTTGGCACAGCGGATCGACCTCTCGGCAGGCTCCGTGAAGAGCGTGAAGCAGGAATCCGACCTGACGACGATCGCGCTTGGCAACAACACGATCTTTGGTAACTCGACGATTACGATGATGTTCGATCCGAAGACCTATGATCTCCGTCAGTGGACGATCACCGACAACCAGGGCAAGGACACCTCCGTCATGGTGTTCAACGTCAAGACCGGCATCCAGTTCGACGACAAGGTGTTCAGGGTGCCTTATGAAGTGATCCCCGGGACGGCCGCCTACCGAGATTGATTTCCCGCTGTTTTGTCAGGACAACGCCCTACAATCTTACAGGGCGTTTTTCTTTGCGCGCATCCGTTCCATAGCGACAGCCTTTCCTCTAAAGCCAGTTCGTCCGGTTTTTGAAAGGCAATGGAATGGGCTTCTCGGTCACGACTTGGAATATCAACTCTCTGCGGTTGCGCATGCCGATCGTCGAGCAATTCGTCCTCAAGCATAGGCCAGACATCCTTTGCCTCCAGGAAACGAAGGTGCCAAACGATCTGTTTCCTGCCTCGCCGCTACGCGCGATGGGCTATGAACACATTATCATCCATGGCCAAAAGGGCTATCATGGTGTTGCTATTGCCTCACGTGTCCCGCTCGTCGAGGATCACCGTCAGGACTACTGCAACGTCGGTGATGCCAGGCACATCTCCGCCGTCTTCGAGCGCGGTGGCCGGCGTATTCGCCTGCATAACTTCTATGTGCCGGCCGGCGGCGACGAACCGGATCGGACGATCAATCCGAAGTTCGGGCACAAGCTCGACTTCATCGAGGAAATGAAGCAACTCAAGGCGAACGGCGAGACGAATACCTCGGCAATCCTTGTCGGCGATCTCAACATCGCTCCGCTCGAGCATGACGTATGGTCGCATAAGCAGCTGCTCAAGATCGTCAGCCACACGCCGGTGGAGACCGAGGGCCTTCTCGAGGTCATGCAGCGGGGCGCCTGGCTCGACCTGATGCGCCAGCACGTTCCGGAGAATGAAAAACTCTATACGTGGTGGAGCTATCGCGCCAAGGATTGGCAAGCGGCTGATCGCGGCCGTCGGCTCGACCATATATGGAGTTCAAAGGATCTCGGGCCACACCTGCAGCGCATCGATATTCTGAAGGAGGCGCGCGGATGGGAACGGCCGTCCGACCATGTGCCGGTCACCGCGCACTTCAATCTCTGATCTGCTCAGACGAAGCGGTGGAGCTGTGCCACTGCTTTGGCCGCAAGCTCGGCGATGTTGTCCCGAATGCGGCTCTCGATCAGCCGGGCAGCCTCCGGGTATTCCTCGATAAGCCGGTGGAACAGCGAGCGAGTGATGCGAATGATGCTCGTGTCTTCGGTTGCAACGGCCGTGAACTTGCGCTCGACCAACGTGATCAGCGCAAGTTCGGACAGAAGCGTGCCAGGTCCGACCGTGCTCTGGACGTCAGGTTGGCCATCGCGGCCGGTCCGGCTGAGTTCGACGCCGCCAGCGAGGATGACGTAGGCGCTTTCCGCCGGCGAGCCTTCGCGGAAGAGCATCTGGCCTGCCGAAATGACGCGTCGATCCGCGCCGAAGGCGATCAGCCGCAGCTGATCCTCGGACATGCCGTGGAACAGCGGCAGCTGCGACAATAGCCGGATGTCATCGTTCAGAGCCATGCTACGGGATGATCTTGTAGCCGCCGTTTTCTGTCACCAGAATCTCGGCGTTGGATGGATCGCGTTCGATCTTCTGGCGCAGGCGGTAGACGTGGGTTTCCAGCGTGTGCGTGGTGACACCGGAATTGTAGCCCCACACTTCTTCCAGGAGCACGTCGCGGGTGACGACCTTCTGCTCGGCGCGATAGAGGTAGCGAATGATCGCCGCTTCCTTCTCTGTCAGCCGGATCTTCTGGCCGCTGTCCATCGTCAACAGCTTCTGGCTCGGCTTGAAGACATAAGGGCCGACGCTGAAGGTGGCGTCCTCGCTTTGCTCGTGCTGGCGCAGTTGCACGCGGATGCGGGCAAGCAGGACAGCGAAGCGGAAGGGCTTGGTAACGTAGTCGTTGGCGCCCGCTTCGAGGCCGAGGATGGTATCGGAGTCCGTGTCATGACCGGTCAGCATGATGATCGGGGCTTTCAGTCCGCCCTTTCGCAGCAGCTTGACGGCCTCGCGTCCGTCCATATCGGGCAGCCCGACGTCCATGATGAGCAGGTCGATCGGCGTTGATCGCGCACGCTCGACGCCCTTGGCCGCCGTTGTTTCCTGAAGCACCGTGAATTCGTCGTAGAGCGAAAGCTGTTCCGTGAGTGTCTCGCGGAGGTCGTCATCATCATCCACCAAGAGAATGGTGCGTGCGGTCATGCGGCTCTATCCCTCGCCTGCGGTCCCTCACTCCTACGCCAATTCGCTAGCATTGGCAAAGATTGGGCAACCGAGCTGTTGTCGTATACGATGCTATATGTTTTCAATCGTAATCCTAGCAATCGCAACCACATGTGAGAAAAATGGAGAAAACAAGGCGTCCGAGACCGATACAGTCGACGACCCTCGTTGTTCGTCCTGCACCAGGCAAAAAAAGTAGGGCCCTGATCAAGTTCGGTACGATTATCGTGCCGGCCGCAATCGGTCGGTCTGGCCGAACGGTGCTCAAGCGTGAGGGAGATGGGGCCACTCCTATTGCCTCGATGAAGCTACTTTCCGGCTTTCGTCGCGGCGAGCGCCTCACGCGTCTTGAGTCACCGCTTGCGGTTCGCCGCATCCATGGCGATATGCTGTGGTGCGACCAACCGAACAACGCGAACTACAACAGGCTAGTCAAAGCACCGTTTCGGCCGAGCCATGAGGAAATGAAGCGCAAGGACGCCCTCTATGACGTCTGCCTCGTCATGGACTGGAATATCACCTCGCGAGCCCGCAATCGCGGCTCGGCGATCTTCTTCCATCTGATCAAGCCCGGCTACGAGCCGACCGCTGGGTGCGTGGCCGTTCACCCACGAGACATGCGGCGCCTCTTGCCGTTCATGCGTAAGGGGACGGTCGTGCGCGTTCTTTGATCCGCGGGGGTGATAAACCAGCCCCGCCGACCTATATGCCCTTTCGACCGGCGCACGGGCTGAAATGCGCGCAGGGAAATCCGCAACCGCGGCTTCAATCACGCCCCGTCCAATTCTTCAAACTTCCGGAGACATATTGTGGCACAGCAACCCATCATCACTTTCCATGACGGACATTCAATTCCCCAGGTCGGCCTCGGCGTCTGGCAGACGCCCCAGGAGATCGCCGCACCGACGGTGCGTTCAGCCATAGCGGCTGGCTATCGGCACATCGACACGGCGTCCGGCTACGACAACGAGGAAGGCGTCGGCGAGGGCATCCGCTCGTCCGGCCTCGATCGCAAGGACATTTTCGTTACCACCAAGCTCCGCAACACCGATCAGGGCTACGACGCGACCATGCGCGCGTTCGAGGGCAGCCTGAGGAAGCTCGGCATGGAGTATGTCGACCTCTACCTCATCCACTGGCCGTCGCCGCACCGTGGGCTCTATCGCGAAACCTGGAAGGCCTTCGTGAAGATCAGGGAAGAAGGCCGTGCTCGTTCGATCGGCGTTTCGAACTTCTATCCGGATCATCTCGAACAGATCATCGGCGATACCGGCGTCGTTCCCGTCATCAACCAGATCGAGTTGCACCCCGATTTCCAGCAGAAGGCTGCGCAGGAAGCGCACAAGAAGCTGAACATCGCCACCGAATCGTGGAGCCCGCTCGGTCAGGGCAAGTTGATCGCCAATCCGGCGATCGGCGAGATCGCCAGGAAGCACGGAAAAACACCGGCTCAGGTCATCATTCGCTGGCATATCGACAGCGGCCTTGTTGTCATTCCGAAGTCGGTTACGCCGTCGCGGATCGAGGAGAATTTCAAGGTCTTCGATTTCAAGCTGGATGCGGCCGACATGGAGGAAATCGCCAAGCTTGACGACAAGAGCGCCCGCATGGGGCCAGATCCATATACGGCCAATTTCTGATCGAAACTCTGCTCTCCCTTCTCTCTATTTCGAGGGAGGGGAGAGACGCCACCTCAGGCAAGCGAACGTGGCGTGATGAAGCGTTCCAACATGCCACTTCGCGGCTTCAGATCCTTCCAGCGATCGGCATCGAACTCGATCACCGCAAGTGCGGCCGTCGGGAATTTCTCCCTGATGCGAGCGCATGCGTCGGCATCGCCTTCGCCGATCAAACCGTCTGCGAGATCCTGAAAGCCGGGATTGTGCCCGATCAGCATAAGCGTCCGAACCTTGGGATCGATGGTTTGTACGACAGCCGCGATCTTTGCGGCAGAAGCTTCGTACAAGTCCTCCGCATCACGCTTTGCGATCGCAGACGGAAGCTTTTTGGCAAGAAGCCCCCAGGTCTCCTGGGTGCGCCGAGCCGAGGACACCAGAACCAGATCGGGGATAAGCTTTTCACGCGCGAGATAGCGGCCCATCAACGGTGCTGCCTTCTCTCCGCGACCCGCTAGCGGGCGATCGTGGTCGGGCACGTTCTCCGGCCATGCGGATTTGGCGTGACGAAGAAGGAGCAGGCGTCGTTTTGTGGACGGTTTTGCAGCGCTCATATGCTCACCTGAAAGGTGCTAAGGTTCGAACGCGGCTATTGTCTCACCGAATGCGTCCGGTGTCTGCTGAGGTGGCCTCCCCGTCGTTTCCGAGGGGAGGCCGTCATGTCTTAGTTCCACTCGCGGATATCGACGAAGTGGCCGGCGATCGCGGCGGCAGCGGCCATCGCCGGAGAAACCAGGTGGGTACGGCCCTTGAAGCCCTGGCGGCCTTCGAAGTTGCGGTTCGAGGTGGAAGCGCAACGCTCGCCCGGCTTCAGGCGGTCGTCGTTCATGGCGAGGCACATGGAGCAACCCGGCTCGCGCCAGTCAAAGCCGGCTGCCTTGAAGATCTTGTCGAGACCTTCCTGCTCCGCCTGTTCCTTCACGAGGCCGGAGCCCGGAACGATCATGGCGTTGACGGTCGAGGCGACGGTCTTGCCTTCGACAACCTTGGCAACGGCGCGCAGGTCTTCGATGCGGCCATTCGTGCAGGAGCCGATGAAGACGCGGTCGATGTTGATCTCGGTGATCGGGGTGCCGGGCTTCAGGCCCATGTAGTCGAGCGCACGCCACTTGGAAGCACGCTTCGTCTCCTCCGGAATTTCGTCCGGGTTCGGAACGACGCCCTGAACGGAGATGACGTCCTCCGGCGAGGAACCCCAAGACACAATCGGGGGCAATTCGGCGGCGTTGAGCTTCACAACGCGGTCAAAATGCGCGCCTTCGTCCGACTTCAGAGTCTTCCAATAGGCGATCGCTTGCTCCAGCGCCTCGCCTTTCGGCGCGCGCGGCTTGCCCTTGATGTATTCGAAGGTGGTTTCGTCCGGCGCAATCAGCCCGGCGCGGGCGCCGCCTTCGATCGACATGTTGCAGATGGTCATGCGGCCTTCCATCGACAGCGCGCGAATGGCTTCGCCGGCGTATTCGATGACGTAGCCGGTGCCGCCGGCGGTGCCGATTTCACCGATGATGGCAAGAACGATGTCCTTGGCGGTGACGCCGGCAGGCAGCTGCCCGTCAACCTGCACCAGCATGTTCTTCGCCTTCTTCTGGATCAGGGTCTGCGTGGCGAGCACGTGCTCGACCTCAGAAGTACCGATGCCATGGGCGAGCGAGCCGAAGGCGCCGTGCGTCGAGGTGTGGCTGTCGCCGCAGACGATCGTCATGCCGGGCAGGGTGAAGCCCTGTTCAGGTCCGATGATATGGACGATGCCCTGCCGCTTGTCGTTCTCCGAGTAGTATTCGACATTGAACTCGGCGGCATTGATGGCGAGCTGCTCGACCTGAATGCGGCTCTCTTCGTTCTTGATGCCGAGATGCCGGTCGGGTGACGTCGGAACGTTATGGTCGACGACAGCCAGCGTCTTTTCCGGCGCGCGAACCTTGCGGCCAGTCATACGCAGGCCTTCGAAAGCCTGCGGCGAGGTGACTTCGTGGACCAGGTGGCGGTCGATGTAGAGAAGACAGGTGCCGTCAGCCTGTTCATCAACCAGATGGTCGGCCCAGATCTTGTCGTAAAGGGTACGCGGTGCGCTCATGGCGTTGTGTCCGTATTGAATGCGTATGGAGAGATAGAGTTTGGGCGGACAAGGCTCCGCCGGCCGTCATTCGATCAACGAAGTCGGCTGTTGAGTGCACCGGACACCGACGCAAAGAAGCGTGCCGGCAGGCGGTAATGATCCTGCAGCACGAAAATATGCGCGCCAATGCACTTGAACTTGGATTCCATGGGCCGTCACATATCAATTTTTGGCGACGGCGGCAATTCGAATCATGACGCCGTTATCGCCCGTCTCTTCTGCGCATCCGCTTCTCGACCTGGCGCAATGCAAGCGACAGGCCGATCGTCAGGATGAGATAGATGTAGGTGACGATCGAGTAGGTTTCAAAGAAGCGGAAGGAGCCGGAGGCGTAGATTTTTCCCATCTGGGTGATGTCGGACACGCCGAGGACCGATACCAGCGACGAGTCCTTGACCATCGCCACGAAGTCGTTCGATAGCGGCGGAAAGATCACCTTGATGGCCTGCGGGAAGACCACGAAGCGGAAACGGTGATAGCGCGAGAGGCCGAGCGCCTTGGCGGCCTCGATCTGCCCCTGATCGACTGACTGGATGCCGGCGCGGAAGACTTCGGCGATGAAGGAGGAGTAGCCGATCATAAGCGCGATGATCGCTCGCCACATCAGCGAGAAGTCGCGCACCATCACCGGTTCGCTGAAGCCCGCCTGGACCAGTGGACTGGTCAGGAAGTTGTAGGCGGCGACGATGCCGGGGGCGCCGACGAAGGCGACGTAGAATAGCAGCACCAGCATCGGCACGCCGCGGATGACTTCGACATAGAAGCGGGAGATCTGGCGAAGCACGACACTGTCGGACAGTCCGAGCAACGCGATGCCAAGGCCAAGAAGGGTCGCGAGCGCAAACCCTACCAGCGTCACGAAGATGGTAACGCCGACGCCATTGAAGACGGTGCGGAAGACCTGCGCGTAGATGTCGTTGGTGACGATGACGACGGCAAGGACGATGCCGATCGCGACGAGGGCGACAAGCCACCAGGGGTAGTCGCCCTTACTCTGCCCAACCGGGGCCGGCTGAGGAGCCATTACGTGTTAACCGAAGAAAGGATCATTGTCCCATCTTGTAGTCGAAGAACCACTTTTTGTTCAGCGCGTCGAAGGTGCCGTCCGCCTTGAGGCTGGCGATCGCCGCGTTGACGGGTGCCACGAGATCGGAGCCCTTCGGGAAGATGAAGCCGAAATCTTCGGTGCCGAGCGGGCCGCCGACGACCTTCAGGCCACCGTTCGAGGCATCGACATAGCCTTTGGCGGCGACGCTATCGGTGAGCACGACATCGACGTCTCCAGCCTTGAGGGCCTGAACGGTGGCGCCGAAAGTCTCGAAAAGCTTGATGCGCGGATTCTGCTCGTTGCCGTCGAGGATCTCGTAGACGGCCGTGTAGAAGGGCGAGGTGCCGGGCTGCGCGCCAACGAGGCCTTCATTGAAGGCGCCGAAGGTCTTCGCGTCGTTGAACCGGTTTTCGTCGCCGCGCACCAGCATGAACTGCTGCGAGCGCATGTAGGGATCGGAGAAATCCACCTTTGCCTTGCGGTCGTCCTTGATGGTGATACCGGTCATGCCAATATTGTACTGGTTGTCGGAGACGGCCTGGATCATCGCGTCCCAGCTGGTGTTCTGGTACTCGACCTTGAAATTCAGCCGCTTTGCGATCTCGTTCATCGCGTCATATTCCCAGCCGATCGCCTTGCCGGACTTCGGGTCGACGAACTGCAGCGGCGGGTAGGCGTTTTCGGTCACGACAACGACTGCCTTGCCCTTGAGGTCGGGAAGATCGGCGGCAAAGGTCGCGAGCGGCGACAGGATGAGAGCGGTCAGTCCTGCAAGGACGGCGCGGCGGAACGGCATTAGGTATCTCCCCGAAATATAGCTCGCGAAACCTGTCATAGTTGCGAAGCGGATAGCAAGAGAATTGCCGCATGTCGCCGTGCAAAAACAGAAAAGGCGGCCCCAAAGACCGCCTCTTCCTGCGAAGATTTTTGCGAGATGCATTGCGAGCATCACCGGCCAAGTAACAAGATGGCAACGCTTCCATCACAGCCGCGAAAGCTAGCTCACTTTTGCCGATGCGATGCCGTTCAATTTCGCAATCGCATCGGCGGGCAAGCCAATGTCTGCGACCGCGAGATTCTCCCTGAGGTGGACCCGTGACGAGGTGCCAGGCATGAGCAGGATATTCGGTGCGCGCTGCAGGAGCCAGGCTAGCGCAACCTGCATCGGCGTTGCGCCCAGATCCTCGGCGACGTCCGAAAGCGTGGAGGATTGCAGCGGCGAGAAGCCGCCGAGCGGAAAGAACGGAACATAGGCTGTCTGCTCCACGGCAAGCTGGTCGATCAGCGCATCGTCCTCCCGATGCGCAAGATTGTATTGATTCTGGACACAAACGATCTCGGTGATCTTTCGGCCGTCGGCAATTTGCTTGGCGGTGACGCTGGAGAGTCCGATGTGTTTGACAAGGCCCTGGCGCTGAAGGTCGGCGAGGACCGTGAGAGGCTCCTCCAAAGATCCTTCCGCGGGGCCGTGAACATCAAACATGGCGCGCAGATTGACCACCTCGATCACATCGAGGCCGAGGTTCGTCAGGTTGTCGTGGATCGCCTTCGTTAACGCTTCCCGAGAGAAGGCCGGGTTCCAGGATGCATCCGGGCCGCGTGTCGCTCCGATCTTGGTGACGATCACGAGACTGTCGCTGTAAGGATGCAGCGCTTCCCTGATGATCTGATTGGTGACGTGCGGGCCATAGAAGTCGCTGGTGTCGATGTGGTTGACGCCGCTTTCGATGGCTTCACGCAGAACGGCTATGGCTTCGCCGCGGTCTTTCGGTGGGCCGAAGACGCCCTTGCCGGCCAGTTGCATGGCACCATAACCGAGCCGCGTCACCGCACGGTCGCCGAGTGTGAATGTGCCCGATTTTTCGAGATTGGACATGATCTACTCCGTTTAAAGACGGGGTAGACATAGGGCAGGTTCGGTCTGCTGATAACGCCATGCTTTCCGCACGGGTTGTTCGCAATTCCGGACAATGGTCCTTGGGGGAACTGTCTGCGTATCATCGCACGCAATAAAAAAGGCGACCCGAAGGTCGCCTTTTCCAACAATCCGTGAGGATTGAAACTTATTCTGCTGCCGGCTCGGCCGCTGCTGCAGCTTCTGCTGCTGCCTTGGCTTCTGCGGCTTCCTGAGCTGCCTTTTCGGCCGCGAGCGCCTGAGCTGCTGCAACCTTTTCGGCTTCCAGACGTGCCTTTTCCTCGGCAACGGCCTGGCGCTCGGCGTCGTTGAGCTTGCGGGCGCGCGTGCCGGTGTTCTCGACGATACGAGCCGACTTGCCGCGACGATCGCGCAGGTAGTAAAGCTTCGCGCGACGGACCTTACCGCGGCGAACGACTTCTACGCTTTCGATTGCCGGGGAGTAGACCGGGAATACGCGCTCGACGCCTTCGCCGTAGGAGATCTTGCGAACCGTGAAGTTCTCCTGCAGGCCACCGCCGGAGCGAGCGATGCAAACGCCTTCGTAGGCCTGTACGCGGGTACGGTTGCCTTCCTTGACCTTCACGTTGACGCGAACGGTATCGCCTGGGGAGAATTCAGGAAGCGTGCGCTGGGCTTCGATCTTGGCGACCTGTTCGGCCTCAAGCTGCTGAATGATGTTCATGACTCAACCTCTTTGTTGGTTCAACAGCCAGAGCGCTCTGAACGATCTATCCTTGGTCGAGCCTCAGATATTTGCCGGTGAGGGCAGGAGCGAATTCGTCTGTTTTTCTTTGCATGGTTGATGGGAGTTTTCCCATTCCGGGCGTGCGCATACCGTATTGCGCAGGCTTTGTCACCCCTTCGGCCCGGAAATTTCGCTGCGTCGGCCGATAAAACGCGGCCTTCAACGGCGCTGCACAATATCAAGCCTGTGACTCATTTGATTAAATATTTGTCAAATGCCCAACCGAGGAGCAGATTCTGTTTCGGATCAAATTGTGATCCGTCGGAGTTTTCGGAGGGGAATGAATGACAGTCAGTAATCCGTCGCCCTCGTTATATAACGAGGACCTCGCGCCCGCTCAGGAGAGGAAGTGGGGCGCTTTCAGTATATTCAATGTGTGGACTTCTGATGTTCACAGCCTTTGGGGCTATTATCTCGCCGCCAGCCTTTTCCTGCTGTGCGGCAGCTTCATCAATTTCGTGATCGCCATCGGTCTCGGCTCGCTGGTCATCTTCTTCCTCATGAGCCTCGTCGGTAACGCCGGCGTCAAGACGGGCGTACCGTTCCCGGTACTTGCGCGCGCTTCGTTCGGCACGTTCGGAGCCAATGCCCCGGCTCTGGTTCGCGCCGTTGTCGCCTGCTTCTGGTACGGCGCACAGACGGCGGCTGCATCCGGCGCGATCGTCGCTCTTCTCATTCGCAACGAGAGCATGCTGGCCTTCCATCAGAACAGCCACATGCTTGGTCACTCCACGCTCGAGGTGATCTGCTACGTTGTCGTCTGGGCGCTGCAGCTCCTGATCATTCAGCGCGGCATGGAGACGGTGCGCAAGTTCCAGGACCTGGCCGGCCCTGCCGTCTGGATCATGATGCTTGTTCTCGCCGTCTATCTCATCACCAAGGCCGGCACCTTCTCCTTCGGCAGCGAGATCCCGCGCGACGTGCTGCTTGAGAAGACGAAAGACGCGGGCATTTCCTACGAACCCGGCACCTTCCCGGCTCTTGCCGCCGTTGCCGCCACCTGGATCACCTACTTCGCAGCGCTCTACCTGAACTTCTGCGATTTCTCGCGCTATGCCAAGGACACGAAAACCCTGCGCACCGGCAATCTCTGGGGCCTGCCGATCAACTTGCTCGCCTTCTGCCTCGTCGCAGGCGTTACCACCACGGCTGCGTTCACCGTCTACGGCGAAGTGTTGCTGCATCCGGAAGCAATCTCGGCGAAATTCGACAGCTGGTTCCTGGCATTGCTTGCCGCCTTGACCTTCGCTGTCGCAACGCTTGGCATCAACGTGGTGGCCAACTTCGTCTCGCCAGCCTTCGATTTCTCGAATGTCTTCCCTCGCCAGATCAGCTTCAAGGGCGGCGGCTATATCGCAGCCCTGATCGCGCTGGTGCTCTACCCCTTCGCACCGTGGGAGACGGGTGCTGCACACTTCGTCAACTTCATCGGTTCGACAATGGGTCCGATCTTCGGGATCATGATGGTCGACTACTATCTGATCCGGAAGGGTGAGCTGAACGTCTCAGACCTCTATCAGGAGAATGGCGAGTTCCGCTTCCAGAATGGCTGGCACACGAATGCGTTCATCGCCTTCATCATCGGCTCGCTGTTCTCGTCGGTTCTCCCGACTTTCACGTCGATCTTGCCGGAATGGTGGGGGACCTATGGCTGGTTCTTCGGCGTCGGCATTGGCGGTGTCGTCTACTACGTGTTGCGCATGGGCACACGTGGCTCCGCAGTCGGCGCTACGAACTGACACCAAACAATGCAATGCCCGGCTTTGGCCGGGCATTTTTCATTCTTCCAACAGGTCCGGGCGTCGTTCGCGAGTCAGCTGCAGCGCCTGCTCGCGGCGCCATTTTTCGATTGCGCCATGATTGCCCGACGTCAGGATCGCCGGGATCTCGCGGCCCTCCCATTCCTGCGGACGGGTGTAGTGCGGATGCTCCAGCAGGCCGCCTTCGAAACTCTCATGCAATCCGGAAAGATCGTTTCCCATGACGCCCGGCAGAATGCGGACGATTGCGTCCAGCACGGTCAGCGCCGCCGGCTCGCCGCCCGACAGCACGTAGTCGCCGATCGAGACTTCTTCCAGCTCGCGCGCTTCGATGACGCGCTGATCGACGCCCTCGAAGCGACCGCAGACGATGATGACGCCATCGCCGGACGCCAGTTCGCGCACGCGCTCCTGGGTCAGCGGCTTCCCGCGCGGGCTCATCAGCAGGCGTGGACGGCTGTCGTTCTCTGAAGCACTGTCGATGGCGCGGGCGAGGACGTCGGGTTTGAGCACCATTCCGGCGCCGCCGCCAGCGGGCGTATCATCGACAGTGCGGTGCTTGTCGGTGGCAAAATCGCGAATCTGCAACGTGTCGAGCGACCACTGGCCACGTTCCATCGCCTTGCCGGCAAGGGAATAGCCGAGGTGACCCGGAAACATTTCCGGGTAGAGGGTCAGCACGGTCGCGCGAAACGCCATCGACCGCCTCACTTCTTCTTTTTCGGCGTGTCTGGCGTGAATTTCGCGCTGTCATCCTCGGTATCGACGAGACCGGCAGCCAAGGGATCGATGGTGATCCTGCCGCTTTCGAGGTCGATATCGAGAACCGAGGCTTCCGAGAAGGGGATCAACACGGGGCGCTTGCCGGGACCCTTCAGTTCCAGGAGGTCGCCGGCACCGAAGTCGAAAACGCCGGTCACTGTGCCGTAGCTGACGCCCTGGTCGTCGAGCGCTTCCAGGCCCTCGAGGTCGGCGTAGAAGAATTCGTCTTCCTCCAGTTCCTCGTCCGGCAGGTTGTCGCGCTCGATATAGAGCTCCAGTCCGTTCAGTTCCTCGGCAGCATTGCGATCGTTAATCCCGCGGAAGCGGACGACAACGACGTTCTTCATTTCCCGGATGTCGAGGATTTCGAAGGTACGGCCATCAAGGCTGTGCAGGTTGCCATAGTCGCCGAGGGCCGTCGGGTCGGCAGTGTAGGCCTTGGCGCGCACTTCGCCGCGCAGGCCCTGGGCGCCACCGATCGTTGCCATCAGAACGGGATTTTCAAGCTTTGCCATGACGTCCTTCACATGAAGCCGCAAATCTTGGCTTCTCTTAAACGAAGTGCGGCGGAATGGAAACGAAAACGGGCGGCATGTCGCCATGCCGCCCGTTCGATAAGGGAAAGTCCCCGATTATTCTGCGGAAGCAGCAGCTTCAGCAGCGTCGGCGGCCTTCTGAGCCTTTTCAGCAGCGCGCTCCTGAGCCTTCTTGCCCGGCTTTGCCTTTTCCGGGTTGCTCTTGGCGTCACGCTTTGCGAGGCCGGCTTCGTTGAGGAAGCGCAGAACGCGGTCGGTCGGCTGTGCGCCCTGATCGAGCCAGTGCTTGATACGGTCGTTGTTCAGGGTGATACGAGCGCCGTTGTCCTTGGCGAGCATCGGATTCCAGGAACCGAGGTTTTCGAGGAAGCGGCCATCGCGCGGCGAACGGGCGTCAGCGAGAACGATGTGGTAGTACGGGCGCTTCTTGGAACCACCGCGTGCGAGACGAATTTTCAGTGCCATTTTCTTTACTCCTTGGACTTTTCTGGACCGCCTGATCCGGCGGTATGGTTCATTTTGCTGCGGCGCCGTTTTCGGCGTGGTCTGCAGCGATCTGCTCATGATGCCGGATGACTTCCTTGATGATGAAGTTCAGGAACTTCTCGGCGAAATCCGGATCCAGATTGGCATCCTTCGCCAGATGGCGGAGGCGTTCGATCTGGTATTCTTCGCGCGCCGGATCGGCCGGCGGCAACTTGTACTTGGCCTTGAGAACGCCGACTTCTTTGGTGCAGCGGAAACGTTCGGCCAGGATATGGACCAGCGCGGCGTCGATGTTGTCGATCGACTGGCGATAGTTCGAAAGCTGGGCTTTGATTTCAGGATCAATCATTGTCTACGCGACCCCTTCACTTCTTCTTGGGCAGGCCGGGAAGGCCCGGGAAACCACCGCCGAGACCCGGAAGCTTGGCGCCGCCCAGACCCGGCAAACCGCCGCCGCCAAGACCGGGCAGCCCGCCGCCCGGCTTTCCTAGACCGGCAGCTTCAGCCTGCTTCTGGAGCGCTTCGAGCTGCTTGGGATCAATGTTCGAAAGATCGGGCATGCCGCCGCCGAGGCCGCCAAGACCCATCTTGCCGGCAAGGCCACCCATCATCTGCTTCATCAGGCCGCCCTTGCCCTTGCCGCCCATCATCTTCATCATGTCCGCCATCTGGCGGTGCATCTTCAGAAGCTTGTTGATGTCGGAGGCGTCGGTGCCGGAGCCGGCAGCGATGCGCTTCTTGCGCGAATGCTTGAGTATGTCAGGGTTGGCACGCTCGGCCTTGGTCATCGAACCGATGATGGCGAGCTGGCGACCGAACAGGCTGTCGTTGAGGCCGGCCGAAGCCATCTTGTCCTTCATGCCGGCCATGCCGGGCATCATGCTCATGATGCCGCCCATGCCGCCCATCTTCTGCATCTGGCGCAGCTGGTCGGCGAGGTCGTTGAGGTCGAACTTGCCCTTGGCCATCTTGGCGGCCATGGCCGCCGCCTTTTCGGCGTCGATGTTTTCGGCGGCGCGCTCAACCAGCGAAACGATGTCGCCCATGCCGAGAATGCGGTCGGCGATACGGCGGGGGTGGAACTCTTCGAGTTCGCCCATGCGCTCGCCGACACCGATGAGCTTGATCGGCTTGCCGGTAACGGCGCGCATCGAAAGGGCGGCACCGCCACGGCCATCGCCGTCCATGCGGGTGAGCACCAGGCCGGTGATGCCGACACGTTCGTCGAAGCTGCGCGCTAGGTTGACGGCATCCTGACCGGTCAAGCTATCCGCGACCAGCAGGATTTCATGCGGGTTCGACTTCTTCTTGATGTCGGCCATCTCGACCATCAAGGGCTCGTCGATATGCGTACGGCCGGCGGTGTCGAGGATGACGACGTCATGGCCGCCGAGCTTGGCGGCCTGTACGGCGCGCGCAGCGATATCGGTCGGCGACTGGCCTGCGATCACGGGCAGCGTGTCAACGTTTGTCTGCACGCCGAGCTGGCGCAGCTGTTCCTGGGCGGCCGGACGTCGCGTATCGAGCGACGCCATCAGCACTTTCTTCTTCTCGCGATCGGTGAGACGCTTGGCGATCTTCCCCGTCGTGGTCGTCTTGCCCGAGCCCTGCAGACCGACCATCATGATGACGACGGGGGCAACGGCATGCAGGTCGACGCCCACGCCTTCGCCGCCGAGCATCTCGATCAGCTCATCATGGACGATCTTGACGACCATCTGGCCGGGCTTGATCGACTTCAGGATCTCGGCGCCGACGGCCTTTTCGCGGACGCGATCGGTAAAGCCGCGCACCACGTCAAGCGCGACATCAGCCTCCAGAAGCGCACGGCGAACCTCGCGCAGCGCTGCGGAAACATCGCTTTCCGAAAGCGCGCCACGGCCTGTCAGTCCATTCAGAATGGATCCAAGACGGTCCTGGAGGTTCTCAAACATCGGCTCTTCCTTGTGATTTCCTGGAGACGGAAACCTTGTGCTTTTCCTTGACGAAAACAAGACGCATAGCCAAAAACCACCCGAGGGCGCATCGCGCTGTCGGGTGTGGACCTCCGGGATCGATTTATACCTTTGCGGGTCCCGGTCGGTGGCTCGAGTCTTGAAGCTCGTCGCAGATTGAGCGGCGGTAAACAGGAAAAAGCGGCGCGAGTCAAGGCAAAGCCGAGAAAAGACGGCGTTTCGGCCTTTCAAAACCGCGCGCCCGATCCCAGATCTGCTTTTCCTTCAACGGAAACGCTCTTGCATGCCCACGGCCAAACGACGCAATCCCTATTATCAAGGTCCGGTCTCCGATCACTTCGACGGTACGCATTTCTTCAATCCTGACGGTATCGAGCCTCTCGGTTTCAGAGATCTGATGCGATGGCAGTTCGGCGGCGGCCGGGATCGCTGGCCGAAGTCGGTACCGAGCCCGTTCCAGCCAGCCAAGCCGGATTTGCGTGTCGCTGGCGAGAACATCAGGGTAACGATGGTCGGCCATGCGACTATGCTAATTCAGGTCGCGGGGTTGAACATCCTGATGGATCCCGTCTGGTCCGATCGAGCCAGCCCCTTTGCCTTCGCCGGGCCTAAACGCGTCGTTGCGCCCGGTATAGCGTTCGACGATCTGCCGCCGATCGATCTCGTGTTCGTTTCGCATAACCACTACGATCACCTCGACGTTGCGACGCTTCGCCGTCTGCAGGCGAAACACCGGCCGCATGTCGTCACACCGCTTGGCAACGATACGATCATTCGCCGTGCCGTCCCCACCATACAGGTGACGGCGATGGACTGGGGCGAGCGCATCTCGCTTGCGGGGATCAATATCTACGCGGAGCCCGCCCACCACTGGTCGGCGCGCGGCACCGGGGATCGTCGCATGGCGCTCTGGGCTGCCTTCGTGTTGGCGACGCCGGCCGGGAAGATCTATCACATCGGCGATACGGGCTTTCATGGCGGGGTCAACTACAAGGCCGCCCAGCAGGAACATGATGGCTTTCGCCTCGCCATCCTGCCGTTCGGGGCCTATGAGCCGCGCTGGTTCATGAAGGGCCAGCATCAAAATCCCGATGAAGCGGTCATGGGAATGAAGCTTGCCAATGCCGCCTATGTTGCCGGGCACCACTTCGCCACATTCCAGCTGACGGACGAGTCGGTCGATGCGCCGGTCAAGGCGCTCACTACAGCGATGATCGAGCACGGCATATCCCCGGATCGGTTCCGGCCGCTCCGGGCAGGTGAGGTCTTCGACGTGCCGCCGGTATGATCAGTGCGTCTGGGCGCCTGAACCATGCGCATTGATGATGCTGTCGGCTTCCTTGCCGTAGAGCTCTTCGAAATGATCGAAGGTCTTGGAGAAATGGCCGATGCCCTGCGTTGCGGACTTGAGCGACCGGGCGAGATCGTCAAGCACGCCACCCGGTACCAGCGCTCGAAAGATGTCCCAGCCCTTGGCGTTCTCGTCGCGGTCGAAGCCGAGCACCTGTCCCTTGAGCGAAGAAACGAGTGTCACCATGCCGCCTGAGTAGACCGAGGGGATATGGATTTCCACCCTGACGACGGGCTGCATGAGGACGGCTGACGCCTGCGACAGCGCCTGCTTGACCCCCATCTTTCCGGCGGTCCGAAAAGCGAAGTCGGAGCTGTCGACCGAGTGATACTGGCCGTCCGTCAAGGTGACATCGACGTCAATGACCTGGAAGCCGAGCGGCCCCTTTTCCATCGCTTCGCGGGCGCCGGCCTCGACAGCCGGGATGTAGTTTCGCGGCACGGTGCCGCCCTTGACGTTTTCCGCAAACGTAAACCCGTGGCCGCGCTCGTTCGGCCTGACGCTGAGTTGCACATCCGCGAACTGCCCGGCGCCGCCTGTCTGCTTGCGGTGTCGATAATGGACGTCCGAGGGCTTGGAGATCGTCTCCCGGTAGACCGGGTTGGGTGCGCGTTCCGAAACCTCGACCCGGAAAACCTCGGAAAGCGTCTTGCGGAGATCGCGCAGGTGAACGGGCCCTTGGGCGCAGATCAGCGCCGCGCCGGTTCCTTCTTCCTGCATGACCTTCAAGCCGCGATCGGTTTCCGCCAGCTTTGCAAGCGTCGCCGAGAGCTTGGTCTCGTCGCGCTCGCTGCCGGGAATGAGGATCCTCTCCAGCATCGGTGTCGGCGGTGTTGTCCAGTCGGGGGGCTCGAGGCTTCCGGCTTGCGTCAGCAATGCGGGCACGGGCAGATGGTCCGATTTCAGAGCGGCAAAGATACTGCCGGCCTGCACAGGGCCGCTGATCGGTTTTCCGTTGCCGGCTTCCTGCAGGGGACCCAGCGTAGGACCGCCAAGGGAGGCGCCCTGTTTCAGGCCATCGACGAGTGCCCGCACAAGGACCGTCTTGCCAACATTGGCCTTGTGGTAGGCGTGGAAACTCACGGCTGAAAGTGTCGCTTCGTCCGCAGCGGAAGAGGCGGCAAGCCGAGTTCGAAGCGCTGTTGCCGGCGGCGCCTCGTGGCGGAGCGCCTTCATCAGACGCATGATGCCGTTGCTATGTGAGGCGGAGCCGAACAATACGGGGATGATCCGATTTTCCTTGAGGATGCGCGAGGAAATCGCAAACAGCGTGTCGCTTGCCGGCTCTCTATCCTCGATGAGTTCCTCGAGAAGCCAATCGTCGAATTCCGAAAGCTGCTCCAGCATCTCCGTTCGCGCCTCGTGCTCGCGCTCGGCAACGTCCTTGGGTAGTTCGATCAGCGCGGAAGGCTGACCTTCGCGATAGCGCCAGGCGCGTTCGGAAATCAGGTCGCAACTGCCGACGACCGTGTCGCCTTCGCGGATCGGCACCTGCCGCAGAACGAGGGGGTGGTTTGAGTAGGCCTGGAGTGCGCCGATGACGTCGCGCAATCGGCCGCGCGGCTCGTCCATCCTGTTAATGAAGACCAAACAGGGCGTGCCGGACGCCTCGATCGCCCGCAGATAGGGTGCCACCAGAACCGCTTCGTCGGGTGTTGGTGATATGCAGAGAATACAGGCGTCGCTAGCGAGCAGGGCATCTTGCGCCAAGGCCAGCGCCTCGTTTGCTCCGGGTGTGTCGATCGCACACCACGCTTCGTCCTTGAAATCGAACTCCGTCAGGCTTGATCCATATGGAGAGGCTGACTTTCTGGGCGTTCCCTCGAGCGAGGCCAGCTTTGTGACGAGCGTCGTCTTTCCCGTCTGCGAGGGCCCAAGTACCGTGAAGCAGCGCATCGGCGATCCTCCCTGCCAAAAGCACCATCCGAGAGCAAGAATGCCTCGAAGCGGCGAAAAGCGCTAGATATTTGCAGTCATTATTAAATATGAAGTCTGGCTATCTCCTTCTGCCAATGTGTAGCTGAAGCCACGCCAGTCAACCCACTGGTAATTCCCATGCATTTCCGCCATATACAGCCCAAACAGAGACGGACATGACACTATGAGCGCAACGGTCGAATTCGCGAAGATGAACGGGCTTGGCAACAAGATCCTCGTCGTTGACATGCGCGGTCGTGCCGACAAGGTGACGCCGGCCGCGGCGATCGCGCTGAATGCCGCACCCGACACGCAGTTCGACCAGATCATGGCGATCCACGATCCGAAAGCAGCGGGCACGGATGCCTGGATTGATATCCTGAACTCCGACGGCTCGAAGGCACAAGCCTGCGGCAACGGCACGCGCTGCGTCGTACAGGCGCTTGCTTCGGAAACCGGCAAGAAGGTTTTCACGTTCCAGACGGTGGCCGGCATCCTCAATGCCGTCGAGCATGATGATGGGACGATCTCCGTCGATATGGGCAAGCCGGTCTTCGAGTGGGATAAGATTCCGCTTGCCGAAGAATTCCATGATACCAGCCGCATCGAGCTGCAGATCGGGCCGATCGACAACCCGGTCCTGCATTCGCCTTCCGTCGCCTCGATGGGCAATCCGCATGCGATCTTCTGGATCGACCGCGATCCGATGTCGTTCGATCTCGGCCGCTTTGGACCGCTGCTTGAAAACCATCCGATGTTCCCGGAGCGCGCCAATATCACGCTGGCGCAGGTGACCTCTCCCAGTTCGATTACGACGCGCACCTGGGAGCGGGGAGCGGGACTGACGCTTGCCTGTGGTTCTGCGGCCTGTGCGACGGCTGTTTCCGCCGCTCGCACCGGACGGACCGGACGCGAAGTGGCGGTGAAGGTCGCAAGCAGCCCAAATCAGGGCATACTCAACATCGAATGGCGCGAACGCGATGGCCACGTGATCATGACGGGGCCCGCCGAATGGGAATGGTCCGGCACGCTCGATCCGGCGACGGGTTCGTGGTCGCGCGATGCGGCGCCGGGAGCGGAAGCGCGGTGAGCGGCGTCGAAGTCATCACCTTCGGCTGTCGTCTGAATACCTACGAATCCGAAGTGATGCGGGCGGAGGCTGAAAAGGCCGGGCTCAACAATGCCATCCTCGTCAATACCTGCGCCGTCACCGGTGAAGCCGTGCGTCAGGCTCGCCAGGCAATCCGTCGCGCGCGGCGCGACAATCCTCATGCCCGCATCATCGTGACAGGTTGCGCGGCCCAGACGGAGAAGGAAACCTTCGCCGACATGGCAGAGGTCGATGCCGTCCTTGGCAACGAGGAAAAACTGAAGAGCGCTTCCTATCGCGCTCTGCCGGATTTTGGTGTTTCGGCGGAAGAGAAGCTACGCGTCAACGACATCATGAGCGTGCGCCAGACAGCGCCGCAGATGGTCAAGCACATCGATGGTCACGTGCGGGCTTTCATCCAGGTCCAGAACGGCTGCGACCACCGCTGCACCTTCTGCATCATTCCCTATGGTCGGGGCAATTCGCGTTCGGTGCCAATGGGAGCGGTCGTCGACCAGGCGCGCAAGCTCGTCGAAAGCGGCTACCGCGAGATCGTTCTGACCGGGGTCGATGCGACCAGTTACGGCGCTGACCTACCCGGCGAACCGACGCTCGGGTTGCTCGCGAAGACGCTTCTGAAGCAGGTGCCCGATATTCGCCGCCTGCGGCTTTCGTCGATCGACAGCATCGAGGCGGACAAGCATCTGCTGGACCTGATCGCCGAGGAAGAGCGGTTCATGCCACATCTTCACCTTTCCCTGCAGCATGGTGACGACATGATCCTGAAGCGAATGAAGCGCCGCCATTCCAGCGCGGACGCCTTGGCCTTCGTCAACGACGTGCGCCGCCTGCGGCCTGAGATGAGCTTCGGCGCAGATATGATCGCCGGGTTCCCGACAGAGAGCGAAGAGATGTTCGCCAATGCCGAGCGGCTCGCGGAAAAGGCCGGTATCGCCCATCTTCACGTATTCCCGTACAGCCCACGGCCGGGGACGCCCGCCGCGCGGATGCCGCAGCTCGATCGCGCGCTGGTCAAGGAGCGGGCAGCGCGGCTTCGCGCCACTGGACATCGCCTGCATCAGTCCCATCTCGACGGAATGGTCGGAACGCGGCAATGGCTGCTGGTGGAAAACAACGGTTTGGCGCATACCGAGAACTTCACGCTTGTCGCAGCGGCCGGACTGGCGCCCCGAAGCTTCGTGCAGGCTGTGATCACCGGGCACAACGGCAAACACCTCGACATGCAATTGACGGCCGCCGACGCGGCCTGAGTTTACGGAATCCTCATGGCGTTCAATTTCATCAAAAAGGTCTTCACCTTCGGCCCAAAGCCGGAGGAAGAGCAGGCGCCGGAGCCGGTCGAGACGAAAGCAGTCGAGTCCGAACTGGAGCCGCACTCGCGTGAGGAAAATCTTCCTGTTGCCGCCGACCCCGTTCTGGCCGAGGAGATGGATACGGCTGGCGGTCCTGCCCAAGACGTAGGTGAGGACGCTCCGATCGAGGATCTAGCCGAGCAGGCCGAAGCGCTCGTGCCCGTCGAGGAAGACGTTTCCGAGGTCTTGCCGTCCGAGATGCAGGCGAGCGATATAGGTGTTGTGCCGCTGTCGCTGCTCGAGGCCGAAACCGAGGTCGTTACTCCCGCCGAAAGCGCGCCGGAAGAGGCGGTTGCTGTTGCTGCTTCCCTGCAGCCGGGAACCGGCGAGCAGGCAAAAGAGGACGACGTTGCGCAGGTAGTATACGCTGCCGAAACCGACGAGCCGGCCGCAGAGCTTGAAACGGACGCTGATGCTGAGCAGCAGCCCATCACGGATGAACTCTCTCCCGCCGATCAAGAGATATCTGCTCCGATCGAAGACGATGCCGTTTCCGATGATGCCTCGGCCGCGCCGGTTCTTCCAAAGGGATTTGCGACAGGTCCCGTGGCTTCCGAGGCAGCGCCTCTGGTTCCTGCTCCTAAACTTTCCTGGTTCCAGCGTCTGCGTGCCGGCCTTGCCCGCACGTCGTCGCAGCTCACCGGCCAGATCGCGGCGCTCTTCACCAAGCGCAAGCTCGACGACGAGACGCTGCAAGATCTCGAGGATCTGCTGATCCAGGCCGATCTCGGCGTCGAGACGGCGATGCGCGTCACCGATACGCTCGCCTCCGAGCGCTACGGCAAGGACGTCACCGGAGAGGATGTCAGCCGCATCATGGCAAGCGAGATCGCCAAAGTGCTGAAGCCTGTCGCCAAGCCGCTGCAGCTGGACCTCAGCCACAAGCCGCATGTCATCCTTGTCGTCGGCGTCAACGGTACTGGTAAGACCACGACGATCGGCAAGCTCGCGGCGAAGCTGTCGGGCGCCGGGCTGAAGGTCATGGTGGCAGCCGGCGACACGTTCCGCGCCGCTGCGATCGAACAGCTGAAGATCTGGGCCGATCGCACCAAGTCGGAGTTCATCGGCACCAAGCTCGGCGCGGATGCCGCAGGCCTCGCCTATGACGCTTTCGAGCAGGCCAAGGCGAAGAAGTGCGATGTGCTGATCATCGATACCGCCGGCCGTCTTCAGAACAAGGCGGAGCTGATGGCCGAACTTGAGAAGATCGTTCGCGTTCTCGGCAAGCTTGATCCGGACGCGCCGCATACGGTGCTGCAGACGCTCGACGCGACAACGGGGCAGAACGCGCTGTCGCAGGTCGAGATCTTCCGCAATGTCGCAGGCGTCAACGGGCTGATCATGACGAAGCTCGACGGCACGGCCCGCGGCGGTATCCTCGTGGCGATCTCCGCCAAGCACAAGCTACCAGTCTATTTCATCGGCGTCGGCGAAGGCGTCGATGATCTCGAGCCGTTCGAGGCCGAGGATTTCGCGCACGCCATTGCCGGGCTCGGCCAATAGTGCCACAGATATGCCGACAAACACGGGCAAGCGTCTCGTGTGACACAAACGGATTTGAGATAGAATGACGACAGAGAGCGATATCACCCCAAGCGCGGCCGACAGGCATCACCCGATGCTGAAACTGGCGCTGGAGCTTGGCCCGCTGCTGATCTTCTTCTTCGCCAACCTGCGCGGCGCGTGGCTGGTCGAGCGTTTTCCTGTTCTCTCGGAGCTTGGCGGACCGCTGTTCGTGGCAACGGCCCTTTTCATGGCCGCGACCGTGGTCTCGCTGATCGTTTCGAAGGTCGTGCTCGGGCACCTGCCGATCATGCCGTTCGTGTCGGGAATCGTGGTCGTTATCTTCGGATCGCTGTCGATCTACCTGCAGAACGAAACCTTCATCAAGATGAAGCCGACCATCGTCAACGCGCTCTTCGGCGTTTCGCTGCTTGGCGGCCTGGCTTTCGGCAAGTCGTTGCTCGGCTACGTCTTCAATGCGGCCTTCCAGCTCGATGCCGAGGGATGGCGCAAGCTGACGGTTCGCTGGGGCATCTTCTTCCTCTTTCTCGCAGTGCTGAACGAAGTCATCTGGCGCAATTTCTCCGATGACTTCTGGATCGCCTTCAAGGTTTGGGGAACGATGCCGATCACCATCATCTTCACGATGGCGCAGATGCCACTGATCATGAAGCACACGGTAACGCCGGCTGGAGAGGCCGAAAAGTGACGGTTGCAGAGGCGCAGACAAGGGTTCGCCATCAGACGTTCTGGTTCGCAGCCTGCCTACTGGTTCTGCTGGCGCAGGTGGTTGCCGAGTATCTGATGGGCCGCACGCCGATCTGCACCTGCGGCTATGTCAAGCTGTGGGAAGGCGTCGTCAAGTCGAGTGGCAATTCCCAGCACCTGTCGGACTGGTACACGCCATCGCATATCATCCACGGGTTCATCTTCTACGGCGTGGCGCATCTCGTCCTGCGCGGAAAGCCGTTTGCGACACGCCTGCTGTTGGCGCTGGTCATCGAGTCCGGCTGGGAGCTGCTGGAGAACTCGCCCGTCATCATCGATCGCTACCGCTCGGCGACGATCTCGCTCGACTATTACGGCGACAGCATCATCAATTCAGCGATGGACACCGTGTTCATGGTTGTCGGCTTCATCTTCGCATCGCGCGCGCCGGTGGCGCTGACGGTGGCGATAGCGATCTTCTTCGAGCTTTTGACCGGCTACCTGATCCGCGACAACCTGACGCTCAACGTCTTGATGCTGGTCTGGCCCGTCGAGGCGGTCAAGACCTGGCAAAGCGCGATCTGATCAGGAAGCGGGCTTGCCAAGGGCCTTTGCCATAGCGGGCAACAGACCTTCCTTCAGGCTGATGTCGTCGAACGGGCCTACACGTTTGTATAGGATTGTGCCGTCAGGGGCGACGAGATAGCTTTCCGGAATTCCGTAGACACCCCAATCGATCGCGGCCTGCCCCTTGGGGTCGATGCCGATAGCGGCAAAGGGATTGCCAAGTTCGCCGAGGAAGCGAAGCGCGTTGTCGTTCTTGTCCTTGTAGTTGATGGCGACCACGTTAAGGCGGCTGTCCTTCGCGAGTTCCCTCAGGATCGGATGCTCTTCGCGACAGGGGATGCACCAGGAGGCGAAGACGTTGACGAGCGTCAGCTTGCCCTTGATCGCACCGTCGGTGAGGGCGGGCAGGTTGGCGCCTTCGAGCGGCGGCAGGTTGAGAGTCGGTGCCTTCGTGCCGATGAGGGCTGAGGGGATTTCCGAGATATCCTTGCCATGGACATCCTGATCGTAAAGCATCTTGGCCGCAGTGCCGGCAATGACGGCAAAGACCGCCAACGGGATCAAGGCGACGGCATAGCGTCCGAAACCGCGCTTGGCGGGGTTCGTTTCAGGCGTGGGGCTCATTCGCCATCCTTTGCGCGCGCCGAGCGGCGGCGAATACCGGAAGCCTCAAGGGCTGCAAGTTCCTTACGGCGAGCGCGACCGTCGGCCCAGGTCCACAGCGTCACGGCTGCTGTCACAAGCGCTGCAAAGGCGTAGGAGCCGTAAACATAGAAAGCGTGTGTCATGGCTATCCCTCGCGGCTCGCGAGCCGGGCTGCCATACGGCGTTGGGCGGCGACACGGCGACGCCAGATTTCGTTGCGCATGGCCATGATGTGCAGGGTGAAAAAGAGCGCGGTGAAAGCCACGGCCATCACCAGCAGCGGCCGGAGGAATTCCGGATCGATGGCCGGGCCGTCGAGACGCAGGACGCTTGCGGACTGATGCAATGTGTTCCACCAGTCGACGGAGAACTTGATGATCGGGATGTTGACGAAGCCGACGAGGATCAGCACGGCGCTGACGCGTGCGGCCTTGGACGGCTCGTCGATTGCGCGATTGAGCGCGATAAGCCCGAGATACATCAGGAACAGAATGAAGACGGACGTTAGCCTTGCGTCCCATACCCACCACGTACCCCACATCGGCTTGCCCCAGAGAGAGCCGGTGACGAGGGCAATCAGCGTGAAGGCGGCGCCCAGCGGGGCTGCGGCCTTGGCCGATACATCCGCCAACGGGTGGCGCCAGACGAGCGTGCCGATCGCCGAGAGGCTCATGATCGTATAGCCCATCATGGAAAGCCAGGCGGCCGGGACGTGGATATACATGATGCGAACCGTCTCGCCCTGCTGATAGTCGCCTTCGGTCGTGAAGCTGAGATACAGCCCCACGATGAAACAGAGGGCCGTGAAAGCGGCCATCCAGGGAAGGATGCGTGCAGCCAGCGCCAGAAACCGCGTCGGGTTGGCGAGATCGCTGAATTTCGTGATGGCGAGGCTCGTTTCACTCATGCCGTTTCCTTACCGCGATATGCCTTCTGTCGCAATCGAGCGCTCCATCAATCCGACGTGTTGCGCAGCGCCAATGCCGCCGCGGCCGGGCCGATAGCGGCGAAGAACAGTGTTAGCGCGATCAGGATCAGAAACGGTGGCAGGAAGGGCGACGGCCCCTCGACCGCCGAATAAGTAGCGCTGACGCCGAAGATCAATACCGGAATGGTCAGTGGCAGGACCAGGATCGAGACCAACAGTCCGCCGCGCGGCAAGGCAACGGCGACGGCCGCGCCAACCGCGCCGATGAAGGTAATCGCCGGTGAACCGACCAGCAGTGTCAGCATCGTCGCGCCGATCGCCGTCTCGCTCATGTTCATGAACAGGCCAAGCAGCGGCGAGGCAATGACGAGCGGAAGGCTGGTGGCGATCCAGTGCGCCAGGCACTTGACCAGCACCGTCAGGACGAGCGGGGTCTCCTGCATCAGCATGAGGTCGAGCGAGCCGTCGTCGCGTTCGGCCTGGAATAGCCGGTCGAGGCCGAGAAGTGCCGCAAGCAGAGCTCCGATCCAGACGATGGCCGGGCCGATACGGGACAACAATGCGAGATCGGGTCCGACACCAAAGGGAATGACCGCAACGACGGTCAGGAAGAAGAGGACGCCGACCAGCGCACCGCCGCCGGCGCGGATGGAGATCTTGAGGTCGCGCAGCAGAAGTGCGGTCATGCCCACACTCCTGATCCGGGATGAGCAAACCCCGTCATCCGCAGTTCCTGCACGCCTTCTAGGCCAAGGGGCTGGTGGGTCGCAGCAAGCACGATGCCGCCATTGCGCCGATGCGCTTCGATGAGCTCGGCAAAGAGGCGGTCGCCGCTTGTGTCGAGCGCCGCCGTCGGTTCATCGAGGATCCAGACCGGCCGGTAGGCGATCAGCAGCTTGGCGAAGGCAAAGCGCCTTTGCTGGCCAGCCGAGAGATAGCCGAAAGGAAGGTGGGTGATCCCTTCGAGCCCGACCGCGGCTGCGGCCTCATCGATGGAAACGGAGGGGCCGTGCATCTGTCCCAGAAAGCGGCGCCAGAACTCGAGGTTTTCAGCAACGGTCAGTTCGCTTTTCATCGCATTGCGGTGGCCGAGATAGTGACTGATTTCTCCAACGCGCTTGTGTGTGTCGCCATGCGAATCGGTAAAGCTCACCGTACCCCTTTCCTGACGGAGGAGACCGGCGACGACGCGCAGCAAAGTTGACTTTCCCGATCCATTTTTACCAGTCAAAACCAGCGCTTGGCCTGCTTCCAGGCCGAATGAAAGCCCCTCAAAAATCAGGTCTTCGCCCCGGCGCGCAGCCAGATTGGCAGCCTCAAGATGCATGACTTTTCCGTGGTTTAATTTTTCAGTCATCGCAATGCAAAAAAATCCGAAATGGGTCACGCACTCTCTGGCACCTTTCATAGAAATTATCTATAAGACCCGCAACCACGCCAGCGGTCGGCGTGAATTTCATCCTTGCGCCGAACATGGGCTTCGCTCCACGTGCGGACAGCGGAAATGGCCGTACCCGCATCCTGATGTGCATTACGTGCATAGGCGTCCGCACGATTGTGTTCGCTATCAGAAACGGGGTCTCTCGTGTCTAAATCTCTTGACAGCTTTAATTGTCGTTCCACGCTCACCGTGAACGGTAAGGACTACGTCTACTACAGCCTGCCCAAGGCTGAGGTGAATGGCCTTCCGGGCGTTTCGAAGCTTCCCTATTCGATGAAGGTTTTGCTCGAGAACCTGCTTCGCTTCGAAGACGGTCAGTCGGTGACGAAGGAACACATCCTTGCTGTGGCCGAATGGCTGAACAACAAGGGCGCTGTCGAAAACGAAATCGCCTATCGTCCAGCGCGCGTGCTGATGCAGGACTTCACGGGCGTTCCCGCCGTCGTCGACCTCGCCGCGATGCGCGACGCGATGGTGTCGCTCGGTGGCGACCCAGAGAAGATCAACCCGCTGGTTCCCGTCGACCTCGTCATCGACCACTCGGTTATCGTCGACGAATTCGGTACGCCGCAAGCATTTGCCAAGAACGTCGAGCTGGAATACCAGCGCAACGGCGAGCGCTACCGCTTCCTGAAGTGGGGCCAGCAGGCGTTCAAGAACTTCCGCGTCGTTCCTCCGGGCACCGGCATCTGTCACCAGGTCAACCTCGAATATCTCGGCCAGACCGTCTGGACCAAGGAAGAGGACGGCGAGACGATTGCTTATCCGGATACCTGCGTAGGTACTGACTCGCACACGACGATGATCAACGGTCTCGGCGTTCTCGGCTGGGGCGTCGGCGGCATCGAAGCGGAAGCTGCCATGCTCGGCCAGCCGGTCTCGATGCTTCTGCCTGAAGTCATCGGCTTCAAACTCACCGGCAAGCTCAAGGAAGGCGTCACCGCGACCGATCTCGTGCTGATGGTCGTGCAGATGCTGCGCAAGAAGGGCGTTGTCTCGAAGTTTGTTGAATTCTTCGGCCCTGGCATGGACAACATGCCGCTCGCCGACCGCGCGACGATCGGCAACATGGGTCCGGAATACGGCGCGACCTGCGGCTTCTTCCCGGTTGACGGCGAAACCATCAACTACCTCAACATGTCCGGCCGCAGTAAGGACCGTATCGCTCTCGTCGAAGCCTACTCAAAGGCACAGGGCATGTGGCGCGAAGGCGATGGTTCGGACCTCGTCTTCACAGATACGCTGGAACTCGACCTCGGCGACGTTGTGCCTGCCATGGCCGGCCCGAAGCGTCCTGAAGGCCGTATCCCGCTCGAAAACATCGCTTCCGGTTTCGCCGGCTCGATGGACACCGATTACAAGAAGCCCGGTCAGCTCTCCAACCGCTACGCGGTCGAAGGCACCGACTTCGATCTCGGCCATGGCGACGTTGCGATTGCCGCAATCACCTCTTGCACCAACACCTCCAACCCGTCGGTTCTCATCGCTGCCGGCCTTCTCGCTCGCAACGCTGTTGCCAAGGGCCTGAAGACGAAGCCTTGGGTCAAGACGTCGCTGGCGCCCGGATCGCAGGTGGTTGGCGAATACCTCGCGAAGTCCGGCCTCCAGGCGGACCTCGACAAGCTCGGCTTCAACCTCGTCGGCTTCGGCTGCACGACCTGCATCGGTAACTCCGGCCCGCTGCCCGCGCCCATCTCGAAGACGATCAACGACAAGGGTCTGATCGTTTCAGGCGTTCTGTCGGGCAACCGCAACTTCGAAGGCCGTATTTCGCCCGACGTTCAGGCGAACTACCTGGCATCCCCGCCGCTCGTCGTTGCCTACGCGCTCGCAGGCTCGGTCCAGAAGGACCTCACCAAGGAGCCGATTGGCGAAGACCAGAACGGCAAGCCTGTCTACCTCAAGGACATCTGGCCGACCTCGCACGAAGTGCAGGACTTCATCCAGAAGTACGTCACTCGCGAACTTTACGAAACGAAGTACGCCGACGTCTTCAAGGGTGATGAAAACTGGCAGGCCGTCAAAGTGCCGGCCGGACAGACCTACGCCTGGGATGACAAGTCGACCTACGTGCAGAACCCGCCCTACTTTGTGGGCATGGGCAAGACCGGCTCGGGTATTTCGGACATCAAGGGTGCTCGCGTTCTCGGCCTTTTCGGCGACAAGATCACCACCGACCACATTTCGCCTGCCGGTTCGATCAAGGCTGCGTCTCCGGCCGGTGCTTACCTACTCGAGAACAATGTCGGCGTCGCTGACTTCAACCAGTACGGCACGCGTCGCGGCAACCATGAAGTCATGATGCGTGGCACGTTCGCCAATATCCGTATCCGCAACCACATGCTCGGCCCGAACGGCAAGGAAGGTGGCTACACCATCCACTATCCGTCGAAGGAAGAGGAATCGATCTATGACGCGGCTATGCAGTATAAGGCCGAGGGCGTTCCGCTCGTCATCTTTGCTGGCGTCGAGTACGGCAACGGCTCGTCCCGCGACTGGGCAGCGAAGGGCACCAACCTGCTTGGCGTGAAGGCGGTCATTGCACAGTCCTTCGAGCGTATTCACCGCTCGAACCTGGTCGGAATGGGCGTCATCCCATTCGTCTTCGAAGAGGGCACGACCTGGGCAAGCCTCGGCCTGAAGGGCGACGAAATCGTCAGCATCGAGGGCCTTGAGAACATCAAGCCGCGCGAAAAGAAGATTGCCAAGATTACCTACGGCGACGGCACCGTGAAGGAAGTTCCGCTGTTGTCGCGCGTCGATACGCTCGACGAAGTGATCTACCTCAACAACGGCGGCATCCTGCAGACGGTTCTGCGCGATCTCGCTGCCTGATTGTTAACAGACTTCCATGACAATGACCGCCGGAAAGAGATTTCCGGCGGTTTTCGTTTGAACGCGAGGCGGTAAATTCGCGCTCACGACGATGTGTTTCAGCTTGACTTCCTCGAAGCCTGTCTCACCCGTTCGTGACTTTCCGTTTCGATCGAGAACCACTATCTCTACGCTCAGATATCGGAACCTGCGGCGAAACTCGGCGGCAGGTACTGAAGAAAAAGGTGCAGTGAATGTCCGCGAGGTTTTTGATTTCTGTGGTTGCAGCTGTGGCGCTTGCCGGCCCGCTTTTTGCCCAGGATGCGCCGAAAGGTGTGGTCGAACTCTTCACCTCGCAGGGATGCTCTTCGTGTCCTCCAGCTGATGCGGTTTTTCGCAAGATCGTCGAGGCTGGCGGGGTTATTGCGCTCGCCTATCACGTCGACTACTGGAATTACATGGGCTGGGCCGACACGCTGAGTTCGAAGGAAAACACGGAGCGGCAGTATGGCTACGCGCAGACGATGGGTCGCGCCAATGTCTATACGCCGCAGGTCATCATCAACGGCCGCGACCATGTGGCCGGCGCTGACCTCGGTGCGATCAACAAGAAGATCGACGGCTATGCAGCCGAAGGGATGGGCCTTTCCGTGCCGGTGAAGGCCGAGATGCGCGGCGACCAACTCGAGATCAAGATCGGGGCAGGGCAAGGCAAGGCCAATGTCGTCATGGTCTATTTCAACCGTGAGAAGACCATCGACGTCGAGAAGGGCGAGAACAGCGGCCAGAAGATTGCCTACCTGAACAGCGTTGCCGATGTGGAGACGGTCGGTATGTGGGAAGGCAAGGAAACAAGCTTGACGCTGCCGGCAAGCGTGATGCAGAAGCCGGACCTCGAGGGCTGCGCGATTCTACTTCAATCCTCCACCGCCGATGGCAATCCATCCGCGATTCTCGGAGCGACGGTCGTCATGGCCGGGAAGAACATCTAGCCGTTTCATCTGCTTCTGTGGATGGAAAACGGGGCGGCCCGGCTGATCGTATTCGGGGCTGGGGTTAAGGTCGATACGGTCAGCCGGGCCCTTTGGCGCGCTGGCGCCAAACTCACGCACGACCTTTTATGCCTATAAAATCAGGCAAAGATCATGCACGAATCGGGTGCGACGTAGGTCCGAACGGGCCCGCGGCGCAGTCGTGAGGGAATTTCCCTTGCAAATGAGGCGCTGTTTTGACTGAATTGCGGCGCTCGGGAGATTGCACAGAGTATGATTAATGTGACTGATCGCCTGCTTGCAATTTGTAAACGCTAAGGCAAACTGTCATTTACCTGTCACGAGTGGAGGCACCGGGAGACTGATGACAGATCAGCCGGATTTGCGGCGCGGCGAAAGCCGGTCAGCCGAGAGCAGTTCCTCAGTCGTCGTGGATCTCAAGGAATACAAGCAGAGCAAGGATCCCGCTCCGGTCACATTCCACCGGCGCGAACTCGATGCGATTCTCTGGATCTATGGCCGCATGGTCGGCGAGGGAGAGTGGCGGGACTATGCGATCGATCATCTGAAGGACCGCGCGGTCTTCTCGGTTTTCAAGCGATCGGGCGAAATGCCGCTCTTTCGCATTGAGAAGAATCCGAAGCTTGCAACCAAGCAGGGCGCCTACTCCGTTACCAACATCCACGGCGTCATCCTGAAGCGCGGGCACGAGTTACAGCAGGTCTTGAAGGTCTTCAACAAGGCTTTGAAGCTGGTCGAGAAGTAAGCGACTCAGGCTTTGAAGAGGGTGCCGGGATAGGTCGAAGCATCCGGGTCCGAGGCTGCGCCCTCGCCCAAGGCACGTTGCATGATCATCGTGTCGAGCCAGCGTCCGTGTTTGTAGCCTGTCGCTTTCAGGCGACCCGTATCCTCAAAACCCAACGCGCGATGCAGGGCAATTGATGCCGGATGTGCGCCACCGATGACGGCGGCCATCTGACGAAAGCCGAGATCGCTGCAGCGTTGAATAAGTTCGGTAAGCAGCAGTCTTCCGATTCCCCGGCCGCGTGCCTCAGGCCCAAGATAGATGGAATCCTCCACCATCCAACGATAGGCCGGTCGTGTACGGAAAGCCGAAGCATAGGCATAACCAAGCAGGTTGCCACCCTCGTCGATCGCGGCGATGTACGGATAGCCCTGACCCGTGATGGCGGAAAATCGCGCCGCCATCTCGTCCTGTTCGGGCGGGACGAGCTCATAGCTTGCGACACCATTCAGAACGGATTCTCGATAGATCGTCGTAATAGCAGGGAGGTCGGATGGGGAAGCGTCGCGGAGGGAGATGGGCATTCGGTCGGCCGGCGTTGACTAAAGGACCCCTCCAAAAATCATTCTGCGGACGACCTAGCAACAAAAAAGGCGGCCGAAGCCGCCTTTTTCGATATGCCTCTGTTCCTTACTTGCGGTTGCCCATGAACTGCAGGAGGAACATGAAGAGGTTGATGAAGTCGAGATACAGGGTCAGTGCGCCCATGATCGCCTTGCGGCCGGCAACATCTGCGCCGTCTGCTTCGTAGTACAGTTCCTTGATACGCTGCGTGTCGTAGGCGGTGAGGCCCGCAAAGATCAGCACGCCAATCACGGAGATCGCGAACTGCATGGCAGACGATGCCAGGAAGAGGTTCACGAGCGACGCGATAATCAGGCCGAAGAGACCCATCATCAGGAACGAGCCCATTGCAGAGAGATCACGCTTGGTCGTGTAACCATAGAGCGAAAGTGCACCGAAGGAAGCGGCCGTTACGAAGAACGTCTGCGTGATGCTCGACTGTGTGTAGACCAGAAAGATCGACGAAAGCGACAGGCCCACCAGCGCGGCGTAGACCCAGAAGGTCGTCTGCGCAGCGGCAACACTCATCCGGTTAATCCTGAAGCTCAGGAAGAACACGGCGGCCAGCGGTGCAAGAATGACCACCCAGCGCAGCGGCGATTGGAAAAGCAATACGCCAAACTGCGTCAGTTGGCCGTTCTGGACGGCGAAATTGAAGCCCAGATAGGCGGCTACACCCGTGATCGCCAGACCCAGCGCCATCAGGTTGTAGACCTTGAGCATATAGCTGCGTAGGCCCTGGTCGATCATCTCGCCAGTCTGTACGCGGCCTTGGTAATTACGAAGGTCAGCCATAGTTTCCTCTTACAAGCTCCGGTGTGGACACGGTGTCGGGCGCAAAAACCCGGGCGCCGCTGCGGAGCCCAGCATGCCTGCAGACAATATGAGCCTTTCGGCTTTCGCAAACAAGGCCCTTGCAACCCGAGATCGGGTTAAATCGCCGTAAGGTGAAGGGAATTTCTCCGTTCGGTCAATCAGAGTTCGCGCAAAACGGGTGCTGCCTTCTGCCCCAAGATGCGCCATGTGCCGACGAGCCCTATGCCCACGGTGAGCACCAGGGCAGTGACGAGCGTCAGCCCGGCGACGTCAGGCAGGAAGTGGGATGGGATACGCATGATCCGGGCAGTGATGAACCATGCCGCGACGCCGCCGGCAAAGAGAGCGAATACCGCAGTCGCGGCGCCAAGGATGAGGTACTCGTAGCAGAATGCGCGGATCAGCATTCGCCGCGTCGCGCCAAGTGTCTTGAGGACGACCGCGTCATGGGTACGAGCGCGGTTGCCGGCGGCAAGTGCGCCTGCGAGCACGAGGACCGATGCGATGAGTGCAACGGAGGCGGCGGCGCGGATCGCTGTGGCCAGTTGCCCCACCAACGCATTGACGATGTCGATTGCGTCCTTGACCCGGACGCTGGTGATCGTCGGATAGGTGTTCGTTACCGACTTCAGGATCGCAGCCTCCGCGGCGGAGGTTGCCGTCGGGTCGGTTAGCGTCGCCAGCCACGCATGCGGGGCGCCGCGGAACGTATTCGGCGAGAAGATCATCACGAAGTTGATGGAAAGCGATTCCCATTCGACCTTGCGGAGATTGGCGATCTTGGCGGTGATGTTGCGGCCAAGCACGTTGACGGTGACGGTGTCGCCGATCTTCAAGCCGAGTTCCTTGGCTTCCTCGGCGGAAAAGGAGACCAGCGGCTCGCCGCTGTATTCCTTCGGCCACCATGACCCCTCGGTCAATGATGCATTTTCCGGCAGGGCTTCCGAATATGTGATGCCGCGGTCGCCGCGCAGTACCCACTGGCCGCCCGGCGGGACCTTCCGCTTCGTCACGTCCTCACCATTGAAAGCGAGGATGCGGCCACGCAGCATCGGCACTTCGACCAATTTGCCGTCCGGGGAGCCGGCTTTGACGACGCTCCGGAATTTCTCGAGTTCGGATCCCTGAATGTCGACGAAGAAGAAGTTCGGCGCGCCGGCGGCCATGCGTCCGGTCAACTGGTGCCGCATGTTGCCGTCGATCAGGGTGAGGGTGACGAGCAGCGCGAGCCCAAGACCGAGCGACAGCACGACGGAGGGCGTCAGAGCGCCGGGGCGATGGATGTTTCCGATCGCGAGGCGGAGGGCCGGCGAGTTGACACGCGGACTGCGGCGCGCGAGCCACGCAATACCGGCCGCGACCAGCCTCAGGATAACGAAAGCGAAGGCGATTGCCCCGACAAAGACGATGGCAATAAAGCGATCGTAGGCGGTGGCGATGGCGAGACCGGCAAGCGCAAGGAGAAAGGCTGCGGCAAGGAGGATGTAAGGCCAGGAGGGAAGGCCGCGCGCTTCAAAACCCTGCTCGCGGAACAGCGCTGTTGCCGGAACCTCGCGGGAATGTCCGAGCGGCATTATGGCAAACGCCAGCGTTGTCAAAATGCCGAACAGGACCGCGAGAGCCAAGGCTCCGGGGTAGAATGTGAGGTCGGTGGAAACGGGTAGGAATTGCGCCAGAAATTGCGATGCGACGATCGGCGCCAGCGCACCGATGACCAAGCCGACGACAATGCCGCCGAGAGCAATGATTGCAATCTGAAAAAGGTAGATCAGAACCACCGTCGCCGCCGGTGCGCCGAGGCATTTGAACGTTGCGATCGTCGTACGCTTGGAATCCAGGAAGGCGCGGACGGCATTCGCGACGCCGACACCGCCGACTATCAGCGCCGTCAGTCCGACCAACGTCAGGAACTGCGAGAAACGCTCGATGTTTTGAGTCAGTGAGGGGGCGGCGCGATCGCTCGTGCGAATCGACCAGCCGGCCGACGGAAATTCCTTCGCGGCCCGATCGCGGATTGTGGATCTCTCGGTGGGATCGTCCATGCGGATCTTGTAAACGTGTTCGACCAAGCTGCCCGTCTGGATGAGGCCCGATGCCTTGAGAGCGTCCCTGCTCACCAGCAGGCGCGGGGCGAAGCCGAAGCCTTCCGAAACTGCGTCCGGCTCGGTCTTGATCGTACCGGTAATGTTCAGAATGGCATTGCCGAGCAGGATTTCATCGCCAATGGAAAGACCGAGGCGCTCCAGGAGCAGCGGCGCCGCCACGGCGCCGAACGTACCGCTCTGTCCGGATAGAAGCGTGTGCAATGGGTAATTCGGGGCGGCTTCGAAAGTGCCGTAGAGCGGATAGGCGCTGTCGACCGCCTTGACATCGACCAAGGCCTGATCCGAGCCGTCGGGCTTGCGCGCCATCGAACGCAGGCCAGTCGACACTGACACGTTTCCGAAGCCGCGCAGGAAGCCCATTTCTGCTTCCGTCGCCTCGCGATTATTGAGCTCGAAGCGCACGTCGCCGGCGAGGATCTCCTGGCCCTGCGTGGCGATCGTGTCGGTAATCGACTGCGAAACGGAGTTAACCGCCGCAATGGCGCCGGTGCCGAGAGCAATACAGGCGAGAAAGATGTAGAAGCCACCAAGCCCACCGCGCAGCTCCCGAAGCGCGAGACGAAGGGCCAGGGAGACGCGCGGGCTCACCAGTGTCATGCAATGGCCGCCTCAGGCTGCACTGGCGCGCTATCGCCCTCGATCTGGCCGGACCGAACCCGAATCTGCCTGGAGCAGCGTTTGGCGAGTGCCGCGTCGTGGGTGACGAGCAACAGCGTCATGCCACGCTCAGCCTGCTTCGAAAACAGGAGATCGGCAATCTGGCGGCCGGTGTCGGTGTCGAGGTTGCCGGTTGGTTCGTCGGCGATCAGCAGTGCAGGCGAGGGTGCGAGCGCGCGTGCAATGGCTACACGTTGCTGCTCGCCCCCGGAAAGCTGGCCGGGATAGTGGTTCAATCGATCGCCGAGCCCCACGGATTTAAGCTCACGACGGGCGATCTCGAAGGGATTGGGAAGGTTGGCGAGTTCGAGCGGCACGGCGACGTTTTCCAGCGCCGTCATGTTGGCAATCAGATGAAAGGACTGGAAGACGATACCGATGTTGCGCCCACGGAAGTCGGCTACCTGGTCTTCACTTAACGCATGCAATGGCGTGCCACTGACGTTGATCTCGCCACTATCAAGCTTCTCAAGTCCGGCAAGCACCATCAGCAATGTCGATTTGCCGGACCCCGATGGCCCCACGATACCGACCGACTCACCGGCGGCAATCGTCAAGTCGATGCCTTTCAGGACATGGACGGAGGCGGCGGCACTGCCAAGCGTCAAATCGGCGCGCTTCAACTCGATGATGGTTTTTGCCAACAGTATTCGCCCTATATAAGTGCCGATCGTGCTGCCAATCTAGGGAAAGCGGAATGAGATTTAAAGTTGCCGGCCTTCACATCGCCGTCATTGTTGCTTCGCTGACCTTTGCGGTCGCCGCCAGTGCACGGACAATCAGCCTGGTTGGCTTTGGCGACAGCCTGATGGCGGGCTATCAACTCCCGCCCGGCGACGGCTTTCCAGAGAAGTTGCAGGCATCTCTGAAGGCCAAGGGAGTGGATATCTCAATCGCCAATGCAGGCGTGTCTGGGGACACGACGACCGGCGGTCTCGCACGCATAGACTGGTCTATCCCCGACGGCACCGATGGCGTCATCCTCGAGCTCGGCGCCAATGATGCGCTGCGCGGCATCCCTCCACAAGAGAGTGAAAAGAATCTCGATCAGATGATTGCCCGGCTAAAGGAACGAGGTATCGCGGTCCTTCTTGTGGGCATGCTGGCGCCGCCGAACATGGGCGGAGACTATGCGGCACAGTTCAACTCCATCTACCAGAAACTTGCGCAAAAACATGGCGTTGCGCTTTATCCTTTCTTCTTGGACGGGGTTGCTGTCGATGCCGGTCTGAAGCTTGATGATGGCATGCATCCGAACAGCAGAGGCATCGATGTGATGGTCGAAAGGATGGAGCCGGCTATCACGCAATTCTTGGGAACGATTTCTACTGTGAAGAATTAGGGACTTGCGCAGGTGTTCAATGCGTGATTCCGTGTGAGCACCTGCAAAAGATTCGGGGAGTGCTCGTTATGCCGAGACTGTTTACCGCCCTCGAAATTCCGCGCAATGCCGCAATGAGCCTCTCATTGCTGCGCGGTGGTCTCCCTGGTGCAAGATGGATCGATGTGGAAAACTACCACATCACTTTGCGGTTTATCGGCGATGTCGATGGGCGTACGGCAGACGAAATTGTCGACCGGCTCGACCGCATCGACCGGCCCGAATTCCAGATCCGTCTTGATGGTATCGGCGCCTTCGGATCCAAGAAGCCGCATTCCGTTTGGGCCGGTGTTTCGCCTTCGCCTGAGATGCATGCTCTGCAGGCGGAAATCGAACGGATCTGCCAGCGCATCGGATTGCCGCCGGATCCCCGTAAGTTCACGCCGCACGTCACGCTCGCGCGGCTGAAGTCATCTCGCGTCGATGACGTGGTGCACTATCTGGCGGGTCGCGGCAATTTCCAGACTTCGGCCTTCACTGTTCCGCGTTTCGTGCTGCTATCGTCACGGGAATCGGTTGGTGGCGGTCCCTATCTGACGGAAGAGATTTTCCCTCTCCATGAGGCATTGTCTGTTCCCAGCCCTTCCAGCAGCTTCCTGCAGCCGGTAAAGAGCCTGGCATAGACAAGTTCGAAGTCGTCCGCGCCGCCGTAGTAGGGGTCGGGAATGTCCTCGCCGGTTTCGAGCGCAATGTCTCCGAACAAGTGGACATTCATGGCTTCGGGATGCCTGCGGCGAAGTTCGGATAGATTTTCCTGATCCATCGCGAGGATCAGGTCGAAATGGCCGAAATCCTCCATCGTGATCTGGCGAGCGCGTTGCCGAGAGATGTCTATCCCGTGTCCTCTGGCCGTTGTGATCGAGTGCCGATCGGGATGATCACCTTGATGCCAGCTGCCCGTGCCGGCAGAATCGATCTCGAAACGACCAGCAAAGCCCGCCTCCTCGACAAGATGCGAGAAGATCCCCTCGGCCAGAGGCGAACGGCAGATATTGCCCATGCAAACAAAGAGGATGCTAATGCGTTTCATCTGTGGTCCATATTGCAAAAGAGGAGGGACGATCGCATGAAACGGGAAAAACTGGAACGCCAAGCCATCGCTGCCGAACTTTCCAAGCTTGACGGATGGTCGCTCGATGAAAGCGGCGCAGCGATATCGCGAAGCTTCAAGTTCCGCAATTTCGTCGAGGCTTTCGGCTTCATGACGGAAGCCGCACTCGCGGCGGAACGGCTCAATCATCATCCGGAGTGGTTCAATGTCTATTCGCGCGTCGACATCAAGCTGAATACGCACGATGCAGGCGGCCTGACCGAGCTGGACTTCAGGCTGGCCGCGGAAATGGAGAAAGCGGCGGCACGCCGGCTTGATTGAATCCGCTGCCATCATCACCATATGTGCGCGTGAACAAGAGGACCAATCTGGAATGGACGACGTCAAATTCGGTGAGATCCTGCTGCCGGGCGACGAGGATACGCAAAGCCGGCGAGAGCAGACTGTGCGCAAGAAATTCTGGCCGACCTTCAAGAAGGCCGTGCGGCAGATTCCATTCACACGCGATGTCGTCGCAGCATTCTATTGCGCGATGGATCCACAGACGCCCACGCGGGTGCGCGGTGTGCTTCTTGCCGCCCTTGCCTACTTCGTCATGCCGATCGACATGATCCCGGATGTGTTCGCCGTGATAGGTTTTTCGGACGACGTTGCGGTTCTTTCCGCAGCCTTTGCCATGGTCAGCAGGCATTTGCAGCCAAGGCACTATGAAGCTGCTGATCGCGCGCTCGCCGACAAGCCCGAGGGGATGAAGACGATCTAGTTGTGCCGGCGCGTCAGGTACCCTCGGCCTCAAGTATCTTCCTGAGTTTTCCAAAGGCCAGCCGGATACGGGACTTGACCGTTCCGAGTGGCAGGCCCGTCGCCTCGGCGATCTGTGAATGCGATTGACCGAGAAAGAAGGCGGCGCGCAGCATTTCCCGTTGCTCTTCCGGCAATTGACGAACAGCGGCGCGCACGTTGGCGTCACGGTCGTCGTTCGCGACGATTTCATCTGCGCCGGTTTCCGCAACCGGTCTCAAAGCCGGATCTGCATGATCCAGGACACGCGCATTGGCCCGGCGCTGCAGATCGATTCGGCGGTTGCGGGCAATGCGAAAAAGCCAGGTCGACAGAGACGATCGAGTTGCATCGTAGAGCCCTGCTTTGTGCCAGAGCACGATCATCACTTCCTGGACGAGTTCCTCGGCCTCGCTGCTCGCCATTCTTTGGCGCAACAGCCAGGATTTTAGCCGCGGCGCAAAGTAGTCGAACAGCACGGTGAATGCCTCTTGGTCGCGGCGTTCCGCAACGGCCCTGACGAGGGCGGCGAAGCGCTGTTTCTCCTCGGCATTCATGTCCCGTGCAAAGTCCCCTGCCGCCGCGAATTCTCCAACGGATTTCCAACGCTTATTGACCTACAACGGTTTCTGAAAAGGTCAAACTCTTGCCTGAATCTTTATGTCTTAAATCATTCGTGACGATGGTCTGCGTGCGCACACAGTACTACGCCACCACGGGCGAGGCGCCAGCGCCCGACGTTGACGCTTGGGTGAGAATGGCACAGGCAGGGACTTCTCGCAGTCCCTGTTGACGCTTTGGTAACCTGAATTAAGTCAAAATAAAGCAGATCGTGATTATGCGCCGCCCGTTCGCTTCGGGCTCGAATCGCAAGAACCGGCAGGATATCCATGTTTCGTAAAACTACCGCAATCGCCATTTCCCTCGTTCTCGCCGGCGCCGGCATTGCATCCGCTCAGACCAAGAAGACGCAGCCCGCGGCACCGGCAGCGCAGCAGCAGGCTGCTCCGGCTTCGACAGCGCCGACGCGGATACAGCAGTTCCAGGCCTGGGGTGCCTATTCGTACAAGTCCGGCGCGAGCACCGTTTGCTATGTGTTGTCCGTACCGACGGAAAAGAAACCGGCCAACATCGATCACGGTGACAACTTCTTCATCGTCTCGCAGCGCCCCGGCCAGAACATTTCCTACGAGCCGCAGGCAATGATGGGCTACATCGTCAAGGAAAACTCGAAGATCGATGTCGTTATCGACAACAAGACCTTCGTGATGTTCACCAAGGACAAGGCCGGCTGGGTCGAGAATGCGGCTCAGGAGCCGGCGCTCGTCGCGGCCATGAAGAGCGGCCACTCGATGACCGTCAACGCGACATCGCGCAAGGGAACATCGACGTCGTACAGCTACTCGCTGTCAGGTATCTCCGCCGCACTCAAGCAGGTTGAAGGCTGCAAGTAAGCTTGCTGTCGCGGTAACGAAATTTCAGGAGGCCGGCCTTGCGCCGGCCTTCGTCGTTTCCATCTATAGTGACGCGCGGTGAAAATGATGCTAAAGGCCCGCGCAACAGCGGATAGATCGCGGCTTTGCCGCCGGTTCCGCATTCAATTTCTGCCATCATGCCTGTCGTGCCCGCAAGTCATCTGGCTTACCGGGGCGATCGCATGTTGAATTCGGGATTAGAGACTATGTCCGTCATGGATGCGATGACTGTTACCAAGCCTGCCGGAGTGCTGCCGCAGCTCGACGCCGGCCAGAAGCCCTCGCTGATCGGCCTCAGCCGTGAAGAGATGGGTGCTGCGCTGCGCGAAAAGGGCGTGCCGGACAAGCAGATCAAGATGCGCGTTGCGCAGCTCTGGAACTGGATCTACGTGCGCGGCGTCTCCGATTTCGATCACATGACGAACGTCGCCAAGGACATGCGCGAGATGCTGAAGCGGCATTTCACCATCGCGCGTCCCGAGATCGTCGAAGAACAGGTTTCCAATGACGGTACGCGGAAGTGGCTGCTGCGTTTCCCTCCGCGGGGAGCCGGGCGTCCGGTCGAGATCGAGGCGGTCTACATCCCGGAAGAGGGCCGCGGCACGCTTTGCATCTCGAGCCAGGTCGGCTGCACGCTGACCTGTTCGTTCTGTCATACCGGCACGCAGCGGCTGGTGCGCAACTTGACGGCCGAGGAGATCCTTTCACAGCTTCTCCTGGCCCGTGATCGGCTCGGCGATTTCCCGGACCGCGAAGCGCCGCAAGGCACGATCATGCCGGCGGAAGGCCGCAAGGTCAGCAATATCGTCATGATGGGCATGGGCGAGCCGCTTTACAATTTCGATGCCGTCAAGCAGGCGCTGCTGATCGCAACCGATGGCGACGGGTTGTCGCTCTCGAAGCGCCGGGTGACGCTGTCGACCTCGGGTGTCGTGCCTGAAATCTTCCGGACCGGCGACGAAATCGGCGTGATGCTGGCGATCTCGCTGCATGCCGTGCGCGACGATCTGCGCGATATCCTCGTGCCGATCAACAAGAAGTACCCGCTGAAGGAACTGATCGAGGCCTGCCGGAAGTATCCGGGCCTGTCGAACGCCCGCCGCATCACCTTCGAATATGTGATGCTGAAGGACGTCAACGACAGTCTTGAGGATGCTAAGGGTCTCGTTCAGCTGCTGAAAGGCGTGCCGGCGAAGATCAACCTCATTCCGTTCAACCCGTGGCCGGGCACCAACTATCAGTGTTCCGACTGGGCGCAGATCGAGAAGTTTGCCGATTTTATCAACTCGGCCGGCTATGCCTCGCCGATCCGCACGCCACGCGGCCGCGACATTCTGGCGGCCTGCGGCCAGCTGAAGTCGGAGTCGGAGCGCATGCGCAAGACCGAGCGGCTGGCCTTCGAGGCGATGATGATCGCCAACCATGGCGCGGATGATTGATCAGCAAGTTTGATCCTTCAAACACCTCCTGACGATTGATTTCATGGCCTGCTTTTCCTAGAAGCAGGCCAAAATCATATCTGGAGGATACCCAATGCGTTCAATTCTGCTTGCTGTCGCGGCCACGCTGGCCCTGACCCTGCCTGCCAAGGCAGAAGATGTCACCGTCGCTGTTACGGCGATCGTCGAGCATCCTGCTCTCGATGCAGCGCGCAAGGGCGTCCTCGATGTGCTGACGGCTGCCGGCTACAAGGAAGGCGAGAACCTGAAGTTCATGTTCGAGTCGGCCCAGGGCAACCCGGCAACGGCTGCGCAGATCGCTCGCCAGTTCGCAGGCGAGGGCCCGAACGTTATCGTGCCGATCTCCACGCCATCCGCTCAGGCGGTCGTTTCCGCAACACGCGACATTCCGGTTGTCTTCACCGCCGTATCCGATCCGCTCGGCGCGCAGCTCGTAAAGGATATGGACAAGCCGGGCGGCAATGTCACCGGTCTTTCCGACATGTCGCCGGTTGCCGAGCATCTTGCGCTTATCAAGGAAATCCTGCCGAACGTCAAAACGATCGGCTATCTCTACAACTCCGGTGAAGCCAACTCCGTATCGTTGCTTGCTGTCCTGAAGGCGGAGGCTGAGAAAGCTGGGCTGAAGGTTGTCGAGTCGGCCGCCACCAAGTCCGCTGAAGTGCAGGGTGCTGCCCGTGCACTCGTCGGCCGCGCAGACGCCATCTATATCCCGACTGACAACACGATCATCTCTGCACTCGAAGGCGCCGTCGCTGTTGCCGAAGAAAGCAAGCTGCCGCTCTTCACCGCTGACACGGACTCCGTTTCGCGCGGTGCGATCGCTGCCCTCGGCTTCAACTATTACGATGTCGGCAAGCAGACGGGCGAGATCGTCGTTCGCATCCTCAAGGGTGAAAACCCGGGCGACATTCCGGTGAAGGTTGCTGCCGGCAGCGATCTCGTCATCAACAAGGGCGCAGCGACCAAGATGGGCGTCACCCTGCCGGAAAGTGTCGTGAAGCGCGCAACGAAGACGATCGACTGATCGCCGTATAGTTTTGAGAAACTGGTCATCCAGCCGCTCCCGTTTTACGCGGGGGCGGCTGATGGTATTAAAAGCTTGGACCCGATGACAGGCGGGGCAAGTCAGAGGAAAGGGCAGGAGCCTTGAGTCAGATCGCATTCTGGGGAGCCGTGGAGCTGGGGTTGGTCTATGCCTTCGTCGCACTCGGCGTTTACCTCGCATTCCGTGTGCTGGATTTTCCGGATCTGACGGTTGACGGCTCTTTTCCGCTGGGTGCTGCGGTAACGGCGGTGTTGATCATCGCTGGCGTCAATGCCTGGCTTGCTGCGCTTATTGCGATGGTTGCGGGCGCTGCGGCCGGTCTGGTTACGGCGATGCTCAATGTGCGCTTCAAGATTCTGAACCTGCTTGCATCGATTCTGACGATGATCGCGCTCTTCTCGGTCAACCTGCGCGTCATGGGCAAACCGAACGTCGCTCTGATCAATGCGGATACGATGATCAGTCCGTTTTTTGGCCATGGCCTGCGTGAGTTTTATGTTCGGCCGCTGTTTGTCGGCGTCCTTGTCGTCGTTGCCGTGATCGTCGTTTGGCGTTTTCTTGAAAGCGACTCGGGTCTGGCGATGCGCGCGACGGGTGCGAATGCTCGCATGGCCCGCGCGCAGGGCGTCGACACAAGCCGCCAGATCTATCTCGGCATGGCGATCTCGAATGCGTTGGTTGCCTTCGGTGGCGCGCTCTTCGCGCAAACCAACGGTTTTGCGGACGTTACTTCGGGCGTTGGAACGATCGTCGTCGGTCTGGCGGCCGTCATCATCGGCGAAACGCTGCTCGGTCGTCGTGGCCTGCTGATCGCGCTGGTCGGCTGTGTGCTCGGCTCCATCCTCTACCGTATCGCCATCCAGCTGGCACTCTCGACCGATGTCATCGGGCTGCAGGCATCGGACCTTAATTTCGTGACGGCCGTTCTGGTTACAATAGCGCTCATTCTTCCCCGTCTTCGCCGCGGAGGTGCCGCATCGTGATCACGCTCAAGGATATCAAAGTCGTCTTCGGCAAAGGTACGCCGCTGCAGAAGCAGGCGCTGAACGGCGTCAGCCTGACAATCGAGGAAGGCTCGTTCGTCACGGTTATCGGCTCGAACGGGGCGGGCAAGTCGACGCTGCTCGGCGTTCTTGCCGGCGATGTGCTCGCCAGCGAAGGCCAGGTTCTCATCGGCAAGACCGATGTCACGCGCAAATCAACGGCCGCGCGTGCGGGCCTCGTTGCCCGTGTCTTTCAGGATCCACTGACGGGAAGCTGCGGCTCGCTCTCGATCGAGGAAAACCTTGCACTTGCCGCGCGTCGCGGTGAAAGGCGGGGGCTCGTCTCGGCGCTGGGTCCGAAGCGGCGCGAGCATTTTCGCGAGCGGATCGCCGAACTTAATCTCGGTCTTGAGAATCGGATGCGGGACCGCATGGACCTGCTATCCGGCGGTCAGCGTCAGGCTGTTTCGCTTGTCATGGCGACGCTTGCCGGTTCGGAAGTGCTGTTGCTCGACGAGCATACGGCGGCGCTCGATCCTGGCATGGCCGAGTTCGTCATGGGGCTCACGCAGAAGATCGTCTCGGAGCGCAAGCTGACAACGCTGATGGTCACCCACTCCATGCGACAGGCGCTCGACTATGGCCACCGCACGATCATGCTGCATGGTGGCGAGATCGTTCTCGACGTCAGCGGCGACAGCCGCAAGACGTTGCAGGTCGAAGACCTGATCGCGATGTTCCGCAAGATGCGCGGCCAGACGCTTGACGACGATGCGTTGCTGATCGGCTGACGATAGACAATTTTCCGGGAAGTCAGACTTCCCGGAGATTGCTTAGCGAGCCTGCGTCAGCAGGATTTTTGCCGCGAAGACGGAGAAGACGCCGGCAAAGGTAAAGTCCATGCCGCGCAAAACCTTCTTGTTGTTCTGCAGCCAGCTGGCCAGCCAGTCGGCCGCAAAAACCACAGCAGCGTTGACCGGCATGCCGATCACAATGAAGCAGAAGCCGAGAAACAGCAGCTTCTGCGTCACCGTCGGATCGCCGGCGCTGACGAACTGCGGCAGGAAGGTCATGAAGAAGATGATCACCTTCGGGTTCAAAAGGTTGACCCAGAAGCCCGAGGAGATGTTGGCAAGCGGCGTTCCTGTCGCTGTTTCCACCTTGTTGACCGAAAACTTCGAGCCGTAGCGGATCGCCTGGACGGCAAGCCAAAGCAGATAGGCGGCACCGCCGGTCTTCAGCATCAGGAAGGCGGTCGGCGAGGCGGTGATCAGCGCCGAGACGCCGAAGGCCACCAGCATCGTGTGGACGACGATACCGAGACTGGTGCCGAGCACGACGAACAGCGCCGCCTTCTTGCCCTGCGCCAGAGCGCGGCTGATCGACAGCGTCATGTCTGGGCCGGGCGTTGCCGCAAGCAGCAAAGTCGCAGCAGCAAAGGCGAGAAGCGTGGCAAAGCTGGGCAAAAAGTCCATGTTACACTCTGAGAGCCGGAAAAACGTTGGTTGCTTTTATCCGGCTCTCCGAAAATGTCTAATCAAACCTTCTAATACGACCTATTCCTTGCGTTCGAGATAGGTCTTGAACTTGTCGGCATAATCCTTGTGCCACCGCGACAGCGGCGGACGGTTCTCGATGATGTCACCCATCGCCCAGGCCATGCGGCGCTCGTCCACGGCGCGGGCGACGTCGTTGTCAGGGCAGAGGATGTAGAAGTCGCCGCGTTCCAGGCTTTCAATCATGAAGTCGACGGTCTGTTCCGCGGTCCATGCGGCGGCTGGCTTTTCCGCGCGGTCGCCCTTGGTGAGGCCGGTAAAAACGAAGCCGGGGATCAGCAGGTGAGCGGAGATCTTCGAGCCTTCGGTGTTGCGCAATTCATGCTCGAGCGCTTCGGTGAACACCTTCACGCCGGCCTTCGAGACGTTATAGGCCGGATTGCCGGGTGGCGTAGTGATGCCCTGCTTGGAACCGGTGTTGATGATCAGGCCGGGTTCGCCATGCGAGAGCATGTGCTGGCCGAAGGTCCGCGTTCCGTTGATGACTCCGAGCAGGTTGACGCCAAGGATGCTGTCCCAATCGGCTTGGGCGCTGAAAATCGAGGTCGCCGGGCCGATCCCGGCGTTGTTCATGAGGATATGAACGCGGCCGAAGCGCTGGATCACGGTTCTCTCGAGCGCCTCTAGCGAGTCCTTCTGCGCGACGTCGGTCTCAACGGCGAGCACATGCTCCTCTCCCGATATCGACTTCAGCTCGGCTGCCGCCGCTGCCAACCGGTCGCCGCCGAGATCGGCGATGGCAACGCTCATGCCGGCACGGGCAAAGTGCTTTGCCGCCGCAAGCCCGATGCCCGAAGCACCGCCGGTGATGACGGCGACATTGGATTTCTTGATGATGTCTTGGATTTTCGTCACGGCCAGCCTCTCCTCAGCATTGTGCGGACGCTGGCAGATATGGGTTGCGCTTTCTGCCTGTCAAACATTATCCGAGCCGCGTAGGGCCGCCGTTGCCCTTGCGTCCTGCGCCGATCTCGCTAAAAGTGCCCAGCCATACCGGGCTTGGCGGGCTTGCCGCCGCCCTTTTGCAACGGACCTCATCATCATGGCATCGCACAAAGACGTAAAGAAAGTCGTCCTCGCCTATTCCGGCGGTCTCGACACCTCGATCATCCTGAAGTGGCTGCAGACCGAACTCGGCGCAGAAGTCGTGACGTTCACCGCCGACCTCGGCCAGGGTGAAGAGCTGGAGCCTGCACGCAAGAAGGCCGAAATGCTCGGCATCAAGGAGATCTACATCGAGGATGTCCGCGAAGAGTTCGTGAAGGACTTCGTGTTCCCGATGTTCCGCGCCAATGCCGTCTATGAGGGCGTTTACCTGCTCGGCACCTCGATCGCCCGTCCGCTGATCTCCAAGCACCTGATCGACATTGCTCGCAAGACCGGCGCCGATGCGATCGCGCATGGCGCAACGGGCAAGGGCAACGACCAGGTCCGCTTCGAGCTCTCCGCCTATGCCCTGAACCCCGACATCAAGATCATTGCGCCATGGCGCGACTGGTCGTTCAAGAGCCGTACCGATCTGCTGGCCTTTGCCGAAGCCCACCAGATCCCGGTTGCCAAGGACAAGAAGGGCGAGGCGCCGTTCTCCGTCGACGCCAACCTGCTGCATTCCTCGTCCGAGGGCAAGGTTCTGGAAGATCCGGCCCAGGAAGCCCCCGAATACGTGCATATGCGCACGATTTCTCCGGAAGCGGCTCCCGACAAGGCAACTACCATCAAGGTTGGCTTCGAGAAGGGTGACGCGGTTTCGATCAACGGCGTACGCATGAGCCCGGCGACGCTGCTCGCAACGCTGAACAATTACGGCCGTGACAACGGCATCGGTCGCCTCGACCTCGTGGAAAACCGCTTCGTCGGCATGAAGTCGCGCGGCGTCTATGAGACGCCCGGCGGCACGATCCTGCTTGCCGCGCACCGCGCCATCGAATCCATCACGCTCGACCGCGGTGCCGCCCACCTCAAGGACGAACTGATGCCGCGCTATGCGGAGCTGATCTACTACGGCTTCTGGTTCTCGCCGGAGCGCGAAATGCTGCAGGCGCTGATCGACAAGAGCCAGGAGCATGTCGAAGGCGAAGTGACGCTGAAGCTCTACAAGGGCAATGTCATGGTTACCGGTCGCGAGAGCCCGAAGTCGCTCTACTCCGACAAGCTGGTTACCTTCGAAGACGACCAGGGCGCCTACGACCAGAAGGACGCCGCCGGCTTCATCAAGCTCAACGCGCTGCGCCTGCGCACGCTCGCCAAGCGCAACCTCTCGAAGTAATCGAGAGCAGTCTGCCTGATATCAAAGGCCCGCCTCGTGCGGGCCTTTTCATTGGTCCGTTGTGGTGTGGGAGAGTTGTGCCGTGCGTTGCGAGGCGCGCACGAACCAGACGTAGCTGATGATCGAAATCAGCGCCATGATCGGGATCACCGTTCCAAAGGCGAGCAGTGGCATGCCGATCAACGAACCCGCGACGCCGCCGGCAAAGCCGCCACCCATCTGAATGAAGCCCATCATCGCGGATGCCGAGCCAGCGATATGCGGGAATGGGTAGAGACCTGACGTGGTCATATGCGGGGTCAGGAACGCCAAGCCGAAGGCGAGGAACGCGATCGGCCCCATGATCGAAAGATAGGATGGCGTGACGAAGTGGACTGATAGCGCGATCATGATGCCGGCAAAGCCCAGCAGGCCAAGCCCGACGCGTACGGAGCCGTCGCCGCCCAGACGCGGCGCCGCATAGCGAAGGCACACGGAGCCGAGGAAGTAGGACCCTGATTGCATCAGCATGCCCAAGCCGAAGGCGGTCGGTGACAGACCGACGACCTTGATGAGGATGAAGGGAAGAAGTGTCGCCTGGGCGTAGAGGGCGCCGATCGAACCGCCGAGGACAAGCGAAGCGGAGACGAAGCGGCTTTCGCAGGCAAGCTCCAGATAGGCGCGAAGCAGGGGCCCCGGGAGCGCGCGGCGCGGATCCGGCACGCTCGTCTCGCGCATGAAGACGATCACTCCGAAACAGATCAGCAGTCCGAAGCCGATGAGGAGGAAGAAGACCGACTGCCAGCCAAACGCGGCCAGCGCCAAGCCGCCGACGGTTGGCGCGGCGGCCGGTCCGATGGCGATCATGATGCCGATCAGGTTCATGATGCGGGAGGCTTCGGTGCCGGTGAACTGGTCGCGGACGATGGCGCGCGCCACGGTAATCCCGACGGAGGCGCCGATGCCCTGGATCAGACGGCCGGCAAGCAGCCATTCGATGCCGGGCGCAAAGGCCGCAAGCAGGCTGCCAACCACATAGATGCCGATGAACAGCAGGGTCGCCGCACGGCGGCCGAACGCATCCGAAAGCGGACCAGCAAGCAGCTGCGCAACCGAGAAGCCGGCGAAATAGACGGACAGCGTCATCTTGATCGCCGAGTCCGATGTCTGGAACGCATGGACGAGCTCGGGCATCGCCGGCGTGTAGATCGACATCGAGATCGGGCCGATGGTCGCGAGGAGCGCGCCGAGCATGCTCGTTCGCCGTTCGCTCATCCGGAATGGGGGCATAGGGGTACTCGGTTCTGGTAACATGCGCGGTCAGCGCGAAGGCTGCGGTTTTTCTTCTGTCGCAAGCGGCGTGATCCGGCAATTCAAAAATGTCATGGCCGCCATGACAGCTTGACGCGTTTCGATTGGCGCATAAGCTGCGGCTGTCCTTTCCGGAGTTTCTCGATGACGCAATCCTTGCTCGCGGGCGCCTTTCTGGCTGCCCTTCTCTACGTGCTCATTCCAGGGCCTGCCTTCCTTGCGCTGCTTGGCATCGGCGCCGGGCAGGGGCGTCGAGCAGGCGCCATGTTCGTCGGTGGCCATCTGGTCGGCGATCTGCTGTGGGCGTCGCTGGCGCTGATCGCGATCATTGGGGCGAAGACGATCGGTACTTTCGTCTTCGACGCGCTTGGTCTGCTCTGCGGTTTCTATCTTGCCTGGATCGGCTGGAATGCGGTTCGGGCAAAGCCGAAGGGTGAGGGGCAGGCACTGATGGTGGTGGAGCGGCCGTTCCGCCGCGGCTTGATCTTCGGGGTCACCAATCCGAAGGGATATCCGGTCGCGCTGGCGACATTCACTGCCCTCGTTGCTGGTTCCGCGAGCGCACTGCAGTTCCACACACTGCCCGTGCTGCTGGCAGTTTCGTTCCTGGGCTTCATCGTGGCCGACATGATCCTGATCACAATCATCGGCGCAGGAACGGTACGGCGATTCTACCGCGCGCATGAGCGGCTGATCGTGCGCTGCTCCGGTGTGCTCTTCATGGGCTTTGCCGCGCAGGCGCTCTGGCATGCGACGCCCGGCCTGCTCGGCTGGCGGAAGGCCTGAGATCAGGCGTCGAGGAAGCTGACGACCGAATTCAGCCGTTCTACGGTCTGCGGGTCACCGATCGATGTCGCGATCTGCAGCTGTTCCTTGTAATAGTCCCGAAAATTGAAGCTCGTCGCGTCGGTGACATCCGACAGGTCGAGGATGTTGCCCGACGGGTCGATTGTTCGCATCGGCAGCGGTTCGGAGATAGCAGCATAGGTATCCTGATCGATCGCGCCGGCATCGAAGCTCTGCCTTGCATAGAGGCGTAGTTCGCTGGCGCTGATCGCGGAAAAATCTGGCGCGTTCGCGTTCGTTTCATCGATTTGAAACGACGCTGAGGCCTTTGTCTTTGTGCCGATCTGCTCTTCTAATTCACTGTAATAATTGGAATTATCTTGGTTTCTTTTGAAAAGGAAACTCGGCGAAGACCGCACAGAAAGGATTTCCATGGCGCGTATCCACTTGCAAAAAGATGATGAGTGAAACTACCGCGCGTGGCGAACGTACGTCAATCGTTAACGATTAGTTAATTCTTATGCATCATTTCTTGCCATGAAGTTTTCGCAGTCAGGGCGGGTGATGTGCGTCTGATCGCCAATACCAATTGCGGATGCGCATCCCTATATTGCCTGTTCAGTTGCCTGCCACAAAGGATCTCCGCATGCCTTCCACATCAGAATTCAACCCGGCACTTGTCGAATGGAACGGTCTCCACGGCCTGCCGCGTTTCGACGCTCTCAATGATGGCGACTTTGCTCCCGCCTTCGATGCAGCACTCGCGGCGCACGAGAAAGAGATCGACGCGATCGCGGGAAATCCGGAGGCCCCGACATTCGAGAACACCGTCGTTGCGCTCGAGATCGCGGGTGATGAACTGTCGCGCGTGTCGGCACTGTTCTGGAATCGGGCAGGCGCCCATACCAACGATACGATCCAGGCGCTGGAGCGGGATATCTCGCCGAAGATGTCGCGCCACTATTCCAAGATCGGCATGAATGCGGCGCTGTTTGCGCGTATCGATGCCTTGTGGGAAGCGCGCGAAAGCCTCGGCCTGACGCTGGAGCAAACGCGGGTGCTGGAGCGCCACTGGAAGGGCTTCGTCAAATCGGGCGCGAAGCTGCCAAAGTCCGAGCAGGAGAAGCTCGCGGGCATCAACGAGAAGCTCGCGGGTCTCGGCACCCAGTTCGGCCAGAACGTGCTTGCCGACGAGAAGAGCTGGGCGCTGATCCTTTCCGACGGCGCGGATCTCGATGGTATTCCCGACTTTCTGAAGGATGCGATGGCGGCGGCTGCGCGCGAGCGTGGCGAAGAGGGCAAGTTTGCTGTCACGCTGTCGCGCTCGATCATCGAACCGTTCCTGACCTTCTCGGAGCGGCGCGACCTGCGCGAGCAGGCTTTCAAGGCCTGGGTCTCGCGTGGCGAGAACGATGGCGCTACCGATAATCGCGGCATCATCAGGGATACGCTTGCGCTCCGCGACGAGGTGGCAAAGCTCCTCGGCTATGGCAACTTCGCCGAACTGAAGCTCGACAACACGATGGCGAAGACGCCTGAGGCCGTCAACCATCTGCTTCGGGAGGTATGGGCCAAGGCGGTAAAGCGTGCCGGCGAGGAAGAAGCCGATATCGCCAAGCTGATCGCTGATGAAGGCAAGAACCACGACGTCATGCCCTGGGACTGGCGCCACTATGCCGAGAAGATCCGGGCGCAGCGGTTCAATTTCTCAGAGGCCGAGCTGAAGCCCTACCTGCAGCTGGAGAAGATCATCGACGCCTGCTTCGACGTCGCTGGCCGGTTGTTCGGCATTCGCGCCGTCGAGAAGAAGGGTGTCCCCGCCTACCATCCCGATGCGCGCGTGTTCGAGATCCGCGATCGCGAGGACCGGCTGGTGGCACTCTTCCTTGGCGATTATTTCGCCCGCAGTTCCAAGCGTTCCGGGGCCTGGATGAGCTCGTTCCAGTCGCAGCACAAGCTGCCGCTGAAGAATGGTCGCAGCGGCGAACTGCCGATCATCTACAATGTCTGCAACTTCGCGAAGCCAGCCGAAGGCAAGCCGGCGCTCTTGTCACTCGATGACGCGCGTACGCTGTTCCACGAGTTCGGCCATGCGCTGCACGGGATGCTGTCAAACGTCACATATCCCTCGGTCTCGGGCACAGGCGTTTCCCGCGACTTCGTCGAGCTGCCGTCGCAGCTTTACGAACACTGGCTGACGGTGCCCGCGATCCTGAAGCAATATGCCGTGCACTTCGAAACCGGCGAGCCGATGCCGCAGGCCCTGCTCGACAAGGTTCTGGCAGCACGGACGTTCAACTCCGGCTTCAATACGGTCGAGTTCACCTCGTCGGCGCTTGTCGATATGGCGTTCCATACCCGCGACAAGGTCGAGGATCCGATGGCGGTGCAGAAAGAGGTGCTGTCGGAGCTCGGCATGCCGAAGTCGATCGTCATGCGGCACGCCTCGCCGCACTTCCAGCACATCTTCTCCGGCGGCTATTCAGCCGGCTACTATTCGTACATGTGGTCCGAAGTTCTCGATGCGGATGCCTTTGCTGCCTTCGAGGAAACGGGCGATGCCTTCAATCGCGAGATGGCGGCCAAGCTCAAGGACAACATCTATTCCGTCGGTGGCGCGATCGACCCTGAGGATGCCTACAAGGCTTTCCGCGGCAAGTTGCCGAGCCCGGATGCCATGCTGGTCAAGAAGGGTCTGGCGACCTTCGAAGAACGATCCGGCAGCGACGCCTGAGGCAGCAGGTCGCGCATAATCGATGCGTGAGGGCTAAAGTATTGACGGAAGATGGCATCTTGCCGCTTCGTCACATGACTGTCATTGAAGATTAATAAGCAACCGGCATCGATTTTCAACCGATGCCGGTTTTTTCATGACCCCTCAACCTTCAGAGACCAATGCGGCCGTTTCGACGGCCAGCGTGGAATTGCACTATGGGTCGACGCCCGTTCTGAAGGGTATTGATCTCTCGCTTTCCAAGGGAAAGACGCTGGCGCTGCTTGGGCCGTCCGGCTGCGGAAAGACTACTCTGCTGAGACTCGTCGCGGGATTGCTCGCGCCGACGAGAGGTTCGATCGCGATTGCCGGACGCACAGTTGCCGATGCCGCAAGCGGCGCCTTCTCACCGCCGGAAAAGCGCAATCTCGGCATGGTGTTTCAGGACTATGCGCTCTGGCCGCACATGACCGTTGGCGGCAACGTCTCCTTTCCCCTCGAAATGCGCGGTATCGGCAAATCCGAGCGGGGATCCCGGACAATGCGGGCGTTGGAACGCGTCGGTCTCGGCGCTTATGCCGATCGCCGACCGAGCGATCTCTCCGGTGGTCAGCAGCAGCGTGTCGCGATTGCGAGGGCGATCGTTGCCGAGCCGCAGCTCATTCTCTTCGACGAACCGCTGTCCAATCTCGATCGCGAGTTGCGCGAGAACATGGTCGGCGAACTTGCCGAGCTGATCGCGACGCTCGGCCTGACGGCAATTTATGTCACCCACGATCATAGCGAGGCGCTGACGCTGGCCGACGACGTCGCCGTCATGCGTGGTGGGTTGATCGAGCAGTTGGCATCGCCCGATGAGCTGATCGAGAAGCCGGCAACGCCTGAGGTCGCCGACTTCCTGCGCCTCGGCGGCGTTGCTGAGCTCGAGTATCGTGATGAACACTGGTTCTTCAAAGGCAGCGGCCTCGCCCTGCTGCGCGGTGCCGATGGCGTCGATTGCGCCGTTCGCGTCCTCATTCCCACCGGATCGATCACCGCGGGAGAGATCCTGCCGGGCACGCTTGCCGCAACGGTGCTGCGCTCGCAGTTCCGCGGCGATGGCCATCTGGCGACCGTCTCTCTGGTCGGCGCCGAGACAATCGAATTGCAGGTTTTGAGCCGCGCCAAGCTGCGACCCGGCGAGGGCATCGGTCTGTCGATCGATCCCGGCCAGATCCGGTGGTTCGGCAAAGAGGTTCAGTCGTCCAAAGAGGAGAATTTGGAGCATGTTTAAGTCGTTGAAGAGCATCACTTTCGGCGTTCTCGCCGCAACGCTGATGGCGGGCGTCGCCCACGCCGACATCACGGTCTACACCGCTGGTCCGCAGGGGCTGATCGACAAAATGTCGGCCGGCTTTACCAAGCAGACGGGCGTCAAAGTTAACGTCTTCCAAGCAACGACCGGCAAGGTCATGGCCCGTATCGAGGCCGAAGCCTCGAACCCGGTCGTCGACGTTCTTATTTCGGCTTCCTGGGATACGGCGACCGACTTCGCCAAGCGCGGCTGGCTCGTGTCCTACACCAGCCCGAACGCCGCCAAGGTTCCTGACTTCCTGAAAACCGACACGGCCGTTGCCCAGGGGATCTCGGCGCTCGGCATCGCCTGGAACACCAAGAGCGGCACGCCGAAGCCGGTCGAGTGGGCCGACCTGACGAAGCCTGAATACAAAGACCTCGTCAACATTCCGGATCCGGCGCAGTCCGGCTCGTCCTTCGAGCTGACGGCGGCGCTTGCCGGCCAGGATGACTTCAAGCTCTTCAAGGATCTGAAGGACAACGGCGCCATCATCGCGGGTGCCAATGCCGAGGCTCTGAACCCGGTTCTGCAGGGTGCGAAGGCTGCCGTCTTCGGCGCCGTTGATTACATCACCCTCAATGCCAAGGAAAAGGGCGAGAACATCGATGTGATCTTCCCAGAATCCGGCACTGTTATCGCGCCGCGTCCGGCCATGATCCTCAACTGGTCGAAGAACCAGGATGAGGCGAAGAAGTTCATCGACTACATGCTCTCTGACGAAGGCCAGAAGCTTGTTGCCGACCAGATGCTGATGCCGGCTCGTAGCGACATTCCGGCAAGCCGTCCGCTGATCAGCGATCTGAAGCTGCTGAAGTACGACACTGCTGCTGTCTACGGCAAGCGGAAGGAAACGCTGAAGCAGGTCACCGACACGTTCGGCGGCAAGTAAGGACAGGGCGATGAGGACGAACGATGGTAGCGGCGCTGCGCCGGCCGCCTGGCTGGCGATCGCGGGGTTGATCGTTATCGTCGGCGTTCCATTCATCGCCGTTGTGCTTCAGGGCATCTTTCCCAACCTCGGACAGGGCTCGTTCGCGGGCCCTTTCTCCTCGCTTGTTGCGACACTTTTCGATAGCGCGCTTGTTGGCATGGCCGGGAACACCATTCTGCTCGGCAGTTGCGTGGTGCTGGCCTCGGCGCTGGTGGCGGTGCCGCTCGGCGTGTTTCGGGCGCTCTATCGCATCCCGCTCGCGCCGCTCTGGGATGTGTTGCTGCTCGTTCCGTTCATGATCCCGCCTTACATCGCCACACTTGGCTGGATCATGACGTTGCAACCGCGCGGCTATCTTCAGCAGATCGCGGGATTCAACCTCGCACCCTCTCTTTTTTCGCTGTTCGGCATGACCATGGTCATGGCCTTCAACACTTTTCCCGTCGTCTATTTCGCAGTATCGCGCACGGTCGAGGCTGTTGGTGCGCGTTATGCGGACGTCGGTCGCGTCTTCGGCGCATCGCCGGCGCGGGCGTTCTTTCGGATCACGCTACCACTGTCGGCGCCCGGGCTCGTTGCCAGCCTGATGCTGGTCTTTGCCGCAGCGATCGAGGAATACGGTACGCCGGCAGCGCTTGGTCGTCGCGCCGGCTTCCAGGTGCTGGTCACCGGTATCGACCTGCGGATCTCGGATTGGCCGATCGATCTGCCGGGGGCCGCGATCCTGTCGATCCTGCTTGTCGTCATGTCGCTGCTGACTTTCCTGCTGCAGCGATGGATCCTTGCCCGGCGGTCCTATCAGACCGTGGGCGGCAAACCCGCTGCCAAGGACAAGCGGCCGCTTGGGGCGATGAAGGTTCCCGTGATGATCGCCTTCGCCGTCGTCGCCTTCCTTGCGACGGGCGTGCCGCTGCTCTCGATCCTGTTCACCGCACTGTCGCGCACGATCTCGGGTGGTCTGGCGCTCGACAACATCAGCGTCGAGAACTTCCTGTCCGTCTTCAACAACAGCGCCGGTGCACTGGGCGCGCTTCTCAACAGCTTCTCGCTGGGCATCGGCACGGCGTTGATTACCGGCCTCATCGGCGTATTGGCCGCCTATACTGTGGTCAAGACGAAGATCCGCGGGCGCGTGGCGATCGACACGATGACGATCCTGCCGAATGCGCTGCCAGGCATCGTTGTTGCCGTCGGCCTGATCCTTGCCTGGAACATGCCCTGGCTGCCGGCGACCCCCTACAACACGGCATTTATCCTGCTTCTCGCCTATTGCTGCATCCTGCTGCCGCAGCCCGTGCGTTACACGACGGCGGCATTCCAGCAGATCGGGGACAGCCTGGAAGCCGCGGCTCGGGTCTTTGGTGCAAGCGGAGTGACTGCGTTCCGCCGCATCCTCCTGCCGCTCGTCTTTCCGAGCCTCGCTTCCGCAATGCTGTTGGTCTTTGCGCTTGCGTCGCGCGAACTGGTGGCTTCGGTCGTCGTCGCACCTGTCGGCATGCAGACGATCGCCACCTTCATCTGGCGGCAGTTCGAGCAGGGGTCGATTGGCCTCGGCATGGCGATGGCCTTCATCGCCATCCTCATCACGACGCTTTTGCCGCTTCTGCTGCTGACGCTGCTTCGCCGCAGCGGATTGGTGGCGGAATAGCGCCTCGCCAGCGGCGCTCTCGTAACAAAACTGTCGCTGAAGTTTCGAAAAACGGTCATGCCACCTTCAAGCGAATGACATGACAGCCGCCATAGGTTCGGCCCTCCCGTTAGCCGGATAGACCTTGGCATGACATTGACTGAAACGACCCGTCGACGCTTCCTTTCATCCATGGGCGCCGTTGGCGGATTTGCACTGGCCGGGCTGGCGATGCCCTATTACGCACGCGGCTCGTCCAGTCGCCCAGTCTTTACTGCGGGCGTGCAATCCGGCGATGTCGATGCGAATTCGGGCGTGGTCTGGGCGCAGGTGAGCCGGCCGGCACGGCTCTATGTCGAGTATTCGACGAGCGACCGGTTCGCCAATGCGGTGCGCGTCGCGCCCATTGACGTGACGCCGGATACCAATCTGGCGGGAAAGTTGCTGCTCCAGAATCTCCCTGATGATCAGGAGATATTCTATCGCTTCCGTGCGGCCGACCTGCAGGACGTCAACGATCTGTCGGAGCCGATCCATGGACAGTTTCGCACGGCGCCGGCGGGTAAACGCAACATCCGTTTTGCGTGGTCGGGGGATACGGCCGGCCAGGGCTGGGGCATTGATGACGAGGGGATGCGGACCTATTCGACGATCGCCTACCACCGGCCGGATTTCATGATCCACTCCGGCGACACCATCTATGCCGACAATCCCATTGCCGATGAGGTCAGGCTACGAGACGGTAGTGTCTGGAAGAACCGCATCGTCACCGAAGCAAAGCGCGACATTGCGCAGACGCTCGACCAGTTTCGTGGCCAGTGGGCCTATAATCTGCTCGACGACCATGTGAAGGCGTTCAACGCGGTCTGTCCGGTGTTCTATCAATGGGATGATCATGAGGTGCTGAACAACTGGTCGCCCTCGACCGACCTTCGCGACGATGATCGCTACAAGGAAAAATCGATCGCCACGCTTGCATCCCGCGCAAGCCGTGCCTTTCATGAGATGACGCCAATTCGTTACGTGGCCGATGAGCCGGGCCGGATTTATCGCAAGGTGTCCTACGGTCCACTGCTCGACGTCTTCTTCATCGACCTGCGCTCCTATCGTGGCCCGAACAGTCATGGGCTGGATGTCGAGCCAAACCCGGAGTGTCGGCTTCTGGGCGAGCGGCAGGTGGCGTGGCTGAAGCGCGAGCTGGTGCGCTCGACAGCGACCTGGAAGGTCATCGCCTGCGATCTGCCGATCGGGTTGGTGATCTGGGACGATTACGGTCACCGGACGGGCAGCGAGTCGATTTCCAATGGTGACAATGGCGCCCCGCGCGGTCGCGAGCTTGAGTTTGCCGATCTGCTGCGCTTCATCCGCGATGCCGGCATAGCGAACATGATCTGGCTGACAGCCGACGTGCACTATACGGCTGCGCACTACTACGATCCAGGTAAGGCGAAGTTCCATGAGTTCCTGCCGTTCTGGGAGTTCGTGGCGGGTCCGTTACATTCCGGAACCTATGGTCAGCAGGAACTCGACATGACTTTCGGGCCGCAGGTGAAGTTCATGAAAGCCGCACCTGGCGGTGCGGAGCAGAACCTGCCGCCCTCGGCCGGCATGCAGTTCTTCGGGCTTGTCGACATCGATGGGCAGACCGAGCAACTGACCGTGAGGCTGATGGATCGGAACGATACCGAGCTGTGGCGGACGACGCTCGATCCGCAGATATCGAGTTGACGTCCATGCATGGCAGGCAATCCGGCCTCCCCCCTTTCGCAAACGCGAAAAACACTGTATGAGCCGCCCAAATGAAATTGGCGCCTTCTCCCAGCGCGGCGCCCCAGCTTCAGAGATATAGACATATGGCACTTCGCAACATCGCGATTATCGCGCACGTTGACCATGGCAAGACGACACTGGTTGACGAACTCCTGAAACAGTCCGGCTCGTTCCGCGAGAACCAGCGCGTTGCAGAACGCGTCATGGACTCCAACGACCTGGAAAAGGAGCGCGGCATCACGATTCTTGCCAAGGCGACCTCGGTCGAGTGGAAGGGTGTTCGCATCAACATCGTCGACACCCCCGGCCACGCCGACTTCGGCGGTGAAGTCGAGCGTATTCTCTCGATGGTGGATGGCGCGATCGTTCTGGTCGACTCGTCGGAAGGCCCGATGCCGCAGACCAAGTTCGTCGTCTCCAAGGCGCTGAAGGTCGGCCTCCGTCCGATCGTCGCGATCAACAAGATCGACCGTCCCGATGGCCGCCACGAGGAAGTCATCAACGAAGTGTTCGACCTCTTCGCCAGCCTCGACGCCACGGACGAGCAGCTCGACTTCCCGATCCTCTACGGTTCGGGTCGCGATGGCTGGATGAACGTCAATCCTGAGGGCCCGAAGGACCAGGGTCTCGCACCGCTGCTCGACCTCGTGCTGAACCACGTTCCGGAGCCGACGGTTGCCGATGGCCCGTTCACGATGATCGGCACGATCCTCGAAGCCAACCCCTTCCTCGGCCGCATCATCACCGGCCGTATCAATTCCGGCTCGATCAAGCCGAACCAGGCCGTCAAGGTTCTCGGCCAGGATGGCAAGCTGATCGAAAGCGGTCGTATCTCGAAGATCCTCGCCTTCCGCGGTATCGAGCGCACCTCGATCGACGAAGCGCATGCAGGCGACATCGTCGCGATCGCCGGCCTCTCCAAGGGCACGGTTGCCGACACCTTCTGTGATCCGGCGATCACCGAAGCGCTGACCGCGCAGCCGATCGATCCGCCGACCGTCACCATGTCCTTCATCGTCAACGACAGCCCGCTGGCTGGCACCGAGGGTGACAAGGTTACCTCGCGCGTCATCCGCGACCGCTTGTTCAAGGAAGCCGAAGGCAACGTCGCGCTGAAGATCGAAGAAGCCGAAGGCAAGGATTCGTTCTACGTATCCGGCCGCGGCGAATTGCAGCTCGCTGTTCTGATCGAAACCATGCGCCGCGAAGGCTTCGAGCTCGCCGTGTCGCGTCCGCGCGTCGTCATGCACAAGGATGACAGCGGCAACACGATGGAACCGATCGAAGAAGTCGTCATCGACGTCGACGAAGAGCACTCCGGCGTCGTCGTGCAGAAGATGTCCGAGCGCAAGGCTGAAATGACCGAGCTGCGTCCTTCGGGCGGCAACCGCGTTCGCCTGGTGTTCAACGCGCCGACCCGCGGCCTGATCGGCTACCAGTCCGAACTGCTGACCGACACGCGCGGTACCGCCGTGATGAACCGCCTGTTCAAGGACTACCAGCCCTTCAAGGGCGAAATCGGTGGCCGTACGAACGGCGTTCTCCTTGCTAACGCTCCGGGCGAAGCCGTTGCCTACGCCATGTTCAACCTTGAAGATCGCGGCCCGATGATGATCGAGCCCGGCGAAAAGGTCTACATGGGCATGATCATCGGCATCCACAGCCGTGACAACGACCTCGAGGTCAACGTCCTCAAGGGCAAGCAGCTGACCAACATCCGCGCCGCCGGCAAGGACGAAGCCGTCAAGCTGACGCCGCCGATCCGCATGACGCTCGACCGCGCTCTCTCCTGGATCCAGGACGACGAGCTGATGGAAGTGACGCCGAAGTCGATCCGTCTGCGCAAGATGTATCTGGATGCGAACGATCGCAAGCGCTTCGCCAAGGCGAAGACGGCCTGAGTCATCCAGGCATTCTGAACACCAAAACCCCGGCCACCGTGCCGGGGTTTTTTATTGTGTGCCGCGTCGAATCCGGCTTGTCGCAATAGTTAAAGAAGCGTTAAATTTCAGTTGTCGTCCACATGTTAAGTCTGTGGGCAAGCGACCTGAATGCGCCGGACGCATATGGTTAATTGCCGGCAATCGGACCAGAGTACGCGTTATGAAGACGTTGTCGATCGATGTTCGGCGGGCCGAGCCGCACGATTCCCGAGCTATTTCGGAGGTGCATCGGCTTGCGTGGCAGCACACCTATGCGGGAATCATCCCGCACCGTGCGTTGCGACAGATGATCGAGCGTCGCGGTGAGAATTGGTGGCGCAAGGCCACCCGAGGGCCGGCAACGCTTCTCGTTCTCGATGTTGCCGGAACGGTCGCTGGTTACGCAACGCTTGGCCTCAATCGCGCCCGCGCCCTGCCTCAGGAAGGTGAGATCTACGAACTCTACCTTCGCCCAGAATATCAGGGCATTGGCCTCGGACATATGCTCTTCGGCGAAGCGAGACGCCTTCTGAAGTCATTGGGCTGCAAAGGGCTGGTTGTGTGGTGCCTTGAGGAGAACGAGAACGGGGCTCACTTCTACCGCAGCCATGGTGGTATCGACTATTGCGAAGGCATGGAAACCTTCGACCAGAAGCAGCTAAAAAAGATCGGCTTCATCTGGGGTTGAGGATCTTCCTTTCCCTATCGTTTTTTCCAGCGAAATTGACAGTTGCCGTCGTCACGAAAACTTGCAAATAACATTCAACTTATATAAGTCGCGGCTCACGCTCTTGGCGCGTGAGGGGGACAAGCATGTTGGATGGCTTTTGGACGCGTCTCGACCGCGGGGGTGACCGGCCCGCGTTGCTGCTGCCCTCCCGACCCGCCATTACTTACAGCGAGCTTGCCGATCGCGTCGCAACACTCGGCCGCGCTCTGGGCCCAACCAAAAAGCTGATGGCCATCGAAGCTGCGCATTCGGAGCATTCAATTATTGCCTATCTCGCAGCCCTTGCCGGCGGGCACGCGGTTGCATTGCTGCCGTCTGAGGACCGCGTCGCCTGGTCATCCTTCCTTGAGCGGTTTGCGCCCGAGATCGTCTACCGCCGTGAGGGTCGGCGCTGGCGGCTCACCGAAACAAACCTCAATTCCGGTGATGTGGCGGTGCATCCTGATCTTGCCCTCATGCTTGTGACATCGGGTAGTACGGGCAGTGGAAAGGCCGTGAGGTTGTCGAAGACAGCGGTGGCCGCCAACGCAGAGCAGATTGCCGACTATCTTGAACTGCTGGAAAGCGATGTTGGTGCGCTGGTCCTGCCGCTTCACTATTCATACGGTTTGTCTGTTCTCAATTCCCACCTTGCCGTCGGTGCCGCGATCTGGGTGCCAGGTACATCTGTCCTTGAACCGACATTCCTCGATGATTTCAGTGCCGCCCGATGCACCAACTTCGCAGGTGTTCCGCATTCCTACGAGCTCCTCGAGCAACGCGGGTTTCGCGAGCAGCACTATCCCGATCTTCGCTTCATGACGGTTGCCGGCGGACGTATGGAGTTGGAGGCGGTGCGGCGCTACCACGGGTGGCTGCAATACGAGGGGCAGCGCTTCTACGTGATGTATGGACAGACAGAAGCGACCGCACGAATTGCTTACGTCCCTCCTGAGCATCTGCCTGGGAGTGCAGATCGGATCGGGACCGCGGTGCCGGGCGGTGAGCTGTGGCTGGTCGACGAGAAGGGTGCAATAATCACGGACACCGACGTTGCCGGCGAGCTGGTCTATCGTGGGCCCAACGTCATGCTCGGCTACGCCGACACCCGTCAAGATCTGGCGCGCGGTGCTGATATTGAGGAGCTTCGGACCGGTGATCTGGCCGCGCGCGATGCGGACGGACTGTTTCGGATCACGGGCCGTTTGCGGCGGATGTCCAAGATCGGCGGTGTCCGTCTCGGCCACGATGCGCTTGAAGCAGCGCTGGCTGCGAAAGGCATCACAGCCGCGGTCGTGGGCAACGACCAGCAGCTGCTTGCGGCCTTTGCAGGGTCGCAACGCGAGGAGGATGTTCGTGAGGCGCTGGCGGTGATTGCAGGCATCGGCTTGCCACAGGTGCGCGCGATCGGCTTTGAGGAGCTGCCGCGGCTTGCCAACGGTAAGATTGACTACGCACACCTCCGCCTACGCATGGAATCCCCGACGGCGTGCGAGCAAGCCACGGTCTTGAGCCTGTTTCGCGAAGTGTTTTTTCCCCGACGCGTCTCGCCCAACGACAGCTTTGCAGAGCTTGGCGGGGATTCGTTGCGTTATCTCGAGCTTACAGTCGGTCTCGAGCGGCTGCTTGGCAGGGTGCCGGATGGTTGGGAAAAGATAACTGTCGGTGTGCTGGCGGGTCTATCGCATTCGTCGAGCCCCCAACGAACGATCGCCAGTGACATTCTCCTGAAATCCATTGCAATCCTGCTGGTGGTGCTCCATCACGCCACGCCGTGGCCCATTCCTGGCGGTGCGGGCACAATGTTGGTGCTGTGCGGATACGGGCTGGCGCGCTTCCAGTCCAGTGCGCTTTTCGCCGGGGACCTGAGGCGTTTTCTGCTGCCGCTTAGCCTAGTTCTCTGGCCCTACTACCTTGTCGTCCTGGGTTTCAGTATTGCCTGGGGTGCAATACCGTGGGCCTCGGTCTTCCTGGTCGGCAACCTTGGCTTCGCTGAGCCTGATCGACATGAAATGCTGCCTTATCTCTACTGGTTCGTGGAGGCTTTCGCGCAGCTTCTGGTGCTTTGGGGAGCCTTGTTTGCTGTGCCGAGCATTCGCCGTTCTGCGGCAAGGGATCCTTTCCGTTTCGGCATGCTGTTTTTGGCGTTTGCCGTCCTCGCGCATTTCGCGGTCCCGGCGCTCTCGCCAGTTGGGCAGCGGCAGATATTCACCCTTGCCTGGGTGTTGCACCTTGCGGTTTTCGGATGGTGCGCGGCTTTTGCAAATTCGAGGAGCCGACGACTTGCGGTAATCGCCGCCGGATGCGCGGTCATGCCGCTTATGGCCTATACTGGCGGAAACTGGTCAGGGTCCTGGGTCCTCTATGGTATGCAGTTGCCGGTACTTGCCGTCCTTCTCTACGTGCCTCGGGTCAAGCTGCCCGCGACGCTTGCCGCCGTGCTGGTTGCGATCGCTGCCGGGAGCTATCACATTTACCTGCTACACCGGATTCTGCCGGAGGCCCTGTTTGATAGCGCCGATCCCGCGACCTTTAACGCGCCGCTACCGGTCGCAGTATCGGTCGTGTCCGGTCTATTGAGCGGCATACTTGCCCATCAGCTCCAGCGTCGCATCATGCTTGGCCAACGCTTGTGGGCAGGGTTGAGCTGGCTCGGCGATTGCCTGCGCCAGTCAGGCCGACAGGGGATGTCGTTCGGATCCGGTCGGCCCCTTGTAAGGGAACAACAGAGAAGTCGCGTGTCGCCTTGACGACCTCTTAGACGGGCCCAATCCACATTGGCGTGTTGCGTTGCGGGATGATTCCCAGTATCTGGCAACCATCGACTTAACCTTTAGAGGGAAGCTCTATGCGCATCGACGCCGTTTCCATTGGCAAGAACCCGCCGGAAGATGTCAACGTCATCGTTGAGGTGCCCGTCGGCGGCCACCCGATTAAGTACGAAATGGACAAGGAAGCCGGTACGCTGGTTGTCGATCGCTTCCTCTATACGCCGATGACTTATCCGGGCAACTACGGCTTCGTGCCGCATACGCTCTCCGAAGACGGCGACCCGATCGACGTCCTCATCGCCAGCACCCGTCCGCTCGTTCCGGGCTGTGTTATCAACGTGCGCCCAATCGGCGTTCTGAAGATGGAAGACAATTCCGGCAAGGACGAGAAGATCATCGCCGTACCTTCGCCGAAGCTCACGCTGCGCTACGAGAAGGTGAAGGACTACACCGACCTTCCGGATATCACGCTGAAGCAGATCGAGCACTTCTTCGAGCATTACAAGGATCTTGAGCCCGGCAAGTGGGTGAAGATTTTTGGTTGGGGCGATTCCAAGGAAGCTGGCGCACTGATCCTCGAGGCGATCGAACGCGCCAAGAAGGAAAAAGCGTAATCAGCTTTCGAGACGAGCACTCAATTTCCTGATCAAATCCTCCGGGTCGCCATCGATCCGGAGGATTTTTTTACGCGATGTGTCGCCGGAGGCGATACTGACGGATGATTTCGCGACCGCAAGCGACCTCGCTATGAGCGCGATCAAGGCTTTGTTCGCCTTACCCTTCTCGGGAGCCACAGCCACCCTGGCTTTGAGGTGAGACTTGTCCTCGGCGTCTACTTCAATGCCGTCAATGGCATCGCGCCCGCCGTTGGGCGTCAAGCGAACTGCCAGAGATATGTGGTCGGTGAAAGCAGCCCAGGGCCGGTTCATGCCACCAGCGGGAAGATCGAATTCCACATCAGCGAGCGCACGAAGAAGATGATCAGCAGCAGGATGATTGGCGAAATGTCGATACCGCCAAGGTTCGGCAGCACGCGACGGATCGGCCGTAGCAGCGGTTCGGTGACGTTGTAGAGGAACATGCCGACCGAATTGACGAACTGATTGCTGGAGTTGATTACGTTGAACGCATACAGCCAGGAGAAGATGGCGCTGGCGATCAGCACCCAAGTATAGAGATTCAAAGCCAAATCAATGGTTTGAAAAAGCGCAAGCATTGCAATCTCCAGTTCGTTGTTGACAGACATGTAGACATTGGCGACTAAACGAGCAAGTGCTGTCTCGAAACGCATTGTAAATCATGTTTAACAGCGGCGTCGTGCGTTGGCGTCTGGCCTGTTGTCCTGGAAAGCCCTCATGTCCTTTTCGCCAACCGGAGACCGTTTTGCCGCGTTCCGGCATCCTTCATATACTCGGTTCTTCTTCGCACGATTTCTCCTGTCCTTTTCGCAACAGATCGTCAGCGTGGCAGTTGGCTGGCAGATGTACGATCAGACCGGCAGCGCCATCTATCTCGGCCTGATTGGCCTGGTGCAATTTCTGCCGTCCTTGGTACTGATCCTTGTCACGGGGTCGGTCGCCGACCGGCATAACCGGCGTGCGATCGCTGCCCTTTGCTCGCTCGTAAGCGCGCTGTGCACGCTCGCACTGTTGTTGATGACGATTACGGGCACGTTCTCGCCACTACCGGTATTTGCTGTGCTGCTGGTGTTTGGCATCGAACGCGCCTTCATGTCGCCGGCCGTTCAGTCGCTCGCACCAAACCTTGTGCCAGCACAAGACTTGTCGAATGCCATCGCCTGGAATTCGTCCTCATGGCAACTAGCGGCGATTACAGGACCGGTTCTCGGCGGTCTCTTGTATGGCATCAGTCCTCACACGGCCTACACGGTTGCTGTTGTCTTCGCCGCACTGGGCGCAGCACTGCTCTACATGATCCCCAAACCGCCGCAGAAAACGACCGGCGAAGCCAAGAGCTGGGATATGATCCTCGGTGGCTTCCGCTTCATCCGTGCCGAGAAGGTCGTACTCGGCGCCATATCGCTGGACCTCTTTGCGGTGCTGCTCGGTGGCGCGACGGCACTGATGCCGATCTTTGCGCGGGATATCCTGACCCTCGGCCCATGGGGGCTTGGTCTCCTGCGATCGGCACCCGGGGTCGGCGCCATTGCAATGGCGATTTTTCTCGCTGCCTATCCACTCAGGCATCGTGCGGGCGTTGCCATGTTCATCGGCGTTGCCCTGTTCGGTATTGGCACCATCGCGTTCGGATTCTCGACCAGCACGGAACTATCGATCGCAGCGCTGGCCATCATGGGGGCGGCCGACATGATTTCCGTCTATGTGCGGGAAAGCCTGATCGCCCTCTGGACGCCGGACGAATTGCGCGGCCGAGTCAATGCCGTCAACATGGTCTTTGTCGGCGCCTCCAATGAACTCGGAGAGTTTCGCGCCGGCACCATGGCGTCCATTTTTGGCGCCGTCCCTGCGGTTGTCATTGGCGGCATTGGGACACTTGCCGTAGCGGCAATTTGGGCAACGAGCTTTCCTAAGCTGCGCAAGATCGACAGCCTTGATGCGCCCGAGCGGCTTGGACAGGCGTGACGGTCTTCAGGTCGAGATAATGACCTCTGCTTCGATTTCGACGGGAAAGTTCAGCGGTAGGCCGGCAACGCCAATCGCTGATCGGGAGTGGCTACCGACTTCCGGTCCGAACACTTCGATGATCAGCTCGGTGAAACCGTTGATGACGGCCGGCGAATTGGCAAAGCGCGGCGCGCAATTCACCATACCGAAAACGCGGCACCAGCCAGTAATGCGATCAAGGCTGCCTAGTTCCCGCTTCAGACTGCCCAACATGGAAAGCGCTACTTTCCGAGCGGATGCCTTGGCCTCCTCAATGGAGATGTTCTCACCAACCGCTCCGAACGGGCCTGCAGGCGTACCATCGGTATTCTGTGGGCCGTGACCCGAGACGAATGCGCGATTACCGCGCACGTTCACCCACGGAAATGGCAGGACCATATTGGAAGGCAGTTTCAATGGCTGCGGTAGAACCAATCCCAACGCGGCAAGTCTCTGCTCGTAATTGGCCATGGAATTCCTCCGGAGATAGCTTTGCTCGTCATTGCTCGGGTACGGAAATCCGAAGATCTGATCTTGGATCGGAACATTCTTACTGGCGGGTATCGCCAAAGTGGTCGTTGGCGATCCTAGCACGCCGCGGTGCAGGGCGCACGCCGCTAAGCGGAAAGGACGGCCTTGGACGTTGCGACGGATTTCTTGGCCTCGAAAACAATATCGAGGAACTCACTCAGCCATGCCTTTAGCGGCGCGTCGAAGAGCATGCGTCCTTCCAGGTGTTCACGGCCCTGTTGCGCATTCGGAAGTATGAAGCGATGAGCGCCGTGGACCACCCAGCGGTGCATCATCGCGCGTGTCAGCTCGGCATGGAACTGGAGCCCCCAGGCATGGCCATCATAACGAAAGGCCTGATTGGGATAGGTGTCGCCTTCAGCCAGCAATTCCGCTCCGTGTGGCAGGTCAAAGCCTTCGCGGTGAAAGTGATAGACCATCCTCGGCCAGTGCATCAGCAGGCGGCCTTTCTCGGTCGGGCGCAAAGGATACCAGCCGATTTCGGTGGAGCCGTCGGCATTTGCCTGGACCTTGCCGCCGAGTTGCCGGACAAGCATCTGCGCGCCAAGGCAGATGCCGAGCAGTGGACGCTTTTCTCTGAGCGGCACATCGAGCCAATTGATTTCCGTCTTGACGAAGTCATCTGTATCGTTGGCGCTCATCGGACCACCGAAGACGACGGCACCCGCATGTTCCGCAAGCGTCGAGGGAAGCCTATCGCCGAGAACCGGGCGTCGGATATCGAGCCGGTATCCCTTCTCGACCAGTAGCTGACCGACCCGTCCGGGGCTCGAACGCTCCTGATGGAGGACGATCAAGACGGGACGTTTGTCGTCCTCCGGTAAACGGTCAGTCGGCATCGTCCTGCACCACCTCGGCATCCGTGACCCGTCGCGCTGCCTCCTGCCGCTTCTGGATACGCTCGCGGGCGGAGACACCGAGAAGCTCGGCAATGCGCCAGATCGCATCATCCTCCATCTCGCTACGCTCTCCATCGGCATAGACGATGTCCCAGAGAACCCCGATCAGCTCGAGCCGCTGTTCGGTGTTAAGGTGACGCTTGAGATCCGAGGTGAAGCGGTAGTAGTCGACGGCATCGCTTTCCGCCTCCTGGCCGGCGGCGATCAGCGCGTCGAGTTGCTTGCGATCGAGCCCGTACTGATCCTTCAGCAGCTTGCGAAGTCGCTTCGTTTCGCTGTCCTTGACCTGCCCATCGGCCTCCATGACCTGCATGCAGAGCGCGGCCACAGCGATGCGCGGATCGTCGGGCGCAAAGCCCTTCTTTGTGTTGTCGGAAGTCAGATTCTGAAAGAATTCCTGGAAGCGTTCGAACATTTAGGTCCTGTTTAATTAGAAAAGGCGGAGCCGTGTCTTGGGTTCTGGTTCCGCTGCTGGATTGCGAACGCCGGGATCGTCCGGCAGGCCGCCAAAGAAGGGGCGCGGTTCGGGTGAAGGTGCTGCGTCAGTCGGCTGTTTGCTTGTTCCCGGCTGCTTCGGAGACGGTCGCGCCGCCTCGGCGATCGTTGCAGCCCGCTCGAGTTCGATGATGCGATGATCGCTTGCCAGGTTTTCAGAACGGGCTTCGCGCACGGGGGGGAGCGTTTTCAGAGCGCTGTCGATCGAGATCGTTGTGCTTTCGTCAACTGCCTTGTCCACGTGGTCGAACGGCGCTTTCCAGACAAAAGCGTCCAATCGACCGCTGACTGGCGAGAGCGGCAACCATTTGTCGGAAACGAAACCGTCCGCCACCCATGCCGGATCGCGCGGAGCCTTCAGGGCTTGGGCAAGCCAGTGGCGAATACGACCTTGATCGCCGGTTTCGGCCTCCTCGATGTCGGCAAGCAGCAGGAAAACGGCTTCGCGTGGCTCGATGCGGGCGGCGGCCTCCGCCTTGGCGCGGGCCTTGGCAAAATCCTGAGTGTCGAGAGCGGCCTGAGCGACCAGGAGCAGAGATTCGACGTTGTTTGGCCGCATTGCTTCCAGGCGCTCGGCGCGCTTGAGGCGGTCGGCAGCAGAATCGCCGCTGCGCGCACGCACATAGGTGCCGCCGATGTCCGGATGCGGGTTCGACTTCCATGCCTGTTCGAGGATGGAGGCCGCCTTGCGCAGCTTGTCTTCACGGAACAGGGCTTTCGCGGCGATAATTGCGGCAGGCTCGAAGTCGGCCGAAAGCTTGAGGGCATGCGTAGCGTCGTCGCGCGCGCCCGCCGGATCGTTCTCGAGTTTCTCGGTGGCGCGAGCGGTCAACAGAACGGCGCGAAGCCTGTCAGCCTCGGCCTTTTCGATGACGCGACCTGCCTTTTGCTGCTCCAGCAACCGCATCGCATCATCCCAGCGCCCGGCCTGGCTGCGATACTCGAGCGTTGCCTGGGCGGCCCATGGCAGATAGGGCGCGTTGTCGGCAGCCTTTTCGGCATACTGCCGGGCCGCTTCGTTGGCGCCGAGGCGCTTGGCTTCGAGATACAGCCCACGCAACCCGAGTTCGCGAGTCTCGGGATCGTTTGTCATTTCCTCGAACTTGGCACGCGCTTCGTCGTGGCGGCCCTCGATCAACGCGGCCTGCGCCTCGAGAAGTGCGATCAGCGGCTCCTGATCGGCGCGGATCAAACCGCGGGAGCGGGCGGCCATTTTGCGAGCCATCAGCGCGTTGCCCGCGCCTGCTGCAATTAAGCCAGTCGACAGCGCCTGATAGCCGCGATCGCGCTTGCGGGCGCGAAAATAGCGGGTGACGGAATAGGGCGACGTCCAGATTGTTCGCAGCAGCCACCATACGATCATCACGACCGCAATGAGCGCGATCAGGGCGCTCGCAGCGACGATGAGCCGGGTTTGGTAGAGCTGGCCTTCCCAAATCAGCGAAAGATCGCCCGGGCGATCGGCCAGCCACGAAAATCCATAGCCAAGCGCCAGAACGAGGAGGGCGAATACGACGAGCCTGATCATGCCTCAGCCCTCCTTGCCAGCGTTGGAAACAGCCTTGGACACTGCGCTGCCCACGAGATCCTCGACGCGGATGCGGGCTTCCAGGGATTGCTGGAATGCGGCGGAGGCCTGTTTGGCCTCAGCCGGCAAGGCGGCCCATTCCGATGCGGCGCCCTGCAGGTCGCCGTTTTTCACTTTGTCTTCCATGCGTGCGGCGATCGCTTCGACGCTTTCGCCATCGACGTTGCCGACAGGCCGGACCTTTACAAGCGACTTGGCGCCCGCCATCAACCGGTCGGACCAACTCTGGTTGGCATCGGTCTGATTGACGGAATCAACGATTGCTGTTGCGACATCCGGCACCTGGCGGACCAACTCGGCACGCGAGGGAACGCCGGTCTCCGCAAATTTGCGCAGATCCGCGGTCGCCGGATCATCGGGGGAAACCCCTGCAAAGGTGTCGAGTTCGGCGACGAACGGACCGCCGCGATCAATTGCTGCCTTCAGCGCGGCGGCGGCGATCGCCCGGGCGACGGCGACATCCTGCCGTGGCTCATTGAGCTTCTTTTCCGCCTCGGCAAGGCGTTGCTCAATATCCGCGCTGTCGGAGGATTTCTGCTCCGACGCTTGAGTGACGGCGCCACGCAGTTGATCGACCTGGCCGGTCAAATCTGCAATCTTCTGATTGAGAGCATCGACCGCAGTCGTGTCGGCCGCAGCGGGCGGGTTCTTGGTCGTCGCCTCCAATGCCGCGATACGTTGTTCCAGCGCACCGGTGTCGGAGGTGGGCGGAGCGGCGGCGAGATTGGCGACTGATTGCTTAAGGCCGTCGATCTCGGCGGAGAAGTTGGCGACGTCAGCCGATGGTGTCGCAGGCGCCGATGAGCTTGGCAGGTAGCCGGCATACTGAATGGCGCCTGCGCCAACAAGCGCAATCAGGCCGCCGACGATCCCGGCTGCGATCAGGCCCGACGTACCGCTGTGCGGTGGGGCGGCGGGCGGTGCTGGCGGAACGGGATTGCTTGGCTCGTGCGGCTCTGGTGAGGGTTCGGCAGCGGCCACCAGCGTTTCTTCGGGCAACGGCTCGCTGGTCAGGTCGGGCTGTGCTGGAGGCTCGTCCGCAGCGTTCGTATCGGGCGCTTCGGACGGCTTATCGGCTTTCGTTTCGGCATCCTTGGCAGAAGCAAATTCCTGCGCGTCCAGATCGATGGTGACCGGCTCTTCGGTGTTCTTCGAGTGGCGAGGCGGATTTCCTGGTGCCATGAGATCCTCTTACTGATGCATTGCAACGAAACTAGTCAGTGATGCTATTCAAGGAAAGAGGTTTGATAAAATTTGGGCGCGCTTGCGTTCAAAGGAGCGACAAAAGGCTGCGCTCTTCCGGCATCTCCGCAATGCTGACCGCACTCTGCAGCGGCGCAGGGATCACCTCCGCGACGGACTTGCTGAGGCAAAGAAAGCGCATTCCATCCGTGCTGCCGTCCTGCATCAGTGCCGCGGCCACATGGAAGAAATTTTCAGCCGTTTGGCGTGAATAAAGGAGCACCGCGTCGGGCCGTTGATCGATGAGGATCGTTTCCAACGTTTGAGGTGAGGGCTCGATCGGCTCCATCCGGTAACATTCCACAACGACGATCTGCAGACCCATTTCCTGCGCACGCTTCTCGAAGGTCGCTGCTCTTGGCGAGCCGGCGAGATAGACGACAGCGCCGCCTGCCTGTTTCGCGATTGTCTCGGCAAGGTCGGTGCCGCTGCCGCCTGATGCGGTGATGGAGGTAAAGCCGATCTTCCGCGCTTCTTCGGCCGTTGCATCGCCGACCGCAAAGACGGGGCGCGCACGATGGATGGCAAGTTCGGCTGCATGCGATGTAAGCGCCCTGATCGCTTCGGCACTGGTGATCGCTATGCTGCCCTTGGTCGTGGTTAAGCCGCGCAGCGCCGCACTGGCGTCGTGAACCGGTCGCGACAGTGGCAGCAGTATGGGCTCGTGCCCCAACTCGCGAAGACGCTTGGCGGTGCGCTCGCCCGAATGCTGAGGACGGGTCACGAGCACGCGCATCGAAGCGTCAACTCCAGTCGTCGAAGAAGCTGCTGCCGGCGCGTGCGCGGATTTCCTGCCCGGCACGGGTGCCAAGGGCGGCCGCGTCGCGCCTGTGGCCGTCGACGCTGACAGCGTGCTGATTGCGACCGTCAGGCGTGATGATCAGCCCGGAAAAGCGAACCTGGTCGCCTTCGCAAATGGCATAGCCGCCGATTGGCGTGCGGCAGGAGCCATCCAAAGCGGCGAGAAAAGCCCTTTCACAGGAAACCGCGTCGAAGGTCGCGGCATCATTGATGGGTACAAGCAGGTCGTCGACGCGGGCATCGCTAATGCGGCTTTCGATGCAGATCGCCCCCTGTGCCGGTGCGGGCGGAAAGGTATCCGCCGAAAGAATATCGGTTATCACGTCGACCTTGCCGAGACGCTTCAAGCCGGCGAGCGCAAGTAGCGTGGCGTCGACCTGGCCTTCCTGCAACTTTCTCAGTCGCGTATCGACAAGGCCGCGAAAGGTAATGACGTTGATGTCGGGCCGCATTCTGCGGATCAGCGCCTGGCGGCGGAGCGACGAAGAGCCAACGGTTGCGCCATGTGGCAGATCGATCAGCTTCGGCGCCGTGCGCCCGATCACCGCGTCGCGGACATCCTCGCGTGGCAGGTAGGCGGAAAGACAGAGCCCCTCCGGAAGTCGTGTCGGCATGTCCTTGGCGGAATGCACGGCAATGTCGAGATCGCCGCTTGCAAGCTGCTGTTCCAGTTCTTCGGTGAAAAGCCCCTTGCCGCCGATCTCGGCCAGCGAGCGGTCGGTGATGCGATCGCCCTTGGTGCTGAGAACGACGATTTCGAACATCTCTGCGGGAAGCCCATGCGCTGCCATCAGCCTGTCACGCGCTTCGTGAGCCTGGGCGAGCGCCAGCGGGCTACCTCGGGTGCCGATCCGGAAAGGTTTTGTTTGCATCCGCATTGATCCGTTGTTACCGGAGTTCCTCGTAAACGGGTTTAAGACCCATCGCAATCAACGATCAGGTTTCATGGCGCCCTTTCTACGCATCCTCGGCATCGAAACAAGCTGCGACGAAACCGCCGCAGCAGTGGTCGAGCGTGCTATCGACGGGCAGCCGACAGTGCGCTCTGACGTTGTCTTGAGCCAGCTCGAAGAGCATAGCGCTTACGGCGGCGTGGTGCCCGAGATCGCCGCGCGCGCCCATGTCGAGGCCCTCGATACGCTGATCGACGAGGCCTTGAAACGCGCCAATGTGTCACTCTCCGATATCGATGCCATCGCGGCAACCTCGGGGCCTGGGCTGATCGGTGGTCTGCTCGTCGGGCTCATGACCGGCAAAGCGATCGCCAAGGCGTCCGGGAAACCGCTCTATGCGGTCAATCACCTCGAAGGGCATGCATTGACGGCGCGGCTGACGGACGGGCTTGCATTTCCCTATCTGATGCTGCTCGTGTCCGGCGGCCATACGCAGCTTATTCTCGTGCGCGGCGTCGGACAATATGAACGCTGGGGTACGACGATCGACGACGCGCTTGGCGAGGCCTTCGACAAGACGGCGAAGTTGCTGAGTCTGCCGTATCCCGGCGGACCCGCGGTCGAGCGCGCCGCCAAGAGCGGTAACCCCGATCGGTTCAACTTTCCGCGACCGCTAGTTGGAGAGACAAAGCTCAATTTCTCGTTCTCCGGCCTGAAGACGGCTGTGCGTCAGGCGGCGAGCGAAATCGCGCCGTTGACGGAGCAGGATGTCGCGGATATCTGCGCCTCGTTCCAGAAGGCAATCTCGGGCACGCTGAAGGATCGCATTGGCCGTGGGCTCGAGCGCTTCAAGGCCGAATTCCCAAATGTCGACGGTCGACCGGCCCTTGTGGTTGCCGGTGGGGTTGCGGCCAATCTGGAGGTTCGCAGTACCTTGCAGTCGCTTTGCGACAAGCATGGCTTTCGTTTCGTCGCGCCGCCGCTGCATTTGTGTACGGATAACGCTGTGATGATTGCCTGGGCAGGTCTGGAGCGCATGGCAACGGGCGTCGAGCCGGATGATCTCGATGTGCAGCCGCGGTCGCGCTGGCCGCTGGATTCAAACGCCGAGACATTGCTTGGCTTCGGCAAGCGTGGAGCGAAAGCATGAGCGAAAAGATTGCTGTCGTCGGCGCTGGCGCCTTTGGAACGGCGCTTGCCGCAGTGATTGCCCTGACGGAGCGCAATGCAGTCACGCTGGTCGGCCGCGATCCTGAGTTGATCGCCGACCTGAAGGCCGAGCACCGGCATGACGCGGCCTTGCCGGGCATTGCCTTGCCGGAGGCGCTCGGCTTTTCCGCCGAACCGGATGCAATTTCTGATGCTGAGATCGTGCTCTTCGCGATGCCGTCGCAGGCACAGGCGGATGCGGCGAGGCAGTACCGACCCTATCTTGCAAGCAATGCCATCGTGGTGACCTGCGCGAAGGGCATCGAGAGGGCGACAGGCAACCTCTTGACTGACATGCTGGAGCGCGAAATTCCGGGTCACCCCGTGGCCGTGCTGTCGGGGCCTGGCTTTGCTGCCGACATTGCCAAGGGACTGCCAACGGCGATGGCGATCGCCGCAGCGGATATAGACGTTGCCGAAAGGCTGGCCCACGCCATTTCCGGGCGGACGTTCCGGCTCTATGCCTCGTCTGATCGGATCGGCGTCCAGCTTGGCGGCGCACTGAAGAATGTCCTGGCGATCGCCTGCGGGATCGTGGAGGGCGCAGGGATCGGCGACTCTGCGCGCGCGGCGCTAATTGCCCGCGGGCTTGCCGAGATGTCGCGGTTTGTCGTCGCCAAAGGCGGGCAGGCGGATACTGTGCCTGGCCTCTCCGGCCTTGGTGATCTGGTCTTGACGGCGACCAGCCATCAGTCGCGCAACCTGCGCTTCGGGATCGCGCTCGGTCGCGGCGAGACGGTCGATCCCTCCCATGGCGAACTTGTCGAGGGTGCGTTTGCCGCCGCCGTGGCATCGCGCCTGGCACAGTCTCTTGGTGTCAGCATGCCAATTACCGATGCCGTGTCCGCCATCATCGAAGGCAAGCTCGGCATCCCCGAGGCCATCGATCAGCTCATGACGCGTCCGATAACGACTGAATAGGAGTTCCGATATGCTTTTTGCTCTCCTCTGCAAGGATAAACCCGATCATCTCAACGTTCGCATGGAGGCGAGACCCGCCCACGTGGAACACCTCAACAAGCTCAATGCCGAGGGTGTGCTGAAGATGGCCGGCCCGTTTCTGGACGCCGAAGGCAAGCCCTGCGGCAGCCTCGTGATCATTCATGCCGATACGATCGAAGCAGCTAAGGCGCTGGCCGACAGCGATCCCTACACCAAGGCCGGTCTCTTTGAGAGCGTCGATATCAAGCCCTTCAACTGGGTCTTCAACAATCCGGAGGCATGAGCGTGGCGCATTGGCTTTACAAATCCGAACCCGCTTCCTGGTCGTGGGAGCAGCAAAAGGCTGCCGGCGAGAAGGGCACCGAATGGACCGGTGTCCGGAACTATCTCGCGCGCAACAACATGCGGGCGATGCAGTTGGGGGACAAGGGCTTCTTCTATCACTCCAACGAGGGCCTCGAGATCGTCGGTATCGTCGAGGTCTGCGCACTGTCTCACCCTGACTCGACCGCCAAGGGCGATGACCGCTGGGACTGCGTCGATATTCGCGCCGTCTGCGACATCCCCAAGCCGGTCTCGCTGAAGGACATCAAGGCCAACGAGAAGTTCGCCAAGATGTCGCTCGTCACCTCCATGCGACTTTCGGTCCAGCCGGTCACGGACGAGGAGTATCTGGAGATCTGCCGCTTGGGCGGGCTCGACAATCCGCCGCGTTGAGCGACCATTGAAGACTGATCCCGAAATCTTCATCCGCGCCAATACCGGCGTGATGGCGCCGCCGCATGTGCCGGAGATTCGGCTGCATCTGGCGGCTGAGGCACATGACTTGTGGCTCAAGACGGAAGAGGAACTCGCGGAGATCGGTCTGCCGCCGCCGTTCTGGGCGTTTGCCTGGGCGGGCGGTCAGGGACTGGCGCGGTACATACTCGACCATCCTGATACTGTTGCCGGCAAGCGCGTTGTCGATTTCGCCACGGGCTCCGGCCTTGTCGCGATCGCGGCAAAAATGGCCGGAGCGGCCAAAGTCGTTGCCGCCGACATTGATCCCTGGACGAAAACCGCTGTGCGGCTCAACACCGGGCTGAACAAGGTCGAGGTCGATTTCAGCGATGCCGATCTGATCGGCAGCCACGTCGAAGCGGATATTCTGCTCGCTGGCGATGTCTTCTACGACAGCGATTTTGCCACGGCGATCGTTCCGTGGTTCGAGACGCTCAGTCGCCAGGGCATCACGGTCTTCGTCGGCGATCCGGGCCGCGCCTACCTTCCCAGGGAGCGCCTGGAATTCTGCGCAGCCTATCAAGTCCCGGTTACGCGGGCACTTGAGGACAGCGAGGTGAAGAAAACAACTGTTTGGCGGTTCACGGCCTGATCACACAAACACCTGCCTCGTAGGAGCAAGCGCTGCTCTTTGCCGTCACGCTGATGACCTTGGCCATTGGCGCCAGACCGGTGGTTTGGACTGGCACCGGAAAGCCATAGCTGCTGCCGACCGCGTAAGTTCCGCCGTCGCTGTCGTAGACGTAGGACGATCCCGCATAGGTGCCGCCTACGCTTCCGCCGCTCTGTGGCGCAACGACGACGATTACATTGCGTCCACCATAACCGCCGTAACCGCCGCCAAAGCCGTTGTAGCCGCGATAAGGAAACGAGGCGCGCTTGATCAAAGGCGTGCGACCGTGGCCATAGCCGAACCGGCCGTATCCATCGGCGAAATGTGGGCGCCCATGGTTCAAGCCACGAAACGGCCGGCCGAGGATCATGGGAGTACGATGCCCAATGAAAACCTTGCCACCGTGGCGAGAGAACGAATTGTGGCCGAAGTCGCCGGCGGAGGTCGGCATTGCGATCAAAGCGGCAGCGGCAAGGGAAACGAGCACGGAGGCAAGCTTCAGCATCGCGCGGATCTCCAAAATGGAACTGTTAACAAAGCGTTAACCGCAAAATGCGCCAAAAGCAGCTAATTGTCCAGAAGACACCCCGACATGCCGCTTGCGTCGGGAGCCAGGCCGGCCGTCAAGCGCAGTTCGCGCCACCCAGAGACGCAAATCGATTAAATTAAATTGGGGTTGCAATTATACTTGTCGTTAGGGGCTTACGTGATTAAACGTCGCCATTGATGCGACGCACACAAACAAATTTGTCCTTCGTGTGATCGCCTTGAATGCTCCCTGATGTCGGGAGCGCAGAGAAGACGCCGCGAGGTTCTGATGGCGAATGTGACAAATAACCGGCCCCTGTCGCCGCATTTGCAAATTTACAAACCAATCCCCACCATGGTCATGTCGATCGTTCACCGCATTACCGGTGGCGCTCTTTACGTCGGGACGCTGCTGGTCGCCTGGTGGCTGATCGCGGCTGCGACCGGTCAAGCCTACTATGACTGGGTCAACTGGATCCTCGGCAGCATCGTCGGCAAGCTCGTGTTGCTCGGCTATACCTGGGCTCTCTTGCACCATATGGTCGGCGGTTTCCGTCACTTCGTCTGGGATCTCGGTTACGGCTTCGACAAGGAAGTCTCGACCAGGATGGCCCAGGCCTCAATCGTCATATCGCTCTGTCTGACCGTGCTGGTCTGGGTGATCGGCTTCCTTATTCGCTTCTGAAGGTTGTTCTCATGGATATGCGCACCCCCCTGGGTAAGGTTCGCGGCCTTGGCTCGGCCAAGGAAGGAACCGATCATTTCTGGCGCCAGCGCGTCACTGCGGTTGCCAATGTGCCCCTTTTTCTCTTCTTCATCATTTTCATGATCGTCCACGCGGGCGAGCCTTATTCCGACGTGGTTCACGCCCTGTCGAACCCGCTTGTCGCAGTCATCATGGGTTTGATGGTCGTGTCCGGCATCATTCACATGCGGCTCGGCATGCAGGTCATCATCGAGGACTACGTTCACGGCGAGTTTGCCAAGATCGGCCTACTGATGCTGAATACCTTCTTTTCGATCCTGATGGCGGGGCTCTGTCTCTTCGCCATTCTGAAAATTGCATTCGTAGGATAACCGTATCATGGCACCGACTTCACCCGCTCAGAATGGGAAGGCCTACAAATACGTCGATCACTCATATGACGTGATCGTCGTCGGCGCCGGCGGCGCCGGTCTTCGCGCCACGCTTGGGATGGCCGAACAGGGTTTCCGCACGGCCTGCATCACCAAGGTATTCCCGACCCGCTCGCACACGGTCGCCGCGCAGGGCGGTATCGCCGCTTCTCTGCGCAACATGACGCCCGACAGCTGGCAATGGCACCTCTATGACACCGTCAAGGGTTCTGACTGGCTCGGCGACGTCGATGCCATGCAGTATCTGACCATGGAAGCGCCGAAGGCGGTCTATGAGCTCGAACACTACGGCGTTCCCTTCTCGCGTAACGAAGAAGGTAAAATCTATCAGCGGCCGTTCGGTGGCCACATGCAGAACTACGGCGAAGGCCCGCCGGTACAGCGCACCTGCGCCGTGGCCGACCGTACCGGCCACGCCATCCTGCACACGCTCTATGGCCAGTCGCTGCGCAACAACGCCGAATTCTTCATCGAGTATTTCGCGCTCGACCTGATCATGTCGGATGACGGCAGCCGCTGCACCGGCGTCGTCGCCTGGTGCCTCGATGACGGCACGATCCATCGCTTCGCCGCCAAGATGGTGGTGCTGGCGACCGGCGGCTACGGCCGCGCCTATTTCTCGGCGACCTCGGCGCACACCTGCACCGGCGACGGCGGCGGCATGGCGGCACGCGCCGGCCTGCCTTTGCAGGACATGGAATTCGTTCAGTTCCACCCGACCGGCATCTACGGTTCGGGCTGTCTGATCACCGAAGGCGCACGCGGCGAGGGCGGTTACCTCGTCAACTCCGAGGGCGAGCGCTTCATGGAACGCTATGCTCCTTCGGCCAAGGACCTTGCCTCGCGCGACGTCGTTTCGCGCTGCATGACGCTCGAGATCCGTGAAGGTCGCGGCGTCGGCAAGAACAAGGACCACATATTCCTGCATCTCGACCACCTCGATCCGGCCGTTCTGCACGAGCGCCTGCCGGGTATTTCCGAGAGCGCCAAGATCTTCGCCGGTGTCGACGTGACGCGCGAGCCGATCCCGGTTCTGCCGACCGTTCACTACAACATGGGCGGTATTCCGACGAATTATTGGGGCGAAGTGCTCAACGCCGACAGTTCCAATCCTGAGCGGATCATTCCGGGCCTGATGGCGGTCGGCGAGGCCGGTTGCGCCTCGGTGCACGGCGCCAATCGCCTCGGTTCCAATTCGCTGATCGACCTCGTGGTCTTCGGCCGCGCTGCCGCGATCCGCGCTGGAGAGGTGATCGACCGTGCAGCACCGGTGCCGCATCTGAATGTCGCCGCCTGTGACAAGATCATGGATCGCTTCGATGGCCTGCGCAATGCCAGCGGCGGTACGCCGACGGCGGTGCTGCGCGAAAAGATGCAGCGCGCCATGCAGGAGGACGCTGCCGTGTTCCGTACGCAGGAATCGCTGGAGTCAGGCTGCAAGCGCATCTCCGCCATCTGGCAGGAAATGCGTGACATCAAGGTCACCGACCGTTCGATGATCTGGAACTCCGACCTTGTCGAAACACTCGAGCTGCAGAACCTGATGGCCAATGCCATCACCACGATCTACGGCGCCGAAGCACGCAAAGAGAGCCGCGGTTCTCACGCCCGCGAAGACTACACGGAAGGCGCATTCGCCGGCCGCGACGACGTCAACTGGCGCAAGCATACGCTCGCCTGGGTCAACGAGGCAGGCGACGTCAAGCTCGACTACCGCCCGGTTCACACCGAGCTCATCGCAGAGGGCATCGATCCCCAGAAGATCGCGCCCAAGGCTCGCGTGTACTAAGAGGAACTGGACATGGTTGAACTCGCTCTTCCCAAGAACTCCCAGATGCGCGAAGGCAAGGTGTGGCCAAAGCCGGCTGGCGCCAAGAATACCCGCGAATTCCGCGTCTACCGTTGGAGCCCCGACGATGGCCAGAACCCGTCGATCGACACCTTCTATATCGATGTCGATAATTGCGGCCCGATGGTGCTCGACGGTCTCCTCTACATCAAGAACAACATCGACCCGACGCTGACGTTGCGTCGCTCCTGTCGCGAGGGCATCTGCGGTTCCTGTGCGATGAACATCGACGGCACCAATACCCTTGCTTGTACGAAGGGCCGGGACGAGATCAAAGGCTCGGTGAAGATCTATCCGCTGCCTCACCTACCTGTCGTTAAGGATCTTGTCCCTGATCTCACCAACTTCTATGCCCAGCATCGCTCGATCGAGCCGTGGCTGAAGACGGTTTCGCCGACGCCTGCCAAGGAATGGAAGCAAAGCCACGAAGATCGCCAGAAGCTCGATGGCCTCTACGAGTGCATCCTCTGCGCCTGCTGCTCGACCTCCTGTCCGAGCTACTGGTGGAACGGCGATCGCTATCTCGGTCCAGCTGTCCTGCTGCAGGCCTATCGCTGGCTGATCGATTCCCGCGACGAGGCGACCGGCGAACGCCTGGACAACCTCGAGGATCCCTTCCGCCTCTATCGCTGCCACACAATCATGAATTGTGCGCAGACCTGCCCGAAGGGTCTTAACCCGGCAAAGGCGATCGCCGAAATCAAGAAGATGATGGTCGAGCGCCGCGTTTGATCAATTCAGCATAGGGCCCGATGCGGCCCTTTTCTCTCTGCGATCACGGAGCGTTGCTTTGTTCGAGATTGCGCCAAATTTGTCTCGGAGTTGCGGCGTTGCTCCCACATCGACACAATTTCTCCTCGCGCTGGCTTGATTCAATACAGCCTTTCAAGATAATTCCGCCGTGATTGCGCGGCAATTTCAGGACAATACTGGAAAAATCGGGAGTATCATGATGCAGTTCAGACATGTGGCGACAGGTCTCGTGGTTATTCTGTCGCTAGCTGGCTGCCAGCGCACCGCTTACAATGATGCGAGCTATTCCGCCCCGGCGCCACTGACGGCGCAGCCGGTTCCGTCGGTTCAGGGTGGGCAGCTTCCTCCGCCTTCCGGCTCTTCGCAGTTCCCTGCTGCTCCGACGACCTCGGCACCTGTCGCTGGCGGTCAGCCGGGCGTGATGGCGGCGAATGCAATGGATGTCACCAAGGAATCGATGGTCGGCAGCTGGCGCGTCAACGGCTCCTGCGACATGTTCCTGACGCTCACCAATCTCGGCAGCGGCTCGCGCGGCGGTACGCGCGGTTGCGTCGGCGAGTTGACGGCGATGGGTTCCTGGGAAGTCTCGGGCAAGCAGGTTCTCCTGAAGGACCGCAGCGGCAACCAGATCGGCAGCGTCTACAAGACAGCCGACAATGCCTTCAGCGGCCAGACCAATACCGGACAGCCGATCAGCCTCAGCCGTTAAAAGATTGGGCGGCGAAGGCCGCCGATCCTCCATAGGCGGACCTTTATGCAACCCATGCCAGACTACAGCCTGAGCGTCAGCGAACAATTGAAGTCGCTGACGGCTTCGGGCGCGCTTCAAATCGATTCAGCCCAGATGCATGTGGCGAAATGCCTGGATCGAGTGCTGTCGGGATTGAAGCAGCGGCGGCCGGCGGCAAAGGGAAGCGCTCTCGGCTGGCTGTTCGCCAACAAGAAGAAGTCGTCGGAGGCGGTCAAGGGCCTATACATTCACGGCAGCGTCGGCCGCGGCAAGACGATGCTGATGGATATGTTCTTCGCGATGGCACCCTGCGCGAAGAAGCGGCGCGCGCATTTCCATGAGTTCATGACCGATGTGCACAATCGCATCGCAGCGCACCGGCTGAAGCTCAAGCAAGGCGAGACCAAGCAGGCCGACCCCATCCCGGTCGTCGCGGCAGCTCTTTATGATGAGGCCGAATTGCTTTGCTTCGACGAGTTCACGGTGACGGATATTGCTGACGCGATGATCCTATCGCGGCTTTTTTCCGAACTCTTCCGGCGCGGGTGCCTGCTGGTCGCGACCTCGAATGTCGAGCCCGATAACCTCTACAAGGACGGCCTCAATCGAAGCCTGTTCCTGCCCTTCGTCGATCTTCTCAAGCAGAACGTCGAAATCGTGACGTTGGACTCTCCGACCGACTACCGGATGGAGAAACTCGATAGCCAACCTGTCTACCTGACGCCAATCGATGACCGGACGGACATGGCGATGGATGCGTCCTGGATGCAGGCGCTTCATGGCCGCAAGGCGCAGCCATTGGAAATTCCCATGAAGGGACGATCGATCCACGTGCCACGTGCCGTCGACCGAATGGCGCGCTTCACCTTCGCCGATCTCTGCGAGAAGCCGTTGGGCCCAGCCGATTTCCTGGCCATTGCCGAACGCTTCGACGCCATCTTCTTGGATCACGTGCCGCTGCTAGGTCCCGAGAAGCGCAACCAGACCAAACGCTTCATTATCCTGATCGATACGCTTTACGATCATGCCGTGCGGCTCTATGTGTCCGCAGCAGCGATGCCTGAAAATTTGTTGACACAAGCGCGTGGTACCGAGGGCTTCGAATTCGATCGTACCGTGTCGCGCCTTTTCGAAATGCGCAGCGCCGAGTATCTCGCATTGCACCACGAACGGCGGGCCGCCGAGTAATGTTTTGGTGACAAATTGTCTTACGTTTACGTAAGAATTTTATGATCTAAACGATTGAAATTCCTCGCTCAAAAATAATCATTTGCCATTTTTTGGCTTTGGGGCTATGCGATTGCGGCATTGGGCGATGCCCCCTCCGCGCGTCGCCTGACGAATTTTGATCGCAAAGGAAACAGCGAAATGGCGCGTAACAAGATCGCACTCATTGGTTCTGGCATGATTGGTGGCACGCTGGCGCATCTCGCCGGCCTGAAGGAACTGGGTGACATCGTTCTCTTCGACATCGCCGATGGTATTCCTCAGGGTAAGGGCCTCGACATTGCTCAGTCCTCGCCGGTCGAAGGCTTTGACGCCAACCTCACCGGCGCCAGCGAGTACTCCGCGATCGAAGGCGCCGACGTCTGCATCGTCACCGCCGGCGTCGCCCGCAAGCCGGGCATGAGCCGCGACGATCTGCTCGGCATCAATCTCAAGGTCATGGAACAGGTCGGCGCCGGCATCAAGAAGTATGCCCCGAACGCGTTCGTGATCTGCATCACCAACCCGCTCGACGCCATGGTCTGGGCGCTGCAGAAGTTCTCCGGCCTGCCGGCCAACAAGGTCGTTGGCATGGCCGGCGTTCTCGATAGCTCACGCTTCCGACTGTTCCTCTCGAAGGAATTCAACGTTTCAGTACAGGACGTCACCGCATTCGTTCTCGGTGGCCACGGCGACACGATGGTGCCGCTCGCTCGCTACTCCACCGTTGCCGGCATTCCGCTCACCGACCTCGTTACCATGGGTTGGGTCACCAAGGAGCGCCTGGAAGAGATCATCCAGCGCACCCGTGATGGCGGCGCCGAAATCGTCGGCCTGCTGAAGACCGGCTCTGCCTACTACGCGCCGGCCGCTTCGGCGATCGAGATGGCTGAATCCTACCTCAAGGATAAGAAGCGCGTCCTGCCCTGCGCAGCACAGCTGACCGGCCAGTACGGCGTTAAGGACATGTATGTCGGTGTGCCCACCGTCATCGGTGCCGGTGGCGTCGAGCGCATCATCGAGATCGATCTCAATAAGGCCGAGAAGGAAGCGTTCGACAAGTCCGTCGGTGCTGTCGCCGGCCTGTGCGAAGCCTGCATCAACATCGCGCCTGCGCTGAAGTAATCAGTTGCGCGCCGACGCAATCCAAACAGGAACAGATCCATGAATATTCATGAATACCAGGCCAAGGCTCTCTTGAAGGGCTATGGCGCGCCGGTCGCCAAGGGTGTGCCGATCCTCAAGGTCGAGGAAGCCGAAGCTGCTGCCAAGTCGCTGCCGGGTCCGCTCTATGTCGTCAAGAGCCAGATCCACGCCGGCGGCCGCGGCAAGGGCAAGTTCAAGGAACTCGGCCCCGACGCCAAGGGCGGCGTTCGTCTCGCCAAGTCGATCGATGAAGTCGTCGCTCACGCCAAGGAGATGCTCGGAAACACGCTGGTCACTGCGCAGACGGGCGAAGCCGGCAAGCAGGTCAACCGCCTCTACATCGAAGACGGCGCCGACATTGCTCGCGAACTGTACTGCTCGCTGCTGGTCGATCGCTCGGTTGGCCGCGTTGCCTTCGTGGTTTCGACCGAAGGCGGCATGGACATCGAAGCCGTCGCCCACGACACGCCTGAGAAGATCCACACGATCGCCATCGATCCGGAGGCTGGTGTCACGGCGGCCGACGTTACCGCGATCTCCAAGGCTCTCGAACTGACCGGCGCTGCCGCCGAAGATGCCAAGTCGCTGTTCCCGGCGCTCTACAAGGCGTTCGGCGAAAAGGACATGGCGCTCCTCGAGGTTAACCCGCTGATCGTCATGAAGGACGGCCACCTGCGCGTTCTCGATGCGAAGATGTCGTTCGACGGCAATGCGCTGTTCCGCCATGACGACGTCAAGGCGCTGCGCGACGAGACCGAGGAAGACGCCAAGGAAATCGAGGCCTCGAAGTGGGATCTCGCCTACGTGGCTCTCGACGGCAACATCGGCTGCATGGTCAACGGCGCAGGCCTTGCCATGGCGACGATGGACATCATCAAGCTCTACGGCAAGGAGCCGGCAAACTTCTGTGACGTCGGCGGTGGCGCTGGCAAGGAGAAGGTCGCGGCTGCCTTCAAGATCATCACCGCTGACCCGAAGGTCGAGGGCATCCTCGTCAACATCTTCGGCGGCATCATGCGTTGCGACGTCATCGCCGAAGGCGTTGTCGCAGCTGTGCAGGAAGTCGGTCTGAAGGTTCCGCTCGTCGTTCGCCTCGAAGGTACCAACGTCGAACTCGGCAAGAAAATCCTCAACGAGTCGGGTCTGGCGATTACGGCTGCCGACGATCTCGACGACGCGGCGAAGAAGATCGTCGCGGCGATCAAGGCCTAATCCGGAAGGACCGAAAGAATGTCTATTCTCGTCAACAGAGACACCAAGGTTCTCGTTCAGGGCCTGACCGGCAAGACCGGCACCTTCCACACCGAACAGGCGCTTGCCTATTACGGCACCAAGATGGTCGGCGGTATTCACCCGAAGAAGGGTGGCGAAACCTGGTCGTCGGGCGTCGACGGCACGGTGCTGCCGATCTTTGCAAGCGTTGCCGAAGCCAAGGAACGGACGGGCGCCGATGCGACTGTGATCTACGTTCCGCCGGCAGGCGCCGCCGATGCGATCATCGAGGCGATCGAGGCCGAAGTTCCGTTCATCACCTGCATCACCGAAGGCATCCCGGTCATGGACATGGTGCGCGTCAAGGCCAAGCTCGACAAGTCGAAGTCGCGCTTGCTCGGGCCGAACTGCCCGGGCATCCTGACGCCGGAAGAATGCAAGATCGGCATCATGCCGGGCTCGATCTTCCGCAAGGGTTCGGTTGGTATTGTCTCGCGCTCCGGCACGCTGACCTACGAAGCCGTGTTCCAGACCTCCAATGAAGGCCTCGGACAGACGACGGCTGTCGGCATCGGCGGCGACCCGGTCAAGGGCACCGAGTTCATCGACGTGCTGGAAATGTTCCTGGCCGACGAAGCCACGACGTCGATCATCATGATCGGCGAAATCGGCGGCTCGGCTGAAGAAGACGCAGCCCAGTTCCTGATCGACGAAGCCAAGAAGGGCCGCAAGAAGCCGATGGCAGGCTTCATCGCCGGCCGTACCGCTCCGAAGGGCCGCACCATGGGCCACGCCGGCGCTGTCGTCTCCGGCGGCAAGGGTGACGCGGAATCGAAGATCGCGGCCATGGAATCGGCTGGCATCCGCGTTTCGCCGTCGCCAGCTCGCCTCGGCAAGACGCTGGTTGAAGTCCTCAAGGGCTGATCCGATCTATATCCCGGGCAGGCTTAGCGTCTGCCCGGGCCTCGACTTCGAATGAATGAGCCGCGGACAGGCGGCTAACGACAAATGCGGCAAGCCGGTCGAGTATCCGGCGGAATCACAAGTCAGGAGGCGGACGAAAGCGTCCGCGTGTAACCATGGCACGGCAAGAAGCCAACGAGCAGTTTCAGATCACCTCGTTCCTGGATGGCGCCAATGCTGCGTATATCGAGCAGCTCTATGCGCGCTATGAAGAAGACCCGAGCTCGGTCAACGAGGAATGGCAGTCCTTTTTCAAGGCACTGGAAGACAATCCGGAAGATGTGAAGAAGGCGGCCAAGGGTGCGTCCTGGCGCAAGACGAACTGGCCCCTGCAGCCGAAGAGCGACCTTGTTTCTGCGCTCGATGGCGATTGGGGCACAGTCGAAAAGATCATCGAAACCAAGGTCAAGGGCAAGGCGGAAGCCGCCGGCAAGCCAACCGATGGTGCCGACATCCTGCAGGCAACGCGCGATTCCGTCCGCGCCATCATGATGATCCGCGCCTATCGCATGCGCGGCCACCTGCATGCCAAGCTCGATCCGCTGGGGATTGCGGCACCGGTCGAAGACTATAAGGAACTGTCGCCCGAAGCTTACGGCTTCACCCCGGCTGACTATTCCCGCAAGATCTTCATCGACAACGTTCTCGGCCTCGAATACGCCACCCTTCCCGAGATGATCGAGATCCTCGAGCGCACCTACTGCTCGACCCTCGGCGTCGAATTCATGCACATCTCCAACCCGGAAGAAAAAGCCTGGATCCAGGAGCGCATCGAAGGTCCGGACAAGGGCGTCGCTTTCACCGCAGAAGGCAAGAAGGCGATCCTGTCCAAGATCATCGAAGCCGAAGGCTACGAGCAGTTCCTCGACGTGAAGTTCAAGGGCACCAAGCGTTTTGGTCTCGATGGCGGAGAATCACTCGTCCCGGCGCTCGAGCAGATCCTGAAGCGCGGCGGCCATCTCGGCCTTCGCGAGGCCGTGTTCGGCATGGCCCACCGCGGTCGCCTTAACGTGCTCTCCCAGGTCATGGGCAAGCCGCACCGCGCCATTTTCCACGAGTTCAAAGGCGGCTCCTACGCGCCTGACGAAGTCGAAGGCTCGGGCGACGTCAAGTACCACCTCGGCGCGTCCTCTGACCGGGAGTTTGATGGCAACAAGATCCACGTCTCGCTGACGGCCAACCCGTCGCACCTTGAAATCGTTGACCCTGTAGTCATGGGCAAGGCTCGCGCCAAGCAGGATATGGGCGCCACTGTCTGGGACGGGGATACCATTCCGCTGTCGGAGCGCGCCAAGGTTCTGCCGCTCTTAATCCACGGCGACGCGGCCTTTGCCGGCCAGGGCGTCATTGCCGAAATCCTCGGCCTGTCCGGCCTGCGTGGTCACCGCGTTGCCGGCACGATGCACGTCATCATCAACAACCAGATCGGCTTCACCACCAATCCGGCCTTCTCACGTTCGTCGCCCTATCCGTCGGACGTCGCCAAGATGATCGAGGCGCCGATCTTCCACGTGAACGGTGACGATCCGGAGGCGGTCGTCTATGCTGCCAAGATCGCCATGGAATTTCGTATGAAGTTCCACAAGCCCGTCGTCATCGACATGTTCTGCTACCGCCGCTACGGCCACAACGAAGGCGATGAGCCGTCCTTCACGCAGCCGAAGATGTACAAGGTCATCCGCGCTCACAAGACGGTCCTGCAGATCTATGCGGATCGGCTTGTCGCCGAAGGTCTTCTGACCGACGGCGAAGTCGAGAAGATGAAGGCTGACTGGCGCGCGCATCTCGAGCAGGAATTCGACGCCGGCCAGAGCTACAAGCCGAACAAGGCCGACTGGCTGGACGGCGAGTGGTCGGGGCTGCGTACTGCCGACAATGCGGACGAACAGCGCCGCGGCAAGACCGCCGTGCCGATGAAGACGCTCAAGGACATCGGCCGCAAGCTTTCGGAGATTCCGGAAGGCTTCCGGGCGCATCGAACGATCCAGCGCTTCATGGAAAACCGCGCCAACATGATCCAGACGGGCGAGAACCTCGACTGGGCGATGGCGGAAGCACTTGCTTTCGGTTCGCTTGTTGTCGAAGGCCACAAGATCCGCCTCTCCGGCCAGGATTGCGAACGCGGCACCTTCTCGCAGCGTCATTCGGTTCTCTACGATCAGGAAACCGAAGAGCGCTACATTCCGCTGGCCAATCTGTCGCCCAACCAGGCTCGCTATGAAGTCATCAACTCGATGCTTTCGGAAGAAGCGGTCCTCGGCTTCGAGTATGGTTACTCGCTGGCTCGCCCGAATGCGCTGACGCTCTGGGAAGCCCAGTTCGGCGATTTCGCCAACGGTGCGCAGGTCGTGTTCGACCAGTTCGTCTCGTCCGGCGAACGCAAGTGGCTGCGCATGTCCGGTCTCGTCTGCCTGCTGCCGCATGGCTACGAAGGTCAGGGTCCGGAGCACTCCTCGGCCCGCCTCGAACGCTTCCTGCAGCTCTGCGCTGAGGACAACATGCAGGTCGCCAACGTTACGACGCCGGCGAACTACTTCCACATCCTGCGCCGACAGTTGAAGCGCGACTTCCGCAAGCCGCTCGTCCTGATGACACCGAAGTCGCTTCTGCGTCACAAGCGGGCTGTGTCGACGCTCGCGGAACTGGCCGGAGAGTCCTCCTTCCATCGCCTGCTCTGGGACGATGCCGAGGTGATCAAGGACGGCCCGATCAAGCTGCAGAAGGATGCGAAGATCCGTCGTGTCGTCATGTGCACCGGCAAGGTCTATTACGACCTTCTGGAAGAGCGCGAAAAGCGCGGCATCGACGACATCTATCTGCTGCGCGTCGAACAGCTTTATCCGTTCCCGGCAAAGGCGCTCATCAACGAGCTTTCCCGCTTCCGGAACGCTGAGATGGTCTGGTGCCAGGAAGAGCCGAAGAACATGGGCGCATGGTCGTTCATCGACCCGTATCTGGAGTGGGTGCTCGCCCACATCGATGCGAAGTACCAGCGCGTCCGCTACACCGGCCGTCCGGCCGCCGCGTCGCCGGCAACGGGTCTGATGTCCAAGCATCTGTCGCAGCTCGCCGCATTCCTCGAGGATGCGTTGGGCGGCTAAGGGATCGGGGCAATGGCATATTTCTTCCTCAGACTTGTGCCGCCTCGCCCTCGTTTCCCGCATGACGCGACCGGGGAGGAAATGGCCGCGATGAAACGCCATGCCGCCTACTGGCACCAGAACGCAGAAGAGGGATCGGCGATCGCCGTCGGTCCCGTCTTCGAGGGTGAAGGGGGCTGGGGCATGGCAGTGGTCTCGGTGGAGGATCAGCAGGCAGCGCAGGCAATGGCCGACGCCGATCCGATCATCCAGTCCGGTTACGGGTTTCGCTTCGACATATTGCCAATGCCCTCGATCATTCTCCGGCCATTCGCTGCCGGAAACGAATAAACGAACACAAGCAAATCAGGATTTGAACAATGGCCACAGAAATCCGCGTTCCAACTCTCGGTGAATCCGTCAGCGAGGCAACCGTCGGCACCTGGTTCAAGAAGGTTGGCGACGCCATCAAGGCCGACGAGCCGATTCTCGAGCTTGAAACCGACAAGGTGACCATCGAAGTACCGGCTCCGGCTTCGGGCACGCTGTCCGAAATCGTTGCCCAGGCTGGCGAAACCGTCGGTCTCGGCGCACTGCTCGGCCAGATCGCCGCGGGCGCCGGCGCTGCCGCCGCCCAGGCTCCTGCTCCCGCCGCAACTCCGGCAAAGGTAGCCGAACCGGCTGTTGCAGCCGCCGCTGCTCCGGCAGCAGCTGCTTCTGCGATGCCGCCGGCCCCGGCTGCCGCCAAGATGCTCGCCGAGAACAACCTGTCGGCAGATCAGATCGATGGATCAGGCAAGCGCGGGCAGGTTCTGAAGGGTGATGTGATCGCCGCTGTTGCCAAGGGCATCTCCGCTCCGGCAGCCGCTGCAGCACCTGCCGTTCCGGCTGCCGCTCGTGGCCCGTCGACGGTCGAGGATGCGGCTCGCGAAGAGCGCGTGAAGATGACGCGCCTGCGCCAGACGATCGCCAAGCGCCTGAAGGACGCGCAGAACACCGCCGCCATGCTCACCACCTACAACGAGGTGGACATGAAGGCGGTCATGGACCTGCGCGCCAAGTACAAGGACGTCTTCGAAAAGAAGCACGGCGTGAAGCTCGGCTTCATGGGCTTCTTCACCAAGGCCATCACGCACGCGCTGAAGGAGCTGCCGGCCGTCAACGCCGAGATTGACGGCACCGACATCATCTACAAGAACTTCTGCCACATCGGCATGGCCGTCGGCACCGATAAGGGCCTCGTCGTCCCAGTCATCCGCGACGCCGACCAGATGTCGATCGCTGAGGTCGAAAAGGAACTGGCGCGTCTGGCAAAGGCTGCCCGCGACGGCTCGCTGTCGATGGCCGACATGCAGGGCGGCACCTTCACGATCACCAATGGCGGCGTCTACGGCTCGCTGATGTCCTCGCCGATCCTGAACGCGCCGCAGTCCGGTATCCTCGGCATGCACAAGATTCAGGACCGTCCGGTTGTCGTCGGCGGCCAGATCGTCATCCGTCCGATGATGTATCTCGCGCTCTCCTACGATCACCGCATCGTCGACGGCAAGGAAGCCGTGACCTTCCTCGTTCGAGTCAAGGAAAGCCTGGAAGATCCGGAGCGTCTGGTTCTCGATCTCTAAGCATTCGACTGGGCCGCGTGAGCGGCCCTTTCCACCTCAGCGGGGCGCGTAATGTCGCTGGCAATCTCCACAAGGCGTATGATCATGAAGCCTCCCCTTGCTAAAGGCGGGGTGGGAGCCTTGTTCGCGCTTTTGCTGCTGTCACCCGTGATGGCTGTGGCTGCTCCTGGCTGCCGGCAGGCGAGTGCGGTCTATGCCGACCGGGATGGCGCCTACGAGCTTCGCTTTACGCCAATAAATTCGGACGCGGCGGCTGCCAGCAATCGGTTCACGCTCAAGGTCCTCAAGACGTCGATCGAGCTGGACGGCTATGTCATGCCATTCAACGATCCGGAACGCGCCGTCGGTATCCTGATGTTCAAATGCCCCGGCGGTGACGTGACCGGCGCGGATCTGGACGCCTGTACGATCTGGCGGGGCGCGGTCTATAGCGTAAACGCCAAGGGCGAGATCGATAATTTGCAGCCCGAAGCCGCAGCCGCCGCTGAGAACGTCTTTCTGCCGGGTGTCGGCCCGGCGATCCGCCAATCGCAGATATGGGGCAACGGCAAGGCGACGGTTGCGCCGTGGGATGTCCTGGCATTCAAGGAGTGCGCGAAATGACAGAACGACCGGTTCTTCTCGTTACCGGTGGCAGCCGAGGCATCGGTGCGGCCGTCAGCCGCCTCGCTGCCCGCCAGGGCTGGAACGTCGCCGTCAACTACGCCGCGAACCGCGCTGCCGCCGACGCTATCGTCTCTGATGTCAAGGCAGAGGGTGGCGATGCCATCGCGATCAAGGGCGATGTCGGCAGCGCGCAGGATATCGTTTCGATGTTCCAGACTGTCGACAAGCACTTCGGGCGGCTGGATGGACTGGTCAACAATGCCGGCATCGTCGATGCCCAGCAGCGCGTCGACGAGATGAGCGTCGAGCGACTTGAACGGATGATGCGCGTCAACGTGACCGGCTCGATCCTCTGCGCTGCCGAAGCCGTCCGCCGCATGTCGTCGAGGCATGGCGGCAAGGGCGGGGCGATCGTCAACATCTCGTCGATGGCAGCAGTTCTGGGCTCGGCCTCGCAGTATGTCGACTACGCCGCATCGAAGGCCGCGATCGATACCTTCACCATCGGCCTGTCGCGAGAAGTGGCAAACGAGGGCGTGCGCGTGAACGCCATCCGCCCCGGCGTCATCGATACCGACATTCATGCATCCGGCGGCCTGCCGAACCGCGCACGAGATCTCGCGCCGAGCATTCCGATGCAGAGGCCCGGTACGGCAGAGGAGATCGCCGATGCGGCCCTCTACCTTCTCTCGCCGACGGCTTCCTATATAACGGGCGCCATACTCAACGTCAGCGGCGGCCGTTAGGACGCGGAGACCATATCGCCATGCAATACTTCTTCGAATTTCTCGGCCTCATGGCCGTCTTTTCGATCTTCATCGTCGTACCGGGCGCCGACTTTGCGGTCATCCTGCGCCAGAGCATCGTGCACGGCCGCGGGGCCGCCATGATGACCGGCCTCGGCATGGGTTTTTCGCTGCTCTTTCACATCAGCTACACGATACTCGGCCTCGGCCTGATCGTCTCCAAATCGCTGATGCTGTTTGCCATGATCAAGTGGGCGGGCGTCGCCTATCTCGTCTACCTCGGCATCAAATCCTTCCGCGAGCCGGGCTTCAAGGTCAATCAGATCGAGGTGACGGAGGAAGACCGCAGGCCGATCTCGGCGCTCAAGTGTCTCGGCATGGGTTTCATCACCAACGCGCTCAATCCGAAGCCAGTCCTGTTTTTCCTGTCGCTGTTCTCGACGCTGGTGCATCACGATACCCCGGCACTGATCCAGTTCAGCTATGGCATCGGCATGGCCACCGCGCTCGTCGCCTGGTTCGCCGGCGTCTCCACCTTCTTCACCGTTAAACCCATTCGCGACCGCTTCATCGCAAGCGGCAAATGGTTCAACCGCATCACCGGCGCCGCTCTGGTCGGCTTCGGTTTCCGCCTCGCGCTCGCCCGCGCGGCTGACTAAGCAAATAACGAAAGGGAAAAGAAACAATGTCCTACGATGTGATCGTTATCGGAACCGGCCCCGGCGGCTATGTTGCTGCCATCAAGGCAGCCCAGCTCGGCCTCAAGGTCGCCGTCGTCGAAAAGCGGGCAACCTTCGGCGGCACCTGCCTGAACGTTGGCTGCATCCCGTCCAAGGCGCTGCTGCATGCCTCCGAAATGTTCCATCAGGCCGGCCACGGCATGGATGCGCTCGGCATCGAGGTCGCCGCTCCAAAGCTGAACCTTGAAAAGATGCTGGCGCACAAGGATGCGACTGTGAAGGCCAATGTCGACGGCGTTGCCTTCCTCTTCAAGAAGAACAAGATCGATGCTTTCCAGGGCACCGGCAAGATCGTTTCGGCGGGCAAGGTTTCCGTGACCGCCGAAGACGGCAAGGTGCAGGAAATCGAAGGCAAGAACATCGTCATCGCCACCGGTTCCGACGTCGCCGGCATTCCCGGCGTCAAGGTCGATATCGACGAGAAGGTGATCATTTCCTCGACAGGCGCAATTGCGCTTGAGAAGGTGCCGGAAACGATGATCGTCGTCGGCGGTGGCGTCATCGGCCTTGAGCTCGGGTCGGTCTGGTCGCGCCTCGGCGCCAAGGTCACGGTTGTCGAATATCTCGACACGATTCTCGGCGGCATGGATGGCGAAGTCTCCAAGCAATTCCAGCGGATGCTCGCCAAGCAGGGCGTCGCCATCAACCTCAGCTCCAAGGTGACGGGCGTTGAGAAGGGTGGCAAGGGTGCCAAGGTGACCTTCGAGCCGGTCAAGGGCGGTGATGCACAGACACTCGAAGCCGAGGTCGTTCTGATTGCGACCGGCCGCACGCCCTACACGGCCGGCCTTGGCCTTGAAGAAGCCGGCGTCAAGCTCGATAACCGTGGCCGCGTCGAAATCGACGGTCACTTCCGGACCAACGTTGCCGGCATCTACGCGATCGGCGACGTGGTGAAGGGTCCGATGCTGGCTCACAAGGCGGAAGACGAAGGCGTCGCACTCGCCGAAATTCTCGCCGGCCAGCATGGCCATGTGAACTATGACGTCATCCCAAGTGTCGTCTACACTCAGCCTGAGGTCGCTTCCGTCGGCAAGACCGAGGAAGAGCTGAAGGCCGCTGGTATCGCCTATAAGGTCGGCAAGTTCCCGTTCACGGCAAACGGCCGCGCCCGCGCAATGCTTGCCACCGATGGTTTCGTGAAGATCCTGTCCGACAAGGAAACCGATCGCGTTCTCGGCGGCCACATCGTCGGCTTCGGCGCCGGCGAGATGATCCACGAGATCGCCGTTCTGATGGAGTTCGGTGGTTCCGCGGAAGATCTCGGCCGTACCTGCCACGCACACCCGACCATGTCGGAAGCGGTCAAGGAAGCGGCTCTCGCCGCCTTCTTCAAGCCGATCCATATGTAATATTAAATTTCGGCAATGTGCGAACGGCTGCTTGTCTCCCGACAGGTGGCCGTTTTACTTTTGAATGGTTCTAAAGTCGTTCGAAAGGAGAGCCGATGCAATCCGCACCCGTCGATGCTTACAGCTTGCCGCAACGCCTGCTTCACTGGGGTATGGCACTGCTCATCTTCTTCAACCTCCTATTTCCTGACGGCATGAACGAATGGCATCGCGCCATGCGTCGCACCGGCATTGCCACTGCCGACCAGGTCGCGGCGGCCAACATTCACGCCTATGTCGGTATTGCCATTCTGGCGCTCGCGATTATCCGGGTTTGCCTGCGTTCTTCCCAGGGTGCACCGATCGAAATCGCGGGCGAGCCTGCAATATTTCGCCTCGCGGCCAAGGTCGTGCACTTCGGCCTTTATGCCTTCATCTTCGTGATGCCGCTAACTGGAATTGCCGCCTATTATTTTGGGATGGATGCCGTCGGATCGCTTCACGCCGATGTGCTGAAGGTCGTCCTCTGGGTGTTTGTCGCGGCGCATGTCGCGGGCGCGCTCGTTCACCAGTTCTATTGGAAGACCAATGTTCTCAAGCGTATGACCGTCGGGCGCTAGTTAACGGCGGTGACGGTGAAGCCTTGATTGCGCAACAGTTCGATCACGCCGCCGTCGCCTGGTAGGTGCAGGGCGCCGACGGCCATGAAGACGTTGCCCTTGGCGAGGATCGGCGCGGCGCGCTCGGCCATCACCTTGTTGCGATCAAGGATGATGCGCTGCTCGAAGGCGGCGTAGTCGCTATCTTCGTCCTCGCCGTCGGGTGACACGGTCTTCAGCATGGGGATCGTCATGCCGATATCACCGGAAAGATAGAGATCGGTCATGGTCTCGACGACATCGTTCATCTTAGAACCGAGAGCCAGCGTTTCGATCAGCGATTTCAGGTGGAACTCGGTGGGCAGCTCAGCCATTGCCTGCAGTTGTTCGGCCAGCGTTTCGAGGCCCTTGACCTGCTTGCCCGCAGCGGCGGCATCCGCCGCGATTTTCTGGTCGAGGAATTGAACGCCTTTCGCCTTGCGAGCCATTTCGCAGCCGGGAAGGGCAACCACGCTCGAGATCATCCAAGGGCGCATGCGAGAAACCGCCGCAAGCGGGATGCCGCGCAGCTTCAGACCGGCTTCCAGCCGCGTATAGTCGTCGCGGGAAAGAAGCTTCTCGATGGTCGTGCCGTCGGTGAACATCGTCAGTTCCGGCCGTATCAGCAGCGCAGCCGCCGCCTTCTTTTCGTCGAGGATCTCGTCGGATTCAATGATGATGGTATCGGCAGCATCATGGGCAGTCTGCGCGCGCGGCGGCAAGTTCAGCACGCGGGGATCGGTCACATGCATACTGCCAAGCAGCCAGGACGGCGCTATCCCCGCCTTCTCGATTCTCCAGAAAATGCCCTTGCCGTTCGGCACGGCATCGGCCTCCTTCACGACTTCGGCGTATCGGGCGGGATCACTCTGTTTGAGATCGGTCAGGATGTTGTGGCCGGTACAGGCATCGTCGCTCGCGGCAGCCACCGGCGACACCGAAAACAGCACGGCGATCAGGGTTGCCGCAAGCAGCATGTGAAACGCGGCAATCAGCCAGAGAAGGATATTGCCCGGCAATGCAATGAGCAGGCTGCGACGGCCGATGGAGATCGTCATGGTGGTGTTCCGGTCACTATGATCGCCAAGCCTACGCCCAGCGTGCGGATATTCCTTTAAGAGAAGCCGTTAACAAAAGATTACGCCCGAGGATGGGCACGGTCGTAAACTTCAAGCAATCGTGAGGAATCCACACCTGTATAGACCTGGGTGGTGGAAAGGCTGGCGTGGCCGAGCAATTCCTGGATGGTTCTGAGGTCACCGCCGCCGGCCAACAGGTGGGTCGCAAAGGAATGGCGCAGCGCATGCGGTGTCGCCGTTTCGGGAAGGCCGAAGGCGCTGCGCATCTTCTGCATGGTGCGCTGAATGATCGCAGCCTGCAGCTTGCCGCCGCGCGCGCCACGGAAAAGGGGCTCGTTGCCTTCGAGGTGATAGGGGCAGAGCGCCCGGTATTTCTCGACGGCGTCGAAGACCAGGGTCAGCAGCGGCACAAGGCGGGTCTTGTTGCCCTTGCCGGTGATGCGCAGCGTGGCAGCACCGCGGTTGAAATCGCCGGGCGTCAGATCGAGGGCTTCAGAGATGCGCAGTCCGCAGCCATAGAGCAGAGCAAAGACGGCGGCGTCGCGGGCGGCGATCCAGGGCTCCTCGTGCAACTGCGCCTCGTCGCTGACGACGTTGATGGCTTGCCGGTCGGATAACGGCTTCGGCAGCGATTTGGGTTGTTTCGGCGAGCGGATTGCGCCAACGCCGGCGGCATTTACCAGCCCCTTCCTTTCCAGGTAACGCAGCAGTGAACGCAGCCCGGCCAGATTGCGGCCAAGCGAACGGGCACCGGAGCCTTCCTTGCGCCGTGCGGCCAGGAACGCACGGAAGTCGGCAGGCCTGAGTGCGTGGATATCTTTCAGCGTTGCGGGCCCGCCGAGGTGCCCAGTCAGAAAGGTCAGGAACTGACGCGTATCACGCTCGTAGGCATCGAGCGTGTGCTCTGAAAGGCGTCGTTCGCGCGCGAGGCTATCGAGCCAAGCCGAGCGCTCGGCCATCAGGCGTGGGTCGGCGATGATCAGGAGTTCGTTCACGTATTCGGCCTTGAATTTGCCAATCCTGCCGCCAATTCTGAGGGAGCGATAGTTATGGAATTCCTAATGCCGGCCAAGTGCTTGTCATGCTCCCATCATATCATTCCACGTAACCGGTTTCCCAACGACGCAGGATCTTGAATGCCACGGCGCCAACCCACGACCGCTTTTGGACAATTCGCGGAAGCGATCGCACTCGTCTCCCATGGCAAGCCGGGTCACATCGTCGACACGTTGATCGCCGAACGCGGGCAGCGGATCGTGAAGCATCCGCTTTGGCCGATCATGCGGCCGTTTCTCTATACGCTGCTCCGCTACAACCGGGCGGTCAGCTTTGCCAACGATGTTGCGAACATGCCGGGTTTGCAGTGCTTCGAGTATATGAGCAACCTGCTGAACCTCGACATCAATGTCAGGCATGGCGACCGCATTCCCGAGACCGGCGGCTTCATTCTCGTCAGCAATCATCCGACCGGCATTGCCGATGGTGTCGCCGTCTTCGACCTCCTGAAGCATAAGCGACCGGATGTGATGGTGTTTGCGAACCGTGACGCCGTGCGCGTCAATCCGCGTTTTGCCGAGGTCATTATCCCCGTCGAGTGGCGCGAGGAGTACAAAAGCAAGCTCAAGACCCGCGAAACGCTGCAGATCACCAACCGTGCGGTCAGGGAAGGCAAGGCAACAGTGCTCTTTCCCTCTGGCCGCATCGCCTACTGGGCGAACGGACGGCTGAATGAACGCCCGTGGAAAACCTCGGCGGTCGGCCTTGCCCGCAAGTACAATCTGCCGATCCTTCCCGTTCATATGACGGCTCGGAACTCCGGCCTGTTCTACTGGCTTGCGAAATGGTCGACCGAGCTCCGGGACATGACCGTCTTCCACGAGCTCCTCAACAAGCGCGGCGATCGCTTCGACTTCGTGGTCGGCAACCCGATCCCCGTGGAACACCTCGACGGCGACATCAACGAGGTAACCAAGGCGCTGGAAGACCACACCGTCCACGCGCTTGCCGCGGATGGCGGAGCACAATTCCTGCCGCTGGTCCCGCCCGCGGAACGGGAACTGGCCAGCGCCCATTCAATTCGCTGATTGGATAGGCTAAAGCGAGGCATGCTGCTCCGCTCGATGTTTGCACAGAATTACCGGTCCCTGCGATCGATCCGTATGGATCTTTCCGGGATTAACCTCTTCATCGGCGAGAACGGCGTCGGAAAATCCAACCTCTACCGCGCTCTCCAGCTCATCCAAGCGGCAACGCGAGGGCGCCTGGCGCATGAGATCGCCGCCGAGGGCGGGATGTTTTCGGCGCTGTGGTCGGGCCCGCGCCGGGATGCCGACGGACCCTTCCGGATTCGCCTGGAAGCCGAACTTGTCGACGAGGAACGAGCGATTACCTTCCGTTATCGCGTCGAGGCCGGGTTGCGGCCGCCGGCGGCTGCGGCGGGATTTCCCTTTGAGCCTCAGATCAAGGCTGAAGAGTTGTCGATCGAGACGGGAACGCGGCCGGTGACGATGATGAAGCGTGCCGGCCCGGCCATTTCGGTTCGTGGACCGAATGGGCGGATGCAGGATTATCCGGAGCAGGCGCTGACATCGGAAACCGCGATCGCGCTGCTCGGTGATGCCGGCCAGTATCCCGAGATCGGAACGTTCCGCCGTGCAATCGACGGCTGGCGTTTCTTTCACGGCTTCCGGACTGATCGCCTGTCACCACTGCGCTCCCCTTGTCTTGCTGTCACCGCGCCGCTGCTCGATGAGGATGGCAGCAACATTGCTGCCGTCTTCGCGACGCTGGCGCATACGCGGGAGGATACGGTCGATCTCGATCGTGCCGTGGCCGCGGCCCTTGGCGGTGCGCGGCTCGTTATGCCGCTGCCCGAGGAGACGGCGTCTTTCGGCCTTTCCTTTTCCGAGTTTCCAAATCGGGTGTTCAAGCCGCGCGAGCTGTCGGACGGACAGATCCGCTTTCTGGGACTTGCGGCCGCACTGATGTCCTATCGGCTGCCGCCGCTGATTGCGCTCAACGAACCAGAGGCAAGCCTCCATCCCGACATGCTGCCCCCTCTGGCGGACATGATCGCGGAGGCCGCCAGCAGCAGCCAGATCTGGATCGTTACGCATTCCGAAGCGCTGGCGGCCGCCGTGCGCGAAAAATGCGGTGCCCGTGCTCGCCACGTGGTGCGGCAGGACGGCGCAACGTGGATCGAGGGCATGCGGCTAACGGGCGTTATCGATGACGACGAGTAAACCGGTGGCACCAGTCTTACAGGTTTTCTTTTCGTGTCGATCCGGGCATGGTCACGCCCGATGAGCACAGATTCGTCAGATCTCTTTGGAGCGTTGTTTGAGGCGCCGCCGGCAAACCGTACGGTTCCGGTGCTCGTTCCCATGCCCGCGCCGAAGCCATATTCATATGCAGTGCCGGAAGGGATGGCGGTCGAGCCCGGCTCGGTCGTGCAGGTGCCGCTCGGTCCGAGGCAGGTGATCGGCGTCGTCTGGGACGGTGGCGAGGACGGTGTCGACCCGAAGAAGCTCAGGCCGATCAGTCATGTCTTCGATTGCCCGCCGCTGACCAAGGAGATGCGCGATTTCATCGACTGGGTGGCGAGTTACACACTTTCTCCACCTGGGCTCGTGGCGCGGATGGCGCTGCGTGCACCCAACGCCTTCGAGCCCGAGCCGATGGTGGAGGGATTGCGCTTCGCCGGCGGCGCGCCGGAACGGATGACGCCGGCGCGCGCCCGGGTGCTGGATATTGCCGGGGATGGCTTGTCCTGGACGCGAAGCGGGCTGGCCCACGCCGCCGGTGTGTCGACCAGCGTCGTTGATGGTTTGATCAGTCAGGGCATTTTCGAGACGGTGTTCCTGCCGCCCCCGCCAGTGGTCGCCAGACCGGATCCGGATTTTGTGGCCGCGCGGCTCGAAGGTCCCCAGAAGGAAGCGGCGAACGAGATCCTCTCCGAAGTTCGAAAGGGCGAGTTCGCAGTCTCGCTGATCGACGGAGTTACCGGTTCGGGCAAGACCGAAGTCTATTTCGAAGCGATCGCGGAAACGCTGAAGCGCGGCAAGCAGGTGTTGATTCTCCTTCCGGAGATTGCCTTGACGGCCAGCTTTCTGGAGCGGTTCCAGGATCGCTTCGGCGCCAAGCCGGCGGAATGGCATTCCGATCTGGCGCCACGCATGCGCGAAAAGGTCTGGCGTCAGGCAGTCACGGGCGAGGTTCGCGTCGTCGCCGGCGCGCGCTCGGCGCTGTTCCTGCCTTTCGAGGACCTTGGGCTGATCATCGTCGATGAAGAACACGATCCCGCTTACAAGCAGGAAGATCGTGTCTATTACAATGCGCGCGACATGGCGGTCGTGCGCGCCCGCATTGGCGATTTCCCGGTGGTTCTGGTTTCGGCCACGCCGTCGGTCGAGAGCCAGGTCAATGGGCAGAGCGGGCGTTACAGCACCATTCACATGCCGACCCGCTTCGGTGACGCGGCGCTGCCGGATCTGCATCTCATCGACATGCGCCGTCATGCGCCCGAGCGCGGCGGCTTCCTCTCGCCAGTGCTGATTCGAGCGATCGGCAAGACGGTTGAGAAGCAGCAACAGGCGCTTCTTTTCCTGAACCGGCGGGGCTACGCGCCGCTGACGCTTTGCCGCGTTTGTGGTCACCGCTTCCAATGCCCGCAATGCTCCAGCTGGCTCGTCGAGCATCGATTCAAGAGGCAGCTGCAATGCCATCAGTGCGGTCATGCCGAGCGGACGCCGGAAGCCTGTCCCGAATGTGGCACACTTGATCACCTCGTTGCCTGCGGGCCGGGCGTCGAGCGTATCGCTGAAGAGGTGGAACGTCATTTTCCCGAGGCACGGACGATCGTGCTCTCGTCCGACATGATGGGCGGCGTCAAACGGTTGCGTCTTGAGCTCGAAGCCATCGCCAAGGGCGAGGCCGATATCGTCATCGGGACGCAGCTTGTCGCCAAGGGTCACAATTTCCCGCTGATGACGCTGGTTGGTATCGTCGATGCCGACCTCGGCCTTGCCAACGGCGATCCACGCGCCGCCGAGCGGACCTTCCAGCTCCTGTCGCAGGTGACAGGCCGCGCCGGGCGTACCGGCCTGAAGAGCCACGGACTGTTACAGACCTACCAGCCGCAGCATCCGGTTATGCAAGCGATCGTCTCCGGCGATGCGAGCGCATTCTACGAACGCGAGATCGCCGAACGCGAGCGCGCCATTCTTCCCCCTTTCGGACGGTTGGCATCGATCATCGTCTCGGCGGAAGCGCGCCACGATGCGGAAAACCATGCCCGCGGGATCAGGAACGCGGCACCTCATGTCTCTGGCATCGCCGTCCTCGGCCCGGCGGAAGCGCCACTTGCCCTGGTGCGCGGCCGCTATCGCTTTCGGCTTCTCGTACACGGGCGGCGGAACTCCGACATGCAGGCGTTTCTGAGGACTATGCTTGCGCAGGCGCCGAAGGAGCGTGGGTCGGTGCATGTACAGCTCGACGTCGACCCTCAAAGCTTCCTGTAGATCGCTGCCTTGCGGGCTTTTGCCCGGCACGGCAATCATGCCATAAGGACGGCGAAGCAGGGGATTCGGGGTCGACTATGGATTTTTATTTTCCGACGGAGTTTGGCGAACAACTCGCCTTCGGAGCGGCCGCTTTCACGGCGCTTGTGGGCTTTGTCATCATGTTTGCGCCGGGATACGCGATGCGGCTGTTCGGCATCATGCCTCGCGAGGGTCGGCGTGACGGTTATGCGGAGCAACGCTCCGTCGGCGGCTTCTATCTCGGCTTCGGCCTCTCGGCCATCATGCTGGCGCAGAACTGGATCTACATGGCGCTCGGCGGCGCCTTCGCCATGGCGGCGTTTGCACGCATCATTTCGCTCCTTTCAGATAAGGGGAGCACAATTCTCAACTATTTACTCCTGGTTGTGCAAATCATTCTGGCGGCGCTTCCTCTCGCCTATGTTTTCGGTTTCTTTTCCGCTTGAGTTGAGCGGATATCGCTCGCGCTAAGCTCTTCCCTGCCGGGGCTCGAGCATTTTTGCGTTAGAAATCGATAGGAAAGCAGTATTCGGGCGTTACGCGTGTTGCGAGTCCGAACATCCTATGTTAGACGGACCCCGAATTTCGGAAGAAGCAAGAGGCTTTTCTTGCGATTTCTGGGGGAAATCATAACGAATTCAAGATTATAGGTCAGGCGCCCGCCGAGGACCGGATTCTTGGGTTGAAATCAGGGAAATTTGGGCCAGTGGCAGACACATCCCAGCTTACTTCTGGTGTTGCAGAGCGCTATGCCTCGTCGTTGTTCGAGCTTGCGCTCGAGCAGGGCGCCGTTGAGGTCGTCACCAAGGACCTCGATCGGTTCCAGGCGATGCTCGACGAGAGCGAAGACCTGAAGCGTTTCGTTTCGAGCCCTGTTTTCTCGGCCGACGATCAGCTCAAGGCAATCATTGCCATCAGTGAGAAGGCTGGCATCAGCGGCTTCTTCGCGAATTTCCTGAAGGTCGTGGCGCGTAACCGTCGCCTCTTTGCCCTCCCGGGCATGATCAAGGCCTTCCGCATCATTGCTGCAAACCAGCGTGGCGAAATCACTGCCGACGTTACTGCGGCGCATGCGCTCACTGCAGCGCAGGAAACTGAATTGAAGGCGGCGCTCAAGGGCGTCACCGGCAAAGACGTGGCGATCAACGTCACGGTTGATCCGTCAATTCTTGGTGGTCTGATCGTGAAGGTCGGGTCCCGTCAGATTGATACGTCTCTTCGTACAAAACTCTCTACCCTTAAGCTTGCATTGAAAGAGGTCGGCTGATGGATATCCGCGCTGCGGAAATTTCCGCAATTCTCAAAGACCAGATCAAAAACTTCGGTAAAGAGGCAGAAGTCTCGGAAGTCGGTCAGGTTCTCTCCGTCGGTGACGGTATCGCTCGCGTTTACGGTCTGGACAATGTTCAGGCAGGCGAAATGGTCGAATTCCCCGGTGGCATCCGTGGTATGGCGCTGAACCTGGAATCGGACAACGTCGGTGTTGTTATTTTCGGTTCGGACCGCGACATCAAGGAAGGCGACACCGTCAAGCGGACCGGCGCCATCGTTGACGTTCCGGTTGGTCCGGAGCTGCTCGGCCGCGTTGTCGACGCTCTCGGCAACCCGATCGACGGCAAGGGCCCGATCAACGCGACCCGCCGTGCGCGCGTCGACGTCAAGGCTCCTGGTATCATTCCGCGTAAGTCGGTTCATGAGCCGATGTCGACCGGCCTCAAGGCCATCGACGCGCTCATCCCGGTCGGTCGTGGCCAGCGCGAGCTCGTCATCGGTGACCGCCAGACCGGCAAGACCGCGATCATTCTCGACACGATTCTGAACCAGAAGGCCATTCACGACAACGGCCCGGACGGCGACAAGCTGTTCTGCGTCTACGTCGCTATCGGCCAGAAGCGTTCGACCGTTGCCCAGTTCGTCAAGGTTCTCGAAGAACGCGGCGCAATGAAGTACTCGATCGTCGTTGCTGCAACGGCTTCCGATCCGGCTCCGATGCAGTACCTGGCACCGTTCGCCGGCTGCACGATGGGCGAATTCTTCCGCGACAACGGTCAGCACGCGCTGATCGGCTACGACGACCTGTCCAAGCAGGCTGTTGCTTATCGCCAGATGTCGCTGCTGCTGCGCCGCCCGCCGGGCCGCGAAGCTTATCCTGGCGACGTTTTCTACCTTCACTCGCGTCTCCTCGAGCGCGCTGCAAAGCTCTCCGACGAGAAGGGTGCTGGCTCTCTGACGGCTCTGCCTGTCATCGAAACCCAGGGCAACGACGTTTCGGCGTTCATTCCGACCAACGTGATCTCGATCACCGACGGCCAGATCTTCCTCGAAACCGACCTGTTCTACCAGGGCATTCGTCCGGCCGTTAACGTCGGTCTGTCGGTTTCGCGCGTTGGTTCAGCCGCTCAGGTCAAGGCCATGAAGCAGGTCGCCGGCTCGATCAAGGGCGAACTCGCCCAGTATCGCGAAATGGCCGCCTTCGCCCAGTTCGGTTCGGACCTCGATGCTTCCACGCAGCGCCTGCTCAACCGCGGTGCACGCCTGACCGAACTCCTGAAGCAGCCGCAGTTCTCGCCGCTGAAGACGGAAGAGCAGGTTGCGGTCATCTTCGCAGGTGTCAACGGCTACCTCGACAAGATCCCGGTCAACCAGGTCGGCAAGTTCGAACAGGGCCTGCTGTCGTACCTTCGCTCGGAAGGCTCGGCTATCCTCGACACGATCCGCACGGACAAGGCAATCAGCGACGATACGAAGGGCAAGCTCACGGCTGCCGTCGATAGCTTCGCGAAGTCCTTCGCCTAATCGGACCCCAAAGGACGGATAACGGATGCCTTCACTTAAGGATCTGAAAAACCGGATCGCCTCCGTCAAGGCGACGCAGAAGATCACCAAGGCGATGAAAATGGTCGCCGCGGCGAAGCTTCGGCGTGCCCAGGAGGCGGCCGAGGCCGCCCGTCCGTACTCGCAGCGCATGGGTGCCGTTCTGGCAAACATCGCCGGTGCGATGACGGAAGCCGACGGTGCGCCTGCGCTGATGACCGGCACCGGCAAGGACCAGGTTCACTTGCTGGTCGTCTGCACTGCCGAGCGCGGTCTGTGCGGCGGCTTCAACTCGCAGATCTCGCGTTTCGCGCGCGATCACGCTCGCAAGCTCATTGCTGAAGGCAAGACCGTCAAGTTCTTCACCGTCGGCAAGAAGGGTTACGACGTTCTGCGCCGTGAATTCGCCTCGCTCATCGCCGAGCGCAAGGAATTGCGCGACGTGAAGAAGGTCTCCTTCGAGAATGCGGATCAGATCGGCAAGCGCGTCATCGAGATGTTCGAAGCCGGCGAGTTCGACGTCTGCACGTTGTTCTATTCCGAATTCAAGTCGGTCATTTCGCAGGTTCCGACGGCACAGCAGCTCATCCCGGCATCGGCCCCCACGGCAGTTGTCCAGGATGCGGAGCATGCCGGCGCAGTCTACGAATACGAGCCGGATCCGGCATCGATCCTCGAGGATCTGATTCCGCGCAACATCTCGGTCCAGATTTTCCGCGCGCTCCTTGAGAACGTCGCCGGTGAAATGGGTGCCAAGATGAGCGCCATGGACAATGCAACGCGCAACGCTGGTGAAATGATCAACAAGCTGACGCTTTCCTACAACCGTCAGCGCCAGGCTCAGATCACCAAGGAACTCATTGAAATCATTTCGGGCGCGGAAGCGCTCTGAGGTTAGGGAAAGAGGGTAAGAAGATGGCTAAGGCAGCTACCCCCAAGAAGGCCGCGGCAGGCTCCGCCGGCAAGGTTACGCAGGTTATCGGCGCCGTCGTGGACGTTGCTTTCGAAGGCGAACTGCCGGCGATCTTGAACGCGCTCGAAACCACGAACGGCGGCAACCGCCTCGTGCTCGAAGTGGCGCAGCATCTTGGTGAAAACGAAGTCCGTACGATCGCCATGGACTCGACCGAAGGTCTGGTTCGCGGTCAGTCGGTTTCCGACACCGGTGGCCCGATCACTGTTCCGGTTGGTCCGGAAACGCTCGGCCGCATCATGAACGTCATCGGCGAGCCGGTTGACGAAGCTGGTCCACTCGTTACATCAGGCAAGCGCGCCATCCACCAGGATGCGCCTGCCTACGTCGACCAGTCGACCGAAGCACAGATCCTCGTTACCGGCATCAAGGTCGTTGACCTTCTCGCTCCTTACGCAAAGGGCGGCAAGATCGGCCTGTTCGGCGGCGCGGGCGTTGGCAAGACCGTTCTCATCATGGAACTGATCAACAACGTCGCCAAGGCGCATGGTGGTTACTCGGTCTTCGCAGGCGTGGGTGAACGTACCCGCGAAGGCAACGACCTTTACCACGAAATGATCGAGTCGGGCGTCAACAAGCATGGCGGTGGCGAAGGCTCGAAGGCAGCCCTCGTTTATGGCCAGATGAACGAACCGCCGGGCGCTCGCGCTCGCGTCGCTCTGACCGGTCTGACGATCGCTGAAGACTTCCGCGACAAGGGCCAGGACGTTCTGTTCTTCGTCGACAACATCTTCCGCTTCACCCAGGCAGGTTCGGAAGTGTCGGCTCTGCTCGGCCGTATTCCTTCCGCCGTTGGTTACCAGCCGACGCTCGCCACCGACATGGGCCAGATGCAGGAACGCATCACGACCACGACGACGGGCTCGATCACCTCGGTTCAGGCCATTTACGTTCCGGCCGACGACTTGACCGACCCTGCTCCGGCAACGTCGTTCGCCCACCTTGATGCAACGACCGTTCTGTCGCGCTCGATCGCTGAAAAGGGTATCTACCCGGCCGTTGACCCGCTCGACTCCACGTCGCGCATGCTCGACCCGATCGTCGTCGGCGAAGAGCACTACGAAGTGGCTCGTAAGGTTCAGTCGACGCTGCAGCGCTACAAGGCCCTGCAGGACATCATCGCGATCCTGGGCATGGACGAACTGTCCGAAGAGGACAAGCTGGCCGTTGCCCGCGCCCGCAAGATCGAGCGCTTCCTGTCGCAGCCGTTCTTCGTCGCTGAAGTCTTCACCGGTTCGCCGGGCAAGCTCGTAGCGCTCGAAGACACGATCAAGGGCTTCAAGGGCCTGGTCAACGGCGAATACGACCACCTGCCGGAAGCTGCCTTCTACATGGTCGGCTCGATGGAAGAAGCTATCGAGAAGGCCAAGAAGCTGTCCGCAGCTGCCTGATGAGCGACGCTCTCAACGAGATCTTCTGCTGCGACGCCCTTCGGGAGGTCGCAGCAGAGCTTCCCGCCCCTGCTGCCCCGACGATCTACAGATCGGACGACGGCAAGATGATGATGGTGGTGGGATTGATCCAGACCGAAGAGGGTCTTGGGTATCTTGATCAAGCGATAGTGCACTGCCCGTTCTGCGGGACCAATTTGCAAGATACAGAAGCTGCCGAGAAGGTAAGTCACTGATGGCTGACAATTTCAATTTTGAACTCGTATCTCCCGAGCGTCTGCTCCTTTCGGAGATGGTGACCGAAGTTGTCATTCCGGCAACCGACGGCGAGATGACCGTTATGGCGAACCACGCCCCGACGATGACGACGATCAAGCCAGGCATCGTCAGCGTTCGTTCGGCCAACGGCTCGAAGCAGGACTACGTTGTTTTCGGCGGTTTCGCCGACATTCTGCCGACAGGCTGCACGCTGCTGGCAGAGTCTGCCGTCATTGTTCAGGATCTCTCCAAGGACGAACTGACGCTGCGCATTGAGGCGGCACAAAGAGAAATCGCAGATGCCGTTCATCACGAGCACAAGTCGCGCCTCGAACACTACATCATGGAACTGACGCACCTTCGGGGTGTGATCGACCAAGACTAACCCGTGCCCGTCACGGTGTCATGAGGCGGCCTTTTAGGGCCGCCTTTTTGTTTTCCGGGACCCCTTGGCTCCCGGTGTTCCGATGGCCTTTCGGTCACGCGAACGTTCGGCTACAACACCTCAAGTTACATTGAGGTCGATGTCATGGAAGAGGGCTCCCCCAATCCGTTCCGAAAGCTGCTGACGGTTGGCGAGGTCGCGGAGCGCAGCGGTCTTGCCGTCTCTGCGCTGCATTTCTACGAAGCGAAGGGTCTCATCTCCAGTATTCGTTCGCGTGGCAACCAGCGCCGCTTCGGCCGTGATGTGCTTCGTCGCCTCGGGATCATCAAGGTCGCGCAGCGCGTAGGCATCCCCCTGGCGGAGATTCAGGCGGCTTTCGAAACATTGCCTCAGGGCCGCACGCCGACCGCTGGCGATTGGCAGCGCCTGTCCCTCCTATGGAAGCAAGACCTCGATGTTCGCATTGATCGGCTCGTCGCCCTGCGCGATCGGTTGACGGATTGCATCGGCTGTGGTTGCCTCTCGGTTGAAAGCTGCCCACTGCGCAATCCGTATGACCGGCTGGCTAAAGATGGGCCGGGTCCGCGTCTGCTGGAAACCAACGACGTCTAAGTGACGTTCCCCTTGCGTATTAACACACTATGGAAGCCGTAGACGGCGCGTCCCGGAGGAATGAATGTTTCACCCCAAGCTGTTCGAAAGCCGCAATGTGGTGGTCACCGGCGGCGGCAGGGGCATTGGCCTCGAAGTCGCGCGGCAATTTCTCGATTGCGGCGCCCGCGTGCTGGTGCACCTCGGGCGAAGCGCCGAGCGTGATTTGCCGGACTTCTTGCTGACGGCGGAGGAGGACCGCCGGGCGTTTCTTGTTACAGCCGATTTTTCGACACCGGGTGGCACGACAGGATTCGCTGAAAAGGTGCGCGCCACGTTCGATCGCGTCCACGCATTGATCAACAATGCCGGCACCATGGTCGGACGCTTTCCCGCCGATGCGTTGACCGACGAGCAATACGAGACGATCGTCCGGTTGAACCAGACCTCGGTGGTTGAGGTAACGCGAGCTCTTTTGCCGGCGCTACGTGCATCGCAGCAGGCGGCGATTGTCAACACGGTCTCGATTTCGGCGCTGACGGGCGGCAGCCCCGGTTCCGCGATCTACTCGGCGTCGAAGGCATTTGTAGCAACCTATTCGAAGGCGCTAGCAAGGGAGCTCGCGCCGGACGGCATCCGCGTCAACTGCGTTTCACCGGGAACGATCGAAACCGACTTCCACCAACGGTATTCGTCGGCAGAAAAGCTTGAGCAGACCCGCAAGACCATTCCGCTGCAGCGATTGGGCACCTCGGAAGATTGCGCACCCGCCTATCTCTTCCTTTCGGCGCCTTCGCTTTCCGGTTACATCACGGGTCAAGTGCTTGAGATCAATGGTGGCCAGCTGATCTGCTGAGCTGGCGGGACTTTTTTTGGCATTTTGACAGATCCAAACAGCTGGTTGCTGCGAATATGTTATTGTCACGCTTCATACATATTGTTTATGCAACCAGAGATAAAGAATGCATTTGCCTACACCGGGATCGGGCATGGCCGATCGGGATCTGCAGAAGCTCTCTGCTAGAGCGCGGGAAGCGAGCGACTTTCTCAAGGCACTTTCCCATCATACGCGGCTGATCATTCTCTGCCTTCTGACGGAGGGAGAGAAGACTGTGGGCGAGCTCGAGGAGAGCCTTGGCATTCAGCAAGCAATGGTGTCGCAGCAGCTGGCGCGCTTGCGTTTGGATGGTCTCGTCTCCAGCCGCCGGGACGGACGTCTCATCTATTACAGTGTTGCCCATCCCGATACGACGGGGCTGCTACGTTTCCTGTTGGCGATGTTTCCGGGGAAGCAGGACAACTGACAACCGGCCTTGCGGACCGGTCCGCTGGACGTGAAGATGACGGTGTGCCGCAGTTCGGCGCGGAGGCCGGATGATCGACAAGCTGGAATTCTTTATCGCGCTCGCCAACGAGAAACATTTCGGCCGCGCAGCCGAGGAATGCGGTATTTCGCAGCCGACGTTGTCCGCCGCCATTCGTCAGCTCGAGGATCAGCTCGGCGTGATGCTGGTGCAACGCGGCTCGCGCTTCCAGGGGCTGACGCCTGAGGGCCAACGCGTGCTCGAATGGGCGCGGCGCATTGTCGGCGATGCCCGCACGATGCGCGAGGAGATGCGGGCGGCGCGCAAGGGGCTTTCAGGCCATATCAAGATCGCCGTCATCCCGACAGCGCTGGCGATGCTGCCGCGCATTACGACGCCATTTCAGGAGCGGCACCCCGATGTGACGTTTTCCATCGTCTCCCGCAATTCCCTGCAGGTGCTCAGCATGCTGGAAAATCTCGAGATTGATGCGGGGATCACCTATCTGGAGAATGAGCCCCTTGGGCGGGTGACGAGCGTGCCGCTCTATGCCGAGCAGTACAACCTGATTACCGCCGCCGGCAGCCCTTTGTCCGATCGCGATAGCGTTACCTGGAAGGAAGTGGGTAGTCTTCGGCTTTGCCTATTGACGGCGGACATGCAGAACCGCCGTATCATCAATCATCACCTGGCTGAAGCCGGTGTTACGGCACATCCGACGCTCGAGTCAAACTCGATGATCGTGCTCTTTTCCCATGTTCGTACTGGGCGCTGGGCGAGCATCATGCCGCGCAATGTCGCGAAATCCTTTGGCTTTCCGGCAGAAATACGGATGATTCCAATCACCGAGCCGCGAGCGCATCACCTTGTCGGCCTGGTTGCGACGCATCGTGAGCCGTTCACGCCGTTGGTCTCGGCTCTGTTGCATGAGGCCCGAATTCTCGCCGAAGAACCGGAATTCTGATAGGAATCTCCTATCGTTTGACGGAACAGCATTATTGATCGCTTCGTCCATCCCTGAGAAAGTTCTATAATGAACAGACGTGAGCGGTTCTGTCGGCCATAGGGTTCTGAGGAAAGCCCGCCTGCCCAGCGTCGCCACGTGCAATTTGCAGGCCGTGGGAGGGCTGCTGATGAACATCCACGTCGCCAAGGGCGATATCGCAACGCGCACGATCGCGATCATCGATCAACTCAAGCATCTCGAAGGGCCGTTGCTGCCGATCCTGCACGAGATTCAGGATGAGTTCGGCTATGTCCCGCAAGAGGCGCTGCCCGTTATCGCGAACGAGCTGAACCTTTCGCGCGCCGAGGTGCATGGTGTCGTCAGCTTCTATCATGATTATCGCGATCATCCCGCCGGCCGGCATGTGCTGAAGCTCTGTCGTGCAGAAGCCTGCCAATCGATGGGTGGCGACGCGCTGGCCGAGCGCGTGAAGGTTCTGCTTGGCGTCGACTGGCACGGCACGACGCCTGACGGAGCGATCACCCTCGAGCCCGTCTTCTGTCTTGGGCTCTGTTCGTGCTCGCCGTCCGCGATGATGGACGGCGAGGTACATGGCCGAGTAGACGCCGCCGATCTCGAGGCGCTGATTTCGGAGGCACGTCGATGACCGTCCGGATCTATGTTCCCTGTGATGCGGCGGCCCTGGCGCTGGGTGCAGAACGCGTCGCTAAAGCGATCGCCGAGCAGATTGCCGCTCGTGGCCTCGATGCCAAGATCGTGCGCAATGGCTCGCGCGGCATGCACTGGTTGGAGCCGCTGGTCGAGGTCGAAGTCTCCGGAAAGCGCATCGGTTACGGTCCCGTCAAGGTGAAGGATGTCGTTTCGCTGTTCGATGCGGGCTTGGCCACGGGCGAGGGTCATCCCCTCTGTCTTGGCGAAGTGGCCGAACTGCCGTTCCTCAAGCGCCAGACACGCCTGACCTTTGCCCGCTGCGGCATCACTGATCCGCTCTCGCTTGATGACTACGAGGCTCACGGTGGCCTCGCCGGCCTGCGTCGCGCGGTTTCGATGCTGCCGACTGATGTCGTCAAGGAAGTTACCGATTCCGGCCTGCGTGGCCGCGGTGGCGCGGGCTTCCCGACTGGTATCAAGTGGAAGACGGTGCTCGACGCGCCTGGCGAGCGCAAATACATCGTCTGCAATGCGGACGAAGGCGACAGCGGCACCTTCGCCGACCGGATGATCATGGAAGGCGATCCCTTCGTGCTGATCGAAGGCATGGCGATTGCCGGCCTTGCGACGGGCGCCACCAAGGGCTTCATCTACACGCGGTCGGAATATCCGCATGCGATCGCGGCGATGAGCCGGGCAATCGATATCGCGCGCAGTGCCGGCATCCTCGGTACGTCGGTTTTGGGCTCGGGCAAGACCTTCGATATGGAAGTCCGCACCGGCGCGGGCGCTTATGTCTGTGGCGAGGAGACGGCGCTCCTGAACAGCCTTGAAGGCAAGCGCGGCATCGTGCGCGCCAAGCCGCCGCTACCGGCCCACAAGGGCCTCTTCGACTGTCCAACCGTCATCAACAATGTCATTTCTCTCGCTTCCGTGCCCGTGATCATGGACAAGGGAGCAGCCTACTACCGCGACTTCGGCCTTGGCCGCTCACGCGGCACCATTCCGATCCAGATCGCCGGCAATGTGAAACATAGTGGTCTGTTCGAGACCGCATTCGGCATTTCGCTCGGCGAGCTGATCGATGACATTGCTGGCGGAACCGCATCCGGGCGGCCGGTGAAGGCAGTTCAGGTCGGCGGTCCGCTTGGCGCGTACTTCCCGCGCGCCCTGTTCGATACGCCATTTGACTACGAGTCTTTCGCGGCGAAGGATGGGTTGATCGGCCACGCCGGGATCGTCGTCTTCGACGAAAGTGCCGACATGCTGAAGCAGGCCCGCTTCGCGATGGAATTCTGCGCCGTCGAAAGCTGCGGCAAGTGCACGCCTTGCCGCATCGGCTCGACGCGTGGCGTCGAAACGGCGGACAAGATTGCCCGCGGCATCGAACCGGAAAAGAATCGCGAGCTGCTTGCCGATCTCTGCAACACCATGAAATTCGGGTCGCTCTGCGCGCTCGGGGGCTTCACGCCTTATCCGGTCATGAGCGCGATGACGCACTTCCCCGAAGATTTCGTTCCCACACCTCTCATCGAAGCGGCGGAGTAAGACCATGCCTCTCGTCCATGAAACCGATTACGGCACGCCGGCCTCGACCTCCGAAACGATGGTGACGCTCACCATCGACGGCAACCAGGTGACTGTGCCCGAGGGAACGTCCGTCATGCGCGCATCGATGGATGCGGGTATCGAAATTCCGAAGCTCTGCGCCACCGACATGATGGATGCTTTCGGCTCCTGCCGGCTCTGTCTGGTCGAGATCCAGGGGCGCGCGGGCCTTCCTGCGTCCTGCACGACGCCCGTTGCGCCGGGCATGGTGGTCTCGACGCAGACGAACCGGCTGAAGGACGTTCGCAAGGGCGTGATGGAGCTCTACATCTCCGACCATCCGCTCGACTGTCTGACCTGTGCTGCCAACGGCGATTGCGAGCTGCAGGACATGGCGGGAGCCGTCGGCCTGCGCGACGTGCGCTATGGCTATGATGGCGACAATCACGTCAAAGCGCGCAACAACGGCGACCTCAATCTCAAATGGGCGCCGAAGGACGAATCAAACCCCTATTTCACCTTCGATCCCGCGAAGTGTATCGTCTGCTCGCGCTGCGTGCGCGCCTGCGAGGAAGTCCAGGGTACGTTCGCACTGACCATCGAGGGCCGCGGCTTCGATTCGCGCGTTTCGGCCGGCATGCATGAGGATTTCGTCTCGTCTGAATGCGTTTCCTGCGGCGCCTGCGTGCAGGCCTGCCCGACAGCGACGCTAATCGAAAAGTCGGTCATCGAGATCGGCCAGCCGGAGCATTCCGTCGTTACGACCTGCGCCTATTGCGGCGTCGGCTGCTCCTTCAAGGCGGAGATGCGCGGCGAAGAGCTGGTGCGCATGGTGCCTTGGAAGGACGGGCAGGCGAACCGCGGCCACTCCTGCGTCAAGGGGCGCTTCGCCTATGGCTATTCCAGCCACAAGGAGCGCATCCTCAATCCGATGATCCGCGAGAAGATCACCGATCCCTGGCGCGAAGTGAGCTGGGACGAGGCCTTCGCGCATGTCGCCTCCGAATTCCGCCGCATCCAGTATCAGTATGGCCGCGACTCGGTCGGCGGCATCACCTCGTCTCGCTGCACGAACGAGGAGACCTATCTGGTTCAGAAGCTGGTGCGTGCCGGCTTCCGCAACAACAACGTCGATACATGCGCTCGCGTCTGCCATTCGCCAACCGGATACGGCCTCGGCCAGGCTTTCGGCACGTCCGCCGGCACGCAGGACTTCGACAGCGTCGAGCAGAGCGACGTCGTCGTCATCATTGGCGCTAATCCGACCGACGGCCATCCGGTCTTTGCCTCGCGCCTGAAGAAGCGGCTGCGTCATGGCGCCAAGCTTATCGTCATCGATCCGCGCCGCACCGATATCGTGCGTTCGCCCCATGTCGAGGCGTCCTATCATCTACCGTTGAAGCCCGGCACGAACGTCGCGATCCTGACGTCGCTGGCGCATGTCATCGTCACCGAGGGATTGTTCAACGAGGCCTTCATTCGCGAGCGTTGCGACTGGTCCGAATTCGAGGACTGGGCAAGTTTCGTCGCCGAACCGCATCACAGCCCTGAAGCATCGGAGAAATTCACCGGCGTCCCGGCCGATCGCGTGCGCGGCGCTGCGCGTCTCTATGCCAAGGGCGGTAATGGCGCAATCTATTATGGTCTCGGTGTAACCGAACACAGCCAGGGGTCGACAACTGTCATGGCGATCGCCAACCTTGCGATGGTGACCGGCAATATCGGTCGTCCCGGCGTCGGTGTGAATCCACTGCGCGGCCAGAACAATGTTCAGGGTTCGTGCGACATGGGCTCCTTCCCGCACGAACTGCCCGGCTATCGTCACATCTCCGATGACGCGACGCGCGACATCTTCGAGAAGCTCTGGGGCGTCAAGATCAGCAATGAGCCGGGGCTGCGCATTCCGAACATGCTGGATGCAGCGGTCGATGGGTCGTTCAAGGGCCTCTACGTCCAGGGTGAGGATATCCTGCAGTCAGACCCCGATACGAAGCACGTCGCGGCCGGCCTTGCCGCCATGGAGTGCGTCGTCGTTCACGACCTCTTCCTGAACGAGACGGCGAACTACGCGCATGTCTTCCTGCCGGGCTCCAGCTTCCTGGAGAAGGATGGGACGTTCACCAACGCCGAGCGCCGTATCAACCGCGTTCGCAAGGTCATGAGCCCCCGCAACGGCTATGCCGATTGGGAGGTCACGCAGAAGATGGCGCAGGCCATGGGCCTTGGTTGGAACTACACGCATCCTTCCGAGATCATGGACGAGATCGCCGCGACGACGCCGAGCTTTGCGCTCGTCTCCTACGACTATCTCGACAAGATGGGCTCTGTGCAATGGCCCTGCAACGAAGCGCATCCCGAGGGGTCGCCGATCATGCATGTCGATGGCTTCGTCCGCGGCAAGGGCAAGTTCATCCGCACCGAGTACGTTGCAACCGATGAGCGGACCGGGCCGCGCTTCCCGCTGCTGCTGACGACGGGCCGCATCCTCAGTCAGTACAATGTTGGCGCGCAGACGCGCCGTACAGAAAACGTCGTCTGGCATCCGGAGGACCGTCTGGAGATCCATGCACACGATGCCGAACAGCGCGGCATTCGCGATGGCGACTGGATCAAGCTGATGAGCCGCTCGGGCGATACGACCCTGCGCGCGCTGATCACCGATCGCGTGGCGCCCGGTGTCGTCTACACAACCTTCCACCATCCAGACACGCAGGCGAACGTCATCACGACAGATTTCTCCGACTGGGCCACCAACTGCCCGGAATACAAGGTCACGGCTGTGCAGGTTTCGCCCTCGAACGGCCCGACCGATTGGCAACGTGACTACGACGAGCAGGCACGGCAGAGCCGTCGGATCGTCAGCAAACTGGAGCCCGCAGAGTGACGATTGACCGGCCGAACCGCGTTGCCGTGAAGCGCACCGCCTGTAGCGGCGGTGTCGTCACGCCCGGCGAGCGGATCGTTCCGGAGGAGGTGCCGATCGCCTTTTCCTATGGTGGCAGCACGCATGCGGTGATGATGGGAACACCTGCGGACCTCGAGGATTTTGCGATTGGTTTCAGCCTCACCGAGGGGATCATTTCCGAAGTCGATCAGATCGCGGGAGTCGAGATTGTCGCGGGCGATAAGGGCATCGACGTTCAGATCACGCTGGTCGATGAGGTCGCTACGGCACTGACAGCACGGAGACGCAGCATGGCCGGACCGGTCGGCTGCGGCCTCTGCGGCATAGAGTCGATCGAACAGGCTGTTCGCAAGGTGCCCGATGTGGCGGCAGTCCCTCTTAAGATTACCCATCGAGACATCATCGAATCCGTTTCGCTGCTGAATGGCGCACAGCCGCTGCATCGCGAAACGCGCGCGGTACATGGAGCCGGCTTCTACGTGCCGGGCAAGGGACTACTTGCGGTGCGCGAAGATGTCGGTCGTCACAATGCACTCGACAAGCTTTGCGGCGCGGTGATTGCCCAACCGCAGCCGGGAGCTGAGGGCATCGTCGCCGTCACCAGCCGTCTGTCCGTCGAGATGGTGCAGAAGGCGGCCATCCTCGGCAGTCCGGTGCTCGTGGCTATCTCGGCACCGACCGCGCTTGCCATCCGAACGGCCGATGAGGCCGGCATGACCCTCGTCGCCTTGGTGCGCGGCGAGGATTTCGAAGTTTTCACGCATCCACAGCGCATCCAACCGGGAACCATCTCCGATGTCGCATGATACGCAGTCCAAACTGGTTTATATGGCCAATCAGATCGCGACGTTCTTCAAGAGCCAGCCGGAGAGCGAAGCCGCGGAGGGTGTGGCGACGCATATCAACAAATTCTGGGAGCCGCGCATGCGGCGGCAACTGTTCGAGATCATGGAACGGGAAAGCCATGGCCTCAATCCGCTCGTCGTGCAGGCCGCCCCTTTGATCAAACGCCCCGAGGCTGCGGCGACAGTATCGCACTAGAGTGCTTCGGTGGGTGCAGAACAGCCGGCAGCGAGTTTCGCTGCCGGCCGTTTTTAATCGAGCGTTTTGGGTGATCTAGAATTCTTCCCAGCTGCCGACGGCCGGAAGGGCGGCCCCATGCGCCTTGGCAACGCGAGCGATCAGATGACGTGCCGGAGAGGCCGGATGTTTCTGCACGGTCCTTGGACTATGGGCTTCGTCAAGGCGGAATTGAGCCAGCAGCCGGCGCAGTGCCTCCGCTTCGCCAGCCAGCTTGTGGCTTGCTGCCGTGCTCTCTTCGACCATGGCTGCATTCTTTTGTGTTGCTTGGTCCATGGAATTAACGGCCTGATTAATTTCCTTGAGACCGGTCGCCTGCTCTTTGGAGCCTTCGACGATCGCTGCCACATTCACGTTGATATCGCCAACCTGCGCCACGATCGTCTCCAACGCCTTTCCGGTCTCGCCGACCAGATTGACGCCGTTTCTCACCAGCTCACTTGACGTCGTGATCAGGGACTTGATCTCCTTTGCCGCACTTGCCGAGCGTTGCGCGAGTTCGCGGACTTCCTGAGCGACGACGGCAAAGCCCTTGCCAGCCTCACCGGCGCGGGCTGCTTCGACGCCCGCGTTCAGCGCCAGGAGATTGGTTTGGAAAGCAATGTCGTCGATCACGCCGATGATATTGGTGATCTCACGTGAAGATTGCTCGATCTGGTCCATGGCAGAGACGGCATTGCGGACAACCAGGCCGGATTGTTCGGCACCCTGCTTCGTCTTGGCAACCAGTTTCCCAGCTTCGTCGGCGCGGTGGCTGGAGTCATTGACCGTGGTGGTGATCTCTTCGAGCGCCGCAGCGGTTTCCTCAATCGATGAGGCCTGCTGTTCCGTACGCTTTGAAAACGAATCGGCGGCGGAACCGATCTCACGGGAGCCGGCGGCAATCGCATGGACGCTTTCGCCGATGGTCTTCACGGTCTCGGCGAGCTTGATGACAGTCGCGTTGAAGTCATGGCGAAGCTGTTCCATCGACGGCACGAAGGGCAAGTCGACCGTTTTCGTCAGATCGCCTTCGGAGAGATGGCGCAGCGCTTCGCCGAGCTGGCTAATCGCGCTCATTCGTTGGGTTACGTCGGTCGCAAACTTCACGACCTTGTAGACCTTGCCGTTTGCGTCCTTGATTGGGTTATAGGCTGCCTGGATCCAGATTTCCTTGCCGCCCTTGCCGTAACGAACGAATTCGTTGGAGATGAACTCGCCCTGTGCGAGACGGCGCCAGAAGTTTGCGTATTCCTCCGTCCGGGTATACGCCGGGTCACAGAACATGCCGTGATGCTTGCCGGTGATCTCAGTGAGCGAGTAACCCATCGCACTGCAAAAGTTCTCGTTTGCCGTCAGGATTTCGCCGGTAGGGGTAAATTCGATGGCAGCCTGAGACCGCGAAATGGCATCCAGCTTGCCCGCATCGTCGATGGACTTCTTCTTCACGTCCGTGATATCAGCCGCGAACTTGACGACCTTGTAGGGCCTGCCGTACTTGAAGACCGGGTTGTAGGAGGCTTGGATCCAGATTTCGCGGGCACCCTTCGCAAGCCGCTTGTAGGCGCCGGCATCATATTCGCCACGGCCGAGACGGGCCCAGAATTCGCGGTATTCCGCAGTGGCGGTGTAAGCTGGATCACAGAACATGCTGTGATGTTTGCCGACGATCTCCGGTAGGCTGTAGCCAAGCGCACCACAGAAATTCTCATTGGCCGCGAGTACGTTGCCCTTCAGGTCGAACTCGATGATGGCCTGTGACTTCGAAATGGCATCAAGAACATACTTAGAATCAGGCGATAGACCGAACATTCCCCATCCCTCGTGATGCAGGCGCCGATTTCGGCGTCAGCCAGTGAAGAAGCTCGCGGGCACATTAACCTCAAGGGATACACAAGGGAGACCGATCCGTCCTGCGGCGCCTACTATAGAGGGAGAATAACCAGCGACTTCACAACCGATGATGAAGTGGGGGCGGTTAATGAGATATGTATAAGAAATAGCGAATTTAATATTCGTTCTACAGTAGAACTTGTGATCGATTTCTTATAATGATTGTATCTGTCAACAAAAAGCCCCTCTCGAAGAGGGGCTTTTATCTTTGGGTCCAGTGATGGTGTCAGGCGGCGAGCTCGTCGGTTTCGCTTTCCTTGAACATCTTGGCGAGGTTGAGGAAGCAGATCATGCCATTTTCGGAGGCGATGATACCTTCGCAATAAGCCCGGTCAAAGGACGCTGTGACTTCCGGAACCGGCTGCACCTGGCTGGAAGAGATCGTCAGGATATCCGAGACGCGATCGACCAGCATGCCGATGACCATGTTGTGGACCTCGGCCACGACAATGGCGCTGCGCTCGTTGGCCACGGTGCTCTTCATGCCGAGCTTGAACGCGAGGTCGATGATCGGGATGACGGAGCCGCGGAGGTTCATGACGCCGATGACGTCCGCCGGCGCATGCGGAATCGGTGTCGATGGTGCCCAGCCGCGGATTTCGCGAATTGTCGTCGTCTTAACGCAGAATTCCTGATCGTGCAGTCTGAAGGCAATGATCTCCAGCGTATCGCCGCTGAAGTTCGTGGAATTGATCGTAGCCATGAGTATTGTCCCAACCGTCAAAAGCCAGGGCAGAAGCAACCGCGCCACCATTGGCGCGGATGGACTTTGCCTTCAAACCGCGCGTGTCTCCCGAGGAAGGATTAACGATACGGTTACTCCGGACCTTAACGAAAGAGTGTTGCCCAAATCTAAACTGAGGCAGCTGATTTCTGGTCAGGCGCTCGGTTGGGTTGGATCTCGGAATGAGGAGAAGCTACGTGGAAACGGCGGGATGACCTTCCCGCCGCATTGTCCGTTCGCTGCCTCAGGCGAGGGTCTTCTCGATCTGCTCGACGGCCCAGTCGACCTGGCTCTTGGTGATGACCAGCGGCGGGGCGAGGCGGATCGTGTTCTCGTGGGTGTCCTTGGCGAGTAGGCCGCGATCCTTGAGGGTGTAGCAATACTGGCGGGCGCCGCCGGCTTCCGGCACGAGCTCGACCGCCATCATCAGTCCGCGACCGCGCACGTCCTTGACGATGTTGGAGCGGATGGAGCGCAGCCCTTCCAGGAAATAGTTGCCCATCTTTTCGGCGTTCTCGATCATGCCTTCTTCGGTCAGCACCTTGAGCGCGGCGCGCGCCACGGCGCAGGCAAGCGGGTTGCCGCCGAATGTCGAGCCATGTTGCCCAGGCTTCAGAACACCAAGCACCTCGGAATTGGAAAGCACCGCTGAAACCGGATAGAAGCCGCCGGAGAGCGCCTTGCCGATCAGGGTGACGTCGGCCTCGATTCCCTCGTGCTCTTCGGCCAATAGCTTGCCGGTGCGTCCGAGGCCAGTCTGGATCTCGTCAAGGATCAGAGTCACCTTGTTTTCGGTGCAGAGTTCGCGCACGCGCTTGAAGTAACCTGACGGCGGGATGATGACACCGGCCTCGCCCTGGATCGGCTCGATCAGCGCTGCGACCGTGTTCTCGTTGATGGAGGCAGCGAATGCGTCGGCGTCGCCGAAAGGTATTGTCCGGAAGCCGGGCGTGTAGGGGCCAAAGCCGGTACGGGCGTCGGGGTCGGTCGAGAAGCTGATTATGCTTAGCGTGCGGCCATGGAAATTGTCGGCGCAAACGATGATCTCGGCCTTGCCCTCAGGCACGCCCTTCACCTCGTAGCCCCACTTCCGCACAGCCTTGATGGCGGTTTCGACAGCCTCGGCGCCCGAGTTCATCGGCAGGATCTTATGCGAGCCTGTCAGCGCCGCGAGTTCCTCGTAGAGATGCGCGAGCTGGTCGTTGCGGAAGGCACGCGAGGTCAGCGTCAGCTTGCCGGCCTGCTCGACCATTGCCGCCAGGATCTTGGGGTGGCAATGCCCTTGGTTGACTGCGGAATAGGCCGATAGGCAATCAAGATACTGCTTGCCGTCCGTATCCCAGACATAGACACCTTCGCCCCGGGTCAGCACGACATCGAGCGGCTTGTAGTTGTGGGCGCCCAGGCGCTGTTCGGTATCGATCAGATTCTTGGAATTGCTCATGGTCGGCTCTCCTCAGGCAGCGCGGGTCGGACGGTCGAAGATGCGGCGGCCGAACAGACTTGCCGTCAGTTCCACCAGGATCCGCGCGCTCTTACCGCGATCGTCGAGGAAGGGGTTGAGTTCGACAAGATCGAGCGAGGAGACGAGGCCGCTGTCGCAGAGCATTTCCATGATGAGATGCGCCTCCCGGAAGGTTGCACCGCCAGGCACTGTTGTACCGACGCCAGGGGCGATCTCGGGATCGAGGAAATCGACATCAAGGCTCACATGCAGCAGACCGTTTGCATCGGAGACCGCGCCGAGCACCTGGCGGATCGCCGCGGCAACGCCCTGTTCGTCGAGCCAGCGCATGTCGAAGACGTTGACGCCGTGTTCCTTGATCAGATCCCGCTCCGGCGCATCCACCGATCGGATACCGACCTGGAAGACGTTCTGGGGATCGACGAACGGACGGTCCTTCGGCAGGATTTCCGCGAGTTCGGCCTTGCCGCAGAAATAAGCGACCGGCATGCCGTGAATGTTGCCGGAGGGCGACGTCGCAGGCGTATTGAAATCGGAATGGGCATCGAGCCACAGCACGAAGAGCGGCCTACCTTGCTCTGCCGCATAGCGAGCCATGCCGGATACGGTGCCCATGGACAGGCTATGATCGCCACCGAGAATCAGCGGAAAGCGCCCGGCCGTCGCGGCCTCGTAGACGCCAGCTTCGAGCGCGCGGGTGAATGCGCCGACGACGCGCAGATTATGTGCTTTCGGATGGTTCGGCAGATCGCGTGCCGGAATGACATGCACGTCACCGGCATCGACGACATCATGACCAAGATCGATCAGCGTCTGGTCGACGCCTGCGATGCGAAGTGCGGCCGGACCCATCGCGGCGCCCCTGCGTCCCGAACCCTCTTCCAGCGGTGCTCCGATGAGCGTGACCGATCTTGCTTGTGGCTGCATGCGTCTTCTCCAGCTCGCGTTTCGGAAAGCATATTGAAATATCGGCACGGCGACAAAAAGATGAAAAAGTGCCGATAATGCGCTACGATTGATCAGTTTGATAAGTGCATTTTGACAAAGTGGCAGCCATGGACGATCTCGATCAGGAACTTCTCAGCGCTCTGCGGCACAATGCACGTACGCCAGTCTCTTCGCTAGCGGCAATGACGGGTGCATCTCGCGCGACAGTCGCAGCCCGCATCGATCGGTTGGTTGCTAATGGCACCATCACGGCATTCACCGTGCGCACCGGCCATGAAACCCGCGCCGCGGGCGTGCGCGCGATTGTCATGATCGAGGTACTCGGGAAGCTGGCGGACAAGGTCGCCGATCAGCTTCGCGGTTTGCCGCAAGTGCGTGCCCTGCACAGCACCAACGGCAAATGGGATTTCATCGCCGAACTCGAGGATCGCGATCTCGTCGCCTTCGACGAAACGCTGAGGCGCATCCGGCTGATCAATGGGATCAATACCACGGAAACCAATATCCTACTGAAGACCAGCAAGACCAGCTTTTAATACTCGTGCTCGTAGACGACGCCCGCCTCTCCCTCGCCATCTCCACCTGCGCCGGCACGCAACTTCACGCCGCGGCCGACATCGAAATTGATGATCGCCTTGGCGCCGCCCTTGCCGGTGGTCTGCTGCAGTTCGAAATAGGTCCGGTCGTTGAGATAGCGGCCAACGCTGACACTGGTGCGGCCTTTGGCATCGGTACTGACGTCGAAGTCATCGACGCCGAGCTGGTTGCGAAGGCCCTGGAACAACGATCCGGAACGGCCGCCGGCCAGCTGGCTGACTGCATCGGCGAGCTGGGCGATTTGAACCGGCGACAGCCTGGACATCGACTGGCCGAAGATCAGCTGCGCCAGAACCTCGTCCTGCGGCAAGGCCGGCGACGACGAGAAGGTGATTGAGGGGTCCGTGGCCAGTCCCGCCACATTGACCGTCAGTGTCGTTGAGCCGGACGTCGAGCTGGCTTCCATATCGAGGGCGGGGGTGAGATCGCCGGCGAAGCTGATCCGGCTTCTGTTGGTGAAATCGAGGCGCCGGTTGAGAATCGTCATGCGCCCGCGCCGCATGGTGAAACCACCCGAAACGATCGGCGCCGCCGCCGTTCCCCGAATCGTGACGCTACCACCGAGTTCAGCATCGATACCGCGGCCGCGCACGAAGATCTGCGAGGGTGCGTCCAACTGAAGATCGAGATTGATGGTGTTGGACTTCGCGCGTGCCCCTTGCTGGGTCTCGTCGCGCAGCTGGGCGAGAACACTTTTCGGGGCGTTTATGTGCCTGATGTCGATCTCACGCAGCGAGGTCGGCAGTCTCTCTGGGACGGTGATCGAGGCTCTTTCGAGCCGCAGCCTGCCGTTCAGGGTGGGGTTTGCGAGTAGCGGACCGCGCAAGCCGATCGTGCCATCGACGGTCGCCACGACGAGCGTTCCATCGACATAGACGGCCCTATCGAGCCTGACGTCGATATTGGCGGGGAAATTGGAAGCGGGCTGTATCCCGACGCTGCCAGAAACCGAGATGCTGCCGCCGCTGGCGAGCTGACCGGTGAGCCGGGAGATGACGGCTTCGTTGCCGTTGAACCGGATGTCTGCCGCGAGATTGTTGATCGCAAGGTTGCGCCGGACATCGACGAACCTCGCGCCGCTGGTCGCCACGGTCCCGTTGATGGACGGGGCGGCGGCGGTTCCGGCGATCTGCAGATTGAGGTTGGCAGTGCCATCGGCGACGAAACCCTGGGCCGCGAGTTGTGAGCCGAGGACCGCGAATGGCAGACTGCCGGAAAAGCGCATGTCCAAGGCGCGATTGCCGGTAATGGTGACGCTGCCGCCGCCGCGCAGGGATAGGCCGCTGTCGCCGGCCACATTGGTGTCGATGGTCAGCCGGTTGTCCTGCAGTCTTCCGTTCGCAGCGATGCTAAGCGGCGAAAGCCCAGCACTTCTGGTCTGGCTAGTCGCTGCCCCTCTCCAGTCAAGGTTGAAGTCCACAGCAGGCACCGGCAGCCTGCCCGATGCCCTGACGGTGCCCGAAATATTGCCTTCGGCCGCAAGCCCAGGAACGAATGCGTTGGCAAGCCCGGCGGGAAGATTGGAGATGTCAGCATTGACCGTCAGCGATTGGGCGTTCTGCCCGGCGATGATGAAGTTGCCGCCGGCCTTCATCGACACGCCGGTGCCGCTGAGGTTCGTCGTAAAATCGAGCCTACCGTTCGCAAGCTTTCCGCCTGCATTTACTGAAAGCGGCCGGATGCCGGATGCCCGTGTCTGCGTGGTTGCCGCGTCCTTCCAATCCAGGTTGAAGTCGATGATCGGATTGCTCGGAGTCCCAGACGTCTTTGCCGTGCCTGAGATGGTCCCTTCCGCTCCCAGACCAGGGACAAATCCGTTGGCGAGGCTCGCGGGAAGATTCGCGATGTCGGCATCGACCGATAGACCCTGGACGCTCGCTCCCTGCAGGTTTGCCGTTCCCTTTGCCCTCAGGAGGCTGCTGCGACTGCTGGTCAGGGTGGCATCGAAGGCGATCTTGTTATCCGCGACATTGCCGGACGCATTCAGCGTGAGGCCCGAAAGGCCGGCCGCCCTGGTCTGGCGGGTCCCTGCATTGTTCCAGTTGAGCTTGAAATCGACGGCGGGAATCGGGAGGGAGCCGGACGCGGTCGCCGTGCCCGATATCGTTCCCTCGGCACCAAGATCGGGGGCAAAGTTGTTCACCAGCGCGGCGGGAAGGTTGCTCAGTGTCGCATCCGCCTGCAGGCTCTTCACGGTCGTACCTTCGAGAGTAACCTTGCCGTTCGCCGACAGAGCGGAACCTGCATCGCCAGTCAGATTTGTCTGGAAGTCGAGCACATTGTTGGCGAATGTGCCCTTGGCGCCGAGCACGAGGCTAGAGAGCCGAGCAGCCTTGGTTTGGGCAGTCGCGAGGTCCTTCCAAGTCAGGTCGAAGCTTGCCGTCGGCCGTTGCAGTGTACCTGACGCGGATGCCGTGCCCGAGACCGTGCCGCTGGCGCCGAGACCGGATACGAAGGCGTTTGCGAGGCTCGCTGGAACGTTGCGTATCGTTGCATCAGCAGTGAGGTTTTCGATTGTCGTTCCTGCCAGCGAGACATTGCCGGAGGCGTTCAGCGCCATACCGCCATTGGCCGTAAGGTCGACCTGGACGTTCAATTTTTCATCGGCGAAGTTGCCCTTCGCTGCCAAGCGCATGCCCGAAAGGCGCGCTGCCCTGGTGTGGCTGGTGGCGGCGTCTTTCCAGGTGAGATCGAAGGTTGCCGCTGGCTTCGGCAACTTGCCGGTGGCCGATATGGTTCCCGATATCATGCCTTCTGCGGCAAGATTCGGAACAAACCCGTTGGCGAGAGCGGCCGGAATGTTGGCGATCTGCCCATCGAGTTTCAGTGTTTGAGCCTCGGCGCCGGCGACGACGAAATTGCCGCTTGCCTGCAGTGACATGCCGCCGCTGCCACGTGCGTCGGCATCGAAGTTGAGAATGTTGTCCTTGAGATTGCCGCTCGCCGTCAGCCCAAGCGATGAGAGCTTCGCACTTCGGGTCTGGCTCGTTGCGGCATTCTTCCAATTCAGTTTGAAGTCCAGCGTCGGTGCTGGCAGCTTTCCGGCTGCGGTGACGTTGCCCGAGATCGAACCTTCGGCAGCCAGGTCCGGAACGAATGCGTTCGCCAAGCCCGCTGGGATGTTGATGATATCCGCATCGACCTTCAGCGATTGCGCATCCGGGCCGCCAGTGACGACACTGCCGGCGGCTTTCAGCGAGACTCCGCCTTTGCCGTTGGCGTTCGTTTCAAAGTCCAGCGTGTTGTTGGCAAACGTCCCGCTTGCATCGATCGCCAGGGGCGAAAGGCCGGCGCCCTTTGTCTGGCTCGTGGCCGCGTCCTTCCAATCCAGGTCGAAATTGGCGATGGGTGCCGCTGGCGTTCCGGTCACGGCAACCTTGCCCGAGATCGTGCCTGCGGCATCGAGCTTCGGAACGAAGCTATTGGCCAGGCTTGCGGGCAGGTTCCGGATGTCAGCCTTGATATCGAGAGTTTCGCCGACCGTGCCGCTGACGTGAACCGAGCCGTCGCCGGTCTTCAGTTCGACGGCGCTCAGCGTCACCGTGCTGCCACTGATCGACACCTCTGACGGCGATGCAAGCTCTACCTGGATGTTGCGGGGTTTGGCCAAGAAGCGGTCCAGGCGAAGCAGCGTCGTGCCGGCGTTCACTTCGACGCTGCCGGATGCGACCAACGGATTGGCGTCATAGGTGGCGCCGAGATCGAAGTTTGTCCGGTTCTGCTGCTGCGTGAAATTGAGCGCCAGGCTCTCCGCCTTGTTAGGCCCGGAGGCAAGCTCCTGCGCGGTGATTGTGCCCGTCGCGGCAAAAGCCTTGAGGTCGGTAACAGCGACGTTGATATCGGGGCCGACGATTGCAAAGGTATCGCGCTTCAGGCCGCTGCCGGATGCGACGACTTTGAGGGCGATCTTACCGCTGTCGTTGGCAATATCGACCGATCCCTTCAGGTCACCTTCCGCCTTCTGTCCGCCCAGTGCCGCGAGAAGGCCGATATCCGGAAAGTCAAACGTCGCCTGTCCGGTCGGCTCGAAAGCAGGTGACAGTTCGAGGTGGCCGGTCAGTCGGTTTTTGCCAACGTCGCCGGCAATCGACGGAAGCTGCACCTTCCCGTGGACGATCTGAACTGCCGTGGCGACGTTGATTGGCTGGTTGTCGATCGCGCCCCTCGCCGTGATTTGCGCCTTTGGCGCATTAGGGTCGGCCGTTCCGGAAAGATTGAGCTCGAGTTGCTTGACCTGACGCCCGGCCATCACGAGCGACGGCCCCTTGATGTTAGCCGCTACCGCGAGAGCAGAGACATTCCCCTTTGCGCTCAGCTGATAGTTCAGCTCGCCCGATGCGGTTTCCAGCAGCGCCTGAACGTTGGGAATGCGACCGGAAAGGTTGGCGTCGAGGTTCTCCTCGTCGAGCACCACTTGGCCGGTCGCTTCGAGCGCGTTCGACTTGATGGAGAGGTTCGAGATGTTGAACTTCGAGGGAATCGTTCCCGCAACCTGACCCTCGATGACGATCGGAGCATTGAAACGGGTTGCGACCGCCGGCGGCAGTACGGCCGGTTGAGCAGTCAGCTTGATGTTGCCCGTAATCGCGCTGGCGCTCAGCTTATAGGAGCCGTTGAGGTTTGCATTCGCTGCCGCGCTTTCGATCGTGGCACCGTTGAAGCCGAGCGCGTCCGGGGAGATCTGCAACGGCAGCGTGATCGTGACCGGGCCTTTGATGGCACGATCGATGTCGGGATTGACGAATGACGTGTCACCTGCGGCAAGCGTAATCTGAACGCTTCCCGTGCGACCGGCGAGATTGAAGTTGTCGCTCTTGGCGGTCAGCTTCACGTTGCCCATCGTCGCCTGTGGCAAGGCGGCCGAATCGAGCGAGGCGCTGGCATTAAGGCGGGAAGCCTTCGCGTCGCCCGTCAACGAAAGATTGATACCCGCTACCAGGAGACGGGCTTCACCGTCAGCCAGAGGCCAGCGGAAATCAACCGGCCCGGACGTTCCCAACAGATTGGCGTTAAGACTGTTGTTGCCTTTTGGATCGAGCGTGCCTGATGCCGCGATGACAACGGCGCCGGTCGCCAGATTGCCGGTCTGGATGTCGATCTTGCCCCTATTGTCGAAGTTCGCGGCGACGTCGATGTTCGTCTGTCCCGCAAAGAGCGGACGGAAGGCGGCCGGCAGCAGCGAGCTGAGGTCGCCGCCGCCCTTCAGGTCAAGGTGATGAAGGTTCTCCGGCGTCAGGGTGTGATGCGCCTCGATCGAGGCGCGTTGCTGTCCATCGAGAGCGGCCTGCAGCTGTCCCCGCCAATCCGAGAGGGGTCCGTCTCCCGTCAAGCCAATCTCCACCGCCGGGTTGCCAGGCAGCCCCAGCAGGCCAGCGAGCAGCCCACCCTTCGGTTCCGTCAGCTTTGCCTTGAGCCGCAACTGATTGCGGTCCGGTAGGAAGGCGGCATCTGCGATCAGCTTGGCATCCGGGGCATCGTGCCGATGCACGTTGATCGACGCATTGCCCCCGTCATTGTCGGCCCGCATGCTGCCGTCCGCGGCAAGCGAGAAAGCCCGTCCGATCAGAGGTTGAGCAAGGTTGATTTCCGGCAGGGCGATCTTGTCGATGTCGATCTTGACCGGCAACGAAAAGCCGGTGTCGGCTTCGCCTGTTGCGGCCGGGCGCGACGGTAGCGTGCGCACCGGCTGCCGCAGCACGTGAATAGCCGTAGCTTCAATGCTTCTTGCATGGAACCTGCCGGTAAGGAGCGCGAGCGGATTCCAGCTTATGGCAAGGCCATCGACCTGAGCGAAGACGCCCTTGGTGTCGGAGAGCACAATCTGGCTCGCCCGCAGGCCACCCGTCAGCAGTCCCTCCGGCTCCTGAACCTTGATGGTCATGTCCCGGTTGGAGATGCTGGAGGCGACCCTGTCGGTGATGATGCGCGCGCCAAAGGATGTGAAGCCGAAAACACCGATGGCGATGGCAAGCAGGATGAGGAGGGTGCCGACGGAATAGCCGAGCAGCCGCACGATCCAGTTCAAGATTTTCGCCAGTGTCTGCATGGGCGCGGACATTACTCCGTTTCTGTGGCGGCTCAAGGCACACGAAGGCGCCGCGGGTTGCCAGTATGTTAGAATGCCTGGCCGATGCCGGCGTAGATACCGTAATCCGTGCCATCCTCGTACTTGTTGAGTGGCACGGCAAAATCAAGCCGCAATGGACCAAACGGCGTCGCATAGCGAATGCCGATGCCCGCACCCGCCCGAATGTCGGAAAAATCGGGCGCGATGTCGGCTGAAACCGTCCCCACATCGATGAACGGCACTATGCCGATCGTATCGGTGATCTTTACGCGGGTCTCGAACGATGCAGTGACATAGGATGCTCCGCCGGTCTCTTCGTTGTCCGCGTTCCTGGGCGAGATCTCCTGGTAGCTAAAGCCGCGAACCGAGCCGCCGCCGCCAGCGAAGAATCGGCGTGTAGCAGGAATGTTCTGGAGGTCGTCTGCCCCTACGAGAAAGCCTGCGGAAAGCTTGCCGGCAAGAACGATGCGGTCCTCCGCTCCCAACGCGTGATATCCGGTGATCAAGCCCTCGACGCTCGAGAAGAAGGTGCCGTTGTAGGCCTCGTAGCTTGGCGTCGCCTTGAGCATTCCCCGATAGCCTTCGGTCGGGTCGAACTTGTTGTCGCGTGCGTCGCGGTCGTACTGCAAGGGCAGTGAGAAGGTCAGGTAGCTGTTGTTGCCAAAGGCATCGTCATCACGTTCCCAGCTCACCTCGCCGGCGCCGGTTATTGTATCCAAGTCGGACAGTTCGTAGGAAAGGCCGAGGGACGCAGTGACGAGCTTTGCGGTGTAGGCATCGGGGTTCTCGGTTTTGGCAAGGATGCTGGCCCGGAGGGTCGCGGCCGGAACGAACGCGCCGGGCTTGGTAAAGGTGACACCTGCTGAATAGTCGAGATCGCCAACGTTGGTCGTTTCGCCCAGGCGGCCCACCGACCCTTCGATGCGCAGTGCTTCCGCTTCTCCGAAGAGATTGCGGTGACCCCAATAGCCGTTGATCCCGAAGCCGTCCGTGGTCGAATACTGGGCGCCGATACCGAGATAGCGTTGCTTTCCCTCCGATACCTCGATCGTCATCGGCAATGTGCCGTCCGGTGCCAGAGCGTCTGCCTCGTGAATGGTCACGCTGGAGAAGACCCCCAATGCGCGCAGTCGCTCTCCGGCTTTCTTCAATGCTTCGGGCGAATATTGCTCGCCCCTGTTCAGCCGCGAGTAGCGCTGGATGAAGCCCGGTCTTACGGCCTTTGCGCCCGTGACGTCGACGTCGCCGACCGGCGCGACCGGACCGCCTTCGGCGGCGAGAACAATGTCGACGGTGTTCGTCCTGTGGTCAGCGACGACTTTGCGAGTCGTCAGCTTCGCCAGCGGCCGGCCTTCGCTTTTCAACTGTTCGACAATCGTGTCGCCGGCCTTGATGATGGTCAACGAGCCAGCCGTCTCGCCGGGAGCAAGATCGTAGTCTGCGGGGTTGCGGCGCGCGGCGTCGCCGCCGAACTGAACCTCATGAACTTTGAAGACAGGACCCGCAGCAACGTTGATCGTAACCGGGACAGGGCGTGAGCGATTGAAGGTCGGATTGGGCGGAAGAGCGTCGATATCCCTGCCGTCGACTCTGATTGTCACCACGCCGCCGTAGCGCGCCTTCTCATAAAGGGCGGCGATCAGCCGTTCGCGATCGTCTCTGGCCTTGACGACGACGCCGAGGTCGCCCGACACGGGTCGATCCTTGTCGCCCACCAGACGTGAACTGTTTTCCAGTGCTTCCTTGAGATCCGGATCGCTGCTGTCGGTCGTGAGCGTGACATCGTAGCGGACAGGATCAGGCACTTGGTCGGCCGCCGAGTCGTCATCCTTGCCCCACAATGTGATGCCGAAAAGCTTGAAGGCGAAAGCCTCCGAGATCAAAGCCGGCGAAAACGCGAATGCCGCCGCGACCACCAGTATGGTGCCTGCGCGCCGATACGCTATACCCGGTTTCGGTGCCTGCCCTCTAATCTGCATCCGCCGCTTTTGGTTACACTAGAATTGCTTCGCGCCCCCCGGCCGGCGGCAACCTTAGCGGCAAATTTCCTCGGCGTGTACCGTTTTAAATCGCCTGGCCGCTGAAATGGTGGAAAAAACGAGAAATCCCGGGCTTCACACCCGGGATTTCGAGACAGTTTTGCGCCGCTCAATAGCCGCCGCGGCAATCGTCGATGTACCGGCGACCGTACTGGTCGCGGTAATAACACTGTCCCGGCTGCTCGGCGACACGGCCGATGAGGGCGCCAGATACACCGCCGATCGCCGCGCCAACCGCAGCGCCACGAACATTGCCTGTTACTGCACCCCCGATAATTGCGCCGGAGGCAGCGCCGATACCGGCGCCCTGCTGGGTCGGCGTGCAGCTTGCAATCGAAAATCCAATCAAAGCGAATGCAACAATCTTCTTAATCAAATTCTTCTCCTAGGTTGGTCGCCCTCGAAAGAGCGGTGGCCGTCCCTGATTCTTGTTTTTGTCATGCTAGTCGTCAAACTGTGGCGCAAAAAGAGCAGCCTGCCTTCGATGCCCACCTTTCGCACAATGGAGCTGCAACTTTCGTCCAAATTCGACGCAACCGGACACGGCGAATTTAACTAACCTCCCGAAAGTAGTGGTTGATCCTAAAGCGAAAACGTCAAATGATACCGTCCGTGCCTGGAGGAGGCGCGAGGAGGAAATCATGGCGAAAGTGAAACTGACGGTGAACGGCCGGGCAGTCAGCGGTGACTGTGAAGAGCGTACGCTTCTTGTCCATTTTATTCGCGAAAAACTCGGCCTGACGGGAACCCACGTCGGCTGTGATACAAACCAATGCGGTGCCTGTGTCGTTCACATGGATGGCAAGTCGGTGAAGAGCTGTTCGATCCTTGCTGTCCAAGCGTCGGGTTCCACGGTCACCACTATCGAGGGGCTCGCCAGCAACGGTGAATTGCATCCTGTCCAGGCCGCCTTCAAGGAGCATCACGGTCTGCAATGCGGCTTCTGCACGCCGGGTATGGTGATGACGGCCGTCGACATGATTTCGCGCCACGGCGGCCAGCTGGACGAACAGACGGTCCGCCATGAACTCGACGGCAATATCTGTCGGTGCACCGGCTATCACAACATCGTCAAAGCCGTCCTGTCTGCCAACGAACAGATGCACGGCACCGCCAAGCAGGCGGCCGAATAGCTCTCAGGAATTGTCTGGCTGACTGCCGAATACGATTCGCTTTGGCGGAATGCCAGGCCCGAAACCCCATTGGGAGGACATCATGGGTGTTGAAGGAATTGGTGCACGCGTCGCACGCAAGGAAGATAAACGGTTCTTGACCGGCAAGGGCCGCTACACGGACGACATGGTCGTGCCGGGCATGAAATTCGCCTATTTCATCCGCAGTCCACATGCACACGCCAGGATCACGGGAATCGATGCGGCTTCGGCCAAGGCCATGCCGGGCGTCATCGACGTGCTTGACGGCAAGCAGCTGCTTGCAGACGGCATCGGCAACCTCATCTGCGGCTGGATGATTCATTCGAAGGATGGTTCGCCAATGAAGATGGGGGCTTGGCGTCCGCTGGCGGTCGAGACTGTCCGCTACGTTGGCGATGCTGTTGCCATCGTGGTTGCCGACTCGCTCGCAGAGGCCAGGGACGCCGCAGAGGCCGTCGTAATCGACTACGACGAATTGCCCGTTGTCGTCGAGGCTGTCGACGCACTGAAGTCCGGTGCACCCCAGATCCATCCGGAAGCTCGGAACAATCTGATCTTCGATTGGGAACTCGGCGACGGTGCTGCAACCGACAAGGCTATTTCCGCAGCGGCGCATGTCACGGAAATAGAGATCCACAACAACCGCTTGTCGCCCAATCCGATGGAGCCGCGTGCTGCGCTCGGGATCTACGACGCCGCCGAAGATCACTACACCTGCTACACGACTAGCCAGAACCCGCACGTCGCCCGTCTCGTGATGAGTGCCTTCTACAACGTCGCGCCCGAGAACAAGCTGCGGGTGATTGCTCCTGACGTTGGCGGCGGATTTGGATCGAAGATCTACATCTACCCGGAAGAGATCGTCTGTCTCTGGGCTTCCAAGAAGACAGGCGTGCCGGTGAAATGGAATTCGGACCGAACCGAGGCCTTCCTGACAGACGCCCATGGCCGCGACCATGTCTCCAAGGTAAAGATGGCCTTTGACAGCGACCACCGCATCATTGGGCTAAAAGTCGATACCATCTGCAATCTCGGTGCCTACATGTCGCTGTTTTCGTCGGCGGTTCCGACCTACCTCTACGCAACGTTGCTGTCCGGCCAGTACGATATTCCGGCCATCCATGCCAATGTGCGTACGGTTTATACCAACACCGCGCCGGTTGATGCCTATCGTGGCGCTGGTCGCCCCGAGGCCACCTACCTGCTCGAGCGGACGATGGAAACGGCAGCCCGCGAGCTTGGCATTTCGCCGGCCGAGCTGCGGCGGAAGAACTTCATCCGCTCCTTCCCGCACCAGACGCCTGTCATCATGAACTATGACGCCGGTGACTACGAGGCATCACTCAATGCCGCCATGCAGGCCGCCGACTGGAACGGCTTCGCGGCGCGCAAGGCAGAGGCGGCAAGCCGCGGCCTGAAGCGCGGCCTCGGCATGAGCTGCTACATCGAGGCGTGCGGCATCGCTCCCTCGCAGGCGGTCGGCTCGCTTGGTGCGGGCGTCGGTCTATGGGAATCCGCCGAGGTACGGGTCAATGCGGTTGGCACCATCGAGGTGCTCACCGGGTCGCACAGCCACGGACAGGGGCATGAAACGACCTTCGCGCAGCTCATTTCGGATCGTCTCGGTGTTCCGCTGGACAGCGTGTCGATTGTCCACGGCGACACCGACAAGGTGCAGATGGGCATGGGCACCTATGGCTCACGCTCCGGCGCCGTAGGCATGTCGGCCGTGGTCAAGGCGCTCGACAAGGTCGAAGCCAAGGCCAAGAAGATCGCCGCTCACCTGATGGAAGCCGACGAGGGCGATATCGTCATCGAGAACGGCGAGGTGAAGGTTGCCGGCACCGACAAGAGCCTGCCGTGGTTCCAGGTGGCGCTCGCCTCCTACACCGCACACAACCTGCCGAGCGGCATGGAGCCGGGGCTGAAGGAGACCGCCTTCTACGACCCATCCAACTTCACCTTCCCGGCCGGCTGTTACATCTGCGAAGTCGAAGTCGATCCGGAAACCGGCAAGACGGAGATCATCCAGTTCGTCGCGGCGGACGATTTCGGCAACATCATCAACCCGATGATCGTTGAAGGCCAGGTGCATGGCGGTATCGCACAGGGCATCGGTCAGGCTCTGCTCGAGGCCGTGCATTATGACGAGAATGGGCAGCTGTTGACGGCAAGTTTCATGGATTACGCCATGCCGCGCGCCGATGATCTGCCGTCGTTCAAGGTCTCGCATCAGGTAACGCCGTCCCCGAGCAATCCGCTTGGTATCAAGGGCTGCGGCGAGGCTGGTGCCATCGGATCTCCGCCGGCGCTCATCAACGCCATCACCGATGCCATCGGCAACAACATGCTGACGATGCCGGCCACGCCGCAGAAGGTGTGGATGGCAGCGCGCGCGGTTCATTGAGGAGGAACGACGATGTATCAGACCAACTATCACCGTGCGTCCTCGGTCGATGAAGCCGTGAGGATGATTTCGGGCACATCGGAGGGCAAATATGTTTCCGGTGGCATGACACTGATCCCGACGATGAAGCAACGCCTCGCCGCGCCGAGCGATCTCGTCGATCTCAGGCATATTCCCGCGATGCAGGGAATCAAGGTCGATGGTCGCAAGGTGACCATCGGGGCGGCGACTCCGCATGCCGAAGTTGCCGCATCGGCGGCTCTGCGTGCGGTTTGTCCCGCGATTTGCGACCTCGCCGGCATGATCGGCGATCCGCATGTCCGGCACATGGGCACGATCGGCGGCTCGATCGCCAACAACGACCCTGCTGCGGACTACCCGTCGGCCATGCTGGCGCTCAATGCCCGCATCATCACCAACAAGCGCGAGATCCCTGCCGACGATTTCTTCACGGGTCTGTTCGAGACGGCATTGGAGGACGGCGAACTGCTCACTGCGGTCAGCTTCGAGGCTCCCGACAAGGCCGGCTATTCGAAGTTTCCAAATCCGGCGTCGCGCTACGCAATGACCGGGGTTTTCGTTGCCAAAGGTGCTGGGGGCGTAAGGGTCGCCGTCACTGGGGCTGGTTCGAATGGCGTCTTCCGCGAGCCGGCCATGGAAACAGCTCTTAACGCCAACTGGTCTGCCGGCTCCGTCGCTGGTGTCGATGTCAATCCGACAGGGTTGATGTCGGACCTGCATGCCAGTGCGGAATACCGCGCCAACCTCATCAAAGTGATGGCTAAACGCGCCGTTTCCGCCGCCACTTGACGGAACCCGCGCAAATGCGAGGCAGGCAAGCTGCCTCGCATTTTTCTGCCATCTGCCTCAAAATGAGCTTTTTCGAATTAAAATAATTCAAGAGTATGGGCCTTTTGACGCAGTTAATGGTAAAGCGAGGGCAAAGGGTTGACGTGCGCGCGTCCGTTGGCAAAAAAACGCTCGCACGATACTGGAGCAGATGATGGATTTCGAAGCGTTCTTTAAAAACGAGCTGGATGGGCTTCACACGGAAGGCCGTTATCGCGTTTTTGCCGATCTTGAGCGTCACCGCGGCAGCTTTCCGCGCGCCACGCGACACACGGAGAACGGCCCGCAGGACGTCACAGTCTGGTGCTCCAATGACTATCTCGGCATGGGCCAGAACCCGAAAGTGATCGAGGCAATGAAGAATGCCATTGATCACTGTGGCGCGGGTGCGGGAGGCACCCGGAATATCTCTGGCACCACCCACTACCACGTTCTGCTTGAGCGCGAGCTGGCCGACCTCCACGGCAAGGAAGCGGCGCTGATCTTCACCTCGGGCTATGTCTCGAACTGGGCGGCACTCGGTACGCTCGGTGCCAAGATCCCCGGCCTCATCATCTTCTCGGACGCGCTGAACCACGCCTCGATGATCGAAGGCATCCGCTATGCCAAGTGCGACAAGGTGATTTGGAAGCACAACGACGTCGCCGATCTCGAAGCCAAGCTGGCGGCTGCCGATCCGAAGGCGCCGAAGCTGATCGCGTTCGAATCCGTCTATTCGATGGATGGGGATATCGCGCCAATCAAGGAAATCTGCGATCTCGCCGACAAGTACGGTGCAATGACCTATCTCGACGAAGTCCATGCCGTCGGCATGTACGGACCGCGCGGCGGCGGCATTGCCGAGCGCGAAGGCCTGATGGATCGCCTGACGGTGATCGAGGGCACGCTCGGCAAGGCGTTCGGCGTCATGGGCGGCTACATCGCTGCCTCGACGGCGCTCTGCGACTTCATCCGCTCCTTCGCCTCCGGCTTCATTTTCACGACGGCGCTGCCACCGGCGCTTGCCGCCGGTGCGGTTGCCTCGATCCAGCATCTGAAGGTCAGCCCGTTCGAGCGGGCGCGGCATCAGGAGCGGGTCCGCAAGCTGAGGGCACTGCTCGATCAGCGCGGCATTCCGCATATGCCGAACCCGAGCCATATCGTGCCGGTGATGGTCGGCGATGCCGCCAAGTGCAAGTGGATCTCGGATCTGCTGCTCGACAATTGCGGTGTCTACGTCCAGCCGATCAACTACCCGACGGTGCCGAAGAAGACCGAGCGCCTGCGCATCACCCCGACGCCGCTGCACAGCGATACGGACATCGAACATCTGGTCGAGGCGCTGCATTCGCTCTGGTCGCGCTGTGCATTGGCCCGGCACGTGGCCTAAGGGTTCGCGTTATTTGGGAAAGCAAGGCCGCCGTCAGGCGGCCTTTTCGTTGAAGGCTACCAGTTCTGCGGCAAGCCTGCGGGCCTCGGCGTCAGCAGCAAAGACGTCGTCCATCGTCGTCGCTTCGCCGGTTGCGATCATCTTGTCCATCACCGCTTCGGCAATATCGGCCATCGCAAGGAAACCGATCCGTTCCTCGACGAAGGCATGAAACGCAATTTCCTCGGCCGCGTTCATGATGGCGCCCTGCAGTCCGCCGCGCTCCAGCGCGGTGCGCGCCAGCCTCAGTGCCGGAAAGCGTTCTTCGTCAGGTGCCTCGAAGTCCAAGCGCGAGAGCTTGGCGAAATCCAGCCGCTCGACATTCAATGTTGGTCGGCGCGGGTAGTCGAGCGCGTAGCCGATCGCCGTGCGCATGTCGGGGCAACCGAGCTGCGCGATGATCGACCCGTCGGTGTAGCCGACCATGGAGTGGATGATCGACTGCGGATGCACGATTACTTCGATCTGATCGGGCCGCACGCCGAAGAGATGCTTCGCCTCGATCATCTCCAGCGCCTTGTTGAACATCGAGGCGCTGCCGACCGAGATCTTCAATCCCATTGACCAGTTGGGGTGCGCTCGCGCCGTCGCCGCAGTCACATTCGCCATGTCGGCGCGCGACCAGGTGCGGAACGGACCGCCCGAAGCCGTCAGGATGATCCGTTCGACGGCGTGCCGCTGATCCTCGTCCAGAGACTGGAAGATCGCGCTGTGTTCGCTGTCGACCGGGATCAGCCGTCCGCCGCCCTTCGCCACGGCATCGACGAACAGATCGCCGGCCGACACCAGGCATTCCTTGTTGGCGAGCGCAATCGTGGCGCCCTTACGGGCCGCGGCAAGCGTCGGCGCCAGTCCGGCCGTACCGACAATGGCGGCCATGACCCAATCCGCCTCGAGGTCCGCGGCTTCCGCCAGGCCCGATACGCCGGCAGCCACGGCGATGCCGCTGCCGGACAGTTCTTCCTTCAGCGAGTGATACTTGTCGTCGCTTGCGGTGACCGCAAACCTGGCGCCAGACGATTTTGCCTGCTGCGCCAGCAACTGGACGTTCTCGTTGCCGGTGACGACAGCGATCTCGTAGCAGTCCCGTCCGCCCAATTGCTCGACAACGTCGAGCGTATTTTGTCCGATCGAGCCGGTTGAGCCAAAAATACTAAGGCGCCTCGGCGCGCTTTCGCCTGCTATCATCGGTGATTTCGCCAAAACACTTGCATTGGCTCTGGCTGTACAGGGGATTGAAATAGGCGGCAAGTGTGCGGCGCAGCAGAAATCTGACGCCCAGCAGGATGTCACTGCCTTCGTCAGCGATCTCTTGCCGCGGAGCGAAACCAACTGGCTGATTGCCGCGTTTTGTTATGGTCGAAGCAGGAGGAAGGCAGATGGTTTTCAAGCAACCGACGTTCTTTGGCGAGCCTTATGAGCCGGAGTCCGGGGCTGACAAGGATGCAGCGCTCGAGGAGGCCGTGGCGAATGCTCTGGCTGTCGCTGGTGGGATTGACGCTGCGGATGTAAACGTGACGCTCGATGATGGCGCTGTTGTATTGACCGGCCTGGTTGCCACCGCGGCAGAAATCGAGCGCGCAACGGCCGTCGCACGAGCCATCGCCGGAACACGACCCGTGCGCAATGATATCAAGATAGCGTAGCTAACCCTCAGCCAGCGAAGCGTTCCATTTCGAAAACGGCCACTCTGTCCGTCTTCGGCGTGGTAATTGGCCCTGTCGATTTGTAGGCGGTTGCGAGCAGCAGGCCGCTGACAACAAGATATGCGAATGCAAGCAACGTCAGCTTCATACGCATGTCGAGCACTCCTCTCTTTTACGCCTCAAACGCCGTACAGGTCGGAAAGTTCCGACTTCCGATGGCTGTCAGAAAATGTGATCTCCTCGCCTGGCACTGGCTTGTGTCGCCGCTCCTGTCGTAAAGGGTAAAGATAGGGCCACCTGTTTCAACGCCGTGGCTTGATGCATTTGCAAATGGAGGTGGGTATGCGCAAAGCGATTATCGTATGGGGCGGCTGGAGCGGTCATGAACCTGAAGCCTGTGCGCACCGTGTCGCCGAACTGTTGCGAGACGATGGTTTTGCCGTCGAGGTGACCCCCGAGCTGGACATCTTTGGCTCGGCCGCGATCGCGAAGGCCGATTTGCTTGTGCCCGTGATTACCGGCGAGAAGCTCGAGAAAGCGCATGCCGATGGCTTGGTGGAGGCCGTGCGTGGCGGTCTCGGCCTCGGCGGACATCACGGGGCGCTTGCGACCTCGTTCAAGGAAAGTGCGCCCTTCCGCTATGTCTCCGGCGTTACCTGGGTCGCCCATCCCGGCAACATCATCGACTTTCGCGTCAACGTGACGCGCCAGCACGACCCGGTGATGGAAGGTATTCCCGATTTCGATTACCGGTCAGAGCAATATTATCTTCACTATGATCCGTCGGTCGATATTCTGGCGACGACGAGCTTTTCCGGGAAGTATGATGCGGCCGCCCGCAACGTCACGATGCCGGTCGCCTTCAAGCGCCACTTCGGCGCGGGACGCGTGTTCTACACGGCACTTGGCCATGTCGCGAGCGAGTTCGATCACCCTTACATGCGCCTCATTCTTCGTCGCGGTCTTTCGTGGGCGGCGCGCTCCTAGCTAGGAGGTCCGGCCTGTCCTGCATCCAGCAAAGACGTCGAGCTTCGCGTTATAGGCGGATGTCGAGACATTCATCATCCCGAGCACGCTGTGGAACAGGTTGTCGTGGGATGTGGGCTGCGCAGCCGACTGGCCAAGACATGTCTTGTCGAGCGCCATCGAAGCCGTGAAATCGGGGTCGAGCCAGACGAGGAACGGAACGTGTGTCTGCTCCTCGGGAGCAAGGATGTAGGGTGTGCCGTGAAGGTAGAGACCCTTTTCGCCGAGCGACTCGCCGTGATCCGACATGTAGATCAATCCGCTGGCGATCTTGTCGCTGCGGGCCTTGAGCCTATCGATGACGGTGGAAAGGAAATGGTCGGTGTAGAGGATCGAGTTGTCATAGGCATTGACGATCTCATCGTCCTTGCACTTCCCTAGCTCGGCCGTCTCGCACTCAGGCATAAACCTCCGGAATTCCTTTGGATAGCGCAGATAGTAGGCTGGCCCATGGCTGCCGATCTGATGCAGCACAAGCACGCTATCCTTCGTCACGCCGTTCAGCCATGCGTCCAGTTTGTCGAAAAAGATGCCATCCTGGCATTCACGGTTCTTGCAGAAACGTGGGTCGGTCGAATTCGCGAGGTTGACGAAGTTGATGCGCGCTGCGGCGCCCTTGCTGCCGGTGTTGTTGTCGAACCAGGCCACATCGATCCCAGCGTGGGCGAGGACATCCATCAAGCCCTCGTTCTCCATACCCTTCGTGTGGGTGAAGTTCGCGCGCGTGAACTGCGAGAACATGCAAGGGATCGACGTAGCCGTCGCAGTGCCACAGCTCGTCGTCTGCGGGAAGTAGGTAACGCCCTGCTTCCGAAGCTCGGGGTTGGTGTCGCGACGGTAACCGCCGAGCGAAAAGTTCATCGCCCTTGCCGTCTCTCCAGCAACGATGATCGTCACGCGCGGCTTGTGGGCGTCCATGACTGGAACGACTTTGGCGTCGGTGCCGAGCGGCTTGACGACAAGCCGCGCTTCCTTGCGGGCCTGGATAAAGTATCGTGTGGTGCTAACGATCGGGGTGACGGGATTCAGGCTCTTAACGATATCGCGGTGCTGCCGGATTGCCGCGGTGTATTCCTTGGCGTAGACGCCCGCGACGGCGCCGAATATCACGAGGCAGCCGACGATCGTCACACTGTTCCACCAGAGCTTCTGCAGCACCGGGCGGTGAACCACCCTGACCCACAGGATCAACACGATCGGGATGACAGCGAACAGAAGGACATGCCAAAGGAAATCCGGCGTGATCAGGTGATTTGCTTCTGCAGGTGTGGTTTCCATCGCGTTTCGGATCATGTCCGAATCGACAATCACGCCGAAGGAGTCGGTAAACCACGCGGCAAGCGAAGCCGCGAGAACGAGGAAGATCAGGACCGGTTTGATGACGTACTTTGCCGAGAAGGCCGTGGCAAAGGCCACGAACAGAACAGATACCGCGAGGTAGAGGGCGGCGACCGCGATCGGTGTCGCGCCGAGGTAGGCGTGAACCTTTCCCCAGAAAGTCCGGTTGGTGAACAGGACGAGATAGAGCGCCGTGATGGCGGACAGCGAAATGCTGCCAATTTGTGGCCGATAAGGCGACTGTCGTTTCAAGAGGCGGGGGCCTTCGGTGTCTTGTTGTTCGCACGGGCGAACTTCAGTTCACCGCAGCAGTTGCTTACTATCTGTCATAAAACTGACGCATACCTGAAGGGGCCGAGCGCAGTCGAAATTGGTTGAGGGCAGCTAAATATTCTCTGAAGTGTAGATGTGGAACGGCAGAAACGACTGTCCGGGGACAGCGTCGCCTTCTGATCCGATGGATGCCGTCATCAAGGTGACCAGTTCGCTGCATAGGCTTTTGACGGGCGTGGCTATGGCCATGGTCACAACATCATCGGCGAGGGCCGAGTGCGAATCCGGCGTCAGTTCGTTGACGACGACGACGAGCTTGCCTGCGAGGCCCTCCTCGCGCACAGCAGAGATCGCGCCTTCCATTCCGCCACCGCAGACGTAGAATCCGACCAGATCCGGATGTTCCTTGAGGAGATTGACGGTGGCCTCATGGGTTATCTCGGGCGTTTCGAGATTGATCAGCGTCTCGAGAACTTCGAACTCAGGAGCGTTCTCGCGGAAATACGAGCGGAAGCCGATCTCGCGCAACTCGTGTCCGTGGTAGCGGTGGCTGCCGACGAAACAGACGACCTTTCCTGGCCGCTTGGCGGCCTTTGCGATCATCCAGGCTGCGGTGCGACCGACCTTTCGATTGTTCAATCCGACGTAGCCCTGCCGCACGCCGCTTGCGAGATCGGACAGGATCGAGAAGGTCGGGATTCCCCTGGCCTTTAACGCTTCCACTTCGGCGGCGACGGCAGGATAGTCGGGGCCGACCAAGGCGATGGCCTGGTTGCGGCTGGCAAGAAGCTTCAAGGTTTCGATTATCGCGGCCGGCGTCGATGCCGTCGCATATTCGACCTGAGCGGTGATGCGAGACGTTGTGTGGGCATGCGCGGCATGTTCGATTTCGCGGGCGAGCGTCTGATAGAAGGATTGCGTCGGACGCTGCAAAAGAAAGCCCAGCCGATGGTGCGGGAGATCCTGAAAAACGCGCTGTCTGAGCAGGCCGACCGCATGGTAGCCGATTGAGGCAGCTGCGTTATAGACCCTTCGCGCCGTCTCCTCACGAACGCGATGACGACCGTTCAGCACGCGATCGACTGTTGCTACGCTGACGCCGGAGGCATCCGCCAGATCCTGGATCGTTGGTCGCTTCACCGTCGGCCCTTTGCAAGAATCCATCATTGAGAGGTGTCGCAATGATGGGTTTTGATAGAATACATCAAGGCTGCATTGTCGCTTGGTGAAAGTCAACATACTCTCGTCTGCACAGGCCGGGAGGAATGACATGCGGGAGGTTGCGATGGCGGATCAGACGAGGAAGCGGGACTATAGCCTGCTCGGCGAAAGCGGCCGGACGGCCGTCGATATGGGCCTGGCGGCCGCCGAGTGGTATCACACCGAGGTTCCGCGCAAGGAGATGAAGGCGCTGATGCAGCGCTCCGACGCGCCGGCCATTCGCGACACGATCATTTGGCTCGGTGCGATGATTCTACTTGCCGGGCTTGGCGTCTATTTCTGGGGCTCCTGGCTCTGTGTGCCCTTTTTCCTTGCCTATGGAGTGCTTTACGGTTCGGCATCCGATAGCCGCTGGCATGAGTGCGGTCATGGCACAGCTTTCAAGACGCGCTGGATGAACGATGCGGTCTATCAGATCGCCTGCTTCATGATCATGCGCAATCCGGTGACCTGGCGCTGGAGCCATACGCGCCATCACACCGATACGGTGATCGTTGGCCGGGATCCCGAAATTGCCGTGATGCGCCCGCCGGATCTGCTGCGGCTGATCCTCAATTTCTTCGGCATTCTCGATGTCTGGCATGCCATGGTGGACATGCTGCGCAATGCCTTCGGCGTCATCAGTGCGGAAGAGAAAACCTTCATCCCCGAGATGGAGCAGCCGCGCGCCATCTTCATCGCCCGCATCTGGCTCGCCATCTATGTCGTGGCGATTGCCGCCGCTATTGCGATGGGGTCTGTCCTGCCGCTGGTGTTGATCGGTCTGCCGCGGCTCTATGGGGCATGGCATCACGTATTGACCGGCCTGCTGCAGCACGGTGGCCTCGCTGACAATGTCATCGACCATCGTCTGAACAGCCGCACCGTCCATATGAATCCGATCAGCCGGTTCATCTACTGGAACATGAACTACCACGTCGAGCATCACATGTTCCCGATGGTGCCCTATCATGCGTTGCCGCGCCTGCATGCCATGATCAAGCACGACCTGCCCGCGGCAAACCCGTCGATGTGGTCAGGCTATCGAGAGATGATCCCGGCGTTCCTGCGCCAGCTGCGCAACGAAGACTATTTCCTCAAGCGTGAGCTGCCAACGACAGCGCGGCCTTATCGCGAGGAGTTCCATGCCGAGCTTGCGCCGGCCGCCCAATAGAGCAGCACCAGACATGAAGCATGGGAGGACAAGATGAGCGGAAATTGGATCGAGGTCTGTGCGGTCGAGGACATCGACGAGGAAGATGTCATGCGGTTCGATCATCAGGGCAGAACGTTTGCCGTCTACCGCAGTCCGGATGACGAGTTCTTCGCAACAGACGGGCTCTGCACCCACGAGCAGGTCCATTTGGCCGATGGCCTCGTCATGGACGAGATCATCGAGTGTCCCAAGCACAATGGCCGCTTCAACTACAAGACGGGGCAGGCCAAGGGAGCGCCGGTCTGCGTCAACCTCGCTACCTACCCCGTGAAGGTCGAAGACGGCGCTGTCTTCATTTCCATCTGAGGAGGCCGTCATGACCCATTTCGTCATCGTCGGGGCCGGGGAATGCGGCGCACGCGCGGCGTTTGCCCTGCGCGAAAAAGAGTTTGACGGCGAGATCACGCTGATTGGAAGCGAATCCCTTGCGCCCTATGAACGACCGCCGCTTTCAAAGGCGGTCGTTGGAGGGGCCGCGGGGCCGAAGTTTATCGCCGAGCCGGAGAGATATGCGGCGAGTGGCATCCGCCTGCTGACCGGCGTGACGGTAGAGGACGTTGATCCCGAGGCAAAGGCGGTTACGCTTTCCGACGGCAGCTCCATCACTTATGACAGGATTCTGCTCGCGACCGGCGCTCGCGCGCGGGCATTTCCCGGGATTGCCGAGAATAGCAAGCACATCCGCGCGCTCCGCACCCATGCGGACGCGGAAGCTCTTCGCAAAGCGATGATGCCCGGAAAGCATATCCTGATCATCGGCGGCGGTTTTATCGGCCTCGAGCTTGCCGCAACGGCGCGCGCGCTCGGAACCGAGGTGACGGTTCTCGAAGGCCTGGAGCGCGTGCTGAAGCGCGGCGTGGCGGAGGAGGTCGCAGGCGCGATCTGCGAGCGGCATCTGCTTGAGGGCGTCGACATCCGCTGTGGCGTCGCGATCACGGCGATGGCCGAGGAGGGTAGCAAGGCGATCATCCACCTCGCCGATGGCGACACGATCAGCGCGGATCTCGTGCTCGTCGGGATTGGCGCCACACCGAATACGGAGCTTGCGGCGCGCGCCGGTCTCCAGATCGACAATGGCATTGCCGTGGACGAATTTCTGCGCAGTTCGGCGCCTGATGTCTACGCAGCCGGCGACTGCTGCTCTTTTCCGCTGGCGATCTATGGCGGCCGCCGCGTACGGCTCGAATCCTGGCGGAATGCGCAGGAGCAGGGGGCTCTGGCCGCCGCCAACATGATGGGGCTCGGCGAAGCCGTGTCCGCCGTTCCCTGGTTCTGGTCCGACCAATATGACGTAACGCTGCAGATTGCCGGCCTGGCAGAGGGCGCCGTCCAGCACTTGCGCCGGGACCTCGGCGACGGCGCCTTCATTCTCTTTCATCTCGATCAGGCCGGCCGGCTGCTGGCGGCCAGCGGCATCGGTCGCGGCAACATCGTCGCCCGCGATATCCGGCTTGCCGAGATGCTGATCGCGGCGCGCGCGCATCCGGATCCGGCCGCGCTGGTCGCAAGCAGCGTCAAACTGAAATCTCTCCTGGCCGCCTGACGGGCGGTGGCATTCTCAAGGTATTGGTGATGGGCAAACAACTGCGACCGACTGTGCATGATCTCCTGTCGATGAAGGGCAAGCGGCAGCTCAGCATGTTGCGCGTCGTGTCACTCGAGGAGGCCGAGGCCGCCGAGGCGGCCGGCATCGACCTGATTTCCGTCCCGCCAGAACTCCTCTTCGATCCGCGATTTCGTGATGCCGCCCCCGGGCGCTTTGCGATTCCCGGCGGCGAATACGGCCAGAGCGGTGCGACCCCGGATGAGATCCTGCGCTCCGCCGTGAAAATGCGGGCGGCCTCCGCCGATGCCGTCTATTGTGCAGCCAGTCTGCAGACGATCCGGCGGTTGCGTGACGAATATATTCCGGTCTGCGGGCACACCGGGCTCATCCCATCGCATTCCACCTGGACGGGCGGCTTTCGCGCCGTGGGCAAGACGGCGCAATCCGCCGCCTTCGTCTATAGGCAAGTGAAGGATCTGGAAGCCGCCGGCGCGTTCAGCGCCGAGATCGAGGTCGTGCCGGCCGAGGTGGCGGCGGCGATTTCGGAGCGCACGTCGATGCTGATGATCTCGATGGGCGCCGGCAGCGGATGCGACGCGCAGTACCTCTTCTCCGAAGATGTGCTAGGCCTCAACCGCGGGCACTATCCGCGCCACGCCAAGGTCTATCGCAATCTTGCCGCCGAATACGACCGCATCCAGGCGGAACGGATCGCGGCATTCCGCGAATATGCCGCCGACATTGCCGGCGGCGCGTATCCGGAGGAGCGGCATCGGGTGCCTGTCGATACCGACGAACTGGCCGCGTTTCTGTCTGGACTCTGAGCCGTCGGGTGTCGGGTGCTCCCGTCAGCTCATTGCCAGACCACCTGGTCGGCGAAGTCGGGGTCGGCCTTGACCTCCTCGGCCGCCGCGCAGGCTTCCGACGGATCGTCGGACAGCGCGGCCAGTTCACCGCCGACGAGAATGCCATAGATCACCAGGATGTGCTTGTCGTGATAGTCCTTCTGGGCATCGCTCATCTTGGCCGCGTCGGCCGGCGCAAGCGCCTCGAAGGCCTTTCCCATTTTTGCACCGTCGAGCGTAAATCCCAGGCAGACGTCGGCAATCGCCGTCTGGTAGGCGACAAGTTGAAGTTTGGTCTGCTGTTCCTGCGTCAGCGCGCGTTCCAGCAGGTCGATCGCGTGCAAGCGAACGAAGCCGCTGGTCGGGGTTTCGGCAAAGGAGGGCGAAGCGGCTCCCAGGCATGCGGCGAGTGCTGCTACCAGTCGTCTCATCTCGGTTTCCTCGCAATCAGAATAGCCGGTTGGTCCAGGTCGGCAGAAAATCGCCGTCGGGATTGAAGCAGGCGCCCTGCCTTGGATAGCAGATGACGTCGCGGGCGGGACTGAAGGGCGCGCTGCGAGGCGGATAGGGCGGTGGCGGAGGAATGTACTGGTTTTGATGTACATGATCATGCGAGGCGGCTGAAGCGGCAATGCCGCCTAGCAGCAGGCCCCCGACCAGGGCGGCAGTATCATCGGAATGCCAGCTGCGTGCCGAACTGGATGCCGGCAATGCGGTCGCTACAAGAGAGCATAGAAGCAACGTCATCGAAATTCGAAGCATAGAACGTCCCCCGGGAAACAATGACGCCGTGCAATCTATGTCGCTAATGCAATCGAGGCAAGAATTGTGTGGGGAAGGAATGTCAATCGAGAAATGATAGCGACAGCTGGCGCGAAGCGCCAAAACCTCGTCTACTAGCGAAAACAGTGGTGATCCCGACGCGATTCGAACGCGTGACCCCCAGATTAGGAATCTGGTGCTCTATCCTGCTGAGCTACGGGACCACTTGAGCGTCATGCATACAAAAGGCTTGGCCGGAAGCCAAGCTCTTTTGCATGTGTTGGATGAAGTGAATTTCAGTCGCCGAGGCGCTGTTCGGCGAGCCGCACCCAGTAGGAAATGCCGTGGGTGATGGTTTCGTCGTTGAAATCGTAGGCGGGGTTGTGCAGGCCTGCGGTATCGCCATTGCCGATGAAGATGAAGGCGCCGGGGCGGGCGTTCAGCATGTAGGAGAAATCCTCGCCGCCCATCAGCGGGTCGATCTCGGCGTTGACGTTGCCCGCGCCGGCGATCTCGCCGGCAATGCGGACGGCGTGTCCGGTTTCCGTCGCGTGGTTGTAGGTGACGGGGTAGTTCCGGTTGAAATTGATATCGACTTCGGCACCGTGGGCGGCAACGAGGCCGTTGACGATCTCTTTCAATCGGGTTTCGGCAAGGTTGCGCACCTCTTCGTCGAGCGTGCGCACGGTGCCGGCGATCGTTGCGTCGTTCGGGATGACGTTGTGCGCGAAGCCGGCGTTGAACTTGGTGACCGAAACGACGATCGAGCGCAACGGGTCGACATTTCGGGAGGCGATGAGTTGCAGGTTGCTGACGACCTGGGCGCCGATGGTGATCGGATCGATCGTGCGGTGCGGCTGTGCGGCATGGCCGCCGCGGCCCTTGATGGTGATGGTGAATTCGTCGGTGGCCGCCATGATCGCGCCGCTGCGGATGGCGAAATGTCCGACCGGTAGACCCGGCAGATTGTGCATGCCATAGACCTCTTCGATGCCGAAGCGCTCCATCATGCCGTCCTTGACCATCAGGTTGCCGCCGCCGCCGCCTTCTTCAGCCGGCTGAAAGATGACCGCGATATTGCCGTTGAAGTTGCGCGTTTCGGCCAGATATTTCGCCGCGCCGAGCAGCATGGCGGTGTGGCCATCATGGCCGCAGGCGTGCATCTTGCCTGGCGTGGTCGAAGCCCATGGCTTGCCGCTGATTTCCGTCAGCGGCAAGGCGTCCATGTCGGCGCGCAGGCCGATCGTGCGGCTGCCTTCACCCTTGCCCTTGATCAGGCCCACGACGCCCGTTCTGCCGAGGCCGGTGACGATCTCGTCGACGCCAAATTCCTTGAGTTTTTCGGCAACGAAGGCGGCGGTGTTCTCGACGGCGAAGAGAAGTTCGGGACGCGCGTGGATATGCCGGCGCCACTCTGTCACCTCGTCCTGAAGTTCGGCGGCTCTGTTCAAAATCGGCATGTCAGCTTCCTGTCGTGAAATCGAAACGGGGACGGAACCGGGTCGCGGGGACACGATGCCGCAGAAATAACTTAATCAAGGCCCTTTGCCATGTCATGGCCATATACGTTAAATAGGGGAAACTTTCGAGACTTCCGGACATCTTTAAGGACGAACCGTGTCGACGCGCCAGAATCGCTTGCTTGCCGCCTTGCGGCCGCTTTCAATCGCAGCTTCCGCAGCCGCCATCGCTCTCTCGGCCACAGCGCAGGCTTATGCGAACCCACACATCCTGGTCGATGTGCAAAGCGGCCGCGTGCTGGAGCATGACGAGGCTTTCCGCAAGTGGTATCCGGCGTCACTGACCAAGCTGATGACGGTCTACACGGTCTTCGATGCGGTTCGCGCCGGCCAGATCAGCCTCGATACCCCCATCGTGATGAGCAAGCGGGCGGCGGCCCAGCCGCCGGCGAAGATGTATTTCAAACCGGGACAGAAGCTGACGCTCGATAGCGCGTTGAAGATCCTGATGGTCAAGTCGGCAAATGACATCGCGGTTGCGGTTGCCGAGGCCGTTGGCGGCACGCAGGAAGCCTTCGTGCTGAAGATGAATGCCGAGGCGGCGAAGCTTGGCATGAATGATTCGCATTTCGTCAATCCGAACGGCCTGCCCGGCAAGGGCCAGTACACGACGGCACGCGATCTTGCGGTTCTTTCCGTCGCGCTGCGCCGTGACTTCCCGCAATATGCCGGATACTTCTCGCTCGAGGGCATCACGACCGGCACGAAGAACGTACCGAGCATCAACGTCCTGATTGGACGCTTCGCCGGCGCCGACGGCATGAAGACGGGCTTCATCTGTGCTTCGGGGTTCAATCAGATTGCTTCGGCGACCCGTAACGGCCGTACCTTGATCTCCGTCGTGCTCGGCACCGATAGTCTGGCTGCTCGCGCGGATGCGTCCGCCGACTTGCTGCAGAAGGGCTTCACCTCGCAGTTTTCCGCGCCCGATACGCTCACTTCCTTGCAACCCTACGGGCCGGGCCAGGACCAGGTCACGGATATCACCGCCGATATCTGCAGCGCCAAGGGCGCCAAGGTCCGCAGTGAAACGCGCGATGAAGTCGGTCGCATGAAGGTTCAGTCGCCCTATATCCAGGAAATGGACCACGAGCCGAACTTCGTCTTTGCCGGTCTCATTCCGGGTCAGAACGAGCCGCAGCCCGACAAGCTGGCAACCGCCGAGACCGCAGGAACGATTGCCAACGTGCCGGTGCCGCTGCCACGTCCTGCCACCTCCTTCTAAGGTCAATTCGCGATGAGCGCAGCTTCCAATCGAATCCCGGTCACCATCCTGACCGGCTTTCTTGGCGCCGGCAAATCCACCCTGCTGAACCGGATCCTCAAGGATTCGGCGATGAAGGACGCTGCCGTCATCATCAACGAGTTCGGGGATGTCGGCATCGATCATCTGCTGGTGGAAAGCTCCGGCGACGCCATCATTGAACTGTCGGATGGCTGCCTTTGCTGCACCGTGCGCGGCGAGTTGGTCGATACGCTCGCCAACTTGATGGATGCGGTGCAGACCGGCCGCGTCAAGCCGGTGAAGCGCGTCGTCATTGAGACCACAGGGCTGGCAGATCCGGCACCGGTCATGCAGGCGATCATGGGCAACCCTGTTATCGCCACGAATTTCGATCTCGATGGCATCGTAACGGTGGTCGATGCGGTCAACGGTTCGCAGACCCTCGATAATCACGAGGAGGCGGTGAAGCAGGCCGCGGTTGCTGATCGGCTGGTTCTCTCGAAGCGGGCTATGGCGTCGCCGGAAGGATTGCTTGCTTTAGAAAAGCGCCTTTATGCGCTCAATCCGCGCGCGGCACTGATGGATGCCGATAGCGTCGAGGCTGGCCAGGCAAGCCTTCTCGTCAACGGCCTCTATGATCCTGCCAGCAAGATTGCCGACGTTGGTCGCTGGCTGCGGGACGAAGATGCCCACGCGCACCACCATGATCACCATCATCACGGGGCGGGCGGCCACCACCATCATCATGGGCACGATCATCAGGATCCGCATGACGTGAACCGTCATGACGCTTCGATCCGATCCTTCTCGATCGTCGAGGACAAGCCGATCGACCCGATGGCGCTTGACATGTTCATCGATCTCTTGCGGTCGGCGCACGGCGAAAAACTACTGCGGATGAAGGCGATCGTCGCTGTCTCAGACCGCCCGGATCGTCCACTGGTCCTTCACGGCGTGCAGAGCATCTTCCATCCGCCGTCGCGGCTGCCGGCCTGGCCGGACCCCGAGGACCGTCGCACGCGCATGGTGCTGATCACCAAGGATCTGCCGGAGGCCTTCGTCAAGGATCTGTTCGATGCGTTTCTTGGCAAGCCGCGCATCGATACGCCGGATCGAGCGGCGCTGAACGACAATCCGCTCGCTGTGCCGGGAATGCGGTTCTGAGCTATCCCTTGCGGATGAGGAAGCGGTGGCCGGCTTCGGTCTTTTCCGCCTCGATCAGCTGGTGGCCGTCTTCGTTGCAGAAGTGGGGAATGTCGATACCGGCGAGCGGATCCGTGGTTTCGACCTGGATCAACGCGCCGCTCGGCAGCGAGGACATCTTGCGGCGGGTCTTCAGCACCGGTAGCGGGCATTTCAGCCCGCGCAAATCGTAGAGAATGGCGCTCACGCCATCAGTCCTTGCCCCAGAACTTCCAGAACGGCTTCTTCGAGGCGACTTCGACAGGCTCAGGCTGTTCCACCGGCGCGAAGGCGAGCGGGCTCGGCGTGGGGACTGGAACCTGGGCCGGAATAGCAGCAGCGACGGCAATCGCCTTTGCTTCCGACGTTGCTGGCGCCGCGCCCGGTGCCGCGTTCGCGGCGACCGTGGATGCGGTCTTGCTCGCCATCATCTCTTCCAGATCCGCGACCTTCACCATCTTGCCGGCTTCGAGCGACGTGCCCGTTGGTGCGTAGGCCAATTCGCGACCCTTCCTGAGCTTTGCGACCACCGCCTTGCGTTCGGCTTCGCTCGGGTCGTACCAAGCCATGCCGTCGTATTTCTTTACGGCCTTGGCGTAGTCGGCGTCATAGGTCTTGCCGTAGGAGGCAAGGGCAGCGGTCAGTGCCGGCGGCGTCGACATCGCCGGGCACGCGCCGGCTGGACTGAAGGTGCCGTTGCCGGTTGCCTGCTGGTTGAAGACGTACTTCTTCTCGCAGACGTTCACTTCTGGAGGACGCTTGGTGACCTCGAAGTTGTCGTAGCCGACCTTCAGCATGTTCCAGAATTCGATGTTCGAGTTCAGACGATGCCGGACCATGTTTTCCGCCGTCATGCGGAAGGGGAAGGCTTGAAGCTGCACTGTCGACTGGCCGCCGGAAAAGGCGTCACGGGCGAAGGCGTAGATCTCGAGCACCTGCTGGTCGGTCATCGAGTAGCAGCCCGACGACGAGCAGGCGCCATGGATCATTAGATTGGTACCGCTGCGGCCATTGATAGCGTCGTAGCGGTTCGGAAAGCCGGTATTGATCGCCAGATAATATTTCGAATTCGGATTCAGGTTGGCGCGCGTCAGCTCGTAGAAGCCTTCCGGCGCCTGCCGGTCACCCTCTTTCACCTTGGGACCGAGGCGACCGGACCAGGCGCAGATCTTGTAGTCGGCGATCTTGTCGAAGCGATTGTCGGTCTTCGCCTTCCAGATCTCCAACGCGCCTTCTTCCTTGAAGATGCGGATCATGATCGGCGAATTGCGCTGCATCCCCTTGGCCGACATTTCGGACAGGATCTTCGGCGGAAGCGGCTGCTCGACCTTGTTCTTGACTCTCGAGAGGTCGACCTGGGCGGTTTCCAATGCGTCGTTGCAGCCGGCGAGCGCCAGCGCCATCAGGGAAACATATGCAAAATGACGAATGCGCATTCAAAATAGCCCATCAACAGTATGCAACCTGGCCCCAGATGCGGAGCGAATCATAGGCTGACTATGGTTCACAAACTCTTAGCAGCCTATGAAGCGCGCTCGCGTCCCCCGCAAGTAGGAATGTTACTGATAACATTATTGTGGCCAAGGTTTGGCCTCATTCACAGGGCATCTGCGCGCTTGTGCACTACAAATTGCGGCCCATGTTGAGAAACTTCTGCCGGCGATCGTTGCGGAGCTGCTCGCCGGTGCGGTTGGAAAGCTCACCAAGCGCGTTGGCGATGACATCGCCCGTTGCGGCAATGACGCTGTCGGGATCACGGTGGGCGCCGCCGAGCGGCTCGCTGATGATGCCGTCGATGATGCCGAGCGCCTTCAGGTCGTCGGACGTGATCTTCATGTTGGTGGCGGCTTCGCGGGCACGGGCGGAATCGCGCCAGAGGATCGAGGCTGCACCTTCCGGCGAAATGACGCTGTAGATCGCGTGCTCGAGCATGTAAACGCGGTTGCCGGTGGCGATCGCGATGGCGCCGCCCGAGCCGCCTTCGCCGATGACGACAGAGACGATCGGCACCTTCACCGAAAGACACATCTCGGTCGAACGGGCAATGGCCTCCGCCTGGCCGCGTTCTTCGGCGCCGACGCCCGGATAGGCGCCTGCCGTATCGACGAGGGTGATGACGGGGAGACCGAAGCGATCAGCCATCTCGAGAACGCGGATTGCCTTGCGGTAACCCTCCGGGCGGGCGCTGCCGAAATTGTGCTTCAGGCGGCTCTTGGTGTCATTGCCCTTTTCCTGGCCGAGAACGGCGACAGGCTGGCCGCGGAAACGGGCAAGGCCTGCCTGGATCGCAGCATCCTCGGAAAACTTTCGGTCGCCGGCAAGCGGTGTGAATTCCTGAAACAGCGTCTTGGCGTAGTCGACGAAATGCGGTCGCTGCGGATGGCGCGCGACCTGCGTCTTCTGCCAAGCGTTGAGCTTCGAATAGATATCGACCATCGCCTCGCGAACGCGAACTTCGAGCCTGCCGATTTCATCTGACGTGTCGATGCTCTCGTCTTCGGTCGCGAGCTTCTTCAGTTCGATGATCTTGCCTTCGAGGTCGGAGATCGGCTTTTCGAAGTCGAGATAGTTGTGCATGAGGTGCGTTTCCGTTCCTTTTGCCGGGGCTGCTATTCCTAAGCGCGCCCTTTGTTGCCGGTCCTATTCCTGCTTTTTGGCCTGTTTGGCAAGGGGGTGGTGCGTTTGGACCAGTTGTTGAAGCCGTTCCTCCAACACATGCGTATAAATTTGCGTGGTTGAAATGTCTGAGTGACCGAGCAGTTCCTGAACGACGCGAAGATCCGCGCCATTGGCGAGAAGATGACTTGCGAATGCATGCCGCATGACGTGCGGCGAGATCATAGATGGGGTGAGACCTGCCCGGATCGCAAGATTTTTCAAGTCTCGCGCAAAGACCTGACGCGGCAGATAGCCTTCCTTGGAAGCTGCGGGGAACAGCCAGGGACCTTCCTGCGGCACTTTGGCGGCGGCGTTCTCGGTTGCAAGCATCCTGCCGTAGAGCTTCATTGCAACGATCGCCGACTGCGACAGCGGCACAAGCCGTTCCTTGTTGCCTTTGCCACGGATCATCAGGAAGCGTCCGTCCTGGTCGAGTACGCGGGCAGGAAGCGAGACGAGTTCGCTGACACGCATCCCCGTCGCGTAGAGCAACTCGAGAAGGGCCAGCATCCGTAGCCGCTGAAGCTGGCCGGGCGCTGGATCTTGTGCTTCGGTTTCCGCCTGCTCCAGCAGCCGACCGACTTCGTCGACTCCCATCGTCTTCGGAAGCGCGCGGCCCTTCTTCGGCGCGTCGAGAATGCCGGTTGGATCGTCGGTGCGTAGGCCCTCGGCATAGAGGAACTTGTAGAACTGGCGCATCGCCGCCAGTCGCCGCGCCTGGGAAGAGGGCTTGAACCCTTTGGCGCCGAGCGAGGAGAGATAGGCCGAAAGGTCCGCCGATGTCGCCTCCAGCAGCCGCACGCCCTTGCCGTTCAGGAAGCTGTGCAGATCGTCGAGGTCGCGCTCATAGGACGAAAGCGTATTAGCCGCAGCACCCCGCTCAGCGCTCATCATTTCCAGAAAGGCTTCGACGTGAGCCCAGCCGAGATCCTTCATGGTCTCACTTCTTGGACGGGTTGATGGCGCCGGTGGCGGGCGGATTGACCCGCTCGGACGGAAGGCGGATCGTCACGTCGCGCTCCTGCGGCTCGACAAAAACAACCAATGCCCACATCGTTCCGTATATCGCACCGGCGATGATCGCCAATATGGCGAGAAAACGGAACAAACTCGGCATTCAGCAACTCCATGGCTCTGCTTCTTTATGAAGAAGCATGTTTGCAAGTGCAAGAAGCTGCATTTGGACCACGTTTCCCTTGCGCGCGACTTGACGCTCCACCTGCATTTGTCGATACCGTTCGAAAACAAAGTGTGAATGGACCAATGAGCGACCCAGTTCTGACCGTTGCCGAAAGCTTGAAAGACAGGGCTCGCGCTGCGCTTGGTTCTCGCAACCTGATCCTGGTCGGACTGATGGGCGCGGGCAAATCTTCTGTCGGACGGATCGTTGCACATCAGCTTGGCATTCCTTTCGTCGACAGCGATGCCGAGATCGAGAAGGTCTCGCGCATGTCGATCACCGAGCTCTTTGCCGCTTACGGGGAAGAAGAATTTCGCGCGCTCGAAACCCGCGTCATGAAGCGTCTTCTGAAGAACGGGCCGCGCGTTGTTTCCACCGGTGGCGGCGCCTTCATCAACGACCGGACGCGCAAGCATATCAAGAAGGGTGGTATTTCCGTCTGGCTGAAGGCGGATCTTGAGGTTCTCTGGGAGCGCGTCTGCAAGCGCGATACTCGGCCGCTGCTCAAGACAGAGAACCCGAAGCAGACCCTCGAAAGCCTGATGAACGCGCGCTATCCGATCTACGAACTCGCCGACCTCACTGTCCTCTCGCGCGATGTGCGCAAGGAACTCATGGCAGAAGAGGTGCTCCAAGCCGTGATCGACGCCCGAACCGAAAGTGCAGCCAGATGAATGCGATTGCCCCTGCCTCCGAACGCAAGGTCCATGTGCCGCTCGGCGAGCGTACTTATGACATTCTGATCGGTCCCGGCCTGATCGCCCGCGCCGGTGCGGAGATCGCGTCGCGCCTCAAGGGCCGCAAGGCGGCAGTCGTCACCGACGAGCACGTGGCCCCGCTCTATTTGGATGCGCTGGTGCAAAGCCTCGAAGCAGCGGGCATCGCTTCGGCAACGCTTGTGCTGCCGGCAGGCGAGAAGACCAAGAGCTTCGAACACCTGATGACGGTTTGCGACAAGGTCCTTGAAGCGCGGATCGAGCGCAACGATTACGTGATTGCACTCGGCGGTGGCGTCATTGGCGATCTCACCGGCTTTGCGGCCGGCATCGTGCGCCGCGGCGTGCGTTTCGTGCAGGTGCCGACCTCACTGCTGTCGCAGGTCGACTCCTCGGTCGGCGGCAAGACGGGCATCAACAGCCGTCACGGCAAGAACCTGATCGGCGTTTTCCATCAGCCGGACCTGGTGCTTGCCGATACCGACGTCTTGAATTCACTGAGCGCTCGGGAATTTCGCGCCGGCTATGCCGAGGTCGCGAAGTACGGCCTGATCGACAAGCCTGATTTTTTCGCGTGGCTGGAAGCCAACTGGCAAGCGGTTTTTGCCGGGGGTGCGGCTCGGATCGAGGCGATTGCCACGAGTTGCCAGGCGAAGGCAGATGTCGTCGTCGCCGACGAGCGCGAGACCGGACAGCGCGCGCTTCTCAATCTCGGCCACACCTTCGGCCACGCATTGGAGGCGGCAACCGCCTATGACAGCGCGCGCCTCGTTCATGGCGAAGGCGTTTCGATCGGCATGGTCCTGGCGCACGAATTCTCGGCGCGCATGAACCTCGCAAGCCCGGATGACGCCCGCCGCGTCGAAACCCACCTGAAGGCCGTCGGCCTGCCGACCCGCATGTCGGAAATTCTCGGCGCGCTGCCGCCGGCCGAAGTCTTGATGGATGCGATCGCCCAAGACAAGAAGGTGAAGGGCGGCAAGCTGACCTTCATCCTGACGCGCGGCATCGGGCAGTCCTTTGTCGCCAATGATGTTCCCGCCTCGGAAGTGCTGAGCTTCCTCAAGGAGAAACACCCGCAATGACCCTCGAAGGCACGCTGGCATTTCTTTCCGTATACTGGCCGGAAATTGTCTCCATCGTGGCCCTCGTCCTCATGTCTGCGTTCTTTTCAGGTTCGGAAACGGCGCTGACTGCGGTGTCCCGCAGCCGCATTCACACACTCGAGGCCAATGGCGAGGAACGCGCAGGGATCGTGCGTCAGCTGATCGAGCGCCGGGACCGGCTGATCGGCGCCCTGCTGATCGGCAACAATCTTGCCAACATCCTCTCTTCGTCGCTGGCGACCAGCCTGTTCCTCGGGCTGTTTGGCAATTCGGGCGTCGCGCTCGCGACCCTCGCGATGACCGTCATTCTTGTCATTTTCGCCGAAGTCTTGCCGAAGAGCTGGGCGATCTCGACGCCGGATCGGTTTGCGCTGAACACCGCCTATGCGGTCAAGACGTTCGTCGCCGTCGTCGGCCCGTTGTCGTCTTTCGTCAATGCAATCGTTCGCCGGATTCTGTCGCTGTTCGGCATCAATCTCTCGCGCGAGGTTTCGATGCTCTCGGCGCACGAAGAACTGCGCGGCGCCGTCGACCTTCTGCACCGGGAGGGATCGGTCGTGAAGGCGGACCGCGACCGGTTGGGAGGCGTCCTTGATCTCGGCGAACTGGAACTCTCCGATATCATGGTGCACCGCATGGCGATGCGGGCGATCAATGCCGACGATCCACCCGAGGTGGTCGTGCGAACGATCCTCGAAAGCCCGTTCACCCGCATGCCGCTCTGGCGTGGGTCAACGGACAACATCATAGGCGTTGTGCACTCCAAGGATCTGCTGCGCGCGCTTGCCGAGCGTGATGCGGAGCCAGAGCATCTTGATATCAGCAAGATCGCCCAGAAGCCGTGGTTCGTGCCTGACAGTACGAGCCTGGAAGCGCAGCTGAATGCATTCCTGCGCCGCAAGCAGCATTTCGCGGTCGTCGTCGACGAGTATGGCGAGGTGCAAGGCATCGTGACGCTCGAGGACATCCTTGAGGAGATTGTCGGCGACATCGCCGACGAACACGACATCGATATCCAGGGGGTACGTCAGGAGGCGGATGGCTCGATCGTGGTCGACGGCAACGTGCCCATCCGCGATCTCAACCGCGCGCTCGACTGGCATTTGCCGGATGAGGAAGCGACGACGATTGCTGGCCTCGTCATCCACGAGTCGATGACGATCCCGGAGGAGCGGCAGGCCTTCACCTTCCACGACAAGCGCTTCATCGTGATGAAGCGCGAAAAGAACCGCATCACCAAACTTCGAATCCGGCCGGCAGAGGAAAACGAAGCAGGTCCGGCCTGAGGCGAGCATCAACTCTTGTTTGCGACGGAGAGGAGTCCGTCGCCGACATCATTATTATGGATTTGATATGTTTGATATTTTCTGGCGGGCCATCGCCATCGGCGTCGGGGCAACGGTCCTCATGGACATCTGGGCAATTGTTCTTGCGAAAGCCACGGGGGGGCCACTGCCGAACTGGGCGCCGGTGGGGCGCTGGTTCTGGCACCTGAAGGACGGCAAGGTCTTCCACGGAGATATCGGCACGGCCGCTCCGTACAAGCACGAGCTCGCGCTCGGCTGGATCGGCCACTATGCGGTCGGCATTCTTTACGGGATCCTGCTTGTGCTGCTTACGGGCCCGGCCTGGCTCGCAGCGCCGACGTTTCTACCGGCGTGGATCTGGGCGATTGTCACCGTTGGTGCCGGCTGGTTCCTGCTGCAACCGGGCCTCGGCATCGGTTGGGCCGCGTCTAAGACGCCAAACCCGAACAAGGTGCGTTTCCTGAACCTGGTCTCGCACACGGTATTCGGCATCGGTCTTTACGCGACGGCTCTTCTGATCCGCTGAAAAGGGACGATGACCCTTTCGGTCGCATTGGAAAGTGCGACCAGGTCACTATATAGAGCCCGTGCTCGCTACCAGCGCACCGGTTCGCCTGGTGCTGCTGGCTCGACGGCGAGGGCATGCAATCCGGCATCCAGTTCTGGCTTCAAAAGCTCCGTGATCGCACGGTGTCTTGCCAGTCGCGGCATGCCGGCAAACATGGCGGATACGATGCGAACCCGCATATGGGTCTCGCCGGTCCCCGTCATATCAGGCTGATGACCTGCATGAAGATGGCTTTCATTGATCACGCTGAGGCGCTCCGGCGCGAACGCGGCGGTCAGCTTTTCTTCGATGCGGGTCTGCAGGGTCATGGTCTCGTTGCTTTGCGAAAAAGGTTCCCACCAAGCCAGCAACATTCCGGTTTGTCAATTCTTGTTGTCGCCTCTTCGGAGGCCTAAAATTAGTGCCGTCATGAGACTCGATTCCAAATATTTCGACCGCATCCGCACCCGCCGCAAACGCGAGCAGGAACCCGAACAGGCTCCCCCTTCCTGTCAGTGGGACGGCTGCGACAAGAAAGGCGTGCATCGCGCTCCCGTCGGACGCAATGCCGAGGGGCAGTTTTTTCTGTTCTGCTTCGAGCACGTCAAGGAATACAACAAGGGCTACAACTACTTTTCCGGCCTCTCCGACGGCGAGATCGCGCGCTACCAGAAGGAAGCGATCACCGGCCACCGCCCGACCTGGACGGTCGGCGTCAACAAGTCGGCCAAGAACAGCCCGCTGCATTCCGATATGCGCTCGGGTACTTACCGCGTCCGCGATCCCTTCGGCTTCGTCAACGGCACCAAGGGAAACGGCCCGCGCTTCCCTGAGCAGCGCAAGCTGAAAAGCCTCGAAGCGAAGGCGTTCGACACGATGGGCCTTGACGCCAGCGCGACCTCCTCGGAGATCAAGAGCCGGTACAAGGAACTGGTCAAGAAGCACCACCCCGACGCCAACGGCGGCGACCGTGGTTCGGAGGAACGGTTCCGCGCCGTCATCCAGGCCTATCAATTATTGAAGCAGAACGGTTTTTGTTAGTTCCCGTCCTTGCTCTTGGTCTTCAATCAGGTATGGTCCCAAATCGGCTGAGGCCGCAGGCAACCGCGGCACAATTTTTTGCGTTTGTCCCACAGGCGCCTCGGCCACTTCCGGGCGCGGCGTTTCTTGTCCGGGACTTTGTTCAAGAATGCTCGCTAGCGGTAGTTTACCGCCCCCGAGGTTTCGTTTCAGTCCCGGAGAAGCATCGCCGACGTTCCGACATGAACGAGCGCAGTGTAGACTTGCGGCGTCATGGTTGTGAAATGGGCTGATACAGTATGGCCGGGTGTCGGGCACCCGCCTTGGAGACATGATGAGCAAGATTGACCTTGATATTTCGGAGATTCCGGACACCACCGTTTCGGTCAGGGAGGTCTTTGGTATCGATTCCGATATTCGCGTGCCGGCTTACAGCCAGGGCAGCGCCTATGTTCCGGACCTCGACCCCGACTATCTCTTCGACCGCGAGACCACGCTCGCCATTCTTGCCGGCTTTGCCCATAACCGACGCGTGATGATCTCCGGCTATCACGGCACCGGTAAGTCCTCGCATATCGAACAGGTCGCCGCTCGCCTCAACTGGCCCTGCGTGCGTATCAACCTCGACAGCCATGTCAGCCGTATCGACCTCGTCGGCAAGGACGCGATCGTCCTCAAGGACGGTCTGCAGGTTACTGAATTCAAGGACGGCATCCTGCCCTGGGCGTACCAGCATAATGTCGCGCTCGTCTTCGACGAATACGATGCCGGCCGCCCGGACGTCATGTTCGTCATCCAGCGCGTGCTGGAGTCGTCCGGTCGCCTGACGCTGCTCGACCAGAGCCGCGTCATTCGCCCGCACCCCGCCTTCCGCCTGTTTGCAACCGCAAACACCATCGGTCTCGGCGACACGACGGGCCTCTATCACGGCACGCAGCAGATCAACCAGGCACAGATGGACCGCTGGTCGATCGTCACCACTCTGAACTATCTGCCGCACGATCACGAAGTGAATATCGTCGCTTCCAAGGTGAAGAGCTTCGGCAAGGACAAGAACGGCCGCGACATCGTCTCCAAGATGGTCCGCGTTGCCGATCTCACGCGCGCTTCGTTCATGAATGGCGACCTGTCGACCGTTATGAGCCCGCGTACCGTCATCACCTGGGCCGAGAACGCTGAGATTTTCGGTGACCTCGCCTTCGCCTTCCGCACCACCTTCCTGAACAAGTGCGACGAGCTGGAGCGCCCGCTGGTGGCCGAGCACTACCAGCGCGCTTTCGGCGTCGAGCTGAAAGAGAGTGCTGCAAACATTGTTCTGGAGGCCTAAGGCCGACCGACCATGGCTGCTCGCGGTGACAATTCGAAAGCAAAGCCCGGCTCGCCAGTCGACGTCGAACCGTTGCGTCGGGCGATATCAGGCAGTGTTCGCGCGATCGCCGGCGATGGCGACGTCGAGGTGACCTTCGCCAATGAGCGCCCCGGAATGACGGCCGAGCGTGTCCGCTTGCCCGAACTCTCCAAGCGCCCGACGAAGCATGAGCTGGCGGTGACGCGTGGACTTGGCGACTCGATGGCGCTGCGACTCGCTTGCCACGACGATAAGGTGCACGCGACGATGGCGCCGCAGGGTTCCGACGCCCGCGCAATCTTCGACGCTGTCGAGCAGGCGCGTGTGGAATCGATCGGCGCGCTGCGCATGGAAGGTGTGGCCGCCAACTTGCGTTCGATGACCGAGGAGAAATACGCCAAGGCGAATCTCTCTGGCATCGAGCGGCAGGAGGATGCGCCGATCGGCGAAGCCGTCGCCATGATGGTGCGCGAGAAGCTGACCGGCCAGCAACCGCCAGCTTCTGCCGGCAAGGTGCTCGATCTCTGGCGCTCCTTCATCGAGGAAAAGGCCGGAGCCGATCTCGACAACCTTCCCGCCGTCATCAGTGACCAGCAGGCCTTCTCGAAGGTAATACGCCACATGCTCTCCGCCATGGAAATGGCCGAGGAGTATGGCGACGACGACAGCGAGCCGGAGTCCGACGACGAGTCTGAGCAGGAAGACCAGCCGAACGGCGACGAGCAGGATCAGGACGAAGTCGACGACGACGCCGGCTCCGATGCCGCACCCGTAGAGGACAGCGAAGTCGCCGACGAGCAGATGGAGGACGGCGAGACCGAAGGCGCCGAAATCTCCGACGACGACATGCAGGATGAGGGCGAGGAAGATTCCGAGACTCCGGGCGAAACCCGCCGTCCGAACACCCCCTTCGACGACTTCAACGAGAAGGTCGACTACCACGTCTTCACTGAGGAATTCGATGAGACGATCACGGCCGAAGAGCTCTGTGACGCCGCCGAGCTGGAGCGCCTGCGCGCCTTCCTCGACAAGCAGCTGGCGCACCTGCAGGGCGCGGTCGGGCGACTGGCCAACCGCCTGCAACGCCGCTTGATGGCACAGCAGAACCGTTCCTGGGATTTCGACCTCGAGGAAGGCTATCTCGACCCAGCACGCCTTACACGCATGATTATCGACCCGATGCAGGCACTCTCGTTCAAAATGGAGCGAGACACGCAGTTCCGCGATACGGTCGTGACGCTTCTGATCGACAATTCGGGCTCGATGCGTGGCCGTCCGATCACGGTCGCCGCCACCTGCGCCGATATCCTGGCCCGTACACTCGAGCGCTGCGGTGTCAAGGTGGAGATCCTCGGCTTCACGACGAAGGCCTGGAAGGGCGGACAGGCGCGCGAAAAGTGGCTCGGCAGCGGTAAGCCACAGACGCCTGGCCGTCTCAACGATCTGCGCCACATCATCTACAAGTCGGCCGATGCTCCCTGGCGCCGCGCGCGGGCCAATCTTGGCCTGATGATGCGCGAAGGCCTGCTGAAGGAAAACATCGACGGCGAGGCGCTGATGTGGGCGCATAACCGCCTGATCGCGCGGCGCGAGCAACGCAAGATCCTGATGATGATCTCCGACGGCGCGCCGGTCGACGATTCGACATTGTCGGTCAATCCGGGCAGCTACCTGGAAAGGCACCTACGCGCCGTCATCGAGCGCATCGAGACGCGTTCTCCCGTCGAGCTTCTGGCAATTGGCATCGGCCATGACGTGACGCGCTATTATAGGCGCGCCGTAACCATCGTCGACGCGGACGAGCTGGCCGGTGCGATGACCGAGCAGCTTGCATCGCTCTTCGAAGACAAGACCGTCCAGCCGCGGGGCGGTCGCCTCCGCCGCGCCGGCTAACCGCGAAAGGACGCTTTCTGGATGCTCGGGAAGCCTTTCGCCAGCCTGATCGCGATCGCCGTTGGTCTGGCGGCATTCGTGCCGCCAGCACTTGCCGATGGCAGCGTCGAGGTTCGCAGCCGCGCCATCACTGAATTCAAGATTGGTTCCGACGATACCCGGTTCGGTCCGCTTGAATTCCTCGGCGGGTTGGAAATGGTCTCGCCGCAGCGGCTGTTTGGCTCGCTGTCGTCGATCCGGTTTCGACAGGACAAGACGCATTTCGTCGGCGTACTCGACACCGGCCACTGGATGACCGGGCGCATCGAGCGCGATCCACAGGGGCGCCTGTCTGGTCTCGCCGACGTCGCGATCACGCCGATGAGGAATCGTGCCGGGCGGACCTTCGAAGGCAAGGGACATATGGATGCGGAGGGCTTGGCGTTGCACGGCAACGAAATCCTGGTCTCCTTCGAACAGGATCACCGCGTTGACGTCTATCCCGATCCGGGCTTTGAGGTGTCGCGTGCAATCGACATGATTCCCAATCCGTTTTCCAAGAAATCCCTGCGCGCCAATCGCGGCTTTGAAACGATCGCCGTCGCGCCCGCGGACAGCGCGCTGAAGGGCGGCACACTGATTGTGGCCGAGCGCAGCTTGGACGCCGATGACAATGCCTACGCCGCGATCCTCGACGGGCCATTGAAGGGACGTCTTGCGCTCGCCCATTATGGCGACTTCGACGCGACGGACGGAGCGTTTCTGCAGAATGGTGACCTCTTGCTCCTCGAGCGGCGCTTCAATGTCGCGGAAGGCATCGGAATGCGACTCCGCCGCATCAAGGCCGCCGACATTCGTCCCGGTTCCGTGATGGACGGAGAGATCTTGCTGCAGGGCGATTTCGGCTACCAGATCGACAACATGGAAGGCTTGGATGTCTTCGCAGCCGAGGACGGGACCACGCATGTGGTGATAGTCTCCGACGACAATCACTCCATCCTGCAGCGCAACCTGATGCTGGAATTTCGACTGGTCGAGGTACCATCTGGCGACACGGCACACCTGCAGCGGTGACAGCGGCGTATCAGCCGCCGAAATCGACTTTCGGTTCAATGCCCGCAATCAGTCCCGATCCGTTGCCCGCCGCTCTTCGTACGCTCGTCACCGGAGAATCTATTTTGCTTCGCTGCGTCGCTCGAATTGGGCTCGGGGCCGCACACACTTCCCGACGAGAATTCTCCCTGACTCGGTCTCAGTAACAGGAACGGCGGAGCCATAGGCTCCGCCGAACAGCTGGAACTCGAATTGGGGGGAGCGCGCTCAGCGGGCGGCGGCGGCCTGCAGGGGGCGCAGCACGTTCATCAGTGCGCCGTATGGCAGCAGCATTACGAGACCGACGACTACCTTCACCGTAAAGTCGCCGATCGCCCAGGAAATCCAGCGCGGGGCTTCGGCCGTGAATGCGCCGAGGATCGGGGCGGATTCCAGCGCGAAGGGATCATTCGGGCCGAAGAAGACGAAGAAGGCAGCAAATGCGAAGGAGAAGAAGATGATCGTGTCCAGCATCGAGCCGATCAGCGAGCCGACGAGCGGCGCGCGCCACCAGGCCTGACGGCGCAGGCGATTGAAGACCGAGATATCAAGCAGCTGACCGGCCAGGTAGGCCGAGCCCGACGCAATCGCGATGCGCGGCACCGAGGTATAGAAGGACAGCGCCACACCGACGACGAAGCCGGCGAAGACGACCTTGCGGGCCGCCTGCGGTCCGAACTGGCGGTTGGTCAGATCGGTGATGAGGAAGGCGACCGGATAAGTAAAAGCACCCCAGGTCAGGATGTCGGCCAGATTGATGCCGGCGAATTCGGCATTCAGAGGGAACTGCACGAGGAAGTTCGAGGCGACGACGACCAGCGTCATGAGGGTGACATAGATAAGCGTAGAGCGTGTCGTCAGCATTTTTTTATCCTGGGGTATGCCACCAGTTGGAGGAACAGACCGGCAAAGCAAAAGGCTTGTCCGGAGTTCATCCGTGCAAGCCTTCTGAAGCCGTATGAAAAAGAAGCAGTCGAAGCTTACGCAGCAGCGGCTTCGGCAGTCTTCTTGACGATCTGGCGACGCAGCAGACGAGCGCGCATCGACAGTTCATTTTCGCTTGCCTTGATCAGGAAGGCATCGAGACCGCCACGATGCTCGACGGAACGAAGAGCAGCAGCCGAAACGCGAAGACGGTAACGCTGGCCGAGCGCGTCGGAGATCAGCGTAACCTGGCACAGGTTCGGGAGGAACCGGCGCTTGGTCTTGTTGTTGGCATGGCTGACATTGTTGCCAACGAGGACTGCCTTGCCGGTCAATTCGCACATGCGGGACATGGAACACCTATTCTTGTTTTTCTCGGCCATCGGGTGCACGCCCACGCAAAACCGGGCTAGCAATCCATCAGACCATGATTGGAAAGTTGCGGTTCTATAGTCAGACAGGCCGTGCGCGTCAAGCCAATCCTTGGCATTTCCCGCAATTCTGTCAAAAAGCTCGTGTTTGCTTCATCGAGAGACAGGCGTATAGACCGTTATCAACGGCGTTTCCAGCCGCCTGAACAAGGTTCATTTCATGGCTCATCTGGGCAAACGCATTCTTATTTCCGCAGTCGCAGCGCTGGTGGCCATTCCGGCCGGCGCAAGCGAGATCGTGCATCGCACCGAGTACAGGGTTTCGCTTGGTATCCTGACGATTGCGCGCGCCGCCTTCCTGACGAAGATCGAGGACGACAAGAGCTACAAGGTATCCGGCGACATCAGCTCGGCAGGACTTGCCGATCTCGTCACCAATATCTCTGCAAAGACCAGCGTTGACGGCGTCCTGCGCGGTGACCGGCTGCAGGCGTCCCGCTACTATCTCTATTACAAGAGCGGCAAGCGCGCCCGGACATACGAGGTGCGTTACAACAACGGCAATATCACTTCGACGACCGTCAGGCCGCCACGGACACCGCCGAAGAACTGGGTCAGCGTGCCGGCAAGCGACCTGCGTTCCGTCCTTGATCCGATCTCCGGCCTGATCTTCCCTGCCGACGCCAATGTCTGCGCGCAGAAACTGCCGATCTACGATGGCGAAATGCGCATGGATCTGGTGCTCTCGCCAAAGGGCTCTCAGGATTTCTCGACGTCGGGGTTCAGCGGCAAAGCGACCGTTTGCAGCGTGCGCTTCGTCCCGCGCTCCGGCTACAAGAAGGGCCGCAGCGATATCGACTATCTGAGCAAGAGCAGCCGGATGGAAATCTGGTTTGCCAAGTCGGATGCTGCAAATGTATATGCTCCGGTCTACGTCCGTATTCCGACGCAATACGGTCCGGTGACGATCACGGCGGTGAAATACGGCGCGAGCTGACGGAGCAAGTGTCTCCGTAAAGGGGGACAGGTGAAGCTTCGGGCAACGCTAATCGGCTTTGCGGCTATTCTCATGTGGTCGTTCCTGGCGTTATTCACGGCTGCGTCAGGTACGATGCCGCCCTTCCAGCTGTCCGCGATCTGCTTTGCCATCGGCAGCATCCCCGGCATCGTCGTGCTGATCCTCAATCCGTCGCGGCTCGCTCTGCTCAAGCAGCCGGCCAAGGTATGGATCGTTGGGATCGCCGGGCTGTTCGGATATCATTTCCTTTACTTCACGGCGCTCAGGAATGCGCCGGCGGTCGAGGCCGGGCTGATTGCCTATCTCTGGCCGCTGCTGATCGTTGTCGGGTCGGCGTTGCTACCGGGCGAACGGCTGCGCTGGTATCATGTCGCGGGAGCGCTGGCCGGTCTCTGTGGCACCTTCCTGATCGTCGGCCGCAACGGCATCAACTTCGATGGTGCCTATGCCGTCGGCTATGGCGCGGCCTTCCTCTGCGCCTTCACGTGGTCGGGCTATTCACTGCTGACGCGCCGGTTCGATGCTGTCTCGACCGATGTCGTCACCGGCTTCTGCCTCGCGACCGCGATCCTGTCGTCCATCTGCCATCTCGGCCTGGAGACAACGGTCTGGCCCGTGGGGGTCTCGCAGTGGGTTGCGGTTCTCGGCCTCGGGCTCTTCCCGGTCGGTGCAGCCTTCTATGCCTGGGATTACGGCGTCAAGAATGGTGATATCCAGATCCTCGGCGCTGCGAGCTATGCCGCGCCGCTTCTTTCGACGTTGAACCTGACGCTGTTCGGCTTTGCCGAGCCGAGCTGGCGGATCGCGCTTGCGTGCGTGCTGGTTACAGGCGGCGCCGTTCTCGCCGCAAACGAGCTGTTTCGCCGGAAGGCCACGACTGCCGAACAGCCGGCGGCCGCCGAATAGCGTTCAACCGACAGGCTGCCAGTCCGGTGGTGCCATCTCGAAGGAGGCGAAGTCGAAGCCTGGCGCAACGGTGCATCCGACGAGCGTGTAATCGCCTGTCGTTTCAGCCGATTGCCACCAGTTGGCGGGAATGACCGCCTGCGGACGCTCGCCCTTGAGGATGTCAGTCCCAAGCACCACCGTCTCGCGGCCGCTGCCATCCTGCGAGCGGTGAAGAGCAAGCGGAGCCCCGGCATAATGATGCCATACCTCTACAGCATCGCGAACACGGTGCCAGTGGGATCGCTGCCCCGCCTTCAATAGATAGTAGATCGCCGTCGAATGGCCGCGTGATCCGCCGTCGGTGTCGCGAAAGGTCTGCACATACCAGCCGCCTTCGGGGTGCGGCTGCATTCCAAGTTCGCGAATAATGTCGTCCGGCGACATTAGAAATTGTCCTTGCGCCGGCGAATTTCCGCGAAGACTTCCTCGTTGGTCTTGGTTTCCATCAAGAGGTTGCGGCGGATGGCGGGATCGGCGGCGCGCAGGAAGGGGTTGGTCTCCTTCTCCAGCGCCAGCGTCGTCGGAATCGTGAACTTGTTCTCGGCCCGCAGCGCCTCGATCTCGGCTGCACGGCTGATCAGGCGCTGATTATCAGGATCGATGGTGAGTGCGAAGCGCGCGTTCGACAGGGTATATTCGTGGCCGAAATAGACGGCGGTTTCGTCGGGCAGAACGGCTAACTTCTGCAGCGAATGCCACATATCGGCGGCCGGTCGCTCGAACAGGCGGCCGCAGCCGAGCGCAAAGAGCGTGTCGGCGGCAAACAGCAGCTTGTCGTCGACAAAGTGATAGCAGATGTGCCCGGCCGTATGCCCTGGTGTTTCGATGACCGAAACCGTGTGGTCGCCGAACAGGAACGTGTCGCCGTCGGCCATCGTCTTGTCGAGGCCAGGGATCGCCACCGCTTCGTTGACCGGACCGATGATCTCGCAGCCATACTGCTCCTTGAGCGCCAGATTGCCTTCAACGTGGTCGGTGTGATGATGGGTCGTGAAAATATGCGAGATCGTCCAGCCACGGCGGCTTGCCGCCTTTTCGACGGCAGCGGCATCGGGCGCGTCGATCGAGGCGGTCAGGCCGGTTTCCGGATCATGAACCAACACGCCGAAATTATCGGAACGGCAAAGAAAAACGTCTAAATCCAAAGGTTTCATAGTCTCAGGCAGCCTCTTTATCGCGGGTTTACCGGGAATGTAGAGGGTCGTGCCTTGAAGTCCAACCGCCCATTGATAACATTTGCCTCAATGCACGCTGATATCGTCGACCTTCGCCAGTTCTATCATTCCGACCTCGGACGTATTGCCGAGCAGTCGATCGCCATGGCGCTTTCCTCGCTTTGGGTCCGGCTGCCGCAGGAGCGCCTTGTGGGTCTGGGCTATGTCGTTCCCTTCCTCGATCGCTTCCAGCCCGACACGGAGCGAACCTTTGCCTTCATGCCGGCGGGGCAGGGGGCGGTGAACTGGCCTGTGGGTGCATTGTCGACGACGGCCCTGATCTTCGACGAGGAGCTGCCGCTGCCCGATTCATCGATCGACCGGGTGCTGATGGTCCATTCGCTCGAATTCGCCGAGAGCCCACGGGAAACCCTGAAGGAGCTGTGGCGCGTGCTGGCGCCTGGCGGTCGGCTGGTCATTGTCGTGCCGAACCGTCGCGGTGTTTGGGCGCGCATGGAACATACACCGTTTGGGTCAGGGCGCCCCTATTCGCGCGGGCAGCTGACAAGTCTGTTGCGCGAGACCAATTTCACGCCCGGCGCGACAGCGGAGGCTCTGTTCTTTCCGCCGTCGAAGCTGCGGACCATGATGCGATTGCGCAGCGTTTTCGACCGCGTGGGACGCACCTTATGGCCCGCCTTTTCCGGCGTCATCATCGTCGAGGCGCAGAAGCGACTCTATCAGGGCCTGCCCGTTGCCGCCCGCGCCTCGCGGCGCGTCTTCGTGCCGGTGCTGGCGCCGCATGGTGTTCCGACGACGCGCAGCCGCTAGCCGGTCCTGACCCAGGTCCCGCGGCACTCGACAAGATCGCCTTTCCGTTCTATTGCCTCTTGGCAATTTTCAGCCGAATTTTTCCCGGTATTTTCCCAAGGTCGATCTGATGAGCGAAGACAAGAGCAAGCCCGTTCCGCGTTCCGGTATTCTGGATATCGCAGCCTATGTGCCGGGCAAGGAACATGCGCCGGGCGTCGCCCGTGTCTACAAGCTCTCGTCCAATGAGACGCCGCTTGGCGCGAGCCCGAAGGCAATCGACGCCTTCCGCAATGCCGCCGACAGCCTCGAACGGTATCCGGACGGGCAGGCCCTCGAACTGCGCGAGGCCATCGCGGCGGTTCACGGGCTTAACCCGGCTAACATCATGTGCGGCAATGGCTCGGACGAGTTGCTCGGGCTGCTCTGCCATGTCTATCTCGGCACTGGCGACGAAGCCATCATCACCGAGCATGGCTTCCTCGTCTACAAGATCCAGATCATGGGTGCGGGTGCCACCCCCGTTACCGTCAAGGAGAAGGACGCAACGGTTGACGTCGATGCGATCCTTGCTGCGGTTACGCCGAAGACGAAGATGGTCTTTATCGCCAACCCCGGCAATCCGACGGGCACATTCGTCCCCGTCAGCGAGATTCGTCGCCTGCATGCTGCCCTATCCAAGAACGTCGTGCTCATCCTTGACGCGGCCTATGCCGAATACGTCCGCCGCAACGATTATGAGGCCGGCATCGAGATCGTGTCGTCCAACCCGAACGTCGTCATGACCCGCACCTTCTCGAAGGTCTACGGCTTGGCGGCGCTGCGTGTCGGCTGGATGTATGCGCCGGCCGATATCATCGATGCGGTCAATCGTGTCCGTGGTCCGTTTAACATGAACGCAGCGGCCATCTCTGCCGGTGCTGCTGCCATCCGCGACCAAGGGTTCATGCAGGAAGCGGTCGCCTTCAATCTGATGTGGATCGAAAAGATGACGGTCGCGCTCGAGGCTATCGGTCTCAAGGTGACGCCATCGGTCACCAATTTCGTGCTCATTCACTTCCCCGATGTCGACGGCAAGCGCGCGCCCGAGGCCGATGAGTTCCTGACAAGCCGCGGATATATCCTGAGGGCGGTGAAGGGCTACGGATTCCCCAACGCGCTGCGCATGAGCATCGGCCCGGAAGAGGCGAACCGCGGCGTCATCGAAGCGCTCGGCGAGTTTATGGGACGCAAGTCATGACGGTGCAGTTCGATCGCATTGCGCTGATCGGGATCGGCCTGATCGGCTCCTCCATCGCGCATGACATCAAGCGGCTTGGTCTGGCGAAAGAGGTTGTCATCGCCACGCGCAGTGCCGACACGCTGAAGCGGGCCGAGGAACTGCAACTCGGCGACCGCTATACGACGTCATCGGCCGAGGCGGTCAAGGATGCGGACCTCGTGATCGTCTCGGTGCCGGTAGGGGCATCAGAGAGTGTTGCCAAGGAGATCGCCGGCAGCCTGAAGCCCGGTGCGATTGTCACCGACGTCGGCTCGACCAAGGCTTCGGTCATAGCGCAGATGCAGCCGCATATGCCGCCGCATGTCCATTTCATTCCTGGCCATCCGCTGGCGGGTACCGAGAAGTCCGGTCCGGACGCCGGTTTCCCGGGGCTCTTCGAAGGGCGCTGGTGCATTTTCACGCCGATCGCGGGCACGGATGAAGCAGCACTGAAAAGGCTGCGGCAGTTCTGGGAAGCGTTGGGCTCCAAGGTCGACGAGATGGATCCGGAGCATCACGACAAGGTGCTGGCTATTGTCTCGCACCTGCCGCACATCATCGCCTACAACATCGTCGGCACTGCGGACGATCTGGAAGCGGTCACTGAGTCGGAAGTCATCAAATATTCCGCCTCCGGTTTCCGCGATTTCACGCGTCTCGCCGCCTCCGACCCGACGATGTGGCGCGATGTCTGCCTTCACAACAAGGATGCCATCCTCGAAATGCTGGCGCGCTTCTCCGAAGATCTCGCCTATCTGCAGCGGGCCATTCGCTGGGGCGAGGGCGACAAGATCTTCGATCTCTTCACGCGAACCCGCTCGATCCGCCGCTCGATCATCCAGGCGGGTCAGGATGTCGATGCCCCCGACTTCGGTCGCCCGCATCCGCTCGAGAAGAATGCTTGACCCTGAAAGGCCCTAGTTTCAGATCGGCGGGATCGATCCGAGCGGGATGAAGCCGCCGACCGTGGCATTGCCGCGTGCCACGACGAGGTCGACCGACACCTTGTCGCCGCCGCCTGCCAGCGCCTTCAAAAGCTTGGCGGCGGTATCGACGGTCTTGGCGATCTCGGGGAAGGTCTGCTTGATGCTGTCGCGCCAAGGGCCGAGCTGTTCGATCTCCAGCTTGAACTTGCCTGAGAGATAGCCCTCTTCGTCGAAGGAGAAGGGGCCGCTCAGTGTCATGACCTTGCCGTCACCAATATCGGCCACAACCTTGCGCAGTTCGCCGCTCGAGCCGTAGAGGCCTCTTTGATCGCTGCCATCGATCATGCCGGCCTTGCCGGCGAGCGTCACGTCGGCGCTCGCCGAGAGCTTGGGGAAGGCCGGCCAGTCCTTGATCACGGTATTGGCGTCCGTGACGGAGATCGCGCTGTCAAGATCGCCGCCGTTCTGACGGAGGTGAATTTCGGTATGAGCGGCGTCGAAGTTGATCGACTGGCCGGTCTGCGAGGATACTGCCGTTCCCTTCAGCCCTTCGATGACGGTGGAGGAACGGTCGATGCCCTTCAGCTTCGTTATCAGGCTGGACTGCAGGCTAGCCCATTCGGCGTTGAGGGTCAGGCCGTGGGCACTACGGATCTCGGCAGGCGAGTCGAGTTCCCACACGATATGGCCTGGAGCGTAGACTTGGGCTGCTGAGCGCAGCTGGCCGAAACTCGCCGACACGCCGTTGACGCTGTCATCGACATCGACTTTCGAGCAGAAGAGGCCAATGCGGAACGGATAGCCGCGGAAGTCGATATCCGCGCACTCGCCGCTGACGCCGGCTGTATTGCCGGGTGCGATCGCCCTCAGCACGGTCGTTTTCAGTTGCGAGGCAGCATAGAACCAGCCGGCGGTGTAGAGCGCGATCACCAGGACGATACCGCCGCCGAGCAACCAGAATTTTCTGCCGCTACGGGATTGGCTTGACGATGCCATGATGTTCTCCAATGGTGACTCGCGAGTGGGAATGTCGGTCTGGCGTGCGATATGGACGAATTTTGGGTATTTGGCTACGGATCCCTGATGTGGAATCCGGGTTTCGAGTTTTTGGAGCGTTCTCAGGCTCTTGTCTATGGCTACAGGCGTTCGCTCTGCGTCCGTTCCTGGGTGCATCGTGGCACCGAGCAGAATCCAGGCCTCGTGCTGGGCCTCGATCGCGGCGGATCATGTCGCGGCATGGGCTTCCGGATCGCCCCGTCGCTATGGGATGAAACGATCGACTATCTCCGGGAGCGCGAGCTGGTCACCAACGTCTATCTCGAGCGCTGCCTGCCGCTCCAGCTGGCGGACGGCCGGACAAGCAAGGCGGTCGCCTATGTCGTAGATCGCAAACACACGCAATATGCCGGCAGTCTCGATGCGATTGCGGCCGCATCCGTAGTCCACCGTGCTCAAGGCAAGTCGGGGCCGAACGACGCCTATGTCTTCAATACACTGGCGCACTTGCGGGAAATGGGCATTCGCGATCACTGGCTGGAGCAGGTGGTCGGCGAAGTGGAGCGGCTGAAACAAGCCGCCTGACCTCAGGCCGTCGCTGTCTCACTCTTTTGCAATTCCGCGAGACGGTTAGCGGCGGTCGGCGGGAGCGGCAGATCCGGGTTCCGCTTGATGGTGTCGATCAGCAGCTCGTCGCTTGCCCTCTCGGTCACCTCGATCAGATGGGCAAAGAAGGCATCGGGATCCATCCCAGGATGGATCGGCGGCAGGATTCTTACCTTGAAGTGGCCGGGATAGCGCATTGTGCTGCGTCGCGGCCAGAACAAGCCGGGATGCATGGCGACCGGCACGACCGGCAGCTGCAGGTCGCGGTACATGCGGGCGATGCCGTATTTGTAGAGCGGCTCTGCGCCCGGCGGACGACGGGTTCCCTCGGGATAGATGATCAGCTGGCGGCCGGTCGCCAGTTCTTCTTTGGTCCGCCGCAATGCCTCGACCATCACCTTGCCGCGCGCGCCGCGGTTGATCGGGATCATCCGCTGCTTCTTGGCATACCAGCCGAAGAGCGGAATCCACATCAGCTCGCGTTTGAGGATGTAGACCGGATCCTTCAGCCACGGCAGCAGGGCATAGGTGTCCCAGAACGACTGGTGCTTCGGCGCCAGGATATAGCCGCCGTCAGGCAGGTTCTCCATGCCCTCGATCTCGAAGGTCGTGCCCACGATCTTTTCCATCAGCCAGTGGCACGACAGCGCCCAGTTCTTCGGCACACTATAGGCTTCCTTGCGTGGTGCGAGGAAGTAATAGGGGGACAGTACGATCATCCGGAGGATGAGGTTGGCGTAGAAGATCGTGTTGAAGAGAACGGAACGCAGGGCGATCATAAATTTTCCCGAGGCCAATGCCCGCAAGAGGCGGTTGCGCCCTCCTACACGATATTGGCTCGCAGAAAAAGGTTTCCGTCGGTCTTAGCCGGAGACGCCGGCCGAGCGTAGCCCCGGGTGACGGCCGAGCCCGGTCAGGTTTCGCGCGCCGGCGAAGAGCACTTTCGCATACTCGGCGAGCATCACGCGGACGGCGTTGGGGTCGGTGAACCAGTCGCTCGTCTTCAGGTCGGTGTTCACGACAGGATAGGGAATGAACTGGGTTTCGGAGTCGACGTAAGCGAGTTCCGCCAGGCTGCGCGGCATATGGTAGTTATTGGTAACGACAAGGACGCTCTTGTAGCCGCGCTGGTGGATCCAGTTCGATGCTTCCTGCGCGTTGCCGATCGTATCGAGCGCATCGTAGCCGACGTCGACGCAGCAGGAGAAAAGCTCAGGCGAGGCCTGGGTCATTCTGCGGATCTGCTTTGGCGTGGTTGCCGGGTGAACCCCCGAAATCAGCAGGCGCTTGCCGGCGCCTTTCTGCAGCAATTCGACGGCCTGGTCGATACGCTGGTAGCCGCCGGTCAGAACGACGATCGCATCCGCCCGGGGATCAAGCGGCGGCTTCAGCGTCGTGACCGAATCGGCAAACCGCAGAAACCCACCAAAGACGAGGGCCATGGCCAGAACGGACGCCATGCCACCCCAGCGCAGCATGCGCCGCACAGGACCGCGCACAGGCCTCCCTTCGGAGCGAGCAAGCTCCGTTTCCGGGCGAATCGGGGTGCGCGACATGTGGCCCATGCTCATGAATCGGAAAATATATGCAGATTGCGGCGGCGAACAGACGCTTTCATGGCAAAAAAGGCATGTAAAGCTCAATTCACGAGCCCGTCCGCCCGTGTCGGATCGGAACGCAACGTGTCAATCTCGTAAATCGTTCGCATGACGGTGAGGCGAGCTGTAAAAGTCGTCAGTAGCGCGATGACGATCATGGTTGCGAAGATGCCGGCATAGCCGAGGGCGCCGACCGAAAACGTACCGAAGAGAGCGGTTGCCTGGTCGGTCTGCGGGGTCGCCAGCGTGCGGCTCTGCAGGAAGCCGGCGGTCATGAAGAAGAGCGCGGCGAGGGCACTGCCGACCGCCGATCCCTTGAGGCTGATTTTCAGAAAGTGCTTCTGGAACTCGGTGGCGACAAACGAGCTTTCCGCACCGACGAAGTGCAGAACTTCAACGATGTGACGATTGCCGGACAGGGCGCCACGGGTCGCGAAGACCACGGTCAGCACCATCGCCGAGAAAACCAGCAGCAGGATGCCGGTGCCGATCATAACGGTCGTGTGGGCCATCGAAACCAGCCGGTCTACCCAAGTGCGGTGGTCGTCGAGCGAGGCCTGAGGAATGCTCTCCTTCAGCAGCGTCCGCATCGCCTCGAAATCCGGTGGGTTGTTCTCGTCGATGGTGATGATGATAAGCCGCGGAACCGGCAGCTCCTTGATGTCGAGCCCGGTGCCGAGCCAGGGTTCGAGGAGACGAGCAGTTGCCGCTTCGTCAACGATCTGGCCGTCCTTGGTGCCGACGAAGGTGAGCGCGAGGTCGCGCGCCTGCGCCAGCGTCTTCTCCATGTCCAACCCCTCGTCGGGCTTGATCTGGATCGTGACCTCGCGGGAAATCTGGCTTTCCCAGCTCGCAGCCGTGGAGCGCACCATGCTGACGCCGCCGAGTGTCAGGCAGGCAAGGAAGGCCATGATGGCGATGACCACCATTAGCGCATTGCCCTGAATGTTGGCGGAGGGCAGGATCGGGGCCGTCGGGCGCACCTTCATCTCCGGCCGCTTCTGGCTTTTCTGGGCGGCCTCTGCGGGCGGTTTGGGCGCAGCTTTAGTCATGGATATCGAGGTGCCCTTCCGAGAGAATCATACGGCGGGCTTCCACCTGGTCCATCAGGGCCAGATCATGGGTCGCGATGACAACCGCCGTACCGAGACGGTTGAGCTCAAGGAACAGATTGAGCAGTCGGCGGGCCATCGGCGGATCGACGTTCGCGGTCGGCTCGTCGGCGAGAAGAATTTCGGGACGGTCGATCAGGGCGCGCGCGATCGCGGCGCGCTGTTTTTCGCCGCCCGACAGCACCGGTGGCAGGACATTGATGCGCTCGCCGAGGCCGACCCACTTCAAAAGCTCGAGTACGTCCGTCTTGTAGGAGCTCTCGTCCTTGCCGCGAACGCGCAGTGGCAAGGCTACGTTTTCGTAGGTGGTCAAATGATCCAGCAGACGGAATTCCTGGAAGATGATGCCGACACGGCGACGCAGCAGCGGCAGTTCGGGCCGCGGAATGTCGGAAATGTCGCGTCCGAACATGCGGATCAGCCCGCGGGTCGGCTGCAACGAAAGGAACAGCAATCTCAGCAGCGTGGTCTTGCCGGCGCCCGAAGGGCCGGTCAGGAACTGGAACGATTTCTTCGGAATGTCGAACGTCAGGTCCCGGAGAATTTCCGGGCCCATGCCATAGCGCAAACCGACATTTTCGAAGTGGATCAACGGGAGATCAGTCTTTTGTTTGTTCACCGCACGACTTGTTAACCAACACCATTAACAACCAGTAAATTTACCGGAAAGACGCCGCTTTGATGGCGATCTTTGCGAAGCATTAACCATTAAAATTTACGACTGAGCAGGATTCGTTTCAATGCCGGATTTCTGTCCGGCCCCGAAACCATGTGGACACCGGAAAGGCCGTCATCATGACTTCCTCCTCGTTCAGACGCCAGGCGCCCGGCCGTACCTATGATTTTCTGCCGCCCGAACCGATCAAGCGCGAGGCGCGCCGAGCTCGACCAACGGACGTCGCCGATGCCGAATTCGTGGTGATTTCGAACAACCGCACACAAGGCTTTGATAGACGCAGCTTCAATGACAATCGACGGCGCCCGTCACAGCCGTCGAGCATGTCGAGCGTAGAACCGCGGTCGCTTCCATCCGCGCTCGCTCGGGCAGGCGAGGCTTGGTTGCAGCAGGCATCGGTCAGAACCTTCGTCGCGCTGGTGCTCGCTCTCTCAGTGCTCGTGTTCGGCCTCGTTGGGGGATTTGCTGGCTTTTCGCAAAGCGAGGCGGCATCGACGGACTCGCCGCTGCATTTCGCGCATGTAACGATGACGCCCCGCGATGCGAACGGCATGCGGGTGTTGCTGATCAATGGCATCATCGACAATCAGAGCGGCACGACACAGGTCGTGCGCCCCATCCGCGCTGATTTTCTTGCCAATGAGCAGCTGACCGCAAGCATCGTCATCAACCCGCCTGCAGATGTCATTTATGGCGGGCAGAGCCGCGGATTTTCGACCAGAGTGCAGTACGCGGGTGGAAAAATGCCGGAAGTCCGGCTTTCCTTCATGCCCTAAGGGGTGTTTCGTCCCGCCGTTTGTGGTAACGGCTTGTGCTTCTAGTCATGGAGCAAGCCTTCTTATGCCCGTCGTGCGCGGAAAAAACATCGAACCACTCTTCACCGCCGAGCAGATCGCCGAACGCAATCATGTGATGGCGAAGCAGATTGCATCGGGACCGACGAAGGATCTGCTGGTCATCGCGGTTTTGAAGGGCTCGTTCATCTTTGCTGCCGACCTTATTCGCGCGCTGCATGACAGCGGGTTGGCGCCCGAGGTCGAGTTCATCACGCTGTCGAGCTATGGCACCGGCACGGTCTCGCAAGGGGTTCGGATCGTCAAGGACATCGACAGCGACGTGAAGGATCGCGACGTTCTTCTGATCGACGACATTCTGGAGTCTGGCCGCACGTTGCTGTTTGCCAAGGAATTGCTTTACGAGCGCGGCGCCCGCAACGTCAATATCGCCGTGCTCCTCGACAAGAGCGTCAAGCGCAAGGAAAAGCTGGAGGCCGACTATGTCGGTTTCGAATGCCCCGACTATTTCGTCGTCGGCTACGGCATGGATGTCGCTTATGCGTTCCGCGAACTTCCTTTTGTCGGCGTCGTCACCGGCGACGCCTGACTATGTCAGGATAAGACGGGTTGTTAACCATCCCGTCCATCCCTTCGTGCCGTTTACCGATCGCAAAGGAAAGTCGTGTGATTTCCGTTGCGGGGCATGAAACGGAGTGATGCACACCATGGCAAAAATTCTGATTACGGAAGACGAGGATTCCCTGCGCTCTTTCGTAGCCCGCGCTTTGCGTCTTGACGGTCATGAGACCGAGGAAGCTGCCGACGGTGCGGAAGGACTGGAAAAACTCAGAGACGGCGTCTACGACCTGCTGCTCTCGGATATCCGCATGCCCGTGATGGACGGCATCGAACTGGCGCATCAGGCGAAATCCGCTTTCCCGGCGCTGAAAATCCTGCTGATGACCGGCTATGCGGAACAGCGCGAACGCGCTGACGACCTGGCGGAAAAGATTGTCGATGTCGTCTCGAAGCCCTTTGCCTTGCCTGACATTCGCAAGGCCGTGGCGCGCGCGTTGGCCGCCTGAGGCGGCTAACGGCACTCTCTCGACAATTCAGCCCTCGTTGGGGATGAATTTGCCTTCATAGCGGACGCGAAAATTGCGTCGCTGGAAGTCCTGCTGGAAACACACAAAGATCAGTTCGATATCGGCAAGGCTGTCGCGCTTGTGAAGCAGGCTGAGCGTGACGACAATGACGCCGGCATAGCCGCGCGTCAGCCTGAACGCCGCATTGCGAATGGCGTTGGCCTCGGCATCCTGTCGATCGTCCCGGCGTTCGTAGATCACCCAGAAGCGGCAGATGTCCCAGGTCGAACGGAGAATCTCCGTGATTTCCGCCTGGAACTGCTCGGCATGCATGCCGGGTGACCAGGGGAGGGTCTTCTCGCCTTCGTCAGCCACGACGTTGAGGTAGCCATCATATTCGCCGGTTCGGGCAAGCGCATTCTCGATCAACTCAAATGCCGCGCTTTCGCTGATTACCGTCTTGAAGAGAATTGCCATCGAATCGCTATCGTTATTCACCTGCAGGGTGACATACGAAGCTTTCGGCAGGCAAGGCTAGCCTTGGCGTTCAATTTTGGAGCTTGGCGTCGACAATGGCATCGGCACAACTCTGTCATCGCTTCACTAAGACGATGGCACAACCGGTAAGAAAGCCGCAGCTTCTCAATAATCGGGGCAAGCCGAATTTATCGTCGTTCCGCTGTTCCCACCCTGCGTCTGCAGCGTACCGGGAACCGGCCGCGGCGGGCAATTCACCGGTCGCCGTACCTTCGAGCCATTGGACGAGATGCTTCCCGTCGTCTCCATGCTGTAGGGAGCCGGGCGATAGCGGTCCGATCTATCCCAGTTTGATTCGTAACCGTCTGCAGCGAGCGTCTTGCCGCCACTGTTGGTCGTTGCGAAACCACCGATATCCCATGCGCTTGCCGTGCTTGCGGCCATGCCGAATCCAAGAGCGACAGCTGCAATCAGCTTCAATTCCGTTTTCATGGAAATACCCTCAACTCGTGCCCAAACGACGCGCGATCTCGCGTCACAGTAGACATAGGTATCTCTCGCGTGGAGGCATTGAATCTCACGCTATTGTGACCCGAAATGGCACAAACGCGCTACTGGATGTCTAGCAGTCGTTCCAGATATTGCCGCTCGATCGCCTGCGTCGGGTTGTTGCCGAGCTTTTCGCGAATGGCGTCGAGGATTTCTCGGGCCCGCTGGACGTCAATCTCGTCAGGCACCTTCACCTGATCGCCGAAATCCGGTCCTTCAGCGCGGCGTGGACGGCCAAGGGGATCGCGGCCGTTCTGGTTGCCTTGTCCCACCTGCCCCTGTGGGCCCTGGCCCTGCTGACCCTGCATTGCCTGCATCATCTGGTTCATCATGTCGCGCGCGCCTTGGCGCAGCGCTTCCAATGCGCGTCCCTGGCCCTGTATGGCGGGCTCGCCATGGCCTTGGCCGAGCTCACGCCCGGCGCCTTCCATTTCGCGCTGCGCCTGGCCGAAGCCCGGGCCGGGCTTGATACCCATGTCGCCGAGCCCCTTCTGAAGCTCTCCGAGCTGCTTGCCGAGTTCGTCCTGGCGCGAACGCAGTTGCTTCAGGGCTTCGCGCAGCTGCTCCGCGGTCATCTGATCCGAAGGCTGCTGCCCCGGCTGGTTCTGACCTTGCTGGTTCTGGTTCGGATTCTGACCCTGATCTTGCTGGCCCTGCCGTTGATCCTGTTGCATGCCGTCGTTGTCCATCGGCATGTCGTCGAGGAGCGGATCGTTCATGCCCATGTTGGGGTCGCCACGCTGCATGCGGTCCTTCAGCTGCTGATCCAGCTTGAAGGTTTCCTCCATCAGCTTCTGCTGGTCACGCAGGATCTGGCCGAGTTTGTCCATCTGCTGGCGCATCTGGCTGTTGTCCTGGCCCTGCTGTCCTTGCTGCGGCCTGCCGGCCTGCAGATTATTCATCATCCGCTGCAGTTCGGAGAGCATCTGCTGGGCCGCATCGCGATTGCCCGAGCGAGCCAGATTCTCGATCTGATCCATCATCCGCTCCAGGTCCTGCTGGCGAATGATGTTCTGCGCGTTCTGGTTCGGCTGCATCGGCGCATTCTGCATGCGCTGGGCGAGCTCCTTCATGTAGTCCTGCATTGCCTTGCGCAGCTCGTCCATGAGCTTCTTGATCTCGGCATCCGGTGCATTGCGCTGCAACGCGTCGGCCAGGTTCTGCTGCGCATTGCGGAGGTTGCGCTCGGCCTGCGAAAGGTCGCCATCCTCCATGCCGATCGCAATGTCCCAAAGATAATCGGCGGTGTCCTTCATCGCCTCTTCGCCCTTGGTGAGCTTCATGCGTGTCAGCGCCGATTGCAGCAGCAGGTAGTTGGTCAGGTTCGGGATCGTCTCTTCCGGCCGCAGCGTCAGTGCTTCGTTCAGCGCAACCGCTTCCGGCATCTTCCGTGTATCTAGCGTGAACACCTGCCGTTCCTCGGCCACGGCAGCGGCAAGCGGCTCGTTGAACGGGCGGGCCGGCAGCGTCATCTCATGCGGAGGACTACGGCCGGTCTGGCCTGCAGCGTCCTTGGCAACGAGCGTAATGCGGACGCGCTTGCCGGACAGCGGGTGCTCGGTGAGGTTCTTGCTGGTTACGCCTTTCGCATCTCGCGAGTTGCGGCGAGGGATGTCCAACCGGAAATCGGGCAGTGGATACAGAGGTGTTGCGGCGGGGTCGGCATCAACGGGAACGATCTCGGCACGCGCTTCCTGCACGCCGTAGTCGTCCTTGACGGTGAAGCCGATTTCGAGCGCACCATTGACCGTCGGCTTCGGCATCCCATTGAAGGCTATTTCCGGCGCCTTGTCGGCGATGACATCGAAGCTCCACGTCCGGCCGTTGACTTCAAGCTGGCCGTTTTCCTCGAGCTTCATCTCATGCGTGGCAGCCGACGGAGGCGTATTTGCAGCGCCTTCAGGCTGCGGAATTGGCGCGGTCGGCTTGCCCGCCTCTTGAGACACGATCTCCTGCGCCTCGCCGTTCTCGTTCCTGAAGATGACTTTCTCGGCGGTCTTGCCGCCGCTGACGCGGATCGTCAGATTCGAGAGTTGAGGAACGCGGATCGCCGCCTGCTCGGTGCCATTCGCCGTCAGATAGATCGGGGCGCGGCCGGTGTACGACGGAGGCGTAACCCAGGCATCGATGCGCACGGCGGGATCGGTCGCCTGCGGTGTCGGTCGCGGCTGCAGCGCGTCCGTAATCGAGCCGCCGTTCATCGACAGCGAATAGCCGAAAGCCATCACCACAAGCAGCGCGGGAACGGCGCGCAACGCCATCCGGTCGTGCGAGGCGATGTCGGGACGCGGAAAGCCAGTATCGAGCGCCGCGATCTTCTCCGCCATACGCGTCTGGTGTTCGCGCCAGAGGGCGCGCGCGAAGGGAGTGTCGGTGGCGGGCTCGTCTTCCTGGACGGCCACCGGCTGGTGCTGCAGGCCGTTGCGCTGTTCGAGCAGCCGGTCGGCAGCGGCCGTGTCGGGCCAATGGAGCCGACGCAGCGGAAGCAGCGTTGCGACGGCGGCAATCGCGAAAACGACGAGCAGCGCCAGGCGGATCCACTCTGGTGCGTAGCGGAAGACGCCGAACCACGATGCCGCCAGATACAGCGCCACGACGGAAAGGATCGGCAGGAAGAGCGGCAAGATTTGCTCGGACAGCAGCACCAAGCGCGCCAGAAAGCGCTTTGCCGCAACCAGCCTTGCCAAGGATGGCCTCAGGGCAAATGCACCGTTTTTCTCCCTGCTGGAGCTCTTGTTCAATCCGTTCTCCGCGAGCTGGCGTTCAAGGGCAGAGGGCGCTTCGGCGATTGCTAGCGCAATTCGCTCTCAATCAAGGATAACATTCTTTGTGGCGAAGACGAGGGCAAGCGCCGATCGATCCCGATTTTTCAGGGCTCTTCGCCAAAAAGTGAAGTCATCGTCGAGCGCGTGATCAATCCAGCCAAGCCGGAACGGAATCGAGTCCGATCAGCTCTTCATAGGTGCCGCGCGGGCGAATCACGTGGAAATCGCCGCCTTTTACCAGCACTTCGGGAACCAAAAGGCGGCTGTTGTACGTGCCTGCCTGAACCGCCCCATATGCGCCCGCGGTGCTAACGGCGAAAAGGTCGCCCGGCTTCGGAATGGCCATTTCGCGGTCCAGCGCCAAGAAATCGCCGGTTTCGCAGACAGGACCGACGACATCCGCCTTGATGCGGGGCGCGTTCGCCGCCGAGATCACGACCGGGCGGATCTCGTGATAGGCCTCATAGAGCGTCGGGCGGATGAGATCGTTCATCGCGCCGTCGACGATCACGAAGGTCTTCTCGCCGCCGTCCTTCACATAAACCACCTCGGTGACCAGAATGCCGGCATTGCCGACGATCAGGCGGCCGGGCTCGGTGACGATCTTGCAGTTGAGTTCGCGCAGCGCGCTCGTGACGACTGCGGCATAGGCTTCCGGTGACGGTGGTGGGTTGTTGTCATCGCGGTAAGGAATGCCAAGGCCGCCGCCGACATCGACGTGGTGTATGGCGTGGCCGTCTGCGCGCAGCGTGCCGACCAGTTCGCGCAGCAGCTTGAAGGCGTCCTCGAACGGCTGCAGGTCGGTAATCTGGCTGCCGATATGCATGTCAATGCCGGTCACTTCGATCCCAGGCAGGGTCGCGGCGCGGGCATAGACGGCGCGGGCGCGCTCCCATGAAATGCCGAACTTGTTTTCCTTCTTGCCGGTCGAGATCTTCGCATGCGTCCGTGCGTCGACATCGGGATTAATCCGGAAGGAGACCGGTGCCTTTTTCCCGGCCTTGACGGCACGCTGGTTGAGGATCTCGAGTTCCGGCTCGGACTCGACGTTGAAGCAGTAGATACCGGCCTCGAGCGCATAATCCATTTCCCGCGGCGTCTTGCCGACGCCCGAGAACATGATGCGCGATGCCGGGATGCCGGCGGCCAGTGCGCGGCGCAGTTCGCCTTCGGAGACAACGTCGATCCCCGCGCCGAGATTGCCGAGCGTCTTCAGTACCGCCTGGTTGGAGTTCGCCTTCATGGCATAGCAGACCATCGCGTCGACACCGCTCAACGCTTCGGCGAAGACGCGGTAGTGGCGCTCGAGTGTTGCCGTGGAATAGCAGTAAAACGGCGTGCCGACGCCCTTGGCGATCTCGGGAACGGGAACGTTTTCGGCGTGGAGGACGCCGTCAATGTACTGGAAATGGTTCACGGTCTTGGCCTCTTAGAGAAGCGGATCGAGAATGAATGGCCTGTTCGCGGTGCCCGGCTGCGGCGTCGGCTTCGACGAGTCGCCGGTCTTCGTTGCATTCGCGCTCGGCGGATCGAGATCGCCTTTTCGTCCGCACCCGGCGACGGCAAGGCCGATCACGGCAAAAACAACCGTCAGGCGGACGATCTGCGGCAAGCTCTTCTGCATGGAATTCCTCTTGGGAAGCGGCACTGGTGGACATCTTCATAGCGAAGTTTATCCAGCTTGTGCACCCTGATTGTTGAGGTCAGTTGCGGGCGCGCCAATAGGCGATCTGCTTGCGCACTTCCGAAGGCGCGGTTCCGCCGAAGCTCTTGCGGCTGGCAACCGATGCCTCGACCGTCAGAACATCGTACACCCTGTCGGTGATGGCAGCGTTGATGGCCTGCAGATCGGCAAGCGGCAGCTCGGCCAAATCACAGCTTTTGCTCTCGGCCAACGCTACCGCACGGCCGGTCACATGGTGGGCGTCGCGGAACGGCAGTCCGGCTTCGCGCACGAGCCAGTCGGCAAGGTCGGTCGCCGTCGAATAGCCGGAGCCGGCCGCGGCCTTCATACGGGCGGTATTGATTGTCATGTCGCGGACCATGCCGGTCATGGCTGATATTGCCAGTTCCAGGCTTTCGGCGGCGTCGAAGACCTGTTCCTTGTCTTCCTGCATGTCCTTGGAATAGGCGAGCGGCAGACCCTTCATGATCGTCAGCAGGGCGATCAGTGAGCCGTTGATGCGGCCGGTCTTGGCGCGCACCAGCTCGGCGGCATCCGGGTTCTTCTTCTGCGGCATGATCGAGGAGCCGGTGGAGAAGGCATCCGACAAGCGGACGAAACCGAACTGAGGCGTCGACCAGATGACGATCTCCTCGGCCAGACGCGACAGGTGCATGGCACAGATGGCGGCGAGGGCCAGGAATTCGATGGCGAAATCGCGGTCCGAAACGGTGTCGATCGAATTGCGGGTCGGCTCTCGGAAGCCGAGCGCCTTGGCCGTCATATGGCGATCGATCGGATAGCCGGTGCCGGCGAGTGCCGCCGAGCCGATCGGGCTTTCGTCCAGGTGCTCGATGGCGTGACGGACGCGCGAGCGGTCGCGGCCGAACATTTCGACATAGGCCATGCAGTGATGACCGAAGGTGACGGGCTGCGCCGTCTGCAGGTGCGTGAAACCGGGCATGACGGTGTCGGCATGCTCTTCGGCGCGGTCGAGGAAGGCTGCGATCAGATTGGTGAGCAGCTGCTCGGTCTTCTGCAGCTCTTCCTTCACCCACAGGCGGAAGTCGAGCGCCACCTGGTCGTTGCGCGAGCGGGCCGTGTGGAGACGACCGGCGGCCGGGCCGATCAGCGTCGCGAGACGGGCCTCGACATTCATGTGAATGTCCTCGAGCTTGCGGGAGAATTCGAAGTTGCCGCTCTCTATTTCTGACAGGATCGTGTTTAGCCCCGCGACGATTTTGTCTTTATCGTCAGCGGAAATGATGCCCTGGTGGGCAAGCATGGTGGCATGGGCGATCGAGCCGCGGATGTCCTGGGCAAACAGCTTCTTGTCGAAACCGATCGAGGCATTTATCTCCTCCATGATCGCATCGGGACCGGAGGCGAAACGGCCGCCCCACATCTGGTTGGAGGATTTGGTGTCCGTGCTGTCGGCCATGACGATGCCTGCCTTGAAGAACGCGTGTCTCGGAGAATGAAATGACGACAAGAACGCCCCTGCGCCTGCCATCCCTGAAGCTGATCGGGATCGCGGCCGTCGCAGGCATTATTGCCGGTGCGGCAGCGGTTTACATCAGGGAAGCCGGGTCTGGCAATGGCGGGACGCAAACGGCCTCGGGCGAATGCGCGGCGACAAAGGAGATTGCCACGCGGATCGCACCGCTGCTCAAGGGCCAGGTGGCGGCGATGGTTGCCCCTGACGAGCATCGCAAGCTCACTACCGTCGCCTTCAAGGGCGCAGACGGCCAGCCGATGACGCTCGACAGTTTCGCCGGCAAGACGGTGCTCTTCAATCTGTGGGCGACGTGGTGTGTGCCCTGCCGCGAGGAAATGCCGGCTCTGAACACATTGGAGAAGGAGCTAGGCAGCGACAAGTTTCAGGTCGTGCCGGTCAACATCGACACCGGCGATGACGAGAAGCCAAAGGCCTTCCTCAGCGAAATCGGCGTCGATGCGCTGAAGCTCTATCGCGACAACACCATCGAGGTGTTCAACAGCCTGAAGAAGGAAGGCCTTGCCTTCGGTCTGCCGGTCACGCTGTTGATTGACGACAAGGGCTGCCTGATCTCCGCCATGAACGGCCCGGCCGCCTGGGACAGCGACGACGCGAAGGCGCTGATCAAGGGCGCGGTGGGCTCTTAAGGCATTCCGTCGTTTCCATCCGTCTCCAAAGCACCTTCGACCGCTTTTGGTTGTAGAAGCGTGAAACGGCTTCTCTCAACTGGAGAAAGTCGGTTTGCCCCTTATGTCAGGAGGACACGGCAACCAACAGCGAAGGAACCGCGACATGCCCAAGAATACGATCTGCGTATGGTACGACAAGGAGGCCGAGGCCGCCGCGCGCTTTTACGCCGAGACCTTTCCGGACAGTGCGGTCGGTGCCGTCATTCGCGCACCGGGAGATTATCCGGACGGCAAGCAGGGAGACGTGCTGGTGGTCGAATTCACGGTTGCCGGTATCCCCTGCATCGGCCTGAACGGCGGCCCCATTTTCAAGCACAACGAAGCCTTTTCCTTTCAGATCGCGACTAACGATCAGGAGGAAACCGATCGCTACTGGAATGCCATCGTCGGCAATGGCGGTCAGGAAAGCGAATGCGGCTGGTGCAAGGACAAGTGGGGTGTTTCCTGGCAGATCACCCCGCGCGTTCTGACTGAAGCGCTCGCGGCTGGCGGCGCGCAAGCCAAGCGTGCGTTTGACGCGATGATGACGATGCAAAAGATCGACGTTGCTAAGATCGAAGCCGCCCGGCGCGGCTGATCACCATGGCTTCGGTCACGACTTGGCTGAAATCGCGCTGAGCTCCTCGAGATCCAGGTCCCGTTCCAGCTCATGCAACGTCTCGTCGTCGATCTCGCCAGCGCGGTGGAGCCGGATCAGTTCACGGCGCCCTGTCGCTACCGCCTCGAGAACGACATCGAAATGGGCATGGAGGATCGGCGAGTAGTGGTCGGTGCGTGCGGCATAGTCGACGATCGCCACGGCCCTGCGCTGATAGCGCTCCAGCAGCTGGGGATGGATGAGGTTTCCCTCTTTGTCGTAGGCCAGGCTTTGGACTGTCGCGAATTGCGCCTGGGCCATGGCAGCTTCGGCCTGGCTCATGGAGAGGTGCGCCCTTTCCGCCTGGGGCTCGGTCAGCCGTGCCCAACTGATGACGTGTCCGAGCGTCGTTCCCTGCACAAGCACGGTTCCGACAATGACGGCGAACGACGTAACCAGGATGAGGTCCCTGCCGGGGAAGCCTTCCGGCACGCTCAGGGCAAGCGCCAGCGTCACGACGCCGCGGACGCCTGCCCAGCCTATGACAGTTACGCCGCGGCTGCCGAGCGGCGTGTATCGATCAAAACCCAGAAGGTTGCAGACCTTGATCACGAGGTCGGATCCGAAGAGCCAGGCAAAGCGTGCGAGCGTGAGTGCGACAAGGATTGCAAGGATGGGCAATCCCATCGTTGCAGCGACGACACCAAAGCCGCCGCCGCGTTCGACGACCCCGCGCAGCGATAGCCCGATCAATATGAAGACAGCGGCTTCCATCAGGAAGACGATCACGGTCCAGAACGACGTGCCGCGCATGCGCGTCGAGGCCGAAAGGACCGTGTGCTGATACCAACCCATGATCAGGCCGGCGGTCACGGTGGCAATGACGCCCGAAACATGGATCAGTTCGCCCAGCAGATATGAGGCCCAACACAACAGGGTCGTTCCGGCGATTATCAGGTACTCATCGCCGAGCCGCCGCACGAACAGAACCCAGACCGTTCCGACGATGATGCCGACGAAGGCGCCGCCTGCTGCCAGAAGCAGGAAGCTTCCTGCCGCGTCGACCACGCTGAAACCCCCGGTGACCGCGGCGGCGACCGCGAAACGGAACAGCACGAGGCCGCTCGCGTCGTTGAGCAGGCTTTCGCCCTCGAGCAGGATTTGCAGGCGCCGGGGCAACCGTACCCGCTCCAGGATAGCGCGGGCGGAAACGGCGTCAGGTGGCGAAACGATTGCGCCGAGCGCCGCGCACGCTGCCCAGGGCAGCGACGGAAACAGGAGATGGGTGACAGCGGCCACGACGGCGCAGGTGAAAAACACCGCTCCGATGGCAAGCGAGGCGATGCCGATCACATGACGGCGCAGCGGATGAAGAGCGATGGACCAAGCACCGTCCATGAGGAGTGGCGGCAGGAAGATGACGAGCACCAAACCGGGGTCGACGGTAATCGTCGGCAGGCCCGGCAGGAAAGCGAGCAGCGCGCCGCCGGCAAGCAGGGCCACGGACGGCGGCAACCCAAACCGGTCGGCGGCATAGTGCAGCGCGATGATCGCCACGAACATACCGATAACCAGTTCGAACAAGTGTGTGGGATCCATGCGCTTGTGCCCTGATACACCGTTTGCCACGACCAGCTCTACTAAAGGGCGCGTTCCCGCGAAACGCAATTGCCAAGCGATGCCCACCAAGCATAACGCAACGAAAATTCCGGACCAGCCTCTCCGGCGACGATCGCCAAAGGTTGCTCGTCGTATGAGATCCGGCGCTCGCCGCTCGTAGTACTAGGCGGTCCACTAGACTTCGGCGGTCCGCGGTCTACATTCATGTTTAGTAGGCCGACATTGCATCAGGGCTCCGCCCCTTCGCATGAATTGCGGTTCGGGCCTGCGTTACACCCCTCACAGCTCGATTGATCTCACCGCGTAAGCGGAAGGAGTTTTTATGGCCGATGCCCAATGCGCCTGTGGCGCTCTCAGACCGGCCGTTAGCGAACCACCACTATTGACGGCGCTGTGTCACTGTCTCGCGTGTCAGCGAAGAACGGGCGCACCGTTCAGCGCCAATTCGTTCTATGCAATCGATTGTGTCGAAATATGCGGGACGTCGACCGAATTCATTCGCACTGCCGATAGCGGCCGCAAGGTTCATATGTATTTTTGCCCGACCTGCGGTTCGACCGTCTATTGGAAGGCCGATGGTGCGCCGTCCTGGATCGGTGTGGGGGTCGGCGCGTTTGCCGACCCTGCCTACGCGCCGCCTGCCATGTCCGTCTTCGAGCAATCGAAACATGCGTGGGTGCAGCTCGACGACACTGTGAAGCATTTCGAAGGTCTTCCAGACCGGCGGGATTGGGGGGATGTGAAGCCTTCCTTGTCCTCATTGGCAACGGCGTCGCTCCCTCGTCTTCTCGGCCGTTGCCCTCAAGACTTCCAGAGCCATGGTCGCGGAGAGGAGCCGAGAGATGCCTTCGCCTTGTGGTTGGCGGCTCCCGTTAGTGAGAGGTCATGATAGACGACCTTCGCACCGGCCTTTTGAGCGCGTCATCGACGCTTAGCCGGTGGGCCGGGAGTCAGGGGAGCTGATTAATGACGACCTCAGGCTTCGCGGCTTCGAGCGCCTGACGCACTTCCGCACCGAAGATGACCGGGCGCCGGAGCCCCGACATGGCATCGCTCTCAGCCTTTGGTGTCTCTTTCATTGCCGTACCTTTCAGGTTCCGTTTTGGGTTTAGCCTTGCGCCTCAGGCAAAGCCTCGATCAGTTCCGCTGTTGTCAGGATTGAGTGCGCGAACGTCGGACCGTTCAACTCATGCGCCGCATGCATCATCGCGTGCGAGAAGGCGGCCGTTGCGTCGGTCACAAGGGTCACGTGATAACCGAGTTCCATCGCGAAACGGGCAGTGGACTCGATGCAGGTGTTGGCGAGCAATCCGACCACGATCACATGGGTGATACCCTTCTGCTTCAGCCGCATGTCGAGATCGGTGTTGGCAAACCCGCTTTGACCCCAGTGTTCCTTGGCGACGATGTCGCCGGGCTTCGGCGCAAAATCGGGGTGCCATTCGCCGCCCCACTCACCGCGCGCGAAGCTGTGGCGGTGCATGATCAATTGCTGCGTCGGATTTGGGTGATCCCAATCCTCATAGTCGCCGGGCTCCCACCGACGGTGGGGAACGATGGCCACCTGGATGCCCACCGATCGCACGGCACCATCCAAACGGCGGAGGTTATCAAGAAGCCCCACCTCATCGGCGATTGGCTTGATATGTGGATGAACCTTTCCGCCTTCGGACAGGAAATCGTTGTACGGATCGACAAGAAGGAATGCGGTTTGCTCTCGAGGGTAGGTGGCGTCAACCATTGGTCATCTCCTTGGCTTGCAACGCGGTCGTTGAACTGGCTTCAACAAGACCCTAATTGACTATGAAAATCATAGTTACAAGACCCTGTGAAAAAGAAAGTTACAACGACTGTGCTGCGCGCAGTGCGCGGGAACCGGTTGTCGGTGGTTGCCGGACGACTGATCCGCTGGGAGCTGAGTTTTCGCCGGCCGATGCAATTTTCGCACCGGGCGCCTGGGTTTCCGCGGCGCAAAGATCTGGCGACTTGGCTCCAGTCCAGGTAGTAATCCGCAGCGCATACGCCGGAGTGCTAGGGGGCAGTGTCAGGTGTCAAGATTTCTATCAGGGCGTTCCCGTGTTATGATTTCTGCTCCTGCGCCGTCCGTCGTGGGACCAGGCGCAGAGAGGCTTGTCTGATGAGTGAAGTGGACGCGCTTTTTGCCGCCCTGCGACAGGCGGCCGACCGGCAGACGGTCGAGTGCATCGAGAACGCAGTCATGCGCGGCTCGGATCGGGATCTCAATCGCATCAATGCGCTGGCCTTCGCAAAGGCACATCATCTCGATGAAGAGAAAACGATCGCGGCGCTGCTGCATGCGGCCCGTCTGGGCGTGTTCGAGATGACCTGGAATGTCCTTTGTCCAGGTTGTGGTGGAGTCCTTGACACCGGCGCGACCCTCAAGACCGTCGACCAGGAGAGCTACCATTGCGCGCTCTGTGCAGCTGGCTACGAGCCAACGCTCGACGAGATGGTCGAGGTGACATTCACGGTCAGTCCGCGCGTGCGCCGGATCGCTGCCCATGATCCCGATCGGCTACCTCCGCTGGAGTACTACCGTCAAATCTTCTTCAGCTCCGGCGTCGATTTGCCAGAGGACTTCGAAGCGATCTTCGGACGAATCCTCTTGGAGATCATCGAGCTGGATCCGGGCGAGAAGGCTTTCGTCTCCGTACGACTGCCGGCACAATTCGTCATCATTTTCGATGCGGTAACACATTCGGCGCAGTTCATCGACGTGCAGGGCGAGCCGACCGGCGAACGGCAGAACCTCTCGATGGTCATCAGTCGCGGGCATGCGTTGAGCGATACGCTAACGCTCCGTCCAGGCCCTCTGCGGATCGCCCTCGAGAACCACACCGATCGCAGAGTTGTACCGAACATCTGCGTCGCTGGAGACGACCTGCATAACCTATTGGGCAGCAGGCGACCATTCCTGACGGCCAAGCGTCTGCTGACGAACCAGAGCTTCCGCGACATCTACCGGACCGACACGCTTGACGTCGACCAGCGGCTGAAGATCACAAGCCTGACGTTCCTTTTCACGGACCTCAGAGGCTCGACCGCCCTCTACGAGCGTGTGGGGGATCTCGCCGCTTTCGACCTGGTGCGGGCCCATTTCAGGGTTCTTCACGAGATCGTCGCCACGGAGGCCGGAGCGGTCGTCAAGACGATTGGCGATGCTGTGATGGCGACTTTCCCGAGCCCCGACCGCGCGGTTGCGGCCGCCCTGCGGATGCGGGAGGCGATGCTTCAATTGAATGCCGAACATGGCAGCGACGATCTCCTCCTGAAGATCGGCATCCATGAGGGACCATGCCTTGCCGTCAACCTGAACGACCGGCAGGACTACTTCGGCCAGACGGTCAATATCGCGTCGCGCGTGCAGGGCCTTGCCGATCCAAACGTGATCCTGACGACGGAAGCGATTGTCGGGGACGCCCACGTTTCGGAGATCCTGCGAGATAGCGGCATCAGCTCGGTCTCCCGGATGGAGGAGCTTCACGGCATCGGGAGAGAGGTAAGGATCTTCGCCCTGTCGTGAGCTGAACGCGAAGGCACGCTGCTCGGCGCTCGTCATCTCAGCAAGAGCGATTTCTTCCGGACCGCGGGCTTCCGCGGCGTCAATGGCAAGCCGGCATCGCAATTGCGCTGGATCATGGTCTCCGTGATCGACGTGTCCGCATAGGTTTCCTGCATCCTGATGTAGACTGCCGAGAGACCGGGATCGAGCGAAAGCGCCTGCCGAACCAGAAGCTCAGCCCGTGCCGTGTTGCCGCAGGCCATGCAGGCAGCGATCTGGTAGAGCGACGTCCTCCTCGTCTGGAAGGGCAGTGTGAGCGCGACGCGCAGCATGTCGTCGAAACGACCCAGCGCGTAGAGGGCCGCCACTCGCTCCTCGGTGATCCAGACTGGCAGGAAGGGATCGAGCGTCTCGGCGCGATCAAGCATTTCGAGGGCGCGCTCAGGCTCTCCGGCATAAACATAGAACGCCGCGCTGCGGCCGAGAATATAGGCGTCGTTCGGGGCGAGTTCATGCGCACGGATATGATGGTAACGCGCCGAAACGAAATCGCCTGACTTCATCTTGATCGCGCCCATGATGCGATGGGCTTCAGGGTCCGTGGGATCGAGGGCGAGCGCGTGTGCGACCTGCTGTTCCGCCTTCTGGAGGTCAAAACTTGGCAGGTTGCTCCATGAGCAGACGTGCATGCCGAAAGGCCGGCCGAACCCGGGGTCCGTGGTCATGGAGCGCTCGAACCAGGCCATGGCTTCGTGGATGTGACTATCCGAGACGCCAATCAGGCGGTGATGGTCAAGTCCGCGCAGATAATACTCGTAGGCGGTCATGTTTTCCGGACGCTTCAACCGAGCCGCAGCAAGTTCCGACTGCTCGACCCGTCCAGAGACGGTGGCTGCAACGCGCGCGATGATCTCGTCCATGACATCGAGCAATTCGCGAAACGGACGCGTGATGCGATCGGACCAGATGACCAGACCCTCACCAGTTTCCGTCAACTGGATGTTGATCCGCATCTCGTCACCCGCTTGCCGGATGGAACCGCTGATGACATAGCCAACGCCGAGTAGGCGGCCGATCTCGACCGGGTCTTTGGTCGTCAGGGCGGTTGCCGCGGAGCGGGAACTGACAAACAATCCCTTCAGGCGGCTAAGCTCCAGTGTGAGGTCGTCGGTAATGCCTTCCGCCAGGAAAGATTGATCCACGACAGCGCCGGGTGCAATGTCGAAGCGCGCCACTGCGATCGAGTTCGTACGAGGAGATTGGGCCGCATTCGGCGTGGAACGCGTTGGAGCGAACTGAAACACGTGGCGGTCCACCAGTTCGGTGACCCGGTAGACCCGGATCGGCTCGATAATGCCCTTCAGCTGCCGTTCGCCGGTATCTTCGAACCCGCATGGCGACACCCGCCGGACCTGGTCGTATAGCAGCCCTGAAACCTCGATTGCGCCAGGTTGAGCCGACGTCTCGATGCGGGCGGCGATGTTCACCCCGTCGCCGCGCAGGTCCGTGCCGACCACGACGACATCTGCAACGTGGAGGCCGAAACGCATCTCGCCACCGCTCGATCCAGGCATGGCGGCGATCTCGGCACGCGCCGCGATCGCGCACCTCAGCGCGTTGACAGGGCTGCTGAACTCGGCGAGCAGGGCGTCGCCTGCGGTGCCGAAGACACGGCCGTCATGACGCCGGACGACCGAACGAACCGTGTCGAGGACGGCATCGATTCGGACAATTGCCCCTTCCTCGTCCGTTTCCATAGCAGGGGTGGAGCCGACGAAATCCCCGACCATGATCGTGGCCAGCTTGCGCTGCATTCTCGATCCCTCCGCAACGGAAGCACGTGATGACGCAATCTAGCACAATAGCCGGGCTGGGTGTTTTGCGTTTGGCAAGGATAGCGACGGAGCGACAAGCCGGTCCGCTTGTGACGATGGCATCGCCCCGCACGCCGGTTGACTCAATTTATGCGTCGTCATTGGGTTTCCAAAATCGCTGCGCGCTCTACCTCAAGAATTCTTCTCGAAGGGGTACAGGGAGACCTCGGTGGTTGTCGCGGAACCCCCGCCGAGGTCTCTCCTCTCAAAAAAGAGCGGCAACGCCGTATCTTGCCCGCTCGCGTCGGCTCACGACACGCCTCAATCGGCATTTGCACCACGACCGAGGAGATGGACGGCCGCGCGCCAGGCGTGATGAGCGATCCGGTCCAGCCGTCGGGCAGCATCGATCCGCGCAAATGCGTCCGCCGCCGTCAGCTCGCCTGGGGCAACGGATGCGAGGATGGCGGCGCGATGGTTGCGCTGCAGGACTTCTAGCGCGCTTGCAGCAGCCTCGGCGTCAGCGAGCGCCACGGCGACCTCGGCCGAGACGTTCCAGCCGATGGGGGTGGCTTTTATGGTCAGAGCACATTCCGAGGTGATGGAACCGGCGATTGCCTCCACCGCACGCATGGTGCGTGTGCAAAGATCGGTGGTGCGGAGGCCATCTGTTGCCTCGGCCGGATGTCTTAGCGGACCGCCGTCGGCCAAGCTTTCGAGGAGGCGGGAGGCGTGGTCGAGTGCGTGGAGCGTGCTCGTCATACGCTGGCGCTCAGCGTCCGTCTCTGGACCGGCACTCAGTTCGGAGAGGAACGCCCGCACTTCCAGAAGCGCGGCCGCGTCGTTGGCCTCGGTTGACTGCGTGCCGCCGCCGGAAAGGGTCGCGGAAACGGCGGCCGCGATCCTTCCGAGAACGCCGGCTATGACACGGCGTGCGGTTTCGACGGCGATCACCGGACTGGCGAGCGCGCTTGGATCGAGCGCTTGCTGAAGTGCCGTCTGCTTGGAGGGCAAGAGCCGCTCGACCGTGCGGGTGAACCACTCCGTCGCAGGAAGGAGCACTGCGACGCCGACCACATTATAGGCCGTATGGTAGGCAGCCAGCAGCGTCATCCCATCGATCGATGCGGTAAAGGCCCGCATCAGCGGCGCCGTGAAAGGAAAGGCGACGATTGCGATGAGTGCTGCGATGAGCTTGAACAGGACATAGGCAAGAGCCAGGCGCTTGGCCGTTGCGCTGGCGCCAATGGCCGCCAAGGCGGAGCTGGTCGCCGTCCCGATGTTTTGACCGATGATCAGGGCCGCGCCCTGCTCGAGGCCGACCGCACCGGCGTAGAAAGCCGAGATGGTCACGGCGATCGACGCTGTCGAGGACTGCATGACTGCCGTCATCGCCAAGCCGACGACGATAAGGCTTAAGAGGCCGACCGAGCCCTCCATCCAGCCGACACCCGGCGTGCCGAGGACAGCGGGCAGGTCGGACGGATGCAGGGTCTCGGCCAAGCCGCCCATGCCCTGCTGCAACGTTGTCAAACCATAGAGAACCAGCGCAAATCCCGCGAGGGCGCCGCCGATGGCCGCGATCCGCCGACCACCAAGCAACTTCGCCAGCGCGCCAAAGAAGATGATCGGCAAGGCGTAGGTCGAAAGCGAGACGCGCACACCGATCAGCGCCACGAGCCAGGCGGTTCCCGTCGTGCCGACATTTGCTCCAAATACGAGGCCGAGTCCTTGCGGGAAGGTCAGGAGTCCGGCGCTGACAAGGCCAATCGTCGTCATCGTCACAGCGCTTGACGACTGGACGAGCAGAGTGACGATCGCGCCCCAAAAAGCGCCCGAAAGCGGTGTTGCAGCGGCCTTGCCTAGCACGGTGCGCAGCGCCGATCCCGCCAGCGCCTTTAGGCCGTCGGTCATGACGGTCATACCGAGCAAGAACAGCCCGATACCCCCCAGAATGGCAACCGCTGTCGACATGCGCGCTCCGCGCTTCGCCTCAAACCGCTTTCAAGACATAGCACCAGAAATAGAATTGTCCAAAAATCTCGCGTCGCCACTTGCGGCACAACACCGGCCAAGCCCTCTGAACCGCAGCGCCTGACCCGTCAGTTCTGTTCGTTCCAATATCGTTGCCAGAGATCAAGCCTGCGTTTCAGCGGATCGGGCGCTACAAGCGCGCCGCCATTGGTGAATCTCATGACTTTATCGACATTGGGATCGTAGATTGGCCAATTCGGCCGGGATCCGCCGTTGGGATCACCCTTCGTTGCAAAATCAACCCAATAAGCACTCGCCAGCGCGGCCATGGCCCAGTCGGCTGGCGTAACTTTGCCTTTCACCAACGCGGCAGGAATATCGAACGTATAGGGAAATTCGGAGCCGTGCGGAGTGCCTTTCCATGTCGGATCGTTGCGCAGGGCCTCGGCGACATAGGAAAAACGATACCACCACGTCGGCTGACCCGCTCGGAGCATCTCGTCAGCGAGATGGCGAGACGGTTCAATAATCGTCTTGTCGGCGAGGACCCGCTGTTTCAGCGCATCAAGCGTCTCCTGATTGTCTGGGTCATAAAGCGCACGGGCTTCCGCTGCCTGCTCTCCGAACATCTGGAAGAGGTCGTCTTTCGACGCCGCCTGACCGATGCCAAGACCAAGGCTATCCGCACCCACAATGACGGGCACTGACGCCTGCCGTCGTGCTGCGAAGGCCGCTTCGGGTGTTTCGAGCAAGAACCGCCCATCCACGATCGGACCGGAGACGCCGACAATGGGCTTACCCGTCGACATTCCTGTCAGCACCGCTTGGGCAGACGCACCCTCCGTCAGCTTTTCAGCAGGCAGCGCCCGGAGCGCCGCCAGAGCGGCTGAATCGCTGCCAGCAATTCCGAGAGACTTTGCGTAGTCCAACGCGATTTTCTCGGCTTGTTTCAATGACGGCTGCTGCAAGCTTCGCGCACGCGCGGTGGGGAGGGTCGGCGACTGCAAAATGGCTGCCTGGAAAAGTCCTCGTGATAGCGGCGATATCATGTGTGCCATCACCGAGCCGCCACCTGCTGACTCTCCGAATATGGTTACTTTTGTTGGGTCGCCACCGAAGGCTCTGATGTTTTGCTGGACCCACCTCAAGGCTGCAAGCTGGTCCATGTAACCATAATTGCCCACCGGTTCGCCGGGCAATTCCGCTATGAGCCCGGGATGGGCAAAGAAGCCCAGCCGTCCCATGCGGTAATTCATGCTGACGAACACGACTCTCTGGGCGGCAAGCTGGTTGCCGGGATATTGAGCGGTGTTTCCGTGAACAAGCGCGCCGCCGTAAATCCAAACCATCACCGGAAGCGATCTCTCGAAGTGCTTGGCGGGTCTCCAGACATTGAGGGTCAAGCAATCCTCGGACTTCGGCACGTCGTCAGTCTGCATGCATGAAGGACCGAAGTTGCGCGCGTCCCTGACGCCGGTCCATTTTTGTACTGGTGTCGGATTGCGCCATCTCAGCCTGCCGACCGGCGGTGCCGCGTAGGGGATTCCTTTGAAGCTTAGGACAGTGCCTGACCTCTCGCCTCTCAGCATTCCGCTATCAATTCGAACGGTGAGATCCGCCGCATCGCTTCCCGATGCAAAAATCGTCGGAAGCGTTGCGACCGCCAACACGAAGGGAAGTTTGCTACGGCTGCCTACCGACACGAGCCCTCCAATCGCCAGGTTAGGGAGTCCGGGAGAAAGAATAGTCCCCGCGAGCGGCATCGAGAAGGGTGCGTCCGGCGGCGACTCTCGTCCGCTGTCGCCTTCGCTCCGCAGCGGTTCATCGGATTGCACGGCGTTTCGTTCGACGCCGTGCAATCCCTGTCAAACTACGATTTGCTCTTGAAGACCCCAAGATTGATGAGTTGCACGCGCCTGTTGTTCGACCCGTTCACATCGGTGCCTTCGATCGGCAAGTGTTCACCAACGCCGACGGCGTAGAGGCGTCGAGGATCGACTGCGAAGGTTGTCGAAAGAGCTTCCTTGATGGCCGCCGCACGTTGCTCACTAAGCTCGAGATTGTGCTTTTCATCGCCTGTCGCGCTTGAGTGACCGACAATGAGGAAATTGTAGGCCCATAGGTTTGGATGATGCAGGGCGTCGGCGATCATCCCGAGTGTGCGGTACGACTTCGGCTGAATGGAAACGGAGTCATTCTCGAAATTGATCTCGACAACCATCTGCGGCAGCTTCGCGATCCGTTGCCAATTTGGAAGTGCCGACATCGGCTTGCTTCCGCCACTGATCGCCTCCTCGCGCAAAATCACGAGATCGATCACAGGGGCCGCTGCCGTCAGTTTGCCCAGTCCCTTGACGATCCGCTCTTGCGACACCTCCTGTGCGGCGGCAAGTCCGGGAAGGAGAACCGCGACGGCGATGGCCAGGGACATCCTTGAAAAAATGCGCTTCATTGGTTCATCTCCATCCCGCATCGGTAATGACCTGGTTGCATTCCTTGCTGACACGCTTTTCCTTCTTGACGAGGCAGGCGAGAACAAAGCCGTCACCCTTGATGCCGGAGCAGCTCTTCGACATGTCCCTCTGACAGACTTGTTTGTACGACACCTGGGCATGTTCGCGCTGGGTGATCGACTGGAAGGCGGTGCTCAACGAGCCCTTGCAAGTTGCCGACACCTTGGCGGCGTTCTGCTGCAGGCAATCTGCAATTCGCCCATTCCCGAGATTTAGCCCCTTGCAGAGCTTCTGGATGTCCGCGCCGCAGTCATCCGCCAGCTTCGTCACCGCGTCTGCGTAGCTCAAGGTCTGGGCGCTCGCTGCTCCGGAGTGAAAGGCGGAGGCAACTAGGACGATCGCCACCGTTAAATTGCGTTTCAACATTTCGCACTCTTTCTGTCAGATCGGATTGAGATTGAACGCGGAGATCATGCATAAGATGGCATCATTGGGGACGTATATTACTGTAAAGAACGCCCCCTCAGATGGGATCGCTTTGCCGGTTTCGCTCCGCAAAGATATGGCATGCATTGCTCGGCGCTGCTGAATGGACCGAGCCAGGCTGGTGCCAAATATTCAATCCCGTTGTCGGATTGACCGTAGCAGGTTCGTCCTATGCGCGTTCTCAGAGTTCAATCCAAAGGAGGAACGTCATGCCCAATACGATACGTCTTCATCGCGTCCTGGGGGCCAGTCCCGAGAAAGTCTATCGCGCATTCGTGGAGCCGGACGCGCTGGCCAAATGGCTTCCACCCAATGGGTTTACCTGCACGGTCCACCATTTTGAGCCGACCGTCGGCGGAACACACAGGATGTCCTTCCGGAATTTCACGACCGGCGACAGCCATTCTTTCGGGGGCAGTTATCTCGAACTGGTACCGGGCGAGAAGCTTCGCTACACGGATAAATTCGATGATCCCAACTTGCCCGGCGAAATGGAAGTCACCGTGACATTTCGAAAAGTCTCGGTCGGCACAGAGCTCGATGTCGTCCAGGCGGGCGTGCCAGACGTGATCCCTCCGGAGGCATGTTATCTTGGCTGGCAGGAATCGCTTCGCAACTTGGCGAAGCTCGTCGAGCCTGACATCAAGGAGTAGCTCTCAAACCAGCGTTGAGCGGAATCAACCGCTCGGGCGGCAAGAAAAGCAAAAGGAAGGCGGAACTTAACGATTGGCGCCGCCTGCTTTGATGCACGAGCCGGTCAAAACGCGGAAATCCGAATTCGCGTCGAGCGAGCACTCACGGCGTTGGTAGTGGAGCAGGGGATTCCCGCTGCTCTGGCCGCCGCCAAACCTTAGCGCGTCGGGATCGGCGTTTCGCCGCGATAGTCGTAAAAGCCGCGGCCGGATTTACGGCCGAGCCAGCCGGCCTCGACATACTTCACCAGTAGCGGGCAGGGGCGGTATTTGGAGTCGGCGAGGCCGTCGTGCAGCACCTGCATGATCGACAGGCAGGTGTCGAGACCAATGAAATCGGCGAGCTGCAGCGGTCCCATCGGGTGGTTGGCGCCGAGCTTCATTGCGGTGTCGATCGCATCGACGGTGCCAACGCCTTCATAGAGCGTGTAGATCGCCTCGTTGATCATCGGCAGCAGGATCCGGTTGACGATGAAAGCCGGGAAATCCTCGGCGACCGTCACGGTCTTTTCCAGCGATGCGACGAATTCCTTGGCTGTCGCGAAGGTCACCTCGTCGGTCGCGATGCCGCGAACCAGCTCCACGAGTTTCATGACCGGAACCGGATTCATGAAATGGATGCCCATGAAGTGTTCGGGCCGATCGGTGGTTGAGGCAAGCCGGGTGATCGAGAGCGAGGATGTGTTGGTGGCAAGGATCGCTTCCGGCTTCAGGACCGGACAGACCTGAGCATAGATCTTGCGCTTGACGCTTTCGTCCTCGGTCGCCGCTTCGATCACCAGATCGCAGGCGGCGAGATCGTTGAGGTCGGAGGAGCCTGAAATCAGGGAAAGCGTGGCGGAGCGCTCGTCGTCCGTCATCTTGCCACTCGTTACGTGGCGGGCGAGGTTGCCATTGATGGTGGCGAGACCGTGCTGGACGCGTTCGTCGGAGAGATCGTAGATTTGGACCTTGTAGCCGGCCGTTGCCGAAACCTGTGCAATGCCGCAACCCATCTGGCCCGCGCCGATGATACCAACCGTTTTCAACACCGCATTCATCTCCAAACCCCCGCTCGGCATGCGCCGCCGCGCCGCCGCATTTTTCTAGCAAAACTGCCGGACGAATGATCGCCCGGCAGAAGTAGTAGCCCTTAAAAAGATAATTTTCCAGTCATTCGCAAGTGCGAAATGAAGGCATCTGCTCGTTTCAAAGGGCCTTCTGCAGTTCCGGCAGGGCATCGAACAGATCAGCGACGAGGCCGTAGTCGGCGACCTGGAAGATTGGCGCCTCTTCGTCCTTGTTGATGGCGACGATGACCTTCGAATCCTTCATGCCGGCGAGATGCTGGATGGCACCGGAGATGCCGCAGGCGATGTAAAGGTCAGGTGCCACGACCTTGCCGGTCTGCCCGACCTGCCAGTCGTTCGGGGCGTAGCCGGCATCGACGGCGGCGCGCGAGGCGCCGACGGCGGCCCCGAGCTTATCGGCGACCGGCAGGATGACTTCCTTGAACTTCTCGGCCGAGCCCAGCGCCCGGCCACCCGAGATGATGATCTTCGCCGAGGTCAGTTCCGGACGGTCGGAGGCCGACAGTGCGTCCTTGACGAAGGTCGACAGACCGGGATTGGCAGCAGCCGCGACGGTCTCAACCGCGGCGGAACCGCCTTCGGCAGCGGCGGCGAAGGAGGCAGTGCGCACGGTGATGACCTTCTTGGCGTCGGTCGCCTGTACCGTCTGGATGGCGTTGCCAGCATAGATCGGCCGCTTGAAGGTGTCGGCAGAGACCACTTCAATGATCTCCGAGACCTGGGCGACGTCGAGCAGGGCGGCAACGCGCGGCATGACGTTCTTGCCGGTCGAGGTGGCGGCGGCGATGAGCGTGTCATAGCTTGCCGCGAGCGAAACGATCAGGGCCGCCAGGGGTTCGGCGAGGTTGTTGGCAAGGACTGCGTCCTCCGCAACCAGCACCTTGGAAACACCCGACAGCTTGGCAGCTTGTTCGGCGGCGGCCTTGGCGCCGGCACCCGCGACGAGGATGGTGACGTCGCCGCCGATCTTCGATGCCGCCGTCAGCGTCTTGGCGGTCTGGTCGGAAAGGTGGCTGCCGTCGTGGTCAGCCAGAAGAAGAATGGCCATGGATATAATCTCCCTTTCTCGAACCCTAGAGGACGCCGGCTTCGGTCTTCAGCTTTTCGACCAGCTCGGCGACCGACTTGACCTTGACGCCCGCCTTGCGGCCGGACGGCTCTTCGGTCTTCAAGACCTTCAGGCGCGGCGCTGTGGAGACGCCGAAATCGGCGGGGCTCTTCTTGTCGAGCGGCTTCTTCTTCGCCTTCATGATGTTCGGCAGCGAGGCATAGCGCGGCTCGTTCAAGCGCAGATCTGATGTGACGACGGCCGGGAGCTTGACGTCGATGGTCTGCAGGCCGCCGTCGACTTCGCGCGTCACGGTTGCCTTGCCATCACCGATTTCGATCTTCGAGGCGAAGGTTGCCTGCGCGGTGCCGAGCAGCGCCGCCAGCATCTGGCCGGTCTGGTTGGAATCGTCATCGATCGCCTGCTTGCCAACGATGATGAGACCCGGCTCTTCAGCGTCGACGACGCCCTTGAGAATTTTGGCAACGGCGAGTGGCTCGACGGCATCGTCGGTCTCGACCAGGATCGCCCGGTCCGCGCCCATGGCGAGTGCGGTGCGCAGTGTCTCTTCAGACTTGGCAGGACCGATCGACACGACAACGACTTCCTCGGCCTTGCCGGCTTCCTTTAGCCGCAGCGCCTCCTCCACCGAGATCTCGTCGAACGGGTTCATCGACATCTTCACATTCGCGAGCTCGACGCCTGTGCCATCCGGCTTCACGCGGATCTTCACGTTGTAATCAACCACCCGCTTCACGGGGACGAGAATTTTCATGGGGTCCTTCCTTCAACTCTTTCGCCAAGAAAATGCGCGTTTCGGCGCTGCTCCGATTGTCGAATGGCGACATGGATACGCGTTTTTCCTCCAAACACAACGCTCACATGCCGCAGAATGGCAAATTGATCCCGTGAGTATATTACCTTTACGTTCACGTCAATAATGGGGTCAGGGCTTATCCCAGGGCAGCCGCGGACGTAGCGGTTGGCCAGGTACCGCGACCATTGCCGGGTTGGGCGTCGGCCGGTCCCTGACGGCCCTCGGCATGACGACTTCGCGATCGAAAAGCGGAACGCCGCGGCGGCGCATGACGAGAACCAGAACGCCACCGGCGACGATCCCGCCGACATGCGCGCCCCAGGAAATGCCGCCGTTTGGCTCCAGCACCAGCATGACGAACTGCTGGCCGATCCACAAAAGCAGCGGGACGAAGGCCGGCAACGGCAGCGGCACGCGCATCAGCACCAATACCCAGACTTTCACGCGGGGATGCAAGACGACGTAGGCGGTGACCACGCCGGAGATCGCGCCTGAGGCGCCTACAAGCGGCGCTTCCGATGTCGGGCCCACGAGCCCATGGACGAGAGCGCCGGCAGCCGCGCAAAGCAGATAAAAGATAAGAAAACGGAAATGCCCCATCGCGTCTTCGACATTATCGCCGAAGACCCAAAGGAAGAGCATGTTTGGCGCGAGGTGCCAGAAACCGGAATGCACGAAGGAGTAGGTAATGTAGGTCAGTGGTTCGGGGATGAGGGCCAGCGCCGGCGCCAGCGTTGCGTGATGAAAGGATACCGCAGGAATGTAACCCAGGCCGACAATCGTCGCCTGCGACACAGACTGGCTGGCGACAACCCCGGTGAATAGCCAAATCGCGAAGTCCACCGCGATCAGCGCCATCGTCACCCATTGGACCTTGATATGCTTCAGCGTATTGGCATCGTGCAGTGGTATGAACATGAAGCCTGCCCCCGGCGTTCGCGTCACATGGTCGGCGAGGAACCTACCTGTTTTTCCCCGGAACCCAAAGCACATCCGCGTGCCCGCGGTCATTGGCATGGCGGGCGGCGACGAACAGGAAGTCGGAAACGCGGTTGACGTATTTCAATGCCGCTTCACTGACGACTTCGCCGTCGGCGCGGGCGAGCTCGACCATCAGCCGCTCGGCCCGGCGTGCGATCGTGCGGGCGAGATGAAGGTGTGCCGCGGCCGAGTGACCACCCGGCAGCACGAAAGACTTCAGAGGCTGCAGGTCCGCGTTCAACTCATCGATGTCACTCTCGATGCGTGCGACCTGGCTATCGACGATGCGCAGCGGCTCGTGCGCCGGCGGCTTGCCATCGTCGGGCGTCGCAAGGTCCGCGCCGAGGTCGAAGAGGTCGTTCTGGATCAACATCAGCATCCGCTCCAGGACCGGCATGCCCTGCATATGCAGGCGCGCGACGCCGATCGCGGAGTTGGCTTCATCGATCGTCCCGTAGGCTTCGACACGTAGATCGTATTTCAGGCGACGCGGCCCGGAAACAAGCGCCGTCGTGCCGTCATCGCCGGTCTTGGTGTAGATCTTATTGAGCCTTACCATGCCTCTCCCCTCTCTCTTCCCCGCCTTAGCTAGGGCGGCCGCCACCGGTCAGCCAGAGCGTCAGCATGATCAGGAGCACGGCGATTGCCTGCAGCAGCACGCGCAGCTGCATCAGCTTGTTAGAAAGATTCGGATTGCCGCCCTTCATCATGTTGAAGAGCCCGCGAATCAACACGAGGGCGACGATGCCCATGACGATGATCGCGAGGATATAGGTGACCGTGGACATGCTGGCTCTGGCTTTCTTGATCAGTCCACCCAGCGCATCAGGCGGTAGAAGAGGTCAGCGGGCAGCAGCCTCTTCAGCACCATGCCCTGCTTCGCCGGCGTGGTTACGGGGTAATGTGGTTTCGGATTGCTGGAGTTCAATGCGTGCTTCAGCACGGCATAAACGGCGTCCGGACCGAGCTTATGTCGATTAGGACTACCCGAGCCGTCAAGGCGTGCAAGCTGACGGCGGTAATCTGCCGCATGCACCGAGTTCTTGACGTCGATGTGCTCGTTGATTTTTGCGAGTGCGTTTGCCGTGAAGCGGGAGGCAATCGGCCCGGGTTCGATCAGGCTCACATGAATGCCGGTGCCCTGCAGCTCCATGCGAAGGCTGATGCTGAGGCCTTCGAGCGCGAACTTGGAGGCGGTGTAGGCACCGCGGAAGCGATACGGCACGACGCCGAGGATCGATGAGCATTGCACGATCCGACCCTGGCCGCGCTTGCGCATCAGCGGCACCACCTGGCGGGTCAATTCATGCCAACCGAAGACGTTCGTTTCGAACTGAGCGCGCAGGGCGTCGGTCGGAAGGTCTTCGACGGCGCCGGGCTGACCATAGGCGCCGTTGTTGAACAGCGCGTCGATGCGTCCGCCAGTTAGCGCCACCACATCGCGCACAAGATCCGAGATCGTATCAGGGCGGGTATAGTCCATACGGAGCGCTTCGATGCCGTCGGCTTCGAGCGATGCCAAGTCATCAAACTTGCGTACGGTCGCGAAGACCCGCCAGCCATCAGCTTTCAGCGCGCGGGCGCAGTGTGCGCCGATGCCGGAAGAGCATCCTGTCACGATGATAGTGCGCTGATCCGACATGGAATGATTCCTGTACAAAATGGGAGTGGTTTCCCATATTCGAACGGGCGATACAACGACGAAAGCCGGGAGACGCAATGCCGAAGATAATGCGCATCTTCTATGATGTGGTCTACGATGCTATCTGCCACCTTATAGAGGACGACGGCTTCGCGATGGCGAGCCATGTCGCATTGTCCACGCTTCTGGCGGTATTTCCCTTCCTCATTTTTGGGACGACATTGGCGACCTTCCTGGGGGCCGACCAGTTTTCCGATAGGGCGATACATCTGATCTTCGATACCTGGCCCGAGGCGATCGCAAAACCGCTCGTCGATCAGGTGATTCAGGTTCTGACGGTACCGCGCGGCGGCCTGCTCACGGTGTCCGTGCTGGCGGCCGCCTACTTCGCCTCGAACGGCGTCGAGGCCCTGCGAATCTCGCTCAACCGCGCCTACCGCGTCCAGGAAACGCGGCCATGGTATCTCACGCGCCTTGCAAGCCTTGGCTATGTCGTTATCGCGGTCATCATCTTTGCCGCCGTCAGCATCCTGCTTGTCGCCGTGCCGCTGGCTCTCGATTATGCGCGCCAGTGGTTCCCGCTCTTTGCCGATACGCTGGAGGTTGTCTTCAGCTGGCGTGTCTACGGTACGTTGTTCATGCTGACCGTCGGCCTCTTCGTCGTGCATCTGTGGCTGCCCGCGGGGCGTCGGCGCGTGTTCGACGTCGTGCCGGGAGTCCTGGTGACGCTCCTGCTCTGGTTGGCGGGAGCGTTGATCTTCGCCTACTACCTGGCGACCTTCGCGAATTATACCGCGACCTACGCCGGCCTGGCATCGGTGATGATCGTTTTGATCTTTCTTTATATGGTCGGCGTCATCTTCATCATCGGTGCAGAGCTCAATGCCGCGCTCCTGAAGTTTCGAGTACGTGCGATCTTCAAGAGCAATTTTTTGGGCGGTGGGCAGGGCAAGACCTCAAAGCCCCACAAGGCGGCGGATATCGGCGGGTGACAGGCCGCGCTCGCGAAGCTCGGCAAGCCCCGTATCGCTTCGGCTTTTCGAAAGCTTGCGTCCGTCTTCATCGGCGATCAGCCGATGATGATGATAGATTGGCACCGGCAGGCCGAGCAGATTTTGCAGCAGCCGGTGCACCGAGGTCGAATGAAAGAGATCGAGCCCGCGGACCACGTGGGTGACCTCTTGCAGGGCGTCGTCAAGAACCACCGAGAGATGGTAGCTCGACGGCGCATCCGACCGCGATAGGACGACGTCCCCCCAGGCACCAGGATCTGCAGCGATCCGGCCACGGTCGCCGTCTCCTGTCTCCTCCCAGGAAATGGCGCTGCCCGCAGCCGTCAAGGCCTTCGCCATATCGAGACGCCAGGCGTGCTTCGTGCCAGATGCGAGCAGTTGCTGACGGTCGAGCGCGGAGCGGTCACGATCGTCGGGTGGATAGAGCGGCGAGCCGTCGGGATCACGCGGCCAGGGGTTGCCGGCGGCTTCGGTGAGAGAAACCCGCGCCTTGATTTCGCCTCGCGTCATGAACGATGGGTATGCGAGGCCGCGCCCGATCAGGTTGTCGAGTGCCGTCTGGTATTCTACAAAATGCTCCGACTGACGCCGCACCGGGCGTTCCCAGTCGATACCGAGCCATTCAAGATCGGCGTAGATGCCGGCTTCCAATTCGGGTGTACAGCGCGTCAGGTCGATGTCTTCTATGCGCAGCAGGAAACGTCCATCCGACAATGCCGCCATGTCCTGGTTGAGAAAGGCCGACAGGGCGTGGCCAAGATGTAGTGGGCCATTGGGGCTTGGCGCAAAACGAAAGACAGGCTTTTGACGGGGAATCGCGGTCATGCTTTCTTCTGCCACGGATTCGGTGGGATCGCGAGGAAGCGTGCTGATCATTCGCAGTGACGACGATGTGAGGGAAGGGCTGGAGAGCCTGCTTCGCCTCGACCCGCGGCTTTTTACCATTGCGGTCGAGGCCGGGCCGCTGCCGTTGCGGCTGCGTGAGCCCGGTTTTGAGGGGCTTGCGCACATCATCGTCTCGCAAATGGTGTCGCGCGCCAGCGCCGAAGCGATCTGGAAGCGGATGCAGCCAGCCGAAGGCTTGCTGACCGCCGACAACTATGTGCTACTTCATCCCGACGCATGGCGGGAGTTCGGCCTTTCGCGCGCCAAGGCCGAAACGCTTGCGCGCATTGCCGAGGCGGTGGCTTCCGGTCGCCTCGATCTCCTGGCGCTCTCTGCGTTGCCGCCCGAGGTGGCGCTGGCAGAGCTGACGGCTCTCAAGGGCGTCGGTCCCTGGACCGCCGAGGTTTATCTGATGTTTTGCGGCGGCCACGCGGACGTATTTCCGTCCGGTGACGTCGCTTTGCAGAACGCCGTGGCTGCGGCATTCGGTCTCGGGGTTCGCCCACCGCCCCGCGAGCTGGCCTCGCTGGCTCGTGCATGGTCGCCATGGCGTTCAGTCGCGGCAAGGCTTTTCTGGGCCTATTACGCCGTCAAGCTCGGTCGCGGCATATTGCCGATCGACTGAACTGCAGTGCTTGAACAACAGGATTGATGCCTGAATTTATTAGACTTCACAATGCCGTCACAACCGGCCTAATATAAGAGGGCAGATGCCGAATCGATCAGGAGAGTCCCTTGACGATTGCAGTCTCCCCACAGGCCCTGCCGGCGCTCGTCCTGAACGCTGACTACAGGCCCCTGAGTTATTACCCCTTGTCGCTGTGGTCCTGGCAGGACGCGATCAAGGCGGTATTTCTCGACCGTGTGAATATCATTGCAGAATACGAACATTCGGTGTCCTCGCCGAGCTTTTCGATGCGGCTCCCGAGCGTCGTCTGCCTCAAGACCTACGTCCAGCCTTCCCGCAATCCGGCGTTCACCCGCTTCAACGTGTTCCTGCGCGACAAGTTCGAATGTCAGTATTGCGGCGAACATGACGACCTGACGTTCGATCACGTCATTCCGCGCGCCCATGGCGGGGAGACGACCTGGCAGAACGTCGTTGCGGCCTGCTCTCCCTGTAACCTCAGAAAAGGCAGCAAGCTGCCGAAGCAGGCTGGCATGTTCCCGAATCAGAAGCCGTACCAGCCTACGGTGCAGGATCTGCACAACAACGGCCGGCTTTTCCCGCCGAACTACCTGCACGACAGCTGGCTCGACTATCTGTACTGGGATAGCGAACTGCAGCCCTGATCAGTCTCGAATCGGAAAGGCTCAAGCCGTCTTGCGGACGCCGATGAAGGCGAAGGCGGCCAGGACCAGGCTCGCGATCACGTTCCAACCGGCGAAGGACAGGCCGAGGACGCGCAGCGCCGCGTCGGTGCAGGACGGACCCTTGATGCTGTTCAGTTCGCCCAACAGGTCACCGGCGTTCTGCGTCATGCTGCCTGCCGTGGTCGAGCAGGTCGCCGGCCCTTGCCAGTACTGCCACTCGACACCGGCATGGTAAACGCCCATGCCGGCTCCGACGATCATAAGAATACCGGCGGCGAGCAGGAACGCACGGCCGATCCAGCTCGGAAGGCCAACCGCGGAGGCGATTGCGCCGAGGATCGCGATCGGAATGCCGTAGTAGTAGGGCTGGCGCTGCAGCAGGCAAAGGGCGCAGGGAATATAGCCGCCGATATACTGGAAGCCGAGCGCGGTGCCGACTACCACCGCCATGCCGAGCGCGAGTGCCAGCGAATAGCCGATGACTGGGCGTGCAAGGGAAAACGAGGCAGGCATGTAGGACTCCGCGGAAATGGCTCAGTGGGCAAGTAGTTTATAGGCAATCCCAAGCGCAATGGCGACGGCGGCAACAACACCCGCAACCTGCCCAAGACGCTTTTCGATGAAATGGCGGATCGGCTCGCCGTAACGGCGCAGCAACCACGCCAGGAACAGGAAGCGTGCACCGCGTGCAACGATCGCCGAGATGATGAAGAAGCCGAGATTCATGTGAATGACGCCGGCAAGAATCGTCACCACCTTGATCGGCGGCAGATGCGCCAAGCCGGAGGTTACGAGCAGGAGCAGGAGAATTTCCCACTCGTCATGAATATAGAGCCTCAGCTGCTCGAAGGCGTCGAGCTTGCCGTAGAACTCCAGAACAGGGCGAGCGATTGCATCGTAGGCATAATAGCCCAGCGCCCAGCCTGCGATGCCGCCGAGCACCGAGGCAACGGTCGCGACTAACGCATAGCGATAGGCGCGCTCGGGCTTTGCAAGCGCCATCGGCAGGAAGAGAACATCGGCGGGAACGAGAAAGACGGAACTTTCAACGAAGGCGATAACGGCAAGCCAGACTTCGGCCGATTTCCGGGCGGCGAGAGACATGGTCCAGTCGTAGAGTCTGCGGAGCATTCCAATCCTTTCGCTTCGGGCGCATGAGCTTTATGAGGCGCCGATGCGGCTGTAAATGGGCGCTGTGTCGTTCGTAGGGTGACGTGCCAAAAAATCTTCGTGATCGCACTCGGCGCCGGATGCGTCACGATGCGACGCTGGAGGGCTGACTGCGTTGTTGCCGCATCACATTCATTTCGGTGCGTTCCCGCGCCATTTCGCTGACGGCCTGACGCAGGATGGGGTGCTTTGCGGTGAACATGTTGAAGTCGCGCCGTTCGAGCACAAGGAACTGGCAGAAGTCGACGGCGACGACATCCGCCGTGCGACGTCCACCGCTGAGAAGCGCCATCTCTCCGAAAAACGCCCCTGGCTCGAGCGGGATCGGGCCGTCCGGGAGTTGCACCTCGACCGCACCTGAAGACAGGAAGTACAGGCCATCGCCACGATCGCCCTTTCGGATCACGCGTTCGCCAGGAAGCGCCGACTTCGGACGGAAAAGCAGCAGCAACTCCTCCTGCGAGTCCTCGTCCACCTTGGCGAACAACGGGAAGGTCTCGATAAGCTCCTGCATCTCGAGCTGATGCTGATGTTCGCGTGCTTCGTTGATCGCCCGGATCTTTTCAAGTTCTCGGCCGAGTGCCTCGTGCCGGCGGCGGCCAAAGTGATTGCTGAGGACCGGCCACCTTGTGTGCACCCGGGTGTGCAGCACTTCGGCGCCAGCACAGACAAGCGGATTCAGGATGATCGAGATAATCGCCGATCCGAGGATGATATCTTTGCCGTCAGTCGGTAGCAGTCCAAGCGAAACGCCGAGACTGGCGAGAATGAACGAGAATTCGCCGATTTGCGCGAGGCCGCCCGATACCGTCAGTGCCATTCCGATCGGATAGCGAAGCAGGACGACGATCAGGAAAGAGATGATAGCCTTGCCGACGATGATCAAAGCCAGTGCACTGATCACCGCCATCGGCTGGCGCACCAGGATCGACGGGTCGAACAGCATCCCCACGGAAACGAAGAACAGCACGGAAAAGGCGTTCTGAAGCGGTAGCGAATCGGCGGCGGCCCGATGGCTGAGGTTGGATTCGCTCATCACCACGCCGGCGAAAAAGGCGCCAAGCGCGAACGACACGCCGAAGATTGCCGCCGAGCCGAATGCGATACCCAGCGCTATCGCGAGTACCGTCAAGGTGAAGAGTTCTCGTGAGCCGGTTCGGGCGACCAGCGTCAGGAGCCAGGGCACGATCTTTGGTCCGAGAAAGATTGCCATGACGGCAAAGGCGCCGACTTTCAGCAGCGTCAACGCAATCGTCATGGGAAGCGGCAGTCCGGCCCCGGCGCCATCGGCGGCATGGCCCCCGAGCAATCCGGCAAGGGCAGGCAGCAGCACCAGCGCCAGAACCATGGCCAGGTCTTCGACGATCAGCCAGCCGACAGCCACCCTGCCGCTGGCCGAATTCAGCAGGTTACGCTCTTCCAGGGCCTTCAGCAGCACGACCGTACTCGCCACAGACAGGCTGAGGCCGAATACAATTCCGGCTCCAAGGCCCCAGCCCCACCAGTTGGCGAGTCCAATACCGATCAGCGTGACGATGGCGATCCTCGCGAGCGCGCCCGGGACAGCGATGCCACGCACGGCGAGCAGATCGGCGGTGGAAAAATGCAGACCAACGCCAAACATCAACAGGATGACGCCCATTTCGGCCAACTGACTTGCAAGCTCGGTATCGGCGACGAAGCCAGGCGTCATCGGCCCCATGGCAATGCCGGCGAGAAGATAGCCGACCAGTGGCGGCAGACGCAGTCGGTCGGCGATGTAACCGAGGATCGCCGCACAGACGAAACTCACGGCAATTGTGGCAATAAGCGATACTTCCTGATGCACGCGCGCGCTTTCCTTTTTGGGCGGCCGCAGTTTGGCGGAAACGCCTCAAAAGTTAAACAGTTGATTTGCAACCTCCAACCAAATGGTGGGTAGAGACAGATTGCGGCGGCAATGCTGCCACCGGGTCGGCTCGGCAAGCGTTGCGTTGGAGCAACACCCCCCGCAGGAACGGCGCTGGTAAGTCCCCGAAGTTACAGGTGAACTGTTGTGCGGTTTATCAGAGGAATTGCATGTTTCCGCCACAGAGCATTGTCCAGGCGAGCGGAGATGGGGCCGAAATTTGACGGATACTACTAGTGGTTCATATGTTTCCCCTCGCCGTTCGACGCGGCTAAGCACACTCCTTCCCGTCCTTCTGCTGGCAACGTATTTTACCGCGAGCTTCGTCCTTCGGCTGCTGCGCGGCGGCGATCTCGCCTCCGACGAGGCGGAACAAGTCGCACTCTCGCATGCGTTGCAATTCGGTTATGGCGACCAGCCGCCTCTCTACAACTGGGTGTTCTACTGTTTCGCCAAGGTCTTCGGCGTGTCAGTCGATACGCTGGCATTCATGAAGAATGCGACGTTGCTGATGAGCTGCCTGTTTCTTGGCTTGGCTGCTCGCAAAGTGGTGGGAGAGCGTGACACTGCCTGGATTTCCATTCTCGGCTTCCTGAGCCTGCCGGCGGTCTTTCTGCTGTCGCAGCGGGATTTGACCCACAGCATTGGCGCCTTCGCTGCTGTTGCGCTGTTCCTCTACGTGCTGACGTTAGTGGCCGAGCGCCCGTCGGCTGGCAACTACGCGCTTCTCGGCGCGGCGGCCGGCCTGGGATTTCTGGCAAAGTACAACTTTGCGATCATCCCCGTGGCGACCGTAGTTGCGCTCCTGCTTGAACCCAGCCTGCGCCGATTGGTTCTCAACTGGCGGCTGGCCGCGACCATTGCGGTTGGTCTCGCTGTTGTTGCCCCGCACGTTTATTGGGCGGTAACCCATCTCGATGCGGCAACCGGTGACACGGTGACAAAGATGCGGGCAGCATCGAGCCACGGGATGCCTCTGCAGCTCATCGCCGCCTTGGAGCTGGTGGAATCAATTGTCAAATGCTGTGCATTGACGATCGCTATTCTCGCCGTTGTCTATCGCGGGCATCTCCGCACCATTTTCGCTGCGAGCAGCGAATGGACGCGGGTGATCGGCCGGATGCTTGTCGTCAGCATGTTTCTGGTCTTCGTCATCATGCTGGCTGTCGATGCGACGATGATGCGCCCGAAGTGGATCTCGATCTTCTTCGTCGCATTCCCCCTCTATCTCGCATGTAAGGTCGATGCGGCAGGGGTCCACGTCCCCGGCGCAATCAGCAAGCTTGCCGTCATCGTTGGGGCAATGATCTTTATCTCACTGGGCGTCGTTTTCGCAGGAAGCTTTCACTGAAGATCCTGCTTGCGGCCGTGCTTGAGCACCGCTTAGGCGCAATCGGCGCCGAGTGGTTGCTATTGGCGCGCCGCATTGAGCGATCGTGCTGGAAACGCGTCGACCAGGCCTGACAAAAAAACACCCGAGAGAAACTGTCCGGTGGTGATGTCTGGCAGCAGCAGTGGGATTGTCGGTGGTGCCCCATGCCGGGGTCGAACCAGCACTTCTTTCGAAACTCGATTTTGAGTCGAGCGCGTCTACCAATTCCGCCAATGGGGCAACGGATACCGACGAGGCGGCTGTCTAGCATGCGTTCGCCCGCGCGCGCAAGACGGCGGGCGAAGTTCTCGGCTTGATTTATTGGAGTTTCCGGCCCGCCGTCTCAGGCCGGAAACCGTGTCAGTGTGCGCCGGCGGCAGCGGGTGCGTGAAGGCCCGACTTCTTCAGCGTGATCGCGAGGACCGAGGCGAGCAGGCAGAAGGCGCCGGCAATGAAGAAGGCGGGTAGATAGCTCTGCAGTTCTGTTCGCGACAGGCCGGCGCCATAGGCGGCGGTGGCGGCACCCAGCTGATGGCCGGTGAAGACCCAGCCGAAGACGATGCCAGCTTTTTCGCGGCCGAAGCGGTCGGCGGCGATCTTCACTGTCGGTGGAACGGTGGCGATCCAGTCGAGGCCGTAGAAGACGGCGAAGATCGACAGGCCGTAGAAGGTGAAATCGCTGAATGGCAGGAATAGCAGCGACAGTCCGCGCAGCCCGTAATACCAGAAAAGCAGCCAGCGATTGTCGAAACGGTCGGACAGCCAGCCAGAGCCGATCGTGCCAAAGAAATCGAAGATGCCCATTACGGCGAGAACGCTGGCCGCAGCCACCGGCAGGATGCCGAAATCGCCGCAGAGCGTCACGAAATGGGTCTGGATCAGGCCGTTTGTGCTCAGTCCGCAGATGAAGAAGGTGGCAAAGAGGATCCAGAAGGTCGAGGTCTTTGAGACCTCCTTGAGGACGACAACAGGTGCGGCGAGCATGGTGAGCAGTCCGCCGGTCCGCGCGGGCGGCGGCGTCACCTGTGCCTCTCCGAAGGACGGCAGGTTGAGATCGGAGGGGCGGTCGCGCATGAAGGCGAGCACGACGAGTGCCGCAAACAGGATCATGCCACAGACGAAGAAGACCGTCGCGCGCCAGCCGTAGGTTTCCGTCAGCTGCGCCATCATTGGCAGAAAGACCAGCTGGCCCGTGGCGGAACTCGCCGACAGCATGCCGACCACGAGGCCACGGTGCCTGGTGAACCAGCGGGCCGAGACGGTGGCGGCGAGCACCATGGCGGTCAGCCCGGTGCCGAGGCCGACAACCACGCCCCAGAGCAGAAGCAACTGCCAAAGCTCAGTCATGAACAGCGAGCCGACGAAGCCGCTTGAGATCAGGATCATCGCGAAGACGATCACCTTGCGGACGCCAAAATAGTTCATGAAGGCGGCCGAGAAAGGCCCCATGAGACCGAAGAGAATCAAGCGGACGGCAAGCGCCGACGATATCTGCGAGGTCTCCCAGCCGAATTCATCCTGAAGGGGCTTGATCAGGACGCCGGGGGCGCCCATCGCGCCGGCTGTCACCAGCATGGTCAGGAAAGTTGCGGCGACAACAATCCATCCATAGTGGATGTTGCGTCGCGCCAGCGATGAGGCAAGTGCAGTCGATACCATAATGACGCTTCCGTCTGGGGTTGTCGTACGATCTGGATTTTAGATGATGATCATCATAATTATTGCATATTGATGATGGACATCATATAAATTGTCAAGCTGCCAATTGCGGAGAAATGAATGCGGGTCAGCCGAGAGAAATTTGCCGAAAATCGCGAGAAGATCCTGCAGGTCGCAGGCGTGCTGTTTCGCGAAAAGGGTTTCGACGGTATCGGCGTCGCCGACATCATGAAGGCGGCCGGGATGACGCATGGCGGATTCTACGGGCATTTCGAATCGAAGGAGGACCTGGCGCTCGAAGTCAGCCGCACCTTGATCGAAAAGGTGAAGATCCGCTGGAACGAGATCATTGCCGCGGCACCGGCGCAGCCTCTGGATGCGCTGCTCAATCACTATCTGTCCCGATGCAGCGTCGATGATCCAGGCGGCAGCTGTGTCTTTGCCTCGCTTGCCCAGGAGGTCAGCCGCAGCCGCGGGCCGATGCGCGAGACCTTCAATGACGGGCTTTCGATGCTCGTCGATATTCTATCCGGTATCGTTCCCGGCGAGACGGCTGAGGAGCGGCGCGCGAAGGGCTTCACGACCCTCTCAGCGATGATGGGCGCCGTCGTCCTCGCACGCGCCGTCGAGAGCCGCGAGCTCTCCGACAGCTTTCTTTATACCACCCGCGATGCGCTTTCTCCGGTAAAGAAGCGCTGACCGCTAGCTTCGGCGTGCGATCAGGCCGCCGATCTCCACCACCTCCGCGAAGGCGCCCTCCGGCGACAGCTTGAGAAGGCTGTTGCGCAGTTCTGCCTCGAATGCGGCCGTTCTCTCGCCGAGCGCCTGTGGCGACGTCACAGAGGTGGAAAAGGCGCGGCCGACGATATCGTCAAGGCCAAGCTTGCGTTCCCTGATAACCGAGATCCGCTCCAGATCGTTGAAGGGTGAGCGAAGCAGGATGTTTTCATGCTCTATCCAGTCGGGTGCCTTGCGTCGTTCGCGATCGGCATTGCGCTCGGGTGCGAAGGCTTCGGCAAGCGGGTTCACGGCCTGTCGCCACTCCGGCGTCGAGGAGATATGACGGTCGCCAAACAACACCACGCAGCCGTCGGCAACGGTGATCTCATCGAGCGCAGTCAGCGTTGCTAGTCGGTCCATCCAATGGAAAGAACGCCCCATGACCGTCATCTTCAGGGGCGCGAAGCGTGAATCAAGATCATAGGAAGAGCCTTTGACAAAGGTGACATCAACGCCGGCAGCGGCGGCATCAGCGTGGGCCACCTCCAGCATCTCGGGCTCGGGGTCGAGGCCTGTGACGGTCGCCTTGGCCAGTCGCGCGAAGGCGATGCCGAGCTGGCCGGGACCGCAACCGAGATCGAGCAGGCGTTCGTCGGGCGCAAGACCGCCGCGCTCAGCGATCCGCTCGATCAGTTCATCCGGATAGGGGACGCGATAACGCGTGTAGTAGGCGGCGGTAGATTGAAAGCGGCGGGCCTCGAAGGGAATGGTCGTCATGGTGGATCCTTGAGAGGAATGCGCAAACCGAATTGGCCGGTTGCCGGCCGAGGCCAGCGACCGGCGCTTTGCCAACAATCGTTTTACTTGAAGCCTTCGACCCGGTGGGGAACGTAAGGATCTTCGAGGGCTACAACGTCCTCCGGCGCCAGCTTGACGGCGAGCGCCGCGACCGCATCAGTAAGGTGGTTGGCTTTCGATGCACCGATGATCGGTGCTGTCACCGCGCTCTTCTGCAGGATCCAGGCAGTGGCGATCTGGGCACGTGAAACACCATGTTTCTCGGCCAGCTTGCCGACGGCACCAATAATGGCGCGATCGGCATCTTCCGCCTGCTTGTAGAGCGTCTTGCCGAATTCGTCTGTTTCGCTGCGGGCGGTCTTCTCATCCCAGTCGCGCGTCAGCCGGCCGCGGGCGAGTGGACTCCAGGGGATCACCGCGATCTTCTGATCCTGGCAGAATGGGAGCATTTCGCGTTCTTCCTCGCGATAAAGCAAATTCAGGTGATCCTGCATGCTGACGAAGGGTGTCCAGCCATTGGCACGCGAGGTGTAGAGCATCTTGGCGAATTGCCAGGCATACATGGAGGAGGCGCCGATATAGCGCGCCTTGCCGGCCTTCACGACGTCGTGCAGGGCTTCCAGCGTTTCCTCGATCGGCGTCGTATGGTCAAAACGGTGGATCTGATAAAGGTCGACATGGTCGGTCCCGAGCCGACGCAGGCTGTTGTCGATCTCGTCGAAGATCGCTTTGCGTGAGAGGCCGGCGCCATTCGGACCGGGACGCATGCGGTTGAAAACCTTGGTCGCGAGCACGATCTCGTCGCGCTTGGCAAAGTCGCGGATCGCTCGGCCGACTATCTCTTCGGACGATCCGTCCGAGTAGACATTGGCCGTGTCGAGAAAATTGATGCCGAGATCAAGCGCCTGCCTGATCAGCGCCCGGCTTTCTTCCTCGCCGAGCGTCCAGCTATGGTTACCGCGGGCAGGCTCGCCGAAGGTCATGCAGCCCAGGCAGATTTTCGAAACTTCCAGCCCGGTGCCGCCAAAGTTGACGTAGTCCATGAAATTGCTCCAAACATTCGATCGCTACCCAGCGCGCTCCTTGATCTAGCGCGGCAAGCGCGAAAGTGTTGGTTGCTCGCATAAAAGTTTTGTGACCGACCAGAGGGGCGTCCGCTGGTCTCGCGCTTGCGTCGGCGGAGTTTCGGGTGTTAGCTGTTGCAGCATTTGACTGGATTTTCGCCGATGAGACTGCCGCAGCGCGATCGCTATGAAGACCTCTACCGCGATTTCGCGTGGGATATACCCGGGGATTTTAATATCGGCCGCGCGGTCAGCGACGAATGGGCCGAGCGCGTGCCGGATCGCGTCTGCCTTGAGCATTTCAGCCCCGACGGCAATCACCTCTCAATGACCTATCGGCAACTCGCGGATCGGTCTTCGTCGCTTGCCAATGCTCTGATGTCTTTGGGGGTAAAGAGAGGCGATCGGGTCGCTTTGCTTCTGCCGCAGTCTTTCGAGACTGTCATTGCCCATGTCGCGATCTACAAGATGGGCGCGATCGCGCTGCCGCTGGCCTTGCTCTTCGGCGTCGAGGCGTTGGAATACAGGCTGCGTACCGCCGGCGCTTCCACCGTCATCACCAACAGGTTCGGACTCGACCGCATTAGCCACATACGCGAACGACTGCCCGACCTGGCAGAAGTGATCTGCGTCGACAGCGATCGTCATGGCGTGCGATCGTTTACAGCGTTGGTCGAAAGCCATCCGCCTGTCTTCGAGGTCGCGAAGACAGCACCCCACGATCCGGCGCTGATGATCTTCACGTCGGGAACGACAGGCCCGCCAAAAGGCGCGTTGCACGGGCACCAGGTCTTGGCTGGACACATACCCGGCATGCAGTTCGCGCACGAAGGCTTTCCGCAACCGAGCGACAAGGTCTGGACGCCATCAGACTGGGCCTGGGCCGGAGGGGTACTGAACGCTCTCCTGCCAAGCCTGCTGCTCGGCGTGCCCGTCGTCTCCTCACCGGCGCAGAAATTCGATGCCGACATGGCGTATCGGATCATGGCCGAGATGAAGGTGCGCAATGGTTTCATCCCGCCGACAGCCTTGCGGCTGCTGAAATCGGTGCCTGATCCGCGTTCCAAGTACGATCTCGTGTTGCGCACGATCGGTTCGGCAGGCGAGTCGCTCGGTGCGGAAACACAGGAGTGGGTCAAGCGCACGCTGGGGATCACCGTCAACGAGTTCTACGGTCAAACGGAGTGCAATTTCGTGCTCTCGTCGAATGCCGCCATCGGGGTCAGTCGTCCCGGTGCGATCGGTCGGCCGGTGCCCGGGCATAGCGTTGCGATCGTCAGCGAAGCAGGCGAAGAGCTCGTCATCGGCGAAGCCGGGCAGATAGCCATCCGCCGGCCCGATCCCGTGATGTTCCTCGGATATTGGAACGACGCTGCTGCAACCGAGCGGAAGTTCGTTGGTGACTGGCTGCTGACCGGGGACATCGGCCGTCAGGACGCCGACGGATATGTGACGTTCTTCGGGCGGGATGACGATGTCATTACCTCCTCGGGCTACCGCATCGGACCGGCGGAAATCGAGGACTGTCTGATCGGGCATCCGGCAGTGCAACTGGCCGGGGCGGTGGGCAAGCCGGATCCCGTCCGTACCGAGATCGTCAAAGCCTATGTGGTGCTGGCGCCGGGGTTCGAGCCGAGCGATGGACTGGCGTCGGAGATCAGCGACTGGGTGAAACTACGTCTCTCGATGCACGAGTACCCGCGCGAGGTGGAATTCGTTACAGAACTGCCGCTTACGACGACGGGCAAGGTTATCCGCCGCTTGCTCAGAGAGCGGGCCAGCGCCGGCTGAGGCTCTTGGGATTTGCGCCTTATTGCGGAGACTTGCCGCGCCGTGCAAGCGACATGATCTTTTGGCGCAGCATCTTCGCAACATTTCTCGTGCTGCTATACATGTGAAGCTGGGCGGCCACCTGGCGCACGTCGCGGTCGCCATTCTGGGCAAGCCCGATCACCATCGTTCCCATGTCCTCGCGCTCCTGCCAGAAGCGGTCCATGATCGGATGGTTAGGGACAGCACAGGAGTCCGAGCGCATGATGTTGGCGTCGTCGAGGTGCCATTCCGTCAACTCGCCCATCAGCAGCTTGCCCGGCGAATAGCGCGAGTAAGCTTCGTCATAGGCCGTCTTCCACGTATAGGCCTCGCCGCCCATCATCAAAACCACCGTGGCAGCGATTGCCTTGCCGTTGAAGTCGATCGTGTGGATACGCACGGCGTCGACGGCGGCGAGATTGGAAACGGCCTCACGGGCAAAGGCGGTGTGGTAGCGGTCGGTCACGAGCGCGCTGCGCTTCTTGCCCTTCCAGCCGCCTGCCTCGAGCGCAAGGAACTCCTCGAAGCGCGTGTGGACTTCGTGCGGCTGGCGGGCGACGCTGTAGACGACCGTGCCCTGCTCCTCGAGCAGGCGCCACTGCCTGCGCATCTCGCGCATATGTGACGAGGAAATCGAACTGCGAAGGTAGGCGACGGCATCTTCGTCGCTTTGCAGCATGGCGCGCTGGTAGGGATTGGTAATGGTGATCGGCAGGTTGCGGCTGATGGCGACCGCCCTTGCCATACGGGCAAAGATGCCGTTCAGCCGGACATCCGGAAGGACCAGGATCTGCGGCAGGCGCAGGTCTTGATGGGTCAGGCCGTCATAGAGATTGTCCAGCGTCTCGCCCGCTTCCTCGGCATCGATCAGCGGCGTGCCGAGTGGCGCGAAACTGTTCGACCAGACACGGATGATCGAGGGGCCAACGGCGAAGCCTGGCTTTTCGACTGAGAACGGCATGAGGAAGCGCATTCGGCTGCGTGCGTCGTTCTGGTCCCGTAACAGGGCGAAGCTAACCTGCCTGTCGTCCAGGCGGGGCATGGCGGGCGCCAGAAAACGCCCGGTGAAGAAGACGTTCGGCTCCATCGCGCGATTGGACAGGAAGTCGAGCTCTTCCTGCAGTTCGTAGCCGAGCTTGCCTGAGTAGAGGCAGAGCTCGCGGCCCGGGCGGCCGATTTCAACACGCGCGTCCGCGTGCGGCGTATCGAAATCGAGAGCCGCAAGCTCGTGAACCATGCGGTTCGTCGTGACGTCGGTCGTTTCGGTAGCTGGAGGATTGCGGACCATTTTATCGGGCTTCCATGTCTGTTTTGGCCGGAGACGCGGCAAAGGCGAAGAGCGCGATGCCAAGCGTATGCCGGACAGCAAAGTGCAGGAGGATGGCTTCCACGCCCATGGCCGAGGCCGTGGCGATCGCAGCGCCCTCGATGCCCAGTCTGGGGATGAAGAGCAGGTTGAGGCCGATGTTCGCTGCAAGCGCTACGGCATAAAGCAGAACACACGTGTTCTGTTTGCCCGCCATCATCAGCAACGTTTCAGCCGGTCCGACCAACGCTTTGGAGAGAATGCCGGCGAGCAGGATCGCCATCAACACGTAGCCGTCCGTGAAGGCGCCGCCAAAGAGCGAGAGCAGCAAGTGACCGGCAGCCACCACGGCAAGGCCGATTGCAAGCGCGGGCCAGAAAGTCCATCTGGCCGCGTCGATCGCAGCCGCCGCTAGCTGCTGGCGTGTCCCTTCAGCGATGAGGCTTGAAAAGCGAGGGCCGGAGGCTGCCTTCACCGAAAAATTGATGAAGTGGACGAGCGCCATCGTCTTGGCGGCAGCGAAATAGATCGCGACGTCGTGTGGCTCGAGGAAGATGCCGACGACGACAACGTCGGAATTGGTCAGGAGGAAGCCGACGCCTTCGATGAGGAAGATCGGGAAAGCGACGCCGAGCCAACCGAGAAAATCGACTTGACGCGGACCTTCGTGGTAATGACGGCGCAACCGCAAGAGCGTCGCGACGTATTGCCCAACGGTGGTGACATAGGTGGCGGCGAGCGCGGCCTGCATCGCCGTCATCGCAGTGTGCGGCGCGCCGAGCCCGATCGCAGTCAACATAAAGAGAATGATGAGTACAGGCCGGACGATGTAGGCAGGGCTCAACGCCATGACAGGCCAGTGATTGGCGCGCGACGTGCCTTCCAGGATGTCGCCGAGCGCGATCATCGGCATGGCGATCAGTCCGAGGAAGATCGGCATGACGTAGTAGCTCTCGATCCTCTCGCCGAAGACGTGCAGGGCGATCATGCCGGCGGCAAGGGCGGCGGTGCCGGAAAGCAAGCCGAAGATGCGGGCGGTGCCGGTCAACCCGCGGATCTTTTCAAACGCGCCCGCTGCCTTGTATTGCGGCAGGAAGCGGACAATGGCGGTGTGGAAGCCGAGGCAGGAAAGATCGCCGAAGAGGACGATCAGAACCCAGACGAATACAAAGATTCCGTACTCGTATTCGCCCATGAGGCGCGCCAATACGATTTGCGACAGAAAGGCGAGACTGGCGCTGACAATGCGAATGGAAAAGGCGGTCAGCGCCATGCGCTGGGCGGCAGCCTTGTCTCCCCGTGCCGTCATGACGGCAGCGAGTGCGCGCAGCATACGGCTAGCCGCCGGGCGCAGACCCGCAGGCAGCATCTTTTCCGCCGTCTCAATGACCGCCATCACAAACACGCAAAACTCTTCAGGCAAATCCTAGCCGAAGTCTTGGCAGAGCAGCGTTAAGAAACGGTTGTAGCCGTGCGTCGGCGCTTAATGCGGTGCGCTGTTTCCACAAAAGAAAATGCCGCCCGAAGGCGGCATTTTCAGAACGTTTGCTGCTGGCTTAGGCCTGTGCGAAGGCGCCGTGGCAATGTTTGAACTTCTTGCCCGAGCCGCAAGGGCAGGGCTCGTTTCGGCCGACGTGACCCCAGGTCGACGGATCGGCTGGATTGCGGTTTTCCGGGGCAACAGTCACTTCAGAAGCCTGGAAGGCCGGTGCAAAATCATCTTCGCCGGTATCCGGATCCAGGTGATGAGCCTGCATGAACGGCGGTTCCGGCTCGGCTGGCGCCTGCTGTACGAGTTCGACGCGCATCAGCTGGGCAGTGACGGCTTCACGCAGGTTGTTGAGCAGCGAGGTGAAGAGCTCGAACGCTTCCGACTTGTATTCCTGCAGCGGATCGCGCTGAGCATAGCCACGGAAGCCGATGACGGAGCGTAGGTGATCGAGGTTGACGATATGCTCGCGCCAGAGGTGATCGAGCGTCTGCATGACGATCGAGCGCTCGACATAGTGCATAATGTCGTCGCCGAAACGCTCAGCTTTCTCTGTGAAGGCCGCGTTCGACGCTTCCGTCAGGCGTTCGCGGATATTGTCCTCGCCGATGCCTTCCTCCTTGACCCAGTCTTCAACCGGCAGATCGAGGTTGAGCAGGGCAGCGGTCCGTTCCTTCAGGCCAGCGGCATCCCATTGCTCGGCATAGGCGCGTTCCGGGATGTGCTTTTCGACCAGGTCTTCAATGACCTCGCGGCGCATGTCGGAGACGGTCTCGGAGATGTTCGCCGATTCCATCAGCTCGAGGCGCTGTTCGAAGATCACCTTGCGCTGATCGTTCAGAACGTCGTCGTACTTCAGAAGGTTCTTGCGGATATCGAAGTTACGAGCCTCGACCTTTTTCTGCGCACGCTCCAGCGCCTTGTTGATCCAGGGATGGACGATGGCTTCGCCTTCCTTGAGACCGAGCTTCTGCAGCATCCCGTCCATGCGGTCGGAGCCGAAGATACGCATCAGGTCGTCCTGAAGCGACAGGTAGAACTTCGAGCGGCCCGGGTCGCCCTGGCGACCGGAACGACCGCGCAGCTGGTTGTCGATGCGGCGGCTCTCGTGGCGCTCGGTAGCGATGACGTAGAGGCCACCGGCGGCGAGTGCCTTTTCCTTGAGCTGCTTGATCTCCTCGCGGATCGCTTCGATCTTGGCGTCACGCTCGGGACCGGGCTCGACCTCGCCAAGTTCGCGCTCGATACGCATTTCGAGGTTGCCGCCGAGCTGAATATCGGTGCCTCGGCCTGCCATGTTGGTGGCGATCGTCACCGCGCCAGGCACACCGGCCTGGGCGACGATGTAGGCTTCCTGCTCGTGGTAGCGGGCGTTGAGAACCTGGAAGTCCTTGAAGCCCTGCTTGCGCATCAGCTCGGCGAGAAGTTCCGACTTTTCGATCGAGGTGGTACCGACGAGAACCGGCTGGCCGCGCGTCTGCGCGTCCGCAATCTCGGCAATGATCGCCTTGTACTTCTCTTCGAAGGTCCGGTAGACCTCGTCGTCCTCGTCGATACGCTTGATCGGCAGGTTGGTCGGCACTTCGACGACCTCGAGACCATAGATGTTGCCGAATTCTTCGGCTTCCGTCTGCGCCGTACCGGTCATGCCAGCGAGCTTGTCGTACATGCGGAAGTAGTTCTGGAAGGTGATCTGCGCCAGCGTCTGGTTTTCCGGCTGGATCGTCACCTTTTCCTTGGCTTCCAGCGCCTGGTGCTGGCCTTCCGAGTAACGGCGACCGGGCATCATGCGACCGGTAAATTCGTCGATGATGACGATCTCGTCATTGCGGACGATGTAGTCCTTGTCGCGCTGGAACAGCTTGTGTGCCTTCAAGGCGTTGTTGACGTGGTGGACGATCGCAACGTTCTCGATGTCGTAGAGCGAGGCACCCTTCAGCAGGCCGGCCTGACGGAGCAGGTTTTCCAGCTTTTCCGTGCCTACTTCGGAGAAGTTGGCCGAGCGCTGCTTCTCGTCAATCTCGTAGTCGCCCTCGGTTAGCTGGGGGATGAAGGCGTCGATCGTGTTGTAGAGATCGGAGCGGTCGTCGAGCGGACCGGAGATGATCAGCGGCGTGCGCGCTTCGTCAACGAGGATCGAGTCCACTTCGTCGACGATCGCGAAATTGTGGCCGCGCTGGACCATCTGGTTCTTCTCGTACTTCATGTTATCGCGCAGATAATCGAAGCCGAGTTCATTGTTGGTCGCGTAGGTGATGTCGCAGTTATAGGCGGCAGCACGCTCTTCGTCCGACAGGCCGTGGACGATGACGCCTGTGGTGAGGCCGAGGAAGCCGTAGATCTTGCCCATGGTCGCGGCGTCGCGGCGGGCGAGGTAGTCGTTTACGGTAACGACGTGCACGCCCTTGCCGGCAAGTGCGTTCAGATAAACCGGCAGGGTCGCGACAAGCGTCTTGCCTTCACCGGTCTTCATCTCAGCGATGTCGCCATCATTGAGAATCATGCCGCCGATCAGCTGTACGTCAAAAGGTCGCATGCCGAGAACACGGCGCGAAGCCTCGCGAACAACGGCGAACGCAGGCACAAGGATGTCATCGAGCGTCTTGCCGTCAGCCAGCATCTTGCGGAATTCGACGGTCTGGGCAGCCAGTTGTTCGTCGCTCAATGCCTTCGTTTTTTCTTCGATGGCGTTGATGGCTGCGACTTTCGGCTGGAAGGACCGCACGCGGCGATCATTGGCAGAGCCAAATATTTTGCGGGCTATACCGCCAAAGCTGACCATATGACTGGTCCTTTCTCAATAATATCCCCCGGCTTTTCTTAATCCGCTGCCCAGCCGAATTTCAGGCACACGTCTCGAAACGCCAGGAAACTGTTCTGGACGCGAGGTTGCGTGACAGATAAGAGGGGGGTCGAATGATGTCAACGGATTTGGCTGATATACAAAGGCCACATTCCAGTGTTGATGGCTGTTTCAGGCTGAATTCACGAAGCTGAAGCCGGTGGGTGTAACTGTGAAGGGTTATTTGATGTTGAACTACAACAAAATCGCTGTGATGGCGTTCGCAACCTTTGTTGCGTTCCAGGCGCCGGTCTACGCGGAAGACAAGCCGGATGCCGTCATTGCCAAGGTTGGCAATGTCGAAATTCATCAGTCCGACCTCGATCTGGCTGTCGCCAATCTCGACCCGCAGCTGGCACAGTTGCCAGACGACCAGAAGAAAATCGCCGCGCTGTCCGCCGCCATCGACGTCAAGCTGCTGGCTCAGGACGCGATTGCCGAGAAGCTCGACCAGACCGCCGAATTCAAGAAGCGCATGCAGTATCTCGCCGATCGCGAACTGCACAACGCCTACTTCAAGAAGCAGGTTGTTGACACGGTCACGGACGCTGAAGTGAAGGCGCGCTACGACAAGGAAGTCGCGGCACTTCCGAAGCAGGAAGAAGTGCACGCACGCCACATCCTCGTGAAGACCGAGGACGAGGCCAAGGACGTGATCAAGCAGCTCGACGCCGGCAAGAACTTCGCGGATCTGGCGAAGGAAAAGTCTACCGATCCGAACAAGGCTGACGGCGGTGATCTCGGCTATTTCACCAAGGGCCGCATGGTCAAGGAATTCGAAGTGGCCGCCTTCGCGCTTGACAAGGGCACCTACACCAAGACGCCCGTGAAGACCGATTTCGGCTATCACGTCATCCTCGTCGAGGATAAGCGGGACGCACCTCCGCCGGCCTTCGATCAGGTCAAGGATCAGGTTCGCCAACTCGTCATGCGTGACAAGTATCTTGCGCTTCTCGCCGCTGCCAAGGAAAAGTCCAAGGTCGACATTACCGACGAAGCACTGCGCAAGGGCTACGACGACGCCAACAAGCAGCCGCAGCCGGGCGACGAACCGCCCGCCGCGCAGCCGCAGCAGTAAGATCCAAAGTTTAGGGCCCGGTTCTTCCGGGCCCTTCCCTATAGCAGTTGTCGTATTTCCGCAGGGCGAGCCGGCTTATACTTCGCCCTGAAAATCCTTCCAGCCATCAGGTCGATCGCCATGTCCGGTTCCGTTTCTCCGCTCGCTCCGAAATCCTATGCCACCGTGCCCGCCTTGCGCGGCGTGCGCATGGCCACTGCATCGGCCGGCATCAAGTACAAGAACCGCACCGACGTGCTGATGATGGTGTTCGACAAGCCCGCAGCGGTCGCCGGCGTCTTTACGCGTTCGAAGTGCCCCTCTGCACCGGTCGATTTTTGCCGCGCAAACCTGCCGCATGGCACCGCGCGCGCCGTCGTCGTCAATTCCGGTAATGCGAATGCCTTTACGGGCCTGAAGGGGCGTGAGGCGACTGCCTTGACGGCAAAGTCGGCAGCGGCTGCCGTTGGTTGCGGTGAGAGCGAGGTTTACCTCGCGTCCACCGGCGTCATCGGCGAACCGCTGGACGCGACGAAGTTCTCTGGCGTTCTCGACCAGATGCACGCGGATGCAACCGGCGACTTCTGGTTCGAGGCCGCCAAGGCGATCATGACCACCGACACCTATCCGAAGGTCGCCACCCGCAGCGCGGAGATCGGCGGCGTGAAGGTGGCGATCAACGGCATTGCCAAGGGTGCCGGCATGATTGCTCCCGATATGGCGACCATGCTTTCCTTCGTGGTAACCGATGCCGATATCGCTCCCGCCGCCCTGCAGGCGCTCCTGTCTGCGGGTGTTGATCCGACGTTCAATTCAATGACGGTCGACAGCGACACCTCGACCTCCGACACGCTGATGCTGTTTGCTACCGGCGCGGCTGCCGAAGATGGTCAAGTTCGTGTCGAGAAGGCCGATGATGCGCGCCTGGCCTCATTCCGCGCTGCGCTCAATGATCTTCTCAAGGATCTTGCGCTGCAGGTCGTGCGCGACGGCGAGGGTGCCACGAAGATGCTGGAGATCACCGTGACCGGTGCCGAAAGCGATGCGGCTGCGAAGAGGATCGCGTTGTCGATCGCCAATTCGCCGCTGGTCAAGACCGCTGCTGCTGGCGAAGACGCCAACTGGGGCCGTATTGTCATGGCCGTCGGTAAGTCGGGTGAGATGGCAGACCGCGACCGGCTGGCGATTTGGTTCGGCGATGTGCGTGTCGCCGTCAATGGCGAGCGTGACGCCGGTTATTCCGAGGAAGCCGCAACCAATGTGATGAGAAAGCAGGATATTCCTGTGAAGGTCGACATCGGTCTCGGAAACGGCACCGCTACGGTCTGGACGTGCGACCTTACAAAGGAGTATGTCGCCATCAACGGTGACTACCGGAGCTGATCTTTCATTGACTGAAACTTTATCCAAGAAGCCAAATCTGCCGCTCGTGCGCAGGCTGGAGGCCGTCGGTTTCCGCGCCTGGCCGGCCTCGTCCGTACAGTATGACGGCAGCTGGCAGGTGCGGCTGACCGCGGGACATCCGTCCAACCGGCTGAACTCCATCGTGCCGCTCGATCCTTCGGATCACCGCGATGTCGAAATTCGGCTGGCGAAGGCAAGTCGCAAGTTCGAAGCCTATGGCCGCCCGGCTGTCCTTCGTCAGACACCGCTGGCCTCACCGGTGCTGATCGACCTTATTCGGGCGCAGCAATGGTCATCCTTCGACGAGACGATCGTGATGACCTGCGATCTTGCCCATGCGGAGCTGCCTGATACGCTCGATCACTTGCCGACCCATGACATCGGCCGCTTCGTGGATGCCAATCTGGCAACCGACGGCGTCTCGTCCAAGCTGAAGCCGGCGCTCGCAGAGATCATCAACGCGATCAAGCCGCCGTCAGGCCTCTTCATGATCGAGGACACGCAGACGGGGCCACTCGCAACGGTCCTTTGCGTTCAAGACAATGACCTTGCCGGCATCATGTCGCTTTCCGTTGCCAGGGAGCGCCGCCGCGAGGGATTGGGGATGGAAATCCTGACCTCCGCCTTGCGCTGGGCCAGAATGCGCAGCGCCCGTTCGGCCTGGTTGCAGGTGAAAGCGACGAACTCTCCGGCTTTGGGGCTTTATGAGCGGCTCGGCTTCCATGAGGCCTATCGCTATTCCTATTGGCGGCAGGAGCCGTCGCGATGAGTGACGCCACGCCCGCCCGAAGCATCCTTCTTGTTGCCGCTTGCGCCCTGATCGATTCGGACGGACGCATCCTGCTGGCGCAACGCCCCGAGGGAAAATCACTTGCCGGACTTTGGGAGTTCCCCGGCGGCAAGGTCGAGCCGGGCGAGACGCCCGAGGAATCACTGGTGCGTGAGCTGCATGAGGAACTGGGGATCACGACGAAGGTCGCCTGCCTGGCGCCGCTCAGCTTCGCGAGCCATACCTATGAGAAATTCCACCTTTTGATGCCGCTCTATGTGTGCCGGCGCTATGAAGGAATTCCGCATGGGAAAGAGGGGCAGGCGTTGAAGTGGGTGAAGCCGCAAGCTCTACGCGACTATCCGATGCCGCCCGCGGACGAGCCACTCATTCCGATCTTGCAGGATTTACTTTAGGAACTTCTGATTATTATTCCGCAAGCGTCCAATTTGGGTGTGGATATTAATCGATCGTTTAACACCTTCTGCCAAATATCGGCCTCAATCAAGCAACTGGCGTGTGTGTAGAAGGCTTGACGCATGGACGACGATTTCTGGAAAGCTGTAAGAGAGAAGCAGCAGACCTCGACTGGCTCTAGCAGGACGGGGGCGCTGAACATCGCGCTGCTGTTCGGCACGGCTGTTGTAGCCTTGACTTTGATCTTGACGCCGATGCTTGCCGACAAGTCCAAGTCGAGCGTTTTTGCGAGCGCGCCATCTGAATTCGATACAATGACGACCGGCTCGATTCCGAAGACCGAGAACGGCAAACGCTACACGATCCGCCGGAGCGTCCTTCAGGAGACACCTGGCTCGGTCTGCGTCGTTCAGGGATACGGAAGCGGGGTTGGCTGCTGACACCGACGTTGTTGCTGCGGCAGCCGCAACGTGTTTGACGACTGCCGCTTGATCGCCGAGGTGGGCAATGCAAAGAGTAAGGGCATTTCTGGCTGACATCCGTGGCGCGACAGCGATCGAGTATGGCCTGATTGCATCGCTGATAGCGGTTAGCCTAATCGTTGGGTTCGGAGCGATGAGCGGTAGCCTCGCGGACCTTTTCGTTGGCGTCGGCAACTATCTCACATTACCGAACTAGGAAGAGCGGTCGCTACTGCTTGAGTTTGTGTTCCTCGACCTTCAACGCGTCGGCGAGCCTGACCTTCGCCGATCCAGGTCGAAGCGGCTTCTGCTGGCTTTCGTGCGGTGCCCATCCCGAGACATAGATGATCGAGAAGGTAGCTCTGATCCGGCCATCCGGGTCGGCATAGCGCTCGGCGTAGATCTCCGCCGCCCGTAGGAAGAAGGCGCGTGTCAGGGGCTTGCGACTCCTCGCTACGAGCGGATTGGTCATCCCCATCGCCCGCAAGTCCTTCATCAGGGGAAAAATCGAGTCGTAACGCACCGTATAGGTCTCGGCGTCGATGACGGGAAGGGCAAAGCCTGCGCGCTGCATCAGTCCGCCGACATCTCGCACATCAGCAAATGGAATCACCCGCGGACTTGCGCCCCCGGTAAGCTCGATCTCCGTTGCCAGCAGTACGTCGCGCAACTCTTGCAACGTCCCCGCGCCTGGGATCGCCGCAAGAAAGAGACCATCGGGTTTCAAAGCGCGGCGAATCTGGATGAAGACGCCTGGCGTATCGTTTGTCAGGTGAAGACTGAGCGGCGCCAACACTAGATTGGTGGATTGCGGCTCGAGAGGAACCTCTTCGAGAGTGGCCTTGACGAAGGCCTCCTCTGCTTTCGCATAGGCCTGCTCGCTCTCGACCCGGGTCAGTTTGCCGATCTTGCCGGTTGAAATCGCTGCGCGGGCCGCAACACCGGTCGCACCATGCAATTCGACAGCGTGGTCGAACGTCCGTTCGACCACCGCGAGGCGCTCGCCCAATTCTTCTGCGGCGATATCAAGGAGAAACGTCGCCTTCGGGTCATGGTTGAGAAGCGCGCGATGCCGGTTTGCAGCAATCCGGGGCTGGTCGAAGATGATATCCATGGGCAGTGCATAGTCCCACGAACCGGGTGTCGCAAGGCGATTTTCTCCAGACGCGAAACGCGCTAGTCTCGCGTAACGGGTTGAGGGGCAGATGGGATTTAGGGGATTACGATTGCCCGCGGAGTTGAATGGGGCGCTCCTGACGCGTCCCTTCCAGCTTTTGGCCGACCTCGTCTATCCGCCGGGATGCGTGGTTTGCGGTGTCGCGACCGGCCGCCACAGCGGTCTATGCCCGAAATGCTGGTCTGGCCTGCGCTTTATTGAGCGGCCCTATTGCGAGGTCCTGGGCGTGCCATTCTCGCATGATCTTGGCTCGGGTATCCTCAGCGCCGAGGCAATTGCCAATCCTCCGCCTTTTGACCGACTTCGATCCGCTGCTTTTCATGACGAGCCGGTGCGTCAGTTGGTGCATGGCCTGAAATATCGCGACCGAACAGATCTCGCGCCGATGATGGCCGGATGGATGCTGCGGGCGAGTGACGGCATGGTCGAGCGCTGCGACGCCATCTTGCCGGTGCCGCTGCATCGGAGCCGAATGTTCTCGCGCAAATTCAATCAGGCGGCCGAACTGGCCCGTCATCTCGCACAGCAATCCGGGAAGGTGCTGCTGCCCGCCACGTTGTTGCGCATCAAGCGGACGCGCCCGCAAGTGGGGCTCGGCGCAAAGGCGCGCGAGGAGAATGTGCGCGGTGTCTTCGCGATCGCCAAGGCGCGGGACAACGACGTCTTCGGCAAGCGGCTCGTCCTTGTTGACGACGTTTACACGACCGGCGCCACCGTTGCGGCGGCGGCCAGGGTTCTGCGCAAGGCGGGGGCGACCGACATCACGGTTTTGACCTTTGCAAGGGCTCTTTCAGAAACTATATGACGAAAAGATAACTTGTATTTTGTCTGGAGTCCTAATGGCACCCGTCACCATCTATACGCGCCAAGCCTGCGGCTATTGCGTGCGCGCCAAGTCGCTGTTGTCCGAAAAGGGCGTCGATTTCGTCGAGCACGACGCGACCTTCGCGCCTGATCTCCGCCAGGAAATGATCGGCAAGTCCAACGGCCGCACGACGTTTCCGCAGATTTTCATTGGTGAGCAGCATGTGGGCGGATGCGATGATCTTTACGCGCTGGATCGCGCCGGCGAGCTCGATCCGCTACTCGCGGCCTAAGGAAGAGAAATGACGTTCAGGGCTGCTGCCATTCAGATGTGTTCCGGTGTCGATCCCGAGAGGAACACCGCGGCGATGGTGCGCCTCGTTCGTGAGGCGGCCAGTCAGGGTGCGACCTATATACAGACGCCGGAAATGACCGGCATGCTGCAGCGTGACCGGGCCGCCGCCAAGGCTGTGCTGCGCGACGAGGGCAACGATGTCATCGCTCGCACTGGTTCGGAGCTCGCCAGAGAGCTGGGCATCTTCATGCATGTGGGGTCGACCGCGATCGCTCTGGATGACGGCAAGCTCGCCAACCGTGGCTTTCTCTTTGGTCCCGACGGCAAGATCCTCAATCGCTACGACAAGATTCATATGTTCGATGTCGATCTCGACAATGGCGAAAGCTGGCGCGAGAGCGCGGCATACCGTCCGGGGTCGGAGGCGCGTGTGTTGTCGCTGCCCTTTGCCGAAATGGGTTTTGCGATTTGCTATGACGTCCGCTTCCCGGCGCTTTTTCGGGCGCAAGCTGTCGCCGGAGCCGAAGTGATGACGGTGCCGGCCGCCTTTACGAAGCAGACTGGCGAAGCTCATTGGGAAATCCTGCTGCGGGCGCGCGCAATCGAGAATGGCGTTTTCGTTGTCGCTGCTGCTCAGGCCGGTCGCCACGAGGACGGGCGTGAAACGTTCGGTCACTCGATGATCGTTGATCCATGGGGCAGGGTGCTGGCGTCAGCCGGTCCGGAGGGCGAAGCCGTTATCGTCGCCGACATTGACCCCTCTGCCGTCAAGGCCGCGCATGACAAGATTCCGAACCTGAAGAACGGTCGCGATTTCTCTATTGAGAGGGTTGCGGGGGTTGTCGCAGGAGGCGTCGCGGCTTGATCCGTTATTCTCTGCGTTGTGAAAATGCCCATGAGTTCGAAGGCTGGTTTTCCGAAAGCGCCGATTTCGATCGCCAGATCGCATCCGGCTTCCTGACCTGTCCTAGCTGCAATTCGGCGTCGATCTCCAAGCTCCTGATGGCGCCCTCGGTATCGACCGCGCGCAAGAAGGACGAAATGCAGACGCTGGCGATGGATACGATGCGTCGGGATGCTTTTCAAAAGCTGAAAGAGGCCGTTGCGACAATCAAGGCCAATTCCGAGGATGTCGGTACGCGATTTCCCGAGGAGGCCCGCAAGATCCACTACGGAGAAAGCGACGCTCGCGGGATCATCGGACAGACGACAGTGGATGAGGCGCAGGCGCTTCTGGACGAGGGCATCGAGATCGCCGCCCTGCCTGTTTTGCCTGACGACGTGAACTAGACTGGAATCTTCAGTTTAACCCCGAGAAGCTCTAGTGCGCGCTGTAGGCTCCGTCGACGAGATGGTAGCTACCGGTGATGAAGCTCGCCTGCTCGGATAACAGGAAGCAGACGAGAGCCGCCACTTCTTCCGGCGTGCCGCGCCTTCCCATGGGCTGTAGCGCCTCCATGCGTCGGCTGCTGGCAATGTCGCGATGTTCGGACGAGAGCGGCGTTTCGATCCAGCCAGGACCGACCGCGTTGATTCGAATGCCCAGGCGAGCATATTCGATCGCAGCTGCCTTTGTCAGTCCTACGACGCCATGTTTCGCTGCCGTATAGGCGCATGCGATTGGCAAGGCGACGGTGCCGAGCACTGAAGAGACGTTCACGATAGCACCGCCGCCACCCGCGAACATCGCTCCGATTTCGTACTTCATGCAATAGAAGACGCCGTTGAGGTTGACGTCCATCAGCTTGTGCCAGTTGTCGAGGGGGTAGTCGCCGGTTGCCTTGCGAACACCATCAACGCCGGCATTGTTGACGGCAAGATGCAGACCGCCGCACGTCTCGACAACCGTTCCAATCAGCTTTTCTACCGCTGCCGCGTCGGTCACATCGACAGCGAAATGGCGCGACAGGCCTCCTTGGACATGAATCTCATCGGCAACGCGCTCCGCTGCCTCGGCATTGATGTCTGTGACGACGACCTGCGCGCCTTCCTCAGCCAAGCGGCGGGAGATGGCTGCGCCGATGCCGGAGCCGGCGCCGGTGACAATCGCTACTTTTCCTTCGAAGCCAAGGTTCATCGTTTCCTGTTATACTCCCCCTGCAGCAAGGCAATGCCAATGTGGCAGCGCATCCTCGCTAAATTCCCTGATGCGCCGGCGCGCGAAATCGGTCCAAATTAGCTTTTTGGTGCTTGTTCCCGCAAGAGGTGCGCGCCGCCGCGATACCTTTATGAAAGACTTATACAACGATAGGATGGTTTTTGCATGGAAAGGGTTAGCCGAGCCCGCCCACTAATACGCCCATATGCAATTTGTGGAGGCTTAGATTCTCTGTGGGGTTGAGACTTGGCCTGAAAACCACGGAATGCTAAAGGAAGGAAGTAGGGCTCACCAATCTTAGCAGGTAACGATGGATAACGACCATATTACGCGCCGTGGCCTTGTCTTGGGCTGTGTCGCTTTGATGACCTCTGGATGCACTACGGCGAGCTGGCCGATAGGGAATCCGTTCTCCTCGACGAGTTCTCCCATCCGTCGGCGGGAAGTTGCATATTCGGGCAGCGAGCAGCCCGGCAGCGTAGTCGTCAACACCTATGAGCGTCGTCTCTACTATGTCGAGGGTGAAGGCCGCGCGACACGCTACGGTGTTGCCGTCGGTGAGGAAGGTCTCACGCTTAAGGGCAGCGCCGTTGTTGGCCGGAAGGCTGAATGGCCATCGTGGACGCCGACGGCGAGCATGATCGAGCGCAAGCCGCGTTTGGCGCAATATGCAGGTGGTGTTCCCGGCGGCGAGAACAATCCCCTCGGTGCGGCGGCGCTTTATCTTTACCGCGGCGGACAGGATACTTATTTCCGTATCCACGGAACAAACGAACCATGGCTGATTGGGCAGGCGGTGTCTAATGGTTGCATCCGCATGACCAATGAGGACATCATTCATCTCTACGGGCGGGCACCCGTCGGGACGCCAGTTTTGGTCATATGATACTTACATTTTGTATCGATATTGCCACCGTCTGTTAGCTTTGCGCGTCGCTTGCGTGACGTGGGGGTAGGCTGTGCCCTTTCTGCACTTGGCTTGGGGCTATTTTACCGCTATTAGTAGAATCGTTGCCTTCGATAACCTATTCCATGCTAACGGAGAGGACTACTTTGATGAGCAGAATCCTAATCATGTGCCTGGTTGCGTTGTTTTCCGTTTCGAGCCTGACGGCTTGCGGAGCAGTTGGTAAAGGCAAGGGGAAGGCCCCGCCACCGGTGGCTGAAGCCGCACCAATCACCAAGTAACATCTGATCTTTGAGTTAGGGGGAGGGACTTCGTGGCCCCTCCCCCGATCGTTTGTCGGAGCCGGGCCGCCTCTGCGCAAATGCGCAACCCTAGGCTGGCATTTTTGCTTGAGGGTCCGCGCTCATTCGATGTCGGAGATAAAGCGTAACGATGACGCTTGCAAAAGGCCCCCTTTTCCTGCTGGTTCTCACCGCTCTCGCACTCACATCTTGCCAATCGGACGACAAACCGCCGCAACCGAGGTTCACTTCGGATGCCAGCGGTTCACAAGTCGGTAAGGCCTCCCAGCGCGAAGGCCAGTATTTCATCGAGTTCCGTTCACGCTATGCGCTGACCTATGGCCATACCTACGCGGTCTTTGGACGCCTGAACAAGGCCGGCGGGATGATCAATCCGGAGGTTGCCGGGCTTGCGCCGGCTTCTCCTGACGCTGCGCCCTACGTTCTCGGGCATTTCATTCCCGTTCCGGCTACGACCGGGGCGACGGATGGTGACCTTGAAGAAGCCTACCGTTCGGCAAGTTGGCGCATTCTGCTCACCCAGGCCGAGTACAACAAAACCGTCGCTTTCATTCGCCAATTGCAGGCAAAATCGAAGTTGTGGCAGGCCACGGTCGACAATTGCAACAATTTCGTCGGCGAGATTGCAGGTTCTATGGGATACAAGACGCCGAGCATCTGGCTTCGTCCGCAAGAGTTCATTACAAAGCTACGAGAAATGAATACGTGAGTGCGAAGCGAGCCGATCAGGTCATCGCCTTCGCATGATCGACGAAGGACTCCGGTGATCTGAATTGAGCATTGCTCTCATTGGTAAAATCGTGTGGGTGCTTGGCATTATCGCTTGGTATGCCATTCGCTATCCCTCGGAACGCCGCGCGAGGCGCACAAAGGTCGTTAGCGATCGTCGCTCCGGCGTTGAAATAGTTGGACTTTCGGTCGCATTGCTCGGGCTCGCGTTCATTCCGGGCTTCTACGTCGCGACGGGGAAGCCGGAAGCTGCCGACTACCCGGCGCATTTGTGGGCGGTGATCATTGGTGCAGTCTTGTTTTTCTCGGCCATGTGGGTCTTCCGCAGGACGCACAAGGCGCTCGGCAGGAACTGGTCGATCTCCCTGCAGATACGCGAAAAGCATGAGTTGATTTCCCACGGCCCTTACGCGCTCGTCCGCCACCCGATGTATACGTCCTTTATGCTCATGGCGCTCGGCCAGGCGTTTCTGCTGGCGAATTGGGTGGTTGGGCTGGCTGGGGTGATCGGCTTTGCAGTCCTCTTCTTTCTGCGGGTGGACAAGGAAGAGCGGATGATGCTCGAGATCTTCGGGCCGGAGTATCGCGCCTACATGGACCGGACGAAGCGAATCATCCCCTACATCTATTAGAGGACGCATGATGCGGGGACGTGCCATCAAGCTTTCGCCATCGCGGCGTCTCGTCGGGGACCTGATGAGGTTTTCGATCGGTGTGCCGCGCGTCACAGTTCAGAGGCAGATGAACCTCGCACCGCTGCAACAGGCGAGAATGGCGCAACAGACCAAGACATCGTGGACGGTGTTGTTTCTGAAAGGCTATGCGCTTCTCAGCCAGGACGTTCCGGAACTGCGGCGCGCGTATGTCAAGTTGCCCAGGCCGCAGCTCTATGAGTATCCGGTCAGTGTTGCCTCTGTTGCGCACGAGCGGGAGCATGACGGCGAGCGGATCGTTCTGCTGAGTACGATGAAGGATCCTGAGCATCAGTCCATCGCGGAAATCGAGGAACACTTCCTTGCAGCCCGATCGAAGCCGATTCATGAGATCAAGGAGTTTCGCAGGGCACTGAAATTTGCCCGCGCGCCGGGCCCTATCCGCTGGCTGCTGATGTGGCTCGGGCTGAACCTTGGACGACAGCGCGGGCGGCGTTTCGGCACATTCCAGCTATCGGTCTATTCGGGCCTCGGAGCAGAATCCTTGAACCCGCTGACGCCGCTGACCACCATTTTCAACTATGGGCCGATTTCCGAAGACGGGACAGTCACGGTCCGCATCCACTACGACCATCGGGTGATGGATGGCGCGAACGTTGCGCGTGCCCTGGTTCGCTTCGAGAGCATCCTGAACGGCGCGATCGCCGATGAGGCCCGAGGCCTGGCTACCAGTGAGGTGATCTCCGGTGAGGTTGCGTCAGGAACGGCATCATGATGGACGAGCAGCGTGAAACATTGCGCCCCGCCGTCGTCGTCGTCGGTGGATCACGGGGCATCGGCCGGGCAATCGCGAAGGTGGCTGCACGAGACGGGACGGTCGTCGTCCTTGTTGCACGGTCGCTGGATGGACTGGCTGCCGCGGCGAGCGATGTGAAAGAGGCGGGCGGCCAGGCATTCACGCTGTCGCTTGACCTTCGTGCAACCGACGCATCGGCACAATTGAAGGAATTCCTAACTTCCAACGGACTGTTTTGTGAGGTGCTGGTCAACAGCGCCGGCTATGGTTTGCGTGGGGCAGCGACGACGCTTCCTATTGCCGACCAGCTCGGCATGGTCGACCTCAACATCCGCGCACTGACGGATATGACGCTGCATTTTCTGCCGGGAATGGTGGCGCGCGGGCGTGGCGGCGTACTCAATCTCGGTTCCATTGCCGGCTTTACTCCCGGTCCGAACATGGCGCTGTACTATGCCAGCAAGGCGTTTGTCCGCTCTTTTTCGGAGGCCTTACATCAAGAGGTCGGATCGACCGGCGTTACGGTGACTTGCGTCGCCCCCGGGCCGGTGGCGACAGAGTTCCTTGAAAGTTCCGGCGCGGGTCGGGCCGCGCTGTTCAAGATCCTGCCGAAGCTCAGCGCCGTCTACGTGGCCGAGCGCGCCTGGCGCGGTTTCAAGTCCGGCCGTCGGCTGGTAGTGCCGGGCCTGTCGGCAAAGCTAGTGGCCTTCGTGGCGTCGTCGCTGCCGTCGGCGGTGAAGGTGCCACTGATCGGTCGTCTGCAACGGCGCAGTCGCGACCTGTGTCCTTGCGGTTCGGGCAAGCCTTTCACGGAGTGTTGCGGCTCGCGACAGGGACGCCGGGCAAGCGCCTGATCGTGGATGTTATGGGCCGGCGCGTTTCGCCAGCAACATGTAGTTCACGTCCATGTCCTTCGACAGATTCCACTGGTTTGACAGCGGATTGAAGAACACGCCTGTGCGGTCGATAATCGTGAGGCCATTTTCCGTGACAGGCTTTTCGATCTCTTCTGGGCGGACCAGCTTCTCGTATTGATGCGTGCCCCGCGGCAGCCACCGCAAGATATTCTCGGCGGCAAAGATGGCGAGTGCGGCCGCCTTCATCGTCCGGTTGATCGTTGCGACGAACATCAAGCCACCGGGGCGAACCATCTTGGCGCAGGTGCTGAGGAAGAAATCGACGTCTGCGACGTGCTCGACGACCTCCATGTTTAGAACGATGTCAAAAGTCTCGCCAGCCTCTGCAAGCTGCTCGGCGGTAACTGCACGGTAGTCAACGGCGACGCCGGAAGCCTTCGCATGCGTCGAGGCAATTCCGATATTCTTTTCAGACGGATCCGCACCGACGACGGTTGCTCCCATCCGTGCGACTGGCTCCGAGAGGAGACCGCCGCCGCAACCGATATCCAGAACGCGAAGCCCTTCAAGCGGCCTTGCGCTGCGAACATCGCGGCCGAAGGTCTCGGCTGCCTTGTCGCGGATATAGGCGAGCCGAACGGGATTGAATTTGTGCAGCGGCCTGAACTTCCCCGTGGGACTCCACCATTCTGCCGCCATTGCCGAGAAGCGGTCCACTTCGTCCTGGTCGATCGTGCTCTTTGCCGCTTCGCTCATATTTCCGTTCCTCGCATTCGTTCTGAGTGAAGTCGGACGAAGTGTCGAGGAAGTCAAGGGCCGGGCGTAGACGCTGCGTCATAAGCAACCCCAAGACGAGGCGAGAAAATGCTCAGCCTACACCAAGAAGATGAGGAGACGTTAAAGTTAACAATATGCTAATATAAAAAAAGTTTGTTGGGGGGCGGTCATGTTTCGCTTCTGTGGTGCTGTCGCTGCAGGTGTCTTTGCTGCGTTGTTTGGCCCGATGACGGCGTTTTCCGCCGAGCCTGTTGGTCAGGCGACATTGATCCGGACCGAGGTCTCGGGCGAGACCGGCCCACTGGTGGTGCGATCGCCTGTTCACAGAGACGAGCGTATAAAAACATCATCCTCGGGTCTTGGGCAGTTCATATTCAAGGATGGGACGAAGCTTGCCGTCGGTGCTGGCTCGACGGTTGTGATCGACAAGTTCGTCTACGATGATTCCGCTTCCGTAAAGCGGCTTTCGATCAAGGCGGCGAAAGGCACGTTCCGGTGGATCAGCGGCAATTCGGCATCGTCCGCCTACTCGATCGTAACTCCGGCAGGGACCATTGGTGTACGTGGTACCGCCTTTGACTTCTACGTTGGACCCAACGGGACGACTGCCATCGTGTTGCTGAGTGGTGCGGCGAGTTTCTGCGGTCCGGGTGGCTGTCGGCAATTGCGTCAGCAGTGCGACTGCGTGGTTGCAACTCGCGGCGGCAGGATGACCGATCCTAGCAAGGTCGACCGTCGTACGCTGCAGACGCTGAGCAATCCACGCGCGCTGCCGTTCCTCTCCGGTGATCAGCAACTTTCCGGCGTGCTCGGCGGCATTCGTACAAGCTGCGGGCTGGCATCCTTGCGACAGGACCGCCAGGATCGACCACAGCCGCAGCGGCAGCAGCAACCGGCTCCGCAAGCCCCCGCGCCGGCGCCACCTCCACCCGCCCCTCAGCCGCCCCATCAGGCACCTCAAGCGCCAGAGCCACAGCAGCAGCCGCCGGACACGCCGGATCCACCCGACAAGCCGGACAAGCCTGACCATCACCACCACCACCATGACCGGGATCACCACGGGCGCGACCACGACGACCGGGATCATCGTGGACGTGGCGGCGACGATAATGATCGAGATCGCGGCGGTCGCTATGGTGGTGGCGGAGGCAGAAGCGGCAACTATTAAGGTTCAAGATGCACCTTGGCCTCGTGCGGTAAGCCGACGCGAGTACCGTCGTGATCGCCGCCGGGACTGTCACGGAAGTGGTCGGCTCGGCGCCCGAGTCGGCTGTAAAATTGAGGCAGTGTCGCGGTTAGCTCCCCCGCCTTTAGTTTGGCGACGTTGAGCATTTTCCGGCTCTCCGCCGAATGAGTGCGGAGCGCTGCAACGAGCGCCGTATGAATGCGCTGCATGTCGCTAAAAGCACTCGAATCTCGAACCCGCTCGCCGCCTACGACAGCGTATAGTCGTGCCCGGCTGCTCTTGCCCTTTAGTCCGAGTAGCCCGGCGTCGAGCAGTGCGAACTGTGCCATTTCGGCAGCGGTGTTCTCCGAAACGAGGATATCGAAGCCAACCTCCTTGCAGGCAGATTCGATGCGCGCTGCGACGTTGACGGCATCACCGACGGCAGAATAGTTGAAGCGTGTCTCCGCTCCCATGTTGCCCACACAGGCAAGCCCCGTGTGAATGCCGATGCCGATGCCCACCTGATAGTCCGGGCCGAAGCCGAAGGCATCCGCCGCGTTAAGGGATGCAAGTGTTTCACGCATGGCAAGGGCCGCGCGAACCGCCTTGGCAGGGTGGTTTGCGACATCCACCGGGGCGTTCCAGAAGGCCATGATCGAGTCGCCGATAAACTTGTCGAGCGTGCCTTCATTGGCGGTCACATGACGGCTGAGGGCATCGAGCAGCGTATTCAGAAAGCGGACGACCTCGGCGGGCTGCAGCCGTTCGCTGAGTTCGGTGAAGCCGCGCACGTCAACGAACATTACCGTCAGTTCGCGGTCATCGCCTCCGAGGCGCATCGCATCGCGGGTGTGCTCGATCCTGTAGAGTAGGGAGGGCGAGAGGTATTGCCCGAAGGCTCGGCGGACTTCGCGCCGCTCGCGGTCGATGACGAGGATGCGAAACGAGGTGGCGGCGAAATGGATGATCGAGCCGGCAATGATCGGAGCCAGCGGATCCAGAAGCAGGCCCCAGGCGGAAAAGGCAAACCAGGAGGCGGCGAGCGCCAGCGCTGTGATACACAGGCCGCACGCGAGTGCCACGGCCGGGCTGACGAAGGTCGTCAGCACGACCAGGATCGTGCCCAGCACGGCAATCGCAAGAATTTCCAATCCGTCCGCCCAGTCCGGTCGGGAGAGAAAGTGACCGGTCAGGATCTGCTCGACGGTCTGGGCGTGCATGGAGACACCCGGAACGTTCTGGCCGAGAGCGGTCGTGCGAATGTCCTGCAGACCGGCGGAGGACGTGCCGACGAAGACGATACTTCCTTCGATCGCAGCGGCGACCTGCGGATCGACACCCTGCGGCGCAAGAATCTTGCCGGCGGAAATATAGCGGTCGGCAATGTCGGGGCTGGTGTAAAGCCACAGTTCCCCACCTGCCGTCACCGGCACGACGAACTCGCCAATCTTGACCGATGTCAGCGTGTCAGGAGCCTCGGGAGCGGCCGCCAGTACATAGGTGGAAGCGCCCTGGGCGACACGCAGGGCCTCGATCGCCAGATTCGGATAGAGTTGTTCGCCGTCCGTCAGAAAGAGAGGGACCTTGCGAACGACTGCGGAGGGATTGCCGGGATTGAGGCTGATGTGGCCGAGACCCGTCGCGTTGATCTGCAACTGCGGGCGGATTGGTGTCGCTGCGTCCAGGCGGGGAGGAGCGTGGAGAGGGCTCTCGCCGGTAAAGGCAAAGCCCGCCTTGACCGGCGGTCGATAATTGCCTTCAGTGGTTAGGCCGAAGCCGAGCACCACCGGACGTCCGGCGATCGCCTCGGCGAAAAGCTCGTCATTGTCGGGCAGCCGGCTCAGCAGGGTCGGATCGACGCCGGCGACATCACGCATGACGCTGCGTGGCGACAGGCGATCTGGCTCGGCGAACAGCACGTCGAAGGCGATCGCAGCTGCGCCCATATCCGACAGCCGCTGCACGAGAAGGGCAAGCCGGTCGCGTGGCCAGGGCCACTGACCGAATTCCTTGAGCGAGGCTTCGTCGATGTCGATGATACGGACCGGCGTCGGCTCGAAGGCGCGCGGCGAAATGCGCTGATACTCGTCGAAGGTAATGTCACGGATTTGCCGCAGAAGCGGCGGATCGCTTGCCCGCAACATCGTGAAGGCCGCGACAATGGCAAGGCCGATGATAACGCCTATTTGCTGCGCACGCGTCATGATCCGATCGAGGCCCTCGCGCCGGAGACCTGGCGGCACAACAGGACCGGAGCAAGCAAGCCTCCGTCAGCGCGTTTCCAGGCAAGTCTAGGCTGCCTTTTTCTGACACACTATGCAATGGCGAAGGCTGTGATGACCACCGCGAGATCCGGCGTCGCACCACGTTGTCAACTGCGATAGAGCATCCAGTCTTTGCGCGCGGCTCCCGAGAGGAACACTACCTTCTCGTTCTGTTCGTCAATCGCTGTCTGAAGAGCCTTTTCAGTGTTCGCCACCAGTTCGGATGCCGTGCCGGCCTGGTGGGTCGTGCTGCAGCCGAAGCGGGCAATAACTTTCGGCATCACACCCTGTCGGCTGTCAAAAGCAACGAGGCAACTTCTCTTCAGTTGATCGGCAATCTTCTGGACCTCCGTCTCCGCGCTCGTCCGGACAATGAGGCCGATCTGCGGCCGGTCAAGCCACGCGGCGAAATCCATCGTCTGAACGGTTTGCGAGACGATAGCGCCAAGGCGTTCGAGGAATGCTTCCTTGAGCCTGAGGAATTCCGCGGTCTCAAAGGGCGTCAGAACCAACAGATTACAAAAAAGAAGCGAAATATCGTCCGGGTAGCGTTCTGCGCCGTAAAGCTCGGCAAGCTTCTTGTGGAATCCGCGCCGGTTGGCAAGCCTCGTGGTCGGATGCGTAAACTTCGTGCGCTCGAATTGCTCCACTTCGTCTGAAATGGCCGCAACTGTTGAGATTTGTGTCGAAACGTTTTCAAGCAACTTGGCACTCTTCGACTGCTGGACCTCGCTCAGTTGGCGAATGGAGCCGAGGTGGGACTGCATCGTCTTCGTGTCCCTTGGGTCGATCGAGGAGATTTTCCCGGTCGCCTGGCCCAGCATGTTCGTGAAGGTCGAGAGCGAGCTTTGGCCTGACTGCAGCGACTCTTTCAAACTGGTCAGTTCGTTTTGGAGGCGGCTTGCGGACTCGTCGTGAATCGATTTGCCGAAATGATGCGGTAGGTAGGTTCGAGCCAACGCCTCGACCTCATGATCCGCAATCGGCTTGCGGAGGCGCGAAAACTTTTCGCGAAGCTCCGGATTGTTGCCGCTGATGACGTCGTACATGAGCTCGTAGTTCGCCGGCGAGGCTTCAATCTCCAGCCGGTTTAACGTCGCGAATACGATATTGTAGATTTCTTTGCGAGCCTGCTGAGCAGGTGGCTTTGTGGGCGGCATTACAACTGCCATGTGCAACGACTTTCGGTGGAAGCGTCACAGGCATCGCACCTGAGACGATGGTCGGACAGGTAAACCTTGAAGAATGCAACGTATCTGATTGTCGCGTCCGATCCCACTTCATGCGGTTCACGTTGTGCCACAGCCCCTTATCGAACAACTTAGGGTAACTGATGGCTAATTAAGAAACTGTGAAGTCAAAACTTGGTATTGGCGCGAGTTGACGACTTCAGCGGGATTGTTTCGGCGATCGGGCGCCTTGAGCGGTACCTCTGCAAAGCGCATCGGAGCCCTAGTGCTTGGACCGGGTGCGCCGGTCCAAACTCCGGCGCCGGATTTAGGGAGAGACTAGGCCGCTTGTTTTCTGGAGTGCGATGGAACTGCATCTTTTCGAGCAGGTAGCAACATCATTCCGGCGGCTCAGGGCCAATTGCCTAGGCGAAAGCCCTCGATGGGTATGCGCGTCAGAACAGGTGGCTGCATCGTGACTATTCGCCGTCTGCCGTCCGTGGCCCGAGAAAGGGTTTTCGCTCGGTCTCTGCCGCCCGCAGGGTGCGGCGAAGGCGCAGCAGGTCCTTCCGCGCAATCAAGCCGTCAAGCTTGGCGGTCTGTGGGTCCACGATCGGGATGCGTCCAGCGTCTGTCGAAAGCATCAGGTCGGCAACGTATCCTGCCGTATCGTCTGGATGAGCCGCAGGGATGGAGGCGTCTGAAACCATGTCGTCAAGGCGCTGGTCGAAAAGCACGGCTTCCTGTTGCCATTGCAACGCCTCGGCACGAGACACAAGCCCTTTGAGGGCGCCTTCCTGGTCGACAATGGGATAAACCCGGTGCGTTCTTGATGTCGTCGCGAAGAACGCGCAGGCCTCGCCGACTGTCATCCTTGCCGAAAGCGTATCGACATCCTTGATCATGATGTCGCGCGCTCGCGTCAATTCGAAAGGATCGATGCCGTATTCCCGCGTGATGTGCTGGCCACGTCTGGCGATCTTTTCCGTGAGGATCGAGCGACGAAGGAGAAGCACGGTCACGGCGTAGGCCGTGACCGTCGCCGCCAAGAGCGGTACCAGCACAGAAATGTCGCCGGTGAGTTCGACGGCGAAGAAGGTTCCCGTCAGCGGCGCCCGCATGGTTCCGCCCATCATCGCGGCCATGCCAAGCAAGGCCCAGAATCCAGGGTCGCCCGGGAGCGCCAGGCCGATTAGCCAGCCGAGAGCACCTCCGAAGATCAATAGTGGCGCAAGCACACCGCCCGAAGTGCCTGAAGACAGAGCCACGAGCCAGATGGCCGACTTCACAAGCAGGATCGCCAACACCGCCGGCGGCAAAAGCGTGTTGTTGAGCAATCCGTCGATAATGTCGTAGCCGACGCCCAGGGCGCGAGGCTCGATCAAGCCACCGAAGCCGATGAACAGTCCGCCGATTGCTGGCCACCACATCCAGTGGATCGGCAGTGCCTCGAAGAGATCTTCGATCTTGTAGAGCAGCGTCGTCAGGAGGCCGGATTGCAGGCCGGCGACGATGCCCATTGCTGCACAAATCCCGATGCCCCACCAGGGAAGGTCCATGTGAAACTGCTTGGGGAAAAGGGGGCCGGCTTCGAAGAGGAAGGGGCGCCAGCAGATCGACACGCAGGCGGCGATGGCAACCGGGATGAAGCTTCGAGGCTTCCATTCGAAAAGCAGCAGTTCGACGGCGAGCATGACTGCGGCAACCGGGGAGCCGAAGATTGCCGTCATGCCGGCCGCCGCACCGGCGACGAGGAGGGTCTTGCGTTCCGCCGACTACGAAGCCTTGTCCAACTTGCGTTATACTTTGCGCCGTTTCATGGACTTCAGCACGTCCGCAGCGCAGGAAGAGGGACTTCCGACACAACAGCATCAGGCGCTGCTCGCAATCAAGGGTCATCGCGGCGAGGATGCGATGACCATCGGAATGCTTGCAGAACGACTGTTGATAGCGCCGCATTCGGCGACGGAACTGGTCGGTCGGCTGGTTAGCGCTGGCTATGTGTCGCGCCGCGCCGATCCGAATGACAAACGGCGGCAAACACTGGAGCTTACTGACAAGGCTGAGGGAGTGTTGAAACGCTTGACCGCCATTCACCTGACCGAGATCAGGGAAATGGCTCCGCAGCTCATCCACATCCTCAAGAGGCTGCAAGACGAGATCGAACCTTAGGGAAGGCACAAAGACCAGGCGTTGCTGGCCGAGGCTGGCAAAAATGCAAACAGGCGTGATGGCATCGGCGCACTCCTTTGACGGTCAGCCCGTCACGCCGGCATTCTCCTTTCGGCACCTTGCCACCCCCCCACAAACTCGCTAAGAGACGCGGCAACTTGGGCCCCGGGGGCGCAAGGCGTTAGAAGGGTTCCAGAAACTCCCAATTCCTGGCTCTTCAGCCGTGCGGCTCCATGCAGGGGGCTCGTGATGCCGGGTCTGGCTTTGGTCTCTCTCGGCACTAGGTCGTGGTAGAGGCATATGGCACGCATCGTAATGAAATTCGGCGGAACCTCCGTCGCTGATCTGGACCGCATCAAGAACGTTGCCCGCCATGTGAAACGTGAAGTCGATGCCGGCCATGAAGTGGCGGTCGTTGTCTCGGCCATGTCCGGCAAGACCAACGAGCTCGTTGGCTGGGTGCAGAACATGCCGAAGGTCGTCGGCGCATATTCCCCGTTTTACGATGCGCGTGAATATGATGCTGTCGTTGCATCAGGCGAGCAGGTGACAGCCGGGCTGTTGGCAATCGCGCTGCAGGCGATGGATATCAATGCGCGCTCCTGGCAGGGTTGGCAGATCGCCATCCGCACGGACAATGCTCACGGTGCTGCCCGCATTCAGGAAATCGATGGTGCAGACATTGTCAACCGCATGGGCGAGGGGCAGGTTGCCGTTATCGCCGGCTTCCAGGGCATCGGTCCGGACAATCGCATCGCGACGCTCGGTCGTGGCGGTTCGGACACCTCTGCCGTTGCCGTTGCTGCGGCACTGAAGGCCGATCGCTGCGACATCTATACCGACGTCGATGGCGTCTACACCACGGACCCGCGCATCGTGCCGCAGGCGCGCCGCCTGAAGAAGATCGCTTTCGAGGAAATGCTCGAAATGGCCTCGCTCGGCGCTAAGGTCCTGCAGGTTCGCTCTGTCGAGCTTGCCATGGTGCACAAGGTCCGTACCTTCGTGCGCTCCTCTTTCGAAGATCCCGATGCTCCGGGCATGGGTGACTTCTTGAATCCGCCCGGAACGCTGATTTGTGACGAGGATGAAATCGTGGAACAGGAAGTAGTCACCGGCATCGCCTATGCCAAGGATGAGGCTCAGATCTCGCTTCGCCGTCTTGCCGACCGGCCGGGCGTTTCCGCCGCGATCTTCGGACCGCTGGCCGAAAGCCACATCAACGTCGACATGATCGTCCAGAACATCTCCGAAGACGGCTCGAAGACCGACATGACTTTCACGGTTCCGTCTGGTGATGTCGACAAGGCGATCAAGGTTCTCGGCGAGAACAAGGAAAAGATCGGCTACGATGTCGTTCAGAACGAATCGGGCCTCGTAAAGGTCTCGGTCATCGGCATCGGTATGCGTAGTCACGCCGGTGTTGCCGCTACCGCGTTCAAGGCGCTGGCCGACAAGGGCATCAACATCAAGGCCATTACGACCTCTGAGATCAAAATTTCCATCCTGATCGACGGTCCTTATGCGGAACTCGCTGTCAGGACTTTGCATTCCTGCTACGGTCTAGATAAGAACTGATTCTGAACAGACTTGCCGCGCGTTCAAGTTGAGAAGTCACGCGGCAATCGGCTGTGTGACTTTGATGTTTGTTTTGGAGCTTGAGACGCAATGAGAGACCTTTCCGGCGGTCCGCGCGTGCTGCTCAAGCGGCTACGCGAGTTGATGGCGGAGCCGCTGGAGCCGCAGGAGCGTCTCGACCGGATCGTTCGCCAGATCGCAGGCAACATGGTGGCGGAGGTTTGCTCCGTCTACGTCCTGCGCGCCGACGGCGTCCTCGAACTCTATGCAACCGAAGGTCTGAAGAAGGAAGCGGTCCACCTGTCCCAACTCAAGATGGGTCAGGGTCTCGTCGGCACGATCGCCGCATCGGCGCAGCCGCTCAATCTTTCCGACGCGCAATCTCATCCCGCCTTCCGCTACCTGCCGGAAACCGGCGAAGAAATCTATCATTCCTTCCTTGGCGTGCCGATCCTGCGCACCGGCCGTTCGCTCGGCGTTCTGGTCGTGCAGAACAAGGCAAGCCGCACCTACCGCGAAGAAGAGCTCGAAGCGCTCGAGACGACCGCGATGGTGCTTGCCGAGATGATCGCCACCGGCGAGCTCAAGAAGATCACCAAGCCTGGTCTCGAACTCGACCTGACACGTTCGGTGACCATCGATGGCGATACCTATAACGAGGGTATTGGCCTCGGCTACGTCGTGCTGCACGAGCCGCGCATTGTCGTTACCAACTTGCTGAACGAGGATTCCGAGAAGGAAATCCGTCGTCTGGGCGAGGCGCTCGGGTCGCTGCGCATCTCGATCGATGACCTTCTGTCGCAGCGCGACGTTTCGATGGAGGGTGAGCACCGCGAGGTACTCGAGACCTATCGGATGTTCGCTCATGACCAGGGATGGGTGCGCAAACTCGAGGAAGCGATCCGTAACGGCCTGACGGCGGAAGCCGCGGTCGAGAAGGTGCAGAGCGACACGAAGGCGCGCATGATCCGCATGACGGATCCCTATCTGCGCGAGCGGATGCACGATTTCGAAGATCTGGCGAACCGGCTACTGCGGCAGCTGACCGGCTATACCGGTCGCACCGCGGGCGATGGTTTCCCGAGCGACGCCATCATCTTGGCGCGCGCGATGGGCGCGGCTGAGCTGTTGGACTATCCGCGCGCCAACGTGCGCGGGCTCGTGCTGGAGGAAGGTGCGGTGACGAGCCATGTGGTGATCGTTGCGCGAGCCATGGGTATTCCTGTCATCGGCCAGGCAGCCGGCGTGGTGGCGCTTGCCGAAAACGGCGATGCCGTGATCATCGATGGGGATGGCGGGCATGTGCATCTTCGCCCGATGCCCGAACACCAGCGTTCGTATGAGGAAAAGGTCCGGTTCCGGGCCCGTCGGCAGGAGCAGTTCCGGGCGCTGCGCTCCGTCGAGCCGCGCACCAAGGACGGGCAGCGCGTGTCCCTGATGATGAATGCCGGGCTGCTGGTTGATCTGCCGCAGCTCTCGGACTCGGGCGCCGAAGGCATCGGACTGTTTCGTACCGAGTTGCAGTTCATGATCGCCTCAACCATGCCGAAGGCGGAAGAACAGGAACTGTTCTATCGCAACGTGCTGAAGCAGGCGGCCGGGCGCGTCGTCACCTTCCGTACGCTCGATATCGGCGGCGATAAGGTCGTTCCCTATTTCCGTGGCCATGAAGAAGAAAATCCGGCGCTTGGCTGGCGGGCGATCCGCCTGTCGCTCGATCGTCCGGGCCTGCTACGCACGCAATTGCGCGCCATGCTGAAGGCAGCGGCCGGTATCGAGCTGAAGCTGATGGTACCGATGGTGACCGAGGTTTCCGAGATCGCCGCGGTCCGTGAGCTTTTGCAGAAGGAAGTTCAACACCTCTCCCGCTTCGGCCACGGTCTGCCGCGCAAGCTGCAGTTCGGCGCGATGCTGGAGGTGCCGGCGCTGCTCTGGCAGCTCGACGAGCTGATGTCGGCGGTCGACTTCGTTTCGGTCGGCTCGAATGACCTCTTCCAGTTTTCGATGGCGGTCGACCGCGGCAACGCACGGGTTTCCGATCGCTTCGATCCGCTTGGCAAGCCGTTCCTCCGGATCCTGCGCGACATCGTACGCGCGGGTGAGCGAAACAACACGCCGGTGACGCTCTGCGGCGAGCTTGCCGGCAAGCCGATCTCGGCAATGGCGCTGCTCGGCATCGGCTTCCGTGCGGTGTCGATGTCGCCGGCGTCGATCGGTCCTGTTAAGGCGATGCTGCTCGGTCTCGATGCCGAGGCGCTGGCAAAAGTGATGAACGAGGCGCTTGACGATACCAAGTCGGCGACCTCGATACGCGAGGTGCTTGCCCACTTCGCCGACGCTCATAATATTCCTCTATAGTTCAAGACAAGCAGAATCGGAGTGAAGGGTGGCGAAGCTTCCCGTTGAAAAGATGCGCGAGCTGGAACGCCGTTTCGGCGAGATCGAAGCGCGCATGTCGGCCGGTCCTTCGGCCGAAGTCTACGTCAAGCTCGCCTCCGAGTATTCCGAGCTGCAGCCTGTCGTCACGAAGATTCGCGCCTACGAGAAGGCGATTGCGGAGCTTGCGGACCTTGAGACCTTGCTGAACGACAAGTCCGTGGACCGCGAAATGCGCGACCTGGCTGAACTGGAGCTGCCCGAAGTTAAGGAGCGGCTGGAGGCGCTGGAGCAGGAAATTCAGATCCTGTTGCTGCCGAAGGATGCAGCCGACGAGAAGAGCGCGATTTTGGAAATCCGCGCCGGCACCGGCGGCTCGGAAGCCGCGCTCTTCGCCGGCGACCTGTTCCGGATGTATGAGCGTTACGCGGCTGCCCATGGCTGGAAGGTAGAAGTCCTGTCGTCGAGCGAAGGCGAAGCGGGTGGCTTCAAGGAAATCATCGCGACGATCACCGGCAAGGGCGTGTTTGCCAAGCTGAAGTTCGAATCCGGCGTCCACCGCGTCCAGCGCGTACCGGAAACGGAAGCGGGAGGCCGTATCCATACCTCGGCCGCGACGGTCGCGGTCTTGCCGGAAGCAGAAGAGATCGACATCGAGATCCGGCCGGAAGACATCCGCATCGACACGATGCGCTCCTCTGGCGCCGGCGGCCAGCACGTCAACACTACGGACTCAGCCGTTCGCATCACCCACCTGCCGACCGGCATTGTTGTCACCAGCTCCGAGAAGTCGCAACACCAGAACCGCGCCAAGGCGATGCAGGTTCTGCGCTCGCGCCTTTATGATGCCGAGCGCCAGCGCGCCGACAGCGAGCGTTCCGCCGACCGCAAAAGCCAAGTCGGCTCCGGCGACCGTTCCGAACGCATCCGTACCTACAACTTCCCACAGGGACGGGTGACGGATCACCGCATCAATCTGACCCTCTACAAACTGGACCGGATGATGGTCGGCGAGATCGACGAGGTGGTCGACGCGTTGATGGCCGACTATCAGGCGAGCCAGTTGGCGCAACTCGGCGAGCAGCAATGAGCGGCATGAGCGGGAAACAGGCCGAGCCTACGGTTTCCCAAATGTTGGTTGAAGCTCGCCGGCGCTTCACCGAAGTCGGAATAGACAGCGCCGCCGCGGATGCCCGCGTCCTTGTCGCAGGGCTGCTTGGACTTTCGACGACTGCCATCGTGACGCGCGGTGGCGAGACCCTGGGCAATGAGCAGGCGACATTGATCGAGCAAGCGATCGAACGCCGGTTGGCGCATGAGCCGGTTCATCGCATTCTCGGCGAACGCGAGTTCTATGGTCTGCCGCTTTCGTTGTCAGCGGAAACCCTCGAGCCAAGGCCCGATACAGAAATTCTCGTCGATACGGTGCTTCCATATCTGCACGATCTTGCAAATACCGAGGGCCGTATCCATATCCTTGACTTGGGAACCGGAACCGGGGCGATATGCCTAGCTCTGTTGAGCGGGTGTCCGGAAGCGTCAGGTGTCGGCAGCGATATATCGGCCGACGCGTTGAGGACGGCAAAATCAAACGCGGAAAGAAACGGATTGCAGGATCGCTTTGAAGCCATACAGTCCAGTTGGTTTGACAGTATCCACGGCACGTTTCATGCGATTGTCTCAAATCCGCCCTATATCGCTTCTAAGGTCGTTCACACTCTCGCTCCCGAAGTGACGAAATTTGATCCCCTTGCCGCACTGGATGGCGGTCGGGATGGGCTTGACGCCTACAGAACCATCGCCAAGGATGCGGCAAGGTTCATAAAGCCGAACGGCGTCGTGGGACTTGAGATCGGCTACGACCAGCGAAACGACGTAACGGACGTTTTCGAGGCTGAAGGCTTCAAGCTTCTGGAATCCGTAAAAGATTACGGCCAGAATGACCGGGCGCTTGTGTTCGCGCTCAAGTGATGCGCGACAACTTAAAGCATCGAACAGGACATTGGTGTCATTGCGAAGAAAAGGCTTGGATTTCCACGGGAAGCAATATAGGTTGACCCCACGCGTTGGAGAGATGGGACAGAACGGTGAGCCGTTCGATACTAGCTCGGCCTCGGGGGTCCGCTCTTTTAAACGAGAGCTTCAAAGGTTGAATACGACCCAATGCGTGAATCAGTCAAACTGACTTGAGAACAAGCGGCAGGTTGGCGCGAAGGCGCAGTATGCTTGCGGCACAAGGGCTCTGAGCCGGTGAACCGGCCACGGCGGTTGATGCCATAACTCCACAACAAACAGAGAATTCAGGTGAACGATCTATGAGGCCAGGACAGCAGAACAAGCGCGGTCGCGGGCGTGGCAATAACAACGGCGGCGGCGGTGGTGGAAATAACAATAACAACAATTTCAACCGCAAGGGCGGCAATCCGCTGACGCGGACATACGACAGCTCCGGCCCAGACGTTAAGATCCGTGGTACCGCGCAGCATATCGCCGAAAAGTATGCGCAGCTCGCTCGCGACGCGCAGAGTTCGGGCGACCGTGTTATCGCCGAAAACTACCTGCAGCACGCTGAGCATTACAACCGCATCATTGCTGCCGCACAGGCGCAGATGCAGGAACGCTTCCAGCGCGACGATCGCAACGACTTTAGTGAAGGCACGGAGCGCGAAGGCGACGACATCGAAGGTGTCGACAACGATGATGTCGTTATCGTTCAGCCGCCGCGCCAGCAACATGAGCATCAGCAGCGCCGTTCGGACGAGCAGCCGCAGCGTCGCCACGAGGAGCAGCCGCGCCGTCATGACGACCAGGCACGCCAGCCGCGGCGCCAGGAACAGCAACCAGCTGCAGCGCCGGTTGAAGCCGTAGCTGCGGCGCCGCAGCCCGAAGTCAACGACGGCAGCGGTCCGCAGCCGGAGATCGAAGGCATTCCGGCAGAGGTCTCGATGGACGAGGAAAGTGCTGCAGGTCAGCCGCGCGAGCGTCAGCCTCGGCGCCGCGCTACCGGCAGCCGTCCGCGCCGTCCGCGTCGCGCTGCAGAAGGTGAGGCTTCCGCTGAGGGCGAAGACGCGGGTTCCAACGACGCCCCGGCTTTGGCCGATGCCGCTTCGGAATAGCCGGATCGTTTCAGCGTTCCGTACTTGTGTAGAAAGGTCGCTCTTCGGAGCGGCCTTTTTTGCATTTGGGATTCGGCTCGCCCTCCCAATCCGGGCTCGGCCGAACGTTAAAGTGCGGCGTATTTACTGTAACGTACTTACGCCTTCGCCGTGGCTGTGTCTGAGTTGAGAGCGCCAATGCATCTCATCACCAGACAACATTGCAAACGTTCACGTTTGACGGGAGACACGCGACATGGCCTGCGACGACGACGTACGAGCAACCTCCTCCGACACCAGCAACCTTACCCGCCGCAACCTGCTGATAGGGTCGACCGCCCTTGCTGCTGGGGCCGTCGCGGTCGCCAGTATGGCGAGTTCCGCCGCAGCCCAGGCACAGACCGCTGCGCCAGCCGGCAAGAAGCCGAACATCCTGGTCATCTTCGGCGATGACATCGGCATCCCGCAGATCAGTGCCTACACGATGGGGCTGATGGGCTACCGCACGCCCAATATCGACCGCATCGCCAGGGAGGGAGCCATCTTTACCGACTCCTATGGCCAGCAGAGCTGCACCGCCGGCCGCGCTTCTTTCATTCTCGGGCAGGAGCCATTTCGTACCGGCTTGCTGACGATCGGCATGCCGGGGGATCCGCATGGTATCCAGGATTGGATGCCGACCATCGCCGATGTGTTGAAGACGCAGGGCTATGCGACCGGCCAGTTCGGCAAGAACCACCTTGGCGACCAGGACCAACACCTGCCGACCAAGCATGGCTTCGATGAGTTCTTCGGCAATCTCTACCACCTCAACGCCGAGGAAGAGCCGGAGGGTTACTTCTACCCGAAGGATCCGGCGTTCCGCCGGCAGTTCGGGCCTCGTGGCGTGATCAAGTCGAGCGCGGATGGGAAGATCGAGGATACTGGTGAGCTCAACACCAAGCGCATGGAAACGATCGACGAGGAGTTCCTGGCTGCCGCCAAGAATTTTATCGACCGCCAAGCCAAGGCGGATAAACCATTCTTCTGCTGGTTCAACTCGACACGCATGCACGTCTTCACGCACCTGAAGGCTGACTCGCTTGGCAAGACCGGGAAGGGCATCCATGCCGATGGCATGGTGGAACACGACGGTCACGTCGGCCAGCTTCTCGACCAGTTGGATCAGCTGGGGATCGCCGAGAACACCATCGTCCTCTACACCACCGACAACGGCGCGGAACTCGCTCTGTGGCCAGATGGCGCAATGACGATGTTCCACGGTGAAAAGGGCACAACATGGGAGGGTGGCTTCCGCATCCCGATGATGGTTCGGTGGCCGGGTGTCGTTAAGCCCGGAACCGAGGTCAACGAGATCGTCACGTTGATGGACTGGATGCCGACTTTTGCAAGCGTTGCCGGAATACCAGACGTCAAGGAGCAGATGAAGGCGGGCTTCAAAGCCGGCACCAAGGACTTCAAGGTGCACCTGGATGGTTATGATCTAGGACCATTGCTAAAGGGCGAAGTTCCAACGGGCCCACGTGACGCAGTGTATTATTTTGACCAGGGCGGCAATCTCAACGCCATTCGCTGGAACGACTGGAAGCTCAGCTTTGCAATCAACAGCGAAGGAAACATCGCCACGGCGACGCGTGAAATACCGGCCTGGGCCAACATCGCAAACCTGCGCATGGATCCCTACGAACGCGGCATGAAGGAGGGGGGCGGGGCCATCGAGTTCCTTGCCCGCAACATGTGGCTGCTCGTTCCCGTGCAAGCCAAGATCAAGGACTTCTTCTCAGATTTTACCCAGTTTCCGTATCAGGAAGGCAGCTCACTGAATGCAAGTGGCATCAACTACGCCTTGCTTCGGCAGCAGGCCGCACTGAAACGGCTGAATGATCTTGAGCGGCTCGCCCCGCAATAACGGGGAGCTATTAGCCCGCGCCGGTGTTGAACACATGCGGCGCGGGCGTTTTCCAGTGATGGATGCGTAAATCACAGCGTAAACTGTCGGCCCTGTTACCACAACGTACTTGGATTCTGCAGAGGCTTCGACGCTACTCCCCCTCGGTCGCACGGCGGCGCGTTTTTCGCGTCATCGCCTCTTTAAACTTTTGAAATCCTCCACCATATCCAGCCCAGGTTCGTCAGCCGCAAATCCCAAACGCGGCCGAACGATGGGCTTGCCGTTTGAGGGAGCTCAATCTCAGTCATCGGCCTGTGCCTTATGAGGGCAGGGCGATTTATGGAGGTACAGTATGAATATCGAAAAATACTCCGAGCGGGTGCGCGGTTTTATTCAGTCCGCCCAGACCTATGCGCTTGCGCAGGGGCACCAGCAATTCACCCCCGAACACGTCCTGAAAGTCCTGCTCGACGACGATCAGGGCATGGCAGCGTCGCTCATCGAGCGCGCCGGCGGTGATCCCAAGGCCGCGCGCCTTGCCAACGACGCCGCACTTGCCAAGCTGCCGAAAGTCTCCGGCGGCAACGGGCAGATCTATCTTGCGCAGCCGCTTGCCAAGGTTCTTTCGACCGCCGAAGAGGCATCGAAGAAAGCCGGCGACAGTTTCGTCACCGTCGAGCGCCTGTTGCAGGCTCTGGCGATCGAGACTTCGGCCTCGACATCCACGACGTTGAAGAACGCCGGGGTGACTGCGCTTGCGCTCAATCAGGTCATCAACGAGATCCGCAAGGGCCGTACTGCCGACAGCTCGAATGCCGAACAGGGCTTCGATTCGCTGAAGAAGTATGCTCGCGATCTGACCAGCGAAGCCCGCGAAGGCAAACTCGATCCCGTCATCGGCCGTGACGACGAAATCCGCCGCACGATCCAGGTTCTGTCGCGCCGCACGAAGAACAATCCGGTGCTGATCGGCGAGCCGGGCGTCGGCAAGACCGCCATCGTCGAAGGCCTTGCGCTGCGCATCGTCAACGGCGACGTGCCCGAGTCTCTCAAGGACAAGAAGCTGATGGCGCTCGATATGGGCGCACTGATTGCTGGCGCCAAATATCGCGGCGAGTTCGAGGAGCGTCTGAAGGCAGTCCTGAATGAGGTGCAGGCCGAAAACGGCGAGATCATCCTCTTCATCGACGAAATGCACACACTTGTCGGCGCCGGCAAGGCGGATGGGGCGATGGACGCCTCCAACCTCCTGAAGCCAGCGCTTGCCCGCGGCGAGTTGCATTGCGTCGGTGCGACCACGCTCGACGAATACCGCAAGCATGTCGAAAAAGATCCGGCTCTTGCCCGCCGCTTCCAGCCTGTCATGGTCGAGGAGCCGACGGTCGAGGACACGATCTCGATTCTGCGCGGTCTCAAGGAAAAATACGAACAGCATCACAAGGTCCGGATCTCGGATTCGGCCCTCGTTGCGGCTGCGACGCTTTCCAACCGCTATATTACCGACCGCTTCTTGCCCGACAAGGCGATCGACCTGATGGATGAAGCCGCTGCGCGGTTGCGCATGCAGGTGGATTCCAAGCCCGAGGAGCTGGACGAACTCGATCGCCGCATCATGCAGCTGAAAATCGAGCGCGAAGCGCTGAAGAAGGAAACCGATACGGCGTCTGCCGACCGGCTGGTGCGGCTTGAAACAGAGCTGACCGGTCTCGAGGAAGAAGCCGATGCGCTGACGGCCCGCTGGCAGGCGGAAAAGCAGAAGCTTGGCCTGGCAGCCGACCTGAAGAAGCAGTTGGACGAAGCCCGCAACGATCTGGCGATCGCCCAGCGCAAGGGCGAGTTCCAGCGCGCCGGCGAACTCACCTACGGCGTTATTCCGGACCTGGAAAAGAAGCTTGGCGAAGCCGAACAGCAGGACAGCGATCGCAGCGCCATGGTGCAGGAGGTCGTGACCCCCGACAACATCGCGCATGTCGTTTCCCGCTGGACAGGTATCCCCGTCGACAAGATGCTGGAAGGCGAACGCGACAAGTTGCTCAGGATGGAAGACGAGCTGGCGAAATCGGTGATCGGCCAAGGCGATGCGGTTCAGGCCGTTTCGCGTGCCGTGCGCCGTGCGCGCGCCGGTCTGCAGGATCCGAACCGGCCGATCGGCTCGTTCATCTTCCTCGGTCCGACCGGCGTCGGCAAGACGGAGCTGACCAAGGCGCTTGCCCGCTTCCTCTTCGACGACGAAACGGCGATGGTGCGCATGGATATGTCCGAGTACATGGAGAAGCACTCCGTGGCCCGGCTCATCGGTGCGCCTCCCGGCTATGTCGGTTACGATGAAGGCGGCGCGCTGACGGAAGCCGTTCGCCGGAGGCCGTATCAGGTTGTCTTGTTCGACGAGATCGAGAAGGCGCATCCCGATGTCTTCAACATCCTGCTGCAGGTTCTGGACGATGGTCGTCTGACCGATGGCCAGGGCCGGACGGTCGATTTCCGCAACACGATGATCATCATGACGTCGAACCTCGGTGCCGAGTATCTGACCCAGCTGAAGGACGGGGACGACAGCGAAGCGGTTCGTGAACAGGTGATGGATGTGGTGCGCGGTCATTTCCGGCCGGAATTCCTGAACCGTATCGATGAGATCATCCTGTTCCACCGCCTGAAGCGCGAGGAAATGGGCGCGATCGTCGATATCCAGTTGAAGCGGCTGGTGGCCCTGCTTGCCGAGCGCAAGATCACGCTCGAACTCGACGACGATGCTCGCAACTGGCTCGCCAACAAGGGTTACGACCCTGTTTATGGCGCACGTCCGCTGAAGCGGGTAATCCAGAAGTACGTTCAGGATCCGCTCGCCGAACAGATCCTCTCGGGCCAGGTGCCTGACGGCTCCACGGTGAAGATCACCAGCGGCACCGACCGGCTATTGTTCCGCACGCGGAATTCCGCGGTCAACGAAGCGGCGTAAGCTCTGGATACCAGGAAGGAAAATGGCGGCCTCGGCCGCCATTTTTGTGGGATGTTATTTGCTTGCTACCTGCGGCGGCGGCTGGTTGCCAAGGAGCGCATCGATGCGCTTCCGCTCGTCCTCGAACTTTGCCAGCGCCCCGCCCTTCAACGACTTGCCGCCCGGCAAGCGCACGCGCAACGGATCGACCTTGGTGCCGTTGACGATCATTTCGTAGTGCAGATGCGGGCCGGTGGATTCACCGGTCGTTCCAACCCAGCCGATCACTTGGCCCTGGCGAACCTTGGCGCCGGGAACGACGCCCTTGGCGATCGCGCTCTGGTGATTGTAGGAGGATTCATAGCCGTTGGCGTGGCGAACGATCGTCTGGTTGCCATAGCCGCCGGAATCCCAGCCGGCCTTCTCTACGGTGCCATTACCGACAGCGATAATCGCCGTGCCGCGCGGGGCGGCCCAATCGACGCCCGTATGCATGCGTGCGAAGCCCAGGATCGGATGCCGTCGCATGCCGAAGCCGGACTTGAATATGCCGTTCGGGACCGGATTGCGCAGCAAAAACTGCCGAATGCTCTTGCCGTCCTGATCGAAGTAGTCGATCGAACCGTCTTCCGGATCCTGGAAGCGGTAGAAGCTGGTCTGCGTGTCGCCGAAGCGAGCGTTCACATAAAGAAGCTCGGAATCTTCCGTTGCCTGGCCGCTGGAATCGGCGACCGAGAAGAAAGCTTCCAACGTATCGGTCGGGCGCAGCTCCGCCTGAAAATCGACGCTGCTCGCCAGCAGCTTGATGATCAGCGCGGTCATGTCCTTCGTCATGCCGTAGGAGAGTGCGGCACGATAGATCCCGTCATATACGCGCGGCAGGTTCTGGTTAGACGGGATCGATGTCGAGCTGTCGTCGAAGGCGGTGGTGACCGCGTCGATCTGCGGCGGTTCGCGGCCGGCAACAAAGCGATCGTGATCGTCGAGTGCCACGGTGACGAGATGACGGGTGCCGCGATAGACGCTGACACGGATGATTTTCGCCTGTTCGCCCCTCTGCAAGATGCCGATGCGCAGCACGTCCCCCTTGGACAGTTCGTCGGATCCGATTAGCGGCGACAAATAGCCGGAGACACCCTTGGCCTGTGGCTCGGGGTAGCCCGAATCCGCCATGGCCTTGGTGATCGACGTATCCTGACGCACCGGAATGATGTCGTCGGCGAACTCTTCCGTCTGCGGCGTGATCGATTCCGGCGCCGAGACCGTCATGTTCTGTTCGAGAACGCGCGCTGTCAGGCCGGTCGCCAGATCGACGTCGTTGTCATCATTGGAGAAACGGCGCGGATCAACATAGTAAAGGGCTGCCACCTGAGCCGCACCGTCGGTCAGGACCGAACCGTTGGAGCGGACGTTCTCCTCGATCTCATCGAGGGTCAGGCCGGCTGCAACCTGAAGATCGGATTTCGTCGTCGGATAAGCCACGGTCTTCAAGCTGACCTCTGACTCGACATCGGAGCCGTAGATCTGCCCGGTGCGAACAGCCGGCTGTGCGTCAGGCTCGTCTGCCGCGAAGATCGTCAGTGGATTGAAGCTTGGATAATCCTCGGTCGCCACGTGGTTGGCGGCAAGCGTCATCTTCACGCGCGCGAAAGGCTGGCGACGGACGACCTCCTTGTCGCCCTCATGGACGACGGTGGAGACCTCCATGATTTTGCGGTCCGACGGCTTGGCGGCGATCGCGGACGCAATCAGCCGACCGCCGCGCGTCACATCTGTATCGTCCACATGGGCGTCGGCATTGATCGTGGCGTAGGCTTCCGCGGGGATCGCCAGCTGCTGGCGCCCGTCGAGTGCCGCAAACAGCGCGACACCCATCAGCACGCTTGAGGTGATGCCGGTGAGGAACGTACCCGAAAGCCAACGTAGTGAAACTTCGCGGCGGTCGGGCGCACGTCTGCCATCGGCGAGAAGCGGCGGCTCGTTGCCGAACGAGCGGATCATCATCTTCTCCGTCATCATGGCAGGTGGATCCGCGTCCTTTCGGTAGGCTTCTTCGGGCAGGTCTGACTGGCGCCGAAAAGTGCATAGTTTAATAATGGAAGTCAAATGGGCCGCGTGCGCGCACGCAAATCATTCGCCCTTGAGATCATCCGATTGTGAAGATGTGAGGGCGAAGGACCTCGTCATCGCGTCCCGCGCTGCTATTTCTGTAAAAATGACCCGGCTATCGGCGCATTCAGAGGGCAGAAAACCCGGCCTCCGAAAATCCGGCTTAGAATTCAATACGATGCAAGAAATCTCGCTTTTTTTGAAAACGGCTGTTGACTTAGAAAAGGGGTAGGATCTATAAGCCCACTCACTGAACGAGGGCGGCGGCGCTGCTGGCGACGAAGTCCTTCGCTCTAGAGATTTCTTTGAGATTGGC
>NZ_JACIAH010000006.1 GCF_014194695.1 Rhizobium sp. BK399 | reverse complement strand
GAGGAAATCATGGAGGTGGCACGCATTGCCGGCGCCGAAGAGTTCATCGAGCGCCTTCCGCGCGGTTTCGACACGATGCTGGAGGAAAACGCCTCGAACCTGTCGGGCGGGCAGAAACAGCGTCTGGCAATTGCCCGGGCACTCATCACCGATCCGAAACTGCTGATCCTGGACGAGGCCACCAGCGCGCTCGACCCGGACAGCGAAACGATCATTCGCCAAAACCTCAGCCAGATCGCGGCCGGGCGAACGGTGGTTATCGTTTCTCACCGCCTCTCCACGCTTGTGGATGCGGACGCCATTCTCGTCGTCGAACGCGGCAAGATCGCCGATATCGGCAGGCATGATCAACTGGTCACACGCTGCATGACATACCGTCACCTGTGGTCCCAGCAGATGAGGCAGGTAGCATGAACGCGCGCGCTGAAAAACCAAGAGAGAACCTTCCAGTTCCAGCACCCGCCCCGGTCACTCAACCGGCGCTCAGGCGCTCGCTGCCAGCCGCGATCGCAGAGTTCCAATCCGATGCCGTGGAGCTGGAGGAACGCGCGCCGCCAAGAGTCGCTCGCATGACGCTTTACGGCATCACCGCGCTGATTGCCGCGGCAATCGTCTGGGCGTCCGTTTCGTCGATCGACGAGGTCGTCGTTGCGCCCGGTAAACTGATCACGACGCAGCCGACCATCGTCGTACAGCCTCTCGAAACGTCCATCATCCGAACGATCAATGTCGCAGCCGGCGAGATCGTTAAGAAAGGTCAGGTGCTCGCGACGCTCGATGCGACATTCAGCCAATCTGACGTCGATCAGCAACGGGCAAAGTTCGCGGCTCTCGACGCCCAGGTGAAACGCCTCGAAGCCGAGCTTGCCGGTACCGACTACACCCAGACGGCCGGCGGATCCCGCGACGAACTGCTTCAGATGCAGCTTTTCGGGCAGCGCCGCGCTTATTACATGGCGCAGCTGCAGAACTACGACCAGCAGATTGCGGCACAGGCCGCGACGATCACTTCAAGCCGGAACCAGGAGACGGTCCTTGCCAATCGGCGTGATACCTTGTCACAGATCGAGGGTGCCCGCGAACGGCTTTACAATCGCGAAAGCGGATCTTTGATAACACTGCTTGGATCGCGCGACGCTCGCCTGGATGTCGAGACCAGTCTTAGCGCTGTCCAGGGCCGGGCAGATGAGGCAGAGCATACCTTCGCCAAGCTGAAGGCGGATAGACAGGCGTTCATCGAAGACTTCCGACGCGCCGCCATGGAGCAACTGGTCGATCTGCGCAGCCAGCGCGACACCGCCGCTCAGGAACTGAAGAAGATGGAGCTTCGGCGTGACATGGTTGCACTGACGGCACCTGCGGATGCAGTCGTGCTTGATCTTGCCGCACGCTCGGTTGGCTCCGTGGTTCGAGAGGCCGAGCCCATTGTGACGCTGGTTCCGCTCAATGTACCGCTGGAAGCCGAGGTTTCGGTCAACACCCGCGACATCGGCCGCATTACCAATGGCAAGGAAGCGCGCATCAAGTTTGACGCCTATCCGTTCCAAAAGTTCGGCACTGCATCCGGGACGGTCAGAACGGTGAGCCGCGACGCCTTCACCCCATCGCAGCAGGAGGCCGCAACCCAGACGGCGGCCCCTTATTTCAAGGCACTCATACCGCTCGCTGACCCAAGGCTAAAGGGCTCGGACGAGCCCGTGCGTCTGCTGCCCGGTATGACGGTTTCAGCCGAGATTATGGTGGGGCATCGTACCGTCATCTCCTACTTCCTCTATCCCATCTTGAGAGGACTCGACACCGCAATCCGCGAGCCCTGAAAACGCCAGATGGCCGCTGGCGCCGCAAATGCTTGACGGGGCCGCTTTATCGCCTCCCCAGCAGTGGGGATGCAGCGGTCCCGACAATATGATAGGTCGCACTGCCACCATCGAGAGGGACAGTGCAGCTATTACCGGGTGGCAGTTTGTTGATGTGACCGGCTCGGCCTTCGAAGATACGATGCTGACGCTCAAGCGCGCCGATCTCGCGCGACTCAACAATCGCCTGGCAGTCGGCCTTGCCAGGTCAACGCCCCCGACAATCCCGGCCCTGATATTCCGCTTCTCACCGAAATCGCAAGCGTCGCCGAGCTGTCCTGGGACATGCCGGACAGTGTTAAGCAGCCTTGGTTGGGTGGCACGATTCAAAAGCGCGCCCTACGACGGCTATGTCGAGAACGACGGGCACATTCGCTATCGCGTCAACTTCTGAGCGGCGGAAAACTTTCATAGAACCCGGCGTGGCTGCCTTCCCAGTTTTCCATTCCCGGCTTCGTGAGGATGCCGCGCGGCCGGACATAGCTCTGGATGATACGGCGGGGTCGCTCATGCCACTGGATGTTGAAGGCCCAGAGTTTCGAGAAGAAGCAGAGTGCGGTATAGGGCAGATGGTCGTGGATCCACCAGGCAAGCCGCTGCCAATCCTCCTCGTTGCGGTAGTTGTCGATCATCCACGGAACGACGACGCAGGCTGTCGCTCCCATGCAGCCATCGAAATCGCGAAGATCCCAGAGGTGATCGGCCGCGGTCGCGGGATTTGACGAGCAGTTGAGATTGTTGCGGTTGCCGAACTGGTTGACCTCGGGCGAGCGATAGCCGGAGCGGATGTGCAGCCGGCCGAAGGTTGCCTGCAGCGGCTCCAGCAGGTCCTCGCAGAGCCGTTTTCCCGCCTCGATCGCCAAATCGGGATTCTCCGGAATGTTCGGAATGCGGTAGAAATCGGCGATTTCGGAATGCAGGAAATCGCGGAGGAAGAAATTCTTCGAAAGCCGCGCACGCCCGAGATCCTCCAGGCCCTTCATCGATCCAGGTTTCTTCACGAAAAGCTCCCGTTGTTTGACCGCCGCAGTCTGCCGGCCCTGACGATCGGCGCAACCCGAAAAACGGCCGGAACAATTAGCGTCCTCTTAGCTTCTTCTCCCGTCCGCGCTTCGCGGTACTCCACACAGTAAGGGAAGAGACAATGGCCAAGGAAAAGACCCTCGACGATCTATTCTACGATACGCTCAAGGACATCTATTTTGCCGAACGGCAGATTCTTCGCGCCCTGCCGAAAATGGCGCGGGCGGCCCGATCGCAACAGCTGAAAGCCGGCTTCGAAAAGCATCGCGAGCAGACGGAAGGCCATGTGGAACGCCTGCAGCAGGTCTTTGAAATCGTTGGGAAGCGCGCCCAGGGGAAGACCTGCGAAGCGATCCAGGGCATTATTGCCGAGGGCGAAGAGATCATCGACGAATTCAAGGGCTCGCCGGCTATCGATGCTGGTCTCATCTCAGCAGCGCAGGCGGTCGAACACTACGAGATCGCCCGCTACGGCACCCTGAAGACCTGGGCACAGACGCTCGGCAAGAAGGACGTCGTCGCCCTGCTCGACGCGACGCTCAAGGAAGAGGCCGCGACGGACAAGACCCTGTCACAGCTGGCGATGACAGCCGCCAACCAGAAGGCCGCGGCCTGATTGTCGGTCCCGCGGGAGCAACAATAGCTGCACAGGTTCCTTCCCGGCGCGATCGACAACCGGGGGAAGGTCCGCGAGACCAGATCGCCGGCGAGCATTCCCTGGCCGGCGGAGCTTGCGATCCAGCCAAAAGGTTAAGGCGCTGTCGCATCGGGCGACCTTGCCGCACCCATTCGCTGCACTATGCTATTGGGCATCTTTCTGGCGAGGTGAGGCATGTCGGACCAGCAGGCAATCGAAGCAGTCGTTCATCTCTATGTCGAAGGCATGACCTTCGCCAACGAAGCGGCATTGCGGAAGGCCTTTCATCCGCAATGTGCCATCATCGGCCACTACGAAAATGCCGTCGAATGGCTGAACCGGGACGAGTTCATTGCCGCCATCGTCGCCGAGGGCTCGGCGCCGCCGACCACACAGCCGCATATGGACATCCAGATGCTCGACATCATCGGCGATGCGGCAAGCGTCAAGGTCAGCGACGATTTCGCCGGCATGCGGTTCACCGACTATCTCTCGATGCTGAAGATCGATGGCCGCTGGACGATCGTCAACAAGCTCTACTATCTCCACACATAGAAAAGCCGGCGAGACGATCGCCGGCTTTTTTGCATTAACAGATCGGATGCGCCTCAGGCTCTGAGGACGCCGCCGGTGAACTTCGTCACGCTGGCGACGATCTTCTCAGTCAGCGCTTCGAAATCCTCGTCGGTCAGCGTGCGCTCGACCGGCTGGATCTGCACCTCGATCGCCACCGACTTCTTACCTTCACCGAGCGACGGGCCTTCGAAGATGTCGAAGACGTTGACACCGGTGACGAGCTTGCGGTCTGCACCGGTCGCGGCCTTGATGATCGCGCCTGCCTCCACCGACTTGTCGACGACGAAGGCGAAATCGCGCTTGACGGCCTGGAAGGGTGAAAGCTCGAGCGCCGGCTTGGTGCGGGTCGCCTTCTTCTTCGGCTCAGGCATGGCGTCGATATAGACTTCAAAGCCTGAGAGCGCGCCTGACACGTCAAGCGCTTCCAGCGTCGAGGGATGGAACTCGCCGAAATAGCCAAGAATAACCTTCGGACCCATCTTGATCGTGCCGGAGCGGCCGGGGTGGTACCACTCGGGTCCGCCCTGCTCGATCTGGATATTGCCCATCGGCAGGCCGCAGGCTTCGATCACGGCCAGCGCATCGGCCTTGGCGTCGAAGACGTCGACCGGCTTGCCGCCACCCTTGGCAGCGTTCAGCCACATGCGGCCGGCGCCGGCAAGCGAGGCGGTGCCGCGACGGACACCGCCGGCAACGCGGCGCTGGCCCTCGGGGCGATCGTTCTCATAGGTGCCGGACACTTCGAAGATCGCGACGTCGCCGTAGCCCTTGTCGGCATTGCGCTGGGCAGCCGTGAGCAGGCCGGGCAACAGCGACGGACGCATGTCGGACATGTCAGCGGCGATCGGGTTGGCAAGCTTCAGTGCCGGCGAGCCGCCGCCGAAGAGCTTTGCCTGATCTTCCGAAATGAAGGACCAGTTGACGGCTTCCAGCATGCCGCGCGAGGCAAGCGCGCGCTTGGCGGTGCGGGTGCGGATCTGCAGCGTCGTCAGGATCCTGCCGTTGACGGCCGCGTGGCTTTCCAGCGGCGCGGGCTTTATGTTGTCGACGCCGTGGATGCGCATGACTTCTTCGACGAGGTCGGCCTTGCCGTCGACATCGGGGCGCCAGGACGGCACCGAGACCGAGACGCGCTCGCCGGAACCGGTGACCTTGAAGCCGAGGCGGGTCAGGATCTCGACACTCTCGTCCGTCGAAACCTCGAGCCCCGTCAGGCGCTTGACCTCGGAGAAGGGGAAATCGACGATCTTGGGGTCATAGCCCTTGTAGCCGACGACATCGGCCTTGGCCGCCGTACCGCCGCAGAGCTCGAGGACCAGTTCGGTGGTGCGCTCGATGCCCGGAACCATGTACTCAGGGTCGACGCCGCGCTCGAAGCGGTAGCGCGCATCGGTGATGATACCGAGGCCGCGGCCCGATTTCGCGATGTTCATCGGATCCCAGAGAGCACTCTCGATCAGGACATCCGTCGTGTTCTCGTCGCAGCCGGAATGCTCGCCGCCCATGATGCCGCCGATCGACTCGATGCCATCGGCGTCCGCGATCACGACGTTGTTGGGCCCAAGCTTGTACTCGCGCTGATCGAGCGCCAGCACCGTTTCGCCATCCTTGGCGCGGCGGACTGTCAGGTTGCCCTTGACCTTGGCGGCGTCGAAGACGTGCATCGGGCGACCCTGGTCGAAGGTCATGTAGTTGGTGATGTCGACGAGCGCGTTGATCGGGCGCAGGCCGATCGCCAGCAGGCGCTGCTGCATCCACTTCGGGCTCGGGCCGTTCTTGACACCGCGCACGAGGCGGAGCGCAAAGCCCGGGCAAAGCTTCTCGTCATCGAGGTCGAGCGTCACCTTGACCGGTGTCTCGCCTTCGACGGCGGAGGACGGCGCGGGCCGTGTCTTCAGCGTGCCGAGGCCGGAGGCGGCCAGGTCACGAGCGATACCGTAGATCGAGGTGCAATCCGGACGGTTCGGCGTCAGGTTGATCTCGATCATGGGATCGTCGAGGTGCGCATAGGCGGCGTAGCTCTGCCCGACAGGCGCATCCTCGGGGAGATCGATGATGCCATCGTGGCTGTCGGAAATCTGCAGCTCCTTTTCGGAGCACATCATGCCGTGGCTTTCGACGCCACGGATGTTGCCGACGGCAAGCGTCACGTCGATGCCGGGAACATAGGTGCCGGGAGCTGCAAAGGCGCCGATCAGGCCGGCGCGCGCATTCGGAGCGCCGCAGACGACCTGGACGGGCGCACCATTGCCGGTGTCGACCGAGAGAACCTTGAGGCGATCTGCCTGCGGATGCTTCTCGGCGGTCAGGATCTTGGCGATGACGAAGGGCTTGAACGCCGCCTTGTCATCGACGTCCTCGACCTCGAGCCCGATCTCGGTCAGGCGCTTGCAGATTTCATCGAGGGTCGCATCCGTTTCCAGATGATCCTTCAGCCAGGAAAGTGTGAACTTCATGATCTCTATCCTCCCTTACGCGCTCAGACCGCCGAACAGCGTCGGCATGTCGAGCGGGCGGAAGCCGTAATGGGTCATCCAGCGGACATCGGCGTTGAAGAAGTCGCGCAGGTCGGGCATGCCGTATTTCAGCATGGCGATGCGGTCGAGGCCCATGCCCCAGGCAAAGCCCTGGTACTCGTCGGGATCGAGACCGCCGGCGCGCAGCACGTTCGGATGCACCATGCCGCAGCCGAGGATTTCCATCCAGTCGGTGCCCTCGCCGAACTTGACGATCGGGCCGGAGCGGTCGCACTGGATGTCGACCTCGAAGGACGGCTCGGTGAACGGGAAGAACGACGGGCGGAAGCGCATCGTCACGCTGTCGACCTCGAAGAAGGTCTTGCAGAACTCTTCGAGCACCCAGCGGATATTGGCGACATTCGCCTTCTTGTCGACGACGAGGCCCTCGACCTGGTGGAACATCGGCGAGTGGGTCGCGTCACTGTCTTGGCGATAGGTCTTGCCGGGGATGATGATGCGGATCGGTGGCTTCTGCGCTTCCATGGTGCGCACCTGCACCGGCGACGTGTGCGTGCGCAGCACCTTGCGCTCACCGTTCTCATCCGGATTGAAGAAGAAGGTGTCGTGCATCTCGCGGGCCGGGTGGCCTTCGGGGAAGTTCAGCGCCGTGAAATTGTAATAGTCGGTCTCGACATCGGGACCTTCAGCGATCGAGAAGCCCATGTCGCCGAAGATCGCGGTGATCTCGTCGATGATCTGGCTGATCGGATGGATGCGGCCGCGCTCGGCCGGCGAAGAGCGGACCGGCAGGCTGACGTCGACAGTCTCCGCCTTCAGGCGGGCGTCGATCGCGGCCTTCTTCAGGTCCGCCTTGCGTTCCGTGATCGCGTCGGTGACGGCATTCTTCAGCGCATTGATCGCCGCACCGCGCGTCTGGCGCTCTTCCGGCGTCATCGAACCGAGCGTCTTCAGGAGCTCGGAGACCGAACCCTTCTTGCCGAGTGCTCCAACACGCACGGCTTCGATCGCCGGCTCGTCGGCAGCGGCTGCCACATCAGACAGAAGTTGCTTTTCCAGGGTTTCGAGTTCGGTCATCTTTTCCTGCCTCACAGGGCGTCAGTCTTGTCGATAATTCACGAAAACATGCATCGGATAGCTCAAGCGCCACGATGAAGCGTCGCAGATCACTACCCATGTGCACGCAGCCAATCAACCGGGCACACCACAAAAAGCCCGCGACGTCGAACGAGGAGCGGCCAAGCCGTCTCAATCGCCATCGCGCCAATGCAAAGAACCCGCGCAAGCCTGGCCAGCGCGGGTCCCAAATCATCGAAGCAAAGGTTCGAATAGCGCCGGCTTAGTTGACGGCTGCTTCAAACTCGTTCTTCGTACCGGCGTCCTTCAGGTACTCGAGAGCCTTCTTGGAGGCAGCAACGAGTGCACCGAATGCTTCCGGCTCATGGATAGCCATGTCGGAGAGAACCTTACGGTCGACTTCGATGCCAGCCTTGTTCAGGCCGTCGATGAAGCGGCCGTAGGTCAGGCCGAATTCGCGGACGGCAGCGTTGATACGCTGGATCCAGAGGGCGCGGAAGTTGCGCTTGTTGATCTTGCGGTCGCGATAAGCGTACTGCTTCGAACGATCGACAGCAGCCTTCGCAGCGCGGATGGTGTTCTTGCGACGGCCGTAAAAGCCCTTAGCGGCCTTCAGAACCTTCTTGTGCTTGGCGTGGGCGGTAACGCCTCTTTTTACACGTGCCATTTCATGATCTCCTTAATCTAAAGCGTTCGCGGAATAGTCTTAGAGACCGTTCGGCAGGTAGTTCTTCACGACCTTGCGGCCATCGGGTTCTGCGAGAACCATCGTGCCACGTGCATCGCGGATGAACTTGTTGGTACGCTTGATCATGCCATGGCGCTTGCCAGCAGCTGCAGCCTTGACCTTACCGGTCGCGGTGATCTTGAACCGCTTCTTGGCAGCAGACTTCGTCTTCATCTTGGGCATTTTGCTACTCCGTTTCTGATCCCCCTGCATGCTTCATCAAGGAAGCCTTCTCGCGATGCCCGGTTTACGGCCGTCGCAACAAGGTGCGGGAGCGTTTGTTGTTGATCTGCGGCTCCGGTGATGAACCGTTCCGCAAGCATTCGAAACCGCCACGGCATGCCCTGCCGGTCAGTTCGGACGCGCGCTTATAACCGCAGCGTCATAAAAGTGCAACGGGGCGGCGGATGAATCTTCTAGGCAATGGCGGGAGGCCGGGCGGCCATGGCCGGGAGCATCAGTTTCACCTGAAGGCCGCCCCACCGCGAGGCGGAAAGATCGAGCCTGCCGCCGTAAGCCTCCAGGATATCGCCCGAGATCGCCAGCCCCAACCCAGTTCCTGCCGTGCCTTCGTCGATCCGGACGCCGCGCTTCAACATCAAGTTATAGCTCTCCGGATCGGCTCCGGGCCCATCGTCGGAAACGCTGAGCACGACATCATCCTGTGAGCGCCCGGCGGAAAGATCGATGCGTGTTCTGGCAAAGCGCACGGCATTGTCGAGCACGTTGCCAAGCGCCTCGGCAATATCGGCGGGATCCGCCTGTACCGTGAGCGACGGATCGATATCGAGATGCCAGTCGATCCCCTTCTCTTCGGTGAAGGGTGTCAAGACGTTGACGAGCTTTCCGGAAATCCCGAGCAGCGATGTCGTTGCCATCTGCTCCACGCCCATCCGCGCCGCCTGCAATTGGCGGTCGGCGCGCTGCCGGACCAGCTCGATCTGCTGCAAGGCGGTGTCGCGTTGGCCCTCGGGCAGAGCTTCAACCAGGTGCGACAACACCGTTAGCGGCGTTTTCAAACCGTGGGCGAGGTCGCTCGCACGAGCACGGGCCCGTTCGATCGCCGTCTCGCGCTCGCTGAGCAGCAAGTTGATCTCGCGAACCAGCGGCTTGACCTCGCTCGGCCCCTCCGTGCCGATATGAGAGCTGCGCCCGGCCCTGATATCGGCGACGCGATCGCGAAGCCGCACCAGCGGGCGCAGGCCCACCCACCCCTGCAAAAATGCGGCCAGGAGAAGCATGCCGCCGGTCGAAAGCAGCATCAACCGCAACGGCCGGTGATAGCTTTCAAGCGCTGCTTCCATCTCCGGCTTGGAAAAAGCGGCGTAGACGGTGAAGTTCTTCTTTGCGTCGCCTTCGCCAAGCGCCATCGTCTTCATCGACACCAGCAGCGGCGAGCCATCCGGCCCGTCCGTTTCCCGGAACCCGCAATACATGTCCTTCGACAGGTCATCCGTGGTGATTTCCTCGTCCCACAGCGAGCGGGACCGCAGCGGCTCCTCGTTGCCATCGGGAGAGATTTGCCAGTATCGGCCGCCAGCCGGGATCTGGAAGCGCGAGTCGGCAGGCTCGTTCTTCAATTCAAGAGCGCCATTCTCCACGCTGAGCCGCGCTGCCAGCGAATCCATCACCGACGTCATTTCGTTGGAATACTGGTCGGCCAGATAGTCCGTGAACAGATGGCTGAGCACCGCCCAGACGAGCGTCAACGCCAGCGCGATCGCGACAAGCGCTCCGGCAGCCAGGCGAAAATGCAGCGAGTGGATCACCGAGGTCGCTCCGGAAGGACATAGCCAAAGCCGCGCCGGGTCTCGATGGCGTCGCTGTCCGTCTTCTTTCGCAGCCGCGCCACCATGGCCTCCACGGCATTCTTGGCGGAATCGTCGTCACGGCCCTGAACCTGGCTTGCCAGTTCGGTGGGGCTGAGCACTTCCCCGGGCTTTCCGATGAAAAGCGCGATCATCCGGTATTCCAGCGGGCTGAGGTCGAGCTCGCGCCCGTCGAACGTCACGCGTCTGGCGCTCTCATCAAGTGTGAAACGGTTGGCGGATTTGACGCGCACAGCAACAGCGCCGGTGCGGCGAAGAAGCGCCCGCAGGCGGGCCAACAGTTCCTCGGTACGAAACGGCTTCGGCAGATAGTCATCGGCACCCGCATCGAAGCCGTCGACACGCTCCATCCAGGAGCCGCGAGCCGTCAGAACGAGAACCGGCGTGTTGATGCCCGCGCCGCGCCAACGTTTCAGTATTGAGAGGCCATCCATGCCGGGCAATCCGAGGTCAAGGATGATGGCTGAGTAATCGCCGGTCTCGCCCTCTTCCCACACGGCAGGCCCGCTCGCGAATACTTCGACGCGATAGCCTTCCCGCCCCAGCTTTTCGACCACATGGCCGGAAATATTGGGATCATCCTCCGCCAACAGGATACGCATAGCCCCTAGCCCCCCAGCAATGCTCCGTTGCGGGCGTCAACGCGCAATGTCCTGATCGCGCCCGTCCCGTCGCGAACCTTCACTTGATACACATCGCTGAACATAGATCGACGGAGATTGACGTCGATAACCCGACCGTAGCGTTTTGCGTCGATGCGCTGCAGAACGGTCTTCAGCGGCAGGATCCGTCCCTCGCGAACGGCGTCGCGCGCGCGATCGGAATCGGTGTTCCGTCCGCCGCTGCCGCGGCCGCTGTTACCGCCGCCGCCTCCGCCGCCGCCGTGGTCATCACCGCCGTCATCATCCCCGTGATCGTCGTGGCCGCCACGACCGGAATTGGAACTCCCGCTGCCCGAGTTGGACCCCGAGGATCCGGACGAGCCGGAGCCCGACGAGCCACTGCCGCCGCTTGAACCGCTCCCACCGCCGCTGCCGCCGCCGCCATCGTCGCTGCCATCCTTGGCTTCGGCATGGGAAACGAACATCGGGCCGGCGGCGGCGAGCGCCACGGCCAGCATCAACATCGTCATGAAACTGCGACGGCTTGTGTTCATTGACCTTCCAAGTATTTCAAGCATCTGCAATCGCGGAACCTACACTGAACGCTTTATCGCGACGAGACAAGGTTCCAAGAAACCAAGAACTCCGCCGGGGCGCGGCGGAGTTCTTTCTTCCGAAGGGGTGGCCGGAAGACCGCGCCGGGCAGATTATTGCGCCGAAGCGGGAACTATGTTGACGCTGGTGATCGCGCCAGGATTACGAACAAAGTCACCTCTATGGGGATGCGCAACCACCGTGCGCGTTCCATGTTCAAGCTCAATCTCAACCTCAAGGCGCCGACCAAGCTGGTCGACAGCAACGAGCGAGCCATTCAGCAGTCCTGTCAGGCTTTGCTGAGACACTGCGAGGGTCACTTCGGGACGATTGTCGTTGCGACCACCACGGTGTTCGCCGGGATTGTCGTCATTGGCGTCATGGTCGGCACCGTCATCGTGGCCACGGCCACGGCCATGATCGTCGTCGCCGTCGTCGTGACCGCCGCGACCGCTGTGATCATCACCGCCACGCCCGCTGCCGCTGTGGTCGTCACTGCCGCCGCTGTGGCTGGATCCGCTATTGCCGCTGCCGCCCGAGCCGCCGGAACCGCTACCGCTGCTCCCACCACCATCATCGCTGCCACCACGGGCAAATGCTGCCGACGAAAAATGGCCTGAACTGAATGTCTGGATTGTCGGGAGCGACAAGGTCACCGCGATTGCGGCGACTGAAGCCAGAAACGTGTGGGAAATGGTCTTCTTCATGATCTTTGCCTTCTGCTCTCTTCTTTGTTGAGAACAGATTGCCAAAGTCTCGCTGACAGACCGTTGAGCGCGTTTGTCAGCATCCTGTCAGATTGGGTGGACGAGGCCCCAAAATACAAAAGCCGCCCTTACGGACGGCTTTGATACGAGAGTAGCTACACGCCTCACTTCGGCGCGAGCACCATCATCATCTGGCGGCCTTCAAGCTTCGGCTCGGCTTCGACCTTGGCATATTCGGTCGTGTCGGCCTTCACCTGCTGCAGCAGCTTCATACCGAGTTCCTGGTGCGCCATTTCGCGGCCACGGAACTTCAGCGTCACCTTGACCTTGTCACCGTCTTCAAAGAAACGGCCCATCGCCTTCATCTTCACCTCATAGTCATGGGTGTCGATATTGGGGCGCATCTTGATTTCTTTGACTTCGACAATCTTCTGCTTCTTGCGCGCCTCGGCGGCCTTTTTCTGGTTGGCGTATTTCAGCTTGCCCAGATCGAGGATCTTGCACACAGGCGGTTCGGCATTGGGGGAGATTTCCACCAGGTCGAGGCCGGCTTCTTCAGCCATTTTCAACGCCTGGTCGGTGGGCACAACGCCCAAGTTCTGTCCTTCAGCATCAATCAGCTGAACTCGGGGGATGCGAATTTCCCGGTTCGAGCGCGGCCCTTCCTTCACGGGCGCGTCGGCTTTAAAGGGTCTGCGAATGGTCGTATTCTCCTCGCGTTGTTTCGGATCGCTGCAGCCCTGGCACTCCCAATCACGGGAGTACAAACGTAGTCTCACCATTGCTGCAACGGAGTCAGTAGCATTCTTTAGCGGAAAAAACACCTGCTGTCAGCCTGTCAAGAATCTGTTTTATAGGCCAAAACAATCGGAGTTCTGCGATGTCTGACGCAAATTTCATTCATGACCAACAATATCTGACCGTAGGAGAAGGCGAAGCCGCACGCGAGATTGCCTACCTCGCGCGAAGCCGGTCCGGTCAGGCAAACGGCCCAACCCTCGTTTGGTTATCCGGATACCGCTCCGACATGAGCGGCAGCAAGGCGATCGAACTCGACCGGTTTGCCGCGGAAAACGGTCTCGCCTGCCTACGCCTCGACTATTCCGGGCACGGCCTATCCGGCGGCAAGTTCACCGACGGGACGATCTCGCGCTGGCTGGAGGAAGCGCTTGCCGTGATCCTCCACACGGCCCCCGACCGGATTCTGGTCGTAGGTTCGTCGATGGGCGGATGGATTGCTCTCAGGCTCGCGCAGGAACTTTCCAAGCGGCAGGACGGGCCGAAGCTCGAAGGCATGGTGCTGATTGCGCCGGCTCCCGACTTCACCACCGAGCTGATCGAGCCGAACCTCACGAAGAAGGAGAAAGCCTCGCTAGCCGAGCGCGGCTACTTCGAAGAGCGGTCGGCCTATAGCCCGGAGCCAAACATCTATACGCGGGCGCTGATGGAGGACGGGCGCGACAACAGCGTGCTCAAAGGCATCATCGAGACCGGTTGCCCCGTGCATATCCTGCAGGGGATGAAGGATCCCGACGTTCCCTATCAGCACGCCATGAAACTGGTGGAACATCTGCCTGCCGACGATGTCGTACTGACCTTTGTGCGCGACGGCGATCACCGGCTTTCGCGACCGCAGGACATCGAGCGCATCCTTGCCGCCGTCAAAGGGCTTATCCGATAATTCAAACGGTACCGCCTGTGCCAAATCCTAACGGATTTTAACCATGTTGGTGGTTAGCACCCCCCTCCCCAGAAGTAACGATTGACTCTCCGAGCCTCCGTCCGTTAACTTTTTGTTAACAATACATGGGCGATGCAAGGGAAGAGCGGGCGTGCGGATCAAGGGTTTCGTCGTGGCCATGATGGCCGTGTTTGCTATGTCTACAGCCGCAACGCCGGCTTCCACCAACAACCTCTCGATGGTCACAGGCGCAGCCACTTCCCAGCCGATCGGCCACTACGACTTCTGCCAGATCCATCGCAACGAATGCGGCCCGAACCGCAACACCTCGCCGGCTGAGATGTCTGATGCCAAGTGGGGAATGGTGCGATCGGTCAACGCCACGGTCAACAATAGCATCACACCGATGACCGACAAGGAAATCTACGGCAAGGATGAGGTCTGGGCTTATCCGACGACGGCGGGCGATTGCGAAGACTTCGCCCTCTTGAAGCGCCGCATCCTGGTTCAGCGGGGAATTTCGCCAGCTAACCTTCTGCTCACGGTCGTTCGCAAGCCGGACGGCGAAGGCCATGCCGTACTGACGTTGCGCACCACCAACGGCGACTTCGTGCTCGACAACCTGGCATCCAGCGTCAAGCCGTGGTTCGACACCCCCTACTCCTTCATCAAGCGCCAGTCGAGCGCCAATGCCGGTCGCTGGGTCACCATCGAAAACGGCCGCGACGTTTTGGTCGGCGCCTTGAGGTAGACAATATCGGATTGAACAGGAAAGGCCGGCGAGATGCCGGCCTTTTTTGTACCTCAGCCATTTCCAATCAGAATACCGGCCCCGAGAACAAGACCGCCGCCGACAACTACCTGCAAGGCGGCACGCAGGAACGGTGTTTCCATAAACCTGTTCTGGATGAACGCGATCGCCCAAAGCTCGAAGATCGCGATGATCACCGCCATCGTCGTTGCAGTCCAGAAGTTCGGGATCAGATACGGCAAGGTGTGCCCAAGACCGCCGAGCGCCGTCATGACTCCGCAGGCGAGACCACGCTTGATCGGCGAACCGCGGCCGGAAATCTTGCCGTCGTCATGCGCCGCCTCGGTGAAGCCCATCGAGATGCCGGCGCCGACCGATGCGGACATGCCGACAAGGAAGGTCTGCCAGGTGTCCTGGGTCGCAAACGCGGCCGCAAAGATCGGCGCCAATGTCGACACCGAGCCGTCCATCAGACCAGCGAGACCGGGCTGCACGTAGGTCAGAACCAATTGCCGCCGCGCCGCGACGTCTTCCTCCGCCTTTACGGTCTCAGGCGTGTGCTTGTCGCCCAGCATATGGGTGATCTCTTCGTGGCCCTGCTCGGCGAGCGCCAAGTCACCCAAAAGCTGCCTCGTGCCGGCGTCGGTCACGCGGGTCGCGGCCTCGACATAGAAGCGATAGGCCTGCTGTTCCATGGCCGCCGCCTCGTCCCGGATCTTGTCCAATGACAGGTTGCGTCGCAGCCAGTCGGGCTTGCGCTCATAGAATCCTCGAACATGCTCGCGCCGGATGAGCGTTATGCGCTCGCCGAACCGCTGGCGATAAATTTCGATCAGGGATTTGCGATGTGTGTCCTCGACCTCGGCCATGTCCTCGAAGACTTTTGCCGACGCGGGATACGCGTCCCGCAGCATGTCGGCGTAGGCGAGATAAATGCGCGCGTCGTCCTCTTCGGAGCCGATGGCAAGCGCGAGTATTTCCTGTTCGGACAATGAATCAAAAGAACGCTTGGATGAATTGAAAAGTCTGTTGAACATGACAACCTCGTTTTAGAATTATTCTAAAATATGAGTTGTCGATGCTTGGGTCAAGTTTGGCAAGCCACGGAATCGACGGGGAATCAGGTGATCGCCGCGGCAAGTAAAGTAGAATGCGACTTACGCACGATTGCCGCCCTAAACGCGCATCGCAAATAGCGTGCACGTTACGGTCGATGTCTACGCCGAAAGTGTATGACTGAGCGGCTCAAAACCACAGCAAAAGCAGGTTGAAAATTGCAACTAGTTGGTTGAGATATTGCAAAAGGCGGGCATAGTACTAGCGCATTTGAATTTATAATGAGGGAACACAGCAGTGCCAGATCCGGTAGATATTATTGTCGGCAGAAATGTCCGGACGCTCAGGGCCAAACGACGCATATCGCAGCTGGAACTGGGAGACGCGCTGGGGCTGACTTTTCAACAGATTCAAAAATACGAGAAAGGCACCAATCGCGTATCCGCGAGCAAGCTTCACCAGATCGCGGTCTTTCTGGGCGTGGATATTTCGGACCTGTTCGAAGGCGCCAATCCGCGTGACGGATCGGCGCGACCAGGTCTCAGCCCGGAGGCCTATGAGCTTGCCCTGCACTACGACAAGCTTCGCTCCACAGCAGGCAAAGAGGCCGTAAAGACCATCTTGTCGATCATGACCGGCGACAGCTACGTCGAGGCGTTGGGCTGAGCTCTGCTCTGCCGGTCAGTGCAGCTCGCGCTCGTGAAGGGCGACGAGCAAATCGTCCTGCGTCTGATGGCCGGCATGATAGAGATCTATCGCGATGCTGGCGATCGCAAGTCCCTGCTGGCTGCGCAGCTTGATATTGTGCTCGGCGCACCACGCGTAGAGCGCGCCGGCGAGCACATCGACATCGTCAGACTGGAAAGACACGGAAGCGGCGGCTGCCATCATGGAAGTTGCCCTCGATTTTTTGGTTGATCCCCGCAAGGATACTGGCCGCTTCGTGTGCCTTTGCAAAGCGCCATTCATTGCCTGCGTTAACGCAAGACAGATGCGCATTTCGGCCTGCTCCAGAATGGAACAAGTGCCGGGCGCCAGCGCTATTCCGACGCCACCTTGAAGTCCAGCGAGGCTGAGCAGGCCGCGATCGCATCCAGCATCTTTTCGAATCGGGGGTGATCGCGCACCGAATCCAGATCCGAATCATGCTTGAACCACAGGATGTGATAACAGGACGACAGCGGCAGTAGCTCCTCCAACAGGTCCAGCGCAGCGTCGCATTCGTTCAGCAACGCGTAAACACAGGCGATGTTATACTGCGCAACAATGTCATCCGGGTCGATCATCTGGGCGCGCTTCACCCACTCCTTTGCTTTTTCCGCCTCGCCCATGTGCGCCAGGGCGAGCGCGCCGCGATGAGCAGGGCCTGAATTTTCCGGATGCCGCTCCAGGGCCTCCTCGGCGCGCTCGATGCAGATGCTTGCCCAGTGCGCTCGCTCTTCCTCCAGCCCGAGCGACCGACATGCACTCATCAGGTGTATCGGCGACAAATAGTCGTCCGGCCTGATCTCGGCCGCCCTGGTGAAGAACGTGATGGCTCCTTCGAACTTGCCCTCCATGAAAAGGAAGCGGCCATAGTGAAAATTCGCTTCATAGAGATCGGGTTCCAGCGCCAGCGCCTTTTCGAACTCGCTCAGCGCCTCTTCGTCTCGCCCATCCTGGTGCAGCGCCAGCCCGCGCGAGGCGTGCGCCTCAGCGAGATTTGGATCGAGTGCAAGCGCCTTGGCACTCAGATTGAGAATCCCCTGTAGCGTATACTCTCCCGCGTGCCAGTCGCGCAGCGCTGACTCGCAATCGGCCATCCCGGCATAGGCACGCGCATATTCCGGATCGAGAGCGACCGCAGTCGCAAACATACGCCGCGCCAGAAGCAGATAAGGCCGCGTCCAGGTGTGAGAAAGCTGCCGACCGCGCAGGTAATAGGTGTAGGCTTCGACATTGCATGTCTGCTCGGCTTCGATCGCTCGCCGCTCCTCCGGCAGCAGCTTGATCTTGAGTTGATCGACGATCGCGTGGGTGATCTCGTCCTGGATCGCAAAAATATCGGTCAGGTCACGGTCAAAGCGGTCCGCCCAAAGGTGCCCGCCGTTCTTCGCATCAATCAGCTGCCCGGTAATGCGCACCCGCTGCCCGACCTTGCGGACGCTGCCCTCGAGAACGAAGTCGACGCCGAGCTCGGCCGCGACCTGCTTCACCTGCACGGATTTGCCCTTGTAGGTGAAGGCGGTGTTGCGTGCGACGACGTAGAGGTTCGATACCTTGGAGAGGTCGGTAATGATGTCTTCGGTGATGCCGTCCGAAAAATACTCCTGCTCGGCGTCACCGCTCATGTTGGTGAAAGGCAGGACGGCAACGAGCTGCTTGTGCTTTTCCTTGGCAGCGGCCAGAGCGGCCTTGTTCACTTTCAGCGGCAGCGCCCGCCGCGGAGAGATCGCATAGACCCTGATCGGTTCCTTGATGTTCTTGAGCCTGTGCTCGCCGCGATCCTCGAACGACAGGTCGAGCCGCGAGCCGACGTGGTCCTTGACCGAGGCGGAGACAGCAATGCCGCCGGGTTCGGCCAACGTTTCCAGCCGGGCAGCAACATTGACACCATCGCCGAAAATATCGCCCTCCTCGACGATAACATCGCCGAGATGGATACCGATCCGGAACTCGATGCGCTTTTCTTCAAGTACGGACAGGTTTCGCTGCGCCGTCTCCCGCTGCACCTCGTCGGCACAGGCAACCGCGTTCACAATGCTGGAGAATTCCACCAACATGCCGTCACCGGTCATCTTGACGATGCGGCCGCGATGCTGCGCAATTTTCGGGTTGAGGAGCTCCGTGCGGCAGGACTTTACCGCACTCAGCGTCCCGGATTCATCTGATCCCATCAATCGGCTGTAACCGACGATATCTGCTGCGAGGATGGCTGCGAGACGGCGTTCCAAGTGTCCCTCGGCGCTGCTATGTTGTTCGGCCTGCTAATTTACCCTTTTATTATCTTAATGTCCCACCAATCATTTGGCTGATCCAAAATAGTAAAGCCATTTTCACTGCGAAAGTCGCGCCCGCGCAACAACCCTGCATAGGCAATCCGGAGCAAAAAACAATAAAGGCCCGGTTGCAGGAACAACCGAGCCTTTCAACATTTTGTCGATGACTTGATCAGCCCTCGAAGAATTCCTTCATTCGGGCAAAGAACCCGGTCGATTCCGGATTGTTTTCCTTCGAGGACAGCTGTTCGAACTCCTGAAGGAGTTCGCGCTGCCGCTTCGTCAGCTTCTGCGGAGTCTCGATCTGGATCTGGATGTAGAGGTCACCCGTCTGCGGCGACCGCAACACCGGCATGCCCTTGCCCTTGAGGCGAAACTGCTTTCCGGCCTGCGTGCCTTCCGGCACGGTAACGCGCGACTTGGTGCCATCGAGCGTCGCCACGTCAAACGTGCCGCCAAGTGCCGCCGTCGTCATCGAGATCGGGATGGTGCAATAGAGGTCGGCGCCATCGCGCTGGTAGAATTCGTGCGGCTTGACCGAGAGGAAGATGTAGAGATCGCCCGCCGGACCGCCACGCATGCCGGCCTCGCCCTCGCCCTGCAGGCGAATGCGGGTGCCGTCTTCGATGCCGGCCGGAATGTTCACCGAGAGCGAACGCTCTTCGGTGACGCGACCCTGGCCATGGCACTTCGTGCACGGATCGGGAATGATCGTGCCACGACCATGACAGGTCGGGCAGGTCCGCTCGATCGAAAAGAAGCCCTGGGCTGCACGGACACGGCCCGAACCCTGGCAGGTGCCGCAGGTTTTCGGCTGGGTGCCGGGCTTTGCGCCCGAGCCGGAACAGACATCGCAAGTGATCGATGTCGGAACGCGGATCTGCGCCGTCTTGCCGGAGAAGGATTCCTCCAGCGAAATTTCCATGTTGTAGCGAAGATCGGCGCCACGCTCGCGGCCACCCGAAGAGCGCTGCCGCTGCCGGCCGCCGCCCATCATCTCGCCGAAGATATCCTCGAAAATATCGGAGAACCCACCACCGCCGCCAAAGCCACCGCCGCCGAAGCCGCCACCGCCCATGCCGCCATGCTCGAAGGCTGCGTGACCGTAACGGTCATAGGCCGCCCGCTTCTGCGGATCCTTGAGCATTTCGTAGGCTTCGTTGATTTCCTTGAATTTACGCTCTGCCTCATGATCGCCCGGATTCTTGTCCGGATGGAATTTCATGGCGAGTTTGCGGAAGGCGCTTTTCAGCTCTTTTTCGTCCGCCGTCTTGGCGACACCCAGCGTTTCGTAAAAATCGGCTTTTGCCATTAAGGATCAGACCCCGGAAATGGATTTCCGGCTGCCCTGGAGAGCAGCCGGAATGTCAGTTTCAAACGTGACCGTTCTGGTCCAGCTTACGCGGACTTCTTACGGTCGTCGTCCTTGACTTCTTCGTAGTCGGCATCGACGACATTATCATCGCCAGCTTCTGCCGATGCGTCTGCCGCACCACCTTCAGCCTGCTGCGCTTCATAGATCGCCTGACCGAGCTTCATGGAGACTTCCATGAGGGTCTGGGTCTTTGCCTTGATCTCTTCAGCATCCGGCTCGCTTGCCTCGACGGCAGACTTCAGAGCAGCAATCGCATCGGAGATCGCGGTGCGATCGGCCTCGGTCACCTTGTCACCGTAATCCTTCAGCGACTTCTCGCTGGAGTGGATCAGGCTTTCGGCCTGGTTCTTGGCTTCTACGCCTTCGCGACGCTTCTTGTCGGCTTCGGCATTGGCTTCAGCGTCCTTGACCATCTTCTCGATGTCGGCGTCGGAGAGACCACCAGATGCCTGGATGCGGATCTGCTGTTCCTTGCCGGTGCCCTTGTCCTTCGCCGAAACCTGCACGATGCCATTGGCATCGATATCAAAGGTGACTTCGATCTGCGGAACGCCACGCGGTGCCGGCGGCAGGCCAACGAGGTCGAACTGGCCGAGCAGCTTGTTGTCGGCAGCCATTTCGCGCTCGCCCTGCGAAACGCGGATGGTGACGGCCTGCTGGTTGTCGTCGGCGGTCGAGAAGGTCTGGCTCTTCTTGGTCGGGATCGTGGTATTACGCTCGATCAGACGGGTGAAGACGCCACCGAGGGTCTCGATGCCGAGAGACAGCGGGGTTACGTCGAGAAGCAGAACGTCCTTGACGTCGCCCTGGAGAACGCCGGCCTGGATGGCCGCGCCGAGAGCGACGACTTCATCCGGGTTGACGCCCTTGTGCGGCTCTTTGCCGAACAGCTGCTTGACGACTTCCTGCACCTTCGGCATGCGGCTCATGCCACCGACCAGAACGACTTCGTCGATCTCGGCTGGCGTTACGCCTGCATCCTTAAGAGCAGCCTTGCACGGTGCGATCGTGCGCTGGATCAGATCCTCAACCAGGCTTTCGAGCTTGGCGCGGGTCAGCTTCAGCGTCAGGTGCTTCGGGCCGGTTGCATCAGCGGTGATGAACGGCAGGTTGATTTCGGTCTGCTGCGAGGACGACAGTTCGATCTTCGCCTTTTCGGCAGCTTCCTTGAGGCGCTGCAGAGCCAGCTTGTCGCCCTTGAGGTCGATGCCGTTGTCCTTCTTGAACTCGGCAACGAGGTATTCGACGAGACGCATGTCGAAGTCTTCACCGCCGAGGAAGGTATCGCCGTTGGTGGACTTCACTTCGAAGACGCCGTCGCCGATTTCGAGGATCGAGATATCGAAGGTACCGCCACCCAAGTCGTAGACGGCGATGGTCTTGCCGTCCTTCTTGTCGAGACCATAGGCAAGGGCTGCCGCCGTCGGCTCGTTGATGATGCGCAGAACTTCGAGGCCAGCGATCTTGCCGGCATCCTTGGTTGCCTGGCGCTGGGCGTCGTTGAAGTATGCGGGAACGGTGATGACGGCCTTTTCGACCTTTTCACCGAGATAGGATTCAGCGGTTTCCTTCATCTTCTGAAGGATCATCGCGGAGATCTGGGCAGGCGAATAGCCGGTGCCGCGGGCCTTGACCCAAGCGTCGCCGTTGTCACCCTTGGTGATCTCGAAAGGAACGAGAGCCTTGTCCTTTTCAACCGTCGGATCGTCGTAGCGGCGGCCGATGAGGCGCTTCACTGCGAAAAGCGTATCCGTGGGGTTGGTAACTGCCTGGCGCTTGGCCGGCTGACCGACCAGGCGTTCGCCATCTTCGGAAAATGCTACGATCGAAGGGGTCGTGCGCGCACCTTCGGCGTTCTCAATGACCTTCGCGTCCTTGCCGTCCATGACAGCGACGCAGGAATTTGTCGTTCCGAGGTCGATACCAATTACTTTTGCCATGTCATTCTCTCCTTGAAGCAAGCTGTCGGAACCCCGAGAAGGCATTTCCCTGACAGCCCCTTACGGGATGGGTCTTTAAGATTAACGCAATCGTGATTGCGGTGATGCCGCGTATATAAGGAGCGGTTTTCGGGACTGCAAGGCGAGAAATGGCCAGAAAACCAGCAAAACAAGCGCCCGGCGATTAATTTCGACACACACAGGAAAATGGCATTTTCCTGACCGAATGCTTTGGTTATTGCCCCATGATCAAGTCGAGCAAAGTCGTCCGTCTCGGCCGGTGTGCCGGCGCCGGTTCAGGCTCGCCAATGTCACCCGGCGGCAGCGCGTCGCCGTAGCCATAATCTCCGTCCTGGGCGATGTCCGCGGGAGGCACGGGGCCGCCGTTATCAGCCGTCATCGGCTGGCGTCGTGGCCGACCCGGCGCCTGCGGATAACGCTCGGCGCTCTCACCAAACACGCCGGAAAGAATGCTGCCGATCGTCGTCGGTTCTTCAAGCGGCGGCGCCATGCCAGGCTCGGCGGATGCCATCGGCTGATCGCCAAAGCCGGGATTGGCTGCCGGATCCGCCATGAACTGACCGTTGCCGAACAGCGGCGCCGGCGACAGTCCCTTGTGCGCGGCGACCATGAACTCCTGCCAGGCCTTGGCGGGCAAGCCGCCGCCCGTGACCTTCTTCATTGGCTTGCCGTCGTCGTTGCCGAACCAGACGCCCGTCGTGAGGTTGCTGGTGAAGCCAACAAAGAGCGCGTCGCGCGAGTTCTGGGTGGTGCCGGTCTTGCCGGCGGCCTGCCAGCCGGAAAGCTTGGCGCTCTTGCCCGTTCCCTGGTTGATGACGCCCATCATCATCGTATTCATGTTTGCGGCTATCGCTTCCGACAGGACGCGGGGCGGATTGTCGTAGGTGTTCTCATAGAGCACCTTGCTGCCGTCGGCCGTCGTCACCCTGCGGATCACGTGCGGCGTCGCCTTGTAACCACCATTCATGAAGGCGGCATAAGCGCCGGTGAGCTCAGTCAGCGACACTTCGGATGTGCCAAGCGCGATCGAGGCATTCGGCTGCAGTTCCGATTCGATGCCGAGACGGTGTGCCAGCTTGATGACCTGGTCCGGCCCGTCATACATGACAAGCTGGGCGGCAACGGTGTTCAGCGACTTTGCAAGCGCCGTCGCGAGCGTCACCTCGCCATTATACTTCTTCTCGTAATTCTCGGGCGTCCAGTCGCCGATGCGGATCGGCGCGTCGTTGAATACGGAAAACGGCGTCAGGCCCTTTTCCAGCGCCGCGGCGTAGACGAACGGCTTGAAGGACGATCCCGGCTGGCGTTTGGCAGTGACGGCGCGGTTGAACTGGCTGTCGGCATAGTCCCTGCCGCCCACCAGCGCGCGGATTGCGCCGGTGCCGTCGAGCGAAACCAGGGCCGCCTGTGAGGCATCGAGCTTGGCGCCGTCCTTGCCGAGAACGTCATTCAGCGACTGCTCCGCGCGCTTTTCCAGCGTCTTGTCGATCGTCGTATCGACGACGATGTCTTCCTTGACGTCACCGATCAGACCGGGGAGTTGGTCGATGACCATATCGGCGACGTAGTGACCGGCGCCCGACCAATAGCGCTTTGCCTTGGCCGGCGTCTGCGACATGGCGGTCTTCACTTCGTCATCGGTGATATAGCCCTGCTCGCGCATCGTCTGCAGCACGACCTGCGCGCGGGCATTGGCGGCCTCGGGATCGCGTGCCGGCGACAGGCGCGACGGCGCCTTGACGAGGCCGGCAAGAAGGGCGGCTTCACCAAGGTTCACATCACGCGCGGACTTGTTGAAGTAGCGCCGCGACGCAGCCTCGACGCCATAGGCGTTCGAACCGAAAAACACCCGGTTGAGATACATCGCAAGGATCTGCTCCTTGGTATATTTCTGCTCCAGCCATAGCGCGAGCAGAACTTCCTGGACCTTGCGCTCGAGCGTCCGGTCCGGCGACAGGAAGAGGTTCTTTGCAAGCTGCTGCGTCAGCGTCGAGCCGCCCTGAACCATATGCCCGGTCGTCAGGTTGGTGACCAAGGCGCGTGCAAGGCCAAGCGGATCGACGCCGAAATGCGAATAGAAACGGCGGTCTTCGATGGCGACGATCGCTTCGGGGATGTACGGCGACATATCTTCGAGTGCCAGCGCTTCGCCGCCGGTCGTGCCGCGATTGGCAAGGACGCTGCCGTCGACAGCGGTGATCTTGACGTTCGGCGGACGCTCCGGAATGGCCCAGGTGCTCGCGCTCGGCATACGCGAGCCGTAGTAAACGACGAGGCCGGCGACGCCGATCCCGGCCCAAATCCCGAAAACGATGCACCAGTAGACAAGGCGACGGATGAAAGCGAAGAGCCCACCGCCATCGCGATCACGGCGGTCTCGTTTGCGTCGCTCCGGCTGCCGCGAACGGGACGACTTCGGCGGCGCTTTCCGCGTCGAGCGTCCGCGCACCACACGGTCATCGGCATCGAGCGAGAAATCGTCATCATCATCACGGTCGTCGCGACCGCTGAAAGAAGGTTCGATCCTGTCGCGTGATTTGCCTCTGCCCGCCATCTAGTACCCGGTACACCCCATCTTCGCTTCTCGCGCGGCGATGCCGCAGAAACCGTGCTTTGCCAAACGGTTCTCCACCCGGTTGAACTTTAAATGCGGCGATTTAAGGGGTGGTTAAGAAGTGGTTAGAACGGCCCATGCCTGCCCCAATAATGTCAAATTTGGTTCAGCCCCCGTTCACCGAACCGGCTCTCTAATCGGCAGGCAAGGGACTTGCATAACAGAGGTGCAGAGATGCGTATGAGAATGATTGCAGCCGCGATCGCCATGTTTGGATTTGGCGTTTCCATGGCTGAAGCGATGCCGATTGCGCCAGTGAACGGCATTGCGGCCAAGAATACAGTGCTCGTCGACTATGCCTGCGGGCGCGGCTATCACCTGACCCGATGGGGCAATTGCCGGCCGAACTGGAACCGGCCGCCGCCGCCGCGATACGGCTGGCGCAATGACCGCCGCCCTTATGGCTGGGGCGGCCCGCCGCGCTATGGTTGGCGCTACGAGCGATCCTACGGATGGGATCGCCCGCCGCCGTGGGTGCGCGGACGCGATTGGCGATAGTCGAATTCAGGAAAATCGCAGGGCCCGGCTTCGACCGGGCTTTGTTTTCTTTGGCTTACCAAGCCACGCTTTTTCGGCATAGCTGCCATTCGTTGCGACTGTCACAAATCTGACATATAGCACGTTGAATTGCGCCTAAGATTAGCGCAGACCGCGCAATATGTAGGCATTTCATGAGCATCGACTTTAACAACACCGAAGAATTCAGGCTGCGCGAAGTCTGGAGCGTGCACGAGTTTGCACGCCACCACCGGCTGACCAAAATGGAAGAGAGCCGTCTGAAGATGCTGCACGGTCCGTTTGCCGAGATGCGCGAACTGCTCGCCTCACGGCAAAGTTCAGTTTCTCTCTGGTAAGCGGGAACCATTAGCGACCCCGTGGATTATGCCCGAAGCGAAACACGCCCTACACGTTTCGCTAAAGGTCGGCCGTCTCCCCTCAAACGAGCCGATCGCGATCCGGCCCGGTGTCTCTCCCAGAGCGCCGGGCCGTCCTCTGTCTGCTCCAGACATTTCATCTCGTATGCAAAAAGGCGGCCTGCGGCCGCCTTATCCGTTTACTGCTGAGATCCGCAACTCGGATCACCCGGCTGGCAGCGTGGGGGTCCACGACGACCATCACCACCGCGACGCTGATTCGCGTCGTCGGTCCGCTGCGGCGGTCGCTGGAAATCGTGACGGTTGTCACTGGGTCGCCCCTGGAAATCCTGAGCGTCCGGGCGGCCGCCGAAATCCCGGCGGCGATCCGGGCCGCGGTTTCCATCGGGCCGGCGATTGGGACCACGATCGAAATCGGGCCGCGGGCGGTCGGGGCGCGGGCGTCCGTCAAATTCCGGCGGTCGCGCCGGCCGGACGGCAGCGGGCGGACGATCATAGACCGAATTCCGGCGCCAACGATCCCGGTCCCGATAAAAGTCGCGATTGCGATAGTAGCGGTCCCAGTAATTTCCGACGCTGAAGACCACGGTCGGAATTCCGAGTGGACGGTAGTATTCCGGCCCCACATAGACGCGCCGGCTTTGATACAGCGCCTGCACGTAGCGACCAGCTACCCACCCGCGACCGCCGTAAAACTCCACATCGCACCATGGAACATCCGCAAGGCAACCATGAATCTCCACCGATTCGCCCGCCGGAATGACGGTGACGGCAGGGTATTGCGTGCTCGGCCCGGCGCGCATGTTGACGTTGGCTGTGACAAATCCTCCTGCGGCTTCCGCGACCGCAGGCGCAAGTAAAAGGGCCGCCACGGCAGCGGCCGTCGTCAGTATGGACTTCACGTTTTAAACTCCTTTGCCGACGCACGCGGATCACGCCGCCTGCGCGTTTCGAAGAGGTCGCCTGGTGCATCGGACACGCGTTCGCCATTCGTCGCCCCGCGTCGATTCAGCCAATCACCTTTTTCTTTCAATGGTTTGTAGTTCGCTCAGATGAACCTGAGTTGAACAGCCGAAAGCCTCGAAACGCAAAAATATGCGAGGCTCGCTTGAAACGCGGGACGGGCATACCGACATAAGGCTCAACAGATTGCAGCCGGTGGAAAGCTGGGCGCGCCAGCAACGTTGCCGCTTCCGCCATTGTGATCGTGGCTCGCTGGTTAACCATTCGTTAACCTTTCCCGATCAGTCTGGCTGCAACATTCGCTTCCTCCTTGACCACGGATGTACTGGCATCGAAGTGAAGCGAATGACGAAAGGCCGGTTTGTTCCGGCCTTTTTGTTTTTCAGGCGCCCGCGAAGCAGGCGCACCTTCCGACCGTCACTTGGCCAGCGCTTCCAGGATGCGGATCCAGGAGCGGATGCCCTTGTGATAGGACACCAGTTCGTACTTCTCGTTGGGCGAGTGAATGCGATCGTCGCTGAGGCCGAAGCCGACGAGCAACGACTCCATGCCGAGCATCTTCTGGAAGTCACCGACGATCGGGATCGATCCGCCCATGCCGATGACGACGGCAGGCTTCGGCCACTCGTCGGAAAGCGCGTTCTTCGCCTTTGTCAGAACCGGCGAATCATAGGAAAGATGGATGGCCGGCGAACCGCCGTGCGGGTGGAATTCGACAGAGCAATCCGCCGGGATCTTCGACCGGACATAGGCGCGGAAGCTTTCGCGAATGGCGCTTGGATCCTGGCTCCCTACGAGACGGAACGAAACCTTGGCCGAGGCCTTGGCTGCGATCACCGTCTTGAAGCCCTCGCCCGTATAGCCACCCCAGATGCCGTTGACCTCGGCGGTCGGCCGCGCCCAGGTCAGTTCAAGGACGGACCTGCCCTTTTCACCCGAAGGAATCGACAGGCCAACCTCCCCGAGGAAGGTCTCCGCCGTCTTGCCGAGGGTTTCCCAGGATGCCTTGATGTTGGCCGGGGTTTCCTCGACACCGTTATAGAAACCTTCGAGGGTGATACGGCCGGTTTCATCGTGCAGTCCAGCGAGAATGGCCGTCAGAATATGGATCGGGTTGGCAGCCGCACCGCCGAACAAGCCGGAATGCAGGTCGCGATCAGCCGCAGTTACGACAACCTCCTCGCCGACAAGCCCGCGAAGCGCTGCGGCAATCGCCGGGGTATCACGGTCCCACATGCCGGTGTCGCAAACCAGGGCGTAGTCCGCCTTCAGTTCGGCGGCGTTGGCCTCGAGGAACGGTTTCAGCGACGGTGAACCCGATTCTTCTTCGCCTTCGAAGAGGATGGTAATGCGGCAGGGCAACGCACCGTTGACTTCCTTATACGCGCGGCAGGCCTCGACGAAGGTCATCAACTGGCCCTTGTCGTCGGAGGTGCCGCGACCGGTGAGGACCTTTCGGCCGTTGCCGATGTCCTTGATCGCCGGCTCGAAGGGATCGTTCTCCCAAAGTTCGATGGGATCGACGGGCTGGACGTCATAGTGGCCGTAGAACAGCACATGCGGCGCGTCGGCGCTTGCCGCTGCGTGATGAGCGACAACCATGGGGTGACCGGGCGTGTCGCGTACGGAAGCCTCGAAACCCAGCGTCTTCAGATAGGACACGAGCCATTCCGCCGCCTTGCGGCACTCCGCCTTGAAGGCGGGATCGGTCGAGATGGACTTGATCCTCAATAGCTCAAACAGCTTGTCGAGGCTTGATGGCAGGTTCTGGTCCGCGCGCGAAAGCACCGGTATTGCATCGGTCATTTTCGACTCCTTTCGAAATTTCGCGGGACGATAGACCAAAGGTCGACTGCTTTCGAGGCGAAAAAAGCAGAGCAACGGAACGCTACAGCGAGGACTGGGGCAAGGGATCAGCCTTTCGGTAAGCCTGATATCGAACCGAGCGTAAGGCTGGCTGCATACGAAAATTTTCTTTCCGTACACGGAGACGAGTTTGACCGCCTTTACAACGCGACACCGATAACGGCAGCGAAATGGCGCCTGCTCAAAGCTTCTTGGCGTTGTCGAGAAGCCGGCGGATATATTCGAGGGTCAGCTCCCGTTCGAAACTCTTGAAGCCCTGAAATAGCGCAAGGTCGGCTTCTCGCGCCGCCTCGATCGCATCATCTTCCATGCCCTTTGCCTTGTCGGTGAGAAAGATCAGCTGGGCCCGCTTGTCGGATGGATGCGGACGACGGTCGATCAACCCGTCGCGCGCCATGCGTGCAAGCGTGTTCGCCATGGTCGCCTGCTCGATGTCGACGCGGGCCAGTAGCTGCTTCTGCGTCAGCCCGTCCTCGGCCCAGAGTTCGAGAAGAACCGGGAACTGCCCTGGCGAAAAGCCGAGCCGCGCCGCGCGCCGCTGCAGCGAACGAGCAAAGCCCTTGGCCAGCTGGCTGGCAAGGTAGGCCCCCGAGTCCATACGATTACTTCCCATCTTCTCAGTTAGTCGCAAAAAACTCGACGAAACAGTGCAACAAATCGCATACGACGCATCACAAGTGCTTCATCGCAGGTTGTCCTTCGGAAGATAGAGCAGAAAAACAAAGCCGCCATAGCCTGGAGGTCTGGCTATGGCGGCTCTAAAATGGGGACAAAGGCCCGGAGAGGGGATAAGGCCTTTGTCCAAGTCCGATGCGGCGGGGGACAAGCCAGCTATCAGACCCTCGACGCGACCAAACACGATCAAACGTCGGTAGTAATCATTTGTGATCGGGAATGTGGCTTTTCAAGGGAAAGCCGAGCATTGACTATTACAAATTGGTAACAGTTTGGTGAGGCGGAATCTTTTCGGTCTCCAAGTTTATATGGACCTTCCAAGGTCGCCGCGCTATCCATGACGCCATGAAAAAAGGCGATCATCTTTTCCTAGTCGACGGCTCCGGTTTCATTTTTAGAGCCTTTCACGCACTCCCCCCTTTGACCCGCAAATCCGATGGTTTGCCGGTCGGCGCTGTGTCAGGATTCTGCAACATGTTGTGGAAGCTGCTGACGGATGCGCGCGACACATCGGTCGGCGTGACCCCAACGCATCTTGCCGTTATTTTCGACTACTCGGCAAAGACGTTCCGCAAGGATCTCTACGATGCCTACAAGGCAAACCGCTCCACTCCGCCCGACGAGCTTATCCCGCAATTCGGGCTGATCCGGCAGGCAACGCGGGCCTTTAATCTGCCGTGCATCGAGACGGAGGGTTTCGAGGCCGACGACATCATCGCAACTTACGCCCGCCAGGCCGAGGCCCTCGGCGCTGACGTGACGATCGTCTCTTCGGACAAGGATCTGATGCAGCTGGTTACGACTGCGGTCCACATGTATGACAGCATGAAGGACAAGCAGATCGGCATTCCTGACGTCATCGAGAAATGGGGCGTGCCGCCCGAGAAGATGATCGATCTTCAGGCGATGACAGGCGACTCGGTCGACAACGTGCCCGGCATCCCAGGCATCGGTCCGAAGACGGCGGCGCAGCTGCTTGCCGAGTACGGCAATCTCGATGCGCTTCTCGAACGCGCGACCGAGATCAAGCAGGAGAAGCGCCGCCAGACGATCATCGAGAATGCCGACAAGGCCCGCCTGTCACGCGAACTGGTGCGACTGCGTACCGACGTTCCGCTCGAACTTAAGGTGGAAGACCTGATCCTCGAGCCGCAAAACGGGCCAAAGCTGATCGGCTTCCTGAAGGCAATGCAGTTCACATCGCTGACGCGGCGCGTTGCCGAGGCTTGCGATTGCGACGCCAGCGCCATCGACGCCGTTGACGTTCCGGTCGAATGGGGTGCATCGGCGCGGGGTCCCGATCTGGACAGCGCAGAGCCCGAGCCGGTGGCCGGGGGCATTCCCGACGTTGCCGGCGACGCGGTGCCCGTCCCCGCGAAGACGAATGGCGTGAACGGTCGAGAAGGTACCTTCCTGCCCGGCGACCTTGCCAAGGCACGCGCCGAGGCTTTTGCCTCGCTACCCTTCGATCACTCGCGCTATGTCACCATTCGCGATGTAGCGACGCTCGACAAATGGATTGCCGATGCGCGCGATACCGGAGTGGTTGGCTTCGACACCGAGACGACGTCGCTCGATGCGATGCAGGCAGAACTCGTCGGATTCTCGATGGCGATCGCCGACAACGATAAGAATGCCACCGGCACCAGCATCCGCGCCGCCTACATCCCGATCGGCCACAAGACGGGCTTCGGCGATCTGCTCGGCGGCGGATTGGCCGAGAACCAGATCCCGATGCGCGACGCCCTGCCCCGGCTGAAGGCGCTTTTGGAAGACGAGGCGATCCTGAAGGTCGCCCAGAACCTGAAATACGACTACCTCTTGATGAAGCGATACGGCGTCGAAACGAAAAACTTCGACGATACGATGCTGATCTCTTATGTGCTCGACGCCGGAACCGGCGCACACGGAATGGACCCGCTGTCGGAGAAGTTCCTTGGCCATACGCCGATTGCCTACAAGGACGTGGCCGGTAGCGGTAAGTCGAACGTTACATTCGACCTCGTCGATATCGATCGCGCGACGCACTATGCCGCAGAGGATGCGGAGATCACGCTCAGGCTCTGGCTGGTGCTGAAACCGCGTCTTGCCGCCGAGAGGCTGACGACGGTTTACGAACGCCTCGAACGGCCCCTGCTTCCGGTTCTCGCCCATATGGAAGAGCGCGGGATTACCGTCGACAGGCAAATCCTGTCGCGCCTGTCCGGCGATCTCGCGCAGGGCGCTGCCGCGCTCGAGGAGGAAATTTTCAAGCTCGCCGGCGGGCGCTTCACCATCGGCTCGCCGAAGCAGCTGGGCGATATCCTGTTCGGCAAGATGGGACTGGCCGGCGGTACGAAGACGAAGACCGGCCAGTGGTCCACCTCGGCAAGCGTGCTCGAAGACCTCGCCGCTGCGGGCTTCGAACTGCCACGCAAGATCGTCGACTGGCGCCAGCTGACCAAGCTCAAGTCGACCTATACGGACGCGCTGCCGGGATACGTCCATCCCCAGACGAAGCGGGTTCACACGTCGTATTCGCTGGCGTCGACGACAACAGGTCGCCTATCCTCCTCGGAACCGAACCTGCAGAACATTCCTGTACGCACTGCGGAAGGCCGCAAGATCCGCACGGCATTCATTTCGTCGCCGGGCCACAAGCTGATTTCGGCCGACTACAGCCAGATCGAGCTGCGCGTGCTCGCCCATGTCGCCGAGATTCCGCAGCTGACGCAGGCGTTTGCCGATGGCGTCGACATTCATGCGATGACCGCGTCGGAGATGTTCAGCGTACCCGTCGAGGGCATGCCGTCCGAAGTGCGACGTCGCGCCAAGGCCATCAACTTCGGCATCATCTACGGCATTTCCGCGTTCGGCCTCGCCAATCAGCTCTCGATCGAGCGCTCGGAAGCGGGCGACTACATCAAGAAGTATTTCGAACGCTTCCCCGGCATCCGCGACTACATGGACAGCCGCAAGCAGATGGCGCGTGACAAGGGCTACGTCGAGACGATCTTCGGGCGGCGAATCAACTATCCGGAGATTCGCTCTTCCAACCCGTCGGTTCGCGCCTTCAACGAGCGAGCGGCAATCAATGCTCCGATCCAGGGATCGGCGGCCGATATCATTCGCCGGGCAATGATCAAGATGGAACCGGCGCTCGCGGAAGCAGGGCTTGGCGATCGCGTCCGCATGCTCCTGCAAGTGCATGACGAACTGATCTTCGAAGTCGAGGACGCAGACGTCGAGAAGGCGACGCCGATCATCGTTTCGGTGATGGAAAACGCCACTATGCCGGCACTTGAAATGCGTGTGCCGCTCAGGGTCGACGCGCGCTCCGCCACCAACTGGGACGAAGCGCACTGAGCGCTTCGTCGAAAATCCATTAAAATTTTCACTACCGTTCAAGCCATTGATAAAAAATGGTTTTGCATGAATTCCGCGGCGAATGAAGGCGCGGACGGAAGGAACTTATTAACCTTCATTTCCTAATTCGAGAGCGGGTATTAGTTGCTAATCATGAGTGAGTAGCGGTCGTATGCGCTTTCCTAGAACCAATCTGACAGGGGCCGAGGAGATTTCCGCGGAAGTCGAAGGTGAACAGCTGCAGGAACACGCAGGCGAGAAGCCTACGGCACCTATCTGGCAGAACAATTTTTCACTGGCTCCGAATGTGCGGTTTACCCGCACGCCCGAGAATCTGATCAATCCGAAGCGCGTGCCGACGCCAGCCGTTCGCACGCCGCCGCTTGCGCTGCAGGAGCGCGTTGCGGCGGAAATCGGCGCAAGCGTGGAATCGCTGGCGCCCGTAGTCGCTAACCTTCCGCTCGAGATCTATGAAGCCGTGATTCCGCCTGCGATCGAAGTGCAGCCGGCTGTGGCTGTATCACCGATGATGTCGGCCGAGCCCGAAACCCAGACAATTGTCCGCGCCTCCACGGAACTGGCTGCCATCTCGGACTTCGCGTTCTGGGAAGTCATGGCATTCGAGGAAGCGGCGGCGGAACCGATCCTGCTGCCGCCGGTAGTTTCGCTGCCGAAGCCAGAGGTCAGCCCCGAATCGATCATCAGCCGGTTCCGCGTCATGGAGTGGCGGCCAGGTCGACAACATCAGGCCATCGCCGTTGCGCCGGCGCCTGAACCAGTAGCGCCGCTGCCCGTCGCGCCCGCTCCCGGTTTGACGCGGGGCCGCGCAGCGCAAAGCCCCGTCGCGACCGAGCAGACCCGCTTGGAAGAAGCGGTACCAGTCGAGCCAAAGACGCAGCCGATCGCTCCACTGCCGGTTCGCGCCTTGGCGCCGCAGCCGCTCGCACCGGCCCCTCGCTTTGCTGCGCCGAAGGTCGTCCCCTCGAGGGTCGATGCCTCGGGCTACGAATTCCCGTCGCACTCGTTGCTGCAGGAGCCACCGGAACGTGTCGGCGAGATCATGTCGCAGGAGACGCTCGAGCAGAATGCCGGGCTTCTCGAAAGCGTGCTCGAGGATTTCGGCATCAAGGGCGAGATCATCCATGTCCGCCCCGGCCCCGTCGTCACGCTTTACGAGTTCGAGCCGGCACCGGGCGTGAAATCGTCGCGCGTGATTGGCCTTGCCGACGATATCGCCCGCTCGATGTCGGCGCTGTCGGCACGCGTCGCCGTGGTTCCCGGCCGCAACGTCATCGGCATCGAACTGCCGAATGCGCTCCGCGAAACCGTCTATTTCCGCGAGATGATCGAAAGCGCCGACTTCGAGAAGAGCAGCTTCAAGCTCGCACTCGGCCTCGGCAAGACGATTGGCGGCGAGCCTGTCATCGCCGAGCTCGCGAAGATGCCGCACCTGCTCGTCGCCGGCACCACCGGTTCGGGCAAGTCGGTTGCCATCAACACGATGATCCTGTCGCTGCTCTACCGGATGTCGCCGGAGCAGTGCCGCCTGATCATGGTCGATCCGAAGATGCTGGAACTCTCCGTCTATGACGGCATCCCGCACCTGCTGACACCTGTCGTCACCGACCCTAAGAAGGCCGTCATGGCGCTCAAGTGGGCGGTGCGCGAGATGGAGGATCGCTATCGCAAGATGTCGCGCCTCGGCGTGCGCAATATCGACGGCTACAACAGCCGCGTGGCGCAGGCGCGCGACAAGGGCGAGACGATCCACGTCATGGTCCAGACCGGCTTCGACAGAAGCACTGGTGCTCCCATCGAGGAGCAGCAGGAGATGGACCTGACGCCGATGCCTTACATCGTCGTCATCGTCGACGAGATGGCCGACCTGATGATGGTCGCCGGCAAGGAAATCGAAGGCGCGATCCAGCGGCTGGCGCAGATGGCGCGAGCGGCCGGCATCCACCTGATCATGGCGACGCAGCGCCCCTCGGTCGACGTCATCACCGGTACGATCAAGGCGAACTTCCCGACGCGCATCTCCTTCCAGGTGACGTCTAAGATCGACAGCCGCACCATCCTTGGCGAACAGGGCGCCGAGCAGCTGCTCGGCCAGGGCGACATGCTGCATATGCAGGGCGGCGGGCGGATTTCTCGCGTGCACGGACCGTTCGTTTCGGATGCCGAAGTCGAGAAGGTCGTCGCGCATCTGAAGACGCAAGGTCGCCCTGAATATCTCGATACGGTTACGGCTGACGAGGAAGACGAGGCCGGCGAGGAAGAGGACAGCGCGGTCTTCGACAAGAGCGCCATGGGCTCCGAAGACGGCGACGAGCTCTACCAGCAGGCCGTCAAGGTCGTCCTGCGCGACAAGAAGTGCTCGACCTCCTATATCCAGCGCCGCCTCGGCATCGGCTACAACCGTGCCGCCTCGCTCGTCGAGCGCATGGAGAAGGAAGGCCTCGTCGGCCCGGCCAACCACGTCGGCAAGCGCGAGATCGTGGCTGGACGCGGCGAAGGGGAATGATCTCCCGGAGGGGAGAACCGCTGGCGGCGCGCAAGTGACCGCCAGCCTGGGGACGAGGCCACAGCGCGTTCCCAGTCCTCGACAATGCTGGGATTCGGCTTCTTGCGAAGTCAGTCACGGGCGCGACGGCCGAGAAAGTCGGCAATTGCGACACGACGCGTCCGCAGCTATAGATGCCCCGGTAGGCACCGCCCTTCATGCTGAAACATTGGAGCGCGCGCATGGTCTTCCGCACCGCCGGAGCCATTCGTGACGTCTCGGAAGGAGATTGAGCGATGACAGAGATCGCTGATCACGGTGTCCGCTTCGGACGCATCGCCGCGATGCTTCCCGTAAAAGATATCGGTCGGGCAGTGGACTTTTATAGCGGCGTGATGGGCTTCACCAAGGTGTTTGAGAACGGCAACCCGGTCGGCTTCGTTATCCTGAAGCGTGATGCCGCCGAACTGCATCTGACGCTGCAACCGAACCACGAAATCCCCAACTTCAACGTCGCTCATCTCATGGTCGACGATGCGGATGCTCTCTATACGCTGTGCCAGGCGCATGGCGCGCGGATCATCAAGAGGCTGCAGGACAAAGACTATGGCCTGCGCGCCTTCGTGTTCGAGGATCCAGATGGCAACCGTATCGATGTCGGGCAGGTGATCTAGGCCAACGCAAGAGCCGGGCGCATCGTGCGTTCGGTCTCTCTGGCAGGCGGGACACCCGTGCTTCGCCTGCTTGGACCGGAGAATGTCCGCACCCGATCCATTTCGCTATCGGGTAAATCGCAAGCCTGTCGACCGAAGCTGTCCATCCTGTTTCCAACCGCACCCGTTGCCGGGCAACACAAAGCCCCGCACCGGAAAGAGCTCCGGTACGGCGTGGACTGGCTGGGAATAGGCAGGCGGCGGTTATAGTAGATAGGGATTGTCAGGCGGTGCAGCCTGCCCGATCGCATCGAGATCTCCGCCCTTTCGGGCCGACAGGAGCGTCTCTCGGCCTTTCCGATGCGGCGGATCGCCAGCCCCGACGACTTGCGACCCCTCTTCTGCAACCATCATCGAACGCCGGACTTTCGACCAGTTTTGTCAGATCCGGTTCGCGACCCGGCTCCCTGTCCAATGACGCCACCAGTGTGCGTCAGATCATGGATGCGGGGATGGGCGGGGACAATACGGCGGGCAAGCGCCTGAGATCGCTTCGAAGTTTCCTGCTACGCAAGAAAATTATCCGCGCAACGACCGTTCGGCCTCGATCATCGCAAACCGCAACGTCTCTGCGACGAAATCGCTCTTGCCGCCGGTGTAGATATCCCAGTCGCCATTGGCCTTTGCGGCAAGGTGACGTTTCAGCGCCTGATACTCGGCCGCCTTTTGCGGGTGGCGGCGGAGGTGGTCGCGAAACAGGATACGGTTACGGTGAGCCGGATTACTAGGTGTGCAGAGATAGAGGCGTAGGCCATAGCCCTCATGATCGCGGGTGAAGGGCCAGCGGCCGTCGCCGTGGGGATCGCCGTGAGCCCGGAAACCGGCAGATGGAAGCAAAGAGGCGACCGAATTACGTGCTGTTTCGTCCACCAGCACGGCATCGAGATCGATCTTCGGCTTCGCCGCCAGTCCAGGGACCGCTGTGCTGCCGATATGCTCGATCGTGAGGATACTATCCGCCGCCAGCGTCAGCAGTTCGCGTCTTGCGGCGTCGAAGAGAGCGGGCCATGCCGGGTCATAATCGAGAACCGTGATCGGCCGCATGCCCCCCACCTCCGCGTCAGCCGATCTCGGCCAGAAACGCGTTCAGCGCATCGATGATCCTGCTTCCGCCTTCTTCCAGCGAACCGCTGTTGTCCAGGTCGACCACGTCGTAATCGCCGCGCACCGTCAGGGGGCCGCGTGCGAGCCTGGCCATGATGTCTTCATGCGTCTCGCGGCCGCGAGCCTCCAGGCGGCTTGCCAACACCTCGGCGGTCGCTGTCACATTGATGACCTTGAGCCGCGGGAATACGGCCTTGAAGTGGTGGAGCGCCGAACGCGAACCGTTGGCAATAACCAGATTCCCTTGTGCGAGCGCGACCGACACCTCAGCCGGAATGCCATATTTCAAGCCGTGCGCTTCCCACCAGACCGCGAAGTTTCCGGCCTGCTCCATCGACGCGAAACCCTGGGCCGACACGGCGAGATGCTGCTCGCCGCTGGCATGGGTGTGGCGGGTGATGACACGGCGGACAAAATGCACATCCGGGCGGCCCTGGAAGTGCTTGGCGGCGAGCGCCATCAGCGTGTCCTTGCCGGCACCGCTCGGGCCGACGACGACCACCATGATGCCGCGCTCCGTTCCCGGAACAATGTGAGGTTCGTGCGAGGGCATCATGCGACTCGGCGTCCTTCGCGCCACACGGAGCGAGTGACCGGAACGCCGTGGTCCCGGTAGACCCGCACGAGGTCAGCGCGCAGGCTAGGCGCGATCCGGCCACGGTCGTTGAGGTTGACGGTGCGCGCCGGCGTCGACGTAACCATGGCGATTGCCTGCGGCAGCGAAATGCTCTCGACGTCGTCGGCCAGGATGAACGGCGCGTAGAGCAGGCTGAGTGGCACGTAATCCGACGACAACACGTCCAGCACGCCCCGCTCCGCAAGGTCGCGGGCCGCGATGTTGCCGGAGTGGGACTTGCCACGCACCACGTTGGGGGCGCCCATCAGGACGCTCATGCCATGGCCATGCGATGCCTTGGCCGCATCGAAGCTGGTCGGGAACTCAGCGAGGCGCACGCCGTTCTCGATCGCCTCGTCGACATGGGCGAGCGTGGCGTCGTCGTGGCTGGCAACGGTGATACCGCGCTCGGCGCAGACCTTGGAAATGGCCGTGCGGTGCGGCGTGGAATTGCGCTCGGATTCGGACACGCGGCGATCAACGAACTTTGCGAACTCGGCGTCGGAGAGGCCGCGCTTCTTCTGATAGTAAAAGATGTACTGGTCCATCGTCTGGAACTGGCGCTGGCCGGGAGCGTGATCCATCAACGAGACCAGACGGACATAGGGATCGTTTTCGAAATCGGCGAAGTGCTGCAGCACGTTGTCGGCGGAGACTTCGCAGCGCAGGTGGATCAGGTGCTCGGCACGCAGGCGACCTTCCTCCTCGGCCTTCTGGATCGCATCGGCCATCTCGCGCATTTCACCATGCTCGAAGCCGCCGTCTTCATCAGCACCCATGCGCAGGCAATCGAAAACCGTTGTGATGCCCGAGGTGACGATCTGGGCGTCGTGCGCCTGGATTGCCGCCGTCTTGTGCCAGCGCAGGCCGGGGCGCGGCGAATAGTGACCCTCGAGATGGTCCGTATGCAGTTCGACGAGACCGGGGATCAGGTAGTCGCCCTCGAAGTCTTCGCCGATATGAGAGCTGCCCGTCGAGATATCGGCGATCTTGCCATCGCGGACGAGGACCGATCCGTTGACGATCTCGTCTTCGAGGACGATACGCGCATTGGAAAAGACGGTTTCTTTGCTCATGGATCAGGTCTTTCAGCTTTCAGCGCCGGCAAGCGGCCACCAGGAATGAACTTTGAACGGGGCGCCCCGCGCCTCCTCGACGAATACGGCCAGGCCGGAGATTGCCAGCGGCCGGCCCGTGAAGGCCGAAAATCGCTCGGCCAGGATTTCCTTCATCACGCCCGATCGCTCGGGTGGCACCTTGCCGGTCAGGGTCATGTGGAAACCGAAGTCATCCATGACGTAGGGATAGCCCCAGCGCAGCAGATTGGCCCTCTGGCTTTCCGTCAGCTCCTCCGGCTTGCGGCGCGCGACATCGGCCTCCGAGAGCGCGGCGCGGAACGGTTCGAAGGACTTTACCACCTTCGCAGCGAAATCCTGAAGCGGCGGATGCAGGAAACCGGGGATCAGCGCGAAAAAGCGGCCGAGCTGGCCGAGCACCAGTTCCGGAATCTCGAAAGCAGGCGTGCGAGCGGCAAAATCCTCGACGACCGGGATCAGGTCCTTCTCGGTCACGGAGGCCGCCAGGCTGAACGGCGCCTTGATGGTCGCGTGGAAGCCGTAACGCCGCGGATCGGCGGTCAGCTCGAACTGTTCGCCGGCCGGCATCTCCGGATATTCGGGAGCCGGATAAGTTTCGCCGGTGAAGGCATCGCGGCCAAGCCAGAGCGAAGCCGTGCCGTTCAAAGGATGATCCTTCGGCGGCGTGAAATAGAGTGCGTAGCGCAAGACGCGTATCCTGGGAAATCGTTCCGAAAGCGGGCCGCAGTCTGCCGCGATTTGCACGGCAACTGCAAGGCCGGTTTCCGGCTAAAAGATTTCCGTGACAGAATGATGATGGCCGAGGCCGATACTCACATTTAATGTGTCTTCGTTCCCATCAGCCGGTGACGCAGGGCGTTCGAAGCCATGTCGAACAGGAACACCACCATCAGGATCAGAAGAACCATGTAGGCGACGTTTTCCCAGTTTGCGTTGGTGCGCATCGATTCCCAGAGCTTGAGGCCGATACCGCCCGCGCCAACGGCGCCGATGATCGTCGCACCGCGGACGTTCGATTCCCACTGGTAAAGCGTCTGGCTGACAAAGACAGGAACGATCTGCGGGATGATGCCGTAGCGGTGCGTGAGCATCGTGGACGCACCTGTCGACTTGATGCCTTCGCGCGGCTTGTTGTCGATATTCTCGAGGCCTTCGGAATAGAGTTTGCCGAGCGTGCCGGTTTCCGTGAGGAAGATCGCGCCGGAGCCGGCGAGTGGACCGGGGCCGAAGGCGCGGGTCAGAAACAGCGCCCATATCAGCATGTCGACCGAACGCAGGAAGTCGAAGGAGCGCTTCAGGACCTGATTCAACAGCCTGTTCGGCGTGATGTTGCGCGCCGCCAGGAACGCGAGCGGGAAGGCTGCCAGCGCACCAAACAGGGTGCCGAGGAAGGCCATGACAATGGTCTGGAAAAGCTTTGTCCAGACATCGCCATGCTGCCAGGCGCTGTTGTGCCAGATATTGTCGAAAGCAAGCGACAGATTGGATTGACCGGGCTTCAGTTCCGGACCCGAAACGATCAGGCTCAGGACCTCGCCGGCCGGCTTGTCGAAGAACGGCGATTGAGTGTCGAAGACGAAATTCGCCCAGCCGAGGAAGCGCTTGCGGATCTTTACGCGGTCGGCGGAGATGCTGACGTCGCCGGCAAAGCCGAGATCGGCAAGAACGTTGTCGTCATAGACTGTCATCCAGCTCGGGACGGGGCCCACGACCTTCGGCGCACCGCTCGACAGTTCGACCGGGACAGCGATGCCGTGGGCCGTGACGACGGCTTCGGTCTTCGAAACCGTGACCGTGCGGCTCTCGCCACTCACCGAAACCGAGACGCTGCCATCCGGGTTGTTGACCACCCAATCGGGATGCGGGTTGTCGCCCAGCGGCGAGAAGCGCGGATACTTGACGGTGATGCCGGTATCGCCGATGCGGAATTCCGGCTGGACGTCGTAGCTTACCCACTGGCTGAGATAGAGGCCGACACGTTCCCAATGCGCTTCGGCCAGCAGCTTCGGCAAGTCGAAGAACCAGGTGGCGTAGACGCCATAAAGCAGCGTCGCGATGACGATCATCAGGCCGCCGAACCGCTGACGGAAGGAACGTTTGAAGTAGTCCGGATAGCGGAGTTCGATTTCATGCATCCGGTTGGCGTCGATCACCGTCATGGCGGACCTCAATGCTGCAGAAGGAAGGCATGCTCGCCGACGAGGCGGCGGCGCAGCCATGCGGAGAACTGGTCAACCGCGACAATGGTGATGAAGAGCAACAGAACCAGTGCCACGGTCTTGGCACCGAAACCGCGCGAGATGGAAAGCTTCAGCTCCTCGCCGATACCGCCGCCGCCGACGGCGCCGATGATGGTGGAGGCACGGACATTGACCTCCAGGCGAAGCAGCGCATAGGACATGAAATTCGGCAGAACCTGCGGCAGCGCGGCAAAGCGGACGCGCTCGGCCCAGCTGGCGCCGACGGCCTTCATGCCTTCATCCGGCTTCATGTCGATATTCTCGACGACTTCGTAGAAGAGCTTTCCAAGTGCGCCGATCGTGTGAAGACTGACGGCGATGATGGCGGCGACCGGACCGATCGAGAGGATCGCGGCAAAGAGGCCGGCGATTACGATCTCGGGAAAGGCGCGCAGGAATTCCATCAGGCGCTTGACGACGATGCGCAGCGGCGAAGAAGGCGAAAGGTTGCGGGCTGCGAGGAAGCTCATCGGCACGGCGAAGACAAAGCCGATGATGGTCGAGACCAGCGCGATGTTGATCGTGATGATCATCAGCTCGAAATATTCGGGGATGTAGAAGCTGCCCCATACAGGCACACGACCGAGCGCGAAATTGTATTCTTCGCCGGTCTGGTGGCTCGGGCTTTCGATATCGAACAGCGCCCGCCAGACGTCGTTCCAGTCCTTCGGAACAAGCCAGCTCACGAAATCGAAGAGGTGCGGAAGGCGTTCGAAGAAATGGCCGGCATTGCTTTCGTCCGCGAACTTCACGGAGCTGACGAAAGCGACCAGGAGGATCACCAGGCCGAGACCAGTGTAGAGGCGCCGGCGCGCCACCATCTTGCTCCACGCCTCGCCGATTTCATGGGCGCTCTGCTGCGGTTGCTGCGCGCGGTGCGTCTGGGAATGGGGATCGGCAAAGGTCATGAAACGATGTCCGCTTTCTTGGCAGGAAAAAGGGCGGCCACAAGGGCCGCCCCTCTCGATCTCAAGATCGATCAGCCGCCGATGGCAGCCTTACGAGCGTCGATGATCGCGTTGTAGAAGTCAGGCTTGACCTTGGAGTAGCCCTTGAAGTCGCCGCCTTCGATGGCTGCGAAGCACTTGGCGTCCTTTTCCGGAAGCTTCATGAAGAAGTCCGTGAGCTTGGCCTGCCACTCGGTGCCGAGTTCGTTGCGAACGACGAGCGGGCCGTTCGGGATCAGCGGCGAGCGCCATACTTCAACGAGCTTGTTCGGATCAACGGTGCCCTTGTCGACAGCCTTGCGGAAGGTGCCGGAGGTGTAGCCGTCCTTGAAGTCGCCGATGCCCGAGCTATCGTCAACAGCAACGTCGACCTTGCCGTCATAGGCAGCGAGAAGGTTGTTCTCGTGGCCGCCGTTGAACTGCGTCGAAGCGAAGTACTTGTCGTTCGGAACGCCGGTGTCCTTCGGGATCTGCGTCAGCGGGATCAGGTAACCAGACGTGGAGTCCGGATCGGCGTAGCCGAGCTTCTTGCCCTTGGCGTCCTTGATGTCCTTGATGCCGGCCGACTTCAGAGCGAGACCGATCGAGTAGTAGCCGGTCGAGCCGTCTTCCTGCTGCGTCGTCAGGATCGGGGTTACAGCCTTCGGATCCTTGATGTGGACGGCTGCGTAACCGGAAGCACCGAGTTCTGCGAAGTCGAGCGTGCCGCCGAGGAGACCCTGGATAACGCCGTCATAGTCGGCAGCCGGGAAGAGCGAAACCTTCTCGAAGCCGAACTCCTGCTTCAGGTGGTCGGCAAGGCAGGCGTAGTTGCGAAGACGGTCGGCTTCGTTTTCGCCGCCGAGGATACCGACGCGGAATTCCTTGAGGTCGGCAGCATGCGAAACGCCAGCGAGCGCAAACAGCGCCGTGGCGGCAAAAAGTGCTTTCTTCAACATGGTTCTCTCCTGATTGACCGGGGTCTCCGGCAATTCTGTTTAAGAAGAAGTGTGCCCATAACGCAGGCTTACGATCGAGGCCGCCCCTCTCAGAGACCGGCCAGCGCCAGCGGTTGCAAGCCGGCGGATTGTTGCGCGGCTGCGGCCGCGGGAATGTTGATCGAGGTCGACGTCATCGTTTCGTCGATGCCGGCGCCGTTCTTGTCGGTGCCGTAGATCTGCTTGACGGCTTCCGCCGTCAGTTCGGACGGCTTGCCATCGAAGACGACGCGACCGGCCGACATGCCGACGATGCGCTCGCAGTAATTGCGCGCGGTGTCGAGCGTATGCAGGTTGGTGACGACGGTGATGCCTTCACGCTCGTTGATGTCGCGGAGTGCATCCATGACGATCTTGGCGTTCAGCGGATCGAGCGAGGCGATCGGCTCATCGGCGAGCAGCATCTTCGGGTTCTGCATCAGGGCGCGGGCAATGGCGACGCGCTGCTGCTGGCCACCCGACAAGGTGCCGGCCATCTGCAGCGCCGTCTGCTCGATGCCAAGACGCTCGAGGGCGGCAATGGCGTGAATGCGCTCTTCGCGGCTGAAGACGCCGAGCAGGCTCATTGTCGTCGAGCGGTGGTTGAGGCGGCCGAGCATGACGTTCGTCAGCACGTCGAGACGCGGCACGAGATTGAACTGCTGGAAGATCATCGCACAGTCGCGCTGCCAATTGCGCAGTGCATGGCCACGCAGACGCGAGACTTCGACGCCTGCGAAATGGATCGAGCCTGACGTCGGCTCCTGCAGGCGGTTGATCATACGCAGCAGCGTGGACTTGCCCGCGCCCGAGCGGCCGATGATGCCGACCATCTGTCCCTGAGGAATATCGAGCGTCACGGAATCGACGGCAGTCTTGGTTCCGAAACGGCGGGTGACATTCTTCAGTTCGAACATCATGCTCTTCCTCATAGTCCAGGTGCGATATGGGGCAGTGCATTAGTCCCGGTTCATGAAGCTCCAATGTCAGTTTTGTGTAAGGACTGTCATAATCGAGGCTTTGGTGGATAACGAAACCCGCCGGCTTGCCTGCAGACAAGGGCCTGCTGGTCGGCGTCTCGCCTCGCGATTTCAACCCCCGGCCTGTCGCCGTTGACGGTTGACCGGACCGCCAGTCGATGGCAGGCAATCCGGGACCCGACGATAGTGGAGCAAAGCGATGGATCAGACACTCTTCAAAAGCCTGTGCAAAGGCGGCAAGTTCAAAGAGGCACTCGCTCTCGCCACCCGCGGACACGAGGACGAGAAGTTCACGCCCAGCCGCTTCTCGATGGACAAGAAGACCGGACTGCCGATCTTCTACCGCGGCAACAAGCGCGTCGAGCCCGATGAGAACGGTGAATGGCAGCTGGCGAAGAACCCGTGGGCGTGAGGGCCGAAGCCAACAGTTGATCGCGGCAAGTTACGCGCCGGCAGCCCCTACCGGAAACCGCACCGCCGCGGCCGGACCAGCCTGAGTCAACCGTTCACCGGGTACCTTTGCCACGCAACGACAGGCGGCCGCGCTCGGCAAGCTCATCCGCGCGCTCGTTGCCGGCAAGGCCCGAATGGCCCTTGCACCAGGCGATGGTCAGCAGGCGATTGCGAGACAGCTGGCCGTCGATCGCTTTCCAGAGATCCGGATTTGCGATGGTTCGGCTCCGGGCCTTCGCGTTGGCACTTATCTTCTTCCAGCCGTTGTTCTTCCAGATGTGGCGCCACTGATTGCAGCCTTTGACGGCGTAAGCCGAGTCGGACCATACGACAGCAGCTTCCTCCGTGGCGTTGGCGTTGATCCAGGTCACGGCTTCGAGCAGCGCGATCAGTTCCGTCGTATTGTTGGCGGTATCCTTGACGCCGCCAAAACCGCAGGCGACTTCCGCATCGTCGCGATGGACCACGAACGCCCAGCCACCCTCGCTTGAAACAGGTTCGTAGCAACCGTCCGCGAAGACGTAGAGTTCTTGCCCGGCAGCGACATTTTCAGGGAGGAGGACAGTGTCGGGGTGGTCGGTCATTTGCGCCTTGTGGATATCCATCCGCGAAGGACGGATCGCGGAGGCTCGGTCTTACGCCGAGCCGTCCGGAAAGCCAGACCTATTCGGCAGCAGCCAGAAACACCGCGTTCTCTGACGAAGATGCAAGGGCGCGAACCCTGGCTTCCGTCCTGGCGATCAGCCGATAGAACTCGTCTGTCGCTTCGACATCGAGCTGGATGACGGCATTTACGTCGTCCGGGGTATCGCAGACGCAGGCGACCGCCGATATCGGACAGATGCCACCCGGATACCGCTTGCCGGTTCCCGTGTAGGCGCGACGACCCCACTGTTCCGAATAGACCGTTTCCTCACGCTCAAGCTGCAGGATCGTGCCCTTGCAGGCCGTCACGATCGCAGCCTTGCCGTAAGCGAACCAATGATAGTTCAGCTTGCGCAGAATATATTTGCCAGTGATATCTTCGCCGGCCAATTCCGCCGGATCTTCAATCATTCTGATCATGATGACTTCCTCAAGATCAGCCTAATATCCATGAAGTACGTTTATCAGACAAGTCGGAAAAGGTTAGCTTTTGTAAAGACTTAGTCACAATGTATTTCCGATTCTTACAGGAATTGGCATTCGCGCAAGCTCATCCACGGCCAAACGGGTGGTATCCTTGCGGCAAACAGGGGTCGCCTCCGGCTCTTCCCTAGCAGAGACAGACGCGACTATTGTGACAACGGGGTGCGCCGATGCTTCGTCGGCTGCAAGTTTTAGCGCCCGGGCGAGCCGCGAATAGCGGTGATCGGCCGGCCGCTTTTGGGCGGCCAAGCTCCGGGGCGCCCGATCATGCTTCGTAGCGGGCGAGGAAATCTTCGGCGCTCAGCGCGCGGAAATCGGCCAGGGCAACGCGCAGGCGATCGTGCTCCCAGTCCCACCAGGCGAGCTTGTCCATCCGTTCGCCGACCTCTTTCGGGAAGCGTTCGCGGATCAGCTTGGCCGGGACGCCGCCGACGATGGTGTAGGGCGCGACATCCTTGGAGACGACGGCACCGGCGCCAATGACGGCGCCATTGCCGACCGTGACGCCGGGCAGGACGGTGGCGCCGTGACCGATCCAGACGTCGTGGCCAATGACGACGCGGTTAGAGCGGCGCCATTCGAAGAAGTCGGTCTCCATATCGGCATCCGGCCAATAATCGGCGGCGCGATAGGTGAAATGGTGCAGCGTCGCGCGCCAGGTCGGGTGGTTGGTGGCATTAATGCGCACCGATGCTGCGATGTTGACGAACTTACCGATCGTCGCGCACCAGATGGCGCCGTCCTGCATGACATAGGAATAGTCGCCGAACTCGACCTCCTCGATGCGGCAACGCTCCGAGACCTCCGTGAAGCGGCCGAAGGTGGCGTTCTTCACGGATGCCGATTCATGGAAATAAGGCTCGAGGCCAATCTTGCGGCTCATGCTGCGATTGCCTTTCGCGGCGAGAACTTCTGGACGTCGAGAATGCGGTCGGCGACGGCTTCGCGCACTTCCTCATCGTGGAAGATGCCGAGCAGGGCGACGCCCGCCTTCTTCTTCTCCTCGATCATGCCGACGACGACGGCGCGGTTCCTGGCATCGAGGGAAGCGGTCGGCTCGTCGAGCAGCAGGACTGTGTGATCGGTGATGAAGCCGCGGGCGATGTTTACGCGCTGCTGCTCGCCGCCGGAGAAGGTGGCTGGCGGAAGCTGCCAGAGCGCTTCCGGCAGGTTCAGCTTCGCGAGAAGGTCTGCCGCCTTTTCGCGTGCCGTTTCCGCCTTCTCGCCACGGGCAACCAGCGGCTCGGCAACAACGTCGATCGCCGCGACGCGCGGCACGGTGCGCAGGAACTGGCTGACATAGCCAAGCGTATCGCGGCGCACGGCGATGACGGTGCGCGGGTCGGCTGTTGCCAGATCGACGATCTTGTCGTGATGCTTGATGAGGATCTGGCCGCTATCGACGGCGTAGTTGCCGTAGATCATCTTCAAGAGCGAGCTCTTGCCGATGCCCGACGGGCCGCCGAGCACGACGCATTCCCCGCAGGCAACGGAAAAGGATACATCCGAAACGACCGGCAGCTTGATGCCGTCGCGCAGGTGCATGGTGAAGCTCTTGACGACTTCAGAAACAACGAGTGGCGTTGCCATGATTTCTTTCCTTAGTTTCGCTTGCCGCGGACACCGGTAGCCGGAGTCAGAACGGCATTCGCGATCAGACCTGCAGGATGGAGGAAACGAGGAGCTGCGTGTACGGCTCGCGCGGATCGTCAAGCACACGATCGGTCAGCCCCTGCTCGATGACATGGCCATCCTTCATCACCATCATGCGGTGCGACAGCAGGCGCGCGACGGCAAGGTCGTGGGTGACGATGATGGCGGCAAGACCAAGATCGTTGACGAGCCCGCGAACGAGATCGAGCAGGCGGGCCTGCACCGACACATCGAGGCCGCCGGTCGGCTCGTCCATGAACACCAGACGCGGGCCGGTCACCAGATTGCGGGCGATCTGCAGGCGCTGCCGCATGCCGCCGGAGAAGGCCCGCGGCTGGTCGTCGATACGACCCTCGTCGATCTCGACGCGCTGCAGCCAGTCGACCGCGGTGGAGCGGATATTGCCGTAGTGGCGATCGCCGATCGCCATCAGGCGTTCGCCGACATTGGCGCCGGCCGAGACCGTCATGCGCAGACCGTCAGCCGGATTCTGATGCACGAAACCCCAGTCGGTGCGCATCAGGAAGCGGCGCTCGGCCTCGTTCATGCGATAGAGGTCGCGATAGGCGCCGTCGCGCATGTGGTATTCGACGCTGCCGGTCGTCGGCATCAGGCGCGTCGAGATACAGTTGAGCAGTGTCGTCTTGCCTGAGCCGGATTCACCGACGATGGCGAGCACTTCGCCGGGCCAGAGCTCGAAGGAGACATTCCGGCAGCCGATGCGGTTGCCGTAGAATTTCGAGACGTCATTGACTTTGAGAAGCGGGGTGTCGCTCATTCGGCGGCCTCCTGATTGGGTGCCAACATCTCGCCGGCATGCCCATGGGCGCGGCGGTCTTCGCAATGGTCGGTGTCGGAGCAGACGAACATGCGCCCGCCCTTGTCATCGAGGATGACCTCGTCGAGATAGACCTCCTCGGCGCCGCAGAGCGCACAAGGCTTGCCGAAGCGCTGGATCTCGAAGGGGTAGTCGTCGAAATCGAGGCTGACGACTTCGGTATAGGGCGGAACCGCATAGATGCGCTTCTCGCGCCCTGCCCCGAAGAGCTGCAACGCGTCCGACATGTGCATTTTCGGATTGTCGAACTTCGGCGTCGGCGACGGATCCATGACGTAGCGGCCGGCAACCTTGACCGGATAAGCATAGGTCTTCGAGATGCGGCCGTTGTGCGCGATGTCCTCGTAGAGCTTCACATGCATGAGGCCATATTCCTCAAGCGCGTGCATCTTGCGGGTCTCGGTCTCGCGCGGCTCGAGGAAGCGGAGCGGCTCCGGGATCGGAACCTGGTAGACCAGCACCTGGTTGGCCCCGAGCTTCTCTTCCGGGATGCGGTGGCGGGTCTGGATGATCGTCGCGTCCTTGGTGTGCGTCGTCACCGCGACATTCGCAACCTTCTGGAAGAAGGCGCGGATCGAGACGGCGTTGGTCGTGTCGTCGGCGCCCTGGTCGATGACCTTGAGGACATCATCCGGCCCGATGATCGAGGCCGTGACCTGCACGCCGCCGGTGCCCCAGCCGTAAGGCATCGGCATCTCGCGCGAGGCGAACGGCACCTGATAGCCGGGAATGGCGATCGCCTTCAGGATCGCGCGGCGGATCATGCGCTTCGTCTGTTCGTCCAGATAAGCGAAATTGTAGCTGGCTAGATCGGTCATTCCGCAGCCTCCTTCATCGTGTCATCGCCGCCGACGCGGTTGGCTTCGAATTCGTTGCGCATGCGGCGAACCAGATCGAGTTCCGCCTGAAAGTCGATGTAATGCGGCAGCTTCAGATGCTCGACGAAGCCGGTCGATTGAACGTTGTCGGCATGCGAGATGACGAATTCCTCGTCCTGTGCCGGAGCCGTGATGTCTTCGCCGAGTTCTTCGGCGCGCAGTGCTCGATCGACAAGCGACATCGACATTGCCTTGCGCTCGCTCTGGCCGAAAACCAGGCCGTAGCCGCGGGTGAACTGCGGCGGCGCCTTGGACGAACCCTTGAACTGGTTGACCATCTGGCACTCCGTCACCTGGATGGTGCCGAGCGAGACGGCGAAACCAAGTTCGGGAACATCGAATTCGACCTCGACTTCACCGATGCGGATTTCGCCGGTGAAGGGATGGTTGCGGCCGTAACCGCGCTGGGTCGAATAGCCGAGCGCCAGCAGGAAGCCTTCGTCGCCGCGGGCCAGCGCCTGCAGGCGCAGATCGCGGGTCATCGGGAATTCCATCGGCTCGCGCGTCAGGTCGCCGATCTCGTGATCCTCGGGCATTTCGCCATCGCCCTCGATCAGGCCTTCCTGTGCCAGAATTTCCGAAACGCGCATGACGCGGCCGGATTCGGCATCGCGAAGTGTCGGCTCCTCGACGGCTTCGTCTGACAGCAGCGAAGGGTCGAGGAGGCGATGCGTATAGTCGAAGGTCGGACCGAGCAGCTGGCCGCCCGGCAGATCCTTGTAGGTGGCGGAGACGCGGCGCTCGATCTTCATGCGGGCGGTATCGACCGGCTTGCTATAACCGAAGCGCGGCAGCGTCGTGCGATAGGCGCGAAGCAGGAAGATCGCCTCGATCATGTCGCCGCGCGACTGGCGGACGGCGAGAGCGGCAAGCGTGCGATCGTAGAGCGAGGCTTCGGCCATGACACGGTCGACGGCCAGCGCCAGCTGCGCGACGATCTGGTCGATACCGATAGCCGGCAACGAACGGTCACCGCGACGGCGATCCGCCAGCAGGCGATGGGCGTTGGCAATGGCGGCTTCGCCCCCTTTGACAGCAACATACATGGGTCACATCTCCGTTGCGGTGATCTTGGTGGTGCGCGGCAGGCAGACGAACCGGCTGCCCGAGGTCAGCACGATGTCGATGCCGCGCGGGAAGAGGGCGCGGTTCTCCGTCCAGAGGCGCAGGAAGGTGTCGGGCAGGCCAAGCGGCGCGATATCGGTGACCGTCTTGATGCCAGGGCCCATGAGCGCCAGCTTGCGGCCGCCTTCGATATCCGCCAGTTCGATGACCAGTGTCGTCGAACGGTCAGGATACTCCTGGGTGCCGGCGGCAAAGAGACCGAAGGACGACAGAGGCGTTCCGGCTTCGACGAAGGCGAAGCGCGCTTCGGCCTTCTCCGGCGTGACAGGCGCGCCGGTGTGGAAGCCGAGCCATTGCGGCACGGCGGATTTCGCGAGACCTGATGACAGCCAGACCGGGGTATCGTGATCGCAGAGCGTCAGCGCGATCGCGCCTGCCGCAACGCCGAGGGGGGCCGGCGGCAAAGCATCGGGGGAAACCGTCTGGATCGTGCCCGGACGCGCCATCGCATCCATCATCAGCTTGAAAACCCGCTGGGCGTGGAAGACCGGCTCGGCAAAGCCACCAGTCAGAACTTCCGTCTTGAGGCTCATCAGTCGTCTCCGCGAACCATGGTGAAGAAATCGACGCGGGTTGCTGCCGTCTCATCGGCCTTGCGGCGATCGGCATCCGCCACGCGTGCGGCGACCGGCTGCAGCAGCGCCTGCTCGACGAAGGATTGTGTGGTCTGCTCCTGCCAGAGGGCGTCGAAGATGGCGGAGAGCCGGGCCTTCTCACGATCGGTGCCGAGCGCCTGGGCGTGACCGACTGAGCCCGAGGCAAGGCGCACGGTGGCGCGGGTCACCGTCACCTCACCGAGGTTGAACGGCGCACCGCCGCCGCCCATCCGACCCCGGACCATGACGAGGCCCGTTTCCGGTCCGCGCACAGGCTGGACCGCCGGCTTTTCCGCCAGCTTGTCCCAAGCCGCGACCAGCTCCTGCCGCTCCGCACGCGCAAGCAGGTCGACGACGCGCTTGCGCCCACCTGCCCCCGGCTCATTCTTTTCCGCTAAGGTCATCGCCACATCCTTTAAATGTTTATTGATATAGACAACTATACAAGATATGGTTACGCTTAAATCGGCGACATGACAAGCGTGTGACATCAAGGGGTAAAATGGCGGGGCAGGTACAAAGACAGACGGGCGTGGCGCTGTGGCGGCAGATCGCCGACCGCATTCGCCAGGCGATCAGCGCCGGTGCCTATGACGAGACCGGCATGGTGCCGCCGGAGACGGTGCTGGCGCTGCAGTTCGGCGTCAACAGACATACAGTCAGAAGCGCGATCGCTGCCCTTGCCCAGGAGGGTATCGTGCGCGCCGTGCAGGGGCGCGGCACGCTGATCGAGCGCAAGGAGCGGCTGAACTTTCCGATCACCAAGCGCACCCGGTTTACAACAGGGATCGGCGAGCAGGCGCGCGAGATGCGCGCACTGCTGCTTTCCCATTCGGAGGAGAAGGCTGACGCGGACGTGGCGCGCGGGCTGAAGATCCGGCCGGGCGAGCCTGTCGTGCGCATGGAAACGGTGCGCAAGGCCGATGGCCGCCCGGTCTCCTGCGCGACGGCGTGGTTTCCGGCCGCGCGCTTCGGCGGCATGCCCGACGCCTACAAGCGGACGGAATCGATCACCAAGGCCTTTGCGGAGCTTGGACTATCCGACTACGTGCGCGCGACCACCGAGATCACCGCCGTCCATGCCGATGAGGCGGATACCGCAGCACTCGAACTGGCGCCCGGCGCGATCCTGCTGATCACCAAGGCCGTCAACACCGACCTCGAAGGCGTGCCGGTGCAATATGCGATCAGCCGGTTTGCGGCCGACCGCGTACAGTTCACGATCGAGAATTGAGAGGGCGCGTCTGAAAACCTGGCGTTGATCAGCCGCCCTCGCCCGACAGTCACGCGCTCGGCTCAGCGTCAACCGGCTTCGCGCTCGCAGTGGGAATACAGCAAGATTGTGCGGGCTGTTCCGCAAGCCAGCGATCGCGCGGCTTGCAGCTCGCCGGCCGCGGCGACAGGTCGACGTGCACGGTGCCGTCGCGCAGCACTGGCATCGCGGCGCGGTAAAGCTGCATCGGTTGAACGCCGTCGCTGACTTCGAATGTCAATTTGGCTGAATCGTCGATCTTCACGGCCTCAGTAACCTTGCGGATGATCGCGAGGAATTTGCCGGCAGGCATATGGGTACGGTCGTCCTCCTCGATATCCCAAAGCTGAACGAAGATCTCCGTCCATGCTTCCCGGTTGGCACCGCAGTCCAGCGCCGAGAACTGGCCGGCCTTTACCTCGGTGACATGATAGCCCGGCTTCACCGGTCGTCCGTCGTAGTAGAATATCAGCGGAAAATCGTTGGCGCCCGTAAGCACGCCGAGTAGCTGGCAGAGCGTGATATCGTCTTCCTGAACTTTGCTATTGTCGATCGTATCCATCTGCGTTATTCCTAATTTCAATTATTCAAGGATTGTTGAAATATGGATCAACGTCAAGCCCTCGTTGCGTTCGGCGCGCTATCTCAGGAAACCCGCCTGCAAATCATCCGCATGCTCGTGGTCGCCGGCCCAAAAGGCATGGCGGCGGGCGCAATCGCAGAACAGGCGGAGGTATCGCCCTCCAACATCTCCTTCCACCTGAAGGAACTGGAACGCTCTGGCCTGATCGCGCAACAGCGAGAATCCCGATCGATCATCTACACCGCAAACTACGAGGCGCTCGGCGGCCTGGTTCGCTTCCTGATGGAAGACTGCTGCTCCGGACACCCGGAAATCTGCGCGCCCGCCGCCGAGGTTGCGGCCTGTTGCGCCCCTAAGATGGAGGAGGAACTGCAATGACCACCGACCGCACCTACAACGTGCTCTTTCTTTGCACCGGCAATTCCGCTCGCTCGATCCTGGCCGAATCCATTCTCAACACGGAAGGCAAAGGCCGGTTCAAAGCGTATTCGGCCGGCAGCCAGCCGAAGGGAGAGGTCAACCCTTACGCATTGAAGGAGCTGCAAGCGCAAGGCTATCCGTCGACCGGATTCCGTTCGAAGAACTGGGACGAATTCGCCGCGCCAGGCGCTCCGGAGATGGACTTCATCTTCACGGTCTGCGACAGCGCAGCCGGCGAGGCCTGTCCGGTGTGGATTGGCCATCCCATGACTGCTCATTGGGGTGTTGAGGATCCCGCTACCGTCGAAGGCAGCGAAGTCGACAAGGGCCGCGCCTTCGCGCAAGCCGCCCGCTTCCTGAAGAATCGTATCACTGCTTTTCTGAGCCTGCCGCTGTCCTCGATCGACAAGCTTGCGCTGGAAACGCACCTGCGCCAGATCGGCGCCCTCGAAGGCACCAGCATCCGGCAGCCCAAGGCAAGCTGATGGCCGGGTTTGATCTGCCGCGCCGGCTGGTTGCAGAAGCGCTCGGGACAGCGATGCTTGTCGCAACAGTGGTCGGCTCCGGCATCATGGCGGCATCGCTCACCCAGGATGTCGGCCTGGCACTGTTGGGTAACACGCTGGCGACGGGCGCGATCCTGGTGGTATTGATCACCATCCTCGGCCCGATCTCCGGCGCCCAATTCAATCCTGCGGTCTCGCTGGTTTTCGCTCTCTCCCGCAGGTTGCCGAAGCGCGACTTTGGGGGATACATCCTGGCTCAGATCGTCGGCGGCGTGGCTGGCACGATCGCCGCTCACCTGATGTTCGCCCTGCCACTTGTTGAAATGTCGACCAAGGTCCGTACCGGCGGCGCGCAGTGGTTTTCAGAAGGCGTTGCAACGTTCGGGCTGGTGGCGGTGATCCTCGCCAGCGTCAAGTTCGAACAAAAAGCAGTGCCCTGGCTGGTGGGGCTCTACATCACGGCCGCCTATTGGTTCACTGCCTCGACCTCGTTCGCCAATCCCGCCGTCGCTTTGGCACGATCGTTGACCAACACCTTCTCCGGGATCCGTCCGGTCGACCTGCCGGGATTCTGGCTCGCCGAGATTGCCGGAGCGGTCGCCGCCCTCATCCTGTGTACTTGGCTTCTGCGGCCAAGTAGTGCTCAGACCGGCAGAGCCTAAATTTCACGCCCAGCCGCGTGCAGAAAGGCGACCGTGGATGGAGGCATCAGCGACCGGGCTCGAAGTCGGTGGAGACACTGAGATCCCGCCAGGCCACATGCTCCTTGGCTCGCACCGCATCGTTCTGCTCGACGCCGCGCACCGCATCGCTGCCGAGCAACAGGCGCAGCGGTGGTTCAGCGAGAGCGGCGACATGGATGATTACCGTGGCCGCCTTTGCTGGATCGCCCGGTTGTTTGCCGTTGTAGTCGCGCTGGTAGCGGGCCATCTTGCCGACGGTGTCTTCGTATTCCGGGCGCCCTTCTCGGAGCGTGGTAGAGGCGCCAGCAAAATCGGTCCTGAAGCCGCCGGGCTCGATGATCGTCACCTTGATGCCGAGCGGACCGACTTCCCGGGAAAGCACCTCCGAGAAACCTTCGACGCCCCACTTTGCGGCCGCATAAGGCGCGCGGCCGGCTGGGCCGATGCGGCCGCCGACGGAGGAAAACTGGATGATGTGACCGGAACCCTGCTCGCGCATCAGCGGCAGCGCCGCCTTGGTGACGATGATTGTTCCAAACAGGTTGGTTTCGATCTGGGCGCGGAAATCGGCAAGGCTGGTATCCTCGATCGATCCGACGTCGCCGTAGCCTGCATTGTTGACGAGCACGTCGAGGCGTCCGAACGTCTCAACCGCTGCCTTCACGGCTGATGCGGCCGATTGCTCGTCGGTCACATCAAGAGGAATCGTCAAGACATTGGCGGGGTAGCGGTGCTTGATATCCTCTAGCTGCGATGGATCGCGCGCGGTCGCGACCAGCTTGTGCCCTGCCGCCAGCACCGCTTCCGCAAGCGCCCTGCCGAGGCCGCGAGAGCTGCCTGTAATCAACCAAACCTGTGACATCCAAAATCTCCTTGATCCGTCGCAAGACCATATAGGCAAGTCGGTTTCATCTTGAAAGAAGGCACCCGCAGGAGCTATACATACCTAATGGTAACTGACCTGGACGATGGTACATTCGATTTTTGCGAGACACTGACCGACGCGCAGGATGCGCTGGCCCGCGAGATGCTGGAGCGCGCCAGCGCAAAGTGGCCGCTGCGCGTCATGCACATCCTTGCCGAGGCCAAGGCCCCCTTGCGCTTTTCGCGGGTTCTGGAGCGGGTCGAGGGGATCAGCCAGAAGGTGCTGACGCAGACACTGCGGACGCTCGAAAGCGACGGGCTGGTGACGCGGACGCTCTACCCACAGGTGCCGCCGCGGGTGGAGTATGAACTGACGCCGCTCGGCGGCGAGCTTCTGGTGGAGGTGGTGACGCTCTGGCAGTGGATCGCCAACCGCCTGCCGGATTTCGAGGCGGCCCGAGCAAAGGCGCCCCGGGCGGGAGCCACGTCAAAGAGCTAGTAAGCTGGTGGCGACAAGGCTGGAAAGCGCCGCGCAGCCGGACGTGCGAGGCGCAATCGATATCAATGCGCGCCGGACATATCGCCAAGCACTTCCTTGGAAGCGACGGTCGAGTCGGCGTTGAGCTTGTAGACCATCGGAACGCCGGTCGCGAGGTTCAGCGCCAGGATCTGTTCCTTGGTCAGACGGTCAAGAACCATGACCAGAGAGCGCAACGAGTTGCCGTGGGCGGCGACCAGCACCTTTTCGCCGCGCAGGACGCGGGGCAGGATTTCGGTCAGGTAGTACGGCCAGACGCGGGCGCCGGTGTCGCGCAGGCTTTCGCCGCCCGGAGGCGGAACATCGTAGGAGCGGCGCCAGATATGGACCTGCTCTTCACCCCACTTGGCGCGGGCGTCGTCCTTGTTGAGACCGGAGAGATCGCCGTAGTCGCGCTCGTTCAGCGCCTGATCCCTGAAGGCCTTGAGGTCCGGCTGACCGACGTTGTCGAGGATGATCTTCAGCGTGTCCTGGGCGCGCTTCAGATCCGAGGTGAAGGCGACGTCGAACTTGATGCCGTAATCGGCGAGCGCCTTGCCGCCGGTGTTGGCTTCCTGAATGCCGAGTTCGGTCAGATCAGGGTCCTTCCAGCCGGTGAAAAGGTTCTTGAGGTTCCAGTCGCTCTGGCCGTGGCGAACGAGGACGAGAGTGCCGCTCATGAAAAATGCCTCCGAAAAAGATTACTTTGAAGAAAGCCCGAGCACGTCGAGCATGGAATAGAGACCGGGCTTCTTGTCGCGCGCCCAGAGCGCTGCCTTGACGGCGCCGCGGCCGAAGATCGAGCGGTCGGTGGCGCTGTGCGACATCGTTACGGTTTCGCCCTCGCCGGCGAAGATCACCGAATGCTCGCCGACGACGGAGCCGCCGCGCAGCGTCGCAAAGCCGATGGTGCCCTGCTCGCGCGGGCCGGTGTGACCGTCGCGCACCCGCACCGAATGCGAGGCGAGGTCGATGCCTCTGCCCTTGGCCGCCGCGTCGCCAAGCAGCAGTGCGGTGCCTGAGGGTGCATCGACCTTGCGCTTGTGATGCATTTCGAGAACTTCGATATCCCAGTCGGCAGGTTCCAGGGCACGAGCCGCCTGTTCGACGAGGACGCTGAGCAGGTTGACGCCGAGGCCCATATTGCCTGATTTCACGACACGGGCGTGACGGGCAGCAGCCGCGATCTTCGCGTCGTCGTCGACCGAGCAGCCGGTCGTGCCGATGACGTGGACAATGCGTGCCTGGGCCGCCAAGGCGGCGAATTCCACCGTGCCGGCGGGCGACGTGAAATCGAGAACGCCTTCGGCATGGAGAAAGGCCGCCAGCGGATCATCGCCGATGATCACGCCATTCGGGCCGAGACCGGCAATTTCGCCGGCGTCCTTGCCGAGGAAGGGCGAGCCGGTGCGCTCGACGGCGGCATGCAATGTCACGCCGTCAATGGCGTGAATGAGACGGATGAGCGTCTGCCCCATGCGCCCTGCTGCGCCAACCACCACCAGTTTCATCGCAGCATCGCTCATGTCAGTCGATCATCCTATTGTCAGCGGGCATCGGAGGCGGCCGGCCTCTGCAGATTGTTGAGTCGAGCGTAGAGACCGTCGCTGCGCCGCGCAAGGCTGTCGTGGTTGCCCTCTTCGATGATGCGGCCCTGCTGCATGACGACGATCTTGTCGGCGCGGACGACGGTCGAAAGACGGTGGGCGATCACGACCACTGTGCGGCCGACCATGGCCTCATCGAGCGCCTTCTGAACGGCCGCCTCGGACTCGGTGTCGAGCGCCGAGGTCGCCTCGTCGAGCAGCAGGATCGGAGCGTTGCGGACCAGCGCGCGGGCGATGGAGAGCCTCTGGCGCTGACCGCCGGAGAGCGTCACGCCATTCTCGCCGACCGGCGTGTCGTAGCCCTGCGGCTGCGCAAGAATGAACTCATGCGCATAGGCCAGGCGGGCCGCGCGTTCGACGTCCTCGTCGGTCGCCTCTTGGCGGCCATACCGGATGTTGTCGCGAATCGTGCCCTCGAAGAGGTACGGCTGCTGGGAAACATAGGCCAGCTGCTCGCGCAGCGACTGCTTCGTTACGTGCGCGATGTCCTGACCATCGATCAGAATCTGACCGGCCTTCGGATCATAGAAGCGCGGAATGAGGGTGATGATCGTCGACTTGCCGGCGCCGGACGGACCAACCAGCGCCGTGGTCTTGCCGCCTTCGGCGAAGAAGCTGACATCGCGCAACACTTCATCCTCGCCGTAGGCGAAGGAAACGTTGCGGAATTCGATTTTGGCGTCCGTGACGACGAGCGCCTTCGCGTCCGGCACGTCGCGCTGATGCGGGACCGTGTCGAGGAATTCGTAGATCATGCGGGCGTTGACGACAGCGCGCTCCATCTGCACCTGCAGGCGCGCGAGGCGGCGTGCGGGATCGTATGCGAGCAGCAACGCTGTGACGAAAGAGAAGAAGGCGCCCGGTGGAATGTTGTTATAGATCGTGCCGTAGGCGGCATAGGCAAGGACGCTGGCGACCGCGAGGCCGGCAAAGCTTTCCGTCAGCGGTGCCGTCCGTTCCGACAGGCGGGCGATCCGGTTCGCGCGCCGTTCTGCGCTCTCGACGAGCCTGTCAACCTTGCCTTCCAGCTGGCCTTCCATGGTGAAGGCCTTGACGATAGCGATGCCCTGGATCGTTTCCTGCATCGCGCCTGCGACATGGTTGTTTACGTGGATCGCGTCTTTTGTCGCGGTACGAAGCCGCTTCGACACATATCGCAATGCGTAAAGAAGAGGCGGCGCCAGAACAAACACCGCGAGGCTCAGCAGCGGATCCTGGATGATCATCACCGCCAGCAGCGAGACGAACGTCAGAAGGTCGCGCACGGTCGAGGTGATCGTCAGGTTCATCACATCGCGAATGCCGCTGATGTTTTGATTGAGCTGCGAAACGACGTGGGCCGAGCGCGTCTGGTTGAAGTAGCCGAGCGACAGCTTCATCAGGTGCGAATAGGCACGCTGCTGATATCGCGCCACGATATTGTTGCCGATCTTCGAGAGCACCACCGCCTGGCCGTAGCTCGCGAAACCGCGCGCGACGAAGGCAATGAAAATTGTAAAGCAGATCGCCCAGACAATATCCGCACGCCGGTTCTGGAACGCCTCATTGACGACGGACTTCATGATCCAGGCGGTATACGCCGTCGACAGGGCGACGATGACGAGGCAGGTGATCGCAAAAACATAGCCCCACAGATGATCACGGCCGTTTTCCGCGAGGATGCGCTTCAAGATGCCGGTGATGCTGTCGCTGTTAACGGGCGTCTTCTGGGTGTCGGGTGATTGCAAAAATCAGTCTTCCTGTGTGTCAGGACACGCGAGCCCTCATGACTGCGTGCGCTCGCGCGGCTCTATAAAGAGTTGACGGCCTTTTGACCAGAGCCGTTAGGCCCGCCAGCGACGGCCGTCGGTCGAGACCCCGAAACTCTCGGGCTTGCGGGCATACGACGACAGCCCGGCAAGAGCCGCGAGGGGGTGCGTTACGACATAGGTCGGGATCGTCGCCAATAGCTCGGAATGCGGCGCCTTGTCCTCGAACGCCGCGCGAAATTCCGGTTTCTTCAGTGCTGGAAGGATCTTCTGCGGGATGCCACCCGACAGAAACACGCCGCCGCGGGCCATGAAGATCATCGCCATATCGCCGGCAACGCGGCCGAGATAGGTAGAGAACAGGCTGATCGTCTCGACGGCAACGGCGTCGGAACCGGCCAACGCATGGGAGGTGATGTCCGCCGGATCGGAATAGACCGGGGCAATGCCATCCGCCGTGCAGATCGCCCGGTAGAGATTGACGATGCCGCGGCCGCAGAGGATCTGCTCGGCCGATACTCGGCCTTCGATCGTTTCCACATAGGGGAAGATCTGCAGGTCGCGTGCGGTGCGCGGCCCGAGATCGACGTGGCCACCCTCGCCTGGCACGGGGATCCACGCGCCACGTGCATGCACGAGCCCGCCAACACCGAGACCGGTGCCGGGGCCGAGGACGAGACGCGAGGCGATCATCTCGCCGGACGCGTCGCCCAGCTGCTCACGATGTTCGTCAGAGAGATCCGAGATTGCGAGTGCCTGTGCCTCGAAGTCGTTGACGACAAGAACGTCCTCGATACCGAGACCGTCTATCATCGTTCGCGGACGCACGACCCAGTCGCAGTTCGTCAACGGAATTTCGTCAGCGCTGATCGGCCCGGCAACGGCCAGAATCGCCGAACGCGGCCGCAGGCTGCTCTTTTCCAGAATGCAGCTGCGGATCGCATCATCGATCGTCTCAAAATCGGCGGTGCGGACATTGGGAAAATGGATCTGCTCTGCCTCGGCATCCGGAATAATGGAAAAACGGGCATTGGTGCCGCCGATATCGCCGATCAGGATCGGAAAGGGCATGACGGTGTCGCTGGTGTCGAGTTGCATGGCAGTTTCCCTGCGAGGCGCTTTCAAGCGCCGGTTACGCGTGAAGGGTGGCAATAAGCTTGTCGGCGGTCGCCTCGTTCAGCGCCATCGGGATATCGTAGACGATTGCAAGCCGCATCAAAGCCTTGACGTCGACATCATGCGGCATCGGCGTCAGCGGATCGACAAAAAAGATCAGAGCATCGACTTCGCCGGTCGCAATCAGGGCGCCGATCTGCTGGTCGCCGCCGAGCGGGCCGCTTTTCAGGCGGGTTACATCGAGATCGGGAGCGGCCTCCAGCACCCGGCCGCCCGTTGTACCGGTGGCAACGATCTTCCAGTTCGCGAATGTCTCGCGGTTGCGGCGGGCAAACTCCGCCATGTCGTCCTTCTTCTGGTCATGCGCAATCAATGCAAGGCACTTGCCGCCGGCCATGAAAAGGACCTCCGCCTGAAAATTCAATCGATTTGGCTGCTTCTATACGAAGCGCCCGTCTTTTGAAAGACCGCTGCAGTGCTGGCAATGCGTCACTCGCCGGACGGCTTGTCGTCCGGTACCGGGCCGATGTCGGGCAGCGCCTCGTCGGACGTCGCGGCAGGCATCACCGCCATAGGCGCAACCGCGGGCGCGCCGGGAGCACCGGGAGCACCGGGAGCACCGCCGAACGTCGCGGCCTGGATAGAGTCGACGGACGGCGCTGCGAGAACCGCGGCACAGGCGTTCGGAAGGTCGGAAACCATCACTTCGCGCGGCTTGACCGGCTTCGTGCCGGGCTTCGGTGGCTTCGGCGGCGCCCAGGGTTCCTTGGTGAACCACCATGCCAGCGGCTTTCCGCATCCGTCGTCAGTTGGCACCGGCGCTTGCGGCTTGCAGGCGGTTGAGCCCGGTGGGCACTTGATGCGGATGTGGAAGTGCGAATCGTGGCCGTAGATCGGGCGCAGCTTGCCAAGATTGGTGCGGTCTCCCGTCCAGGTATCGCACATCTTCTTCTTGATGGCTGGATTGACGAAAATCCGCTCCACCTGCGGATAGCTCGCCGCACGCATCAACAGCCTGGCGCGCGATTCGGTCCAGACGTTGGGGTTGATTGTCAGGAACGCGTTCTTCTGCAGCATCGTCGTGAAGGGCAGCGTTTCGCGTTCTTCGATGCTGAGTGGGTGAGCGGGCATCGGCGTCAGCCAGATGTCGGCATCAAGTCCGATCTGGTGTGACGCATGACCGTTGAACATCGGTCCACCGCGCGGCTGCGAGATGTCGCCGACGAGCAGACCAGGCCATCCGTCATACTTTGCCGCATCGCGAGACAGCCGCTCCAAGAGCGAGATCATGGCGGGATTGCCCCAGCGGCGATTGCGCGAAAGCCGCATGGTTTGCCACGTGGGTCCATCGACCGGCAACGCGACGGCGCCGGACATGCAGCCTTTGGCATAGAAGCCATAAGGCTGAGCTGTTCCCTGGTTCGGCAGGGAAACGGAGCCGAAAATCGCCTTGGCGCTGCCGGGACTCGGTTGCTTCTGCTCGGCACCGACTTCGCCGGCAACAAGGCTTGTGCCAAGCAGGCCGGCGAACGCCAATTTCAAAAATGTCTGGAAAGTCCTGGTGGTATGGAAAGCCATGCCATGTCCTGAGCGTCTGCGGCGCAAGGCCGAGTGATTTGCAATCGAATCTACCGTGAAAAGCAATTTTGGTGAATCGATGTTTTGCACAGCAGGGAATGAGCCAGGCTTGCCCGAGCAACAAATGGTCACGATCTCGCGAGCCAGACAAAAACTCCCACATCACCTGTTTTTCGCCTGCTTTTCGCCTATTGTCGGCGAAAGCAGAAAAACAATCGGGGTTGGCGAATGGCGCTTACGTGGTCGAAACTTGCTGTGGTCTTTTCTCTTCTCGGCACAATAGCGTTGCCCGTGCAGGCCGTTGCCCAGGAGCCAAATTTCCGCATCGGCAGTTCCGTCATCAGCGAGCTGAAATACAAGCCGGGCTTCAAACATTTCGACTACGTCAATCCGGATGCGCCGAAGGGCGGTAATCTCAGGTTATCGGCATCCGGCACCTACGACACGTTCAACCCGCTGCTTTCTAAGGGCCAAACAGCGGTCGGCCTGACGCTGCCGTTCGAGACGCTGATGAAATCGGCGGACGACGAGCTGCTCGCCTCCTACGGGCTGCTTGCGGAAGGGCTTTCCTATCCCGACGACGTCTCGAGCGCGACGTTCCGGCTGCGCGCCGAGGCGAAGTGGGCGGATGGCAAGCCCGTCACGCCTGAGGACGTGATCTTCAGCTTCGACAAGGTCAAGGAGCTCAACCCGCTCGCTTCCAACTACTACAAGCATGTGGTCAAGGCCGAGAAATCGGGCGAGCGCGACGTGACCTTCACCTTCGACGAGAAGAACAACAAGGAGCTTCCCAATATCCTAGGTCAGCTCGTGGTGGTGCCGAAGCACTGGTGGGAAGGCACGGGGGCCGACGGCAAGCCGCGCGATATCGCCAAGACGACGCTGGAACCGGTCATGGGCTCCGGGCCTTACAAGATCGCCGCATTCTCGGCAGGGGCGACGATCCGCTACGAGCTGCGCGACGACTATTGGGGCAAGGACCTCAACGTGAATGTCGGGCAGAACAATTTCGGCTCGATCACCTACACCTACTATGCCGACCGTGACGTTGAGTTCGAAGCCTTCCGCGCCGGCAACAGCGACTTCTGGCAGGAGACTCTCGCCGCGCGCTGGGCGACCGGCTATGATTTCCCCGCCGTCAAGGAAGGCCGCGTGAAGAAAGAGGACGTGCCGAACGCACTGCGCGCCACCGGCATCATGCAGGCCATGGTGCTGAACACCCGCCGTGACACGTTCAAGGACGAGAAGGTGCGCGAGGCGCTGAATTACGGTTTCGATTTCGAGGAACTGAACCGCACTGTCGCCTTCAATAGCTACAAGCGCATCGACAGCTATTTCTGGAATACCGAGCTTGCTTCCTCCGGCCTACCCCAGGGGCGCGAGCTCGAAATCCTCACCGGCCTCAAGGACAAGCTCTCGCCTTCGATTTTCACCACGACCTATTCAAACCCTGTCGGCGGCGACCCGCAGAAGAGCCGCGATAACCTGCGCACCGCGATCAAGCTGCTGAAGGAAGCCGGCTGGGAGATCAAGGGCAACCGCATGGTCAACACGCAGACCGGCAAGCCGATGAGCTTCGAGATCCTGCTGTCGAGCCCGATCTTCGAGCGCTGGGCCGTGCCCTATGCCAACAACCTCAAGAAGATCGGCATCGATGTGCGGGTGCGCACCGTCGACGCCTCGCAATATACCAATCGCGTGCGCAGCTTCGACTACGACATGATCTGGAACGTGTGGGCCGAGACGATGAACCCCGGCAACGAACAGGCGGACTACTGGGGTTCCGGCTCCTCCAACCAGCAGGGCTCGCGCAACTATGCCGGCATTTCAGACCCAGCAATCGACGCGCTGATCCGCATGGTGATCTTCGCGCCTGATCGAGACGAGCAGGTGGCGGCGATCAAGGCGCTCGACCGCGTGCTGTTGGCGGGCCACTACGTAGTACCGCTGTTCTACCGCGATACGCAGTCGATCACCTACTGGAACACGATCACCCGGCCGGCCGAATATCCGACCTACTCGACCGGTTTCCCTGATGTCTGGTGGTCGTCTTCCGCCAAGAAATGAGCGGACTTGCATTGGCCTGACGGCTGGGCTCCAAATGGGCCAACCGAATCACTTCGGACATGATCAGTGCCGGGACTGACCGGCAAAGGAAGGTTGACGATTGAGCGGCGTTAGACTGGACAGCCTACGACAGAAACCCCCGGAGGCCGCTCGCTGATGGGAGCCTATATCCTTCGCCGCCTGCTTCTGATGATCCCGACCATTATCGGCATCATGGCTATCTCATTCACCGTCATCCAGTTCGCGCCGGGCGGTCCGGTCGAGCAGGTAATTGCGCAGCTGACCGGCGATGCGCAAGGCGCCGACTCGCGGCTTTCAGGCGGTGGCGGCGATCTTCTCGGCGGCGGTGGCCTCGACGAAGGCGGCTCGAAGTACCGCGGCGCGCAGGGGCTTGATCCTGAACTGATCAAGAAGCTCGAAAAGCAGTTCGGCTTCGACAAGCCGCCGCTGACGCGCTTCGGCGAGATGATGTGGAACTACATCCGCTTCGACTTCGGCGAGAGCTTCTTCCGCAACACCACGGTTCTCGAACTGATCAAGGAAAAATTGCCGGTTTCCGCCTCGCTCGGCATCTGGATCATGATCTTTTCCTACGGTATCTCGATCCCGCTCGGCATCCGCAAGGCGGTCAAGGACGGCTCGACCTTCGACGTCTGGACCTCGGGTATCATCATCATTGGCTACGCCGTCCCGAGCTTCCTGTTCGGTATCCTGCTGATCGTGCTCTTTGCCGGCGGATCCTTCTATGACTGGTTCCCGCTGCGTGGCCTCGTCTCCGACAATTTCGACCAGCTCGCCTGGTGGCAGAAGCCGCTCGACTACTTCTGGCACCTGACGCTGCCGCTGATCTCGCTTTCGCTGGCCGCCTTTGCAACGACAACGCTGCTGACCAAGAACTCCTTCATCGAGGAGATCAAGAAGCAATATGTGGTGACAGCGCGGGCGAAGGGGCTGAACGAACGGCAGGTGCTTTACGGCCATGTGTTCCGCAACGCCATGCTGATCATCATCGCCGGTTTCCCCGGCGCCTTCATCTCCGCCTTCTTCACCGGCTCGCTGCTGATCGAGAACATCTTCTCGCTCGATGGGCTGGGGCGGCTCGGCTATCTCTCAGTGGTCAACCGCGACTACCCGATCGTCTTTGCGACCCTTTACATCTTCTCGCTGCTCGGCCTGTTCGTCAGCCTGGTTTCCGACCTGATCTACACATGGATCGATCCGCGCATCGACTTCGAGCGGAGGGATGTGTGATGGACACCGCCGCCAATCCGACGACCGCAACGCCGGTCAAGCCGCCGCGCAAGGGGCTGCTGTCGCCGACCAACATCAGGCGCTGGAAGAACTTCAAGGCCAACCGGCGCGGCTACTGGTCCTTGTGGCTGTTCCTCGTGCTGTTCGTGCTCAGCCTGTTTGCCGAGTTCATCGCCAACGACCGGCCGATCATCGCCTCCTACAAGGGCGAGATCCTGTTCCCTGTGCTGGTCAACTACCCCGAGGAGAAGTTCGGCGGGTTTCTGGCGGAAACCGATTACCGCTCCGACGTGATCTCGGACGAGATCAATGCCAACGGCTGGATGATCTGGCCGCCGATCCACTACTCCTATCGGTCCGTCAACTCGAACATCCCGCATTCGGCGCCGACGGCGCCCTTCTGGATGATGAGCAAGGAGGAGCGCTGCTCCGGATATCCGCAGGGTGCTTCCGATCCCGGCTGCAACTTCGGCAACCTCAATTGGCTCGGCACGGACGATCAGGCGCGTGACGTGCTTGCCCGCGTCATCTACGGCTTCCGCATCTCCGTGCTCTTCGGCCTGGTACTGACGATCTGCTCGGCCGTCATTGGCGTCACCGCCGGTGCGATCCAGGGCTATTTCGGCGGCTGGACGGACCTCTTACTGCAGCGCTTCATCGAGATCTGGTCGTCGATGCCGGTGCTCTACATTCTGCTGATTATCGCGGCGATCCTGCCGCCCGGCTTCTTCGTGCTGCTTGGGATCATGCTGCTCTTCTCCTGGGTCGGCTTCGTCGGCGTCGTACGCGCCGAGTTCCTGCGGGCGCGCAATTTCGAGTATGTCAGAGCGGCGAGAGCGCTGGGCGTCGGCAACAGGACGATCATGTGGCGGCATCTTCTGCCGAACGCGATGGTGGCGACGCTGACTTTCCTGCCGTTCATCCTGTCGGGCTCGATCACCACGCTGACCTCGCTCGACTTCCTCGGCTTCGGCATGCCGCCGGGCTCGCCGTCGCTCGGCGAGATGATCGCACAGGGCAAGGCCAACCTGCAGGCGCCGTGGCTCGGACTGACCGCGTTCTTCACCATGTCGATCATGCTGTCGCTGTTGATCTTCATCGGCGAGGCGGTTCGTGACGCATTCGATCCCAGGAAGACGTTTCAATGAGTGACGCTGCCGAAACACTGCTGTCCGTTCGCGATCTTTCGGTGGCATTCCACCAGGGCGGCGATACATCGCTGGCTGTCGATCACGTTTCTTTCGATATCCGCAAGGGCGAGGTCGTGGCGCTGGTCGGGGAGTCCGGTTCGGGCAAGTCGGTCTCCGCCAACTCGATCCTGCGGCTGCTCCCCTACCCCGCGGCCAGCCATCCCTCCGGCGAAATCCTGTTCAAGGGCAAGGACCTCCTGAAGGCATCCGACAAGGCGTTGCGCGAGGTGCGCGGCAACGACATCACGATGATCTTCCAGGAGCCGATGACATCGCTCAACCCGCTGCACACGATCGAAAAGCAGATCGCAGAGATTCTCGAGCTGCACCAGGGCGTGACCGGTCAGGCGGCACGCACCAAGGTACTCGAACTGCTGAACCAGGTCGGCATCCGCGAGCCGGAAAAGCGGCTGAAAGCCTATCCGCACGAGCTTTCCGGCGGCCAGCGGCAACGCGTGATGATCGCCATGGCGCTCGCCAACCGACCGGAGCTTTTGATCGCCGACGAGCCGACGACCGCGCTCGACGTCACCGTGCAGGCGCAGATCCTCGAATTGCTGCGGCAGCTGAAGGGTCAGCATGGCATGTCCATGCTGTTCATCACCCACGACCTCGGCATCGTGCGCAAGTTCGCCGATCGGGTCTGCGTCATGACCAAAGGCAAGATCGTCGAGACCGGCACGGTGGAAGAAGTCTTCCGCAATCCGAAGCATGAGTACACGCGGCATCTGCTCGCCTCCGAGCCGCGCGGTGAACCACCGGTTGCCGATTCCTCGAAGCCGATCGTGATGCAGGGATCCGACATCCGCGTCTGGTTCCCGATCAAGGCCGGGCTGATGCGCAAGGTCGTCGATCATGTGAAGGCCGTCGACGGCATCGACCTGCAGCTGCGCGCTGGCCAGACGCTCGGCGTCGTCGGTGAATCCGGTTCCGGCAAGACGACGCTCGGCCTCGCGCTGACACGGCTGATCTCCTCGCAGGGCCGGATCAGCTTCGTCGGCGAGGATATAGCCAGCTATTCATTTACGGAAATGCGACCGCTGCGAAACCAGCTGCAGGTCGTGTTCCAGGATCCGTATGGCTCGCTCAGCCCGCGCATGTCGGTCGGCGACATCATTGCCGAGGGTCTGAAGGTGCATGAGCGGTCGCTCTCCTATGAAGAGCGCGACAGCCGGGTCTGCTGGGCGCTGGAGGAGGTCGGGCTCGATCCGCTGACCCGTTGGCGCTATCCGCACGAATTCTCCGGCGGGCAGCGCCAGCGCATCGCCATAGCCCGCGCCATGGTACTGAAACCACGCTTCGTGATGCTGGACGAGCCGACCTCGGCGCTCGACATGAGCGTCCAGGCGCAAGTCGTCGATCTCCTGCGAGATCTGCAGAAGAAGCACGATCTCGCCTACCTCTTCATCAGCCACGACCTGAAGGTGGTGAAGGCGCTGGCAAACGACGTCATCGTCATGCGCTTCGGCAAGGTCGTTGAACAGGGATCGTCCGCCGATATCTTCGGTGCGCCGAAGGATGACTATACCAAGGCGCTGATGGCTGCCGCCTTCAACATCGAGGCGGTGCCGACGCCCGCCGTCCAACAGTAAAGACGATCATGTCCGCAAGACCGCCCATTCTCGTCGATCTCAAGTTCGACCCCGAAACCGTTGCCCGCATCCTGAAAACGGCCTTTGCGGATCGCGGCAGCATCAACCTCGCCGATCCCGCCAACAAGGATCGCGACCTGACCGGCATCGACTATGCGCTGCTCTGGAAGCCGGACGCGGATCTTTTCAGCCGCGCGCCCAATCTGAAGGTCATCTTCTCCGGTGGCGCCGGCGTCGACAGCTTCATGAACCTGCCGGGGCTGCCCGACGTCCCGATCATTCGCTTCTCCGACCGCAGCCTGACGACGCGAATGAGCGAATGGGTGGTGATGCAGTGCCTCATGCATCTCCGCCAGCAGCATCAGCACGACAAGGATCAGCGGGCGCGCATCTGGGGCAAGCTGGTTCCGCCCGAGGCCGCCGAAATCACCGTCGGCATCATGGGCCTTGGCGTGCTCGGCCAGGATGCAGCGTACAAGCTGAAGGTCATGGGCTTCAATGTCATCGGCTGGTCGCGCAGCCGCAAGGAGATCGACGGCGTCGAAACCTACAATTCCAGCCAGCTCGATGAATTCCTCTCCAAGACCGATTTCCTCGTCGGCCTGCTGCCGCTGACACCGGAGACGACAGGCTTCTACAATGCCGCGCTATTTTCGAAGCTGCGGCAGGGTGGTGCGCTCGGCAAGCCTGTGTTCATCAATGCAGGCCGCGGCAAGAGCCAGGTGCAATCGGACATCGTCGCCGCGATTAAGGGCGGCGTGCTCGGCGGCGCGTCGATCGACGTCTTCGCAGTCGAGCCGCTTGCCTCCGACGATCCGCTCTGGGGGCTCGAAAACGTGTTCATCACGCCGCACGATGCGGCAGTTTCCGATGAGACAGCGCTCTTCCGCCACGTCGAGCGCCAGATCGCCCGCTACGAGGGCGGCGAGCCGCTGCAATTCGTCGTCGATCGGCAGATGGGTTACTAAGCGCCGGAACCATGCTGCTTTCCGTTCGTTTTTCTCCGAGGTGAGGTGGCGAGCCGATGACGGCTTGCGCGACATCGGAAGGAGGCAAGCATGGCTCAGCAGACGGAAACGCGCTGGGAAGAAGCGGACGGCAAGCTTCATGCCGAGGAGACGATTTCACCTGTGAAGGCAAAACACGGCCGGACGGGAACCCGGATTCTCATGGTCCTGATCGTCGCGCTGGTGCTCGCCTTCATCGTATGGATTCCCGTCGAAATCTGGGGCAAGAAAGAGTCCGCGGATGTCGCTCCCCAGCAGCCAGGACAGCAGATCCAGTCGCAGCAATTAGCACCGACACCATCGCCCTCGCTGCAAAACGGCAATGCGGTGCCGACCGAGACACCGACTCAGCCGCCAGCCTCGAACACGGCGCCGGCAACGCCCAAGCCTCCTGCACAATAGGAGCGGGCGGGTCAAGGCGGTCACTACCACGCATCCTGTCGGACCGCCGGCAGGGTGCTTTTCTGTTTGCGCTGGACTTTACCGGCTGATTTTTCGATAAGAAAAGCACACGAGCCGGTTTTCGTGCGCCGGTCGGCGCACCTTACCCGGCTTGGGAATGGGCGGAGTACATGGCCAAGACTGATATCGCGCGGCGCGTCTACAATCACACCTGGAAGCTCGATCCGATTGTTCGCAGCCTGATCGACACGGACTTCTATAAGCTGCTGATGCTGCAGATGATCTGGAAGCTCTACCCTGAGGTCAACGCCACCTTCACGCTCATAAACCGCACCAAGCGCGTGCTTTTGGCCGAAGAGATCGACGAGGGCGAACTGCGCGAGCAGCTCGACCATGCCCGCACCCTGCGTCTCTCCAAGAAGGAAACGATCTGGCTCGCTGGTAACAGCTTCTACGGCCGCGCGCAGATTTTCGAGCCTGAGTTCCTTGCCTGGCTCTCGCATTTCCAGCTGCCGGAATACGAACTGTCGAAACGTGACGGGCAGTACGTGCTCGACTTCCATGGATCGTGGAAGGACACGACCATGTGGGAAATCCCAGCGCTCGCCATCATCAACGAGCTGCGGTCGCGCTCCGCCATGAAAGCGCTTGGACCGTTTACGCTCGATGTGCTTTATGCCCGCGCGAAAGCGCGGATGTGGGAAAAGGTGGAGCGGCTGCGCGAATTGCCTGGCCTGCGGATCTCCGACTTCGGTACGCGCCGCCGCCACAGCTTCCTTTGGCAGCGCTGGTGCGTCGAGGCCTTGAAGGAAGGCATCGGGCCTGCCTTCACCGGTACCAGCAACGTGCTGCTCGCCATGGATTCAGATCTCGAAGCGGTCGGCACGAACGCCCACGAGCTGCCGATGGTGGCCGCGGCCCTTGCCCAGACCGAAAAGGAACTGCACAACGCACCCTACAAGGTGCTGCGGGACTGGAACAAGCTCTATGGCGGCAACCTGCTGATCGTGTTGCCGGATGCGTTCGGAACGGCAGCGTTCCTGCGCGACGCGCCCGAATGGGTCGCCGATTGGACGGGCTTCCGACCTGACAGCGCACCGCCCGTCGAAGGCGGCGAGAAGATCATCGAATGGTGGAAGAAGATGGGCCGCGATCCGCGCCAGAAGCTGCTTATTTTCTCGGATGGCCTCGATGTCGACGCGATCATCCACACCTACAAGCACTTCGAAGGCAAGGTGCGGATGAGTTTCGGCTGGGGCACCAACCTCACCAACGACTTCGCCGGCTGCGCGCCGACTGAGATCTCCGGGCTCAATCCCATCTCCATCGTCTGCAAGGTCATTGACGCCAACGGCCGCCCGGCCGTGAAGCTATCGGACAATCCGCAGAAGGCAACCGGCGACCCGGCGGAGGTTCAACGCTATCTGAAGTTCTTCGGTACGGAGGATCGCGTCGATCAGGCGGTATTTGTGTAGGCGCTAAGCGCGAGTCTTCCGCGCAGATCCCCGGGACATATTTTACGGCGGAGGACGGCTCGACACCCGATCCGACTTGCTACCCGGTGTTGCATTGGTTGAACCGCAGGACCCAATCGGCTGCGCAGATTTCCTGGCCGTTCGAGGACCCGCCATCCCGTGCAAACGCCGACCCTTGCTGCCGAGAAGTCTGCAGCGTCCCCGCTGATTGGTACGCCTTGGACGGAGACCAAATCGCAATCCGGTCTGCCAGGCCCAATGATGATCTTTTTGCCGAAAGGCAAACTCCTTATCGACTCTTGCTGGGAAACCTACGCTCTCAGGTCATGGAAACAGCCGTCGGCCAACGAGATTTCATGGGATGAGGACGGCGCGATCATACTGGCCAAGATCAAGACGATCTCTACTGATAGGCTCACTCTTCAAATCTCCGCGGTGAAGGATCTCGTCGAGCGCAGTTATGCCGCCGTCAAGGCTCCCTATGTCTGCCCCGACATGAAGCGGTAGCTTGAGCCGCTAGCCCTGAAAAGCAGACGGCAAAACGCGGTCTGGCAAAATGGGGCGCCAATCCCCATCTATGGCCCAAGAAATGGTCGCAGATGTCTGTGCCCATTGTTTGACTGGAAAGGACGTTTCCAATGACTGTAGAGCGTGCGGTACTGGCGGGCGGTTGCTTCTGGGGCATGCAGGACCTCATCAGGCGGCTCCCTGGCGTCGTATCCACTCGCGTGGGCTATACCGGTGGCGAGGTCGCCAATGCGACCTACCGGAATCATGGCAACCACGCCGAGGCGATCGAGATCCTGTTCGACCCGGCGAAGACCAGCTACCGCGACATCCTCGAATTCTTCTTCCAGATCCATGATCCGACGACAATGAACCGGCAAGGTAACGATATCGGCGCCAGCTACCGATCGGCGATCTTCTACGCCGACGACGCTCAGCAAGCGAACGCCGAGGACACCATTGCCGACGTCGATGCCTCCGGCCTGTGGCCCGGAAAGGTCGTCACGGAAGTTGTTCCGGTCAGCGACTTCTGGGAAGCGGAGCCTGAACATCAGGACTATCTGGAACGCATTCCCAATGGCTACACCTGCCACTTCGTGCGGCCTGGCTGGAAACTGCCGAAACGAGCCCGCAGCACGGCCGCCGGATAACAGGGCGCTAGCTTGCCCGCGTGGCGTTCGAGCGCGTACTGACAAGAGGCCTTGCTGTTGGAGCAGGGCCTCTTGGTTTCAGGCGAATGGCTGGGGACAACAGCCGCTAACGCCGCCTCCACAGCGAATGATCCGTTCGTACCAACAATCGCCGGTCACGGTTGGTATACGTTACAGCCGCATCGTCCATAAGGGGTGCTTGAGTTCCTTTCCCAAAGCGCTACATTCGACTTACGGAATTCGCCTTCGATAGGCTGACCACGGAGGTACTGGCAGCCCATGGTCGCGGCGGATTGAGGAAGGTCGGCACGATATCGTTCCGACCTTTTTCCTTATGGCGGCTCGTCTGAAGGCTGCCGTCACTCCACCCTACGTCGTTGCTTTGCGAGGTGCAGCGTCAGTACTCGCGAAAAGCTGGCTCAGACAATCGACCAGGAAATGCGGGCTGAAACACGGATGCTAGGCGCAAGCTTGCCGCTAGGCAGCTGAAATGACGCAATCCTCGGAAAGCCAAATGGCGGACAGAGAGGCCGCTTTGACGTCCATCTCATCGCATCTCAGGTAAGCTAGTTTCATATTGATTTAATTGATGTTTTTTCGATTTCTCGGGCATCCACAACCTCATGCAGTATCATTCCATCCCATCGAATTTCGGCTCTTGTGGCGGGCCAGATGGCGGGCTAGGAAAGGTTCAACTAACCTGTGATGGCCTGCAAAAAAATGCTCAGTGATGCCAAAGCCCGGAAGCTGAAACCGAACGCCAAACCTGTTCTCGATGGGATGATCGTCGGCCTCTATCTCGTCCCCAGCGGCACGGCCGGCAGCGGAAAATGGATCCTGCGTTTCGTGTCGCCGACAAGCGGAAAGCGTCGTGAGATGGGTCTTGGCAGTTATCCGACGACCACGATCAGAGACGCCAGAACCAAGGCCTTTGAGGCTAGAGGTGTGATCGATAACGGAAGAGATCCGCTTGACGCTCGCAGGGACCGGGATCGGGCGAGAGCCCGGCTGGCGGCAGTCCCGACTTTCGAGAAAGCGGCGCGACTGCACCACGCTGACAAGGCCGAGGGCTTCCGTAACCGGAAGCATATCGATCAATGGATCAACACGCTGGAGCAGTATGTCTTTCCCAGAATCGGAAAGAAATTGGTCAACGCACTCGGTCCCGCCGACTTTGCGGCTTGCCTTAAACCAATCTGGCTTTTGAAGCCGGACACTGCCTCACGCATCAAACAGCGCTGCGATGCAGTGATGAACTGGGCCGCTGCCAGCGGATACATCGTTGCGAGCCCTGTGGGCGTCGTCGATAAGCTTCTGCCCAAGCAACCAGGCAAACGAGAACGTGTCGCGCATCAGCCTGCCCTTCCATGGCGGGATTTACCGAGCTTCTTCTCCGATATCCTTCATCCGCGAATGCCAAACGCGACCCGCGACATGCTGGAGTTGCTGATCCTGACCGCCTCCCGTTCGGGCGAACTCCGTCAGATGCAATGGAACGAGATCGACTTTTCCAACGCGATTTGGACGGTGCCTGCGGCACGCATGAAAGCCAAGGTCATTCACCGCGTGCCGCTTACCCCGAGGGGCATCGAGATCCTTGAAAGCCGACTTGAGAGCTCGGAAACCGGCGAAGGGCTGGTATTCCCTTCTCGAAACAACACGCCGATCGGCGATATGGCACTCACCAAGTTTCTGCGGGACAATGAGGTTATGAGCGATACGCCAGGGCGCATCGCTACCGCTCATGGCTTCCGCTCAAGCTTTAGAGATTGGGCATCTGAGAACGGATACTCCCGTGATGTTGCGGAGCGCGCGCTCGCCCATACGGTCAAGAATGCTGTCGAAGCTGCTTACCATCGCACAGACCTTATCGAGCAACGGCGCTCCATGATGTTCGCGTGGGAGGCTTTCTGCCTAGGAAAGTGACGGCTGCAATCCATTTGCGCAGAGGCAGCATTAGAAGAAGCTTGCCATGTCAGATTATGGAACTTAGCAGCCGCCGATCTTCGGACTAGGCGTCCGGTAGCTTGGAACGATGGTGACTGTCCTAGCGTCGTCATCGACACTGTCGTCTCGGCGGGCGATAAGATAACCAAGCCGGTTCTGGATGGTCCCTCTAGAATAATCGCAGTGGGGCGCGCCGTACACTGCTACCGGCCATTTCCAATCCTAGACTTGAAGTTGTCAGAACGTCGATGACAACAACGGCAAAAATCCGAACCACTGACTCGGAGCTTGATATGGCGCTCTTAAGACAGCCGATCGTGATTTTTTCTAAATTACCTAATAAATTCAATGGTATAAAATTTCGAATTGTAGCGCTGCAACGCAAAAAAACGAGTGGGTTCAGGAGGGATGCTGTTGATGCTTAAATATAACCGACAAAGTGAAGCGATCGTCGTTGTTGCTACTTAGTCAATATCCACGGCAGATAGACAAGTGGTTCATTGAAAGGGAGCATTCTGGCATGACATAAAGCGCAAAATGTGCTTTAGGCTTTCGGCATTGGTGGGTTGCGAAGGGAAATGCATGCTGGACTCGGGGCCGCTTAGCAACGAAATGTCACTAGACGTCGTGGGCGAACCGGCACCGCAGGCTCTTTCACCTATTGTCGTCGATCTTGACGAAACGCTTGTCGTAACCGACACGCTTTACGAGCAGATTGCTGTGGGTTTGTTTACGCGCCCGCTAGCCGTGCTGGGGGCGACGCTTTTCCTTTTAAACGGCCGTGCAGCCCTCAAGGCGGCGCTCGCTCGCCAGATAGATCTTACCCACATTACGCTTCCTATCCGTGAAGATCTTGTTCACTGGCTTCATCAACAGGCGGACCTCGGCCGGGAGCTTCATCTTTGTTCCGCTGCCGCACAGCCCGTCGTCGACATGATGGCGAAGCGGCTCGGCCTCTTTGCCAGCGCGATCGGGTCTGCAGATGCCAATCTCAAGGGAAAGGCGAAGGCTGGTTATCTCAAGCAACGCTTTCCCGACGGTTTCACCTATGTCGGGGACAGCGCCGCCGACATTGCGGTCTGGCGGGAAGCGAGCGGCATCGTGCTTGCCGGCGTTTCGCCATCCGTTGCCAGGACAGCACGCAATCTCGGAAAGCCGGTAGAGGCCGAATTCCGCAACGCTGAGCTTTCGTTCAAGGATCTGTTGAAGGCGCTGCGCGTCCATCACTGGTCGAAGAACGTGCTGATGTTCCTGCCGCTGATCCTCGGGCATGCATGGCATGACATTCCGCTCATCGTCCAGACCGTGCTCGCTTTCATCTGCCTGCTCATGGTCACGTCAGCGACCTATCTCCTGAACGACATGGCTGATCTCAGCGCGGACCGCCAGCACTGGTCGAAGCGCAACCGGGCGCTTGCGAGCGGGCGCATGTCGATCCCGCTCGGTTTCAAGCTTTCCGGCACATTGCTTGTCGTCGCCTTTATCTCGGCGATCATCATTTCGCCCGTTTTCGCCGCGGCGCTCGCGAGCTATCTCGTCATTACCGGATCCTATTCACTCGGCCTGAAACGGGTTCCCCTGCTCGATACTCTGATTATCGGTGTTCTCTTCACCGTCCGCATCGTAATGGGCGTCGTTCTGCTCACGCGACCCAGCCCTGCCTGGCTGCTGACCTTCTCCGTCTTCTTCTTTTTCTCCCTGGCTGTGACCAAGCGGCACACCGAAATCGTACGGGCGGCAGTGACGGGATCGCACAGCCTTGCGAGCCGCGGCTACTGCGTCGAGGATGCGCCGCTGACGCTCACGCTTGGGATCGCGTCGGCGATCGCTTCGCTGGTTGTACTAGTCCTCTTCATCATCGAGGAGATGCTGCCGGCGAACATCTACAGCCATCCGCAGATCTTGGCGGGCATGCCGCTTGTTCTTGCCATATGGCTGGGACGGGTCTGGCTGTTGGCTCATCGCGGGAGGATGAACGACGACCCGGTCAGCTTCGCCCTGCGCGACAGAATCAGCCTAGTGTTGGGCAGCATAGTCGTCCTGCTCTTCCTGGCGGCGCTATGATCCGGTTTTCGCGTTCCAACGACATCCGCTCATGGGGAGGAGTGCTGCGCGCGCCGCACCAAGTGGCCCGCCCGCTGTGGCGCGATGACCTGCCCCGGGCGCTTGTTGCCGCGCGTGACGAAGGGTTACACCTTCTCGCAACGGGCTTGCGCCGCTCCTACAGCGACACGTGCCTCAATCCCGATGGTGCGCTGCTCGAAATGACCTCGCTCGACAGGGCGATCTTCTTCGAACCCGAGTTGCGGATTCTGCGGGCGGAAGCCGGCGTCTCGTTCGATACGCTCCTAAAGATGCTGATAAGGCGGGGGCTCTTCCTGCCTGTGACACCCGGCACACGCTTCGTGACGCTCGGCGGTGCAATCGCCAACGACGTGCATGGCAAGAACCATCATCGCGCCGGCACGCTGGGGCGATGGGTGAAGCGCATCGGCCTGCTGCGATCTGACGGCACGGAACTCGAGCTGACGCCGCAGGACAATACCGGGCTGTTCGCGGCAACGATCGGCGGCCTCGGGCTGACGGGCATCATCACCTGGGCGGAGATCGAGGTGATGAGTATCGGCAGCGCCATCATGGAGGCCGAGAACATCCCCTTCGCCAATCTGGACGAATTCTTCCAGATCGCCCAGGAAAGCGAGGGATACGAGTACACAGTTTCCTGGATCGATTGCCTGGCGAAGGGCAAGGATCTCGGCCGCGGCCTTTTCACGCGCGGAAACCATGCGTCGAAGGGCGCGCGCCTGCCTTCCAATGCCGAACCCAAGTTGACAATGCCGTTGAATTTTCCCGCTTTTATCCTGAATAGGCTGTCGATAGGCGCGTTCAACGGGTTGTACTATTGGAATGGCAAGCGTAAGGCGGGACGTGAAGCGGTGCCGATCCATCCCTTCTTCTATCCCCTAGATGCGATAGGTCACTGGTATCGCATGTACGGCAGGGCAGGCATGTATCAATATCAATCCGTCGTCCCGCCGGAAAACGAAAGGGACGCCACCAAGGCCATGCTGGAAACGATCTCGACTGCTGGGGAAGGATCGTTCCTGGCTGTCCTAAAGACCTTCGGCGACAGACTCTCGCCCGGCATGCTGTCCTTTCCGCGCCCCGGAACGACCCTGGCGCTGGACTTTCCCAATCGCGGAGAAGTCACTCTGCGGCTGATGGGGCGGTTGGACGCGATCGTACGCGAAGCCGGCGGTCGGCTCTATCCGGCCAAGGACGGCAGGATCCCCGCCGATATGTTCCGCGCCGGTTACAGCCAATGGGAAGATTTCGCCCAGCATGTCGACCCCCATTTCCAGTCACATTTCTGGAAGAGGGTGGCGCAATGAACAGGAGTGCGGCAAATTGCGAGTGATTGTTCTCGGCGCGACATCTGCGATCGCAGAGGCAACGACGCGGCTTTACGCGGCCGAAGGCGCCGATCTCCTGCTTGTCGGCCGCCAGGCCGCAAAGCTCTCCTCCATCGCCACAGACCTGACGATACGCGGCGCTCACAGCGCGGAAACGGCCATCCACGATCTTGCCCAAACGCAAGGGATTGAGGCCGCGTTCGGCGATTTCGTCCGGCGACTGGGGGGCGTAGACCACGTTCTCATTGCCTACGGCATTCTCGGCGAACAGGCCGATGCCGAGCGGGACCTGTCCATCGTGGAAGAGATCGCCAGGGTCAATTTCAACTCCGCTGCCGCCTGGAGCCTTGCGGCCGCGTCGGAGTTGGAACGGCAGGGGCGCGGCTCGCTGGTCGTTATCGGCTCGGTAGCTGGCGACCGCGGGCGGCGGGCGAATTTCGTCTATGGCGCAGCCAAGGCAGGCCTTGCAGTACTTGTGGAAGGGATTGCCCACCGCTTTGCCGACCACGGCCCGCGCGCAGTCATCGTCAAGCCGGGGCCGACGATCACACCAATGACGGAAGGCTTCGACCGCAACGGCCCGCTGTGGGCAACCGCCTCGCAAGTCGCCGCTGTCGTTCGTCGCGCGGCCGACCGCGGCGGGCCGGTCGTTTATGCGCCGTGGTTCTGGCGCTACATCATGCTGACCATCCGCGCGATGCCGGCAAGAATATTCAATCGGATGAATATATGACGCAGAAGATCATCATTACCGGAGCGGCAGGCCTTGCTGGCCAAAACCTCATTGCCCGACTAAAGGACAAGCCCGGTCTGAAGATCGTCGGCATCGACAAGCATCCGACCAACACGGCGCTGCTGCGGCGGATGCATCCCGAGATCGAGGTGATCGAAGCCGATCTCGCAAACCCGGGCGCCTGGAGCGAGGCCCTGGCCGGCGCCGATGCGCTCGTCCTCAACCAGGCGCAGATCGGCGGCCTCGTCGAGCGGGAATTCATCGACAACAACGTGACAGCCACGAAATGTATTGTCGCCGCCATGCGCGAGCACAAGACGCCTTACTTCGTCCACATCTCCTCGTCGGTGGTCAATTCCAAGGCTGACGACTTCTACACACGGACCAAGACCACACAAGAGCAATTCATCGACACCGTCGACGACATCCCGCATGTGGTGCTGCGTCCCACGTTGATGTTCGGCTGGTTCGACCGCAAGCATCTCGGCTGGCTGCGTCGCTTCATGGACCGCGCGTCGGTTTTCCCCATTCCGAGCGACGGAAAGTTCATTCGCCAGCCGCTCTATGTCGGCGATTTCGCCGCCATCATCGCCTCCAGCCTGGAGCGCCGCAAGACGGGCACCTACGATATTTCCGGTCTCGAACAGATCCACTACGGCGAGCTGATCGAGGTGATCCACCATATCGTCAAGCCCAAGGCCAGGATCGTGCACATCCCCTACGGTCTGTTCTGGGCGCTGCTTTTCGTCTACGGCAAATTCAGCAAGAACCCGCCGTTCACCACCAGCCAGCTGGAAGCGCTCGTCATCCCCGAAACCTTCCCCGTCATCGACTGGGAGGGCATTTTTGGGATCAAGGCTACGCCGCTGCGCAAGGCGATGACCGAAACCTTCCTCGATCCCCGCTATGCGGGGATCATTCTTGACTTCTGAGGAGAGCATCATGAGTCGTGTCGTCGTCATCGGCGCGGGGCCTATGGGACTGGCCGCGGCCCACAGGGCGGTCAATCTGGGCCATGAAGTCGACCTTGTCGAAGCCGATTCCGTGCCAGGCGGCATGGCTGCGCATTTCGATTTCGGCGGCCTCTCGATCGAGCGTTTCTATCACTTCGTCTGCAAGTCGGATGCACCGACCTTCGCGCTGATGGACGAGCTCGGCATCGGCGACAGGATGCGCTGGAAGGCAACGTCGATGGGCTACTACATGAAGGGAAAGGTGCATCCCTGGGGCGATCCCATATCGCTGCTGACCTTCCCGCATCTGAGCCCGATCGCGAAGCTCCGCACCGGCCTCCAGATGTTCTTCACGACGAAACGCAGGGATTTCGCCTCCATCGAAGCGCTGACGGCGCGACGGTGGCTGGAAGGCGGTTCGGGAAAGGAAGTCTACGATAAAATGTGGAAGCGGCTGATGGAACTGAAGTTCTATGAGCTTTCGGACGACATTTCAGCCTCGTGGATCGCCACTCGCGTCAAGCGCATTGGCAATTCCCGCCGCTCGATATTTCAGGAAGAGCTAGGCTTCATCGACGGCGGCAGCCAGACGCTGGTCGACGCCCTCGTTTCGGACTTTGCCGCGAAGGGTGGCAGGCTTCACCTCTCCTCTCCTGCCGAAAAGGTCGAGACGGCAGAAGGACGCGTTACCGGCGTCACGGCGGGCGGACTTTTCTTTCCGGCAGATGCCGTGATATCGACCGTTCCGACACCGCTGATCTCGAAGCTCGTGCCCGACATGCCGTCAGACTGGCTTCAGAAATATAACGCAATCCGCAACATCGGCGTCGTCTGCCTGCTGTTCAAGCTGAAGAAGTCGGTGACAAAGAATTTCTGGGTCAACATCGTCGATCCCGAGATCGAAATTCCCGGCATCATCGAATTCTCCAATCTGCGACCGGTGAAGGACACCATCGTCTACGTGCCCTACTACATGCCAACGACACAGCCGAAATGGGGCTGGGCGGACCAACAGTTCATCGATGAGGCATTCGGTTACATCAGGCGCATCAATCCGGCCATCGAACCGGGCGATCTAATGGAGGCGACCGTTGGACGGCTGCGCCACGCACAACCGGTCTGCCAACCCAACTTCAGGGAAAAGCTACCGCCGATCGAGACGGCGATATCGGGTTTGCTGATTGCGGATACCTGCTTCTACTATCCGGAGGATAGAGGCGTCGCCGAAAGCATTCGCTATGGGCGGCTGATGGCGGAGACAGTAAATCCCCGATAAGCAATTTCTTCCACTTCAATGAGGGCAATAGATGAGTGATCTTTCAAAAATCTATAAGGATCGTTTCGAACAAACCGGCCTGCTTCGGCGCGATCGTGTGTGGAAGGTGCTGTGCAAACACTTCTTCGATCAAAAGATTCCGCAGAATGCGACTGTACTGGATCTGGCGTGCGGCTATGGAGAGTTCATCAACAACGTGAAGGCGACGCGGAAACTGGCCGTCGACCTTAACCCGGACGCCCCGAAATACTTGAACCCAGAAGTCTCCTTCTGGAATTCGATGGCGACGGATCTGTCTGTTGTTGGCAGAGAGGTTGCCGACGTCGTCTTCACATCGAATTTTCTCGAACATCTACGGGACAAGAAAGAGTGTGATACGGTCCTAACAGCTGTCCGCGAAGTGCTGAAGCCTGGCGGTCGGTTCATCATTATGGGCCCAAATATCCGGTATGCCTATAAGGAATACTGGGACTTCTACGACCATTATCTGCCGCTCTCCCATCTGTCACTGGCGGAGGGCCTTCGGATCGCCGGTTTCCGGATTGAAGAAAATATCCCCCGCTTTATGCCCTATACGATGAACAACAATGCACCGACGAACGATTTCTTCGTGCGCGCTTATCTAAGGATGCCGCTGGCATGGAAACTCTTAGGAAAGCAATTTCTGGTCACGGCCGTAAAGTAAATGATTCATACCCCCCTCGCTCGGTTTCTTGCGGTTGGCGGCGTTTCAGCTGGCCTCAATGTGGCAGCACGTATGGGCTTCAATTTAGTTACTTCGTATGAAGTGGCAATTGTCTTAGCGTTCCCTGTTGCATTGACAGCTGCATTCGTTCTCAATCGCCGATACGTGTTTCAAGCGACTGGGAGCAATCAAAAAGAGCAGTATGTGCGGTTCGCAATCGTCAATCTAATCGCACTGATTCAGGTTTGGCTTGTAAGCGTAGGGTTAGCCAACTGGGTGTTCCCGTTTGTTAAGTATACTTGGCATTCAGAGACGATAGCCCACGGAATCGGCGTTCTTAGTCCAGTGGTAACGAGCTATCTAGCGCACAAACACTTCACCTTCTCGGGATAAAAATCGAAAGCGACTAGATGATTCGTAGGCATCTAAAAGAAACGTGGCCATTTCTGATCATAATTTTCACCGCAACAATGTTATCATTGCGGTCTATATATCTTGTATGCGAGAACTACATTGTACCGCTGTTTTGGGACCAGTGGGACTTTCTTATTGATTTGGCCCGAGATTCGTCTGGTACAATATCAATTGGATATCTCTTCAAGGCTCACAACGAACACGTTATTGCTACGGCTAAAATTCTAGTTATTCTCGACTATTTCTTCTTTAATTTGACAAACGGGCCTCTCGTAATAGTAATCGTCATGTGCGCGGTGCTAACGTCGTTACTTATCGCGTTTCTTTTGTTTCATAGGACACGCAAAGGAGCGGAATTTTGGGCGGTGTCGAGTGTACTAATCGCCTCTAGCCTTTCCATGGTGCAATGGCAGAACTTGCTTTGGGGCTTTCAGACAGAATTCTATCTCGTATTAATTGGAGCAGTATTCAGCCTAATATGTGCGCTTCGATTGTCCGAAAGCACTAAATGGCAAGGTCAGGCTCGGTGGTTCGGAGCTCTAGTTTCAGCGACTGCATTCAGCGTTTTCTCAATGGCGAGCGGGTTCGCGCTACCCATATCGATCGTTATTTTCTTCATTCTCGTCCGATACTCGCGTCGGGGCCTGCTTTTATTTTCTCTTATTGGTGTCTTGCTAATCGCAGTCGATCTCATGCTGACACGAGATCCTCCCGTTGTTGGAGACGCGGCGTTGCGGACGCCGTTGAATATGGCTGTATACTTCTTCTCAATGATGGGTGGACCATTCTCCAGCAACCTGAACAGTTCGGTCACTGCGGGAGCTGTTGCTTTCTTCATTCTCGTTGCCGCGTTCACACGTTACGCTGCCGTTCCTTGGTTGAAGGGTAAACCAGTCGATAAGGTATCGGCGGCACTTTTCGCTCTCTGCAGCTTTCTTTGTGCGTCTGCCGCTGCTGCTTCCTACGGACGAACGCCCATGGGAGTTGAGAGTGCACTCTCGTCTCGCTACAGCACGCCAATGCTTTTGCTGATCATGACGATCTCGTTGGTTCTTATTCGACAAGCAATGCTGAAGTGCCAGAAATACGAGCTACAACCGACGAAGTTTACGCTCTTACTGTTTCTGATGGTGACCTGCGTCGGTTTGACAACCTTTCGGAACAACGCGGCAGCATACTCCGGCTTCGTAAAATGGTCTACGAGGGCCGCCTATTTCGTCGCGTCTGGCGTCGATCACGAAAGTCAACTGAAATCACTTTTTCCCAATGCAGCAGCGATTCGGCCTGCTTTGGAAATGCTGCGGAACCAAAAACTCAATATATTTGCGACGTGGGGCGGGCTTCCGATGCCATCAGCAAATCAGGTATTAGAAGGAGCAAATATACCTTCAGACCAAGTATGCTCGCGGTCAGCTGTAGACTCGATAACTCAACTCTCCTTACATCAGTGGCAGGCTTCAGGGTGGGCCGCTGATGAGGAAGGGCGATCACCTGCCTGGATTTTAGCCTTTGATCAGAACGGGCGCCTGCTTGGTTTCACCAAGCCGCTAGAAGATCGCCCGGACGTTACAAAGGCAATTGGCGCGGAGGAAGGCTTTCAGGGTTTTCTCATCCCTGTAAGCGGAAGTGATTCCATGAAAAAGCCGGTTGCGTTGGTGGTGATATATGGCGACGAAAAGCCACCATGCAGAATCCGGGCTCCCTCATTTCCTGAGTGATTGCACTTGACGGTTTTATCCGATCTTGTTGTTCTTGGCACAGCACTCGTTCCGCTTAGCGAATGCCGAATGCGTTGCACCCTGGGAGGAGAAGGCGTGAGCTATGAAGCTGTTATGCAAAGGAGGCGTGAACGCCTGCTGGCAGATTGGACGCCCAAAGGAAAACGCGGCGTCGAAATTGGCCCATTAAGCCGCCCGGTAGTTCGGCGCCATGAAGCGGAGGTCTACTATGTCGATCACTGCACTACTGAGGAGCTCGTCAGAAAGTATGAGGGGCATGAACAGGTTGCGGAGATGGAGAAGATAGATTTTGTGTGGCGAGATCAAACCCTTGTGGAGATGCTTGGTGCTAAAGCTCCTCTGGATTTCATCGTCGCAGCACATGTTATTGAGCACGTCCCCGACCTTCGGGGATGGCTTGGGGAGATGCACGACGCGCTACAGATCGGCGGCCGTCTGCTTTTAATAGTACCCGACAAGCGGTTTACGTTTGACATCTTCCGACGATTAAGCCCGTTTGAAGAGGTCATTCAAGCGCATTCCGAGCGCCGCCGCCGCCCGGGACTAAGAGTTGTTATGGACCATTTCGCCAACGTGACAAGGGCGGATACATGGAAACTGTGGGATAACTATAGTTGGGCAGATCACGCGCCCTACTTCCACGACGACAGCTTTCTCCCTCACGCTATGGAGAAGTGGCAAGATGGTGAGTATGTCGACGTCCATGCTTGGGTATTTACGCCATGGCACTTCATGCATCTGATGGACCGAATGACGAGCGAAATGGGACTTAAATTCGACTTGTGCTATTTTCTGACGACACAAGACCATGATCTTGAGTTTTATGTTCAGTTGGAGCGCTCCGATCAGGTTTGCACCGATTTTGCTGTCGAAGAAGCGCGGGCACGCTCCGTATCGCCATGGCCAATAGGATCCCCTCGGGCAGTCGCCGACGGCCTGGTTAACTGCGGTGCCCTTCCGAGGGTGGGCAAACGAAATTTCGCCATCGCAGCGCTAGCCAAACTTAAGAGCAGCCTTCTTTCTAGAATAGAGCTATAATTCAGCCGCCATGGCCGAGAGCAAACCGCGTGACAAGCTGTAGCGCTTCAGGCGACGTATTTCCACAGGATGGGAACGTCGATTTCGCTATAGAGCCACCCATTCGCAAGGCTGTGGCCTGAGGGCGTGATCGCTCGTTCGACGATATTGGGTCTCACCTGCGCCGTTGGAATAATCCATTTTGAAATAGGCTGTGGCCCATTTTGACGTGCTACCCGATTTTGGGCTAGTGGGAGCTGGAATTTTCCGGGGTTTGAACCGCCCCAGGTTTTTGGACCAGCAGAGGCTGGAGTTTTCCGGCTTCATTCAGGGAGGCGGGCTGGTTGCCTCCGGAATTCATCAGCGGGATCGGCACTTTGTTGCCGATCGCCCCATGCGGCCGAACCTCATTGTCGTCTCTACGCCAGTCCTCCATCTTTTCGCGCGCATCCGCAAGGATCAGGAGCCACCGCTGGTTCAGGCATTCCGCCCGGAAGCGGCCGTTGAAGGCTTCGATGAAGGCGTTGTCCGTGGGCTTTCCCGGACGTGAGAAGTCTAGGGTCACGCCCTTGGCATAGGCCCAAAGGTCGAGATCTCGCGACACGAATTCCGTGCCCTGATCCACCCTGATCGTCCTCGGATAGGCGAGCGTCTTGCCTCGTCCATGGGAGGCGAGGGCGTCGAGAATGCGGTTGATGCCGTCCACCTGCGACTGGCTGAGAGACGTGCCGAAAACGCCAGACGTGCGACGGCGCAGGGCAACGACGCTGTCCGATCCATTGAAAGCCCCAGATTGTCGGGAAAGAACAGGCACTGGCCGAAAGGCGGATGCCTCCTTAATTGCGGCCGCAACACCATCGGTTGCGAAACATGTGACGATCGACCATAGTCGACGTGGGACCGAGGAGGAGTAAGGGATGGCGGTTATAGGCCACCTAGTACGGATTAAAGCGGCGCTGTTTCCTAAGTTGGTGCTCGACCGAACACCCCTCGATAAGCGAATTGAGGCTCTTTTGCGGGAACGGGAAGCATTGCTAAGGGAAATTGAACACCTTCGGTACCCTCAAAAACCGGCCGGCACTTACACTTTCCAAGGTTATGACATCCCGATCGATCTCATAATGATGACCGGTGGGGGGACTGAGACTTTCGATGTCATTTCAGCGGTCCACATGCACAATTTGAGGCGATGGATTGGACTGGATTCCAACCATACTCTTGTAGAAATTGGCTGTGGCATCGGGCGCGACGCAATCCCCCTAACCGAAATCCTCACTGATGGAAAATACGTCGGCATAGACATCATCGGACGTTCGATAGAGTGGTGCAAATTGCACATTTCACCCCGTCACCCGAACTTTCAATTCTACCACTTCGATGTCAAAGACCAGATCCACAACCCACCTGGCGTTACTGCGACGGCGGACATCAGGCTTCCGGTCGATGATCAATCCGTCGATCGCATCGTTCTGTTTTCTGTCTTCACACACATGCTGCGCGGCGATATCGAGCATTATCTACGAGAGTTTCGCCGTGTCCTGAGGCCAAATGGTCTTGTCTACGCCACAACATTCCTATTCGATGATGAAGTCTTGGCCAGCGCTCGCGCAACCAATCTGACGCCCCACGACCTTCGTTTCGAACATCTGGTGGAGCCCGGATGCAGGATAAATGACCTCACCCATCCTCTAAGCGCCGTTGCCTTTACTACGGAGGCTTGGGACGGGATGGTTGAGCGAAGCGGCTTGAAATATGCACAACGCGTGCTGAGAGGCAGTTGGTCGGGATTGTTCCCGGAACCAAACGACGGCCAGGACTCGCTAGTTCTCGCGCCGAACTGTTGAGAAAGAAGCACAATCAACCGCCTCCCGCGATGGAGGCTCATTGCGGCTGCCCATCGATGATTTCGCCAGCACGCTTGGCACCGAACCGCGGTTAGAAATTCTTCAAGCACACCGAAGAACTCGCTATCAGACCGTATTTCTGTCGCTGAATTCCAGATGCCGCGCATACGCGCAGGCTGAGTAGCCATGGCGTACTCGACTGCTTCCGCCTCTTCGTCTGATAGCCGAGTCAAAGCAGAATTTTGGTATTGGACGCCGGGACGCTCTTCCTGCGAGGCGGTGCCCGTCAGTGCACCCTGGGTTGCGAGCTTGCGCCACGGCGCTCAGGACCGGACAGCACTCCTATCTGGCCGGTCTCGACCCAGCCGTGGGAAACCCTTTCAGAAGTTCCCGCATGTGGCCGCAGATATGGAGGTGACCAAGCGAACCTCAGAGCTTTTCGAGCCGAGTTTTGAGGCGCTGCAGGAGTGAGAAACGAGGCGGCGGGATAGTCGCTTGGTTCTCAACATTGTCAATGATGGCGACTGATCTTTTTGACACAATCCCGTCAGCGGGGATCTGCGGCGCCCCTGGGGGCCATATCGCGCCGTTCCGAGCGTCGCTTGCTTCACCTGCCCATTCGGTTGACGGTTCATCAACCCGCTCGAGTTGAACGTAGAATTCTAGATCGTGGTCTTGCGTTGTTAGGAAGAACTTAAGGTCGAACCTGAGAGCCATTTCACTCACCATGCGGCCCATCAGGTGCATGAAATGCCACGGCGTGAATACCCATGTGTGGACATCCATGTACTGACCTTCGAGGTATTGCTTCATGGCTGACTCAAGGATTTCTGGCCCATGGTGATATTGCAGGTTGTCCGCGGTTTCGTAGTTGTCCCAAAGAGGCCAAGTCGGCGCGTCCACTATGTTGGCGAAGTGGTCCAGCATTACCCGCATTCCAGGACGACGACGTTTCTCTTGGTGTGCCTGAACGACCTCCTCCCAAGAGCTTAGACGCCGATAGATGTCGAAGGTGAACCGCTTGTCAGGTATGATAAGGAGAAGCCTGCCGCCAACCTTCAGCGCGTCGTGCATCTCCCCGAGCCACCCGCGTAGGTCGGGAACATGTTCGATTACATGGGCGGCGACGATGAAATCCAAGGGAGCGATATCGCCGAGCAGCTCCACAAGTGATTGTTCGCCCCAGACGAAATCGATTTCCTCTAGTCCACTCGTGTGCTCAGGATATCCAACATATTTTCTATTCAACTCCTCTGTCGTGCAGTGGTCAACATAATAAACCTCAGCTTCGTCCCGGCGGACAACCGGTCGGTTAAGTGGTCCCACCTCGATGCCTCGTTTACCCGCGACGGTGTAGTCGCTTAGCAGCCTAGCTTTCCGCCGCGCCAATACTTGCTGGTATTCAAAGTCCATCGGATCCCACTCTCCTGCGGAATAGCTCAATAAATCCGTTTCACAAATCGTGATCGGCTCGTCGTTTCGTTATTCCTTCCCGCATCTCGTTCTCTCCAAAATGGGGGTTTGGTCAGGTCTGCGGCGATCGGGTTACCTTTAGCTAGTCCTGTAAACCTCGTCCACATAGCCTTCTCTGACCCAGCACCGGCTCCTATCAATAAGCTCAAAGCCGCCACTCCTTCTCGCACAATTAAATACCGTGTGCGGATGGAAGCACTCATGGTTGATGCTGAGGAAATATCCTGTCGATATTCGTTTAATATGCGTCAGATATTCCAACACCAGGTTTTCTGATATTTCAGGAAAGCTGTCTTGGTTTACTGAAATCTCCACACTGCTTGACGGAACGTTGAGGATTTCCCAATAGGGTAGCAGTTTAACAGCTCCCGGACGAAGATCCTCTCCATAAAGAGAGACCTGTTCTTCGCCCAGTGCTTGTAGCAAGTAGTGGCCGGCCAAAAGACATGTGATCGGTAGGTCCAGGATCGTATAGTCCAAGACACCCAATCTGCGGGCATACATGGCGGTCAACCCCAGTCCTCCCCCGAATTCACACACTGCGGATTTGCCGGGGTTCAGACGGGAAACCTTGATGGCGCTGTAGAGGGCATTGATGTGCCTGTAATGGAAAAGTCCTTTTTGAGTGACGAGCCCTTCTGTGTGAATAATTCCGAGCGGGGGCGCAATATCGATCCTCAACTCGTCTTCTATCGCGTCAACGACGCTGTCTATGTCGGCGTAAACATTATCACCCCAAGGGCCCGACTCCGGATTTTCCGTGCGCAGCACCCCGAGAAACTCGGCGAGGCAAATCATCTTGTCGTGATATGAAAGCGCCACATGACGCGGATCCAAGTTTCGGTTGTATCCATCGACACAAGTCGTTATCCCGCCGAACCATACATAGGATTGTCCGAAATTCATAAGAAAATTGGCAAGCCTCTCCGGGTCTCGCTGGTCGATGGTTCGCATCAATTCCGGCAGTTCCTGTCGCAATAGTCCCGTCCAAAGGTCTTCCGACGTACGCTTTAAAGGCGACTGGTGTTCGTCGGCGAGTGCCTTGTGATAGGCGTCGATCAGACGTTCCGCTATCTTGATGCGGTTGGCGTCAGGCACGGCACCGTGGCTACTCAATGCGACCGAAGGAAGTGGATTGCGGATCGGATGCGCCGTGAGGCGTTCGGTCAGAAAGTCTTCGGCGGTATCGAACAAACCCGGGCTCCGAGAGCCGGCGATCAGAGCCCGAAGCCGGCCGAGCTCGATATCTCTACTTTCCAACCCAGCACTGAGCGCCCGGATGTGCCGAGCATATTTTCCGATGGCCGGAATGCGCATCATTGTCTTTTTGAGGATTGGATTCATGAGCGATGATACCTTTGATTTTACGGTTCGCAGTCCAATGGTTCGGAGTCGCCATTACCACGCGTCGCGAATTTCACAAGCTGGATCACACAGGCGCGCCCATTCGAAGGAAGCGGTCCGTCGACGCGGACCGCTCAGGAGGCACAAGCCCGGTCGGGTCACGCAAAGGCGGGCCAACATCCGGTCGATCAAGACAGCAAAGCGGATCGGACCTCTCCGATCACCGCAGAAAAAGGATCCTCCAACGACGAGAACCTCTGCATGTAAGAGGATACGGTCTGCGGTGCGGACGATACAGGCTCATATTTGTCGATCAGATCGCACAGAGTATCGGCAATATCGCGAACGGACAGAACCGGCGGCGCAACAATATTATCCGACAACCGCGCGAGCGACTTGTTTTCGTAATTATTCGTAATGGCCTTGATCCCAAACGCTGCCATCTCAAGCGGCGGATAACTTGGATGAGGCGATATCATCAACGAAATGCCGGCATAGGACTTCTGCAGCAGCTTGCCATATTCGTCTATAGACAGCTTACCGAGCGACTTGAGCCTGACATCGCGTGCGAGATCTAGACTGGCGTGCGCCTCTCCCACCGACAGCAACTGCCATTTGCTGAGGTCCCTCCTGCTCGCCGCCTCCTTCAGCGCCAACGCGACGATCTCGAAGGCATTGCGGCTGACAGTTGGACGGCCGTAGCAGAGAATGATGCGCTCTTTGGGAACATCGGAAAACGTGGCTTGATAAGGCCTCAGCTTCGAATGCAAGACCGGCTCAAATACGAACGATCTGCCGAATTTATAGCCGTTTCGAATAAAGAACTCCGACAATATCGATGTGTTGAAAACGGCAATGCAACGTTCCGCGAAATGATACGAAGATTCTGCGAGCGCATACCGGCTCGACCAAGCATAAAATCCAGGTTCGTAGTCCTGAACGATGTAGACAAAGCGATCCACATCGGCCTGACGCCAAAGCTCCTTTTTATCGCGGATGATTTTATCCAGGAGCAAAGCCGTCCACCACGACGTGGCAACAAAATAGTCATGCTCGCGAACCGCTAGCGTTTCTCCGGCACGATTGCCAGCCGGAACGACAACGCGTCCGCCCTGATCCTCATCACTCAGCGACAGGATGCGCCAGCTGCTAAAATCTGGATTGTTGTCGTGTTTGAAACGCGTTTCGTCCGTCAAAATGATGCGGACGTCCCGATCATCCCCGGCGAGCCGGCTGAAAAAATTGAGAGCCGTGGCAATTCCGCCGAAGACGTGTTGATTCGACAAAGCCGGAACAAGAAGGTTGAGGCGAGGTTTGTCGGACGAGCTCCGGCGGATATTCAGAGGAAAAATTTCCGGAATGTCGATGGACAGACCGGCACGCACTTGGGCTTCGGGTCTGGCGGCCTGATAGAGGCCGCGAAGCGAGTTATGAATTCTCGGCTGGCTGATGACCAACGCGACAAGCTTGCGAACGCCGCCGCGCATTTGCACAGCCGGCTGAAGCGCCACCTTTTTCAGCCTCCGAAGCGCCCCACGGATGGCAGGTCGACTGCGGGCCAGGGCGACAAGCTTACGAGACACGCGGCTGGCCCTCCAGGCGAACCTCGGTCGAACTTAGAGACAGGTTACGGTTGAAAAACGGGTCGGTCACATCGACGCGATAGGGCGCATACTTCGCTGCGGATTGAAGGAAGTCGACTTCCGGAACGAAAGAAGAGCGTGTCTTGGACTCGTAATGATAGAGCCTCGCTTCAGCACATAGAACATTGAAGAAACCCATTTTGTGGGCGGCAATGCATATAGCTACATCGCTGCCGCATATGATGAATTCTTCATCGAAGCCGGATAGTACCTCGTATCTCTCTCGCGAGATGGCCATGCATGCGCCGGTGACGGCCAGCACATTGCGCGTCAACATCGGCGAAACGAAACCTGTTCCCGCCGTGTGTTCCGCCCTTGCCGCCCGGTAGACGTGGTCTGCCCATCCCCCCATGCCCACGACTACGCCAGAATGCTGGATCGTCCCGTCTTCGAACTGAAGAAGGGCTCCAACGACACCCACGTCGGGCAGCAATGCATAGCCTCCGAGACGCTGGAGCCAATCCGGAGAAATGACGGCCGTATCATTGTTCAGCAAAACAAAGACGTCGCCGCTGGCATTCTGTACGCCGATATTATTCAGTCGAGACCAATTGAACTCGATATTCGCATCGACAACAAGCACGCGCCTGTCTCGCTGCTGAATTTCCTTGAAATATTGGAAAGTCTCGTCTTCCTCGGAGTTGTTATTCAGGACGATTATTTCGTAGTTTTTGTGCGTGGTCTTTGAAAGAATACTGTCCACACATTGAGAGAGAAGGTCGGTCTTATCCTTTGTCGGGATGATGATCGAGAACTTCGTATCATCACCTACGGCATGATCCAGTTTGTAGGTGAAGCCCCAGTCGTTTTTAGCAGCCTGCACTTTACGGCCCGGATAGCGCTTTTGCACGAAGCTGGACACAGCCTGCAGACCAGCATCGTCCGCATAGGACTTGCTTGCCGGCACGGCGGCTGTTGATTCTGGATGCTTGCGCCAATGGTAAAGAATTTTGTTGATATGGATGATCTGCTCCGACCTCAACCCGCTGGCGACGGACAGCCACATGTCGTAATCCTGAGATCCGTTAAGATCGACCGAAAACTTCGGCTTGGCATCACCAATCTTGAACGCCACCAGATGGCCCATGTAGGCTTGCGAACACGCCAGGTGTGGTGACCAGTCAGGCTTGAAGAAAGGCTCGCATCGCATTCCTTTCTCATCCAACTTGTCTTCATCGGAATATATCAATCCCGCGTCGGGATAGGTATTGATTGCTTGGACGATCGAGGACATAGCGTGTTCGGCTAGGACATCGTCATGGTCGAGAAGCGCAATCCAGCAGCCGGTCGCAATGTCTATGGCCGTGTTCGAGGCGACGGAAATATGACCATTCTCCGGCCGCAACACAACCTTGATACGGTCGTCCTTTTCCGCGTATTGGAGCAACAGCGATCGGACGGACGGATCGACCGATGCGTCGTCCGCAATGCAAAGTTCCCAATTGCCGTAAATCTGCTTCCGTACAGATTCAATCGCCTCTCCCAGCCATTTCACGTTGGAATTGTACGTCGGCATGACAATCGAGATCTTAGGCAGATTGGTGAATTGCTCCAGTTCCTTACGAATCTCTTCGCGGCTGCGATCGTTCGGCGTGTCATACTCCTTCACCCATTCGCTATAGGAGAGCGGAGCTATCATGTTCGGAGAAGCAAGGCGCGGCGCAGCGTTAATCTCGCCTTCCAGCCGTGCAAGCGCCGTCCTGACCGCGCGAAGCCCGCCCTGCCGATAAACCACGTTCGCGCGCCGCGCCGCGCCCAACAGGCCCATTCGGTTTCGGAACATGCTACAGCTCAGCGACATTAGACGACCAGCGAGCAATCGCCGGCGCTTCAACCAACGCAAGGGCCTTGTGATTCGCCAGCTCGTCGAAGACAACATTTCCTGGATCATGGCGTCGCGTGCCGCAATCGCGGACGTTTGTTGCGCGTGAAGCTCCTTTGCCTCATCCAGATCGCGCGTCAGCGTATCTATCCGATAGAGGTTATATTCATACACCTCGTCAGGTGCGCGCTCTAGTGTCGACCAGAAATGAGCCTGCTGAGGTGCAGTATGCGGCTTGCCTGCAAGTGTCGTGTGACCCGGAACCACAAGCTCAAGATCACCGGCACATATGCGATTTCCGAGTTGATTGTCGGAGTAGCTGCGTTTTCTGACAACGCATATCGAATTGATAAACTCTACGGAGTGGACATGCGATAGAATCTCTTCGTCGACACGGATGCCGTAATGATCGGCAATGCCTGCCACATAACCATTTCTCTTCCTGTCGACGCCCCAATGTTCATAGTTGGCGATATCGACCAGCCTTTTGAAAAAGGAAATCGAAGAAAACGGATGATAAAGACCACCCTCGAAATCCGACCAATAACTGCAGTGCAAATCCTCCACGACATAGATCCCTCCCTCCTTCAGACGGGAAAAATATCGAAAAAACGTCTTTATAATATCGCCGGACGTATGCGACCCGTCATCAACAATGACATCGAACGCATCCGATATGTTCGTAATCTCTTGGTATATATTTTCTTCCGTCGCATCGCCTATCACAAGAGAGATACGAGGATCATCGTAATTTAGAGCCCGACATGCTTCGTTTATGTCGCACCCGACGATCTTTTTCGCACTTGCGAAATACTGTCCCCAGATCTCAAGCGACCCCCCGTTCTGCACACCAATTTCAAGCAGATTGATATCCTGAAAGCGGAACTCGCCAAAAAGACGGTCGTACTCCCGCAAGTAAATCTGCCACTTATCAGAAAGCTTCCCTTGGTGTGTCGAATACAATTCTTCAAGTGGATTCATGCGACGATACTCAATTTAACATCTTCGAATTCGGCCCCGACGAGGCCGTATCGAATCTTGCTGTTGCTGACATTGATGACCATGGCATCGTGAAGCCAGTGATGCTGTATGTTGTCGTGAGCATCGCCGTCGGCCAACGATGCCGTTAGGACATATTGTCCATTTGGTAGCATAGGAAGCTTAAACACAAAACCCGCCTCGAACCGCTCTCCCGCGTCAATCGACCTTGGGTTGAGCTGCGAAAAGACTCCCGTGTTTTCGCCGAACAGATCCTGCCCGAGCCTGTCGCGGACGAGAAACCCCATAATCGGCTGCTTGAGCGGTTTGTGAGCCACTGCCCGTATGGCCACTTTCACGCGCTCCCCACCTCGAAATACGCCTATGTCTTCGGCGTCCGCACGCGCCACTTTGACATCAAGAATCTCTGCGGCGCCACTCTTCCAACCGTTCGCGTCGTTGAGGTTCGGATGGACCTGATACCGACTGCCGTAGTCCAAGGCGAGGGCAGCTTCGCTTTCTATGAGATCGGTTTCCTTAGCGGTTTCGCGCGCCTGCTCGTTGATGCTCTGTAGCTTCGCATCCTCACCATAAATCTCTTGCAATGTGTATTGAAGATAGGATTCAGCCACGGTTTTTGCCTCGCCGATTTCAGAAATCTCGCCGTTGCGAAGCCAGACGGCCTTCTGACAGAGATTCACTACCGAATTGATGTCGTGACTGACGAAGAGGAGCGTTCCGGTCTCCTTGAATCGCCGGATGAAACGCATGCATCTTTGCGTGAAGACTGCGTCCCCCACGGCCAGCGCCTCATCGACCACCAAAATGTCGGCATCGACATGGGCGATCACGGCGAAGGCGAGACGAACATACATGCCGCTCGAATAGGTTTTGACGGGCTGGTCGAGATGCTCCCCAATGTCGGCAAACGCAGCAATCTCGTCAAATCTCGCCTGGGTTTCCGCGCGCGAGAGTCCATAAAGAGAAGCCGCCATATAAACATTTTCACGACCAGTAAATTCGGGATTGAACCCCGCTCCGAGCTCCAATAGCGCCGCAACCCTTCCAGTTACGTTCACGTTACCCCTCGATGGATTGAGCGTACCGCAGACAAGTTGAAGTAACGTCGATTTGCCAGAGCCATTCCTACCAATGATGCCGACGGTCTCGCCTTTTCTGACCGTTAGGGAAACGTTCTTGAGGGCCCAGAATTCCTGATGAAACGCCTTCCGGCCCAATGTCAGCATCTGGAAGAGACGATCTTGCGGCTTGGCATACATTTGGAAGCATTTTCCCAATCCCTGGATATCAATCACCGCATCAGATGACATCCGCGAAGCCCTTTCTTGTTTTCTGGAACCAGCCGAAACCGAGAAGCGCAACCGCAATACTTGCGATGAGATAGAGCAAGTAGCCACGCGGATCAGGAACGGTCCCCCAGTGTAATATATCACGCATCTGCTCGATGGCAGGCGCCAACGGGTTGAGCGCAAGAAATGCCCTGTATTGCTCAGGAAGGGCCTCGATAGGGAAAAAGATAGGAGATAGAAACATGAGCACTGTCGTGGCTACCGCGGTAAGCTGGGCAATGTCACGCAAAAAGACGCCAAGAGAAGACAGGAACCAGCTGACTCCTAAGATCATCAATCCAATTGGCAATAATGCCATCGGAAATAGCAAAACCGTAAAAGGGGGCGGACCTACAGCAAGTATTCTAAAGACTACCCAAACAGCGATGCCCACGAGGGCGTGGAACATCGCCGAAAAAACATTGACCCAAGCCAAGATCTCAAGTGGGAATATGACCTTTTTCACGTAGTTGGCGTTCGCCAAAACCAGTCCTGGCGCTTTATTAAAGCACTCCGCGAAAAAATTGAATACGATTAGGCCCGCAAATAGCACAAGAGCAAATTCCGACTTTGATCCACTTCCGCCGCTCCAGCGAGCTTTAAACACGACGCTGAATACAAAAGAATATATGACCAGCATAAGTATTGGATTAAAGAACGACCACAAAATGCCAAAGGCCGAACCACGATATCGGCCGACAACTTCCCGCTTTGTCAAATTCCAAATCAATGCCTTATGTCGCCATACGCTCGCGATGCATTCGCGAGGGCTCGCAGAAAAGCGCTGCATCAGTAGCTACCTTCCGCATCAGCAATTCGTGCGCTTCGGCTCGTCGCGTGGGGCGTAGGGCAATTACAAAGGCAATTCATGGACAAAACCCGGAACAGAGCTCGGTAGTTCGGCTCTTGAGGTTAGATGTATAGAGGGCGCGAATGTTGACGATCTCTCGGTCGAGGCCCTTCAAGTGAAACGGACGTATTTCAGATACACGCCAGCGAGTCAAATTCCGATCGGATGGACATATCGACGCCGGCTGCCGAGGCGTCGCGACACAGTCTTTTGCGATTGAATTCGGCTCGATGCACCTGAACCCTTCGGGTGTGCGCCGCAAGCGCCGATGGTCGCGGGAGGCACTCCCCATGGAAGCCGACACGGTCCGCGCTTATTCAAGCAAGCTTACCAGTCAGCTCTTGTCGTTTTCGCTCCTGAGCATCTGCATTGCCTGCGTTTAAATCACTTTTTCCCCATACGACTTTTATAGCCATCTCGTAGTCCTGCGATCATCGACCGACAATTTTCACGGCGCGGCGAAACGAAAAGACTAAATAGAACCAGGCGGCGAACAATCCGAAGGAAAAGAGCCATCTTCCACTGTGGGGTTATATGATTTTGGCGGCAAAGCCACAGGGCGTTTCGGATTTGGTAATATTGCCGTGTTGGGCCATGTACTGGAATGCGGCGAGCGCCAATGGCGAGAGAGAAGTCACCAACGGAATGCTGCATGTGCGCTTCGCACACGCCAAAAGAGCTATAGCCGAGCTGATGAGCACGTAACCCCCACTCAATGTCGACATAGTCAATGAAAAGCGACTCTGTCATCGGCCCCACGGTGTCCAGCACCGACATTGGAATAAGGCACCCGGATGCAATAAGAAAATCTACCTTCACCACAGCATCTGTTCCGCCGCAGTCCAGTCGCTTCAGGCGAATTCCCTCCAATCTTACAAAGGGAGAAACATTCACCGGCGCTGTATCGGAGTAACGAGGGCCAACGCAAGCTGGTCGTTCGCCATGATTTTCGAGGCGCCTTAACGCCTCGAATAAAACAGTCACCATGTTGGGCGCAGGATTACTATCCTGATCGAGGAGCAACACATAATTGCACCCCATGGAGCGCGCTCTCTCTATGCCCTCGTTCTGAGCGCGAGCGATCCCATGGTTGTCGTCGAGCCGGATGACTTCCAAGGAAGGATGCGGCTGGGGAAGGCTTTTTTCCGAGCTCGAGTTATTATCTATGATCAGGAGGTGTTCGACCTGTTGCGTGATTGTAGACACCAGCCGAGCCAGCACTTCTCCGTTCGGATTGAAAGTCACAATGATGGCGCAGATCCGTTGCGCGGCCTTGTCATTCATTTGCATTCCATAAGCGTGTTAAATTAAGTGGAGAGACAAGCTAGGACCCAGTCACAAGGTCGCAGGCCAAGGTCGATTGCCATCCAAAATTCCAAAACTGCGGCGACGTGCCGCAGTGATGTTTGGCAATCGTCGCGGAAGATTGTCGAAGATATGTCAGAGGGTGATGGAGCTGACAAGGGCTTGCCGCCGCTGCCACCAGATTGACTGTCCACGGCGTACCGGCTGATCGAGTGTCACTTGTTAGGGGCTGCGCTGTATTCCGCGATCATGCTTCCCACGCCCCCCGATCTGGTTCCGCAGTACGAGATAGGCTCGGCACAAAAATCCCACCCCTCATTCATAGACGCGGATGGCCGCAGCCCGTCGACCCGAGGAATATCACCGTATCGCCATGAGCGGTTCCGCGGCAAGTCGGTCGCGGCTCAAAACAACCTCAGCCCATGCGACGCATAAAATTTGAGCGCCGAGCGAGCGAATTGCCAAATATGCCAAGCGCCCTTTCTGCTCGCATTTCCGCCCCCGTGCACAATTCTAACCGCCGGCACATATGCGATCCGCGTAATGGCGGAAGCGCGCAGCGACATGTCAAAGTCTTCAAAATACAACATGTATCTCGGATCGAAGCCGTTCAGCGTACGAAATACGTCTCCCCGGAAAAGCATGAAGCATCCGCTCACAATGGGTGGATTCCACACAGTTTGATCGCCAATCTGGTCGCACATCTCGTAGCGATCTAAGCGCTTGTGGAATAGCCGCCGGATAAAGTTGGGCGCAAAACCTCTGAGGACTAGATCGAGTACAGCAGGGTACCTCTTGCAGAGATATTGACGACTGCCATCAGATGAAAATGCCGCAGGGGTCAGCAGGCCACAAGCGGGGTTGGACCTCATGAAATATATCGCACGCTGAAGTGCATCAGGATCCATCTCGACATCCGGATTGAGCACGAGATGCAAGGAGCGGCTCCCTTTTAGGGCAAAATTGTTGGCTCTGCCGAAGCCGATGTTTCCATGTCCAGAAATGACCGTCACCGGAAAATCCGGCATAGCGGAATGAATCCAAGTCGACACATCGTCGACAGCGGAGTTATCCACGATGAGTACATCGGCTCCGATGGCCCCGACGTCCAATGCGGCTTTGAGGCTACTCAAAGTCGCCTTCAGGGCAGACCAATTTGGTTTGTATGTTACAATGCAGACGGAAAGAAGTGTGGGTTCTGTAGGCAGCTGACAGATCTCGCTCACCTTGTTTTCTTCCCGTCTGGTTTTTTTATGCTCTGCGCCATATCAACGCCAGGTGCCATTGTCCGACTGAATACACCATCTGGGTATTGTAACTAACAATCGGTCGTTGATTTGAGTGGACAGAAAGGGTCTCGCATGTGATTTCGCCAGGTTATCATCTCGCCTCGGTAGCATATTGACCCCGATCCTGAAACCAAGCCGCTGCTGGAAATTTGAGACGTCGCTGAGCGGCTAGGGACTGATTAGTTTGGGTTGAAAGGTGATGCATCGTTTCCGATTGGAGACCGCGATGAATGAGCGCTCGACTGGGTGAGCCTTGGCTCGGATCGAGCTGAGGCTCGCGTCATGGGGCAGGTCAAGGACGTCTGTCGCCATATCTGCAACGCGGTCGGCCGGTCGCTCTGACCATAAAATCGGCCCTCCTTTCGAACGGGCTGGGGCGCTTCAGAATTCCAGGTCGTGCTTGGTCTTTGAGAGCTTCATCAAGTACTGGCCATAGGCGCTCTTGCCGAGTTCGGTTGCCAACCGCTGCAGTTGTGCTTCGCCGATATAGCCCATGCGATAGGCTACTTCTTCCGGGCAGGCGATCTTGAAGCCCTGCCGCTTTTCCAGCGTTGCAACGAAGTCGGCAGCCTCCAAAAGGCTGTCCGGCGTGCCGGTATCGAGCCAGGCATAGCCGCGACCCATTAATTCAACCTCTAGTTGAAAGCGCTCGAGATATACGCGGTTGACGTCAGTGATCTCCAGTTCACCGCGCGGCGACGGCTTCAGGTTGGCGGCAATCTCGATGACCTGCTCATCGTAGAAATAAAGGCCGGTGACCGCCCAGTTGCTCTTCGGCTTAGCCGGCTTTTCCTCGATGGACAGCGCTCTCAAGCTGCCGTCGAACTCAACGACACCGTAGCGTTCTGGATCGCTGACGTGGTAAGCGAAGACGCGCGCGCCCTTAACCGTGGACGCGCCGGAGTGCAGCAGCTGCGGTAGGCCATGACCGTAATAGATGTTGTCGCCGAGGATCAGCGCGGAGGGGTTCGATCCCACGAAATCGGCGCCTATGATGAAGGCCTGCGCCAGACCGTCCGGGCTCGGCTGCACCGCGTATTCGATGGAAATGCCCCATTGGCTACCGTCACCGAGCAGATGCTTGAAGGCCTCGTTGTCATGCGGCGTGGTGATGATCAGGATCTCCTTGATCCCCGCCAGCATCAGCGTGGTCAGTGGATAATAGATCATCGGCTTGTCGTAGACCGGCATGAGTTGCTTGGAGACGGCTTTGGTGATCGGGTAAAGGCGCGTGCCCGAACCGCCAGCGAGAATAATACCCTTCATGCGTTTTCCTTCCGTGTGTGGGGAGCCCGAAAGCGCCGATCCTTAGGGCAGACGGTCTAGTACGACCTTTGTGGACTCCTTCCAATCGGGCAGGACGATTCCGTAGGCCTGTTTCAATTTGTCGTTCGAAAGCCGCGAGTTGGCCGGGCGTTTCGCCGTTGTCGGATAGTCCGCTGTCGTGATGCGGCCGACGGATACCAGCTTGCCGCTTCTGGTTTGCAGACCAGCAAAGATCGCCTCGGCAAAATCCGCCCAGGTCGCCTCGCCGCTGCCGGTCAGATGGAAAACGCCACGCAGTTTCATATCGGGATCTGCAGAAAGGCGTTTTGCTATGGCAATGACCGCATCGGCGATGTCAAACGCACTGGTCGGCGTGCCATGCTGGTCAGCGACCACGTTCACCGCATCGCGGGTCTCGGCCAGCCGCAGCATGGTCTTCACAAAATTGGCGCCGAAGGGCGAATAGACCCAGGCAGTGCGCAAAATCGCATGGTTGGGATTGGTAGCAGCGACGCCTACCTCGCCCGCCAATTTCGAGCGGCCATAGACCGAAACCGGACCGGTCGCATCCGTCTCGACGTAGACGCCCTGCTTGTCGCCAGGAAATACATAGTCGGTCGACAGGTGTACGATCGGAACACCGAGCTCCTTTGCCACTTCCGCTATCGCCGTCGGCCCTTCGGCATTGACGACGAAGGCTAGGGCCTCTTCGCTTTCGGCCTTATCGACCGCCGTGTATGCGGCAGCGGATACGATCGCATCCGGCTCAATCTCTGAAAGGACCGCGCGGATCGACGCCCGATCGGTGAGATCGAATTCCGGACGGCCAACGGCGACGATCTCGACACAGGCTGCGGGACCGCGCTCCAGAAGGGCCGAGACGACCTGGCCCTGTTTTCCCGTCACGGCAATACGCATGGCTCAGCCCCTCTTCAGAACGCCTAGACGCTCTCCGGAATAGACGCCCTGACGCAGTGGTTGCCACCACCATTCATTCTCCAGGTACCAGCGCACCGTCCGCTCGATGCCGCTGTCAAAATTTTCCTGTGCCTTCCAGCCCAGCTCCGTCTCCAGCTTCGTGGCATCGATGGCATAGCGCGCATCATGGCCGGGCCGGTCGGTAACGAAGGTGATCAGATCGGTATGCGGCTTTGCCTGCGGGCGCAGCTCATCCATCAGCGCGCAGATACGGCGCACGACATCGATATTACGGCGCTCGTTGCGGCCGCCGACATTGTACTTTTCACCGAGACGGCCACGCGACGCGATCAGGTCGAGCGCGCGCGCATGGTCCTCGACATAAAGCCAGTCGCGGATGTTGACGCCCTGGCCGTAGACCGGCAGCGGCTTGCCGCCCATGGCGTTAAGGATGATCAACGGGATCAGCTTTTCGGGGAAGTGATAGGGCCCGTAGTTGTTCGAGCAGTTTGAGACCACGACCGGGAGCCCGTAAGTGCGATGCCAGGCAATCGCCAGATGGTCGCTCGCCGCTTTCGAAGCCGAATAGGGCGAGGACGGATCGTAAGCCGTGACCTCCTCGAAAAGGCCCTCGTCCCCGAGCGAACCATAAACCTCGTCCGTAGAGACATGCAGGAAGCGGAATGCGTCTCTCCGAGCTGGCGACAGGTCGTTCCAATAGTGACGGGCCGCTTCCAGCAGAGAGAACGTGCCCATGACATTGGTCTGCACGAAATCGCCGGCGCCGCTGATCGAGCGATCGACATGGCTTTCGGCGGCCAGATGCATGATCCGGTCCGGCTCGAACGTGGTCATTGCCTCCGACATCTTCGGCAGATCACAGATATCGGCCTGCAGGAAACGGTAGTTCGGTGCGCCTTCGATCTCCTTCAGCGAGGCGAGATTGCCGGCATAGGTCAGCTTGTCGACGTTCAGCACTTCCGCACCGACGCTTTTGACCAGATGCCGCACGAGGGCCGAGCCGATAAAGCCTGCTCCGCCGGTAACGAGAATACGCATTGTCTACTCCGCTTTTCAGCCACAAGGCCGATGGTCAGTATGTGAAGGATGGCGGCAAGTCAGCCAACTTCGGCTGAACCTTATCCTTGTCCGACAGGACCGCATTGTCGAGTGGCAGCGGCCATTCGATGCCGATTGCAGGGTCGTTCCACAGTAGGCCGCGGTCGCTCGCGGCGCTATAGGGCGCCGTCACCTTGTAGGAGATGATGCAGTCCGGCACGAGCGTGGCAAAGCCATGGGCGAAACCTGCCGGTATCCATAACTGCTCGCCGTTTTCCATGGACAGCTCGGTGCCATACCACTTGCCGTAGGTAGGCGAACCTACGCGGATATCGACAGCGACGTCGAAAATCCTGCCGGCGATGCAGCGCACCAGCTTGCCCTGGGCAAACGGATCAAGCTGGAAATGCAGGCCGCGCACCGTGCCGACCGTCGCCGACAGGGATTCATTCTCCTGCACGAACGCAACGCCCGCGACATTCTCGCGGAACCAGCCGTCCTTGAACACTTCTGAAAAGTATCCGCGATGATCGCCTAGTCTTGTTGGAATGATCTTGGCCAAACCAGCCAGCGGCAAAATCTCGATCTTCATCCTGCACCTGTCAGCGTCTTGAGATCCCCTTCTAGTTTGCTCGCCTCAGTTTGCAAGAGGCATCTCCTGAACGCCCAAAGTTGTCGGGTTTGCATTGCGCCTGCCGGCAACTATCCGTTTTAGAAAATGAGCCGCGCGAAGGAGTGATCGTCGCCGATCCGATTCACCTCGTCCGAGAGGGCCGGCGTTCTGCGGGATCAGCACGATGCCCTAGCTATCTCGATACCAGCCAGTTGGCCTCGTCTGAACTGGTGAAGCCGTAATGCCGGCGAACCAGATACGCAGGACGCTGCTTCGATTCCATATAGATGCGACCGATGTACTCGCCTAGGATTCCCAATCCGATCAACTGGAGGCTGCCCATGAACAGAATGGCGACGAGCAGCGAGGCGTAACCGGGCACATCCACGCCATAGATGAGCGTCTTGAAGATGATGTAGAGCGCGTAGAGCAAGGTGGCCAGCGTCCCGACACTTCCCACCCACGCCATCAGCCTGAGTGGCACGGTGCTGAAACTTGTGATGCCTTCCAGCGCGAAGTTCCAGAGCTTCCAGGCGGAGAACTTGGTCTCGCCTGTCTGGCGCGCAGCGCGCTTGTAGTCGATCACGGCGGTCCTGAATCCGACCCAGGCGAACAAACCCTTCATGAAGCGCTGCCGCTCCGGGAGACGTTTGATCGCAGCCACGACCGCGCTGTCCATCAAGCGGAAATCACCGACATTCTCGGGTATCTTCGTGTCGGACATCCGGTTGTGAAACCGATAGAACATTCCCGCGGTCTTCCGCTTCACGTACGTGTCCATGGTGCGGTCCGCACGCCTCGCCAGCACGACCTCGTAGCCCTCTTCCCATTTTTCGATCATCTTCAAGATGAGTTCTGGAGGATCCTGAAGATCTGCATCAAAAGGAATGGCCGCGTCGCCGTTCGAGAAATCAATGGCGGCAGTCAACGCAGCCTCTTTTCCAAAGTTTCGGGAGAGCTCGATGACCCGAAAGCGATTGTCTTCCTGCGACAACGCGATCAATTGTTCCAACGTATCGTCCTGGCTCCCGTCATCCACGCAAATGACTTCAAAGTCGTATGCCGGGGCTTTCGCCATGACGCCAGCGATTGCATTCCGAAATCGATCGATACCATCCGCTTCGTTATAGAACGGGACAATGATGGATACGCATTTTTTTCTATTCACAATTCCCTCCAATTAAACCTCCCGCGTACGCATCACAGCCAGCGGCGCGTTTGTGCCCCTGAAGCGGCAAACGGCCGGTCGACAACCACCAAACAAAGCGATACGGAGGACTTATGAAGATCAGCAACAATCGGCCACATTCTATATTTCTTGCATGCTTTTTTGTTCTCATATGGTTGGCGACCTATAGCGTTGCCGTCATGAATGGTGACGATGTAGTTCACTATGCGTCGTCGCTGCAGAGCTCAATGCTTCCGAAATTCAGCGGCGGATGGACTCCAAATAGAGTCTTTGACAACTACGGAAGAAGCATCTTCGCCTCGACATTCAATTTTCTGTTCTTTGCCGCGAACGGAGTTTCAAAGGTTAGCTTCTTTAGCTTCTACAAGCTTTTCTCAGCAAGCGCCTTTGCACTCTTCTCCACCGGAGTGCTTGCTTATTTCCTTCGATCATTGCCTGTCGAGCCGAGAAACAAGGTTTTTTCATTTGTCTTTTCGCTGATCATTGCAGTTTGCATTTTCAAATTATTACCTTGGAAAAACCAAGTACATTTTATCTGCTACCAGCTGCCGGCATTCTTGACGTTCGCCCTGCTCGGGATGACAGCAGGCATCAAGGATGACGGGGCGAGCATCGAGAAAACTTCGTGCCTGTTGTTGCTGTCCTATGTCTGCTCGTTCTCGCTCGAAGCATTTTCCGCGACAATTCTCATATTCAACGCAATGCTGGTCGGGTTGCATTTGCACAAGAACGGATGGCAGGTGCCTGCGGTCATGTCGCAGGTCAAAATTGGATCGCGATCGATGATCGTGATGACCAACATACTCTTCAGCTTGCTCGCTCTTCTCGTCACGATCTTCTTTTCCGAAAGAGCAAGGATGGCAACCGGTGCCGAGCCGGGCGAAGTGTTCACGTTCGGTCCCGCTTCCAAGCTGGCACCGGTTGGGTTGGCACTTTTTCTTATTGGCGGGAGTGCCATTGCATTGTGGCATGGGAGAAAAAAGCCGGAAGATGCCGAGCATCGGAGCAGCGTGCTTTTTTGCATTCAGACGGCTCTGGTCGTGCTCGCGGTGACGTTTCTGATCTCTCTGAAGACACGGGTGAACTATCTGGCGATAACAGAATATCCCTGGGGCGACCTCATGCTGGTAGGGAAAATAGCTGTCCTGTATTTATTTGCACTCGTCGTTTCGCGTGTCGCCTCCAAGCACCGCGCAGTTCAACCTATCCTGACGTTACTTCTCGTCGTCTTGTTTTCCAAGTTACAGCAAGGCTCATTTCAGGAGATCGAAAAAGGGAATGCGTTTTCACGGCAGGTCGAGGTCGTCTATGCGAGGGCTATGCTGGGCGATAACGCCACGCTCAAGACAGGGCTCCAGCTGGACGCAATTCCGATGCAGATCAGACCGCTTCCAACAGCTTCATCGCCGGAGTGGTTCATCAAAGGCTATGAAACGGTGTTCAAGAAATACTATGGGGTGAAGTCGCCGATGTTCGAGTAGATGCCGCTCGGCCGGTGACCGAGCCGACAGTGTAGGGCGACGGCTCGCGATGGTGTGCCGCAGCGCTCGCGCCGTTCTGGTGGTCATGGTCTGGCCGCGAAGGATCACAAGGTCGAGTGGCACTACATCGCGCCGGGAAGGCCCATGCAGAACGGATATGTCGAGTCCTTCGGTAATCCCCCGTTTTCAACGGGGCTCTCGGCCCTGCGCGCAGCGCCCTGAACTTTCGTTCTTTCACAACGTCCATCTCCCCGCAAAGGCGTTTGGCCTCTCTGGGATCTTTCGTTCGGAGGGAAACAGAGTAGCGCTCTTTGCCGATATTAGCGATCAGATCCTTGGGACGCGCTTCACGTAGCAGTAGACGCCGTTCGGGCCTTGGTAGGATTCGTCATCAAATGCACCATGTATGTCACCCGTGTACATGACTAGGGTCTCAGACAGCCCTTGATATCACTTAGGTTTTTGAAACATAGGGGAAAGAATGGTGGGCGATGAGAGACTCGAACTCCCGACATCCTCGGTGTAAACGAGGCGCTCTACCAACTGAGCTAATCGCCCTCGCGAAATCGGTCCGGTTTGGTCCGCCGCGTCGGTGGCCGTGATTTATGCGGATCGCGGGGAAACCGCAAGAGCGTTTGCGAAGATTTTTTTATTTTTTCGGAAGGGCTTTGCAGGCCTCGAACCACTAGGGCCAACCAACCAGAGGCGATGCGCGGTGGCAAATGGCAAATGTCTGCCACCGCGCACTACGTGTGACTATTTCTTGTCCAGCGCCATCTGCAGGATCTTACGAACCATATCCTGCGTATCCAGGTCGACCCGCTCGGCAAGATCGCTTATGTCGCGGGCGCCCGGGTTCCGCTGCTTGTCACGCATCTTGCGGAACAGCTCCTGTTTCACGTGAGGCTCGACATCACCATAGTACTTCGACGTCGTGCTCACCTGCTCATGACCGAGGTTCTGGCTGAGCGCCTTCATATCCCGCAAAGAAGAGGCCCACTCATCACAGAGCTTCGCGACTGTGGAGCGGATCGCATGGGGCTTGAAGTAGGGAACACCCGCGGCAGCGGCCGCCTTCCGTAAGACCTGGCGCACAGGGGCAGCCGTGGTCAGGAACTCAAGCTCGATGCTGTGCCGGCCGATCCACGGCTTGAATGGTGTCGTAGGAAAGAGAGGGGCATCTTCTCCGGCGCCCATTGCCTTCAACTCCGCGATCCAGTCGATGACAATACGTTCGATAGCGTCTCCTATCGGAAACCAGTCGACGATGCTCGTCTTGCTGAACTTCGTCTTCACCTCGCGCGCGTCCTGGAACACCTGCTTGCGGTCGATGTCGACATGCTTCAGGCGCAGCGAGATCAACGCCCCATCACGGACACCAAACAGGAAAAGGGCCGCCAGCATAGCGCGGTCCCTCCGCTGGGCCGGCAAATTTGCCGGCATCTCCCCAAGCATCAACCGCAGCTGCTCTGCACTCGGGACGAACTTCTGCGCCGCGGCTCCAGCGAGCTCGACCAAATGCCGCGGCGAGTTGAAGTGGTTGTAGAGCTGGGCGCTGATCGCCCTCCTGTAGCCGTTCTGACCAGAAAGCCAGGTGAAGAAGGCTTTCAGGTTCCCGAACGTATGTACGATGGTCGAGGCGGACAACCCCTCCTTGCCGGCTTTGTCTGCCCGGCTGATAAGCTCATCCTTGAAATCCTCGACCATCTTGCGCGTCACTGACCGGAAGTCGACGGATCCGGTGTGCGCCTCAAACTGCCAGATATGGCGCAGGATGTCGTTGACGGTCTTCGGGTGGAAGCCTTTGCCGTGCCTCAGTTCGCCCTGATAGAGGTAGACGATTGAGGCATTATTCTCGATAGATGCAGTCATTTTAAATCTCTAAATTTGATGCGATCGCTTGAGATCGCATGGGTTTGCATTACCAAAGGCGAACCTTCGGTTCGGGACAGGATTTCCGGCTGGCGGCGCTCCATGAGCTTGGTGATGGTCTGGTTGCGGCAACGGCCCCGGAGGCGGGACCGCCGGATTTGCACAAACCTCGATTGGACCGAGGGAACATATTAGTCGGGAGTCTTGCTTCCGGGATCGGTTTCGCGAAGCCTCTGGAGCGTATCCAATTCTTCCCTACAGACGAACCTGTTGGCCCTCACTCCGGTATCCGGGCAGATTTTGGAAACGCGGAAAATCCCGTCAGTGCGACCGGGAGAAACCGAGACATCTCCCTCAAGCAGTGAATGAGAGCGCTTGCAGCCGAAGCAGTTGACCAAGAACCGGCCGAGTGGCTCTCCGGCAGCCTTCAGCCGCCGTCGACTGTGGAAGGCGTTAAGGTCCGAGCCGCGAAACAGACGCGACCCGGCATCAATGAAGGGAAGACCGTCGGCAATCCAGTTGGTCAGGGTATTGCGTGAGATCTCATAAAGCTTGATGACATCATCACTTGAGTAGAGCTGGTGAAGGTTAGCCTTCCTATCGCTCTGGAGATTTCGACGTTTCTTGCGGAGAGCGCTGGCGACGGTCACCGGCTGACCTCCTGGCGTGAAACCTCGAAGGCCAAGATGTCGCTCATGCGCCAACGGGTGGAGCCATTGAGGATCTTGATCGGTTTCGGGAAATCCGGGTTATGCTTGGTATGGCGCCAGACGGTCTGGATACTGATGGCATAGCGGGATGCCACATTCTGAACCGAGAGATACCGCTCTTCAGCCTGGGGCTTGGCATGCGCAGAACCCTCGCCCTTGCGCCGGAGGCCAACATTTGCAGCAGCCCGGGGCTTTGCGCAGGGTATAGCGTCGGAAGTGGCCACAGAAAAAGTTGCTTCGGGCGAAGCAGTGGCGTGAATCGCTAAATCGCTTTCTGGAGTAGCTTCAATTTTGTCGGGGGAGGAAAACAGGCCCAACTGCGAATTGGTAGGCATAGGCGTCCCTTTGTTAGGACACCGCACCTCTTGCGCAGTGATTCGTTGGTGTTAATGAATCTCAAATAGCCGATTGTCGTAACGATTGGCAACGGGGGATTCGCATTTTTCTGTGGGATGCCAACAATAAAGGGATGCCAACAATAAAATCAGGGCCCGGACTCTCGTGGCGGGCTCAATGGCGGGCCGGCCGAATGCAGATTGAAATATATCTTCAAAATCAGACACTTAAAGACAATAATGGCGGACAGAGAGGGATTCGAACCCTCGGTACGCTTTCACGTACACACGCGTTCCAGGCGTGCGCCTTCAACCACTCGGCCACCTGTCCTTTGGCGGTCTGCATCGGCGAAGATGCAAATCGTCGGAACGGCGCGATATATACCGATGAATTTTTGCCGATCAACCCAAATCTAACAGTTTTTTGACTTCTTCCGGTAAAAGTGCGCTCTGGCCCTCCATTGTAGCTCCACCCCTCCATAACTATCTTTTGTAGAGGTTGACGAATGGCGCGGCTGGCCAGGAAAATGCCTGGCATGTTTGATCGCCGGAGAGTTTGATGCGTTTCCTTTTGCGTTTGGCAAGTCTCGTTGCGCTGGCCGTCGCCGTCATCGCCGGTACGATTGATTCCATTCAGTCCGTTGCCGCGTCGTCGGTAGTTATCACTCCCATGGGTGACGCATGGCAGGACCTTAGCCCCTCGTCGCTGGAAACCCTTCAATCGACCATCGCCTATTACATCCATCCGCGCTTCTACACGCTTGCCTTCCAGTGGCTGATGCTCCAGCCGGCCTTTGCCGTGTTCCTGGTGCTGTCGCTGATGTTGTGGATGGTGGGCTACAAGAAGCCCTCGGTGGCTGGCCGCTTTGCGGCATGACAAGCGGTCTTGGCGAACCCAAATTTGCCGAGAAAAATCGCAAGCCGGTGATGATTTTGTACAAAATTCAGCCCGCGTGAGCTGATTTTTGGCAATTGCGGCAAATCTTTACCAGTCGAAAAATTTCTCGTGAATTTTTTTTTGAGCCATGCAAGGATGCGCCCAGCCAGGCCTCCGGGGGGAGGTCGGTGGTTCCGCAGACATGCCTAAACGGCTTGCGGGAGGACCCAAACAATTAGAAACAATAGGGCTGCAACTCATGAAAAAATCCCTTCTGACTCTCCTGGCCGTGGCTGCCATGTCCACGACGGCGCTCGCCGCCGACGTCAAGCCGGCGCTCGTGTACGGCACCGGCGGGAAGTTCGATAAGTCGTTTAACGAAGCAGCCTACAACGGCGCCGAAAAGTTCAAGAAGGAAACCGGGATCGCTTATCGCGACTTCGAGCCGACCGGCGACACCCAGGGCGAGCAGGCCATCCGTAACTTCGCGAGCCGCGGCTTCAACCCGGTTATCGCTGTCTCCTTCGCCTGGACTTCGGCAATCGAGAAGGTCGCAGCCGAATTCCCCGACACGAAGTTCGTCATCGTTGACGCCGTCGTTGACAAGCCGAACGTTCGTTCTGTCGTCTACAAGGAAGAAGAAGGCTCCTTCCTCGTCGGCACGCTGGCCGGCCTCGCTTCGAAGACCGGCAAGGTTGGCTTCGTCGGCGGCATGGACATTCCGCTGATCCGCAAGTTCGAATGCGGTTATGAGCAGGGCGCCCGCTCGGTCAAGGCCGATGTCGAAGTGTTCCAGAACATGACCGGCACGACGGGCGCTGCCTGGAACGACCCGGTTCGTGGTGGCGAGCTCACCAAGAACCAGATCGACCAGGGCGCTGATGTCATCTACGCGGCAGCCGGTGCGACCGGCCTCGGCGTCCTGCAGACAGCAGCCGACAACAAAAAGCTCTCGATCGGCGTCGACAGCAACCAGAACCATCTGCACCCGGGCTCCGTCCTGACCTCGATGGTCAAGCGCGTCGACCTTGCTGTCTACAACGGCTTCAGCGACGTCAAGGCTGACAAGTTCACGGCCGGCGTTCTCGCGCTCGGCGTCAAGGAAGACGGCGTTGCAGCCGCCATGGACGACAACAACAAGGCATTGATCACGCCTGACATGCAGGCTGCTCTCGACAAGGCCAAGGAAGGCATCATCGCGGGGACCATCAAGGTTCACGACTATACCTCGGACAATGCTTGCCCGAAGTGATCCGTGACTGAGACGGGCGTATGGCGGATCCGTTCCGCCATACGCCCTTTTCGTATTTGGAGCCTGCTGTGACAGACACGCCCGCTATCGAACTTGTGGGCATCGACAAGAAATTCGGTGCCGTTCATGCCAACAAAGACATCAATCTTACCGTCGCCAAGGGCACGATTCACGGCATCATCGGCGAGAACGGTGCCGGCAAATCGACCCTGATGTCGATCATCTATGGCTTCTACCATGCCGACGCCGGTGAAATCCGCGTCAACGGCAATCCCGTCACCATCAAGGACAGCCAGGCCGCGATCGCGACCGGCATCGGGATGGTGCACCAGCACTTCATGCTGGTCGACAATTTCACGGTGCTCGAGAACATCATGCTCGGTGCCGAGGGCGGCGCCCTGCTCGCCAAAGGCGTTTCTTCCGCGCGCGCCGAGCTGCGCCGCCTTGAGAAGGACTATGGCCTCGAAGTGAACCCCGATGCGCTCATTGAAGAGCTTCCGGTCGGGCTGCAGCAGCGCGTCGAGATCCTCAAAGCCATGTACCGCGGCGCCGAGATCCTCATCCTCGACGAGCCGACCGGCGTGCTGACGCCTGCCGAGGCAGACCATCTTTTCAAGATCCTTCGCGTCCTTCGCGACCAGGGCAAGACGGTCATTCTGATCACCCACAAGCTACGCGAGATCATGGCGATCACCGATACGGTGTCGGTCATGCGCCGCGGCGAGATGGTCGCGACCCGCAAGACTTCCGAGACGACGGTCGAGGAGCTGGCCGAACTGATGGTCGGCCGCCGCGTCCTGCTGCGCGTGCAGAAGGGCGAAGCCAATCCAGGCAAGGTGATCCTGTCGGCTCGCAACCTGACCGTTAAGGACAATCGCGGCGTCACCATGGTCGACAACGTCTCCTTCGACGTCCGAGCCGGCGAGATCGTCGGTATTGCCGGCGTCGCTGGCAATGGGCAGTCCGAACTCTTGGAGGCAATTGCCGGCATCCGCAAGCCGCATTCCGGCGAGATTTTCCTCGACAACCAGCCAATCGACAAGGCCGATCCGGCGCGGCTCAGGGAGCTCGGCCTCGCTCACATTCCCGAAGATCGTCATCACATGGGGCTGGTGCTGAAGTTCGAGGAGTACGAGAACTCGGTTCTCGGCTACCATCGCAATCCCGGCTACAGCAAGGGGCCGCTGCTTGATCTCGACGCGATCCGCAAGGACGCGATGGAGAAGATCGAGAAATACGACATTCGTCCGCCGAACCCGCGCCTGAAGACAGCGAACTTCTCCGGCGGCAACCAGCAGAAGATCGTCGTGGCGCGCGAAATCGAGCGCGATCCGACGGCCCTGATCATCGGCCAGCCGACGCGCGGCGTCGATATCGGCGCGATCGAGTTCATTCACCGCCGGATCATCGAGATGCGCGACGCGGGCAAGGCGATCCTGCTCGTCTCCGTCGAACTCGACGAAATCCGCGCCCTTTCAGACCGTATCCTTGTCATGTTTGCCGGCCACGTGGTCGGTGAGAAGACGCCCGATGCCGGTGAACAGACCCTCGGCCTGATGATGGCCGGCATTGCCGCGTGAGGCCTCGATGAGCACTGCTTCCGTTCCACTTCCAAATTGGATCAACTACGGCCTCATCCCGCTGTTGAACCTGTTCGTTGCCTTCCTGATCTCCGGCTTTGTCGTCTGGCTGATCGGAGAGAGCCCGCTTGCGGCCCTGTCGCTGCTGATAGAAGGCGCGCTTGGCAGCGGCGAAGGTATCGGCTTTACGCTTTATTACGCGACGAGCTTCATCTTCACCGGCCTCTCCGTTGCCGTCGCCATTCATGCCGGCCTGTTCAATATCGGCTCGGAAGGTCAGGCCTATCTCGGCGGCCTCGGCTGCGCCCTGGTAGCGCTGGCGCTCGACCACTATGTCCCATGGTATGTGACCATGCCGGTAGCGGTTGTCGGTGCTGGCCTGTTTGGTGCGGCCTGGGCCTTCATTCCGGCCTTCCTGCAAGCAAAGCGCGGCAGCCACATCGTCATCACCACCATCATGTTCAACTATATCGGCGCGGCGCTGATGGTCTACCTGCTGGTGCATGTGCTGATCGTGCCTGGCAAGATGGCGCCGGAAACCCGCACCTTCCTTGAAGGCGGCCAGTTGCCGAAACTCGGCTGGCTGATGGACCTGTTCGGCGCCAAGCTCGGCGCCGCGCCGTTCAACGTTTCCTTCCTCATTGCGCTGGTTGCGGCCTATTTCGTCTGGCTGCTGATCTGGCGTACCAAGCTCGGTTTCGAGATGCGCACGCTTGGCGTCAGCCAGAGCGCGGCAGCCTATGCCGGCATCCCCTACCCTCGCATCGTCATGATTGCGATGCTGCTGTCCGGCGCGCTTGCGGGCATGATGGCGCTGAATCCGGTCATGGGATCCTCGGCCCGTCTGCAGGTGGAGTTCGTCGGCGGTGCTGGTTTCGTTGGTATCGCCGTGTCGCTGATGGGCAGAAACCATCCGGTCGGGATCATCTTCTCGGCGATCCTCTTCGGCATCCTCTATCAGGGTGGCGACTGGATCTCCTTCGAGATGCCCAATATCACGCGCGAAATGATCCTTGTCATTCAGGGTCTCGTGATCCTCTTTGCCGGCGCGCTTGAATACATGTTCCGCCCCGCGATGGTTCGCGTCTACCAACAGTTCAAGGCCGCGTGAGGGAACGCACGATGGATTATTATGACATCTTCATCAGCGTCCTCAGCTCCACGATCCGCCTGTCGATCCCGCTGATCTTCACGGCGCTGGCAGGGCTGTTTTCCGAGCGGGCAGGCATCTTCGATATCGGCCTCGAGGGCAAGATGCTCGGATCGGCGTTTGCGGCGGCCTGCGTTGCTTACCTGACCGGTTCGCCATGGCTCGGTCTCGGCGCCGGCATCGTCTGCTCCGTGGCGCTCAGCCTCGTGCACGGCTTCGCCTCGATCACCAACCGCGGCAACCAGATCATCTCGGGCGTGGCGATCAACTTCTTCGTCGCCGGTATCACGATCGTTCTCGGCGGCGCCTGGTTCGGCCAGGGCGGCCGCACGCCGCAGCTGCTTCCTGAGGCTCGCTTTGTGCCGATCGTGCTGCCTGGCGCCGATGCCATCCGCGATATTCCGATCATCGGCCCGCTTTATGCCAACGTGATTTCCGGCAACAACATCCTGACCTATCTCGCTTTCTTCGCGGTTCCGCTTTCCTGGTGGATCCTCTACCGCACGCGCTTCGGCCTGCGGCTGCGCGCCGTCGGCGAGAATCCGGGCGCCGTCGACACGGCTGGCATTTCGGTCACCTGGCTGCGCTATCGCGCCGTCATGTGCGCCGGCATCCTCTGCGGCTTCTCCGGAACCTATCTCGCGATCGCGCAGTCGGCGGCTTTCATCAAGGATATGTCGGCCGGCAAGGGCTACATCGCGCTTGCGGCGCTGGTCTTTGCCAAATGGAAGCCGGTGCCTGTCATGTTCGCCTGCCTGCTCTTCGGCTTTCTCGATGCGCTGGCAAACTTCATGCAGGGCAAGCAGGTGCCACTGATCGGCGAAGTGCCGGTGCAGATCTTCCAGGCGCTGCCTTATATCCTGACCTGTGTCCTGCTCGCCGGCTTCATCGGCGTGGCAATCCCGCCCAAGGCGGGTGGTGTCCCCTATACGAAGGAACGTTGAGAACATGTCCCACGATCTTTTCGAGGCCGCTCGCGGCGCCATGGCTTTCGCTCATGCTCCCTATTCGAAGTTCCCGGTCGGCGCGGCTATTCGCGCTGAGGACGGAAAGGTCTATACCGGCGCCAACATCGAGAACTTGTCTTTCCCTCAAGGTTGGTGCGCGGAACCGACGGCCATCAGCGCCATGATCATGGGCGGCGCGAAGAAGATCGTCGAAATGGCTGTCATCGCCGAAAAGCTGCCGCTTTGCCCACCCTGCGGCGGCTGTCGGCAGAAGATCTCGGAGTTCGCCTCCAAGGACACGAAGATCTACCTCTGCGATGAGGTCGGCGTGCAGAGGACGATGACCATGGACGAACTTCTGCCGTTCAGCTTCGAGACTGAACTCGGATGAGCGGCGCGCTCGACGTGCTTGCCGGAAGGCTCGGCGGCCTTTCGCCGCGCTACGGTATCGTGCTTGGCTCCGGTCTCGGTTCGCTTGTCGGCGAGGTGACGGACGCGCAACGGATTCCATACCGCGACTTGCCGGGCTTCCCGGTCAGCGCGGTTTCGGGTCATGCCGGAGAAGTGGTTGCCGGTTCGCTTGGCGGTGTGCCGGTTGTCATGCTGTCCGGTCGCGTGCACTTCTATGAGAAGGGCGATGCCGGCGCGATGAGGCTGCCCATCGAAGTTCTCAAGGGTCTTGGCATCGAGACCCTGATCCTGACCAATTCCGCGGGATCGCTACAAGACGACATGCCGCCCGGTTCGGTCATGCAGATTAGCGATCACATCAACTATTCTGGCATGAACCCGCTGATCGGCGAGGAAAGCGATCGCCGTTTTGTCGGCATGACGAGCGCCTATGATGCCAGCCTTGCCGACAAGATGCGCAAGGCCGCCGAGAAACTCGGCATCCCCTTGGCACAGGGCGTCTACATGTGGTTTTCCGGCCCAAGCTTCGAGACACCGGCTGAAATCCGCATGGCCCGTATCCTCGGCGCGGATGCGGTTGGGATGTCGACCGTGCCGGAGGTCATTATCGCGCGAATGCTGGGCTTAAGGGTTGCAGCGGCGTCGGTAATCACCAACTATGGAGCGGGCATGACCGGTGGTGAACTGAGCCATGAGGAGACCAAGGATATGGCTCCGATCGGCGGCTCCCGCCTCGCCGCCATCCTAAGAGAGATGATTGCAGGAGAAAGCGAACAATGACCACTCATTCCAGCAAGGAGACCGCCGCTGTCGCCCTCTCTCTCCTCGATCTCACCAACCTCAAGGATGATTGCACCGAGGCTCAGATCGACGCGCTGTGCGCCCGGGCGCAGACCCCTTATGGCAACACGGCAGCGATCTGCATTTGGCCGCGCTTCGTTGCCCGCGCACGCGCCCAACTCGGCACCGCTCATCCGGTGCGGATCGCAACCGTGGTCAACTTCCCATCGGGCGAAATGGAAATCGCCGACGTTGCCGCCGAAACGCGCGAGGCGATTGCCGACGGCGCCGATGAAATCGACCTCGTCATTCCCTATCGCAAGTTCATGACGGGTAGCGGCAAGGCCGTTACCGACATGGTGACGGCCATCCGCGCCGAGTGCAAGGATCCGATCCTGCTGAAGGTCATTCTCGAAACCGGCGAAATCAAGGATGCGGCGCTGATCCGTCGCGCCGCCGAACTCGCCGTCGACGCGGGTGCCGACTTCATCAAGACGTCGACCGGCAAGGTCGCCGTCAATGCGACGCTCGAAGCAGCTGACATCATGCTTCGGGTCATTCGCCAAAGTGGTCGAAAGGTCGGCTTCAAACCGGCGGGTGGTATCGGGTCGGTGGCCGACGCGGCGCTCTATCTGAGCCTCGCAGAAACGATCCTGGCACCCGATTGGCCGATGCCATCCACCTTCCGTTTTGGCGCATCCGGACTGCTCGACGACATTCTTGCCGTTCTCAGCGGCACGCAGTCCGCGCCTGCCGCTGCATCGAGCTATTGAAATGATCCCTCAGGAGATCATCCGCCAGAAGCGAAACGGCGGAACGCTTTCCACAGAAGACATCCAATCGTTCATCGCCGCGCTTGCTTCCGGTCAGCTCTCCGAGGGGCAGATCGGCGCCTTCGCCATGGCGGTCTGGTTCAGGGGCATGTCGCGCGAGGAGGTGGTGGCGCTGACGCTGGCCATGGCGCGTTCGGGCGACACGCTGAGCTGGACAGACATCGACCGGCCGATCGCCGACAAGCACTCGACAGGCGGCGTCGGCGACAATGTTTCGCTGATGCTGGCGCCGATCGCGGCCGCATGCGGCCTGGCCGTCCCGATGATATCGGGTCGTGGCCTCGGCCACACCGGCGGCACCCTGGACAAGCTCGAGAGCATTCCCGGCTACACCATCACGCCTGATGCAACGGTTTTCCGCAAGGTCGTGAAGGATGTCGGCTGCGCCATCATCGGTCAGACTGGCGCGCTTGCTCCCGCCGATGGCAAGCTCTATGCCATCAGGGATGTGACGGCGACGGTCGACTCGATCCCTCTCATCACTGCCTCAATCCTTTCAAAGAAGCTCGCGGCCGGACTGCAGACCTTGGTGCTCGACGTCAAGGTCGGCACCGGCGCCTTCATGGCCGAGCCGAAAGACGCAGAGATGCTGGCACGCGCGCTCGTCGATGTCGCCAACAGCGCGGGGGTGCGGACGTCGGCGCTGATCACCGACATGAACCAGCCGTTGGCGGATGCGGCAGGAAACGCCGTGGAGATCCGCAACTGCCTGGATTTTCTGGCAGGCAGGAAGAAGAACACCCGGCTGGAGGCTGCCGTTCTGGCGTTTGCGGCCGAGATGCTGATGGAATCAGGCGTGGCCTCCTCAGTGCAGGATGGCGAAACGCGAGCCGCTGACGCCGTTTCGTCGGGTAGGGCCGCCGAATGCTTTGCCCGCATGGTGCGCCTGCTCGGCGGCCCCTCAGACCTCCTGGAAGAGTCGGACAAATACCTTGTCCACGCGCCGGTAACCAAGGCGGTTCTCGCGACTCAATCCGGTTGGCTCTCCGGCTGCGACGTTCGTGAGATCGGCATGACCGTCGTCGACCTCGGGGGCGGACGACGGCATCCCGAGGACAGGATCGATCACCGGGTCGGTGTATCCGACATTTTGCCGCTTGGCACCCGTGTCGAACAGGGCGATCCGATTGCGCTGGTACATGCAGCCAACGAGGATGCCGCAGACGCGTCAGTCGCCGCGCTGGCTGCCAACTACAGGATCGGCGAGCGTCATCCCGCCATCCCTGATGTCGTTTGCGAGCGCATTGCGGCTATTGCCTGAGGCGGACGCACTCAACTGCGGAACAGGAGGCACGACTGGCGCGCTACGCCCTTTTCGGAAGCCTGAAACACGACTTCGGCGGCTATTTTCCAGCAAAGCAACCATGAGATGCTTATGCGGCGTATAAATTCGCCCTTACGATGAGTTCGCCGTTTACTTGCATTGAAATTGCGCAGAATATTAGCGCATGGGAGGAAGCCCTCGGGCCTTCACTCTCCATAATTTGCGCCCGAACGACTTTCTCCCTCGGCTCAAGGGAGGACTAATCATGAGGCGGACTTTGCTGTACGCAGCGTCGGCTGCGGTACTGTCGCTGGGCGTTACACATGCATTTGCGCAGTCGGGCGGCGTTGAGAAAGCGGTAGGCGGCTATGATTTTGTCGAGGCCGCCAAGGAAGCGTCCGGCACGAAAGATTTTCATTCGGCTGACGGTCATTTGACCTTCGCGATTGTGACGCATACGGCAGGCAATGGCTTTTTTGACCCCGTTTACGTCGGCGCAACCGTTGCCGGCAACATGATCGGTGCCAAGATCCTGTTACTCGGCTCGGAATCACCAGTTGACGATCCGGCGCGCGAAATCGAGATCCTGAACCAGATTGTCCAGGACCCGACAATCGACGGCATCATCATGACGACGCCGCAAGTCGGTGCCTACAACGACATCGTCAAGGCCGCCGAGAAGGCCGGCATTCCCATCGCCACAACCAACTCGTTCGACGCAACCATCTTGAACCGCAGTGGCATAAGCCATACCGGCCAGGACGCGTCAGCCGCAGCCATCGGAGGCGAGGCGCTTGCCAAGTGCGTGCTTGATAGCGGCGCGACCAGCGGCTCGATTCTCCTGCCGTCGTCGACCGCGATGGGCAACATCGAGGTCAATAATCGCGTGACCGCCGCCTTCAACGCAATCGTCAAGACGCTGAAGGATGCCGGCAAGCTTGACGCGTTCAAGGTGGATGCCGGGCCGGAGAATGTTGGCATCGACACGAATCCGAACGACCCCGTCAACGCGCTTGTTTCGCTATTTGAGTCGCGTGGTGACGCAGTCGGTGCGTTTACAGCCAACAATGTCTTCACGCCGCCGCTCGTGAAGGCGGTCGCACAGATGGGGAAGACCGGCAAGTTCTGCGCCTTTGGTTTCGATCTCGGCCCGGCACAGCAAGAGGGGATCGCGGCTGGAAATCTCACTGGCTCGCTGGGACAGCAACCCTTCCTGCAGGGCTTCTGGCCCGTCATGCAGCTTTACCTCCAGATCGATCGCGGCATTTCCGCCGCCAACCTGGACACGCGTGCCCAATTGGTGACGAAGGATAACGTCGCCAAAGTCGGCAAGCGCTTCGAGAACTAGCCATTCTGAACGCCTGGAAATCGATGCGGGGGATGCAAAATCCCCCAGCATCGCGACGGCAAGGTTGATCGGTGGATACCATGGCGCCCACGACGACATCGCTAGGCCGTGCGCCACCTCAGCTCGTCGGCGGCTGGGAGGCGGGGCTGCTGATCTTTCTCGCCCTGCTCTATCTCGGTGGAGCTCTTGTTAATCCGGCTTTTTTTGGGTCTGCGGAAGCCCTCCTGGCGCTGCTGCGCGATACATCCCGTGTCGGGATCATCGCCGTTGGAATGACCTTTGTTATCGCCAACAAGGATCTCGATCTTTCGGTCGGTTCCACCTACGGCCTCATCGCCGTGGTTTTTGCCAGGCTCTTTGCGTCTGATGCTCTCGATTTCGGTGTCATCGAGTGCGCAATCTTCTGCTTGCTGCTCGGTACCGTGATTGGCCTCCTCAACGGCATCCTTGTAACGATCCTGAGAGTGCCGGCCTTCATCGCAACGCTGACCATGCTTTTCATCGGTCGCGGCTTCGTTCTCGCGCTTACGCACGGTCAGGCGATCTACTATTCCAGCAAGGCGAAAGACTACCCGCTCTTCTTCCGTCTCGGAGAGATAAATACTCTCGGTTTCAACAACCAGATCGCAGTCTTCCTCCTCGTCGCCGTCGTCGGTGCCTATGTGCTCGCTAAAACCCGGTGGGGCTATGAGACCTTCGCGACCGGCGGCAACGAGCAGGCTGCGGCCTATGCCGGCATCAACACGCGGTGGGTGCGAATTCGCGCTTACCTACTCTCATCACTTTGCGCGACGCTTTCCGCGCTCCTGGCAGCGGCGCAGGACAAGGGTGTCACCCCCCTCTACGGCGTCAGCTGGGAACTGACCGTTATCGCTTCGGTCGTCATTGGCGGCGCATCGATCCTCGGCGGGCGTGGGCGGGTATTCGGGTCTTGCCTCGGCGCCGCAGTCGTTGTGTTGATCGACAAGGTGTTGCGTGAAGGCTGGCCGATCACGCGCACGGTCGTTATCGATGGCGAGAATGTTGCCGTCGGCGCGAGGTTTACCTTACCCGCCGGGGCCGTATTGGTTTTCCTGGGCCTGCTCCTTGTCACGGCGGTGCTTATCGAGCCCTTCCTCATTCGACGTCAGATCGCGACTCGGTTTTGGGCCTGGCTCCGCGGTCGACCGCCGCCGCCGGCCTACGAAACCGGCGGCGTGGCACTGGAAGGCGTTCAGACCAAAGGAGCGATGGCGACCGACATGGCTCTCTCGGCCACGGGGCTCGGCAAGTTCCTCGCGCGCCGTGACGCGCTGGCCATCATCCTGACTGTGGTGCTCTGGCTGACCGGCTTGGCGCTGAGGCCGGACTACTGGTGGAACTTGCCCAACACCTTCGCGATCCTGCTCAACTATACCGAACTTGCACTCATTACCGTCGGGCTCACCTACGTCATTGCAGCCGGGGATATCGATCTCTCCGTGGGCGCCGTGCTTGCGCTTGCCGGCAGCACCGCCGCCTATTTCCTGAAGGTACTGGGCGCCGATCCGTTTACAGCCGTGGCGATGGGTCTGCTGGCGGGGACGGCTGCCGGCCTCGTCAACGCCGTCGTCACGGTCGGCTTCAAGCTGCCCGCGTTCATCGCCACACTCGGCATGTTCTACATTGCCCGCGGTCTTGCCGCCTGGTTCGTGGCAGGCCAGCAGCTGACCGGCTGGCCGGAGGGCTACAACCTGCTTGGCCGCAAGGTGAACGACGTTCTCCTGCATTTCGGCTTTTCGCTGCCGTCGGGAATCGTTCGCGCGGTGGCAGAGGTCGTCAGTGTCCAGACGATCTTCATGTTTCTCGTCGCTCTCGTCGCCGGCGTCATACTTGCCTACACACCATTCGGACTGAAGGTCTGCGCTGCCGGTGGCAACGTCCGCGCAGCCGCCTATGCCGGCATCAACACCAACCGCGTGCGCTTCCTCTCCCTGATGCTGGCAGCGCTCTGCTCCACCATGGCCGGGATCATCAACGTCGCTTACTTCCGTAGCTTCAACCCGGTTGCCGGCCAATTCCGAGAGCTTGACGCCATTGCCTCCGTCATCATCGGCGGTGGATCGATCTTTGGCGGTTACGGCACGATGATCGGCTCGCTTGCAGGTGCAGCCGTGATCACGCTCGTCCGGGCGCTTCTACAGCTCAATGTCCAGGGCTTCAGCATGCCCCAACACTGGATCAATGTTTTCATCGGGCTCATCCTTATCGTCGCCGTGCTGATCGACATATGGGTACGGCAGGCCAATCTCTTCGCGCGACTGCGGGCCCGTGTCGCGACAGCTGCGCCAACCGGAGAACGCATCCATGGCTGACGCAGAGCCCCTACGGCCCATCGTGGAAATGCGGGGCATCGAGAAGGCCTTCGGAGCCGTGCAAGCGCTCCGCAAAGTCGATCTCGCGCTTTTTCCCGGCGAGATCCTCGGGCTGGTTGGCGACAATTCGGCTGGCAAGTCGACGCTGATGAAGATCCTGACCGGCGCCTACCAGCGCGATGCCGGCGAAATCCTGGTTGCCGGACAGCCGGTGTACTTCAAGAGCCCGCACGAGAGTCGGGAAGCAGGAATCGAAATGATCTACCAGGACTTCGCGCTCTGCGGGAACATGGATGTCGGCCAGAACATCTTCCTTGGCCGCTGGCCCCTCAGGGGGCCCTTCGTCGACCGGCGAAAGATGTATGCCGAGGCGGACAGCGTACTGAAGCGTCTCAAGGTCGACGTGAATTCCGTCTATCAGAAGGTCGAGAGTCTGTCGGGCGGCCGCCAGCAATCCGTGGCGATTGCCCGCGCGATCTCTTTTGAACCGCGAGTCGTGATTCTCGACGAGCCGACCGCCAACCTTTCCGTCATGGCGACCGAACGACTGCTCGAAACCATGCTGGAGCTGAAGAAGCAAGGCGTTGCCCAGATCATTATCTCGCATCGTCTGGTCGACATTTTTGCGGTAGGCGATCGCGTCATGGTTCTCAAGCGCGGCGAGTATGTGGGCGACCGCTACGTCAAGAACACGGACGAGCATGAGGTCCTGGAGATCATTGTCTCCGGAACGCGAGAGAGTGCGCGGACCGCCGACCAAGCAAGAAACACAGATCCGTCATGACGCCGTAGGTCACCGTTTATTGCTTCAGGCTGAGCGATCCGTCCGCAACGGAATAGGAAGCAAGCTTCTTGAGGAAGCTCATGCCAACGAGCGTGGAGGTAAGGGCGTCATCCTTCAGCACGAAAGCTTCCACCTCCCGCACGCGGATGCCGCCGATTTCCACCCGATCAAGCGTCACATGCGCTGCCTTCGTCTGCCCGTTGGCGGTGTCGACCGAATAGCGAAAATCCAGCTGGTTGCCGGTATAACCAAGCCTCCGAGCGAAGCTCTCGTTCAGAGCGACATAGGTTGCGCCCGTATCGATCAGACCCTGCACCGGTCGACCGTTGATCTTGAAGTCTCCGGAGTAATGCCCTTGGGCGTCGGCTCGAAGCCGCATTGTGCCGCCAGCGGCGGCCGTGGCAGGCGCCTGATCGGCGCTGCCGGTAACGAAGTTGGCCGAAAGAGCCACTTCGCCGCCGCGCTTTTCCATGATGGATGGAATTTGCGTCGCAAGCACTGCGGCAACGCTTGCAAAAATGACGGTACGCACGAGCATCGGGACAGAAATCCTTCCTGTATAAACCCCGCGTCATGCGTGGCCATGCTTACAGGTTCTACGCCATAATTGCTGATAAGTTGCTAATGCCAGCAAGGCCAATGGCCCGGCAAACTTGTCCGGGCCACAGGCAACAATGAACTTGGTAAACGAATTGCGAATTACTTCGTGCCGTACATGCGGTCGCCCGCATCGCCGAGACCAGGCATGATGTAACCCTTCTCGTTCAGGTGGCTGTCGATCGAGGCCGTGAAGACCGGCACGTCGGGATGCGCGTCGCGGAAGTTCTTGATGCCCTCAGGTGCGGCCAGAAGGCAGAGGAAGCGAATGTTATGCGCGCCACGCTCCTTCAGCTTATCGATCGCGGCGATCGACGAATTGCCGGTGGCAAGCATCGGGTCAACGACGATGATCAAGCGCTCGGAGATATCTTCAGGCGCCTTGAAATAATATTCGACGGGCTGCAGCGTTTCATGGTCACGGTAGACGCCGATATGCGAAACGCGCGCCGACGGCACGAGATCGAGCATGCCTTCAAGAAGGCCGTTTCCGGCACGCAAAATCGAGGCGAAGACAAGCTTCTTGCCTTCGAGGATCGGCGACTCCATTGTCTGCAGCGGTGTCTCGATGGTTTCCATCGTGAGCTCCAGATCGCGGGTCACTTCGTAGCAGAGCAGCGTCGAGATTTCACGCAGGAGTCGGCGGAAACTCCCGGTCGATGTCTCCTTGCGCCGCATGATCGTGAGTTTGTGCTGCACAAGCGGGTGATCGATGACCGTTACGCCGTCCATGGCCAGAGCCCTTCCTATCGTTGTTCTTATCGGATGTTTCTTTCATGGAAATTGCCTCCGCCGCAAGAGCGGAGGCCATTTTGCAACGCTGATCCCCAGGGCTGGGGGATCACATCCGGGCAAACAGCGCCTGGCGCGTTGGCTCATCGACGAAGGCTGCTTCGATGCCGGTTCGGGTCAACTCGTTGATTGCGGCATCGTTGAAGCCGAAGGCGTCAGCGGCCAATTCGTACTCGCGCTCCAGCGAAGTATGGAAGAACGGCGGATCGTCGGAACTGATCGTCACGCGGACACCAGCCTCCTTGAGCTTTCGCAAAGGGTGAGATGTGAAGTCCGGAAAGACCTTCAGGGCAATATTCGAGCCGGGGCAAACCTCCAGCACGGTTCCGAGATCGGCGAGCCGCTTGACGAGATCCGTGTCCTCGATCGCACGGACGCCATGTCCGATGCGCGAAGGCCTGACAACGTCGAGCGCATCGGCAACGCTGAAGGCGCCGCAGACTTCACCAGCATGGATGGTAAGGCCGAGCCCTGAATCGCGGGCGATGTCGAAAGCACGTGCATAGTCGGCAACCCGACCCATCCGCTCCTCGCCAGCAAGATTGAAGCCGGAGATCAGCGGGTTTTTCGCCTTGGCGGCATATTCGGCTGCGCCGATGACACTTTCCGGGCCGAAATGCCTCTCACCAGTGACGATCAGGCGTGCCTCGATGCCGCTTTTGCTCTTTGCACGACGGATGCCTTCGCACACGCCCTCGATGTAGGCGTCGGCGCCAAGCCCGATCCGCTTGCCGTGATCAGGAGAGACGATCAGCTCGCTGTAGATGGTGCCGATACCCGCGAGCTCATTCAGATATGTTTCGGTCAGCAGCGCATAGTCTTCCTCGGTCTTGTAGACCTCGGAGACCTTGTCGTAGCACTCGAGGAAGCTCGCAAAGTCATGCCAGACATAGACGCCATCCGCGAGATACGCGCTGATGTCGATGTTGTATTTCCGGGCCTGCGCCAAGGTCAGCGCCGGTGGCGCGGCACCCTCCAGGTGGCAGTGCAGCTCGACCTTCTTCAAATGCGACGTCATAGAAAACTTCTCCCGTGTGCCCCCGGCGGAATCCGCAAGTGGCGGGCGATCGTCTCGCCAATGTCGGCGTAGGTGGTGCGAATGCCGATATCGCGAGATCGCATTCCAGGTCCGTAGGCAATGATCGGCACGCGTTCGCGCGTATGATCTGTTCCGCGCCATGTCGGGTCGCAACCGTGATCAGCGGTCAGAATAACAAGGTCGCCGGGCTTCAGCTTGCCGCCGACCTCGGGCAGCCTGGCGTCGAAGGCTTCAAGCGCAGCGGCATAGCCCGCGACGTCCCGGCGGTGGCCGTAGACCATGTCGAAATCGACAAAGTTGGTGAAGACCAGCTCGCCATCTTCAGCAGTATCCATGGCCGTGAGGCTGGCGTCCATCAACGCCTCGTTGCCGTTCGCCTTGATCACTCGGGATACACCCTTATGCGCAAAGATGTCGCCGATCTTGCCAATGGCATGGACCTTGCGGCCTTCCTTCACAAGCCGATCGAGAAGCGTCGGCTCCGGCGGCGGCACCGAAAAATCGCGACGGTTTCCGGTGCGCTGAAACTTCGAGGCCGTTTCCCCAACGAATGGCCGAGCGATGACGCGACCGATATTGTATTGGTCGAGCAGCGCCCGCGCGATCGCGCAAAAGGTCATCAGCCTGTCGAGGCCGAAATGTGTCTCGTGCGCGGCAACCTGGAAGACGGAGTCTGACGAGGTGTAGCAAATCAGCTTTCCGGTCCGGATATGCTCTTCGCCGTGGCGGGCAATGATGTCGGTGCCGGAGGCGTGGCAGTTGCCCAGAATTCCTGGAACATCAGCCGCCCTGCAGAGCGCCTCGATGAGCTGCGCCGGAAACGCTTCGCCTTCCGTCGGAAAGTACCCCCAGTCGAATGTCACCGGCGTCCCAGCGATCTCCCAGTGACCCGATGGCGTGTCCTTGCCGCGGGAAACTTCACTGGCGGAACCGAACATAGCGTAGGTTTTTTCTGGCACCGGCATCCCGGCCGGGAAGCGACCCGAGGCGGCCTTGGCAAGATGGACCAGACCCAGGGCTGACATATTCGGAAGCTTGAGGGGGCCGGAGCGCAATCCCTCGCGATCACCGGCACCGGCCGCGCAGAATTCCGCGATGTGTCCGAGCGTGTTGGCACCCTCATCGCCATAGGCAGTCGCATCGGGCGCGCCGCCGACACCAAATGAATCCAGAACAAAAAGAAAGGCTCGCGCCATGCTCCACCCAGCGACAAAAATTGACGGCCCGCGTAGTGCGGGCTGCTGCTGCTCAAGCCTTATAACGGTGGAGGGCGCTTGGCAAACGAGCTTGGGACCTCAGCAATCGCCACACGTGACAGTCGGGCTCGCCCGCGGCAGATAGAGGTAGCTGCGGCTGATGGTGATCGTGCTGTCGTTCGGCACCAAATAGGGCGCGAACAAGAAGAGCTTATAGGGAACGCTGAGTTCGGTGCGGACCAAAAAGGTATTGGCCTTCTTCATCTCGGTCGGTATCGTCGTGGCAGAATTTAATGCGTAAGGACGGCTGCCATCCTGGGCCCAGGACCATGCCACCTTTGCGGTTGCAGTACCGTCGATCGCGATGCCAGTGATCTTCACCACGAGACCTGTAGAGCCATAGGGTACGAACGCCGCAGTGGCGACCGCCGGCATATCGGTGAGCCAGACCTTGGTCACGCTTTTTTGTTGGGTCACGATGTCGGTGATCATCCCAGCCGCTCGACTGGCGCGCTTGCTGATGCTGAGACCAACGGTGATCTCAAAGGCGCCAACGTACAGCATCACTAGGATCGGGAACAGGATGGCGAATTCGATCGCGCCCACGCCTTGGCGATCCCGAATGAAGCGTCTTGCGAGACTGTGAAGTTGAATCACCGCGCCACGAGCTACCATCAGTACTGCTCGTTCTGGAAGGCTGTCGTGGCGACGATCAGGAAATAGGAGGAGGAGCCGTCGGTGGGGCGGACGCTGCTAATGTAAGGTCGGATCAGATCGGTGATAATCTGCCAGCGGTAGTAGGCCCTGACCATGTTGATCGTACCCGATCCGCCAGGCAGGTACTTGAAGTCAGAGGTCTTGATATCTGCATAGGTGCTGGTGGACGTTCTCGGTATCGTCGTGGGAACGGCGGCAAACGTGCTGAAGTTCTGCACGTCGATGAACAGCTTGCTTGGCGTCGCAACTTCTGTCGAAGAGCATGTTATCAGAATTGCGATCTCATTGCAGAACGCCGTCCGGAATGCCGTTGCATTCGTGTTTGCAGGTGTGATCTGTCCTGTCCGCATCTTTCTGCTCATCGTATCGACGGCATTGGACACCAATTGCTCGCCGGCGAACGCGACGAACGTCTCGATGATGGCAAAGACAACCATGAAATAGGGAATAGCCAGGAGAGCGAATTCGATCGCCGCTGCACCGTCACGCGAGCGCGAAAATGCGGTCAATCGCGGCCTCTTCCACCGATGAAGGCGGGCGGTCGCGTCCGCTACGTTATCCGTTTCCTTCATGGCATGCATCCGAGGACAGCTACGACTACACTGTTGTAAGGTGTGATCGTTGATTTTCCGTTTCAGGTCGGATCAGAAGTTTAACGGAAAATGTCGTTTGATGGCTGTCACTCGCCCGCCGCTGCGGTTTCAGCGCCTTGCTGGCTGTGCTGTTCGCAATTTGGGGTACAGGAAAGAACCGAGCGCTCCGTCTGGCGGAAGACGCGGACCGTGTTTGCCTCGTCGATCGATACCAGGATGCTCTCATCCAGAATTGCGTTACCGTCAGCATCCAGCAGCACAAGGTTGGTCGTTCCGAAACTGCGCCCGGTCAGGACGATCGTCTTGGAATCAGCGACCGTTGCGTCCGCCACCTTTGCGTTGCCTACAATCACCTTGCTTACCGGACGGTCGAGCTTCAAAACACGCGCTTGATCCATGTAGACGCGCAGTATGTCCTGTTGAGCGAGCGCGGATCCACCTAGGCCGAGGATGGCAAAAAAGCAGGCGGGAATGATCCTCTTGCCACTCGGCGACATTTTCGATCTCTTTCGGGTTTCGGCGATTTCACGGAACAGGATGAGAAAAATTGGTGAATGAAGCCTTAAACCTATTCAAATTTGTCCATGATGCCGGCTTTGTGAACCAGATAGAAACAGCTTTTCGCTAGCGAAGTGCCTCTTTCCGGTCCTCGCGCGTTCGCGCAAGATTATCTTTGGAACATCACAAGCGTCGATTACTGCGCGACATGCTAGATTTTCGTCAAATTCTAAGTAACCAGGAAAGAAAATACTTACCACTCTAGATCGTCTAGTCGTGTTTACGAACCAGTAACCCAACTCTTTAAGTTGATGGAAACAGGCGTTGGCTAAATTGTGGCAATCCGATCAACGGCAACAGTTGGCGGACGTGCTGAACCTCAACTGGAGTAGGAGTTACCATGACCAAGCTTGTTAGCCGTTTTCTGAAGGACGAATCCGGCGCGACCGCAATTGAATACGGCCTGATCGCAGCGCTGATCTCCGTCGCCCTCATCACCGGCGCCAGTGCACTCGGCGGCAAGTTGAACGTTCTGTTCAACAACCTTTCCGTGACCATGAACTCGGCAGCCTCCAAGGCTCCGGCTGCCGTTCCCTGATCAGCGGCTTAAGGCGGCGGCGAGACCGCGCTTTGCCTAAGTGAAAATCGGGCTCACAGTTAACGCTGTGAGCCTTTCTATTCATGGGGATTCAACGGAATGATCTCGGCAGTCGTATTTGTGATTTTCCCACTCTGCCTTGCCATCGCTGCGTTCTCGGACCTGTTCACGATGACGATCCCCAACCGTGCGTCAGTAATTCTCGCTGTGACGTTCCTCGGAGTCGCAACAGCGACAGGAATGCCCTTCATTGTGTTGGGGACGCACTTGGTTGCTGCGTTTGCAGTTCTCGCCGTCTGCTTTGTCCTATTCGCCCTAAATATCATGGGTGGCGGCGACGCAAAGCTGCTCGCCGCGGCGGCCCTCTGGTTCGGCTTTGGCCCGGCTCTTATTGAATTTCTGGTTTATGTCGGCGTCTTCGGCGGCATCATCACTCTTTTGATCCTCCTGATCCGTACACAAGCCCATGTTATCCTGGCGGTCGGGCTACCGGTTCCGAGTTCGATTCTTCTCGCCAAGAAAATCCCATACGGTATTGCTATCGCCGCGGGCGGCTTTATTGCCTTTCCCTCCTCACCGATCTTTGTTGCGGCATTAGAAGGCCTGAAATAGCGTCATTTAAGCCTCCGTTAACTTAAGATCGAAGGTTTTCATTAACCATAATTACACCAATTGTGAGCCATTCTTCGGGTGAATACCGCGAATCCCCGAGGAATGATCGATGAGACCCGCCCGCCTTTTGATACTTGGAGTGGCTGTCGTTGCTGCCGGCCTTGCTGGTGTGCTGGCGATGACGCTCGCGGGCCGCGGCTCCGTTGTCACCCAAGTTCAATCGGTGGTCGAAAAGGAGCCAACCGTCAGTGTGCTCGTCTCCAGCGCCAACCTTCCGGTCGGCGCGCGATTGGATGACAAGGCGGTTCACTGGATGGGGTGGCCACAGAGCGGCGTCGTCCAGGGCTTTATCACCGAAGCGGACAAGCCTGATGCCCTGAAAGACCTGCAGGGTGCCGTCGTCCGCTTTCCGATTTTCGAGGGCGAGCCGATCCGCGCGGAAAAGATCGCCGACTCAAACAGCCGCATCATGTCTTCGCTCCTGCCTTCCGGAAAACGTGCGGTCGCAACCGAAATCTCGGTTTCGACGGGTGCCGGCGGCTTCATCCTGCCGAACGACCGCGTCGACGTCATCATGGTTCGCAAGGCCAAGGAGGCGGACAAGTATCTGACAGAGACCGTGCTCAGCAACGTCCGCGTGCTGGCGATCGACCAGCAGATTCAGGAAAAGGAAGACGGCTCGAAAGCCGTAGTCGGCACGACCGCAACACTGGAACTGACGCCCGACCAAACCAAGGTGCTGGCCGTTGCGCAACAGATGGCGGACCGGCTGTCACTGGCCTTGCGCTCGGTCGCCGATGCCCAGGAACAGGATACCAGCGCTGCGGACTATCTCCTCAGCGGCGACAACGGCAGTGCCATCGTCCAGGTCATCAAATCAGGCTCAATCGTTACAGACGCCGCCAGCGCGCCGAAGGCCGAGTAAAGGAAATGGGAATGGGCAGTTTGACGCGCCACATGAAGCCCTTGATGGCAGGGTGCTTGTCTTTTGCAATCGGGCTCTCCGGCGCCGCACCTGGCGTTCTTGCTACAAGAGCTGCATACGCAGTTTCAGATGGGATCGTTAACATCACTCAGGCTGGACCTGGTGCACACCGCAGTCTGAAGCTCGGTTTGAAGAAGGCGATCGTCGTCGACCTGCCGGTCGACGCTCACGATATCCTCGTTTCTGACCCGTCCATGGCGGACGCGGTCACCCGTAGCTCGCGCCGCATCTATCTCTTCGGCAAAACCGTCGGGCAAACGAACATCTTCATCTTCGGCGCCGATGGCCAGCAGATCGTCAGCCTCGATATCGCAATCGAGCGTGACGTCGCCGGCTTGGAAACCAATCTCCGGCGCTTCATTCCGGACTCCAACATCAAGGTGGAAATCGTATCGGACAACATCGTGTTGACCGGAACGGTTCGCACGCCCCAGGACGCCGCACAGGCCGCTGATTTGGCCCAGGTCTTCCTGAAGGGCGGCGAAGCGACGACGCGTACGGAAACGGCCACCAGTTCAGGTGGAGATGGCTCCGTGGCCTTGTTCGCTGAGGGCCGCCAAACCTCGCAGGTCGTCAACCTTTTGCAGATCCAGGGCGAAGATCAGGTCACGTTGAAGGTGACTATCGCCGAAGTTCGTCGGGAAGTACTGAAGCAGCTCGGCTTCGACAATCTGGTTTCGAACTCGGGCGGACTGACTGTCGCGCAGCTCGGCTCTCCGAGCGCGAGCGGGGCAGCGGCGACAATCGGCGGCGGTCTTGCGGCACTCTTCAAGAGCTCGATCGGAAAATACGATATCTCGACCTATCTGAGCGCTCTTGAGCAGGCGAAGGTGGTCAAGACGCTCGCGGAACCGACGCTGACAGCGATTTCCGGGCAGGCCGCAACGTTCAACTCCGGCGGCCAAGTGCTTTATTCCACGACGGACAACGACGGTAACGTGACGATCGTCCCGTACAATTATGGCATCAATCTCGCCTTCAAGCCGGTGGTTCTGTCCTCCGGCCGCATCAGCTTGGAGATCAAGACGAACGTATCGGAGCCAGCGCCTTCGGTTTCCGGCTCGACTCCGACCTACCAGCGTCGCGCGGCTGAAACATCGGTTGAACTTCCGTCCGGTGGTTCGATCGCGCTCGCCGGTCTGATCCGCGACGACGTTGCGCAGACCTCGAACGGAACGCCCGGCGTCAACAAGATTCCCCTACTCGGCACTTTATTCCGGCAGCGCACGGTGGAGCGTAACGAGACCGAGCTGGTCATCATCGCGACGCCCTATCTCGTCCGCCCGGTTGCCCGCAACGAACTCAACCGTCCGGACGACAACTTCAGCCCGGAAAACGACGCAGCGGCTTTCCTGCTCAACCGCGTCAACAAGGTTTACGGCGGCCGCGAAACGCCGGTCGCCGACGCTCAATTCCATGGCTCCATCGGGTTCATCTACAAATGAGCGCAGCAGGATCAGCGATGGCACAACACAGAGATCAGCCGATGGCCCACAAGCAGAACACTGCGTATGAATACCGCTTTTCGAAATCGCTGCTGACCGCGATCACAGTGGCGACCGCCCTGCTCTCCGGCTGCGCCTCCCACGACCAGCTGACGACCGGCGGCATTCCTGACGACTATCGTCAGCGTCACCCGATCGTGGTTGCCGAAGCCGAGCAATCGGTCGATATCCCGGTCGCTTCGACGGATCGTCGTCTAAACATCGCCCAGCGCGACATGATCCGCGGCTTTGCGCAGAACTATACGTCGCGGGCGACCGGACCGGTCTACCTATTGACCCCCGAAGGATCGCCCAACTCCTCCGCAGCACGGCAGCTCCGCGGCCAAGTGCGCGCAGAGCTCTCGGCCCGCGGCGTCGCCAGCTCCAAAATCGTCAACAGCACCTATGCCGCCACTGGCATCGGAGACGCGGCTCCCATCCGTCTGACCTTCGTCGGCACGACGGCGATGACCTCGCAGTGCGGACAATGGCCGCGGGATATGATCAACGATTTCAACAACCAGAATTATTACAACTTCGGCTGCGCAACGCAGAATAATCTGGCCGCGCAAATAGCGAATCCTGAAGACCTGATCGCGCCCCGCGGCATGACCCCCATCGATGCGACCCGGCGCAACGCGGCGATCAAGGAATACCGTGAGCGCACGAGCAACATCGAGGACGTCAGCGGCAGCGCCGACAGCTTCTGATCGGTAGGATTGAAGATGAGCACCGTCGAATACGAGATCAAGAATACCACCGAGTTGCGGAACGCCGAGGATGCCATGCGCATGGCCGAACTCGAAACCATGCGTCCCCTTCCGCGCATATCGGTGCACGCCTTCTGCGAGAGCGAAGAATTGCAACGGGTCATGGAGCGTTGCAGCCATGACCGCCGCATGTCTAAGGTCGGCTTGCGGATCACCAGCGGCGGCATCGCAGCCGCTGCGAACATGTTCGCGTCGGCGCCGACGCCAAATCTCATCATTCTCGAGACCAAGGCCGGAGCCGGCAATCTGCTCACCGAATTGGCGCCGCTTGCCTCGGTATGCGACCCTTCCACCAAAGTCATTATCGTCGGCTATTACAACGACATCGCGCTTTATCGCGAACTCGTCCGCAACGGCATTTCCGAGTATATGGTCCAGCCTGTTGCCATGCCTGACATCATGATGGCGATGGCGACGATCTTCGTTGACCCGGATGCGGAACCGCTTGGCCGCAGCATCGCCTTCATCGGCGCCAAGGGCGGCGTTGGTTCCTCGACAATCGCCCACAACTGCGCCTTCGGTATTTCCAACCTATTCTCGACGGAAACGATCCTCGCGGATCTCGACCTGCCTTATGGCACAGCCAATATCGACTTCGACCAGGACCCGACCCAGGGCATCGCCGAGGCGGTCTATGCACCTGACCGTCTGGATGAGGTGTTTCTCGATCGCCTGCTGACCAAGTGCTCCGAGCATCTGTCGCTGCTTGCGGCCCCTTCCCTTCTCGATCGCGCCTATGACTTTGAAGGACAAGCGTTCCAGCCCGTTCTCGAGGTATTGCAGCGCAATGCCCCTGTTACCGTCCTCGACGTACCGCATGCCTGGTCGGAATGGACGCGTTCGGTGCTCGCGAGCGTCGATGAGGTCGTCATCTGCGCCTCCCCCGACCTCGCCAACCTCCGCAACGCCAAGAACATGATGGACGCGCTGCGCAAGATGCGGCCCAACGACAAGATGCCGCATCTGATTCTCAATCAAGTCGGCATGCCAAAACGGCCGGAGATCAGCCCGTCGGATTTCTGCGAGCCGCTGGAGACCGATCCGATCGCCATCATCCCGTTCGACGCCAACCTCTTCGGGAATGCGGCCAATAGCGGCCGTATGATTTCGGAGATGGATGCGAAGTCGCCAACCGCGGAAACATTTTCGCAGGTATCACACATCGTGACTGGGCGGATTGCCGTCAGAAAGGCGCGCAAAGGTAGATTGCTCGGCCTGCTGAAGCGCAAGTAACGCCCGCAAGGGTAGATTGGAATAAGGCATGTTCGGAAAACGCGGAAACGAGGGATTTGGCAAGGCGGGCGGCACAATCGCGCCGCCTCCGCCAGTGCAACAGCCCTCCCCGTCTGCACCTGCGGTTCTCGTCGAGCCCCAGCGCGAACCGCCGCGCCAGCAGGTTCCGCCGCCGCCGATGCAGACGCCGCAGCGCAAGCGCCCTGCCCGCACCGACGAGTATTACGATACAAAGGCGCAGGTCTTCTCCGCGCTGATCGACACGATCGACCTTTCGCAGCTTGCCAAGCTCGACGGTGAGAGCGCCCGCGAAGAAATCCGCGACATCGTCAACGACATTATCACGATCAAGAACTTCGCGATGTCGATTTCCGAGCAGGAAGAACTGCTCGAAGACATCTGCAACGACGTCCTTGGTTATGGTCCTCTCGAGCCGCTGCTGGCGCGAGACGATATCGCCGACATCATGGTCAACGGCGCCGGGCAAACCTTCATCGAAGTCGGCGGCAAGACGATCGAGTCCGAAATCCGCTTCCGTGATAATTCGCAACTGCTTTCAATCTGCCAGCGCATTGTTAGCCAGGTTGGCCGCCGCGTCGATGAATCGAGCCCGATCTGCGACGCCCGTCTGCCCGACGGTTCGCGTGTCAACGTCATTGCGCCGCCGCTCGCCATCGACGGACCAGCACTTACAATCCGCAAGTTCAAGAAGGACAAGCTTAACCTCGAACAGCTCGTTCGCTTCGGCGCGATCACGCCGGAAGGTGCGACACTGCTGCAGATCATCGGTCGCGTTCGCTGCAACGTCGTCATTTCAGGTGGTACGGGCTCCGGCAAGACGACGCTGCTGAATTGTCTCACCCGCTATATCGATACGGATGAGCGCGTCATCACCTGCGAAGACACGGCCGAACTGCAACTGCAGCAGCCCCATGTGGTGCGTCTGGAAACACGCCCGCCGAACATTGAAGGCGAAGGCGAAATCACCATGCGCGATCTCGTCAAGAACTGCCTGCGTATGCGACCAGAACGCATCATCGTCGGCGAAGTGCGCGGACCCGAGGTTTTCGACCTGCTGCAGGCAATGAACACGGGTCATGACGGCTCGATGGGCACGATCCACTCGAACTCGCCGCGCGAATGCCTGAGCCGTATCGAATCGATGATCGCCATGGGTGGTTTCACGCTGCCGGCAAAGACGGTGCGCGAAATCATCTCCGGTTCGATCGATATCATCGTCCAGGCGGCCCGCCTGCGCGATGGTTCGCGCCGCATCACGCAGATCACCGAAGTGATCGGCATGGAAGGCGACGTCATCATCACCCAGGACCTGATGCGCTACGAAATCGAGGGCGAAGACGCCTCGGGCCGGCTAGTCGGCCGGCATAAGTCGACCGGCATCGGCAAGCCGCATTTCTGGGACCGCGCCCGCTACTTCAATGAAGAGAAGCGCCTTGCTGCCGCGCTCGACGAAATGGAAGCCAAGTCCAAGGATTAGTGAAATGTTCGGGTTCGATCCTGTCGTGTTGGCTATTGTCGTGCTCGCCGCCGTTGCGGCGGGCGCTGTTTGCTATGGCGTTCTTTTCACCCGGATGGAAACCGAAAAGAAATCGGCAAGCCGCGTCAACCGTGTCGCCTCAGCGGAAGCAGATAAAGCCAGCGTCAAGGCAGCCCGCGACCGCGTTCAGGAAATGTCGAAGCGTCGCAAGTCGGTGCAGGACAATCTGAAGGATCTCGAAAAGCGGCAGCAGGAGAATACCAGGAAGAAGCTGTCGCTGAAATCGCGACTGACGCAGGCAGGTTTAAAGATCACACCGGGGCGCTTCTACATGTTCAGCGCCATCTTCGGCTTCATCCTGATGTTCGTGGCCTTCCTGGCCGACGCCTCGGTTGTCGTTGTCTTGGGCCTGCCCATTGTCGCCGGACTTGGGCTGCCGCGCTGGGTGCTCGGCTTCCTGATCAAGCGACGCCAGAACAAGTTTCTCGACGAGTTCCCCAACGCTCTCGACGTCATCGTGCGTTCAATCAAATCGGGCCTGCCGTTGAACGATGCTATCCGACTCATCGCCAACGAAGGCAAGGACCCGGTCAAGAGCGAATTTCGGCGCGTCGTTGAATCGCAACAGGTCGGTCTCAGCGTGCCGGATGCCTGTGCACGCATGACAAATCACATGCCGCTGCAGGAAGTGAGCTTCTTTGCCATCGTCATTGCGATCCAATCGCAGGCGGGCGGCAACCTCTCGGAAGCCATCGGCAATCTGGCAAAGGTTCTGCGCGATCGAAAGAAAATGAAGGCGAAGGTGAAGGCGCTTTCGATGGAAGCGAAGGCGTCCGCCGTCATCATCGGCGCGCTGCCGTTCATCGTGGCAACGCTCGTCTACCTCACCTCGCCCGAATATATGCTGGTCCTGTTTACCGACCCCCGCGGCCACCTGATCATGGGCGTTTCTGCCGTCTGGATGTCGATCGGTATTTTCGTCATGCGCAATATGGTCAATTTCGACATTTGATGGAGACGGGCGATGTCATCTGATCTCGCGACCACACTGACTGACCCTTCCATGCTGATCGCAGTGCTGGTGGCGATCGCAGTGTTCGCCAGCCTGTACACGATTGCTGTTCCGTTTTTCGAGCGCGGTGACCTCAGCAAGCGCATGAAGGCCGTGTCGACCGAGCGCGAGCAGATCCGCGCCCGCGAACGCGCGCGCATGAATGCCGATTCGTCGGGAAAGGCCACGCTTCGCAACCAGAACAACCATTCGGTTCGGCAGATCGTGGAGAGGTTCAACCTCCGCGAGGCGCTGGTCGACGAAAACACCATGAACAAGCTGCGCGCGGCCGGTTACCGCTCGGAAAATGCGCTGAACATGTTCCTTGTGGCGCGATTTCTGCTGCCGTTCCTGTTCTTCGGCCTCGCAATCTTCTGGGTGTTCGGTCTCAACAATCTCGCCGACAAGCCAACGATGATGCGTTTCCTGGTGACGTTGGGGGTCGCCTATGCGGGCTTCTACGCCCCGAACATCTTCATATCCAATCGGATGGGGAAGCGTCAGCATTCGATCAAGCGGGCCTGGCCGGATGCGCTCGACCTCATGCTGATCTGCGTCGAGTCGGGTATTTCGATCGAGGCAGCCATGCGTCGTGTATCGGAAGAACTCGGCGAAGCCTCGCCACCGCTGGCGGAGGAAATGATTCTGACGACGGCCGAGCTTTCCTTCCTTCCCGATCGGCGCGTTGCGCTTGAGAACCTCGGCCTGCGCACGCAGATTCCGTTGGTGCAGTCGGTCACCCAGGCCCTCATCCAGGCGGATCGCTATGGCACGCCGATTTCACAGGCACTGCGCGTCCTTGCGCAGGAGGGTCGCGACGAACGCATGAACGAGGCCGAGAAAAAGGCCGCAGCTTTGCCGCCGAAGCTGACCGTGCCGATGATCCTGTTCTTCCTGCCGGTTCTCGTCGCCGTCATCCTCGGCCCCGCCGGTATCAAGGTGGCGGACAGTTTCTAAGTTTTCGAGACTGGCCATCCCGCGGCGTTGAGCTTAGGTTCAGCGGCATCTCTCCGTGAGCGAGCAGGAGCGAGCGATGTCGTCCGCAAGCATCTTTTTGAGCATCATCGCAGCCCTATCCATCGGGGCGATGAGCCCCGGCCCGAGTTTTGTCCTCGTTTCACGGATTGCGATGTCGCGTTCACGTCTGGACGGACTTGCGGCCGCGCTTGGCATGGGAATTGGCGGCGTTGCCTTCAGTGTCTTGGCGCTGGCCGGGTTGACGGCGCTGCTTGCACAATTCGAATGGCTTTATCTGGCCCTGAAGGTGGCTGGCGGCGCCTATCTGGTCTACATCGCCGTTAGAATCTGGCGTGGCGCACGCGAGCCGATCCGTATCGGCGATGCGGGAAGCGATAACCGGGCGCTCGCCCGAAGCTTCGCCACCGCCCTCCTGACGCAGCTCAGCAACCCAAAGACGATCGTCGTCTATGCAAGTATCTTTGCTGCCTTGCTGCCGAGGACCGTTCCGCTCGGGTTGATTTTCTCAGTGCCAGTTGGCGTTTTCGCCGTTGAGGCCGGTTGGTATGCGGTGGTGGCGCTCGCATTCTCGGCAAGGCATCCGAGGCGGCTATATCTGGCGGCCAAAACATGGATCGATCGTCTTGCCGGAACGGTCATGGCCGGTCTCGGCGTGCAACTCGTGACCTCGGGGCTGGCCGGTCGCTGATGTCAGTTCGTGCTCGTGGCTGAGCTGCTATTGTCCTTGGCGGCAAGCTTTTGCCAAGAATTCTGCTGCGACAGCATCGAGCGCAGATAGGCCACGTTGGCATCTGCCTGTTCTTGCGAAAGCTCTCCGCGCGCAATCTTTTCCGCCTCGGGGAAGCGGCCCTGGAGGCCGACGACGAGCGCCAGATTCTGGCGGACCCTGCTATCAGCAGTAGGCTGCCCCGCGGCCTGGTGCAGATAAGTCTCCGCTGTCCTGAGGTCGCCCGTCAGCACATAGGACATACCGAGGTTGGACAAGATCGATGCCTCGCCGGGTTGGATATCGAGGGCTTCGCGATAGCGCTGACGTGCTTCGGTGGGGCGGCCGAGCTGATCGAGGATCGCGCCTTCCGCCGATGTCAGCTTCCAGTCCGGACGGTCCGGGGTCTGCGCGCGGCCAATCGTATCAAGCGCCTGCTGCAATTGACCGGCCGCAGCCTGAGCCTTTCCATAAGCCGCCAGCACGGTACGATCGGTCGGGTTGGAAATGGCAACCTGTTGCATGACAGCAAGAGCCTGAACGTCGCGGCCTTGCATGCGCAGGAGGTTCGCGTAGTTCACACCGTTGACGGCATCGCGCGGGTTCTTTTCATAGGCCTGCCCGACGCGCTCGGTCGAGCCGCGCAGCTCGGCTTCGTTCATCGCTTCTACCGGCTTGGTGAGTGTCGGTATCGATCCCGTCGTCATCCGGTCCTTGGTCGTCGTGCAGCCGGCCAGCGCCAGCACGACGAGCGCGGTCGCGACGCCCTGAAAAATCCGGGTTTTGAGAAAACTATTGGCCGAAGCAGGCATCGTGCGTCCCTGAGATCCGAAATCGGCGTCTGACCTCAAAACGGAACAGGGAAAGGTTTTGACGCAATCTTCACTCCAGCAATAGTCTGTTAACCCTAACAGACCGTTAAGATGCGATTCCCGGACGCCCCTAAGGATACACATGGCCCCCTATCAGTTCATCGAGAGACCGACCCCGTTCAACACCAAGGGCGGCTCAACCCTGCCGATCTTTGCCGTCACCCCGGCGCACATCGAAACCGGCACGATCGATCCGATCGCACTCGATTGGGCGAAGAAGGCGGGCTACAAGGCCGAGAGTGGCTCGCTGCTGCTCATTCCGACAGAAGACGGTCATCTCGGCGGCGCGCTGTTCGGGCTCGGCACCAATCCCTCCGAGCACCCCTACATCACCGGTAAGCTTGCGCGCACGTTGCCGGCCGGCGACTGGCACATCGAAACGGCGCCGCTGACGGCCAACCGCCTGTCGCTCGGCTTCGGCCTCGGCAGCTATCGCTACGACCGCTACAAATCGGAAAAGAATGCAGGCCCCACGCTGATGATCCCGCGGGATGCCGATGGCGCGGATATCAAGCGGCAGCTGGCCGGCGTCTTCCTAGCCCGCGACCTGATCAATACGCCGACCAACGACATGGGGCCGAACGAGCTGGAAGCGGCATTCCGTGGCCTGGCCGCCCATTACAAGGCGGAGATCAACGTCGTCAGCGGTGACGATCTCAGGCAAAACTTCCCGCTGGTCCACACTGTCGGTCGCGCCAGTGCGGATGCGCCGCGCCTGCTCGAAATGCGCTGGGGCAAGAAGGGTCATCGCAAGATCACGCTGGTCGGCAAGGGCGTTTGCTTCGACACCGGTGGTCTCGACATCAAGCCGGCATCCTCGATGCTGCTGATGAAGAAGGACATGGGCGGCGCCGCAAACGTCATGGGCCTCGCCCTGATGATCATGGACGCCAAGCTCAAGGTCGATCTGCGCGTCATCATCCCCGTCGTCGAAAATTCGATCTCGTCGAACGCCTTCCGTCCGGGCGACATCTACCGGAGCCGCAAGGGGCTGACTGTCCAGATCGACAACACCGACGCAGAGGGCCGTTTGATCCTGGCAGATGCGCTTGCCTATGCGGACGAGGATGCGCCTGACCTCATGATCGACATGGCGACGCTGACGGGTGCGGCCCGCGTCGCGCTCGGTCCCGACCTGCCACCCTTCTTTACCGATGACGCCGAACTTGCCCAGGATTTGACCGAGGCAAGCCTTGAGACCGACGACCCGCTGTGGCGATTGCCTCTCTATGCCGGCTACGAAAAGGACATCCGCGCGAAATTCGCCGATATCACGAACGCGCCGGCGGGCGGAATGGCCGGTGCCATCACCGCGGCTTTGTTCCTCAAGCGCTTCGTCTCCAACACCACGAGCTGGGCACATTTCGATATCTATGGCTGGGCGCCTTCGGAGCGCCCCCACTCTCCGGGCGGCGGCGAGGCGCAGGCCATTCGCGCGCTCTACCATCACATCCGGCAGAGCGTGCGCTAGGCGGCGATCGTTAAAATTTTATTCACCGTGACGGGCGGCAAAATCTGACGCCCCGTTGCGTCGCGCGGTGAGCTGCCGGAAAATGGAACGCGGGCGCAACGAATTTCCGGAGGACCCATGCCGCTCGAACTGACGGCCTCGCAGGCACTCGGCTTGTGGCATGGCGTGACGCTCGATCAGGTCAGGCTCGACAATCGCGATTTGACATTGCGCCAGATGGCGATCCTGCTGCATATCTATCTGGTGCCGCCGCCGCATACCGTGCGTGGCCTGGCGGCGACGCTCAATGTGACCAAGCCGGTGATAACCCGCGCGCTAGACACGATGGGCGAGATGGGTCTGGTCGACCGCGTGCGCGACGAACGCGACCGGCGCAACGTGGTGATAAAGCGCACCGTTGGAGGCGCGCTTTATCTGGAAAAGCTTGGCGATCTCGTGCGCGACAAGGGTCGTCGCCTGACGCCATGAAAGGGATAGAATGACGATGCTTGATCGCCGCCTGCATGCCTACCGGCCGGACCTCGCCGAGGCTGGGCTCGAAGGACGAGTGGAAGCCCTGCGCTTCGTTGCCGGTGCGCCAGCCCGCATCGCAGTGCCGGTCATCGGATTGAGGCCCGCGCCGGATATCGCAAAGGGAATCGACACCGAACTGCTCTTCGGCGAGGACGTCACCGTGTTCGACCGTGCGGACGGCTGGTGCTGGGTCAAGGCCGCCTCGGACGGCTATGTCGGCTACCTGCCGGAAACAGCCCTTTCGGATCGGCTCGCTGAGCCCACGCACGTCGTCACAGTTCAGCGGACATTTCTCTATCTCGAGGCCGAGCTGCGCAAACCCTACAAAAGCATCCTGTCCATGGGCAGCAGGGTCCGGATCGTCGGGGAGACCGAAACGCGCGGCAACCGCTATGCGATGCTTGAAGACGGGACGGCAATCTTTGCCAAGCACGTGCAACCGATCGGGGCTGGCGACGGCGGGGACTATGTGGATGTCGCGACCCGGTTTCTGGAGACCCCCTATCTCTGGGGCGGCCGCTCCGGCCTTGGCATCGACTGCTCTGGTCTTGTGCAGCTTTCGATGCTGATGACAGGGCGAAGCGCACAACGCGACACCGACATGCAATCCGCGACCCTCGGCGAACCGATCGACCGGTCCGAACTACGGCGAGGCGATTTCGTTTTCTGGAAGGGTCACGTCGCCGTTCTGGAAGATCCGGAAACGATCATTCATGCCAATGGCCATACGATGACGGTTGCACGCGAAAACTTCGAGGATGCCGTAAAGCGCATCGGCTGGCTGTACGAGCAGCCGACGGGTTACCGCCGCCTGGTCATCTGACCGGCGGCTGCGGCCATGACCCCACCCCGCCTGTCCAAGTCTCGAAAGCCTTCGATAGTCTGAGGACACGCATATCGTCGAAGCGCGGACCGACAATCTGCAGACCGATCGGCATTCCCGATCGCGAGAATCCGCAGTTGATCGACGAGGCAGGCTGCTCCGACATATTCCACGGCACCGTAAAGCAGATGTGCTCAAAAGGCCGCGCCGGATCGTTTGTCGGCGAAGCCCAATCGGCGGGATAGGAGACGATGGGATTGGTCGGCGAAATCACAGCGTCGACCTTGGTGAACAGCCTGCCGCAACTCTTGCGCATCTCAATCGTCTGATTGAAGCCCCTGACGGCGCCGGCGCCGCTGATCGAGGCGCCGCCTTCTGCCCAGGCGTAGACATAGGGCAATATCCTGCTCCGCCGCTCTGAGCTCAAGGTCTCGATATCGGCCCAAAAGCGGGAGCGCCAGAAGGCGTCCAGCCCGTCCAGCATCTCCCGCGTCAGGACGGGCTGAACGGGAATGACAATCGCACCCGCATCTTCGAATCTCTGCGCAGCGGCCTCAACCCCCGCGCGCACCTCGTCGTCCACGGCAAGGCCACATCCGGCGTCGAGCATCAACCCGATCCTTAGGCCGCGGACGTCGATATCAAGGTCCATCCAATCGAAATCGTTCGGCGGCAGGCTGGTCCCGTCCCGCCAATCCGGGCGCGAAAGCGTTGCCATCGCATAGGCGGCATCTTCGACGGTCCGCGTCATCGGTCCAGCGCAGCGACCGACATAGAACGGATCGATCGGGATGCGACCGTGGCTCGGCTTGAAACCGAAGATCCCGGTCCAGCCTGCCGGCAGCCGCACAGAGCCGCCGATGTCTGTGCCGACATGCAGGGGTCCGTAACCGGCAGCCGCCGCTGCGGATGCGCCGGCGCTCGAGCCTCCGGGATTTTGTGAGGTATCCCAGGGATTTCGGCTCAAGCGATGGAAGCTCGAAAGTCCCGAGGAGAGCATCCCGTAATCCGGGCAGGTCGTCTTCGCAAACAGCACCGCGCCGTCTTCGAGCAGCCTTGCAGCCGCAGGGGCATCCTCCGCCGCTGGCACCAAGTCCATGGCCCTGGTCCCGAGCGGCACCGGCTGTCCCTTGGTTGCGATGAGCTCCTTCAGCGTCGCCGGAATACCATCGAGCACGCCAAGCGTCGCACCCTTAGTCCAGCGATCGGTGGACGCTTTCGCCTGCTGGCGCGCCGCCTCTGGATCGTAGGCGTAAAGGGCACAAATAGCGGGCTCCCAGGCCTCGATGTGCCGTTCCAATGCCAGCCAGTATTCGAGCGGGGACAGGCTTCGATCAGCGAAGCGCTGTCTCAATTCGCGGATCGTCAAATCGGTTTCGGACATGGCACTATCATCCGGGACTATGAGGTTTCAAAGACTAACGGCGGCGCACCTCGCGCGGGTCGAGCATGTCGCGCAGGCCGTCACCCAACATGTTGAAGCCGAAGACGCAGAGCGCGATAGCGAGCCCCGGAAGGATCGCCAGCCACGGCGCAAGTCCAAGGTAGGTCTGTGCATCCGCGAGCATGCGGCCCCATGTCGGCGCAGGCGGCGCGATGCCGAGACCGAGAAAACTGAGACCGGCTTCGGTCAGCACGGCCAACCCAAGTTGAATCGTTACCTGAACGATGATCTGGCTCATGATGTTCGGCAGCACATGGCGGACCGAGATCGTGAAGCGGCTATTTCCGATGGCACGGGCCGCGAGCACATAGTCCCGGCTCCAGGCCTGCAGGGCTGTTGCCATCGTGATACGCGCAAAGACGGGAACCATGAAGGTTGCAATGGCGATGATGGCGGTAAGCCGGCCCGGACCGAGAAAGGCGCCCAGCATCATCGCCGAGAGGATCGGCGGCAGCGCGAAGACGACATCGCAGGCACGCATCAGCAGTGCCTCGAAGGCTCCCCGCAAGGCAGCGGCCGAAATGCCCCCGATCGAACCGATCGTACCCCCGATTGCCACGGCGGTGATGGCGATCGAAAGCGAGTTCCAGCAGCCGACCATCATCATCGACAGAACATCTCGGCCAAAGTGGTCGGTGCCGAGAACACCTGATGTCAAGGGCGGCTGCAGCTTGTGAATGATCTGCATCTTCGCTGGCGGCATTGGCGTCCAGAGCAGCGACAGGAGCGCGACGGCAATGAGAACGGCAACGATGCCACCGCCGGCCACCAAATTTATTCTCCGGCTAACGTTGAATCGCCGCCGCTGAACAACCGTATGACTTGATACGAGCGGCGCCATGTCAAATGCCTTTCCGCAAGCGCGGGTCGATCGCAAGATAGGAGAGATCGACGACGAAGTTCATGACGATGACGAGCCCGGCAAAGAACAACACGACATCCTGCATGACGATGATGTCGCGCTGCGATAGCGCCTGATAGGCAAGCCGGCCGAGGCCCGGGAGGTTGAAGACGTTTTCCACAAGAACCGCGCCGGCGACCAGGAAGGTGAACTGCAGGCCGAGGATTGTCAAAACAGGAACGAGCGCGTTCGGCACCGCGTGGCGCCACAGGACCCGACGCTTCGACAGTCCCTTGGCAAGCGCCGTTCGGGTGAAGTCCTCATGCAGGGTTTCCAGAACGGCAGAACGCGTGACGCGGGTCAGGACGGCGGCTTGCGGCAAGGCAAGTGCTATTGCGGGCATCACGAGCGCCTTGAGAGCGGGCCACGTGCCGGAACTCCATCCCGGAAATCCTCCAGCCGGCATCCAGCCGAGTGCCGTCGAAAAAAGCATGATCAGCAACAGCGCCACCCAGAATCCCGGAACCGCGATGCCAAGCTGCGAGAAGATCGAAGCGACGGCGTCCGGCACGCCGCCTCGATGCGCTGCCGCAAGAGCGCCCAAAGGGATGGCGATGGCAATGGAGAGCGCGATTGCGATCAGCGCAAGAGGTAGCGTAACTGCCAACCTCTCGAGGATCAGGCCAGCAACCGGGACACCATAGGTATAGGATTGGCCGAGATTGCCCCGGAATACGCCGGCGAGCCACTCGCCATAGCGCCACAGGAGCGGCTGATCGAGGCCGAGCTCGTGGCGAAGAGTCGCGAGCGTTTCCGGCGAGGCCGACGTTCCGAGCATAATGGAGGCGGGATCGCCCGGCAGCAGGTCCGTCACGACGAAGATGAGGAGGGAAACGATAGCAAGCGTGACGATCAGACCAACGACGCGACGCGACAAAAGCGTTACCATGTCAGGTCCGGTTCTGTTTGCCGCCTCGCCATGTCATTCATCCGCAATCAGTCTTCCCAAGAGACGTTGGCGAGAACATTGGAGGGAATGGGCTCGTTCTCCCAGAGGCCCTTCAGCTTCTTGTCCCAGACGCCGAGCTTGGGCATGACGAAGAGATAGAGCGCCGGCACATCATCGGCCAGAATCTTCTGAGCTTCACCATAGACCTTCGCTTGTGCAGCGGGATCCGAGGTCTCCTGCACCTTCTTCATCAGATCGTTGAAAGCCGGATTCTTGTAGTTGAAGTAGTACGGATCACGGGCGTAGATGTCGATGTCGAGCGGTTCGGCGTGGGCGACGATGGTCATCTCATAGGCGCGATCCTTCATCACATCCTGCACCCACTTGGCCGGGAATTCGGTCGGCTCAATGTTCATCGTCACGCCGACTTCGGCGAGCATCGCCTGCATGACCTCAGCACTTCGCGGCGCATAGGCCATTTGCGGCGACTTGATCGTGAACGTGAAACCATTGGGATAGCCGGCTTCGGCAAGCAAAGCCTTGGCCTTCTCGGGGTCGTAGGGCAGGACGCCGGTAAGATCGACGTAGCCCGGGTCGTTCGGCGTATAGTGGCTGCCGATCGGAGTGCCGAGTCCTGACCAAGCCCCGTCGACGACAGTCTTCCGATCGATTGCCATCATCAGCGCCTGGCGTACACGCTTGTCGTCGAAGGGCTTCTTGGCGTTGTTCATGCCGGCAACAACTTTCAGCTCGGTGTTGCCGATCTTGGTCGCAAGCCTTGCATCATCGTCAAATGAACTCATCAGCTCCGGCGCCGCGAACTCCGGAATGGCATCGACATCGCCCGCCTTCAACGCGGCGGCTTGCGCCTGAGGGTCGGCAATGAAGCGGAAGGTCACCTTGTCGAGCTTTACCGCGACGTCCTTGTTCCAATAATTGGCGTTCTTCTCGAGTTCGACCTTGTCGCCCTTTGCCCAGTTCACGAACTTGAACGGGCCGGTCCCGACGGGCGTCGTCTTGTCCGCTGCGGCAGACTTCGGGCCGACCATCACCGAGGCTGGCCAACCCAGCCAATAGAGGAGGCTGCCTGTAGGCGCGGAGAGATGCAGGACGAGCGTTTCCGGGTCGGGTGTCTCGATGGATGCGATCGAGGCGAAGAAGCGTTTTTGCGGATTTACCGAGTCAGCGCCGCGAGCGCGATCCAGCGCAAATTTTGCTGCTGCCGAATCGAAAGCCTCGCCGTCGTGGAATTTGACTCCACTCTGAAGCTTGAACGTATAGCTGAGACCATCGGGGGAAATCTCCCAGCTCCTGGCGAGCTGGGGCTGGATCTTGCCGGACTCGTCAATTGCCACCAGGCCTTCAAAAACGTTCTGCCAAGTGACCTGGCCGATCGCGACAGGCGCTGCGATCGTCGGGTCGAGACCAGTCGGTTCGACAGTCATACCAAGGGTCAGATTGGTCTTGGCGGCCTCCGCCGGGGTAAGCCCCAGCGCAACCAGACCGGCCGACACGGCCGCGCCAAAATAAAGTCGCCTAACCAGCTGCGCCGACGGCACGAGCGAAACCTTCTTCATTCTGTTCCCTTGTCTGGCCGCCGCGATAGCGATGGCCTTTTGCTGCTAAGGTGTCATTGTCGGAGTGCACACACAATGGCGAGCATGTGTTCTCGGCATAGCCTATTCTTTAGGCTATCTCGCGCGATCGGGGTAGCGATCTCGCCAAGCCTGCTGCGCGCCGGCAACCGGAAGTGCGGTGGCCTCGTAGATGCCACGCGCGATGGCGCGCGCCATCACGATGGTCGCGAGATGGCAGAGTTCCAGAAAGGCGGGAAAGTCCGGCCGTGGCTTTTTGCCGGTGGAAGCAGCAAAAACAGTGTCGCCATCAAGCGGCAGGTGAGCTGGCAGCAAGGCGCGCGCGAAACCGTCATGCGCCATGATCGCCAGCCGGTGCGCCTCTTGCTTAGTCAGCTCGGCATCCGTGACAATGGCGCCGATTGTTGTCGCGGTGATGTTCACGCCTTTCAGCCGCAGGCGGGTGTCGGCTTCAGAGATCGGTGACGGCAATCCGAGGCCGCCAAATTCCCCGTTCAGTTCGAACGGCGCCGCCCAGAAATGCGGCCCCTCGCCCACCGTCGCCGAGCCGAGTGCGTTGACGGCAACGATCGCTGCGATCTTCAATCCGGTGCCGGTCTCCGCGCTGGCCGAGCCGAGCCCGCCTTTGAACGTGGCGGTCGTCGCTCCCGCGCCCGCGCCGACTGTCCCGAGGGCAATGTGCCCTTTCGCCGCCGCCTTGAAGGCTTGGTAGCCCATGTCGCGATAGGGCGACTGCAGACCCCAGTCCTTGTCGCCACCGTTCAGCAGATCCATGAGAATTGCCTGGGGAACGATTGGTACCTTCACATCGCCGACCGGAAAGCCGCGACCGGCCTCGCGGAGCCCAGCCTGTACACCACCTCCCGCATCCAGCCCAAAGGCCGAGCCGCCGGAAAGCACGAAGGCATCCACCGCGCCGACCGTCATCGAGGGATCGAGAAGGCTCGTGTCACGACCGCCGGGGGCGCCGCCCAATACCACGCCGGATGCAGTGGCCGGTTCGTCGAACACGATGGCGGTCACGCCCGAACCGAGCTTCAGGTCGGTCGCGTGCCCGACGGAAACGCCTTCAATGTCGGTGATCAGATTGAGCAAGCGCGCCATCCTCGTTTGAACAGGAGCGCGCGATAGGACCGCAACAGCGGTCAAAACACAAGACCGGCCTCACCTTTGGGCAAGACCGGTCTCAAATCTGTCAGGGCTGGATCGGCCGTGTCTCATGCGCTCAGGCATGGATCGGCTTCGGGTCACGGCGGGTCATCAAATCATGGATCGCAAGCTTCACCTCCGCCGGCGAGCTGAAATGCTGCTCGTCCAGGTCGTGAACGTGGTACTTCACTGCGATGAACTTCAACCGGTTCTCATCCGGGATGACGATCCCGACGGGAACGCCGGCGTATTCGATTACTTCTTTTTTCATGCGTAGAACTCCTGCCGCGCGGTATGCGCTGGCGATGGCGAATTGACTTGTCTGATTCCGTTAGAGGTGGACGAAGGTCACATTCGACAGTTCGGGCGGGAGAGGGCGCCCGGACGGTCATTGCCAAGCACAAATCGCCCAAGGAAATCGGCGAGAGTATTGATGTCATTCATGTCTCGTTCCTTTCGTTGGCGTTGCGCTTGCTTGAGGCCCCGTTGGTGGGACCTGGCGATGACTGCGCTATAATCTATCTATTCTGTAGACTATATCTCGCAGTCTGTCAGAAACATATTCCGAAACATGTCAAAAAATCGACCATTCGGAAAATTTCATTCCATCATACTCGAATTGACTGCAAGAACCCTATCAAGTCTTTGTGCAATTCGCGTGACAGCCTGACGCTCTCTTTCGATCACGGAGCAGACATAGGAAGCATCACTGATTCCGGCAATGGGCGTTTGGTTAAAAAGCCGTAAGCCTTGAAATGACCGAAATGGTTAACGGGGCGACCGCCCTTTACCAGCCTTCCGAAAGCACCTTTTTCAGCATGTCGACGAAGAAATCTGCGCTTTCTGGCGTCAGGCAAAGCGGTGGCTTGATCTTCAACACGTTCAGGTGATCGCCGGTCGGCTGCATCAGGACGCCGAGATCGAGAAGTCGATTGCAGATCGCCGCGGTCTCTTCCGTCGCCGGCTCCAGCGTCGTTCTGTCGCGAACCAGTTCCAATCCAAGATAGAGCCCCATGCCATGCACGGCGCCGACGAGCGGATAGGTTGCGATCAGCGCCACAAGGCGACCCTTGAGGTAGTCGCCGACATCACGTGCGTTCTCCTGCAGCTTTTCGTCGGCCATGATATCCAGCACGGTCATACCGGCGACGCAACTGACCGGACTGCCGCCAGCCGAAGAGAAGAAATAACCTTCCTTCTCCAGCGAACCGGCGATCGCCTTGGTGGTGATGACGGCACCGAGCGGATGCCCGTCCCCCATGCCCTTGGCAATGGTGATGATGTCGGGCACGACACCCTGCTGTTCAAAACCCCAGAAATGATGCCCAAGCCGTCCATACCCCACCTGTATTTCGTCGGCGATGCAGACGCCGCCGCGAGCTCGAACCTGCCCGTAAACCGCGGCGAGGTAGCCATCCGGCAGCGATATGCCCCCGGCATTCCCATAGACCGGCTCGGCGATGAAGCCCGCCAAGCCCTCACCTTTGGTGTCGATGCCCTCGAGGGCCTCAACGACCGCTTCCAAATACCCGGTGGCTGATTCAGAACCGCGGAACATACCCCGATAGGTATTTGGCGACAGAACGGCATGTACCCAGTCGGGCCGCGTCGTCAGGGCCTGCGGATTATCGGCGATCGACGTGGATACGGCGTCGCTTGCAACCGACCAACCGTGATAGGCCTCGAGCAGGCTGAGCACATGCCTGGACCCCGTATGCGCCCACGCCAGTCGCAACGCGAGATCGTTGGCCTCCGATCCACTGTTGACGAGAAAGACTGCGTCCAGCCCTTCGGGGGCAAGAGAGGCAAGGCGCTCTGAAAATTCCGCGATGGCTGAATAGTGGAAGCGTGAATTGGTGTTCAGCCGCAACCATTGCTCGCTGATCGCCTCGGCCAGGCGCGGGTGGCCGTGACCGAGAATCGTTACGTTGTTGAGCATGTCGAGGTAGGCTCGCCCCTCGACATCGAACATATGCTCCTTCCAACCGCGCTCCATTTGCGGTGGCGCCTCATAGTAGTGCTTCTGCGGCTTTGCAAGATGAGCTTGGCGGAGAGCGAACAATTCCGTGGACGCCGGCTTCGGTGCATCGACGCCGGTTCCCAGAAGTGCTGCCGGCGACGGGCATAATTCCGACCAGGCAGCCGCCTCCCGAGGAGCGCAAAACAGCGGCGGCTCGGTGCCCACAAGAGTGGAGAGCTGTACCCGCAGACCGCCGAGAGATCCGCTTTCGCCGGAGATCGCACCGAGGGGCTGACCTGGTTCCACGTCCGCCTCATCGTCAATCGTGGGCTCCATACCGTCGAGATGAAGGCTGATACCCTCGCCTGCCAGAACGAAATGGTGATTCTTCCAGCTGACCTTCCCGGCGAAGGGGGCGGAAACCGTGGTACCGCCAGCAAGGCAAATGTCGGAATGCAATGTGTAAGTCGCCGGCGGCGTGGCGCTGCGAAGCTTGGAACGCGACAACCGGTACTCGCCATAGCGCGTTGCCGACGTACCGGTCTCGGCCGCAGCGCGGGCAAGCAGGCGCCAATCCATGTCGGCTTGCGACCAGTTGCCCGCGGCGAAATGCGGGCTCGAAACGCCGAGATCGACGAAGGAAATTGTCGCCGGATCGATATCAGGAAAGAGTGGACGCCAGCCTTCCGTCGAAAGCACGGTCGTGCTCATACCAACCGCCTTCAGGACAGCAATCTCCATCAGTTCGTAGGGGGCGGAGACCGCCGTATCGAAAATGCGGCGCTCCAACTCGAGATTGCGGCGAACATAGTCGTTCTCGGGGTCGACCGAGATCTGCTGCTCGCCGCTCGCGACGAGAATGACAGCGCGGGCGACGACCAGCGGCCAGAGCGCGCGCAGCTCCTCCTCGGTCAGAGGATAAACCTCGTGATATGCCTTCACCGCCGGAAGAATATAGAGCGGGTCGCCATCCGCCTGATGCAACAGCGAGGCGCAAGTCACCGCGAGATCCCCGATCAGCCAGCCGCGTATGATATCGCCGAAATCGATAACGCCGTCGGGAACCAGACGGCCGTAGCTGTCGCGGTGGCTGACGACGTTGTCGCCGGTCACATCATGGTGCACGGCCTGCAACCGCAGAGACGGCGCCAGCGGCTGGATTCGCCGCACGGCTGATACCATCGTCTTGGCGATGCGATCGCGGGCGGCGCTGTCGGTAATCGCCGACAGCAGCTGGACGGCGACCGGACCGGCGCGGCGCAAGTCCCATTGCAGGCTGCGATCGAGGCCTGGATGCGTGAAATCGGCGAGCGATTGTGCCAGACGGGCGCAAAGCGCCCCAAGTGCCGCAACCGACTCCTTCGGTAGGTGCTTGCGATGCGTCAGCCCCTCGCCCTCGAGATACTCCAGCAGCCGAACCTGATATGTCTGGTCGCGGACGGTAACCGCGACGATGTCCTGTCCATCGGTCGAGGGGATTACATGCGGAACGCGCGGCGCCCCCTCTTTCGAACTGATGTGATGGATGGCCGCATTCTGGGCTTCGAGCTCCAGAGTCTCATAGGCTACATGACAAATCTTCAGGACATAGCGTCGCTCGCCGGTATCCAGGCAATAGTTGCGATCCTGCTGGCTGCCGAGTTCGGTGAGCGTTCCTGAGAGGCCATACCGCGACTGGAGAAGGTCGCCGGCTTCCGCGGCGGTCACGTCTGGGCGTGGCAACGTCGCGCGATAGGCAAGCGTCTCGTCAGTCATGGCATCCCCCGCGGCATGATTCGATTTTGCAGACTAAGCAGATAATCGAATCCTTGCCACCGGCAAGCGGGGAGATCGCCGCCGATAACGGCGAATCCGCCGCGACTGTCAGCCCATGCGCTCGGAGGCGTAACTGCCCGGGCTTGCAGGGAATACGATGGTGCGGTTGCCGTTCAGGAAGACGCGACGATGGATATGGGCATGAATAGCGCGGGCCAGCACCTGGCTCTCGACGTCGCGGCCGATGGAGACATAATCGTCGGCACTCTGAGCGTGAGTGATGCGGGCCGTATCCTGCTCGATGATCGGACCTTCGTCGAGATCGGCGGTGACATAATGCGCCGTGGCGCCAATCAGCTTCACGCCGCGCTCATAGGCCTGCTTGTAGGGGTTGGCGCCCTTGAAGCTCGGCAGGAACGAGTGATGGATGTTGATGATCCTGCCGGACATCTTGCGGCACATGGCATCGGAAAGAACCTGCATGTAGCGGGCGAGCACGATCAGTTCGGTGCCGGTTTGATCGACGAGATCAAGGAGCTGAGCCTCCGCCTGTGGCTTGTTTTCCTTCGTCACCTTGATGTGGTGGAAGGGGATATCGTGGTTCACCACGACCTTCTGATAGTCGAAATGATTGGAGACCACGCCGACGATCTCAATCGGCAGCGCGCCGATCTTCCAGCGGTAGAGCAGGTCGTTCAAACAGTGGCCGAAGCGCGACACCATCAGGAGCACCTTCATGCGACTGTCGCCATCATGGATTTCGGTGTCCATGTCGAATTTCTCAGCGACGGGCTTGAACCCTTCCTTGAGCGCCGCAAGCCCGACCCCCTCTTCGGAAATGAAGCTGACGCGGGTGAAGAACTTTCCGGTATCGAGGTCGTCGAATTGCGACGAGTCGATAATGTTGCAACCCTGATCCGCCAGGTAGTTGGCGATAGCCGCCACGATCCCGCGCGTCGACTTGCACGTCACCGTCAATACATAGCTCGTCATCTGTTCCGTCCTCTCGCGGCGCCCATCGGCCGGCCTGCTTAGATCAAAGCGAAAGTCACGGATAGAGTACCGCGCCTTCATTCATGCAACTATCTGCTGGGAGAAACTGTCATAGGCTTGCAGGCTCTCTGGCGTCTTCCCGTCGCGATCAACTTACGGCAGACAGCACGAAATTCCGTTCCGCTTGCGCCGTCAAGACGCGTATCCCCGCCGTAGCAGCGCTACGGCCGAACGAGGTCACGTTTTCGAGATGACGGGCGGCAGAATGAGCCCCTCGCTTGATGCACGCGGTGTCCGCGCCTATCTCGATGAAGGAAATGAATCTGGATCCGGCAAGATGTCGTTCGCGAGAGCGTTGTTGATCGCCTTGGCAGTCGGCGCAACCTTGGCGCCAGGCTCGAGCTTTGCTGCAGATTGGCGGCGCGCCGGTGAGGCTCCCGTTCAATCGGACTATCCCTTCGTAAACCTGCCCGGCGTCAAAGCCCAACCGGACCCGAAGGACGAGGAGCAATACAATTGCCGGACGGAAACGCGTCCGCTCCGCCGTTCGTATAACAAGATCTTCCGGACCGGCGGGTTACCTACCCTAGTCTATGTCTGCGATCGCGACGGCGTCGAAAGCGTCGGCACGCAGGTGCCGCTGCGCGGACACTACCAGCCGGTCCGGTGAGCCTATCGCGCGTTGTTGCCAAAATGGCGTGCTATCAGGTGGTCGATCGAGATCCGCCCCGGCCCACCGGCAATGATCACGAGGAAGCACACCGCCCAGGTGCCATGCGTCGGCCAGGCATCGGGATAGACGAACAGTTCGATCACCAAGGTCATGCCGAGCAGGGCAAGGGCGGAAAGGCGACTCGCCAAGCCGATCACCAGCAAGAACGGGAAGAAGTGTTCCGCAAAAGCTGACAGATGAGCGGCAATCCAGGGATCCACGAGCGGCAACTTATATTCGTTCTCGAACAGATAGACCGCATTGTCGGTGACGTGCCAGCCATCGACCTTGGTCTCACCGGACTGCCAGAACACAGCACCGATCGACAGGCGAGAGATCAGGGCGATCACATCATGTGGAATTCGATCGAGCACTCGCAGCCCAATATAGAACTTCTGCGGCAGTGTCGGCCCCTGTGTGCGGGGCATCGTCATTTCGTTGTGCATGGCTGCATCTCCAGAGGTCGGTTAGCGAACGGAACGAAATGCACCCGCGCGCAAGGCGCCGGCGAGGTTCGTCGATAAGTCGAATGCGGCGGCCCCGCCGACAGCCGCCTCGACCGAGCCGCCGAGCGACACGCCGGCTGCCAGTGCCTCCAGGAAGGCGGCGCCACCCGGCGGCAGCCGGCAGACCTCGACGTTCAAATGCGCTCGGGTGACCAGGGCATCTTCGCCCTGCCAATCGTCGATCGGTCCGAGCTCGATCTCGCCGGCGTTCATCGCCCAAATGGTCACCACCGGATGTGGTGAGCGTAGGACCGACAGGGATGGGTGCGGTTCAAAAACGAGACCTGCGAGCTTTTCCGGATCAATTGCGGCCAGTACGCTGGGATCCAAAGGGACCGCGTCGGCGGCGTGGTAGGCGCGACTACGCGCCAATTCAAGGCGAATAACATCCGGCAGGTAGGCGATTTCCGTCGCTGGCTCGAACGAGGCGACGAACTTGGGAAATTCATCTCCGTAGGATAAAAGCAGCGGCGAACGCGGCGGGTAGTGGTGAATGAACTCAGACGCCATCGCGGCAAAGAATTCCGCACCGACGATCTTCTCCGCAACTGGAAAGCGGGAGGCCAGTGCACCGATCAAACCGAGGGCAACATTGTTGCGGTAGACGCCAAAGCGACGCTCCGGCGTCGGCCCATTCCATGCAATCAGCCCGGAAGGAACAGGCGCCTCGGGGTTTATCAAGGCAGTAGCAAAATTGGTCTGCGTCGAGAGGCCCATCGTATCCCCCTATGCAGCCAGATCACTGGCCGCGCGGCGCAAGATAGCGTCGGCAGCCTCGGCCTCTGCCCGCAGCACAGGCCAATCCGGCACCTCGTTGTCCCATTCCACAAGGCTTGCGACCGGCCCTGTTCGGGCAATGAGTTCCTCGTAAAGCGCCCAGACAGGATCCTTGACCGCCGTATCGTGCGAATCGATCAGAAGCGGCGCGCCGCGATCGTCGATCGTTTCCGAATGACCGCTCAAATGGATTTCGCGCACGTGACCGATCGGGAAGCGGGCCAAATAGTCGCGAGGATCCATGTGGTGGTTGGTGGAAGCAACGAAGACGTTGTTGACATCAAGGAGCAGGCCGCAGCCTGTACTGCGCGCGATTTCACTCAAGAACGCCGTCTCCTCGATCGTGCTCTCCTCGAACAGGAGGTAGGTCGCGGGGTTTTCGAGCAGCATCTGCCGTTTCAGCATGCTCTGCACTTCGTCGATGTGCTCGACAACGCGCGCCAGCGTCGCTTCGGTGTAGGGCAACGGCAACAGGTCGTTCAGAAACACGCTGTCATGCGTCGACCAGGCGAGATGTTCGGAGAAGCTCTCGGGCTCATAGCGGTCGCAGACAACCTTCAGCCGTGCGAGATGCTCCCGGTCGAGCGGCTGCATCGATCCGATCGACAGGCCGACGCCATGGACCGACAGGGCGTAATCTTCCCTCAATCGACTCAACTGGGCGTGCGGTGGACCGCCCGCTCCCATGTAGTTCTCGGCATGCACTTCGAAAAAGCCGATCGGCTGGCGACCGGCATTGATGCTGACGAAGTGCTCCGGCTTGAAGCCAATGCCGGCGCGGCGCGGCAGTTCGGACGGTTTCATGGCTGATCTCCAACTTCTTGGCGGCAGCGACACGATCCCTAGTGCCGCTGCCGGTGGCTGGTCCCCCGATCAGGCCGGAGCTGGACCTTGCATCAGCGAGCCGTGGCCGTTCGGCGTCTTCATCGAAACGCAGGTGCCCGCCGGAACGAGTTTCCAGGAGTTTTGCTGATAGTCGACCTTGGATGTGCCGGCGCAGGTCGTGCCGGGCCCGGCGGCGCAGTCGTTTTGCCCCTTGAGCGCGATGCCATAGCACTTCTCTTTCGAGGTATCGGCGGCAGAAACCTGCACGGTTCCGATCAGGGACAAAGCAGTCGCCACGGAAGCGGCAAAGACGGTTGCTGAAACGTTGGACATGATGATCTCCGGTCCTTGAAACTACTGATGTCGATAAGCAATCAGGCCGGCATCAACGAGCCGTGACCCTTCGGCGTCTTCATCGAGGTGCAGGTGCCGGCGGGGACAAGCTTGAAGGAAGCCTTGTCGTAGCTCACGGTCGACTTGCCGGCACAATCATGCTTGCCGGCGGCGCAGTCGTTCTGGCCTTTCATTGCGACGCCGTAGCATTTTTCCTTGGCATCGGCGGCAGAGGCCGCCGGCGCCGCGATCGTTGCAAGCGCGGAAGCAAGGGAGCCCGCGAGAGCCAGGGTAGCGATGCTGTTTTTCATGGTTCCGTCTCCGTTTAAGGGACAAGCCGTGATTGGCCTGCACTGGGGTCTACGGAAGCATCCGGTGAGTTGTTACATCAGTGGTCGTGATTTTTTGTGCGGCCCCATCTTGCCGCGTCCTCGATTGCGAGAGAAAACGCTTGCGCAGCAAAGCCTTCCGGCCGGATCGAAAAATCGGCTCCGATGTTGGTAACAAAAACGTGTGGCGGTCCGTAGAGGATAATGCGGATGAGGCATTCGACGCGTGAAGAGGAATGGGCAGGGTGGATGCGTGGCGCTCTCAAAGGCGACACGCAGGCCTATCACCGCTTTCTTGCCGCCGTCACGCCGCATCTACGCGCAATGGCCCGCAGGCGGTGTGATCAGCTGGGCGCCCCGGCGAGCGAGGCCGAAGACGTGGTCCAGGAGGTGCTGCTTGCCGTCCACCTGAAGCGCAGCTCCTGGGATCCGTCGCGCCCGATCGGTCCTTGGCTGTCGGCCATCGTGCGCAACAAGCTAATCGACAGCCTCCGCCGGCGCGGACGACATGTGAATGTGCCGGTTGAAGACGTAATAGATACGCTTGAGGCCGAAGAGCAGACGGATGCCATGGATCGACTTGACGCCAGCCATCTGCTGGCACGGCTGCGTGATCCCCAGCGCGACATCGTCCGTTCGATTTCGCTGGAAGGTGCCGGTGTGCGTGAAACAGCCGAAAGGCTTAAAATGACTGAAGGAGCCGTGCGCGTCGCGCTTCATCGCGCGTTGAAGTCTTTGGCGGCCCTCTATCGGAGTGAAACACGTGAAGACGAATGACCTGATCAACCTGTTGGCCGAAGACGCAGCGGTCCGTGCCCGGCTAGGGCAAATCCTCGTCCTAGCGCTTGTTGTCGGCGTCGTCGTCTCAGGTGCCATTCTGCTGACAACGATCGGCATCCGTCACAACATGTGGAGTATCTTCGAGACTTCGCGTGTGCTCTTCAAGATCGGTTTCACCGTCGTGCTTGCGGTGACAGCGTGCATCGTCGTGTTCCGCATCGGGCGTCCTGGGGTTTCCGTCAAGGCAAGCGCCGCAGCGCTGCTTCTGCCGCTTGCCCTGCTGATCGTCGCAGTGATCGCGGAGATGCGCGTGATCCCATCGGATGCATGGGAAGCAAACCTGATTGGCAACAATGCCCCCTTCTGCCTGATGTTCATTCCGCTGCTGTCGCTTGCGCCTTTGGTAGGCTTCATGCTGGCCTTGAGGAACGGCGCACCGCAGCGCCCATCACTGGCGGGAGGCGCTGCCGGTCTTGCGGCGGGTGGGATTGCAGCGGCGCTCTACGCCTGGCATTGCCCCGACGACAGTCCGCTTTTCGTGGCCACTTGGTACACGATCGCGATCGCAGCCGTGACTGCCATCGGCAGCCTGATCGGGCGTCGTTATCTGCGGTGGTAATGTCTTTTCGGAGAGGAAACGGGAAGCCGTGGATATCGGCTTTCCCATTGCATTTCTTAGGGAATGGTGCCCAGAAGAGGACTCGAACCTCCACACCCTTTCGGGTACCAGCACCTGAAGCTGGCGCGTCTACCAATTCCGCCATCTGGGCGACGGAGAGCCATGTACGGGGGTGGCCTCTTGCTGTCAACAGCGTTTTTGAAGTTTTCCTGACAGGCAGCAAAAAAGTCGTTGATGTCGGTGTATGATGGCAGCGGCCCAGTCTGAAGCAACGCGATAGCGATCGGCGCAAGACGCCCTATATGGAAGCAAGAAAGGATGATCCGATGCCTGGCCTCCACAATCTTTGCCTTATCGCGCTGTTCTCCCTGCTGCCCTGCGCCGTGCTTGCGATGCCGCTCAGCGGATTTTCGCCATACGTCGGCGAATCAGACGTGATCCGCGTGGGGTCGACCATGTGCGACGCACGCGGCTGTTTTACCTTCGGCCCGGTGCAATCGTTCCGGCCGTCCTATGTACAGCCGAACTTTCGACCGCCAACGGCCACCGGTCCGACCTACTATCGACCGGGCGCACAGGGACGCGGGCCGCTCTACTACAATCCGCCGCCGCCTGTTCGTACCGTGCAGCCGAAGACGCAGGACCGGCAATTCCATGTGGATTGGTGCAGAACTCAGTATCGAACCTATAACCCGAAGACTGATCGCTTCGTAACCTATGAGGGTTTCTACAAGACCTGCAATTCACCTTTTGACTAGCGGCAGAACCGGTTTTCGATCCTGCCTCAGCTTTCCAGCGAGGCCCGATCGACGTGGCCGAGATCGCGGCCAGGTTCGATGATGTCACGCACGCGCTGCTTTAGCTCCTTAGGACCGGGAAAGCCGCCGTCGCGCTTGCGCTCCCAGACCAAATCGCCGTTGACACGTATTTCAAAATTGCCACCGGTGCCGGGAATGAGCGCCACCTCACCAAGACTGTCAGTGAAAGTCTGGAGCAACTCCTGGGCCATCCAGCCGGCGCGCAGCAGCCAGTTACATTGGGTGCAATAGAGGATCGTCACGCGGGCTTTCTTGTCGCTCATGTCGGGGGCTCCCTTTCGTTCATCCCGATTTAAGAACTGCGTGGGCATGGCGCAATCCATATTGCAATCGCGAAGCGGCTGGTGTTCCTCTCCGTCTCGAGGATCGTAGGGAGATGCTGATGCGGATCGCCGTCGTTGAGAACATGAAGAGCACGCCGCTCGGCTCGCTGGGCCTAGCGCTGGCGGAAGCCAATGCCGAAATCCAGCACTTCTATCCCTGGATCGACGGTACGCTGCCTGCCGGTGATGCCGATTATGATGCGCTGGTGGTGCTCGGTGGTGAACAGAACGCTATCGACGACGCGAACTATCCCTACCTCCCGGCGCTTACGCATTTGATGCGCGAGTTTGCCGAGGCCGATAAGGCCGTGCTCGGCATCTGCCTTGGCGCACAGATCCTGGCGCGCGCCTACGGTGCCGAAAATCTGCTGAATGCCAGGCTGGAATTCGGCTGGCACACGGTCAGCAAGTCCGAGGAGGGCCGGATCGACCCGCTGCTTTCCGGGCTTGCAGAGGACTTCACAACGTTCCAGTGGCACAGCGACACCTTCACGCTACCGGCCAGCGCGACCCGTCTTGCCGTCAGTAGGCTAGCGGAGAATCAGGTGTTTCGCGTGGGACGGGCGGCCTATGGCACGCAGTTCCATTTCGAGGCCAGCGCATCCGTCATCGACAGCTGGAAAGTCGAATTTGCGACTTCAATCGAACAGATGGAGCCAGGCTGGCATGAACGCTATGCGGCGCTTGCCGCCGCCCACGCGAGCGAATCCGATGCCAGCGGCCTTGCCATCGGGCGCAACTGGGTCAGCATGATCAGAGCACAGGTGCGGTCACAGCCCGAAGCCGTCGCCGGCAGGTAAGCCGGCGACTTACAGTGAACCTGCTGCGCTACTGGGCAGAGCGAATCCAAACGAGCATTTCGCCGGGCGCGCGGTTGTCCCACAGATGATAGGGCACAAAGCGTGCCGTCCCCTTCCCGGTTGCCGGCGGCTTGGTCCGATAGAGTGTCGTACCCCAATCCGACTCATCCTTGGTCACCGGGACATCGAGGGCGACCGCACCACCAAGCTCGGCGATCTCCGCCGTGCTTGCCAATAGATCCTCGCCAAGCCGGATGCCATTCAGGCCTGCCCCGTTGTCCGTTGCCTCGACGCAATAGACGAGAGGACCGCGCATCAGAGCAGCGCGCCCGGCGTCCTGGCGAACCAGTGGATTTGCCCAAAGAGCGCGCGCTTCCAGCGGAATGTTCAAGTCGATCTTGTCGCCATCGCGCCACTCGCGTTCGATGCGGGCGTAACCATCAACGTCGACTGAGCCCAGTTCGATCGGCTCACCGTTGACGGCGAGCGTTGCGCCATTCGCCCATTCCGGGATACGCAGCGAAACCGCAAAGCGAGCCGGCGTGCTTGTCTTGATGTCGAAATGAACGGCACCGTGCCAGGGGTAGCGGGTCTTCTGCGTCAGTTCGACATCCGAGCCGGCGATTTTGAACCGCGCCTTGCCTTCTCCGTAGAGATGGATGGCAATCTCGTCGTCGGCGACACCATACATATAGGAGCCGATCGAGGCGAGCAGGCGGGCAATGTTCGGCGGGCAGCAGGGGCAATGGTGCCAAATCCAGCGGTGGTGCTTGCCAGCGCTTTCCAGCGGGTTTTCGTAGAAGAACGTCTTGCCGTCGAGCGAGAGGCCGGCCATCGCGCCGTTGTAGAGTGCCTGCTCCATTATATCGGCATAGCGACGGTTCGGGCCGCGGCCAAGCATGCGGTTTGCCCAGAAGACCAGGCCGACGGAAGCGCAGGTCTCGGCATACGCGCTTTCGTTCGGCAGATCATAGTAGTCAGTGAAGCCTTCGTTGGCCGCCGCTGGGCCAATGCCGCCAGTGACATACATCTGCTTGGTCGTCAGGTCGTTCCAAAGGGTCTCGAGAGCGCCGGTCAGACTGTCATCGTTATACTCGGTCGCGATGTCGGCCATTCCAGAATAGAGGTACATGGCGCGAACGGCGTGGCCGACGACCTTCTTCTGCTCGCGAACCGGCTGATGGGCCTGGCTGTATTCATAGGTCTTCTGATGATAGTCCGCTGTGCTGCGACCATCGCGGATCGCCTCTTCGGTGAAGAAGTGCGGCTCCGTTCCGCGCTCATCGACAAAGAACTTGGCAAGGTCCAGGTACTTCTTCTCACCCGTCGCACGGGCGAGCTTGACCAGTGCCAACTCGACCTCCTCGTGGCCGCAATAGCCCGGCATCTTGCCCGGGCCGTGACCGAAGACGGAAATCAGGTAATCGGCAAAGCGGCACATGATATCGAGCAGCTTACGCTTGCCGGTGGCCTGATAATAAGCGACCGCGCCTTCCATCAGGTGACCGGCGCAATAGAGTTCGTGATGGTCGCGCAGGTTGGTCCAGCGGCGGTCGGGCTGAACCCGCTGGAACCAGGCATTCACATAGCCATCCTTATCCTGCAGCTTCTCGTACATATCGACGATGGCATCGACCCGGCCTTCCAAAGCAGGATTGGCGCGGCGATAGAGCGAATAGGCAACCGTCTCGATCGACTTGCCGAGATCGCTATCCCAAAACATCTGCGTCGAACCGCCCCAGGGACCGATCGGGATGACAATACCTGGGCTCGGTTTGGTAACGTCGATTGCCTGCAGCATGCCGGCCTCGACACAGCGATCGAGCAGCGTTTCGGCGGTGCTATTGCAGATCGCATCCTGGCGCTCTCCGAACAGGCCATGCACATCGACATCAGGTACGGGAAGCGGACGAAACTGGCGATCTCTTTTCAACTTGTTCATGGCTTGATCCATCTTTCTTCGGAGGTCATTTCACAGCGCCGGCCATCAGCCCGCGCATGTAGTAGCGTTGCAGAAGCAGGAAAACGATGAGGCACGGGATCGTCATGACGGCGACACCCGCCTGCACGGCGCCCCAGTTGATCGCGCCCAGACGACCGGCGCGCACCGCCATCATCAGCACGGGCAGCGTGTACTTCTCGTTGCTGGAAAGCAGCACGAGCGCAGCCAGGAATTCGTTCCAGGCATTGAGGAAGGCGAAGATCGCCACGGTCGCGACACCCGGCAGGACAAGCGGCAGCAGCACGAGCACGAGCAGCTTCAGGTCATGGGCGCCGTCGATACGCGCTGCTTCTTCGATCTCCTTTGGCACCGCATCGAAGGCGTTGCGCATCATGAATACCGAAAACGGCAGCTGTAGCGTCACATAAACCAGCGTCAGGCCAAAGAGGGAATTGTTGAGCCCGAGCCTGGCAAGGATGATGAAGAGTGGTGTGAGAATGGATTGGAAGGGGATCATCAGCGTCGCGATGATCAGGATGAAGAAGACGTTCTTCATCGGGAAGCGGTAGCGCGAGAAGCCGTAGCCGGCGAGCAGGCTGATGACCACGGTCAGCACAACTGTCGCAACCGACACGATGAGCGAGTTGAGAGTATGCTGCCAGATGCCGGCGCCGAAACTGTCCAGCGAGCGATAGGAATCGAAGCTGATGCCGTTCGTCGGCCATGGCGGCAGCGGCGGCAACCGCGCCTCCGTGCCATGCCGGAGCGAGGCGAGCAGAGTGATAACAAACGGAGCGAGGAAGAAAATGGCTATAGCGATGCCGGTGCCGTGATAGGCAGCCTGCCCACGGATTACACGGCTTCGCCTGCGACCAGTGACGAGGCTCATCAGCGCTCCTCCCCGACACGCAGCAGCCAAAGCTGCACGACACTGATGACGACCAGAATGGCGAGCAGTGCAATCGACAGCGCTGCGCCATAGCCGAGATTGAAAGACACGAACGACTGGTTGAAGATATAGTAAACGACGGAAATCATTCTGTTTTGCGGTCCGCCCGAGGTCATGATGTAGAACTGATCGAAGGCGAGGATCGAGCCGGTCACCGAAATAATCAGAGCAAGCGCGATCGTCCTGCGCATTAACGGCAGCGTCAGAAAGCGGAAACGCTGCCACCAGTTTGCGCCATCGACGACAGCGGCCTCGGTGAGATCGGTCGGGATCGCCTGCAACCCTGTGAGCAGGATGATCATTGTAAAGCCGGCTATCTTCCACACGACCATGACGCAAATCGTCAGGAACGCGCTGTCGAAGGTGGCAAGCAGGTTCGGGCTCTTCTCGACCAGTCCGAGCGCTTTCAAGGCGGGACCGATGAAACCGCTGTCGACGTTGGCGAGCCACACCCACAGCAGCGACGCCGACGCCAGACCGACGACGACGGGTAGAAAGATGACGGTGCGATAGGTGCTGACGAAGGCCCGCTGCCGCTCGACGAACAGGGCAAGCGGAAAGGCGACCGCGAAGATCAGGATCGTCACGATGACCGTGTAGTAGGCGGTGAAGTTCAGAGCCGCGACGAAGCGGCCGTCATTGAACATGCGGAAGTAGTTGTTGAAGCCGATCCAGCGCTGGGCACCCATCAGGGGCCAGTTGTGAAGGCTCATCCAGGCGGTGAACCCGACCGGGAGCACGAAGAAAACGATCACCAAAAGCATCGCCGGAGCGATGTAGAGGAGGCCCGTCCATTCCGGTCGTGGGGCACGTCTGCGCACGCATGCAATCTGCTTTTGACCCGTCACGGTCATCGAAACACTCCGCATCATTCCTGGTAAAATCGGCCGGAGGACTGCCACCGCCCTCCGGCCACGGCCGCCGGGAGATTATTGGCCGCTGTCAATGATGGACTGCATCTCCGACTGCGCGTTCTTGAAGGCGCCGTCGACATCGTCGCCGAAGATGGCGGCGTTGGTGAATGTCGCCCACGGACCGTTGGCGCTGTTGATCAGATCGTTGAACTGCAGCGTATAAGGGGTCTTGGCGACCGAGATGGCCTTCAGGCCGACCTGCAGCCGCGGATCGAGGCCCTCGAGCACCTTGTCGGCGATGTCACCGCGGGTCGGCAGGCTGCCGTATTTCGCCATGATCTTCTGGCCGTCCATGGAGTAGATGTATTCGAGGAATTCCTTCACGGCGTCGATCTTCTTGGTGCCCTTGGTGATGACGAAGTTGTCGCCGCCAGCAAAGGAAGACGGATTGCCGTCAACGCCCGGGATGAGCGTCACGCCGAAATTGATGTCGGGATGCTCGGTGACGAGCGTGCCGATCGCGAAGGCACCGAGGCTCTGTTGGCCGATCTTGCCGTTGGTGAAGGTCAGGAAGTTGGCACCATTGTCGCTGGCAGCGCTTGCCGGGACAAGATCCTTCTTAACCATGTCGCGATAGTAGTCGACCGCCTTGCGCATCTGCGGGGTATCGAGGGTCGCCGTCTTGCCGTCGGCCGACAGGATGTCGGCACCCGCACCCCAGGTGAGCGGCGTGAACGTGAAGATCATGCAGCCACCGCAGCCGCCGCCGGAGAAATAGAAGCCGTAGGTGTCATCACCGAGCTTACGGATCTTCTCGGCGTTAGCAGTGATTTCCTCCCAGGTCGCTGGCGCCTTTTCAGGATCAAGACCTGCCTTCTTGTAGAGGTCCTTGTTCCAGGCGAAGACCGAGGTCTCGACTGACAACGGCAAACCGTAGACGCGATCCTGATAGGTGCCGAGGCGGACGTGCGACGGCGATAGCGAATTGAAATAGGGCAGCTTCTTTGCCCAGTCCGTCAGGTCTTCCAACTGTCCGGCAGCAGCGAAGGCCGGGTTGTAGATGAGATCCATCGACAAGGCATCCGGCGCCTGCCCACCGGCAATGGCGGTTGCGTATTTCTGGACGAGTTCCGAGAACGGCACCTCGGTCGCAACGACCTGGTTCTCGTGGCTGGAATTGTAGGCTTCGACAACCTTCTTGAAGGACTCACCGATGCCCGAACGGACCCACATTTCGACTTTCTCGGCGGCCGACGCTCCGGACACCAGGCATAGGGTGGCAACGCTTGTCGCAGCCAACAGACGCTTAATCATGGCACTTCCTCCCAAATTGGCGCATCTCCTCCGCGCCGGTTCCTCATCTCCTGGGGTTTTGGGCCCCGCATGACTGCCGCACCACAAGCCGGCACGGCAATTTCCTGACACCCGGATCCACCGGGCGTCCCTCCGCCAGCGCCAGGACCGTCAACCCGGCCTGACGCCCTAGTTCCTTCAACTCCATATCGACGGAGGTGAGCGGCGGCCGCGTCTGGCCGGCGACGATCTCCCAATTGTCGAAACCGACCACGGAAACATCGTCCGGCACGCGTAGACCACGCTCGCGCAGCGCATCCACCACGCCACGGGCGATCTGATCGTTGCCGCAGAAGATCGCGTCCGGCCTTTCGCCTTCCTTGCTCCAAATCTCAGCGACAGCCTCGTGACCCCAGGCCTCGGCCCAGTGACCAAACATGACGAGGCCCTCGCCGCCAATGACATCGCGATAGGCATCCGCGCGCTCGCGAACCGAGAAGAAACTCTCCGGCCCGGTCACGTGAGCAATCCGACGACGGCCCATCTTCACAAGCCATTCCACCGCCAGCCGCGCGCCCTGCGCGTCGTCCGAGCGGAAGGTAACGCTTGTGGATGCCCCCTCGGTGAATGCGTAGACGACGGGGACAGGCAGGTCCGAAAGATCGATCGGAAGCTGTCGATCCAATCGCTTTCCAGTGGCGATGATCCCGTCCACTTGCTTTTCCAGCATGGCGTCGACATGGATCTGACCGAGCGCTGGATCGTCTTCGATCGCGCAGAGAAAAACCGATACCCCGTGATCGAGCAACGCCTCCGAAATGCCGGCCATGACAGGCAGCGTGAAGCGCCCATACGTGTCGTTGGTCAACAGGCCGATCGTGAAGCTGCGTTTGCTCAGCAGGCCGCGGGCAAGCGCATTCGGACGGAACCCGACCTCGCCGGCGATGCGCTTCACCCGCTCCCGGGTGTCCGCGCTCATGCGCCCGGTTTCATTCAGCGCTTTCGACGCAGTAGAGATACTAACACCCGCCGCCGCTGCGACGTCGTGAATGGTGATCCGGCCTCTTTTTCCGCCAGTGACGTTCACCGCGCCCCTCCCTGTTCGACGATGAGAAAAGCTTTTCCCAAACCGATCGTCAAGTGAGAAAAGGTTTTCTCAATCAAAAATCATACAATTGTCATCGAGAGACCAGGAGGCACGAAAGCAAAGAAAATCGCGGCAGTTTTTACGACTGCCGCGATCCAATTCAGCCACGTGTATGCGATCAACCCTTGATCGTCGCCTTGCCTTCTTCAAGGAGACGGGCCGCCGCTTCGGCGGGAGTCGTCCGCTCGAAAGCGAGTTCATCGGCGATCGGACGGAAAACGCGCTGGTCGAACTGTGTCGAGCCGAGCGGTGCCGGTGCCGGATATTCGCCGACCTGATCTTTCAGCAGGTTAATATATTTCACGGTGGCCTGCTCGGTCGGATTAAGGTTGGGGAGAATCGCCTCGCGCACGACCGGCGACATGGGCACGCCGCGCTCCACGCCAAGGATCTTGCCGGCGTCGACGTCGTTGACGAAGAAGTCGATGAACTTGGCCGCAGCTTCGCCATTCTTGGTAGACCCACCGACGCTCCAGATCAATGCGGGGCGATAATAGTGGCCGGAGGGGCCGCCCTTCTTTTCGCGCGGCAGGAGCGTGATCGCGAGCTTATTTTTGGAAAGAAGCTGGTAGCCGACGAGCTGGTTGGAATAGGCCATCCCCATTGCCGATTTTCCGAGCGCGAGTGCGTTCGTGTCGATGGTGTTCTGGTCAAGCGTCTGGATATCGGCAGCGACGGTGCCGCCCTTCTTGCGCAGATCCTCCCAGAACGTGTACCACGCCGTCGCATCGTCCACATTGAAGCCGAGCTTGCCGTCGGCATAGAGGCTCTTGCCGCGCTGACGCAACCAGGCATCGAAGACGTAGGTGTAGCGCGCACCGTAAGGGCCGCCCCAGTAGTTGTCCTTGCCGCCAGCCTTCGTCAGTTCGACCGCAAGCTTGGCATACTCTTCCCAAGTAAGGTCCGCAGTCGGCACCGGGATGCCAGCTTTCTCGAAGGCAGTCTGGTCAAAGAACAGCGCGAAGGAGTTGAGGCCAAGACCGACGCCGTAAAGCTTTCCGTCCACAGTCGTCAGCTTCAGCATGTCCTTGCCGAACGAATCGACCTTCAATGTCGAGGGTACGAATTCATCCAGTGCCAGGCAGGCACCGCGCTTGGAGTAGTCCGAGATCGTTCCCGGCTCGAGCTGGAACACGTCGGCAATGGCGCGGCCAGCCATCTGTGTGGACAGCTTGGTCCAGTAGCCATCGCCACTCAGGGACTCACCGACGATCGACACGCCGGGATTCTTGCTCTCGTAGAGCTTCGTGACATCAAGCGTGCGTTTGGCACGATCGTTCGATCCCCACCACATCGCGCGAAGCTTCGAATCTTCCGCAAAAGCCGGGATCGAGCCTCCGGCGCCGAAGGCCAGACCGGCAGCAACACCGGCAGAACCCATCAGAAATGAACGGCGATTGACCTGCATCTTTCATCCTCCTCTTTCATCGCCCCGCCATCCTCCAACGGCTTAGTGGGCTTATGCGGCGTAGATTACGCAAAAAAATACTCAATGCAACAAATTATCTTTTTCTTGCAAATTTGCATTATTTGCATAATCTCCTCGATATGAACGAGATGAAGACCAAAAGACTGAGACAAGCCGACATCGCAGCCATGGCTGGAGTCTCCGTATCCACGGTGTCCCGCGTGCTCGCCAACGAGCCCGGAATCAGCGAAAGCGTGCGCCAGCACATTCTCAAGGTGGCGGCCGAGAACGGTTACTCGGCCCGCACGACGAGCGGTCCGCTGCGCGGCACTCTCGCCTTGATAGCCAGCGATGGGGTAACAGGCGGGCTGAGTGTCTTCTACGAAGGGATCGTCGAGGGGTTGCGCGCCGGCGCCCTCGATGCCGGTCTTCCCTTCGAGGTGCGGCTCATCCGCGAGAACAGGGCTACGCCGGACGTGGTCCATGAGTATATGCAGACGGCCGGTGCCGGCGGGCTGTTCCTCGTCGGAATCGATCCGAGCGCCGAGTTGCGCGCCTGGTTCGAGGACGCCGCGATCCCGACGGTGCTGGTCAACGGCACCGATCCGCGGCTCAAGATCGACGGCGTTTCACCTTCGAACTTTTTCGGTGCCTATGAAGCGACGACCCGTCTACTGAATGCCGGCCATCGCCGGATCCTACATTTGACGGGATCGCACCGGAACACGATTCGCGAGCGCGTGCGCGGCTTCAAAGCTGCGATTTCAGAGGTGGAGGGTGCGGAAGGACGCCTTGTGTCGATGACCTTCCATGGCAGTGCAACCCGCGAAGCGCACGAACTGACGTCCGCCGTGCTCGCGGAGAACGTCGGCTTCACTGCCGCCTTCTGCATGAACGATTTCATCGCCGTCGGCGTTCTCGAAGCCGCAACCGAGGCCGGAATGCGGGTGCCGGAGGATTTCGCCATCGTCGGCTTCGACGATCTTCCCTGCGCGCTGATGACCAACCCACCGCTGTCGACCATGCGCGTCGATCGCATGGCGCTTGGCAGGGAGGCAGTCAGTCTTATTGTTGCGCGCTTCAAGGACCGCAATGCCCCTGCCCGCCAGATTTGCCATGCCGTCGTGCCAATTGGCGGCGGCACCGTTCCGAACTCCTGAAATGAGCAATGCCGATGACCTATGACCCCGCCAGTGCAAATCCGCTTGCCAACAATCCGCTGAAGACACGCGAGGACATGTCGCGCGCGCTGCGTGACCTCTTCGATCCGCTGCTTCCCTTTTTTTCGGCAGGCAATGCCCGCGTCCGGCTTGATGGCGCGGCTGCGCATTTCGATCGCGCGGCAGCGGATCTCGAAGGCTTTGCGCGGCCGCTCTGGGGATTGGCGCCGTTTGGCGCGGGTGGCGGCGACTTCGAGGAATGGCACCGCTTTGCCGAGGGCATCGCCAATGGCACAGACCCGAGACACCCTGAATATTGGGGGACCGTCAACGGTCGCGATCAGCGCATGGTAGAGCTTGCGGCGCTCGGCTTCGCGCTGGCACTGGTGCCGGAGAAGGTCTGGGAGCCGCTGAGCGGCCGGGCGCGCGACAATGTCGTCGCCTATCTCAAGCATGCCCGGCAGTTCGACTATGCCGACAACAACTGGAAATTCTTCCGCATCTTCGTCGACATCGCGCTCGACCGCGTCGGCGCCAATTTCGACCGCAGCCTGACCAAGCAATATCTCGAGGAGCTAGAGGGCTTCTACATCGGTGACGGCTGGTACCGTGACGGCAATGTTCGCCGTATCGACCACTACATTCCATTCGCCATGCATTTCTACGGCCTGATCTACTCCAAGCTCGTCGACGACGACTACGCAGAGCGTTACCGCGAACGTGCTGTCCTCTTCGCCAATGACTTCAAACACTGGTTCGGCTCGGATGGTGCGACGATTCCGTTCGGCCGCAGCCTGACCTACCGCTTCGCCTGCGCCGGTTTCTGGTCAGCTCTTGCCTTCGCCGATCTTGAGGCCTTGCCTTGGGGCGAAATCAAGAGCCGCTGCCTGCAGCATCTGCGCTGGTGGAAGGACAAGCCGATGACCAACCGCGACGGCATCCTGTCGATCGGCTTCGGCTATCCCAACCTGCTGATGTCCGAGAACTACAATTCAGCCGGTTCGCCCTATTGGGCATTCAAGGCGTTCCTGCCGCTGGCTTTGGCCGAGGATCATCCCTTTTGGACTGCGCCGGAAAAGCCGCCTGTCGAAACGGCGAGCGTCCTGCCGCAGCGCCATCCCGGCATGGTGCTGATGCGCAATGGCGGCGACGTCGTCGCGCTTTCCTCCGGCCAGGAGAACCTGCAGATGCGGTTCGGCACGGAGAAATACGCGAAGTTCGCCTATTCCAGCCGCTACGGATTCAGCGTCGAATCCGACGAGCGCAACTTCGCCGGCGCCGCCTTCGATTCAGCCCTCGCCTTCAGCGATGATGGCCTGCATTACCGTGTTCGCGAGACCAACCGGGAGGCCAAGCTTGCTGGTGATGTTCTTTATTCCAAGTGGTCGCCATTCCAGGATGTAGACGTCGAGACTTGGCTGGTGCCGGCAGCGCCATGGCACATCCGCGTCCACCGGATCAACACACCCCGGCCTCTGCAGACCGCGGAAGGCGGCTTTGCGATCGCACGCCGGGATTTCGAGCTCGATACGCTTGTCGCGGACGGTTCGAGCGCCTACGCCGTCGGGGAAGCTGACTTCAGCGGAATTGTCGATCTCGGCTCTCAGGCACCGCGCACCGGCGTCACACAAAAGGCGCCGCCGAACACCAACATGATCGTTGCGAAGACGCTGGTGCCGCAGCTGCGTGGTGAAATTCCAGCAGGCCAGACGATCCTGATGACCGCGGTCCTTGCCGCCAACGACACAAGCACGGTAGCCGCCGCGTGGGCTGCTCGACCAAAGGCTCCTGACATTGCGGAGCTTGAAGCCCTTGTGGCGAGCGCCGGCATCGAGGTCAGCGCCATCAAGGCACCGGGGCAGATGCCATGAAGCACCCGTCCATCGCGCTTGCCATGCAGCCATCCCGAACAGAGCACGTCCTGAACGCCGAGGCGCTGCGCCGGTTGGCGGAGATCGGCCATCTTCTCGACCCTACACCGCTTCAGAGCTTTAGCGACGATCGTGCTCGCCGCGTTCTCGCCGAGACCGACATCCTCATCACCGGTTGGGGGGCGCCCTATATCGGTCGCGAGGTGCTTGCGGCCGCACCACGGCTGCGGCTCATCGCCCATGCGGCCGGAACCGTGAAGGGAATCGTCGACGAGCAGATCTTCGATGCCGGCATTGCCGTCACGCACGCCGCCGAAGCGAACTCGGTGCCGGTTGCGGAGTTTACGCTTGCGACAATCATCTTCGCCGGCAAGCAGGTGTTCCGCTTTCGCGACCTTTACGTCGCGGATCGCGACCGACACCGGACGCACGCGATGCAGCGGCTGGCGATCGGCAATTATCGCCGCACGGTCGGCATCGTCGGCGCATCGCGCATCGGCCGACGGGTCATCGAGCTGTTGCGACCATTCGAATACAACGTGCTTCTCTTCGACCCCACCGTCGATGTAGTCGAGGCGAAAAGCCTCGGAACCGAGAAGGTCGACCTGCCGACGTTGATGACACGATCCGATATCGTCTCCCTGCATGCGCCATCTCTTGCCTCGACGCGTCATATGATCGGAGCAGAGGAGCTGTCGCTGATGAAGGACGGCGCAACGCTGATCAACACGGCGCGCGGCGCCCTGATCGACGAAGCTGCGCTGCTCAAGACGCTCGCCAATGGGAAAATCGACGCCATCATCGACGTCACGGATCCTGAAATACCCGAGAGGGGGTCGGCTTTCTACGATCTGCCGAATGTCTTCCTGACGCCGCACATCGCCGGCGCAGTGGGGCTCGAGCGCGGGCGCCTCGGGGACATGGCAATCGATGAAATAGAGCGGTTCACCAAGGGCGAACCGCTCCGATATCAGATCCTGCGCCGCGACCTGGCACTTATTGCTTAGCCGGCTTTCAAATTCGCCGGTGCAGCGGCGACGATCTCCGGCATCAAATCGGAGATCTTCACGACCTTGCCGGTGCGCGAACTGGTGAGCGCCGCAATGCCACACAGTACCGACATGGCGCCAGCACGCGTGCCGGCTCGTTGGCCAAGCTTGTCTTCCATCCCCTGCTTGAAGATCATGTTGCGCATGCGGTTGTCGCCGCCGTAGTGGCCGCCCGCCGAATGCGGCACGACGATGCGTTCGACGGCCGGCTTGTCTTTCGGGAAATTGCGGACGAGCAGGATAGTGTCCTCGTCAGGCGTTTCCCAGGGCTGCTTTTCGTATTGCCTGAGCTCAATGCGCCCATGCGTGCCGTTGAAGGCGATGTGGTGGCCTTCGATCGGCTGGAAGGTATTCAGCGAATAGGAAACATGGACGTTGTTCTTGTAGCGGATGCTGACGACCATCGTGTCGGGGATATCGATATCCTCGCGATAAACGCAGCCGTCGCGGAAGTAGCCATCGATTTTCGACGGGTCTTCGTACAGTGAATCGAGGAATGGATCGGCTTCGAGGTCGAGATAATAGTCACACTCGCCAGTATGCGGACAGAGCTTGCAGCGCGGGCCGCGGAACGGCCCCTTGCGGCCGTAGTTCTGCAGGTCGGCGAAGGAAGTGACGGCATCGGGGTCGCTATCCAGATACCAGTTCAAGAGATCGAAGTGATGCGTCGCCTTGTGCACGAAAAGGCTGCCGGAGTTTTCTGCATAGGCGTGCCAGCGACGGAAATAGTCGGCCCCGTGCTTCGTATCGAGGTACCAGTGGAAGTCGACCGAGGTGACGCGGCCGATCTCGCCGCCATTCAGCAGCTCCTTGATCTTGGCCGCCGTCGGCGCGTAGCGGTAGTTGAACGACACGTCCACGCGCTTGCCGGTTCGTTTTTCCGCATCGAGGATACGGCGGATCTTGTCGACAGCCGTCGTCATCGGCTTTTCCGTAATGACGTCGATGCCGGCTTCCAAAGCACGAACGACGATGTCGTCATGCGTATAATCCGGCGTGCAGACGATGACGAGATCGACCTGCTGCTCAGCGAGCATGGCGTCGATGTTTTCGTAGATCGGCGCATTGCTGCCGATCATCGTGCGGGCTCGCTCGGCACGCAGCGAGTTGGTGTCGACGATCGCGACGAGATCCACATGCTCGCGCCAGCCGGCAAGCAATTCCTTGCCCCACATGGTGGTGCCGCGGTTTCCCGTTCCAATCAAAGCAAAGCGACGTTTCTCCATCGAATGATCCTCCTCATGCGTATGAAACGAACAGCGTCCTGATGCCTGACCAAGGAAAGCTGCGCCCCCTATTCGCGGCTCATGGCAAAGCTGTAACTAAACAGTTACCTGATGGCAGAGATGGTTTCCTGTCAATAGCCGATGGCGAATTTCACGGATCAGGCGGAAATCGATGCGAGGGTCACGTGGACGATGTGCCTCTCCCAGGCGTTGAGATTGCCCGGCTCCGCCAGGTCACGGCCGAAAATCGTCGAAAGCGTGTACTGGTTGGACAGATAGAAATATCCGAGCGAGGCAATCGTCAGGTAAACATTCAGCGGGTCGGCATTGGCGATGAAGACACCAGCCTTCTTGCCGCGCTCCAGCACGTCGGCGAGTTCTCCGATCAAATGCGAATGCAATTCCTTGAGCCGAACCGATTGGCGTAGCCAGCGGGCGCGATGAAGGTTCTCGGTTCCGAGCAGACTGAGAAATTCCGGGTGCTTCAGGAAATAGCGCCAGGTGAACAGCGCCAACTCACCAATGCCCTCCTCAGGCGTGCGGTCGCCGATATGGAGCTCGCGTTCGGCGGTGCGGATCCCGACATAGGCCTCCTCCAGCACCCTGAGATAGAGCTGTTCCTTGTCGCCGAAGTAGTGGTAAAGCATGCGCTTGTTTGTGCCAGCACGCTCGGCGATGGCGTCGACGCGCGCCCCGCCGATGCCGTTCTCAGCAAATTCCTTGGTCGCAGCCTCAAGGATTGCCGCGCGGGTCCGTTCCGGATCGCGCTGCAGGACACGTTCGGGCGATTGACGCCTTACTCTCTTCTTTTGCCCATTTCTGCCGGCGCCTTCCATCGGCTCACCTTTCCAATTTCCCCATTGCGCTCATAGTACGTTGAGAACAGATTGTAAAAACGAGAAGCGTCAGCGGCACCATCAACATCAGCGCTTGACAGCCTCAACGCTTGTCCATAGCTTGTAACCAATTAGTTATTTGTTGCAAGAGAAACCAGCAAGGAACGTGTGGAGGCGTTCCCCAAGGGAGGAGGAGAACAGATGACGTTCAGCATAAATAGACGTGGCTTCATGGCGGGGGGAGCTTCGCTCCTGTCGCTTTCGGCGCTCGGTGCCCCTGCATTCGCAGAGGATGCCCGACTTCGCCTTATCTGGTGGGGCTCGCAACCGCGCGCAGACCGCACCAATAAGGTCTCGGATCTCTACAAGTCGAAAAATCCCGGCGTTTCGATCACCGGCGAATTTCTCGGCTGGGGCGACTACTGGCCGCGCCTGGCAACACAGGTTGCCGGCAAGAACGCGCCCGACGTGATCCAGATGGATTATCGGTACATCGTCGAGTATGCCGGGCGCGGCGCGCTTGCACCGCTTGAGTCCTATATGCCGGCCAAGCTCAATCTGGGCGATTTCGACAAGGCACAGGTCGAAGGCGGCAGTGTGAATGGACACCTCTATGGCGTCAGCCTCGGTGCCAACTCGGCCGCAACGGTGCTCAACACCACTGCCTTCCAGGAAGCAGGTATAGACCTGCCGACCCAGGCAACCACGTGGGAAGAGTTCGGCAAGATGGCCGCCGAGCTGACCAAGGCGGGCAAGCGGAAGGGCATGTTCGGCATGGCCGACGGCAGCGGTGCCGAGCCCCTGTTCGAAAACTACCTTCGCCAGCGCGGCAAGGCCCTCTACACGGCGGACGGCAAGATTGCCTTCGGCGTCGAGGAAGCCTCCGAATGGTTCGATATGTGGAACAAGTTCCGCGAAAGCGGCGCCTGCGTCCCCGCCGACATTCAGGCGTTGGACAAGAACGACATCGAGACCAATACTGTCTCGCTCGGCAAGTCGGCTGCCGGCTACGCGCATTCGAACCAGTTCGTTGCCTATCAGCAGATGAACAAGGACAAGCTCGCACTTACCAACTACATGCGGGTCGCCAAGGACTCCAAGGGTGGGCACTATCGCAAGCCATCGATGTTCTTCTCGGTGTCGTCGCAATCGAAGGTGCTTGAGCAGGCGGTCGATTATGTCAACTTCTTCGTGCAGAATCCGGATGCTGCGGTCTTGCTCGGTGTCGAGCGCGGCATTCCAGAGTCCGCTGCCATGCGTGACGTGGTCGCTGGCAAGCTCGATGCAGTGGGCAAAATTCCGCTGGAGTATGTCGCCGGACTTGGAGAACTTGCCGGCAAGTTGCCGCCGCCGCCGCCCTCGGGCGCGGGCGAAGGCGAACTGACCTTGCGCAACATTTCCGAGCAGGTTGCTTTTGGCCAGGTGGCGCCAGCCGATGGCGGCAAGCAGCTCGTGGATGAGATCACGCGTATTCTCGCGCGAGGTTGAAACCTATGACCAATGCGATGCGCACGACGGCTAGCGGAGCCGTAGCAGTGGAACATTACCAGGGAGCAGTGGCAGACAGCCGTTTTCGGCGGCTGTGGAATGCCAATGCGCCGGGTTACCTGTTCCTATTGCCCTGGCTTCTGGGCTTTTTCGGGCTGACCCTCGGACCTGCTCTGATTTCGCTCTACTTGTCCTTCACCGACTTCGACATGTTGCAGTCGCCGGGCTGGGTGGGTGCTGCCAACTACGTGCGTATCGCGACGGCCGACCCGAAGTTCGCGTCGGCAATGTCGGTGACCCTGACCTATGTTGTGCTCTCGGTTCCGTTCAAGCTCGCTTTCGCACTCTTGGTCGCGATGGCGCTTAACAAGGGTGTGCGCGGTCTGCCCGTCTACCGCGCCATCTTCTATCTGCCGTCGCTGCTCGGCGGCAGCGTGGCGATCGCCGTCCTCTGGCGGCAGCTCTTCGCCCGCGACGGCCTGGTCAACGCGGCGCTTGCCAATTTCGGGATCGAAGGTCCGAGTTGGATCTCACATCCCAGCTATTCGATCTATACGCTGGTGGCGCTCAGCGTTTGGCAGTTCGGCTCGCCAATGATCATCTTCCTTGCCGGCCTGCGGCAAATTCCGACCGATATGTATGAGGCCGCCAGCCTCGACGGCGCATCCAAGTTCCGGCAGTTCTACAAGATCACTCTGCCGCTCTTGACGCCGGTCATCTTCTTCAACGCCGTCGTTCAGACGATCGATGCCTTCAAGGCCTTCACACCGGCCTTCATCATCTCGGGCGGCACAGGCGGGCCGATCAACTCGACGCTGTTCTACACGCTCTATCTCTATCAGGAGGCTTTCGGAAATTTCCGCATGGGCTACGCCTCGGCGCTCGCCTGGGTCCTCGTGCTGATCATCGCGGTCTTCACTGCCTTCTCCTTCCTGACCTCGCGTTATTGGGTGCACTACGATGACTAACGGGATTACATCGGCCGTTGCGGCACCACCTTCCGATATCACCAAGCGCAGCCTCCCGGCATCGATCACGGTCCATACGCTGCTGATCCTCGGCTCGCTGCTGATGCTCTATCCGCTGCTGTGGATGGTCTCCGCGTCGGTTCGGCCGGAAAACGAGATCTTCTCGTCGACCTCGCTCATTCCGTCGTCGATCGACTTCTCATCCTATCTTCGCGGCTGGGTCGGCCTCGACATCAGCTTCGGCCGGTTCTTCTGGAACTCGCTGGTCATTTCGGTTCTGACCGTCATCGGCAATGTTGTTGCCTGTTCGCTGGCAGCCTACGCCTTTGCCCGGCTGCGTTTCGCCGGCCGGAACTTCTGGTTCGCGATCATGCTCGGCACACTGATGATCCCGTACCACGTGACGCTCATTCCGCAGTATGTGCTGTTCCTCAACCTCGGTTGGGTGAACACCATCCTGCCGCTGGTCGTGCCGAAGTTTCTGGCAAGCGATGCCTTCTTCATCTTCCTGATGGTGCAGTTCTTCCGCGGCATCCCGCGCGAACTCGACGAAGCGGCGATGATGGACGGGTGCAGTGCCTGGCGCATCTACTGGAAGATCATGCTGCCGCTATCACTGCCGGTGCTAGCGACCGCAGCGATCTTTTCCTTCATCTGGACCTGGGACGACTTCTTCGGGCCGCTGATCTACCTCAACGACATGAACACCTACACGATCCAGCTCGGCCTGCGCACCTTCGTCGACTCGACCAGCGCATCGGACTGGGGCGGCCTGTTCGCCATGTCCACGCTGACGCTGGTGCCGGTGTTCTTCTTCTTCCTGTTTTTCCAGCGATTGCTGATCGAAGGCATCGCCACGACAGGCATGAAGCGCTGATGCAGTTACGGATATAGGTCAATGACTATCAAGAGAGTTGCGATCGTTGGCTGCGGCATCGGCCGTTCCCACATCGTCGAAGGCTACTTGCCGCATCCCGAGAAGTTCAAGGTGGTGGCGATCTGCGACCTGAACGAAGAGCGGCTGCGCGAGATCGGCGACGAGTTCGACATCGCCAAGTGCACGACCTCGTTTGCCGACGTGCTGGCCGATGAGAGCGTCGATATCGTCGACATCTGCACGCCGCCCGGCATCCACCTGGAGCAGGTGGTGGCGGCGCTGGCAGCGGGCAAGCACGTCATCTGCGAGAAGCCGTTGACCGGCTCGCTTTCCGGCGTCGATATGATCATCGAAGCGGAGAAGGCGGCCAAAGGGACGCTGATGCCGATTTTCCAGTATCGCTACGGCGACGGCATCGAAAAGGCGAAACGGATCATCGAGGCGGGTATCGCGGGCAGGCCCTATATGGGCTCGGTGGAAACTTTCTGGCGCCGCACGCCCGAGTATTACTCCGTGCCTTGGCGCGGCAAGTGGGCGACGGAGCTTGGGGGCGTGTTGGTCACCCATGCGCTGCACCTACACGATATGCTGTTGCATCTGATGGGTCCGGTATCGAAGGTGTTCGGTAGGGTCGCAACTCGCGTCAACGACATCGAGGTCGAGGATTGCGCCTCGGCAAGCCTATTGATGCAGAGCGGCGCCTTCGTGTCTCTCTCCTGCACGCTGGGCTCCCAGGAGGAGATCAGCCGGTTGCGGCTGCACTTCGAAAACGTCACCTTCGAAAGCAACCATGAGCCTTACTCACCGGGTAAGGATCCATGGAAGATCATCGCCGCGAATGACGATGTGCAGGCGCGCATCGACGCCATCATCGGTCATTGGCAACCGGTCGCGCCTCGCTTCACCACGCAGATGGAGCATTTCCACGCCTATCTCAGCGGCAATGGTCCGCTGCCGGTGACGACAAAGGACGCGCGCCGCGCGCTGGAACTCGTGACCGCCATCTACCAATCGTCCGATACCGGCAGCGAAGTCATCCTGCCGATCGGATCGGACAGCCCGAAGTACGCCGACTGGCGTGCTCGCACGAAGTAACGGACCAGGGAGGATCCTGAGATCATGGCAACAAGCGTCGTTCTCCAGAAGGTCGAAAAGCGCTACGGCGCGCTTGATGTTATCCACGGCATCGACCTGAAGATTGATCCCGGCGAGTTCGCGGTCTTCGTCGGCCCGTCAGGCTGCGGCAAGTCCACGCTCTTGCGCATGATCGCGGGTCTCGAAGAGATCACCGGCGGCGCGCTTCTGCTCGACAACGAGCGGATGAACGAGGTGGCGCCGGCCAAGCGCGGCATCGCGATGGTGTTCCAGTCCTATGCGCTCTACCCGCATATGTCCGTCTACAAGAACCTGGCCTTCGGGCTTGAGACGGCCGGCTACAAGAAGGCAGAGATTCAGCCGAAGGTGAAGCGCGCCGCCGAAATCCTGCAGATCGAAAAGCTGCTTGAGCGCAAGCCGAAGGCACTCTCCGGCGGCCAGCGTCAGCGCGTCGCGATCGGCCGTGCGATCGTGCGCGAACCGCGCATCTTCCTGTTCGACGAACCGCTCTCCAACCTCGACGCGGAACTGCGGGTGCAGATGCGCGTCGAGATTTCCCGACTGCATCGCAGCCTCGGCAATACGATGATCTACGTTACCCACGACCAAGTGGAGGCCATGACCATGGCCGACAAGATCGTCGTGCTGAACTCCGGCCGTATCGAGCAGGTCGGCGCGCCGCTCGATCTCTACAACAACCCGGCGAACCGCTTCGTCGCGGGCTTCATTGGCAGCCCGAAAATGAACTTCCTGCAGGCCCGCATCGAGCAGGTGGGCGAAGCAGACACGACCATCAACGTCTGCGGCAACGCCGTTCGCCTGCCGCGCCGGCTCAATACGGAGGCCGGGCAAGCCGTTACCTTCGGCATCAGACCGGAACATCTTTCGGTGCTCGAAACCGGCGGGATCACGCTTACGACTGTCAATGTCGATCTCGTTGAAAACCTCGGCGGCGCAACCATGCTCTACGCGAAGACTCCGGACGGACAGCAGCTGACGATCGCACTCGACGGCCAGCAAAAGGTCGAACGCGGAACGAACGTGAAAGCGTCCTTCGATCCGGCCCGGTGTCATGTCTTTGATGCATCAGGCGCCACGATCTAGCCGCGCTTGACAGCTGATCCCTCTCTGGCCATGATTTCAATAGGATAGGCCGCGAAGGGGAAAAGCGTGACGCCTGAAGATCGGATTCATGCGCTTGGCATTTGGCAGGGTCCGATCGAAATTGTCCCAATCACCGGTGGCATCACAAACCGGAATTATCTGGTGCGGGATCGCACGGTTCGCCGCGTCGTCCGATTGGGCGAAGACATTCCGGTTCACCATATCAGCCGGCAGAACGAGCTTGCCGCCAGCCAGGCCGCACATGCGGCGGGCCTGTCGCCTGAAGTCATTTATCATGCGCCGGGCGTGCTCGTCCTCGACTACATCGAGTCGAAGGCGCTCACGCCGGAGGATCTTCGGCGCCCCGAGACTTTGGAGCGTGTGATCCCCCTGGTGCGGGCCTGCCACCATGACATCGCCCGCGAATTTCGCGGCGCGGCGGCGATCTTCTGGGTGTTCCATGTCATTCGCGACTACATCGCGAATCTGGAAGCAGCCGACAGCCCCTATCGCCGGCTTTTCCCGGATCTGCTCGCCAAAGCCGAAAGGCTGGAGGCGGCGGGTGGCCCGTTCGAGATCGCCTTCGGCCACAACGACATGCTGGCCGCCAACTTTCTCGATGATGGCAAGCGCCTGTGGCTGATCGACTGGGACTATGCGGGGTTCAACACGCCGCTTTTCGACCTTGGCGGTCTTGCCTCCAACAGCGAGTTCTCCGAGGCGACCGAGCGATCGATGCTCGAGTCCTACTATCGGATGCCGCTAAGCGCGGACCTCTGGCGGCGCTATCAAGCCATGAAGTGCGCCTCGCTGCTGCGCGAGACGCTGTGGAGCATGGTGTCCGAAATCCACTCCACCATCGACTTCGACTACGCCGCCTACACGGCCGAGAATTTAGCGCGCTTCGAGCGCGCCTATGACGCTTTTGAACAGGATCGGTAATATGACGAAGGAATTGCCAAAGACCGCCAAGGCCGTTGTTATCGGCGGCGGGATCATCGGCTGCTCGACGGCCTACCATCTCGGCAAGCTCGGCTGGACGGACACGGTGCTTCTGGAGCGCAAGAAGCTGACTTCGGGCACGACCTTCCATGCGGCCGGCCTCGTTGGCCAGTTGCGCACCAGCGCCAACATCACCCAGCTGCTCGGCTATTCCGTCGATCTCTACAAGAAGCTTGAAGCCGAGACCGGGCTCGGCACCGGCTGGAAGATGAATGGAGGCTTGCGCCTAGCCTGCAACGAGGAGCGCTGGACCGAGGTCAAGCGCCAGGCGACGACCGCGCAATCCTTCGGGCTCGAGATGCAACTGCTGACGCCGCAGGAGGCCTTCGATCTCTGGCCGCTGATGACAATAGACGATCTCGTCGGCGCCGCATATCTTCCGACCGATGGCCAGGCCAATCCATCTGACATCACGCAGGCGCTTGCCAAGGGCGCACGCATGTCCGGTGTCTCGATTTTCGAGGATACCGAGGTTCTCGACCTCGAGATCGACAAGGGCAGGATTCGCGCCGTCATCACCGAGCATGGCCGCATTGAGTGCGAACGCGTCGTCGTCTGCGCCGGCCAGTGGACGCGCGCCTTTGCGGCGCGCTTCGGCGTCAATGTGCCGCTCGTATCCGTCGAGCACCAGTACATCATCACCGAATCCTTCGGCGTGCCGTCGAACCTGCCGACGTTGCGCGACCCCGACCGGCTGACCTACTACAAGGAGGAGGTCGGTGGCATCGTCATGGGCGGCTACGAGCCGAACCCGATCCCCTGGGCCAAGGACGGTATTCCCGAAGGCTTCCACTACACACTGCTCGACAGCAATTTCGATCATTTCGAGCAGGTCATGGAGCAGGCGCTTGGCCGGGTTCCGGCTCTCGAAACCGTCGGCGTTAAACAGCTGCTGAACGGGCCGGAGAGCTTTACGCCCGACGGCAATTTCATTCTCGGCGAGGCACCGGAGCTGAAAAACTTCTTCGTCGGCGCCGGCTTCAACGCCTTCGGCATCGCGTCCGGCGGTGGCGCCGGCATGGCGCTGGCCGAATGGGTTGCCAAAGGCGAGCCGCCCTACGACCTCTGGCCGGTCGATATCCGCCGCTTCGGCCGCCCGCATTTCGACACCGACTGGGTGCGCACGCGCACGCTGGAGGCCTATGGCAAGCACTACACGCTGGCCTTCCCCTTCGAGGAGTATTCGAGCGGCCGGCCATGCCGCAAATCGCCGCTCTACGACCGGCTGAAAGCGCAGGGGGCCTGCTTCGGTGAAAAGCTCGGATGGGAGCGGCCGAACTGGTTTGCCGACCTCTTCGCCAACGAGGAACCGAAGGACATCTACACGTACGGCCGTCAGGACTGGTTCGAGGCCGTCGGGCGGGAACACAAGGCGGTGCGCGAGGCGGCCGTGATCTTCGATCAGACGTCTTTCGCCAAGTTTGTCTTGAAGGGGCGCGATGCCGAGGCGGCACTGTCGTGGATCGCCGCCAACGACGTGGCAAAGCCGGTTGGCTCGCTTGTCTACACGCAGATGCTGAACGACAAGGGCGGCATCGAATGCGATCTCACCTGTGCTCGCGTAGCCGACGACGAATATTACATCGTCACCGGCACCGGCTTCGCGACGCATGACTTCGACTGGATCGCACGCAATATTCCGGATGGGATGCACGCGGAACTCGTCGATGTCACCTCCGCCTATTCCGTCCTTTCGCTGATGGGGCCGAATGCCCGTGCCGTACTCGAAAAGGTGACAAACAGCGATGTTTCCAATGCCGCATTCCCCTTCGGGCGCGTCAAGACAATCGGCATTGCCGGCTGCCCGGTTCGGGCGCTGCGCATCACCTATGTTGGCGAGCTCGGCTACGAGCTGCACGTGCCGGTCGAATACGCAACAACGGTTTATGACGCGCTGATGGCGGCGGGCGCTCCGCTGCAGCTGACCAATGCCGGCTATCGCGCCATCGAAAGCTGCCGCCTCGAAAAGGGTTATCGCGCCTGGGGTTCGGATATCGGCCCGGATCATACGCCCATCGAAGCCGGGCTTGGCTGGGCCCTGAAGACGAGGAAGAACACGCCGTTTCGGGGCCGCGAGGCGATCGAACGGCAGCTCGCGTCAGGCGTCAAGAAGATGCTCGCCTGCTTCGTGCCTGATGATCCCGATATCGTGCTGCTCGGCCGCGAGACGATCTACCGTGACGGCAAGCGCGTCGGCTGGCTCTCGAGCGGCGGCTTCGGCTACACAATTGGCAAGCCGATCGGGTACGGCTATGTCCGCAATCCCGAAGGCGTGAGCGAAGACTTCGTGCTGTCCGGCAGCTACGAGCTCGACGTTGCGCGCGAGCGGGTGCCCTGCCAAGTTTCGCTGAAACCCTTGTACGATCCGGATATGGTGAGAGTGAAGGGATAGCCACTGAGCTGAGAGACGGTCATTCCTGTGCTTGTCACCGGAAACCAGGCGCCGAGCGTCGGCGCGGTGAATGACCATAAGCCGTGCCTCCTACACCCCAAGGATGGGGCACACCGAATCCCTATGACAGCACAGGGATGACGGGCTGGGCGCAGGTAAGCCGGCAAGAACAGCCGCCAAGGGTGATAAAAGTGCGGCGATCACTTGTCTGTGAAAATCCCCTGCGACGATGAAATCTGTCGCAGGCTCTTCCTCAAAACAGCGGGAGCCTGTTGTCCTGGATCAGGATCTCCAGCTTGTTCGCCACATCCTCGGCCCAGCCGATATTGCCCGTCAGCGCCGCCGGAAAGAGGCCCGGCAAACCGAACAAGGCTTTCGAGACGGCACCGCCATTGCGCGGCACTTCGGCCAGCAAAGCGGCAATTTCCGTAGCGCGAGGATCACGCAATTCGTAGCGTTCGCCGTTCCTGTCGACGCCAAGAGCGTAGCGCATCCAGGCAGCTACTGCGATCACATAGGTTTCCGCCTTGCTGCCATTTTCCAACGCCTCGGTCGCGGGCTCCAGCAGACGCTGCGGCAGTTTCTGCGTCCCGTCCATGGCGATCTGATAGGTGCGGTGGGCGATCGCCTTGTTTGCAAAGCGTGCGATCAACTCATCCGCATAGGCCTCTAGGTCGATACCGGGCACAGGATCGAGCGTGGCGGCGGCGGCGTTCATGTGACGGCGTGCCAGGGCCGCCAGGCCGGTGTCATCCATGACGTCGCGGATGAATTCATAGCCACCTATATATCCGAGATAGGCGAGCAGCGAATGCGCGCCATTGAGCATCCGCAGCTTCATCTTTTCGTAAGCCGAGACTTCCTCAACCATCAGCGCGCCGGCCTTTTCCCATTCCGGGCGGCCATTGGCGAAGTGATCCTCGATCACCCATTGCGTGAAGGGTTCTGTTTCGATCGCCGCCAGATCCTGCCTGCCGGTCAGCCTTTCGGCATCCCGATAGGTAGCGTCCGTGCTTGCCGGCGTGATGCGATCGACCATGGTCGATGGGAAGGGTACGTTTGTTTCGATCCACTGGCGAAGCTCCGGATCGATGCGACTGGCGAACTCGAGCACGAGCCGCTTCAATACGGCGCCGTTGCTCGGCAGGTTGTCGCAGCTAAGCGGCGTGAATGGCGCTATGCCCTTGGCGCGACGGCGCGCAAGACCTTCGACCAGATAGCCGATGACCCCGCGCGGCGCATGGCGGTTGGCAAGGTCGGCAGCAATGTCGGGGTGTTTCAGGTCGAGCCCGCCCGCGGCGGAATCGAAGCCGTAAGCCTTCTCCGTTACCGTCAGGCTTACGATGCGGATGGCCGGGTCTTCCAGCCTTGCAAGCAGATCGCCGGGATTGCGGGTCGCGACATGGGCGCGCAGGATCGGGCCGATGACATGCGCCGTCGTGCCAGACGTATCGCGCACGAGCATCGTGTAGAGCCCGTTCTGCTCGTTCAGGTGATCGGCGACGTCGGCTGTGCGCAGGCTCGCGACCTCGATGCCCCAATCGCCGCCGGCGACGGCAATCGCAGCATCGGTAAACGGCGCGAAGTGGGCGCGAAAGAACGCGCCCGGGCCGAGATGCAGGATGCCCGGCTTCAATGCCTTGCGATCATAGCCGGGAAGCTTTGCGGTCGGCGCCAGGCCGGAATGGCTCGTCAGACGTTCAGTCACAGCTTGTATGCCTTCTTCGCGTTTCCGTAGGAGAGTTCGCCGGCGACGATCTCGGCTTCCTTGCGGGACATCCGGTGTTCGGTCACGAACTGCGCCAGGAAGCGGCAAACCTCGCGGCGCCAGACATCGTGGCGGGCGGGGATCGACAGAAGCGCCCGCGTATCGTCGTTGAAGCCCGCCAGATTGGCGAAGCCGGCCGTCTCCACCACCTGGTCGAGATAGCGGCGAATACCGTTCGGGCTGTCGTGGAACCACCAGGGCGGGCCGATCATCAGGCAGGGCCAATGTCCGGCCATCGGCGCGAGTTCGCGGGCATAGGTCGTCTCGTCGAGCGTGAACAGCAGCACGCGCAATCCGGGTGCATGGCCGTATTTTGCCAGCATGGCCGAGAGACCGCCGACCCAAGCGGTCGGCGTCGGGATATCAGCGCCCATGTTCGGACCGCGGGTCTGGAACAGTTCGCGATCGGTGTTGCGGCGCGAGCCCGCGTGGATCTGCATCGTCATGCCGTCTTCGGCCGAAAGCCCCGCCATTTCGGTCAGCATTTGGCCGCGGAAGAGTTCCGCGTCCTCGGCGCTCAGCGTGCCCTTGTGCGCCTTGTCGAGCAGGCGCTGCTTATCGGCAAGCGGCAGGTCCGCGGTGAAGGCCGTCGGTACGCCATGGTCGGTGGCGGTCGCGCCATATTGGCGGAAATAGGCGCGGCGCTTGCGATGGGCATCGATCAACCCATCCCACTTGGTCACATCGCAATCGGTCAGTTCGCCGAGCCGGACGAGGTTTTCGCGGAAGCCGACGGCATCCGGGTCGGTGACGCTATCCGGGCGATAGGTGGTGCGGACGCGGCCGATCCAGCCGTCTTCCGCCATCTTCTGGTGATGCACCAGCGGATCGAGCGCACCTTCGGTCGTAGCGATCGTCTCGATGCCGAAACGCTTGTGCAGGGCGCGCGGACGGAATTCCGGCAGCGCCAGCTGCGCATTGATATGATCGTAGAGCGCATCTGCATTTTCAGGCATCAGCGGCTCTTCGCAACCGAGCACGGCCGACATTGCGTGGTCGACCCAGAGGCTGGAGGGCGTGCCGCGGAAGAGATGATACTGCGCGGCAAAGGCGCGCCAGATGTCGCGGCCCTTGGCGACCGACTTGCCGTCCAGGCGCGGAACGCCAAGATCGTCGAGCTTGACGCCGACGCTGTGGAGCATGCGGAAGAGATAATGATCCGGGATGACGAGCAGCGAAGACGCATCCTCAAACGGCTTGTCGTCGGCAAACCACGACGGCTCCGTATGCCCGTGCGGACTTACGATCGGCAATGAGCGAACCGTCTCGTAAAGGTCCCGCGCGACCGTTCGGGTTGCCGGATCGGCTGGAAAGAGCCGGTCCGGATGAAGAAAGCCGTTTCCAACATCCATAAGAATTCCTCCCTGAGGGCTACCGGCCTATCCCACAAGTCGGAATGCGGCAAGGGCTTTTAGTAACCAAACGGTTCAGTTTTGCAAATCGCCCTGCCCGCCCCTCGAAATGATTGACCGCACGGACTATTTCCGCTTTTCAGATGCGGACGAAATTGGCCGCTTGCGGCAAGGAGGTTCCATGTCCGACGAGACAAGCCGCGTGATAAAGCTCGAGGAAATTGTTGCTCACCAGGCGAAGACGATCGAGGAGCTATCCGACCAGCTGACCGAGCAATGGAAGGTCGTGGAGCAGACGCGCGCCAAACTCGATAGATTGACGGAGCGGTTCCTATCGCTTGAGGAGCAGTCTCTCGACGCCCCTGCCATCACACGACCTCCGCACTACTGAGTTGCCGGCAGCCCTTGTTTTTGACCGCCGGAATACCTATTAAAAGGGGCGTGAGGACGACCTCCCCCTCTATGGGCATCAACTCGGGACGACCCGAACATTCCCACTGGGGGTAGTCATGCGGAAAACCGCAGATCGTATCCGTCACGCCATCAGCTTCGAACTTGTCGGATTAGCACTCGTCACCCCGCTCGGGGCACTGGCATTTGGCATGCCCATGGCCGACATCGGCGTGATCGGCGTTGCCGGCGCGACGCTGGCGACGCTGTGGAACTACATCTACAATCTCGGCTTCGACCACCTGATGCAGCGTCTGACCGGCGGGACACGGAAGAGTGTCGCGATCCGCGTTTTGCACGCCGTCATGTTCGAGGTGGGACTGCTTTTGGCGCTGCTACCGATGATCGCCTGGTACCTCGACATCAGCGTCGTTCAAGCGCTGATGATGGACGTGTCCTTCGCACTTTTCTACATGGTCTACGCCTTCGTCTTCAACTGGGTATACGACCGTGTCTTCCCGCTGCCGGATTGGCAGCCGGTCGCCCGGCAATCATGAAGCAGCTCTACCGATGAAAAGAAAACGGGACCGCCTTTGCCGGCGATCCCGTTGATTTTCAAGGCGTGACCGATCAAGTGATCAGACATTGCCCATGCAGAGATACTTCATTTCCAGATAGTCCTCCGCACCGTGGCGTGAGCCTTCGCGCCCCAAGCCGGATTGCTTGATACCACCGAAGGGCGCCGTTTCGCTTGACATCAGGCCGGTGTTGATACCGACCATGCCGTATTCGAGCGCCTCGGCGACACGCCAGACCTTCTTGAGTTCGCCGGCGAAGAAGTAGGCGGCCAGGCCGAATTCGGTGTCGTTGGCCTGCGCGATCACATCCTCGACAGTATCGAAGCGGAAAAGTGGGGCGACGGGACCGAAGGTCTCTTCGCGAGCGACCTTCATTTCGCGGGTGACACCTGTCAGCACGGTCGGCGTGAAGAACGTGCCGGCACCTTCGACACGCTTGCCGCCCGTGACGATCCTGGCGCCCTTCGACACCGCGTCCGCAACGTGACTTTCCACCTTCGCCAGTCCCTGCTCGTCGATCAGTGGGCCGATCGTCACGCCCTGCTTGAAGCCGTCGCCGACGGACAATTCTTCCACCTTCGCGGCCAGCTTGGCGGCAAAGGCATCGTAGACGCCTGACTGCACGTAGAGACGATTGGCGCAGACGCACGTCTGGCCTGCGTTGCGGTACTTCGAGGCCAGAGCGCCTTCGACTGCCGCATCAAGATCCGCGTCATCGAAGACGATGAAGGGGGCATTACCACCAAGCTCGAGGCTGACCTTCTTGATCTGGTCGGAGCACTGACGCATCAGGATACGACCAACCTCGGTCGAGCCGGTGAAGCTGATCTTGCGCACCTTGGCGTTGCCGCAGAGTTCCTTGCCGATCGTAGGGCCGTCTTCACCGACGATAACGTTGAAGACGCCGGCCGGAATGCCGGCCTGCTCGGCAAGGACGGCGAGCGCTAAGGCCGACAGCGGCGTCTGCTCGGCCGGCTTGGACACGACCGTGCAGCCAACGGCGAGCGCCGGAGCGATCTTACGGGTGATCATCGCAGCAGGGAAATTCCAGGGCGTGATGGTGCCGACGACGCCGACGGGCTGCTTGATGACGATCATTCGCTTGTCGTTCGACGGCGCGGGGATCGTCTCGCCGTAGATGCGCTTGGCTTCTTCCGCATACCATTCGACATAGGCCGCGGCATAAAGGATCTCGCCGCGGGCTTCCGCGAAGGGCTTGCCCATTTCGGCCGTCAGGATCGCCGCCAGCTCATCGGCATGGGCGACCATCAGGTCGAACCACTTGCGCAGGATCCCGGCGCGCTCCTTGGCCGGACGCGCGGCCCAGGCCGGCTGCGCGGCATAGGCGGCATCGATTGCTTCCCGCGTTTCGTCTGCCCCCATATCTGGTAGCGAGGCGAGAACCTCGCCAGTTGCCGGATTAAGGACGTCGAAAATCTTCGTGGCGCCACCAGCTGTCCAGACACCGTTGATGTAACCGGCGTCGCGCAGGAAAGGCGAGGAAAACGGAACGTGTTTTGTCAGTGCAGTCGTGAATGCCATGTCATGTAACTCCAGGCAAAGAGGCCTTCGCCTTACTTGCCGCTTGCTTCGAGGATCGAGGCTTCCAGAATGTCGAGCGCTTCGCCGAAGACATTGTCCTGAATGGTGATCGGCGCGAGAAAGCGAATGACGTTTCCGTGGACGCCGCAGGTCAAAAGGATCAGTCCCTTTTCCAGCGCGATCAGGCGAACCTTGTTGGCAAATTCGGCGCTCGGCAGATTCGTCGTCCTGTCGTTGAACTCGACGGCGTTCATGAAGCCGGGGCCACGGATGTCGACGATCTCGGGTGCCTTCTCGCGGAGCGATTCAAGGCGCTGTTTGAGCCGGCTGCCAAGCTGGTTGGCGCGGTTGCAAAGATCTTCGTCCTTGATGACGTCAAGAACCGCATGGGCGGCCGCGATGCCAAGCGGATTGCCGCCATAGGTGCCGCCAAGACCGCCCGGTCCCGGTGCATCCATGATCTCCGCGCGGCCGGTGACGGCTGCGAGGGGGAAGCCGCCGGCAAGGCTCTTGGCCATCGTCATCAGGTCGGGGGCGACCTCATGGTGATCCATCGCGAACAGCTTGCCTGTGCGGGCAAAGCCGGTCTGGACTTCATCGGCGATGAGCAGGATGCCGTGCTGGTCACAGAGTTCGCGCAGTGCCTTCATAAAGGAAACCGGTACTGAGTAGAAACCGCCCTCGCCCTGAACCGGCTCGATGATGATCGCGGCGACGCGCTGCGGATCGACATCGGCGGCAAACAGCTTCTTCAGCGCGGCCAGCGACTGATCCGGCGTCACGCCATGAAGCTCGACCGGGAACGGCACGTGGAACACATCGCCCGGCATCGCACCGAAGCCAACCTTGTAGGGCACGACCTTGCCTGTCAGCGCCATGCCCATGAAGGTGCGGCCGTGGAAGCCGCCGCCGAAAGCGATGACGGCGGAGCGGCCGGTGGCAGCGCGAGCGATCTTCACGGCATTCTCAACCGCTTCTGCGCCCGTCGTGACGAAGATCGTCTTCTTCTCGAAATTGCCGGGCGTCAGCGCATTCAAGCGCTCGGCGAGGTGCACGTAGTTTTCGTAGGGAACGACCTGGTGGCAGGTGTGGGTGAAGTGATCGAGCTGTTCCTTGACGGCAGCGATCACTCGCGGGTGGCGATGACCGGTGTTGAGAACGGCGATACCTGCCGCGAAGTCGATATAGCGGCGACCTTCCTTGTCCCAGATCTCGGCATTCTCTGCGCGGTCGGCATAGATCTGCGTGGTCATGCCAACGCCGCGCGAAATGGCAGCATTCTTCCGGTCTGTAAGAGTGGTCGCGGTCATCGGTGTGTTCCTGCGCTCTGGAATGTTGGGAAACGATCTTGCATAACTTCTGCAAGACATGTAAAAAATTCCTACATTTTTCCTGCAAGAAATCAAGCGGCATTTTGTGCTTCAAACCGACGTCGTTTTCGGCGATGGTCGCGCAAGAAAAGAAGAGCCGGAGACGGCCTCAAGAAAACAAAACGAACCGGGAATAATTGGCTTATGAGCAACGGGACGTCGGTGCGCTACAAGGTAGCGGAGGCGGCAAAATCAGCGGGCGTTTCCGCGTCCACACTGCGCCTTTGGGAAAGCCAGGGGCTTGTCGTTCCGGATCGGTCGGAGACCGGGCACAGGCAATACACCACTGAAGACGTCGCGCGGATAAAAAAGATAGCCTGGTATCGAACTGAACGCGGGCTCAACCCGGCCGCCATCCGCGAAGCGCTGGAAAGCGAAGAGCCATCGGAAAGCTCCGATTCGGCGGACACGTCTGATCTTGGGCGCCGGCTGCGGAGCCTGCGGCATGGCGCGGGGAAGACATTGGATCAGGTCGCAGGCGACGTCGGCATTGCTGCATCGACGCTGTCGACCCTCGAGCGCACATCGCAGGGCGTGAGCTTCAAAACGCTGCACGACCTTGCCGAATATTACGGCACCACAGTTTCCCGTCTCTCCGGCGAGGAACGAGACGACATGCCCGAGGTGGTTCGCGCAGGCGCCTGGCACACGTGGCCCGAAACGACACCTGGCGTCACGGTTCAGCTTCTCGCCGAGGGCCGTACGATGATGGATTGCCACCGTTTTGTGCTCGCGCCCGGCGCGGCAAGTGAAGGCGCCTATCGGCACGAAGGCGAGGAGTTTATGCACGTGCTCTCGGGGCGGCTGGAACTGGTGCTCGATTCCGATCAGTTCTTCGATCTCGGACCCGGCGACTCGCTCTACTTCGAAAGCCGCCGCTACCATTCCTGGCGGAACCGTCACGACGGCGAAACCATTCTTATATGGATCAACACGCCGCCGACATTCTAAGCCTTGGCGGTATCGTCCACGATGGCTTTGCGCTATAGCGCCAGAAGTGACAGTTTGAGTGAGAGACGAGATCGATGGCAGCCACCATACGTTTCCATGAGGGTGATATCTCTGCAGCGGATGCCGCGCGCTACACCGGAGCTATTGCGATCGATACAGAAACTCTCGGCCTCGTGCCGCGCCGCGACCGGCTATGCCTTGTGCAGCTCTCGCCGGGCGACGGTTCGGCTGACGTAATCCGCATCGCTGCCGGCCAGAAGGACGCACCGAACCTGATTGCGATGCTGGCGGATCCTTCCCGCCAAAAGATCTTCCACTATGGCCGCTTCGACATCGCCGTTCTGTTCCATACATTCGGCGTCACTACGCAGCCGGTCTTTTGCACGAAGATCGCCTCGCGCCTCAGCCGCACCTATACCGACCGGCATGGCCTGAAGGACAATCTCAAGGAAATGCTTGAGGTTGATATTTCCAAGGCACAGCAGTCTTCCGACTGGGCCGCCGCGACCTTGTCGCAGGCGCAGTTGGAATATGCCGCCTCCGATGTGCTTTACCTGCATGCCCTGCGTGACAAGCTGACCGAACGGCTCGTGCGTGATGGCCGCATGGATCACGCCAAAGCCTGCTTCGAATTCCTCCCTACCCGCGCCAAGCTTGATCTGCTCGGCTGGGAAGAAGCTGACATCTTCGCGCACAGCTAAGATATTTCTGGCTTTTTTGACAGATGGGACCGGCGCGGCCCAGCCGTGCACCGATCATTAGCGATTCGTTAACCGCCGCGTCGTTAAATTCTTTACCACTTTTTATGCATTCGACGGCGCGATGGAGCGCCACGTCGCGCAGATAGGACTGCCGGGGAATGCGACGGGCCGGATGAGCGCGGCCTTCTTGTAACCTGCTTTCACCGCACTTTACGAAAGAAGGAGCATGACATGTTGACTCCGGTTCGTTCAGCGTCAAATACGAGTTTATCCTCCCAAGGCCAGACGGCCGCCGTGAGCGGCGACGTCCTGGTGCGCGCTTCGAGCGCTGTTGCGCCGGTCCACCAGGTTCAGAGCGCGGATCTCAATTCGTCTGTTGCCGGCAAACTCAACATCCTCCTGCTGGCCGTGCGTGCCCGCATGGTCGATGCCCTCCTTGATGTGCTGAATGCGACCAGCGAGGCGGTTTCAATCCCGCGGGAGGAAGATGAACCCGATCTGGCCTTTGCGTCCCGCCTGGCGGCCGCGATTCAGAAGTTGCCGCCCGCAAAAATCGAACAGCTCGAGCGTCAGCTTGCAATGCAAGGCCACGCAGTCCCGCTTCGGTTGTTGGCCGAGGCACTGCGGAACCCGGCCGGACCGGAAGCCGCCCGCATCGCCACCTATCTCGAAACCATTCGGTACAAGGATCGCGATCTGGCGACCCGCGCCGTCGTTCGCTCATACGGCCAGAACGATGCGTCGCCGCCGCGTCAGGAGCAGCGAGGCGAAATCAGCATCCATCGGGACAATCTCACTGTAGCGCCGGGAGCTCCTGTCACGACGAAGCGGGAGCCAGAGGCTCCGCGACAGACGGCGCTCGTTGCCGCCGCCTACCTCGATGCAGACAGCGCGCCGGTTCAACCCATTGAACATTCCGCGGACAAACCGATCACCAAACCGGCTGTCGAGGCGACGGTCGAAGAAGCGTTGCCCGAGATCGGCGAAGTCTTGGATGAAAGCATCGCATCCGGGGAGAAAGTCGAGCCGGCGCAGGAAGCCGCACAGGCAGGCACGCACGACCCCGTATCCAAAGGCGATCCCATCATTCCGAAGAGTTGGGCGGCGATACCCGCGTCGCTCTCGGATGATACGACAAAGCTGATCGTGACAATCATTCGGGACCAGGAAGCCGAAGCTTTGCTCGAGGTCGCCGATCCTGATCCTGCAGTCGAAATCGACATCATCCTCGATGAGACGATCCTTGCCGATCTGCCGGAAGAGTTGATTGCGCTGCATGATCGCGCCCCGTCCCTACCGGAAGGCGTGGCGCGCCAATCGCCGCTTGTCCCCGAACAGCCGGTTAGCGAAGCAGCTGCCACAACTGCGAAAAAGCATCCTGCTCCGGAAATCTCACCGCCCTTGATCGTACAGCAGGCCATCGACGAAACCTATGCGCCGGTACTGATGAAAATCGTCGAAGGCGTGCCCTACGCGATGCAGCCCTACGATTTCTCAAAGGACGAGGCCGACGATAGCGGCGCCCGCGAGATGCATCGCCAGGATCACAATGGCGGCGAGTCGTCGGAGGAGGAGGATGCGGAGAAGCAAGGCGAGCCGTCGAACGAGGAGCCGACGGGTGTTGTGATCGACGACGAGGCCGCCGCTGCCTTGGCCGCCCGAGAAAGCGCGATCAAGGCCGGGACACCGCCGCACCGGCCGGCACCGCCGCTGCCGATGGCAGCGGCAAACGCGGACGACGCCTATATGCTCTACCGGCGCAAGGTCGACTGGGAATAGCGCGCACACTTGCATGGGCAGCGCAAATGCAAAGAACCCGCCGGATCGCTCCGGCGGGTTCTTTTATTCTTCAAGCCTGAGGCTGGCGATTATTCGCCGCCGCGGTTCTTCAGAGCCGCGCCGAGGATGTCGCCGAGCGAAGCGCCGCTGTCGGACGAACCGAACTGAGCAACAGCTTCCTTCTCTTCCGCGATTTCCAGAGCCTTGATGGACAGCATGATCTTGCGGTCCTTCTTGGAGAAGTTGGTGACGCGGGCGTCAACAACCTGGCCAACCGAGAAGCGTTCCGGACGCTGCTCGTCGCGGTCGCGCGACAGGTCTGCACGGCGGATGAACGAGGTGATGTCTTCGTGGTCGACGAGCTTCACTTCGATGCCGCCATCGTTGACTGCGATGACTTCGCAGGAAACGACTGCATTCTTGCGCAGGTCGCCCGAAGCTGCTGCTTCGCCGACAGCGTCCTTGCCGAGCTGCTTGATGCCGAGCGAGATGCGCTCCTTTTCGACGTCAACATCGAGAACGACAGCCTTGACGACGTCACCCTTGTTGAACTCTTCGATGACCTGTTCGCCCGGACGGTTCCAGTCGAGGTCGGAGAGGTGCACCATGCCGTCAACATCGCCGTCGAGGCCGATGAACAGGCCGAACTCGGTCTTGTTCTTGACTTCGCCTTCGACTTCAGTGCCAGCCGGATGGTTGCGAGCGAATGCTGCCCACGGATTTTCCAGGGTCTGCTTCAGGCCGAGCGAAATACGACGCTTGGACGGATCGACTTCGAGAACGACGACTTCGACTTCCTGGCTCGTGGACAGGATCTTGCCGGGGTGTACGTTCTTCTTGGTCCAGGACATTTCCGAGATGTGGATCAGGCCTTCGATGCCCGGCTCCAGTTCGACGAACGCACCGTAGTCGGTGATGTTCGTGACGGTACCGGAGATCTTCTTGCCTTCCGGATACTTGGCCTGGATGCCATCCCACGGATCCGACTCGAGCTGCTTCATGCCGAGCGAGATGCGGTGGGTTTCCTGGTTGATACGGATGATCTGTACCTTGACCTGCTGGCCAATGGACAGGATTTCCGACGGATGGTTCACACGGCGCCATGCCATGTCGGTGACGTGCAGCAGGCCGTCGATGCCGCCGAGGTCAACGAACGCACCGTAATCGGTGATGTTCTTGACGACGCCGTCAACAACCTGGCCTTCTTCGAGGTTCTGAACGATTTCAGAACGCTGCTCGGCACGGGATTCTTCCAGAACCGTACGACGCGATACGACGATGTTGCCGCGACGCTTGTCCATCTTGAGGATTTCGAAGGGCTGCGGGTTGTGCATCAGCGGGGTAACGTCGCGGATCGGACGGATGTCGACCTGCGAACGCGGCAGGAAGGCAATCGCGCCGTCGAGGTCAACCGTGAAGCCGCCCTTGACCTGGTTGAAGATAACGCCTTCAACGCGCTCACCAGCTTCGAACTTGGCTTCGAGCTTGACCCAGCTTTCTTCGCGGCGAGCCTTTTCGCGCGACAGAACAGCTTCGCCGAGCGCGTTTTCGATACGCTCAACGTAAACTTCGACTTCGTCGCCGACCTTGAGAGTGCCGTCCTTGGCCTTGGCGCCGAATTCCTTGAGGAGGATGCGACCTTCGACCTTGAGGCCGACGTCGACAACCGCGGAGTCCTTCTCGATTGCCGTTACGATGCCCTTGGTGACATAGCCTTCGGCCAGGTCGTGCTTGGCAAAGGACTCTTCGAGAAGGGCCGCGAAATCTTCGCGAGAGGGAGTAGCTACTGACATGAAATCTCCTGCATATCCGGATCCGGATACGTGTGCGCCGGTTGGTTCGTGTTGAACGGGCCTGAACCCAGTCCGCCTCCTCTCGGGAAGCAATCCGGCGCTTGGACGGAATTTCAGGCTTAGTCTTCAAAAGCGACCCAGACACGGCCCGGGCAAATCGCTCGAATTCAGATATTTCGGCTCAAAGCTGCATCGATGATCGATTTCGCAGCTTGAAACGCGGCCTCTATACTCATTTCCGACGTATCAAGCAAGTGCGCGTCGTCGGCTGGTTTCAAAGGGCTATCAGCCCGTCCCATGTCGCGTTCGTCGCGGCGCTTGACGTCGTCGAAAATGGCATCGAAATCGGCAATTCCTCCCTTGCCTTTTATTTCGTCGTAGCGGCGCTTGGCCCGAACCTCGGGACTTGCAGTTACATAAAGCTTCACCGGCGCTGCCGGGCAAACGACGGTGCCAATGTCACGGCCGTCGAGCACCGTACCAGGCGCCTTTTCCGAAAACCGCCGCTGCGCATCCACCAGTGCACGCCGCACGCCAGGCATCACCGCGATCTTCGAGGCGGCCTCGCCGATCTCGTGTTTCGAGAGTATATCGCGATCGAGACCCGCCAGTTCAACATCGCGGGCCATCTTTTCTGCCACCGCCTCGTCGTCGAGTGTGAGGCCGGCATCGAGCAGGGCCTTTGCCGTCGCGCGGTAAGTCAGCCCCGTGTCGAGATGGTGAAAGCCGTAGGTCTCGGCGATCTTGCGCGAAAGTGTCCCCTTGCCGGCGGCTGCGGGTCCATCGATGGCGATCGTGAACTGTTTGATGGTCATCTGTCCGTTCATTTCTCTGTCAATCCGCCGTAGCGACGGACGAGATCGACCATGTCTTCCTGACCGGACTTTTCGCCGAGACCGGCAACAACACCTTCGCGATCGGCAACGGGCCGATTCTGGCTGACCTTCCACTTGCCTTCGATCGCGGCAATCTCGATTTCGACGCCGATGATGCCTTTCATCTGCGCGCGGATGAAATCATCCGGCGCATCGCCCACTGCCCAGGGCCTGTCGCGCGGCCCTTCCTGTTGCGTGGTGATCGCGTTGATCTGCCGGAGCAGCCAATCCGCATCGTCGATGACGCGCGCCTTGCCCCTCGCTTGTACGATCGTGTAGTTCCAGGTCGGCACGACTTTGCCGGTCTCCTGCTTGGCCTGGTACCAGGACGGCGTAATGTACGCATCAGCACCCTGGAAGACGGCGAGCACATCGGCGCCAGCCTCGATATCGCGCCACTGCGTATTGGCCTTGGCGAGGTGGAGACGCAGCGTCCCCTTTTCGGAGGCTGCGGAATCGAGAAGGAAAGGCACCGAATTCGCCATCAAACCCGACGCGCCTGCCGTAATCAGCATGCCGAGCGGATGCGCCCGGATCAGGGCGTGCTGGACGCCCAGGTCTTCCTCGCGAAAATGCGGTGGCTGGTACATTCCTTGGCACCCATTCAGCAGCCGGCGACAAGCCGATCTGCCCCGAAAATGAACAATCGCCGGCTCAGTACCACAACTGGCGGCACCGGTCATCCGGCTTGCATCAGCGATGCTTGAAGTTAGGCTTTGACATGCCGAGCTGCAACGATTATGGGGACCGGCTTATAAATTCCGAATAGAACGCCGGTTTTCACGGCATTTGCCGAATCTTGATTCGGCCATTCTCACGAGGCTAACAGTGGCGAAAGCTGAACTTGGAACGAAGCGTACCGATCCGGAAACCGGCAAGAAGTTCTACGACCTGAACCGGGATCCGATTGTTTCCCCCTATACGGGCAAGTCCTATCCCCTCTCCTTCTTCGAGGAAACCTCCGCTGCAGCGGCTGCCGAAGCCCAGGATGAAGAAGAGGTCGCGGAAGTCGATACCGAAAGCACGGAAGTCGAACTGGTTTCGCTCGAGGACGCCGATGAAGGCGCATCCGGCGACGACATCCCAGACATGGGCGACGACGACGTCGAAATCGAAGGCGACGACGACGACACCTTCCTCGAAGCTGACGAAGATGACGACGATGACGACATGAGCGACATCATCGGCGTCACCGGCGACGAAGACGAAGTCTGATCTGATTAAGTGTCGGCCCGGACGAGAAAATTTCGCCGGGCCGATTTTTTTGGCTTGCTATCTCCAAAAACCGGAAGTAAGAAGCCGCCACTCCGCGAGGCAAGCGCTTCGCGAAGCATCCCAGGGCCGGCTCGCCGGACTGCCTTGATGGGGCTATAGCTCAGCTGGGAGAGCGCTTGCATGGCATGCAAGAGGTCAGCGGTTCGATCCCGCTTAGCTCCACCAAATCTTCCTCGCAGATCGTGCTCACCGTCTTATTGCATTGAAATGCTTACGCTCCAACGTTCTGCCTACAAAGGGCCGCGGCAAATCCCTCTCGGTTCCCGGCACTCAGCATCCTATCTGAATGGATAGGCTGTCCATACGCACGTGGGATTCATTTCGCAGAGCGACCATGGTCTTCTAACCGGGTGTTCGAAGGTCCCTGCGCCACCACCGAATTTCGCACAGAAGCCTAGCGATGTTGGCAAGCTGGAGGATTTTGCCATGGAAGCCCCGAGGTACAGCCTGCACAAGAACCTCAACATCTACTGGACGGTGTTTGACGACATGACCGGGAAAAAGGCCGCGCTCGACGGGTTTTTCATGGATATGGTGAGCATCGACGAGGGCCGCGAATTGGTAGGGATGCTGAACCGTCGGGGGAGCGAAGACGATTCCCCTCCTGACGCCTACCTCGCAGCTCTCACCGGCTTGAGCTGGCCGACGCACCATCAGGATCTGATAGGCCAGCGTTACGCGGTGAGCACGCCGGACTTCGCCGCAGTCACGATCAACTGACAGTTTGCCGACTTGCTTTGCACGCCGAGGCTTTGCCAAATTTTTAGCAACGGCGACTATGGTTTCCATGCCGACTTCCCCGGCGGACTGGAGCCTTGGTTCAATGACACGAGAAAGACGGCGGCGGCTGATCCATGCGCGTAGAACGGCAACGGGCCTGACGCTTGCCGGCGCGATCTCGTTTTTGGCAGGCATGACGGATGCCACCGGCCTCGCGCTGACGGGAGACTTCGTGTCGTTCATGACGGGGAACACGACGCGGGCTGCCTTGTCGCTTGGCGACGGCAATTTGCGACATGCAATTGTCCTTCTCTCGGCGATCATGGTCTTTGTGCTTGGAAACGCCGTCGGCATCGTGATCGCACACTTTGCAGACCGTCGTACGTTTGCCGTCTTGTCATGCGTCAGCATCGCGCTGGCAACGGCTTCGTTGATGGCAGGAGATAGCCTGGCGATGCCGCGCTTCTATCTCATCGTTGCCTCCATGGGGATGGTGAACGCGGCGGTCGAGCAGATCGAAGGGCTGCCGATCGGTCTCACCTATGTCACCGGAGCCCTCTCGCGCTTCGGACGCGGCCTTGGACGCTGGATCGTCGGCGACGACAGAATGGATTGGACCATCCAGATCGTGCCATGGGTCGGCATGCTGGGCGGGGCTATTGTTGGAGCGCTGTTGGCGCAAATCGCCGGGGCAGCGGCGTTGTGGCTGATAGCCGTTTTTGCGATGTTGGTTGCGCTTGCTACCCTTTTGATTCCGAAACGCACCCAACGCCGGTTCAACGCTGCGTCGCGCTCGTCAAAGCAGACGAAATCGCGGTCGCAATAAAGCTCCACCGAATCAGATAGAGAGCACCAGGAAACCGCTAGAGGAAGTCATCCTTGTTTCTCTTTTCGAAGCTCGTCTGGGTGTTCGGCCAACCCTTGTCGCTCGCTTTTCTCTTCGTCGCGCTTGCCTTGGTGGCGGGTGTTGTCCGCTGGCGCGCGACAAGCTTCATTTCAACAGCGATTGCGGGCCTCATCCTGTTCATCACCCTCTACACGACCGTCGGCAACTACCTGCTACAGGGCCTCGAGGATCGGTTTCTGAAGCCGCAGGATCCGGCAAGCCTGCAGTGCATGATCGTACTCGGCGGCGCGTTCGAGAATGAGGTCAATACCGCCCGCCACGGCATCGAACTCAATGCCGGCGCCGATCGCTTCGTCGAGGCGATGCGCCTGGCACAGAAATATCCGCAGGCCCGCATCCTGATTTCAGGCGGCGATGGATCGATCTCCGGTATCTATGAAGGCGACGCGGCGATATCGGCGCGCTTCTTCCCAATGTTCGGCATCAGCAGAGACCGGCTGGTCGAAGAAACGACGTCACGCACGACCTTCGAAAACGCAGTGAACACCAAGGAGCTTCTGGCGAGCCAAGGTCTTTCGAACTGTCTGCTGATCACCTCCGGCTACCATATGCCGCGATCGGTCGGCATCTTCCGCAAGCTTGGGATCGACGTCGTGCCGTGGCCGACGGACTACCGCACCGACGGGCGAGAAAGCCTTGGCCTCGACTTCACGCAGCCGAGCCGGAATTCCCAGAACCTGGCAACAGCAATCCGCGAGTGGTTCGGGCTGGTCGGCTACTATCTCGCCGGCCGCACTTCAGAGCTCTATCCGGGCTGAACCAGCTATTTCTTCGAGATCGTCACGAACTTGGTCCCGCGCACACGGGCCGTGACGACACAGGGCTCCTTTGTCTTGTCGGCATCCGGGCGATCACAGAAGCGCGGGTGCATTTTCATCGCCAGCACCATGTTGCCGAAGCGCTTCACGAAGTCGTATCCGTAGACTTGGGCGGTCGCGATCATGAAATAGCCGCCCTCTGCGACCTGTAGATAGAAATTGTAGGTGCAGCCGTCGTCGTTGCACTGCGGACCCTTCTCGCCGTCGCACGTCAACTCGCCCTCATTGACCACAGCGTCGATCAGGCCGTCATTGTTGATATCCTGGCGGATGACGAAGCCTTCCGAAAAGTCGGCTTTGGTACACTGTTCCTGGAAGTGCTTCTTCTCGTAGATCTCGGGGTCCGAGATAAGCGATTGCTGGGCAAACGCCACAACCGGGGTAACGAGCAGCACAGCAATGTTCAAAGCGATCAGGAGCGTTTTCACGAAGGGTTTCTCTTTTGGTCGGATAAGGGCGCTGTTGGCCACGCAGTTTGCTTGATCCGCCTTGCGCCGCCCTTGCGGCCGTGATTCATTTCGGAGAGATACGCGTCGGCCCTGGAGGACTGCATGCCGCTGTTCGTCTACCTGGATTATGCCGGCGTTGCGCTCTTTGCGGCAACGGGCGCGCTCGCAGCCTCGCGCAAGCAGCTCGACCTGATCGGTTTTCTCTTTTTTGCGATCGTCACCGGCACCGGCGGCGGCACGGTGCGCGACATTGTGCTCGGCCGCGTGCCGGTATTCTGGGTTCTGAACCCGACCTATGTCCTTGTCTGCTGCGCCGTCGGCCTCCTGGTGTTCTTTACCGCCCACCTTGTCGAGTCGCGCTATCGGCTGCTGATCTGGCTGGATGCCGTCGGGCTCTCCGCCTATTGCGTCATGGGTGCCGCGAAGGGCCTTGCTGCTACCGGCTCACCAACGATCGGCATCGTCACGGGCACACTGACGGCAACGTTTGGCGGCATCCTGCGCGATCTTCTCGCAAATGAGCCATCGGTTCTGTTACGGCCAGAAATCTATATCACCGCAGCGCTTGTGGGCGGCGGCATATTCACGGGCGCGAATGCACTTGATCTGCCGCTTTATGCGGCTTCCGCAGTTGGTGTCAGCGCTGCATTCCTGGTGCGTGGCGGCGCGCTGTATTTCGGCTGGACCTTTCCAACCTACAAGGCAAAGCCTGGTCGTCACCCTGATGACGTGATGTGAGATCAGCGCTGTTTGGGGCGAAGGCGGATCACCACGTCGACATGGGAGATTTCGAGGCCTGGCGGCGGCTCCGGCAGATTGCCGATCGTCAGGTTGCTGACCGGAATATCGAGCACATCGTTTTCGCCTTCGATGAAGAAGTGGTGATGGTCTGAGACGTTTGTGTCGAAATAGGTCTTGGCGCTTTCGACCGCGAGAACACGGATCATCCCGGCCTCGGTGAACTGGTGCAGCGTATTGTAGACTGTCGCCAATGACACCGGTACGCCCGCGTGCACGGCTTCCTCGTGGAGTTCTTCGACCGTCAGATGTCGATCGCCCTTGGCAAAGAGGAGGTCACCGAGCGCGACGCGCTGGCGCGTCGGACGAAGGCCGGCGTGTCTCAGCCGTGCCTCAATGGTAAGCGGGGCCTCTGCCACCATCCAACGAACTCCAGTTAATCTAGCGTCAAGCAATCAGGTTTCATTAGCCATATAACTTTTGCGCAAAAGCGTTTCAATAGTTTCAATGGGGACAAAGCGAGTGAAAGCGCCGCAAAATCGGGCTTTTGGCGCAATTAGTGCTGGCCGGGGGCTTGGCCTTCCTGTATGCGACCACCAAATAAGGCGCGCAGCCGGTCCTCCGAAGGTGGGTGAAGCTCAGTCATGCTTATGCTTCATTTTCCGCTGAACTTGGACTAAACGTTCACATCCATCGGCATAGTTGCGGGGGGAATAAGAGTTTTCATGGCGACGAAACAATCCAGCTTCAACTACGAGGAAATTCTGGCCTGCGGCCGCGGCGAACTGTTCGGTCCGGGTAACGCACAGCTTCCCCTCCCGCCGATGTTGATGGTTCATCGCATTACCGACATTTCCGAAACCGGCGGGGCCTTCGACAAGGGCTATATCCGCGCCGAGTACGACGTGAAGCCGGACGACTGGTATTTCCCCTGCCACTTCCAGGGCAACCCGATCATGCCGGGATGCCTCGGCCTCGACGGCATGTGGCAGCTGACCGGCTTCTTCCTCGGCTGGCTGGGCGAGCCCGGTCGCGGCATGGCGCTCTCGACCGGCGAAGTGAAGTTCAAGGGCATGATCCGCCCGACCACGAAACTGCTCGAGTACGGCATCGATTTCAAGCGCGTCATGCGCGGCCGCCTGGTGCTCGGCACTGCCGACGGCTGGTTGAAGGCTGACGGCGAAACCATCTACCAGGCCACCGACCTGCGCGTCGGCCTGTCCAAGGACAAAGAAGCCTGATTGCACCGGGCATAGTTGCCCGGTTTCCAAGTTAGAAAAAACGAAAAGGTCGAAACACATGAGACGGGTAGTTGTTACGGGTCTGGGTGTTGTCTCCTCGATCGGCAATGATGCCGCCGAGGTCACTGCGTCGCTGCGCGATGCCAAGTCCGGCATTTCCTTCTCCAACGATTTTGCCGAACACGGCTTCAAGTGCCAGGTGTGGGGCCGCCCCTCGCTGGATCCGACCGATCTGGTCGATCGCCGCGCCATGCGCTTCCTTTCCCAGGGCGGCGCCTGGAACCACGTCGCGATGAAGCAGGCGCTCGCCGATTCCGGTCTTGAGGAAAAGGACTACAGCGAGAACGAGCGCACCGGCATCATCATGGGCTCGGGTGGCCCTTCGACCCGCACGCTGATCGAAGCCGCTGAGATCACCATCAAGAACAACAGCCCGAAGCGCATCGGCCCGTTTGCCGTGCCGAAGGCGATGTCTTCGACGGCGTCCGCCACGCTCGCCACTTGGTTCAAGATCCACGGCGTCAACTATTCGATCTCGTCGGCCTGCTCGACCTCGGCGCACTGCATTGGCAACGCTGCCGAAATGATCCAGTGGGGCAAGCAGGACGTGATGTTTGCCGGCGGTCACGAAGACCTCGACTGGACGATGTCGAACCTCTTCGACGCCATGGGCGCCATGTCCTCCAAGTACAACGACACGCCGGCAACGGCTTCGCGTGCCTATGACGTCAGCCGTGACGGCTTCGTCATCGCCGGCGGCGCTGGCGTTCTGGTTCTCGAAGAGCTGGAGCACGCCAAGGCCCGCGGCGCCAAGATCTACGCTGAAATCGTCGGCTACGGCGCGACCTCCGACGGTTACGACATGGTCGCTCCGTCGGGCGAAGGCGCGATCCGCTGCATGCGTCAGGCGCTTTCGACGGTGAAGGGCGATGTAGACTACGTCAACACCCACGGCACCTCGACGCCTGTCGGCGACAGCAAGGAAATCGGTGCGATCCGCGAAGTGTTCGGCTCCAAGATGCCGCACATCCAGTCGACCAAGTCGCTGACCGGCCACTCGCTCGGCGCTGCCGGCGTGCAGGAATCGATTTACTCACTCTTGATGATGCAGGCCGGCTTCATCGGCGAAAGCGCCCATATCACCGAGCTCGACCCCGAATTCGATGGCGTGCCGATCGTGCGCAAGCGCATCGACAATGCCAAGATCGACATCGCGCTTTCCAACTCCTTCGGCTTCGGCGGCACCAACGCCACGCTCGTCTTCCAGCGCTATAACGGATAATAATATGACGGGAATTATGCAGGGTAAGCGCGGGCTTATCATGGGCGTTGCGAACAACCATTCGATCGCCTGGGGAATTTCGAAGGCGCTGGCAGCACAGGGTGCAGAGCTTGCCTTTACCTATCAGGGTGATGCACTCGGCAAGCGGGTCAAGCCGCTCGCAGCTGAAGTCGGATCCGAATTTGTTCTGCCGTGCGACGTCGAGGACATCGCTTCGGTCGACGCCACGGTTGAAGCTATCAAGGAGCGCTGGGGCACGCTGGATTTCGTCGTACATGCCATCGGCTTCTCCGACAAGAATGAGCTGAAGGGCCTTTACGCCGACACCACGCGCGACAATTTCAGCCGCACGATGGTCATTTCCTGTTTCTCGTTCACCGAGATCGCCAAGCGCCTGGCGCCGCTGATGAACGAAGGCGGATCGATGTTGACGCTGACCTATAACGGCTCGACGCGCGTCATCCCGAACTACAACGTCATGGGCGTTGCCAAGGCCGCTCTCGAGGCCTCCGTGCGTTATCTGGCCGCCGACTACGGTCCGCGTGGTATTCGCGTCAACGCGATCTCAGCCGGCCCGATCCGCACGCTGGCTGGCGCCGGTATCTCGGATGCCCGCGCCATCCTGTCGTGGAACCAGCAGAACTCGCCGCTGCGCAAGACCGTGACTATCGACCACGTCGGTAATTCGGCCCTCTACCTGCTCTCCGATATGGCAGCAGGCGTCACCGGTGAAATCCACTTCGTCGATGCCGGCTTCAACATCACCTCGATGCCGGCGCTTGAGGCGCTACGCAAGGCAGACGTGGAGTAAGACAAAAAGCCGGGCTCGAGCCCGGCTTTTCCTTTCTGCGCATCGGCTAGTGATGCACGACCTGCCGAAGGATGGCGGCTGAGTCCCTGGCGCCCCAACGCGTCGTAATCTTTCCGTTTTCGATGACGAACCATTCCATCGCGGTGACGTCATAGCTCTTACCGGTCGGATCGTGACCCACGAGGCCGCGAAAGAAGCCGGAATAGCGCCCGGTCTCCCTGTACCGGACGACGACATTCTGCCCCTCGGCAGCGATATCGAGGATCTCAAGGTTTATGTTCATGCCGTCGTGAAGCTCGTGCCAGATCGGCTCGACATCATCGAGGCCACCATATCCCAGAACGCCGTAGATCCGCGCGTCCGCGGTAAACAAGTCGCGCAACGCCACCATGTCGAAGCGATTGAACGCCTCGACATAGGCTCTGACGATGTCCTTGTTGGCTTCCGTTTCCATGGCTTCCCCTCCCGCTTGTAAGCTCGTGGGGGCAACTCTAACAGATCCGCGAAGGCCGGCTATGCGAGGTGACTACTTCTTTGCCCACAAGACCTTGAAACGGGCGTTCCTGCAGGTTTCGCCGCTTTCCTTGAAGTTCGCGGCCAGCACAGGCTCGTAAGGCAGTCCGCGATTGGCGACCAGCAGCAGGCGACCACCGCCACGCAGCGCCGAGGCGGCTGTCTTGATCATCGCCTGGCCGAGCGATGGCTCCGCCGCATGGCCTTCGTGGAAGGGCGGATTCATGATGACGAGATCGTACTTGTCCTTGACCGGTTCGCCGGCCAGATCGTGCCAAAAGAAGCGCGCAGGCACGTCGGGGCAGTTCTCCTCCAGATTGGCCTTTGCCGCTTCCAGAGCGGCGTAGTTGGCTTCGTAGAGGTCAAGACGGCTGACGCCCGGAGACCGCTCTGCCAATTCGACGGAGAGATACCCCCAACCAGCGCCGAAATCGGCGACGTCACCGGTAAAATCGGCGGGCAGACGCGAGGCGAGCAATTCCGAGCCATCATCGACACGGTCGTGCGAGAACATGCCAGCTGCAGCCAGGAAACGGCCATCCACGCGCACGGACGGCTTGGAAAGCTTGCTGACGACCTCGCTGACGTCGGCCGGCCGTGCGAACCACAGCGCCACGCCGTGATATTTGGGCATGTGTTCGATCTCAAGGCCGAACCCCTCCATGCGCTTGCGAAGCGACTGGATGCCATCCTCCTTGCCGCCGGCGATGACAATCAAGCCGCCCGCCTTCAAGCGCTGAAGCGCAGTGGCGATGTTGGCCTCGTTCTCGCCCTTGTGCTTGTTGCAGAGAACCAGCGCGGCATCGTAGTCCTCGCCTTCGATCTCAGGCGTGGTTTCGATGCGCTGGGAGAGTAGCTGTCGGTACAGCGGCCGGAAGCCCTGTACGGCGCTCAGCGAGGCGGCAAAGCCCTCTGGCACAGCGAAGCCTGCCTCAGCGCCAAGGAAGAGTACGCGTTCGCCCTCGCCCGGCGCGTCGACGGTGCCGCTGGCAAAAGGATGGAACAGTGTCTTCAGTGTCTCGCGGCTCATGGTCTCTTCTCTTCGGATGCAAAAAGGGCGCGGGAAAACTCCCACGCCCTCAAACGGTTTGAAAGGCGCGGCTTACTCAGCCGCATCTTCCTTCTTCTTCTCAGCCTTCTCAGCAGCCGGAAGTTCCTGGCCGGTTGCCTGGTCGACAACCTTCATCGACAGGCGGACCTTGCCGCGCTCGTCGAAGCCGAGCAGCTTGACCCAGACCTTCTGCCCTTCCTTGACGACGTCCTGGGTCTTGGCAACGCGCTCGGAAGCGAGCTGCGAGATGTGGACGAGGCCGTCGCGGGCACCGAAGAAGTTGACGAAGGCGCCGAAGTCGGCGGTCTTGACGACCGTGCCTTCGTAGATCTGGCCAACTTCAGGCTCGGCAACGATCGAGTGAATCCACTTGCGGGCCGCTTCGATTTCCTTGCCAGACGAGGAAGCGATCTTCACCGTACCGTCGTCTTCGATGTTGATCTTGGCGCCGGTCTTTTCAACGATCTCGCGGATGATCTTGCCGCCGGAGCCGATGACTTCGCGGATCTTGTCGACCGGGATGTTCATGACTTCGATGCGCGGCGCGAATTCACCGAGCTGGCCGCGGCTCTCGGTGATGGCCTTGGCCATTTCGCCGAGGATGTGGGTGCGACCGCCCTGAGCCTGGCCGAGAGCGACCTTCATGATCTCTTCGGTGATACCCGCGATCTTGATGTCCATCTGCAGCGAGGTGATGCCGTCGGCCGTGCCCGCAACCTTGAAGTCCATGTCGCCGAGGTGGTCTTCGTCGCCGAGGATGTCGGAGAGAACGGCGAAGCGGTCACCCTCGAGGATCAGGCCCATGGCGATACCGGCAACCGGCTTAGCCAAAGGAACGCCGGCGTCCATGAGAGCGAGCGAGGTGCCGCAGACGGTTGCCATCGAGGACGAGCCATTGGACTCGGTGATTTCGGAGACGACGCGCAGCGTGTAGGGGAACTGCTCGGCAGACGGCAGCATCGGGCGGATGGCGCGCCATGCGAGCTTGCCGTGACCGATTTCGCGGCGGCCCGGGGAGCCCATGCGGCCGGTTTCGCCAACGGAGTAGGGAGGGAAGTTGTAGTGGAGCAGGAAGCGCTCCTTGTACATGCCCGTCAGGCTGTCGACATACTGCTCGTCTTCGCCGGTGCCGAGCGTGGCAACGACGATCGCCTGGGTTTCACCGCGAGTGAAGAGTGCCGAACCGTGGGTGCGCGGCAGCAGGCCGACTTCCGAAACGATCGGACGAACGGTTTCGAGGTCGCGGCCGTCGATGCGGCTCTTGGTGTCGAGAATGTTCCAGCGAACGATCTTTGCCTGCAGGTGCTTGAAGATCGCGCCAACTTCTTCGGCCGTGTACTTGGTTTCGCCTTCTTCCGGAAGGAAGTGCGCCTTGACCTTCGCCTTGACGGCGTCGACGGCAGCGTAGCGTTCAGCCTTCTGTGTGTTCTTGTAGGCAGTGCGAAGCTCGGCTTCGAAATGCTTCAGCATCTCGCCTTCGAGTTCCGAATAGTCTTCCGGCTGGAAGTCGCGCGGCTCCTTGGCAGCCACTTCGGCGAGCTTGATGATCGCATCAAGAACCGGCTGGAAGCCACGGTGGCCGAACATGACGGCGCCGAGCATGACTTCCTCGTTGAGTTCCTTGGCTTCGGATTCAACCATCAGCACGGCGTCGTGCGTACCGGCGACGACGAGGTCGAGAACCGACTCTTCCATCTCGTCGAGATGCGGGTTCAGAACGTATTCGCCGTTGATGTAACCGACGCGCGCGCCACCGACCGGGCCCATGAAGGGAACGCCCGAGAGGGTGAGTGCCGCCGAGGTCGCAACCATCGACAGGATGTCGGGGTTGTTTTCCAGGTCATGCTGGATGACGGTGACAACGACCTGGGTGTCGTTCTTGTAGCCTTCCGGGAAGAGCGGGCGGATCGGGCGGTCGATCAGGCGGGAAACGAGGGTTTCGTTTTCCGAAGGACGGCCTTCGCGCTTGAAGTAGCCGCCGGGGATCTTGCCAGCTGCGTAGGTCTTTTCCTGGTAATTGACGGTCAGCGGGAAGAAGTCCTGGCCCGGCTTCGGCGCCTTGGCGGAAACGACGGTGGCGAGAACCACGGTTTCGCCGTAGGTCGCGAGAACGGCACCGTCAGCTTGACGGGCGATCTTGCCGGTTTCCAGCTTCAGCGGGCGGCCTGCCCACTCGATTTCCACACTATGAGTATCGAACATATGTCTTGTCCTTCAATGCGGGAACGCGCGCCTGCCCTCCAAGGCACGGCACACGGTCAACCGCAATCGGTGTGACACATCATGGGCAAGACAACGGGAGGCTTTGCATCAACGGTCCCGGAAGAGACCGGGCCAAAGCTCATCGAGCCCTGGCCGAAAGCATCCGGCAATCCTGCCCCATGACAGGTCAACGGTTGGTTTGGCAGAACCGGCCCATCCGGGTCTGCCGGGCAATCCGCCACGGGTGGCGGGTGGGGAAAGGTTCCCCGAAAAAAATCCGGCGGGCGTCCCAAGGGGGAGCGCCCGCCGAGAAATCATTAGCGGCGGATACCCAGGCTGCCGATCAGCTTGGTGTAGCGGCCTTCGTCCTTCTTCTTGAGGTAGTCAAGAAGCGAGCGGCGGCTGGAAACCATCGTCAGCAGACCACGGCGGGAATGATTATCCTTCTTGTGGTCCTTGAAGTGGCCGGTCAGGTTGTTGATACGCTCGGTCAGGATGGCAACCTGAACTTCCGGAGAACCGGTGTCGCCTTCGAACGTTGCGTATTCCTTGATGAGAGCCGTCTTGCGCTCAGCAGTAATCGACATCGGATGTTCCTTTCTATGAGAGGAGATTAGGTCGCCAAAAGCCGGGATGTCGTCCAGCTTTGGCCGCGAATGCATCCGGACAAAGCCCGATTGCTGGCGCTGCCTATAAACCAAATGCGTTGCAATGGAAAGAGGCATGCCACAGATGGCCGATTGGTCACTTTCCAGCCATGGCATCGCGGATCATGGCGTTGTAACCCTCTGGGTCCTGCAGCATGGCGAAATGGCTTGCGTCCTTCAGGATCACCAGCTTCGACCCCGGAATCTGCTTGGCCATCATCTCGGTATGGTCAACCTTGACGGCCTCGTCGTGATCGCCGATCGCCAGAGTAACGGGCACCTTGATCTTGCTGAGGTCGTCGGCTGTCCAGGCAGGCTGGCTTCCCCACATACCAGAGATCTGGGTGACGAAGGCATCATATTCGTTCGGCGTCGGCGACAGTCTCTTGTAGGTCTCGCCGGCCGCGTTGATATAGTCGCTGAAGGTCTTGTTGTTCATGACGTCGGCCTTGACGCCGTCGGTCGTGACGTTTGCCGCCTGCGCGACCACGCGCGTCAGCTTCTCAGGGTTCTTCATCGCCATGTCGATGCCGATGATGCCGCCATCCGACCATCCGACCAGCGTCACCTTGTCGAGCTTCAGATAATCCAGCAATGCGACGTAGTCCGAGGTCATCAGGTCATAGCCGAACGGCTGCTGGCTGCGCGTCGAGCGGCCATGTCCCCGGCTATCGGCGACGATTACCCGGTGGTCCCTGGCGAACTCAGCCACCTGATAGCCCCAGACATCCGCGCTGCCGAGTCCGCCGTGGATGAACAGCATCGGCTCACCCTCGCCGTATTCGGCGTAGTACATCTCGATGTCGTTGACGGGGGCCATGCCGCTTGTCTTAGGGGCCGGCATCGGCGGGAAGGCTGGCAACATCGCCCAGCGCTCTGCCGAGCACGCGTCGGCGGCTATCAAAACCGCCGAGAAGAACATCAGGATGCCGGCTGCAAGTCTGCGCATGACTGTCTCCCTGATCCGAAGGGCTCCGCGGCCCGGATCAGGGAAACATATCTCAATGGCAAAGGCTGACAACTGCCATCTGAGGTTTCGTTCGGCCTGCAACGGGCCGAAACCGGAGGTTTATCGAGCCTCAGCCGAACACGCGCTTCGGGCGGAACTCACCCTGGCCGATCTCGCCGATCGCGACCAGTTTGCCGCGGGACGTGGCATAGGCTTCGCTTTCGGCAACCGGTGCATCGCGACCGCGCACGAGGATCGGATTGCCCATCTTCAGCCTGTGCGCCTGGTCGTCGTTGACGACCAGATGCGGCAGCGAGGAGAGCGCTTCGCTGGTCTCGATCAGCAGGGTATCCAGAGCTGCAAGCCGTTCGTCCGCGTCTTCGACTGTCTCAAGCGCAACGAGATCGGCAAGCGGTATCATCGTCTCTTCGGCAAATGGAGCGACAAAGCTGCGACGCAGGCCGGAGATATGGCCATAACAGCCAAGCTCGCGGCCGAAATCGCGCGCAAGCGCCCGCACATAGGTGCCCTTGCCGCATTCGACCTCGAAATGCGCCGTATTGGCATCCTGGCAAGACAGGAGCGTCAGACGGAAAATCTCGACCTCGCGCGACGGAATCTCGACGGCTTCACCTTCACGCGCCAGATCATAGGCGCGCTCGCCCGATATCTTGATGGCGGAAAATTGCGGCGGCACCTGACTGATCACGCCGGTGTATTTCGGCAGGAGGTCGCGGATCTGCTGTTCGCTCGGGCGCTTGTCGGAGCTCTGCGTCACATCGCCCTCGAGATCGTCCGTTGCACGCTCCTCGCCCCAAGTCACGGTGAATTCGTAAATCTTGCGGCCGTCCATCACGTAGGGGACGGTCTTGGTCGCATCGCCAAGGGCGATCGGCAACATCCCCGACGCCAGCGGGTCGAGCGTGCCGGCGTGACCGCACTTCTGCGCCTTGAACAGCCACTTTATCTTGGAAACGGCTTCAGTGGAGCCGAAATCGACCGGCTTATCAAGGATCAGCCAGCCCGAGATCGGGCGGCCTTTCGGTTTGCGTGGTTTGGACATCAGTCTCTTCTACTATTCTTCTTCGGTATCGCCGTGATCGAGATCGCGCTGGACCTCGGGCGAGCGCAGCAACTCGTCGATCTTCTTGTAATTGTCGAAGCTCGTATCGTCGCGGAAGCGGACCTCCGGCATGTACTTCATCTGCCGTAGCTGGGACCCGAGGCGGCCGCGAATGTATTTTGCATTGCGGTTTAGCGCACCAATCACCGCATCATGATCCGTCACACCGAGCGGTGTCACGTAGGCCGTCGCGATCTTCAGATCGGGTGACATGCGGACTTCGGAGATGGAAATGACAGTCTTCTCGATCACGTCATCGCGCACTTCGCCGCGCTGCAGAACCTGCGTGATCGCGGCGCGAACCTGCTCGCCGACGCGCAGCATACGCTGCGAAGGTGCGGAGGTTGTTGGTCTTGTTGCCATTTTTCTTTGCCTCAAAAGGTTCGGGCGCCGGCCTCAGTTGATCCGGCGCCCGTCCAAATTTCCAGTTTCACACGATCAGAGCGTACGCGTGATGTGCTCGACGCGGAAGCACTCGATCGTGTCGCCGGCGCGGATGTCTTCGTAATTCTCGAAAGCCATACCGCATTCCTGGCCGGAATGCACTTCCGAGACTTCATCCTTGAAGCGCTTGAGCGTCTTGAGCTTGCCTTCGTGGATGACGACGTGGTCGCGGACGAGGCGAACGCCGACGCCACGCTCGACCTTGCCTTCGGTAACGCGGCAACCCGCGACCTTGCCGACCTTCGTGATGTTGAACACCTCGAGGATCTCGGCATTGCCGAGGAAGGTTTCGCGACGCTCCGGCGAAAGCAGGCCCGACATCGCCGCCTTAACGTCATCCACCAGATCGTAGATGATGTTGTAGTAGCGGATTTCGATGCCCTGGCGCTCAGCCAGCGTACGAGCCTGCGCATTCGCACGGACGTTGAAGCCGATGATCGCGGCGCCAGATGCCTCGGCAAGCGAGATATCCGATTCCGTCACACCGCCGACGGCCGAGTGAACGATGCGGGCACGGACTTCGTCGGTACCGAGCTTTTCGAGCGCGCCTGCGATCGCTTCGATCGAACCCTGCACGTCGCCCTTGATGACCAGCGGGAACTCCTTGACGCCAGCGGACTGCAGCTGCGTCATCATCTGTTCCAGCGAGCCGCGCTGGCCAGAATGGCGGGCGGCGGCCTTGTCGCGAGCGAGACGCTGGCGGTATTCCGAGATCTCGCGGGCACGGCTTTCGTTTTCGACGACGGCGAACCTGTCACCGGCCTGCGGCGTACCGGAAAGGCCAAGCACCTCGACCGGCATGGCCGGCGGGGCTTCCTTGACATGATCGCCCTTGTCGGTGACGAGGGCGCGGACACGACCCCAGACATCACCGGCGACGATGATCTGGCCAGGCTTCAGCGTACCGTTCTGGACGAGAACCGTGGCAACCGAACCGCGGCCGCGGTCGAGCTGAGCTTCGATGACCGTTCCTTCCGCCGTGCGGTTCGGGTTGGCCTTGAGGTCCAGGATTTCGGCCTGCAGCAGGATGGCTTCCAGCAGCTTGTCGAGGTTCAAGCCGGTCTTGGCCGAAACTTCGACGTCGAGAACTTCACCGCCCATCGATTCCACGAAGACTTCGTGCTGCAGGAGCTGCGTGCGCACCTTCTGCGGATCGGCACTCGGCTTGTCGACCTTGTTGATCGCCACGATGATCGGAACACCAGCGGCCTTGGCGTGGTTGATCGATTCGATGGTCTGCGGCATGACGCTGTCGTCGGCCGCAACGACCAGGATCGCAATGTCCGTCGCCTGTGCACCACGGGCACGCATGGCCGTGAAGGCGGCGTGGCCAGGGGTGTCGATGAAGGTGATCTTCTGACCGTTCTGCTCGACCTGATAAGCACCGATATGCTGGGTGATGCCGCCGGCTTCGCCGGCAACCACGTTGGCATGGCGGATGGCGTCGAGCAGCGAGGTCTTGCCGTGGTCGACGTGACCCATGATGGTCACAACAGGCGGACGGGAAACGCGATCGCCTTCGGCGTCGGCAATGTTGAAGATGCCTTCTTCAACGTCAGATTCCGAAACGCGCTTGACCGTATGGCCGAATTCGCCGGCGATGAGCTCCGCGAGGTCGGCGTCGATGACGTCGCCCGGCTTCATCATCTGACCTTCCTTCATCAGGTACTTGATAACATCAACGGCGCGTTCAGACATGCGCTGCGACAGTTCCTGAATCGTGATGGTCTCCGGCAGGATGACTTCGCGGACAACCTTTTCGCGGGTTTCCTGCATCTGGCTGCGGCGGAACTTCTCCTGGCGGCGGCGCATGGCGGCCATCGAGCGGCCACGGGCGTTGCCGTCGTCGTCGGTGCTCGCAGCGGTGATTGTCAGCTTGCCCTGACGGCGGCCTTCGTCGCCCTTCGGGCGCGCGGTAACGGGCTTTGCCGGTTCCGGACGCACGATACGGCCACGCGCCGGAGCGCCGCCACGCGGTGCTGCGCGATCGTCTTCGTCGGATTCGCGGCGACCGCGACCGGCAGGTCCAGGTGCAGCGGCTCCCGGCGCCGGACGCGCCTGGGCCGGCGACGGCGCGCCATCGGGACGCCGTGCGGCGGGAGCCGACGGCTGAACGCGTGGGGCTTCGGCGCGAGGCGCGGCAGCAGCGGACGCTGCAACTTCAGCCGGAGCCGGAGCCGCAGCAGCGGCGGCAGCTTCCGCGACACTAGCAGCAGCTTCCTCTGCAGCGCGGCGCTTGGCTTCTTCAGCCTCGGCAGCCTGGCGCGCAGCTTCTTCAGCGGCACGACGCTTTTCTTCTTCGGCGCGGCGAACCGCATCTTCAGCATCGCGAACCTGCGCCATGGCGAGCGCGCGGCGGCGTGCATCCATTTCCTCAGGCGACAGATGATTCAGAACCACCGGACGGGGGCGATCCTGCTGGCGCGGAGGCTGAGAAGATGGCTGTTGCGGACGCGACTGCTGGCCGCCGGCCGGCTGGATGCGCGGCTGCGGAGCCTGCGGTGCACGCGGCTGATGCGCGCTCGGAGCGGCTTCGGTGCGTACCGGGGCGGCGGCGGAGCTTACGGGGGTGATCGGGCGTTCGTCTTCCGGACGCATCGGACGCCGCTTGCGGGTCTCGACAACGACCGCCTTGGTGCGCCCGCGGCCCATGTCCTGGCGCACGGTGCCCTGGCTCATTCCCGACGGCTTCAGGGTCAGAGTCTTCTTGCCCGGGCCGTTCAGTGTCTTGTCGTCATTGCTATCGGTCATTCGTTCCCGTTCCTTCGGACAGGGAGCGATGACGTCATCAAACCCTGTCAATCAAATATGTCGATCAATGATATCGGGGCCGGACAAGCCGGTGACCGCATCATTGTTTTTGCCGGCCAGCGCCGCCCGCTGCCCGGGACTGACCGCCGTTGCGGTACTGTTCGAGCATCTTTGCGCGCTTCACTACACCCTCACCCGCCTGCCCTGCAAGCACTGCAGCATGGATAAAAGCGTTCTGGCCCATCAGGCCTTCCATTTCGCTCTCCGAGAAGAGACGGTAGGAAGGTATTTCCTCCTCGGTCTCCATTCCGAGGTGCCAGGCCTTGCGGGCCTGGTCGATTTTTCTCACGCCGTCTTCGGCGGCATTCGTTGCGTGGAACACCGCAATCGCGGCCCCACTCCTGACTGCGGCATCCACTTTCGCGGAGCCGGTAACGAACTGCCCCGCCTTGCGGGCCATGTTCATCATCTGCATCAACTGCTGCGCTAGCAGCATCCCGACGGTTTCGCCGAGAGCGGCGTCCGCCTTCACATCCGCTTTCAACGCACGGGCGAAGAGCTTCTTCGCCACGGCCTTGTCGACCAGCGAGCGGTCGATCTTCACCCAACAGCCGCGTCCCGGAAGCTGGCGCTTCAGGTCGGCGATGACTGTCCCATCCGGAGCGGCAACGAAGCGGATCAGCTCATCCGGCGATCCGCTTTCGCGCGTCACGATGCACATGCGACCATTCACGTCATATCCTGCAAGATCCTCGTCCTCAGGAGAAACGGTCGGCTCACGCGCGGACATTATACTTCCTGCTCGGCCTCGGGAGCTTCTTCAGCTTCCGCGTCCTTGGCGAGGTCTTCCTCGGTGATCCAGCCAGCCGCGAGGCGAGCCTGAACGACCATCTGCTCGGCCTCGACGCGCGAAACGTCGAATTTGGAGAACAGGCCCTCGAACTTCTTGGTCTCGCCGTTCTTGCGTTCGCTCCAGCCAACGAGATCGTCAGCGGCACAGCCGGCAAAGTCCTCGATCGTCTTGATGCTGTCTTCGCCGAGTGCGACCATCATCTGGGCGGTCATGCCGTCGATCTGGCGCAGTTCGTCGGAAACGCCGAGCGCCTTGCGCTTTTCGTCCATTTCGGCTTCGAGCTTTTCGAGATATTCGCGAGCACGGGTCTGGATTTCCTGTGCCGTGTCTTCGTCGAAACCGTCGATCGAGGCGATTTCGTCGAGATCGACGTAGGCCAGTTCTTCAACAGCCGCGAAGCCTTCGGAGGCCAGAACCTGGCCGACCATTTCGTCAACGTCGAGCGAATCCATGAACAGGTTGGTGCGCTCGTTGAATTCCTTCTGACGGCGCTCGGATTCTTCGGCTTCCGTCATGATGTCGATGTCCCAGCCGGTCAGCTGCGAGGCCAGGCGAACGTTCTGGCCGCGACGGCCGATGGCCAGCGACAGCTGCTCGTCGGGAACGACGACTTCGATGCGCTCGGCATCTTCATCGAGAACGACCTTGGCGACTTCAGCTGGCTGCAGGGCGTTGACGACGAAGGTCGCCGGGTCCTGCGACCACGGAATGATGTCGATCTTTTCGCCCTGAAGCTCGCCGACAACGGCCTGAACGCGCGAACCACGCATACCGACGCAGGCGCCGACCGGATCGATCGACGAGTCGTTCGAGATCACGGCGATCTTGGCGCGCGAACCCGGATCACGGGCAACGGACTTCACCTGGATGATGCCGTCGTAGATTTCCGGCACTTCCATGGTGAAGAGCTTGACCATGAACTGCGGATGCGTGCGCGACAGGAAGATCTGCGGGCCGCGCTGTTCACGACGAACGTCATATACGTATGCACGGACGCGATCGCCATAGCGGACGTTTTCGCGCGGGATCATTTCGTCGCGGCGGATGATGCCTTCGCCACGGCCGAGGTCGACGATGACGTTGCCGTATTCGACGCGCTTGACGGTGCCGTTGACGATTTCGCCGACGCGATCCTTGAACTCGTCGAACTGGCGGTCACGCTCGGCTTCCCGAACCTTCTGGACGATAACCTGCTTGGCGGACTGGGCGGCAATGCGGCCAAAATCCATCGGCGGCAGCGGATCGGCGATGAAATCGCCAAGGGCTGCGTCCGGGTTGCGGTCGCGGGCCAGTTCGAGCGGGATCTGGGTCGAATAATCCTCGGCCTTGTCGACAACTTCGAGCAGACGCTGAAGACGGATTTCACCGGTCTTCGGATTGATGTCGGCGCGGATATTGGACTCGGTGCCGTAGCGGGAGCGCGCGGCCTTCTGGATCGCATCTGCCATCGCGGCAAGCACGATCTCGCGGTCGATCACCTTTTCGCGCGCCACTGCATCTGCGATCTGCAGAAGTTCGAGCCGGTTCGCACTGACTGCCATTGTCTTTTCTCTCCGTCTAGGCGTTCAGGGTTCCCTTTCCCCGGCGCCACAAGTTGATCGGTTTATTCTTCGTCTTCCGCTTCGTTCTGGTTCGCGGCCTCTGCCTTCGCCAGCTTGTCGGCGCGCAGTGCATCGCGGATCAGATCGTCGGTCAGAATGAGCTTCGCATCGGCGAGGGCCGTGAAAGGAATGACGATATTCTGTTCCTCACCCTCGGAAACCTGATCACGCTCGAGCGTGAAACCGTTTGCGTCGGTTGCAACGATCTTGCCCCGGAAGCGCTTACGGTTGCCGACCATGATCGACGTTTCGCACTTCAGAAGGTGTCCCTGCCAGCGCACAAAATCGGACTTCCGCACCATCGGGCGGTCGATACCCGGCGAAGACACTTCCAGATGATACTCTCTATCGATCGGATCTTCCACATCGAGAACCGGAGAAACGGCCATCGAGACCTCTTCGCAGCCTTCGACGTCCATCGTTCCATCGTTGCGCTCGGCCATGATCTGCATGGTGGCGCCGTTCTGGTTGAGCATGCGTACGCGGACCAGACGGTAGCCCAGGTCGACAAGCACGGGCTCGATTATGTCCGCAAGGCGCTGATCGAGACCGGTCTCGGTGATCAGCCGCGGCTCAAGTTCATTGTTGGCGTTCGTCGGATCCGACAAGCGATGCGCTCCTCGCAATTTTCTGCATTTCGGATGATCGCGGTAATAAAAAAGAGCGGGTCCTTGCGGCCCACTCTTCATCAAAACGATCAAGATTTGAGAGCCATATAGGCCGGTTTTTACGAAATTGCAAGGTCCGTCGCCAACCTTCGGCTTGGCGGTCGCCCAAGGTAGCCAGCGGCATCTTTCGGCATATATTGGTCGGGGGACCGCCATCGGGAGGGATCGTGCCTTACAATTCGTCGACACTGGCGCCGCTACGGCACGAAACCTACCGAACAATCTGGTTTGCAAGCCTCGCTTCGAATTTCGGCGGCCTGATCCAGGCGGTCGGCGCCGCCTGGCTGATGACCACCATCACCTCCTCAGAGAACATGGTCGCACTCGTGCAAACTTCGACGGCACTGCCGATCATGCTCTTCTCGCTTCTATCAGGCGCTCTTGCCGACAGCTTCGATCGTCGCCGGGTGATGCTGACGGCGCAATACTTCATGCTGGGCGTCTCCGCACTGCTGAGCGTTTCGGCCTATTTCGGCTGGCTTTCGCCGTGGCTTCTGCTGTTCTTCACGTTTCTGATTGGCTGCGGCACGGCATTGAACAACCCATCATGGCAGGCGTCCGTCGGCGACATGGTGCCACGTCCGGACCTGCCTGCAGCCGTGACGCTCAATAGCGTCGGCTTCAACATCACCCGCAGCGTCGGTCCGGCGATTGGTGGCGTCATTGTCGCCGCCGGTGGGGCGGCAGCAGCCTTTGCCGCCAACACGTTCAGCTACTTCGCACTGATTTATGCGCTAATCCGTTGGAAACCGAGCCTGCCGACCTCTACCCTTCCACGGGAAACCCTGGGCAGGGCGGTCTTTGCCGGGCTTCGCTATGTGTCGATGTCGCCCAACCTGCAAAAGGTACTGCTGCGTGGCCTCATTTTCGGAATCAGCGCCAGCTCCATTCTGGCACTGCTGCCGATCGTGGCGATCAACCTGGTTGTCGGCGGCCCGCTGACCTACGGCCTGATGCTCGGTTCCTTCGGCATCGGCGCGATCGGCGGTGCGATGTTGAATGACGGGCTGCGTGACCGCTTCTCGAGCGAAACGATCATACGGATTTCGTTCGCGGGCTTTGCCTTGAGCGCCGTCGTCGCCGCCTTCAGCCCGATTGCCGCGCTGACCTGTGCCGGACTGGTGGTATCCGGCGCCTGCTGGGTGCTGGCGCTATCACTGTTCAATACCATCGTGCAGCTGTCGACGCCGCGCTGGGTCGTCGGTCGCGCGCTGTCACTCTATCAGACCGTGACCTTCGGCGGCATTGCGGGTGGCAGCTGGATCTGGGGCGTGGCCGCCGACCGCTACGGTGTCTCAAACGCCCTGCTGATCTCCGCGGTCGTCATGCTCTTCGGCATCGTCGTCGGGCTGCGCTTTGCCATGCCGGCATTTGCCTCGCTCAACCTCGACCCGCTGAACCGCTTCACCGAGCCGGCGCTCAGTCTTGATATCACCCCGCGCAGCGGCCCGATCGTCGTCCAGATCGATTACGAAATCGCAGATGCTGACGTGCCGGAGTTTCTGGCATTGATGGGTGACCGCCGGCGCATCCGCATTCGCGACGGCGCCCGCAATTGGGCGCTGATGCGCGACCTCGAAAAGCCCGGGCGGTGGACGGAGACCTACCATACGCCGACCTGGGTCGAATACATCAGGCACAATCAACGCCGCACGCAGGCCGATGCCGAAAACATCGAACGGCTGCGCGACCTGCACCGCGGTGAACAACTACCGCAGGTGCACCGGCTGATCGAGCGTCAGGCGATTCCACCCAATGACGACGTCTTCTACAAGGCGCCGATCGACCTCCATCATTGAGGCAAGACATGCATTCCTTTCGCCCTGCCCGTCGTTCCGATCTGACCGATATCATCGGCCTACTTTCCGATGACTATCTCGGCGCCACGCGCGAGGTCGTCTCCGATCCACCAGATACCAGATATATTGCAGCATTCGCGGCGATCGAGGCCGATGCCAACCAGTTGCTGGCCGTCGCCGTCGATGAGCGCGATCGCATCGTCGGCTGCCTGCAGCTGACGTTCATCCCTGGTTTGTCGCGGACTGGGATGTGGCGCGGGCAGATCGAAAGCGTGCGTGTCGCCAGCGACGCCCGCGGCTCGGGCCTCGGCTCCGATTTCATCGAATGGGCCGTTGGGCGTTGCGCCGAGCGCGGTTGCGGCCTGGTGCAATTGACCTCCGACAAATCGCGGACGGAGTCGATCCGGTTCTACGAGAAGATGGGGTTCGTCGCGAGCCACGAAGGGCTGAAGCGTAGCCTCTAGGTTTACTTCAACCTGCCGATCATCGATGCCTCGGGATAACAGGTGGGCTTCATGCCATTCCTTTCCTGCCACTGGCCGATGGACCGGCGCGTCTTGTAGCCTGGCAAGCCATCGGAGCCGCCGACATCGTAGCCCTTCTTCTCCAGTGCCTTCTGCATGGCTGCGACGTCGGAGCGCAACATCTTGCCGACATCGCCCCACGGCCCCTGGAAGGCGCCGGAACCATAGGCAATCCGATCCGCGAGGTTACCGATATAAAGGGCGTAAAGATCGGAGTTATTGTACTCCTTGATCACATAGAAGTTCGGGGTGACGACAAATTCCGGTCCGTCGCGACCAGCCGGAACGAGCATCATCCCGGATGCCTTGCCTTCATCCGAAGGGAAAGCCTTGCCCGATATTCTGACAATGCCAAGCGATGCCCAATGCGACACCGGCTTTGCGAGATCCGGTCCCTCCTGCGCGCAGGAGACCTGCGCCGGGATCGTCACCTCGTAGCCCCAGCCGCGGCCGCGCTGCCAACCTTTCTGCGCCAGGAAGTTGGCGATAGAGGCAAGGGTATCGGGGACCGACGTCCAGATATTCGGATGGCCGTCGCCATCGAAATCGACCGCATATTTCAGATAGCTGGTCGGCATGAATTGCGGCTGGCCGAGTGCCCCGGCGGATGACCCCTTGAATTCGGCCGGCGTTGCGTCGCCACGATCAATGATGTGGAGAGCTGCGAGCAGTTCCGTGCGGAACATCTCCTTGCGCGTCGACATGAAAGCCTTGGTCGCGAGCACCTCGATTGCCGAGTTCGGGATCTTGGCCGCACCGAACCCCGTTTCGCGGCCCCAGACAGCCAGCACGATCGACCCGGGAACCCCGTAGGTCCTCTCGATCTTCTTCAGCGCCGACGCATATTGCGAGGCAAAACCGCGGCCGGTGGTAGCCAATCGTTTCAGCCGATCCTCATTGAAATAAGGGGCCGGAGAGGAAAATTCGGCCTGCGTCTGCTTCTGCTCCTTCGACGGCGGAAAGCCGGGAGGGGCGAGATCCGTCAGGCTCCAATTGAGTTCGACACCGGCGAACGACGCACGGAACGCTCGCTCGGAAATGCCGTTCTTCTGCGCTTCCGGCCAGAGATCGTTCTGCACCCATTTCTCGAACTGCGCTTCGACATCGGCCTTCGACGCGGAAAGCACCGGCGTGCATGACAGAGCCAGAAGCGCCGCCGTCGCGGTCAAAAGGCGGCCGAAAATGCGCTTGCTCATGCTTCCCCCTAGATTGCCGTGCGTGCCCGGAGTGCCGCCTGCAGCGTTCCTTCGTCGAGATAGTCCAGTTCGCCGCCGACCGGAACGCCGTGGGCAAGCCGCGTGATCTTGACGTCCAGTCCGGTCAGCTGGTCGGTTATATAGTGTGCTGTCGTTTGACCCTCGACCGTGGCATTGACGGCGATGATGAGCTCGCGAATGCCGCCCGCCGTGACGCGTTCGATCAGGCCACGAATGTTGAGATCGTCAGGACCGACGCCATCCAAGGGCGAGAGGGTACCGCCGAGAACATGGTAGGCCGCATTTAGGGCGGCGGCACGTTCCAGCGCCCAAAGGTCAGATACATCCTCGACAACGATGATGACGGACTGGTCGCGCCGGTCGTCCGTGCAGACGGTGCAGGGATCGACGGTATCGACATTGCCGCAACGTGAGCAAATCTTCACCTTGTCGTAGGCCTCACCCATCGCATTCGACAAAGGGCCAAGCAGCTGGTCCTTCTTCTTGATCAGATGCAGCGCGGCGCGGCGTGCGGAGCGCGGGCCGAGGCCCGGCACCTTCGCCAGAAGCTGGATCAGTTTTTCGATTTCGGGGCCGGTGACTCGCTTTGCCATGAGCGGTTATTAGCCCATATGGTGGAAAAACGGAAACAGGTTGGACGAGCCGAACGAATGAAAATCCTTGCCGTCTGCATCGGAAGTGCCGAGCGTCTGCCCGGCAAGAGCTACAAGACGGGAATCTACAAGCATCCGATCAGCGGCAGCGTGCTTGTCGATGCCGAGGGGCTGGTCGGTGACGCCATCTGCAACCGGAAGCACCATGGCGGCGTCGACCAGGCGGTCTATCTCGAGGGATCACTGACGCTCGACTGGTGGTCGACGGAGCTGGGGAGACCGGTCGAACCAGGCACATTCGGCGAGAACATTGTAATCGACGGTCTCGACAACCGCATCGTTTGCGTCGGGGATCGATTCATAGCCGACGATCTTGTTTTGGAGGTTACCAGCGCGCGTATCCCTTGCGCGACGTTCGCCGCGCGAATGGGCGACCCTGGCTTCGTCAAGCGCTACACCAAGTCCGCCCGACCGGGCATCTATTGCCGTGTCATCAAAGGCGGAACGATTGCAGCCGGAATACCGGTCGAGCATCTCCCCTATGGCGGTGAAAAAGTCACGATGCCTGACATGATCGCCACGTTCGGCAAGGTTCTCGCGCCGCAGGATCGCGACCGCTATCTCGCGGCCCCGATCCACTACAAGCTTCGCGATATTCTCGAAGAGCAGGCAGCCCCCTAGCGCAAGCGCGCCTCAAGGGCTGCCAGAGCAGCGCGTCCCCGCGGCCAATCCCCAAGCCCGCTTGTCCCGTTTATATGGCCGCGGGTGCCGATCTCCATGAACTCGCTGCCCCAACCATTCGCCGTGGTGCGCGCATAGTCAAGCGAGCCGAAGGGATCGTCGCTGCTCGCGATGACCAGAGACGGGAATGGGAGCGCCGTGTCGGGCGGATTGGCAAAGCCGGCGGCCTCGCAGGGAAAGGCCGGCGAGGTCGGATTTGGTGGTGCTACCAGTAGGGCGCCACCGGCCCGATGCCTACTCCGCGCCGCCCAATGGGCAACAAGCAGGCAGGAGAGGCTATGAGCGACGAGAAGCGGTTCCGCCTTCGACTGCGCGACGGCATGGTCCAATGCCGCAATCCAATTGTCGAGTTCGGGTCGATCCCAACTCGAAGGCGAAAAGCGCTGCATGCGCGCGTCGCTCGCCTCCCACCGAGATTGCCAATGTGTTTCGCCGGACCCGCCAATGCCGGGCAAAGTGATGATATCTCGCATCGATTCCTTCCTGTTGCTCACAGGATAAGCTGCGTGAGATAGTCAGCTACCGACATAGGAAATCATCGGGAAAACCGTCCTCAAGCCGATGAATTAAAGGCGATACAAAAATGGCTGATTTCGTAAGCCGGCAACTTGACCCTACCGACATGCTGATTGTCGAGATCATGCAGGCCGACGGGCGTATCACCGTTTCCGAACTGGGGCGAAAGGTCGGCCTGTCGCAGCCGGCCGCGTCCGAGCGGCTAAAGCGCCTGGAGGAGCGAGGCATCATCGAGGGCTACGGTGCCCGCATCAATACCGCGGCACTCGGCCTGGGCATGATGGCCGTCATCCGGCTGCGCACCATTCACGAACATATCCGCGCCTGCCTCAAACAATTCTCTGAAACACCTGAAATCATCGAGGTTCTGAGGTTGACCGGGGAGGACTGTTTCGCCCTGAAGGTGCTGGTTCCCTCGCCGTCCGAGCTTGAAATCATCGTCGACAGCATCGCTCGCTATGGTGCGGTAACAACATCCCTCGTGTTGCGTAGCGAGCCCCCAAAGCCGATCGGACGCGAACTGATGAAACTAGCGCGCAATCACTCATGAGGCGGATTTCGATCGCCGCCACTTGCTGAGGCGAAGAACACTCCTAGATTTTCACGCACGGGGTGTAAATCGAAGGAGGCTCGCATGTCCATCGCAAGACTTATCGCGGCGGCCGTCATCGCCGCAACAGCCACTACCTTCCTATCAGCAACGCCGGCAGCAGCCCGCGTCAAGGTCGGCTCGTTGGGCTGTGACATATCTCCGGGATTCGGTGTCATCATCGGCTCCAAACGGACGCTCAACTGCATTTTTACACCGTCTTCCCCTGATCGGCCAAGCGAACGATACACCGGCACGATCACCAAATTCGGCGTCGATATCGGGACGCTCGCTGGCGGCGGCATGATCTGGCTCGTCTATGCGCCGACCAATCGGCTCGACGGAGCGCTGCAGGGCAGTTACGCGGGCGTCGCAGCCAATGCTACGGTCGGCCTTGGCGTCGGGGCTAATGTCCTGATCGGCGGCTTCGAAGGCTCGATTGCTTTGCAACCGGTATCGGCTGAGGGCACGTCCGGCCTCAATATCGCAGCAGGCGTTGCGAGTATGGTCCTGACTTGGGTGCCGCCGGCACCACCGCCTTTGCCGCCCAAGCGTCACATCTCGCAGAGGTAGCCTAACGGATCGCGATTGCCACCGCGGCGCCGGCCATCGTGCCGGCACTCGCGCGGTTGGCCATGCGCACAGCACGCCGGCTCTTCAGGAAGCTTCTTGCCTTGGCGGCGAGCAGCGCCCAACTGATATCGATCACGATCAACACCAGAAGCATGGTCACAACCAGTTCGGCCCAGCCGACTATGGTCACCGACTGAATGTCGATGATCGAGGGCAGCAGCGCCATGTAGAACATCATGATCTTGGGATTGCCGAGCGTGACCGTCATGCCGGCGAGGAAAAGCTTCAACGGCGACTGCGCATCAGGCAGCGCCTCGCCGTCACTATCAGGCGATGCGAACCACATCTTCCAGGCGAGATACAACAGATAGCAGACACCCAGCCACTTGATGGCAATGAAAGCATAGTGGAAGGTTTCGGCAATCGCCGCCAAGCCGGCGACGGCGCAGGTCAGCCAGATTGCTTCGCCGAGCCACATGGCCGCAAGGAACGGCAGAACGTCGCGCGCACCCTTGGAAATCACGCGGGCGACGAGCGCAGCAACGCTTGGACCCGGCGAGCCAGCCGCGACAAACAACGCGCAGGCGAAGACAAACAGACTGGTCAACGTCATCGGCAATCCTCCCTGTTGCGTGACGGAAGCGATGCCAGCGCAGCCGACACCGCCCTCTCGATCTACCGGATGATCAGAACGGCATCTTGAAGCCGGGAGGAATCGGCAGGCCGGCAGTCAACGCCTTGGTCTTTTCGGCAGCGGCCGCTTCGGCCTTGTCCTTGGCATCCTTGTGCGCGGCAACGATCAGGTCCTCGAGGATTTCGACGTCGTCTTCCTTGAAGAGGGACGGGTCGATCTTAAGGCTCTGCATCTCGCCCTTGCCGTTGAGGATCACGGTGACGAGACCGCCACCCGACTTGCCTTCCGCATGGAGTTCGGCGATTTCCGCCTGCATCTTCTCCATCTTGGCCTGCATTTCCTTGACTTTGCCCATCATGCCCATGATGTCGCGCATCGTCTCGCTCCTTCTCGATACTTTAGAAAATTATGTCGTCGCCAGGCAGGATGTCGCCTTCGTCGGATTCGGCAGCGGCAGGCGCCTTGACCTCTTCTTCCTCATCCGGTTCCGGCGCCCGTACGCGAACGTCGATGATCTTGGCGCCCGGAAACTGTGCGAGGATCGCCGCCACATCCGGATCCTGCCGGGCGTCGCTCACCTGCTGCGCCTTGGCATTCGCTTCGGCCTCGACCATGGTCGGCTGGCCTTCCTCGCGACTGAGGCTGACGATCCAATGGATGCCGGTCCAGTCCTTGAGCTTGACTGCCAGTTCGTTCAGCAGCGTGCCGGGGGCACCTTCCGTCAGATTGACGTCGAGGCGACCGGGCTCGATGCGCACCGGGCGCACGAAGTTGCGCACCAGCGCCTTGATCTTCACATCGCGCTTGTCGCCGGCCAGATTGGCGATATCGCCAATGGAATTGACCGACACCAGCGGCTTCGGCGCCTCGGTCGGCTTCGTCTCGACGCGGCCGACCGGCACGTTGTGCGGATCGGGATTGGGGACGGCGCGCAGCATCGCGGTCGGACCGGCGGGGTGTGGACGCGGGATCGACTCGGTCGATCGAGCCGCCAGATTGCCCTGGTAGTTCACCGTTGCGCCGCCACCGCCGTTGCCAGATGGCGCAGACGGGCGACCGCCACCGTTCGTCTCGGAAAACTCCGCCAGGCGACGGGCGGCGTCTTCGGGTGCCGGCAGATGCGCGGCATGCGCCAGCCGGATCAACACCATCTCTGCGGCGCCGGCCGGACGCGAGGAGCCCTCGGCCTCCGGAATGCCCTTCAGCAACATCTGCCAGATGCGTGACAACGTCGTCACCGCCACGCCCTTAGCGAATTCAGCAGCCTTCGTGCGTTCGACTTCGCTGAGCGAAGGGTCGTTTGCCGCATCAGGCACATATTTCAGGCGCGTGACCAGATGCGTGAAGTCAGCAAGATCGGTCAGCACGGCAACGGGATTGGCACCCGCTTCGTATTGGCTTTCGAATTCGCCGAGCGCCGCTGCGACATCGCCTTTGACGATGTGATGAAAGAGATCGACGATGCGGGCGCGGTCGGCGAGGCCGAGCATGCCGCGCACCATTTCAGCCAGAACCGCGCCGCCGCCATGGGCGATCGCCTGGTCAAGCAGCGAAAGACCATCGCGTGCGGAGCCTTCGGCGGCACGCGCAATCATCGCCAGCGCATCGGGTTCGGCCTCGATGCCTTCCTTCGATGCAATCGTGGTGAAAAGGCCGACAAGATCAGACGCGCTGATGCGGCGCAGGTCGAAGCGCTGGCAGCGCGACAGGACCGTGATCGGGACCTTGCGGATTTCGGTCGTCGCGAAGATGAACTTCACATGCTCCGGCGGCTCTTCGAGCGTCTTCAGCAGACCGTTGAAGGCCTGCGTCGAGAGCATGTGCACTTCGTCGATGATGTAGACCTTGTAGCGCGCCGAGACCGGGCGGTAGCGTACCTGCTCGATGATCTCTCTGATGTCGTCGATACCCGTGTGGGAGGCGGCGTCCATCTCGATGACGTCGACATGCCGGCCTTCCATGATCGCCTGGCAATGCTCACCGGGGATCCGCAGATCGATCGTCGGCTTGTCGATCTCTGCCGTCTTGTAGTTCAGCGCACGGGCGAGGATGCGGGCGGTCGTCGTCTTGCCGACACCGCGAACGCCGGTCAGCATATAGGCCTGCGCGATACGACCGGTCTCGAAGGCGTTGGTCAGGGTCTGGACCATCGGCTCCTGGCCGACCATCAGATCTGTGAAATCCTTGGGGCGGTATTTGCGTGCCAGCACCCGGTATCCGGTGCCCGTCGAGGCGGCATCTTTTGACTGTCGCTCGGTGTCGCTCATCGCCCTGCTTATCACCCGGACTGCCCGAGCAAGAATGGAGAGAAAGGTGGGAGGCTGGCACGATGACCCGTGCCGGGCTCGTTAGGGCTGCTTCCTTCCGGACCTGACCCGGTTGGCGAGTGGCTCGTCCACCACCAACCTCCCGGATGCACATATCGGCAATATCGCCATCAAAAGCAAGCCAAGCTCAAAAAAAACTGCTAGCCTCAGGAAAACATGGAGGAATGCCTGTTGGACGAATTCAAGCTCGACCGTCGGCTGGAAAGCGATAGCGACAGTGTCATGCAGACGGGGCTGTGTGATCTGCGGTTGTCGAAGGACGCCCGTTGGCCGTGGCTGATCCTCATACCGCGCAGGACGGATATCAGCGAAGTCTTCGAGCTGACACCTCTCGATCAGGTGATGCTGACATTCGAGACCGAGATGGTCGCCGCTGCGCTGAAGAAGACAACCGGCGCCACAAAAATCAACATCGGGGCCCTTGGCAACATCGTCCGTCAGCTTCATGTTCATGTCATTGCCCGCTTCGAAGGCGATGCCAATTGGCCAAATCCGGTTTGGGGTTTCGGCAAGGCAGAGCCTTACGCTGCGGAAAAGAGAAATGACCTTATAGAGAAGTTGCGGGAAGCCCTTTCATCATGAGCCGTTCGCTTTTCGATTCGGATGTTCCGCATCCGGAACCCAGCAGCCTGACTGCCTTCGCCGCCAATGACCTGATCCGCGATTCCGAACATCGCGACGAGACGTCGGTCGACAAGGCATTGGCCAAGGAAGGAACCCATATCTTCGCTTTCGCCGGCGACAAGCTGGTTCTGAAGCATGACGGCCAAGTGCTTGACCCGCTGTTTGCCCGCTACGAACTGAAGGACCTGCAGCCAAACTGGGACGAGACGGTGCTGCTCGGCTACCGCAAGACCGGCGAGCCGCGACTGGCGGTTCCGGTCGGCGTGTCCGAGGACGAGCTTGCCAGCCAGTACAAACCCGCAGACGGACGGTCGCTGTTTCGCGAGATGCTGCTCGACGAGGTTCTGCTTGGCGAATTTGCCCAGGGCGCCAGCCTTATCCGCTGGAACGGTGACAACAAGTTCTGTGGCCGCTGCGGATCGACGATGAGCATCCATATCGGTGGCTATAAGCGTGTCTGCACCGCGTGCGAGCACACGATCTTCCCACGCACCGACCCCGTCGTCATCATGCTAACGATCGACGAGGAACGCGATCATTGCCTTCTTGGGCGCAGCCCGCACTTCGCTCCGGGCATGTATTCCTGTCTTGCCGGTTTCGTTGAACCGGGTGAGACGATCGAGAACGCCGTGCGCCGCGAGACGCTGGAGGAATCCGGAATCCATACGGGACGGATCCGCTATCACGCCTCGCAACCATGGCCGATGCCGCATTCGCTGATGATCGGCTGCTATGCGGAGGCCAAATCCGAAACCGTCAAATTCGACAGCCAGGAACTGGAAGACTGCCGCTGGTTCACGCGCGAGGAAACGCTCGAGATGCTCGAGCGGCCCGGACTTACTGGCAAGGCGCCGCCGCCCAAGGGAGCCATCGCCCATCGGCTGATGCGCGACTGGGTGGAATGGAAAAAGCAATAAGGCCTGTAGAACGAGGCCCCTAAGATGGCACGCTCCGAACGCCTTCTGACTCTGCTGCAGACCCTGCGGCGCTATCGCCGGCCGGTCAGCGGTTCCGTGCTGGCGACCGAGACCGGCGTCAGCATCCGCACGCTTTACCGCGACATTTCGAGCCTGCAGGCGCAAGGGGCCTTGATTGAAGGCGAGCCCGGACTGGGTTACGTACTGAAACCGGGCTTTATGCTGCCACCGATGATGTTTTCGCAGGACGAAATCGAGGCGCTCGTTCTCGGCTCGCGTTGGGTCGCGCGGGCGGCCGATCCGCGGCTCGCCGCCGCCGGCGCCGACGCGCTCGCCAAGATCGCCGACGTGCTGCCGCAGGACATGCGCGACGAGATCGAGACGTCGACGCTGCTCGTCCACCTAAAGCCGCCCGTTGCCGACAAGGCGGACCTCGGCGCCATTCGCAAGGCGATTCGTACGGAGCGGATCCTCAAGCTGACCTATTCTGATGAGGGTGGAACCGTCTCCGTCCGCAATATCTGGCCCTTCGCGTTGAGTTACTTCGAGCAGGTTCGCGTCATCGTCGCCTGGTGTGAATTGCGTAAAGATTATCGTCATTTCCGCACCGACCGGATCGTCGAAATGATCCCGCAGGACGGACGTTATCCGCGCCGGCGCGCCGTGCTTCTCAAGGAGTGGCGGGACCAGCAGGATATTGCTCATTGAGCGCGACGCTACTGCCATAAACTGACAGTGGTCAGCGCTATTATCGGTACCAATCCAACAGGAGGACCGATGATGACGAGCTTGAACCTTACCCGATCGACGCGTGGCAACCATCCGGTCGACGAGACCCCTTGCGATGCAGGATATCCGCAATCCACACTTCTGCGCATGATGTTGAACGCTTCGCGCCAGATGGTGCTGAGGAGGTATTCGCGCCTCGATCTGGAGACCATGCCCGAGCCGATGAAACGTGATCTCGGCTTGGTGGACTGGGGCTGCCCCTGCCAAGAAGGTTAGACGCAAAGCAACTCCCAAGACGCACTGACCGACCGCCGCCGCTGCCAATGAGTGCAGCGGCGTTTCTTCGCCTGCCACCCTGCCACAACGAGGACAACCCGATGAACAGCCCGAACCTCATCATCTTATACGTCAAGGACCCATCCACGAGCGCCGGTTTCTACCGGTCGTTGCTCGGCCGCGAGCCGGTGGCCGAAGCCCCGAACTTCGTTGCCTTCGCGCTCGACGGCGGCTTCACACTCGGCCTCTGGCGGCTCAGCAAGGTAACGCCGCAGCCGTCAGCGACCGGCAGCCGCGCCGAAATCGCCTTCATGGTGCCCGGGGAGAACGGCGTCTCGACGCTCTATGAGGACTGGCGCAAGCGCCAACTCCCCATCGCGCAGGACCTCACGGACATGGATTTCGGGCCGACCTTCGTCGTTCTTGATCCGGACGGCCATCGCTTGCGTGTGTGCGAGCCGGACAAGTGAGTCGCAAAAAGAAAGGGCGCCCCCGAGGCGCCCTTTTTATTTCTGCAGCTGGCCCCGCATTGGGTGGCCCTTGTAGACCCCGAGAATACGCACCTTCTCGGAAAAGAAGCGCAATTCCTCCAGCGCGCGCCGGACATTAGGATCGTTCGGGTGACCTTCGATGTCGGCGTAGAACTGCGTGGCGACAAACTTGCCGCCGAGCTGATAGCTCTCAAGCTTGGTCATGTTGATGGTATTCGTCGCAAAGCCGCCGAGCGCCTTGTAGAGCGCGGCGGGGATGTTTCGGACGTTGAAGACGAACGTCGTGACGAGCTTTTCCTCGGCCGAGCTGCGATGCGCCCATTCTTCGTCGCGAGCAAGGACAACAAAGCGGGTGACGTTGTCCTCAGTGTCCTCGACGTTCTCGGCCACGATGTCGAGGCCATAGAGCTCCGCAGCAAGGCGCGGGGCAAGTGCGGCCATCGACCGATCTCCGGTCTCCTGGACGAGTTTTGCAGCACCTGCGGTATCGCCGGCGATCACCGGCTTCCAGCCATGTGAGCGGACGATCTTGCGGCACTGCCCGAGCGCGTGGATATGGCTGTGAACCGTGCGGATCTCATCCTTGGTGACGCCGGGAAGCACCATCAGCTGAAAGCGGATCGGCATGAAATACTCGCCGATGATGTGCAGGCGGGACTCCGGCAACAGGTGATGAATATCGGCGACGCGACCGGCGATCGTGTTTTCGATCGGGATCATTCCGATATCGGCATCGCCGTTCTCGACGGCCACAAAGGCATCCTCGAACGTCTGGCACGGCAACGGCTCCATGGTCGGAAACATGTCGCGGCACGCCATATCGGAGTTCGCACCGAACTCGCCCTGGAAGGCGATCCTGTTGGTTTTGATGTTCATGGAAAATCCGTCACTTCGTTCTTGCGGAGAGAATGCGCCGCGCCTTTTCAAGGTCGGCAGGAGTATCAACACCGAGCGGAACCGTGTCAACGAGCTCGACGTCGATGCGCATGCCGGCTTCCAGCGCGCGCAGCTGCTCCAGCGACTCGCGCCTTTCCAGGACCGATGGCCCAAGCGTCACGAAACGCTCCAAGGCGGACCGGCGATAAGCATAGAGGCCGATGTGATGATAGAGCGGCCCTTCGCCATAAGGCGCAGTGGCCCGCGTGAAATAAAGCGCTTTCAGTCGGCTTGCGGACAGTGGCGCGCCGACCACCTTGACAACATGGGGCGCCGTCTTGTCTGCCTCGTTATCGATCGCGATCGTCAGCGTCGCGATATCGACGTTGGGGTCCTCCAGCGGGCGCAACGCGGCGCGGACGGTTTCCGGCTCGATCGTCGGCAGGTCGCCCTGCACATTGACAATGACCTTGGCGCGGGCCTCCGGGTCAACCTTCCCCAGCGCTTCGTAAATGCGGTCCGAACCGGATTGATGATCCTTGCTGGTCATGACGACTTCGAAGCCCGCCTCAGCAACGACGTCATAGACCTGCTGGTCATCGACAGCGACGACGACACGGCCAATCTCGGCTTCCTTCGCCCGCAATGCCACTTGGACAATCATCGGCAGTCCGCAAATATCGGCAAGCGGCTTGCCCGGAAGACGGGTCGATGCCATGCGCGCCGGGATCAGCACAAGCACGTCATCTAAATTTGGACTGGTCATTGTTCGGGCCTTCTAATCCGGGCGGAAAGGTGTCAAAAAGTCTCACGCAGCAGCCCATTTAGACTGTTGCAACGGATAGCCAAAAGACATAGGTTCCGCGCGATTTCAAGATGGTCCGGTTTTATGTCTGCCGGCTGCAAGGGGAGCATTGCAGATGAATTCATACGTGAATACGGCTGTGGGGGCGCTGCTCGGGACGGTTTTCGTTCTGATGTCCGTCTCCATCGCGTCGGAGGGGATCTTTCATTCGGAAGCGCCGGAGAAGGAAGGTTTCGCGATCGTCGCTGACGAGGCACCCGCCTCCGGTGGCGGCGAGGCCGCACCGGCTGCAGCCGTTCCGATCGCACAGCTGCTTGCAAAGGCGGACGCCAAGGCTGGCGAAGCCGTGTTCAAGAAGTGTCAGGCCTGTCATGACGCGACCAAGGGGGGGCCGAACAAAGTCGGTCCGAACCTCTATGGTCTCGTCGATCGTCCGATCGGCACGCACGAGGCGTTTGCCTACTCGTCGGCGATGAAGGATTTCTCCAAAGGTGGCAGCGAGAAGTGGACCTTCGACCATCTGAACCACTTCCTGGCAGCGCCGAAGAAGTACGTTGCCGGTACGGCGATGGGCTTTGCCGGTCTCCCGAAGGATACGGATCGCGCCAACGTCATTCTTTACCTGCACACGCTGGCCGATTCGCCGGTTGCGCTTCCCGATCCGAACGCGCCGGATAGCGCCACGCAGTAAGACGCTGCTCGATTCCATAAGAAAACCTAAGCCCGGCCTGACGCCGGGCTTTTTCTTTTTTGCATTAGCCGCCGAGCAGAAAGGCCCAGAACGAAACGGAGATGGCCCCAAGCGCCGTCGTCAGCGTGATCGTCGACGCTGCGAGGCTGTGGCCGACACCGAAGCGATTGGCGATCAGCCAGGCGTTGACGCCTGTTGGGACGGACGAAATCAGCACAAGGGCAGCCGTCCAATCGCTGGCAAGCCCGACCAGATGGCTCGCCGCCCAGACGCAGGCGGGCAACAGCAGGAGCTTGAAGGCGGAGGTGACGCTGGCGATGCCGGCGTTGCCCGAAATTCCGTACTTCTCGAGCGCCATGCCGAGTGAGATCAGCGCAACCGGCCCGGCCACACCGGCAATCTGATCGACGATGGCGCCCACCGGCCCGGGCATGGTGAGCCCTAAGAGATGCATGGCAGCGCCGCCGGCCAAGCCGATCACCAGCGGGTTCTTAATGAGATTTTGGGCGATCTGGCGCACGACCTTGGCGATGCTGCGCTCCTTCTTGCCGGCGATCTTGTGCTCGGCGCGCTCCATCATGATGGTCCCTATGATCATCATCACAGGCAGATGGACCGCGATCAGAATGGAGAGTGGCACGAGCCCCTTGTCCCCGACCGTGCGCTGGACGAGCGGCAAGCCGATGAAGATGGTGTTGGCGAAGGCTGACGAAACACCGGCAAGCACGCCAATGCGGTCATCGCGGCCGAAGAAGCGCGTCGCGGCGATATGCGCCGCGATCCAAGTCACAGCAACGCCGGAAAAGTAGGCGATCCAGAGACGGAACGGCGAAGCACCATGAAAATCGGCCTTGGCGATCGTCCGGAACAACAGTAGCGGAACGGCGATCTTGAAGACGAACTCGCTCAGCGCATCACCGATCTCCGCTTTCATCAACCGCAGCTTCACCGTCAGCCAGCCAATCAGGATCATGATGAAGATGGGAAGGACGTCGAAGATGATGGCTGACATTGAGTACGGCTGCCTTGCGAGGGATAAGCATGCCTAGCAGCAAAATGACCGCAATGACAAACGCGCGGAGCACAAAAGCAAAAAAAGCGGGCTCTGCCCGCTTTTCCGCATCCGGTCCTGCCGGATAGCCGGTCTGCCATGCTGCCAGTTCATCCGTGGTCAGCGTCGCTCCGGTAACGTCGAAGGGCATCATTCCCTTCTCGAATGGCTGCAGCCTTTCGGATGCTCATGCCAATCTCGTTAAGGGGACTTATAGAGGCGGCAAATGACAGAGGGATGACGTCAGGGTGGCATTTTTGCGAAACATTGAGGCAAACCGCGACGATAGATTGTACTGTGTCGACGCCCCCGGCGCGAAGGTCTAGACCGCCGATCGGCGTTCGTACTGCCAGCGCCATTGCTCCATCCGGTCAAAACGGGACTTGTGCCCTCCGGCAAAATCGTGCGATGTCCCATTTTGGCTGGGGAGACCAACATGGGGGTAAATTTTGCCAACAGGTAAAGTCAAGTGGTTCAACCAGGACAAGGGCTTTGGGTTCATCACGCCGGATGACGGAGGCACCGATATCTTTTTGCATGTCACGGCCGCTCAACGGGGCGGAATCGACAATGTGAAGGAAGGCATGGGCGTCGCGTTCGAAGTCGCACAGGACCGTCGAACCGGCAGAACGTCTGCCGACAACGTCCGACAGGTTTGAAATGATCGGTGCGGCTGAAAGGCCGCACCGACTTGATGCTCGGAGACAAAATGAAGCGTCGCTTTGCTGTCTGCCTCTTCATGCTTCTCGCCACCGGACCGTCCCTCGCCGACGACGCCACCGCCAAGCTCGCGTTCTTCTACGACAGTTGCGTTTCCTCAGGTCCCGACTTCGAGCGTACGTCCGAGCGCGCGAAAGTCGATGCATGGCCTTCGATGGCACAGGACCTGGCGCTCACCTTCACGCCGATGGAAAACCCGGAAGCGCTCCAGGGATGGATTGTCAGCGGCGGCGAGAGCGAGAGCTTTCGTGCACTGGTGGTCTCCCGCGCGGACGTTGGCGGCAAGATTGTCGAAGGCTGCACGGTGGCATTGAGCGACGTCGACGCAACTGTCTTCGAGAGCGCCTTGGTCGAGAAGGCAAACGCCGTTTCGGCAGGCGAGGAACAAGGGCAGGACCGCATCTACAAGCGATATACAGCCACCATCAACGGACGCAGCGAAGCAATCACCCTGACGCTTCCGCTCTATGCAAAAGGCTCCGATCAAATCATCGCCAGTACGGTCGCAGAGCAGCAGATCGAACACTGAGATCGACTTACCCGCGACGGTGATCCTCCACTTCACTATGAGATTTTAATACAGGAAGCCTCGCGGCCGAATGGAAAGCATACGGCCACTTCCCCCATCTTAGTGATGAAGCGCCGTGAGCCGACGGCTACCCGAGTGACTTCAACATAACTGGCTCTTGCTCGACCGCTCTTCATATCGCCGCTGGGCAACGCATGGTGGTCGACTTCGGCTCGTTCAGCTGGCCACCTCATCCATAATCAGGAATCCGCATGCGTCCCCAAAAGAAGCCATTCGTCGTGGAGATCAAGAGAACACGCCGTCGTTCTTCAAGAGTGCCATCAAAAAGCAATGTTCCTTTGGAGAAGGCCAGTTCCGAACACGAAAGGCATCTCCGTAGCGGGTCTGCTGCGAGCGCCGCACCGAACGACGAAAGGCAATAGGATGGTGAGCAGACACCTCCCTCACGAATATTTCTTCCTCAATGGTTCGCAATCCGACGGACCGGTTATCGGCCACATCGACGGCCGCCCCATTCCTGCACGCATCATCGACACGCGAGGCAGCCGCTATCGCTTCGTGGGCCTCGCCCGCCGCGACCCGCGTGGCCGGCTCGATGTATCCGCGCTGCGGAGGAATGAGTGGCCGGTCGCACCCGACCTGATCTATGCGGCCGTTGCTTGAACCGCGACCTGTGGGACTTCACGGCGACCGGCTCGTGGTGTTTGATCCCCAACGGCGAACTTTTACGAAGGCATCGATAGGTTCTCACGGCATTTCCGCTTCCCATGCGGCTAAAATTCGCTAAGACCGATCACCGGCTATCACCAAACACCGGGACCTTACCCTTTCATGACCAAATTCGATGTTCTGACTGTCGGCAATGCCATCGTCGATATCATCGCGCGTTGCGACGACCAGTTCCTCATTGACAACAAGATCACCAAGGCAGCGATGAACCTGATCGATGCCGAGCGCGCCGAGCTTCTCTATGCGCGCATGGGACCAGCGGTGGAAGCCTCCGGCGGCAGCGCCGGCAACACGGCGGCGGGAGTCGCAAGCTTTGGCGGCAAGGCCGCCTATTTCGGCAAGGTCGCAGAAGACCAACTTGGCGAGATCTTCGCCCACGACATTCGCGCGCAGGGCGTTCACTACCAGACGCAGCCGAAGGGTACGTTCCCGCCGACCGCACGCTCGATGATCTTTGTGACTGACGACGGCGAGCGTTCGATGAACACCTACCTTGGCGCCTGCGTCGAACTTGGGCCTGAGGACGTCGAATCCGAAGTGGTTGCCCAGTCCAAGGTGACCTACTTCGAGGGTTACCTCTGGGATCCGCCGCGCGCCAAGGAGGCGATCCGCGAATGCGCCCGTATCGCCCACGAGAACGGCCGCGAGATGTCGATGACGCTTTCCGACAGCTTCTGCGTCGACCGCTACCGTGGCGAATTCCTCGACCTGATGCGCTCCGGCACCGTCGACATCGTCTTCGCCAATCGCCAGGAAGCCCTCGCGCTCTATGAAACCGACGACTTTGAGGAAGCACTGAACAGCATCGCCAAGGACTGCAAGATCGCGGCGGTGACGATGAGCGAGGATGGCGCCGTCATCCTCAAGGGTAGCGAGCGCTTCTATGTCGATGCGATCAAGATCAGGGAACTGGTCGATACGACGGGCGCTGGCGATCTCTTCGCATCGGGCTTCCTCTACGGCTACACGCAGGGCCGGACGCTGGAAGATTGCGGCAAGCTCGGCTGCCTCGCCGCCGGCATCGTGATCCAGCAGATCGGTCCGCGGCCGATGAAGTCGCTGGCCGAAGCGGGCAAGCAGGCGAGCCTTATTTAAAGGCTTCGCCGGGATAAGCGCCCCAGATCTCCGACTGCGCCACCCAGCCTTCGGCGCCGTCGATCTTGGCAAAGCACCAGTCGCCATTGCATTCGCCGATGTTCATCATGACGCCGGGTTCGAGCTTGGCGACGACGGTTGCCGACGACAGGGCGTCGCGGCGCATGTTGACATAGACAGACTTGCCCTTGCCCTTCATCCATGGAGCGGCAATCGCCGCCCGTGAACCCGACAGCAACGATTGGTTGACCCAGCCTTCGGTGCCGTCGGCATCGCGGATCTGGCGCCAGTTGTCGTATTCCTGAATGATCTCGACCGGCAGGCCGGCCTTCAGGTACATCCAGGAAGCTGCATAATCCGTGCCGGGGCCGATGCGCAGGTTGACGCGCTTGGACTTGAGCGTGACGAAGCGCGGCAGCGGCAGGCCGCTCGGTCCCTTTGCCGCCTGTGCGGAGGCCATTTCAGCCGTTCCCGCCGAAAGCACGAAACCGATCGCAAGGGCGAGGCAAGATTTCAGGACTTTGCTATGCATGGGATTTCCGTTTGCTCAGAGGAGGGCAGGACTGCTGCCTGATTCCGGGAATTCGACATTCCTGCGCACGCTCAGCGAGTTTTGTTTGTCTTCGCGTGCGGGTCTGGTAGAAATTGCCCGGAACGGGAAAATTATCCCGCGTCTTGGTTAAGGACCTCTTTACAAGTTAGCGCCGGCGCACATGACGACGAAGAAAAAACCGAAGGTCTACATCACGCGGAAGCTGCCCGATGCGGTCGAAACGCGCATGCGCGAACTCTTCGACGCGGAACTCAATATCGACGATGCGCCGCGCTCCAAAGCCGAGCTGATCGCCGCAGTCCAGAGCGCCGACGTGCTGGTTCCAACCGTGACTGACCGAATCGACGCTACGGTGATCGAGGAAGCCGGACCGCAGTTGAAGTTGATCGCCAGCTTCTCGAACGGCACGGACCACATCGACGTCGAGGCGGCGGCCCGCAAGGGCATCACCGTGACCAACACGCCGAACGTGTTGACTGAAGACACGGCAGACATGACGATGGCGCTCATTCTCGCGGTGCCGCGCCGGCTTGGCGAAGGTGCACGCGTGCTGACCGATCAGCCGGGCGAATGGGCTGGATGGTCGCCGACCTGGATGCTTGGGCGACGTATTCACGGCAAGCGCATCGGAATCGTCGGGATGGGGCGAATTGGCACCGCCGTTGCCCGCCGCGCCAAGGCTTTCGGCCTTTCGATTCACTATCACAACCGCAAGCGCGTGAACCCCGCGACCGAAGACGAGCTGGAAGCGACGTACTGGGAGAGCCTCGACCAGATGCTTGCCCGCGTCGACATCGTTTCGATCAACTGCCCCTCGACTCCGGCAACATTTCACCTGCTGTCGGCCCGCCGCCTGGCTTTGCTGCAACCGACCGCCTACCTGGTCAACACCGCCCGCGGCGACGTGATCGACGAGGCGGCGCTGATCAAGAGTTTGCGGGAAGGAAAGCTTGCCGGTGCGGGTCTCGACGTCTTCGAGAACGAACCTGCGGTCAATCCGAAGCTCGTCAAGCTGGCCAACGAAGGCAAGGTCGTGCTTCTGCCGCACATGAGTTCGGCAACGATCGAAGGCCGCATCGACATGGGCGATAAGGTCATCATCAATATACGGACCTTCATCGATGGTCACCGCCCGCCAAACCGGGTGCTGCCGGGCCGCTAAGCCGAGATCGCCTTGCGCATCTCGATCGACGTTGTTCTTGTGAAGCCTGGATGGGCATTTTCAGCGGTCTTCTCGAATCCCCAGCGCGCGAAAACGTCATGATTCTCGACGAGTTCGATTCGTGTTTCGAGCCGGAGTGACGGCAGTGCCCGGTCTCGTGCCGTCTGCTCCGCGACCGCCAAAAGCCTACGGCCAATGCCTCGACCTTGCGAAACCGGAGCAATCGCCAGTTTGCCGATGTAAAGACAGCCCTCTTCCGGTCGCAAGAAGACGCAGCCAGACAAGGTTTCGCCTTCCATCGCCACATAGGCGATTTCAACGCGGGCCTTGTCGGCAAGCGTCGCCCGCGTGAGGTTCGAGGCGGAGGACGGTGGATCGATGCGATCGTTCATATAGGCGAACGACGACAGGATCAGCGCCAGCAGCTCGTCCCAACGCTGAAAATCCTCATCGATGCGGACGATGTTCATGATGCCTGGCTCTGCCTTGAGCGGCGGCGCTTGTAGCGGATCGTGTCGAAGCGGGCGGCAAGCGCATCGTAGAGCAATAGCCGGCCGATCAACGGCTCACCGGTGCCGGTTACGAGCTTGATCGCTTCCATCGCCATCAACGTGCCGATCACTCCGGTCAACGCGCCGATAATTCCGGTCTCGGCGCAGGCCGGGATCAGTCCCGCGGGCGGCTTCTCGGGGAAGAGATCGCGATAGGTCGGATTCGGCGTCCCGTCTTCGGCCACCGCATAAGGCTTCAGAACCGTGACGGAGCCATCGAAGCGACCAACAGCGCCGGTCACCAACGGGATTTGCGCCGCCTCGGCAGCGTCAGCTGCCGTATAGCGCGTATCGAAATTATCGGAGCCATCGATCAGGAGATCAAAGCCGGATAGATGGCGGCGCGCAGAATCCGGCGAAAAGCGTTCCTCAAAACGGATCACGTTGACGTGCGGGTTCAAGCGGGCAATCGCGAAGGCGGCGCTGTCTGTCTTCAGCTCGCCCACCGTTCCCGAATCATGGATCACCTGCCGCTGCAGGTTGGAAAGCGAAACCCGATCGTCATCGGCAATGCCGAGCGTGCCGACGCCGGCGGCTGCGAGATATTGCAGGACCGGCGCCCCGAGCCCGCCCGCACCGATAACGAGCACGCGGGCGGCCTTCAGTTTCTGCTGGCCTGCACCGCCGATCTCGGGAAGCAGGATATGACGCTGATATCGCGCGATTTCTTCCGGGCTTAGGGGCTCCATGGGCGCGATGCTAGCACGGCCTTCGGTTGAGGGGGAAGCGGCACAGGTCATTCGAAAACCTTTCCGTCAGCAACGGTGAAAAATTGCGCGCGCTCGCCAAGGGCCGAGAACATGGCACGGTCGGTTCCCGTCATGAAAGCCTGACCGCCGAGGGCGTCAATGAGGTCGAAGAGGGCGGCCCGCCGGCCTTCATCGAGATGTGCGGCGATTTCATCAAGCAGCAGGACCGGCGCGTGGCCGGTGAGATTGGCGACCAGCCGGGCATGGGCGAGGATCAGCCCGACCAGCAGGGCCTTCTGCTCGCCGGTGGAACACCGCGATGCTTCCATCTGCTTCTGCTGGTGGCGGACAAGCAGATCGACGCGATGGGGGCCGTCGAGCGTGCGACCAGCCGCGGCGTCGCGGTAGCGGCTCTCCGCGAGCATGGCGGCATACTCATCCTCAAGATCGACGGCGGGGCGCGAGAACTGGCCATCCATGAAGCCGGCAAGCTCCAGCGTCGCGGCGGGAAAGGGCGAGGTTTCGTGCGTTTCGTCGATGAGGCGTGCAAGAAGGCCCAACATCTCCTGCCGTGCCATCGCCATCGCAATGCCGAGGCTCGCCATCTGCTGCTCGAGGCCGGAAAGCCAGGCAGGATCGAAGCGGCGTTCGTCGAGCAGCTTGTTGCGGCTGCGCATGGCGCGCTCGAAATCGCTGGCACGGCGGCCGTGGGCCGGATCGAGCGACAGGACGAGCCGATCAAGGAAACGACGGCGCTCGGACGAGCCACCAGTGAACAGCCCGTCCATCGAGGGCGTCAGCCATAGAAGGCGGAGGTGATCGGTCAGTTCGTCGGCTGATTTTGCCGGCGTGCCGTTAATCCGCAGCCGGCGGGAGGCGCTGTCGTCGGTGGTATCGACGCCGGTGCCGATCTCCACCTCACCGTCCATGCCAGCGAGCTCCGCGAAGATCGAGAAGCCGGCGGTCGCGCCAACACGGGTGATGTCGCCATAAGTGGCGCGGCGCAGGCCGCGACCCGGCGACAGAAGCGAGACGGCTTCCATCAGGTTGGTCTTGCCGGCGCCGTTGTCTCCAGTCAGCACCACATGCCGACCGTCGAACGACAGCGAGACAGACGCGTAATTGCGAAAGTCGGTCAACTTCAGACGGGACAGGGAGACCTTGTGCGGCATTCGATATCCGGATTCGTGGTGTCCGAGAGCTAAGCGCAACGAGAGCGGATGGCAAGGGTTCGACGCCGCTACAGATACAACGCGACGGAAGAGTGCACGTTGGCGTCATCGTCAGAGGGTCGTATGATAACGCCGAGGCCGGGGGGACTTCGATGAGACAGTTGACGAAAACGCGGATAGTGGGCGGCGGTGTGGCGATCCTGTTGGTTGCGTATCTGGTCGTCGCCTATTTCTTCATGCCTGAAATATGGATTCATCGCGACGCCAGCCGCGTCGCGGAATTTGGCCCAATGGTGACCACCACCAAACAGGACATTCCCGGCGATCCCATCAATGTCGGGCTTGTCGGCGCAAAGGAGGACGTGCTCCGGGCATTCGCGTCGGCTGGATGGGATCCGGCTGACAAGATCACGCTACGAACATCGGCAGAAATTGGATTGAGTGTCGTGCTCGATCGGCCCGACCTCGACGCTCCCGTGAGCCCGTTGCTGTTCGAGGGACGCCAACAGGATCTGGCGTTTGAAAAGGCCGTCGGCAAGAGCGCCGACGAACGCCATCACGTCCGTTTCTGGGAAACCAAGAAGAGCGGTGAAGATGGGCGCCCGGTGTGGCTCGGCTCGGCGAGCTTTGATCGCGGTGTTGGTTTCAGCCATGACACCGGCCAGATCACCCATCACATCGCTCCTGATGTCGATGCCGAGCGGAATCTTGTTATTGGAGATCTTCAGACGGCCGGGCAAGTGTCGTCGACCTACGAGATTGCCGGGATCGGTGCCACCAAGGCCGGTCGCAACGGCGGCGGCGATCCCTATTTCACCGATGGAAAGGCACTGATCGGCGTGCTGCGTGGCGTCACGCCATAGCCGGCTTCCACGCTGCGTCAAATCAGCGGAAGATGCGGGCCGAATCATGAGAGGCGGACCGTTGAAGATTGCCGCAGCACAGACCCTGGTTTCTCCCGACATTGCGGCGAACGGCAGCGCAATCCGGAGCATGATAGCAGCCGCGGCCGCCGGCGGCGTGCGTGTCATCAACTTCTGTGAGGGCTCACTTTCGGGCTACTCGAAGTTCCAGATCATGCATCCCGACGACTGGAGGAGCTTCGATTGGAGCAGGCAGGAGGCGGAGCTGAGGGCGATCGCCGATCTCTGCGGCAACCTTCGCATCTGTGCGGTCGTCGGCGGAGCGCATCGGCTGGCGGAAGGCCGCCCGCCGCACAACAGCCTCTACGTCTTCTCCGAAGAAGGAGCGCTTCTCACCCGCTACGACAAGAGGTAGCTGTCGAACAGCGAACTCGGCGGTTGGTATTCTCCAGGCACCGCACCCATCACTTTCGCCGTAGGCGAATATCGATTTGGCTGCGCTATCTGCATCGAATCTCAATTTCAGGAGGTGTTTCAAGAATATGAGACGCTCGGCGTCGATGCCGTGCTTTTTTCCTCGTATGGCCTTGCCGAGTACTTCCAGATCGCGCTTCGCGCTCATGCGGGGCTGAACTGCATCTGGATCGGCGCTGCGACGCCGGTCCAGAAGGCACCCAAAGGGCCGGCCGGCATCATCGGCCCGGACGGAAAATGGGTGGCGCAGTGTCCCGCAACGCCCGAACCGTGCCTGGTGACGGCGGTTCTCGATCGCGACGACCCTGTCTACGACATCCCGCTGCGGAAGGCCCGGCCTTGGCGGCTGAAGGCGCGAGCGGGCGACATCTATCGCGAGAAGATCGTCGATGATCCCAGAAGCGAAAACAGAAACGTCTATTGACGCGCAATGCTGCATTGCGTCGCAGTGCCTTCATCTTGGGGCGTCGACCGTCTATATGTCCGGAGTCGCGGGTTGCGACGTGCCGGAGTTCATGATGGATACCGAAATACAGGGCCGTGCTGCGCATGTGGCCGCCATCCGCGAGCGCGCAGAAGCCGAAATGAAGGCGATGGGGATCGATGATGCGTTCATCGATCACTTGGTCGAGACGTTCTACGGCCGGGTGCTCCAGCATCCGACGCTTGGGCCAGTATTCGATGCCAGGCTCTCCGGTCGCTGGCCGGAGCATATGCAGAAAATGAAGAGTTTCTGGTCGTCGGTCGCTTTGCGCAGCGGCGCCTATGGCGGCAAGCCAGTGCAGGCGCATACCGGTGTCGCGAACCTGTCTGCCGATCTTTTCCCCCAATGGCTGGCGCTGTTTTCCGAGACGCTTAGCGATATCGCCCCGAACCCCGAGGCCAAAGCCTGGTTCATGGCAACCGCGGAGCGGATCGCCCGTAGCCTGACGCTATCGCTGTTCTACAACCCGGCGCTCGACGATCCGAAGCGGAAGCCCGCCTAAGCCAGTTCAGGCAACACGCTTGTAGAAAAACGTCGTGGCGCAGAGGCCACCTTCCGGCCACAGCGCATAGTCCGGGATGACCCCCACCCGCTCCCAGCCAAGCCGTGGATAGATCGCCTCGGCGTCGCTTCCGGTTGCGGTGTCAAGCACCAGAAGCGTCTTGCCGCGCGCGGCCGCTTCGCGTTCAGCCGCAACCATCAGCACGCGCGCCAACCCCTTGCCGCGCGCGGAGCGATGCACCAGCAGTTTCTTCAGATCGCCGCGATGCGGCTGGTTCGGCATCTGCGCCGCACCGACCTGCACCGTGCCGACGCTCCGGCCTTCAATCTCGGCGACGAAGAGCAGCGTCGCGCCTGAAGCAACGGCATCTGCAACGCCCTGCCAATAGGGCTCCGCATCGGCATGGGTGTAGGGCTGCATGAAGCCGACGGAGGCGCCGCCGTTGACGCAGTCGGTCAGCACCTCGCAAAGGTCTGGTATCGCCATGCGGGCCTGTGCCGCGTCAAGAAGGCGGATCATTGCTGTCATCACTTTTTCTCCTGAAATGAATTAGCGCCCGCGCCGGTCGAGCACGACGCAATAGCGGGCAGGAATGTTGCCGGGGTTATGGAAAACATGGCCTTCACCGACCGGCATGAAAAGACAGTCGCCCGGCAGCAGCCGGTAGACCGTGTCACCCGTCGTCATTTCCATCTCGCCATCGAACAACCAAATGTGCTGGGCCATACCGCTGCTTGCGGCGTGCGGAGGAAAACTGACGCGACCGCCTGGCGGAAACTCGACGTCCACGATGTCGACATCGGACGCGGCGCCGGGCGGCGAGACGGAGCGCCTGAGGTAGCCCGTCTCCGGATCCCTCCAGACCTGCTGCTCCTGCCGGCGCGACAGCGGCGAGGCCTCACCCTCCTCGGCAAAGAACGCCGAAAGCGACAAACCGAGCGCTGCGCAAACTCTCGCGAGCAGCGAGGCTGTCGGGCTAGCTTCACCACGTTCGATCCGCGAGATCATCGCACGGCTGACACCCGAGGCGTTGGCGAGGTCGTCGAGCGTCATATTCTTCTGCACCCGCAGCTTGCGGATGCGAATGGCGATCGCCTTTTCCAGTTCCTGTTCCATTATTCGATCCAGTATTTCTACTATAATAGAAATACATAGTCTGATCATGGAATCAAGCGCCAAGTTTCCGCCTGAGAAACAGCGAGTTATCGTAAACGAACCCCTGCTTTTCCGCTTTGCGGCAAGGGGCGGCGCTGCTATATGGCGCGCATGAGCACCAATCCGACCACTCCGCTTTCCCATATCCGCAACTTCTCGATCGTGGCCCACATCGACCACGGCAAATCGACACTTGCCGACCGCCTGATCCAATCGACGGGCGGCCTCGCCGAGCGCGAGATGTCCGAGCAGGTGCTCGACAACATGGATATCGAGCGCGAGCGCGGCATCACCATCAAGGCCCAGACGGTGCGCCTGCACTACAAGGCCAAGGATGGAGAGACCTATATCCTGAACCTGATCGACACGCCCGGCCACGTCGACTTCGCCTACGAAGTCTCGCGCTCGCTGTCGGCCTGCGAAGGTTCGCTGCTGGTCGTCGATGCGTCGCAGGGCGTGGAAGCCCAGACGCTTGCCAACGTCTATCAGGCGATCGACAACAATCACGAGCTCGTCACCGTCCTCAACAAGATCGACCTGCCGGCGGCCGAACCGGACCGCATCAAGGAACAGATCGAGGAAGTCATCGGCATCGACGCCTCCGAGGCCGTGCTGATTTCGGCCAAGACTGGTCTCGGTATCCCCGACGTTCTCGAAGCCATCGTTGCGAAGCTGCCGGCGCCGAAGAGCCCGGGCGGCGAGAAGGCTCCGCTGAAGGCACTGCTCGTCGACAGCTGGTATGACACCTATCTCGGCGTCATGGTTCTCGTCCGCATTATCGACGGTGTTCTGACAAAGGGCCAGACGATCCGCATGATGGGCACGGACGCCAAGTACCAGGTGGAACGTGTTGGCGTGCTGACACCGAAGATGGTCAATGTCGACAGCCTCGGCCCCGGCGAGATCGGCTTCATCACCGCATCGATCAAGGAAGTGGCCGACACGCGCGTCGGTGACACCATCACCGAGGACAAGCGCCCGACCGCGCAGGCCTTGCCGGGCTTCAAGCCAGCACAGCCGGTCGTCTTCTGCGGTCTCTTCCCTGTTGATGCCGCCGACTTCGAAGATCTGCGCGCCGCGATGGGCAAGCTTCGCCTCAACGACGCCTCCTTCTCCTTCGAGATGGAATCGTCCGCGGCTCTCGGCTTCGGCTTCCGTTGCGGCTTCCTTGGCCTGCTGCACCTTGAAATCATTCAGGAGCGCCTTGAGCGCGAATTCGACCTCGACCTGATCGCCACTGCGCCTTCGGTGGTCTACCAGCTGACGATGACCGACGGCAGCGAGCGCGAACTGCACAACCCGGCCGACATGCCGGATGTCGTCAAGATCGACGAGATCCGCGAGCCGTGGATCAAGGCGACGATCATGACGCCGGACGATTATCTCGGCGGCATTCTCAAGCTCTGCCAGGACCGTCGCGGCATCCAGACCGAACTCACCTATGTCGGCACGCGCGCCATGGTTACCTATGAGTTGCCGCTCAATGAAGTCGTCTTCGACTTCTACGACCGCCTGAAGTCGATCTCGAAGGGCTATGCGTCGTTCGATTATCACCTCGAAGGTTATCGCGAAGGCAACCTCGTGAAGCTGTCGATCCTCGTCAACGGCGAGCCGGTCGATGCGCTGTCCATGCTCGTCCACCGCGCGTCTGCCGAAAAGCGCGGTCGCGACATGTGCGAGCGGCTGAAGGAGCTGATCCCGAAGCACATGTTCAAGATCCCGATCCAGGCCGCGATCGGCGGCAACGTCATTGCCCGCGAGACGATCTCGGCGTTGCGCAAGGACGTGACGGCGAAGTGCTACGGCGGTGACGCCACCCGCAAGCGCAAACTTCTGGATAAGCAGAAGGAAGGCAAGAAGCGCATGCGCCAGTTCGGCAAGGTGGAGATTCCGCAGGAAGCCTTCATCGCCGCGCTCAAGATGGGCGACGAGTAAGGAACCAACATCCAGCCCGGCCGGCGCGCATGGCCGGGCTGCGACATGCCTCAGCTGCAGGCCATGTATTCCTTCACCAATCCCTCATAGGCGTCCATCTCCGGTAGCGCCTCATAGCTGCGGGCTGCGCCGGTTTCGGCAAAGGGCAGCTTTTCACGCGTCCAGGTCTCAATAAACGGTTTGAACCAGCGCGGATCGTCCAACATCGTCGGGCGGAGGTTGACGAACCAGTCCATTCCTTCCGATCGCGTGAACATCCAGGTCATGCAGTGGCCGCAGAAATAATGGTGCGCCTCGGCGCCGTGCAAACCGCCGACCACTGGCTCCCCTTCCGTAATCGCGAAGCCTTCCGCCGGGATCGCGGCACTCAGCGAATAGGCACTCGACGACATCTTCTGGCAGCCCGTGCAATGGCAGGCCATGGTCAAAAGCGGCTTGGCGCTGATCTTCAATCGCACGCGCCCACATCGGCAGCCGCCCTCCCAAGGCAGATCGACTTCACTCATCACGTCCTCCTTTTTCGCCGTGCTCAATCTAGCGGCAGTCAGTCCGGCGTCAAACCCGCCCACCGCGAACGACAAACGCACCGGCAGATGCTCCCCTAGAGCATCGGGAAATTGCGATCCCTCTCGGACATCTGCTCGACCGGCAGCGGCCAGCCGATGGCGATCTTCGGATCGAGCGCGTTGACGCCGCCCTCGGCTCCCGGCGCGTATGGCTTGTCGTGCAGGTAAATCAGTTCGCAGTTTTCCGTCAGCGTCTGGAAACCATGGGCAAAACCCGGCGGGATCATCATTGACCGCGCGTTCTCGGCGGAGAGAACCTCGCCATGCCACATGAGATAGGTTGGCGACTGCGGCCTAAGATCGACTGCGACATCGAAGACGGCCCCGGCGAGGCAGGAGACGAACTTCGCTTCGTCGTGCGGGGCACGCTGGAAATGCATTCCGCGAATGGCCCCTTTCGCCTGCGTCATCGTGTGATTGATCTGCGCGATGCGACCGATGCCGAAATCCGAAAGCTCCTCGGTACAGAAGAAGCGCGAGAAAAAGCCGCGCTCATCGCCAAGCCGCTGACGCTCGACGACGAGGAGATTGCTGAGGGCAGTCGGGATGCGATTGAAACGGGACATGGAACTCGACCGGAACGTTTGAGGATAGCCGACAGAATGCTTTATCGCCTTGTTTCAACCCGCGCAAACTTGACCTCACACCCAAAAAGGGCTCATTAGCAGCCACTGTTCGAGAGCACTGATTTGGGCAAAGTACTTATCACCGGAGCCTCCGGGTTCGTGGGCCAACACGTCCTGCGCACACTTGTCGCGCAGGGGACCGACTTGCGTGTGGTCCTTCGACCGAAAGCCGTCGAAAAGCTGCGGGACGTCGAAGCGATTGAGATCGTGGAAAGCCCGTCTCCTTTTTCCGAGAGCGAAGGCTGGTGGAAAGATACCCTTGCCGGGATCGATACGATCATTCACCTGGCGTGGTACGCGGAGCCTGGAAAATATCTCACGGCGCCGGAAAATCTGGACTGCCTTTCCGGCACGCTGACGATGGCAAGGGCCGCAGCCGGGGTAGGCGTGCGCCGATTTGTCGGCATTGGCACGTGCTTTGAATATGACGTTAGCTTCGGCAAGCTTTCGATTGACACACCATTGAAGCCGCTTACGCCCTATGCGGCTGCCAAAGCGGCGGCGTTCATGGCGCTCTCGCAGTGGCTGCCGGCCCAAGGCGTCGAGTTTGCGTGGTGTCGCCTGTTCTATTTGTATGGAGACGGCGAAGATGAGCGTCGCTTCGTGCCATATCTCAAAAAATCGCTCGAGGCGGGGCAGCGGGCAGACCTCACAGAGGGAAGGCAGGTCCGCGACTTCATGGATGTCCATGATGCTGCCGCACGCATATGCGACGTCATCTTCGGAAAAGCCACGGGCGCTATCAACGTCTGCTCCGGCGTTCCTGTGACGGTGCGGGAACTCGCGGAACGAATCGCCGATCAGTATGGTCGGCGAGACCTACTAAATTTTGGGGCGCGGCCCGACAATCTTGTCGATCCGCCCGTCGTCTTGGGAGTGCCATAGCCTTGAATGCAGCACCAACGGATGTCCGCGTGCTTTACGAGCAGCAGGGTCTGCCGATCTTTCAGAACAGAATGTACGACACCTTGGAGGATGCCCTCGGCTCGCCGAAAGGTGACATCTGCCTGGTGGAAGATGTGCGCACGGGTCTCGTCCGCAACGCAGCGTTCCAACCCGACCTGATGGTCTATGACACATCTTACCAGAACGAGCAGGGCCTGAGCCCAATGTTTCGTCGCCATCTGGAGGAAGTCGCGTCAATCATTACCGCGAACATGGGCGAGAAGAACCTCGTTGAGGTCGGCTGCGGCAAGGGGCTTTTCCTTGAGATGCTGGAAGAGCGCGGGGTCGAGATAACCGGCTTCGATCCTGCGTATGAAGGCACCAACAGCCGAATTCGCCAGGAGTATTTCCAGCCCGGCAGCGGTATTGAGAGCGACGGCCTCATCCTCCGGCATGTCCTGGAACACATTCCGGACCCGGTCGCTTTCCTCGGCCAACTGAAGGAAGCCAACGGCGGGCGCGGATACATTTACATCGAGGTTCCCTGCTTTGATTGGATCTGCGAGCAGCGGGCATGGTTTGACGTCTTCTACGAACACGTCAACTATTTCAGACTTTCGGATTTCCACCGAATGTTCGGGACCGTTGTAGCAAGCGGAAGAATCTTCGGCGGCCAGTATCTCTACGTCGTCGCGGACCTGGCAACTTTGCGCCAACCGATGATCGACCAGAACGACCGCGTAAAAATGCCCGCGGACTTCGTCGAGAAGCTGGAGAGCATCAGCCCCGGCGAAACCCAAACAGCGGTGGTCTGGGGTGGTGCTTCGAAGGGCGTGATATTTTCGCTTTTGCGGGAGCGAAAAGGCCGTCCCGTCACCGCCGTGATTGACATCAACCCTTCAAAGCAAGGCAAGTTCCTGCCTTTGACCGGCTTGAAAGTTCAATCCCCGAACGCGGTGCTGCCCGGACTGCCGCCAGGCTCCGATATCTACGTGATGAATCGCAATTACTCTGAAGAGATCAAGAAAATGTCCAACAACGCCTACAACTATGTCGAGGTCGACCGTGGCTGATTTCAAGAGCGAAGTCGCCGACCGCATTGTCGCGATCCAAGGCAACGAGGACTTCAAACGAAGCGCTTCCGATTTCCTGCGCAAGTCCGTCGAGCCGAAATATTCCTATAACTACTTCTGGATGGGTCGCCCAATTATCCAGTACCCCCAGGACATGGTCGCCATGCAGGAGATCATCTGGGAGACGCGTCCAGACCTGATTATCGAAACCGGGATCGCACATGGCGGATCGCTGATCCTCAGCGCATCCATGCTTGCGCTCCTTGATATGACCGATGCGATGGAAGCCGGCGTCAGCTTTGACCCACGCGCTTCGAACCGACGTGTTCTCGGCATCGATATTGATATCCGCACGCACAACCGGACGGCAATCGAAGCGCATCCGATGGCGTCGCGCATTCAGATGATTCAAGGGTCGAGCATAGACCAGACCGTCATCGACGAGGTCCATCGGATCGCCAAGCCCTTCAAGCGCGTTCTTGTGTGCCTGGACAGCAACCACACCCATGACCACGTGCTGGCGGAGCTCGAGGCCTATGCGCCCCTGACCTCGGTCGGCAGCTATTGCGTCGTCTTCGACACGCTAATCGAAGATATGCCTGAAGACGCGTATCCAGACCGATCCTGGGGACCGGGCGACAATCCGAAAACGGCTGTGTGGAAGTATCTCGAAACGCATCCTGAATTCGAGATCGACCGGGCGATCGATCAGAAGCTTATGATCACCGTGGCCCCCGACGGCTTTCTGAAGCGACACAGATAGAACTCCCAGAGGCGGCGTTCTCAGGCCAGGAACCCTACATGAAAATCGTCATTCTCGCTGGTGGTTACGGCACCCGCATTTCCGAAGAGAGCCATCTGCGGCCCAAGCCGATGATCGAGATCGGAGGTCGTCCGATCCTCTGGCATATCATGAAGATCTATAGCCACTACGGCTTCAATGATTTCGTGATCTGCCTTGGCTACCGCGGCTACATGATCAAGGAATACTTCGCGAACTACATCCTGCATTCGGCAGACGTGACCTTCGACATGGAGCGCGGCGAGACGACCTACCACGCCACCAAGGCCGAGCCCTGGCGCGTGACACTTGTCGAAACAGGCGAGGGATCGATGACCGGCGGGCGCCTGAAGCGTGTCGCGAACTATCTCGATGACACATTCTGCCTCACCTACGGCGATGGCGTGGCTGACGTCGACATCAAGGCTCTGACGGAATTTCATCTAAGGCACGGACGCGAGGCGACGGTGACGAGCGTCGTGCCGCCGGGAAGGTATGGCGCCCTGCTGACCGACGATGGAAAAGTCACGAGCTTCACCGAAAAGCCTGCGGGCGATAACGGGCGCATCAATGGCGGCTTCTTCGTGCTCAACCGGTCCGTGCTCGATCGTATCGAGGGAGACCTAACGCCGTTCGAGGCAGCGCCGCTCGAAAGCCTCGCCACCGACGGCCAACTAATGGCCTTCCCGCATGACGGGTTCTGGCGGCCCATGGATACGCTGCGCGACAAGAACCAGCTCGAAGAGCTGTGGCAGAGCGGCCATGCCCCATGGAAAGTCTGGTCATGAGCAGGCTTCCGGATCAGCGCTTCTGGTCGGGAAAGCGTGTCTTCCTCACGGGTCACACCGGCTTCAAGGGAACGTGGGCGCGGCTATGGCTTTCCCGGCTCGGCGCCGAGGTGGTCGGCTATGCGCTTTCACCAGCAACGACGCCATCACTGCATGGGCTTGCCGGCAGCGCTGGTCTCACCGCCGAGACAATCGCCGACATCCGCGACGGAACGACGCTTACCAAAGCACTGAACGATTGCAATCCCGATATCATCCTGCATATGGCGGCACAGCCGCTGGTTCGGCGCAGTTATCTTGAGCCGGTCGACACTTTCGACGTCAATGTCATGGGGACGGTACGCCTGTTGGAGGCGGCGCGTTCGCTTGAGGCGCTCAAGGCCGTCCTGGTTGTTACGACCGACAAGGTCTACAGCAACGACGAAAGCGGACGGCATTTCGTCGAAACCGATCGGCTTGGTGGGCACGACCCCTACTCCGGCTCGAAGGCTGCGGCCGAGATTGCAGCCGCGACCTACAGGGACTCCTTCTTCCGCTCAAAAGGCGTGCATGTCGGCACCGCGCGCGGCGGAAACGTGCTCGGCGGCGGCGACTTCTCGGAAGACCGCCTGGTTCCGGACATCGTCCGCGCCGCCATCGCCGGCAAGATTCTTGATATTCGCAGCCCGCTGGCGACGCGCCCATGGCAACACGTCCTCGACTGCTTGAACGGCTATTTCCTGTTCTGCGAAGCGCTATACAGCGGGGCCGCGTCGGCGGAATCGCTGAATTTCGGGCCTTCGCCTGATGAAGCGCAAATCCCCGTTGGTGTCGTGGCGTCATCCGTCCAGACAGCCATGGGGCTCGGGCAAACCTGGCAGGATACGTCAGCGGCAGACAAGCCGCGCGAGATGCACGCGCTGGGCCTTGATCCCGCTGAGGCTAGCCGTTCTCTTTCCTGGCGGGCAAGGCTGAGCCAAGCGGAAGCCATAGACTGGGCCGCGCGCTGGTACGATCAGTGGCGCCGGGGCGAAGATGCGCTCTCGCTCGTCACTGGCCAGATTGATGCTTTCACGAAAGGCGCCTAACCACATGTCTCACCAATGCCGTTTCTGCTCAGCGCCGCTGACGACCGTTGTCGCGGATCTTGGATCGACACCGTGGTCCAACTCTTTTCTGCCCGACGCGGCCGCGATTGCGAAGGAGCGCTCCTTTCCGCTGAAGGTCATGGTTTGCTCGGAGTGCTTTCTGGTTCAGACAACCGAGAACGTGCCGGCTGACGAAATTTTCAATGCCGACTACGCTTACCTCTCCTCGTTCTCGACGAGCTGGCTTGAGCATGCCAAGCGTTATGCCGAGATGATGGCCGAGCGCTTCGGGCTCTCAGCGGATTCGACGGTGGTCGAAGTCGCCTCGAATGACGGCTATCTCCTGCAATACTTCGCCGCCAAGGGCATCACCGTGCTCGGCGTGGAGCCGGCCGCAAATGCCGCAAAGATTGCCGAGAGCCGGGGCGTGCCGACCAAGGTCGCTTTCTTCGGCAAGGAGACTGCCACGGCGCTGGTCGCGAGCGGCGTGCGCGCCAACGTCACGGCCGCCAACAATGTCCTGGCGCACGTACCTGATATCGCTGACTTCGTCGGCGGCTTCGCCATCCTGTTGAAACCCGACGGCGTCTCGACCTTCGAATTCCCGCATCTTCTGACGATGATCGATGGAATCCAGTTCGATACGATCTACCACGAGCACTACTCTTATATGTCGCTGCTCGCCGTCGAACGCATTTTCGGTGCTTGCGGACTGAAGGTCTTCGATGTCGAAGAAATTCCAACGCACGGCGGTTCATTGCGCGTGTTCGCACAGAAGGCAGAGGGCACACGTGCTGTGACGGACAGACTTGTCGCCCTCCGGAAAAAGGAAGAGGCGTTCGGTCTCAAGCAGATGGCGACGTATGAGCGGTTCGGATCGCGGATCGAAGGCGTGTGCCAGGAGTTCAAGGCCTTCCTTGCTCGCGCCAAGGCCGAGGGGAAGACGGTCGCCGCCTATGGCGCCGCAGCCAAGGGCAACACCTTTCTCAACGTCTGCGGCGTCACCGCCGACGACATCGCCTTCGTGGTCGACCGCAGCGACATCAAGCAAGGCAAGTTGCTGCCTGGGAGCCATATCCCTGTCCATCCGCCGAGCCACCTAGAAGCCGCAAAGCCGGACTATCTCGTCATCCTCCCCTGGAATCTGACGGAGGAGATCGTTAGGTCGAACGGCTACATCCGGGAATGGGGCGGACGCTTCGTCGTCGCGATTCCGACGCTGCGGATCCTTTGACCTTCGGCGCAAAGCGGCGCCTGAACGGTACCGCTTGTCCCTTGTTGTCGCACGCCTGCGCTTAGGACTTTGAGGTCCGAAAGATTGCCGAACCTCTTCGGGTGTGGATATCGCCTGGGCAACTCTAGTGGGCAGTCAGCCGTGCCTGCGGCATGTTTCCGCCGTTTGTCTTTTTCGCCTCCGGAAGTCCTTTTGCATGTTCTGGCGTGGCGCCTTTCGCCGAACCTCCTCAGACAACGCCACATTTCAAAAACAATGGCGACTACATGTCGCAAACAGATGTCAAAGGGACGCATTTGCCATTGAATTATCAGTGCAATTCTCTGCAACAGCAGAAAATGTTGAGCCGGCTAGCGTCAGCTTATTCAACCAGTGATTGATTTTCCGAAGTATGGCCGTTGTTGATTAACGCGGCCGGAACGGCTCAAAATCCCTCTTTCTGTAGCCGGCTGAGGGACTGCGCCGTAAAAATTACGGCTACAGAAGGCGTCGCTCGCCATTTCATTTGGGGGCTTGCAACGGCAGACCTTTACGATAGGTTGCGCGCTGACCTGAACGTAAACTGGTCACGGGAACAAACGACTAATAAAAGGCGCAAAGCCTAGAAAGGTGGCCCCCATATGAACTTTCTGACGAAGAAATTCCTGGCTTCAGCAGTGTTTGGCTCGCTGCTGGCCGTTTCGGCCCATGCGGCCACACTCAACATCCACAATGGTGGCGACCCGCAGTCCCTCGACCCACAGAAGCTGTCGAGCGACTATGAAAACCGCATTGCCGGCGACATCTTCGAAGGTCTCGTCACCGAAGATCCGAAGGATGATCCGGTTCCGGGACAGGCGGAAAGCTGGACGGTTTCCCCCGATGGCAAGGTCTATACCTTCAAGCTTCGCGACGGCATCAAGTGGTCGGATGGACAGCCGGTAACGGCGGGCGACTTCGTCTTCGCCTTCCAGCGCCTCGTTGACCCAAAGAACGCCGCCGAATACGCCTATCTGCAGTTCACCATCAAGAACGCGGAAAAGATCAACAAGGGCGAGATCACCGATTTCAGCCAGCTCGGCGTCAAGGCGATCGATGACAAGACGCTCGAGATCACGCTCGAGAACCCGACGCCCTACTTCATCAACTCGCTGATGCACTACACCGCCTACCCGCTGCCAAAGCACGTGGTCGAAGCAAAGGGCACCGACTGGGTGAAGATCGGCAACATCGTCACAAATGGCCCGTACAAGCCGACCGAATGGATTCCGGGTGCGTCGGTCACGACTGTCAAGAACGACCAGTATTACGGCGAGAAGGACCTGAAGATCGACGGCGTGAAGTTCTTCACGCTGGAAGACCAGGAAGCGGCTCTGAAGCGCTATCGCGCCGGCGAATTCGACATCATGACCGACTTCCCGACCGACCAGTACGAGTGGATGAAGAAGAACCTGCCGGGTCAGGCGCACGTCACGCCGTTCCTGGCGAGCTACTACTACGTGCTCAATGCCACCAAGCCGCCATTCAACGACAAGCGCGTCCGCCAGGCCCTGTCCATGGCCGTCAACCGCGAAGTCATCGGCCCGAAGATCCTCGGCACCGGCGAACTGCCGGCCTATTCCTGGGTCCCGCCGGGCACGTCGAACTACGGCGATCCGGCCTATGTCAGCTGGAAGGACATGCCTTACAAGGACAAGGTGGAAGAGGCGAAGAAGCTGCTCAAGGAAGCAGGCTTCGGACCTGACCACCCGCTGAAGGCACAGCTCCGCTACAACACCAACGACAACCACAAGCGCGTGGCTGTCGCGATCGCCTCGATGTGGAAGCCGCTCGGCGTCCAGATCGAGCTCTACAACACCGAAACCAAGGTGCATTACGACGAAATGCAGCATGGCCAGGTGGAAATCGGCCGTGCTGGCTGGATCGCCGACTACAACGATCCGGACAACTTCCTCGGTCTGCTCGTTTCCGGCGTTTCGATGAACTATGGCCGCTGGAGCAACGCCGACTACGACAAGCTGGTCAAGGAAGCGAACGCACAGACCGACCTGAAGAAGCGTGCGGAGATCTTCAAGCAGGCCGAACAGCTGGCACTCGATGACAGTGCCGCCATTCCGCTCTACTATTACGTCTCCAAGAACGTCGTTTCGCCGAAGGTCCAGGGCTTCGTCGACAACATTCAGGACATCCATCGCACGCGCTGGCTGTCGGTTAAAGAATAAGGAACACCGGCCCTTCCCGCTCGATGTGGGAAGGGCCGATCCACGACCATGATCAAATACGCACTCCGTCGCCTGCTGTCGACGATCCCCGTGATGTGGATCGCCGTGACACTCAGCTTTTTTGTCTTGCGCCTTGCTCCCGGCGGCCCCTTCGATGGCGAGCGGCCATTGCCGCCGGTGATCCTGAAGAACCTCGCGGCCCACTACAATCTCGATAAGCCGCTGATCGAACAATACCTGATCTACGTCTTCGACGTCCTGAAGGGCGATCTTGGCCCATCCTTTGCCAACGAAGACTTCAGTGTTGCCCAGCAGATCATGATCGGCCTGCCTTACACGTTCACGATCGGCGGCCTCGCCTTCATCCTTGCCATCCTCATCGGCGTAACAGTCGGCTGTCTTGGGGCGCTTTATCAGAATAAGGCGCCTGACTACGTCCTCGGCCTGCTTATTCTCGTCGGCCTGGTTCTTCCGAACTTTCTGATCGCGCCCATCCTGCAGCTGATTCTCGGCATCCACCTCGGCTGGTTGCCTGTAGGCGGGTGGGGCGACGGCTCGTTCAAATATCTCGTCATCCCAATCGTTGTGTTGGCATTGCCGCATGCGGGCCGTATCTCGCGCATGACCCGCGGCTCGATGATCGAAGTGATGAACCAGAACTACATCCGCACGGCAAAAGCCAAGGGCATCGGCCCGCGGCTGACCGTCATGCGCCACGCTCTCAAGCCCGCCATGATGCCGGTTGTTTCCTATCTCGGCCCGGCGGCCAGCTACCTTCTCACCGGCTCGCTCGTCGTTGAAAGCATCTTCGGATTGCCCGGCATCGGCCGCTATTTCGTCAACGCCGCGCTGAATCGCGACTACGGCATGGTTCTCGGCACGGTCATCTTCTACATGGTGCTGATCGTCATCCTGAACCTTCTCGTCGACATCGCCTATGCGTGGCTCGATCCGAAAGTGAGAAACCGATGATCCTCAATCCCGCAAAAAGAGAGCTGCTTGCGGCCGAACTTCTCGAGGCCGAAGGGCTCTCGCACAAGAGCCGCTCTCTCACCGGCGATGCCCTGCGTCGTCTTTCCCGCAACAAGGCGGCCGTCGTTGCCATCGTTGTGCTGCTGCTTCTCATCCTCGCAGCATTTCTTGGGCCATACCTCATTCCGTTCGACTATGAGGAGCCGGATTGGGCGGCGTTCCGGATGCCGCCTGATATGGAAAGCGGCCACTATTTCGGAACCGATCCGAACGGCCGCGACCTGCTGGCCCGCGTGCTCTACGGCACCCGTGTTTCGCTTGCCGTTGCGGCGACCGCCACCATCGTTTCGGTGGTGATCGGGGTGCTGTACGGCGCGATTTCCGGCTATATCGGCGGCAGGCTCGACGCGATCATGATGCGCTTTGTCGATATCATGTATGCGCTGCCTTACATCCTTTTCGTCATCCTGCTGATGGTCGTGTTTGGCCGCAACGTTTACCTGCTGTTTGCAGCAATCGGTGCGCTGGAATGGCTGACGATGGCCCGAATCGTGCGCGGACAGACGCTGTCAATCAAGCACCGCGAGTTCATCGAGGCGGCCCGGGCATCCGGCCAGAAGCCTTTCAAGATTATCCTCAAGCACATCATCCCGAACCTTGTCGGGCCGGTGGTGATCTTTGCTGCGCTGACGGTCCCAGAAATCATCGCGACGGAGAGCTTCCTGTCCTATCTTGGTTTCGGTGTTCAGGAACCGTTGACATCGCTCGGCACGCTGATTGCCGAGGGCACCGACGCCATGGAAAGCATGCCGTGGCTGTTGGTCTTCCCGGCCTGTTTCCTCGTCGCCCTGCTGATGAGCCTGCTTTTCATCGGCGACGGTCTGCGCGACGCGTTCGACCCGAAGGATCGATAAATGCAACAAGAAATAAAAAACGATACGCTTCTCGAACTGCGAGACTATTCGATCACCTTTGCGACGCCGGATGGCGAGGTAAAGGCCGTATCCAACATGAACCTGTCGATCCGTCGCGGCGAGCGTGTCGCAATCGTCGGCGAGTCGGGGTCGGGCAAGAGCCAGACCTTCCTCGGCGTGATGGGGCTGCTTGCCAAGAACGGCCGCACCAGTGGCCAGGCACTGCTGGAAGGCAAGGACGTCTTGGCGCTAAAGCCGCGGGAACTCGACCATGTCCGCGGCAAGGACATGGCCATGGTGTTCCAGGACCCCATGACCGCGCTCAATCCGTCGCTGCGGATCTCCCGGCAATTGACGGAGCAGCTTGAGGTTCACCGGGGCTTCACGGCGCGCGCTGCCTCCAACGAGGCGCTCGATATGCTGAAGCGGGTCGGCATCCCTGATCCAACGCGACGCTTCAACCTTTATCCACACGAACTGTCGGGCGGCATGCGCCAGCGCATCGTCATTGCGATGGCACTGCTGACGAAACCGAAGCTGCTCATTGCCGACGAGCCGACGACCGCGCTCGACGTTACGATCCAGGCCCAAATCCTTGATCTCTTCAACGACCTGACCGCGGAAATGAACACGGCGCTTGTCATGATCACTCATGATCTGGGCGTTGTCGCCGGCCTCGCGGATCGCGTTGCGGTCATGTATGCCGGGCGGATCGTCGAGGAAGCACCGGTCGACGAGCTCTTCGAGGTACCGGCGCATCCCTATACGGCTGCGCTGCACGCTTCCATCCCGCGGCCAGACCAAGACGTCGATCAGCTCGCCGTCATTCCCGGCCGCCCGCCCAACCTGCAGCATCTGCCGAAGGGCTGCAGCTTCTCGCCGCGCTGTCCCATGGTCCAGAACGACTGTATCGACGCGTCGCCGAAACTTGAGATGTTGGCGAAGGGCCATTCCGCGGCCTGCTTCCATCCTTTCCCGCGCCGTGAGGAGGTTCTGAGCCATGGCTGACCGTTCGCTTCTGAGGGTCGAGAACCTCACCACCCAGTTTGAAATTCCGTCGAAGAGCTTCTTCAGACCACCGATGAAGCTGACTGCGGTGAACAATGTCAGCTTTGACCTGAGCGAAGGTCGGACGCTCGGGATCGTCGGCGAGTCGGGCTGCGGCAAGTCCACGCTTGGGCGCTCGATCCTGCGTCTTTTGAAGTCGCAGAAAGGCCGCATCCTGTGGCAGGGACGCAATCTCCTCGATCTTTCGGACGAAGAGATGCGGGCAGCGCGCCGCGACATGCAGATCATCTTCCAGGATCCGATCGCCTCCCTCGACCCGCGCATGACCGTCGGTGATATCATTGCCGAACCGCTGACCGTCTTCGAGCCGAAGCTTACCAAAGCGGAACGCGTGGCGCGCGTCCGGGAAATCATGGGTGCCGTCGGCCTGGTGCCGGAGATGATCAACCGCTATCCGCACGAATTCTCGGGCGGGCAGGCGCAGCGTATCGGCATCGCCCGCGCTGTCGTGACGCGGCCGAAGCTCATCATCTGCGATGAGCCGGTCTCGGCACTCGACGTGTCGATCCAGGGGCAGGTGATCACCCTGCTGCGCAAACTCCGCAAAGAGTTCGGGCTGACCCTGATCTTCATCAGCCACGACCTTTCGGTTGTGCGGCTGATCTCGGACGATGTGCTTGTGCTCTATCTCGGAAAGGTAGTCGAAGCTGGCGATTGCGCCACCGTTTTTGACCGGCCGGCGCATCCTTACACACAGGCGCTCTTCTCGGCAGCACCAGTGCCTGATCCGAAGCTGGCACGCAACCGACAACGCATCCGGCTTCAAGGCGACCCGCCCTCGCCGCTCAATCCCCCGCCAGGCTGCGTGTTTTCTCCGCGCTGCTGGAAGGCCACGGATATCTGCCGCAAGGAAATGCCGCCGACGGAGCTGGTTCGGCCAGAGCAGACAGCAGCCTGTTATCACATGGACCGCTGACAGGGCATTAACACAAACGCCAAGCGGCCCGCCATCGCGCGGGCCCCTTTGTTCTTTATCCGGCGTAAGAGGTGCTCAGTCTGCTAGTTTTTCACTGGTGTCGTTACCGTCATGGAAGCGCGTTGCGCTTCGACCCGTTCCGTCAGCAGGCTGTAGGCGACATAGTACTTGAATATATTGCTGACGTACTGGACCGTTTCGCGCCCGACAATGGCCGCAGCGGCGTTTTCGACGTTTCCGAACCAGATGTCAGGGTTGAGCCCCATATCCTTCGCCTTGGCACGAAATTTCCGGAGATTCCCCGGACCAGCATTGTAGGCGGCGAATGCCATCAGCTGCTGATCACGGGCTGAGATGCCGGGATCATTGATATAGACCTTGACCAGATAGCGTAGATATTTCGCGCCGGCCTCGACGTTACGATCCTCGCTCTTTGCGATGCCGGTGATACCGATCTCCTTGCCAGCCGCCGTGGCTGGCAACAGTTGCATCACGCCGACGGCGCCCCTCGGGCTGTGGCGCGCTTGATCGAGCTGCGACTCCTGATAGCCCTGGGCCATGAGCATCAGATAATCGAACGAATACGTCCCTGCGTGTTTGCGGAATATCTCGACCAGGTCCTTAAAGCGCTCGACATGAGCCGGCGAATAGGCTCGCCGCAACATCGTATCGCTCTTGAAATAGCGATTGCGCAGCATGTTGCCGAACGTTGTGCCGACCTTGTGCTGTTCGGCGAACTTGTCGAGGACGGCTTTCAACTGCGGGCTACCCTTGCGGATTGCCCAGGCGATCTGTCCATGCGCCGACACGGCGACGTCAGCATGCACCTTCATGTCCGTGAACACCTTCGCCCAGATGTCGGCCTTATATCCATCGACAACGGTCCAGGCGAGCAGGCCGGCGTTGACCATTTCCATCAGATCTTCATCTTCGAGGTTCTCGTCGATCGGCTTGACCTGAATCTCTGGCTTTCCATCTTTCTTGAATTGCTCATTGAGCGCCAGAAGATGCTCGTAGTAGCTGCTGGTCTGGCGGACGCGGATTTCCTTGCCGGCGAGGTCATCGATGCTTGCAATCGGTTCCGCAGAAGGTCCGGAAACCAAAACCTCGCTGGCATCGCTGTAGAGCGGCGCGCTGAAATCGACCTCCTGGAGGCGCGCCGGCGTCACCGTCAGATTGGCCATGACGATGTCGCCCGAGCCCTCCTTGAGGGCTGAAATCAGTCGATCGCGACCGGTTGGGATGAAGGCGATGCGGATGCGCTCGATTTCCTTCTTCTTACCCTTGTTCAGCTCCGCCTCGAGGGCCGTCCCGAACTCCACGGCCGTTCCGTACTGGCGGCCCTTGTCGATGAAATAGATGGTCTTGCTATACGGCACCAGAATACGGATAAGCCGGATCTTGGTCATCGCGTCGAGATCGCCTGTATTCGGCTTCGGCATGATCTTGCCGATCTCGATTTTCGTTTGGGCGAACGTACCAACCTGACCGAACAATACGGTCATAGTTGCGAGCACTAGGCTGAAAAGGAAATGTCGCATGATCTGCCCCCAACTGGTGCCGAGAGCCTATCACGTTTATTAGACAATCAAAGCGGCAGAGTGGGACTCGGTCGACACCTTGAGCGAGATCTCCCGCTCAAGACAATTTGCCGGATTCATGCCTGCGAGATGCCTAGCCGTTAACGGGCGCCCCACGTGTCAGTCAATCGATACCCTTCCGGCCAGGGGTCGGACGGATCGAGCATGTGCTGATGGGTGCCGGTGATCCAGGCGCGGCCGGAAATTTCCGGCAGGATTGCCGCGCGATCGCCAACTTTCGTGGTGCCTAGAATGCGGCCGGAGAAGGTCGACCCGATCAGCGAGACAGCCGTCAGGCGATCTTCAGGCGTCATCTGACCACGCGCATGCAACACCGCCATGCGCGCCGAAAGCGCGGTTCCGGTCGGCGAACGGTCGACCTTTCCGGGCTGAATGGCGACGGCTGCACCCGCACGTAGACCTTCGGCGGTCCGCTCCACCGGACCTGCGAAGAGGCAGAAGGAGAAGTGCTTCCAATCCGGATTTTCCGGGTGGTGGAATCCGAGCCCAGCGTTGGCCGCGTTGGTGATACGCACGCCGAGCCTCGCAATGTCATGCGCCTCGTCGGGCGACAGGCTGAAGCCCATCGCCGCGGCGTCGACGATGACGAAGCTGTCGCCGCCATAGGCAGTATCGACGGTCAGTGTGCCCAGGCCCTCGACCTCCAGCTTCGCATCGAGTCGTTCCGCAAAGCTCGGCAGGTTCTGCACGAAGATGCGCTCGGCCTTGCCGTTCCGGCATTCGGCGCGCACGCGAACGAGGCCACCGGGGGCTTCCAGGGTGATCTCGGTAACGGGCTCCTGCATCGGCAGAATGCCGCTGTCCAGCAACACCGTGGAGACGCAGATTGAGTTCGAGCCGGACATCGGAGGCGTGTCCTCGGGCTCCATGATGATGAAGGCGGCATCGGCATCGGGATGCTTCGGAGGCACCAGCAGATTGACGTGGCGGAAGACACCGCCGCGCGGTTCGTTCAGCACGAAGTTGCGCAACGTCCCGTCACGGGCGATCCAGCGGCTTTGTTCCCATATGGTTTCGCCGGGCGGCGGCGTGACGCCGCCAACGATGACATCGCCCACCTCGCCCTCGGCATGGGCGGACACGACATGGATGGTCTTGGTACTGCGCATGATACCTCCTCAGGAAAGCCAATTGGGGAGCCGCGGGGGGACGCGACCCGTTAGAGCCGCTTCGACACAATCAGCAAGGCTGCCGAAGCGAACGGCGCGGCCGGAGAGCCCTGGGCCGTAGTGGGCGTACTTGCCGGAATTCGTCAGCAGGGCACGGGTCCGCGTCGGAAACAGCGGCTCGGAAATCGAACACCAGCAAAGATCCGGGAGAACCTGCACGCCCGCATCCTCCAACCTGCCGAGCAGACCCTCGTTGCGGGCATCACTGATCACCTGGCGACCGGCAGTGACGATCACCGCGACGCTGGCATGTCGGCGACGACCAGCCAGAACTTCAGCCAAGGCGCGGCATTCGGTCAAGGAGGCATGCGGACTGCCGATAGCGATGAGTTCCACCTCCTCCGGCCCACCGTTCAGGGCGGTCCAGGCCGCAGCCATGTCGGCACGGGAGATCGATGCATGGTCGGCATTATCGCGGGCAGCGCCGGCAGCTTCGGGCGTGACGCCTTCGATATGCAGCATGGGTGCAGCAGAGGTGGTGCCGAAGGCGGCGCACAGGGCCTTGAGATCATCCAGCGTCGGCTGTGCGGGACCAAGGCCGCGCAGAAGCGGAATGCGGTCCGGCGCCGCGCGACCGGCGAGATAGCCGATCAGTGGCCAGAAGGCGTCGTCGACCTCTGCCGGCAACTCCACATCGATGATCCGCCGTGCCTTCCGGTGCTCGTCGAGATAGACCCCGGAAAGTGGCGCTCGACCGGTCAGCGCGATGCAGAGATCCAGGAAATCCGGGTGCTTTGCCGTTCTGGCTCCGAGCACTGTGTTGGCGAAGATCACCGCATTGGATTCCGCCCAGGCGATGGATTCGCCCGGCTGCGGCGCGCTGTCAAGCAGGTAAGGAGAGCAGGTGAAGGTCGGTCGACAGCCCATGCGGACATAGGCATCGGCAAGCCGGGCCGCCGGGTCGCCGAAGGCTTGCGGCACGCCCTGCGTCTGCCAATTGGCGCGATCGACGGAAATGGCGTTCATCGTGGTCGGCACGCAAACCTGCGCCCCCATGTCGGCCATCTTTTCCGCGAAGGTGAGATTGGCCGGGCTCGCATAAATGCAGCCGTCGATGTGGCCTTGCGTGACATCGACAAGTCCGTGCGCGCCCTGCTGCGCTGCCATGGCGCTGATGATGCGCATGGCCTGCTGCACGGCGACTCCCTGCTGTCCGTTCAGCATGGCGCGGTCGGCTTCGCTAAGATCGAGTGCAGCGGTTGCCGGAGATGCAATCGGAATCTCCAACCCGTCTGCCACGACGGCCTTATCGCTGATCTCGGCGGTTTTCGCACGGGAGAGTGCGGAGAAGGCGTCGGGCCCAAGCCGCAGGACAGGCAGCGGCTTTCCGAACATTTCAGACGCGATCAGCGCACCGAGCGTCAGCACATCCTCGGCCTCGGAAAAAACCAGAGCGGCCGGTGCGCGCCCTGTCAGCACAAGATCGAGGAGAACGCCGGAGCCCGTGCAGGACCCACGGCTCGACGGCATCATCAAGATGCTGCCTGTCAGGCACGCCCCGTGAAGCGGGTGGTGTACGTCGATCACACAGCCGGTCGCTGGGTCGACTCCACCCCAGAAGCTCAGAGCCTCATCGGTGGCGATAACCGGACCGTGGGCAGAGCCAGCGAGAATGCTGCGATCGGGTACAGAGTGTTTCATGTCGGCGAAGCCTCAAGGAGAGAGATGGCATTCACCAACGGGGATGTTACGAGCAAACGTCACGGTTCGCTCGCCTTGATCCCCGTCAGAATCTTTGGGGCGAGAAGGGCGCGATGTCGATCGCGGGCTTCTTGCCAGTCAACAGATCCGCGACGATGCGTGCGGTGCCTGCCGACTGCGTGAGGCCGAGATGGCCGTGGCCGAAAGCATGGATCACCCGCTGCGTATCGCGGGCGTGGCCGATGGCGGGCAGGCTGTCGGGCAAAGACGGACGGAACCCCATCCATTGCACACCGCCGTGCGGCTTCAACCCGGGCAGGAAGCTGCGAGCTTTCTCCAGCATCGCTTCCGAGCGTTGGAAATTCGGCGGCAGCTTCAGCCCTCCGAGTTCGACGGAGCCACCAACGCGAATCCCCGTCGATAGCCGGGTAACGACAAAACCGTGACCGCCGAAGGTAATCTGCGTGCGCAGGTCGAAAGCCTCGGGAGGAAGCGTGGTATTGTAGCCACGCTCGGTTTCGAGCGGAATCTTCTCGCCGATCGTGCGCGCCACTTGATGGGAAAAGGCGCCTGCCGACAACACGATCTGTGCGGCCCGTCGCAAACTGCCGCCGACGCTCAGAACATCGACACCACCCTCGGCGGGACGCAAGGCTGTAACTTCGACGCGCTCGATCGTGCCGCCCATGGCACGGAAGTGATCTGCCAAAGCCAGGGTATAGAGTTTGGGATCGGCGATCGAGTACCAGCCGGGCGTGAAGGTCCCATGGGTGAAACGCGTCGCGAGGCCGGGCTGGATCTCCGCGATCCCAGCCGCATCGAGGTGGTGGAACTCGACACCGTGCGCTTCGCGCGCCTTCCAGCCGGGAAGCGAGGCCTTGAACTCGGCCCCGCCTTCATAGACCTGAAGATTACCGTCCTTGCGCAGCATGGCGGCGGTGCCGGTCTGCTGCAGGAACGGTTCGAGCTCGGCTTTCGAAAGATCCATCAGCGCGGTTTGCGCTGCGGTCGAATGGGCAACACAACTGGGCGCACAGGCCCGCCAGAACCGAAACATCCATGGTGCGATCTGCAAGGCATAGGCCGGCGGCACCGAAAGCGGCCCGAGCGGGTCGAGCAGCCACTTCGGCGCCTTCTTCAGGATGCCGGGTGAGGCGAGCGGCAGGATGTCGGTAAAGGCGAAGGCTCCGGCATTGCCTGCCGATGCTCCGGCAGCGGGACCTTCGCGATCGAGTACGACCACGGAAAGGCCCCGTGCCTGCGCTGCGATCGCCGCGGAAAGCCCAACGACTCCAGCGCCGATCACGATCACATCAGGTTGGGTTTGATCGTTCATCATCGCCTCAGTGAGTGGCAGCGAGGAATGCCTGCAGCTCCGGATCCTTCGGCGCACCGAACAGCTCTTCCGGCGGAGCAATCTCAGCCATCACACCCTTGTGGAAGAAAGCGACGCGATCGGAAACCTCACGCGCAAACTTCATTTCGTGCGTGACGCAGATCATCGTCATCCCTTCGGAGGCGAGCATGCGCAGCGTGTCGAGGACTTCGCCGACGAGCTGCGGGTCGAGCGCCGAGGTGACCTCGTCGAACAGCATGTATTCCGGCGACATGGCGAGCGCGCGCGCAATCGCCATGCGCTGCTGCTGGCCACCGGACATGCGGTTCGGATAGACCTTCAGCTTCTCCCCCAGGCCGACGTGGGTAAGCTGCTTTACAGCCATCGCTTCGGCTTCTGCCTTGGGAAGGCCGAGCACCTTTCTGGGCGCGAGCATGACGTTTTCCAGCACCGTCAGATGCGGGAACGCGTTCCACTGCTGGAAGACGATACCGAGCTTGCGGCGGAGCCTGTTCAGGTCGGTCGCCTTGGCATGGACATCCGTGCCGTCAACAACGATACGGCCGCTATCGATGGCTTCGAGACCATTGATACAGGTGAGCAATGTCGACTTTCCCGAGCCGGAACCACCGATGATGGTCAGTACCTCGCCCTTGGGGACAGTGAGGTTGATGCCCTTCAGGACCTCCAATGAGCCGAAGGATTTGCGGACGTTTTCAATCTCAATCATTGGGGGACCACCGTTTTTCGAGATACCCGCCAATCCGGGCGATGGGGAAGCTGATAATAAAGTAGACGGCGCCGCAGATCATCAGGATGAACAACGGTTCCTGCAGCCGGGTCACGAGGATCTGCGAGGCGCGCAGCAGCTCGATCAGGCCGAGCCAAAGTACCAGCGCGGAATCCTTCATGACGCCAAGCGTCAGGCCGATCCAGGACGGCAGCGAAACGCGTGTCGCAAGCGGCATGACAATGTAGCGCATATCCTGCGACCAGGTCATGCCGAGCGACCGGGCAGCACGCCGTGTGGTCGGCGGCACCGAAGAAATTCCACCGCGGACGATTTCCGTGCAGTAGGCAGCCGTATAGAGCGACAGCACAACGCAGGAGGTCGTGAACGGAGGCCAGCCAAGCCGCATGATCGACTGCAAGGCATTGCCGAGCACAAGCTGGATCAACAAAGGCACCGAGCGGAAGACGTCGAGAGCGAAGGTCAGCGGTGCGGACCAGTAGGGTCCGAGTTCGACGCGGATCATCCCGAAGAGGATCCCGAGGACGGTTCCGGCCGCGACCGAAACAACGGTGACCGCGAGCGTCATCCCCGCGCCTTGCGCCAGGAAGGCCAGATCACCCCAGGTGAGGGCAGTACCAAACATCTCTCACCTCTCTCAGTAGCGGAACATGCGCCAGGCAAGTGCCCGGGCGGCAAGGGTCAGAACTTTGGCGATGACGTAGTAGATCACCGCGGCCAAGGCGAAGAATTCAAAGGTGCGGAAAGAGCGCGCATTCAGCTCCTGCGTCACGCCGGCGAGATCGGTGTTCATGCCGACGGTCACGCCGAGCGAGGTCATCAGAACTGCCCAGACCATCTGGTTGGTCGCCGGCAGGAACGCCACGCGCAGCATTTGCGGAAGGACAATCAGTCGAAACGCCTGCATGGACGTCATGCCAAGCGAGCGCCCGGCGCGTGTCTGTGTGTCCGGGATCGCCTTCAGTGCGCCACGGAAATTCTCTGCCAAGTAACCGGCGTTGTTAAAGGCAATGCCAACCAGGAGCGCGGTAAACGGCGTGAGGTGAATGCCAAAATTGCCAAGGCCAAAATGGGCCATGTAGATCTGGAAGAGCGCAGGTGTGTTTCGCGCGATCTCGACCCAGGCAGTGGCAAAGCCAGCGAGAATGCGGTTGCCGGAGAGTCGGAACAAGGTCAGTGCAAGCGCGCACGCCAGTCCGATAATCATGGACAGGAGCGCGATCTGCAGCGTGACCAGCGCGCCGTCGAGCATTTGTGGCAATGCCTTGAGCGCTTGGTTCCAGTGGAAGGTGTAGTTAAACATGACCGTCTCACCTTGTCGTAAAGCTACGGCGCGAGGGATGACCTCGCGCCGCGGGAGAAACGGTCCAGATTAGCGGTAAACGCCGTTGACCGCGAGCGACGGGACGTCGCCGCCGACCCACTTCTTGTAGAGCTCGGCGTAGCGGCCGGTGCGAACCTGCTGGTTGATGAACAGGTTCAGGTAGTTGACCAGGCCGTACTCCTCACGGTTGGTGAAGAGCGCGACGTAGTCGATATCGAACGGCGCCTTGCCGACCACTGCGATGCCCGGGAACTTGCCGGTCTTGACGTTGGCCTGAGCAACGGTCGAGGTCGAGACGGTGGCGTCAAGCTGGCCCTGGCTCAGTGCGAGGAACACGTCGGCCTGCGTCTGGTAAGGACGGAACTCGCCGACACCCCAAGCCTTCACCTGCTGTTCGAGCGCGATCGCTTCGTAGGTGCCAGCGGTTGCGCCGACAACCTTGCCCTTCATGTCTTCGAAGGACTTCACGCCCGACTTCTCGTTGGCGGTAACCGCCATCTCGAAGGCAAAGTAGGGAACGGTCATGCCGACGGTCTTGGCACGCTCCAGCGTGTCGGAGGTGGAGGCGACGCCGACATCGACGCGGCCGGACATCAGCGCCGGAATACGCTCAGGGAACGGGGTCTCGACGATTTCGGCAGTTACGCCGAGCGCCTTGGCCAGATCGTTGCAGTAGTCCACGTCGAAGCCGATCGGATTGTTGTTCTCGTCGCGCGAACCCATCGGTGGGAAGTCCAGCACAACGGCGCAGCGCAGCGTGCCCGAACCGATGATGTCGTCCAGCTTGTCGGCTTTGGCCGGGCTGGTCAGGAGGGTGGCGGCGGCCAGAAGGCCGAAAGCGAGGACCGAGGTTTTCATTTTTCTCTCTCCCAGAGTTGGATTTGTCGATGGACAGCGAGGCGCACTATTCCTCTTCAGCGCGCGCAAATCAATCTTAAAATACATCAAGTATGCAAAAAGTATAAGACGAATAGCGATCATGTCGACAAAAAGGGCGGCCAAGTAGTGGCCGCCCTTTGCTTTTCTACCTCTCGATGAAAATCAGCCGAGGAAATCCTCAGGCAGAAGATCTTCCGACATATTCTGGTACGAGACCGGCCGCAGGAAGCGGCGGATCGACATCGTGCCGACGCTGGTTGCTCCGAAGTTCGTCGAAGCCGGATAGGGGCCGCCATGGACCATGGAATCGACGACCTCGACGCCCGTCGGGAAACCGTTGACAAGGACGCGCCCCGCCTTACGCTCGAGCACTGGGCGCAGACGGCGGGCGTCGGCGATGTCGCCGGCATCCATGTGGATCGTCGCCGTCAACTGACCTTCGAAGCCGCGCGCCAGTTGCTCCATCTCATCAATCGTCTTAACGCGAACCACAAGGCCAAGCGGCCCGAAGACCTCTTCACCGAGGGCGTGGTCGGCCAGGAACTGCGCACCGGTCGTCTCAAAAAGGTTGGGTGCAGCCGTCCGGCCGGAGGACTCGCCGGTGAACAGCGGGTTGACCGTATTGCGGGTTGCAAAGCGCGCCTGTCCATCCTGATAGGCCTTCGCGATGCCGTCCGTGAGCATGGTCTGCGGCGCCACCTTGCCCAGTGCTTCAACCGTTGCGGCCACGAAGCGATCGGCTTCGGCGCCTTCCGCCACCACGGCGATGCCGGGATTGGTGCAGAACTGCCCGGCACCCATGGTCAGCGATCCCGCCCAGCCCTGGCCGAGCGTTTCGCCGCGTGCCTTCAGCGCTTCGGGCAAAAGGAACATCGGATTGACAGAACCGAGTTCACCGAAGAACGGGATCGGCTCAGGCCGTGCGGCACATAGGTTGAAGAGCGCGCGACCGCCGGCGAGCGAGCCGGTGAAGCCAACAGCCTTGATACGCGGATGCTGCACCAGGGCTTCGCCGACCTGGCGATTGCCGCCCTGGATCAGCGAGAAGACGCCGGGATGAATACCGGTCTTGCGGATGGCAGCTTCGATCGCCTGGGCGACGATTTCGCCGGTGCCGGGATGCGCCGAGTGACCCTTGACCACGACAGGGCAACCCGCGGCTAGTGCGGCGGCCGTATCACCGCCAGCAGTCGAGAAGGCCAGCGGGAAGTTCGACGCACCGAAGACGGCCACCGGGCCGATCGGGCGCTGAATGAGGCGGATCTCCGGCCGCGGCGCGGGTTGACGGTCAGGCAGCGCCGCGTCACGGCGGCGGTCAAGATATTCGCCCTTTTCGATGTGATCGGCAAAGAGCCGCAACTGGCCGGTCGTGCGGCCGCGTTCGCCCTGCAGGCGCGCTTCCGGCAGACCCGTTTCCTGGCTACCAATCTCCGTGATTGCCTCGGCCCGCGCCTCGATCTCGTCAGCGATCGCACGAAGGAACGCGGCCCGCTCTGCGCGTGTGGAGTAGCCGTAGCTCCAGAAGGCATCTTCGGCCGCCTCGCAGGCGCGGCTCACCAGGTCGACCGTGCCAACGGCGAACTGATGCACTGGACCATGCGCCGGTGCGGATGCAAAAGTACCCGCTCCGTCGAGCCATTCGCCCGCGACGAGGTGTTTTCCATTGGGAGTGAAGACCATTTGCTATTCCTTCCTTGAAAGCCGGGGGCGCCTTGCGAAAATCCATCTGCAGGCGAATTGCGCATGCCGGATCTTTGTATACTCTATGTATTTATAACTTCAACACTCGATCGCCTTCGGCGGCCGGGCCAGCCATGAGAGACACAAGATGAGCGAGAACACCACCCTGACCGTCGCGGCCCTGCAGGAGAGGGTCGATGCAATTTTCCGCAAGGCAGGCCTCAACGAGATCCAAGCCGGTGCGCTCGCTCGCGTAATTGTCGCCGGTGAGCGGGATGCCTGCAAGTCGCACGGTATCTATCGGATCGAAGGTGCGTTGCGTACCGTCAAAGCGGGCAAGGTGAAGCCGGATGCGGTTCCGGAATTGCTGCTGCAGGAGGGTTTGGCGATTGTAAAGGTCAACGCCAAGGGCGGCTTCGCCAATCCGGCCTTCGAACTCGGCCTTCCGGCACTCGCGGAGCGCGCTCGAGCATGCGGACTGGCAGCACTCGTTATCAACGACTGCACCCACTTCTCCGCCCTGTGGCCAGAAGCAGAAGCGCTTACCGAACAAGGACTTGCGGGTCTCGTCATGTGCCCGAGCTATGCGACAGTTGCACCGACAGGAGGCAACAAACCCCTGCTCGGCACCAACCCCTTTGCATTCGCCTGGCCGCGCGCCGGCCAGCCACCCTATGTCTTCGATTTCGCCACCTCGGTTGCCGCGCGCGGGGAAATCGAGCTGCATCGGCGGGCGGGAAAATCGTTGCCGGACGGCTGGGCGATCGATGCCGACGGCAACCCGACGACCGATCCGGAAGCTGCGCTTGCTGGCGCCATGCTGCCATTCGGCGGACACAAGGGCTCGGCCATCGGCACGATGATCGAGCTGCTCGCCGGCATCATGATCGGCGACCTGACAAGCCCAGAGGTGCTCGACTATCTCGGCACGACAACACTTGCGCCCTTCCACGGCGAGTTGATCATTGCATTCTCGCCGGAGGCCTTCGCCGCCGGCCGGCCGGGCAATCAGTTTGCGCGTGCAGAGATGCTGTTTGAGGCAATCGTCGGCCAAGGCGCCCGCCTGCCCTCACAGCGCCGGTATGTGGCGCGTGCAAAATCGGAAGCCAATGGCGTCACGCTGACCGAGGCCGAAATCAAGCAGCTCGAGCGGTTGCTCGCACTCGGCCTGGAGGCGGTGGCCTGAGCCACCACCTGAGACCGCCGGAAACGCAAAAAGGCCCTCCGTTGGAGGGCCTTTCGATCTGAGAGCTTTAGAAAATCAAGCCTTGTACTTCGCCACTGCGCCGGGGAGCTTGCTCCACTCTGCGTACCAGTTGTTGAAGAGCTTGAACTGAGATTCGACGTAACCGCGCTGACTGTCCGTCAGGACGTCGGTTTCGTTGAAGTGCAGCGTGTATTCCTTGTCACCCTTCAACACCATCATGTGCTTGAAGAACAGGACGAGGTCCGGGCCTTCGTCGAACGAGGAGAGCACTGCCAGTGCCTGCTCGAGCTCCAGCGCCCGCTGGCGGGCATCCGCATCGCCTTCAGCCGCTGCCTGCGAGAGGTTGCAGAGGTGCAGCACTTCCTTGGGCAGCACATTGCCGATGCCGGTGATGGCGCCGGTCGCACCGCAGTTCACGAAGCCGTGGAAGACGGCCGTGTCGACGCCGATCATCAGCGAAACACCATCATCGCGGCTGGTGATGTTCTCGGCCGCATAACGCATATCGGCAGCGCCGCCGAATTCCTTGAAACCGACTAGGTTAGGATGCTCGGCCCGGAGCGCAAAGAACAGATCAGCGCGGGTGGCAAAACCATAATAGGGGCTGTTGTAGATGACAGCAGGAAGATCGGGGGCAGCCGAAAGGATTGCCTTGAAGTGCGCCTTCTGGGCGCCGATCACCGAGCCACGCGACAGGACACGCGGGATGACCATCAGGCCCTGGGCGCCTACCTTCTGGGCGTGCGCTGCATGTGCAACGGCCGAGGCGCTGTTGACGGCACCGGTCCCAACGATGACCGGGATGCCAGCCTTTACCAGGCGCTCGACGCCTTCCATGCGCTGCGCATCGGTCAGGAGCGGCCAGTCACCCATCGAACCGCAGTAAACGACTGCCGACATGCCCTGGACGATCAGTTCCTGTCCCTTGCGGACAAGGGCGTCGAAATCGGGGGTACGATCCTGCTTGCAGGGGGTCATCAGGGCGGGGATCACGCCCGAGAAAATCTTAGCCTTCATATCGGTCTCCTTTCGGCCGTTTGATCAGTCGGCCGACACAAACGTGCAGAGCCTCCCTCTTTGTCAGGTGATATATCATCTTGTATTTTATTTGTCGACAAGAAAAACGCAAAGGCCGCCGCAGTCTTTAAAGCGCTATGTCGATCCCGACATCACGGCTGAAAAGCTTCTGCACCTGGGCAACGATCTGCTCCGCGTGCGCCTTGCCCAAGCGGTCGGCCGCCTCGATGTCGCGTGCCTCGATAGCAGCGATGATTTCCGCATGCTCATCGACGAAGCGTTGCGGAAACTGCTCGTCGTAAGACCGGTAGTAAAGTCGCAGAATGCGTCTCCCCTCATCCAGCAAACGACGGAACAGGCTGGTGAAATAGGGATTGCGGCCCGCCTCGGCGATTGCTGCGTGGAAAGCCGCATTGGTGGAGATCATGGTCAGTGCATTGCGTCCCTCAACGGCCGCCGCATAGTCTGCATGGAAGCCGCGGATAATCGCCAAATCCTCCGGGCGGTGGTTTCGCGCCGCAAGCCGTGTCGTCACGCGGTACATCAGGACCAACGCGTCGAAGAAGGTGTTGAGATTCAGGAAGTCGATATTCGATACCATAGTCGAACGGTTTGGCAGCGTCTCAATCAGCCCCTCGCCCGCCAGCCGAACCAATGCCTCGCGGATCGGCGTACGCGACATCTTGAATCGCTCGGCCAACTGCACTTCATCGATGGGGCTGCCGGGCGGCAATACAAGATCAAGGATCTCGTCGCGCAAGAGGTCGTAGACCATCTTGACGCCGGAGCCGCGCTTGCGCTCTGGGGTGGAGTTCGAATCTGTGTCAGCCATTGAAGAATCCTTTTGTCGACAAAAGGAATACTTTTTCTCGCGTAGTGGTCAATAGTGGTGGCGACTCGGCGGGTGAAAGCGCAGCACGTCGCGCGAGCATACAAAGGGCGGCTCCGCGCGTAACATGGTAGACTGCCGTTGCAGATCGATTGGCGCTACCAGAATTCGGTCGGCAAATACAATTAAGTGCTCATTTATTCATCTATCTTAGCATCGCAGAAGGACCACCCAGGGGGCGAAGGTACGAGACAGAATGCGGATCAGCACGATTACAAATTGGGCCTATGCCGTGACGGTTGTACTCACCGTTCTCTCGGGCGGAGCCTTCATTCTGTCTGCCTACAGCGCCGTGCGCGAACGGTCGGCGGTGGAGATGCGCCAGCAACTCGACGAGCTTGCTGATCAGCTCGCAATAGCAGCCGAACAGACAACGGAGGATGCCCGCCTCTACGTGATGCGCGGCGAGGACCGTCACCTTCAGGCCTTCCGCAGCGCCGATGGAGAGGAACGCGCTCGCGAGGAAGCCATCAAGGGCTTGAAGTTGACCGATCTGTCATCGCCGGAACTTGCCGCATTGCGCCGGTTGGAAAGTGACGCGGAGGCATTGGACCAAATCGAGGAACGCGCCGTTGCTGATTATGGGAACGGCGATCGCGACGGTGCAAGGCAAACCCTTTTTGGACCCGAGCATGAGCGCTTGCAGACTGATCTGCTCGCCAGCGTTCAGCATTTTACCGATCTCGTGGCGACCCGTGCCGACGACGAACTCGCTGCTGCAAAAGCAAGAACCGACCTCTGGGACAATATAGCGAAGTCGATGTTGGGGCTGACGGCGGCCGTCTTCATCGGCGTCCTTTATTTTGTGTTGAAGCGTCGGGTGGCAACGCCGCTGCTCAGAATGACTGGGATCGTCAATCGACTGGCAAAGCAGGACTATGACGTCGAGGTGCTGCCTGACAGGCGGCACGACGAGATCGGCGAAATGAACGAAGCGATCCAGATCTTCCGCGACAACGGCCTGGAGCGAGAGCGCCTGGATGCCGAGCGACGGCGCGATCAGAAAACGAAGGATCACATTCTTCAGATGATGCATCGGCTTCAGGCCTGCCAGCAACAGGAGGAACTCGCCGATGTCGTTTCACTTTTCGCGCCGCAGATCTTTCCACATCTCGCCGGACACCTGTACCTCATGAACGGTGGCCGGTCGGCCCTTACCTCCGCCAGCCGCTGGCTTCAACCGAACCGGTCGCATGACGTCCTGGCGCCGGCGGAATGCTGGGGATTGAGACGCGGCAGGCCGCATGTGAGCGACCATTCGCGGGACGATGTGCCCTGCCAACATCTTGAGGAAGGGGAACACGCCTGCATCTGCATACCGCTCTCCGCCCATGGCGACACAGTCGGTCTGTTGTATTTCGAGGGCACCGATGGCGGCAAGGCGATGGAGACCGCAAGGCTCTACATTGAGATCATCGCCGAGAATATCGGGCTGGCGATCGCCAATCTTCAGCTCAGGGAGCGGCTGACGCAGCTTGCCGTGCGCGATCCCCTGACAGGGCTTCTCAATCGACGCTCGCTGGACGACGAGATGAACCGGCTGCGCCGAGACACCGTTGACCGCCCGACGGCCTGCCTGATGGTCGACATCGATCACTTCAAGCACTTCAATGACGAGTTTGGCCATGATGCCGGCGACCACGTCATGCGGCAAGTTGCGACCCTGATGGCCGAGACGGCCGGCAAGTCGGGTTCCGTTTACAGGTTCGGCGGCGAGGAGTTCACGGTCCTTCTCCCCGAAGGGACGCGGGAATCGGCATTCGATATTGGGGAAAAACTTCGCAACGCGGTCGAGGCCGCACCCATAACCTATCAGGGGCGGCCGCTGGGGACCGTAACTGTATCGATCGGGATTGCCTTGGCGGATGATGACAAACCAGCCGCCACGCTGCTGCAAAGGGCAGACGCGGCGCTCCTTCGCGCCAAATCGAAGGGCAGGAACATCACCTTGATCGATGGTGCCGACGGGTCCCCCAATCACCGGCTTGCCGGGTAGCTTTCTCAATCCTTTGATTGCAAGCCCGCCCTGCCGCGCTTCGCCGAGGGATCGACACCGCTGACGGCTCCGCCAGAAGTTACTTGCATAATGGAAGTCATTCTTATAGTGGCTTGCATTATGCAACGAACAAGCTTTGCCAATTTCAAATGCCCGGTGGCCCGTGCGCTCGACAGCGTCGGCGACTGGTGGAGTATTATGATCTTGCGCGATGCGTTTCAGGGCCTCACACGCTTCGACGAATTCCAGAAGAGCCTCGGCGTTGCCCCGAACATCCTCACCCGTCGGCTTGCACATCTTGTCGAGGCCGGCCTCCTCCAGAAACGGCGCTACAGCGATCGCCCCGCCCGGCACGAATATGTGTTGACGGAAAAGGGCCAAGATTTCTTTCCGGTTCTGATGGCGTTGTTTTCGTGGGGCCGCCGCCATGTGCCGGAGGAAGATCTAGCCTTCTTGCTCGGCGACTCTGCCTCCGGCAAGGAGCGGCATACCAAACTCGTCGACGTCGAAACCGGCGAAGAACTTACCCCTCGAAATACCTGCCTGCTTCCCGGCCCGGCGGCTGCGGAAAGCGATCGCGACCGCATTGCACGCGCGAGGGCATGGTATCTCGGCATCGATGCCTAACAAGGAAAAGACAGATGGATCGGATCGTCGTGACTGGCATGGGACTCGTGTCGCCGCTTGGCACGGGCGTTGAAACGGCATGGCAACGGCTGCTTGCCGGCGGCTCCGGGCTTAGGGTTCTCAGCGACGACATCGTCGGCGACCTCTCCGCCAAGGTCGGCGGTGTCGTGCCATCGGCCGCAGAGGACGCTGAAGGCGGATTCGATCCGGACCGCTATATTCAGCCCAAGGACCAGAAGAAAATGGACCGCTTCATCCACTTTGCGATGGGCGCTGCCGACGAAGCAGTCCGGCAGGCCGGATGGACCCCTGACGATACGGTCGCGCGGGAGCGCACAGCGACGATCATTGCCTCCGGCGTCGGGGGCTTTCCCGCTATCACGGATGCGGTCCGTACAGTTGAGACGCGCGGCGTTCGTCGACTCTCGCCCTTCATCGTGCCGTCGTTCCTCGTCAACCTAGCAGCAGGCCAGGTGAGTATCCGCTATGGCTTCAAGGGTCCGCTCGGCGCTCCCGTCACAGCCTGTGCCGCCAGTGTGCAGGCGATCGGAGATGCCGCACGGCTGATCCGCTCAGGCGAAGCGGATATTGCGATCTGCGGCGGCGCGGAGGCTTGCATCGACAGAGTCAGCCTCGGCGGCTTCGCTGCGGCGCGGGCACTCTCGACGGGCTTCAACGATCGGCCGGAGCTTGCCTCGCGTCCGTTTGATACCGGCCGCGATGGCTTTGTCATGGGCGAAGGCGCGGGCATCCTGGTTATCGAGTCGCTGGAGCATGCTCTCGCCCGGGGCGCCACGCCGCTGGCCGAGCTTGTCGGATATGGCACTGCGGCCGACGCTTACCATATGACCGCGGGACCGGAGGACGGCGATGGTGCGCGCCGGGCGATGGAGGCAGCAATCCGGCAGGCGCGGATAGCACCGTCGGAGATCAAGCACCTCAACGCTCATGCGACATCCACCCCCGTCGGCGACCGCGGCGAAATGGCGGCCATCGGCACCGTCTTCGGCCGTAACGGCGAGATTGCCATAAGTGCGACGAAGTCCGCCACCGGCCATCTGCTTGGCGCCGCGGGTGGGCTTGAGGCGATCTTCACGATCCTTGCATTGCGCGACCAGATCGCGCCGCCCACCCGCAATCTCGATGAAACCGATCCCGCTGCCGAAGGGCTCGACATTGTCGGCAAGTCGGGACGTGAACTTGTCACGGAATATGCGATCACTAACGGCTTCGGTTTTGGTGGCGTCAACGCAAGCGCCCTCTTCCGACGTTGGAGCTAAGAATTGGACACGTTCCAACCGATCGCTGTTCTCAGAGTTTGCAATTTGTGGTTCAAATCTCCGTGCTGCTTCCTGTCCCAATCGTCTGGTGATGATCACTATCGGGATGGCACAACAGATCATTGGTTGCGCTGTTTCGCCAAATAGGGACCATATTGCCTTGCTTGAATTAGAGACTTCCCTCTCCCGGTAGGTAAGCTTTGAAGCACTCGCGCGACTGGCGATGCGGTAGTGTCTCTCAACCGTCAATCCCGACGGGAGGAAGAGGAGAGATACGATGAAAATCAAGGGCCTAGTAATCGCAACCGTGTTCGCGCTTTCATCAGTTACGGCTGTCTTCGCAGCGGATAATGAATCCATCACAGACCAAACCGGCTGGGGCAACAGCGCCGGTACGTTCCAGAGTGGCTTCCGCAACTTCAGCGGTACTGGCCAAGTGGGCGTTCGAAACAACTCGACGACCATTCAACATGGCGCATTCAATGAATCCGGAACAGCCCAGTTCGGCCGCCGCAATGACTCGCTTACCGTACAACAGGGCCTGGGAAACGTTTCTGGTACGCTGCAGTTTGGCCGCGGCAACAACTCGCAGACCTATCAGTCCGGCGTTGGCAACAACTCTGTGACCATCCAGCATTAGTCGAGTATCTTTGAAGGTCAGCGGCGCCGCCGCTGGCCTCTTTTGCCTTGGAGTCCTACAATGATGGCTGCCCTCCCTCCCGTCCATTGCATCATCGAGCACCATGATAAAGGGGGCGCTATGACCCTAGTCCCGACGATCGAAAGCGACGGTCGCGGCCAAGGAAGCTATCAGTTCGAGATTTTCTCGAATGCCAATGGCAACACCTCAAGCAACGTTCAAGGCGGCGATTTCCAGAAGGATGACCCGGGACGGCTTGCGCTTTCGCGCTCAACCGTCTCCGTGTCGCCGAATGGCTGGAGCGCCCGGCTGACGGTTTACGGTCCGAGCGGCGAGAAACTCTGCGTCGTGTCGGTGCCGTGACATTTATGCACCGTTCGGGTGATCTTCCGAATGGAGGAAACCAGGCTAATTGATTGTATACTAAATTATAATAGAAATAGACCTCAGTGTGTCGTGCCGGCGTGCTTCGGCGGCCATATCGAGGTGATAGGGAATGCGGATTTGTTGGGCCGTTCAGTCTCACAAACTGGCTGCTATCCTTGTTGCGACACTGGCAAGCATTGCAAGCAGCGAATCGATTGCAGTCGCCGATGACATCAAAACAGCGCCGACGGCGCAGAGTGTCGAGCCCGCGACAGGCGTGCAGATCGGCACCGGTATCAACTGGTTCAGCTTGCCAAGCTGGGCTCCTCGGGGACCCGACTTTCTTGGAACCGGCGACAGCAGAGTCATTGACGATGGCATTGGCTTTGGCATCAGCCTCGATTTGCCGCTCGGGCAAATCGGTTCGCAGCCCCTGTTTCTGGAATGGAATGGCGGTATCGCCGACCTGTCGTCCAGCTCGACCGACCGAACAAGCCTTGCCGGCCAAAATTCCCTGAACTTCAGCTTAGGAAATTCGGCGAACGGTCGCATCGATCCGAGCCTACTGACCGCGTCGCCTATAGGAACGCTGCCCGCGACCGCCACCGCTGATGTCACGTTTACCGACAGTGCAAGCGCGACGGGTCACACCTTTCTCTCGGATTCGTCGCCCGCGGGCGGGCGTGTGACCCACTTTGCATCCCAAACGGGGGTGACCGGCGGGTCTTTCGCAGCTACCCTGACTAACGGTTCGACCCAGAGCGCCGCGGCCTACGCAGCCTATGGTGACAACACCGGCTTTACCCTGGCCGCGACCGGTGACCTCAGCAGCAGCGCGTTCATCGACAAGCGCAGCGAGGATGCCTTCGTGATCGATCAGGAACTGCTTCTCGGCGCTCCGATCGATCTTCAGGGCGGCTGGACGGTTACTCCTAAATTCGGCCCCATGTACCGCTCCATCGATCGCGACGTGGATTTTCGCAGAACGCTCCGTATAACCGCCAATCAACCGGGCATCGTGGTGCCTGAGGTCGGCTTCACGCAAACCGACGAACTCGACGCGCGCTATGTCGGTGCCATCGCCGAGCTGGCTGTAACCCAAGCCCTGCAGCCGGATCTCAGTGTTTCGTTCGACGCCAGGCTGGGCGGCGCCTACCTGCATTCGCGTTATCGAAGCCACTATTCGGCAATTCTGCCAACGATGACGACGGGTCCCTTCGACTTCATTTCCGAGACACGCGACGACGCCAGTCTTCTTGCTGGCCTCGGCGCCGGGCTGCGCTACGCACCCAAGGAAAACGTCGTGATCGGCTTGGACACCGGCGTGAACTTCGTCAACAAGGTGCCGACGATCGACTATGTCGCGGATGCCGGCGGCGGTGTATCGCCGACGATCGGCATGAGTCATGCGATCGACTATAACGTCTCCGTCAACGTGACCTGGCGCTTCTGAGCCAGAGATCAGCACATCGCGGACAGCATCGACAGGCAGTGCAGAAATTGCGTCTGCCGGTTTACCCCGACGCGGGCCATCGCGGAGGCAAGCTGGTTGTGGACCGTATTCTTTGAGACGCCACGTTGGCGCGCGATCTCCGACGCCGTTTCTCCCCTCAGAAGGCAATATGCGAGATCGGCCTCTGTCGGGGTCAGGCCAAAGATGGACTTGATCGTGTCGGGTGCCAACAGACTGTTTCCACCAAGTTCGCGTATCGTCAGCATGTAAACACGCTCGTTGGTGGCAAAGACGTTCTTGAATTGCGATCCGAGGCCTACACGCCCCGACAGGGCATCGACGCTTACCAACCATTTGACATTCTTCACCTTGTCCTCGACCCAGGCAACGTGCCGAACACGCCCGTGCAATGTCGCCAGGCCGATCAGACGCGCAACTTCATCCTGAAGGGCCGTATCGACGAAATCGATCGCCGAATCGCTGTATTCGACAAGCAGGTGCGATGCCTCGACAAATTTCTCGAAACTACCGTTGGCGAGACGCACCTGATAGTCTTCCGTGATAATCGCCGAAGGTGCGGAAGAACTGAAGAAGGCGCTCTCCATATGCGCGGACCTCTCCCGCTCCAGGAGGGTCGCCTTTTGGATGGCAAAGGCCGTCTGAAAATGCGGCAGCAATTTCTGCAGCATTTCGGCCGCTCTATCCGTTTCGGTTCGACCTGGGCGATCGAAATGGAGCATCAGCGTAATCCGGCGTCCGCCTTCCTTGACAAGAACGAGCGTCAGAAGGCAACCTTCCGTACCAAAGCAGTCTCGCACGGGTACTTCCCATTGAGGACTGAGCCTCGCCTTTAAATCGATCGTCAGGAATGCTCCTTGCCCCAAGGCAAGCGTTGCCGCATGCAATGCGGCAATCATCGGAGGATTGGAGAGTGCGCTTTTCGGAACGCCTTTTGCGAACACGCTCGCGCGCCGATCTTCCGCCCCCTTGAAGCCTACGACAGCTCCCGCCGCGGCCTTGGTGATGTCGATCAGCTCCGCTATGACCTTTTCCCACTCCGGCGGGCTCACAACGGTTTCGTAGATCAACTGCACCAACGGCAAGCAGATATCTTCACCAAAGCTATTGATCATCGGACCCACTCCAATGCTTGGCGAATTTCCAAAGCTTTCACGTCCGGCCGCGTCATTTTTCAGAACGCAGTCCACCTGAGCTATGCAGCGGCATTGTTGCCGCGTTTTCACCTCTCATGAATGTTTCAGGCTACCTTCATCCCGGTCCGACCGTGCGGTCGAAGGTGGTTCCCAGCCACTGCCTGCTCTCCATGTCTCGGCGGCTTCTAGGAAAAGCCGAAGAGATGCCACGTCTCTGTACGAAACATCGAATGTCTCCTCCAGATTGTGTTTTTATGTCTTCAAGTCGTGCGGCCCACGCCAAAAACAAGCAACGCGCTCATTTGGCTCTCTTAAGACAAAACGGCACGCAACGAAGTATGTTATGTCGAGAATATTCCCGACATCACCCCTAAAAACCTAGAGATTTCTAAGAATAGCATGCGCCTTCTTGTTGTAAAATGCTTAATAGTTATTCATTTACTACGACAATAGGGGTATATATTATTGCAACCTTGAGAGAAGTCGCCAACAGCTTATAATTGAATTTGAGGTCGCGCTTTTATCATTCAGTTGAGGTTGCGGCGCTAAGGCCGTTGTCCGCCCGCGAGAACGGTGACAGTTCGTATCCTTCCTGTCGCCGGACTGACTGCACCGTCGAGTTGAAGTCAACCTTACCGACAACTATCGCCGCACATTAACGTTGGGTTAACCATAATCGTCGTTTACCATAGGTAGCGGCCCCAAGGGTCGTTGATTCGCAAGTCCAGCGCGAAATTTGCGTATGGAGGTGAGGAAAGACGATTGCGGCGACCCAAAACGTTCAGTCTGCTGAAGGCATTAGGCTTGGCATTGCTTGCCGGGCTCGTGGTCGGATGTCAGTCGTCGGGAAATGTTAGCTCACCAAACATTTCCGAAACGGTCCCCGCCGAAAGGGCACTGGCCTTGCCTCCGCCAGGCGGCCCTTCGATTGTCAGCGTCGTCGAACACAAGCGCGGCAACGGCACGGAGCAGATGATTTCGCTCTACACATCATCTTCCGTGTCCGGGCAGAATTTTCTTAAAGTGCAGTTCCTTGGTGCGTCGGGCGCCAATCCCGGCATCGGAAGCGCTTCCTACCAGATGATCAGTGAGAACGGGATAATCCGCGAAGCATTTGCCGCCGTGCCCGGTGTGCAGATGGCCCGATCGGCGACCTATCTGCAAAACAGCTATGGACCGTTCAGCTACGCGTCGGGCGAGAGCGGTTCGGGCGACACGTGCATTTACGGCTGGCAGCAGATCCGCTCCAGCCGGTCGGCCCACACACAAGCGCGCAACTTCGGAATGATCCAGGTGCGATTGCGCCTTTGCGATGCACGAGCAACCGAAAGGCAGTTGCTGGGCATCATGTACGGCTACACAATCGTTGGGACGCTCAATGGAGAAATCTGGAATCCGTTTGGATTTCCGCATGGCGCTGATCCAACACTCGGGCGCCCCGGCAATCCGATCTATCCCGATGAGGGCGGCTACAGGAACACACCGATGGCCTTCGGCTATGAACCTGCCCGTCCGGAAATCCAATCTCGTGTCGTTCGCGTACGCAGCGTTCAGCCGAAAGCCGAAGAGGCCCCTCTGCAATTGCCGCCCCCGACAGGTCCTCGCGTACCACTGCCGGACGGCTCCAGCGGTCAGCCGCAACCAGACATGTCAGCAGCGCCTTCGAACGAACAGACACAACAGAGAACCGTGACGGCAAGCGGCGTCACTGTGCCATTGCCAGAGTGTATAGGGGATTCGGCCATGACGGCCGCGTGCCAGAGATAGACGTGAAGGGGCTGTGGTGTTCCCAAGCGCCCAGCCTGCATTGTCAAAGGGATATTGATGCATAAAGCCCGAAGCATCATTACGTGGGCCATCGTTTCTCTGTGCGTGATCGCGTTGATCACATTGCCAGTGAACCTGCAGACCCAGCTGATCGCGAGCATTGTCGTTGTCGCCGTGATGGCGATCATCAAGGGGTTGAAGGCTGAAGGCACATGGAGGCTGATCGCCCTCGCCTTCGGCACCTCAATTGTTCTTCGCTATGTCTATTGGCGCACGACCAACACACTGCCGCCGATCAACCAGCCGGAGAACTTCATCCCCGGTCTGCTGCTCTATCTTGCGGAAATGTACAGTGTGGCAATGCTGGCGCTCAGCCTGTTCATCGTAGCCACGCCCTTGCCTCCGCGCCCATCGCGCGCGAGCAAGGAAGAGCGTTTTCCGCATGTCGACGTGTTCGTCCCTTCCTACAACGAGGATTCGCATCTCCTCGCCAACACGCTGGCCGCGGCGAAGGCCATGGATTATCCAGCCGAAAGACTGCATGTCTGGCTGCTGGACGACGGCGGAACCTTACAGAAGCGCAACTCCAACAAGTTGCTCGAGGCCCAGGCGGCTGTGGCGCGTCACAACGAACTCAGGAAGCTTTGTGAGGATCTCGACGTTCGCTACCTCACGCGCGATCGAAACGAACACGCCAAGGCCGGCAACCTCAACAACGGAATGAAGCATTCGAGCGGCGAGTTGATCGCCGTCTTCGATGCCGACCACGCGCCAGCACGCGACTTTCTGCTCGAAACTGTTGGCTATTTCGATGACGATCCGAAGCTGTTCCTCGTTCAGACACCGCATTTCTTCATCAACCCGGATCCCCTAGAACGCAATCTTCGAACCTTCGAAAGAATGCCGAGCGAAAACGAGATGTTCTACGGCATCATCCAGCGTGGCCTCGACAAATGGAATGCGGCGTTCTTCTGTGGCTCTGCCGCCGTTCTCAGCCGGAGGGCACTGGAATCCCAAGGGGGATTCAGCGGCATCAGCATCACCGAGGACTGCGAGACCGCACTTGCCCTTCATGGCAGCGGATGGAACAGCATCTATGTGGACAAGCCGCTGATCGCCGGGCTGCAGCCGGCGACCTTTGCAAGCTTCATTGGCCAACGCAGCCGCTGGGCACAGGGGATGATGCAAATTCTGCGCTTCCGCTTCCCCTTGCTGAAGCGCGGCCTGACGGTCCCCCAACGCCTTTGCTACATGTCGTCGACGCTCTTCTGGCTCTTCCCGTTTCCCCGCACGATCTTCCTGTTCGCACCGCTTTTCTATCTCTTCTTTGATCTGGAGATCTTTACGGCATCGGGCGGCGAGTTCTTGGCCTACACGTTGGCATACATGCTGGTGAACCTGATGATGCAGAACTACCTCTATGGGTCGTTCCGCTGGCCGTGGATCTCGGAACTCTACGAATACGTTCAGACGGTTCACCTGCTCCCGGCGGTGGTTTCGGTCATGCTCAATCCGCGAAAGCCAACCTTCAAAGTAACGGCGAAGGACGAGTCCATTGCCGTCAGCCGCCTCTCGGAGATCAGCCGACCGTTCTTCGTCATCTTTGCCGTACAGCTGGTCGCTCTGGCGGTAACATTCTATCGGATCTATGCCGAACCGTACAAAGCAGACGTCACCCTCGTGGTCGGCGGCTGGAACGTGATCAACCTGATTATGGCCGGGTGCGCCCTCGGAGTCGTTTCCGAACGTGGCGAGCGGGCCGCGTCCCGCCGCGTACGGGTGAACCGTCGCTGCGAATTCGGGGTCGGCGGTAAGTGGTACACTGCATCGATCGAGGATGTGTCGGTACACGGCGCCCGGCTGCATGTGTTCAACAAGCAGCTGGACCCGATGGTGATTGGCTCCGAGGGGGAAATTCGTTTCCAGCCACACAGCGGCGCAAGCATCGAAACGCTGCCGCTCATCGTCCGAAACATCCAGCCTTCCGGCGAGATTCTGGCCGTTGGCTGCCAATATGTTCCGAAGAATGCCCTCGACCATCGGCTGATCGCCGACCTGATATTTGCGAACTCCGACCAGTGGACGCAGTTCCAGCAGGCACGCCGCCACAATCCTGGTCTTATTCGCGGAACGATCTGGTTTCTCGGCCTTTCACTCTACCAGACGAGCCGAGGCCTCGTGTATCTTTTCCGCAGTATGAGGCCCGAGCGCGAGCGGCAACATCAGGCCGCGAAGGCAGGCAGCTGATGAAGAAGATCGCATCGATCTCTGCGTTCGTTCTCGCCGCCTCAACAATTGCCTATGCGCAGACGGCGCCCTTCGACATGTCGGGCGAGCGCGAGCAAGGCAGCACGCCAATGGTGCCGAGATTGACATTGCCGGCGGCGCCTGCACCGGCGACGGTCCCACAGACCTCCGTTGCACCGACGAGCCCGGCACCCTCGGCGACGCCCGCGACTCCTCCGTTCTCGATGGCACCTGCCTCACCATCTCCGGCGCCGTCACCGGCAGCGTCGCCCGCGCAGGCGGAACCACCTCGCCCCCAATCTGCTGCACCCGTCGGCCCGGCGCCCGCAGAAGCGCCGCCACCCGTTCGCCAGCGAACCGCCGATGCGCTCCGGAGATTTGTTATTCCATTCACCAAGTTTGGGTTGGATGGCGAGTATGATCGCAAATCGTGGTCGGTCTACATCACACCGGAGCAGGCCGCAGCACCGGCGAAGTTCAATTTCTCCTATCAGAATGCTGTCGTCGTTGCTCCGGAGGCGTCTGAACTGACGGTTCTTCTGAACAATCGGATCGTCGGACAACAGCAGATTGGCTCCTCGGACGCACCATCGAACGTTTCCTTCGACGTGCCCGTAGGGCTGCTGCAACCGGGCGCGAATCTCCTCACATTTGAAGCAACCCAGCGCCACCGCACTGACTGTACTGTTCAATCCACCTATGAGCTTTGGTCGGACATCGACCCCGCAAAGACCTATCTAAGCTTCAGCGGGCAAGAGGCAGCCAAGTTTTCCAGCACGGATGCCATTCGCGCCATCGGTGTCGATGAAACCGGCAGGACGCAGTTCAATCTCGTCGTGCCGGCGCTCCAGCAGCCAGGCACAACAAAGCCGCTGCTACGCCTAGCGCAGGGACTTGCGGTTCTGAGCGGCATGCCGAACCAGACATTTTCCTTCAGCCCGAGCTCGCTTCCTCAGCCTGGAGCCGGGCGCATGACCGTTGTCGTGGGAACGCCGGCCGAACTCCAGCCAGTCATCACTCCGCCGCCGGCCGCCCAGACGGCGCCGTCGGCCTCTTTCGTGACGGACCCGAAGTCGGGGGCCCCGATTCTCTTGATCAGCGGCCCATCCTGGCCCGCAATTTCGTCCGCGATCGACACGATCGTTTCGCCTACCGACCGCCCCGCGACGGCTGTTCGCGACACGCTGGCAACGCAGCGCTGGAGTGCTCCGGATGCGCCGCTGGTTCTCTCCGACACGAACCTCACCTTTTCGCAGCTCGGCGTGAAGACGGCGGAGTTTTCCGGACGCCGCTTCCGGACCAATTTCAATATCGGCGTGCCGTCCGATTTCTATGCGAACGCTTATGGCGATGCCACCGTCCTGCTGGACGCAGCCTACACACAAAACATCCTGCCCGGCAGCCATATCGACATCTATGTCAATGGCAACATTGCTTCGACTGTGCCGATCTCGTCGACAGGTGGAGGCATCTTCCGGCACCTGCCAATTCGCGTGACAATGCGGCATTTCAAGCCGGGCTTGAATACGTTGTCGCTTGAAGCCATCCTGATGACGAAGGAGGACGAGGTGTGCGTGCCTGGCACGACTGCTGGAGCAGCACCGCGTTTTGCACTCTTCGACACCAGCGAGATTCACATACCGGACTTTGCCCGGATCGGGCAGCGGCCGAACCTTGCCGGTCTGTCCGGTACCGCATATCCTTATAATCGAGCGACACAGCCAACGCCGCTTTTCATCGACATGATTGATAGCGACACCTTGTCTGCGACCGCGACGCTGCTCGGCCGAATGGCCGTCGCTGCTGGCCGCCCGCTCGACATGGAGCCGGCCGCGACGCCGGGTGCCATCGGCGAACGGGACGCAATTTTCATCGGCTCCATTTCGCAGATGCCGGCAGCCGTGCTGACGCAACTGAACATTGCGACGACCAGCCAGGCATCCTGGCAACCTCCAGCAGCGACGCAGTCAAATCAGACAGAACCTTCGGTGAGCTTCGACGATTGGCGCTCGAAAGTCAGTGGCGGCGTGTGGCGCGGCCAAATCACATCGTTTCAGGAGTGGCTACGCCGCAACTTCGACATTTCGCTGAGCTCACTGCAGTTCGTGCCAGGGTCGGAAGAAGTCTTCACGCCTTCTAACGCCGAGAGCTTCCTGATCGCTCAGGGCAAGAGCGCAGCAGGGGGATCGACCTGGACCGTTGTCACGGCTCCCTCCGCCACCGATCTGCGCGAAGGCGCCGAGGCACTCACCGCACAAGTCAACTGGCCGCAGGTCGCCGGTCATATCACCACCTATTCCAGCAAGACCGGTAAGATCGTCAGCGTCCCGGTTGGCCGCTTCGACTTCGTGACCTCTCAGCCGTGGTCAATTTCAAACTACCGCCTGATTGCCGCAAACTGGTTGTCGACCAACATCCTGTCTTACGCGTTCCTCCTGGTCGTCCTTTCGCTGCTGATCGGAGTGACAACGGCTGGCATGCTTTCCAGGCTGGGTAGGCGCGAATGAAGAGACTTCTAAAACTGATCTGTGCCGCAAGCTTTGCGGTTGCCGCTTTCTGCCAGTCCGCGCAGGCGCAAGGTCCGGGGATCACCCCGGAAGCATGGGGCGCGTACAAGGCGAAGTTTCTCGATGCGAGCGGCCGCATTGTCGATGACGCAAACGGCAATATCAGCCACAGCGAAGGTCAAGGCTATGGTCTGCTCCTGGCTTACCTTGCCAACAGCCCCGCCGACTTCGAGCAAATATGGTATTTCACCCGCACCGAACTCTTGTTGCGCGACGATGGCCTTGCCGCCTGGAAATGGGATCCCACGGTCACGCCTCACATCACCGATACCAACAATGCGTCGGATGGCGATCTCCTGATTGCCTATGCCTTGGCCCTTGCGGGGTCAGCTTGGAAGAAGGGCGAATATATCGAGGCGGCAGCGAAGATGGCGCAGGCGCTACTGTCGCACCTGGTGATCAATTCGGGTGGACGCACTCTGCTGCTGCCGGGCGCCAGCGGTTTCGATTCTCCCGATCGCAAGGATGGCCCGATAATCAATCCCTCCTACTGGGTCTATGAAGCAATCCCGGTGATGGCGCTGCTCGCGCCGTCAAGCGCCTGGCAGAAACTATCCGACGACGGTCTGGCGCTGCTGCGTGCTATGCAGTTCGGCCCACGTAAGCTGCCCGCTGACTGGGTGAGCCTCAATCGTATGCCGGAGCCCGCCGCCGGCTTCGACGCTGAATTTGGATACAATAGCCTGCGAATCCCGCTCTACCTCGTTCGCGCGGGAGTTTCGGACAAGGCTCTGCTGGCAAGATTACGCGAGGGAATGACCGCCGAGGACGGCGTGCCGGCGACGATCGACCTCGCGTCCGGCAAGCCGAAAACGCTGCTGCCGGACCCCGGTTATCGAATTGTTAACGATGTCGTGGCCTGTGTGACAAACGGTACGAAGCTGCCTGAGTCGTCGCAGCGATTTGAGCCATCGCTCTACTATCCATCGACCCTTCATCTACTTGGGTTGGCATTTATCGGGGAGAAGCATCCGGAGTGTCTGTGAAATCCTCATCCGTTGCAATTGTTGTTGCGGTGGCGGTGGCCGGTCTGGTGGCCGCCCTGAAGGATCGCGCAGCGCTACAGGAGATGCTGGGCTTCGCACCGGAGCAGGCGCCTGCACCGCAATTCATGCTTATGGGTCGCGTCAAGGGGCCGGAGATCAGCTCAAAACCGCAAATTGACGTCCAGGCCATTACTGATCGGTTGCAGGCAGCAACCACGGTTCCGCCGCCGGCATCTCAAGAGAGCGGCGTGACCGGAGGCCTATTGGTTGTTGCCCAGGCACCGCAGCAGCAGCCAACCGCCGCCCCGCCAGCAAAGCCCGCGCAGCCAAAAGTCGACGAGAGCGCATTGCGCTATTTTGCCAGCCGCGGCGACAAGGCGCGACTGCAGGCGGAGATCGCGCGGCTGCAGGCGCTTTACCCGAACTGGGTGCCGCCAGCCGATCCTCTGGCCGTTCCCCAGGGAGGCGACCCGCAGTTGGAGCAAATGTGGCAACTGTACTCGGAGGGGCGCTATGCGGAACTCCGCAAGGCCATTGCCGATCGGCAAGCCTCCGACTCGGCATGGCAGCCGCCGCCGGATTTGCTTGACCGCTTGGATGTCGCCGAGGCCCGCGCGCGCCTCGTCAATGCCTCCGACCTGAAGCAATACGCAACCGTCATTCAGATCGGCGCCAATACGCCGAGCCTTCTGACATGCAGCGACATCGACGTGCTCTGGAGAGTAGCAGAAGCGTTTGCAAGGACGGATCGCGCACCCCGCGCCCGGGATGACTACGTCTATATTCTGAAGAACTGCACCAATCCGCAGGAACGTCTGGCGACCATCCAGAAAGCGTCCGCTTTGTTGTCCTACGCGACAATGCAGGATCTCCTGGCGCTCGAACGTCCTGACGGCAACGGCGGCCGCGAATTCGACAGCATTCGAAACGACTTGGCGCGCCGCTTTGTCGCCGCTGGTAACGACGACCCCGATCTCGCCGTGGCCCCGGCTTATCTCCAGATTGTCCAACGACTCGCCGAAACTGAAGGGCTTGCAGCCGACAGCCTTCTGCTTGGTTGGTACCAGCTTCGCCGGGAGAATTATGCGGACGCGGAAAAATGGTTCCGGGCAGCACATGAGAAGGACGACACGGCTCTTGCCTCCCAAGGCCTGGCGCTGGCGTTAATCGCCGAGAAAAGGCCCCAGGAGGCGGAGGAAGTGGTCTACAAGTGGCGCGCCTCCTCCAAGGACGCGACCGCGACCTATCTCGCAGCGACAGCCAACCTGATGGCCCTGCAGCCGCCGGCTAACCTCAGCGAAGCGGTGCTCTCGCGTATCGCCGCAGAGGTCATTGCGCAGAAATACGTCCCGACGGCGCAGCAATTCGGCTGGTTTGCCCGTACGCTCAACCAACCGCAGACGGCGGCGCGCTGGTTCGAGACGGCCTTGCGTTGGAAACCGGACGACGAACCGTCTGCTTACGGATTGGCCATCACGCGCCAACAGCTACGGGATCGGGCGGGCGTGGCTGAGATCCAGCGCCTGTGGGCGGGCAAGTCCGAGCGCATCGCGCAGCTGGGCGAAACAAACAAGCGGCCAGCCACGCAAGCTCCGCTTCCAGCGCCCAGCGAGACAGTGCCGCAGGGTGAAACCGTTTCGCCACCGGAGATCGTTAGGGTCCCGACCGAGCGAATTGAGGGCACGAGCCCACCGGTCGCGCGCCAACCCGCGCTGCAAACGGTAACGGTTCGCCGCGGCGCGCGGCAACTGCGCGGATGCACGACCACGGTGAATGCGCAGTTGCTCGATCCGGAAACGGCGCTGTCGCGTGGCTGGTGCCTGATGGACATCAATCGCCCCATGGAGGCAGCAAAGGCGTTCGAGGCGGCGCTGGCCAGTCCGAACCGCAAGACACGCGAAGACGCAGCCTATGGCCAAAGCCTCGCGTATTTACGCGCCGGTCTGTCCAACAACGCCGCCGTCGCGGCCACGAAGGCGCCGCAGACACAACAGCGTGCGGCCGAACTGCAGGTCGCGATCTTGGCCGACAGAGCCGTCGCCGCCTTCGGCGCCAAGCGCTATCGCGAGACCCTGATATACCTCGATCAGCGTGCACAACTCCGGCAGGAGCCGATCGACCTGATGGTGCTGCGCGGATATGCCTATTTGAGTATGAGTATGTACGGCGACGCTGAGCGGATATTCACGGCTGCGGCTGCGACGGGCAACAAGGACGCCAATCGTGGCCTTGCCGATCTGAAGGCAGCAACGCATCCCGATACCAACGATTGACAGTGGAGAGGCGGCGCGTAGCGGGGTCTCCTTAAAAATCAAGGTAGACGCGCACTCTCAGGCGCATGGTTTCTATCGAGGCTTTGGGTGTGGACCATCCCCTTCACCTTGCGTCGAGCCGCCCGAGCAACACTTTCAGCAAGAATAAACACGCATCCCAGGAAAAGCAGGCAGGCGCCTGTCAGTCCTCCGATCACCTCGATCTTCACCATTAACCCGATGCACGCGATCAGCGCGATCGTCAGAAGCGCCAGGGCACCGTCATCGATGAACATGCCGACGATTTCTTTTATGGCCATCCTCAGGATTTTCATCTGACGACCTGCCTGACGTGAGAGGCATGATAGCGTTGGAGCGTTCTTACCAACGCGAAAGAGGCCAGGATGAGCACCAAAAGGATTGGCAGCAGCGCCAGATCGTCTCCCGGCCATTCCGCGCCGATCCCCTCGCCCGCCCAAAAAATTCCGAATGCACTCAGGAGCACTCCCACAGCAAACTTGAGGCTGTTTTCCGGGACAGTCGACAGGGGTTTGTGCACAGCGAAACCGACGACAAGAACCAATAGACAAGCCGCCACGGCGCCAACACTTGCATAGCCGATCATTCCTCGGCCCGCGCCAGTCGCAATGACAATAAACACGACCTCGACCCCCTCGAGGAGAACCGCCTTAAAGGCGGTGATGGCAGCCAGTAGATTTGCGCGGCGATCGGAGGTCTGCATGCGAAGTTTGTTCGTCTCTTGGGCGAAGGCTTTCTCCTCATCATGCAAAGCAATAAAGCCCGATGCCCTGAGGATCGCCTTCCGTAGCCATCGCATTCCGAACAGAATGAGCAACGTCCCGATCACAAACTGCATGAGCCCGATCGGAATCATCCCAAGAAGTGGTCCAAGCGTGAGCACAAGGATCGCCAGGACCGCCAGCGCCAAGCCGGTGCCGAGGAAAGCCGGCCGCCAACCCTGCGTCACGCCAACCGCCAGGATAATCGTGAAAGCCTCTACGACTTCAACCAGCGAACCAAGGAACGAGGCCGTCATCGTAGACGATATACTGGTAACGGTTGTCATGAGTGTTCCAAGTTCATTTTTCAGGTTAACAAGCGCGCCACTCCGGCAACAGAAAGGAATTCCTAGCGGCGCCTTCAGGCACTTTGACCGATTGTGCTTGCCTGCGCGAACCGCCGACGTTTAGCCGGTATTGAGCCCCATAAAATGTTCCAGGCGGTCGGCAAAGGCGCCGTCCCAACCCTCAGGTGTGGCGTTTGCTTTTGGGTCGCAAAGCTGACGCACGCCTGAAGAATGGTATTCGCTGAGCAGAGTACCAGCCAACCGACGATCTTTTCGGAGTTCCGACCCTTCGAGCAACAAGCGACGGATTTCCAACGCACGACATTCAGTTCGCGTTGTGCAGACGGCGTAAAAGATTCGCGATGGCTATTCGAGCTCGATCTTGGCGTCACGCACGACAGGTGTCCACTTGGCAATCTCCGCCTTGACGTGGGCAGCGAGCTCTTCCGGTGTGGAACCCACGATAACGGCACTGAACTCGGTCATTCGCTTGCCCACTTCAGGATCGGCGAGCGCCTTGTTGGCTGCCGAGTTCAGACGGGCTACGACATCCGCGGGGGTGCCGGCGGGAGCGAACAATGCGTTCCAGGTATAGGTTTCGTAGCCGGGAACAGTCTCGGCAACGGTCGGCACATCGGGGAAGGATGGCGCGCGTTCCTTGGTGGTGACCGCAAGTGCACGCAGCGTGCCGCTCTTGATGTGGCCAGACGAGGACGGCAGGTTGTCAAACATGATCGGAACCTGATTGCCGAGGACATCGTTCAGCGCCGGGCCTGACCCCTTGTACGGGATGTGCTCCATTTCCACTCCCGCCATTGCCTTGAAAAGCTCACCGGATAGATGCAGCGGCGTACCATTGCCGGAGGAGGCATAACTATATGTGCCTGGATTGGCCTTGAGGAGCGCCACCAGTTCGGCGATCGTTTTGGCCGGCAATTCGGGATTGACGACGAGAACGTTCGGAACGACGACCAACAGCGAGATCGGCGCAAAATCCCTTTCAGGATCGTATGGGGTTGACTTCAGGATCAACGGATTGAGCGCGTGGGTCGCGACGGTCCCCATCAGAATCGTGTAGCCGTCAGCATCGGCGCGCGCAACATTGCCTGCGCCGAGATTTCCGCCTGCGCCTGCGACGTTCTGCACGATCACCTGCTGGCCCAGATCCTCGGACATCTTCTGCGCGAGGATGCGGGCAACGACGTCAGTCGATCCGCCGGCTGCAAACGGGACGACCATCGTCACCTGCCGATCAGGAAAATCTGCCGCTCGCGATGGTGATGCGGCGACCAACGCCGCGGCCACAGCAAGGCCCGCAGCAAGCGTGCTGCGTCGGGTCAGGTTCAGTTTCGTCATCCTTATTCCTCCTCGTTGCGGTCTGTTTGTCGGCGCGATGCTATTTCGTTGGTTCAGTCTTCTTCCTGGAAAACCTCCTCACGCTTCGCCTTCACCGAAGGCAGGAACACCACCAGCAGGACGGCAAGGGCGATCAGAAGCAAAATGGCGCTGATTGGACGTGTGACAAACGTCATCGGATCGCCGCGCGACAGGATCATCGCACGCCGGAGATTTTCCTCCAGCAATGGTCCCAGCACGAACCCCAGGAGCAACGGTGCCGGCTCGCAGCGCAATTTGACCAACAGGTAGCCGGCTAACCCGAAAAAGGCGACCGCGTAGAGGTCGTAGACATTGCTGTTAACGCTGTAGACCCCGATCGAGCAGAAGGCCATGATAATCGGGAAAAGTACGTAATAGGGAATTGTCAGCAATTTAACCCAAAGGCCGATCAGGGGCAGGTTGAGCACAACCAGCATCAGGTTGCCGATCCACATGGATGCGATGATCCCCCAAAACAGCGCCGGCTGCTCGGTGGCCACATTCGGACCCGGCACGATCCCCTGGATGATCATGGCGCCGACCATCAGCGCCATCACCGGATTTGCCGGAATGCCCAGCGTCAGCAACGGAATGAATGAGGTCTGAGCACCGGCGTTGTTGGCCGATTCCGGCCCGGCCACACCGGCGATGGCGCCGTGACCGAACTCCTGCGGGCGGTCGGAGATGCGCTTCTCCACTGTGTAGGAGGCAAAGGCGGCAAGGATGGCGCCGCCACCCGGCAGGATCCCGAGTGCTGAGCCAATCGCCGTGCCACGCAGAACCGGGGCGATCATCCGCCTGAAGTCCTCGCGCGTCGGCCAGAGGCCGCTAACCTTGGCCATCAGCACCGTGCGGGTCTTCTCTCCCTCCAGGTTGCGCAGGATTTCCGCAACACCGAACACGCCAACGGCAACGGCAACGAAATTCAGTCCGTCGGCATATTCGCGAATGCCGAGGGTAAAGCGGGGCGTTCCCGTATAGATATCCGTACCGACCAGTCCAAGCAGCAGGCCTAGCGCGACCATGGCGAGAGCTTTGACAATCGAGCCGTGGGCGAGGGCAACCGAGGACACCAGGCCGACGATCATCAGTGAGAAGTATTCGGCGGCACCGAATTTCAGGGCAAGTGCGGTGAGGGGGATTGCGAAGATCGCGACGAGGAAGGTCGAGACGGTGCCGGCAAAGAAAGAGCCGAGCGCCGCAATCGACAGTGCCGCTCCTGCCCGGCCGCGACGGGCCATCTGATAGCCGTCAATCGCCGTCACCGCCGAGGAGGACTCGCCGGGCATGTTGATGAGGATCGCCGTGGTCGAGCCGCCATACTGTGCCCCGTAGTAGATGCCCGCCAGCATGATCAGCGAGGAGACAGGCTCCAGCTGGAAGGTGATCGGCAACAGCATGGCGATCGTCGCAGTCGCCCCGATCCCTGGCAAGACACCGATCAACGTACCCAGCAGCACACCGATGAGGCAGAAAAGAAGGTTTTCTGGTGAGGCCGCGGTGCTGAAACCCAAGGCGAGATTGCTGACAAGATCCATCGCCGCCTCCTAGAACCGAACCCAAGGGCCGAACCGCTCGAACGGCAAGCCAAGCGCATAGCTGAAGACAATGACCGAGAAGAGGGTTATCGCGACCGCAAGCACCAACGCCAGCGGCACCTTCATCCGCGAAGATGCGAAGGCCGCCACCAGCGACACCAGAAACAGCGACGGTACGAAGCCCATCCCGCGCACCGTCAATCCAAAGACGATCGGTGCCGGCAGGATGAAAGCCATTCCGCGCAGCGCCATCGGGCCCAATGGTTCGCCGTGCACCCGTGTTGCCTGGATCAGCACGATCAGGCCAAGAAGCGTCAGGACGACAGCAAGCAGCAGCGGAAAGTAGCCCGGCCCCATTCGCAGGGCGGTGCCGAGTTCAAGATTAAGACATTGATAGATGAAGAAGCAGCCCAACCCGATGAAAAGCGTGCCGCAAAGCGCGTTGGTGCTGTCGAACGTCAGCGATTTCATATGTCCCCCTTGGCGATGGTCGTGGCGCGGCTCGCCGGCTGTCCCGACGCGAAAAGCACGGCCGACTGCCGCAGCGATCGCGCCGCCCGAAACCCATTCCGGGCGGCAATCGACATAGCTAGTCGGCGTATTGACCCGCCGCCTCGATCACCGGCTTCCAGCGGGTAATCTCTGCTTCGAGTTTAGCCTTGAGGGCGGCCGGCGTTGCATCCGCCTCCGGCGATGGGTCGGTGCCGAGTTCGGCGAAGCGGGCCACAACGTTCGGGTCCTTGAGGGCAACCTGCAGCGATTTCGACAGCCGCTCGGTTACCGCAATCGGTGTACCCTTGGGCGCATAGATCCCATGCCAGATGCCGACCTGGAAGTCGGCAAGACCCGCTTCGACTGCCGTCGGTACATCGGGAAGCACCTTCAGGCGTGCAGGCGAAGTGACAGCGTAAGCCTTGATCGTGCCGCCCTGGATCTGCTTGGTCGTGTTGGTGGTCTGGTCGCACATGATGTCGACCTGGCCGCCGAGCAGGTCAGTCATGGCGGGGCCGGTGCCCTTGTATGGAACGGTGGTCAATGGCGTTTGGATTGCGCTCATCAGCATCATGCCACACAGGTGCGAAGCCGCGCCGATGCCGGCATTCGCAACGGTGACGCTATCCTTGTTGGCCTTGACGTATTCGACAAGGCCCTTGAGGTCGGCCGGCTCAAAATCCTTGCGCGCAACGATCGTCATCGGCACGTCGGTCACAAGGCCCACATACTCAAAGGAATTCAGGGTGTCATAGGCAAGCTTGCGATAGAGCGTGGCGCTGGTCGCCATGCCGATGTGGTGCAAGAGCAGCGTGTAGCCATCTGCATCAGCCTGAGCGACGCGGCCTGCACCAAGGGTACCGCCAGCGCCGCCGACATTTTCAACGACGATCTGCTGGCCGAGGTCCTTCGACATCGACTCGGCAACCAGACGGGCCACAGTATCCGTCGGGCCGCCAGCGGCAAACGGGACGACCATCGTGATCGTCCGTTCCGGGTAGGTTTGAGCGATTGCGGATGCGGAAACGAGCGAAGCGGCAGCGATGGCCGTCACGCCCAGCAAGGCATTCAATATTTTCATTTCATCCTCCCAGTAACCCGCCGGAACGGCTCCCCCCGCTCCGGTCACGAACTGTCACTGTGGAACGCCTAGTGCGCCGGACAACCGGCAGAGGCATAGCTCCTTGCATTTTCCTGCATGATACCACACGAGACGGGTGGGAAAGGGGACAAACGAACGGGATCGTGGGTGGATTTCCACCCATTCACGCTTCGTCCTCATCGTCGCTCCTGCCTTTTTCAAGCCCGTATTTCTGCATCTTCTCGTAGAGCGTCTTTCGCGAAACGCCGAGCATCTCATAGACCGGACGGAGACTGCCGCCGTGGGTGGCAAGCGCACTGGCAATGAGGCCACGCTCGTAGGCGGCAACCCTGTCTGCGAGTTTCTGATTTTGCTCCGCTGTGTCCTCCGGCTGGAGATCGAGACCAAGAACCAGCCGATCGGCGGCGTTGCGCAATTCACGCACATTGCCCGGCCAGGTCCGCGAGCCTATCCTGCTGATCGTTTCTGGCCGCACCTCCACGTCGCTGCGCCCGTAGCGGGCGGCCGCCTCTCGAACAAGCTGGAGAAACAGAAGCGGAATATCCGCCTGTCGTTGCGCAAGCGCGGGCACGTGAATAGTAGCGACATTGAGACGGTAAAGAAGGTCTGGACGAAAGCGGCCCTGCGCGACTTCGATCTCCAGATCAACCTTGCTCGTCGCGATGAAGCGCACGTCGAGCGGTACAGCCTCGTTGGAGCCCAGGCGCGTGATAACGCGCTCCTGCAGCACGCGCAGGAATTTAGCCTGAAGATCGAACGGCATCGAACCAATTTCGTCGAGCAGGATCGTGCCACCTCGGCCGTGCTCGAACTTGCCGTATCGCGGCCGAAGAGCTCCGGGAAAAGCACCGGCTTCGTGTCCAAACAGCTCGCTTTCGATCAGAGTCTCCGGCAACGCAGCGCAATTGATCGCGATGAACGGCTTTTCTGCGCGGGCGCTGGTATCGTGCAACGCACGGGCTACCACCTCCTTGCCGACGCCCGTCTCACCGATGATCAGTGTGTCGGCATCCGTCGCTGCTATTGCACGCAGTCGATACCGCAGGTCCACCATGGCCTGGGTGCGTCCCGGCAGGCGCGCCTCGATGTCGTCGCGTTTGCCGGCCACGGCGCGCAGCCGTCTGTTCTCGAGAACCAAACTGCGCCGATCCAGCGCGCGTCGGATGATGCCAACCAGATGCTGGGCCGCGAAGGGCTTTTCAACGAAGTCATAGACCCCGGCGTGCATGGCGCTGACGGCGAGCTGCACATCTGCGTGTCCCGTCACCAGAATGACCGGTATCTCGGAATCCATTTCGCGGACGCGCTGCAACAAAGTCATGCCATCCATTCCGGGCATCCGGATGTCGCTGATCACCACGCCGTCGAAGCCATAGCCGACCCGCTCCAGGACCGGCTCGGCGCTCGCGAATGTCGCGACGTCGAGTCCGAACAGGCTGAGCGCCTGGGCGGAAGAGCGACGCATCTCCTCTTCGTCGTCTATCAGGAGTATCCGGCCTTCCTTCATTCGGCCGCCTCACTGACAACGGGCGCGGCATCAAGCACGATACGGAACTCGGCGCCCCCGTCTTCTGCATTGCTGACCGAAAGGGTGCCACCGAAATCCTTGATGATATTGTAGGAGATCGACAGGCCCAGTCCGAGGCCGCGGCCAACGCCCTTCGTGCTGAAGAACGGATCGAAGATGCGCTCGGCGATCGCGGGGGAAACACCCGGACCATGATCGCGGACCGTGAGGATCATCTTGGCGCCATCCTGAACCGCCACGACATGGATACGTCGGTCATCAAGACCTTCCACCGCATCAGCGGCGTTGGTGATGATATTGACGAGAACTTGTTGAAGACGCACAGAGCCCGCCTGCACGGCGGCGGAAGGTTCGCCGAGGTCGATGACGAGTGTCGCGTCTGCCACTTTCAAACGCGCGGAAACGATTTCGAGCGTATCGGCGATCGCAGTCGCGAGCGAAACCGGCCCTACCTTTTCATTTGGTTTGCGCGCAAAATTGCGCAGGTGTCGGCTTATCGACGCCATCCGGTCTATCAGGCCGGAGATGCGAGAGAGGTTATCGCGGGCCTCGTCGACTCGATCGCGCGCAATCAGCATTGCGGCACTGTCCACATAGGTCTTGGCGGCAGCAAGCGGTTGGTTGAGTTCATGCGATAGCGCGGCTGACATTTGTCCGAGGCCAGCAAGTTTTCCTGCCTGGATGAGATCCGCCTGTGTCTGGCGAAGCTTCTGTTCAGTCAGGCGCCGCTCGGCGATCTCCTCTTCGATGCGCTGATTGACGTGCGCGAGAGCGGCGGTCCGCTCCTCCACGCGCTCCTCAAGTTCATTGCGCGCATCGATCTGCATGCGCATCCGCTCCTGCGCCCGGGCGCGACGCTGCAGCACGATCGCGACAACCAGCCCCATCAGACCGATTGAAAGCAGCACTGCGATGAGCATGGTCCGCGCCTGCGCATGCACCGAACTTGTGTCCATCAACACACTGACGGTCCAGTCGGCATCCCTCATATAGTGAGAGAGCGTCAGATATTCCCTGGGCGCGGCGCCGTCGGCGACTGTAAGCAGCCGATGACCATCAGCATACTGCTCGCTAATTGGAAGTGGCCTGAGAACAGCCTCGGCATAGCGGCGCGATGCCTGGGTGCGTCGCAGGCGCTCCTCTGTCAATGGCAGGACGGAGGAATATAGCCACTCGGGGCTACCGGTCATGAAGATGATGCCTTCCGGGTCGGACACCAGTATCTTGTACTCACCGCCCTTCCACGACCCCTCGATCGAGTCGATGTCGACCTTGAAGACAATAACCCCGCGTACGGTCCCGTTCACCTGGATGGGAGAGGCGAAGTAGTAGCCTCGCTTCAACGACGTCGTGCCGAGCGCGTAAAACCGCGCCTGACTCCCCCTTGCAGCGTCTTGAAAGTAGGGGCGGTAGCTGAAGTTCTCCCCCACGAAGCTGGTCGGCCCATCGTAGTTGCTCGCAGCGATCGTATCGCCGTTCATCCGCATCACATAAATGTCGGACGATTCAAGCAGGCTATTGATTTCCTTGAGATAAGTGTTTGCTCTACTGCGGAGAGCCTCATTGCCGGGATCGTTCACCAGTTGCTTGATATTGTCATGATCGGCAATCAATTCAGGCAGCGGTTCATATCGGCTCAGATGTCCCGCAAGCGCCGAAACGGCCAGGCGCAAGGCGGAACCAGCCTGCAAGGACGCCTCGTTCATATAGCTTCGCGTCGCGAATTCCCTGCCGGAAGAGATAGCCGCGTAGCAAGCAGCCGACAAAAGGCAGAGTCCGACAAGAACACGAAATCGCTGCTTCACGAACGCGGGCTCCTCCCTCCCCTCGCCATGGCCCTTCCGAGCACAGAGTAAGTGTAGAGATCAAAGGCAGAGTTTCCAAGAGCGATCCCGATGGATCCGCCTGGCCAGGAATGGCTTCGCGCATGACAACCGAAACAAGCGGTCCGCTGGACAGGCGGCAGGCTACTCGGCCGCTTGTCGCCGAGCTGTAAAGCCGATCTGCATTCTCTGCGGATTCTCCTGGCGAAGTGTGCGCAGCATCTCCTCGTACTCTCGCTCCATCTCCGGCGTTACAGACGGCCGCACCTCCTGCAGCGCTCTCGTGAAATCCTCGTTGGTGACCGTCGATGCGTCGAGAGACTGGCGAAGCGCGATCAGCCCTGCCCGCCGCGTCAGATCCTCCAAATCGGCTCCGGTGAAGCGCTCCGTCTTTTCAGCCAGGTCGTCGAGATCGATGTCGCCAGCCAATGGCATCTTCTTCGTATGAATGCCCAAGATCTTCCGTCTCGCTTTCGCATCGGGAACGGGAACATAGACCAACTCGTCGAAACGGCCCGGGCGAAGCAGAGCCGGATCAAGCAGGTTCGGGCGATTGGTGGCAGCCATGACGACGACACCCTGCATGTCTTCGAGGCCGTCCATTTCAGCCAGAAGCGTATTGACGACGCGCTCTGTCACAGCGGGCTCGCCCAAGCCTCCACCTCTCGCAGGTGCCAACGAGTCAATCTCGTCGATGAAGACCACGGTCGGCGCGACCTGTCTGGCGCGTTCGAAAAGGCGGGACACCTGCTGCTCGGATTCGCCGTACCATTTAGACAGGAGATCGGACGATTTGGTTGCGACAAAATTGGCCTCGGCCTCGCGAGCGACCGCCTTCGCAAGAAGTGTCTTGCCCGTTCCGGGCGGTCCGAATAGCAGGAAGCCCTTCGCCGGACGGATGCCCATGCGCTTGAACGACTGGGGAGATCGAAGCGGCAGTTCCACCCCTTCTCTCAGCCTCATTTGCGCTTCATCAAGGCCGCCAACATCCTCCCACCGGACATTGGGGGCCTGGATCATGATTTCGCGCAATGCCGATGGCTGTATGCGCTTCATTGCGGACATGAAATCATCTTGCGATACCGTGAGTCTTTCGAGGACCTCGGCGGGGATGCCATCCCTCAGATTGATGTCCGGCAGAACGCGCCGCAACGCGTCCATGGCCGCCTCGCGTACCAATGCACCGAGATCGGCACCGACAAAGCCGTAGGTCGTCCGGGCGATCTCATCCATGTCGGTGTTTTCAGCGAGCGGCATTCCTCTTGTATGGATGGCAAGAACCTCCCGCCTTCCATTCTGATCCGGCACACCAATGACGATTTCGCGGTCAAAGCGCCCCGGCCGACGAAGCGCTTCGTCGATAGCATCGCGCCTGTTGGTCGCGCCGATCACCACGATGTTCTGCCGCGGCTCCAACCCATCCATCAGGGTCAATAGTTGAGCAACGATGCGCCGCTCCACTTCGCCGGTGACTTGCTCGCGTTTTGGGGCGATGGAATCGATTTCGTCGATGAAGATGATCGACGGCGCGTTTTGCGACGCCTCTTGGAACACCTGCCTCAGCCGCTCCTCGGACTCACCGTATCGGCTGCCCATGATTTCCGGGCCGGCGATATGGTAGAAGTTGGCTTCCGTTTCGTTGGCAACGGCTCGCGCAAGCAGCGTTTTGCCGGTCCCTGGAGGGCCGTAAAGAAGAACACCCTTCGGCGGATCGATCCCGAGCCGCTGAAACAGTTCAGGATGGCGCAATGGCAACTCGACCATCTCCCGGACTTGGTCCACAGAAGACCCCAAACCGCCAATATCGTCGTAGGTAACGTCTGCCCTGCGTGCTTCCTTCGGCTCTTCGAACTGCGGGCGAAGCTCAACGACGGTTTGCTCAGTCATCTGGACGATGCCGCGCGGCTGCGTCGACACGACCACGAGCCTGATTTCTTGGAGGCCGTATGCCGGCAGATCGAGAAGGTTTCGCAACGCCTGATCCCGCGGATCTCGTCCGCTTGCGCGCTGCTGGACGGAGGTCGAGATGACGTCGCCTGCGACCATGGGCCGATGCAGAAACGTTCGCTGCAATGCCTCGCCGGAGCCCTGGAGAACGAGGTTTTTCTGCGCGGGCGCGAGCACGACCTTGGCGGCCGCCCTCGCCTCGACCTTGCGAACCTCGATGTGATCGCCGCTCGTCGCACCTGCATTGACCCTCTGCAAGCCATCGAGGCGCACAATGTTGAGCCCTTCGTCATCCGGGTAAGGCTGCATCGCAATAGCGGCCGTGTGACGCTTGCCTATCAACTCGATGAGATCGCCCTCGCGCACGCCAACCTTATTCATTGCCGTAGCGGATAGCCGCGCGATGCTCGCTCCGGCGTCCTGTGGCCTCATGTTGGCAACTTGCAGCGTTAGAACCTGATCGTCCGGAACAGACATCACCCTCTCCACAAAATCATTCCTGAAACACGATCAGGTGGTAGCTAGAGGCGCAGAGAAAAAGGCAAGCCACGGAACGGTGTAAGCGCGGTCCGTTGGCACTCTTGCCAGCCCAAAACGGGTGGTCCGCACGCACCTCCGGCTGCCGGTTGGAGACAGAGCCCATATTTGAGGGGGCGTCTCCGAGACCAACTACAAAGGTCGCAGGAAACTATGGGACTTTCGTCCAGTCCAACGGCACCTACGTCGCAAACTTCGTTCAACCTAAGTAGGTCCCTGACAGCCCGTGAACTCCCTTACCATACAAGGTGGAATCAAGTCGGAACCTCGTACCGAGGATTGGGATCCGACCAAGGAGGGGGCAATGGACTATCGTGCGTTCTTCACCAACGCCCTGGATGGGCTACGTCAGGAAGGGCGCTATCGCGTCTTTGCCGACATAGAAAGAGTGGCGGGCGCCTTTCCGCGCGCCCGCTATCATGATGGCGAGCGCGTCCGTGATGTCATTGTCTGGTGTTCCAACGACTATCTCGGCATGGGGCAGAACGACAAGGTTCGGCAAGCCATGCATCGTTCGATCGACCTGTGCGGCACCGGCGCCGGCGGCACGCGCAACATCGCCGGCACCAACCATAGTCACGTCCTGCTGGAGCGCGAATTGGCCGACCTCCATGGCAAGGAGGCCGCTCTGCTGTTTACGTCGGGCTACGTCTCCAACTGGGCGGCCCTTTCTACCCTTGCGGCGAAGCTGCCGAACTGTGTCGTCCTGTCCGACTCCGGCAACCATGCCTCCATGATCGAAGGCATTCGTCACTCCCGGGCCGACTACCGGATCTTCAAGCACAACAGCCCAGAGGATCTGGCACGCTCTCTGCGCGAAGTCGAACCCGGCCGCGCAAAGCTGGTCGCCTTCGAGTCCGTCTATTCCATGGACGGCGACATCGCGCCGATCGCGGAACTGTGTGACGTGGCTGAACAGTATGACGCCATGACCTACCTGGACGAAGTCCATGCCGTCGGCCTCTACGGCCGGCATGGTGCAGGGATCGCAGAGCGTGACGGGGTGATGAATCGTCTGACAATCATCCAGGGCACGCTCGGCAAGGCATTCGGGGTCGTTGGGGGATACATCGCATCCAGCGCTCCGGTGGTCGACTTCGTCAGATCCTTCGCCTCCGGCTTCATCTTCACGACGGCGCTTCCGCCGATGCTTGCGGCCGGAGCTCTTGCCTCCGTACGGCACCTGAAGGAGAGCCAACGGGAACGGGAAGCTCAACAGCGTCACGTTCGGATGCTGCGCGAGCGCCTCGACGAACGGGGCATTCCGCACCTCGCCAACCCCAGCCACATCGTGCCGGTAATGGTCGGCGATCCCGTGAAATGCCGGACCGTCGCCAATCTGCTGCTCGACGATTTCGACATCTATATCCAGCCGATCAACTACCCAACCGTTCCCCGCGGCACAGAAAGGCTGCGCATCACCCCTTCGCCCCTCCATAGCCGGGCAGACATCGATCGGCTGGTCGCGGCCCTGGACGAGGTTTGGGAGCAGATGGGGCTCGCTCGCGCTTCGGGGATCAGAAAGCAGCCGACAAGGGTACCGATACCGGCTTGGCAGCCAAAGGAACCGGCCATCTGCGCCGGCTGTCGCACCCTCTTGGCCATGAGCAACTGTTCCACCGGTGGCGACCGCGCTGCGATTGCGAGTGCCACCTTGGCGTAGAGGGCACCGTCATGAACGGAAGACGGCGATGGACGAATAAATCTCGGCTCGACGCCACCGTGCAAGGTTGCGTCGCCTGGCTGCGGAAAATGGCATCGGCGATCGCGCTTGCGGCGATTGCCGCCGCCGTGCTCGTCAGTCCCCTTCTTGTCGGAAAGTCGCGTTTGGGGGCGGGTTCGCCGAAACTTGTCTCGGATATAGGCCTCGTTTCAAATGCCGACAACGCGCCGACCGTCACAACGGTCACGGCCGAAACCCGGCGTCTCGAGACGCGCACGATCGTCTCTGGATCGCTTGTGGCGCGTGAGGAGGTGTCGGTTGGAACCGAGAGCCAACACGCGAGAATTCAGGCGGTCCTCGTGGAAGAAGGCGATCAAGTCCATGAAGGGCAGATACTCGCCATCCTGGCGTCCGATCTCGATGAAATCGCTGTCTCGATGAACGAGGTCGAGATCGAGCGCGCGAGCGCCCTCCTCCTCCAAAGCGAAAGCTCGATCGCGCTGGAAGAGGCCAATTTGGACCTGGCCCGCAAGGCACTCGAAAGGGCCCAGCCGCTATCACGCAGTGGGGTGACATCACTTGACGCGCTCGAGCAGCGCGAGGCCGACGTGAAGGTAGCCAAAGCCAAGCTGAGGACCGCGCAGCAAACGAGACGTGTTGCCATCGCAGAACGCGCGATTGCCTACGTCAAACGCCGAGAGCTGATGACCCGCCTCGAAAAAAACCGGATCAGGGCGCCCGCCACCGGCATCGTCACCGAGCGGATCGCAAGGCTCGGCGACATCGCCTCTGCCGACGCGCCGCTATTCCGGCTTGTCAGAGATGGTCTCGTCGAGTTCGAGGCCATGGCGCCAATGCGTCTTGTCGGGCGCGTCCAAACTGATTCGCCTGTCCTCGTCACGGTTCAAGGTATGGGCACAGCCGTTTCTGGCACGCTGCGGCATATCGCGCCCAGCGTTGATCCGTCCACCAGGATGGCGCGCCTTCGCATCGCCCTTCCCCAATCCGATGTTTTGAAGATCGGCGCCTTCGCGCGCGCCGAGCTGCCTTATGTCGAAGGAACGTCGCTTGTCCTGCCTGTCGCTGCCGTCCGTCAGGCGCCTGAAGGAGCGCAGGTGGATGTGGTGACCTCAGGTGTCGTTGAAAGGCGAAGCGTGGTGACCGGGGAGCAGACGGCTGAGCAGATCCAGATCCTGTCAGGTCTGCGCGAGGGCGAGCATGTCGTGCTGCGTGCAAGCGGAATCGTCCAGGCGGGTATGCGTGTGCGACAGGTGCCCGTCGCCTCCGTTCTCGCCTCGAGCAAGTGAGGTTGCTCATGTCGTTCAACCTTTCCCGCTGGTCGATCGAAAGGCCCGCCTACAGCATTGCGATTTTCGTTCTTCTGGTCGTGATGGGCCTTCTGTCGCTGCATGCGTTGCCGATCAACCGTTTTCCCGAAATGGAGTCTCCAATCGTCAAGGTCGTGCTTCGGCAGCAAGCGGCCTCGGCCAGCGATCTCGAATATGACGTTGCGCAGAAATCCGAAGATGCCTTGCTCAGACTTCAAGGTATCCGTCGCCTTGATACTACGATTGAGGATGGCGCTGTGACCTTCAACGTGGAGTTCGATAGCGGCATTGACCCACAGTTGGCGCTCGAGCGTACCGATCGCGCTATCCGTTCGATTCGAGGCGACCTTCCAGCGGCGGTCGAAGAGCCGGCGATCGAGATATCAAACTTGCGGGAGATCGCCATTGCGACCTTCGCCGTGCAGTCGAACACAATGTCTCTTCAGGCGCTCAACCGCTTGCTTAGCGATGATGTCCTGCGCCGGTTCGAGCGAATTCGGGGCGTTGGAAAGGTCGTCCTTAGAGGCGGTGACGACCGTGAGGTTCGGGTCTGGCTCGACCCTGACGAGATGCTCGCCCGCGGGTTGTCCGCTGGTGCCGTAAGCGCCGCGCTTCGCACTGCGATCACCAATTCCCCCGCGGGCATCGCGTCCACCAATGACATCGATCGGCCAATAAGAACGGTATCGGCACCTTCGGCCGTTGCCGCACTCGCCAACGTCGTATTGCCGGATGCCAACGGTTCCATTCTGAGGCTTTCGGATATCGCCCGGATCGAAGATGGCTGGGCCGAGGCCAACGGCTTCGCCCAACTAAACGGGGAACCCATCCTGGCTCTCTCCTTTTTCACGGAGAAAGGGGCAAACGAGGTCGAAACATTCACCCGCATCCGCGCGGCGATTGACAATTTCGCCGCTGAAGACACGCGCTTGCAGTTCACCTTACTGGACGAGAATGCCAGCTACACCCGCAACAATGTTGCAAGCACCGTGAGTGCCATGATCGAAGGCGCGGTCTGCACGATTGCGGTGCTGTTCCTCTTCCTGAGAGATTGGCGTTCAGTCACGATCGCAGCAATCAGCTTACCGCTTGCCGTAATTCCGACATTCTTCGTGATGGAGGCGCTCGGCTTCTCCTTAAACCTCGTCTCGCTGCTCGGATTGACGTTGGCGATCGGCCTGCTTGTCGATGACACCATCGTCGAAATCGAGAACACGGCCCGGCATCTGGAAATGGGAAAGACCCCGTTTCAGGCGGTTATCGATGCAACGGACGAAATCGGCAGCTCCGTTATTGCGATCTCATTGACGATCGTTGCCGTCTTTGCGCCGCTTGCCATGATCGGCGGCATGCCCGGTCAATATTTTCGCGAGTTCGGCATGACGGTAGCAGCGGCAACGGTGGCGTCTCTGCTCGTTGCCCGTCTCATGACGCCGCTTCTCGCCTCGAGAATGCTCCGGCCGAGGGCGCCCGCTCTACGCAACTCCGCCTTGCCTGCCAGCGGCTACTCCCGACTGCTGAGATTTGCGACCGGCCGCCACCGCATTCCACTTGGACGATCAAGAGCGGGCTTGCCTCGCCGCGCCATGACGCTTGACATGTCCTTCATCACGATTGCTCTCGGCATTGCTTCCCTCGCATGGACTGCCTTTTTCGTCCTGCCCGGCCTGACACGGGGCTTCATTCCGGAAGAGGACGGGACACAACTGCGATTTACGGTCGAGATGGCGGGCGGCACGAGCAACGCCTCCATGCGGGAGAAATCTGGCGAAGTGACCAGGTTGCTCGCCGCTGATGAAAATGTCATGCATGTTTACGCTTACAGATCTGCCCCCGCTGGCCGCGTCGCAACCCGACAGGCCTTCTCCATCCAGATTGAACTCACCGACCCTGCCGATCGCGCACAAACGCGACAGGTCATCGCCTCCAATATCGCCCGGAAACTAACATCGGTTGCCGACATCGGGGTCAATCAACTTGGGCTGACGGGCGGGCGGCAGTTTTCCGTCTCGTTGCTGTCAGAGGACGCGGCGGCACTGGAGCGCGCGTCCGATTGGCTTGCATCCTCAATGGCAACCATCCCCTCAGTCGGTCATGTCTCATCCTTCGGCGCTGCGCACAGGCCGGAGCTCCAAATCATCCCGGACCTTGATCTTGCCGCTTCCTTGGGTGTCGACCTGCATTCGCTGTCGAATGCGGTGCGCGTTGCAACGATGGGCGACAGGGATCGGGAACTCGGCTCCATCCAGATCGATGGCCGGAGCGTCCCCGTTCGGGTTGAGGCCGCAAAATCGGCCAATGAACTGTCGGTGGTCGAGACCATTCCCCTGCGAACAGGAGACGGGAAGGTGGTTCCCTTGGGGGCAGTTGCACGCATCGCGACAGCTTATGGACCCGGCCAGATCCTTCGCCAGGACGGATTGCGCCGGATCGAACTCAACGCCGATCTTGCTGCGGGCGCCTCGCCGGGGACGGCGCTCGCGCTCGTGAAGTCACTGATTGAACAACATCCGCTACCGGCCGGTGTAATCCTGCAAACGGCCGGGGAAACGCGCTCGATGGAAGATTTTTTTGCGAGCTTTGTTGACGCGAGCATTCTCGGCTCGACATGCGTTTTTGTCATTCTCTTCGTTCTCTTCGGTAGTCCGTTTCAACCGCTGACAATCCTTCTGTCGCTACCGCTGGCGCTGTCCGGCGGGCTCATCGCGCTCGCCGCGACTGGCCATGGCGTGACCATGCCAGTCTTGATCGGAGCTCTTATGCTTATGGGCATCGTCGCTAAAAATGCCATTCTGATCGTGGATCTGGCCAGTCGGATAATCGAGGCGGGCGAGGAGCCCCGAGAGGCCGTCGTCTTGGCCGCCGAACGGCGATTCCGGCCGATTGTCATGACCACTGTTGCCATGGTTGCCGGCATGATGCCCGTCGCCTTCGGAACTGGCGACGGCGGCGCATTCCGCGCTCCCATGGCGATCTTCGTCATCGGCGGACTGGTCGCCTCGACGGCGCTGTCGCTCGTCTTCGTGCCGGCGCTCTATCTGCAAGTACAGAAGATAGGCGCCATGATCACCCGTATTTGGTCACCAAAACCTTCTCTCCGCCCTCAGACTCGGATGGTCCAGAGCTTGGATGCAAGGCGTGACTAATCACGGGTTGGCCCACACAAGCTTCACGGTCGAATGAAACCCCTTGATTTTGGGCGAATTTGCTTTGCGCGCCAGAGGCGGTTAATCACGTGAATTCCTGCTCTAATGAGGAGGAGGTGCAGCTCTAGCATAGCGGCGTCATTTTGCTCCGCGGCCGCCCTTCCGGACAGGGTGAATGATCCTGAGGTTTTTTAGTATGCAAAGGCCTGTCCTTCTCGTCGCTACACAATGAAAAGAAATCGCTCGACTCAGTGGATCCTACCGCTCGCAATTTGGCTGATTAGCAGCTTGATCAGCATCGCCACGGTCGCTGCGATCGAATATCGTGCAGGCCTTGCAGAACTTTCGGCGCTGGCGCGGCAGACCGATACGCTGCTCGCTGAAAAGCTGGCACAGCATGATGCCCACATGACCGCACTTGCGGCCGTAATCCGCATGTCGCCGACCGAGCCATCCCCTACCATTCAGGGGCTTGCCAACTCGATTACCGCCTTCTACCCGCGCATCGACGACATCGCGACGATCCACGTTGATGGTCCGACGGCCCATGTGGTCACCTACGGAAAGCCCACCGGCCCAACGGTTGCCGAATACCCTGCTGGTGCCGAGTTGCCGGGATTCAATAAGCCCGGCGAAACTGCAATCCGAGCAATCGTCGGAAAAAATGCCTACGACATCTATAAGCTGGTCGAAAGCAACCGGCTGCTACGGTTGCGCATCAACGCCAGCGCGTTGTTACCGGCCGACGAGATTTCTCCTGGCTATTTCGTCGGCCTGTCGCTCGATGACATCAAACTATTCACCAGTGGAGCGAACGAGGCATCACGCCTCAGCGCAGCGACGAGCCTGTCGGCCAGTAATCCGGGTCAACCGTTGCACCTCACCTTGGGACGGCGCTTCAGCCTCGGCGAGCTCATGCCTCCGCGTCTCATTGCACCACTGATGCTCGGTTTGGCGGCGCTCGTTTGGCTGGTGGTGGGATATCGCAATGCTAGGCAAGAAAGACATCGTCAGGAGCGACGCGCGGCCCTGCTGGAGCAGGAGGCGCGCCTTGCCCACGCCGGGCGGGTGAACGCACTTGGCGAGATGGCTTCGGGCATCGCCCATGAACTGGCCCAGCCGGTTGCCGCCCTGCTGAGCCAGAGTCAAGCCGCGCGACGGGCGCTGGTGATCCAGGACAATGACATCCTGTTGCAGGCGCTCGACGCCAACGTCCGTGAAGCAAAACGCGCAGGCGACATTCTGGGCCGTATGCGGGCCTATATCTCTGGAGCAAAGGCACGGATCGAGATGGTGGCGCTTGCCGATGCGCTGACTGATGCGGTGCGGCTCGTCGAAGCGGACCTGGTACAACGGAGCATCGCGCTGAACATCGCGATCTCCGACCGGTCCTGCATGGTGGCAATCGATGTCATCTCGTTCCAGCAGGTCATCCACAATCTGATCCGCAATGCGGTCGAAGCTCTCTTTGGTCGGCCTGAACCGCGCATCAACCTGTGGACCGGATCCGAAGGCCAAGACGTCATCATTGCTGTCGCTGATAACGGTCCGGGGATCGATGTCGCTGCCTTGGACCGCATTTTCGAGCCATTTTTTACCACCAAGCCGGACGGTATGGGTCTTGGGTTGCCTCTTTGTGCGCGCCTGATCGAAAAAATGAACGGCACAATCGAGGCACGCAACGATGACGGTGGTTGCTTCATCATTCGCCTGCCGTCGGGAGGAGCTCAATGATCTATCTTGTCGATGACGACGCCTCGGTGCGCGAGGCTCTGGTGCTGCTGCTTTCGACCTATGGCAAGGAAGTAACGGCTTTCCCGGATGCGGCGCACCTGCTCGCCCATATGGACAAGGCAAAGCCCGGCATACTGATCCTTGACCTGCGCATGCCGGCAACGAGCGGATTGCAGCTGCTGAAGAAGCTGGCCGAGATGAGCATTGCGTGGCCCGCAATCATGATCACCGGGCATGGCGACGTCGAAGCCTGCCGCCGGGCCTTCAAGGCCGGCGTGGCAGACTTCCTGGTCAAGCCCATTGATGAACATGTGCTGATCGAGGCGATTGCCTCGTGCGAGGCGCAACTTGCCGAGCTGCTTGCCCGACAGGAAACCGCCAACCTGCTCGACCAGCTCACTGCCCGTGAGCGCGAGGTCATGGAGCTCGTGTCAAAGGGGCTGGGCAGCAAAGATATTGCAACAACCCTCGACGTCTCCGTCCGCACCGTCGACAGCCACAGAGCAAGCATCGCCATGAAGCTTGGAACGCCCGCTGTCGCCGAGCAGACGCGCATCTGGCTCGGCGTGTATCGGTAATCCTACCGATAAGCTTCCGTGACCGTGCGAATTTCGGAACGGCACCACGCTGGATACACCCTCTTCCGGGAAAACGAACACCTGGAGGTTCCCATGATGAAAAGCGTCCTTCTTTCTATTGTTCTTGGCACCGTTATCGCCGCCCCGGCTGTTGCGGAAGATATCGCGAAGCAAACCAGCCTCGGCACTGCTTTTTCAGTCGATCTTGCTCAAGCTGCCGTCAGCGCGTGCGCCGCTGATGGCTACAACGTCGCAGCCGCCGTTACCGACCGCGCGGGCATCTTGCTGGCGCTCGTCCGCGCTGAAGGCGCAGGTGCTCACACCGCGAATGCCGCGACAGCCAAGGCCTATACATCCGCATCCTCGCGGAATCCGACCAGCGGCATGGCCGAGACGGTGCAGAAGAACGGTGCCGCCGCTGGCCTCGCAGATATCCCAGGCTTCCTGGTGCTCGCCGGTGGCGTGCCGGTCAAGGTCGGGAAGGACACGGTCGGCGCGATCGGCGTCGGCGGTGCACCGGGCGGCAACCTCGATGAAGCCTGCGCCGTCAAAGCCATCGAGAAATTGGCCGACAGGTTGAAGTAACTGTGATGGAAAGCGTCCGTGCCCAATTGCGGTTCGGACGCTTCATTTGTCTGCCTACGCCTTCGAATATGCGAACATTGTGGAGTCCTTCGCGTCCGGTTAGAAGTGATAATGGTCCAACGCGCGACGGCGGAATTATGAATCGCTATCCCATGTTCAGCCCGCAGCTTCTGATCAGCTTCGTGGCCGTGAGCGAGACCGCCAGTTTTACACGCGCGGCCGACCGGGTGTCGCTATCGCAGTCCACCGTCAGTCAGCAGGTGCGCCGCCTGGAGGAACTTCTCGGCAAGGCGCTCTTCGAGCGAACCTCCCACGAGGTGCGGCTAACCGAAGAGGGCATCAAGCTTCTGAGCTATGCGCGACGCATTATTGCGATCAACGAGGAGGCGCACGATGCGCTGACCGGCCCGTGGCGAGACGGCGTTTTGCGACTCGGCATGCCTGAGGATTTCACCGTGCCGACGGTCGAGTTGCTTGCAGCCTTCAAGCGCGAGCATCCGAATCTCCGACTCGACGTCACCAGCGGCCTCAGCCGCGACCTGCACCGAGCCTACCTTCAAGAGGAACTCGACCTCGTATTGGTCAAGCAGCGACGGGTACATCTGCCACGCGCCGCACGGGCCGAACCACTGCTCTGGCTCGATAGCCAGAAGCACCCAGCTATCGACCAATCGCCGGTTCCGATCGCCGTCTTTCCCGTTAACGGGCTTTACCGCGAGGAACTGTGTCAGACGCTGGACAGCCTCGGCGTTCGCTGGCGCGTCAGCTATAGCGGCGGGGGCCTCGCAGCCCTTGCGGCCGCGTCTGCCGCCGGTCTCGGCGTTAGCCTGCTACCGGCAAGCTGCCGGCTGCCGGCGCATCGTGTGCTCGGTATCGCCGAGCATTTGCCACCGGTCGAGGACTTCGAGCTTGCTCTGTTCTACCGGGACAACGCCTCCCTCTTGGCGCTCGACCTCGCTGATCGGCTCATTGCTTTCTGTGGTCTGACACGCTGACGTCATTGGCAAATCGAATAGCCAGCATTTTCAAATGTCGCTGCCATGCAACGGGGACATTTCCTAAAATACGTCATCCCTTCCATGCACGACGATGAGGAGACGATAGTGCAACACGCTGTATCGCAGAGCCGCAGGGCCTTCCTAAGCCGCACCGGTCAATTGACAACAGTCGCGGCAGTCACAGGGCTGACCGGCGGCATGAGCCGCGAGGCTGCAGCCGAGACCACGAATTGCGTAGAGAGCGCCACGGTAACTACTGTGAAAGACAGCCACTACCTGCTCGGCAACGTACGCCTCGAAGAGGGTTTCGAGAGGGATGGTGATGTCATCGTCGCCACCCGAACGGCGCTATACACACTGGAAGTCAAAGACGGCAAGGTCGCCGCGCTGCATGCCGCCGGGGCCACGCTACCGGCGGGCCTGCCGACCTACGAGGCAGGCGGTCAACTCGCCCTGCCGACCATGCGCGATATGCACATCCACCTCGACAAGACATTCTACGGTGGCGCGTGGCAGGCGCCGCTACCACGCCAAGGCAAGACGATCATGGATATGATCGCACTCGAGGAAAAGCTGCTGCCGAAATTGCTGCCGACCTCGGTCCAGCGCGCCGAAGGCCTGATCGCGCTCCTGCAGTCCAAGGGCAGCACGATTGCCCGCAGCCATTGCAACATCGATCCGGTGAGCGGCCTGAAAAGCCTGGAGCACCTGAAGCTTGCGCTGGAGAAACACAACGACGACTTCATCTGCGAGATCGTCGCCTTCCCACAGCACGGCCTGTTGCACTCGAAGGTCGATGGCCTGATGCGTGAAGCCATGCAGATGGGCGTCGAATATGTGGGTGGCCTCGACCCGACGAATGTCGACGGCGCCATGGAAAAATCGCTCGACGCGATGTTCCAGATCGCACTCGACACCGGCAAGGGCGTGGACATTCACCTGCATGAGACAAGTCCGGCAGGCGTTGCCGCGGTCAACTACATGATCGACACGGTGGAGAAGAACCCGGCACTCAAGGGCAAGGTGACGATCAGCCACGCCTTCGCGTTGACGACGCTCAGCCCCGAAGTCCTCGAAGAGACGGCGGCGCGGCTTGCCGCAAACGGCATGACGATCGCATCGACCGTACCGATCGGCGGGCTGATGATGCCGCTACCACAGCTCAGCAAGGCAGGCGTCTTCGTGATGACCGGCACCGACAGCGTCATCGACCATTGGTCGCCCTTCGGCAGCGGCGACATGCTGGAGAAGGCCAATCTCTACGCCCAGCTCTACCGCGGCTCCGACGAGTACCACCTGTCCCGCTCGCTCGCCATTTCCACCGGCGGCGTCCTGCCACTCGACAATGACGGCAATCGCGCCTGGCCGAAACCCGGCGACGATGCGGGCTTTACGCTGACGACCGCGAGCTGCTCGGCCGAAGCCGTCGCCCGCATGCCGGCCCGCGGCGCCACCTTCCACAAGGGCCGCCTCGTTTCCGGAGGAATCGGCAAGGCATCCTCGTAGAAGCGGAAAGGCCGCCGAAAGGCGGCCTTTCCCCATCGCGGCGGCACGATCGCGTTCCGGGCAGTTTCTGATCTTTGGAATAACTGGTTGGGCGAGCGGCTCGTACCCGACCGCCTTACCGCAATGCGCCGGGATGCCTCAGAGCGAAGCCGTGATGCCGCCGTCGACGTAGAGCACATGTCCGTTCACGAAAGAGGAAGCGTCGGAGGAAAGGAAGATGCAGGCGCCAACAAGCTCTTCGACTTTGCCCCAGCGGCCAGCCGGCGTGCGTTTTTCCAACCAGGCTGAGAAGGCCGGATCGGCGACGAGAGCGGCGTTTAGTGGCGTGTCGAAATAGCCAGGGGCGATCGCATTGCATTGCAGACCGTATTTCGCCCAGTCGGTCGCCATGCCTTTGGTCAGGTTGCCGACCGCGCCTTTGGTCGCCGTATAGGGCGCGATGCCGGGGCGAGCAAGCGCGGTCTGGACGCTGGCGATATTGACGATCTTCCCGGCGCCTCGTTTGATCATGTGACGCGCGACCGCCTGGCCGACATTGAAAACCGTGGAGATGTTGGTCTTCAGCAACCGCTCGAAGGCATCTGCCGGAAAGTCCTCCAATGGCGTGCGGTGCTGCATGCCAGCATTGTTGACAAGGATGTCAATGGCGCCGATTTCCGCCTCAAAGCCGTCGACGGCGTTGCGCACGGCCTCGTGATCCGTAGCATCGAAGGCAAGCGTGCGCTTCACGCCGAGGCTTTGGGCGGCCGCCTGTAGCTTCGCCTCGTCGCGGCCATTGAGCACGATCTCTGCGCCGGCGCCTGCAAGGCCCTCGGCCAGGGCATAGCCGATGCCCTGCGAGGAGCCGGTGACGAGGGCCCGCTTGCCCTTCAAGCTGAAGAGTTGAATGCTCATGCGTTTTTCCTCAAGTGAATGCAATTTGCTTCTTCATCGATTGTCCCTTGTCCGTGTCGGCGCCAGTGCACTGCTGTCCGCAACCTTGCCACCGTCGTTCGAAACCTCTCCGTCGGATATAGCGGGAAGTGTGACCAAATACCGTGCGCCTACGCCCGCTTCATTTTCGACGCTGATCGCTCCTTGGTGATCTGCCACGATGAAACGACATATGGCTAGGCCGATGCCAACGCCGTCCGCCTTCGTCGAGAAGAATCCGTCGAAGATCCGGCTTAGATGGTCGGAAGCTATGCCACCACCGGTGTCTTCCACACTCAGCATTGTCACTCCGTCCAAACCATACGATGTCTCAACAACGATTTGGCGCCGGTCGGTCCCGGCATGCGAGATGGCCTGAATACCGTTCAGCAGCACGTTCACGATGACTTGCTGAAGCTGAATGCGGTCGCCCAAGACGTTGGGGTCAGACGTTGGTATCTGGGCTACCAATAGCTCCATAGAGGAACGTCGCGACCGCTTGCCTCACCGCGAATGCGATCTCTTCATCGCTCGGCGGTCTACCACCGAGCAAAGCCACATAGTGGGTCGGCCCCCGGACAAGGGCTAGAAACTGCTCCGCAGCCGAGATTGCATCGCCAATCTTTTCCTGTGTCTCGAAGTAGTCCACCAGAAGCTGAGAAATGCGATTTGTTAAATGACGTAAAAAGCCTTCCCCCAGCTTCGGCAGGCGCGGCGCCTCCGAAATGACTGCGCGGAAAAGAGACAGCCCTTCTGGCGAGACAACAGTTCGCAGGTAACTCATTCCGAACTTTGTCAATGTTTCCTGCAGATCGCCGCTGTGCTTGACCCTTAGTTCTTCCACAGTGCGGTCCGAAACGCGCACGGCAACCGCAAAAAACAACTCGTCCTTGCTTGGGAAGTACTTATACAGGGTCCGCTTGGAGCCGCCGACGATCCCGATGACGTCATCCATCGACGTCCGGGAGAAGCCCTTCTCGAAAAACACCGTCGTCTGGTTCATAGTTGATCGCAAACGAAGTCTTTCTGAAATGGTAACGGTACTGTAGCGTACCGCCCCATGCGGCTCAATCGGGAAACGAACGAAATTGGAGAGGCGTCCCTATTCGAGACGACGTCGAAAGAGCCACGAAGCCGCACCTAACATCACGACGGCAATTGCAAAGAGGGGCAGCGTTTGCCGCAAAACCTCGGCCACTCCAGCTGTTCAATCGTGTTTGTGCCTTCGCTTCTGCTTTGCCGGGTCGAGACGTGCCGGTTCAGGACCGTCGCGGACCCTCTGTCGGGGGTGCTAGCGGTCGACTCAAACCTGAGTTGGGGGATTTTGTGCGTTCAGTGAGCGCAGAGATGAATCGGGTAACGAGTGGCGCGCACAGAGCCCCGCTCAGCGTTGAATCAAAGACTTTCGGTCCGCGACCAAACGTTCGTTTAATTGTATCGCCTTACCGGTCTGATACCATGAGATGTAACCGGAGTTCTCGTCATCGGGCGGAGAGGTGCCGCGATCTTGGCGGGAGCCTGAAATACCTTCGAGCGAAGAATGACGAGCACGCAGCAGCTGTCTTCGACAGATAGCGTTGGAACCGACGCTTGCGAACTAGAGGTCATAGGGTCGCCACAGCCTTTTGACCAAGGCGTGCGCATGAGCACCGTCTGGCTGATCTCACCGCCCGGAATGTTTGAAAGGCCGAGCGTCGTTATCCAGTGCTTTTAGAACGAAATTTTCTTTTAACCGCCGGGAACTGCCCCGGCCCACTCTTCTGAGGTTCCATGCTCCATGCAGGCCACGAAACAAACGACGATCGCCATCATAGACGATGATTGCGCTTTGCTGGAGGCACTCCGTGACCTCTTCGAAACCGTCGGCGTCTCCAGTCTGATTTACGGCTCGGCCGACGCCTTCTTGGACTCGGGCGACCTGTCCCGTGTGGACTGCGTGCTCGCCGATGTAAGAATGCCAGGGACCAGCGGCCTCGTGCTTCTCGATGCGGTGGTTCGGGCTGAAGGCCCTCCGGTTTGCATGATGTCGTCCTTTGCTGAGAGCACCATCAGGCAGCACGCGCTGTCGGCCGGCGCAGCGTTGTTTCTGGCGAAGCCTCTGAACTCGCAGGATCTGCTCGAGTTTGTTGCGCAAGCCACGTCGCGTTGAAGAAAGACAGCACGGACGTGTTTCTCGCGAGCGTCTCTGGCTGCCGCCATTGGCGCCTCCGGGCGCCGTGCAGTACCAAATGCAGACGTAAATACCCAGAACCGCGCGGCCGCTGGCGGTCCTGCCAAGATCCGCCCACCGATAACCGTTGAAATGGTATCAGTGCGAAGGTCAAGGTTTCGGTCGATGAGTTCAGACGCTCGATCGGGAGGAACAAGATGAGTCTTCTGAATAACCCCCGCCGCGATTCGCTCGTTCAGTGGTTGCTCGCTGGCGTTCGCGAGGAACGCGATATCGCGCAGATATTCATGCAGCTCTGCACTCGGCTCGTTGACTGTGGCGTCGCGCTCAGCCGGGCGAGCCTGCATATCCGCGTCTACCATCCGCAGTGGCTCGGGACGAGGATCATATGGGCCAGGGGGCAATCGAGACCGGATGTACAGATCGTGGGCTACGAAGTTGAGGCAACCGCTACCTTCCTCCAGAGCCCTTATCGCGTCGTCTTCAGCACAGGCTCGGAAATCCGTCAAAAGCTTCAGATCCACGGGCCGCACGCCTTTCCGCTGTACGAGGAGCTGCGCGAGCAGGGTCATTCTGAATATACCGGCTGGCCAATCGATCACACGCAGGGCAAGCGGCATCTCATTACATTTTCGACAGCCAGACCGAGTGGCTTCGATGATGGTGACATTGGATTTCTGCGCGAAATACTGCCCCTGTTTTCTTTGGTCAGCGAAATCCGGGTCAAGAATCAGCTGGCACGCACGTTACTTGAGACCTATGTCGGACCGCATGCCAGCGAGCAGATACTGGACGGGGCGACGACGCGCGGAAGCGGCGTGTCAATCAACGCGGCGATCATGATCTGCGATCTGCGCGGCTTCACCAAACTGTCGGACCGTCGTCCGCGCGATGAAGTCATCTCCATACTGAACCAGTATTTCGATGCCGTTGCCGGTCCGGTTGACCGGCATGGCGGAGAGATCCTGAAATTCATCGGCGACGGGCTGCTTGCCGTTTTTCCACTAGAACAGCCAAAAGCGTGCGAAAACCTCCTGCAAGCCGTTTACGACGCCCACGAAGCGATTGCGAAGGCTCAGGGGACCAGATTCGCGGATGAACTGCGCTACGGCACCGGCGTACACGTCGGCGAAGTAATGTATGGCAATATCGGCTCGCAGAAGAGGCTCGACTTTACCGTGATCGGACCGGCCGTGAACCTTGCTTCTCGTCTCGAAAATCTCACAAAGGAGCTCCAGCGCCCGGTCTTGATCTCGTCCGAGTTTGTCAAGTTGGCAAACTGTTCGGAGCGAACCGAGCGCATGGGACTCCACAATCTGAGGGGATTTGAAGAGCCGGTAGAAGTTCACGCGCTGCGCCTTCCAGCTCACACCTTTGTCTGATTTTTGAAGCGGCACGATGACTTCCACGTGCGCCAGACATCGATCCAAAACGTAAGTTTAGTTCCGCCAGCCTCCCGGGGCCGCTAGGTTGGTATCGCCGTTCGGCAACAGGATCAGCAGAAAACTCGACGATCTGCCGCGTAGAGACCACGCGGGACAGGAGACGATATGGATCGGAAATACACTGAAGCTACGCGTCGCGACGTTATGGCGGGCACCTTCAACCTTGCCGCCGCGGCGGTCGCATTTCAGACCTCTTCCACCGAAGCCATTGCCAAACCGACGACACCAAAAGGAACGCTTGAAATGACCACCGAATACGTCACCGCGAAGGATGGCACCAAAATCTTCTTCAAGGACTGGGGCCCGAAGGATGGCCAGCCCATCGTCTTTCATCACGGCTGGCCGCTCAGCGGCGATGACTGGGACAACCAGATGCTGTTCTTTCTCAGCAAGGGTTACCGGGTGATCGCCCATGATCGTCGTGGGCACGGTCGCTCAAGCCAGGTGAGCGACGGTCACGATATGGACCACTATGCTGCCGACGTGGCGGCTGTCGTGGAGCACCTCGATCTTCGCAATGCGATCCATGTCGGACATTCGACCGGTGGCGGTGAAGCGACACGATATGTTGCCCGTCATGGCAAGGGACGGGCCGCGAAACTTGTGCTGATCGGAGCGGTGCCACCCATCATGGTCAAGACGCCAGCCAATCCGGGCGGCTTGCCGATCGAAGTATTCGATGGTTTGCGTACGGCCCTTGCGGCCAACCGGTCTCAGTTCTACGTCGATCTTTCCAGCGGTCCGTTCTACGGCTTCAACCGTCCGGGTATACCGGTCCAACAGCCGGTGGTGCAGAATTGGTGGCGCCAGGGCATGATGGGCGGCGCAAAAGCGCACTACGAAGGCATCAAGGCATTTTCGGAAACGGATTTCACCGAAGACCTGAAGGTGATCGATGTACCGACCCTCGTTATGCATGGTGACGACGACCAGATCGTGCCGATTGCCGACTCCGCGCTTCTTTCGGCAAAGTTGCTGAAGACTGCGACGCTTAAGGTCTACAAAGGCTTGCCGCACGGCATGGCAACGACGCATGCGGATGTCATCAACGCCCACCTTCTCGCTTTTTTGAAGGCCTAGGAATCCAACGACGCGCCAGAGATATCATCCGCCATCGTGAAGATTTCGCACTCCAAAGGAGCAGGCCAAAAGAAATCTCCTCAGGATTGCGACAGTCTCCGGTTTCATTCGGAGGCTGTTTTTGTTTGCGCCGTCAGGTCGCGGAAAGGAATTCCAGCGCGATCGATGCTCCGCGGTGTTTCGCTCAACGGATGCGGAGTTGAACACGCGCGATGTTCGTCACCTCCCGTTTCAACAACGGGCACTTGGCACCCCCATACCTTCGTTTGGGAAGAAGCCGGTCGTCGCTGGTGCTAATTTTGGCAACAATTTTGTGTTGGAGGTCACAATGCAGGCAACCAGATATTTCGTCTATGGCATGGTCGGGTTCAACGCGCTGCTGTCGACCTGGCTGTGCATTCACATGCTCTACGACCCCGAAGGCTGGTACTATTTCGTCCCGGGCGTCACGGATACCGGGATGTTCAACCAGCATTTCATTCGAGATATCGGAATCATCCAGGGTTTCGTCGCGCTCGCCTTTGCGATCGGCCTCTGGAAGCCCGCCCGCCGCCTGGAGCTTTGGGCTGGCGGGACGCTGTGGCTAATCGCTCACGCCACCTTCCACTACTGGGAAGTGGCGGTTGGTATCTGCGGCCCCGCCGTGATCTTGCGGGACTTCCCGGCCGTTAGCCTTCCGGCAATCTTCGGTATTGTTGCAACGCTTTGGGCGGCTCGCCACGCGATTGGCTCCTCGGCGCAAAAAGGATCTCAGCAACCCTTGCAAGGTTATTGAGCATAGGTCGACATGCGGAGGGGATGCGCTGGCGAACCGTCGTAAGCACACTGACGGCTGTCGACCTACGCCCCAATCATGAAGATCGGCGTCAGCCGGTCGTGATGCTGGCGGGGAGTGCCGTTTGGGCTGGGCACGGGGGCAAACGGGTTCCGGTCCTGTGGTGGATATTGGTCGGGCAGTCGGCGGGAACGGGCAAGCGTTGTTGGCCGGCCATGCGCATTGATGCCTGACCGCGGCGGCGCTGGCGTTGAAGCCGAGCCCGAATACGAAACAAGATCTGAGGACTCTCGGTCTTGTTCTGGCAGAGAGCCCTGACTATGGGCGGTTTTGCCAACGCCCAGTGCATACGATGCTGGCCTCCGCCGCCGGTCAGGCGGCTTCCCGGCTCATGCGCCGCTCGGCCTGCTCGCTTGCATTGCTTTAGGCTGGCAACCGTTCGGTGCGATAGCGGACCAGGATGGTCGGGCGGCTCTTGGGCGTCAGCGCAGCCTTGAAGGCTGCGGCGACCGTCCTCAATGCGCAATCTGGACTGTCCGGAAAAAGGATCTCTCGCGCTGAACGAACTGGGCGACAATATGATCAGCGAACTTGAACAAAGCAGGTGGTCTCGCATTGGGTGGCACCGCCCGCGCTTCCTGCACATGGGGCTTTTCATAGCGGCTTACGTGTTGGGCGCTGGTTTCGCTCAGTTGCTCGCCGTCGTGCCCGGAACAGGCATCTCCATTTGGCCGCCGAGCGGTGTGTTCATCGCTACGCTTGTCGTTGCTACGCCGCCAAGCTGGCCCTGGTGGGTGCTGGCGGGCCTCCTGGCCGAACTGACCTGCAACCTCCTGTGGTTCCACAATCAGTTGCCAGTCGCCGTGCTGATCAATGCCGGCAACGCACTCGAGGCAGTACTCGGCGCATGGCTAATCCAGCGGACCTGCAGGCGTCCGGTTCGGCTGGAAACCTTGCGCGAGGTTGTCGTGTTGGCCTTGGTGGGCGCTGGAATTGCGCCCATTGTCAGCGCGACCGTGGGAAGTGCGACTCTCGCGTGGTTTGGCATGCAGTCCTTCACGGGGGCCTGGCCATTGTTCTGGATCGGAGACGCCACCGGGGTGCTGATCGTCGCACCGCTAGCTCTGGTTCTAGTCCAGAACTGGCGTCGTGAGAACCCGATCTCGGCAGCTCCGCGATGGATCGAAGCTTGCGCCGTCGGCTTGATCTTTCTGGTTGTCGCCGCCTTTTCCTTGAGCAGCTACCTGCCCTTCGCCTACCTCATCATGCCGCCTCTACTTTGGGCCGCTGTGCGTTTTGAGTTTAAGGGTGCGGTCATCGCCTTGGCTCTCCTCGCTCTGATCACGGCAGCATTCACGATCACCGGCGTCAGTCAGTTTGCCGGCGATCCCGAATCCCAGCATCAAAAGCAGATCATGCTGCAGCTGTTTTTGGCGATTTCGGCCCTTTCGGCGCTCGTCGTGGCGGCAATATCCCGGCAGCACCATACCGCGTTGGCGACATTGCGTGAAAGCGAGAGGCAGCTATCGCAGCTCATCGACATGGTTCCCATCCACCTTTGGCGGCTGAGCCCGAACGGAGAACCAGTCTTCTTCAATAGGCGCATGGTCGACTATGTCGGCATGGACGTAGAAGACACAGATAGGCCCGGCATGAGCCGACTGGAAGCGTTCACAGAGACCGTGCATCCGGACGATGCGGCTCAGGTTAGGGAGAGTCTGCGACGCTGCCTCGCCACCGGCGACAGTTTCGCTCTGCAATGCCGCTTGCGGCGTGCCGATGGTGTTTATCGCTGGATGTCGAGCCGGGCAGAGCCGATGCGGGACGACGGTGGACGCATCGTCCAGTGGTACGGCCTCTGTCACGATATCGACGATCAGACGCACGCGGAAGACGCGCTGCGGCGAAGCGAGCGGCAGTTGCAGCAGATGATCGACACCGTGCCTGCCATGATCTGGTGCATGACACCGGAAGGAACACCCTGTTACCTCAACAAGCGAACAACGGATATCACCGGCATTACTTTGAAGGATATGGTCGCGCCTGATGGCGCGCGATATTTGGCCGTCGTCCATCCGGATGAGCGGGATGGGGTGGATAGGACCTTGGCGCACGCAATCGCGACGGGGACTTCTTTCACGGCGAGGTACCGTCAGCGCCGCTCCGGTACCTGCCATCGGTGGGTCGAGAGCCGTGCCGAGCCCCTGCGCGATGACTCAGGCAAGATCGTCCAATGGTACGGCGTGAGCGTCGACATCGACGATGAGATGCGCACCCAGGAAGCCCTGCGCGAGCGCGAGCGCGAACTCTCGCAACTGGTGGACATGGTGCCCAGCCTCCTGTGGCGGCTGGACCCCGAAGGGCGGACGACCTTCTTCAACAAGCGTATCGGGGATTTTTTCGGCCCGGGGATACCAGACCTCGACAACCCGGAAGGGAACCGACTGCCTACGATTATCGAGGCTATTGCGCATCCCGATGATGTCGCGGGTCTGAAGGAGGCGCTCGGCCGCTGCCTCGCTACAGGCGAGCATTTCTCCATGAAGTATCGCATGCGGTACGCGGATGGCGTCTATCGCTGGGTGGATGGTCGTGCCGAGCCGCTGCGGGACCCAAGCGGGCGCATCACCCAGTGGTTTGGCCTCTCCCACGACATCGATGACCAGGTGCGCGCCCAGGAGGCGTTGCGCCAAAGCGAGCAGCTTTATCGCGCTGTGTTCCATTACACACCTATTCCTCTTTGGCGGGTGAATACTTCCCGCCTCGATGAGCTATTGAATCAGGTGCGCTCGCAGGGCGTAACGGACCTCGGCCGGTACATGAACGAGCATCCCGACTTCCTGAAGGAGGCCATGGACCTCACTGTGATCGAAGAAGTCAATCGGAGCGCCATCGAGCTCTTCGGCGCCAAGCACGACATCGACCTGACGGGGCCGATCACCCCGTATTGGCAGGCGCCATCCGATAGGGTGAGGCGGAGTTTCGAAGCACGCTTCCGTGGCGAGCAGTCTCACGCCGAGCATGCAAAGTTCACGACCTATGACGGACGCGCGCTCGAAGGTCTCCACACCACGGTATTCCCGTCGGCCCTCGCCAGCCTCGGCATCAGCATCGGCAGTTTTCTCGACGCTACGGATCGCATCAAGGCGCAGGAGGATCTGCGGATGGCTCACGAGAACATGGCGCGCGCGAGCCAGGCCGCTAGCCTTGCCGAACTTTCGGCATCCATTGCCCATGAAGTCGGTCAGCCGCTGGCGGCCTTGGTATCCAGTTCGGACGCCTGCCAGCGCTGGCTCACCGCGAACCCACCCAATATGGAGCGCGCCCGGATGGCTCTGGAGCGCATCATGCGTAGCGCCAACTCCGCAGGCAATGTCGTGACCCGCATTCGCGCGCTGTTCAAACAATCCGTGGAGACCCGCAGCCTTACGGACCTTGAAGGGGTCATCGCGGAGGCGCGCGACCTTTTAGCCGAGGAAGCTTCGAGACGTCACGTCCGTCTGCTCGTCGAAGTCGAAGACGGCCTCCCGCGCGTCGCGGTCGATCGCGTCCAGCTCCAGCAGGTTCTGATCAATCTGATGCGCAACGGCATGGAGGCGATGGACATGACGACAGGCGATCGAGTCCTTAGCGTGCGTTTGCGCCGCATGAAGGGCGTCGTGCAGACCGAGATCAGCGATCACGGCCCTGGCGTCGAATTTCCCGAGAGGATCTTCCAGCCGTTCTTCACGACGAAGGAACAGGGAATGGGCATGGGACTGGCGATCTGTCGTTCGATCGTCGAATCGCATGGCGGACGGCTATGGGCGGAGGACAACAAGCCGTTCGGCGCTACATTCATCTTCACATTGCCGATCGAAGTGAACCTGGAACTGTGAGGACAAGATGCTTCAATCTGGTCTGAGGGCCGAACGGGATCGCGTCCCGCGACTTTCTCGACGACCGCTCGCCGGTCGCACATCGGACGCGGGCAACCAACCACCTAATATGGCCGTGCCAGCCTGAGACTACCGTCTGTCCTCAGCCACCGCTGCCGCGAGCGCGGTCAGCTTGGCGCAACCAACGTTTGATTGAGTTGAGCCGTGATATCCAGCCGTTGTGAGCGGTTTGCGGGTGCTGGCGTGGGAATATCGGGGGCCAAACCAAGGCCGGCCAATATCGTCCTGTCGTCGTGCGCGCCTGCAGCCTTTCAACGCCGGAGAGACCGGAGACGTTTAATGAAGGCGCAGCTTAAGCCCAGAATCAATCTCGATGATCGTACTGCGTTGGAGACGGTTATACCCCTCGACACGCCCTTCATCGTCTTTGTTGATCCGGCCAGTTCTTGCAACTTTAAGTGCACATTCTGTCCGACGGGACACCGCGACCTGATCGCCGATACCGGCCGCTTTCAAGGCGCGATGAAGTATGAGGTTTTTCAGAAAGTCGTCGACAATCTTGGCGAGTTTCCACAAAAAATCAAAGTCCTAAGGATGTACAAGGATGGTGAGCCGCTTCTGAACAAGCGCTTCGCTGACATGGTTGCCTACGCAAAGCAAAGCGGACATGCAGACTATATCGATTCAACGACGAACGGCACTTTCATCACCCCAGAGCGAATGGGGCCGATTATTGAAGCTGGATTGGATAAGCTCAACATCTCCGTGGATGGAATGACGCGAGAGCAGTACATCCAGTTTACAGGGTTCAAGTTCGATTTCGACGCTTTCGTGAAGAACGTCAAATGGCTCTATGCCAACAAGGGAAACATGGAGATCTCCATCAAGATCCCTGGAGAACTGATCACCCAAGCCCAAAGGCAAGAGTTCTTCGATACGTTCGGCGATCATTGTGACCGCATCTTCATTGAGAATTTTGCACCGTGCTGGCCGGAATTCGATATCGAAAAGCATACGGGTGTCAAAATCACCGGCGGCATCTACCAGCAGGAGATCGGCAATACCGACACCTGTCCCTACATTTTCTACGGCTATTCCGTAAACGCCGACGGCCTCGTCAGCTCATGCTTCCTTGATTGGGGACGAAAACTCATCATCGGTGACGTCCGAAAGCAGACGATGAGGGAGATATGGAACTCGGACACCATGAATGCCCTGCGACTGCAACATCTGGAGGGGCGTCGATGTGAAAACGGTACCTGCGGCAATTGTGGCCAGTTGACCCATTGCCTCCCCGACAACATCGACGCGTTTCGCCCGATGCTACTCGAGAAATTCAAGTCTGCTGTGACCATGGATCCCGGCGCTCAGGCTCCCGGCGGCCGCAGACTTGCAGTCGAGGCGGCCGAATGAACATTCTACACATTGCGGCTCATCTCGGAGGTGGAGTGGGCAAAGCGCACAGCAGCCTGTGCAGCGTTGATCCAACTTCCATCAAGCGAACCTACCTTCTACTCGAGGCTCCCCGCGACCTCCGCCATGTCGACTTGCTTAAGCAAGTCGGCGCCGATGTTGTGGTCGCACCGGATCGCAAAACCATATCGTCGATGGCGGCAAAGGCGGATATCGTTCAGGTCGAATGGTGGAACCATCCGAGATTGTACGAATGCCTGTGCGAAACCGCCTGGCCGAAGATGCGGACACTGTTTTGGTCGCACATCTCGGGTATTGCGGCTCCTTATCTGCCGACTGGGCTTCTGACCGGTGACGATCGATTCGTGTTTTCGTCGGAGTGCTCATTCGCTGCGCCTAACGTCGCAACGCTTCCTCCCGCGACAAGAAACAGATTTGGTGTCGTCAACAGCGGCTTTGGCCTTCCACCTCGGACAGTTGACGGTGTACGGCGAAACGGCAATTCCATCAGCTACCTGGGGACAGTCGATTTCGCCAAGATGAGCCCGGATATCTTTCGTGTCGCCGACGAGGCGGCCACGTCAGAGGCACCGGTCCGTCTATGGGGCGAAGTCAGCCCATTGAGCGAAGTCGTTCATACGGCGGCTGCCATGAAGGACCCGCGACGCGTCCGCTTTATGGGTCATACTGACAATCCGGCGGATGTCTTCGCGCAAACCAGCATCTTTCTCTACTTGCTGCAGACGGAACATCTTGGGACGGCGGAAAACGCCCTGACCGAGGCAATGTCATCGGGGTGTGTGCCGGTCGTGTTTAACAATCCCGCGGAAGCGGCCATCGTCGAAGATGGTCGAACAGGATTTATCGTGAGCAGCATCGCGGAGGCCACGGAACGGCTTCGCTGGATGATGCGAAATCCGGAAGCTGTCGCAGAAATGGGCAGGAAAGCAGCTGACCATATAGCCACGACGCGGACGCCCGTTTCTAGCGCCATGGCGTTTGAGAAAATTTACGCTGACCTTCTGCAGGTCGAAAAGCGGCGCACTGATTTCCGCAGCAGGCTTGGCAATACAGCCGCTGAATGGTTCTTGTCGACCAAGACCCTGGCCACTGCAACGCTCGAAAAGCTCGATCTTCGGACGGGTGGGCGTGCAGCAAAGGGAACGATTGATCATTTTCTCACCTGCTTTCCCGAAGACACGTCGCTGCTCTCGCTGGTTGCCGAACCGATGGACGAAGATTGGTCACGGGATCGTTTCAATTGCCTTTCTCGAGACCGTGAGTGTGTGGTCGCGTGACCAGGAAAGAAGGATGAAGGTCACGTGACGGCAATGTTTCATCACCAAGGAGCGAGATCGCAAGAGGTCGCACAAGCGTCTGCCGCGCACGGCGCGCTTCACTTTCCTGCACTGCCGGACGGGTTGGCTGCACAAGAGCTTCTGCGTCGAATTAATGATGCCACCTGCCGCTTTTCAGCGCGCCCGCTGCGCGATCCACTGGTGCTCTACGGCGCCGGCGACATGGGACGCCTTGCGCGTGATTACCTTCGCTCAATAGGGCATGACTTTGCGTTCGTCGTCGACAGGAATGCAGTCGCACTTCGTAACGACGCGTTTTGGGCAGACGTGCAGGTTCTTCACCCGTCCGAGGTGCCTAACGACATGATGCGCTCGGCGCTGCTGGCGGTCAGCATCGCCACGACGCCCTTCGTTCCTTTGGAAACGGCTTTGCGTGAAGCGGGCTGGCATGACGTTGTGCCGTTTTACGATATCGCCGAGAGCTACCGGGAGCAGCATCCCCTCTCGAACGGTTGGTTCGCCGAAAAGCTGACATCGGAAGAATTCGCCACGACAACGAAAGTCCTGCTGGGATGGGAGGATGATCTTTCGCGTGCCCACCACCTGCAATTTCTGGCATGGCGACGTCTACGCGATGAATGGACCTTTGAAGGCGCACCGGTCACCGGCGACGATCGTTTCTTCATTCCGGAGATACGGCATTGCTTGAATGCAGTGTCGGTCTTTGTCGATGGCGGCGCGCATGACGGAAGCATTACTGCGAAGCTGATCGCCAACGCCGGGCCTCGTCAGGCCGCTATCGTTGCAATCGAGCCGGATGCGAAGAATGCCGCCGCCTTCAGCAGAAGGCTTGCATCTCTGGACGCCAAGGGCGCCGGCGATGTGACGCTGCTGCCATATGCACTTGATTCAATGGAGCATGAACGCTGCTTCCACAACGGGCTCGGATACGCCTCCCAACTATCCGATACGGGTCGAGAGCATGTTCGGACTGTAACGCTGGATAGTTTGGCTCTCTCCCCCGGCTTTCTAAAGCTGCACCTAGAAGGGGCGGAACTGAACGCCCTTATGGGTGCATCCGAAACGCTGCAGCGGCATCGGCCCATCGTTGCCGTCACAACCTACCACAACAGCGACGGTCTATGGCGCACCCCTGAGTATTTGATGGAGCAGCTTCCGGCGTACCGCTTCTTTATGCGGCTTCATAGCTGGTGTGGCACCGGAGCGGTCGTCTATGCAGTTCCTCAGGAAAAAGTCCGTATCCAATGAAACACTTCGCAAGCGGCAGCCAACTCGTCTTCGATCTCGGGATGAACAACGGTGACGACACGGACTACTATCTGAAACGCGGCTTCCGCGTGGTCTCGCTTGAAGCCAACCCGGAGCTTTGCGAAAGGGCCGCCAGGCGTTTCGAGATGGAACTGAACGACGGGCGACTGACCATTGTTCACGCGGCAATCTTTGAGCGTTCAGGCGAAGCGGTCTTCCACATTAACCTCGAAAACGATCATTGGAGCAGCATTGATATCGGTTGGGCTGGGCGCAACGACGGCAATTGCCGTGAGATCACCGTTCGCTGCGTGACTTTGTCGGAGTTGTTCGCCACGTACGGCGTACCCTTGTATCTAAAGATCGATGTCGAGGGCGTCGACCACGTGGTCCTCGATCAATTGAAGGAACTCCCGAGCCTCCCTTTGTACGTCAGCGTCGAGGATTGTCGTTTCGGCTTCCAGTATCTGGAGACGCTCGCTGCATGCGGCTACGACGGTTTCAAGTTGCTCGATCAATCGACCGTTCCGTCGCTGCGCGATAGCTCGCTTGGCCACAATTTTCCGGTGGGTTCGTCTGGGCCGTTCGGCGATGACGTTCCTGGCGCATGGTCATCGTACGGCTCTGTTGTCGATAGCTATTCGCACACTGTCCGCGACTTCAATGGAAACAGACTAGCCCCGCGCACGCAGTGGTGGGACATCCACTGCACGCGTACGCCCCAAGAGAAGCATCATGACTGAAGATCAGAAATTTGCGGCATACGTCGCCGGCAACATCGAGAGTGCGAGTAAGGATGCAGGCTTCATCGGCCTCTCACAAGTGTGGGTCCGCGAATGCATCCGTCACAACTACGTTCAGAACTTCACGTGGTTGGGCCGCCCGATCATCCAGGTGCCGCAGGATATTTATGCCATACAGGAACTGATCTGGGCATGCCGGCCTGACCTCATCATCGAGACAGGCATCGCACATGGCGGATCGCTCGTCATGAGCGCGTCGATGCTCGCCATGCTCGACTATTGTGACGCCATTGCCGATGGGCGTGTTCTCGATCCCAAGGCGAGCCGCCGCAAGGTCGTCGCTGTCGACATCGATATCCGAAAACACAACCGCGCGGGAATAGAGAGTCATCCGCTCGCTCATAAGATCGTCACGATTGAAGGCTCGTCGACCGCACCGGACGTCTTTTCCCAGGTAGCTGCGCACGCGAAAGGCTACGAACGGGTCATGGTCTTTCTGGACTCCAACCACACGCATGACCACGTCCTCGCTGAATTGGAGCTTTATGCGCCGTTGACGTCAAAGGGATCCTATTGCGTCGTGTGGGACACTGGTGTCGAGGATCTGCCCGAAGATATGTGCGGCGATCGACCTTGGGGCAAAGGAAACAACCCAAAGACCGCCGTCAGGGCGTATCTCGAACTCCTGTCATCTGAAGGACGGACCGGTTCGGAGGGTGGAAAGCTGTCATTCGAAACCGACAAGATCATCGAGAACAAGATCATGATTACGGCATCGGCTGACGGATTCTTGCGCCGCATTTAAACGCTGCCCACAGGCAGAAAGCGCTCTATCCGTTTGTCACCGTGCAGCACCTCCGCTTCGAAAGTAACGACGTTTTGAAGCGATCCCGTAACGAGCAGGAAAACTGAATGGCTACCGATACTTTTTACTATCCTTCCGGCGGCGAGAGCGTGTTCTTCTCGAAGCTTGATGAACTCGCAAAGAGATGGCCGCATGAAATTCGGCATTACCTGGATCTGTTCCCGGTCTATGCGAGCCGCCGTTCTTTCATTCGCCAGCTTGCCCACTATGAGCTTTTCAAGCTCACTGTAGATCTGCCCGGACACTATGCAGATTTCGGCGTCTATTTCGGCAAGTCGTTCTTCAGCTGGCATAAATTCCTCGAGACGTTTACACCAACGGCCACGCATAAGAAGGTCATCGGTTTCGATACGTTCGATGGCTTTCCCACGCTTGCAAGCGAAGACGGTGCGGTTGATGCGAACATCCAGAAGGAAGTCGGCGGCCTTAGCTCCGGCAGCTTCCTGGAGGAATTCCAGGCGCTGCTCAAGCTCCACAACGAAGATGGAGTGATCCCCAGCAATCGTGGCTCGATCGTCAAGGGCGATATCTGCAAGACCTTGCCTCGCTGGCTCGAAGAAAATCCCGAAGCTCGCTTCTGTCTGCTCAATCTCGACGTCGACATCTATGAGCCGACGCGCATCATCCTCGAGCAATGCTGGGACCGCTTGGTGCCCGGCGGCGTGCTGATCCTCGATGAATATGCGACAAGCAAGTGGCCAGGCGAAACGCTCGCTTGGGATGAATTCGCGCGCAACAGGAAGATCGACAAACCCTTATCAAGATTCCCCTGGGCAAACGCACCGGGAGCATGGGTGGTCAAGTGACGTCGACAGGGAACGCCGGGCACTAGATCTCACGTCTGGTCGTCCACGTGGACGCCACCTTGGATGAGCGGCCAAAGGGCTAAGCAGGACAGCGCTGAGCGCGCGAATACGACAGCGGAACGCAGCAATGGAAAAAAAGACGAAGTTAAGCATTTGCATACCGACGTACAATCGCGCGGCCTTCCTACGCTTTCTGCTGACCACTTTCGTAGAACAGAAAGTTATCGATTTTCCGTATGAAATCGTCATCTCGGACAACGCTTCTACCGACGACACGGCGACGGTCGTCGAGGAGTTTCTCCTTCAGGGCTTGCCGATCAAGTATTGCCGGCGTGACGTAGATGGCGGAGGTTGGCCCAACCTCGCAAACGCCTATCAGCAAGCGGTCGGAGAGTACGCACTCTATCTTGCCGACGACGATCTTCTGAATTTCCAGAACCTGCGGGCGGCCATCGTCTACCTCAACATCAATCCCGAAACGGTCGCCTGTTATGCCCCGTGGACGATGTACGATGCCATTGATCAGGTCGATCTTAGTCTGTTCTACACCATTGAAAAGAATCGCAAATTCTCTCGCCGAAGCTTCAGCGACGTCTTCGACTTCATGACAAAGCGGCACATTTTTCCTGAAATCGCTATCTATAGAACGTCGGCCTTGAGGTCGGCCTTCGTGCCGAAAGACTTTTGCTTCTGGGCATTCTCCCATCTTGCCCATTTGCTCGATGTCGGCGCAGTCGCTTTTCTCGACAAGCCTTTCTATCGATCCGTCGTGCGGACCGCTGTCGTGCGGGACCGTGCGCAGGCCGGTAACGACGAGGCAATGACAGGATGGGACCGCTATCGGGGTGGCCTCGAATACTTTCTCTATTTGGGCTCAAAACGGGGCCAGATTGACCTCTCGCCAGCAAAATCGACGCAATACGAGGAGGCGTGCAAGGTCTTTACAATGCGACGAATGTCGGTGGCATTGCGCATGTGGTTCGAACGAGGCGAATATATCAAGGCTTACGAGATTTTTGCGCGAATGTGCTATGGGGGCGGCAGCCAACATCCCGAGATCCAAGGCCTCCGTGAGAGGCTGCCCCTGATGGTGGCGGTTCAAACGTTGGCACAAAAAGTGAATGCCGCGTCGAGCCTGAAGTACCTGATCCTTGATCAGGTCTCGTCCGTCGACTCGCTCGCAAGCCTTCTTCTCGAGGTTGGCCTCAACAATAACATCACGATACTTCCGGCGCCAACCGAGCACACCCCCGAAATAACGTCCGCAGCAGCAGTATTTACGTCAAGTGCTGCTGGGCGCGACACTTTCCTGGACAACGGATACAGGCCAAACATGGTCTTTTGCGAAAGCGATATGGTGTCGTCGGTGGTGACTTAGTCTGCAGGCGAGCTGCATATCGTTTTCGGCCCGAATATTGCGTTACCTTAACGCTTGGCAGGCGCCGCAAAGACGAGCGATACGGCAGGCGGGCGGCGAGCCTTCGTTGCGTCGGGCCCGTCAAGGCCGTCTTTTGAACCTTGATGGAGCGCCGCTGCGGCGATTAGCATAAACGTAAGAAGCCCGCATAAAGCGGGCTTGGCATAGGGAAGTTTGGTTGCGGCGCCTGATCACACAGCGACTTACAAAAAAGCCTGCATCGCGACAGATGTGTGCGGGGCGTTGACCATTGGCACAGTGCTGAACTTGAACATCTCGGGCACTGGTAGATGCTCCTGAATGTCTAGGCGGATGGAAGAAAGCATCGTCCAGCTATTGCATCCTCAGCGCCATCTCCGCTGCCTTTTCCGCGATCATGATCACCGGGGAGTTCGTATTGCCGGACACAATCGTCGGCATGATCGAGGCATCAACAACGCGCAGCTTCTCAAGCCCATGCACGCGCAGATTTGCATCCACCACCGCCATCGGATCGCTTCCCATCCTGCAGGTGCCGACAGGGTGAAAAATCGTGGTCGCGATATCACCGGCACGATGGATCAACTCGTCATCGCTCTGATATTGCCGGCCCGGCAGCATCTCCTGCGGTCGAAAACGGGAGATAGCCTTCGTTTCCATAAGGCTGCGCGCGTGGCGGATAGAATTTGCCGCCAGCAGCCGGTCGCCCGCGGTCGACAGATAGTTGGGACGGATTTCAGGGGCGACCGAGGCATCACGAGTCGTCATGTGCACCGCGCCGCGACTTTCCGGCCGGAGGTTGCAGACAGAGACAGTTACGGCAGGATAACGATGAAGCGGTTCACCGAGACGGTCGGTGCTGAGCGGCTGTACGTGATATTCGAGATCGGCCGTCGCAACTGCCGGATCGCTTCTGGCGAAAATGCCGAGTTGGCTCGGCGCCATCGACAAGGGACCGGAGCGGCTGATTGCATATTGCAGGCCCATGCCGGCCCGGCTGAAGAGGTTGTGATAGAGCTGGTTCAGCGTGCGTGCGCCCTCGACCTGGAAGACGGTGCGGATTTGCAGATGGTCCTGCAGATTTTCGCCAACGCCTTGAAGATCGTGCAAGACAGGAATGTCGAGCGCCGAAAGAACATCCGGCCGGCCGACCCCCGAGAGCTCCAGAATTTTCGGCGAGTTGATCGCCCCGGCCGAGAGCACGACCTCGCGTGACGCCCGCGCAACACAGGATCGGCCCTTCCGGCGGAAACGCACGCCCGTTACCATCTTCCCGTCAAATTCCAGCCGCTCGGTTTCGGCGCCCGTCAGCACGCGCAAATTCCGGCGCTTCATCGCCGGCCGCAGGAAGGCTTTCGTCGTGTTCCACCGTAGCCCGCCCTTTTGATTGACCTCGAAATAGCCGGACCCTTCGTTGTCGCCGTCGTTGAAATCGTCGGTCTTTCGGATACCCAGTTCTTCCGCGGCATCGCGAAACGCATCGAGAATCGGCCAGGACAGCCGCTGGCGCTCGACGCGCCATTCGCCGCCCGCGCCGTGCATGACCGATCTGCCGCGATAATTGTCTTCCGACTTCAGAAAATACGGCAGCACGTCATCCCAGCCCCAGCCGGCGTTGCCCGCCTGCCGCCAGCCATCGTAATCGGCCGCCTGCCCCCGCATGTAGATCATGCCGTTGATGGAGGAGCAGCCCCCGAGCACCTTGCCGCGCGGATAGTTGAGGACGCGGCCGTTGAGGCCTTTTTCAGCGGCCGTCTTCATCATCCAGTCGGTGCGCGGATTGCCCATGCAATAGAGATAACCGATCGGCACATGCACCCAATGATACCGATCCGAGCCGCCGGCTTCGAGCAGCAGCACCCGGTTTTTCGGATCGGCCGAGAGCCGGTTTGCCAGTACGCAACCAGCCGACCCCGCGCCAACGACGATGAAATCGTAGCTGCCTTCATCCACGGGCATTTCATTCATGGGCATGGTCACGCTGCAACTCCTGTCGCGGGACTTTGCGCTTCCGAAAGGCGCCGCCACAGCGGCGCCATCGCCTCAGCAATATCCTTGTAGAGCCCATAGCGACGGTCGTAGTGGGCCGACAGCGCGCCGTTCGGCTGATAATGCCGATCGTTGCGGACCATGGCGGTGGCCCCTTCGGTGAAATCGGCAAACAGGCCGACGCCCATCCCCGCCGCGATCGCAGCCCCGAGCGCCCCGGTTTCCCGCGAAACGGCGACGGTGACAGGAACGCCGAGGACATCGGCAAAGATCTGCGGCCAGAGCTTGCTGCGCGAGCCGCCGCCGGAGAGCACAGCCTCCTCGAAGGTTGCGCCCGCCTTGCGGATCGTCTCGATATGCTGGCGATGGCCGAAGGCGACGCCTTCCAGAAGCGCCCGGATCAGGTGCCCCTTGGTATGCCAGCCGGCCATGCCGTAGAAGCCGGCCCGCGCGTGGCCATCCTGCTGGGCGCCATAGAGATAGGGGTGATAGAGCGGATCGTCAGTCGCCGGCTTGACCGCGGCTGCAAGCGCGCAAGCCGCATCGAAGGGCGAGACGCTTTCCTCATGCTCCCCTTCGAAGAACTCTCGCACCAGCCATTCGAGATTGGCGGCCGACGTCGCGCTATTTTCCATCGCCATATAGCGGCTGCGATCGAAGGTGGAGGACATGAAGACAGGACCATTGAGATCGGGACCGTCGATGATCACCTGGTTGATGCTCCAGGTGCCGGCGATGATCGAGGCGCTGCCGGTGCGCGACACGCCCGAGCCGAGCGCCGAGGCCACGACGTCGAACAGCCCGCCGATGACAGGTGTGCCTGCCGCGAGCCCGGTTTCGGCCGCCACCTCTTCCGCCACATGTCCCGCGATATCGGCGCTTTCTATCAGCGGCGGCAGCATGTGCATGCTGTCTGCGAGGCCGTAGGCCGCCATCAGTGTCCTGTCATAGCGGCGGGCCGCAAGGTCGAGCAAGCCGGCTCCGGACATGTCGGAAACTTCGCTGACGCGGCTACCGGTCAGTCGGTTGACAACGAAATCCTTGGAGAGGAACACCGTGCCTATGCGCTGGAACATGTCCGGCCGGTGGCGCTTCAGCCAGGCAAGCAGCGTCGGCGTCTGGGAGGGCCAAGGGCGCTGGCGCGCGATCGGTGCTGTGCGGTCGCCGACCCCTTCCGCTGCCCATTCCTCGACAAGTCCGGTCGCGCGCGTATCGAGCGACTGGATACCGAGAAGCGGCTGACGATCGCGATCGAGCGCATAAAGACCATTGCCATGGCCAGCACAGCCGATCGCGGCGATATCCGTGGCAGCGATGCCGGCCTTGTCGAGGCAGGTGCGGATCACCCGTTTGGCATTGGCCCAGAGCTCGCCGAGATCGCGCTCCACGTGACCGGGGTACGGCATACGACTATGCCCCTCCTCCCCGGCGTAAGCCACCTCCCGGCCATTGAGATCAAAGATTACAGCCTTGATGACCGTGTTTCCGGCATCGAGCCCCAACAGATATTTTTCCATTCCGAACCCCTCCCAAGGTTCTGGTAGAGTCTTGCGTGATTCTGGCTGAAAACACAGGCCCAGCTCCATCACCCCTTCCGATAAAGTGCAAACGCCTCTTCGCCAGTCGCATTCTCGTGGATGATCGCCAGCAGGCCGCGCACGACGGCGCTCGGATTGGCATGCTGGTAGACATTGCGCCCATAGACCATGCCCACCGCACCCTGCCGCATCAAGGCGGCGGACTTGGCGAAGACGGCGGACAAGTCCTCCTTGCCGCCGCCGCGCACGAGAACCGGGCAGCGTGCCGCCTCGACCACGCGGTGAAAATCCTCCGGGTTGATCGTCGGGTCGGCCTTGACGATATCGGCACCCATCTCGCGGGCAAGCCGCGTCAGCGTCACGATCTTGTCGGCATCGCCATCGACCATGTAGCCGCCGTGCTCAGTCACCGGCTGCATCACAAGCGGCTCGATCATCAGCGGCATGCCGTATTTCTCGCAATCGGCGCGAACACGGGCAATGTTCTGGACGCATTGGCGGAAAAGATCAGGCTCATCCGGCAGCATGAACAGATTGACGACAACGCAGGCCGCATCCGCCTGCAGCGCGCCGATCAGCGGCTCGGCCTCGTTCTGCAACACGGCCCACATATCCCGGTGGCGGATGCGGTTATAGGGGTTGCCCATGTCGATGCGCATGACGAGTGCCGGCTTGTCCTTGCCGGGCAGGTCCTGCAACAGGTCGGCCTGACCATAGTTCATCTGGATCGCATCGGGCTTCGCGTCGACCAGCGCCTTCAGCACGGCGGGCATGTTCTCCAGCCCATCGAGGAAGGACGGCTCGTTGCAGACGCCATGATCGATCGCCACGTCCAGGCAACGGCCGTTGCCGAACAGCCGGTTCATCCGGACCTTGCGGTTGTCTCGCATAATTCACTCCTTTGTTCGTTCCTTGCGGAAAGGGCTTCCTCCGAAACGCCGTGACGGTCGTTCAGGAGGGTCAGAAAACGGGTTCGCTCCTCGGCGGCGCGCTGGGGCGGCCAGCTTTTTTCCACCGAGAGGATGGCGAGCACGGCGTCGGTCATGTCGAGCGAAAGTTCACCACTGATGGCGAGTGTTGTGCGCCGCAAGAGCAGGTCGTCCAGATGCTCCACGGCTTCGTGACGCATGAGATAGATGAACTCGCGGGTGCTGTAGCCGGCATGAGGCAGAAGATAGTCCGGTTCCAGCGCAATAAAGTGGGCGACCTCCTGCGCGTCCGTGCCATAGCGTTCAAAGAGCGTTTCCGTGCGATCGAGGGTGATGCCCGTCGCCTCAGCGAGCTGATGGACCCAGAGGTTCGGCTTGCCTGGAAAGCCGCGCCCACCCCCGAAGGTACGCTCGGCGGTATCAATGCGACGTTTTCGGCCGAGCCGTTCCAGCGTCATATCGGCTGCCAGTTCCCCAAAGGAACGGAAAGTGGTCCACTTGCCGCCAATCATGCAGAGGACCGGCGGCTCGCCGTCGCGGCCTTCAAGCATCGTGCAGAAATGATCGCGCGGAATACGGCCGGTGAAGCTGTCATTGCTTGCCGGCAGGGGCCGAACGCCAGCAAACTGGAAGACGATCTCCTCGGGCCGGATCGAAATGCCCGGCAGCACGAATGCCAGTGATTGTAGGATATAATCCCGCTCGTCTGCCTCGCAGCGCACCGTTTCGGGGTCATCCACCCGGATATCGGTGGAGCCGACCAGCACCTTTCCAAGATAGGGAAAGAGAATGCAGATGCGGCCGTCCTCGTTTTCATAATAGATCATGTGGCCGTCGAGCATGTCGCGCAGACCGGGATGGTCGATGATCAGATGTGACCCCTTGGTGCCGCCCATCAGCGGCGCGGAAGGAGCCTCTTGCGGAAAGAGCGTGTCATTGGCGATATCGATCCAGCCGCCGGTGGCGTTGATGACGAGGGATGGCTTGACTGTCAGCGTCTCGCCCGAAATCCCGTCACGCAGCAGAAAACCTCCGGCTGGAGCCTGCTCGATCGTCGCATAGTTCAGAGCGGAGGCATTCGTGTCGGTTGAGAGGCCGTCGCGTAAGATCTCGATACCGACGCGCTCTGGGTGGCTGACCCAGGCGTCGTAATAGGTAGCGGCGCTCCGGATCGCCGGGTTGAGCGCCGGCCATTTGGCAAGCGTGCTGCGGCGGCCGCGAAACTGGTGCTTCCGCATCAGGGCGCGCTTGCGTGTCAGAAAATCATAGATGCTGAGCCCCGCCTTGATGGCGATGGCGCCGCGGCGGCTCGGGCGGCGGGTGAGGCCGAGGAAACGCACGATGCCATTACCGAGACCCGAGAAAACGTCGAAGATCGGAACGGTGGTCGGCAGAGGTGCGACGTAATGGGGGGCGTTGCGCAACAACCGGTCGCGCTCGACCAGCGATTCCCGGACCAGGCTGAACTCGCCGTTTTCGAGATAGCGCAGCCCACCATGCACCATGCGCGAGAGCGCGGCGCTGGCACCGGAACAATAGTCGCCCTTCTCGACCAGCAGCACATTCACGCCCTGCAGCGCCAGCTCGCGAAAGACGCTGAGCCCGTTGATACCGCCGCCGAGGACGCACACGTCCACCTTCGGGCTCTTGCGGAGCCCGTCCAATGTCTCTTCACGGTTCATGATGACAGCCTGTTATCCGTCCATGTTAGCCAGTTTCGCGGCCAGCGCCGCGTCAATGGCCGAAAGATCGTCCGCAGAAAGCCTGAGCGTTCCGGCTCGTGCATTGTCGAGTGCTTGCGCCGGATTGCGTGCGCCACAGAGAGCAAAGGTGACGCCCGGCTGCGAAAGCGTCCAGGCGATCACCACCTGCGCGACGCTCGCCGCATGCCGCTCCGCTATCGGCCCGATCGCGTCGGAAAACGCCTTCGCCTTCTGCCGGTTGGCGACGGAGAAGCGCGGATTGCCCTTGCGCTGGTCGTCGCCTGCGAAGATGCGATCCGGTCCGATGGTGCTCGACAGCAGACCGAGCGCCAGCGAGGAGTAGCTGAGCGTCGAAATCCCGCTTTGAACAGTAAGTGGCAGCAGGTCCGCCTCGATTTCGCGATCGATCATACTGAACCGCTCCTGGATCGCATCGAGCGATCCAGTTTGAACATATTGCTGAAGCCCGGCCTTATCGACGTTGCTTGCGCCGATGGCACGGATCTTGCCAGCCGACTTCAACTCTTCAAGCGCCCGCACGGTCTCCTCGATCGGTGTCGTTACGTCCTGCCAGTGGGTGATGTAGAGGTCGATATAATCCGTGCCGAGCCGGCGCAGACTTTCCTCGACTTCGTGAATGATAGAGTCACGCCCGAGATAGCGGTGAACCGGCTTGCCATCCTGGTCGAAGAAATGCTTTCCCTTCTGTGTATGCCAGACGAGGCCGCACTTGGTGGCGATGACAGCCTTGTCGCGCCGGCGGGTGAGCGCCTTGCCAACGATCTCCTCAGAGCGGCCGAGGCCATAAGCCGGGGCCGTGTCGATGAGGGTCACGCCGGCATCAAGCGAGGCGTGGATGGCGGCGATGGATTGCGCCTCGTCGGTGCCGCCCCACATCCAACCGCCGATCGCCCACGTGCCCAGCCCTACGGCCGAGGCCCTGACGCCGGAGCGCCCGATCTCGCGGATCAACTGTTCGCCGCTCATGCCGAAAACCCTTCCCCGGATGCAATTTCAAGAATGCGCGCCCCGGTGGCCTCGTCAGTGACGAGCGTATCGAGATGGTTGCCGCGTAGGACGCTCAGGATCGAGCTGGCCTTGTTGAGGCCGCTTGCCACGCCGATCTTCGTCGGGATCGAGGCGAACTCTTCCAGCGTCAGCGAAACCAGCGCCCGGTTCAGGCTGTAATCGCAGACCCGGCCTTCGCCATCGAGCAGATGGGCGAGCAGTTCCGCACTCGCGCCGGAATGTTCAATGGCCTTGCGGTCCTCGCTCGAAGAAGGATGCAGATCGTAGTACGTCGAGTCTGCGCTGAGGATCGAGCCGATACCAACCACCGCGACCTTGGCTTCCCGCGCCCGCCGGAAGACATCCGCGACGGCGCGCATGTTGAGCAGCATGTCCCGCTGCACGGCATCATCGGCAAAGAGCGGCGCGTGGATCTGGTAGGAGCGTCCGCCGAGCCGGTCGGCCATCAGCGTCGAGACGTGGTTGACGTCGGTATAGTGCTTGCCCTGAACGCAGCCGGTCGCGGGGATCACCTCGACGTCGAAACGGCGGGCGGGCTGCAGGCCGGCGACGACTGCCCCGACACCCTTGCCGCCGGTGATGCAGATCGTGTCGCCATCGGCGATTTCCTCCAGCAGCAGCCGAGCCGCCGCTTCCCCAACCGCTTGCAACGCCGTCTGCGGATTGTCGGAGACTGTCGGCACCACCACGGCGCGGCGGATGCCGCCGAGCGAAAGCAGGCGTTCTTCCATGTCCACCAGCGGTTCGACCGGCGATTTGATCTTGATCTCGACAAGGCCGAGCTGGCGGCCGCGCTTGATCAGCCGGTTGACGGTGGCGTGCGAGATGCCGAGCTGGTCGGCGATCTGCGACTGCGTCAAACCTTCGAGGAAGTGCAGCACGAGCGCCTGGTGCATCTGGCGCGCGATGACGATTTCCTCGCGTGGCGCTGTGGTCTTGGGTTTCAGTTTGGCGATCGGCATATCAGACGGCCTTCCGCTTGTGCAGGAAATGATCGATGGAAACGGCGGCGAGCAGAATGCACCCCTTGATCATGTCCTGCCAATAGACGGAGACATCGAGCAGGATCAGCGACGAGGTGACGACCGAGAGCAGCGCAATGCCAAGGATGGCGCCGAAGATCGTGCCCGAGCCACCGTTCAGTGAAGCCCCGCCGATAACCGCCGCCGCGATGATATTCAGCTCCATGCCGACGCCGAAAGTGGGCGTCGCGGCACCGAAGCGGGACATATAGATGACACCTGCGACACCTGACAGCGTTGAGCAGAGAACCGTCACCCAGAACTTCACTTGGTTGGTGCGGATGCCGGAATAGAGTGCCGCCTTCTCGTTGCTGCCGGTGTAGAAGACCTTGCGGAAGGCAGTCGCCCGGCGCAGCAGGAAATCGAACAGGATGACCACAGCGACGAAGATCAGGATCACGTAGGGAACACCATAGAACGTGCCCTGCCCCACGGCCTTGAAACTTGCCGGCAGCGTGAAAAGCGAGAGCGGCGTGCCCTTGGTTATGATCAGGCAAAGCCCGCGTACGATCACCATGCCCGCAAGTGAGGTGATGAAGTGATTGAGCCCGACCACCGTCACGAAGAAGCCCATGATCGCCCCAATGAAACCGCTGGCGAGAATGCCGACTAGCGAGGACGTCCACGGGTCCAATCCGGCAAGGAACAGCGAGCCGGAGAGCACCATAGCAAAGCAGACCACCGAGCCGACGGCGAGATCGATACCGCCGACGATCAGGAGGATCGTCATGCCGACGACGACGATGCCCTCCACAGAAAAGCTCATCAGCATGGCGCGGAAATTGCCGAACGTGAGGAAGTGCGGAGAGGCAAAGCTCATGATCACACAGAGAGCTAGGATGATAGCGATCAGCCCCGCCTCGCGCATGGTGCCGATGCGTTTCCAATGCCCCGTTTTCGGCATGTCCGCCGCCATCGTGTCGATTGCCATTCCCGTCTCCCCCTCCTTAAGCGGCATGATCTGCCGTCCTCGCCGCGCTGACCCCCGATGCAAGGCGGATCACGGCTTCTTCCGTCATGTCTTGCGGGCCAAGCTCGCCCGCGATGCGCCCCTCCCGCACGACCATCACGCGGTCGCAGAGCCCGAGCAGCTCGGGCATTTCCGAAGAGATGACGACGATACCGATACCGCCGCGCGCAAGGTCGCGCAGCAGCCGGTGAATTTCGGCTTTCGCGCCGACATCGATGCCGCGTGTCGGCTCATCCATCAGGATCACCTTGGGATTGACGGCAAGTTGCTTGGCGATCGCCACCTTCTGCTGGTTACCGCCCGAAAGCGATTTGACCGGCGCCTCGACGCCGAGCATGCGCACCGCCAGCCGCCGCGCGAAATCCTCCGCCACCGTCGCCTCGGCGCGACCGTTGAGCAGACCGGCATGATTGGTGAGCGCCTTCAGGTTCAGCACCGAGATATTCTGGGCGATCGACATTTCCAGGAAAATGCCCGCGCCCTTACGATCCTCCGACAGATAGAGGATACCGGCCTTAACGGCATCGGCATAGGCGCGGATCGCCTGAGACTTGCCATGCAGGCGGACCTCGCCGGATGTATGCGCACGAAGGCCGCAAATGCCCTCGGCGATTTCCGTGCGGCCGGAGCCGATCAGGCCACCAATGCCGAGGATTTCGCCTTTGTGCAAATCGAAGCTGATGTCATGAAAACGCGCACCGTCGCTGATGCCATCGACTTCAAGGATCGTCTCGCTGGATGCCTCGCCCGCTCCGAGTTTGTCGGGATAGAGCTGCGTAATCTCGCGACCGACCATGCGGCTCACCACGTCGTCAGCCGTGACATCGGCGATGTTGTCGGTGCAGACATAACGGCCGTCACGGAACACGGTCACCCGGTCGCAGAGACTGAAGATCTCCGCCATGCGATGGCTGATATAGATGATCGAGATGCCGTTCGCCTTGAGGTCGCGGATGATGGAAAAGAGCCGCTGCGCCTCCGTTTCGGTAAGCGCAGCAGTGGGCTCATCGAGGATCAGAACGCGGCAGTCTAGCGTCAGCGCCTTGGCGATCTCGACAAGCTGCTGGCTGGAAATCGGCAGGTCCGCGACCTTCTGGCGCACATCGATGGCGGCGAGCCGGTTCATCACTGCCTGGGCATCGCGCTCCAGGGCACGGTAATTCATGAAAGGGGTGCGTCGCCGGTTGGTCGCCGCCATGAACATGTTTTCGGCCACTGTCGCATCCGGGCAAAGTGCGATTTCCTGATGCACGAGACCGATGCCCAGCGATTGCGCGGCAGCCGGCGAAGCAATACGCACGGGTTTGCCATCAACGCGGATCTCGCCTTCGGTCGGCTGCAGCACGCCCGCGATGATGTTCATCAGGGTCGACTTTCCGGCGCCGTTTTCGCCACACAGCGCATGAACCTCGCCGCGTTCGAGCGTGAAGTTGACATCGGTCAAGGCCTTCACCGCCCCGAAATGCTTGGTCATGCCGTGAATGGTAAGCACCGGCTCCGTCATTGGTCATTTTCCCTTACTTCATAGCCGGCAACAGATCGAGGCGGCCGCTGTAATCTGACGCTTCTCCCCCAGCGGGGAGAAGTGCCAAGTTTGCGAGGCGATGACGGGACAGGGACAGTGCGGCATGCTCAGAGCCAGCCCCTCATCCACCCGGGGAGAAGAGCCCCTTATTCCTCGATTCCCTTCGTGCCACGCCGCTTCAGGTACTTGTCCCAATAGAAGTCGTCGGCATTTTCGGCGGTGACGATCGAAAGGCCGTTGTCCACCACCGGGATGCTCATCGGGTTGAAGCCCGAGCGCTTGGCGTCATTCATCGGGTCGATCAGTTCCGGGTGCTTTGCAAGCCACAGCAGCATGAAGCCCATATAGCCCTGCATGCCTTGGTTCGGGTTGATCGATCCGAAGACTTCGCCGGCCTTGATCATGTCGAGGATGTTGGCGTTGACGTCGGCGCACATCACGAGAACCTTGCCGCCGTTTTCCTTGGACGCCTGCGAGGCACCGATCGCGGAGTTCGCCTCTGGCATGAAGACTGCACCGAGGTTCGGATTGGCCTGAATCAGGCTCGAAAGCCCCTGATAGGCCTTGGTCGGGTCTTGGTTGGAAGCGGCGCGGCCAACCAGCTTCATGTCCGGCCACTTTTCTTCCATGCGGCCGATGAAGGCGGTGATGCGCTTGTCGTGGTTGTCCTGACCAGGATTTTCCAGAACCGCATATTCGCCCTTGCCACCCATCTTCTCGGCAATCGCATCGGCGGCATAGACTCCTTCGCGGTTGTTGTCCGAGGTGATGAACGAAACGCGCTTGGAAAGCGGCGAGTCGGCGGCGAAGGTGACGACGGCCGTGCCCTGGTCGATGGCGCGGTTGATCGGCTCGATGAACGGATCGGAGTTCATCGGATGGACGAGGATGCCGGCCGGGTTCTGGGCCAGCGCCTGGTCGAAGGTGGCGATCTGCTTGTTGACGTCATATTCCGGCGTGCCTGTATAGGCCGTTTCGCAGCCGAACTGCTGGCCGGCCTGCTTGAACATCTCATAGACCGGGAACCAGTATTCGACGCCCGAAACCATGACGTTCATGACGTATTTTTCACCCGGCTTACAGCGGAACGGATTGTCGGTCTCCGCCGACGCCGTGCCGGCAAAAAGCGTTGTTGCAAGGACCGCCAATGCGGTCGAGCCTAAAAATTTGCGCAAGATTCCTCCTCGAGGCCGAAGCCCCTCCCAAAAGCCCGAGGGCGTCAAACCGACGCCGCTGATCGCGTTGAAACCGAACTTCCTCCTCGAAGTTCGATGGGAACAATAAAGGCGAAGATGAAATACTTGTCAATATAATTCATATTGTGAAATATATTTCACAACGTCACAATCAGACGGAATTCAATTTCGGCTGCGAGGTTGCATGCCTTGCGTCGTTATTGCTGCCACGGCGCAACAGGTCCAGCAATGCCAGCACTTTACCGCGAGGTGATATTGTCGCCCGAGTGCGGCATGATCGTGCGCTCAGTCATGATGAACGTCTTCACTTGTTGAGCCAACACGGGTGGGTGACCCTGGCGCGAAAAGCGGCTAAATTCGCTGGCAAGCGCCAGTTTGAGCCTTGAATTCGTTCGGCGCAACTCATGACAGCACGGTCACAGCGAAATCATCTGAGAGCGCATGGAACGATCCGGCAAATCAGACGGCAAGACATATTGCTTTGGTGACTATCGGTTCATTCCGGACCGGCAACTACTGATGTTTCGCGACAAGCCGTTGCGGTTGGGAAGCCGGGCCGTCGATCTGCTCCACCTGCTCGTGAGCCACCCGGGAGAGGTCGTCGGCAAGGACAAGCTTATGAGTTTCGCCTGGCCGGGCACCTTCGTTCACGAAAGCAACCTGAAAGTCAACATCGCCGCGCTGCGCCGGGCCCTTCCACGAACGGCCTCAGGCCTGTCGTGCATTGCCACCGTGGCCGGCCGCGGCTACCGCTTCGTTGCGCCCCTGCGCATCTATGGTGGAAGCCAGCCGCACCTCTCCTTCGATGCGGCCAACGCTTTCATCCGCGAGTTGCCCCGCCTGCCGCAACTTGTCGGTCGCCACGACGTCGTTGCGGAGCTCGCCGCCAGGCTTCCGGAAAGCCGACTGGTAACCGTTGTCGGACCAGCGGGAGTCGGCAAGACGACTGTCGCTGTCGCCACGGCAAAAAGCCTTCTGGACAACTATCGGGACGGTGTCTGTTTTGTGGATCTTGCCGTCATCGGCGATCCCCAGCTTGTGGAGGTGACGATAGCGACGTCGCTGGGCATCGGCGGCAGATCGGCGAATACGCTTGCCGGGATCGTCGAGGCATTGCGCAGTCACGAAATGCTGCTCGTGCTGGACAACTGCGAGCATGTTCTCAGCACCGCGTCGGCGATCGCGGAACACCTTACGCTTGCGCTTCCGGGCCTTCACATCATCGCCACAAGCCGGGAGCCGCTTCGATCACGGTCGGAGAGCGTCTATCGCCTGTCTCCGCTTCCCTATCCAGACGAACACCGCGGAGAGAACCGAGCAGATGCCCTGACCTTCCCCGCGGTCCAACTCTTTGTTCAACGCGTCAACGAAGCCTGCGGATACCAACTCGATGACGCTGACGCACCAGTCGTGGCAGCAATATGCCGGCGTCTGGACGGTATTGCGCTTGCAATCGAGCTCGCAGCATCGCGGCTGCCGTTATTGAAACCGACAACCCTGCTCTTTCTGCTCGAGCACAGTTTTGAGCCACTTGTCGCCAGTTCCGCGGGGACCCCGCCACGACACCAGACCCTGCTCGCGACCCTGGAGTGGAGCTATCAGCTCCTGTCCAAGGAGGAGGCCAAGCTTCTACGCTTCCTGTCGGTCTTTTCGGCAAGCTTCTCTTTCTCCGATGTCATCGGCGTGGCCGACCACATTGGCCTAGCAATCGAGGAGATCGCCGCTTGTACGCAAAACCTTGCGGCAAAATCGCTTTTGTCGGCCGCGCACGACGTCGAAGGACTACGCTATCGTCTGCTCGACTGCACTCGCAGCTTTGCGGCCGAGCAGTTGGACAGGAGTGGAGAAGCCGCCAATGCCCGATCCAGCCACGCGCGCTACCTGCTCCGGCTTTTCGAGCAAGCCGAAGCGGAGTGGCTGTGGAGGCCGAGAAATGAATGGACCGCGTGCTACGCACAGCGGACGAACGACTTGCGCAAGGCGATCGACTGGACACTCGGTCACGGCGCCCAGCCGGAGGTGGGCGTGCGCCTTACCGCCGCTGCAATTCCGCTTTGGGACGAATTGTCGACCGTCGCTGAAAGCCGGCAATGTGTCGAGCGTGCGCTGAGATGCACGGAAGCACTGTCGCGTTGCGACCCCGCTATCAAGATGAAGCTCATCGCGTCCTATGCCTCGGGCCTCAATTTCTCCGATAATCTCGGTCCCGAAGCCGACGCGGCGTGGACGGAGGCAAACCGACTGGCGCGCGAGATCGGCAATGTCGATTATCAACTTCGCACCTTGTGGGGGCTTGGCATATTGCAGAGCTTCACCGGGCGACACAGGCAGGCGATCGCGACGCTTGAGCAGTTTGCCAAACTCGCAGGCGGCGATGATGAACGGCTGGCTATCGTAGAGGGAGAACGGGTAAGGCTCACGGCCGTCTTCTATCGCGGCGATATCGGGCGCGCGCATTCCGGCCTGAAACGGCTCGCGCGCGACAATGCCACCTCGGCAAAGCGCTCGGCTGTTGCCCGCTTCCAGATGGACCGGTTCGTGTCGATCCGGGTGGCATTGGCGATGACGGCCTGGGTAGCCGGAGATCGCCGTGAAGCGGCGGCAGCATTGCAGGACGCGCTCGACCATAGTGTCGCACTCAACCACACGGTCTCGCATTCCAACGCTCTGGCGCAGGCCGCCTTGCCTATCGCCTTTTGGTCCGGCGATACCGAAATCGCACGCCTGCATGTCGCGGCGCTTGCCCGCAATCTTACTCTACGCGAAATCGCGATCTGGCGGCCGGTCTGCCTGTTCTACCGCGGCGTCGTCGGGAGCACGGACGGCGACCCGGAAGGGGTCGACACGATGAAACTCGCGATCGAGCAACTCGTCGCCAACAACTTCCTTGTTCGGGTGCCGTTCTATCTCGCCACTCTCGCCGAGGCTGCCTTGCGCGAAGGGCGCATCGCGCTGGCCCGCGACAGCCTGAGTGCCTCTTTCGACCGCGCCGACCGACAGGGTGAACACTGGTCTCGACCGGAGCTGTTACGCGTGCGCGCCATGCTGCAGCGACTGGATGGCGACCTGTCGGGCGCGTCGGAAACGCTGCTGCTCGCGGCGGAAACAGCAAGGGAAAGCGGCGCGCTTTTCTTCCGGCTTCGGGCATCGACGGCATTGGCGGAACTATGGGTCGAAGCCGACCGGCGCGACGCCGCGGCCGAACTGCTGTCGCCCGTCTGCGCCGAGTTCGATGACGTACTACCCTGCGTGACCGTGGTGAAGGCGCGTCAACTTCTCGAAGCTCTCCGGCAAAACACCTATCCTGATTGAGTTTTGACCCTAGCCATTCTTGCTCGCAACCATTACGGGGTCGAGGACAAAGGCGCTCCGTTCGGCGAGATCATGGATGCTGGCGAGGTAATTCTTGAAATGCGGCGTCTCGCGGTGCGCCGCCACCGCGGCGTTGTCGATATAGAGTTCATCCAGAACATAGCGGTCGGCTTTCGCCTGATCCCGCCAGACATCCCATCTCAGGTTCCCCGGCTCCATCCTGCACTCGGGTGCCATGGCGAAGAGCAGCGCCTCAAGTTCTTCGGCTTTGCCCGGCTTGGCAAGCAAGTTGGCCATGATCTTGATGTAGGGCATGATCCGGTTCCGCTATTTATCCGCAGTTTCGATGAAGGCTGCGACCTCTTTGGCATGCGAAAGCATGACGGCATGGCTGCTGTCGATCTCGGTGGTCACACTGCCGGCCCGTTTGGCAAATCCCCTCTGGAAGGTTGGGGGGATCATCATGTCTTTCGTGGTGACCATGAAATACGAGGGCTTGGCCTTCCACGCGACCTTGCTGATTGGGGTCTTCACAGCGTCCAGTCCCCAGGGAACCTGGGCTGCGGCCATGAAGCCTGTAATTGAGGCATCGACATCGGCGGCAAATGCCTTCGGGAATTTCGACGGGTCGACGGTTAGGTAGCCATCACTGGGCGGCAACAGCGGTGCGGCCGATTCTCCGGCCGGAACCGGCTGTTCCGCAAGCGATGCCACCGACTCCCCGGCGTCGGGCGCGAACGCCGCGACATAGACCAGGCTTTGCACCTTGGGGTTATCGCCGGCCTCGGTAATGACCATCCCACCGTAGGAGTGGCCAACGAGGACCACCGGATGTTTCGCCTTAGCGATCACACGCTCCGTGGCCGCGACATCGCCACTGAGGCTGATCGTCGGGTTCTGAACCACCAGCACCTCATACCCATCCTTGCTCAGGGTGTCGAACACCGCCTGCCAGCCGGAGCCGTCGACGAACGCGCCGTGCACCAGAACGATCGAGACGGGTTTTTCGGCGGCGACAGAGGCCGCTGGAGCAAAAGCAGTCATGGCCGCGGACAATATCCAGATTGTGGGTTTCATCGTGTCGAACTCCTGATGTCTCGCGATGGGCGGCGGACCGATGCCGGCCGTCCTGGAAACTGCGGAGATGATATCGTGAGGGTTGCGGCTCGGCTGGTTAAAAGACGTAAAAATCGAACGCGGTCACACAACCACCGGGATCGGCCCGCTGGCGCTGCTAGGCTTTCCGGGTTGGATAAGGCCCCAGGAAAAGAACCACTGTCGCGCCGCCGATGAGCAGCAGCGCACAGGCTTTGAGGATGCCCGAATAGGTGCCGGTGCTGTCGAACGCGTAGCCAAACAGGCTGGGGCCCACGAAAGCCCCGACCACGAAGATACCGTATAGTGTTGCATATGTCGTGGCGTAGCTCCGCATCCCGAGATAGCGGGAAACCAGATAGGCCATCAGGTCGAATTCCACCCCGGATACCAGGCCAAGCAATAGAATGGCGATGCAAGCCATGGCGAAGCTCACATCGTCCAGTGACAGGGTGAAGCAGGCGACCGCGCCGAGCGTCAATATGACCGTACCAACAGCCGGCGCCCAGAACCTGTCGACCAGAACGCCGCCCAGCAGCCGACCGGCTACAGCCGCTATGCCGACGAGCGAGGCGAGCTGGACGACTTCGGTCGGCGACAGATGCAGCGAGCGAAGGATGTTCTCGATGTTGGGAAGCGGAGCCGCGACGGCAAGGGACATCGGAATGAAGACGATGGCCAGAAGCCAGAACGAGCGTGAGCGGAAGGCCTCGCGTGCGGTCATGCCTTCCGACGCAATCCTTGGTGCCAACCCCGCGTCGACATTCCTGCTGCGCAATCCGGCAAAGCCCCAAAGCACCATCGGACATGCCATGACTATCGGCATTGTGCCCACGATGAGGATCGCGACACGCCAGCCGCCCGTCTCGATCAAAAATTGCGCCAGCGGCTTCACCACGAAGGCGAACAGCCCCGCGCCTGACAACGCGATGCCAAGGGCAAGCCCCCGGCGTTCCTCGAATACGCCGTTGATCACCCGCGTGAAGACGACTGGCGTCGCCCCCAGCCCGAAGATCGCGATGGCCAGCCACGAGAGATAATACTGTCCAATCGAGCCGCTCGATGCCGCAAGCGTCATATAGCTCAGGCCCAGGCACGACAGAGAGGTCGACGCCACCAGCCGTGCTCCAAACTTGTCGATCAAGATCGCGAAAAAATGGCCCGACAGCCAGGACCGAAGCGGCCAACAACGACAGGCCGCCAAAAATTGTCGCGAACGACCAGCCGAATTCCCGCGCAAAGATCGGAGCGAAAACGCCGATCGTGTAAAACACTACGGCAGGCAAGCCAAAAGCCGTTCCAAGCAGGCTGGCCAGAACGATCCGCCAGCCGCTCCTGAATTCGGAGAAGTCCGTTCCCTTCATAAAGACTTCCCTCGTCGAAACCAATTGTCCGGCAACCGCGTCACGGCGCAAAAGTGTATGGGCAACCTATCTATGTCTGCAACTCATGCACGGTTGACCACAGTCGTAACACCAGCGGAACCTATTGGAAGGTGGCCGATCGGATGAGAAATGGGCTGTCTCCACAGTGGCCGCTGCGTTGATACGACGGCCACCATGTCCAAAACGGATATGAAGGCGAATTGCGGCCATCCCAACCGAGCCCGCTCGCCCTGATCGGAGATTTACCTTTTTTAACCGGCGACCTTCCTTGAGCGGTGATATCAAGGTGGGGGTCGTCGGATAACGAAATCCCACAGGTTACGGCCCGACAGCATCAACAGGTTCTAGCTTTCGGTGGTCGTTGTTGGCCATGCCTGCTTGCGCCTGGACGTGACTGGTCGAGGAACTATCGGATCGAGGAGGGACCATGCCTCGCGCGCTGAGCACGCTAACTTTGTCGGACGCCAAGCAGATGCTCCAAGCAGCTGAGGTCAAGGCGGCCAAAATTGGCATTCCCTACAACATCGCCGTGGTCGATGCGGGTGGCGCGCTGATCGCCTTCGCACGCCAGGACGGTGCGCTCGAAGGCAGCATCGATCTTGCCATCGGCAAGGCAAAGACATCCCGGATGTTCAACAAGACGACCGAATATCTCGCTGAATTGGCACAGCCCGGCGCACCGCTGTTCGGGATCGAGCAGAGCAACGATGGCCGTGTCGTGATTTTCGGCGGCGGTCTGCCTGTGACGATTGGCGATCAGATCGTCGGTGCGGTGGGCGCAAGCGCCGGTTCTGTCGAGCAGGACATCGCGGTCGCCGAGGCGGCGGCAGCCGCGATCATGAGAAATCCAACACGGTGAAGGAGACCTGTTATGAAGGCCGCGCGTATTCTCGAATACAACAAGCCCCTCGTTCTTGAGGACATCAAGGTTCCCGATATTCAGCCCGACGAGGTGCTCGTGAAGGTCGCCGCCTGTGGCATGTGCCGCTCGGACGTGCTCCTCATCGATGGCTTCTTCCAGGGCTATGGCGATATCCCGCCCCCCGTCATTCCTGGTCATGAAATCACCGGAACGGTCGAGAAGATCGGCGGCGTGGTGGCCAAAGCCTCTGGCCTTTCGGAAGGTGATCATGTCGTCGTCTCGCCCGGATGGGGTGACGGTGTCTGCAAGCATTGCCAGGTCGGCAATACGCATATCTGCCCCAATGTCCGCTGGCCGGGCTTCGGTACCTATGGTGGCTTTGCCGAATACATCCCGGTGCCAGCCCGCTATGCCATCAAAGTTGCCAAACATCTCAAGTTCGAGCAGCTGGCACCACTGACGGATGCCGGACTGACCCCCTATCGCGGACTCAAGAAGATCCGCGATGCCGGTGGCCTGGGACCCGATAAGGTCATCGGCGTATTCGGCATCGGCGGCCTTGGCACCTATGCCGTCCAATATGCCAAGCTGCTGGGCGCGGGCGGCCCGGTCGTTGCCGTCGCGCGGAACGAGGAAAAGCTTCAGGTCGCCAAGAAATACGGTGCCGACCATATCATCGCGATCGAGGGCAAGTCGTCGGAGGATGTCGGAAAAGAGCTCAAGAAGGCGACCGGCCAGGACAAGTTCGACGCGATCATCGACTGCGCCGGTGCTACGGAGATGATGCAACTAGCCTTCTCACGCCTGGCGATCAGCGGGCACTATGCCGACGTCGGCTTCATCGGCGACCGGATCAACATTCCTTTGTTTCCACGTGTCTCCGGCGAGCAAACCTTTCACGGCTCGTTCTGGGGAAGCAACGCGGATCTGATCGAGGTCATGGCGCTGGCAGCCGCGGGCAAGATCCAGCACACGATCAAGACGATCTCGTTCAAGAATATCAACGAATACATCGATCTCATGCGGGACAACAAGATCGTCGGGCGTGCCGTGGTCACATTCTGACGGGACGGCCCGCGAGAACCAACCGAACCATATGTCTAGGAGACAATCATGACCCAGCATGTCCTGTTCATCGTCACCAACGCAGCCGTGATCGGACCGCACAACCGGAAAACCGGCTTCTTCTTTGCGGAAGTTGCCCATCCGTTCGATGTCCTCGACACCGCCGGCATCGCCGTGGAATTCGCCTCTCCTGCCGGCGGTTGGACTCCTTACGACGCCTATGACGAAAAGGACCTCGCCCAGAAGGCGTTCTTCGAGAGCAAGGCTTTTCGGCGGCTAAATCGCAGTCGTAAACTCAGCGAGGTGGATGCGGCCGACTACGATGCCATTCTTGTGCCCGGCGGCCTGGGGCCGATGGTCGACATACAGCGCAATGCGCAGGTGCAGCAGGCGGTCGCGCGTGCCTGGACGACGAACAAGCTGGTGACCGCCGTGTGCCACGGACCCTGCGCGCTGCTCGGTGTGGACGTCGGAGACGGCAAACCGTTCGTCCATGGCAAAAAGCTCACGGGCTTCTCCACGAAAGAGGAATATGACTATGCCCGCGAGGACGTGCCCTACGAACTCGAGGACGCGCTCAGAACCGAGGGCGCCGACTATTCGTCGGTTGCCAATTGGCAGGAGCATGTCGTCGTCGACGGACGTTTGATCACGGGCCAGAATCCCGCTTCGGCAGGCGAACTCGGAAAGAAGCTGCTTGCGGCCCTGCGAGACCGCGCCTCTTTGGCCTAGGCAGCAACGTCAAACGGGAGAACCATCATGCCGCAATCATTCGTGAAAATCACCGCCAGCCTGACTGCACATCCCGGCAAGGCGGATGAACTGCGCGAGTTGCTGATCGGCATGATCCCGCATTGCCGGGCAGAGCCGGGCAATCTGCGCTGGGACATATGGCGAGACACCTCAATGCCCACGCGCTACGTGCTCGATGAGCTCTATCGTGACGCGGAGGCGGTCGAAGCCCATCGCCAGACGCAGCACTACCAGGCCTATCTCGCCCGTGTTCCGGCGTTGGCGGATCGCTCGGCGCTTGTCCTCGAAGCTGTCGCGCTCGGAGAGTAACTGGAACGGAGGATCTCATGCTTGAAGTCGTGCAAGCCTATGATCGCGAACATATCGCCGATCTTCCGACGGACGACGCCACAGCACTTGAAAGCAAGCTGACCCTCGCCCGCAAACGCTTCGAGGACAGGCGCGGCTGGCTGCAGCCGCACCAGCGTCGGGCGGTTCTCCTCCGCCTTGCCGATCTGGTTTTGCAGCAACGCGAGACGTTCGCAAAACGCATCGCACGAGAAGGCGGCAAGCCCTACACCGATGCATTGGTTGAAACCGATCGGGCGATCGATGGGATTCAAAACGCCGCCGAACTGCTTCGCAGCCGAGGTGGCTCCGAGATACCGATGGGCGTCACCCCGGCCAGCGAGGGCCGCCGCGCTTGGACGATCCTGGAACCCATCGGCGTGGTTGCCGCAATTTCGGCGTTCAACCATCCTCTCAATCTCATTGTTCACCAGATCGCGCCGGCGATCGCCACGGGCTGTCCTGTCATCGTCAAGCCCGCCGCCACCACGCCGCTTAGCTGCCTGGAGCTGGTCAAGCTCGTCCATGAAGCAGGCATACCGGATGGCTGGGTCCAGACCCTGCTCCCCGAGAGCCGCGATCTGTCGAGCGCCTTTGCAAGCGATCCGCGGATCGCCTTCCTGAGCTTCATCGGCTCAGCCGCGGTGGGCTGGCATCTGCGCGCCAATCTGGCGCCGGGAACCCGCTGCGCACTCGAGCACGGCGGCGTGGCCCCCGTTATCATCGACCAGACTGCCGATATCGACGCAATCATCGAACCGCTCGCGAAGGGCGGCTACTATCATGCGGGTCAGGTTTGCGTCTCCGTCCAACGCATCTATGTCCATGGGTCTCTCAAGGATGCCTTCGTCGAACGGTTCGCCGAGCGTGTCGGGCGACTGCGCGTAGGAGACCCCCTGCTTGCCCAAACCGAAGTCGGCCCACTCATTACGCCTGAAGAAGCCGACCGGGTCGCAGACTGGGTCGCGCAAGCCGCCTCGGACGGTGCGCGCCTTGTCGGAGGTGGACGCCTCAGCAGCACAACGTTGGCGCCTGCTGTTCTCATGGAGCCGCCCCAAAAATCGACGATATCACACGAAGAAGCGTTCGGCCCGGTCACCTGCATCTTTTCATTTTCCAGTCTCGATGAGGCCATTCATGAGGCAAATTCGTTGCCGGTCTCATTTCAGAGCAGCATCTTCACGCGTGATCTCGCCGTTGCGCTCAAGGCGGCCGAGCGCCTTGATGCCTCGACTGTTATGGTCAATGACCACAGCGCGTTTCGGACCGACTGGATGCCGTTTGCCGGTCGGCGGACATCAGGCTATGGGGTCGGCGGTATTCCATATACTGCGCGTGAGATGACGGCAGAAAAAATGATTGTCTTCAGGCAGCCGTAGCTCGCCGTCCGCCGCGAGGGCACTAGTGAAAATTCCGCGCCTTGACCTTCAGCATTTCGATCCTCAGATCGGGCTCATCCATCGCCTTCGGTCGCACGATCGGCTTCGATGCATCGCGTGGATCCGGCCCGCCACCATGAGTAAACTCGTCTCCCCTGGCTGCTGGCAGCCTGAACCGGGTACCGTGATCGGCAAGACCCCGGGCCATCAGCCGGCCGGTCTGCAGGTGCACGGCTCGATCGCCAACATCATGGCCTCGATGGAGGTTCTGGACCTGATGGAGCAGCAGTTCATCACCGCCGCACAGAATGATTTGATGACCAGGATCGCATCCGTCGAGCTGGACACTTGGCAGAAACGCAAAAAAGCTCCTCGACGCTTGAGCGGAGGAGCTTTGTATCAGGCGCCTTGAATGTGCAAATATTCA
>NZ_JACIAH010000005.1 GCF_014194695.1 Rhizobium sp. BK399 | reverse complement strand
GCACTTCGCCGGCCCGCGGTCCCTCCAGCTGCACGGTCATCACTTCCAAAGGCTTGCCAGCCTCAACGGCAACGGCGGCGCGAACGTCCATGTCGGATTCCTCCCAGATTGTTACTTGCGATCGATTGTCAGGCGGTGCGCGCCCAGAGTTCTTTTACGCGGTCTTTCAGCAGCAGCGCTTCCTCCCACCGGTCGGTGGTGTCCTCGCCATCACGGCCGGTGATGGCGTAAGGCTTTGGGCCGACTTCGCAGGTGAAGGCGAGTGTATCATCTGGTCCGGCCCGGCGTCGCCAGCTTCGAAAACCATACTCCCACCACTCCATGAAGAGATCGAGCCATGGCTGATGGTGCGGGAAGGAGATTTCGATCTGCACCTGTTCGCGCGACGCGACCCGCCCATGGAAGGACCACGAGCTGTCGAGAATGCGATGGATCATGGCATGGTTTTCCGCCGACACCGGCCAGGCGAATTCGCGCCCGACCAGGAAGTGCGACAGGTCGCCGAGCAGCCGGAGATTGGGAAGCTGGTCCAGGAGATCGAGCGTGAAGAAGAGGTCGGTGGTCATCCGGTCGCGATGGGTCTCGACATAGACCGGAATCTTCGCCTCTTCGCTTAACCGCTGCCAACCTTCGAGCAATGAAAGACAGTCCTCGATGCGGCGGAGCCGGACGTCGGGTTGGAGACAGAGGTGGGCAACACCGTATTCGGCAGCGTTCTCGAGTGCGGGCTTGAGGTCGTCGACGCTCTTCGGGAAGCATTGGCCCTCGGCCTTCAGCCCGTGAGGCTTTAGGAGAGAGTTCAGGCGCCTGACGTGGCTGCGGTCGTACCAATGGGCGCTGACCCCATCGAATCCGGCCTCTGCGATCCGCTCGATGCTCTCCTCCAGCGAGAGCTCCGGCTGGATGGCGCTACGGCGTTCCATTGCCCAGAGCGACTGGAAAACGGATAGGGATTGCATCGGCGCCTCCGCGGGTTCAGTTGACGGCTAGACAGCATGAAATCGCGGCGTTGGCGAGGCTATTCCCTGAGGTGTTTTGATCAATACGCGACAGCTAGACGTTCTGGGCGTTAATGGTCATGAAGCGCACGGGATCGGTGGTGATCTCAGCTTTGATGATGTCGAGCTTATGCAGGATCATGTCGACGGCGCGACGTGCCTGAACCTCCGGCGTCTGGTCGATGCATATGTCCATGAGGCCGGACTGCAGATGCCGCTTCTTCTTATCCGTCAGTTCATGGCCGACCCAATAGACGTCCTTCTGCTTCGCCCATTGCTGTAGGACGATCGCCACGCCTTCATCGCCGCCGCCGGCCGAATAGACGCCGATAATATCGGGGTTGCGGCGAAGCGCCTCGCTTAACAGCTCCGCCGATTGGAGGTCGTCATCATGGCCGAACATGACAAGCGAGAAGGAATGCTCAGGAGAGCCTTTCTCGGCGATGTAGTCGGAGAAACCCTTGATGCGCTCGCGGTGATTTGCGTAGGCGCCGCTATGACAGAGGGAGACCAGCTTTCCGCTCCGGGCACCCAGCATCCCGGTCATGTAATAGGCGGCGCAACGACCGGCGGCATAGTCATCAATGCCGACAAACGGGATGTCAGAATCGCAACGGGCAACGATCTGGACCACTTCCACACCGGCTGTACTGGCTTTTCGGAGACTGGCGCTGACCCGGGCATCGTCGGGCGCGCATATGATTAGTCCGGAACGTCGGAAGGCCGGGTTGGCAACGTGGCGCGCCATGCCAACCGGATCGCTTTCCTTGACGAAGGTCCGATGCAGAATGACATTCTTGTCCAGCGACGCGGCGATCCGTTCGAAGGCCTGATTCAGGCGTGCGAAGAAACTCGTTTCGGGGCGAACGAGGATGACCTCGATGCGGATCGCCCCGCGATTGAAATGCGACTGGCGTGTCCCGTACTCCAGCTTCTTGGCTGCGCGAATGACCTTCTCGATGGTTTTGTCCGTAACACCGCCGCGGCCATTGATAACGCGTTCGACGGTTGCCAATCCGAGCTTCGCCTCTCTGGCGACATCCTTCAAAGTCACTTTGGACATGTTTGGCTCCTCCCACCGAAACTATCGGCTAGCGGCAGCATATGAGCACAGTTGCAAAATGAGGAAAACACCTCAAGCAATGTGTGGGCTCCCGCACACTGCTTCGGTATCTTCAGAGGTAATCGATACGGAGGAGTGGCGATGGACGATACACTTTACGGAAAGCGCAACAAACGGGGCGATTGGGCGCCCGCCAAACTGCTCTCCTATCCGCCGGTCTTTGTATGGCCGGTTCAGCCGATGCGATTCCTGAAGTGGGTCTTTGGCTATCCGGGATATCTAATGCCCTGGAACGTTCTTTATGCCGTCATCGGGACGTTGGTCTGGCTGTATGCGACGCCGTCCTTCGAAACCACGAAGACCTTCTCGATCGGCTGGGTCGCGTATCTCCTGGTGCGCAACGCCGCGCTCGTGTTCGTGTTCTTTGGAATGTTCCACCTGCGCCTCTATATGCAGCGCAAGCAGGGAACGAGCTTCAAGTACAATGCAAAATGGCCGTCGGTCGGCAATGACGCGTTTCTCTTTGGAAACCAGACCATCGACAACGTCATCTGGACGTTTGCCAGCGCCGTGCCGATCTGGACTGCCTTCGAGGCCGTCACGCTCTGGGCATTCGCGAACGGCATCATTCCCTATGTCTCGTTCGCGGAACACCCGGTCTACTGCGGCATCGTAATGTTACTCATCCCGACATTCCGGGACCTGCATTTCTACCTCGTGCACCGCCTGATTCACTGGCCGCCGCTCTACCATGCGGTCCACAAGCTGCATCACAACAACGTCAACCCCGGCCCTTGGTCCGGTCTGGCGATGCATCCGGTCGAGCATCTGCTCTACTTCTCGGGCGTGTTGATCCACTGGATCGTGCCATCCAACCCGGTGCATGCAATGTTTCACCTCGTACATGCGGGGCTTGCTCCGGCCCCGGGCCACGCCGGCTTCGACAAGATCGTCCTTGGGGAGGACAGCGCGATCGATACCCATGCATACGATCACTACCTCCATCACAAGTACTTCGAGTGCAACTACGCTGACGGTGTGATCCCGCTCGACCAGTGGTTCGGAACCTTCCACGACGGCTCGGCGGAGGCGCAGGAGCGGATGGACAAGCGGTTCATGGAGCAGGCCCGTCGGCGCCAGGAGAAGAAGGCGAGGCAACAGCAGCAGGCAGGTTGAAAGATCATTATCCTCCCAAGCTTAGCCCGGCTAATTGCCGGGCTTTTTGTTTTCTTCGATACTGGCAAACGTCGCCAAGTTGAGGTTTTTTCATCACAATTTTCGCGGACGAGGGGAGTGGGGGCAGCTACCGTCTTGATGCGGACATCGGGTGCCGCACCATCTCTGGGAGGAGAACATGCTTAGATTCCTGAGCGCCAGCGCGCTCGCCCTGGTGCTTGCAACTCAAGCTCATACCGCCGAACGCATCGGCGTTTCGATGGGAACGCTGTCGAACAACTTCCAGACATTGATCGTCAACGGCATGGACGCCTACGCCAAATCGATCGGTGTCGAGTTGCAGATCGAAGATGCGACGACCGACGTCAACAAGCAACTTGATCAGGTCCGCAACTTTGCGACCAGCGGTGTATCGGCAATCATCGTCGATCCCGTCGATTCCGACGGCACGCCTGCGCTTAGCAAGGTTGCCGAAGAGGCCGGCATTCCACTGATCTACGTCAACGTGCAGCCGACCGATCTTTCGACGCTTGGCAAGCAGCAGGCGTTTGTGGGTTCCAACGAGGTCGAATCCGGGACGTTGCAGACGAAGGAAGTCTGTCGGATGCTCGGCGGCAAGGGCAATGTCGTTATCATGATTGGAGATCTGACTAGCCAGGCGGCTCGGCAGCGGACACAGGACGTGCATGACGTCATCAAGACAGCCGAATGCAGCGGATTGAACGTGGTTCAGGAGCAGGTCGGAAGCTGGAGCCGCGTCAACGGCGCCGACCTTGTGTCAAACTGGCTGACCTCGGGTCTGGAGTTCGATGCCGTGATCGCCAATAACGACGAAATGGCGCTCGGTGCCATAGCAGCGTTGAAGAATTCTGGTGCCTCGACAGACAAAATCCTCGTCGCCGGAATCGACGCTACGCCTGAAGCGTTGCAGGCAATGAAGGTCGGCGACCTCAAGGTTACCGTGTTCCAGGACGCGAAGGGGCAAGGCAAGGGGTCGATCGATGCGGCCCTCAAGGCGGCGAGGGGTGAGAAGTTGGACCGTGAGGTCTGGATTCCGTTCCAGCTCGTCACTCAGCAGAACATGGCTCAATTTCAAGACCTGAACTAGCTCGGATCGCCTCACGCTCTGAGCCCATCGATCACGGCCATGCTTTTTGCATCGCCGTGATCGACCCGTTTCGGTGGTCTGTTCGCAGCAGGCTCGTTCTTGTCATACGGCGTCGTCTAGGCTGCAAGATCGGAAGGGCAGCCATGCATCAGCGGTATTGGTAAACCACGGCAATACGCTATCTATCTTCAGCCAATACAAGGAGAAAATGATGAAGAAGATCGCAACCGTTGTTGCTGCTGCATCCCTGGTGCAAGCCCTGGCCTCGAGCGTCATCGCGGCTGATTTGGTGAGCACCTACCAGGCGCCCGAAGCTGACCTGCGCGATGGGGTCAAGATCGGGATTCTGACTTGCGATGTCGGCGGCGGCGTCGGTTACGTCCTCGGCTCGGCGAAAACGGTCGATTGCGTTTTCAGCCCGGTTTCGAATGCTGAAGCGCAGGACCGCTACGCAGGTGCGATCCGCAAATTGGGGGTCGATGTCGGGTTTACCACGCGTGGCCGGATCGTCTGGGCAGTGTTCGCCCCGACCGCTGGTTATCATCGCGGGTCACTCGGCGGCCTTTATCAAGGTGCGTCGGCTGAAGCGACGCTTGTCGCCGGTGTCGGAGCCAACATTCTCGTTGGCGGGACCAGCGGCTCGGTCCAGCTGCAGACTTTGAGCGTGACTGGCCAACTCGGCCTCAACGTTGCTGCGACCGGAACGTCGATGACGTTGACGCCGCAAGGATAAGCGAGTCTCGCCGGCTCGTTCGGCGATCACGATTGAATCTGGCCGCATGTAGTGCGGCCAGATTTTGAGGGTTCGGTATGGGAGGGAAGCGATGAGATATGCCGCAATGCTGGTTGCGATGGCGCTTGCCGGGTGTACGTCTGCGCCACCTCCTGAGCCCATTCAGGGAAGCATTACCTATGGACGCGTGGTTCACTCGCCCTTTCCGCCGGGAACGGTGGTCAAGAACACGTTCCTTGGAAAATGGGGCTATCGCGTATTCGAGAAGTATGTCGTCCAGCCTGATGGAACGCTCAAACTAACCTATCAGGAAACCGGCCCGGACTTCCTGACGGACTGACCTAGAGCAGCCGCTTCGACCTCCGCTATCGAAGCTTCGGTGGCTTGGCGAGCGGATTTGGCTGTGTCTCATGTTCGGGGGCATGGCGTCCGAAGAGCTTGTGCAGCTTGCGCTCTTCTGCGGAATCAACGTCGTTTCGTCGTCCGCGATTGATGACGCTTCGGCCCCGCGGCCCCGGATTTCTGATCTGTCTGTTTGGCGTGCTGTGCATAGCTCTTTCCTCCCGTGAGGGAAACGCGCAACTCATTCTAATGTTCATGGCCGCGAGAGAAAAGGCGTCTGGTTTCCTGCATGGAAGCAGATACTGGCTCAGTTTCTGAAAACCGTGCATGCCGCACCGGCCGCACGCACTGTCACGCAGACCTTGTCAGCTTCGGCGCGGGTCTGCCTGCCGATACGAGCAGCGTAGCGCGGCCTGAAGCCGAAGCTGCGGTCGCGCACACGCACGATGACCGGCTCTTCGGCTGCGAGCGATGCAGGAAGCTGACGTGCTACGGCCGAAAACAGACGAAGGGCCGCTGCGTCGTTGCTATGGGCAGCAACTTGCGCACCCCAAGGCGCCCAGGGGCCCTGTTGAACCGATGCGGTTTCGGTAAGACGACGCTTGCTGGCAAGCTCGATGCAGGCGTCGATGAAGGGTTTGCTTGGACTCAGAAACTGAGCGGCATCGACTGGAGGATCGTTCTTCCACTGCTCGACGGTGTTTGCCGTTATGGCAAGGACGTAGCTGCGTGTCTCGAAGGGCAGCAGACCGGTATCGAGATAGTCGGCGAGCCCTTGTTCACCGGCATTGTAGGCAGCGGCAGCGAGGCCGAGATTGCCAAAGCGTGTTCGCAGATCGTCGAGATATCGTGCTGATTCCTTGAGGGATTCAAGGACATCGAAACTATCCCGCAATCCTCGCAATCTGGCGGTTCCGGGCATGAACTGGGCGATGCCCTGCGCGCCCTTCGGACTGATGGCGCCCGCCTGGAAGCGGCTCTCCCGCCAGATCAGACGAGCAAAATACTCCGGCGGCAGACGGTTCTCCTGAGCGAAGTGATCAATCGCGACGCAGAGATCGCGGCCATATGTTTCGCGGGTGATGCAAAGGCGCTCACCGGAGTTCGGGACGTCGAGAGAATAAACGCATACGCGATGTGAAGTGGCCGCGGGCGGCTGGGAAAGGGCCGTCTTGGGAAGCGCCAGCATAAAGCCGGCCACCAAGGTTACGACGCCCGCCTTGCTAAACGATACGCCCACCGCAGTCATCGTCCCTCTGTCGCCATTCCAAGCTTTCTCAATCGTGCTGGAAAAAGATACGCCCGTCATCGAATGACGGGCGGAGTTGGGAGATTAATACGCCTTCACACGTTAGCAATGCTGAATATGACGTCAAGACGGAAACAACGCGCGGGAGGTTTTTGCCATATGCCTGTTGCCTCCGCTCGACTATGGTCGACCAGTTCCCGATTCAGTGAGGCCGCCATGAGACTTTCTGCTTGCATCGAATGGCTGTTCGCAGCCGAGGCCGAGACCTTCGCGGACAGGATCCGGTTTGCGCACAGTCATGGCGTCGAGGCCGTCGAATTCTGGAGATGGACGGACAAGGATATCGGCAGCATCGAATGGGCGCTGACCGAAACGTGCGTCCAACTTACCAGCTTCGTGGCCGAACCGATGATCGCCTTAACTGACAGAAACAACAAAGAAAACTTCCTGAAGGGGCTGAAAAGTTCTGTTGAGACTGCCCGACGCCTCGGTGCGCATACGTTGATTGCCCAGGCAGGTAATGATCTCCCTGGCAAGTCCCGTGAAGAGCAGAAGGCGGCTCTCGTCGAGACGCTGACCGCTGCCGGCGAGTTTCTCGAGGGTACTGGTGTCCGCCTTGGACTCGAGCCGCTCAACACGTTGATCGACCACGTTGGCTATTTCCTGCACTCAACGATCGAAGGCATCGAGATCGTGAGGGCGACAGGGCGGCCAGAGATCGGCATCGTCTACGATGTCTATCATTCCGCAGTGATGGGGGAGAATACGGCAGAGGTCATAGCGGACAACATCGACCGGGTTTTCCACGTCCATATCGCCGATCATCCGGGAAGGAACGAGCCGGGTAGCGGGAACATCGACCTCAAGCACCGCGTCGATTGGCTCGTCCAACATGGTTACGGCGGCGCGATTGGACTCGAATACAGGCCTTTGGCGTCGAGCGCCACGACCATCGCAGAGACACGGCGTTTGCTCGGCTAAGAAACAGCGTAACTCATCCTTGGTCGGTCCCGGCTATTTCAATTCGACGCGCCGTGTACCATCTAGCTGGTGGATGGATAGGGTCTTCCGCAATCGGGAGACGACCGTGTTTTGTGGAGCGTAGTTATGCAATCCCTTTCGGACGTACCTGTGGACCTCATGGAGCACAGCGAGGGCGTGTGGCCCGCGCGTCGACGCAAGATTATCGATTGGCTGGTCAACGAGACGCGCGGCGAGAGGTTCATCGACAACATATTTGTGCAGATGTGCCAGCGGCTGCGCGACGAGGGCGTGCCTGTCGCACGCGCATCGTTGCATTTCCGAACGCTTCATCCGCAATGGCTGGGTGCGCGCATCCTCTGGCGCACCGGCCTGGCCGAAGCCAAGATCGATACGTTCGCCTATGGGGTCGAGAAAACACCGCAGTTTCAAAACAGCCCGGTGAACGAGATCTTCAGCGGCGCAGTCGAAGTACGCAGAAACCTCGAGATAATGCGCGATGGCGACGGCCACCACCAATTCTATGACGAAATGATACGTGAAGGGCTAACCGAGTACGTCGCCTGGCCAATGGAACACACGCTCGGCAAACGCCACATCGCGACCTTTTCCAGTGACCGTCCCGGTGGCTTTACAGAAGAGCATATCGCCTTCCTAAAAGACGTTCTTCCGGCATTGACGCTTGTGAGCGAAATTCGCACCAAGAACATTCTTGCGCGCACTTTGCTTGAAACCTACGTCGGGCCACACGCCAGCGCCGAAATTCTAGCCGGCGCCACGACCCGCGGCAGCGGTGCGACGGTCGGTGCTGCGATCATGATCTGCGACCTGCGCGACTTTACGACCATTTCGGATCAATGGCCGCGCGATGACGTCATCGAGCTACTGAACGGCTATTTCGACGCAATGTCGGAACCGATCGAAAAGCACGGTGGCGAAATCCTCAAGTTCATGGGTGACGGTATGCTGGCGATCTTTCCGCTGCGCGACGCCGCGGCCTGCCAGAACCTTCTGATGGCGATCAAGGAGGCGGAGCGTGCTGTCGCCGATCTCAACGAGCGCAATGCGCGCAACGGGCGCGAAGTGCTGCGCTACGGCGTCGGCGTCCACGTCGGCGACGTCATGTACGGGAATATCGGCTCGCGTCGGCGGCTCGACTTCACAGTGATCGGACCGGCCGTGAACGTAGCCTCGCGCCTGGAAAGCCTGACGAAGGAAATCAAGCGTCCGGTGCTTTTCTCCCGGGCTTTCGTCGAAATGGCCGCGTGCAAGGAAGGCATGGAAAGCCTCGGTTCGTTCCCGCTTCGGGGATTGGGCGAACCGGTCGACGTGTTTGCCTTCAAGCAATCCTGAAAGAATGCAGGACAAGGCACGGGCAGGGTTCCGAAATGAGGGATGGGGTTGTAGGGCTACCTTAGCCTAACGATCTTGAGTCCTGCCAGGAGACGATCCCCTCATGCCCGGTCCGTATGTCGTTCCCGTCCACGGTGACGAGGAGCTTCCGAAAGAATGCGACGTTGTCGTCATCGGCGGCGGTATCATCGGTTGCTCCACCGCGCTGGAGCTTGCCGAACGTGGCTTGCGCGTCACGCTCTGCGAGAAGGGCGGTATCGGCAAGGAACAGTCGAGCCGCAACTGGGGTTGGGTGCGCATCTCGATGCGCGATCCGCGCGAAGTGCCGTTGATGGCCGAGGCGCTGAGAATATGGGATGGCCTCGACAAGCGCACCGGTCGCGACACCGGCTTCAAGCGAGCCGGCATCATCTTCACCTGCGCCACCGAAAAGGAACTGGCCGACCACGAGCGCTGGCGTACAAATCTGGACGGCTACCAGATCGAATCCCGCATGTTGACCGCACGCGAATTCGGCGAAACGGTTCCCGGGTCGAGGCTCGACATGGCAGGAGCGCTCTATACGCCGGCCGACGGACGAGCGGAGCCGCAGAAAGCGGCACCGGCGATCGCTGAAGCCGCGCGTGACAAGGGGGCGACGATCCTGACGGAATGCGCAGTGCGCGGCATAGAGACTTCAGCGGGAGCCGTCAGCGGCGTGGTGACCGAACGTGGTGCGATCGCCTGCACGGCCGTCGTTCTGGCTGGCGGAGCCTGGTCCAGCCTGTTTGCCGGGCGCTTCGGCATCGACCTGCCGCAGCTCAAGGTATTGAACAGCGTGATGCGCACCAGACGGTTGGAAGGCGGGCCGGAGCAAGCGATCTGGGCGAAGGATTTCGCGATCCGCAAGCGGCAAGACGGCGGCTATACCGTAGCTTGCGGACACGACAACATCGTCGACATCGTGCCGGATTCGTTCCGTTATGCCGCAGACTTCCTGCCGGCGTTGCGGGCCGAGTGGAAATCGCTCTCCTTTCGCTTGGCCGGTCGTTTTTTCGACGAGTTGCGCATTCCGCGGCATTGGTCGATGGATGAGGCAAGCCCGTTTGAGCCTCACCGGGTTCTCGATCCGTTGCCCTCGAAGAAATTGACGCTGGATGCGCTAGGCGGCCTGAAAAGGGCGCTTCCGGTGTTCGAGAAGGTGGAAATCGCGCAGGGCTGGGGTGGCTATATCGATGTTACGCCAGATGCCGTGCCCGTCATCTCGGCCCTTGACGCCATTCCCGGCTTTCATGTCGCGACCGGATTTTCTGGGCATGGCTTCGGCATCGGGCCGGCGGCAGGGCGCTTGATGGCGGATATCGTTACCGGCCGGCCACCCGTCGTCGACCCGAAGGCATTTCGGATTTCACGCTTCAGCGACGGCTCGAAGGTGGAGCTGATCAGCGGCTTCTGACCACGCCGAGCCGACTTCCAATGCCAACCGCTTGGCAGAAGGTCACCGTGCGCTCTGGTTCGCGCCATCCCGCATGAACTGGGTCTAAGAGGAAAAGCGTCATATCAGCGCTGGACTGACGCTCGCGTTTTTTGACCACCGTCGCTCACCAGTCGTCGGGAGCCCGCGGTGGTCGCATGCGAACTCGGACCAACCGTATGGGCAGCAACAGCAGACACGCGCCGAAAAAGCCGAGCCCGAAAAAAGCGACCCATCCGCCGTAGTGAAAACCCAGTCGCTCCGCGATTGCATTGAGGATAACGGCCCCAACGACCCCCGCGACGATATCGGTCGCTAGATGGGCATGGGCGTGCATGAATTTGTTGGCCATCCAACCGGCTACGCCTCCGACGATGACAGCCGTCAGCCAGTCAACCCGCCCTTCGGTCATGGAAGCACTTACGACGGTTGATAACCATTCAACTTGTCCTTCGTCCATGGCGGCACCTACGCTCAAATTCCGACTGTGCGACAATAGCACCGTGTACTCGGGCCAGAAGTACGCAACGGTAAATTTGCGAACCAAATGTTCGTTGAGCGAGCAAAGGGACTGATCCACCAAGCTCGCTATTTTGGGGCTTGGTTTCGATTGATTTCGCAGCCGTATCCATTTGCGCCCATTAGCGTTTTCGGCCGCAAGGGCAGGGCGTAGGTCGGTTCAGGCGCATTTTGTCGCGCAACCCAAAAACCAAATGATATCAATGGGAGTGGTACGCCCTAGGGGAATCGAACCCCTCTTTACAGAATGAGAATCTGTTGTCCTAACCGATAGACGAAGGGCGCATCAGCAAAAGAAATAGGAACGGAAGCGCGTTTCGACAAGACGCGCGAACTGAGCGAAAATACCGCGGCCACTCGGAAGCGGCGAGAGCGATGCCTAAGCTTAGGAGAGCAAACGAATGTCTGCCGCGACGTCGCTCAAATCATTGTTGAACTGGTGATCCCCGTGTTCGAGCATCCGAACCACAGCACTTGGAAACGCTTTCGCATAGAGATGAACATGGGCAGCAGGCACCTCCGCGTCCTCAGCGCTATGATAAAGATAGAGGGGAGTGCCGGCCGAAATGCGCCCTGGGACCTCGCGGCAGTCGGCCATGCCACTGCTTGACCATCCGCCTTCTCCGAAGAAGGGCGCCGCGAGGACAAACAAGCCGCCAAACCTTGGCTTGTGTTGTTCGGCAAACGCATGGATCAAAACAGTGCCGCCGAACGAGTGACCCACGAGAACTGCCCGATCCTCCAGCAAGTCGAGTTCGCTCGCCAGTGCGGCCTTCCAGACTGTGTAACTGGGATCGTCTTCGCCGGGCATCCTTGGGTAGCGGACAGCATAGTTTTCGCCAAGTTCGCGCTCAAGGCTCGCCACGAGCTGGTTATCCCAGTGGTCGTGGACACCTTCGCCCGCACCCTGAATGAAAAGGACTTGTTTGGCCATCGCCCATTTTTATTGGACGAGGGGCATAGCGCAAGACCGCCGCTTTCCGCAGAACGTTGCGAATGCGCGGCAATCATGCCGAAGAAAACTAAAAAATGTAATGAAATCAACACGAATGGCACGCCCTAGGGGAGTCGAACCCCTCTTCCCAGAATGAAAATCTGGTGTCCTAACCGATAGACGAAGGGCGCTTCCTTCGTGGTGGCGCCCTTATAGTCAGGCACTTTGAATCCCGCAAGCGGCAATTTCGATTTTTTGCAAAATAATGACAGGATTTTTTTGCGGCAGCGAACTCGCGTTTATTGCAACCGAATCAAAACGCTATCGGTCGATGTTCGCAACCCATCGGGCATGCTCACGCTGCGTTATGAACGATGCAGGGCAAGCGCTAAAGGGCGCGCGCGATCGCCGCCGGCGCCGTTCTGCCGCCACAACCCCAGTTCCAGTCACGGCTCTTTCCGGTGTCAAGATGGATGGAATCGGTGTGGCAATAGGTGCCAACGCCGCCGCGATCAGGCAGCGAGCGAATATAGCTCGCGATGTCCCATTTCGACACTCCGTCCATCTGGATGTCGGCGGCGTCACAGGTCTTGTGCATGGATTCCTCGGCGCCGCCGACCATGCGGTTATGGTCCGGGTCGCGATACCCTGACGTGACGACCACCGGCCTGCCGAAATGCGTTTCGACAGCCTTGATGACATTCAACAGGTTCGGCTTGAAGCAGCCGACGTCAACCTTGTCGTTTTGAAGATGCAGACCGTTGGGCGCAATCCGTGTCATGCCGGGTAGCGAGGCCTTTTGCAGCAACCCGGAAAGACTGCCGAGCAGGTTTTGCCGCGGTGCGCTGTAAAGCGCATTCATCGTCTGGCCCGTTGCCAATGAGGCAGTCTGGACCGGCGTGATCTGCGTGCTTGTATTCTGTGAGGATTGCTGTGGCGGCAAGGGCGGCTGACCCTGCTGGGATTGCGGGGATTGATCGGGTGGGAGCTGGCTGCTGTAGACGCTGGAGCGGGTCGGGCTGACGCCGCCGGGTGCATAGGCATTGCCGGCGGCCGGCTGCAACTGCGTCGAGGTCGGATTGTTTTGTGGTGCCGGGTGTACCGAGAAAATGCTCATCGCCTGTGCATTAATGCCAGTCGACTGCATTGCCAGGCCGCCAATATTGGCAGGCGCCGAAGCGGTCGATCCGACCGCCACCGGCTGCGCATTCGCGGCTTGAGCCGGCTGGGGGCCCGACATGCCGGCCACCATGGGGTCGCGGTAGCCGGGCTTGGCAGGCGCCGCCGCCTGCTGCGCTACATCAGCCGGCTCGACGGGGGCGACCACCGCTGCGGCATCGGTACCCTTCTTGTCCGACATGCAGCCGGTCAGCATCAGTGCCGATGTGGCGATCAGAAGGGCAGGTCCAAAAGGGATCCGCTTTTCAATAGCGAGCACGCGAGCAGTCTCCAGGAGATGGCGAAGCTGCGCAAAAGTCGCGTCGTTTCGCCTCGAGTCGGCTGGAGAGTGCCTGCGCCACCAGGCTGCGGCAAGCGCGGCGCGGACACGTCGGTCCGAAATCGCAAAAGCCGCAAGCCTCGCAAAAGCCTCGGCTACCAGGCGCCGGTATTGCCCATCGAAGCCCAGGGTTCGGCGGATGGAAGGCTGCCGCCCTTCTGCAGAATCTCGATCGAGATTCCGTCGGGCGAACGCACGAAAGCCATGTGGCCGTCACGCGGCGGACGATTGATGGTGATACCGTTGTCCATAAGCTTCTGGCAGACGGCATAGATATCGTCGACCTCATAGGCGAGATGGCCGAAGTTGCGCCCGCCGGTATAGTCTTCGGTGTCCCAGTTGTAGGTCAATTCCAGGCATGGCGCGCCCTTGGCGCTGGCGTCGCTTTTGTCGCCGGGGGCCGCAAGGAAAACGAGCGTGAAACGGCCTTTCTCGTTCTCCGTGCGTCGGAGTTCCTCGAGGCCGAAGAGGGTCGTGTAAAAATGCAGGGAGGCATCCAGATCTTTCACGCGGACCATGGTGTGGAGATAACGCATTCTATTTCCTCTCTATTGCGGGGTGACGGAATCTTATGTGGCGGAACACCAGTTTCGGGCAAGACAGCGGGGTATGATTGGCAACTGGGAATAATCGAAAAGTAGGACTTGCGCTAATCCGTTACCAACATGTTAATCTTGATCTCAAGAATCAGTTAACCGTAACAGTGTGACGCGTATTGAGGGGCTGGCGACATGGCTGACAGGATTTCATCAAAGGAATTCACCGACCTCGAACAACTCGCGGGGGAAGCGGTCGACCTCATTGAAATCACCGGCGTCGTCAAGTGGTTCGACGTAGCCAAGGGCTTCGGTTTTATTGTCCCCGACAATGGCATGCAGGATGTCCTCCTTCATGTGACCTGCCTGCGTCGCGACGGCTTCCAGACAATTCTCGAAGGCACGCGGATCGTTGCGCTGATTCAGCGCCGCGAACGCGGCTACCAGGCATTCAAGATCCTTTCCATGGACCAGTCGACGGCCGTCCATCCCTCGATGCTGCCGCCGGTTCGCACGCATGTGCAGGTGACACCGACGAGCGGGCTGGAGCGCGCGCTGGTAAAGTGGTTCAACCGCACCAAGGGTTTCGGTTTTCTGACGCGGGGCGAGGGGACCGAGGATATTTTCGTGCACATGGAAACATTGCGCCGGTTCGGTCTCACCGAGTTGCGTCCGGGTCAGGTCGTACTCGTGCGTTACGGCGACGGCGACAAGGGGCTGATGGCTGCCGAGATTCATCCGGATGTGCCAAGCCCGGTGAGCCGCGCACACTGATGCCTGTGTCCCGCTCGCACTGGATAAGAAGCGCCCTTGCGGCGCTTTTTTTCATCGTCGCCCTGCCGGCCCTTTCGCAACAGCCGATGACGTTCGACAAGGAGCCGCTCATCATCCACACGGCATCTGGCAAGCGGCTGAATTTCATCGTCGAAATCGCCGACACGAACGAAGAGCGCCAGCGCGGGCTCATGTATCGCAAGGAAATGGCCGAAGACGCTGGAATGATTTTCGATTTCGGTGTGTCTCGACGGGTCCAGATGTGGATGGAAAACACCATCCTGCCCCTCGATATGCTGTTCGTTGATTCGACGGGTACGATTCGCAACATCAAGCAGAACGCCGTGCCGTACTCGCAGGAGGTCATCGATTCGATGACGGAGGTGAAGTACGTGATCGAGCTTAATGCCGGCGTGACGGCAAAGCTCGGCATCAAGCCGGGTGACAAAGTGATGAGCGCGACGACCACCAAGAAGAAATAGCGCGCCACTCCAAAGCACCGCGAGATCGACCTATACGCAATCGATTCGGGGGCGTTGCGCAGCCGCGCCGATTGGCGGGGGGCAATGTGAATGGGTTGGCAATGCCGGTTAAGGCAGCCAGTCGTATCATGAATTGTCGAGAAAAGTGGTCGGAGTGGAGAGATTCGAACTCCCGACCCTCTGGTCCCAAACCAGATGCGCTACCAGACTGCGCTACACTCCGTGCCGACGAGGGAGGGCAATACACGGTTCGCCTCGAGCCCGCAATATCTAAAATCACCTAATCCCCCGCTTGGTGAGCGCTCTTTCGTTCAACGCGGTGTGCGTCTGTTGACGTCAGTGCGAATTAGGGAAGGGTAGTGGATGGGCGTCGGAAACGGCTCATGAATGCAGCTTCCGGCGCCACGGCTTTTCTCTTGAAAAGAAAGGGATTCGCCGCTAAGCAAAATTCATCTCTTCGTGCGATGTTTGAATGAAGAGAGGCCCCGGACATGGGGAAGACGAAGTTTTGAGTGCGAAAGCCCGTTAACCGGAGGCGCTGCAGCAATGTCTGCCAAGATCTACCGTCCCGCCAAGACAGCGATGCAGTCCGGCAAGGCAAAGACACATATTTGGGTTCTTGAGTTCGATCAGGAGACGCCGCGCACCATCGATCCGATCATGGGCTATACGTCCTCCTCGGATATGCGCCAGCAGTTGAAGCTGACCTTCGAAACGCAGGAACTCGCCGAGGCTTATGCCAAGCGTAACGGTATCGAGTACCGGGTGATTGCGCCAAAGGATCCGCAGCGTCAGATCGTGGCCTATCCCGACAATTTCCGCTATACGCGGACGCAACCCTGGACGCATTGATCCGCGTCCAGCGATAACAGATATGACCGGACCGAGTGCCCGGTCGCGTGGCCCCTTAGCTCAGCTGGATAGAGCACCTGCCTTCTAAGCAGGTTGTCGCAGGTTCGATTCCTGCAGGGGTCGCCACTCTTGTGTGTTTCGACATCGCATGAAGCGCATCTAGCGCCACAACGATCGCGAGACCAAGGTCCAATGTGCAATCGACTTCGGTCGTCTATATTCGAGACTGACGAGCCTCGTCTTGCCGCAACCTGGTGACGGAGACGAGTGCTGGTTCGATCTGAACGAGCGTGCCTGGAACTCCCGCGCAATGCGAGGTTACTTCGAACCTATTGGCCGACGGTCGTCGTGTGTTGCTGCGAGGAGGAGTAGATGTACCGATTTCGCGTTTTTGTAGTGATCGGAGCGCTGATCAGCCTTGCGATAATCACGTCGGCCTGTACTTCGACGTCCAATCAACAGAATCGAAATCTTCCGCTGAACTCGGCTTGTGCACTTGGATTCGATAACGACCGACCTTGTAGCTACTAGATAGAGCGGTCGAACGGAACCCGCCGTGTGGCGGGAACTAGGACAAGAGACTTCGACAGGTCGCGCAGGCAATCCCGACGCGACCCGTATGTTGAGCGCTAGAGCGCGCCCTGGCGTGGTTCTCGCGATGGCTCACCCAATGCCGAACACGCCCATGAAATGCTTCATGCGGGCGGTGGCAAGCTCCGGCTTGTCCAGGACGTTCGCCTTGTCTGCGAGGCGGAAGATCTCGGCATAATGATTGACGCCGCGCGCCGACTGCAACCCCGCCGGCAGGCTGAAATGGCTTTGGTGGCCATTCAGCCAAGCCAGAAAGACGACGCCAGCCTTATAGTATTGCGTCGGCGCTTCAAAGATCTTGCGCGAGAGAGGGACGGTCGGTTCGATAACAGAGCGGAACGTAGCGGCATCGCCGGCTGCGAGCGATGCCAATGCCTTTGATGCCGACGGTGCAACGGCATCGAAGATGCCAAGGAGCGCATGGCTGTAACGCTCGCCATCTCCTTCAATCAGTTCGGCATAGTTGAAGTCATCGCCAGTAAAGCAGAGTACGCCTTCAGGAAGCTGATTGCGGAGCTGTACCTCTTTGGCGTTGTCGAGCAGCGAGATCTTGATTCCCTCGACCTTGTCCTTGTTCTCGTTGATGATCCTGAGAACAGAGGCCAGGGCCGGCTCAAATTCGGAGCTCCCCCAGTAGCCGGCTAAGTTCGGATCGAACATCTCGCCCAACCAATGGAGGACGACCTTGTCCTTGGCCTGGGAGAGAATCCGGCCGTAAACCTTGGCGTAGTCGTCGGCAGAGGACGCGACCCGGGCGAGGGCGCGGCTTGCCATCATGATGGCGCGGCCGCCGTTCTTTTCGACGAATTCTATCTGGGTCTCATACGCCCGGATGACGTCGTCAATCGATCTTGCGTCGGATGCTGCGAGATGATCGGTGCCAGCGCCGCAGGCGAGATCCGCGCCTGCAATATTGCGAGATTCGTCCAGTGATCGCCGGATCAGTTCCTGTGCGCCAGCCCAATTGAGGCCCATGCCACGCTGGGAGGTATCCATCGCTTCGGCGATCTTGAAGCCAAGGCTCCACAGATGCCGACGGAAAGCGATGGTTGCGTCCCAATCGATCGCCGGGAGGCCCCAAGGATCCATGTCGTTTTTCGGGTCCGACACGACGTGGGCGGCGGCATAAGCGATCCGGTTGAATTGGGGTGGCGTGGAAGGGCGCCCGATCGGCGTCCCGGCAAGGCGGTACTCTTCCGTGGAACCGTCGGGGTTCGGCAGATTCAAACACAAGCTCATTGCGATCCTCCTCAATGGTGACTGAGGCAATAATTTGGATCGTTCCAAATTGCAACAGCTTTTTTGAATCAACATTTCTTATGGGGCGGCGCGCCTGGTTTTCCCGTTTCAGAGGCACTAATCATCTGCAAAGTAACACTATTTATGTCGACATAACCTAATTCCTGACGATGCATTTTCTTGGAAAGCAGACTTGACAAATTTGGAACGTTCCAATTATTTAAGCCCCAAGCTGGCGAAAGCCGAGGAGGAATTCATGGCGAAGGGGCGGGTCACCGTCATTGACATTGCGAAGGCCGCCGGCGTTTCGAAGTCGACGGTTTCCCTGGTCTTGCAGGGATCTCCGCTCGTGAATGAAGGGACGCGTTCCAAGGTGAATGCGGCCATGCGCGAGCTGGGTTATGTCTATAATCGTGGGGCGGCGAACCTTCGTCAGGCCGGCGCGAAATCGAAGATCATTGGGGTCGTCGTCAACGACCTGACCAACGGCTTCTTTGCCGAGCTCGCCGTCGGTGTCGACATGGTCGTGCAGTCCGCCGGCTTTGTGCAATTCCTTTCCAATACAAGCGAGAGCATAGATCGTCAGCGGGAAGTCATTGCCTCGATGCGAGAGCACGGAATCTCCGGGCTCATCGTCTCTCCGGCGCGCGCCACCGAATCCGTCGATTTCAAGCCGCTTGTCGCCGCCGGCATTCCGGTGGTTGTCGTGGTTCGCAACCTGCCGGGCGCGAAGGTCTCGTCGGTCGTGTCCGATAATCAGGGAGGAACGTCAGCGGCCGTCGAGCATCTGGCGTCCTTGGGGCATACTCGAATTGCGTTTCTCGGCGGTTTTCCGGATACGGCGGTCTTCGAGGAGCGTCTGGAAGGCTATGTCGACGGTCTGAAAGCGGCGGGGCTCGGCTTTCATGAAGAGCTGGTTGTGTCGTCAGCGCCCTCGAGGGCGGGCGGTGTCGATGCAATCGGGCGCGCGATGACGATGAGCGATCGGCCGACGGCAGCGGTCTGTTTCAATGACGCCGTTGCGTTCGGTGTGTGTGACGGTCTGCGCGCGCGGCGCATGGAGCCCGGTCGAGACTTCGCTGTCGTCGGCTTCGACGACGTCATCGAGGCGCAGACGGCCGTTCCTGCTTTGACGACAGTTTCCGTCGATCCGCAAGGCATGGGCCGGCGTACGGCACAGCTTCTGCTCAAGCAGATCAACGCAGGCAAGGCGGAACCCGAAAGTGTGACGACCGCCGTCCGGCTCGTCGTTCGCGAAAGCTGCGGCGCCGCCCAGAAAAAAGCAGGGAGGAAGACGGCATGACGATTCGCTGGGGCCTGATTGGCGCGAGCACCATTGCACGCGAGTGGGTGATTGGTGCGATCCGCGCGACGGGTGGCGATATCGCTTCCGTCATGAGTTCGAATGCTGAGCGCGGTCAGTCCTATGCGAAGGAGAACGGCATCCCGAAGCATGTTTCCGACGTCGCGGCCTTGGTCAACGATCCCGCGGTCGATGCCGTCTATATCTCCACGACGAATGAGCTTCATTGCGACCAGGCGATCGCGGCGGCACGCGCCGGCAAGCATGTCCTTTGCGAAAAGCCGTTGGCGATGTCGCTGCGAGATGCGCATGCGATGGCAAAGGCGGCGAATGACGCTGGCGTCGTGCTTGCCACCAACCATCATCTCCGCAACGCCTCCACTCACATCGCCATGCGCGACGCGATTGCGGCCGGCAAAATCGGCAAGCCGCTTGCCGCGCGCGTCTTTCATGCCGTGTATCTGCCAGCTCACCTGCAAGGCTGGCGACTGGACAAGCCGGAGGCTGGTGCCGGCGTCATTCTTGACATCACTGTTCACGACACCGACACGCTGCGGTTCGTTCTCGGGCGTGATCCGGTGGAGGTCGTTGCATTCTCGCAGGCGGCGGGGATGGGTAAGCCTGGCGTCGAAGATGGCGTCATGGGCGTGATGCGTTTCGAGGACGGTATCCTCGCGCAGTTTCATGATGCCTTCACCACCAAATATGCCGAAACCGGCTTTGAGGTGCATGGTACCGAAGGCTCGCTGATCGGCCGCAATGTCATGACCCAGCGGCCGGTTGGAACGGTGACGTTGAAAAACGCCGATGGCGAGCAGCAGCTGCCGACCAATGCGATCAGTCTCTACGAAACTGCGCTCAAGGCCTTCCATGCCGCGGTAGCCGGCAAGGGCCGTCCTTCGGCGACAGTGGAGGATGGAATCTGGTCGCTCGCAACGGGCCTCGCGGTTGTCGAGGCTGCGAGAAGCGGCGCCGTCGTAAAAATCAAAACAGGACTTTGAGTAATCCCGATGAGCAAGCACATCACGCCGGCCGAAGCTGCCGCACTGATCCCCGACGGAGCCGTCGTATCCGTGTCGTCATCGAGCGGCCTCGGTTGCCCCGACCTGATGCTGAAGGCGATTGGCGAGCGTTTCGACAGCACCGGCCACCCCCGCGATCTCACGACGCTACACCCGATCGCAGCAGGTGACATGAGCGGCATCAAGGGTGTCGACTATATCGCCAAGAAGGGACTGCTGAAAAAGATCCTCGGTGGTTCCTATCCATCGGGCCCATCCAGCGCGGAGCCGCCGCTGATCTGGCAGATGATCACCAACAACGAGATTCCGGCCTACAACATCCCGTCGGGCATCATGTTCGATATTCATCGAGAAGCCGCTGCCAAGCGCCCTGGGGTCCTGACGAAGGTCGGTATCGACACCTTCGTCGATCCGAGAAGACAGGGCTGCGCGATGAACGACCTGGCTGCGGAGGAGCCGGTGGTCAAGCGCGTCGTGTTCGAAGGAGAGGATTGGCTGTTCTTCCCGTCGATCGTGCCGCAGATCGCTATCATTCGTGCAACGACGGCCGACGAGCGTGGCAATCTTACCTATGAGCACGAGGGTGCCTATCTCGGCGGCCTGGATCAGGCGCTTGCTGCCCGCAACAATGGCGGCATCGTGATCGCCCAGGTCAAGCGCATCACCAAGGAAGGTTCGCTGAAGCCGCATGACGTGCGTGTGCCTGGCATGTTGGTTGATTATGTCATCGTCGATCCGGACCAGAAGCAAACCACGCAGACGCTTTACGATCCGGCCATTTCAGGCGAAATTTTCCGGCCGCTCGATACCTTCCGCGTTCCGGAATTCAATATCCAGAAGGTCATTGCCCGCCGCGTGGCTCCGGAGCTTGAGGCCGGTAGCTGCGTCAACCTCGGATTCGGTATTTCCGCCAACGTGCCGCGCATCCTGCTTGAGGAAGGGCTGCACGGCTCGGTCACCTGGGTGATCGAACAGGGCGCCGTCGGTGGTGTTCCGTTGTTGGATTTTGCGTTCGGCTGCGCCTCCAACGCTGATGCCTATATGCCGTCGCCATACCAATTCACCTACTTCCAGGGTGCCGGCTTCGATGCTTCGCTCCTGTCTTTCCTCGAAATCGGCAGGGACGGCTCTGTCAACGTTTCGAAACTTTCGTTCCGACCGCACGTCACGGCCGGGGCAGGCGGCTTCGTCGATATCACGGCGCGGGCGAAGAAGATCGTGTTCTCCGGCATGTTCAACGCGGGTGCGAAGCTTGCGATCGCTGACGGCAAGCTGGTCATCGAGAAGGAAGGCAAGCTGAAGAAGCTCGTCAACGAGGTCGAGCATGTCACCTTCTCCGGCAAGCGGGCGATCGAGCAGGGGCAGGACATCACTTATGTCACCGAGCGGTGCGTGATGAAGCTGACTCCGGAAGGTGTTGTCCTGACGGAAATCGCACCTGGCGTCGACCTGCAGACCCACATCCTCGATCAGTCCGAGTTCCCGCTCATCGTGGCAAAGGACCTCAAGGTCATGGATGCGAAGCTCTTCGCCGAAGCGAACATCGGTCTGTCTCTGCCGGAGAAGGGCGCCCGCGTGCTCGAGGGTGTCTTCCATGGCTAGCGGCACGGTCAGAGTTCAGGTCGAGGATCACATCGCGATCATGACGGTATCGCGGCCGGAGAAGCTGAACGCGCTTGATCTGGACATGCTGAAGGCGTTGGCGGATGCGGCCGATGAAGTCGAGGCAAACGCCGACGTGCGCGCTGCGATCCTGACGGGTGAGGGCAAGGGCTTCTCGGCTGGCGGTGATATCAAGGCGTGGGGTGGAATGCGGCCGGAGGAGTTCGGCCATGCCTGGGTCCGCCATGGCCATCGCGTTTTCGAAAGGCTTGCAACACTGAGGGTGCCGCTGATTGCCGCCCTGAACGGCCACGCTCTCGGTGGCGGGCTGGAGCTTGCCGGTGTGGCGGACATTCGCATCGCCGAAGAGCACATCAAGATCGGACTACCGGAGACCGGTCTGGGCATGGTGCCAGGTTGGTCCGGCACGCAGCGTCTTGTGAAGCGTTTTGGTGCGCAGGTGGTGCGGCGCATGGCACTGGGTGGCGAGATCTTCACCGCCGACGAGGCTCGGGTGCTCGGCATCGTCGATGCCGTCACGTCGAGTGGAAACGCGGTGGAGGCCGCGAAGGAATATGCGCAACGGATCGCGTCGAGAGGCCCGGCGGCGCTGGAGATCGTGAAGCTGATGATCGCATCGGCCAATGGCGAGGACAACGGCACCGCCGTCGAAGCGCTCGGGTCGATCCTCGTCGCTAAAACTGCTGATCTCAGAGAGGGCGTCGCATCTTTCAGCGAGAAACGCCCGGCTAAATTCAAGGGAGAATGGTAATGACGGTTCTGGTTAATCCAAGAGCGCTTAGCGACCACAAGACCCGCGACTTCAGGATGCTGGTCGACGGCAAGTGGGAGGCCGGATCCGCCCAACCGATCGAGCGCGTTGCTCCGAGCCATGGCGTCGTTGTGAGCCGCTTTCCGACCGGCAGCAAGGCAGATGCCGAACGTGCGATCCTTGCTGCCCGTAAAGCCTTTGATCACGGTCCGTGGCCGCGGATGACCGCATCCGAACGGTCGGCGATTTTGCTCAAGGCCGCTGACCTGATCGCGGCTCGTGCGGAAGAACTGGCTTTCCTGGACGCGATCGAGGCAGGCAAGCCGATTTCGCAAGTGCGTGGCGAAATAGCCGGCTCCGTCGATATCTGGCGATATGCAGCGGCCCTTGCCCGCGATCTGCACGGTGAAAGCTACAACACGCTTGGAGACGGTACGCTGGGGGTCGTCCTGCGCGAGGCGATCGGCGTGGTGTCGATTATTACGCCCTGGAATTTCCCGTTCCTGATCGTCGGCCAGAAGCTGCCCTTTGCCCTTGCCGCTGGATGCACCACGGTCGTAAAGCCGTCGGAGCTCACTTCGGGATCGACCCTCGTCCTTGGCGAAATCTTGCAGGAAGCGGGCGTTCCGGACGGTGCCGTGAACATTGTCACCGGTACGGGACCGGAGGTCGGGGCCGTCCTGACCTCCCATCCAGAGGTCGACATGGTGTCGTTTACGGGCTCCACCGGTGTCGGCAAGCTGACGATGACGAACGCGGCGCAAACGCTGAAGAAGGTCTCGCTGGAACTCGGCGGCAAAAACCCGCAGATCGTGTTTCCCGATGCGGACCTCGACGCATTTATCGACGCCGCAGTCTTCGGTGCCTACTTCAATGCCGGCGAATGCTGCAATGCAGGGTCCCGCCTGATCCTGCACAAGAGTATCGCTTCCGACGTGGTCAAGCGTGTCGCGGAGCTCTCTAAGGACGTCAAGGTCGGCGATCCGCTCGATCCAACCACGCAAGTTGGTGCTATCATCACGCCGCAGCATCTGGAGAAGATCGCAGGCTACGTTGCCGGTGCGACCAGCGGCGGCGCGCAAGTTGCACATGGCGGCGAAAAGCTCGACCTGGGCATGGGGCAATACATGGCGCCGACCATCCTCGAAGCTGTGACGCCTGATATGGCGGTTGCGCGTGAAGAGGTCTTCGGCCCTGTGCTCTCCGTGCTCACGTTCGAAACCAGAGCGGAGGCGATCGAGATCGCAAACGCGATCGACTACGGGCTTTCGGCCGGCGTCTGGAGCCGCGATTTCGATACCTGCCTGACCGTCGGGCGCAAGGTGAGAGCGGGGACAATCTGGATGAATACCTTCATGGACGGGGCGTCCGAGTTGCCGTTCGGTGGTTACAAACAATCCGGCCTCGGGCGTGAACTCGGTCGTCACGCAGTGGAGGATTATACCGAGACCAAGACGCTCAACATGCATATCGGCGGACGCACCGGCTGGTGGATGCCGCGCTAAGGTTACAGAGCGAAACGCAACCGAGAGAAAGGAGGGCAATATGGCTGGATCGACATTCGTAGATCGCACGACGTTCGCGCTTTGGCACTCGCATGCCTCTTGCTTCCTCATGCCCGCACCTGCTGGTCGATCGTGCGGACGATTACGGTCCGCCGTTTCCAGAGAGCGGCGGCTGCGGCGTCAGCAGGACCTGCAACTGATCCATGTCCGTCTCGCCGCCGATCCGTTCCTTGAGGATGCGGCCGATCTGCTCGCCGGTGGCCGTCAGGTCCTCATAGATGGTCTCGACCTTCGGTTGGATGGCGGAAAGGAGCTGCGAGGTCTGCTTGGCGACAATGTCGTATTCGACGCCAAGGGTGCGTCCGCAGTCGCTCATGCCGGTGATGGTGGCAAGTGCGCACACTTCGCCACCGCAGGTGAAGGCGTCGGGCGGATCGGGTTCGCGATGACGTCGCGCGATGCGATCGCGAATCGCGCCAGCCGGATGGTCGAGGTCTATATCGGAGATGACCTCATAGGCGCAGCCGGCTTCACGCACCGCCGTCATGAAGCCGTGCAGGATGTGACTGCCGAAGCTGAATTGCATCGGTCCGCTGATCAGCGCCGGTTTGCGGCGCCCCTTGGCGATCAGGCGTTTGGTTGCCTCGTAGGAGAAGGTGAAGTTGTCATAGTCGACGTAGGCGTGCGGGGTCGACAGTTCCGTGCGGCCATGGGTGACGAACGGAAAATCGTGCTCCATCAGCAATCGCACGCGCGGGTCGAAAGGCTCGGTGCGCGACAGCACCAGGCCATCGGCCATGTGGTTGCGCATGATGTAGTTGACCGCATCGATGTTGGTGGTGTGCGGCAGGTTCGGCATGACGATCAGGTGATAGGCGGTTCCTTGCAGGGCATTGGCGATGCCGGACATGATGGAAGTGCCGTAGCCGAGGATTTCCTCGTGCGGTTCCAGCAGGATGGCGATGACATTCGTCCGGCCGGTCTTCAGGCGCTGGGCGGCGCGATCAGGGGAGTACCCGACCTCAATCGCGATCTCGCGGACGCGCTTGCGGGTTTCGTGATTGATCACCGGGTCGTCGGACAACGCCCGCGATACCGTGGTTACGGCAAGGCCAGCCATATCGGCGATGGTGCGCAGCGTCGGCTTGCCGCTCCTGCGGGTCGATGTGGTCGTGGGCGGCATTGCGACGCGAGGCACGCTCGGCATTCCTCCAAAGGGCTCGAATGGCGGGACACTAACGCGACGGCGAAGCCGATGCAATGCTGGACTGGAAACGTTTTAAATTTCGGCGTCTATTCGGTTCGTCTTCTAGCTACTTCTAAAAATGAAGTAAAAACAGGTGTTAACGTGCCGTTGTGCTGACGTGGAAAGGTAACGCGGGTGACTTGACTTGGTCAAGTTTATAACGTTTTAAATAACTTACGCGGCGTTCGCGCCGTGGTAACCAAAGCCTTCGTGCGGGGAGTGTGCGCGGGCTTTTGAACGCGGATATTCCGCTTTTGTAAACTTGCAATCCGGGAGGAAAACGATGCGCAAGTTTTTGATGACGACTGCATTGGTGACGATGACCGTTGCCGGCCTTGGTGCTGCCAAGGCTGCTGACGTGAAGGAAGTACAGATGCTGCATTGGTGGACGTCGGGCGGCGAAGCTGCGGCCCTCAACGTCCTCAAGGAAGATCTGTCCAAGGAAGGATTTGCCTGGAAAGACGTGCCGGTCGCCGGCGGTGGTGGTGATGCGGCAATGACCGCGCTCAAGGCCATGGTTGCTGCGGGCACCTATCCGACGGCTTCGCAGATGCTCGGCTACACCGTTCTCGACTATGCGCAGGCTGGCGTCATGGGCGACCTAACGGAGACGGCAAAGAAGGAAGGCTGGGACAAGTCCGTTCCGGCAGCGCTGCAGAAGTTCTCCGTCTACGACGGCAAGTGGGTTGCTGCCCCTGTTAACGTTCACTCGGTCAATTGGCTGTGGATCAACAAGGCCGTCATGGAAAAGATCGGCGGCACCGAGCCGAAGACCTTCGACGACCTGATCGCTTTGCTCGACAAGGCCAAGGCAGCTGGTGTCACTCCGCTGGCGCTGGGTGGGCAGAACTGGCAGGAAGCCACAATGTTCGACTCGATTGTGCTGTCGACTGGCGGCCCCGAGTTTTACAAGAAGGCTATGAACGACCTCGACGAGGAGTCGCTGAAGTCGGACACGATGAAGAAGTCGTTCGACAATCTGCAGAAGATCGTCCAGTACGTCGACCCGAACTTCTCCGGACGTGACTGGAACCTCGCAACCGCCATGGTCATCAAGGGCGATGCACTCGTTCAGGTCATGGGCGACTGGGCAAAGGGCGAATTCGTAGCAGCCAAGAAGACCCCGAACACGGACTTCCTCTGCTACCGCTTCCCGGGCACTGACGGCAGCGTGATCTACAACTCCGACATGTTCGGCATGTTCAACGTGCCGGATGATCGCAAGGCGGCTCAGGTTGCGCTTGCAACGGCGACGCTCTCCAAGAGCTTCCAGTCTGCATTCAACGTCGTCAAGGGCTCGGTTCCGGCCCGTACAGACGTTCCTGATACCGACTTTGACGCTTGCGGCAAGAAGGGTATCGCCGACCTGAAGGCTGCCAACGAAGGCGGCACGCTGTTCGGCTCGCTGGCACAGGGCTACGGCGCTCCTCCGGCAGTTGCCAACGCCTATAAGGACGTCGTCTCCAAGTTCGTGCATGGCCAGATCAAGACCTCCGATCAGGCGGTCGAAGAACTCGTCAAGGCAATTGAAGACGCCAAGTAACTAAGGCCTCCCGCGGTCTTCCCCGCCTTCGTGGCGGGGAAGATTCCGCAACGGACGACATCGTCGGAGGAGATGACACCCCATGAGCACCATCGCTACAGATAAAACCGTTCTCACCTCGCATCGTGGAACGCCCATTTCAATCCGCGCGCGCCTGCAGGACGCGCTGCCGAAGATCGTGCTCGCGCCGAGTTTCGCAATCACGCTTGTTTTCGTCTACGGCTTCATCATCTGGACGGTCTATCTGTCCTTCACCAATTCCAAGACCTTCCCATCCTACGCACTAACCGGGCCGCGCGCCTATCAACGGCTCTGGCGCTGGACGTTTGAAAGCGATCCGCCCTCCAGCTGGTACACCTCGATCACCAACATGGGCATTTTCGGTTTCCTCTACATCGGCATCTGCCTGGCGCTCGGCCTGTTTCTGGCGATCCTGCTGGATCAGAAAATTCGAGGCGAGGGCATATTGCGGCCCATCTTCCTCTATCCGATGGCGCTGTCGTTCATCGTGACAGGCGTTGCCTGGAAATGGTTCCTCGATCCGGGTCTCGGCCTGGAGCAGACACTTCATCAGTTCGGCTGGACGAGCTTCCACTTCGACTGGATCAAGAACAAGGATTTCGTGATCTATACCGTGGTGATCGCCGGCGTTTGGCAGGCCTCCGGTTTCGTCATGGCGATGTTCCTCGCTGGCCTCCGCGGCATCGATAGCGAGATCATGAAGGCGGCACAGATCGACGGCGCAACGACGGTACAGCTCTATCGGCGCATCATTATTCCATTGCTGCGGCCGATCTTCCTCTCGGCCTTCATCGTGCTCGCCCACATGGCGATCAAGTCCTATGACCTTGTCGTGGCGCTGACCTCAGGCGGCCCCGGTGGCTCGGCCTGGCTGCCATCCAACTTCATGTACGAATACACCTTCAAGCGGAACGAGATGGCGGTTGGTTCAGCCAGCGCCGTGATCATGTTGATGACGATCTCGGCAATCATCGTTCCCTATCTCTATTCGGAACTGCGGGAGAAATCGCGATGAGCGCTGTCACCTCGACTCTTCCAAGCGCGGCCAGCGCGTCACGCTCCAAAATGTTCAGCCGGATCTTCATCTACGGTCTGTTGGTCATCTTCGCGATCATCTACCTGATGCCGCTGTTCGTCATGCTGGTGACCTCGTTCAAGACGATGGACGAGATCCAAAGTGGCAATATGCTGGCGCTGCCGAAGGCGCCGACCATCGAACCCTGGTTCAAGGCCTGGGGAGAGGCCTGCGTCGGTCTCACCTGCGCCGGCATCAAGGGCTACTTCTGGAACTCGATCAAGATGGTGGTTCCGGCGGTGGCGATCTCCACGATCATGGGGGCGCTGAATGGCTATGTGCTGACGAAATGGCGCTTTCCTGGCCACACTCTGGTCTTCGGGTTGATGCTGTTTGCCTGCTTCATTCCGTTCCAGTCGGTGCTTCTGCCGATGGCGACGATTCTCGGCAGCCTCGGTCGGTTTGGGGCGACGTTGCGCGACCAAATCGGCATGTCGCTGGGCTTTGGCAATCCGACCGTCAATCTCGTCACCGTTCACGTGATTTACGGCCTCGGCTTCACGACGCTGTTCTTCCGCAACTACTATGAGGCCTTTCCGACCGAGTTAGTGAAGGCGGCGCAGGTGGACGGTGCAAGCTTCTTCCAGATCTTCCGCCGCATCATGCTGCCCAATTCACTGCCGATCATCGTCGTCACTGTGATCTACCAGTTCACCAACATCTGGAACGACTTCCTGTTTGCTTCGGCCTATGCGGGAACGGGCGATTCCATGCCGATGACGGTGGCGTTGAACAACGTCGTCAACACCTCCACCGGCGTCGTCGAATACAACGTCAACATGGCGGCGGCGATGATCGCAGCCCTTCCGACACTCCTCGTCTACATTCTCGCCGGCCGCTACTTCGTGCGTGGCCTGATGGCGGGCGCGGTTAAAGGATAATCCAATGGCTTTCCTCGAAATTTCCGGTCTCAAGAAGCGTTTCGGCTCATTGGAGATCCTCAAGGGCATCAACGTTGAGCTGGAGAAAGGTGGCTTCCTCGTGCTGGTCGGTCCGTCCGGGTGCGGCAAGTCGACCTTGCTCAACACGATCGCCGGTTTGGAATCGATCACCGAGGGTGACATCCGCGTCGATGGCCGGAGCATCGCCGACCTGCATCCGTCGAAGCGCGATATCGCCATGGTGTTCCAGAGCTACGCGCTCTATCCGAACATGACGGTCGCCGGAAACATCTCCTTCGGCATGGAGATGCGCGGCGTACCGGTGGAAGAGCGCAACAAGGCCATCGACAAGGTCGCCAAGGTGCTGCAGATCGGCCACCTGCTCAATCGCAAGCCGAGCCAGCTGTCGGGCGGCCAGCGGCAGCGCGTCGCCATGGGGCGCGCGCTCGTGCGGGATCCCAAGCTGTTCCTGTTCGATGAACCGCTTTCGAACCTGGACGCCAAGCTGCGTGTCGACATGCGCATCGAGATCAAGCGTCTGCACCAGGCGACCGGCACGACGATCGTCTATGTCACCCATGACCAGATCGAGGCGATGACGCTTGCCACCAAGATCGCGGTCATGCGGGATGGCGAAGTACAGCAGTTTGGAACGCCCGCAGAAATCTACAACAACCCGGCAAACATGTTCGTCGCCGACTTCATGGGTTCGCCGGCCATGAACCTTCTGTCGGGCACGATCGAGAAGGCCGCCTCGGGATTGACCGTGTCACTGGCTCGGCCTCATGGAGAACCGATCAAGCTTCCAGTTTCGTCGGGCAATGGTGCGCTTGAGGCACATGCGGGCCGGGAGATTGTCTTCGGCATCCGCCCGGAGGCGCTGACCGACCCGGATGGTGCAGACCGCAACGCCAAGGCTCTTGCCGAGAGCGACTGCCTGATCGAAGTGGTTGAACCGGCGGGATCGGACACGTTCGCCGTCACCAAGCTCGGTGGTAAAGAGGTTGTCGCGCGCCTGCGTGCGGACGCTCGCATTCAGGCCGGCCAGAATGCCCGCCTTGCGTTCAATCTCGATAAGGCCGTGTTCTTCGATCCGCAAAGCCAGACGCGCATCGCGTAGTCCGGTCTGGATTTTTGAGATGAACAGCACTCCTGATATCGTCATCATAGGCTCGGGCGTGGGTGGGTCGACTGTTGCCGCCGGACTGGCGGCGACCGGGGCCGAGATCCTGATCCTCGAGGCCGGCGACTTCATCGCCGATCGCCCGGAGAACCGCGACCAGCGGGCCATCTTCCAGCGCGGGCACTTTCGCCCGAAGGAGATGTGGTACGAGGCGGACGGCACGGCGTTCAATCCAGGCAACTACTACAATGTCGGCGGCAACTCGAAGTTCTACGGTGCGGTCCTTTCACGCTATCGCCGCGAGGATTTCACGGAGATCCGCCATAGGGAAGGTGTCTCGCCTGCGTGGCCATTTCCCTATGAGGTGCTTGAGCCGTGGTACAGCCGCGCGGAACGGATGTACGAGGTTCGGGGCAACCTCGGAGATGACCCCACAGAGCCCGCCCACTCAAGCGGTTATGAGTATCCGCCGGTGCCCGACGAGCCGCCGGTTGCCGATGTCAGAGCAAGACTGAAGGCGAAGGGGCTGCACCCATTTTCGCTGCCGTTGGGCGTGAACATCGACGCCTGGATAGCCAAGGCCAGGACGCCCTGGGACGCGCACCCGAACTCTCGCGATGGGAAAATGGATGCGGAGACCGCCGCGCTGCTCAAGGCGTTGAAATTTCCGAACGTTCGTCTCGAGACGAACGCCAAGGTGACGAGGCTCGAGGCAGGAGAAAACGGGAATATCGAGCGGGTCCGCTACCGCAAGAACGACGAGGATCTTGCTGTCGCTCCGAAGCTGGTCATTCTATCGGCCGGTGCCGTTCAGTCCGCCGTCCTGCTGCTGCGTTCGGCTGACGCGCGCCACCCGAAGGGGCTTGCAAATTCGTCCGATCAGGTCGGGCGGAATTTCATGAACCACAATTCGTCAGCGGTAATCGCCGTGTCGCCAACCTATCGGAACACGTCGGTCTACCAGAAAACGTTCGGGTTCAACGATTTCTACCTATCGGACGGCAACGGCGGGCCGCCGCTCGGGAACGTTCAGTTGCTGGGCAGGATCTCGGCTCAGGTGTTGAAGGGCTCGCTGTCCTGGGCCCCGGAATGGCTGCTCCAAAACATCACCGGCCATGCCATCGATTTCTATGCGATGAGCGAGGATATACCTCACCCGGAAAGTCGCGTGCGCGTGGACGGAGACCGTATCGTCCTGCAGTGGCAGCGGACAAATTGGGATGCGCATCTCGAACTGGTTTCGAAGCTGAAGGCCGTTCTCAAGTCGATCGGCTTCCCGATCGTCCTCTCGAAGCCGTTCGACAAGCGCACGCCTTCCCACCAGTGCGGTACCGTCAGGATCGGCAATGACCCCGCCAGCGCGCCGCTAGATCCTTATTGCCGTTCCTACGATCACCAGAACCTCTTTGTGGTGGATGCCAGCTTCCTGCCGACCTCGGCTGCGGTAAACCCCGCCCTCACGGTCGCCAGTCAGGCATTGCGGGTCGCCGACCACATTGCTTCGAAGGACCTGCGAGCATGACGGAAGGTGTCGAAAGGCCAGTCGCAATTGTAACCGGCGGACGACGCGGCATCGGTCTTGGGATCGCGAGCGCGCTGGCCAAAAGCGGCCACAACATCGTGATTACAGGTGTCGGAGCGGCGGAGGAGAGCAGGGACGTCATCGACGGGCTTCGCGGCTTCGGGATCGATGCGGTCTATCTGCAGGCGGATGTCTCGGACGTTTCCAGACATGATGAAACGGTCCGCGCGGTCCTTTCGAACTTTGGCCGTATCGATTGCCTCGTCAACAACGCCGGCATGGCAGCGGTCGTCCGTGGCGACTTCCTAAGTCTGCTTCCGGAAAATTTCGACACGATCATGGCGACGAACCTCAAGGGCACGGTGTTTTTCACGCAGGCCGTCGTGAAGGCAATGCTCGTGACGGGTGCCGTTCCCCATCCGAGATCGATCATCAACATCACGTCTGTCTCAGCCGAAGCCAGCTCGCCGGAGCGACTGGACTATTGCATCAGCAAGGCCGGTCTTGCCGCCTTCTCGCAGGGACTAGCACTGCGGCTCGCCGACTCGGGAATTGCCGTCTTCGAAGTGCGCCCCGGGATCATCCGGACCGACATGACGGCCGGCGTGACGTCGAAATACGACGCCCTCATCGACAGCGGCCTCGTCCCGATGAAACGATGGGGCGAGGCGGATGACCTCGGAAAAATCTGTGCGGCGCTGGCATCCGGTGACTTCGGTTTTGCCACCGGCACCGTGATCGACGCCGATGGCGGCCTGTCCATTCCTCGCTTGTAACGGGATAGAAATATGCGTTTCGACTACATCATTACCGGCGCCGGCCCTGCGGGATGCGTGCTTGCCAATCGCCTCAGCGAAGATCCCAACGTCAACGTCTTGCTGCTTGAGGCGGGTGGAGGCGACTGGAATCCGTTGTTCCATATGCCTGCGGGCTTTGCGAAAATGACGAAGGGTGTTGCGAGCTGGGGCTGGGAGACCGTGCCGCAGAAACACATGAAGGGCAGGGTGCTTCGCTATACACAGGCGAAGGTGATCGGCGGCGGCTCATCGATCAATGCCCAGCTTTATACGCGGGGTAACGCTGCAGACTACGACCTCTGGGCAAGCGAGGACGGATGTGAGGGCTGGGACTACCGCTCGATCTTGCCCTACTTCAAGCGCGCCGAAGACAATCAGCGCTTCGCCGATGACTATCATTCCTACGGCGGCCCGCTCGGTGTCTCGATGCCTGCCTCTCCGCTGCCGATCTGCGACGCCTATATCCGGGCCGGGCAGGAACTCGGCATTCCCTACAATCATGACTTCAATGGCCGGCAGCAGGCGGGTGTCGGTTTCTATCAGTTGACGCAGCGGGACCGCCGCCGATCATCGGCATCGTTGGCGTATCTTTCTCCGATTAAGGCCCGAAAGAACCTGGTAGTCCGGACAGGCGCAAGAGTTGCGCGCATCGTCCTCGAGGGCCATCGTGCCGTCGGTGTCGAGATCGCGACGGAGCGCGGCTCCGAGATCGTCCGTGCCGAACGCGAGGTGCTTGTGTCGTCCGGTGCGATTGGGTCGCCCAAGTTGCTGCTTCAATCGGGGATCGGTCCGGCCGACCACCTTAAGTCGGTCGGGGTCAAGGTCCGCCACGATCTGCCGGGCGTCGGTGGCAACCTTCAGGATCACCTTGATCTATTCGTCATTGCCGAGTGCACGGGCGACCACACCTATGACGGGGTTGCGAAACTTCACCGAACGATCTGGGCGGGCGTTCAGTATGTGCTGTTCCGAACCGGCCCGGTCGCCTCCTCTCTCTTTGAGACCGGCGGCTTCTGGTATGCCGACCCGGATGCGCGGTCGCCGGATATCCAGTTCCATCTTGGCTTGGGATCCGGGATCGAGGCTGGGGTTGAGCGCCTGAAGAACGCTGGTGTCACTCTGAATTCGGCTTATCTTCATCCTCGCTCTCGGGGAACCGTGCGACTTTCCTCGGCTGATCCGGGCGCTGCGCCGCTGATCGATCCGAACTACTGGTCCGACCCACATGACAAGGTTATGTCCCTCGAAGGGTTGAAGATTGCTCGCGAGATCATGCAGCAGGCGGCGCTCAAGCCGTATGTTCTGGCCGAGCGGCTGCCTGGACCGAAGGTCATGACCGATGAGCAGCTCTTCGACTATGGCTGTGCGAACGCGAAGACCGATCATCATCCGGTCGGCACCTGCAAGATGGGAACGGGACCGGAAGCTGTTGTCGGTCTCGATCTCAAGGTCCATGGTCTCGAGGGGCTTCGGGTATGCGATTCGTCGGTCATGCCGCGGGTCCCATCGTGTAACACCAACGCACCGACCATCATGGTTGGCGAACGAGGCTCCGACCTTATCCGTGGACTGCCGCCGTTGCCTGCAGCGATTTTTGCTCATGAGCGCAACGAGACGCGGCCGAGGGCAAGAGCGACCGTCCGCTAGACCGGGCATTCGGACGGCGAACTTTGAAAATGGGAGTAGGGTTTGATTTCCGATCCACGAGCGTTTTTGCAAACCCTGTTTCATGAGGCGGTCAAGGCCGCGGACCCCTACGAGGCACTGGTTCGTCATCTGCCGGATCCGCCGAAAGGCAGGACGATCGTCGTCGGGGCGGGCAAGGCAGCGAGCCAAATGGCGGCCGCATTTGAGCGGGCCTGGTCTCATCCATTTGAGGGCCTCGTCGTGGCCAGGCATGGGCCGATCGCCGAATGCCAATCGACCAAAATTCTTCAGGCGGCCCATCCCGTTCCAGATAGGGCCGGGCTTGTCGCGGCAGAAGCTCTTATAAACCACGTGCATGGGCTGACCTCCGACGATCTGGTCATTGCGCTGATATCCGGCGGCGGCTCGGCGCTTCTCCCAGCACCGCCGACCGGCTTCACCCTCGCCGACGAAAGCGCCCTCAACGAAGCGCTGCTGGCCTCCGGGGCTCCCATCTCAGGCATGAACGTGGTGCGGAAGCATTTCTCCCGCATCAAGGGAGGACGGCTTGCTGCTCTTGCCCACCCCGCCAGGGTCGTCAGCCTTGTTGTATCCGATGTTCCCGGAGACAATCCGGCCTTTGTTGCGTCAGGGCCGACCGTTCCGGACAACAGCGATGCGGAGGAGGCGCTGCGAGTGATCCGGGACTATCGGATAGATCTTTCGGCGCGCGTCATCGATTGTATTCGAAATGCCAGAGCGCCACGCGCCGGCGACGGTGTCTTCGCCAACAACGAGGTTCATGTGATTGCCTCGGCGCGGGTGTCTCTGGAGGCGGCGGCCGACCGGGCGAGGTCTTTGGGCGTGCAACCTCTTATTCTCTCGGATTCGATCGAAGGGGAGGCGAAGGATATCGGCCGGATGCATGCGGCACTCGCCCGCGAGTTTTTGGCAAGGCCTCCCGCTTCCAAGCCGCTCGTGCTGCTTTCCGGCGGCGAGACAACCGTGAGTATCGGAGCCGGAACGTACGGCAAGGGCGGGCGAAACTCCGAACTGCTTCTCTCTGCGGCGATCGATCTACAGGGGTTCGAGGGGGTCGTGGCGATGGCTGCGGATACCGACGGCATCGACGGTTCGGAAGACAATGCCGGCGCGTTTTGCGACGGCGGAACAGTGGCGCGGATCAGAAGTGCGGGCGGCGATGCGCGCGCGTTCCTGGCGGGTCATGACGCATGGTCGGCCTTCAACCTTGCCGGCGATCTTTTTGTGCCGGGGCCGACCGGTACCAACGTGAATGACTTCCGCGCGTTTCTTTTAGCTTAGGGTTATAGGAAGACATCAGCCTTAGCGTGTGCCGGCTCTGAACGCGTTGCGTGACGCGTCCGGACAATCAAATCAGCGCGCCGCAAGCAAGCACGCGAGATGCATTCGACGCTAAGTCTTTGTTGTGTTTAAGAAGCCCGCCCCAGGCCCCTCGGGGGCGGGCTCTACCGATCCGGACCCCTTCCGGACCGCGGCTGATGGTGAGCCGCTGGAAATACAAATGCCCGGTGTTGCGCGATGAGACAACCGAAAGCTGTTCTGTTGGTTATTTGGTAAGGTTACCGACAGAGTCCTGTGTGTGGACATCCGGCGGGACTCTCTTCAACACTGCGTACGGGCGCGCTCCTCGACGGCGAGCGAGCGACGACGGAACAAAGGGAACAAGGGATAGGTCATGGTCGATCGGCTAAAGGGGAAAGTCGCAATCATCTCAGGTGGCGCAACGGGCATGGGCGGGGCGGCATCGCGGCTCTTCGCTGCCGAGGGCGCCAAAGTAGCGATCATCGACCGAAATGAAGCCGCGGCACGGCAAACGGCGGAGGAAATCCGCGCAGTTGGCCATGTGGCGGACTATTGGGTCGCCGATGTGTCCGAAGAGGCTGCCGTGATCCAGGCGGTGAAGGGCGTAGAGGAAAAGTTCGGCGCGGTCACCGTGCTCTTCAATCACGCCGGCACGATTGTCATCAAGCCGTTTCTGGAAACGACGCTCGACGAGTGGGAGTGGCTCCATGCGGTCAATGTGCGTTCGATGTTTCTGATGACGCGGGCCGTTCTGCCGGGGATGATCGCCGCGGGCGGCGGCTCCATCGTCTGCACGTCATCGATCTCGGCCGTGGCTGCGACGCCGATGGAAGTGCTTTACGACACCACGAAGGGAGCGGTGCATATGTTCGCGCGCGCGATCGGAGTGGAGTTCAGGGACCGGAACATTCGCTGCAATGCCGTCTGCCCCGGGTTCATCCGCACGCCGCACGGATTGCGCGAGGTGAGCGAATTGCAGAAGCTTGGCGTCGATGTGTCGGACGCTGCTATCGCCGCTCAGCAGGGTCGGATCGGCGAGCCAGAGGACGTGGCGCGCGCCGCGCTCTACCTCGCCAGTGACGAGTCGATGTTCGTCAATGGCGCGCACCTCTTTGTCGATAATGGGTTCACCGCTATCTAGGTGTGGGTGACTTGCCAGCGCAAAGATTAAGGGCCGAGATCGTCATCTCGGCCCTTGTCATTCGTGTGCTGCGTGAACTCGCTTACTCGGCCGTTTTCGCGGCGTGGCGGCGGCCCTTGCCGATATCGGGTAGGAAGATGGTCAGCAGGCCAAGCAGCGGCAAATACGAGCAGATCTTGTAGACGAACTCGATGCCCATATGGTCAGCCACCATGCCGAGGCCCGCGGCACCAATGCCCCCGATTCCGAAGGCAAAGCCGAAGAACAGACCGGCGATCATGCCAACGCGACCGGGCACCAACTCCTGCGCAAAGACAACAATGGCAGAGAAGGCGGAGGCCAGGATGACGCCGATCAGGAAGGTCAGGAAGACCGTCCAGTTGTAGTCGGCATAGGGCAGGGCAAGTGTAAAGGGCAGCGCGCCGAGGATTGAGAACCAGATCACAAACTTGGTGCCGAACCAGTCAACGATGGGACCCCCAGCAACGGTGCCGATAGCGACTGCGCCGAGAAACACGAACAGCAGAATCTGCGCGTGCTGCACGGAGACGCCGAAGCGCTCGATCATGTAGAAGGTGTAGTAGCTCGACAGGCTTGTCATGTAGACGTATTTCGAGAACACCAGCAGCGCGAGGATGCCGATCGCCGTGATGACCTTCGCGCGCGGGAGGTGTAAAGCAGGTACCGCTGCCTTGCGGCCGGCATTGCTTCTGCGGTGGTCGGCATACCAGGCACCGACGCGCCACAGGATGATAATGCCCGTCAAGGCGATGAGCGAGAACCATGCGACGCTATGCTGGCCGCGCGGCAACACGATGAATGCCGCGAGAAGCGGCCCGATCGCGGTACCGAAGTTGCCGCCAACCTGGAACAGCGATTGGGCAAGACCATGGCGTCCGCCCGATGCCAGCCGAGCGACACGCGAAGATTCCGGATGGAATACCGCCGAGCCGAGCCCGACCACACCCGCACCGATGAGAAGCACCCAATAGGCGTGCGCGTAGGCGAGCAGCACCAGGCCGATCAGCGTGAAGCCCATGCCGACGGCCAAGGAATAAGGCAACGGGCGCTTGTCGGTGTAGATACCGATCAGCGGCTGTAGGAGCGATGCCGTGACCTGGAACACGAGGCCAAGGAAGCCGATCTGCGTGAAGTCGAGGCCGTAGCCATCCTTGATCATCGGATAGAGGGCAGGGATCAGCGACTGCATGGTATCGTTGAGGAGATGGCAGAAGCTCACGGCCATGATGATGCCGAAAACTGTCTGTTCCGCAGAGTGCCGCTCTGCCGTCATTGCGCTGTCTGTCACGATTCTGCTCCGTCCTTTGACGATCTGGAGATAGACGACTTGCCGATGTCCCGCTTTCGTGTTTTGGTCTTGTTGTTTCGCGAGTGGGCCAAAAATGACAAAATCTGGACAGAGGTTGGCGATGAGCGAGCTGGCCAAGCTCCACGTAGAGCGCCTTGCGGCTATTGAGGCCGCCTCGGAGCCGGTCTACGCGATCCCCTCGGAATATCCGGCCGGTTATCATGTGAAGGCTCACAGGCATAGCCGCGCGCAGTTTGTCTATGCCAGCGCGGGCGTCCTGATGGTGTCCTCTGTGCAGGGGCGCTGGATGGTGCCGCCAGAGCATGCGTTATGGATTCCGGCAGGGCTCGTCCATACCGTCGATATGCTGGGTGACGTCGCGATGCTCTCGGCCTATGTCGCGCCGAGTGAGCTGGCGGATCCTCCAACGGCCATCCGCGTCGTCGCTCTGACAGATCTTGCCCGAGCTTTGATCATCGAAGCCGTTGCGCCGGCGGATGGCAGGAGCAGTCGGCACGATCTTGTCATGGCGCTACTGCTCGAGGAGGTCCTGCGGCTACCTGATCGCCCGCTGGGACTGCCGTTTCCGTCCGATGCGCGTCTGGCGGCGCTTTGCCGCGGCTTCATGGAAAATCCGAGTGCTCGGCTGGTGATCGACGACTGGGCCGAGCGTCTTGCGATGAGCCGGCGGGCGTTTACGCGATTCTTTCGGAAGGAAACGGGAATCAGTCTGTCGACGTGGCGGCAGCAGGCGGCCGTATTTACCGCTTTACCACGCCTCGCAGCCGGGGAGGCGGTCACCGCCGTCGCACTCGATCTTGGCTACGAGAGTGTCGCCGCCTTCATCACGATGTTCAGGCGCATGCTGGGGACCGCCCCGCGAGGCTATTTCAAAACGCCTGAAAACCCCTGATTTGCGGGCCGGAATGTGCACCTATCACCCGCAGTCCTTTCCGGGTATTACGTTTACGTCCACGGCAGATCTGTGGGTTTCCGAAATTCGGATAACATTCGTTTGACATTCGAATAATCTTCGTTTTAACTGCATTTACTTTCGCAACTGCGCAGGCATGTTGCGTTGCGGCATATTGTGGCTTGGAGGGGGAACGTGAGCCGTCAGATTCACGATCTTTTCATTATCGGTGGTGGCATCAACGGCTGCGGAATCGCGCGAGACGCGATCGGGCGCGGCTATTCGGTCGCGCTTGCCGAAATGAACGATTTCGCCTCCGGCACGTCCTCCGGGGCGACCAAGCTCATTCATGGCGGCTTGCGGTATCTCGAGCATTACGAGTTTCGTCTGGTACGCGAATCGCTGATGGAGCGCGAAGTGCTCTGGGCGATGGCGCCGCACATCATCTGGCCGATGCGCTTCGTGCTGCCCTATCATAAGGGCGGTATCCGCCCGGCATGGCTCATTCGGCTTGGACTGTTTCTCTATGACCATCTCGGCGGTCGCAAGCTGCTCCCGCCCACGGCGGTCCTCGACATGCGACGGGATCCGGCCGGAAAGCCGCTGAAGGCGCTTTTCACCAAGGCCTTCGAGTATTCGGATGGCTGGGTTGATGATGCGCGCATGGTCGTTCTCAATGCGCGAGACGCTGCCGACCGCGGTGCGCTGATCATGCCTCGGACGAAGGTCGTCTCGGCGCGGCGCGAGAACGGCTTGTGGTCCATCGAAACGACAGACACCGTGAGCGGGCAGGCGAGCAGCTTCCAGGCGCGGATGCTGGTGAATGCCGCCGGGCCCTGGGTCGATCACGTTATTCGTGCGGCCTTCGGGCAGAACGAGGCGCATCATGTGCGGCTCGTGCAGGGCAGCCATATCATCGTGAAGAAGAAGTTCGACGATCCGCGGGCCTATTTCTTCCAGAATCCTGATAACCGCATCATCTTCGCGATCCCCTACGAGCAGGACTTCACGCTGATCGGCACCACCGACCGCGACTACTCGGCCGATCCGAAGGATGTGAAAATATCCGAGGAAGAGACGACCTATCTCTGCAACGCGGCAAGCGAATATTTCAAAGAACCGGTGCGGCCGGACGACATCGTCTGGACCTATTCGGCGGTGCGCCCGCTATTCGACGACGGCGCCTCGAAGGCGCAAGAGGCAACCCGCGACTACGTTCTGAAAGTCGAAGGCGAGGGTGAAAGCGCCCCGCTGCTCAACGTCTTTGGCGGCAAGCTCACCACTTACCGGCGCCTTTCCGAGCATGCTTTGGAAAAGATCGCGTCGGCGATCGGTTCGAAAGGCGCGCCATGGACAGCGAAGAGCCATCTACCCGGCGGCGATTTTCCCGCAACCGGCTATGAGGCGGAGGTGACGAAGCTGAAGGGGCGTTATGGCTTCCTGGCCGACCGCCACGCGCGCCGACTGGTGCGCCGCTACGGTACGAAGGCGTCGGTCCTGCTTGGGCAAGCGGCCAGCACCGAGGATCTCGGGCACTGTTTTGGTGGCGATCTCTACGAGGCAGAGGTTCGCTATCTCATTGAACACGAATGGGCCAGAAGCGCAGACGATGTGCTCTGGCGGAGAACGAAAGACGGCCTGCGTCTAACCAAGGAACAGGCTGTGCTGTTGGAGGAGTACATGGCCGCACGACCGGCACAGATGGCTGGTTGAAACGGCAATGTCCCCGCTGTTGAGGAGGCACGGGAACCGGAATGCTTGAGTTGCGGAACGCCGCGAAGATGGTGGGTGGGGAATATCATATCCACGCGACCGATCTTACGTTTGAAAAAGGCACGTTGAATGTGCTGCTGGGACCGACGCTGTCCGGCAAGACGTCGCTGATGCGACTGATGGCCGGGCTCGACCGACCGACCAGCGGTTCGGTCCATTTCGATGGCGTTGATGTGACCGGCATGCCGGTGCAGAAGCGCAATGTCGCGATGGTCTACCAGCAGTTCATCAACTACCCGGCTCTGACAGTCTACGAGAACATCGCCTCGCCGATGCGCATTGCCGGCAAGGATACGACGACGATCGATCGCGAGGTGCGCAAAGCCGCCGACCTGATGCGTCTCACGCCGTATCTCGACCGGACGCCGCTTAATCTGTCCGGTGGCCAGCAGCAGCGTACGGCGCTTGCCCGTGCTCTCGTCAAGAACGCCAGCCTGGTTCTGATGGACGAACCGCTCGCTAACCTTGACTACAAGCTTCGCGAGGAGTTGCGGGCCGAACTGCCGCGTATCTTTGCGCAATCCGGTGCCATCTTTGTCTACGCGACGACGGAACCTTCCGAGGCGCTTCTGCTCGGCGGCAATACGGCGACGCTTTCCGAAGGACGTGTGACACAGTTCGGGCCGACGATCTCCGTCTATCGAAACCCGCGCGATCTCGTGACCGCGAAAACATTCGCCGATCCGCCGCTCAATTTCATCGATGTCGTCAAGGCTGGCAGTGTGTTTCGGCGGAAGGAGGTCGATATCCTGCCCGTGCCTGCGCATCTGGCCGGAATGGCTGACGGGTCCGTCACCATTGCTTTCCACCCGCACCACCTCGGTCTTTCACCGCAGACGTCAGCCGCGGCAAGGTTGCAGGCTCGCACGCAGGTTTCGGAGATCACCGGTTCCGAAAGCTTCGTGCATCTGGATTTCGATGGCATCCGCTGGGTGATGCTCGCCCACGGCATCCACAACATCGATCCGGATACCGAGGTCGACATCTATCTCGACACACGTCACGTCATGGCCTTCGGCACCGATGGCCATGCCATTGCAAGCGGCGTTCAGGCGTAAGGGAGAAGGACATGGCACGCATCACGCTCGACCACATCCGTCACGCCTATGGACCGAACCCGACGTCGGACAAAGATTACGCACTTCGCGAAGTCGATCACGAATGGCGGGACGGTGGCGCCTACGCGCTCCTCGGACCGTCCGGTTGCGGAAAGACGACGCTGCTCAACATCATTTCCGGCCTGCTGCAGCCATCGCATGGCCGCATCCTGTTCGATGGAAACGATGTGACGAACCTCTCAACACAGGCGCGCAATATCGCGCAGGTGTTCCAGTTCCCTGTCATCTACGACACGATGACCGTTTACGACAATCTGGCCTTTCCGCTGCGCAACCGTGGTGTTGCCGAGCCGGAAGTCGATCGCCGCGTACGTGAGATTCTCGAGATGATCGACCTCGGGGGGATGGCCAAGCGCAAGGCGCAGGGCTTGACCGCCGACCAGAAGCAGAAGATCTCGCTCGGCCGTGGACTGGTACGCAACGACGTCAATGCGATCCTGTTCGACGAGCCTTTGACGGTTATTGACCCGCATATGAAGTGGGTGCTGCGTTCGCAGTTGAAGCGACTGCACAAGCAGTTCGGCTTCACGATGGTCTATGTGACGCACGACCAGACGGAGGCGCTGACCTTCGCCGACAAGGTCGTCGTCATGTACGAGGGCGAAATCGTCCAGATCGGCACGCCGGCGGAGCTTTTCGAGCGTCCCAGCCACACCTTCGTTGGCTATTTCATCGGCTCGCCGGGCATGAATGTGCTGCCCGTGCAATTGCAGGGCAATGCGGTTCGCATCGGTAACGAAACGCTGTCGCTAGACTATGCGCCGCAAACAGCTGCCGGTGCGAAGACGGAGCTCGGCATCCGTCCGGAGTTCATCAATATTGGCCGCGAAGGAATGTCGGTGACCGTCAACAGGGTTGAAGATATCGGCCGACAGAAGATCGTGCGCGCGACCTTTGCGGGGCAACCCATCGCTATCGTCGTGACGGAAGACTCGGAAATCCCGGCGGATGCGCGGGTGACCTTCGATGCGGCTGCAATCAATATTTACGCCAATTCCTGGCGCGTCGGCAGGGAGGGCTGAACCATGGAAAAGACCTGGAACAACAAGGCTTGGTTTCTGGTTCTGCCGGTCCTGGTGCTGGTCGCCTTCTCGGCCGTCATCCCGCTGATGACGGTTGTGAACTACTCGGTACAGGATACGTTCGGCAACAACGAGTTCTTCTGGGCCGGTACCGACTGGTTCGTGCAGACGCTCCATTCCGACCGCTTCTGGGCGGCACTGCAGCGAAACCTGATCTTCTCTCTGATCATCCTGGCGCTCGAAATCCCGCTTGGCATCTTCATCGCGCTCAACATGCCGAAGAAGGGCCTCGGAGTTCCCGTCTGCCTCGTGCTGATGGCGCTGCCGCTGCTCATTCCGTGGAACGTGGTCGGTACGATCTGGCAGGTTTTCGGTCGCGTCGACATCGGCCTGCTCGGCCATACGCTCGAGGCGATGGGTTTCGACTATAACTATGTTCGCGATCCGCTCGATGCCTGGATCACGGTTATCCTTATGGACGTCTGGCACTGGACGAGCCTCGTTGTGCTCTTGTGCTATGCTGGCCTGGTCTCGATCCCTGACGCCTACTATCAGGCGGCGAAGATCGACGGTGCGTCGCGCTGGTCCGTGTTCCGCTACATCCAGCTGCCGAAGATGAACCGCGTGCTTCTCATCGCCGTGCTGTTGCGCTTCATGGACAGTTTCATGATCTATACCGAACCCTTCGTCGTCACCGGCGGCGGCCCCGGCAACTCGACGACCTTCTTGTCGATCGACCTCGTGAAGATGGCCGTCGGCCAGTTCGACCTCGGTCCCGCTGCGGCAATGTCGATCATCTACTTCCTGATCATCCTGCTGCTGTCGTGGATCTTCTACACCGTCATGACCAGCAGCGACGCGAACGCCTGAGAAAGGAGAGGACCATGGCTCAGACAATGAAATACAAGCCTGCGGGCAACTTCTCCTGGGTCGTTTCGACGATCTACATCATCTTCCTGCTGCTGCCGATCTACTGGCTCGTCAACATGAGCTTCAAGGAGAATGCCGAGATCACCGGTGCCTTCTCGCTCTGGCCGAAGAACCCGACGCTCGGGAATTATATGGTGATCTTCACCGATCCGTCCTGGTACAACGGCTACATCAATTCGATCATCTACGTGGTGATGAACACGGTGATCTCAGTGCTGGCAGCGCTGCCGGCGGCCTACGCCTTCTCGCGCTACCGGTTCCTCGGCGACAAGCACCTGTTCTTCTGGCTGCTGACGAACCGGATGGCACCGCCCGCGGTCTTCGCGCTGCCGTTCTTCCAGCTCTACTCGGCCTTCGGCCTGATCGACACGCATATAGCGGTCGCGCTTGCCCACTGCCTGTTCAACGTCCCGCTGGCGGTCTGGATCCTCGAAGGCTTCATGTCCGGCGTGCCGAAGGAAATCGACGAGACCGCCTATATCGACGGCTATTCCTTCCCGCGCTTCTTCGTGAAGATCTTCATGCCGCTGATCGCATCGGGCATCGGTGTCGCCGCCTTCTTCTGCTTCATGTTCTCGTGGGTTGAATTGCTTCTGGCACGTACGCTGACGACGACCGCGGCCAAGCCGATCTCGGCAATCATGACGCGTACCGTGTCGGCTGCCGGCATGGACTGGGGCGTGCTGGCGGCGGCCGGCGTGCTGACCATCGTTCCGGGCGCGCTCGTCATCTACTTCGTCCGCAATTACATCGCCAAGGGCTTCGCGCTCGGTCGCGTCTGACAAGGGAGAACCACTCATGAACTTTTCCTGGATGGCGTGGACGCTGCCGACCGCATTGTTTTTCCTGACGATCCTCGCGCTGCTGGTGGGCATGAGCATCTGGGAATATTTCGCGCCGGGGGGTTCACCACGCGTCGGCGTCCTCCGGTTCGAAACCACGCGTGGCGACCGGCTCTTCGTATCGCTGCTTGGCGCAGCATTCATTCATCTCGCATGGCTGGGCCTCGTCGGGCCCAACCTGTGGTGGGCTCTTGCCCTCTCCGTAGTCTACGCCATCGGCGTCTTCCGCTACGTGTGACGGCAGGAAAAGACAGATGGCCGGGGGTACTGGCCGCCTGAAACGTGAAGACTGCAATCGCAACCCTGGGAGGATATCATGCGAAGGCACTTACTAACGACAACAGCAGGCATCTTGCTGGCCATGGCGGGCGCCGCCTATGCCGGCATGGATGAAGCAAAGACTTTTCTGGACAAGGAAGTCGGCGATCTCTCGACGCTTTCCCGCGCCGACCAGGAAAAGGAAATGCAGTGGTTCATCGATGCCGGGAAGCCTTTCGCCGGCATGGACATCAAGGTCGTTTCCGAAACCCTGACGACGCACGAGTATGAATCGAAGGTTCTTGCGCCAGCCTTCACGGCAATCACCGGCATCAAGGTCACGCACGACCTGATCGGCGAAGGTGACGTCGTCGAAAAGCTGCAGACGCAGATGCAGTCGGGCGAAAACATCTACGATGCCTATGTCAACGACTCTGACCTGATCGGTACGCATTGGCGCTACCAGCAGGCCCGCTCGCTGACCGACTGGATGGCGAACGAAGGCAAGGATGTCACCAACCCGGGACTCGACATCAACGACTTCATCGGCACCAAGTTCACGACCGCGCCGGACAAGAAGCTCTATCAGCTTCCTGACCAGCAGTTCGCGAACCTCTACTGGTTCCGGTACGACTGGTTCAACGACGAGAAGAACAAGGCCGACTTCAAGGCGAAGTACGGGTACGATCTCGGCGTTCCGGTCAACTGGTCTGCCTATGAAGATATCGCCGAGTTCTTCACCGGCCGTGAAGTGAACGGCAAGAAGGTCTTCGGCCACATGGACTACGGCAAGAAGGACCCGTCGCTCGGATGGCGCTTCACCGACGCCTGGCTCTCGATGGCCGGCAACGGCGACAAGGGTCTTCCGAACGGCCTTCCGGTCGATGAGTGGGGCATCAAGGTTGATGAGAACTCGCGTCCGGTCGGTTCGTGCGTCGCGCGCGGCGGCGACACGAACGGCCCGGCTGCCGTCTATTCGATCCAGAAGTACCTGGATTGGTTGAAGGCCTATGCACCGCCGGCAGCGCAGGGCATGAACTTCTCCGAATCCGGCCCCGTGCCGGCGCAGGGCGAAGTGGCTCAGCAGATCTTCTGGTACACCGCCTTTACGGCTGATGCCGTCAAGCCGGGCCTGCCCGTCGTCAACGAGGACGGCACGCCAAAGTGGCGCATGGCTCCGAGCCCGCACGGGGTCTACTGGAAGGACGGCATGAAGCTCGGCTATCAGGACGTCGGTTCCTGGACGCTGATGAAGTCGACGCCTGACGACCGTGCCAAGGCCGCATGGCTCTATGCGCAGTTCGTCACCTCGAAGACGGTCGACGTGAAGAAGAGCCATGTCGGTCTCACCTTCATCCGCGAATCCACCATTCGCGACAAGAGCTTCACGGAGCGCGCTCCGAAGCTCGGCGGTCTGATCGAGTTCTATCGCTCGCCGGCCCGCGTCCAGTGGTCGCCGACCGGCACCAACGTTCCTGACTATCCGAAGCTGGCACAGCTTTGGTGGCAGGCCGTCGGCGATGCATCCTCCGGTGCCAAGACCGCGCAGGAAGCCATGGATTCGCTTTGCGCCGAGCAGGAAAAGGTCCTGCAGCGCCTGGAGCGTGCCAAGGTGCAGGGCGATATCGGTCCGAAGCTCGCTGAAGAGCACGATCTCGAATACTGGAACAAGGATGCGGTCGCCAAGGGCAACCTCGCTCCCCAGCTGAAGATCGAGAACGAGAAGGAAAAGCCGGTTACCGTCAACTACGACGAACTGGTCAAGAGCTGGCAGTCGAACTGATCAGCGCTCGGTCGGGTACGAGGCGGCCAATAGCAATGCCGACGGCGCTGAGCCGCCGTCGGCACCCACCACGATAAGAAAACGACCTATTAGGCTGGCGCGTTTGCGGCGGCAAGGCGAACTATTGCGCCGGAGAAGAGCATGAGCGGCCATATTCTCGCGATCGACCAAGGCACGACGTCCTCGCGCGCGATCGTCTTCGACGCCGGGATGAAGATGATCTCGTCAGCACAGGAGGAGATCAAGCAATCCTATCCTCAACCGGGCTGGGTCGAACACGACCCGGACGAAATTTGGACCACGGTAGTCAATACGGCCCGGCAAGCTTTGGGAAGTGCCAATGTTCCGGTCACCGATATCGCTGCGATCGGGATTACCAACCAACGCGAGACGACTGTCGTCTGGGAACGCAGGTCGGGTAGGGCGCTCTACAAGGCCATTGTATGGCAGGACCGGCGCACGGCTGAAGTCTGCGACAGTCTCAAGGCTGACGGCTACGAGAAGCTTTTCAACGCGAAGACCGGCCTGCTGCTTGACCCCTATTTTTCCGGGACGAAGCTGCGCTGGCTGCTCGACAACGTCGAAGGACTGCGGGACCGCGCCGAAGCCGGCGAAGTGTGCTTTGGCACCGTCGATAGCTGGCTGATCTTCAATCTAACCAGCGGGCGGGTTCATGCGACCGATGCCACCAACGCGTCCCGAACGCTGCTTTTCAATATCACCGAGGGTCGGTGGGACGAGGAGCTTCTCGGCCTTCTCCGGATCCCGGCATCGATGCTTCCGGAGGTCAAGGATTGTGCCGACGATTTCGGCGTCACCGATCGCGAGATCTTCGGAGCGTCCATTCGGATCCTTGGGGTCGCCGGTGACCAGCAGGCGGCGACCATCGGCAATGCCTGCTTCAAGCCCGGCATGATGAAATCAACTTATGGCACCGGTTGCTTTGCTCTCCTCAATACCGGCCAAGACTGCGTGGCCTCCAGCAACAGGATGATTACGACGGTCGCTTACCGGCTTGCCGGCAAGACGACCTATGCGCTGGAAGGCTCGATTTTTATCGCTGGCGCAGCGGTGCAATGGCTGCGCGACGGCCTTGGTCTTATTTCGCACGCCTCGGAGAGTGGTGCACTGGCGACGCGCTCGGACCCAAGCCAGCAGGTCTATGTCGTGCCGGCCTTTACGGGGCTCGGCGCACCGTATTGGGATCCGGAGGCGCGTGGCGCGATTTTTGGTTTGACCCGAAACAGCGGCCCGGCGGAACTGACGCATGCGGTGCTCGAATCCGTCGCCTACCAGACGCTCGATCTCCTGATCGCGATGCGGAAAGATTGGGGCGGCCATCACATCGAGACGGTCTTGCGGGTCGATGGCGGCATGGCAAGTTCCGACTGGACGATGCAGCGTGTTGCCGATGTTGTCGGCAATCTGGTGGACCGGTCCGCCGTTGTCGAGACAACGGCGCTGGGCGCCGCCTGGCTCGCCGGTTCCAGAGCCGCGGTCTGGCCGGATCAGGAGCAATTTGGAAAGGCCTGGGCTTGCAACCGCCGATTCCAGCCGTCGATGCAAGAGACAGAGAGGCAGACGAAAATCGCGGGCTGGCGCAACGCTGTGTCTCGTACGCTGTCGGGCGCGCAATATGGCAGTCCGCTGGCCTGAATTGTAGTTATGCGCCTTCATTGTGGGCACCGCCTCGCCATGAAGTCTTCAGGTGGCTGTCAGAAAATCCGGCCATGGCTGGCGAATATTGTCGACAGCCATGAATTATTTCTGATCCAATCCTGGTTTCGTCGACGCCAAATTTTGACGCGGAGACGACCAATTGAACGAGAATGCCACCAAGGTCCGCCTGATCGACCGGCGACCTGAAATCGGCAGCGTGACGCTTTGCTTTGCCACCACTCTCTACCTGCTCTTTGTGACAAACCGCTCGTTTTGGAGTACGGCCTACGGCGATTTCGCGACTGATCACCTGTCGTTTGTACTTTTTGTCATCGGGATTTCTGCAGTCTGCATGGCAATCGTGACTGCCTTCTCCGCCAAGTACCTCACCAAACCTTTCTTGATCTTTTTTGTGCTCGCAGCCGCCGCCGGTTCTTGGTTTACCGATCAGTTCGGTGTGATCGTCGACAAGGAGATGATCCGCAACGCTGCGGTGTCAACGGGCGCGGAGGCGGGGCATCTGATAACGGTGCGGTTTGCGTTGCATATGCTGCTGGCCGGAGTGTTGCCGTCGCTGGTGATTAGCTGGGTGCGTATTCGGCATCGACCGGTGCTGTCCAAGCTTGCTCATAATACGGGCGTGATCCTGGCCTGCCTGGCGGTTTTCGCCGTCGTCGGCTTCGGCGATTACAGGGCCTTTGCCGGGGTCGGGCGTGCGCACCGGGACATCCTCGATCGACTGAACCCATTTTTGCCGATTACCAGCACCATTCGCTATGCCGTTTCGTCGGAAGAGGATGCGCGGGTCGTCGCGGCGCCGCTTGGTACGGATGCACACAGGATCAACACAGCCGGTCTCAACAAGCCACGTGTGACAATCATAGTCGCGGGCGAGACGGCCCGCGCCGACGATTTCTCGCTGGGCGGCTACCAGCGCAAGACGAATCCTGAACTTGAAAAGCAGAATGTCGTCTATTTTCCGAATACGACCAGCTGCGGGACGGCGACGGCGGTCTCCATCCCGTGCATGTTCTCCGTCTATCCGCGCACTGCCTATACGCATCGGAAGAGCCTTGCGACCGAGAACCTGCTCGACGTGCTGAGCCACGCAAAGGTTGACGTCTCCTGGATGGACAATGATACCGGCAGCTACCACGTTACTGACCGGGTTGCCTACACCTCACTGCCGAAGTCCGCCGACCCACGCTTTTGCAAGGACGGTGAGTGCCTCGATGGTATCCTGCTCGACCAGGTCGACGATTGGCTCGATCATGTGAAGGGCGACAGTGTATTGGTCCTGCACCAACTCGGTAGCCACGGGCCGGCCTACTTTGCTCGTTATCCCGACGAGTATAGGCGTTTCGTTCCCGACTGCAGGGCCAACGACTTTGGCAGCTGCACGGCCCAAGAGATTACCAATGCCTACGACAATACGATCCTCTACACGGATCACGTGGTTTCAAGTGTCATCGATAGGCTGAAGCAACATTCCGACAAAGTTGCTGGTGCGGCGATCTACCTTTCGGACCATGGGGAATCGCTTGGCGAGAACGGGATCTACCTCCATGGCGCGCCCTATATCGTGGCGCCGTCGCAGCAGACCCATGTGCCGTTCCTCGTATGGGTCGGCGACGATCTCGCGAAATCCGCCGGCTTCGATATGAGTTGCATGGCCAAGCAAGCAGACGAAGGCCGTTCGCACGACAACTTCTTCCACAGCGTGCTCGGGCTCATGGACGTGACGACCAAGATCTATGATCCACACCTGGACGTGTTCGCCGCGTGCCGGCGGACGGACAAGGTCGCGAGCATCCGATAATGACCACGTGGCGTAGGCAGGAGTGCCTGCTGAGCTAATCACGCTCGGATGGCCGCTCCTTCAGGCGGCCAGTTCACGTCTCAGTGCTTGCAGTTTGCCGCCTTCATGCGCTCGGAAAGCTCCGAGAGCCCGAAGGGCTTCACCAGGAAATCGTCCGCGCCGCTCCGGAGGCCCTCGATCTGGTCAGAGGCCTGGTCGTGCGCGGTGAGAATGATGACAGGAACGGAGTTTGCCTTTCTCCGGAGGGCCTTCAACAGCGTTAGGCCGTTGCCGTCGGGCAGGCGCAGATCGAGCAGGATCACGCCGTAGTTGCCCGTTTCGGCGGCTTGCGTCGCCTCCGCGAGATTGAGACACCAGTCGACTGAATGACCGTCGGCTGCGATGTGATCACGCACCGCGTCGCCCAACAGGATGTTGTCCTCGACCAACAATACGTTCACGCGCTGTCTCCACTACTGCATGCCTGCTGTGCGACAGCGTGCGCAGTCACCATGAGGGTTCGTTTGGCGTCGCTTTTTTTGCGCCGCAAGGATTTCTAATGGGATCGTTAGCTGACAGCGGCCTTAAACATGCGTGCCGAAATGGGTTGTTGAAGTATGAACTTCAAAAACAGCATCTTCAGCAGGACCGTCGAGCCAAACATAAGTTCTGGTCCTCAGCCGGGTGTTTTGACGTCCGAGCCGGCGAGCAACGAAAGCTCGCTGGCCGTCTTCATCACCATTGTTATCGTTTGGCTGATGTCCGGTGCAGCAGGCGCGTTGACCAGCGCGATATAGGGGCAGGTGAGGGCCGCTATGCAGCGCCCATCCGGGCCAAGAATCGGTGCCGATAGGTTGTGTACGCCTGCCGTTTGGGCGCTGGCCATCATTTCGTAGCCGCGTTCGCGAATAAGGGCGAGATGCTGGTAGAAACCCGGTTCGAGCTTCACCTCGTCGCGGCTGCGCGCGTGTTCCGCGATCATCATCTGGCGCTCCTCGTTACTTTTGAAGGCGAGAAGCACGTGGCCGGAACCGGTATCGAAAAGACTCATATGCGAGCCGACGCGGATCGAGATACCCCAATAGTCCGGTGCCTCGTGTTGGGCGATCACAACTGCCGCGCCGCGATCAAAGACGACGAGGTGGTTCGCCTGTTTTGTCCGCTGCGCGAGTTCGCGCATCAGCGGCGTGGCGAAGGACGCCAGTCGACGCGTTGGCGCATGCAACTGCGACAGGCCGAATAGCTTGAGGGTGAGGGTGAATCGGTCGCCCTCGAGCTTTGTCACGTAGCCGCGTCGGACGAGCCGGTCGAGCATTCGATAGAATTCGTTGGGGCTGCGATCGAGACGCTTGGCGATTTCTGCCTGGGTCAGGCCTTGCTCGACGCCCGCCAAAAGCTCAAGGATATCGAGCCCTTTATCCAGCGCCGGTGCGCGGTACCGATCAGCGTCGTCTGCTTGCATCAACTTCTCCTGTGAATGCTACTTTACATATACAAATGCACAGACGCGGGAAAGCGAGGAAAGGCGGATGCAGTGTCGCGCGGCCGGTTCTGTCGACTATGGATGTCGAAGAGGCTAGGTTCGTTGCCGTTCCATCTCGCTTCACGTGTTGCCAGGATTTTCGACGATGTTTCTGACGGATGAAGAGTTCAGTGTAATCAAGGCGTTTCGGCGGGAGCTTCACCGTCATCCGGAGATATCCGGCAAAGAGGCACAAACGGCGTTGCGTGTGGAAGAAGCACTTGGACTCACTGGACCCGACGGCATCGTTACCGGCATCGGCGGACACGGCCTGGCAGCTGTCTTCGAAGGAACGAAGCCAGGCCCGACCGTCTTGATCCGTGCGGAGCTGGACGGCCTGCCGATCGAGGAAATCTCTGACGCGGCGCATCGCTCTGCCATACCCGGCCGGGGGCACCTCTGCGGTCATGACGGTCACATGGCGATCCTTATGGCGGTTGCGAAGGGGTTGGGGCAGATGCGGCCAGCCCGCGGGCGCGCAATCCTGATGTTCCAACCGGCCGAAGAAAACGGCGCGGGCGCAGCGGCCGTGCTTGCGGATCCCAAGTTTGCCGCCTTAAAGCCGGATCTATCGCTGTCACTTCATAATTTCCCAGGTGTTCGGCTTGGCCATGTCCTTCTCAAGGAGGGGCCCGTCAACTGCGCCTCGCGCGGAATGAAGATCGCTTTGAAAGGCAAGACGTCGCACGCTTCCTATCCGGAGCAGGGCATCGCACCGACTTTCGCGATGGCGCGCTTGCTCGGTGATTTGACGTCGCTCGGCAACAATGGTCCGCTGGGGCCGGATTACTCGCTGGTTACGGTCACGCATGCGCGTCTCGGTGAACCGGCCTTTGGCATCAGTCCTGGAGAGGCGCAGATCTGGGCAACCCTACGGACATTGACCGATGAAGCCATGGCCGCCCTGGTTTCACGCGCGGAGGAACTGGTTCGGACTGAGGCAGATACTGGACACCTGCAGGTGGAGATCAGCTACGAGGACGTGTTCCATCAATGCTACAACTCTGCCGAAGCGGTGGCGGAGTTGCGGCGAGCGCTGGATGACGAGGGCGTGAGCCATGACGCAACAAGCAGTATGTTGCCGATGAAGGCATCCGAAGATTTCGGTCTGTTCCGAACCGTGGCACCGGCCGCGATGTTCTTTCTCGGCGCCGGCGAAGCTCATCCGCGCCTACACAACCCGGATTACGATTTTCCCGATGAATTGATTGCCACTGGTTCGGGCGTTTTCATGCGAGCCATCAGAAACATACTGGGATGACCTGAAACCTCGCCTGAAGGAGCACAGCGACAAGGAGCACATCAGCGACCGGCGGGAACCGGATGCCGAGAGTCGTCGGATGATCCTGTCGGATTGCCGAGTCAAAAGCGTCTTAGGAAACTAATCTCTCAGGTTGAAATTAGGTTCGCGATCATTGATCGACAGCCGCGTGGAATTGCGCAATATTCGCAGCATCAGGCGTGCCTCTAGCAAAGCGAGGCCGCGCGCCGGCACCATTCGACTTCCTCCAGAGCGCAATGGGATTGACATGTTTGCTCAAGACATCATGAACACTGACATCACGACGATCAGCGCCGACAGCAGCGTGCATCAGGCAATCGACCTCATGGTGGCCAAGGACATCAGTGGCCTGCCCGTCATCGACAATGATGGCAACCTGTGTGGCCTCCTGACGGAGGGCGACCTGATGCGGCGGATCGAGTTTGGTGGCGGTCGATCGGCCGGCAACTCCGATAACGCATCGCTCGTCGATTTCGACGACTATATTCGTAGCCGCAGTTGGCGCGTATCCGATGTCATGTCCGCAAGCGTCATCAGCGTTGCACCGGATGCGCCGGCCGCTGCCATTGCTGAACTGATGTTCCAGCACAAGATCAAGCGTGTTCCCGTCGTCAGCGACAAGCGGCTCCTTGGCATCGTCAGTCGCGTCGATCTTCTCAAGGCCATCGTTGCAGCGCCGAAAGAGAGAACGGCAAGTGGTGACGATGCACTTGCGCGTGCCATTCGCGCTCGATTGCAGGGCGATCTCGGTCTCGAGACAGATGCGATCAAGGTATCGGTTCAGGATTCCAGAGCCATCCTGGAAGGAACTGTATCCAGCGAGCTGGAACGTCGTGCGATCCGGGTGCTGGTTGAGAACGTCAAGGGTGTCGATGGCTTCATCGACAAGCTGAACCTAACCTGATCTGACGTCCTCAGGCTGCGGAGCGGAGCAGCTTTTTCGCGTGCGTCGCCATCACGCGTTCCTCGTTCGTCGGGATCACCAGTACCTTGAAATCACCGAGGAAGCGCAGCCTTGCAAGGATCGCTTCGCGAACGGAAGCGGCGTGCTCGCCAATCCCACCCGTGAAGACGACCGCGTCGATCCCTCCCATGGAGACGGCCATCATGGCTGCGTATTGGGCAGCTTTCAGCGCAAAGTATTCGAGTGCGAACGTCGCCTGCGGATCCTCGCTTTGAAGCAGCGCTTCGACGTCGTTGGTGAGGCCGGACAATCCTTTCAGGCCGGAGCGTTCATAGAGGATGTCCTGGACGGTTTCGACGCCAAGATTCAGGTCGTGAAGCATATAGAGGATGGCGCCGGGGTCCATTGCCCCGCTTCGCGTCCCCATCGGAATGCCGTCGAGCGCGGTCATGCTCATTGTCGTATCGACGCTGACGCCTGCCTTTAGCGCACAGAGGCTGGCGCCGTTGCCGAGGTGTCCGATGACAACTCGACCCGCATGCAGACCCGGATGGTCTCTAGCCAGCACCTGCGAGATCCATTCATACGAAAGCCCGTGGAAGCCGTAGCGGCGAATGCCCTTGTCGCGCATATCCTGTGGCAGCGCGAAGCTACTTGCCAATTTGTCGTGCCCCGCGTGAAAGGCGGTGTCGAAGCAGGCAATATCCGGCGCGCCGCTCCCCAATCGGGCCGAAGCGGTGATGCCGGCGAGATTGTGTGGTTGGTGAAGCGGCGCCAACGGGATGAGTGCTTCTAGGCGGCGCATCACCTCCGGGGTGACGATAACGGGTTCTGCGAAATCTTGCCCACCGTGAACGACGCGATGAACAACTGCGGCCGTCCGCCAGGCATGATCATGGTCGCGGATAAGGTTCATCACGGCGCTTAGGGCTGTGTTGTGATCGGTGTCCGCGGGCAAGGAGTTTTTCGTCTCCCGCCCGTTGGGCAGTTTGGCGCGCATTTCGGGCGTGTCGCCGATGCCGGTGACCTTGCCGCTCATCAGCACGGTGAGATCCCGTTCCTCGAAGATCTGGAACTTCAGGCTCGACGAGCCGGTGTTGAGAACAAGCAGCGTTTCGTTCATCGACTTGTGCCCCAATCGGGTGAAGATAATACGGCGCCAGGCTGCCCCCGTTGTTTCGCTACGGTGGCTGCAGAAGCAATAGCTGTCAAATTGTTTCTGTTTCGAAATTTCGCGCGCAGCGTGTTGCTTGCGGCGTGCTCGGATGGGCTCCGGAGAGCAAAATCCTTTGAGATTTCAGGATTTTCTCTTTCCGTGCTGCGCCGATCGGCCTATCTAGCAGAAGTGCCGTTCGGCACGTGTCGGACGCCGCCTCCCGCGCTCCGTCCGGATGTTCAGGTTCCACATCGGCAGATCAATGACAACTATGCAGACGACAGAGAAGGACGATGTGGAGAGTATCCGCAAGGCGAAAATCGTTGCGCTGGTCGTCGCCGTTTCGTTTTTCATGCAGATTCTCGATGGCACGATAGTCACGACGTCACTGCCGCAGATGGCTGCGAGTTTCGGCGTTCAGCCGGTATCGATGAGTATTGGCATTACGGTCTACATGCTGACGATGGCGGCCTTCATTCCGCTTTCGGGATGGCTTGGGGACCGATACGGCGCAAGGCGCATCTTCCTGGCGTCGATTGCCGTCTTCACCATTGCCTCGCTGTTCTGCGGTTTGGCCAGTGGTCTGGGCGAGTTCGTCGTCGCGCGTGCCGTCCAAGGCGCGGGCAGCGCGTTGATGACGCCGGTCGGACGGATCATCGTCCTGAAGAATGCTCGAAAGTCGGAGCTCGTTCAGGCGATCGCACTCATTACCTGGCCGGCGCTGACAGCTCCGGTTATCGGGCCGCTGCTCGGCAGCTTCATCACGACATATGCCAGCTGGCACTGGAATTTCCTCATCAACCTGCCGATCGGCGTTCTCGGCATGGCGCTGGTTCTTCGTTTCGTGCCGGAGCAACGCGAAGAGGATGCCGGCCGGCTGGATGTGCTGGGGTTTATCCTCAGCGCAGGCGGGCTGACCTTTCTGCTCGCAGCGCTGGAACTCTCCGTGAAATGGGATGGCGGCGTGCTTCCGATCCTTTTGATGCTCGCGGCGGGCATCGTGCTGTCGGTCATGGCGACACGACACTTCCTACGGGTTACCAATCCGCTCCTGGAGCTCTCCGCTTTCAAGGTACAGACCTATGCGATAGCGACGCTTTCAGCCGGGACGGCAAGCCGCGTCGCGATCAATGCGACGCCGTTTCTCCTGCCGCTGCTCTTCCAGCTCGGCTTTGGATTGAGTTCAATCGAGGCTGGCGCCTACCTGCTGGTCTACTTTCTCGGAAATCTCGGCATGAAAGCCGTAACGACGCCGCTGCTCGCGAAGCTTGGGTTTCGCACGGTGCTCTTCGGCAATGGCTTGATTGCCGCTCTGTCGATTGCGGCCTGCGGCTTTCTCGTTCCGGCGACACCACGCCTCATCATCTATGCATTGCTGATGATTGCCGGCCTCTCGCGGTCGATGGAATTTACGGCGCTGAATACTCTAGCCTTTGCCGATATCAATCCCGCGCAACGCAGTTCGGCGTCCACGCTGTCGAGCATGTTGCAGCAGGTTGCCATGCTGCTTGGCGTCGCGATCGCGGCAGCGGCGCTCAACGTCTCCGTCTCTTTGCGCGGTGTCGAGGGGCCGGGGCTGGTCGATTTTCGCTGGGCGTTTCTTGTCGTCGGTACGATCGGCATCATATCGTCTCTGCGCTTCTTGCAACTGGCGCCGGATGCCGGCGCCGAAGTGTCGGGTCACAAGATCGGCACGAAATAGCTTGTGCCTTGCAATCGGTCGGTGTTCGTCGGGAGGAAATATGGAGCTCGGATATGTCTGTACGCCGCAGGAGGTCTTCGACTTCTGGTTCGAGGAGTGCGGGCGAGACCAATGGTTCGCCACGACAACGGAGCTTGATCGGGATATCCGCCACCGTTTCCGCGACACCCATCTCGCACTCTCTCGTGGCGTGACCGAGGAATGGCGTGCGACGCCAAACAGCAGGCTTGCCGCCGTCATCGTACTCGACCAGTTTCCGCGCAATATTTATCGTGCGACACCGTTCGCCTTCGCGACCGACGGGCTTGCACTGCGCGAGGCAAAGCTCGCACTGGAAGTTGGCGCCGATATGCAGGTCAGCCCGGAGTGCAGGACGTTCTTCTACATGCCTTTCGAGCATTGTGAAGATCTGGAAGAACAGGAGCGCGCGGTCGCGTTGTTCAGGGCGCTTGGCGATGAGGAATATATCGACTATGCGCTTCGCCACCGGGACGTGATTGCAGCCTACGGGCGGTTTCCGCACCGGAACGCCATCGTCGGGCGGCAGTCGAGTGCGGCAGAACTGGAGTATCTGGCGCAGCCGGGCGCAGGCTTCTGATCGCGTCGCCTTTCTGTCGCCTTTCTTTCTTATGAAAAGCTGGATTTCAATTTGATCCAGCAAACCCGAGCGGGGACATTTTGCGGCCGACACAATTCTTGCTTCGCATTCTCCTTGTCGCAACGCTGGCGGTAGTCGGCGCGAACCTTGCGGGCGCCCAGACGGCTGCACCGCAGGCCGCGCAGCCGACGCAAGCGACTGAGCAGCCGTCTGTCGTCGACAGCCCAGTCGAGCAGGCCGCGAAGGCGATCGAGAAGGCAAAGCAGGATCTCGCCTCGCTGGAGGACGGTGTCAAACAGAAGAGCGACGATGACGACGCGCTGGTGGCTTTTGCCGGAAAGACCGATGAACTCGGACGCACGGTCCTCAACGTTTCCGTCGGCCTGAGGCCACGGCTCGACCAGATCAAGAACCGCCTCGCCGAACTGGGCGATCCGCCGAAGGAAGGTCAACCGGCAGAGGCTGAGATCGTCACGACCGAGCGTAACGCCTTGACCTCGGAGCGTGCGCAGATCAACGCCGTCACCGGCGATGCCGAAACCCTTTCTGCCGCCATTGGCAAGCTTGGCAACCGCATTGCCGAGACCCGCCGTCAGCTCTTCGCCGCTACTCTGCTACGGCGCACGGACATTTCGTTTTCTGTCCTCGACGATGCGGGACGCGCCTTCGTTCAGGAAGGCTCGGAGTTCATCCAGGCCCTGAGCAGCTGGCTCGGCTTCGTCTTGAAGTTCAAGGCTTTCGCCTTCTTTGCCGCCATCTTCATGTCCCTGGCGACAGCCCTTGTGCTTCTATCCGGCGGCTATCGAGTCTTCGGCCGCTACCTGCAGCGCAAGGAGACGGACGAGCAACCTTCCTACATAAACCGTCTCTCCATTGCTTTCTGGTCGACGCTCATCAGGACGCTCGCGCTCGCCGCCCTGCTGGTCACGTCCTACTTCTTCCTCAACAGTTTCAACGTTTTGAGGCCTGATATCGCGCCCATCATCGGCGCTCTCTTCGGGTCGATAGGGCTGATCTATTTCGTCAGGCGCTTCACCAATGCAGTGTTCGCGCCCAAGGAGCCGCATTGGCGCCTTGTCAAGCTTTCCAACCGCGGCGCGAGCTCGATTGGCGCTTGCCTGCTTGCGATGGCCGTCGTCAACGCGCTCGATTATCTCCTCGGCAGCATCAGCGAGGAGCTCGGATCTCCACTGGTCCTGACCGTCGTCAAGAGTCTGATCGCGGCCCTGATCATCGGCCTCATCCTGATCGCAGCCTCTTTCGGTCGTCCAATGCTGGCGCGAAACGGTGATCCGGACGCGCCGGGACGGCATTGGCCACGCGGCATGGCGATCATCTTGCGCGTGCTTGGTGCAGGTTTGATCATAACAGCTTTGACCGGCTACGTCGGGCTTGCCCGCTTCGTTGCCACCCAGTTGATCATCACCGGCGCGATCATCGTTACGACCTATATCGGTCTTTTGTCGGGGAAGGCCATTTCTCGCAGCGAGACCTTCGGCGAGACGTCGTTTGGCCGCTTCCTTCAGCGACGCTTCAAACTCGGCCCGGTCGCCATCGACCAAGCGGGATTGTTGGTCGGGATGTGCATCTCGGCGATTGCGCTGATGGTCGGCATTCCGCTGGTGCTGCTGCTGTGGGGCTTCCATATCCAGGACCTCCAGCTCATCGCCTATCGCCTTCTTACGGAGGTCCGGCTGGGCGGTATCAGTATTTCGCTGGTCGGCATCATGACCGGTATCCTGCTCTTTGCCGGCGGTTACCTGCTGACCCGTTGGATCCAGCGCTGGCTTGACGGCAACGTCATGGCCCGCAGCCATGTCGATCTCGGCGTTCGGAATTCGGTCAAGACGGGCATCGGTTATCTCGGCGTCGGCCTTGCGGCGATTGTCGGCGTTTCAGCAGCGGGCATTGACCTCTCGAGCTTCGCGCTCGTTGCCTCCGCGCTTTCGGTTGGTATCGGTTTCGGTCTCCAGAACATCGTGTCGAACTTCGTGTCCGGCCTGATCCTGCTTGTCGAGCGGCCGTTCAAGGTGGGCGACCACGTAGTCTCCGGCACCGCCGAAGGCATCGTGAAGCGGATTTCCGTGCGCGCGACTGAGATCGAGACGTTCCGCAAGCAGTCGATCATCGTGCCGAATTCCGAATTGATCAACGCATCTGTCGGCAACTGGACGCACCGCAACAAGATGGGGCGGTCCGAAATTCCGGTTTCGGTAAGCTACGAGTCCGACCCGCAAAAGGTGATGGATATTCTGTTGGAACTCGTCAACGCCGTACCCGTGGTGCTCCGCAATCCTGAGCCACACGTGGAGTTCCTGCGGTTCGGGCCGTATTCGCTGGACTTCGAGCTTCGTTTCATGCTTGCGGACATGGGTGACGGCCTGAAGGTCAGGAATGATCTGCGTATCGCGATCCTCAAGAGGTTCCGGGAGGAGGGCGTCGAAATTCCCCTCCCGCAGAGCGATGTCGTGTTCCATCGTCAGGCGGACCACGTCGGAACGGCAACTGCCGCCGGCAAACCACCAGCGAAGATCGAAGACGCCTCCGAGGCGAGTGAAGTGGACGAAGAAGCCGGTACGGTGCGCCGGTTGCGCGGCAAATCGGCAGATGGCAATCTCAAGGGGTAAAGGCGTTGTTCAGCGATCGTTCAGAGCGGTCGCTATATAACGTCGGCAATCGGGTTTTCGTTGCTGGGGGCAGCAGCGCCGAGACGCTCCAAGGGAGGGCGCTTCATCCGCGCCGCACTGCATGGCAAAATTTGCCGTCGTACTGTTTCTGTCACTCATGGCCGCAGGCCAAACTTACGCAGCTTCCATCACCAACACCGACAGCGCCGCTGTTGTGATCGTCCTTACCGAGGGCGGCAACAAGATGCAGCTTGTGCTCGATCCCGGCGCGTCGCAAACGTTCTGCCCGGCGGGCTGCTTCATCACTGCGCCTGATGGCGATCGGATTGGTCTCAGCGGCGGTGAAACGATCGACATCATCAAGGGTTCGGCCGTCGTAAAGTGAATGACGCGACACTCTGACTGCCATTTCTGTTCACGGATTTTCGGCCAAAGGCCTCTTGCGGCTTGCCTATTTGCATGTCGGCCAGGTCCACAAGTACCAATCGATCGCTGGCCTTGGCGATGCTGCGGCCCGACTATGCCAAGGAAGGCACAAGGCTGAGGATCAAGATTCTCGGAACGACGTACAACGCCACCCTTGTCGGCGAGAGCCAGTTCGATCCTGACAATGCGGCTGCGCGCATAGTCTTTTAAGCATGTTTTGAAGAATGCCAAGGCGGCCCTTGTGGTCGCCTTTTTGTTGGTCAGTGGCGATGGCCGATTAATACTTATTCAAACCGGGTGTTGTACCGATTTCAGCCGGGGACAGGAGTTTCATCAAAAGGTTTGGAAATGGCGTTTTTGGGTATTTCGGGAATGCAATATTCCGGAGGCATGTTTGCTGATGCGCGCATTATTCTGGCGGAGGATTCCAACGTATTTACGTCGATGATCGGCAAACGGCTGAAAGAGCTCTTCGATATCGACGTGGAAATCTGCCGGAGTTTCGAAGAGCTGCAACTGTCCTATGACAAATCCACGGACCCGATCACGCTTGCCATTTCCAACATCAATCTGCCGGGCGCCGAAAATGGCGAGGCGCTGGAATACCTGATCGATCTCAGCATCCCGACCATCGTCTTCACCGGCACCTTCCAGGAGGGTATGCGCGACAAGCTGATGGCTAAGGACATCGTCGATTACATTCTCAAGGACAATGTCTTCGCCGTTGATCTGCTTGCAGAATCGATCTGCCGTTTCCTCACCAATCACCGTCACCACGTCCTGATTGTCGATGACAGCCCGACGGCTCGCGCTCTGCTGTCGAGCCGCCTCAAGCGCTACAATTTCCGTGTGAGCACGGCTGATAGCGGCGCCAAGGCGCTCGAGATCCTCAAGACAAACCGCGACATCGGCTTGATGATCACCGATTACAACATGCCCGACATTGATGGGTTCGAGCTCACCCGGCGCATCCGCGCCAGCATTGGTTCGCATGAGTTGCGCATCATCGGCGTATCGTCATCGTCGAACCGGTTGCTGTCCGCACGGTTCCTCAAGGCGGGCGGCAATGACTTCATGCTGCGGCCGTTCATCGACGAAGAGTTCTACTGCCGCGTCAACCAGAACCTTGACACACTGTTGCAGATCCAGTCGATGCGTAAGGAACGGGCCGTTGCCTGACACACGGCCTCCGCCCGGCGATGTTAGGCGGAGGCCCGCTCACCCTTCTGAGATTGAGATTTTTGCAATTTCAAGTGTTGCCAAGTCTCGATATCTTCTCACGCGTGTTTCTGTGAGTTATCTTCACAAAAGTCGAAAAGATGGTCGATTCGAACCGCGGCGACTTTCTGGGGGATAAGGGTGAATGGCTTTCCGGGAGGATCTCCATCGGGATGGATCCGGGCCACGCTTTGGTGGCCAGTGGGTACTTCTGGTTGAGGATTCCCGGATGTTTTCCGCGGTCTTGTGCCATCGGCTTCATGCGGAACTTGGTTTGAACGTCAAACCGTGCTCCTCTCTAAGGATACTGAACGAGACCATCGCCCAGTCGCCGAACGACTATATGATGGCGATCGTCGACCTCAATCTGCCGGATGCGCCTTATGGCGAGGCGCTCGACTGCACCATCGAGGCAGGTGTGCCAACCATCGTCTTCACCGCCACCTTCGATCTTGATACGCGCAACCGCATCATGGAGCGCCGTGTTGTCGACTATGTACTGAAGGACAACGAGTTCGCGCTCGACAACGTGGTCGCCAGCGCCAGACGTGTATTGTCGAACAGGAAGACACGGATCCTCGTGGTCGATGATGTGGCTTCCGCACGCCAGATCCTTGTCGGATTGCTGGAAGCACAGCAATACATGGTTATCGAAGCGGTTTCCGGGCTCGAGGCTTTCGCCGCGCTGGAGGCCTACGACGACATCGAGGTCGTCATCACCGATCACCATATGCCCGATATGAGCGGTTACGAGTTGACCCGGCGGATACGTCGGCACTATGGCTCAGACAGGTTGCGGATCATTGGTGTTTCATCCTCGAGCGACCGCATGCTTTCTGCGAGTTTCTTGAAGGCCGGCGCATCCGATTTTCTCTACAGGCCGTTCGTGGCCGAAGAACTGCAGTGCCGTATCGCTAACAACGTCGAGACCTTGGCGCAGCTGAAGCAACTTCGGGCGGCCGCGGCCTGCGACTATCTCACGGGCCTCTATAACAGACGCTATTTCTACGACCTCGGACCGAAGCTGGTGAATGATTGCCTGCGTCACAAGGCTGCGGCCGCGGTGGCGATTCTCGATATCGATCATTTCAAGCGGCTGAACGACACCTATGGACATGAGATCGGAGACGAGGTGCTGAAGGCGGTCGCGGATCGACTGGCGACAATCTTCGAGGGAAGCGACAACCTTCTTTCACGCCTTGGCGGCGAGGAGTTTGCGATCCTGTTTCCGATGATGGATTCGAGCGCCGCGAGCAAACTGTGTGACGAGATCCGGTCGGATATCTCACGCCTGAAGGTGATGGCGGACGACGAGGAACTTTCCGTCACCGTGTCGATCGGCGTTGCCGAAGTTTCCGACTACGAAACCTTCGACAACTATCTCAATGCCGCCGACCAGTTTCTGTATATGGCCAAGCACAAAGGGCGCAATCAGGTCTATTCCGACGCGCGGATGACGGAGGAGGCGGCTCAATAGCCGCCCCGGCGTCATTTAGGCTGCGATGGCTTGGCGCGCCGTTGCCATCGTCATCTTGCGCTCTGCGCGCTCCTGCTGCGGCGAACGGTGGTAGAGTTCGCGATAACACTTGGAGAAGTGCGAGGCCGAAACGAAGCCGCAGGCGACGGCGACTTCGACGACCGGCATAGAGGACTGTACCAGCAGATGGCGGGCGCGATCTAGCCGTATTTCCAGATAGTAGCGGGCGGGAGAACGCCCCATTTCCTGGCGGAATAACCGTTCGATCTGGCGGCGTGACAGGTCGACGCCATCCGCGATCTCAAGCAGCGATAGCGGCTCCGAGAGATTGCCCTCCATCAATTCGATGATCGAAAGAACCTTGGCATTCTGGACGCCGAGGCGCGCGCGGAGCGGCAGCCGCTGGCGATCGTTCGGGCTGCGGACGCGGTCGGTCAGGTGCTGCTCGCAGACCCGGTTGACAAGTGTTTCGCCGAAGTCCTGGCCGATCAGGTTCAGCATCATGTCGAGCGACGCGGTGCCGCCGGCACAGGTATAAAGGTTGCTGTCGACCTCATAGAGATCGGCATAGACCTCGGCCTGCGGAAAGGCTTCCGAAAAACCCGGCAGGTTTTCCCAGTGGATCGCACAGCGCTTGCCATTCAGCAGGCCCGCCTGCGCGAGGATATGTGCGCCCGTACAGAGGCTGCCGACGGCGACGCCGCGATTGTAGGATTCGCGCAGCCAGGCACTGACGGACTTGTTGTTGAAGTCCTCGACGTCGATGCCGGAACAGACCAGCACCATGTTCGGGCGATGCTCGCCACCGAGGTTGCGGCGCTCGTCAGAAAGCGACGTGTTTGCCTCGACGCCGATGCCGCAGGAAGAATAGACCTTCTGGCCGTCAACCGAGGTCAGTCGCCACGTGTAGGCCTGGTAGCCGAGCATGCGGTTGGCGATGCGCAGCGTATCGATTGCCGCCGAAAACGGCAGCATCGTAAACTGCGGAACCATGAAGAAGACGAGAGAGCGTTGCTTATGCGACATCTTGTTCATGAGACAAATCCGTGCTGGAGGTGCGAATGCACTATTCGTTGCTTGGAATACGTCGTTTCGATATCCTGAAAGCGACATTCTCATGGATAAATGCGGCCGCAAAGAGCAAATTTGCGACATTGCTGAAATTGACGATGATCAAATGACGATTGCCGTCTTCAAAAGTTCACAAAAGCCGGCTTCAGCAAAAATATGTGTATGAAATTCAAGATTTAATTGGGTGGCCCTAAAAACGGAGAAAGCGGCGCTGCTCGAAAGCAAGGCGCCGCTTTCACACGGGGAGGAATGTCGGATTCATTACATAACCTTGCGCTCATCCGCGCCATCCGCCGACGGCCAACCAATGTCCTTCCGCATATCGAAAGACATGGATTCGATCTCGCGAGCAGCCTGCCACTGGTGCCATGCATGAACCAGCTTACGGGCGTAGTCGGCAATATGCAAATGGGCTTCGGTTGAAGGCGTCTTGGTGTGCCTGAAGGTAATCGTCGTCATTTCCGTTTCCTTTCATCGTCGGATGACGCTTGTTTGATGTATGGAATATGGGTGTTCTGCTCCCATCAATCAAACGAATAGAGTTTATGGATACCATCAGCATTTTTGAATGATGGGCACGCCCGCCGCGCACCGTTCCGCTCGCGAGTTGATTGATGAAACCACTGTCGGTTCGTCGAGGGGCTCGGCCGCCTTGCTCACGATTGTGGAGCCGTAGGGCCTGTAAGTGTGGACCGGCGCAGCCCTTGCGGTGAGGCCACGGAGGAACTGGTATGGTCCGTCCCTAGCATTCGGTACGCATCATTATATCTTCAGCTGCCTTCAGATCCTCCGTGTTCTGGCCCTCGTCGAACCCAACAACGATTGGTTGAAGAATTGCCGCGGCTTCCTCTTTTTTCCCGTATTCCGTTTCAAGAGCGGCGAGATCGCAGGAAGCGCGCAATTCCCACCCGCGTGCGCCCATCTTTCGACTTGCGTCGATGGCCGCTCTAATGCATCTGCGCGCCTCCTCCGAAGGAGAAGTCGATCGCAAAAGGTTCCCCTTTATTCGCAAGAGTTCAGGGCTGTAGCAGAAGTCTCCGTTGGCTTCGACCGATTGGAGGGCTTTCTCGACCCGTTCCAACCCTTCGTAGGCTTTGCCCGACAACGCCAGCCCTTTGATAAGCGAGAGTTCCAGCATGGTGGTGAAGACCTCATAGGTCGCCCCATGCAGTCTTTCGACGCAGCTTCGGAGGCTACGGACACCTGCGCTGGGGTCGCCCCGCCGGATGGCGATTTCTCCCTCAAAGCCTCTCGCCACCGATACGTATGGCGACAGGGAGTGCAGCCCCGCACGGGATATGAGCCAATCAATGTGCTGCTGCGCACTCTCTAGGTCGCCGCGCCAAAGAAAAACCGCGATGCCACCGAGCAGCGCGATGCAAAGCGTCAACGAATGGTCCGCTTCAGCCGCTTCCTTGATCGTTTGCCGTGCCCTGAATTCAGCTTGGTCAGGAAGGCCTTGTAGCCAAAGGTTTCTCGCGAGTATTCCGCCTGCCAGCCCGCGACCCTGGAAACCGACATAGCTTCCGGGCGCGCGGCCCGGGAGCGGGTCGCTCGATAGCGCGGCCTCCAGTTCGACCCTGGCGCGGCTAAGTTCGCCGCTGAAGTGCAATGAATTGCCGAGGAAGAAGTGCCCAAGCGAAATCGCGGACGCCTCTCCGGTTGCCTCAGCGACGGAAGAACACCGAAAGGCGCACTGGAGCGCCGATTTGAAATCTCCCGTCCGGAGATGAAACATGTTCAATGGGCCGAGAACCTTTAGCTGATCGACCGCGTCTCCTCGTCCCTCTGCTATCTCGAGGCTCCTGGTGAGGGCGGGGAGCGTGTCACGGCCGCCGTGAAGATACATGCGGGAAATGCCGCGGCCGGCCTGAAGATGCATCTCCTCACGGCTTCCCCGATGGCGATCGTCCATTGCAGAAAGAGCCTGCTCGGACCAGCGCTGGCATTCCGGAAAGAGCGACATCGCCTGAAATACAGGAACCGCCGCAGCGGCCAGGCCGATGCCGACGTCGGCGTTGCCGTTGTTGCCGAACGCCCATTCCAAGGCAGCCCGGACGTTGTTGATTCCAAGGAAATAGGGTAGTCGCTCGGGTCCGCTGGAGAGCGTTGGCCAATCTGGGCCAAACTGCTCAAGCCAACGTCGGTAGTATGAGGCGTGGCTTGCAGCCAGTTCCGCGCGATCATCTTCGGTCTGCCCATGGAGCGCGTAGGCTCGCGTGGTATCGAGCAATCGATAGCGCATCATCGCGCCGAAGGAATTCGCGCTCAGCAGGGACTTGGCAACAAGACTATCGACGGCACCAAAAAGCGCAGGTCGATCAAGGGGAGGTGTCGCGATCACTTCCCAGGCGGCATCAAGCGTGAAATCGCCAACGAAGATCGCCAGTCTCCGAAGAACGGTGCGATCCAGTTCCGGCAGCAGCCCGTAGCTCCAGTCGAGTGTCGCCTGCAGGGTCTTCTGACGAGGCGGCGCGTTGCGTGATCCCACCCATGCGAGGGCAAGATGCTGATCGAGTAGGGCAGCCGTCTGGGAAAGGCCATAGGCCTCGACCCGTCGCGCGGCCAGTTCCAGCGCGAGCGCCATACCGTCGAGCTTACGGCAGATCGCTGCAATGATATGCGCGTCCTCGTCAGTTATGGCCAACGCGGCGCCGCTTGCGGCAGTTCGTTCGACAAACAATTGGGAAGCCGGATAGGAGAGAATGGTTTCGGCTGTAATTTCCGGATCGTCCGGTGCGCAGGCAAGGGTGTCGAGCTTGTAGATGCTTTCGCCTTCGATCCTGAGAGCTTCGCGGCTCGTGACCACGATGCGGACCTGCGGCGCGGCGTCGATTATGCTAGCTGCAAGGTCTGCCACGGTATCGACCACGTGCTCGCAGGTATCGAACACAAGAAGGATCCGCTTGTCACGGAGATAAGCGAGCAGGCTGGGGCGCACGTCATCGGAGCCGACGGGTATTCCAAGCATGGACGCGAGGGCGGGCGAAACAAGTGATGGATCGCTTAGCGTTCCGAAATCGGCAAGTACCGCGGCTCCATCGAACGTCGTCGCCAAATGATTGGCCAATGCAATCGCGACGGTGGTCTTGCCGACGCCTCCACTCCCTACGATGGATACGACGGGAAACCTCGACAGTCTCTCCGAGAGGTCGAGGATATCACCCTCGCGCCCGACCATGCGTTCCAAGCGGTTGGGGAGATTGGCATGCCTGAATTTCGCCGCGCCATCATCAGTCACCAGCACGTGGGCCGAGCCTGTGATGGGCGCGACGAAGCAGTAGCCGCGGCCGGGGATCGTGGTGATATAGCGAGCACCGTCCTGCCCATCGCCAAGGGCTTTGCGCAGCCCGGTCATGTGGAAGCGCAGATTACCCTCTTCAACGATAACGTCCGGCCAAATCCGGGACATCAAATCACTTTTGCTCAAGAGGGTGTTCGGAGCGGATACCAGCGCGATCAAAAGATCCAGGGCGCGGGCGCCAAGCTCGACCGGAACCCCTTCCTTCGCAAGCAGCCGCTGACCGACATTCAAACAAAAGGGGCCGAAGGACAGGTCACCTGCTGCATCGCCACCAGCCCGCGTCATGGCATTCCCCCTGACCACCTCCACCGCCCTCGTTATACTCCAACGCCTTCTTCGGAGCCATGGCGGCTCAACATTCGGTTTGCGCACTTCGAGTACTCAGACGAGATTGTAGAAGGCACGGATGTTGCCGTGTGTTGCCCGGCAGTATGGGCACTCATGCCGAGCCGCCTCAATCAAAAGTGATGCACTCTCGCGATCCAGCCCTGGCAGGTAGATGTCTAGGCGGACGCCGACGACGTATCCCTGGTCGTCCGAGGATAACTCCACATTGGCGTATATCCTGACATCTGCGTGGAGCTTGATCCGCCTAAGGTCGGCGACATGCTTCAGCGAACTTGCGAAACTCGCCGACCAGGCGATCGCGACAAGCTGCTCCGGGTTCGTACCGAGCCGATTGCCGGCAGGATTGGAAAGTCTGATATCGAGAGCACCGTCCGAGCTGCGGGCGAAGCCGTTCTCTCGGCTGCCAATCGTCTCTGTCCTGGCAGTATGCACATGTTGCATGATCGTACCCCGGGGAAGGAGGGAGGCGCGCGCCGTGCACGTGGTCAGCCAGATTTCCGCAAGCTGCGGAACCCGGTCCGCACTTCATCGACAAAGAGCTTGGGCTGTTCCCAGGCCGCGAAATGGCCGCCCTTTGCCACCTTGTTGTAGTGGATGAGGTTGGGGTAGGCGGCCTCGGCCCACTTGCGCGGCGTCTGATAAAGCTCATCCGGGAAGACACTCACCGCGACAGGTACCTTGACGCCCTTGGGCGCAAAGAAGGCGAGCTTGTTTTCCCAGTAGAGACGAGCGGCCGACACACCTGTGTTGGTCAGCCAGAACAGCGTGACGTTGTCGAGTACGTCGTCGGGGCTCAGACCTTCTTTCTGGCCGTCAAAGGAGCGGGCGATCAGTTCAAGGCTCCGGGCATCGTGGTCGAGCATGTATGTCGCAAGGGCGATCGGAGAGTCGGCCAATCCAGTCAGCGTCTGCGGTCGCGTTCCCATCAGGAAGGCGTAGTACACGTGCTTGTAGAAGAAGACGAGCTGGTCGTACGTGCTCCGCTCTTCGTCGGACAAGCCCTCCGGAGCAGGAGCGCCGGCAAAGGATGCGCTGTTGATCTCCACGGGAATTGCTCCGGGCATGTTGGTGTGGATGCCGAGCAGTTCGGGTGGGGCTTGTACGCCGATCATGTCGGTGACCACTGCACCCCAGTCGCCGCCCTGGGCAACGAAGTTCTTGTATCCCAACCGACGCATCAGGGTAGTCCATGCGGCCGCCACGCGCTCCGGTCCCCAGCCGGTGGCGTCGGGCTTTCCGGAAAAGCCATAGCCTGGCATGGACGGGATGACGACGTGGAACGCGTCGGAGGCATCACCTCCATAGGCAGTCGGGTCGGTCAGAGGGCCAATGATCTTCAGCTGCTCGACGATCGAGCCCGGCCAACCGTGCGTCACGACCAGCGGCAGTGCGTTTTCGTGCTTCGAACGAACGTGGATGAAGTGGATATCCAGGCCATCGATCTCCGTGAGGAAGTTCGGCACGGCATTGATCCGGGCTTCGACCTTGCGCCAATCATACTGGGTCTGCCAGTGCCGCAAGACCTGCTTGATGGTCTTCAGCGGCACCCCTTGCGAGAAGTCGCTCACCGTTTCTTTCTCCGGCAAGCGGGTTCGGGCCAGCCGATAACGTAGGTCATCAAGATCAGCTTCTGGAACGTTGACCCGGAACGGGCGGATCGCTTCGGGATCGCTCGCTGCAATAGAGCGGTCGGGGAACAGGTTTGCGATGCCGAGTGCGGCGGCGCCAGTTGCGGCCGCGCCTAAAAGCCGGCGTCGGTTCACGTCGATAACTTCGGTTCTGGTGGTGGTCATGGTCTCTCTCCTCGAGAAATGGCGATTGAGAGTCTGCACCGTTGTGCTGCCCTAAAAGCTACGCCGAGGAGGTCCGACGCTCACGTTAGGCGTTGTTAATCCTTGTTTGTTGGAGCGCCGCATCAATCAACGTCTAACAACGCCTAACGTGCGATTTCGGTCGTGCGGCAGTACCTCTGTTGGCAGCACAACGGTGCAGACACTCAACCAACACAGAGGAGTTTCGCCATGACACACAAGGTTCTTTTCACCGGTAAGACCCACAACACAAACGGTCGCGATGGCGGCGCACGCAGCAGCGATGGCCATCTGGACATCAAGATGAAGCAGCCACATCCGGCAGCCGAAAACCTGTTCGGTGCCGCCTGGTCCGCCTGCTACATGGGCGCTATCGAGTATGCGGCGTCGCTGAAGCACATCAAGCTTCCGGCCGGAGTCGCGGTTGACGCCGAGATTGACCTGAATCTGGAGGAAGGTTCGTACTTCCTTAGTGCTCGCCTCAACGTAAGCGTTCCTGGCATCGACCCCGCAGTGGCAACCGAGCTGCTGGATGACGCCCACAACATCTGCCCGTACTCGAAGGCAACACACGGCAATGTCGATGTCGTGACGACCCTTATGTGAACGGAAACCCGCCTGGTCTGCCGCTTTGGTGGGCCAGGTGGGCAAACCTTTGATGTAGGAGGATTCAATGGACAAGGCATTCCGACGACCCGAAGCCAGCCGTGATTTCGCCGAACTGCTGGACACGACAAGCTACACGCCCTTACCCGATGACTGGCTGATCGGAATCACCGACGTCGTCGATTCAACCTCGGCTATTGCCCGAGGGCACTATAAGGATGTGAATTTCGCCGGTGCGTCGGCGATTGCGGCGTTGGGCAATGCTTTCGGCAACTTCGACTTTCCATTCGTGTTTCGCGGCGACGGTGCAGCATTTGCCTTCGACCCTGGTGCAAGAGGCACCGCGATCGGCGTCCTGCGCCGCGTCGCGGGCTATGCGCGCGATCAACTGCGGCTCGACCTCAGAATCGGCTTGGTGGAAGTCAAGGACATACGAGCGGCTGGAAGTGACGTGAAGGTCGCGCAATTCGCCGCATCGGAAACAGCCACATATACCATGTTTGCGGGCGGCGGGCTGAACTGGGCTGACAGGGAAATCAAGGCTGGAAATCACGCGCTCCTGCCATGCGAGGACTACACACCCCCCGATCTGAAAGGATTGACTTGCGAGTGGGCACCCATCCCAAGTCAGCGTGGAGATATCGTCTCCCTTCTTGTTGAGCCGCAGGATCATACGCGGCAGGAAGCCTTCACCGTGCTGGCAAGGCAATTGCTCACTGCGCTCGGTGCGAGGGACGGCTCATCGCGCCCCGTTCCCAACGATGTCGTGATCACGGACGACGTCGCTGACTATCTTGGCGGAAAGGGATGGGAAGACGTCGTTCTGAACTCGGACTACAGGAGGTACGACGATGTCCTTCGCCTGACCCTGGACTGTACGCCAGAGCAGATTGAGGACATTGAAGCGCTCCTGGCCTCGGCGAAAGATCGCGGTGAGGTCTATTTCGGAGTGCATCGTCAGTCTCACGCGCTGATGACCTGCCTCGTGCCGACCGGTGCTCCGGGCGCCCATTTGCACTTCCTGGACGGGATGAGCGGTGGGTACACGGCCGCTGCCGCATTGCTCGAGGCACAAAAGCATACTCATCAACCGCGCTGAAGTGAGCGTCAAAAATCGGCTTTAGACGCCGAAAATCCAAAGATTTATGACCACCAACGTTTCTCGAACATTAGAGATATTTATGACCCTTGACCGTTTCGCGCCAGCCATTTTTGTATTCCTTTGGTCGACTGGCTGGATCATCGCCAAGTACGCGGCGCTTCACTCCGAGCCCTTCACATTTCTCACGATCCGCTATGCGCTGTCGGCGGTCGCCTTCTTCACCATCTGCCTCGCCATCAGGACCAAATGGCCCAGTGGCGCATTGGCGTGGCGGGCAGTCTATTCCGGCGTTTTCCTACACGGCTGCTATCTCGGGGGCGTCTGGTGGGCGGTGGCGCACGGCGTTCCTGCCGGCATCTCTGGCATCATTGCCGCAATGCAGCCGCTCCTGACGGCCATGGCAGCCAGCTTCCTCATCGGCGAACTGTTACGGTCGTCACAAACGGCGGGTCTGGCGCTCGGCTTCATTGGTATCGCTGTGGCCATCTCGCCAAAGCTCATGCAACCCGGCGTGTCCGATCTCCTTCATGCTGGCATTCCGCTCGCCGTCAACCTGGCTGCGATGTTCTCTGTCACCTACGGGACAATCTACCAGAAGAAGCACCTTCAAAATGGTGACCTGACCGCCATCGCGACGTTGCAATATCTGGGGGCATTGGCCCTTACCGTTCCCTTTGCGCTCACCTTCGAGACGTTTCGGTTCGACGGTGCCGTAGAGACCTATCTTGCTCTTGCCTGGTCGGTGTTCGGAATATCGGTGGGCGGCATTGCCTTGCTTCTCTATTTGATCCGCCGGGGCCAGGTTTCGCGCGCTGCGTCCCTGATCTACCTCTGCCCGCCTACGGTGGCGGTCCAGGCCTTCATCGCATTTGGAGAACCTCTTACCCCTCCACTGATCGTTGGCACGGCAATAGTGGTTGCCGGGGTCTACCTTACCAATCGGAAGGCACCTCGCGCCGTGAAGGCATGACCTGTTCTGCGCGCAGCGGCTATGGGCCACTACGCGCAGAGAATTTTCAGCTAGCTTTCCGCAGGCTTCGCAATCCTGTCCGAACCTCGTCCGTGAAGAGCTTCGGCTGTCCCCAAGCCGCTAAATGTCCGCCCGAAGGCGTAGTAGACATGCTTATAGAAGAGCGCGAGCTGTTCGTAGGTTGCCTTCTCCTTGCCAGATAGATCGGTCAATTGCTCGTCCGAGCTTTGAATCGGAAAGGTCTGATGGCCCCGCTGTCCGCGGCGGACACGGCACTTTTTCGAATGCCGACGAAAGGCCACTAGCCATCCGCAACTCCAGGATCGTTGTATTGACGAAACTCGCCGCCTAGAATCCCGGCCCATGTTTCAGGGGTATGGGGCGTGATCACGGAATTCGCAGGTCATGTCAGGGAGAGAAACCGGAGCATCATGGTCGAGCGCGAAGTTGAACGCCCTGGTTCGCCGGACGGCGGAAGCTTCTGGCGGCACCACCGGGCTCGGCCGTAACCGGGATCGCGATGAACTTCGGGTTTTTCGAGCTCGGCCGATTTGCTGTGTACTATCGGCAGCAGTTGGGGAAGCCCCCTCGACTGCGTTCGCGCGAGTGAGGGGTATCGGTTCTCTCAGGAGAAAGTGTCCTCAGGTGACGGTCGACCCGCCCGCGTAAAGTAGGTGTGTCGCCCAAAAACGCCCCAGAGCTGTCGGGACATATGCGCTCTTGCAGCTCATCCAACCAAGGAGACTCCACATGAGTAATACCGAGGTTCGTAGCGAGACTTCACAGCCTACCGTGGTGCGCGGCGTCGACATGAAGCTGGAAGTGGTCGTAATCCCCGTTGCCGACGTCGATCGAGCCAAGAGCTTTTACGCCGGCCTTGGCTGGCGGCTAGACGGCGACTTCGTCGCAGGTAACGACTGGCGCGTGATCCAGTTCACGCCGCCCGGTTCGGGATGTTCGGTCATCTTCGGCAAGAATGTTACATCGGCTGCGGCCGGCTCCGCGCGGGGCCTATACCTGATAGTCTCCGACATCACCGCGGCGCGCGAGGAACTGGTGGCACGCGGTGTGCGGGTCAGCGAAGTGTTTCATGCAGGACAAGAGCAAACGGGCAGCGACGAGCCGTACCTTTTCGGGAGCCGGAGAGTACGCGGCCGTGATCCGGAGCGCCGCACCTACCGGACCTACGCTTCGTTCAGTGATCCTGACGGAAACGGTTGGTTGTTACAGGAGGTCACCAATCGCTTGCCGGGACGCATAGACAAGGGCGGGGCGACCTTCGTCTCCTCTGGCGAACTCGAGGCCGCGCTGCGACGGGCATCGGAGGCGCATGGCGAACACGAGAAACTGACCGGGCAACACGACGAAGGCTGGCCAAGCTGGTATGCGGAATACATGGTGCGGGAACAAACAGGGGAGCCTTTGCCGACCTAAGCTCGGTCGATCTTTCTCTGTCCTGACGGTCTGATGTTCGGCTGTTCCGGCTTTGCGCGGAGGCCTTGTCGCGAATCGGCCTCCGCGCCATGTTTGTGCAATGGAACAGCCGGATAGATATTTCTCAAAGCTGACGCCTTATGCGTACAGGGTTTTCCAAGGCGACTTGGTGGAGCAGGTTGGGGCGCTTTGCTACCGGAAATCTCTCCGCGGTATCGAGATCCTTCTCATCACAACCCGTGAAACAAAGCGATGGACCATCCCCAAGGGATGGCCAGTTGACGGCACAAAGCCGTACCAAGCTGCGGAGCGGGAGGCGTGGCAAGAGGCTGGCGTCAGGGGAAAGATCAGAAAAAAGACGTTTGGTCATTACAGGTATTCGAAGTATCTGAAGGGCGACGAGCCTGTCACTTCGGTCGTCGGCGTTTATCTGCTCGAGGTCAGGCGGGAGCGCTTGCAGTTTCCGGAGTGAGGCCAGCGAGAGCTGATTTGGCGGCATCCGAGAGAAGCGGCGATCCTGGTGAAAGAACCAGAACTCAAACATTTGATCTCCAAGTTGGGGCGAAAGTGGAAAGCCAGACTCGCTAGCACCTGATCAGCCGTCCTTGCCGGCCAGCGGTTCCGACCAAAGTGGCAGGACGCGCATGGCGAGCGAGAAACGCCCGATTTTGGTGTGACTTCGATGGCCTGGGCTGCGAAGTTAGGCTACATTTCCGACGCACCCTTGAACTTTGCCCTCCAATTCGGAATCGCCGGAACAGTCCTTCGGGGTCCTTCGTGGTGCATCAGCACGTTGCCTTGGCCAAAGGCAACGCTCAATTGCTCGCGCTCGGGCGAGCAATGAGCGAAGGAGGAGCGGAAAAATGTCTTTACGCAGGATTTCCACGATCGTCGCAGTATGTGTCGCCGCACAATTCGCGCATCCGCTTGTTGCCTCGGGTGGCGAACTTGAAGAAGTCGTCACCGTTTTCGAACACGAATTGCCCAATAGCCCTGGCAAAAAGCTCGTCGCTCTGGTCGTCAATTACGGACCCGGCGGCAAATCCGACGCGCATACTCATGCCAAGTCGGCGTTCATCTATGCACGCGTCCTGTCTGGCTCTATCCGCAGCAAGGTCAATGACGAAGACGAGAAGGTCTATAAGGTGGGGGAGCAGTTCTTCGAGCTACCTGGATCGAAGCACAAGGTAAGTGAGAACGCGAGCACGACTGAGCCTGCCTCGCTTCTCGCCGTTTTCATTGTTGAAGCAGGAGACGAGCCGCTGACGTCCGCCGAGAAGTGAGGTCCGGATCGCAGTAGGAAGTCGACGCTTTACGCATAGCGACCCGCAACCGGAGGACAGCCCAGATGTCAGATGGCCCGCAGCGCTTTTCGGGAGAAGTATGGCGCATTCACGAATTCGGCACGCCCGATGTGATGAAGCTGGAAGAAGTGGAGGTGTCCACGCCCGAAACGGACGAGGTGATCGTGAGGGTATATGCTGCGGGCGTCGGACCATGGGACGGATGGATTCGCTCTGGCAACAGTGCGCTTCCCCAGCCCCTCCCTCTCATTCTTGGCTCCGATATATCCGGGGCGATCGTCGCCGTCGGACGCGGCGTCGATCACTTGCAAATCGGCGATCAGGTCTACGGCGCGACGAACAAGCGGTTCTGCGGCGGGTATGCGCAATATGCGGTCGCCAAAGCCTCCATGCTTGACAAGAAGCCGGCATCGATCGCCCACGTGGCTGCAGCGTCGCTGCCAGTTATCGCTGTTACGGCGTGGCAAGCGTTGTTCGACCAAGCCGGTCTGGTGCAAGGTCAGACGGTATTGATCCATGGGGCGGGGGGAAACGTCGGAGCCTTTGCCGTCCAGTTCGCCAAACACGCTGGACTGAACTCGATCTGCACAGCTTCGTCGGAGGACATCGAGCGGGTTCGCTCATTGGGAGCAGGGCGCGTAATCGACTACACGGCAACACGCTTCGAGGAGGAGGTCCACGATGTAGATGCCGTGATGGATTTTGTGGGCGGAGAATCCCAAACGCGGTCGTTCAATGTGCTGAAACGCAGTGGAGCATTGATTTCGGCCGTGTCCATGCCGGACCAGGCTCTCGCGGAACGACATGGTGTGACAGCGAGGTTCTTTCTGGTCGATGTTTCCACCGAGAGCCTCCGGCGGATCTCTACCCTCATTGACGAAAACGCCCTCGAGGTAAACGTCGGCGTTAAAGTTCCATTCGAGCAAGCACGGGATGCCCATCTTATGCTTGAAGGCCAACTCCCTCGACCCAAAGGCAAGATCGTGCTCGTAGTCGATCCAACGTGAGCGCGAGGAGTGCCCCGAGCCAATGGAGGCCATCCGCCATGCATGTGGGCAGTGTGTCGAGAGACGACGTAGGCGATCTTGGCGCATTCGGCCAGAGCGAGAAATCGTGCGGGCCTGCGTTGTGACACCAGTTCGGTCGCAGCGATGAAGGTGCAGATCGATCCGTGGTTCATCGCGAACCCGAGGAGGAAGCCCAGCGCTCCAATCAATCCGAAAATCGCCCACGTCTCAAAGAGCGCGCCAATGCCGTGGGACAATTCGTTCACGGTACCAATCCTCCATACCATCAGTGAAGAAGATCGCGGTGGCACAATGGCGCGCATTTCAAGTTTATTGAATGGCGACGCCCCGAAGAGGGCGCTCGCTTTAAAGGCTGGTATTCAAAGCTCGTTGGCCCTCAGGTTCGCGTGAACCGGATTGCGATAAGGGAATCCATCGCAATCCAGAGCGACAGTGCTAGAAGACCGACGTCCTTGAGAAGGAACTGGCCTGGCGCGACCGAGATCGCGGGGAACCCGAGTTCCGGGACGACCACGCCTGGGGTTGTAATCATGAAACTGATCGTGGTGACGAACAGGCCAGATGACAGCACGCCTCCAACCAGCGAGTAAACCGGGCTGACAGGCCTCGCGGCTATAAGTGCTCCAATGCTGATTTCGAGTATGCCGAGGAAGCTCGAAAAACCTCGCACACTCAGGATTGAGTACATCCAGCTTACCAGCGGGTTGTTGCTGACCAGATCCACAAGGCCTTGCGCCTCGTAGGCGGTGAATTTCATGCCGCCGAACCAAGCGTATATGACAGTGATCGCTACATAAAGGCCAGCTGTCGTTGCCGTACGCGCGTAAGTCTCTGCTAAATGCTGGATGCTTTCGATGCGCTTCGATTTCGGCTGAATGCCGATGTGTTGAATAATTTCGGTCATTTTCTTCTCCCATTGGCTGATGATAGCGCCGAGCTTTCGTCTCGCTCGAGTTTAACGATACCGATTTGTATCGTTCGGAGACAAATACTACCGATCTGTTTCGGTAGCGAATCACGAATCCGCGACTAGGCCGGCGCCTGGAACGCCGCAACGGTATTGCGTCGGCTTCCACGAACGACTATTTAACGATACAGATCAGTTGTGAAAGGTAGGGCAATGCGGCGGTCGGAGATCAAGAACCATTTGCTGGAGACCGCTCTGCGGCTTTTCAATGAGTATGGATACCACGCGACTGGCATCGACTTGATTGTCTCGGAAAGCGGCGTCGCTAAAACCACCCTTTACCGGCACTTCGAAACAAAGGAGGAGCTGATCGTCGCGGCACTGGAGCGGCGCGACGAAGCAGATCGTCGTGAGATGCGCGAGTTCGTGGAAACGTGCGCAAAGGATCCCGTCGAGCGAATTCTGTCGACGTTCGACTTTCTGGAACAATGGTTCAAGGACAAAGAGTTTAGAGGTTGCGGCTTTATGGCTGCTGCGGGAGAACACAAGGACATCGCCGATCCCGTGTTTCGAGCTGCGGAGATGCACAAGCGTCTGTCACTCGCATACTTCGAGGAGCTCGCTCACGCGGCGCGATTCCGTGACCCTCGGCGTGTGGCGGACGAAATCAACCTTCTCCAGGAAGGAGCAACGGCCGTAGCCCAAATTACTCGCTCGGTGGAGCCTGCCCGCCAGGCGAAGCGGATGGCAACGGCGCTTACCGCGACGATAGAGCGCTGTTAGCCAGTACTCAGGAGCCGCGGCACATCGAGAGCGGGTGGTCGGTGATGGGGCGGCGTGAGCCCGATGTAGTCGGGTTAGCTTGTTCTAGCTGCATTTTCGAAATGAGCCGACCACTGTTCCGTTCGCGCTTCGTCGCGGGCTTTGTAGGCCTGGATTGCCCGTTCGAGGCCAAGGAAATCAGATGTTTCCGTGTTGGTGCCGATCTCAGCCAGCCGCATTGTGTACCATGCTGTAACCCCACCCTCCGGGGCATCCGAAAACTTTGGAAAGGCTGGCTCCGATTTCTTTTGTTCTTTCCAGAGATTGGGCAGCGAAGGTTCGAGGACGAGAGCACGCGCGAGACCGACCATATCAACTGCACCGCTCGCCACGGCGTCTTCGGCCTGCGCGCGCGTCTTGAAGCCTCCTGTCAGCATAAGAGGCTTCGTCATCATAGCGCGCGCACGTTTTGCGAATTCGAGGAAATAGGGTCCACGTCCGGACCTGTCGGAAGCGGACTTGGCTCCAGGAAAGTAGGTCCCACCGCTGATGTCGATCAGGTCGATCGAGGTTCGGTCCAACGCCGCCACGACCTTGAGCGCGTCTTCCTCGTCGAATCCTCCCTCCAGTTCGTCAGAAGAATTGAGCTTAACGGCAATCGGGAAGCTCGGTCCGACAGCGGCGCGGGTTGCATCGATGGCTTCCAGCAAGAGCCGCATACGGCTGGCGATCGCGCCCCCGTACCCGTCCGTCCGCTTGTTAAACAGAGGCGAAAGAAACTGACTGAGCAAAAACCCATGTGCCGCGTGAATCTGCACACCTCCAAAACCAGCCTCCTGCGCCAACCGGGCTGTGGCCGCAAATTGTGATGGCAGTTGACCTATTTCCTCGGATGTTATTTCCACGCAGCGCAGTCCCGGCAGGTCGAAAGCAGTCGGCCCCTTTGGTTTGCTGGTCGGTGCGTAGGCAAGCGCTCCTGCGTGGCCGAGCTGTAGCCATAAGCTTGTGCCGTTTTCGCTGCCATGAAGGGCAAGTTTCCGGAACCGTTCAAGGTCCGACGCTTCGTTAAGTACCAGGTTGCCAGGGTTCTCGGCGTAGCCGGAGGTGAGCTGCACTTCGCCGATTATCGAGACGGCCAACCCACCTTCGGCCCAGCGTTGATATAGCCGCGTCTGCGCAGCGGTCGGATGGCCAGTTCCGTCCCCTAGGGAGTCCGACATCGCGGATTTCGCAATTCGATTGTTCAGTGTCAAACCGCAAGGCAGCGGAAGCGGCTCGAACAGAGGTCCATTCGTTTGCGATAGAGGATCCACGACAAATTACTCCGGCGTTTATTAGTTATCGACGAAAACGAGTTGCACAACAACTTCGGTGCTGCGCTTTTGCTGGGAGGCGTAACCCCTACGCCTCCCGTCGTGCCAGCAATCAGAGCTCGTCCGGTCCTGCGCGGTAGACGAGAAACTTATTGCCCTCAGGATCACGGAAATAGGCACAGTAAGGGTCGGCGCCATTCTCGCCTCGCGGACCGGGAGCACCTTCGTCTTGGCCACCGAGTGCCAAGGCTGCCGCGTGGACTTCCTCAACCTGGGCGCGGGAACGGGCCTCGAAAGCCACCATGCCACCGTTGCCGACAGTCGCTGGTTGTCCGTCAAACGGCTTGATGACGCCGAACTCAAGGGTCCTGTGGCCGTAATAGACGGCACGACCAGGCTGGACCAGAACGCGCCCGATGCCGAACACGGAAAGCAGTTTGTCGTAGAATGAAGAAGCGGTTTCCAGATCGTTTGTGCCAACGGTCGAATGGCTTGGCAAGCCGCGCACTCTGTCCGTTTCGACGGCCGTTTTACTCTTTGCAGTGTCGTTCATTTCAGTTCTTCCTTTCACTCTTGGTCGAATGGCTGCATCTTTTGCGGCCGATGGCTCCAAGGCATCGACGGTCCTCCGAACCGGAAGAGACCAGGTCATTTTTGTCTGCCTTGGAGGGTCCAGCATCCATGCTCAGGTTGAAGATATGTTGCGTATACACTACATAAGTTACCTCTCGAGTTTGTGGAGGTTGAACGATGGATGATCGAATTGATCCCGAGTCGTATATCGTTGGCGAAGTCGTATCCGGATGCCTGATGACCAGGGCCAGGCGCATCTCCAGGGTGGTAACAAACATCTATGACCAGGAACTGCGGAACCATGGCCTGACCGCATCCCAGTTCTCCATGCTCATCATGATTGCAAAACTGGGAGGTGCCAGCCGCTCGGAAATCGGCCGTGCAAATTTCCAAGACCGGACGACGTTGACGCGCAGCCTCGCACCGCTCCTCAAGGAAGGCTGGATCGAGGAGCTTCCGACTAAGGGCGGCCGCAGCCGTCCGGTCGTCATTTCCTCTGCCGGGAAGAAGCTTCTCAGCGAGGCGGCTCCCGCTTGGCGCGAGGCGCAGCGCAAAGCAACCGCTCTTGTTGGCAACAATGGTGCAGAAGCAATCATTGACATAGCCGAAAACCTTCCAAGGGAGGACGAACCGACATAAGGCCGCTTGTGGCTGCGCTCTAATTCGCGGCGTGGATTTCCGCCACGACCATGCGGCGAAGCGTGATATCGGGGGTTAGGTCAATGTAACCGATCTCGGTGGGGTTGTCCGCGGAAGCAGCGCCGGCTCCGACGGTAGCGGTGAGCGCGACCGAGAAAAAGAGTGGTATAGAGCGTTTCAGCATCTCAAGGCTCCTTATGGTATGGGGTGGACGCCAGGCCAATTTCGATGCGTCCGTTATGATGCATATGCAACATAATATCAACATCGCAGGAACCTCCGCAGCGGACGATTTTGTATTGGATTGTATCCAAACGTGCGCCGGACGACGCTTCGTTACATTTCAGTCGCCTCGAAAAACAAACCGGATACCGAATGGCCTGATTTTGGGTTGCAAGCACGGTGCAGTCGCACGAGCTCATTATCAACCAAGGAGCAATCCAATGAACGCACGACGTATCGTTTCCGCGGCTCTGGTTATCGCCGCTTTCGCCTTCCAGATTGCAAGAGCCGATCAGCCTGAAATTCGACGGACGGACTTGGTAAAGGAGGACATCAGCATTTCCGGCAAGGAAGCCGTGCAGGTGCGGGTCGACTTTGATCCAGGCGCATTCGCGGTAAACCACCGGCACCCTGGCGAGGAGGTGGCCTACGTTCTTCAGGGAACACTCGAGTACAAGCTTGAGGGAAGGGAAGCCGTTACACTGAAGGCGGGGCAATCCCTGTTCATCCCGGATGGTGTTGCCCATTCCGCTCGAAACGTGGGGGATGGCAAGGCGTCGGAGCTGGCGACTTACATCGTCAGCCGGAATGCTAAGCTCGTTGAACCTGTGAAGTAATTCACCAGAAGGGAGGAAATGTCATGACCCTGATCGCAAAAACCGCTGCCACGGATCTGTCTCGCCGCGCTCTCTTGTTTGCGGGAACGGCTGCCGCTCTGTCCACTGCGATTTTACCGTCGTTTGCCAATGCGACGGAGCCCAGAATGGCCAAAGCAGGTTCCACAGGTGAAATACGACCGTTCAAGGCTGAGGTTCCGGAATCTGCGCTACTCGATTTGCGGCGGCGGCTTGCGGCAACGCGCTGGCCGGACGGGCAAACTGTCACCGACCGCTCCCAGGGCGTTCCGCCGACCAGACTGTGGGAACTCGTCGAATATTGGCAGACCGATTACGATTGGCGGGACGCCGAGACTAGGTTGAACGCATTCCCGCAATTTCTGACTGAAATCGACGGGCTTGATATCCATTTCATTCACGTTCGGTCCAAGCATCAGAACGCTTTGCCGTTGATCATGACACATGGCTGGCCAGGTTCGGTTTTCGAACTCCTCAATGTCATTGGACCGTTGACCGATCCGACTATGCACGGCGGCAAGGCCGAAGACGCCTTCCATCTCGTGCTGCCGTCCATCCCCGGTTTCGGTTTTTCGGAAAAGCCGAGCGTGACCGGATGGAACCCGCAGCGCATCGCGGGCGCATGGGACGTGCTCATGAGGCGTCTCGGTTATAGCAGCTACGTCTCCCAAGGCGGTGATTGGGGAGCAATTATCTCCGATGCGCTTGGTCGCCAGGCTCCTGAGGGCCTCCTCGGCATTCACGTCAATCGCATCGAACGGGCAACAACGTTCCCACCGGACGCTGCCCAGGCATTGAAGAGTGGTGCTCCAGCGCCGGCTGCTCTCTCTACCGACGAGAAAAAGATCTTCGGCGAAGCAAGGGATTTCCTGAACAACGGCTTCGGGTACGCGGCCATCATGAACACCCGTCCGGAGACTGTCGGTTACGGCATAGCCGACTCGCCAGTTGGGCTTGCTGCCTGGTTATACGACAAGATCGCCGACTGGGTATTCACCCGCGGTGAGCCAGAAAAAGCGCTGTCAAAGGACGCGATCCTCGACAATATCACCTTGTACTGGCTGACCAACACGGGGCCGTCCAGCGGCAAAATCTATTGGGAGAACACGGTCTCAGGCGCAAAGCTTACAGCTATTCAGGTGCCCGCTGGCGTGACCATCTTTCCCGGAGAGGTGTACAGGCCGCCGAAGGAGTGGCTGGTCAGGGCGTATCCGAAGCTGATCTACTACAACCGAGCCTCCAGGGGAGGTCATTTCGCGGCGTGGGAAGAACCCAACCTGTTCAGCCAGGAGATCAGGGCGGCATTTATTAGCCTGCGATCTTGAAGGGGGTCGCCAAACTGCGCCGCGCTCTCGGGCGACATTTATCGCTTCCTTGACTAACCTCGTCGCGAGCGGATTTCAGCGGGAAGGGGACATCGTGCATTCCGTAGCTGAACAGCTCTTAGATCTATCCGGTGACATGCTTTCAGATGTCATGCCATTCGATCCCAGACTACCGACATGCGCTTCATCTCGCATCCTCACACAACCAACCGCCGTTCCGTTCCGGTAAGCAACAACCCTTGGAACAAGCCTGGGGCGACAAGGGTTAATCCTTCGATAGGACAGTTCGGAGAAGACACCATGTCGTTCAATGTACTAATCGTCGAAGACCAACCGCTCGTGGCGCTCAACCTGCAGGACACGATAGAGGAACTCGGACATCGTCCTGTTGGGATCGCGAGCAACATGTATCAGGCACTCATGCTTGCCACCGACGCGGACATGGCGCTCGTGGACGTGAATCTCGAGGATGGCCCTACTGGACCCATTGTCGGGCGGACATTGGTGGAGGCCGACGTGACGGTGCTTTTCATGACCAGTGATCCAGGTGCGCTTCGAGGCGGAGTGCCAGGGGCGCTGGGAGTGATCCAGAAGCCGATTTTGGATTTGGAACTCGTGGAAGCGATCCAGTATGTCGCCGATCGGCGAGCTGGTCGAACGGACATCCCGCCACCGAAGAGTCTGGTCGAGTTTGATGCGGTCTGACGACAATCGGGAGTCCGCAGACCGGCTTGCGCCCGGATGGAAGTGGTTACCTTCATGGAGGCCTCCTGCCTAGCGGTATTGCCGGGCATCGTTGGGCCATCAAGCATTGATCACGCCATACCCCTCCCGGAGCATTGCCAGTCAATACGGTCGACGACATGAGAACTTTACAGGCGATGGCCATCTTTATCTCTTCGAATCCGCCGACGTAGCAGTCCAACTTGGGCTGAAGCTGATTGCCTTCTGGAGGCAACGTCGACCTTCCGTGGATCGGCGCTGCATCGCGCAAACGCCAGCGTCCGCCGCTCCTCGCAACTCATCGCCTGGCGACCAACCTCGGTCCCCTTGCTCGAAGCCGACCCGCGTGATATAAACTGAACTAGATGGTTCAGTTTTCAGCTAGCCTTGACACCTGCTTTGCCGCGCTCTCGGACGCCACCCGACGCGGCGTTCTGGAACAGCTTGGAAGTGCGGATGCTTCGATCACGGAGCTTGCAAAGAAGTTCCACATGACCCTCACAGGCATGAAGAAGCACGTCGGCGTCTTGGAGCAGGCGGGGCTTGTGACAACGGAGAAGGTCGGCCGCGTGCGGACCTGCAGGCTCGACCCGCTCGGGCTCGAGGAGGGGGCGGCCTGGATTGAAGCGCGCCGCCAGATCTGGAACGCACGCTTCGACGCGTTGGATGAAGTCGTCGAGACCCTGAAACGGAAGGAGAGAATCGATGGGCTACAGAGCGAGTAACGACCGCACCGGGGTCGAACGGAGGTCCGAGCGCGAACTTGTCGTGACGCGCACCTTCAACGGTCCGGTTCGCCTTGTGTTCGACGCGTGGACCAAGCCCGAGTTGTTCAAACTGTGGTGGGCGCCGAAGTCGTGCGGCGTGCCCATGCTTTCGTGCGAGATGGATGTGCGCACCGGAGGCAGCTATCGCGTCACGTTCGGACATGATGCCTCTGACTCCATGGCCTTCTTCGGCAAGTATCTGGAAGTGTCACCACCGTCGCGCCTCGTCTGGACCAATGACGAAAGCGACACCGCTGCCGTCACGACTGTGACCTTCGAGGAAAAGGATGGCGGAACGCTGCTAGTCCTGCAAGAACTGTATCCCTCGAAAGAAGCGCTCGACGAGGCTTTCGTCGGCATGGAAGACGCGATGCCAGAGCAGTTCGCGCAGTTGGATGAACTTCTCATCTCCCTTGGCGCCAGCGTCTAAAAGTGCCGCCCTTCAAGTCGATCGGCCATGTCATCAAAACGGCACGAAGTAGGGAGCCGGTGCAGTGGGACTGCCTGATGACGTCGGGTGTTCAGCGCGACGTTTGATTTCCGATTCCCGCAGATTGCGGACTATTGCAAAGTTAGAAGAGGCTTCAAAGCGTCGAGCAGGGCATTCGGATACGTCGCCGCATGACGAAAACGGACGGCGTACAAGAACGAGGCAGATTGCCAACGCCTCCTTGAACGGCTCCGCCATGCGGTCTCCAGGAATAGCTATCGATCGCGACAGCCGCGCAACGACTCGCTGATGCAACGTCCGCGACCTCCGCTCCCCACAACTCACCCCGCACAGCGCGTAACCGCTGCGCCGCATCATTCGAAAAGGTCGGGATGATCCGCTTCTATTTGCGGTAGGTCTGACAGGATGCCGTTGAGATGCGCGCACATCGCGGATGCCGCAGCATCGGCGTCGCGACTGTCGATGGCGGTGATGATGGCCTCATGCTCGGCGATCAGCCGCATCATGGAATCGGGGTGGCGAAGCTGGAGATTGCAGACGCGATCCATATGGGCTTTGATGTCGGCAATCGCATTCCAGGCAAGGCTACAGCCGGCGCCTTCCGCGATTGCGATATGAAACTGCTCGTCCTCGCGTCTGAATGCGTTGTGGTCATGGGCCTCCATGGCAGCGGTCTGCCGGGCAAGAATTGTGTCGATCCGGCGCCGTGTCCAGCTGTCGAAACTGTCGCTGGCGCGACGGACAACGGCGGTCTCAAGCGCTTCGCGGACGAAGCGCGCCTCCATCATCTGCCGCGCCGAGATCCTGACGACCACAGTGCCCCTGTTCGGGCGCACATCGACCAGCTTTGATTTTCCGAGCGCGATGAGGGCCTCTCGCACGGGTTGGCGCGAGACGCCCATGCGTGTGGCGATATCCTGTTCCGACAACCGCGTGCCCGGGGCCAATTCGAGCTTGATGATCGCCTCCCGCAGGTCGCGCTCGACCTGTGCTGCTGCGGTCTCGCCGGTCTCAATCTTCAAGGATTCAAGGTTCATGTCTTTCGTCGCCGTCATGCGTTGACATCCAATTTAAACCACCATACAGTACCATACAATTCAAACGCAACATAAATCCGGTGGCTCAAAACCGGGTAAAAAGGGAGGGCCGGCACGATGCGTCGGCTTGCAGGGTAACGTGCTGTCCAATTTCATTGCGCCTGATTCCAGTGATCCGCGGCTGAACATTAAATCCCGCTACCAGATGCTTGTCGATGGCAAGTCGGTGGATGCCGCATCGGGCCGTACGATTGACCGCGTCAGCCCGGGGCATGCGGGTGTCGTGGTCGGTACATGGCCGGAAGCCTCGGCTGACGATGTGCGCTTGGCAATCGCGGCTGCGCGTCGTGCCTTCGATACAGGTCCCTGGCCGCGCATGTCGGGCGCGGAGCGCTCGCGCCTGATGTTCAAGGTAGCGGACTTGATCCTCAAGCGCCAGGAAGAACTGGCCTTGGCCGAGAGCCTGGAGGTCGGCAAGCCGATCGCCCAGGCGCGCGGCGAGATCGGTTTTTGCGCCGACCTCTGGTCTTACGCCGCCGGTCAGGCGCGTGCTCTGGAAGGGCAGGCGCATAACAATATCGGCGACGATCGCCTGGGTCTGGTGCTGCGCGAAGCTGTCGGCGTCGTCGGCATCATCACACCCTGGAATTTCCCCTTCATCATCGCCTCCGAGCGCGTGCCGTGGGCGATCGGCGCAGGATGTACCGTTGTCCTCAAGCCGTCGGAATTCACCTCGGGAACGTCGGTCCGTATGGCGGAACTGGCACGTGAGGCCGGCATTCCCGATGGCGTCTTCAACGTCGTGACCGGCTACGGCGATCCGGCCGGCCAGGTGTTGGCCGAAGATCCCGGCGTCGACATGGTTGCCTTCACCGGCTCCGTGCGTGTCGGGACCAAGCTTGGCGAGATCGCCGCGCGCAGCGTCAAGCGCGTCGGGCTGGAGCTCGGCGGCAAGGGTCCGCAGATCGTCTTTGCCGATGCGGATCTCGAGGCCGCCGCCGATGGTATTGCTTACGGTGTCTATCACAATGGCGGACAGTGCTGCATTTCCGGCAGCCGATTGCTGGTCCAGGAAGGTATCCGCGACGCTTTGATGGAACGCCTGCTCGATATCTCGCGCAAGGTGACTTTCGGCGATCCCTTGAACGATCGCACGAAGATCGGGGCGATGATATCCGAAGCCCATGTCGGCAAGGTTCATTCCTATGTGGAAGCCGGCATTGCATCCGGCGCCGAGCTGCTGCTCGGCGGCGAGCGCGTCGGCAAGGAGGCCGGCATCTATTACGCTCCCACCGTGTTTGCCGGCGTGAAGCCCGACATGTCGATCGCCCGCGAGGAGATCTTCGGACCGGTGCTTTCGACCTTGACCTTCAAGACCGCGGACGAAGCCGTAGCGCTCGCCAATGCCAGCGAGTTCGGCCTTTCCGCTTCGGTCTGGTCCACCAATCTCGAAAACGCCATGCAGAGCATCCGCCGCATCCGCGCCGGCCGTTGCTGGATCAACAGCGTCATCGACGGCACGCCGGAACTGCCGATCGGCGGCTACAAGAAAAGCGGCCTCGGCCGCGAGCTCGGCCGCTATGGCTTCGATGAATATTCCCAGTTCAAGGGCGTGCACGTGACGTTCGGGCGACCGGCGCCGTGGTTCGGCTGACAGGGAACAAAGGGATAGGGCGTTTCTGCTTTTGGGAGAAGGCGGGACGTCTGGGAGGAAAATCTCGGCCGGCGTGATCTTTGGTCGGAGCCCGCCAGCCGAGACTTGGGTCTTTCGACCCCGCATTGCACATCCAAAGGGAGGATACGCAAATGAAATTGACCAGGTTGAAAACCGCAGCACTCGCCGCGGGTATCGCCACGATGATGACATCTACGGCATTAGCCGCCGACGTCAAGGCAACGATGATCATCTATCTCGATCCGAGTGTCCAGTTCTTCAACCCCGTGGTGAAGGGCGCGAAGGATGCGGCGGCACAGTTCGGCGTCGATCTCGACGTGCAATACGCAAACAACGATCCGGTTCGCCAGAACGACCTGATCGAGAGCGCCACGGCAGCAGGCGTCGATGGCATCGCTGTCGCCATCTCTTCGTCGGATGCCTTCGACGAAAGCATCTGCGCGGCCGTGAAGGCCGGCATCGTCGTCATCGGTTTCAACAATGACGACCTCGAAGGCGCGAAGGGCAATTGCCGCCAGGCCTATGTCGGCATGAACGAGTTCTCTTCCGGCTACGAGCTCGGCAACCGGATGATCAAGGAATTCGGCTTGAAGTCCGGCGACGTCGTTTTCAATCCGCGTGAAATTCCCGAGGCGAGCTTCGCGGTCGCGCGTGGCGGCGGAATCGAGAAGGCGATGAAGGAAAACGGCATCAAGGTCGAGACGGTTCGCGCCGGTCTCGATCCAGCCGAGGCGCAGAATATCATGGCGCAGTTCCTGATCGCCAATCCCGGCGTCAAGGCGCTGTTCGGAACGGGCTCTGTCACCTCGACGGTCGGTGCCGGTGCCATCAAGGACGCTGGCGTGAAGATCCCGTTCGGCGGCTTCGATCTGGCAGTCGAGATCGTTAATGCGGTTGAATCCGGCGCGATGTTCGCGACCATGGACCAGCAACCCTACCTTCAGGGCTACTACCCGATCGCCCAGATCGCGCTCTCGAAGAAGTACGGGCTGACGCCGACGGATGTCGACACCGGCCAGGGCGCCTTCCTCGACAAGTCGCGCATCAGCTCGGTCAAGCCGCTGATCGGCAGCTTCCGCTAAACGCGTTTCGTGGGAGCCTGCCGGTGATGCCGGCAGGTTCTCCGTCTTCAATCGATCGAGTACCAGACCGTGACACCAATTCTCGCAGAAAGTGCCGCGCCCCGGTCGCGGACGCAGAAGCAACCTATTCTCAGGCAGATCATGGCGATGCCGGCAGGCGCGATCTTCCTCGTCTTCATGACGCTGCAGATCGTCTGCATCGCAGGCGCCTTGCTCTATCCCGATCAGTTTCGCTATCTCTCGCCGCAGAACCTGACGATCCTGATGAAGGCAATTCCCGTGCTCGGCTGCCTGGCGCTTGGCGCCGGCGTGCTGATGATCGCAGGCGAGTTCGACCTCTCCATCGGTTCCGTCTACACCTTCACCGCCATCCTGATGGCGAGCCTCGTTGGCGCCGGATTGAGCGCCTTCATAGCCGCACCGCTCGGCGTGCTGGCCGGCATCATGATCGGGCTGCTCAACGGCCACATCACGCTGCGCTTCGGGCTGCCGTCCTTCATCGTTACCTTGGGCGGTCTGTTGTTCTGGCGCGGCGCGGTCCTGCTCTATAACGGCGCCGTCCAGGTGCGCTTCGACCCGGAACCGATCTTTACCAGCCTGTTCTCCGGCACGCTTTTTGGCATCAACGCGGCTTTCATCTGGATCGTTCTTTTCGTCGTCGGCTTCCACTATCTCGTCCACAGTCACCGTTTCGGCAACCACGTCTTCGCGACCGGTGGCAATCGCGGCGCTGCGGAGGCGATCGGCATTAACACCAACCGCGTCAAGCTCGTGGCATTCGCGATCGCCGGCGGCATGGCGGCAGTGGCCGGCATTCTTGCCACCGCCCGCGTCGGCAGCGTGCAGCCGGGGCAGGGCGCTGGATTGGAACTCCAGGCGATCGCCGCCTGCGTGATCGGAGGACTGTCGCTGCGCGGCGGGCGCGGCTCGATCATCGGCATCTTCCTCGGCGTGCTCTTGATCCACACCATCACGGACGTGCTGCTCCTGCTGCGCGCACCGGGCTTCTATCTCGACATGTTCATCGCGACGCTGATCGTGCTGGCCGCCATCTTCAACCATCTTATCGAGCGGCGAGGTCTTGCGTGATGTCGGCCACCAATCTTCTGGAACTACACAATATCTCGAAGAGCTTCGGCGCGCTGACGGCACTGCGCAATCTGAGCTTCCACATCGGCGAAGGCGAAGTGGTTGGCCTGCTCGGGGATAATGGCGCCGGCAAGTCGACGACGGTCAACCTGATCTCCGGCATTCACAAGCCGACGGACGGCTACCTCAGCGTCGACGGCAAGAAGACCGCCTTCACCTGCCGGTCCGATTCCGCCGATGCCGGCATCGAGACCATCTACCAGCATACGGCATTGGTCGATTCCCTCTCGATCACCCGCAACATCTTCATGGGCCGTGAACTCACCGATCGCTTCGGCTTCCTCAGGCAGCGCGAAATGCGCGAGATTGCCATGGAGGTGCTGCAGAACGCGGTCCACATTTCCGGCATCGATAGCCCCGATACGCTGGTTGGCAATCTCTCCGGCGGCCAGAAGCAGGCGGTCGCCATCGCCCGCGCGGTCTATTTCAAGAAGCGCGTGCTGCTTCTCGACGAGCCGACCTCGGCGCTGTCGGTTCGCGAGACGGAGGCGCTCTTGAACCAGGTGCTGAAGCTCAAGGCCGAGAACGTCTCCAGCGTCTTGGTGACGCACAACATTTACCACGCCTACCAGGTCTGCGACCGCTTCGTGATCATGAGCCACGGCACCAAGGTGTTCGATGTCGACAAGGCGGACACGACGATCAACCAGCTGACCGAATATGTCGTGCTCACCTGATCCCACCCAACAGACAGAAGGGGCATAGCCCGTGACCATTTCAGTGTCGGTACGCCAGGTCGTCGGACCCGAGGATGCCGCAAGGCGAGACACCCAGGGACTGCGCGACGGTTTCGTGATCGAGAACTTGTTTCGCCCAGGTGAGGCCAACCTCACCTACAGCCATCTCGATCGCATGATCGTCGGCGGCGTCATGCCGATTGCCAGTCCTCTTGAGATCGCCGCGATCGCACAGACCGGCACGGAGCGCTTTCTCGATCGGCGCGAGGCCGCCATCGTCAATATCGGCGGCGCCGGTACGGTCAGCGTCGCGGGTAAGCCCTACGAACTCGGCTTCCAGGAGGCGCTCTATATCGGAATGGGCGAAGGAGCCCTGAGCTTCGCCAGCAAGGATTCGGCGGCGCCTGCGCTCTTCTATCTGCTAAGCGCGCCCGCGCATCGGGCGTGCCCGACGGTGCACATCACCCGCGAGATGGCAAGGAAGGTGGTCGTGGGCTCGGCCGAGGAATCCAATGCCCGCACCATCAATCAGTATGTGCACCCAGATGTCTGCGACAGCTGCCAATTGCTCGTGGGGCTGACGATGTTCGAACCGGGCTCGGTCTGGAACACGATGCCGGCGCATGTGCACGATCGGCGTATGGAGGTTTATCTCTATTTCGGCATGCAGGAGACGACCCGCATTTTCCACTTCATGGGCGAACCCAGCGAGACCCGGCATGTCGTGCTGAAAAACCACGACGCGGTGCTGTCGCCCGGGTGGTCGATCCATTCCGGCGCCGGCACCGGCCGTTACGCCTTCATCTGGGCGATGGCTGGCGATAACATGAGCTTCACCGACATGGACAAGGTGCCGATGGAAGACCTGCGATGAGCCTTTTCGATCTTAATGGCCGCTGGGCCATCGTCACCGGCGCCAATACCGGCATCGGCCAGGCCATCGCGGTTGGCCTGGCTGAAGCAGGGGCCGACATCGTCGGCGTCGGCCGCTCAGCGATGGACGAGACAGCGGACGCGGTCGCATTGACGGGGCGCCGGTTCGTATCGCTGAAGGCTGACCTGTCCGATATCGGGGAGGCGAAGGCCGTTGTCGAACGCGCCCTTGCCGCCGGCGCCTCGCCCGATATCCTCGTCAACAATGCCGGCATCATCCGCCGCGCCGATGCGCTGGAGTTTACGGAGGAGGATTGGGATGCGGTGCTCGACACCAACCTGAAGTCCGTCTTCTTCCTCTGCCAGGCCTTCGCGAAGGCCGCAGTCGCACGGCAAGCGCCGGCGAAGATCATCAATATCGCCTCGCTCCTTTCCTTCCAGGGCGGCATCCGCATTCCGTCTTATACGGCTTCGAAAAGCGGGCTTGCCGGGATCACCCGGCTAATGGCGAACGAGTGGGCATCGAAGGGCATCAATGTGAACGCCATCGCGCCCGGCTACGTCGAAACCAATAATACCGAGGCGCTTCGCGCCGATGCCGAACGAAGCGCCGATATCCTCAAGCGCATCCCGGCCGCCCGCTGGGCGAAGGCCGAGGATATGGTGGGCACGGCGGTCTATCTGGCGTCGCGCGCTTCCGATTATGTTCATGGCACGGTGCTGCCGGTCGATGGCGGCTGGCTTGCCCGATAGGAGATGATAATGGCCGATCACTACACGCTTCCCGACGACATCACCTGGACCGAAGTCGCACCCGGCAACAGGCGCGCCGTTCTCTCGCACCGCCCGGAAATGATGCTCGTCGCCTTCAGTTTCGAGCCCGGCGCCATTGGTGCGCTTCATTCACATCCACACACCCAGGTAAGCTACGTGGCCGAGGGCGCCTTCGACGTCACCGTCGACGGCGTCACCACAAGGCTAGACGCCGGTTCCAGCTTCATCGTTGCTCCCAACCTCGTCCATGGCGTTGTCGCCGTTGAAAAGGGACTGCTGATCGACACCTTCACGCCAAGGCGCGACGATTTCCTTTAGGATGAGGCGCTTCTCCCAGAGGACGGAAGGGGCGCGCGGCTAGGTCCAGCGGATACGGCGAGTACTGGCAGAGTACGGCCGCATCCGACATTGCGGCTCGAAGCTGTCTGAAAATATCGCTGAGTCTCCCGGTAGTCAGACCGTTGCGGGACCGCAGAACTGACTATAGGTTTCGTCATCCAACCTTGACGGGAGCAAAAAATGCAAATCGATCTCACTGGAAAGAGGGCGCTGGTCACAGGATCAACGGAAGGTATCGGCTACGCAATTGCCCGCCAGCTTTCAAGGGCTGGAGCGGATGTCGTGGTCAACGGTCGGTCAGAAGACAAGACTGCAAAGGCCGCCGAACGGCTCAAGGGCGAAGGCGCCAGGGGCAGCGTCAAGTCTGCGGCCGCCGACCTCTCGACCGCCGAGGGGTGTGCGGCCCTGGTTGCCCAAGTTCCCCAGGTAGACATCCTGATTAACAACGCGGGCATCTTCCAGCCGATCGACTTTTTCGACGCGAGCGACGAGGTTTGGGATCGACACTGGCAGGTCAACGTCATGTCCGCCGTCAGGCTGGCCCGCGCCTATCTTCCAGGCATGCAGACATTGAACTGGGGCCGCGTGATTTTCTTGGCGTCCGAATCCGGTTTCAACATTCCAGTCGAGATGATCCACTACGGCGTTAGTAAGACGGCCGACATCGCGGTCGCCCGCGGTCTCGCCAAGCGCATGGCCGGCACGGGTATCACGGTGAACTCCGTCCTTCCTGGCCCCACGCTTTCAGAAGGCGTGGAAGCGATGCTTGCCGACGAGCAAGCTAAGACCGGGTTGCCATTGGAGGAGATCGCTGCCGCCTTCGTCAAGCAGCATCGCGGTAGCTCGATCATTCAACGCGCCACCAGCGTCGAGGAAGTCGCAAACTTAGTAACCTATCTTGCGTCGCCGTTCGCTTCCGCGACGACGGGCGCATCCGTTCGCGTTGACGGCGGTGTCATTGACACTCTCTAAGAGCAGAATTTTCACGAGCGAGCCGGGTTTGATCGGCCTAGCCTGCTCCACGTGTAGCGGGAACGGCTCTCAGGCCCGGGAACCGCGACGTCTTCATTGTCGGGGATCTCTGCGTCCCGGACTCTGAGGCTGTGTCGTGGTAGCCTTGCCGGAACCGCGATCGTGAATGCGGGTTGTGACTCCATCAACGGATGGAGAACACGATGCAGTGGCAATCACTTCTGACACAGCTTGGTACTTGGACTGCCCGCCCATGGGCTTTCCTCGTCGTCGCCATGTACACCATTGGATGGCTAATCCTCAGCCCGGAGACCCTGGAGTGGCATGGCGTCGCTACCATTGCCACCTGGTCGATGACACTCTTCATCCAGCGTGCCGAACACCGGGACACCCAAGCCATTCACGCCAAATTGGACGAACTGCTTTACGCGCACGGTGAGGCGAGGAACGAGATTACACGGATGGATGAGAAAGAGCCGGAAGAAATCGAGACCTTCCGTGACGTTCAAAATCCGGAAAAGTGACAGGCGATCAAGGAACGTCGCACTTATTCTCGATCTCAAACCTGGTGCAGAATGCCGACGGACCTCGTTGGGGCCGTCAGGCCGAGAACACCCAGCGGGCGCGTTGTTGGGAAGTGAACTGCTGATCGTGAATGACCGGAATTGGCACGATCCAGCCACCCTATAGGGTGACCAACTCGGCGAGCTTGCCGCGACAATGCGATCGTATCGTTTACGGTGCTCAGGTCGTTCGCGAGTCGGTTATGGGGCTGACTTCGCGGGGCGCGCGTTCAGGTCGAGTGGTCCTGCACGATTCTAAGGTTCACCTGTAGCGGTAAATGATCCGAGGCCCGGCGCGTCAGCGGGTCAAGCGCGATTGAGGTGGAGTCAACGCGGAGTTCTTTCGATACGAAGACATGGTCAATGCGCAACAACGGATACCATGAAGGAAAGGTCGGCCGTGGCATTGCGGAGACCATGCTCTGGGCATCCCGAAAGTGCTTTGCGAGGCTTTTGTATGCAGGCGAGGATGGAATGGCGTTGAAATCCCCGCAGACGATCGCCGGTGCGCCCTGAAACTCCGGGTGTCCGATCCAGTCCGCGCCGAGAAGTGCTGCCACCTGCCGATCGCGGTCGCGACTGCGCAGGCCAAGGTGAGTGTTGATCAGGTTGACGGCCGATCCCCCGACATCGATGCGCATCCAGATCGCCCCACGTGTCTCGCCAGCCGAGGGCAGTGGCCCCGCGCTCATCAGGCGAGTGGGTAGGGCCGTCAGAACGGCGTCGCCATAGCGCTCCTCCTCGACATGCAGTGCGGGGTGAAAGTGCGCCTCCATCTTGAGCAGAGCCGCAATCGTTGCAGCTTGATCGACCCCGCCCGTCCGCTTTCGGCCGACGTCGAGTTCTTGAACGGCAATGATGTCTGCCTCCGAGCGCGCGATCACGTCTGCAATCCTGTGTGGATCAACCCGGCGGTCGGTGCCGACGCAACTATGCACATTATAAGTGAGGATTTTGAACTCGCGGCGGTCCAAGTGCTGAGGGAGAGGGGAGCTTGTATTCATGCAGCTGGAACCCGCCAGAACCTAGATCGTTCCCAAGACAAGAGTGTCAAAGTGCGGCTGCTTTCGTACTGGCCAACATGGCCATCCTCGTCACCCACGTTCCCGGCGGTCTCGGCGTATTGGAGGCAGTTGTCAGCGCCATCCTGCCGGGCGCTGCCGCAATCGGCGGGCTGATCGTGTTTCGGGCGATCTACTTCCTGCTTCCGCTTCTGCTGGGGTTGCCGGCTTTCGCAATTAGCGAGGTCGCCGTCCGCAGAGGGCGGAAGAAGCAGCTAGAGAAGCGCATTGAGCAACCGCCCCAGTCGCAAGCGCAACTTCTGTAACGGCCAGTATGGGCGCCGGGGATCGATAAGGGACGTGCCGAGAAACGGGGTGGTTTCGCCACGATGAAGATCAACCTTGAAGTCCCTGAGCCCACGTTCACCGGTGTTGAGCGCCGCGATCGTCTCAAGCATCGTCCGTGTTTGCTCCATCTCGCGCACGACGGCTGGACTTGCTCCAAGATGCTCCGCCATTAGTCGATGACGTAGCGATCTGATGGAATCCCGATGGTCAGAACAGTCGGCTTCGAGGGCAAGGTCGCATTCGGTATCCAGTCCTTCCGAGCGGTTGTTGAGATTTGACGAGCCTATGCGCACGAAACTGTCGTCAACGATAATAAGCTTCGAGTGGACGATAAGCTCCTGTTCACCCCCGGTGCCATCCGGCACAACGGCATACATTACCCTCAGCCGATCAAAGCGATCGGAGCGCTTTAAGCGTCGGATGAGTCGGTCGCGATTGTTGCCCATCGCAAGCTTCTCAATCAGGCCGTGCGAGCTCTTCGTCACCACGACGGCAATCTCCGGTCCGTTGGGCTCCTTCAGTCGCCTTGCAATCGACCGTCCTACACCAGCGGATGCCAGATATTGGGTCTCGATATAGATCAAACGCTTTGCTGCGGCTATGGCGTCGCGCGTAAGCCGACGGGCCTGATAGCGGCCGCGCTTGCCAATCAGGCCTGGTTCCGTCAAGGCGATGGCGGCAGGAGTCTGGACCATGTCGGCGGCCAAGAGCGGGCCAGCCTCGGTGGGTTCGATACCAGGCACAATCCTCTCGCGCGTCGCTCTATTCCAGCGTCGTCGTGCCAGGTCACGAAGCATGAGCGCGGCCTCGCCGGAGACGAGGCACTGAATGTCGTGTACCGGGGGGTAGAGGGTGCCGTCCGTTGATCGCCTTAGGGGGTGCTCAACCCGATGGTCGGGTTCGTCCCATCGCCGGTCCGTCAAGTCGATGCCCCCTAAAAAGGCGAGGGAACCATCAATCGATACGAGCTTCTGGTGATGGCAAGCACGGAGCGGATGACCAAAATCGAACCGCAGCGAAATCTGCGGGTGGATGGAGACGGCGTTTCTGCGAAACAATCGCACGGACTTGCCGGAATAGATTGGCCCCATGCCCCAGACCAGAATCCTGAGCCGGAGCTGCGGGATGTCGTCAACAAGAGACAGGAGTAGCTCGCCGAGCGTTTCGGAGCTGACATCTGGTCTCAGGCGAATATCCGGATTGAAATCCCAACCAATGATCCATACTTCCCGTCGCGCTTTCCGAAGCGCTTGATCAAGCGCAGAAAAATACGCGGAGCCGTCGATCAAGAAGGTGGTCTCATCGGCGACACCGCTGCGCCAGGCGTTGCGGCGGGGCCGTATGATCTGTTGTGAAGGTGTCTGCCTGGACGGGCGTTTCAGGGCGGCGGTGACTAGCTGGAATGCATTCCGCGTTGTGGGGGCGTCGTCCGCCGATCGATACTCCTGCATGTTGCCTTGTTTTCCCTTGACCTCGGATGTCTCGCGAAACGTGCTGGGCAAAGGTCCGTTCCAAAGCGAGGGAAAGAAAATGCATCCGGTCTGGTATCATGGCTGGCAATCGCTGCCCTTGGAAGGCTTGGCGTTTTTTGATTTTAGCGGCCCGAAACTGTTGAGCGCAGGCCCCGAGGTCTCGCAAACGGCCCGTTGCGCCACGTTCGTGCCGGAATTCTCTGCTGTTGGTGCGTACAAGGACCAAGGGGCGCTACATGGAATTCATCAATCGTTTTGTCGATCAACCGATGCTGGAGGGCGCATCGCGAGTTCTCCAGATTTGGCATGAACGAAGCCGTCGTTCGCCGGACGAGCTTGGCCCTCTCTGGAGCCTTGTGGTGATTTCATGTCTCTTCGCGTCGAGCTGGTGGTTCCTTTCGGGATTCGTCAGTCTGCTTGCGGCGGGGACATTGCTGATGCTGTCACTTCCCCCCGCCTGGAAACTCCTGGCGCGACCGCAGCGGGGAGACTACGATGCCCGCGCGTACCGCGCGATGGCCGCGCTTGCAATTAGACGGCGGGAAACCGAGTGGGCCGTGCGGGTGCTGATGCTTTTAATTTCCGCTTGCCTGCCAATCCTTGCCCGAGGTGGCGATCATGCCGGTGAATCCTTTGTTCTTGGCGCCGGCGTTTGGTTTGTTCTGACAATTCCGGCGAATGCGTACCTGGCTGCTGCAGAACCGCCGAAACCCGAAGATGGCGACAGAGTGTTGATGAGGCGCCGCGTCGTGGCGGCGGCCTAACTGCGGATCATCGTAGCCTGTCCGCGGAACCAATCGCCTGCCGCTCCGTTCTTCTGTCGTCGCAGTGACGGAGGTGAAAATGCTTTACTATGCTCTCGTGTTCTTGGTGGTCGCGCTCATAGCCGGCGTGCTCGGTTTTGGCGGTATTGCTGGAGCATCCGCATCGATCGCGCAGGTCCTGTTCTTCATTTTCCTGGTTCTCTTTGTCGTGTCGCTCATCATGCGCGTCGCGAGACGATAAGATAGGTTACGCCATCTTTCGGGGGCGAAATCCTAAACCGACAACATGGCCTTGAGCTCGGGATCAGAGGCGTCAGCTGCAGCAGCTTGACAGCGCTCGGAGAGGACCCACCTGATCGCGGGTACCGGCTGAAGATGCCTTTGAGGGCGGTCGGCAGGGCCGGCCGGCTCGAGTGAGCCAATGTCGACAAGGGGAACATGAAACCTTTTGATTTATAAGCCGTTGTCGCGCTATGCCCGACACTAAACTCGATCCGAAATCGGTCGACGAAACCAAACCGCGGGGCGCCGAACAAGCGCGCCAAGAGGAAGCGCCAACTGCCGAGGCGGTGCCACCGCCAAATGTTGTTGAATCCGATCCAGAACTGACTCCTGAGGAGGTCGAGCAGGCCCGCAGGGGGTATCTACTGACGCGTTTCTGGATAAGTGCGCGCCGCTACTGGGGACGCAGCGGTGACAAGCTCGCTTGGCCGTGCTCAATCGGCCTGTTGATCCTCATCGGTACCAATGTCGGCTTCCAATATGGGATCAACATCTGGAATCGAGCACTCTTTGACGCCATCGAGCAACACAATGGCCGCACCGTCTATTTTTTGAGCGTCGTATTCCTGCCTCTCGTGCTTGGAAGCGTAGTCCTTGTCACGGTACAGGTGTCCGTTCGTATGATGATCCAGCGCCGCTGGCGCTCCTGGCTTACGACCGCGGTCATCGCGCGCTGGCTCGCAAACGGGCGTTACTATCAGTTGAACCTCATCGGCGGCGATCACAAGAATCCCGAAGCGCGTATTGCGGAGGATTTGCGGATCGCAACGGAATCGCCGGTCGATTTCATTGCGGGCGTTATCGCCGCGTTCCTGTCTGCTTCGACCTTTATCGTGGTGCTCTGGACGATCGGCGGGGCACTGAGGCTGCCGATTGCGGGATCGATTGTCACCATTCCCGGCTTTTTGGTGGTCACTGCCGTACTCTACGCCGCGATCACGTCCAGTTCGATGGCCGTCATCGGTCGCCATTTCGTCCGTGTTTCCGAGGCCAAAAATCAGGCGGAAGCCGAATTCCGCTATACGCTAACGCACGTGCGGGAGAACGGCGAGAGCATCGCATTGCTCGGCGGTGAAGAGGAGGAGCGCAGCGACCTCGACAAAAGCTTTGCAAAGGTGCTCAGGCAATGGGCGCTTCTTGCACGCCAGCACATGCGCACAACGCTTGTGTCACAGGGATCGAGCCTATTCGCGCCAGTAGTACCGGTCTTGCTCTGTGCTCCGAAGTTTCTTGAAGGCAGCATGACCTTGGGCGAGGTAATGCAAGCTGCCTCGGCCTTTGCCATCGTTCAGAGCGCGTTCGGATGGCTGGTGGACAACTACCCCCGTCTCGCCGATTGGAATGCCTGTGCACGGCGCATTGCCTCGCTGATGGTGTCGCTTGACGGGCTCGAGCGGGCGGAACAGAGCGACGCCTTGGGACGCATCAAGCACGGTGAAGCCCAGGGCGATGCAATCCTCAGCCTGAACGATCTCTCCGTGTCGCTCAACGACGGCACCGCTGTGGTCAAGGAGACGCAGGTGGAGATCGAACCGGGCGAGCGGGTTCTCGTGGCCGGTGAGTCGGGTACGGGCAAGAGTACGCTGGTGCGGGCCATCGCAGGCCTTTGGCCTTGGGGCGAGGGCAGTGTTGATTTCCATGCCGACAGACAACTGTTCATGTTGCCGCAACGACCTTACATCCCTTCCGGGCCGCTCCGGCGTGCTGTCGCCTATCCCGGCGCCGCCGACGGCTGGACGCCGGAGACGATCAAGGAGGCCCTCGACAAGGTCGGTCTCGGCTATCTGAACGACAAGATTGAAGAAGACGCGCCATGGGACCAGACTCTGTCGGGTGGCGAAAAGCAACGGCTCGCGTTTGCCCGTCTCCTGCTACACGATCCCGATCTCATTGTGCTGGATGAGGCGACATCAGCACTCGATGCCAAGAGCCAGGACAAGATGATGGAAATGATCATCCATGAATTACCGAAGGTGACCATCCTGAGCGTCGCGCATCGAGCTGAACTAGAGGCCTTCCATAGTCGCAAAATCACGCTGGAGCGGCGTCAGGGAGGGGCAAAGCTTGTCAGCGACATCGACCTTGTCCAGCGGAAGAAGAAACGGAACAAGCTCTTGCGCCTTCTGGAGGACCGGCGTTCCGCATCAAGAAGCCGGAGCAAGCAAGGGGCTGTGCCGAAGCATCCGAACTGAAGCGCTGCCGGCACGGCTTGAATGGCCTGCAGCACAACGTCGTGCAGATGGGGTGATATCGGCAGCCAAATGAAGCCCCAACCGGCCGGCGAAAAAAGGACTGCCCAAACCCGCCGTTATTTGAGACAATTGCTCGGGAAGAAATTCTCTTGGGCTCGGCCGGTTTCGAAACTTTGAACATTCCTCGGCTCTGCCCCGCCCGCAGCGTGAGTTGGCTGTCGGCAAGCATTAGCAAGCATTTTCATTGTTCAGCACACGCTAGCCAGGAGCAATTCGCATGGTAACGTGGAAACCCGATCCGAGCTTTTATCCATCACCGAGAATGGCCATGAAGGCCGCGCCGGAGACAATTGCCTACGTCGCCGCCTTCGATCCAACGCAAGCGGTTCCCGACCAGCTGGCGATCGTCGATGTCGATCCGGCGTCTGCGACTTATGGGCAGATCGTAAATACGCTTGCGATGCCGAATGTCGGCGACGAGTTGCACCATTTCGGCTGGAATGCCTGCTCGTCCTGTCTTTGCCCGAACGCACCGCACCCGCACGCAGAACGCCGCTACCTGGTCGTGCCAGGACTGAAATCCTCCCGCATCCATATCGTCGACACCAAGCCGGACGGCAAAAATCCGTCGATCGTCAGGGTCATCGAGCCTGCGGAGGTGGCCGAACGGGCCGGCTATTCTCGTCCGCATACGGTCCATTGCGGCCCCGAGGGCATCTATGTAGCCGCACTGGGCAACGCAGAAGGCAAAGCACCAGGCGGTATTTTCCTGATGGATCACGAGAGCTTCGACGTCCGCGGACAATGGGAGATGGATCGGGGACCGCAACAGCTGTCCTATGATGTCTGGTGGCACCTTGGCCACGATACGCTCGTGACCAGCGAGTGGGGCACGCCGGATACGTTCGAAAACGGTCTCGTCCCCGACATTCTGCTCGGTGCGAAATACGGACGTCGGCTCCATTTCTGGGATCTACACACACGCAAACACCAGCAGACGATCGATTTTGGCGAGAAGTATCAGCTCGTATTCGAGCTCAGGCCAGCGCACGATCCGACGAAGGCCTATGGATTTGTCAACTGCGTGCTCAGCCTTGAGGATCTCTCGTCCTCGATCTGGGTCTGGCATCGCGATGGCGCAAAATGGGCGGTAACAAAGGTGATCGACATCCCGGCTGAGCCCGCCGACGCCGACCAATTGCCGCCAATGCTCAAGGGGTTCAAGGCCGTACCGCCGCTCGTTACAGACATCGATCTCTCCATGGACGACAGATTTCTTTACGTGTCCTGCTGGGGAACCGGCGATCTGCTTCAGTACGATGTGTCAGATCCCTTGAAACCGAAACTGACCGGCAAGGTGCGGATTGGCGGCATCGTTTCGCGTGCATCGCACCCGGGCGCTAAGAACGGCGCCCTGAACGGCGGACCACAGATGGTGGAGATCAGCCGCGATGGTCGCCGCATCTATTTCACCAACTCGCTCTACGGGGCGATCGACGAGCAGTTTTACCCCGATGGTATCTCGGGGTGGATGGTCAAGCTCGACGCGAAACCGGATGGCGGCATTGCCTTCGACGAAAAATTCTTTGTTGAATGGCCGAATTCGCATCGCCCGCACCAAGTCCGTCTGCAAGGCGGGGATTGCTCGTCGGATTCCTACTGTTATCCGTAAGGAGCGAATGAGACGCCTATGAGCGACCTTTGGCCCTGGATCTTGCTCGCTGGATTGGGCGCGTTTCATGGTCTCAATCCGGCGATGGGATGGTTGTTTGCCGTTGCGCTTGGCGTCCACAGGCAGAGCTCTGCAGTAGTAATCCAGGCGGTCCCCGCCATCGCCCTCGGACACGCCGTGTCTATCGCGCTGGTGGCCGGAGCGGTGGTCGCAGCTGGCCTTGTCGTGAACGAGGGCGTGGTGCGCATGGCTACCGGCGGGGCGCTTATTGCATGGGCGATCTGGCACCATGTTTTTGGGCACGGTCGGCGTGTTCGCATCGGCTTGCGCACCGGGCTTTTTGGCCTTGCGTGCTGGTCGTTCCTGATGGCGACGGCTCATGGCGCGGGGCTGATGGTCCTTCCGGCCCTGATGCCCCTATGTCTCACCGAGTCGCCGGTGCCCGAAATCGGTGATTCCGCCGCAATGACGATCGCCGCGGTTGGTGTCCATACCCTTGCGATGTTGGCAGTCACCGGCCTCGTTGCACTGGGGGTCTATCGGTGGGTCGGGCTCGAGATATTGCGTAGCGCCTGGATCAACGTGGACTTCGTATGGACGCTGGTTCTGATTGGCACCGGCGCGTTGCTGCTGATCATCGGGTGACACGCCGGATGGCGACACGCCTTCCGGAATTGGGGGTGGCGCAGGCATCGCGTTGCCTGATCGCCGTTGGAACTGACTTTTGTGCATTAAGAATTGAGGCGAATGCTCCATGTGGTTGCCAAAAAACCACAATTGCTCCACCTAGATCGCACATCGTCACTCGGCATTATGAATTGGGTCAAAACTGAATGCGCATACCCTACGTTTTCCTTGGTGCATTTCTTGCAATCGCGCAGTCCGCGTATGCTGAAGTAGCACCGCCGCCTGTCCTCGCGCCTCAAAAGCAGCAGGCGCAGGCGGCTGAGTTGAGTGCAAAATTTCTGACGCGCTTCAGCTACAAGTCCGTTCCGCTTGATGACGCCTTGTCGGCCAAGATCATGGACAGGTTCATCAAATCACTCGATCCGGATCGCGTGATCTTCCTGCAAGCGGACATCGACAAGTTTATGGCTGACCGCAGCAAGATCGATGATGCTATCGAACGGGAGGACCTGAAAATCCCGTTTGCAATCTTCAACGTGTATGAACAACGCGTTGTCGATCGCATGAACTACGCACGCAACTTGCTTAAGCAGGGCTTCGATTTCAGTGTGCAGGAGGATTATTCCCTGCTGCGTGAAAAGGAGCCTTGGCCGCAGTCGGAAGCCGAGAGCGATGACCTTTGGCGCAAGCGTGTCAAAAACGACTGGTTACGGTTGAAATTGGGCGGCAAAACTGACTCGGCTATCCGCGAGACGCTCGACAAACGTTACGCAAACGCGCTTGATCGCGCATACAAATACAAGAGCGATGACGTTTTCCAGTCGTTCATGGATGCCTATACGACGTCAATCGACCCACATACGGACTATTTCGGCGCCACGGCTTCAGCTGACTTCGACATCGCGATGAAGCTGTCGCTGGTCGGTATCGGTGCGGTACTGCAGGAGCGCGACGATTACACGACCGTCCGTGAGCTCGTGCCCGGCGGGCCGGCGGAGTTGTCCGGTAAGCTCTCGGTCGGCGACCGCATTACCGGCGTGGGTCAAGGCAAGAATGGACCAATCAAAGAAGTGGTGGGCACGCGCCTTGATGAGGTCGTGCAAATGATACGGGGGAAGAAGGGCTCTGTCGTGCGCTTGGACATTCTCCCAGCCGACGCCGGCGCGGAAGGCACCCATCGCGTCGTCAGCTTGGTGCGCGATAAAATCAACCTCGAAAAGCAGGCAGCCCAGAAGGCCGTACTGTCCGTGAAAGCGGGTGAGTCCACTCGCAAAATCGGTGTGATTACCCTGCCGGCGTTCTATGAGGATTTTGAAGCCCGACGCAAAGGAGACAAGGACTACAGGAGCGCGAGCCGCGATGTCGCCAAGCTTCTCGGTGAACTGAAGCAAGAAGGAGTCGACAGCGTTCTCATTGATGTTCGCAACAACGGCGGCGGTTCATTGGATGAAGCGATCGATTTGACCGGTCTGTTCATCGGCAGTGGTCCTGTCGTTCAGCAACGCGGCAGTGACGGCAAGGTCACGGTCAGAAGCGCAGACTTTCGGACACCCGTCTGGACGGGCCCGATGGGTGTCTTGATCAATCGCGGGTCGGCCTCGGCTTCGGAGATCTTTGCCGCGGCAATCCAAGATTATGGTCGAGGGGTGATCGTCGGCGAGCCCAGCTTCGGTAAGGGTACCGTTCAGACGGTTGTCAATCTTGATCAGATGGTCCGTAACAGCAAACCCGAATTCGGTGAGCTGAAAGTGACGATTTCCCAGTTTTTCCGCGTCAATGGCGGGACGACGCAGTTGCGCGGCGTGACCCCCGATATCAGCTTGCCGGGGTTCTCAGATCCGACGAGCTTTGGTGAGATGAGTTATGACAATGCCCTGCCGTGGACCGAACTCAAACCTGCCAAGTATGCGCCCACAGGCAATATAGCGACGTTGCTGCCGAGCTTGCAAAGCCGTCATGAGGCTCGAGTGCAAAGCGATCCGGACTTTCAACGCGTTCTAGAAGACATCGCCGATCTCAAGGCGCAGCGTGAGAAGGGGGTTATCTCCCTCAACGAGGCCAAACGCCGCGAGGAAGCGACGGCTCGAGAAAATCGACTCAAATCGAGACCGGAAGCAAACAATGGCGAAGATCCCGATGCCGATGACGGCCTGCAGGCAAACGAACGCAGCCTAAGTGCTGACATTGCCATGGAAAATGCCCGCAAGAAGGCAAAGGATGTTTTGTTGAACGAGGCCGCTGCCATTCTTTCCGATGAAGCGGATTTGCAGGAAAGCGCGCCAAAGGCCGCCACAAAATAGCTGGGCAGCGGGCGGAGACCAGCCATCCCCATTGGTTGGTCCTGCCACTGCAGATTTCTGAAGACGTGTAAAGCGTCAGTTCAACATGCTATTGGGACGCCGCCGAGCCTTGCGCGGCGTCACGTATCCAGATCGGCCGCATAGCCTTTGCTGCTCGGCGCTCCATTCGCCGTCGGCGCCTCCGAATTGGTTCTTGGCCTCGATGATCGTCTTACGACTTCACGAAAGCCGAAGCATGGACGACATTCCCGAATGAAGGGCTTGGGCGCGCGCCAGGCTGCGAAGGAAGTCTCCACCTTTCCGATTTGAGTTCTTGCCGAGGGAGGCCGTGCCGCCCCTTCGACATAGGCGAAATGAAAATAAAAACGTTTTTATTTTGCTTGAAATCGTTTTTATTGTCAGATACCTCTTGCTTCTAAGCTTGGGAGGGCTTGGCGCAGCCTCGATCATTCAGAGTGGTCAGTCGAGCGGTCGCGAACCAACGGCAATGACGGGCCGTCGTGTACCGGCGCCGTTTCCCTATGGTTTATCAAGAGGAGGAGAAGCATGAAAAAATTGATCGTCACGCTCGCGCTCTCGGCGCTGGTGTCAAGTGCAGCCTACGCGGCGGATCTCGGTGGTAAGCTGGTTAAGGTCGGCTCGGACACAACCTCGCCGCCGATGGAAAGTGTCGATCCCACCAGCGGCCAGATCGTCGGCTTCGACGTCGACGTGGTCAATGCCGTTTGCGCCAAGATAAATTGCCAGGCCGAGTTCGTGACAACTGGCTGGGACGGCATCTTCGCCGCCCTCGACCAGAGCAGCTTCGATCTCGTCGCGTCCGGCGTCTCCATCACCGATGAACGCAAGAAGGCAATGGATTTCTCCGACCCATATATCGTCAACAGTCAGGCGGTACTGATGCGCGTCGCCGACCAGGGCACCTCGCTCGACGATTTTAAGGCACACGGCCGAAAGCTTTCAGCGCAGGCCAATACCACTGACGCGCAGGTGGCCGAAAAGGTAGTCGGCAGAGAGAATGTGGTCGCTTACGACAGCTTCAGCGCGGCGATCATTGCGCTGAAGAACAAAGATGTCGACGGCGTCGTCATTAATGGTGCCAATGCCGGCGCTTACGAGCGCGAGTTCGCCGGTGAGCTAGTCGTTGCGATCAAGGATCTGGAATCCGATCCGCTCGGACTTGTCTTCCGCAAGGGCGATGAGAACGTCGCCGTCTTCAACGAGGGCCTGAAGGCGATCAGGGACGATGGCACGCTCGATAAGCTAGTCGCAAAGTACTGGGGCCTGAAGTAGGCCGCGGCGCCTAAGCCCGTTTGCCACTTTCCGGAGCGCGCTGTGTTTGGCGCTCCGGCTCGACCGAACCCTTGAAATGCCCCGGAGGAATGGATGTCGTTCCTGAGAAGCGTGCGTCCGAGCAATCTGATCATCCTGACCGCGCTGCCCTTTATCGTTTACCTGTTTGCTTCCTCAAGCGCTTATCAACGCTCGTTGAAGGCGATCCTCGGTGTCGAAAACGGCTCGTCGGCCTTCGTGCCCGGCTTCCTGCTGATGCTTCTGGCCTTCGCAACCGGCTTCGCAGTGCCAACAGTCGCGAGCGCCAAGGGCCGAAAGAAGCAATGGCCGATGATGGCGGCCGCAGTGAACGTTCTGGCGGCGCTTGCCATGATCTGGACCGCACTCGTTCATCCCTTTGTTGCCTCAGTGCTTGCCAATGGGGTAGATCCGTTCAAGTCGGAGTTGATTGTCAAGGGCGTTACCCCGCGACAACTCACCGAAACAGCCGAAATGATGCTGCGGGGCGTCGAGAGTTGGCTGTTTCCGGCCTATCTGCTCCTTAGCCTTGTCGGCATTGTTATGTTTTTTGCCGCTCGGCCGGCTGTCGGCGAAGAGCCGGGGCCGTTGCGTCGAGTCGGTGGCTGGGTCCTTGGCATCGCCAATGGGGCGGGGCTGGTTTTTATCCTGTTCTTTGCCCACATCGCGTTCGCTTCGGGTGTTGCGACCACAGTGCGCGCGGCTATTGCCGCCTATCTGCTGGCGGCGTTGCTCGGTCTTGCTTGGGTCGGATTGCTCCAGTTGCGCGCCAGTACCCGCACGACGAGTTATTTCGCTGGCGCAACCGTACTTCTCGTGCTCGTCGCCGCTTGGTTTCTCCTGCAGCCCAGGGATGCCTATGTGCTGGCCGGAACCTTGGACGGAAAGATAGGCATCGTTACGAACACGCCGGCAAGCCTCGTAAGCGCCGTGCGCTTCGGTCAATATGAAGGCGGGCCGGAGACGGAAACGCCGGTGCGCACTTTCGTCGGGCCAAAAGAGGCTCTGGCTTCGATCGCCAAGAATGAAGGCGTGAGCGGCGCGTTGTTGCCAGCGACGGCAGCGCCTGCCGAGCTGCCGGTCTTGTGGAAGACTGAAGCGCTCAACGACCGTGACCGCGCGACGGGTATCACCTTCGTTGTCTTTGCGATCATTCTCGGCCTCTTGACCTTCGGCGGCTTCCTGCACCACCGCCATCCGCTGGCCGTCGGTTCTGAACTGGTGGTCGATACAATCCGCGGCATCCCGATGCTTGTGATCGTCCTCTATGTCGGCCTGCCGCTCAGTGGCGCACTTAAGGACGCAACGCAGGGCGTGCTCGATCCACCGAATATCCTGCGCGGCATTGTTGCCATGGCACTTGCCTATTCAGCCTATCTCGCAGAGATCTTCCGCTCCGGCATCAATGCGGTCCCGGTCGGCCAGATAGAGGCGGCCAAGAGCATCGGCCTCAACCGCTGGCAGACGGCACGTCTCGTCATCTTGCCGCAGGCCCTGCGGATCGTTATTCCGCCGCTCGGCAACGAGTTGATCGCCATTCTCAAGGACACCTCACTGCTATCGATCCTGTCGATCCGCGACATTACCCAGAGAATGCGTGAGTTCCAGTCAGCAAGCTTCCTGCCATTCGCGCCCTATAACTCGGCGGCGATCTTTTACATCTTCCTGACGCTGGCCGCAGCGAGTCTCGTCAACATGGTGGAGCGCCGATATGACGTCAAACACCGCTGACAGCGGCCGCACCGTGTTGATCACAGGGGCTGGGCACGGCCTTGGGCAGGCGCTTGCCGTACTCTCACTGCACCCGGGTTGGGTAAGGACCAACATGGGCGGCGAGGGGGCGATGGTGGCTGCGCGGCATAGCGCAAACGACCTCAAGGGGACTATTGACGGCGCGAGCACGGCTGACAGTGGCAGCTTCTGCGCCTATGACGGAAGGCAGGTTGCATGGTGAGGGACAGGATGCACGCAGTTGAACAGGCGATCGGGACCCTTCTGCAGGACACTTACGGCATTGAGGCTGCGCTCGCACCTTTGCCGGGGGAGCATGACCTGAATCTTCGCCTGCGCGCAAGAAACGGCAACGACTACCTCCTCAAATTGCACGCCCCCGGCGACGACGCCGAACTCGAGATGCAGATGGCGGTGCTCGACTATCTTGAAACCAACGCCCCCGAGCTTGCCCTGTCGCGAGCGATACGGACGCGACAGGGGGCGGTAAGCATTCCCGCCGAGATCGACGGACCGAGAACGGCACGGCTGCTTACCTGGCTGCCCGGCACCATCTGGGCGAAATCGACAGTGCGCGGCCGCCACAGTGCCGAAGCGCTTGGCCGATTGCTCGGTCGGCTCGATTGGCATCTACAGGGCTTTACCCACGCTGGCGCGCGCCGGATCTATGGCTGGGATATCGGCCGCGCCGACATGCATCTTGTTCATGTCGCCATGATCGGGGACGCCGACAAGCGGGCCAGCGTACATACCATCCTCAGCCATTTCACCGACAACGTCCTACCACGCCTGCAGGCCTGCCCGCGGCAAGTGATCCACAACGATGCCAACGATTACAACGTGCTGCTGGACGAAGCCGGAAACGTCAGTGGTCTGCTCGATTTCGGCGACATGGTCGAGACCTTTCGTGTCGTCGAGATCGCGGTAGCCGCGGCCTATGCCCTGATCGGCGAGCGTGATGCAGTGGGCACCATCGCGGCGGTGACGGGAGCTTATCACGACGTTAATCCGCTGAGCGAGACCGAGGCGGAGCTGGTCTTTGACCTGGTGCGTACTCGCTATGCCGTCAGCATGTGCATGGCCGCAAAACAGATCCGCGACAATCCCGACAACACTTATCTCCTCGTCAGCCAGGAGGATGTCTGGCGCGAGTTGCAGCGGCTGGAGACTGAGAACCGCTCGATCGCCGTTGCCCGCATCCGGGATGCATGCGGGTTCGCCGCAATCCCCTCCGCTGCCGGGGTGGTGAAGTGGCTGGAGCGCAATGCCCATGATTTTGTTGCCATCGTCCGCCCTTCTGCCGAAAGACCCAACGTCGCGGTCCTGGATTTCTCGGTCGCTGGCGGGAACAGTTGGGCGGGTCTTGCGCCTGACGCCGCCGAAGCGCGCATTGACGCCATTCTGGCTAAGGAGCAAGCCGATTTCGCCATCGGCCTCTATGGCGAGAACCGGGCAATCTATCAAGGCGACGCTTTCGAAACGGGAACCGAGGGAGCGCGCCGGTCGGTGCATCTCGGCATTGATATATTCGTGCCGGCTGGCGAGCCGGTGTACGCGCCCTTTGCCGGAACTGTCGCATTCATCCACGACGACGCCGTCGCATTCGGCTTCGGCCCGACAGTTCTTTTGCAGCATGACACCGACGATGGCACCGTTTTCTGGACACTTTACGGGCACCTGGCACGCGAAGGTGTTGCCAGGCTCTCGGTTGGACAGCCGATTGCCAAGGGCGAAGCCTTCGCCGCGTTCGGCGCAGCATCGGAAAACGGGCAGTGGGCACCGCACCTGCATTTCCAGATCGTCACCGATCATCTCGGCCTCGGCGGTCGAATGCACGGAGTCGGCGTACCCGATCAGTGGCAGGTCTGGCGCGACGTCAGCCCCGATCCCTCCGTCGTCCTCGGCCTTCCCGTTCCAGCCTCGGTCATAGTGGCGCGCGACAAGGATTTTCTGGTTCGCGAGCGTCATCGTCACATCGGTCGCTCACTCAGCATCGCCTACAGTGCGGCGCCTTTGAAGATTGTCGGCGGCGAAGGTGCCTGGCTGATCGAAGAGGACGGCACCCGCTGGCTGGACATGGTCAACAACGTTTGCCACGTTGGCCATTGCCATCCGCGTGTCGTTGCCGCGGCACAGAAGCAGATCGGTCACCTGAACACCAATTCGCGTTACCTCCACGACTCCCTTGTGGAATATGCACGGCGCCTGACGGCGCAGTTTCCCGATCCGCTGAACGTCTGCTTCTTCGTCAATTCCGGCAGTGAGGCCAACGATCTCGCGATCCGCCTGGCGCGGGCCTATACGGGAAATCGCGATATCATCACGATCGACCATGCCTATCACGGTCATCTTTCGAGCCTGATCGACGTCAGTCCCTATAAGTTCGCCGGTCCCGGCGGCGAGGGACAACCGTCGCATGTCCGCGTTGCAGAAATGCCGGATCTCTATCGTGGCCGCGTCCGCTATGGGAATGCCGAAGCCGGCAACAGATACGCGGACAGCGTGAAGGACCAGATCGAAGCGCTGGCAGCCGCGGGGCGTCGCCCGGCGCTGTTCTTCAGCGAAGGCATTCTCGGCACCGGCGGCCAGATTCCGTTGCCTGACAACTACCTCAACCAAGCCTTCGCCTTTGTTCGGGAAGCCGGCGGACTTTGCCTGTCTGACGAGGTGCAGGTCGGCTTTGGCCGCGTCGGCCGCCATATGTGGGCGCATGAGCTCCAGGGAGTGGTGCCCGACATCGTGACGATGGGCAAGCCGATCGGCAACGGCCATCCGATGGCAGCCGTGGTCACGACCGAGGCAATCGCCGCATCCTTCGCCAACGGCATGGAATACTTCAACACGTTCGGCGGCAACCCAGTCTCGGCCGAAATCGGGCTTGCGGTGCTCGACGTGATCCGCGACGAGCGGCTGACCCACCATTGCCGCGTGATCGGCGACCGGCTGATGGACGGCGCGCGTGCGCTGGCCGAGCGCCACGGACTGATCGGCGACGTGCGCGGATCCGGCCTCTTCAACGGGATCGAACTGGTGCGCAGCCGCGAGACGCTGGAACCGGCAGCAGCAGAACTCGACCGCCTGATCGCCGGCATGAAGAGCCGGCACCGCATTCTCCTCAGCAGCGAGGGTCCGCATCATAACGTGCTGAAAATCAAGCCACCGGCTCCCTTCAGCGCCGAAGATTGCGACCGGTTCCTTAATGCGCTCGACGAAGAATTGACCTTGATCGCAAAGGGCGGGTGAGCGGATGCAAAGGGCCACGATCAAGACGATTGCGCAGGAGACCGGGTTGTCGATCGCCACGGTATCGAAGGCGCTCAACAATTCGCCGCAAGTCCGCCCGGAGACGCGCGCCGTTGTCCTCGCGGCAGCCGAACGGGTTGGCTACGAGCTCAACATGCATGGGGTGCAGCTGCGCACGGGCAAGACCTACCAGGTGGCGGCGATCATGTCGGCGCCCGGTCCTCGCCAGAACGAATGGGAAGGCGTCGAATACGCCCAGTTGCTCAGCGGCATTTCCTGGGCTCTGGAAGAGAGCCCTTACCGCGTATCGCTCTACGCCGTGCGCAATTTCGAGGAGAGCTTCGCCACCATCAAGCAGATCGTCACGCTGAAGAAGGCAGACGGCATCATTTTCTCCGGCACGCGCGCGGAAGATCCACGGATACGGCTGATGCAGGAGGCCGATTTCCCCTTCGTCACCTATGGCACGACGATGCACAACGCGCCACACGCCTTTGTGGATGCCGACAACGAGCAGATGATCCGTCTTTGTATGAGCCGTCTCGTTGGGCGCGGTCATCGTCGCATCGCGCTCGTCAATCCGGCGGTGGAACTCACCTATGCGATCACCCGGTTGGACGCCTATCGCTTGGCGCTGGAAACGGCCGGGCTGCCTTTCGATCAGGCGCTTGTCTCCCATGGCCATCTGACGCCCGCCTTCGGCCGCGAGAGCGTCCTTGCCATGTCGAAACTTCCGGATCCGCCGACAGCTTATATCTGCGCCAACGAAGCGGCGGCACTCGGAGCCTTGTCCGGCTTTCATGCCCGGGGCCTCGTGCACGGCCGAGACGCGGTCATCAATGCGACCGACGACCTCAATGTCAGCCAGTACTTCGCGCCGCCGATCACCACATTCTTCCTGCCGATCAGTGAGCCGAGCGCGCTGCTTGGCACCTCCATCCTGCGGTGTATGGAGGGCGAGCCTCCCGAGGCGTTGCAAACACTTTTGATGCCCGACCTGATCGAGCGCTGCGACGATCGACTGCCGTCGGACCGCTGAAGAATTTTCGCTCCAAGTTGATACCCACGACCCAAGACGACAAGGACTGCCGCGTTTATGATTGCCCCGATACCTTTTCAGCCCGACCAGATGCAAAGCGACAGGCTGGAACTCGGCGTCTGCTACTACCCCGAACAATGGCCGCGCGAGAAGTGGCAGGACGATGCGAGCCGCATGAAGGAGCTGGGTCTTTCCTGGGTTCGCGTGGGCGAGTTTGCCTGGGCGCACATGGAACCGCGCCCCGGCGACCTGCGCTGGGAATGGTTGGACGAGGCGATAGATGTGCTTGGCCGGGCAGGGCTGAAAGTCATTCTCGGAACACCGACCGCCGCGCCGCCAAAATGGTTGGTCGACCTATATCCCGACATTCTGCCCGTGGACGCAAAAGGCACGGTGCGCAAGTTTGGTGCGCGCCGTCACTATTGTTTCTCCAGCCGCCGTTATCGCCAGGAGGCGGCCCGCATTGTCGAAGCGATGGCCAAGCGCTACGGCACGCATCCTTTCGTGCAGGCATGGCAGATCGACAACGAGTATGGCGACCACGACACGGTCTACAGCTATTCGAAGGAAGCCGAGCGAGCCTTTCGCCTGTGGCTTGCCGAGCGCTACGGCACCATTGATGCACTCAACGCAGCTTGGGGCACGAATTTCTGGTCGATGCGCTACGGTGCGTTCGAGGAGATCGAACTGCCGAACAATCTGGTTGAAGAGCCGAGCCCGACACATCTAGTCGATTTCATTCGCTTCTCGTCCGACCAGGTGAAAAGCTTCAACAGCATGCAGGCCGATCTGTTGCGCGGCCATGCGCCGGGCCGTCCGGTGACGCACAACTTCATGTCGAACAATTTTGACTTTGACCACTACGAGGTCGGCGCCGACATCGATATCGCCTCGTGGGACGTCTATCCGATGGGCGGACTGCTGAACGGCCGACTGTCTGACGACAACAAGGCGCGTTACTTGCGTACCGGCGATCCCGACCAGACAGCGTTTTATCATGATCTCTACCGGGCCGTCGGGCGCGGGCGCGTCTGGGTGATGGAGCAGCAGCCAGGACCGGTCAACTGGGCCTCTCACAACCAGGCGCCTGCCGATGGCATGGTGCGGCTGTGGACATGGCTTGCCTACGCCCACGGCGCCGACATGGTGTCCTACTTCCGCTGGCGCCAGATCCACTACGCCCAGGAGCAGTTCCATTCAGCCCTGCTGCTGCCGAACGGCGAACCGGACCAAGGGTATCAGGAAGTCGCGGAGGTTATCGCCGAGATCGCCCGTTTGCCCGCTAGCGCGCGCCGGGAAAAGGCCAAAGTTGCGCTGGTGGTCGACTATCCCTCGCGATGGGCGAGCCGCGCCCTGCCGCAAGGCCGCAGCTACGACGCAACCGCCATCGGGCTTGACTGGTATGCCGCGCTGTCGCGCTACGGGATCGATGTCGATATTGTCGGACAGCATTGTGACCTCGACGGCTACGCGGCGGTTTTCGCGCCCGATCTGCTAATCGCCGACGCAGTCTTTGTCGAACGGCTTGCGCAGTGCGGGGCCAAAGCTCTCTTCGGTCCGCGCAGCGGCAGCAAGACACCCAATCTTCAAATTCCGACCAGTTTGCCGCCAGGCCCGTTGAACGCGCTTTTGGATATGCAGGTGGTGCGGGTCGAATCTTTGCCCGAATTTCACATCGAGTCGGTGCTGCATGGCAACGAGACTTATCCCGCCAGCGTTTGGCGCGAAACGATCCGAACAAGCGAACCAGTCCTCGCCAGCTTTTCAGGAGAGTATCGTGCTGGCGCGCCGGCGCTCGTCGGCAATGACAAGGCGCGCTATCTCGCGGTCGTGGCACAAGGCGACCTGCTGATGAAGGTGATCGGCGATACCTTGGACTGGGCGGGAGTTGAGCGGCAGCCCGATCTTGGCGATCTGCGCGTGAGCCGGCGCGGTCCACTTCACTTCGCCTTCAATTTCGGCAAGGTTTCGGCGGAGGTGCCCGCGGCCACCGCGGCCGTTTTCCATGTGGGTGAGCGTATACTGACACCCGTTGGCGTCGCTGTCTGGACGGAATAGGAAAGGCCGGAAGACCGCGTGCTGCTCGAAAAGGGTGGCATTGCTGTACTGCCTTCTCCGAGGCCAGACTTAATTGGACAGCGAGCACGAGGTGGCAAAATTGGTCACCATTGTTCTTGCTCTCCGATGACCTCAAGATGTCCACCTAAGGCGCTTTTCGATCGTCCGGGCGGCGAACGGTTGAGCTGTTGTGCGTACAGCAGAGACCGACGCCAGCGGACGCGGATGGTCTTCACCGCATACCAGGAATTTCGGTTTGATAGAATGTAAGCGCGCCTTAATGTTCATGTGCTAGGACCGACGCTAGAAAAGGACCCTGAGTATGAAATACGCGCAAGTCCGACCGCTTCTGCTGGTCCTCGTTCTTCCTCTCGTCGCTGCGCTGTCGATTTATACCGGGCTCTTCGCGGTTCTTGAGCTTGCTACCGAACGGAGCGACAAGATCGCCGCCGAGCGTCAAACGCATCTCGCCGAGACGCTCATTTCAAAAATGCAGGCGGCAGTAGCCCACGACCAGGAAAGTGCAACTGTCTGGGACGATGCGATCAGAAACGTGCGCGACGATAATGCCGATTGGATGCAGGCGAACCTTGGCAAGTGGATGTTCACCTACTTCCAGCACGACCGCGCTTACGTGATCGCTCCGGATGGCCATGCAGTCCACGTTTTCGCTTCTGACGAGGCGGATTCGGCGAAGGCATACCAACAGGTTCGCGATGTCATAGCGCCACTGGCGGAAAGGCTGCGCGCAAGGCTTGTCGCCGGCGACGACATCGGGCTTTCCGATCAGGTCTTGAGCATTGGGGAAAGCGATCTTTCTGTCGTCAACAACCACCCGGCAATAGTCAGCGTGAAGCCGATTATCTCGGACACCGGCAACATCGAGCAGAATCCTTCGGAGATCTATTTGCATGTCGCCGTCCGCTACCTCGACGGCAGCTTCTTGGCGAGGGTGTCGAGCGAATACCAGTTTGATGACCTTACCTTTGCCTGGGCGAAATCGAGTGAGGAGGATCGATCTTTCGCCGCAACGAGAAGTGCCGATGGGAGAGAGTTCGGATACTTCTCCTGGCGTCCGTTTGCTCCAGGCGAAGCCGTCGCGCAGTCGGTTCGCCCAGCCCTAGGCGCTGTGGGCATATCGGTGTTCGTCGCGCTGGCTGGGATGGGGGCCATGGTTGGTGTGCGAAACCGAAAACTTCGGCAGAGCAGGGCCGCGCTTGAACATCTCGCTCGCCACGACACTCTTACGGGACTGGCGAACCGGGCGTGGTTTGCCGAGCATTTGGCTAGGGTCATCTCCGGATCTGCCACGACACAGTCGAACGCGGTTCTGTTCATGGATCTTGATCGGTTCAAGCAGGTCAACGACACGATGGGGCACCCGGTTGGCGATCGTCTCCTGGTGCTGGTGGCTGACAGGTTACGCGGGATTTTCCCGGGCAGCGTCGTGGGTAGGCTCGGAGGGGATGAATTTACCGCGGTCGTGACCAACGTTACGAGCGACCAGGTTTCGCGGTTGTGTGAGCAAGTCATCGACTCCATGCGGCGTCCATTCGAGATCAATGGAACGCCAATCAGCATCGGTGCGAGCATTGGCGTCGTGATCGGCGTCGGACGTGATGTTGATCCATCCGACCTGACGCGGAAGGCTGACATCGCGCTCTACAATGCAAAGGCTGCGGGCAGAAACCGCTTTGCGATCTTTGGTCCTCATATGGATGACCTCGTGCAAGACCGGCGCGAACTCGAATGCGACTTGCGGCTGGCGGTCCAGAATCGCAGAGATCTCGAGGTGTATTTTCAACCCGTCTACGCTGCCCCGAACGGAGCCTTGTATGGCGCCGAGGCGCTCCTTCGATGGAAGCACCCCGCACGAGGTCTTATAACCCCGGAGGTGTTCATTCCCATCGCCGAAGAATGCGGCGTCATCGCCCAGTTGGGCGATCTTGTTCTGGAGGAGGCCTGCCTGGCAGCGCAGCGGTGGCCGGATCTGGAGATCGCGATCAACGCCTCACCTCTCGAGTTGCGAAACGAGGCGTATGCGCTGAGGGTCATCGCGGCCTTGAACAAGCATAGGATTGATCCCGCGCGGCTGGAGATCGAAATAACCGAGGGCACGCTGCTCGATAGTGCAGGGGAATGCCAGCGCAACATCGCGGCCCTCCGCTCTGTCGGTGTCCGCATTGCGCTGGACGATTTTGGCACGGGCTTTTCCAGCTTCGGTCGCCTGCAATATGTCGCCGTCGACCGTATCAAGATCGACAAGAGCTTCGTGGACGGCTTCGATAGCCAGGAGGCTGACAATCGGGCCATTGTCGAGGCGATGATAAGGCTGGCACGGGCTAAAGGCTTGAAGACAACGGCTGAAGGCGTTGAGACCGAAGAGCAGCGGGCAATCCTGAAAGAACTTGGTTGCGATCACCTGCAAGGATATCTCCTGTCGAAGCCCATGACCAAGGACGCATTCGACCGAATGGTCGGAACGAATGTGATCGACTTGCAGGCGAAGCGTTAGGTTGGCTCGGCCACGAGAATTTTCAGGTCTGAGGTGACGACGCCGCTGCTGGGAGCGGGCGGCCTGATTGCTAGGGGCTGGCAATTGGTTCAGCGACGCCGGCTTCGAGGCGAGACTCGTGTGATCCGATCACCATCCTGTTTCCGCGCCAATCGAAGCTTCCGGCCAACCAGCTCCTGATCCAGATGGCGGGCAACAAGATATCACGCGTCACCATTGCAACGAGCGATATCGGTGAGAGATGCCAATTCTTGCGGGCCGCAAGAAGAAGTTCCGGTATGTAGGCTGCGCACAAAACCGCGACAGTTGTGGTGGAAAGACTGGCACCGACAACGAACGCGGCGCACACGCACAGTGATAGGGGCGGAACCACGCCCAACAGGATCTCCGGGGCGAAGAAATGCGGGAAAGTCACGCGTCTCAGCCGCGCCCAGCGGCATTGTCGCGCCCATATCTCGCGAAAGGTTCTTCTTCCTAACGGCTGCTCGAACGGCCCACCAACCAGATGCACCTTGAGGCCCATTCGGTTCACCAGCTTGGTGGCCGCGGCATCTTCTGCGATCTCAGCCCCAAGTGCCTGGATGCCGCCGTGGGAGTTGAGGGTCTTCTTTCGCCACAGCATGCTCTTGCCTTGCGCGAAGCCAAATCCAAGAGCCTCTCCTGCATATTGCCAACGGGCCTGGTGGGTGTTGAGAAACGCACATTCCACCTCCGCCCAAAACCCTGTGGGGCGGGAGCCAAGTGGCGTCGAGCAGACAAGTCCACTATCGGGCCGCCATGCAGCGATCAGGCGCGCGAGATAGTCGCTGGGCATCAAAACGTTGGAATCGGCAAGCACGACCCATTCGTGCGACGCTGCGTTCCAGCCCTTGACACAATTGTTGAGTTTCGGATTTGCGCTGACGCGATCGTCCCCAACAAGGACCGTTGCCTTTGTCAGCGGCTTCGCCCGGCGAGCCTCTTCAGCCAGGCCAATTACCGGATCGGCCTTGTCGGCAACGCAGAAGATGATTTCGTAGTCGGGCCAATCCAGGCTCAGCGCACTTTCGAGCGTCTCCCGCGAGAACTGTTCCACCCCGCGAAGGGGTATCACGATTGAGACCGGCGGACGGGCGGAAACGCTTGGCGTTTTGTCTTGGCGGGATCGAATCCGCCATCCCGCGATAACAAGGCTGAGGGTATTGGCTGCCAACAGGGCACCGGCGACGGCAATGATATACAGCATCAGTCATTCCAGCGGTGAACAGCGCCGGAATGAAAACGAGTCTCAGCGCCCGGTGAGCTAAGACATCATCGTCACATGACGCGATGATGACATCTGCCTGTTGCTCTGTGAGGAGTTAACAGGAGCATCGGAGCAAGTTGTTAGCGCGTCATGCCAGCGGCTGCCAACGCTGAACTCAGTGCTTTCTCCTCAGGGCCCTTTGAACCTTGACAATCTCGCCCTTCATCAGGATCAGGAAGTGCTTCTTGTCGAGGCGGTTGGCGACGTCGCCGTCTACCGTCATGTAGTCCGTTCTGGGACTGGACATGGTCTCATCCGCTACCCTGATCTGCTCAATCACGATGCAAGGATTTCCAGCGTCACCCGTGCATTTGAACCGCCGCGTCTCCTGGTACTGTGACATCGATCCCCTCCTAAGCTGACGGCAAGCATCATCGCGACCGAAGCCGGGATTTCAAGTTATAAATTAGGTGTTGCTGAATTATACGAAGGGTGAAGGTGTGTCCGGTGGCGCAAGCAAAGCCCGGTGCTGGTTTGGACAGCGCCGGGCCTATGTGACTGCAGTTGAGGGAAACGCAGTCAGTGCAACGACAAAGGGTGCGCTGCCCAGGAAGAACGTTGCTACGGTTCGGATGTTCCGAACCGCAAAGGTATTGTTCAGGCTGCTGCCTCTCGGCGCGCCCACCGCTAGTTTTGGCGTGGTGCCTCGGCGGTGAACACAAACGCCGACATTCGCCCTTCGATCGGCCCCTTGCCGAAGGTTTTCTCAAGCGCTTCCGCTACGCGTGCCACGACATCGACCTTCGGCTGACGTGCTTCGATTTCCATGCGGAGCGGACTGCCCCTGCAGAAGGCGGTGGCTGCATCATGTGCCGAGGATGCATGAGACGTCTTTTCGACCTTTGCGAAGGTCGCCGACTGGAAACCGGCGCGCTCGAGCTCGGATAGGATCGTCTCGGCATCAAAATAGCCATGCGGCGTCCGTCGAAAGAATTCCGGCGGATCGCCCGGAAACACGGCGTCTGTTGCAGCCCTGACGGCGGCTGCGAAATCGTTGCTCTCGACCGTGTCCCACGTGTTGAAGAGAAACGTTCCTTTCGGCTTCAGCACGCGAAGGATTTCGTGATAGGCGCGGTGTTTGTCGGGAAAGAACATGACGCCGAACTGACTGGTGACGGCATCAAAGGTCTGATCGGGGAAGGGCAGGCTCAATGCGTCGGCCTGGCGCCATACGACATGCCCTCCGGAGTGTCGCCGTGCGGCGACATCCAGCATCGCCTGGTTCAAATCGGTGGCGATGATTTCCGCGTGCGGAAGCGCTGACGATATTGCGCGCGTAAGGGCGCCCGACCCAGCGGCGACCTCGAGAACGCGGTGCGGATGAAACGACGCCAGGCGCTGGGCCAGATCGGCCGCGTAAGGGTCGAACAGGATCGGTACCATGTAGCGGTCGTAAGCCGCAGGGATATCGCCTTGAAAACACGCATCATTTATAGCCATGATCGTTGCGCTCCATAGCCACCGCTCTGGGCGCATATTAGAACCTTTCATGGTGTCTTTGAAGGTGTTGCCCAGCGAGTGCTCAGCGAGGGTCTGTCATGCCCAAGGCTTGCAGATCGAGGTCATCCGCCAGATGTCTCGGCAGGCGCGCCAATTGATCTCGGGTACGATTGCGTGTCAGGCGTGAGATCTGACGCGTTCTAAATGCGTAGAAGATGTCGAAGATTGCGTTGAGAGTGCTCATTGCGGCCTCCTTTCATCGGTTTTAGCCGCCATGATCGAAGGGTACTGTCGGGTTGACTTTCAATCAAACAAAATGATATGGAATTCAAATTCAGAAAAATTGAAAGATGTGACGATGAGCATTCCCTTTCGCCGTCCCATTCCTTTGCTTGATAACGACGTCCTGAGGACGTTCGTTGCCATCGCAGAGACCGGCAATTTTTCGACCGCCGCGGAAGCCGTATATCGGACGCCGTCGGCTGTCTCCATGCAGATCAAGAAGCTGGAGGAGCAGCTCGGTGCGACGCTTTTCCTTCGTGATGCGCGTTCGGTCAGCCTGACCCAGCACGGCGAACTGCTACTCTCCTACGCACGCAACATTCTCGCTCTGTCGAACGAGGCGGTTTCGCGCTTCATCATGCCCGAGCTTAGCGGTGTGGTTCGGCTTGGCGCGCCGGAAGATATCGGCGAGCGATTGCTGCCCAGCATTCTGAAAAGCTTCGCCGAAAGCTTCCCGAGCATCATGGTCGATGTCACCATCGACATGAGCATCGGCCTCAAGAAGCGGATGGAGGAGCAGCGCCTCGACCTGGCACTCATTAACTGCGCGACACGCCCCTTGCCGACGGATGGCGAGATCGTGTTTCGGGAGCGGCTGATATGGGCTGGTGCCAAGTGCGGTACGGCGCACCGTCGCGAGCCGCTGCCGATCTCGATCTGGGAGGATGGCTGCATCTGGCGCTCGGAGGCAATATCGCAACTTGAGCGCATGAAGCGCGGCTATCGCGTTGCTTTCCTCAGTGGCCACACCATGGCGCAGCGTGCGGCCGTGGTTTCCGACCTCGCGATCGCGCCGTTGCCGCGCTCCTATGTCACCGACGAGATGACGATCCTCGGCGTGCAGGAAGGGTTGCCCGAACTCGGCTCCTTCGACATCCGGCTGCTTACTGCATCGCAGATGAACGGCCCGATGCGCGCTGTGGCCGAGAGCATCCGCTTTGCCTTTGCCGAAAAAGCCAAGGCTGTTGCTGCTTGACAAGTTTGCGGTGACCTTTTTTCTTCCTCCGGGGTTTAATTCGCGCGGCGGGAGTCGCCCGCGCTCGGACGACTGAGAAAGAAGGATTTCGCAATGACGATAATGGCCAAGATCGGCTCAGCCCTCGCAATTCTGCTCGTACTTTCCTCGTGTGGAAACACGATCCGCGGTATTGGCCGGGATACGGCAAACGCGGTGAACGCGACCCAGGATGCAGGTCGTTCGGTCGGCCGCGCCGCCACCAGGTAACAAGACCTCAGATCGCAGCCGGCGGGTAAGCGTTTTCCAACCCGCCGGAACGCGAAAGCCCAGTCCGGAACGCCATGTAAGCCGGATGCTGGCTTGATTTCGCTGCCTCCATCAGTCGTATCTGCAGGCGGGCAGGCGCTGTCTCGCCAATCCATTTCCCAAGATTTTCGAGTTTCAGCGTGTTCAGAAACGGCGCACTGGCTGCGTTGTTCAGATGGCGGTGAAGGCCATCAATGACGTTTTCGTCCTGCGCCACATTTTCCATCAGCAAGGCAACGTAGGATTTCTCCTGTTCGTCAAGGCTGGCAAGCTTCGAGGCGATCGTGTCGCGGTCGGGAAACGGAGCGGATGTCATCTGTATTTTCCTCGTCTGGGCAAGCGGGCGCGATTCGGGCGACCAAGCGGTCGGTGCTTATAGGAAACCGATGCCTCCGGAGTGAAGACTTTGTCATTGGCCGAGATCGTTGTTCGTCCTAGAGCCCGGCCTTGACCTTTTCTGCGACGTCGGCAGGAACCCACTTGGTCCATAGGGCCGAATAATTCTGAAGGAAGTACTCCGTGGCTTCCTCGTTGCTCTTCTGGTTTTCGTCCTGCCAGGCGAGCACCTCGTTGATCGTCGTATTGTCCCATGAGCGAAGCTTAAGGTAATCCATGGCCGGTCCGGCCCGGTCGGCAAAGGCTTTGGTGACAATCGTATAGGCCCGCGAGACCGGGTAGGAGTTGACCTGCGGCCGAGCGCAACCCGGGATCGAGGTGCATTTGTCCCACTCTGCCTTGTCATGAGCGACGCCGAAGCTCAGGCGTGTCATGTCGTATTTGCCAAGGATGGCGGTGGGGGCCCAGTAGTAGCCAAGCCAGCCGGCCTTTTTCTGGAATGCATTTGCGATGGAATCATCGAGGTCCTGTGGGCTGCTGGCTTCGACAAGTTGAAACCCGTCCCGTTCAGCCCCCAGCGCGCGGAAGAGATTGGATGTCGAAATCTGGCAGCTCCACCCGACAGGACAACTATGGACGGCGCCCTGCGATGCATTGTCGGATGCCGGGAATAGCTCCGGATGCTTGAGTGCGTCCTCGACGCTGCGGATATCCGGGTTCGCATCTGCGATGAATTTCGGTATCCACCAACCTTCGACCGCGCCCTCCGAGAGGATTTCAGCAGCCTGGATCAGCTTGCCTTCCTTGACCGCCATGTCGAGTTCGGAGCGCACCGAATTGATCCAGAATTCGGAAGCGATATCGGGCTCACCCTTTCCGTCCATCGAAAGGAACGTCGGCATCGTGTCACCCGGGACGATCCTGACCGAGCAGCCGTAACCCTTCTCGAGAATAAACTTGTCGAAGTTGGCGGCAATACCCGCCGACGCCCATTTCATTTCAGCGATGGTGACGTTGCCGCATTCAGCAGCCCGCGCCGTCGCGGCGGCTGCACAAACTCCTGCGGCAAGCAGGATTGACGTGCAGAGAAATCTCATCTTGCGTTCCCATTCTTGCTGTCGCGGCTACAACCTAGGCGTTCCGCAGTTTGCGGAGGAGGCTCTTGCTGTTTCTGCAGGCTGTTGCTGTGGCGTTCGTCCTGACGCCTTGCAGGGCAGCCTACGCGTTCGGCTGCGGAAATCAATTGTCTTCTGCGCGTGAAGCAGGGAGTCTAAGCGCCTGATTTGAAATCGGTAATGATAGTTCCGCAGAAGATTGCGGTTGGTATTCGAGATCTCCCCATGGAGCCGCCTGCGACGCCTGGATCATCAAGAAATGTCAGAAAAATACGAAATTCATCTTTGCTTAATCGCTTGCTAACCCTCCGGTAACAATGTGGCGCTATCTGTTGTTGCGTAGCGGGGGACACCGCTGCTTCTCCGGATCAGGTAGAGCGTCCCGGAGAACGTGAGCTTCGCCGTGTATGGGCGAATGTGCCAGCGTATTTCGGCAGGCCGCGCAACTGGAAACGGTTGACGCGGCCTTCGCATTTTCAGGGCTTGCAATTGACCGCAGCAGAGAGGCCATTGTAGTCCGGGTCAAGTTCCCCGGAGTTTCGCGACAATGACCAAGGCTATCATGCTGCAAGGGACCGGCTCCGATGTCGGCAAGACGGTTCTTGTCGCGGGTCTTTGCAGGCTTGCTGCCAACCGTGGCCTTTCAGTTCGTCCGTTCAAGCCGCAGAACATGTCGAACAATGCAGCGGTTGCTGATGACGGCGGAGAGATCGGCCGGGCACAATGGCTGCAGTCGCTCGCTGCGCGGGTGCCGTCTTCGGTGCACATGAACCCCGTGTTGCTCAAGCCGCAATCGGAATACGGCAGCCAGATCATCGTCCAGGGCAAGGTCTGGGGGCAGGCCAAGGGACGGGACTATCAGAAGCTCAAACCGACGCTTCTCGATTACGTGATGCAGAGCTTTTCCGAGGTTTCTACCGGGGCGGATCTGGTGATCGTGGAAGGCGCGGGTTCGCCGGCAGAAATCAACCTCAGGGCGGGCGACATTGCCAATATGGGATTTGCGACCCGTGCCGGCGTGCCGGTGATACTTGTCGGTGACATCGATCGTGGAGGCGTGATCGCTTCGCTGGTCGGCACCCACACGATTTTGCCCGACGAGGACCGGGCAATGATATCCGGCTATATCATCAATAAGTTCCGTGGCGACGTTTCGCTCTTCGATGCCGGCATCGAGGCGGTGCGGCACTTTACGGGATGGTCGTGCTTTGGTGTCGTGCCGTGGCTCAAGGACGCCTCCCGCTTGCCAGCCGAGGATTCGGTTGCGTTGGAGAAGCTGGCGCGCGGCGGCACCGGAGCACTCAAGGTCGCCGTGCCGGTCTTTTCCAGGATCGCAAATTTCGACGACCTCGATCCGCTAAGGGCCGAGCCGGATGTCGAGTTGGTTTTTGTTCGCGCCGGCGAGCGGCTGCCTGCGGACGCCGGCTTGGTGATCTTGCCAGGTTCAAAATCAACGGTATCGGATCTGGCGGATATGCGCGCTCAGGCTTGGGATTCCGATCTTCTGGTCCATGTAAAACGCGGCGGGCGGGTCATGGGCATTTGCGGCGGCTATCAGATGCTCGGACGCAAGGTGCATGATCCCCTCGGCATTGAAGGCTCTACCTTGGAGGTAGAGGGGCTGGGGCTGCTTGACGTCGAGACGGAGATGGCGCCCGAAAAGACAGTCCGCAACAGCGTCGCGACGATGGTGGAAGACGGTTCACCGCTTTCAGGCTACCAGATCCATCTTGGCGTTACGTCCGGCGAAGACTGCGGCCGTCCGTTCGCGATCGTTGACGGAAAGCCGGATGGGGCCGTGTCGGCAGACGGCCGGGTCGCCGGCACCTATCTGCACGGGCTCTTCGCGAGTGACGCCTACCGTTCCCGCTTGCTGCAGAGTTTTGGCCTTGCGGGCGAGAGGACCGATTACCGTGCTGGCGTCGAGAAAGCTCTCGACGACATTGCAGCAGAACTCGAGGCCTGTCTCGACGGGCGTTGGCTCGACGAACTCCTCAGTTAGATCTCGCCGGAGATTTCGCGGCGGCGGCGGTCCAGTTCTTCGCTATAGCGGCGTAGGGTGTAGGCCTCGCTCAGCTGCCCGACGACTTTCCGCTCAATCAGATTATTGACGACCGCCAGCGCTTCGCTTTCGGTCTTGTCAAAGATCGCTGCTGCCTGCTTGGCGTTCATTTGCGGTTGCAGGAAATCGTTCTTGAAGCGGATGAATTCTCCCAGATCCTTGCCGGTCTCGTCGGTGTCGGTCAGGTTTGCGTAGATATCGGGAACGAGCACCAGGCCGCTGTATTTGCCGGTGTCATCAACCAGGACAACGCGCTGCGCCGAACCGATGGGGAAGCGCTCCTTGAACTCGTCGATGGTGAGGGCGGCATTCGCCGTCTTCACGTCGGCGCGCATCAGCCGGTCAACGGTCAGGTTACGGATCCAGCCGACATCGTGCGCGCTCCGGATGCTCTCGCCGCGCAGGTGGAAGCGCCATGTTGCGAAGGAGTAACCGAAGGTGCTGCGCACGACTAGCGAGGAGGTGATCACCGCCGCAAGCACGAGCGCCGTGATCGGAAAGTCGCCGGTAATCTCGAGCGCAAGAAACGTCATCGTCAACGGTCCACCGATGACGGCGACCGCAAGCGAACTCATGCCGACGACCGCGTAGATGACGGGTGTCAGCGTCGCATGAGCGAAATAGGGTGCCGAATAGGCGAAGAGCTTGCCGAGGAGTGCACCCATGAACAGGGACGCGAAGAATAGGCCGCCTCTGAAGCCGGAACCGATCGAGATAGCCGAAGCGAATGCCTTGAGAAGAAGAAGGCCGACAAGCACCGGAATTGCGACATCGCGGCCGAGATTGAGGTGCAGTGCACCGTGACCGGCCGACAGCACCTGCGGCGTAATCAGCGCGAGCAGGCCGACGACGATGCCGCCAAGGGCAGGGCGCAGCGGCGTTGCAATGGAACTCCGGCGAGCCAATTCCTCGATCCAGGCGACGCCCTGCATGATCATGATGCCAACGCCGGCGCAGAATGCACCGAGTAACAGCGCCGGAACGTAGTCTGCAGGCATGACGGTTCCAAAGTCACCGACGTCAATAAGAAAATCGCTGCCGGCCAGCAGGCGTGCAATTTGGGTCGATACCAGTGCGGAAACGACGACCGGCGTCAGCGAGACGATGGTATATGAGCCGATGATCAGCTCAAACGCATAGAAGGCGCCGGTCAGCGGAGCGTTGAAGGCCGCCGCAATCGCACCCGAGGCACCGCATCCGACGAGAACGCGCAGATCCGATCGGCGAAGCTGCAGCTTCAGTCCAAGCTTCGAGGCCAGTCCCGCCGCCAGCTGCGTGTAGCCGGCCTCTAGGCCCACTGAAGCGCCGAAGCCGTTCGAAATGAGGTTCTGGACCGCCACCAGAATACTGTCGGTGAGCGATAGTCGGCCGCCATGCAGCGCGTTAGCCTCGATCGGGTCAACCATCGGCTTCTTGCGCGTTTTGGCAAGCACGAAGAGCATCAGACCCAATAGTATGCCGCCGCAGACAGGCGCCGTCAGCAACAGCAGCTTGTTGTCGATCTGCGAGGAACTCAGCCGCTCGATATCGCTGATTCCGAAGATCAGACTGTGCATTTCGCGGGAAACGAGGCTCATGCCCGTCACCGCAAGTCCGGAGATAACGCCGACGATCGCGCCCGCGATGACCATCCCCAGCTCAGTGCGTCGCAGCAGTGCGCGCATCCGCCCGATGTCGAGAAGGGTATGGAATGGACCGAAACGGCGGATATCGATTCTTAGGAGCATCACGGGAAAACTAGGCGGCAGTGGGCGCGATCAAGTGGAAGGGAGGGAAGGGCAAATCGGTGGCGCGACCCGCTTGCGACGCAATTGCGGCAAAAGACCGGCGATCGCAACAATAATTTGTGACGTAAGTAACTGATAAAAGACGATGAATTTGGTAGAGAAGGTCGTGTTGAGAGCGGGTCCGGCAGTATACCGTGCCGAGGCGCGCATCGGCTTCCGATTGACTTCACCAAGGGCCTTGCCTAACGATGAGTTCACAACGGATGGTTCCGGACCGGTTGAATCGGTGCGGATGAAAAGGGAATGTGAAGCGGTGGACCCAATCCGGGCACCGTCATCATAGCCGACCCCGCGACTGTAGAGCGGTCAGGGTTTTCCGTCCGGCGTTGTTTTCGCGTTGATGACAGCCTGCAATGGTGCAGGCGGGCGGCGCGGAGATGGCGACGGAAAAGTCACTGGCAGTGCATCATGATCAACCGGGGCAGGACGCCTCTTACGTCTACGAATCGTCCGCCTTTTCATGAAATGCAGCCGGGAAGGCGAGGAAAATCCGCTGGCACGATCTGGGGCGACCGGTTTCCGGTCCGCCCCGATCGCGGCCAAGACCCGCGAGCCAGGAGACCTGCCAACCGTGCCGGGCGAGAAGCCCATCCCTGGGCTTATGCCCGCTGCCAGCACGGAGGTTGTCATGGCTGAACAAAAGAGTTTTCGGCTGCGTCCAACAGCCATTCCGCTCCTTTGCGGCAGCGTCCCGCAGATCGGATATCATCTGCCATGAGCCCGATATCCTCCGGTGCGACCTTCGTCCTGGGCGGCGCGCGCTCGGGAAAATCACGTTTTGCCGAACAACTGGTCGCCTCAAGCGAGCTGGAGCGCCATTACGTGGCGACGGGCCGGGCCTGGGACGAGGAAATGCGCGCCCGGATCGACAAGCACAAGGCCGATCGTGGCGAGCTCTGGCACACCCATGAAGAGCCTCTTGATCTAGTCGGCTGCCTGCGAGCGATCGACGGCGAGGGGCGGGCGATCCTTGTCGATTGCCTGACGCTATGGGTCACCAATCTGATGATGGAGGAGCGCGACATGGAGGCCGAGTTTGCTTCGCTAGCCGCGTATCTGCCGACAGCGCGTGCACGGCTCGTTATCGTTTCCAACGAGGTCGGGCTGGGCATCGTTCCTGAGAACCGCATGGCGCGGGAATTCCGCGATCACGCCGGTCGCTTGCATCAAATGATCGCGGCAGAGGCCGCGGACGTGTATTTTATCGCGGCAGGTCTGCCGCTGAAGATGAAGGGTTGAATTTCATGAACCAGCAGAAAATCCCGGCGACCGTGATCACCGGCTTCCTCGGCGCCGGCAAGACGACGATGATCCGCAATCTCCTCTCCAATACGAACGGCAAGAAGATCGCGCTTATCATCAACGAGTTCGGCGATCTCGGTGTCGACGGCGAGGTGCTGAAGGGCTGCGGCGCGGAGAATTGCACCGAGGACGATATCATCGAGCTCACCAACGGCTGCATCTGCTGCACGGTTGCCGACGATTTCATTCCGACGATGACCAAGCTTCTGGAGCGCGAGCAGCGCCCTGATCATATCGTCATCGAAACCTCAGGCCTCGCGCTGCCGCAGCCGCTCGTTGCCGCCTTCAACTGGCCTGATATCCGCACGCAGGTCACCGTCGATGGCGTGATTACTGTCGTCGACAGCGCCGCCGTTGCCGCTGGCCGCTTCGCGGATGATCACGATGCCGTCGAGGCTCGTCGCGTGGAAGACGAGTCGCTCGACCACGAGAGCCCGATCGAGGAGCTTTTCGAGGACCAGCTGACCTGCGCCGATCTGATCGTGCTCAACAAGACCGATCTTCTCGATGCCGACGGTCTTGGCCGCGTGCGCGATGAGGTCGCGTCGCGCATTGCCCGCAAGCCCGTCATGATCGAGGCGCGCAACGGCGAGGTTCCCGCGAGCGTGCTGCTCGGGCTCGGCGTTGGCACCGAAGGCGATGTGGTCAATCGCAAGTCTCATCATGAGCTCGAGCATGAGGATGGCGTTCCCCACGATCACGATGAGTTCGACAGCTTCGTGGTGGAACTCGGCGCTATTGCCGATCCGGCAGCCTTCGTAGATGCCCTGAAAGGCATCATCGGCGAGCATGACGTGCTGCGGCTCAAGGGATTCGTCGATGTCCCCGGCAAGCCGATGCGTCTGCAGTTGCAGGCAGTCGGCAGCCGTATCGACCACTATTTCGATCGCGCCTGGGCGCCTGGCGAAGCGCGCGGCACCCGTCTTGTTGTCATCGGTCTGCACGAAATGGACGAGGCAGCGGTGCGCAAGGCGATCGAAGCGCTGGCATAAGGCAGTCTAATGCATCTGCTTCTGGCACAGCAGGGAACGATCAGCGACGGCGAGGAGGCGATCGATCTCGGTCAGTCTCCCGGCGACGTCCTGTTCCTGTCAGCCGCCGATACCGAGCTTGCCGCGATCGCCGCCGCTTATGACGAAGCGGCGGCCGGCTTCTCGCTGCGGCTGGCAAGCCTGATGAGCCTCAAGCATCCGATGTCGGTCGATGCCTACATCGAGCGGACGGCCCGGCATGCGAAGCTGATCGTCGTGAGGGCGCTGGGTGGCGCCAGCTACTTTCACTATGCGCTGGAGGCGCTTCATGCCGCGGCGGCGCGATCCGGCGCGCTGATTGCGGTTTTACCGGGAGATTCTAAGCCGGATGCGGGTTTGACGCCGTTTTCGAATGTTCCGCTTGAGGATCTGAATGCGCTTTGGGCCTACCTGATCGAGGGTGGCGACGGCAATTCTCGGGCGTTTCTCGCCTATGCCGGTGCGATGTTGGCAGGAGCGGAGAAACCGGAAGCGGCATCGCCGCTGATGAAGGCCGGCATCTGGTGGCCGGGCAAGGGCGTGCTTGGCGTCGACGACTGGACAGCGGCTTGCGACGAGCGGCTTGGCGCTGCTTGGGAAAGCGGAGCCCCTACTGTAGCTATCAGTTTCTATCGCGCGCTCGTGCAGAGCGGTGAGACACGACCGGTCGAGGCCCTGGTCGACACGCTGCTGGCGGAAGGTATCCGGCCGCTGCCGGTATTCGCCTACAGTCTGAAGGATCCTGTGTCGAAGGGCATTCTGAAGAGCGTGTTTGATGTCATCAAGCCCGAGGTGGTGATCAACACGACTGGTTTCGCCGTGTCGGCGCCGGGCGCGGATCGCGAGCCGACCGTTCTCGAGGCCAACGACGCCGTCGTGCTGCAGGCGATCTTTTCGGCCTCGTCACGTGAGGCCTGGGCCGCGTCTTCGCAGGGGCTTTCGGCGCGCGATCTCGGCATGAACGTCGCGCTGCCCGAGGTGGACGGCCGCGTGCTGTCGCGTGCCGTCTCCTTCAAATCAGCCGCCCGCTACGATGCGAGGGTCGAGGTCAACATCGTCGGCAGCGAGCCCGACCTCGAGCGGATGCGCTATACCGCTCGACTTGCGGCCAATTGGGCGCAGCTGCGCACCACGGCCGCCGGCGAGCGGCGCATCGCGCTTGTCCTTGCGAATTATCCAAACCGTGACGGCAGGCTCGGCAATGGGGTCGGGCTGGACACCCCCGCAGGCACCGTTGAGGTGCTCAAAGCCATGTGCGCAGCCGGCTATTCGGTTGCAGACGTGCCTGACGATGGCGACGCGCTGATCCGGCGTCTCATGGAAGGGCCGACGAACTCCGGCAGCGACGGCAAGCTTATCCGCGAATCGCTTTCCTTGAGTCGTTACAAAGCTTTCTTCGAAAATCTTCCGAAAAAGATTCAGGATGAAATCGGCGCCCGCTGGGGTGCACCGGAGGCCGATCCCTATGTCGTGGATGGCGCCTTTGCGCTGCCGTTCATGCGGCTTGGCCAGGTGCTGGTCGGTATCCAGCCGGCGCGCGGCTACAACATCGATCCGAAGGAAAGCTACCATTCTCCGGATCTCGTCCCACCGCACGGTTATCTCGCCTTCTATGCCTTCCTTCGCCATGAGTTCGGCGCTCACGCCGTCATTCACATGGGCAAGCACGGCAATCTGGAATGGCTGCCCGGCAAGGCTCTGGCGCTGTCAGAGGAATGCTACCCGGAAGCCATCCTCGGCCCCATGCCGCATCTCTATCCCTTCATCGTCAACGATCCCGGCGAGGGAACGCAGGCGAAGCGCCGCGCCGGCGCGGTCATCATCGATCATCTGACGCCGCCGCTAACGCGCGCCGAGAGCTATGGACCGCTGAAGGATCTGGAGGCGCTGGTCGACGAATATTACGAGGCGTCGGGCGGCGATCCGCGCCGCATTCGGCTTCTCAGCAAGCAGATCCTCGAACTAGTGGCGGATATCGGCCTCGATCGCGATGCCGGCATCGACAAGGGAGAGAGCGAGACCGCGGCATTGAAGAAGCTCGATGCCTATCTCTGCGATCTCAAGGAGTTGCAGATCCGCGACGGCCTGCATGTCTTCGGCGTCTCGCCGCAGGGCCGGCTGCTGACGGATTTGACGGTGGCGCTGGCCAGGGTTCCGCGCGGGCTCGGGCAGGGCGGTGACCGCAGCCTTCAGCGTGCGATTGCCGCGGATCTGTGCTTGGAGTTCGACCCGCTCGACTGCGACATGGCCGGAGTTTGGAGCGGGCCACTGCCCGGTATTCTTGCAAGAGTCACGGATGCCACATGGCGGACGAACGGCGACACCGTCGAGCGGATCGAACTGCTTGCGGCACGGCTGGTCGCCGGCGAGTTTGGTTGCCTGGAAAGTTGGGAGGCCACCCGCACGGTTCTCGCGGAGATCGAAACGCGGCTCAAGCCTGCCGTTCTCGCCTGCGGGACGGCTGAGATCGAAGGCCTGCTTCGAGGGCTCGACGGCCGTTTCGTGGCGCCGGGACCATCCGGGGCTCCGACGCGGGGCCGACCGGACGTGCTGCCGACCGGACGAAATTTCTACTCGGTCGACAGCCGGGCCGTGCCGACGCCGGCGGCCTATGAGCTCGGGAAAAAGTCCGCGGAACTGCTGGTCCGCCGTTACGTGCAGGATCACGGCGAATGGCCGGTCTCCTTCGGCCTGACGGCCTGGGGCACCTCGAACATGCGCACTGGCGGCGACGATATCGCCCAGGCGCTCGCCCTGATCGGTGTGAAGCCGGTGTGGGACATGACCTCGCGGCGCGTCACCGGCTATGAAATCATTCCGCCGGCGCTGCTGCGTCGGCCGCGTGTCGATGTGACGCTGCGTATCTCCGGCTTCTTCCGGGACGCCTTTCCAGAACAGATCGCGCTGTTCGATAAGGCAATCCGCGCCGTCGGGGCGCTGGAAGAAGATGCTGCGGACAATCCGATTGCCGAGCGCATGCGCGGTGAAGCAGCCCGACTTGAAGCCGCTGGACTGGATGCAGCGCAGGCTGACCGCCGGGCCGGCTATCGAATTTTCGGCTCGAAGCCAGGCGCTTACGGTGCCGGTCTGCAGGCGCTGATCGACGAAAAGGGATGGGAGCGTCGCGCCGATCTGGCCGAGGCCTACCTTGTCTGGGGAAGCTACGCTTATGGCGCTGGCGAAGAGGGTCGGGCGGAGCGCGGTGTCTTCGAAGAACGGCTGCGCTCGATCCAGGCAGTCGTGCAGAACCAGGACAATCGCGAACACGACCTTCTCGACAGCGACGATTATTACCAGTTCGAGGGCGGGATGGCGGCTGCGGCCGAAACGCTGGCGGGCGATCGGCCATCGATCTATCACAACGACCATTCGAGGCCGGAGAAGCCGGTGATCCGTTCGCTGGAGGAAGAGATCGGTCGCGTCGTGCGTGGCCGCGTCGTCAATCCGAAGTGGATCGATGGCGTCATGCGCCATGGCTACAAGGGTGCCTTCGAGATTGCCGCGACCGTCGATTACCTCTTTGCCTTTGCGGCAACCACGGGCGCCGTTGGCAACCATCACTTCGAAGCCGTGTACCAGGCTTTCGTGGTGGATGCTGAGGTCCGCGATTTCATGATCGAGAAGAATCCCGCCGCCTTCGCCGACATGAAGGAGCGGCTGCTGGAAGCGATCGATCGCCGCCTCTGGACGCCGCGCAGCAATTCCGCGCGGTTCGACCTTTCAGACACATTCGGCTTGCATCAGGGCAAGCTTGTATCCGGGGAACATTGAGATGACCGACGAAACCACCGAAGCCGCTGGCCACGACGACGCCCGCCACGCCGAGAAGATGGCGAAGAAGAAGGCTGCCCGCGACAAGATCATGGCCTCAAAGACCGATGAGAAGGGCCTTATCATTGTCCATACCGGCAAGGGCAAGGGCAAGTCTTCGTCCGCCTTCGGGATGATCTTCCGGCACATCGCGCATGGCAAGCCTTCGGCCGTCGTGCAGTTCATCAAGGGTGCGATGTGGACTGGCGAGCGCGACCTGATCGAAAAGCACTTCTCCGACATCTGCCAGTTCCACACCATGGGCGAGGGCTTCACTTGGGAGACGCAGGATCGCGCCCGCGATGTGGCAGCGGCCGGTGCCGCCTGGGAGAAGGCGAAAGAGTTGATCCGCGACGAGCGCAATTCCATGGTGCTGCTCGACGAGATCAACATCGCACTTCGATATGATTACCTCGACATCAATGAGGTGGTGGAATTCCTGAAGAACGAGAAGCCGTATATGACTCATGTCGTCCTGACCGGCCGCAACGCCAAGGACGAACTGATCGAGATCGCTGATCTCGTGACCGAGATGGAGCTGATCAAGCATCCGTTCCGCTCGGGTATCAAGGGGCAACCGGGCGTCGAGTTCTGATCAAAGCGCCTGGGAGCTTGCGCTCTTTGCAATTTGCATGAGTATCGTCGCCGTCTGCTCGTTGGCGGGGAAGAAGGATTCGATCGCAAGTTCGGAGAGCGTCACGTCCACGGGCGTGCCGAAAACGGTGGTTGTCGACAGGAGCGAGAGCAAACCTGCTTCTGTTTCCAGTTCGAGCGGGACGGCGATACCGGCATAGTCGGCGTTCCTGCTCATCTCCGCGCGGCCGCAGCAGACCGGGTAAGCGGATAATTCCTTCAGCAATTCGCCGAGGATTGGATCACCTGTAACCGAAATCTGCTGGTGCAGGCGCTCGAGGAGATGGGCCCGCCATTCCAGCAGGTTGGCGATCTTCGGGGCCAAGCCGTCGGGATGCAAGCTGAGACGGAGGACGTTGATGGGGCCGTCCAGCAAAGTACGATTTGCGATGCCGGCAAGAAGCGGGGCGATGGCGTCATTGGCGGCAATCAACGTCCAGTGGCGGTCGATCGCAAGGGCGGGATAGGGCTCGTGTGCCTTGAGGAGCATGTCGACTGCCTGCCGCGCCGGTTTGAGCGCCGGATCATCGAGCGAGCGCTCGGAAAACAGCGGCGCAAAACCGGCGGCAAGCAGCATTGGATTGCGATCGCGCAGCGGCACGCCGAGCCGTTCGGCCAGATGCAGCAGCATGTCCCGGCTGGGGATCGACCGCCCGCTCTCGATGAAGCTCAGATGTCTCTGCGAGATTTCGGCCTCGAGCGCGAGGTCGAGCTGGCTCATTCGGCGCTTCTGCCGCCAGTCGCGGAGATAGTCTCCAAGGGAGCGGGCGGGTGTCATCATCACGCGGCTTCCGGAAGCTGATCGATGAAGCCGTGTACGGTCTTCAGCCGCCCACCTTCGAGCACTGCAAAATCAGTGCCTTTTATGAGGTGCTCGGCGCCCGTCGGTCCGAGGCCCCATGAAAAACGTAGATTGTCGCCATACCCATCGGCCGCACCGAGAAGTTCAAACCGGAAACCCGGGAAGCGTGCATGCACGGCTTCAACAAGCGCGCTGATCTGGTCGTGGCCTACGCCGCGCATCAAGGGATCGATGTAGGTGCCGGCCTCATGCCAGCTTTCCGTGATCAACGCGCTGCGGCGGGCCGCCTCCGTCTCGTTCCAGATCGCGATGTAGCGTTGGGCTAGGGTGTTCGCATCGGTCATTGCATCATCTCCTGTTGACGCCCGGTTCGTCCAGGCATCGCGATCATGGAGAAGCGACGGCGCCCCTTCAATTACGCCGGAGGTAATCGGACGCGGCGTCAGATTTCAAGCCAAACGCGGATTGGATTGGCCGGATCGGCGAGAAGCTTGATCGTGAAGGCGATGCAGACAAGAACCAGCAGAGGCTTGATCAGACGCGCGCCAGTGCGCATCGCGAGCCGCGAGCCTAGCTGCGCGCCCAGGAACTGGCAGACGCCCATCATCAGCCCGATCTTCCAGATGATCGCCCCGAAGGAAATAAAGACAACGAGGGCGCCGACATTGGAGCCGAAGTTCAGGAGTTTGGTGTGCGCCGTTGCCTTTAGCATGCCGAAGCCGGCAAGAGACACGAAGGACAGCATGAAGAACGATCCGGTGCCCGGACCAAAGACACCGTCGTAGAATCCAATGGCCGGCACCAGCGTCAGACCGAACACAAAGGGCGAGATGCGGCGGTGCTTGTCGACATCACCGAGGTTCGGCTTCAACGCAAAATAGAGCGCGATTGCCACCAGAAGGACCGGCATGATCGCTCGAAGGACATCTCCCGGTACAATTGTTGCCAAGGCGGCGCCGAGCGAGCCGCCGAGAACCGCCATCAGCGCCATCGGCAGCTGCGTGCGCAGGTGAACATGTCCCTTCCGGGCATAGGCGATCGTCGCGGAAGCTGCCCCAAATACCGACTGCACCTTGTTGGTGCCCAACGTCTGCAGCGGTGGGATGCCTGCGATCAACATCGCCGGGACGGTAATCAAGCCTCCGCCACCGGCGATGGAATCGACAAAGCCAGCGAAAAACCCGGCTGCGGCCAGCATGAAGACGAGATGAGGGGCAAGATCGGACAAGGAGGAAACTCTGGACTACGGTATGCGGCGCATGTTGCATTTCCGGCTCTGTGCTGCAATGGCTTGGTGGACACAGGGGCAGGTTTCATTGTCGCACGTGACTGGAAATGTATTCGACGGGTCGCGCCGGTATGTGCTCGGTCTCGGCTGCGAGCGTGGAACACCGGTAGACGAGGTGACTGAGCTTGCCAATGCCGCGCTGGCGTCGGCGGGCATCGGCCCGGGTGAATTGGCAGCCGTTGCCTCCATTGATACGCGTGGCAACGAGCGCGCGATCCGTGAAATAGCCCATGACCTCGCAGTCCCGTTTCTGACCTTCGCTGCGGTGCGGCTCGAGGAGGAAACGCCGAGGCTGAAAAATCCTTCAGCGATTGTTTTTGCCAGGGTGGGGTGCCACGGGGTCGCCGAATCCGCTGCGCTTGCGGCGATCGGACCGAACGGGGAGCTTGTTGTTCCGAAGATCAAGTCGCCGCGCGCAACGGCAGCGATTGCGTGCGCCCTGTTGCAGAAAGATTAGCGGACGTTATGGTGACCGCCGACTTCGCGGCGCCGTCCGGCTGCCCTGCGACAATAACGAAAAGAGGCACACTCATGCACAAGGTCATTTATGACACGGATCCGGGCGTCGATGATGCAATGGCTCTGCTCTTCCTGCACCGCCATCCCGAGATCGATCTGATCGGAATCACCACCGTCTTCGGCAACGCATCGGTTGAGACGACGACGCGCAACGCGCTGTTCCTCAAGCGCGAATGGAACATTCCGGCGCCGGTCGCCAAGGGGGCCAGCGTGACCGTGGATCCGACGCGCGAGGAAAGGGCGTGGCCGACCTTCGTGCATGGCGAGAACGGCCTCGGAAACATCGAGGTGCCTGAAACCGTCGATCTGCCGCTCGACCCACGGCCTGCTCATCGCTTCATCATTGATACGGTCCGCGCCAATCCCGGCGAGGTCAGGCTGGTTGCCGTCGGTCGCATGACCAACCTCGCGATGGCGATCAAGGAAGATCCGGAGATCGCCGGCCTCGTGAAGGATGTCGTCATCATGGGCGGCAACTTCTATGTCCCCGGCAATGTGTCGCCGGTCGCCGAAGCCAACATCCACGGCGATCCCGAGGCCGCCGACATCGTTCTGACGGCACCCTGGAAGGTTGCCGTCATTGGCCTCGACGTAACCGCGATCACGACGATGAGCCGCGGCTACCTTGCCGACATTGCGGCCAAGGGCGACGGCGCCGTCAAGCTGCTGAACGACCTCTCGCAGGATTACATCGACTTTTACAAGCATGCGGTCGAAGACGGCATGATGGTTCACGACAGCTGCGCATGCGTCTACGTCGTCGCGCCCGAGCTGTTCTCGATCGTCAGCGGTCCCGTTCGGGTTGTCTGCGGCGGGATTGCCGACGGACAGACGATCGTGAAGCCGGACGGTCGCCGCTTCCCGCCGGGTGATTGGGATGGCCTGCCAAGCCAGGTGGTCTGCACCGGCATCGAATCTGAGAAGGTCATCGGTCTGATACGCGATACCCTGCTGCGGACCTGAGGATTGGCTCTCGTCACGCGGGCTTCCGAGCGCGAATCGCAAATAAAGATTGCCCGCGATGGAACGGTCGGAGCAGGTGTGCGCTCACATCTCGCGCCTGCCCGATCAGCGGCGTTGACCTTGCCAGCGGTGGGGCATAGATCATGCCAATGATCGAAGCTGCGTTTTCACATCTGCCGGCTCTTGAGCCGGGCAGCGTCTGGCTTGTTGGTGCAGGGCCGGGCGAGCCTGGGCTGCTGACGCTTCTCGCGGCCAAGGGCTTGGCGGAGGCGGACGTCGTGGTCCACGATGCACTAGTGAACGCCGACTGCCTCAAGCTCGCTAGGCCAGACGCCTTGCTGGAATATGCGGGAAAGCGAGGTGGCAAGCCGTCTGCCAAGCAGCGCGATATTTCGCTTCGGCTTGTCGAACTCGCCCGTGCCGGTAAGCGCGTCCTCCGTCTCAAGGGCGGCGATCCCTTTGTCTTCGGTCGTGGCGGCGAGGAAGCGCTGACGCTGGTCGAGCACAACATTCCGTTTCGCATCGTTCCGGGCATCACCGCCGGGATCGGCGGGCTGGCTTATGCCGGCATTCCGGTCACCCACCGCGATGTCAACCATGCGGTGACATTCCTGACAGGGCACGACTCCTCGGGGATCGTGCCGGACGCCATCAATTGGGAAGCGATCGGAAAAGGCTCGCCGGTGATCGTCATGTACATGGCGATGAAGCATATCGCTCAGATCAGCAGGAACCTGATTGCCGCGGGGCGTTCTCCGACAGAGCCGGTCGCTTTCGTCTGCAACGCGTCGACCGGTGACCAGCAGGTGCTTGAAACCATACTTGCTGAGGCTCCTTCGGCTGTTGCTGCCTCCGGCCTTGAGCCACCGGCGATCGTCGTTGTCGGGGAGGTCGTGCGGCTGCGGCAGTCGCTTGATTGGCTGGGTGCACTCGCAGGACGCAGGTTGCGCCCTGATCCGTTTCGGGACTCGAACAGCAGGGAGACGGCATGAGCGGTTTGTTGATTGCGGCTCCTTCCTCCGGATCGGGGAAGACGACGGTGACGCTGGGGTTGCTGCGCGCGCTTCGCAAACGCGGTGTTGCGATCGCGCCCGGCAAGGCGGGCCCAGATTATATCGACCCGGCGTTTCACGCTGCGGCAAGTGGTGTTGCCTGTCTCAACTTCGATCCGTGGGCGATGCGGCCGGAATTGATCTCCGCCAATGCGACCCTGCATCGCTCCGGAGACCGCATTCTCATCATCGAAGCGATGATGGGGCTCTTCGATGGTGCGACCGACGGCAAGGGGACCGCGGCCGATCTCGCAGCCATGCTCGGCCTTTCCGTCGTGCTTGTCGTCGATGCCTCGCATATGTCGCAGTCGGTGGCGGCGCTGGTGACAGGATTTGCGGGTTTCCGCGCCGATGTCCGCATCGCAGGCGTGATCCTCAACAAGGTTGGTGGCGATCGTCACGAGATGATGCTTCGCGGGGCGCTCGAAGCGATCCGTATGCCGATCGTTGCCGTCGTCCGCCGGGACAATGAGATCGCCCTGCCTGAGAGACATCTCGGGCTTGTTCAGGCGGGAGAGCACCAGACGCTCGAGAGCTTCATAGAGCATGCGGCGGATGCCGTATCGGAAGAATGCAATTTCGAGTTTCTGCTGCGCATTGCGCGGCAAGGCCTGAACCGTCCATCCACCGCGAACATTGCGCGGCTACCGCCGCTCGGTAGTAAGATTGCGGTCGCCCGCGACATCGCCTTTGCCTTCTCTTATGAACATATGTTGCTCGGCTGGCGCCGACGCGGCGCGGAGATCTCATTCTTCTCACCGCTTGCCGATGAGGGGCCGGATCCGACGACTGACGCAATCTATCTTCCGGGCGGCTATCCCGAACTGCATCCCGGGCGGATCGCCGCTGCGCGCAATTTCCGGGCAAGGCTTCTCGATGCCGCGGCTAAGGACGTGCGGATCTACGGCGAGTGCGGCGGATACATGGTTCTCGGCGAAGGCTTGATAGACGGAGCCGGCAAGCGCCACGAGATGCTCGGCCTCCTGCCAGTCGTCACAAGCTACGAGGAGCGCAAGCGGCACCTCGGCTATCGACGCGTGACGCCGTTGAACTCGCCCTACTTCGAAAAAGCCATGACGGCGCACGAGTTTCACTATTCGGCCGTGGTTTCCGAAGGCAAGGCCGATCGGCTTTTCCAGGTGACGGATGCCTTGGGCAACGACCTCGGGCAAGCAGGCCTCCAGCGTGGCCAGATTGCTGGATCCTATATGCATCTCATCGACGTTGCCGAGGGGACAAGATGAACACCCCGATCGTTCACGGGGGCGGGATAACGGCTGCAGCTGTCATGTATGGCGGCGAGTTGGAGCAGTGGCTCGATCTCTCCACAGGGATTAACCCGTGCCCCGTTCCGCTGCCCGATGTCCCGATGCGCGCATGGCATCGTCTGCCGGACAGGTATCTAGTCGATCGGGCGCGCGCTGCGGCGCGGAGCTATTATCGCAGCGGCGAGATTTTGCCGCTCCCCGTTCCGGGCACGCAATCGGTGATCCAGCTGTTGCCGCGGCTCCTCGAGGTTGCCGGGAGGGTCGCGATTCTCGGGCCGACCTACGGTGAATATGAGCGCGCCTTCAGGATGGCGGGCTGCTCCGTTGATTTGGTCACCCGCTTGGATGACGTCGAAACCGAGCACGCAGTTATCGTCATCGCCAATCCGAACAATCCCACCGGTCGTGCCTATGCTCCGGAGGAACTTGTCGCATTCAGCAAGGAAGTGCACGCTAGGGGAGCTTTTGTCGTCCTGGATGAAGCCTTCGGCGACACATGCCCCGAGCTGAGCTTGGTGCCCTTTGTGGCACAGCTACCGAATGTTCTCATCTGTCGTTCGTTCGGCAAGTTTTTCGGGCTGGCGGGATTGCGCCTGGGATTTGTCGTGGCCGTGGTGCCAATTCTGCGACGGCTCGAAGAACTGCAAGGGCCCTGGGCGGTATCGGGGCCCGCGCTTTCGATCGCAACAGAGTTGTTTGCATCGGATGTCACCGCAATACAGCGTCGGCTGTCGGAAAGGGCCGGCGTGTTGCGCAGAACTCTCGAAGAAGGCGGCCTACAGGTCATCGGCGGGACCGATCTGTTTGCGCTTGTCGACGATGAGCAGGCAGGCGAGTTGCACCAGCATCTTTGCCGGAATCACATTCTGGTCCGCAAATTCGACTATGAGCCGCGATGGTTGCGCTTCGGTCTTGCCGCCGATGTAGCTGGCGACCAGCGGCTGTCCAATGCACTGCAGAGTTTCAGACCATGACGCTTGACCATAATCTCCTCGTGCTGGTTCTGGCCCTTTTGCTTGACCGGATCGTCGGTGATCCGGATGCGCTGTGGATGCGGCTGCAGCATCCAGTCGTGCTGTTTGGAAATGCGATCTCGCGCATCGACCGGATGTTCAATCGGGAAGAGCTTCACAAACGCGTGCGCCGGCGTAATGGGGTCTGGTCGATTGTCGGCCTCCTGAGCGTGAGTGCCGTTGCCGGCGCCGTGTTGCACTGGGTCTTCTCGCTGTTCGGTGTGGCCGGGATACTTTTGGAGGTTATGTGCGTTGCCGTCTTCATGGCGCAAAAAAGCCTTGCCGACCACGTGGGAGCTGTTGCGGCCGGTCTGAAAAACGGTGGCCTGGATGGTGGCCGGCAGGCGGTTTCGCGAATTGTCGGGCGTGACCCGGAAACATTGGACGAGCCCGCCGTCTGCCGCGCCGCGATCGAGAGTCTGGCGGAGAATTTCTCGGATGGCGTCGTTGCGCCTGCTTTGTGGTATGCCGTGTTCGGCTTGCCCGGCCTATTTGCCTACAAGATGCTGAACACGGCGGATTCGATGATCGGCCACAAGTCCGAGCGATACGCCGATTTCGGTTGGGCTGCGGCGCGTCTGGACGATTTCGCCAATTGGCCGGCGGCACGCTTTTCGATTCTCCTTATCGCAGCCGGGGCCTGGTTGCGGCGAGGGCGAACCGCCTGCCAGGAGGCCCTTCGCATTGCTGCGCGCGACGGTGGCCTCCACCGCTCGCCGAATTCCGGGCGACCGGAAGCAGCAATGGCCGGCGCGCTGGATGTACAGCTTGCCGGGCCACGAGTTTACTCCGGCATCGTTGTCATGGAGCCGATGATCAACGGCAGTGGGCGTGAAACGGCAACTGTCGCCGATATCGAGGATGGCATCTCTGTCTTCTATGCCAGCTGTTCAATGCTTGCTGGGGCGGCCCTAGTTCTTTTCCTCCTGCTGCTCTAGGCGCAGGCAAGCTGTGTTGCCAACGCGCTTGGTGGCAAGCGGCTCGTTATGCTTTGCTGTTTAAGCAACACTGGTCCTGCAAATTGCGTGCCGGGACGGCGGAAAGCATTGGCTTTTTGAAATGGATTTGCCTATGAGGAGGGTTAAATCGTCATTTCAAGAGGTAAAGGCGTGACCGCTACATTCGATAAAGTTGCCGACATCATTGCAGAAACCAGCGAGATCGATCGCGATACGATCAAGCCGGAGAGCCATACGATCGACGACCTCGGTATCGACAGCCTCGACTTCCTCGATATCGTCTTCGCCATCGACAAGGAATTCGGCATCAAGATCCCGCTCGAGAAGTGGACGCAGGAAGTCAACGAAGGCAAGGTTTCCACGGAAGAATATTTCGTGCTGAAGAACCTCTGTGCCAAGATCGACGAGCTGCGCGCCGCCAAGGCCTGATTCGGCACCGTCATCTTTTTCTCCCGCCCTGCCGCTGTTAACCATGGCGGCCGGGCGGTTTTGTTCCTAAGTAGGCCTAGCCGCGGGGCAAGGTGTCCTTGTGGCCGGAGGATTCGATGCTACTGGAATACTTCCAGATGATTGACCGCATCGAGGCGGTCGACCTTCAGAAGGGGACGCTGAGGGCGCGCTCCGTCGTGCCGGCGAAGAGCCCGGTCTTCGAAGGTCATTTTCCCGGTATGCCCCTGGTTCCCGGCGTGCTGCTGATCGAAACGATGGCGCAAGCATCGGGCATGCTCGTGCTCGCAGCCACTGATTTTGCTGCCATGCCTTTCCTGATGTCCGTCGACGGCGCCAAGATGCGTACCTTCGTGGAGCCGGAAGCTGTGCTTGATATCGAGGCGCTTTTGGAGCACGACGGCTCGGGATTTGCCGTAACCAAGGCGAAGATCACAAGCGCCGGCAAAAAGGTTTGCGATGCGCAATTGAAGTTGCGGACCATGCCTTTCAGCGAGGTTCCGCTGGGAGATATCGTCAAGAAGCGTGCCGGTGAAGTCGGCCTGATGGATGCGATCGCTGCGCAGGGAGTGAATGGATGAGTAAGGCTCAGAATGATGTCGTGATTACAGGCGTCGGCATTGTCACCTGCCAGGGCGTCGGCAAGGAGCCGCATGTTGCGTTGCTCAACGCCGAAGGCGCGCCGCAGACGATTGTCGAGCTTGATAAATTCAGGCCTTACCCGGTCCATCCTTTGCCGGAGATCGACTGGTCGCAACAGATCGCCAAGCGTGGCGATCAGCGGCAGATGGAAAACTGGCAGCGGATCGGTGTTTTTGCAGCCGGCCTCGCGCTGGATGATGCCGGCTTCAAGGATAATGCGGACGCCTGCGGCACCATGGACATGATCGTCGCTGCCGGTGGTGGCGAGCGCGACATCAATGTCGATACGTTGATCGTAGACGAGGGCCTGAAGCGTAATGACCGCGAAGCTCTCCTGAACGAGAAGTTGACGACGGAACTGCGGCCGACCCTGTTTCTGGCCCAGCTTTCGAACCTGCTCGCAGGCAACATTTCCATCGTCCACAAGGTCACCGGTTCCTCGAGAACCTTCATGGGCGAGGAGTCCGCCGGCATTTCCGCCGTCGAGACAGCCTTCCATCGCATCAGGTCGGGTGAATCGACCCACGCGCTGGTGGGCGGCGCCTATTCAGCCGAGCGCCTGGATATGGTGCTCCTGTTCGAAGCCATCAACGTCTACTGCCGCGACGAATGGCAGCCACTCTGGTCTCGCGATCATGGCGGCGTCATTTCCGGTTCGCTGGGTGCGTTTCTGGTGCTTGAGTCGCGCGCGCATGCCGAAGCACGCGGCGCGCGCATCTACGCGTCGATCACGTCGATCGAAGGCGACCGCGGCAACCGCAATGCCGGTAACCTCGAGAAACGCCTCGAGCGCTTGCTTGAAAACGCGTCCGGCCTGTCGCCGGAAAGCACAGCGATCTTCTCAGGCTCGACCGGTATTCCCGATCTGGCCACCCGCGAGCGATCCGTCCTCGAGCGTCATCTGCCGGGTGCCGCTGTCCGCGGTTTCGGCGGTATCACTGGCCACGGCCTTGAGGCGCATTTCACGCTTGGCTTGGCGCTGGGAGCATTGGCCGTCGATAGCAAGGCGAAGGTTCCGGTCTTTGATCCGAGCCACGAGAAGCCGATGGCAGCCGCGACCAAGGCAGCGATCGTTACCACCGTCGGTCACCAACGCGGCGAAGGCGTCGCGGTTCTTTCCGCGGAAGCGTGAGGAGTGTGCAAATGAAAGATTCGGCTTACAAGGATCACCTCGGCCGTCCGATCGTCGCAGTGACGGGTGTCGGTATCATTACTTCGCTGGGGCAGGGCCTGAAGGACAACTGGGCGGCACTCACCGCCGGTACCTCCGGCATTCACGCCATCGAGCGCTTTCCGACCGAGGGACTGTCGACCCGCATCGCCGGCACCGTCGACTTTATCGACATTCCGGTCGCCAATGCCGTGGAGCGGTCTTACGCATTCGCGCGTGAAACGACGATCGAAGCGCTGGCCGATGCTGGCATCAGTGGCGATTTCGACGGTCCGCTATTTCTCGCGGCGCCGCCGATCGAACCGGAATGGAGCGCACGCTTCGATCTCGCCGACCGTTCGCCGCCGGCCGATCATGCCGGGGATGCCTACGACCGGTTCCTGGCTGCCATGCGCCAGCGTCCGGATGCGGCTTTCCACGAGGCATCGTTGTTCGGAGCGATTTCCGAGCGCCTGGCCGACCGCTTCGGCACACGCGGCCTGCCGGTCACACTGTCGACGGCCTGCGCGTCTGGCGCGACTGCCATCCAGCTCGGAATAGAAGCGATCCGCCAAGGGCGCACGTCGCGGGCGCTTGCGGTCGCGACCGATGGTTCTGTAAGCGCAGAGGCACTGATCCGCTTCTCGCTGCTTTCGGCGCTCTCCACCCAGAACGATCCGCCGACCAAGGCTTCCAAGCCCTTCAGCAAGGATCGCGACGGCTTCGTCATCGCCGAAGGTGCTGCTACGCTGGTGCTGGAGTCGCTGGAGGCGGCGGTAGCGCGTGGCGCCAAGATTCTCGGCATCATGAAGGGGGCCGGCGAAAAGGCCGACTCCTTCCATCGTACACGTTCATCGCCTGATGGCGGACCCGCGATCGCGACGATCCGCGCGGCGCTGGCCGACGCTGGCATGGGTGAGGGCGACATCGGCTACATCAACGCCCACGGCACTTCGACACCAGAGAACGACAAGATGGAATATGCCTCCATGCTGGCTGTGTTCGGCGAGCGGATGGCGTCCATTCCGTTGTCGTCGAACAAGTCGATGATCGGCCACACTCTGACGGCTGCAGGCGCGGTGGAAGCGGTGTTCTCGCTCCAGACGATGCTGACCGGCACGCTACCGCCGACGATCAACTACACAAACCCCGATCCATCGATCGTTATCGACGTGGTGCCAAACAAGAAGCGGGAAAGCCAGGTCAACGCCGTGCTTTCCAACTCCTTCGGCTTCGGCGGGCAGAATGCCAGCCTTGTCATGGCGCTCGAACCGGCTTAATCGGTTCCCGACAAAACATCGAGATAGAACGCCTTCGCGGCGAAGGACTTTGCCATGCGCGCTTTGCAACTGATTGACGATCGCAAGCTTGAGATCACCGACCTTCCGGAACCGGATGCGCCCGGCCCGGGCGAGGTTACGCTGCGTGTCAAGGCCGTTGCCCTCAATCACATCGATGTCTGGGGCTGGCGCGGCATGGCGTTTGCTAAGCGCAAGATGCCGCTGGTGATCGGCGCGGAAGCTGCAGGCGTTGTGGAAACGATCGGGCCTGGCGTTGCCAACGTCCTGCCAGGCCAGCTTGTATCGATCTATGGCGCCCGCACCTGCGGTCTCTGCCGTCCGTGCAGCGAGGGACGCGACAATCTCTGTGAGCATGTCTCCGGCGTTCACGGCTTCCACCTTGACGGATTCGCCCAGGAAAAGGTGAACCTGCCGGCGCGCCTGCTGGTTCCTGCTCCTCCGGGCGTTGACGCGATTGGCGCCGCACTCGCTCCGGTAACCTTCGGAACGGTTGAGCACATGCTGTTCGACAACGCCAAGCTGGAGCCGGGCGAAACCATCCTAGTTCATGCGGGTGGTTCCGGCATTGGCACGGCGGCGATTCAGCTCGCCAAGAAGATCGGCTGCACTGTCATCACGACTGTCGGCTCCGACGACAAGATCGAGAAGGCCAAGGCACTCGGCGCGGATCACGTCATCAACTACCGCACGGACCGCTTCGAAGGCGTCGTTCGCAAGCTGACCAAGAAGAAGGGCGTCGACGTCGTTTTCGAGCACGTCGGCAAGGACACCTGGGCAGGCTCAATGCTGTCGATGAAGCGCGGCGGCCGCCTCGTGACCTGCGGCTCGACGTCCGGCGTTTCCACCGACATGAACCTGATGATGCTCTTCCAGCAGCAGCTGAAGCTGCTCGGCTCGTTCGGTTGCCGCATGGAGAACATGGCGAACGCCATGCAAAAAATGGGGCGCGGACTGGTGCATCCTGTCATCGATACTGAAGTCCGATTCGATGACATCGATCGGGCATTGGAGCGCATGGAATCGCGTCAGATCTTCGGCAAGATCATCCTCAAGATGGATTGAGCCCTTGAAGCTCTTCATCACTAAGATCGTGCTGGCTCTCATCCACTTTCGCCAGTGGTTGATCGCCCAGGCGATGTTCGGTTTCCTGAACTTCCTGAAGCTGTTCCCGGCTGACGGTGCGATCAACTTCGCGGATTGGCTGACCCGCAAGCTCGGTCCGCGCACGAAACGTCACCGGCTGATGCTGACCAATCTCCGCAATGCCTTTCCCGAAAAGGGCGATGCTGAGATTGAGGAGATTGCCTTAGCGAGCTGGGGCAACATGGGGCGGCTTGCTGCAGAGTACGTGTTCCTCGACCGACTGTTTGATTTCGAGTATCAACGCGAAGAGCCAGGCCGGGTTGAAGTCTCGGGGATACCGATCTTCATCGACCTACTCGAAAATCCGCGTCCCTTTATCGTATTCACGGGGCATACCGGCAATTTCGAACTCTTGCCGGTGGCCGGTGCGGCGTTCGGTCTCTATGTGTCCGTCCTTTTCCGGCCACCGAACAATCCCTATGTCGCGCAGAAAGTCTTCGACTTTCGCAGCGCCCGCATGGGCAAGCTGGTCCCATCTCACGCTGGTTCGTCGTTTGCGCTGGCCCGGCAGCTTGAAGCGGGGCAGGGCGTCGGCGTGCTGGTTGACCAGAAGTTCGGCAAGGGACTGAATACAAAGTTCTTCGGCCTCGACGTAAAGACCAATCCGCTGCTTGGAAAGCTGGTCCGGCAGTTCAACTGCGACGTTTATCCGGCACGCTGCATTCGGCTTCCGGGAAATCGCTATCGGCTGGAGATAGAGCCGAAGCTTGAGATGCCGCGGGATGCCAACGGCAATCTCGACATGGTCGCGACTGCGCAGCTCCTGAACGACAAGGTGGAAAGCTGGGTTCGAGAATATCCTGAGCAATGGCTTTGGTATCACGACCGCTGGAAGATAAAGCACGACGTCCTGAAGTAAACGCTCTGGCGATCCCTACATCTTGTCATTGAAAAACAGTGATATGCGTTCATTGAATGTGAACGAGCGTCATGTTACCAATTTCCATCAAGGCGAGTGGCCGGACACCGGCGGCTTCAACTTGCGTGATGCAAAGCTCGGCCGATCTCGGTGGCATTCTTTTAGAGGATGTATTTGGAGGCGTCTTGCTGGGACTTTTTCGGGCGTTTTCGTTGTGTTGTGCGCAAATCGACGCGGCCATCGCTGCGGGGGATGATCTGCGCGTAAGCGTACTCGATTGCTCGGTCGAGCCACTTGTCGATGCGATCCTTGCGCATCCCGCAACTACAGTTCTCGAAGTTCACATGCAGCTCGAATTTGTTGGCTGCCTTATCGAGCAGTATGCCGAAGACAGCGAGTCCGTGCGCGGCTATGTCGGATTGCTCTCGTCCTTGATGGACAAGTATTTCGGTAGTGCGACGCCGCGGTGGCGGATGCCTCCGGTGGAACGGCTGCCTGTCGCCGATCCCTTCGCATTTACGCCGAATGTCGACAACGGCAACTTCTTGAACGCTGCAATCCTCGATGCAATGCCGGACCGCGTCGCCGTGCTGACGCGAGACTATCGCTACCTCTATTCCAACACCGTGAACTCGGCATATCTCGGCCGGAAGCCGATCGACATGATTGGGCGTCATCTGATCGAGTTCATCGGCGAAAAGCGCTTCTACGAGGGGCCGAAGGCGAAGCTCGACGAATGTTTCGCCGGACGTGGCAGCGATTATGCGTACGAGCGTCGCGACGGCGCCACCATGAGGACTGTTCGTTGCCGTATGTCACCGCTTCGCGATTCGTCGGGAAGCGTCATTGGAGCTCTGATCGTTCTACAGCACGCTGGAGCGACAGCGTCCACCGTCGCGGCGTGATCAGCTCTTCGTCCAGACGGCGAGTTCATACCCATCCGGATCACTGAAGTGAAACCGGCGTCCGCCGGGGAATCCGGTGATCGGCTTCACTATGGTTCCGCCGGCGCTTTCCACACTTGAAAGGGCGGCTTCAAGATCGTCAGCATAGAGGACGATGAGAGCTCCACCGGGCCGCGGAGTGCCCAATGTCGTAAAGCCGCCTTTGAGCCGTCCATCATCGAATTCGCAGTATTCCGAGCCGTAGTCGGTAAAGGACCAGCCGAAAGCCTTGCCGTAGAACGCTTTCGAAGCCTCGATGTTGTTGACATTGAATTCGACGTAATCGATGCGTCGGTTGTCCGTTGGTGTGGCCATGATTTCCCCCTATGCTTCCATCAATGCCTTCAGTGCCGCCAGATCTTTCGCGATATGGGCGGCATCGGCCTCGAACTGCTCATCGGTCATGCCAGGGATGCGTAACAACGTGAACATGATCTCGCAGCCGTCGCCATTCGGCACGATGCGGAGCGCGTTGTAGACCCGCAAGCCGCTCTCGATCGTCACGGTATGATCGATGACGCCGAACTCGTTGTGCGGGACGAAACTGACGTTGACTGCACCGAGTGTGCCGGTCGCAATCCAGTCATCTCCACTGAGTTCGAGCCCGGACGCCAAGCCCGACGCCCACAGCGGCATGTTTTCAGGGGCCGCGGCGAAGGCATAGACATCACGCCAGTTCCGGTCGATGGAGCGGTGGACGATCTTTGCGGTCATCGTAGACATGGCGCTTTCCTGCGTGGTTCTAAATGGAAATAGCAGAATGTCCGTTTTCGTATTGAAGAAAACGGACGTTCAACCGGCCAATTGCTGCTGGAGCTGCATTGGCGTCAGTGTCGAAATTTCGCGCGCATCGCGGGTCATGTGAGCCTGATCCGCATAGCCAGCCGCTGCGGCCAGTTCCGCGAGTGGGAGGGCCTTCGGACTTCGACATAGACCGAGCATTCCCTGAAAGCGGCGAATTCGAGCGAGCATTTTCGGCCCATAGCCGAAATGGGTATGGCAGCGCCGGCGAAGCTGGCGGGCGCCGATCGAGAGTTCGTCGAGCATCGCATCGGCGAGGCTCCCTGATTGTGACAGGTCGCTCGCTCGCGTAAATACCGATGCCATGTCACTGGCTGGTGCCGTATGTCTGGTGGCCGCCTGCTCAAGTGCGGTCTTCAACTGCAGCAGGCGTTCGTACGGTTCCGCACAGCCTCCCAGCCGTTCATTCAATCGTAGCGCCGCTGCGCCCCAAAAATTCTCCAGAGGAATGGATTGGCCGACAATCTCGCAGAGTGGCACCCGGAGCCAGTCGGCGGCTGCGCCCGGGGCGAACCGAGCCCCCACGATCCTTTCTCCGCCGGCAATCGATGGGAAGGCACTACTCCGGTCAGGCCCCGCGACCACAAGTCTGCCACCCATCCAGACGATGTCGCAGTAGCCGTCCGGCACAATGGCAATCCTGTGCTCGGGGCCGTCGTGGATATCGTGTGACCACAGGCAGTGAAAATGAGCTGCAAGCACGGGCGTCGGCGCATACTCCCTATACCAACCGGCGCGTGACGCCAAAACGGCGGCCTCCTGTGCTGCTGTGCGGCTCATCGTTCCCATTCCTGTGATGCTACGAGGGAATATGGCTTAGTTTGGAATGCCGGCAATACGAGGCCAATTCGAAGGCGAATCGAACTTGCCGTTTGAGCCAGAGAGTGCCACAACACCGGTCCAAATTGACTCATCGGAGGTGTATCGTGGAAAAGGCAGAAATCGGGCTGATCGGCCTTGCCGTCATGGGTTCCAACCTGGCGCTCAACATTGCGGAAAAAGGCAACAAGATTGCTGTTTTCAACCGTACTCCTGAGAAAACGGATGAGTTCTACGAAAGCGCCGGCGATCTGAAGAAGCAGATCATTCCCTGCAAGACGATCGAAGAGTTCGTCGAGGCGATCCGCCCGCCACGCCCGATCATCATCATGATCAAGGCCGGCGAGGCCGTCGACCAGCAGATGGAGGCGCTGCGGCCGCACCTTACCAAGGGCGACATCATGATCGATGCCGGCAACGCCAATTTCCGCGACACGATCGCCCGTTTCGATCGCCTGAAGAACACCGACCTGACCTTCATTGGCATGGGCGTCTCGGGTGGCGAGGAAGGTGCGCGTCATGGTCCTTCAATCATGGTCGGCGGCACCGAAGACTCCTGGAAGCGCGTCGAGAAGGTGCTGACCTCGATTGCCGCCAAGTACAATGATGATCCGTGCGTCGCCTGGCTCGGCAATGACGGTGCCGGCCACTTCGTCAAGACGATCCACAACGGCATCGAATATGCCGATATGCAGATGATCGCTGAAATCTACGGCATCCTGCGCGACGGGCTTGGCAAGAGCGCCAAGGACATCAGTGGTATCTTCGGCGAATGGAACAAGGGTCGCCTGAACTCCTACCTGATCGAGATCTCCGAGAAGGTGCTGGCCGCCAGCGATCCGGTCTCCGGCGGCCCGATGGTCGACATGATCCTCGACAAGGCGGGTCAGAAGGGTACCGGCAAATGGTCGGCCATCGAAGCCCAGAATATGGGCATCCCGGCCACCGCAATCGAAGCGGCTGTCGCCGCTCGCAGCCTGTCATCGATGAAGACCGAGCGCGAGGCGGCCGAGAAGATCTTCGGCAAGCCGGAATACAAGTTCCCGATCGCCTACGGTCCGGACCTCGACAAGGATCTCGAATTGGCGCTTTTCGCCGCCAAGATCGGTGCCTACGCGCAGGGCTTTGCGGTGATGGCGGAAGCCTCGCGCGAGTTCAACTGGTCGCTGCCGATGCCTGTCATCGCCAAGATCTGGCGTGCCGGCTGCATCATCCGCTCGCAGTTCCTCGACGAGATCACCTCGGCCTTCACCAAGGCTCCGGATGCGGCCAACCTGATCGTGACGCCGGCCTTCTCCGAGATGGTGAAGGAATCGCTGCCGGCCCTGCGGCGTGTGGTCGGTGCTGCTCTGCAGGCTGGGCTGCCGGTTCCGGCGCTGACCTCGGCTTTGACCTACTTCGATGCCTATCGCCAGGGCCGCGGCACCGCCAACCTGATCCAGGCACAGCGCGACTTCTTCGGCGCCCATGGCTTCGACCGCCTCGACGGCAAGGACTTCCACCACGGCCCATGGGGCAGTGGTGCGGCCACATTCTAAGTTTGCTGAGAGTTGCCAGCCGGGATCGCCCGGCTGGCAATCGCATCAGAAGCGGATGTCCTCGATCGGACGAACCAGGATACGGGCGCTGCCAGCATCGAAATCGTCTAGGGTTTCGTTATGGTGCGCGACGATGTCGGCGAAGTTCAGCGTGTCCGAGTCGGCTGTCGTGTGCCCATCGGCAACAAGCGTGACATTGTAGCCCAGCGACACCGCACGCCTGACCGTCGTGTCCACGCAGAACTGGGTCATGCAGCCGCCGACGATGAGATGCGTGACGTTTCGCTCTGCCAACCTGTCGGCGAGATCCGTTTCGAAAAACGAGTCCGAGCTCTTCTTGTGAACAACCATGTCGCCATTGACTGGCGAAAGTTCTGGTCGGATCGCCCAGCCGTCAGTGCCGACAGCCAGCCGATGGCCGGGATCGCCGTCGTGCTGCACGAGGACAACGGGTGCGCCGACTCGGTGGGCTTCGGCACGCAACGACTGCAGGCGTGAAACGGTTTCGTTCAGCGCTGCATCGATGATGGGTTGACGGTCGGGACTGCTCTTTCCCGCAAGAATGGCGTTTTGAACGTCAATGATCAGCAGTGCCGTGGTCATGTCCAGTGAATCTCCACCGTGATTGCTCGTATTCTAGCGCCAGCAGATAGCGTTGCCTTGACGATGAGCTATTTGCCCTCTCGCGACCAGACCGGCTGGCTGATACTTTGCAGCAGTTCTGGCTCAATCCCGTCAATGCGCGCGATGACAGCCTTCGCCATCTCCCGACCGGCATGGCGAACATCCTCATAGGCGGTGATGATCTCCGGGCGGATCCAGTTGAGGATCGGCGCCGATTCCTTTGAGACCATATCCACGTCCACGCCAAGCCGCTTGCCGGCGGCTTCAATGCCGGCGTTGACGGCGATGGCAGCGCTTCCGGCCGAGCAGACGATTCCGTCCGGCGCATTGGGCGCGCGCATCATCGCCTCGACGGCGTTGCGGATTTCCTCCAGCGGGTTATCGATCGTGACGCGCAGCGGTACTTCCTCGGCCCCGTAGTCGTGCAGTCCGGTCTGAAAGCCGATGCGGGTATGTGTGTAGTAGGTCAGCTTGCTCGGCGGTTGAAGGAGCGCAATGCGCTTGCGGCCCCTGCCGACGAGCTTTTCAACCGCCTGATGAGCAAACGCCTCGTTGTCGAAGTCGTGAAAGGGATGGGTGAGGCCGGCATCGGTGCGCCCATGCGTCGCAAACGGCATGTTGTGCTCGGCGAGCAGGCGGACGCGCGGATCGTCGGGCTCGATGCGCGAGATGATGACCCCGTCGGCGGACCCCGTTTCCAGGATGTAGCGCACCGGCAGCATCGGATCCTTGCTGTGGGAGTGCGGCGTAACGACGATGTGATACGGCGTGCCGGTCAGCACTTCCGAGATGCCGAACACCATCTGGCTGCTGAAGCCCATGATTTCTTCATCGATGCTGAGGACCAGCGCAATGACATTGGTCTTGCCGGTTCGCAGGCGCACGCCCGCCCTGTTCGGCTGGTAGCCGAGTTGGCGGGCGACCATACGAACGCGCTCCTTGGTCTCCGCGCCGATATCAGGAGCATCCTTGAGCGCCCGCGACACGGTCGTGACGCCAAGGCCCGTCATGAAGGCAATCGTCTTGAGTGTCGGTCGTTCTCGAGTTGCCTCGGACGCCGCCCCTGCAAAATTTGCTTTATTTTCCATCCCTCTAGGCCGTCCTGCGCGATTTTGGTCCGCTTATAGTGTCTTTTCGAAGCGCTGTAAGCACAATGAGCGCAAAAGCTGCTCCTCCCCTCTGAAGAAGCAAAATCTGTAACGATACAGTTCAAATGTCGAGTGTCTTTTTTCAGAAACGCGCGACGTGTACTCTCATTGGTTGAAACTAGGATTTTTGCCCGGATTTTTTGCAGGTGCGAGCGCGGGTGAGCGCAAGGATCTTAAGACGATTCATAAATATATATAAAAATCATATAAATACGCGAATTGTGCAAGCGCGAGATTCGCCACCTGTCCCTGTAGCACACTGTCGAAATACGAGGCAGTTTGACAGGCAATGGTAGCAAATGGCCGGCAACGGGAAAAATTTCGCGTATGGCTGTTGCACCCAAATATCGATTGAACTAAGTTTTTCCGGCAACGTTTCAGTGAGGGAGGAGAACTCATGAATTTTCGTTTGATGGCGGCTGCGCTCGCCGCTTCCGTCGTGCTGCCGCTCGGTGCGGCGAACGCGACCGATCTTGAAGTCACGCATTGGTGGACGTCCGGCGGCGAAGCTGCTGCCGTGGCTGAACTCGCCAAGGCATTCGATGCGACCGGCAACAAGTGGGTCGACGGCGCAATCGCCGGTTCCGGTGGTACCGCACGTCCGATCATGATCAGCCGCATCACCGGCGGCGACCCGATGGGTGCCACGCAGTTCAACCATGGTCGCCAGGCGGAAGAACTGGTCCAGGCTGGCCTGATGCGGGACCTGACCGACGTCGCAACCGCCGAGCATTGGAAGGACATCATCCGTCCGTCGAGCCTGCTCGATTCCTGCACGATCGACGGCAAGATCTATTGCGCCCCGGTCAATATCCACTCCTGGCAGTGGCTGTGGCTCTCGAATGCAGCCTTCAAGAAGGCTGGCGTCGAAGTGCCGAAGAACTGGGACGAATTCGTCGCCTCGGCTCCGGCGCTTGAAAAGGCCGGCATCGTGCCGCTCGCCGTTGGTGGTCAGCCGTGGCAGGCCGCTGGCGCGTTCGACGTGCTGATGGTGGCGATCGCCGGCAAGGACACCTTCCTGAAGGTGTTCAAGGACAAGGATGCCGAAGCGGCTGCCGGTCCGGAGATTGCGAAGGTCTTCAAGGCTGCCGACGACGCTCGCAAGATGTCGAAGGGCAGCAACGTTCAGGACTGGAACCAGGCAACCAATCTTGTCATTACCGGCAAGGCCGGCGGGCAGATCATGGGCGACTGGGCGCAGGGTGAGTTCCAGTTGGCTGGTCAGAAGGCCGGTAGCGACTACACCTGCCTTCCGGGCCTCGGCGTGAACGAGATCATCTCCACTGGCGGCGACGCGTTCTACTTCCCGAAGCTCAAGGACGCTGACAAGTCGAAGGCGCAGGACGTTCTCGCCAAGACGCTGCTCGACCCCAAGACTCAGGTTGCCTTCAACCTGAAGAAGGGCTCGCTGCCGGTTCGCGGCGACGTTGATCTCGCTGCTGCCAACGACTGCATGAAGAAGGGTCTGGACATCCTCGCCAAGGGCAATGTCATCCAGGGCACGGACCAGCTCCTCTCTGCAGACAGCCAGAAGCAGAAGGAAGACCTCTTCTCCGAGTTCTTCGCAAATCCGTCGATGACGCCGGAAGCCGCTCAGAAGCGCTTCGCTGAAATCATCGGTTCTGCTGACTGATCGTAGCATTCCGATGCTGTTGCGATCCGGCTCCGCTCGACGGGGCCGGATTTGCCCGGAACTCCCATCGTGATCCGGGTGGTAGCAGCGCTCGGGACTGACTCGTGCTGATACACGGTCGGTCTCGATATGGGAGTGAGAAGAGGAGGCGACCGGCAGACGTTCGCCGCTCTGGATCACAGAGGAATTGCGATTCAGGAGGAATTACAATGACGGGTCAAGCGAAAGCAGGCCGGCCAAATCAACTACTGCGCAATCTGAATTCGAAGATTGCATCCATCCCCATGATCCTGACCGCGCTGGTCATTTTTCTCGGCGGCACGGCGTGGACGGTGTTCTATTCATTCACCAATTCGAAGCTCCTTCCGCGGTTGAGCTTCGTCGGTTTCGATCAGTACAAGCGCCTTTGGGCCGCTCCACGCTGGATCGTTTCCATCGAGAACCTTGCCGTCTACGGCGTTCTCTCCCTTATCTTCAGCCTTGTGATCGGCTTCGTGCTCGCGGCCCTGATGGATCAGAAGATCCGGTTCGAGAACACGTTCCGCACGATCTTTCTGTACCCCTTTGCTCTCTCGTTCATCGTGACGGGCCTCGTCTGGCAGTGGGTGCTCAATCCGGAGTTCGGCATCCAGTCCGTTGTCCGTGCGCTCGGCTGGTCGAGCTTCACCTTCGATCCGCTCTATACGCCAAGCATCGTCATCTACGGCATCCTGATTGCTGCTCTCTGGCAGGGCACCGGACTTGTCATGTGCCTGATGCTGGCCGGTCTGCGCGGCATCGACGAAGACATCTGGAAGGCTGCGCGCGTCGACGGCATCCCGATGTGGAAGACCTATCTCTTCATTGTCATTCCGATGATGCGGCCGGTGTTCATCACGACGCTCGTGATCATCGCGAGCGGCATCGTCAAGGTCTACGACCTCGTGGTGGCGCAGACATCGGGCGGTCCCGGTATCGCGTCGGAAGTTCCCGCCAAATACGTCTACGACTACATGTTCCAGGCGCAGAATCTGGGGCAGGGCTTCGCCGCCTCGACCATGATGCTGATCACCGTTGCGATCATCATCATCCCCTGGGCCTATCTGGAATTCGGAGGGCGTAAACGTGCCTGATGCTATTGCTCTCAACACTGCCGCGTCCGGCAAGTCCGTGTCCGGCCCCAGCGGTCCGAAGCCGAAGCGGGTCATTTCTCCGCGCAACATCATGCTCTACGGCACGCTCTTCGTTGCCGCCGCATATTACCTGCTTCCGCTTTACGTGATGATTGTCACGTCACTGAAGGGGATGCCTGAAATCCGGCTCGGGAACATCTTCTCGCCGCCCGTCGAAATCACCTTCGAGCCGTGGGTGAAGGCCTGGGCGACGGCCTGCACGGGTCTCAACTGTGACGGTCTCTCGCGCGGCTTCTGGAATTCGGTGCGCATCACCGTTCCGTCAGTGGTTGTCTCTATCGCAATTGCCTCTGTGAACGGCTATGCGCTCGCCAACTGGCGCTTCAAGGGATCCGAACTGTTCTTCGCGATCCTCGTCGTCGGTGCGTTCATTCCCTATCAGGTGATGATTTATCCGATCGTTATCGTGTTGCGCGAAATGGGGATCTACGGGACGCTGACCGGCCTCATCATCGTGCACAGCATTTTCGGCATGCCGATCCTGACGCTGCTGTTCCGCAACTACTTCGCATCACTGCCGCAGGAACTCTTCAAGGCGGCGCGCATCGACGGGGCGGGGTTCTGGCAGATCTTCTTCAAGATCATGCTGCCCATGTCGCTGCCGATCTTCGTCGTCGCCATGATCCTGCAGGTCACGGGCATCTGGAACGACTTCCTGTTCGGCGTGGTCTTCACGCGGCCGGAGTACTACCCGATGACCGTGCAGCTCAACAACATCGTCAATTCCGTCCAGGGCGTGAAGGAATACAACGTCAACATGGCCGCAACGATCCTCACGGGTCTGGTGCCGCTCGTTGTTTACTTCGTATCGGGACGTCTGTTCGTCCGTGGCATCGCCGCCGGCGCAGTGAAAGGCTGATCCATGAATTCAAGTGTTTCCATCCGCGATCTGTCTTTGAATTTCGGCGCGGTCAGCGTTCTCAAGGACCTTAATCTCGAAATCAACGACGGCGAATTCCTCGTGCTGCTCGGCTCGTCCGGTTGTGGCAAGTCGACCTTGCTCAACTGCATCGCCGGCCTGCTCGACGCCTCCGACGGCCAGATCTTCATCAAGGGCAAGAACGTCACTTGGGAAGAACCCAAGGACCGAGGCATCGGCATGGTGTTCCAGTCCTATGCGCTCTACCCGCAGATGACGGTCGAGAAGAACCTCTCCTTCGGCCTGCAGGTGGCCAAGGTGTCGCAGCAGGAGATCGACAAGCGCGTGGCACGCGCCTCCGAGATCCTACAGATCCAGCCGCTCTTGAAGCGCAAGCCGGCCGAGCTTTCTGGCGGCCAGCGCCAGCGCGTGGCGATCGGCCGTGCACTGGTGCGCGATGTGGACGTGTTCCTCTTCGACGAACCGCTGTCGAACCTCGACGCCAAGCTGCGTTCGGAGTTGCGCGTCGAGATCAAGCGCCTGCACCAGTCGCTGAAGAACACGATGATCTACGTCACCCACGACCAGATCGAGGCACTGACGCTCGCCGACCGCATCGCGATCATGAAGAACGGCATCATCCAGCAGCTCGCCGATCCGACGACGATCTACAACAAGCCACGCAATCTCTTCGTTGCCGGCTTCATCGGTTCGCCGTCGATGAACTTCCTGCGCGGAGAGATCACCAGGCAGGGAGATCAGACGTTCTTCACCGCCAATGGCGTTAATTTCTCTGTCGCCGAGTACGATACGCCGGAGACGCTGCAGGCTGGTCGCAAGGTCATCCTCGGCGTTCGTCCAGAACATGTGAAGGTCAACGAGAACCTCGGTGCCGAGGTTCACGATGCGACCGTCGACATCGAAGAGCCGATGGGCGCCGACAACCTGCTCTGGCTGAAGCACGCCGGCCACACGATGTCGGTGCGTATCAATGGCGCGCGCCGCTTCAATCCCGGCACGGCCGTCAAGCTCGGTTTCGATATGTCCTTGGCGTCAATCTTCGATGCCGAGACCGAGCTGCGCCTTTAGAAACCGCAATGCGGGCGGAGCTCTGGTTCCGCCCGTTCGTCCAATCGGCCATCTGGCCACCAAGTTCGGCTGCGGCTCGCGTGTGCGGGCATTCCCAAGCGCGGCTCGATCAGGATAATGCTATGACATCCTTGCCGACAAACGGGTTCAACCTCGACCTTTCCGGATCGTGGACTCTCAGCTCAACCGATGGCGAAGTTACGACGGCGATTACACTGCCGGGTGATGTGCACACTGCGCTGCATGCCGCCGAGCTTATTCCGGATCCCTATTTTGGCCGTAACGAGGAAGTCATCCAGTGGGTGGCGCATCGCGACTGGGTTCTTGAGCGCAGTTTCACGCTGTCGGAGCCGGATGGCGACTGGTATCTCGACATCGACTACCTCGATACGGTGGCCGCTGTCTTCATCAACGGCTCGCCGGTCTTGCTCGCGGATAACAGCTTCCGGCGCTATCGACCTGATGTCGGCGGCCAGCTGAAGGCCGGCGACAACGTTATTCGCATTGTCCTGCATTCAAGCATCGCGGCGGGCGCCGACCGGCAGGCCAGGCAGCCTTTCTATATTCCCTATTCGACGGGCAACTCGCCGATCCCCAACGGCAACATGCTGCGCAAGCCGCAGTGCCATTTCGGCTGGGACTGGAACATTGCCATCGCTCCACTCGGCCTCTACGGGACGATCGCACTGCGCAAGCTAGAAACGGCTCGCATCGAGCACGTCACGACGCGGCAGGTTCATAACCTCAACGGCTCCGTAAACCTCCAGGTTACCGCGACCCTGTTTGCCAAGAATCCGGGCATCGTGCCTGTGCATTTCTCGCTCGATGGCGAGCGTGTTCGTCTCGACGTTGGTGTCGGAGCCGGCGAAACGGTCGTCAATCATGTCTTCGAAATCGAGAAGCCGCGGCTCTGGTGGCCGTCGGACAGCGGCGAGCAGGCGCTTTATGCGCTGACGGTTGATTTGCCATCGGATGCCGTCACCAAGCAGATCGGTCTTCGCACCGTCGAACTGATCACGACGCCGGATGCTGCTGGCGCCCGTTTTGCGCTGAAGGTGAATGGCCGCGAAATCTTCTGCCGCGGCGCCAACTGGATCCCGGCCGATGCGCTGTTTTCGCTCTCGTCGCCCGAAAAGACCGAGGATCTCTTGCAGTCGGCCAAATCGGCCAACATGAATATGATCCGTGTCTGGGGTGGCGGCTTCTACGAGCACGATCATTTCTACGATCTCTGCGACCGGCTCGGCCTCATGGTCTGGCAGGACTTCATGTTCGCCTGCAATCTCTATCCCTCGACCGAAGACTTCCTCGACAACGTTTCGCTCGAGGTCGATTATCAGGTCCGCCGCCTGAACTCGCATCCGTCGATCGCGCTCTGGTGCGGTGACAACGAACTCGTGGGGGCGCTGACCTGGTTCGAGGAATCGCGCAAGGACCGCGACCGCTATCTAGTCTCCTACGATCGCCTGAACCGCGTGATCGAGCAAGCGATGAAGAAGGCAGCCCCGGATGCGATCTGGTGGCCGTCGAGCCCGGCATCCGGCTATCTCGATTTCGGCGATGCCTGGCATGCCGACGGCTCCGGCGACATGCATTACTGGTCGGTCTGGCACGAGAACAAGTCGTTCGACAATTATCGCTCGGTGCGGCCGCGCTTCTGCTCGGAATTCGGCTTCCAGTCCTATACCTCGCTGCCCGTCATCAAGACCTATGCCAATGCCAAGGACATGAACGTCGCGTCGCCCGTCATGGAACTGCACCAGAAGAATGCGGGCGGCAACGAGCGCATTGCTGGCACCATGTTCCGCTACTTCCGCTTCCCGAAGGATTTCCCGAACTTCGTCTATCTCAGCCAGATCCAGCAGGGTCTAGCGATCAAGACGGCGGTGGAATACTGGCGGTCGCTGAAGCCGCATTGCATGGGCACGATCTACTGGCAGCTCAACGACACCTGGCCGGTGGCCTCGTGGTCGAGCCTCGATTACGGCGGGCGCTGGAAGGCAATGCACTATCTCGTCAAGCGCTTCTTCCAGCCGGTGGCGGTTGCCGCCATCCCATCGGAAGACGGCAAGCAGATCCGTTTCTCGCTGGTCAACGACACGCTCGCAGAAGTCAGCGTCGACCTGTCGATCTCCGTTATCGACATGAAGGGCGAACGCAAGCACCTGAAGGATGTGCAGGCGGTCTGCACCCCTGACGCAGCCGTGACGGCCACCAGCATCGACGTCTCGGAGATCCCCGCAGGCACGCTGCTTGCCTGGCGCTTCACGGCATCGAATGGCATGGGCGGCGAGGGGCACTACGTTCACGGCACCTACAAGGCGCTGGAGCTCGAGCCGGCGGGCCTGATGGTCACGCACGAATATGTCGAGGAAGACGGCTCCGTCTGCCTCAACGTCACCGCGAAGGGACTTGCTCTCTTCGTGATGATCGAGACCGACACCGACGGCAAGTATTCCGACAATGCCTTCGATCTGGCGGCGGGCGAGACGCGCCGCATCACCTTCACCCCGGCAACGCCGCTCGAGGGCGGCGCACTACCGGATTTCCGTTTCTACGACCTGCAATCCTGTCAGTCCGTGGATTGATCCTGACTGAAATGTAATGGGCACGAGGCCCGAGGAGGAATGATGACGAAACTGAGTTTCCAGCTTTACAGCGCCCGCAACTTCCAGCCCTATTCGGCGATCTTTGAAAAGCTCGGCAAGGCCGGCTATCAGGAAGTCGAAGGCTTCGGTGGCATCTACGCCGATCTCGACGATGCCGGCCTGAACAGCCTGCGCGCAGAACTCGACAAGAACGGCTTGACGATGGCAAGCGGCCATTTCAGCCCCGATTTCCTCGACGGTGAAGTCAAGAAGTCGCTGAACATCGCCAAGATCCTTGGCATGGACTCGATCTATGCGCCGCATCTGGCAGCCGAACAGCGCCCGACCGATGGTGCCGGCTGGCTGGCATTCGGCAAGCGCCTGCAGGAAATGAGCAAGCCCTACAAGGATGCGGGCTATGAGTTCGGCTGGCATAACCACGACTTCGAATTCGTGAAGCTCGCTGACGGTTCGCTGCCGATCGAGCGCATCTTTGAAGGCGCGCCTGACATTTCCTGGGAAGCGGACATCGCCTGGGTCGTTCGCGGCGGCGCGGATCCGTTTGCATGGATCGAGAAGCTCGGCTCGCGCATCACGTCAGCACACGTCAAGGACATCGCGCCCGCAGGAGAGAACAAGAACGAGGATGGCTGGGCAGACGTCGGCCACGGCACGCTGCCTTGGGCAAAGCTTATTGCAGCTCTCAAGGGCACCAAGACCAAGCACTACGTCGTCGAGCATGACAATCCGGCAGATGTCGATCGCCTGATCACCCGCTCGATCGCATCCTTCAAGACCTACTGAGGCAAATCATGACCAAGGAACTTGGCGTCGGCATCATCGGATGCGGCAACATCTCCACCACCTACTTCTCGCTCGCTCCGCTCTTCAAGGGCCTCAAGATCGTCGCCTGCGCCGACCTCAATATGCAGGCGGCCGAGGCCCGCGCCGAGGAATACGGCGTCAAGGCGCAGACGATCGACGAGCTTCTCGCCAATGACGAGGTTGACGTCGTCGTCAACCTGACCATCCCGGATGCGCATTTCCCGGTTTCGAAGTCGATCCTTGAAGCCGGCAAGCACGTCTACTCGGAAAAGCCGCTGGTTCTCACCCTCGAGCAGGGTGAGGAACTGCGCCGTATCGCCAAGGAGAAGAACCTCTCCGTCGGTTGCGCGCCGGATACCTTCCTCGGCGGCGCACACCAGCTGGCCCGCAAGTTCATCGACGACGGCGGCATCGGCCGCGTTACCTCGGGTGCGTGCTATGTCATGAGCCCGGGCATGGAGATGTGGCATCCGAACCCGGACTTCTTCTTCCTGCCCGGCGGGGGGCCGATCCTCGATCTCGGTCCTTACTACATCGCCAACCTGATCAACCTGATCGGACCGGTGAAGCGCGTCGGCGCCATGACCTCCATGGCTTCTCCGACCCGTACGATCACCAGCGAGCCGCGCAACGGCGAGGTGATCCCGGTGAAGACGCCGACGACGATCCAGGCGATCCTGGAATTCGTCAGCGGTGCGACCGTCACGCTGACGGCAAGCTGGGATGTCTGGTCTCACCGCCACGCCAACATGGAACTCTACGGCACCGAGGGCTCCATCTACGTGCCGGATCCGAACTTCTTCGGCGGCGTCGTAGAGGCCAGCGGCAAGGACAAGGACATCAAGCCGCTCGACGGTTGGGAGCACCCCTTCGGCATCAACAACCAGGAGAGCCAGCAGGGACCGCGCGCCAACTATCGCACCGCAGGTCTTGCCGACATGGCGATGGGGATCATCGAGGGCCGCGATGCGCGTTGCTCGCTCGATCGCACGCTGCACGGCGTCGACGTCATGACGTCCATCCTGAAATCGGGCGAAGAGGGCCGCTTCATCGAGCTGACGACGACCTGCACGCAGCCGGCCGCACTCGGCATCGAAGAGGCGCAGGCGCTCTTGAAGTAAGTGCCTAAAGGTCTATGGTCCGGCGCGGGCGACGAGCCCGCGCCGTTTCTATACGAGGGATGAATACTATGAGCTGGCAACCGGCTTCCGACCGCTATTCAAAGATGAAGTACAATCGCACGGGCCGTTCTGGCCTGAAGCTGCCGGCCGTTTCGCTCGGCCTCTGGCATAATTTCGGCGGCGACACGCCGCATGACCGCAAGATCGACATGTGCCGCACGGCCTTCGATCTCGGCATCACGCATTTCGACCTCGCCAACAACTACGGCCCGCCTCCCGGCAGCGCCGAAACCGCCTTCGGCGAAATCCTGCGCACGGAATTTGCCGGCCTGCGCGACGAACTGATCATCTCGTCCAAGGCCGGCTACGACATGTGGCCGGGTCCCTATGGCGAGTGGGGCAGCCGCAAGTATCTGATCGCTTCCTGCGACCAGAGCCTGAAGCGCATGGGTCTCGACTATGTCGATATCTTCTATTCGCACCGCTTCGATCCGGATACGCCGCTCGAGGAAACCTGCGGTGCGCTCGATCATATCGTTCGCTCCGGCCGTGCGCTGTATGTCGGCATCTCGTCCTACAATTCACAGCGCACCCGCGAGGCAGCAGCTATCTTGAAGGACCTCGGCACGCCCTGCCTGATCCACCAGCCGAGCTATTCCATGCTCAACCGCTGGGTCGAGGACGACAAGCTGCTCGATACGCTCGATGAGGTCGGCATGGGCTCGATCGTGTTCTCGCCGCTGGCGCAGGGCATGCTGACCACGAAGTATCTCGGCGGCATTCCTGGCGATAGCCGTGCGGCGCAGAACCACTTCCTCAAGAAGGACTTCATCCGTCCTCAGATCATCGATAACATCCGCAAGCTCAACGAGATCGCGGAACGCCGCGGCCAGACGCTGGCGCAGATGGCGATCGCCTGGGTGCTGCGCGGCGGCCGCGTGACCTCAGCGCTGATCGGCGCCAGCCGCTCGTCGCAGATCGTCGACTGCGTGAAGGCGCTCGACAATCTCGACTTCACCGCGGACGAGCTTACGGAGATCGATGGCTACGCCCGCGAGGCCGACATCAATCTCTGGGCAAAGTCAGCAGAACGCGAGTAAACCGAAGCGCCCGGAACAACCTTCCGGGCGTTTTTCTATTGAATTTTGATGTACGTGCCGCAAGCTGCGCGCGTATTTCAGGGAGGAGACTTCACCATGATCCGCAACCCTATTCTGCCGGGCTTCAACCCCGACCCATCGATCTGCCGTGTCGGGGATGACTACTACATCGCCACCTCTACATTCGAATGGTATCCCGGCGTCCAGATCCATCATTCGCGCGATCTCGTGAACTGGACGATGGTGCGCCGTCCGCTCGAGCGTCAGTCGCAGCTCGACATGCGCGGTAATCCTGATAGCTGCGGCGTCTGGGCTCCCTGTCTTTCCTATGCCGATGGGCTGTTCTGGCTGGTTTATACCGACGTCAAGCGCTTCGACGGCAACTTCAAGGACGCGCATAACTACATCGTGACGTCGCCAACGATCGAGGGCGACTGGTCCGAGCCGGTCTACGTGAATTCCTCCGGTTTCGACCCGTCGCTGTTCCATGACGATGACGGTCGCAAGTGGTTCCTGAACATGCAGTGGAACCACCGTACCGAGAGCTTCGGCGGCGCACCGAAGTCGCCGGCCTTCGATGGCATCCTCATGCAGGAGTGGGACGCGGCCACGAAATCGTTGAAGGGGCCGATCAAGAACATCTTCGCCGGCAGCCCGCTCGGCCTGGTCGAAGGACCGCATCTCTTCAAGCGCAACGGCTACTACTACCTGACAACTGCCGAGGGCGGTACCGGCTACGATCATGCCGTGACGATGGCGCGCTCACGCACCATCGACGGTCCCTATGAGATGCATCCGAACAAGCACCTCATCACCTCGAAGGATCATCCGGAAGCCGTTCTGCAGCGGGCAGGGCACGGCCAGTATGTCGAAACGCCTGACGGGCAGGTCTATCACACGCATCTCTGCGGCCGGCCGATGCCGCCGAAACGCCGCTGCACGCTCGGGCGCGAAACCAGCCTGCAGAAATGCGTTTGGAAGGATGACGGTTGGCTCTATCTCGAAAACGGCACCACTGTTCCCGATGTCACAGTGCCTGGACTGGCTGGTGCCGTGCCTGCCGAGAAGCCCATGCGCAGCGAATACAGTTTCGATGGCGGCAGCCTGCCCGCCGACTTCCAGTGGCTTCGCACCCCGAAGCCGGAGCGCATATTCAACCTCACCGACCGGGCAGGGCACTTGAGACTGATTGCGCGCGAGAGCATCGGCTCCTGGTTCGAGCAGGCCCTGGTCGCGCGGCGGCAGGAGCATCACAGCTTCCGGGCGGAGACGGTGGTTGAGTTCGACCCCGACACCTACCAGCAGGTCGCCGGCCTGACCCACTACTACAACAGGCACAAGTTCCATGCGATCGGCGTGACCCTGCACGAGAAGCTGGGGCGCTGCGTCACGATCTTCTCCTGTGATGGCGACTACCCGAACAGCCGCCTGAGCTTCCCGGCAGGCAGCGCCGTCGCCATTCCGGCGGAGGGACGCGTGCAGCTTTCCATGGAGATCCGGGACAACGACCTGCAGTTCTTCTGGCAGACGGAGGGTAAGGGGGCGTGGCAGCCGATCGGTCCGGTCCTCGATGCCGGTGTCGTCTCCGACGAAGGCGGGCGAGGCGAGCACGGCTCGTTTACCGGCGCCTTCGCCGGGGTCTTCGCCTTCGATACGTCGGGGCGCGCAAAGACGGCAGATTTCGACTGGTTCAACTACGACGAACTTTGATCGAGCGGTCCGATATCGCCCGGAAAACCCGGGCGATATCGCATCTTGTAATTTAGCATATGCTTTTAAGTATGTGTTATGATTACAGAAGTTTAATCTAAGTTTCAGTTTCGGTTCATCTTTTTGGGCCTAGGTTCGGGGCGTGTTCAACACGAGGAACCTCCCAATGAAAAAGATCACCACCCTCCTTCTCGCCGCGACTGTGATTGCCGCTCCGCTGCTGGCAACGACCGAAGCAAGCGCCCAGGATCATCGTCGGCCGGTTGTTGTGGAGCGCGATGTTCACGTCACGAAGTACAAGTGGTCGCGCGGCCATCGCATGACGCAGGCGGAGCGCCGCCATATGCGCGACGTACGCGACTATCATCGCTACCGCCTGTCGGCTCCGCCGCGCGGCTATCGTTGGGTACAGGTCGATAATGACTTCCTGCTCATCGGCTCGGTCAACGGCGTGGTCGCGAATATCGTCATTCGCTAAGCGCTGACGTCACCATGTGAAGGGCGGCTTAAATGCCGCCCTTCTGATTCAATCGGAGTAGGACGCTGTACTCGTGGGCAGACTGGTGCAGGGCGGGTCCTGCAACCGCCCTTGCCATCTCAGCTTTCTCGCGAAAGGCACTCCTTCATGCTGTTGGCGATGCCGTGCATGAGGTTGAAATAGAGGTCCGGCCCGGCGTCGAGCGTGGCGGCCTCGGGATCGAGGACGCCGGCTTTCGCTTTCGTTCCCTCGATCACCACATCGACCAATCGTGGCTGGAACTGCGGTTCGGCGAAGACGCAGGTGGCGCCGAGTTCACCGACCTTCTTGTGGATCTCGGCAATGCGTTCGGCGCCGGGGATCGTTTCAGGGCTGACGGTGATCGAGCCAGCGACCCGCACGTGATAGCGGTTTTCGAAATACTGGTAGGCGTCGTGGAAAACGATGAATGGCTTGTCCTTGACTGGTGATACGATGCTTGAAATTTCCTTGTCCAGCGCGTCGAGCCGGTCGTCCAGCGTCTTGGCGTTGGCCTGGTAGGTGAGGGCATTGGCGGGGTCGGCTGCGACGAGGGTGGTGGTGATCTCGGCAGCCATTGCCTTGGCATTCTGCGGATCAAGCCAGAGATGGGTGTCGAATACCCCATGATCGTGGCCATGATCGGCGTCTGCATGAGCATGGTCGTGTCCATCGCCATCATGATGATCTTCGCCGTCATCGTGCGGCTCGAAGGCGCCGCCTTCGCGGAACTTGAGCTTTGTGAGGCCCGGCGCCTTGTCGAGCTCGGCGACGCCGGCGTCTGACCCGATCGCTTCCAGAGGCTTCTCCAGAAATGCTTCGAGCCCGGGGCCGACCCAGAACACTACTTTGGCGTTCTGCAGCGCCCGCGCGTTCGACGGCTTCATGTTGTAGGTATGCGGCGAGGCCGCGCCATCAACGATCAGTTCCGGTGTGCCGACGCCCTGCATGATCGCCGATACCAGCGAGTGTACCGGCTTGATCGAGGTGACCACGACAGGCGCATCCGCCGTTCTGCCCGCCTCGGCAAAGAAGATGGCAGGGATTGCGAGGGTAAGGGCCATCGCGAATTTCATCGGCGTACTCCGCTTGAATTGCAATTGTTATGTTATTACATCAATTGCGTTATGCTATAACGTGTGCGATAGCAAGTCGCAACAGCACATTCGGAAAAATGATGTTCTCTCCTGCAAATTCCGAAGCGAAGCCATTGGTCTCGCTTTCCAATGTTGGCGTTCGCAGAAACGACCGCTGGCTCGTCCGCGGTGTGGATTTCTCCGTCTCGCGCGGCGAGATCGTCACGCTGATCGGCCCTAACGGCTCTGGCAAGTCGACGACGGTGAAGACGGCGATTGGCGTGTTGAAGCCCGACGAGGGCAGGGTGGAGCGTGCTGGCGGCCTCAAGGTCGGTTATGTGCCGCAGAAGCTGGCGATCGACTGGACGTTGCCGCTTACCGTGCGCCGGCTGATGACGCTGACCGGGCCTCTCTCCGACGCCGATATGGCGGCTGCTCTCGACGCGGTTGGACTGTCGCACATGCTCGGTGCCGAAGTGCAGCATTTGTCCGGCGGCGAATTTCAGCGGGCTTTGATGGCGCGCGCCATCGCCCGCAAGCCCGATCTGTTGGTGCTCGACGAACCTGTGCAGGGTGTCGATTTTTCCGGAGAGATCGCGATTTACGACCTGATCCAGTCGATCCGCAACACGACCGGCTGCGGTATCCTGCTGATCTCGCACGACCTGCATGTGGTCATGGCGGCGACGGACACCGTGATCTGCCTCAACGGCCATGTCTGCTGCCGCGGTACGCCGCAGGCGGTGACTCAGAGCGCGGAATATGTCCGCCTGTTCGGCAGCCGTGCGGCGCAGGCGCTCGCGGTCTATAGCCATCACCACGACCACACGCATCTGCCGGATGGCCGGGTGCTGCATTCCGACGGTTCCGTCACCGATCACTGCCACCCCGACGATGGCCACCATCATGGCGATGACGGGCACGACCACGCCCATCACGACCACGCCGGCCATAGCCACGACCACAGCCGTGCCAGCGTCGGTCATAATCACGATGACGGCCACGATCACAAGCAGCCCGCAGGAGAGCGCCATGTTTGACGATTTCTTCGTCCGCGCCATCCTCGCCGGCGTTGGCCTGGCGCTGACAACCGGCCCGCTCGGCTGCTTCATCATCTGGCGGCGCATGGCCTATTTCGGCGATACGATCGCCCATTCCGCACTGCTTGGTGTCGCGCTGTCGCTGTTGCTGCAGTTCAACCTGACACTTGCGGTGTTCCTGGTAGCGGCGACGGTTTCGATCCTCCTGCTGTTCCTGCAGAAACGCCAGGCGCTGTCGGCTGATGCGCTGCTCGGCATTCTCTCGCATGCGACGCTGGCGATCGGCCTCGTCATGGTCGCCTTCATGAGCTGGGTGCGCATCGATCTCATTGCCTTCCTGTTCGGCGACATCCTCGCGGTCTCGAAGACGGATATCGTCATGATCTGGGGCGGCGGCATTCTCGTGCTGGCGGCGATCGCCTGGCTCTGGCGGCCGCTTCTGGCCTCCACCGTCAATCCAGAGCTTGCAGAGGCCGAAGGGCTGCAGCCTGAGCGGGCGCGGCTCTTCTTCATGCTGCTGATGGCCGTCGTCATTGCCATCGCCATGAAGATCGTTGGAATCATGCTGATCACCTCGCTGCTGATCATTCCGGCGGCCGCAGCGCGCCGTTTTGCCTCGACGCCCGAGGTGATGGCCATCTTCGCCTCGCTGATCGGCGCTGTCGCCGTGGTCGGCGGGTTGTTCGGCTCGCTGACCTACGACACGCCCTCCGGCCCGTCGATCGTTGTCGCAGCCCTGATCCTCTTCATTCTGAGCCTGCTGCCGAAGCGTGGACGCGGGCAGGTCCCGGAAGGACAACGTTGATGAATGCACCTGCTTTGACCAAGAACCAGGCTCTCGTTTTTGAGGTTCTCGAAAAGGCGGACGGACCGCTCAGTGCCTATACGATCCTCGACAAGCTGCGCGATCACGGTTTTCGCGCGCCGCTGCAGGTCTACCGTGCGCTTGAGAAGCTGCTTGAGTATGGCGTCGTGCACCGGCTCGAAAGCATCAACGCCTTCGTGGCCTGCGCGCACCCGGACCAGAACTGCCATAGTCACGGCATCGTCGCCTTCGCCATCTGCGAGAGCTGCGGCCACGTGATGGAATTCCACGACCACGAGGTCGATCACCGCCTCATGGACTGGACGCGCGGGAAGAAATTCAAGGCGGAGAAGACGACAATCGAGATCCGCGGTCTGTGTGAGGCGTGTGCCGCTTAGGCTAACGCCAGCTTGCAACCAATATCTCGCATTGATTGTGTATTTTTCTATATGTAATTATTGATTGTATTTCAGGTTGAATTATGATGTGCGGCAGGGACTGGGGACCGCGCATATGCCGAAACATTATCTACTCTTGCTGGCCGTGACGATTCCGCTCGACGGATGCGCAATCTTTGCGCCTGCTTACAACGAGGCCGTCTATACGAAGCTTGAGGGTGCACACTCCAGTCTGACCAAGATCGAAACCGCGCTGGGGACGAAGGCGCCGCAACGCACGCGTTATCGTGACGTGGAGCCATATTACATCGAGGCTCTCGCGATGGTGAAGGACGCGGGCGAGATCGCCGGGCAACGCCCGGCATATCTCCAGGGAAAACCTTCGGCGCGTGCCGCCCAACTATTGGCAGACAACATCGAACGCTGCCGGCAGTCAATCGAACTATCGCGAGCCGCCTTCGAAGAGAATGGTCAGCAGCCCAACGAAGCAGACAACATCTCCATCGTTCGGAACACCTGCGGCATTGCCAGGACGATGGAAGGCTCATTGAAGTAGGAGAAACATCCATGCCTGTTGACGCGACTTTCGCACCAAAATCTGCCGGGGAGCTGCTTGAAGGACTGCTGTCCGTCGCTGCGGCGACGGCAAAAGGCCAATGGACCGCCATTCGCGACGAGATGACATATCAGCTGGGCTTCATCGCGCAAAAGACCGCCAAGGTCATGGCGCAACTGGCGGCCAAGACGATCACCGTGAAGGCCGCGGACCTGACGCTGCATCTGCTCGAACTCAATCTCAACAGCGCGCTGGCCGAGTTCGAATTCCTCCTTTACGCCGCCGCGCAGAAGATCCTGAATGCCGTCTTCGACCTCGTGAAAACGGCTGTCAAGAACGTGACCGGGGTAGGCCTGCTGTTCTGACGGTCAGAGGGGACGAAGATCCCGCGCAAAGCGCTGCCAGTTGCCGACATATTTCTCGGCGGAACGGCGGAGCTTTTCGATCGCCGCCTCGTCGAGCGTGCGGACCACGCGCGCGGGCGAGCCGACGATCAGGGAGTTGTCGGGAAACTCCTTGCCCTCGGTGATCAGCGCATTGGCGCCGACCAGGCAGTTGCTGCCTATCTTCGCGCCGTTCAGGACCGTGGCGCCCATGCCGATCAGCGAATTGTTGCCGATCGTGCAGCCGTGGACGATGGCGTGATGACCGATGGTGCAGCCTTCACCGATCGTTACGGGAAAGCCTGGATCGGTATGCAGCATCGCACCTTCCTGGATATTCGTCGCCGCCCCGACCAGAATCGGCTCATTGTCGCCGCGCAGCACTGCCCCAAACCAGATGCCGACATCGACACCAAGCGAAACCTGGCCGATGACATGGGCATCAGGCGCGATCCAGTAGGTGCCGGGTGCCGGTAGATCCGGCGTCAGTCCGCCGAGCGCGTAGACAGGCATGGACGTCTCCTCTCAGGCCACCTTCACCGACAGTGTGGCGATACCGTCGATGCCGCACTTGACGTGGTCGCCCCTCGTCACGGCGCCGACACCGGCTGGCGTGCCGGTCATGATGACGTCGCCCGGCGCCAGGATGAAGAGTTTCGATAGTTCGGCGATGATCTCTGGCACCTTCCAGATCATCTGGTTGAGGTCGCCATCCTGGACGCGCTTGCCGTTCAGTTCCAGCCAGATACGACCCGCCAAGGGATGCCCGAGCTTGGCCGCCGGGACGATCGGCGATACGGGTGCGGAATATTCGAAGGCTTTGGCGACCTCCCAGGGACGACCGAGCTTCTTCGCCTCCGCCTGCAGGTCGCGACGCGTGAAGTCGATACCGACGGCATAGCCGTAGATGCAATCAAGCGCCTTCTCAGCGGGAATATCCTGGCCGCCGGCCTTCAGCGCCAGAACGCACTCGACTTCGAAATGCACATCGCTTGAAAGCGGCGGGTAAGGGAAATTCTTGCCCTCAGCCACCAGGTTTTCGGCGTTCTTCTGGAAGAAGAAGGGCGGCTCGCGGCTCGGGTCATGGCCCATCTCGATCGCGTGGTCGGCATAGTTGCGCCCGACACAGTAGACGCGACGCACGGGAAATGCGTCAGCGGTGCCTTCGACGGGAAGCAGGACGGGTTGGTGAAGGGGGATGACAGTTGCGGGAAGGGACATTGCAGGCTCGTGCTATTTGTGAGTCCCGGCATCTTAGACGGAAAGGAAGCGGGGGGGAAAGTGCGGTTCGCCGATTAGTGGCTGCCGTGCATCGCCGCATTGCTGCCTTGCGCGCCGCAAACTGGCATTTCACCCGTCTTTGCGCTATGAGCGCGGCATGACTACATCCAATTTCTACGCCGATGCCCTGAAGTCAGCTCAGCCGATCTTTGCCGTTGCGCCGATGATCGACTGGACCGATCGCCATTGCCGCTATTTCCACCGGCAGATCAGCCGCAATGCGCTGCTCTACACGGAAATGGTCGTGGCCGATGCGATCATCCATGGGCCTCGCGAACGGCTACTATCCTTCGATACGGCGGAGCATCCTGTGGCGCTGCAACTCGGCGGATCGGATCCGGCGAAGCTTGCCGAGGCGGTCAGGATCGCGGCACCCTATGGCTATGACGAGATCAACCTCAATGTCGGCTGTCCCTCGGACCGAGTGCAATCGGGCACCTTCGGCGCCTGCCTGATGCTGACGCCCGAGACCGTGGCGGCCTGCGTGGCGGCGATGAAGGCGGTGGCCGACGTGCCTGTGACGGTGAAATGCCGGATCGGCGTCGACGAGCAGGATCCTGATGCGGCGCTGCCCGGCCTTCTCGACCGCGTGCTCGATGCCGGCGCCGATGCGATCTGGATCCATGCGCGCAAGGCCTGGCTGAAGGGCCTGTCGCCGAAGGAGAACCGTGAGATCCCGCCGCTCGACTACGAGATCGTCTACCGCATGAAGCAGGCGCGGCCGGATGTCTTCATCGGCATCAACGGCGGCATCCAGACGCTGGACGAGGCGGCCGGGCATCTCGACCATATCGACGGCATCATGCTCGGACGCGCGGCCTATCAGAACGCCGGCGTCCTCGCCGATGTCGACCGCCGCTTCTATGGCGCGGCGCCGGAGGCGGCAGACTGGGGCGATATCCGCGACCGGATGATGGCCTATGCCGAGCGTCATGTCGCCAATGGCGGGCGGCTGCAGCAGGTGGCGCGGCATATGGTCGGGCTGTTTACCGGGTTGCCTGGCGCGCGGCGCTATCGGCAGATCCTGTCGACCGATGCCGTCAAGGCAGGAGCCGGGCCCGAGGTGATTGCCGCAGCCTTTGCTGCGGTCGATTTCGAAGGTGCGCGGGAAGCGGTCGGCGCATAGCGCTGCCGCGCGACGAAACGGAGCTCGGCTGGCGAGCCGCATTGCCGCTCGAGCGTTTCGCGGGGCAGCCGATCGATCCCGCAAACGAAAAACGGCGCCCCTTGCGGAGCGCCGTCCTCTTTCCTGCCGAAGCAGAAAATGAATTAGTTAGCCGAGATGTTGACGGCCTTCGGGCCCTTGCCCATGCGGTCCGGCTCGGTGTCGAAGGTAACCTGCTGGCCTTCGCGCAGCGACTGGATGCCGGAAGCCTGCAGCGCGGAGATGTGGACGAAAACGTCCTTCGCGCCGCCTTCTGGCGTGATGAAACCAAAACCCTTGTCCTGGTTGAAGAATTTTACGGTGCCCTTGGTGGCCATTGGGATAGTCCTTTTCCCTTAGTCTGTTTGGTATCCATCCCCCGCGAGAGGAAACGGACGGCTTTAGCTTTCGCGCCCCCTCATCAAAATTCAGCGCGCGAAGGGTCAGTCGAGTAGTTCACGAACGGGGAAAGAACGTCTACGTACGCGGGTGTCCCCCACGCCGCCTTCCTGCCGGAAAGCTTTACCACATCAGTCCAGTCACCGGCATGCAAATGCCCGAGAGCCGCATTTGGTGACAGCATTCGAAGCAAAAGGCAAGCGGCAATATTGTGGCACGCGATTCTGCGACACGGGAATCGACAAAGATTCAGACACTTGACGAATCGTAAGCACTCACAGCTGATGTTGTGCCGTTTCGGGAAACTGTGCCGGAACGGCACCGTTGCGCTCCTTCGCCATCCCGGCCGCGCCCTGAGGGCCGTCCATCCTAGCGCGCGCCGCCCCGCCCGCCAGCTTGTGCTGCACCAGGTCGGCGCTACCGCGAACGTGGGAGACGAGCGGCTTGCCGCTGGAATCGGAAACCGCATAGGCGATGATCGTGACATCCTCCTCGAAGGACGCGAACGCCCATAAGTCCGCTTTGGGTCGAGAGGAGACATCCTCTATCTTCCGGGCCGACCCGTCTTGCCCTTTGTCCGACCCTTGCGCTTCTGGTCCACCGCATCCTCGTAGCTGCCGACGCCGGTCTTGCCGCGCACCAGCGGCCTGACGGCGTCGCGTTCCGGCTGGCCTTCCAGCAGCGGTGAGAAGCGCTTCGTGCCCTTGGCGGCCTCGGGCTTGTCCGGCAGGTGGCCGGCGACCGGTTTTTCGGTGCGGCCGACGGTCATTTCGTCGAGGCTGTTGCGGCGGAAGAGGCTCTTGCCGGCGGGGTCCGCGACGTCGCGGCCCATTTCATCGAGATCGGGCTTGCGGAAGAGCGGGGTTTCGGTGTCGGTGCCCGGGCCCATGTCGTTGAGGCCGGGCTTGGCGAAGAGGGAGCTTCCGCCAGCGGCCGGCTTGCCGCTCTTCTTGCCGCTGCCCTCCTGCGAGCGTGCTTCCTCGCGCGCCATCGGGTCGTCCATGACGGCGAGTTCGGCGGCCTTGAGGCGCTTGATCTCGTCGCGCAGGCGGGCGGCCTTTTCGAAGTCGAGGTCGGCGGCGGCGTCGCGCATCTGCTTTTCCAGCGCGTTGAGATGAGTCTGCAGGTTGCCGCCGACGAGGTTGCCGCCATCGGCAAAACCCTTGCCCGAGGCGCCTGAAATGTCGGCGCGGACGTGGTCGCGTTCGTAGACCGAGTCGAGGATGTCGGAGATCTTCGCCTTGACGCTCTCCGGCGTGATGCCGTGTTCCTCGTTATAGGCCACCTGCTTTTCGCGGCGGCGCGCGGTCTCGTCCATGGCGCGCTGCATCGAGCCGGTGATGTTGTCGGCATAGAGGATGACCTTGCCGTCGACATTACGTGCGGCGCGGCCGATGGTCTGGATCAGCGAGGTCTCGGAGCGCAGGAAGCCTTCCTTGTCGGCATCGAGGATGGCGACGAAGCCGCATTCGGGAATGTCGAGGCCTTCGCGCAGAAGGTTGATGCCGACCAGCACGTCGAAGGCGCCGAGGCGGAGGTCGCGGATGATCTCGATGCGCTCGAGCGTGTCGATGTCGCTGTGCATGTAGCGGACGCGGACGCCCTGTTCGTGCAGGTATTCGGTCAGGTCCTCGGCCATGCGCTTGGTGAGCACGGTGCAGAGGGTGCGGTAGCCCTTGGCCGCGGTCTCGCGGATTTCGCCGAGCACGTCGTCGACCTGGCTGCGGGCCGAGCGGACCTCAACCGGCGGGTCGATCAGGCCGGTCGGGCGGATGACCTGTTCGGCGAAGACGCCGCCTGCCTGTTCCATCTCCCAGCCGCCGGGGGTGGCGGAGACGGCGATCGTGTCCGGGCGCATGGCGTCCCATTCCTCGAAGCGCAAGGGACGGTTGTCCATGCAGGAGGGCAGGCGGAAGCCGTATTCGGCGAGCGTCGCCTTGCGGCGGAAGTCGCCTCGGTACATGCCGCCGATCTGCGGGATGGTGACATGGCTTTCGTCGATGAAGACGATGGCGTTGTCGGGGACATATTCGAACAGCGTCGGCGGCGGGTCGCCGGGGTCGCGGCCGGTGAGATAACGCGAATAGTTCTCGATGCCCTGGCAGGAGCCTGTGGCCTCGAGCATTTCGATATCGTAGCGGGTGCGCTGTTCCAGGCGCTGGGCCTCCAGCAGGCGGCCGGCCTTTTCGAGTTCGGCGAGGCGGCCCTTCAGCTCCTCCTTGATCGACTTGATGGCGGCGTTCAGCGTCGGGCGCGGGGTGACGTAGTGCGAGTTGGCGTAGATCTTCACCGATTTCAGGTCGCCGGTCTTGGCGCCGGTCAGCGGGTCGAACTCGGTGATCGCGTCGATCTCGTCGCCGAACATGCTTATGCGCCAGGCCGCGTCTTCCAGGTGGGCAGGGAAGATTTCGATGGTGTCACCGCGGACGCGGAAGGAGCCGCGCTGGAAATCCATGTCGCGGCGCTTGTATTGCTGGGCGACGAGGTCGGCGAGCAGCTGGCGCTGGTCGAGGCGGTCGCCGACATTCATCTGGAAGGTCATGGCGGTATAGGTCTCGACCGAGCCGATACCGTAGATGCAGGAGACCGAGGCGACGATGATGCAGTCGTCGCGCTCGAGCAGCGAGCGCGTCGCCGAGTGGCGCATGCGGTCGATCTGCTCGTTGATCGAGGATTCCTTCTCGATATAGGTGTCGGAGCGCGGCACGTAGGCTTCCGGCTGGTAGTAGTCGTAGTAGGAGACGAAGTACTCAACCGCGTTGTCGGGGAAGAAGTTCTTGAACTCGGAATAGAGCTGGGCGGCGAGCGTCTTGTTCGGCGCCAGGATCAGGGCCGGGCGCTGGGTTTCCTCGATCACCTTGGCCATGGTGAAGGTCTTGCCGGAGCCGGTGACGCCGAGCAGAACCTGGCTGCGGTCGCCATTTTCGAGGCCCTCGACGAGGTCCTTGATGGCGGTCGGCTGGTCGCCGGCGGGCTGGTATTCCGAGTCCATGCGGATCGAGATGCCGCCTTCGGACTTGTCGGGCCGGGCGGGGCGGTGCGGCGTCCAGATCTTGCCGTTCTTGTGAAGCGGGTTGCCGCTCTCGATCAGCGCCGACAGGGCCTCGACAGTGGCGGTGACGGCGGTGCCGGCCTGCAGCGAAGCGGCTTCCTCCAGCGTCGTGTCCATGCCCGCGACCGGGTTGAGGCCGGCGGCGGCGCGGGTTTTCGGGTCGGTCGAGCCGCCCATGGAGGTACCGCGCGCGGATTTGGAGGCGGCGATCTCCACCTTCTTGCGGTGCTTGCCGGCCTTCGAGGCGATCTGGCGCTGCGTCTCGACACTTGACGCCTCGGCATCGGCCTCCAGCTGCTTCACCCAATCGGATACGGAACCGGACAGGGGCGCGCCCTCGAAGGACGAATGCGGGGCTTCCTCGAAGCCAACAGGGGCGGGGGATTTCTTCGGAGTTTTGGCCATGGCCGGAATATGGCGAGAGTCACCGCGAAAGTGAAGGGGCAAAGAGTACAAAAGGGAAACAAAAGAATCGTTCGGATTTGGCAAACAGTGGCGGCGGATTTTGTCGGATGCAATTGTCGGCGCGGGCGGCGGGCGAACGTCCTTGGTGCACAAGCTACGCAGGTTTTCATGGAGGAAAATGAGGATGCGGAAGATCATGACAGGTGCATTCGTCAGTCTCGACGGCGTCATGCAGGCGCCGGGCGGTCCGGATGAGGATCCGATCGGCGGTTTCCGCTATGGCGGCTGGGCCGCGCCTTATTTCGACGAGGCGATGGGAGAGTCGGTCGGCGAGATGTTCGCCAATCCCTTCGATCTGCTGCTTGGCCGCAAGACCTATGACATCTTTGCCGCGCATTGGCCTTACGTTGCGTCAGACGATCCGATCGGGCCGCTGTTCGACAAGATCACCAAATATGTCGCCACGCGCAATCCGGACTTCAAGCCAGGTTGGCAGAACAGCCAAGTGCTCGGAGCCGACGTCGTCGGCGCGCTCAAGGCGTTGAAAGCGAGCGTTGGACCTGACCTGCTGACGCAAGGATCGACCCACTTCCTGCAGACGCTGTTCCGGAACGATCTGGTCGATGAGCTGTATGTCTCGTTCTTTCCTGTCGTGCTCGGCAAGGGCAAGCGGCTGTTCGGCGACGGAGCATCTCCGGGCAAGCTGAAGCTCATCAGTTCGCGGACTTCGGGCACTGGCGTCACGGTGAACAAGTATGTTCGCGACGGCGATATCGTGACTGGCTCGTTCGAGTTCGAACAGCCGACCGCTGCCGAGGTAGAGCGTCGCAGGAACCTCACCTGAGCGCGGCTCTCGATCTGCAGAGGATACCATGAGCGATATTCCCGTTATCAAGATGCGGCCAAAGGGCAGGGCTCAGGAGCAGCGCATGCTGATCCCGAGCGAAAGCATGGTCGTCGATGCGTTGCAAAGCGCGCCGACGGGGCAGCTGTCGGATCTGGCGGAGATCCGGCGCGCGCTCGCGGCGAAATACGGCGCGGATGCCTGCTGCCCCGTCACGGTGCAGCGGCATCTGGTGCACATCAGCAAGGAGGGCAGCGCGCCGTTCTGGCGTGTCGTGGATCCCGACCGGCCTTTTGCCAGGCGCATGACCGGCGGGCCGGATCACATTCGCGAAAAGCTTGCCGGTGAAAGCTGAGCGACGGTCAAACTGTCGCAGCCGGGAACAAGGGCAGCAATGCTGACGTTAAACGAGGCTGCCTGTCACAGCTTCGACCTCGCCCATCCCCGGGCGATCCCTCTCTTCGACGGCATCCGGACATTGCCCGCCTCGCCGCCGCTTTCGGACGGAGGAACATGATGTCCGCATTGCAGAGCCTGCGCGCGCTCACCTCGCAGCAGCGCAACACCGTTATTGCCAGCTATCTCGGCTGGACGCTCGATGCCTTCGATTTCTTCATTCTGGTTTTCGTTCTCAAGCACATTGCAGATGAGTTTCACACCGACGTCGCGGCCGTGTCGGTCGCGATCTTCCTGACGCTTGCGATGCGGCCGCTCGGCGCCCTGCTCTTCGGGCTCGCATCAGACAAATATGGCCGCCGTATCACGCTGATGGTGAATGTGGCGCTCTATTCGCTGTTCGAGTTTCTGACCGGTTTCTCGACGGGGCTGACCATGTTCATCATGCTCAGGGCGCTCTACGGCATCGCCATGGGCGGCGAATGGGGCGTCGGCGCGTCACTCGTCATGGAAACCGTCCCTGAAGATAGCCGTGGCATTGTCTCCGGCATCCTGCAGGCCGGTTACCCCTCTGGTTATCTGCTCGCCTCGATCGTCTTTTTCCTGCTCTTCCCAGTCATCGGCTGGCGGGGCATGTTCTTCGTCGGGGCGCTGCCGGCGTTGCTGGTGCTCTACATCCGGCGCAGCGTCGAGGAGAGCCCGGCGTTTCTCAAGCGGCAGAAACAGGGACGCCGACCGTTCCATACAGTGCTACGTGAAAACGTGCCGCTGTTCCTGTGGTCCGTGCTGCTGATGACAGCGTTCAACTTCTTCAGCCACGGAACGCAGGATCTCTATCCGACCTTCCTGGAGACCCAACGCAACTACGATAGCTATACGACCGGCGCGATTGCCATCGTCTACAATATCGGCGCGATCTGCGGTGGTCTCTTCTTCGGTGCGCTTTCGCAGCGGATCGGGCGCAAGAAGGCGATCGTCATCGCATCGCTGATCGCCGTGCCGGTGGCGCCGCTTTGGGTCTATGCGCCGGGACCGGTGCTGCTCGCGATCGGTGCGTTCCTGATGCAGTTCTTCGTGCAGGGCGCCTGGGGCATCGTGCCGGTGCATCTCAATGAGCTGTCGCCAGACGAGGTACGCGGCACGTTCCCGGGATTTGCCTACCAGCTCGGCAATCTGCTCGCGTCAGGCAATGCGACGCTGCAGGCGGGACTGGCCGAGCGTTGGGACGGCGACTATGCGTACGCGCTGCTTATGGTCGCGGCCGTCGTTGCCATCGTCGTCGCGCTGCTCGCCGGCTTTGGTTACGAGAAGAAGGATGTGCGGTTCGGAACGGAGGAGGCCGAGGAGCCACGCGGTCTGCGTGCATGATCGGCCAAACGAACCGCTGGAAGCGGGCGCGGTGTGTCCGCGCCCGCTTACCGTTCGAGTTCAGACGATCACGGGCATCAGGAAACGGACGAACTCGGATTCTTTGGTGTTTCCGTTCTTTTCGATTAGGGGGAAGGTTTTCTCGCAAACCGTGTTGCTCTGGTTTCCACCAAGCAGTGTGATGGTCGTATTGGTCCAGGAGACCACGAAACCGACATGGCCGTTGCCGGTTGCCCAGCTCGGATCGGTAAAGGGCGCATAGCGACGAACCGCGATCGCGCCCGGTTTCGGTTCCTTGAGCACGAGGAACTGGTTCTTCTTGTTCCAGAAGAACGAACGGGCGCCGGGATGATCGGTGCCCATGTGGCCGCTACTGACCAGGCAGTAATTGACGAAGGCGGCGCACCAATCGACCTCGTCGCCGCCGGCAACCTCGAACCATGGTGCGCAGACCTTGAAGTAATTGAGGATGCGGGGGTTCTCGCCGGGATCCGGCCACTGGCTACGTTCATGCGCCGGGAGGGCTGCTTCGCGGCGGGCGATGGTCATCCAGTCCTGCGTTGCCGATGCCGCTGAGGATGCCACGCCAATCGCCGCTCCCATCAGCGGTGCAGGCGGTGCGTTCGGTCTGATTGTGCCGGGCTTCCAACCTTCAACGACCTGAATGAACCTGGCGATCTTTCGGAAATCGTCCATTTTCAGGTCGGCGAGAACCGCAGTCAGCGCAACGCCTGTCTTATCGTGGATGAACTGAGCGTACTCAGCTGACTTGTTCTCCTCCGGCGGAGCGTAGCGGAAAATCGCCTGCTTGAGCGTGAGCTTGATATAGGTTGCCGTTCGCAACAGCGCGATGATGGCCGCCTTTCCGGTATCCTCGTCAGGGAAGATTGCAAAGCTGCCGTCATCGCCGATGGCGCCACAATTGATCGAGAAGTCACCCTTGCGGATATTCCCCGCGTTGCAGTTGCGCCAGGAGCGTGATCCGCCTTCGCGGATTTCGTCGCGGCCACTCGCGTCGGTATAGAGGATCGTTTTAGGTGCGATTGCTCGAGCGTGAACGAACGGTCCATGCGCGCCGGCGGGCGGCGGGGCAGGGCTGTCCATGTTCGCGACGGGTGGCGTGCTGGGCAGGGTCTCGTTGAGACTAGCTCCGTCCGAAGAAGACGACGCGAGATCGTAGGTGACCGAATAGGTGCCGCCGGCGTCGACAATCGAGCCGATCTTCATTTTTGCCTGCGCCAGAGCGGCGAGCACTCCGGCCAAGCTGGTTTTGCCTATATCTGTGATCGTGTCCATGGCGCGTCCCCTCCGGTAGACGACTGGTGAAGGCGATCCGGACGGGCGACGCGCGGCGATGTTGCGGGCAATTCGTTCCGCTGCAGCGTATCGGACTGTCAATCTGCGGATGCCTTTCCTATTAGGCGCACAGCCTTTGAGAAATTCACACAAATTAACATCAACCACTGATTGCTGAATGAGTGATCCTTTGAGGTGTTACACTCGATTGCGGACGTAGAGGCGGCTGCAAGTCCGCACGGGCCCTTGCAGAGCGGAAATTTGGCGATACATGCTGCCGCCAGTTTCAATTTCCGGGAATCACCCATGCCTTTTGCCCTCAGCCCAGCCGCCGTCTGGCCGGTCGTCATGCTTTTCGCGTCGAACATCTTTATGACCTTCGCCTGGTACGGCCATCTGAAGCATAAGGGGGCGGCGCTGTTCATCGCCATCGTCGTCAGCTGGGCGATCGCTTTTTTCGAATATTGCCTTGCCGTGCCGGCGAATCGCATCGGCTCGGCTGTCTATTCGACGGCGCAGCTGAAGACGATGCAGGAGGTAATTACGCTTCTCGTCTTCTCCGGGTTCTCGGTCTTCTGGCTCGGCGAGAACCTGACGTGGAACCATGCGATCGGCTTTGCCCTGATCGCGATCGGTGCATCCTTCATTTTTCGCGGCTAGGCCCATTCGCTAGCTGATGTGTCTACCGCTCCACGAAGGCGCGCAGGCGTTCGAGCGCGTCGTCCCATTGCCGGGAGACGCTGTCGAGATAGGCACGCATATCGCCGATCCGATCGGGTTGGAAAGCGTAATGGCTTTCCCGCCCAACCTTGGTGGAGCGAACGAGGCCGGCCTGTTCCAGCACGTGCAGATGCTTTGTCACCGCCTGCCGGGTGAGGACAGTGCCGACCGAAAGCCCTGCGATCGAGCGTTCGCGCCCGTCGCTGAGGGTTGTCAGCAGTGACAGGCGCGTCGGGTCTCCCAAGGCGGCGAACAGGATTGCCGCGTTCTCGCGGTGGAAATCGACGTTATCTATCGACGTATTCCTTGATGTTTTTCATCTGTTCGGCCCAGCCCCCGTCGTTCATACGGAATGCCTCCTCGCGGCGATGCGGCGGGACTTTGTCAAAACCCGATTCCGTGACCGTCAGGCGCGAACCCGACGACGTCGGCTCGAGACGAAACTCGACGAGCGTCGGCTCTTCCTTGGAATAGTCGACGTTGGGATCGATGCCGTAGGGATGCCACGTGAAGGAAAAAAGCTTGGGCTCCTCCATGCGTTTGACGGTGGCCTGCCAGCGAATGTGTTCGTAGCCGGGATGGGTGATGTGGCCAGTCGAGTTCTGGCCGGGCACGAAGGGTCCATCGAGCTGGACGCGGAACCATTCGCCGAATTCGCGATGATCGGTGATGGCCTTCCAGACGCGCTCGACCGAAGCGTTCAGTTCGATGATTTTCTCGATGCGATCAGACATATCGGCAACCTCCTGGTTGCCTTTTGTCTCATGGTGGCGGCGAAATAGCAACCAAAAAGTTGCGCATTTATCCCAGGACGTCATAGATGCGGAAAATGAAGCTGACCTGATAGAGCAGATTGAGCCAGACGAAGACGGCGTGGAAGCGGCGGTTGGCCGTCCATGCGGCGATGACGCAGAGGATGACATAGGCGATGTTGCGCGCCGGAAACTCCCAGCCGATAGACTGGATATGGTCTGCCCCCTTGATCGCGGTATCGATGATGTCGACGGCATAGGTGAGGGCGAGCGTGCCGAAGAACCAGCGCCGACGCGAATAGAAATACTCTTCGTAGCCGCCATACTCGTCGAGCGAGGCTGGGAAGAGCAGCGCGCAGAGCATGAAGAACAGGCAGCAGAACGAGACGAGAAACAGGTAGATGCCGAAATGCAGCACCGGCACGGCCTGCAGCCGATACTCCCACCACCAGATGTGGATGATGAAGAGGAACATCGATGCCGCCCAGCCGAGATGGACGGCATAGGGCTTGCCCTTTCCCGGATGCTGGATGATGCCGGCGATGCCCGTCAGCAGCCGCGCAAGGCTGAGCGAGATCACCATCCCCATCACGACCTTGATGTGGAGAAAGACCTCGGGCGAGCTGACCGATTCCATGGCCTATTCCGCTGGAACCGGCTTCGGCTTTCCGGTCTCGTCGAGCGCGACCATGATGAACGTCGCCGCCGTCACTTGTTCCATGTTGTTGTAGCGGGCACGGGTAGCCCATGCCTCGACCGAGAGCGTGATTGAGGTGCGGCCGACAGCTTCGATCGTGGTGAAGACTGAAAGAGTGTCGCCGATCTTCACTGGCAGAGCGAATGCCATTTCCTTGACCGCTGCGGTGACGACGCGACCCTTTGCGCGTTCCGATGCCGTAATGCCGGACGCAAGGTCCATCTGTGCCATGACCCAACCGCCGAAAATGTCGCCTGCCGGATTGGCGTCGGCGGGCATGGCCACGGTGCGAAGGGTCAGGGCGCCATTCGGCTTGGCGTCGGTCATGGAAGGCTCCTGTTCAAGAAAAACGGACAACGATTCCGAGGGACCCTAGCGCAGATGCCCTGGAAGCGAAACGCGCTGATGTCTGGAGGTGAGGCGTCCCTCTCCCAAACTCAGACTATAGTTCTATGAGATATTACCTAGCGTGCTTTGGTGCAATGTTGGGCGGTCAATATAAATCAATGACTTGCGCGAATATGCGAGACATTTGAGAAAATCATCACCTTGCGGCAATTCAGTGAGATCTAATTAAAATTCACCATCCAGTAAGGCCCGCATAGCAGTATTTGACTATGATCAAATTCTGAACTGCTGGGGCTCAATGCGTAACGTCAAGATTTCCACCCGCCTCTATTCTCTTGTGGGGCTGGCGCTGACTATTCTGGTGCTCGCCATCACCTTCTTCCTGAACTATTCGCATGCCAAGCTGGAGAGCGAGCGCAAGCATGGTCTTGCGCAGATGGACGCGACGGCGATCGCCATCTTCGAGAAATACTACAAGCTGGAACAGTCCGGCGCGATGACGCGAGAGCAGGCGCAAACTGCGGCGAAAGACGTGATCTCGGCCATGCGCTACGGCGGCAATGGCTACTTCTGGATCAATGACATGCATCCGACGATGATCATGCATCCGATCAAGCCGGAGCTGAACGGAACGGATCTGTCCCAGAACAAGGATCCGACCGGGAAATTCATCTTCGTTGAGTTCGCCAACACCGTGAAGAAGAGCGGCGAAGGCTTTGTCGACTACTACTGGCCGAAGCCGGGTGCGGCAGAGCCGGTGCTGAAATACTCGCATGTGGTCGGCTTCGAACCTTGGGGCTGGGTCGTCGGCACAGGCGTCTATGCCGACGATCTTGCGGCCCTTTATCGTCAGAATGCGATCTGGGCGGGCGGCGCCTGCCTTGTCGGCGCGATTGTCATCATCGCGGTTGCCTTTGGCATTGTGCGCAGCGTGACGTCGCCGATCGCTCGGCTCAAGGGCGCGATGAACGCCATTGCCGATGAGCATGATGCGGTCGACATCGTCGATCACGACAGACGTGACGAGATCGGCGCGATGGCGAAATCCCTGCTTGTGTTGCGGGATTCCGTCCGTGAGCGCGCGGTCATGCGGGATCGCGAGGGCCGGCATCAGTCGCAGATCGAGGAGGAGCGTCGGGGCAACGAGGCCAATTTGCGCTCGGCGGCGGATCGTCAGAGCCTTGCCATCCAGTCGCTCGGTGCCGGCCTCGAGAAACTGGCGGTCGGCGACCTGACCGTGTCGATCGACGATCTCGGCGACGACTATGCCAAGCTGCGATCCGACTTCAACTCCGCGGTTGGCGCGCTGAATGGGGTTATCCAGGCGATCGCGGAATCGACGCGTGTCGTCAACGACAGCGCCGGCAATATCAGCGGAGCAACAAACAATCTGTCGAAGCGCACCGAACAGCAGGCGGCCGCCCTTGAAGAGACAGCGGCGGCTCTTGACGAAATTACTGCGACGGTGCGGACGGCGTCGGAACGCGCGGCGGAGGCTCGCGAGATGGTAGCGGAAACCAAGACCAGCGCCGGCAAGTCGGGTGAGATTGTCCGCAATGCGGTAACTGCGATGAACCGGATCGAGGATTCGTCCAACCGTATCGGTCAGATCATCGGCGTCATCGACGAGATTGCCTTCCAGACGAACCTGCTCGCACTCAATGCCGGTGTCGAGGCGGCGCGTGCAGGCGAGGCGGGACGCGGCTTCGCCGTGGTCGCACAGGAAGTGCGTGAGTTGGCGCAACGCTCGGCCAATGCCGCAAAGGAGATCAAGGTGCTGATCAGCACCTCGGCAAGCGAGGTCGGCAACGGCGTCATGCTGGTGCGCTCCACCGGCGACGCCCTGCTCGAAATCGAGGAACTGGTCAATCGCGTCAACAACCATGTCGCGTCGATCGCCACAGCGGCGCGCGAGCAGGCGACGGGGCTCAACGAGATCAACACCTCGGTCAATCACATGGACCAGATGACGCAGCAGAATGCCGCGATGGTGGAAGAGACTACGGCTGCAAGCCAGACGCTGGCCGAGGAAAGCCGGCAGCTGAGCACATTGCTCGCCAACTTCAGACTGCGCGCTGCCACTGGCGGTGCCGCGGGCCGGATGTCCCACGCCGCCTGACTACTCGGCTAACGACGCATCGAAAGTCTCCCGCGCAATGTTGCGGGGGACTTTTTTCGTGCCGGCTACCTGTTCGTGCGTCCCTTGAATTTGCGCTTTCAGATAGTAAGGTGCGAGGCGTCCCGTAGCGGAGGCTAGGAATGCTTCGATTCTCGCCTTGCGTGCCGATGAGTTTGTTCGGCCTCGTGTTTTGCATGTCGTCGATAGCGTTTTCACCGAGCAGGGCTGCTGACTTCGATGCTGAGCGCATGGAGCCGGAGAGGGAATGGGCAGTCATCGTCAGCCCATATGCCTGGGCCGCCTCGCTGAATGGCAGTGGATCGCTCGCCGGCTTCGACACGGATGTGGACGTGCCGTTCTCCGAGATTTTCGATCGCCTCGATTTCGTCCTGATGGGAAATGTCGAGGTTACGAACGGAAAATGGGGCGTCTATTTCGATGGGCAGCACGTTCAGACAAGTCAGGATGAAGAGGCTTTCGCGCACGAGATCGGGCTTGATATCAAGACCACGACACTCTCGGCAGGCGCATTCTTCAAGGCCTACGAGATTGATCTGGGTGGGCAGACAGTCTTTGGAAAACCTCGAACGATCGCCTTCGAGCCAACCGCCGGGGTTCGTTGGACTGAGCTGAAGGCAGATGTTTCCGCTTTCGGCACCAGTACCACGAAGAGCGCCGACTGGACCGATCCATTTATCGGCCTTCGGATGAATGCGGATCTCACCGAGCGCTGGAATCTGTTTGCCGAGGCTGACATCGGCGGTTTCGATGTCGGATCGAAGGTCAGCGTCAATGCGCAGGCCTATCTCGGCTACCGGATGGAGATGTTCGGCAAGCCGACGATCCTGAGGGCTGGCTATCGTTTGCTGTATCAGGACTACGAAAACGACGATTTCACCGGCGTGAACAAATTTCGCTGGGATGTCAGCCAACACGGTCCTGTCGTCGGCTTCTCGATGCGCTTCTAGTTCAGTTCAAACAAAGGATGGAGTAGCGGATGATCTTCGGCAGTAGCCCTCTGGCTCGTTCACTTGTTGCGCTCGCCGTCGGATCGATGTTGGTCCTTGGGCAGACAGCGGCTGAGGCATGCACGCGCCTGGTCTATCTCGGCCCGGATGGAAACATCATCACTGCCCGGTCGATGGACTGGAAGAGCGATGTCGCCACGAACCTTTGGGTGCTGCCGCGTGGCATCGAGCGCAACGGCGAGGCTGGTCCGAACTCCATCAAGTGGACAGCGAAATATGGCAGCGTGGTCGCCACCGGATACGACGTATCCACGACCGATGGGGTCAACGAGGCGGGCCTCAATGTCAATCTGCTGTGGCTCGTGGAGTCCGAGTATCCGAAGTTCGACAAGGACAGCAAGCCGGGCCTGACGATCGCGGCGTGGGGGCAATATGTGCTCGACAACTTTGCGTCCGTCGACGAGGCGGTGGCAGCGCTTGAAAAGGAGCCCTTCACCGTTGTCACCGACAACGTCCCGGGCGAGAACCGCCTGACGACGCTGCACCTTTCGATGTCCGACAAGACTGGCGACAGTGCGATCGTGGAGTACATCAACGGTAGGCAAGTCATCCACCATGACCGAAAATATCAGGTGATGACGAACTCGCCGATCTTTGACGAGCAACTCGCCCTGAATTCCTATTGGAAGCAGATCGGCGGGACGGTCATGCTGCCGGGCACAAACCGCGCCTCCGACCGGTTCGCGCGTGCGTCCTTCTACGTGAATGCCATTCCCAAGGACGAAGATCCGAATAGGGCCCTGGCGAGCGTCTTCAGCGTCATTCGAAACGCTTCCGTGCCTTACGGCTTGAACACGCCGGAAGAGCCGAACATCTCCTCGACACGTTGGCGGACGGTCGTAGATCACAAGCGTATGCTCTACTTCTTCGAGTCAGCGCTGACGCCCAATACGTTTTGGGTCGATCTCAAGGCAATCGACTTCTCCAAGGACAGCGGTAAGGTGATGAAGCTCGATCTGGGCGAGAACCAGGATCACACCTACGCCGGAGACGCGACGAAGGACTTCAAGGAGTCCGCGCCGTTCAAGTTCCTCGGACTTTAGATGTGGCAAGACTGGGCACGCCGGTCGTTATCGGCGTCAGAAGCATGAGAGGGAACGCATGAACCGTTTGCTGCTGCGCCTGTTCGCGTCGTTTTCGACGCCGGGGCTGGCCCTAGCCTTCATTTTCTTCGCTGCGTCGCTGACGCCGAGCCTCATGCCGCGCTCCTATTTCATTCAAGGCGCTCTGTCCGGCATTGCCGCCGCGGTCGGGTATCTCATCGCGGTAAGTTTCACTTGGCTGTGGAAGTACTTGGAACTGCCCGTTTTCGACGGCCGCAGGCTGCCCGGCAACCTGATCGTTTGCGGACTTGGCCTCTTGCTGGCCGTGGCTTTCCTTTGGCGGGCTGCCGACTGGCAGAATTCGATCCGCGACTTATGGCATATCGAGCGTGTCGATACGGCCGACCCCTTCAAGGTTGCGACCATCGCCATCCTCGTCTTTTTCGCGGCCTTTCTGATTGGGCGGCTGTTCCGCCTTACCTGTCTGTCCTTTTCGGGATGGCTATCACGCTTCGTCCCGCGTCGGGTCTCGCAGGTGGTTGGCGGGGCACTGGCCATCGTGCTTTTCTGGTCCGTCGTGAACGGCGTGCTGCTGCGCTCGGCTCTCCATATGGCAGACACATCCTTCCGGAAATTGGATGCACTGGTGGAAGACAACATCCCCGTACCAGCCGACCCCGCGAAGACCGGAAGCACCGCCTCGCTTGTCACCTGGGAGGGACTTGGTCGCCAGGGCCGTCATTTCATCTCATCGGGGCCGACAGCCGTTGATATCGGCGATTTCTGGAAGACTGTGGCGCAGGAGCCGATACGAACTTACGTCGGCCTCAACAACGCAGAGACCATCGAGCAACGCGCAAGGCTTGCGCTGGACGAAATGAAGCGCCAAGGCGCGTTCGAACGCTCGCTGCTCGTCATCATCGTCCCAACCGGCACCGGCTGGATCGACCCCGAGGCAATGGATACGCTCGAATATCTGCAGCACGGGGACGTGGCGAGCGTGGGTCTCCAGTATTCCTATCTGACCAGCTGGCTTTCGCTGCTCGTCGAGCCGGAATACGGATCGGCTTCCGCCAGGGCGCTCTTTCGTGAAGTCTATGGCTACTGGACGACGCTGCCGCGAGACAAGAGACCCAAGCTCTACCTGCACGGCCTCAGCCTTGGAGCGCTGAATTCCCAGATCTCCGCCGACATATTCGATATCGTGTCGGATCCCTTCCATGGCGCGTTGTGGAGTGGCCCGCCGTTCGAAAGCAGAATGTGGCGCGACGTGACGGCTGCGCGCAATCCCAAATCGCCCGCTTGGTTGCCGCAGTTCCGGGATGGATCTCTCATTCGGTTCACCAACCAGACGAACCAGTTGGATATTCCCGGTGCACATTGGGGACCAATTCGCCTTGTCTATCTGCAATATGCCAGCGATGCCGTGACGTTTTTCGATCCTCATTCCTTCTACCGGGAGCCGGCCTGGATGCGGCAGCCGCGAGGACCCGATGTTTCGCCGAGCCTGCGTTGGTTTCCCGCGCTGACGATGCTGCAATTGCTCGTCGACATGGCAACCGCTACGACGTCCCCGATGGGGTACGGCCATGTCTATGCTCCGCAACACTACATTGATGGTTGGATCACCGTGACGGACGCGAAGATCGACGCGGAGCAGGTCGACGCCTTGAAGCGGTTGTTCCAGCAGCGGCCAGCGCAGACCGGCGAGGGCGACTAGTTATCCACAGGTCGCGCCTCAAATCGGGAAACGCTGAGCGTTAACCATGTTCATTAGGCTTTCATTCAGCGTCTCGTATCAGTTTGCGCCGCAGTGGCTGGGAAACCACAGCATTGAGGCTCGAAACAATGACCTACAGCGGCTTGCTTTTTACTGCCATCGTGGCGGGTCTGATAACAATTCTGGCCGTCGGTAGCCGTCCGGCCAGCGAAGCCGCGTCCAACTGGCCCCAGATGCAGGTGATGAAGACAGACCGGATCGTCACGGGCAGCGTTCCAGCTCGATAGACGAGGGGTGCGTCGGATTTGCCCGGCGCAAGCGACGCCAGCTGCACCAAATCGGAACCTCCGGCATCTCTTAGGGAGACGCCTTGCCTGACGTTCAGGCTTTGTTAGGCATCCCGGGGGCAATGCCTTTGTCAGGGCAGGCGGATGACCTAAGTCGACATCATGGGAGAGAAATCATCATCCGAGTCGCGGCCATGCCTGATCGATCTGGTGATCGTCGGACTGGTCGCGGGACTTCTGGCCTGCCTGCTACGTGGTGGCAGCATCGGTCCGATCGCGCCGGTGGGCTTGGGAACGGCCTTGTCCTGGTATTTTCTGGGCTTCCCGATCATCAGGACAAGAAATCGCTCGCGTTAAATTGGTAGTCCGAAGCAAGAGCACGTTAAGAGTCGAGGGCTTAAGCGGGTAGGGTTCTTTAAGGCAATTTACCCATGTGTAGTTCCGATCAACGTTACGATGTCATTTGCGACCCGCTCGATTCATGGATCGTGTGGGACAACGAGACTGAAGAGCCTGCTTCTTTCGGCGGGCAGATATTGCACGGCTTGACCGAAGGCCATGCCATCGAAGTCGCTAAGATCATGAACGAGCTCTACGGCAGCGAGAAACGCGATGTGCCGATGGCGTTTCGCAGCCTCGGCGCTTGAAGCCCTGAAGGCTGTCGACAGGTGCGCTTAGCCGGTGGGCTGGCCCCGTCATAGAGTTCAGGCTACTCTCCGCCATCGCGGGCTTTGACGGCGCGGCGTGGAGGGCGGATATCATGGGCACGAAGGAATTGTTCTCAATCGCTGCCGGTCATGCGGCCCGCTTTCGAGAGAAGAACGACGGCCGTCCCCATCACCCATTTCATGACTATTTCGCCTCGGTGGATGCCTTTGCCGGTCCGCTGCCCGAACAACCATCACCCATGGTCGACGTGCTCGAGCAATTGGTGACGGCAGCGGAGCCCGGCTTGCATCTAACGACCGGGGGGCGCTTCTTTGGCTGGGTCATCGGCGGCTCTCATCCGATGGGGGTTGCTGCCGATTTCCTGACGAGCGCATGGGGACAGAATGCCGGCAACCATATGGTGTCGCCTTCGGCTGCGGCGGTAGAAACAGTGGCTGCGGCCTGGTTGCTTCAACTGCTCGGGCTCCCGACAGGCAGCTCTGTCGGCTTTGTCACCGGCGCGACCCTCGCAAATTTCACCTGTCTTGCATCTGCTCGGGGCGAGGTGCTGCTAAGGGCCGGTTGGGATGCAGATGCCAATGGATTGTTCGGAGCGCCGCCAATCACCGTACTGATCGGCGATGACGCGCATACGACCGTGTTTTCGGCTTTGCAGTTTCTCGGACTTGGACACGATCGTGTGGTGCGCATCGCGACGGATGATCAAGGGCGCATCAAGCCTGCAGCGTTCGAGCGGGCGGTAGCGGATGTTTCCGGACCGTGTATAGCGGTCCTCCAGGCTGGCCAGATCAATACCGGCGGCTGCGACGATTTCCGTAGCTTGGTCCCGCTCGCCAAATCGAAAGGCGCATGGGTGCATGTCGACGGTGCATTTGGCCTGTGGGCGCAGGCTTCCGCCCTGCGATGCGATTTGACCGCTGGCGTAGAGCAGGCGGACAGTTGGGCCACCGACGGGCACAAGTGGCTGCAGACGCCGTATGATTGCGGCTATGCGATCGTGCGCGACGAACTGGCGCATCGGCGCGCGATGACCATCGCGGCGAGTTATCTGCCGCTTGCGAGCGAAGGCGAGCGCAATTCCTCGGACTATGTCCCGGAACTGTCGCGACGCGCACGCGGCTTTGCCACATGGGCGATGATCAAACACCTGGGGAGCAGTGGTGTCGGCGCTCTGGTCGATCAAGCGTGTGACGCTGCAAAGGCCATCGCTTTCGCTCTTGGCGCGGAACCGGGCATTGCTATCGGCAATGATGTCGTTCTCAACCAGGTTATCGTGCGCTTCGGAGCGGACCTGCCGCCCGAGCAGGGTGATGAGCTGACGAAACGAACGATCGGGGCCTTGCAGCGCGAAGGCGTCCTGTTTGCCAGCGGAGCGGCATGGCGCGGCAGGCACGTCATGCGGCTTTCGGTTTCCAACTATCAGACGGGTGCCGACGAGGCGGAGAGGGCGATTGACGCAATCTTGCGAGCCTATCGACGAGAGCGCCGCGACGCCAGTGTGACCGAGCGGTGACCTGTCGTTCGCGCTAGAACCCGCGACCCTTCAGCCAGGTATCAATCGAGAGAGCGCCTGCACCGACGGCCGCGAGCACGAACATGCCGCCTGCAATCGCGAGATCCTTCTCGAAATGAAAGAGCTCGTTCTGGTCGCTGAAGTTGGTGTGATAGAGCGTCGCCGTCGCAACGCAAAACAGGCCCAAGGCGGTCGCGCCGATGCGGGTCAAAAAACCGGCCGCGATGGAGAGACCAGCAACGATCTGCAGAGCGATCGTTGCCACAAGCAAGGGGACGCTCAAGCCGAATTGCGCGGCCATCTCGATGGCGCCGGAAAAATTCAGCGCCAGCGATACGCCCTCATGCAGAAAGATCCAGGCAAGAAGCAGCCGGCCGATCAACAGCGTAGTCTCGCGTGCACTTGTGACGACTGTGGATTTTCCGCCTGCCATATGGACCTCCAGCACGCTGCCAACGAACCCGGGATAGCGTTCCGGCATCTTACCTGAAAGCAGCAGATTCGTCAGGCTTTACCGGGTGGCTAGGCTGCATCCATCTTTCGGTTGTCGTCGCTGACCAAAGCCTGGCAGATTCGGAACCGGTTCTTGCCCTGAGACTTCGCCTCGTAGAGCGCGGCGTCGGCGCAAACGAAGATGTCGGAGCGCATGGTTGGGTCGAAGAAGGCGACGCCAACAGAGGCACCGACATGCATCCGGGAGCCATCCCGTTCGACGGAGCGGCTGAGGCAGTCGACGACCGTCTCAGCGAGCCTAGCGACGCTGCCGGCGCTGTCGTAACCGCTGACAAGGACCGCGAACTCGTCGCCGCCGATGCGTGCGACCAGATCTGCCCCCTGGCATGCCGCCAGCAGGCGCTCTGCTGTTTCCTTGAGGCATTCATCGCCGGCCTGGTGACCGAACGTGTCGTTGATCCCCTTAAAGCCATCAAGGTCGATGAGAAGCAGGGCTGTGGCGGTGCCGTTGATACAGCGGAGGGGCAGGCGTTGCAGCGCAGTCTGAAATTGCGCGCGGTTCGGGAGGCCAGTCAGGATGTCGAATTCTGCGAGATAGCGAATCTGGTCGAACATCGTCTTCTCGGCCGTGATGTCGAGTTTCATGCCGAAAATACGGACAGGTACACCGCCTTCACACTCAACGGTCGCGGTAATGCGGATCCATCGCGTATTGCCCTTGGGCGTGACGATCTCGGCGTCGAGTGTAAAGCCTGTGCGTTCCTCGATTGCACGCGTGCGGAGGCGAGCAAGCTCGGCGAGCGACTCCTTCGAGTAGCACTTCAGGATTTCGGCGCGATCGAGTTCGGCGTCGTCTGGCATATCGAAGAGATCATAGACCATCTTGGTCCAGACCAGGCGATTGTCCGGAAGGCTGCATTCCCATACGCCAATCCTGGCGGCCTCAGACGAGCGATCGAAGATCTTGCGGCTGTGGGCAAGCGCAACTGCCTGTTGTTCGAGCTGCTTTTCCGTTTCCGCGAGCGCGTTTTGGAGAGCCTCCATGGCAGCCTGGCGGCCGCGCCGGGAGGGCGCCACGCAGTCTGCGATTTTGGCGAAGGCAGCGAAGAATTTCATGCTCGACCCAACGTTGGATGGCCCAATCCTACAATCGTTGGAATGACTTAAGATTTCGTTTTGTACGCGGCGGCGCCAACGGTCTTGTCGCGCGCGCTTGTGCTAGTCCGGTACTGTTTTGGGCTCAAGGCCCGCCGTCGCCGGTCCGGGTAAGCTTTCGTTCACCGTTCTTCACTAAATTTCGGTTGAAGTTTTAGATCCCTGCCGTTCCTCGGAAGCGATGAGAGCATGGCGTTTGTTTCCATTCTTCGGCGATACGTGCTGCCAACGCTGCTCTCGACGGCGCTGGTAACATGTTCGACCGATGGCCTTATTCCGCCCGGTGACGTCGACAACGGAACTCGGGTCGGATCGATTTCGCCGCAGCGCCGCGCGCCGGCGGCGCAGATGCAGATGCCGCCGAACGAGCAACCCTATCCGGTCGCAGGTGCACCGGTCGCTGATGCAGCAGGTTCGGTCGATTACCTCGATACGCCCAATCTTGCCGGAACGGGACACAGTGGCGCGGGCACTCGGTCACGGACGCTACAGGCACCGCAGCAACCTGGGCGCTTGCCTATGATCGACAGCGATGAGGCAATGGCAGGGGCGCAGGGTGCGGCCGGATCGCTTCGCAGTCAGCCTTCGACCTGGGGAGGGACTCAGCAGCTCTCGGTGCCCGAGGGCGGCGTCAACATGGATGCCGAACTTGGTGCCGAACCGGTTGTCGGCCTCGCCGAGGAACAGCAGCAACAGATCGCGGAGGGGCACTCCGATCAGCCGGTCGTCGATGGCATCGGGACCGACAATCCTACCCAGCTCAATCCTGCACGGATCCCGGCGCCGGCGGCGCAGGCACAGATGAGCAGCGCGCCTGTTTGGAACGATGGCAGGGCGGTCGTGGCGCCCGCGCGGGTGCCCGAGGAGAACGACGAGCAGGAGGTCGCCATGCTGCGGCCGAACAACCCGACCGCGCCGATGATGAGTGCGCCCGCGGCTCCTGCTGATCCGAGCGTCATGCCGGCCTCGGAGCTTGCCTGCCGCCGCGAGCTGAAGCGAATGGGCGTTGTCTATACCGAGAAGCCACCAATCTCGAACGGGCCCGCTTGCCAGGTGCCGTATCCGATCTCGTTGCAGGGGCTTTCCGGCAATATCGGTGTCAGGCCAGCGGTGACACTGAATTGCCAGGTGACGCTCGCTTTTGCCAAATGGGTCAAGAACGAGCTCGCCCCGTCCGCGCGCTTCCGCTACTGGTCGGGCATCAAGACCATTCAGCCGCTTGGCGGATACAGCTGCCGCCGCATGAACAACAGCCGGCAGCGCTACAATCCGATGTCCGAGCATGCCCGCGGCAACGCGATCGATGTCGGCAAGTTCGTTCTGAAGAGCGGCCACGCGATCGACGTGCGCAAGAAGGGGCTGTTCTCGTTCCGGGAGGGCAGGCTGTTGCAGGCCGTGCGCACCGACAGCTGCAAATATTTCAATACAGTGTTAGGGCCCGGGAGCAACCCGGAGCACTGGAACCATTTCCATTTCGATCTGCGCGAACGCCAGAGCGGCAGGGTCTACTGCCACTGAAAAGGAAAGGCCGGCCCGAAGGCCGGCCCAAGGCGAACACGGCGCGGGCGGCACCGCCCGGCCGAGTCAGATCATGTAATGACTGGTAATGCACTTCACGCATGTCGAGGAAACACGGGAGCGTAACGAGATCGCTCAGGCGGCTGCTCCGCAAGGGGTGCGGCGGGACGGAGAGCGCTTGCTGCCTCGCCGCCTTTATGCCGCAGAAAGATCACCGGTTGATGACATGCTGCCACGCCGGAGTTTTCCACAGGCTTGGACATTTTTTTCGCTTGGAAGCGTTTTCACGGAAGTGAATACTCTGTTCAGCAGCGCCGGGATGTCAAAACCACCGGAAACGCATATATAGCGGCGAGCAACTTTTCGCCGCAGCCTCCATAAGAGCCCTTCATGGCCCCGATCATTTCCATTCGAAATCTCACCAAGACCTACGCCAACGGATTTCAGGCCCTCAAAGGCATCGACCTCGATGTCGAGAAGGGCGAAATCCTTGCCTTGCTCGGGCCGAACGGGGCGGGCAAGACGACGATGATCTCGATTGTCTGCGGCATTACCAATCCGAGCGGGGGCGCTGTTTCCGTCGGCGGTCATGACGTGGTGAAGGATTTCCGGGCGACGCGTTCTATGATCGGTCTCGTTCCACAGGAGCTAACCACCGATCAGTTCGAGACTGTGTGGAATACGGTCAGCTTCTCGCGCGGTCTGCACGGCAAGCGATCCAACCCCGCGCATATAGAGAAGGTGCTTCGCGATCTTTCGCTCTGGGACAAGAAGGACAACACGCTGCGGCAATTGTCCGGCGGCATGAAGCGAAGGGTGCTGATTGCCAAGGCGCTATCGCATGAGCCGGAAATTCTCTTCCTCGACGAGCCCACCGCAGGTGTCGACGTGACGCTGCGCAAGGACATGTGGCACGTCGTCGAAAAGCTGCGCCGCTCCGGCGTCACGATTATCCTGACCACGCACTATATCGAAGAGGCGGAAGAGATCGCCGACCGTGTCGGCGTCATCAACGGCGGCGAGCTGTTGTTGGTCGAAGACAAGACGGCGCTGATGGCGAAGCTCGGCCGCAAGCAGCTTATTCTCGAACTGAACGAACCGCTGCAAGCGCTGCCGGATCGGTTTGCGGGCAATGGTCTTTCGCTTGTGGCAGACGGCAGCCGCCTGATCTACGACTTCGATACTCAGAAGGAGCAGGAAAGCATCGCCACGCTGCTGAAGCGGCTCGGCGAGCACAACATTCACTTCAAGGATCTTTCCACGCAACAGAGCTCGCTGGAAGACATCTTCGTGGCGCTCGTGGGAGGGGCAAAATGAACTTCGAAGCCATCAGATCCATCTATTTCTTCGAAATGGCCCGCACCCGCCGGACGCTTCTGCAAAGTGTCGTTTCGCCTGTGATCTCGACATCGCTCTATTTCATCGTTTTCGGCGCGGCGATCGGTTCGCGCATCCAGCAGGTTGAAGGCGTGTCCTACGGCGCGTTCATCACGCCCGGCCTGATCATGCTGACGCTGCTCGGGCAATGCATCAGCAACGGGTCGTTCGGAATCTACTTTCCGAAGTTCACCGGCACGATTTACGAGGTATTGTCGGCGCCGGTGGCAATGACCGAAATTCTGCTTGGCTATGTCGGTGCCGCGGCGACAAAAGGGTTGATGATCGGGGTGATTATCCTGCTCACTGCGAATGTCTTCGTGGACATCCGGATCGAGCATCCAGTGATGATGGTTCTGTTCTTTCTGCTGACAGCGATCACGTTCAGCCTGTTCGGCTTCATGATCGGCATATGGGCCACGAATTTCGAACAGTTGAACCTCATTCCCATGCTCGTCGTGCCGCCCTTGACCTTCCTCGGTGGCAGCTTCTATTCGATCAACATGCTGCCGCCCTTCTGGCAGGCAGTGAGCCACTTCAACCCCGTACTCTATCTCGTCAGCGGCTTCCGTTGGAGCTTCTTTGGCATCGCGGACGTCAACCCGCTAGTGAGCCTCGGGATGATCGCGATCTTCCTGGCGATCTGTCTAGGGACGCTGGGCTGGATTTTCAGGACGGGCTACCGGCTGCGGAGCTGAACACTGCCTCTAGTCCCGCATCCGAAGCTCGTCAGTCTGGATCTGCAAGGATCCGAGGGTCGAGAGGAAGCTCATCCCGAGAAGGCTCTGATCGAGCTTGCCGTCCTGCGCGACGCTGGCGGGAACGTTATGACGGATGATTGGGCCGATGGCGACCTCGGAAAGCATGACACGGGCGGCGCGGGCGCGGCCGTTTGCAGTCATCACGCTCATCGAATATTCGAGGTTGTCAGGGATAATGCCTACTCGCTCGGCGTCTTCGCGGGACAGCGCGATCATGCTGGCGCCAGTATCGACCAGCATCGAAATACTCTGGCCGTTGATCGTGACATAGGCCTCGTAATGGCCGTTCAAAAGCTTGTGCAAGATGACCTCCTGATCACCCTCGCTGGTGGTCACGACCACGGCGCGGCCCGGGACAAGACCTGCGAGCAGACGATTGCCGACCCCGAGTGCTTCCTGCCGATAGAGATAAAGGGTCGCAAGGCCGAGGATCAGGACAAGCCAGATCATCAGGTTGCGAAGGGTCTCGCTGGCGCTGGCGCGGCGCGCCCAGATGCCGGCAGCCAGCATCAACGCGATCGGAAGCAGATAGATGAAGCGGCCGAAATCGTCGGTCCGCATACCGAAGATCCGGCTTGTGTCGTCGCTGAACAGGAGGACGGCGAGACCCAGGCCAAGGACCGCAAGGACGATCGTCAGACGGTTCATGCACGCCGCTCCGGCCTAATCTGCGTAGCCTGCGAGATATCCTGTCCCTTTGCGAAAAGCCGTGCGGGCAGTACGGCCATGAGCCGTTCGCGCTCGTCGTCGGAAAATGACATCCAACCGCCAATCTCGGCAAGCGTACGACCGCAGCCCGTACAAAGGCCGGTCTTTGGGTCGATACAGCAGACATCGATGCAGGGTGTTTGCATGCAATCTATATCGAGATTTCACAGGGCCATGGCAAGGGCGCAGACGGCGGCGATTTCCGAAATCTGTTGCGCCGCGCCGAGCGTGTCACCCGTATGGCCTTCAAGCTTGTGGCGCACGAACCGGGTGAAGGCCATGACCGACAAGCCGCAGCCAAGGAGAGCGCAAACGAGAGGAAGGAGACCAAGGCTCGGCCAGAGAAGCAGAGCGGACACAACACAGCCGGACACGAGCGCCATGTGCATCGAGCCTTCGCCGGGTTGGCCGGCGGCGGCTGCTACGCCCACGGGTCTTGCCGATGGCAGCCGGTGCCAGTGCCAGACGAGCGCGCCGCGGCTGATGCAGGCGATTGCGGGAATCGTGAGCGCCGCGGCAAGTGGCTGCGCTGTGCGTGCGATCGCAGCGAGTGCAGCCGCCCGAAGCGCGAACGACAGGATCAGCGAGAGCGCACCATAGGTGCCGATGCGGCTGTCCTTCATGATGGAGAGCGCGTGGTCGCGGTCGCGCCCGCCGCCGAGGCCATCGGCGCAGTCGGCAAGGCCATCCTCGTGCAGCGCGCCGGTCAATACTGCTTGAACGGCCAGGGCTGCAAACGCCGACATCAGACTGTCGGCGCGCAGGCCGAGCATGACCAGGAAGACAAGCGCGGGCACGAGCGCAATGACAATGCCTGCCATGGGAAAGGCGCGGGAGGCGCGGTCAAGCTTGCCGTCGAAGCCGGCGAAGGCGAAAGACGGCATCGGAATGCGGCTGAGGAAGGCGACGGCGCGAGCGAGGTCGGCCGCATAGTTTCCGATGTTCATTCTCACCCCGACTCCGCGACCATATGCAGCGCTTTAGGAGTTGTTCGCCCCGGCGCCTACCTTTAAGAGAGTGGCGACGAAAGAAGCTGATTTGCAGCGAAAAGACAAGTTACCGACCAAGACAAGGAAATCGCATTCATGAGCGTTTCAGGCCTGCCATTCGACGATTTTCGGGCACTTCTGCGCGATCTCCCGGGACCGGATGCCAGGGCACTTGCAGCCGCGCGCGAACGCGATGCTCAATTGACGAAGCCGCCCGGCGCCCTCGGACGGCTTGAGGAAATTGCGTTCTGGCTTGCCGCCTGGACGGGCAGGGCGCCTGCAGTGAACCGGCCGCTGGTGGCGATCTTCGCCGGCAACCACGGCGTCACCAAGCAGGGCATCACGCCGTTTCCGCCGGCCGTGACGCAGCAGATGGTGGAGAATTTTGCGGCCGGCGGCGCTGCGATCAATCAGATCTGCGTGGCCTATGATCTTGGGCTGAAGGTCTTCGATCTCGCGCTCGACTACCCGACCGGTGACATCACCGAAGAGCCCGCATTGTCCGAGCGCGATTGTGCGGCAACCATGGCCTTCGGCATGGAGGCGATCGCAGGCGGCACCGATCTTCTTTGCATCGGCGAGATGGGGATCGGTAACACCACGATCGCAGCAGCGATCAACTATGCCCTTTACGGCGGGAACGCGCGTGACTGGGTTGGCCCGGGCACCGGTTCCGAAGGCGAAATGCTGGAACGCAAGATAGCTGCGGTCGAAAAGGCTGTGGCGCTGCACAGTGACCATCTTGACGATCCGCTGGAGATCATGCGCCGCCTCGGCGGACGCGAAATCGCGGCGATGGCTGGGGCAATCCTGGCCGCGCGTGTCGAGAGGATCCCGGTGCTGATCGACGGCTATGTCGCGACAGCGGCCGCCGCCATCCTGAAGGCCGCCAATCCTTCGGCGCTCGATCACTGCTTGATCGGCCACGTCTCCGGCGAACCCGGACATTTGCGAGCGATTGAAATGCTTGGCAAAACGCCGCTTCTCGCGCTCGGGATGCGGCTTGGCGAGGGGACTGGCGCGGCGCTCGCGGCCGGTATCGTCAAGGCAGCGGCGGCCTGCCATTCCGGCATGGCAACGTTCTCGCAGGCAGGTGTCAGCAACAAGCACTGAAACCTTCAGGTTTATGACAGGTTGATGACAGAGTTCTTGCCGCGGGGACCGTGAACCGGTATCGCAATTTCTGACTGATGGCGGCAATGGCTGCCATTGACGGACGACGAGGGCACTTGATGAAACCTGCCGTGACAAAACTCACCGGCATCAGCCACTTCTTTGCAGCCGCCAGCTATTCGCTTGGCGGCTTTCGCCGGCTGATCAAGGAGGCGGCGTTCCGGCAGGAACTGTTGTTCTTCGTGGTTTCACTGATCCTGCTGGTCTCCGTCGGCGCGACGCTGGCGGAGTTGATGATCGCTGTCGTCCTGTTTCTCGTGCTCTTTGCCGTAGAGGCGCTCAACACCGCGATCGAGGAAGTCATCGACAGGATTTCGCCTGAGATCTCGATGGTTGGAAAGCACGCCAAGGATCTCGGCTCTTTCGCCGTGCTCTGCACGATTGCCGCGTGCGGGGTGTTCCTCCTGTTTACGATCGGCAAGCATCTGCTGTTCGGGTAAACGGCGCGCCTCCACTTCTTGATGTAATCGGTTGTTGTTACTACACAAGTGCATCTTGTGGGTGTATTTCAACCTACGCTAGGCTGGCTGTCAGGTGCGCACCAACTGGAGGGGTGGCGATGTCGGCGATGGCAGGGAGATCAAACTCAACTTCCGAGGAACGCGAGCGCGGCCGACATGCGCTTCTTCTCTGCATCGTGGGCGGAGTTGCAACGGTTGTAACCCTGCTCTTTATGCTTCTCTCGCAGTTTGACGGTTGGATCGCTGCTACAGGCGTCGGCGGTTTGATTACCTTCCTTGGAATGTCCATTGGTGGTTTCCTTGGCTTTTTGTTCTCGGTACCGCGAATTCTGGCGAAGGACAGCACAGCACCGCTCAGCGCCATTGTTGGCGCGGCAGCAAATGGGACGGGTCCATCTGCCCCGCCGGCGGCTGTGGCGGCGATTAAGCGCGAGCGTCTGCTCAGTTCGAACACGAACCTCGAGCGCATCTCTGAGTGGCTTACGACAATGCTCGTTGGCGTGGGGCTCACACAGATCGGCTCGCTCGATCGGGCAATAATGGGCCTTAGCGGCTTTCTCGACGCGAAGGCCCGGGTTTTCCTCGTCGATGGACAGCCAAATGCCGGCGTTCTCCCCGCAATCGGTCCTCTCCTGCTAGTTTGCGGATTGGTAAGCGGATTCATCTTCTTCTATCTGTATACCCGGATCTATTTGTCGCCACTCTTTCAGCGCGTTGAAGAAATTCTGGGAGACGAGCTAAGCACGGAACCACTGCTAACCGCGATCCCCGAGTTCCGAAATGCGGCGGCGAGCCTTGCCGAGGGCACTGATAACCTATCGATGGCGTACACTTCGAAGGCTTCGGAGATTTCTATAGCAGACAGTCTCGATGTCATCCAAAACCTCCTTTATAAAACCGATGGATACGCGCGAGCACTCGAGCTCAGCAACAAACTCGTGACCACGCCAGCAGTCAAGCTTGCACGGTACTGGTTTCTCATGTCGGCAGCCTATGGCCAAAAGCATCACGCACTATTGGACGCCGACGCACCCGAAGCAGAGCGTCTTTCTGCAAGGCGTGCTGTGCTTGACGCGGTGCAAAAGACCGTCCAGCTCAATCCTAGCTATAGAGCGAGGTTGATTGCCTTGACTGACGCAGGCGCGTTCGACAACGATCTGCAGGATTTTGCGACGAGTGATGATTTTTGGCGGATCGTCAAATAGTCGACATCACGCAAAACTGCGGCGCTTGCGGGAAACCGCTTGGGTATCCTCGACAGCCGGAACGGTCTGAAGCACGCGCTTGGCGGGCAGGATGGCGATAACTTCGGTGCCTTCGCGCAGCTTCGATTTGAGGATGAACTGGCCGTCGTGCTTGGCGAGGATCGCCTGAACGATCGGCAGGCCGAGGCCGGTGCCTTGTTCCGCGCTCTTGATCGCGATCGAGCCCTGGCCAAAAGCGGACAGGACCACCGGAATTTCATCTTCCGGAATACCGGGGCCGTTGTCCTTGATGGAGATGTATTGGCCGCCACCGGCGGTCCAGCCGACCTTGACGTGGATTTCGCCCGATTGCGGCGTGAACTTCACGGCGTTCGAAAGCAGGTTGAGGACGACCTGGCGAAGCGATTTCTCATCTGCCCAGACGGCGGGCAATTCGGGCTCGAACTGCTGCGAGATGGTGATGTTCTTGCCCCGAGCCCTCAGTTGCACCATGCCGATGCAATCTTCGGAAATGTTCAAAAGCGAAATCGCTTCCTCGCTGAGTTCGTATTTGCCAGCCTCGATGCGCGAGAGGTCGAGGATCTCGTTGATGAGATTCAGCAGATGCTCGCCCGAGCGGTGGATGTCGCTGGTGTATTCCTTGTAGGTCGGGTTGTTGAGCGGCCCCATGACCTCAGCTGACATGACCTCGGAGAAGCCCAGGATGGCATTGAGTGGCGTTCTCAGCTCATGCGACATTGAGGCGAGGAAACGGGACTTTGCAAGGTTTGCTTCCTCGGCCCGGCGGCGGGCCTCATCCGACATCGATTTTGCGACTTCGAGTTCGGCGATCAGGTCGTCCTTTTCTGCCTGATAGGCGAGAATCTTGAGGTTGGATTGGAAGAGCCGGTCGGCGATGTAGTTGAAGAAAATGACGGTGGTTGTGAAGATGGCGGTCAGGCTGATCTCGAGGATTTCTCGGGACAGACCGGCCTTGGCGACCAGGCCGAGGACGACAGGGGCGAAGGTTATCAGCACCGACGGTGTCAGCATGAAATTCGACATGGCCGTCACGGAAAGTGCGATCAGTAGCGTAGCGCCCTTGTAAAGCAGGAAGCTCGACGGCTCGCATACGGCGCAGTCCTGCAGAGCGAACACTGCCCAGCAGCAGCCGACCATGAGTTGGCCGAGCAGGAGAATGCGGCGCCAGCTGCGCGCGGTTGTCGCGTTGATTTCCTGGCTGCGGGCGCGGCGCGCGATGAAGACGTTTGCCGCATGGGCTGTCAGTGTCAGCAGCGCCCACAGAAAGATCTGCGTGTCTTCCGTGAAGTAAACGCCGAATGCGGCAATGATGATGACGAAGAGCGGGACGATCGAAGCGCCCTGCAGGACGGCATTGACATACATCACCAGTACGTCGCGATCGAACCCGCCGCTCGCGGCGTGGCTCGATTGCAGGCGTTCCCGCGTCAGCCGAACAGCCTTCGATACAGGCTTGTTCCGGTGACTGCGTGACTTGTCGACGATGTTCTTATCGGTCGATGTGCTAACGCCAGTACTCATTGTGCACGTTGAAACTTGATCCGCGGGTCTCTACACCCTAAAGCCCAATCCTTAAGATGATGTTAGCCATCTTTGCCAAGGATTTGTTTCTGAAGGAGGCGAAAGCGTGACGCGCGGTTGGCGGGTGATGCGCGACGGCGTGACGGCGCTGGCTTTGCTGGCGTTCCTGTGGCTGATTGCGGCGAAGTTGAACGACAAGACAGAAACGGTCCATTCCGGACAATTTCATGCCGCGGATGGTGACAGTCTGAATCTCGGCAATGAGCGGATGCGGCTCTACGGCATCGATGCACCCGAGCTGAGCCAGACATGCGAGCGGGCAGGTGGAGTATGGACCTGCGGTCAGGAGGCGAAGCGGGCATTGCAACGTCTTGTTGGGGCGGTCGATACACAGTGCGCTGGAACGGAGCGGGACCGTTTTGATCGCCTGCTTGTGATCTGCCGGGCTGGCGGCGTCGATTTGAACGCCGTGATGGTGCGGAGCGGCATGGCGGTGTCCTATGGCGCTTATGGTGACGAGGAGAGGCAAGCGAGAATGGAAAAGGTCGGGCTCTGGGCTGGGACGTTTGAGACGCCGCGCAGTGTGCGCGAGCATGCGCCAAGATCGAATGTGCGGGGAATAGCGGGATTACTCGGATGGTGACTGACGAAGGCGCGCCGGACGAGCGCGCGCTGGATCGCCTTCGGCAGGAGATTGCCGCCTGCCGGATCTGTCGTGACGCACCGTTCGGCGGGCCTGGTGCGCGATTGCCACATGAGCCGCGGCCGGTCGCGGTCATCTCTTCCAAGGCGAGGATATTGATCGCGGGGCAGGCGCCGGGGCTCAAGGTCCACGACACAGGTCTGCCGTTCAACGACGCATCCGGCGACCGCCTGCGCGATTGGCTGCATGTCGATCGGGAGACGTTCTACGACCGCGACCGTTTCGCCATTGTGCCGATGGGTTTTTGCTTTCCTGGCTACGACGCCAAGGGAAGCGACCTGCCGCCGCGGCGGGAATGTGCGCCGCATTGGCGGAGTAGGGTGATTTCGGCAATGCCGCAGATCGAACTGGTGATCGTGGTCGGCCAATATGCGCAGGCTTGGCACATGGGCCGGGAGCGCCGCGAGACTATGACCGAGACGGTGCGGGCCTGGCAGACGGCCCTTTCGCGTCCGGGCTCGCCGGTCATTTTTCCGCTGCCGCATCCTAGTTGGCGAAATACCGGCTGGATCAAACGCAATCCTTGGTTCGCAACAGAGTTGTTGCCGACGTTGCGCGAGCGGGTTGCGGCATTGCTGTCTGAAACAAAATTCTTTTAAACTCCCGGAATCGCGCTATACAGAGAAAATAATTCGAAGGGGCTTTGCCGTATGGACCGTCTTGACCGTAAGATCCTGCGTCTCTTGCAGGAGGATTCGACTTTGGCTGTGGCCGATCTTGCCAAGAAGGTCGGGCTCTCCACAACACCTTGCTGGCGGCGCATCCAGAAGATGGAAGAAGACGGCGTCATCAAGCGCCGTGTGGCCATCCTCGATCCGGAGAAGGTCAACACCAAGGTCACGGTGTTTGTATCGATCCGGACGGCAACGCACTCGATCGAGTGGCTGCGACGCTTTTCGGAAGTCGTCGCCGACTTCCCCGAGGTCGTCGAGTTCTATCGCATGAGCGGCGATGTGGACTATCTACTGCGCGTCGTCGTGCCTGACATCGCGGCCTATGATGCATTCTACAAGCGGATGATCGCAAAGATCGAGATTCGTGACGTCTCGTCTGCTTTTGCCATGGAACAGATCAAGTATTCGACGCAGCTGCCGCTCGACTATATGATCCTCGACAACGCCAAGTCGAACGAGGACTGAGGGCTCCTCAGCTACTCGCTCTGGCGGAGATTTCTCAGCCGGTCGAACAGAACCGCGAGTACGATCGCGCCACCGATGAAGGTACCTTGCCAGAAGGCGTTGATCCCCAATAGTCCAAGGCTGTTGCGGATCACCTCGATCAGCGCCGCGCCAACGATGGCGCCGAACGCAGTGCCGACGCCACCGGCTAGATTGGCGCCGCCGATGACGGCCGCGGCGATAACTTGTAGCTCCATGCCCGCACCGATGTTCGTGGTCACGGCGCCAAGCCAGCCCGTCTGGATGATGCCGGCGACCCCGGCCGAGAGTGCCGAGATCATGTAAACGGCGACCTTGATCTTCCTGACGGGCACGCCCGTCAGCGTTGCCGCGTGCTCGTTTCCACCGATGGCGAACACATAGCGGCCAAACCGGGTCCAGCGCAGCACGAAGCCGGTGAGGAGGGCCAGCACTGCCATATAGAGCACCGGATTGGCTATGCCGAAGAACCATGCGCCGCCGCCAAGCGCCAGCAGCTTGTCGTGGTCCGGGCCAAACTGGAAGACAACGGTGTTGTTCGAGGCAACCATCGCGAGGCTGCGGGCAATCGACAGCATACCAAGGGTGACGACGAAAGGCGGGAACCCAAGATAAGCGATCAGGAGGCCGTTGAAGGCGCCCACGACGAGCGCCGTGCCGATCGAAGCCGCAATGCCGGTTCCGATGCCATAGCCGGCATGCATGGTGACTGCCAATACCATGCTGCAGAGGCACAGCACCGAACCGACCGAGAGGTCGATGCCACCGGTGACAATCACAAGCGTCATCCCGAGCGCGATGATCGCGACGAAGGTGACATTGCGGGTGATGTTGTAGAGGTTGGTGGGGGTAGCAAAGGAGCTCGTGGCGAAGGACAGGAAAATGCAGGCGAGAACGACGGCGACGAGGACCCAGAACGTCTGGCTCGCAAAGACTGACGACAGCCAGTTACGCTGCTTCTGCGCTATCGTTTGATCGAGGGTTATTGCCATGGTCGACCTTCGTTCGCTTGCATCCGGTGCTTGTTCACACCTGTTCGATTGCGCCGGTTATGAGCCCCGTGACTTCCTCCGGCGAGCTTGCCCCGATCTGCTTGTCGGCAACCTTGCGGCCGCGCCGCATAACGATCACCCGATCAGCTACCGAGAAGACGTCGGGCATGCGGTGGCTGATCAGGATGACGGCGATGCCGCGATCGCGCAGTTGGCGGATGAGGGAGAGGACCTCCGCAACCTGACGAACGGAAATGGCGGCCGTCGGCTCATCCATCAGCACAAGCTTCGCCTCGGCCAGCATGGTGCGCGCAATCGCGACGGCTTGGCGCTGGCCGCCCGACATCTGCTTCACCAGGTCGCGCGGGCGTGTCTCCGATTTCAGTTCCTTGAAGATTTCGCCGGCGCGCTTGTACATCGTCCGGTAGTCAAGAATGCGCAGCGGGCCGAGGCCGCGGCGGAGTTCGCGGCCAAGGAATACGTTGGCTGCGGCGGTGAGGTTGTTGCAGAGCGCAAGTTCCTGATAGACGATCTCGATGCCGCGCTGTCTCGCATCGATCGGCTTGTGAAGGATGAGATCCTGACCATCGAGCCGCATCGCGCCATGGCTCGGCCGAAAGTTGCCGGCGATCATTTTCACGAGTGTCGATTTGCCGGCGCCATTGTCGCCCATCAGCCCGACGACCTCTCCCGCTTCCAGTGAAAACGAAACGTCGTTGACCGCCTGTATGGCGCCGAAATGTTTTGATATGTTGGCGAGCTCGAGAACTGCCACCAGCCGTCTAGCCTCCTAAAGCCGAAACCCCTATTTCGGGCCGTGATGTAGCTCGCCAGTTCCTCCCTCGCGAGCCGTTGCAACATTACCCAGAACCGCGCGAAACCGTCAATCGGATGCTGCTAATTTACGGGCTCCGTTACAATTATTCGTTTTGTACTACAATTCGATTGACGCGCGTAGGTGTCTGTATATTAGCTATTGGTGGAGGAGAGTATGCTGATCCTTGTCACCGGTGGAACGGGCAAGGTCGGGCAGCACTTCATCGCTGGGCTGCTCGACGATCCGCGATTTTCAAAGGCGCGCATTCGCGCGCTTTGTCATAATCGCTTGTGCCCAGAAACCGAGCGGGTCGAAACCCTCCGAGGCTCGATCAGCGATCGCGAGACGGTAACCAAGGCGCTTGCCGACGTCACACATGTCGTGCATTTGGCGACATGCAAGGAAACGCCTGAGGACGTCATGGACGTCACCGTCAAGGGACTTTTCTGGCTACTCGAGGCATTCAGGACGAGCGCCACTGCGCGCCAGTTCATTCTTATCGGCGGTGATGCCGGAATCGGCCATTTCTTCTATCGCCATGAAGCGCCGATCACCGAGGCCACGCCGCACCAAGCCTATCCCGGGTGCTACGCGCTGTCGAAGGTTCTGGAAGAGGTGATGCTGGAACAATTCCAGATCCAGTACGGCATCAATGGCTGCTGTCTGCGTGCGCCCTGGATCATGGAGAAGGATGATTTCAAGTTCACGTTGTCGTTCGGTGATGACGTCTTCGGAGGGCCGGACTGGAAGACGCTTGTTCCGGCGAGCGATGCTGTGCGTTATGCGCGGGAACAGACGATCCCGCTCCTGCGTGACGCTGACGGTCGCCCATTGAAGCGCAATTTCGTGCATGTGGATGACCTTGTTTCCGCGATCCTTGCCGCGCTCGACAATCGGCGCGCCAACGGGGAGCTCTTCAACATCTGCATGGATCGTCCCGTCGACTACGGCGAGGTCGCCGCCCATCTGGCGCGCACGCGCGGGCTCAACTCGGTCGACATCCCAAGCCAGTTCCATTCGAACTGGATGGACAATAGCAAGGCCAAGTACCTGCTGGGATGGCGGCCCGTCTACGATCTGGAAATGCTAATCGACTCGGCCTGGGGGTATATGCGTTCGGAGGAGGATCCTCGCATCGTCTGGTATCCGGGTTGATCATGTGGCGGGCGATGGCGTCCGCCATTTTTAAATGGGAGGAAGCTATGAGGAAGGCATTATTGCTTACAGCCGCGGTGCTGGCGCTGACGGCTGGACAGGCCCTTGCCGCGAAGAAACAGCTGGTCATTGTCGTGAAGGGGCTCGACAACCCGTTCTTCGAGGCAATCAACCAGGGTTGCCAGAAATGGAACAAGGAAAACCCGGACTCCGAATATGAATGCTTCTACACCGGTCCCGCATCGACTTCCGATGAAGCCGGCGAAGCGCAAATCGTTCAGGACGTATTGGGTAAATCCGAAACGGCGGCCATCGCTATTTCTCCGTCAAACGCCAAGCTGATCGCGCAGACGCTGAAGACGGCAAATCCGAAGGTCCCCGTCATGACACTCGATGCCGACCTTGCTGCCGAGGACTCGGCACTGCGCAAAACCTATCTCGGCACCGATAACTATCTGATGGGCGCCCGCATCGGCGAATACATCAAGAAAGCCAAGCCGAAGGGCGGCAAGATCTGCACGATCGAGGGCAACCCCGGCGCCGACAACATTTTGCGTCGTGCGCAGGGAATGCGTGACACGCTGACCGGCCAGAAAGGCCTGACGGCGCTGAAAGGTGAGGGTGGGTGGACGGAAGTTGCCGGTTGCCCGGTCTTTACCAATGACGATGGCGCCAAGGGCGTTCAGGCCATGACCGACATTCTCGCCGCCAATACCGACCTCGATGCCTTTGGCATCATGGGCGGTTGGCCGCTGTTCGGCGCACCACAGCCCTATCGGGATCTCTTCAAGCCGATGGCCGACAAGATCGGCAAGAACGAGTTCGTGATCGGTGCGGCCGACACGATCGGCGATGAAGTCGCGATTGCCAAGGAAGGCCTCGTTACGGCGCTCGTCGGCCAGCGGCCTTTTGAAATGGGCTACAAGGCACCGTCGGTAATGATGGATCTGATCGCCGGCAAGACCGTCCCGGATCCTGTTTTCACCGGTCTTGACGAGTGCACGAAGGACACGGTCGATACGTGCATCCAGAAATAGTTGGGTAGAAGGAACGGCGGGCGGACGAAGATTCTCCGTCCGCTGTTTTCAACACGACTGAGGCGCGGTCATCGTTCGGCGGACTTTCGTTCCACCCTGGCAATGACCTTCTCGCTTGTCAGTTCCCGCACGGCATCCTTCCCGATCCAGCGCGCGGTCCGGTCGCTGGATGCGGCGAGGCTTTCCGCGACCGCGAGTGCCTTCGCGTGGCAATACAGATTGCGTTTGCCCATGTTCCTCAGCGCCCAGTTCACCGCCTTGCGCACAAAATTGCGTGGATCGCCAGCATGCAACTCAATGAGAGGAAGCCACGCCAACAGGGTTTCGTCCGGTTCCTTCTTCATATGAACTGCAGCGCTCGCGATCATGGCAAAGGCGGTTCGCCGAACAAACTCACGATCGTCGGCCGCGAACTCCGATATCAGCGCCTCGAGACGGGCTTCGACATAGAGGTCTGCCGCGGTATCGACGATCTCCCACGAGGCGAAGTCATCGGACCATGTTCTTGCAAGGTCCGGCGTCAACCTTTTAGGTTCGGCCGTATAGAGCGCCAGTAGGCGCGCCTCGCGGACGTTGCTTTGCCAAAGCTCAAGCGAGCGAGCGTGATTTCGCTTCACTATCCTCGCGATCTTTTGCAGATCCGGATTGGAGATCCCAAGCGCGGTTTCGGTGACGATCCCGAAACGGGCCATGCCTGATATGATTTCCTCAGAGCGCAGCGTCCGCAGATGCGCGATGAGCTCTGCTGCGCTGGAGGAGGGGACGATCATTTCTCCAATCGAGCCAGCAGCGAGGACGTATCCCAGCGATTGCCGCCCATGGCCTGAACGTCACCATAGAATTGGTCGACGAGGGCTGTCACTGGCAGCTTCGCGCCGTTGCGGCGCGCCTCGCTGAGGACGATGCCGAGATCCTTACGCATCCAGTCGATGGCGAAGCCGAAGTCGTACTTGCCCGCGTTCATGGTCTTGTGGCGGTTCTCCATCTGCCAGGAGCCGGCCGCGCCCTTGGAGATGACCTCAACTACCTTCTCGATATCGAGGCCGGCGCGCTTGCCGAAATGAATGCCCTCAGCAAGTCCCTGCACGAGACCGGCTATGCAGATCTGGTTAATCATCTTGGTGAGCTGGCCGGCACCGGCCGGTCCCATGAGGCCAGCCATGCGGGCATAGGCATCGATCACCGGCTTCGCCTTGTCGAATGTGGTTTCTTCACCGCCGCACATGACCGTCAACACACCATTCTCGGCACCTGCCTGTCCGCCCGATACCGGGGCGTCGATGAAGGCACAGCCCTTTGCTTTCGCGGCGGCATCGAGCTCGCGGGCAACTTCCGCGCTTGCGGTCGTGTTGTCGATGAGGATAGCGCCCGGCTTCATCGTCAGGAGAACGCCGTCCTCGCCCGTTGTCACCGAGCGGAGATCGTCGTCGTTGCCGACGCAGGTGAAGACGAAGTCCGCATCCTTCGCCGCTTCTGCCGGCGTTGGGGCGGACTTGCCGCCGAATTTCTCCACCCAGGCAGCCGCCTTTTCCGTGGTCCGGTTGTAGACCGTGACATCGTGGCCGCCTTTCACCTTGAGATGGCCAGCCATGGGGAACCCCATTACGCCAAGACCGATGAATGCGACTTTTGCCATGTGTCTATCCTTTCCCGAATGCAGGGCATGAGGATTAGCCGAAAGCACGGCGCCCGAAAAGCCGTCGGAAGAGCCAGCAACATCTGGAGGGAAAAATTTTCTCCGAAAGGGCCGAATGCTGGTTCGGATAATCCCGCAAGCGCCAAAAGATAATAAATATAAATGTCGATCGATTTAATGGGGTTTATCAAGATTGAAACATCGAAACGCTGGAGCGGCGACGGACAAGGCCGACTCCCAACGAGGGAACGACGATGATTTCACGACGTCAGACATTGGGGCTTTTCGGCGCGGCGGCGGCAACGGCGTTGCTCCCCGGGATCAAAGGCGCGCGTGCGGCGGCGACCGAATTTCGGATCGGCTGGCAGAAAAATGGCGTTCTGGCTCTGGCCAAGCGCCGCGGCGCGCTGGAGAAGCGATTGGCTGATCGCGGCATCACCGTCAGCTGGTCGGAGTTCACCTCGGGCCCACCGCTGCTTGAGGCGCTCGGCGCCGGTGCGCTCGACTTCGGCGCGACGGGTGATGTCCCCCCGCTTTTCGCGCAGGCCGCCGGTGGTCACCTCTACTATGTTGGACTTTATCGAGGCAGCCCGGCCGGCTCGGCGATCCTTGTCAGGAAGGACTCGCCGATCAAGTCGCTGGAAGATCTGAAGGGCAAGAAGGTTGCCTTCAAGCGCGGCTCGAGCGCCCATAACGTCACGGTAAAGGCACTGCGCAAGGTTGGGCTCGCGCCTGAGGATATCGAGGGCGTCGATCTCAGCCCAGCGGACGCCGCAGCCGCCTTCAAGAATGGCAGCATCGAGGCTTGGTCGATTTGGGATCCATATCTCGCAATCGCGGAGGCGGATCCGGAAACGCGCATCCTGACAACGGCCGAAGGCATCGTCGACTCCTACAGCTTCTTCCTGGCGAATGCCGAATTCACCGACGCAAACGGCCAGGTCATCACCGATGTGCTTGATGAGCTGACGCAGGTCGGGCGGTCTGCACAGAGCAATCTCGATCAGACAATCAAGGAGCTCTCCGAAATCACCGGCGTGCCGCCCGAAGTGACGCGTGTGACGCTGACGCGAGCTGGGGCCGACCTCGGCAGTGTTTCCGGCATTACGGATGCGGCTGCGGCTTATCAGCAGGGGCTGGCCGATGAGTTCTACAAGCTCGGCATCGTCCCGAAGCAGTTGAACACCGGCGACATCGTCTGGCGCGCCAAGGCAAGCTGATTTCTATTCCGACTAGAAGGCATCATTCCATGACCGGCAAACACGATCCCATCAATTTCCTCTGGTTCATCCCGACCTCGGGGGACGGCGCCTATCTCGGTTCGAACGAGCAGACGCGTGCGCCCGAGATCGGCTATCTCACCCAGATCGCCCAGGCGGCCGATCGACTTGGCTACTCCGGCGTGCTGCTGCCGACAGGCGTCGCCTGTGAAGAATCCTTCGTGACGGCGGCAGCACTTGCCGCCAAGACCGAGAGGCTGCAATTCCTGGTCGCCATCCGCCCGGGCACGGCGTCGCCGGCTTACTACGCTCGCCTGACGACAACGCTGGACCGCATCTCGAATGGCCGCCTGTTGCTTAACATCGTTGTCGGTGGCAGTCCGGAGGAGCTGGCCGGCGACGGCATTCATCTGGCCCATGACGAGCGCTATGCCCATGCCGATGAGTTCTTCACGGTGTTCGAAGAGCTGCTCGAGAAAGGCGTCGCGAGCTATGACGGCAAGTACATCAAGGCAACGAATGCGAAGCTTGGTTTTCCCTCAGTCCAGAACCCGCGTCCGCCGCTCTATTTCGGCGGTTCGTCGGATGCCGGCATTGATTTCTCGGTTGGTCGCGTTGACAAGTACCGGACCTGGGGGGAGCCACCTGCACAGGTCGCCGAAAAGGTCGAGAAGGTGCGCGCGGCCGCTGCGAAAAAAGGCCGTGAGGTGAGCTTCGGCATTCGCCTGCACTTCATCGTCCGCGAGACAGATGAGGAAGCATGGGCGGCGGCCGATCGCCTGATCTCGAAGCTCGACGATGAGACGATCCGCGAGGCACAGGAGCGCTTCGTGAAGGAATCCGATTCGGTCGGTCAGAAGCGCATGGCAGCGTTGCACGGCGGCAGGCGCGACAAGCTGGAAGTTTCACCGAACCTGTGGGCCGGTGTTGGCCTGGTGCGCGCCGGTGCAGGAACGGCACTGGTCGGCTCGCCGAAGACAGTGGCCGCGCGGCTGCGCGAGTATCAGGACGTCGGCATCGATACCGTCATCGGGTCCGGTTACCCGCATCTCGAGGAAGCCTATCGTGTGGCCGAGTTATTGTTCCCGGAACTCGGGATCGCACGCGACGAGCAACGGCACGGCTTCCAGACCGATTTCGCCAAGCATCAGGTCTTCGGTGGCGGCAGCCATGGGGGCAACCTGAAGGTAGTTTCCGGCTCCTGACCCGCCAGATGGCGCCGCCCGCTATCGGGCGACGCTTCTTGATTGATGACCACACCCCCATGCCTCTCCGAAGTTGAGGTGGAGCAAGCAGCAGCGAGGAAAAACCTTCATGTCGACTTTCGACACGCCGATTGGGCGGGCACTAACCGACCGCGTTGAACGCAAGGGAAATATCCGTCTGCCTCTTCCGGGGCGAGATAAGCTGTTGCCCTTCCTCGTGCCCGTGGCGATCATCGCCGTATGGCAACTGGCCTCTTCGGCCGGTTGGATCTCCTCCCGCATCATGCCGTCACCGGCGGATGTAGCCGTTGCATTCTGGTCGACGACCGCCACAGGGCAGTTGCCACACGATATCCTCGTCAGCGCCGGCCGAGCCTTTGCCGGTCTGCTGGTTGGCGGCTCGATCGGTTTCCTGCTCGGCATCGCCAATGGCGTCTCGAAAATCTCCGAGCAGCTGACGGATACGACGCTGCAGATGCTGCGCACGATCCCGCATCTGGCCATGATCCCGCTGGTCATCCTCTGGTTCGGGATCGGCGAAGAATCCAAGTTGTTCCTGACTTCGCTCGGCGTGCTCTTTCCGATCTATCTCAACACCTATCACGGCGTCCGCAACGTCGACCGTGACCTGATCGAAATGGGCCGCGTCTATGGTATGAGAGGCTGGACGTTGTTCAGGAAGGTGATCTTTCCCGGCGCCCTGCCGTCCATCTTCGTCGGCCTGCGCTACGCACTCGGCATCATGTGGTTGACCTTGATCGTATCGGAATCGATCGCTGCTTCGTCCGGTATCGGTCACATGGCGAACAACGCGCGCGAGTTCATGATGACGGACATCGTGGTGCTGGCGCTGGTGATCTACGCCATCCTCGGCAAGCTTGCCGATGTTGTCGCCCGGGCGCTCGAACGTCGAGCGCTCAAGTGGAACCCGGTTTATCAGAAGTAGGAGAGGCGTCGTGACCATCATTGCGCATGAACGTTTTCAAGGGGCCGCTGACGAGTTCGAATACGAGTCCGATCGTGCGACGCCGGAACGCACCGGGGCCGCGACGATTACCCTGAGAGCACTTGAGAAGAGCTTCGGCGGCAACCGTGTGCTGCGCGGCATCAATCTCCACATTCCGGCCGGGCAGTTCGTCGCGGTTATCGGCAAGAGCGGTTGCGGCAAGAGTACGCTCCTGCGCATTCTGATGGGGCTCGATGAGCCGACGAGCGGTGAACTGCACTTTGAAAACGCAGACGGTGCGGATGCCCAAGGGAACGCGAGGATCGTGTTTCAGGAGCCGCGCCTGCTCCCTTGGTTGAGCGTTGCCAAAAATGTCGCGGTCGGGCTCGGCGATGGCGTCGATAAAGGTGCCGCCCTTGGGGAAGCCGAGGCGGTGCTTGCCGAGGTGCAGCTTGTCGAAAAAGCAAACGAATGGCCGGCCCGTCTCTCAGGCGGACAACGGCAGCGTGTTGCGCTGGCGCGGGCACTGGTGAGCAAGCCGGGCGTACTGGCGCTCGATGAACCGCTCGGGGCACTCGACGCATTGACACGGATCAGCATGCAGGAGTTACTCAATCGCGTCTGGCGAGAATTGGGCTTTACGGCCGTGCTGGTCACGCATGACGTCAGCGAGGCTGTGCATCTCGCCGATCGTGTGATCGTGCTCGAAGAGGGGCGCATTGCGCTCGATCTGGCGATTCCCTATCCGCATCCGCGCAGACACGGCAATCCCGCACTGGCAGAGCTTGAAGGGCGGCTGTTGGCGGCGATCCTGGGAACGGAGACCGCTCAGTGAATTTTTGACCACGGCGGCCTCAAGGGCGACTAGAACAAAAATCTAGCGGCGGTAGCAATCACCAGAAAGCCTACGACGACCCAGGCCGCTGCCCATGCGACCGTGTGGTTGGCCCTTGCCAGGACTTCGGGTCTAGGTTCGCGCTTGGGATTAAACTTGTGCCGCCTTTTCTGGGCGGTTCCGGTTTGGGAAGGCCTCTTTCCTGCGCTCATGCCGTCTTACTCGCAGTGGGATTGTTCGGACAGCAATCTAGCATGAAAGCGGCTCAGTGTGTTGTGCTGCTCTCGCGTTCGACATAGGCCTGGATGCGGTCGACCAGAATCTCGGTTCCTTGCCGGCGGGAACCGCCGTCGGTGTAACCGTCAAGGAAGACCACCTGTTCCGTGAAGAGCATGGTTGTCCCTGATGGCGTCGCCTCGAAGGTGATTGTTGCGAGCGATGCCGAAATGCGTGTTTCGCCGAGCTTCATGTCATAGGCATAGATGATGCGCGCCTGCTGCACGATATCGATATAGCGCGCCTCATAAACGTGTGGGACTCCATCGCTGTCGGCGACGCGGTTTCGCTCCTGGCCGCCGACGCGGAAGTCGAGGCTGTATTCGAGGGACACCCATTCATCGTGGCAGGCGAACCACTGGTGCTTGGCGTCCGGATCTGCCCAGGCGGCAAAAACGCGTGAAACGGGAGCCCGCATCTTTCGCTCGATCGCGAACGTCTCGTGCATGGAGGAATACGTCGTCATCGCTTCATCACTCCGGTTTTTGCTCATCTGCCAGGAACTGCTCCAGGCGATCGAAAGTCTTGTTCCAACCCGCCTTATGCGCTGCAAGCCAGCGTTCCATCTCTGCCAATGCGTCCCTTTGCAGGCGATAGGTCCGAACACGGCCGCTCTTTTCCGATCGGACAAGGCCGCTTCGCTCCAGGACCGCCAGGTGCTTCATGACCGTCGGGAGCGCCATCGACAACGGTTCGGCCAGTTCGGACACCGAGGCAGGGCCGTGGCCGAGACGGTCGACCATGCCGCGCCGACTGCGGTCCGACAGCGCGTGGAACATCTGATCGAGAGCGGCGGGTTCGTGCATCATTTTGCGGCTTCATCTGGCCGGAAGCGGGCAGGCAGCCGTTCACGATAGGGATAGAACTTGAAGTACGGACGCGCCTCCTCAAGGACCCGGGCGAAGGAGGCGCGCGCAAGAAGTCTGTCGTAGTAGCCCTGCAGCCTCGGCTGGTCCACGAAAGGAACCAGTGTCTCGGCGTAGAAGAGGGCGGGAGCGGCCGCACAATCGGCCATGGTGAAGCTGTCTCCGGCGATCCACAGGCAATCGTCAAGCTGCCGCTCGATCATTCCGTAGGCTTTGCGTAGCGCCGCCTGGGCGTCCGCCACGCGGCTCGGATCGCCGCCGCCACGCAGCCGCTCCGCGACGATCTGCTGCATCGGTTCCTGCACGTGCAGGTCGAAGAGCCGATCCCACAGCCTGACCTGGAGCGCTTCATCAAAATCGTTCGGGATAAGCGGTCTTGCGCCCGGATAATAGCGATCAAGATACTCTATGATGATCGTCGTTTCCGGCACGGTGCGGCCCCGGGTTTCGTCGCGCAGTACCGGCATTTTTCCGAGCGGCCAGACACTGAAGAAGGCAGATCTGGACGCCTCGCTCCCGAGATCGACGTGCACGGCCTCAAACGGCGTGGCGTTTTCGTAGAGGGCGATCAGGACCTTGTGGCAAAAGGATGCAAGCGGGTGACTGTGGAGGAAGAGCGACATGAGGCCAGCCTTTCACGCTGTTTGAAACTTGCGTGATTGGCTAAGTATCAGGTCGTGACCCCATATTCAACGAAAAAGTTGCGTGATTAGCTAACTATTGACGGGTTGAGGAGGTGCCGGCCCGTTGTCCAGTCGCTTCGAGCGATTGCCTAGATCATCCGACATCTCTTGCCAGATCCGCCGTAGCCGCCGAACGTGGAGGTCGTCAGCGATCCATCCGATCAAGTGCTCCACGCAAGCCTTCGTTTTCGCTGGATTCTCGGTGATGGTTCGGCAAGCCCAGGTAAAATATTCATCGACAGTTGCTGCTTGGATGGGCGGAAGAGCAGATGCCGAAGGACTGTCTCCTGGTGGCAGCGAATTTGTGGGTTCATTGCGTATGATAAACGCGTTGAGGCCGCCAAGTTCGCCGATCCTGCGCGCGTCTGCGGTAACGGCAAAAAGAACGCCCGCATAGATCTTATCGAATTCGTCGGGCCCTGCTTTTTCGGTGGGCGCAGCCTCCCGTCCTCCGTAGTCGATGGCGCGCTCCAGATCGAAGACAGTGCGGATGTTCAGTTGCTTCAGCATCAGATACTTAGGGAGGCCCAGCATATTGCAGAGCTGCGCCTGTCCGACCCAGTCAATCGTCTGATAGATGCCGTAAGGCGACTCGATGTGAAGCTGGATCGGATTGTAGGTGGCAAGGTTCTGGACGTCGTAGATGCCGCACTCCTCGAGCCTGAAGCGGGTGGCGTAGTCGATCCCGTCGAGCACATCCAGAGGGGTGACACGGGTCACTGGATAGAAGCGGTCGTCGTCCATCTTTATCCACGAGATGATCGACTGCATCTTGATGAGCAGGAACTTGGTCGCGCTCTGCGGCGCTAGACCCAGCAAGGGAGCAAGCGCAAGCCACACCCATGAAATATGGGTACAATCGCGTGCTCCGTCGCCGCCCGCGCCCAGCGTTCCCAGCAGGCGTGTCGGATCGGTGAAGGCGACGTAGAGGAAGATTACGATCGCTACGGAGGCAAATATCTCCGCTGTCTGCCAGATAATTGTGTAGGCGGAGAGATCAAAGACTGCGAGGCTGCGAATGAACTGGCGGATCGCTGCAATAAAGGCGCCTGCGAATGTCAGCGTGCCTATGATCCGGATCTGACCCAGGAAGGCGTTCGGTGGGCAGCACGTGGTTGTTGCGCCACATATTGGGGCGCCCTCGACACCTGCAACCTGCAGCCCGGTTTCAAGCGCCTTGAGCAAGCTGCCAAACCCAAAATAGCAAATGACCATGAAGCCGAGCGCGGAAAGAAACAGCCGGAGGTCGCCCGCGTTGCCGATGATGCGCGACGACCGCATCCGCCTTTCGATCTCCTTGATCAGGCCCTCGGAACCGAGCCGGATCGGTTGGTCGTCCGGTTCGCGCAGATCGGATAGATATTTCGATGTCACAAACTCGAGGGCCGGATTGCTACCCGGCCTGTCCGATGGAACGCCGGCCCTCGCTGGGTCCTGGTCCCTCGTTGTCGGATAGGAGGCTATGAAGTCCGAAATGATACGCAGGCGTCGCACGCGTATGTCATTGCGCGCGTAGATGAGCAGCAGGGGGATAAAGACTGCCAAAAGCAAAACCGGCCACTGGATGTCCAAGTCGTGCAATTCCGAATGGAGCCAGCGCAGTAAGTTAGCGATGTTGAATGGTTGCGACTCTCCCATGCGACCTCTCCCCAGGGTTGCTCTGAGAGGTTCAGCCTCAAATGGTCACTCGTCTACCAACGAGACGCAATTGGTGGTTGTATTTTGCCGTAAAACCCTGTGTCGCGCGGATATTTCGCGACTGCCATCAGCCACGTCGCGCAATCACCAGATGGCCTGGACTCGGAAGGCCTTCTTGCATGCGAACGTTGATCTCCCTCATTTCGACGAGCGTGAAGCCGGTTGCCGCCAGCCTTTCGCGAATATAGGTCGCCGAATGGAGGAAGCGCTGATGAGGTCCGACCATATACGGCTGGCCGTTTCCCGAAGCCTCGGAAAGTTCCTCCGATGAGAAGATGAAGAAACCATCCGGGTTCAGATTTTCCGCCGCGCCGAAGAACAGCGGTTCGAGCGCGCCGAGATAGGGCAGGACGTCCGTTGCGGTGATGAGGTCGAACGGGTCCTCGTCATTGTCGTCGAGGAAATCTTCTACCTCCGCGACGAAGAGCGTTTCGTAGAGCTCCTTTTCATGGGCGATCTCGACCATGTTTTCGGAGATGTCGATCCCGGTCATATCTTCGCAGAGATCACCGAGCGCGCTGCCGGTGAGGCCAGTACCGCAGCCAAGATCGAGCATGCGCTTGAAGGGGCCGAGTTTTAATTCCTGCAGCCGTTGGCGGACCATCATCGGCACATGGTAGCCGAGCTGTTCCACGAGGACATCCTCGAAGACTTCGGCATGCTGGTCGAACAGGGTCTCGACATAGGCGTCGGGCGCCTTGGTCGGCGTCTCGCCACGGCCCATGGAAGCGATCCGCACGGCGGCACCGCCATGATCTTCCGGATCGATGGCGAGGACCTCTTCATAGGCCTTCACGGCGGCGTCAACGTCGCCCGCCTTCTCGAGTGCAAGTGCCCGGTCATAGGCTTCCGCGAGTGCGTCTTCGTCGATCTTCTTGGCCATAGCAATTCACCATCATTTTATTCCAAAGCTGCGTCTACGGCGACTGAATGTCTTTTGCAATGGCGACGTTCGAGGAGCAAAGTAAGTGTCCTCTAATGAACAAGAACAAAATGGAGGAAATGCCATGGTCGCCGAAGTCAGCAAGGCAAATTTCGAGAAGGAGTTGGATAGTCTGCGCCCGGCGCTCCCGGCAACTCCAGGCGAGATCACGAATACGCTCAGCCACTATTACCGCGGTGAGCTCGGCCGGATGATCAGCTGGCGGGATCGCATCGACCGCACATCGAATTGGGCGATCACCGTGGCGGCGGCGCTGCTTTCGGTTTCACTTTCGACACCGAGTTCGCATCACGGCGTGCTGCTTTTCGGGATGATGCTGATTACGTTGCTGCTGCTCATCGAGGCCCGTCGCTATCGTTTCTTCGACATTTATCGTGCCCGCGTACGGAAGCTTGAGCGAGGCTATTTCGCACAGATCCTGGCGCCGAATGGTGATTTCAAAGCCGATTGGGCCGGCGCGATTGCCAAGAGCTTGCGCAATCCGCAATTTCTGCTGAGCTACCACGGGGCGGTAAAGCGTCGACTGCGGCGAAACTATTGCTGGATGTACCTGATCCTGCTGCTCGCATGGTGCTTGAAAATCACGACACCCAAGCTCCAGACCGAAGGCAATCCGCTGACGCAGACACATTCCTGGACCTATGTGGTCGAGAACGCGGCACTTGGGCCAATTCCCGGCTGGGCAGTGCTCTGCGTCGTTGTATTGGCCTATGCCGGCATCCTCTATGGCACACTGCACCGAGAGATGGACGAAGACGAGTTCGTCAAAGGGGAGGCTCATGTCTGACCGGCCGTGCGGCCCGATCAGTTGATTATGAATTCACCTCTCAGCGCGCGCCATTCGGTGGCCGAGATCAGTTTGCGGTGAATGTAGCGCACCGAATGCAACGGCCCGTCGAGCTTCTCCTGCCAGAACTTCAGGAAACTGCGCATTTCTGGAAAGTCCGGAGCAAGGTCGTAGTCCTGCCAGATATAGGTCTGGAGGATCGTTCGGTGATCCGGCATCCGGTAGATAATTTGGGCCGTCGTCAGGCCGTAGCCTTGCAGCTGCCTTTCCATGTCCTTGTGCATCGTCGTCTCGCTTCTGGTTCCAATGATCGCGTATTAGCGATCCATAAAATGGAACCACGATAAGCTTAACCCAAGCTTGACGAATTGCTAGTGTCTCATGGATTTATCTTTTAATTTCAAGTCGTTGGCAGCTGTCGGCAGTGAGTGCTGCCAACCTCTTCAGCGCTTCAGGTGGCGGGTGAGGCGGCGCTCGATCCAAGCCCAGAGATGGCGCAGCGCCTCGACCATGCTGAGGTAGAAGATCGCCGCCCAAAGGTATGTCTGGTAATCGAAGGTGCGCGAGAAGGCGTAGCGCGTTTCACCCATCAGGTCGAGAACGGTGATGATCGCGACGACCGCTGAGCCCTTGATCAACAAGATGATCTCGTTGCCGTAGGGGCGCAGGGCGACAATCAGCGCCTGCGGCAGGATGATCTTGCGGAAGGCGATGACCTTGTGGATTCCGAGCGAAGCCGCGGCCTCGTGCTGGCCGCGCGGAACACTCTGGATGGCGCCGCGCAGAATTTCCGCCTGATAGGCGGCCGTGTTGATGGTCATTGAAAACAGGCCGCAAAACCATGCGTCGCGGAAGAACCACCAAAGTCCGACGGCTTCCAACTGCGGCCGGAAGCCGCCGAGGCCGTAATAAATGAGGAAGAGCTGGGCGAGCAGCGGGGTGCCGCGGAACACGTAGACGTAGCAATAGGCGATGCCGTTGATGACCTTGTTCTTCGACATGCGGGCAAAGGCCAGCGGCAAGGAGAGGATGGCGCCAAAGAAAACCGAGATCACCACGAGCATGATCGTCGTGTACAGGCCATGCAGATAGCGGGGACCGTAGCGGGTAAATTTTTCCGAATCCCAACCGCTGACCACCATTGCAATCAGCGCGGCGGCAAGAAGAATCCAGAGAGCGACGACCACGTAACCGGTGATGCGTGCAACGGTGATCGGCTTGTGCGCTTGCTTCGGCGCCGGCTGCGCCGGAATGAGGGTCTGGGCGTGGCTCATCGGCTGATCTCCGATCGCTTGGCCCACCGCTCGATGTAGCTGAGCCCGAAGGAGGAAATAACGGCGAGACCGAGATAGAGAGCGCAGGCAACGGTATAGAAGAGGAACGCCTGCTTGGTGACCTTAACGGCGACGCCTGTTTGGCGCAGGATATCCGCAAGGCCGATGATCGAGACGTAGGACGTGTCCTTGAGCAGGATCATCCAGAGGTTCACCAGGCCGGGCAGGGCGATCCGCACCAGCTGTGGCAGCACGATCAGGAACAGGGTGCGGCCGCGATGGAAGCCCAAGGCGTCGCCGGCCTCGTATTGGCCCTTGGGAATGGCGCGGAAAGCCGAGAGCAGCACTTCGGAGCAATAGGCGGAGAATACGACCGAAAGGGCAATCATGCCCGCGAAGAAGGCATTGATCTCGATGCGGCCTTCGTATCCGAAGGAGGCGAGGACCGACTGGATCAGGATCTGCATCCCGTAATAGATGATGAACAGCGTCAGCAGTTCCGGCAGGCCGCGGAAGATCGTGGTGTAGATGCCGGCGGCCAGGCGGACCGATTTCTCTTCCGACTGCTGGCCGAGTGCCACGAGAAAGCCGATGATCAATCCGATCGGCAGCGTTACCAGAGCGACTGCAACGGTGACCTTCAGGCCGGCGGCGATCTCATCGCCCCAACCAGTGTCGCCGCAGGCCAGGATCGTCGAAGAGCCGAACCAGGTGAAGAGTCCTGCAGGTCCGCAAAGCGGATCGAAGATATGCCCAATCCAGGCCCACAATGAGCCCAGCGCGGAAAATAATCCGCCCATGCCAGTTTTCCCCTCGCGGTTTGTACCGCTTTGATCTTTCCATCCTTGTCAAACAAAAATGGCGGAAGAGCAAGCCTTCCGCCATCAGCTTTATGAGCGACCTACAGCTTTTCTTATTCGCCGTAAACGTTGAAGTCGAAGTACTTGTCCTGGATCTTCTTGTACTCACCGCTGGTGCGGATCGCAGCGATCGCGGTGTTCAGCTTTTCGCGCAGCGCGTCGTCGCCCTTACGGACGGCAATGCCTGCACCAACGCCGTTGATTTCCTTGTCGACCGGGAGCGGCGTCAGGATCTTGCAGCATGCGCCGGCATCCGACTTGACCCACTGCGACAGCACGACGATGTCGTCGATGACGGCGTCAACACGGCCGTTCGCGATGTCGAGCTTGTATTCGTCTGCCGTCGGGTAGAGCTTCAGCTCGGTGTCGGGCAGGTGCTTTTCAGCGTAGTTCGAGTGGGTGGTCGAGGTCTGCGCGCCGATCGTCTTGCCCTTCAGGCCGGCAACGTCGGTGATGGTCGAATCCTTCGGCACGGCGATTGCCGGCGGGGTGTTGTAGTACTTGTTGGTGAAGTCGACGAGCTTCGAGCGCTCAGGCGTGATCGACATGGACGAGATGATCATGTCGAACTTCTTGGCCTGGAGTGCTGGAATGATGCCGTCCCAGTCGCTGCTGACGATGGTGCAGTCGGCCTTCATCTCGGCGCAGAGTGCGCGGGCGATGTCCATGTCGAAGCCCAGGAACTGCCCACTGGCGTCAACATATTCGAAGGGCGGATAGGTCGAGTCCGTGCCGATGACATACTTCTCACCATCAGCCATGGCGGCGCCTGCGAAAAGAGACATCGCGGCGACAGAAGCGGCGGCGAGAATACGGGTGGAGATACGCATGTTAGTCCTCTCTGTTGGTGCTGCCGCTCGTGTTCTTCTTTTGGACGGCGGCTGAGCAGGGCGGCGCTGGGCGCTGCCTTGGCGCGATACTCAAACCTTTTTTTGAGGAATTGCAACTGGAATCGCAGGGGCGCGGCGAACGGTCAACTATGGCGAAGATGAACAATGCCGCACTGCCACATTCATACCGGGTTAATAGTCCAGTTCCTAAGACTCGTGGAACAAATGCAGTCCCCGCGCGGTTTTCGCCGTGGGTGAACGCCCCAAAATCGGACGCGGCCACGACTGCGTCTCAAGAACATAAAGTACAACGAGGAGCCCCTATGGGAATGAAATCCAGATTGTTTGCCAGTGCCGCCTTTCCGCTGTTGTCGCTGTCGCTCGTAATCCCTCCAGTACATTCCTTCGCAGCAGCTGCCAGCGTTGAACAGGTTCGCACATTGCCGCAAGCAGTCGCGGGCAGCTTCGAAGTTGCACAGGATGCGCCATCCGACGAAGAGCTTCTGAAGAAGCACCACAAGCAGCACGGCGGCGGCGGTGAAGAACAGGCGCCGGCCGCCCAGCAGGAGCAGCCACAGCAATCGCAGGAAGCGCCTGCCGAAAAGCCACGCAAGCAGCGTGAGCCGGCAGCAGAGGCACAGCCCGCGCCACAGCAAGAGCCTGTCGTGGAACAGCAATTGCAGGAGGCAGCCCCCGTCGAAAAACCGCGCAAGAAGCGGCAGCCGGCCGCCGAGCAGGCAGAGCCCGCGGCTCCGCAGGAGCAGATAGCCCCGGCCCAGGAACAGCAGTTGCAGGAAGCAGCCCCTGTCGAAAAGCCGCGCAAGAAGCGGCAGTCGGCCTCCGAGCCGGCTGAGGCCGCGGCTCCGCAGGAGCGGATAGCGCCGGCGGCCCAGGAACAGCAGCCTGTGGAAAGCCAGGAAAAGCCACGTCGTAAGCGTGACAAGCAGCCATCGCAGGAAGAGGCCGCGCCGCAACCGCAGCCCGAACAGGGCGCCCCGCAGCAGGAGCAGGCTCAACCGCAGACCGAAGAGCCACAGCAAAAGGGCAAGGGAAGCAAGCAGGCCACGGATGGCTCGGAACAGCCGGTAAAGCCGCGCAAGAAGGCTGCTCAGCAGCAGGAGGCACCGGCAGCCGAAAATACGCCTGTTCCGCAGGAGTCGCCCGCGCCTGAAAAGGCTCCAAAGCCGGAGGCGGCGCCTACGGCCGAAAAGCCGGCGGTTCCCGCGCAGGAGCCGGCGATCGAAGCCCAACCCGGCGGCATGCAGCCAGCTCAGCAGCAGGGTGAGCAGGCTCCCGCGCCTCAGCCAGGCGAGCCGGCTGTTCAGCAGGGGGAACAAGTCCCGGCGCAGCCGACTGACCAGCCGGCAGCCGGTCAGGCAGAACAGGCTATCCCTGCTCCGGAGAAGGTCACGCCCAAGGAGCTTGAGCGTCGTAAGGAGATTGCCGCTGATCCGAGCAAGAGCACGGAAACCGTCGTTCTTCCGGTTGAAAACGGTGCTGCCGTTCTCGATAGCGACAAGGACGCCGATCGCTCCGGTGGGGTCCAGTCGCGCCGTGACCGCGACAGGCAGCGTGGACAGGAGCAGAACTTCCGCGTCCCGAAGTCGGATGCCGACGCCCAGATCATAACCGAAGGCGCCAAGGCCGCTCCGATCAAGATCGAAGCCGTCACCAGCGAAGAGGGCCGGCGCCTCGACAGGCGTCCGCAGTTTGACAGGCCGGAAGGTGCACGTTTCGGTGAGCGCGGCGACGACAATCGCGTGATCATTCAGATCAACAACCAGACGATCGTTCGCGGCGATGACGACAGGCGCTTCCTGCGGGATGGCGAACGTCCGATTTACGAGCAGCTGCCACGGGATCGCTATCGCGAGACCATCGACCGTGACGGCTATCAGATCGTGACGATCCGCAATCGCTATGGCGATATCATCCAGCGGTCGCGCCTCGACAACCGAGGCCGTGAGTCGGTTCTCTACTATTCGCCTGATCTCTACGAAGATCCGGACCGCGGTTACTTCGAGGATCCGGGTCGCGACCTGCCGCCGATGCGCCTGCGCATTCCGCTTGATGACTACATCATGGACACGAGCAGCGACGACGGCCGCGACTACTACGACTTCCTCCGCGAGCCGCCGGTGGAACCGGTAGAGCGTGTCTATTCGCTGAACGAAGTGAAGTACTCGGCACGTATCCGCGACAAGGTTCGCCGTATTGACCTCGATACGATCACCTTTGCGACGGGCAGTGCCGAAATCCCGATGAGTCAGGCGCGCAGCTTGCGCAAGGTTGCAGATGCCATCAATGAGGTCCTGCGCAAGGATCCGTCGGAAACCTTCCTGATCGAAGGTCACACGGACGCTGTGGGGTCTGACCAGAGCAACCTCGTCCTGTCGGATCAGCGCGCTGAATCCGTCGCGAACGTCATGACCGACGTTTACGGCATCCCGCCCGAAAACCTAGCAACGCAGGGCTACGGCGAGCGTTACCTCAAGGTCAATACGCAAGGACCGAACCAGGAAAACCGCCGTGTCACCATCCGCCGCGTGACGGCGCTCGTTCGCCCGGTCGCTTCGCGCAACTGAGCTGACGGCCAGAGTTGACGGGAAAGCCGCCGGGAGACCGGCGGCTTTTTCTTTTGCTCGCGCTGCAATGTTGGTGGCGGTTGCCGAGCCTCAGGTCGTAAAGCGGGCGTCGACGATTGGCGTTGCAAGCCCGCAAAGAATACTGGGATCGAGGCGGAGGCCGCAGGCCTCAATCATCCGGCGTGAAATGATGTTGTCAGCGTGGACGAACTCAACCACTTCGTCGGCTCCCAGCGTTTCGAAGGCCGCTCTGACCGCTAGGGCATTGATAAGCCGACCAAGCCCCTTTCCACGCTGTTGCGCCGCGACGGCGATCAAACCGACCCAGGCGGTGCCTGAGTGTTTGCTGTGGGTGTTGAAAGGCATATTCGCGTGAGCGGTTGCGACGACATGACCTTGAGCGTCAGCGAGGGCGATGGTGACCGCGGGGACTATGTTGCCAGCCAGCATGGCGCCTGAAAACGGCGCTATGCCATTTTCCGCCATGCATGTCTGAATAGCTCCGACAGCGTCGTCGCCGGGATCGGCCGTCAGATTGACACGCGTCAGGCCACCGGGAATGTCATCCTTCAGGATCGCAGTGCAGGCTCGTGTCGCCGCCGTGCGATCGGCCCTGCAGACACTCCACACGTCAACGCGATAGGACGGCCCCAGCTTCAGGCGGATGTCCTCGATGCGTGTTGCCGACATCATGCGGAAGCCGAAGACGCCGTCCTGGGCGAGGCGCTCGTCGACAAATGCCCAGTCGATGAGGTCGAAGTTGTCGACCGAGAAGAACCGCCCGGCTTGCACAAGGCCCGGCGTGGCAGCGATTTTAGGCTGCGCCTCGTCGGACTGACGCTGCAAGCGCTGCTGCTTTTCCGTGCCGTAGTAGGTCATTGCTCCCTCGCAACAGGGTTTTCTACTTTGCAGGTAGTTCCACTATTCCCGAAATGAAGTCCGCGATCGCCCTGGTGTCGTCCAGATTGAAGACCGGCAGAAAGCCTTCGGCGATCGGGTGATCGGTCGCAATGGCGACGATGAAAGGATCCGTCGGCGCGAGAGGTTCCTGGTTCGCGGAGTCAAAACGGCGGGCTTCGATCTTTGGAATCGGCTCGCGCTTATAGCCCTCGATCAAGACGAGGTCACAGGGCGCGATGCGGCCAAGGATTTCTTCGAATGTCGGCTCCGGGGCGCCGCGCAACTCGTGCATGATGGCATAGCGCGTCCCGGAAACGATGGTGACTTCGTGCGCGCCGGCCTGCCGATGGCGGTAGCTGTCGGCGCCGACCTTGTCGATGTCAAAGTCATGATGGGCGTGCTTGATTGTGGAAATGCTGTAACCACGGCTGGTGAATTCCTCGACGAGGCGGACAGCCAAGCCCGTCTTGCCCGAGTTCTTCCAGCCGGCGATGCCAAAAACCTTCGGCTTGTCCATCAGACCAGCACCTTGAGCCAGCGTTCCGCCTCTTTGAGGTCGTCAGGCGTGTTGACGTTGAAGAACGGATCGAGGAGGCTCGCCCGTGTCGGACGCAGCGGGAAGTCAACTTCCCTTACGTCATGCCGTAAGAGGAAGTCCCGAACACGGCGTTTTTCATCGGTGGCAATCCAGGTTTCGAGATCATCGGCAAGTTTAACGGGCCATAGGCCGAACACCGGATGACTGCGGCCTTCAGAGGCGGCAATACCAATCTTCAAGGGCGCGTCGATGGCGCCTGCAAGCCAATCGACGAGGTCGTTGGGAAAAAACGGGCTGTCGACAGAAACCGTCATCACGTGCGTCACCCCCCTCAGCGTTGCGCCGTAGGCCATCGCCGCGTGAATGCCAGCCATCGGTCCCGCTTTGCCGGGAATTATATCAGGAATGAACAAATGCCGGCAGTTTTCCGGCGTCGCATCGGCATTGACCGCAAGGGTGCTCACTTGGGGCTCAAGCTGTTCGATGACGCGCTCGAGCAGGCTGCGGCCGCTGAGGCGCACGGAGGCTTTGTCTCGGCCCATGCGGGAAGAGCGCCCCCCCGCCAGGACCACACCCGGTATATTGGATCTATCTAGTGCAAAATCGTTCATGATTGCCTCAGACGGGTGTTCTCGGCTCGGATTCCTGGGCGACTGGCGGCACATGGCGCTTGGCTTCACGATAGAACGTGTAGAGGCCGGACGCTATGACCACTGCAGCACCCATCAGCGTCCAGAGATCGGGAAACTCCGCGAAGAAGACGAAGCCCAGCAATGTCGAGAAGATTAGGCTGGTGTAGCGGAATGGCGCCACGAAGGAGATTTCCCCCGTTCGCATCGCCATGATCACCGACTGATAGCCAATCAGCACCAGAATGGCGGCGAGCAGCAGATGGGACAGCGATGTCATGCTGACTGGCTCCCAACCGCCAAGCAGCGGCGTCAGCAAGGCGCCGACGACCGTCACGGAGACGGCCGTTACCACTGTGATCATCAGCGAAGGGATCTCGCGCCCAATACCGCGGGTGGCGAGGTCGCGGCCGGCTGTGGTGAGGACGCTGCCGACGCAGAGGAGGGCGGCGGCCGTAAAGCCTTCCGGTCCGGGCCGGATGATGATCAGCACGCCAATCAGGCCGACGAGGATGGCCGACCAGCGACGCCAACCGACAGGCTCGCGGAAGAACAGCGCCGCACCGAAAGTAACAACCAGCGGAAGCGATTGCAGGATGGCGGACGCGTTTGCGATCGGCATCATTCCAAGAGCGGTAATGTAAGTCACCGCTGCCAGTATCTCGCAGATGACGCGGATGATGATCATCGGTTTGAGGATGATGCGCCACGGACGCAGCGCCCCCATGTGACGGGCAATAAGGTAGACGAAAATGCTCGTGAACAGGCCGCGCAGACACATGATCTGGCCGGCATTCATCGAGGCGATAACTGACTTGGAAAGTGCGTCGCTGCAGGAAAATCCGGCCATGGCCGAACTCATGTAGATGGCGCCCTGGGTATTGCGGGACCGCGGCATGTCGATATTCCGATTCTCGTACACGTCCTTTTAGAAGGTGCCTGTCGCCAAGGGAATCGATCGAAAGCCACAGTCGCGATAATTCGATTGCGCAGTGCACAATGACCCAGGCGGTGCGGGCAGGCGAGGGCAGGAAACGGGTGGCTGCGCGCCCCGATGTCTGAGATTTGGAATACCGCAAACAACAAGCGGAGGTTCCGAGATGAGATATCTGGATGGCAAGGTTGCGATCATAACCGGGGCGAGCTCAGGCATCGGCCGGGCAGCAGCCAAACTCTTTGCAGCCGAAGGCGCACGGCTCGTCGTTGCGGCCCGACGCGAGGCCGAACTCGGCATGCTGGTCGAAGAGATCGAGCGCGCGGGTGGCGAGGCCGTAGCCGTTGCCGGTGACGTGCGCGAGGAAGCTTTGAACCGGCGGCTGGTCGAGGTGGCGGTCGAGCGCTTCGGCGGTCTCGACGTCGCCTTCAACAATGCCGGCGGCACCGGCGAATCAGCGCCGGTGGCAGACCTTTCGCTGGCTGGCTGGAACGAAATGCTGGCGCTCAACCTGACGAGTGCGTTTCTCGCAGCGAAATACCAGGTGCCGGCGATGATTGACCGCGGCGGTGGATCGATTGTCTACACCTCGACCTTCGTCGGCCATACGGCGGGGATGCCAGGGATGGGCGCCTATGCGGCGAGCAAGGCCGGACTGACCGGGCTGGTGCAGGTGCTTGCCGCCGAACTCGGTCCAAAAAACATTCGCGTCAATGCGCTGTTGCCAGGTGGCACCGACACCGCGCTGAACCCGGCGAACTTCGAAAACCCGGATATGCAGCTGGTCGCCTTCATCCATGGCCTGCACGCGTTGAAGCGCCTGGCGCAGCCGGAGGAAATCGCCAAGGCAGCACTTTTCCTGGGATCGGATATGTCAAGCTTCGTGACCGGCACGTCGATGCTGGCAGATGGCGGGGTCTCGATCAACCGGACCTGATCTGCTTGAATTCAGTGGGCGTCACCCGCCGGTGACGCTCATGTGGCGGGCGACGGCCGGGCGGTTATGGGTGCGGTCGATGATGAAGTCGTGACCCTTCGGCTTGCGCGAGATCGCCTCGTCGATCGCCGCATAGAGCAGCCCATCGTCCGGGGTGGCGCGGACGGCGGCGCGCAGGTCGGCGGCGTCGTTCTGGCCGAGGCACATGTAGAGCGTCCCGGTGCAGGTCAGCCGCACGCGGTTACAGCTCTCGCAGAAATTATGGGTCATCGGCGTTATGAAGCCGAGTCGGCCGCCAGTTTCCTTCACTTCGACATAGCGGGCAGGGCCGCCGGTCCGGTAGCCAATGTCGGAGAGCGTGAACTGTTGTTCGAGATCGGCCCTGAGCTTCGACAGCGGCAGGTATCGGTCCGTCCGGTCTTCCTCAATCTCGCCCATCGGCATGGTCTCGATGACGGTCAGATCCATGCCGCGGCCATGCGCGAAGCGGATCATCTCGGGCATTTCGCTGTCGTTGAAATCCTTCAGCGCCACCGCATTCAGCTTGACCTTGAGACCGGCCTTCTGGGCCGCCTCGACGCCCTCCATCACCTTGTGGAAATCGCCCCAGCGCGTGATCTGACGGAACTTGTCGGGGTCGAGCGTATCGAGCGAGACATTGATGCGGCGAACGCCCGACGCGTAGAGTTCATCGGCGAAGCGGGAAAGCTGCGAACCGTTGGTGGTCAGCGTCAGCTCGTCGAGACCAGAGCCGATTTGCTTGCCGAGCTCGCGCACCAGATACATGATGTTCTTGCGCACCAGTGGCTCGCCGCCAGTGAGCCTCAACTTGCGCACGCCCTTTGCGATGAAGGCCGAACAGAGCCGGTGCAACTCTTCGAGCGTCAATAGCTCCTGCTTCGGCAGGAAGGTCATGTGTTCGGCCATGCAGTAGGTGCAGCGGAAATCGCAGCGGTCGGTGACGGATACGCGCAGATAGGTCACGGCCCGCTGGAAGGGGTCGATCATTGGTTTCGCCTCTGCAACCAGTGGCGATGCGCTGCCTGTCGTTCCGACGTTGCTGTTCACGAATGCCTCCGCAATGCTACTAATGTGCGTATAGGCTATTGCCACGTCAAGGGAAACGCTGTCGGGAGCGGCAAATTACGCTTGCCTCGCCAAGCGCCATTGCCTACTCGTCATTTTTGAAGGGGAGTGGGATCATGAGCGATATCTGGCCGACCGAACTCAGAGTTTCAAAAGACCGGCAGCACCTCGTCGTCACGTTCAACGATGAGAGAAGCTTCGATCTTTCCGCGGAGATGCTGCGCGTGCTTTCGCCGTCGGCGGAAGTGCAGGGCCACGGGCCGGGACAGAAGGTGACGGTTCCCGGCAAGCGCAATGTCGCGATCATCTCGCTGACACCGACCGGCAACTACGCCGTGCGCATCGGCTTCGACGACATGCATGATACGGGCATTTATACGTGGACCTATCTGCGCGAACTCGGCGAGCATGGCGCAGAGCTATTCGCCGCCTATGAAGACGAGTTGCGGGAGAAGGGCATGGATCGCGACACGTCCGAGAAGCCGCGCTGAACGACAACAGCTAGAAGGGGGACTGCATGACGGGAACGAGCAAACGAAACTGGCTGCGGAACAAGGGCAGCAGCAGGGTCACCTTCCTCGAACTGTTTTTTGATCTGGTCTTCGTTTTCTCGATCTCGCAGCTCTCGCATGCGCTTGCAGCACATTATACGCCACTCGGCGCCGCCGAAGCCGGGTTGATGACCTTCGCAGTCTGGTGGGTTTGGATATTCACCGCCTGGGCTACGAACTGGCTCGATCCCGACAAGATGCCCGTGCGGATTATGCTTGGGGTTTTGATGCTGCTCGGCCTCGTTCTGTCCGCGTCCATTCCGGAAGCCTTCACTGACAAGGGACTGCTGTTCGCAGGCGCTTACGTTTTTATGCAGGTCGGCCGATCGCTGTTCACGACATATGCCTTTAAGGATCAGAGCGCTGCCAACTGCCGCAACTTCTTGCGTATCAGCACCTGGTTCATCGTTTCCGGTGTCTTCTGGATCGTCGGCGGCTTCCTGGAACATGAGGCGCGGTTGATCGCGTGGGTGATTGCGCTTGCCATCGAGTATGCCGGGCCGGCGAGCGGCTTCGCAGTGCCGGGGCTTGGCAAGTCGAATGCGACTGAGTGGGACGTGTCCGGCGCACATATGGCCGAGCGTTGCGCGCTATTTGTCATCATCTGCCTCGGTGAGGCGGTGCTGGTTTCGGGGCGGACATTCTCGGAAATGCCGTTCTCAACACTGACGGCGGTTGTCTTCGTCACCGGCTTCATAGGCACGGTGGCGATGTGGTGGCTCTATTTCCGTTTTGGCCACGAGCGGGCGGCGCATCGGATCGAGCACGAAGAAACGCCGGGAAGCTTGGCGCGCCAGGCCTTTACCTACGCCCACATTCCGATCTTGGCGGGCATTATTGTCCACGCCGTTGCGGTCGAGTTCATGTTCTCGCATCCGCACGAGTCCGGCAACCTTGGCGTCATGGCATCGGTGCTCGGCGGCTCAGGGCTGTTTCTGGCCGGCAATCTGTGGTTCAAGGGAGCGACCAGCGGACGCATGCCACTCTCGCATCTGGCAGGCTTGGTGCTGCTGATCCTGCTTGCGTTCATCGCACCGTTCATCGAGGTTTATCTCGCCGGCATTCTCGCGACCCTGGTGCTGATCATCGTGGCTGCGTGGGAGTATCGATCGCTTGCCGGGCAGACCGTCGGTCACACGGTTCACTAGAGCCTTTGAAGCGTTCCGTTGGCTCAAACGAGTCGCATGGCCGGTCGACCATTCGGCCCGTTTCAGCCAAAAGAACGCTTCAATTTAACCCTGAAAGGCTCGAGGTCAGTCTTCGTCGACAAGGTCGCGCTGCAACAGGCGGATGATCCGCTCCATCGAGCCTGCCATCGCCATGCATTGCTCGATCGGCTCGGGTGAAAGCACACGCTCGATGAGATCGGTCTGGATGACCATGGCCTTCTCGGTGACGTCCCGGCCTTCCGGCGTCAGGAAGAGACGCAGCACGCGCTTGTCCTTCTCATCGCCGCGCCGTTTGATTAATCCGCGCTTTTCCATCTGCGGAAGCAGCATGCTCATGTTCGAGCGACCGACCAACAGCTTGCGGGCAAGCTCCTGCTGCGAAATGCCTTCAAAGCGGTAGAGATTGATCAGAATGTCGAGATGCGGAGTCTTGATATCCAGTTCGGCGAGCGAGCGACCGAGCGACTGCTGCATCAGCTGGCAGGCGCGGGCGACGGCGATCCAGCTGCGAAAACGCGGATGATCCCAGGGCAGGGATTGATTTTTGTTCATCGTTGTACTTTATTGTTCAGTGTTGAACATTGTTGGATTCCCACTATGACAAGCTTTGCGCTGAAGGTCACCCGCCTCGGATTCTCTCTGTTGCAGTCGGTTTCGCCGCGCATTGCCGGGAAGGCGGCGTTCAGCCTCTTCTGCATGACGCCCTCGGCAAAGCCGAAGGGTGACAAGGCAAAAGCGGCACATGCCGCCGGCGCCTGGAAGCTTGCCGGAGCTGAGCGGTTCACGCTCCGCCTTGCCGGCGGCGGAAAAGCCCATGCCTATCGGTTGAATGGTGGCGCTCTGGGACGCCGCCCTCGCTATCTCGTGACGCACGGCTGGGGATCGAGCAGCGCCTACATGGCTGATCTTTTGGAGACGCTGGCTGCCTCGGGTGCAGAGGTGATTGCGGTCGATTTTCCAGGTCATGGACGCGCGGCCGGGCGGGTTCTGCACATGGGAATGGCGGTGAAGGCCATAGAGGCTGCAGAGCGACGGTTCGGCGCCTTCGACGCGGCGATCGGCCATTCCTTCGGTGGAGCCGCTCTGATGGTGGCCGCGTCCGGCATGCTGCCGGGCGTGCCTGCCGTCGTGCCGGAGAAGCTGACGTTGATCGGCTCGCCGAGCGAGATGCACTGGCTGTTCAAGGACTTCGGCAAGATGATCGGGCTCCGGCGGAAAGCGCAGGATGTGCTGGAGAATGAGGTACGGCGTGTCACCGGCCGGAGGCTGGAGGAATTCGATGCAAGCAAGGCGGCAGGCGCGATCCGACGTCCGGTACTGATCGTGCATGCCGAGGATGACAAGGAAGTAAGCCACATCCATGCTCGGCGCTATGCGGCGGCAGGCGACGCTGTGCAGCTCTATTGGGCGAATGGCTTCGGGCATCGTCGGATCGTCGCGGCGCGGCCGGTATTCGACGCGATCACTGGTTTCCTTGGCGAGGGAGCCGTCAGCAAAGATGCTGAGATCATTCCTCTTTTCGAGCTTCCGGCACGGCGCATGTCATTGTAACGTCACGTGAGGCAGCTAAAGGCCGCCTCCGACAACATGGCAGGACAATCATGAAAATCATTGAAACGGTAGAGGACCTCGCAGCGATCTACGCTGGCGGTCTGACGCAGGCATCCGTGGCCAAGGTGACGGACTATCTGACACCTCTCTACCGAGAGATGATCGAAGCATCACCCTTCGTGGCGCTGGCGACGGTGGGACCCGAAGGACTAGACTGTTCGCCGCGCGGTGACATCGGCGGCGTCGTGCGCATTGTGGACGATAGGACGCTGCATATGCCGGACTGGCGTGGCAACAACCGCGTCGACTCGCTCTCCAATATCGTGCGCGACCCGCGCCTGGCGCTGATGTTCCTCGTTCCTGGCTCGAACACCACGATGCGCATCAACGGGCGGGGCGTCGTGACGAATGACGAAGCGGTTCTGACCAGCTTCGAGATGGACGGAAAGCATCCGCGGACGGTGATCGTCATCACGATTAATGAGGTCTATTTCCAATGCGCCCGGGCGCTGATCCGTTCCGAGATATGGAACCCGGAAACATTCGTTGACCCGAAGAGCCTGCCGACACCCGGGATGATGCTGAAAGCGGCAACCGGGGATTTCGACTACGAAACCTATGATCGCGAGTGGCCGGAGCGCGCAGCCAAGACAATGTGGTAGCGTCAGAGCTTTCGCGCTTGCGGCAGTCTCACGAACGTTGCGGATGAAGGCAGCCCAGGCTGCCAGGTCCCGAGGTTAGCCCTTGTAGATCAGCCAGCTCTTTGTGAAGTCTTTCTGCATACCGTCTTCGAAAAGGACGCTGCAGTTGCGGCCGGAATTCTTGGCGCCGTAAAGCGCCACGTCGGCCTTGTGGTAGAGCTCGCCGGCGTCTTCAGCATGGGAGGCCATGCAGACGCCGACCGATACCGTCACTGGCCCGTAGTTGATCCTCGTACGCGAGTTCGTGAAGGGCGTCGTTTCCAGTGTGCGACGGATGCGCTCGGCCGCGCTCATGACTTCCTCGGCGGTGTTGCCCTCGATGATGAGCGCGAATTCCTCACCGCCGGTGCGGGCGACAAAAACATCGCGGCGGACATTGGCACGGATGACCGAAGCGACGGTCGCGAGGATCTTGTCACCGACAGGGTGACCATAGGTGTCGTTGATCTTCTTGAAATTGTCGATGTCAGCGAGCACCAGCGCGGTGACAGGGCGCATGGCGGGATTGTTGAAGACCCCGGCAAGGCGGTCATCGAAGGCGCGGCGGTTCGACAGGCGCGTCAAGGAGTCGGTATTGGCGATACGCTTGTACTCGTCGAGTTCCTTGCGAACCTGGTCCATTTCCTGTGAGCGCTGGACGACGTTCTCGACCGTGCGTTCACCGTGGGCCATCGTGTCGCCGGTTGCTTCAGTCAGCAAGGTAAGGGCGTTTTCGATGAGCTCTACACTCGTATGGTTTTTCGAGCTGATCCGCTTGTAGGTTTCGCCAAGCAGCTTGTTGTAGCTCTCGAGAGATGTCTGCTCCTGGCGCAGGACGCGGAGCAACGTCTCCAACTCGGCGGCGATGCGGCCATGAACGTCGTCGAACACACGAGATGGGCTGTGCGCAAAATATTGTGCGCCGAGCGCGTCCAGTTCCTCCTGCGAGGCCTGGCTGCCGAGTGCGGCAAGATCCCGCGTTAGCGCCGGGTTGGAGCCGATATAAGCCTCGTAGAAGAGCTCGTAATTGCGTGGGATCGGCGCAACGCCCATGGAGCGCATCGCGAATGTGATCTGACCTGCCACATCGGGAACCTGCGCCCTAGTTGGCGCCGCGGCCGTCGTCATACGACTACTCCTCAATTGAATGTTTAATGCAGTCTTTAATTGCTTAGACTACAAATATTGGGAAATGATTAAGGGTGGATATACCAATGATTACATGCGAAATCTGGCCATCCTTAACGTTTCTATGTTTATCGCGTTGATTTTTATTCGAGAATTTAGAAGAGCGTGACAATTGCCTCGCCTTAAAGGCGAGTTACAAAAATAAAAAATCCAACCAACCGTTTTGGTTGAGTTTCTTACCGTTTCCAATTCGTTGACAGTCGGTCGCGATTGGTCGCTCTATCGCGCATCGGCAAGAGGGTGCACGTTGCTTCCAACGAGCGATACAGCTCCAACGGAAAGCATGAGATCATGGAAACGTCTCGCCACACTTCGCCTATCATCCTCGTCACCGCAGTCATTGCCGGCTCACTCGCCTTGATCGAGCAGAACGGTTTCTTCGAGGGCATATTCCACAACGAGATTCTCGCCAGCGTGAGGGTGGAGGAGACCGTCGGTGCTGCCAAAGCCACCGCGGCCGACCATACGACGACCGCGGCGGTCCATTGAGGTCGATCAGCCGAGGTTGAATTCCTGGAAGAAGTCGTTGCCCTTGTCATCGGTGACGATGAAGGCCGGGAAGTCTTCGACCTCGATCTTCCACACTGCTTCCATGCCGAGTTCGGGATATTCCAGCACCTCGACCTTCTTGATGCAGTCCTGTGCCAGCCGGGCGGCCGGCCCGCCGATCGAGCCCAGGTAAAAGCCGCCGTGCGTCTTGCAGGCCTCGCGCACCGCGCGCGAACGGTTGCCCTTGGCCAGCATCACCATCGAGCCTCCGAAAGACTGGAATTGGTCGACGTAGCTGTCCATGCGACCGGCAGTGGTCGGGCCGAAGGAGCCGGAGGCGTAGCCTGCCGGAGTCTTGGCCGGCCCGGCGTAGTAGACCGGATGGTTCTTCATGTAGTCAGGCATGCCTTGACCGCTTTCCAGCCGTTCCCGGATCTTGGCGTGGGCGAGGTCGCGTGCGACGATGATGGTGCCCGTCAGTGACAGGCGTGTCTTGACCGGGTGCTTGCTGAGTTCGGCAAGGATTCCGGACATCGGCTGGTTGAGGTCAATGCGGACCATCGAGTCCGACAGCTTCGACTCGTCGATGTCAGGCATGTACTTCGAGGGATCCGTCTCCAACTGCTCGATGAAGATGCCTTCCCGAGTGATCTTGCCCTTTGCCTGTCGGTCGGCGGAGCAGGAAACGCCAAGACCGATCGGCAGAGATGCGCCGTGACGGGGCAGGCGGATGACGCGCACATCATGACAGAAGTACTTGCCACCGAACTGCGCGCCGACGCCCATCTGCTGGGTCAGCTTGTGGATTTCCCTTTCCATCTCGACGTCGCGAAACGCATGGCCGCTTTCCGAACCCTCGATAGGCAGCTCGTCGAGATAACGCGTCGAGGCAAGTTTGACCGTCTTCAGGTTCATCTCGGCCGAGGTGCCGCCGATGACGATCGCCAGATGATAGGGAGGGCAGGCCGCCGTACCTAGCGTCAGGATCTTTTCCTTGAGGAAGTCGATCATTCGATCATGCGTCAACAGCGACGGGGTGCCCTGGTAGAGGAAGGTCTTGTTGGCCGAGCCGCCGCCCTTGGCGACAAACAGGAAGTCGTAGGAGTCGGTTCCTTCCTCATAGATATCGATCTGCGCCGGCAGATTGTTCTTGGTGTTCCTTTCCTCGAACATCTTGATCGGCGCGAGCTGCGAATAGCGGAGGTTCTTCTTCTCGTAGGCGTCCATGACGCCCTTCGCGAGGGCGGAGTAATCCTCGCCTTCGGTCCAGACACGGCGGCCCTTCTTGCCCATGATGATCGCGGTGCCGGTATCCTGGCACATCGGCAACACGCCGCCGGCGGCAATGTTGGCGTTCTTGAGCAGGTCATAGGCGACGAAGCGGTCGTTATCAGTCGCCTCGGGGTCTTCGAGAATTGACGCGAGCTGCTTTAGATGACCGGGCCGGAGGAGATGATTGATGTCGGCGAAGGCCGTTTCGGCGAGCAGGCGGATGCCTTCCGGCTCGACGGTGAGGATGTCCTGTCCCTTGAAGCTGTCCACAGAGACGTAGTCGCTGCTGATCTTGCGGTATTGGGTGGAGTCTTTGTGGAGGGGGAAAAGATCGTCAGCCATTGAAGGACCTTTCATGCGGACCGAAATCGCAGATGGTCTATTCGGGCGTCTTCGCAATTGCAATAATTCTAAAACTTGTCTGCTTTACTCATGAAAATTCGCAAAGACACCGCCGCGCGGGCGGCGGTGTCAACTGGTCGATCAGGCCGCTAGGCGGATTTATTTAGGGCCGATCATTGTCTCGGGGCGCACGATCGTGTCGTATTCCTCTACGGTGACGAGACCGCTCGCCAAGGCTTCCTCCTTCAGAGTCGTGCCGTTCTTGTGTGCCGTCTTGGCGATCTTGGCGGCGTTGTCATAGCCAATTTTCGGAGCGAGTGCCGTAACCAACATCAGCGAGCGTTCGAGTCCCGCCTTGATGTTGTCCTCGCGGGCCTCGATGCCGACGACGCAGTTGTCCGTGAAGGAAACGGCGGCGTCACCGAGTAACTGCACCGACTGGAGGAAATTGTAGGCCATCATCGGGTTGTAGACGTTGAGTTCGAAGTGGCCCTGGCTGTCGGCGAAGGTGAGCGCCGCGTTGTTGCCGAAGATGTGCACGCAGACTTGGGTCAGCGCTTCGCACTGCGTCGGGTTGACCTTGCCCGGCATGATGGAGGAGCCGGGCTCGTTTTCCGGCAGGGCGAGTTCACCGAGGCCGGCGCGCGGGCCGGAACCCAGTAGGCGGATGTCGTTGGCGATCTTGAAGAGCGCCGCCGCGGCCGCATTGATGGCGCCGTGGCTGAACACCATGGAGTCATGTGCCGCCAGCGCTTCGAACTTATTCGGGGCCGTCACAAAGGGAAGGCCGGTAATTTCGGCAATTTCGTCGGCGACTTTCTCGGCAAAGCCGATTGGCGCGTTGAGGCCGGTGCCGACGGCGGTGCCACCCTGAGCGAGTTCGCAGAGGCCGGGCAGGGTCAGTTCAATGCGCTTGATTGCGGAGCCAACCTGGGCCGCGTAACCGGAGAATTCCTGACCAAGGGTCAATGGCGTTGCATCCTGCGTATGGGTGCGGCCGATCTTGATGATGTGGCTGAATTCGGTGACCTTCATGTCGAGCGCGGCGTGAAGATGCTTCAGGCTCGGCAGAAGCTGACGCACGATCTGTTCCGCGCAGGCGATGTGCATTGCCGTCGGATAGGTATCGTTCGACGACTGGCTCATATTCACGTGATCGTTTGGATGCACCGGCTTCTTCGAACCCATGACACCGCCGAGCATTTCGATGGCTCGATTGGAGATTACTTCGTTGGCATTCATGTTCGACTGCGTGCCGGAGCCAGTCTGCCAGACGACGAGGGGGAAGTGGTCGTCGAGCTTGCCGTCGATGACTTCCTGTGCCGCATCGACAATGGCGTTGCCGACCTCAGGATTGAGTTGTCCGAGTGCCATATTCGCGCGTGCAGCGGCCTGCTTGACGATACCGAGCGCGCGGACGATCGAAAGTGGTTGCTTCTCCCAGCCGATCTTGAAATTGCCAAGGGAACGCTGCGCTTGCGCGCCCCAATATCTGTCATTCTGGACTTCGATCGGGCCGAACGTATCTGTCTCGGTACGGGTGGAGGTCATGGCCATGCCTTTCTGTCGCGGTGCCTCTCAGAGATGCGGTCTTATAGGTCCGAAACGGGCCGAAGAAAACCGTTCTGGAAAGAAACATGAATTGGCGATTCAGGTTATTCATGGGGGTCAGTGATCTTTTAGACACGTCTGAATTTTTATCATTCAGCGTCTTTTTGGCCACTGTGTCTAAAGGCGAAAATAAAGTAAAAAATTAACCAATAATTTCAGAATTTTGTGTGAACTGAAGGCTGACGTTAGCGTTATTCGCGTTACTTTGAGTTGAGTAGGCGCAGGCTGGCGGCTTCGACCGCTTTCTGCCATGTGACGCTCGCGCCGGATAAAACGAGTTCTGAGGCGGGCCGCGCCCGTTATTTTGAAGACAGCATGACACTGGGACTGGATAAAAGCATGACATTCCTTTTGAAAAGTGCGGTTTCCGCACTCGCGCTTTCCTGCGGTATGGCCGTGATGGGCGTCGCGCCCGCGAACGCCTATACGCTGATGGATATGATCCGCGGCGATCGCGCCCGGAACCAGGGCACGATTGTCAATCCGAGAGCGTCCGTTCCTTCGTATCTTCAGTCCGCTCCAGATACGCCGCTGCCGAAAGTTTCCAGCCCGCGCTATTACACCTACCAGCCCGACGCGATGCGCTTCGTCGATACCGGCAAGTTTACCGATCCTGTCGTCACGGGTGCAGTTGCCGACGCTTCGGCTGCGACTGAGACCATGCCGTCGGTGCAGCGCCGCTTCCTCATCGAGGCAAAGGTGCGCGCTCCCGTCGAGGTCGCCAAAGCGCTTGAGGCCTACTATGGCGACATCAAGAATCCGCTGGTCTGGCTCACCGGGACGGACGTCAACGATCGCGCCAAGGCAGCGATGGACGTGTTGTCGAATGCTGCGTCGGTTGGTCTCGATCCGGCCGACTATGCCGTCCAGATGCCGACCGAAGACCCCGCCAATCCTGACCCTGCCAACCGCGATCGTGCACTGACCCAATTCGAGTTGGAGCTTTCGGCCAAAGTTCTTGCCTATGTGCAGGATACCCTTCGCGGTCGCGTCGATCCGAACAAGCTCTCCGGCTACCATGACTTCAAGCGCAAGGATGTGAACCTTGCCCCGGTCCTCAAGCTTGCCCGCATGAGCCCGGATGCGGCTGCTTATCTCAAAAGCCGGACGCCGGATGGTCCGCAGTTTGTCGCGCTCGAAAGCGAATTGGCGAAGCTGCAGGCGGAGGGCGCAGGCGGCGACCGCATCGACATTGCTCTGAACGGATTGCTTCGCCCAGGCGACAACTCTTCCGAAATCCCGAATATCGTGAAGGCGATTGACAAGCACGGTTCGGCAGCGCTGAAGGCCGAGCATGCGGCAACACTTGCCGCATATACCGGCAGCACCGAATATTCAGCGGAGATCGTCGCGCTCGTCGAAGGTTTCCAAAAGGAGCATGGGCTTAAGCCCGACGGAGTCGTTGGCCAAGCCACGGTCCGTATCATGACCGGTGGCGACAGTAACGCTTCGAAGATCGAGAAGTTGATCGTCGCCATGGAGCAGGCGCGTTGGCTGCCTAACGATCTCGGCTCGCGCTACGTCTTTATCAACCAGCCGGCCTACATGGTTTACTACCACAACGACAACAAGGAGCAGTTGTCGATGCGCGTGGTGATCGGTCAGCCGTCGCACCAGACGTTCTTCTTCCAGGATCAGATCGAGACGGTCGAGTTCAACCCGTTCTGGGGCGTGCCGCAGTCTATCATCATCAACGAAATGCTGCCGCGTCTGCGCTCGGACCCGAGTTATTTGGACCGGATGGGCTACGAGGTAACTGTTGGTGGCCGCGCTGTAGCGTCGTCCAGCGTCGATTGGTACGGCTCGACGACCAACGTCTCCGTGCGCCAGCCGCCGAGCGACGACAATGCGCTTGGCGAACTCAAGATCCTTTTCCCGAATGCGCATGCGATCTACATGCATGACACACCCTCGAAGAGCTTCTTCAAGCGGGACATGCGCGCACTCAGCCACGGTTGCGTCCGTCTCGCCGAACCGCGTGCGATGGCGGCGGCGGTACTGAACACGTCGGTGGATCAGATCGGCAAGGAAATTGCTATCGGCAAGAACCACGCTCTGCAGGTTCCGCAGAAGATACCGGTATACGTCGCTTACTTCACTGCCTGGCCGAATAAGGATGGCGTCGTACAGTATTTCGACGATGTCTACGGTCGCGACGCTTACGTTCAGAAGGCATTCGACGCCACGACGAAGGCACGTGGCGCGCAGATATGATCGCGCTAAGCGCATGATAAGAAAAAGGCGGCCGTTGAGCCGCCTTTTTCGTTCGTGTCAGCCTGCCGCAGCCGTCGGCCTTGCAGCAGTGAAATCCGTGATCAGCTCGTCGACGAGCGCTGGCGTAAGTTCCTTGAAGTGCGTGATCACGCGGGTTGGTCCAAGGGTCTCGACGGGCGCGTCGGAATAGCCGAACGGTACGGCGATCGAGGGAACACCAGCATTTCGCGCGACAAGAATGTCGTTGATGCTATCGCCGATCATGACGGAATTGCGGGCATCACCGCCGGCGCGCTCGATCGTACCGAGGAGATGCTGGGCGTCCGGCTTTCTGACCGTGAAGGTATCTCCGCCGGTAATTGCGTCGAAGTAGTGGGTAAGCTCAAGTTTCTCGATCAGGCTGCGTGCCAGCCCTTCGAGCTTGTTGGTGCAAACGGCAAGCTTGCAGCCGGCGCTCTTCAATTGATCCATCGCCTCGACAAGACCGGGATAAGGAGCTGTATGTCCCGGCATGTTGTCGGTGTAGTGCGCGATGAAGCGGTCAAGGAGGCCGGGAAGTTGCTCCTGTGACAACGGATGTCCCCGTAAACTGCACGCCCGCTCGATCATGACCTTGGCGCCGTGTCCGACGAGATGAGTCAAGTCGTCGTAGCCGACTGGCGCCACACCGATCGCGGCGATCGTATGGTTCAGGCTCTCGACAAGATCGGCATGAGTGTCGAGTAGTGTCCCATCGAGATCGAATACAACTAGGGAAGGGGTCAAGGATTTCGCCTTTCGGAAATGATGTCATCAGGCAGTAGGTGATGAGGGCGGGAAAAGCAACGTTTCGCGGCAAAGCCGACGAGTTGTATTCCCCACGGCTTTTCGAAAATCATTGCGCTATTTTGGCTTTCGTTTGGCAAGCGAGCCGTGTAAACAGCACATCCAACGCAATAATCGGAGTCAGCGGCGCATGGATGCCCGCGAAATGAAGATCAAGGCCGCTGAGGCCGCACTTGCTCATGTCGAATACGGCATGCGGCTTGGAATCGGAACGGGAAGCACTGCCGAGGAGTTTGTTCGGCTGCTCGCGGAAAAGGTTGCGACCGGCTTCAAGGTCGAAGGTGTACCAACTTCGGAACGCACGGCTAGGCTTTGCGTCGAGCTCGGCGTTCCGCTGAAGTCGCTCGATGAGTTGCCGGAACTCGATCTGACGATCGATGGCGCGGACGAGGTCGATTCCGACCTGACACTCATCAAGGGCGGCGGCGGTGCGTTGTTGCGCGAGAAGATTGTGGCCGCGGCATCTCAGCGCATGATCGTTATTGCCGACGAAAGCAAACTGGTCGAGACGCTCGGCGCATTTCCGTTGCCGATCGAGGTCAATCCGTTCGGACTCGTGTCGACGCGTATGGCAATTGAAAAGAAGGCTTCGAAACTGGGATTGAGCGGCGGCTTGGCGCTGCGCCAATCCGGAGGCGGAGACTTCATGACGGACGGCGGCCACTACATCATCGATGCATCTTTTGGCCGCATTCCTGATGCAGAGGCGCTTTCAAACGAGCTGAATTCAATACCCGGAGTCGTTGAACACGGGCTCTTTCTCAATATGGCGGCGCTTGCGATCATTGCTGGTCCAGCAGGTGCACGCACGCTGCGGGCGAACAGGTAACAGGAGCATTGAAACTCATGATTAAATTTGCAGGTCTTGGCCGTTTTGCTGCTGCGACCGTTATTCTTTCGGGCGTTGCATTCGGCTCTGTCGCACACGCGCAGGAAGCATCTCCGGAGCAGCTGAAGGCAGCCCGCGCCGCTATCGACGCGATCGGTGCAACCGCGCAGTTCGACAACATCCTGCCGGGCCTCGCCGAGCGCCTGAAGGCCGACCTGATCCAGGATTCTCCGAACTACCAGGATGCCATCACGGCTGAGGTCGATAAGCAGGCGCTGGCACTTGCACCGCGTCGCGCCGATCTCGAAAAGGAAGCCGCTCTGACCTATGCCAAGGCATTCTCGGTCGAAGAACTCAACGCAATCGCCGAGTTCTACAACTCGGAAGTCGGCAAGAAGCTGCTGAAGGATGGCCCGATCGCATCTCGCGAAACCGTGAAGGCGGCTGATATCTGGGCACAGGGTATCTCCCGTGATTTGCAGAAGCAGACCAGCACCGAGCTTGCCAAGGTCATCAAGGCTCCGCCGCCGGCCGCCGATCCGGCCAACCCGGCCGCAACGACGGCACCGAAGCCCGCCGCGCCGGCCCCAAAGCCGAAGCCGTAAGCTGTACCTGTAAGAGATCGAAAGCCCGGCATCGTCCGGGCTTTTGTTTTTACGGTGGTCGATACTATATCAATTTCACCTTTCCAGCCGATTTCATCCGGAGCTTCTCATGACGTCCTACGATTACGATCTTTTTGTCATTGGCGGCGGATCGGGAGGTGTACGAAGCGCCCGCGTTGCAGCATCGCTCGGTAACAAGGTCGCGATTGCCGAGGAGTACCGCTACGGCGGAACCTGTGTGATCCGTGGCTGCGTGCCCAAAAAGCTCTTTGTCTATGCGGCCCAGTTCCACGAGCATTTCGAGGACGCCGCCGGTTTCGGCTGGACGGTGGGTGCGAGTTCGTTCGATTGGAAGAAACTGATCGCCGCGAAGGACAACGAAATCGCGCGTCTGGAAGGGCTCTACAAGAAGGGCCTCGCTGGCGCTAACGCCGAGATACTGGAAACGCGCGCTGAGCTGGTTGACGCGCATACTGTTCGACTGGTCAATACCGGCAAGACGGTGACCGCCAAGACCATCGTGATCGCGACGGGCGGTCGGCCTAACCCGCACGCTGCCTTGCCGGGACATGAGTTCTGTATTTCATCCAACGGGGCTTTTCATCTGGAAGAGCTTCCGAAGGCGATCGTCATTGCCGGCGGTGGCTACATCGCGGTGGAGTTTGCCAATATCTTCCACGGCCTCGGCGTCGAAACGACGCTGATTTACCGTGGCGCCGAAATCCTTTCGCGCTTCGATCAGGATCTTCGTCAGGGGTTGCATGAGGCGATGGCCGCGAAGGGCATTCGCATTCTCTGCCATGACACTCTGGAGAGCGTCTCGAAGCAGGAGGGGCGACTTTCCATAGAGACGTTGAAGAATGGTACGCTGACGGCCGATGTGGTCATGCTGGCGCTTGGACGCATCCCCAACACGGAAGGCCTCGGCCTGGAAACCGCCGGCGTGAAGACTGATGAACGCGGTGCAGTCGTCGTCGACGAATATTCGCGTACCAGCGTGCCGAATATATATGCGCTCGGCGACGTCACCGACCGGGTCCAATTAACGCCGGTGGCAATCCACGAGGCGATGTGCTTCATCGAAACCGAGTACAAGGACAACCCGACCAAGCCGGATCACGAGACGATCGCAACGGCTGTTTTCTCGCAGCCGGAAATCGGTACCGTAGGGCTGACGGAGGAAGAGGCGAGCAAGCGCTACAAGGAGCTTGAGGTCTATCGCGCCCAGTTCCGGCCGCTGAAGGCGACGCTGTCGGGGAGGGGCGAGAAAATGATCATGAAGCTGATTGTTGATGCTTCGAGCAGGAAGGTCGTCGGCGCGCATATCCTCGGCCACGATGCCGGAGAGATGGCGCAAATCCTTGGTATTACGCTAAAGGCAGGCTGCACGAAGGACGATTTCGACCGTACTATGGCCGTGCATCCGACGGCGGCCGAAGAACTCGTCACAATGTATGCGCCGAGCTATCGGATTCGGGACGGCATTCGAGCCTAGCCGATCAACTGGTGATGCGGGGCATGCGGATGACCTTGAGGAAGAGCGCCTGCATCGCATCGGTTATACCCTGGGTCGGCGTCACCTCGAAATAGAGACCTGGTGAAGCGCAGTTCTGCATCTTCGTCGGGATTTCGTTTTGGAAGGGCTTGATCCAGCTATTATACCAGCTGTTCTTCGGCAGCGGCAGGTACGTCGTGTAGAGCACGGCGATCTTGACGCCCCGGTCCTTCAGCGGCTTGCAGAAGGAAATGTCGATCGGCTCCTGGCAGCGCTCGCCTGTCTTTGGTTTCGTGCAGTTCGACTTCTGGCTGTCGCCGACGCCATCGGATACGAAGAACAGAATCTTCTGAGGCTGCGCTTCGGTGCTCCCGTTGCCCGGCGTGGAGATAATCTTGTTCATCTGCGTGAGCGAGTTGTCGAAGCTCGTTTGCTGGTCGTTATTGTACCCCTGCCTCGGGATCGACATCAGGGTGACCGCATTCGTATAGGTTGCGACCTTGTCGAGATCGGTGATCGGCGCTGAGATCGTCGTCAGGTTTGCGTCTTCGGCCTTCTTGCCGAAAGTATAGACGCCCATTTTGAACTGGTTATCAGAAGCCCGCTCGGTCTTTGCTGTCTCGGTGAGCTTCTGCGTAGCCTGGCGAACCACGTCGACGCGAAGGGTCACGCCGTTGTTGCGCGCGATGTTGTAGTAGCTGTTCTTGTCCACGACACCAGCTTCCGACACGATATGGCAAGCAAAGGCACAGGTATCGGGTGTCTTCTGCTCCATGAGGGCGACGTCGGCCGGGGTCGCTCCGACACCCATGGAAGGTGTGTTGTCGATAAGGATGTAGAAATCCATGAACGCCGCCGTCTGGAAGGTTGCCGTAGCGGTGCCCGAGATATCGACGCTGTTGCGACCGAGGATTTGCATGAAGGTGGTCGGAACCGAGGCAGTGAAACTGACGGAAGAGTTCAGTTTGTTAGATGCGCGGCTCACCTGCACATCCACGGCCACCTGACTTCCGGTAAGTTCGCCCTGCATTTGGCCGACGAAAATGTTTCGGGCGTCGTCCTGTCCGGTGGATATCGGTCCGTCACTGGTCATCTTCATGGCGGCCGCAGCTGCGGCCGAATTCGCGGAGATTGCTCCGACGGCCGCGGCGTCTGCTGCCGCATAGAGTTGCGTGCGCAGACTGAGCGCGTGGGCGAAGTCGACGGCCACGCCCGCCGAGCCGATCAGGGGTACCATGAGGATGGCTGTCAGCATCCCGAAATTGCCAGAACGGTCAGTGCAGAAATGATACAAGCTGCGCACGAAATCAAACCCATGATTCCACCATGCCATCGGTGATCAAGCGGGGTCGTCATGACGCGCTATTAGAATTGACGGTGTTTCTACGGTACAAGCTTGAATTAGATACAAACTGTCTTGGTTTATTGACCGTTAAATTGCGCGCCTATGTTTGAAAACGCGGCGCGGAATTCCTTTATATCGGCTGTTGTTGGTCGATTGAATCAGTAACGCCAAAGAGCGGAACGCCGCTATGCAAGATGACGCTAACGGTTTATAAGCCGCCCAACATTTTTAGGACGGAACATCCGGACGGACCGGATGCTGGAGCAGGTGAGTGACATGGCAGAGAATTGGACACCGAGCAGTTGGCGGCAAAAACCGATTCAGCAGGTTCCGGACTATCCGGACCAGGCGGCATTGGCAGCAACGGAAGCCACGCTCGCGTCCTATCCGCCGCTCGTCTTTGCGGGGGAAGCTCGTCGCCTGAAAAAGCATCTTGCAAACGTCGCTGAAGGCAATGGTTTCCTGCTACAGGGCGGAGATTGTGCAGAAAGCTTCGCCGAGCACGGCGCGGATAACATCCGGGACTTCTTCCGTGCATTCCTGCAGATGGCCGTTGTGCTGACGTTCGGCGCGCAGTTGCCGGTGGTCAAGGTCGGACGTATCGCCGGCCAGTTTGCCAAGCCGCGTTCCTCCGGGATCGAGACGCAGAACGGCGTTTCGCTGCCGAGCTACCGTGGCGATATCGTCAATGGCATCGAGTTCACCGAGGAAGCCCGCGTTCCGAACCCGGAGCGGCAGGCGATGGCCTATCGTCAGTCGGCCGCGACGCTGAACCTGCTGCGCGCCTTCGCGATGGGTGGTTATGCCAACCTCGAGAACGTCCACCAGTGGATGCTCGGTTTCGTCAAGGACAGCCCGCAGGGCGAGCGCTACCGCAAGCTTGCCGGGCGCATCAGCGAAACCATGGATTTCATGAAGGCGATCGGTATCAGCGCGGAAAACAATCCGAGCCTGCGCGAGACGGACTTCTTCACCAGCCACGAAGCGCTGCTGCTGGGCTACGAAGAAGCCTTGACTCGTGTCGACTCGACGTCCGGCGACTGGTACGCAACGTCAGGCCACATGATCTGGATTGGCGACCGCACCCGTCAGGCCGACCATGCGCACGTCGAATACTGCCGTGGCATCAAGAACCCGATCGGTCTCAAGTGCGGCCCGTCGCTGCAGGCGGACGACCTTCTGAACCTCATCGACATCCTCAACCCGCAGAACGAGGCGGGTCGGTTGACGCTGATTTGCCGCTTCGGACACGACAAGGTCGCCGACCATCTGCCGCGGCTTATTCGCGCGGTTGAGCGCGAAGGCCGCAAGGTCGTCTGGTCCTGCGATCCGATGCACGGTAACACGATCACGCTGAACAACTACAAGACCCGTCCGTTCGAGCGGATCCTGTCGGAAGTCGAGAGCTTCTTCCAGATCCATCGCGCCGAGGGCTCGCATCCGGGCGGCATTCATATCGAGATGACCGGCAAGGATGTCACGGAATGCACTGGCGGCGCTCGTGCCGTAACGGCCGAAGATCTGCACGATCGCTACCACACGCATTGCGACCCGCGTCTCAACGCCGACCAGGCCCTGGAACTTGCCTTCCTGCTGGCAGAGCGCATGAAGGGCGGCCGCGACGAAAAGCGGATGGCCGCCAACGGCTGATCAAGGCGAATGTGAAAGAAAGAGCCCGGCCATGCCGGGCTTTTTCATTTGGGAACGGACCGACCGCTGGCAGCGGGGGCATCGCATGTTGTGCCGATCCTGAGGTCAAGCGGCAGCGGCGTGTTTGCGGTTCGCCAATCGGTGCGATGCGGACCTGTCGCACACCGTTTCGCACCGACACGCGGGTTGGCAACCGGCTAGCGGATCTGGCCGGCGGCCCAGTGGATCGCCCTGTCCAGCTCGGCGAACTTTGCGGATTGCCAGTAGAAATAGTCCTCGATGAACGTGCGCGAGAGCCAAAGCGCACCGCGGCTGCGTGGGCTCTCCCAGCCAAGCATGTCATCCCTTTCGGCTTTCTTGAACATCCGCTTGAGGTTTGTCAGGGAGATACCGAATTCATTAGCGATTTCGCTGATGCTCACGCCTTTCAGCAGGATGCGATGCTGTTCACGCGCGTCGTCCGGGAGGCGGCTTATCAGATCATGCAGCACGAGGCCACCGACATCGGACCAGAGGAAGTGGCCGATGCTCGCCCGCGGCTCCTTCCACACCGGGTCCTGGATCAGGGCACGCGCGGCGCGCGGCTGTGCCAGATAAAAGAGCCGAGGGTCATCTGCGGTCAGGCTGCCGCGGTTGGCACCGTCGAGTTGATCGAGGCAGGCCATATGTCCCTGGAACCAGGAGGCCATGGCCTCCTCGCTGAGTTCCGTCGTCTCGAGGCGGCGGAGGCGCCGATCGGGTGTTTCATCGGGAGCATCCCGCAAAAACTTGTAGGCGATCAGTTCGGCAAGAAACGAGGCGGCCGTATTCTTGCTGGCGAGATCGAATTCCTTGGCGACCTGCATCATGCGACCGGCCGTAAGGCCCGAGACCGGATTGCTTTTATCGCGTCCAGTATGCATGGCGAACAGCGTCTGTGTCAGCAGCCACTTCTGGTGCGACGCAGCAAGGCGGGCAAGGCGAGGAGCGCGCTTGTGGATGCCGATAAGATGGAGTGCGATCTGGCGTTCTATGGACAGAAATAGAGGGTGATGAAGGATTTCATCGCGAGTATGTGGCCTGCCAGTGAGCATTGTCTTGTACGGTCGGATCGGATTGGTTTCCGTTGCTCCTCCAACATTTGCGTCGATGTTTCAATGCGGGACGTGATTAGCGGATCGTTAATCAGTCGGTATAGTTAAATTCAAGCGGTTCCGGACGGCGGCATCAACTTGGTAGTCGCTGGTGTAGCCGTTCGATATCTTCTCGCAATGCTGCAATTTCCGTGAGCACGCGCATGTCTATCTTCTGATGCAGCGACAGGACTTCGAGTTCTGCTTTGAGATTGACCTCGTAGTCTTTGGCGGCCTCGAAACGATCGCGCTCAGCCTGACGGTTCTGCGACATCATGATGATCGGAGCCTGGATGGCGGCAAGCATCGACAGCACAAGATTGAGGAAGATGAAAGGATAAGGATCGAAAGCGCGTGTGAGCAGCACGATGGTGTTCACGACGCACCAGAAGACCAGAAAAAGCAGGAACGTGACGATGAAGTACCAGGAGCCGCCAACGCGGGCGATCGAATCCGCCAGGCGTTCGCCGACAGATGATTCGGCCCGCAGAGCCGCATTGATATCGGTCGAGATTATCTTGCGCTCATGGGCCTTTGCGAGGACGCGCTTCTCGATCTCGCCGAGTTCGTCGGCCGACTTGTCGAAGTGATGGTGGATGAAGTCCGATAGATTATGCATAGCTGACTCCGAATGCTAGATCGCTCGGGCGCCAGTATTCCGCAATGTTTTCAAATTGCAATGTGGACTTCTGTCGCTCTTTTACGTGCCTTGCGCATAGAGCCAGGCATGCTGTGGGAAGAAGCGATCAAGGGTCTCGGCCTTGCCGAACATGATGTCGTGCTGGAGGTATCGATAGTCCCGCACGAGAGGATCGAGGTTTTTTGGCTTCAACACCCAATCGGGCGACGGCGTATTGTCGCGTGCAATGAGCTGATAGCGGTCGATGACGCTGTACTTTTTCTGCACGCGACCGAGGAAGCCCGTATAGTAGGGATGCTCGAAGCCGGCGAACTTCAGAAGATGATAGGGAAGCAGTGACGGGCTGATAGTGCCGACATCCTTCTTGCTGCCCTTCTTGTTCGACCAGATCACGAGCGGGGTCTCGTGCTCCTGTTTCATGACGCTGACCGATGCCTTGCGGGTCGCAACCTGATCCGGCATGTAGCCCGTCGCCATGTAGACGTTGCCGAGCGGAGGCAAGTGGTCGCCCCAGAGCACGATGATTGTTTCGCGGTCGCGCTTCTTAGCCCAATCCATCAGCATCTTGAGGCTATCGTCGGCTTCCTTGATCCCCTGTGTGTAGGTGGCGAGCGTCGCCCGGTCCGCGTCGTTCAGGTTGCCCTCTATGTCGATGCTATTGTGCGCATAGCGGTTAGGCTCGTAAGGGCCGTGTCCCTGAAGAGTGACCCCGAAGAAAAAGAACGGACGATCAAGGCCGTCGGCTTCGTTGATGATCTCCTTCATGAGGGACTCGTCCGAAGCGAAGATGCCCCTTTTCTCCATCGGCGGCAGGGTTTCTTCCGAGCGGAACTGCTCGAAGCCGAAATCCTTGTAGACTTCGTTGCGGTTCCAGAACCAGCCGCTGAAAGGGTGCAGCGAACGGGCAGCATAGCCTTCGCCGCGGAAGAACGTCGCAAGCGAAGGAAGGTTGCCTCTAATATACTGCTGATACGGGATGCTGCCGTAGGGCAGGAAGGCATTCGAGAATCCCGTCAGCGCTTCGAATTCGACGTTGGCCGTCATGCCCCCGAACTCGGGCGAGAAGACGTAGCCCGACTGCGCCGCGCGGATGTTCGGCATGGGATCGGGCGACATGCTGATGTTCCTCAACCTGGTCGGATCCCAGAAGGATTCGCTCATCAGCATGATCACGTCGGGCTTTTCGCGCGGGCCGCTGAGGTAACCGTAGTTACGGCCGGGAATGGCATCGAGCGCCTGTGCACCGAAGCCGGCTGGCGCTGCCACGTCGGCCATCGGAATATTGAAGATGAAGGCCAGGATGAAGCCGTTGCTGCGGTAGTTTTCCTTCTGGTCCCACATCATCGGTACGACCTGAAGACGGTCGCGTATGTAGGAGTATTTGGAATAGTCCATCAGCGTGCCGAAGGCGGCGACAACAGGCAGGCCGATGCAGAGGTGACGCAGGCGAGTGGTCTTCGAAAGCCGCGGAAAGTGGCGCCAGGCGAAATGCCAGAGCGCGGCAATCGCGGCAACGGAAAGAGTGATGCCAACGAGCATGGCGACGGCGGTCCACGGCCGGTCGCGCACCATCACCGGCAGCAATTCCATGATCTGCCGTCCGAAGAGGACGTCTGACGGATAAAGAGGATCCGAAAGGTAGTGCTGCTTTTGGTTGGAGACGATAGCCGGGACGATAACCACCGGCAGAACGATCAATGCCGAAATGAATCGCCTTCCCAAGGCTGCATCCAGAGAGAGCATCAGAACGCTCAGCATCGCGACGGTGGTGATACCGGGACGTGCCGGCGACGTCAGGAATTCCCCAACGTCGGCCAGCCCATCGCGCGCAATAATTTCAACCGCTACGGTGGCGAAAACGGCAATGAGAGCGGAAAGGCTGATGGCCAGGGCCGTCCGTATAGCCGGCGATCGTGCGCTTCCCCGGACACCGGTGGAAAGCGACGCAACCCGCGTTGCCGCTGCGGACCTCATTACCAACGCGATCAACTGAAAAACTCCAACGTCATAAAAGCTTCACTGAACTGTCACACCTTCGTCATGAACGCTAGATGAACCGCTAGGTTTCCAGCATTTGTGATTGGTGGATAAGGGCCGGGGCCGTGTGCCCGACACCCATCGCTACCCCGCGTCGACTTGTGCTCGGTGGCGAGGCATCGTAGGTCAGGGGAATCGATGTCAGGAGGATTTAGATTGAGAAGTTCCGTCGAGATCTACAACGTCAGAACGGGCGAGGCGCGCGTGGTATGGCAGACCGCGCAATTGGTGGAAGCGCCGAACTTTTCGCCGGACGGAAGCTATCTTCTGCTGAATGGCGACGGGCTTCTTTACCGGCTGGCGCTAGACGGTTCGGGCAAGGTCGCGAAGGTGGATACTGGCTTTGCCAGGACCTGCAACAATGATCATGGCATCTCGCCTGACGGCCGCGAGATCGTCATCTCCGATAAGACGGAATTCGGGAAGTCGACGATCTATGTGCTTCCGGCCGAAGGCGGGACGCCGCGACTTGTGACGCAAAATCAGCCGTCCTATTGGCACGGCTGGTCGCCCGACGGAAAAGAACTCGCCTATTGCGGCATCCGCAACGACCTGTTCGATATCTACACGATCTCTGTGGCAGGCGGCGAAGAAAAGCGGCTGACACACGGCGAAGGACGCAATGACGGGCCGGACTATTCGGCGGACGGCCAATGGATCTATTTCAATTCCAGCCGCACCGGCCTCATGCAGATCTGGCGGATCCATCCCGACGGGACCGGGCTCGAGCAGATCACCAGTGACAATTACGGGAACTGGTTTGCCCATCCATCGCCCAATAATGACAAGGTTCTGATCCTTTCCTATGATCCTGATGTCTTCGACCATCCGCGTGATCTCGATGTTCGCCTGCGGCTGATGGACATGGACGGTGGAAACCTGACGACGCTCTTCGATCTTTTCGGCGGACAGGGAACGATCAACGTGCCCAACTGGTCGCCGTCAGGCGATGAGTTCGCCTATGTGCGTTACTATCCCGTCTCTGCGTGAAGGATTGCGTCGAGCGAGTTTTGCCGGCATAGAACTTCCGTCGGGTGCCCGTCTCAGGCGGGAGAATCGGGAATTCGGTGAGAAACCGGAACGTGCCCAACGCTGTAAGGCTGACGACTGCCGCAACACGCCACTGGTCAGCACCGGGAAGGCGCGGCAGTCGGATGACGCCAAGTCAGAAGACCGGCCCGACATCATAGACTGACCCGCGTGGACGGCGGGCGGTTGTATTGTTGGGGATTGACGATGCGACCAGACCATTCAGGCTCCCTGTCGGGAGCCGCAGCCTTTTCGACCGAGGAACGTGACGCCGTTTATCGTGCGATCTCGACGCGTCGCGATGTCCGTTCGGAGTTTCTCCCGGATCCGATACCGGACGACGTTGTCCGCAGGCTCTTGACCGCCGCGCACCACGCGCCGTCGGTTGGGTTCATGCAGCCTTGGAATTTCGTCCTGGTGCGCGATCAGCAGGTGAAAGAGGCAGTATGGCAAGCCTTCGATCGCGCCAATCGCGAGGCCAGCGAGATGTTTGCGGGCGAGCGGCAGCAACTTTACCGGTCGCTGAAGCTTGAAGGCATCCGCGCCGCACCGCTCAGCATCTGCGTGACCTGCGATCCGGATCGTTGCGGCGACGTCGTTCTCGGCCGAACGCACAATCGACGGATGGATTCCTATTCGACGGTGTGCGCCGTGCAGAATCTGTGGCTGGCTGCCCGAGCCGAAGGTATCGGGGTTGGTTGGGTGAGCATTTTTCACGAGTCCGATATCAAGCAAATCCTCGGTGTGCCGGATCGCGTCGAGATCGTTGCCTGGCTCTGCGTCGGCTATGTCGATCAGCTCTATGACCAGCCGGAGCTGGCGGCCAAAGGTTGGCGTCAGCGGCTGCCGCTGGAGGAACTCGTGTTCACTGACCGTTGGGACAATTCGCTGGACTGACGGTGGCTATTGTTGCTGCGGCTGAGGGCCCGGCTTTGCCGGGTTCTTCAGGTCGATCGTGCCTTGGTCGCCGGCCAGGAACTGTGGGCCGATCTGGCGGACCTTGCTGGTTGCCGGATCGTAAGGCCTGTCAGGTGCCTGTGGCTGCGAAGCCGCGGGGGTAACGGACTGGACCTTGGCCTCGGGCTTTTTGGTTTCGATCGTCGTAATTGATCCCTGCTGTGGAGGTTCGCTGATCGATTGGCTTTTTCGCATCCGCTCGTAGTAGCCGTTGAGATCGCAACTGCAGGACGATTTTTCGCCAGGCTTGCGGTTCTTGTAGGCGAAGGCATTCGGCATGGCGCTGTAGGGAGCGCCCGTCGCGGCCGAAATCATCTGTGATGTCTCGGTGCTGGAGACGTCATGATAGAAAAGCTCGGTGTCGATCCCTGGACACATCTTCGAGCAGGTATCGGCGTCACGGGGGAAGTCCTGGGAGGTCGCATTCGAGCTCAATGGGAAGAAGCCGCCGTCGCAGGTTCGGACACAAACGGTGTTCAGATGAGAGAGAGTCGACATGCCGAAACCGTATCGGCGCTGGTTAGGATCGTCACCTAAAGGTATGAAGGTGTCGTTGCGCATAGCCTGGTCTTCGATGCTCGGCGGCGCTGCGTATCCCTCTGCGCGGTCCTCGGGCCACTGCTCGTCATTGCAGCCGTTGTCGTCGAGTGCCGTCAGCAGCTCGTTTCTCGTGCGCACATCCTGGCTCTGGCCACGCAATTCATCGCGCCGCTGCTGCAGATAACGGATGTTGTCGACCATCTTGCTCTCTGCGCGCTCGAGCTCGCCGCAATAGCCGTCGTCATCGCCGATCACGACCATGCTGCCGCTCGTGCAACCGTTCTGGCGCAGATCGCTGCGGAGCTTGCGCAGTTCAAGGTTCTGTTCAGCAATGGCACTCGCGAATTTGCGCACCTCAGGCGTGCTGCCAATGATCTCAGGCAGGTCGGCGAGCCGCGCCCGTAGGTCGCCACAGATTGCCGGCACCTGGGCATGGGCCAGGCCGGTGAAGGTAAGCACTGTTGCGAGTGACAGAATCCAGCGGTTCAAAGCACGGTCCCATCGGTGAGCAAATACGAGCGGTTATAGGCGCGGCGTTGTGCCTCGCCTCTGCCGCAGCCTGCTTGTTAGCAGGCTGCGGTTGAAATCTTAGCGCATATTCTCCATCCGCCGCAAATCACGCTGGCTGTGAAGCCTCGACGACGGCGAGGGCGGCCATGTTGACGACGCCGCGCGAGGTCACGGACGGCGCCAGGATATGCGCTGGGAGTGCAGCGCCAAGCAGGATCGGTCCCACATGCAATCCGTCGATCATCGATTTCACGACGCCGAGTGTGATGTTTGCCGCATCGAGGTTCGGGAAGACCAGCAGGTTCGCTTCGTCGTGCAGAGTGGTGTCAGGCATGACACGCTTGCGCAGGGCGTCGGAGATGGCGCTTTCGCCGTGCATCTCGCCGTCCACTTCGAGCTCAGGTGCAGCCTCGCGCACAAGCTGAAGCGCAGCGCGCATCTTCGTCGCACTCTCGGACTCACGCGAACCGAAATTCGAATGGGATACGAGAGCAGCGCGCGGGGTGATGCCGAAGCGCTTGATTTCCTCGGCGGCAAGAACTGTCGACTCGGCAATTTCTTCGGCACTCGGATTGAAGGTGACGTAGGTGTCGGTGAAGAAAGTGGCGCCGCGCTGGGAAATCAGGAGGCTGAGGGCGGAGAAATCGCAGACGTCGTGCCTCTTGCCGATGATCTGACGGACATCGCGGAGATGCTTTTCATAGCGGCCTTCCAGGCCGCAGATCAGTGCATCAGCTTCGCCCCGCTTCAGCGCCAGTGCACCAATCACAGTGGTGTTGGTACGAACGATCGTGCGGGCGGCCTCCGGAATGACCCCACGGCGTCCGACCAGCGAGAAGTAGAGATCGACATACTCGCGGAAGCGGGGGTCGTCTTCCGGGTTGATGACGGCGAAATCCGAAAGCGGCCGGATGCGCAGGCCGTAGCGCTGCAGGCGTGTTTCGATGACCGATGGGCGGCCGATCAGGATTGGCTCGGCAATACCTTCCTCAAGCAGAACCTGCGCGGCGCGCAGGACGCGCTCGTCTTCGCCTTCGGAGAAGATTACCCGCTTGCGCTCGGCATTCTTCGCGGCGGCAAAGATCGGCTTCATGATGAAGCCCGAACGGAAGACGAAGCGGTTAAGCTGGTCGAGGTAGGCGTCGAAATCGGTGATGGGACGGACGGCGACGCCGCTTTCGGCAGCGGCCCTTGCAACGGCCGGGGCGATGCGCAGGATCAGGCGCGGGTCGAAGGGCGAGGGGATCAGGTAGTTGGGGCCAAAGACAGGAGTTTCGCCCGAATACGCACGGGCGGCGACGTCAGATGGTTCCTCGCGCGCCAATGCCGCGATGGCGCGCACGGCGGCCATCTTCATTTCCTCGTTGATCGTGACTGCGCCGCAATCCAACGCACCGCGGAAGATATAGGGGAAGCAGAGAACGTTGTTCACCTGGTTCGGGAAATCGGAACGACCAGTGCAGATCATCGCATCGGGACGCGCTGCCCGGGCGAGATCGGGCATGATCTCCGGCGTCGGATTGGCGAGCGCCATGATCAGTGGGTTTTCGGCCATCTGCGCCAGCAGTTCCGGCTTCAGCACGCCGGCTGCGGAAAGGCCAAGGAAAACATCGGCCCCACTGATGTTTTCGGCAAGCGTGCGGGTGTCGCTTTTCTGGGCGTAAACGCTCTTCCATTCGTCCATCAGTTCGGTGCGGCCCTCGTAGACCAGACCTTCGATGTCGTGGACCCAGATGTTTTTGCGCTTGGCGCCCAGCGTAACGAGCAGATTGAGGCAGGCAAGGGCGGCAGCGCCAGCGCCGGAGGCAACTATCTTGACCTCGTCGATCTTCTTGTTCGCCAGTTCGAGGCCATTGAGGATCGCCGCGGCGACGATGATGGCAGTGCCGTGCTGGTCATCGTGGAAAACCGGGATCTTCATGGTCTCGCGAAGGCGGCGCTCGATCTCGAAACATTCCGGCGCCTTGATATCCTCGAGATTAATGCCGCCGAAGGTCGGCTCGAGCGAAGCGACGGTCGAGACCATATGATCAACGCTCGATGCCTCGACTTCGATGTCGAAGACGTCAATGTTGGCGAATTTCTTAAAGAGGACGGCCTTGCCTTCCATGACAGGCTTTGAGGCGAGCGGGCCGATATTGCCGAGGCCGAGAACGGCGGTGCCGTTGGAGATGACCGCTACCAGATTGGCGCGCGAAGTATAGTCGGCGGCTGTCTCCGGATTGTCACGGATTGCGAGACAGGGTGCTGCAACACCGGGGGAATAGGCCAATGCCAGGTCGCGCTGGTTGCCGAGCGGCTTGATCGCCTGAATCTCGAGCTTGCCCGGACGCGGATAGCGATGGAAATAGAGCGCCTGCTCATCGAGGCTTCCACCTGCCAAATTCTTTTCCGTCTTGGACTTTTCGTGATGATCCATCATCGCCTCCGGGCTGCCGCATGCTGTCTTGAAATGTTTTCAATACATCAAACGGCATGGCGGAACAGTCGGAATTTCCATCGAAATGCGAAAACAACGCGAATCTCTCCTGACATCCGCGCTAGTCGACAGGAGCCGGGAAAATCAACCGGGAAAGCGGCATGTCATCTTCCTGAAACACGACTCTGGTTTTGGAGAGGCAGGTGAACGATGGGACACGAGCAGGATGCTTGTGAGGGACAACATGGATACGCGGCACTTCCGTACGCTTTTCATTTCCGATGTGCATCTCGGCTCCAAGGCCGCGAAGGTGGACTTCCTGTTGGATTTTCTCAAGCATCACGACGCGGACACGATCTTTCTTGTCGGCGATATCGTCGATGGTTGGCGGCTGAAGCGAAGCTGGTACTGGCCGCAGGATTGCAACGACGTTGTGCAGAAGCTGCTGCGCAAAGCGCGCAAAGGCACGCGGGTTATCTATATCCCGGGCAATCACGACGAATTCCTCCGTGACTTTCCAGGCACCCATTTCGGCGGCATCGAGGTTGCCGAGCGGATGATGCACGAAACGGCCGACGGCAAGAAATACCTGGTCCTGCATGGCGACGAGTTCGACGTCGTCGTCCGCAATGCGCGCCTTCTCGCCTATCTCGGCGACTGGGCTTACGACATGGCGATCATGATCAACATCGGCCTGGCAGCGATCCGCCGCAAGATGGGTATGCCCTACTGGTCGTTTTCGGCGTGGGCCAAGCTGCAGGTCAAGCACGCTGTCAATTTCATAGGCGAGTTCCAGCGCGTCGTCGCCGACGAAGCCCGCAAGCATGGCGCAGACGGGGTGATCTGCGGTCACATCCATCATGCCGTGATGGAGGACATGGATGGCATCCGCTATATCAATACTGGCGACTGGGTCGAAAGCTGCACGGCGATTGCCGAACATCAGGATGGCACCTTCGAATTGATCGAGTGGCGTTCAATGAGCGGAATACAGCCAATCCCGATGGCTATCGGTCACCGCGAAAAGGAAGTCGCGCCGCAGGCTGCCTAGTCGCGGCCTTTGCTCCCGCAATTCACAGTATGAATTTAGCCCGTTGTGTCTTTGCGACAGGCCCTATTTATTTTCTAAAACGTTTTCGATGGGCAAGTTCTTGCCATAGTCGCCCTTAGGTTGACGTGCTAGGCAGCGTTCAGTTTCCTGCAGGTCCATCATGATTCCCGCTCAAAATCCTCCGGCAAGTGAGGGCGCGCCACCGCGCTTTCGGCTTCTCAGTGCCTTGTCTTACTGTGCGCCTTTGCTTGTTAATGGCGTTGCCTTGCCGTTCTTCCCGATGTGGCTCGCGCTGCACGAGTTCAACGATCATCAGATCGGCGTCATCCTGGCAGTGCCGATGGTCGTACGCGTGCTCGTTGCACCTATTGTCGCCATGTATGCCGACCGCATGAAGGAGCGGGCGGATGTATTGCTGTTTTCCGGAAGCCTGTCGCTGCTGACGGCGATTGCGCTTTACTGGACAAATACGTTCTGGCCAGTGCTGATCGTCTATACCATCCAGGGCGCGACTTTTGCCTGTTACGTCCCGGTCGTGGAATCGATCGTGATCTCGGGTGTAAGGCGCTGGGGGCTGGACTACGGGTCGATGCGGGTTTGGGGCTCGATCGCGTTTATTGTGTCCACCCTGATTGGCGGGCAGTTGATCGGGCATTGGGGCGGAGAGATGGTGCTGCCCGTGATGACCTTTGGTTTCGTCACGACAGTGGTCATGGCGATCTATTGTCCGCGGATTGGTCCGACACGCAGACGTGGCACGCCTGTCGATATTTCGGCGGCGACCGGGAGTTCGTTGCGTCAACCGCATCTGCTGGCCTTGCTGATCGGAGTCGCCATCCAGCAATCGAGCCACGCGGTTCTGCAGGCTTTTGCGTCGCTCTACTGGCGTGAACTCGGTTTTTCCGGCACGCAGATCGCTGTGCTGTGGAGCGCCGGCGTCGCGGCCGAGGTGACTGTGTTCTTTCTCTCGCGCCGGCTGAACCGTCGGTTCAGCGCCTGGACCTTGATTCGCTTCGGTGCGGCCGTCAGTGTCTGCCGCTGGATACTGTTCCCGATGCACTGGGGCTTCTGGGGCTTCTTTCTGCTCCAGTGCATGCATTCCTGCACTTATGCGTTCGTGCATACCGGCGTGCAACGCCGGATCGTTGCCACCGTCCAGGAGACCCAGGAATCGTCGGCCCAGGGCGCCTATTTCTTCTACAACGGCATGTTCCTGGGGCTGATGACAATTGCCTCCGGCTACCTCTACGCCTGGCTCGGCCTCGCCAGCTATTACGTCATGGCAGTGGTCGCCCTAACGGGCCTCGGTCTTGTTATCGCGGCTTATTATCTTCAGCCCCAGAGGGTGATCTCCGGCGGCCAGACGAGCGAGGCCGTGTAGCGCAAACCCGGGTCGCGGTCTCGAGCGAGAAGCAGCGGCCCGTCAAGGTCAACGAACTCAGCATCCTGCGCCAGCAGCACGGCAGGCGCCATTGCCAGTGACGTGCCGACCATGCAGCCGACCATGATTTGGAAATCAAGGCGTTGCGCCTCCTTTTTCATGGCCAGCGCCTCTGTCAGTCCGCCGGTTTTGTCGAGCTTGATATTGATCGCGTCGTAGCGGTCGCGAAGGCTCGCAAGATCGCCGGTGTGGTGGACGCTCTCATCCGCGCAGACGAGGACCGGCCGGCGAATCTCTGCAAGAAGTTCGTCCTTGCCTGCCGGCAGCGGTTGTTCGACCAAAGCGATACCCGCTTCGGCAGCAATGCGTAAATGGTGCTCCAGCGTGTCTTCCGGCCAGCCTTCATTGGCGTCGAGGATAATAGCCGCATCCGGCGCAGCGGCGCGAACAGCGCGGATTCGGCTTTCGTCGTCACCAGTGCCGACCTTGACTTTCAAGAGCGCGCGCCCGGCATTTGCGCGCGCCTGGTCCGCCATCACGTCGGGCTCGCCGAGGGAGATCGTGAAGGCGGTCGTCAGCGATTGGGGCTTGATCAGGCCGAGGCTCTTGGCGACCGTGTTGCCCGAACTCTTGGCCTCAAGGTCCCAGAGGGCGCAGTCCACTGCATTGCGTGCGGCTCCTGGCGGCATGGCGCGCTGTAGCTCCAGGCGCGTCAGGCCACCCTCGATCAACGGCCTTGCCGCTTCGATCTGTGCGGCAACACTCTCCATCGTCTCGCCGTAACGGCGATAGGGAACGCATTCGCCCCGGCCGGCGATCGGGTGCTCCCGGATTGTGCAGAGGATCACGTCTGCTGACGTCTTGGCGCCGCGCGAGATCGTAAACGTGCCTGAAATGGGGAAGGATTCCGTCTGAATTTCAAGTGACCGTGGCATATTTGCAATCCTGCGCGCATGGAAATTTGGTGTGGCTTGGGTATATTGATCCGAAGCGGCGAACCGTTAGTTCGCGAGTCGGCAATGTCGCCGTAAGCCTTGAAAGACACAAGCGTTTTGAAGTCCGAAACCCGTAACGCCGCGTCACTGCATGTGGACGACCAAACCCATGGATCGGGCCAGCTCGTTCATATCGAGGGGAACTGGCGGAGCGCGAACCTGCATCTCGTGTTGCGTGACTTCGAGAAGCTTACCGCCGCTCGATCTGGCGAAGTGACCCTCGATCTGTCGGGCGTGACCGATATCGACACGGCGGGTGTCTGGCTGCTCTGCCGGCTGAAGAAGCAAGTTGAGGGTGCGGGCGGTACCGTGCGCTTCGAAGGCAGCAACGAACATATCGACGAAATGATCGCGGAGTTTTCCGAAGAGCCGCCGCAGCTCGACCAGGAGCCGCAACGACGTCCAGGCTTGGCGGAACGAATCTTCGCGCCGATCGGCAAGATCACCTTCGATATCTGGAACAATCTCGCGGCCGCGATGTACATTCTCGGCTCCGCTGTCCGCGGCGCCCAAATGAAATTCGGGCGGGGTAGCGGCGTTTCGCCAGCGTCGATCGTCAACCAGATCGACCATATGGGCGTACGCGCGGTGCCGATCATATTGCTGATGTCGTTCCTGATCGGCGCGATCATCGCACAGCAGGGCGCCTTTCAGCTCCGCTACTTCGGCGCCGAAGTCTTCGTCGTCGATCTGGTTGGCATTCTGCAGCTTCGCGAAATCGGCGTGCTTCTGACGGCAATCATGATCGCCGGCCGTTCCGGTAGCGCCATTACCGCCGAAATCGGCTCGATGAAGATGCGCGAGGAGGTTGATGCGCTGAAGGTGATGGGGCTCAATCCCGTCGGCGTTCTCATTTTTCCGCGACTGGTTGCCCTGACTGTGGCGTTGCCGCTGCTGACCGTGATTGCGAACTTTGCTTCGCTCGCCGGTGCAGCCGTCGTCGCCTGGGCGTACTCCGGCATCACCTTCGCGAACTTCATCTCGCGCCTGCATGAAGCGATTACGCTGTCGACGGTCCTGTCCGGGATGATCAAGGCGCCGTTCATGGCGCTGGTTATCGGTATCGTCGCGGCGGTTGAAGGCTTAAAAGTAGGCGGCAGCGCCGAGTCGCTTGGACAGCACGTGACCGCTGCGGTCGTGAAGGCGATTTTCGTCGTTATCCTCATGGACGGGCTTTTTGCCATGTTCTATGCGGCCATCAATTTCTAAGGATTGTACGTGGACGGACAGCCTACACAGACCGGGAACAATGAAGGACGGGATGTCGTGCTGTCGGCGCGCGGCGTGACGGTCGCTTTCGGGTCCAAGGTCGTTCTCGACAATCTGAACCTCGATATCTATCGCGGCGAAATTCTTGGCTTTGTCGGCGCCTCGGGGACGGGCAAGTCGGTGCTGATGCGGACCGTGCTTCGGCTGCTGCCGCGCCGCTCGGGAAACATCAAGATTCTCGGCCAGGATTTCGACGAGCTCGACGAGCCGCAGCGCAATGCACTCGATATGCGGCTCGGCGTGCTCTTTCAGCAGGGAGCATTGTTTTCGTCGTTGACCGTGAAGGAGAACATCCAGGTGCCGATGCGCGAGTATCTGGACCTGCCGCAGTCGCTGATGGACGAACTGGCAAAATTGAAGATTCGACTGGTTGGGCTCGCGGCGGATGCTGCCGACAAATACCCGTCGGAGCTTTCGGGCGGCATGATTAAACGTGCGGCGCTTGCGCGCGCCTTGGCGCTCGACCCCGAACTGGTGTTCCTCGACGAGCCCACGTCAGGGCTCGACCCGATCGGTGCCGCGGAATTCGACGAGCTTATAGCGAGACTTAGGGACACGCTCGGGCTGACCGTCTACATGGTCACCCACGATCTCGACAGTCTCTTCTCGGTCTGTGATCGCATTGCTGTGCTTGGCAAGAAGCGGGTACTGGTCGAGGGAACGATCGACGACATGCTGGCCTACGACGATCCGTGGGTTCAGGCCTATTTCAAGGGCAAGCGGGCGCGTTCGATCGTGCCGCAGAGTGGCCACGCCGGCGAGAACAGCCTGGCGCAAGATAGCCGCGGGAAGTGAGCGGATACGATGGAAACAAAAGCGAACTACACGATTGTCGGCTTCTTCACGGTGCTCGTTATCGCAGCGGCGTTCGGTTTCGTGTATTGGATGGCCGAATACGGGCGTGGCGGTCCGACGGCGGAGCTGATCGTCCGCATTCCGGGCTCCGCGAACGGTTTGAGCGTCGGCTCGCCGGTGCGGTTCAACGGCATTCAGGTCGGCTCGGTCAAGTCGCTATCGATCGACGCCGATGATCCGAGCTTCTCACTCGCCTTCACCGAGGTGCGAGTCGACGCGCCGATCTATCCATCGACAAAAGCCATCCTGGAAATCCAGGGCTTGACGGGTGCGGCCTATATCGAACTCTCGGGCGGCAAGATCGGCGAAAAAAACATCCTTCAGCAATCGATCGATAGCGGCAAGCGAGCGGTGATCGTGGCGGATCAATCGAGTGTCACGAATCTGCTGGCGACAGCGGATAAGATTCTGGACCGCGCCAACGATGCCATCGGGCAGGTTCAGGGGTTTGTGAAAGACGCGCGCGGACCACTGACCAAAACGCTGCAGAACGCCGAGACGTTCTCCGACGCCTTGGCCAAGAACTCCGGCAACATCGACTCGTTCCTGCAAAGTGTCGGGCAGCTCTCCGATACCATTCGCAAGGTTTCTGGTCGCGTCGACTCGACGCTTGAGGCAATCGAGGCACTTGTGAAGGCCGTCGACGCGAAGAAGATCGATACCATTCTCAGCAATGCCGAGAAAGTTAGCCGCGACGTCGCGGATGCATCTGGCAACTTCAAGGGAGCGATCCAGAAGTTCCAGGAGACAGCAACGACCTACAACGACCTCGGCAAGAAGGCACAGGCGACACTCGACCGGGTGGATACGCTTGTAGCACAGATCGATCCGGCCAAGGTCAAAGGGTCCGTCGACGACATCTCGCAGGCGACCAAGGATGCGCGCACCGCTGTCGCCTCGATCAAGGACGTCGCGAACACGGTTGCTGCGCGACAGAAGGACATCGATCAGACAATCCAGAACGTGTCGCAAATGGCGAACAAGCTGAACTCGGCGTCCACGCGCGTCGACGGCATTCTAGTCAAGCTGGATGCGCTGCTCGGGACCGACAACACGCAGTCGCTTTTTGCGCAAGCGCGTGACACGCTTACCTCCTTCAAGAAGGTGGCCGACAACCTCAATTCTCGCATTGGCCCGATCGCCGACAATCTGCAGAAATTTTCCAGCGGTGGACTGCGAGATATGCAGTCGCTGATCAACGACACACGCTCCACCGTACAAAACCTTAGCAATGCGATCAGTGACTTCGACCGCAATCCGCAGCGGCTGATCTTCGGCGGCGATACTGTAAAGCAATATGACGGCCGGACGCGGCGTTAAAAGGGACATTAGGGGAGCGCATATGGCCGTATCGGATCTGGTTCAGCGTCGTTCGTGGCTATCGACAACCGCGATCGCGCTGCCGCTATTGGCAGGCCTTGCCGGCTGCGGAACCTCTGCAAAGAACGACACCTACGATCTATCCGGTTCGGTGACCGGCAGTGGACCAGCGGCGAAAGGCCGGCAAATCCTGGTGCAGCAGCCGACTGCACTGAAGGCGATCGACAGCGAGCAGATCGTCGTTCGGGTCGCTCCCTCGCAAATACAGTATCTTTCCAAGGCGCAATGGGGCGACAAGCTGCCGCGCATTGTTCAAGCGAAGCTGGTCGAGGCCTATGAGAACTCGGGCAAGGTCGGTGGCGTCGGTGTACCGGGCCAGGGGCTGGCTATCGACTACCAGCTCGTGACGGATATCCGGTCCTTTGAGATCGACACCACCAGTGGCAGCCGCGCGGTTGTCGAGATCTCAGCGAAGATATTGAATGATCGCAACGGTACCGTACGCACTCAGAAGGTGTTCAGACAGGTCGTGCCTGCCGGTGGCTCCAACGATGGCCTGGTGAAGGGCCTTGATGGTGCATTCTCGGCCGTAGCCGCTGAGATCGTCGCGTGGACGCTGCAGTCGATCTGATTCTTGCGTGGGCGCGGACGGCAAGCGCCGCAGGCCCATGGAGGCGTAGCCGCGACAAATAGACGGACGTGTGCGGCTTGGCCTGAAGTCTAAAGAAGGTCTTAGCCGAATCTTTGCAAGGGCAACTTCCGGAAATGCAAATGGCCGCCGAAAGGCGGCCATTTTTGATTTCCGAGCGCTTACTTCAGCCGTCCGGCTGCGTGGGCGAGCATCGTATAGACCTTGCCGGTGTCCGAGGTCAGATAGGACTGCGTGATCGTCTTGTCGCGATCGCCACGGGAGACATCGGCAAGCAGCTTCTCGAAGTCAGCGATATAGCGATCGACGGCGGTGCGGAATTCCGGCTCGCGATCGTACTTGCGCTTGATCTCGTCGAAGGTCTGCTGGCCCTTGAGCGTATAAAGCCGGCGGGTGAATACATCACGCTCGCCACGCTGATAGCGACGCCACAGATCGACCGATGCGTCATGATCGATCGCGCGGGCGATATCCACGGAAAGCGAATTCAAGGATTCGACGACGTGGCGTGGGTTGCGGCTGTCGGACGTGCGGGCCGGCGCCGGAGCGGGTGTCTCTGCGCGCGGTGCCGGTTGCCGCGCTGGAGCCTCCTCGGCGGCCTCTTCACGCGAGGCTCCGCGCAGGAGGTCGCTGATCCAGCCGCCGGTTGCCGGGGAGGCCGGAGCCGGTGCGGCCACAGGTGCCCGCTGCGGTGTTGTAGTGGCAGGCGCCGGCGGTGTCAGCGAGCCGCGTAGACCGAAGTTTTCGATCGGCGAGGGTGTCACGGCAGGAGTCGGAGCCGGGACCGCCGGAGGAGCCGGTTGGGGTGCCTGCTGGGCAACAGCGGGCTGGGCCGGACGCGGGGCAGGCTGAGGTTGCGGCTGCGGAATGGCACGCGGCGCAGGCTCGGAAATCTCCAGTTGCTGGGTCGAACGACCAACGATGTGGGAGATATCCTGCAGCGCCTTGATCTGCTCGGCCACGGCTCGGCGCATTGCGGCGGCGCTCTCCTTGGCTTCCTCGGGAAGGTCGAATGCACCGCGCTTCAACTCGCTGCGGGTCATATCGAGTTCCTTGCGGATATCGCCGGCGGAGCGGCGAATTTCCTCGGTAGCACCGGAGAAGCGGGCCACAGCCTCGTCGACTGCTTCGCGAAGCGATTCGCGCATCTGCTGGGCCGCACCGTCGGACTGGCGACCGGCTTCGCCAAGCATCCGCTCGACTTCCGAGAGCGATGCCGTCAGGCCACCGCGCAGGCGGTTGGAAAGCTCGCCGGAGCGGCGCTCGGCGTTGCCGAATGCGCCATCGATCGTTGCGTTGGCTTCCTCTCCGGCCTTTTCGAGGGCTGCGCGCATGGTCGCGGCTGCTTCCTCCGCACGCTTTTCGGTTTCAGAGAGAACGCGGCCTATGTCGGAGAACGAAGACTGCACGCTTTCACGCAGCGTCCCGCTGACCTGGTTGGAGCGCTGCTCGGCGCGGTCAAAGGCGGATTCGACCATGCCACCCAGAGAGCGCATCGTCTTTTCGATTTCCTCCGAGCGCTGGACGAGACCAACAGAAAGGTTCTGCAGCGCGGTTTCGCGATCCTCGAGGGTCGAGACGAGATTCGATTGAGCCGCCGCAAGCAGCCCGGATGCCTGGCTGAGGACCTTCGAATGCTCGTCGAAGCGACCGATGATCCCACCGACCTGGGCAAGCGTCTGGCCGGAGATATCGGAGAGACGATCGACCTTGCCCTCGAGCAGACGCGTCGATGCGGACACCATCTCAGCGGCCTTCGATGCGGACTCGGTGAAGCGCGAGGTCGTATCGCCGAGGCGGCCATCGACCGCGGCCAGATTCTCGGTCGCACGGCTCATCATCTGGCCCATGGCGGAACTGTTGTCCGACAGGCGCTCGATCAGCTGGTTGACGTTGGTAAGCAGGCTGCTTTCCATCGCATCGACGGCGGAAGACGCACTCTCGGTGCGTGCGGCAATCGCGTTGATCAAGGCTTCGTTTTCGCTGCGAAGGCGCTCGGTGCTCCGTTCGGTTGCCGCAGTGATGCGAGCGGCGGCGTCCTTGCCAGCCTCAGCGTAACGGTCGATCAGTGGGCGTGCGGTCTCGTCGAGGATGCGCGACAGCTCGGTGGAGCGGCCGGCAAGCATCGAGTTGAGTTCGCGCGTGCGGTCGTCCAGTGTCGTGCGGATGGCGCTGCCGCGTGCATCGAGCGCCTTTTCGACGTCCGTCAACGTCGAGTCGATTTCGCGTGTGCGATCTTCCAGGCTTGAGCGGATCGCGTTCCCACGCGCTTCCAGGGCGCGTTCCACTTCAGCCATAGTCGAGGCGATTCCCTCGCTTGCGTCGGAAATCGTCGTACGGATGCCGGCGCCATGGTTTTCGAAGGTCGCTTGTGCGTCGCCGAGAGCGCGGGAAATGGCACCAACCTGGCCACTGACCAAGGTCTCGGCTTCCGCGACTTTCTTGATGATTGCGTTGCCAGCTTCCGAGAAGGTTTGAGCGACGGCCGCTGCCTGGCCGGCGAGGCGGTTCTGGGCTTCCGAGACCCGACCGACGATCTGTTCGGAGCGTTCCTCGATTGCGCGGCTGAACTCGTTGCTTTTGCCTTCAAGGCTTTCGGCAAACTGCTGCCCCGTGCGGCCGAGGTTTTCGGCGGCGCGGGCGGCTTCGTCATCCATTCCCTGTGTCGTTTCAGCGACCGCGCTGCGCAGCGACGCAGCAAGGCCGGCGGCCTTGCCTTCAATTGTGCGGTTGACCGCATCCAGGCCGACCGTCAGGGCTCGGTCCATGGTCGACAGGCGTTCTTCGATGCGCGCACTGCCACGTTCCATTGCCTCGCCGATGCTTGCCGCGCGGCTGTCTATGCCGGAGGTCAGATTGGCCGTGCGGCTGTCGATTTCCGTCGTGAGGTTGGCGGTGCGGCCATCAAGCGTTTCGGCAAACTTTGCGGCGCTGTCGTTGAGCGCCGCCGCAATCCGGTCGGTTGCTTCTTCGCCAAGCGTTCCGAGGCGGGAGATACCGTCGGACAATGTGTCGGACAGGCGACCGCCAGCAGCATCGACCTGCTCGGCGACACCGCCGACGCCGTCACGAATGCGATTCTCGAGAGCGGCAAGGCCGGCTTCGACACGAGAGCCCGTTTCCGCAAAGCGGCCGGTCATGCCCTCGATGGACTGGTCGAGCTGCGAAGAGAAGGTTTCCGCCGACCGCGAGATCTCGCTAGCGGACTCCTGGAACCGACCGGCAATGTGGCCCGTGCTGTCGCGCAGCCGATCTTCGAGCGCCCGGGCGCTGTTGTCGATCGTCTGGCGAAGCGAGACCTCATGGTCTTCCAGCGACATTTCCAGCATGCCGACACTGGTCGCGATCGATGCGCCAATCGTCGTCGCCTGATCGGAGAGCGTGTCACTGATGCGGCTGTGCGCATCGCTGAGCGCCAGATTGATCGCCTGCTCGCGATCAGCGAGCGTCGAACGAATGCGCTCATGGGCCGATTCCAAGCCCCCTTCAATGCGCGTCGCGGCATTGCCGGTCAGAGCCTCGAAGCGATCGTGGGCGGCGGCAAGGCCTCCTTCGATCCGGGATGCGGCGCTGCCGTGCAGTGTCTCTAGTCGCTGATGCGCATCGCTCAAGCTGTATTCGATGCGGCTGGCGGCGCTGCCGGTGAGTTGCTCGATACGGTCTCCGCCGGTCGAAAGCGTGCCGGCCAGCGTCGCTGCGTGATCGCTCAGCGAACGCTCGAGGCGTTCCTGGCTCTCGGTGTAAGCGCTCCGAATTGCGTCGGACTTGTCCACGAGGGCGCCGGCAACGCGAGATTCTGCGCCAGCCACTGTGTCGAGCAACGCATTGGTGCGCGCTTCCAGCGCGTCGTCAAAGCGGCTCTGGCTTTCGCTGAAGGAGATCGCGAGCGCCATGGCCTTCTCGTCGAGCGTATCGGAAAGACGGTCCTGAACCGTGGCAATCGAATTGGCGATGGTATCGACGCGCCGCCCAAGCGCGTCCTCGATGCGGCTGTGACCCTCGTTCAATGATACGGCGAGCGCCATGACGCGATCATCGAGCGCTTCGGTGATCCGGTCATGACCGCCGGTGAGTGAATGGCTGATCGCGTCAGCATGATGACCGAGCGTGTCTTCGAGACGGGTCTGGCTCTCGTTCAGGGAAATGGCGAGCGCCATTGCCCTATCGTCGAGAGCTTCCGTGAGCTTCTCGTGGCCGCCGGCGATCTGGTTGGAGATCGTTTCGACATGGTGACCGAGCGCGTCGGCAAGGCGGGATTGTCCCTCGTTGAGGGAGATGGCGAGCGCCATCGCCTTGTCATCCAGAACGTCGCTGAGCTTCTCGTGGCTGCCGGTGAGCTGGTTTGCGACCTTCTCGACATGGTGGCTGAGCGTGTCGGCGAGGCGGGACTGCCCCTCGTTCAACGAGATGGCGAGCGACATCGCCTTGTCGTCAAGGACTTCGCTGAGTTTGTCATGGCCGCCTGCGAGCTGGTTTGCGACGGTCTCAATATGGTGACTAAGTGTATCGGCGAGGCGGGATTGGCCCTCATTGAGCGAAATGGCGAGCGTCATCGCCTTTTCATCAAGAGTGTCGGCGAACCGTTCGTGGCCGCTGGCCATCGAAGCCGCGATCGAGTCGGCACGCTTGGCGATCGTATCCTCGAAGCGGTTCTGGCTTTCGTCGAGCGAGATCGCGAGTGTCATCGCCTTGTCGTCGAGCGTTTCGGCAAGGCGCTCATGGCTGCCGGCGACGGCGTTGATGATTGCTTCGGAACGGCTTGCAAGGGTGCTCTCGAATCGTTCCTGGCTGTCGGCGAGGGCTGTCGTCAGCGCGCCACCGCGATTGGCCATGACGCCGTCGATCCGTTCGTGCGCCGAGTCGAGCGCCTGCGTAATATCAGCGGCGCGCCTCGAGATCATCGTGTTCAGATCGTCGGCACGGCCAAACGCCGAAGTGATCTGCTCGGTACCGGCGGATACCGCGGAACTCAGGTCGGAGGTCGTGGACAGCAGCGTGTCGCGGAACTCCGTCGCCCGCGCCGAGAGGTTGTTGTGAAGTTCCGACGTGCCGGATGCCAGCGCCAGCGAGATTTCGGAGGTTGCGTGGCTTAACGCCGACGTCATACCCGTCGTGTGGGTATGGATCGCTTCGGTAACCTCGGAAACCTTGCCTGCCAGCGAGCTTTCCATGACTTCCTGGCTGGTCGCGAGGGCCGTTGCCAGTGCGAAGGACTGGTCGGTCAGCGATGCGCCAAGCCGGTCGATGCTCGAGCTCAGAATGCCGTTCAGGGACTCCGAGCCACCGGTCATAGTCTCGTTGATGCGATTCAGGCTCTCCATGAGCTTCGTATCGAGCGAGCCGGCCCGCTTGTCGAAGGCGTTGGCGAATTCAGCAACGCGTTCATCGAACGAGGTCGACAGCTGCGCGACCGTCGCCTGCAGTCTCTCGTCGAAGAAGCCGGAGCGCAGGTCGAGATCCATGATAGTGTCGTCGACACTGGATTGCAGGCTTTGGCGGAAGCTCGAACCCTTCTCGTCGAGAGCACTGTTCAGCTTGGAGAGGACGTCATCAAGCGTGGTGCTGATCGTGCGTTCGCCGCCCGTCAGGCTCTCATTGATCTCGCGGGTGCGGGCAATCAGGATCTCGTTCAGCTGACGGGCACGGTCGTTCAACGCCGCGTTCAGCTTTTCGGCGTTGCTGTCCATCGTGGACGCACGCGTTTCGAACTGACGAAGGATCTGATCTCCGTGTTCGCTCAGGCTCGACGTGAGAGAGTCCAACCGTGTGTCGAATTCGTTGGTGAGCGCGAAGCCGGAGGAGGTCAGCGTTTGCAGCAGCGAATCCGTCTTAGCCGCGAGCAGCGTGCCCAGCGACTGGATCGCCGACTCCGATTTTTCAGTGATCGCCGCGGCGCGGGTGTCGATCATCGACGCGAAGGCTTCGCCGGAGGTTGCGAGGCGTACCGCGATTTCCTCTGTCGCAAGCGACAGGTCTTCCTTGAGCTGATCGTGGACGCCTGAGATCGACGTACGAATGCGCTCGGCGTGGTTGACGATCGCTTCGCGCTCCGAGCCAAGCTCGTGTACGAGGCCGCGCACGCGCAACTCGTTGTCGGCGTAGCTGCGCTCGAGCGCGTTGACCTCGGAGTGGACGAGGGTTTCCAGTTCGGACGCACGGGCAATGGTGCGCTCGATGCCCTCGTTCATTGCCGAGACTTCGCGGCGAACCGCCTGGCCGACCGTCATGATGCGTTCGGAGGCAACGGTCTCAGGCTCCGAGAGGCGGAGCGCAACTTCGGCCATGGAGCGTGCGGCATTGCGCATGTCCTGGGCGCGGGCCATCATGACCGCGAAGGCATAAAACAACAGCACCGGCACGATAATGCCGATAAAGCCGGCGATGACGCCGGGCAGTCCCAAAAGATCGGCGATCGATCGGATCTGCCAGATCTGCGGCGAATAGAGCAGGGCCATCAGGCCGAGTCCGCCGACGATCCACAAAAGCGACACGAGGGTTGCATTGCGCATAGCCGATCGGCTGGAGCCGTTCTCGAGGGACTTCAGAAGCGAAGCCGGCGATATGCGGTTGGCGTCGTTGGCGGCGAAGGATGGAGCGCGTGACGGCTGTTCGGGCTGGCGAGGCGTGCTAGCAGCGCGGGCGCGCTTGGCATCGGTCTGGTTCTGCTGATTGCGGGCACTTGGTGTTTCGGACAATTTGGCCTCCGGGGCGTCGGTCTTGCCGTTGCGAGACAGCGTATCGTCTTCTCCGAAGTCGATCTGGAGCGCTTCGTCCAATGCCTTGAACGCCTTGTCCTCGATCGACTCGTTGTACTTGTTGTTCGCCATTTACGTTACGCCTCGTTACATCCCAGCCGGTTCAACAACGCATCCGGGCTTCCCGCCGAGCCCGAACAAAACCTTAGCCTCTGAGCCCGCCCGTCCACGCTGCCGAGGACGGATAAGCATATCATTTCAGAGTGGATAGCTGCTTTTTCATACAGACGGTATCAAAACATTACCATTATCCACTTGGCGAGCAAAGGCAGGGACCGGAGAGCTCGCCCAGTAGTATCGTAGTGACACATCCGGGACTGCTAGACAATTAACGCAACCAGTCAAATCCCCCGATATTAAGGTCTTGTTAACACCATTTAACAAACGTGCGCACTTAAAAACCAAAGGGTTAACGAGGTTTAGTCGATGTTAACCATATCCTGAGAAATCCGCCCCGAATGTGCCGGAATTTAACGCGATGCCCACATGGCGCCCGCACGATCATCTAACAGCGGGGCTAGACGACCGGAGAATTGGCACATGGCAGCAGTCAGTATTGCGTTTGCGGCACCCGACAATTGCAAGGGTCCACGCCCATCGCAGGAGCGTCCCGTGGATCTTGTGCATTTGGCAAACCAGACAATGGGCGACAAGAGCCTGGAAATCGAAGTTCTGCAGATGTTTGCGCGGCAGGCGCGCGCTTGCCTGCACGAAATATCTTCCGGCGACATCAAGACGATTGAAGCTGCGGCGCATCGCCTGAAGGGCGCTGCCAGCGCGGTCGGCGCGTTCCGCGTTCATGCGGCCGCTGAGGCGCTCGAGGGCAATTGCGGCGACGCTGCAACGATGGCGGCGGTTGGCATTGCGGTGATTGAGGCCGAGAATTTCATTCTCAAGCTTTGCCGTTAAGCGACGCAAGTCGGCCGCAGAAATCGGCCCGCTGATCCATTTCGGAGCAGCGGGTCTTTTTGTGACCGTCAGCGTGACGCATTTTGACAAGCGCGTCGCTTCCCAATCTGTGATGAAGGGTATCAGCGGTCGATGTTGACTGCCTCGACGATTTGTTGGAAGAAAAAATCCAGACCCTCCCATTGACGACTACCGGAAATCACTATGCCCAAACTGACTATTGTCGCCTTCGACGGCACGCGCTTTGATCTTGATGTCGACCAGGGATCGACCGTTATGGAAAATGCCGTGCGCAATTCGGTGCCGGGCATCGAGGCCGAGTGTGGCGGCGCCTGTGCGTGCGCGACCTGTCACGTCTACGTCGACGACGAGTGGACGGAGCGCGTCGGTCCACCTGAGGCGATGGAAGAAGACATGCTCGATTTCGCGTTTGACGTGCGTCCGACGTCGCGCCTCTCCTGTCAGATCAGAATGAAGGCCGTCCTGGACGGACTCATCGTCCACGTGCCCGAGCGTCAGGCCTGATCGCCACTCCGCACAAAAAAAGCCTCGCTGGCCGTTAGACGAGCGAGGCGAGGTAGGCGCATTACCTACGGACGAGGGAGGATCGTCCGCGGCTTCGCAACGCGCCAGGAGAACCCAGGAGTGAAAGTTCGGGCTTACGAACCTGAACTTTCGAATGTCTGAATATTAGCGCGTTGTAGTTGATTTAGCTAGACCGAGAAATAACCAGTAAATCACTGGGGCGACTGCAGTTTCACACAAGTTTCGTTACGCGGCTAAACTTCTGTGATCGCCTTAAGCTTGAGAATCGGCTATCTTTCGCCGCCGGATGTTTTCATCCGATTGTTCAGAAGTCTTATCATCCGGTTCTGAAAATTGACGGCCTCGATTCGGTCGAATCGGGCCTGCAGCCTGTCGTGTTCGTCGATTCCGCGTGTCGAGACATCGGTGACCAGTTCCTGCATGCGTTCGCAAGTGGACTGTGGTGGAAGGGCGAGGATCTGCCTTTCCATGATGCGCGCCTGGTTTCGAGCAATCTCGGCATGCCGCTCCTCGTGCCGCCTGATGTCGCTCGACAGAGCGTCCCATATCATCGACAACTGCTTGCTCGCACCTCTGCGGTTGGTCCAGCGGGGAAGGATAATCTGTGTGTGGACCGTGACCTTGGCGCTGCCTACCCGGCATCGCCCTCCCGCCTGGACATAGGTGGCGTCGCCGCCAAAGCGAATCTTGGTGGCTCCCGGGTGACGAGCTGACGAACCGCTCGCGGTCGGTCCGTTGCTGCTCAGTTGCTGATCCAGTTGGTCGGCGGTTTTGCCCTTGATGGTGAAGTATGAGTAGCTTCGCGTCGCGATGACGGCAGCGGCAGCTGGACCGCAGGCGGCTATGGCCATGGAAAACCCGAGGAGGAGCGGCATATAACGCGGTACGAAAAGCATTCTGCAGATACTCATGTTGAAGTTTGCCGGAGCTTGGGGCATAGCCACGACCAGCGCAATATCGCTGGCGCTTTTTTCGATCGATAGGATGAATGCCGTTGACACAGCTTAGGAGCAGTTTCTGGCGCGTCGGGCATGGTCGTGAGGTCGAACTGGGCGCGCGTTCCGTGCTCATGGCGATCGTCAATGTGACACCGGATTCCTTTTCCGACGGCGGGCGATATGAGAGCGTCGAAGGGGCTGTCGCACATGCGCTCGAAGCTGCGAACCAGGGAGCTCACATCATCGATATCGGCGGGGAGTCGACACGCCCGGGCGCTGCCGCCGTTACTCCCTCTGAAGAGCAGGCGCGGGTGCTGCCGGTCATCGAGGCGCTGCGTGGTAAGACTGACGCGCTGATTTCGATCGATACGTATCGGGCCGAGACCGCGCGGCTTGCCGTCGGCGCCGGCGCGCACATCATCAACGACGTATTCGGGCTCCAGAAGGAGCCGGAAATCGGGAATATTGCTGCCGATACCGGTGCGGGGCTGTGCCTGATGCACACCGGTCGCGACCGGGACAAGCTTCCGGACGTGATTGCCGACCAGTTTGCTTTCCTGGAGCGCTCGCTCGAAATCGCTACCGCAGCTGGGGTACGTAAGGATCACGTCGTGCTGGATCCCGGCTTCGGCTTTGCGAAGGACACGCAGGAAAACATCGAGCTGATGGCCCGTTTCGGCGAACTGCACCGCTTGGGATTTCCGCTGCTTGCCGGAACCTCGCGCAAACGGTTTGTCGGCGCCGTCACCGGCAGGGAAGCCGCCGATCGAGACGTTGGGACGGCGGCGACGAGCGCGCTGCTGCGTCTGGCGGGAGCCAGCATTTTTCGCGTACACGATGTCGCAATCAACAGGGACGCTCTGGCCATCGCCGATGCTATGCTTGCGGCGCGCTGTAGCTTCGAGCAGGGAACCTTGGCATGAGCACCACCTACACCATCACGCTTCAGAACTGTGCCTTCTTTGCCCGGCATGGCGTTCACGACGAAGAGGAATTTCTCGGTCAGCGTTTCTTCGTGGATGCCGAACTCGACGTTGTCGCCGGCGATGCACTGCAGAGCGATTCGATCAACGATACCGTCAACTATGGGATCGCATTCACGGTGATCGAGGAGATTGTCACCGGCAAGCGTCGGTATCTGATCGAGGCGCTTGCGCTTGATATCGCCAAGGGGCTGTGTTCGACATTTCCGCAGATCAAGCGTGCAGAAATCACGGTCCGCAAGCCCAACGCGCCGGTGCCGGGCGTTCTTGATTTCGTTCAGGTGAGCGTCGAACACTTTGCCTGAGGCTACTTTCGATACCGCCACGCTCGGACTTGGCGGCAATCTCGGCGATCCCGTCCACGCCATGGCCCTCGCGCTGAGGGCACTTGACCAGAGGCGCGACTGTCACGTTGTCGCTGTCTCGCGGCTTTATCGCACCCCGCCGTGGGGAAAGACCGACCAGTCCTATTTTTTCAATGCTTGTGCCGCGGTCAAGACGACGCTTGGTCCCGAGGCGCTTCTCGATGTCTGCCTTGATATCGAGCGGGGCATGAAGCGCGAGCGCATCGAGCGCTGGGGGCCGCGGACGCTGGACATTGATATTCTGACCTACGGCGATGTGGCACAATCGGCGCCGCGGCTGGAGCTTCCGCATCCACGCATGACGGATCGTGGATTCGTGCTTATGCCGCTCGCTGATATTGCCCCGGATCTGCGGGTCAGCGGCGCGACCGTTCGTCAATGGCTGGCAAAGGCAGATGTGCAGGGGATCGAAATAGCTGACCAGACCGGCGAGTGGTGGCATACGGCCTGAAACAACAAAGCGGCGGAAAATCCGTCGCTTTGCAAAGACTTATCCTGACGCTCTATTCGACAGAGCCGACGGTGATTTCGTCGACCTGACGCGTCAACGTAAGGCCGATCACCGGGACCATTTGGCTTTCGACCTTCACCGATACGGTAACGTTCATTGTCTTGTCGTCGCGGACGCGGGCGATCATCGCGCCGTTGAGCTTGGAGCGGTTGAGACCGACAACCACAGTATCCGGCGTCACCGCACCCGAGACGACGTCAAGCCCCTTGCCCTCGGCGCCATCAAGGAACTTGCCCTTGTAGGAATTGCCGGACTGGGTGATCAGCGCCGTCATGGGTTGCTTGAAGACACCGACCCTGCAGCTCCCGTCGAGCTTGATCCCCGTGCCGCCGGCGCTTACCGGTTCGCCAACGAGGTTGCAGGTGAATTTCGTACCCTTGTACTTGCCAGCGACGATCTCGCCGGGACCTCGCCAGGTGCCGGCGATTGACTCGAAGAAGGCCTTATCCCGTGTTGCCGCCGTTGCGGACGGAGCCATGTCGGCGACCGGTGACAACGCCACGGCAGCGAGCCCGAAAAGAAGAAGAAACTTGCGCGAATACATGGATTTTCCCTAGCGACACCATCGCTTAACTGGTTCCAAGTTTTGCCGCAGAATGGTTAATGGTTGGTTTCTTGCGGGCCGAAAAGCGCTGAATTTCAGGGCGTCTCGCAGGTGCCGATCGTCCTGATCGGGACGCTACCCTGTTGAATTCGTAGCAAGTATTTTCCCACGCCGTTCAGCGCCTGGCAAGCGTTAGAAAACTGTCAATTCTCAAGAACTCTTGTCGCGCGACGTCATGGACGGCGTTAGATCGCCGATGAAGTCGCCGATTCCCGGACGCTTCAGCGCGTGGAAGGAAAGCGGACGGCAGAGATCCATCGCGGCGATCCCGATGCGGGCGGTCATAAGCCCGTTGATGACGCCTTCGCCGAGTCGCGCGGACAGTTTCGATGCCAGTCCGTGCCCAAGCACCTGCTGCACCAGACTATCGCCGACGGCGATCGAGCCGGTCACGGCAAGATGCGCCAGCACGTCCCGCATCAGTCGGATCATCCCCAGCGTCCCCGGTCGTCCACCATAGAGCTCCGCCATAGCTCGGACCAGCCGAGCGGCCTCATAAAGCACGTACAGCAGGTCGACGATCGCGCGCGGGCTGACGGCGGTGACGATAGAGACGCGCTTCGATGCGTTGACGATCAACGCGCGTGCCTGCCGATCGAGCGGCGCCAGAAGCTCCCGTTCGGCGAGAGCGATCAGCTGCGGTGCGTCGATAATATCGCCCTCTGCCGCCGTCAGTGTCGCTCTGCCCTTGGCAGTTTCAGGTTTGCTGGAAAGCAGGGTCTCGAGGCGCTTGACCAGTGCGCGTGCCTTCGCCGGCTTCGGCTCAACAATGGCGGCCTCGGCCTCCGTCTTGATTTCCTGCACGGCTGCTAACCGCATCAGGCCGGCTGTTTCACGGATAACGATGGCGATCACCGCCAAGAGGCCAATTCCGAGCGCAGCAAGCGCCGCATAGCCCAGCCAGTCGGCGCGACTGAAGAGATTGCGGATAAGGCTATCGGTCCAGAGGCCGAAAGCGAGCGAGAAAAGAATGCCGAACGCGGCAGCCGCGATTTTCCCAAACGACGCGCCGCGCCTGCGCGTGATTGCGACCGGAATTGGCGCGACATCCTTTTCGGGACTAAGGAATGGGTCATCCTCGTCGGCGGTCAGCACGACATCGTCGGTGAAGCTGCCGGGCCGCCGCGGGCGGTGTTTGGTCTCGATCGCTGGTCGAGCCGGTGTATCCTCTTCATAAGAAAAGGCGGCCGGCGCGCGAGGTGTGGGGCGTTCGGACGGTGGCTTGATCATGCGAGGCGATCTCCGAACAGAAATTGCATGGCACGGTCCAGGCGGATATGCGGAACCGAGAGCGTTATGCCGCCACCCGTTTCCTCAAGGTGGGGCGGACGGAAACGCACTACGCTCACATCGGGCAGGGAAACATCGCTGTCTCCCGATTCGATCCGCTCGAACAGGCTCTCGGGATCCGCGGGCAGGTCGCCGGGAAAGATCGCCGTCTTCTTTTGACCGTCAAAGCGCTCTCCGCCGATGGTTTCGCCCTCGATTGGTGTTCCAACGATGACCGGGAGGTCATGGCCGTCGCGTTTCACAGTGGCTTCGCGAGTGGCGCGGACCGATGCGAGCGCCATGACATCAATGCCCGCGCCGGCCATGCCAATCCGATGCACCGCGCGATCGACCAGGCGGCGGGTGAGGGCGTCAAGCCGATCATGGCTTTCGTGGTGCAGATGGTCGGCCTTCGTCGCCGCGACGAGAACGCGGTCGATCCGGCGGCCGAGCAATGAGGATAACCAGGAATTCGTGCCTGGGCGGAAGCAAGCCAGAACGTCCGTCAGGGCTCGTTCGAGGTCCTGTACCGCCTCCGGGCCACGGTTGATGGCCTGCAAGGCATCGACGAGCACGATCTGTCTATCGAGGCGGGCGAAGTGCTCGCGAAAAAAGGGCTTCACGACGACGGACTTATAGGCCTCATAGCGTCGCTCCATCATTGCCCAAATGGACCCCTTTTGGGGCTTAGCTTCCGGCGGAAGTGCGAGCGGTGCAAAGGTTAGGGCCGGCGAGCCATCGAGATCTCCCGGCAGCAGGAAGCGGCCCGGCGGAAGCGTCGAGAGCGAGCGTTCGTCGGCTTTGCAGGCCTTGAGATAATCAGAAAAGGCGGTGGCGAGGTCGCGCGCGCGCATCTCGTCGGCCGAAGCAGTGACGTCGGTGGCGTGAGTGAGCGCCAACCAAGCTTGCGAAAGCTCTGCGCGAATGCCGGCTTCCGCCAAGCCGATCGTCTCTTCGCTGAATGTCCGGTAGTCCTTTGCGAGCAGCGGCAGATCGAGGAGCCATTCGCCGGGATAGTCGACGATATCGATTGATAGTCTGCCTGGCGAGAACAGCCGGTTCCAGCCGCTTGCGCTCTGATAGTCCAACGTGATGCGCAGTTCGGAGATCGCCCGCGTCGAGTCCGGCCATACGCGATCCTTGACGAGGGAGCGAATGTGATCCTCGTACTGGAAGCGCGGCACTGCATCGTCCGGTTGCTGCTCAAGCCGCACCGCCGAAACACGACCGGACTGGACGGGTTCGAAGAGTGGCAGACGACCGCCGTGCAGAAGGTTGTGGACCAGAGATGAGATGAAGACCGTCTTGCCGGAACGCGACAAGCCGGTCACGCCGAGGCGCACGGTGGGATTGATCAGGCCCGACGCCCGGTCGGCAAAATTGTCCAGGGCAATGCGCGCGTCGTCGGAAAAGGAGGTCAGGCTGGGCGGCAAGGCGGAATTCCGGTGGATCGTGACAAGCCATATAGGGACCGCAGGTCGACGCGAAAAGACGTTCCGCGAAAAGACCTTAGTCGATCACAAAATCAACGAGACGCCAGCCTGGCAACCCGCCGTCATAGTCCAGAACCGCAAGGCCGGCCGTCGGAAAGCCGGTCGGCAGCGCCTGACAGAGCGCCTCGTGCCCAATCAACGCTTCGAGCGTCTGTTCCATCGTTGGGTTATGGCCGACAAGCATTACTGAATTGATGGTTTCTTGTGCGTCGATGATCTCAAGGTAGACCTCCGGCGAGGCATTGTAGAGGGCGTCGACAAACCGGAGGTCAAGCGTAGAGCCCATGGCCCGATGCACGGCATCAGCAGTGTCCCGGCAACGCGCAGCTGTGGAGCTCAGAAGCAGATCCGGCCTGTAGCCTTTGTCGGCAGCCTTGTCGGCGACGATCTCAGCGTCCGCATAGCCCTTGTCGTTCAGCGGGCGGTCGAAATCACGTTGTCCAGGTGCGGCCCAGGCAGCTTCGGCGTGCCGCAGCAGATAAATCCGGGAGGGCGGAGGCGTGATTGCAGCCATAGGAAAATCCACGTCGAAGGGACTTTTTCAGTAGCGGGTGAGCGGCCCGCGCGTCAACCGTGCCGGCAGGAGTCGCCGCTAAATCCAGGGTAGGAAAGTGTGGGGTTACCGGGAGCGAAACACGTGCTCGTCGGAATAGTGGTGAGAAAATAGTCTGTTAGCGTAAAAATATGACAGATTTAAAAAACTGTTTACCTAGCGTATTTGGCTTGAATCAACCGCAGTGCTCGCGATATACACCCGCCAGATGAGATGTTCTTCAGGAGAATCGCGTTGAGTGAGAAGATCGATCTTAGCAACTACGTACCCTCGGAAGAGGAAGAGTTCATGAACGGTAATCAGCGGGCTTATTTCAGAGCCAAGCTGGTGGCCTGGAAGAATGATATTCTCAGAGAGGCGCGCGAAACCCTCGACCACCTGGCAGAGGAAAGCGCAAACCATCCGGACCTTGCTGACAGGGCATCGTCTGAAACCGACCGGGCCATCGAACTTCGAGCCCGCGACCGCCAGAGAAAGCTGATTTCCAAGATCGACGCAGCACTGCAACGTATCGAAGACGGCACCTACGGCTATTGCGAGGAAACCGGCGAACCAATCGGCCTCAAGCGGCTTGACGCTCGACCGATTGCAACGCTCTCGATCGAAGCCCAGGAACGGCACGAGCGCCGGGAAAAGGTCTACCGGGACGAATAATCCCGAAATGCCGACAAGAAAAAGGGCACCACGGTTTCCGCGGTGCCCTTTTTTACTTGTGCGTCGATCGACTATTTGTCGCGATTGACGCTCATTTCACCGAAGATGCGTGCGACTTCGTTTTGAAGAGCAGCATCCGCACCGGTAATCGGGGCCATTTCAGGATCGCGGCGAGGTTGGTTGCCGGGTGCTGGACTTGGCCGCGGTGCAGGTGCCTGCGGTGCCGGTACGATGCGCTCGGCGGCAAGCGTGCTGGTCATTTCCTCCTCGAGAATGCGCTGAAAGTCGCTCGGCTGTACTGCTGGCGCCAGTGTTCCCACTTCAACGAACGCCGACGAGGGCTGCACGGGCGCAGGAGCGCTTCGGATGGGCGATGGGGTGATCTGCGGCTCGATGCGCTGTTGCGGCAGCACACGCTGGCGGGCCGAATCAAGGATATCAGCGGCGGCTGAAGCTTCGATCGGGGCAGGCGCCGGTCGTGGTTCCGGGCGTGGTTCGAACGAGGGTGCCTGACGTGGTTCGAACGACGGTGCTGGACGCGGGGCGCGCTCACGTTCGGCAGCAACTGGCGGCGGCGACGCGGACGAGGGGGCGCTCATCGGTTCAGGGCGCGCTTCAATCGGCGCACGCTCGACGGCGGGAGGTTCGGTCGGCGTGTGGCTAAGGACCGGCCGTGCATTCTGGACTTCGGCAGGCGCAATACGAGCGGGCGCTAGCGGTTCCGGTGCCATCTCGATCTGCGGGGGCGCTGGCGGTGCTGGAGCAGGAACGAGTGCAGATTGATTCGCTATCTCGGCCGATAGCGCCTTGTCTGCAGCCTCGCCAATGCGGCTCTCGATCACGATATCGGTCGGACCGCCGATCATGATCAAATGCTCGACGTCGTCACGGCGAACGAGGACGAGGCGCCTCCGCGCATCGACGGCGGCGGCATCGAGAACCTGCAGCCGTGGTTGGCGATTGCGACCACCACGGACGAAGGGCGAAGGCGCGCGGCTACGGACGATCAAGAGTACGACAATCAGCAGCAACAGAGCTAGGCCGACGCCGCCAGCGGCAAGAAGGAAGCGGCTTCCGTAAGCTCCCATGAGATCATCGAACATCTTGGTTTACTCCCTTCGCGGTTTTGCACCACATCGCGATATTACCACTTCGTAGACAAGTCGCGACGGCCTTGTCCAGTCATCCCAACCCGAAGTGGAATTCGAACATGTTTTCTTAACAACGCATTTTAATGGCGAAATTGGCGCTCTTCGCTGTGAATTCAATCAGTCTTCATGGAGACCAGTGTTTTTGCGGAGACCGCAAATTGGTAAGAAGAAAAGGCGCCTGATTCCTGCTTTGTCTCCCTGTTACGACCGAAGCCCGGCAGGCCATGCGAGGGAATAGATGACGAAACCGCGTCAGGCCGAAGACTTTAACGAACCGCTCTTGGACCGCGGGGGGCGCACGGGCACGGCTTTGCGGATCATTCTGCTTGCGCTTGTCTTGATTGGCGCAGCCGCCGGGTTCGTTGTCTTCAAACGCTCACTAGACAACGAGATGGTGCTCGGTGTTCTCGGCGTGCTGGCCATGGTCGGGATCTTCTTCCTCGTGTCCTCGGTGATCGGTTTCATCGAGGTCATGCCGCAGCGGCAGTCGGACAGCCTGGCGCGGGCCTTTTTGAACAGCCACCCCGACGGGTCGCTGATTACCGACGAGAAGGGCCGCATCGTCTATGCGAACGCGGCCTATGGTCAATTGACCGGCGCGCGCAAGTCGACGGAGGTTCAGACGCTTGAAGCGCTGCTGTCGCGACATCGGGAATCGAACGAGGCGCTTTATCGCCTCTCCAACGGACTGCGTGAGGGCCGCGAGGGCAGCGAGGAATTCCGCCTTTTGCGGTCGCTCGGCCCTGCCACAAGTGGCGCGGGAGCGCATTGGTACCGTCTGAAAGCGCGGAGCCTGCGGAGCGAGGAGATAGGACGCAAACCGCTTCATATCTGGCAGATCAGCGACATTACATCAGAGCGCGACGATCAGGAGCGGTTCTTCAAGGAATTGCAGAATGCCATCGACTATCTCGACCATGCGCCGGCTGGGTTCTTTTCGGCAGGGCGCAAGGGCGAGATTTTCTACCTCAACGCGACGCTTGCCGAGTGGCTCGGCATCGATCTCACGAAATTCGTGCCCGGTTCGGTAACGATTGGCGACTTTGTTGCGGGCGAGGGGCTTGCGCTGATCCAGTCGGTGCAGGCGGATCCCGGCCTGAAGAAGACGGTGACGCTCGATCTCGACCTAAAGAAGATGAACGGTCAGAGCCTGCCTGCACAGATCGTTCACAGCGTCACGTCGATGCGTGACGGCGCGCCCGGAGAAAGCCGGACGATTGTGCTGACCCGCCAGAAGAGCGGAGAAAGCGACCAATCCGCCTCGGCCGCGGCGATGCGGTTTACGCGTTTCTTCAACAACACGCCGATGGCGATCGCCTCGGTGGACGGCGAAGGCCGCATCCTGCGCACCAACGCGCCCTTCCTGAAGCTGTTTTCCGGAATCGTCTCGCGCAATGACGTTGAGAACGGTGCCTTGCTTGAGGTCATTGTGCAGGACAGCGACAAGGCAAGGCTGCAAGACGCGCTTGCGGCGGCCAAGGACCGGCAGGGCGATATCCCGCCGATCGATTCGCGCACGCCGACGGATGAAGCCCGCCACTTCCGCTTCTACGTCAATGCGGTGATCGACCAGAGCGACGAGGCGCCGGAGGAGGCCGCGATCGTCTATGCCGTCGAGGTGACCGAGCAGAAGGCGCTCGAGGCGCAGATGGCCCAGACGCAGAAGATGAATGCGGTTGGCACGCTGGCAGGTGGGATCGCGCACGACTTCAACAACGTTCTGACGGCGATCCTGCTGTCCTCAGACCATCTGCTGCTGCAGGCACGGCCTGCCGATCCAGGCTTTGCGGACCTGATGGAAATCAAGCGCAACGCCAATCGTGCCGCCGTGCTCGTGCGGCAACTGCTGGCGTTCTCGCGCAAGCAGACGATGCGACCGACCGTGCTCAATCTGACCGATGTGGTGGGCGACCTCAGGATGCTTGTCGATCGCCTGCTGTCGGGTACGAATGTGAAGCTCGACGTTGAGTATGGTCGTGATCTCTGGCCAGTGAAGACGGACCTTTCGCAATTCGAGCAGGTGCTGATCAACCTCTGCGTCAACGCGCGCGATGCCATGCCGCAAGGCGGCAAGCTGACGCTTCGCACGAAGAACGTGACGGCGGAAGAGGTGGCCGCGTTCAACTATTCCTACATGCCGCATGAGGACATGGTCCTTGTCGAGGTCTCGGACAACGGGACGGGCATCGCGCCTGAGATCATGGACAAGATTTTCGAGCCCTTCTTCACGACGAAGGAAGTGGGCAAGGGAACGGGGCTTGGCCTCGCGATGGTTTATGGCATCGTCAAGCAATCGGGCGGGTTCATCCAGCCCGAGTCCGAAGTTGGCAAGGGGACCACGTTCCGGGTGTTCCTGCCGCGCCATATCGTAGAGCCGGCGGTTGCAGCAGAGGTGGACGCCGTGACGCCAGCGGCTGGTACACCGATCGAAGCCGTGCCGGCAGCTGTGGAGCAACCTGAGGATTTGACCGGATCCGCTGTCATCTTGTTGGTCGAGGATGAGGAAGCGGTACGTCGGGGTGGCAAGCGCATGCTCGAGACCCGCGGCTATACGGTTTACGAGGCGGGATCCGGCGTCGAGGCGCTGGATATCATGGACGAACTCGAAGGTAAGGTTGACATCGTCGTTTCGGATGTCGTGATGCCAGAGATGGATGGTCCATCGCTACTGCGCGAACTGCGCAAGAATTATCCGGACCTGAAGTTCATTTTCGTTTCGGGTTATGCCGAGGATGCGTTTGCGCGCAACCTGCCGCCGGATTCGAAGTTCGGCTTCCTGCCGAAGCCTTTCTCCCTCAAGCAGCTTGCCGTCGTCGTCAAGGAGACGCTTGACAGCTAAAGGGGCGCCAAAGCGCCCCTCCTTCAACCAATCAGCCGGCTAGTGCGACGGCAATTTCTGCCGCCAGTCGCGCATTGTTTTCCACCAGCGCGATGTTGGTCTTCAGACTCTGGCCATCGGTCAGATCGAAGATCGTGCTGAGCAGGTAAGGCGTCACTTCCTTGCCGCTGATTTCGTCGCGCTCGGCGCTGTCGAGCGCGCGCTCGATGTAGATTTCCATTTCCTCCCGCGGGATCTCGTCTGCCTCCGGCACCGGGTTGGCAATCAGCATGCCACCGTCAATTCCGAGCTGCTCGCGCACCGCCTGGAAATTGGCGATGGCTGCCGGGCTGTTGAGCGTCAGCGGACTGCGCAATCCAGAAGCACGCGACCAGAAGGCCGGGAATTCCTCGCTTTCATAGGTGACGACAGGCACGCCAGCGGTTTCGAGCACTTCCAGAGTTTTCGGAATGTCGAGGATTGCCTTGGCGCCGGCGCAAACGACGATGACGCCGGTGCGGCCGAGTTCTTCGAGGTCAGCGGAGATGTCGAAGCTTTCTTCCGCCCCGCGGTGGACGCCGCCGATCCCTCCTGTGGCGAAAACCTTGATGCCAGCGCGTTCCGCGGCGATCATCGTGGCTGCAACAGTCGTCGCACCGTGACGGCGCTCGGCAATCGCGAAGGCAAGATCGGCGCGCGAAACCTTGAGGACGTCCTTCGCCTGCGCCAGTTGCTCCAACTGATCGGACTCAAGGCCGATATGCAGCGTGCCGTGGATGACTGCGATGGTAGCCGGAACCGCACCCTGTTCGCGTATGAGCGCCTCGACGCTGCGGGCCATCTCGATATTGCCAGGGTAGGGCATGCCATGGGTGATGATGGTCGATTCGAGAGCCACGATCGGCGCGCCGCGCTGCTTGGCGCTTGCGACTTCCTTGGAGTAGGCGATCGGCAGGAGGGGGGAGATCGGTTTCGTCATTGTCTCTTCCATTTCGTCTGTATTGGCTTCAATGCAAAATTCTCGCCGACGGAACAAGGGCAAGTGTCTCCCTCACCAAATCCGGAGAAAGATTTTCATTGACCGCATGTGGGGATTGCACCGTCAGGGCTGCCGCGGCCGCACCCTCGCGCACGGCATCGGCCAAGGGCATTCCGCGCATAAGCCCTGATATGACGCCTGCTGCAAGCGAGTCGCCGGCGCCGGTGACATCGGCGACGCCCTCGAGATTTACGGGCTGCAGGGCAACAACGCGGCGGCCTGCAAACGCGATCAGCTCGCGTTGGCCGCGCGTGACGACGCCGCCGCGCAGACCGATGTCACTCAGCAGTGACGGCCAGTGGGCCGGGTCGTTTGGCCGTTCGCCGGTGAGCGCGGCGGCCTCGGCTTCATTGAGGAATAGATAGTCGATTCCGTGGATGCATGGTTTCAGCTTAACGGCCTTCGCCGGCGAGATCGCGATCGCGCCAACCGGCTTGCTAAGAGCCTTGGCGCGCTCGACGATCGATGCCAGCGTTTCTGCCGGCAGGTTGGCATCAAAGAGGATGAAATCAGTCGCGGCAAAGGTCTCGCGGACAGCGCGGATCGACAACCGGCGCGGCACGAACATGCGATAGAGATCCATATCGGCAAGCGCAATCACCAGGTTTCCGTCGTTCTCGATGATTGCAGTGTAGCTCGGCGTCTTCCGGTCGAGAAAAACAAAGGGGCGGTCGTGAACGCCCGCAAAATCGGCTGCCTCGCTCACCATCTCACCGATCGGATCGCCGCCGCGGGGCGAAATCATGGTCACCTCGAACCCCAATCGCGCCAGATTGCGTGCGGCATTGAAGCCGCCGCCGCCCGGCTCCTCGAACCATGAGCCCGGATTGCTGGCACCGGCCACGGTGTCGCCGGAAATGCGTCCGCGCCTGTCGATATGAGCTCCGCCAAGGACCAGAATCTTCTGTTTCATCTCATCGTCCCGCAAGGTCGGAAGATGCGAATCGTCCCGCTGCCGCTACCCGGCTGGCCGGCAGCGCCCTATCTCTAAGCTGTTGCTTTCCATCACTAAAACAAATGCAGAACACAGGCCGTTTTACCTTTTTCTTTCAGTCATTTGAAGGCGGCTTGCGCAATGAGAACAAATGCGGTACAAAATCCGCATTGGCGGCGACATTGCTTGAGCGGCTTCAATAACCTAAAGGTGGATCGAATGTCACAGAATACATTGCGGCTTGTAGAGGACAAATCGGTGGACAAAAGCAAGGCACTTGAAGCGGCACTCTCACAGATCGAGCGGTCGTTCGGCAAGGGCTCAATCATGAAGCTCGGCTCGAACGAGAATGTCGTCGAGATCGAAACGGTTTCGACGGGTTCTCTCGGGTTGGATATCGCGCTCGGCATCGGCGGCCTTCCGAAGGGTCGTATCATTGAAATTTACGGACCCGAGAGTTCGGGTAAGACGACGCTGGCGCTGCAGACGATTGCGGAATCGCAGAAGAAGGGCGGCATCTGCGCCTTTGTCGATGCAGAGCACGCTCTTGATCCGGTCTACGCCCGCAAGCTCGGCGTCGATCTGCAGAACCTCCTTATTTCGCAGCCGGATACGGGCGAACAGGCGCTCGAGATCACCGACACTCTGGTCCGCTCTGGTGCCGTCGACGTTCTCGTCGTCGACTCCGTCGCCGCGCTGACGCCGCGGGCGGAAATCGAAGGCGAGATGGGCGATAATCTGCCGGGCCTCCAGGCTCGTCTGATGAGCCAGGCACTGCGCAAGCTGACGGCTTCGATCTCGAAGTCGAACACCATGGTTATCTTTATCAACCAGATCCGCATGAAGATCGGCGTCATGTTCGGCTCGCCGGAAACGACGACTGGCGGTAACGCGCTGAAGTTCTATGCGTCCGTTCGCCTCGACATCCGCCGCATTGGCGCGGTCAAGGAGCGCGAAGAGGTGATTGGCAACCAGACCCGCGTCAAGGTCGTCAAGAACAAGATGGCGCCTCCCTTCAAGCAGGTCGAATTCGACATCATGTATGGTGAGGGTGTTTCGAAGACCGGCGAGCTCGTAGACCTCGGTGTCAAGGCGGGTATCGTCGAGAAGTCGGGCGCCTGGTTCTCCTACAATAGTCAGCGTCTCGGCCAGGGCCGCGAAAATGCGAAGCTCTTCCTGCGCGACAATCCGGATCTCCTGCGCGAGATCGAGACCGCGCTTCGTCAGAATGCCGGTTTGATTGCCGACCGCTTCCTGCAGAATGGTGGGCCTGATGCAAATGACGGTGACGAGGCTGCAGACGGCTAATTCTGCTTGACGGTTGCCAGAAGTTCAAAACCGGCCGCATTCCTCGATGAGAATGCGGCCGGTTTTGTTTGTCTGCTGGACAGTGGTTAAGGCGAGCGATAAAAGCCACTGGATTTAAGTTTTGACCTGCCTCCCGGCAGCATTGAAGGGCATAGCATGAGCGGTGTGAATGATATCCGGTCGACCTTCCTCGACTACTTCAAGAAGAACGGCCACGAAATCGTTCCGTCGAGCCCATTGGTGCCGCGAAACGATCCGACGCTGATGTTCACCAATGCCGGCATGGTGCAGTTCAAGAACGTTTTTACCGGCTTGGAGCAGCGGCCGTACAAAACCGCCTCGACTGCGCAAAAGTGCGTCCGCGCCGGCGGCAAGCATAACGACCTTGATAACGTCGGCTACACTGCACGCCATCACACCTTCTTCGAGATGCTTGGGAACTTCTCCTTCGGCGATTACTTCAAGGAGCGGGCAATCGAACTTGCCTGGAACCTGATCACCAAGGAATTCGCCATCGACGCCAAGCGCCTGCTGGTGACCGTCTATCACACCGACGACGAAGCCTTTAATCTCTGGAAGAAGATCGCCGGCCTGTCCGACGACAAGATCATCCGCATCCCGACCAGCGACAATTTCTGGGCGATGGGCGATACCGGCCCGTGCGGGCCATGCTCAGAAATCTTCTATGACCACGGCGATCATATCTGGGGCGGTCCTCCCGGCTCGCCGGAGGAAGATGGTGACCGCTTCATCGAGATCTGGAACCTCGTTTTCATGCAGTACGAGCAGGTCACCAAGGAAGAGCGCGTCGACCTGCCGCGTCCGTCGATCGACACCGGGATGGGTCTCGAGCGCGTTGCGGCTGTCCTGCAGGGCAAGCACGACAACTACGATATCGATCTTTTCCGCGCCCTGATCGAGGCCTCGGAAGAGGCAACCGGCGTCAAGGCCGAAGGTGAGCAGCGCGCCAGCCACCGGGTCATAGCCGACCATCTGCGCTCGTCGGCCTTCCTGATCGCGGACGGCGTTCTGCCGTCGGCCGAAGGCCGCGGTTACGTTCTGCGTCGCATCATGCGCCGCGCCATGCGTCATGCCGAACTGCTCGGCGCCCGCGAGCCGCTGATGTGGAAACTCCTGCCAGCGCTGATCCAGCAGATGGGCCGTGCCTATCCGGAGCTGGTGCGCGCCGAAGCGCTGATCACCGAGACGCTGAAGCTTGAGGAAACCAAGTTCCGCACGACGCTGAAGCGCGGCCTGTCGCTGCTCTCCGACGCGACGACAACGCTCGGCAAGGGCGACATGTTGGACGGCGATACCGCCTTCAAGCTCTACGACACATATGGCTTCCCGCTCGACCTGACGCAGGACGCGCTGCGCGCCCGCGAAATCAGCGTCGATCTCGCCGGCTTCACCGATGCGATGGAGCGGCAGAAGGCGGAGGCCCGTTCGCACTGGGCCGGCTCCGGCGACAAGGCCACGGAAACCATCTGGTTCGAGCTGCGCGACAAGCACGGCGCAACCGAATTCCTCGGCTATGACACCGAGACGGCCGAAGGCGTGGTACAGGCGATCGTCAAGGACGGTGTTACCGTCGACGCGGCCGCCAAGGGCGACAAGGTGCAGATCGTCGTCAACCAGACGCCGTTCTACGGTGAATCCGGTGGCCAGATTGGCGATACTGGGATCATCTCCTCCGACACCGCGAAGATCGAAATCTCTGACACGCAGAAGCGCGGCGAGGGGCTTTTCGTCCACACCGGTACCGTGGTCGAGGGCAGCGTCAAGGCCGGCGACGCGGTTGCCATGACCGTCGATCACGCCCGTCGTTCGCGCATCCGCGCCAACCACTCGGCGACCCACCTGCTGCATGAAGCGCTGCGCGAGGTTCTCGGCACGCACGTGGCGCAGAAGGGCTCGCTGGTTGCGCCGGAGCGCCTGCGTTTCGACGTCTCGCATCCGAAGCCGATGACGGCGGAAGAGCTGAAGCGCGTCGAGGATATGGCCAACGAGATCATCCTGCAGAATTCGCCTGTCACGACGCGCCTGATGAGCGTCGACGACGCGATCGCTGAAGGTGCGATGGCGCTGTTCGGCGAGAAGTACGGCGAGGAAGTGCGCGTGGTCTCGATGGGCCGCGGGCTGCATGGCGCCAAGGCGGGCAAGGCCTACTCGGTCGAGCTCTGCGGCGGTACGCATGTGTCGGCGACCGGTGACATCGGCCTCGTGCGCATTCTCGGCGACAGCGCGGTGAGCTCCGGCGTGCGCCGCCTCGAAGCGGTGACCGGCGAGCCGGCGCGTGCCTATCTTGCCGAGCAGGACGAGCGCGTGAAGGCGCTTGCCGGCGCGCTCAAGGTCCAGCCGGGCGAGGTGCTGTCGCGCGTCGAGGCGCTGATGGACGAGCGCCGCAAGCTCGAAAAGGAATTGGCGGACGCCAAGCGCAAGCTCGCTATGGGCGGCGGGCAGGGCGGCGCCGATGATGCTGTGCGCGAAGTCGGCGGCGTGAAATTCCTCGGCAAGGCGATCTCGGGCGTGGATCCGAAGGATCTCAAGGGTCTCGCCGACGACGGCAAGGCAAGTCTCGGCTCCGGCGTCGTTGCTCTGATCGGCGTATCCGACGATGGCAAGGCAAGCGCCGTTGTCGCCGTCACTCCTGACCTGACTGGCCGTTTCAGCGCTGTCGATCTCGTCCGCGTCGCGTCGGCGGCATTGGGCGGAAAGGGCGGCGGCGGTCGTCCCGACATGGCCCAGGCCGGTGGTCCCGACGGTGCGAAGGCCGATGAGGCGATCGAAGCCGTGGCGCTCGCGCTGGCAAGCTGAGCGTACTGAACTACATCGATTTTTAGAAAGGCGGGGTGATCCCGCCTTTTTCTTTGCGTAGTCGTCGAAGTCCGCAGGATTTGTCAAATCACGCTATGGTTCTGTTGGCCGATCGGTTTGCAAGAGGTTCTGACATGAATGGCGCAACGGCATGGACGCTCTATGAAGCTCGGCTTCGCCGGGTATCCGCCCATATCCACAATCACCTCGACGAGGATCTGGATATGGACAAGCTTGCAGAGATCGCCTGCATGTCGAGCTATCACTGGCATCGGGTCTACCGAGCCATTCATGGTGAGACACTTGCCGCGACCGTAAAGCGGTTGCGGCTGCATCGTGCTGCGGGCGATATCGTCGGTACGCATCTTTCAGTTGGGGAAATTGCAAAGCGATCAGGCTATCCCAACCTCCAGTCATTCAACCGCATTTTCAAGTCGGTCTACGGCATGCCGCCGGCGCAATACCGGAAGAAGGGTAGTCACACAGCGTTTGAACCTTCACCTAACGGAAAGATCACAGCGATGTTTGATGTTACCATACGCAAGATTGAGCCAATTCAATTGATTGGCGTACCGCACCTCGGCTCCTACATGCAGATCGGCCAGGCCTTCGAGACACTGTTCGGCACCCTGCATGTCCGCGGATTTGCCAAGCCAACGATGCGGATGATCGGTGTGTACTTCGACGATCCCGACATCGTGCCCGCCGACAAGCTGCGCTCCATCGCGTGTGTGAGCACTGACGGTGATGTTGCCATTGCGCCGCCGCTGCAGGCCCAGATGCTTGATGGCGGCGAGTATGCCGTCCTGCGTCACAAGGGGCCTTATGCCGACATGCACAAGGCCTACCAGTGGCTCTATGCGGAGTGGTTGCCTGTTTCCGGCCGGCAGTTGCGCGACAGTCTCATGTTCGAGGAATACCTGAACAACCCTCGCGATGTACCGCCGACCGAGCTTCTGACCGACATCTACATGCCGCTTGGCTAGCCTATTCGGCTGCCTTCATGGAAGCGTCGTCTATTTCGGACGCCCGCTTGAAGCCGGGACGTTCCATCAGGCGGCCGAAGTAATCGACGAAAGCCTGGCGCTTCTCGATCGTGCCGAAGCTCATGCCCCAGCCGATATGCGAGCCGACATAGACGTCGGCCGCAGTGAAGCGATTGCCTGCTATGTAGGTCGAGGCACCGACGGCCTTCTCCAACGTGTTCATGACATCCGAGAAGCTGCCGTAACCCGCCATGCGGCTCTTGTCGGTGGGCGTATCGAAGCCCAGCGCCTTGTTGGTCGCTGCGGCTTCGAGCGGCCCGGCTGCAAAGAACATCCAGCGATAGTAGTTGCCGCGCTCATCCGGTTTCGGGGCAAGCTCCGCGTCCGGGAAGGTGTCGGCGAGATAGGCGCAGATCGCGGCGCATTCGGTGACAACGGTCTTGCCGTGGCGGATCGCGGGCACTTTTCCCATCGGGTTGATGGCGAGATATTCCGGCGACTTCATTCCGCCGTCGAAACCGATGATCTTGGCCTCATAGGGAGCGCCGGTCTCCTCCAGTATCCAGCGGGCGATCCGGCCGCGCGACATGGGGTTCGTGTAGAGTATCAGTTCCTCAGCCATTCATTCCTCCTCCTGTTCGGTTTCGTCGTTACCCCTCGACGGACCTATTCACTGCCGGGAAATAGGACAGCACCGGTTGAAGCAAAGTCCGCGTGTTCGATCAAAGCGCCTTGCGATACTGGATGAAGCCTGAGCGCGCAGCGATCCGGTCGTACAGCTTTCGGGCGGTGGCGTTGGTTTCGTGGGTCATCCAGTAGAGCCGTCCGGCGCCATTTTCCCGCGCAAGGTCGGCGACCGCATCGATCAGGGCAGCACCGGTGCCCAGCCCGCGTTGGTTGCCTTCCACGTAGAGGTCCTGAAGATAGCACGTCCATTTCGGCAACCAGGTCGAGCGATGGAAGATGGCATGGACGATGCCGACAAGTTTTCCCTCGGGATCGAATGCGCCGAGCGCATGCATGCCCTCGGCGGGGTCGTGGAACCGGCTCCATGTCAGGTCGGTCGTCTCGTCGGGAATGACGACTTCATAGAAGCGCTGGTAGGCAAGCCACAGCGGTTCCCATGCCGCGCGCTCGGAAGGCTGAAGTGGTCTGATAGTCGCGGTCATTCCAGTTGTTCCCTGATTGTCTAGTCCTGAAACGAAAACGGCGGGGAAATCCCCGCCGTCCATTCTGATATTTGCGTCTGGCTTATGCCATCGCCTTCTGCAGGTTTTCGTCGATCTTGTCGAGGAAGGCGGTGGTGGAGAGCCACGGCTGATCGGGACCGATGAGCAGCGCCAGGTCCTTGGTCATGAAGCCGGCTTCGACGGTGTCGACGCAGACCTTTTCGAGCGTCGCTGCAAACTTCGCGAGTTCGGCGTTGTCGTCCAGCTTGGCGCGATGCGCGAGGCCGCGGGTCCAGGCGAAGATCGAGGCGATCGAGTTCGTCGAGGTTTCCTGGCCCTTCTGATGCTGGCGGTAGTGACGCGTAACCGTGCCGTGCGCAGCTTCAGCTTCGACGGTCTTGCCATCGGGCGTGAGCAGGACGGAGGTCATCAGGCCGAGTGAGCCGAAGCCCTGGGCAACCGTGTCGGACTGGACGTCGCCGTCGTAGTTCTTGCAGGCCCAGACGTAGCCACCAGACCACTTCAGAGCCGAAGCAACCATGTCGTCGATCAGGCGGTGCTCGTAGGTGATGCCGATTTCGTCGAACTTCGCCTTGAATTCGGTCTGGTAGACTTCTTCGAAGATGTCCTTGAAGCGGCCGTCATAGGCCTTGAGAATGGTGTTCTTGGTCGACAGGTAGACCGGCCATTTGCGCATCAGGCCGTACATCATCGAGGCACGGGCGAATTCGCGGATCGACTCGTCGAGGTTGTACATGGCCATCGCCACGCCGGCGCCGGGAGCGTCGAAGACTTCCTTTTCGATGACCTGGCCGTCTTCACCGACGAACTTGATGGTTAGCTTGCCCTTGCCCGGGAACTTGAAGTCGGTGGCGCGGTACTGGTCGCCGAAGGCGTGACGGCCGACAACGATCGGCTTGGTCCAGCCGGGAACGAGGCGTGGAACGTTCTGGCAGATGATCGGCTCGCGGAAGATAACGCCGCCGAGGATGTTGCGGATCGTGCCGTTCGGGCTCTTCCACATCTGCTTGAGGTTGAATTCCTTGACGCGGTCTTCGTCAGGCGTGATCGTCGCGCACTTGATGCCGACGCCGTGCTTCTTGATGGCGTTGGCGGCGTCGATCGTCACCTGGTCGTTGGTGGCGTCGCGGTTTTCGACGGAGAGGTCGAAATAGTCGATTTCGAGGTCGAGATACGGATGGATCAGCTTATCCTTGATGAGCTGCCAAATGATGCGAGTCATTTCATCGCCGTCGAGATCGGCGACGGGATTGGCGACCTTGATCTTCTTCATGTATCTGCCTCGTTTAAGCTTGGAGGGACGGGCGTCCCGGGTGGGTGATATGAAATCCCGAGCGCTATAGCATTGTGGGCCGGGAGTGCAAAGCCGGAAGCAGAAGGGGACGGTGTTTTTGCGGCCATTGCCAAGCGGAGGAAAATGGCTAGTCTCCGGCGCAAAACCATTGCCCGGATGCTCGTCATGAAGAAGACTTCCCTTGCCTTAGCGGTCCTGCTCGGTTCAGCCTCGCCGATGTTCGCCGCCGACGTTACGGCGCCTGTGAAAGAGATCATGGACGCGACCATCAAGAACTGGTCTGGCGCAGACAGCGACTGGATCGACATCTTCGATCCAAGCAGGCTTTCGCGGCTCTACAGCAAAGACTTCGTGACGAAATACCAGGCGGCCATTCAGAACCCGGCTGCCGACGAGGACGGTGTCTCGCCGTTCGACTACGATGTGATCGTCAATGGCGAGGATGCATGTCCGCTTGAGGATCTGACCTACACGCCAAAGCCCTCCGCCGACAGTGCAACGGAAGTTGTCGTCACCTTCAAGAAGGCGACCTGCATGGACGACGGATCGGACAAGCAGGCGATCACGACCGTCCGCTTTGAGATGCTCGAGGAGGCCGGCAAGCCGGTCATCGACGACATCGTCACCGAAGGCGATCCGGGCCAACCACCGAACTCGCTCAAAAACACCATGGTGCAGATCGCCAAGGGACAATGATGGCTTGGATGGCTCCGAACGGCACTTTCCCGGGCTGACGAATGCGCTAGTTTCCACCTGCCGAATGGCGGTTGTGCGAGAGATGGCGGGCCGTCCCGCGAAGGAATACGAGGCTTCCCTCGATCAATGACTGCTCGACGTCACGAACAAGGGGCGGGGATGCGTGCTTTCCGGTTTTGACTTCCGTGACTGGTTGCTCGCGCACGACCCGGCGCTGTCGCGTCTGCGCATCGCGTCGCGGGTAACGCTAGCGATGGTTCTCTCGTTTGGAGCGCTATTGGCAATCCACCATCTGCTGGTTCCGCTCCCGGCGGCGGCCTACGGTCTCGGCATTGTCCTCTCGATCGAAGGCGGGGTTGCGGTAAAGGACAAAGGCGGTGCCTCCCAGCTCGTCACGCGTTTATTGGGCTGCGTGGCAAGCGTCTGTGTCGTCGGCCTCGCCGCGGTCCTCGAAACAAACCGCTATGTGTCGGATGCAGCGTTCCTGCTCATCATCTTTCTTGCCTCGGCCGGACGTGTGTTCGGGCCGCGTGGGCATGCGATCGGCATGTTTGCCTTCACCTCCTATTTTCTCGGGGCCTACTTCCGCCCGCACATCGCAGACCTTCCGCTGATTGCAATCGGGCCGGTCGCTCCGGCTTTGATCGGGCATGCCGTACGTTCTCTGGTGCTTCCCGATGATTGGCGTAGGGATCTCTTGCGCTCGCTGGAAAGCGTGCGCGGCCGGATCAACCAGATTTTGTTCAAGATTGCTGCCCTCGCGTCCGTGGGGCGAATGGCGGACAAGGATGCACAGGAATTGAGGCAGCTGGAGGAGCGGCTGAAGGAAGTCGTGTTGATGGCCGAGGGTTTCATACCACGACCGCCGGCGGGCGTCTTCGAGGGCACTGAGCCGGCGGCGGTGTTGGCGATCCGCCTGTTCGACGCCCATCTTGCCGCCGAGAGTGCCATCGTGCTCAGTTCGCAAAGCCTGCCGCCATTTCCTCTCGTTCACGCGATCATAGACGGCTCTCCGCCGCCGGCAATGCTGGAAACACTGGACGAATTAGAGGCAGAAACAAGCCAGGCTTTGATCCGCCTGGGAGAGGCAAGAGCGGTGCTCGCAGAGACGATCGAAAGGGGCTATGCGACAGGATTTGCCGAGGTCGCTGCCGTGACAGATGAAATTGCCGCTCCTGCGAAGATCGACTTTTCGCTCAATAATCCGCTGATCCGCTCCGCGCTGCAGATAACGCTGGCATCGGCGATCGCGATGACATTCGGACTTATGATTTCGCGAGAGCGTTGGTTCTGGGCGGTGCTTGCCTCGTTCCTGGTGTTCACGAATACCAATTCCCGTGGTGATACCGCTATGAAGGCGCTGCAGCGTTCACTTGGGACGCTTCTCGGGATCGCCATGGGGCTGGTCTTGGCAACCGTTCTCACGGCGCATATGGTGGCTGCGCTTGCCGTCACGACGATCACCATTTTCCTCGCCTTCTACTTCTTGCAGACATCCTACGCGACGATGACCTTCTTCGTGTCGATCGCACTCTGCCTCGTCTATGGAATGATGGGATCGCTGACAGTCGATCTCCTGTTGTTGCGCATCGAGGAAACCATGCTGGGCGCAGCTGCCGGCACGTTCGTTGCGTTTGTCGTCCTTCCGTCGCGGACGCGGGGAGCGTTGGATATGGCAGTTGGCAAGTGGTTCTCGGCTTTGGAAGAACTTCTTTCTGCCGCTGGTGCGAAGAACGCGACCGACTCGTTGATCGCCTTTTCGCAGAAGCTCGACGCCGCATACCGGGATGTGGCCACCGCGGCACGTCCTCTCGGTACCTCCTGGTCGATTGTCACCAAGCCGGGACATATTCGGCAAACGCTGGCAATCTTTCTCGCCGCGACCTATTGGGCACGGGTTATGGCCAGAGACCAACAGGCAGCAGCCAGCGATGTGGAGAGCCCGAAGTTGATTGACGCGGAGCTTCAGCGTGTAACGCTTCTGGCAAAGCGTCAGTCGGAGTGCTTCTTCGTCGATAGAAAGACCGGCGGCACGCCCGGACGGCATTTGCCGCTCTCGCGTCCCGGCTCTCGCCTTGGGTTGGAGATGATCGGTTCTACCTTGGAGAGACTCTACGCTGGTGCTTGACCCTTGCCGTTTCGGTCCGGCTTGGCTATTCCCGCGCTTAGCAAAAGGATCCAGCGTTATGGCAGGCACGAACAGCGAGCGGCAACTTCTCAGCGAAGGTCCGGTTATCATCCTCGTCGAACCCCAGATGGGTGAGAACATCGGCATGGTCGCGCGCGCCATGGCGAACTTCGGCCTGGCGGAACTGAGGCTCGTCAATCCGCGCGACGGTTGGCCGAACGAGAAGGCACAGGCTGCCGCTTCGAAGGCAGATCATGTGATCGAGGGCACGAAGGTTTACGAGACGCTGGAACAGGCGGTTGCCGACCTGAATTTTGTCTATGCGACGACGGCCCGGCAGCGGGATGGCTTCAAACCCGTACGGTCGCCTGTGGCGGCCGCAGAAACGCTGCGAGCGAAGTTCCGCGCAGGTGAGGGCACCGGTATCCTCTTCGGCCGCGAACGCTGGGGGCTCAACAACGAAGAGGTAGCGCTCGCCGACGAGATTGTGACCTTCCCTGTCAACCCCGCCTTTGCCTCACTCAACATCGCCCAAGCAGTGCTCTTGATGTCGTACGAGTGGATGAAGTCGGGCATGGAGGATGTCGCGGCCGTTCCCTTCCAGGCGATGTCGCAGACGCAATCCACGAAAGAGCAACTTTTCGGTCTCTACGATCAGTTGGAAGAAGCGCTGGACGCACGCAATTATTTCCATCCGCCCGCGAAAAAGCCGAAAATGGTGGACAACCTGCGCGCAGTCCTTTCCCGCCGCGCGTTCACGGAACAGGAAATCAGTGTATTGCGCGGCGTGATTTCCTCCCTCGACCGCTTCTCGCGGAAATATCCGCGCGGTAGCCGGCCGCCCGTAGACGCCAAGGAACAATCGAAAGATGACAGCAGCGCGGAATGAGCTGAAACCGGTTCTGGTCTTCGATTCCGGTATCGGGGGGCTGACTGTGCTCCGCGAGGCGCGCGTGCTGATGCCGGAGCGCGGGTTTGTCTATATTGCTGACGATGCCGGTTTTCCCTATGGGGGCTGGGAAGAACAGGCGCTGAAGGAACGGGTCATCGGCCTTTTCGCCAAGCTGCTTGTCGACTACGATCCCGAGGTCTGCATCATCGCCTGCAACACTGCCTTCACGCTTGTCGGGGCGGACTTGCGTGCGGCGTTTCCCCGGATGACCTTTGTCGGCACTGTGCCGGCGATCAAACCGGCCGCCGAGCGGACGCGCTCAGGGCTGGTCTCTGTGCTGGCGACACCGGGGACCGTCAAGCGCGCCTATACGCGCGACCTGATCCAATCCTTCGCGCAACAGTGCCACGTGCGCTTGGTCGGGTCCGAAAACCTGGCGCGGATGGCAGAGGCCTATATCCGCGGCGATGCTGTGTCTGACGAGGCTGTGCTTTCCGAGATAGACCAGTGCTTCGTGGAGAAGGACGGTTCGAAGACCGATATCGTGGTTCTCGCCTGCACGCATTATCCCTTCATGGCCAACGTGTTCCGTCGGCTCGCACCCTGGCCCGTCGATTGGCTCGATCCGGCGGAGGCAATTGCCAGACGTGCCCGAAGCCTCGTTCCGCATGTCGCCGATGCCGTGCATCCCGATAACTTCGACTTTGCGGTCTTCACCTCAGGCAATCCTGATTTTGCAACGCGGCGGCTGATGCAGGGATTTGGGCTGAAGGCTTGACGTACGGCGCTGTCGCGCGACGCGGGATCGATCTTGATGCAATAGGGGCTATCGCAAGGCCATGCGACTGCGCAAACTGGGGTTGTGATTCGCATCGATCCCGCCGAGCTCCGCATGTCCTTTCAAAAGCTTGTAATGGCTATCTTTTTCCTGCAGCCGATAGCATTCGGCAGTTGGCTGCCGCGCATCCCCGAAATTCAGGCCCGGCTGGAGCTTGGTCCAGCCGATCTTGCGTTGGCGCTGCTCGGCATGCCGGTCGGGATTCTCGTGACGCTGCCCTTTGCCGGGCGAGTGGTGGCGCGGATAGGGGGTAAGACCACCGTTCTAGCCGGGTTTGTCGTCTTCTCGGTGATCGTCTGCCTTCCCGCTTTCTCTCGAACGTCGATCGAGCTGTTCATCGCGTTGGCGTTGCTTGGCGTTGCAATGTCGACGTTGGAGCTGGGGCTTAATGTCGAAGCGGACCGCGCCGAAAAGGATACTGGCTCCATCATCATGAACCGCTGCCATGGCTTCTGGAGCCTTGGTATCATGGCCGGCAGCCTGCTTGGTTCGGGAATGGTCGCGATTGCTGCCCCTGCCGAATGGGCGATCATGGCAGCCGCCTTCGTCGTTCTGCCGTTTGCCATCGTCGCGAGCCTTCGTCTGCCGCCCGATCGCGAGGCGGGCTCGGTTCCGCCGCACATGCCGTTCAAGCTGCCGAGCAGCGCGCTTCTCGGCATCTGCGCCTTCGTCTTCGGGATCACCATGACCGAGGGCGCGATTGCCGACTGGTCCGCCGTCTATCTCAAGGACGTTTTCCAGACAGACGGCATGATGACGGGTATCGGATACACGATTTTCGCGATGATGGTGGCGACCGGACGCTTCAGCGGCGACCACCTGAAGCAGCGTTTCGGGGCAATCGCGCTGGCCCGTGGTTGTGGGATGGCGGCTCTTACAGGAATGCTGATTGTCGTCTTTGCTTGGCATAGCCTGGTGACTCTGGCGGGGTTTGCCTTGGTCGGGATCGGCGTGTCGGTCGGTTTTCCCCTGGCTGTCACTGCCGCGGCGAGCCTCAAGGACCGACCGGCGGCAGCCAACGTCGCGATCCTGTCCTTCATGGCTCTCACAGGTTTCCTGATCGGACCTCCGTTGATCGGCTTCATCGCCGAGGTCTTGGGGTTGCGCGTCGGGCTTGCCATTTTGCTGGTTCCGCTGCTGATCAGCTTGGTTTTCACACGGATGCTGAAGCCCAGGTTCTGACGTTTTCTCCTGTGGGTTTGTGTTGCCGTGTTGCCAAAGACACGGTCTGATCTGCTACGACGCCGTGTTTGATTGAAAGAGGAATGTGACATTGCAGGTTGGTATCGATATGGGATCGGCGTCGGGAGGCAATCCGGCCACGCTCGATATCGAGGAGCTTCTGGCTACCCGTCTTCTGGTGCAGGGCAATTCCGGCTCCGGCAAGTCGCATCTGCTCCGTCGTCTGCTCGAGCAGTCCGCGCAGTGGGTGCAGCAGGTCATCATCGATCCCGAGGGTGACTTCGTCACCTTGTCGGACAAATTCGGTCATGTCGTCGTCGATGGTGAGCGTACGGAAGCGGAGCTTGCCGGCATCGCCAACCGCATCCGGCAGCACCGCGTTTCCTGCGTTCTCACGCTGGAAGGGCTTGAGATCGAGCAGCAGATGCGCGCCGCCGCAGCCTTCCTCAATGGCATGTTCGATGCCGATCGCGAGTTCTGGTATCCGGTCCTCGTGGTGGTCGATGAAGCGCAGATGTTCGCGCCGTCGGTCGCTGGCGAAGTTTCCGACGACGCGCGAAAGATGTCGCTCGGCGCCATGACGAACCTGATGTGTCGCGGTCGTAAGCGCGGTCTTGCAGGGGTGATCGCGACGCAGCGCTTGGCAAAGCTTGCCAAGAACGTGGCCGCCGAAGCCTCGAACTTCCTGATGGGCCGCACCTTCCTTGACATCGACATGGCGCGTGCGGCCGATCTGCTCGGGATGGATCGGCGGCAGGCGGAAATGTTCCGCGATCTGAAGCGGGGCAATTTCGTTGCGCTCGGGCCAGCTCTGTCACGTCGCCCACTGCCAATCCAGATCGGCAATGTCGAGACCTCCGCGCGTTCCTCGAGTCCGAAGCTCATGCCGCTGCCGGATGCCCCGCAGGACGTCGAGGACCTAATCTTCACGCCGGATCCAGAGGAGTTCCAGAGGCCAATCGTGCGCCGTGCTCCGCCGGCGCCACGTCCGACCACCGACATTCTTGCCGAACTGTCGCGGTCCGCGCCTGCTGCCTCGGCGCCCGTCTCGGAGGCGCGTTCCTCTCAGCCCGAATTGTCCGCCGAGGAGCGCGAGGAAAGGCTGACGGCGGTGCTGCACGAGATACTCGACGATCCAAGCTCGGGATTCCGAACGGATTCGGTGCTTTATCAGGACTTCCTTGTGCGCCTTCGCATGCGCCGGGTCCCGGGCCCTCCGATGTCCCTGCCGGAGTTTCGGCGCCGCGTGGCGATTTCTCGCTCCGGCGTGGATGCCGCCACGGCAGAGACCGAGGCCTGGGCAACGGCATTGTCGCTCTCTTCGGGTGTCACCGACGATCTGCAGGGTGTTTTCCTGATGCTGGCAAAGGCTGCGGTCTGCGGCGAGCCGTGCCCATCCGATGCGCGGATTGCCCGGGCTTACGGCACTCATTCGGCCCGGCGGGCGCGACGTCTGCTCGGCTATTTCGAGGAGCAGGGGACGGTCGTGGTCCACACGGATTTCGCCGGCAAGCGCATCGTCGCGTTCCCCGATATGAATTGCCAGACAGCCCCCGGCGATGCCAACGCGCCCGATGCGGATGAAATGCGCTCCGCAGCGGAATGAAGACTGGATCGAGCGCGGGTAATCGGCTCGGTCTATAGTCGATCTCAAATGTCACACGAAGAAGTTGCTTTTGTCACAAGAGCTTCATTCGGGTGGTGGATAAGGCGCGCGACCCATGCGGTCGATGCGGATTATCAAAAGGAGATCTCGGTCATGAGAAACAATGTTCGTCACCCGCTGCTGCGCCTTGTCGTCGGCGGCCTGCTTGCAACCGTCGCCATTCAGCCAGGCTATGCCGACGATGCAGCGAACAAGCTTCTGCAGCGCGCGGCAAGCGCCGATCTGAGTGCTCCTGGTGGCGCACGCCGCCTTTCCGGCGATATCACCGAAGCCTATCGCGCGGCGCTGAGCGACACACGCCCGAAGAACGTCATCCTGCTGATCGGCGACGGCATGGGCGATTCCGAAATCACCATCGCGCGCAACTACGCGGTTGGCGCCGGCCAGTATTTCAAGGGCATTGATGCGCTGCCGGTCACCGGCCAGTACACGCATTATTCGCTCGACAAGAAGACGGGCAAGCCGACCTACGTCACCGACTCCGCTGCCTCGGGCACCGCCTGGGCGACCGGTGTTAAGTCCTATAACGGCGCAATCGGCGTCGACATTCACGAGAAGGCGCACGAAACCCTCCTCGAAAAGGCAAAGGCCGCCGGCATCGGCACGGGCAACGTCTCGACGGCCGAATTGCAGGATGCGACGCCCGCAGTCCAGATCGCACACGTGACCCAGCGCAAGTGCTACAGCCCGTTGTCCACGACCGAGAAGTGCCCGACGAACGCGCTTGAAAACGGCGGCAAGGGATCGATCAGCGAGCAGTTGCTCAATGCACGCGCCGACGTGACGCTCGGCGGCGGCGCCAAGAGCTTCGCCGAAGCCGCGAAGGCAGGCGAATGGAAGGACAAGACGCTTCGTCAGCAGGCCGAGGAGCGTGGTTACAAGATCGTCTCGAATCTCGACGAGCTCCAGGCTGTCAAGCAGGCGAACGACAGCGCGCCGGTGCTCGGCCTGTTTGCCGAGGGCAACATGCCTGTTCGCTGGGAAGGCCCGAAGGCCAGCCACTACGGCAATGTCGAGAAGGAACCTGTCGTCTGCAAGCCGAACGAGAAGCGCACGGCAGCAACCCCGACGCTGGCACAGATGACGTCGAAGGCGATCGAGTTGCTCCGGACAAATGAGAAGGGCTTCTTCCTGCAGGTCGAAGGCGCCTCGATCGACAAGCAGGATCATGCCGCCAATCCGTGCGGGCAGATTGGCGAGACGGTTGATCTCGACGAAGCCGTTCAGGAAGCGCTGAAGTTCGCTCAGGAAGCCGGCGACACGCTCGTTATCGTCACCGCCGACCATGCGCACGCCAGCCAGATCGTCGATGCCGATACGAAGGCTCCGGGCCTGACGGAAGCGCTGATGACGAAGGACGGCGCTGTCATGGCCGTGAGCTACGGCAACTCCGACGACGCTGACGATCAGGGTCACACCGGCTCGCAGCTGCGTATCGCTGCCTTTGGACCGCGTGCCGCCAATGTCACCGGCCTGACGGACCAGACGGATCTGTTCTATACGATCAGCGACGCACTCGGCCTGAAGACCGAAACGGCGAGCGCCAAGTAAGCTCCCAAGCCTGGCACATCGGGGTTATTGAGGGGCGAGGGCGTGGAATTGTGATTGACATTCCAGCGACTTCGCCCTAAAGACCGCGCAGCACCGGGCAGAGATGTCCGGTGTTTCATTTGACATGTCCCGTGGATTTGTCCTGTTCGCGTAATAGGATGATCCTGTCGGATCCTCGAAAGAAGATCAAAGGAGGGCGTGTTTCCTTCGAGCGGTTTGGAAACAAGCCGCCGTAACACTCTGAAAGGAAATACGATGAGCAAGCGCGAATCGTCCAAGTACAAGATTGACCGCCGTATGGGCGAAAACATCTGGGGCCGTCCGAAGTCCCCGGTGAACCGCCGCGAATACGGCCCGGGCCAGCATGGTCAGCGCCGCAAGGGCAAGCTTTCGGACTTCGGTGTGCAGCTGCGCGCCAAGCAGAAGCTCAAGGGTTACTACGGTGACCTGCGCGAGAAGCAGTTCCGTGCAATCTTCGCTGAAGCCTCCCGCCGCAAGGGCGACACCTCTGAAAACCTGATCGGTCTTCTGGAGTGCCGTCTGGACGCGATCGTCTATCGCGCCAAGTTCGTTCCGACCGTTTTCGCTGCCCGCCAGTTCGTGAACCACGGCCACGTGACCGTGAACGGCGTCCGCGTCAACATCGGTTCCTACCGTTGCAAGGCTGGCGATGTCATCGAAGTTCGTCAGAAGTCGAAGCAGCTCGTTTCCGTTCTGGAATCGATTTCCCTGGCTGAACGCGATGTTCCGGACTACATCGAAGTCGACCATAACAAGATGGTTGCGACCTTTGCTCGTGTTCCGGCGCTCGGCGACGTACCTTATCCGGTCGTCATGGAGCCGCATCTGGTGGTCGAATTCTATTCGCGTTAATCGCGAGGCGTTTTCGCTTACGGAAAAGCCGCCTCTTGGGGCGGCTTTTTTGTTATCTGGAGAGGTACGATGACGGACTTGCAGGCAGTTCTCGACAGCATCCATAAGGAACTGGCGCCCCGTATCGGCGAAGGCAAAGTTGCGGACTATATTCCAGAGCTTGCCAAGGTGGACCCGAACCAGTTCGGCTTGAGCGTGGTGACCGTAGACGGCAAGGTCTATAACGTCGGCAATGCAGACGTGCCGTTCTCCATCCAGAGCATTTCAAAGGTTTTCATGCTGACGCTTGCGCTCGGCAAAGTCGGCGAGGGCTTGTGGAAGCGCGTCGGCCGTGAGCCTTCGGGCTCGGCGTTCAATTCGATCGTCCAGCTCGAGCACGAGCAGGGCATTCCGCGCAATCCCTTCATCAACGCCGGTGCGATTGCCGTGACAGATGTCGTCATGGCCGGCCATGCGCCGCGCGAGGCGATCGGCGAGTTGCTGCGGTTCGTCCGCTATCTGGCGGATGATGAGTCGATCAGCATCGATGATCGCGTTGCAAAGTCAGAGACGCAGACGGGCTACCGCAATGCGGCGCTCGCCAATTTCATGCGTTCCTATCGCAACCTCGATCATCCCGTCGATTACGTGCTTGGCGTCTATTTCCACCAGTGCGCTCTATCGATGACTTGCGAGCAACTGGCGAAGGCAGGGCTCTTCCTTGCCGCACGTGGCAGCAACCCGATGACCGGCCATTCGGTCGTATCGCCGAAGCGGGCCCGGCGCATCAATGCGCTGATGCTGACATGCGGCCACTACGATGGTTCCGGCGACTTCGCCTACCACGTCGGCCTTCCCGGAAAGAGCGGCGTCGGCGGCGGTATCTTTGCTGTGGCCCCCGGCATCGCGTCCATCGCTGCGTGGTCACCGGGCCTGAACAAGGTCGGCAACTCACAGCTCGGTGCTGTCGCGCTCGAGATGCTGGCCGCGCGCACGGGCTGGTCGGTTTTCGGGGATTGATGCTGGGTTGTCTTGGCGCTTTCTGCTAAGGCGGAGGCAGTGACTGATTGGAAGAGAGAATGAACATCGCAGCCAACATTGCCGATGAGCTTGAAACGCCGAACGCGGACGGCGCGATCGCGCACGCGCTCTTTGCCGAAGCTCCGAACTCGGTATCGTTCAACAAGCTGCGCAAGCGGCTGCTGCGAAACGTCAGGCAGGCATTCGACGATTTTGCGATGCTGAAGGGGCAGAAGCGTTGGCTGATCGGTGTCTCCGGCGGCAAGGATTCCTACGGGTTGCTCGCCCTTCTCCTCGACCTGCAGTGGCGCGGTCTTCTGCCGGTGGAACTGATCGCCTGCAATCTCGACCAGGGCCAGCCGAACTTCCCCAAGCATATCCTGCCTGAGTATCTTACCAAGGTCGGGGTCAAGCATCGGATCGAATATCGAGATACCTATTCGATCGTGAAGGAGAAGGTTCCGGAGGGCGCGACGTATTGCTCGCTCTGTTCACGGCTGCGCCGCGGCAATCTTTACCGGGTTGCCAGGGAGGAGGGCTGTGACGCACTGGTGCTTGGCCACCACCGCGAGGATATCCTCGAGACCTTCTTCATGAACTTCTTCCATGGCGGGCGGCTCGCCTCGATGCCGGCGAAGCTGCTCAATGACGAGGGCAACCTGATGGTACTGCGCCCGCTCGCCTACTGCGCGGAAGACGACATGGCGAAGTTTGCGGCTGCCATGCAGTTTCCAATCATTCCCTGCGATCTCTGCGGCTCCCAGGACGGGCTGCAGCGCAATGCGATGAAGGACATGCTCGCCGATATCGAACGGCGCATGCCGGGCCGCAAGGACACGATGCTGAGAGCACTCGCACATGTGAATCCTTCACATCTGCTCGATCCAAAGCTTTTCGATTTCGCCGGCCTGATGGCCGGAGAGACCGCGCCGAAGAGCGAATAGTCGGCGCTCACGCCAAAGAAGGAAAGTCCATGAGTTCCACGATAGATGTAACGACGCTAGCCGATCTCCTGAGGCGGGCGGCGAAGGCAGAGATATTGCCGCGTTTCCGTCGACTTGGAAGCGATGACGTGCGCGCCAAGAGCGAGGCGACCGACCTGGTGACGGAAGCCGACCTGCAGGCGGAGCGGATGATAAAGGCGGAAGCCGGCGCGCTTTGGCCAGATGCCGTGTTCATCGGGGAAGAGTCGGTCGCTGCGGATCCTGGCCTGCTTGGGAGGCTCGAGGGAGCGGACCTTGCCATCGTCGTTGATCCGGTGGATGGTACGTTCAATTTCGCGTCCGGGATTCCGGCTTTCGGTGTCATGGCCTCCGTGGTGTTCAAGGGTGAAACCGTTGCCGGCATCATCTACGACCCGATGGGTGACGATTGGGTGATTGCGGAGACAGGCGGCGGCGCATGGCTTCGACGTCCTGACGGGGAGGCAGAACGGCTCTCTGTTGCGGCGCCCGTCGCGTTGGAGGACATGGTCGGCATGGCGTCCACCGGCTTTCTGCCGAAGCCGAAGCGCAGTGAAATCCTTGCGAATTTGGCCAAGGTTCGGTTCCTTGCCAACTATCGCTGCGCCGCTCACGAATACCGCGCCTTTGCTGGCGGCCACGTGCACTACCTGATGTATAACAAGCTGATGCCCTGGGATCATCTTGCGGGCACACTTATCAGCATCGAGGCTGGCGCCCATGCGGCCCGTTTCGACGGTTCGCCCTACCTCCCGCATCACACCCGCGGCGGCTTGCTGATTGCGCCTGACCACGACAGCTGGGACATTCTGCGGCGTGAAGTCTTCACCATCTGATATCGAGGCGGCCGCCACACGCGGACTGCCACCACTAACTTGCGCTTCGTGGGTGCGATATTGGCGCTCCCAACAGAACGCCGTGCGCACAGACGTACAATACGGATAGGCACGCCTATCGTAGATATCCTCTCGCTTTTGAAATGACGAGGAGGGAATGATGGATATCGCGCAGGCGCTGGCTTTCTTGCTGTTTGCGTTTATCGCGGCCGTTACGCCGGGACCCAGCAACACCATGATCCTGTCCACCGGTGCCGCTGTCGGTACCTTGAGAGGCATCGGCTGTCCGCTCGGCGCATCGCTGGGCATGGGCGTGATGATCGTTCTAAGTGCTTTTGGCGTCGGAGAAATTGTCGCAGCCGCACCGGCCATCGTAATAGCGCTGAAGATGGCGGGATCTCTGTTTCTGCTGTGGCTGGCTTGGAAGATCGCCAATGCCGGCACGGTTGAAGCGAATGGACAGAGGCGGACGGTCGGATTTCGGCAGGCTTTTCTATTCCAATGGCTGAACCCGAAAGGCTGGCTGGTCGCGCTGAGCGCAGGTAGCACCTTCCTTGTATCCTCGCAGCAGGCTCAGACTAGCGGCGCTTTGTGGATGGGTGTGCTGTTTGCAGCAGCCGCGTTTCCGGCTGGGTTCCTTTGGCTCGTCCTAGGTGCTCTCGTGGCCCAGGTTCTGCGGACCTCACGCGCGGCGAGGTTCTTCAATATCGCCATGGCGTTTGCGCTGGCTCTGTCGGTTGCTCTTGTGTGGCGCTAACTCCTGAAAGAATTGCGCCCGCAACAACGTGTCGCGGGCGATAAGGAACGCTCTACGCGTTAGAAATGAGTTGCGGGCTGTCGCCCGGATGCGTGAAGAGCTTGCCGCCTTCCGCCCAGAGCGTCGCCGCGATACTGATCGCACCGAACACGGCAAAGCCACCGAAGAGCGGCTGGACAGTGCCGTTGAAGAGCTGGCCAACAGTGCCGCCGAGGATCGCGCCGAAGGTCGTGGACACGAAGCCGGTGATGGCGGTTGCTGTGCCAGCGAGGTTACCCATCGGCTCCAGGCTGATCGCTGTGAAGTTGGTCGCGATGACTGCGAACATCATCAGCAGGATCGTAAACAGCGCATAGGCGAAGGCGAAATCGGGCCGTCCGCCCAGCGCTTTGACGTAGCCGATTGCCGAAACAATGGTGAAGACGATCATGGCGACATGCGAGATACGCCGCATGCCGAACTTACGCACGAAGAAGCCGTTGGCGAAGTTTGCGACCGCGATGCCGCCTGCCGTTGCCGCAAAGGCAATCGGCAGCCAATCGCCAAGGCCGTAGACTTCACCGAAAACCTGCTGGACCGAAATGACGTAGGCGCTGATGACAGCTGTGAACATTGTCAGGCCGATCATATAGCCGCACGTGATCTTATTCGTCAGAACGGTCTTGAAGCCATCGAGGACGGAGCCGACCGATAGCGGAATGCGCTCTTCCTTCGGAAGCGATTCCTTCAAGCGCAGTGATGCCCAGACAAACAGGATCCCACCAACGAGACCAAGCAGGATGAAGATCCAGTGCCAGTTGGCATAGGTGATGATCAGCTGACCGACCGAAGGTGCCACGATCGGAACGATCATGAAGACGATCATTACATAGGACATGACACGGGCCATCTCGCGACCACCAAAGCAGTCACGAACGATGGCCATGGTGGTGATGCGAACCGCTGCGCCGCCGAGGCCTTGTATAAAGCGCATGACAAGCAGCATTTCAAAACTGCCCGTGGCTGCCGCGCCGAACATGGCGAGCATGTAAACCGCCAAACCGCCGAGCAAGATGTTGCGGCGGCCGAACGTGTCGGACAGGCTGCCGAAAATGATCTGCGAGACGCCGAAGCCCAGGAAGAAGACGCCGATGACCAGCTGCGCATCGTTGGCGTTGGCGACGCCGAGCGAATGGCCGATTGCGGGCAGGGCCGGCAACATGCTGTCGATCGCCATCGCGACACTGGCGGTCATGATGGCGATGGTGATGACAAATTCGACGAAGCCCATGCCTATTCGGCGGGAGCCTTGATTCTCAACATGAGGTTTATGTGGTGGCGTCATAATGGAAATCCTGAAATACGGGACGGGCGACCCATTCAGACCGCGGGATTATGCGGTTGAAAGAGGCGCCCTTTTTCTGCGATCAAAACGAAGATCAGACCGATGATCGAGACGGTGAAATAGCCTGCGACCATCGGCAGTGCGGTGCCGTTGAAAGCCTGTCCGATGCCGGCGCCGATCAGAGCGCCGCCGACGGTGCTCATGAAGCCCAGCACGGACGAGGCCGTTCCCGCAACATGACCAAGCGGTTCCATGGCAAGCGAATTGAAGTTCGAGCCGATCCAGCCGAACTGGAACATCGCCAGGCCGAAGAAACTGATAAAGAGGAAGAATGGCATCGGGTGCGGCCCGAGGAGGAGCGCTGCGAGCCAAATGGTGTTGACGGCGATGAAGCCGGTCAGTGCACCATGCGACAGGCGCCGCATCCCGAACTTGCCGACGAGCCGCGAGTTGAGGAACGACGACAGCGACATGAAGACGGCGACACCGGCGAAAGCGAGCGGAAAGTAGGCGCCGAGATCATAGATCCCCACGTAGATCTGCTGGGCGGAATTGATAAACCCGAACAGCGATCCGAAGATGAAGGTGGTAGCGATCGTGTAGCAGAGCGCGATGCGGTTCGTGAGAACAAGCTTGAAGCCGCCGATGACGGAGCGCGCCGTGAACGGCCGCACGTTCGAAGGATGCAATGTCTCGGGAAGGCGCATGTAGGCCCAACCCGAAATCAACGCCGCCATCACCGCGATAAACACGAAGATCAGGTGCCAACTGCCGAAAAACATGATGATCTGACCGCTCCCCGGCGCGATGACGGGGACGATCATGAAGACCATCATGATCAGCGACATGACCTCTGCCATCTGGCGACCGCCGTAGACGTCTCGCACGATGGAGATGGTGATGACGCGTGTAGCTGCGGAACCAATACCCTGGATGAAGCGAAGCACGAGGAGGCCGGTGAAAGTCGGCACCAGTGCGATCCCAAGGGCGGAACAGATATAAATCGCAAGACCGATCAAAAGCGGCAGGCGGCGGCCAAAGCGGTCGGAGAGGGGCCCGTAGAACAGTTGCGCCGAACCGAAGCCGAGGAGATACGCAGAAACGACAAACTGACGATGATTTTCACTCTCAACGCCGAGGCTTGCACCGATCTGCTGCAGCGCCGGAAGCATGATGTCGATCGCGAGCGAATTGATCGCCATAAGGAAGGCTGCGAGCGCAATGAACTCCCCTTTGCCCATGGGCAATCGGCCCGCGTGCACGGCTTGTGATGAATCTGTCACAATGAAATTCCCATAAACAGGCCAAGGCGCTGTTCAGCACAGCGCCTCGGACTCAAAATACAGATTTGGAAACCGGGCGAAGCGTCCGGTGACCGGGCAGGTCAGGCGGCGCCGCGAACGGTGACGCCGTGTTCCTGCAGGTGCTGCTGCAACTCACCGGCCTGGAACATTTCCCGGACGATGTCGCAGCCGCCGACGAACTCGCCCTTTACGTAAAGCTGTGGGATCGTCGGCCAGTTGGAATAATCCTTGATGCCCTGGCGGATTTCGGAGTCAGCGAGCACGTTGATGCCCTTGTAATCGACGCCGATGTAATCGAGAATCTGCACGACCTGGCCGGAGAAACCACACTGCGGAAACTGCGGCGTGCCCTTCATGAAGAGGACGACGTCGTTGCTCTTGATCTCGTTGTCGATGAATTCGTTGATACCGCTCATAGGGACCTAATCCTTTCCACAGGCGAGTTAAAGGCCCGCCGTTTCAATCGTTAAGCTTAGATAGCATGTGATCGCCGGAATTCCAGCAGGCGCCGGCAAAAAAAGAGCACCCTATCGGTTTGCGGGAGGCGGATTGTTGCGCTTGCGTTACGCCGGTTGCTGAACCGGCCCGGGAAGGCATTCGGCGCAACCGGTCTCGGGGTAACTTACCCGGATTTCGCCACAATTGTCGCGGAATGCGTCGCAGCAATTTATCGGCCGCGTGCGCGGCAACGAAAGAAAATAATGACATTGATTTCGAAGAGGGTGGTTCTCCATTTTCCGGGGTTCGAGCCACTTGATGGGCGTGCACACAAGGCACGGTACGAACGATCCGCAAAGCAAAGTGCCGCGGTTTGGGACTGTGGAGTTACCATCGGCGAGCCCAAATGCATGCCGGATTCGACAAGTTTCAAGGTGACGTCGATTGCGGATGGTTGGGAAACCAACAGCCATATTCATGTCTTTGATCACAATGCTCTCGTGGAGTGGCTTGGAGCCGGCAGCCGGGCGTGGCAAATTCTCGCGGGCTTTTGGGCCGCTCTGCAGGTAATCGGTTACGGCGGGATGGCCGGCTATTTCAAGTATGCATGGCGATTTGGACTGTTCTTCATCTTCCCGTTTCTGATGATGATCCTCGGCTTCTCGCTCAGCGCAACGATCGCTGTCATCCCGGTTGGAATGGAATTGCCGGCCCCTCATCTCTTCTGGAGCGTGGGGTTGGCGTCGTGCTTCTTCATCTTCGCGTTCCTGCCCGTTGCCGAGCGCTTCTACACATTGCATCTCTTCGCGGACTGGCGCATGGCGGTAGCGCTCGCTCGCATGAGCCATGCGGAATTCAATGAATGGCTCGATCGCTGTGCTGTGGCAGCGCGTGCCGCTTTGTCGGAATCGGCGGATGAATACGTGATCTCGTCTCACAGCATGGGTTCGAGCGTTGCCGCGCATGTGATCGGGCGCCTTCTCGAGGAACAACCAGATGTCTTCCGCGATAAGAGAGTAGTGTTCGCAACGCTCGGGTCGGCGCTTCTGCAATGCGCGCTATTGCGCCCGGCGAAATTGTTGCGGTCACGAGTGGGCTTGATCGCCCGCTGCGAGAACATCCATTGGCTCGACGTCCAGTGCCTGACGGATGCAATTCACTTCTACAAGGTGCCGGTCGTGGCCGTTTGCGGACATGGCGATCTACGCCCTGCCAAGATGGTGTTCATCCGCGTCAAGCAAATGCTGACGGTCGAACATTACCGCAAGATCAAAAAGGACTTTCTGCGCGTGCACCGACAGTATGTCCTGGGGTCGGATCTGCGGGCGCCGTTTGATTTCACGCTGCTGACGGCCGGCCCACGCTCGGCACTCGTGCTTGCCGAGGCCGGCTACAGCAAAATGCCCGGCTTCTAACCGGGCATTTTGCGTTCGATATCAATCGGGTGCCGATGTCTGCAGGGCCAGGGCGTGCAATATGCCGCCCATGTTACCCTTAAGAGCCTCGTAGACCATCTGGTGCTGCTGCACGCGGCTCTTTCCGCGAAATGCTTCGGCGACGACCTCGGCAGCATAATGGTCGCCGTCACCAGCGAGATCTCGGATGGTCACCCTGGCGCCGGGGATGCCGGCTTTGATCATGTCTTCGATATCACCGGGTTTCATAGGCATGATCGTTACTCCTTGCGCATTATTCCGTGGCAGCGAGTGTGCCATGGCCTTCCATGTAATCAGGGAACCATGATTCATGGGCGTCGCGCAATTGCTGAATCGGCAGCGTCAGCAGATCGTCGACCACGAGCTTGTCGCCTTCAACCGTGCCGAGGCGGCGGAACGGGACACCCGCACCTTCGGCATTTGCGCAGACGAAGCTCGCAACGTCCGCCGGCACCGTCAGGACATAGCGGGCCTGATCCTCGCCGAACAGCAACGCGTGTGGTGCACCCCTGCATTCATTGAGGCTAATCTTGAGGCCCTTGCCTGACGCCATCGCCATTTCGGCGAGAGCAAGGACGAGGCCGCCGGAAGAGATGTCGTGGCAGGCGGTTGCCTGGCCATTACGGATGACCGAGCGTACGAAGTCGCCATTGCGGCGCTCCGCAAAGAGATCGACCTCAGGGGCCGGGCCTTCAATGGTGCCAACGATATCCCGCAGATAGGCCGACGAGCCGAGATGGCTGCCGTCCGTACCGATCATGATGACCTTGTCGCCATTGGAGGCGCTGCCGATACGCGCCATCTTCTTCCAGTCAGGCAGAAGACCGACGCCGGCGATCGTCGGGGTCGGCAGGATCGCAACGCCATTGGTTTCGTTATAGAGCGAGACGTTACCCGACACGATCGGGAAATCGAGGACGCGGCAGGCTTCGCCGATGCCTTTTACTGCCAGGACGAACTGCCCCATGATTTCCGGCTTTTCAGGATTGCCGAAGTTCAGGTTGTCGGTGGCCGCCAACGGCTCTGCCCCTGTGGCGGTGATATTACGCCAGCACTCTGCGACTGCCTGTTTGCCGCCTTCAAAAGGATCGGCCTCGACATAGCGCGGTGTGACGTCAGAGGAGAACGCGAGGGCTTTGGTCGGATGGTTCTCGACGCGAACGACGCCGGCATCGCCACCCGGAAGTTGGAGCGAATTGCCCTGGATCAGGGTGTCGTACTGTTCGTAGACCCAGCGGCGGCTTGATTGATTCGGAGAACCGACAAGCTGCAACAGCGCCTGACCGTAGTCTGCCGGTTCGGCCACGAGATTTGCGGGCAGGGGCGCGCGTTTATCCGACTCGCGCCACGGACGATCATATTCAGGCGCCTGGTCGCCGAGATCCTTGATCGGCAGGTTTGCAACTTCCTCGCCCTGATGAACCACGCGGAAACGAAGGTCGTCGGTCGTCTTGCCGACGATCGCGAAATCGAGGCCCCACTTGACGAAGATCGCCTTCGCGACGGCTTCCTTTTCCGGTTCCAGAACCATGAGCATGCGCTCCTGGCTTTCCGACAGCATCATTTCATAGGCCGTCATCTGCTCTTCACGCACCGGCACGGTATCGAGATCAAGGAGAATACCCAGATCGCCCTTGGCGCCCATTTCGACGGCCGAGCAGGTGAGGCCCGCAGCACCCATGTCCTGGATGGCAATAACGGCGCCGGTCTGCATCAGTTCGAGGCAGGCTTCCAGCAGGCACTTTTCGGTAAAGGGGTCACCGACCTGGACGGTCGGGCGCTTTTCGTCGATCGACTCGTCGAATTCGGCCGAAGCCATTGTCGCCCCGCCGACGCCATCGCGGCCCGTCTTTGCGCCGAGATAGACGACCGGCAGGCCGACGCCCTTGGCTTCTGACAAGAAGATCGCGTTCGACTTTGCGAGGCCAGCCGCGAAGGCGTTGACCAGGATGTTGCCATTGTAGCGGGCGTCGAATTCGACTTCGCCGCCGACCGTGGGCACACCGAAGGAATTACCATAACCGCCGACACCCGAGACGACACCGGAGACGAGGTGACGAGTCTTCGGATGGTCCGGCTCGCCGAAGCGCAGCGCATTCATTGCAGCGATCGGGCGTGCACCCATGGTGAAGACGTCGCGCAGAATGCCGCCGACGCCGGTTGCCGCGCCCTGATACGGCTCAATGTAGGAGGGGTGGTTGTGGCTCTCCATCTTGAAGACAACGCAGTCGCCATCATCGATATCGACCACACCGGCATTCTCGCCGGGCCCCTGGATGACGCGCGGGCCTTTGGTCGGCAGGGTACGCAACCACTTCTTGGAGGATTTATAAGAGCAGTGCTCGTTCCACATCGCCGAAAAGATGCCGAGCTCCGTGAAGGTCGGTTCGCGGCCGATCAGGTCCAATATCCGCTGATACTCGTCTGGCTTCAGGCCATGGGCGGCAATCAGTTCGGAGGTGATCGGGCGGGTATTGGAAATGGTCATGAGCTCTCGGAAGTCCCTGCCGTTGCGCGATTGCGGTGTCTTTAGCCTAACTGGATGGAACGCGCGACAGGAAAATGCCCGCTGTTAACAGACAGCGGGCACCGAATGGTAACTACCATGGTAGCTTAGAACTTGTAGCCGACCTGAATACCGGCGCGCGTCATGCCGTTGGAAATTCGATCGCCATTCAGATTCCCTCATCCGACTCGCGTCAGGGTCCGTCTGAATTCGTAGCATCGATCGGGGCTTGATAAAGCGAGTTTGAGAGGGGCTTGGGCCTTTTACTTCGGATGTGCGGCTAATCTAGCGCAGTCTCAGATCTCACCGTCATAACCCGCGCCGCCGCTTTCTAGCAGGCGTCGCAATGTCGTGAGGCCCGCAACCAAATCGTCGCGGTTTCGGGGCGAGGAGAAGCCTACTCGAACGCGATGATAGACTTTCTCGGCTCGCGCAGCCTTGAATTCGTCCTCGTCGTCGATCAGCACTCCCTCTCCGTAAGCAGCGTTCTTGAACGTTCCCGACAGCCAGGGATCCGGCAGCTTCAGCCACAGGAAGGGGACATGCGGATGCGATACGAAGTCGTATCCTTGCAACTGCTCCCGTGCGAGACGCTCACGGACGGCGAGTTCCACCGTGCTGGCCTTACGGATTTCGTGCGCCTGACCGCTCTCGACGAGACGCGCGCAAGCCTCGGCCAGAATGAATGGTAGTCCGCCGGTGATCATCTTGTGTGTCACCTTGATCCGCTGAGCAAAATGCGGCGGGCAGGCGACCCAGCCGCCCCGCACGCCGGCAGCCACCGATTTCGAAAGGCCACTGATCAGGAACGTGCGATCGGGTGCGAGCGACGCAAGCAAGGGGTTTTCGTCGCCAGTCATACCACCGTAGAGATCGTCTTCGATTAGCCAGACACCGTGGCGGCGCGCTATCTCGGCGACGCGTGCCCGGCGCTCGTGCGGCATCGTCGCCAGGGTGGGATTGTGCGCGGTCGGCATGAGGAATGCGAGCTTTGGGTGCTGCTGAAGGCACAGGCGCTCGAAGTCATCAGGAATCACGCCATTTTCGTCGGACTCGACGGTGATCGTACGGCGGCCGAGAATACGTGCGCTGCGGCTCACCTGCGTATAGCTCAACTCTTCGAAGACGATCTTGTCACCGGGCGACGACACCGCTGAGATGACGGCGACAGCAGCCGCGTGGGCTCCAAGGGTAGGGACGATGTTTTCCGTTTCCGGCATCCAATCGTTTCTGGCGAGCCAACGCCGGCCGGCCGCGTACCAGTTCTTGGGAAACACACGCGAATAGGACGAAATCTCGGAGAGCTGCTCCTCGCCGATCGCGGCAAGAACACTGCCGATAATCTTGCCCTGGCCAAGATCCGGCGCAGCCGTGGTGTCGAACCGTATCTTACCGGCGGGCGCATCGATCGGGCGTGTTCCGCCGAGCGCAACCGTCAGCGGGTCCGGTTGATTCCCGGGTGCTGTCTCGGCGCGATCGAGCACGTAAGTGCCGCGGCCGACTTCTCCGGCGACGAGGCCGCGCTCGTGCACGAGCGCATAGGCTCGGCCGATTGTCCCAATTGTTACGCCGATATCATAGGCGAGGTTTCGTTGCGGCGGCAATTTGCTGCCAGCTGCCAAGGTGCCACTGGCTATGGCTGATTCAATGCTGTCCGCGATCCGGAGGTAAACCGGGCCTGAGCCGCGCGAAACATCTGGGAGCCAATTTGTCATCATGACAATTATCTATATTGTCACCCTCCATACGTCAACATTATCTCCACGACAGATACAATTCATTTGGAGAATGATATGTCTGTCGTTCCAGAAAGCGAGACCCGGATTGCATCTCTACCTTCCGGGGTGCAATCGATTCAATACCGTGTTTCGCGAGAGTTGCCTTTTGGCCGGGCAGTGCTTCAATCCACATGGCGATGGCTCTTATATCGACATGAGAAACGGCAAAGCCGTAGGGCTCTGCTCGATCTGACGGATGACGCGCTGTTAGATATTGGCGTCACGCGTGCGGACGCGCGTAAGGAAGCCGGCAAGTCGTTCTTTTGGGACTGATCAGCCGCAGGCCTTGTTGCCCGAGGCCCAGCGGGTGACATCGTTGACAATGCGCGGTCCGGTGGCGCTTTGCATCATCGGACCAAAGGCGTCGAGCTTTGAGGGATTGCCTTCCGCTTGAACGACGAGCAACGGGCGGCTCTCGGGGCTTCCCTTGTGCACGACGAGAATGCGAGGGCGACCGGAAAAGGAATTCAATTCCGGCGCCAGCCTGTATGCGGCGAAGGCCGCGTCGCCGGATTTGAACCAGCAGGAGTTCGCCCCAAGAGCAACGCGCTCCATGGTAGACAGCGCGCTGCGGTCAGGACCCTTCGCCGGCGTATTCGATTGGCAGGACGCAACCAGCGCCGCGGTTGCGGCAATCGCGAAAACACGTGTCGTCGTAAGGCGAGGGCGCATCAACTTGCTCCAATGGATCGGATGAATGGCCTCTTACGTGCCGAAGGTTAAGCAGCGATTACCTCGAGAGCAGAAGCGAACAGGCCACGGCCGTCGGAACCGCCATGTGCTGCTTCGATGAGGTTTTCCGGGTGCGGCATCATGCCGAGGATGTTGCCTTTGTCGTTCATAACAGCGGCAATATCGTTGAGGGAGCCGTTCGGATTGGTGCCTTCCGCATAGCGGAAAACGACCTGGCCGCTGCCTTCGATCGTTGCCAGGGTCTCGGCATCGGCGAAGTAGTTGCCGTCGTGATGGGCGACTGGGCTACGAATGATCTGGCCCTTGGAATAGGCGCGGGTGAAATCGGTGTCTGCGTTGACAACTTCGAGCTTGATCTCACGGCAGACGAACTTGAGGGAGGCATTACGCATCAGCGCGCCGGGAAGCAGACCGGCCTCGAGAAGGATCTGGAAGCCGTTGCAGACTCCGAGAACCTTGACGCCCTTGTTTGCCTTTTCGATGATTGCCTGCATGACCGGCATGCGCGCAGCGATGGCACCGCAACGGAGGTAGTCGCCATAGGAAAAGCCGCCGGGGATGACGATGAGGTCGACGTCTGGAATGTCCGTCTCCGTTTGCCAGATGGTCACCGGCGCGTGACCGGAGATTTTCGTCAGTGCAGCGATCATGTCGCGATCGCGATTGAGACCCGGAAGTTGAACGACGGCTGATTTCATGAGTGCGACTAAAACCTTGTTTGTGCTTCTGCAAGTTCTCGAAGGACGAGACGCTTTTCAATTCGCTCCAGCCGGCCTTCATGCCGGCCGAGGACGCCGTAAATACTATGTATTTCCTGCTGCATCGAGGTCATCGTGTCGCGCATGCAGTGCATTTCGCTCCGGATTTCGTCGAGTGATGCATCCAGCGTATCGATGTGCTCGTGCATTTTCGTCAACAACTCAAGCACGAGCTCTTGCGTCAATTCAGCCATCGAGTGCGCTCCACGACTAGGTTAGTCGACGGAAATATTATAGTTCTCGATCACCGTATTTGCGAGGAGTTTTTCACACATTGCCTTGAGGTCACTCTCCGCTTTCGCCTTGTCAGCGCCTTCGAGTTCGACGTCAAAAACCTTGCCCTGACGAACATGGCCCACACCATCGAAGCCGAGTGCGCCAAGGGCGCCCTCGATTGCCTTGCCCTGCGGATCGAGAACGCCGTTCTTCAGCGTGACGGTTACACGAGCCTTGATCACTTTATCGTCCCTGTCTTTGCTTAGCCTGAAAGTCTTACTTCACGAGCACCGGACCGGTGCCGCGCACAGGTTCGTTCTCGTTGATGATGCCGAGGCGGCGCGCAACTTCCGAATAGGCTTCGAGAAGTCCACCCATGTCGCGGCGGAAGCGGTCCTTGTCCATCTTTTCGCGGGTATCGATATCCCAAAGACGGCAGGAATCCGGCGAGATCTCGTCGGCCAGGATAATGCGCATCATGTCGCCTTCATACAGGCGGCCGCATTCGATCTTGAAATCGACAAGCTGGATGCCGACGCCGAGAAAGAGACCGGTCATGAAGTCGTTGACGCGGATGGCGAGCGCCATAATGTCATCGAGCTCGGCGGGGTTGGCCCAGCCAAATGCCGTAATGTGCTCTTCGGAGACCATTGGATCGTCGAGCGCGTCGGACTTGTAGTAAAACTCGATGATCGAGCGCGGCAGCACTACGCCTTCTTCGATGCCGAGGCGCTTCGACAGCGAGCCCGCGGCAACGTTGCGGACGACGATCTCAAGCGGGATCATTTCCACTTCGCGGATCAACTGCTCGCGCATGTTGAGACGGCGAATAAAGTGCGTCGGAATCCCGATCTTGTTCAGATGGCTGAAGATGTATTCCGAAATGCGGTTGTTCAGGACGCCCTTGCCATCGATGACTTCGTGCTTTTTCTTGTTGAAGGCGGTGGCATCGTCTTTGAAGAACTGGATCAGCGTGCCCGGCTCCGGGCCCTCATACAGAATCTTTGCCTTGCCCTCGTAAATACGGCGGCGACGGTTCATTGCAATTGTTCTCTATCGTTGGCGCTCTTGGGATAGCGCGAGTGGATCGATCTCGTGGCGTCCCCTTAAAGGAAAAGCGAGGGTTTCACAATCCGCCTGTCACTCCTTCCCCGGAATCCGGATTGCCGGAGTGCCGCTAAGAGAATCGAAGACTTTCTGCGAAGGAGTTTACAGGTTTTTTGCGATCAACGGAATGTGAGCCGCCCCCATCGAGGCAGTCATGCAGACCTTTATCTTTGGCCGGAGCCGTTGACCGACTTGCGCAGATCCTGCTGGAGGCCCCTGGCAGGGCCTTCCACGCCCCGCCAGGACGCTGCTCGTACGAAAGGAGCTATCTGCATCGCGGGCATGGGACGGGCCAGCGCATAGCCCTGAAGCATATCGCAGCCGAGGTCGTAGAGAATGCGGACGTGATCCATCGTCTCGACGCCCTCGGCCGTGACCAGAATGTTCAGCGAGCGGCCGATATCGATGATCGAACGGACCAGTTTTCGCTGCTCTGCCGAATGCGGCAGCATGCGGATCAGTTCGCGGTCGATCTTCAAGGTCTTGGGGCTCAGCTTCAAAAGGCTGACGATCGACGCGTGGCCCGTGCCGAAGTCATCGATCTCGATATCGATGCCGAGCCGGCGCAGGTGCCGGAGGTTGGCGATCACAGCATCGTCGCAGTCGTCCAGCGAGATCGATTCCAGCAGTTCAAATGAAATCGTCCGAGGTTCGATCTTCAGGCCACGAAGCTTCTTCGCGAGGTTCGGATCTGCGAGACGACGTGACGAGACGTTGACTGCGATCTTGGGGATGCGGAGGCCTTCATCCGTCCATCGCTTGCGATCAGCCAGCGCCTGCTCGAGGATAAGGCCGTCGATCGTCGAGACAACATCCAGATCCTCGGCGATCGCGAGGAAGCGATCGGGCGCCAGCAAACCATGTTCCCGATGCTGCCAGCGCGCCAGGGTCTCGACGCCAGCAACTTCTAGCGTTCGGGCATGGAACTGCAACTGGTAAAACGGAACAAACTCGCCGCGTTCGAGGCCCAACAGGATTTCATCAGCCAAGCGCTTGCTGGCGATGATGCGCCGCCGCTCATCGGTCGAGAAGAATTCGTGCCGGTTGCGGCCGCCACTCTTGGCGCGGTAGAGGGCAATATCTGCATTCAGCAGAAGCTGCTTGGCGTCGAGTGTCGGGCCGCTATCCGTCGCAATGCCGATGCTTGCGCCGAAACGGCAATCGTGACCCTCGTAACGTATAGGCTTGCAGAGTTCGCGAATGATGCGCTCAGCGAGATTGGAGATTTTCTTTGGGGTGACGTCCAGCGTGCATAGGACGACGAATTCGTCGCCGCCAATACGAGCGACGAAATCGGTGGAACGGACATTTCTCTTCAATACCTGCGCGGCATGCTTCAACATCGCATCGCCGGCGCGGTGGCCAAGCGTATCGTTGATCTGCTTGAAGCGATCGAGATCGATGTGGAGGATTGCGAGCGTCAGCCCCGTGCGGCGACATTCGGTCGAACGTTCGTCCAGCATCCGGTCCAGATATCGGCGATTGGGTAGCTCGGTGAGATAGTCATGCAGAGCCAGATGCTCGATGTTCTCCTTGGCGCTTTCGAGTTCCTTGTTGCGGGCTTCCGCGAGATCCTTGGCGCGCTGCAACTCGTTATTGAGCCGAACTTCGGCAGTGACATCCCAATTCGCACCGATCAGCTTGCGACGTCCGTCGCTGTCAAGAAAGAAAGCAGCCTTTGCGCGAATGACGCGCTCGATACCGTCCTGCCTGATGATGCGGAACTCGTGCTCGAAATCCGTGTTGTTGGCGACGCTGTCATTGATCGTTGCCAGCACGCGCTCACTGTCGTCGGGATGCAGCGAAGCCTCCCAGGCGTTGCCGGTGTTCGCCGGTGACGTGTCTGCAATGCCGTAGATCGCCAGAAGGCGGTCGTCCCAATCGACTGTGCCGTTTTCGATGTCCGCCTCGAAGACGCCGATGTTGGAGATATCGAGGGCGAGATCGAGGCGCCGCGACACGTGCGCGAGCCGCTCTTCCGCCTCCTTGCGCTCGGTGATGTCCGTATCGGTGCCGACGAGCCGGGCAGGGGCACCGGTTTCGTCCCATTCGACACAGGCGCCACGGCATTCAATCCAGATCCAATGGCCGTCTCTATGCCTCTCGCGATACTCGAAAATCTGATAATCCGGGTCGCCGGCATTCTGACGATCGATAGCCTTTACGACGAATTCCCGATCGTCCGGGTGGATGAGCTCGATCCACGCATCATAGTCGCCGTCGGCTTCCTCATCGGGCGCCATGCCGCGCATGACTTTCCACGTGTCGGAATAATAGCGCTTGCCAAGACGAAGATTGTGATCCCAGACGCCGAGGCCCGATCCCACAAGAGCGTAGTTCCAGCGGCTCTCGCGCTCCGAGAGTTCAGCACCATTCTGCGGCGCCATGCTGCCGTCAAACGCTGCAGCTTTGACCTTGGCTTTAGATTTGGCCCGTTTATCGGGAGTTGCTTGCTTCAAACTGCATACTCGCTCTTTTAGCGTGTATATATTTTGCATTTATTGAATTAAACAGCCCTTAATGTCGCCAAAATAATAATAATGTGAAAACAAAGGCTTAGCCGCACCTTCATCGCGCGACTACTGGGACGCGGCTAATTTTTCCAAAGTCTGCCTACACTTGCACGGCGGCACCCTATATCGCCCGGATCGGGGGGGGAGGAAGTGACATGTCTCCAGAATGGCCGATGTTCATACTGCAATGCATCGTTCTCGTGGGCCTGGCGGGCGTTCTCTTCATTCGCGGCGAGGGCGATTAGCCGACAATCAGCCGCCATGGTGCTTGTTTCCGCGACGCGTCTCCTCGCGCCGCTGCCGATCTCATTGATGCTACCCCGGCAGGGCGGCTAGGCTATGGCTTCAAGCGGCTGAGAAACTGCGCAAACACCATGGTGCCTTCCGGCCAAGGGCCGTGGCCGGACTCGCTGTTGATGTGGCCGGCTTCCCCGGCGTCGATGAGGAGTGATCCCCAGCTTGCAGCGATATCATCAGCATGCTCGTAACTGCCGAAGGGATCGTTGCGACTGGCGATCGTAAGAGTGGGAAACGGAAGGGGATCGCGCGGGTACGGGCCGAACGTCATCAGATGCTTTGGCCGTATGGCCGGATTCGCGACGTCGGGCGGTGCGACGAAAAATGCCCCGGCAACCTTGTTGCGAAAATGCGGAATGGCATGGATAGCCGACGGGATGCCGAGCGAATGCGCCACGAGAACCACCGGCTGCGTCGCGGCATTGACTTCTTCGGCGATGCGGCGAACCCAATCGTCGCGGACCGGCTTCGACCATTCCGCCTGTTCGACGCGGCGAGCCGTACTGAGCTTGGCCTCCCAGCGGCTTTGCCAGTGGTCGGGACCGGAGTTCGTGTAACCGGGGATGATGAGAATTTCGGCGTCTGAAGCTTTCATGATCGCCGGATTTGAGAAAGCTTGGCTGCGATGTCAAGGGAGGGTGGGACAAGGCCGCCGAAATTTGTTATGTTTTTCGGCAGTGCCGGTTGCGTCTCGTATCGGCGTCGTCGCCGATCCTTTCGCTGCCGGCCATCTTGGCTGAGGAGGAGAAAGCCATGACGGCATTCCATGTTATGTCGGGTGCGAGCGATGTCTACACACGCCCGGTCGTCAACAAGATCAGCGTTGCAGATGTCTTCGATGCGCTACGGCGCGGGCTCGATGATTTTCGAGAAAAACCATCCCACTATGTCTTTCTATGCCTGATGTATCCTATCGCCGGGATTTTTCTTGCGCTCGCAACCTCGAGTGCCAACCTCCTGCCGATGATTTTTCCGCTTATCTCGGGTTTCGCGCTGATCGGTCCGATTGCCGCGATTGGCCTCTATGAGATCAGCCGCAGGCGTGAAGCCGGTATGGACACCTCCTGGACGCATGCGATCGAAGTAACGAGATCGCCGGCGTTCCCATCGATCATTGCCGGCGGATTGCTGCTGTTCGGCTTCTTCATTGTCTGGCTGGTCGCCGCGCAGACACTTTATGCCAACGTCTTCGGCGACGTCTTCCCTCGCTCGGTCTCGTTGTTCTTCTCGGAGATCTTCGACACCCCTGAGGGATTGCAGCTAATCATGTGGGGACATGTTCTCGGTCTCGGCTTTGCCATCGTCGTTCTCGCCACGACCGTCGTGACCTTCCCCTTGTTGCTGGATCGAGACGTCGGGCTCGTCTGCGCGATGGAAACTTCCGTCAGGGCGACTGTCGCCAATCCGATCCCTGTGTTGAGCTGGGGCCTGATCATCGCTGTTTCGCTCATTGTCGGTACGATCCCGTTGTTCGTTGGGCTGGCGCTGGCGATGCCAATCCTCGGTCACGCCAGCTGGCATCTTTACAGGAAGCTTGTCGCGCCACCGGTGGTCTGAAAACCAAAAGACCGGGAACTGCTAGCCTCCCTTGGAGTTTCGCTGAGGCGGATACCGAGGGAGGTTAGATATGGCTACACCGCAACATCTGTTTACCCGCTTTGCCAGCAAGACGTCCGAATGGGCAGGCCGGCCGGCAACGTTCGTGCTTGCCGTCGTGCTGGTCGCAGCCTGGGCAGGGACCGGCCCAGTTTTCGGGTTCTCCGAGACTTGGCAGCTTGTCATCAATACCGGCACGACCATCATCACGTTCCTGATGGTCTTTGTACTGCAGAATGCCCAGACACGGGACGCTCGGGCTGTACAGGCCAAACTCGACGAAATCATTCTCACCAGTCACGCGGAAAACCGCTTCATCGGCATCGAGCATCTTGACGAAGAGGACCTGCAACATCTCGATCGCCTCGTCGCCAAGGCGGCGAAAGGCGCTCGCAACGAACGGTCAGCAAGATCGTCGAATACCGAGACTGACACTGACGAGGCGAGCGACGACAGCGCATCGACAAAGTCTACAAGAGCGAAACGAAAAACGGCGCCTGCGAAGGCGCCGACTCATTGATCCAACTCAGGCGGCGCCGAAGACGCGCCGGAAGATCGTATCCACATGTTTTGTGTGGTAGCCGAGGTCGAACTTTTCTCGGATTTCTTCCTCGGACAACGCAGCCCGGACCTCTGCATCGGCCAGTAGCTCCTCGAGGAAGTCCTTGCCTTCCTCCCAAACCTTCATCGCGTTGCGCTGAACGAGTCGGTAGGCATCTTCACGCGACACGCCCGCCTGCGTCAGCGCCAGAAGCACGCGCTGGGAATGCACGAGGCCGCGGAACTTGTCGAGATTCTTCATCATGTTGTCAGGATAGACGACGAGCTTCTCGATGACACCCGCCAGCCGGTTCAGGGCGAAGTCGAGCGTGATCGTCGTGTCGGGCCCAATGGCGCGCTCGACGCTGGAATGGCTGATATCGCGCTCGTGCCAGAGGGCAACGTTTTCCATGGCCGGAACAACCGACATCCGGACCAGCCGCGCCAGACCTGTGAGGTTTTCGGTCAATACCGGATTACGCTTGTGCGGCATCGCGGAAGAGCCTTTCTGGCCAGGCGAGAAGTATTCCTCAGCCTCCAGAACTTCCGTGCGCTGCATGTGACGGATCTCGATCGCGACGTTTTCTATGGAGGACGCGATCACGCCGAGCGTAGCGAAGAACATCGCGTGCCGATCGCGCGGAATGACCTGTGTCGAAACGGGTTCTGGAAGCAGGCCGAGCTTGGCGCAAACGTGTTCCTCGACCCGCGGGTCGATATTGGCGAAGGTGCCGACTGCGCCAGAAACCGCGCCGGTGGCGATTTCGGCACGCGCGGCCACGAGACGCGCGCGGTTGCGGCTCATCTCGGCGTAGAAGCGCGCCAGGGTCAGCCCCATGGTCGTTGGCTCGGCATGAATGCCGTGGCTGCGCCCGATGCGGATGGTGTCCTTGTGTTCAAACGCACGTGCCTTCAATGCCGCAAGCACCCGGTCCATGTCGGCGAGCAGGATGTCAGCCGCGCGCACGAGCTGGATATTCAGCGTGGTGTCGAGAACATCCGAAGAGGTCATCCCCTGATGGACGAAGCGGGCATCAGGGCCGACGATTTCAGAAAGGTGCGTCAGGAAGGCGATGACGTCGTGCTTGGTGACGGCTTCGATTTCATCGATGCGCGCAACATCGAACGTGGCGGCACCACCGCGTTCCCATATCGTCTTGGCGGCGGATTTCGGAATGACGCCCAGTTCGGCGAGCGCATCGCAGGCGTGAGCCTCGATCTCGAACCAGATGCGAAATTTGGTCTCAGGCGACCAGATGGCGACCATCTCAGGTCGGGAGTAGCGCGGGATCATGGCTTCCTGCTTTCGTTCATAAAGGGAATGCTGGCGCCCCTGTAGCAAAGACAGGCGGCAATCTCAACGCATCCGTTTTGCAAGCGCAAAGCTGGTGCCGAAAAGGCAGACAAGGCCGAGCGGAAGAAACAGCCGCAGCCCCAGCACCGCGAACTGATAGACGGCGCTGGCGCCGGTAAAGGCGAATTGAAATACCCATGTCAGAGATCCGAATGGCGCATGCCATGCGGAGTAGAAGACACGGTAGTCCATGGCAAAGAGAAAGGCTGTCATCAGAATGGTGCCGGCGGCCAGTGCTACGAAGAATGCGGCAAAGCGTGTCTCCAGGGATCGTCGATGCGCAAAGAAGCGCGCCAGAGGCAACACGAATGGCCATGCCAGCAAACCGCCCGCAAAGTAGAGTATTGCGAGGTCGCGGACATGCGCCGTCTCCATCCCGTTCCTGAGATAGAGGGCGGCCATTGCCGATATCAGCATCTGCGTGCCCCAGAGGGGAGCGCCGACAAAGAGCTCGGGGAAAGATGGGCGAGCCGCCTTCAGCCGCTCGGAGATCAAAGACGGCCTGCTTTCGTCACGACTTCGATTTGCCTTCCGCGGCAGCCCGCAGCGCACTGATCGCTGCCTTGTAGGACTCCACCGAGCCTCCCTTGAAAATCGCCGACCCTGCCACGAGAACGTTGCCGCCGGCCTTGCCGATGACCGGCGCGGTTTCTACCGTCACGCCACCATCCACCTCAAGATCGATCGGCCTATCACCGATCAGTGACCGTGCGGCGGCAATCTTGTCGGCCATGGCAGGAATGAATTTCTGCCCACCGAAACCGGGGTTGACGGACATGATGAGGATCAGGTCAACGTCATCGAGTACGTTCTCGATCGCCGAAAGTGGCGTCGCTGGATTGATCGTCACGCCGACTTTCTTGCCGAGCCCTCGGATAGTCTGAAGCGAGCGGTGGAGATGTGGACCGGCTTCGGCGTGGACGGTGATGCGGTCGCAGCCAGCCTTTGCGAATGCCTCGAGATACGGATCGACCGGCGCGATCATCAAATGGCAATCGAATACGGCATCCGTGTAGGAGCGCAACGACTTGATCACGTCGGGGCCGAAAGAGATGTTCGGGACAAAGTGACCGTCCATAACGTCGAGGTGGATCCAGTCGGCTCCAGCCGCGGTTACATCGCGTACTTCCTGGCCGAGCTTGGCGAAGTCGGCAGCAAGGACCGATGGCGCGATCCGAATGGGCGTGGTCATTGTAATCTCTCCCTAAAACTCATGCCGAAGCGCACGACGCTACTCGATCGGTGTACTTGCCGGGACGAACGAACCGGCCTGCCACTGCAGCAGGCGGTATGGGTTGTCGGCCAGTTCGTGGCCGGCATTGAAAGCAATTTTCCCGATGACAGTTTCGAAGGCTGTTCCGCCAATGTGCTGGGCGATCGGCCTGTCATCCGCGCCAGCATCGCTGGCCGCCTTCGTCGCGATTTCCACGGCCGCATAGGCAGGCAGCACATAGCCTTCAGGCTCGACACCGCGCGCTCGGAACGAGTCGACCACAGCCTTTGCCTCCGGGCGCGCCGCGTAGTCGGGCAGGGCGACGGCGAGAACGCCATCCGCCAGCGCGAGCGGCTGGTCGGCAGCCTGCATTGCGTCACCACCCAGAATATCGAGGTGGATTTTCTCGGCCGCAGCATCCCGTGCGATGACCGCAACGTCGCTACGGTCTCCACCGACGAAGACCTTAGTCGCCCCGGCCTTCCGAAGCCGTCGCACGAGCGCGACCTGTTGCTCCTGGCCGGGTCGATATGTGTCGGTAAAGACCGGCTTGAGACCCTTTTCCTCGAGCGCATTGCGGATCGCTTCCGTCAGTTCGCGACCATGGATAGTTCCATCCTCGATCAGCGCGATCGGCGCGGCGGCCCACTCGCGCAGGATTACGTCGATGATCTTTTCTGCCTCGGCTCCATCGGCAGGCGCAAGCCGGTAGAGTGGCCAGCCGTTCTTCAGCGCATCTTCCATAAGGATGCGCGAACGCACAGAGACGGTGATCGCCGGGATATTTGCGTCCTTCAGCTTCGGCAGCGCGCCTTCAAGAGTCTCGCTGCAGAGAAAGCCCACGGCAACCTGAACCTTGGCATTGATCAGGGCATCGGCGATCGCTGCACCGCTGTTTTCCGCGCACGTCTCATCGATCGTGACGATCGTGTCGCCGTCCTGCTGGACCTTGGCACTCGCACCGGCGATGATCTGAGCACCAATTGGCGCGAGATTGCCATTCTGCGGCGCTACGATACCAACGATTAGGCCGGCAGCATGGCATTCTCCGGCCGCAAGGAGCAGCATCGGCAGAAGTGCTAGGCCACGCAAAGTATTCATTAAAGATGCCGGTTCCTGTCGTTTGTCTGCTCTTTTATCCGTCCGGCATCGATCGTCAAAGAAAAACGCACAATGAGGAAGCTTTTCGCCCGGCTTTTGTAGAAAACGTAAGAGATCACCTTCATATTAAAGGAAACGACAACCCGGCAATGCCGGATGGAGAATGCATTTGTTGAACAAACAACCGATCGATCCGCGCCTCTACCGGGATGCGATGAGCCGCTTTGGGGGCCATGTGCAACTCGTGACGACGGCAATCGGCGAGGAGCGCCGCGGCGTGACGATCACCGCCGCTTGCTCCGTATCGGATGACCCTGCGACCGTTCTGGTATGCTTGAACAACAGCAATCCGAAGAATGACATTTTCTTCCGGAGCGGCATCTTTGCGTTGAATACGCTGGCGGCGCACCATCAGGCGCTTGCTGATGCCTTTTCCGGCCGCGCCCAACTGACAAACGACCAACGGTTCCAGACGGGCGCCTTCGACAGGCTCGTGACCGGGGCGCCCGTTCTTCGCGATGCGCTTGCCTCCTTCGATTGCCGTGTAAGCGAGATCAAGGAAATGTCGACGCACCACATCATTTTCGGTGAGGTCGTAGCCGTCCGCTACAACGAGGCGAAGCCTGCGCTTGTCTATATGAACCGCGACTATCACACGCTATAACTTCCCGAAATGGGAGGAAACATGTCGGATCAAGCTCATCCGCCGCTGCCGTCGTCGATCGACGAAACGATCGCGATGCTGGGCAATCAGAATTATCTGGCGGGGCGGGCCCTCGGTACGGTCCTTTTCCTGGCCCTGAAAATGAAGCGCCCCCTGTTCCTGGAGGGCGAGGCGGGCGTTGGAAAGACGGAGATCGCCAAGGTCCTGTCGAAGGCCTTGGGACGACCGCTGATCCGCCTGCAGTGCTACGAGGGGCTGGATATCGCCTCAGCCGTCTATGAGTGGAACTATCCGGCGCAGATGCTGGAAATCCGTCTCGCTGAAGCGTCCGGGCTTACCGACAGAAACAGGATCGAATCGGATATCTTTTCCGAGCGTTACCTGATCCGCCGGCCCGTGCTGCAGGCTCTATCCAGCGCGAATGGTCGGGCACCGGTATTCCTCATCGATGAACTCGACCGGACCGATGAGGCCTTCGAGGCCTTTCTGCTAGAGGTTCTTTCCGACTTTCAGGTTACGATCCCTGAGCTTGGCACGATCCGGGCGACCGAACCGCCGATTGTCATCATCACCACGAACCGGACGCGCGAGGTCCACGACGCCCTGAAGAGGCGCTGCCTGTATCATTGGGTTGATTATCCCGATGCTCCGCAGGAACTCGAGATCATTCGCCGGAAGGTGCCGGGCTGCAATGCCGCCCTGTCCGCCCAGATCGTCGCCTATGTGCAGCGGCTTCGGACGCTGGATCTCTTCAAGAATCCGGGGGTTGCCGAGACGATCGATTGGGCGACAGCGCTAACCGAACTCGATCGCCTGGCGCTCGATCCGGAAACGATCTCCGACACCATCGGGACGCTATTGAAGTATCAGGATGATATCGCTCGAATCCAAGGCAGCGACGGTGCGCGGGTGCTCGAAGACATCAAAAGCGAACTGCAGGCGGCTGGGTAACAAATGGATCCGAGAAGCGGGCAGGATGAGATCGTCGCTCCGCCTCCTCCGGTAGGCGGTCGATTCGCCGACAACATCGTTTTCTTTGCTAGAGCGCTCCGCAAGGCCGGCCTGAAGATCGGACCGGCGGCGATCGTCGATGCGATCGAGGCTGTCGAGGTGATCGGCATGGGATCGCGGGAGGAATTTCACGCCGCACTTTCTGCCGTTTTCGTCAAGCGCCACGAAGACAAACCGGTCTTCGACGAGGCGTTCCGCCTCTTCTGGCACTCGCGCGATCTCGTCGCAAAGATGATCGCGATGATGTCGCCCCGTGCGCCGGATACCCGTGACCGTGAAAAGGCGAAACCCGGCGCGAGCCGCGCTGCGGACGCGCTCCTTGGGAACCGAGAGAATGAGAAGCCGCCACGCGATGAACCTGACATCGAGATCGATGCGCGCTTCACCATGTCGGGCAACGAGGTCTTCCGACGTATGGACTTTGCCCAGATGTCCGCGATGGAGATTGCCGCTGCCAAGAAGGCGCTCGGGAAACTGCAGTTACCCCTGGACACGGTACGGACTAGGCGCTTCCGACCGTCGCATGTTCATTCGCGCGTCGATCCCCGCGGGACGATGCGGGCTGCCCTGCGCAGCGGAGCAGGGCTGATTTTGCCGCGCTATCGAGAGATTCGGGAGGTGCAGCCACCGTTGGTGGTTCTCGCCGATATTTCCGGCTCCATGAGCCAGTACACCCGCATTTTTTTGCACTTTCTGCACGTGCTGACGGAGAAGCGCAGGCGGGTTCATACCTTTCTATTCGGCACGCGGCTCACGAACGTCACCCGCCAGATGCGACACAAGGATCCTGACGAGGCGATGGACGAATGCGCCGCCGCCGTCAAGGATTGGTCCGGAGGAACGCGGATCGGCGAAACGCTGCAGGAATTCAATCGGCTGTGGGCTCGGCGCGTGCTCGGGCAGGGCGCTGTCGTTCTTTTGATCACGGACGGCCTGGAACGCGAAGGAACCGATTTGCTCTCGGCTGAGATGGATCGCCTGCACCGTTCCTGCCGGCGATTGATCTGGCTCAATCCTCTGTTGCGTTTCGACGGCTTCGAGCCAAGGGCGCGCGGCGTGCGCGCAATGCTGCCGCATGTTGACGAATTCCGACCGGTCCACAATCTATCATCATTGAACGATCTCGCAGCAGCACTCGGTGCAACCAGGTCGACAACATACGATCCGCGCCGGTACCTCGGAACATTGAAAGGCATCGCATGACGGGGACATCATTTGACCTTGATCCGTTGATGATGGCGGAAGCTTGGAGGAAAGCGGGGCGAGATGTCGCGGTAGCGACGGTAATCGAGACGTGGGGATCGGCCCCGCGGCCCGCCGGCAGCCATTTGGTGGTCGACCGCGACGGCAATTTCGAAGGGTCTGTTTCAGGAGGATGTGTCGAAGGCGCTGTCATCGCTGAGGCCCTGGACGTTATTGCCGAGGGCAAGGCGAAGATGCTCGAGTTCGGCGTCGCTGACGAGACCGCGTGGCGCGTCGGCCTTTCCTGTGGCGGCCGGATCCGGGTCTACGTCGAAAGGCTCGATTGATGGATGCCACAAATCTTGGACAGCTCAACGATGCGCGCCGGGCGCGCCGGGCCGCCATCCTGCTCACCGACCTCGAGACCGGCGACGATAGCGTCGTCCTCGAGGGGGATTCCGTCTCCCCTTCCTTTGGACTGGCCATCGAGGCTGCTTTTCGTTCGGGAAGGTCGACGTCGATCGAGGCCGATGGCCGCCGCTACTTTCTAAACGTGCATCTGCCACCGGCGCATATCGTCGTTATCGGCGCGGTACACATCAGCCAGATTCTGGCACAGATGGCATCTCTCGCCGGCTTCGATGTCCGGATTATCGATCCACGAACGGCTTTCGCCACGCCCGAACGGTTCCTCGGCATCGATTTGACCGCTGATTGGCCGGTGGACGCGCTCAAGGAGCGTCCGCTGGATGCCTATACGGCGCTTGTTGCCGTCACGCATGACCCGAAGATCGATGATTTTCCGATCACCGAGGCGTTGCGAATTGGCTGTTTCTACGTCGGTGCGCTCGGCAGTCGCAAGACGCACGCGGCTCGCCTGGGAAGACTGCGTGCCGAGGGCGTGGACGAGGCTGCACTTGCCAGGATCAGCGGACCCATTGGGCTCAATATCGGTGCAGCGAGCCCGGCGGAAATTGCGGTCGCCATTCTCGCCGAGATCGTCCATACGCTGCGGACCCGCGAAATATCACCTACCGGTGATAACAAATGAAATTCGGATCGTTTTCCATCGACGTTGCCGAAGGCGTGATTCTCGCCCATGCGGTGAAGCTTGCAGGCGGCAACCTGCCCAAGGGGCACAAGATCGAATCTGCCGACATTGAGCGGCTGATCGGCGAGGGTATCGAGCATGTGATCGCGGCACGCATCGAGCCCGGCGACATCGGTGAGGATGAGGCGGCAGGGCGACTTGCGGGAGCCGTCGCTCCTGATCACCTGCGCTTCTCGGAAGCGTCCACCGGGCGCGTGAATGTGTACTCGACCGTGGACGGCCTGTTCGTCGCGAACCGAAGCACCGTTGATCGGCTGAACAGGATCGATCCCGCCATCACGCTTGCCTGCCTGAATGACCACGTACCCGTCCGCAACGGGGACATGGTCGCAACGTTCAAGATCATTCCGCTCGCTGTTTCGGGCGCTAAGCTTGACATGGCCTGCGAAGTGCTGCGGGCCACATCCGCTTTCGAGGTCAAGCCCTTTGCCAGCCGATCGGTGTCATTGATCGCAACGGTACTGCCTTCGCTCAAGCCCACGGTGATGGACAAGACTGCGCGCGTGCTTTCTCGCCGGCTTACCGCATCCGGAAGTCAGCTTGTCAGAGAGGCACGGGTTGCGCACGATGTGGAGCCGGTCGCCGAGGCACTTCGGACAGCATCACGCTTGCCCGACGCCGCGGCGAAACTAATCATTCTTTTCGGTGCGTCTGCGGTCATTGATGATGAAGACGTGATTCCCGAAGCGATTCGACGGGCGGGAGGTGAGGTGGTGCAGGTTGGCATGCCTGTCGATCCAGGCAACTTGCTCGTGCTCGGACGTATAGGCGATGTGCCGGTGATCGGCGCGCCAGGTTGTGCACGCAGCCCCAAAGAGAATGGCTTTGACTGGGTGCTCGATCGGATCCTCGCGGGTGAGAAGCCGAGTGCGCTCGATATCAGCGGCATGGGCGTAGGAGGTCTCCTGATGGAAATCCAAGCACGGCCACGCCTGCGTGAAGCGGAAGCGCAAACGGCCCCGGCCGGCGAGGTCGTGATCGTGGTTCTCGCTGCTGGCAAGGCCAGCCGGATGGGCGAGGGCGGGCCGCACAAGTTGCTCGCTGAGTTTGATGGGGTGCCGCTCATTCGGAGATCCGTCATGACGGCGATCGGCAGTCAGGCATCGTCTGTCGTCGTAGTGACCGGCCACCGGAAGGACGCTCTGGAAGCGGCTGTATCCGGATTGAACATCACGACTGTTCACAATCCGGACTACGCCTCCGGTATGGCCTCGTCGCTCGCGACCGGATTTTCCGTCGAACAAGCGCGGAGCGCGGATGGTATCTTGGTCATGCTCGCTGATATGCCGGGTGTTTCCACTGGTGATCTCGATGCGCTAATCGGAGCATTCCGGCAATCGAGCGGCCAATCGATTATCCGGGCCGTGTCGGGCGGCAAGCGCGGCAATCCGGTGGTTCTGCCCAAATCGCTGTTCGATGCCGTCCTGAGGCTGGAAGGTGACGTTGGGGCCTGGCACATCATCGAAACCTCGGGAGTGCCTGTGGTCGATGTCGACATAGGGGACGCGGCGCATCTGGACGTGGATACGCCAGAGGCCGTGATCTCCGCCGGCGGAATTTTGAAGGGTTGAGGAATGGATTCGGCGGCGATCGAAGAGATGTTTCAAGGGCTTGGCCCCGTTACCATCAAGCGGATGTTCGGTGGCAAGGGCATCTATCATATGGGCCGGATCGTTGCGGTCGAGGTGCGCGGAGAAATGCTGCTCAAGGCCGACGAGCGGAGTGCTTCCGAGTTCGCGGCAGCGGGAGCCACGCAATGGGCCTATGAAGGGAAGAAGGGAAGCCCTGTGAAAATGCCATATTGGTCGATCCCGGACGATGCCTATGATGACCCTGATCTCATGGCGCGATGGGTACGGCTTGCCTATGAAGCGGCGCTCCGTGCGGAATAAGTCTTAGAGAAATTCGTCCGCGTTCAGCCGCTCCATGGCAGCGGTTGCAAAGGCGGAAAGCGGCCGCGGGAGGTCGGCACGACCGAACCACCCGAAGTCCGAGAGCTTTTCCGGCTCAGTAAGCTGCGGTTCGCCGTCAAATTCGGACGCGATGTAGAGCAGAGAAACCCAATGCTGCTCGTCTGTCGTACTGATAACTTCGGCAGGGCCGAGGAGATTGATACGGCCGATCGAAAGTCCCGTTTCTTCTTCCGCTTCCCGGCGCGCCGCTTGCTCGGCCGGTTCCATATGATCCACCTTGCCGCCCACGATACTCCAGTGGCCGGCCTCAGGGGCCCGAATACGCTTGTAAAGTAGGATCTTGCGATCCCGCAAGATCACCAGGCCAACGCCGACGCCCGGAAAATCGATGCCCGGCGTACCCATGGGCTCGTCAGATCTTGGCGTTTGCCGTGATCAGCATGAAGGCGGGAATCTCATCGCCGAAGCCGACAGGTGTCGGGCCGTCATCGTGGTCACGGTAGCGCCGGCGGTCGCGATTGTCATCGTTTGCCGGATAAGGACGAGCGGCGCGCGTGTTGTGGTGCGGCTTGTTTTGTTCTGCTTTGCGCTCTTGCTTCACGCTTTCGACCTTTGCTGGTGCTGCTGTTTCCATCGTCTCGACGTCATTATCTGCGACGGCGATATCAGATTTATGACCTCCACGGCCCTTGCCGCGACCGCGGTCCTTGTCCCGGCCCTTGCGGCGCGAACGATCGTCGTCACGGCTCGGCTCGGGAGGGGGCAAGGCGGTGAGGTCACCGTTCAACCACTCGACCTTCTCGCCGATAAGTTTTTCGATCGAGTCGGCATGTTTCTGGTCATGGCGGGTGACGATGGTGAATGCAGCGCCGGAACGGCCTGCGCGGCCAGTGCGGCCGATGCGATGCACATAATCCTCGGAATGGATCGGAACATCGAAGTTGAAAACGTGGCTGACGTCAGGAATGTCGAGACCGCGGGCGGCGACATCGGAAGCCACGAGAAGCTGGAGGTTGCCATCCTTGAAGTTCTGCAGCATGGCCATGCGCGAGCGCTGGTCCATGTCGCCGTGTAGGGCGCCGGCGGAAAAGCCGTGGCGGTCCAGCGAACGGAAGAGCTCGGAAACATCCTTCTTGCGGTTGCAGAAGATGATTGCGTTCTTGAGATCGCTCTGTGCCTTGACGAGATCGCGAAGGACAGCACGCTTTTCGTAGTCCTTGCCATGCGAGGCGACGAAGCGCTGCGTCACGGTCTTCGCCGTCGACGCCGGCTTGGCGACCTCGATGCGCTCCGGATTTTGCAGGAAGCGATCGGCGAGCTTCTGGATTTCAGGCGGCATGGTGGCCGAGAAAAACAGCGTCTGGCGGGTAAACGGAATGAGTTTGGCAATGCGCTCGATATCGGGGATGAAGCCCATGTCGAGCATGCGGTCAGCTTCGTCGATGACGAGAATTTCAACGCCGCTCATCAAGAGCTTGCCACGCTCAAAGTGGTCGAGCAGGCGGCCGGGGGTGCAGATTAGAACGTCGGCACCGCGCTCAAGCTTGCGGTCCTGATCTTCGAAGGAAACACCGCCGATCAAGAGGGCGACGTTCAGACGATGATTCTTGCCATACTTTTCGAAGTTTTCGGCAACCTGCGCAGCTAGCTCGCGGGTCGGCTCCAAGATGAGCGTACGCGGCATACGTGCACGGGCACGGCCCTTTTCCAGCAGCGACAGCATCGGCAGAACGAACGACGCGGTCTTGCCGGTTCCGGTCTGCGCAATTCCGCAAATATCGCGACGTTCGAGCGCAAACGGGATCGCGCCAGCCTGGATGGGGGTTGGCGTCGTATAGCCCGCGTCGGTCACAGCGGAAAGCACTTTTTGGCTCAAGCCAAGATCAGCAAATGTCGTCAAAGGGAAAACTGTTTCCGTTCCGGTTCGGCCGCACTCTGATTGAGTCGGCGTGATTGCATGCCGCAATGCAGCGCGACATAAGCCGAAACTGTCCTTAAGTCAAGGAATACAGGCCTTGCAACCAGTGCAGAGGTAAAGACGTGGTTAGCGCGCGTAGTTACTTCATGTAACTGGCAAGCTTCAAGCCGGCATTCATGAAGTAAATGGGGTCGATGGCACGACCATTCTGGCGGACTTCGTAGTGCAAATGCGTGCCAGTGGACCTGCCGGTGCTGCCGGCCAGGCCGATCACGTCGTCGCGGTCAACCCTGTCGCCAATTTTCGCAAGAATTTCAGACATATGGCCGTAGCGCGTGGAAATGCCATTGCCATGGTCCACTTCGACCATGTTGCCATAACCACCCGTCCAGCCAGCCGCGATCACCTTGCCGGGCGCTGTCGGGCGCACTTTCTCGCCGGGCGTAAAGCGGAAGTCGATGCCCGAGTGCAGCGCCAGGCGCCCAAGGAACGGATCACGCCTGTTACCGAACGAACTCGTAATCTCCTTGCCAACTGCAGGGTTCTGGAACGGCAGCGATTCGGCGGTGCTTCGTACCGTCTCCAGGCGGGTGAGGGCATCATCGAGTTGCGTAAGCGAACTGTCGAAATCATCGGCGCTTTCGGGTTCAACATAGGGGCCGCCGACGGCGCTGTCGTCTTGTTTTGCGCGTTCTGCCGGCACCGAAATGCGGAAGCGCGTCAAGACCTTGGATATGGCATCGGCTGTACCGCCGGCATCGCTCGTCAGTTGGGCGATGCGATTGCGCTGCTTCTGTTCAATGTCCTTCAGCGACAGCGTCACTTTGGAGAAAACGCGATCGGCGCGATCGCCGACAGTCTCGTGCGCCGGGACATCTGTGGGCGAGGCATTGTCGGTCGTCACGTCGGCCGGTTCGTCAGCGCCAGCAAGTTCGTTTTCGATCGCCTGAACGGCACCCGAAAGCGACGCACGCTTGTTCTTCACCTCGGGAGCATACGACTGCAGCGGTGTCGTTTCTTTGCCGCCCAGCCCGGAATTTTCAGCGCGATCCAAGAGGGAGCCCAACTTGCCGTGGCGTGACGTCAGGGCCAGTTGCTGCTCCATCAGCTTGTCTACCTTGTCTTCGACAACTTGCTGATCAAGCAATTGACGCGACGTGACACGATCCACTTGAGCACGCAGAGCGGCGATCCGGTCTTCGTAATCATGTTGCATACGCGCCTGCCTGGCCATCGTCGCGCCGATCAGGTCGTCACGCAGGACGAGGTAGGAGGTGGCCAGCAGATAGCCGATCGAGAAGACGCCAACAAAACAGAAGGCGAGTGCTGCCATCCACGGCCGGACCGTCAGGTGACGGACCCGATCGCCGCTCGCCAGGATCAGGATATGCTCTTGTTTTCTTTGGCCGAATACGCGGCTCTGCTGTGCATGCGTCACGGAGAATCTCCCAATTGACGGCCAATGCCTCAATTGCCTTAATTACGCATGACTATGGTTAATATTTACTTAGGTCAGCATTGCTGTCGCTGCAGATCAGGCGTTGCTAGTCGATGTCAGCGAGCGGTAGAAGGACGGCGTCAGGCCCGCCTCGGCCCGCGCAATGTCGTTGAAGGGCGGCTTCAACGGACCGCGAAAATTCGCGCGCACCAATTCGTGGAACGTGCGAGCCGGATCCCGCCTTTCGCGCGCGCAGAGGAAGCGGAACCATTTGGCGCCAATGGCAACATGACCCTTCTCGTCATTGTAGATGACATCGAGCACGGCCGCACTCTCCATGTCCCCAGTCTCGCGCATCTTGGCCTGCAACGAAGGCGTCACGTCCAGGCCCCGCGCCTCCAGGATCAGCGGAACAACGGCAAGCCGCGCCGTCAGGTCATTCCGGGTCGAATGCGCGGCCTGCCACAGGCCATCGTGGGCGGGCAGATCGCCATAATCCGCGCCGAGGTCGTTCAGGCGGGCGCGCACCATGCGGAAATGCTTCGCTTCCTCAAAGGCAACCTGCATCCAGCCGTCGAAGAATGAGTTCGGCACCGGTTCGGTCGCGAATCGCGCCACGATATCAAGTGCGAGGTCGACAGCGTTAAGCTCGATATGGGCGATTGCATGGAGCAGCGCAATGCGTCCCTTCACTGTGTGCAGGGAGCGCCGTTCGACCTGCGTCGGCGGTATTAACTCCGGCTTATCGGGGCGGCCTGGCCTATCGGGCAGCGACGCGTCGAGCGGCGAACGCAGCGACAAGGTCCGGCCAAACCATCGCGTGGCAGTCTCTTGGGCAAGGGCAGTCTTCTCGTCGAGATCGGTCGCTCGGATGGCGTCAATCGCTCCGCCGCGCAACGATGTGATGGAGCGATGCGTCATCGTGAGAGGTTTTGCACTGCTGCAAGCACGATTTCAGCGTGACCGGACACCTTCACCTTCTGCCAGATCGTGCCGATCGTCCCGTCGTCGCGAACGAGAAACGTGGTGCGTTCTACACCCATGAAATTGCGGCCGTACATGGTCTTCTGCTTCCACACGCCATAGGCCTTAAGCGTCGTCTTCTCTTCGTCGGACGCCAAGACAACCGAAAGATTGTGTTTCTTGATGAAGCGATCATGACATTTGACCGAATCGGGAGACATGCCGATGACTGCGGCGCCGGCTTTTTCAAAGTCGTCGGCCAGTGCCGTGAAGGCGAGCGATTCCGCCGTACATCCCGTCGTGTCGTCCTTGGGATAAAAGAAAAGCACCAGCGGCTTACCACGGAATTCACCGAGCGAAACACGGCCTCCGCCGTCTCGCGGAAGATCAAAGTCCGGCGCTGCGGTGCCGATGCTTATATCCGCCATGGAGAAACCTTTCTTTTGCCGAGTTTGTGGATAACAGGTGATTTGCCAGATATATATTGGACGAACAATCGTCCAGCCAGTCTGGTCCAGACCACAAAATAAGGAGTTAGGCGAGGCGCATGTCGGCGATCCGCGGCGAAAAAATTAGATTCCGCAAGAAAGATATCGTCGCACTGCATGAGCTTCCCTCCGCGCAGGCCGAGGATCCCATCATTGTCAGCTGCCCGCCGTCGCGTTCGCGCATGCGCCGAACCGCGGGCGTCACTGGTGGTTGCGTTGCCGTTATCCTTTTCGTGCTCGCGGCGATCGCCTTCGCGGTGGAAAGCGGCATGTTCGACGCACTGCTTTCGCGACAGGCGCAGGTTGCATTGAACTCCGCCATCGGACCCCGCTATCGAGCGGAGGTCGGTTCGACCGTCATTCGCTTTACATCAAACCTGCGGCTTGCGCTCGAGGCGCGCGACGTCAGCATGATCGACGAGAAGAGCGGACAGCACCTATCGACAACGCATGCGATGCGCATCGCGCTTGACCCGCTGCAACTCTTCCGTGGCCGCATCGCGATTGCGCAGATCGAGGCGCAGGATATAGCGCTCGACACAGCGCTGCTGCCATCCGGAAAGCCGCTCAAGCTCGACGATGTTCGCGTCGACCAGATTCCCGCTGCGATGGAAGCCGCGTTCGCTCAGCTCGATATGGTCGACGGTTTTGTCGAGCGGGGCGGAACACGGTCGGTAAAGCTCTCGGGCATCGACATCAAGCTTGCCGATACTGCAAACGGTCCGCTTTCGATCGTGGTCAACAACGTGGCTTTCTCACGAACACGCCAGGGGGCACTGGCGCTTGATGGCGAGGTCGCGATCAACGGCAAAGCAGCAACGCTTAGCATCCTCACCGAAAGGACTGATGGACGCACCTCGAAACTGACCGGCCAGGTCGCGGGCGTCGATCTGGGGCCGTTCACGCTGAAGCGGAACGTTCAGGGTCAGATTCGACAAGGCATCGATGCCGCCAGTGATCTGACGATCTCTGCCGTTCGCGCCGGCGATCAAGAGCCGCCGGCGCTCGCTGCCGCAATCGAACTGAAGCCGGGACAGTTCTACATGGACGGCGACGAGCAAGAACTGAACGGCGGTCGCATCAATCTCGCCTATGATTTCTCCAAGCAGACGCTCGAGATTGCAAAGTCGCGCGTTCAGTTCGGCGCCACATCCGTGCCGCTCAGCGGCGCCCTTATCGATCTGGACAAAGTCGATGCGTCGGCAGGAAAGGGCTTCGGGATTGATCTCCTTGTCAGCGGCGGCACCGCGGCGCCGTCAGGGTCCGGCGAGCAACCTCTCGCCTTCGACATCCAGGCGACGGGTCGCTACCTCGTTGCCAGCCGTGAGCTCCAATTTCCAAACATGCGGGTTTCAAGCCCGGCCGGCGGTCTCTTTGGCTCGCTCCATGTCCGTCTCGCAGATGTGTCACCGGAGATCAGTTTTGCTGGTCAGTCACAGCAGCTGCAGACCACGGCGGTCAAACAGCTATGGCCGTTCTGGATGGCGTCGAAGGGTCGCGAATGGGTCCTTCGCAACCTCTTCGGGGGCACAGTTACCGACGCATCAATCTCTGTCTTCATTCCGTTCGGACGTCTTGATGAGGCGGTCGGCAAGGGGCTGAAACTCAATAAGGACCAGATCCGCATTGCGTTCGATATCGCCGATACGCGGATGAACGTCGCCGGTGACATCCCGCCGATACGCGATACGAGTGCTCACTTTGATCTCAGCGGTCCGCGCGCAACAATCTCCATCAAGGGCGGGACTGCATTCTTCCCTTCGGGACGATCTGTCAACGTCGGCGAGGGTACGTTTGTCATGCCGTCGACCTATGACAAGCCCCTCATGGCCGAGATCAATCTTCCCGTTTCCGGCGCGGCGGACGCCGTCGGCGAACTGCTGACCTACAAGCCGATCCAAGTACTCCAACGCGCTGGTTTCGTGCCTGAGGACCTCAAAGGCAAGGTGTCGGCAAAGGTGCAGGCACGCATCGGGCTGATCTCGTCCCAGAATCCTCCGCCGGCCGAGTGGAAGGCTGTGCTGCAGCTGCAGGATCTCGATATTGCCAAGCCAATTTCTGGCCGCAAGATCACCGGTCTCGACGGGGTTCTGAACGCCGACCCGAAACAGGTAAGCGTTGACGGCAAAGGGCTGATTGACGGGATTCCCGCTGGCATCAAACTCGTTGAGCCGACCGACAAATCGTCGGACGTCCAACCGCAACAAACCATCACAGCCACGCTCAACAACGACCAGCGTGAAAAAGTGCTACCCGGCCTCAACGACATCATCGATGGCAGCATCGATGTCGAGCTCAATCGTATCGATCAGGACCGGCAGGCGGTGTCGGTCGACCTTGGAAGGGCACGGCTGTCTCTTCCATGGATCGGCTGGTCGAAAGGAGGCGGAATCGGCGCGACGGCGACATTCGAGGCATCTGGCCCCGCCGACAATACTGAGTTGAAAAACTTCGTCCTCAAGGGGGATGGATTCGGGGCGAACGGCTCCCTTGTCATCGGCAAGGGCAACCTCATGAAAGCGGATTTCGACAGCGTCAAACTGTCGTCGCTCGATGATTTTGCGGTGTCGGTGAAGAGGAACAAGGGAGGGCTTGATGTCTCCGTATCCGGCGACAGCGCCGATGCGCGCCCGATCATCGCCCGGGTAAAGTCCGCCGGCGGCGGGGGCGGTGACTCCGATCGCAGCGGCAGCGTATCCGTCCGTGCCAAGCTCGGCCGCATCATCGGCTTCAATGACGAGAAGATGCGGAATGCCGACATGCTGTACGTTTCCGCCGATGGTCGGCTGCAATCGTTGAACTTCACCGGCGTCACCGACAGCGGCGAGGCGTTCGTAGCCCAGACGAAGGGCAATGGCGTTATCAACGTCACCAGCGGGGATGCCGGCTCGGTTTCGCGCTTCGCCGACCTCTATCAGCACATGATGGGTGGCTTGCTCAACATGCAGATCCGCCTTGGCGCTGGAGATCGCTGGGATGGCTCGATCGACATCAGGCGCTTCTCCCTGGTCAATGAGCAGCGTCTGCATTCAATTGTGTCGACGCCCGTCGGTCAGGAGCAACGAAGCCTGAATTCGGCGGTCAAGCGGAACATCGATACCTCCGCACAGCGGTTCCAGCGCGGTTTTGCCAGAATTGTTTCGCAGAACGGCGTGATCGGCATTGAGAACGGTGTTGTGCGTGGAGATCAGGTCGGCGCTGTATTCCAAGGCACGGTACGCGACCAGCGCGGCAATATGGACATGACCGGCACTTTCATGCCTGCGTACGGGCTCAATCGCCTGTTCGCCGAGTTGCCGTTAATCGGATTCATCCTCGGCAATGGCACGGATCGCGGCCTGATCGGCATTACCTTCAAGCTGACGGGCAAACTGGAATCCCCGGCTCTCATCATCAATCCGCTGTCGATCATTGCGCCTGGCGTCTTCCGCAACATCTTTGAATTCCAATAGGCACAAAAAAGCCGGCTCGAGGCCGGCTTTCGGTTTCCGATGTCGTCCGTGTTATGCGGCGCGGCGGATCAGAATGTGCTTCTTCTTGCCAAGCGAAAGCTTGATGACGCCATCGGCGGTAACTTCGCCACTGCCGATCACCTTGCGCTCATCACTGACGGCCTGGTCGTTGATACGTACGGCACCGCCCTGAACATGGCGGCGCGCCTCACCATTCGAAGCAGCAAGGCCAGCGCGGACGATCAGCGACAGAAGGCCGATGCCGCCGTCGAGTTCGGCAGCCGGTACGTCGACAGACGGAAGGTTTTCTGCAAGGCCGCCTTCCTCGAACGTCTTGCGGGCGGTTTCGGCAGCTTGTTCAGCGGCTGCACGGCCGTGCAGGATGGCGGTGACTTCCGTGGCGAGGATCTTCTTGACCTCGTTGATCTCGGAGCCGGCGAGCGCCGAAAGTCGTGCGATTTCGTCCATCGGTAGGGTTGTGTAGAGCTTTAGGAAGCGCGAAACGTCGGCATCCTCTGTATTGCGCCAGTACTGCCAGAAGTCATAGGCCGACAGCATGTCTGCGTTGAGCCAGACAGCGCCGGTGGCAGACTTGCCCATCTTCGCACCTGACGCGGTCGTCAGCAGCGGCGAGGTGAGGGCGTAGAGCTGCGGCGTCCCCATGCGGTGACCGAGATCGATGCCATTGACGATGTTGCCCCACTGGTCCGAACCACCCATCTGCAGACGGCAGTCGTAACGCTTCGCCAATTCGACGAAGTCGTAGGCCTGCAGGATCATGTAGTTGAATTCGAGGAACGACAGCGACTGTTCGCGATCGAGGCGCGTCTTGACGCTATCGAAAGCTAGCATGCGGTTGACCGAGAAGTGCCGGCCAACATCGCGCAGGAATTCAAGGTAGTTGAGAGATCTCAGCCATTCGGCATTGTTGATCATCAACGCGTCCTTCGCCTCTTCGCCGTAGGTCAGGTAATTCGAGAAGACGCGCTTGATCGAAGCGATGTTGCTCTCGATCGTATCGACGGTCATCAGCTGCCGCGCCTCCTCCTTGAAGGAGGGGTCGCCGACCATGCCGGTGCCGCCGCCCATCAGCGAAATGGCGCGATGGCCCGTCGCCTGCATCCAGTGCAGCATCATGATCTGGATCAGCGAGCCAGCATGCAGGCTAGGCGCGGTCGGGTCAAAGCCGATATAGGCTGTTACCGTTTCCTTGGCGAAGAGTTCGTCGAGGCCGGATTCATCGGAAATTTGATGAATGAAGCCGCGCTCTTTCAGCGTGCGGAGGAAATCGGATTTGAACTCGGACATGACCTTTTGCTCTCGGATGCGGATTTTCGGATTGGCTATTGTCGAAGTGACGCGGCGCGTTTAGCACTGTTTTGCCGAACAGTCACCATTTGGCAGGAATCTTCCAGCGAGGCTCCATGGAGAAGATCAGAACCGCGATCGGTTTGATGAGCGGAACGTCGATGGATGGTATCGATGTGGCGCTGCTGCGCACCGACGGCCGTACCGTCGTCGAACGCGGGCCCTCCCTTGGTGTCCCGTATGAGCCCGCCTTTCGCGACCGGCTGAAGGTTGCGCTGGAGCAGGCGAAAATTATCACGCGGCGTGAGCAGAGACCGGGCGAACTGGCATCAATCGAGCGAGAACTGACGTTGCGTCATGCAATTGCCGTTAGGCAATTTCTGGACGCGAACGCGCTGGATGCATCCGCGATCGACGTCATCGGCTTTCATGGGCAGACGGTGCTGCATCGGCCGGACGAGGCGCTGACGGTCCAGATCGGTGACGGGACGCTGCTCGCCCGCGAGACGGGGATACCTGTCGCCTATGACCTCCGCGCCAATGACATGGTCCACGGCGGTCAGGGCGCACCCCTGGTCCCGGTTTACCACGCGGCGCTTGCTGCTAACGTCGCTGATGCGACCTTGCCGGTCTGCTTCGTCAACATCGGCGGGATTTCCAACCTGACCTATGTCGGTGCTGATGGCATCATCGTCGGATATGATAGCGGGCCGGGCAATACGTTGATCGACCAGTGGGTTGAGACCCATGCGGGGGTGCCGTTCGATCAAGGCGGCATGATTGCCTCGGAGGGACGGGTGATCGACGATCTCGCGGATCGCTATTTGAGCAGCCCGTTCTTTACAGCGGAGAAGCGGCGCTCGCTTGACCGCAACGACTTTCCACCACCTTCAGGCTCGGACGCAGAGCTTGCGGATGGTGCGCGCACCCTTGCGCATGTCGCCGCCGCGTCGATCATCAAGTCCGCGGGTCACCTGCCAGTGATGCCGACGCTGTATATCATCTGCGGAGGTGGGCGCCTCAATCGCGTGCTGATGCAGGATCTGAAGGATCTGGCGCAAAGACGGGGCGCCGAGGTGATTGCAGCGGAAGAAGCGGGGTTCAACGGTGATTCCATGGAGGCGGAAGCCTGGGCTTATCTCGCTGTTCGGTCGCTGGACGGCCTGCCTTTAACATTTCCGGGAACGACGGGAGTTGGTACGCCTGTCAGCGGCGGTGTGGTGGTGAAGCCGTGAGGCAGGTCATTCTGGAGACGCCCCGGCTTGTCGCCGTCATGTGGGAACCCGACGATGCCGGTCTCATTCAGGAGCTTCACTCGACGATCGAGACGACGCGATATCTTTCCGGCGCAGCCCCATGGTCGCGAGAGAAGGCCGACGAGCGACTGCGCAGCTGGTTCGGCGAGCAGGCGCGGGACGGAACGACGAAATACAAGGTTATGAGTCGTGAGGATGGCCGCTTCATCGGTCGCGCGGGCTTTTCGCTGTTCGGCGGCGACAGGCAGGATTTCGAACTCGGGTACTCGCTGAGGCAGCAGGAGTGGGGCAAAGGCTATGCGACGGAGATTGCCAGCCGCCTGATGGACTGGTTTTTCCGGCGGAACTTTGCGCAACAGTTCATCGCATTCACCCATCCTGACAATGCCGCGTCCCAGCATGTCCTGACGAAAATAGGCATGCGAAGCCGCATGCCTATGATCATTGACGGATTGTCCTGTCCGACGTTCGAAATGACCGCCGGGATGCGATCGGCCTAGCGGATGCGCTTGGCGGCCGGCTCAGGCACCAGTTCGCCATTCAGGCGGCGATCGAGGTAATCCTCGCATTCGCCCATCAGCGTCTCGACCTGGCCGTTGAAGAAGTGGTTGGCGCCCGGCACCGTGCGGTGCGTGATCAGGATACCCTTCTGCGTCTTCAGCTTCTCGACGAGGCCGTTCACATCCTTTTCGGGCGCGACCTTGTCGGCTTCGCCGTTGATGATCAGGCCGGACGACGGGCAGGGTGCGAGGAACGAGAAGTCGTAGGTATTCGGCTGCGGCGCAATCGACATGAAGCCTTCGATCTCAGGACGACGCATCAGGAGCTGCATGCCGATCCAGGAGCCGAAGGAATAGCCGGCAACCCAGCATGTCTTCGAATCGGGATGCAAGCTCTGCACCCAGTCGAGGGCCGAGGCCGCATCGGAAAGCTCGCCGGCGCCGTGGTCGAATTCGCCCTGGCTGCGACCGATTCCCCGGAAGTTGAAGCGCAGCGTCGTGAAACCGCGCTTCTGGAACATGTAGAAGAGCTGGTAGACGATCTGGTTGTTCATCGTGCCGCCGAACTGAGGGTGCGGGTGCAGGATGAGGGCAATCGGCGCGCTCTTTTCCTTGGAGGGCTGGTAGCGGCCTTCAAGGCGGCCTGCGGGGCCGTTGAAAATGACTTCGGGCATCGGTACTCCGGCGTTTATTTCTTCGCGTTCACGCTGCGCAGACTTGACGAACGTTGTCAGCTTTTCTAAAACGCAGTTTAGAACAATTCGAAACTTGCATGGCGATCCACGCATTGTGGGATGTGTCATAAGGCAAGCCCGGCCGAAATTTCAAGGAAAATGAGCCGAGGCGTCGTGCAAGCTTAAAGCGCAGGACAAAGATCATGGCGCCGCCACGCCTTTATCTCGACTGGAACGCGACTTCGCCGCTGCATCCACATGCGCGCGACGCGGTTCTGCGCGCGCTGGATCTGTTCGGCAATCCGAACTCGGTGCATGGCGAAGGCCGCAGCGTCCGAGCTGCGATCGAACACGCGCGGCGGCAGGTCGCTGTCCTTACGGGTGCCGATGCCGCGCATGTGATCTTTACCAGTGGCGCTACCGAAGCAGCCAACATGGTGCTGACGCCTGATTTCAAGATGGGGCGGACGCCAATAGCCATCGGTCGGCTCTATTATTCGGCGGTCGAGCATCCGGCCGTGCGGGAGGGTGGTCGGTTTTCGAAGGAGCAGACGACGGAAATTCCGGTGACAGAGGCCGGTGTCGTCGATCTTGACGCTCTTGGCGCTCTGCTTGCTGCTCACGACAAGTCGGCAGGGTTGCCGATGGTCGCGGTCATGCTTGTCAACAACGAGACCGGCATCGTTCAGCCAATTTCCGATATTGCAAAGATCGTGCAGGCGCAGGGCGGGCTGCTTGTTGTCGATGCTGTACAGGCCGCGGGCCGACTGAAGCTCGATATCAACGAGCTTGGCGCCGATTTCCTGATCGTATCGTCGCACAAGATTGGCGGCCCCAAGGGCGCCGGCGCGCTCGTTACACGCGGGGAAGTGTTGATGCCACTGCCGTTGATCCACGGCGGTGGCCAGGAGAAGGGTCACCGCTCGGGGACGGAAAATTCATTGGCGGTGGTCGGCTTTGGCGCTGCCGCGGAAGCCGCTGTCGCGGAATTCGAGGCCCGCAACGCGGCAATTTCGGCGCTGCGTGACCGGCTGGAAAGCGGTATGCGTGGGGCTGCACCCGATGTTGTCGTCTACGGCGCCGAGGGAGCACGCGTTTCCAACACGACTTTCTTCACCCTTCCGGGGCTGAAGGCTGAAACGGGCCAGATCGCCTTCGATCTCGAAGGCGTTGCGCTTTCCGCCGGCTCTGCCTGCTCGTCCGGCAAGGTGGGCGAGAGTCATGTTCTGGTCGCCATGGGGCGTGATCCCAAGCTCGGTGCTCTGCGGATTTCGTTGGGCTTTGCCACGACCGAAGAGGAGGTCGACCGAGCGATTTCCGTCTTTGCGAAAATAGCCGCTCGGCGCAAGCCGGCCGGAGAGGCGGCGTGACCGCTTCATAAATTTGCGGAAAGGCAATTTTCCGCTTGCCATTCGGGCTGAAAAGTCCCTTTTGGCCACCTACATACGGGGCAAACCTATACTGCCCGAACGACAAGCTGCCGGACCTTTTCTCCGGCGAGATTGGAGAATGACATGCCCGCCGTCCAGGAAACGGTTGATCGCGTCCGCGAGATTGACGTCGATCAGTATAAATACGGTTTCGAGACCATCATCGAAATGGACAAGGCACCCAAGGGCCTGTCCGAAGATATCATCCGTTTCATCTCCGCCAAGAAGCAGGAACCGGAATGGATGCTCGAATGGCGTCTGGAAGCCTACAAGCGCTGGCTGACGCTGGAAGAGCCCACCTGGGCGCGCGTCGACTATCCGAAAATCGATTTCAACGACATCTACTACTACGCCGCGCCGAAAAGCACGCCCGGCCCGAAGTCGCTCGACGAAGTCGACCCTGAAATCCTCAAGGTCTACGAGAAGCTCGGTATTCCGCTCAAGGAGCAGGAAATCCTGGCCGGCGTCGAAAGGCCGAAGATCGCAGTCGATGCCGTCTTTGACTCCGTTTCGGTCGTCACGACCTTCAAGGAAGAGCTGAAGAAGGCCGGCGTGATCTTCATGTCGATCTCGGAAGCGATCCGCGAGCATCCGGAACTGGTGCAGAAGTACCTCGGCTCCGTCGTTCCGACCTCCGACAACTATTATGCGACGCTGAACTCGGCTGTCTTCACCGATGGGTCGTTCGTGTTCGTTCCGAAGGGCGTTCGCTGCCCGATGGAGCTGTCCACCTACTTCCGCATCAACGAGAAGAACACCGGCCAGTTCGAGCGGACGCTGATCATCGCGGAAGAGGGCGCCTACGTCTCCTACCTCGAAGGCTGCACCGCCCCGCAGCGCGACGAAAACCAGCTGCATGCGGCTGTCGTCGAGCTCGTGGCTCTCGATGATGCCGAGATCAAGTATTCGACTGTCCAGAACTGGTATCCTGGTGATGCGCAGGGCAAGGGCGGTATCTACAACTTCGTCACCAAGCGCGGCGACTGCCGTGGTCACCGGTCGAAGATTTCGTGGACGCAGGTCGAAACGGGTTCGGCTATCACCTGGAAGTACCCGTCCTGCATCCTGCGCGGCGACGACTCCAGAGGCGAATTCTACTCGATCGCCGTGTCGAACGGCCACCAGCAGATCGACTCGGGCACGAAGATGATCCATCTCGGCAAGAACACGTCGAGCCGCATCGTTTCCAAGGGCATTGCCGCGGGCGTGTCGCAGAACACCTATCGCGGACAGGTCTCGGCCCACCGCAAGGCGTCGAACGCGCGTAACTTCACGCAGTGCGACTCGCTGCTGATCGGCGACAAGTGTGGCGCGCATACGGTGCCGTACATCGAGGCGAAGAATTCGACGGCGCAGTTCGAGCACGAAGCGACGACCTCGAAAATTTCCGAGGACCAGCTGTTCTACTGCCTGCAGCGCGGCATCCCGACCGAAGCGGCGATCGCCCTGATCGTCAACGGCTTCGTCAAGGAAGTCCTGCAGGAACTGCCGATGGAATTTGCCGTCGAGGCGCAGAAGCTCATCAGCATCTCGCTCGAAGGCAGCGTCGGCTGACGCAACACGACAATGAATGCGCGAGGGCGCGTGGATCGCGCCTTTCTCCGATTGCTTTTTATGGGACAAGACCATGCTTGAGATTAAGAACCTGCACGCCCGCATCGCCGAAGACGGCACAGAGATCATCCGCGGCCTGAACCTCACCGTGAAGGCCGGCGAAGTTGCCGCCATCATGGGCCCGAACGGCTCCGGCAAGTCGACGCTCTCCTACATCCTGTCGGGCCGTGAAGACTACGAAGTGACCGAAGGCGACATCCTCTACAACGGCGAGAGCATCCTGGAACTCGACGCTGCCGAGCGCGCGGCCAAGGGCATTTTCCTCGCCTTCCAGTACCCGGTCGAAATTCCGGGCGTTGCCACCATGCAGTTCCTCAAGGTCGCGATGAATGAGCAGCGCAAGGCTCGCGGCGAAGAAGAGCTGAAGACGCCTGACTTCATGCGCCTCGTGAAGGACGCTGCTGGCAAGCTGCAGATCAACACTGAGATGCTGAAGCGCCCGCTGAATGTCGGCTTCTCCGGTGGTGAGAAGAAGCGCGCCGAAATCCTGCAGATGGCATTGCTGCAGCCGCAGCTTTGCGTCCTCGACGAAACCGACTCCGGTCTCGACATCGACGCGCTGAAGATCGTCGCCGATGGCGTCAACGCGCTGCGTTCGCCTGATCGCGCCGTCATCGTCATCACGCACTACCAGCGCCTGCTCGACTATATTGTCCCGGATACGGTTCACGTTCTCTACAAGGGCCAGGTGATCAAGTCGGGCGACAAGACGCTGGCGCATGATCTGGAAGCCAATGGCTACGCCGACATCATCGGTGCGGCAGCCTGATTACGGCGGAAAGGACGAGTCTCATGAACATGCAGACGACGAGCCGCCAGACCGCCGCGGAAGCGGCGCTCATCGAGGCTTTCAATGATCAGATCGGCGAACTGCCGGGCGACGGTTCGGTTATCGCCATCCGCGACCGCCTGCTTGACGACCTGAAGAAGGCCGGCCTACCGACGCGTCGCGTCGAGGCCTGGCACTATACCGACCTCAAGACCCTGCTTCGGACCATTCCGGACCAGGCAGGCGACGCCGGTTCGGAAGCCCGCGACCCGCTGGTCGAAGAGTCCTCGGTTCTCTCGGTCATTCAGGGCGTTCCCGACCTCAAGCGTTCGGTAGACGGGTTGGAAATTTCGGGCTACGCGGCCCAGCTTTCAAACGGCACGGCTGCCACCAGCCTTGGGGCGCTCGGCAGCGACGACGCGATCGGTCGCATCAACGGCAGCTTCGTGCGTGATGGCTATGTCCTCGACGTTCCCGCCGAGACTTTGCTCGAAGAACCGCTGGAGATCCAGTTCGTTCACGCTGGTGGTCAGGCGCATACGCGCCTGCCGGTCAGCTTCGGTGCCAACATCAAGGCGACCGTTATCGAGCGTCACCTTGCAGTGACGTCGGATGCGGCATTCGTGTCGCATGTCAGTGACATCACGGTCGGAGAGGGCACCGAGCTTACCTGGATCATCGTCCAGCAGCAGGGTGCCGAGGATACACATCTTGGCCAGATCCGTGTCGACCTCGGGGCCGATGCCAAGCTGAAGCTCTTCATCATCAACGCCGGTGGCAAGCTGGTTCGTCAGGAACTGCACATCAAGGTGACGGGCGAGGGTGCCGATCTGACGCTGCGCGGCATCAACCTGCTGGGCGCCGAAACACATACCGACGTGACCATGGTTCTCGGCCACAACGTTCCGCATACGGGTTCCACCGAAGTGATCCGCAACGTGGTCTTCGACCGCGCCAACGGCGTCTTCCAGGGTATGATCCGGGTTGCGCCTGATGCGCAGAAGACTGACGCGAAGATGGCATGCAACACGCTGCTGATGTCCGACGACGCCGAATTCTCGGTGAAGCCGGAACTCGAGATCTTTGCTGACGACGTTCAGTGCGGTCACGGCGCGACCGTTGCCGACATCGATCACAACCATCTCTACTACCTGATGGCTCGCGGTATTCCGGAGAACAAGGCGCGCGCCATGCTCGTCAACGCCTTCGTTGCCGAGATCGTCGAGGAACTGGAAGACGAAGCCCTGGTCGAGTCGCTGGAAGGCGTCATCTCGGCCTGGCTCGAAAAGCACGCCTGATCGGATAGCGTCATGGACAAGATAGTTCCGGCCACAGCATACGACGTCGAAGCCATTCGCAAGGATTTTCCGATCCTTGCGAAGGAGGTCTATGGCAAGCCGCTGGTCTATCTCGACAACGGCGCCTCCGCACAGAAACCGCAGGTCGTCATTGATGCGATCTCGCATGCCTATTCGAACGAGTATGCGAACGTTCATCGCGGCCTGCATTTTCTCTCGAATGCGGCGACGGACGCCTATGAGGGCGCACGCGAGAAGGTGAGGCGCTTCCTCAATGCGCCCGATGTCAACGACATCATCTTCACGAAGTCTTCGACGGAGGCGATCAACACCGTCGCCTATGGCTGGGGCATGCCCAAGATCGGCGAAGGGGACGAGATCGTCATCTCGATCATGGAGCATCACTCCAACATCGTGCCGTGGCATTTCATCCGCGAGCGGCAGGGCGCCAAGCTGGTCTGGGTACCTGTTGACGACGAGGGCGCTTTCCATATCGAGGATTTCGAGAAGAGCCTGACGGAGCGGACGAAGCTAGTCGCCATCACGCATATGTCGAACGCGCTCGGCACGGTCGTTCCGGTCAAGGAAATCTGCCGGATCGCACATGAGCGCGGTATTCCGGTGCTGGTCGATGGATCGCAGGGCGCCGTCCATATGCCCGTCGACGTGCAGGACATCGATTGCGACTGGTACGTCATGACCGGCCACAAGCTCTATGGGCCGTCGGGCATCGGCGTGCTCTACGGCAAGAAGGATCGGCTACGCGAGATGCGGCCCTTCCAGGGTGGCGGCGAGATGATCTTCGAGGTGACGGAGGATGCCGTGACCTACAACGATCCGCCGCATCGATTCGAAGCCGGAACACCGCCGATCGTGCAGGCGATAGGGCTCGGCTACGCGCTTGATTACATGGAAAAAGTCGGCCGGGAGGCGATTGCACGCCATGAAGCTGATCTCGCCGCCTACGCCGCAGAGCGACTGCAGGCGGTCAATGCATTGCGGGTGTTCGGTACGGCGCCGGGCAAGGGCGGTATCTTCTCCTTCGAGCTTGCCGGTCTGCATGCTCATGACGTGTCGATGGTGATCGACCGCCAGGGTGTTGCGGTTCGCGCAGGCACACATTGCGCCATGCCGCTCTTGAAACGCTTCGGCGTCACCTCCACATGCCGCGCGTCCTTCGGGATGTATAATACACGGGCCGAGGTCGATGCCTTGGCCGATGCGCTTGATTATGCGCGCAAGTTCTTTGCCTAAGGAGTGTCCATATGAGCCTGGACGAAAGCGAACAGAAGATCGACGTGCGCGAAGGCATCGTGCATTCCAGCATTCCGGCCGATGAACTGGCACGGCTTAGCGACGATGTGATTTCAGCACTCAAGACGGTCTATGACCCGGAAATTCCCGCTGACATCTTCGAGCTCGGGCTGATCTACAAGATCGACATCGAAGACGACCGCATGGTGAAGATCATGATGACGCTGACGGCGCCTGGCTGCCCCGTCGCCGGCGAGATGCCCGGCTGGGTCGAGAACGCCGTTGGGGCGGTCGAGGGCGTGTCAGGCGTCGAGGTCGAGATGACCTTCGATCCGCCGTGGACGCCGGACCGCATGTCGGAAGAGGCGCAGGTCGCTGTCGGCTGGTATTGATCGGTTAAGCTGCTGGCACTACATTTGAATCATGAAACGCCGGACCTTTAATCCGAGCGCGGAAGGAGAAGAGGCCAATGGGCTTTGCAATAATGAGCATGACGGACGCTGCCGCGAACCGCGTGAAGGCGATCGTCGAAAACTCCGGACCGGAAGCCAAGGGCGTCCGCGTCGGCATCAAGAAGGGTGGTTGCGCAGGGATGGAATATACCATCGACCTCGTGACCGAGCCGAACGCGAAGGATGACCTGATCGAACGCGATGGCGCCAAGGTCTGGGTCGAACCATCGGCTGTGCTCTACCTCCTCGGCACAGAAATGGGCTTCGAAAGCACGACGTTGCGCTCGGGCTTCATTTTTACCAACCCCAACCAGACATCGGCTTGTGGCTGTGGCGAATCCGTCGAGCTAAAGCCCGCGGACCTCGCAGCGCTAGCCGCCCAGGGCAATGCTGTCGTGCCGGCGCACTGATTGTCACAATCGATCGAATCATCGACAAGGCTGCCGTCTCGGCAGCTTTTTTCGTTTTACCTCCCTGCGGCTGCCGTTTATGGCCCGGTGTCGAGAGCTCGTGAAAGGCGCCAGCGAAAAGGAATCCGCGGAAGAATGCTACTACTGTTCCTGAAAGGCGCTTTGCTGGGTGTCATCATCACCGCGCCACTTGGGCCGATCGGGATGCTATGCATTAACCGCACACTCGAGCGCGGCTTTCTGGCTGGCTTTTCTTGCGGCTTCGGGACGGCGGTGGGCGACGCCAGCTACGCTCTTGCGGCGGTAACGGGCATTGCCGTTTTTGAGGAGTTGATGTCGGCCGCTACCCTGCCATTGGCATTCGGCGGAGGACTACTGTTGCTGGCGCTCGGTTATCGCGGATTGACCCACGATCCAGTTCGCGCTGCAGATGTCAGGGCGGGTGGGCTACTTGGCACGACGTTAGCGACATTCCTGCTTACGATTTCCAATCCGGCGACCATTCTCTCGTTCGGCGCTCTCTTTGCCGGCTTTGGGCTGACGGAGGAGACCCGGCGCTTCAGCTCGGCAGCCATCGTCGCTGGCGTATTCTGCGGATCGCTTGGCTGGTGGCTTTCTCTAAGCGGCGCAGTGAACCTTGCAAGGGGAAAACTGCCCAAGGACTTCACGACGAAGGTCGCGCGAGGAACGAGCCATCTTTTGATCCTCTTCGGACTTCTTGCACTCGCCTCGGCGGTCTATTCGCTTCTTTAGAGCGTCATTGCAGTTGATCCTGAGTCGTCGCGCAGGTTTGTGTCGCGACCTATACCTATGTCTAGCGCAGGATAGATTGACCGGTTGCCGCTTCCTGAATAGCTTCATTGGCGAACGAGTGCAGTGCGAGAGCGCTTGAGAGCTCTTCGCAAAGGTCGTTCCAAGGGAGTTACCCAGCGCCAACGGCGCCGGTCTAACAGCGACAAGAAAAGCCACTTCGAACGAGTTTTTCAGGCCCACATGGTTGTGTGCGCAGCCACAGCTGCGCGCCCATTCTGCAGACAGTTCAACGTTTAGGGACATCGATCATGATGATGATGAACAGACGAACATTCTCAGCAGCACTCGTGGCAGGCGCTGCAGCTTCCCTCATATCTCCGCGCAGCATGGCAGCGCCTACCTCCCCGACGAGGGCCCGAAACGTCGTATTGGCACACGGACTGTTCGCCGACGGTTCCTGCTGGACCGACGTCATTGCTCGACTGCAAGCTGCAGGGCTCAATGCGACGGCCGTGCAGAACCCGCTAACGACGCTCCCCGAAGCCGCAGCCGCGGTGCAGCGCGTGCTCGACCGGCAGGATGGTCCAACGGTACTGGTCGGTCATTCGTTCTCCGGCATGTTGGTTACCGAGACGGGGGTGCATCCGAGCGTATCGGCGCTCGTTTTTGTCGCTGCGCGTGCGCCTGACGCCGGCGAAGACTATACGGCCCTTGCCAAGACATTTCCGACACCGCCTGCTTCAGCAGGGATAGTCTTCGATGGCGACGAGGGGCGGCTGACCGAAGCGGCGTTCCTGCGTGATTTTGCCGGAGATCTCCCCGAGGCGAAGGCTAAGGTGCTCTATGCGGTGCAGGAGCCATTCCACAAGGCGCTCCTCACGGGTAAGACGACACAGGCGGCATGGCGTTCGAAGCCCAGCTGGTATGCCGTTTCCACTGAAGACCGAACGATCAATCCCGACCTCGAGCGTTTCATGGCCAAGCGCATGGGCGCCAAGACCATCGAGCTGGAATCGAGCCATTTGTCACTGATTTCGCACCCGGACGCCATTGCCGGCTTAATCCTGGATGCCGCGGGGCAACAGAGGGCATAGCAAAAATCCCCGTTGCTCGCTCTGGACGCTGACACAACGAAAGCACGGGCTGGCGGTCAGCTCTTGATGTCGATACCGGCCTCGACGGCGGCGGCTATGAACGCTTCGCGGGCGTCGTCGTTGGTGCGCTTGCCCTTGATGACGTCGGCGCAGACAAGCAGCGCCTTGTCGAGTGCCGTGCCGTCTTCTGTCGGCCAATCCTCGATCATGGCCCAGGAGGCTGCCTGCGTTGTCGCGATCGTCACATAGTTGCCGGGCTCTTCGAGCGCGAGCAGCACCGGCTTCGGCCAGGGCGCCTGCGTCACGGAATCGGCGTCGTCTTTTGGCATTCCGCTCGGACCTTTATCTTGTCGCGTTCGTGGAAAGGCCCTCCCTATGGAAGGAAGGGCCGTTTGCATATTATTCCGCAGCTTCAGCGTAGCTTTCGAGCGGCGGGCAGGTGCAGATCAGGTTGCGGTCGCCGAAGACGTTGTCGACACGGTTGACCGGAGACCAGTATTTGTCGACGCGGAAGGCGCCGGGCGGGAAGCAGGCCTGTTCTCTGCTGTAGGGACGGTCCCACTCGCCGACCAGATCTTCGACCGTGTGCGGGGCGTTCTTCAGCGGGTTGTTCTGCTTGTCGGAACGGCCTTCCTCTATGTCGCGGGCTTCCTGGCGAATTGCCAGCATGGCTTCGCAGAACCGGTCGAGCTCGGCCTTGGTTTCCGATTCCGTCGGCTCGATCATCAGCGTGCCGGCAACCGGCCAGCTCATGGTCGGCGCGTGGAAGCCGCAGTCGATCAGGCGCTTGGCGACATCGTCGACGGTGACGCCGGCGCTATCGACCAGCGGGCGGGTGTCGATGATGCACTCATGCGCCACGCGACCGGCCTCTGACTTGTAGAGCACGCCGTAGGCGCCCTTCAGCCGGGCGGCGATGTAGTTGGCGTTGAGGATCGCCACCTTGGTCGCCTGCGTCAGCCCTTCGCCGCCCATCATCAGGCAGTAGCTCCAGGAGATCGGCAGGATCGAAGCCGAACCGAAGGCCGCCGCCGAGACAGCACCGGGGCGTCCGTCGCTCTCCGGATGGCCCGGAAGATAGGGTGCCAGATGCGCCTTGACGCCGATCGGACCCATGCCCGGACCACCGCCGCCATGCGGGATGCAGAACGTCTTGTGCAGGTTGAGGTGGGACACGTCGGAGCCGATGTCACCTGGGCGGGACAGGCCGACCATGGCGTTCATGTTGGCACCGTCGAGATAGACCTGGCCGCCATGCTTGTGCACGAGGTCGCAGATTTCCTTGACGGTTTCTTCGAAGACGCCGTGTGTCGAGGGGTAGGTGATCATGCAGCAGGAGAGGTTCTCCGAATACTGCTCCGCCTTGGCGCGGAAATCATCCATGTCGATATCGCCGTTGTCGCGAACCTTGACGACCACGACCTTCATGCCGACCATCTGCGCCGAGGCGGGGTTGGTGCCGTGCGCCGAAGTCGGGATCAGGCAGACGTCGCGGTGACCGTTGCCATTGGCGATATGGTAGTTGCGGATCGTAAGCAGGCCCGCATATTCGCCCTGCGCGCCGGAGTTCGGCTGCATGGAAAAGGCGTCGTAGCCTGTGACGGCGCAGAGCTTTTCCGTCAGGTCGTCGATCATCTCTCGATAGCCGAGCGCCTGGTCAGCGGGCACGAAGGGATGGATATCCGAGAATTCCGGCCAGGTGATCGGCAGCATTTCGGCTGTCGCATTTAGTTTCATCGTGCAGGAGCCGAGCGGGATCATCGAGCGGTCGAGCGCCAGGTCGCGGTCCGAAAGACGGCGGATATAGCGGGTCATCTCGCTTTCGGCGCGGTTCATGTGGAAGATCGGATGCGTCAGGTACTCGCTGGTGCGGGCGAGGCCCTTGGGCAGGCGATAGCTGGGCTCGAAATCCGCCACGGCGAAATTGCCGCCGAAAGCGCGCCAGACGGCTTCCAGCGTCGCCGGGCGAGTGCGCTCGTCGAGCGACATGCCGATCTTGGTGGCGCCGACCTTGCGCAGGTTGACGCCTTCGGCGACCGCGGCGCGCAGGATGACGCCCTGCATGTGGCCGACATCGACGGTGATGGTGTCGAAGAAGGTTTCCGGCTCGATGGTGTAGCCGAGCCTTTCCAGGCCCTTGGCCATCAGCACGGCCTTCTGGTGGACCTGCTGGGCGATCGCCTTGATGCCCTTGGGGCCATGGAAGACGGCGTACATCGAGGCCATAACGGCGAGCAGCACCTGCGCGGTGCAGATGTTCGACGTCGCCTTTTCGCGGCGAATGTGCTGCTCACGCGTCTGCAGCGACAGGCGGTAGGCGCGGTTGCCGCGGGCATCGACGGAGACGCCGACAAGGCGGCCGGGCATGGCGCGCTTGTGCGCGTCCTTGACCGACATGTACGCAGCATGCGGACCACCATAGCCGACCGGAACGCCGAAGCGCTGCGAATTGCCGATGGCAATGTCAGCGCCCATCTCGCCGGGCGACTTCAGAAGCGTCAGCGCCAGAATATCCGCCGCGACGATGGCGATGGCGCCGGTCTGGTGCAGGCGCGAAATCAGGCCGGTGAAATCATGCACATGGCCATGCGTGCCCGGATACTGGAAGATGGCGCCGAAGACGTCGACCGGGTCCAGATCGGTGAAGGGGTTGCCGACGATGACGCTCCAGCCGAGCGGTTCCGCACGGGTCTTGATCAGCTCGATCGTCTGCGGATGGCAGTCAGCATCGACGAAGAAGGCTTTGGCCTTCGACTTGGAAACGCGCTCGGCCATGGCCATGCCTTCGGCAGCGGCAGTCGCTTCGTCGAGCAGCGAGGCGTTGGCGACGTCAAGACCGGTCAGGTCGCAGATCATCGTCTGGTAGTTCAGGAGTGCCTCGAGGCGACCCTGGCTGATTTCGGGCTGGTAGGGCGTGTAGGCAGTGTACCAGGCCGGGTTTTCCAGGATGGTGCGCTGGATAACCGGCGGCGTAATCGTGCCGTAGTAGCCCTGGCCGATCAGCGAGGTCAGGACCTTGTTCTTGTTGGCGGTTTCGCGCAGCTTGTCGAGCGCCTCGCGCTCCGTCATCGGCGCGCCCCAGACGAGTGGCGCTTTCTGGCGGATGGAGGGCGGCACGGTCGCGTCGATCAGCCCGTCGAGGCTGTTGTAGCCGATGACCTTCAGCATGTCGGTCATTTCGGCCGGCGAGGGGCCTATGTGACGACGATTGGCGAAGTCGTAAGGCTGGTAGTCGGTAAACTGGAATTCGGTCGGCGTCGTCATTACGCGGTGAGCTCCTTATAGGCCGCTTCATCGAGCAGGCCATCGGCATCGGCTGCATTGGCAAGCTTCAGCTTGAAGAACCAGCCAGACCCTTGAGGATCCGAATTGACCAGCGACGGATCGGCCACGATGGCGGGGTTCACTTCGGTGATTTCGCCGTCAAGCGGACAATAGACGTCAGAAGCAGCCTTTACGGACTCGACGGTGGCCGCATTGTCGTTCTTGGAGAAGGTGGCGCCGACTTCCGGCAGTTCCACGAAAACGAGGTCGCCGAGTTGCTCGACTGCGTAGGTTGTAATCCCAACCGTCGCGACGCCGCCTTCAATCTTCAGCCACTCGTGTTCTTCGGTAAACTTCAGCATGATTGTTCTCTCCGGAAAATGGTTTAGCGTTTGTAGGTCGGTGTAATAAAGGGAAGGGCGCTGACAGTGACGGGCAGGTACTTGCCGCGCACTTCGGCATAGACTTGCGTTCCAACGGCTGCCTGAGCGACCGGGACGTAACCCATCGCGACAGGACCGTCGACAGAAGGGCCGAAGCCACCCGAGGTCACTTCCCCGATCTCAGTCTTGCCCTCAGAATCGGCAAAGAGCTTGGCGTGGCCACGAACCGGGGCCTTGCCCTCGGGCTTCAGGCCGACGCGGCGGCGGGTAGCGCCGTTATCGAGTTCGGCGAGGATGCGCATCGCGCCCGGAAAACCGCCGGCACGAGCGCCGCCCGACTTGCGGGCCTTCTGCATGCCCCATTCCAACGCGGCCTCGACGGGCGTGGTGGTCGTGTCGATATCGTTGCCATAAAGGCAAAGGCCAGCCTCGAGACGCAGGCTGTCGCGGGCACCCAGGCCGATCGGCTGCACATCCGGGTGCTCAAGCAACCGCTTGGTGACATCCTCGGCCTTATCCGCGGGGATTGAGATTTCGAAGCCGTCTTCGCCGCTGTAGCCGGAGCGCGAAACGAGACAGGAAACGTCGTGCAATCGGCAATGCCGGACGTCCATGAACTTCATCGCGGCGACATCGGCCCAGAGTTCCGCCAGCACTTCCACGGCGCGGGGCCCCTGCAACGCGATCAGCGCCCGGTCGAGCACCGTGATGTCGCAGGTGGCGGCGAGATGCTTCTGGAGGTGCGCAAGGTCGGCATCCTTGCAAGCGGCGTTGACGACGACGAAGAGATGATCGTCGAGATGCGTGATCATCAGATCGTCGAGAATGCAGCCATTGTCATCGGTGAAGAAACCGTAGCGCTGGCGACCTTCCGCGAGGCCAAGAATATCAACAGGAACGAGGCTTTCTAGCGCTAGCGCGACGTCCTCGTACTTTCCCGATTTCGCCTTGATGACGACCTGGCCCATATGGGAGACATCGAAGACGCCGGCGGAGGTGCGGGTCTGGATGTGCTCCTTCATGACGCCGGCCGGGTACTGCACCGGCATGTCATAGCCAGCAAAGGGCACCATACGGGCGCCAAGCGACAGATGCAGCTGATGCAGCGGGGTTTTCTTGAGGGCAGCAGTATCGTCCAACGACGCCTCCGGGGTTTGCGCCTGGAATTCCATGCGCGGGCTCAAATCTTCAGGCGCGGTTGCGCCTTGCACTTCGAGCCCCCTCTGTCCCTATGCCTGAGATTGTTATCCCTTCGGCGAGCGTTTCGAGAACGCTTCTCTCCAGAGTTCCGTCTGCCCCTTGCTGGTCCTTTGGCCTGAGAGTTTCCGGGGCGGTTGCTCCTTCGGCACCGGTCGCAGATGACCGGCTTCTCCCAACAAGGTCGAGGCAATTATCTGGCCAGGACTGTACTTGGCAAGGGGGAATGTCGCCGCCGAGCAAATTTTTGTCGCGTGGCTTTTGCGTGCGGGGGCTACGTCGGAGAGGCGGCGGGCGAAACTCAGTTGTCGCTGTAAAGATCCAGGGCCTGTTGCAAACCTGCCTGTGGCTGCCGTTGGCCCATCGTCATCAGGTCCAGCGCGACCTCCGTCGACTGGATGATATTGGCCGCCTCTTCGACGTCTTGGCCGCTGGCGGCCCTGGTTTGACGGTCGGCGGCGCGGCGCGCTTCTTTGGCAGCCGTGCTTGCGGAGACGCGCTGAGGAATCCGCAGCGTTTCAAACGCTGCGGCAGCGGTGTTCGCGGATATGGTACCGACCAAGACTGTCATCGTTCCAAAATAGGCGTCCGATATTCTTAACTGGCTAAATTATTCGCTGGCATTTTATGCATCTTGATCTTCGCCGGAGATGGTTGGAATGTCCGGCGCGAGCAGAAAGAGACGACTCATGGTTCAGGCCCTCCTTGTCGCCGGCGGCGGCGCAATTGGTTCCCTCCTTAGATACTATGTCGGCCAGTGGGCTCTCAGGCTCGCCGGGCCGGCCTTTCCGTGGGGAACGCTAACCGTCAACGTCGTCGGCTGCTTCGTTATTGGCGTATTCGCGGAAATGATCGCTCGGCGCTTCGACGCATCGCCGGAATTGCGCTTGCTGCTGATCACCGGCTTTCTTGGCGGCTTCACGACCTTCTCGGCATTCTCGCTGGATGCGATCTCGCTGTTCGAACGTGGTGCGGCGGTCTCCGGCGCCGTTTATATCGTTGCCAGTGTCGGTCTGTCGATGGCAGCGGTCATCGCCGGCCTGGCGCTCATGCGCGCAATCTTGTGAGATTACGGTTTCCGTTTTCGGCAAAAATGCTCTAAAGGCAGCCGGAAAGGCCGCGTTTGGCGCGAGCGACATTTTCCGAAAGAGCACGAATGGCTGGGATTGAACATATAACGGTGGAACCCGATGAGGCCGGCATGCGGCTGGATCGCTGGTTCAAGATTCACTACCCCGGTCTCGGTTTTGGCCCGCTTCAGAAACTCATGCGTTCCGGGCAGGTACGTGTCGACGGCGGGCGCGTGAAAACGGATGCGCGGGTGCAGCCAGGGCAGGTGGTACGCGTGCCCCCGCTCGATGTCGATGCCAAGTCGAAAAACACGCCGATCGCTGCCCACGACCTGAAACACGGGGGTGACTACGAGCTTCTGCAGCGCATGGTCCTCCATGAAGACGACAAGGTGATCGTCTTGAACAAGCCAGCCGGTCTTGCCGTGCAGGGCGGGTCCGGTGTGACGCGGAATGTCGACAAGATGCTCGAAGCATGGACCAATCCAAAAGGCGAGAAGCCGCGGCTCGTGCATCGCCTTGACCGCGACACTTCGGGCGTCCTCGTTATTGCCCGTACCCGAGGCGCTGCACAAAAGCTGACGGCAGCGTTTCGCGAGCGCGATACCAAGAAGACCTATTGGTCGCTGGTGAGAGGCGTTCCGCGCAAGCACGAGGACAAGATATCGACCTGGCTGGTCAAGGAGGCGACCGCCGACGGCGACCGGATGCGTATCGCCAAACATGGCGAAGAGGGTGCCGATCACGCGGTATCGTACTATCGCGTCCTGGAAACCGCCGCGCAGAACCTCGCGTGGCTGGAGATGGAGCCCTACACCGGACGGACGCACCAACTGCGCGTCCATGCATTGCATATCGGCCACCCGATCATTGGCGACCCCAAATATTTCATCGACGACCCGAACTGGGATTTCCCGGGCGGCATCCAAAAGCGGTTGCACCTGCATGCGCGCAAGATCGACATTCCTCACCCCAATGGTGGGAGACTTCGCATAAGCGCGCCCTTGCCACCTCATATGGTGCAGACGTGGAACCTCCTTGGCCTCGACCTCGCATCCCAGGAGAGGGATGATGACGAATGAAACTCGCACTTTTCGATTGTGATGGAACGCTGGTCGACAGCGCGGCGCTGATCCATGAGGTGATGGCGCGAACGTTTGTGCACTTCGGCCATGAAAGGCCTGATGTTTCGTTGACGAAGTCGATCATCGGGCTGACGTTGGATATCGCGATCGCACGGATGCAGGGAAAGCCTCACGTTGACGATGAGGCGATCGCGATGACGGCGCACTACAAGGCAATCTATGCTGGCGTTCGCGACGAACCCGGAATGGATGTACCGCTTTTCAATGGCATCAAGCCGCTGATTCATGGGTTGGCAGAGAATGATGACATCCTGATCGGCGCGGTAACCGGAAAATCGCGTCGCGGTCTTGTCCATATTCTCGAAACGCACGGTTTTGCACCACATTTTATCGTGTCGCGCACCGCAGACGACTGCCCATCGAAGCCACATCCAGCTATGGTAGTAGAGTGCTGCAGCGAGACCGGCATGAATCCCGCCGATGCCATCGTCATCGGCGATGCCGTCTACGACATGCAGATGGCGAAGGCCGCCGGCGCCAAGGCCGTCGGCGTAAGTTGGGGCTATGCGAGCGTGGACGATCTGGTGGCTGCCGGCGCGGACAGTATTGTTCGGCAGCCGAGCGATATTTTGAAGCACTTTTCCGAGGTGAAGCATGCGTGATCTGTTAAACGACATAGCGGAAGGATTGAGCCATCCCGACCCGATCCGTCGCGCCCAGATCCAGATGAAGAAGCCATTGCCGAAGCGCTTCTACAAGGCGGTCACGATCGGGGAACTCGATGAAGGCTTTTCGATCGAGTTGGACGGCAAGGCAATCCGGACGCCGGCCCGAAAACTGCTGGTTGTGGCCACGAAGCCGCTCGCAGAACTCGTCGTGCGCGAGTGGGAAGCACAGACCGAGCTCATCGACCCGTCGACCATGCCTGTGACACGGCTCGTCAACACGGCTATCGACGGGGTTGCGACCGACACCCAGGCCGTCTTCGAAGATATCCTGCGTTTCTCCTCGAGTGACCTTCTTTGCTATCGCGCGGACGGGCCGGAAGCGCTCGTCGAGCGTCAGAAAGAGCTTTGGGATCCGGTGCTTGATTGGGCCGCAAACGCACTCGGTGCGCGCTTCATCCTGATCGAAGGCGTCATGCATCACGATCAACCAGGAGACGCGATTTCCGCATTTTCATCGGCATTGAGACGGCACGACGGCCCGACCGCACTGGCAGCCTTGCATACCGTTACGACGTTGACCGGTTCCGCGCTGCTGGCGCTTGCCTTTGCGGAAGGCATTCTGTCGGCAAAGAAGGTCTGGTCGCTCGCGCATCTCGACGAAGACTGGACGATCGAGCATTGGGGAAGCGACGAAGAGGCCGAGGAACGGCGCGAGAAGCGCTTCGAAGACTTCAAGGCTGCGACGGACGTTTTTTTAGCCCTGAAAGGCTGAAACATGTTGCGTTGCGCCGGGTTATCGCGAAAATCTGCGAGTCTATCGGGGGCGGATGCGGATTTTTTGAATGAACTGGCTCAGGTCGTGCTTTTTTCGGGTTGCGCTTATCTGTATCGCCCTGGCCTCGTGCTCGATTTTTGCAAGAGAGCAACCTGCGCCCATTTATGACGTCCGCAGCGCGGTTGTCGTCAGCCCGCAGAAGATATCGCCGACAATCCTTGCCGGTGTAGGCGATCGGGTGAATGCCGCGATCAATGCCACGGTGCGGACCGAGGTCTATCCGCGTGTTGTGTTGACCATCCGGATTCTCTCGGTCGAAAAAGGTCAAGGCTTCGACAAGAGCCGAAATGTCGCCAAGGTCAGCATCGATGCCGCGTCCGTTGACGACGGATCGGTCATTGCCGTCAGCGCGTTCGAGGTGACAAGCTTTTCCGGCAACCCCGCAGCAGCCGACGAGATCCTCGCCGAGGATATTGCCGCTCGCATTCGTTCCGCTTTCTCGCTGCGCGCTGGACGCGCCTGAACCAGCCGCGCGATCCGCGGCGAGGAGTATCCATGAAGGAAATTCTTGAAGAGCTCGAACGTCGCCGCGGCATCGCACGGCTTGGCGGAGGCAAGGCACGTATCGATGCCCAGCACCAGCGCGGCAAGCTGACGGCGCGGGAGCGGATTGATCTGTTCCTCGATGAGGACTCCTTTGAGGAGTTCGACATGTTCGTCGAGCATCGATCGAGCGACTTCGGAATGGAGAAGTCGCGCATTGCAGGCGACGGCGTGGTCACGGGCTGGGGAACGGTCAACGGGCGGACGGTCTTCGTTTTCGCCAAGGATTTCACGGTATTCGGGGGCTCGCTCTCCGAGGCTCACGCCGAGAAGATCATGAAGGTGCAGGACATGGCGCTCAAGAACAGAGCGCCTATCATTGGCATCTACGATGCCGGTGGTGCCCGCATCCAGGAGGGGGTGGCCGCACTGGGCGGCTATGCCGAGGTATTCCAGCGCAATGTGCTCGCATCCGGTGTCATTCCTCAGATTTCCGTCATCATGGGACCGTGCGCCGGCGGCGATGTCTATTCGCCCGCGATGACCGACTTCATCTTCATGGTCCGCGACACGTCCTACATGTTCGTGACCGGTCCGGACGTGGTGAAGACGGTGACCAACGAGACTGTTACCGCGGAGGAGCTTGGTGGCGCCTCCGTGCATACGACCAAATCTTCGATTGCCGATGGCGCCTACGACAATGATGTCGAGGCATTGCTCCAGGTTCGTCGGCTGATTGATCTTCTCCCGCAGTCGAACACGTCACCGGTGCCGGAAATCGAATGTTACCAATCGGTGACGGATGTCGATGCATCCCTGGACACTCTGGTGCCAGCGAATGCGAACAAGCCCTACGACATCAAGGAGCTGATCCTGAAGACGGTGGACGACGGCGATTTCTTCGAGATCCAGTCGAGCTTCGCCAAGAATATCGTCTGCGGCTTCGGCCGCATTGAGGGATCGACGGTCGGCTTCGTCGCAAACCAGCCGATGGTCCTGGCCGGCGTGCTCGACAGCGATGCCTCACGAAAGGCGGCACGGTTCGTCCGCTTCTGCGATTGCTTCAACATACCTGTTGTAACCTTCGTCGACGTGCCGGGCTTCCTACCGGGAACCGCACAGGAATATGGCGGTCTCATCAAGCACGGCGCCAAGCTGTTGTTCGCCTATGCGGAGGCGACGGTGCCGAAGCTGACGGTGATCACACGCAAGGCGTTCGGCGGTGCCTACGACGTCATGGCGTCGAAGCATCTGAGGGGCGACTTGAACTATGCCTGGCCGACAGCTCAGATCGCCGTCATGGGAGCGAAGGGCGCCGTCGAGATCATTTTCCGCAAGGACATTGCAGATCCCGAAAAGATCGCAGCGCATACCAAGATGTACGAAGACCGGTTCCTATCGCCGTTCGTTGCCGCCGAGCGCGGCTATGTCGATGAGGTGATCATGCCGCATTCAACCCGCAGGCGGCTGGCGCGGGGTCTCAAGATGCTCCGCAACAAAGATCTGAGCAATCCCTGGAAGAAGCACGACAATATTCCGCTCTGAGGAGTCTAAAGTGGGGAAAGCTAAGGAAAATCAACAGGAAGTGATCGCCCGTCAGCGATCCGTGTCTTCTTTCCTATTGGTGAAGCAGCTAACGCTCCGCTGTCTTTACTCAAAAGGAGAGTCTACATGGAACGACTGAGCGCATATCAGCCCTACGCGCTTGCCGCCCTGCGCATCATTGCAGCGCTGCTGTTTATTGAACACGGAACGATGAAACTTTTCGCGTTCCCGGCCGCGCAGATGGAAGGACCATTGCCGCCCTTGCTCTTGGCTGCTGCGGTGCTTGAAGTGGTCGGTGGGCTGCTTGTGCTGATTGGCCTGTTCACGCGACCAGTCGCCTTCATCCTGTCGGGCCAGATGGCCGTTGCTTATTTCATGGCACACGGATCAAAGGCATTCTGGCCGGCACTGAATGGCGGGGAAGCAGCAATCCTGTTTTGCTTCATCTTCCTGTTCATTGTCTTCGCCGGCCCCGGCGCTTTGTCGGTCGACCAGCGCAAGGCCGCGGCGTGATTTTTTGAGGACTGTGGCCGGGCAACCGGCCACAGTCCCGGTCATGCCGTCAACTTCAAGCCGCCGATCCCGGCGACAATCAGCACGATACACAGTAACCGCGGTGCAGTAGCGGGATCGCCCAGCAGCCACACCCCGAGCAACACAGTGCCGACGCTGCCGATGCCCGTCCAAACAGCATAAGCCGTTCCGATTGGCAGCGTCTTCACCGCGAGACCGAGAAGAACGACACTTGCCACCATGCAAATGGCCGTCAGCGTTGTCGGCACAAAACGCGTGAATCCATCGGTATATTTCAGACCGATCGCCCAGCCGCACTCGAATAGTCCGGCGAGAAAAAGTAGAAGCCAAGCCATCATATCTTCCTTGTTGAGAACAGAGCCCACGCCCTACACGGTCGGGATCCAGATGGAATCCGTTCCGTAACGGAAGCGGTTCAACTCAGGTAGGAATGCATGCCTTGGCCATACCACCCGTTTCTTGCTTGCCTTAGGCAAGTCGCTCAGCATGCCACTTCAGATGATCGTCCATGAAGGTCGAAATGAAGTAGTAGGAATGGTCGTAGCGCTCATGCAGGCGCAGGGTAAGCCTGATGTCGGTTTCCTTGACAACGTTTTCAAACAGCCAGGGACGCAGCCCATTTTCGAGGAAGCCATCCGCTTTGCCTTGGTCAATCAAAAACTCGGGAAAACGTGCTCCGTCGCTTACCAAAGCGCAGGCATCATACTTGCGCCACGCTGCACGGTCGGCGCCCACGTACTTTTCGAACGCCGGAGCCGACCAGTCCGCAGTCGACGGCTCCACAATCGGCGCGAACGCCGAGCAACTCTTGAAGCGTTCGGGGTTCCTGAGTGCGATCGTCATGGCCCCATGGCCGCCCATCGAATGGCCGAAGATGCCTTGGCGGCTCATGTCCATCCGGAAGTGCTGGCTGACATAGGCCGGAAGCTCTTCGGTAATGTAGCTATACATCTGATAGTTTTCCGACCACGGCTTCTCGGTGGCATCCAGGTAGAAACCTGCGCCTTTGCCCATCTGCCAGTTGGTAAGCTCGTCGGGAACATCATTGCCACGCGGGCTTGTGTCCGGGCAGACAATGATCAGGCCGAGCTCTGCAGCCATGCGCCGATATTCGCCCTTTTCCATGACGTTCGCATGTGTGCACGTTAAGCCTGAGAGATACCAGAGGACCGGGCAGGGCTCCTTGATTGCCTTCGGCGGAACAAAAACGGCGAAGGTCATCTCGCACTTGCAGGCCTCGGACTCGTGCGTGAAAACACCCTGCATGCCGCCGAAGGCGGTCGTCTGGGAAATGATGTTCATTCTTTGTCGTCCGTTCTTGGGGTAAGCGCCTTGGCCCGGCGGCACAGGCGATCGAAAGTTTCGAGGAAGCGGGAGCGATCCTTGGGGCCAAAGGCGGCGTTGTAGCCCTTGCTTTCGCCGGTCTCTCGCAAGTGGGCACCGAGATCGCGCATGGCACTGGCCATCCCGATATTCGTATCATCAAAGACGCGACCAGTCGGGCCGGTGACAAGCGCGCCAGTCGCCACGCAACGGACCGCGAGCGGAACATCGGCAGTGATAACCACGTCGCCTGCGCCGGCATGTTCGGCAATCCAGTTGTCGGCGGCATCGAAGGAGGCCGAGACGATGACATTGTGGACCATCGGGTCGCGGGAAGGGCGCAGACCGGAATTGGCCACGAAGGTCACTTCGATGCCGTGGCGTTCGGCTACCTTCAGAATTTCCGGCTTCACCGGGCAGGCGTCTGCATCGACATAAATCATGTACTTCAATCTGCTTTGACGGAAACGCTACGCGGCCCCGACGGTCGCGTAGCGACGGTTCGTTCAGGTCTCTTAGGCCAACGACTGCCATTCGTTCAAGACGTCAGGCTTCCCTGAGCGTGCCTGCCTTCTTCGCCACCCAGGTTGCGATGACATCCATCAGGGTCGGGTTCAGGCAATCGTAGGGCGTGAGGCCGAGTTCGTTCAGGCGGCCACGGACACCCGCCATTGCCGAAGGCGGTGTGCCCGATTCGATGATCGACGAGACGAAGGCGGCGAATGTCGGCTCCGCCCAGCCGCCTTCCTGAAAGCGTTCCGGATGAATGAAATCGAGCCCCTTGAACGCATGATCCCTCTCCACCGGTCCATACATGTGCACCCCGCATGCCTTGCAGGCATGGCGCAGGATCAGCGCGTCCGGATCGACGACCTGCAGCTTGTCACCATTTTCCAGCACGCTGACGTTTTCATGCGGGGTGACGGCGACGACCGAAAAAACGGCTCCCTTTGGCTTCCAGCATTTCGTGCAGCCGCAGGCGTGATTGTGGGCGACGTTGCCCTTGATCGCGACTTTCACGGGGCGGTCGGAGCAGGCGCAGACCAGCGTGCCGCCATTGAAATTCGCCTGGCCCTTCGTCACGCCGCCGTCGAGGACGGGGTGTATTGATACTTGACTTGGCATGTTCAGCTCCTCCTCCTTGGCTGCCCACAGCTCCCAAATCAGGGTCAATTTGCGAAAAAGCCGCAGGCCATTTCAAAACAACGCCGCATTCCCTCGTCCTCGTCTCAATACAGTACCACGCTTCGGATGCTTTCGCCGGAATGCATGAGCTCGAAGCCCTTGTTGATGTCTTCCAGCGGCATGGTGTG
>NZ_JACIAH010000004.1 GCF_014194695.1 Rhizobium sp. BK399 | reverse complement strand
GGAGCCTCACCTTGAGGACGCGGGGTGGAGCAGCCCGGTAGCTCGTCAGGCTCATAACCTGAAGGCCGCAGGTTCAAATCCTGCCCCCGCAACCAAACAAACTTGAATATTTGCACATTCAAGGCGCCTGATACAAAGCTCCTCCGCTCAAGCGTCGAGGAGCTTTTTTGCGTTTCTGCCAAGTGTCCAGCTCGACGGCACGAAGCCGCGCTGAAAGACGCTCTTGGGTAATTTCGACTTCCGTTCGCGGGGCACGCGGTGTCGCCGATGGGATGGATGGGGTGCGAGGCCGCTTCGGGCCATGGCTTGACCGAGGGCATCCGAAAGATCAATACCGACCGGCCCGCTCTTTCCTGTTCCTACAAGCTGGGAGCAATGGAGCGCATTGATGTTTTGTCATGTTGTCTCGGGCCGGTTGCAAGACAGTAGTTTGCACACGCCGATCTGTTGCCTTGCTGCGGGAGAGGGTTCCTCATGACATGAACACAGTTCGCCTGCTCCTGCTTTCGAGCAGGATGGCAATGGCGATATAGACGGCCGCCAGTACCCAAAGCGTCAGGAAGGGCTCGCGAACATCCGGAATGGAAGCGCCCATCTGCGATACGGCAACCATACCGTTTATTGCAGAGGTGCTGGGCAGCAGCGTCGCCACGGCGTGCAGGAAGGGCGGTATTGCTTCTGTCGGCCAGGAAAAGCCGGCGAGAAACAGGAACGGTATCCCCAAGGCGGCCGACACCAGTTGCACGGTCAGCGGATCGCGAAACAGGCCGGCCAGAACCATTCCCAAGGCGCTGACCGCAAGCACGAAGGGCAGGGCGAAGGTGAATATCGAGAGCGGCGTTCCCAGGCGGGGGATACTGTAGAGATAGGGAAGCGCAATCAAGTAGAACGACATGATGACGGTTTCGAGGATCAAGTAAGCTAGCAGCTTCCCGCAGACAGCTGCGGCGGGACCTGCCGATGCGGCCAGTTCGCCGCTGAGTGCATCGTTTTTGTAAGTGCCGAGCAAGCCGACGCCAATCAGAAGCGTCTGCTGCAGGATCAGAACGAAGGCGGCGGGAAGGATGTAGGTCGCGTAGCCGCCCTGGGGGTTGAATAGCGTGACTGCCGTCAGCGGCATCGGGTCGGCGGCGGCGGCGGCAAGCGCAGGATCGACGTGGGCGGCAGTCAGCCTTGCCGTTTCTACCTCAGCTCCCATCGTTCGCGCGACAGAGGCAACGCCGCCGGACAAGCGCTGATAAACCAAAAAATAGCTGGAATCCGCATATAGCGCGATTGGCGACTGGCGATGGTGCAGCAATTCCCGTTCGAAATACTGAGGGATCACAAGCACTCCAAAGAGATTGCGCGCGTAGATGTCTCGCTGGGCGCTGGCTTGATCGGGAAAGACCCCGCCGACCGCGACATCGGCGGAGGCATCGACGCGCCTTGCCAACGCGCGGCTGCTATCGGTCCCGTCTAGGTCGACGACAGCAATCGGCACATCCCGCAACACTTCCGTGCGATAGGGCTGCGGGTAGAACGCGGCGTAGACGACGGATGCAAGAATGAGGACGGCGAAGGCCGGTTTCAGCGAGAAGATACGCACCAACTCGATCCGGCAGACTGTCAGGATGGCCTTCATTCCGGGGCTCCTTCGACAGTTGTTTGCGGGAGCGGCAGCGGCCGGCCGCGGGCGCGGATGATCTCGAGCCGCAGTGCGGTCAGGCTTGCTAAGAGCAGCACCATGAAAAGCAGGACGGTGATGGGCTTCCAGGAGAGGTTGACCGGCGTCCCCCTTATGGTCTGGTCGATGCGCGCCATCAGGTACCAGGTACCCGGGATCATCTGCCCCCAGTGATAGGCAAACGCGTTCATGCCGATCCGCGGGAAGCCGATGCCCATGAAACCAAAGGCAGGCGCCATCAGCAGGGTGCCGATGCTGATCGCGCTTGCCATCGGCCGCAGCAGCAGTGCAAGAAGTACTCCGATGAACTGGTCGGCAAGGATGAACAGAATGCCGGCAAGGATCAGCATATAGCGGTTGCCGCGCAAAGGCATGTCGAGCACACCGAACAGCACCCAATCGGAAATGCCAAGCACGACAAGAAAGAGCAGGGTGTAGGGCAGAATCTTCCCGGCCATCGCCGGCCACAATCCGCCGCCCAGGCGTCTCAGGACGCGAAGACGATGGGGCGTTTCGACATCAAGCCCGACGGCATAGGCCATTGTCGTGACAATGATGACTTGAAGGACGCTCGGAAGCAAAGCTGCGAGGAGAAAATGCGCATAGTTCAGCGTGGGGTTGAAGAGCGGATTGACCTGGACCGGGATCGGCGCCAGCGAGGCTTGCGCCGCTTCGAGCGGTTGTCCTTCCGCCGTTCGCAGCGACAGCCGAATGCCGGCCGCAACAGCAGGCACGGCGGCATTGATGCCACGCAGCGCGAGATTGCCCGATGTCATCGTCTGTGTGTTGTAGAAGAAGACGACTTCCGGCCGGCGTCCCCCATAGACGTCGCGTTCGAGATTGAGCGGCAACATCAGAAGACCGCGGACCTGACCCGACAGGATCAGCTGCCTGCCTTCCGCGAGATCACTGACGCGGCGCGCGACAGCTGTATCCGGTGTCGCATCCACGGTGCGAATGATCGTCCTTGACAGGTCGGTGCCGTCGAGATCGAGCACCGCAATCGGAAGCCGGGTCGCCAGGCCCGCGCTGAACACGATTGCCAGAGATCCCATCAGCAGCAGCGGCAGAACGGTCGTTAAAAACAGCAGAAGGCGTCGCCGAGAGAAGCGATCGAATTCCCTTCTGAAGACGACAAGGAGGCCGGGGCGGAGCCGCCCCTTCGCCATCATGTCAATGCCCCGCCAGCGGCCATGACGCGATGGCGCTCATGCCAGGGCGCAAGCCTTGGATCTGTTCGACGGGGTTTGCCCGTACCTCGAATGTCCGAAGATCGAAGTCGCCGGTCGCGCGCGTGGCTCGCCACGTCGCATATTGCCCCTGCGCGTTGATCGTCGTGACCTTCACCGGAATTCTGGCATTGTTCATCGCCGGTACGGTGACATCGAGGCTGTCTCCGATTTTCAGCCCTCTCAACAGATCCTCGCGCACGTTAAACGTGAACCATGGATTTTGCAGATCGATGAGCGAAAACAAGGGAGCGCCGGCGGAGAAATTCTCGCCGAGTTCAGCCACGCGTGTCGTCACCTGCCCAGAGATCGGGGAGTGAATAACCAATTCCGCAACGTCAGCCTGTTGCTGGTTCAGCGCCGACTTCGAGCGCTCGACTTGGGTCGCCGCGAGCGCCTTTTCTTCCTTGCTGGCGCCGGCGACCGCCAGTGCAAGATTGGCTTCGGCTGACTCGCGCTTGCGGATGGCCGCCTCCAGGTTGCGCGTTGTTTCGTCAACACGGGACTGCGTCGAGGCGCCCGTCGTGATCAGTTTTGCCTGGCGGGTGGAGTCCTCCTGATAAAGCGTAACGTCGGCGTCAGCGGCTGCCAATTCGGCCTTGCGCGCGGCGATTGTCTCGGGTCGGGTGCTGTTGACCCGAACGAGATCCGCTTCGGCGACAGCAAGTGCTGCTTCGGCCTGATGCAGCCCCGCGACAAGCTGCGGACTTTCCAACTCAGCGATCACCGCACCGGCTTCAACCGTATCGCCGACGTCGGCATTAAGCTTGGCAATTCTGCCCGAAACGCGCGGGCTGATGTCGACCCGGTTGGCTGAAACTTCGCCTTGAACGATAAGCGGTGGCGGTCTTGTCGCAAACCATAGAAGTGTCCCAAGACCGATAAGAACCGCGAAGCCAACCAGAACACGAACCAATCGCCACATTCAATTCGTTCTCCAAATAACAAGGCCAGTTTGGACACGCTTGCTGATGACAGAAAGGCCGCCACCCGTCTTGGATAATCGTGACATCACTATACGCAACAGACCAAAATCACAAAAGCACCATGGCGAAAATCACAGCGCGCCGCCCGTCACCGATGAGCGCTTTGTACGCCTGGCCAGGGGCTGAATAGGTTGCTTGGCGTATTGATAGGCGTAAATCCGCCGGTCAAGATGATATCGACACCCGATTTTCATAGTCCATGCCGCGTCACCCGCGAAGCTCGTAAAGCTCAGTTTGACCTCTACGGCCCCTGACGCTGACCGTGCCGATAAACGCGAAGCTGAAGCTTACTTCGACCGCGTCGCGGATCGCGTTGCTTACCAGGATTGAGGTTCCGTAGTCCCGGTTCAGGCCCTCCAGGCGCGAGGCGATGTTAACAGTATCGCCGATGGCGGTATATTGCCGGCGGCTCTCGGCACCGACGCTGCCAACGACGGCCGGGCCGGTGTGCAGGCCGAAGCGGGTGACTAGTTCGGGGCGACCATCGGCACGGTTGGACGCATTCATCGTGTCGATCGCCGCTTTCATCGCCAGGGCGCAGCGGCAGGCGTTTTCGACGTGCCGGCCGTCGCGGATGGGCGCATTCCACATCGCGAAAATGGAGTCGCCGATATATTGCACGATCGTGCCGCCGTGGTGCTCGACGATCACATTGAGTGCTTCGAAATAGCTGGAAAGCAAGGCAACGACGTCTTCAGGCGAATGTCGCTCGGAGATCGTCGTGAACTCGCGGATGTCGGTGAAGAGGACGGTGATCTCCTGCCTGGAGGCCGAGCCTATGGCTGATTGGCCGGCAATAACGATCCTGCGAACGAGCTCGCGCGGAACATAGAGCGCAAACGTCCGAATGGCATCACGTGCGGAGCCCAGCGCCGTTGCCAGGGCGTTGACCTCTGAGATCCAGGAGCGTGCGACGCGACTCTTTCTAAATTCCAGATTGCCCAATTGCCTTGCCTCGTCGGCCAATGCATAGAGTGATCGGCTGATCAATCGGGAGATGATGATCGCGGCGATCGCGCCAGCCGCCAGGAAGGCGGCCGCGGCAGCCAGGTTTCGTCTCAGCGTACGCTCGACCGGCCCGACGAGATCGTCGAGTGGCGCGGCGATGACGACCGTATAGTCTTTCAGCAAGCCGGCTACTTCGGCATGAAAACTCTGGGCGAGATATTCACGACCGTTCACGCCCAAGCGCACGACTTCGCCGTCCGCCACGCCACTGCCGTGCGCCATGTTCGTGACCGCTGGAATAGCGGGATCCATCGTTGCCACGTCCGTAGCCGTCAGCGTCCGGCCGCGTCGAAGCTGATCGCGCAGCTTTGTCATGACCGCACTGTCGGAATGCACGATCAGACGGCCCGTATCATCGAATACATAGGCGTGCGCCTGTTCCGAGACCGCACCGACATCGACGACTTCCCCGAGCGTCAGAAGCATTACATCGGCGCCGATCACGATGCGATCCCTGCCCGCCACAGGTTTGGCCAAGGTCAGGGTCAAATAATTGGTCGCGGCCGAAATGTAGGGGCCGACCGAGGTTGTTCGCCCCTCGGAAAGCGGGACGGTGTACCAGGGCCGAAAGCGTGGGTCGAAGACGTCGTCACGATCGGCGCGCCGAGTGATAAGGCGGGAGTCTTTGTCGAAAAAGGTCCATGTTGTCACCGGGATGCCGAGGACCTTGGTGATGGTGCGAATGGTGAATGCGGCGCCGGCCGGCGCATTCAACGTGTCGCGCCAGGCCGGATTTGCACCAATATCGATGGCCTGTATGTAGGTCCCGTCCGGATATCCGATGTGGACCGCGTCTATCCGGAAGGACGACTTCAGCAGTTGCAGCAGGAGGTTGCGCTTCGCTGGCAGGTCCCGGGGAGGCGGCGTAAGCATTTGCGGGACTGCCGAGGCCGTCTCGATGGCGGCATATCCGCTGCTGAAAACATTGCGATAATCCTCGATGGTACGAAGGCCGAGCTGACGCATTTGCGCTTCACCCGCGGACAGGGCGGTCACCTTGCCTTGCGTATAGGCCATCCAAACGAGCGGCAGTGCCGTACAGGCCAGCAGCCCGACAATGATGACGCTGAGATGCAAGCGCAGGGGAAATGCCCAGCCCAATGGCGTCCTCGCTTCCATCTCGGGCCTGTCGCGGTGTTCCATTCCTAACCCCCAAGAGCGATCGCGATGCCGACCAGCCCGAGGCCGAGGCACGTCATCGTTATGCCTGCGTTGAGCGGTCTCGCGTCCGAAAAATGCGCCCAGGCGTAGCCCGTCAGGAAGAGCAGGGCAATCAGCAGAAAATTGCTGGTTCTCAGGGCAAGGTCGGCGCTGCCGATCATGAAGAAAGGAATAACTGCGGGCAGTGAGGTCGCCGACACCAAGAGGAAGACAATCAAAGCAGCGAGAAGGTCGTCCCTCGACAGACGAAGCTTGGCGGGGCTTCCGCGTCGTGTGAGGTCGAGCATGGCTTTGTAGAGCGCCTCTTCATCCGCAGCCACAGAAACAAGCGGTTCGTCGTGGAGCGGAAATTCCTTCCTGAGCGCGGAGATCGCATCCTGCTCGCTTCTGGCGGACCTGATCTGTCGAAGGACGCGCCCGCGCCTGCTCTTGTAGAACACCGTGCCCAAGACAAACAGCACGGCGTCGATGATGCCCCATGCCACGTTGCAGCCGATTGTCCCGACGATCAGCTCCCGAACATCAAGGCCCTCCTGGCTGAAAATGAGCCGTGAGCCCACGGTAAAAGTAAGGGCCATAATCAGTCCGAAGAGGACTTCGCCGAGAGCATCGCCCGGGTCAATTACCTCCGTGATGTGGGGTCTGCCGAATTCCACCACTTGCCAGATCCTCCCGGTTGCTGGTTCCTCAAATGGAACGATCCGACCCCTCAATGATTACGTATGCAGACTCTAGAATGCGATAGGGACCGGAGGCAATCGATGAGCCGTGAGCGCGGGCGCAAGAAACTGATGCTGAGGATCCCCGAGATCCGCCATTTCCTCGCCTCCCCGGCAAGCGAGACACTGAGCGATCTCTTCGAATCGTACGATCTGGCAGCCGATTGCCTTGAACGCTTCCGTGCGGCAAGCCCGACGGATGAACGGCGGGTCCTCGAGTATGAGGGACTCTGTCGTGAGATCGAGGCGGAAGTGGTGGTGTACTGCGGCGAACGATACGGGAAGCAGATGCGTTCGTGACGTGCCACGATGACCCTCGTTGCCCGAACGGGGCTTACAATACAACATGTCCGACCGAAACGCCCGTCCCGAGGGCCAGGACTTTCGAGAAATCTGTCGATGCGCTATCCATCCCGTATCCCAGGACCCCACCCGCGCCGTTACTCGACAGGCGGCTCCCATGTCAGAAAGAAGCCGACGTCGCCGGGCATGCCTCCCGGGAAATTGATGATCGCCGCTTTCAGGCCGTAACCCTGTGGCTTTGCGACCTGTTCGAACAGATCGTAGAGTTCCTTGGCTTTGCCCTGCAGGGTATTCTGCCAGCCCGGAAGGTTGTTGTTGATGCCGCGACCGCTGTCCGAGCAGAGGCTGGACGGGAAGCTGTAAATCATTGCTTCGTATTTTCCGTCCGCGGCGGCCTTGGTCACCAGGCGCTTGATGATCGCACGCTCATTTTCGCCAACGTGCTTCTGGAAGAAGTCCTCGAGGAACTCTGAGTGTTTCTTCGCTTCGCGCGCCTTGATCTTTTCGTCGCGTTCCATCTCCGCGAGCTGAAGCTCAAGAGCACGCTTGCGCAGATCTTCAGCGCTGGTCATTGGTTGAGGGGTGGTCTCGCTTGCAGTCATCGCCATGTCCTCCAAGTTTTCCAAAGGATAAAATGAGTATGGGCGCTTAGGCAGTAAGATACGCGTCGCGTGCGGTAGTATACGGTATATTACGCGGCGGGCCACAGGTTCGCGATCACAGCGATCGATTCCAATGCCACCTTCATACTTGACAAAGCGGTGGGGTAGTCCTATTGGGTAAACGATAACCCAATGGAGGATGGGGTGACGGTATCGCTTTCAGACATAGCGGAACGGGCGGGAGTCTCGATCAAGACTGTCTCCGGCGCCCTGCATGGCGGTTCCGCCCGCATGTCGGAAGAGACGCGCTCGAGGATCAAGATGATCGCCGACGAACTCGGCTATGTCACCAATCTCGCTGCCAGAGGCATGCGGCAGGGTTGGCTGCCGTTGATCGGCGTCGTTGCCGACGAGCTCATTACGTCACCCTTTGCCACCGAGATCATCCGCGGCCTAGATGGTGCTGCTCGGACGGCGGAAATGGCCGTCTTTGCAATGAATCTCAACGGTACCCGCGACGTTGGTTCGGTTCTGGAGGAAGTTCGTCGCTTTCGCCCTCGAGCCATCGCCTATGCGGCGATGTACCACAAGACGGTGGCGCTGCCGGAAGAACTGGTCGGAAATGTCGGCATCATGATCAACTGCAGCGAAGCCAACGGCCGCGTGACCTCGCTGGTGCCTGACGAAGAGGGGGCTGCTGTGGAGATCACGCGTCACCTCGTCGCCGCCGGGCGTCGCCGCATTGCGTTTATCAATCTTCCGGGCCTTCTCGCCGGCGAATTGCGCGAGCGCGGCTTTCGCAGGGCACTCGATGAGGCAGGCCTTGCCCCGATCAGCGTGCTGCCGGCGGTTCGTCGCCCTGTCTATAGTGATCGCGCGCCCAGCCTGGTCGCAACACACGTTGCTGCACTCATGAGCGCGGGCGTGCGCCCGGACGCCATTCTCTGTGGTAACGATCGTGTCGCCATGGAGGTGTATTCCGCTCTGCGGCGCGCGGGTGCTCGCATTCCCGACGACGTCGCGGTGGGGAGTTTCGACAACCAGGTCGAGATCGCCACGCGGCTCGATCCGCCGCTGACGACGATGGCCCTTCCGCATCGCGCGATGGGTCGGCTAGCGGCGGAGATACTGCTCAGTGATGAGCCGGCGCCGCCGGACACCCGACGCCTGCCGTTCCAACTCATCAGCCGATCTTCCATTTGAAATTCAAGACAGCGTCCCACTCAAGGAGGAGAACTAAAATGGGTAAACGTTTACTTTCAGTGCTTCTGGCATCGGCTTCTCTTGCCGTCACAGCTGGTCTGGCGGAAGCCAAGACTGTCATTCACATGATGCACCAGGGCGATCCGGGTTGGGTAAAGACCTACGGCGATGTTGCGAAGCGGTTCGAGGAAGCGAATCCGGATGTCGACGTCGAGCTCATCTATGCCCCGCATGATGCCTACAATGAGAAGTTCAGCGCGGCTGTGATGGCCAAGCAGTTGCCAGACATCATGGAACTCGATGCGCCGTTTCTTGCCAACTATGTGTGGTCGGGATACCTGCAGCCGATCAAACCGTTGATCGAGAAGGATATTCTTGACGACATGACGCCGTCGAACGTCGCGCAGGGTACCTATCCGATCGACAAGGACCTCTATGCAGTCGGTCTGACCGACTCCTCGGTGGTGCTCTATGGCAACAAGAAGTACCTCGAGGCGATTGGCGCACGTATTCCGAAGTCCGTCGACGACGCCTGGACGAAGGCCGAATTCGAAGGGTACCTGGAAAAGCTCTCGAAGCTCGACGGTGTCAAATGGCCGATCGACACGTTCCGCGGCTATGGCATCAAGACGGAGTGGATCACCTATGCCTATGGGCCGCTTCTCGACTCGGCAGGTTGCGATCTGATCGACCGGACATCCTGGAAGGCGACGGGTACCCTCGACAGTGAGGCCTGTGTCAATGCGCTGACGATGATGCAGACGTGGGTCAAGAACGGATGGGTCGTTCCGGGTTCTTCAGGCACAAACCAGTTCTACGCCGATGGCAAACCGGCCGCATTGGCGCTCGGCGGTCACTGGTTCTACGCGGAGGCGGCCGCAGCGATGAAGGACGATATCGTCGTCATGCCGCTGCCCAAGCTCGGCGACAAAGGGGTCAGCCCGAACGGCACCTGGATCTGGGGCGTCACGAAGTCATCAGAGCATCCCGACGTTGCCGGCAAGTTCCTGAGCTTCCTTCTGAAGGACAAAGCCTACCGCGAGTTTGCCAAGGAGAATTCGGGCTTCCCTGGGCTGAAGAGCTTTGCCGCCGACTCGCCGGTCTATGCTCCGGGTGGACCAATGGCGGTTGCCTTCGAACAGGCATCGAAGACTGCTGTCGCTCGTCCTCCACATCCCGCTTATCCGACGATCACATCTGCCTTCATGCAGGCCGTCGACAAGATCTTCAATGGCGGTGACGCCAAGGAAGCGTTGTCGGAAGCCGCGCAGAAGATCGACGAGGACATCGAGGACAACGCCGGCTACCCGCCCTTCGACACACAGCAGTAAGCCCCTTGCCGCCAGGTCGTCCCTGTAGGCGGCCTGGCGGCAACGCCCTTAGTTTTCAGGAGGAGGAGATCATGACTTTGCAACAATCGCCCGTCGCCGGGCGGCTCCGCCCCGGCGGGCGGCGGGATCCGCGTCGGCTGGCACAGGAAGCGCTGATGATCGCACCTGCTGTCCTGCTTCTCGCCTTCTTCCTGATTGCGCCGTTCCTGTTGTCGTTCTGGACGTCCATGACGAACCAGCCGCTGGTGCCGCGGCCAACGCCGGTTCGGTTCGTCGGATTGCTGAACTTCCAGCGTATCTTCAAAGATCCGTTGTTTTGGACCTCGTTGTGGAATGTGTCGCGATTTACGTTCTGGGTCCTGCCGGTCCAGTGTGGCCTTGCTTTCGCAACAGCCCTGCTGCTGCACCAGAAGATACCTGGCCGCAATCTGTTGCGTGGCATGTTCTTCCTGCCAGCAATCACCTCAATGGTCGTCGTCTGCGTCATCTGGGGTACGCTGTTCCAGTATCCAAGTGGACCGTTCAACCAGATCATAGGCTTCCTGTCCGGAGGCCGGATCCAGCCGATCGACTGGTTGGGTGACCCAAATTGGGCGATGTTCTCGATCGTGCTGCTTTCCGCCTGGCAGGCCTACGGCTTCCAGATGATCGTCTATCTCGCAGGCCTCCAGGGAATACCGGACGAACTCTATGACGCCGCCAAGATCGACGGCGCGAACGCGCTGGGACGGTTCTGGCATGTGACGATGCCGGGCCTGCGGCCGACCCATGTCTTCGTGCTGGTCATTACCACCATTCAGGCGTTCAAACTCTATACTCAGGTCGCCATCCTCACCCAGGGCGGACCAAAGGGGAGCACCGAAACCGTCGTGCACTACATGGTACGAGCCGGATTCGAGGAGCAGAAGCTCGGCTATGCTTCGGCCGTCTCCGTCATCCTGTTCGTCATCGTACTCGTAATCGCGCTCATCCAGCGCAAACTCTTGAGGCGCTTCCATGTCTGATCTCGTCATGAGCCAAGCGACGCCGGTCGTGAAGCCTTGGGCTTCCAGCAAGGCGTCATTCCACCTCGTCCAGGCTATCTGCATCTTTATCATCGCGCTGGTGGTGATCTCGCCGTTGTTTATGCTGTTGATTGCCAGCCTGAAGGACGATCGCTTCCAGATTTTGGCGGATATGGGCAGCTTCCGCGCCTTTTGGGTCTCCGATCCGACTCTCGCCAACTTCAAGGAAGTCGCACACTTTTCGGGCGAACTGGCCTTCGGCCGCTACCTCCTGAATTCGCTGCTGATCCTTGCAGTCACCGTCGGCGGCGGCCTCGTCGTCAATTCCATGGCCGGCTTCGTGCTGGCCTGGGGCTCGCTGCGCGGCAAAGCCGTGTTGCTCGCCTTAGTCGTTGCTCTCTACGTCATTCCGCAGGAGAGCATCATCATGCCGCTGGTCGTGATGGTTTCGCGCGCCGGCATGACAGATACGTTCGCCGTGCAGATTCTTCCCTGGGTCGCGAGCCCTCTTTACATCTTCCTTTTCTACCAGTTTTTCGCTCAGCTTCCCAAGGAACTCTACGAGGCGGCAGAGATCGATGGCGCTTCGGTTTTCCGTATCTATCGCTCGATCTATATGCCGCTCAGCCTGCCGGCGCTGGCCACCGTCTCGATCCTCATGGGGATCGAGAGTTGGAATCAATATCTTTGGCCGACCCTTGTGACGCAAACCGACTATGCACGACCGATATCGGTGGCCATCGCCACCTTCTTTGGCCAGGACAGCATTTATTGGGACCGTGCCATGGCTGCCTCCGTTCTTATGATGATCCCGATCCTTGCTCTCTACCTCGCTTTCCAGCGCTGGTTCGTGAGTTCGTTCGTCGGCTCTGCCGTGAAAGGTTGATTGATGACAATCCAAACAGGAACTCTCTCGCTGTCTCGGGAGAATGTGAGTGCCGACCTATGCGCAGGCGACGTGATCCATGTCTGGTTGAGGGCGCTCATTGCGGATACTGCGGCTTCTGTCTCGGTCACCGTTGAGGGCGTCGAGCTCGCCGCAGTGGCTTCCACGAGGACAGAAGAGTTTGAGTTCCAGCCCATCGTTCTGCCAGCAGGCGGCAGAGTTGTACTGAGCTATGAGCCGTCGATCACGGCTGTCTCAGTGATCTACAGCTTCGATCCAGCGAGTGTGCTGGAAGAGGGCATTCGCGTGCTACACTTCGCAGCGGCGAATGCGCCGCCTCAACTCCCCGCCGGGTATCATTTCCGTCCACCCTTCGGCTGGATGAACGACCCCAATGGTTTAGGCCGCTTCGGCGGAAAGGCACACCTTTTCTACCAGCACTACCCGCATCGCTCGCGGTGGAATACCATGCATTGGGGGCATGCGGTCTCGCAGGACTACCTGCACTGGACGCACCTTCCGGTCTTCCTATTCCCGGCAGCCGAACTTTCGATGCGTGATGATGGCCGCGGAGGCGCGTTCTCCGGGTCGGCCATCCCGATCGCGACAGACGGCGGAGAGCAGATCCGCGTCTTTTTCACCGAACAGGTGCGAGATCGGAAGCCGGAAGAGCAGATACAGCTTTCGGCCACCAGTGCGGATCAGGTTTCTGCGGGTAATCCCTCGATTGCCCTGCCGGAGCGCCCCGAAGGACTGGGGCTGACTTTGGATTTTCGCGATCCCTATGTGTTCAAGGGACCCGACGGTCTCTGGAAGATGTTGGTCGGCAGCCGTGACAGGTCCGGCGGCGTGATCCTCCTCTATGAAACATCTAATGAAGACGCCGCTGGCGGATGGACCTTTGTCGGCGTCCTGCATCGCGAGGATCGCTTTGGCATGACAGCCGCCGAATGCCCGTGCATGCTCCCGCTGGGCAATGTCGCAAGCGATGAGACACGTTGGGCTCTGATTTTCGGCCTGCTGACCAGTCGCGATCCGGCGACCGGACGCCGCAACATGTCGTCCGTCACCGTCGGTCGGTTCGATGGTCGCGAATTCCAACCGGAATTTGAGCAGGAACTCGACTTCGGATCGGACGCCTACGCCTTCCAGGCCTTCGTCGACCATGATGGACCTGTCGGCCTGGCCTGGCTGGCGAATTGGACGGACGTCTCCAAGATCGTCGATTTTCCGACCGCCATGACGTTGCCGCGTCGCGTTCTCCTTGATGGACGCGCGGTCCTGACACCGCCCCTGGAGGCCGTCGATGGCCTGCGGCACCAGCTTCTTGATGATGCCAGGTTGCTGGCCGGCGCGACCGTGGAGTTTGTGGACGGAGCCGCCGAAATTCTGCTCGATCTGACGCAAGCCGGGGCACCCTTCGAGCTCAGTTTCGACCACCCCGAGATCGGCCTTGGCGTGCGCCTCGACGACGAAGGGCTAGCGATCCTCTTCGATACAGGAACGGGCAAGCCGTCTCCGCGCTATCTGGCTGCCGGCGCGAGGCCGGCGCAGGTGCGGATCTTCATCGATACCGGCTCAATCGAAGTCTTCGCGGATAAAGGCCGATGGGTCGGAACGAAGCGTATTCCGAGCTTTGCGGCAGTACGATCCGCAACGATGAAGGCCGCCACCGACAGCGTCGCGGCTGCTCGCGTCTGGCAAATCAAGCTCTGAACGTAGGGAGGAAGTAGCATGGCATCCGTCGCGATCGAACAGGTTCGCAAGCAATATGGCGCCATCCCCGTGATCCATGGCGTGTCCGTGGATATAGAGGATGGTGAGTTCGTCACGCTGGTCGGACCATCCGGCTGCGGCAAGTCGACCTTGTTGCGCATGCTTGCCGGACTGGAGGACATTAGCGGCGGAGAGATCCGCATCGGCGGGCGTGTCGTCAATGATGTGGCGCCGAAGGAACGCGATATCGCGATGGTCTTCCAGAGCTACGCTCTGTACCCGCACATGACGGTGGCGGAGAACATGGGCTTTGCGCTCAAGCTACAGGGGCAGGACAAGGCGGCGATCGGCCGGCGCGTACAGGAGGCTGCGGACATTCTGGCACTTGAGCCGCTGCTCGACCGCCTGCCGAAGCAATTGTCCGGCGGCCAGCGGCAACGCGTGGCGATGGGACGTGCGATCGTACGCCACCCGAAAGTCTTCCTGTTTGACGAACCTCTGTCGAACCTCGACGCCAAATTGCGGGTGACGATGCGCGCCGAGATCAAGGAACTGCACCAGCGGCTGAAAACGACAACTGTCTACGTCACCCACGATCAGATCGAGGCAATGACGATGGCTGACAAGATCGTCGTCATGCGCGCCGGGCAGATCGAGCAGGTCGGCAGACCACTCGAACTCTACGATCGGCCAATCAACACCTTCGTTGCGACATTCATCGGCTCGCCGGCGATGAACCTGTTTGAAGGCAGCGTCGTGAATCAGGAATTTTGTCTGGACCAGGGTGTTAGGCTTCCCATGCCGCGTTGCGAGATGCCGGCTGACGTTCACACCTACGGCATCCGACCGGAACACCTCACCATTGCCGCGGAGGGCGTCTTGGCGACCGTTGTGGTGGTGGAGCCGACGGGAGCAGAAACACATGTAATCATGGAGATCGGAACGCAGACGGCAGCGATGGTGCTGCATGACCGGGTCGCGTTGCAGCCGGGCGAACGGATAAAGGTGGCGCCCGACTTGTCCAAGGCGCATCTCTTTTCGGTCGAGGGAAACCGGCTCAACTGAGCACGATTTCGACCGGACCGCATCGTGCTGCGCCGAGGGACGTTGATGGGTGACGTTGGAACATTTAGCGCTGTCGCAGGTTGCTTCTGGAAATTAGGAGCGAAGCGATGCTGATCCTTGAAGAAATTCTCCTCGTTTCTGCCGATCGGGTGGCCTGCTGCCGTGGTCAGCTCGAGTTGGATCTCGACCAGATGATCCTGCAACTCGAGCGGTCGGGATTCTCCCGCAAGGAAATTCTGGTCGCGATGAGCGAAATGATCAGCGAAGAATTCTCGGCACTTCCCGACATGCCGAAATTCCACTGACAGCGTCTGTTTCTTTCCACCAAGATGGTGGTGCCTCGCTCATTGCGCTATGACATCGCAATGAGCGAAAACTTCCTGATCACTGGCCCGGACAATCCTGCAGCGACGATCCTGCTTGCACATGGCGCCGGTGCGCCTATGGACTCCAAATCCATGGCCGCCGCCGCCGAAGCTCTTGCCGCAGTCGGGTTCCGGATTGCGCGCTTCGAATTCGCCTACATGGCCGCTCGCCGGACGTTCGATGCTCGAAGGCCACCGCCGAAAGCGGAAACCTTGATTCCGGAATACAGGGACGCGGTAAGGGCGCTTGCGAGCTCCGGGCCGCTTATTATTGGCGGCAAGTCCATGGGTGGGCGAGTGGCGAGCATGGTAGCCGACGACCTGCACGCGGAGGGCGCGATCTGTGGATTGTTGTGCCTCGGCTATCCTTTTCATCCGCCCGGCAAGCCGCAGCAACTGCGCACGGCGCACCTCAAAAATCTGCGCACGCCAACGCTCATTTGCCAAGGGACGCGCGACGAATTCGGGACTCGTGAAGAGGTTTCGACCTATCCGCTTTCCCCGGCAATATCAGTCCTTTGGCTTGAAGACGGCGATCACGATCTTGCGCCGAGGAAGAAAATTTCCGGCTTCTCCGTCGCCGATCACCTCACGACCATGGCCGTCCGCACCAGCGCTTGGGCACGCGAAAACTGCCTTCGGTAGGGCCAAACGTGAACGTCAACTCGACTTGACGGATGTAAGCGCTTTATGCATGTTCGCCTGCAAGATGTGACGTGCATTTCTACCTTTCTCGCATATTTGGGGGGCAGGCATGACGAAGTGCGTAGCATGTTCAGGGCTCTTTTCATCCGTTTTTGCCGCAGCGCTCGCAGTGAGCAGTGCGGCCTTTGGCGCCGATCTGGTGATCGCGATGCCGAACTGGCCCTCGGGGCAGGCGACGGCAAATATCCTCAAGGTCAGTATTGCTAAGGAGTTCGGGCTTAATGCCGATGTGCAGGAGCTTGGGACGCTGCTCGCCTTCAACGGCATGGAGAAAGGCACTGTCGACATCCAGCCGGAGGTCTGGCAGCCCAATCTTGAAAACGTCATCAAGACCTTCGTCACCGAGAAGGGCGTCGTGGTTCTCGCCAAGCATGGCGTGCCGGCATGGCAGGGCATCTGCGCGACGCCCGCTGCCGCCGAAAAGGGCCTGAAGTCGATCACCGACCTCAGCGATCCGGAAAAGACGAAGATTCTCGATACTGACGGTGATGGCAAGGGCGAGATGTGGCTTGGCGCACCGGCATGGGCCTCGACGGGGATCGAACGTGTCAGAGCGAACACCTACGGCTATGCCAAGGACCTGACGTTGGTCGAATCGGAAGAGGAAGTCGCGCTGGCGGGACTGGACATCGCCATCGCCACGAACCAGCCGCTGGTCTTTGCCTGCTACGCACCCCACTTCATCTTTGACCTGCATAAGATCGTGCGCCTCGCGGAGCCGCCGCACGATGCCAGCAAGTGGCAGCTGGTCGGTGCCAACGATCCGCTTTGGATCACCAAGTCGACGGCATCGACAGCTTGGGACACCGCCAATTTCCGCATTGGCTACGCGGCTGCTTTTGCAAAGAAACACCCGGACATCGCCTCGTTCCTGGAAAAGATCGATTTCACGCCGGAAGAGGCGACGGCGATGAGCTATGCGCTCGAAGTCGAGCGCGTCCCGCCGCTCGACTACGCGACAAAATGGGTCGCCGACAACGCAAAGCGTGTGGATGGGTGGGCTAGCAAATGATGGCACGCGACGAACTTCCGGCGAAGGCGAAAAAGACTCGGCGCACACGCAAGTTGACGGCGGCTCTGATTGCAGCGGGCGTGTGTATTGGCCCGCTCGCCGCTTGGGCGCAGACACAAATCTATGATTCCAAAACGCATACCTGGGTGAACTACGACAAGAAGAAGGCGCGCCAGTACTATGCACGCAACAACCAGGCGCCAGAAGCATTCCGAATGCAGACGGTGACGTTCCGAACGGCGGAGCCGCCGGGAACGATCATCATCGATGGCAACCAGCATTTTCTTTACCTTGTCCAGCCGGGCGGGCAGGCAATCCGGTATGGTATCGGTGTGGGGCGCGAAGGCTTCGGCTGGGCTGGGATCGTGCGCGTTGGTCGGATGGCGGAGTGGCCTACCTGGACGCCGCCGGCCGAAATGGTGGCGCGCGACCCAAATGCGGCCAAATGGGCGGCCGGAATGCCTGGCGGACCGGAAAATCCACTGGGTGCCAGGGCCCTCTATCTCTACGAAGGCGATCAGGACACGATCTACCGCATCCATGGTACCGCTGAGCCCTGGACGATCGGCCTTGATGTGTCGTCAGGCTGCATCCGCATGAATAACAATGACATCACTGATCTTGCATCGCGGATCAAGATCGGCGCCAAGGTCATCGTGTTGATGCAGGGGGCGGCGCTCTACAAGGGCGTCTGAGAATGGGGACGGCGTCGCGCCGGAAACAGACAATCTAGTCGGGGGACAGGATTTTGCTGCAGAACACTGCGAAGGGAATTTCGATCGGTCGGCTGATGGCCGCAATGACGAGTGCGGCGCTGCTTGGCGCTTGCACACCGACGCCACCGGCGCCTGAAAGCATGGCCCGCACCACGCTGCAGACGGCTCCGGCGGATCTGCAGCTGCTCTGCGCCAATTCTGCTGCCGGGGTTGCCGGTCCGAACGCCAAGGTATTGCCCACCGCATCTCGGCAATTACCCGACGGCACCTTCGCCGTCGATCTCGACGCCGGCGGCAAGAAGTTCTCATGCGTCGTCGATAACAACGGGACCGTCCGGTCGGTGCAGCCGGCGCAGTCCGGCTGATGGCACGCCCCGCCATATCGGGCGTGCCGACTATCTGCTCAAACGGCCGCCAGTTCGATCTTGACCGCGGGGAAACGGCTGCAATTTGCCTGTAGGCTGATCGTACCGGTCAATCCGGTCGCCTCCAACCAGAAGCCGACAGTGCCGCCCTGTAGCGGTACCGATGCCGGCCCAACGATTTTTGCCGGCCCATCGACCTGCACCGTGACATTGTCATTCATGAAAGGCAGGCGCTGTCCCATCTGATCAAGCGCTCGGATGATAACGCGGGTCGTGTCGCGTTCGCGCGCCTTCAGCGTCGTGCTGTCGGCGGCGACCTGCAGCGTTGTTGGCAGCGGATCGGCTGCAAGGGTCAAACTGGCGACGGGTTCGCCGGCGATGTAGCCGGTGAATTCGCCATCGATCCATTCAAGCCCCCACGTGCCAAGCTCATCAGGCGTGAAGTGACGATGGTCAAGAACGACAGGCGGGTGTGGCAGATGCGGGTAGTTCTCGCGGTCCGGCCCAATCCGCTTCGTCAGCGAGCCGTATCGCAATTCGATCTCGTCGCAGTTGGTCAGAATGATCAACGGCAGAACGCCTCCGATATTGCGCTCACCGCGCGCCCAGAAAGTGACGGGCTTCATGACGATCTCGTCAGACGGATCGCATTGGCTGGCATAGACATAGGCGGCAAACTTCGGTTCGCGGAACATGTCCATGACGCCGTGGTAGCAGATCCGGTCGCCGGAGCCGAAGTCCTTGTGGGTGTTGTAGTCGAACATGCACCAGCCGATCGCGCCCGCGATATCAGGATCGCCATAGGCTGCATTCAGCACTTCGAGATGCCGGCGAACATGTTCGGCTTGCCTGGCTTCTTGGTCGTAGATCTTGGTGGGATACATGTGGCCACCGAACTCGGTGATCATGTAGGGCACCTTATACGACAGGCCGGTGGATTCCTGCTGCGGGCGGAGCGCTGTGCGCGGGCGGTTATTGCCGGGCAGCTCCTCGTTGCCGAGGATGAAGTCGTTCATCGTGTAGACGTCTTCGAGCAGTTCGCTGTCCGTTATGTAGCGGACGCCGCCGGTCTGTCGCGTATGGTCGAGCGCCCGGGCAAGCCGGTTCGTCTCGACATAGAAGTCGTGACTGTCCTGTGACTCGTTGATGCGAACGCCCCAGATGATGATCGAGGGATGGTTCCAGTCGCGTTCGATCATGCGACGGACGTTGCGGATCGATTCCCGTTGCCACTCCTCGTCGCCGATATGCTGCCAGCCCGGAATTTCCTCGAAGACCAGAAGGCCAATGCGATCGCACCGATCGAGGAACCATTTCGATTGCGGATAGTGCGAGGTGCGGACGATGTTGCACTTCAGCACCGATTTCATGATGTCGGCGTCGCGCTCCTGGGCTGATCTGCCCGCGGCATAGCCGACATAGGGGAAAGCCTGGTGACGATTGAGACCGCGAAGCTTCATCGGCCGGCCGTTGAGAAGAAAACCTCCGGTCGTGAACTCGGCGGTGCGGAAGCCGAAGTTCGAGGAGACCCGGTCGGAACCGTGGCTTGTCTTCAATTCGACGGTAATTTCGTAGAGTGCCGGGTCGTCGATATCCCAGAGCGACATGCCGGTCAGGCTATCGAAAACGAGCGTAGGATTTTCGCCGGTCGTTTCTGCGGACACGGTGGCGAGCACGCGCCCATCTTCATCCTTCAGCGACGCCGATACTGAGCCCAGGAAGGTGAGCTGTTGCGGATTGGCAAGATCGATACGCACGCTGGCCGACTTTTCCTCAGCCAGCACGTTGTGGGTTTCGATCTTCAGGTTGGCAACCGAGATAGGGTCCGTGACCTTCAGCCAGACGTCCCGATAGATGCCCGCATAGGTGAGGTAGTCGATACGACCGCCGAAGGGCGGAATCGCGGGGTTTTCGCTCCCGTCGATCTTTACAGTGACCAGATTGTCGCCGATGACCAGCCTGCCGGTGAGGCGGGCCTCGAACGGCGTGTAGCCATCATTGTGGGCGATGATTTCTTCGCCGTTGAGATAAACGACGGCATCGGCCATGGCGGCGTCGAAGACCAGCGAGACCTCACGACCCTCGAACTCGGGCATCCAGCGCAGGATCTTTTGATAGGTGAATGCCCGCTGGTAGCTCTTCTCGTCGAAGTAGTTGAAAGGCAATTCAACGGCCGTATGCGGCAAGCTAACGGTCGCCGCGCCGTCGAAGCCCTCGAGCAGACGCTGGCCGAAGCCCTCACGGAAACTCCAACTCTCGTTGAAAGAAACAACGGAACGCATCTCAGGCTCCCATGGAAAAAGCGGTGCGAACGGATTGGCGCCGTTGAAGGGCGCAGGAAAATTCAAGCATCGGTGGGTCTTTCCGGGTGGAGATGCCTAGCTTGCTAGGCAGCGCTGACGTTCTGGTTCGATGGCGCGTGGTGCTATCCTATGGATACTGGGCGCCGTTGGTGGTGGTGTAAATCGAATAGAGCGATTGGGTGGCGGTGATGAAGAGGCGGTTCTTTTTCACGCCGCCGAAGGCGATGTTTGAGACCGTCTGCGGCACCTTGATCTTGCCGAGCAGTGTGCCGTCGGGCGCGAAGCAATGAACGCCGTCGGCAGCGCTGGTCCAGAGGTTACCGCTGACGTCGAAGCGGAAGCCATCCGGCACGCCGCTGTCAATCGAGCAGAAATACCGGCTGTTCGCGAGCTTTTTGCCGTCGACGATGTCGAAAACGCGGATGTGGCGGGGGACCTCATGGTTACGCGAGCCGGAATCGGCAATGTAGAGCTGCTTTTCATCAGGCGAAAAGGCAAGGCCATTGGGCTGGATGAAATCGGTGGCGACAGCTTCGATCTCTCCCGTCGGAGCGTCGATGCGGTAGACGTTGCGGGTTTCCTGTTCAGGCTCGGCCTTGTGGCCTTCATAGTCGGACATGATGCCGTAGCTCGGATCGGTGAACCAGATCGAACCGTCCGACTTGACGACGACGTCGTTCGGAGAGTTCAGTCGCTTGCCTTTGTAGCTGTCGGCCAGCACCGTGATGCGGCCGTCGAATTCAGTACGGGTGACGCGCCGGCCGCCATGCTCGCAGGAGATCAGCCGGCCCTGGCGGTCGCGGGTGTTGCCGTTGACGTAATTGGACGGTGAGCGGAAAACCGAGACACTGCCGTCGGGCACCCAACGCATCATCCGCTCATTGGGGATGTCGCTCCAAATCAGGCAATTCAGGTCCGAGAACCAGACGGGGCCTTCTGCCCAGCGGCAACCGCTATAGAGCTCCTCCAGCCGGGCGCTGCCTGCAATCAAGCCAGTGAAGCGATCGTCACGGATGTCATAGAGCGCATCTTCCAACACAGGCCAGCTCCTCCCAAGCGATGTGATGACGCTCTTCGTAAACGTAAACGGTGATGTGTTCCAGAGCCGGGCGCCGGCAAAGGCGTCCGGCTTCGCATTTTTTCAGAGGGCTGTGTCCGGATGCGGCGAACCGTCATAGGCGCCCCAGATCGATTGGTCGAAGCAGATCATCGATCCGGTCATGAGGCCGGATTCCGCCGAGGAAAGATAGGCGCAGGCGCGTGCCACTTCCTCCGGATCGACGAGGCGGCCGAACGGCTGGCTGGCCGCCGCTTTTTCGAGCCAGTCGGCCGGTGCTCCGTGGAATTCCCGCTGAATGCGATCCTCACCCTCGGATGCCATCCAGCCGATGTTGAGGCCGTTGACACGGATGCGGTTGCGAAGCAGCGCGTAGGCGGTGTTCTTCGTGAGGGTTTCCAAGGCACCCTTGGAGGCGCAATAGGCGGCGATGAACGGCTGCCCTGCCTTGGCCGACATGGAGCCGATATTGACGATGGTGCCCTCGATCTTCTCGCGCCGCATTACCTTCACCGTTTCCTGCATCAGAAAGAACGGCGCGCGGACGTTGATGGCGAACATGGCGTCGAAGAGTTCCGGGCTGGTATCGAGGATGGTGCCGCGGTCGGTGATGGCCGCCGCGTTCACCAGCGCATCGACGCGGCCAAACGTCTGGTCGCAGACATGAACGACGTTTTTCGCATCCTCGACCTGACCGAGATCGGCCTTCACGTAAACGACCTTGACTCCGGTGGCGGCGGCGATCTCGTCGGCTTTCGCCTTGCCCTTCTGCTCGTTGCGCCCGCAAATGACGAGGCCTTTGGCCCCGCGCTCGGCGAAGAGGCGGGCGATTGTCGCGCCAAGCCCTTGCGTACCGCCCGTTACGATCGCGATTTTGCCGTCGAGGCGGCTGTGGTCTGTTGTCATGCACTCCTCCTTTGAATGATGGTCAATATGCCGAAAGCTCCCGACACGGTGGGCGCCGGGAGCTAATTTTGTTGACGCGGATGCGTCAGCTCAGTCGTCGCTCGCTCTGTTGCGCCAGTGCCGACGTGAACCGCGCATCGTCCCAATCTTCCTGCAGGGCCTCGTGCATCAGTTGCGCCTGCGTCTTCGGGGCAAGGCCCCCGATTGGCGGGTCGCGGTCGAGGTTGGTCGGGAAGGAGTAGCCCTCGGCGCAGGCGGCAACCGCGTTGCCGATTTCGGTTTCGGACAGTTTTCCTCTCAGAGACTTCAATGCCGGGAACAGTTTTGCGCTCATGCGCTCGCGGTTCACGGATTCCATGGCGCGACCGAATGCGGAGGAAACCTGCAGCAGATTGGCGACGCGCTTGATGTCGGTCGAGCGGTTTGTGCCGGCTGCGTGGAACAGGGCCGGATTGAAGAACACCACGTCGCCCTTTTTGAGCGGCAGCTGGACATGATGCGTTTCGAAGTAATCCTTGAATTCCTGGCGCTTGAGCGCGAGGTAGCCCGGCTCATAGGTCTGACTGTGCGGCAGAAAGAGGGTGGGTCCGCTTTCGAGCGGCATGTCGCAATGAGCGACGGCGCCCTGCAGCGTCAGCACCGGCGAGAGCCTATGCACATGCGCCGGGAACTGCTCGATCACCTTGGAAGACTGGAAACCGAGATGGTAGTCGCGGTGCGCGGACTGCGCCGCGCCGCCCGGATTGACCCGGTTGACCTGCGCCGTCATCTGGTAGCTCGGGCCGAGCCAGGCCTCGCTTGCGATCGCGACGATCGGATTTGCATAGTATTCTGCGAAATTCTCCGGATCGGCAAGGCAGTGTTTTTCCAGCGAGTTCCAGATGCGGTCATTGGCGCCTGGCTTGGCAAAGTGATCGCCGCCGCCGGTTGCGGTCCGATGTTGCTCCTCGATGATCTCGTCGAATATTGCGCTGGCACGGTCGATGATACCGGTATCCCTGTAGGCGCGCTTGAAGACGATGACGCCCGGGCCCTCGCCGAAGGCCTCGCAGATCTCGGCGAGCACCGCTTTGCGGCCTTCGGGGCTGGCGATCGCTGCAATGACCTTGGCGCTGTCATAGATCAGAATGTTCTTTTCCACGGCGTCAGCCGTCGGATAGTCGGCCAGAGCCGTTGTCTTCTCGGCAAGCTTGCGGAAGTCGGCGAGATCGCAGGAATCCTCGGTCAGCCAGACGCGATCGGCCCGCAGTTTCTGTAGGTTGTCGGTTTTCATGGTGCTCCTCCCGTTCCGATGAGGGCACTATACGCCGCCGACGGGTCTGTTATAGATCAGGAATCCATCAAAAAACCATCAGGATAGACTGCATGGCACATCGGTTTCTCGTCAAGGATATCGCCTTTCAGGCCGGGCTGAGCACTGCGACGGTGGATCGCGTTCTCAATGGCAGGAGCGGTGTCAGGCATCAGACGATGATGCGGGTGCGAGCTGCGATCGCGGAGCTGGAGAAACAGCAGATTGGTGGCGAAGTCAGCGGGCGCAAGCTCGCGATCGATGTCGTCATGGAAACACCGGAACGCTTCAGCACTGCCGTTCGCGACGCTTTCGAAGCGGAGGTCGCGACGTTCTTGCCAACGGTATTTCGGTGCCGCTTCCATTTTGCCGAGGTGATGAAGCAAGCTGAACTGGTGCAACTGCTCGACCGGATCCGGCTGCGCGGCACCAACGGCATCGTCTTGAAGGCCCCGGATGTTCCTGAGGTCGCCGCTGCCGTTTCCAGGGCGACTGATGCGGGAATTCCGGTGGTCACGCTGGTGACGGACCTGCCAAATTCGTCGCGCAGCGCTTACGCCGGGGCCGACAACCGCGCAGCCGGAGAGACGGCTGCTTATCTCATCGGCGAGCATTTTGGCAAAGCGCCGGGGCGCGTCCTCGTCACGCTATCCAGCGGGCGGTTTCGCGGCGAGGAAGAGCGGGAGATCGGTTTTCGTCGTGTTCTGCGTGAACGCTATCCGCTCATCTCGGTAACCGAAATCAGCGAAGGGCATGGCACGGACGCGGCGACGGGCACGCTGGCGGCTCGGGCAATTGCGGCGGATGCGGCGATCAACGCTGTCTATTCCATCGGCGGCGGAAACCGAGCCGTGCTTGCAGCCTTCGAGGCGGCGCAGCGTTCGATTCGCGTCTTCGTTGCGCATGATCTAGACGCCGACAATCGCGCACTGCTCACAGGTCGCAAGATCAGCTTCGTGCTACACCATGATCTGCGCACGGATGCCCGCTCGGCCTTTCGCGCCGTGATGAGCCGCTCGGCGAGCGGTGGAATCGCGGCTCCGGCATTGTCGTCGGTGGAAATTGTCACACCTTACAACATGCCTGCTGCGGGCTGAGGTTTGCCTTTCCCTTGTCGGCGAAATCGCGATACAGCTTTCGCATGAGCGAGGGAAACGGCATGGAATACAGTGATGTAGGGACCGTTGCGGCCTGGTTGACCGAGCAGGGGCTGAAGGGCGCCTCGGAAGCCGAACTCCTGATCGGGTTTTGTGAAGCCTGTCGTGAGCGCGGCCTTCCACTTGATCGCGGCATGGCCCTGATGGACACGCTTCATCCCGTGCACGAAGGCAGGGCGTTTCGCTGGGATAGCCGCGAGGAGATCGAAGCCGAATTCGAATATGGCCCCTCCAGCGATGGCGCGGCGCTGGAGAGTTGGCAGCGATCCGCCTTCTACTATCTTTGGGCCGGCAAAGAAAACGAGGTCAGACGGCGCATCGGCTTTGGCGATCCGACCGACTTCGTCATGCTCGAATCGATGCTCCAGCAGGGCCACACCGACTTCGTCGCGATGGTCCATCGGTTCGAGAAGGCGGGCACGATCGGCGAGATGGACTGCTTCTTTTCTCACTTCGCCACGCGCAGTCCCGAGGGGTTCTCAGACCACGACCTCATCATCCTGCGAAAGCTGGTGCCGGTCCTGGCGCTTGCGATCAAATGTATTGCGCTTGCGCGGATCGCACGGACGATTGCCGAGGTATATCTCGGCGACGATGCCGCGCGGCAAGTGCTGGAAGGCAAGATCACACGCGGTAAGTCGGAGCGAATCTCCGCGGCCCTGTGGTTCTCGGATCTTCTGAACTACACCAAGATATCTGACAGCGCGCCGCCTGAAGAGATTCTGCCGATGCTGAATGCCTACAGCGATGTGGTCATTTCCGCGATACACGAGGCAGGCGGCGATGTGTTGAAGCTGATCGGCGATGGGGTGCTGGCGATCTTCAAGGCCGACCAGGCCGACGAGGCCTGCGCCGCGTCGCTGCAAGCAGAGCGATTGCTGCGGCAGAAGCTGAAGGCGTTGAACGAGGAGCGGGCGGAGGAAGGGCGCCCGACGACGGAGGTCTATATCGGCCTGCACATCGGCGATGTTTTCTACGGAAACATCGGCAGTCGCGAGCGGCTCGACTTCACCGTCATCGGACCCGCTGTGAACGAAGTCAGCCGGATTGCCTCGATGTGCCGATCGGTCGATCTCAACGTGCTGATGTCGTCGGAGTTTGCAGCAACGATCCCTGAGAAAGAACGGGGCGCGCTTGCCTGCATCGGTCGCTATGCGCTCCGCGGTGTCAAACGCGCGCAGGAGCTTTATACGCTCGACACAGCGCGGATCGAGATCTGACAGCTTCCTGCCTGCTTGTCGCTCGAAGAAATTTCACGGCGTTGTCGCCTTCCGCCGATAGAGGATTATATCGCGTCGAAGAGGCAGGTTGCCTCTTTCGGCTGGCGAAGCGGCGATAGCCCGCTTCCTCTGAATCCAAACAGGAGGACGGCATGCAGATCAATCGTACAGGTTCAGCGCAGTGGTCCGGTGGACTGAAGGACGGCAAGGGACAAATTTCCACACAGAGCGGCGCGCTGAAGCACTATCCCTATGGCTTCTCAAGCCGATTTGAAGGCATTCCGGGTACCAATCCGGAAGAACTGATCGGCGCGGCCCATGCCGGATGCTTCACGATGGCTCTCTCGCTCATCCTCGAGGAAGCCGGTCTCAAGGCGACCGACATGGAGACGACAGCGAAGGTGACGCTCGAAAGCGTCGAAGGCGGCTTCGCCATCACGGCGATCCACCTTACGCTGACGGGAACGGTTCCGAACACCGACGAGCGGACGTTCATCGAACTCGCCAACAAAGCCAAGGCCGGATGCCCGGTATCGAAGGCACTCTCGGCGGTCCCGATCTCTCTTGAAGTCAAGCTCGCCTGAGCTATGACCTAAGGCCGAGTGCCGCGCATCAGCGTCGGCACTTTGTCAGCCGCATGGTTCTTTCGGCCCCATGCATCTGAAGGCAATTGCGCCGTGACTTAGCCAGCGGGCGATACCGCTTGCCTACGGCATCCTGCATACATCGCCCACTCGAACACAGTGACTTCCCTAGCTTGGACGTTGACGGCATCGGATTGGTTGTCCCGTTCCCAAGAAAACGTTGACATATTACGATTGTTATTTTACGACTGACGAAATTCAAAAATCGTCAGTCGTAAATGAGGTGCATGAAGTTGGTTGCCGATGCAGCGGAAAACACCATCGAATTGGCTCGCCAGGAGAATGTGACGCGCATTCTTGACGCTGGCGAGCGCCTTTTCCGTCACTATGGGTACTCCAAAACCACCGTTGCCGACATTGCGCGCGATCTCGGCATGTCGCCGGCGAATGTCTACCGCTTCTTTGCCTCGAAGGTGGAAATCCATCAGGCGATCTGCGGCCGCATGCTCGCTGCCAGCTACCAGATGGCCTACGATGCCTGCCACCTGCAGATCAGCGCCTCCGATCGGCTGCGCAGGTTCGTGCAGGGCCAATACCAGATGACGGTCGACACCATGCTCGACCAGGAAAAGGTGCACGAGATGGTCGTCGTCGCCATCGAGCGTGACTGGCACGTCATCGAAAAGCATGTCGACAGTATTCATGAATTGCTCGCTGACGTGATCCGCGAAGGGATCGCTGCCGGCGAATTTGCCGAGCAGGATGCGGATGTCGCCTCACGCTGCTTCGGGGCGGCCACCGTCACCCTCTGCCATCCGCAGATGGTGGCGCAATGTCTTGCCAAGACCAACCGCGCCACTGTTGACGAACTGGTCGAGTTCTCGATCCGGGCGCTGAAAAAATAACGAGCGGTAAAAGCCGCAGATCAACCGATAAACGATTTCAGGAGTGCGAAAGATGATTTCGCTGAAGACAGTGCAGTTGCCGTCGTTTGCCACTTTCGCGCTCCTCGGCGCCGTTACGCTTGCCATATCTGGCTGCAGCGAGGAGAAGAAGGCCGAAACGAAAGAGATCATCCGCCCGGTCAAGGTGGTGGAAATTGCCGAGGCTCGCGGTACGCGTGCGCTGGACTATTCCGGTGCCGTGAAGGCCCGCGTCGAGATGAATCTCGGCTTCCGCGTCGCCGGCAAGATCACCGACCGTCGTGTCAACATTGGCGATCGCGTCAAGCCTGGTGATCTGCTCGCCGAAATCGATCCGACCGACTACGAGCTGGCGGTCAGAACCGCCGAAGCAAACCTTGCCGCCGCCGAAAAGGGTGTGGCGACCGCCGACCTTGCCAACAAGCGCGCTCAGCAGCTGTTCGATAAGAGCGTCACGGCAAAATCGCAGATGGAACAGGCGGCTCTCAGCTACGATCAGGCAGTCTCAACGCGCGATGCTGCTGCTTCGTCGCTCGACCAGGCAAAAAACCAGGTTGTCTATACCGAGCTGAAGGCTGACCGGAATGGTATCGTGACATCGATCAGTGCCGACACCGGCGCCGTTGTTGCTGCCGGGACGCCTGTAGCCGTGGTCGCGCTGGACGGCGAGAAGGAAGTGCAGATCGCCGTTCCCGAGAACGACATTGCACAGTTCAAGCCAGGCAAGACTGTGAAAGCCACCTTCTGGTCCGACAGCAAACTGGTGCTCGACGGCAAGGTACGCGAGGTTTCCGGCAGCGCCGATCCCCAGTCGCGCACCTTTTCCGTTCGTGTCAGCCTCCCGACAGATGATCGGGTGCTGCTTGGCATGACGGCGACGATCGAAGCCGCTGTTGGCAATGCTGAGACCGACGTCGCTATTCCGCTAAGCGCGCTCGCCGAACGTGAAGGCAAGAAGATCGTCTGGGTCGTCGATCGCAACGCCTCGACGGTTCACGCCCGCGAAATCAAGGTGGCGGACTTCACCGGTGGCGGCGTCCATGTCGCCGACGGGTTGAAAAGCGGCGATCTCGTCGTCGCGGCTGGCACGCAGTTCATGGCCGAGAACCTCAAGGTCAAGCTGCCGGAGCAGCAGTCGGCGCAAGCCGAAACCGGCGACGTCATTCGCTGAGACCTGGTCAGGAGAGGATTATGACCATGGACAACTCCAACGCCGAAAAACGCCCATTTAACCTATCACGCTGGGCAATCGGCCATCCGAGCATCGCACGCTTCCTGTTCGGCCTGATCCTGATCACCGGCGTCCTTGGCCTGATGCGCATGGGCCAGAAGGAAGATCCCGACTTTACGTTCCGCGTCATGGTCGTGCAGGCCATCTGGCCGGGTGCCTCCATCCAGGAAATGGAAGACCAGGTCGTCAACAAGATCGAGCGAAAGCTGCAGGAAACCCCGCATATCGATTGGGTCAAGTCCTATACGCGGGCCGGCAGCGCCATCATCACGCTGCAGGTCAAGGGCGACACCAATAGCGAACAGGTGGCTGACGCCTTCTACCAGGTGCGCAAGAAGGTCGGCGATATCTCCAATGAGCTGCCGGAAGGGTTGCTCGGCCCCTATTTCAACGACGAATTTGGCGATACCTACATCACGCTGCATTCGATCAGCGGAGATGGCTACAGTTATCCCGAGCTGAAGAAGTTCGCGATCCAGGCGCGTGACATGCTGCTGACGACGCCGGGCGTCGAAAAGGCGGTCATCATCGGCGACCAACCGGAGAAGATCTACGTCGACGTCTCCTCGAAGGCGCTGGCCGAGCGGGGGCTGACCGTGCTCGACCTGCAGAACGCTATCAAGGGCCAGAACAACGTCGATCCCGCCGGGTCCGTCGATACCGGCACGCGTTCGGTGCGTATTTCCGTCGAAGGCGACGTGACGAAAGCCGAGGACATCCGCGAACTGCGGCTGAAGGCCGGCAATCAGGTCACGCGTCTTGGCGATATAGCCACCGTCTATTCCGGCCTCGAAGATCCGTATCAGCGCAAATATCGCTTCAACGGTCACGAGAGCGTCCAGGTCGGCGTCGTCATGGCAAAGGGCTTCAAGGTGACCGATGTCGGCAAGGATGTCGAAGCCACTTACGAGCGCTTCGAGGGATCACTACCTTACGGCGTTGCCGTCGACCAGATCTCCAATCAGCCCGACGTCGTCACCGACGCGATTAGCGAGTTCATGCATGCGCTCGGCGAGGCGTTGATCATCGTGTTGATCGTCTCCTTCCTGTCGATCGGCTGGCGTTCCGGTCTCGTCATCGCGATCGCCATCCCGCTGGTGCTCGCCGCGACTTTCGCCATCATGTACGAACTCGGGATCGACCTGCAGCGCATCTCGCTCGGGGCGCTGATCATTGCGCTCGGCCTGCTCGTCGACGACGCAATGATCGTCGTCGAGTTGATGGAGCGAAAGCTAGAGGAAGGCCTTGTGAAGATCGAAGCGGCAAGCTTCGCCTATTCCTCGACCGCCTTCCCGATGCTGACCGGTACGCTGATCACCACCGCCGGCTTCATTCCGGTTGGCTTTGCGGCGTCAACCGCCGGCGAGTATGTGCGCACGCTGTTCTATGTGGTCGGCATTGCACTCGTCGTCTCATGGTTCGTGGCTGTCTATTTCACGCCGTGGCTCGGCTACATGATCCTGAAGCAGCGCCATCACGCGGGCGAACACCACGATGCCTTCGATACCAGCTTCTATCGACGCCTTCGGGCGACGGTTGGCTGGGCCGTGCGTCATCGCATCATCGTGGTGGCGATGACACTGGTGACCTTTGCGACCAGTCTTTGGGCGTTCCAGTTCATCCCGCAGAATTTCTTCCCGCAGTCCTCGCGCCCGGAAATCCTGGTCGATCTGTGGCTGCCTGAAGGCACCAGCATCAAGGAAGTCGAGACGCAGGCAAAGGCGCTCGAAGCCAAAATCATGGGCGACAAGGACAAGAAATTCGTTGCCACCTATATCGGCGAGGGTGCCCCGCGCTTCTTCCTCCCGCTCGACCAGCAGCTTCGCAATCCGAACTTCGCGCAGCTTCTCGTCATGGCAAACGACGAGCCGGCGCGTGAACGCCTAATCGTGAAGCTACGGATGATTCTTGCCGAAGACTTCCCCGATATCCGCGGCAAGGTGGATCGTCTGTTCCTTGGCCCGCCGACGGGCTGGCCTGTGCAGATGCGCATCATGGGGCCGGACCGTCAGGAAGTCCGCAAGATAGCCCATGAGGTGAAGGCGAAGTTCCAGGCTAATCCGCAACTCGGTGCGATCCATGACGACTGGTTGGAGCCAGTGCCGGCGATGAAGCTGGTGATCGATCAGGACCGTGCCCGTGCGCTCGGTGTCACCTCACAGCGAGTACGCCAGATGCTGCAGACAGCAGTCTCCGGTGCGCCGCTCGATGACTTCCGCGACGGCGAGGAGACGGTGTCGATCGTTGCCCGCGAACCGGAAGCCAATCGTTCGCTGCTGTCGGCCGTCAATTCGGTCTACGTGCCGACGGATTTCGGCGGCTTCGTCCCGGTCTCCCAGGTTGCCAAGGTGGTGCCGGTTCTGGAGCAGGGGATCGAATGGCGGCGCGACCGTCTGCCGACCATCACCGTCCGGGCGACATTGCCTGACGACGTTCAGTCCAACGATGTCGTCATGAAGATGTATGCCGACATGCAGCCGCTGCGCGACAGCCTGCCGGCCGGCTACAAGATCGAGATCCAGGGTGGCGCGGAAGATTCCGCCGAAAGCCAGGCTTCGATTGCCGCGAAGGCGCCGATCATGCTCGTCGTCATCGTTCTCCTGCTGATGGCGCAGCTGCAGCACTTCGGCAAGGCGATGCTCGTGCTTGCGACCGGACCGCTCGGGATCATCGGTGCGGCTGCGGCCCTCCTGATATCGGGTGCGCCGTTCGGCTTCGTTGCCATCCTCGGCGTCATCGCACTGCTCGGGATCATCATCCGCAACTCGATCATTCTCGTCGATCAGATCGACCAGGACATCAAGGCGGGAATGCATCGACAGGAAGCGATCGTTGGTGCTGCGGTACGACGGTTCCGCCCGATCATGCTGACGGCGCTGACGGCGGTTCTGGCGCTAATCCCGATCTCACGTGGCGTTTTCTGGGGGCCGCTGGCATACGCCATGATGGGCGGCATTCTGGTTGCCACGGTATTGACGATCCTAGTGCTGCCTGCGGCCTATGCGCTGTTCTTCGGCAAGGAGCCGAAGACGGCGGCGGCGCAGGGTGCAGCGAACGGCAATGCAGCGGAAGAGGCGGAGGCGATGCACCCGCCGGCCCTCGCGGCGGAATGACGGGAACGATGGCGCGGTGAGAACCGCGCCATTTTCTTTTGGCTCAAGCTGCGAGGTGGGCGGCTTCCGCTTTCAGGCCGAGCAGCGCGGCGCCGATCAGGCCGGGCTCGACGCGGCATTCACTGCGGACCACGAGCGGTCGATCGAATTTGCGCAGGATGCGCTGCCGAACTGCCTTGTCCAGCTCCGCAAGCAGCTCTTCGACATTGGAAAGCCCGCCGCCGACTGGAACGATGGTCGCGCCGGTGATGTTGATTGTTAGCGCGAGCGGCGAGGCGACAAGATCGATGAAGACATCGATGGTGCGCGCCGCTTGGGACTCGCCCTTCAACCAATCATCGATGATCTCCTGACTGGAGAGATCGATGTCATGCAGCGTCTTATGCAAGCGCTCGAGACCACGAGCGCCGCCGACGGTATCGACGCACCCCTTCTGGCCACAGCCGCAGGGGTAGGCTGGAATCGCGACGGGCGGATTGCCGGCATGAGACGCCAGGGCCGGACCATGTCCCCATTCACCGGCAAAGCCGCCCGCGGCATTGATCAGTCGTCCATCCGCAACCACACCGCCGCCGACGCCGGTTCCGAGAATGGCGCCCAGAACGATGCGGTGGCCGCGCCCGGCGCCGAGATCGGCCTCCGCCATGGCGAAGCAGTCGGCATCATTCGCAATTACGACCGGCAGGCCGAGTTCAGCTTCGAGGTCGGCGGCGAGATCGCGGCCGTGAATACAGGGAATGTTGGCGCAGGTCAGCCTTTGCGTGTCCGGGTCGACGACGCCTGCGATGGAGAAGGCAAGGCGTGTCGGCTTCTCGCCGGTTTCGGCGATGATGGCACGCAGCGTCTCGACGAAGGCGGCAAAATCGTCCTTGGGGGTCGGGCGCCGGCCAAGTGGCGTGATGTCGGCTTCGGAGTGCGCCACTCCGCCCTTGATGGCGGAGCCGCCGATGTCAAAAGAAATGATCATTTGGGTTCTGCTGTTTGGATGGCCTCTGCGTCTGCTCGCACCCTTCGGCAGGTTTTGCAAGCCGAAACCGGGCTAGGCCGGTAGGGTCATTTTTGCTTCAAAGCCGGCTTTCGCTCCCGTCGCCGGTGATAGCAGTTCCAGTGTCCCGCCCATCTGGCAGACGATACGGTCGGCGATAGCGAGCCCGAGGCCGGAGCCGGACGCACTCGTCTTGCCGCGGCTGAAGCGCTTTTTCAGTCCAGCCATCTCAGCCTCTCGGATCAATGGCCCGCCGTTCACAACGCGCACGATGCCGCCGCTTTCGAGACTGACATTGACGGGGAGGTCCGGATCGCCGTGGAGCAGGGCATTCTCGATCAGGTTTCGCGTGACAATGCCGAAGGCATCCATGTCGGCAGTGCGGACGAGCTTTGCGTCCGGCGCCGCGGAGTATTGAAGCCTTCCATTCGTGCGGCTGTCGCGCTGGAAATCGGTGACCACCATGTCGAGGACCGGGCGCAGGTCGACTGCACTTGCGCTTCCGCCGATGCCGGCTTCCGCGCGGGAAAGCTGCAGCAGTTTCTCTGCCAGACGGCCGAGATTGACCAGCGAAGCCTCAACCTGCCGGACGCGGTCCTGCGTTGCGCCGGACGGCAGTTCCTCGATAAGCCGCTGCGTCTGTGCAAGCGCTCCGGCGATCGGCGTTCTCAACTCGTGAGCACTGTTGGCGGTGAATTCGCGCTCTGCTTCGAGGGCGGCACGCAGGCGTCCGAGGAGAAGGTTGACCGATCTTGCGATCGGCCTCAGTTCGACCGGCAGACCCCGATCGTCGACCTCAGCCATGTTGCCACTGTCTTTCGTCCCGATATCTCGCCGAAGTTCCTCGATCGGCCGAAGCGCCCGCCCGACGATGAACCAGATCGCAAAGATGCTGGCGGGAATAAGGGCGACCAATGGGATGAGCAAGGTGACGGAACTTTCGCGAACGGCTTCGCGGCGGTTCTTGAACCGGTCGGCCACCTGCAGAAAAAGGGAGCCGTCAGCCGTCATCTCGGTGTAGATTCGTGCTGTCGTCGTGTCATAGAAGCCCGTGCGAAGCGGTGCATCGAAAGGCTCTGCCGGAGCATCATTCGAACGCAGTGCTACCTTGCCGCTGGCGTCGCGGACCTGATAAGTCAGATATTCTCGACTGGCGGCAGTGTTGAGCATGGCGACGCTGCGCGGATCGACGTCCGCACGCTGGTTCAAATCGTCAAGGATCAAAGCCAGGAGACGCTCGGTGGTCTCCTGCTGCGCGCTATCGAAAATCTCATCGAACTCGTGCTGCATCACGCGGACGCTGAGGCCGATCGCGGCAAGCCAGAAGACGACCATGACGGTCGTCAGGGCGAGAATGAGCGGGCCAGTGATGCTGCGTTCGCGCTTCATCTTCATCCGAGTGTGTAGCCGATGCCGCGGGCAGTGCGGATCCTGTCCTTGCCGATCTTCTTGCGCAGACGGCTCACATAGACCTCGACGGTGTTGCTTTCGATTTCCGAACCGAATGCGTAGAGCGCTTCCTCGATCCGATCTTTGGGGACGATCGCGCCTGGGCGAGCCGTCAACAGATCGAGTACCGCCCATTCACGGCTCGTCAGGATGATCGTTTCGCCGGCGACCGAGATCTGATGCAGGGGCCGGTTGATTTCAATGTCCGAGATGCGGACGACCGGATGCGGGTTGGCATCATAGCGGCGAGCGACCGCCATGATACGCGCTTCCAACTCGTCAAGGTTGAACGGCTTCACCAGGTAGTCGTCGGCTCCCGCATTCAGTCCGTCGATGCGGTCCGAGATCTGATCTCGTGCAGTCAGAATGATGACAGGTGTCTTCAGCCCGCGTTCTCGAAGGCCGCGTAGAAACGCGACGCCACTGCCATCCGGGAGTTGGAGATCGAGAAGAATGAGCCCGTAATCGACAGGTCCCGCGGCTGCGTCGGCGTCACCCAGATTTTGCACCCAGTCGACGGCATGATTGGCCGCAGCGACGTGATCCCTCACCGCGCCACCAATCATTCTGTCATCCTCAACCAGCAGAATTCGCACAGCTTTTTTCCTCGATGCCAGTTAGCTTGCAGTTCAATCCTCGGTCAAGCAAGGTTGATCGACAAAGATGACAAGCCGATGGCATGCGGCCCTCGCCAGGCATGTCAAAATAGGCTGTGCAATTTCTCAATGCACTCGACATTTGCCCGAATTCTGGTTTGATCTGCCGCAATATGCATATCCGCGTCGGCTGTGGCCGATCTTTTCAGCATGGTAGAGACTGATGGTAAGAAAATCCGAGACTTCGGGGCGGCTAGACGACGCGGCGCGCGCGGGATGGCTCTACTATGTGGCAGGGCGGACGCAGGATGAGATTGCTTCTTCCATGGGGATTTCACGGCAATCGGCACAGCGCCTTGTCTCGCTCGCGGTTGCCGAACGGCTGATAAAAGTGCGGCTCGACCATCCAATCGCCGCCTGTCTCGAACTCGCCAATGCCGTGCGCAAGAAGTTCAACCTGAAGCATGTCGAGGTCGTGCCAAGCGACCCGGGCTCCAGTTCGACGACGGTCGGCATCGCGGAGGCCGCCGCAGCGGAAATCGAGCGCTGGCTCAAGCGCCCTGACCCTATCGTGCTCGCAGTTGGAACAGGACGAACCTTGAAGGCGGCCGTCGACCAACTTCCCGCCATCGAATGTCCCAGTCACCGCATCGTATCGCTGACCGGCAATATTGCGCCCGATGGCTCCGCTGCTTACTACAACGTCATCTTCAGCATGGCTGACGCGGTGAAGGCTCGACACTTTCCGATGCCGCTGCCGGTTCTGGTCACCTCGGCGGATGAGAGGGAAACCCTGCACGGCCAGCAGCTCGTTCGCTCGACGCTAGAGATCAGCGCACAGGCAGACGTGACGTTTGTCGGCATCGGAGAGCTCGGCATCGACGGGCCGCTTTGTATCGACGGTTTTCTCGAGAAGGACGAGATGATGGAGCTGATGCGCAACGGTGCCGTCGGCGAGATCTGTGGCTGGGTGTTTGATAGCGAGGGGAAGCTCCTCGACAATCCGATCAACGAGCGGGTGGCCTCCGCGTCGATCCCCTCACGTGAGTCGTCGACCGTTATCGGAATCGCCAAGGGCAAGCGCAAATTCAAGGCGATCAGGGCTGCCGTAACAGGCCATCAGATCAACGCGCTGATCACGGATGAGGACACGGCCGAATATTTGCTCAAGACATGAGCAAATATTTAATTCTTTAAATTCAACAAGATAACATCGTTCTTCGCTCATGCAGCAACGAATGGTGATTGACATTTCTTTCCCTTGAGCGAGTAATTGCCCATGAGCAAAGCGAATGCTCGCACTCATCTTCTGGGAGGAAGATATGACATTGAGAACTCTCCTGCTGGGCGCCTGCTCAGCACTGGCGTTTGCCGGCATGGCTTCGGCCGAGACGCTGACAATCGCGACCGTCAACAACGGCGATATGATCCGGATGCAAAAGCTGACGGACGACTTCAAGAAAAAGAACCCCGATATTGATCTCGAGTGGGTAACCCTCGAAGAGAACGTCCTGCGCCAGAAGGTTACGACCGACATCGCGACCAAGGGCGGTCAGTACGACGTTCTGACGATCGGCACTTACGAAGTTCCGATCTGGGCAAAACAGGGCTGGCTGCTGCCGCTCGACAATCTCGGCAAGGACTACGATGCCGACGACCTGCTGCCGGCTATCCGCAGTGGTCTGACCGCCGACGGCAAGCTCTATGCCGCACCGTTCTACGGCGAAAGCTCGATGGTCATGTACCGCAAGGACCTGTTCGATGCCGCTGGCCTGAAGATGCCCGACGCGCCGACCTGGGATTTCATTGCGGATGCCGCGAAGAAGATCACCAACAAGGACAAGGAAATCTACGGCATCTGCCTGCGCGGCAAGGCCGGCTGGGGCGAAAACATGGCCTTCCTGACGGCCATGTCGAACTCCTTCGGCGCACGCTGGTTCGATGAGCAGTGGAAGCCGCAGTTCGATCAGGCCGAGTGGAAGGACACGCTGAACTTCTACGTCAACTTGATGAAGGAAGCTGGCCCTCCAGGCGCGTCCTCGAACGGCTTCAACGAGAACCTTGCGCTCTTCCAGACCGGCAAGTGCGGCATGTGGATCGACGCGACCGTTGCTGCCTCCTTCGTCAGCAACCCGAAGGAATCCACCGTCGCCGACAAGGTCGGCTTCGCTCTGGCTCCGGACAAGGGCCTCGGCAAGCGCGGCAACTGGCTCTGGGCCTGGAACCTCGCCATCCCTGCAGGCTCGCAGAAGGTCGAAGCAGCTGAAAAGTTCGTCGCCTGGGCAACCAGCAAGGACTACACCAACTTGGTCGCCGAGAAGGAAGGCTGGTTGAATGCACCTCCGGGGACGCGCTCTTCGCTCTATGCCAACGCCGACTATCAGAAAGCAGCACCGTTCGCGAAGATGACGCTCGACAGCATCAATGCAGCTGACCCGACAAAGCCGACCGTCAAGCCGGTGCCCTATGTCGGTGTCCAGTTCGTCGCTATCCCTGAATTCCAGGGGATCGGCACCGCCGTCGGCCAGCAGTTCTCGGCAGCTCTTGCCGGCCAGGTCTCGGTCGATCAGGCACTGCAGAGCGCCCAGCAGTTGACGACCCGCGAAATGACCAAGGCTGGTTACATCAAATAACTAACCTCCTGAGAAGGCGGGGAAGTTGACATCCCCGCCCGTCTGGGTCGCCGAATTGCCCAAACTGCGTCGGCGACCCCCTTTTTTCTCAGCTGCCCTGCAGCCGGCTACCCATTTGAACAGGATCGGTCATCGCCATGGCAACGTTACATACCCGCTCCGCAGCGCGAATGATGATCGCACCGTCTGTTGTGCTCCTCTTCCTGTGGATGATCGTCCCCCTTGTGATGACGATCTATTTCTCGACGCTGAACTACAATCTGCTCAGCCCGGGGATGGAAACCTTCGTCGGCTTCCTCAATTACAAATACTTCCTGACCGATCCGGCCTTTTTCTCCGCGCTCATCAATACCCTGCTGCTAGTGCTCGGCGTGCTCCTGATCACCGTCGTGGGCGGCATCGCGTTCGCGCTGCTTCTAAATCAGGATATCTACGGGCAGGGCATCGTTCGCATCCTGGTGATCGCTCCCTTCTTCGTCATGCCGACAGTTGCCGCGCTGGTGTGGAAGAACATGTTCATGAACCCGGTCAACGGGCTCTTCGCGCATCTCGCCAAGGCGCTTGGAATGCAGCCCTATGACTGGCTTGCCAATGCACCACTCTTTTCGATCATTCTAATCGTCGCCTGGCAATGGCTGCCGTTTGCCACGCTTATCATGCTGACCGCCCTGCAATCGCTGGACGAAGAGCAGCAGGAAGCCGCCGAGATGGATGGCGCCGGCGTCGTTTCGAAGTTCATCTACATCATCCTGCCGCACATGGCCCGCGCGATCACGGTCGTCATCCTAATCCAGACGATCTTCCTGCTCTCGGTGTTCGCCGAAATCCTGGTCACCACCAATGGCGGGCCGGGCACGCAGAGCACGAACCTCACCTATCTGGTCTATGTGCAGGCGCTCCTGCAATTCGATATCGGCGGCGCTTCGGCGGGCGGTATCGTGGCGGTCATCCTCGCCAATATCGTTGCGATCTTCCTCGTACGCCTCGTCGGCAAGAATCTGGAGGCTTGAGATGGCTAGAAAAGTCACAACCCAGCGCAAGGTCGTCATGACCGCCATCGCCTGGACGCTCGGCATCCTGATATTCTTCCCGATCCTCTGGACGTTCCTGACGAGCTTCAAGACGGAAGCTGATGCTATCGCCTCGCCACCGCAGTTCCTGTTCTTCCACTGGACGACGGAGAGCTATTCGGAAGTACAGAGCCGCTCCAACTATCTCAGCCACTTCATGAATTCGGTGATCATCTCCTTTGGCTCGACGCTGATCGGCCTGATCATCGCCATTCCGGCTGCCTGGGCGATGGCGTTCTCGCCGACGAAGCGGACCAAGGACGTCCTGATGTGGATGTTGTCGACGAAGATGATGCCGCCGGTCGGCGCCCTCATCCCGATCTATCTGATGTTCCGCAATTCCGGACTCCTCGATAGCCGCACCGGCCTTGTCATCATCCTCACACTGATCAATCTGCCGATCATCGTCTGGATGCTTTACACCTACTTCAAGGAAATTCCCGGCGAGATCCTCGAAGCTGCCCGCATGGACGGCGCCTCGCTTGCCAAGGAGATCATCTACGTGCTGACGCCGATGGCAGTGCCCGGCATCGCCTCGACACTGCTCCTGAACATCATCCTGGCCTGGAACGAAGCCTTCTGGACATTGAACCTCAGTGCCTCGAAAGCGGCGCCGTTGACGGCGTTCATCGCTTCCTACTCCAGCCCCGAAGGCTTGTTCTATGCCAAGCTTTCGGCAGCTTCGACCATGGCGATCGCCCCGATCCTGATCCTCGGCTGGTTCTCGCAAAAACAACTCGTCCGCGGCCTGACCTTCGGCGCGGTGAAATAAGATATCAGGGAGAGAAACATGGGCAGCATTACCCTTCAGAAAGTCTCGAAGGTCTTCGGCGAAGCCAAGGTCATCCCGTCGATCGACCTCGACATCAAGGACGGTGAGTTCGTCGTCTTCGTCGGTCCCTCGGGCTGCGGCAAGTCCACGCTTCTCCGCCTCATTGCAGGTCTTGAAGACGTGTCTGACGGCAAGATCGTCATCGACGGCAAGGATGCAACCGAGAAAGCTCCGTCGGAGCGTGGGCTGGCAATGGTGTTCCAATCCTATGCGCTTTATCCGCATATGAGCGTGCGCAACAACATCGCGTTTCCGCTGAAGATGGCCAACGTCGACAAGGCGGAAATTGACCGAAAGGTCGCTGATGCCGCACGGGTCTTGAATCTGACGGACTATCTCGAACGCAAGCCGCGCCAGCTCTCGGGCGGTCAGCGCCAGCGCGTAGCAATCGGTCGTGCGATCGTGCGCCAGCCGTCGGCCTTCCTCTTTGACGAGCCGCTGTCGAACCTCGATGCGGCGTTGCGCGTCAACATGCGCCTTGAGATCAGCGAACTGCATCAGCAGCTCAAGACGACGATGATCTACGTCACTCACGACCAGGTCGAGGCCATGACCATGGCCGACAAGATCGTGGTGCTGAACCGCGGCAACATCGAACAGGTCGGTTCGCCACTGGAGCTCTATCACAAGCCGCGAAACCTCTTCGTCGCGGGCTTCATCGGCTCGCCGAAGATGAACATCGTCAAAGGCCAGTATGCCGCGCAGCTTGGCGCGAACACGATCGGCGTGCGGCCCGAGCACGTGCTGCTGTCGATGGAGACTGGCGACTGGAAGGGCAAGGTCATGGTTGCCGAGCATCTCGGCGCCGACACCTTCCTGCATGTCGATGTCGAGGGTATCGGCCACGTCACAGCGCGCGGCGGTGGCGATTTCCCGGCCAAGGCTGGGGACATCGTTTATCTGACGCCCGACAAGACGCGGATCCACAAATTCAACGAAGGTGGCCTCACCATCTGAGAGTATTGGTGCCGGGTTGGGGAAAAGAGCGCGCGCCGGACAAATGCCCGGCATGCCGATATCGGGATCGCAGCCGATCCCGAAGACCTTCAAGAGGACTGAAACATGACGTGCAAACTATCGCTGGCAACGCTTTCCGAGGCGGCAAAGACGGCCGCCGTACCGACCTATGAGCGGGCGTCGCTGAAAGCGGGCATCGTGCACTTCGGCGTGGGCAACTTCCACCGCGCTCACCAGGCGATCTACCTCGACGACCTCTTCAATCAGGGCCAGGATCACGATTGGGCGATCATCGGCGCGGGTATTCTTCCTTCCGACGCGGCAATGCGCGAAAAGCTCGCCGCCCAGGACTTCCTGACGACCGTCGTCGAGCAGGACAACAACAAGACGGCCGCGCGCGTTACCGCTCCAATGATCGACATTCTGCCTGTTGGCGATGCCAAGACGATCATCGCCAAGCTCGCCGATCCAACGATCCGTATCGTTTCGATGACGATCACCGAAGGCGGCTATTTCATCGACGCGTCCGGCAAGTTCAATCCGGGTCATCCGGCAATCGCTGCGGACGGCCAGAACCCTTCCGAGCCGAAGACCGTCTTCGGTCTTGTTGTCGCGGGCCTCAAGGCGCGCAAGGAAAAGGGCATCGTGCCTTTCACCGTCATGTCCTGCGACAACATTCCGCATAACGGCGTCGTCACGTCGAATGCCGTCGTTGGTACAGCACGCCTGTCAGATCCTGCCTTTGCCGACTGGATCAAGGCGAACGTCGCATTCCCGAATGCCATGGTGGACCGCATCACGCCGGCGACAGGCCAGCGTGAAATCGATTTGTTGAAGGATGTCTTCAGCATCGAGGATAACTGGCCGGTCTATTGCGAAGAGTTCAAGCAGTGGGTGCTGGAAGACAAGTTCACCGCCGGACGACCGGCGCTGGAGAAGGTCGGTGTGACCTTTGTTCCCGATGTGACGCCCTATGAACATATGAAGATCCGCATCCTCAATGGCGGCCACGCAGCGATTGCCTATCCGGCAGCGCTGATGGACATCCACTTCGTCCACGACTCGATGGAGGATTCGCTGATTCGGGCATTCCTGGCCAAGCTCGAGAAGGACGAGATTATCCCGATCGTTCCGCCGGTCCCGAATACCTCGCTGACCGACTATTTTGCGCTGATCGAGCATCGCCTTCTCAATCCGAAGATCGCCGACACCATCCCGCGCCTGGCGCAGGATGGATCAAACCGGCAGCCAAAGTTCATTTTGCCGTCCACGCTCGACAACCTCAACCAGGGCCGGGATGTCGTCGGGCTGGCGCTCGTGTCGGCGCTGTGGTGCCGCTATTTCGCGGGCAAGACCGACAGCGGCAAGGACATCGTCTTCAACGACGCCAGCGCCGATCGCCTGCATGCGGCCGCACTGAAAGCCAAGAGCGATCCAATGGCCTTCCTCGCCTTCGACGACATCTTCGGCGAGGTGTCGAAATCAGAACTGTTCCGCAAGCGTTTTGCCCACGCGCTGAAAACGCTGTGGGAAAAAGGCACGCGCGAAACCCTGCAGCTTTATCTCGACAACAAGCTTGCTGTGTAAGGTCTAGTGGCGGCATTCTTGCCGCCGCGTCCGCCAAGTCCGGCGGCTGGAACTTTCCTGCACCAATTGCGAATGGGTCTGCCATGGCAGAGGCTGAAACACGGCTGGTCATCTTCGATTGCGACGGCGTTCTCGTCGATAGCGAACCGATATCGGTCAGCGTTCTTGTCAAGGCGATGAACGATCTCAACATCCCGATCACCGAGGAAGAGGTCTACGGCCGCTTCCTCGGACGCAGTCTGGCGACGGTGATCGAGACGATGAAGACCGAATACAACGTCCACCCGGGCCAGGAATTCCTCGAGCAGATTCGCACAGATCTCTACGCCCGCTTTCGCAAGGAGCTGAAACCGATGGACGGGATCGCCGAGACGATCGACACTCTCGGTATTCCGTGCTGCGTCGCCTCTTCCAGCCAGGTCGAGCGCATCCGTCTGTCGCTGACGGTCACCGGTTTGATCGATCGGTTGCCGAATATCTTCAGTGCAACGATGGTCAAGAACGGCAAACCGGCCCCGGACCTGTTCCTGCATGCGGCGCGTGAAATGAATGTCGATCCGGCAGGTTGCGTCGTGGTCGAAGACAGCCCCGCCGGGATAGAGGCGGCCAAGGCCGCAGGCATGAGGGTGTTTGCCTTCACCGGTGGTTCACACGCCAATTTTTCCGGCTATCGCGCTGAACTTGACCGGCTTTCGCCCGAAGCCGTGTTTGACGCGATGCCGGAATTGATACACCTTGTCCGCAAACATAAGCAGGACGGGATGCACCTTTAATGCCTCAGCATGTGGTTGCGGTCGATATCGGCACGGGCAGTGCGCGCGCCGGCGTCTTCGACGCTCGCGGCGCGCTACTGGGCAAGGCCGAACACCCGATCATCATGAACCGACCGCGTGAAAACCACGCCGAGCACGATTCCGAAGACATCTGGTCGGCAGTCTGCATTGCTGTGCGCAAGGCAATGGAGCAATCGGGGGCTGCGCCGGCATCGGTCGGCGCTATTGGCTTCGACGCCACCTGCTCGCTCGTCGTGCGCGATGTCGACGGCAATCAGATCAGTGTTTCGACCGGCGGCGAACGGCGTTTCGACACCATCGTCTGGCTCGACCACCGGGCACTGAGGGAGGCCGATTTCTGCACGGCGACGCAGCATCCGGTGCTGGAGCACTCAGGCCATTTCATGTCCCCGGAAATGGAAATGCCGAAGCTGATGTGGCTGAAGAAGAAGTTGCCCGGCACTTGGATGAACACCGGCTATCTCTTCGATCTGGCGGATTTCATGACCTGGAAGGCGACAGGTGCTTTGGCCCGCTCGCGTTGCACGTTGACAGCCAAATGGAACTACCTGGCGCATCTCAACAAAGGTTGGCAGAAGGACTTTCTCGAGCAGATCGGGCTCGACGACCTGCTGGAACGCGGACGGCTGCCGGAGGAAACGGTGGCGGTTGGCAAGAGTGTCGGGACCCTGACGCAGGAGGCCGCCTCGGCGCTGGGATTGACGACGGCGTGCCACGTTTCCTCGGGCATGATCGATGCCTATGCCGGAGCACTCGGCACACTCGGCGGCGAGGCGCGCGATGCCCGCGGGCTAGAGCGCCAGCTGGCCCTGATCGCTGGCACGTCGAGTTGCATCGTCTCGTTCTCGCGCGAGCGCAAGCCAAGCCACGGCATGTGGGGCCCGTACTACGAAGCAGTCTTTCCAGAAACCTGGCTGGTCGAAGCAGGGCAATCGGCGACGGGCGCGCTGCTCGACCATATCGTACGGATGCACGCGGCCGGCGGCGAGCCGAGCGCGGCATTGCACCAGAAGATCGTCCTTAGGATCGCGCAGCTCCGCGCCGACGAGGGGGACGAATTCGGTGCGCGGATCTTCGTCCTGCCGGATTTTCACGGCAACCGCTCGCCGCTCGCTGACCCGCATGCCGTCGGCGCGGTAAGCGGCCTGACCTTGGACACCTCCTTCGACGGGCTCTGCGCGCTGTATTGGCGTACCGCAGTGGGGATAGCGCTCGGGATACGCCACATCCTGGAGCGGATGAAAGAGTACGGCTATGTGCCGGACACCCTGCATGTCGCCGGCGGCCATGTGAAAAATTCGGTGCTGATGGAGCTCTATTCGGATGCCACCGGTTGCAAGGTCGTGGTGCCTAAGATGAACGAGGCGGTGCTCCTTGGCACGGCGATGGCGGCTTCCGTGGCGTGTGGCCTCTATGCTGATCTCGCAGAAGCGGGAGCGGCGATGTATCCCGGCGGCGAAGAGCGGCTGCCGGATGCAGCAAAGCAGGCGCTTTACGACCGCGATTATCGCAGGTTACTTGCCATGTATCGTCACCGCGCCGAGCTGGAGGCGATGGAGTAGGGCCAATCGGTCGCCTCGGTCTGACCGGACAACCCTATCGGAGGCCCGATCTAGCGGTTTCCGCTTTCGCCCAGCATGCTGCCAAATTCCACCATGCGGCGGGTGCGGGCGCTCGCTTCGTCGCCTGCGGCAGCAATGACGGTTTCCGACAAGCAGTCGAGCAAGGCCATCAATGGCGGCAGGTTGTCGGCGTCCTCGGAGCGGGCGGGCGGAAGGGCCAGCACGAGATTGGCCTGATCTGGTATCCAGTTGGCTCCTTGTGCGGTAACCAGAATGACCTTGTATCCGTAGCGCCGTGCCGTGCGGGCGAGCAGGCGGGCCTTGCCGAAACGGCGGCTATCAATCACCACGAGCAGGGCATCATTGCCATCGAGCCGTGCGAAGAGCTCGGCGAAGCGGCTGCCCGTACCATCAAGCGCATGCACGCCATCGCGTGCATATGTCAATCGCTGGGCGAAGTGTGATGCGAAACCGGACAGGCGCGCATGCGAAGCGATAAAGACCTCATGAGCGGCTGAGATCATCGAAACAGCTTCGGTCCACTGCGGCTGGCCGGTCAGGTGGTAGATGTGGTGCAATGCCTGAATCTGTTCGGAGACGAGTACGGCGAGCGGCTTGCCGGCGGTAGCATCGGTTTGCAGCTCAGTGAGAGATGCCTGCATCTGCGTCGGCGAGATGGCCGTTGTCTCACGGATGTGGACCTTGACGCTGTCGAGTCCCTGATAGCCGAGCGCGCGCAGAAAGCGGCCCACTGTCATTGGGCTGAGATCCAGGCGATCGGCAACCGAAGCGGCTGTTTCGAACGGCAGATCGTTCAGGTGTTCGGAGAAGTACTTCGCGATTCGTCGCTCGGCCGGGGTGCCGGACTTGGCATATTGGCGGAGCTTTTGAACAAAATCTTCCACGTCAGCCGTCCAGATCTTCCGAAGCAATTCCCGGATAAGCAGGGCAACCCCCGTCGCTTGCAACTATTCCGAAAGCTGCGTCTCAGGATAAAGCAATCTTAGATGATAAATTACTATATATTAACATAGGTTTCCCGACAAGTTTTGGGGCGATCGGCCGGATTTATTTCAGCCTTGCCGTTCAAACTTCAGATTCCTACATGGTTATTGCAACCGGAGACCCCAGGATGATCTTAGAGGCCGCTCGACTATCCCTTGTCAATCTTTTTGCAGCGGAGACACGTTCAGTCTTTTGGAAGGTCCTGGGTTTGACTCTTTTGGTGCTCGTAGGGCTTTGGCTAGCATTGCGAAGTGCTTTTATGTCATTCGTTTTCCCGTGGGTTGCGAGCTTCTTTCCGGCCATGCCAGATTGGGCCGGGTGGCTGGGCTTCGTGTTTGCGATCGCAGCCGGGATTGGACTGGCGCTCGGGTTGGCCCTGTTGCTATCCCCGGTAACGGCGCTGATTGCCGGGCTGTTTCTCGACGACGTAGCCGAGGTTATCGAAAAGCGGGACTATCCCTCGGACCCGGCCGGCACCGCGATGCCGCTCGGTCCGGCTCTCGCAAGTTCCATCAAGTTTCTCGGCATTGTCATCGTCGGCAATGTCGTCGCGCTTTTTCTGCTGTTTGTGCCGGGCGTCAACCTGATTGCCTTCTTTCTCGTCAATGGTTACCTGCTCGGCCGCGAATTCTTCGAGTTTGCGGCGATGCGGTTCCGCTCACCGCAGGAGGCGCGGTCGTTCCGGGCGAAGCATGCGGCGACGGTGTTTCTCGCGGGGCTCGTCATTGCGGCGTTCCTTGCCATCCCGATCGTCAATCTGCTGACGCCGCTGTTCGCTGCCGGACTAATGGTGCACCTGCATAAGCTGATCTCCCGCGAGGATGCGGGCTTTCGCGGCTAGGTCAGGTTGGCAGGGCTGAGGCGTCGTACATTGCAGCGTATTCGGCACTCGGCGGTATCGGCTTGATGATGTCGATCAGAACCCCGTTCGGGTCGGCCGTGATAAAGTGTCTCTGTCCGAAATCCTCGTCGCAGATCGGCTTCAGGATCGGCAACTTCGCCTCTCCGCAGGCCGCATAGATAGCGTCGATATCGTCTACTTCGAAATTGAGAAGCAGTCCGGAGACCTTGCCGCGTGCGATCTCCGGGATCGTCTCATGGCTGCCGTCGAGGATTGCGAGGATGACGTGCTCGTCGTCCATCGACTGCAGGTGAATGTACCAATCGCTTTCGAAAAGCGCCTTGAAGCGGAAATGGCCGATGTAGAAGCGAGCTGTCTCGTGGACCCGGTCAGTCATGATTACGGGATAGTAGCTGGTCGATTTCATCTCTTTTCCCTCTGCTCGTTTTTTCATACAATCTGCATGTTTTGTAATTAACATACGTGCAGATTGTATGTAAAGAGATTCCTATGAGCAGAAGCAATCGCGAGCGCACTGAACAGACGAAACAGGCTTTGCTCGACGCCGCGCGCCGCTTGTTCGTGGAGAAAGGTTATGGCGATACGGCGACGCCAGATATCGTCGCCGCCGCGGGGGTGACGCGCGGCGCGCTCTATCATCACTTCGAGGACAAGAAGGCACTGTTTCGAGCGGTGGTCGAACGGGAAGCCGCAGCGGTTGCTGAGGCGATCGAAGCGCGCACCTCCGGTGATCTGACGCCCCGTCAGGCATTGCTCGAGGGCGGCTCTGCATATTTCGATGCATTGGCGGACGAAGGGCGAACGAAACTGCTCCTGCTGGAGGCACCCGCCGTCCTTGGCCTTCGCGATGCAGGCGTCATCGACGAGGAGAACGCTGAAGCCACGCTCCAACGGGGCCTCGAAGCATATCTTCCAGGCGGAGGCCCCGTGCTGCAGCCGATCGCGCGGCTTCTTTCGGCCGCCTTCGACCGCGCCGCGATCGCAATCGCAGCCGGTGAGGAACGCAGCGAGTATGAGCAGGCGATTGCCGCCTTACTCGACGGCCTCTCCTATAACCTGTCGCGGTAACTCGACCAACGCCGCCGGCACATCGCACGTCTTCTCGGGCGACTTGCAGATGTCGGCAATCACGCAACGTTCACATTCCGGCTTGCGCGCCTTGCAGGTATAGCGGCCGTGCAAGATCAGCCAGTGGTGGGCATGATAGAGGTAGTGCTTCGGCACCACCTTCATCAGGCGTTCCTCTACCTCGTCAGGCGTCTTGCCCGGTGCCAGCTTGATGCGGTTGGCGATCCGAAAGATGTGGGTGTCCACCGCCATCGTTGCCTGGCCGAAGGCCATGGAGAGCACGACATTGGCGGTCTTGCGACCGACGCCAGGTAGTGTCATCAGTTCGTCGCGCGTTTGCGGCACGACGCCGCCGAATTTGTCGACCAGCAGTTGCGATAGAGCGATGACGTTCTTCGCCTTGTTGCGGTAGAGCCCGATCGTCTTGATGTAATCGCGTACTCTTTCCTCCCCGAGCGCCAGCATTTTTTCAGGCGTGTCAGCGATCTTGAACAGGGCGCGCGTCGCCTTGTTGACGCCCGCATCTGTCGCCTGGGCGGAGAGGGCCACGGCAACGACCAGCGTGAAGGGATTGGTGTGCTCCAGTTCGCCCTTCGGCTCCGGCCGCTGGATGGAGAAGCGGCGGAAGATCTCCTCGCGCTCAGCCTCGGAATAGGCCGAACGGACCGTGGCCGGCTTCTTGCGGCGAATGATCACTTTTGAGTTCTGCGGCGATGTGGCTGATGATTTGAGTTTCGGAGTTGGCATGTAAAATCTATACTTGCCAGCCATGATGGAAAGCAACGCCGATAGGGCCAACGAACAACCTGTTTTTGCTGCCGAGCTTTTTCCGTACCGGTCGCTCGGTCGCAAAGGCTTCAAAGTGTTGCTGCTTTTGACCGGCGCCGTGTGCTTGATGTACGGCATGTTCTTCGTCGCGACTGGCGCTTGGCCGATCGGCTTCTTTTTTGGGCTGGATTTCCTGCTGCTCTACGGCGCCTTCTGGCTGAACTACCGTGCCGGCCGTGCGCGGGAGGAAGTGACGGTGTCGCGGAGCGATATCTCGGTGCGCAAGTTCGCGCCCTCCGGGCGGATGGTCGAACATCATTTCAATCCCTTCTGGACGCGCTTCTTCGTTCGCCGGCATCAGGAAATCGGCATCCTTTCCATGCATATAACAGGCGAAGGAAAGGGCACGGATATCGGTTCTTTCCTGAACCCTGACGACCGCGAGAGCTTTGCCAAGGCCTTCAAAGGCGCGCTTGCCACCGTCAAGCAACGGATTTGATCGACGCGCAAGAAACGGGTGGTTTGCGGGCGGCCACTTGACTATCTCCTTGGTGTAAGGAGAAAGATCATGAACATGGTAGCCAAGCTGAACACCGATATCACCCCTGACGGTTCCGACTACGAGACGGTACGCCGGGTGATCGAACTCATCACCGAGGACTACCGCGATCAGCCGTCCCTCGAAACGATGGCGGCGCGGCTCAACCAATCGCCGACGCAGCTGCAAAAGACGTTTACCCGCTGGGCCGGTCTGTCTCCAAAGGCTTTCCTGCAGGCGGTCACGCTCGACCATGCGAAGCGGCTGCTCCGCGAGGAAGCAATGCCTCTGCTGGAGACCTCTATCGAAGTCGGGCTTTCCGGCCCAAGCCGCCTGCATGATCTCTTCGTCACGCATGAGGCGATGTCGCCCGGAGAGTGGAAGGCGAAAGGCGGCGGGTTGACGATCCGCTATGGCTTCCATGCGTCGCCATTCGGCGTTGCGCTTGTGATGGCAACCGACCGGGGTCTCGCGGGACTTGCCTTCAGCGATCTCGGAGACGAGGCGGCCTGCCTTGACGACATGACGTGCCGTTGGCCGAACGCTAGTTATGTCGAGGATACAGAGGCAACGGCGCCTTATGCAGAGCGAATATTCGAGCCGGGCCGCTGGACCTGCGATCAGCCGTTGCGAGTCGTCCTGATCGGCACCGATTTCCAGGTGCAGGTTTGGGAAAGCTTGCTGAAGATCCCCTTCGGCAGAGCCGTGACCTACAGTGATATCGCCAATGACATCGGCCGGCCGAAGGCAATGCGCGCCGTCGGCGCAGCGGTTGGCGCAAACCCGATTTCCTTCGTGGTTCCCTGCCACCGCGCACTCGGCAAGAGCGGGGCTTTGACGGGGTATCACTGGGGCCTCACGCGCAAGCGGGCGATGCTGGGCTGGGAGGCGGCGCACGCGTGACCGCAGTCACGCATCCATCCAAGCTGTGGATACGTTACCTCCCCTGAGAGTCCCGCCATCAAAAACTCAGGAATCACCGGTTTGATTCCGAGCTGGGGCTCGAGGAGGCGGAAATGAACTCTGGAGAAAAGCCATGCAAGATCGCGGGCATTGCCGTTGGCCTGCTCGCGCTATCGCTCGTTCCAGCCTGGGCGGGCTGCAAGTCGGCGATGAGTAGTCCGCAATGGCCGGAGGTCGCGCGAGCGATATCGACCGCGCAGCTATGCGAGCAGCTTCCCGTGGGGCCCAATCGAACCAGCGGCTTCAAGGTTGTGTCCGCAGATGTCTGTTCGACGGGAGCCAATCTCGCATCCGTGAAGGCAACGGCGCTTTTGACCTGCGAGACCGGTAACAATGCGCTCTTTCAGATGGCACCGGTGGAGGGCAAGGTCGTCGCCACGGTCTCGCTCGATGTGGGAGCGTGCAAGATCACGGACACCCACATAGAGATCGATGGCGAGATCGGAAGCCTCCTGTCGGAGCTACCGGACACCCAGGATTTTGCGCGGAACTGGGCGCAATCGCAATTGTCGCGTCTCTGCCAGTTGCAATAACGGCCTGCTCTGGAAGCCGCTAAGATGCTTCCGCCAGGGCCAACAGCGCCTTGGCGGCGCTCTCGTCCGTGATGAGGGTATTGCAGCCGATGCGTTTGATCGTCGCCCGGATAGCCACGGCGCGATGCGCACCGCCCGATGACAGCACGATGTGCTTGGCCTTCTTCAAAGTATCGAGGTCCACAGACATGACGCGGCTGTTGATCGAGTGATCGATCGTGTTGCCGCCCTGGTCGAGGAAGTTGAACATCGTATCGCAGACGCAGCCGGCGTCGATGAGTTGTTGCAGCTCCGCTTTGGAGATCCAGCCTTCCGATAGAGAGGTGGAATGCGGGCCGATATCGCCGCAGCTGACGATCGCGAGATCAAGCGTTTCGGCCAGACGATAGATCGTATCGAGCCCGCATTTCTCGATGAGGTTCCGCTTGGTCTCCGTCGAATCCACCAGCAGCGGGGCGAGGAACATGTAGCACTCCGCCCCGAGCTGGCTTGCCAGCCGCCAGGTGTAGTCGATCGGGTTCGTCTGGTGGACAGCGACGACTCCGCCGAGCAGCGAGACGACCTTGCAATTGTCGCGGCGGGGCGGCCGGAAGCTGGAGAGCGAGGCTGTCATCGTGCGCCCCCAGCCGACGCCAATCGTGTAATTGTCAGGAATGGCTTCGGAGAGGAACTGGCCGAGCGCCAAGCCGACGCTCTTTGCCATTGAATTGGCGTCAGGGCTTGCCGGCGCCGGCACAACAATCGCCTCATCGAGACCATAGGTACGTTCGAGCTTGACGGACAATTCGACGCAGTCGCCGATCGAGTCGTTGATCCAGATCTGAACTTCGCTGCGCTTCATCGCCTCGTCGAGCAGGCGGATCACCGTCGTGCGGCTGATGCCGAGTTGTTCGGCGACATCCTTCTGGGTCAGGCCCTGGTTGTAATAGAGCCAGGCCGCACGCAGCCTGAGAGAGGAGGCCTCGGAATAGGCAGTGTGCGTGCCGCGTTTGAGCTTGACCACATCTCCTCCGGAGCGAAATGCGCCCTAGATCTACCATTAAGCCAGGACAGGTTCGGTGTTGCGCCTGATAATGACGGGTGTGACACTTATGTCAATTGAAATGCACAAATGTCCTTGACATATCTAGGTGGTAGTAGCGATAGTCGCCGCGAAGAAGTCGCCCTTATGCGTCCGAGGAGGTAAGGTGCAACTGTCCCTCACGTTGCAGTTCGTTTGAGCAAGACGAGCGCAGCCCGATGTGCAGCATACTGACCGCTTGTTCGTAGATTATTTTGCCGGTCGAATAGGCGCCGGCTCGCAGCTCAAGTCAAAAGGACCAGTAACCATGACATCCAAGCTTGACCAACTCCGCGAAATGACCACCGTCGTTGCCGATTCCGGTGACATCGAAGCTGTTGCCCGTCTGAAGCCGGTTGATTGCACGACGAACCCAAGCATCGTCCTCAAAGCACTGGGCACGCCGATGTTTGCAGACACGGTCAAGGAAGCCGTTGCCTGGGGCAAGAAGCAGGGCGGCAATCCAGAGGCCGTTTCCGCAGCCGTTGCCGATCGTCTCGCGATCTCCGTCGGTGCTGCGCTCGTCAAACTCGTTCCGGGTCGCGTCTCGACTGAAGTCGATGCGGACCTTTCCTTCGATACCGAAGCATCGCTTGCCAAGGCACGTTCGATCATCGCTGCCTACAAGGAACGCGGTATCGAGCGTGACCGCATCCTCATCAAGTTGGCTTCGACTTGGGAAGGCATTCGTGCGGCCGAGATCCTGCAGAAAGAAGGCATCGACTGCAACTTGACGCTTCTCTTCTCGAAGGCCCAGGCGATCGCCTGCGCCGACGCCAAGGTGTTCCTGATCTCGCCGTTCGTCGGCCGTATCCTCGACTGGTACAAGAAGTCGACCGGCAAGGAGTTCACGCCCGAGGAAGATCCGGGCGTCATTTCCGTTCGCGACATCTACAACTACTACAAGGCCAACGACATCAAGACGATCGTCATGGGCGCGTCGTTCCGCAGCGCCGGCGAAATCGAAGCCTTGGCCGGTTGCGATCGCTTGACGATTGCGCCGAACCTCCTCGACGAACTCTCCAAGGACCAGGGTAAGCTCGAGCGTAAGCTCTCGCCTGACGTGACGAAGCCTGCTCCCAAGATCACCGTCGACGAAAAGACCTTCCGCTGGATGATGAACGAAGACGCGATGGCGACCGAAAAGCTTGCTGAAGGCATCCGTGCCTTCGCCAAAGACCTCGGTACGCTGCGTGGTAATGTTCAGAAGGAACTGCAGCTCGCAGCCGCTTAAGGTTGTCGGGCGAACTAAACTGAAAGGGCGGCGCCGATGGCGCCGCCCTTTTTGTTTCATATCGACCAGATGCGCTTGGCATTGGCCTGATAGAACTTATCGCGCTCCTCCGGGCTGCAGCCTGCAGTCAGAGCATGGGTGGCCGCGACCCAGGGTGTCAGCCCGCCACCCAGCGTGCAGACCGGCCAGTCGCTTCCCCAGACGACACGATCCCAGCCAAAGCTTCCGATCGTATGCTCGACATAGGGGCGCAGGCTGTCGACCGACCATTTTTCAAGATCACCATACGCGACGACGCCGGAGACCTTTGCGGTTACGTTCGGGCGCCGGGAAAAATCCGTGACACCCTTGCGCCAGACTTCGTTCATGCCCTCCTTGATCGGCGGATTGGCACAATGGTCGAGAATGAAGCGAACGTCCGGGCAATGATCGACAAGTGCGAGGATGGTTTCGAATTGATGCGGGAAGACGCAGAGGTCGAACGTCATGCGGGTGCCGGAGAGGCGCCGGACGTTCTCGCGAAACAGCGGTCGGGCGGCCGTATCGTCGGGTGCTACATGCAGGACGCGGCGGAACCCCTTGATGAAGGGATCGGCGAGCGATCGCTCGAGATACGCCTCGAACCCGTCTTCCTCCGGTCGGCATGCGGCGATGACGCCGCGCACGAGGCTACCTGGACGACGGCTGACCTCATTGACGTAGCTCGTCTCATCATCGATGCGGGTGGGTGCGACATCCACCTCCATGTGCAGGACGTTGGAGATCCCACATCGCATCGCATCGCGTGCATAGTCTTCGTAGAGACTATCTCGATTGAGATCTCCGGCGCTCGAAAGCCAGGGATAGTCAAGCGCCTGCCGATCGACGATGTGCAGGTGTGTGTCGAAAAGCATGCTGTTCCTCCCACTGCATGATAACTGCCGCAGACATAAGCATATCGGTCGGGCGGCGTTCCGCGACCAGATTTGTCATGCCCGGCGACATGAGATTGATTAGGCTTCCTCCGGCGTGCAACTCTGCTCCACCCAGGTTGACGCCAATCTGAATATATTGTTTGCATATGAATGAACGCGTCGCAAGCGCTGGATTCTTTGGGAGGACGTATGAGCCACGGTCTGGAAGGCAAGAAGGTCGTCATCACGGCGGCAGGGCAGGGCATTGGTCGAGCGAGCGCAGAGCGTTTCCTGTCGCTCGGCGCGCATGTCTATGCGACTGATATCAACGAGAAGACGCTGTCCACGCTTGAGGGCGCCGAGAAGCACATTCTTAACGTACTCGATGGCGACGCTGTCCGAGCCTTCGCGACCGAGATTGGCCCGGTTGACGTTCTCTTCAATTGCGCCGGCTTCGTTCATGCCGGCACAATCCTGGATTGCGAGGAAAAGGACTGGGATTTCTCCTTCAACCTCAATGCCAAGGCGATGTATACGACCTGCCGTACTTTTCTTCCGGGCATGCTGGAGAAAGGCAAAGGGTCGATCGTCAACATGGCTTCGGTTGCTTCCAGCGTGAAGGGTGTTCCCAATCGCTTCGCCTACAGTGCATCGAAGGCTGCCGTCATCGGGCTCACGAAGTCGATCGCTTCGGATTTTGTGGCGAAGGGCATTCGCGCCAACGCCATCTGCCCCGGCACGGTGGATAGCCCGTCGCTGCACGATCGCTTGCGTGCCACGGGCGATTACGACAAGGCACTGAAGGATTTCATCGCTCGCCAGCCGATGGGACGCATTGCGACACCGGAAGAGATCGCTGCCCTTGTGACCTATCTTTCTGGCGACGAGGCAGGCTTTACGACCGGTCAGATCCATGTCGTCGATGGGGGCTGGACTGGCTGAGGCCATATTGCTCGCGCTGCCATCAAGCTGATATCAAAGGCAATCTTGCAGTACGCGCGCTCGCCTAAGAAGACGTGTGCGACCGGGGAAGTCACGGAATGGGGCAGGTTCGCAAACACATGGTCTTTGTCGTCGCCGTGGCCGCCGGGCTGGTGACGTTTCTGCTTTTGACCAGCCGGGAGGTCAATCCGCAAAACCTGATCGTCGCCTGGAACGTCAGTGCCATCGTTTTTACCGCGCTGACCTGGCGGCGAATGTTGCGCGCGAGTGTCGCGAGCATCCGCAAACGCGCTGAGGACCTCGATATTTCGGACGTCGTCCTGCTGGCGTTGTCAATTTTGGCTGCCGTCGCCAGTATCGCCGGCATCGCGCTCGAGTTGCACTTCGCCAAGGAAGCGGGACCGAGCGAAGCGTTGGCCCGGGCGCTGGTGGCGATCGTCACCATCCTGAATTCCTGGTTCTTCCTGCACACGCTCTTCACCGTTCACTACGCGCACCGCTACTATGGCGGTTCCCACAAAGGCGATGGACTGAAGTTTCCGGAGAGCACGAAAGAGCCGATCTATTGGGATTTTCTCTATTATTCCTTCACGATCGGCGTTGCCTCGCAGACGGCGGATGTCGCGACGACATCGGTGACGATGCGGAAGCTGACGCTGCTGCATTCCATACTGTCGTTTCTGTTCAACACGACGATCCTGGCGCTAGCCATCAATGTTGGGGCGAGTCTGCTCTAACCCCTTTGGCTGCGTGGAGGGGCGCACGGATTTGGGGTAGAAAGCAATCTCCTTCCCCAAAGGTTGCCGTCATGGAAGCGTTGCCGCGTCAGAGATTGTTGGTGCTTGCCGGCTGCGACGACGCTCGGCTTGACGATCTCGAGCAACGGCAGATCATCGGTCCCGGCGTGCATGGATACTCACTCAGCGATGTCAGTAGGCTCCGCCTGATCCTTGCTCTGCAGGACGCGGGCATCGGCCCTGACATTCTGGCGGAAGGGCTAAGAAGAAAAATCTTCTCGTTCGAATTCGCCAGTCAAGTGATGTTCGAACCGGTAAGCATGACGAGCGCATCGGTAGCAGACGAAGTGGCGGCTGGAACCGTCGACCTCGATACGTTGAACGGTCTCAGGGCCAGCGCAAGCTTGCCGCCGTTGTCGGCGGAGCGCTCACTTCGCGAGGACGATTTGGAGTTCGTCCGGCTTATCGCCGAATGCATGCAGCTTGGCGCCTCGGCTGCGGGAATGGAGCGTGTCTTGCGCGTCTTTGGGCATTCGGTCCGGCGCTGCGTCGAGACGATGCGCGACCTCTTCCGGGCCGAAGTCGAAGAGCCAATGCTGAATGCCGGCCTGAGTTACCATCACCTTCTGGAGATCTCCGCGGCCAAGCGTCTTGCTCTTCAGCGGATCGGCTTTCGGGTGCTCTTCCTGTTGCAACGACGAATGCTTGAAGAGGCTGTCTTCGACAATATCGTTGGCAGGCTCCAGGATGCATTGCGCGAACATGGTCTGGAGCCGGAGGACGAAGACAGCTTGCCAGCAGTCGCTTTTGCCGATCTGTCGGGGTTCACCGGATTGACGCATGAGATCGGTGATGCACCCGCCGCCGAGAAGGCCGCTCGTTTCGAGGCGATCGCGCAACGGCTTTCTTGCTCATTCGATGGACGGATCGTCAAGCCTTTGGGCGATGGAGTCATGATGCTCTTCCCCGACGCGGCTTCGGCAGTCGAGGCATCGCTATCCTTGGTGGAGCAAAGCCGTGAATGCGATCTTCCGCCTGTGCGGGTCGGTGTCGCGACGGGCCAGGTGGTACCGCGCGATGGCGATATTTTCGGGAGGACGGTCAATCTCGCGGCACGCGTTTCCGCAGTTGCCGGGCCGTCTCAAACTCTTGTCTGCCTGAATACGCGTACTGCCGCCGAAGCGGCAGTACGCGGTCTCGCCTTCCAGGGTCTGGGAGCTGTGTCCCTGAAAGGCTTCAAGGACTCTGTGCCTCTGTTTGCTGCCCAACGCAGAACGTGAGGCTAAAGCACAGCATTGCCGGCCATCAGCGCCAGAACCAGGAAGATCAGGAAGATCACCAGCGCGATGCCGAAAAGAACGCGCGCAATTGTCGCCGTCGCGGCCGATATGCCGGAGAAGCCGAAGAAACCGGCAATCAGCGAAATAACGAAGAATATAAGAGCCCATTTAAGCATGGATTTTTTCCTCTTTGTTCATCGCTTAGATGACGCAGCGCGAGGAAATTTGTTCCATACGCTCTTTTCCGCAATCCGCGGGTGCAGGTTGCGGATGCAGCGGAGGGCTTGTGGCGACGCCCTCGAGGAGCGTCGCCATTCCGTATGGGTCGTTACATCAGGCCCAATTGCTTGTAGAAACCAAGGGCATCGTAATAATCCGACTGCTGCTTGATCGCGTTGTTCTCGATGACGAAGACGGAGGCGCCGTCGAAGGAGAAGGACTTGTCAGTCGCCTTGGTCCCATCCGCCCAGGCGCCGCTGTTCTTTCCTGAAAAGGTCCACTCGAAGGAGACCTTGTTTCCGCTGACGATCGGGTCGCCACGCATCACCCATTTCAAGTCTGGTACCGCCGCCATGAAGCTGTCGATCACGGCAGCCTTGGCTTCTGCTTTGCCGACTGTCGGTTTGCCGACGGATGCGTCGTAGTAGCTGACCTTCTCATCGAAGTAGGAAGCGGCCTTGGTGGCATCATGCGCGTTCCATGCGGCGAGATACTGTTGGACGACCTCAAGCGGCGTCTGCTCGGCGGCATAGACCGGTGCGCCGCCAAACGTCGAGGCGAGGCATATGCCGCCAAAGGCGGCAAGAATGGTACGGCGTTTCATGTGGACTCCCCTTTGTACATTGTTCTGTTTTTGAATTGCGGCCGGACCGTCTGCCCAGCCGCGCGGATCAACCGTGGTTGATCATGACGTGGCGGACGGCCGTGTAGTCTTCCAACGCGTAGACCGACATGTCCTTGCCATAGCCGGACTGCTTTAAGCCGCCATGCGGCATCTCGTTGGTGAGCATGAAGTGAGTGTTGATCCAGGTGCAGCCATATTGCAGGCGGGCTGCCATCTTCATGCCGCGGCTGATGTCCTTGGTCCAGACCGACGAAGCGAGGCCGTAGTCGCTGTCGTTGGCCCAGGTGACGGCATCCTCGACTTCGGTGAAGCGGGTAACCGAGACGACGGGGCCGAAGACCTCGCGGCGAACAATTTCATCGTCCTGCGTGGCGCCGGCGATAACGGTCGGCGTGTAGAAGAAACCCTTGTCGCCGGAGGTCTTGCCGCCGGTGGTGATTTCCATGTGCTTGTGCTCGGATGCACGGGCAACGAAACTTTCGACGCGGTCACGCTGGCGTTTGGAGATCAGCGGGCCGATCTCGTTTTCAGTGTCATCAGCCTGGTTGAACTTGATCGAGGAGACGGCCGAGGAGAGGTCGGCGACGAACTTGTCGTAGACCTTCGCGTCGGCATAGATGCGGCAGGCGGCGGTGCAATCCTGGCCGGCATTGTAGTAGCCGAAGGTGCGGATGCCTGCGACCACGGCATCGATATCGGCGTCGGCGAAGACGATGACTGGGGCCTTGCCGCCGAGTTCCAGGTGGGTGCGCTTCACGGTTTTGGCGGCTGCCTGAAGCACCTTCTTACCGGTTGCGACGTCGCCCGTGATCGAGACCATCGAGATCTTCGGGTGGTTGATCAGCGCGTTGCCGACGCTTTCGCCGCGGCCGAGGATGACGTTGACGACGCCCTCCGGCAGGATTTCGGAGAGCAGCTTCGCCATCTTCAGCGCCGTCAGCGGCGTCTGCTCCGAAGGCTTGAAGACGACGGTGTTGCCACCGGCGATCGCCGGCGCCAGCTTCCAGGCCATCATCATCAGCGGGTAGTTCCAGGGCGCGATCGACCCGACGATGCCGACGGCATCGCGGCGGATCATCGAGGTGTGGCCGGGCAGGTACTCGCCGGCGACCGGGCCGTGCAGGTTGCGCACCGCGCCGGCGAAGAAGCGATAACAATCGACGATCGCGGGGATTTCGTCATTGAGCACGGCATTGATCGGCTTGCCACAGTTCAGTGCTTCGAGGGCTGCGAAGCCTGCGGCGTCCTTCTCGATCGCATCGGCGATCTTTAGGAGGTAGTTGGAGCGTTCGCCCGGCGTCGTCTGCGACCATTGCTTGAACGCGGCTTCCGCCGCGTCCACGGCGGCGTCGATCTGGCCAAGCGAGGCTTCCGGCAGGTCAAGCACTGTTTCACCCGTCTTCGGGTTCAGGATGTGCTCTTCCGTTTCCGTACCCGCTTCGAAGCGGGACCCAATCAGCATCGCGGTGTCCATTTTGTTCTCCCTTGTCTTTGAGGGGCGGGATGGGGGTTATCCCGCTTCCTGTTTATTTGCCGGCTCCGGCGACCTGGTCGCCGTCGCGAGTGAGGTAGTAGGCTGCCAGGATCGGCAGGAAGGTGACGAGCACGACGACCATCGCGACCACGTTGGTAACAGGGCGCTGGCGCGGGCGGATGAGTTCCTCGAGCATCCAGATCGGCAGCGTCGATTGCTGGCCGCCGGTGAAGGTGGTGACGATGACCTCGTCGAAGGACAGCGCGAAGGCGAGCATACCGCCGGCCAGAAGCGCCGTGCCAATGTTCGGAAGGATGACGTGCCGGAAGGTCTGGAAGCCATCGGCACCAAGATCCATCGACGCTTCGATCAGGGATCCCGAGGTGCGGCGGAAGCGGGCGACGGCGTTGTTGTAGACGACGACGACGCAGAAGGTCGCGTGGCCAAGCACGATCGTCCAGACCGAGAACGGGATGTCGAACAGGCTGAAGGCGGAGCGCAGCGCAATGCCGGTGATGATACCGGGGAGCGCGATCGGCAGGATGACCAGCAGCGAGATCGCTTCACGGCCAAAGAACTTCGTCTGGCTGACAGCGGCGGCGCAAAGCGTGCCGAGCACCAGCGCGATCGATGTGGCGATCACCGCGACCTGCACCGACAGTCCGAGCGCTGCCCAGACATCCGGGCGGTTCCAGGCGATCCCGAACCACTGCGTCGTCAGGCCCGGTGGCGGCCATTGATAGCTCTTCTCTTCTGTCGTGAAGGCGTAGACGAAGATCAGGAGGATCGGCAGGTGCAGGAAGAGCAGGCCGCCGCCGGCGGCGATCTTCAGGAGCAGCGGCGAACGCTGTGAGCGGTCAGAGCGCATCGAAGGCCCCCTGTTTCTTGGCTAGCCAGAGATAGATGGCCATGATGACGATTGGGACGACGGAGAAGGCGGCGGCGAGCGGGACGTTGCCAGCCGTGCCTTGTTGCGCATAGACCGCCTGGCCGATGAAGAGACGCGACGAGCCGATGATCTGCGGAATGATGTAGTCGCCTAGTGTCAGCGAGAAGGTGAAGATCGAGCCGGCGACGATGCCGGGCAACGCCAGCGGGAACAGCACCGTGCGGAAGGTCTGGCTCGGGGTGGCGCCGAGATCGGACGAGGCCTCGATGAGGTTGCCGGGCACGCGTTCGAGTGCAGCCTGTGTCGGCAGGATCATGTAGGGCAGCCAGACATAGACGAAGACGAGAAATGTGCCGAGATAGCTGACCGACAGCGAATTGCCGCCGACCACAGGAAGGTTGAGGACGCCGTCGAGCAGCCAGGACAGATACAGCTTGTCGAAGATCCAGGTCAGGATGCCTTCCTTCGCGAGGATGAGTTTCCAGGCGTAGATCTTCACGAGATAGCTGGACCAGAGCGGCAGCATCACACCGAGATAGAACAGCGCCTTCCATTTGCCCTGCGCATAGCGGGCTGCATAATAGGCGATCGGAAAGGCGACGACGGCTGAGGCCAGCGTCACCAGCGCCGCCATGATGATCGTGCGGATGATGATGTCGAAATTCGTCGGGCTGAGGAGCTGCGCGTAAGTCGCCAGCGTGAACTCATAGTTCACCAGGCCGGAGAAATCGTCGATCGAGAAGAAGCTCTGCAGGAGCAGCGCAATCAGCGAGCCGATATAGATGATGCCGAGCCACAGCAGGGGCGGCGTGAGCATCAAGAAAAGCAGCAGCTTCGGGTGCCGCCAGAAGGCGTCGGACAGCCCGCCGAAGAAACCGCCGCGACCGGGTAGGATCGAGGTTTCGCGCAGTTCGGCCGGCTTCGTCAGTGCAATGGCGGTCATGCTGCGTTATCCATGTAGTGCACGTCGACCCGCTGCCAGGCGAGGCGGACGTTCGCGCCGACATCAGGCACGTTGGCGCCGGCGGGCAGCATCACGTGCAGGCGCGTGCCTTTGGCGGCGACCGTCAGACGGGTTGCGGCCCCCAGGAAGCTTGCATTTTCGACGCGCGCCTCGACACCTTCGTCCGCGACATGGATCGCTTCGGGACGGAGGCTCGCCCAGCGTTTTTCGCCGCCGAGCGCGGTCATCAGGTCGGGCGCAATGACATTGGAGGAGCCGACAAAATCGGCGACGAAACGAGTTTTCGGGCGGCGATAGATATCGTGCGGCGTGCCCTCCTGGACGATGCCTCCATTGTTAAAGACGGCGACGCGGTCGGCCATCGACAGCGCCTCACCCTGATCGTGGGTGACGAAGATGAAGGTGATGCCGAGCGCACGCTGCAGGCTCTTCAGCTCCTCCTGCATCTGCTCGCGCAGCTTCAGGTCGAGCGCGCCTAGCGGTTCGTCGAGGAGGAGCACCTTCGGCTTGTTGACAAGAGCGCGGGCGAGCGCAACGCGTTGCCGCTGGCCACCGGACAGTTGACCGGGCTTGCGTGCGCCATAGCCGGGAAGCTTCACCAGCTCCAGCGCCTGTTCGGCGGCTTTGGTGCGTTCGGCCTTACCGACGCCCTTGACCATCAGGCCGTAGGCGACATTGTCGAGGATATTGAGGTGCGGGAACAGCGCGTAGTCCTGGAAGACGGTGTTGACGTTGCGGCGATAGGGCGGAATGCCCTCGGCCGTTTCGCCAAAGATTTCGATGTGGCCGCCCGTCGGCTGTTCGAAGCCGGCGATCAGGCGCAGGCAAGTGGTTTTGCCGGAACCGGATGGGCCAAGCATGGCGAAGAATTCGCCCGGCGCAATTTCGAGATCGACGCCATCGACGGCGCGGACCTGGCCAAAATGGCGCGAGACCTTTTGGAAACGGACGGCGGGGGTCATGGTAAGCTCCGGAATGTCGTGTTTGTTTTGACTTCTTCGCAGTGGGAAGAAGGTGGCCCAAAAGGCTCTAACGAGGGGGCAACCCGGCGTTCCGTCATCGCGCCCCCGCGCTGACGTCCGCTCTTTTGTTCGGTTGTCCCCTCGTCTGCCCTCGCAGGGCGTCTCTCCCCGAGTGAGGAGAAGACGAGGTTGCGGATGAAGTTATCGTCCGCCGATTACGCCGATGTAGTCAGAGACCCAACGGTGATAGGGTACGCACTCATTCTGCGTCGTGCACTTCGCAGTCGGCGTTCTCCAGAACTTGATCTTGTCGAAGTGGTCGTAGCCGTTGGTTGCGCAACCTTCGTCGGTCAGCAGTTCGTTGCCCTTGCAGGCGGCGGGAACCGACGGCACGGCGCCGAACCAGGCAGCGGCGTCGCCCTGGACCTTGGCCTGCAGCGAATGCTCCATCCACATGTAGGCGCAGTTCGGATGCTCGCTGTCGACGTGCAGCATGGTCGTGTCAGCCCAGCCGGTCGCCCCTTCTTCCGGGAAAGTCGAGGCGATCTTCTGCTTGTCGGCCTGCATCAGGTTGACCTGGAACGGCCAGGAGCCGGAGGCGACGACGCCTTCGTTCTTGAAGTCGTCGATCTGGATCATCGCGTCGTGCCAGTAGCGCGAAACGAGCTTGCGCTGGCCGCGCAACAGCTCGATCGCAGCCTTGTACTGATCTTCGTTCAGCTCGTAGGGATCTTTGATGCCGAGTTCAGGCTTGTGGGCCATCAGGTAAAGGGCGGCATCGGCGATATAGATCGGGCCGTCATAGGCCTGGATGCGCCCCTTGTTGGATTTGCCGTCCGGAAGCGTTTCTTCCTCGAACACGACCTTCCAGCTGGTCGGTGCCTTACCCTTGAAGGCGTCGGTGTTGTACATCAGCACGTTCGGTCCCCAGAGATAGGGAACGCCGTAGTGGACGTCCTTGACGGTGTACCAAGGGCCCTTCTGCAGGCGGGGGTCGACGTTCTTGAAGCTCGGGATCAGATCGGTGTTGATCGGCTGGACCCGCTTGCCGGCGATCAGCCGAAGCGATGCATCGCCGGAGGCGGTGACGAGGTCGAACCCGCCTTCGTTCATCAGCGAGACCATTTCGTCCGAGGTCGCGGCCGTCTTGACGGAGACCTTGCAGCCGGTTTCCTTCTCGAAGCTGGTGACCCAGTCGTAGCTCTTGTCGCTTTCGCCGCGTTCTATGTAGCCCGCCCAAGCGACGATGCTGACCGCACCTTCGCCCTTGCCCAGTGCCTTCAGCGGTTCGGCGGCCGCGACCTGCGTCACGAAGCTCAGGCTCGCGACGGCAGCCGTGCACGATTTCAGAAGATATTTCATCTGATGTCTCCCGGTTTTGCCACTTTTCGTGGCGTTATGTTCCCGGTTAGAAAAGTGCGCCGAATTCTCCGGTTTCGCAAATTCATTTATCAGAAAGCCGATATCGGAATTTCCGATATCGCGACCAATCGTCAACGCGGCCGACCGGACCGCAGCGCTTCGGCTATGCCGACGAAATCGCGCGCCGCTTGCGGCAGGCTCGACCCCTTGCGCCAGACCATGCCGACCTGCACGACTGGCAGCGAGCCGGACACGTCGCGGCTCTCGATTCGATCGCCTTCGAGCGACCAGGGGCGATAGACGAGATCAGGCAACAGTGCCACCCCGGCGCCCGTCGCGACCAGGCTGCGAACTGCTTCCACCGAGCGCGTGCGGAAGGCAACATGCGGACGGGCACCGAGCGCCGACAGCAGTTTGCCGGTGTTTTCCTCGATTTCGTCGACGGTCAGCATAATCAGCGGTTCGCGGGCAATGTCGGCGACGGAAATGATGTCCGCGGAAACGAGAGGATGGCCCATGGGCAGCCACAACCGATAAGGCGACGTTTCCAGGATTTCGGCCTGCAGGGCCATGCGGTCACGCAGGTTGGAAATGACCATGACAGCCACATCGAGCTCGCCGCCGACCAGCAGATGTTCGAGATAGCCGCCATTGTCCTCGATGGCGCTGACTTCGACGCCCGGGCAGGCGCGGCGATAGCGGGCCAACAGGTCTGAGAGCACGTAGCCGGCAACGAGCGAAGTGACGCCGATGTTGAGCGTGCCTGAAAGCTCGTTCTGCTTGCCAGAGAAGCTGGTGCGCGCATCAGAGACGCTTGCGAGGATCTTGGTCGCATGCCGCAGGAACTGATGGCCGTTGTGAGTGATCGTCAGGCCGCGCGGATGGCGCTCGAAGAGCTCGACCCCAAGGTCGGTTTCCAGTTCCTTCAACGCCTCCGTAACCGAGGATTGCGAGATCGAAAGGTTCTGCGCGGCACGCGTTACGGAGCCTTGTTCGGCGACGGCGACGAAATACTGGATCTGGCGAAGCGTGAAGGCCATGCGCCGTTAGAGCATGGCCGCGAGGACGTTGGCAAGCATCGGGAAAGCTTGGACCTTTTTTGGTACTAATCCCATACTGACGCAAACTTGGAGGTCGCGTTTAAGTATTCGGAAACGTCATTTCTCTAGCGTCGAAGCCACTCGTATTGCGTTGGAGCTTGTTAATGGCGGAGCAGTTGGCGTGAGGGCCTTACTGCGCATCTTCCGGCCTTCCCGGAAATTGGTGTTTATCATCGCTGGCGTCGCTCTCCTTGGGGGCGTCTCCGGCGGTGCCGCTGTTTATATCGGCAAGGACAATATCCTCGGTCCCTCCGTCGAAGCAAGCAATGGGCTGACCTGCACCGACGTCAATCTCGTTACCATCAAGAAGCAGAACCGCGTCTGGATCCGCAAGTATATCAAGACCGAACCGACCGACGGCATGATGCGGGTCAAGACTGCGCTTCGCGTGGCAAAAGCGATTTACGATGCGCAGAAACCCGATCTCGTGCAGGTCGTGGTTCTCGATACTAACGGACCGACGTTGCGCTCGGACATTCGCGGTCGGGCGATCGGCGCCGACGTCGTCTATATCCCGCATCCCGATTCCGTGCTCGAAAGCGCGGACGCCAAGACCTATACCGCGCGCTACTACGATGGAAAGGCTGCCGCGAATGGACTCTTCTTCGGCGAGCGCGTCGATCTGCCGGAGGACGAGATCACCGCGATGAATGCGTCCTTCAGGGACTATACGGACTGTATCGATCCGATCGCCGTTGCTGCCACGAAGGGCGGGGAAGGCGAGGGCAAGAAGGGCGGAAAAAACGGCGAGGCGAAGGAAGAGAAACCGGCGGAAGGCGGTGAGCATGGTTCCGCGCCGGCCGAAGAACCCGCCGCGGCGGAAGCCGCGCCTGCTGCCGGCCACTAACAGACTTCAACAAAAAGGCGGCAAGCCCGGGGCTGCCGCCTTTGTCTATTCCGCATAAACCGGCTCAGTCAGCCTTGCTGCGGCGAGCCGGGAAGAGGATGACGTCGCGAATCGACGGGGCGTTGGTGAGCAGCATGATCAGGCGGTCAACGCCGATGCCGAGGCCACCTGCGGGCGGCATGCCCTGGTCGATCGCATCGAGGAATTCGTCGTCCAGCTGCTTTTCCTTTTCGCCGCGGGCATGCGCCTGCTCCAGCTGCTCGACCATGCGGCGGCGCTGTTCTTCCGGATCGTTGAGCTCCGAGAAGGCGTTGCCGAGTTCCCAGGCGTTGCAATAGGTCTCGAAGCGCTCGACGAGGCGCGGCTCGCCCGGTACTTCCTTGGCGAAGGGCGAGATGTCCTTCGGGAAATGGGTGACGTGGCTCGGCTGGATGAGCGTCGCTTCGACCTTCTCTTCGAAGATGAAGGCAAGGCATTCGCCCCAGGTCCAGTCCTTCTCGACCGCGAAGCCGGCAGCCTTGGCGGCTGAACGGGCTTCCTCATCCGTCTTCATGGCGAGGAAGTCGAGACCGGTCACTTCCTTGACGGCATCGGGCATCGGCACGCGCTTGAACGGACCCTTGAAGGAGATCGTCTTGTCGCCGAAGGGGAAGTCCGTCGTGCCGTGGATCGACAGCGCGATGCTTTCGAACATCCGCTCCACGAGGTCCATGATGTCCTCGTAGTCGGCATAGGCCCAATAGCACTCCATCATCGTGAATTCAGGATTGTGCCGTGTCGAGACGCCTTCGTTGCGGAAGTTGCGGTTGATCTCGAACACCTTGTCGGTGAGGCCGGAGACCAGCGTGCGCTTCAGGAACAATTCCGGAGCGATGCGCAGATACATATCCTGCTTCAGCGTGTTGTGGTGCGTCTTGAATGGGTCTGCCGTGGCGCCGCCGTAGACCGAATGCAGCATTGGCGTTTCGACTTCCATGAAGCCGTCGTTTTCCATGAAGCGGCGGATGCCGGAAACGATCTTCGAACGCTGCTGGAAGCGGAGCTTCGATTCCTCGTTGGTCATGATGTCGAGGTGACGCTTGCGATAGCGGATCTCGATGTCGGAAACGCCATGCCACTTCTCCGGCATGGGGAGCAGCGACTTGGTCAGCATGGTGATTTCGCGGGCGTTGATCGACAGCTCGCCGCGCTTGGTGCGACGCACGGTGCCTGTTACACCAATGATGTCGCCGATATCGATCATGCCGAGCATGTTGCGGGCTTCTTCCGGCGTCACGTCCTTGTGGCTGAAGATCTGGATCTTGCCGCCGGCGTCATGGATATCCATGAACATGCCTGAATTGCGCGAGGAATAGACGCGACCGGCAACGGCCACGACATCCTGCGTTTCAACGTCAGCTTCGAGATCCTTGTACTTCTCCGCCAGTTCGGCATTCGTGATCGTCCGGTGGAAATGCGCCGGATAGACGTCGCCGATCTGTTCGCGCAGCAGCTTCAGCTTCTGGGCGCGGACTTCTGTTGCGTCGGAGGACAGGGTCGCTGTTTCAGTCTTTTCGGTCATGATGCAAACGTCCGGTTCAGTTCTTCGGGCCGACGAGGGAGGCGACTGCCTGAGAGGCCAGTTTCAGCCTCTGGCGCACGACGGAGCGACCGAGGATCGCCATGGAGTCGAACAGCGGCAGCGAGCGCGACGAGCCTGATACGGCAACGAAGAGCGGGGCCACGATGACCTTCAGCTTCTTGCCCATGCGATCGGCAATCGCGCGCAGTTCGGCTTCGATTGTTTCGACGTTCCATTCCAGGATCTTTTCGAGATCCGGCTGCACGGTGTTGAGGATCTCGAGGATCTCTTCCGGCGGCGACTTGATCTTGGCGAAAGCCGAGGGGTCGACACCGAGATCGGACTTCAGCAGGAAGCCCGCGAGATCAGGCAGTTCGCCAAGCTTGGAGATACGCGACTGCGACAGGCGCAGGCCGGCCTTCAGACGATCGTTCTCCATCGCCCAGTCGAGCACGCGGGCCTGGAATTCTTCTTCCGACAGTTTCTCGCGGATCCAACGACCGTTCAGCCAGTCGAGCTTCTGGATGTCGAAGATCGCGCCGGCCTTGGAAAGGTTCTCAGGATCGAACTTCTCGGAGAGCTCGTCCATATCAAGCAGTTCTTCGCCTTCGGCGATCTGCACGAAGAACAGGCCGAGGAAGTTCATCAGCGCTTCCGGAATGTAGCCGAGAGCGGAGTAATAGGAGATCGACGTCGGGTTCTTGCGCTTCGAGAGCTTCGACTTGTCGGCATTGCGCATCAGAGAAAGATGCATGAACACCGGCTGTTCCCAACCGAAATAGCGGTAAAGCAGGATGTGCTTCGGTACCGAAGCCAACCACTCTTCGCCGCGGGCGACATGGGTGATCTTCATCAGATGGTCGTCGATGACATTCGCCATGTGATAGGTCGGCATGCCGTCGCCCTTGATCAGGACCTGCATGTCGACCGAATCCCACGGAATGCTGACATCGCCATAGACGCCGTCGGTGAAGTCGCAGGAGCCCTCGGTCGGGATCTTCATGCGGATGACCGAGCCCTCGCCAGCGGCCATCTTGGCGCTGACCTCTTCGGCGGAGTATTTCAGGCAAAGACCGTCATACTTCGGCGCCTTGCCGGCGGCGCGCTGCTCTTCGCGCATCTTTTCAAGACGCTCGGGCGTGCAGAAACAGCGGAAGGCATGGCCCTTGTCGAGCAGTTCCTGGCCGTAGGGCGTGTAGATGTCCTTGCGGTCGGACTGACGGTAGGGGCCGTAGGGGCCGCCGATGTCGGGACCTTCCTTCCATTCAAGGCCGCACCATTTCAGCGCGTCCAACACTTTCGTCTCGAATTCCGGTGTCGAGCGCGTGGCATCGGTGTCTTCGATGCGCAGGATGAACTCGCCGCCGTTCTTCTTGGCGAAAAGATAGTTGAAGAGTGCGATGTAAGCAGTGCCAACATGCGGCTCGCCGGTCGGCGAGGGAGCAATGCGGACGCGGACGCCGGAAGCTGTCATTTTTATGTGCCCGTCAAATGAATGCCGGACGGCTTTTCCTGAGAAAGCGACGTTCGGCCGGAAAGAATGCAGATAACTGGATCAGGAAACCGGCCGGAAAAGGGCACTGCCCCCGTTCATCCGCCGATTGCCCATTTGGCTGGCCTTAAGGCCATATTCGACCGCGCGCGTCAAGGAAAATGGGCAGTTGGGTCAACGAACCGGCCAGACGTACAGAAGAACCGGTACGCTGACGAGGACGATGATGAAGGACAGCGGCAGGCCGAGGCGGGGGTAGTCGCTGAAACGATAGCCGCCGGGACCGAAGACCAGCGTGTTGCATTGGTGGCCGATCGGCGTCAGGAAATCGCAGCCGGCCCCGATGGCGACCCCCATCAGGAAGGCTTCCGGTCTATAGCCGAGGGTGTGGGCAAAGCTCGCCGCTATCGGCGCCATGACCAGGACAGTTGCGGCGTTGTTGAGGAACGGGGTCACCGCCATGGCGGTAATGACGATCAGCGCCAATGCGCCGAAGGGCGGCATCTGGGCCGCAAAATGGCCAAGCCACCCGGCAATCAGATCACTGCCGCCGGTCGTTCGCAATGTGTCGGAGACGGGGATCAGGGCGGCAAGCATGATGAGGATCGGGCCGTCCACCGCCTTGTAGACCTCGGCGAGAGGGACTGCCCGGAAAACCACCATCGCCAGCGCCGCGCAGAAGAAGGCGACCGAAACCGGAACCATTCCGGCCGCCGTCACTGCCATGGCAATCCCGAGGATCAGCAGCGGCACGTAGGCCCTGCGTGGCGTCCCAAGCATGATCTCGCGCTGCGCCAACGGAAGACAGGAGAATTCCTGCAGGAAGGCCGGCAGGTTTCGACGGCTGCCCTGCAACACAAGAACGTCGCCGGCGCGCAGCGTGACTTCGCTCAGCCGTTCCGTCAGCCGGTGGCCGTGTCGGCTGACCGCAAGCAGGTTGATGCGCCGGCGGTTCCAGAGCGAGAGCTGGCGCGCGGACCAGCCGATCAGCATGGACTCGGAGGAGACCACTGCTTCGATCGAAGTCACGTCACCTTCCGTCTTTGCCTCGGGGATCGGCTTGCCTGAAAGCTTGAGCTTGGCGTTGGAAACGACGCGGTCCAAGGCTTCAGGACGCCCCTCCAGCAGGATCGTGTCGCCTGGCTTCAGGAGAATATCGGGGAATGGCGAGAGGCGCGAATGCCCGCGAAGGATCGCGGTTGCGACCACTTCGCCATCTCCGAGCTGCAGGATTTCGTTAAGCTTCTTGCCTTCGAAGCCGGAGCCTTCGACCACCGTTGCTTCGGAGAAATAGTTCTTCAAATCCAACGCTTCCTCAAGCGATGGGTTCTCGTTCTGTCGCTCGGGAACGAGCCAGTGGCAAAAGATCAAGAAGACGATACCGACCAGAGCAAGCGTCGCGCCGACGGGTGTGAAGTCAAACATCGTGAAGGGTGTTCCGGTGATTTCGCCGCGAAGTCGCGAGACCACGATGTTCGGTGAGGTGCCGATCTGCGTCATCAACCCGCCGAGAAGCGCGGCAAAGCTCATCGGCATCAGGTAGAGCGACGGCGACCTCCCGCTCTTTCGGGCAAACTGGAAGGCGACCGGGATCATGATCGCCAGCGCGCCGATATTCTTGATGAAGGCCGATAGAACCGCAACGACGATGAGCAGCAAGGCGAGCTGCGCGTGTGGCTTGGTCAGGTTGGGGAACAAGCGCTTGATCGTGCTGTCGACGATGCCCGAACGCGCCACACCGGCACTGACCACGAGCGCACTGCCGACGATGATGACAATATCGTCGCTGAAGCCGGAAAATGCCTTGTCGAAAGGCACAATGCCGACACAGATGGCCAGCACCAAAGCGCAACATGCAACCAGATCATAGCGAAACCGGTCCCAGATGAAGACCGCCATCATCAGGCCGATGACGCCGAAGGCGAGTATCTGTTGGGTCGTCATGCTCTTCCGAAAACTGAAACTCGGCAGCAGAGAACCTCCTGCCGTGAAGTCATAACTGTACCGCGCCGTCGGCTATTCAATCCCCGGCGGTGCGCAAAAGCTCGGACAGACGTCAGCGATCGGGATGGGGATAACGATCTCAGCCGTTACCGACGATGCGGATGGTTTCCGCGAGAATTTCGTTAGAGAGAGCCTCGTCATCGACCGCGCGCGCCATGACAAGGGCGCCTACGAGACTTGCAAGATCGGCAATCGCTTTGCCGCGATCGGCTTGGTCGCCGGTCTTTTCCTGCAATGTCTCCATCTGATCTATGCGCTTCCTAACATAACTGGCGATCACGCCACGCTTTCCGCTTGGCAGACGCGCAAGTTCCGGGCCGAGGGAGGCCACTGTGCAGCCATTTTCGGCTTCGTCTCGATGCGCTTTGGAGAGGTAGGTCTCGGCCAACGCCGCGACCGAGGGAAAATCCTCCTCCGATCTCAGGCTTTCATCCATGGCGTAGCTCAAAGCTTCGGCCGCGAGGTCGCCCTTCGATTTGAAATGACCATAAAAGCCGCCATGCGTAAGTCCGGCGCTTTTCATAACCTCATCGACGCCGACCGCATGGATTCCCTTTTCGCGAAACAGCCTTCCGGCCGCGTCGATGATCCGCTTGCGGTTTTGGTCTGCCTGTTCCTTGGTTGGGCGCATTTTTTGGCCTCTCCTGATTTGCTCTTGACAAATTATATGACGTTCGTCATTTCATTGCAAATGAATGACGACCGTAATTTAAAAAGTGATGACCAACGAAAGAGGACGATGACAATGCGATACAGGATCTTCGGCCGGACCGGCCTTCGCGTCTCCAGCCTGGCACTCGGCACGGGCAACTTCGGAACCGGCTGGGGCTACGGCTCGAGCCGTGAGGAGGCTAAAGTCGTGTTTGATGGCTACCGCAATGCGGGTGGCAACTTTGTCGATACGGCAGATCAGTATCAATTCGGCCAGTCTGAGACGATGCTAGGCGAATTCATCGCCAGCGACCGGGATGACATCGTCGTCGCGACGAAGTTCTCGCTCGGGGATCGTCATGGCGCCGGCCTGCAGGCTACCGGGAACAGCCGCAAGGCGATGGTGCAATCAGTCGAAGCGAGCCTGAAGCGGCTCGGCACCGATCGCATCGATCTCCTCTGGGCCCATATGCCTGATGCGGTGACGCCGATCGACGAAATCATGCGCGGCTTCGACGATCTCGTCCGCTCGGGCAAGATCCTCTACGCTGGCCTCTCCGACTTTCCGGCCTGGCGCGTGGCGACGGGTGCGACGCTTGCGGAGCTGCGCGGTTGGGCGCCGTTGTCGGCCTTGCAACTGGAATACAGCCTTGTCGAGCGTACGTCCGAGCGCGAGCTTCTGCCGATGGCGGCCGCCTTTGGTCTGGGTACTGTCGGCTGGTCGCCGCTCGGCGGCGGGCTGCTGACCGGCAAGTACCGCAAGGGCGAAACCGGCCGGAAGCAGGGACTTGGCGTCGTTATTCATGCCGAAAGCGATGCCCGCAAGACCGCAGCAGTCGACGCGGTGCTTGCCATTGCCGAGGAGACCGGCGTCTCCGCCGGCCAGGTTGCCATCGCCTGGGTGTTGCACAAAGGCACGCTGCCAATCATCGGACCGCGTACGGCGGCGCAGCTGTCGGACAACCTCGCAGCGCTTGATGTAAAGCTAACCGATGAACAGGTCCGGCGCCTCGACGAAGCGAGCGCCATACCGCTCGGTTTCCCGCATGACGTGGTCTCCCGCAGCCGCGATACGCTTGCCGGGGCCAAGGCCGATTTCATTGACTGGCCAACGGTTGCCGTTCGCTGACGCCGAAGGCGAGTCGTGCCGTCTCGTGGCGGCGGCACGGGATTCGGAGCCGCTATTGTTGCAGCTCGGCCAGCGCCCTGCGCAGAGGCGTGTCGGAGATCTGAATCCAGCCTGAGAATGGGATATCCATATCGAGCACGACGAAGATCGACAGCGATATCAGCAGCGCCGAGATCGAGAACATCAGCACGACGATGATGTTTCTCGGCGCTCGATAGCCAAAGCTCGCAAAGATCAACGTCAGCCATGCTGTCAGCATGCTAATGAGGGGCCTCGGAATGACGCCTTCCGACTGTTCGACGATGACCCATCGCTGCTCCACGATCCTCTGGTACTGCTGGCGGGCGTCGTTCCACAGCGCAACGTGTCCGGGGTCGGACGGCCTGATCAGCGAAAGACCGTCGCCGACGGCATTGAGGGCAAATTCGGTCGTCCGGTCACTCTTGACCAATGGATCCGGCGCCGTACGTGCAGGATTGGTGAGGGCTTTCTCGACGTAATTCTGCAGCCGCTTGCGGGTTTCGGTGGCTTCGAGGCCGTAGGTGCGCAAGGTCCTGTCGAGAAGAATGATCTGCGTCGCGAAGGCGTGAACGTTCTTGTCGATCTCGCCGAAGGTATTCTTTGACGAGTTGATCATCAGGCCAAAGACGAGCGATGTCATCACGACGAAGATGTTGGCGACGAGCCGGACGACCGTATTGGTCTCGTCCTGGCGGTGATGAACCGGCAACTTCGAGTAGGTCAGCATCGTTCCGATCGAGGCTGTCATGAGCAAAGCGAAAACAGCGGCCGCCACCAGCAATTCCAGCCCCATCTTTCGTCGCGCCCTCCTCTGCTCTTGGGGCAAACTAGCTGTTTTGTTTGATTTTGCCAGTGGACGCTATCGGACGGCTGGACAAATGCACCGGTGGGTATAGCTTCCGCCGCGGAATTCATGCTGGAGATAGCAATGACGGATCTTTTGAACATACCGGTGAAGCTGGCTGACGGTCGCGAGACGACCCTGAACGATCACCGCGGCAAGGTGATCCTGGTCGTCAATGTCGCTTCCAAATGTGGCCTGACGGTCCAGTACGAAGGACTTGAGAAGCTCTATGAGGACAAGCGCGAGCGCGGCTTCGTGATCGCCGCCTTTCCAGCGAACAATTTCAAGGGGCAGGAACCGGGCACGGATGCCGAGATCGTTGAGTTCTGCACCCTCACATATAACGTTAAGTTTCCGATCTTCTCAAAGATCTCGGTCAAGGGCGATGACAAGCACCCGCTCTATCAATTGCTGACAACTTCCGCCGGCACCGCGGTCGGGGACGGCCCGATGCGGGAGCGCTTGCGTACTCACGGGATCGAGACCGGCGACAAGAGCGATATCCTCTGGAACTTTGAAAAGTTTCTAATTGGTCGCAATGGCAAGGTCGTGGCGCGGTTTGCGCCTGATATCACGGCGGAAGATCAGCGACTGGTCTTGGCGATCGACAAGGAACTGGCAGCGTCGGCCTGACGCTGTAGCGAACAGCAAGCGCGGCCGTCATGCATGGACGACGGCCGCCCCGTTCAGAAACAGATCAGCGCACATCTTTGCCCGGTTGGCGATCTCTTCGATCCCAGGCGCGGGCCGCTGGCGCAGCATTGTCGCGCGCTGCGGCTCCATGGTCATCATCCCGCGCAACATGCCGCATGCGGCATGCGGATCCTCGAGGGCGATCGCACCGCGCTCGATCTGCCTGCGCAGCCATCCCTCCATCAGCGTATTGGTTCGGACTACGGCTCGTTCGTAGAACGAATTCGCGATCTCCGGGAAGCGATCGGACTCGCCGATCACAAGCCGTATCATGGTGATCGTATCTTCCGAGAGCGTCAGCATGCCGTAGGCCATCAGCATCCGCTCCAACCCTTGGCGTAGATCAGCTGCCGCAAGCGTAGTCGGGTCGAGCGCCAGCAGAAAACGGCCAATGCGATCGGAAATAAGGTCCGAGAAAAGATCGGCCTTCGTTGGAAAGAGGCGGTAGAGCGTCTTCGTCGATACGCCCGCTTCCTGGGCAATCGCCGCGATGCTGGCGGTTGCGAATCCATTTTCATGAAACTGCCGGCTTGCAGCCTCGATGATGACGCTCCGGGTGTCCTCGTCGCAGCGCATTTGCGGTCTGCCACGCGGCTTTCTCTCGATTTCGTGATTTTGGACCATCACTATTTTCCAAATTCGTGTTGACATCGACTTTATAGTGAATATTTTGGAAAACGTCAATTTTCCTTTTATGCATCACGGCCGCAGCTTCCTCTCACGGCGACCCTGATCCGGAGAAAACAATGACCATCCAGAAGCTGCATGCTCTGAACAACAACGCCCCAGCCACCGAAACGGTGGCAGAGATAGCGCCGGAAACCCTCGAAGCCGGCAAGCCGCTGCCAGTGGCGGCGCCGGTTGCCGCCTCTGAGGGCAAGCAAGCCCGCAAGCGCCGACCGGGCCGGTCGTTGCTGCTCGGTGCGGCTGCGCTCGCAATCGTCGCCGCCGGTGCTTACTACGGACACGATTACTGGACGGTCGGCCGTTTCCATGTGTCGACAGACGACGCCTATGTGAAGGCGGACACCAGCGCGATTGCCCCCAAGGTCTCCGGCTATCTCGCCGAGGTGCTTGTGCGGGACAACGAACCGGTCAGGGTTGGTCAGCCGCTTGCACGCATCGACGACCGCGATTTCCGCACAGCGCTCGATCAGGCAAAGGCGGACGTTGCCGCCGCGACGGCCACATTGAGCGCGAAGCGGGCCGCCCTCGAGATCCAGCAATCGACGATCGCCGCCGCCCGCGCCACCGTCGAGGTTGACAAGGCGAACGAGACTTTCGCCGAGCAGAACAACAAGCGCTATTCGAGCCTCGCCACAAGCGGCTATGCCCCGGTCCAGACCGCCCAGCAGGCCGCGTCGCAGATCGCCGCCACTCAGGCGACGATCGTGCGCGATACGGCCGCCCTCGACGCCGCGGTCAAGCAGGTCGATCTTCTGAACGCCGAGCTTGCGCAGGCAAAGGCCACTCTGGCCCGAAGCCAGGCGATCGAGCATCGGGCCGAACTCAACCTCTCTTACGCGACGATCGTCGCGCCGGTCGATGGCACCGTCGGGAACCGCACCCTGCGCGTCGGCCAATACGTTCAGGCAGGCACACAGCTGATGTCGGTCGTTCCCGTCAGCGCGGCCTACATTATTGCGAACTATAAGGAAACACAGCTGACCGACGTGCATGCCGGCCAGCCGGTCGAAATCGAAGTCGATACGTTCCCGGGCCGAACATATCGCGGTCATGTCGACAGTATCGCGCCGGCAAGTGGCCAGGAATTCGCTCTGCTGCCACCTGACAACGCTACGGGCAACTTCACCAAGGTCGTGCAGCGTATCCCAGTCAAGATCGTGCTCGATGGCAAAGACACTGCCAATGGCGATCTTCGCCCTGGCATGTCGGTGCAGCCAAGCATCGACACCAAGGCCGCCGATACAGCTCATGGAGCGTAACAGGCGCGGGATGAGGATCTTGTCATGTCTACTTCAATTGCAGTCTCCCAGCCCCGAGCCAGCACCAAGGATTGGATAGCCGTTTGCGCCGGCATGATCGGCGCGTTCATGGCAATTCTCAACATTCAGATCACCAATGCTTCGCTGCTCAACATCGAGGGCGGTATCGGAACGGGCGTCGACAACGGCGCCTGGATCTCCACCTCCTATCTGATCGGCGAGATCGTCGTCATACCGCTGACGGCCTATTTCAGCAGCGTCTTCTCGTTTCGCCGCTACATTCTCGTCAATTCCATCCTCTTTCCGCTGTTTTCAATGGCCTGTGCGTTCGCACACGACCTTGGCACGATGATCCTGTTTCGCGGCCTCCAGGGGTTCGCCGGCGGCGTCCTGATCCCTATGGCTTTCACCATGGTTCTGACCAAGCTGCCCAAGAGCCAGCAGCCGCTCGGCCTGGCGCTCTTTGCGCTGTCCGTGACCTTCGCGCCTGCCATCGGGCCGACGATCGGCGGATACCTTACAGAGAACTACGGCTGGCAGACGATCTTCTTCATCAATACCCTTCCGAGCGCCATCATGGCGGTGGCCCTTGCTCTGACGCTGCAGAAGCAACCGATGCAGTTGCATTTGCTGAAGGAAGGCGACTGGGCGGGCATCGCCACCATGGCAATCGGCCTTTCCGCCTTGCAGACGGTGCTCGAGGAAGGGAACAAGGACGACTGGTTCTCCTCGCCCTTCATCATCAAGCTGAGCATTGTTGCCTTTGTCTTCCTTGCAGCCTTCATCTGGATCGAGCTCAAGGTCGAAAAGCCGCTGGTGAAGTTGCGCCTGCTGAAGCAGCGCAATTTCGGCATCGGTGTTTTCGTCAACGTGCTGGTCGGCGTGGCCCTGTTCGGTTCCGTCTACATTGTCCCGCAATATCTCGGCCAAGTGCAGCGTTACAACGCCGAGCAGATCGGCAACGTTCTCGCATGGACCGGTTTGCCGCAGTTGATGTTGATCCCTCTGATCCCCTGGATGATGAAGCGCGTGGACGTCCGTGTGCTCGCCGTCGTCGGCGTGAGCGTCTTTTCCATCAGTTGCTTCATGAACATCTGGCTGTCGCCCGACAATGCAGGCGACCAGTTCTGGATCCCGAACATCGTGCGCGCCATGGGTCAGGCACTCGTCATCACGCCGGTCACCGCCATCACCACGGGCGGCATCGCTGCAGCGGACGCTGCGGCTGCCTCGGGCCTGACGAATATGCTGCGCAACCTCGGCGGCGCCGTCGGCACTGCCTCGCTGGGTACGATCCTGACGAAGCGCGAGCAGTTCCATTCGAACATCATCGGTCAGTCGGTGACGCTTGCCCGTGACGAGGTTCGCGACCGGCTCACCCAGACGACGAACTATTTTCTGGCGCACGGTGTTTCGGACCCGGCACTCGCCACCCAAAAGGCCATCGTCGCCTTGGGTCAGATCGTCAAGCGCCAGGCGCTGATCCTCGGCTTCAGCGACACGTTCGCCGTCATCGGCGCAGTGCTTGCGATCGCCGCGTTCGCCTTGCTCTTCACGCGGAAGACGCAGGCCGGCGGCGCCGGCGCGCACTGACCGCCATTCGTCAAATCGCGAGCGAGGGCCGGCGTCAGCCGGCCCTCGTTTTATAACCGGCGGTGCTGGCGACGAAACTCGCTCGGTGAACAATGTTCGCGATCCTGAAACAGCCGCGAAAAATAGAACGCGTCGTCAATGCCGATGGCGTGCGAGACCGCCTCGATCGAAAGATCGGATGTTGCCAATAACTGCTTCGCCCGGTCGATGCGGAGGCGCAGCTGGAACGCTTTCGGCGACAGGCCGAGAGCGGTGTGGAACCGACGTCGCAGTGTTGCCGGAGACACGCCGAATTCCTGTGCTAGGGAATGCATATCGATCGGCTCGAATGCACGACGTTGCAGGGTTTCGATCACCAATTCCAGCTTTAGTTCCCCGCCATCGTCCCTGCGCGTGTTTGCCTGGCGCGCGCCCTGGATGGCAATGCGGTGAAGCGTTGCCGCTGCCGATGCGAGGCCGAGCGGATCGCCTGCGGCGAAGTCCGAGTGCAGCGCGCCGAAGAGATGCTGCATCTCTCGAACATTGTGCAGGCGCACGAGCGGCGCTGTTATCGAAATTAGGCGCTGGCCGATCAGGTCCGCCATCAATGTCCCCTCGAAGAGCGCCCATCGCTCCTCCCAGCTTTCATTCTGGGCGGGACCATAGGAATGCAATGTGCCGGCGGGCAGCCAGAAGAGCGACGGGCCATTGATCTCTTGTATGCCGGCCTTCACCGTCTGCAGCGTGCCGCGTCCGGCTTCCACCAACACGACCGCATGCATGAGCAGGCGGCGGTTGATGATACGCGTTCCGATACGCTGGCGTCCGAATCCCGCGACCGCGATTGCCGTCCGGTCGGAAGAGGGGGAACGGTAGAGAGCAATCGGACCGTCCATCATGAGCGAAAAGTCCAGTAACGCCTTTCGTCCATGGCGAACCTCTTTTGTTACCTTCAGATTTCCAGCGTTTCTATCTCACTTTGGGAGTGATCGGAATGTCAAGTCTCGCCTTAGATCGCGGGTCAACTCAAGCGCCGGCAATCGACCTAGTCGCCAACGGAAAGATCCTTTCGACCGTTCCGAACCGGCTGGGGGCGCTGGAGCCGACGGATCCGTCGATCGGCGTGGAGGCGATCCGCAGGCTGTATCACGAACACGGTTATGTCTGGTTGAAGCGGTTTCTCGATCCCGCTGCCGTCAACGCCTTTCGCGGCTGGGTTTTCGCGCATCTGGCGCGTGGCGGGCTGATCGCGCCCGGCTCCGATCCGATGATGGGGCTGTCCGCCAATGCGGTGCCGGACAAAAGCCAAGTGGATCGCATCCTCATGTCGCTCGTGCGTTCGGTTGCTTTCGAGGGCTTTTGTGCCCAGAGGCGGCTTGGGCAGTTTATGGACGAGTTCCTCTCGGGGATTTCCTATTTGCATAAGCGGAAGATTATGCGTTTCACCCAGCCCGGCACGACGACCGCCACGCCTGCTCACTACGATCTCGTCTATCTGCGCGGCGGTACGAGCCGGCTGGTGACGGCCTGGATTCCGATCGGCGATACACCGGTCGATATGGGCGGCCTCGTCTACCTCGAGGGGTCGCATGCCATCGGCGCGCGCATGGAGGAGGCGTTCGCCAGGAAGAGCCAGGATCTCTCCGCCGAGGAGAGGATCAGCGCCTTCAATCGCAACATGACCGAGGGCGGCTGGGTTTCAAAGGACCTTCCCGAGATGGCGGAGCGCTTCGACACGCGCTGGCTGATCGCTGACTACGAGGCCGGAGACGTGGTGTTGCACAGCCCGTACATGATCCATGCCTCGACCACCAACCAGAGTGCTTCGAACCGGATCAGACTGTCGACAGATATACGCTACCAGAACGTCGATGACGAGATCGACGCGCGTTGGAGCAACCACTGGAGTTTGGGGGACATGCTGTAGGGCGCGGCCCCAGAACCGCGCCCTCAGCATTTTAGTGACTGCCTTGCTTTTTCCGCTGGCGAGCATTGCGGGCGAAGATGTTGAGCACTTCCACCAAGGCGGAGAAGGCCATCGCGGCATAGACGTAACCCTTCGGAACATGGAAGCCCATGCCTTCGGCGATCAGGGTCGTGCCGATCATCATCAGGAAGGCGAGGGCCAGCATCACGATGGTCGGGTTTCTCTCGATGAAGTTCGCGAGCGGCGTTGCGGCAACCAGCATGACGGTCACGGCGGCAATCACGGCGACGACCATAATCGGCAGGTGCGGCGTCATGCCGACGGCGGTGATGATGCTGTCGACCGAGAAGACGAGGTCGAGTAGCAGGATCTGGCCGATTGCGGCTGTAAAGCCGGCCGTCGCGGCAGTGCCAATGAAATCTTCGTTGTGATCGGCCGGATCGACGTTGTGATGGATTTCCTTCGTCGCCTTCCATAGCAGGAAAAGACCACCAGCGATGAGGATGATGTCCTTCCAGGAGAAGCCGTGGCCAAACAGTTCGAAGATCGGCGTCGTCAGCTTGACGATCCAGGCAATGGTGCCGAGGAGAGCAAGACGCATGATGAGGGCAAGGCCGATGCCGACCTTGCGCGCTTTTTCGCGATGTTCGGGCGGAAGCTTGTTGGTGAGAATCGAGATGAAGATGAGGTTATCGATCCCGAGGACCACTTCCATCACCACGAGGGTAACGAGAGCCACCCATGCGGCCGGGTCCTGAACGAGCATCATGATATCTTGCATCAGCGTTTATCCCCTTGCGCCACAGAATCTGACGCTCGCAATGTACGGACGCGTCCTGCCTTGGCAAGCGCGCAAGGGGATATACGAAAGCCGAGTGACTTTTATTCCTTGATGGGGATCCAGATTTCCGTCAGACCCATGCCGGTATAGGGATCGAAACGCTCGTCGTAGCGCTCGAACATGTCGGGCAGACTGCTAAATTCCATACCGGAGTTCGGCACCCACTCCCCGAAGATCCGGTGCATCGTCGCCGGAATGCCCGAGACATGGCCGCGATGGGCAAAGACCGCATAGCGCTGGCCAGGGATTTTCAAGGTGACAAAGCCGTCGGGCAGGTCGCTGCCGTCGTTGACTTCCACGGCTGCCATGTAGCGGAATTTTTCCGCCTCTCCTTCAATATGTGTGCAGACGCCATAGGCGACATTGCCAATCTGGCCGGGAATGCTGCCGAAATGCACATTGAATGTCTGCCACAGCGAGGGGATCGCGGCATTGCCGCCATAGGGGTAGGTCTCCTGCAAGCCGGCAAAGAGCATCGGCGGCAAGGTTTCGAAGCGCGGCGGTTCGAGTTCGGGAAGGCGAGCGGGGTCCATGCGGATAGGTTCCAGAAGTGCGAGGTTGTGTATGTGCCCTTGCTTGCGCACGGCGTCCGGCGTGACGCCGAATTGGTCGCGAAAGGCACGGGTGAACGCCTCGTGCGAGCCATAACCCGCGTCGAGGGCAACCTCGAGAATGTTGGCCGGCTGGTTGACCAGCATCCGTGCCGCACCGCTCAGGCGGCGGGCGCGGATATAGCTGCTGATCGAACGACCGGTGACGAGTCCGAAGACGCGCGAAAGATGGTAGCGCGAAAGCCCGGCAACGTCCGAAATCTCTTCCAGAGTAATGTCGTTGCCGAAATGACTTTCGATAAACCAGATCGCTCGTGCGACGGCGCTCATTCTTTCTCCCTTGGCTGCATTTCCTTCATAGCGAAGGGCAGCAGACCGCGTTTGATCCCAGTTGCGGGATTCTGGCGCGGATGGGGAAGGAAATCAAAAGCTCAGGCGGGATCGCTCCGCTTGGCGCCATAGGCGGCCATGAAAACGCGGATGGCGCCACAGATGACACGCTCTATCTCGGGTCCCGACGGCGGTTGTTCCATGCTGCCGAAGAGCCGAAACTTGAAGAAGCTGCCACTGGAGAGATCCAGGAATTGCCCCGCAGCCAAGTCGATGTCTTCGATCTGCAATTGCCCGGTCTGAACGTAGCGCTCGAGATAATCGTGCAGGATAGTCCGGAGGTTCTCCGGCCCTTTGAAGAAACGTTGACAGAGAGCCGGCATGCGCTCACGAACTCCGAGCACCGTGCGCATGGCGCTGATGACCTTTTCATCGGTCATGTGCGCGATGAAGCTTACACCAAAGTCGTGAAGGCCTTCCTCGACATCGTCATGCTCTTCAAGCGTCGTGCGCATCGATGCGATGAAGGCGGCCCGTTCACTTTCGATTATCGCCGTGAACAGCTCTTCCTTGTTGGCGAAGTAGACATAGAGCGTTCCCTTTGAAACTCCGGCTTCGCGCGTCACATCGTTCATGCTCGCGGCATCGAAGCCAAGCTTCATGAAAACGCGGCGGGCGCCGTCGAGAATCTGTTTGCGCTTGGCGGGATCTTCGCCAGCGGCCCAACGGCCACCTATCGAGGGGGTATCGTCCACGCGCGTATCGGAAAGCTCTGTCATCGCTCCTTAACCATGTTCGCATCAGCGAATTTTTCATTAATAAAACCGAACCAATCGGTTCGATATATCTTGATATGAATGGAAAAAGGTTCTATGTCAACTGAACCGAACCGTTCAGTTCGATTAAATTCACTCAATTTGCCCGGTAGTCGCTCATGTCGTCCAGTCCAAAAGCCAATGTTGCCCGCATCGTCAGCGAAACCGATGAAGCCGAAGGCAAGGCTCGGGAAGTAGCAATCCCTGCTGCGGAAGCACCGCGCACGCCGCAGAGTCCTGGCGATACGCAGGCTGTTCCCGCCGAAAAGAAGAAAAAGCGCAGTCTCGCGCTGCCGATCATCGGCCTTGTCCTTCTCGCCGGTGCCGCCTGGTACGGATACGACTGGTGGACGACGGGCCGTTTCATGGTGTCGACCGACGATGCCTATATCGAAGGCGACATCGCAACCATCTCGCCGAAGGTCACCGGCTATGTCGCCAAGGTGAACGTCGTTGCCAACCAGAAGGTCAAGGCAGGCGATGTGCTCGCGACGCTTGATGACGGCGATTACAAGCTTGCTCTCGATCAGGCCGTCGCTTCCCTCGAGACGGAAAAGCTCTCGCTGCAGCGCATCGATGCACAGATCGCCGGCGGGCAGGCAAGTCTTGATCAGGCCGAGGCTCAGAAGACGGCCCTCGAAGCCACCGTTCGCGGCGCGCAGATCACCCAGACCCGCGCTGCCGAGTTGCAATCCAAGTCCGTTGGCACGACCGCCAACCTCGATGCGGCTAACATCGCGCTTGATCAGGCCAAGGCAAACCTCGTTGGTGGTGATGCGGCGATTGCATCCGCGCACGCCAACGTCACACTCCTGCAGGCGCAGCGCCGCGAAGCCGAGGGTACGATCCGCCAGCTGGAGCTTTCGCGCGATAAGGCGGCCCGTGACCTCTCCTTCACGATCCTGAAGGCGCCCTATGAGGGCGTCGTCGGCAACCGGTCGGTGCAGGAAGGCGATCTGGTATCGCCTGGTCAGCGGCTGATGGCGCTTGTCCCGGTCCGTCAGCTCTATATCGACGCAAACTTCAAGGAAACGCAGATCCAGCATCTGGTTCCCGGCTCGAAGGTCAACGTCCATGTCGATGCTTATGGCGATCATCCGATCGTTGGCACGGTCGAGTCGATCTCGCCGGCCTCCGGCTCGGTCTTCTCGCTGCTGCCGCCGGAAAACGCCACCGGTAACTTCACCAAGATTATCCAGCGCGTCCCGGTGCGCATCGCCCTGCCGCAAGATGCTCTCGACAGCGGCCGCCTGCGGGCCGGCCTTAGTGTCGTCGTCGATGTCGATACGCGCACCGCGCCGGATGCCGGCAAGTAAGATCCTGACGAGGTAGGCCCATGGCCGGCAGCGCAACAGTTGGAACCATCCCGGCCGCTCCGGCGGCCGCGGAGCACATGGACCCACGCAAGCTCATCGCCTTCTTCGCGATGGTGCTTGGCATGTTCATGTCGATCCTCGACATTCAGATCGTCTCGGCATCGCTTGCCGAAATCCAGGCGGGCCTCAGCGCCGGTTCGGACGAGATCGGCTGGGTACAGACATCTTACCTGATCGCCGAAGTCATCATGATTCCGCTATCAGGCACCCTCGCGCGCATCGTTTCGACGCGATACCTGTTCGCGGCCTCGGCTGCAGGGTTCACCATGGCGAGCGCGCTCTGCGCAACGGCGACGAACATCGACCAGATGATCGTGTACCGCGCCATCCAGGGCTTCATCGGCGGCGGCATGATCCCGTCGGTCTTCGCGGCCGCCTTCACCATCTTCCCGCCGTCCAAGCGCAGCATCGTGTCGCCGATCATCGGTCTGATCGCAACGCTTGCGCCGACGATCGGCCCGACCGTCGGCGGTTATCTCAGCCACGCGTTCTCCTGGCACTGGCTGTTCCTGGTCAACATCGTGCCGGGCATCATCGTCACGATCGTTACCTGGAATTTCATCGATTTCGACAGGCCGGAATTCGCGCTGATCAAGAAGTTTGACTGGTGGGGGCTGCTGTCGATGGGTGTCTTCCTCGGTGCGCTGGAATACGTGCTCGAGGAAGGCAACTCCAACGACTGGTTCAACGACAGTTATATTTTCATGGGCGCGATCGCCTCTGCGATTGCTGCCGTTGTCTTCTTCTATCGGGCCTTCACCGTCGAATTTCCGGTGGTCGACCTGAGAGCCTTCACCAACCGGAACTTCGCTTTCGGTTCGGTGTTCTCCTTCGTCATGGGCATCGGCCTTTACGGACTGACTTACATCTACCCGGTCTATCTCGGGCGCATTCGCGGCTACGACTCGCTGATGATCGGCGAGACCATGTTCGTGTCTGGCCTCGCGATGTTCTTCACGGCGCCGATCGCTGGAAAGCTGTCGACGAAGATGGATCTCAGGCTGATGATGGTCATCGGTTTCGTCAGCTTCGCATGCGGCACCTACATCATGACGCACCTGACCCAGGATTGGGACTTCTACGAACTCTTTATTCCGCAGATCTTCCGCGGCTTCGGGCTGATGATGTGCATGGTGCCGATCAACAACATCGCGCTCGGTACGATGCCGCCCGCCCGTATGCGCGGCGCGTCCGGCCTCTTCAATCTGACTCGCAACCTTGGCGGCGCGGTGGGGCTGGCTGTGATCAACACGGTGCTGACGAACCGACAGGACGTGCACTACGAGCGACTGCGCGAAAATATCGATTGGGGCAATCCGGCGGCGATTGACCAGATGAACAACATGGCGGCGAACTTCAACACCTACGGCATGGACGGCGCTGCTGTTGCCATCAAGCAGATGGTTGGACTTGTTACGAAACAGGCAATCGTTCTGTCTTTCAGTGACGTCTTCCTGATGCTGACCGTGTTATTCCTTGCGATGATCTTCGGTGTCTTGATGCTGGACAAGCCTGCGCCACAAGGCGGAAGCGGTGGTGGCGGAGGTCACTAAGAAGGCATATCAAACCAGCTTGCGAGGCCGGTCCGGACAACGGGCCGGCCTTTGCTTTTGCACAAAGATTTGACGTGAACGGAAACGTTTGCAGTTTTTGATTTACGTACATCAAATTTGGAGTTAAAGGTCTCGTCAGGAGGAAAGATGAGGCCAACAGTTCACGATATCGCTGCTGCGGCAGGCGTCAGCCTGGCGACCGTCGACCGGGTTTTGAACCAGCGGCCGGGCGTACGCCACGTGACCCGCGAGAAGGTCGAGAACGCGATTCGCGAGATCGGCTATGTCAGGGACGTTGCTGCCGCCAACCTTGCCAAGGGCCGGACCTACCCACTCGTCTTCATCCTCCCGGCCAGCGACAACTCCTTCATGCACGGTCTGAACGACGAGGTACGCGCCGCCGTCGCCCGCTCGCCCGCCGAGCGGACGGATATTCGCACGATCGAGGTGCCGGCCTTTGATCCGACCGCGCTCGTCACGGTCCTGGATGAGCTTTGCGAGGAGCGGCCTTCGGGGATCGCCCTTGTCGCCACGGATGCGCCTGATGTGCGCGACGCCGTCGACCGACTGGTGAATGACGGCATTCCCGTCGTGACCCTTGTCTCCGATCTTACCGGCTCGCAGCGCCATCACTATGCCGGTGTCGACAACATCGCTGCCGGCCGTACAGCCGCGCGGCTGCTGGGCCGTTTCCTCAGTAGCGCAAAGGGCGAGATCGCCGTGCTCGCCGGTTCGATGCTGGTGCGCGACCATCGCGAACGCCTCGAAGGCTTTGCCGCCGTTATCGCGGCGGAGTTTCCATCGCTCTCCATCCTGCCTGTCATCGAAGGCCGCGACGATCCCGAGATGGCGTATATGCTGGTTGCGGACGCGCTGTCGAAGAAAAGCGGCATCATCGGGGTCTACAGCCTCGGCGCTGGTAATCGTGGCCTGATCAGGGCGTTGAAGGAAAAGGCGGTCGATCGGTCGCTGACGGTCATCGCCCATGAACTGACCGCCCATACCCGCGCTGCGCTGCTCGACGGCACCATTGACGCAATTCTCAACCAGAATGCGGGCCATGAAGTGCGCAGCGCCATCCGCGTCCTCAAGGCGAAGGCGGACGGGCTTGCCGTCATCGAGGCGCAGGAACGCATCCGCCTCGACATTTTTCTAAAAGACAATCTGCCGTAACGGCAAAGGGAGAAACACATGTATCTGGGTCTCGATCTCGGAACCTCCGGCGTCAAAGCCATGCTGATCGACGGCGATCAGAAGATCATCGGTTCGGCCAATGGTTCGCTCGACGTTTCGCGCCCGCATTCCGGCTGGTCGGAGCAGGAGCCTTCGCACTGGATCCGTGCAACGGAAGAGGCGGTTGCCGGGCTGAAGGCAAAGCACCCGAAGGAGCTCGCCGCCGTGAAGGGTATTGGCCTCTCCGGCCAGATGCATGGCGCGACCCTGCTTGATGCCGACGACAAGGTGCTGCGCCCCTGCATTCTCTGGAACGATACGCGCTCCTATGTCGAAGCGGCTGCCCTGGATTCCGATCCGCGCTTCCGCAAGCTGACCGGCAACATCGTTTTCCCCGGCTTTACCGCGCCGAAGCTTGCCTGGGTTGCCAAGCATGAGCCTGCGATCTTTGCCAAGGTCGCCAAGGTGCTGCTGCCGAAGGATTACCTGCGCCTCTGGCTAACAGGCGAGCACATCTCCGAGATGTCGGACTCCGCTGGTACCTCCTGGCTGGATACGGGCAAGCGCGCATGGTCCTCTGAGCTTCTCGCGGCGACGGGTCTCGATGAAAAGCAGATGCCTCGCCTGATCGAAGGCACGGAGCAGGGCGGCAAGCTGCGCGGTGAGTTGGCCGGGCAGTGGGGCATGTCGGGAAGCGTCGTCGTTGCCGGCGGCGCCGGCGACAACGCGGCTTCGGCTTGCGGCATGGGCACCGTCAGCGATGGCGCGGCCTTCGTGTCGCTCGGCACCTCGGGCGTTCTCTTTGCGGCCAATGCCGCCTACCTGCCGAAGCCGGAAAGCGCCGTACACGCCTTCTGCCACGCGCTGCCCAACACCTGGCATCAGATGGGTGTTATCCTCTCGGCGACGGACGCACTGAACTGGCATTCCAGCGTGACTGGAAAGTCGGCTGCGGATCTGACCACCGAGCTCGGCGAAACGCTAAAGGCTCCGTCAGGCGTTACCTTCCTTCCCTATCTCTCCGGCGAGCGCACGCCGCATAACGATGCCGTCATCCGCGGTGCGTTCATCGGCCTCGAGCATGAGAGCAGCCGCGTCGTGCTGACCCAGGCGGTTCTCGAAGGCGTGTCCTTCGCCATCCGCGACAATCTCGAAGCGCTGCGCTCGGCGGGCACGGATATTTCCCGCGTCACGGCAATCGGCGGCGGCTCGCGCTCGCGCTACTGGCTGGCCTCGATCGCAACCGCGCTCGGCGTTCCCGTCGACCTGCCCGCCGATGGCGACTTCGGCGCTGCGTTCGGCGCGGCGCGTCTCGGCCTGATTGCGGCAACAGGTGCCGATCCGGTTGCCGTCTGCACGCCACCGAAGACGGCTGGCACGATCGAGCCCGTCGCGGCGCTCTCTGGCGCCTACGAAGATGCCTACAAGCGCTACCGCGCTCTCTACCCGGCGATCAAATCGCTGCAGCACTGAACCCAGAACAACAATTCGAAACCTGAGGAGACACGAGATGAGCACCGGATTCTTCGGCGACATCCAGAAGATCAAGTACGAAGGCCCTGAGAGCACCAATCCGCTCGCCTTCCGCCACTACAACAAGGACGAGGTCGTTCTCGGCAAGCGCCTGGAAGACCATCTGCGCTTTGCCGTTGCCTACTGGCACACGTTTGCTTGGGAGGGCGGCGACCCGTTCGGCGGACGCACCTTCCTGCGTCCCTGGTTCGAAGACTCGATGAAAGCCGCGAAGCTCAAGGCCGACGTCGCGTTCGAACTCTTCCAGATCCTCGACGCACCGTTCTACTGCTTCCACGACGCCGACGTGCGCCCGGAAGGCAAGAACTTCGCCGAAAACACGAAGAACCTGAACGAGATCGTCGACTATTTCGCCGAAAAGCAGGCTGCGACCGGAACCAAGCTGCTCTGGGGCACGGCGAACCTCTTCTCCAACCGCCGCTTCATGTCGGGCGCCGCCACCAACCCGGATCCGGATGTTTTCGCCTACTCGGCTGCGACGGTTAAGACCTGCATGGACGCCACGATGAAGCTCGGCGGCGCCAACTACGTTCTCTGGGGCGGCCGCGAAGGCTACGAAACCCTGCTCAACACCGACCTCAAGAAGGAACTCGACCATCTCGGTCGCTTCCTCAACCTCGTCGTCGAGTACAAGCACAAAATCGGCTTCAAGGGCACGATCCTCATCGAGCCGAAGCCGCAAGAGCCGACCAAGCACCAGTACGACTACGACGTCGCGACGGTCTATGGCTTCCTCAAGAACCACGGCCTCGAAAACGAAGTGAAGGTCAACATCGAGCAGGGCCACGCGATCCTCGCCGGCCACTCTTTCGAGCACGAACTGGCGCTCGCCAACGCGCTCGGCATCTTCGGCTCGATCGACATGAACCGCAACGATTACCAGTCCGGCTGGGATACCGACCAGTTCCCGAACAACGTTCCTGAAATGGCGCTTGCCTACTACCAGGTCCTGCAGGGCGGCGGCTTCACGACAGGCGGCACCAACTTCGACGCCAAGCTGCGCCGCCAGTCGCTCGATGCGGAAGATCTGCTGATCGGTCACATCGGCGGCATGGATGCCTGCGCTCGCGGTCTCAAGGCCGCTGCCAAGATGATCGAGGACAAGGCTCTGTCCGGTCCGCTCGACGCCCGCTATGCCGGCTGGGATTCGGTCGAAGGCCAGAAGCTCGCCCGCGGCGAATACTCGCTCGAGCAGATCGCCGAGTGGGTCGAAGCCAAGGACATCAACCCGCAGCCGAAGTCCGGCAAGCAGGAGCTGCTCGAAAACATCGTCAACCGTTACGTGTGATCGGCGGTTGATTGTGGAGGAGAGGGCCGGGGAGCGAAGGTTCCCCGGCCTTTTTTGTTGATTGAGGCGATGCCGTTTCCATGTTTGGTGGAAGTGCGATCGCTGGTATCGGGCCGCTCGGCGATCTCAAGGGAAAAGCTGCGATGGACTTCAGACAGGGTATGCTTGCCGGCGCCGCGATGCTGGGCGCTGCCGCGTTTGCGGGTGCGGCCGTCGCAGGGCCTTGCCTGCAGGATACATTCGAAGGCGAGGCCTATGTCGTGTGCACCGTCGAGAAAGGAAGCGACCTCCGTTTGTTCTGGAAGAACGCGGCTGGAGAACCCTATCGCGACTTCTCCGGGGTTGACGAGGCCGTTCAAAAGAGCGGGCAGAGCTTAGTGTTTGCGATCAATGCCGGCATGTATCTGCCCGATTTTTCGCCGATCGGGCTCTATGTCGAAGACGGCAGGGAATTGCGGCCAGCCAGCACCGCGCAAAGCAATGGGCCCGCCGACGGCCCGGTGCCGAACTTCTACAAGAAGCCGAATGGCATATTCTTCATCGATGAGACGTCCGCGGGAATACTTCCGACCCAGGAATTCCTGAAGCGCCGCCCCGATGTCCGGCTCGCCACGCAATCCGGCCCGATGCTCGTGATCGACAACAAGCTGAACCCGATCTTCATCGTCGGATCGACCGACAAGACCCGCCGCGGCGGCGTCGGTATCTGTGGCGATGGCGTGGTGCACTTCGCGGTCAGCGAAGACAGGGTGAACTTCCACGATTTCGCGCGCCTGTTCCGCGATCATCTGGCCTGCCCGAATGCGCTGTTTCTCGATGGTGGCCGGGGTGTCGGGCTCTACAGTCCCGCCTTGGGACGTGACGACAAGTCTTGGCATGGCGGGTTCGGCCCGATGTTCGGCCTCGTCGAATAGCGCACCGGATGAGCCGCATTCAGGGCATCCGGATCGTGCCCATGTCTGGTTGCCAAATCTCCGCGTCATCCTAATTGGCCCCGGTACCATAAGAACCGGAGGAGAGTCGTGTCCAAAGCCGACCTTGCGGCCATCTATCGGGAATACATCGTCTGCCTGAACAGCCAGAATTGGTCGGCGCTCGGACAGTTCGTTCATCCGGATGTTCGCTACAACGGAGAGCCGATCGGATTGTCTGGATATCGCCAGATGCTCGAGGGTGACTTTCAAACGATTCCGGACCTCTTCTTCGATATCGATTTTCTGGTTTCCGAGCCGCCGCGCGTCGGAAGCCGCCTGCGGTTTGACTGCACGCCGATAGGGCTGCTGTTTGGGCTACCGGTGAATGGCAAGAGAATCTCATTCACCGAGAACGTGTTTTATGAATTTCGGGATGGGGAGATCGAGGCGGTCTGGTCTGTCATCGACAAGGCCGCCATCGCATCCCAGCTCCTGTAAATATAGCCTCAGCCCGCGGCACCGCCGCGCGTGAACGCGGTGGCATGGTGTTTTACGAATTCCTGCATACTGACAGGTGCCTTGCCGATGAGCTGGAAGAGATCATCGGTCATGCGGTCGTAGCTGCCCTGCTTGTGGAGGTCCGCCATCACGGCAAGGTGGCTGGCAAGATGCGGCGGTACGCCGGCATTCTTCAACGCATCAATCCATGCGGGCAGCGGAATGTCACGGTAGCGGATAGGCCGTCCGAGGGCTTCGGAAAAGCTACGCGCATGGTGGTCAAGATCGGCCGACTCGTAGCCGGTCAAGTTATAGATCTTTCCGATGTGCGGTGCCGGATCGTCGAGGACCACGGCGACAGCCCTTGCAACATCCGCGGCGGCGACGGGCGACGTCTTGCTGCTGCCGAGCGGCAATGCGAGTTCGTCTCGTTCCCGGACGCTGTCGGCGGCGAGCCGCAGAAAGAAGCCTTCCAGAAAGGCCGTGGGGCGGACGGTAACCACCGGCAGACCGGACCAGGCCAGGGCTTGCTCGGCAAGCCAGTGCAGCCGGTGTTGCGGGCTGTCGGTTGTCTCGGTGATGCTCATTTGCGAAACGGTCATCTGCGACATGTTCACGAACGCCTCGACACCATGATGGCGCGCAACGGCCGCGGTATTGATCGTCGCTTCCAGATAGGCAGCCGAGATCGACATGCCGAAATAGATACGCTTTGTGCCTTGGATCGCCCGATGCATCGAGGCGAGGTCGGTCAGGTCACCCTGGACCACCTCGGCTCCGAGGCGCCTCAGGGCTTCGGCACGTTCATCCTCCCGGCGGACCAGGGCGCGCACCCTGTGGCCCTTCGCGAGCAGCATCTCTGTAAGGTTGCGGCCAACGGCGCCGACGTCGCCGGCCGCACCGGTTACGAGGATCGGGCTATCCTGAGACGATTGAGTAGTCATGGTCCTTGCCTTCTTTCCGTTCGTTCAAATTCAGCGCGCGTTCAGAGAACCTCGACGGCCTTTTCCTCAACAGATCTTGCGTGGAAGGCTTCGGCCTTCGGCTGTGCGCTCAGATCATGGACATGGAGGGCCGGCCTGCGGTCGATCCGCAGGCTGAGGAACTCCGGACGGCTGTAGTGGCCGGCGGCGTCCATGAGCCTCTTGCGCGCGTCGATCAGAGCAAAATCGAGATCGGCGACCACTTCGCCTTCGCCTGCGGTCAGCGGCTCGCCGATGATCTGCCCCTCGGGATTGACGATGGTCGTGAAGCAACCGCCGGAAATCGGTCCTCCGGCGGACCCCGTGTCCTTCAGGATCTGAGCCTGCTGATCGGCGTCGAGCCAGGCCGTGGCATTGACCACGAAACAGGCGGATTCCAACGCATGCTGGCGAATGCTGACTTCTATCTTGTCAGCAAAAAGCTGGCCGTACATCGATCCCGGATACATCGCCGAGTGGATCTGCTCGCCGTCGGCGATGAGGGCGTAGCGGGCCAGCGGCAGGAAATGCTCCCAGCAGGCAAGCTGGCCAATGCGCCCGACGCAACTGTCGACCGCCTGCAGTCCCGAGGCGTCACCCTGGCCCCAGATCATGCGCTCGTAATAGGTTGGCGTGAGCTTGCGGCGGCGCTGGATCAGCGTACCGTCGGCATCGAAGAGGAGCTGCGTATTGTAGATCGATCCGCCGTCACGCTCGTTGACGCCGATCGAGACGACCATCTTTGCCTCGCGGGCCGCCTCGCCGATGGCACGCGTTTCGGCGGAAGGCACTGTCACCGACTCTTCGAGCAGGCGCTGGTGCTCCTTGCCCATCTGGAATGCGGGTTGCAGGAAGGAGAAGTAGGGGTAGTAGGGAACGAGGGTTTCCGGGAAGGTCGCGAACTGAACGCCCTGCTTGCCCAGTTCTCGGATCTTCCTGACAACCTTGTCGACGGTGCCTGCCCGGCTGTAGAGCACGGGACTGATCTGCACGGCGGCGGCTTTGACGATGGTGCTCATGATAACGGTCCTTTCAGTTGAGCGTATTCGGCAACTTAATTGCATATGCAACATTGAAGTTATTGATATTGTATATGCAACATTTGTGATTCCTTTACTCGACTTGGCCGAGTGGCAGGCTGTCGGCCACATCGAGCACGGCAGCAACGCCTTCCGCGCCAAGCAAGGCCCGCGCCTTCGTCTGCGCTAGTCGCCAGGCCGGAGCTGCCGAAGTCAGCAGATCCTTGCCGGCTTGTGAGAGGATGATCGGACGCCTCCGTCCGCCCTTTTCGGAAACCTTCTCTTCGATCCAGCCTTCATTCAGGAGGAGGGCGAGATTGCGTGTCAGCGTTGAGCGATCTTGGTAGTTGGCGCGCCCGATTTCGGCGCGGCTTGCACTACCGAGCTTAGCGATCAGCACAAGCAACGAGAACTGTGGGGCGTTGACCCCGTAGTGCCGCAGTTCATGGTCATAGAGATTGGTTGCGAAGCGCGATATACGACGCGTACGCGTCATCAGACAGTTCTGCGTGATCTCGCCGACGATATTCGTCACGCCCATTTTGCTTTCCGTCCTCGTTCCCATGGACAATTATATGATGTATATGCAACATAATGTCAACATGGAAATTTTCAGACGTTTCCAGCGGTCGCCCGTATGGCTGGAGCGGCGGCGAAAGGCGGCGCCGCCGTTTCTTCCAGTTGGCCCTATTGCGCCAGCGTGGACTTCGCCACAACGATGCCGGCTACCATCCCCGCGGTTTCTTCGCGAAACTGCCTGATGGAGGAGCTGTTCAGATGCGCCTCGAATGCGGCGGCATCAGCGTAGACTTCATAGATATGCAACTTCGCCTCGTCGTCGTTCGACACCATGACCTCGAAGGTCAGGGTACCGCTCTCATCATGGAGACGGCGGGGCGCCCTGTGGTTCAGCAGCACGATCGACGAAGAGGAGCGCTGTCGTCTGCTTGCTGTCGTTCGGCTGTGACATGTCTTTCTCCAGAGTTTGACGTTCCGAGATGCCTAATTGCGAAGCGCGGCGCGCTCAATGCTCGCAGCGAAAAGGGGTGTTTCTCCCTTGTTGTGCGCAATCGACATCGGCTGCCGTTGTGCGCGGAACACGTCGAAGGGGATGCCCTGCCTGTCGAGAAAGGCCTTGAACTCTTCTGTTGCCTTGGAACGAACGTGGTTCGTGAATTCGCAGGTCTGATCGTCGATGCGCCTGACGCTGAGTTCCCAAAGCACATGGATCGTCGTGCGGCCCGTCGGTGTGACTATATCCGAAACCGACTCAAGGATCAGGTGATCCTTTTCACCCAACGTCTCGACGTAGTGCTGAACCATCAGGCTGCCGCCGATCGTCTCGACGTTGATGGACATGCGCTTGCCGTCCGGTGCGGTGGTGAAGCCCGCGGCGATGTGAGCCGGCGAGCATCGCTGATATTCATCCTCCGGCAGCGTGAAGCACCATTTCGGAATATCTATCTTCTCGATCGGTGCGTTGATGATGGCGGTAAAGCTTGAATCGACGATTTCATGATCGCTCATGGCTGGTTCCTTTCATTACGGGGTAAGTTTGATTTCGACATCCACGTTGCCTCGCAACGCTTTCGAGAAGGGGCAGGTGAGATGGGCCTGCTCGACGATTGCCTCCGCTGCCTTCGCATCGACACCGTCCAGCCGGACGTTCAAGCGCGCCCGCAGAAAGAGGCCATCATCGGCAAGGTTGAGGTCAATTTCGGCATCGATCTCCGGACCGGAGGGGAGGGAGATCTTTTTGCTGCGTGCGACGCGGGCAATGGCACCCTCTAAGCATGCCGCCGACCATCCCGCTGCCAAAAGCTGTTCAGGGTTGCTGCCGGTTCGTTCGGAGCCGGGAATTGCGAGCTTGATGTCGAGATTGCCGTCGGAACTGCGAGCAGTTCCCCTTTCCCGACCGCCGACTGTGTGGGTCTTGGCGGTATAGAGGTTTGCCTCGCCGCCATGAGTGGCTTGGGTCATTGTCATTCCTCTCGGCGTAGGTCCGTCTGGACCTATTGCACTTGCTTCCACGGTTTCTTATGTTGGCTATGAAAATCATAGTTGCAAGTACCTATGAAAAAGAAAGTAGCGAAATGGACAAGGAATCGGTTTTGGATACGCTATGCCCGGTGGCCCGCTCAGAGGCGGTGGTCGGGGACCGATGGACGGTACTGATCCTGCGCGAGCTCTTCATGCGCAGTTATCGGTTCGAGGAGATCCAGGCGCAGACCGGGGGGACGCCGCAGATGATTGCATCGCGTTTGAAGTCGCTGGAGGCGGAAGGCATTGTGGAACGCCGGCGCTACAGCGAGCGGCCTCCGCGCTACGAGTACCATCTGACCGAAAAGGGCGAGGCTTTTTATCCGGTGATCCTGGCGCTACGCGCTTGGGGTGAAACCTGGATGAAGTCGCCGGATGAAGGTCGGGCGGTCCAATATACGCACCTGACCTGCGGCAAGCCGGCGGGGCTTGGCCCGGTATGCGAAAGCTGCGGCAAGCCGATCAGCAGGGAAGATTTGAGCGCGGCGCTTAATTCTGCTTACCAGCGCGAACGGGACGAGCGGTGGGAGGCGTTCAAGCGCAGTCGGTAGCGGTAGCGACGCCGCATCGATTCCGTGTGCGAGCCACGGCCGTGCAGCCAAAAGCCAATTTTTTCGTTCCGCTTGCGCAGCGAACGCCGATAAGCTTAGACCGTCGTTTTTCAAATCAGGGGGCTAGGCTATGGCCGGCAGAGAAAGGGACTTGACGGCCATCGCGCAAGCGGTTGCCGACAGCCCGAAGCGCGACAACAGCGTCTATCACAAGGCAATGTCAGAAGCCCGCCAAGCCTTTGAGGCAGCCGAGGCCGCAATCGGCGGACCGGTTGAGGTCATGACCAAGACAAAACTGAAGCGAAACGGGCAGTATGTTGTGAAGTGGATTTTCAGGCCGGCCGAATAACGCCCTGCGATCGGCTCCCGCTCAGCGTTTCGTCCATCGGCGCGACGGCGCGCCAACTGAATTGCGCACGACAAGATCTGGACGCAGCAGGATCTCGGTTTCCGCCGGCTGGCCGTCAGAGAGGAACTCCAATAGCAGCGCCATGGCCTGCTTGCCGATCAAAGTCCGTGGTTGGCGGATCGTTGTCAGCGGCGGCGACATGAAGACGGCCTGTGGCACGTCGTCAAAGCCGGTTACCGAGAAGTCGGTCGGGATGTCGTAGCCGCGGGCGCCAAGGCCGATCATAACGCCGATCGCCGTCTGGTCGTTGACGCACATGAAAGCGGTCGGCAGGGTGTCGCGCATGAACAGTTGCTCGACGGCGTGACGGCCGCTTTCCAGCGTTCCGTCGCCTTCGAGAACGATACGCACGTCCGGTGCAACGCCCGCTGCATCTAGCCCCGCATCGTAGCCCTGGCGCCGGCGGCTGTAAGCAAGGCGCGTCCGCGAATCGCCGATGAAGGCGATCTTGCGATGGCCCTCGGCCAGCAGCAGGTCGACCGCCTTTCTGGCGCCCTCGACGTCATCGACGCCGACATAAGGGATGCCGCCGTTGAAAACCGGCTCGAACACCCCGACGCTCGGCGGCAGGCGCGCGGTCATCGTCTGATGGCCGAAGGGCAAAATGCCGGTGAAGAGGATCAGCCCGGCGGCCTGGTTGGAATTCAGAAACTTCAGATATTCGAGGCCACGCTGTGCATCGTTCTGCGTATGGCCGATCAGGATGCCGTAGCCATGGGCACGCGCTTCGTTCTCAAGACCGACGAGAATGTTGGAGAAGTTCGGGTCGCCGATATCAGGGGCAACCACTAGTATCATGTTCGATCGGCCGAGGCGCAGGCTGCGGGCCATGGCGTTCGTCGTATAGCCGGTGATGGCGATCGCCTGATTGACCTTCAGTCGCGTCGAGTTGGCGACCTTTTCCGGCGTGTGGATCGCCCGCGATACCGTCGCGATCGAAACCTCGGCGATCCGAGCGACGTCTTCTATGGTTGCGGGCGTGGAATTCGACACTGCGTCCTGCCTTGGATGCCTTCGCCGCGACACTACACAGACTTGCCGGGAGGTCAAATGCCAGGACCTGCAGATCTGTGTGTAACAGTGATGTAAACCTTTACATGCGTCGTGTAAAGGTTTACATATGGCTTCAAGCGGATGGGAGCCGCAGGGAGGAAGTCAGTCAATGAGTGTGGATTCTGCCGACGCCGCGCCCGTGGTGTTGTCCGCGCGGCGCATCTGCAAGTCGTTCAGCGGCGTGCAAGTCCTCTTCAGCGTCAATTTCGATCTCCGTGCCGGTGAGATCCACGCCCTCATGGGTGAAAATGGCGCGGGCAAGTCGACCTTGGTCAAGGTCATGTCCGGTTTTGAGCAGCCGAGTTCGGGCGAGATCCTGCTGGATGGCAAGCCGGTCGTGTTGCCGGCCAACGGCGCGGCCGAAGCGCTCGGCATCGTTCTCATCCATCAGGAATTCAATCTCGCCGAACATCTGACGGTCACGGAGAGCCTTTTCCTCGGTCGCGAAGTCACGCGGTTCGGCGTGCTCGATCGCAGGTACATGCGCGCCGAGACCCGCAAGGCGCTTGATCTCCTCGGCTCCCACGTCGACGAGAATGCCATCATCAGCACATTGTCGATCGCCGACAAGCAGATGGTGGAAATCGCCAAGGCAATCAGCCGCGATGCCCGCGTCGTCATCATGGACGAGCCAACCGCTGTGCTGTCGCGCGAGGAGACGAATTTCCTGTTCCGGCAGGTGCGCAAGCTACGCGACAAGGGAACAAGCTTTATCTTCGTGTCGCATAAGCTCGACGAGGTGATGGAGATCACCGACCGGGTGACCGTGCTGCGCGATGGCCAGTGGGTCAAGACGGCGCCGACGGCGATGCTCGACGGCGAATCCATTGCGCAGCTGATGGTCGGGCGCGAACTGTCGAGCCTTTATCCCACCAAAGTGGAACCCAATGTCGACGAGGACGTCGTCCTCCGGGTCGAAGGTGTTTCAACCGGCTATGTGCAGGATGCGAGCTTCGAGGTTCGCAAGGGCGAGATCATCGGCTTCTCCGGCATGATCGGTTCTGGTCGCACGGAGCTGATGGAAGCAATCGCCGGGTTGCGGGCGCGTGCGTCCGGCGAGGTCGTCATTCGCGGTGAATCCGTGTTTTCGGGCGATGTGCATGCAGCCAACCGCGCCGGGCTTGCCTACATGACGAAGGATCGCAAGTCGAAGGGTTTGCTCCTGCGTTCCGGCATGATGACCAATCTGACTCTGCAGTCGCTCGGCCAGCATTCGCGGCACGGCTATCTCAGCCCGAGCAGCGAGGCGAAGGCGCTTGCCAAGGCGCGGCGGCGCTTCGATATCCGCGTTCGCGACACCAACATCGTTGCCGGCCGCATGTCAGGCGGCAATCAGCAGAAGCTGTTGCTGGCCAAGGTCATGGAGACCGAGCCCGAGATCATCATCATCGACGAGCCGACACGCGGCATCGATGTCGGCACCAAGCAGCAGATCTATCATTTCATCTCGGCATTGGCGCGCGACGGTCGATCCATCATTGTCGTTTCCTCGGAAATGCCTGAAGTGATCGGCCTCTGCACGCGCGTCGCCGTGATGCGCGAGGGACGGATCGTTGGCGTGCTCGAGGGTGACGAGATCTCGGAGCAGGAGATCATGCGTTACGCCGCCGGATTGAAGAGAAAAGCCGCCTGACATTGGCGGGAGGCGGCTGCGTCAAGCGCGCTGCGAAAATATGATGCCCATCGAATTTGGGGCGGGAGGTTGGTTTGGAAATGAGCGTGAACGAGGAGACCAGGGAAATCCGGCGTCGCCCCTGGCGGGATATCGATCTCAGGGCCGTTGCACCTTTTGCAGCCCTGATATTGCTCTTGATCGTCGGGGCGCTGGTCAATCCGAACTTCATCGGCATCACCAACCTTGCCAATGTCGCGACCCGCTGCGCCTTCATCGCGATCATCGCCGTCGGCGCCACATTCGTGATCTCCGCAGGCGATCTTGATCTGTCCGTCGGGTCGATGGTGGCCTTTGTTGCCAGCCTGATGATCCTTTTGATGAATTCCGGCGTGATTGCCGATCCGACGCTGATGCTGGCGGCTGCGGTCGTCTTCACGCTCGTCGCCGGTGCGCTCTGTGGACTGGCCAACGGCCTGATCACTACGGTCGGCAGGATTGAGCCGTTCATCGCCACGCTCGGCACGATGGGCATCTATCGTGGCCTAACAACATGGCTCAGCCAGGGCGGCGCGATCACGCTGCGCTCGGCCGATATCCAGACGCTTTACCGTCCGGCCTATTTCGGCAGCATTCTCGGCGTGCCGGTGCCGATCGTTGTCATCCTTGCGGTCACTGCGGTGGCAGCCTTCATTCTCTACCGCACACGCTATGGACGCCATGTCGTCGCGGTCGGTTCCAACAGTGACGTGGCGCGCTATTCCGGCATCGCCGTCAATCGTGTGCGCACCATCGCCTTCGTCATCCAGGGGCTCTGCGTCGCCATCGCCGTGCTGCTTTATGTGCCGCGCCTCGGCTCGACCTCGGCAACGACGGGAATCCTCTGGGAGCTGCAGGCGATTACCGCCGTCGTCGTCGGTGGGACGGCACTCAAGGGTGGCGCCGGTCGCGTCTGGGGCACCATCTGCGGCGCTTTCATTCTCGAGCTCGTCGGCAACATCATGCTGCTGTCGAACTTCATCAGCGAATATCTCATCGGTGCAATCCAGGGTGCGATCATCATCATCGCCATGCTGGTGCAGCGCTCGCTGGTCCGCAAATCGTAAGCGGACTGGCTCCAGGAATTGGCCGGGATCACAGGGCGTCCGGTTGACGGGTAGGAAAAGTCCCTGACGTTTATTGGGAGGAAATAGAATGCGCAAACTCATGTTGGGTCTTGCGGTTGCGGCCGTCACGCTGGCGGGTACCGCATACGCACAGGACAAGAAGTTCACCATCGGCGTCTCGATTCCGGCAGCCGACCATGGTTGGACCTCGGGCGTCGTGTTCCACGCCGAACGCATCGCCAAGAAATTGATGGAACAGCATCCGGGCCTGAACGTCATCGTCAAGACTTCGCCGGATGCCGCCAGCCAGGCGAACGCTGTGCAGGACCTTGATACACAGGGCATCGACGCCCTCGTCATCCTGCCGTCGGATCCGGATCCGCTCGTCAACGCCATCAAGGAAGTCAAGGGCAAGGGCAAGTACGTCGCGCTCGTCGACCGTGCGCCCTCGACCAACGATGACACCGTCCGTGACCTTTATGTCGCTGGCAACAACCCGGCGCTCGGTGAAGTCGCTGGCAAGTACATCGCTGCGCAGACGCCGGACGCCGAAGTCGTCGTCATTCGCGGCCTGCCGATCCCGATCGATCAGCAGCGCCAGGACGGCTTCGACAAGGGCATTGCCGGCTCCAAGGTCAAGGTTCTCGACCGCCAGTACGGTAACTGGAACCGCGACGATGCCTTCAAGGTCATGCAGGACTATCTGACGAAGTACCCGAAGATCGACGTGGTCTGGTGCCAGGATGACGACATGGCTGTCGGCGTGCTGCAGGCGATCGAGCAGGCCAAGCGTACCGACATCAAGTATGTTGTCGCCGGCGCCGGCTCCAAGGACATGGTCAAGAAGGTCATGGACGGCGACAAGCTGATCCCGGTCGACGTTCTTTATCCGCCGGCAATGGTTGGCACGGCCATGGAGCTGACGGCTGCTGGTCTCTACGGCCAGGTTCCGGTTCGCGGCACCTTCGTCCTCGACGCGACGCTTGTCACGAAGGACAATGCGAAGGACTTCTACTTCCCGGATTCTCCGTTCTGATCTGAAAATCCAATGCGGCGCCCGTTCGAAAGGACGGGCGTCTTTTTTTGACAACGTCGCTTTTTAGTCCGGCAGTCCGGCCTTGGCGAGGTCCGTGATGCAGCGGTCGATGAAAGCTTCGGTCATGACTGGATTGTCGCCGAAATAGAATTCTCGGCGGGCGTAACGGCACGTCATACCCGGCCGGAAGCGATGAAGCCTGGAGATTGCCTCTCGCGCTTCGTTCATTTCGCCTTGCCTTCCGAGGGCAGCGGCCAGAAAAATCGCCGGCCAGAAGGTTGCGTTCGGGGAGCGGAGTGATGCACGCGCTGCCTTGGCCGCTTCCGCCATGTTGCCCAATTGATAGTTCGCGAGCGCGAGAACGTTATGGAAAGTCCACAGATGCGGATCGCGAGGACTGAGCCGGAATGCTTCCTTGATCTCCTCTATGCCTTCGGTGGGCCGTTCGACGTAGCAGAGGACCTGTCCAAGCGCGAAGTGGGCCTGCGCAAAACTTTGGTCCAACTGCAACGCGTTGCGCAGATGCGCAAGTCCGGCCTCCGTCGCACCATCAAGTGCCAGGGCCCTGCCCAAGGCGAGGTGCGCGGCAGGCTCTCTCTGATCGGATATGATGGCGCGTTCGGCAAGGTCGATCGCATCACAAATCCGCTCGGCGCGTTCATCAAGTGGGCCATACCAGCCGAGTTGAATGTGAACATAAGCCAGTCGCGCCTGCGCCTGCGCGAAGGTCGGATCAATATCGATTGCCTGCTCGAACAGCGCCTTGGCAGTCTTCAATTCGTCGAGCGTGAACCGATAGAGATGCCAGAGGCCCTTCAGGTAGATTTCCCAGGCATCCATGTCCAACACGGTGCGGCCCCGAAGGGCGGCGAATTCGATGGAACCGAGTTCCGGCTCAATCGTTCCGGTGATTTCCGATGCCAGCTGGTCCTGAACCTCGAAGATGTCGGCCAACGTCCGGTCGTAGCGTTCCGCCCAGAGCAGGCTGCCATCCGTGCCGTTCAGCAATTGCGCGGTAATGCGAACGCGATCTGCCGCGCGGCGCACGCTCCCCTCCAGCACGTACTTGACGCCAAGGTCCTCCGCCACCTGTTGCGCATTGGGCTTGCGGCCCTTGTAGCTGAACGAGGAGTTGCGGGCTGCCACCAGCAGCCAGCGACAGCGCGCCAGCGTGGCGATCAACTCGTCGGTGAAGCCGTCCGAGAAATGTTCCTGTTCCTCGATGCTCGACATGTTGCTGAACGGCAGAACCGCAATCGAGGGCCGATTGCGCAGAGGCCTCGTTCCCTTGTGCTTCGATGCGGCAGCCGATGGAAGCTGCTCGCTGTCCGCCGTCCATCGCCAGACCCGGATTGGTCGATCGACGTTCTTAAGTTTGCGATTGCCGAAATCGATTGCCCGGAAGTCAAGCTTCGACCGGATCTGGTCGTTGACCTGCTGGGACACGCAGATACCGCCCGGCGGCGCCAGCGCCTGCAGGCTTGCGGCGACGTTCACGCCATCACCGAAGATGTCCTCTTCCTCAACCAGTACATCGTCAACGTGGATGCCGATCCGCCACAGCATGCGCCGATCCGGTTCGAGTGCCTCGTTGCGTTGAAGCAGTGCTTTCTGGATCTCCATGGCGCAGCCGACGGCATCGACCACGCTTGCGAATTCGGCGAGCGCTTCATCGCCAACAAATTTGACAACGCGTCCGTGATGCCTGCCGATGCCGGGGACGATGATTTCGCTATTGTGCGCTTTCAGCGTCGCGAACGTACCGCTTTCGTCAAGGCCCATCAGCCGGGAGAAGCCGACAACATCCGCATCCAAGATTGCTGCCAGACGCCGGGTCATGCGCCAACCTCCTGGTCTGAAGACAGTAGCACGAGACGACGCGATGTCTACCGCCGCGGTCGCGGGGGCAGAGACGAGATGCGCCAGTGGTCACCCGTCGAACGGGAAATGCGGTACGTACATCTTGCAGCCCGGGGCAGGCCGTGGTTAAGTCGGCCGCTTTCGATTTCCGCCCCGCGGGGCAAATTTGCAGTTTCGCCTAAATCGGCTTGCAGACTTCAAATCGCGTGGTAGAACACTGCCAGAAACGTTTACGGTCATCTTTTAGGGAGGAATTGACATGAAAACGATCAAGGGCCCAGGCCTGTTCCTTGGACAATTCGCGGGCGATGCCGCGCCTTTCAACTCTTGGGATTCGATCACCAAATGGGCAGCCGATATCGGCTACAAGGGTGTGCAGGTTCCGACCTGGGCCAGCCAGCTCATCGACCTCAAGAAGGCGGCTTCCTCGAAGGATTATTGCGACGAGTTCGCTGGCGTTGCCCGCCAGAACGGCGTCGAAGTGACGGAACTCTCCACCCATCTTCAGGGCCAGCTCGTCGCCGTGCATCCGGCCTATGACGAAGCCTTCGACGGCTTTGCGGCACCTGAAGTGCGCGGCAATCCGAAGGCCCGCCAGGAATGGGCAGTCGAGCAGGTGAAGATGGCGCTGACGGCGTCGAAGCACCTCGGCATCAAGGCGCATGCGACCTTCTCCGGCGCGCTTGCCTGGCCGTTCATCTATCCGTGGCCGCAGCGCCCGGCCGGCCTCGTCGAAACCGCCTTCGACGAGCTTGCAAAGCGCTGGACGCCGATCCTCAATCACGCCGACGAAAACGGCGTCGACGTCTGCTACGAAATCCATCCCGGCGAAGACCTGCATGACGGTATCACGTTCGAGATGTTCCTCGAGCGCGTGAAGAACCATCCGCGCGCCAACATGCTCTACGATCCGTCGCACTACATCCTGCAGTGCCTCGACTACCTCGACAACATCGACATCTACAAAGACCGGATCAAGATGTTCCACGTCAAGGATGCCGAGTTCAACCCGACGGGTCGCCAGGGCGTTTACGGCGGTTACCAGGGCTGGGTCGAGCGTGCCGGCCGCTTCCGTTCGCTCGGCGACGGTCAGGTCGATTTCGGTGCTGTCTTCTCGAAGATGACGGCCAACAACTTCGACGGCTGGGCCGTGGTCGAATGGGAATGCGCGCTGAAGCATCCGGAGGATGGCGCACGCGAAGGTGCCGAGTTCGTCAAGGCGCACATCATTCGCGTCACTGAAAAAGCGTTCGACGATTTCGCAGCCGGCGGTACGGACCAGGCTGCCAACCGCCGCATGCTCGGGCTCTGAGACGCGAGCGCCTGCAACGCCGAAACATTGCGCGCATCCCGTCACCCTAACCCTCTCCCCGCCGGCGGGGAGAGGGGATCTGCCCAAGCAAGCGACTGGGAGGTGCGGCGTATTCCTTCTCCCGCTGGTGGGGAGAAGGTGGCGGCTTGAGGAGCGCGATCGTGGCACAAGACAGAAGATTTCCAGGAGGAACCAATGGCAATTGAAGCATCTACAGAACAGGCGCGCGAACCGCGCATCCGTCTCGGCATGGTCGGTGGCGGCGCCGGCGCGTTCATCGGCGCAGTGCACCGCATCGCTGCCCGCATCGACGACCAGTACGACCTGATCGCCGGCGCGCTGTCGTCGACGCCGGAAAAGGCGATGGCATCGGGCCGCGACCTCGGCCTTGACCCATCGCGCACCTATTCCAGCTACCGCGAGATGGCGATCCGCGAAGCGAAGCTGAAGAACGGCATCGAAGCGGTTTCGATCGTCACGCCGAACCATGTGCACTATGACGCCGCCAAGGAATTCCTGCGTCGCGGCATCCATGTCATCTGCGACAAGCCGCTGACGTCGAACCTTGCCGACGCCAAGAAGCTGAAGAAGGTCGCCGACGAGAGCGGCGCCCTGTTCATCCTGACGCATAACTACACCGGCTATCCGATGGTCCGTCAGGCCCGTGAGATGATCGCAAACGGCGAACTCGGCGATATCCGCCTGGTGCAGGCCGAGTATCCGCAGGACTGGCTGACGGAAGCCGTCGAGCAGACCGGTGCGAAGCAGGCCGTCTGGCGTACCGACCCGGCCCAGTCGGGTGCAGGCGGTTCGACCGGCGATATCGGCACGCACGCCTATAACCTTGCCTCCTTCGTATCGGGCCTCGAACTCGACAGCCTTGCGGCCGATCTCGACAGCTTCGTCGAAGGCCGCCGTCTGGACGACAACGCCCACGTCATGCTGCGCTTCAAGGCCAAGGGCTCTGAGAAGCCAGCCAAGGGCATGCTCTGGTGCAGCCAGGTCGCGCCCGGCCATGAGAATGGTCTGAAGGTCCGCGTTTACGGCACCAAGGGCGGTCTGGAATGGGTTCAGGCCGATCCGAACTACCTTTGGTTCACGCCGTTCGGCGAACCGAAGCGCCTGATCACCCGCAACGGCGCCGGCTCCGGCCCGGCGGCGGCCCGCGTTTCGCGCATCCCGTCCGGTCATCCGGAAGGCTACCTCGAAGCCTTCGCGACGATCTACACCGAGGCCGCGCATGCCATCAACGCCCACAAGAAGGGCAAGGCGGTTGATAAGGCCGTGGTCTATCCGACGGTCGATGACGGTGTGAAGGGCGTTGCCTTCGTGGAGGCCTGCGTGGCCTCCTCGAAGAAGAACGGTGCCTGGGTCAAGGTCTGATCCTCGCTCCACTACATCACGGATAAAACCAATGGGCGCGCTTCCTAGAATATTAGGGACCGCGCTCATTGTCGTTTAACAATGCTGTGGCAGAAATGAGCGCAATCAGATGGAGAAACGGTCGATGAAAGCCTCTGCCCGAATTCTGACATGCATCTTCGCGCTCGCTGCGTCTCCGGCATTGTCGCAGGAAGTCCCCAACCGCACACCGAACTTCTATGCCGGCCAGCGTGTTCCTGGCACGGTGAACGTGCAGACGACGGTATCCCTGTCCGTGCCTGTCGAGGCCGGGGAGGAAGCCGGGGAACAGATCAAGGCCGCGCAAAAGGGCTTCTACATGATGGCTGGGGGGCAATGCGATCTCATCCTGCAGACGCTGGTCGAGAGCTGCCAGATCATCAACCTCACCAGCAGCGCCGATCTCAATCGCGGTTCGCGAAACGACATTGTTGTGCGTGGCACGGTGACGATGGCGGTCAAGCTCAGGGACGCCAAGCAGAACCCCTAGCGTTCTCCGGCATAGTGGGCCGAAGCGGCAGAGCGCGCCGCTTCGGCTCGGGTATTGATCAGGCCGCTGCCTGCTTGCGCTTGATGAGCGCATCGATGCTGAAGGGGCCACCGCCGGCCGCAACCAGATAGAGAAAGACAAAGCAGAACAGGATTGCGGCGACGCCACCGTTCTGCGCTGGGTAGAACCCTTTTGGGGCATGCCCGATGAAATAGGCAAAAGCCATCAGACCCGAGAGGACGAAAGCCGCGGCGCGTGTCTTGAAGCCTGTTAATACGAGGAAGCCGAGCGTCAGTTCGAGCAGGCCGGCGATCCAGGACATCGAGCCTACGTCTGGCACTCGTTCCGCGGCCGGAAAATGCAGGATCTTCTGCGTGCCGTAGCTGAAGAGCACGAGCGAGGAGACGACGCGCAACAGGCTGAGGAGATATGGCTGCGCCAGGTGGATCGAGGAGAGCATCGGGTTCCTTTCGTGGTGATGTCCTCCTTGCTCTCTAGCGTGGCTTCCAGGGATCGCAAATTCACGACTTCTGACATCAGCGTTATCAGCGTTTTCAATATGATAGCATTTGATTGCGCGCTGACATGCTGGCACGGCTCTCGGCGGCCGGATGCGCGTATACAGGTCGATCGTTCCTTGCGTGAAAGCACGCTGCGATCTCCCGTGATCTGACTCCGTCATCCGCTGCCTTGATTTTGGCGTGGTGCCCGCCTAGATTGCGGTCATCGCCAATACCAACAGGATGTGTGCAGCAATGGATTTCACCCCGATCGCAACGCCAGTTCGCCTTGCCATTCGGGAGTCCTTTATCCATGCCTGCATCCATTACCCTGTCCAATCTTTCGTGGTCCACGCCTGACGGGCGCACCCTTCTTTCCCAACTCGATCTGAGCTTCGGCGCTGAACGAACCGGCCTCGTCGGTCGCAACGGTGTCGGCAAGACGACGCTGCTGAAGCTCGTTTCCGGCGAACTGCAGCCGCAGTCGGGCAGCATTGCCTTTGGCGGACGCCTCGGCATCCTCCGCCAGTCGGTTCAGGTGGAGGAGGGCGCAACCGTCGCCGATCTCTTCGGCGCCAGTGATGCGCTCGCTATCCTTCATCGCGCCGAAGCCGGCGAGGCCACCACTGACGAACTCGCCAATGCCGATTGGACGATCGAGGCGCGGATTGCCGCGGCGATCGAACGCGTCGGGTTGGACGCGAAACCGGAAACGCTGCTGACCTCGCTTTCGGGCGGGCAGCGGACGCGCGTGGGTCTTGCGGCTCTCGTCTTCTCGGATCCCGATCTCCTTGTGCTCGACGAGCCGACCAACAATCTCGATCGCGATGGGCGGGAAGCCGTGATCGCCTTGCTCGCCGGCTGGCGCGCCGGCGCCATCGTTGTCAGCCATGATCGCGAACTGCTTGAAACCATGGATGCGATCGTCGAGATCACCACGCTTGGCGCCCGGCGATATGGTGGAAACTGGAGTGCCTTTCAGGAGCGCAAGTCGCTCGAGCTCGCTGCCGCCGAACACGATCTCGCGGACGCCGAGCGGCGCGTTGCCGATGTGGCCCGCAGCGCCCAGGTCGCCGCCGAACGGCAGGCCCGCAGTGACCGTAACGGCCGCAAGAAGGCGGCACGTGGGGATATGCCGCGCATCGTCGCCGGCGGCCTAAAGCGGGCGGCGGAAAACACCAGCGGCAACAAGGTTCGCCTTGGCGAGAAACGTCGCGAGGAGGCGATGGAAGAGGCCTCGGCGGCGAGGAAGCGGATCGAGATCCTGCAGCCTTTCTCGGCTCAGCTCGCCTCAACGGGACTGCCGCCCGGCAGGGATGTTCTCAGACTGGAAGGCGTCACCGCCGGCTATCGGTCGGAGGCGCCAATCATCCGAAACCTCTCCCTTACAATCACCGGCCCCGATCGTGTCGCTATCGCCGGACCGAACGGCTCCGGCAAGACGACCCTGCTGGCCCTGATAACAGGCGCGTTGCAGCCGTGGTCCGGAACGGTCGCCGTCATGACGGGCTTTTCGCTGTTCGATCAGAGCGTCAGTCTCCTCGATCGATCGCTATCGATCCGCGAGAATTTCCGCAATCTCAATCCCGGCGCCAACGAAAATGCCTGCCGCGCGGCGCTGGCGCGTTTCATGTTCCGGGCAGATGCCGCCCTGCAGCAGGTGTCGACGCTGTCTGGAGGGCAGTTGCTGCGCGCTGGGCTTGCCTGCGTCCTCGGCGGTGCGAAGCCGCCGCCGCTGCTGATTTTGGACGAGCCGACCAACCATCTGGATATCGATTCCATAGCGGCCGTCGAGGCTGGCCTTCAGGCCTATGACGGTGCGCTGCTGGTCGTCAGTCACGATGAGGTGTTTCTGGAGAATATCGGCATATCGCGACTGATACAGCTTCCGCTGGGAGAAGAGGTTCTTGTCTAGGCAGATGGCTGCCGGATCAGATGTAGAGGCCGGCCATCTTGCGCCAGGCGCCTGCGCGATGCGCGCGGCCGTTCCAGACATGCAGCTGGTGGCCGACCTGCTTTTCCGCCAGCAGGCGGCTGAGGTGGTAGTTGTTGTCGAGGAACGGGTCGGCGTCGCCGATGGTCAGGACGATCTCGACCTCGCGCAGTTTTTCCAGCTGCCAGCCGCTATGCAGTCCCGGCAGGAAGTGCGTCGGCGTATGGAAATAGACGGCGTCGTCGTAATAGCCGTCGAACAGATCGCCGAAGGATTCGACCCTGATCGTCAGGTCATAGCGGCCGGAGAAGGCAACCAGCTTGCGGAACAGGTGCGGATGCCGGAAGACCAGGCTGGCGGCCTGGAAGGCGCCGAGGCTACAGCCATGTACGATGGTGCACTCATGTCCGTTCTTCGATGCCATCAGCGGCAGGACTTCGTTCAGGATATAATCTTCGAAGGCCGTGTGGCGGCGGATGCGGTCGGCCGGATGACGGTCGAAGCCGTAGAAGGTCTCGGCGGCGAGCCCCTCGATGCAGTAGAGCTGCAGTTGGCCGGCGTGCAGCTTTTCGGCAAGGCTCTCTATAACGCCGAGCCTTTCGTACTCCCAGAAACGCCCCTCGCGGGTCGGAAACATCAACACCTTGGCGCCGGCATGGCCGAACACCAGCAACTCCATCTCGCGATGCAGGCGCGGACTATGCCAGCGCAGATACTCCCGGTTCATAACACCTTGAAGAAATCTCGCACTTTCTCGCGCAGGATCGCGCTCTGCTCAATGCTTCCGGGATAATCGAAGTGTCCCGCATCCAATATGAAGGTTTCATTATATTTTGATGTCGGCAGGGCGTTGGCCACCGCGAACTGGCAGGGCGGTGCCACGGCTGGGTCGAAGAGGGCGACGGCTGCGAGCATCGGCACCTTGATCCGGCTTGCAGCACTGGCGGCGTCGAACATGCGGAGGGTGTCGAGCACGCTTCCGTGTGCCTTCTGGTACGTCTGCACGGAATCGGCGCTGCCGACGGTCGGCAGTGTCAACCATTGTTCCCGGTCGCCGAAGGTCGGGACGACGAGGTGGCCGCGATCGATGCGCGGATCGAACGGGATCGCCAGCGCGCCGATGCCGCCGCCGAAGCTGACGCCGCTATAGCCGATGTGGCCGGAGAGCCATGGATAAAGTGCCAGAAGCGTTGAGACGGCAAGCCAGAGATCGTCGATGCAGCCACCGATAATGTAGGTGTCCGGACGCGCGATGCCCTGCAGGACGTGGCCCGACGCATCAGCCGGAATCGGTGGCCGAGCGCTGAGCGACAGGCCGCGGGCGCAGGGGAAAAGGATTGCAGCTTCCTCGACCGGCAGGTCGAAGTCGGGCGCGTCGCGACCGCCATAGCCGTGGCCGACGACAAGCCCGCGGCGCACCGGCCGCCGCCGCGGCAGGAGCAGCCAACCGCCGATCCCGAATCCACCGGTCGAAGTGTAGGTGATGTCGAGGACCTGCCAGTCGGGATGGGTCAGCTTGCTTTTCCGAAGCACCGGCTGTGGGTCGGTGGCGATCGCCTTTTCGTATCGGTCCCGCCAGAAGGCGTCGAAGCCCGGCGGCGCCTCTGGCGGTACGATCGCTCGGAGGTCGGCAAGGGTCATGCCGTAGGTGGGGTCGAAAGCGAAGGGGTGTGTGGTGGGAATGCTCATGTGAGGGTTGTTTCGCGAAAAGGCGGGCAATGCAAGGCACGAACGCCTGATGCGTAAGGCGCCCTCGGGATGGCTAACCTGAAACGTTACAGTGTTGTTACTTCCACCCTGTACAACACCGGTCCGCTTGGCTAAACCGCCTCTCGAAACCATGAAGAACGGGATTTCCATGATCGATCCGAAGACCCTTGCTGCCCGCTTCCCGGGCGATTTCACCTTTGGCGTTGCGACGGCAGCGTTTCAGATTGAAGGCGCTTCCAAGGCAGACGGCCGCAAGCCCTCCATCTGGGATGCCTTCTGCAACATGCCGGGTCGCGTCTTCAACCGCGACAATGGCGATGTCGCCTGCGATCACTATAACAGGCTCGATCAGGACCTCGATCTCATCAAGTCCATGGGCGTCGAAGCCTACCGCTTCTCGATCGCCTGGCCGCGCATCATCCCTGACGGCACCGGCCCGGTGAACGAGGCAGGTCTCGATTTCTACGATCGCCTCGTCGATGGCTGCAAGGCGCGGGGCATCAAGACCTTCGCAACGCTCTACCACTGGGATCTGCCGCTGCTTCTTGCCGGTGACGGCGGCTGGACGGCGCGGTCGACGGCATATGCGTTCCAGCGCTATGCCAAGACCGTGATGGCCCGCCTCGGCGACCGCCTCGACAGCGTCGCGACCTTCAACGAACCGTGGTGCATTGTTTGGCTCAGCCATCTCTATGGCATTCATGCGCCGGGCGAGCGCTACATGCAGGCGGCGCTGCACGCCATGCACCACATGAACCTCGCGCACGGTCTCGGCGTCGAGGCGATCCGCGCGGAAGCGCCCAATGTGCCTGTCGGCCTCGTGCTCAACGCCATGTCCGTCATGCCGGGCTCCGACAGCGCGGCCGATCAGGCGGCTGGGGAACGTGCTCACCAGTTCCACAACGGTGCCTTCTTCGATCCGGTCTTCAAGGGCGAGTATCCGAAGGAGTTCCTGGAAGCGCTCGGCGACCGCATGCCTGTTGTGGAAGAGGGTGACCTGAAGATCATCAACCAGAAGCTCGACTGGTGGGGCCTCAACTATTACACGCCGCTGCGTGTCGCCGATGATCCTGCGAAGAACGGCGATTTCCCTTGGACCGTCGAGGCGCCACGCGTCAGCGACGTGAAGACCGATATCGGCTGGGAAGTCTATGCGCCTGGCCTGAAGAACGTCGTTGAGGATCTCTATCGTCGCTACGAGCTGCCGGAGTGCTACATCACCGAGAACGGTGCCTGTGACAATACCGGCATCGAACAGGGAGAAGTCAACGATACGATGCGCCTGGATTATTACAGCGAGCACCTCGATACGGTCGCCGACCTGATCAAGGACGGCTATCCGATGCGCGGCTACTTCGCCTGGAGCCTGATGGACAATTTCGAGTGGGCCGAGGGCTACCGCATGCGGTTCGGCCTCGTGCATGTCGACTACGACACGCAGGTTCGCACGGTGAAAAAGAGTGGCAAGTGGTACAGCGAGCTTGCCGCGCAGTTCCCGAAGGGCAACCACAAGAGCAGCTAAGGGCACATGGCGCGAATCGGCGCCGTGGCTTAAACCCAAGCGCATGGAAAAGCCGCTCGTCCTCTATGCGATCTGCGGCAGCCAGCGAAAGGCTTCGACCAACCGCCGGCTGCTCGAAGCCCTCCGCGACAACGCACCTGCAGGTGTCGCGATCGAGATCTCGGATCTGATCGGCGAACTGCCGATCTTCAGCCCCGACCGCGAGGGCGAAAGCACGCCAGCGATCGTTGAAACGTTCGCAGCCAAGATCCGGGCGGCCGACGGCATCATCGTCGCCTGTCCGGAATATGCCCATGGCCTGCCGGGCGGATTGAAGAACGCGCTCGATTGGCTCGTGTCCCGTGACGAAGTGCCATTCAAGCCTGTGATGATCGCGCATGCCTCGCATCGCGGCGATTTCGCGCTAGAACAGTTGACCGAAGTGCTGAGGACGATGTCGTTCGCCCTCGTCGACGGCGCCTTTTTGCGGCTTCCGTTGCTCGGAAAATCGGACGACGCGCTGGCAGCCGCCTTGGCCGAAAGCACCATAAGCGGTCCCCTCGTATCAGCACTTGTAAAATTCTGTGCTGCAATCAATATCCCAAAGATCTGATCGCGTCAGACAAGTATTTGAAATATTTAAAAATATTCTGCGTTTCTGTGGTCATCACGCTGGAAGGCGGATGATTAATCGTTACATCGATCTTTAACCGTTTCTTGAGCCCTTGGCTGGCAGACTTCCTCAATCGGGGAGCAGTGAATGCGGGTAATTTTCGGGGGAAACAAAAGAGGTTTAAGCTTCGGTCGCCATGCGACCGTCGCTGGCGTGCTCTTTTCCTTCGCCATAGTCGTCGCGATCGTCACCCTTCTCGTGCTGAGCGCGCTTCAACGCGTCGCGGACCGTTCGAATGTGCTGGACGACGAGCGCTCACGGGAAACGATGTCCGGCGCTCTGAAGACCTTCGAGATGCAGCTGGGCGCGACGCTCAACGACTACGCAGCCTGGGATGACGCTGCCGTTAACGTCTATGCCGCCGATGGCATGGCTTGGACGATCAGCAATTATGGTGAGATGTCGGTCAACAGTTCGCTGTTCGACATGGCGATCGTGATCGATGACGAGAAGAAGCCGATCATGGCCTATCAGGAAGGCAAGCCGATGGACGGCGCGCTGAATGATTTCTTCTCCTCTTCGCTCTGGACGCTGTTCGACAAGGTGAAGGTTGCGGCCCCGCAGGACAATCCCGAGGCTACAGGCTTTGTCAGCACGAAAGCTGGGATCGCCGTCGTTGGCGTGGCGCTGGTGCGCGAGAAATCGGGCTCGCTCGATATTCCGGCGGGAAAGCATCGCTACCTCATCTTCGCCAGGCATCTCAACGCCGACAAGGTTACGGAGCTTGGTGCGACCTACGTTATTGGCGGGTTGAAGCTGGTCGCTCCGGAATTCGAAACTCCTTATTCCGTGACGATCACCGACGCGCAATCGGTTGCTCTCGGCAAGCTGGTCTGGGTGTCGCGAGCGCCCGGCGATATCGGCTATGGCGAGGTTCGTCCGATGGTCGTGAAGGCGGTCGGGCTCGTCGGCCTGTTCTTCATCGTCCTCCTCATCATCGGCTGGCTGGCGCTGCGACGCCTCAAGGCGGAGGAAATCAATGCCCGCGAGGAAGCCAATCGTGACAGGTTGAGCGGTTTGATGAACCGCGACGGGCTTGGAACGGCGATCGACGCCTTCGTCGCAGAAGCAGCCGATACACGCCGCAATGTGCTCATCCTTTACCTCGATCTCGACGGCTTCAAGGAAGTCAACGACGCGTATGGTCACGGGACTGGCGACCAGCTGATCCGCGCGGTTGCCGCCGGTCTCAACGTGCTCATCCCGGAGGGCGCTGTTCTGGCCCGCATCGGTGGCGACGAGTTCGCCATCGCTTTTGTCTCCGAAAGTGAGCATGCGGTTGCTCTGCAGCTTTCCGAGCAGATCCTGGACTTCCTGGCCGAGCCCCTGGAGATCGGCCGGCGTGTCGTTGTCATCGGCGCGAGCATCGGCATCGCCATGTCGGAAGGCGGCGCGATCGACCGCGAGGAACTGGTTCGTCGTGCCGACCTTGCCATGTACAAGGCCAAGGAAGCCGGCCGCGCGCGCATGACGCTTTACGATCCGGCAATGGATGCGGACCGCGCGGAGCGCAACGCTCTGGAACTCGATTTGCGGATGGCGATCGAAGGCGGCGACTTGCAGATCGCCTATCAGCCGCTGATCGACGCCGCGACGCATGAAATGACTGGCGTCGAGGCGTTGGTGCGGTGGAATCGTCCGGGCCACGGACCCGTCTCGCCTGAAGTTTTCATCCCCATTGCGGAAACCAGCGGGCTGATTGAGGCGTTGGGTCTTTTTGTTTTGCGCAAGGCTTGTGAAACCGCCAAGCAATGGCCGGAACTGCGTATCTCGGTCAATGTCTCGCCAGGGCAGTTCCGAAACCCGGCTTTTGCCGACTATGTCCGATACGTGTTGAAGCAGACGGAGATCGAGGCCAAACGCGTGACGCTCGAAGTCACCGAAGGCTACATGATCCAGAACCCGCAGCGCACCCGTCAGGCGATCGAGCGGCTGAAGACGCTGGGGGTCAAGGTTGCGCTCGACGATTTCGGCTCGGGTTTCTCATCCATCGGTTATCTCAGGCAGTTCGGCTTCGATCGCATCAAGATCGATCGCTCACTGGTCATGAACATCCTCGAAAGCGAGAGCCAGCGCGAAATGCTGCAGGCGACCGTGGCGCTTGCCCGCTCGCTCGACATTCCAGTCACGGCTGAAGGTATCGAGACCGAGGAGCAGGGCATCGCGGTGCGGCTCTTCGGCTGCGATACGCTGCAGGGCTATTTCTTCGGTCGACCGATGCCCGCCGAGCAGATCACGGAACGGCTGATGCATATCCGCGCGGCGAAGGTTACGACCCGCCGCACCAACGCCGCCTGACGCAGGCTTTCAGCTGCCGATGTGCTTCTGGCCACGCTTCTTGGCGAGCGCAATCTGATGCTGCCGCTGGCGATAGCGCAGACGGTCGTCCTCGCTGCGCGTGTGGTAGCAGTTGCTGCAGGACACACCTTCCTCGTATTGCGGTGATGTAATCTGCTCGGCCGTGATCGGATTGCGGCAGGCGTGGCAGAGCTTGTGCTCGCCTTCCTTCAGGCCGTGCTCGACCGACACGCGCTCGTCGAAGACGAAGCAGGCGCCGTCCCAGAGGCTCTCTTCCTGCGGGACCTCCTCGAGGTATTTCAGGATGCCACCCTTGAGGTGGTAAACCTCCTCGAAGCCCTGCTCCTTCATGAAAGCGGTTGCCTTCTCGCAACGGATGCCGCCGGTGCAGTACATGGCGATCTTCGGCTTGTTGTGCAGGCCGCTGTTGTTGCGCACCCAGTCCGGGAACTCGCGGAAGGTCTTCGTGTTCGGATCGACGGCTCCGCGGAAGATCCCGATTGCCGTTTCGTAGTCATTGCGGGTGTCAATGACGATCGTATCAGGATCGGAGATCAGCGCATTCCAGTCCTGCGGCGTGACGTAGGTGCCGACCACCTTGTTGGGGTCGATGTTCTCGACGCCCATGGTGACGATCTCTTTCTTGAGCTTCACCTTCATGCGCAGGAAGGGCATCTTCGATGCACGGCTTTCCTTGTGCTCGAGCGCGGCGAATTCCGGCTGGGCACGCAGAAACGCCAGCACCGTCTTGATGCCCGCATCCGGGCCGGCGATCGTGCCGTTGATCCCCTCGTGCGCCAGAAGCAGCGTGCCCTTCACGCCGTTTTCCTCGCAAAGCGTCTGCAGCGGCTCGCGCAGGCTTTCGAAGCGCGGGGCCGAAACGAAATGGTAGAGAGCCGCAACGAGGAAGGGGCTCGTCGCAGACGTCGGTTGTGTCAGCGTGTCTGTCATGCGGCTGCAAATACAGCTTTCCGGGTTTTTGCGCAATTGGGGCGATTCAGCTCACCTGCGCGCGCCAGAGCAGTTCGATCCTGTCCGCTTCCTCCTGCGGATCATCGCCGAAGACGTCTTCTGCCCGCTCGAGTGCCGCACGTCGATCTTCCTGCTGGCGGAAGATGATCGCATCGAGCAGACGTGCGAGGTCGTCTGCATTCGGAAAGTGCTGTGGTTCCGCCTCCACCAGTGCGCATAGCACGTCGAGGTCATGGATATGGCCGAGCAGATCGATCAGGCTGCTCGTCACCTCGTATTTCGCCTTCATTGCAGCAGGCCAGAGTGGCCGGAGCAGCCGTTGGTAGGCCCGGTAGTCCTGTGCCCGCTTGCGCAATGTGTGAAAGGTTTCCGCCGAAGCTTCGGCCTGGCAATGCTCGATGGCCTTCCTCGCCTTCGATGTTGTGTCGCGCCAGCCCTTGGCGACAAGCCGTGCATTCCTGCGCGGACCGCCGTTGAAGTGGACCTCTTCAACAGCTGCGATGGCGTCCCTCAGCACGCCCGGTGCCTCGGCGAGTTTTTGATCAATGTCGGCTTCGGCTTCGGCCATATGGTCGCGCCGGTTTTCGAGGGCTGCGACGATGCGGCCAAGCGCCTTCGCCTCTGCTGTGTTGCGGGCGTTTGTCTTCAGGTACCTGACAGTCTCGATCAGCGCGGTCGCGTCCCGGATAGCGGAAAGCGACATTGCGAGATCGCGAAGCCGGGCGTTCTCCCGCTCGCGAAACTCCGGCACCTCGCTGGACACCAAGCGATAAAGGGAACGCACGCGCTTCAGGTTTTTGCGAAAGGCATGGATCGCCTCGTGCTTACCCTCCGGTCTTTCTTCAAGTGTACGGATCGCGTGAGACATCTGGCCTGCAGCGGCCTTCCGGAACTCCGCCGTGAAACTGTGGTCAGGCCGTATGCGAAAGGGCATGCCGATCGTGCTCGTATTCGGTGGCAAGCGCTTGGTTTGAGTAACGGAAATCGCCAGTGACCTCGCGGCCGACCCATGAAGGCAGCGAAGGATTGTCGCTCTCCGAGCGCATCTCCACTTCGGCGATCACCAAGCCACGGTACTGCCCGGCGAACACGTCAACCTCCCAAACGAAACCGCCATGAGGGACGCGATACCGGGTTTTCTCGATGATGATCCCGATTGCTTCGTCGAGCAGTTGCGCGGCGTCGGCGACGGGGATGTCGTATTCGAATTCCTCGCGGGTCAGCGTGCTCCGGCCGATCTTTACGGTCAGTCTCGCCTTCACATTGTCGAGTACGCGCACGCGTACCGAGCGGTCGTCCATCGAGGCAATATAGCCTTGCTTGAAAACGGATTTTGTTTCAGCTCCAGCGCGCCAGGCATCGCCGTGCACCAGAAACTTCCGCTCGATTTCTTTCGCCATTTCCGGTGAACCTTGTGTGACGATTTTGTTACGCTAGCCTAATTTTACCGCCATGGGTACCCATAGTATTCCAAAGATGTGTTTCGGCTCGACAAAGCTTACCCTTGGGGTTATTCCGATCCCGAATTCAATCGTTTCAAAAGGATCACGCGGCCATGGGCGAAAAGACAGAAAAGCTCCTTTCCATCCTGAAACTCCAGCCTGTTGTTCCGGTCCTGATCGTCGATGACGTCAAGTCCGCCGTTTCGCTCGCGCGCGCTCTTGTCGCAGGCGGTCTGAAGGCAATCGAGATCACGATGCGCACTTCGGCTGCGCTAGATGCTGTTCGTGCCGTTGCCGACGAGGTCGAAGGCGCCGAGGTCGGGGCTGGCACCATCCTCAATGCCGCCCACTGGGATGCTGCGGTTGCCGCTGGCTCCAAGTTCGTCGTCAGCCCGGGTGCAACACAGGAATTGCTCGACGCTGCGCGCAAGTCGTCGGTTCCGCTGCTGCCGGGTGCTGCGACCGCAAGCGAAGTCATGGCGCTGCGCGAGGAAGGCTATCAGGTTCTGAAGTTCTTCCCGGCAGAACAGGCTGGCGGCGCTGCTTATCTCAAGGCGCTGTCCTCGCCGCTAGCAGGCACCGTCTTCTGCCCGACCGGCGGTATCTCGTTGAAGAATGCAAGGGATTACCTGTCTCTGCCGAACGTCATCTGCGTCGGTGGCTCCTGGGTTGCGCCGAAGGAACTGGTCGCCGCTGGCGATTGGGTCGGCATCACCAAGCTTGCGTCTGAAGCAGCTGCCCTGAAGGCCTGATTTGGCGGGAAACCGCGCGTCATGCAGGCGGAGGTTCCGCCTGCATTTGTATTTCCAACGTCAATACCTATCTCCCCTCTGGCCTCTAGACAGGGAGATGATGAGGAATGTTCGACGCGAAAAAGCTTCTTGAGCAGTTCTTGGGTTCGCAGGTGCCAGGGGTCGGCGGTTCCGTCAAGGACCGGGCCGGCGACGCGATCCAGATGGCCAAGGATAATCCGTGGAAGGCAGGCGCGCTTGCGACCGTGCTCCTCGGAACCAAGACTGGTCGCAGTATCGCTGGCAATGCACTGACGATCGGTGGTTTGGCCGCCATCGCCGGCCTCGGCTATCAGGCCTACAGAAATTACCAGGCAGGGCAGGCGCCCGCAACGCCATCCGATGCGCCGCCGCCGAAGACGGCCGTGCTGCCGCCGCCTGCTGACTCCGGGTTCGGGGCGGCTTCACCGGCTCAAAGCAACGAGTTCGTCCTCGTTCTCATCCGCGCGATGATCGCCGCGGCAAAGGCCGACGGTCATATCGACGATGGTGAACGGGCGCTCATTCTCGACAAGATCAAGGCTGCCGATGTCAGTGGCGAAGCCGCGGCCTTCATCGAACGGGAGCTGTCGCAGCCGACCGACATCGATGCGCTGGTTGCCGCCGCGGCGACCGAGGAGCAGCGGGTGGAACTGTATACCGCATCGCGCTTGACCATTGAACCGGATTCGCGCGCCGAGCGTGGCTATCTCGACCTGCTGGCCGGCCGTCTCGGCCTTCCCGATGCGCTTGTCGATCACATCGAGGCAACGGTGTCATCCGCCAAGATCAGTTTGTAAGGGTACCAATCGGCCAGTTGCCTTTCCCGGGCGGCTGGCCTAAGCCATGTGTCCTTATCTGGAGGAGCGCATGCGCGATCTATCGAATTTCAAGGGTTGCCCGGCACCGCAGCCGGTAACCCTCAAGGGCCGTTTCGTCACGGTTGAGCCCTATGTTCGCGAACAACATCTGCAAGCGTTGTGGGATGGGCTCGGCGGCATGGCTATCAATCCCCTGCTGCGCTATTTCGCGCAGCCCGATTTTACCGGTATGGAAGATTTCTCCAACTGGCTGCAGTCGGTCGCCAAATCGGGTTGGCTGACGCATATCTTCCGCGACAATGCCTCCGGCAAGATCGTCGGCATGGCAAACTACATGCGGGCCGATCCAGCCAACGGCGTGATCGAAGTGGGCGGTGTTGCGCACGGCGCTGATATGAAGCGCTCGCCGCTCTCCACGGAAGTCCACTATCTGATGGCCAAGCATATCTTCGAGGAGCTTGGCTACCGGCGCTACGAGTGGAAATGCGATAATCTGAACGAGGCGAGCAAGACAACGGCAGCCCGCTATGGCTTCACCTTCGAAGGCGTGTTCCGCCAGCACATGATTTCCAAGGGCCGCAACCGCGACACGGCGTGGTTTTCGATGATTGATTCCGAATGGCCCGCCCTGAACGCGGCGTTCGAGGCATGGCTGTCTCCCAACAATTTTGACGCGGATGGCAAGCAGAGGAGCCGGCTGGAGGACATTCGTGCTGAGATCAGCAAGGAAACAGCCGTATGACGGCTCCGAAATCGGAAGGCCGTTCGCAGGCAATTGCGGCGGCCCTTATTCTCGTGGCCGCCGGCATCGTCCTCTATTTCATGCCGACCATCGTGCTCGCACTCGGCAGCTACTCGCCGTATCTTGCTGCCGGTGTCGGCGCCTGCCTGATCCTGGCCTTCTTCGTCGTGTTCTGGCTGAGAGCACGCTATCAGCGCCGGCGCGGCAAGTAGCGCTGCAGCCGTTCGACTAGCCTTGTAGCGAGGCGCCGAGCAGCAGCGCGCCCATGGCAATCACCAGCAGGGCGCCCAGAATTTCGATCGAATTCCCAATCCATACCGAAGCCGCCGAGCCGCGGCCGGCAAGCCGCATCGCCGTGCCCTTGGCGATGACGGCAAGCGTTGCCAGGATCGCGACCGTTATCGCAGTGCCGAGCGACATGGCGATCACTGACAGTACGCCGCCGAGATAGAGCCCATTCAGAAGCGAGAAGGTCATCACCAGAAGCGCGCCCGAGCAGGGGCGCAGGCCTACGGCAATGATGGCTGACCAGGCTTCACGGATATTGAACTTCTCTGCCCCGAGCAGCGATGGATCGGGCATGTGCGATTGCCCGCAGGTCTCGCAGGCCATTCCCGCGATGAATTTGTGGCCGGCCCTAAGAGCGTCGGCTTCACCGAAGGCGTAGCTCGAGCCTTGCGTCTGCGCTTCATTATCCTTCCAGTCCAGCATCATGCTGACGGGACCGGAAGAGGTTGCCATGGCCTCGCGGTTCGGCATGCCGGCGGTAAGCACCCGCAGTTTGCGAAACAGCAGCCAGCAGCCGAAGAGGATGACCATGAGGAAGCTGGCGATTTCCATCGCCTGCGTTGCTGCGGTCAGGGTTATTCCAGTGCCACGAAGCACCAACCATGCGCCGCCGACCAGGGCGATGGCGACCAGTCCCTGCAGGAAGGCGGAGACGAAGGAGATCGACACGCCGCGTTTCAGCTCGATTTCGTTGGCGATCATGTAGGAGGAAATGACCGCCTTGCCGTGTCCCGGGCCAGCGGCATGGAAGACGCCATAAGCAAACGAGAGGCCGATCAGTGTCCAGAGATGCCAGGAATCCTCACGCATGGCGCGCAGCGCGCCCGTGAGTGCACGATAGAAGGCCTGCTGCTGCGCATTAATGTAGAGGAGGAGGGGAGCGAGCGGGCCGCCTGTCGGCTGGAAGCTCGGTTCCGACGTGCCGATGCCGAGCGGCGACTGTGCATGGGCAACGGCCATGCCCGCGACGAGCACCAATGCGGCGCAGAGCGCAACCGGGCGAAGCCCGTGCCTCAGCATGTCAGATCCAGCCGCGTCGCGAAGAGCTTCGACATGTTCGTTCCCGTCGGGTCGTTGAAGAAGGCGTCGGTCAAGGATTGCTTGTTTTCGGCGATCACCTGGTCAGCATCAGGGCGGACGACCTGGTGCTTGCAGCTTTTGAAGCCATCGCCGACGAGGACCAGTTCGTTGTCGCTCGGAAAGTCGATCGAGGTGTAGAGCGTCGGATCATAGACGCCGAAGGTCAGCTGTCCCTTGAGCGGCATCTTCTCCGCCGGCTTGACGGCGAAGAACATCAGGAGCTGGCCCTGTTTGTAGTCCACATGGATCAAGTCGGGCTTCTCGACCTTGATGTTCTTACCGTCCATCGTGAGGTTCATGTAGTAGTCGTAGTCGACTAAGGAGCCCCGCACCGTCTTGCCGACCTCGGCCAGCTCGTTCGGATCGAGTTTCAGGTCGGTATTCTTGTCGAAATCCATGACGACGGAGGACGAGAAGACCTCGTCGAAACGCCAGACGTTGCGCAGCTCCGCGACATTGCCATCGTCGTCAGCGACTATTTCGAGCCTTGCCTCAACGAACACATGCGGGTGCGCAAAGGCGGCGGCTGGCAGAAGCGACAGGAGCGACGCCATCAGGAGTGTCGATTTCTTCATGCGTGCTCTTAATTGCGGGATCGCGTTGCGCCCTGAATCCTCGCCAGAAAATGGGACGGAATTGGGACCGGCCCCGGACAGCAAAGCTCAGGGGTGCTTCTTGAACCAATTGTGAAGATAGTCGACGAAGATGCGCACCTTGGCCGGCAGATACCGCCGGTGCGGATAGACAGCATAAATGCCGCGATCGGTCGGAATGTAATCATTGAAGAGCGTGACCAGTTCGCCATTCTCGATCGGTTTGCGGGCGATGAAATCGGGAATCAACGCAACGCCGATACCCGCCAGCGCCGCGCGTAGCGTCGCATGCGGGCTGTTGACTTCCATCGGGCCGGTGACGGCAACAGCAAAGGAGGTGTTGTCGGGATTGTAGAAGCGAATGCTACCCTGGCTGCGCGAGTTCGTGTCGATGATGAAGGGGACGTTCGAGAGGTCCGAGGGGTGGGCGAGTTCGGGATGACGTTCCACGAAATCGGTTGTCGCGCAGAGATGGACCCGGAAATCCGAGATCTTGCGGGCGATCATGCCGGAATCCTCGAGCTTGGTCACGCGGATGGCGACGTCGAAGCCTTCCTCAATGAGATCGACGAATCGGTCGTCGGCGGCAATCTCCAGCGCGAGATCGGGATTTTCCCTGGCGAAATCGATCAGCGATTGGCCGACATCGGCGTCGACGAAGGTGCGAGGCACGGAGACCTTCAGCCGGCCCTTCAGCTGCGCGTTGTTCTCGCGCACGAGATCGGCGAGGTTGTCGATCTCCTTCAGGATGTCGGAAGCGGTGCGATAGTAAGTGTGGCCGGCTTCCGTCATGGAGAACTGGCGGGTCGTGCGATTGAGCAGCAGGGCGCCGAGTTCGTCTTCAAGTTCGCGAACGTATTTGGAGAGCAGCGCCTTGGAACGGCCAGTGCGCCGCGCCGCGGCCGAAAAGCCTTCCGCTTCAACGACATCGATGAAGGCGCGGATGCGAGTGAGCGTGTCCATGGTGGTCTCCCAAAAAAAGCGCCGAACCGCCATTCAAATCAGCCAGTTGCGGGCCGTTTCGCCACGTTGAACAAATTGCGGTGTATTGTTCAAATATTTTCTGCCGGGAGATCCGAAAAAACCGCTTGATTATGACTGCGAATATTCCTATTTCGGGGTCAGCCCAAAGTCGCACGTGCCCATGGGTGTCCGCCGAACCCTCGAATTGGTGAGGAAATCGGTAAGGTACCTGGAATTAACCCCTCCAGTCGCTATTCCGGCCAACCGGAAAATGCGAGGACGCCTGAAGCAACGACGGTGCGGGCCTTTTTGTTCTCTCCCTGCTTTCCATCAGCGGGGGTTACTGAAGAGGCACACCTTCATTGCCGGAAGTGCGGTAGGGAACCCCCTCCAATCCATGGCAGACAAAGCCGGATCCATGTCGCTTTCGCGGCGTTGATTCATCATCTGCGCAGTCCAAGCGCTTGCTAAGGTTCCGGGGTCTCCACCGGCTGGTTCCTAGGCGAGTGATTGGTTGCCCTTTGTCCTCCGGTTTTTCCGGAGCTCTGGAATTGGAAAAGGGATTGATATGACCACTCAGCGCATCCGCGACTTTCTCGCAACCCGACGTCCCGACGGTCCCTGCCTCGTGGTCGACCTCGACGTCGTGCGCGACAATTTCTCCGCTTTCCGTCATGCGATGCCGGACAGCGCCATCTACTACGCCGTCAAGGCAAACCCGGCTCCGGAAGTCCTGAAGCTGCTCGCCGACATGGGCTCCAACTTCGATTGCGCGTCTGTCGCCGAAATCGAAATGGCGCTGAACGCCGGTGCGACCGCTGCCCGCATCTCCTACGGCAACACCATCAAGAAGGAACGCGACGTTGCCCGCGCGCATGCGCTCGGCGTCAGCCTTTTTGCGGTCGACAGCCACGAGGAAGTCGAGAAGATCTCGCGTGCCGCTCCCGGCGCCCGCGTGTTCTGCCGCGTCCTGACGGATGGCGAAGGCGCCGAATGGCCGTTGTCGCGCAAGTTCGGCTGCGTGCCGCAGATGGCCGTCGACGTGCTCGTCTACGCTCATCAGCTCGGCCTCGAGTCCTACGGTGTGTCGTTCCATGTCGGTTCGCAGATGACCAAGGTCGATGCCTGGGATTCGGCTCTTGCCGATGCCAAGCGCGTCTTCGTTCAGCTGGCCAAGCAGGGCATTCACCTGCAGATGGTCAACATGGGCGGCGGCTTCCCGACCAAGTACCTGCGCGACGTTCCGTCGGCGGAAGCTTACGGTCGTGCGATCTACCAGAGCCTTCGTGACCACTTCGGCAACAACCTGCCGAAGACGATCATCGAACCGGGCCGCGGCATGGTCGGCAACGCCGGCGTCATCAAGACGGAAGTCGTGCTGATCTCGAAGAAGTCCGACAACGACGCCGCTCGCTGGGTGTTCCTCGACATCGGCAAGTTCGGCGGTCTGGCCGAAACGATGGACGAAGCCATTCGTTACCCGATCCGCACTGAGCGCGACGGCGACGAGATGGAGCCCTGCGTCATCGCCGGCCCGACCTGCGACTCTGCCGACGTGCTTTATGAGAAGAATCTCTACCCGCTGCCGCTCACCCTTTCGATCGGCGACGAGATCCTGATCGAAGGCACCGGCGCCTACACGACCACCTATTCGGCGGTCGCGTTCAACGGCTTCGAGCCGCTGAAGGCCTACATTATCTAGCACATGACCCTCGGATCGCAGATCCGAGAAAGGCTTATGTGCCAGTAAAGACCACGCTCGCCCCGTAGCCAGCCGGGGCGGCACCCTCACAATGATCTGACGATACCGTTTGAAACGGTTTTGAGTTCGGGAGGCCACGATGGCCGCTGTTCTTGATTCTGTCCGCGCATATTTTGCGCCTTCTGTCTTCACCATCGACGCCGAAAACCCCGGCGATGTCGTCGCGCGCGAAAACCTGCTCGATCGCGCCATGGGCCCGAACCGCCGCAAGAAGTCGTCGGAGAAGATTCGCCGCGGCCGCCTGCCGGCCGAAGGCCTGGCACTTGTCGCGCGTGATCGCGACAACCATGTCATCGGCACTGTCCGTCTATGGAACATCGAGGCCGGCGTTAATGCCGATGCGACGCCGATCAATGCGCTGTTGCTTGGGCCGCTGGCCGTCGATTCCACCTTCGAGGGCAAGGGCGTCGGTTCGGCACTGATGCGCGCCGCCATTCTGGAAGCGAAGAACCGTGGGCACGGCGCCATCCTGCTCGTCGGCGATGCCCCTTACTACGAGCGTTTCGGCTTCTTTGCCGAGAAGGCTCAACACCTCGTCATGCCGGGCCCTTTCGAACGTTCGCGCTTCCTGGCGCTGCAACTCATCGAAGGCTGGCTTGACGGCGCGGCCGGCATGATCGTCCCCTCGGGACGGATGCTGACAAGCGCCCCGGTCCGCAGGGCGGCGTGATCGGCAGAGCCTCTCCCCCTGATGGGGAGGGGCTTTTTCGTTTCCTGCTTTTTGGAAATCGAGTTTAGAGACGCCGGAAGAGCCGGCGAACGCGTAGCCTAAACTTTTACGACTGCTTGCCCCCTCAGGCTTCAATCATTTCACGACGCTTGCGTCGATGATTTGAGTTCCGGCAGTCTGAACGACATTTTCAGGTATAGCGGCGATGAAGAACATCGTGAAAGCATAAACCGCGAATACAGTCGCTGCGGCAGTGGCCCTTAGAATCATTCATGCACTCCTATTCTCAGGAGTTCAATGTGGGCTCAAAAGGCGGCTTTCCCAAGAGTTTTCTGAACGCCAGATGAACAAAAAACTGTGAGAGCAAAAATTAATGATATTTTAGCAACACCTGAGTTTCACCCCGAAGGGGATGGAATTCCCGGTTTGTTCTCATTAATGTGCAATAAATTCAAGCATGTAGATGAAAGTTTGGGCAGAAGTTTTCCTCGCTGACGCCGGGTCGCTCTATGATCTCCTCGTCATCGGGCAGGGAGCCGGGTTCATGAACCGGTCCGCTTTCCGTTCATATTTCGGCGCCCGATGACGGTTGCCAAGGCTGGGTCTGAAGCCGTCAGGGTGGAAGATCCATCGGGGGAATTGGGGTCGGGAGACGCTCCTGCCGATCTCGAGGCGCCGAAAGCCTGACGCGATCGGGCAGGCGATACAGCCTGACATTTGCACTCCCCGCCCATCTCCGATCCGGCAAAGCCGTCGCGAAGCACTGCTCCGCGCGGCGTCTTGGGCCGCCTACGCGAATGCCGGCTTACGCCTTTCGGCTTCGTTGTGCCGGCCTTCTTTCGGTAAGATAGTAAATTAGCAATGTTGAACTTGAGGGTGTGCAAATGGGACGTTCAATCTTGGTTCTGATGTTCACTTCTTTGCTCCTCGCCGCGGCCAGCTCCGCGCCGGCAAGCGCCGCGATCCGGACGGTCACATCGAAGCCAACCTTGGAGTCGCTGGAGCCGGGCCAAGCGGTGCTTTATGACGACAAGAAATGTCCGAGCGGCATGATCGCCAAGTACAGAAAGGCGCCGAAACGGTCGTCGATCAGCCGCACTTGCGTGCATCAGTGAACGCCCACCGATCATAAACCTTCACGTCCGCGTGAGGCGCATCGCGCTGGCGATGATTTTGGAGTGTGGCTACGCTAGCTCAGCGGAATGATTAAACGCCTCGCTCTTCTCATCGTTGTCCTGCTGTCGCCGTTTGCTGCCTTCGCGCAGCAGGAAAACGGCCGGACGGCAGCTCTCCTGGAGAATTTGTCGTCCCGCACGGATCTCAAGCCACTGAAAGCCGTGATCGTCGCCAGAGACGGTCGGATCGTGGCAGAGCAAGGATATCGCGGGCACACAACGACCGAGTCCGTCAACATCAAGTCCGCGTCGAAATCGATCATTTCGAGCCTCGTCGGCATTGCGATCGAGAAGAAGCTCCTTGAGGCCCCCGATCAGCGGATCGCTCCCATCTTGAAGGGCGACCTGCCTGCCGATCCCGATCCGCGTCTCAACCAGATCACGATTGGCAACCTGCTTTCCATGCAGGCGGGGCTTGGGCGGCTCTCCGGTCCCAACTACGGCCGCTGGGTTGCCTCGCAGAATTGGGTGCGGTTCGCGCTTGCGCAGCCTTTCGACGACGAGCCCGGCGGTCAGATGCTTTACTCGACAGCCTCCACGCACCTTCTCTCGGCTATCCTCACGAAGGTCAGCGGGAAGTCGACGCTGGCGCTCGCCCGCGAATGGCTTGCACCCGTCGACGGTTTTCGCATAGGTGCCTGGGAGCGGGACCCGCAAGGCATCTATCTCGGCGGCAACCAGATGGCGATGACAGCGCGCTCGCTGCTGGCCTTCGGGGAACTCTACCGCAATGGCGGCAGGACGGCGAACGGGACGCAGGTCGTTCCGGCGGACTGGATCGCCCAGTCCTGGCAGCATCGTACCAATTCGCGCTTCTCTGGTGACGACTACGGCTATGGCTGGTTCTCACGCCGGATCGGCGGGGAAGAGGTCCATTTCGCTTGGGGCTATGGCGGCCAGATGCTTTATATCGTCCCCTCGATCGGGATGACCGTTGTTATGACATCGGAGGAAACCGGCCCATCCGCGCGCACCGGCTATCGCGATGCCCTGCATGGTGTATTGGCCGAGATTATCATTGCCAGCCGCCAAAGCTGATCAGCGAAAGCCGGATGCGGGCTAAGTGTCCGAAGACTTCAGTTGGTCACTCAATGACGGCGGGCGGCGCCAGTGATACAGAACATCAGGCTCCCGCTCCTCGTTGCCAGCGCCGTCCGTCTCTTTTACGGCGACAAAACCGTTGCGCTCGTAGAACCGTCGCGCATTGGTGTTCTTCTGGAACGTCCAGAGCTCTATTTCGTCCATCTCTTCCTGAGCGCGGTGAAGCAACATGCTGCCTATACCCCTGGCCTGGAACTCGGGGAGGACATAGAGCTGCTCGATTTCATTTTCGCCATACGCGATAACTCCGACGAGCCGTTGATCCGAGATGGCGCCGAGTATCGTGCGGTTGGGGAAAAGCTGCGTGCGCCAGTAAACCTCGTCTTCTTCCGGGGTATGAACATCCGACAACCAGGGGAGCCGCTCCGAAAGCGCGAGACGACGCAGCATTGCGGCGTCTCGCATATGTTTGGCCTCAAGCCGGACAACGTCGGGCTGCTGCATCCCGCGGCGCATGGCGGCTAGGCCGCGATGTCGACGACGCCGCAATCGCCGGCTTCGGAGGCGAAGGCCAGCAGCTTGCCGTTCTTGCTCCAGCTCATCGAGGTGATGGCGCCCTTGCCGGGGCGCCGCAGCAGCGCTTCCTTGCTGTCGTTGAGACGCACTGCGAGGATCATGCCGTCGATGAAGCCGATTGCGAGGATGTCCTCCACGGGATGGAACTTGACCGACGTCGCCATGATGTTGGCGCGGGTGCCGAGCTCGAGCGGTGCCTTGCCCATCGGGCCGTCCTTGCCCTGGAAGGGCCAGACGATGGCGGCCGGTGCACCCGAGGAGGCAAGCCACTTGCCCTTCGCCGACCAGGAGAGCGACTTCACCTTGGAGGGGTAGCCGGTCATGCGCATGTGGCGGGCCTCGGCGCCGGCCTTGCTGTCGAGCTTCCAGCCGTGCAGCGCGTTTTCCTGCATCGTGGTGACGAGGAAGTTGCCGTCAGGCGAGAAGGTGACGCCGGTATGAGCACCCTTCCATTCGAGGTCGACGGGCTTGGCAGCGGTGCCGACCCAATGCAGCGATACGCCGTTATAGCGCGCCGTGGCAATGCGCATGCCCTTCGGCGCAAAGGCGAGGCCTTCGACGGTGCGTTCTTCGGTAAATTCCTTGGTCGTACCATCGGCGAGGCGGACGAAGGCGCTCTTGCCGTAGGAGTAGGCGACGGAGCCCTGCGGGCCGGCGGCAAGCTGGGAAATCCACTTGCGCGGCGCATTGGCGAGTTCTGTGACGTTGGCGTCGGCCGTGATGCGCAGCACCTTGCCGTCTTCGCCGCCGGAAATCAGGCTTTCGCTATCGGGATCGCGGATGCAGCTCAGCATGCCCTGATGGGCTTCGGTCACCTTCTCGCCGCCGTCGAGGCGGTGAAAGGTGCCAGCAGCATTGGCGAAGAAGGGAGTGTCACCTAAAAATTCGACGGCCAGGATATGGCCGTCGAGATCAAACGGGGCAACTGTCGGCATCAGGCTGCCGCCTCACACGCCTTGAAGGAAGCCTCGAGCTTTTCGCGGTCGAGTTCGCGGCCGATGAAGACGAGGCGGGTTTCGTGCTTCTCGCCATCCTTCCACGGACGCTGATGATCGCCTTCAACGATCATGTGGACGCCCTGAATGACATAGCGCTCCGGGTCGTCCTTGAAGGCGATGATGCCCTTGAGGCGCAGGATGTTCGGGCCCTGCGTCTGGGTGATCTTCTGAACCCAGGGGAAGAAGCGTTCGGGGTTCATTTCGCCGCCGCGCAGCGACACCGACTGCACCGTTACATCGTGGATCGGCGACACGGCGCCATGGTGATGGTGGTCATGATCATGGTCGTGATCGTCGTGATGATGGTCATGATCGTGATCGTGATCATGCGCATGGTGATGATGGTGGTGGTCGTGATCGCAATCCGGGCCGCAGACGTGATCGTCGTGGTCATGATCGAGGAAGTGCGGATCGTTTTCCAGCGCGCGCTCCAGGTTGAAGGCGCCCTGATCGAGAACGCGCGCGAGATCGACGCCCGAGCGGCTGGTCTTGTAAACACGGGCCGATGGGTTGATGGCGTGGACGACATCCTCGATCTGCGCGAGTTCTTCCGGCGTCACGAGGTCGGTCTTGTTGATCAGCACGACGTCGGCGAAGGCGATCTGGTCTTCGGCTTCACGGCTGTCCTTCAGGCGTAGCGGCAGGTGCTTGGCGTCGACAAGGGCGACGACGGCATCAAGTTCCGTCTTGGCGCGAACGTCGTCATCCATGAAGAAGGTCTGCGCGACCGGCACCGGATCGGCAAGGCCCGTGGTTTCAACGATGATGCCGTCGAAACGGCCGGGGCGGCGCATCAGGCCTTCGACGACGCGGATCAGGTCGCCGCGCACGGTGCAACAGACACAGCCGTTGTTCATTTCGTAGATTTCTTCGTCGGATTCGACGATGAGGTCGTTGTCGATGCCGATCTCGCCGAACTCGTTGACGATGACCGCATATTTCTTGCCGTGGTTCTCCGACAGGATGCGGTTGAGCAAGGTCGTCTTGCCGGCGCCGAGGTAGCCGGTGAGAACGGTAACGGGGATTGGCTTCTGCTGGGTGGGGATCGCGTCGGTCATAAGAACCTCGAGAGATGGCACGCCCGGGGGCGGGGCTGAAAATTCGTCGGTCACATATAAGGAGTTGCGCGCGGCAGTTCAAAGGGATTCGTATGTTATAAGATCACGTCGCAGCGGCGGCGGCCTCAATGAAGCTCTGCCGGGTCGAATGCGTCGACATCCTGCAGCAGTTCGACCAGCCCTTTTACCGAATGCGCAATCAGCGCCTCGCCCTTTTCCGCCGTCGCCCGCGATGCGTTGCCCGCCACACCCGATGCGCTGAGATCCGACATCTTCCACCCGAAGGCGTGCGGGCCGTAGGCGCGCAGATGCTTGAAGCGGGCGGCAAAATCGGACTGGCGGGAGGGGAAATCCGCAGCCTTCTCCATGTCCACCTTTTCGGGGTGAAGCGCCAGCATCACAGAGGTCTCGATGTCGCCGCCGTGGATGTCGATCGTCTTCTCCTCGGGCGAGATGACACCGGCGGGAACGCCGAAGCGCGTCCAGCTGGTGGCGACGGCCAGCATGTTGAACCGGACTCGGGCTTCGGTCGCGACGATCGTCATCAGCGGTGAGTTTCCGCCATGGGCGTTCAGCATCACCAGCTTGCGGATGCCCGTCCCCGCGAGCCTTTGGGCAATGCCCAGCCAGCGCTCGACGGCCTCGCCATATGTCAGCGTTTGTGTGCCCTTCACGTCCATATGCTCGACCGAGTAGCCGACCTCTTCCGTGGGCAGAAACGTCGCCGGCAAGGCGGCGGGAAGTGCGGCTTTGAGCCGGGCAACGATGCCCCTCGCGATCAGGGTGTCGGTATCGAAAGGCAGATGCGGACCATGCTGTTCATGCGCGCCAAGCGGCAGAACGGCGATCCATTGACGGCGGTCCGCGGGCGTCAGGTTCGTATCGTTATCCGCGAAGTCGCGAGAAGGCTCCGTCATCCGGCTAAGACCTCTTGTTTATGACGAAATGATGCGCAATGTCATTGTGCAGCGTTCTCAATGCTTAGCGCATAACCCCTTAAATCGAAATCGATTTGGGGGAGGTGATCATGAATGTTCCTGCTCCCCACACGTAAGGGGTGCGCAACGCAGCAAAGTCAAAGGGATGGCGATGGGGAAGAAGCACAAGGACGGAAAGAAGCAGAAGTCCAAGAAGAAGGACCAGACCGAATATACCGTCGTTGATCTTTCGCCGGCTTTGACACAGGCGGCGCGGTCGATGCGAACTGTCCTATCGCGCAATCTCCTCGAAAGCGGCCTTTATGCCGGCCAGGACGGCGTGATCCTTTCCCTGGCTGAGAGCGACGGGATGACGGCCGGCGGACTGGCCCACAAACTCGGCGTCAAGGCGCCGACCATGACGCGCACGATCGGACGCATGGAGGCGCAAGGCTTCCTCGAGCGCAAGCCGGACGCGGAAGATGCCCGCCTGACGAAGGTCTACCTCACCCAGCTTGGTCGCGGCAGCGTGCAGGCAATCGAAACGGCAGCGTCGGCCTGCGACCACATGGCGACCCAGGAGTTTTCAGAGAAGGAAATCCGCAATCTGGTCCGTCTCTTGAAGGCCATCGATGCCAATCTGCAGTCGGCCGCGATCCCGTTCGACGAGCCTGAGGAAATCTGACAAATTTGTGAAATTACGAATTGCCTCGCTGCGTTTAATCTTTTAATTAAACATTTTAATAAGGCTCGGCCGCTCCATCGGCTGAGCGCATAGAAATCCGCGCGTTGCCTGGGGAGGACACGTGGCACAAAAGATCAAGCTTTCGACGATCGCCGAAACGCTCGGCATTTCAACAGCAACCGTATCTCTTGCCTTACGTGACAGCCCGCTGGTGGCTGGCGCCACCCGAGACAAAATCAAGGAACAGGCGCGGGCGCTCGGCTATATATACAACCGCCGCGCCGCCAGCCTGCGCACGTCTCGCTCAGGCATCATCGGTGTCGTTGTGCACGACATCATGAATCCGTTCTACGGTGAAATCCTGAAGGCGATCGAAAGCGAGCTCGATCGCAGCCGCCATACTTTCATCCTGTCCAATCATTACGACTCGGTCGAAAAGCAGCGCACCTTCATCGAGACATTGCTGCAGCTCGGTGGCGATGGCGTCATCATGTCGCCGGCGATCGGCACGCCGCAGGAGGACATGCAGCTTGCCGAAGACAATGGCATGCCGGCGATCCTGGTTGCCCGTTCGCTGGACGGCTTGGACCTTCCGACGTACCGCGGCGACGACAGCTACGGCATTTCGCTCGCCACCAATCATCTGATCGGCCTTGGCCACAGCTCGATCGCGATGATCGGCGGCACCGACCAGACCTCGACGGGGCGTGATCGTTACCAGGGTTACGTCAACGCGCTGCGCAAGGCCGGCATAGATGTCGACCCTGGCTTGCGCATCCCCGGCCCGCGCTCGATGCAGGGCGGCTTCGAAGCGGCGGTGCACTTCCTGTCGCTGCCGCAGAAGCCGACGGCCGCCGTCTGCTGGAATGACCTCGTCGCGATCGGACTGATGAACGGCATTGCCCGCGCCGGTCTCGTCCCGGGCAAGGATATCTCGGTCACCGGCTACGATGACCTCGAGGAAGCGTCGATCTCGATGCCGGCGCTGACGACGGTATGGAATGGCCAGGCCGAAGTCGGACGCCTTGCGGCTCGCGCGCTTCTCGATCGTCTGGCCGGCAGCCACGAGCCTGACGGGCTCCATCTCATCAAGCCGGAGATGCGCATCCGCCAGTCGACTAGTCCTCATCGCCCGCGCCCTTAGGTAAGCCAAAAGGAAATGCCATGTCCCGCATCGCTGTTCTCGTTCCAGGGAAGATACACGGGCGCGTCCTGACCCGCCTGAAGGAGAGCTTCGATGTTATCGAGGGCAATCCCTCGACGCTTGGCGCGGAGGCGGTCGGAAAGATTCGCGGTGTTGCCGTCTCCGGCACGTTCGATGCGCCTGCAATCGACAGTCTTCCGAACGTGGAACTGATCTCCAGCTTCGGCGTCGGTTATGATGGCGTCGACGCCAAATATGCTGCGACCAAGGGCATCATCGTCACCAATACGCCCGACGTGCTGAACGACGAGGTCGCCGATACGGCGATCGGGCTCTTACTCAACACGATCCGCGAGTTTCCGCGTGCGGAAAACTGGCTGCGTGCCGGCAACTGGCTGCCAGGGCAGAACTATCCGCTGTCGCGTTTCTCCCTCAAGGGGCGGCATGTCGGAATCTACGGCCTTGGGCGGATCGGCCAGGAAATCGCCAAGCGCCTGGAGCCGTTCAAGGTCAAGATCAGCTATCACACGCGCACGCGTCATCCCGATGCGCCGTACGGCTACTATCCGTCGCTGAAGGATCTCGCCGAGGCCGTCGATACGCTGATCTCCATCGTCCCGAAGACACCACAGACCCATAAGACCATAAATGCGGAAGTCCTGTCCGCACTTGGTCCTGACGGCGTCTTCATCAACGTAGGGCGCGGCTGGACAGTCGACGAGGATGCACTTGCTCAGGCGCTGAAGTCCGGAACCATCGGTGCCGCCGGGCTCGATGTTTTCTACGACGAGCCGAACGTCCCTACTCACCTGCTCGATCTGCCGAACGCGGTGCTTCTGCCGCACCTCGCGTCGGGCTCGGTGCCGACACGGAATGCCATGGCGGATCTGGTTGTCGACAACCTCGTCGAGTGGTTCGGGAAGGGCAAGCCGCTGACACCCGTACCAGAGACTCCGGTGAAGGCGTAGCTCGCCAGCGGGCGCGCGAAGGCGCGCCCGCCGGGATAGGCGACTCAGCTATTTGGCAACATGCCAGACGCCACCCATGCCATCGCCCTTCATGTCGCCTTCCATCTTGTCGTCGACAAACATGTAGAGCGGCTTGCCTTCATAGGCCCACATTTCCTTGCCGTCCGCTGCCTTGACCAACGTCCAGTCGCCTTCCGCCTTGGCCTTGGCCGCGGCATGGAAGGCTGGCCATTTCTTCAGGCAGGCCTTGTCGCAGTTTGACTTGTCCTTGGCATCCTTGTCGAAGGTATAGAGGGTCATGCCCTTTTCGGTTGCCAGGATCTTGCCCATCTTCGTATCGACCATCTTGGCCGGTTCGGCGGCAAATGCCGAGAGGGCACTCGTGGCCAGCACGGCCATTGAGAGCAACAGCGTTTTCATGATTTTCCTCCCACTCGGGCCCGCCGGCGGAATGCCGGTAGTACCCAATCTAACTGATAGAAACGCTCCATCGGGACAGCTGTTCCGCGATCATGGGCCTGCGGCAGAATGTCGCGGTCAGCGGGGCGTGCACGAGAGGTTTTTCGGCAACGTTCGGTCGCGTCAATTTACATCAATCACAATCGCGCATATTCATTTCGCTTCTCGGACGGCCTTGCGTTGATTGGGTAAAGGCGAGACATCATGAACGAAATGCGGCGCAAGCTGACGACCATCTTCTCTGCGGATGTCCAGGATTACACGCGACTGATGGGTGCCGACGAAGAGGGCACGCTTGCCATGCTGAAGTGGTCGCGCGATGCGATGTCGCGACTGATCGACGCGCATGGCGGCCGGGTGATCAATACCTGGGGCGACGGGCTGATTGCCGAATTCCCGAGCGTCGTGGAGGCCGTACGCGCCGCAATCGACGTCCAAAACGAACTCGTCGGCATGAACGCAGCTCGGCCGGCGGACGGGCGGATGCTCTACAGGATCGGCATTAATCTCGGCGATGTCCTCGCCGAGGGCGACGATATCTACGGCGACGGCGTCAATATCGCCGCCAGGCTTCAGGCTTCCGCACCGGCCGGCGGCATCGTGATTTCCAATACCGTCTATGATCAGGTTCGAAACAAGGTCGCCGTCGGCTTCGATTTTCTAGGAGCGCTGACGGTAAAGAACGTCAGTGAGGCGGTGCCAAGCTATGCCGTTCGGATCGGAGTAGAACCATCTGCCGGACCAGCTCCGGCGGCCGGTCCGTCGCCGGCTGTCGCAGCGTCCGAGCCGGTCCGCCTGTCTGACCCCAGGGTGCGGAAGATGGCCGGCGTGTTCGCGGTTGTCGCCATCGCTCTGTTGCTAATCAACCTGCTGTCGTGGCAGGGCGTGTTCTGGGCAGCGTGGCCGCTTCTTGCCCTTGCCTTTGTGGTCGCCATGGGGTGGGTCCGCAGCCAGAACCGTTTTGACCGGCGTATAGCCGGAATCGCGGTTGTCGGCATCGGGATCGTCATGATCAATCTGTTGTCATGGCACGGCGTATTCTGGGCCATATGGCCGCTTCTGGGCCTGGCCGTGACTGTAGGATTGCGATGGGCGATGCGCCGCTAGAAGCGACCGATTGGCTGGCGGTCAGGCAGGCAGGTGTCTTTCCCTCAGTAGCTTGCTAGCCGCGTAGTCCCTGACGGCGTCGCCGAAGGCCGTGAAGATCTGGTTCGATGGCTTGTCGGTCTCGGCCCAGTATTCCGGATGCCATTGAACACCGACAGCAAAAGCCGGCGCATCGATCACGGAGACCGCTTCGATCGTCCCGTCTTCGGCCACTGCCTCCGCCTGCAGGCGCGGGGCCGTCTTAGCGATGGCCTGGCGATGCAACGAATTCACCCTGATTTCGCCCGGACCGACGATGCCCGCGATGCAGGACCCTTCCTTGACGTAGACGCTCTGGCGGATCGCGTACTTGCCGTCACGGTCAACCTCGGCTGGCGTGCGGTGATCCCATATGCCCGGCTGGTCCTGGATTTCGCTGGCAAGCGTGCCGCCCAAGGCGACGTTGAGTTCCTGAATGCCGCGGCAGATTGCGAGCAGCGGAATGGCGCGGTCGATGGCACGGCGGATCAGCGGCAGGGTGGTGGCATCACGCGCGATATCGAAGGGGCCGTCGGCATCGGTCGCGGTTGCGCCGTAGTAAGACGGGTGGACGTTGCTGGCCGAACCGGAGACAAGGAGGCCGTCGACCCGGTCCAGAATCGCGTCCGTTCCGTAGCCTTCCTCGAAGGCCGGAATGATGAAGGCCATGACGCCGGCGGCATTGAGTGCCGCGCGCACATATTGATGCTGGACGGCATGCCACGTCGCACCGTCGAAGGTGCGGATATCGGCAGGAACGGCGACGATCGGCTTCGTCATTTTGACCCCGGTCAGAAGATGCGGTTGCTATTGTGAGAGCCGAGAACGGCTTAGAAGTCAACGTCTCGGCGCAATCGCGGGCGGAATTACGGCGTTGCCCGCCGCCGGTTTCGCCAAGGCCTGTCTAACTCGCTGATTTTGATGGAAATGCTTCTCGCCGCTATATTGCCGTCGTGATGCCAAAGACTAATGGGAGAGTGCTTGAAACACGGTCGCCACCGTGCTTAGTTCCCCTATCGCTGCGGGCAAAGATGAGGGTTCACCTCGCAGTACCATCTATACGGGAGGTTTTTGATGGATCGTCGTTCATTCATGAAGAAGGCAGGAACCGCCGGCGCCGGTGCGGTTGCTGCTGCAGGTGCATTGGCAGCGCCTGCGATTGCACAAGAGAACCCCAAGATTTCCTGGCGTATGACGTCGTCGTTCCCGAAGAGCCTCGATACGATCTATGGCGCGGCCGACGATATCTCCAAGCATCTTGCCGCGGCGACTGACGGCAATTTCACCATTCAGCCGTTCGCGGCTGGTGAAATCATTCCGGGCCTGCAGGCCGCTGACGCCGTCAGCGCCGGCACCGTCGAGGCAGCCCACACCTGCTCGTATTACTTCGTCGGCAAGGATCCAACCTATGCGATCGGAACGGCGATCCCCTTCGGTCTCAACGGTCGCCTGACCAATGCCTGGTTCTACGAAGGCAACGGCAACAAGCTGATGAACGAGTTCTTCGCCACGCAGGGCATCTACGGCCTGCCGGCCGGCAACACGGGCGCCCAGATGGGCGGCTGGTTCCGCAAGGAGATCAATACGCTCGACGACCTCAAGGGCGTCAAGATGCGTATCGCCGGTCTGGCCGGCCAGGTCATCAGCAAGGTTGGAGTCATTCCGCAGCAGATCGCCGGCGGCGACATCTATCCGGCGCTCGAAAAGGGCACGATCGATGCCTCCGAATTCGTCGGTCCCTATGACGACCTGAAGCTCGGCCTGCACAAGGTTGCGAAGTACTATTACTATCCGGGCTGGTGGGAAGGTGGACCGACCGTCCATGCCTTCTTCAATCTGGAAAAGTGGAACAGCCTGCCGAAGCACTACCAGGCGGCGCTCACCGATGCCTGCGCCTTTGCCAACACCAACATGATGGCAAAGTACGACATGAAGAACCCGCCGGCGCTGAAACAGCTGGTATCGGAAGGCGCCACGCTGCGTCCCTTCAGTCAGGAAATCATGGAAGCCTGCTTCCAGGCTGCGCTCGGCATCTACGCCGAGATCTCGGCATCGAACCCGTATTTCAAGAAGATCTACGAGGACCAGACCGCGTTCAAGCGCGATGCCTATCTCTGGGCACAGCTGTCGGAATACACCTTCGACACGTTCATGATGATCCAGCAGCGCGCCGGCAAGATCTGACAGGCAGCTCAGTACGGACAAGGAAAAAGCCCCGGATTTCGATCCGGGGCTTTTTTGTTGTCAGTTGATCTTCGGCGGCTGGCTTAGGTCCGTTGCCGGCGGCGGTGCGGGTGCCGGTGCCGGCGGTTGGCCGGGCAAGCCGTTCATCGGCGGCAAGGTCAGGCCAGGCATTTGTGGCGAGCCGCCCGGTGCGCCGAGCGGCGGCAGCCCCAGGCCGTTGTTGCCGAAGCCCGGCACCTCGATCTTGATCGAATTCGGATCGACCTTCGGCCCCTTGTCCAGCCAGTAGGTCACCGACTGCGGCCAGAAGATCACGATCGCGACGAGGATTAGCTGCATGCAGACCCAGGGTAGCGCGCCCATGTAGATGTCTGAGGTCTTGACGTTACGATCGGCAATGGAGCGCAGATAGAACAGCGCGAAGCCGAAGGGCGGGTGCATGAAGCTCGTCTGCATGTTGACGCAGATCAGCACGCCGAACCAGATCAGGTCAATGCCGAGGGCGGAGGCCACCGGCGCCAGCATCGGAATGACGATGAAGGCGATCTCGAAGAAATCGAGGAAGAAGGCCAGCACGAAGATGAAGATGTTGACGAAGATCAGGAAGCCGACCGGGCCGCCTGGGATGCCCGACAGCATGTGCTCGATCCAGCGCGAGCCATCCATGCCCTGGAAAACGAGGCTGAAGACGGTTGATCCGATCAGGATCATCACCACCATCGAAGTGATGTGCATGGTCGAGCGCATCGCTTCCTGCATCAGCGGCCAGGTGAGGCGGCGATGCATCGCGGCAAGCACCATGGCGCCGACGACGCCGAGCGCGCCCGCTTCCGTCGGCGTCGCGAGGCCCATGAAGATTGTGCCGAGAACGAGGAAGATCAGAACGATCGACGGCACCATGCCCGAGAGCACCCTCAGGAGCAGGGACCAGTTGAAGTCGCCGCGCACTTCCTTCGGCAGCGGCGGCATGGAGGCCGGCTTCAGGATCGAAAGGACCAGAATATAGCCCATGAAGATCGCGACCTGCAGGATCGATGGACCGATGGCGCCGAGATACATGTCGCCGACCGACTTGCCGAGCTGGTCGGCAAGGACGACCAGCACGAGCGACGGCGGGATGACTTGAGTGATGGTGCCGGAGGCGGCGATGACGCCGGTCGCGAGCCTTGGGCTGTAGCCGTAGCGCAGCATGATCGGCAGTGAGATGACGCCCATGGTGATGACGGAGGCGGCCACCGTGCCGGTGATGGCGCCAAGCACGGCGCCGACCAGGATTACTGCGTAAGCCAAGCCGCCCGGAATGCGGCCGAACAGTTTGCCAGTTCCCTCGAGCAGGTCCTCGGCGAGGCCACAGCGTTCCAGGATGGCGCCCATGAAGGTGAAGAAGGGGATGGCGAGCAGCAGATCGTTGGAGACGATGCCGAAAAAGCGCAGCGGCAGCGCCTGCAGGAAGGCTTCGCTGAAATGTCCCGTGGCGATGCCGATAATGCCGAAAAACAGGCCGACGGCAGCCAGCGAAAAGGCGACCGGAAAGCCGTAGAGCATGAAAAGGACCATGCCCACGAACATGGCCGGCGGAATGATGCCGAAATCAAACAATGGTGTTCCTCCCGGTCCGGCTTACTGCAGCGGCTTTTCGTATGTTGTGTCGATCTGCATGTAGCCGGTGAGGGCCGCGATCCGCTTGATCAACTCCGAGATGCCCTGAAGGGTCAGCAGCCCGAAGCCGAGGAACAGAACGAGCTTGACCGGCCAGCGGATCAGGCCGCCGGCATTGGCAGAGATCTCATGCTGCAGGTAAGAGGCCAGGAAGAAGGGCCAGCAGAGCCAGGTCAGGAAGATGCAGGCGGGGATCAGGAAGACAATGAGCCCGATGATGTCGATCCAGATCTTGGCCTTGTCGGAGACGGAGCCGTAGATAAGGTCCACGCGCACGTGTTCGTTCATGCGCAGCGTATGGGCTGCGCCTAGCACGACGATGAAGGCGAAGAGATACCATTGGATCTCGAGCCAGCCGTTGGAGCTGTAGTTGAAAGAGTAGCGGATCAGCGCGTTGGCTGCGCTGATCAGACAGCAAAGCAGCACCATGTATTCGGACAATTTGCCCATGAATTGGCTGACCGCATCGATCAGCCGGCTGACGGTCAGCAAAGCCGGCATGCCATTCCCCCTGTTATGTCGCGCGGTTTTATGCGCCTTTTATCTTTCCACCGGTGTAGACCACGGTTTTTTAAATTGAAAGGTCAAAGGGGGTATGTTGGAATATAGTCGTATAAGCCTTTCGCAACCCGCTTGGCGTTAGTGCTGAAGCATCTAAACAACCTGAAGCTAGGCGGGAAACGGCGAAAACTTCCCCGCATGGCTGCATAAGTCCTTGCAATCGCTAAAAATCACGCCAGGGTTTTGGAAAATTCGACAAAATGTATGGATTACACGAAATCAATTTTTAAAGGGTTGGGGATAAGGTTTCGCCGCACAGGGAAAGTATGGATGAAGCCACATAACCCGAACAGGGTCCCTACCGACGTTTATCTGTCGTTTGTCAGTTCCCTCTTCGGGAATCGCATGACACTCGTCGCGGGTGTCGTCGTGCATGTGGTTGCCTTCCTCGCTGTTGCCCTGAAAACCAGCTCTCCATTCTACGTCGTTCTTTCGCTCGGTTTTCTTGCGGTTTTCGCCGGCCGCATGGTCACCTTCCGCATGTTCGACAAGGTCGATAAGCTGACGCTGTCGCGCGACCAGATCGAACATTGGGAAACGGTCTACGTCATCGGCGCTGCCTCGACTGCTGCGATCCTCGGCATCGGCAGCGGTTACGCGATCTTCTTCCTGCAGGATCCGTTTGCCGAACTGGCCTGCATTGCGGTCACCATGGCGTCGATGGTCTCCGTCGTCGGCCGAAACTACGGATCCCAAAAGGCGATCGACCTGCAGACGCTGGCCTGCTGTCTGCCGATGATCATTTGCAGCCTGATGGCGCTCGACTTCTATCGCGCGATCCTGTCGGCCTTCCTCATTCCGTTCGGCCTGACGACGCGAGCAATGGCGAATGGCGTGCGCGAGTTCCTCTATGAAAACGTCATTGCGCGCCGCCAGATCTCGATGATCGCCGATCGCTTCGACACGGCGCTCAACAACATGCCGCACGGCCTGGTGATGGTCGATCCGGAAAACCGCATTCAGGTCATCAACCGCAAGGCCTGCGACCTCCTGAAGATCGGCGATCCGGATCGCTTGAAGGAGCGCGACCTCGGTGCGGTGCTGCGCTACGGCGCCCGCTACAGCTTTATGGATTCCACGCAGCCGGAGCTTATCCTGCGGCAGATGACGCACGTCGCCGAAGGCAAGCTGTCGCGCACGCTGATCCACTTTCCCGAGGATCTGTCGCTGGAGTTTTCCGCCAGCCGCCGTGCCGACGGCGGCGCCGTGTTGATTTTCGAAGACGTATCGAGCCGCGTGAAGGCCGAGCAGAAGATCCTGCACATGGTTCGCTTCGATGCGCTGACCGGCCTGCCGAACCGCGAGTACTTCAGCCATCTCGTGCAAGACTACCTAGGCAAGCATCCGAAGAAGCGCGGCCCCGTCGGCTTCATGGTTCTGGATATCGACGAGTTCAAGCATGTCAACGACATGCGCGGCCACATCACGGGCGACCGCCTGCTCTGTGCCATCGCAGCCCGCATCGCCAAGCAGGCGGGCAAGGCGATCGTCGGCCGCCTGATGGGTGACCAGTTCATCCTGTTCTTCCCGCATGCGAAGGACATGGCTGCGCTCGACGCCGAGATTCATCGGTTCCATGAGAGCATCCAGGGCAACTACGAGGCCGATGACGTCACGTTCCTCGTTTCGCTGAGCGCCGGCTTTGCGATTCTCGAGAGCGATGCCTTCGCGATGGAGGAGTGGAGCATCAAGGCGGATCTCGCGCTCTTCGAGAGCAAGTCAAAACAGCGCGGCGGCATTGCCGGCTTCGAACGCGAGATGGATGGCCGCTATATCGAGCAGCAGAAGCTCAAGGCGGATCTGCGCGAGGCGATCGGCAAGCACGGCCTCAGCATTGCCTACCAGCCAATGTTCAGGGCTGACGGAACACGCATCGAATGCGCCGAGGCGCTGGCGCGCTGGGTCCACCCGGAGAAGGGTGCGATCCCTCCGGATGTCTTCATTCGTCTTGCAGAGGAGATGGGCATCATCTCCGAGATTACGCGCTTCATCCTCATGAAGGCGTGCGCCGACTGCATGAGCTGGCCGGATCATATCGCCGTTTCGGTCAACCTGTCGGCGCGCGACCTGCGCGACGCGGATATTCTTGCCGTCGTTTCCGAAGCGCTCGAGGCGTCGGGTCTCGAGCCCGCGCGATTGCATCTCGAAATTACCGAAAGCTGCCTGATCGACGAGCCGGCCGCGGTGCGCGCGATTCTCGCGGAACTCAGGGCGCGCGGGATCACGATTGCGATCGACGACTTCGGCACCGGCTTCTCCAGCCTCAGCTACCTCGACACGCTGCCGCTCGACATCGTCAAGATCGACCGCTCGTTCCTGCGCAACATCGTCGAGGACGGGCGCCGCCTCAAGTTGCTGCGCGGCACCGTCAACCTGGCGCGCGAGCTCGGCCTCAAGATCGTCACCGAGGGTGTCGAGACCACCGAGCAACTGGCCTTGCTCAACAAATATCGTGCCACCGATCTGGTGCAGGGTTACGTTTTTTCGCCGGCTGTTCCGGCGCAGAACATCGCCATCCTCTCCCAAAGCCTCAGTCGCCGCACGGCCCCACGTCGTCGCCCGAAAGTTGCATGATCTGAGCGGCCGCTTCGGCCGACCGCGCTCTGGTTCAAGAGCGGGCCGTTAACCTTAACAATTCAAATATAACGCAAATCCTCGAAGCATTCTTGCCCTTCGCCCGGTTCCATATGATTAATGCTTCGTTAACAGGCGGACCGGGTAACTATGGCAGACAGCCCTTTAAAGACGAGTGATTTCAGCAGTAAACTTCTTGAGATAATGGACCACGTCGAATACCGTCGCGTCGAAAGCGGCGAGGACATGGAAGCGGTGGAGCGCCTGCGCTACAAGGCCTACAAGGCCCGTGAAGTGCTTCCGGTCGCCGCCAAAGGCATGATCGACGAAGCCGATTTCGATAGCCAGGCGTATGTTTTCGGACTGTACTATTATGAACAGCTCGTCAGCACGATTCGCATCCATCACGTGACGCCGGACCACCGTGTCTCACAATCGGGCGGTATCTTTCCGGCGGAAATGGATGCGTTTCTGGACGCGGGGCTGAGCCTGATCGATCCGGCGCGCTTTGCTGCCGACCCCGAACTCAGCACCGAAATGCCGTGGATCCCTTATCTGACGCTGCGTCCGAACATCGTCGCTGCCGCGCATTTTCGCGCGGACCGTGTAATGCAGCATGTGCGCCCGGCGCACGCGGCCTTCTACAAGCGCGTCTTCTACGCCGACACCGTCGTCGCAAGCCGGATGACCGAGACCTATGGTTTCGACCTGACGCTGATGGCGACCAACGTCATCGAGGTCGGCCGTAAGCTGCTGACGCGCTATCCGTTCTTCATTTCGAGCGCCAGCGAACAGCGGATGATGTTCTCGCGTACGCCCAATCACACGCTGCCGCCGCTGACCATCATACCGACGGCGCGTTTCATGGCTGAGGGCGATCTTGGGACTGATCTTCCCCTGTGATCCCATCCGCTTGAATTTGGCTGAGAATGTCGCCCGCCTGCGGCATTCTCATGCATTGCGCTTTATCGACGCTTTGTGTAATCCCTCTGCAGGGACATTTCCTCGTGGGATCGAGGGAATCATGGCAGTCAAACGGTCGTGCTGCTTGCGTGCCGACCGGGAAGTTTGAGGGAGACGATATTCATGGCCGAGCATCACACGGGACCTGCCGAAGTCGGCGCGCCGATGGACTACAAGGAGCATGAGCAGACTTACAACATGTTCCTTGCCGCGACGAAGTACGGCACGCTGTTTCTTGTTGCTCTTCTGCTTGGCATGACGGCTGGCTTCTTCACCGGTGCTGGCTTCCTCGGCGGCCTCGTTGTCCTGCTGATCGTCTTCATCGCTGGCCTCGTTCTGCTGCGCTAGGCGCGGCGCGGGGAGGGGCGCTTTTTCCAAAGCTTTGACTGAATGCTCGGGCTGGGCAGGCGAAGCCTGCGGCAGACTGGCTGACCCGGAGGAGGGGGCGGTTGGGCAATATTGTTTTTGTGGCGAAGGAAACCACGGGGGACGAGACGCGCGTTGCTGCGTCCGTCGAAACCGTAAAGAAGATGATTGGTCTTGGCCTTGACGTCGTGGTCGAGGCGGGAGCCGGGGCCAAGTCGAAAATACCGGATGCGGAGTTCGAGGCCGTCGGCGCACGGATGGGTTCGGTCGGTGCGACAGCAACCGCCGATGTGGTGCTGAAGGTTCGTCGTCCGACCGACGACGAGATCGGCGGCTACAAGAGCGGCGCGATTGTGATCGCGGTCATGGACCCCTATGGCAATGACGAGGCGATCGCAGCCATGGCCAAGGCCGGGCTCTCCAGCTTCGCCATGGAGCTGATGCCGCGCATTACCCGCGCGCAATCGATGGACGTTCTTTCCTCACAGGCAAACCTCGCAGGTTATCAGGCGGTCATCGAAGCGGCGGCGGTCTACGACCGCGCCATGCCGATGATGATGACGGCGGCCGGCACCGTTCCGGCGGCCAAGGTCTTCGTCATGGGCGCCGGCGTTGCCGGCCTGCAGGCGATTGCCACGGCGCGTCGTCTAGGTGCTGCGGTATCGGCGACCGACGTTCGTCCGGCGGCGAAGGAGCAGGTTGCCTCGCTCGGTGCGAAGTTCATCGCCGTCGAGGACGAGGAGTTCAAGGCGGCCGAAACCGCGGGCGGCTACGCCAAGGAAATGTCCAAGGAATACCAGGCGAAGCAGGCGGCCCTTGTCGCCGATCATATCGCCAAGCAGGACATCGTCATCACCACTGCCCTGATCCCGGGGCGTCCGGCACCGAAGCTGGTCTCGCGTGACATGCTGAAATCGATGAAGCCGGGCGCGGTTGCCGTCGATCTCGCCGTCGAACGCGGCGGCAACATCGAAGGCGTTAAGCCGGGCAAGGTCGCCGACGTCGATGGCGTGCGCGTCATCGGTTACGCAAACCTGGCCGGTCGGATCGCGGCCAGCGCTTCGGCTCTCTACGCCAAGAACCTCGTCACCTTCCTCGAGACCATGGTCAACAAGGAAACGAAGGCGGTCGCCCTCAATCTCGAGGACGAACTGATCAAGGCGACGATGCTGACGCATGCCGGCAGTGTCGTGCACCCGGCATTCGGCGGCGCGAAAAAGGGGGATAACTGATGGCCAGTGAGGCAATGGACAAGGCGCTGGAGCAATTGAACCAGGCCGTGAATGCCGTGACGTCGGCTGCTGCCCACGCACCGGAGGCCGCAAGTGCCGCCACAGGCGGCGCGATCGACCCCTTCGTGTTCCAGTTCGCGATCTTCGTGCTGGCGATCTTCGTCGGCTATTACGTCGTCTGGTCGGTGACGCCGGCGCTGCACACGCCGCTGATGGCGGTCACCAACGCGATCTCCTCGGTCATCGTTGTCGGTGCGCTCCTGGCGGTCGGCATTTCGACGAGCGGGCTTGCAACCGGCTTCGGCTTCGTCGCGCTCGTTCTCGTTTCGGTGAACATCTTCGGCGGCTTCCTTGTCACCCAGCGCATGCTGGCGATGTACAAGAAGAAGGACAAGTGAGGACCGCATGAGCAGTATCGCAGCCTTCCTTTATCTTGTTTCCGGCGTTCTCTTCATCCTGGCATTGCGCGGGCTTTCCCATCCGGCCTCCAGCCGCAAGGGAAATCTCTACGGCATGGCCGGCATGGCGATCGCCATCCTCACCACGCTGACGCTGGCAACGCCGTCCTTCGGCGGCTTCGTGCTGATCGTCCTCGGTCTCGCCATCGGCGGCGGTGCCGGCGCCTATATCGCCCGGGTCATTCCGATGACCTCGATGCCGCAGCTGGTTGCCGGGTTCCACTCGCTGGTCGGTCTTGCCGCCGTATTGGTCGCCGCGTCGGCGCTCTACACGCCGTCGTCCTTCGGCATCGGGAACATCGGCGAGATCCACACCGAGGCACGGATCGAGATGGCGCTCGGCGTCGCGATCGGCGCCTTGACCTTCACCGGGTCGATCATCGCCTTCCTGAAGCTCGACGGGCGCATGTCCGGCAAGCCGATCATGCTGCCCTTCCGGCACGTCATCAACATCGCGCTGCTGGCACTGATCGTGCTCTTCATCGCCGGTCTCGCGGCAACGGAAAGCCATTTCGATTTCTGGGCGGTCGTCGTTCTGTCGCTGGCGCTCGGCGTTCTGCTGATCGTGCCGATCGGCGGCGCCGACATGCCGGTCGTCGTGTCGATGCTGAACTCCTACTCGGGTTGGGCAGCAGCCGGCATCGGTTTCACGCTCGGCAACCTGGCACTGATCATAACAGGCGCGCTGGTCGGCTCGTCGGGTGCGATCCTGTCCTACATCATGTGCAAGGGCATGAACCGCTCGTTCATTTCGGTCATTCTCGGCGGCTTCGGCGGCGAAACCGTCTCGGGTGGCACGGATAATTCCGACAAGACCGTCAAGCTCGGTTCGGCGGAGGACGCCGCCTATCTGATGGCGAACGCCTCCAAGGTCATCATCGTGCCGGGCTACGGCATGGCGGTGGCGCAGGCGCAGCATGCGCTTCGTGAAATGGCCGACAATCTGAAGAAGAACGGCGTCGAGGTGAAGTACGCGATCCACCCGGTCGCCGGCCGCATGCCCGGCCACATGAACGTGCTGCTGGCCGAAGCCAACGTGCCTTATGACGAGGTCTTCGAGCTGGAAGACATCAACTCGGAATTCGCGCAGGCGGACGTCGCCTATGTCATCGGCGCCAATGACGTGACCAATCCGGCGGCGCGCGACGACAAGACCTCGCCGATCTACGGCATGCCGATCCTCGATGTCGACAAGGCCAAGACCTGCCTATTCGTCAAGCGCTCGCTCGGCTCCGGTTACGCCGGTATCGACAACACGCTGTTTTACAAGGATGGCACGATGATGCTGCTCGGCGATGCCAAGAAGGTGACCGAGGAAATCAACAAGGCGATCGGCCACTGAGCCGTCGCCAGCCGGCTTGATCTCGGTTAAAATATAAGGGCGCAGGCTTGGCCTGCGTCCTTTGTTTTGCACGGTGATGTCATGTCCCTCGAAACGCTGCTTCTCTACGTTCCCGCCTGTTTTGCGCTGAATATGGCGTTTGGTCCAAACAACCTGCTCTCGGTGACAATCGGCGCGCGAGCTGGAATGGGCATGGCGATTGCGGCCTCCGCCGGCCGCATCGTCGCCTTCGCCATCATGATTGCGATCACAGCCTTCGGTCTCGGCGCCCTCTTGATGGCATCAGGAGTGGCCTTCTCGATCGTGAAGTGGCTGGGTGTCGCTTATCTGCTCTGGATTGGTTTCAAGCTGTTCCGCGCGAAGGTGGATGTTTCGGAACTGGCGGCTGCCCAACACCCTTCAACGTTCAGGGCCTATCTGCGGCAGGAATTTCTCGTCGCGTCGAGCAATCCCAAAGCGATCCTGATTTTTACGGCGTTTCTGCCCCAGTTCGTCGAACCCAGTGCCTACTGGCAGAGTTTCTTCATGCTTGGGGCAATCTTCCTGGTTCTGGAGGTCGTGGCGATCGCCATCTACGCATTTGTCGGTTCGCGACTGCGCGGTGTCATGCGCAATGCCTGGGCCGTTCGCTTGGTCAATCGGATCAGCGGTTCCATGATGATGCTGTTCGGCGGCGCTCTGGCGCTGACGCACCGCTCCGCCTGACACGCAAAGAGAGAGGTCGGTCGACCTCTCTCCTTTCGGCGCCACCTGAAGTCAGGTGGCAGCCGGCGCCAGCGTCAGTTTCTCCACGCCGAGCGCGAGGTTCAGACCCTCCTGGGCCTGCACGTTCAACGGCTGCAGCATGAAGGATTGGTTGGTGCCGCCGGCAATGACCTTGGCACCAGCACCGGCGCCGAAACTCGCATCGGCGCCTACGCCATAATACTCACCGGCCAGCGCGAAATCGGGAATATTGGTTCCGGTCTTGGCGAGCACCTGCCAGATCATGACGGTTTTGCCCGTCTGGCCGACATCCAGCCCGAATTTCTGGATCGTACCGGCATAGACGACCTTCGGTCCGCCCTCTGCCGGTGTGTAGGTGCAGAGGAGGTTTTTCTGAGACGTGACGATCATTCCCTGGCCACCCTGCGATCCGCAGACGAGCTGGCCAAGCGTCATATAGTTAGCAGCACTTGCCGGGTTGGCGATGGCGGCTACTGCAGCCGCCGCCGCGGCAATCATCGTTTCCCTGAACATGGTCTTCTCCTTTCGAGTAGCCTGTCGGAAACGAGCGTTTGCGAGGTTTGTTCCGCGCTAGGCGCGCTCGAAGGAGCGGCGCGGTGCCGTCAACGTCCAGTAGAAGCCCTCGGGCCGGAACTCGATCTCGACGGTACCGGAAAAGGCTGCAGCGGCGTGGTTCTTGATGATCGTCGTACCGAAACCCGAGCCCCCAGGCGTGCGGGTGTGCGGGCCGTCTCGTTCTTCCCACGTAAAGATAATGAGGGGCTCCTTGCGCGTTTCATCCTGGGCATCCCGCCAGCTCAGCCGAACACGGCCATGGGGGACAGAGAGAGCCCCGTACTTTACCGAATTGGTCGCCAGTTCATGCAACACGAGGCCGAGGTTCTGCACGACGTCCGGCTTCAGGGTGAAGTCCTTGCCCGAAATCTCGGCCTGCTCGGTCGCCTGCGGAAAGCTCTTGAAGTGAATGTCGATCACCCGGCGCAGCGATGCGCCCGCCCATTGCTCGCTGGTCAGAAGATCGATCGAGCGGGACAGGCCTTCGAGGCGATCAGCAACAGCCGCCTGGTATGCCTCGACGCTGTCGGCGCGCTTGGCGACCTGCCGCATCATCGCCTGAACCAGGGTCAGGAGGTTCTTGGTGCGGTGCACGAGTTCGTTCATCACGAAGTGCAGCCGATCCTCGGTCTGACTCCGGTCAAAAGAGGCATTGGAGAGCGCGATCGCGACTTGGTTGGCCTCGATGACGCTGGTTTCGATCGGCGCCACGATGTGGCCTTCGCCCATGCGATTGGCCATGTCGGCGATCGATCGTATCGTCGTGCGGACCTGGCGCGCCACCACATAGGCGGCCAGAATGGCGACCAACATCAGCGCCAGGCCGCCGATAACCAGAAAGCGCCACGTTGTCAGTATCGACGCCTGCGCCGTGGCGACTGGTCCCCATATCACCGCCTTCCAGGACCAGCCCGGGATCTGCGCGTAGCCGAGCATTGCCCTCGGCAGGACCTGCTTGTTCTCGTAGACGCCGCTGGAATTGATCAGTGACGGAAGGATGCTTGGATTGAAGGGTTGGCCGAAGCCGATACTGGTGGCGCCGGCGGAGGCAACAACGTGGCCGCTCTGGTCGATCACAGCGGCAGACCAATCGTTCGGTAGGCCCTCGGTGGTCACAAGTTTTGCCAGGTCCCTGGCATTCTGCGTGATGATCAACGCCCGGACCCTGCCAGCCTGCATCGGCATCGTGACGTTGTAGACGAATTCGCCGCTCGTTCGCCCCATGAACACGTCGGACGCTTCGATTCGCCCCGATTTGATAGCTGCTTCGATGGAGGGGAGATTGCCAGCCTTGCCGAGCGCCTCGCCGTAGTCTCTGCGCGTGTTCAAGAGTTGCTGCCCGTTCTCGTCGACGGCGAGGACGTAGAGGTTGTCAGCCCGCAGAGACGTTTCGGTTCGCGCATGGAACGACGCAAAGTCGTTGCTCTCCAATTCCGGAGAGTTGGAAAGCAATCTTAAAGTTGTAGCCATGTCCTGAAGCTGGCGATCAATGGAGCGGGCAAGCGCGGTGGCATCCTGGGCTGTCTCACGCTTCAAAATCGACCGTTGGTTGTCTTCCAACTGTGCCAGAAGAAGAGCAACGAGGGCGAAAATTGGCAACGCCGTCGCAACGGCCATCGCGATCAGGTAGGTCCCGATCGATGCTTTGGGAAAGAAGCGGAAGCGGCCCTTCATGAGCCTACGCTTCGCTGAAGCACGCGGCCGGAAACATCGGTGTGCTCACCGCTTACAGGCATGAAAGCAAAAAACTGGACCACCGCAATTGCCTTCAACGCGCCCCCGGGTCTTCCTGATAGCCTGCTATCGAAGTCGCTGCATGTTAGGGACAGGTGCTGCTGCTTGCAACATACTAAAACATGTCGTCCGCCAATTCGCAAATCTTTGTTCGACTGCCTCTCAGCCAAATCTTTTGAGACGGAACGACCCGAGGGATGGATCCGCGTGGCCAGAAAGAATCTCGTTAGACGCGAGTACGCCGACGAGCGGCGCCAGCGTCACGCCCGAGTGCATTACGGCAAGATAGAGGCCGTCCGGCCCGCAATTGCCGATAATGGGGAAGCCGTCCTTGGGTGTTGGACGGTAGCCGACGGTGAAGAAGTCCATGCTCAGCCGTTCGCTCCCTTTCAGGCGTTCCTTGAGCCTCGCAAAGAGCGCAGCGGCAGTCGCGTGCTGGTCGGCGCCGGGATCGGTGCCGCCAAAATCGGAGCCGGCGATGATACGGCCGTCGGCAGTCTGACGCATGTGCAGGTCGGGCGCCATGACCAAGCCGATCAACCGTGTTTCGAATGGACGTGAGTGAACGATCAGCCCGGGTGGCGCTTCCAAGGGCAGTGTAACGCCGACGGAAGCGGCAAGCGGTACGCTGCCGGCACCCGCCGCCAGCACGACGTGGTCGGCGTCGATCATGCCTGCCGAGGAGACCACGCCCACAATCCGCTCACCGCTGCGCACAAGACCGTCGACCGCGGCGCTGACAAACCTGGCGCCCCTGGCCTCCGCATCGGCGATGAGCAACCGAGCGGCCGCAACGGGCTCGACCGCGCCTTCTTCCGCGACCGAAAGCGCGAGATCGGGAACCTGTGTCAGGTAGGGCTCGCGTGCTGCAATTGCCGCGCCGTCCAACCGCTCGATGCCGTAACCCCACGATGAGTGTTCGACGGCAAAGGCCTCGAGTTGATCGTCCGGCAGATCCCAGCTGATACCGCCGCACCAGGATAACGGCAGTCCAGGCAGGTCACGGGCCAAGCGCTTCCACTCGGCCATCGCGCGGCGGCGAAAATGAAAATAGAACTCCGGGTTTCCCCAGCTTGCATTGATCCAGGCAAAGGAATTGGGTGTGGCGACACCGCCAATGTCTTCCGCGACCATGGTAACGGCCGCGCCGCTACGCGTCAGGTGCCAGGCAATGGAGGCTCCGACAATGCCGGATCCGACGACGACCACATGCTGTTTCGCTGCCATCGTCGTCTCCGTGCTTTTTACGTCTTAACCGGTCGTCGCAGCGCCCACGCGGGCAAGACCGTCCTTGGCCGGCTGGTACTTCGGATCGAGGCCGATCGCGTGGCGGTAGGAGCGAGCGGCCTTGTCCTTTTCGCCGCGGCGCTCGTAGACCAGCGCCTGGTTGGCCCAGGATTCGGCAATGTTGCCATTGAGTTCTATCGCGTGATTGAAGTCGGCAAACGCGTTGTCGTCGTCGTTCAGGGCGATGTAGGAAATGCCGCGACCGTTATAGGGCTCCGGCGCGTTCGGCGAGAGCGAGATCGCCTTCGAGAAGTCGTCGATCGCCTTGTCCTGCTGATTGCGCTTCTGATAGATCAGGCCACGATTGTGATAGGCGCGGCCGTCGGTCGTGCCGTTCTGAATCGCCTTGTTGAAATCGTTGAAGGCGGCATCGTCCTGACCGGCGGAGCGGTAGACATTGCCGCGGCCGATCAGGGCCACGTCGTAGTTCGGGTTGATCTGCAGCGCGGAATTGTAATCCTGGATCGCCTGCTGCTGCTGGCCCATGTTGCGGTAGACCAAGGCGCGGTTGGCGTAGGCCTGGTAGAAGCGCGGGTTCAGCTGCAGCGCCGTATTGAAGTCGTTCAGTGCGGCGCGGAAATCGCCGCCACGGCCGTAGGCAGAACCGCGGACGTTGTAGCCTTCCGGATCTTTCGGATTGGCGTTGATGACAGAAGTCAGCGAGGCGATGTTTTCCTGCGAACCCTGTGCCTTGTCGATGCGGATCACGGCATCGGTGGTGTTGCTTGTCGTGCAGCCAGCAAGGCCTAGCGCGGTGACGATTGCGAAAACCGGCAGAACAGCGATTTTCGGCGAACGCAGAGAGCGGGTCTTGGTGATGTCAGCCATGCGGGCTCGTTTTCCCCCAGTGCAGCCGGTCCGTTTCAAGGGACGGGCAAGCTTCAGCAGCAAATAAAAAAGCGGTGGCGAACAGATCGCCCCCGCCAACATGCATCTGAAAACGTCGAAATAACGACAGCTACGCTTAGCGTGCGACGAGACCTTCGCGCTGTGCCCGCTTGCGAGCCAGCTTGCGAACACGACGAACGGCTTCGGCCTTTTCGCGAGCGCGCTTCTGCGACGGCTTTTCGTAGTAGTCGCGCATCTTCATTTCGCGGAAAATACCTTCGCGCTGCATCTTTTTCTTGAGAGCGCGGAGAGCCTGGTCGACATTGTTATCGCGGACAAGTACCTGCACGAGAATCACGTTCCTTTGGTTTGGTTGATGCCGGCGACGGCAAGACGCCAGAGGCAAAAAAATATACGGTTCGCGCGGCCGGAGCCTTGCGATTGAGGATGCGGATAGCAGAATGGCGGGGGGAAGTCCATATGGTCTCACAAGTCTTGCCGCAAAAAACCGCCCGCGGCGCCGCAAAACCAGTTTTTTTTGAGTGTGGAAGACGGCGACATCAGCATAGCTGGGGCGTCGCCAATGGGGGCTGCACCGCGGCCTTGTGCACGTGTCGGGATCAAAAGCCCGGTTCCTTGCCTTGTTTATTCCGTAGTTTGCCTTATATGTAAGCCATCGACTGTTGGTTGTGACCTTTGTCAAAGAGCGCGAAGCTCCGTCAGATTTCCTCTCAAAATCGATCTTAGCCTTGTGAATAAACGCATGGGCAGTAACGACTATTGAAAGGAGATCGTTATGAATTCAGGTACCGTTAAGTGGTTCAACAGCACCAAGGGTTTCGGCTTCATTCAGCCGGACGATGGGAGCACGGACGTTTTCGTTCATATCTCCGCGGTTGAACGTGCTGGTCTAGGAAACCTGTCCGACGGCCAAAAGATCACCTATGATCTCGTTCGCGACAAGAAGTCCGGCAAGAATTCTGCCGACAACCTGCGCTCAGCTTAATTCTCATTCGGCCTGGCTGACCACGGATGTACTGGCAGCCGAGAGCCTGATGGCGAAGGTCGGGATCAAACCCGGCCTTTTATGCTTTTGATGATCAAGACAGTTCGGTGAAAACCAAATGGCACCTATGCCAAGATATGCTATCGGCGACAGCATCGTTCTAAAGGGCGGTTTCGTCCGTACCGAACAGGCGAGCAGGACCTGCAGGATCGCGGCGATTCTTCCGTCTGACGGCAGTCGCGCACAATATCGTGTTCGCTTTGAAGGCGAAAACTTTGATCGGCGGATCCTTGAGAGCGATATCGACATGAGTCAGTCGGCATCCCCTACGCCGAGAGACGACGCCATTGCGGATATCCAGGGCGGATCCTGGCTGAAAACGTCAAGCCTCAGGGTGAGGAAGTAGTCTCCACTCTGACCAATCGGCAAATGAGTTTGCCGCACGAAAGGAAAGAATTTGCAGGTTCTCGTTCGAGACAACAATGTCGACCAGGCGCTCCGTGTCCTGAAGAAGAAAATGCAGCGCGAAGGTCTCTTCCGCGAGTTCAAGGCGCGCAGCGCTTACGAAAAGCCCTCCGAGAAGCGTGTTCGTGAGAAGGCCGAAGCCGTTCGCCGTCAGCGCAAGCTGGCGCGCAAGAAGCTTCAGCGTGAAGGTCTTCTTCCGGCTCCGAAGAAGGCAGTGCGCCCGGCCCGCTGACCTGCCGTCTGGCAGGTCTAGACAGAGGAAGCAGATGACTTCAAAAGACGAACTCTTCAATCCGGCCAAGCTCTCTCCGCGCGACAAGGCAGCTGCCACCGATACGACCGCGAAAGCGATCATCACGGCCGAAGCTGCGGCGCGCGAAAAGAAAACGGAGCGACTGAAGGCCTTGCGCCTGCAGCAGGAGGCCGAAGCGCCGCCGGCGGCCGCCCCGGCCAAGAAGCGTCGAACTGTGTCAAAGTCGGCTTAATCCCCAGACAGCCTCGCGCCTTTGGGCGCGAGGGCTCTCATTGGTCGAGCCGAGCTGGGCTCGGAGCGCGAGATGCCGTAGGTGCGGATGCACTACTGTGCGGTAACCTGTTGGAGCGCAGGCACCATTTCTATCGGGGGCGGATTCCATTTCCCGGTGAGCGCTTCGCTTGCCGGTCCGTAAAGGCGCATGGTCAGGTTGAATGACCCGGCGGGTGCTGGTAGCCAGTTCGCTTCCTTGTCCTCGCCTGGGCTCTTGTTCTGGAAATAGAGATCAAGCGACCCGTCGGCGTTGTAGACGAACGGCATCCAGCTGCTGACGGCAAACCGGTTCAGATCGTTGGCGACCTGAAAACCCTCCGGATCATAAAGTGTGACGGACCAGAACGCCTTGACCGGCGGCAGGTTCGACTTGTCGAAGTGAAGCTTGTAGCTGTTCGTTCCGTTTAGCGGGTTTCCCTTCTCGTCGCCGAGGTTGAGGGGATAGATCGCGTCCTCCGGCAGGTTGGCGCCGAGACCAAGCTGCGCGACAATCGCCCGCTTCAGATAATAATTGCCATAGACGCCCATCGTGTCGGTGTTCATCGACCAGTTGTTGGCCACGCGCGCAAGCGACGGGACTTTCCATTCCATCAGCTTTTGTGCTGCGGCCGGTACATCCTTCAAAGCGGCGGCGATGTCGGGTGCGATCTTGGTTTTATCGAAGCTCTTTCCCGGTTCGATCCCGATTCGCTTCATCTGGCTGATGATCGGCTGATCGGTGATGTGCGGCGGATTGACCTTCAGCACCTCCGCTGCATAGGCGAAGAAATCCACTGCCGTCATCCCGTCCACTGTCTTCTTTGGCGGGGTTTTCATGTCGATGTCAGGATTGATCGTGACCTTCACCGGCTCAACCGTCTTGCCCCACTGCGACAGCGGCGTGACTGTGTAGCCAGCCTGGATCTTGTGAACGGCGTCGTAATCGGGTGGCCCATCCGTTTTCGTGCGTCCGATGACCCAGACATACGGCGTCGGCGCATCGATCCGTTGTGTTCCGGCGGGCAGCTCTTTGCCTGTCCAGCCAGGCGGGACAACGGCGAAATCGGCCTTCGCCGTTCCTGTTGTGCGCCAACCCGGCGAGGCAAATACATCAGACCACATATCCAGCATGGGCAGCAGATAGAAGCGGCCGTTCGTATCAGGAGCCGAGACGATCATCGGCTCCTTTGTCATATCGAGCCAGGCAATCGAGTAGAGAGTATCGAAATTGGGTCGAACGACGTCCCTGAAGTCGGCAGTCGGAAATTGCGGGACGTTGGTGAACATGTTGGCCGGGCCTCGGCCCATTGTCTTGCCGGCCTCGACGTTGGTTGCCTGCGCGCGGGTGATATCCATGGTGACCAGCGGGTAGAGGTAGAGATAGGCGTCGACGCCGATCGACGCCGCTTCCTCCTTCGTCAGGGCGTCCTCGGCGGCGACGACAGGGCCGCTCAGGCAAGCCCCTGATAAAAGCAGGCTAACGGTAAGGGTGATGAAATGCGATTGCATGGCTAATCCTCCCTGAGACCAGACAGCGGGCATCGTGCCGTGTCGGCCGGTTACATTTATGCCAGATTGGACAGCAACCCATACGACGCCGGCGTCTGGCCTATGAATGTTGTCATTGCTGCCGACTCGAAACCCTCAACGCGCAAAAGGAGCGCTTGGCAGCGGGTGAACTATGCGCCCAAAAATTGTAAGTGCAAACAGTCTAAAATAACAGGAGTGGCGGGCGAGAGGCCACTGCCGGCACTTGCAGCATTCCTGTTCGGCTTGCTTCGACGCGCTGAGATCGCGCGACCTCATTCATTCTTCGCGTCGTGTCAAAACAAAAGCCGGTCCGCGTCGCAAAAGAAACGTTGTGCCGCTTTTGGATTTGCGATTTGTATGCCGACGAGAAGGGACCATTTTCCCGAAGGAGATGAAGGCGGATGCGCAGATACTCGGTTTTTGCCGTGGCAAGGGAGGCCCTCAGAGGCCACAAGGGCTGGGAGAAGCAGTGGACCTCGCCGGAGCCGCGCGCTGAATACGACGTCATCATCATCGGTGGCGGCGGGCATGGTCTGGGTGCGGCCTACTATCTCGCCAAGGAGCACGGCATCACCAATGTCGCGGTGCTCGAAAAGGGCTGGCTCGGCGGCGGCAATACCGGCCGCAACACGACCATTATCCGCTCGAACTATCTCTATGAAGAGAGCATGCACATCTACGAGCATTCGATGAAGCTCTGGGAGAACCTCTCGCAGGATCTCAACTACAATGTCATGTACTCGCCGCGCGGCGTGATGATGCTGTCGCACAATGTGCACGACCAGCAGTCCTTCAAGCGCCATATCCATGCCAACCGCCTCTACGGCATCGACAATGAATGGCTGACGCCGGAACAGGCCAAGGCCTATTGTCCGCCGCTCGATATCTCCGCCAGCGCCCGCTATCCGATCAACGGTGCAGCACTCCAGCGTCGCGGCGGCACGGCGCGTCACGACGCGGTGGCCTGGGGCTATGCGCGTGCTGCGTCCGATCGCGGCGTCCACATCATCCAGAACTGCGAAGTGACCGGTATCCGCCGCGGCCCCGATGGGCGGGTTACCGGTGTCGAGACCAATCGCGGCTTCATCGGCGCCAAGAAGGTTGGTGTCTCGGCCGCCGGCCACACGACGACGGTCATGAAGATGGCCGATGTGCGCGTGCCGCTGCAATCGAGCCCGCTGCAGGCGCTGGTCTCCGAACCGCTGAAGCCGATCTTCCCCTGCGTGGTCATGTCCAACACGGTGCATGCCTATATCTCGCAGTCCGACAAGGGCGAGCTCGTCATCGGCGCCGGCACCGACCAGTACAATTCCTACAGCCAGACCGGCGGCCTGCAGATCATCACGCATACGCTCGATGCCATCTGCGAGCTCTTCCCGATGTTCCGCCGCGTCAAGATGATGCGCCAGTGGGGCGGTATCGTCGACAACACGCCGGATCGTTCGGCCATCCAGTCGAAGACGCCGGTTCCGGGGCTCTACGTCAACTGCGGCTGGGGCACCGGCGGCTTCAAGGCGACGCCGGGCTCGGCCAATCTCTTCGCGCACCTCATTGCCCGCGACGAGGCGCACAAGTTCAATGCCGGCCTGACGCTGGACCGCTTCCGCACCGGCCGTCTGATCGACGAAGCCGCCGCCGCCGCCGTCGCGCACTGACACGAGGACACCATGCTTCTTATCTATTGCCCATACTGTCAGGAAGAGCGCTCCGAGCTCGAATTCCGCGGCGCCGGCGATGCGCATATCGCCCGCCCCACCAATATCGCGGACATCTCCGACGAGGCGTTCGAGGAATATTTCTTCCTGCGCGACAACCCGAAGGGGCTGATCTTCGAACGCTGGCGCCACCTCAACGGTTGCGGCCGCTTCTTCAACGCGGCGCGCGACACGATCAGCGACAAGTTCATCATGACCTACAAGGCAGGCGAGCCGAAGCCCACGATCGGCGAGGCCGCCGTTCCGCATGCTCCCGTCGAGACCTACGAACAACTCGAAGGAGAGGCACAATGAGCGGCACGAACCGTATCGCAGGCAAGGGTCGCCTGACGCCGGCCAGAACCGCGCGCTTCACCTTCGACGGCAAGAGCTACACGGCGCTCGAGGGCGATACCGTCGCCTCGGCGCTGATCGCCAACAACATCCATCTCGTCGGCCGCTCGTTCAAGTATCACCGCCCGCGCGGCATTCTCTCGGCCGGTGCGGAAGAGCCGAACGCGCTGATCGACGTGGCGCGCGACAGCGCCCGCAAGCAGCCGAACGTGCGCGCCACGGTGCAGGAAGTGTTCGACGGCATGATCGTCGAATCGCAAAACCGTTTCCCGTCGCTTTCCTTCGATATCGGCGGCATCAACAACCTGATGTCCCCCTTCTTCGCGGCCGGCTTCTACTACAAGACCTTCATGTGGCCGAAGGCGGCATGGAAGCATGTCTACGAGCCGATGATCCGCCGTGCGGCCGGTCTCGGCGTCGCGCCCAAGGAAGCCGATCCGGACCACTATGCCAGCCGCTATGCGCATTGTGACGTGCTTGTCGTCGGTGCCGGCGTTGCCGGTCTTTCGGCAGCGCTCGCGGCAGCGCAATCGGGGGCCAGGGTCATCCTCTGCGACGAGCAGGCCGATGTCGGCGGCGCGCTGCGTTTTGACAGCGGCGTCAAGATCGACGGCCTCGATGGTTATGAATGGGCACAGAAGACGGTTGCCAGCCTGAAGGCGATGAGCAACGTGCAGGTTTTGACCCGCACCACCGCTTTCGGCTATTACAATCATAACTTCATCGGTCTCGCCGAGCGCGTGACCGACCATGTCGCAAACCCGAGCCGCCATCTGCCGCGCGAGCGCCTGTGGCAGCTGCGCGCCAAGCGCGTCATCCTCGCCAATGGCGCCATCGAGCGCCACATGGTTTTCCCGAACAACGACCGTCCGGGCATCATGCTGGCATCGGCCGCGCGCATGTACCTCAACCAGTACGGCGTTGCCGTCGGCCAGAAGGTCGGCGTCTATACGGCGCACGACTCGGCCTACGAGGCGGCCTTCGACCTGAAGCGATCAGGTGTCGAGATCGCGGCGATCGTCGATTGCAGGCAGACGCCGGGCGCGGCGGTCCTGGCGGAGGCACGTTCGCTCGGCATCGATGTTCTCGCTGGCCAGTCGGTCGTCAACACCTCAGGCAAGCTGCGCATCTCGTCGATGACCGTTGCCCGCAACGGCGGCGGCTCGCCACGCAAGATCGCGGTCGATGCCTTGCTGGTTTCCGCCGGCTGGACGCCTTCCGTCCACCTGTTCTCGCAGTCGCGCGGCAAGGTCGCTTTCGAGCCGGAAACGCAGCGCTTCCTGCCCGGCACCTATGCGCAGGATTGCCTCTCCGTCGGCGCCTGCAACGGCACCGACGACCTGCAGCAGACGATCGAGGAATCGCTGGCCGCGGGCGAACTGATGGCACAGGCGGCGGGCAAGAAGGCGGGCGGCAAGATCAGCATCTCGTCCGAGCAGGCGCATCAGTGGACGGGTGGCATGATCGGTGCGGCGGAAGGGGCAGGTCCCGAGACCAGCGCCAAGGCCTTCATCGATTTCCAGCACGACGTCTGCGCCAAGGATATCCGCCTTGCCGTGCGCGAAGGCATGCACTCGATCGAGCACATCAAGCGCTTCACCACGAACGGCATGGCGTCCGACCAGGGCAAGCTCTCCAACATGCACGGCCTGGCGATCGCAGCCGAGATGCTGGGCAAGGAGATCCCGCAGGTCGGTCTTACCACCTTCCGCGCGCCGTATACGCCTGTGACCTACGGTACGCTGATCGCGCATTCGCGGGGCGATCTGTTCGACCCGACGCGCAAGACGCCGCTGCACCAGTGGGAAGAAGCCCAGGGCGCCGTGTTCGAGGATGTCGGCAACTGGAAGCGCGCGTGGTTTTATCCGCGTGCCGGCGAAACCATGCACCAGGCGGTCGCGCGCGAATGCAAGACGGCGCGCGATGTGGCTGGCGTGTTCGATGCCTCAACGCTCGGCAAGATCGAGGTCGTCGGGCCTGACGCCGCCGAGTTCATGAACCTGATGTACACCAACGCCTGGGACACGCTGAAGCCCGGCAAGTGCCGCTACGGCATCATGACTCGCGATGATGGCTTCGTTTACGACGACGGCGTCGTCGGGCGTCTGGCGGACGATCGCTTCCACGTGACGACGACGACGGGCGGCGCGCCGCGTGTGCTCAATCACATGGAAGACTATCTGCAGACCGAATTCCCGCATCTGAAGGTGTGGCTGACCTCGGTGACCGAGCAGTGGGCCGTTATCGCCGTGCAGGGTCCGAAGGCGCGCGAGATCATCGCGCCGCTGGTCGAGGGCGTCGATATCTCCAACGAGGCCTTCCCGCATATGAGCGTTGCCGAGTGCACGGTCATGGGCGTTCCGGCACGTCTCTTCCGCGTGTCGTTTACCGGCGAAACCGGCTTCGAAATCAACGTTCCAGCCGATTACGGCCAGTCGGTGCTCGAAGCCGTCTGGGCCAATGCCGAGCCGCTCGGCGCCTGCGTCTACGGCACCGAGACCATGCACGTGCTGCGCGCCGAGAAGGGCTATATCATCGTCGGCCAGGACACGGATGGTACCGTGACGCCTGATGATGCCGGCCTCAACTGGGCGGTATCGAAGAAGAAGACCGACTTCGTCGGCATTCGTGGCCTGAAGCGCCCGGATCTGGTCAAGGAAGGCCGCAAGCAGCTGGTCGGCCTCATCACCAAGGATCCGAAGATCGTGCTCGAGGAGGGCGCGCAGATCGTTGCCAACCCGAACGAGCCGAAGCCGATGACGATGCTGGGGCACGTCACATCGTCCTACTGGTCGGAAAACCTCGGAAAGTCGATCGCGTTTGCGCTGGTCGCCGGTGGTCGCAAGCGGATGGGCGAGACGCTCTACGTGCCGATGCCCGACAAGACGATTGCCGTCGAGGTGACGGATATGGTGTTCTTTGACAAGGAAGGAGGCCGCATCAATGGCTGATACGGCAGTTCGCAAGTCGGTGCTTTCCGGCCGTCACGGTGGTTCGGCCACGGTACGGTTGACGGCAGCGCCAGCGGCAACCCGCGTGGCGCTTCGCGCACCAGCGGAGTCGCTCAAGGCTCTTTCCTCCGCGCTCGGTGTCACGGTCCCGCCGTCCCCGAAAACGTCAGGCCGCAAGGGTGGCCGTGCGGCCCTCTGGCTCGGGCCGGACGAATGGCTTGTCATCGACGAGGCCGGTGCAGACCTGATGGCGCCGCTCGCCAAGTCGGCCGTGCTGCATTCGGCAACCGACGTTTCGCACCGCAACGTCGCGATCATCGTCTCCGGTCCCGGGGCGGAAGCGACAATTTCGGCGGGCTGCCCGCAGGATCTGTCGCTCGAGGCCTTCCCCGTGGGCGCCTGCTCGCGCACGCTGTTCGGAAAGGCCGAGATCGTGCTTTTCCGCACCGAGGACGATACTTTCCGCGTCGAGTGCTGGCGTTCGTTCGCGGATTTCGTTTTTGGCCTGCTGGCTGAGGGCGCTGAAGACGCCGGGCACTGAAGTGCAACCAGGATGCAATTGCTGATCGGGGGAATGCCCTTGTGCCGCCCCCCGATCAGCTTCACGTTGCAGGATTGCCGACATTTGTGCCATCATCCGCTGGGCGCGGTCCCGATCGGAGCGCCATCGCAACGAATGCGGGGTGTCTTCGATGATGCTGCATCACGTTTCCATTGTCGTCACGGACATCGACCGTTCGGTCGCCTTCTATCGCGATGTGTTCGGCCTCGAACAAATTGAGCGGCCAGCGTTCAGTACCGTTGGAGCGTGGTTCGCCTGCGGCGCGCTGCAGGTTCACCTCATCGTCCATCCGACTGGCACCTTCCGGCGCGCAGCCACGATAGACACGGCCGACGGACATTTCGCGTTCCGCACCGATGATTTCGACGGCTGCATCCGCGGACTGATCGCCAAGGGTTTTCGCGAGGATGCGCCCGAGGGCGATCCCTGGCGGCTGCGTCTGAGACGTGACGGGCCGGCAGGTTTTCCGCAAGCCTATCTGCTCGATCCCGATTGCAACATCGTTGAGATCAACGGTGCGCCATAGCCGCGAACCGCGCATGGTCGCTCGTTAAGGTCGGCGCTAGGCGTCCTCAGGCCGGTCCTTTGGGTCGAACTGGATGATGGTGATCCAGCGTGCGGTCAACGCCGGCTTCTTCTCGTTCTCGATCTCGATCGAGACCTCGTAGGTCGTCATCAACATGCCGGCGCCGCGGAAGCGGGCTTCGGCAAGGACGAAGTGGCCGCGGATGCGCGCGCCTGATTTCACGGGCGACAGGAAGCGGACGTTCTCGAAGCCGTAGTTGATGCCCATCGTCTGTTCGCGGACCTTGGGCAACCCGTTGTAGTTCATGGCCGAGAGCAGGGAGAGCGTGAGGAAGCCATGGGCGATTGTGCCGCCGAACGGGCTCGCGGCGGCGCGCTCCGGATCGACGTGGATATACTGATGGTCGTTGGTCGCATGCGCGAACGCATCGATCATCGTCTGATCGACGACGATCCAGTCCGAGAGGCCGGTTTCAGTGCCCACCAGCCCACGGACGTCCGCGAGCGAAATTTCCTTGACCATTGATTCCTCATGAGAAAGCGGCTGCGCAAGCCTTACAATGGGATTGTGACGATTGCGACAAGGAATTGCAGGGTTGAACTCGGCTGATCAACTTTCGAGATAGAAAGCCACCGAACGGCGCGGCACGATGGCCGATGCCACCGACTTCTTGGCGGCATCGGGGGCCAGATGCCGCCAAGAGCCGGAGCCAGAGAGCGTAAAGACTTCCTCGCCGCCCGAGCGATTGAAGAGCACCGCCAAGCGCGTGGCCTTGCCGCCTTGCTCGTCTCGGGTTGCAAGTAGCATGCCGAGCGTCGAAAAATTCGGGGTTTCCCACTCTTGGACGGTCATCGGCTGGCCTGAAGGCGATATCCATTCGACATCGCCGTTGCCGTTGAGGAAGGCTGCTTGAGAGAAGGCGGAGAAGCGCTTGCGCAGGCCGGAGATGAAGGCGGTGTGGGCAACGAGTTCGTCGTCGAGCGCTGCCCAATCCATCCAGGTGATTTCATTGTCCTGGCAGTAGGCATTGTTGTTGCCGCGCTGAGTGCGGCCGGCTTCGTCGCCCGCCGTCAGCATGATGCTGCCGCGGCTGGTAAAGAGCGTCGACAGCAGCGCCTTCAGGTCGTCGCGTCGCCGGCGGATGATATCGGGATAGCGAGTTTCGCCCTCGATGCCGTTATTCCAGGAGTGGTTTTCATTATGGCCGTCGCGGTTTTCCTCGCCGTTCGCCTCGTTGTGCTTGCCGCTGTAGGAGACGAGATCGTTGAGCGTGAAGCCGTCATGGGCCGCGAGGAAATTGACACTGCGCGTCGCCTGTCCGCCGTTGCGGCCGAAGATGTCAGAGGATCCTGCAAGCGCAGTCGCCAATGGGCCGGTCTTCCAGTCGTCGCCGCGCCAGTAACACCTGATATCGTCGCGGACACGGTCGTTCCACTCGAGGAATGGCACCGGGAAATTGCCGAGCTGATAGCCACCGGGGCCGATGTCCCAAGGCTCGGCGATCATCACGCGATCTTTTAGAACCTCGTCGGCGAGCATCGCCGTCAGCGTTTCCCCAGTGCCCTCAAAGCCGCTTGCGGTGCGGCCTAGGACGGGGGCAAGGTCGAAGCGGAAACCATCTATCCCGGCGCCGAGCACGAAATTCCGCAGGCTGTCGATGATCAACTGCCTGATATAGGGGTGATCGCAGGCGACGGTGTTGCCGGTGCCGGTATCGTTGACCAGATCGCCGGGGCGCTGTGGCAAATGGCGATAGAAGGAGAGATTGTCGAGGCCACGCAGCGACAGCGTCGTGCCGAAGCGATCGCTCTCGCCGGTATGATTGAAGACGAGGTCAAGAATGACGGCAATGCCTTCTCCGTGGAGTTTCGCAACGGTGTCGCGAAGTTCCGCCATGCCGCCCGGCACGAGCCGCGGATCGAGCGCCATGAAGGCGACGGGGTTGTAGCCCCAGCTGTTTCTCAGGCCGAGCGGCGGTAAATGGCGCTCATCGATCCAGGCGGTGATCGGCATGAGCTCGACGGCATCGACGCCGATCCGCTTCAGGTGGGCGATCACCGAGGGATGCGCCAAGGCGGCGACCGTGCCGCGCTGGGCTTCGGGTACATCCGGATGCAGCTTGGTAAAGGAGCGAACAGCGACCTCGTAGACGAAGCCACCCGGCTCGAAGAGCGGCTTTGTTTGCTTCACCGGCACATCGCGGGTGACAATAGCCTTCGGCACCAGATGCTGCGTGTCGGCGCCGAAGCTACCGAGCAGCGGATCGTGGCTAAACGGGCGATCGAGTTCCTTGGCATAGGGATCGACGAGAAGCTTCGATGGATCGAACCAGAGGCCGCTATCGGGGGCGTAGACACCGTCGGCACGATAGCCGTAGCGCGCGCCTTCCTTCAATCCGTCGACGAAGAGGCGATGCACGTGGTCATCGCCTCGCTCCATCGGCAAGCGGGCCAGTTCCTTGTCGTCGTCGCCGAACAGGCACAGTTCGATCTGTCCTGAATTATGCGACCACACGGCGAAATCGACGCCGGTCTCGAAGAGGGTTGCTCCGCCTTGCCGGGTCTTGTTCGCCGCCATGTTCCGGTCAGGTAATCACGGAGGGAGCGTCGCGGCCAGTGCGGCTGCGGATATCCGCGATGGTCTCCGCGGCAGCGATAATGTCGGCTAGCGCATGCTGCGTCTCGATGTTGTGACGGGTGGAATCCGCCTCGTATCGCTCGAGATAAACGCGCAGAGTGGCGCCAGATGTTCCGGTTCCGGAAAGGCGGAAGACGACACGCGAGCCGCCCTCGAACAGGATGCGAATGCCCTGATGCTCGCTGACCGACTTGTCGACCGGGTCGTGATAGGCAAAGTCGTCCGCCTTCTCGACCTTCAGCGGACCGAAGCTCTGGCCGGGCAGCGAAGCGAGCTGGCTGCGCAGATTTGCCACCAGGCCATTTGCTGCCTCGGTGTCCACGCCCTCGTAATCGTGACGCGAATAGTAGTTTCGGCCGTAGGTCTGCCAGTGCTGCGTGACGATCTCTTGCACGCTTTCACCACGCACCGCGAGAATATTCAGCCACAGCAGAACCGCCCAAAGGCCGTCCTTCTCGCGCACGTGGTTGGAGCCGGTGCCGGCGCTTTCCTCGCCGCAGATCGTCGCCATGCCGGCGTCGAGCAGGTTGCCGAAGAACTTCCAGCCGGTCGGGGTCTCGTACATGCCGATGCCGCGGCGCTCGGCCACGCGGTCGGCAGCGCCTGATGTCGGCATGGAGCGGGCGATGCCGGCGAGGCCGCCCGAATAACCGGGCGCGAGATTGGCGTTGGCGGCGAGAATCGCAAGGCTATCGGAGGGCGTGACGAAGATGCCGCGGCCGATGATGAGATTGCGGTCTCCGTCACCATCGGACGCCGCGCCGAAATCAGGCGCGTCGTCGCCCATCATCTCGTCGTAGAGTTCCTTGGCATGAACCGGATTCGGATCCGGATGGTGGCCGCCGAAATCGGGCAGCGGCATGAAATTGCGGACCGAGCCGGACGGCGCGCCGAGGCGATTTTCGAAGATCTCCTTGGCGTAGGGGCCGGTGACGGCGCTCATCGCGTCGAAGGCGATGCGGAAACCAAGGCTGATGAGGTTGCGGATCGCGGGGAAGTCAAACAGCTCTTCCATGAGTGCCGTGTAATCTTCCACCGAATCGAGCACGGAGAGAATCATGCCGCCCGGCAGTTCGTCCTTGCCGATGCGGTCGAGATTGACGTCTGCGAAATCGGCGATCTTGTAGGTGTCGATCACCTTCGTTCGCGCATAGATCGCGTCGGTGATCTTCTCCGGTGCCGGGCCGCCATTGCTGATGTTGTATTTGATGCCAAAGTCTTCGGTCGGGCCGCCGGGGTTATGGCTGGCCGACAGGATGATGCCGCCAAAAGCCTTGTATTTGCGGATGATGTGCGAGGCTGCCGGGGTGGACAGGATACCGCCCTTGCCGACGATCACCTTGCCGAAGCCATTGGCGGCGGCCATCTTGATCGCCTTCTGGATGACTTCGCGATTGTAGTAGCGTCCGTCGCCACCGATGACGAGGCACTTGCCCTGAAACCCTTCCAGCGAATCGAAGATCGACTGGATGAAGTTCTCGGCATAGTTCGGCTGTTGGAATACCGGAACCTTCTTTCGGAGGCCGGACGTGCCCGGCTTTTGATCCTGGTAGGGCGTAGTGGATACGGATTTTATCATTTTCTCTCACTTGCCTTTGGGGGCGAGGCTTGAATAGAGGGCAGCGTAGCGCTCGGCGCTCTTTTCCCACGAGACATCCGATTTCATGCCCTGCTTTTGCAATTGGGTCCAGACTTTTTGATCGGCGTAGAGATGTAACGCACGGCGAATGGCCTGCAACAGGCCCGATGCCGTCACAGGCGAGAATTGTATCCCGGTTGCCACTTTCGCTGCAAGAGCAGCATGATTGGCGTCGATGACGGTGTCGTTCAAGCCACCGGTGCGAGCGACGATCGGCACGCAGCCGTAGCGCAGGCCGTAAAGCTGTGTCAGGCCGCAGGGTTCGAAACGCGAAGGGATGATGATGGCGTCGCAGCCGGCCTGCATGAGGTGCGACATCGGCTCGTTGTAACCGATGGAGACGCCGATTCGACCCGGATGGCGGGCCGCGGCGGCAAGCAGCGAACCTTCGATTGCTGCATCTCCGGAACCAAGTATCGCAAGCTTTCCGCCCATGTCGACAATCTCATCCGCGGTAGCGGCGATGACGTCCATGCCCTTCTGCCAGGTGAGGCGGCTGATGATGCAGAAAATCGGTGCGTTGTCGTTGTGAAGCCCGAAGAACTCGGCAATCGAGGTACGGTTTTCGACGCGGCTCTTCAGCGTCGTGCCATTGTAGTGGGTGTGGACAACGGGATCGGTCGACGGGTTCCAGACGTCGGTATCGATGCCGTTGACGATGCCATGCAAGGAATCAATTCGGCTTGCGATGACGCCCTGGAGGCCCATGCCGAACTCCGGGGTCAGGATCTCGCCGGCGTAGGAGGGACTAACGGTCGTGATGGCGTGGGCGGTTTGCAGGCCGCCCTTCAGGAAGCCGAGATTGCCGTAATATTCGATGCTTTCGGTTGCGAAGGCGTGCGGCGGCAGGCGTAGACCCGGAAAGATATCCGCGCCGAACTGTCCCTGGAACGCGATATTGTGGATCGTCAGAACACTCGGCAACTCCGGCGTCGGGTTGTAGCGCATGTAAACCGAGGTCATCGCCGACTGCCAATCGTGCGTGTGCACGAGATCGGGTCGCCAGCCCGGCATCAAACCCGCGGCAATCTCGGCACCGGCCAGCGACAACGCTGCGAAACGACGCCAGTTGTCGGGATAGTCCCGACCGGTCGCATCGAGATAGGGGCCTCCCGTGCGGTCGTAATAAGCGGGCGCATTGAGCACGAGGATATCGATCCCCTCATGCTCCGCTTCGAGGACTGTCGCGGGCTCGCCGAGCAGATCATCGAACTGAAGCCGGACAACCGGATTGCGGATCGCCTTCATCACAGCCGGATAGCCGGGCATGAGGGTCTTGGTTTCGACGCCGAAACGCTTGAGCGCGATCGGCAGGGCGCCCGCCACGTCGGCGAGGCCCCCTGTCTTGATGAGCGGGAAGACTTCGGACGAAACCGAAAGAACTTTCATGTCTCACATACCCAGCTTGTCGATCATCGGCTGCGTAATGAGGCAAATGCCACCCTCGCTGCGGCGGAAGCGCTTGGCGTCGAGGACCGGATCCTCACCGACGATCAGACCTTCCGGTATGATGACGCCGTGATCGATCACGACGTTGCTGAGTTGCGCGTGCCGTCCGATTTTGACGCTCGGCAGCACGACCGCGCCGTCCAGCTTGGAATAGGAGTTGGCGCGCACACCGGTGAAAAGCAGACTTCTGTGAAGGGTCGCGCCGGAGATAATGCAGTCGCCGGCGACGACCGATGACGTCGCCGAGCCACGGCGGCTTTCGTCGTCGTGGACAAACTTGGCCGGCGGTGAGATCTCGGCGTAGGTCCAGATCGGCCAAGACTTGTCGTAAATATCCAGTTCCGGAACCACTGCGGTCAGGTCGATGTTGGCCTGCCAGTAGGCGTCGATCGTGCCGACGTCGCGCCAGTAGGGCTCGTGCTCAAAATCGGAGCGCACGCAGGACTGCGCGAAGCGATGGGCGACGGCCTTACCGTTCTTGACGATGTGGGGGATGATGTCCTTGCCGAAGTCCTTGCTGGAGTTCGGGTCGGCTGCGTCGCGGCGCAGTGCATCGATCAGGAACTTGGTGTGAAAGACGTAGATGCCCATCGAGGCAAGGGCAAAATCCGGATTGCCGGGGATGCCGGGCGGATCCGCGGGCTTTTCGACGAAGTCGATGATCCGGTCGGTCGTGTCGACATGCATGACGCCGAAGCCGACGGCTTCCATGCGCGGCACCTCCAAGCAGCCGATAGTCACATCGGCACCGGAATCCACATGCTGTTGCAGCATGTATTCATAGTCCATCTTGTAGACATGGTCGCCGGCGAGAATGACCATGTATTCGACGCCGTAGTCCTCGATGATGTCGATGTTCTGGTAGACGGCATCGGCTGTACCTTCATACCATTGCGTCTCGGAGACGCGCTGGGAGGCCGGCAGAATGTCGAAGCTTTCGTTTCTCTCGGGGCGGAAGAAGTTCCAGCCGCGCTGCATGTGTCGGATCAGTGAGTGCGCCTTGTACTGGGTGGCGACGCCGATTCGTCGGATACCCGAGTTCAAGGCGTTCGACAGCGCGAAGTCGATAATGCGGGTCTTGCCGCCGAAATAGACCGCCGGCTTGGCGCGGCGATCGGTGAGTTCCTTCAGGCGGCTCCCCCTGCCGCCAGCGAGAACATAGGCCATTGCGTCGCGGGCAAGTGGCTGAACGCGTTTTTCTACCATTTTTATCCTCCCACCAGTCGTCAGTTCTCAGGTTCAAGCATGATCGTCGCCAAGGGCGGCAAGGTGATCGACGCGGCAATGCTGCCGCCGGCGTTGACGGCCTGAACGCGACCGCCATTGCCCTTGCCGCTGCCGCCGTAAATGTCGGCATCGGTATTCAGGATTTCGCGCCACCGCCCCTCGATCGGCAGGCGCACCGTATAGTTTTCGCGATAAACCGGCGTCAGGTTGCAGATGACGGCAACCGGCTTCTCCCCCGGTGCCTTGCGCAGCCAGGCGAAGACCGAATTCTCGTGGTCATCGGCGATCAGCCACTCGAAACCGTCACCCTCGCAATCGCGGGCGTGCAGTGCCGGCTTGCTGCGGTAGGTGAAGTTCAGGTCGCGCACCAGCCGCCGCATGCCTTCGTGCATGCGGTATTGCAGCAGGTTCCAATCGAGTGACGTCGCTTCGTTCCATTCGCTCCACTGCGCGAATTCCTGACCCATGAACAGCAGCTTCTTGCCCGGATAGCCCCACATGAAGGCGTAGTAGGCCCGCAGATTGGCGAACTTCTGCCAGTCGTCGCCGGGCATCTTGGCGATCAGCGAGCCTTTTCCGTGCACCACCTCGTCGTGCGAGAGCGGCAGCACGAAGTTTTCGGAGTAGGCATAAAGCAGGCCGAAGGTCAGCTCGTTGTGGTGATGCTTGCGATGGATCGGCTCGCGGCTCATGTAGCTCAGCGTGTCGTGCATGAAGCCCATGTTCCACTTGAAGCCGAAGCCGAGGCCGCCTTCGTGTACCGGCTGCGAGACCTTCGGCCAGGAGGTCGATTCCTCGGCGATGGTCATGACACCAGGATGTTCAGCGTAGATGCGGGTATTCATGTTCTGCAGGAAGCGCACCGCCTCCAGATTTTCATTGCCGCCGTACTCGTTCGGTATCCATTCACCATGCTTGCGGGAATAATCGAGGTAGAGCATCGAGGCCACGGCATCGACGCGCAGCCCGTCGAGATGGAACTTCTCCGCCCAGTAGAGCGCATTGTTGACGAGATAGGAGACGACCTCGGTGCGGCCGAAATTGTAGATCGCCGTGTTCCAGTCGGGATGAAAGCCCTTGCGCGGGTCCTCGTGTTCGTAGAGCGCCGTGCCGTCGAACCAGCCGAGGCCGTGTTCGTCGGTCGGGAAGTGGGCCGGTACCCAATCGAGGATGATGCCGATACCGACCTTGTGGCAGCCGTTGACGAAGCGGGCGAAACCCTCGGGCTCGCCGAAGCGGGCGGTCGGCGCATAGAGCCCCGTCGTCTGGTATCCCCAGGATGGATCGTAGGGATGTTCGGTGATTGGCAGGAACTCGATGTGGGTGAACCCCATGTCGACGCAGTAGGGAATCAGGCGAGAGGCAAGTTCGTCCCAGGAGAGGAACGAACCGTCGTCGCGCCGCTGCCAGGAGCCCGCATGCACCTCGTAGATCGAGATCGGCTGACGGCGCTTGTCGGTCGTCCCCCAGTGCTTCAGGTGCGCCTCGTCGTCCCATTCCTGCAGCAGTTCAGGGGCCGCGACCGAGGCGGTCTTCGGGCGCAACTCGCTGCGTCGTGCGAACGGATCGGCCTTTAGCGGCAGAAGGACGCCGTCCTGGCCGCGGATTTCGAACTTGTAGGCAACACCGGTGGGGACATCGGGCGCAAAGATTTCCCAGATGCCGGCGCCGGAACGGAACCGCATGACGTGACGGCGGCCATCCCAGCCGTTGAAATCTCCGACCACTGAGACGCGTTGGGCGTTCGGCGCCCAGACGGCGAAATGGATACCCTGTGCGCCTTCGTGGTTGATCCAGTGCGCGCCCATCTTGTCGAAGAGGCGCAGGTCCGAGCCCTCGCGCGCATAATAGTCATCCATCGGTCCGAGGACCGGCCCGAAGCTGTATGGATCGGTGACCGCCCATTCGGCATCGCCGCGCCGTGCCCGATAGCGCACCGGTCGCTGCTTCGTCACCGAGACCGCACCGGCAAAAAAGCCGTCAGGATGTTGTAGCTTCAGTTCGCCAATGACGCTGCCGTCGAGCGTCATCGCCGTCACCTCTTCGGCACCCGGAATGAAGCAGCGGGCCACATAGGCGTCGCCTGATTTGTGGACGCCCAGAACCGCGAATGGATTGGAATGCGACCCTGCGAGGATTGCCGCTATCTCGTCTGCCGAAATCTCCCAGGGAAGTCTGACTTCAGGGGTGGCTTTCGGCGTTTTCATCCGGCTCTCCAGATTTCCTTGGCGTATTGACGGATCGTGCGGTCGGACGAGAACCAGCCCATACGGGCCGTGTTGCAGATCGCCTTCGAACTCCACGTGGACGGATCGGTCCAGAGTTGGTCGACTTCGCGCTGGGCTTGGGCGTATGCATCGAAATCGGCGGCCACCATGAACCAGTCATGGGCATAGATGCCTTCGATCAACGCGGAGTACCGGTTTCGATCGTCATGCGAGAACACGCCGGAGCTGATGGCTTGGAGCGCCTGCGATAGCTCGCGCGACGCCTCGATGATGGCGCGGGGATTGTGGCCATCGGCACGGGCGGCGGCGACCTCGTCGGCACGCAGGCCGAAGATGATGATGTTGTCCTCGCCGACATGATCGCGCATTTCGACGTTGGCGCCATCGAGCGTGCCGATCGTCAGAGCGCCGTTGAGGCCAAACTTCATGTTGCCGGTACCGGAGGCTTCCATGCCAGCGGTCGAGATCTGCTCGGAAAGGTCGGCGGCGGGCACCATCACCTCGGCGAGCGAGACGTTGTAGTTCGGGACGAAGACCACTTTCAGCAGGCCGCGGACGGCCGGGTCATTGTTGATCGTGCGGGCCACGTCATTGATCAGTTTGATGATCAGCTTGGCGTTGTGGTAGCTCGGCGCCGCCTTGCCGGCGAAAAGCTTGACGCGCGGAACCCAGTCCAGCTCGGGGTGCGAGCGGATCTGGTCGTAAAGCGCGACGGCCTCGATGATGTTCAGGAGCTGGCGCTTGTATTCGTGGATGCGCTTGATCTGGATATCGAACATCGCCGACGGATCGAGCTTGATGCCCATGCGGCTGGCGACGAGGTTCGACAAGGCCACCTTGTTGGCGCGCTTCACGGCCGCAAACTTCTCCTGGAAGCTTGCATCCTTCGCGAACTTGTCCAGTGGCTTCAGCTTCTCGGCGTCGTCGAGGAAGTCGTCGCCGATCGTTTCACGAATCAGGGAGGTCAGGCCGGGATTGCACTGCTGCAGCCAGCGGCGCGGCGTGATGCCGTTCGTCTTGTTGTTGATGCGGTCGGGATAGAGCTTGTGCAGATCGGCAAACACCGTGACCTTCATCAGATCGGTGTGGAGAGCCGAAACGCCATTGATCGAATGGGCGCCGACGAAGGCGAGATTGCCCATGCGGACGCGGCGCTCGCCACTTTCCTCGATTAGGGAAATCGAGCGGATTTCCGTCTCCGAAAATGTCTTGGTCTTGCGCGCTTCGACGAGGACCTTCGCGTTGATCGCGTAGATGATCTGCATGTGGCGTGGCAGCAGGCGCTCGAAGAGCGGGATCGGCCAGCTTTCCAAGGCTTCTGGTAGGAGCGTGTGGTTGGTGTATCCAATCGTGCCCCGAGTGATATCCCAGGCCTGGTCGAAGTCGAGGCCGTGAACATCGCACAGCAGGCGCATCAGTTCGGCAACCGAGACGGCGGGATGCGTATCGTTCAGGTGGATCGCCACCTTGTCCGGCAGCGAGGTGAAATCATCGTACTGCTGCAGGTGACGGCGCAAAATGTCCTGCAGCGATGCGGAGGAGAAGAAGAACTCCTGGCGCAGACGCAGCTCCTGGCCGGCGGGTGTCGCATCAGCCGGGTAGAGAACGCGCGTCAGGCTTTCGGCCTTGTTGCTTTCGCGCAGCGCGCCGATGTGGTCACCGGCGTTGAAGGCATCCAGCAAGATCGGGTCGATCGGCTGGGCCGACCAGAGGCGCAGCGTGTTGACCCGCTTGCCGCGCCAGCCAACGACGGGGGTGTCAAAGGCGGCGGCGATGACGCGCTCGGCCGGTTTCCAGACATACCGCGGCTCGCCCTCGGGGTTGTTGACGACATCGACCGTCCCGCCGAAGCCGATTTCGTAGGCGCTTTCCCGGCGCTCGAATTCCCAGGGGTTGCCGTGCGCCAACCAGCTTTCCGGCAACTCTACCTGCCAGCCGTCGGCAAGCTGCTGGCGGAAGAGGCCGTGCACGTAACGGATGCCGTAGCCATAGGCCGGCACATCGACGGTCGCCATGCTTTCCATGAAACAGGCGGCGAGACGGCCAAGGCCGCCGTTGCCGAGCGCAGCGTCGGGCTCGAGGCCGGCAATGACGGAAACATCGACACCGAGCGAGGTCAGTGCATCGCGAACCTGCTCCATCAGGCCGAGGTTCGAGACCGCATCGCGCATCAAGCGGCCGATCAGGAATTCGAGGGATAGATAGTAAACGCGCTTGTCGCCGGTCGAATAGACCTTGCGGGTCGATTCCATCCACTTGTCGATGATGCGGTCGCGGATGACGAGAATGGTGGCGGTCAGCCAGTCATGCGGCTTGGCGACCTTCGCGTCCTTGCCGATGCGGTAGGTCAGGCGTTCAATGATTTCTTCGGCGAGAATTTCCGGTTTGGAACTGCGGGGCGCGGGGGAGGGGATCGTCGGCTTCGAAACGGTATTCATCGTTAGTCCTCGCCAATTTCGGTTCGGTTTCAGTACGTTATGCCAATTTCAATCGGTTTACCGCGCACTAAAGACGCAGTTTATGCATCGTTACTACGCAGTTGCAACAAAGGAATTACCCAAACGAAAAAATTGGCCAAGCGCGCCGCCTGGCAGCGGAAAGAACTTGATTTCAATCGGTTTTCCGATTTTCATACGCGCGATTTCGCAGGCAAACGAAAAGCCGCTCCGGTTTGTTCCGGAGCGGCTTTTCGTTTGAGGGTGATAGCTTGCCGTCTATTGGGTGACCAGCACCTTGTCCGAGGCAGCTTCCGAGCCAATCGCCGTAAACGCTCCCAGCAGGTCGGTCATGCTTTCCGCCTGGAAGTAGTAGCCGGCACCGCTCGCGCAACTGAGGAGGAGGTTCTTTCCGGCGGTGGGCGCCATGAAAGCCACCGAGTAGATTTTGATGCCCTTTTGCTTCGCGTCGGTGCAGTATTCCAGGGTTTTTGTATCGGACGACGAAGCGTTGTTTTCACCGTCAGTCATTAATACAATATATTTTGTAAGCTTTTCGTTTCCGGCTTGCTGTTGAATCTGCGTTTCTGACGTGGAGCCGGTGGTTGTCAGCCCGTCAAGCGCCGCTTTCATAGGTGCAGCCGATTCCGTGCCGCCACCCGCCGACAAGACGTTAATGACGCTGTTTCTCGTTTGAGAGGTGCCCCAGGCAAACTTGCTTGATACTTGAATTTTGCTGCTCCAGCCAATTGCGTTCGTGCGCGCATACTTGGAGGTTGGATCGGCTTTATCCAACTGATCCAGAAGCAAATTCGCAGCCGTCTTCAAGGCATCAATCTTCTTGACGTAGCACGGACTGGAACTGCCGATCTTGGTGCCGCTGGTGTTGTAGTGGTCGCACTTGTTGTTGTTCAGCTTGGTCGTCGTGTCAGCCAGCATCGAACCTGACTCGTCGAGAGCAAGGGTCATAGACAAAGCGCTCTTTACTTCGCTCGTGCCGCTGCTCGTTGAGCTGGAGGTCGCGATGTTGACCGTTTTCTTGCCGAGCACATTCATCAACGGAGTCAAACTCATCGCATAAGCAGCGTCGACCTTGACCTTATAGCTCTTGCTGGTGGCCGTGGTGGTCGTCGTGACAGAAGCCGTTGTTGAGTTTTTCAGGGAGGCCGCATCGGTACTACTCATATAGTTCGCCATCTGACCGACGACGAAATCTTTCGCCAAAGCTTCGGCCGCGGTGCCATCAGCGACCGTACCTTTTGCAAGCGCCGTGGCCGCTGCAAGCGCGGCCGCATCGGAAGCCTCCTGAAGCTGGCGCTGCTGCAGGACCATGTTGGAAAAGTCGATTGCGACGCCGGCGGTCCCGATCAGAACCGGGACGACGATGGCGGTCACCATTCCGAAGTTGCCACTGCGATCTTTCTGTAGCCGAGACAGGCTCGACTTCAGTCCTTGAAAGGTGCTCATCATGTTCACCTGAGTTAGTGCCCCAATAATGCCTCATTCATGCCTGGCAATTCTTGAGTTCACCTTTATCAAGTCGTTAAGATTTTAACGGAATGTCGCTTTCTTGCGCGCCGCTTGGGTGAAATGCGCTTTCTGAGCGATCTTTCGAGTTAATGTGTGCGCTTATGGCGTGTGTCAACTCAGCGGAACGACATCCACCGCCTGCACAGCGCGCTGCCCACCGTAGCTCTTCAGCACGCCAATGACCGGGGCCACGTCTGAATAGTCGCGGCCATAGGCAACGACGATGTGGTCGGTGCCGGCCGGGATGTTGTTGGTCGGGTCGAGTTCGACCCAGCCGATCGTTTCGCCGCACCAGACCCTGACCCAGGCATGCATGGCGTCGGCGCCCTCCAGCCGTTCCTTGCCGGGCGGGGGGATGGTGCGCAGGAAGCCGGAGACATAGCCTGCCGGAATGCCGAGGCTGCGCAGCGCAAGGATCATGACATGCACGAAGTCCTGGCAGACGCCGCTTTTCAACTGGAAGGCTTCGAGCGGAGTGCTGTCTACCGTCGTCGCCTCGGCATCGTAGGTGAAGTCGCGATAGATCTGCGTGCAGAGCGCGGTGGCGATCTGCAGCACGGTCAATGACGACTCGGCACGGGCCTTCGCATAGTCCGAGATGGCGCGGGTTTCCAACAGGCGCGGGCTGTTGCCGAGGAAGTGGTGCGGGGCGTCGGGTTTCAACGACCAGACCCCTGCGATCTCATCCGGAAGCTCCGCAAGCAGGGGAGAAAAATCAGCCGTGATCGAGTGGCTCTCCACCTGCACACGGGCGTGCATGCGAATGTCGAGCTTTTCGTGTGGTGCCCTCACTAGGAAGGAGGTTGCCGGATGCTCGAAAAAATCGGTGAAATGCGCTTGCTCGTCGGGTGTCGGCGAGACCTTTATCGAGCCGGCGATCAGCCGCTGGCGGTTTGGCAGCGACAGCGGCATCAGCCGCATGATGTGGCGCGCGCCAGAAGCCGGCGTATCGTAGATGTAACCCATGTGCAGCGAGAGATCGTAGAGCACCAGGGTCACCCGAGATATGTGTGGGCAAGAAGGTCGGACAGCTGTTCCAGCTCGCGCTCCAAGCGACGATAGACATCGACGCTCATCGTCTCCGGCGTCATCACGGCAAGGCCGGAGTGCAGCCGCATCGCCTCGCGATAGAAGGGTGACATCTGGCCGTTGACGAAGGCGTTCGGCAGTTGCTCCACCTCGCGGTGGATCTCGTTCATCTGGAAGAGGATTGAGCGCGGATTGAGCGGATCGAGCGCCAAGAGATCGGTGACCGTCAGGCGCGCGGTGTTAACGTTGTATCGGCGGCGATGGGTCATGACGCTGTCACCGATCTCGAGCAGCATGTCGAGCGCGCCGTCGGGGGCGTCCGGGCCCGACATGTGGCCGAGCAGGCGCGTCATGTGCAGGCCACGTTCGATATGGCGACCAAGCGAGAGAAAGCGCCAGCCGGTGAAGCGATACATGTTTTCGTGCACAAGGCCCGCGAAACCGGCGAGCTTACGCAAGAGCACGGTCATGGCATGGCTGGCGTCGTCGCCGGGCAGGATGGTCTCGTGGAAGCGCCGCGCGGTCTTGGCCAGATCGGTCAGCGCCAGCCAGCCGTCCGGTGAGAAGCGGTCGCGGATGTTGCTGGCGGAATAGACGGCGCTGTCGATGTTGCGCAGGAGATTTTCCGGGACGGCATCTGCCGTGTCGATGTCGACGGCCGCCAGATAGGCTGACACGTCGGCTAGGAGTGGCTGGTTCGGATCGGCAGCCTCGGCGAAGCGGGCGTGCCAGGCGCGCAGGATGCGCAGCGCCCCTTCGGCGCGTTCGATATAGCGGCCGAGCCAGAAGAGGTTGTCGGCGGCGCGGCTTGGCAGGCTGCCCGGCATGTTGCGGGTGAAGCTGCCTTCGGCCGGCAGCAGCGTATGGCGCTCGACCGGCTTGTCGCTGACGATCCAGACGTCGGCGGCCGCGCCACCCGATTGCATGGCGATCGCTGATACATCGTCGCTGCCGCCAATGCGGGCAAAACCGCCGGGCATGATCTGCCAGCCATTGGCGGTGCGGGCGGCAAAGACGCGCAGCGACATCGGCCGCGGCGTCAGCTTGCCGCCGATCCAGGCCGGCGTCGTCGACAGCGTCACGACCTCCTGGCCGACGAGCTTTGCGCCGTCGGAGTTCAGCCAGTCGCCGATCGAATCCTTGGCGGCGGCGCGCAGGCTCGAGCCAAGCACGGATTCGCCGCTGTCGTCGAAGAAGGGCGCGCGCGAATAGGCCGGGCCTATGACCATCTTCTCGATGTTCTCGGCCACATGCTCACGCTCGCCCTTCTGGCCGCACCACCAGGTCGCGATCGACGGAAGCTTCAGTTCCTCGCCGAAAAGCTGGCGACAGATCGTCGGCATGAAGGCAAGCAGCGCGCGCGTCTCGATGATGCCGCTGCCGAGCGCGTTGACGATCGTCACGCTTTCGGCACGAAGCGCCTCGACGAGGCCGGGCGTGCCGATATGCGAGTTCTGGTTCAGTTCGAGCGGATCGGCATAGGCCGAATCCAGGCGGCGCCACAGCACGGTAATCGGCTTCAGGCCGGAGACGGTGCGCACCATCACCTTGCCGTTGACAACGGTCAGATCCTCGCCTTCGAGCAGCATGAAGCCGAGATAACGGGCGATATAGGCGTGTTCGTAATAGGTTTCGTTGGCGGGGCCGGGGGTCAGCACGGCGATCCGGTCATCGCCGCTGTGCTTCATGCTCTGTAGGGAATCGCGGAAGGCGCCGAAGAAGGAGGCCAGCCGATGGACCGGCGTCTCGGCATAGATGTCGGAGAAGGCACGGGTCGTTGCAACGCGGTTCTCGAGCGCAAAGCCGGCACCCGATGGCGCCTGGGTGCGATCGGCGAGCACCCACCAGTTGCCGTCAGGACCGCGGCCGATCTCGAAAGCGCAGAAATGCAGGTAGTGTCCGCCGGCCGGCGTGACGCCAACGAGCGGACGCTGGTATTCGGGATTGGCGGCGATCAGCGCCGGCGGCAGGACGCCATCCGCGACCAGACGGTTCTCACCATAGATGTCGGCAACGATCGCCTCGAGCAGATCGGCGCGCTGCACGAGACCGGCCGACACCGCTTCCCATTCGCGGGCGTCGATCAGCACAGGCACATGCGACAGCGGCCAGGAGCGCTCGGCGCTGCCGGTGCTGCCGTAGGCGCGGTAGAACACGCCGGCATCGCGGAGATAGCGATCGGCGCGGGCGAAGCGCTCGGTCAGATCCTTCTCGGGCATTCCGCTCAAATGCGCGAAGAAGCGTTGCCAGACGGGCCGGATGGCGCCGTCGGTATCGACCATTTCGTCGGCGACGCCGGGCAGCGGGGCATAGTCTGATACCGCATCGTTTCCGGTACGGATCGCTGGCTCTTCCCTCAGTTCTGCCGTCGGTTTCTTGCCCATGTCGCCCTAAAGTCTAGATGCCCGCTGGCCGCCTCAGATCCAGCGTCAGCGGGAATTCCGGCGAGGCGTTCTCGACCGGCGGAATATAGCCGCCCGCCGTATGCCCCCACGGCTCGAATCGCGCCAGACGCCTTGCTTCAGCTTCGTTACCATTGACCGGGAAGGTGTCATAGTTACGCCCGCCCGGATGGGCAACATGATAGATGCAGCCGCCAATCGAACGCTTCGACCATGTATCATAAATGTCGAAGGTGAGCGGCGTGTTGACCGGCAGAAGCGGGTGCAATCCCGACGCCGGCTGCCAAGCCTTGAAGCGGACGCCGGCGACCGAGACGCCTGAGGTGCCCGTCGGCGTCAGCGGCACGGTGCGGCCGTTGCAGGTGACGGTGTAGCGGGCGGCGTTGCCGGTCTCGAGCCGCACCTGCAGGCGCTCGACGGAGCTGTCGACATAGCGCACGGTGCCGCCGATCGCGCCTTCCTCGCCCATGACGTTCCAAGGTTCCAGCGCCTGGCGCAGCTCCAGCTTTGCGCCCTCGTATTCGACCTCGCCGCAGAAGGGGAAGCGGAATTCGAGCTGCGCCTTGAACCATTCCGGGCTGAGATCGAAGCCATTCTGCTTGAGGTCGGCCAGCACGTCCTGGAAATCTTGCCAGACGAAGTGCGGCAGCATGAAGCGGTCGTGCAGCGTGGTGCCCCAGCGCACGAAGCGGCCATCCGCGGGGTTCTGCCAGAAGCGGGCGATGAGGGCGCGGACCAGAAGCTGCTGGGCCAGCGACATGCGTGCGTTCGGCGGCATCTCGAAGCCGCGGAACTCGACGAGGCCGAGGCGGCCCGTCGGGCCATCGGGCGAAAACAGCTTGTCGATGCAGATCTCGGCGCGGTGAGTGTTGCCGGTCACGTCGATCAGGAGATTGCGGAACAGGCGGTCGGTGATCCAGGGCAGGGGTGTCGGTCCACGGCCCGGCGCGGGGATCTGGGCGAGCGCGGTTTCCAGTTCGTAGAGGCTGTCGTGGCGGGCCTCGTCGATGCGTGGCGCCTGGCTGGTCGGGCCGATGAACATACCTGAAAACATGTAGGAGAGCGAGGGATGGCGCTGCCAGTGCAGCACCAGGCTCTTCAACAGGTCCGGTCGGCGCAGGAAGGGGCTGTCGCCGGGATTGGCGCCGCCGACTACCACATGGTTGCCGCCGCCGGTGCCGGTGTGGCGGCCGTCGATCATGAACTTGTCGGTGCCGAGCCTCGTCTGGCGGGCTTCCTCGTAGACGGCGGTGGTTATGTCGACGCAGTCCTGCCAGTTCGACGCCGGGTGGATGTTGACCTCGATGACGCCGGGATCGGGGGCGACGCGGATGACGTTGATGCGCTCGTCCTGCGGCGGCGAATAGCCCTCGATATGGACGGGCAGGCCGAGCTCGGCGGCGGCGTTTTCGGCGGCCGCGATCAGTTCGAGATAATCCTCGATGCGCTCGACCGGGGGCATGAAGACGCAGAGCCTGCCGTCGCGCGGCTCAACCGAGATCGCGGTGCGCACGGCGCCGCCGATGTCACTGATGGTCTGCTCGACGCGGCTCTGCGCCGATGTGTCGTCGCTGTGGCGCGAGGCCTCCGGCATGGCGCGGCCAGCGGGGACGAAGACCTCGGGCAAAGGCTTGCGCGGGATCGAGGGATCGGCCGGGTGGATATAGGGGAAGCGGGCGGGCGGCACGTAGGGCAGGGTGCCGAGCGGCAGGCGGTAGCCGACGGGGCTGTCGCCGGGGACGAGGAAGATCTTGCCGCGGCGGGTCTTCCAGCGCTCGCTCATCCAGCGCTGGCCCGACGCCTTGGCGTTCCAGGCCTGGACGGGGAGGATGTAGCCTGTCGGCGTCGTCAGGCCGCGCTCGAAGACGCGAGCGATGCGGCTGCGCTCCTCCGGGTCCTTGAGCTTGGAATTGGAGGGATCGACATTATCAGGGAGGCTGCCTTCCTTGATGATCCATTCGGCCGGATCTTCGTAGGCCGGTAGCACCATGTCGGTGTCGATAGCCAGTTCGCGGGCGATGGCGCTCAGAAGGTTGCCGGCATCGTCGGCGACGACGCCGGTGTCCTTGCCTTCGCCGGCGATGAGATCAGGATTGCGCCAGATCGGCTTGCCGTCCTTGCGCCAGTAGAGCGAGAAGGTCCAGCGCGGCAGGCTTTCGCCGGGATACCACTTGCCTTGGCCGTAATGCAGGAAGCCGCCAGGGGCGAAGCGCTCGCGCAGCTTGCGGATCAGGATATCGGCCTTCTCGCGCTTGGTCGGGCCGACGGCGGCGGTGTTCCATTCCTCGGATTCGAAATCGTCGATCGAGACGAAGGTCGGCTCGCCGCCCATGGTGAGGCGGACGTCTTCGGCCTTGAGGATGTCGTCGACCTTGCGGCCCAGCGCGTTAAGCTCGTCCCAGCTGTCGTCGGAAAAGGGCTTGGTGATGCGCGGATGCTCGGCGACGCGCGAGACCTTCATGTCGAAGGCGAATTCGGTGTTGGCGTGGCCGTAGAGGGCGCCCGAGATCGGGGCGGCGTTGCGATAGTGGGGCGTGGAGGCGAGCGGGATGTGGCTTTCGCCGGTCAAGAGGCCCGAGGTCGGGTCGAGGCCGATCCAGCCGGCGCCGGGAATATAGACTTCCGCCCAGGCATGCAGGTCGGTGAAATCGACCTCGGTGCCGGAGGGGCCGTCGAGCGCCTTCAGATCCGGCGTCAGCTGGATGAGATAGCCGGACACGAAGCGGGCGGCGAAGCCGAGATTGCGCAGGATCTCGACCAGCAGCCAGCTGGTGTCGCGACAGGAGCCTAGCGCAAGCTTCAGCGTCTCCTCCGGCGACTGCACGCCGGGCTCCATGCGGATGACATATTCGATGTCGCCCTTGAGCTTGGCATTGAGGCCGACGATGAAATCGGTGGTGCGCATCGGCGTGCGGTCGATGCCGGCGAGGTAGGCCGCCAGCGCCGGCTCCAGCGGCTGCGGCTGCATGTAGATCTTCAGGTCGTCCCTGATCTCCTCGGGATAGGAGAAGGGCCACATTTCGGCGCTCTCCTCGACGAAGAAATCGAAGGGATTGTAGACCGTCATGTCGGCGACGAGATCGACTTCGATCTTGAACTCGGTGACCGGGTCGGGGAAGACGTAACGGGCCAGATAATTGCCGTAGGGATCCTGCTGCAGGTTTACGAAATGGTTCGCTGGCGAGACCTTCAGCGAATGGCTCATCACCCGCGTCTTGGAATGCGACGCGGGCTTGAGGCGGATGATCTGGGGTCCGAGGCGGACCGGCTTGTCGTATTTGTAATGCGTCAGGTGATAGATGCTGGCCTTGATCGACATATTTCGCCTTATCCGGCGCCGCGACGTTGCGCGGCATTGCTGTTCCCGAAAGCAGTGTGTGCAATGCAGCGAAAGAATGCAAGGCGGAAAGGCCAAGCCGGCTAAGCCTTTACGTCGCCTTTGCAAAGGTTACGGAGGCCTTGAGGCCTCTGCCGTTGCAGCCGGCCTCGAGCGCGAGGGCGGCATTGAAGAGGCCGGCGATCTCCTCGACGATCGGCAGGCCGAGGCCTGCGCCCGGTGCTCCGGAGTTGCTGCCCCGCGAGAAACGCTGCCGGACGGCGGCGAGCTTCTCTGCGGGAATGCCGGGGCCGTTGTCCTCGACTTCGAGGCGCACGGCGTCGTCGGTCTCGGATATCCGGACGGTCACCTCGGCGCCCGTGCCGGCATAGGCGATGGCGTTTCCGGCAAGGTTGCGCAGCAGTTCGCCGATCAGCAGCGGCTCGGCGCGGATAAGGGCAGGGCGGTCGCCTTCGAAGCCGAGATCGATGCCGGCCTCGGCGGCCGTGGGGATCAATTCGCCGGTTATCTCCTGGGCAATTGCCGTCAGGTCGATCGAAGAGGCGGTCAGCGCTTCCTTTGCCACGGCCGCATCGATCTTCGCCATCAGCAGCAGCTGTGCGAGGATTCGTTCGGCGCGAGCGACGGCCTGGTCGCCCTTCAAGGCCGAGCCCTGGGCTTCGGCCAAGGTGCCTGATCGGGCCGAGAGGGCAAGCTGGGTGCGGATGATCGCAAGCGGCGTGCGCAGCTGGTGGCTGGCATTGCCGGTGAAATTGCGGAGCGCGTCGAGCGCCGATTGCAGGCGCACCATGAAGCCGTTGACCGTATCGACGAGCGGCTGCACCTCGCTCGGGACGGACTGTTCGATCGGATGCAGGTCATCGGGGCTGCGCTCGCCGATCGCGTCACGCAGCTTGTAGAGCGGGCGGAGCGCAACGGTGACCGAAATCCAGACGATGACGGCGGCGCCTGCGATCATCAGGGAGAGGCGCAGTGCCGAGCGGAACAGGATGGCGCGGGCGAGCTGGCGGCGGGCAATCGTCGTCTCCGCGACGGTCACGGCGAAGGGCACGGAGCGGATGCCTGTCGAGGCCGACCGCTTCAGTGTCGCCACCCGGATTGGCTCGCCGCGGAAGGTGTCATCGGCAAACGCGGCGGTGTCGCCCACGGTCTCGGAAAGCACGGGTAGCGCTTGGTAGCCGGTGATGAATTTTCCGGGAGGCCCGTCGACGCGGTAGAAGACCCGGTCCTGCGCCGCCGAGGTCAGCATCTCCAGCGCTACATAGGGGATATCGACCTCGAGCGTGCCGTCTTCGGCAACGACGACGCGTTCGGCGATGGCGAGCGCCGAGCCTGCCAGCACGCGGTCCGAGACGATGTTGGAGGTCTGCACGGCCTCGCGATAAGTGTCCGCGAGCGCGACCATGCCGATGATGGCGGTCGAGATCAGCAGCCAGAACAGCAGCCTTCGTCGGAGCGAATAGGCCGTCGTCATGAGGCCTCGGGCAGCTTGTCGAGATAGTAGCCGATACCGCGCGCGGTCTTCACCGTCAGGCCGTGTGGCAACAGGCGTTTTCTGAGACGACTGACGTACTGCTCGATGGCATTGGCCGAAATGTCGTCGTCGAAGGCAGTCAGCGACTGGATGATCGCTTCCTTGGCGACGACCTTGCCGGCGCGCATGAAGAGGATTTCGAGCAGGCCGAGTTCGCGGGCGGGGATATCTAGCGGCGTCGAGCCGGCAGAAAAGGCGCGCGAGTTAAGATCGAGCGACAGGCCACCGAAACTGACGGTTGCCGAATGCAGCCCGGCCTGGCGGCGCAGGAGGACGCGGACGCGCGCCTCGAATTCGGCGATATCGAAGGGCTTGATGAGATAATCGTCGGCGCCGAGATCGAGGCCCTTGACGCGCTCCTCCGGCGTGCCGCGCGCCGTCAGGATCAGCACCGCCGACTGGTTCTGCCGGGCCCGCATGGCGCGCAGCACCTCGAGGCCATCCATTTCCGGCAGGTTCAGGTCGAGCACGACGAGATCGAAATTCTCGGCTGCCGTCACGGCATTGGCGGAAGCGCCGTCATGTACGACATCGACGGCATGGCCGGTGCCGCGCAAGATCGCCGAAAGCCCGTCAGCCAGCGCGATATTGTCCTCCACCAGTAGAATGCGCACGGATGTTCCCTTTATTTTTGAAAAGGATACAGGGTGGCGCGGCCGATGTCACGACGGGCTGAGCGCAGGATCTACCGCTGTGCCGCGATGTCCGCGAGCAGCTTCTGAAACCGCGGGTCGGACCTGATGTTGTCGAGGTCGGAGTCGTTGGCGAACCATTCGAGCTGGTAGAAGGAGCTGTTCGGGCGCAGCTGCTCCAGGAGATTGATGGCGCGTTCGGTGTCTCCGAGGATGGCGTAGACGCAGGCGGCATTGTAGCGCGTGATCGCGTCGCTCGGATCGAGTGCGAGCGCGCGTTCCGTCCATGACAGGGCCTGCTGGCGATCGCCGAGATGGGCGTAGGCGAGACCAGCGCGGTGCACCGGTGATGAGCTATCCGGGCTCTGCTCCGCCGCTCGGTTGCAGCGCCGGATGGTTTCTTGCGCCCATTGGCGCTCCGCGTCCGGCTGGCCGAGAGAGCGGTAGGATGCCGTTAGCAGAATGGGGGAAACGTAGTCGTTTTCGTAAAGTGCGGCCGCACGCACGAAGTAGAAGGTGGCTTGCTCGAAGGCGCCCCGCCGGAAGTGGCTGTGGGCGAAGTAGAAGTTTGCTTCGAAGAGGTCGGGATCGAGGGCGAGGGCGCTTTCGAAGTAGACGAGCGCTTCGGCGTCCTTCCCGTCATGATGGAGCGCCATCGCGCGGGCGGCATGCGCCTCTGCGAGGTTGGGATCTAGGGCCAGCGCCTTGGCGCTCATCGCCAGGATGTCGTTGATCGGTAGCTGCGCGGCATACCAGATGTGCAGGGCGGAATCGCAATCGGCAATGCCGGCATAGGCACGCGCGTAAGAAGGGTCCAGTTCCACGGCTTTCGCGAACATGCGTCTTGCCAGGTTGAGATATGGCATGGTCATCGTCCGCGCGAATTTGCGACCTCGCAGATAGTAGGTATAGGCCTCGGCGCTCGTCGTCGGATCGCTTTCGATCGCCAGCCTTTCCTCAGGGCGGAGCTTGATTTTCAGCTGGTGGACGATTGCGTGAGCGATCTCATCCTGGATCGCAAAAATGTCGGTGAGGTCCCGATCATAGCGATCGGCCCATAGATGGTTCTCGTTTCCGGCATCAATCATCTGGGCGCTGATCCTGACGCGTGCACCCGCCTTGCGGACACTGCCCTGCAGCACATAGCGCACCGACAATTCCCGTGCGATCTGCCCGAGCTTCACCTGCTGGCCCTTGTAGGTGAAGGTCGTGTTGCGTGGCGTGACGGCGAGGTCGGAGATTTTCGAGAGGTCGGTGATGATGTCTTCGGTCAGGCCGTCCGAGAAATACTCCTGGTCGGGATCGTCGCTCATGTTGGTGAACGGCAAGACAAGGATCGATTGTTCGTTCGATCGGCCGATGCTGGTCGCCGGCGCCGGTCGCTCCGCTGGCCGGTCTAACAGTACGGTATAGACGCGCACCGACTGGCGGATGTTCTTCAGCGTCTGATGGCCCATGTCCTCGAAGCGCAGGTCGAGCTTCGAGCCGATCTGGTCGTTCACCGAGGCGGACACGGCGATTCCGCCCGGCGCGGCTATGCCTTCGAGCCGTGCGGCTATATTGACACCGTCGCCGAAAATGTCGCCATCCTCGACGATGACGTCGCCGAGATTGATGCCGATCCGAAGCTGGATCCGCTGCTCCTGCTCCACCCCGATATTGCGCTGCTGCATTCCGCGCTGAATGTCGACGGCGCATGCCACGGCGTTGACGACGCTGGAGAATTCCGCCAGCAGACCGTCGCCGATCAATTTGACCAGCCGTCCTCCATGCCCGGCGAGAGCAGGTTCGATCAGTTCCTTTCGGTGACGGTTGACCGCGGCAAGCGTCCCGGTCTCGTCGATGCCCATCAGCCTGCTGTAGCCAACCACATCGGCGGCAAGAATGGCGGTCAAACGTCGTTCCAAGGTGCTCTCCGGTCGAACCCACAGAACTCTAGCGTGTTTTGCGCCGCCGGACGAGGAGCGATCGGCTACGCAATTGGCGGGTGCCTTGTGTCGCCCTTCGCGGTCATGCATCTTAGGGGGATGAGGAGACTGTTCTTACTTGCGTGCCTGTTGCTTTGTCCGGGTTTGGCCCTGGCCGATGAGGTGTTCTATCCCGCGCCGTCAGGCAATGCTGCGGCTCCGACACTGGTCGTCTATTCCTCGCTTGACGAGCCGCTTGCGCAGCCGATGATCCGCGGATTTCAAGAGGCCAATCCGGATGTCGCGGTCAAGTATGAGGACATGCTGACCGGCGAAATCTACGACCGCATCGTGCGCGAGACGGATGCCGGCAAACGCACCGCCGATTTCGCCTTCTCCTCGGCGATGGACCTGCAGGTGAAGCTCTCCAACGACGGCTATGCGCAGGTGAGCAACCTGCCGATGAGCGCGCGCTGGCCGAAATGGGCAAACTGGCGCAATACCGCCTATGCGCTGACCTTCGAGCCGGCCGTGTTCGTCTATCACAAGCCAAGCTTCGTGAACGAGCCGCCGCCGAGTTCGCGCGCCGAGTTCGTTGATTACCTCAAGCGGAAGGGCGATGCGATCCATGGGCGGATCGGCACCTATGACATCGAGCGTTCCGGTGTCGGCTTTCTGTTCATGGCCCGCGACCAGGAGCAGTTCGGAGATATCTGGTCGGTCATCGGCGCCATGGGAGCCGCGGGCGTCAAGCTGTATTCGACGAGTTCGGCCATTCTGGAGCGCGTGTCGGATGGCCGCTTCGTTCTCGGCTACAATATTCTTGGTTCCTACGCCGCCGATTGGGCCAAGCGTCACCCGGATGTCGGGATCGTGCTGCCGAAGGACTATACCGTCGTGATGTCGCGCATCGGCCTCGTGCCGCAGGCGGCGGGCGAGCCGGAACTCGGACGGCGCTACCTCTCCTTCTTCATGTCGAAAGAGGGCCAGACGATCATGGCGCGCGAGCTGCAGATTCCGGCCGTCAGCCCGGAAGTCGCCGGCGAGAATACGGCCAATACCATGCAGGAACTTCTTGGTGCGCAACTCCGTCCTGTGCCCGTCAGCCCTGGGCTGATGGTGTATCTGGATCAGGTCAAGCGTGCGCGACTGATCGCGCACTGGAATGAAGTGCTGCGTACCCAATAGGAACTGCGGATTGAGTTATCGGAAAGAGCAGGGCCGCTGAGCGTTGGCCAGCAATTCCTGCTTCGTCGCGAAGGATCCGAAGAGCGCGAGGAGACGTTTTTCCTCCTCCTTGTCCAGCCGGTGTCGGCGTGCGAAATCGCGCACACTCCACACCTGGCGCAAGCCCTCATTTTCGATTTGATTGGTATCGACGTGAGAACTCATGGCGCAATCCTCCTCAGCGCTCTTAACGCTGGAATGGCACTCGGGTTCCATCGGCTCTGAAGTTTTATCTTTTTTGCGTCTGGCCAAGATTGCGGCAAAAAAGTGTCTGTACGGGGTGGATACCTAAGCTATGTCAGCTAAATGACAGCTTGTTGTGGTCCGCTTTGCAGAACTTCAGCTCCGTGGAGGCGGAGAGATGAAGTTTCGGGAGGAACTGCCAGCGTATCGGACCTCGGAGTCCGTCTGCGGTGTCCTTCCCGATTCCATCGAGAACAATGCGCGGTTTCTCAGCCGTGCCCACGGAGGACACACTCGTGAAGTATACTCTTCTTGCAACTATTTTCGCGGCCGCGGTCGCGCTGCCGGCTTATGCGGCCGACTACACCATCATGGCGCCCGCCGCTCCCGGCGGCGGTTGGGACCAGACGGCCCGCTCGCTGCAAACGGTCATGCAGAAGGAAGGCATTTCTGGCAATGTTCAGGTTCAGAACGTTCCGGGCGCCGGCGGCACCATTGGTCTGGCGCAGTTCACCGGCCAGAATAACGGCAATGCAAACGCGCTGATCGTCGGCGGCTACGTGATGGTCGGAGCGATCCTGACCAATCAGTCGCCGGTGACGCTCAAGGACGTTACGCCGATCGCCCGTCTGACGGGTGAGTATGAAGCGATCGTCGTTCCGGCCGCGTCCGACATCAAGACCATGGCCGATCTCGTTGCCAAGCTGAAGCAGGATCCGGGCTCGGTTTCCTGGGGCGGCGGTTCGGCGGGCGGTACCGACCATATCGCGGTCGGCCTGATCGCCAAGGCTGCCGGCGTTGATCCGACGAAGATCAACTATGTCGCCTTCTCCGGCGGCGGCGAAGCGCTCGCCGCGATTCTCGGCGGTCAGGTCACGGCTGGCATTTCCGGCTACGGCGAATTCGAATCGCAGGTAAAGGCCGGACAGTTGCGGCTTCTGGCCGTATCCGGCGAGCAGCGTATCGACGGCGTCGACGCTCCGACCCTGAAGGAATCCGGCCTCGACGTGTCGGTGCAGAACTGGCGCATGGTTGCCGCTGCTCCCGGCCTTTCGGCTGAGCAGACGGCGGCGATTACGGCCGATTTCGACAAGCTTTCGAAGTCCGCCAGCTGGCAGGAAATCCTGAAGACCAAGGGCTGGGCTGACACCTACCTTGCCGGCGACGCCTTCAAGGCGCAGCTCGACAAGGATGTTTCGGCAACCGAAGGCATTCTCAAAGAGATCGGACTTGTTCAATGAGCAGGGTCAATGAACCCTTGGCAACGAAGCGCCGCCCTGATTGGGCGGCGCTGGTCATTGCCATCTGTCTTTTCGCCGTCGCTGCCGTCATGCTCTGGGATGCCTTCCATATGAAGGCGATCGCGCAATATGCCCGGATCGGCCCGGCAACGGCGCCTAAGGTGGTCGCCTTCGGGCTGATCGGTCTCGGCATCTGGACGATCTTCGAGGCCTGGCGCGGCGAGTTTCCGGAGCGCGAGCACCAGGAAGTCGCCCCTGTCGTATGGGTGGTCGCCGGTCTCGCCGCGCAGATGCTGCTCCTGAAAACCGCAGGTTTTTCGATCGCGACCGGCATTCTGTTTGCGTTCACCGCCGCTGGCTTCGGACGTCGCAAGCTCTGGCTTTCGATCCCCGCCGGCATCGCCTTCAGCTTCGTGGTCTGGGTGATCTTCGCGAAGCTCCTGCAGCTGACCCTGCCTGCCGGGCCGTTCGAACACATCTTCTTCTAGGATTGGATGCGATGAGCACCTTCGAATTCCTCTTCCAGGGCATCCTGGTCGCCATGCAGCCGATGAACCTGCTCTATGCGCTCGTCGGCGTGACGCTCGGCACCGCGGTCGGCGTGCTGCCGGGCATCGGCCCAGCGCTGACCGTCGCCCTTCTTCTTCCCGTTACCTACAAGCTCGATCCTGCCGGCTCGCTGATCATGTTCGCGGGCATTTACTACGGCGGCATGTATGGCGGCTCGACGACGTCGATCCTTCTCAATACGCCCGGCGAAAGCGCCTCGATCGTGACGGCCTTGGAGGGCAACAAGATGGCCCGGGCCGGCCGCGGCGGACCGGCGCTCGCGACAGCGGCGATCGGTTCGTTCGTCGCCGGCCTGATCGCAACACTCGGCCTGGCTTTCATCGCCCCCTATATCGTCAAGCTCGCACTGGTCTTCGGGCCACGGGAATACTTCGCGCTGATGGTTCTCGCCTTCGTGACGGTCTCCTCGGCCTTCGGGGATTCGGCCCTGCGCGGTTTGACCTCGCTCTTCATCGGCTTTGCCCTTGCGATGGTCGGCATCGACCAGCAGACCGGGCAAGCGCGCCTTTCGTTCGGCGTTCCCGATCTGCTCGATGGCGTCGAGGTGACGACGCTTGCGGTCGCGATGTTTGCGATCGGTGAAACCCTCTATATCGCCGCTCAAGGCAATCGTGGCGAGGAGAAGGTCGAGGCGGTCAAAGGCTCGCTGTGGATGACAGCGGCCGACTGGGGTCGTTCGTGGAAGGCATGGCTGCGCGGCACGCTGATCGGTTTCCCGATCGGCGCGATGCCGGCGGGCGGCGCCGAGATCGGAACGTTCCTGTCCTATGCCACGGAAAAGCGTTTGGCGAAGAACCCCGAGGAGTTCGGCCACGGTGCGATCGAAGGCGTTGCCGGTCCGGAGGCTGCGAACAATGCGTCGGCCGCTGGTACGCTGGTGCCGCTGTTGACGCTCGGCCTGCCGACGACGGCGACGGCGGCGATCATGCTCGCCGGCTTCCAGCAATACGGGCTGCAGCCCGGCCCGCTGCTGTTTGCGAACAACCCGCAGATCGTCTGGGGCCTGATCGCCAGCCTGCTGATCGCCAATGCGATGCTGTTGGTGCTCAACCTGCCGCTGATCGGTCTCTGGGTGCGGCTGCTGACGATCCCGAAGCCGTGGCTCTATGCCGGCATCCTGTTGTTTGCAACGCTCGGCACGATTGGCGCCAACCCGTCGGTGTTCGAACTCGGCATGCTGCTCGGCTTCGGCGTCCTCGGCTACATCATGCGGCTCTTCGGCTATCCAATCGCGCCCGCGGTCGTTGGCCTGATCCTTGGCCCGCTGGCTGAACAGCAATTGCGTCGCGCGCTCGCGATCAGCCAGGGAGATGTGACGACGCTGGTGATGTCCCCGATCGCGGCCGGACTGCTGATCGTCGCAGCTGCCGCCTTCATCATCCCACTGATCCTGCGCCTGCGTGGACGCGGCGAGGTTCTGTCGCAGCTTGCGGCAAACGAGGATTAAAAGAAAAAGACTGCCCGAACCTCTCTTACTGTGGCCGGCGATGGGAAACCTTCGCCGGCCTTTTCATCTGGTAAGGGGGATGCCGGAGCGTGTCGACCCGCTTTTGGCCTTAGTGACCATAGAGCGCCATGTGCAGGCTCCAATAGGTGGGCGCCAAGATCGCCAGAGCCGCGACAAAACCGGCGGGAACACCGACAATCGCCCTTTTGAATGCGGGTGCGACCTGTGTATCGCGTGTCGGGTCAACGGTCGCAATCACCAACATCATGATGATCAGGCTGTGGCCCACCAAGTCCAGCCTTCCGAACGGCACCACCGCCGCGCTGAAGATGACAATCAACGCAATGGCTGAAGATCGGCGGATAAGTGGTGTCCAGAGCAATCCAAGGCCAAGGGTGAATTCGACGACACCGGCCATCGGCAGAAATACATCGATCGGCATCCCGAAGGTCAGGAACGGCTTTTGCTGCGCCAGCGGCTGGAACCATTCAGGATAGGCGAATTTTTCAAAGCTGGAGCGCATCAGCGTGACGGCGATCGCCCAGCGTAGAACGTTGAAGCGCTGTTTGTGCCACCGGGACTCGCTGACCGAAAACAACACCAGATAGCCGGCAACGCCGACCCCAAGCACAACATAGTCGAGAAGATGAAAAATCTGATACTGATGAAGAGCGGCAATCCAAAGCCCGAGTACACCGATGGCAGAAAGCCACATTGTTCGGCGGGAGAAGAGACCGGCTGCAATTGCCAGTTGGCTCCATGAAACCCACTCCGAAGGGGTCGGAAGATCAGGGGTGAGGTAGACGCCACCAATGACGAAGATGGCGACAAAAAAGGCTGCCGTTATGGCGCGAACAAAGTCGTCGGCCCGATTCCACAGCGGTTCCGACACGCTGTCCATCAGCATCAGAATTCTGGTGCCGATGACGGTCCGTTCAACGACGGCGGTCATTGCGAAAAGTGGGACCGCGATGGCGACGGCAAGCCAGAACCAGGGGCTTGCCAGCGTTTCCGAAAAAGGTCTCGCGGGCGTAGCGATGTCAAATGATGTGAACCATTTGACATGGGCTTCGGCGGGTGTTGACCACACCATCAACGTCGCTATCGCGAGAATGCAGAGGGTTGCCTCGAGGAGAAGCGGGGTGAAATAGGCCCTTATGCTCGCCACTTGAGGGGATGGCGGACCTTCGTCGGTCCGTGCTGTGCTGAATATCGTGTCCTGAACGTTGAACTTGAACGTAGCCATTTCTGCTCTCCGGATTTGGACGCAGCAAACCGCTCGGAAGGCGGTGGCCCTCCGCTCAGCAACGAGGTTTTTTGAAACGCTGCCCGTATTTCAGCATCGCTCGCGCGATCCTTGTAGAGAACAAGGTCCCGCGGTCTTTGCGACTAAGGAGTGAGCGGTCTGGCACCTTGGTCGCGGCAAACCTGAGACCAAGGTCGACCCCCAGGGGGAAGGCAGCTACGTCGACAGGGCCAAACTCTTGTCTCGCGAGGCTTCGCCAAATGAGCGCATTTGCAAAAAATGTCACTTATTCAAGTGGTTGAAAGAAAACACGCTCATAGCTGCTGAACGGCGGATTTTTCCCATACCGTGCGTTTGCCTCGATACCGTCAGGGTCGATGGCGACTGCATCACGATACCGAAGATAGGTTGCGTCGTCTGGAAAAGTGAACAGCGCGATAGCGATGTCGTTACCACCGTCCTTTCCTAGGCCCCGGAAGCTCACCCCGGCCCCGTTCGGCGGCTCACGTGAAATGAAGTATCCGTGGTGTGTCCCGCCGTGACGTTCGATAAGCCTGATCCAGGTTTGCGCATAGGCTTTGAATTCGCTGAGCGCGCTCGCATCGATGCGATAACGAACCTCGCATGTTATCGGATCTTCGGACATAGCGCCTCCTCGCCTCCATTACGCACCGGTGGCATGGCTGATCAGGAAAGTCCATCGAGACGAACGATCAGATGACATGCACGCTGATGCCTCGCGTTAGCAATCGGTGTCCAATCGATCCTTGCGCTCTATGTTGGGGAATATGGATGCGATCTATGCCGATGCGCCGTCCACGCGCGTTACAGGCGCTCCAGGAACGAAAGCACCCGCTGGGTCAGCACTGCGGTGGCCTCGGCATCGTAGGATGGTAGCGAGCAGTCGGCAAAATAGTGCTGGTCGCCGTGGTATAGAAAGAGCGAGGCATCCTTGACTGTTGCGACGATTTCGCGGGCCGCATCGATATCGCCTTCGCCGACGAAGATCGGATCGGCGTCCATCCCATGGATCTGAACAGGGACGCCCTCCGGCCATGGTCCGAACGACCACTCGCCGCTGATCGGCAGGCAGGAATAGAAGAGCAACGCTCCCCGCGCCCCGGATCGCGTCTGTGCGAGCTTCTGTGCCGGCAGCACGCCAAAGGAAAAGCCGGCGTAGACGAGCCGCGAGGGCAGTTCCTCCGCCAGGCGGACGCCGCGCTCGCGCATTTCCTCGAACCCGATCTCGTTGATGTAGGAAAGCCCTTCGTCGATGCTTCGGAAGGTCTGCCCATCGAACAAGTCCGGCGCATGAACAATATGCCCGGCGTTCCGCAACTGCTTAGCGAAGGCGTGCAGGCCAGCGGTCAATCCCTGTGCGTGATGAAACAGCAAGACCTCAGCCATCAGGCGCCTCCTGACGCATAAGCTATGGCAGGCATTGGATAAATCCACCAGCGCAGGTACCGAATGACTTGCCGCCTCGTCAAGACGAACGGCTTTGCACTCCCCTTTGTTGTCGTTCGGCGGACTTCGCCGCGGGTCACGCCGTAGCGTTGGCGCCATCTTCGATGTTTGCGCTGTTTTCCTCTCTCACTTTGGCGGCAGCCTCATCATAGAGGAAGGGCAGGAACGCATAGCGGCGGCCACGGGTGACCTTTGATACGGCATGCAGGAGCGAGCAGGAAAATACCACCGCGCCGCCCGGAGGGGCCTTGTAGGTTCGGTTGCCATACTCAGGAAAACTGACCTCGCCGCCGTCGAAATCATTGTTGAGATTGACCGAAACCGCGAAGCGCCGATGCGCGGTGCCTTTCGTGGTGTTGTCACGATGCGGCTTGAAGTGAGCCTCTTCATCGGCATCGTAGCAGGAGACGATGTATCGCTCCATTCGCGTGGCTTCGAATTGGTGGACCTTCTTGATTTCGGGAATGATGCGCCGGATGAACCGCCCACGCAATTCGGCCATCAGCGCATCGTCCTCGATCGTGTGATCTCTGCGGCGCTTGTGATTGTGGTCCGAGACGAGCACGGTTTTTCCGTTGATCTCGCGCATGAATCCGGACTCCTGGCCGCCATGTCGTTCGTAAAGGTTGATCAGTTCGTGGCAGAGATCGGTCTCAAAGACATCGGGAAGCACGATGACCGGGGCATGCATTTCCAGGCCGCTGGACCGCTCCACCGGTGGTAGCGTTTCTAGATAGGCGATCAATTCGTCTATGCCGCTTCCTTCCTTGCCGGGCACGAAGGTCGCCCGCACTCGCATCGTCGGATCCAGAACCACGCATACCTGACGGTAGGTCACGCCGACGCCGCCTTGCTGCGCATCGGCGCTGACTGCGCCGTAGAGCTTGCTGACGCTCAAATCGAAGTCGAGAAAGAACTTGATGCCGGGCTTCTGATCGGCAATGCCCTGATGGGTTTCGTCTTTCGGATCGACTGTTACGCCGAAGAAGGCAACCTTGCTTCCGTTGAAGACTGCCGGTCTCGACCGGATCTTTTCCAGCGCTTGGGTGACGTTGGGACTTGCCGTGGAGCCAAAGAAGTAAAGGACCATGTATCGCCCGGCAGCGACGTCGAAAACATAACGCGGGTTGGAAAGTGTACGCTGAATAAAGCGCGGCGCCGGGTCTCCGGCCGCTAAGTGCAACTTCATAGACTAACTCCCCTTATTGTAGGGATGCTAAAGTAATAAATTCCATCTGGCTAGATTCGTATCCGCTAAGCGCGCTTGTCGCGTGCCTACTCTGATCGCCTATTCTTGCATGGCAGGGGTGAATTCCCGCCGCTTGTCGGCCAGCCGGTGCCTCGCCATATGTGAGCAGTCAATCATAAAGAAAAGCGAGAAAGAAAATGTCCTTCCGTAAGTCCATTCGCGATGGTTTCCTTGGCCGCGCCTTTGCGATGATCGGTGCTGCAAATGCTGTAAGCGCCTCCGTCGAATCTGGCCGCCGTCCGAAAGCACGCGATCTGCGCGAGCTCGGCATCGATCCGAGCATGTTCGGCAGAATCAATCACTAACTTATCCGCGCGCCTCGGCGCGGTTTGGCGATCTGGGATCGCCAGATACGAAACAGCCCGCAACCGGATGGTCGCGGGCTTTATTTTTTGGTGATGAAGGCGCATCGGCCGATGCGGCTTGCAAGGATTAGGCGTGCAGTTCCTTGTGCGTCTCGGCGCGTTCTTCCGCCTGCTCCTTCTTGTTGTAGCGGATCGACGACCAGAGCGAGATGCCGATCAGGGCCGCGCCACCAAGGCCGGTGATCACCTCGGGGATATGGAACATCGTCTGCACGTACATGATCACCGAGAGGATCAGGATCGCATAGAACGCGCCGTGCTCGAGATAACGATATTCGGCAAGTGTTCCCTTTTCGACGAGCATGATCGTCATCGAACGCACGTACATGGCGCCGATGCCGAGGCCGATCGCGATGACGAAGAGGTTTTGCGTCAATGCGAAGGCGCCGATGACGCCGTCGAAGGAGAAGCTGGCATCCAGCACTTCGAGATAGATGAAGGCACCAAGACCACCCTTGGCGGCAGCGCTCATCGTCTGTTGCGAGGCATCGAGCAGACCGCCGATCACCTCGACCGCCAGGAAGGTCAGAAGTCCATAGATGGCGCAATGCACGAAGGTCGTGGCTTCTTCCTCGCCAAGGAAGGACGAGAACACCAGGACCAGCGCCAGAACGAAGGCAATCTCGATACCCTTGATCGTGGCCGAGCGGGCCATCAGCTTTTCAAGTCCAGCGATCCAGTGGACATCCTTCTCATGGTTGAAGAAGTAGTTGAGGCCGACCATCATCAGGAAGGTGCCCCCGAAGGCTGCGATCGGCAGGTGCGCATCGTTCATGATGCGGGCGTATTCCGCGGGCTCCCGGGCTGCGAGCACCAGGGCTTCCCATGGACCGATCTGTGCTGCGATCGCGACGATCGCCAACGGGAAGACGATACGCATGCCGAAGACGGCAATGACGATGCCCCAGGTGAGGAAGCGATGCTGCCAGACCGGCGTCATCTCCTTGAGCTTGTTGGCATTGACGATGGCATTGTCGAAGGAGAGCGAAATCTCCAGCACGGCGAGCACCGTGCAGATGAAGAAGACGGTCGCCATGCCGCCGATGGTGCCTGTCGTCTGCCAGCCAAGGGCCGCTCCGAGGACAAGGCCGAGGCCGGTGACAATGAAGGCCCAGGTGAAATAGCTGAGCGCCGATTTTTGCGGGATACCGTTGGTCATGGCCGCACCTCGCAACCAAGAACGATGTCGAACAGAGAATGTGTACGTGAAAAACGCGACATACCACAAAGGGCATGCGCGTAAGGCATGGTGAGCTTTTTCATCGATGAAAAATCCGCCGGCTTAAGCTGCAGGCGGTACCGACATCACGAGAGCGCCGTAAAAACTCTCGCCAGAGGGGCCCGGCACCAGGTTGACCCATCGGCCGATGTCCGAGGCCGCGGGATAAGGCGAAGGTAGTGATCTTGCCACGCCAGTCAAGATCGACGCCATGGGCTTTGTTCTTTTCTTTGGAACCATCCGACGGCGCGGTCGTTAGTCCTAGGTTCCCCAGTGTCACGCGCAATAACAAGGAGGCCGATGATGCATCCCTCGACCCATACCCCCGACAAGCGCACGGAAAAGTCCGACCGAATGAAGCGGGCGCGCCCGAACCGCATGCAGAAGGCGCAGGTATTGCCGCCGCATCACGTCGACCTGACACTGCCACATGGCGTTTTCGATGACGTCCACGTTCCCGCCCACGTCACCGGTGGCGACCTTTCGAAGGGCGGCCCAAAGCCGGTCACGGATGGCGATTCCACGATCGCTAAGCCGACCCGTTGAGGTCTCGGTGTTCCCAACTTCGACGCTTCCATTCGCGACAACCGGTGAGAAAAGATGAAAACGACTTTGGTGCCGCACGACATTTACATGAAGCATGAAATCGAATGGCAGGCGCTTCGCGCAGCCGCAGATATTCAGATCGATCTGGAAAGAGTCGAGATCACTAATTCGCTGGGTTCGCGTTGGGAACCGGCAATACGTTTGAAGGCGGACACGGCATCTGCGGTGGTGCGGCTTTAAAGCCGTGGCGACCGTGCAGCCGTGTCGTCGCAGCACTCTGCAGCATCGGGATCGTCACATCAGTGCTGGAAATGAAGCGGCTGCCAACCTTTCGGAAAGGATTGCCCGGCGATAATCCCGTGCGTTCACGGGAATCGGACAGATGGCAAAGACTGCGACACGCCGCCGCAAATCATCGGCACGATCAAAGGGAAGGGGAGGCGGCGGCAGCGCGCTCCCCTGGGTCGTCATCGGGGCGATCGCCGTGGGCGGCATTGCAACCTATGACAATTGGAAGAGCGTGAAGCCGATGCTGGCTGCGCATGCGCCGGCCTCGATTGTCTCCCGCCCGGTCTCGAACGCGCGAAGCGAGCCTGCGAGCGATCCCAGCCCACGGCAGACGGCTTCGATCACCACGGCGACGCGAATGGTGCCGCCTGCTGCGGTCCCCATTCCCGCGAAGGCACCCGTCGTGCCTGAAAAGGCAATCCCGGTCTCCATCTCGCCGGCACAGGCACAGACCGGCCGCGCGGCCTTCGGCTATTGTGGGCAGGGCGAGCACATCAACTGCGTCGCCGATGGAAGCACGTTCTGGTACAAGGGCGAGAAGGTCGCGATCGCCGACGTCGTCAGCCCCGCCATCGAGACAGCCCGTTGCGACAACGAGAAGCGGTTGGGGTTCGCCGCCAAACTGCGGCTCCTCAACATTCTGAACTCCGGATCCTTCTCGATGAATCCCGCCGGGCAGCCCGGCAAAGCAGGCGCGCCGCATGTCGTGTCGCGCGAGGGTCGGTCGATCGGCGTGCAGATGATCAACGAGGGATTGGCCCGCAAACCCGGAGCGAGCAACAGCTGGTGCGCCTGAGCGCAGCCAGCAATTGCGAACGTTGGCCTATTTTTGCTTCGGCGCTTTACCGTTGGTGCGGAAGCTGCCGGTAAAGGCGGTATCCTTGCTTTCGGCGGTGCATTCGATCGCGACCGGCTTGCCGCCGTACGGGTTGCCCATCGTGCAGGTTCCGGCGACCTTTACCTGACCTGTCATCTTCTGGCCGACGCCCGTCACCACGAGGTTGAGCGGCATGCGGGCGTTGCCGTTGGAGGCTGGCTTGATGGCAGTACCATCGCCCTGGAAGCCGAGCATCTTGCCGCCTGAAGTGAAGATGAAGGTGACCTGGCCGTTTACCAGCGTAACACTTGCGAGTTCGCCTTCGCAGCCCTTCGTCGCATCGAGCTTGCCGACGACGAGCTTGGCGCACTTGCCGGCAAGCGTCAGCGCCCCCGGGGCGCCAGGGAAATTCTGCGGCGCCGCGCCCGCCGTCGTGGTCAGTGTTGCGGCGAGCAGCGAAGCAGCGGCCAAAGTTGCCAGTCTCATGTGTTTACCTCGTAATGCATGTCTCAGCAGTGCTGTTGTATCGGCAGCGACTTGCCACTCTTCTGTGTTCGAAATTGGTCGACAGGCACGACTCTAGATCTCGGTAGCCTGGGCATGCGGTGAAATGACGCTTGGTCAAAGCCAGCATGCGCGATAGCTACCGGTTGGACCGGCAGCAAGACCGCCGGTCTAGCTAAGATGGAGGAATGCGATGATCAGGAAGATTGCTCTGAGTGTTGCCATCCTTGCCTTTGGCGTCGCTCCGGCGCTGGCCGCAAGTAGCCACTACTATGTGGAGCACGCTGCAAACAGCAACAAATGTAGCGTCGTGTCGAAACGTCCTGACGGCAAGAACGCGATGGCGGTCGGAAGTGCGTACAAGACGAAGGCGCTTGCCGAGGCGGCCATGAAGACCGCATCCGCCTGCATGTAGTGCGGCTCGCATTGCGTATGAAATCGAACGAAGCGCCCGCGCATTGGCGGGCGTTCTGCTTTCTGCGATCGCCCGGCATCGCCGGCGAGCCTCGAGCCTTGTCGCGACTTCGGGGATCCTTCAGCCGATTTATCGGCTCGCCAAAAACGAGTATAGTCTTCCCGCCATGCTCATTCTCGGAGGGTGAAATGGGCGCCGCATCCCGCACTATCAATGCCGCGATACTAACCACTGTGTTATTGATGCCGTCGACAGCCTTTTCGGCCGCGGCGCTGAACGTCGATGCGCGCTCGTACACCTGTAGCCAGATCTCGCAGATCATCCGCCAGAACAAGAAGGTGTTCGTCCGGTCCGGTTTCGGCGGCAGCAGCTTCCGCTATCCGCCCGCGAAATGCGGCTTGGGCTATGCGCGCACCACCGCCAGCTTCCGGGATGCGACCGGTAAACAGTGCGTCCTAGATTACGCCTGCACCTACGACAGCGGGTCGTTTTACAACAACCCGTAGCGCGCCGACGAGGCGTGCCACCACTTTGGCGTTTGGGCTACTTCGTGCCGGCGATTGCCTCTTGCAGCTTTACCGGAAGGGAATATTGTTACGGCTCAAGCCTGAAAATTTCATGTGATACTGCTACGGAGGGTATGCGGTGTTCGTGAAGACGTTGCTTCTAACGTGCTGTCTCAGCTTCCTGGGTCTTGACGTAGGACTTGCCCAGGAAGGCAAGAGCTATCCTGCCGACATGGCGGATCGGGTGCAGGCCTGCACCCCGTGCCACGGGCAGGAAGGCAGGGGGACGAACGACCCGTACTTTCCACGTCTGGCCGGGAAGCCCGCCGGATACCTCTACAACCAGCTGGAAGCGTTCAAGAGCGGCAGGCGGAAATACCCGCCGATGAACTACCTGTTGGCCTTTCTGACTGACGACTATCTCCGACAATTCGCCGACTACTTCACCGATCAACACCCCGCGCTGCCCGGCCCCCCCGCCACCGACGCGAGCAAAAGCGTCCTCGAACATGGGCAAGCGCTAGTCACCCAAGGGGATCTGGACAGGGCCATTCCAGCCTGCGTCAGCTGTCACGGTGGGCCACTAACAGGTCAGTCTCCGGGAATTCCCGGTCTTCTCGGCCTGCGCGCGAGCTATATCAGCGCCCAATTGGGTGGCTGGCGTTATGGGACCAGAACGGCGAACGCGCCCGACTGTATGCAACTCGTGGCCGGGAGGCTTACCGAGGACGATGTCAGGGCTGTTGCCGCCTATCTCGCCGGGCAGCCTCTTCCGACGGACCCGGTGCCAGCACCTGCCGGTTCGTTCGCCTTGCCCTTTGCTTGTGGCAGCCAGCCAGATGGGGGACACAAGCCATGAGCAGGCAAAATCGACGTTGCCAACTGTTGCTCACCACGATTTCAGCGATTGTTGTCGGAACGCTAGTTCCCGCCGGCGCACAGAACTCGGAAGCACAGCAACCGCCTGAGGCCATCGTCAAGAAAGGTGAGTATCTCGCGCGTGCAGGGGATTGCATCGCCTGTCATACCGCACCAGAGGGCAAACTGTTTGCCGGCGGCCGTGGCATGCCAACCCCGTTCGGGACGCTGTACACCTCCAACATTACTCCGGATCCGGAAACCGGAATCGGCAAATGGACGGCAGACGACTTCTACAAGACCATGCACGACGGTCGCTTCCCGGATGGAGGACTGCTCTACCCGGCGATGCCGTTCGGGTCCTACACGAAAGTGACGCGCGAAGACAGCGACGCCATCTTTGCCTACTTGAAGACCGTCCCCGCCGTGCGGCAGCCGGACCACCCCCACGAGTTGCAGTTCCCTTACAACAACCGATCGCTGATCCTTGGCTGGAGGACGCTGTTCTTCACGGAAGGGGAGTTCCAGCCCGACCCGAAGCAGTCGGATGAATGGAACCGTGGCGCCTATCTGGTCGAAGGGCTAGGACACTGCGGAATGTGTCACACACCGATCAACGCCTTGGGCGGTAGCTCGGAATCCAAAGCCTTTCAGGGTGGACTGATACCCATGCAGGACTGGTACGCCCCCTCTCTGACCTCCAACAAGGAGGCGGGTTTGGGCGATTGGTCCATCGAGGAAATCTCCGACCTGCTGCAGAAGGGCATTTCCGCGCGCGGTGCGGTTTACGGCCCTATGGCCGAGGTGGTCTACAACAGCCTTCAATACATGACCGACGAAGATACACGCGCGATGGCCGTCTATCTTAAGAGCATAGCGCAAGACGAACCGAAGCCGGCGCGCGCCTCCGTCGGATCGCAGGAAGCTAGTCTGCTTCGAAGCCTGGGGAAGACCGTCTACGACAAACAGTGCGCCAGCTGCCACGGCGCGGAAGGCGAGGGCAGGCCGCCGCATTATCCGCCGCTCGCCGGGAACCAGTCGATCCAGATGGAATCCTCCGTAAACGCTGTGCGGATGGTGTTGAACGGTGGGTACCCACCCGCGACCTACAAGAATCCGATGCCGCATGGAATGCCGCCGTTTGCGGTCAGTCTGTCGGACGACGAAGTCGCCGCGGTCGTTTCCTACATCCGGACCGCCTGGGGCAACCGGGGCACGCCCGTCAATGCGGCAGAGGCAAACAAGCTTCGATCGGCTCCACTTCAGTGAGGACGCGATGATCAATTCGGAAGAACCAAACGCTGGTCCAGATGATGCCACGGTCGAGCGCATCGTGTCAGAGGGACCGAGCGGAGCCATTGCACTTGCGGGTATCGCGACCGCTATCGTGGTGCTGATCTGGGTGCTCTTCTATCTGCTTGTTTTCATACCGAGGAGCGGCTGATGGCCAACGGTCACAATCCCTCCGCCGGCGTCGCCGAACGGGTCGAGCGCAGATGGGCATCGGTCTCGGTCCTCATCATCGTCTTTTTGGCCGGGATGGCCGCGTTTGCGGGCATCCATCAGGCGACGATGCCGCAGGCAACCGTTGAAACGATCGACCCGACCAGCATTCACTTGGCCGGAGAATTTATCGAATCCAACCTCGGGAGCGCCGTCGAGGGCGATGGCACGGTGACGGTGCGAGCGATCGGGCAGCAGTATTCTTTCTCGCCGCCCTGCATTCTCGTTCCCGCGGAAACGCCGATTACCTTCCGCGCGACAAGCGCCGATGTCGTCCATGGCTTCCTCGTCCAAGGCACCAACATCAACACGATGCTGGTCCCGGGCTACGTGTCCGTTCAGAAGGCGACGTTTGACGCGCCCGGCGAGCATCTGATGCCTTGCCAGGAATTCTGCAGCGTTGGCCATGAGGGCATGTGGGGCAAGGTCCAGGTTGTCACGAAAGAGCAGTTCCTTTCACAGATGGGGGACAAGAGGAGGCTTTCCTGTGCTCCATAACCGGAAATTGATCCTCGCACATTTCTGGCTGGCATTCGCGGTATTCGCGCTCGCGCTGGTGCTCGGCGCATGGCAGATGTATATCCGCAGCCCACTTTCCCCGTGGATCAGCAATCCGGAATGGTACTACCGGTCGTTGACTGCGCATGGCACCGTCATGGGTTATGTCTTTCCGACGCTCGTTGCCATGGGCTTCGGATATGCGATCAGTGAAGCCGCGCTCCAGCAGCAACTCGTCGGAGGGCGGTGGGCTTGGGCAGGTTTTTGGCTGATCGCCGTCGGTGCTGTCGTTGCGATGATCCCGGTGGCACTCGGTCAGGCTTCGGTCCTCTATACCTTCTATCCTCCGCTAATCGGCAACCCGTTTTATTATATCGGCGTGGTGATGGTCGTGGTGGGTTCCTGGTTCTGGGTTGCCCTGATGTCCGTCAACCTCAGGATATGGAAGCGGGCGAATCCGGCAAAGCCGGTGCCGCTGGCCATGTTTGCGAACGTCGCGGGATCGTATCTCTGGGCCTGGACCGCCGTCGGCGCGGCGCTTGAACTTCTGCTGCAGATCATTCCTGTCGCGCTTGGCCTCAGATCCACGATAGACGCAGGGCTCGCACGTGTCTTCTTCTCCTGGACGCTGCATGCGATCGTCTATTTCTGGCTGATGCCCACCTACATCGCCTACTACACGATCGTGCCGCGCTCCATTGGCGGACGCATCTACAGCGATACGATGGCGAGGGTCTCCTTCATTCTGTTTCTTATCGTGGCGATGCCGATCGGCATCCATCATGCGTTCGAGGATCCGCAGGTCGGCGCCGGCTTCAAGTTCATCCATTCGGCGTTCACGGCGCTTGTCGCGCTTCCGACGCTTCTCACGGTCTTTACGATTTGCGCATCGATCGAGATCGCCGCAAGGCTGCGAGGAGGGAAGGGGGCGTTCGGCTGGATCAAGGCGCTGCCGTGGCGAAATCCTATCATGCTCGCGATGGCCTTTTCGTTCATCATGCTCGGGTTCGGCGGAGCAGGTGGTCTCATCAACATGAGCTACCAGCTCAACACCTCGATACACAACACGCAGTGGATCACCGGGCATTTTCACCTCATCTTCGGCGGCGCGATCGTGATCATGTATTTTGCGATCGCTTATGATTTCTGGCCCCACCTCACGGGCCGGCCTCTCGCGAGCCTGCACCTTGTCCGCCTGCAGCTTTGGCTTTGGTTCATCGGAATGATCATCACGACCTTTCCTTGGCATTGGGTCGGAATCCTCGGCATGCCCCGCAGAATGTCGTATTTCGATTACTCCGATCCAGCGCTCGCTATCGACGCCATTTCTGTCGTGCTGTCGGCACTCGGTGGCTTCATCCTCGTGGCGTCGGGTATCCTGTTCATCGTCGTCCTGGTGAGGTCGCATCTGGGGGCACCTGACAAAATCGAGGAATACCGCTTCGCCGTAGCCGTCCATCCGCCGGTCCGTGTGCTAGCGGCCCTGAACAGCCATGGGATCTGGATTGCATTAATGGTCGGACTGACCGTTACGAATTACGGCTATCCGATCCTCCAACTGGCCGTTCGCAACGACACATCGGTTCCGGCAGTCTACGTTGGAGAACGCTGATGGGAGATAGCCGCAAGGTCACGACGTCGCGGGACCGCTGGACAACCACCAGTGTTGCCATCACGGCCGCAATCTTCCTAGTGTCCGCAGTCCTTGGCTTTGTGTTGCTGCCCCGATGGGAGGCCGGGGCCCAGGTCGCCGGTATTTGGGACTCGATTTGCCGGGCTGCAGGCCTGCCGCGGCAACAGGATCCGGGCGACGTTGTAACCGCAGACTATAAGACATCATTGGTAAAGCTTGCGACTGCGGTGTCTCACAAGCGCGACGAGGAGGCGATCGGTCGAGGCGCAACCTTGGCGCAACAATGTGCCATTTGTCATGGACCGACGGGTGTCAGCCGCGCCGACTCGCCCAATCTCGCCGGGCAGTACGCAAGTGTGGTCTATAAACAGCTCCGCGATTTCAAGGATGGCGTGCGCGTCAACGCCGTAATGACTCCTTTCGCCCTGAAATTGTCGGAACAGGACATGCAGGATCTGGCCGCCTACTACGCCTACCTGCCGAGACTACCGGGGTTCCATCCACCGGAAAGCATGGAGGTGCCGAGAATTGTCGAAAGCGGCGCTCCGCTGCGTGGCATTGCTCCGTGCGGATCATGCCACGGCAATATCGAGAACAAACTTGGCAGCCCATGGCTGGAGGGGCAGTCCGATCTGTATCTCAAAACGCAGCTTGAGGCGTTCGTGTCCGGATCCAGGCAGAACGACATCAGCAAGCAGATGCGCAACGTCGCTCGCGCAATGAGCGCGGAAGAGATCGAGCAGGCGGCCAAATACTACGCCAACAAGCCACCGCCCTTTCTGACCCAATAGGCCCGCCAAGCATCTCCAACGGTTTACCGCATTCCATCGGATGGAATGGTCGGTCATCAGTCCCCAAGATTGAACAGAACGGATGGATCCGGTGTGACGGGTGACACGAAGAACGTCAGGCGCACCGCTTCCATGACGAGAAGGGCGCGTCTCATTCAGCAGCAAGCGCCGTTACCCGGCCCTGCAGGTCAGCATTGCCATCGGCAAGATTGGTGGTTTCGGATTTATCCTTGGAAAGATCAAACAACTCGACGCTTGGAGGCAGCGATGCCTTCCGCACCAGTTTCCAATCGCCGTCACGCACTGCACCCACCATCGGTCGGCCCTCGCTGGTTGTCGGCCATAGGTGTCGAGTGGTTGCGTATGGTCGAGCTTGGCCCCGGCGAGAGCAGCAAGAGTAGGGTACATGGCGACGACGTGGACTATGCCTTCGACTGGGAATGCTGGATCGGGCAAGCAATCGAAAGTCGTTGGGTTGTGCAAAGTTTGGGTTGACCGCTTTCGACGGCGAGGAGACACTTCGACAACGGCAAGGCGGGAGGAAAAACGATGGACGAGCCAAACCGGTGGCGCCACATGGCAAGCGCGCCGAAAGACGGCAGTCGGATCCTCGTCACGGTCCGCCCATCCGAACAGGGGCCGGCGGAGGTTGACCTCGTCTACTGGTCGCGTGGCGATCAGTTCGGTGCTGACGGCTGGCGTGCCTCCGATTCCTCCCCCGGTCGCGTCGTTGAATATGCCGAGCCGGAGTTGAAGTGCTGGATGCCGATGCCATCGGTGAGCCGAGCCTCCACGCCTACTCCATGGGAAGGCGACGACGACCAGGAACTCGACGGGTCGGGGATATAACGACCCCGGTCCGCCGTTTGACGTACACTCTCACCTCGCAAGCCAACTCATCGAAACTGTGATTGGTAGCAGCCGGGTCCTTTGACGAGGCAAACGTCGTCGACGGCACTGCTACGGATTCTTCGCGGAATGGGGAGTTGTCAAACAAGATCGTGGGGAAGACATGCTTGGGATAAAGCATGGGATGCTTAGATCGCGCTCCAAGGTGGGCTGATCAGTTCGCGCCTCTTCCCCGTGCTTTGCTTGCTAGCTGCTCACTAAAAAGGCCTAGCGATTTCTCGCTAAGCCTTTGAATTCGAATGGTGGGCGTGACAGGGATTGAACCTGTGACCCCTACGATGTCAACGTAGTGCTCTCCCGCTGAGCTACACGCCCATCCGATGGCGGCGCATAGACCACAAACCGTTTTTGTCGTCAATAGACTTTTTTCGGTTTTGTGACACGCGCTGCCGGAAGCCTTAGGCGGCAAGCATTTTGTTCACTTCCTCGACGAGGTCGCGGAGGTGGAAAGGCTTGGAAAGGACCTTCGCATCCTTCGGTGCCTTCGAATCAGGGTTCAATGCCACGGCCGCGAATCCAGTGATGAACATCACCTTCAGGTCGGGATCGAGTTCGGTCGCGCGGCGCGCCAGCTCGATTCCGTCCATCTCAGGCATGACGATATCGGTCAGGAGCAGCGAGAAGGGTTCTTCGCGAAGCCTGTCATAGGCGCTGGCGCCGTTGTCGTATGAGAGGACCTTGTAGCCTGCCTTTTCAAGCGCCTTCACAAGGAAGCGGCGCATGTCGTTGTCGTCTTCTGCAAGAAGTATCTTTTGAGTCATTATCCAGACCGCTAATCAGTAATTTATGCGTGGGGCTCCAGCCAATTACACTAGAATTCGGCCAGTAAACAACCAGTGAAGAGGCTGTCCGGGCCGTCATCCCCATGAGATAGTATGGACTTGCCGTGCGGCAACTGGCAACATAAGCAGAGCAGCGATCGGCAGGCATGGTAAAGAGGGAAAAAGGGTGCACGAAATCCCCGAATACGCACTTTTCGAGGTCCGGGAGCCTTTGTCGCACACCATTCCATTCGTCTACAACTCGCCGCATAGCGGCCGCATCTATCCTCCGGAATTCATCGCTCAGTCGCGGCTCGAGGGCGTTTCCATACGCCGCTCCGAGGATCATTACGTCGACGAGTTGTTCGCGGATGCGAGCGCCCTCGGTGCGCCGCTTCTGCTTGCCAATTTTCCGCGCGCCTATCTCGACGTGAACCGCGAGCCCTACGAGCTCGATCCGCGCATGTTCGACGGGCTGTTGCCGCCCTATGCGAACATCAATTCGCTGCGGGTTGCGGGCGGGCTCGGCACCATTCCGCGTATCGTTGCCGAGAACATGGAAATCTATACTCGCCGGCTGTCTGTGCAGGAGGGGCTAGACCGCATCGAGGCCGTTTACAAGCCTTATCATGCGGCGCTGCGACGACTGATCGCCCGTACGCATGTTCAGTTCGGGTTCGGCGTGCTGATTGATTGCCACTCGATGCCGGGCAATGTCCGTGTTGCCGGCAGCAATGCGCGGCCGGATTTCATCATCGGCGATCGCTACGGCACCAGCGCTTCCGCGGACCTGTCGCGTGCCGCTGTCGCGATATTCGAAGAAATGGGCTTCACCGCGATCCGCAACAAGCCTTATGCCGGCGGCTTCATCACCGAACATTACGGTCGCCCGTCGCGTGGGCTGCATGCGCTGCAGATCGAAGTGAACCGGTCGATCTATGTCGACGAAATCACGCTGGAGAAGCGTTCCGATTTTGCCCTGGTTGCGGGCGCAATCACCGCCTTCATGCGGCAGATGGCAGTCTACGTGGCACAGTTCGCGACCGACTCCGCGCTCGCTGCCGAGTAAGCCTCCCGGATTGCCAAAAAAAGACCGCCTCGCGGCGGTCCAAGTCTAGGGAGGAAACACCCAAGGAGGGCATTTACAGTCAGAAGACTGTGAGCAAACGCTACTATTGCGTTGCACAATTGTCAATCAAAATTTTGCAGTGCAAAATTATTGTGCAGCCGGCTAAAGGCTGCCGCTCTCGTTTGCAACTCGCTGCAATTCCGCTATGAAAAGCGCCATTCGCGCGCCACAGATGGATTTCGCCATGTTGCCTGACCGTTCGTTCTTCAATCGTCTGGCCGAAGCCGCCAAGGCAGAAACGCTGCCGCGTTTCCGTTCTGGCCTCGACGTCACCAACAAGCTGTCGAGCGGCTTCGATCCGGTCACCGAGGGCGACAGGGCGGCGGAAGTCGCCATTCGCGCGCTGATCGAGGAGCACTTTCCCGATCACGGCATTCTCGGCGAGGAGCACGGCAATGTCGGTCTCGACCGTGAGTATGTCTGGGTTATCGATCCGATCGATGGCACGCGCGCCTTTATATCAGGCGTGCCCGTCTGGGGCACGCTGATCGGATTGCAGAGAAACGGTCGTGCGGTCATGGGCATGATCGAGCAGCCGTTTACCGGCGAGCGCTACTTCGCCGATGCGAACGGTTCTATCTACAACGGTCCTGAGGGAGAGCGCCGACTGCAGGTTCGTGATTGCGGCACTTTGGGGAACGCCATTCTTTTCACCACCTCGCCGCATCTCTTCGCAGGCGCAGAGATGGAGAAATATCGGGAGATCGAGAGCCAGGTGAGGCTCTTCCGATATGGTACAGATTGCTATGCCTATGCGCTGCTTGCCGCGGGTCACGTCGATCTGGTGATTGAAAACAGCCTGAAGCCTTACGATGTCGGCGGCATCATTCCGGTCATCGAAAACGCCGGCGGGATCATCACTACCTGGGATGGCGGGCGTCCGGAAAATGGCGGCTCGATTATCGCCGCCGGCAGCCGCGCCGTCTACGACGAGGCCAGGGCAATCCTCGGACGGTAGGTCGATCGGCATTTGTAGGCAGTCTCGCGGATTGAGACCGGGCTACGTACCGAACCCTTCGACTTCCTCGACGGCTTCCGCGTCGCTGCCGGGAATGAAAGCGTGGAAAGCCGCAAGAGCGGCCTGGCGGTAGACATCGCGCTCCTGCAGCACCTCATGCCGCGCACCGTTGATCGGCACGAACTGCGCAGCGCGAAAATAGCGTGAGATGCGCTCCTGCGCGATGTAGGGAACGATGGCATCGCGCGTCGGCGCGATGACCACCGTCGGAATGGTGATCGAGAACAGATGGCTCGGAGACGTGACGCGGTCAATCGTCCGGAAGGAGTCGTGCAGCCAGCGCGCAGTCGGCGGCCCCAGCATCAATTCCGGATGAGCTGTAGCCACGGCAACGTTGCGCTCGAAGCGAGCTTCATCCGAGGTGAGGGGATTGTCGCGGAACGGCAGTTCCCTGAGCTTGCGTGCAAGCGGAAAGTTGCCGAGCCCGAGCGAACAGGCAAACCCGGAAAGCGCGCGGATGGTACCTTCCGATGCTGCTTGGCCGGAGAGGCCGATGAAGGGTGCAGTCAGCACCATCCGTTCGATGCGCGTCGAGAGGTAGGGCGCGGCGGATAGCGCAATCAGCGCTCCGGTCGAATGCGCCAGGATGAAGAACGGCAGACGAGTATCCGGCAGGACGATCTTCTCGAGGAACGTATCGAGGTCGTGTTCGTAGTCGATGAAGCGGCGGACATGGCCGTACGGACCCTTCTTCAGCACCCGGTCGGAGCCGCCCTGACCGCGCAGATCGAAGGTTGCAACCCAAAGGCCCTGGGCTGTCAGGTCGCGGATGGTCTCGAAATACTTCTCGATAAATTCGTTTCGGCCCTGGAGAAGGACGACGGTGCCTTTCGCCACTGCTGCATTGGAGCGAAAAACGGCATAGCGCAGCCGAAGGCCGTCATGGGTTTCGAAGTAGCCTTCGGTGCGGTTTTCGGGTGCCGGGTTTTCGGGGGTCGAAAAAAGGACCTGTTCCATGGTCGACCAATCGTGTCCTTCGCGGATTTGCCTGTCGAGTAAAGCGGATAGGCGATTGCCCTGTCAAATCAAAGAAAAATGCACCTATACCTCGGGCCTTTTCCAGGCTGAACGATTCAGTTTTTGCAACGTCCTTCGCTGCCATTATGCCTTGCCTACTCCCTTTTCGGTAGGGCCTAGCTCTATTCTGCGAAGTTCAATGCAATGCAACTTATTGTAACATAGGCGGGTATTACTCTTTTCAAAAGGACGCCAGCATGTCATCCACGGAAGATCCGAAGCTGCCACGCAATACCGCGCGCAGACATTTTCTAGGTGTTGCCGCTGCCGCCGGTGCGCGGCTCGCTGGTGTTGCGGCCTTGGCGACGGCAGCTTCCAAGTCTCCCGCGAGTGCAATGGGGCGGCGCTGGGGGCGTGGTCACTCTGGTGGAGGCGGGAATGGCTCCGGCGGACAGGGAGGCTCCGGTGGAGGCGGCGGTGGCGGCGGAGCACAGTGCTTCCTGCGTGGGACGGCGATCCTCACCGATTGCGGCGAAAAGCCTGTCGAGGATCTGCGCGTCGGCGATAACGTTGCCCTTCCGGACGGGAGCGCCCGTCCAGTCAAATGGGTGGGCCGGCAGGTTTTCAAGAAGAGCGGTGCGCGCTGGCATGAAGGTGTCGTGCCGATCCGCGTTTCCCGCCACGCGCTGGATAGCCGCACACCACATTCCGATCTCTACCTGTCGCCAGGCCATGCGCTGTTTCTGAACGGAGTGCTGATCCGCGTGAGGGATCTCGTCAACGGCACGACAATCGCGCCGGTCGTTCCTGCCGATGATACCTCGATCGAGTATTATGCTGTCCTGCTCAGTACCCACGAGGTCATTCTTGCCGAAGGTGCTGCGGCCGAGACCTTCCATCCGTCGGAGAGCAATTACGAGAACTTCTCCAATTTTGCGGAGTACAAGCGCCTCTATGCCGAGGAGCGCACCGTGATGACATCCTACGCGCCGGTGGTGGGCGAGGAAGGTGGTTGGAAGCACCTGAAGGCGCTTCTTCAGCTTGGCGCTTCGCCTCTAGTGCCGATGTGCGATCCGTTCGGGGACGCCTGCGAGGCGATCAATACGCGAGCCAAAGAGCTGTCGGTCTGACAGGCTGCAAGCTTCCTCGTCTTCGAGTTACACCATAAAAAAGACCGGCATGCGAAACTTGAGGGTTCCGCGATGCCGGCCGGAGATCGGGCTGAAGACGAAGGGACGATACACTCCAGCCATCGGGCCAGTGTCACCCGATGGCACTATTGCTATGCCTCCTGTCATGAACGGCTTCCGAACTGCATGTTCATATGCCGTTCACGCAAGGTAAGTTCCCTCTTCAGGCGAGGGGCTTGAACTCCACAAAAACCATCCCCACATCATTTCTGCAGGCGCCAAACGGGCCTGCTAAACCGTCCCGGAGCTGCCGAACAAGGGGTTTCAGGGGCAATTATCGCAAACACGTCGCTTCCTCAGGAGGACATCATGCGTCACGTAGACTTCTCTCCCCTTTATCGTTCCACCGTCGGTTTCGACCGCCTCTTCACCATGCTCGACAGCCTCGGTCAGCCTGACCAGGGCCAGACCTATCCGCCCTACAACATCGAGCGTACCGGCGAAAACACCTACCGCATCACCATGGCCGTTGCCGGTTTCGACGAGACCGAAATTTCCATCGAGTCGCAGGCCCACGCTCTGACAGTCAAGGGCGAGAAGAGCGAAGAAAAGGCTGAAGGTAGCGAGTTCCTTTATCGTGGCATCGCCAAGCGCGCCTTCGAGCGCCGCTTCCAGCTTGCCGACCACGTCGAGGTCACTGCCGCTTCGCTGAAGAACGGTCTGCTCCACATCGACCTGCTTCGCAGCATTCCGGAAGCCATGAAGCCGCGCAAGATCGCGATTGCGGCTGAGCCAGTGAGCGCGCCGAAGGCCATCGAGGCACAGGTCGCCAAATAATCGGTCCTCCCAAGACCAATCCTGCAGGCGGCGCTCATCCGAGCGCCGCTTTCTTATTGGCCAACGTCAGGCGGGGCTTGCTGCTTCTTCGGCTTCTTCTTCGGTGATCCGGTGCGCGGCCTTTGCCGCATATTTCTGCGCGATCACGGCGCAGACCATCAGCTGTATCTGGTGGAACAGCATCAGCGGCAGCACGATCGCGCCGATCGATTGACCGGCGAAGATCACGCTCGCCATCGGCGCGCCGCTGGCGAGGCTCTTTTTCGAGCCGCAGAAGGTGATGGTGATCTCGTCGGCCTTGTTGAAGCCCAGCAAACGGCTCCCGTACATGGTGAAACAGAGCACGAAGGCGAGCAGAGCGGTGTCGGCGACGATGACCGCCGCGATATCGCCGATCGAGAAGGTGTGCCACAATCCCTCGACGACGGCCGTGCTGAAGGCGAGATAGACGACCATCAAGATCGAGCCCCGGTCGACAGGCATCAACAGCTTCTTCTTTGCGCGGATCCAGCCGCCGATCCAAGGCTCCAGCACCTGGCCGACGACGAAGGGCAGCAACAGCTGCAAGAGGATCTGCTGCAGCGCATCCCAGGAGAAGCCGCCATGGCCGCCGACGGAAAACAGCAGGCCGACCAGCAGCGGCGTCAGGAACATGCCAAAGATGTTCGATGCCGAGGCCGAGCAAATAGCGGCCGGGACATTGCCGCCAGCCATAGAGGTGAAGGCGATCGAGGATTGCACCGTCGATGGCAGGACGCTGAGGTACAGGAGCCCGAGGTAGAGCGGCTTCGGCAAGATCCAATCAGGCACGAAACCGAGACCGAGGCCAAGGATCGGGAAGAGGCCGAACGTCGTCAGCAGGATAACGAGGTGGAGCCGCCAGTGCAGAAGACCGGCGATCACCACATCGCGGGAGAGGCGGGCACCATGCAGGAAGAAGAGCAGGGCGATGGCTAGGTTCGTCGCGATCCCGAAGTAGCCGGCGAAGGCCCCTCTCGCCGGTAACAGCGAGGCAAGGACGACCGTGCAAACCAATAGGGTTGTGAAGCTATCGGGCAGAAAACGGCGCATGACGAATACTCTTCGTGAGCAGTGGATCATCTGTCTTTCTTCCATTATGATACAGGATGCAACGAATAACAGTTATTGTGTTTCTGGATTAACATGCTGGATCTTACGCAACTGCGCAGTTTTGTTGCCGTCGAACAGATGGGAAGCTTCACGCTTGCCGCGGAGCGGCTTGGCCTCGGACAGTCGACGGTCAGCCAGCATATCCAGCGGCTCGAAAGCGCAGTGGGCCGGCGTCTGCTGGCGCGTGACACCCATAAGGTGCTGTTGACCACCGACGGCGAGGCGCTGCTTAGCCATGCCCGGGCGATGCTGGCGATCGAGGCACAGGTCCACTCACAATTCAGAGGGCAGAAGCTGCGCGGGAATCTTCGGCTCGGTGTGTCGGAAGATTTCGTGACCAGCCAGCTTCCGGCCGTACTCGAGGATTTCGTGCGTTCGCACCCCTCAGTCGATCTGGAGTTGACGGTGGCGCTCTCCGGTACGCTCTACGAGATGCAGGACAATGGCGAGATCGACCTGGTGTTGGCGAAGCGCCGGCTGGGGGACGCCCGCGGGCGTCTGGTCTACCGCGAGCCGCTCGTCTGGCTGGCGCGTGATCCGGAGCACGTGTTGGGCGCCGGGCCGCTGCCATTGATCGCCTTCCCTCCGCCGAGCGTGACGCGCAGCATTGCGCTCGAGGCGCTGGGCCGCACCCGAACCGCCTGGCGCATCGTCTGCACCTGCGGCAGCCTGAGCGGCCTGACTGCGGCGGCGCGGGCGGGCATGGGGGTGCTGGTACAGCCGCGAAGCATGGCGCCGTCCGGGTTGAAGGAAATCGGCAAAGGCAGGCTGCCCGTGCTTGAGGATGTAGAGTTCGTGCTGGTGCCGCGCAAGGGAGCGGACCAGGCACTGGTGTCAGCGCTATCGGACGATATTCTCGGCAAGGTGCGTAGTCTTCGCACCAACGCATGACAGAAAGAAGCCGGTTGGCTGCCGAACAAACGTTGGAAGCCGGTTTCACGACCTGTCTAGCGAGATCAGCGTCCCCGTCACGTGGCGTTGAAACCGTCGTGGTAGCTGACTTTACCTGCGGGCGTGGGGCCGTCGAACACTAAGCGCATGAAATATTCGGGCGGAGCCGCCTCAAAGATCAGGTTGGCGTCATTCTGAAAGCCGAAGCGGGTGTAGTAGCCGGGATCGCCGAGAACGACGCAACCCTTGGCGCCGATATCTGTGAGCCGCGCCAGGCCGTCGCGAATGAGCTTTCCGCCAATGCCCTCGCCCTGGCGGTCGGGCATCACCGAAACCGGCCCAAGTCCATACCAGTCCATGTCTTCATCGTCGATCGTAACGGGCGAGAAGGCGACATGTCCGATGACGGCAGCGTCTTCGACAGCGACGAGCGAGATTGTCAAAGCGTTCGCTTTGCGGAGTGCGTCAACGATCTCGGCTTCGGTTTGACTGCTGTACTCCATCTGCGCGAAGGCCGCTTTGGTCAGCTGGCGGATCGCCACAATGTCGCTAGGCTGTTCAGGACGGATCTTCATCAGTATTTCTCGCTTTTCGGTATCAGGGCGCAGTCCGAGATAGCGCGGTTTTGGCGTGGCAGCCAGTGGGCCGATATTCAGTACCGCACACGTCAGGGCGATCTGAAGGGCGCAAGTTTCGATCGTACTCCCGCGTAAAAGTTAATGGGCTGCTTACCATTTTAAGGCGCTCTCAACCCTGTAGCTTAGTCATCTGGTCAGGTTCGGCGCCTAGTCTCCCATCTCCCATGGTCGATCTTCGGGGCAAGGAGAACGGACCGATGACGTATGGCGTACTCTTCGTATCCGGGCTGGTTGCCTGTGTGATGCTGATTGTCGTGGCGGGACACGACGCGAAAACGACGGATAGCGGCAAGCCGCAATCCGCCGTGACGGGCCATCAGAATTGAGTCCGGGAATTCAGCCTGCAAGGCAGGCAAGGAAGCCGTCGACGTCCGCCTCTTCAGTCGCGAAGCTGGTGACGAGCCGGATCAGGGTTTGATCCGGGCCGACTAGCTGGGGTGTCGCCGGCGGGACCGGCCATGCATAGAACTTGGCGCCTTTTTCCTCTGCCTGTTTCGCAGCGCTTTTCGGAATGATGGCGAAGACTTCGTTGGCGGAGGTCGGCCAGGCAAGCCGTGACCCGTTGCTTGCCGTGATGCCGGCGCGCAGGCGATCGGACATACCGTTTGCATGGCGAGCGAGATCGAGCCAGAGATCGTTCTCGAAATAGGCGTCGAACTGGGCCGCGATGAAGCGGGACTTCGAGAACAGCTGGGCGGCGCGCTTGCGGATGAACGGCATTTCCCTCGCTTTCTCCGGATTGAAGAACACGATCGCTTCCGCGCACCAGCATCCATTCTTCGTGGCGCCGAAGGACAGCATGTCGATGCCGCGCTTCCAGGTCATCTCGGCCGCGCTGACGCCGAGGGAGACGAGGGCATTGGCAAAGCGTGCGCCGTCCATATGGAGAGGCAGTTTGTCTTTCTGGGCGATCTCGGCGATCTCATCGATTTCGGCGAGGGAATAGACGGTACCGGCCTCGGTTGCCTGTGTGATCGTGACCGCCGTTGCCCGGCCGTGCTGCACGGCGGTCTGCGGGAAGGCTGCGATCTTCTCCTTGAGCTTTTCCGGGTCGATCTTTCCCTCGGCGCCTGGAACGCCAAGCAGACGGGCGCCGCTGAAGAAGTCGGGGGCGCCGCATTCGTCGGCAATCACATGCGCCTCGGAATGACAGAAGGTGATGCCGCCTGGCCGTTGAACGCTCGCGAGCGAAAGCGAGTTCGCTGCCGTGCCGGTGCCAACGAAAAGCACTGCAACGTCGCGTTCGAAGACTTCCGCAAAGCGGCGCTCGACACGGCGGTCGAGATCACTTGCGCCATAGGCTGCGGCAAAGCCGTCGGACTCCCTGAGCAGACGTTCGGCGATGGATCGATGGGCGCCTGCCCAGTTGTCGGATGCAAAATACATGGATGGGGACCGCTTGGGATGTGGTGGGAGATCAGGTTCGGGGGGCGACATTACGCCAACATTTCGGCTGGTCAAAGGGCCGGCGCGGAATCCATCACAAAAATTGACTTCAGCAATCAATAAACAAAATGATGCGGAGCTGCGTAATTTTCTGTCGCCAGAAACGATTCTATTGGCAATATTCGGTCGCGAGGCGCCGATTTTTTGATTTTACCGTCTTGCATGGACCATATGTTTCTGGCATAGATCGAGTGAATTAGGACAGGGTTGCTGTCCTATTTGGCCGCGATGGCCGAGGAGATGCCAAAAAACCTTACACTTGTAGGGTTTCACGCTATAGTTCTCCAAAATACGGGCGAATGCCCGTGTGCGGAGGCGGAATGGCAGGCGCAGGAGCGCAACGGCTGCTTTCCCTGGAGAGCCTGCCGCCGGCGACCGGATCTTCGATTAATGCAACAGCGCTGTCACGCGCCGAACCTAGGATCAGGGACGGTGCGGGGCAAAGAGCCGCCGCAGTCCCCGCGGGCTCTGACAGGAGGGAAAGATGACGAAGACGCCATCCACGGGTTTTGACCAGTTCGCAGCAGCAACGACGCGCGCGACGGCCAATGCGCGTAAATTCGCCTCCGGTTTGCCGCGAAAACAGGGCCTCTACGATCCGCGCAACGAGCATGATGCCTGCGGCGTCGGCTTTGTCGCCCACATGAAGGGTCAGAAGTCGCACCAGATCGTCAAGGACGGTCTCTTCATTCTCGAGAACCTGACGCACCGTGGTGCCGTCGGCGCCGATCCGCTGATGGGCGATGGCGCCGGTATTCTCGTCCAGATCCCAGACCGCTTCTTCCGCGAGGAAATGGCCAAGCAGGGCATTACCCTTCCAAAGGCGGGTGAGTATGGCGTCGGTCATATCTTCATGCCGCGCGACGAAAAGCAGATCGCGCATTTCAAGAAGGTGATGCAGGACGTCATCTCCGAAGAGGGCCAGGTTCTCATCGGCTTCCGCGACGTGCCCGTCGACAACACGTCGCTGTCGAAGGCGCCCGATATCGCCGCTACCGAACCGCATCACTGTCAGATATTCATCGGCGCCGGCGACGATGCCGCGACCACCGATGAATTCGAACGCCGCCTGTTTACGCTGCGCAAGGTGATTTCCAACCGCATCTACGACGAATTCGACGGTGAGGAGAGCCACTTCTACCCCGTGTCGCTCTCGTCGGCGACGATCGTCTACAAGGGCATGTTCCTGGCCTACCAGGTGGGCGCTTATTATAAGGATCTGTCGGACCCGCGGTTCGAAAGCGCTGTCGCCCTCGTGCATCAGCGCTTCTCGACCAACACCTTCCCGTCTTGGAAGTTGGCGCATCCTTATCGCATGGTCGCCCACAACGGCGAAATCAACACGCTGCGCTCCAACGTCAACTGGATGGCGGCGCGCCAGGCATCGGTTTCCTCGCCGCTCTTCGGCGACGACATCTCCAAGCTTTGGCCGATCTCCTATGAAGGCCAGTCGGACACGGCCTGCTTCGACAACGCGCTCGAGTTCCTTGTGCGCGGCGGCTATTCCATGGCCCATGCCGTGATGATGCTGATCCCGGAGGCCTGGGCCGGCAACCAGTCGATGTCGAAGGAGCGCAAGGCGTTCTACGAATATCACGCTGCCCTGATGGAGCCGTGGGACGGCCCGGCGGCTGTCGCATTCACCGACGGCAAGCAGATCGGCGCGACGCTCGACCGCAACGGCCTGCGTCCGGCCCGCTATCTCGTCACATCTGATGATCGCGTCATCCTCGCGTCGGAAGCCGGCACGCTGCCGGTGGCCGAAGAGGACATCGTCAAGAAGTGGCGCCTGCAGCCGGGCAAGATGCTGCTGATCGACATGGAAAAGGGCAAGATCATCTCCGACGAGGAGTTGAAGACCGAGCTTGCGACCAAGCATCCGTATGGACAGTGGCTCGATCGCACGCAGTTAATTCTGGAAGAGCTGAAGCCGGTGGAGCCACGCGCGCTGCGCCGCGACGTGTCGCTGCTTAACCGCCAGCAGGCTTTCGGCTACACCACCGAAGACACCAAGATCCTGATGTCGCCGATGGCGACGACGGGTCAGGAAGCTGTCGGCTCGATGGGTACAGACACGCCGATCTCGGCGATGTCTGAAAAGTCGAAGCTGCTCTACACCTACTTCAAGCAGAACTTCGCGCAGGTCACCAACCCGCCGATCGACCCGATCCGCGAAGAGCTCGTGATGAGCCTCGTTTCGTTCATCGGGCCGCGTCCGAACATTCTCGACCACACCGGCATGGCGAACGCCAAGCGCCTGGAAGTGCGTCAGCCGATCCTGACCAACGGCGATCTCGAGAAGATCCGCTCGATCGGTCACACGGAAGACCGCTTCGACACCAAGACGCTCGACTTCACCTACGACGTCGAGCGTGGCGCCGAAGGCATGCCGGAGATGCTCGACCGTCTTTGTGAGCGCGCGGAAGCGGCGGTCAAGGGCGGCTACAACATCATCGTGCTGTCAGACCGCCAGATCGGACCGGACCGTATCGCGATCCCGGCGCTGCTCGCGACCGCAGCCGTCCACCATCACCTGATCCGCAAGGGCCTGCGCACCTCGGTCGGCCTCGTCGTCGAGACCGGCGAGCCGCGCGAAGTGCATCACTTCTGCCTGCTCGCGGGCTATGGCGCCGAAGCGATCAACCCTTACCTTGCCTTCGACACGCTGCTCGACATGCATGCCAAGGGCGAGTTCCCGAAGGAAGTGGACGCGTCTGAAGTCGTCTACCGCTACATCAAGGCGGTCGGTAAGGGCATCCTCAAGGTCATGTCGAAGATGGGCATCTCGACCTATCAATCCTATTGCGGCGGTCAGATCTTCGATGCGATCGGCCTGCAGCAGGAACTGGTCGACAAGTATTTCTTCGGCACTGCGACGATGATCGAAGGCGTCGATCTCACTGATATCGCCGAAGAGACCGTTGCCCGTCACAACTCCGCCTTCGGCAAGGACCCGCTGCTGGCGACCACGCTCGATATCGGTGGTGAGTATGCCTACCGCATGCGCGGCGAAAGCCATGCCTGGACGCCGGATGCGGTGGCCACGCTGCAGCACGCCGTTCGCGGCAATGCTGAGGACCGCTACCGCGAGTTCGCCGAGATGGTGAACACCTCGGCGCTGCGCATGAACACGATCCGTGGCCTCTTCAACATCAAGAGCGCCGATCAGCTGGGCCGCAAGCCGGTTTCGGTCGACGACGTGGAGCCTGCCGCCGAGATCGTCAAGCGCTTCTCGACCGGCGCCATGTCCTTCGGCTCGATCAGCCGCGAGGCGCATACGACGCTGGCGATCGCGATGAACAAGATCGGCGGCAAGTCCAACACCGGCGAGGGCGGCGAAGAGTCCGACCGCTACATGCCGCTGCCGGACGGTTCGTCCAACCCGGAACGCTCGGCGATCAAGCAGATCGCATCGGGACGCTTCGGTGTCACGACCGAGTATCTCGTCAACGCCGACATGCTGCAGATCAAGGTCGCGCAGGGCGCCAAGCCCGGCGAAGGCGGCCAGCTGCCCGGCCACAAGGTCGACGCGACCGTTGCCAAGACCCGTCACTCGACGCCGGGTGTCGGCCTGATCTCGCCGCCGCCGCACCACGACATCTACTCGATCGAAGATCTGGCGCAGCTGATCTACGACCTGAAGAACGTCAACCCGACGTCCGACGTGTCGGTCAAGCTCGTCTCGGAAGTCGGCGTCGGTACGGTTGCCGCCGGCGTTGCCAAGGCGCGCGCCGACCACATCACGGTCTCCGGCTTCGACGGCGGCACCGGCGCATCGCCGCTGACCTCGCTGAAGCACGCGGGTTCTCCGTGGGAAATCGGCCTTGCCGAGACGCAGCAGACGCTGGTGCTTAATGGCCTGCGTTCGCGCATCGCGCTACAGGTCGATGGTGGCCTGAAGACCGGCCGCGACGTCATCATCGGTGCGCTTCTCGGTGCCGACGAGTTCGGCTTCGCGACCGCGCCACTGATCGCCGCCGGCTGCATCATGATGCGCAAGTGCCACCTGAACACCTGTCCTGTCGGCGTTGCCACGCAGGATCCGGTTCTGCGCAAGCGCTTCAAGGGCACGCCGGAGCACGTCGTCAACTACTTCTTCTTCGTCGCCAACGAAGTGCGCGAGATCCTCGCCTCGCTCGGCTTCACCAGGCTCGATGACATCATCGGTGCTTCGGAGCTGCTCGAGAAGGACGAGATGCTGGCGCACTGGAAGTCCAAGGGTCTTGACTTCAGCCGCATCTTCCACAAGGTCGAAGCGCCGAAGGAAGCCACCTACTGGACGACGCGCCAGAAGCACCCGATCGACGACATTCTCGATCGCAAGCTGATCGCGGAAGCCGAGCCGGCACTTGCTTCGAAGACGCCTGTATCCTTCGAGGCCGATATCAAGAACGTCGACCGTTCGGCGGGCGCGATGCTGTCGGGTGAAGTTGCCAAGCGCTATAACCACCGTGGCCTCAAGGACGATACGATCAACGTGACGCTCAAAGGCACGGCCGGCCAGTCGTTCGGCGCCTTCCTGGCACGCGGCATCACCTTCAACCTGATCGGTGATGGCAACGACTATGTCGGCAAGGGCCTTTCGGGCGGCAAGATCATCGTCCGGCCGCCGGAGAATTCGAAGATCGTCGCGGAAGAGTCGATCATCGTCGGCAACACCGTTCTCTACGGTGCGACCGAGGGTGAGTGCTACTTCCGCGGTGTCGCGGGCGAGCGCTTCGCGGTCCGCAACTCGGGTGCGATCGCCATCGTCGAAGGCGTGGGCGACCACGGCTGCGAATACATGACGGGCGGTGTCGTTGTCGTTCTCGGCCAAACGGGTCGTAATTTCGCGGCCGGCATGTCCGGTGGCGTTGCCTACGTGCTCGATGAGGCCGGCGATTTCGCCAAGCGCTGCAACATGGCGATGGTTGAGCTCGAGCCGGTGCCGGAGGAAGACGACATGCTCGAGAAGCTGCATCATCACGGCGGCGACCTCATGCACAAGGGACGCGTCGACGTCTCCGGTGACATGACGCGCCACGACGAGGAGCGTCTCTACCAGCTGATCTCCAACCATCTGCACTACACGGGCTCCACCCGCGCCATGCAGATCCTGGACAACTGGGCCGACTACCGTCCGAAGTTCCGCAAGGTCATGCCGGTCGAATACCGCCGTGCCCTGGAAGAGATGGAACGCGCCCGTATGGGAATTGCGGCGGAGTAATGCTCTTGAATCGCTAGGTCTACAGCTGCTCAGACGAGGGGCACAGAGATACCGGAAAGGACGCTGATGAAAAATCGATGGTCACTATTCCACCTCTTTATATCTCTGTGCCTCGCCGTCGCAGTTTTCGCCGGGACTTCATATCTCAGCGGTGACCTGAAAACGGAATTTATAGCCCTGGGTGCGGTCATGGGACTCGCCTACTGGTACTGGGGACCTCTGGGTCTTGGGCTTTGAGATGATGAGGGACGAAAATATGGGTAAGGTCACAGGGTTTCTGGAAATCGACCGGCAGGTGGCGAAGTATCAGCCTGCATCGGATCGCATTCGGCATTTCCGCGAATTCACGATCCCGATGTCAGACCAGGAAGTACAGAAACAGGCCGCCCGCTGCATGGACTGTGGCATCCCGTATTGCCACGGTCCGACCGGTTGTCCTGTTCATAACCAGATTCCTGATTGGAACGACCTCGTCTACAACAACAACTGGGAAGCGGCGATCCAGAACCTGCATTCCACGAACAACTTCCCGGAGTTCACCGGCCGCGTCTGCCCGGCGCCTTGTGAGGAAGCCTGCACGCTGAACCTCGAAGACACGCCGGTTGCGATCAAGACCGTCGAACAGGCGATCGCTGACAAGGCCTACGAGCTCGGCTTCATCCGGCCGCAGCCGGCCACGATTCACACCGGCAAGAAGGTTGCGATCATTGGTTCCGGCCCGGCCGGCATGGCGGCTGCCCAGCAGCTCGGTCGTGCAGGTCACGAGGTTCACCTCTACGAGCGCGAATCGAAGCCCGGCGGCCTGCTGCGCTACGGTATCCCCGACTTCAAGATGGAGAAGAACTTCATCGATCGCCGTGTCGAGCAGATGAAGGGCGAGGGCGTCACCTTCCACTGTGGCGTCAATGTCGGCGTCGACGTGAAGGTCGAGCAGCTGCTCGCCGACTACGACGCGGTGCTCTATTGCGGTGGTTCGGAAACGCCGCGCGAAGCGGGCATTCCCGGCATCGAGTTTTCCGGTGTCCACGATGCGATGCCGTACCTCGTACAGCAGAACAAGCGCGTCGGCCGCGAAAACATCGACAGCGTCGGCTGGGCGTCCGATCCGATCCTGGCAGGCGCCAAGCATGTCGTCGTCGTCGGCGGCGGCGATACCGCGTCGGACTGCGTCGGCACGGCGTTCCGTCAGGGCGCAGTGAAGGTCACGCAGCTCGACATCCGCCCGCAGCCGCCGGAGAAGGAAGACAAGCTCGCTGTCTGGCCGTTCTGGGCGACCAAGATGCGCACCTCGTCCTCGCAGGCCGAAGGCGCGATCCGGGAGTTCCAGGTCGCGACGCTCGAATTCGTCGGCGAAGACGGCGTCCTGACCGGCGTCAAGTGCTGCGAAGTTGATGAGCGCCGCAAGCCGATTGCCGGCACGGAGTTCATCATCAAGGCCGATCTCGCCTTCATCGCGATCGGTTTCAGCGGCCCATTCAAGGACAGCGTGCTGAAGGAGCTCGACGGCAAGCTCACGCTCAACACCGACCGCCGCGGCTCGACCAACGTCGTTGCCAACGATAAGGACTACAAGACCTCGGTTGACAAGTTCTGGACGGCGGGCGACGTGCGCCGCGGCCAGTCGCTGGTGGTCTGGGCGATCCGCGAGGGCCGCCAGGCCGCGCGCTCCATCGACGAAGCGCTGATGGGTTCGACGGTTCTGCCGCGGTAAGCTACATAGTTGATGGTTGGATTTAGGGCCGCTTTGAGCGGCCCTTTTTCGTCGCATCCGGACCGGATTCAGCCGGCGCTTCCGCTGCACTTGAGCTGCATCAAGCGGCCGGACTATTTAATGGTGACCTGAGCCGTGGGCTTCATTGGTGCCATGCGGTAGTCATCAACGCGACCCGCGGGGGGAGCCGCCATCTCGCCGTCCTGAACCAGTAGATCGCGTGGTGACTTGGTGGCGCTGACCGGGAAGGCTCTGCCGCCAAGAAGTTCCGCGCCGCCGTCCAGGTTGGGGTCGGAGAGGCTGATCGGTTCGGTGCGGCCGGGCATTGCCACGGCGTCGATCGCCGGTGCGTTGCCTGTGTCGAGGCGAACGAGGTCCGGGCTTGCCTGCACCCCGAGAATGCGGCGCACAGGCTTCTCGACATAGAAGGCAAGCTTGCGCCGGCCGGCCTCGGTGAGGTTGATACCGTCCGAAGTGCGCAGTCGCACCTGCTGGCCATTGATGTCGGACCCGGTGACGATAAACTCGCCGCCTTCGCTGACGAAACCGTCCCAGATATCGACAAACTCGCCGCCGACCCCCTCCATCTGCTTGCGGAACAGTTGGTTCAGCTGCACGGCATCGGCGGTCATCGCCGGCGAATCGAAGGCCGGCAGGCCGACCCAGAGCAACGGGATCTTGCGGCTGGTGACCTGCTGGCCGAAGGCTACGACGCGCCGCTGATATTCGGCATACCAACCATCGGTCCTGAACTTCTCCTTGCCGATATCCGTCACCATCTGCTGACGGTCATTCGCGCCGAGCATGACGATGACCATGGCGGGCTTTGTCTCGTCCATGAGCTTTGTCAGTTGCTGTGGCCAGTCATAGTAGTCGTCTCGGACCAGACCGGAGGCGACGTTGCTGTGCGTCTCGACGACGACGCCGGGAGAATCCCTGAACGCGGCGTCCATGCCGACGCCGAGACCGCCAGCGAGAAAATCGCCGACGACGAGAATCTTCTGGGCATTGGCAAGCTTCTCGACGACCTTTTCCTCAACGACGGCGGGAGCGGTAGGACGGGGAGATGCAGCCGCTTTCGGCGCTGCGGCCTTCTTCCTCGGCGCAGGCTGTCGCTGTGGCGCGTTCTGAGACGGCGCCTGCTGCGGCGGATACTCCTGGATGTAGCGGCGACCGAGGAAGAAATCGAGAATCGAGCGGCGATAGTAATAGCGCTCCTGGGCGTCGGCGACCTGCACCGGGAGAGCGCTGAAGAAAACCACCAGCGTCGCGGTGCCGATCGCACCCCAGCGGAGCGTTACCCGGTTTACTCGTTTACGCATAATCAGCAGCCTCGCATCTGCCGGTATTCTGGCATGGAGCGGGAACTCGCGTCCACACCCCAAAATGCATGTTGCTGATTATTCCGTCTACTTGCGAAGCGCGTTGAGCAGCGGCAGCGATGGCTCGCCATCCTGCTGCATTCCCATGCGTGCCTGGACCGCCGCGATTGCGGCCTTGGATCCGCTGCCGAAGTTCCCGTCGACCTCGCCGTCGTAATAGCCGAGCGTCTTCAGGCGCGTCTGCAATTCGAACTTTTGCTTCATATCAAGCGTACCGTCCGGTCGCGGCCAGGGCTGTTTCATGCCACCGTAGCCGGCTATCTCATCAGCCAGCAGTCCAACCGCGATGGCGTAGCTGTCCGAGGCGTTATAGTTCTTGATGGTGAAGAAGTTGGCTGTCATCAGGAAGCCTGGGCCGTTTGGTCCGGCAGGCATTTTTAGCACGGCGTTGCTGCCGCCGTCACGGAAGCTCTTGCCGTTCGGGCGGGTCAGGCCAAGGGAGGCCCACTGTGCCAGCGTATGGGTCTTCCCAGCCTGCTTGCGTGCAGCGGGGGGTACTACGACCTCATATCCCCAGGTCTTGCCCGCGTCCCAGCCGTTCTTCCTCAGCAGGTTGGCAGATGTCGCCAGGGCATCCGGCACGGAGTTCCAGATATCGCGGTGACCGTTACCGTCGGCATCGACCGCGTATAGCAGGTAGCTCGTCGGAATGAACTGGGTGTGGCCCATCGCGCCCGCCCAGGAACCGGTCATGCCATCCGGCGAGATATCGCCATTCTGCAGAATCTTCAGCGCTGCAATCAGCTGCTTCTTGGCGAATTTCGCCCGCCGTTCGTCGGCGTAGGCGAGCGTCGCGAGCGCCCGCGGCACGTAGTGCAGGCGGTCATCCTTATCGAGAACCGCACCATAGTTGGACTCCATCGACCAAATTGCGAGGAGAATCGTCTTGTCGACGCCGAACTGGCGCTGAACTGAATTCAGTGTCGAGGCGTATTTGACCGCCATCTGACGACCGATCTGAACCGTGTACGGATTTACACGGGAATCAACATAGTCCCAGATTTTCGTCGTGAATTCAGGCTGATAGGCCGCCTTTTCAAGGACCGTCGGGTCCGGATCGCTGACGCCTGCGAAGGCTTTGCGATAGGTTGCCTTGCTGATGCCATTTTGAGCGGCTGTTTGATAGAAGTCCGCGATCCACTTCTGGAACCGCTGATCGGCTTTCGCGTTGAGCGGAGCCAGACCGGCGGACGCGGTCACGATGAGTGCTAGAGCAAGACCACGAAGGGAGTTTCTGTGATTTTGAGTCATCGGCGGTCATCCGTCCTTTCGTTTCAGGCACAGCAGAGCGCGAGGTTCCGCTCAGGCCTGAGACTACCTGAACGAAGTCAACAAATTCTTTACCATGACCTAGGAACGCAGTCACCATTTGCAAAACCGTAGCAAATCTCATCTAGTCCAATCAAAATTGCCTTTTATTTCAAGCGATGAAATCATCGCAGGAGGATTGTGTGGCAGAGCATAAAAAAGTTCGCAAAGCTGTATTTCCGGTTGCGGGTCTCGGGACTCGCTTTCTCCCGGCCACGAAAGCCGTGCCGAAGGAAATGCTGACTGTCGTCGACAAACCGATCATTCAGTATGTGGTCGACGAAGCACTGGAAGCGGGCATCGAGCATTTCGTTTTCGTCACCGGCCGTAACAAGCACATCATCGAAGATTACTTCGATATCCACTTCGAGCTCGAGCAGACCCTGCGCGAGCGCAGCAAGCAGGCGGAAATGACGCTGCTTGCCGGCCAGCTTCCCAAGGCTGGTACGGTCAGCTTCACCCGCCAGCAGGAGCCGCTTGGTCTCGGCCACGCCGTCTGGTGCGCCCGCGAGATCGTCGGCAACGAGCCGTTCGCGCTGCTATTGCCCGACATGATCATGAAGAGCGAAGGCAAGGGCTGCATGAAGGGCATGATCGATCTTTATGCCCAGAGCGGCGGCAACATCATCGCCGTCGAGGAGTGCGCCCCCGATCAGGCTCACAAGTACGGTATCGTCGGTGTCGGCGACGCGGTCGGCGAGGGCTTCCGCATCACCAGCATGGTCGAGAAGCCGGCCAAGGGCACCGCTCCGTCGAACTACTTCATCAACGGTCGCTACATCCTGCAGCCTGAGGTGTTCAAGATCCTGGAAACCCAGGAACGCGGCGCCGGCAACGAAATCCAGCTGACCGACGGCATGCTGAAGTTGCTCAAGGATCAGACCTTCGCGGGCTATCACTTCCGCGGCACGACTTACGACTGCGGCGCCAAGGACGGCTTCATCCTCGCCAACGTGGCCTTCGCGCTGGAACGCGCGGATATTCGCCCGACGGTCGAAAGCGGCTTCAAGGAACTGCTGAAGGGCCTCTGAAGCAGGCCGCCGACTGAACGAACTGGATCCGCCTCCAAGCCTCCCACTTGGAGGCGGATCTCGTTTCAGCGCTTGAGTTTGAGGCCGACGCCGGCCCGCCACTGCTCGGAGTCGCTGCTCGTCTTGCGTGACGTCAGCTCGTAGCCGATGGTGCTGGTCAGATCGAGATATCGGTTGATGTTCCAGGTCAGACCGGCACTCGTGGTGTAGACCGTTTCATCACTTGTCGGGCTGTCCGAAGGATAGTCGCGATAGGTAATGCCGCCAAGCACGGTGCCCGTCAGATTGTCTCGCAACTGATGCGTGACGCCCGTCGTCAAGGCATGGGATACGTAGCCGGATTCTCCGGCGGTCGTCGACGGGTTGATGCTGGTCAGCAGGCCGATGTTAACGTCGGTACCCCTCAGCGGCGACCACAGCAGTTGTGCGTCCACGACGGCTGTATCGATGTCCGAGAGGCGGTCGTCGTCGAAGGTCGCAGTCTCATAGCCGATTCCAACCTCGCCGCGAAGTTTTTCGCCCATGTCGAGTTCGACACCGACCTTGGCGCCATAGCTGTCCCCCGAACGGCGGAAGCCGGCGGAGTCAACACTCTGGTCATAGACCGTCTTGCCGACATTGGCCTCGACAAACGGGATCAAGGCCGGGGACAGCTCATAGCCGATACGGCCGCGGATCGTGCCGTTGGTCTCGTTGCGATCGCTCAGGGAAACCGTGGTGCCGTCCGCCAAGGTGGCGTCGGAGTAAATCGTGCGGACCAGATCGATGCCGGTGCTGCCACGCAGGATGCCGAAGTCGCGCTCGATCGAGGCGCCGGTGCTGAATTCCTGGACATCGGATTGCTTGTCGGCGTTCTGCAGGGCATTCGGATCATCTGTGTCTTCGCGGTAGAAATGGTAGCCACCGATTATGTGGGCTGTCGTGTCCTGCGGAAGGTCGAGGCGCAGATCACCGTTGATCCTGAAATCCGGCTGCTCCTCGCCTTCGCCGCTGACGTTCTTTTGCCAAGCGCCGTCGGTGGTCACCAAAAGCTGATGCAACGCCCAGTCCGAAGTCAGCGTCGCGTGCATGTCTGTTTCGAGAAACGCACGCGTCTGCTTGGTGCCGGCGTCTTTCTGGGTCTCGGTGTTGATGCTCTGGGTAACGGTCGGACGCAGCACGAAGGTGCCGATGTGGATGCCGGGCGTTTCCTCGGTTGCCGGGTTGGGTTCCGGTTTGCGGCTTGGCAGCCGCTCGTCGAGCGGCGCCTCGCGCGTGTTCAGGCGTATCATGTCCTCGTCGAGAATTGCGCCGGTGGTTTCATCGCTCGGCTTCTGATCGCCAGCTGCAATGGGGGCGGCGTTTGCTCCTGACGTCGGACTTTCGGTTATCGTCGGGATGGCGGTCGGTCCTTCAGGGATATCGCTTTCATCTTCCGCCGCCGCGGTAACCGGTGCATTGGACGAGCGTATCGCGCTGTTGGAGACCGGCATCGACTGAGCAACTGCGGGTTGAGACGCGAAGACGGCGCCAACAGTCAGAGCTATGGATACGGCAAAGCCCGCCGCGCGGAGCGGCGTGAGACTGCTCGTATCCTTCCAATGGCCCATGTCTATCCTGGCATGCTTCGAAGCGTTACCCGAACGTAAAGGCTTGTGGTTAACCATTCGTTGCGCCGGTATGCCCTGCGGATCAGCCAATGGACTCAGCCGGTGAAAACCGCTAACGCAGTGCCATGACCAAAAGAGCGATAAATGTCATCGAAAACGGTGTCCTGGAGTCCGCCAGACGGACGATCGATACCGAGAGGCGGGCGCTTGAAGCATTGGAGCGCGCATTTGACGATGCCCTTGCGGTCTCCTTCATGCGCGCAGTCGAGACGATCACCGGGATCTCCGGTCGCGTCATCGTTACCGGCGTCGGCAAAAGCGGCCATATCGGTGTGAAGATCGCTGCGACGCTGGCGTCAACAGGCACGCCCGCGTTCTTCGTCCACGCTGCAGAGGCCAATCACGGCGATCTCGGCATGATCGGCACGACTGATGTCGTGCTTGCCCTCTCCAAGGGCGGAGAGAGCGCTGAGCTTCGCAGCATCATCGCCTATACGCGCCGGTTTTCGATTCCGCTGATTGCCGTCACTTGCTCTGAGAAATCGTCGCTCGCCGCCGCCTCGGACATCATTCTTTTGATGCCGAACGAAGAGGAAGCCTGCCCGCATGGACTTGCGCCGACGACGTCGACGCTGATGCAGCTTGCCATGGGTGATGCGCTTGCCATTGCATTGCTCGAGGCACGGGGCTTCACGGCGCGCGATTTCCATGTGTTCCATCCGGGCGGAAAGCTCGGCGCGAGCCTCAGCCATGTCGCTGATATCATGCATACGGGCGATCGTGTCCCGCTGGTGGCGAGGGGAACGCCGGTGCCGGTGGCGATCTCGACGTTGTCTCGCAAGCATTTCGGCTGCGTCGGCATTCTCGACGAAAACGAGCGCCTTTGCGGGATCATCACGGAAGGCGATCTGGCGCGTAATCTAACGCGCAACCTCTCCGAACTGGTGGTCGACGACATCATGACGCGGACGCCGAAGACAGTGAAGGCGACCGTGCTGGCGACGGCTGCTCTTGCAATGCTGAACCAGCACAGCATCGGTGCGCTGATCGTCGTCGATGATGACAATCGCCCGATCGGGCTCGTGCACTTCCACGATCTGCTGCGGATCGGCGTGGCCTGATCAGGCCGGCTCCACGGTCAGATCGCGGCCGCTGCTTGCCACGACCTTTACCCTGGTGCCCACTGGCAGATCGGGGCCGCTGACGCGCCAGACCGTATCGTCAAGGCGAATGCGTCCGCGCCCCTCGCGAATTGGCTCTGCCAAGGTCGCCGTGCGCCCGACGAGGCTTTCTGCCCGCTGATTGAGGAAAGGCTGGTCGGTCTCGCCATGCTGCAGGGTCAGCTTTCGGCCGATGAAGGTTGTCGCGACGGCAAGCAGCGCAAACAGGATGGCCTGCACCTGCCAGAACCAGAAGCTGTTATCCCAGAACAGCAGCGACAGAATGCCGACGATTAAGGCGGCAAGGCCGATCCAGATGAGGAAGAAGCCCGGCGCGACCAATTCTGCGGCCAACAGGATCAGGCCGGCGATCCACCAACTCCAGGGTCCGAGTTCCGCGACAAGGGCGGCGATCATGGCTCAACGCTCCGTTGGCGGGTTGAAAGGGTTGACGGCCGGAGCAGTACGCGGCGTTGACTGCGGGCGCGGCGCAGACGGGGTCGGGTTATCGCCGAAGACCTCCTTGGCAATCGCGCCGATACCGCCAAGCGATCCGATGAGGGAAGACGCCTCCATCGGCATCAGCACCACCTTGGAATTGCCGGCGGTGCCGATCGACGCCAGCGCTTCGGTGTATTTCTGAGCTACGAAGTAGTTGATTGCCTGAACGTTGCCCGAGGCAATCGCTTCGGACACCATCTTCGTTGCCTTGGCTTCAGCCTCGGCCAGACGCTCTCGCGCCTCGGCGTTGCGGAAGGCTGCTTCGCGCTGGCCCTCGGCCTGCAAAATGGCGGACTGCTTGGCGCCCTCGGCCCGCAGGATCTGGGAGTTGCGGGAACCTTCCGCTTCGAGCACCTGAGCACGTTTCTCGCGTTCGGCCTTCATCTGCCGCGCCATGGCGTCGACGAGGTCGCGCGGCGGCTGGATGTCCTTGATCTCGACGCGCGTCACCTTGATGCCCCACGGCTGCACCGCATCGTCGACGACGCGCAACAGCCGGTCGTTGATTGCGTCACGGTTCGACAGCAACTCGTCGAGATCCATGGAACCCATGACCGTGCGGATGTTGGTCATCGTCAGGTTCAGAATGGCATTCTCGAGGTGCGCGACCTGATAGGCCGCCTCGGCAGCGTTGAGAACCTGGAAGAAGGCGACAGCGTCGGTTGAGATGGAGGCGTTGTCCTTGGTGATGACCTCCTGCGTCGGCACATTGAGAACCTGCTCCATGACGTTCATGCGGGCGCCCACGCGCTCGATGAATGGGGTGATCAGATTGAGGCCCGGCTCGAGGGTTCGGGTGTAACGACCGAAGCGCTCGATCGTGTAGCGGTAGCCCTGCGGTACTGTCTTGATCCCGGCAAACAGCACGAGAATGACAAAGACTACCAGTGCAATGACGACGATATCGAAGCCGCCCAGAACCATAAAACTCCCCCGCGATAGAATCGACTGACGCAACCTTAAACGAGCCGACCTCAAACGCCAGTATCCTTGGGCCGGCAACGGCATTTACTGACGGATTCGATATGGGGAGCCTGCTGGCTATTCACAACGGGGCCGCTTTGGCCTAGAAGACCCGCAGGAAATACCGGTCGCAGCCCACCCGGTCAAAACAAGGGATCCTCATCATGAAGACTATCGTCATCTGCTCCGGCGGATTGGACTCCATTTCGCTTGCCCATAGGGTCGCAGCGGAGCATCAGCTTATCAGCCTGCTTTCGTTCGACTACGGACAGCGCCACCGCAAGGAACTGGACTTCGCCACGGGCTGTGCCAAGCGGCTCGGCGTGCCCCATCAGATCATCGATATCCGGACCATCGGTCGGCACCTGACGGGATCGGCGTTGACCGACGACGTTGACGTGCCAGACGGGCACTATGCCGAGGAGACGATGAAGACGACCGTGGTGCCGAACCGCAACGCCATCATGCTGGCGATCGCTTTCGGCCTCGCGGCGGCCCAGAAGGTGGATGCCGTTGCTGTCGCGGTGCATGGCGGCGACCATTTCATCTATCCCGATTGTCGCCCAGGCTTCATCGATGCCTTCCAGGAGATGCAGAACCAGGCGCTCGACGGCTATGCCAGCGTTTCGCTGTTCGCTCCCTACGTTAACATATCGAAGGCCGATATCGTCACCGACGGTGCGAAACATGGGACGCCGTTTGCCGAGACGTGGTCCTGCTACAAGGGCGGCACGCGCCATTGCGGACGCTGCGGCACCTGCGTCGAGCGGCGCGAGGCTTTCCATCTGGCCGGCATCGCCGATCCGACGGAATACGAGGATCCGGATTTTTGGGAAGCCGCAACGTCTGGCTATTCGGCCAGGGAGGTGAAGTGATGTTTCGCATCACCAAGGAATTTCACTTCTCCGCTTCTCACCAGCTGACGCATCTGCCTGCCGATCACCAGTGTGCGCGGCTGCATGGGCACAATTACATCGTCGTGGTCGAGCTTGCGTCCGCCGAGCTCGATGAAAACGGCTTCGTGCGCGACTATCATGAGCTTTCGCCGCTGAAGCGCTACATCGACGAACGGTTCGACCATCGGCACCTGAACGAGGTGTTTGGCCATGATCGCGTAACCTCGGAATATCTTGCCAAGCACTTCTACAACTGGTGCAAGGAGCGGCTGCCGGAGACCTCGGCCGTGCGTGTCAGCGAGACGCCGAAGACCTGGGCGGAATACCGGCCATGAGTGGGGCTCGCGAGGCGCCGATCCGCGTCAGCGAGATCTTCGGGCCGACGATCCAGGGAGAGGGCGTGCTGATCGGCCTGCCGACCATCTTCGTTCGAACCGGTGGCTGCGATTACCGCTGTTCGTGGTGCGACAGCCTGCATGCTGTCGATAGCGAGTATCGCGATCAATGGCTGCCGATGACTGTTGATGGCATATGGGCTGATGTGACACGGCTCTCCGGCGGCAAGCCGCTGATGGTCTCGCTTTCGGGTGGCAACCCGGCGATCCAGCCGCTTGGCGGTCTTATCGCGCATGGGCACGCGCAAGGCTACAAGTTCGCGCTGGAGACGCAGGGCAGCGTCGCCAAGGAATGGTTTGCCGACCTCGATGTGCTGGTGCTGAGCCCGAAGCCGCCGTCGAGCGGTATGGCGACGGATTGGGATGCGTTCGACGACTGTCTTCGCTTGGCTGGCAATGGGCCGGCGATCGCGCTGAAGATCGTCGTTTTCGACGATCGCGACTATGCCTATGCGCGAGAAGCGGCGGCGCGTTATCCAGATCTCTCCGTCTATTTGCAGCCAGGGAACCATACGCCACCGCCGCCGGATGACGACGACGCGCGCGTCGATATCGACGGCATCATGGACAGGATGCTGTGGCTGGTCGACAAGGTGGCCGAGGACCGGTGGTTCGAGGCCCGCGTGCTGCCCCAGCTGCATGTGCTGCTGTGGGGCAACAAGCGCGGCGTCTGATCAGACCCAGCCGAGCAGTTCGCGGCGGACGACCTTTTCCAGCACCCGCATGCCGTCCTCGCTGTCGTTGAGGCAGGGGATGTGCGCGAACTTCTCGCCGCCGTTCTCGTGGAAGGAATGGGCGGCCTGCTCGGCGATTTCTTCCAAGGTTTCCAGACAGTCGGAAACGAAGCCGGGGTTGAGGACGGCGATCTTCTTGACGCCGTCCTGTGCGAGCTTCTCGACGGTCTTGTCGGTGTAGGGCTGCAGCCACTCTTCCGGCCCGAAGCGGGACTGGAAAGTCACCATGAACTTGTCTTCGGGAAGTCCCAGCCGTTCGCGCAACAGGCGACCGGTCTTCTGGCACTGGCAATAGTAGGGATCGCCAAGCTTGAAGTAGGACATCGGAATGCCGTGAAAGGAAGCGACCACCATGTCCGGCTGCCAGTCGAGCGTCGCCAGGTGGTTCGTCACCGAATTGGCAAGCGCGTCGATGTAGGTCTCGTCGTCATGATAGTCGGGGACGGTGCGCAGCGCCGGCTGCCAGCGCATCTTGAGCAGATGCTGGAAGGCCTTGTCGTTGACGGTCGCCGTCGTTGCGGCGGCGTATTGCGGATAGAGCGGGAAGAGCACGATGCGGTCGCAGCCTTCATCCTTCAGCGCCTGGATGCGTGAGGGAATCGAGGGCGTGCCGTAGCGCATCGCCCAATCGACCTTGACGTCAGGCAGGTCCTGCAGGCGCTCGACCATGAGGTCGGACTGGTTGCGCGTGTAGGTGCGCAGGTAGCTTTCGTTCCTGTCCTTGTTCCAGATCGTCTCATAGGCCTTGCCCACCTTCTGCGGGCGCGTGTTGAGGACGATGCCGAACAGGATCGGGTACCATTTCCAGGGCGACCATTCGATGACGCGCTTGTCGGTCAGGAACTCCCGGAGGTAACGGCGCATCGAGGTGTAGTCGGTGCCATCGGGCGTGCCGAGATTGACGAGCAGGACGCCCACCTTGCCTGATTTCACGGGCGGGTGATCCGCCGGGCGGCGTGCAGTATCAACAGTCGTCATGTGAGCCCCGGTATCTTGTCTGCCCGGCTCATACGCAGCCGGGTCACGATGGTTCACCCTATAGAACAAAAGCCGGCTCGGGAAACCCCCGGACCGGCTCGTCGGATCGAGACAAATCGTCTTACTTCGACGGAATCTGCAGTTCCTTGCCGATCGTCAGATGCCGCGGCGCCGGCTTGCCGTTGGCTTCTGAGATCTTCTGCCAGAGCGCGCCCTCGCCGTAGAACTGCTTGGCGAGTTCCCAGAGCGTGTCGCCGGCCGCGATCACGTGATTGGTCGGCGTGTTGGGAGCAAGTGCAGCTGGAGCTTCGGCGGTGGGCGCTGCCGGGGCTGCCGGAGAGGCGGGCGCGGGTTCCGTTGCGGACGGCGCTTGCGTGCCGGAGGCTGCGACTTCGGTTACACGCCCGTCGGTGTAGGGCTTGTAGGGCGAGTGCGCTGCCAGGTATTCGGCCGTCACGTCGGCAAGGTCGGGTCCGAAGTCGTAGGCGTTCTTGCCTGCCGTCTCGAAGATCGAGTAGCCGTCGCCACCAGCGCGCATGAAGTTGTTGGTGACAACGCCGTAGGTCTTCTGATCGTCGAGCGGTACGAAGGCGTCGCCGTCCTTGACCTCAACCGAAACGAGGCGGCTGCCGGCGGGCTTCGTTTTGTCGAAGGTGTATTTCAGGCCCGATACCTGCGGGAAGCGGCCGGCGCCCTCTTCGATCTTGCCGAGGCCGTTTTCCAATGCCTTGCGAATATCGGCGCCCGTCAGCTGGAAGGTCGCCAACGTATTCTGGAACGGCAGAACGGTGATGACTTCGCCCTGAGTGACGTCGCCCGCATCGATCGATGCGCGCAGGCCGCCGCCATTCTGGATGGCGATGGTCATGCCCTGGCTCTTGCCGCGGTCGAGCATGGCATCGGCCACGAGGTTACCCATCGAGCATTCCTCGACACGGCAGACAGTGCGGTCGCCCTGGATCGGGGCTTCGGCGGAGCCGATGACCTTCTTGCGCAGCTCCTCGATCGGCTTGGCGAGTTCCGCGATCCGGGCGGTGAGCGTCGGATCAGGGGTGAACGAGGAATCGATCAGGATCGGATCGCCCTTGGCGTCCTTGACCACGCCATTGTCATCGAAGGTGACCACGAGATCGCCGAGATACTTGCTGTAGGACGCAGCCTGGACCACCGGCACCTTGTAACCGCCGGGATTGTCGACCATCGTCGGGTAGGGGCCTTCCGCCTTCGGATCGGTATTGGACAGCAGGCTGTGCGAATGGCCACCGACGACAACATCGACATCGGGAATCTTGGCGATGGCCGCGAGGTCGCGCGGATAGCCGACATGGGTCAACGCGATGATCTTGTTGACACCCTGCTTCTTCAGGTCTTCGACGGCTGCCGTGATGGTCTGCACGTCGTCGGCGATCATCACCTTCGGGCCGGGCGAGGAGAGTTCTTCGGTGTCGTTGGTCACTGCGCCGACGATGCCGATCTTCTGGCCGCCGACATCGAGCACCAGCGAGGGCTTGATGCGGTCGCCGAGCTTGGAGCCGTCACCGGCCAGCACGTTGGCTGAAATGACAGGGAATTTCACCTTGTCGAGGAAGGTTGCCAAACCATCCTCGCTGTCGTCGAACTCATGGTTGCCGACGGTCATGACGTCGAACTTCATGTCGTTCAGCACTTCGGCTTCGGCGGCGCCCTTGTAGGTCGTGTAGAAAAGCGAGCCCTGGAAATTGTCGCCAGCATTGAGCAGCAGCACGTTCTTGCCATCAAGGGCGTTGCGGCGCTGGTCGATCGCGGTCTTCAGGCGGGCGGCGCCACCGAAGCATTCCTTCTTGCCTTCCTCCTCGGCAGAGCAGGTGGAATCGAACTTGTTGATCGACTCGATGCGCGAATGGAAATCGTTGATGTGAAGAATATTGAGTTCATAATCGGCAAAGGCGGCACCGCTCGACAGCGCCAGCATCGACGCGGTCAGCAGACCGAATTGAAATGATTTCGTCATCCTGCTCTCCTGATTTTTGGGGCGAAGCCTTTGACCCCTGCGCTCCGCCGTCCCTGCACGATCGATGTTTCCATCAAGCCCTTAGCGGCGGCAAGAGAAAAAGCTGTAACAGAAGCAGCGCATTCCAAGGGCGGTAAACGAAAAACCTCGCGAGAGGCTGCTTTCAACAAACCCTAGAGCTGCTTTCCTTTTTGGAACGACGAAAATCTGCTCAGGCTGCGAAAGCAGTCATCCTCTGAAACCGGCTTGTTGAGAATTTGAGGACGGCCAGCGTGATCTCGCGGCAGCAACGTGACGTCAATCGGTCGCCCGACCCCGTTCTATAAATAACGGCGGTCGCGTCCTCGGGCCTTTTGGCAGACCAGAACCATTTAGTCCAACGCAAATCGAACTTTACAGCTCTACATGCGGCGCGCGAGCGTGAATTGGGAGCCGGCATCCGACGTGCAGTTGAGCTGGTTCTGGCTCACCAGCGCACAATTGACCTTGGATTGTGTCTTGCGCACCAGCGAGGTCATGTTGATCTCGACCAGCGACGGCGAGGTGTTCACATAAGTGCCCGACGCGAGAAGCTGGTTGCTGTCGGTCGTGCGAGTGGTGAAGGTTCCGGCCTGGAATGTGGAGATGATGCCGTTCGGATCCGACCATGAACCCTCAACGCCTGTTTGAGCCGGGGTTGCTGCGACCGGCACCGGGCGTGGCGACGACGTATTGCAAGCAGTCAGGGCTGCGGCGGCGCCGAGAAGGACAAGGAGGGGTCTGATTTTCATGAGCTTCTCCCGGGGATTCGGAACGAGAACTATCCGTGTGGTTGTGAGACACATGGCGCGGGCCGCCGGGGAAGGCAAGGCTCCACGCTCTCCAGACGGCATTTATACAGCAGGCGTTACAAAAATGCCCGCCTTGCGACGGGCATCTTCGAATGCGGTTCGACTGAGATCAGCGAACGAGGATGTTCTTGAACTGCCACGGATCCTTGGTGTCGATATCTTCCGGGAAGAGACCCGGACGACCATCGAGCGGAGTCCAGTCGGTGTAGTGACCTTCGACCGGGCCGAGGTACTGGCTCTGCACCTCGAGGCAGCGCTTGTAATCGACTTCGTCGGCTTCGACGATGCCGGCACCGGGGTTTTCGAGTGCCCAGACCATCCCGGCGAGAACGGCGGAGGTCACCTGCATGCCCGTCGCGTTCTGGTAAGGCGCGATGCGGCGGGTTTCTTCCAGCGACAGGCGCGAACCGTACCAGTAGGCGTTCTTTTCGTGGCCATAGAGCAGGACGCCGAGTTCGTCGACGCCGTCCTCCAGTTCGTCTTCGTCGAGAACGTGGTGAACCGGCTGCGGGTTGCCGCCGTTGCCGAACATCTCATGCATCGAGAGAACCGCGTCGTTCGCCGGATGATAGGCGTAGTGGCAGGTCGGGCGGAAGGTGACTTCGCCGTCCTTGTCGCGAACGGTGAAGAAGTCGGCGATCGAGATCGCCTCGTTGTGGGTGACGAGGAAGCCGTACTGCGGGCCTGGCGTCGGGCACCAGGTGCGGACGCGGGTGTTGGCGCCGGGCTGCTCGAGGTATATCGCAGCCTTGCAGCCCTTCTTGTGCTTCTTGCCATTCTTCGGCATCCAGTTTTCGTGGGTGCCCCAGCCGAGTTCGGCCGGCTGCAGACCTTCGGAGATGAAGCCTTCGACGGACCAGGTGTTCCAGAAGACGTTGAGCGGCTTCGGATGTTTGGTGCGCTGGGTGTCGCGCTCGGCGATGTGGATGCCCTTGACGCCGACCTTCTTCATCAGCTTCGCCCAGCCTTCGCGGTCATGCTGATCCGGCTCTTCGAAATTCAGGCCGATGTCGTTGGCGAGGTTGACGAGCGCCTGCTTGACGAACCACGAGACCATGCCCGGGTTTGCACCGCAGGTGGAGACGGCCGTCGGGCCGCCCGGATTTTTGGCTTTTTCCTTGCGAAGGGTTTCGCGCAGAGCATAGTTGGTGCGGTCGGCATTCTTCATGCTCTTGTCGAAATAGAAGCCCAGCCACGGCTCGATGACGGTGTCGATGTAGAGGGCGCCGAGCTTGCGGCAGAGCTTCATCAGGTCGACCGACCCGGTGTCGACGGAAAGATTGACACAGAAGCCCTGGCCGCCACCTTCAGTCAGAAGCGGCTTCAGCAACTCCTTGTAGTTGTCCTTCGTGACATGCGCCTTGATGTGCTTCACGCCGTGCTTTGCCATGATTTCGGTGTGATCTGCGTCGTCGCGCGGGTCGATGACAACCATCCGGCTCTTGTCGAATTTGAAGTGGCGCTCGATCAGCGGCAGGGTGCCACGGCCGATGGAGCCAAAGCCGATCATGACGATCGGGCCGGTAATTTCGGCATATACCGGGTGGTTGTGTTCCGTCATTCTTTCTTTTCTCCTGTGGAAGGCGACGAAGGCGATAGCCTCTAAGAATTTATCTGAAAATGCGCAGATAATGCGAGATTATCGGCTCTAACCATAAAACCGCGTCACAATAAAGAGTGTTGGTCCCGGAACGCAAATATCAGACGGGCGAGAGGGCATCGGCTAGCGCCCGAAGCTTGGCCGCGAGTTCGGCTTTTTGCAGGGTGAGGCCCTTGTAGGCGGCTTGCTGCTCATCGAGCGCTTCCAGTTGCTCGGCGAAGCTTGCAGCGAGCCTGCCGGCGTTGGGGTGATGGGCGATTGCGGCGATCGGATCGACGTAGACACGGATGGTGAAGAGGATGTCGCCGGACTTCGGCAGCTTGCGCAGCGTCTGGCGCTCAACTCGGGCAAAACGCTCGGCGAGGGTAAAGCCGTCGGCAGAGGGCGGGCGGCGGTGCTTCGAAACCGGCAGAAAGAGATCGTCCGTGATATTGACCGACCAGTTCAGCCTTTCTACCGGCTGCGAGACCTGCAGGTTATCGAAGATGCGGGTGATGAGCGCCGCATTGCGGGTGCCTTCGCCAAAACCGGGTACGTCGGCGTGGATCGCCTGCATCGGGCGACCGAACTTCTCCTGCAGCGACCAGGAGGAGGGAAAGGCGACGAAGCCGGTGACGAGATGCCAGCCATTTTCCTTGCGGCGCATGATGACGAGATCGTCTTGCACCAGCAGCCCGGCGCGCAGCAGGGGTGGGGTGTTGCAGTCGGCCGCGTCGTCCGAAAGCCCGGGATGGCGCGCGGCAAGGTGAGCCTGGAGGAGATCGTATGCCTCTTGTTGTGCCGCTTCGGTTCCGTCCTCGGCCACGAAGACCTCATCGCGATGCGCTTCGAGCAGTCTTCGCTTTTCGCCGACATAGCGCCCCCAATCGCCGTCCGGTTCGATCCAGCGAGCGAGATCGAGCGGCATCAAGCCGATGGTGAACGGGCGGGCGGAACCGTCATAGGGCGTGTAGATCGGAAGCGTCATGACCGCACTCTATCCGGTCAACGTCCCCTGATGGAAGACCATGCGCCACTGGCGATCGGCGTCATGCCGCCAGATGGAGCTGCGCAGCGAGCTGACCGGCGGGCCAGCCGGGACGGTCCGCATCGCCCGGTAGGTGACGAGCGCCAGGTCGGAAGCGAGCAATAGCAGCTCGAAATCCGTCAATGTGCGTGTCGTCCCATCGGGGGGCTCCGCTAGCAGGCCGGCGACGATGTCCCCGTATCCATAGAGGCGACCGGATGCACCGATTTCCCTGAACTCAGGCGAGAGAAGAGACTCAAGCGCTGTCACGGAGGCGCGGATCTCCGGCTCGAATAGCCGCTGTTCCAGAGATTGAAGATGTTCGGTGAGGTCGCTCATGTCGTTCCTGTCGTGATCGTTCAGCTCTTCAGGAGATCCAGCCCTTCAGCCGTGGTCGTGATGGCTACCTCAGTGATTTCGTATTCGGCGATGCCATGCACCGTGAACGGGTCCTCGGCGACATAGGCCTCGACTTCGGCGCGCTGGCCGACGGCAAGGACCACGCCGCCGGTGCGCGGCACCTTGCGGCCGGAGGCGAGAAACCAGCCCCGTGCATAGCCTTCCCTGACCCAGGCCATATGCGGCTCCATCTGCTTGTCGGCTTCCTCGTTCGGCTTCACGTAAGTCAGGGCGAGGATGAACATCGCAGAATTTCCTTTCAGGGCGTTGCGTTCCGACGTATGTGAATATTCAATTGCTGAGGAGCCATCCATATTCTTTTTAGAATTCTGCTCCAAGGTGCGAACCGTTGAAGTCAGCACGCCCGGAACAATCGGATGAACCAGATATCGGAGCGGCTTGCCGAGTTGCAGGAAGACAGCGCCGTCCTGATCGCGCTTTACGATCAGGAAGACCGGCTGCGCTATGCAAATCCGGCCTTTCGTTCGACCTTCGCCATCGAACCCGACGAAACACCCTTGTGGTCAGAGCTGATGCGGCGCAATACGCGCGCCGGCAAGGGGACAATCATTCGCACCGCTGATTTCGAGGTGTGGCTCGTTTCCGCGCAATCGCGCCGGGGCAAGTTGCCGTTCAGGGCTTTCGAAACCGATGTCGTCGATGGGCGCTGGTTCTGGATGACGGAGACAGTGCAGAAAGATGGCTGGATGCTTTGCATCGCCAGCGACATCACGCATCTGAAGCAGAGCGAGCGCGATGTGCGACAGGATCGTGACTTTGCGCTGCGGGCCTCGCAGACGGATGAACTCACCAGCATCTCCAACCGCCGCTTCATGATGGCGGCGCTGGAAAGCCTGATCGCGCAGCAAGACTCCGCCAATCCCGGTATTGCCGGCTGCATCTGCATCATCGATCTCGACTTCTTCAAGCGCATCAATGACGTCTACGGCCATCAGGTCGGTGATGATGTGCTGATCGATTTCTCGCGCCGCGTGCAGCCGGTCATCCGCCGGCGCGACAGTTTCGGGCGGATCGGTGGCGAGGAGTTCATGCTGATCCTGCCGGATACGACCCTGGCGCAGGCCGAGTTGATCATCGAGCGCATCATCGCAATGGTACGCTTAGCCCGTCCGATCCCGGCCGCACCGTCCTTCTCTTATACCTGCTCGGCGGGATTGGCCGAGTTGCGATCCGGCGAGACGGCACGTGAGGTCTATGCCCGTGCGGACGAAGCCTTGTATATCGCCAAGCAAAGCGGCAGGGACCGGCTGAAGATCGTGGCCTAGCCGACGATCCGGGCCGGGATCAGCCCGCGCAGCGAATTGCCCATGTAGAGCTTTCCGGCCGTCAGATCGTCTACGGAGATCCGTCCAACGCGGGCCTTGCGTTGGCAAATCAGTTCCGTGCGCAAGACGCCTGATAGCAGGCCGCAGGAGATCGGCGGCGTGCGCAGCGTGCCCGAGCCGTCGTCGAGGAAGACCGAGGTGATCGTACCTTCGCAGACCTCGCCGCGCTCGTTCAGAAGCAGCACTTCGTCGGCTTCGGACACCGGACATTCTGCGCGCGCAGTCTCGTAAACGCCGCGCCGTGTCGTCTTCATCCGCAGCAGTTTATCGGCGGAATCGAGACGGGTTTTGGCAATCCGGACCTTCCATATGATGCCCTCGGGTATCGGTGCGAAAGGCGCAGCGGTGACCTCGATTTGCCCCAGTCGATCAAGCGTCAACCGCATTCGCAGGGGTGTCGTGGCCCCGGCAACCGCCGCTTCCAGTTTCGCGGCTGCGTCTGTTGGGTCGGGAAAGCCGATGCGGCGGGCGGAGCGGGAGAGGCGGGCAAGATGCAGACGCAGCCTGACGAAACCAATTTCCGGCTCCCAGCGCAGTGTTTCGATCAGCGAGAAGTCGTTCACCGCGCGATCTCCTGATCACCGATCGCAAACCGCGCCTTCAGCAGGCATTCCTCGTACTCGGCTTCGGCGGTGGAATCGAAGACGATGCCGCCGCCGACGTTGAAGATCGCCTTGCCGCCGGAAAACAGGCTGACGGTGCGGATCGCGACGGAAAAGCGCATGGCGCCTGATGGAGCAATCATGCCGATCGCGCCGCAATAGGCGTCGCGCGGCGTGTCTTCCAGCGCGTGCAGGATCTGCATGGCGCTGAGTTTTGGCGCACCGGTGATCGATCCGCAGGGAAAGAGGGCGGAGAAGATATCGCGAATGGTCAGATCCGAGAGGAGTTTCGCCTGCACGTGGCTGACCATCTGGTGCACGGTCGGGTAAGTCTCGATGTCGAAGAGTTTCGGTACATCAAGGGTGCCGACCTCCGTGATGCGCGAGATGTCGTTGCGCAGCAGGTCGACGATCATGCGGTTTTCGGCCTGCGTTTTGATGTCCTCGCGCATCGCGGCGATGATCGCCGCGTCCTCGGCGTCATCGGCGCCACGTTTGGCCGTTCCCTTCATCGGGTGCGTTTCGATCCAGCCGTCCTCGTCGGTACGGAAGAAGAGTTCGGGGGAGCGCGAAAGCAGGATAGGGCCGCCAAGATCGACGAGCGCGCCGTATTTCACCGGCTGCCTTGAAATCAGCGACCAGAAGGCGGCGCGCGGATCGCCGTCCCAGCGAGCGGTGATCGGCATGGTGAGGTTTGCCTGGTAGCAATCGCCCTGGCGCAGGTGCCAATGCAGGCGGTCGAAGCGCTCTTTATATGTAGCAAAATCCCAGCCGGCCCTGGGGTCGCTCAGGAACTCACCGTTCTCGGTGCGCCGTGTCGGCTCGGCGAGCGGATGGGTATCGGCTTCGGGTGCATCGAAGATGCCGAAGGCGAGCAGTGGCGTTTCCCGGCCTTCCGGAAGAAATGCCGCCAGCTTCGCCTCGAAGAGGTAGCCCCCTTCATACGCCATGTAGCCAGCCAGCCATTTGCCGGCAGCTTTTGCTTCTTCCATTCGGGCAAGGCCGGCAAGGAACTCGGCGCGCGTCCGGGCGATGATGATCTCCGACGGATCGGAAAAGAGCATCACTTGCCCGGTCGTGTCATCCCGGAACAGAACGTAGCGTTCAGCCTTGGTCATGCCTGCCTTTGGATCGAGAGCTATGCGCTCTTATCAAGCGCTTCCAATTCGTCGATCAGCCCTTCGATCATCGACAACCCCTTGCTCCAGAACGACGGATCCGTGGCATCGAGGCCGAACGGCTTCAAAAGTTCGGAATGATGCTTGGTGCCGCCGGCCTTCAGAAGCTCGAAATACTTCTCCTGGAAGCCCTTGTCGGCCTTCTGGTAGACGGCGTAGAGCGAGTTCACCAGGCAATCGCCGAAGGCGTAGGCGTAGACGTAAAAGGGCGAGTGGATGAAGTGCGGGATATAGGCCCAGTAGGTCTCATAGCCCTCCGAGATCTTGATCGCCGGCCCGAGGCTTTCCGACTGCACGGAGAGCCAGAGTTCGCCGATATCCTCCGACGTCAGCTCGCCGGCCTTGCGGGCGGTGTGGACCTTGCGCTCGAATTCATAGAAGGCGATCTGGCGCACGACCGTGTTGATCATGTCCTCGACCTTCTGGGCAAGCATCGCCTTGCGCTCACGCTTGTCCTTTGTTTTGTCGAGGAGGGCGCGGAAGGTCAGCATTTCGCCGAAGACGGATGCGGTTTCGGCGAGCGTCAACGGCGTCTGGCACATCAGCGCGCCCTGCGCGCCGGCGAGAACCTGATGGACGCCGTGGCCAAGTTCATGGGCGAGCGTCATCACGTCGCGCGGCTTGCCGAGATAGTTGACGAGTACATAGGGATGCGCTGACGGAACGGTCGGATGGGCGAACGCACCCGGTGCCTTGCCGGGACGAACAGGAGCGTCGATCCACTGCTCGTCGAAGAAGCGCTTGGCGATCTCAGCCATCTCGGGCGCGAAGTCGCCATAGGCGGATAGAACCGTGTCCTTCGCCTCGTTCCAGGGGATGACGGCACTGGAGGTTTCCGGCAGCGGCGCGTTGCGGTCCCAGAAATTCATCTGGTCCATGCCGAGCCATTTCGCCTTCATCTTGTAGTAACGGTGCGAGAGGCGGGGATAGGCTTCCTTGACGGCAGCCGCCAGCGCATCGACGACGTCGCGCTCGACGCGGTTGGCAAGGTGCCTGGAATCGGCAATGTCCTCGAAGCCGCGCCAGCGGTCGGAGATGTCTTTATCCTTGGCGAGCGTGTTGGTGATCAGCGTGAAGGTGCGCAGGTTTTCCTTGAAGGTCTGCGCCAGCGCCATCGCGCCCTTGCGGCGGATCTCCGGATCCTTTTCCTGCAGCATGTTAAGCGTGACTTCGAGCGGCAGCTTCTCGCCGTCGACGTCGAAACGCAGTTCGGCCATTGTCTCGTCGAACAGGCGGTTGAAGGCTGCGGCCGAGGTCATCGACTTTTCCAGGAACAGCTGTTCCAGCTTGTCTTCCAGCTGGTAGGGCTTGTCCTTGCGCAGATCGACGAGCCAGGGGCGATAGTGGCCTGCATCGGGGTCGTTTGCCATGCAGGCATCGATCACGGCGTCGTCGATGCGGTTGAGCTCGAGCGCGAAAAACAGGAGGTGGCTGGAGAATTCGGTGATCTTCGCCTGGGCGTCGCCATAGAGCTTGCCGTTCACCGGGTTCGACGTGTCGGAGAAATAGGTAAGCCCGGCGAAGGAGCCGAGGCGTCCGATGATGTCGTCCAGCGCCTCATATTCCTTCAGTGCCTGGCCGATTCCCTCCGCGCCCTTCTTGCTCGCGGCGTCGGCGAGCTTGCCCTTCCACTTCTCTTCGAAAGCGATTGCCTGCTTTCCGGCTTTTTCCATGTCGCCAGTGAAGGCGGTGGACGTGGCAGAGGGGTAGAGATCCTGCAGTTTCCAGGTCGGCAGCTCGCCGAGAGCGGCATCGGTCGCAGAGGCAGCAGAACTTGCCGAAAACTTAATGGTGGTGCCGGAGAGCATGTTTTTCATCATCGGGGTCCTCTTCCTCGTTTGCGACAGGCTTGACTGTCTATGCCGCTAAAGGCTTGGCATCAAGGGGCTTTCGGCTGCCCACAAGCTCCGTTTCGGGTCGGATTCGGCCTCGTCACAAACGTTAAAATGCAATTGTTTCTCAAAACTGGATGTTCAAGCCTTTCTGCGAGAGTGCCTCCAGGTTTCGCATGAAGTGAGGCAGCAATGACCGGTTACCATGAGCTCAAGGGTGCAGCGCAGATACTCGTCGTCGAGGACGACCCGATCCAGCGTCGACTGCTCAAGAACGCGATAGAGCGTCACGGCCACGTCGTCCATCAGGCGGAAAACGGCCGGATCGGGCTGGAGATGGTGAAGAGAGGCAGTGGCCTCTACAACGTCATCGTTCTCGACCTGATGATGCCCGAGATGACGGGCCTCGAATTCCTGGAAGCACTGCACGAATTCGGCACGCATGTTCCTGTCATTGTCCAGACAGGGCAGGGCGGCATCGAGACCGTGGTGCAGGCGATGCGTGCCGGCGCCTTCGATTTCGTCGTCAAGCCGGTCTCTCCGGAGCGGATTGCCAATTCGATCTCCAACGCCCTGAAGCTCGATCAGCGCGAGGTCAAGGCACGGGCCGGCCGGCGCTCCCGGTCCGGCGCGGTCGGCTTCGACGACATCGTTTCGGCAAGCCCGGCGATGCTCCGCGTCATCGATCTGGCGCAGCGCGCAGCGCAATCGAACATTCCGGTCGTGCTTGAAGGCGAGTCCGGTGTAGGCAAGGAGCTGGTTGCTCGTGCGATCCAGTCCGGCAGCGACCGCTCCGGCAAGCCGTTCGTCACGGTCAATTGCGGCGCCATTCCGCACAATCTGGTCGAAAGCATTCTCTTCGGCCACGAGAAGGGTGCCTTCACCGGTGCCACCGAAAAGCACATCGGCAAGTTCATGGAAGCCGATGGCGGCACCATCTTCCTCGACGAAATCGGCGACCTGCCGCTCGATGTGCAGGTCAAGCTGCTACGCGCCGTGCAGCAGGGAGAGATCGAGACCGTTGGTGCGCGCACGGCGCACAAGGTCAATGTCCGGCTGATCTCGGCGACCAACAAGGATCTGATCGAAGAGGTCAAGAACGGGCATTTCCGTGAAGATCTCTACTATCGACTTAACGTTTTCCCGATCACCATTCCAGCACTTCGCAAGCGCAAGGAAGATATTCCGCATCTCGTGCGGGTCTTCACCGAGCGCTTCTCGAGCGAGCAGAAGGGCGGTCACCGCATGTCGGTGAGCGCCGGCGCGCTGGCCCTGCTCACTGCCTATGACTGGCCGGGTAACATTCGTCAGCTCGAGAATGCGATTTTCCGCGCGGTCGTCCTTGCCGAGGGCGGCGAACTGAGCGAAGCGGACTTCCCGCAGATTGCCGCCCAGCTACCGGAATACGATGTCGTCGATCATCTGGCGCTCGTCGCCGATAACACGCGCCTCGACCGCCAAAGTGACGCCTCGGCCGCCACCTATCCGGCCCATCAGGCCAGCGTCGAAGAGGCCGTCGCACGAATCACGGAGGCGCCCGATAACGCGATTGCCAGCACAAACCCAGCCGGGGAAGTGCGAAAGCTTGCGGATGTGGAAGAGGAATTGATCCGATTCGCCCTTAAATTCTACCGAGGGCAGATGAGTCAAGTGGCTCGAAAATTGGGCATCGGACGATCCACATTGTACCGAAAACTCAAGGATTACGGCATAGATCCGGACAATCCGCAGAAGGACGCCGCATAATCGCCTAAATTAACTCTCCGGCAATCATCTTTTGTTACCAATCATAAACCACTTGTTAGTGGCCTGTTCATTATGTAAGGAAAAGGTTGATCACGTGTGGCATTTTTGCCATCGTGTGACCGCATTTAACAGCCAACGGTGTCAAAGAGGGACTATCGGCTGTCTGACGGGGATTGAGTTTGCCGGATCTGAATGGGAATACGAGACCTTCGCGCTTGAGCTGGCGCAATAGGTACACGGACCTTTGCGGAAAGGTGTTTAGGACGGCTATGGCCGCCCTTCTCGCACTCGCTGTTTCGTCGCCGGTTCTGGTCAGCTCGCCTTCCGAAGCGGCCGGCGAAACGCGTAGCCTCAAACTCTATTTCATTCACACCGGCGAAAAGGCCGTCATCACTTACAAGCGCAACGGCCGGTACGACCCGAAGGGTCTCGAGCAGCTGAACCGCTTCCTTCGCGATTGGCGCAAGAACCAGCCGACGAGGATGGACCCGCGCCTTTTCGATCTCATCTGGGAAGTCTACCGGCAGAGCGGCTCGCGCGACTACATCAACGTCGTCTGCGGCTTCCGCTCGCCTGCCACCAATGCCATGCTGAAGGGTCGCTCCCGCAATTCCGGCGTCGCCGAGAAGAGCCAGCACATGCTCGGCAAGGCGATGGATTTCTTCATTCCTGACGTCAAACTGGCGACTTTGCGCGGAATCGGCATGAAAATGCAGGTCGGCGGCGTTGGATTCTATCCGAAATCCGGTTCTCCCTTCGTGCACATGGATGTCGGCGGCGTTCGCGCCTGGCCACGCATGAGCCGCGAGGAACTGGTCCGGCTCTTCCCGAATGGCAACACGATGCACATCCCCGCGGATGGCCGTCCGCTGCCGGGTTACGAGCAGGCGGTGGCTGACTACAAGCGTCGCGTGAGCTCGACGCAGGTGCAGATGGCCAGCTCCGGCGCCTATGCGGGCTCGTCGTCGGGCGATCAGCCGAAGCATAAGACACTGTTTGCCGCCCTGTTTGGCGGCGGCGCGGACGAAGCCGAAGACAGTTCCGATGATGATAGCAGCGCAGCGGTGGCGGTTGCGAAGGCGTCGCCGCCGGCGGCCAATATGCCGAACGCCGCCAATCCCGGCGAGCAGGCGCCCGCGCAGGCTACTGAGGTCGCAAGTGTCAATGCGCCGGTTCCGCAGGTGCGTCCGGCGTTCGCCAATCAGCCGGGCGGCAGCGAAGTCGCCAGCGCCCTCGTTGCTCCACAGTCCGGAAATGCAGCGCAACAAGCGCTTTCTGCTGTGACCGAGCAAGGTCAGCAGCAGTTTGCGGATCTGAGCGCCTACAGCGTACCGGTTCCATCTCTGCTCGGACCGCGCCGCTCTCCAGGCGATGCGGAAGTCGCTTCGGCCGATCCGTCTGCGATGACGGGGAATCTCGCAGCGGTTCCAACGCCGGGTGAACGACCGGCGCTTGCCGAAAAACTTCTGGCTGCGGCGGATGCCGATGCTGAAGCCGACGACGATGTGGCAGACCAGGAAGATACGCTTTCTCCGGCCGTTGCCGATGCCCTTGACCAGCAGAATGGTGATGGCGACCGTCAGGTCGCGTCCAACCAGCCGCCGGTCACGAGCGTCGAGCAGGCTATTAACGCGGCGATACCGCAAAAGGTTCCAAGCGAAAAGGCTCCGTTGCAGCTCGCTGCACTCGCGCCGGCTACGAAATCAGCAAGCTTTGGCGATGGCTTCGATGCGCCGAAGTCATCCGATGCTAGCGGTGTAGCTCAGGGTCTGCCGACCAAGGGTGGCCGCCCGACAAAGCATGAGGCCGCGGAGGCCGACGCCAGCCGGGCTACCGTTCGGACCGAACCGAAGCTGACGCAGAAGATCATCTCGCAGTGGGCGCTCACCAACTCCCGGATGGAGATGGTCACCAAGCCGGTGAAGGCGCCGCGTTTCGTCAGCCAGACACTTCGCGCCCAGCCGACTGCAGTCTATGCTGAAGGCTTTACCAAGACGGCGTCCATTGATCCTGGCCGCTTCAGCGGTAGTGCAGTCAACTTCATGGAAGTGCGGAAGTTCGTATCGAACTGATGGTTCCACAAGGAATTTCGAAAGAGCCGCCGGAGCGATCCGGCGGCTCTTTCGTTTCTTGGATGTGACGGAAAGTCGCGCGGCGAGGCGCGGTTCAAACAAGAGCTCGGGTTGATTTTCATTTCCAGATCGAGAATAAAGCCCCTCCGATATTCGCTGTAAGTGAAAATATGGATCTGTCCTCAATCGAAATCTTTCAGGCGGTCGCATCGACCTGCAGCGTCACGAAGGCCGCGGCGGCGATAGGCCGGGTACCGTCGAATGTCACGACGCGCATCCAGCAGCTCGAAGAGGATCTCGGGGTGGCGCTGTTCTCGCGCGATGGCAAGAAGATGTCGCTGACGCGTGAAGGCACGATCTTTCTCTCCTACGCGACGCGTCTTGCTGACTTGGCCGAAGAAGCAAAGCAGGCCGTGCGGCCGCTCGCTGCCTCGGGCGCGCTGCGTATCGGAACGATGGAAAGCACGGCCGCGAGCAGGCTCCCTGATGTCATCAGGCGTTTCGGATCGCTGTGGCCGGACGTCTCATTGCAATTGACGATGGGGGCGACACGGGAGCTCATGCAGAGCGTGCTAGCCCAAGAACTGGATTGCGCATTGGTCGCAAGACCGCCCGAGGCTGCGCTCGACGGGGCGCGCTATGCCGATCTCGACCTCGGCGGGTTCGATGCGCGACGGATCTATGTCGAGGAGCTGATCCTCGTCCTGCCGCCGAAGCATCCTGACGTCAAGGATGCAAGGAACCTTCGCCTCGACACACTTGCCGTCATGGAGCCAGGCTGTACCTATCGGCGGATGGCCGAGGAGTGGGCTGAAGGTGCTGCCTCGCTGCACACCCTCGAACTCGGCTCCTATCATGCGATCCTGGCGAGCATTGTCGCCGGCAATGCCTTTGGGGTGATGCCGCGCTCCGTGTTCGATCTCCTGCGATGGCCCGGTGATATCGTCACCCGCGAGATCGGCACGGTCGAGACCTTTCTCGTCCGCCGCAAAGGCGACCGGTCGGACTCGTTCGAAGCCTTTTACGATGTCCTGATTGCCTCGCGAGGCAAAGGCGGCCATTCACTTTCAAGCGCCTGACCCGGACGCGCTGCTTCTCCCCAAGACACTTCGTTTCACAAACTGTCGGTTCGTCATGTCAAATTCCAGCAATCCCAAGGTCGACCCAGCCCATCGCTTCAGTCGCCGTCTGTTCTCGCCGATCCTGGCCGGCGCAACATTGCGCGAGCGCATGCTTGCCAGCCTTGGCGCGCTGATCGCGATCGCACTGACGGGTATGGTTTGCGGCTACTTTTTCGGGCAAGGTGCGCACTTGCCGATGATCGTTGCGCCGATGGGTGCTTCGGCAGTGCTGCTTTTCGCCGTACCTGCGAGTCCGCTCGCGCAGCCGTGGTCGATCATCGGCGGCAACACGATCTCCGCGATGATGGGCATCCTCGCCGCGCACTTCATCCATGAGCCGATCATTGCGATCGGCGTTGGCGTATCGCTGGCCATCGCCGCCATGTCGTTTACCCGCTGTCTGCATCCACCCGGCGGCGCCGCGGCGCTGACTGCTGTGCTCGGTGGTCCTGCGGTGGCAAGCTGGGGCCTGCTTTTTCCCTTCGTGCCGGTGGCACTGAATTCCTGCATCCTGGTCGCGCTCGGCATTCTCTTTCACAAGCTCGGGCGGCGAAACTATCCGCACCTCGCCACCCCGGCGCCGGTCAATACGCATCAGACGATCGATCCGCCGTCCGCTGTGCGGATCGGTTTCCGCGAAGAGGACGTCGATGCGGCATTGGCGAAGTTCGAGGAAACCTTCGATATCGACCGCGGTGACCTCAGCCGCCTGCTGCGGCAGGTTGAGGTTGAGGCGGCCGTTCGTTCGCACGGCACCGTCAGCTGCGCCGACATCATGTCGCGCGATGTGATCGCGGTCGATGAGAACGCCACGGCGGAGAAAGCGCGCGCACTGCTTCTGAAGCACAACGTTCGCACATTGCCCGTGAAGGATGGAAGCGGGCGTTTGATCGGCACGGTCGGGCTGCGGGAACTGGTGCAGGCCGAGCGGCTTTCCGATCACATTGCGACAGCCGCGACCGCTTCCCCGGATGCACCGGCTATCAGCTTGCTGCCTGACTTGACCGATGGGCGCACCCACGCCGTCGTCATCGTGGATGCCGGCGGTTACGTTCTCGGGTTGATCTCGCAAACGGACTTGCTCAGCGCCATGGCCCATATGCTGCCGGAACAGAAGCCGCGCATCGCGGCCTGAATGATACCCGGAGAGCCTGCAGATCTCCGATTGGTAATCAGCGAGCGGATGTGCGCCAGCGCTGGCGCACCGTATCGTCCGAACGAGGATTGGGCCGAGCCGCAAATACCTCTCGCTACTTTGTCATACATTTGGTCCGAAATCTGAAATATCGACAATACGTCCCACGACCAGATTGCGTACGCCCTCGGTCGATGCCTCCCAATGTTTTCCGGCCGGGTGCGTCATAAACCCAAAAGGAGCGACCGCATGAACCGCCGTATCATTTCCACTTTCGCACTTGCCTTCGCCACCAGTGTCATCGCTTTCGCCGCCCAATCCGCCGAGATCAAGAATATCGTCATCGTTCACGGCGCTTTCGCCGACGGGTCCAGTTGGCGCAAGGCAACGGAAATCCTGGAGCGGCGCGGCTTTCATGTGACTGTCGTGCAAGAGCCTCTATCATCGCTCGCCGACGATGTTGCGGCAACGAAACGCGTTCTGGACCTGCAGGACGGACCTACACTGCTGGTCGGTCACAGCTACGGCGGCATGGTCATCACGGAAGCGGGGAATGATCCGCACGTCGAGGGACTTGTTTACGTAGCGGCCTTCCAGCCTGACAAGGGCGAAAATGTAGCCACGCTTGCCGGCTCCAAGCCGCCGGCTTCAAACAGCATCAGGGAAACCAAGGACGCCAAGTACCTCTATTTGGACCCAAGCGCGTTTCACGCCGATTTCGCCGCCGATGTGCCAAAGGCCGACGCTGCCTTTCTCGCCAAGTCGCAGGTCTTTGCGGCCAAAGAGGTCTTTGGCGCTAAAGTCGACGATCCAGCCTGGCGGTCAAAGAAGAGCTGGTCAGTCGTGGCGACCGAGGACCGTGCCATCAACCCCGAACTCGAGCGGACAATGGCAAAGCGCGCCGGAAGCGCGGTGACCGAGATCAAGGCCAGTCATGCCGTCTTCGCGTCACAGCCGAAGAAGGTCGCCGACGTGATCGAGAAGGCCGCCGAGGAAGCCGGAAAATAAGCTCTGTTCGAGCGTGAGTCCGCACAAAAAAGCCGCCGATCGGGTCGGCGGCTCTAAAGGCACTGCTCTGAAAAATCAGCCTTCCGGCGGGGCCTCGATCATGCCGAGCGCATGCAGGTAGGTGTCGAGGATCGCGTCTTCTTCCATACGCTCCTGCTCGTCCTTCTTGCGTAGCGCAACGACCTTTTTGAGGATCTTGGTATCGAAGCCCATGCCCTTGGCTTCGCCGTAGACGTCCTTGATGTCGTCGGCGATGGTCTTCTTTTCTTCTTCCAGGCGTTCAATGCGCTCCACAAAGGCGCGAAGCTGATCGCGGGCGACGCCATGAGCATCAGACATCGTGTTCTCCTGATTGGGGGTGTGAAATTCGGATGGCGTTGACTGCCGCGAAGCGTGCCCGGGGTCAAGTCGATTCGAGACGCGAGGGAATTATTTGTGCGGCTTGTTCAGCTCGAATGCGGTTTTTTGCTCCGCCGAGGCATCGTTCTGGTGGAGGTTTTTCCAATCCTCGTACGGCATGCCGTAGACGATTTCGCGCGATTCCTCCTTCGAGAGCGGAACCCCGTCCGCCTCAGCCGCCTCGCGATACCAGTTCGAAAGGCAGTTGCGGCAGAAGCCGGCGAGATTCATCAGCTCGATGTTCTGGACGTCGCCACGTTCACGCAAATGCTCGACGAGGCGACGAAAAGCCGCAGCCTCAAATTCGGTCTGCTTTTGTTTGCTCAGCGCGGCCATCTCGGTCTCCTTCATTCGTACGGTCCGGTGCGCGACACATGCACATTATACTCGTGCAATACCGGATCGGCGTTCATTGTCTCAAAGATCGGCGCCAGACGCCGGGCCCATGCCGTAATACCCGCTTCGTCGCCGATCAGATCCTGGCGCACCTCGAGCAAAACGTGCGGGATGCCGGTCAGCATACAATGCCGATACATCGTGTCGCCCTTCAGCGCGCCATCATACGGCTCATTGTCTCCGACCACGAGATCGGGATCGCTGCGCAGCATGTCAAGCAGAGGCGCGACGGCACGATGGTCGTTGTCCCACAAAACCGCTGCATGCCAAGGGCGGGGGAAGGCTTTCCAGAACGGCGTGTAGGAGTGGAGGGATAGGACGAGCGGCGCTTTGCCGCTCTCGTTCGCGACCTTGTCGATCGTTTCGCTGACGGCGTTGTGATAGGGCCTGTGGAACGTCTCGATCCGATAATTCCACTCTTCGGCGGTAATCGGATGATTGCCGGGAACGACCGCGCCGTCCGAAATCTTCATGATCAGCGTGGGGTCGTCCTCACCCCGATTCGGGTCGATCAGCAATCGTGAAAAGCCGCCCAGGACAGCCGGTACGTCGAGCATCGCGGCGAGTTTGCGGACCAACCCCTCGATGCCGATATCATAGGCGATGTGTCGCTCGAACGCGCTGTCCGGCAGGCCCAGCCTGCCGTAGCGCTCCGGCAGCCGGTTCATTGCATGATCGCCGAGCAGCACCAAGCCTTTGTCATGATCGCCGGCTAGTAGTTCAAATGATTTGAAAGAGCTCATGAGGGAAATGGCCGATCGTGGTTACGGGGCAGCCTCTGATCGCACGGGCCGCGGGCGCGTTCAAGCGCGCTGGTGAGCAAAGGCGACGGCGTGGTCCAAGTACAGTCGGCCATCCAGAATATAATCGATTAGCATTGCGTTGACATTCGCCGGGAGGCAGCGCAAGAAGGCACACCTAAAACAAAATAGTCGGGAGCCCATTGGAAGTCGTGTTGATTCAGACCGCGCCAAGTTTCCTTATGCGTTTCGGGCCGCTTGCCCGTTTTGCACTGTTTGTTCTTGCGGCTTTCTCGCCGTTTTTTATTGCTGATGTGGCTCGTGCCGATTTCCGCGTGTGCAACGGAACGCAGAATCTGGTGGGCGTGGCGATTGGGTATCGAGCCAAGGATGGCTGGATGACGGAAGGCTGGTGGCAAGTGCCGGCAACGACCTGCGCGACGCTGATCGAGGGAGAGCTGCAGTCCCGATACTATTATCTCTACGCCGAAGACGCTGCCCGGGGAGGCCGATGGACGGGTGACGTGCAGATGTGCGTGGCGGAAAACGAGTTCAAGATCACGGGTGTCAATGATTGCTACGCCCGTGGCTATCAGAAGATGGGGTTCAAGGAATATGACACGGGCCGCCAGGGCAGCTGGATGGTTCAACTTTCCGATACCCCCGGCACGCAAGAAAGCCCGAATTGATGAAGCGCAACCGCAAAGTTAAAATCCTCGCCACCCTTGGACCCGCCTCGTCCGAGGAATCGATGATCGAGAAGCTGCACCAGGCAGGTGCCGATGTCTTCCGTATCAACATGAGCCACGCCAGCCATGACGTGATGCGCATGCTGATCAAGCGTATCCGCGCCGTCGAAGCCCGCTCCGGCCGCCCGATCGGCATTCTCGCCGACCTGCAGGGCCCGAAGCTGCGCGTCGGAAAGTTTGCTGAAGGCAAGGTCGATCTGAAGCCGGGCGACACTTTTACGCTCGACAACAAGGATATTCCCGGCGACGCGACCCGCGTATTCCTGCCGCATCCGGAAATCCTGGAATCGGTACAGCCCGGCCACCGCCTGCTGATCGACGACGGCAAGCTCGCCCTGCGCGCTGAAAAGTGCGACGGCAAGAGCATCGTCACCACCGTTATCTCTGGAACGAAAATTTCCGACCGCAAGGGTGTCAGCCTTCCCGACACGCTGCTGACCGTCGGCGTTCTGACCGACAAGGACCGCACCGACCTCGACGCCGTTCTGGCGACTGACGACGTCGACTGGGTTGCGCTGTCGTTCGTGCAGCGCCCGGAAGATCTGGCCGAGGTGCGCAAGATCGCGCGCGGCCGCGTCGGCATCATGTCGAAGATCGAAAAGCCGCAGGCGATCGAGCGCATCGAGGAGATTATCGAGCTTTCCGACGCGCTCATGGTTGCCCGTGGTGACCTCGGCGTCGAAATGCCGCTCGAATCCGTTCCGGGTATCCAGAAGCAGCTGATCCGCGCTTGCCGCCGTTCGGGCAAGCCGGTGATCGTCGCCACGCAGATGCTGGAATCGATGATTACCGCGCCGGTTCCGACGCGTGCCGAAGTCTCCGACGTCGCGACCGCCGTCTTCGAAGGCGCCGACGCCGTCATGCTGTCGGCCGAATCCGCATCCGGCGACTATCCGGTTGAAGCCGTCTCGACGATGGCCTCGATCGCCAGCACCATCGAACGCGAGCCGCACTATCCGGGCATCATCTACGCGCAGCGCGCGCAGCCGGAAGCAACCGGCGCCGATGCGATTTCGCTCGCCGCACGCCAGATCGCCGAAACGCTCCGCCTGTCTGCTATCGTCTGTTACACCTCGTCGGGCACCACAGGTCTGCGCGCCTCGCGTGAACGTCCGCAGGTGCCGATCCTGGCGCTGTCGCCGGTCATCCAGACCGCGCGTCGCCTTGCGATCGTCTGGGGCCTGCATTGCGTTGTCACCCACGACGCAACCGACCTCGATGACATGGTCAACCGCGCCTGCCGCATCGTTGCCGACGAAGGCTTCGGCAAGCCGGGCGACCGCATCATCATCTCGGCCGGCGTGCCGCTCGGAACGCCCGGCGCCACCAACATGCTGCGCATCGCCTATATCGGCTCCGACGGCCAGAGCGGCATCTAAGCGAACTAGCCACTATTCACAGAGCCCGCTGCCTTAACAGGCGGCGGGCTTTTCGCTGTCCTGAACCATGGGTGTCTTGCGGCTGGCGGGCTCACATGCAAGGGTCGGCCTCCATGTTCGGGAGGGCATCATGCACATTGTTACACTTCTCGCATTCGTGGCCGTTTCCTTTGTGGCGATTGCGACGCCTGGGCCGACGGTGCTTCTGGCGATGACCAACGGCTCGCGCTACGGCGTTCGCCGGGCGATCCCGGGCATGATCGGCGCGGTGCTTTCCGACTTCGTGCTTCTCGGTGCCGTGGCGATCGGTCTGGGCGCGCTTCTCGCGGCGTCGGAGTTCTGGTTCTCGATGCTGAAATATGTTGGCGCTGCCTATCTCGCCTTTCTCGGGATCATGATGCTGCGCACCAAGGGCGGCTTCAACGCGGCGCTGAAGCCGGAGAACGAGATGGCCGGCGGAACCGCCTTTTCGATCGGCCTCAAGAGTTTCATGGTCGCTGTCACCAACCCCAAGGGCTACCTTTTCTTCTCGGCGTTCCTGCCGCAATTCATCAATCCGGCGCTGCCCCAGGCGACCCAGTACGCCGTTCTGGCGGTGGTCTTTGCGTCGCTGGATTTTCTGATCATGCTCGGTTACGCGGTCTTTGGTTCGCAGGCCGTCCGGCTGCTGAAGACGGCGGGCGCAATCTGGCTGGAGCGCGCCTGCGGCGGGGCGATGCTGGCGCTGGCGGGGTCGCTTGCGCTGTACCGCCGGGCAACGACCTGACGCCCTAGGGCAGAGATATGTGCCCGACGCGATAGATCTGGCCGGCGCCCGCGATCAACGGGGACGAGCGATGCAGGCTGAAGCGCACGGCCGTCCAGCTTGTCGGCTCGAAGGCCGAGACCGAGGCGACGACGTCAGCCTGCCGCGCTTGTCTTTGCGCGCGTCCGATTTCCTCATCTCTGATTTCAGCAAGCGAGGAGTAGGGCTCGATGGCGATCGTCTCCTCGGTGGCAAACTTGGCCTCTGTCACCGCAGGCATGGTTTCCGCGTGCCAGACAATCCAGGTCTTCACCCGGGGCCAGCCGAAGGATTGCGTCAGTGCTTCGAAGCCGGGGCCGGTGAGGAAGTCGCTGGCGCGCTCCGGCTGCTGCCAGAGATAGAAGGGCGCATAGAGGTTTTCGCGGGATCCGAACTCACCCTTGCGGGCGCTGAGGTAGGCCTTGAAACCGAGGCCGGGGAACCCGTCCAGCATCGGTCCCTTGTCGCGGATGCGGCGGTCGATGATCGACATGTCGTAGTCGGCGGGCAGGGTGAAGCTGTATTGCATCGCCATCATGAGAGGACCTCCACAGGCTCAAGCCAGTCAACGATGCGGTCGGTTTCGGTTGCCTGGATGCTGATGTAGCTGAAGGGGCTGTCAGGCGTCGCACCATGCCAGTGCTTCTCACCAGCGGCGAACCAGACGGCATCTCCGGCACGCAATTTCTCCACTGGGCCGCCTTCGCGTCGCGCCAGGCCATTGCCTGATAGAACATAGAGCAGCTGCCCGCGCGGATGCGTGTGCCAGCGCGTGATCGTACCGGGATCGAGGCTTGCTCGCATCGCGGTGTTTTCGCCATCTGCCGTGCCTTCCAGCAGCATCTCGACCCAGAAGGGCGCGGTGGCAATATCGGCGGGTGAGCGGACGGCGTTGCCCGGACGCCGAACCGTCATGCGTTCAGGGTTGCCCATCATCCGGCGCTCCCGAAGGCGCGGGTTTCCCAGCCAGGTTCGATCATCTGCGCCTTGCCATCGCCGAACGACCATTCGTCCGGGGATGTGGTGGTGACGACGATCATGATGTCTTCCGGCCGGATGCCCGGGGATACCCCGAGAAGTTCGGCGGCGCGCTTGAAGAAGGCCTGTCGCGTTTCGGTCGAGCGAGGCTTGCCGGCGGTGATGGCGAACAGCACGAAGTCGTCGGAACGCGGTCCGGCGAGATAGTTCCGGTCGAAGATCAGTTCACCCGGTTCATGCTGGTGGATGACCTGAAAGCGGTCGGCAGGCGGTACATTGAATGTCTCGACCATTGCCTGATGAATGCTGTCGGAAACGGCGCGAAGATAGTCCGGCGACTTGCCGCGCAGGAGAGAGATACGAACAAAAGGCATCAATGCCTCCTCTGTGTGAATTCTTGACAGGAGGAGCATCGCACGCCACGATAATGCAGAAAATCAGAATTAAATGAACTTATGATCCATAAAAATGGGATTATACGATGCGGCGGACGATCTTTGATCTCGATGTACTCCGGACCTTCGCGACCGGAATGGAGCTCGGCAACTTCGCGAGAGCAGCCGACCGTCTCGGCCGTTCGACCTCGGCCGTCAGCGCCCAGCTGAAGAAGCTGGAGGAGCAGGCCGGGACGCCGATCTTCCGCAAGGCCGGACGCGGGCTTGCGCTCACCGATGCGGGTGAAACGATGCTGGCCTATGCGCGCCGCCTGCTGGAGCTCAACGACGAAGCGGCCGCAGCCATGCAGAGCATCGAACTCGAGGGTTGGGTCAGGCTCGGTTTGCAGGAGGACTTCGGCGAGACCCTTTTGCCCGACGTGCTCGGCCGTTTTGCGCGCGCGCATCCGAAGGTCCGCATCGAAGCGCGGGTGGTGCGCAATGTCGAGCTGATCGAGCGCGTCACCACGGGTAAGCTCGATCTGGCACTGGCCTGGAACGATGGCACGCTGACACCGCATTGCGAGAAGATCGCCGAGGTGCCGATGCGCTGGATCGGTCCGGCGGAAGGCGCGGTCGACTGGACCCTCGACAGCGGCGAGCCGATGCCGCTTGCTTCACTGGAGGCTCCGTGCCTGCTGCGCACCGCGGCGACCAAGGCGCTTGATACGGCGGGCATTCCCTGGCGGCTTGCCTTCGTCAGTCCAAGCCTCGGCGGATTGTGGGCCGCGACGGCTGCCGGGCTCGGGATCAGCATCCGTACGCCGATCGGCCTGCCGCGAAAGGTGAAGCCGCTTGTCGCCGACGCCGCTGGCCTGCCAGAGCTTCCCTCGCTCGGTCTCGTGCTGCATCGTGCCGAAGCCGACCCTGGGCCGGCAACCGCGCGGCTCGCGTCCATCATGCTGCAAGCGGTGCGGGAGGCTGTCGCGGACGCCGTCCCATCGACCGCAAGGTCGGCGGCGCGGGCCTATGCCTGATATTCGCGCTGCGCGTTTCGGCGGATTGCCTGGGGCGGCTGCCCGAAGGCGCGCAGGAAGGCGCGGCGCATCCTCTCCCGATCCGCGAAACCTGTTTCCGTTGCAACGACGTCGATCGGATGCCGGCCCTGTTCCATCATCAGGCGGGCTGCCTCAAGGCGCAGGTTCTCCACCGCCTTGGCTGGCGATTGTCCCGTCTCTGCGCGAAACGTCCGGCTGAATTGTCGGGGGCTGAGCGCCGCCGCTTCCGCCAGCTCCTCGACTGATAGCGTGTTCTTCAGATTGCCGCGGGCATGGGCAAGCGCCTTCTGGATACGGTCCGATTTGGGTTCCAGTTCCAAGAGTGCGGAGAACTGCGACTGGCCGCCGGCGCGGCGATGATAGACGACGAGCTTGCGGGCGACCGCACGGGCGACATCGGCGCCGTGGTCTTTCTCGATCATCGCAAGCGCCAGGTCGACCCCGGCCGTCATGCCCGCCGAGCTCCAGACGGAGCCATCGATGATGAAGATGCGATCTTCCTCGAGCCTGACCTTCGGATAGCGCGATTGCAGCTCGCGGGCGAGGAGCCAGTGGGTCGTGGCGCGACGGCCATCCAGGACGCCTGCCTCCGCAAGCAGAAAAGCGCCGGTACAGATCGAGGCGACGCGACGCGAGGCGGCAAGCGCCTTGCGGATGAACTCGCCTTCCCCCGCCGTCGGCAGTTTGATGCCGACGGCGCCGGACACCAGCAGCGTATCGAAAGCGGGATCACCGAAGCGCGTGGTCTCGACATTCACGCCGAAGGAGCTGGGCACAGGTCCCCCGGTCTCGGAGAGATAGGAAACCTCATAGGCCGGCTCGCCGAGTTCGATGTTGGTGAACTCGAAGGCCGAGATGGCGGCTAGGCTCATCATCTGAAAGCCGGGAAAGAGCAGGACGGCAATGCGTTGCATGGCTCGAAACTCCGTTTGTCCTAAAAGGTGGCTTATATGACATTCAAGCCATTGGCAATCGGGCGTAAGACTCTGCGCAAGCCAACAGCGGGCGCTGTTGCCCAAACACGGAGAACGACAATGACCGAACAGCACAAAGGAACCGCACTCGTTACCGGCGCATCGTCGGGGATTGGTGCTGTCTATGCTCACCGGCTCGCAAAGCGCGGCTATGATCTCATTCTGGTCGCCCGCAATGCAGAACGGCTTTCCGAACTTGCGACGAGACTGACCCGGGAAACAGGCAGGACGGTCGAAACCATTCCGGCCGACCTCGGCAACAAGGCCGACCTGGCGCGCGTCGAGTCGGTTCTGAAGAGCGACCGCAGCATTACGCTTCTGGTCAACAATGCCGGCGTCGGTGGCACGGCACCGCTGCTTGCCGCCGATGTCGACAAGATGCAGGCGATGATCGATCTCAACGTCACGGCGTTGATGCGGCTGAGCTATGCCGGCGTGCCCGGTTTTGTGGCGCGCGGCGGCGGCGCGATCATCAACATCGCTTCGATCGTCGCGATCGCGCCTGAAGTGCTGAACGGCGTCTATGGCGCCAGCAAGGCTTTCGTTCTTGCCTTCAGCCAATCGTTGAAGCACGAGCTTGCGGACAAGAACATCCGCATCCAGGCGGTGCTGCCGGGAGCGACGGCGACCGAATTCTGGAACATCGCCGGCACGCCAGTCGAGCACCTGCCAACCGAAATCGTCATGTCGGCGGAAGATATGGTGGATGCCGCCCTTGTCGGTTTCGATCAAGGTGAGCTCGCGACGATCCCGGCTCTTGAAGATGGAGGGCTGCTGACGGCCTACGAGGGTGCGCGTCAGGCATTGATGCCGCACCTGTCACGCTCGGCACCTGCGGCACGCTATAAGGCCGCCTAAGCGAGGTTGGAGGCAGGCTTTCGCCTGCCTTTATCCGTGCCGGGCCAATGCCTCGGCGAAGATATCGGCGTCGACATTGCCTCCCGAGGTAACGACGAAGACGTTGTCGTCTTCCAACTCATCGCCATGGAAGAGCGCTGCGGCAAGCGCCACCGCCCCACCGGGCTCGACGACGATCTTGAGCCGGACAAAGGCAAGGGCCATGGCGCGGAGCGCCTCCTCGTCCGTCACGACGATGCCGGCGCCGGCGAGGCGCTGCAATATCGGAAAGGTGATGTTGCCTGGCTGCGGCGTGATGATGGCGTCGCAGATCGAGCCGGTCATGGTGGCGTTGCGCTCGATCTTGCCTGATGCCAGCGACCGCGTGAAGTCGTCGAAGCCGTCCGGCTCGCAGGGGCGCACTCGGAACGCAGGCGCACTGGCTTCGAGTGCAAGCGCTATCCCCGAGGAAAGGCCGCCGCCGCCGCAGGGGACCAATACCTCGGCCGAGCTGATGCCTTCCTCGTCTGCCTGTTCGGCAATTTCCAGACCTGTCGTACCCTGTCCGGCGATCACCTGCGGTTCGTCGAAAGGCTTGATCAGCGTCAGGCCGCGCGCAGCAGAGAGTTCAGCGCCAATGGCGTCGCGATCCTGTGTCGCGCGATCGTAGAGCACGACTTCGGCGCCGAGCGCACGCGTGTTGGCGATCTTCAGTTTTGGCGCGTCCGACGGCATGATGATGACTGACGGCACGCCATGCAGCTTGGCGGCGAGCGCCACGCCCTGCGCGTGATTGCCTGACGAGAAAGCGATGACGCCGCGGCTGCGAACGGCAGGATCGAGCGCGGAGACGGCGGACCAGCCGCCACGGAATTTGAAGGAGCCGGTGTGCTGCAAGCACTCGGCCTTCACCAATACCCGCCGTCCGGCAAGCTCATCGATAAAGGGAGAAGAAAGAAGCGGCGTGCGGCGCGCATGTCCGCGCAGGCGGGCGCGGGCGGCAACGATCATTTCAATGCTGGCCATGGAGACTCTTTCGAATGACGGTACGCCCCTGCATAGGACCACACGCGACGCTTGTGAACGGTGACTTTGTCACCGTGACACAAAAAGCGTCGGTTGCGTAGCGACGGCCTCCGATTTGTGACGGCGGCGTCGCCTGAATTCGGTCGGGTTGGTGCCGGTGACGCGCAGGAACTCGCGATTGAAATTCGACTTGCTGATGAAGCCGCAATCGAACATCAGCCGCGTAACCGGCTCGTCCATGTTCACAAGTGCCTGACAGGCCGCGCGGATACGAAAGTCGTTCACATATTGCGAGACGCTGACACTATGGACGCGGTTGACCGCCATCGAAACGCGCCGGGCCGGAAGACTCATCTTGCGGGCGATGCGGCCGAGATTGAGGTCGGGATCACGGTAGAGCTCTCGGGAGCGCATCAGATTTTCGAGCGCGCTGGCAATCGTATCGTCTTCCTGACTCGGTGCGGGTGGGGCGGGCGGTTCCGAAGGGGTCGCGGCGATCGACTGACTGCCGCTCGCGATCGACGCCGCGGTGCCGAGAATCAGGAGCGTGATCACGTTGCCAAGCGTGACAATCGCGCCGGCATGGAGACCACCGCTCTGCTCGAGGTCGAGACTGATGGCGATATCGGCCGTTGCCGAGGCGATCAGCGCCACGCCAGTGATCCACTATTCCGTCATCGCCAAAGCTTCTTACGTCGATAGCCTGGAACCAAGTGTGCCCGGCGCCCGGCCGCGCGTCAGCATCGAAGGCGATTTCGTCCACGCGCGTATCCGTGATCAGTATCCGCTGGCGGAACCTTCGGCGGCGCGGCTGTCCATCGCGCCGTAGTAGCGTGCTCCGCCGCCCTTCGCGATATCGGCAAGGCTCTTGCCGCCGACAAGGATACCAGCGGCCTGTCCCCATTGCGGCGGGCCGCTGCCATCGTCCAGCGTGTGCCCCATGGCGATCAATGCCCGGATCGTATCGGGCGACAAAGTGTAGGGCTCGAAGTAGATCTTGTCCGGTTGCCATTGATGGTGAATGCGCGGGGCGTTGACCGCCTGACTGATGTCCATGCCGAAATCGATCACGTTGAGGATGGTCTCCAGCGTGATAGTGATAATGCGCGAGCCACCAGGGCTGCCGATGACCATGAAGGGTTTGCCGTCCTTGGTCACGATCGTCGGGCTCATGGAGGAGAGCGGCGTTTTCTTCGGTGCGATCGCATTGGCCTCGCCTTGGATGAGCCCGTAGAGATTGGGAACGCCGGGCTTCGAAGTGAAATCGTCCATTTCGTTGTTGAGCAGAACGCCGGTACCGGGAGCGACGACGCCGGCGCCGAAGTTGCCGTTCAGCGTGTAAGTGACGGCGACGGCATTTCCTTCGTCGTCGATGATCGAATAATGCGTGGTTTCGACGCTTTCCTTAGCGCCCAGAGGTTTCAGGTTGGCGGAGGTGCCCGCCTTGTAGGGATCGATCTTGGCGCGGATCGCCTTGGCGTAACCTTTGTCGAGCATTGTCGAGACGGGGTTGTCGACGAAGTCAGGGTCGCCAAGGGCGGCGTTGCGATCGACATAGGCGTAGCGCATCGCCTCGACCATCAGGTGCACCGTCTCGGCCGAGCCGTAGCCGAGGAAGGAAAGAGGATAGTCTTCCAGAACGTTGAGGATTTCGCAGATGATGACGCCGCCCGAGGAGGGAGGAGGCGACGAGATGATGTCGTAGCCGCGATAGCTGCACTCGACCGGCTTCAGTTCACGCACCGCGTATTGCTCGAAATCCTCCTTGGCGAGTATGCCGCCCTTCGCCTGGCTCGCCTTGACGATCGCCTCTGCGGGCGTGCCCTTGTAGAAAGCGTCGGGTCCTGTGTCAGCGATGCTGGATAGAACGGCGGCAAGGTCGGGTTGCACAAGCTTCTCGCCGACGGCGTACGGTTTGCCCTCCGCTTTCAGAAAGATCTTTGCCGCGGCCTCGTCCTTCGCGAGCCGCTTCGCGCTACCGCCAATGCTGGCGACGTCGCCCTGTTCCAGCGTGAAGCCTTCCTTGGCGTAGCGGATGGCGGGCGCCAACAGATCCTGCCGCGACTTGGTGCCGTACTTCTCGCGGGCCATCTCGAAGCCCTTTACGGATCCTGGCACGCCGACGGCAAGATAGCCGTCAAGGCTGGCACGGGGAACGATATCGCCCTTGCCGTCAAGATACATGGCCTTGGTGGCTGCCAATGGCGCGCGCTCGCGGAAATCGAGGAATGTCGTCTTGCCGTCCTTCAGCCGGATTGTCATGAAGCCGCCGCCACCGAGATTGCCGGCCGTCGGATAGACGACGGCGAGCGCGTAGCCGACGGCGACCGCGGCATCGACGGCATTGCCGCCATTCTTCAGCACATCGACGCCGACATCGGTCGCTAGGTGCTGGGCGGTTACGACCATACCGTGCTCGGCCTCGACCGGCGCCGGTGAAGCGGCGAACGCCGATGGCGCGAGAACAAATGAGAACGCCGCGACGACGGCAGATATCCGAAAATAGGGGTGATCCATGACTTCCCTCAAAGCATGATAGTGCAATGGATATGGGACGCAGCCAGCGCTCGGCAATGTGGGCAACCGCCGAGGTTGGTACATAAGAACGTGCTGTTTATCAGTTTCCCGTTGTTACCGGCGGCGTCAGCCCCGCCGGGTGGCCGAAAGGCGCAACGGTGTCCGCCAATTGTGCAGGTTCTTCAACGATCAGGCGACGTTCTGCCTGGCGCGCGAGGGCCTGCAGGTCGCGAGCAGCGCCGCCGATCTTCTCCATGGCGGCAACGGCGACATCGGTGACCACGTAATCCGGCTTATGGCCGAGGCCGCGGATTCTAACCAGCTCGGAACCGGCGATATCACGGGCCAGACCCTGCGAATGAAGGTGTTCCCAAACGATGGCATCGCTGTCACCGGTGACGATGACGGTTGGCGCGGTGATATTGGCGTACTGCGGAGAATGGGCCTTGAGATAAGGCAGGAGGCGCATGCAATCGACGGCGTTGTTGTAGAAGGCAGTTGGGCGTAGCACCAGGGTCGGTCCCGTCTTTGCGATGTAATCATCCGGGCGTGGATTGGGCCGGAAGACATTCAATGTCGCTTGTTCGAGGCGCCGCAGGCCGAGCGGCACGACGATTGTGTGGTTGAAGAGCCAGCCAAGCACGGGCATCGCCGCGACATTATAGTACCAGTCCAGTCCGCCAGGCCAGGGATGCGTCGCTGGAGCGAGGAAGAGCAGGCCCTCGGTCATCTCGGGGTGGCGGACGCCGAAAGCGGCGGCAATGGCGCCGCCGAAGGAATGACCGACGATAATGGCCCGCTTGATGCCTCGTTTTTTCATCAGTTTCGCGATCGCGTCCGCCTGCCCCGAGGGCAGGGCATTCTCGGAACCGCCGCGCTCCGAATAACCATGACCCGGGCGGTCGACGAACAGCATTTCCGCGCGGCCCCCCAACGGCTGCAGGAAGGCACCGACTTGGTCAAGCAGATTTCCGGCCGCACCGTGGATGAACACGAGCGGCGGCAGATCGGCAGTTTTGGGGCGAGGGACGTGAAAGGCATTCAGCCGATATCCGCCGATATCCGTCAGTTGGCCGATGTTCGGACAATCAGCCTCGAACCGCCGTTCCTTGTAGGCGGAGTAGCCAAGAGCGGCGGCAACAGAGGCAATGAAAACGGAAGCTTCGGCAAGCATGGCAATATCTGCTGAGATCACGTAACCGACGCGTAAGATTGGGCTGCCGGCGCTGGCGTCAAGATCAGGTGCGGCTGCCGGCCAGCTTTTCAGAGAGCGTATTCATCTGCTCCTGGGCGCTTCGATTGGCTGGATAGATCTCCAGGAAACGTTCCCAGGCTTTCAGGGCCAACTGGTCGTTGCCGGTTTCCGTAAGAATGGCGGCCATGCCGGAAAGCGCGCCGAAATGGCGTGGCTCGAGGTCAAGCACATGCTCGATGTCAGACATCGACTTGCGATAGCTGTCATTGGCATAGTTGAGGGTCGCGCGGCGATTCCAGCTTTCGGCGTAATCTGGCTTGAGGGCGATCGCCTGGTCGAGGAAATCGAGGGCGGCGGCAGTGCGCTTCTCCTCGATCGCCTTGTCGGCCCATTGCATCAGGAGGTTGACGGTCGCACTGCCGGAGTCGTTCCATTCGGTACGGATTTCATTGGCAATGCCGCTCGCTTTGTCCGGATCGCGTTCCCGCTTCAGCTGTGCATAGAGCTGATCCAGATGCTGCCTGGGTGTGAGGTTTGCGTCCGGTTGCTCGACAATGACTTCCTTTTCCGCGGCGGCGGCAGGAACAACGGGAGCGAGCAGAACGAGGGATAGCGGCAGCGCCGCGCACGTCATAGCAAAAAAGCGCATGGCGGGCATAGTAGCCCGCCATCGCTGAAGATCAAAGCAATTTGATTTGATTGCCGAGGCAATCCCTGGGCAGTCGCGGGCAAATGCCACGAACGTCCAGACGCGCTAAATCAGCCCTGACGAGCCTTGTAGCGCGGGTTCAGCTTGTTGATGATGTAGATGCGGCCCTTGCGGCGAACCAGGCGGTTGTCACGGTGACGAGCCTTGAGCGACTTGAGCGAATTCTTGATCTTCATTGTTTTGATCCGCGATGTTTGAGGGGGAATTCACATTCGCCCGTATCTATTACATTCAAAAGCGCGCTCAGGGCGCGCTCTTCAGGTTGGGCGTGCAGATAACCCGACGACTTCCCCGTGTCAACCACATGACCGTGTTTTTCCCATGGCCGAAGCGGCTTTTGTCAGGGGAAAACCGGCAATTTCGCGGTCAACGTCGTGACGTGCCCCATCTTGCGGCCAGGACGCGATTCCGTCTTGCCGTAGAGGTGCACCAGCGTATCCGCCCGCCGCAGCCAGTCCGGGAGCGCCAGAATATCGTCGCCGATCAGGTTCTGCATCACGCAGTCCGAGTGGCGGTCGGCATTGCCTAGCGGCAGGCCGGCAACCGCCCGGATATGCTGCTCGAACTGCGAGATGATGCAAGCAGCTTCCGTCCAGTGGCCAGAATTATGGACGCGAGGCGCCATTTCATTGGCGATCAGGCTGCCGTCCGCTAGCACAAAGAATTCGATGCCGATAACACCGACGTAGCCGAGGGCCGTCAGGATCTTTCCGGCCGCCTCGCGGGCGTCGGCTGCCGCAGTCGCCGGGACGGAAGCCGGCACCGTTGAGGTGTGCAGGATGCCGTCGCGGTGAACATTTTCGGCGGGATCGTAGCAAACGATAGTGCCGTCGGTTGCACGCGCTGCAATGATCGAGATCTCGCGCTCGAATGAAACAAAGCTCTCGAGAATGAGTGGCACGTTGCCGAGGGCGGCAAAGGCGCCATCCGGCGTGTCAGCCGCAGAGCGGAATACCTTCTGCCCCTTGCCGTCGTAGCCAAGCCGACGGGTCTTCAGGACGCCGCGGCCGCCGAAATCGCTGAGCGCCGCCTCGAGGTCGGCCTGACTGTCGACGGCGTGAAAGCCCGCTGTCGGGATGCCGCAGCCGTTGATGAAGCGCTTTTCGACCAGGCGGTCCTGGGCAGCCTCGAGCGCCTTCGGCGGTGGATAAACCGGGACCGTGCTCGCAAGCGCTTCCGCCGCGGCAACCGGGACGTTCTCGAACTCGTATGTGACGACCTCGCACGCCGTCGCAAGCTCGGTGAGCGCGGCAGGATCATCGTAGGCGGCGACAATCTGTTCGTTGGCGACCTGCGCTGCCGGACAGTCGGGCTGCGGTTCCAGAACGACGGTGCGGAAGTTCAGTCGCGCTGCGGCCATGGCAAGCATGCGGCCAAGCTGACCGCCACCGATGATGCCGATTGTTCTTACAGTCATAGGTCGTCCATTGGATATTCGGCAACGGCCGCGCTCTGGCGCTCGCGCCAGTCGTCAAGCCGCTCGGCAATGTCCTCATCCGACAATGCCAGGACTGCAGCAGCCAGAAGCGCTGCATTGATCGCTCCGGGCTTGCCGATGGCAAGTGTACCGACCGGAATTCCGCCCGGCATCTGGACGATGGAGAGGAGACTATCCTGACCGGACAGCGCCTTCGATTGAACGGGGACGCCGAAAACGGGAAGCGGCGTCATGGCTGCGGCCATGCCCGGCAGATGAGCTGCGCCGCCCGCGCCGGCGATAATCACCTTAAAGCCTTCATCGCGTGCGGTCTTGGCGAAGTTTACCAGGCGATCCGGCGTGCGATGGGCCGATATGATGCGCGCATCATAGGGAATTTCGAGCGCCTCAAGCGTGTCCGCAGCATTCTTCATGGTCTCCCAATCGGATTGGCTTCCCATGATGATGGCAACGGGCGGTCTGTCTGTCATCGTCACGGCGTTCCCCTCAGGCGATGATATCAGGGATGATCTGGTCTTCGAGCTTCGTCAGCTTGTCTTTGATCACCAGTTTCTTCTTTTTCATACGCTGGACGCGCAATGCATCACATCCGGTGGCAATCATGGCATTGATCGCGGCATCGTAATCTTCGTGCTCCTGGCGCAGTCGCGCCACTATGAGCCTGATTTCTGCCTGTTCCTGATCGGCCATATGCATTCCCCATAACCGTCTTCGGACATCGTCCGTTTTGCCGATGATTTCCGCAAGCTCCTATCACCAAATGGAGGTAACGGCTAGCGGCTGTTCGTCATGATTTTGCCACGTGTTCTCCTTGTTTTCACCTTCGACAAGCCTTCAAAAATATGTCACAGTCAAAAGGTTGACGCCTTGGATCTCCGGCGGTGTTGGCCGGGGAGAGGTAAGAGGAAGGAAGGGTCAAATGACTGTTCAAGCTCATCTTGAGTCACTCCAGAAAAAGCATGTTGCTCTCGAGGAGGAGTTGCATACGCTTATGATATCCCCCTCCCGAAACGATAATGAAGTTGCTGAGTGCAAACGCAGAAAATTGCGGATCAAGGACGAGATTGAGCGCCTGAAATCATCTTTCCATTGAGAACGATGCATGAATTACCGAGTGCGGTCCTAAACGGAGAAGGCAAAAGTCCAATTTCATCAGAAGTTTAGATGAGTTCGTGCTCGACAGGCAAATATACGCCGGTTCCGACGGAAAGTCGCGAGCCGGCGTTTTTCGTTTGAGGGAGCTGTCAGGCCCAGAACTGATCGAGCCAGAGATTGAGCTTGTCAAAACCACGATTGTTGACGGCGTAGATGCGTCGCGTGCCCTCTGCGGTGACCGAAACCAGATTGCAATCCAGCAGCGCCTTGAGGTGCTGGGAGACGGCAGGGCGGCTGATGGGAAGCCCCTCGGCAAGCTCGTTCACGGTCTTCGGCGCACGTCGAAGTTCTTCCAGCAGGAAGCGCCGGTGGGGATCGGCTATCGCAGTGAAGGGATCCGTGTTCGACATGCCGGAAAGCTACGTCAAACGGCGCAATCGGGCAAGGAAATTGTGCGGCGCAACGAAACCCAAAATTGTTAGAAACCGGCGCCTTCCTTAGCGATCAAAACCGCCGCAACGAGGGCCATCGCATACATGAAAGGATAGAAGATCGCCGGCTTCATACGACGCACGCACCAGGCGCCGGCAATTGTCGCAAGCGGGGCAAACGGCAGAAGCGTGGCGGATGTGGCGAGGTTCTGCGTGTCGAGCTGGCCAAGCGCGAAGTACGGAATGAGCTTTACGGCATTGAGGATCGCGAAGAAGCGGACGCTCGTGCCGGTATATTCGCGGGGTTGCATCTGCAGCGGCAGTGCATAGATCTGGAACGGCGCGCCGCCGGCATGGGCGACGAAACTACCATAGCCTGAGAGGCTTCCCCAGATCGTCGCCAGCAGCGGTCGCTGGCCGTGGGGTGGTGTGTTCTTTCCGGCGGCGGGGCCAAAGTTGTTCCAGAAATAGCGCAGGCAAAAGAGGATAGTGACGACGCCAATGACGACGCGAAGCACATTGCCCGGCACGAGGGCGGAGGTTGCCCAGCCGAGGGCGATCCCGAACAGCGCTCCCGGCAGCATGATCCTCAGCGTTGTCCAGTCGCCGTGCTTGCGCCAGATCACGAGTGAGATCATGTCCATGAAAATGAGGATCGGAAGCAGGATTGCAGCCGCCTGAACGGGTGAGACAACGAGGGCGAGAAAGGGTAGTCCGATCAGTGACAGCGCATCGCCCATGCCGCCCTTTGCAAGTCCAACCAGAATGACAGCGGGAACGGCGGCGTAATAAAATGACAGGTCCATCGGCATGCTTTTGAAAATCCTCCCCTTGCCAGCCCCGTCTAACGGAATTACTCACACAGGACGAGTGCAGATCGGCCGCAAAACGGCCTGTTCCGCTGTAAATGGAAAGAGTTCATGACCGAACCGGAAAACCGCTGCCGCCTAGTTCTGATTGCTCCCGACCTTGCCGATGCTGATGAGCAGGCAAAGGTCGTCGGCGATGCCTTGAAGGGCGGTGACGTCGCCTCGGTGATCGTGCCGCAATACGCTCTCAACGATGGCGAGTTTCAGAAGCATGCCGAAAAGCTGGTTCCAATCATCCAGCACGCGGGCGCTGCAGCGCTACTTGCGGGCGACAGCCGCGTTGTCGGGCGCACCAAGGCGGATGGCCTGCATCTGACCGGTCCGGCCAGCGAAATTTCTGAGGCGATCGACAAGTATGCCGATAAGCTGATCGTCGGCGGCGGCAATGCCGCCGACCGCCATCATGCACTGGAAATTGGCGAGGAACGCCCGGATTATATCTTCTTCGGCAAGCTCGACGGCGACATCAAGCCGGAGGCGCATCCCAAAAACCTCGCACTCGGTGAGTGGTGGGCTTCGATGATCGAGATCCCCTGCATCGTGATGGGTGGAACGGATCCGGCTTCCGCGCTCGCGGTGGCGGAGACTGGGGCTGAGTTCGTGGCGTTGCGGCTTGCGGTTTTCGGCGACGCCGGACGTGCGCCAATCATCGTCGCCGAGGTCAATGCGCTGTTGGACGAAAAAGCGCCACGGTTTGAGGATTGATATCGCGCACATGCCGATCCTGTCCCGCTCCCTGCGCGTTTCCGCTGCCTTTGCCGTCGTCATCCTGGCGGGGCTGACGCATGGCGTTTTCGCCCAGACGGTCGACAACGTCGTGACGCGGCCGCTCTCGACCGCCCCGGAGACACTGAAAACAGGACGGCCCCAGGCAGACGGCACTGGTCCATCGACCGGCGTCGGGGTCTTTGACCGCATGGGCGCCAAGCTGCCCGATCTGCCGCCGGAAAAGGACTATAAGGGACAGGTTGACGAGGCCTACGGAGCCTATCAGCGTGGCTACTATCTGACGGCGATGGAAAGAGCTCTGCCGCGCGCCCAGCTTGGCGATCCGGCCGCGCAGACGCTGATGGGTGAACTCCTGGCGGACGGCCTGGGTGTCAAGCGCGACATGAAGAACGCGGCTTTCTGGTACAGCAAGGGTGCGGAAGGCGGCGACCCTGCGGCGATGTTCAAGTATTCGCTGATGCTGATCGAGGGGCGGTTCGTCAAACGCGACAAGGCCAAGGCCGACGAATATATGCACAAGGCGGCCGACGCCGGAAATTCGTCTGCACAGTTCAATTGGGGCCAGATCCTGACGGCCGACAATCCGGGTGACAAGGGACTGAAGCTCGCGCTGCCGTACTACGAGAGGGCTGCCGAACAGGGCATCGCCGACGCGCAGTATGCGGTGGCCGAGATTTACGCCTCGCTGCCCGACCTGCCGGACGAAAAGAAGCAGCTGGCGCGCGAATGGATGGCGCGCGCTGCGCATGCGGGCTACGACACCGCCCAGGTCGATCTTGGCATCTGGTTGGTCAACGGCCAGAATGGGCCGCGCGATTTCGTCAAGGGTTTCCAATGGTTGCGGCTTGCGGCCAATCGCGGCAACGTGGTGGCTCAAAACAAGCTGGCGCACCTCTACATCAACGCCCTCGGTACCAAGCCGGACCCGGTCGAGGCCGCGAAATGGTATGTGCTATCGCGTCGCGCCGGCCTGCCTGACCCGGCCCTCGAAGATTTCTACCTCGGCATCGAGGAAGACCAGCAGAAGGCGGCCATCGATGCCGCCAACAAGTTCCGCCGGTTCCAATAATTTAGAAGAGGGCGTCTGCGAAGAGGTCTTCGATCAGATTGCCCGTGAGGTCCTGATCACGCAGCAGAAGTTTTGAACGTCCGACGGCCCGGGCCGCCGGCATTGCTCAGGCCAGATAGCCACCGTCGATCGTCAGGCCGGCGCCGGTGATGAAGGAAGCTTCCGGGCTTGCAAGGTAGGCCACGAAGCTTGCGATTTCTCGATCCTCCCCGAGGCGGCCGAGTGCCATCAAGCCCTTCAACATGTCGTTTGAGTGCGGGTCAGGATTCATGTCGGTTTCTGTGGGGCCGGGCTGGATGGCGTTGACGGTGATGCCTCGCGGACCGAGATCGCGTGCGAGGCCACGTGTCATGGCGGCGACAGCGCCTTTGGTCATGCTGTAAACGGCGGATGTCGGAAAGCCGCTGCGCTCGGCAACCACGCTACCGATGTTTATGACGCGGCCGCCGGTTTGCATGTATTTTGCCGCCGCCTGCGTGCCGGCAAAGACCGCTCTGACGTTGACTGCAAACATACGATCGAAGTCCTCAAGCGGGAAATCTTCCAGGCTATTCAGCAACAGAATTCCTGCATTGTTCACGAGAATGTCGAGCGTGCCGAAATGGTCGACGGCCGTGTCGATGGCCCTTTGCACCGCCGCCGCGTCCGCGCTGTCGGCGTGAATTGCAAATGCCCTGCCGCCCTTCGCCTTGATTTCACTGACGATCGCCTCGGCCTTGTCTTTCGAGTTGGCAAAGGTGAAGGCGACCGAGGCGCCATCCGCAGCCAGTCTCCGCACGATCGCCGCGCCGATGCCGCGCGAGCCGCCTGTCACGATTGCGACTTTTCCTTCAAGTGGTTTGGTCATCTTGTTTTTCTCCTTATTGGACTGTTTAGTCTAGAATCGAACATGGGAAGTCATCCTTCTTCGATTGATCTGTTATCGTAAGCTGCGGATAGCGAGACCGGCGATGGCGCGCAGCGTTTCGGTGCTGGCACCGTTGCGGGCGCTGACCTTCATGCCGGAGAGAGTAGCACCAAGGAACTGGGTGGCGGCCTCTGGGTCAATTTCGGTGGACAGCTGCCCTTTCGTCCGGCTGTCCAGGAGGAGCGCATGGATTGCCTTGCCCAGCACGGTGGAGGCGCTGTCGGTCAGAAGCGACACCTCGGTATCGGTCCGGCCGAACTCGCAAATCGCGCTGACACCAAGGCAGCCTTTCGACGCCTCCGATGTTGGTCTCGATGCAAAGGCAAAGAGGGCGCCCTCCAGCGCGTCAAGCGGCTGGTCGCTGTCCTGCATGTCGGCGATGATCTGCTGAATGCTGGCGGTATTGTAGCGTTTCAGAGCCTGCAGATAGAGGCTGCGCTTGTCGCCGAACGTATCGTACATGCTCTGGCGGCTGATCTTCATCGCTGACAGCAGCGCGTCTGTGGAGCTTCCCTCATAGCCATGCTGAGCGAAGACGCCGATCGCGGCGTCGAGAGCCTTGTCCTTTTCGAATTCCTTGTGTCTTGCCATGACGTACAAATAGCGATTTTAGATCGTTCTGTCCAGAATATTATTGCGGTCATTTGTGCGAGTGAAGGGCGGCGCGGCGGTCTCCTCTTGAAATTTTCCCTATTTTGTGGTCTTGAGGCCGCCAATCTTATAAGCGCTGCCCTATCTGGCGATCAGGGACCCACCCCGCCCTGACAGCGCGTACCGTATTATCGCTCAAGGAAAAGTGCTCACATGGCTCGTTCAGCTCTCCTCAATGTCATGGTTCAGGCTGCCATCAAGGCAGGCAAATCGCTGGGGCGTGATTTCGGGGAAGTACAGAACCTGCAGGTTTCGGTGAAGGGCCCGGGTGACTTCGTCTCCAATGCCGACCGCAAGGCGGAGAAGATCGTCAAGGACGAGCTCCTGAAGGCGCGCCCCACCTACGGCTTTCTCGGCGAGGAGAGCGAGGAGATCAAGGGCACGGACGGCGCGCATCGCTGGATCGTCGATCCGCTCGACGGCACGACCAACTTCCTGCACGGCATTCCAATGTTTGCAGTCTCGATCGCGCTCGAGCGCAACAATGAGATCGTCGCCGGCGTCGTCTTCAATCCTGCAACCGACGAACTCTATACCGCCGAGCGCGGCGGTGGCGCCTTCCTGAACGATCGCCGGCTGCGCGTCGGCGCTCGGCGCGTGCTTTCGGACTCCGTCATTGCCTGCGGTGTCCCTCATCTCGGTCGCGGCAATCACGGCAAGTTCCTCGTTGAGCTTCGCCACGTGATGGGTGAAGTTGCCGGCATTCGCCGCATGGGCGCGGCGTCGCTGGATCTTGCCTACGTGGCGGCGGGTCGCTTCGACGGTTACTGGGAAACGGGGCTGTCGGCCTGGGATATTGCGGCGGGCATCCTCCTTATCCGCGAAGCCGGTGGCTATGTCTCGGATTGGGATGGCGGTTCGTCCATTCTCGAAACCGGTTCGGTTGTCGCGGGCAACGAATATATCCAGAAGGCACTACTTGAAGTAGCCAAGCGTCCGGTTCCCGCACGGTAAATCGCTGTTGTAAAGACACGGTTTTCGTTCCCGCATACTTCAATTCGGCGCAATGTTGCTCTAGTCTCCGGCTGAAATGAATCCGGAGGCTGCGGAACCTATGGAAAATGTGAATGTGGCGGAGTTCGGCTCGACCGAAAAAACCACGGGCAATTACAGCTATAAACTTTCCAGTCCGATGCCGTTTCTTTGGACGATGGTGTTGTTTCTGATCATCGTCGGGTTCATTGCCGCCATTCTATTCCGGCAAGCCCAGACTGCCTTCATGCACAATCCCGGCCTCAACGGTTTGATCCTCGGGGTCTTGGCCGTCGGCATCATCCTGGTTTTCAGCCATGTGCTGTCGCTCAGGCCGGAAGTGCGGTGGTTCAATTCATTCCGTGCTGCGGGCAGCGCCGACAAGGTCGGCCGCAACCCGAAGCTGCTCGCGCCGATGCGGACTCTGATTGGCAACCGCAGCGCTTCGGCAGGCATTTCGACCGCGGCATTCCGCTCCATTCTCGATTCCATTGCCAACCGTCTCGATGAATCGCGCGACGTGTCGCGCTATCTGATCGGCCTCCTGGTGTTCCTCGGTCTGCTCGGCACCTTTTGGGGTCTTATCGGTACGATCGGCTCGATCAGTTCGGTCATTCAGACGCTTGACGCGGGTTCGAATGGTTCGACCGATGTTCTCGGTGCACTGAAGGAAGGGCTGTCGATGCCGCTTTCCGGCATGGGCCAGGCGTTCTCGTCTTCGCTGCTTGGTCTGTCCGGCTCGCTCATCCTGGGTTTCCTCGATCTGCAGGCAGGCCGTGCGCAGAACCGCTTCTACATGGAACTGGAGAACTGGCTTTCGTCGGTGACAGATGTCGGCTCGGATGTGGCCATGCCCGCGATCAGTCCCAACTCGGCAGTCTCGCCGGACGACGTTCGCGCGCTTTCCGAATATATGCGCAGGATCTCGGAAGAGGGCAGCGGCGGCACGCAGAGGTCGGTCGCGGCAATGGCGAACCTTGCCGAAGGCATTCAGGGTTTGGTCAAGAACATGCGAAATGAGCAGCAAATGCTGCGTGACTGGATCGAGGCCCAGCAAGACGAGACGAAAGCGATGCGTCGCACTCTCGATCGCCTAGCCGAGCGGATCGGCGCCCAAGAAAAGCACGGTTCGAGCGAACGCTCTCAACGCGTGCCGCAAACCGAAAAGACCGAGGGCAAGTAACCCATGGCTCTCGCCCGCAATCGTCGCCCTCAGCGCGTGATAGACTATTGGCCAGGTTTCGTCGATGCATTGTCGACGCTGCTGATCTCCATCATGTTCGTGCTGACCGTGTTCGTGGTCGGCCAGTATATCCTGAGTCGTGAAATCTCCGGCCGGGACGAGGTTCTCAACCGTCTGAACAGCCAGATCAACGAGTTGACGCAGCTTCTGGCGCTGGAGAAGGGAAGCAATCAGGATCTTGAGGACAGTGTCGCCAATCTGCAGGCGGCCCTGTCGTCGGCTGAAGGTGAGCGATCGCGGTTGAAAGCGCTGCTTGATGCCGGCTCGGGCGGCCAGAGCGCTGCGGAAGCGCGTGTCGGTAATCTGACAAAAGAGCTCGACGAACAGAAGCAGATGAGCGACCGGGCGATGAGCCAGGTCGAGTTGCTGAACCAGCAGATTGCTGCCCTGCGTAGCCAGATCGCCGCCATTGAAGCCGCGCTGCAGGCCTCCGAGCAGAAGGACCAGAGCTCGCAGACGAAGATCGCGGATCTTGGCCGTCGCCTGAACGTCGCGCTCGCGCAACGCGTGCAGGAGCTCAACCGCTACCGCTCCGATTTCTTTGGGCGCCTGCGCGAAATTCTGTCCGATCGCGAAAACATCAGGATCGTCGGTGACCGGTTCGTCTTCCAGTCGGAAGTACTGTTTCCTTCCGGCGGCGCGGACCTCAATCCGGATGGGCAGGTCGAGATGGAAAAGCTTGCGACCGCGCTTCTCGACGTCGCCAAGGAAATCCCGCCCGAGATCAACTGGGTGCTGCGTGTCGACGGGCATACCGACAACGTCCCGCTCGCCGGCACCGGTCGTTATGGCGACAACTGGCAGCTGTCGTCCGCGCGTGCGATCTCGGTCGTCAAGTTCCTGATCTCCCGCGGCGTGCCGGCCGACCGTCTCGTCGCCGCCGGTTTCGGCGAGTTCCAGCCGATCACGCCAGGCGATACGCCGGAGGCGCGCGCCACCAACCGTCGTATCGAGCTGAAGCTGACCGAAAAGTAGGTTTATGCGACGCCCGTTCGAACGTTCGCGAGGCGATCGAGGAGAAAGCCACGCACAGCGGGGCTGTCGCTGAGGCCGATTGCCGAGAGATAGGCGGTCTCCGCTTCCCGATAGTTCCTGACTTCCGTCAGCAGATGCGCGCGAACGGCCCAATAGGGTTGATAGGCTTTGATTTCCTTTGCGTCCATGCTGGCCAGGCAATCCAGTCCGGCTTGGGCACCTTTGGTGCGGCTGAGGACGGCAGCACGGCTGACGCGGGCGCCGACCGTCGGCTGCATCATCAGCAGGGCATCATAGAAGGTTAGGAGAGCATCCCAATTCGTCGTGCCGGTCAGACGACGCGCAGTATGTACGGACTGAATGGCGGCCATGCATTGGAACGGACCGAAGCGGTTGACCGCACCTGCCTTGCGGAGCAGCGCATCAGCTTCGGCAAGCATGATCGCATTCCAGCGGTCCGTCGACTGTTGTTCCAGCGCGACGTAGTCACCCTCGGCATTACGCCGCGCGGCCCGCCGACCTTCGCAATAGAGCATCAAGGCAAGCAACCCGATAACCTCCGGTTCGTCGGGAAGCATCGAAAGCAGCGCGCGGCAGAGCCAGATGGCTTCACTGGAAAGTGCACTGCGACCGCCATCGGCACCATCGAGATCGTCCCAACCAAGCCCGTAGGCGGCGTAGATTGCAGAGAGCACGGCGGACAGACGCTCGGGCAGCGAGCGTCGATCGGGTATCGCAAATCCAATGCCGATATCGCGAATGTTCGCCTTGGCCCGGACCAACCTCTGCCCCATTGCAGCAGGAGAAACGACGAAGGCCTGCGCGATGGCTTTTGCGTCAATACCTAGCACGACTTGCAGCATCAGCGGGGTGTGGATGCTCTTATCGATTTGCGGATGGGTGCAGACGAAAAGCAGCTTCAGGCGGTCGTCCGGAAATGCATCGGCAGCAGCGTCGTTCATCCTCGCCTCCGCCTCCTCGAAGGCCAGGGCGATGGTCGGGCGAGCATTTTCCTGGACACTTCGGTGGCGCGCCCCCTGCATGAGATTGCGCCGCGCGGCGACCAGCAGCCACGCCTCCGGCCTGTCGGGAATGCCGCGCTCCGGCCAGACCCGCAGGGCATCGACGAGCGCTTGCGACAGCGCATCCTCGGCGGCCGGCAAATCACGGGAGCGGGCCGCCAGAAAGGCAACCAACTTGCCATAGGATTGGCGCGCCACCCTTTCGGCGGCGCGCTCGGCTTCGGCGGTCATGCCCACCTCACATTTGAAGGCGAGGGCGCACCTCGACCGAGCCTTCTGCGGAGACCGGAACACGGGTCGCCCATTCGAGCGCCGTGTCGAAATCCGGAACGTCGATCAGATAGAAGCCACCCAATTGTTCCTTACCTTCGGGATAGGGGCCGTCCTGGACATCGTGGTCCTCGCCCTTGCGTCGCACCACCGTGCCGGTTTCGGGTGCGGTCAGCCCGGCGCCGCCGGTCATGATGCCGGCCTGAATCAGAGCCTGCGTGTAGGCGATCCAGCCGTCGCGATAGGTGGGATCGGTGCGGCGGGCAAAATCCCGCGATGATTCACGAACGATGAGCGCATATTGCATGTGGCGTTCCTCCAGATTCGTTGCGTTGACCGGCGTGCAGGCATCTAAGAACCAAAACTGAAAAGCTGCAACGTTCGGGGATCGGCGGAAGACCGTTCCGATACAATGAGACGTGACATCAGCCCATTTCGACATCCGGCCAAAAAAATCTCGGTGACAAGAAAGTGGCGTTGTCGCCAAGCGGGGCTCCGCGTAGGCTCGCGGAGATTTGGGGGAGAATGCTTTTGATTGAATGCGATGTGCTGGTCATCGGCGCGGGACTTGCCGGCTTGGTGGCGGCGGCGGAAGCGGCGGATCGCGGGCGGAAGGTCTGCATCGTTGAACAGGAAGGCGAACAAAGCCTCGGCGGGCAGGCCTTCTGGTCGTTGGGCGGATTGTTTTTCGTCGACAGCCCGGAACAGCGGCTGATGGGGATCCGTGACAGCCTTGGCCTGGCACGCCAGGATTGGATGGGGTCAGCGTCGTTTGACCGGCCGGAAGACTATTGGCCGCGCCGCTGGGCGGAAGCCTATCTCGAATTTGCCGCAAGCGAAAAGCGTTCGTGGCTTCATCAGCACGGCATGCGCTGGTTCCCGGTCGTCGGCTGGGCCGAGCGGGGAGGCGGGTTGGCGCATGGCCACGGAAATTCCGTGCCACGCTTCCATGTGACGTGGGGAACCGGGCCTGCTGTGCTTGCACCATTTGTCCGTCGGGTGCGTGAAGCGGAAGCGAAGGGTCTTTTGACGCTTTTGTTCCGGCATCAGGTGGATGATCTCCTTGTTCAGGACGGCATTGTCTGCGGCGCCCGCGGCACCGTCCTTCAGTCCGACGCCTCCGTGCGAGGGCGGGAGACGAACCGCATTTTTTCGGGGCTCTTCGAGGTTCGGGCCGATGTGACGATCGTCACATCAGGAGGTATCGGGGGTAATCACGACGCGGTGCGCCGGAGATGGCCGGTCGAGCGGCTGGGGCGGCCCCCGGCCGATATGGTCGCTGGCGTGCCTGCCCATGTGGATGGTCGAATGATCGAGATCTCCGAACGCGCAGGTGGCCGCGAGATCAATTCGGACCGGATGTGGCACTATACGGAGGGGCTGAAGAACTGGGATCCCATCTGGCGCAATCACGGGATACGTATCCTGCCGGGTCCGTCCTCCTTCTGGTGTGATGCCAATGGGAACCGCTTTGATGCGCCTGCCATGCCCGGCTTCGATACGCTGGCGACGCTCAAAGCCATCTGCGCGACTGGGCATGACTACAGCTGGTTCATCCTCACCAAGGCGATCATCAAGAAGGAGTTTGCCCTTTCTGGTTCCGAGCAGAATCCTGACATTACGGGTAAGGACATTCGCCTGCTTCTCAAGCGGTTGGGCAAGGAGCCGCCAGGGCCGGTCCAGGCGTTCATGGATAGGGGCGAGGATTTCATCGTTCGCGACACGCTCGAAGCGCTTGTTGATGGCATGAACGGACTGACCGGCGAGAAGCGTGTGGACGCGAGCCGCCTCAGGACGCAGATCGAGGCGCGTGACCGGGAGATCGCCAATGCCTTTTCCAAGGACGCCCAGGTCACCGCCATCCGCGGTGCGCGACGATATCTGGGGGACAAGCTGATGCGGACGGCGAAGCCGCACGCGCTGCTTGACCCGCGGGCTGGGCCGCTCATTGCCGTGCGACTGCACATCCTGACACGCAAGTCGCTGGGTGGTCTGGAGACGGATCTATCCGCGCGCGTGATCGGCCATGGCGGCGATCCGGTTCCAGGGCTTTATGCCGCGGGCGAAGTAGCAGGTTTTGGTGGTGGAGGTATGCACGGATACAATGCGCTCGAGGGAACTTTCCTCGGCGGTTGCATCTTTTCCGGCAGGGTCGCCGGACGAGCAGTGTAGAGGCGGCGCTTTTAGCGCCGCCTGATGGGTCAGGCCTCAGCCTTCGTCGTGTCGACGACTTCTGCGCCGGGAGAATTCTTCTTGATGGATTCGATGGCGCTCAGCGCCGATGCCTTGGCCTTATAGCCTTCGGAGCCGAACATGGATTCGCCGTTCGGCGCTTTGAAACGGAAACGGAACTCGCCAGCCTTGTCCTTGTAAACTTCGAACTTATACATCGATTTTTCTCCCGGAATCAGGATGTTGTCCTATCTACAGCCGCAGCGTAGAACAAAAAACGCAACTATTCCATCGGGATATTTGCGCGCTCTGCAACCGACGCGACTGACGGGTCTGAAAAGGAAATCGCTGGTATCACGGCTTGAAGATCGAGAAGACCGACGAGAACTTGTTAATCAGGTATGGCGCGAAAAGCACGAGGCCGGAATAGAAGAAATTCGCCGCCTTCGTCATGTCGGGTATCTCGTTGACGCTGGCAAAGCGATAAAGGCAGGCAAGGCCGAAGCCGACGTATAACATCAGTATCGCGACGGTTCCGACAAGGGCGATGAAACGGCTCGAACTCGCTTTCATCATCGTGACGGTTAGTGGGAGCTGCCCGGCGGCGAGGGGGATTTCAGCGGCGTCGATGGGGGTTCCGGCTGCGTCAGTTTTCGTCAACTCGACTTCCTCAGACAGGGCGTCGGTCAGCGACCAATCGTGGGCCTCCCGGAGCGAGCGGTAGCACAGCAGCATCGATATCACCACGGCGATGGCGACGAGCACAACCAACATATTGGCAAAGCTTATTAAATTCACCAGAGCCTCCCTCAGAGCGCTGCGACATGAATCTGTCCATGAAACCGAGTGTAATCTTTGCGTGTATTATGTCAATATACACGCAAAGATTACACGCCGATGCAACCGTCGCAGGCTGCTCGCTGAGAAGGGACGTGTAATTCGATGATCACTTCACGGCGGCAAGAAAGTCGCCGGCGCCAGTTTCGAACTGCAACTTGGCGAGCTTGGCGTAGATGCCCCCATCTCGAATGAGGGTCTGATGCGTTCCCTCTTCGACAACACGGCCCTGATCCATAACGAGAATCCGGTCAGCCTTCAGCACGGTGGCGAGGCGATGGGCAATGACAAGCGTCGTGCGCCCGGTCATGAGCCCATCGAGGGCCTTTTGCACAAGTGTTTCGCTTTCGGCGTCCAGCGCCGACGTCGCCTCGTCGAGCAGGAGCACTGGTGCATCTTTCAGAATGGCACGGGCGATCGCGATCCGCTGACGTTGACCGCCGGAGAGCGTGATACCGCGCTCGCCAACTTCCGTGTCATATCCCTTCTCCAGGCGGGCAACGAATTCGTCGGCCTGGGCAGCGATCGCAGCGGCACGCACCTCTTCGCGCGTAGCCTCGGGGCGCCCGAAGGCGATGTTGTCGTGAATAGAAGCCGCAAAGATGGTGACATCCTGCGGCACGATCGCGAGGCGTTTGCGCAGTTCGTCGGGATCGGTGCTCGTCGCTTCGATACCGTCGATCTTCACCGCGCCCTGTTGCGGGTCGTAGAAACGGAGCAGCAGCGAGAAGACTGTACTTTTGCCGGCGCCGGAGGGGCCGACAATCGCAACGGTTTCGCCGGGAGCGACGTCGAAGCTCAGGCCATGCAGCGCGGATCGTTCGGGGCGTGATGGATAGGCGAAGTGCACGTCACTGAACTGCACACGGCCAAGCGCAGGAGCAGGCAGCGCAACAGGCGCGGCCGGCGCCGCGATTGGGGAAACCTCGTCGAGCAGTTCCGTCAGCCGGTCGGCCGCACCCGCGGCCTGCGAAAGCTCGCCCCAGACTTCCGACAGAGCGCCGAGCGAGCCGGCGGCGATAACTGCGTAGAGAAGGAACTGGCCGAGCGTGCCCGCAGAGAGCGTGCCCGCGAGAACGTTGTGGGCTCCGACCCAGAGAACAGCGACGACGCTGCCGAAGATAAGGGTGATGGCGATTCCCGTCAGCAGGGCGCGCGAGCGGATCGCGGCGCGGGCGGCAGCATAGGCCGTTTCGACGGCCGATCCATAACGGTCCGCCGCAGCGTCTTCTCCGCCAAAAGCCTGGACGGTGCGGCTGGCGGCGATGGTCTCGTTGGCGAAGGCGGAGGCATCGGCCAGTGTATCCTGGGCAAAACGCGAGCGTTTCCGCACCGAGCGGCCGAAGCCGACGAGCGGGAAGACGATCAGCGGGATCGCACCGATCACCAGGCTGGACAGCTTTGGAGAGGTCACGATCATCATGCCCATCGCGCCGAGACAGAGGATGAGGTTGCGTAGGGCCACAGAGGCCGTTGCACCGACGGCCGACTTGATCTGCGTCGTATCTGCCGTCAGGCGCGAGACGATCTCGCCCGACTGGTTGACGTCGAAGAACGCCGGCGACAGCCGCGTCACGTGACTGAAGACGTCGCGGCGAAGGTCGGCGACGACGCGCTCGCCAAGCGTGATGACGAAGTAATAGCGAAGGGCGCTCGCAACGGCTAGCACGACCGCCATGATCATCAGCATGAGGAAATAGCTGTTGATGAAGCTGCCATCGGCCTGCGTGAAGCCGTGATCGATCATGCGGCGTACGGCGAGCGGCAGGGCGAGCGAGGTCACGGCCGCAAGCGCAAGCGACGCGAGAGCGCCGGCGACCAGGCCGCGATAGCGCACGACATAGGGCGTCAGCCGGCCTAGCGGCTTCAGCGATCGCGACTTCTTTTCCCCTGCTTGACCCGCGTATGCCAATTCGTCTCCGATCCCCTACAACACCGCTCATCCGCGGCTGATGGCTCTTGTTATCCTGCCGGCCTTCATGTATAGGCAGCCCATCCTAATGGGAAGCCGTAGCCTTTGCGTCTGCGGCTTCATTTATTCAATCGGTCCTCTTGTCGCAACGAATATGCGTCAAATTGGACGTTGCATGGCAGGAAGATTGTTATGAAGGCAGATATCCATCCCGACTATCACACGATCAAGGTAGTCATGACCGACGGCACCGAATACGAAACCCGCTCGACCTGGGGTTCTGAAGGCGCAGTCATGAACCTCGAAATCGACTCCAAGTCGCATCCGGCATGGACTGGTGGCAACCAGCAGCTCATGGACCGCGGCGGCCGCGTTTCCAAGTTCAACAAGCGTTTCGGCGGCCTCGGCCTCTAATCGCTGCCGCTTGGTGGAATTGAAAGAACCCCGCTTCGGCGGGGTTTTTTGTTGCGTGCTTTCTGCCCGCGAGACTGTTTGCTTTCTTGAACCCGCGTTACGGCCTCTTGGAAATCCGTTCGATCCAAGACAAGATCATCCAGCTCCAGCTTTGAAGGGGACTGGGATGGAAAATCACGAGCCGTTTCTAAGAGAAGCGATCGCGCTTTCGAAATCTGCGATGGAACGGGGTGACGAGCCGTTTGGCTCAGTGCTGGTCAAGGACGGGACGGTCATTCTGCGCGCCGAAAACAGCGTATTCACCGGCCGCGACATGACGAACCACGCCGAGTTGAACCTGATCAAGCTCGCTGCGCAGAAGTACGATGCTGCTTTCCTGTCGGATTGCACTCTCTATACCAGCACCGAGCCGTGTGCGATGTGTTCCGGGGCGATCTACTGGTCGGGGATCGGGCGCATGGTGTTTGCGTGCTCCGAGACGCGACTTGGTGAGATTGCCGGGATCGGCCTGAACGTTCCGAGCCGGGCAATATTGGAAACCGGCGCGCGCATCGTCGTCGTCGATGGCCCGAACATCGAAGACGAAGCTGCTGCCGTCCATCAGGAATTCTGGCCAAAGCATCTGGGTAGAGCGTAGCGGCTGAAAGCTCGTGGCGCGCAAAAGACAAACCGGCCGCGCACCACGCAGCCGGTTTCATGAATGCGGTATCGAGGCGGCTTAGTTGTTGCTGAAAGCCGTCTGCAGCAAGCTAAGCTGAGCCTGGACGCTATTCTGGTTGTCAGGAACGATCGGGGCTTCGGCCGGACGGTAGATTTCGCGGTCGAGCAGGGCGACGCGGTTCTGCAGGCGCAGCGAGCGTTCGATCAGATCGCGGAAGGATTCCGGCAGGTCGCCCCAGCCCGGCGCGTTGCGATCGACGTTGAAACCGTCGAGGCGAACCTTGTTCTTCTCGGCCAAAACCTGATCGCGCGACATCTCGCCGTTGTTGACGGCGCGCTGCAAAAGCAGCCAGGACGCCATCTGCATCAGGCGGGTGGTGAGGCGCATCGATTCAGCGGCATAGAGGACGGATGCCATGCGCGGCAGAACCTTCGAGGCTGCGCGGCCCTGGCCATCGAGATAGGCGGCGGTTTCTTCAACCAGCGACATGCCTTCCGAATACAGTGTCTTGAACTGCGAGGATGAGGCAGCGCGACCTGCAAAACTGATCGTGTTCAATCCAAGCTCTGACATTTAAATAGTCCCTGTTGCACGCATCTACTTATGGTCAGGTAACGTCGACCGAAGGCAAAAGGTTCTCCGGCCGCTCTTTATGCTTTTAAGATGGTAGCTTTAGCGGAATTGCGCAAGGCGTTTCTTAAGAAAGGGTTAACTTCCACAGTTTCATGGAAATGGTCCCCAACGCAATAAAAAAGAAGAGCCGCAAAAGCGGCTCTCAAGGTAAAACAGGGAGAAAAATCAGACCAATTCACCGCATGGAAAACTGTCTGAGATCCAGAGAAGATCTGGATGAGTACAGTAATACCTTATAAAGCTTAATCGCGGCTTAAACCTGTCCCGGTTTAGTCCTTTCCGGCGGCATGATTTGCTGCTTTAGCCAACCGGCGATCAGGAGCGGAAGAGGCTTTCGGCCGCTGATCTTGTCGAGGTCTTGCTGGCCACCTCAGCTTCGATTCTCGCGATCTCGGCCTTGAGCAGCTCAATGCGCGATCTCAATTCGTCGACCGAGACGGCGGAAAGATCGCCACCGATCTCATGCGCAACCTTCTTCTGCGGCCGGTCGTCATCGATGAAGCTCATCTCAATCCTCCCTTGTCTGCCTCAGTTATATTTTAGGGCAGGATCGCCGGTTTCGGGAGTCTTGGCGGTTCCGCGGTCGGCAAGCGACATGCTTTCGGGCGTTAGCGTTTGTGAGGTGGCAGTCGAAAGAGTCGTAAACGCGTCGCGGTCGCCGACCGGAACGGCGGCGCGCATGCGGCTGCGGATGATGGCATAGGCGGTGATCAGCACATGGGCGATCGCCGTCACTAGGAAGAGGGCATGCGGGTTGATCATCGACATCACGGGCCCGCCGATGGTCGGGCCGATGATCGTGCCGATGCCGTAAAGGAGCAGCAACCCGCCGGAGACTTTTACGAAGTCCTCTGCGGAGGCAAAGTCGTTCGCGTGCGCAACGGCGATCGGATAGAGCGTGTTGGCAACAGCGCCATAAAGCACGACGAGACCGATAATGAAGTAGGGCGAGTCGGGGTGCAGGATCGCCAGCAGCAGGCCGGCGAGAGCGGCAATCGCCGACATTGCCGCCAAGACATAGCGACGGTCGATACGGTCCGAGAGGCGGCCGGCCGGCAGTTGCATCACGGCGCCGGCGAAGATCGTGGAACTCATCATGATCGCGATACTCGTATCGGACAGGCCAGCGCCAGCACCAAAGACGGCGCCCAGCGTACCGTAGGCGCCGTTGGCGATACCGACGAGGAGAATGCCAAGGCAAGAGACGGGAGAGTTGCGGTAAAGGGCCGGCAGATCGAGCTTGACGGCCTTCAGCGGCTGCGGGGAGGCCGCGGTCGAGAGCGTCGTCGGAAGCATCGCGATGCAGTAGAAGATGCCGCAGATCATGAAGAGCACGGGCGTGCGCACATCCTCCAGCGGAATCATCATCTGGCCGGCCACGACGCCGAAGAGCGTGATGGAGATATAAAGCGAGAAGATCGCGCCGCGGCTTTCGTTGGTGGCGCGCTCGTTCAGCCAACTCTCGATGATCATCGACGTGCCGGCTGTCGCAAAGCCGGTTACGGCGCGCAACAGGACCCACCAGACCGGATGGATGATGATACCGCTTACGAGCGCGATAATCGCGATAATCGCAATGAAGCCGGAGAAGGCGCGAACGTGGCCGACACGGCGCACCAGTTTGGGGGCAACGAGGCAGCCGATGACGAAGCCGGCCGCCCAGGAGGTGCCGAGCAGCCCAAGGGTGGTCGTTGCGTAACCTTCCAGGTTGCCACGCACTGGAAGCAGGATGCCCTGCAAGCCGTTGCCCATGAAGAGAAAGAGCGTCCCGAAAAGAAGTGAGGCGACGGACAGCAGATTTCTTTTCATATACCCAGACTCTATGCGTTGAATGTCAAAGGACATATGGCAACACACGGGTGTCGCCCAGCCTCGAGAAGATTGATTGTGCCCCCAAATGCCTTTACGGCATGAATAAATGCAGTCGTGACGCGAAAAAATGTCGGTCCTGTGACAATCAGAAGAGATGGAAAAATAAAGACATGACCAAGCTGATCGCCCTGCTGCTCATCCTGGCGATGGCGATCCAGTTGATCAAGCCGCTGGGTGTCCCAGGGCTGCGTCGGCGCATGGATTTCTGGAAGATCGCGCTGATCGCCTTCGCAATCTGGGCGCTGGCGCTGATCGGCCGCGACCTCTTCGTCTAATACGCGATTTCGCCGCGCATGACTGGCGCGCAGCTTCCGGAAATCGTGACGTCGGTGACCGTCCCCTCCTGCTTGACCACGTCGATCCCGATGAGGCTGCGGCGTCCCATTTCGACGCCTTGCTCTATGGTCAGCGAAACGCTCATAGTCGCATCCGGCTCCAGCGAAACGAGGTAGGCGCCCAAGGCTGCCGAGGCGCTGCCGGTTGCCGGATCCTCCGGCACGTTGTCGAGCGGCGCAAACATCCGTGCGCGGATCATCCACGGGTTTTCCTGCGAGCGGACGTAGACGAACAGCGAGAAGTCGTGGTTGCCTTCAATGGTCGACCCTGCCGCATCCTGAAAATATGAAAGGTTCGGTCGGGCGCGGCCGAGGGCGGCAAGGTCCGCGAGTTCGGCGACTACGAAACTCAGCCCAACCGATAGGACAACAGGTCCATGCGTGGACACGCGGATTTCGTCTGGTTCGATGGCGATGCAGCGGGCAACGGTGTGCCCCGAGATTGTGTCGCCGACAGCAAGCGGTCTCGGCGCGCGAATGGATGCGGACAGCACCTCGCCACGGTCCCGCTTGAGGTCAACTTCGACGAGTCCCGCCTTCTCCTCGAAGCGCAGCTTGTCTCCGGTGGGCCGACCGAACACCTCGCCCTGCCGCCCAAGCACATAGGCGGTACCAACGTTCGGATGGCCCGCAAAGGGCACCTCCATGGTCGGCGTGAAGATACGGATACAGGCGGTATTGGCGGGATCCTCCGGCGGCAGCACGAAGGTGACTTCCGAATAGCCGAACTCCGCGGCGATGCTCTGCATGTCGGTATCGGTCAGACCACGCGCGTCACTCATGACAGCCAGCGGATTGCCTTCGAAACGGGTGGAGGTGAAAACATCGACGGTCGTGAAGGCAACGGTTTTCATGGCGGCTCCGAACGGGCTGATGCCTTGATCCTTACTTGCGAACGGCTGGCTGCAGAAGCTGGAAACTTGTCGCTGTTACAATAGAAAAACCGGCCGCTTTGGGCGACCGGTTCTGTTTGTCTTGTAAGCCGAGAAGGGCTTAAGCGGCCTGTTCGAGGTCCTTCTTCCAGCTGCCCTTGGCAGCGAGGCTGTTCATCTCGGCGCGGTGGGCGAAGGCACGTTGTCCGGCGGCGACATTCTCCGCCTTGCCACCCCAGGCCTTGAGGGCCGTATCCTGCAGGGCGCGGCCATAGGAGAAGGTGACCGCCCAGGGCAGGTCGTAGCCCGAGTTGATCGCAGATAGATGCGCCGACGCTTCTTCGGTCGACTGGCCGCCGGAGAGGAAGGCAATGCCGGGAACGGCGGAGGGAACGGTGCGCTTCAGAACTTCGACGGTACGCTCGGCGACTTCGGCGACAGACGCCTTGCGGGCGTTCTTGCCGTCGATGACCATGTTCGGCTTCAGGATCATGCCTTCGAGGCTTACACGGGCATCGGCCAGTTCCTCGAAGACGGTGCGCAGCGTCCATTCTGTGACCTCCGCACAGCGGTCGATGTTGTGGTCGCCCGGCTTGCCATCCATCAGGCATTCCGGCTCGACAATCGGAACGATGTTGGCCTGCTGGCAGAGTGCGGCATAGCGGGCAAGCGCGTGCGCATTGGCCTTCATGGAGCCCCAAGTCGGCAGCGAGGAGGAAATTGCGATGACGCCGCGCCACTTGGCGAAGCGAGCGCCGGCTTCATAATACTTCGCCAGGCGATCTGCGAGGCCGTCCAAACCTTCGGTGATGGTTTCGCCGGGATAGGCTGCCATCGGTTTTGCGCCGATATCGACCTTGATGCCCGGAATGCTGTCTGCTGCGCGGATGATGTCAACGAAGGGCGTGCCGTCTGCGGCTTTCTGGTGGAGGGTCTCTTCGTAGAGAATGACGCCGGAAATATACTGACGCATCGCCTCGTCGGTACGGAACAGCATCTCGCGGTAGTCACGGCGGCTCGTTTCTGTCGATTCAAGTCCAATCGTATCGAACCGCTTGCCGATTGTGCTCGTCGATTCATCCGCTGCAAGCAGCCCACGGCCACCAGTTACCATACGCACGGCAATGTCTTCCAAACGTTCGCTCATATCGTTCTCTCCACAGCAAAGAAAAATCGTCAACCGGTGAATATAGGTCGCGGATAACAGAAGTTTATGGTCGGGAAAACGGCAGCAAAATTCTTTGAAACGTTTGAATTTTTTTTAATCGTTTGAAAGTTCGGGCTTTTGTTCTTGCTTTGAGCAAAAGACCGCGGCGCTTCCGCGCCACGGTCTATCTACATGTAAAATCTGTTAAATTCGACTGTTCGGATCATTTGGCCTTGTTGAGGACCGCGACGCCCGGAAGGACTTTCCCTTCCATCCATTCAAGGAAGGCACCACCCGCGGTCGATACATAGCTGAAATCATCGGCAACGCCGGCATGGTTCAGCGCGGAGACCGTATCACCACCACCGGCGACCGAAGTCAGCTTGCCAGCCTTGGTGCGCTCGGCCGCAAACTTCGCTGCCGCGACGGTTGCCTTGTCGAACGGTTCGATCTCGAACGCGCCAAGCGGACCGTTCCAGACGAGCGTATTGGCGCGCTCGATCCAGGCCTTGATCGCCTCGACCGACTTCGGACCGACGTCCAGCACCATCGCGTCGCTGGGGATCGCATCGATCGCGACCGTCTCGTTGGCGGCGTTTGCTTTGAACTCGCGGGCAACAACGCCGTCTTCGGGGAGAATGATGGCGCAGCCCGCCGTGGCCGCTTCGATCATGATCTGCTTTGCGGTGTCGGCAAGGTCGTGCTCGCAGAGCGACTTGCCGACATTCGTGCCACGCGCGGCGATAAAGGTATTTGCCATGCCGCCGCCGATTACCAGCGCGTCGACCCTCTTTACGAGGTTCATCAAGAGATCAATCTTGGTCGAGACCTTAGCGCCGCCGACGATGGCAACGACCGGTCGGGCCGGATTGCCGAGGCCGGTCTCAAGTGCTTCGAGCTCAGCCTGCATGGTGCGGCCGGCATGAGCGGGAAGATGATGGGCGAGGCCTTCCGTCGAGGCGTGCGCACGGTGGGCGGCGGAGAAGGCATCATTGACGTAGATGTCTCCCTGCGCGGCTAGCGCCTTGACGAAATCCGGGTCGTTCTTCTCTTCGCCCTTATGGAAGCGCGTATTTTCCATGAGCAGGATGTCGCCGTTCTTCATCGCCGCAACGGCGTCGCTAGCCACGGCGCCAATGCAGTCGTCGGCGGTCGAGACCGAGTGGTCAAGGACTTCCTCGACGGAGGGCGCGATCAGGGACAGCGAAAGATCTGGCGACGGGCCATCCTTGGGGCGACCGAAATGCGCGAGCAGGATGACCTTGGCGCCCTTCTTCGACAGTTCCAGGATCGTCGGGGCAACACGCTCGATGCGCGTGGTGTCGGTCACTTTGCCGTCTTTGACCGGGACGTTCAGGTCAACGCGAACGAGGACGCGCTTGCCGGCAATGTCGTTGAGGTCGTCGAGGGTCTTGAAGGAAGGCATGGAGAAGTCCGTTCGTTATTGCCCAAAAGATGCGGGGACCATACCAAGGATGACTGGAGACGCAAGGCGGTCATTGCCGCTTTTCATCACCCTTGCCGGACGTCGCTGCGGCGGCTGCTTCACGGTTCTTGCGACCTTTAAAGCGGTCACGGACGCGGTCGATGATGTCATGCAGATTAAGGAAGATCGGCAGGGCGGTGGCGGGCTCGAGAGCCTCGAGCGACATGCCGACCGAAGTGATGTGGTCCTGGTCGTCGAGATCGCGGACGATCAGGATAATGGAGCCGAGGCGCACCCGGTCGGCATAGTCGGCCTTGCCACCGAGACGATGCTTCATCAACTCGGCGATCGTCAGTCCCTTCTCGGATTCGTTCAGCAGTCCAGGGCCATAGGCGGCGTCGAGATCTGCGGCGGGGCGAGCCGGTGAAAGTGCGAAGGCGCCGAAGAAATCCGCATCGTCCTCCTCGACAGGAACTCGGCTGGCAAAGAGCTTGTCGAGCAGCCGCGAATAGGAGGGAACTACGAAGAGATAGACGAGATCGTTTTCGCGCAGCCGTCCGGCATACTGATAGCGCATCGACTTGCCATCTCGGATGACGAGCGAGGGCGTTGCCCAACGCGGGATACGCTCACCGCGCAAGACCGGGCTATCCTTGACGACGCGGTAGGAGAGAAGCTCATGGTTTGCCGCGCCCGGCAGATCTACTTCCACCTTGTCGACGGCACCCATCCGCGGTGGGGTGATGAGCCCGAGCTTCTTGGCAACCGGTTTGATCGTCCACCCCTGTACGAGCAGCGAGACGAGCACGATGATGAAGGCGGTATTGAAATAGACCTGGCCATTCTCCAATCCACCAAGGATGGGCATGATCGCAAGCAGGATCGACACCGCGCCACGCAACCCGACCCATGCGACAAAGCCAATCTCTTGCTGCGTGTAGTCGAAGGGCAGCAGAGACAACCAGATGGCAAGCGGGCGCGCAACGAAGATCAGGAACAGGGCAAGCAGTATCGCTGGAATGGCGATCGACGGAAACTGCGACGGTGTTGCAAGGAGCCCGAGAACGAGGAACATAATGATTTGTGCAAGCCAGGTCATGCCGTCCTGGAAGCGCTTGATGGCGGCATAACCGTGGAGTTTGCGGCTGCCCGCGTAGATGCCGGCAACGTAGACGGCGAGGAAGCCGCTGCCGCCGACTGCGCCTGTCGCTGAAAAGACCAGCAGCGCCAGGGCCAGCACGAAGATCGGTGTCAGGCCGCGATCCGTCTCCAGCCTGCTGACGATCAAAACGATCATCATGCCGCCGAGCAGGCCGAGGATGACGCCGAGGCCCATCTGCTGCACGAACATGGCAAGCATGCCGATGTTGATGCCGTGATACCGTTCGCCGCTAGCAAGAACCTCAACGAGCGCAATAGTCAGGAAGATCGCCATCGGGTCGTTGGAGCCGGATTCCACTTCAAGGGTCGACCGCACTTTGTCGCGGATATTGATGCCGCCGATGCGCAGCAGGAAGAAGACCGCTGCCGCGTCGGTAGAGGCAACGATGGAGCCGAGCAGCAGACCTTCCAGCCACGTAAAGTTCAGCAACCACATGGCGACGACGCCAACCAATGCCGCCGTTATCAGGACACCGACCGAGGCGAGTGTCAGCGAGGGCATGGCGGCGAGCTTGAACGACTGCACTGGCGTTCCAAAGCCGGAGTCGAACAAGATGATCGCGAGCGCGATGGAACCGAGGATATAGGCGAGATAGTTGTTGGTGAATTCGATGCCCAGGCCATCCGTTCCGGCAAGCAATCCGATCGCCAGGAAGAGCAGGAGGAGGGGCGCGCCGAAGCGGAACGCGAGCAGGCTGGAGAACGCGGCGAGGAGCACGAGCGTCGTCGACACCAGTACGACGATATAGAACGCTTCCATGCCTATCCCCTTACCTGCAATTCAATGCAGACCACCCCCGGTCCCGCAGCCCATTCCCAGTCACCCTTTCGTCGTCATCCAAGCTTGCTGCGAGTAAACGGCAAAACAAACGGGATGGGTAGGCCTTGCGGTCGAACCCCTGCTGTTTTGCGGCTTCATGCTGCTGTTTTGGCGTGCCGAACGGCAAAGCTGGATGAGCGCTCACGAAGGAGCTTGAAAGAGTGTATGAGCAAATCGGGCGATAGCAGGGCAGAAGCGGCGCTCGCGCGCTTTTCCTGGCGATCAGTTTCTTGTCGGAAGTGAACCGCGTCGAGGCCTCAGATCAGATGTCGTCGTCCTCATCGCCTTCGTCATCGCCGATGTCGGAAATTGGGACCAGGAAGACGACGAATTCGTCATCGATGGTGCGCTCCGGATCGTCGTCGAACTCGTAGGCGTGCTCGACTTCGCTCGCCTCTTCGGCGGTTGCCTTGCGCAGGCTGAGCGGAGCAACTCCGTCCCAAACCGGCTTGCCTTGAGATTGCAGGACCGTGAGATCCTCCCGGAAATCCTCAGCCTCGAAGAAGGTCTTGGCATCGTCGGCGTCCTCGGAGCGGAAGCTTGCGACTGGTTGTCCATCGATTTCGATCGTAAAGTAGTCCATCAGAATTCCTTCGCCTGCGCACCATCCGCTTGACAGCGACAGTACGGTGATCGAACACCCCGCGCCAGCACTATCCTTTAAGGATAACGATTATCGCGGTCCCATGACCTGCGTGGACGCCAGCAGCGGTTGCCCCTCCGCGATCTGCTTGGAACTGCGACCGCCAACGAGGCTCAAGCTCAACACGCTCGCGATCATACAAACAACAATGATCGTCATGAGAATTTTCATGGGGGACTCGTCGGCAATCCGGCATCTCTTATGCCTGTGACGCTAGCCAGTTTGACGATGGGACGCAAGCGGAAGGACCCACTCGCCACGGCCATCGGACTGGCCATAAGAAAAGCGGCCCGATTGTCCGGGCCGCTTTCCGAGATAATTCGGCAGGGCTGTTAGATGAGCTTCGCGAAAGCGACGGCCGTGTCGGACATGCGGCTGGAGAAGCCCCACTCGTTGTCGTACCAGGACAGGACGCGCACGAAGTTGCCTTCCATGACCTTGGTCTGATCGGTCGCGAAGATCGAGGAGTGGCTGTCGTGGTTGAAGTCGCGGGAAACGAGCGGCTCGTCGGTGTAGCCGAGAATGCCCTTCAGTTTGCCGTTTGCGGCCGCCTTGATCGCTTCGTTGATTTCGCCGACCGTCGTGGCCTTCTTGGCGACGAACTTGAAGTCGACGACCGAGACGTTCGGGGTCGGAACGCGGATCGACGTACCGTCAAGCTTGCCCTTCAGATGCGGCATGACGAGGCCAACGGCCTTGGCTGCGCCCGTCGACGTCGGGATCATGGACAGGGCTGCGGCGCGGGCGCGGTACAGGTCCTTGTGCATGGTGTCGAGCGTCGGCTGGTCGCCGGTGTAGGAGTGGATCGTGGTCATGAAGCCGTGGTCGATGCCGACCGCGTCATCGAGAACCTTCACAACCGGTACGAGGCAGTTCGTCGTGCAGGATGCGTTGGAGATGACCAGGTGCTCCTTGGTGAGCTGGTCGTGGTTGACGCCGAAAACGACGGTCAGGTCAGCACCGTCGGCAGGGGCCGAAACGATGACGCGCTTGGCGCCTGCAGCCAGGTGCAGGGCAGCCTTTTCACGCGAAGTGAAGATGCCGGTGCATTCCATCGCGATGTCGACGCCGAGTTCCTTGTGCGGCAGCGTCGCCGGGTCCTTGATCGCCGTCACCTTGATCGGCTTGCCACCGCCAACAGTGATCGTGTCGCCTTCGACCTTCACCTCGGCTGGGAACTTGCCGTGGATGGAGTCGTAGCGCAGCAGGTGGGCATTGGTCTCGACCGGGCCGAGGTCGTTGATCGCGACGACTTCAATGTCGGTGCGGCCAGATTCGACAATAGCGCGGAGAACGTTGCGGCCGATGCGGCCGAAGCCGTTGATGGCAACCTTTACAGTCATGTGCATTCACTCCCTAGAGATGGGGCTTGCGGATTGAATTGGAGAGCGCTTGTGCGCTCCCTTTATAGCTTTGCTTCTGCGGCCGCGACCACGGCGTCCGCGGTGATGCCGAAATGTTCGAAGACCTTCTTTGCAGGGCCCGATGCGCCGAAGCCCTTCATGCCGACGAAGCTACCTTCCGGACCGATGAACGCATCCCAGCCTTCGCGGACGGCGGCTTCAACGGCGACCTTGACCGGCGAGTTGCCGATGACTTCCTTGCGGTAGGCCGCCGGCTGGTCAAAGAACAGTTCCGTGCAGGGAACCGAGACGACGCGGGTGGAAACACCCTTGCCTTCGAGCGTTGCGCGGGCCGCAACGGCCAGTTCGACTTCGGAGCCCGAAGCGAAGATCGTCACCTTCGCGTCGGCATTACCAGCCAGCGTGTAGGCACCCAACTCGCAGAGGTTCTTTTCGCTGTACTCGGTACGCACCGGCGTCAGATTCTGGCGGGTCAGCGCGAGGGCGGACGGGTGGTCTTTCGTCTTGATGGCGATCTGCCAGCACTCGGCCGTCTCGGTCGGGTCGGCCGGACGGAAGACCCGCAGGTTCGGAACGGCACGCAGGCCGGCGATCTGCTCGACCGGCTGGTGCGTCGGGCCGTCTTCGCCGACGCCGATCGAGTCGTGCGTCAGGACGTGGATGACCCGGATGCCCATGAGGCTGGCGAGGCGGATCGGCGGGCGGCAATAATCCGAGAAGATCATGAAGCCGCCGCCATAGGGAATGAGACCGCCGTGCAGCGCGATGCCGTTCATCGCCGAAGCCATGCCGTGCTCGCGGATGCCCCAGTGCATGTAGCGTCCGGCGAAATCCGTTGGCGTGATCGAATGCATCTGGCTGGTCTTGGTGTTGTTCGACGGCGTCAGATCGGCCGAACCGCCGAGCGTTTCCGGTAGGAAGCCATTGATAACTTCGAGGGCGTCTTCCGATGCCTTCCGAGTAGCGATGACTGGCTTGGTCTCGATGAGCTTCTTCTTGTAGTCGCTGATCGCTGCGTCGAAGCCTTCCGGCAGGTCGCCGGCAAAGCGGCGAGTGAACTCAGCCTTGTGTGCGGATTTGGCGAGACCGTCTTCCCACGACTTGACAAGGTCAACCGAACGGCTGCCGGCTGCGCGCCATGCGTCGAGGATGTCAGAGGGAATGACAAAGGGCTCGTATTCCCAATTCAGCGCCTTGCGGGTGGCTGCGATTTCATCGGCGCCGAGCGGGTTGCCGTGGACCTTGTGAGTGCCCTGCTTGTTCGGAGCGCCGAAGCCGATGATCGTCTTGCAGGCGATGAAGGTCGGACGGTCGGATTTGTGGGCGGCTTCGATGGCGGCGGAGATGGCAGCCTGGTCGTGGCCGTCGATCTCGATCGTGTTCCAGTGAACGGCCTTGAAGCGGGCAATCTGGTCGGTCGAGTCAGAGAGCGAGACAGCGCCGTCGATGGTGATCGAGTTGTTGTCCCAGAAGAGAACGAGCTTGTTGAGCTTCAGGTGGCCGGCAAGCGCAATCGCTTCATGGCTGATGCCTTCCATCAGGCAGCCGTCGCCGCAGATCGCATAGGTGTAGTGATCCTGCAGTTCTGCCCCGAACTCCTCGCGCAGCTTGCGCTCGGCGATCGCCATGCCAACGGAATTGGCAATGCCCTGGCCAAGCGGTCCGGTCGTCGTCTCAATGCCGGTCGCATGGCCATATTCCGGATGGCCGGCGGTCTTCGAGCCGAGCTGGCGGAACTGCTTCAGGTCTTCGACCGTCATGTCGGGATACCCGGTCAAATAGAGCAGCGAGTACAACAGCATCGAGCCGTGGCCGGCCGACAGCACGAAGCGGTCGCGGTTTGGCCAATGCGGCTTCTTCGGGTCGAACCGGAGATACTTCGTGAAGAGGATGGTCGCTACGTCGGCCATGCCCATCGGCATGCCTGGGTGCCCGGAATTTGCCTTTTCGACTGCATCCATGGCGAGGAAACGGATCGCATTTGCCATCCGGTCGTTTTGTTCAGGAGAGGTCATGGCTGTTCCACGGGGTTCCGGTGTCGGGGGATGGCCTCAAGCCTGTGGAGACCATCAATGAGAGCGGGTGACACATAGCAGTTGGAACGGCCAAGTCAATAAAATGAAGGCGTAGCAAAAGCTGCTCCAATCGATTTTAGACATTTGACCATCAATTTTTACAAAAGTTGAATGCCACACGCGGCAGCGATTGATTTTTGTCATCCACAGAATAGGTCTGCGGCTGCGGTACCGGCTTTATTGACGCGCCGTTGGCGAGGTGCGTATCCTTTTGAAAATACTGAATCGGGCGCACGCGCCGATTCGCGGGTCTTGCGCGGGGAACCGGAGAGACATGACGCCTACAGGCAAAATCATGGAAGCGGCACTGAACGAGCTGCGGCAAGCGATATCGGGGCTCGAGAACGCAGTCGACATGCGTATCGAGCACCAGCGAGAGCAGGGCGAGGTCGAAGGCGAGGTTCGCCGGATCCACGCGGATCGCTCTAAGCTTGCCCAGGAATTGGACCAAGCCGAATTCCGCGCGAACCGGCTGGAAGAAGTCAATCGCGAGGTCTCGCGGCGGCTGGTGACGGCCATGGAGACTATTCGCGCGGTTCTCGACCGATAGAAAGGCGCGGCAGATGGCGCAGGTAACGGTAACGATCGACGGCAAGGCCTACCGGATGGCTTGCGAGGAAGGGCAGGAAGATCACCTGACGGATCTCGCAACGCGCTTCGACAATTACGTCGGCCACCTCAAAGGCCAATTCGGTGAAATCGGCGACCTGCGCATCACCGTCATGGCAGGCATCATGGTCATGGACGAGATCTCCGAGTTGACCCGCCGGATTGCGGACCTTGAATCCGAACTGGGCGCCTTGCGCAACAGCAGCGATACGGTGCTGGCGACGAACGCCCGCACCGAAGAGACGCTTGCGGCCGCGCTCGGCGAGGTGACGAGCCGCATTCGCGGTATCACCGACAAGCTGAACGGCAGAGCGCCAGCCGAGCTCAATTAAATCGGAAGGGCGCTCCGGGTCCCCTCTGGCGCGCCGCGGAAATCAGTCTTATATATCGGGTGCGGTCTGCGCCTCTCGACAGGAACCACAATCCCTGGGGCCATACTCGATCCAAAGGGAGCTGTCCCTGACCAGGCTCGTGGGCCTGGACACACGGTGCCCACCTACGTTTGTAGGCACCCAGGATCGTAAACATCCATCGGTTGCCGTGGATCGCGCTTCCCTCTCCATCTCCGTTGCTTTTTGCGCGTGTGCCCGCACGGCAGACCCGTTCGTCGAATACGGCATCAATCTGCGGGAAGGTTTCTTCCTCAGTGAGATGCGGGGCGAGCAGGCGACCGCGCCGGAATATTGAACGGCGAGACCGTGCCTCCCGCCTTGGAATTCTGTTGTTTCAGGTCGGTCGCCCGAATTGTCTGATCCATGCGACAGAGAGTTCGCTTGCTTGCTGCATAGCGAGTGCTAGTTTCCGCATCATATCGATTTAATTTCCAGGAGATTTGAGATGCAGCTTGGGATGGTAGGTTTGGGCCGCATGGGCAACTACATGGTTCAGCGATTGATGCGCGGCGGCCATGAATGCGTCGTCTACGACGCCAAGCCGGAGAGCGTTGCCGATCTCGTTGGCAAGGGGGCTGTCGGGACAGCCTCGCTTGAGGAATTCGTCTCGAAGCTGTCGCGCCCGCGCGCGATCTGGCTGATGCTGCCGGCGGCGATCACGGACAAGGTCATCGCCCAGATCGTGCCGTTGCTGCACGACGACGACATCATCATCGACGGCGGCAACTCGTACTATCACGACGACATCCGACGTGGCGCCGAACTCATCACCAAGGGCATCCACTATGTCGATGTCGGCACCAGCGGCGGCGTATTCGGTCTCGAACGCGGCTATTGCCTGATGATCGGCGGCGAGAAAGGAATCGTCCAGTCGCTGTCGCCGATCTTTGCATCCCTGGCGCCCGGGCAGGGAGATATTGCTCCTTCGGCGGGGCGCAGCGCGCATCCGGAGAGCACTGCCGAACAAGGCTTCCTTCATTGTGGTCCGCACGGCGCCGGTCATTTCGTCAAGATGGTGCATAACGGCATCGAATACGGCCTCATGGCCGCATATGCGGAAGGGCTGAATATCCTGAAACATGCGAACATCGGTGCGACGACCCACGAGGTTGACGCGGAAACCGCCCCATTGGCCCACCCCGAGTATTACCGCTATGACCTCAACCTGCCTGATATTGCCGAAGTATGGCGTCGTGGCAGCGTGATCACATCCTGGCTGCTCGATTTGACCGCCGACGCGCTGCATGCCGATCCGGTCCTCACCAAGTATGCCGGTCGCGTTTCCGATTCTGGCGAGGGCCGCTGGACGATCATGGCGGCAATCGATGAAAGCGTGCCGACGCCGGTGCTCAGCGCCGCGCTGCACGGCCGGTTCTCGTCGCGCGACAATGACGAGTTCGCCAACAAGGTGCTCTCCGCTATGCGCGCAGGTTTCGGCGGGCACGTCGAGAAGCCGAAGAGCTAGGTCGCAACTTTTCGTTTTCCACGCCCGCGCAGCGATGCCTGTGCGGGCTTTTCTTTTAAACAGCACGATATATTGTCGGGGGATCGCATCGAGGGGGCAAGGAATGATGGGTCCTGCAATTGGCGCACGCGGCATGATGCAGCTGCTGGTATCGATGATGTTCCTGTTCGCGTTTGCCGGCGCCTCCGCCGCCCAGACCGCTCCCGCTTCAACACCCTCCGCGGCGACCGCTGCCGAACCGCCGGCGGAAGTGCGGCAAATACTCGAACTGATGCAGAAACCGCAGGTGAAAGAGTGGATGGCGACGCAGACGAAGCCTGCGCCGACCGCACCCACACAGCCGCAGACCGGCGAAATGTCGGCGCTTTCCGAGCTTGTCGGTCACGCCCGCCGTCATGTCGAGATGGTCTCGGACGCGGCGATGGAGTTTCCTGGCGAAGTGGAAACCGCCTCTGAGGTCGTTGAACGCGAGGTCGTTCCCAGCGGCTGGCTGCTGATAACCGCGGAGGTCGTTGCTCTGTTCCTTGCCGGCTTGGCTGTCGAGCTGGTCTTCCGCCTTATCGTGCCCAAGCCACGGATCCGGCAGACAGACGACGGGGCTGTGACCGTTGCCCACCATGCAACGGCAAATCTGCTTTATCGCATTGTTCCGGCGATCGTCTTTGCCATTGCGACGCTTGTTCCGCTGCTTGCCTTCAGTTGGCCGCCGATCACGCGCTCCATGGCGATCGCAATCGCGATCGCGCTCATCGTCGCCCGCTTTACCGTCGCATTGGGGCGGCTGCTGGTAGCTTTGGTCACCTTGCCACGCGCGGATGGCGAACGCCAGATCTCACGGGCACGGGCGCTTTTCTGGTTCCGCCGCTGCGCGGTCTTCGTCATCTACTTCGCCTTCGGCTGGGCAGTGATCCAACTCATGGCGCCGCTCGGCTTTTCCGAAGGCGCGCGCTATTTCGTCGGCTACATCCTCGGTCTTGGACTGTTTGCTATCGCGGTTGAGGCCGTTTGGTCCCGCCCTGTGGAAGAGGGAGAGCACCGTAGCCTGTCCCTTTCCTGGGGGCTGACTCTCTATTTCGGTCTGCTTTGGCTTCTGTGGGTTTCGGGATTCAACGTACTGCTTTGGATCGGCATCTATGTCGTGCTTCTGCCGCGTGCCCTTAGTGTTGCGACGCTCGCCGTTCGTTCCCTACATCAGGCGGAGGCAGGCTTTCTTGCAGGGCGACGCATCGCTACTGTACTGCTTGATCGCGGCGTTCGCGCCCTCATCATCGCGGTCGCAGCTTTCTGGCTGGGGCGCATGATCGGGCTTGCCGCCGACAGGATGGCGGCGGGAGAAACAATGATCGATCGGATCGCCCGTGGTGCGATCGGTGGCATTGTCATCCTGCTTGCTGCCGATCTGCTGTGGCATCTGGCGCGGGCCTACATTAACGGCAAGCTCGACGACTCTCGTATCGACGGGGCGCTGACAGATGAGGACAAGGCCAGCCGTGCGAGGTTGCAGACGCTGCTCCCGATCTTCCGGAATATTCTCGCCGTCGTCATCGCCGTCATTGCTGTGCTGATGGTGTTGTCGGGCCTCGGTGTCGAGATCGGTCCGCTGATCGCCGGTGCCGGGGTGGTCGGCGTTGCCGTTGGTTTCGGCGCGCAGACCATCGTGAAGGATGTGATCAGCGGTATGTTCTACCTGTGGGACGACGCCTTCCGCGTCGGTGAGTATATCGAAAGCGGCAGCCACAAGGGTGTCGTTGAGGCCTTCAGCCTGCGATCGGTTCGGCTCAGGCATCACCGTGGACCACTGACGACGGTACCGTTTGGTGAGCTCGGCGCAGTCAAGAACCTGAACCGCGACTGGACGATCGACAAGATCACCCTCAACGTGACCTACGACACCGACCTCGTGAAGGTGAAGAAGGTGATCAAACAGATTGGGCAACAACTGCTGGACAATCCCGATTACAGCCCGCACATCATCGAAACGTTGAAGATGAAGGGCGTGGAGCAGTTTGGCGACTTCGCAATCGTCATCCGGCTGGCAATGATGACCAAGCCCGGCGAGCAGTTCGTCATACGACGTAACGCATTGGCAATGATCCGCAACGCCTTCAAGGAAAACGGCATCGAGTTCGCTGTGCCGACCGTGCAGGTATCGAGCGAGAGCCACGAGGCTGATCATGCGGCCGCTGCCCGCCATCTGTCGCAGCTCTCGGGCTCGGGTGAGCCAGCGGCATAGCCCGGCGCTCAGCCCCAGTCCGATCAACCTTACGAAATTGCAATGCGCAGAGCTGCGTCTTGCGCCAAATTTGCCCCAATTGGAGATGAAGGAGGCGACAACGGACGGGCTTGGGTCGGGGCAGACGCGCATTCATAGAACTTGCATGCCGCCTATGTTACGTGCTTCGAACATCATCCGCTAAACAGGAAATTGTGACGGTACGAGATGTCGGGGCACGGCAAACTAGACGAAATCGAAGACGCCGACGAATCTGCAATACGCGGGTTCTTCAGGCGCTATCGCGCGCACCTGACGGCCCTGGTGACGCTCGCCCTCTTCTGTCTCGTCGGCTTCGCGATCGTGCAGCTCACGAACGAAGTGCGTTACGACGACGTTGTGCAGGCACTGGCCGACACCAAGGTCAGCTCGATCCTGTTGGCCCTGGTGTTCACTGGCCTGAGCTTCCTTGCCCTTGTTTTCTACGACGTGAATGCCATCGAATATGTTGGCCGGAAGCTGCCATTTCCGCAGGTGGCACTGACGGCCTTCAGCGCCTATGCGGTTGGCAACACGGCGGGATTCGGTGCGTTGAGCGGCGGCGCGATCCGGTATCGTGCCTATTCGCGCCTTGGCCTGACGCCGGAAGAGATCGGCCGCGTCATCGCCTTCGTGACACTGTCTTTCGGGCTCGGGCTTGCGGGGGTCGCGGCGATCGCGCTTCTGATCATCGCCGATGAGATTGCGCCTCTCATCGATGTCGGTAGCCTTACGCTGCGGCTGCTGGCCGGTGCGGTGATCGCCGGCTTGGGCGTCATAATGTTCATGGGGCGCGACGGGCGCGTAATTCATCTCGGTCCGGTCGAGGTCCGGTTGCCGGACTCGCGGACATGGTCCCGGCAGTTCCTGGTCACCGCTTTCGACATCGCCGCCTCGGCGACGGTCCTCTACGTCCTTCTGCCGCAGGCGGCGATCAGCTGGCCGGTGTTCCTGGCCGTCTATGCGATCGCCGTCGGGCTTGGCGTCCTAAGCCACGTGCCGGCCGGTCTCGGCGTATTCGAGACCATTATCATCGCCTCGCTTGGCAGTGCGGTGAACATCGACGCAGTGCTCGGCTCGCTGGTGCTCTATCGCCTCATCTACAATGTTCTGCCGCTGCTGATCGCGGTCCTTGCCGTTTCGGCGACCGAACTTCGTCGGTTCGCGGATCATCCGGTTGCCTCGGGTATCCGGCGGATCGGGATCCGGCTGATGCCGCAGTTGCTCTCGACGCTGTCGCTGCTTCTCGGCGTCATGCTCATCTTCTCGAGCGTCACCCCGACACCCGACCAGAATCTCGAGTTTCTTGCCAACTACCTTCCCCTGCCGATCGTCGAAGGCGCGCATTTCTTGTCGAGCCTGCTCGGGCTAGCGCTGGTCGTTGCCGCCCGCGGCCTCGGCCAGAAGCTTGACGGCGCCTGGTGGGTATCGATTCTGTCGGCCGCGGCCGCGCTCACCTTGTCGCTACTGAAGGCGATCGCGCTGGTCGAAGCCTGTTTCCTTGGCTTCCTGATATTCGGCCTTTTCGTCAGCCGCCGGCTGTTCCGTAGGCATGCGTCCCTTCTCAACCAGACGCTGACGGCCTCGTGGCTGACCGCCATTGCCGTGATCTGCGTCGGCGCCATCGTCATCCTGCTCTTCGTCTATCGGGACGTCGAGTACAGCAGCGAGCTGTGGTGGCAGTTCGAATTTGCCGGCGAGGCGCCCCGCGGCCTGCGTGCCGTGCTCGGGTTGACGATCATTTCCTCGGCAATCGCGATCTTCAGCCTGCTTCGCCCTGTAGCGATCAAGCCAGAGCCTGCTTCGGCGGACTCTTTGCAGCGGGCGGTCGAGATCGTCGAAAAACAGCGATATGCCGACGCCAATCTCGTGCGCATGGGCGACAAAAGCATCATGTTCTCTGAGAAGGGCGACGCCTTCATCATGTACGGACGGCAGGGTCGCTCCTGGATCGCTCTCTTCGATCCGATCGGCGAGCGCAGTGCGATTCCGGAACTCGTCTGGCGCTTCGTGGAGTCGGCGCGCGCAGCCGGCTGTCGCGCTGTGTTCTATCAGATCTCCCCGGCGCTTCTTTCCCACTGCGCTGATGCGGGGCTGCGGGCCTTCAAGCTTGGCGAGCTTGCCGTCGCCGATCTGAAGACCTTCGAGATGAAGGGCGGCAAGTGGGCGAACCTACGGCAGACCGCGAGCCGTGCGCAACGCGACGGCCTGGAATTCGAGGTGATCACACCGGAAAACGTTCCGGCAGCGATGGATGAGCTCGCTGCGGTTTCGAATGCCTGGCTTGAGGACCACAATGCCAAGGAGAAGGGCTTCTCGCTCGGTGCGTTCGATCCGGACTATATCCTTGCGCAGCCGGTTGGCATTCTCAAGCTCGAGGGCAGGATCGTGGCATTCGCCAACATCCTGATAACGGCCGCGAGGGACGAGGGCACGATCGATTTGATGCGCTTCTCTCCGGATGCGCCGAAAGGATCGATGGACTTCCTCTTCGTCCAGATCATGGAGTATCTGCGCGGCGAAGGCTTTGCGCATTTCAACCTCGGCATGGCGCCGCTCTCGGGCATGTCGAAGCGCGAGATTGCGCCGGTGTGGGACCGTGTCGGCAGCACCGTCTTCGAGCACGGTGAGCGCTTCTATAACTTCAAGGGTCTTCGGGCCTTCAAATCAAAGTTCCATCCACACTGGCATCCGCGGTATCTTGCGGTTTCCGGTGGAGGCAATCCGATGATCGCTCTCATGGACGCGACATTCCTGATCGGCGGCGGATTGAGAGGGGTAGTGAGAAAATGATGAAGAGACACCTTCTTGCAGCCGTCTTCGCCCTGTCTTTGTCCGCCCCGGCGGCAATGGCCGCGACCGAGACGACGCAGAGCTTTGAGACAGGGACAATTCCTTCCCCGCACATCTTCCTGCCCGATGGAGATGTGAAGGGGGCGGTCGTCCTGATTTCCGATGGCGCCGGCTGGGGCGACAACGAGAAAGCGGAGGCTGATCGGCTCGTCCAACAGGGCGCCGTCGTCATTGGCATCGACTTTACGACCTACATGGATGCGCTCAGGAATTACGACGTCAGCCAGAATGACGGCTGCATCTACATGGTGTCCGACCTTGAATCGCTGAGCCAGCAGGTGCAGCGCGCGGCGGGCAACAGCGCATACCATCTGCCGATCGTTGCCGGCGTCGGCGAGGGCGGCGCGCTGGCACTGGCGATTGCGGCGCAGACCCCGGATGCGACGATCGGCCAGACGCTGGCGATCGATCCGGCTGCCGGCATTCCGCTCACCAAGGAACTATGCACGCCGGCTAAGAAGCAGACGGTCGGCGATCGCATGGTATACGGGCTTAGCGATATAGCTCTTCCGGACCCGATCATCGCTTCGTTCACAGCGTCGGCGAACAAGGACGGTCGTGCGCACGTCGAAGAACTCAAGAAGCAGCACTCGGGCATCGATATCCGCGATTCCGGGGACGATGCCCAGACGACGCTCGCCGATACGCTCTCGGACCTGATCGATGCCTCCGGCAGCGCCGACAATCCGCTCGGTTTGCCGCTCACCATTCTCGATGCCAAGCCTGCCTTCGACACAATGGCGATCATTTACTCCGGCGATGGCGGATGGCGCGATATCGACAAGGAGGTCGGTGCGGCGTTGCAGAAGCAGGGCGTCCCTGTCGTTGGCATCGACTCGCTGCATTACTTCTGGTCGGAGCGCCAGCCGCAGCAAACGGCAGACGATCTCGGCAAGATCATCGAGCTTTATCGCAAGCAGTGGCAAGTGAAGCATGTTCTGCTGATCGGCTATTCATTCGGTGCCGATGTCGTGCCTGCTGCCTATACGCGACTGAAGCCGGCTGCGAAGGGTTCCATCGCGCAGATGTCGCTCCTATCGCTCTCGCATGAGGTGGATTACCAGATCTCCGTCATGGGCTGGCTCGGCCAGAAGACGGAAGGTGCAGGCGGCGATCCCGTTGATGACCTGAAAAAGGTCGACGCGAAGATCGTCCAGTGCATCTACGGCAAGGAAGACGACGACGAGGTGGCTTGCCCTGACCTCAAGGATAGCGGTGTCGATGTGATCGCGCTTGCCGGCGACCATCACTTCGATGAGAATTACGAACTCTTGAGCAAGACGATCATCGACGGACTGAAGGCGCGACTTCAGGACTAGGCTGCACTCCGCGCCTTGCCGCTAGCGCATCAAATAGTCTTCACTCCAGCCGAGAGCGGCGATATCGGCGCTCCGGAAGCGGCCATCATCGGCGACAATGAATTCATCGAGTTGTGGTGGTGATACGCTCGTTCCTGCCAACATGGCATGGACCTGGCCGCGATGGTGTGTCTGGTGCTGGAACAGGTGGTTCAAAACGTCTTCCATCCGCTCGCGCTGAATGCGCCCAGAACGATGGAGCTCGGTCGTCGATGCCAGCTTTTCCGGCGTTGCCGCCTCGCAAAGGGCAACCAGCCGACAATCGACCTTGGCCTGCTCTGCGGCAAGCGCCGCGATGTCGCCGAATGGCTCCTCGACGTCCCAGGCGGCAGGCCCTAGTGTGCCGCCTTCTAAGGCATCGACGTAGAACCAGTCGACGGTCAGAATATGGTTGAGCGTTGCCTTGATCGACGGGAAGAAGCTTACCCGAGTTGCCTCGAACTCTCCCGGCATCAACTTGCTACAGGCTTCATGCAGGCGATGGTTCGCAAGCGCATTGTTGTAAGCGAGCTTGCGTGCGGTTCTACAGGGGTCGAACGTGGGCATCGGTTAACTCCGTTTTGACGCCCTTCCGCAGCATCAGTCGTCTTCCTGAAACAAGCGGAACTGCGCGGCCTCGAGATCCTTTGGGGGCTGCATGCCGAGGTGCTTCCAAGCAGTTGCCGTGAGCACGCGACCGCGCGGCGTACGCTGAATGAAACCTTGCTGGATCATATAGGGCTCGATGATGTCCTCGATCGCATCGCGCGGTTCGGAAAGACCGGCGGCGATGGTTTCGATGCCAACCGGGCCGCCGCCGAAGTTGACCGCGATCATGTTGAGGTAACGTTTGTCGAGCTGGTCGAGGCCCATGTTGTCGACGAGCAGGCGGGTCAGCGCCTCATCGGCAATCTCGCGGGTGACGGCTTCGGCCTTCGCTACTTCGGCGAAGTCGCGCACACGCCGCAGCAGGCGACCGGCGATACGCGGCGTGCCGCGGGCGCGCCGGGCAATTTCGCGCGCACCCTCGTCGGTCATCGGCAGGTTCATCAAGCGCGCGCCGCGACGAACGATCAATTCCAGTTCCTCTACCGTGTAGAAGCTCAGGCGGACGGGAATGCCGAAACGGTCGCGCAGCGGCGTTGTCAAAAGGCCAAGGCGTGTCGTTGCGGCAACGAGGGTGAATTTGGACAGGTCGATCTTGACGGAGCGCGCCGCCGGACCTTCGCCGATGATCAGGTCGAGCTGGAAGTCCTCCATCGCGGGATAGAGGATTTCCTCGACGGCCGGATTGAGTCGGTGGATTTCATCGATGAAGAGCACGTCGCGCTCTTCGAGATTGGTCAGGAGGGCTGCGAGATCGCCCGCCTTGGCGATGACTGGGCCGGAGGTCGAGCGGAAATTGACGCCGAGTTCCTTGGCCATGATCTGCGCCAGCGTGGTCTTGCCGAGGCCGGGCGGGCCAACGAAAAGGACGTGGTCGAGCGCCTCGCCGCGGTTCTTCGCCGCCTCGATGAACACCTTCAGGTTTGCGCGTGCTTCCGCCTGGCCGGTGAACTCGTCCAGCGATTGCGGCCGCAGCGTCACATCCAGGTCTTCGCCTCGTTTCTCGGCCGATATCAGGCGCGCGGCTTCACTCATGCTGGCATTTCCCAATCTTCAAACGCTCGTGACCAATACACCAAGCCGAACGCTTTTGGCACCCGCTCGGGCAATTGGATCAGCGAGCCAGTTCCTTCAAGCCGAGACGGATGAGCTTGGCGCTGTCGGCACCTTCACCGGCGGTCTTCATGGCCGCTGCAACGGCGTTGGCCGCCTGATCGCGGGAATAGCCGAGATTCGTCAGTGCGGAGACCGCGTCGGCGACCGGAGCAGCTGCGACGCCTTCGCCCAACTCCTGCTTGAGGCCGATGGTACCGGACGCTTCACCGGCAAAGGCCGGCGCCTTGTTCTTCAGTTCGGTGACGATACGCACTGCGACCTTGGGTCCGACACCCTGAGCGCGGGCGACTGACGTGCGATCCTGCAGCGCAATGGCGTTCGCCAGTTCGCTTGGAGGCAGCGTCGAGAGCACGGCGAGAGCCACCTTTGCACCAACGCCTTGTACGCTTTGCAGGAGGGTGAACCATTCCCTCTCGAGCGCGGTCATGAAACCGAAGAGTTTCAACTGGTCTTCGCGAACATAGGTTTCGATGAAGAGCACACAGGCTTCGCCCACCGAGCCGAGGCGAGACAGGGTGCGCGCCGAGCAGAAGGCGACGTAGCACACGCCGTGGACATCGACGAGGACATAGTCGTCGCCGATTTCTTCGATGGTGCCTTTGAGCTTGCCGATCATGCAAATGGTCCGTTCGGTGGGTTGTCAGTGAAGATTAGCCGGCAAGTGCTGCCTGCCGCATGCGGTTGCTGCCGCGGTTGTGCGCATGGCAAATTGCGATCGCCAACGCGTCGGCGGCGTCGTTGCCTTTGAATTCGACCTTGGGCATCAGGATTTTCAGCATCATGTGGATTTGCTGCTTCTCGCCGTGGCCGACACCGATGACTGCCTTCTTGACCGCGTTCGGCGCGTATTCAGCGACCGGCAATCCGGCACGGGCAGGGACCAGCATCGCAATGCCGCGCGCCTGACCGAGTTTCAGCGTCGCGACGGCATCCTTGTTGACGAAGGTCTGTTCTACAGCGGCCTCATCCGGCTTGTAGCTATGGACGACATCCGCCAGACCGTCATGCAGTTGGCAGAGGCGCGAAGCCAGGTCCATGTCGCCATCCGAGGTGACGGTGCCGGACGCGACAAAGCGCAAGGAATTGCCGAGTGTGTCGATAATTCCCCAGCCGGTGCGGCGCAGGCCCGGATCAACGCCGATGATGCGAATCGTATTTTGCATGCTTCACCCTATTGCACTCGCAAAATAACTGCCATCGATATGTGAACAAAACAAAAACATTCCTTGTTTTTCAGCCGCGCTGTTTACGGCAATTTAAGCTCCGTAGCCGACTTTTGATCCACAAAATGTCAGAGGAGCTCCCTTCTTCAGGAGGTAAGGCTCCCGTGTTCTGTTTACAGGTCAGCCGGCAGGGCGTTCCCGTTCCGCCGGTATGAGCCGTTCCGGAAGGGTTCGTCGTTCATGGTTCAGAGATTTCAATCCCTGTCCTTTAAGGTCATTGCTACATTCATTCTGCTCACCGCGCTGTCGATCGCGGTCATCAACGTCCTCGCTTATTTCGCCAGCAGCCGCATATCCGGCGAGCAGGCGCTCAAGGCAAAGGAGAGCGTGCTGATCTTCCGCGGCGACATGCTGCAGGATCAGCTTCAGCAGCTGGAAAACCAGGCGAACTCGATTGCGCGCATCGAAGCGCTGCAGATGTCGATCACGAGCCTGAAGAGCGGTTGGAAGACAATCGAGAAGACGTCAGGCGATGCGCGCGCCGAATTGAAAAAGGTGTTCATCACCAGCAATCCCAATCCGGCAGACCAGCGCGAAAAACTGATCAAGCCGGAAGCTCCGAGCGGCTTCTACTTCTCCAATCACGAAACGACGCAGGGCGAGGTGGCCCGCGACCTCGAGAACACCGCCTTCAGCGACCTGCTGATTGCCGATCTCGATGGCAACGTTCTCTATTCCTACAAGAAGAACGACGACTTCGCCGAAAACCTGAAGACCGATGCGTGGAAGTCGACCGGCGCCGGTCTCGCCTTTGCCAAGGCCATCGAGAACACCGCCAAGGCGAAGGACGATTCCGCGCCGACCGGCTTTTCAGGTCTTCGCGTCGATGCAGCAAATGGTAAGTCGGCAATCTTCTACGCCGTGCCGATCGTCAAGCTCGGCGCTCCCAAGGGCGTGATGCTCTTCAAGGTGCGCGATGACATCATTACCAGTATCCTCGCCAAGGGTATCGTGGCCGGCAGCACCGCACAGGCCGCGATCATCTCGGAAGATGGCTCGGCTGTTGGCGTGAACAGCGCTGGCCAGCTTGTCATGCTGGATACGGCGCCGTTCACGTTCGCTAAGGACGCGCTTTCGGCAAAGGGGATGACGGTCGACGACTTCGATCGCGCCGATGGTCAGGCGCGCGCCTATGTCCGTGGCATCGACTATCAGGGCTCCCGTTTCCTCGTCGTGGAAAGTGTGCGTCTCAGCGAGCTCAACGCCGGCTCGCTCGAAATCGCGACCCTGCTGACGATGATCGCATTTGGCGTTCTGGTCGTCATGGCGGTGGCGACCTGGATGATCACCAAGCTGCTGTTCTCGCCGCTCGCCCGTCTTGCCGGCGTCACCCGCGACGTTGCCGATGGCAACCTCGACGTCGAGATCGGCAGCCAGAACCGCGGCGACGAGATCGGCACGATGGCCAAGGCCCTGGCGCGGTTCAAGCAATCGCTGGTCGAAGGCCGCGAGCTGGAAGCTGCCAGCAATGAAACGCGGGCGCGCGCCGAGCGGGATCGCCAGCAACATATGGCCGAGCGCGAGGCCGAGGCCCAGACACTGCAGGAAGTCGTCCAGGCGATCGACGAGGGTCTGCACCATCTCGCCAATGGCGATCTTGCCTATCAGATCGAAACACGCTTCCCGAGCGAACTCGAGGGCCTGCGCGTCAATTTCAACGAGGCGCTGGCAGCGCTCAGCGAAACGATGACGGCGATCGGCGGCAACTCCATGGCGGTACGCGCGGGCTCCGAGGAAATGCGCACCGGCGCCGACGAGCTTGCCGGTCGTACCGAGCGCCAGGCCGCTTCGATCACCGAGACTGCAAACGCAATCGATGCGATCACCCAGTCTGTCCGGGTTCAGATCGAGCGCGCCGAGCAGGCCGAACGCATTGCCCGTGACGCCAAGCGCGAAACGGCCGGCTCCAGCCAGATCATGCAAGAGACGATCGCTGCAATGGAAGCAATCCAGGCATCGTCGCGCCAGATCAACTCTATCATCGCCGTGATCGACTCGATCGCCTTCCAGACGAACCTTCTGGCGCTCAATGCGGGCGTCGAAGCGGCGCGAGCAGGGGAGTCCGGCAAGGGCTTCGCTGTCGTCGCCATGGAAGTGCGCGAACTGGCGCAGCGTTCGTCGAGTGCAGCAAAGGAAATCGGGAGCCTGCTACAAAAATCCACGCATGAGGTTGAGCTGGGCGTATCGCTCGTCGAGCGCGCCGGAGACGCGTTGACCGGGATCGGCAGCCACGTCGAGGCGATCAACGGCCAGATCAGCGAGATCATGGAAACGACTCGTGAAGAGGCGGACACGCTGCGCCAGATCAACACGGCGGTGTCCGAGCTGGACGCGATGACGCAGCAGAATGCGGCAATGGTCGAGGAAACCACCGCGGCTATTCACCGGCTCGCTACGGAAGCGGTCGAAATGGATCGGCAACTGGCGAATTTCACACTGGCGCATGAGCATCAGAGCGCTGAGGTGCACGGGCTAAGACGTCGGGCCTGAACCGAGCGTTGACAAAACAAGGGGCCGGGTGACCGGCCCTTTTCTTTGCCGGCCCGTTTGGAATGGAAGAAGAGCACACCTACATAGACGTGTCCTTCCAACCACCGACAGGCTTCGCCATGGTTCCCTTTTCCATTCTCGATCTCGCTCCGGTGCCAGACGGCGGGACGATCCGCCAGTCGCTCGAGAGTTCGGCGCGCATGGCGCAGAAGGCCGAAGAGTTCGGGTACAAGCGCTTCTGGCTTGCGGAGCATCACGGCATGCCGGGGATCGCCAGCGCAGCGACGGCGGTTGTCATCGGCCATGTCGGCGCGGCGACCAAGCGCATCCGTATCGGCTCCGGCGGCATCATGTTGCCGAACCACTCACCGCTTGTCATTGCCGAGCAGTTCGGAACGCTGGAGGCGCTGTTTCCAGGGCGGGTCGATCTCGGTCTTGGACGCGCGCCCGGCACCGACATGCGAACTGCCCAGGCGCTGCGCCGCAATCTGGACGCCGGGGCGCAGAGCTTCCCGAATGATGTGGTCGAATTACAGCAGCTACTCGGAGCGCCAATCGAGAACCAGGCGATCCTCGCTGTCCCGGGCATGAATTCCAATGTGCCGATCTGGCTGCTGGGCTCCAGCCTCTATAGCGCACAGCTCGCGGCAATGCTCGGGCTACCCTATGCCTTCGCTTCGCATTTCGCGCCGGATTCGCTGCTTGATGCGATCGATATCTATCGCAGCCGCTTCACGCCGTCCGCCGTGCTCGACAAGCCCTATGTCATGGTCGGAGTCATGGGTTCCGTTGCTGCGACGGACGAGGAGGCACAATATCATTTCACCTCTGCCCAGCAGCAGTTCGTCAATCTGCGCCGAAATGTGCGCGGCCAGTTCCCGCGCCCGGTCAAGGACATGGAGAGCTTCTGGTCGCCGATGGAGAAGCTGACGGTGGAACATACGCTGCGGTACGCCGTCGTCGGTTCCCAGAAAACGGCAGAGGCGAAGCTCACCGAGTTCCTGGCGGAGACACAGGCCGACGAAGTCATCATCTCGATGCCTATCCACGACATAGAGGCGAGATTGACGTCGGTGGAGCTTTTTGCCGGGCTTGGAAACTTCCTTCGCGCTGCGGCGTAATGCCGCGCGTCCCGGCCAGGCCGGGCCCCACAGCCATTTGTGCGAATTGACTTAACGCAGTCGCACCATAGCTTCGTCTGATTGCACTATCGTTCGTAGAGTTGCGGCGATGCAGGTGCGATGGGACGGCGCGCCAAAAATGGCGCGGCCGGTTTCGAGCAACCTTTGGAGGATGAGGATTGCTATGCGTTACCGTGGTCTTGCTGTTTTGATTTCACTGCTCTGTCTTTCCACCTCGGCTGCCATTGCCCAAGAGGGTGATGCGGCGGCCGGGGAAACGGTATTCAAGAAATGCGCGGTCTGTCACATTGCCGACACCGACAAGAACAAGGTCGGACCGTCGCTGAACCACGTGTTCGGTCGCACCGCCGGAACCCATCCGAACTTTGCCTATTCGTCGGCCATGAAGGCTGCGGGCACAGCCGGATTGGTCTGGGATGACGCGACGCTGCGCGATTATCTTCACGACCCCAAGTTGAAGGTAAAGGGAACGAAGATGGTGTTCGTTGGCCTAAAGGATGATGGCGAGATCACCAATCTGATCGCCTACCTTAAACAATTCTCGAAATGAAATCAGCCGATTGCGACCGAGCCCACTGATTTGGGAGGCTCGCTCGCGCCATTGCCGTGATGCATTGTTTATGAGATAGTCCTAACGCAACTGCCGACGATTGCGGGTAATTTCCGCACATTGTGGCGGTTTGGGAGGAACGCATGGTTGTCGTGCTGGTTCTCGTTCTGATCGTCGTCGGGTCGGTGGCATTCCATCTGCTCAGCCCGTGGTGGTGGACTCCGATCGCCTCGAACTGGAGCTACATCGACCACACCATCACCATCACGTTCTGGATCACTGGCTTTGTCTTCGTCGCGGTGATCTCCTTTATGGCCTATTGCATCTTTCGTTTTCGCCATCGGCCGGGCAACCGGGCGGCCTATGAACCAGAAAACAAGCGTCTGGAATGGTGGCTTGCCGGCAGCACCGCTCTCGGGGTGGGTGCGATGTTGGCACCTGGTCTCTTCGTATGGCACCAGTTCGTGACTGTCCCGGCGGATGCTGGGGAAATCGAAGTCGTCGGGCAGCAGTGGCTGTGGAATTTCCGGTTGCCGGGAGTGGATGGTAAGCTTGGCAGGGCTGACAATCGAGCGGTGACAGCAGACAATCCGCTCGGCGTCATCAGGAGTGATCCGGCGGGCCTCGATGACATCATCATTTCAGGTGGCGAACTGCATTTGCCGATCGGAAAACCGGTTCGCGTGCACCTGCGATCGGTTGACGTCTTGCATGATTTCTATGTTCCCGAGTTCCGGGCGAAAATGGACATGATCCCCGGCTCGGTCACCTATTTCTGGTTCACACCGACGCGGACGGGCACATTCGAAGTGCTATGCGCGGAGCTTTGCGGTGTTGGACACCCGCAGATGCGAGGGACTGTCGTTGTCGACGAGGCGAACGCCTATCAGGCGTGGCTCGCGCAGCAGCAGACGTTCTCGCAGCTGATGGCAGCGGTTGAACCGGCCAACTAGGCCGGCGTTGCGACCGGGGGAGCGGTCGTAACGGGAGGAGGAAGGAAAGCATGCGATGGTTGATATTCCAACCAGTGCCGCCGACGTCATTCCGCCAGCCGAAGTGGCGGATGTAGAACTTTACCATCCGAGGAGCTGGTGGACGAAATACGTCTTCAGCCAGGATGCCAAGGTCATTGCCATCCAGTATTCCATGACGGCGTTCGCGATCGGTTTCGTGGCGCTCGTCCTCTCCTGGCTGATACGTCTGCAGCTCGGCTTCCCCGGCTATTTCTCCTTCATCGACGCCGACCACTACTATCAGTTCATCACGATGCACGGGATGATCATGGTAATCTATCTGCTGACCGCACTCTTCCTCGGCGGCTTCGGCAACTATCTCATTCCCCTGATGGTGGGCGCTCGCGATATGGTGTTCCCCTATGCGAACATGCTGAGCTACTGGCTCTACCTGCTCGCCGTGATCGTGCTTGTCGCCGGTTTCTTTGCGCCCGGCGGGCCGACGGGTGCTGGCTGGACGCTCTATCCGCCGCAGGCATTGACATCAGGTACGCCGGGCGGGCGCGACTGGGGCATCATCCTGATGCTCTCATCGCTGATCATCTTCATCATCGGCTTCACCATGGGCGGCCTGAACTACGTCGTCACCGTGCTGCAGGGAAGGGCGCGCGGCATGACTTTGATGCGGATGCCTTTGACCGTCTGGGGCATCTTCACCGCCACCGTCATGGCGCTGCTGGCTTTCCCGGCATTGTTCGTCGCCGCGGTCATGATGCTGTTCGACCGGCTGCTCGGCACCAGCTTCTTCATGCCTGCAATCGTCGAGATGGGCGAACAGCTGAAATCGGATGGCGGAAGCCCGATCCTGTTCCAGCACCTCTTCTGGTTCTTCGGGCATCCGGAGGTCTATATCGTGGCGCTTCCGGCATTCGGCATTGTCTCAGATCTGATCAGCACGCATGCGCGCAAGAACATCTTCGGCTACCGCATGATGGTTTGGGCGATCGTGATCATCGGGGCGCTGAGCTTCATCGTCTGGGCGCACCACATGTATGTTAGCGGCATGAACCCGAATTTCGGGTTCTTCTTCGCCACGACAACGCTCATCATAGCCGTCCCGACGGCGATCAAGGTCTACAACTGGGTCTTGACGCTTTGGCGGGGGGATATTCACCTGACTTTGCCGATGCTGTTTGCCATCGGCTTCATCGTGACGTTCGTCAATGGTGGGTTGACTGGGCTTTTCCTCGGCAATGTGGTGGTTGATGTGCCGCTGTCCGACACGATGTTCGTCGTCGCACATTTCCACATGGTGATGGGCGTTGCACCCATCATGGTGGTCTTCGGCGCCATCTACCACTGGTACCCGAAGATTACCGGGCGGATGCTCGACGAGGTTCTCGGGCGGATCCATTTCTGGGTCACCTTCATCGGCGCCTACGCGATTTTCTTCCCAATGCATTATGTCGGTCTTGTCGGCGTGCCGCGCCGCTACTTCGAGCTTGGCGACACGGTATTCATTCCACCGTCAGTGCACGATTTGAACATGTTCATTTCTGTCGCAGCGCTAATTGTCGGCGCGGCTCAACTCGTTTTCCTGTTCAATGTCGTCTGGAGCCTGTTCCATGGTCGAGAGGCGGGTGGCAATCCGTGGCGGGCGACGTCGTTGGAATGGCAGACGCCCGAGACGCCGCCGGCCCATGGCAATTGGGGCAAGGAGCTGCCGGTCGTCTACCGCTGGGCATACGACTATAGTGTCCCCGGCGCTGCCGAAGACTTCATACCGCAGAACCAGCCGCCAACGGCTGGACTGTCGAGGGCGCCAGCATGAGCGTCGTGCTGATTTTCCTCGCAGGCGTTGCCGCCATCGTCATTTGGTGGATGTCCGGACAGCGGTTGATGTCGAAGCCATGGTTGGAGGTCGGCACGCTCGACGATATCCACCAACCGGCTAAGCCGCCGATCCCGACGGCCAAGATCGGCCTCGGTATTTTTCTTGCGGTTGTCGGGGCCCTCTTTTCCTTGCTGGCAAGCGCCTATCTCGCCCGGATGAGCGGCGCCGATTGGTGGGCGATCCCCATTCCACGGCTTCTTTGGGCGAATACGGCGGTGCTGATCTTGAGCTGCGCGGCGCTGCAGTGGACGGTGGTTCAAGCGCGGCGGGGCGCCGATGACGGTGTACGACTGGGCCTCGATGCAGCACTGGCGACAGCAGTGCTGTTTCTTGCGGGGCAGATCGTTGCCTGGCTGCAACTCGTTGCGGCCGGTTATGTGCTTGCCGATAACCCGGCAAACAGCTTCTTCTACATGCTGACTGGGCTGCACGGTCTCCACATCCTCGGCGGGCTGGCGGTCCTTGCACGGACGCGGGTGAAGCTGCTCGCGGGCAGCGCCACGGCGCCCGCCAGGCTGCGCCTCGGCATCGAGCTCTGCGCCACCTACTGGCACTTCATGCTCGTCGTGTGGCTGCTTCTCTTTGCGCTCTTTACCGGCTGGGCAAACGACTTTGTCGACCTCTGCCGTCAACTCGTTTCTTAAGGGGCAGACAATGGCCGAACTCACCCGAGTTGAAACAGAACCCGTCGCCCATGGCAGCCATACCGGCGGTCTGAGTGGTGTGGCTGCGGATTTTGCCTCGGATCAACGAGCGTTCAAGAACGTTTCCTGGGGCAAGGCCATGATGTGGATCTTCCTCCTCAGCGACACCTTCATCTTCGGCTGTTTCCTGCTTGCCTACATGACGGCTCGGATGTCGACGCCGATCCCATGGCCCAATCCGAGCGAGGTTTTTGCACTTGAGATCGGCGGGCAGCAGGTTCCGCTGATCCTCATCGCCATCATGACCTTCATCCTGATCAGCAGCAGCGGCACGATGGCCATGGCCGTCAATTTCGGTTATCGCCGCGAGCGCGGGAAGACGGCAGCGTTGATGCTTTTGACCGCGCTGCTCGGCGCCTCTTTCGTCGGAATGCAGGCTTTCGAGTGGACAAAGCTTATCACCGAAGGCGTGCGCCCCTGGGAGAACCCATGGGGTGCGGCGCAGTTCGGATCATCCTTCTTCATGATCACCGGGTTTCACGGTACGCACGTGACCTTCGGCGTGATCTTCCTTTTGATTACCGCGCGCAAGGTATGGCGCGGAGACTTCGATACGGGCCGGCGGGGCTTCTTCACAAGCCGCAAGGGCAATTATGAGATCGTCGAGATCATGGGCCTCTACTGGCACTTCGTCGACCTCGTCTGGGTTTTCATTTTCGCGTTCTTCTATCTGTGGTGAGGCGCATCATGGCACAGGCACAAGCGCATTCCGGCCAGCAGCATCCAATCAGGCTTTACCTCGTGGTGTGGGGGTTGCTGTTCGTCCTCAGCACGTTCTCCTATCTGGTCGATTATCTCGGCATCCAGGGCTACCCGCGCTGGACGCTCATCATCGTTTTCATGATGCTGAAGGCCGGCCTGATCGTTGCCATCTTCATGCATATGGCCTGGGAGCGGCTGGCGCTGGTCTACGCAATCTTGCTGCCACCGCTGCTCGTCCTGGTCTTCGTGGCGATGATGGCATCGGAGTCGCATTATACGATCTTCACCCGGCTGACATTCCTCGGCGGCGCTGGTCCCTAGGTGGACCATGGGAGGGTTAGATGATCTTCTCGTTCGGAAACGGGGCACGCGAAGCCCCGTTTCGCGCCCGACGAACCGTTGGACCTGATCGACTGTTGCGGGGTTGGAGCGGCTGATGTCGGTTGGCTGGCGAGCATGATGCCGAGCAAGCAGCCCGCAGCCAGCACGCCGAGCCGGCGTGCTGTGGGGTATCGTGACATGGCTTAGTTGCAGGTTGCCATGCGCTTCAGGGCCGCGGTCACCCCATTCAAGGAATAGGTGTAGGTCGTCGCAGTGCCGCGCTGGGAGACGGCTTCGACCGTCATGTCGCTACCGGAGCGCATGGCGCCGATGACGTCAGGTTCGCGGGACTCTTCAAGCACCCACGCGGACTTGCCCCTGGTGAACATCGTGAACGTCTCGTCGCCGATCGCGACCTTGACCCGCGAGCCCGGCTTCAGTTCGTAGCCCATGATTGCCTGCGGCTCATACCCGGCACTCGGCGCCCGGCCGATCACGAAGAAATTGCTGCCATGATCGACGCTTGCCGGTTGCTTGGTTGTCGGAACAGTCAGCAAATAGCACACTGTCTGCCCGCCCTTGCTGTAGGAATAGACGCCCCAATCCTCGAACTGCTTGACCATTGTCGGCTGCGCGTTGGCGGAGATTGCACCGGCAAGTGTGAAGGAGAGTACGAGAGCTATTCTTTTCATGGGCATTTTCCCCGCCGAAAGTGTGAGAGGTGCTGGCCTTGGAACAGACCGGCTGGAGCGAACGCGGGGCATTCAAGGCGGAGAGGGTTACCGAGACCTTAATGGCGGGTTGGGGGTAACGAACGTGTGACCGATCGATCGTCTGATGTGAATGGAAAGCCCAAAAACAAAAGAGCCGGCCACGTTTCCGGGACCGGCTTTGAATAAATGGTTGAAATAGATCAGGCCGAAAGCTTGGCCAGAACCTCTTCATCCACTTCGAAATTCGAGTAGACGTTCTGAACGTCGTCGTCGTCTTCGAGGCTGTCGATCAGCTTCAGCAGCGACTGGGCCCGTTCTTCGTCGACCGGCACGTTGTTCTGGGCGCGCCAGACAGCCTTGACGGTTTCGGCTTCGCCGAGCGAGGTTTCGAGCGCCTTAGCGACTTCGCCGAGGGCTTCGAAGCCGCAGGTGATGTAGTGGCCTTCCTCGTCGGTCTCGACGTCGTCGGCACCGGCTTCAATGGCGGCTTCCATCATCTTGTCGGCATCGCCTGCCTCAAGCTTGTAGGTGATTTCACCGACGTGGTCGAAGGAGAAGGAAACCGAGCCTGTTTCACCAAGAGCGCCGCCGGCCTTCGTGAAGATCGAGCGGACGTTGGAGGCGGTGCGGTTGCGGTTGTCGGTCAGGGCCTCGACGATGATCGCCGTGCCGCCCGGGCCGTAACCTTCGTAGCGGACTTCATCGTAGTTCTCGCCGTCGGCGCCCGCAGCCTTCTTGATGGCACGGTCGATGTTATCCTTCGGCATGGACTGCGCCTTGGCGTTCTGGATCGCAAGACGCAGGCGGGCGTTCATCGAAGGATCAGGCAGACCGGCCTTGGCGGCAACGGTGATTTCGCGCGCGAGCTTGGAGAACATTTTCGACCGCACGGCATCCTGACGGCCCTTGCGATGCATGATGTTTTTAAACTGTGAATGGCCAGCCATGGCACCCCTGTTCACGTCATATTGTTAGGAATGGGCCGCCTTATAAGAGCGAAATGGGCCGTATTCAAGGGAAAACGGCTCCACCGCGCGTGTTGCTCATACAGCCCGAAAGGCGGAACAAAGCCCGGAAGCTGACGTTTCAAAGCACGGACCCTCGAAACGGAAGGAAGTGCTATGGCCAGTTTCAACGAAGCGCGGGAACACCCGGCACGCCAGCTCTGGGACCAGGTGAACGACATCCATGCAGGCATGCTCGGCGTGGATGGAGCGGACATGCACATGCAGCCGATGGCGCCGAATGCTGATCCGAAGACGAATACGATATGGTTCTACACGAAATCGGACGCAGCGATCGTGCGTGCCATCAAGCCGGGTACGCGGGCACATTTCTGCGTGGTCGGCAAGGATCACGACTACCATGCCTGCCTCGCAGGCAAGATCGAGGTGCGGCCCGACCCGTCGAAGATTGACGAATATTGGAACTCAGTTGTCGCCGCCTGGTATGATGACGGCAAGAAGGATCCGAATCTCACGATGCTCGCAATGCATGTCGACGACGCCGAAATCTGGGTTTCGACGGGTAGCAAGCTGAGGTTCGGCTGGGAGATCGCCAAGGCCAATCTCGACGATGACAAGATGCCCGATGTCGGCATCAGGCAGCACTTGCAGTTTGCTTGAAAGAACAGACCCGGCGCAGTCCGGGTCTTTTATTGCATGCCCTTTGCGACATAGATCAGCGGCTTTTTCGGCAAGGTGAGCAGCGAAACGGAGATCGTGTTCGTCGGCGCGTAGCTGATGTCGAAATCGGGTCCGAACATCGACAGGAAGCTTTGCAGCGGGCGCGGTTGATGCATCGGCAGGATCAGCGAGGCGCGCAGGCGCTTGATGACGCGGCTCATGCTGTCGGAGCCCATTGTCAGGCCACCATCCACTGGCACCATCACGACATCCAGTCGGCCGATTTCCGCGTAGTGGGTTTCCGTCAGTTCGTAGTGCAGATGGCCAAGATGGCCGATGCAGAGGCCGGCAACCTCGAAGATGAAGATTGAGTTCCCATCCTGCTGCGGCGCGCCGAAACCGCCCCTGATATCGGTGGTGACATTGCGAATGTAGGTGTCGCCGACTACCAGGTTGATCTTGGCTTTTTCGCCCGGCACGTCACCCCATCCATGCAGCACATACTTGATGGCCGGGTCGGTCACCAGAGTATAGTGCGAGGAATGGGCGCGGTTCATGGTGACGACCATCGGCGCCTGCGGCGGCGAGTACCAGCCGCTGTAATCGGTCGCGATCGTCACACCGCCCGGCGTTTCAATGAGGAAGGTGGAGTGCCCAATGTAGGTCAGCGTAACCGATTGATTGATGGCGCCGGCGTCGATGACTGGGGCCGGGCCTGTGAAACTCGCAAAGGTCGCTTGTGGGATCGATTGGGCGATAGCCTGGCACTGGCTGACGTTTCGCCGTTCCTCCTGAGCGGCGGCCACTTCCACGGCAACCAAGACCATCAGGCAGGCGATTGCGAAAACAAGAAAACGCGGCTTCATGCCACTTCCTCCAGCGCGCTCACGGGTAGGCTCGGGAGGATGCGGCAAGGCGCCGCAGTGGTCCAGTTGAAATGCCGGGACCGCTGCTCACTTTTGCGTCATGGCAGACGCCTGCCTGAACTAGCGCCAGAACTCCGGAATGGTCTCGGCAAGCCGCGGGCCGAGCCGCAGTGGAGCGATCTTTTCAGCCAGGCCGGTCGTATCGGAGATCTCGACGCCGACGCCGCAGATGGTTGCCGGGCCGGTCGCCGCCTCCATGCGGCCTTTCGGCATCTTCGAGATGAACCGGTTCAGCGGCTCCTCCTTGTCCATGCCGAGCGAGGAATCGTAGTCGCCGCACATGCCGGCGTCAGACATGTAGGCGGTGCCGCCATTCAGGATCTGATGATCGGCGGTCGGGACATGGGTGTGCGTGCCGACGACGAAGCTGGCGCGGCCGTCGACGAAATGGCCGAAGCACTGCTTCTCGCTAGTCGCTTCGGCGTGGAAGTCGAAAATGATCGCATCGGCCTGTTCCTTGAGCGGGCAGGCGTCGAGGATCGCTTCGGCGGATTTGAAGGGATCGTCGAGTTCGGGATGCATGAAGACGCGGCCCATGACATTTGCGACAAGCACGCGTGCGCCGTTGCGGGCATAGAACAGCCCTGAGCCGCGACCCGGCGTGCCCTGCGGGTAGTTCGCGGGCCGCAGGAACTGGTCGTGACGTCCGGCAAAGGCGACGGCTTCCTTCTGGTCCCAGACGTGGTTGCCCGTCGTCACGACATCGGCGCCGGCATTGATCGTCTCGAGGAAGATATCCTCGGTGATGCCGAAGCCGCCGGCGGCGTTCTCGCCGTTGACGACGACGAAATCTAGCTTGAGGTCGGAAATGAGGCCGGGGAGGCGGTTCCAGACGGCGGTGCGTCCGGTCTTACCCACCATGTCACCCAGAAAAAGCAGTCGCATTGCTATCCAATCCAAGAGGCAAAAAAGCGAAGCCCGCTTTCCGTCAGGAGGGCGTCTAGGCTGACATCGTGCGGCTCGTCGGGCACATGTGCCACTTCCTGGCAGTCGAATGCAATGCCGATCAGCTTGGGATGCTGGCCTTTTTGCCGCAAACGCTCGATGGCACGGTCGTAATAGCCGGCGCCGTAGCCAATGCGGTGACCGCGATTGTCGAAGGCGGAGAGCGGCACCAGCATGATTTCGGGATCGAGCACGGCGGCGTCCGCCGGCGGGCCGGAGGTGCCGAAGCCCGTGCTGACCAACGGCGCGCCGCGCACAAGTTCGCGAAACACTATCGTCTGCTTGTCGAGGATGGCAGGCACGCAAAGCCGGGCTCCACGTGCCTGGAAGCGCGCCAGAAGCGGCCGGATGTCGGCCTCCGAACGGATCGGCAGGAAGCCGGAGACGACAGTGCCCGGATCGAAGGCGACGGCCTCGCCGGCATGCTCGGCCATGGCCAGGCTCATCTCGATGCGCGTGGCCTCCGGGATCGCGTCGCGCAGTGTAAGCCGGCCGGCTCGCATTTCGGCTTTCTGTTCTTTTGGGGTCATACGGTCCATCGCGCTGTTTTCAGCAGACGATAAAGGTCCTGCCGATCATTTCAACGGGACAATACGACCTTTGACCGCCCGCCTTAGCCAATCGGATCAAATCGTGATGCTGGTCGGCATGACTGAGGTGTCGGCCTGCGCCTCAAACGAGTAGGCGTTCACTCCGGATGCCTGCTGGCCGGTTCTCTCGCGCAAGTCGCGCATCGCCTTGTCCATCAACTGACGAACCTCCTGCAGGATGGCCTTGAACTCTTCCATCGTCTTTCGGTCTTCGGTGGAGATCCCTGCGGACGCCTGCTGTCCGTCTTCGACGACGCTCTGGTAGGCGTTGCGCGCCGCAGTTGCGCCGTCGGGTTCGTCCGCTTGGGGGGCGCTCGTGTCGGAGCTGTCCGCCGCCGCGGCCGCGTCTGTGCCTGATGTATCGGTTGCGGCATCTGCCGACGCCGCTCCGGTATCGGTCGTTGCCGCAGAGGCATTGGCTGTGGAAGCGATGTTTGTTGCACTGGCCGCAACAGCCGAGGCAAATTCCGCCGCAGCGGCGCTGATCTTGTGGGCAAGTTCGGCTGCAAGCCGGGCAACGACCTCCGGTGGGTAGCCGCCACTCTTCAGCATTTCGAGCTGCTGCTTGGCTTCCTCAAGCTTGCGTGCCGCACGGGCTTTGGCCGCTTCGGCCGATGTCGCCATGCTCTCACGCAGGCTTTCCTGTGCCCTTGCCGCATTCTGCAAGATCTTCAGGCGCGCGCTGGTGCTGTCGGTCGACGTAGTGAGATTGTCGGAGGAGTAAGTGGTGCGCAGGATGTTGAGCGCTGATGCGGAACCGACTTGCATACTATCCTCCGGATTGCACGATCCGGCGTAGTCTGCAACTTCAGGCTTGCGTGGGCCTGTGCCACCTACGTACGCGTGGCGAGCGTATGGATCGTTTCATTGAACAGCGGCATGCCGCCCGGTGACCAACCGAGGGCGCGGATTTTCGCCGTGTCCATCGGCGTCAGCTGTGACTTGTCGGCAGGAAGCGGCAGCCTGTTCAGGCAATCGCGCTCCCAGCGAATGTGTTCCAGGATGTCCCAGGTATCGAGTGTGACATCGGAGACGTTGAAGGTCTCGCCTGATATACGCGCGGTGTCCGCTTCCAGCATCAGCCGAACCGCGCCGCCGACGTCTCTTCCGTGGACCTCGGTGCCGGCACGTGATGGCAGATGGCGGCCGGCGAGGTAATCCTCGATCAGCTTGTCCCATTTGTTGGGCCGAAGGTCGCCGTAGACGCCGGTCAAGCGCAAGCTGGTCGTTGCGAAGCCGGGCGCCGCGAGATGCGCGAGGCTGCGTTCGGCGTCGAGCTTGACCTGACCGTAGAGGGTCTCGGGCTTCTCAGCCATGCCTTCTGTCAGCGTGGTTCCCGGAGGGTGCTCGCCATAGGCGGCGCGGCTCGAAATGAAGATGCAGCGGCGTGTGCCGGCGCGTTTGGCCGCTTCGAAAAGCCGGACGCTGCCGTCAAGGTTAAGGTGCTTGAACGTCTCCGGGTCATCGCCCTCGCCGCCGCGGTAGTTGCCGGGCAGGTGGTGGAAGGCGGCGTGCACGAAGAAATAGGCGTCGTCAAAGGCTTCGATATGATCACGCGTCGGATCGAGCGAGAGCGGGGCGAATTCGACCGGTCTTGAAAAGAAGCGGGGCAGGGGAGCGTGGCGACCGCCGATGATCACGGTATAGCCGGCGGCGAGCAGTTCTTCGACGATATAACGTCCGACGAGACCTGTTCCCCCCGATACCAATACCTTCATGCCGCCTCGTCAGGGTTGGACATTGTCGATGGATCCGGCAGGTCATCGCCGGCATAGAATGCATGCCAAAGGTCGATCAGCGGCCGCAGTTTATCGGCCTTCGGATGATTCGTCTCCCACGGCTTCTCATACTGGTAATGCAGGACGGAAATACTCTGCCAGTCCCAAAGCCGGGGCATGGTGAACCACACGTACTGGAGCATGTTGAAATAGACGGGCAAGCCGTGCCAATCCGGGAAAAACTCCTGCAGGAAGGTCTGGTCCGTCCGCTTCCAGAACACCCCCGGCCGATCCAGCCGTTCCAGCATTCGCTGGAATGTGTCTTCGGACGGCTGCGCGACGAAGACGCCGGAATTCAGCCGGTGGAAGTCCGCCAGGGACTCATAGACGTTCGGGGCGGCGGAAAACTCCGGATAGCGGAAGAGCTTGTCGATGTTTCGCAACACGATCGCGTCGGCGTCGATGAAGACGCAGCTGGCGTATTCGGTCAATTGCCATAGGCGCAGCTTGCAGAAATTGTCGAGCGGGGAATGAAACGCAGGCTTGCGTCCCTTCGTAAAGGGAGCGGCGGCGTGCAGACTGGATCGAGCATGACGCTCATTGAACTCCGCTGACAGGGGCAGATGGTCGACCGGCACCAGGCGACAGCCGAGTTGCAGAAGCAGGTCAAGACTGGCTTGGTCGGCGCCTGCCGTATGGAGGATGACGATATCCGCTGGAGTGGCGGTTCGGCGCAACGATACCGCAAGCGCCTTGGCGCCCATGGCGTAATCGTGGTTGGTGACGAGAGTGACATAGGCGTGCCGAGGCTCACTCATGAAACGGACTTCAGCCTCCTACCTTCCGGATCACGGTTGATCGTCGCCGCAATGTCTTTCGTCCAGGCAGAGATCGCGGGGACGCGCGACCGATCGACGCGGTAGGCAAATTTCTTGGCGACGTCGACGATCTCGCTCAGAAGACCTGTCTGCAGGGTGATCGGATCGAGACCGAGCTTGCGGAATTTCTCGTTCTTGACGATGAGTTCGTTTTCCGGCGCCTCCTTGCGTGGGTTCGGCAGCCAGGCGATCTCGCCGCCGCTCAGCTTGGCGATCATTTCCGCCAGATCTCGCACCCGATGCGTTTCGGTCATCTGGTTGAAGATCTCGACGCGGGCGCCTCGGGCAGGCGGGTTGTTCAAGGCAAGCTCGATGCAGCGGACCGAATCCTGGATGTGGATGAAGGCGCGGGTCTGGCCGCCGGTGCCGTGGACTGTCAGCGGATATCCGATCGCCGCCTGGATCAGGAAGCGGTTCAACACTGTGCCATAATCGCCGTCATAGTCGAAGCGATTGATCAGCTGCGGATGCCGACGCGTCTGCTCGGTGTGGGTGCCCCAGACAATGCCCTGGTGCAGGTCGGTGATGCGCAGGCCGTCGTTCTTGGCATAGAAATGGAAGAGCAGCTGATCCAGGCACTTGGTCATGTGATAGATCGAGCCTGGATTGGAGGGGTAGAGGATTTCCTGGCTAACGGTCTCGCCGTTCGCCGTCTCGATGCCAACCGGCAGATAGCCCTCGGGGATCGCTGCGCCAACTGTCGAATAGCCGTAGACGCCCATCGTGCCGAGGTGGATCAGATGCGCGTCGAGTTGGAGTTCGACAAGCGCATTCAGGAGGTTATGGGTGGCGTTGACGTTGTTGTTTACCGTGTAGTTCTTGTGGCGGTCGCTCTTCATCGAGTAGGGCGCCGCGCGCTGTTCGGCGAAATGAATGATGGCATCAGGCCGGTTCTCAGCTAGCCACTTCTTCAGCAGTTCGTAGTCCTTGGCGAGGTCGATCAGGTTGAAATGAATGCGCCGGCCGGTTTCGGCGTGCCAGATGCGCGTTCGCTCCTGGATCGAGTCCATCGGGGTCAGTGACTGAACCCCAAGTTCAGTGTCGATCCAGCGCCGCGAGAGGTTGTCGAGAATGTGAACGTCGTGTCCGGTGTCGGAGAGATGCAATGATGTCGGCCAGCCAATGAATCCGTCCCCGCCCATCACTGCAATCTTCATCGCGTCGTCTCCTGCTTGAATGTCTCTGTCAAAAATTACTTAGGAAGCGTGACAATTGTTCAATGCTTGCAAGGCGGAATGTCTTCCGCCAAAGAGGGCGCGTGACTTTGGAGAAAATTATGGCGGACAACGGTTTTTCGATTTCGGGTGAACTCACGGAAACGGGTCACCGGCTCCTGCAGCGGGTTTATTACGAGGACACCGATTTTTCCGGCCTCGTCTACCATGCGCGTTATCTTCACTTCCTCGAGCGCGGCCGCACCGATTACCTCCGTTGTCTCGGCGTTGAGCAGCGGGAGCTGATCAATGCCGACGAGGAGGGGCTTGTCTTCGTCGTCCACCGCATGGAGATCGACTTCAAGCAGCCGGCGCGGATGGATGATATCCTGACCGTCCTGACCCACACCGAAAAAGCCGGCGGGGCCAAGATGGTCCTCAATCAGGAGATCCGGCGCGGCGAAACGCTGCTGATCGCCGCCAAGGTGATCATCGCCGTCATCAATGCCAATGCCAGGCCGCGACGATTGCCGGAGACACTCGCCGAGAAATTTCTTGAAGGCAGCAAGCCGCTCCGCGGGCCCTGAGCCCTTGCCGCGCTCAATGTGATCGACACGGTTTGCGTGCGGCGATTCGCTTGGATTGATCGTGAACGCTGAAAAGACGCGGGATTCCGGCCTTGCATAAACATGAGTTTTGTGTGAAGGAATTCACGCGCTGGAAGATAAGCGCTGTTGTGGTCATCGAGCTAGATCTGACCAAGTAATCCAAGGGATAAATCTTTCTCCGATAGTTTCGCTGTCATGATCCGGCGCTAACGAACTGTTAACCATAATAGTGTCTTACTCGGATTGTCAGAGTTTGTGCGGTGCACGCCTTCCTTTGACCAAATTTGACGGCAAGGAAGGCGGATAAGAGCTTGGAAGCTTGACCAGGGCTTTGGGCGGCGGCCGCCAGACACTTCTTGCGAGATCACTTTGTGCCGCCCGGTCAAGTGCCGGGCGTTTGGATTCGGGGATTTTGGATCAATGGAACAAGTAGGATTGGCAGCAGCAACGGCCGACGTCAGCCTCTGGTCGCTGTTTATGCAGGCAGGTCTCGTCGTCAAGCTGGTCATGCTCGGGCTCATCGCAGCCTCGGTCTGGACCTGGGCGATCGTCATCGACAAATATCTGGCCTACGGCCGCGCACGGCGCCAGTTCGAGAAGTTCGAGCAGGTATTCTGGTCGGGCCAGTCGCTGGAAGAGCTTTATCGCACTCTATCGGAGCGCAACAATACCGGCCTTGCCGCGATCTTCGTTGCGGCGATGCGCGAATGGAAGAAGTCGTTCGAGCGCGGTGCGCGCTCCCCGATCGGTCTGCAGATGCGTATCGACCGCGCCATGGACGTGACATTGGCGCGTGAATCCGAATTCCTCTCAGCCCGCCTCGGCTCGCTGGCAACGATTGGTTCCGCCGGTCCGTTCATCGGCCTGTTCGGTACGGTCGTTGGTATCATGACCTCGTTCCAGGCAATCGCCGGCTCGAAGTCGACGAACCTCGCGGTCGTTGCTCCCGGTATCGCCGAAGCGCTGCTTGCAACCGCAATCGGGCTTGTTGCTGCTATCCCGGCCGTTATCGCCTACAACAAGTTCACTGCCGATGCCGGCAAGCTTTCGGGCCGCATGGAAGGCTTCGCGGATGAATTCTCCGCCATCCTTTCGCGCCAGATCGACGAGAAACTGCAGCCGCGCCAGGCCGCGCAGTAATCGACGGGAACGGAGTCAACGATATGGGTATGGGTGCTCCAAGCGGTGGCGGTAGCGGCGGTGGTCGCGGTGGTCGTCGTCGCGGTGGCCACAGAGGTGGTGCCATCTCCGAAATCAATGTGACGCCGCTCGTCGACGTCATGCTCGTGCTTTTGATCATCTTCATGGTGGCAGCACCGATGATGACGGTCGGCGTGCCCGTCGACTTGCCGGAAACACAGGCCAAGGCGCTGAATTCTGAAACGCAGCCGATCACGATCTCGGTGAAGAACGACGGCCAGGTGTTCCTGCAGGAAACACCGATCCCGGTCGAAGAGATTGCCGCGAAGCTCGAGGCGATCGCAACGACCGGCTATAATGAACGCATCTTCGTTCGCGGCGACGCGACCGCGCCCTATGGCGTGATCGCCGACGTCATGGCTCGCATCCAGGGTGCCGGCTACAAGAACATCGGCCTCGTGACGCAGCAGAAGAAGGACCAATAGCGAACGCTATGAAGGCCAGTATCGTCACATCTGCGGCTCTGCACTGTGCACTGCTTGCCTGGGCGCTGATCTCGATCGGCTCCCCGGAGCAGTTCAAGGTCGAGGATTTCGAGGCGATGCCCGTCGACCTCGTGCCCGTCGAAGAAATGACGCAGATGCAGCAGGGCGACAAGACGGCCAAGCCGAGTGAAAAGCCGGCGCCGAAGCCGACGGCCAAGCCGACCAATGTCGAAAACGCCGAGAACATGGGCGAGAACAAGGTCGACCTCAAGACGCCGCCAGTCCCGAACGCCAAGCCCAACAATAACGAGAGCGCTGCTGCCCCCAAGGCCGTTGAAAAGCCTCTTCCTCAGAATGATCCCGTGCCCAACGAGGTGAAGGAGATCATGAAGGAGGAGACGGACGTCGAGCCGAAGCAGGTCGCGTCCATTACGCCGCCGAAGCCCGAAATCACCCCGCCGACGCCGCCAAAGCCTGAGGAAACGCCACAGGAACAGCCGGAGCCACCGAAGCCGGACGCCGAGGCGCTGCCGGACAAGGTTCCGACTCCGGTCGTGAAGCCGCAAGCCAAGCCGCCGGAACAGAAGCCGGCCGAAAAGCCCCCGGAGAAAAAGACCGAGGATCAGGCGAAGGCGGACGAGAAGCCGACGGACAAGAAGAAGGCCGACAAGAAGCAGGAGAAGGCCAAGTCCGCCTCCTCCAAGCAGAGCGACTTCAACGCCGATGATATCGCGGCGCTGCTGAACAAGCAGGACCCGTCGAATGGTGGCGCCAAGAGTTCGACCGAGGTTGCGTCGCTCGGTGCCAAGAAGGCTACCGGCGGCTCCAAGCTCTCGATGAGCGAGATGGATGCGCTGCGCAGCGCGATCGCCGGCAACTGGTCGGTTATCCCCGGGATGGAAGGTGCCAGCGACGTTCGCATCAAGGTCCACATGAAGCTGGACCCGGATGGCAACATCATCGGTTCGCCCGAGGTCGAAGCGGTTGGCGGCACCAACGAGGCGACGCGCATGGCGTTGGCAAGCGGTGCCAAGCGTGCCGTCATGAAGTCGTCGCCCTTCACGACTCTCCCGAAAGACAAATATGACGCCTGGGGCGAGGTTATCGTCAATTTCGATCCCAGCGATCTAGCCCTTTAAAATGCTGAAAGGCTTGTCCTCCATGACCAAGTGTTCCCTCATTCGCGCCTTGATGGTCGCCGTCGGCATGATAACCACTGCGGTTGTCGCCACGCCGGCCAACGCGCTTGTCGAAATCAACATCAACAAGGGCAATGTCGAGCCGTTGCCGATCGCGATCACCGACTTCCTGCAGGGCGACATGGGTGCGCAGGTTTCGCAGGTGATTGCCGCCGACCTTCAGCGCTCGGGCCTTTTCAAGCCGATCGACAAGAACGCCTTCATCGAGAAGATCTCCAATCCGGATGCCGCTCCGCGCTTCGAGGACTGGAAGGTCATCAATGCGCAGGCACTCGTGACGGGTCGCGTGACGCAGGAAAGCGACGGACGTCTGCGCGCCGAGTTCCGCCTCTGGGATACGTTTGCCGGCACGCAGATGACCGGGCAGCAGTTCTACACGCAGCCGGAGAACTGGCGCCGCGTTGCTCACATCATCGCCGACGCGATCTACAAGCAGATCACCGGCGAGGAAGGCTACTTCGATACGCGTGTCGTGTTCGTTTCGGAGTCCGGCACCAAGCAGGAGCGCAAGCGCCAGCTCGCCATCATGGACCAGGACGGCTTCAACGTCCGCATGCTGACGAACGGCAGCGACCTCGTTCTCACGCCGCGCTTCTCGCCGAACCGCCAGGAAGTCACCTACATGTCCTTCGCCAACCAGCAGCCGCGGGTCTACCTGCTGCAGCTCGAGACGGGACAGCGCGAAGTTGTCGGCAACTTCCCGGGCATGACCTTCTCCCCGCGCTTCTCGCCGGATGGCCAGAAGGTCGTGATGAGCCTTCAGCAGGAAGGCAACGCCAACATCTACACGATGGACCTGCGTTCGCGCACGACGACGCGCCTGACCTCGACGGCGGCCATCGATACCTCGCCCTCCTATTCGCCGGACGGCGGACGGATCGTGTTCGAAAGCGACCGCGGCGGCAAGCAGCAGATCTACGTCATGAATGCCGACGGCTCCGGCCAGACGCGTATCTCCTTCGGCGACGGCAACTACTCCACGCCGGTCTGGTCTCCGCGTGGCGATCTGATCGCCTTCACCAAGCAGTCGGGTGGCAAGTTCTCGATCGGCGTGATGAAGCCGGACGGTTCGGGCGAGCGCATCCTGACGACGGGCTTCCACAACGAGGGCCCGACCTGGGCACCAAATGGCCGCGTCATCATGTTCTTCCGCCAGGCGGCCGGTGCTGGCGGTCCGCAGCTCTACTCGATCGATCTGACGGGCTATAACGAGCAGCTCATCAAGACCCCGACCTACGCTTCCGACCCCGCCTGGTCGCCGCTTCTCGAGTAGAAAAGCCTGTGGATGTGCCTTTTTGTCGCCGCAAAAATCCCTGATTGGGGCGACTGAGGGACAAATCAACCATCTGTTAACCATAATTCTTGAATGCCGATTAACCCAATACGGTTACAGTCCGGCAACCTTAATCAAGTCGCAAGGAGACCGGCCATGAGCCGAATTCACACCCCGGCAATGAGCCGCATGCAGAATTTCGCCCGCAACCCCGTCATGATCGCGCTTGTCGCCGGTCTTGCTCTGGCCGGTTGCGCCAACAAGAAGAACATGGCCAACAGCGCCGGTGATCTCGGCCTTGGCGCCGGCGCCGCAACGCCGGGTTCGGCTCAGGACTTCACCGTCAACGTCGGCGACCGCATCTTCTTCGACACCGATTCCACCTCGATCCGCGCGGACGCCGCCCAGACGCTCGACCGTCAGGCTCAGTGGCTCGCTCGCTATCCGAAGTATGCCATCACCGTCGAAGGTCACGCCGACGAACGCGGCACGCGCGAATACAACCTTGCCCTCGGTGCTCGCCGTGCAGCCGCTACCAAGGATTACCTTGCTTCGCGCGGTGTTCCGGCTCAGCGCATGAAGACCATCTCCTACGGCAAGGAACGCCCGGTCGCCGTCTGCGACGATATTTCCTGCTGGTCGCAGAACCGCCGCGCGGTCACCGTTCTGGGTGGCGCCGGCATGTAATTGCCGGGAAATATTACAATTTCGAAAGGCGGCTCCATTGCGGGCCGCCTTTTCTTTTTGAACACACTTTGGCCAGTTTCCGTTGCTTTTTGAAAGCAATTGGAAAAATCTCCTGTTCGTGCCAAAGGGTGCGAAGAATCACTGGGACAGGACGAACCATATGAAAAAACTTGTCGTTGCGGGCATGCTGTGCCTCGCGGCCGTGGCCGGGGCGGGCCAATCGGCGAGTGCGACGTCGATTTTGGGTTGGCAGATCGGCGGCAAAGCCGCGGATCGGCAGGCTCAGGCACCGGTCGTAAACGTGCAGGCCGGCGGAGCTGAAGTTCGCGTCCAGCAGCTTGAAGAGCAACTGCGCCAGCTGAACGGCCGCATCGAGGAGATGAGCTTCCAGCTGCTGCAGATGCAGGAAACGATCCGCAAGGCGCAGGAAGACAACGAATTCCGCTTCCAGGAGCTGGAAAAAGGCGGCGGTGGCAGCAGTGCCGGCGGTAGCACCAAGACGATGAAGAAGAGCGAGGCCGATGTGCCTCCTCCGGTTCAGGGTCAGAGCGGCGATGATGTCGCCCGCGTGATCCAAGCACCACAGGGAGCCGAAACGGCTCCCTCGACCGATGTTCCGACAAACGAGGGTCTCGGTCAGCCGCCGAAGCAGCTCGGCTCGATGGAGTTCGACAAGAACGGCAATCCGGTCGGCGGCTCGGTCAACGAGAATGCCACGGTTGGATCAGGCCCGGTTCCGGGTGTCGATTCCGGTCGTTCGTCGCAGACTGCGTCGCTCGGCAGCGAAGCCGATCAGTACAAGGCTGCCTACGGCCATGTTCTGTCCGGTGACTACTCGACGGCAGAGCAGGAGTTCACCCAGTATATCGCTCAATATCCAAGCAGCGCACGGGCAGCCGACGCGAATTTCTGGCTTGGCGAGGCGCTTTACTCGCAGGGCAAGTATAACGAAGCCGCCAAGCGGTTTCTGGATGCGCACAAGAAGTACGGCAGCTCTGAAAAGGCGCCGGAAATGCTGCTGAAGCTCGGCATGTCGCTCGCAGCGCTCGACAATACGGAAACCGCATGCGCCACGCTGCGGGAAGTCCCGAAGCGTTACCCCAAGGCTTCGCGTGCCGTCATAACCAAGGTCGCCAGCGAGCAAAAACGCCTCGCCTGCTAAGGTCTTCCGGTTTTGTGCCCGGACGGCCCCCTTCTACCTGAGACGGCAGCGCGCCGTTTTCTTGCATCGCTGACCAAACCCACGCGCATTCTTGTCGCGATTTCAGGTGGAAGCGATTCAACCGGCCTGCTTCTGGCGCTTGTTGAAGCCCTCAAGGCCATACCCAATTCAAAAATCTCTCTTTGTGCGGCAACTGTCGACCATACCTTGCGGGCAGAATCGGCCGAGGAGGCGCGCGAGGTTGCAGCCTTCTGCAGCTCTCTTGGTATCCCGCACTTGGTCAAGGTGTGGCAGGGTGAGAAGCCCAAATCAGGCATCATGGCGGCAGCACGCGACGCTCGCTACCAGCTGCTTGCCGATGTCGCCAAAAGCCTGAAAGCCGACATTGTCGTGACCGGGCATACGGCAGACGACCAGCGCGAGACGCTTGCCATGCGCAAGGAGCGCTCTGAGCAAGCGAGCACCGGTATTGCGGACCTCGTCCTTTTCGATCGAAGCCTTTGGATAGCCCGGCCACTGCTCGGCTGCAGACGGCAAGCTATTCGCGACTTTCTCCGTGCGCGACAGGTTGCCTGGATCGATGACCCGAGCAACGACGATCCGAAGTATGAGCGCGTTCGGGTGCGCTTGCGGCTGGCGGGGGAAGCGGAGGTCGCGTCTGGTGCGGACGGGGCAATTGTGCGCGCGGCGCTCGCCACTTCGGCGGGCCGATGGTTGCATAGGTATTTTGCCCTGCATTCTCCTTGGATAGGTCAGGTGATGCCGGCCGGGCTCGCCGATCGAGAGACGCTTTGTTATGCCGTTCCACGCCTTGCGGCAGTGTTCGGCGGACAGGCATTCCCGCTCGGGCGAAAACAGACGGATGATGTGCTCGGTCTCGTTGAAAGTGGGAAGCCGGGCCGGATGACCGCGGGCAGGGTGGTCTTCGATCTTCGGCGCGACGGGCTCTTTCTTGTCCGCGAAAGCCGCGGCATTTTGCCGTTGACGTTGACGCCGGGTGCGCGCGGTCTCTGGGACAGCCGGTTCCTCGTTGAAAACGGATCTCCGGACGACATCACTATTCTTGCAGGTCAACACGGGCCCGTCAGCGGTCGACTGCCCAGGGATGTTGTTCGGCGAGCCTTGACGGCGGCACCACGCATCGTTGATTTCGCAGGAGAAGATCCACTTGCCAGTGTTGGCGAGAAAGTAAGGATCACCCCCTATTTTTCGCCCTTCGACCGTTTTTTGACACGATTTGATTTCATCTTCGCAGATAGCCTTGCGGCTGCCTTTGGTACACGCCCCTATCCAAAACCGCCTTTAGGTCTTATTGACGGAAAATCTATCTAACAGTCCAGTTTGCCTTGGCATTCACCTGAGGCAATCCTATGTTAGAGGCCAAATAAGACGGTCGCCATGAGGCGGCTGTTCCAGTGCTGGGGAGTTCGATGAACCCTAACTTACGTAATTTCGCCTTGTGGGCAATCATAGCTCTGCTGCTGATTGCTCTGTTCAGCATGTTCCAGACGTCGCCGGCGCAGACCAGCTCCCGCGAAATCCCTTATTCGCAATTCTTGCGTGAAGTGGATGCGGGCCGCGTCAAGGAAGTCGTCGTCACGGGCAACCGCGTGTCTGGCAGCTATGTTGAAAATGGCACCACCTTCCAGACTTATACCCCTGTCGTTGATGACAACCTGCTCGATCGCCTGCAGCAGAAGAACGTCCTGGTTTCGGCGCGCCCGGAAACCGACGGTTCGTCGGGCTTCTTGAGCTATATCGGCACGTTGCTGCCGATGCTGCTGATCCTGGGCGTCTGGCTGTTCTTCATGCGGCAGATGCAAGGGGGTTCGCGCGGCGCGATGGGCTTTGGCAAGTCCAAGGCTAAACTTCTGACTGAAGCGCACGGCCGCGTGACCTTCGATGACGTCGCCGGCGTTGACGAAGCCAAGCAGGACCTCGAGGAAATTGTTGAATTCCTGCGCGATCCGCAGAAGTTCCAGCGCCTCGGCGGCAAGATTCCGCGCGGCGTGTTGCTGGTCGGCCCTCCTGGCACCGGTAAGACGCTGCTCGCCCGTTCTGTCGCCGGCGAAGCGAACGTGCCGTTCTTCACGATCTCGGGTTCCGACTTCGTTGAAATGTTCGTCGGTGTCGGCGCATCCCGTGTGCGCGACATGTTCGAGCAGGCCAAGAAGAACGCGCCTTGCATCATCTTCATCGACGAAATCGACGCCGTCGGCCGCCATCGTGGCGCCGGTCTCGGCGGCGGTAACGATGAACGCGAGCAGACGCTGAACCAGTTGCTGGTCGAGATGGACGGCTTTGAAGCCAACGAGGGCATCATCCTGATCGCTGCGACCAACCGTCCCGACGTTCTCGATCCGGCACTGCTGCGTCCGGGCCGTTTCGACCGCCAGGTCGTCGTTCCGAACCCCGATATCGTCGGCCGCGAGCGCATCCTGAAGGTCCACGCCCGCAATGTGCCGCTGGCACCGAACGTCGATCTCAAGGTCCTGGCTCGCGGTACGCCTGGCTTCTCCGGTGCTGACCTGATGAACCTCGTCAACGAAGCTGCCCTGATGGCTGCACGCCGCAACAAGCGCGTCGTCACCATGCAGGAGTTCGAAGACGCCAAGGACAAGATCATGATGGGCGCCGAGCGCCGCTCTTCGGCGATGACCGAGGCGGAGAAGAAGCTGACGGCCTATCACGAAGCCGGTCATGCCATCACCGCGTTGAAGGTTCCCGTTGCGGATCCCCTGCACAAGGCAACCATCATTCCGCGCGGCCGTGCGCTGGGCATGGTGATGCAGTTGCCTGAAGGCGACCGCTACTCCATGAGCTACAAGTGGATGGTGTCGCGCCTCGTCATCATGATGGGTGGTCGCGTTGCAGAAGAGCTGACATTCGGCAAGGAAAACATCACCTCCGGCGCATCGTCCGATATCGAGCAGGCCACCAAGCTTGCGCGTGCAATGGTCACGCAGTGGGGCTTTTCGGATGCGCTTGGCCAGGTCTCCTACGGTGAAAACCAGCAGGAAGTGTTCCTTGGTCACTCGGTTTCGCAGTCGAAGAATGTTTCCGAGGCCACCGCTCAGACGATCGACACCGAAGTCCGTCGCCTGATCGACGACGCCTATTCGGAAGCGCGCCGCATTCTCACCGACCACCACGAGGAGTTCGTGGCGATCGCCGAGGGGCTGCTCGAGTACGAAACGCTGACGGGCGAAGAGATCAAAGCGTTGATTCGCGGCGAGAAGCCGTCGCGCGATCTCGGCGATGACGCGCCGCCCAGCCGCGGTTCGGCCGTGCCGAAGACCGGCACGCGCCCAGCGACAAAGGGTGACGAGCCGGAGGGTGGCCTGGAGCCGCAGCCGCATTGATTTCTCTTGCAGAATGACCGAAAGGCCGGGTCCGTTAGGACGCCGGCCTTTCGCGTCGGTAACGCGATGTAATGGGTTTTCTTGCTAATTTACGTGATGGACACCGCGATTTATGTCATGCCGGTGACATAGCGAGGCCTCATTTGGGGCTCTTGTAGCGATAATTCCGCCTGTGGCGGCTCATTTTTTGCAAGTGGTAATGCGCAGCCTGTAGGCGCGCCAAGGCACAGGGGTGCATATGAAAAGACGCTATTTCGGTACGGATGGCATTCGCGGTCAATCCAACGTGTTCCCGATGACACCGGATCTTGCGATGCGAGTTGGTATCGCAGTTGGAACGATCTTCCGGAGAGGCAACCACCGTCATCGCGTCGTCATAGGCAAGGACACCCGCCTTTCGGGCTACATGCTCGAAAACGCAATGGTGGCCGGCTTCACCGCTGCAGGCGTCGATGCGTTCGTTCTCGGTCCTATACCGACACCGGCCGTAGCTATGCTGACGCGGTCCTTGCGTGCTGATATCGGTGTCATGATCTCCGCCTCGCATAATCCCTACGAGGACAACGGCATCAAGCTCTTTGGGCCGGATGGCTACAAATTGTCCGACGATCTGGAGTCGCAGATTGAGGATTTGCTTGAGAAGGATCTGTCCTCGCAGCTTGCGAAGTCGGATGACATCGGCCGCGCCAAGCGCGTTGACGGCGTTCACGACCGCTACATCGAGCACGCCAAGCGCACGCTGCCGCGCGACGTGACGTTGCAGGGATTGAGGATCGCGATCGACTGCGCAAACGGCGCTGCCTACAAGGTGGCTCCAGCTGTCCTCTGGGAACTCGGTGCCGACGTTGTGACCATTGGCAACGAGCCGAACGGCACGAACATCAATCTCAATTGCGGTTCTACCAGCCCGGTCGCGCTGCAGAAGAAGGTCGATGAAGTGCGCGCCGATATCGGCATTGCGCTCGACGGCGACGCCGACCGCGTCATCATCGTCGACGAGAACGGTGCGGTTGTCGATGGCGACCAGCTGATGGCTGTGATCGCCGAAAGCTACGCCGAGAGCCAGCAGCTTCGCGGCGGCGGCATTGTCGCGACCGTGATGTCCAATCTCGGGCTCGAGCGCTTCCTCGACGACAAGGGACTTGGTCTCGTGCGTACGATGGTCGGTGACCGCTACGTTGTCGAGCACATGCGCCAGCACAACTACAATGTCGGCGGTGAACAGTCCGGACACATCGTGTTGTCGGACTATGGCACGACGGGCGACGGTTTGGTGGCTGCGCTGCAGATCCTTGCTGCGGTCAAACGGACCGGCAGGACCGTCAGCGAAGTATGCCGTCGCTTTGACCCCGTGCCGCAGCTCCTCCGCAACGTCCGTATCTCCGGCGGCAAGCCGCTCGAGGATATTCAGGTGCAGAAGGCGATTGCCGATGCGGAGGCCGAGCTCGCAAAGAATGGCCGCCTGGTCATCCGCCCGTCCGGTACGGAACCGCTAATCCGCGTCATGGCCGAGGGCGATGACCGCTCGCAGATCGAGCGGATCGTCAACGAATTGATCGGCACGATTTCGAACGTGCGCTCCGCAGCCTGAAGTCGACATGCACGCTTTTTGTCGGGTGCCGCCAGCTTCCCAGCTGGCGCGCGTCCGTTCCCGTAACATCATGATAAATATCTTGTAAATTTAATCGGACATTAACTCTGATTTGTAAGAGTCCAGGCTGAATAAAGGTCAGACGCGGTCTAGTGGCGCGTGCTGGGTATTGATTGTTCCTGGAGAATACTATGAAGAGATTTTTGATTGCCGCGGCTGCGGCGCTGATGGGAGGTGTCCCAGCTCTCGCTGCCGATCTCTATGTCGACCCGGCGCCGCCACCAGTTCCCGTCTTTGGCGGATGGTACTTGCGCGGCGATATAGGCATGACCAATCAGCGTCTTGGCAGCATGCAGCACGAGCTGTTTGACGACGTGGATTTTCGCGAATTTGTCGATGACGGCAGCTTTGACAGCGGGCCGCTCGGTGGACTTGGTGTTGGCTATCAATTCAACCAGTGGCTTCGTGGCGATGCGATCGTCCAGTATCGCGGCAAGACTGATTTCTCTGCGCTTGATCGTTATGGACACACCGATGCAACGGGCACGGCTGTCTGGGATGCCACGAATGACTACGACGGTGCCAAGTCGGAATGGCTGTTGATGGCCAACGCCTATGTCGATATCGGCACCTGGGAGGGCATCACGCCGTATGTGGGCGCCGGTATCGGTGCGTCACGCAATACGATCTCTCGTTTCCGCGATGTTAATGTCCCTACGCTCGGAGTTGCATACGGGGACAGCGACTCCACTTGGAACTTTGCATGGGCGCTGCATGCCGGGATCGGCTATCAAGTGACCGACCGCCTGACCGTCGATTTCGGCTATAGCTATGTTGACCTTGGTGACGCAAAAAGCGGCCGGCTCCGCTCCTATGATGACACCGTTAACACCGGCCCGATGCACTTCAACAACATTACCTCGCACGACTTCAAACTCGGCCTGCGCTACTCGCTGCAATAGCCAATTCGTTCATCGTTGGAGGAGCTTTCGACTTCAAGGCCGCCGTCACGGCGGCCTTTTTCGTGGTTTGAACCTCAATCGAAGTTAACAAATATGGTTAACCGCGCGTTAGCAACTCGCTGGAATAATACCGCATGGTCAGTCATGCGGGCACCGCTTTGCCCGGTCGGGAATTGCAATGAAATCGTCCATCACGATCCTCGCCACTGCGGCAAGCCTTGTCCTGCTTGGTGGGCGGGCGATGGCGGAGGAGCCCCCTATTGCTGAGGCACCGGAGATAAGCATTCCGGGCGACTCGTCCACGACCGGCTGGTATCTCCGCGGTGATCTTGGTTATGCTCCATGGACCGGCAACGAAACGCCGGACTACCGCTTCGATGATGGGGCTATCCACGAGTTCGATTCGGCACGCTTCTCGAAGCCCGTTTCTGGCGGTGCGGGGATTGGCTATCAATTCACCGACATCTGGCGCGCCGACCTGACGGGGGATTTCTTCAAAAGCGATTTTACCGGCACGGCCAACACTGATCTGCCTTGTGCCGCATCCGCGCCTGCCGGGACCGGCTGCACCTCCGGTGTGCGCGCCGATCTTCGGGCCTATGGCGTCATGACCAACGGCTATGCGGACCTTGCGACCGTTGCCGGCTTCACCCCGTATGTCGGCGCCGGCATAGGGGTAACCAACGTCAGATGGGGCAGCGTACGTTCGCAACCCGAGTGCGTCGATGGTGGTTCGGCCTGCTCTAGGGTCACGTTTCCGCCCCAAGATTTCAATGGCGAAAACAACTGGCGCTTCACTTATGCACTGATGGCGGGCCTCAGTTATGAAATCACCAACAACATCAAGGTCGATTTGGGCTATCGCTTCTCCGATATCGCCGGCGGCAGCATGTTTGCCGGCCCCTCCGGGACCAGCGGCCGCGACGACGGATTGACGCGGCACGAGATTCGTATCGGCTTGCGTATCGCCGGCTGGTAGTCCGCGACGCAATGACGCGTGTAGACCAAAAAATCCTCCAGTTGCGACGCTTGCCCGTTGACTATGTCAGGCGCGATCTATATCCACGGCGGCGGGACACCTCTCCCCAACGAGAGGCTAATTACCTGGAAGGGTATACATATGGCCGCTGCCACCGCAAAGCCGGACGTCCGTCCGAACAACACTCATTTTTCTTCTGGCCCTTGCTCGAAGCGTCCCGGTTGGTCGCTCGAAGCCCTTTCCGACGCGCCGCTTGGCCGTTCGCACCGCGCGAAGATCGGAAAGATGAAGCTCAAGCAGGCCATCGACCTTACCCGTGAAATTCTCGAAGTGCCTGCCGATTACCGCATCGGCATCGTGCCCGCTTCCGACACCGGCGCCGTCGAAATGGCGCTCTGGTCGCTGCTCGGCGAGCGCGGCGTCGACATGGTCGCCTGGGAAAGCTTCGGCGCCGGCTGGGTCACCGATGTCGTCAAGCAGCTGAAGCTGAAAGACGTCCGCAAGATCGAAGCCGGTTACGGCGAGCTGCCGGACCTTTCGACCATCGATTTCGACCGCGACGTCGTCTTCACCTGGAACGGCACCACCTCGGGCGTTCGCGTTCCGAACGGCGACTTCATCCCGGCCGACCGCAAGGGCCTGACGATCTGCGATGCCACCTCGGCTGCTTTTGCGCAGAACCTCGATTTTGCCAAGCTCGACGTTGTCACCTTCTCCTGGCAGAAGGTTCTCGGCGGCGAGGGCGCTCATGGCGTCATCATCCTGTCGCCGCGCGCTGTCGAGCGTCTGACGACTTACGCACCGGCCTGGCCGCTGCCGAAAATCTTCCGCATGACCTCGGGCGGCAAGCTGATCGAGGGCATATTCACCGGCGAAACCATCAACACGCCGTCGATGCTCTGCGTCGAGGACTATATCGACGCACTGCTCTGGTCGAAGGATGTTGGCGGCCTGAAGGGCCTGATGGCCCGCGCCGACGCCAATGCCAAGGTCATCGCCGACTTCGTCGCCGCCAATGACTGGATCGCCAACCTGGCCGTCAAGGCCGAGACGGCTTCCAACACCTCGGTCTGCCTGAAGATTACCGATAAGGACGTTCTGGCACTCGACGCCGACGGCCAGGCGAACTTCGCCAAGGGCATCGTCAGCCTGCTCGACAAGGAAGGTGTCGCCTACGACATCGGCCATTACCGTGACGCTCCGTCTGGCCTGCGCATCTGGGCCGGCGCCACGATCGAAACTGCAGACATGCAGAAGCTGATGCCGTGGCTTTCCTGGGCGTTCGAAACGCAGAAGGCGACGCTTTCCCAGGCTGCCGCCTGAGTTGATCGCATCCGGCTCCGCCGAACGGGCGGAGCCTCGCAATCCCGATTACATTCCATCGTTGAACCTTTTGAAGGAAGCCCCCAATGGCACCTCGCGTTCTCGTATCCGACGAACTGTCGGAAACTGCCGTCCAGATCTTCCGTGATCGCGGCGTCGAAGTCGATTTCCAGCCGCAGCTCGGCAAGGACAAGGACAAGCTTGCCGAAATCATCGGCAACTACGACGGCCTCGCTATCCGCTCCGCCACCAAGGCAACGGAAAAGCTGATCGCCGCCGCGACCAACCTCAAGGTCATCGGCCGCGCCGGCATCGGCGTCGACAATGTCGATATCCCGGCCGCTTCCAAGCGCGGTATCATCGTCATGAACACGCCGTTCGGCAACTCGATCACCACGGCCGAACACGCCATCGCTCTGATGTTCGCCGTTGCCCGCCAGCTGCCGCAGGCAGACAGCTCGACGCAGGCCGGCAAGTGGGAAAAGTCGAAGTTCATGGGCGTCGAAATCACCGGCAAGACGCTCGGCGTCATCGGCGCCGGCAATATCGGCGGCATCGTCTGCAAGAAGGCCATCGGCCTCGGCATGCATGTTCTCGCCTACGACCCCTTCCTCTCGGCCGAGCGCGCCCAGGAGATGGGCGTCACCAAGGTCGAGCTGGACGAGCTGCTCGCCAAGGCCGACTTCATCACCTTGCACGTACCGATGACCGACAAGACGCGCGGCATTCTCGGCAAGGAAAACCTCGCAAAGACCAAGCCCGGCGTTCGCATCATCAACTGCGCCCGTGGCGGCCTGGTCGATGAGGCAGCACTTGCCGAGGCCATCAAGTCCGGTCACGTCGCCGGAGCCGGTTTCGACGTTTTCGAAGTCGAGCCCGCCAAAGAAAGCCCGCTGTTCGGCCTGCCGAACGTGGTTTGCACTCCGCATCTCGGCGCGTCGACGACGGAAGCCCAGGAGAACGTGGCCCTGCAGGTTGCCGAGCAGATGTCGGACTATCTGGTGAAGGGTGCCGTTTCCAACGCCATCAACATGCCCTCGATCACTGCTGAGGAAGCACCGATCCTCAAGCCGTTCATCCGGCTCGCCGATGTTCTCGGTGCCTTCGTCGGCCAGGTGACGGAAGAGCCGATCAAGGAAATCGAGATCCTCTTTGACGGTGCGACGGCTGGCATGAATACGCGGGCGTTGACGAGCGCGCTGCTTGCCGGCCTGATCCGGCCGCAGGTCGCCGATGTCAACATGGTCTCGGCTCCTGTTATGATCAAGGAAAAGGGCATCGTCCTCTCCGAGGTCAAGCGCGACAAGACCGGCGTCTTCGACGGCTACATCAAGCTCACCGTCAAGACCGACACGATGACCCGATCGATCGCCGGCACGGTCTTCTCGGACGGCAAGCCCCGCTTTATCCAGATCAAGGGCATCAATCTCGATGCCGATGTCGGTTCGCACATGGTCTACCTCACGAACACCGACGTTCCCGGCATGATCGGCTTCATCGGCACCACGCTTGGCGCTGCCGGCGTCAATATCGCGAACTTCCAGCTCGGCCGCGACAAGCAGGGCGGCGATGCGATCGCGCTGCTTTATGTCGACGGTCCGATCGGCGACGAGGTCCTTGCCAAGCTGACGGCAAATCCGGCGATCCGTCAGGCAAAGCCGCTGGTTTTCGCAGTCGACTGAGTTTTGCTCCCAAGGCAATGAGAAAACCCGGCGCGGGAACCTGCGCCGGGTTTTCTCGTTTTGCCTGTTGATCACTCGCGTTGATAATCACTGTCGCGAGCGACTATCGTTCCTTTCACCTATTCGGGTGCGTCCATGACAAAGTCAGCCGTGATTATCGTCCTTGCGCTCTCATCTCTTGTGAGCCTGTCATCCTGCGCAAATACGGCGAATGGTCTTGCCAAGGACGGCCGGGAGGCGAGTAGTGCGCTGGATCAAAGCACGCATCGTATCCTCAGGGCCGGCGCGAACTGAGAGACGCTGCCGGCCTTCTACGCCTACGAAGCATCTGCCCGCCAGACCAAGCGGGCTTGCCGTTACTGCGGCGTGGCCGGAGCCGGAGCAGCGGGGGCCGGAGCGGCTGGAGCGGCAGGGGTCGCCGGAGCGCTCGCGGGCGGGTTTGCTGCAGGCGGTGATGCTGGTGCAGTCGACGCAGGCGGCGAAGCTGGCTCGGACGCCGTCGGCGCTGGTGCTGTCGCTGTCGAAGAACTCTGTGATCTCGGCCAATATGTAGCCGCCAAGGCAACGATGACAACGATCGCTGCGAGCACAATCCAGATCGTCCTGCTCTTCGATGCCGATGTGTTCACCGGGTTCGGCTTGTTGAAGTCATTCGTCATGTTAGTCCTCCTCTAAACGTTAACTCCCAGACGGGTAAAATGTTCCGATACGCGCAAATCTCCGTGAAGGTTATGTGAGCCGCCAGGATGACGCGCTCGAATCCGCGAATGCTCATGGGCTTGCCGGTCCCATTGCAGTCAATTTTACAGTAACGTACTTCCAATTTACGCCTGCTCGTGTCTCGCTAAGATCGCCTCTTCGCGTGGATTTGGATCTCGAGGGCGAGGCCGCGACCGGCTTGAGAGCCGTTGCAGAGAACCTTTCGATGTTGGAGGCCGGGTGCGAACGAGCATGATGGCAATTCCCTTTGCGGCCCTCTTCGCGCGCCACGTACATGCACGCCTGCATGCCGCATTTCACCGGGGGCACTGGGCATTCGTCGCCGTGATGCTTTTAGCAGCGATGGGGAGCGAAAACGCTCACGCCCAAATGCCGCAGCCGTCCGACAGACAAGAGTTTCCACAGCGAGAGCTGGTGATCGGCACCAAGGAGGCGCCACCCTTTGCGATGAAGGATGCCGACGGAAATTGGACAGGTATTTCCATTGACCTCTGGCGGGAAGTTGCCGAGAAGCTCGGACTGAAGTTTCGCCTCACCGAGGAACCCAACGTCCAGAAACTCCTCGAAGCGACATCGCGAGGCGACTACGATGTTTCCGTGGCGGCGATCACCATCACCGCCGATCGCGAGCGGATCGTCGATTTCAGTCAGCCTTTCTACGATACAGGGCTGGGAATAGCTGTTTCGGTCAATAGCGTATCAGTATGGCGCGAGATCATCCGGACAATGATTTCGGCGGGCTTCCTGCAGGCGGCAGGAGCGTTGATCGGCATCTCTCTGCTTGTCGGCGCGTTGGTGTGGCTGTTCGAGCGGCGTCATAACGACGACTTCGGCGGGCCGCTTGGACGTGGTTTGGGAGCAAGCATCTGGTGGTCGGCGGAGGCCATGACCCAGGCAAGCACCGGTCACCGCGGGCCGATCACAATCGCGGGCAGGGCGCTCGCGATTATTTGGATGGTGGTCTCGATCATCACGATCGCGGTCTTTACGGCCAGCGTCACCTCCGCGTTGACGACAAGGCAGATGCGCGGGCTGGTCAACGGCGTCGAGGATCTGCCGGGCGTGCGCGTCGGGACGCTTGCCAACTCGGCGACCATCGGTTTCCTGGACGGCGAACGCATCAAACATCGGACGTTTCCTCAGGTGGCCGACGGGCTCAAGGCGCTGGAAGCAGGATCGATCGATGCTTTCGTGTACGACAAACCGTTGCTTGCCTGGACCGTCGAACAACGCTTCTCCAGCACGGTTCAAGTGCTGGATGTCGATTTCGAACCTCAGAGCTACGGGCTCGCGATGCCCCTTGGACGGCCCTATCGCAAGGCGATCGATGTCGCCGTCCTTCAGGCAGTTCACGATCAGCGTTGGAAGCGGACGCTGTTTCAATATCTGGGGGAGAAGCAGTAGCGCGGGCGACCGACGTCTCCGTTATTGCCGTTCGCCGCGCGGTCTACTTCGCCGGCTTCAGGAGCCTCAGTGCGTTGATTGTGACGAGCACCGTCGCACCGGTATCGGCCAGGATCGCGGGCCACAGGCCGGTGATGCCAGCGATGGTCGTCACAAGGAACACCGCCTTCAGGCCCAGCGCGATGCTGATGTTTTGGACGATATTGCGCATGGTGCGCTTCGAGAGTTCGATCATTGCCGCCACATCGCTGACACGTCCATGAAGGATGGCGGCGTCGGCCGTTTCCAGCGCCACATCGGTACCGCCGCCCATGGCGATGCCGACATCGGCGGTCGCAAGGGCAGGGGCGTCATTGATGCCGTCGCCGACCTTGGCAACGATCAAGCCGCCGCGCTTCAGCTCGTTCACGATGCGCTGCTTGTCCTCCGGCATCAGTTCGGCTCGGACTTGGATGCCGAGTTCTTTGCCGATGGCCTCGGCAGCGCGGTGATTATCGCCCGTGAGCATGACAGTCTTGATACCCGCTACAGTCAGCGCTTCAAGACCGGACTTGGCGTCGTCGCGCGGCTCGTCGCGCATGGCGATCGCTCCTGCCAGCGTGTCGCCGACGATCAGCACCGAAACTGTTTTCCCATCGTCATTGAGTGCCGTGATACGCGCGGTCTGATCGGATGAGAGCGGAACTTGCTCGCCGGCAGCTTTCGGAGATCCGAAGAACACAGGCTGACCCTCGACTGTCCCGGCGATGCCTTTCCCTCCCAGGGCCTTGGCGCCGTTCACTGCGGGTACCGGGATACCCACAGCTGTTGCCCGTGCCAGGATCGCCAGCGCCAGCGGATGGCTCGAGCCTGTCTCAAGGGCGGCAGCATACCTCAGGACATCCGCCTCATCCCTTGCGAAGGCGATTACATCGGTCACCTGCGGCTTGCCTTCGGTTAGCGTGCCTGTCTTGTCGAGGGCGACGGCGGTGACTTTGCCGAGCGTCTCGAGCACTGCGCCGCCCTTCAGCAGCAAGCCGCGGCGCGCTCCCGAAGAAAGCGAGGCGGCAATCGCGGCCGGGGTCGAAATCACAAGGGCGCAGGGGCAGCCGATCAGCAGTATGGCGAGACCCTTGTAGATCCATTCGTCCCAAGCAGCTCCCATAAGAAGCGGCGGCATGATGGCAACCAGAGCAGCAACGACGACCACACCCGGCGTGTAGTAGCGCGAGAAACGATCGATAAAGCGTTCGGTCGGAGCCTTCGACTCCTGTGCCTCCTCCACCAGTCGGACGACACGCGCGATTGTGTTGTCGGCGGCCGCTGCGGTCACCTTGACCCGAAGTGCCGCATCACCGTTGACCGTGCCGGCAAAAACCGTTTCACCTTCACCTTTGCGTACCGGTGTGCTTTCGCCTGTGACCGGCGCTTCGTCGATTGCACTCTCGCCAGACAGGATGGTGCCGTCCGCCGCGATGCGGTCACCAGGTCGAACCAGAATAATCGCGCCGACGGCGAGGCTTTCGGCCGGCACTTCCCGGGTCGTGCCACCTTCCTCGATAAAGGCTCGTTTGGGAACCAAAGTCGTCAGGGACTGGATGCTTGCCCGTGCCTTGCCTGCGGCGACGCCTTCCAGCAGTTCGCCAACCAGAAACAGGAAAACCACGGTTGCGGCTTCCTCGCCGGCATGAATGATCACCGCGCCGACTGCCGCGATGGTCATCAACATTTCGATCGAAAACGGTGTGCCCGACAAGGCAGCCGTGACTGCGCGACGAGCGATCGGAACAAGCCCGACGAGCATCGCAACGACGAATGCATAAGGCGCAATGGAAGGCACAAGGTGGCCGATGACGTAGGCGACCACGAGCGCCACACCGGAGAATATGGTCAGGCGACCTTTCCTGCTTTGCCACCAGGGACCAACCATCGGCGCGTCGTGGCCGTGGAGCCCTTCCAGTGCATCCGGCGCCTGCTCCGCCGCATGATCGTGAGCCTGATGGTTGTGCCCGGCGTGATCGTGGTCACCATGGTCATGGTCATGGTCATGGTGGGAACGGCCTGCCTGCTCCGTATCCGCCGGCAACCTGCCGGCCGCTTGCGAGACGCTATAGCCTAGGCTCGTGACTTTCTTTTCGATGGCGACAAGGTCGCTGCTGCCGTCGTGGCGTACGGTCATCGTTCCGGCGGTCACCGAAACCGAAACGTCTTCGACGCCGGGCATACGTCGGACGGCCGTGTCGATCTTGGCTGCGCAACTGGCGCAATCCATGCCGCCGACCCTGTATCGCTTCTCGACCGTTTCGCCCATGATCCGCTTCCTTGTCAGTTCGAAGCATCTTTCCTACATCCTCTAGCGACTAGAGGTGCAAGAGGAAAATCATGAAAAAGATCACGATCGGGGAAGCGTCCCGGAAAAGCGGCGTCAAGGTACCGACAATCCGCTACTATGAGAGCATCGGCCTCCTTGCGGAGCCAAATCGTAGCGAGGGCAATCAACGCTCCTACGAGCCGGCCGATCTGCGCAGGCTTGCCTTCATCCGTCACGCCCGCGAGCTTGGGTTCGAGGTGGAGGCGATCCGCACTCTCCTCACCCTGCAGGACGATCCGCACCAGTCCTGCGCGTCCGCAGATGCGATCGCCAAGGCTCGCCTAATCGAAGTCGAGCAGAGGATCCGGAGCTTGATGGCGTTGAAGGCTGAGCTTGAGCTGATGGTTGAAGGCTGCGGGCACGGGCGCGTCGATCAGTGCCGCGTCATCGAGGTGCTGGCCGATCACGGTCAGTGCAGTCATGCTCATCACTCGCGGTGGAATGAAATCGGAAGGCTCCAGGGAGCCTGAATCTTTCAGCCTTGCACAATACGCAGGCGTTTCGCCTATAGCTTCTGCGATTTATAATTTTGATCGTATTTAGATTTTCTGTGCACGCCCGACCGATCCCTGCTTTTAGGATCAAAACCGAAGAGCAGTCGCAGAAGGTACCGCTGAAGGTGCATGGCTCCTACTGGGCCGCCGCCCGATGCTGCAGGCTGAGACGAAGTTTTGATTGACGGCAGCGTATTTACCTCTGGTCGCCGGCATCGGCTGCTGACGCCATAGCGTCAAACGCGTCCGCCGCCTTGCTGCGGTAGCGCTCCTGATGGCGGAGCAGAAAGAACGGCCGGGGCAAGGGAGGAATGTTCGCTTCCTTAAGAGTTCCGGCCCGGAGAAACGGGGTGGCGATGCTTCGTGATATCAGCGTTGCACCCAGTCCGGCCTCGACAGTGCCAATCACCGTCTCGTTGCCCGGCAGAGACATGGGAACATCCAGCTTCGCGACCGTCAGTCCGGCTGTTTGGAGAAGGCTCTCGAAAGCGCGTCGGGTTCCGGAACCTGTCTCGCGCAGGATCCACGCGGTTTGGGTGAAATCTCTGATGGTTCGCGGTTTTCCGTCGGCCCAGGCGTGCCCGGGCGCTACGACGACAATCATCTCGTCGGTGGCAATCTTTCTCATCGACAGGCCCCGGCGATGCTGTGGCCATTCGATGAGGCCGATTTCTGCTCGCCCTTCCGCTACAGCATCCGTCACTTCCTCCGTATTGCCGATCTTGACGTTCAACGCGATGCCGGAATGATGCCTGCGATATTCCGCGAGACGCGGTGCAAGCCAGTAGCCGGCGACAGTCTGGCTCGCCATGATCGATAGTTCGCCGTGCATCAGGCCGGAAAGATCCATCAAGGCCGCTTCGGCGGCGCGTGCGCTCGCGAGGACCGCGTGCGCTTCCTTGAGGAACATCCGCCCAGCTTGGTTCAGCACGATCGAGCGACCGACACGGTCAAACAGCGCAACGCGATGCCTGCTTTCGAGCGCGGTGATTGCTGCGCTGACGGCCGATTGCGTCATGTTGAGGTCGGCAGCCGCCTGAGTGATGTGCTCTCGCGCGGCGACTGCAACGAAGATTCGAAGCTGTTCAAGGGTCAAAGGAATACCGATCCTAAATTAATCATTCGATTTTGTCGAACAAAATTACAATTATAATTCGTTGGAGTCGATTGATTTAGCGGCGTATCCAAGAGCGATAACGAAGGATACAGCCATGACCGCATTTTCCGTTCCAGGCATTCGACCCACGCCGTCCGAAGGACACTGGCGCATCCTGCATTTTACGCCGAACTGGTTCGCGGCAACGATGGGTACGGGCATTTTTGCCATCTGTCTCGCGCAGTTCCCGAATGCGCCGGCATTGTCGATCTTCGGGGAAGTGTTGTGGCTGGCGAACATCGTGCTGTTCGCCAGCCTTTCGGCTCTATATGCAAGCAAATGGATCCTGTACCCGCGGGATGCCCTGCGTGTGTTCGCCCACCCTGTCGTGTCGATGTTTTTTGGGTGCGTCCCGATGGGGCTGGCGACCATCATAAATGGAACGGTGATCTTTGGCGCAGCGTGGTTTGGCCAAGCCGCCATCTCGGTGGCGGTTGGCCTGTGGTGGTTCGATGCGGCGCTTGCGGTGCTTTCCGGTCTTGCGATTCCGTTCGCGATGGTCACCCGGCAGACGCATGTGCTCGAAGAGATGAGTGCGGTGTGGCTGTTGCCGGTGGTTGCCTGCGAAGTCACCGCGGCAAGCGGCGGGTTGCTGCTTCCTCACATTCCCGGCGCGGGTAACCAGATGACGGTGCTGTTTGCGAGTTACGTGCTCTGGGCCGCTTCCGTGCCGCTGGCGCTTGGGCTGCTCAGCATCCTCTTCCTGCGGATGGTGCTTCACAACTTGCCTCCGGCCAGCATGGCGTCGACCGCTTTCCTGTCGCTCGGCCCGATAGGGACCGGGGCGCTCGGACTGATCCTTTTTGCGCTGAACGGGAACGCGGTGCTCGCCGCCAATGGTCTCGGCCTCGTTGCCGGCGCAATGTCGGGTGCCGCATTCCTCGGCGCGATCTTGCTTTGGGCCTATGGGTTGTGGTGGTTGGGCATGGCGCTGGCCATAACTGCCCGCTACGTGGCGAATGGCCTGCCATTCAACCTCGGCTGGTGGGGATACACCTTTCCGATCGGTGTCTACGCGGTTGCAACGCTGCGTCTTGCGGCGGCGGTCCATTTTCCGGCGCTCGCGATGCTCGGTGCCGTTCTTGTGATCGTGCTCGCGGCGATCTGGATTGTCGTTGCCGTCAGAACCTGCTTCGGGGCCGTGGACGGCACACTATTTGTAGATCCTAGTTTGGCTGACGGGGCTCCGTCGGGCCTCACTCGGTAAGGCTTGAGTTCATCGGTCGAAGCGACTCACCTCGATTCCGCTGCCGACCGGCAAAAGCACGCTGGTAATGCCGGGCCTGGCCCGGATCGCCTTGCCGTATTGCCTGACGTTCTCGTCGCCGGGACGGAGCATGTTGTCCGCAACGACAATCGCGCCGGGATTGAGCTTGGGATAGAAGGCCTCGAGGCAAGGCAGATACAAGTCCTTCCAGAGATCCACGAGGACAAAGTCGATGCCATCGGTGAGGTCACCGATCATTTCGACCGCGTCACCGATCCGGAAATCGATCCAGTCCGCGAGCCTAGCCTTTGTCGCCATCTCTTTGGCATGTGCCGACTTATACTCGTGCAACTCCATGGTGATCAGCCTGCCGCCTGCCGCCCGCGCCGCTTCCGCCAGCCAGATGCCGGAATAGCCGAAGGAAGTGCCAAGCTCGAGAATGACCGGCTTTTCGAGGCTCTTGGCGAGAATGTTGATAAGTTGCCCGGTTTCCCGACCGACCGCGCGCAAACGCATGTCCTGCCCTCCGTCGCGGCCGCCGGGCACAAGCTGGCGAGGGCTGTTCTGCTCCTCGCGGATCATGACATGGTAGGTATCAAGCACGTCTTGAATCTTGCTGTCCATCTTCGACTCCTCGAGGGGTGCCCGCGTTGAGACACCCACATGCGCGGCCCTGCTGACAAGATTTGCTCGGTAGTCGCCGGCATGAAAGTTAAACTTTGGCAACAATCGCCATTTACCGCCAAGCGTTGTTGCACGGCCCTGAGATGTCGGTTACATCCGGCGCGTCAACGGTCGGGCGTCGCTCGGCCGCGTAAGCGTTAACGTCACTCAACGCGTATGATCGAACGGCTCTGCGGCTTCGATCTGCGCGACTGTGTCCTGCGGATCGAGGTGAAGAGCCTCTGAAGGACACGATGGATAGCAATCAGAACTCAACTTACAGCCTGCCGGCTCCACAGATCGAACGGGTTCGTCATGAACTACGTCGCCGCTCCCTGACGGTCGCCGAAGTCACGGACATCACGCCGGGCATGCGCCGCATCGTCCTGACGGGCGACGACCTTGCGGACTTCATCAGCCTAGCGCCGGATGATCACGTGAAAGTCTTTGTGCCTGCGCTCGAGGGCGAGGCCCGTCGCGACTATACGCCACGGCGGTACGACAACGATGCCCGCACGTTGACGATCGACTTTGCCTTGCATGAAGCCGGCCCGGTGACCCAGTGGGCGATTGAGGCATCCGTGGGCGATACGCTTGCGATCGGCGGGCCGCGAGGCTCAGCGGTGGTGTCCTCAACCGTGACCCGGTGGCTGCTGATCGGCGACGAAACCGCGCTGCCTGCCATGGGACGCCGGATCGAGGAAAGCGATGTCGGCATGGTGATCACCGCGATCGCGGCGGTGGCAGGGCAGGCGGAGAGGCAGATCTTCGAAACCAAGGCGGATCTACATATGCATTGGGCGGAACGATCGCCTTCGGATGCGACGGATGCCGGACCGCTTCTGAGCATATTGCGGGGAGTCGATATTCGGCCGGAAACTTTCGTCTGGGTCGCAGCCGAGGCGTCGGTTACCCGCGCAATCCGCGCCTATCTTGTTACGGAGCGGGGCTATCCGTTGCACTGGATCAAGGCTTCCGGGTACTGGGTCAAGGGCAAGGCCGATACCACGGAGAAGTTCGACTAGGTTCTGTTCAGGAGGCGCGCGCGTCACGCAGACGCCTCGCTCCCTGCTCCTACGGCCTCTGAAGGGCCCTTTCCAGCGTGAAATCCGTGTTCGCAACGTCGCTGCATCTCGGATCTTCGCAAGCAACGCGCGGTTGGAAAGTGTTTGACACACCCGGATCCACCATGGATCATACGCCTCATGGGGTCGCGATCACCCCACGAGGCGCCAGCCGAAGAGTCGCGTCCAACGAAGCCGCTAACACGGAGGGACGCGCGATGCCGTCATTCACCGAAATCTCAGCCGACAAACTCAACCGCCTCATTGGCACGCCCGGTGCGCCGGTGTTGATCGATGTGCGCAACGATGAGGATTTTTCTGCCGATCCTCGTCTCATTCCCGGGTCAATCCGCAGGCCGTTCAGGGAGGTGGACCAATGGGGCCATGAAATCCAGAGTCCAGCGGTGATCATCTGCCACCATGGCGCCAAGCTCAGCCACGGCGTTGCCGCGCATCTTCGCTTCATGGGCGTGCAGGCCGAAACGCTGGAAGGCGGGTTCGAAGCATGGATCAAGACGAGCGGCCTTGCTGTGCCCTCGGAGAAGTTGCCGTCTCGTGATGCCAAGGGACGAACCGTTTGGGTCACGCGCGCGCGCCCGAAGATCGACCGTATCGCATGCCCCTGGCTGATCCGTCGCTTCGTCGATCCGTCGGCCGTCTTTCTGTTTGTTCCGACCGCGGAGGTCTTGATGGTCGCCGACCGTTTCGGGGCGACACCCTTCGATATCGAGGGTGTCTTCTGGAGCCATCGCGGCGATCGCTGCTCCTTCGACATCATGGTGGAGGAATTTGCCATTCAATCCGACGCGCTCCTCAGGCTTGCGACGGTTGTCCGGGCGGCCGATACCGCAAGACTCGATCTTGCGCCTGAAGCGGCCGGATTGCTGGCGGCTTCACTCGGGCTTTCGCGGATGTTTGCCGACGACCTTGAGCAATTGGAAGCAGGCATGACCCTATACGATGCCTTCTATCGATGGTGCCGGGACGCGACCGACGAGACGCACAATTGGCCCTCGGCGAAGAAGGGAAGCTGAGATGGCCAACCTTGTCACGGATACACCCGCCGACAACATGACGGGCGGGACGGGTCACGGTGTCTCCTTCGGCGAAGCCTTCCGCGTCTGGTTGCGGGTGGCGGCGCTGAGCTTCGGCGGCCCGGCCGGGCAGATCGCCGTCATGCACAGGATCGTCGTCGACGAAAAGAAGTGGATCGGCGAGCATCGTTTTCTGCATGCCCTGAACTACTGCATGCTGTTGCCGGGACCAGAAGCGCAACAGCTCGCCATCTATATCGGCTGGCTCATGCACAGGACGGCAGGCGGGCTTGTCGCCGGCATCCTTTTCGTTTTGCCTGGTTTCCTGTCCATCCTTGCCCTCAGCTACGTCTACGTGCTGTTTGGAAACGTCGACGCCATCGAAGGCATGTTCTTCGGTCTCAAGGCGGCTGTTCTTGCGGTCGTTTTGCAAGCCGTCATCCGGATCGGTGGTAGAGCGCTGAAAAATCCGGCGATGGTCGCCATCGCGGCCGCGGCGTTCGTGGGGATCTATATTCTGCATATCTCGTTCCCGTTGATCATCCTGGCGGCGGCGATCATCGGCTTTTTGGGTTCGGCAACCGGCTCGAAGCCCTTCCAGACAGGCAATGGCCATAAGGCCGCTGCCGGTCGCGTGCTGGCCGACGTCGATTCCGCGCTCGGAAAGGAAACGCCGCTCCACGCGCGGCCGAACCTGCTATGGTCGTTGAAGATTTCGGCCGTCATGCTGGCGTTGTGGCTCGGACCGCTCTTGCTGCTTTACGTGCTCCGAGGCGGCGATGATGTGTTTACGCAGATCGGCGTCTTTTTCAGCAAGATGGCCGTGGTGACCTTTGGGGGCGCGTACGCCGTGCTTGCCTATGTCGCGCAGGAGGCGGTTCAGCATTATGGCTGGCTGCGCCCAACGGAGATGCTGGATGGGCTCGGCATGGCCGAGACGACGCCCGGCCCCCTGATTATGGTCCTCCAGTTCGTCGGCTTCATGGGAGCTCACCGCGATCCAGGCGGTCTCGATCCGATGGTGGCCGCGACGCTGGCCGCAATCCTCACGACCTGGGTGACCTTCGTGCCGTGCTTCCTGTGGATCTTTCTGGGTGCGCCGTTCATCGAGAAGCTTAGGGGAAATGCAGCGCTCGCAAGCGCGATGTCGGCCATTACCGCTGCTGTGGTCGGCGTCATCCTGAACCTCGCAATCTGGTTCGGCTTGCATTTCCTGTTTACCGAGACGCGCATCCATCGGCTTGGCCTCGTATGGATTGAGGTACCCGTCTGGTCATCGCTGGCTCTGCCGTCGCTCGTTCTCAGCATCGCGGCTGCCGTTGCCATCTTCCGGTTCAGACTGTCGGTGATCCCCACATTGATCGCTTGTGCCGTGGCCGGAATGCTTTGGAAGCTACTCGGGGCGGCGCTGTAACAGCGGCAGCACAAGGCATGTGCCAAGCGACACTTCACTGATGAAACTTGCATCCTCTTGCGCCGGAACCCAATCCTTTCTATATCCTCGCCAACGAAAGTCCGGCGGCCGATCCCGCGCGGACGCATGAAATCCGCCGCATCTTATGGGTGGATCACAACAAGCTTAGAATTGGCAGTCACCCGTGAACACACTGGATTTTGAAAAGAAGCCGGAAGATACCCGCGTTGTCGTCGCCATGTCCGGCGGCGTCGATAGTTCCGTGGTGGCAGGCATTCTCAAGCGCCAGGGCTATGACGTGCTCGGCATTACGCTGCAGCTTTACGATCACGGCGCCGCAGTTCATCGCGCAGGCTCCTGCTGTGCCGGCCAAGATATCGACGATGCCCGTCGGGTTTGTGAGACGCTCGGCATTCCTCACTATGTACTGGACTATGAGAAGCGCTTCCGCGACACGGTGATCAATCCATTCATGGAAAGCTATGTCGCCGGCGAGACGCCGATCCCCTGTGTCTCGTGCAATCAGACGGTCAAGTTCGCGGATCTGCTGGCAACGGCCAAGGAGCTCGGCGCCGATGCACTTGCGACCGGCCACTACATTCGCTCGCGGCCCAATCCGGCGCCTGGCGACCCCGGTCGTCGCGCGCTCTATCGTCCGGCCGATTCCGATCGCGACCAGAGCTACTTCCTTTTCGCGACGACGCAGGAGCAGATCGACTATCTGCGCTTTCCGCTCGGCGGCCTGCCGAAGGCCGAAACCCGAAAGCTTGCCGAGGACATGGGTCTTGTGGTCGCCAAGAAGGCGGACAGCCAGGACATCTGTTTCGTGCCGCAGGGCAAGTATTCCGACATCATCAACAAGCTGAAGCCGAACGCGGCGCTCGCAGGTGAGATCGTCCATCTCGACGGCCGCGTTCTCGGCCAGCATGACGGCATCCTGCACTACACCATCGGCCAGCGCCGCGGCATCGGCATTGCCACCGGCGAGCCGCTCTACGTGGTCTACCTTGATGCTCGCTCCCGCCGGGTCATTGTCGGCCCGAAGGAAGCACTGGAGACTCATCGCGTCTACTTGCGCGATGTCAACTGGCTGGGCGACGAGCCGCTCGCCGCGGCTGCCTCGGGTGAAGGCTTTGCGTGTTTCGCCAAGGTCCGCTCCACGCGCGCACCGACGCCCGCGGTGTTGCATGCCGATGCGAGTGGGATTTATGTCGACCTCGCAGTCGGCGAAGCCGGTGTTGCACCGGGCCAAGCCTGCGCGCTCTATTCGGCGCCCGGCGACGACGCACGCGTCTACGGCGGTGGTTTTATCGAACGCTCCGAGCGCGAACCGGCGGCGGAGGCTTCGCTGAAGGCGTTGCTGGCAAGCCCTATCGCGGCCTGAAAAAGCCTGTGGTATTTTCTCGATCATGCGCTTGACACAAAGCCGAGGCGCACCTTATAAGCCGCTCATCCCACGGGCCGCCGCAACGCGAACGGCACCGTTGACCAGTGGCGGAGTAGCTCAGTAGGTCAGAGCAGAGGAATCATAATCCTTGTGTCGGGGGTTCAAATCCCTCCTCCGCTACCATCCTTATCAACGACGGCTCCGTATCAGCCAACTTGGACAGTAGCCGTTAATCCGACTTAGTAGTGCTTGCTTGTTGTCGGTCGGTTGGACGACAACGGCGGCGCCTTCCTACCGATGGTAGTGGTGCGGAACTGTAACACTCTTCTTCCGACAGGCACTTAACGGCAACTCGCGTCTTCTTAGTGGAAGACATCCCACCAGTCTTTCTCTTCCGCTTCGTTCATGATTTCCAAACTCTCGATTATCTCGATTAGCTTGGCGGCCGTCATATCTTGAACCTCAGAGATTGTGTCCTCGCTGACAATCATGACAGTCCAGGTACCATCAGAGTACCGGAATGCGAGAAAGGCGGGTTTGTCGTTCACGACTGTTTCTCCCTCTGACTTGCAGGATGCGCAGGACAGCAGGCCAGATCAAGGATATCTACTCGCAGTCAAAAAGGCGGTTCCCGGATACTGTGGAGGGATCAGTCCGCAATATCCGGGATGCACTGTGTCCTAGGGTATGAGGACGTTTGGAAGGCTACAGTATCAATGGCTCCTTGCCGTCTTTCGAAAGTCGAACGATTTGTTCGACTTAGGTCGGAGCGAAAGTCGCCCTAGGCCTCATTTTCAGACTAAACAGGGCGCCATCGTTATTTGCCTGGTCTTAGTGGCAGTGCGGTCTGCTCGCGCGGCCGCAAGAGCCCGATTTCGCGCAATTGATCGGTCTGCGGCTGGTTACCCTCCGGTGACGCGGCCCGAACCAGGCGATCGAGCGTGACGAGAAGCCGCACTGGTAGAGCACTATGGATCGTCCCATCTCTAAAGCATGAGTAAGAAGCAATTCGTCGGTCTAAGCATTACGGTGTTGGTCGGTCTTACCTGCGTGCTGTTGGTGACGGCTTCGATCCTCGGCCCTACGGTCGCGGTTCCGCCTCTCTAACGGCATCGGTCAATTCATTCTGCCGATATCGCGCAGCCAGACGCCGTCAATCTGCCTCGGAACCTTCATGACGAAGGGTGCGGCGCTGATGTTGCGGCGGCGGATCGTCGTGGATATTGAGACGATGGATATCCGGTAACAGCTATGCACGCACCTTGCTGCCCATGGTAAAGCTAATCCCTCTTGGGGCTGTGGGCTCTCTTCATCAGGGTGGATTTGACAGTCAGTAGTGACAGCTCGAAGGGGCGCCCGGTTTGAAGCCTTGGTCGCAAACCGGATTCATCGGGCGCTTGCGATCCATCATTCGGGGAGTCAGAAACCGATTGGTCATCGGTGTGGTGGATCCAGTCGTTTGCTTGCTCACTGCTGTTGGGGTGCCTTTCTTCGCAGCCGATGACGCCGCCGCAGCAGGCGCAAAGTTCGAAAGACCAAAGAGTGCAGCGACCGCTGCAGCCATGAGAGCGCGGTTCATTGGCATTCTCCTTCGTATGACGGTTATCAGCACGCTATCACCGCATACGCGCAGTCGGATCACCATACGCGGGCAGCCCATGGTGCCAACGGTGTATGAACTAATGATGTCACCGGGAGGCAGCCTTGGCCGCAACGCGGTTGCCAAGCGGATGTTTCCGCCTATCTCAAAGGGTCCGCAAACAAGGAGTTGGCATGAATAGTCGTAACGGTCTCTTCCTAATTATCGGTGCTTTGCTCGTCGTCGTGGTGGGCCTGGGGGTCTACATTTATCGCGAGCAGAGCAAGCCCTCGGGCGTGGACATTTCTATTGGTGAAAAAGGAATTTCGGTCGAAGAAAAATAGGGATTGGGGTCCAGAATACTCCGGTGCGCCCGCGGGGGCAATCCGGAGCATTCCGGTGTCCATGGGTTTGGACAGCGCACGATTACGTCGTCTAGGCTCGATTGGATAGTTGGACCAAAGTCCCGAGAGTTGCAGCTCACATAGTGCTCCCGGAGACATTCAGAAATCTATTTCAATTATTTTGGAGGTCGCTAATGTGACCTCATGGCAAACCGAACGGTGCGGCTTACACAGGGCGCAGCGGGGACCGAGCATCCTGTACAGGACGAAATCTCGAATGCCAGAGGGAGAGAAGCTTAGCTCTTCGGAGGCAACGCCTGAGCTTCTCTCCCGATCATGGAACTGAGGCTCTCAGCAAAAGCGACGACGGCACTCAGAATTACCTTCAGCTACGAAGCCACGGCCGCATGTCCAGGCCGCGCATTTCCACGCAAAAGGGACCAAAGGTCGAAGCTTGAGAATTTGCGTGCGTTGATTGACCGGGGTTTGATCGCTGTATAGCCCGGCTCGCACCCGCCTGTGTAAAGCACCGCATATTCTTCCGTGGAACCTTCAATAAACTTCGGCCGTACGCCTTTCTCATTCGGCCACGATATGCACGATAGCAGCGCGCAACACAGATCGGGTTTGAGAATGGCAAAGAAACCGAAACTGGAACATTCCGAGCTCGCCGGCGAGTTTACCGAGGATGGTGTGACCGTACTCGTCGATATCTTCCGCCCGGCCGGCTCGAACGGCGACTGGAAGATGGAGGTGGTGACCCAGCACGAGGATCTCATCGAATGGGAAGAGCCCTTCGCGACCGATCGCGAGGCTTTCGACGAGTTTCTGGCCACGGTCGCCCGTGAGGGGATCAAGACATTTCTGGAAGACGAAGACCCGTCGGTCCACTAGCTCCTTTGGGGTCGTGTAGGTATGCGGGTGGCTAGGCAACGGAGGATCACGCCCCAAGAATAGCGCGCGGCGTGGCGGCAACCAGGGTGGCAACAGCCAGGGTGGCGGCGGCTAAGTCGGCGGCGGCCAGGGTGATGGCAGCCGCGGTGGAAACCACTAGACTACGAACGGACTGCCGTTTACGGCGACCGCTGTCAAGTCAGAGCCCGGGCATTCGCCCGGGCTTTGTCATTTCCTGCCACTTGCTTGGGCCGGCGCTCTCAGAATTTGTAGCCAACGCCGACGGTCACGACGTTTTGGTTGAAGTCGGTATCGACGCCGCGAAGGTCCTTGCTGCCATAGTCGTTGTAGCGATATTCGACCCGCCCGAAGATATTGTTGGTGAAGGCATAGTCGAGACCGGCTCCAACGGTCCAGCCGGAGAACGTCGCATCATCATCGCCAACAGGGGTGCTTACGTGGCCCCTGGCGCCGGTCCAGCCGGCAGCGACATAAAACAGCGCGTGATCGAGAGCGTAACCGACGCGGGCGCGAACGGAGCCTGTCGTGTCGAACTTGTATTCATTGCCGCCGACCGTTTCCTCGTCCCAATTGTAGGAAGCGTCGCCTTCGACACCGAGGACGATGTTGTTGTCGAGTTGCCAGTTATATCCGGCAAAGCCGGTGACAAGGCCGCCGTTGAGGTTGGCGTCGCCGATACCGGAGAAGTCACCGTTGCCCCACGCGCCGCCACCCTGCAGGCCTAGATAAAAGCCGTTCCAGGTGAATGCAGGCGCCGCTTCGGCAACCGGGGCCGCCGGCGGTTCGCTGACAAGGTCCGCGGCGGATGCGGTTCCCGCGAGAGCAATCATAGCTGCGGAGACGCCAACTATACGGAAATACATGATAAATCCCTCTCCTATGACAAGGGTCCACTCAAGTTACACGCCGACCAAGGCCAGCCCCGATCGATAATCGTGGCCATGCGGCATGCATTACACTTTCAGTGGAAATGTCCGCCCACAGGACCAAGGCGCTAACGCCGCCCTATCCGAGAAGGTTCCATCACGAATTTCTGATGTGCGGGAATGCTAGCAGTACGGATGTGGCGTACGTTGCGCGGCGCTCATCCGTTCGCCAGCGTCACATCGCGATCGAAGATGAAGGAGTGTGTGTCTTCGGCGGGCATGGGTTTTCCGAAGAGATAGCCCTGGCCAACATCGCAGCCGAGCTGAAGCAGGTGACCGAGTTGGCGATGCTCCTCGATGCCTTCGGCGGTCGTCTGTATGTTGAGGCTGCGACCGAGGCCAAGCATGGCGCGAATGATCTTCTCCTGGCGCTCGTCATCGCGGTAGGTCGCAATGAAGCTCTTGTCGATCTTGATCTTGTCGAACCGGTATCGGGCGAGTTGGGCGAGGCTGGAATAGCCCGTGCCGAAATCGTCCAGGGCGATCTGCACGCCGGCGTCGTGGAGTTCATCCAGAATGATGGCGGCAACCGCCGGATCCTGGATCAGCGCATTCTCGGTGATCTCGATCTCCAGGCGGCGTGGCGGCAGGCCGTTTGCCGAGAGCACCTTGAAGATGCGCGAGGCTAGCAGCTTGTCCTCCATCTGTACCGGAGAGACGTTGAACGACAGCATGACGTGATCATCCCAAGCCAAGGCATCGCGGCAGGCATGCGCAAGAAGATCCTCGAAGAGCTCGGTGATCATGCCGGTTTCTTCGGCAATGCTGATGAAGACCGGCGGCGGAATGGCAACGCCATCTTCATCCGTCCAGCGCGCCAGCGCCTCGAAGCCGCAGACCGTGCCGGTCTTGAGATCGATCAGCGGCTGATAGAACGGCCGGATAGCCTTCTTTTGGATCGCAATCCGGAGCTTCGATTCCAGAGTAGCGCGTTTTGCCACCTTATCCTGCATCGAGGCTTCAAACGCCATGTTCTGATTGGGGCCGCGTGACTTCGCCTCGTACATGGCGAGGTCGGCACGGTGGGCGGCGTCCTCCAACGGCTCCCGACCCTGTTGCCAGCGATCATAACCCACACTGGCGCCGACTTCGACGGCAAAGCCATTGATATTGATGGGGCGCGTTACGGCCTGGATAAGCAGGCACGCGAAGCGCTCCTCGTGCCGCGGGGAGAGGCCGAGCGCGACGACGACGAACTCGTCACCGCCAAAACGGTAGACGCAATCAGCGTTGCCGATCGCGCAGATGCGCTTTGCCACTTCGATCAGCAGCGCATCGCCGCCATTGTGGCCGACAAGGTCATTGACCTTCTTGAAGCCATCAAGGTCGACGGAGAAGATTGTAACATTCTGCTCCCATTCGTCGCCCTCGACATCGGTCTTCGTCCTTCGCGGAAGGACTTTACGCTCGAAGGCATAGCGATTGGGAAGCTTGGTGAGGTGATCGTGGGTTGCCGTCCAGTCGGCCTTGGCCTGGGCGCTGGCCCGCAACTCCATCTCCTTGCGAAGGTCGACGATGCGCAGGATCGAATAGACGAAGCTCATCGCGCCGCCGATGCCGAGCGCGAGGACGAGTTTGTCCGCACCATAATTCTCGTAAGCGCCGACGAAGGCGACGAGCCAGTTATCCAATTCCAGGATCGCGCCGACAAGCCACAGCGTTACTCCCAACGCCATGACCAACAGGCATTGCCTTCCGGCTCTGCTCTGGAAGAATACCGGCATGCTTCACTCCATCTCCACCCGAGCGCCGGTGTATCATTGAAGTCTGAAGCGTTTGTTGAAACCAAAGGGCGAATTCTTGGTATCTGCGCCTACCGTGAGAGGAGGTCGGCTCGAAAGGCGAGCGGTAACACCGCCCGCCTGTCGCTCTCAACGGATCAATAGGGATGCGCCAATGATGAGCAAGAGCAGTGTGACGGCGGCAGTCGTGCGTAGCAGGCGCGTGCGCCGGATCTGCGCGCCGCTCCAATCATAAGGCATTTGGTCCTCCTTGGGGCAAGGAACACGGCCCGACTGTGTCGGGTCGGAAAGCTATGGCATGGTTCGCTTGCGTAAGGCTGATCTAAATTAATGCTCAGAAAATTAGGTTGCCGGGCCTTCCACGCGCAGCGACCACCGGCTGCCATTGCTGGTCATGTGGACAATAGCGAGAGGTTCGATATCGGCGATCCAGAAGGAGGACACCGGAGCTTGTAGCGTGTTGATGATTGCTGCCCTGATGACCGCGGCATGAGTGATGGCGACGCTATGGCCACCGGCCTGCAGGCGCTCGCTCATCCAGGTGTTTACACGCATGCACACGGCGGCGATTGCCTCGCCACCGTGCGGCGCTTCTTCCGGTCGCGCCATCCAAACCGCCAGATTTTCCGGTTCCGCCTGCTGGATCTCCGCAATCGAGCGTCCTGCCCAGCGGCCAAAGTCACAATCGGCGAGCGCCTCGGAAAATTCCGGTTGTAGGCCAAGCGCCTCGGCCGTCTGCCGGGCGCGCAATGCCGGGCTGGCAACCACGCTATCGGCACGCCGGAGCCGAGGGACGATTGCCTTCGTCGCAATGATTGCCTTGTCGTTCAGCGGTTCGTCCTGCGGGAACCGCGCCTCGCGATTGGCGGCTGTCGAACCATGGCAGATCCAGGTGAGGCGCGTCATCACGTTGATCGTCTCCGGATAACGGGGAAGGGGACCTGCCGCTCTATGAAGTTTCGTTGACAGGCTCGAAGCCGCAGATATAACGGTTATGTTGTGGGTTTGGAAACCGGTGAAATTCCGGTGCGGTCGCGCCACTGTGATCAGGATGAGGATACCTCGGACTGGAAGTCAGACCCTGCCACGCAACAATTCTCGACTGAACGCGTCATTCCAGGAGGAATACATGTCTGACTCTACTTTTGCGCCCGTCGCCATACCCGCTCCGATTCCGGTTGGTGAGCTTTTGCCCTGGGCGATCTTCGGCGGTCTGCTGATGCTCATCGCCATCTATTTCGTCGGCACCGAAGAGGGCGCGATGGCGCTTTTCAACGGTATGTACGTGCACGAGTTCGTGCATGACGGCCGGCATCTTCTCGGCTTCCCCTGCCACTAAGGGAGTTCCGAACATGGTTGGAAATCTTTTGCTTCGCGGGATGCTCGCGGGCCTGATCGCTGGCATCCTCGTGTTTGCCTTTGCCCACACCTTCGGTGAGCCGCTGGTAGACCAAGCGATTGCGTTCGAGGAAGCCGCAGCGCAGGCAGCCGGCGAAACGGCCGAACCCGAGATCGTCAGCCGCGCCATGCAGGCCGGCATTGGTCTCTTCACCGGCGTGATGGCTTACAGCATCGCTGTCGGTGGGCTGTTCGCACTGGTTTTTGCCTTTGTCCAAGGCCGCTTCAGTGGTCTCGGGGCACGTGGAACGTCGGCAGTCATCGCGGTTGCGGCCTTCGTCTCCGTTGTTATCGTGCCGAATATCAAATACCCGGCCAATCCGCCGGCGGTCGGCAATCCGGATACGATCGGCGTCAGGACTGAGCTGTTCTTCCTGATGATCGTCGTTTCGATCGCCGCGCTCGTTGCCGCAATTGCGTTTGCACGCCGTCTCACTCCACGGTTCGGTGCCTGGAACGCAGGAATCTCAGCAGGTCTCGCCTATGTCGTCTTCATCGGTGTCGTGCAGTATCTGCTCCCGCCGATCAACGAGGTGCCGGAAGACTATTCGGCGGCGGTCCTTTGGCGTTTCCGTACGACCTCGATCGGCATGCACCTGATCTTGTGGAGCGTCCTCGGTGTGGCCTTCGGTGCGCTCGCCGAGCGCAAGCTTGGCGCCGTTGCAAAGCTGCGCGCTCACGCGCCGGCCTTCCATTGATCGGAGGGGCTCCGGAGCGATCCGGAGCCTCATTCAAACGATGATCTTTCGGCACTCAATTTTCCTTTTGTCCCTGCTCGCGTTGCTACAGTTTTGCTCGGTTGCGGAAGCACACCAGCGCAGCGGCAGCGGACCTCATACCGGCATTGCGATTGCCGAAATCTCACATGGCGAAATGATCATGTTCGCCGAGTATCGCGATCGGATCATCGGTCTCGCGGCCCGCGCGACGGACACGACAGAGCCATTCCGGCGTGTGCTGAACTACGCCCAAATCCAGCATGCCTACTGTTTGTGGGGCAAAATGCCTGGTGGGGTGACCGACGAGGCCAGCCCGTTCAACGAATGCTCGCACGCCTATCTCGCGGCAACGAAGGCCGTGCTGCTATCGATGCGGAGCATGGGCGGCGAGGCTGTCGAAGCCGAGGCCATCGTCTCGGCAATCGATGCCGGCATGGTGCTGCGCGGCTTGGCGTTGATCACCTGCGAGTTTAGCGGAGAGGCGTTCAACACTGCAGATATCGTTCGTCCCTCCTGGAGCGCTGTTCCGCTGCATCCCGCTAGTCTGGCGACGTTGACGGCGCTTGCGGCGGCGCTGCTGGCTGCGGTCTATGGCGGGCGGCGCCTGCTTCGACGGATCGCACCCTAACTTTTCTCGACATCGCGGTCGAAGTGCGTTGCAACCAGCATCGCCGTAAGGTGCACGGTGTTCTTCGCGCCGTAGCGCTCTTTCATGCGCTCCAGCCGATGTTCGACGGTTCGATGCGAAATACCGAGATCAGCCGCGATCTCCTTGGCCGTAGCCCCTTCGGTCAAAAGCTGGATCACCGCTTCGTCGGTCGCATCCATGCGAGCCTGCTGCTGAGGCGGGTTGAACATGAACCGCCCGTTCGAAACTGTCAGCAGCCAGGACGGGCGCCGCGCCATTGTCTTTTGGGGAAGGATCAGTCGCTCATATCCGAGATTGACGCCCAGGACCCTCGTTTTGACCAGTTCCATCGACGGTTTCTGCGTCGCAATCACCTCACGATAGCGCGGGATGACAGCCGTTTCCATGTACGTACGGTCCTTGAACTCGCCGATGCGTTGATCAGCGAACAGCTTATTGATGTTCAGCAGGCGTGAGCTGAAGCCAGAGGAGCGTACGACCTTGAGATACCATTGCAGCGGATCCTCTCCATCGAGAACCACAAGTGTCATCCTCATTCTGATCGTTAGGAGATCCACAACGTCGCGATAGATGTCTTCCGGCGCAGCAGGCGGCTGCGGCGTGGTATGCAGCCACGCGTCCAGCAGTTTCTGCGTGACAGTGTGAAATGAGGTGTGCTTGTTCATCAACTCATACGCGATATCTGGAATCGGCATGCAACAACAACCTAAAATGGGTGCAGGTTCAATAGTGACAGCATTCAAATTGTCATAAGGCATTAATTTGAAAATGCATTACTTCCAATCTCTATTCTGGGGTGAATTTCGGTTCGCGCCAATTGCCCGCTATGCGGGTCTTACTTGTCGGTTTGAGGAGGCCCCGAGAGGGCGTCTCGCGAAACTATAGCGAGCAAGCGAGAGGCGCTGTCCTGTCGTCCCGCGCGGAGTAGCAATCGCTACTGGTATCAATCCCCAGAATAGCGCTGCTCCCGCCACGGGTCGCCATGCATATGATAGCCGTTCTGTTCCCAGAAACCCGCGGCGTCGGCCGGCAGCAGCTCGATACGACGCAGCCACTTCGCGCTCTTCCAGAAATAGAGGTGCGGAACCACGAGCCGCATTGGGCCGCCATGGTCACGCGTCAGAGGCACGCCTTCCCAGGATGTTGCCAGGATCGCATCCTCGGCGGCGAAATCCGCGAGCGGCAGGTTCGTCGTGTAACCGTCATAGCTCGTCAGCATCACATAGGAGGCTTCCGGCTTTGGCATCGCCTGATCGAGCAGATCACGGGTCGACACGCCCTTCCACTTGTTGTCATAGCGCGACCACGTCGTCACGCAGTGAATGTCGGTGACCTTGACGCTTTGCTCCAGCGCGTGGAAGGCGGCCCAGGAAAGATCAAGCGGCGTTTCGACAAGCCCCCGGACTTCAAGGCGCCACGTATCCGTCGAGATGATTGGCTGCTGACCCAGATCAAGGACCGGCCAATTCTTGACGAGATGCTGGCCGGGTGGCAGTCGCTCGGCTTGCGGGCGGCTGATGCGGCCGGTGAGGAACTTTCCTTCTGCTGCCCAGCGGCGCTTCGACGTCGTGAGCTTGCTGTCAGTCGGGGTTTGATCGTCGCTCATTGCTGGCTTTTCGCGTTGCAGCGATTAGGCCATTCACCTCCGCGCACTGTCAAGCGTCGCTCCTAGATCGTCGCATGGATCCGGGCCATCGGCTGCGGCGAGAGCATCGAAGAGGTTGAATTTCCGGGGTATTTGCTGAATAAGAGGGACCACCATGGCGCAGTTTTGACGCCTGCGCGCTTTTACAGGACGTCCGGCACATGCCCATTCCCGCCCGGATCGAGAACGATCTGCCATTCTTGACCTCGCTGCGTCGCGATCTGCACGCGCATCCCGAACTTGGCTTCGAGGAGGAGCGCACGAGCGGCATCGTCGCGCAGCTATTGGAAGAGGCGGGCATCAAGGTTCATCTGGGCCTAGGCCGCACCGGCGTTGTCGGTACGTTGCAGGTCGGCAGCGGGACGCGCACGATCGGGCTGCGTGCCGATATGGATGCGCTTGCAATGCCGGAGACCGCGGATCGCCCGTATAAATCCAAATTTGCGGGCAAGATGCATGCCTGCGGGCATGACGGACATACGACCATGCTGCTCGGCGCGGCACGGCATCTGGCGGCAACGCGCGCGTTTTCCGGAACCGTGCATTTCATCTTCCAGCCAGCCGAGGAGGGCAGAGGCGGGGCGCGCAAGATGGTCGAGGACGGCTTGTTTAAGCACTTCCCATGTGATGCCGTCTATGGCCTTCACAACATGCCTGGCCTCGCCGTTGATGAGATCGCCGTGGTCGAAGGGCCGCAACTGGCGTCTTCGGACAGTTGGCGTGTGACCTTCCGGGGTACCGGAACGCATGGTGCCAAGCCGCACCTCGGCAAGGATCCGATCACGGCAGCCGGCACCTTCCTGACCTCGTTGCAGACGATTGTCGGACGTGTCGTCGATCCGTTGCAGCCGGCGGTCGTCAGCGCCTGTTCGCTGCAGGCGGGCGATCCCAAGGCGTTGAACGTGATCCCCGATATCGTCGAAATCGGGGGGACCGCCCGCGCCTATTCGCCTGAGGTCCGCGACCAACTCGAGGAAGAGATCGGACGGCTTGCGAAGGGCACGGCGGCGATGTTCGGCATTGCTGTTGATTACCAGTTCGAACGGCGCATCCCGCCTGTGGTCAACGACAGCGATGCGACCGCGCGTGCGTTAGGCGCTGCCGGAGCGGTGTTCGGGGACAAGGTGCGTACCAGCTTCCCGCCGTCGACGGCAGGCGATGATTTCGCCTTCTTCGGCCAGAATGCGCCGGGATGTTACGTCTGGCTCGGGAACGGTCCTGCCGTCGATGGCGCCCTGCACCACAACACCGCCTATGATTTCAATGACCATGCGCTTGGTTATGGCGCGGCCTTCTGGACGGCTCTGGTCGAGCGTGAGCTGAAGGCTACGCTGTAGATCGTTTGAGCGATTGATAGATTGAGCAGGCGGGCAGCAGTGCCCGGATGCTGAGGTTATTCGCTCTCGAGAATCTCGATTACGGGGCTTTCGAGCACTTCGCCGGTCAGAACGTCGGATATCCCTCGATCCGTCTGATGCGGGCCGACGTTGCAGGCAAGCGTGGCGCCGAAGCATGCCTTGAAAACTAGGTAGGGCGGTTTCCAGTCAACGATCTTTTCCATCGCCTTGCGGATCGCTCGGAAGGACGCCGCCGTTTCTGCCAATGGGGCTTCCGTCACGAGGCCCGACACCGGCAGCGGCAGAAGCGCTTCGATCTGGCCATCTTTGGCGACGGCCATGCCGCCGCCCGCTGATATCACCGCGTTGGCGGCGACTGCCATGTCGCGAGCGTTGCCGCCGAAGACGGTAAGGTTGTGGCTGTCGTGCGAGACAGTCGTGCAGAAGGCTCCTCGCCATTCTCCCCAACCGGTGAGGAAGCCGACGCGTGGCCTGCCATCGACCTTGCCGTGCCGATGCGCGACCGCGATCATGGTGCTTCCGGCCGGCGGAACGACGAAACCGCCGTCGACGCCAGTTTCCGCCTCGCCCCACTGGGTGAAACGGGGGCGGTCAATCGTGGCGACACGAACGCGCTTGCCGGTGGCGGGAACCCTGAAGTCATCTTCCGTCAGGGACGTCAGCTTGACCGAGTTCTGCAATGCCTGCGTCTCGAACGAGCGCAAGTGGGCGTCCATTTCACCCGATGTTGAGACGATTGCGCCATTGGCGATGACGGCTTTCGTGGCGAAGCCAATGAGGTCTTTGAAGAGCACGAGATCCGCGCGGCGACCGGCAGCGATCAGGCCGAGATCCGAGCGCTTCAGTCGTTGTGCCGCGTTGAAGGTGGCGGCTCTCAGCGCCCATTCCGGCTTCATCCCATAGCGGACGAGCCGGCGGATGACGTCGTCGAGACCGCCGCCGTCCTTCAGTTCGTCCGGGAAGACATCGTCGGTGCAGAGCGTGACCGTCGATGGCAGATGGCCGATACCGTTGAGAGCGGTTACGAATTCCTGCAGCAGATGGTCATGCGAGCCGCGCAACTCGATGGTCAGCCCGGCGGCCAGCTTCTGCAGCAGGTCGGCGCTGGAGGTCAGTTCGTGATCCGAAGTGACGCCGGCGGCCATGAAAGCATTCAGGTCAGCGTCCTCGAGCCCACGGGCATGGCCGCAGACCAGTTTCCCGGATGCGAGGCCGGCATTCACAATGTCGGTCATGCGCGGATCGCCGTCGATGACACCGCGCATGTTCATGACTTCGGCAACACCACCTACACCAGGCCACCGCAGCATTTCGGTGATAACAGATGCGTCGAAATCCGCGCCGGCGACTTCAAGCCCCGGAGCGGAAGGAACGCAGGAAGGCGCGAGAACGATGGTCCGGAGCGGTAGGCAGCGGGACGCTTCGATTGCCCAGCGTACGCCGTCCAGGCCATGCACGTTGCCGAACTCGTGCGGATCCCAGACAATGGTCGTCACGCCGCGCGGAACGACGGCTGCCGCATAGGCGGCGGGCGTCACCATCGAGCTTTCGACATGCATGTGCGTATCGATGAGACCGGGCGAAACGATGCTGCCTGCTGCGTCGACGGTCTTGGCAGTGTCGGTGCGGCTACCTGGTGCGTGAACGCTTGCGATCAGCGGTCCAACGACGCCGATGTCGGCGTCGCGGGTCAGGCCGGTGACGACATCGAGCAGGCGTCCGCCCGAGATCAGCAGATCGAAGGGCGCGTCACCGCGCGCGGCGGCAACGGCGCGGGCGCGAAGTGCGGGATCGTTGAGATCTTTCGGTTCGGTGACGCTCATCGGCCGGCCTCATCGATCAGTGCGCCGAGGATAAAGGCGCGGGCCTTTTCGGCGTCGATACCGATGGCGTATTCGGCGTTGAAGGTTGCATGCGTCGCCCGGGTCTCGACCACGGTGCGGCCACGGGTATGCTGGCCCTGCAATTCGGCATCGATGCGCGCCGGACGGAACGTGACAATCTCGGGCGCGACGAAGGCAACTGCGGCTGACGGGTCGTAGATCGCCATTCCCGATCTGCCGCGGCTGGTTCCGATGCCGATGTAGCCGTCGAGCATATCGGCCAGCAACGCGGCATTGTGACCGCCAGCGTCTCGCACCGGGCCGACGTCGTCAGGCGTCGCGATAACCTTACGGCAAAGATCGAGATCGACCATGAGTAGCGGCAGATTATGGGCGAGAACGATGGCAAGCGCTTCCGGGTCGGCCAGCGCGTTGAACTCGGCGGACGCCGTGTGATTGCCCGCCGTGACGCCGCCGCCCATCCAGGTCAGTTCGGTGATGCGGGCGGCGAGGTCCGGGCGTGCCAATGCGAGGGCAGCGAGATTGGTCAAGGGACCGAGCGCGAGGATTCGATGGGGGCCATCGGTCTCCAGCCAGCGGCAGAGGGCGGTGAACGCGTCGCTCTCCACCAGCGGTGCGGCGGTGGGCAGGCTTTGGCCTGATGTCGGAATGCCTGTCTCGCCGAGGATCGCCTGCGCGGTTTCGAGCGAGCCGAGGACGGGCATGGCGCGACCGCTGTGGATCGGGAAGGTCCAGCCGAAGGCTTTGGCGGCGCCTGATGCGTTGACGCGCACCTGCGGCAGCGGCGTATTGCCGAAGACGAGCGAGATGCCTGATATGTCGAGCTTTGCGTGCGTCACCACGAGGATCGCGGCGATATCGTCAAAGCCCATATCGGTGTCGATCCAGACGCCCATGATGTTACCTGTAACGTGAGAGGGGCGCTGCAGCGGCAAGCGGCAGATCGAAGGCATGCGTCGAGCCGATCGCATGCGTCGGAAGTTCGGCATCGACCTCGGCCTTGATCGGCCCAAGCGGCGTGTCGAGCAGGTATTCGCGGGTGTTGCCGGCAAACGAGGTGCCGCGCACGGTGCCTTGGAAAGGACCTGAACCAAGGATCACCATGCGCGGACGCCAGGCCAGGCCCTTTGCGGCCTGCGGCGCCGGACCGGAAAGCTCGACTGATGTGGTGGATGTCGCGAGCTTGCCGTTTTCCAGCGCAAAGACGTTTTCGAAGCCGACGAAATCGGCGACGAAGGCCGAGACGGGCTTGTTGTAGATTTCCTCCGGCGTGCCGATCTGCTCGATGCCGCCGTTCAGCATCACCACGATCCGGTCGGCGAGCGCGAGGGCTTCGATCTGGTCGTGGGTGACGAAGATCATCGTGACGCCGGTTTCCTTCTGGACGCGCTGCAGTTCGGCGCGCATTTCAAGGCGCAGGCGGGCGTCGAGGTTGGAAAGGGGCTCATCGAGCAGCAGAACCTTCGGCTCCATCACCATTGAGCGGGCAAGGGCCACACGCTGCTGCTGGCCGCCCGAGAGTTCGACAGGCTTTCGGTCTGCGAACTTGGCCAGGCCGACGGACTTGATGCCTGATGTGACCTTGGTATCGAGATCCTTGCCGCCTATGCCCTTCAGGCGCAGGCCGAAGGCGACGTTCTCGTAGACCGTCAGATGCGGGAACAGCGCGTAGGACTGGAAGACCAGGCCGACATTGCGCTTGTTGGCGGAGACGCGGGTTATCTCGGTTCCATCGAGCGTGATGCGGCCGGATGCCGGAGCAAGCAGGCCGGCGATCGAGCGCATCGTCGTCGTCTTGCCGCATCCGGAGGGGCCGAGCAGGGCGACGAGCTCGCCCTTGGCGATCGTAAGATCCAGATCCTTGACCGCGACCGTATCGCCGTAGGCAAGCGTCAGCTTGTCGAGTGTGAGATAGGCGTCAGACATAACGAGAGAATCCCAGGAAGCGTTCGGCAAGGAAGACGATGCCGATGGAAAGGAAGGCGAGCAGCGAGGAGAGCGCCGCGATCGACGGATCGTAAGTGGTCTCCATGTAGCCCAGCATGTCGATCGGCAGCGTGCGCACGCCGGGACCGGAGAGGAAGAGCGAGACCGGCACCTGATTGAAGCTGGTCACGAAGCCGAGGATGAAGGCGGCCAGGATGCCGCCACGGATATTCGGCATGACGACGCGGAAGAAGGCGCCGACGCGTGAGGAACCGAGCAGGACGGCTGCTTCCTCCATATCCGAGCGCAGGTTGTTGAGGCTGGCTGAGACGACGCGCACGGCGTAGGGCAGCACGAGCGCCGTGTGCGCCATGAACAGGGCCAGCGTGATGTTGAAGCCGAAAGGCACGACGAGGTAGCGCAGCAATGCCAGACCGACGATGATGCCGGGTACGATGATCGGCAGCGACACGATCGTACGGACGGTTTCGCCGAAGGGGAGCTTGTAGCGCGAGAGCGCATAGGCAGCGGGGATGCCGAGCACGAGCGCTGTCAGCGTACCGAAGACGGCAAGGAACATCGACATGGCGAAGCTCTCGCGGAAGCTGTCGATGGTGAAGACCTTGGCGACCCACTTGAGGGAAAGGCCCTGTGGCGGGAAGGCCAGCGTGTCACCGGCCGAGAGCGATGCGGCGATGATGATCAGGAACGGGCCGATCAGGAAGATCAGCAACAGGCCGAGGACCAGCGGAGAAAGAATGCGTGCGGTCATCGCTTGTTCCTCGCCGTGGCAAGGCGCTTGAGCAGGATGTTGGCGGCAAAGCTCATGACGATCAGCATGAAGGCGATGACGCTTGCCGAGACGAAGTTGTTGGCAACCGACACCTGCTGATAGAGCAGCGTTTCCAGCATCAGCACCTTCGAGCCGCCAAGAACGGCGGGGGTGATGTAGGCGGTCAGCGATCCGGTGAAGACGAGCGTGCCGCCGACGACGAGGCCTTCACGGGTGAGCGGCAGGATCACCTTCCAGAATACCTGGAACCAGTTGGCGCCGAGCACGCGGGCGGCGGGAATGGCATCCTTCGGCATATTCTCGAGCGCGCTGATCAGGGACAGGATCATCAGCGGCAGGAAGAGCTGCAGCAGGCCGATGAAGACGGCGGTCTCGGTGAAGAGCAGCCGCAGCGGGCCGTCGCTGAGGCCGAGGCCCTGGATGGCCTGGTTGACGATGCCGGTGCGGCCGAGAATGACGATCCAGGCATAAGTGCGGGCAACCGGCGAGATCATCAACGGCAGGGTGATGAGGCCGATCATCCGGCCCTTGCCCTTCGGTGGCAGGTTGACGATCGCGAAGGCTGCGGCATAGCCGATCACGGCCGAGACAGCCGTAACCTCAAGCCCTAGGCGAAAGGTCCGCAGAAAGACGGTGCGATTCAGCTGCTCGGAAAAGAAGCCGGTATAGGCGCCAAGCGTCCAGCTGCCGTCGATGCGGTAGCCTTCGGAGAGGAGGACGACAACGGGCAGCAGGAAGACCAGCGCGGCAAAGACTGCTGCGGGCAGGGCAAGCGCCAAGGCTTCTGCGCGGTTCTGAAACATGAAACGACTTTCGACGGATTGAAGGGCCGGCTCCGGCAGGTTCCGGAGCCGGCCTCGAAATTACTGACCGACCTTCTCGTTCCATTCCTTCAGCCAGGCATCGCGGTTGTCGAGCGCGGCTGCTGATGGGATGAGCTTCAGGCTCTTGGCGGTTTCTTCGCCGTAGGTGAGGTTGTTGGCGGCTTCCTCGGAGAGCTTGACCTCCTTGTTCGCCGGGCTGTCGACGAGCTTTTCAGCAAGCTTCGTCTGGATTTCGGTGGAGAGCCAGAAGTCCATGAACTGCAGGGCGAGATCACGGTTCTTCGAGCCCTTGGTCACGACCATCACGTTCATGCCGCCGGTCTGGCCTTCCTTAGGCGTTGCCCATGCGACGGGAACGTCGAGCTTGGTGAAGCCGGCCCAGGAGAAGCGGCCGATCGGGGCGGCCCAGATTTCTTCCTGCTGCATCAGCTGCACCAGCTGCGAGGATTTCTCATAGAAGGTGACGATCTCGTCCTTCTTCTCGCCGACCGCCTCGATCGGCGTCTTCAGATCCGGCTTGTCGCTGCCGAGCGCCTGTCCGAGCATGAACAGCGCCGGAGGGCCCTGGTTGGTGGTGACGTTCGGGAAGGCGACATGGCCGACATATTCAGGCTTCAACAGGTCTGCCCAGGACTCGATCTTCATCTTGTCGGAGCGATAGGCGATCGAGGTGGCGTAGAAGGTGTAGCCGACGCTCATGCCGTCGCCGTTCGGGTCCTTGGCGAGGTCATAGAGCTTGCCGAAGTTGGAGAGTTTGGAGGTGTCGACCTTGTCGATCAGATCCTTGCGGGTGGCCGACAGGGCATCGGCCATGGAGACGACGGCCATGTCGATAACGGGGCTCGCCTTGTTGGCCTCCATCTTGGCAAGCCGCTCGACGCTGTTGCCAGTCTCGACCACAAGCTTGCAGCCGCACTTGGCCTCGAAGGGATCGTAGACGATCGACTTGAAGTCATCCTGAGCAAAGGCATAGACGGAAATCGTAAGCGTCTTTTCTTCTGCCTTCGCGGCGAGGGGCGACAGCGCCAATAGCGCGGCCGAAGCGATGAGGGCATTCTTCATGTCAGCTGTTCTCCGTCTGTCAGGATATTCGTGTCGGGTCCGCCGGCCCGGAGGACTGGCGAACGATCAGTTGCATTGGAACTCGGTCGGTCTCAGACGTGACAAGCACGCCCTCGCGGCTGCCGCGCGTCTGTATGGTCTGCAGCAATGACGTAATGGCGATCTCTGCGATGGTATGCATGTCCATCGCCACCGTCGTCAGGGATGGGGTGATGACGGGTGACCAGATGAGGTCATCGAAGCCGGTTACGCTTGCGACGCTTGGCACATCAATGCCGTCGCGCTGCAATTCTGTGAGGGCTCGCAAGGCCTGCAAATCCGACAGCGCTGCGAACGCCGTGTAGCCCTCGCGCACTTTCTCAGCGAGTCCCAAACTGCACCCGCTGCCGTTTTGCCGCTCCAGCGTCTCGATCCAGAGTGTTGCCGAACTCATTCCGGGGCGGAGACCTGAGCGGATGCCGCCCACGCGGTCGTTTTGAACATTTGAGCCGGGATTGTTGCCGATGATGAGGATGCGCCGATGTCCAAGCTCGGCCAAATGGTTGGCGATCGCCCAGCCGCCCTGCATGTGATCGGCAGCCACGGTGTTGCCAGGGGTGGAGGCTGTGTCGATGACGGCGACCGGGCAGGCGGCGGCGGAAATTCGGGTCGCGCGGCGCGGAATGATTACCATACCCTCGACGCCGCGCTCGACCAAACGGTTGATCGCCTCGGTCTGGGTGGCGACGTCCCCCCGGGAGTCGGCGATGAGCACGCCGTAACCGGCGGCAGTGGCGGCGAATTCGATCGCCTGGGCGAGCTTCGGGAAAATTGGGTTGGCGATGTCAGGCAGAACAAGGCCGAGGACGCCGCTGCGCCCGGTACGAAGCGCGCGTCCGGCCTGGCTCGGAACGTAGCCGAGTTCGGCGGCATGTTCCTTGATCCTCTCTGCCAGTTGTTCGGAAACGCGGCCTTTGCCAGAGAGCGCATTGGAAACCGTCGCGACAGATACGCCAAGCGACGTCGCAATCCTGCTCAGGTTCGGTCCAGGTCGCGTTGGAGGCATGGTTTCCGACATACGGAGATTAATCGTTTAATCACTGCGTACATCAGGCCGGCGAACTTGTCGAATCCAAAATCGCCGCTGCCGTCATTATCGGCTTTGGCTACCGATAGCGGCCATAAAAAAGCCCCGCGATTGCGGGGCTTTCTGTCTCGTGTGGCTCAGCTCGCC
>NZ_JACIAH010000003.1 GCF_014194695.1 Rhizobium sp. BK399 | reverse complement strand
CCGAAGGTCGTACCGGATACCAAGCTCGGCGATGCTGTGTCCTACACCCTGAACCAATGGGATTACCTGACGCGTTACACCAGCGACGGCAGGATGCCGATCGATAACAACATTCTGGAACGCGACATTAGGGTTTTTGCGACCGGAAGAAAATCGTGGCTGTTCAGCGACACTGCTGACGGAGCCAAGGCCAGCGCCGTGATCTACAGTCTCATGCTGACATGCCGCGCCTGTGGCGTCGACCCTCTGATCTGGCTACGACACGCGCTCACTGAGTTGCCGCAGCGAGACGACGACGCCGACATCGGCGACCTGCTACCAATCAACTTCTCGAAAACATCCACCGCCTAACAGAGCCGGATCTCGGTACTGATGCGAGGCCAGCAGTGCAGCAGCCGTCAATGCGCATCGAAAATCGCGCTTACCCTCGATAACTGGGGATGGGGCGGCTGCCGACCGCGGAATATCGGAAGTTCGCCGCCGCCAAGGCACCTAGTCCGTTGGGGCGGCGCGCAGTTGATCATGTCATTCCGGAAGATCGGCCCCTGCTTGCTCGGCAAGCATGTATGCGGCGTACCAATCGGGCCAGTCATGGTCATGCTTGCCCCCGTTTCGCTTCTCATGCTCGCCATGGGCAGCCGCAGCGCGCCGAAGGGCTGCTGCCAGATCGCTGCCGGAGGCTAACGTCGCGCCGTTGGCCTCTATCCGACCCGGTAGCCTCGTCGTAATCTCCTGGAGGAGCCATCCGTTGCCGTCCGGGTCGCTAAAGGATGCGAACGATCCATAGCTGGCGCGCGAAGGGTGTGGGCCGGGCAGCCGTCCATCGGTGTTTTTGTGGTGAAAGACGCCACCGACGTCGTGGAAGACGTTGCTCATTTCAGCACCATGTGAGGCCAGTGCCGCGTGAGCCATCTCAATGTCTGATACGACAAGATGCAGCCCCTGAGCGGAGCCCGGCGCCGCGGATGTGACGTTCGATCCGAAGATCACCGAGCAGGGCGATCCCGGCGGCGTGACTTGAACGACGCGGAAGCCGTCCTTGCCGGGCACGTCGGCGTCGAGACGCCATCCAAGTCCGGTATAGAATGCCTTGGCGCGGTCGACGTCCGAAACTGGGATCACGACGACCTCCAGTTTCATGTCGACATTCTTCACTGTCTTTGTCGCACTCGTGCTACGCTCCTGAATATTCATCTTGTCATCCCTCGGTAAAATTGCTGCGGGGAACTTCCCGCGACGAGGCACACGATGCGCTCGCCTCGGGGGGATCGTCCATTATCCAATGGTGTCGCCAGAAGGGCAGTTTGGTGGCTCGGGTAGCTGCCTCGGTTGGATATGGTTCCGAGGCGGCGTTTAGCACCGCTTTCACGCGCGTCATGGGCGTATCGCCTCGACGTGGAAGGTCGGCTTGATCCCGGCGAGCAATCGGTGCGCGCTTCCTAATCATGTTCGCCCTGCTTTGTGCGCGGTCATTTGAGGTGTCCCTACTACCAGCCAAGGCCTGTACGAACACACGCTACATCTATTTGTCTGCCAAGGTTCCCGTGTAGTGACCAAGTCTGGCCTCGATATCAGGATTGGTCTGCAGACCCATATCCATCAGCTTGCCGATGTTCTTTTGTGCGACCGGGCGCTGTACGGACGTGATGAACGCGTCCCACCCGGCGCCGATCTCGGGGTCGGACGGCAGGCTTGCATAATCGACGAGACGTTTGGTGTCGGCAATCGCCTGGCGGTCGAAGCCGGAGATGCGAGTGGCAAGCGCGTCTACGAAGGGGTCAAGCCTGTCGTCGGGGAACGACCGGTTGACGTAACCGTACTCCTCGGCGAGATCGCCACTAATGTCGTCGGAGCCGAGCAGAACCTCAAGCGCTCGGCCCCGGCCCATAAGACGGGGAAGCCGGGCCATAGGACCACCACCGGGTACGAAGCCTGCGCCGACCTCCCATTGGGAAAGGATTGCCTTCTCTCGGCTCGCAAAGCGCATGTCGCTCGCCAGCGCAAGTTCGCTACCGACTCCCGTTGCGCGTCCGCGGATCAGTGCGATGGAAACCACCGGCGCCTTGCTGATGCGAACCAACATGTCCGGAAGCGGATGAAGTCCCGTCGTCCCTGACGGCAGGCTGGTGGATTCGGAAAGTGGGGGCGTGAAGTTGTAGTGGGTCAGGAAAAAGCCCGGCACCGCACTGTCGAAGACAACGACGCGCAGGTCGGGATCCGACTCGATCTCGGCGACGACCTTCTCCATCTGCGGAATGGTCTCCGGCCCGAAGATGTTGAACGGCGGGTTGTCGAAAGTCACCCGCCAGTACGCCGGGGTTCTTTTGTCGACCTTGATCTGCGTATGCTCGCTTGCAGGCTGAGCTTGCTCGCCCGCCGGACGGGTGGTTTTTTCGGCGACCGCCTGGCCGGAAAGCGCGAGAGCGGGCAGCATCAGAAGGGCGGTGGCCGTCAGAAATTTCAACGAGACAATGACGACGTTGTTCGGATTCGTTGGCTTGATCTTCATGAGTTACTCCATCGTTCAGATTGAAAGAGAAAGGTTTAGCGCTCGATCTCGAAAACGAGTTCGACTTCGACCGGCATGCCGAGCGGTATGCTGGCGACGCCGAGGACGATACGTGGCGGGACCCGATCCGCACCGAACACATCGAGCAGCAGTTCCGAGGCGCCGTCGGCGACCTTCGGATGTTCACGGAAATCTCCCGGCGTACCGATGTAGACGCCGAGCTTGGCGATGCGACGAATGCGATCCAGCGATCCGAGCTGCGCCTTGGCAGCGGCAAGGCCGCTGAGGCAGGCCGTCCGCGCCGCGTCATAACCTTCGAGGACAGACAATTCCTCGCCGACGCGCCCATAATAAGCCGGATCATGTCCGACCACTGGCAACATGCCGCTGAGGAACAAAAGGGTGTCGCACTGGACAGCTTCTACGTAGGCGCCGAAAGGGGTGGGCGGAGGAGGCAAGGCAATTGCCAATTCCTCCAGTCGCGCTTCTGGGCCGCGGGCTACCATTTGCCGAGATGTGCGCCGTTGTCGACGTGCAGCACCTCCCCGGTGATATTTGCGGACTCCGTCAGATAGACGACGCCGTCGACGATCTCCTGCACCGCGGTGATCGTTCCCATCGGCGACAGCGATTTCAAGAAGTCCTTCGGGTTGGACGCGTGCAGCGGCGTGTCGACGACGCCTGGCGACACCGCGTTGACGCGAATGTTGTCGGCGGCGAATTCCAGCGCGAGGCTTTTGGTGATCGCGTTGAGTCCACCTTTCGTGATCATCGGCAACGACGCCTTCACGCCCGCGATCGGGTGATCCGTAAGGGACGACGTAATGGTGACGATGCTTCCGCCAGACTTCTGGCGAAGCATCTGTCTGATCGCATGATTGGTGAAAAGGATGAAGCCTTCCACGTTGGTCGCGGAGAGCTGCCGGAAATCGTCAACTGTGTATTCCAGGAAGGGCTTTGTGAAGAAGATTCCCGCATTATTGATCAGGGCGTCGATAGATCCGAACCGCTCGACTGCCCGCTGTGCGACCCGTTCGGCGGTGTCTGGATCGCTGACGTCGCCGTCAACGAGTTCCAAGCGTTCAGCACGGTCGAAGAGTGCGGTCTCCCTAATGCGTCTCGAGGTTCCGACGACATTGTAGCCCTTGTCGAGGAAGGTCTTCACGATACCGGCACCGATCCCCTGCGAGGCGCCGGTTACCACGACGGTCTTTTGCACACTCATACATGCCTCCATTTTGACGCAAAAGCCGTTCGCCCCACCTCGAGGGCAGGTCGGCCTGTTTGGTAATTGATGTGTGGTGCCGGCCACGCCGGGACCCAAGGGGCTTACGCCCTGCGTTCTCCACAACCATCGCGCCGATTTCCTCGAGGCGCTATTGTACCAAGGTGTCCCCGATACTTTGGGATCGATGGTGCGCGTAGACACCAAGGTGCAATGGACCGCAACGAGCACCAGAGCTATGAGGGTCGGGCCAAGAATTGACGTGGAGTCCGACATGACGCGCTGGCCTGATCGCCGAATTCTCGACTTGCTCGGGATTGAAATCCCTATCATTCAAGCGCCCATGGCTGGCTCGACCACGAATGAGATGGTGGTCGCGGCTGCGCAAGCAGGGGGCCTGGGGTCACTGCCGAGCGCGCTGCTGAGCGTTGATCAGCTAAAGGGGGCCTTGACGAGTATCCGGAACTCGACGAAGGCGCCTTTGAACGTGAACTTCTTTGCGCATCACACGCCGCCCTTCGATCCAGCCGCGCAGATGCGATGGAGGGCGCTACTCGCGCCATACTACGTCGAGAGCGGCCTCGACCCGGCAGCACCGGTGGCGGGAGCTGGACGTGCGCCCTTCGACTCCGCTTTTTGCGAGGTGGTGGAGGAGTTCAAGCCGGGGATCGTGAGCTTTCACTTCGGGTTGCCGGAGAAGTCGTTGGTGCGGCGAGTGAAGGCGACCGGCGCGAAGATCATCTCTTCGGCCACAACTGTCTCCGAGGCCGTTTGGTTAGAAGAAAACGGCGTCGACGCTGTCGTAGCAATGGGTTTTGAAGCCGGTGGCCATCGCGGAAACTTCCTGACGCATGACATGTTCACGCAGGTTGGAACGATGGCGCTGGTTCCGCAGGTTGTTGACGCCGTGAACATCCCTGTCATCGCGGCAGGAGGCATTGCTGACGGGCGAGGCGTAGCGGCCGCCTTGATGCTCGGTGCCTCCGCGGTTCAGATCGGAACCGCGTACCTCTTTTGCCCCGAAGCAAAGATCCCTGCCGTCCATGCGCAAGCGCTCGGTGATGCGCGCGACGACAACACCGCGATCACCAACGTCTTCACCGGCAGGCCCGCCAGAAGCGTGGTCAATCGCATAATGCACGAGCTCGGGCCGCTCTCCGAAAGCGTCCCACCGTTTCCAACCGCAGCAGCCGCTCTCGTCGCACTCAAGGTGAAAGCGGAGGAGGCGGCCAGGAGCGACTTCACGAATCTTTGGTCAGGGCAGGCGGCGAAGCTCGCACCGAGGCTGTCCGCCGGCGATCTGACGCGGCGCTTGTACCAGGATGCTCTCAAAGTCATCGAAGGACGGACGCAAGCCTGAGCCTGGGAGTGTGTCGGATCGCGCTTTTGATAAGCAAGCCACGATCGAAATAGCACGCAGAAGGTTGGTCAGGTTTCTATTTCCCAACGGCCGCCTTTGAAGAAACGAAAGGATTGGCGATGGAACGGCGTCTCATTGAAATCAGTGGAGGCGAAACGAAGGCCAGTGACGGTAGTCCTCTCGACGCTCTGATAGAGTTTTATAGAGCCTTCAACAGCTGCGATATGGCCGGGCTGGCGTCGGTCTGGTTCGACGGGGAGGCTCCAAGCATGGACAATCCCATCGGCGGCATCCGCCGAGGGTGGCCTTCGATCTCCGAAGGCTACTCCAGGCTTTTCGAGGGCCAGGCTGAGGTCCACGTCACCTTTCACGACTTCACGAGCCAGGGCGGAGCTGATTGGCATCTCTTCGTCGGTCGCGAGCGAGGCCAATGCAAGACACCGCGCGAGACGATCGACGTCGCCTTTCGGACGACGCGGTGGTTTGTCCGAAAGGACGACGCCTGGCGGCTGCTTCACCATCACGGATCGATCGAAGACCCAAAGATGCTTGCCGATTACCAACGGCTAATCTTTGGCGAACGCAAATGACCAAGGGGGCAGAGCTGGCGGTTATCGGCGCTGTCCGCCAGCCTGATATGCCCAATATCACTCGCATGATCGATTCCATACGATCGGCGCCCCACGCTCCAACGCAGAGAACGCCGTCTCCAGGCGCAGTGGAGACGGCCTTGGCGGATCGTGGGAGGGGGATCCGCGAGCTCCAAACGGCGGGAGGAACACTGGAGCGCTGGTTGCGAAAGCTTATTTCTCGGTGTCTCATCGGAGCCGGTGCAAATGGCGCCCCGGCTTGACCCGCGTTTAGTGTAACGGTGCAGCGGCAAGTTCGAGTTTGGCAGCCATGTTTACGAGCTCTGGCAACGATCGTGCCCGCATCTTCCTCATCACCTGCCCGCGGTGGGCCTTGATCGTGATTTCGCTGAGGCTCAGTTCATAGGCGACCTGCTTGTTGAGTAGCCCAGCCACCACGAACTGCATAACCTGGCGCTCGCGCACCGAGAGCGACCGATAACGCCGGTCGAGTTCATTGACCTTGATGGTTGATGCAATGGCGGCCTGTATCTCTTCGACAAGAGCAACCGTGTTCACCGGCTTCGACATAATTGTAAAATTGAACCGAGATGCCGTCATGGTCATGCCGTGATGGTCGTGGCTCGTTAGTAGAATTACCGGGCAATGCATCGCGTAAAAGCAGATGATCCGGGTGAGAGTTTGGACATCCAGATCGGGCAGATCAGCATCGAGGACGATGCACCCGAAGCTCGATACGCGCCGGGCGGAGAGAAATTCATCCGCTGATCCGAAAATTTCAGGTCGCCAGCCGCGCGACCGCAACGGCTCGGGCAAGATCTCGCCGATCTCATCATTGTTGCTCACGACGGATACGGACGGCGCGTCGGATGCTGATGTCTTGTTACTTTGGGATGTCTGAAGCAGACCGCCATTGTACATGCCATTCTCCTCCGGTTCAAAGAGAAATTCTCGTGGAAGTAGTGCCTGTGCCTGCAATGCGCTGCGAGCGCGAACCTCGCCAGTAAGAATGGCTATTGTCTAAACCGATACCGCCTGTGAAGCGACTTAAGTGGCTTGAGAGAATCTGAAATATCCTGAAGTATCCGGTGCGGCGCCTCCGCCGTCACAAATCGCCGCGGCGGTTACAGATGCCGCTATGCTATCTGGCATTGGCAAGAGAGATCGGATCGCTTTGGGACAGATCGAACGGGGCCTTTTCGAATTCTGTGGTTGGGAGATGGATCTCGCAAAGCGGGAACTCCGGGCTCTCGGCGCACCCGTTCCGATCGGAAGCCGCGCATTCGACATCCTCGAGGTCCTTGTAGTGGCCGCCGGAGACGCCGTGTCAAAGGACGATCTGATGCGCCGCGTGTGGCCTGGGATCGTTGTTGAGGAAAATACACTCCAGGTCCACATATCGGCCATTCGAAAGGCTTTGGGAAAAGACCGGAATCTGCTTAAGACGATCTCAGGCCGTGGATATCGACTTCTTGGCAACTGGAAATCTGGCGCGCCATCGTTCAACGAAACGGCGCCGTCCGTTAGAACTCCTTCAGCCGACGCCCGCTACGTTTCCAAGATCCCGGCGTCGATATCTGATCTTATCGGTCGTGAGAGTGCCGTGGCTGAGCTTCTTACGCTCGCATCTGCTTATCGGGTCGTGACGCTGACAGGCCCCGGTGGGATCGGCAAGACGGTACTTGCATCCGAAATCGCCCGTAGTCTTTTGCCCAGCGTCGAAGGAGACGCCTTCTTCATCGAGCTCGTTTCGCTTCAGGACCCCAACCTTGTTCCGACAACTCTGGCTCAAACTCTCGACCTGCAACTTCAAGGTGATGAGATCTCGGCCGAGATCGTCGCGCGGTGCATTGGCGGGCGAACCATGCTGCTCGTTGTCGACAACTGCGAACACGTCATCGATGCTGCCGCAATGATGATCGAGGCACTCGTCCGCACGTGCCCAAATGTGACGGTCCTTGCGACAAGTCGAGAATTGCTGAGAATCGAGGGAGAGTTCGCTTATCGCGTCCCGCCGTTGGAGGTGCCAGCCAGGGAGGAGGCGACCGGCACTCTCGAACACAGTGCCATCCAGCTATTTGTGGCACGCGCTCGAGCGCTGCAGTGGGATTTCGCGGCCGACACGGAGAAGCTCTTGGCTATTGCCGGGATTTGCCGGCATCTCGACGGCATACCGCTGGCGATCGAATTTGCAGCGGCCCGCGCTGCGACGTTGGGAATACAGCAGATCGCCGGCCGGCTGGATGATCGTTTCGTACTGCTAACTGGCGGGCGCCGGACGGCATTGCCTCGTCATCAGACGCTCCGCGCTACCCTGGACTGGAGCTATCAACTTCTGCCGGACACCGAGCGGGAGTTGCTTTGTGGCCTGGCGACTTTTCCCGGCGGCTTTACTTTGGACGCGGCGGTAGCCGTCAGCGGCGACGGGGAAGCGGAAACGGCGCTGGCGATATCGAATCTTGTCTCAAAATCGTTGATCGCATTCGACGGTTTCGACGCTGCTCCGCGCTGGCGCCTTCTTGAGACTGTGCGGGTCTACTCGCTGGAAAAGCTCGGAGTTCGGGACGAATTTCGGCGAACAATGTGTCGAGTTGCAAAGTACTTCCTCAAGCTGTTCAAACCTTTTTCGGAGGAGCGCTCCCTTCAGACAGCACTCGACAATATTGGTCGCTACCGAAAGGAGACCGACAACGTACGTGCGGCCTTGAGATGGGCGTTCTCGGACAGCGGCAATGGCGTGCTCGGCGCGAAGCTTGCCGCCGCGTCAAGCGACTTTTGGACGGCAATATCGCTGGTCTCCGAAGCCGGCGACTGGGCTGAGCGCGCGCTGGAGAACATCGGAGAAGAAAGCGGCTCGCGCACCGAGATGGTCTTGCGATGTGCTCTAGGGTACGCACTCATCTACACTCAGGGAATGAACGAGCGCGGAAAGGAAGTGCTCACCGGCGCGCTGGCACTTGCCAGAGATCTGAACGACTACGACTATCGCCAGCGCCTAACCTGCGCCCTATGGCTCTTCTCCGCCCGCTCGGCGGAATTGAGCGACGCTCTAACCTATGCGCGCGAATATGAGGGGGCAGTTGACGAGCAGGACGTGCGTGGACGCGCAACGGCCGCATGGCTTGTCGGCATTCCCCAAACCTATCAGGCGCTCCATCAGGAAGCTGGTGAGAGGCTGGAATGGGCGGCCACACACTATCCGCTGGAGAATCGCCGGACAGACTTGCTGCGATTGGAAGCGGACGTACGAACATCGTCCTTGGCTCACAACACAGTGAACCTGATCGCAGGTGGCCGACTGGACGCCGCAATTCTTACGGCAGAGGTCGCCATACAGGAGGCACGAGAGACACGGCAGCCATTCGTCCTATGCGTCGCGCTCGCATGGTCGGCTTCCTTCGTTTCGTTGACGCTTAACGATCTGGACCGCGCGCAGGAATGGGGTGAGGAGCTTTTGGTGGAGGCATCCAAGCATGGTCTTCAACCCTTCCATGCCGCCGGCTTGTGCATCAAGGGCAGTCTCGCCTATCGATTGGGTAGCCCGGCCGCTGGTATCGAGGCTCTTCGAACCGGACTCGCGGAACTGCGTAATGGGGCCTACCTGTTGTTTTATCCGTTCTACCTTTGTGAGTTAGCGGCTGCGCTACAGTCGATGGGGCGTTTCAACGAGGCCTTGAACGAGGTCGGCAACGCTTTGCTTTTCTCAGAAGAGAAAGGCTACCGTTGGATGGTGCCCGAAATTCTGAGGCGGAAAGCAGAAGTTCTTAGGGCGCAAGGCTTAAGCGAGACGTCCCTGATCGAAGGTCTCTTTCAGCAGGCGATGGCGGAAGCATCGAAGCAGGGAGCACTATATTGGGAATTGAGCGCGGGCGTCAGCCTTGGTGCCTTCCGCGAGGCAAGCGTTCCGACTGTTCTCCTTCCCATCTATCGGCGATTCACTGAAGGCTTCAGCAGCCCCAGGCTCCTCGAGGCGAAGGCATTGATCGAGGCATCAACGGCGTGAAGCTGCGATGGAACCAACCGACGTCGCCTATTGTCTCGTACGACGCACGAGTAGCGTTGATATTTTTGGGCAGCCGATATGACGGTTGTATTAGGCGGCGGGCGCCACCGGCTCCATGGACGTTAGCGCAGCGACAATCTGCTCAGTGGTTACGATCGCGCTCGCATAGTTCGGCATATTGATCACCAGCGCCGCGTGCATCATCTCGTCGGAGTAGTCGGCCACGGCGTCCTTCGCGACTGTCACGTCGTATCCAAGCTCTGCCGCGAAACGCACGGTCGCCTCGATGCAGGTGTGTGCGATCAGTCCGATGACAATGAGTTTGTGAATGCCCTGCCTCTTGAGCTGAAGGTCGAGATCGGTATTTGCAAAGCCGCTGGAGCACCAATGCTCCGAGGCGACAATCTCGCCGGACGCCGGTACAAACTCGGCCTTGAACTCGCCGCCCCAGGTGCCGTATTCGAAACTCCTACGGTTCCACGCCAGTCTTTGAATGGGCGCGATGTACTTCCAGTTCTCGTAGTCACCTTCGCGGTACCTGTGGTGCATGGCAAAGAAGACGGGAATCTTGACCTGTCGTGCCGTATTGAGGACTTGCTCCATGTGCGACACGCAATTGTTGGTTTCGGCGACTTCCTTGATGCGTGGCCAGATCTTGCCGCCTTCAGAGATGAAGTCGTTGTATGGGTCGACCACCAGAAGGCCGGTGGTAGCGCGCTCGTAGGACAGATGCATGATTATCGGCTCCTTTGAGCTTCAGGCTGCTTTCGAGGGCTGTTGGCTGCGAAGCGCGTGGCGTTCGATGCTGGCTGCGAACAGCGGCGTCTCGCCCTTGTTGTGGGCGATCGACATCGGCTGGCGCTGTGTGCGGAAGATTTCGAAAGGGATGCCCTGCCGATCGAGGGATGCGAGCATTTCCTGGGTCGCAAAGGACTGCACCCGGTTGGTGAATTCGCAGCGATTCTTGTCGATTGCCTTGACGCTTAGTTCCCAGGTCACGTGAATGGTTACGCGGCCCGTCGGCGTGAACACATCTGAGTCGGAATCAAGGATCAGATGATCCTTTTCGCCGAGCGTTTCGACGTAGTGCTGCACCATCAGGCTGCCGCCGATCGTTTCGACGTTGATCGACATGCGCGTTCCGTCCGGAGCGGTCGTGAAGCCGGCAGCGATATGGGCGGGCGAGCAGCCCTGGTATTCCTTTTCGGACAGCGTGAAGCACCACGTCGGGATGTCGATCTTCTCGATCGGTGCGTTGATGATGGCCGTGAAGCTGGAATCGACGATCTGGTTGTCTGACATTGTCTTTCTCCTTCATCCATTGGATGGGAATGGTGAATGAGCTGCGGCATCGGAGAACGCCGCAGCCGCCGTCAGATCGATTTGCGGAGCGGTTTGAAGGCGGCGCGCAGATCGCCCGTGAGAAGCATCGGCTGCTCCCAGGCTGCGAAGTGGCCACCCTTGGGAGGCCGGTTGTAGAAGATGAGCTTCGGGTATGCCTTCTCGGCCCAGCTCTGGGGAGCCTGGTAAATCTCGTCCGGGAAGGCACTGACGGCGACCGGTATCTTGATGCCGCGCGGATCGAAGAAACCACCCGAAGGAAAGTGCGCGTTATCCCAGTAGAGGCGGGCGGAAGAGATCGCCGTGTTGGTCAGCCAGTAGAGCGTGATGTTGTCAAGGATATCGTCCTTTGTCAGGCCTTCCGTTTTGCCGTCGAAGACGCGAGCGATCATGTCATAGCTGCGGATGTCATGGTCGAGCATCCATGAGGCAAGCCCGATCGGTGAGTCGACGATGCCGTAAAGCGTCTGCGGCCGGTTGTTCATCTCGATGGCGTAACCAAGACCATTTTTGTAGAAATCGTCGAGCTGATCCCATGCTCGTTTTTCATCAGGCGAAAGGCCGGTGGGCTGGCTGCCGGCGGATAGTGCCTTGGATATGTCGGCGGGAACGGTTGCCGCCATGTTGGTATGGATGCCGAGCAATCCCGGAGGTTCCTGCACAGCCATCAGTTCGGTAATCGCATTGCCCCAGTCGCCGCCCTGCGCGACGTACTTTGCGTAGCCGAGGCGTTGCATCAGCACGGCCCAGGCCTTGGCGATGCGAGGAGGGTTCCATCCGGGCTCCGTCGGCTTGCCGGAGAAGCCGTAGCCGGGAAGCGATGGGATGACGACATGGAAGGCGTCTTCGGCACTGCCGCCGTGCGCGGTCGGATCGGTCAGGGGCTCGATGATTTTGAGCTGTTCGATGATGGAACCGGGCCATCCATGGGTGACAAGGATCGGCAGGGCGTTTGTGTGCTTAGATTTCACATGGATGAAGTGAATGTCCAACCCGTCGATCTTCGTGGTGAACTGTGGGTAGGAGTTCAGTTTCGTTTCGATTTTGCGCCAGTCGTAGTGCTTGGCCCAGTGATCGGCGAGCTTCTTGATGGTAGCGAGCTGGACGCCCTGCGAGTGATCCTTGACCGTTTCCCGGTCAGGCCACCTGGTCGCCGCGACCCGCCGGGCAAGGTCGGATAGCTCCGCATCCTTAGCCGAGAATCGGAATGGTTTGATCGCGTTTGGATCGCCGCTCGCGGCAAACGCTTCTGGAAGCACGCCCAATGCACTGATTGATGCTGCTACTGCAAGAAGTGTACGACGCGAAACCGCTGGCTGGTTCTGGGACATGAGAGCCTCCTGGTGTTAGCTTGCTGCCGAGTAACAAGTCACCAAAGAGGAAATACAGCCATTGCACTAAGGTATCGGCGAGACCTTCGTATAGTGGAATCGAGAGCACGTTCGGGACGCTCGCATTCAACTCGGTCTCCTATGGTTCAGGTCGATCCAGGCAACCTGAGAACATCATCAGTCCGATCTGGCCATTGGCCAATGGATCGCGATACCGTCTCACCAACACAGAGGAGGAGGTTCAACTGACTAAGGTCGTGCCCTTCCTGGTTGAGGACGAACTTAAACGGCTCGGCCGACTTTTCGAGAAGAAAGACAACTGGCAACCCTTTGCCATCACCGACGGTCGGCTCATCACCGGCCGTCCACAATGTGGCCGATGAACCGACGTTGAAGAAGCGTTATTTGGGTTTCTTTAGGCTGAAATAGACGTGAGGCACAGAGCGGCAGGAGAGTAAGATACCTCATCTTGGTGGTATCTTACGGTATTTTACCTTCGCAAGTACCCGTTGTTGAGCGAATATCGACTTCGCGATCATGTGGAATTGGCTGACCGGGAGAACCGGACTCGTGGCACGTGGGTAGCATGCTGAGTGGGTGCCACCGTGATTTGACCTGGCCGCCAGCGCAGCCCCATCGGCACACGCACGGGAGCTGCGGATAGCAGAGCAGCGAGACCGCAGTCGGACCCAAATATGGAGATCGGGATGCCAGTCAAGAGCGCACATATCGATCAATTCCTATTGATACATCAGGCGCGCGCCGACAACTGGCGTGCTGTGACCAGCCTAGCGGACGCGTGGGCAGCAAAGCGCGGCGACAGGGCAGTGTTGGAGGCAGCACTGGCGAACCTTGCCGCGGCAGAGGAGTACCACGCCTATCCCGGAGAGCGGTTGCTGACGGCGCTGCGCGAGCGCATTGCCACCGACGACGCGGGCGGGACCGCACGACTGGCGCGACGTATCTCCAACGGACTGCTGACGCACGCCTATCGCGGCCGTGCAGGCGAGTGGGACGCCCATGAAGAGATGTCCCCTGATGAAGTGGCGGACATCATGCCGCCTGCCACGGGCGAGGCGGGCGGACATCGGCCCTATTTCGAAGTGCTGTTCGTCAACAGCCAGCCGGCCGAGCGGTGGCCGGCTTTCGCCAAGGAAATCCGCCGGCTGCGTCGTCGGGAAGATGCTTTCGTCTACGAACCCGTCATCGTTGGTTCCTTCGAGGACGCCGTCTGTGCTGCGGTGCTGAACCCGGACGTCGTTTCCGTCGTCCTGGCAGAAGGGTTCCCCTACCGTTCGCGGCACGATGTGTCAGTGCTTCGCTCGGTTCTGGATCCGCTCGGGGAAACCGACAGTCCCGACGCATCGGCGCTGCGCCTTGCCCGCGCGCTGAGGCGCATTCGTCCGGAACTCGACGTCTATCTGCTCTCCGACCGCGATGTCGAGTCAATCGCCGGCGATCCGGCAGCCGATGCCGTCCGCCGCATTTTCTATGCGGTCGAGGAACTGCTCGAATTGCACCTGGCGGTTCTGGAAGGCGTGCAGGCGCGCTTTGAAACGCCGTTCTTCGACAATCTGAAGAAATACGCACGCCGACCAATCGGTACGTTCCATGCATTGCCGATCGCGCGCGGCAAGTCGGTCTTCAAGTCCGACTGGATTCGCGACATGGGCGAATTTTACGGCCTCAACCTGTTCCTGGCGGAAAGCAGCGCCACCACAGGGGGCCTCGATAGCCTTCTGGAGCCGACGGGCAACATCAAGCGTTCGCAGGAGATGGCCGCGCGCGCCTTTGGCGCCGATCACGTGTTTTTCGTTACCAATGGTACGTCGACGTCCAACAAGATGGCCGTCCAGGCGCTGCTTGCGCCCGGCGACATCGCCGTGGTCGATCGCAACTGCCACAAGTCGCATCACTACGGAATGGTTCTCACTGGGGCGCAGCCCTACTACGTCGAAGCCTTTCCGATGACGGAATACTCGATGTATGGCGCCGTGCCGCTCGCTACGATCAAGCAGGCGTTGCTGGCGCTTCGCGCAGAGGGGCGGCTCGATCGGCTGAAGCTGCTTGACCTCACCAACTGCACCTTCGACGGGCATATGTACAACGTCAGGCGGGTGATGGAGGAGTGCCTTGCCATCAAGCCTGACCTCATTTTCCTGTGGGACGAGGCCTGGTCAGGGTTTGCCCGCTTCTCGCCATTCCTGCGTCCGCGCACGGCGATGGGCGCTGCAGCCGATATCGAGGAATGGCTGCGCGATCCCGCATCCGTCACGGCCTACGAAAAGCAGCACGCCGAGCTTGGCGACAGCCCGTCGGACGAGATGTTGCTTGCCACGCGACTGATCCCCGACCCGCGCCTCGTGCGTCTTCGGGTTTACCAGACCAACTCGACGCACAAGTCGATGTCGGCTATCCGCCAGGGGTCCATGCTGCTGGTCAAGGACGTCGATTTTCATACGGTCGAGGCCCAGTTCCATGAGGCGGTCTTCACGCACGCGTCGACGAGCCCGAACCAGCAGCTCATCGCCAGTCTCGATGTCGCCCGCCGACAGATGGAGCTCGAAGGGTACGGGCTGGTGATGAATGCGATCGAGATCGCGCTCAAGATCCGGCAGGCGGTGAACGAACACCCGTTGATTTCGAAATACTTCCGCGTCCTCGGTGCTGACCAAATGATCCCGGAGGCCTACCGGCAGTCCGGTTTCAAGGACTATCTTGCACCGGGTTCCAACTGGGCGACGGCCGTCAAGGCAATGCGAGAGGACGAGTTCTACCTCGATCCGACGCGCATGACGCTGGTTTGCGGCACCGCCGGCTTCGACGGAACGCAGTTCAAGGGGCTGTTGGCAAACCAGTACAGTATCCAGCTGAACAAGACCTCGCGTAACAGCGTGTTGCTGCAGTCGAACATCAACAATACGCGCAGTGATGTCGCCCACCTCATCCGGGTCCTTGTCGAGATTTGCCACGGGATAGAGAAGCGGCTGGCAGATGGTGGCGAAGCCGAGCGCGCCGCTTTCGAGGCGCGCGTCAAGTCGCTGATGACGGATGTGCCGGGCCTTCCGAATTTCAGCCATTTCCACGAGCTGTACCGCAGCGATGCGGGTCGCACGACGCCCGAAGGTGACATGCGAAGCGCGTTCTTCAACGCCTACGATGCATCGCTGTGCGAATACGTGCCGCTGAACGGTGCCGAATGCGATCGAAGACTGCGCGAGGGCCCGGAAATGGTCTCGGCCAATTTTGTCATTCCTTACCCGCCTGGATTTCCGATCATGGTGCCTGGCCAGGTGCTGACGCAGGAGACGATCGATTTCATGCGCAAGCTCGATGTGAAGGAGATCCATGGCTACGAAAAGGCGAGGGGACTGAAGCTGGTCAAGCCTGATGCGGTAGCCGCCAAGGCGAAACGCTGACCCGCGGCGGCGGCGTCTTTGTCAGCCAATTGGCGCCACCGCGGCCGGCGCACGGTGAACGTAGGTTGCCGGCGGCGCTGTAACTCGGACGCCGCCCAAGGCATCATTCGGGGGAATGGTCATGGCGTGGATCGAGCAAATTCTGGTCAGGTATCCTGAGCTTGCCGTGTTTCTTGCAATCAGCCTCGGATACCTGATCGGCGGGGTGAAAATCGGCGGGTTCAGTCTCGGTCCCGTCACCGGCTCCCTTTTTGCCGGCATCATTATCGGGCAGATCGCCGAGGTGCCGATCGCCGGAATGGCGAAATCCTTCCTGTTTCTCCTCTTCCTTTTCGGCATCGGCTATTCCGTCGGCCCGCAATTTCTACAGGCCCTCAAGCGGGACGGGATGAAGCCCGTGCTGCTTGCCGTTGTCGTCTGCGTGACCGGTCTGCTGACTGCCATAGTCGTCGCGACCATGCTGGGTCTCGACCCGGGCTTTGCCGCGGGGCTGGTATCGGGCGCACTTACGGAAAGCCCAGCGATGGGAACGGCAACCGAGGCGATCAATGCGTTGCCCTTGCCGGACGCAGATCGCGCCCGCTTCGTCGCTCACGTCGCTGTCGCCGACGCAGTCTGCTATGTCTTCGGTGCGGTGGGCGTCATCCTGTTCTGCAGTCTCGTCGGTCCGAAACTCTTGGGCGTGGATTTGCGCGCCGAAGCGCTCAAACTGGAGCGTGAGCTTGGGATGACGCGCACGGTGCCGGGCGTCGCTTCGGCCTGGCGAAGGTTTGAAGTTCGCGCGTATCGCATTGCCGAGGGTGCGCCGATTGTAGGCTTGTCGATGACGGCTGCAGAGGAGTCCTTTCCCTATCACCGGCTGTTCGTTCAGCGGTTGCGAAGACGAGGCGCGATCGTGGAAGACCCTTCGAAAATCGTCTTCGAAGCCGGTGACATCGTCGCCGTCTCAGGATCTCGCGAGGCGCTGATCAACGTGCTCGGACCGCGGGCGGAGGAGGTCGAGGATAGCGACCTGCTCGATATCCCGGTCTCGGTGGCCGACGTCCTGGTGACATCCCGGACCTTCGCCAACAAGACGATCGAGCATCTCTCGAAAGAGAGTTGGGCACGAAGTCTCTATCTGCGCGGCATCACGCGCGGTGGCCACGAAATTCCCTTGGCTCCGGGCGTTGCGGTCCAAAGGGGCGATATCCTCCGTTTGGTAGGCCCGGACAATGTCGTGTCGCAGGCGGCCAAGCAGATTGGCGTCATCGTCGCGCCGACAACGACCACCGACTTCTTTGTGCTCGGTCTGGCAATCTTCCTTGGTGGTCTGGTCGGCATTATCGTCACCGTTCCGATCGGTGACATGAAGATTTCCCTGAGCACCAGCGTGGGAACTCTGCTCGCCGGCTTGCTGGTCGGCCATCTGCGCACGCAGTTTCCGCTTTTCGGTCGGATACCGGACGCCGCCGTGTCCCTCATGACAGCGCTTGGTCTGGCGGCCTTCGTCGCCATGACCGGTCTGCATGCCGGGCCTGTCTTCGTCTCGGCCATCGCCGAAGCCGGGATCGGCCTGTTGCTGGGCGGCATGGTCGTCACCATTGTTCCCTTGCTGGCTGGCCTTTACTTCGGGCGCTACGTGTTGCGGATGAATCCCATCCTGTTGCTCGGAGGGCTGGCTGGTGCGCAGACGATGACAGCGGGCATGGCGGCCGTCCAGGACAGGTCGGAAAGCAGCGTTGCCGTCCTTGGCTACACGCCGACCGTTCCGATCGGCCATATCCTGCTCACAACCTGGGGAACTGTGATTGTCGGTATCGTGGCCGGATAGGAGGCCTGCGATCAGACGACACGCTGCCCAGGATTGCTTCCGGCTCAAACGCCCGGAAGCTCAGAATCTCACCACGAGCTTATCGCGTTGTCTGGATCGATGTTGCGCCGGTGGCCGGGGATGCCCTGTCGCTTGCCGCGAGATGCTAATCAAGTAGGTCGGGCGGTACCCTCCCGCCGTTTTCAGACAGCCTCTTCATCAGTGTCTTGTGCAGGAAGGTGTTCATCTTCGCGCTGTCGTTTGGGCCTCCGGCATAGCCAAGTTCCCTAGCCAGTTCCCTGCGCTCCTGTAGGCTTGCGTCCATCCCCACGGCCTTCATGAGGTCGACGATCGAATGGCGCCAATCGAGCTTCTGTCCCGAGTTTCTCACGGCTTCATCGAGTACGTCCTCAATATCCACTGCAGGAGTTGGGGCAGGCGGAGGTGCACCTGTCGCCGGATCGGTAATAATCGGCGGTCGCTCGGCAATCTGACCCGACTGCGGTGCGCCGGGTCTTGGCGGCGGAACGATATCGGCGGGTAAATCCGGTGATGGAGTCAAGGGAGAAGCAGGTCGGACAGGTGCCGCCGCCTGTGCGTCGCCCAAAATGGCGTTCCTAATGCGGTCAAAAATGCTCATCGCTTGCTTCCTCCATGGGATATTTGCGGTGAGACAACAACACCGGCGGAAGAATTCGGTTCCGTTGCTGGCGCACTAGAGGCGGTAGCGCGGGAGGCTCAGAGTTTTCGGCCCGGTGAAACACTGCGGTAAAAAGAGGGCCTCGGCTGGGTTCCGCAATAACTATCCGAGGCCTCCCACTACCCCTTGAGAAGCGAAGATGAAGTAGTGCAGATGCCAAGCGCGGGAAGGCGACAATTGGAAAAGCCAACACCAAGGCGCTGTCAGACGGCGGCCGTTCCGCTGCCCTCGAGAGGGCCAAAAAGCTGCCGCGGCGAAGACAAGCTGCGCGAGGCGAAGGAAAAGCACCATGTGCTGCCGAACCGCGTTCTTGAAAACCTCGTCAGCGCTTCGAGGACACGCGCAGCGAGATCGGGCTTGCCCCACAACGTGAAGCTCCACCAGGCAATCGCTTGTCGTGGTACGGGGCGTGCTCTACGGCTTTGAATTGTACCTTACGACGACGCAAACTCCTGGCTCTTTCGCCAGGCGATGACGTCGACTCGAAGGTCACATAGTGCTGGTAGACCATGCTCTTCAAAAGTTGTTCGGCGAGGCGTTATGCCCGGAGTTACCCACTGTTCCCAAGCGGCGTTCATCTCGGCAAAAGACCCGAGATCGCGAAGCCAGATGTTGGCTTGGATCAGTTCTGACTTGTCTGTACCCTCCATCGCGAGCAGGGCATCGATACGATCAAGGATCTCGGCAGCCTGTGCGCGTATGCTGCTTCCGGCGGCGAAATTGGCGGTCTGGCCGATGATATGGACTGTTTGAAGTGGCGACGCCTCGTCGACGGACGCGTGCTCGATAGCCATCGGCCGGTTTCCCTGTTTCAATTGGCGCGTCGGTTGCTGCCAAGGCCAAATTGCAGCCACCGCGCCAGTTGAACAGGCCGTTTTATTTTTCGCGGCTATAACGGAATGTTATGGGCGGTCCGTCATCGCGGTGTGTCGCGACACGAACTCGACAAGATAGCGGGCGCCCTCGGACGCCTCGGACTGAGCATAAAATCCAATCTCGATGCGGACGGCGCCGGGTAGGTCGGCGGCCTTGTCGAGCGCGCGACATCCCTCGGGAATCGTGGCTTCAAGCATGGGACCGACACCTATGCCAACCCTGACCGCCGTCGCCATGGCAACCAACGTGGACGCGACGCAGGCCGTCTTCCATTTTATGTTTCGCTGCGACAGCGTGGCGATCGTCTGGAGATTCCAGGGGCAACCCTCGTCAAACATGATGACCGGGAGCGGTCTGCTGGCGTCGACCACAAAATCCGATCTGACGACCCATGTCAGGTATTCGGTCCAGATCAGGATTGGTTTCCTGTTGAGAACGGTGATGTCGCACACGGCAAGATCGAGCTTCCCCTCTTCGAACATTTCCGCCAGACGCCGGTTGGGCTCGACGATTATGTCGATGTCCACCTTCGGGTTCTGGGCCCTGAAGTCACGAAGGATGTTTATCAGTCGACTGGCGGCGAAGTCTTCGACGACCCCGAGACGGATGCGTCCTTGGAGTACCTTTCCGGTGAGCCGACGGCCGACCTCATCGCTGAGCAGCACGATCTCCCGGGCATAGGCCACCATGACCTGGCCGTGAGCCGTGAGCTCAAGTCCCTTGGAGGATCGAGAAAAGAGCGTTACCCCCACGAGCTCTTCGAGCTTGCGGATTTGCATGCTGACCGCCGCTTGAGTTCGATGCAATTTGGCAGCGGCGCCGTTGACCGTTCCGATCTCGGCGACCGTCAGGAAAGCCCGTAGCAGATATGAATCGAGATCAAGCATTCGACAGCGTCTTCGGTTGCGTTAAAGGCGAGCTATCCGAATGTGCTCATGACAGCGAAATTCGACATTGAACGATCTGCATCCGCGAGGCAACGGGCCGGGGATCGCCCATGCCCTTATAAAGTTATCTGAACGGGCCTGTCGTCGAAAATGGCGGTCGAGGCTGCCAGACTATCAGAAATCGTTATAGGCCCTCACGAAATATCAAGGTTGTAAAGGATTCTGGCTGGGCGAATGATGCCATCTCGGACCGAGAACCGGGGAACTTATCTTGACGATTGACCAGGACTTTCTGGAGGACCTTCGCCGTCGCTTCGGCAATGCCGCCGGCGGCGAAATGCACGATCCACACTTTCGCGAAGTTGCGGCAAGTGTCTTCAAAGATGGCGACAGCCGCAAGTGGCCGTTTGCAGATCCGGCGACCTTCCTTGGCGCGTCTTTTATCGAGGGCGGCATCAGATCGGATGTGCTTGCAGCACTGGATGTGGCCTTGATCGGCGTGCCGATGGACCTTGGTGTCACCAATCGCGCCGGGTCGCGGTTGGGTCCGAGAGCCGTTCGGGCGATCGAACGCGTCGGGCCCTACGAGCATGTTCTCGGGGTTGCTCCAATGGGCACGCTCAAGGTCGCCGACGTCGGTGATGTTCCGATGAGAAGCCGCTTCGATCTCGCGGGATGCCATGCCGACATCGAAGCCAGCTACCGCATGATCGCCGATACTGGAGTGATCCCCCTGTCGGTTGGTGGAGATCATTCCATATCCGGTGCCATCCTCAAGGGGTTCGCGAGCCGCGCCCCTGTTGGCATGATTCACATCGATGCCCATTGCGATACGGCTGGCCCATACGAGGGTTCCAAGTTCCACCACGGCGCTCCGTTCCGAGAGGCCGTCCTTGCCGGCGTCCTTGACCCTCGAAGAACGATCCAGATAGGCATTCGAGGCGGAGCCGAGTATCTTTGGGAGTTCTCCTTTGCTTCGGGCATGACGGTAATACACGCCGAGGAAGTCGCGGAGATGGGTATCAAGGCCGTGATCGCACGTGCCCTCGAGGTCGTCGGCTCCGGTCCAACTTACATTAGCTTTGACGTCGACAGCCTTGATCCCGCCTTTGCGCCGGGAACCGGGACACCCGAGGTTGGAGGATTGCTTCCGAGAGAAGTTCTCGCCATCTTGCGAGGCCTCCGCGGAGTAAATCTTGTTGGCGGTGACGTGGTGGAAGTGGCGCCGCAGTATGACGCGACCACCAACACGGCCCAGATTGCCGCGCAGGTCCTATTCGAATTGCTTTGCCTCGCCATGCTCAGCCCCGCCGTGCGTAACGCCGCCTGAGAGGTTGGGATCGCCGTCTCCATCTAGAACCAAGAAAAAGGGAACATAAAATGAATATCAGCAAACTAGGAAGAACCATCGCAACTGCCGCGGCATTCGCTCTGGTCGGACTGTCGGCCCATGCCGACGACCTCGCCGACATCAAGGCTGCTGGCCAAATCAGCGTAGGCATTTTCTCCGACTTCCCGCCATTTTCATCGGCCAGCGCGGACATGAGCCTCAAGGGATACGATGTCGATGTCGCTCAGAACATTGCCGACAGTCTTGGCGTGAAGCTCAACCTCGTAGGCGTCACCGGACAAAACCGAATTGCCTATCTGAACGATAAGCGCGTCGACATTCTGATGAGCGTCGGCTATTCCAAGGAGCGTGCAGAAGTAATTGATTTCGCTGCCGCTTACGCACCGTACTACATCGCGGTCATAGGGCCGGCAGCCGTCGCCATCAGCGGCAAGGACGACCTCGCCGACAAAACGATTGCCGTGAACCGCGGCACGCTCGAAGACACCTCCCTGACGGCAGCCGCCCCCGCGTCGGCAACAATCCAGCGCTTCGAAAACTACAATTCCGTTATCCAGGCCTTCATCTCGGGTCAAACGCAATTGATGGTGGTTGGCAACGATGTTGGAGCGCAGGTTCTGGCACGTCAGGACGCCTTGAAACCGGAACAAAAGTTCCAGCTCTTGACGTCGCCTTCTCACATTGCTCTTCGCAAGAGCGAGGATGGCCTGAAGAACGCCGTCAATGACGTGGTTGCCAAGATGATCGCGGAGGGGAAACTCGACGCTAGTTCGAAGGCCTGGCTGAAGACGCCACTCAACCCTGAAAATCTCAAGGATTGATCGTATGACTGCTCCCCGCCGTGAAAGGAGTGGCGATGACCTATAGCCTTGGCTTCGATTGGCTTTGGGGCGGCGCGGGAGCGCTTGCATATGGCGCAAGCATGACGCTTTTGCTGATTGCCTGCACCACCGTCTTCGGGACGGTACTCAGTGTTTTCGGCGCTGCGGCGCGAAGAAGCCGGTTCGGCTGGTTGCGCCGGGCTGTTGGCATCTACGTTGAAGTCATCCGTAACACGCCGTTTCTGGTCCAGTTGTTCTTCATTTTCTTTGGCCTCCCAAGCCTCGGAATCCGTCTCAATCCGGTGACCGCGGCAATACTCGCCATGACCCTCAACATGGCGGCCTACACGACCGAGGTGGTAGGCGCTGGGCTTGATGCTATCCCCAAGGGGCAAGGCGAGGCCGCACGGGCGCTTGGACTGAAGCCCAGGCACGTATTTTTCAAAGTCGTCTTGCCCCAGGCGCTCAAGATTATCTTTCCGGCCCTCACAAGTCAGATTGTCATCATGATGCTGGAATCGGCTGTGGTCTCACAGATTTCCGTTCGCGAACTGGCGCAAGAGGCCGATCTATTGCAAGCCCGCACCTTTCGTTCATTCGAGACCTATCTTGTCGTGACGATGATCTATCTTGCCATGTCAGCAAGCCTCAGGCGTTTGCTGATTGCTGGTGGTCGCCGGTTCCTTGGAGCGGGGATATCATGATCGAGTTCACGTTCTGGGATATTTTGCGCAATCTTGTCTTCGCGACGCGTTGGACGCTTCTTCTGTCGATTGCTGCGTTTGTTGGCGGGGCGAGCGTCGGCATGGCAATCCTCTTTGCTCGTATATCGAAGGCCTCTTGGCCACGGCGCCTGGCGTCAGGTTACATCGCGCTGTTCCAGGGGACGCCGCTCCTCATGCAGCTTTTCCTGATGTTTTTTGGCTTGCCCATGTTGGGATTCCGCATCGAGCCCTGGACTGCTGCCGTATGTGGGCTGACATTTTATGCAAGCGCGTATCTCGCGGAGATCTGGCGGAGCGGCGTCGAGGCGCTCCCGCGCGGTCAGTGGGACGCTGGCGCAAGTCTCGGTCTGCACCGCCTGCAAGAGCTTCGGCTCATTATCCTCCCACAGGCTTTCAGGATAACCCGGGCACCGACCGTCGGGTTTCTCGTGCAGCTCATCAAGAGCACAGCCTTGACGTCCATTCTTGGCTTTGAGGAACTGATGAGGACCGCAAACGCGATCAACAACGCGACGTTCGAACCTTTCAAGGTTTACGGGCTAGTCGCTGTCATCTTCTTTGTGCTTTGCTACCCACTTACCGAGTATGCGCGAAAGCTTGAACGGGAAGCCGCGGTTTGTTCAAACTAGCCAGCAAATGACGGGGGCGGCTCTCCTCCGCCATGCTGAGCTAGTGCTGCGATTACTGTTACGCCTTCCAACCCAAGCGCCGGCAGAACCGGCGGCTTGGTGGAATCGGGAATCGGAACTAACGATCTCGTAGGCACTTGGAAGCGCTGCATGCCCTGTATCAAAGTGCCAGAAGTGGGCCCTTTCTTAGCTCTCGCTCGACAAGACACGGGCTGCCCTGACCGACGCCTAACCCTGAAATGCACGCGTAGTGGTGGTATGCTGTTTTGGGTACCGATCCTGTCGCTTATGGACGCTTATAACCAGCGTTCGAGCGGACGCTTCCAGTCGCTGGGGATTCCACTCCTGGGCCAGTCTGGATGTTTTGCCGGTCGCTCGGGCAAAACGCATGCATACTTCATGATCCCGTCACGTTCTAGGCCGTGCCGTGCTCCATCGCCAGTTCTGCTCGGAGGCTTTCGACATCGCGGAAGATCGTGGCAACTGCCTGGACCTGCCCACCACGCTTGTAGCGCACGAGGCAGTCCCTAGCGGCAATATCGCCCTCCACTTCGATTTTGTCCCATCCCTCGGCATGGCCGACATAATTGATCGGAATGTCGTAATGCTGACTCCAGAAGAACGGTACATCCGTGAATTTCTTCCGGTGTCCGAGCATGTTGAGCGCCGCGGTAGCACCCTGCCGCTGCGCCACCACCCAATGCTCCACCCTGATGTTTTCGCCGCTGTGGGTGTCAGGCCACCGCGCGATGTCGCCGGCTGCATATATGCCGGAGACGCTGGTTTCGAGATAGGAACTGACCAGGACGCCTCGATCAGTGGCGAGACCGGCTGTTTCGGCAAGATCGACCCGCGGCCGCACACCGATGCCGGCAACGACGATGTCGGCGCCCAGGGTGCTGCCGCTGCTCAGCAGGACCTCGCTCGCACTAATACTCGCCGCCCGATCTCCCAGGTGGAAGACGACGCCATTTTCCTCATGCAGAGCGCGAATGAAGTCGCCCATCTGTGGTCCCAGCACTCGTTCCATGGGCCGTTCACCGGGCGCCACCACATGCACTTCGAGGCTCCGGGTTCGAAGAGCGGCGGCAACCTCGAGACCGATGAAACTGGCGCCGAGTACCACAGCGCGTCGCGCGGCGCCGGCTTGTGCGATGATCCTGCGGCTGTCGGCCAGCGAACGCAACGTATGGACATGAGGCATGTCGGCGCCGGGGATGGTCAGTCGCACCGGTTCGGCACCGGTCGCGAGCAGCAATTTGTCGAATGCTACCCGTGCTCCGTTGGCGAGCGCGACCTCGCTGGCACCGATATCGATACTGGTGACCTTGGTGCCGAGGCGTAGATCGATGCCATTCTTGGCATAGAAGTTTTCGTTGCGCAGCGGAATCCAGTCTTCGGGAGCCTTGCCTGCGAGATAGTCCTTTGAGAGGTTGGGGCGGTCGACGGGCGCTGCCTCATCGTCGCTGATCATGACAATGTCGCCCTGATATTGCTCCCGCCGCAGCCTCTCCGCTGCGGCAAAACCGGCCGCCCCACCGCCGACGATTGCGATCCGCTCTGGTGGAGCACCTGTCTTGCTTTCGCGCGCGGTGGGGGACAGCTTCTTGCGCTTCTCGCCGACGAAGATCCTTTCGTCGCGCTGCTCGACCGACCAACAAGCGAGTGGCGATAGGGCCGGCGCCCGCAGCGCGTCTCCGGTGAGAAGGTCAAAGCAGGCGTGATGCCAAGGACAGCGAACGGTATCGTCGACGACGAGACCGTCTACCAGTGGTCCGCCATAGTGGGAGCAACTGGCAGAAACCGCAAATATCTCTGCTCCGCGGCGCACCAAGAGCACCGGTTCGCCGTCGCAATGACCGACCAGCTTGCCTCCGTCTGCCAGTTCGGCGAGTGCAATACCGAGGGCCAGATCGGGTCCCTTGAGCTTTGAATGGTCGGCCATTTTCTCCTCCCTGGAGGACGTTCCCGTCATCATGCCGTTGCCACACTTGGTTGCTCAGCAGACAACCCCAGTCAATTTCCCGCCATTCCGCCTCTTAGGCAAATGAATTCGGCTCGGCTCGTGGAAGTCTAGCGGGCGAATAGGGGACTATAGGGTCGCAATTTGGGAGGAGCGATTCGTCCAGGACGTCGGTTCGTTGCCGGCACCTCCTGCAACGAAGAGAAGAGGTCACTACGAACCTCAAAGTCCGACCTCATTCGTGTTGCCGTCATCGGAAAAGCAGGGTGCGATTGGCAGCCAACCCTATGCGACGGCCAACGGGCGCCGGGCGGAGAGGGCGCGAACGCATATCAGTGCGCCCAGGATCACGGGCAAACATACCAAGTATGCTGTCCGTATACCAAAATGCTCCGCTACAAAACCGAGGAGTGGCGGAGCGAGGAAAAACACGACAAACGACATTTGACCGAGCGCTGCGACATTGAGATGAGAGGCTCGGTCCGACCGCTGGGCCGCCGCGGAAACCGCAAGCGGATAAACCACGCTGCAGCCGCCGCCCATGAGGGCAAACCCGAAAAGGGCGATCAATTGATGCGGCGCAAGCCAAACTGCGCTCAGACCGGCTGCCGACACCAACAGCAGAGTGAATGCTACCGCCCGCGAGCCAAAGCGATCGACGAACGGATCTGCGAAAATCCTCGTCATAGCCATGAAGAAGGTGAAAAGCGTGAGACCCAGGCCGCCCACAAAGGGCTCAGACTGGAATACGTCGCGCATATAGATTGCAGACCAATCGATGCCTGCACCCTCAACCAGGAAAGCAGCGATACCGATCACACACAGAGGAAGAAGCGCAATGGTCGGTAGCGCGATGCGCCCCGTGTCGGAATGCTCCTGCGTGGGTCTGGCTGGAGCATTGCGCATGCCTGCGATTGCCAGAGTGCCAACGACCAAGACGAAGCCAAACGTCAAAGCCAAATGGAGCTGCATTGACACTCCAGCCTGACGGACCGCGGCCGATATCAGCGCGGTGACGAAGAAGCCGAGGCTCCAGAAACCGTGCGCCCGGTTCATGACGCCGCGCCCCAGTTGCGCCTCGATCCGATCGATCTCGACGTTGAGATTGATTTCCAGCGCCCCCGCCAGAAGTCCTTCGCAAAGAAGAATACCGAATACCAGGGGAGCGGCGCTCATCCATGGCACGAGGGCAAGGCAAGCGGAGGTACCCAAGACGGTCAGGAAGGCGGTCGTTCGAGCTCCAAGGCGGGCGACGATCGGTGACGAGAACGTCAAAGAAATCAGGGCGCCAATGGCGGCTCCGATCAGAGTCAGGCCAAGCTCGGACTTATCGATCTGCAGCGCATCTTGAATGTCCGGAAGGCGCGAAAGCATGGCGCCCATGGAGACGGCGAACAGGAAGAAACAGACGTAAATCCGCTGTTGCGGTCCGATATGCACGGGAGCTCCGGGGTGAACTTGATGGGAGCCCTCTTCTACGTGAATCGCGGCTCACTAACAACATGCCCCCAACTGATAAGCCGTGTAGACCATCAATTGATCGCTGACTTCGGAGGGGAGGTCGGCCCGTCTCAGGATCAGGCAGGGTTTGGATCGCCCTTTGGTCCGCAGGGACCCAACCCGGGCCATCATTGCCTTCTGCCCGTGATGCAAACCGGCGATTCCCACGGTGCCTGCTGCCTCCATATCGCGTAAGATCGTCCGGCAACCTTTCTCTTCGGAGGGCGTCATGAGGAAGCTGGCTATTGTCCTGGGCATTGCGGTCTCGACGATCCCGACCGCCCTGCTGGCTGCAGCGCAACAGACGAGGCAAGAACACCGGAGAATGAACTGGAGCGAAAATCTCCCTGCGTATGTGCGGACTTATCACGGGAAGCGACTCTCAGTCGTAAGCTACCGTACGGCGCATGAAACAGGTGCGCATCCATCGCCGGGTGACGCGCAGCATGTGAACGCGATCCGAAACGCAGCACGCCAGAACAAATGGCTTGTTGATCAACTGAAGGCCAAGAAGCTAACGCCCAATGACATTGAATGGGTGATGAGAGCGCGAAACGGCAACATGGTCTTCTATGTGGAATGAGGCGGAGGGCTTCCTGGCGATCAGTCGAAACCGGCGGCAGGAGGGAGGACGATGAAGCGTTCTCCCAAGTTTGCCCGGCGCAGTCTGCCTGCTTTCTGTCAGAACCACAACAAACCCAATTCACAGAAGGTGTACAGACGGCGCTGATTGGCCAAATACTCAGCCGTCCAACCAAGCTGCGAGGCCATCCAGCGTCTGTAGCCCATACTCAACCGCGCCGAAGCCGATGACGACCTGACGTCGCTGGCGGGTGGGGTGGAGTTGGCGCATGGTGAGCACGGTCTTCCCGTCGGCCTGCTCATCGAAGGTCACCGTGGCGCGGAAGCGGTCGGGGTCGTTGGGATCAGGCGTGCCATAGTCCATCACGATCCGCTCGTTTGGCACGATCTCCAGAAAGCGCATGAGGTTCGGGAAACGCTGTTCTTTGCCCTCGAACAGGCCAACCATGTCGAACCGCCAGAGTCCGCCCTCGCGTATGTCGGCCTCGTAGCTCTCGATCTTCAGGCCGGCCGGACCGTACCATTCGGCTAGCGCCCCGGGGTCCATCCACGCCGCAAAAACCTTGTCGCGTCGATGGTTCAGAACTTTCACCAGTACGATCTCTCGATCAAGCGACCATGTATCAAACGGGTTTGCCATTGCCTTCACCATCCTCTTTCGTCTTGTCCAAATAGACTTCCAGCCGATCCAACCGGTCGGTCCAGCGCCGGCGCTCTGCCTCCATCCAGTCCGCCGCCTCGTCGAACCGCGCCTGTACCAACCGGCACCAGCGGCTGCGCCCGCGCTTCTCGCTGGCAATCAGCCCGCAATCTTCCAAAACCTTGAGATGCTGGACGAACGAAGGCAGGGCCATGTCGAACGGCTCGGCCAGGAGGCTCACCGGTACCTCGCCCTCAGACAGTCGCGAAACCACCGCGCGGCGGGTCGGGTCGCTTAAGGCGTGAAAGGCGAGATCCAGGGGTGCGGAATGATAAGGCATGTGCCTTACTATAACGAGCAGGACCACCTGTCAATAATATTAAGGCGTTTGCCTAAGTGTTGAGGGACTGGGGCGGCATGACGTGAAACCTCAAGTCGCCAAGGGCGCAGCGCGCGCCATTACCTCGATTGGCATTGACCGGGAGGTGCGCATTAAACGACGGCGGTTCACGGAGCGCCTACAGCCCTGAATTTGCTGACACGTCGCTTCGAGGCGTGGGACGCGCCTATTCCATGGAGTCAAAGCGCCGAGCCGTCATTCTGGAACTCGTTCGCCCGTACGATTCGCCAAGATTACGCCGAATGTCATCAGGGCGACGGCGATGGCGGTCGCGACGGCGAGCGACTCTCCCAATAGGGGTATAGCTAAAAGGGACGTTAGCGCCGGAGACAGGGACCCGATCGTGGCGCTTCGGGACGCGCCGAGCCGCGAGATCGCGAACGCGTAGCCCAAGGTCGAGACCAGCCCCGTCCCGATACCCTGGACGAGTGCGTAAGGCAGCGCCTCGCCGAGGCTGAAGTGGCCGAAATTGCTTCCGACCAGCCCGACGAGCATCATAGGTACGATAGCCACCAGGGAACCGATCGAAAGTAGGAGGCCGTTTGAGATCGCGTCCAACCCGGTATGCCGCAGCCCGATCGTGTATCCGGCCCAGATGAGGCTCGCGAGCAGAAGCAGTCCGACGCCCCGCAGTGTCTCCGCGGTGACAGCGTGGCGTTGTCCAGCGATCATGAGTACGACGCCACCCACGATAAGTCCGATCGGAAGAGCTTGTCTTGTAGAGAGTCTCCGACCCATGAACAAGCGCGAGATCAGGGCCATTGCGAGCGGGGTCGTACCGGGGATCAATGCGCCAACATAGGCCGCTGAGGTCAGCTTGGCTCCCGCAGACGCGATGAAATAGAAAGGCACGCCACCTGCCAGCACCAACAGGACGGCCTTGCGGTCGACTTGCCGCAGCAGATGCAGGCGGCCGAACAGCAAGGGCAGGAGCGCCACCACAGGCACGGCGAAGCGGATCAGGGCGACATCCGCAGTAGCGAGCGGTGACTTGCCCATGGCTCGCATGGTGAGCGCGAACCCAGCCCAGATGAGGACGACGAGCGCCAACACAACATAACCTGCAGCGGCAGTCTCATTCCACTTGATCGTCGGTCTGGGGAAAGTCGTAGTAATGTCGGCCATGAGAAACCTCGATGTCAAATTGAGTGACATGATATGCTTCTTCCTCAGGCAGTTTCTTGCTATGTTGATCCCATCAGGAACGATATTTGGCAGATTCTGCCAATGAGGGAGGGCCATGGACGAGAAGGACCGACAGATCATCTCTACGCTGCAGCGGGACGGCCGCCTATCGAACCAAGAGCTTTCCGAGAAAGTGGCGCTTTCGCCGTCTCCATGTCTTCGCCGTCTCAGGCTCCTGGAAGAGAACGGTGTCATCAAGGGGTACACCGCTATCGTGGATGAGGAGGCCTACGGGCTTCCAATCACCGCGTTCGTCCGCATCAGGCTCGAGCGCCACTCGGAGGCGGCGATCGCGGCCTTCGAGCGAAAGGTCCGCTCCATCGACAATATACAGGACTGCTACGTCATGACGGGGGAGGCCGACTATCTCCTGCGCGTCCTCGTTCAAAGTCTGAAGGACTACGAGCAGTTCGTCAGGCAACAGCTTCACAACATCGAAGGGATCGCGGGGATCGACACAAGTTTCGCCTATGCAACCGTCAAGAAGACGACGGTGTTCCCGCGTATCTGATGGAAGGGTCGGACTATCTGTGCCGCCTCCAGCTAAAGAGGCGCCGATTATCGTCCGCTCTCGGCAGGCCATAAGCGGACCATGACTTTGCGCCGCCGGTAGTCTCTTTTTCTGCTGCCTGTCGAGCATTTGTCTCGGCGATCCCGATGCGGGTCGGGCATCCGATGATGCCCTTCCGCTCATGGCAGACTTGGAAACCAGCAGTACCCGGTCAACGCCTTCGGCTCTGGTTAATCTGACCTCACCCCTCGAAGGCTTCCTTGAGACCGACGCTCTTGCGTTCGCGAAGATCAAGATCGGCCTCGATATGCGCGATGTGGTGCAGCATCAGCCTGCATGCCTCGTCGAGATCGTTCCTCTCGATCGCGGCGACGATATCGCCATGCTCGGAATGACCGCAACTCGATATGGTCGATTGACCATAAAGGGCGATCACCAGCGACGAGCGGGCTACGAGTTCATCCATAAAACGTTGCATGATCGCATTGCCGGATATGGCGGCAAGCGTCAGGTGAAAGTCGCCCGATGCCTTGATCTCGGCACGTCGTGCCATCTGGCCGCGCTCGCTCATCAGGCGGCCTTCCGCGATGAGCAATTGCTTCAGATGCTGGATTTGCGAAGGCGTGATTCTGGCTGCAGCCTCCCGCAAGATCCCGGGCTCGACCAGGCGGCGGGCAGCGAAAATCTGGCGAGCCTCATCGGGCGAGGGGTAGGCGACGAACGCGCCACGGTTCTTTTCGACGCTGACCAGGCCCTCATAGGAAAGAGCCTGCAGGGCGGCGCGCGCAAGCGTACGGCTGACGTTGAACAGGTTGCCGACATCGCTTTCCGATAGCTTTGTTCCCGGCGACAGCCGCCGCTCGACGATCGCATCGCGGATCGCGTCGCGGATCTGTTGTGCGCCCGTATCGGTTGAATCCTCTGTGGTATGCACGGCGGTTGCGGTGGGCTTCATGAACACAAATACCTTTTGACCGGGAAATGATATCTGCGTTTCCCGTAAAAGTTAAACGGAATTTGCGCTCAAAGAGATGGCTAAATTGTATACGATCGTTTGCACGAAGTGCGAACGATAGCCTATTTTCTGGGCAGGTGATGTTGGTGCCGCAATTTTGATGTGTGACCCTTCTGCAAAGCGAAGTGTTTGATTTTTCGACGCTTGATGCACCGCAATAGGAACTGGCACGGCGGATGCATTGTCCTTCTCGAACAGGGGAAGACCAATGTCGAAGGCCGCAGAGATCGATATCGTATCAGTTTCCAAGGTGTATGGCGCCACCACGGCGGTCCATTCCATCAGCCTGAAGATACCGGCCGGTTCCTATTGCTGCTTTCTCGGCCCCTCCGGCTGCGGCAAGACCTCAACGCTGCGCATGATCGCCGGGCACGAAAGCATTTCGTCCGGTGATATCAGGCTTGGCAATACAGTCGTCACCGACTTTCCGCCGGCCAAGCGCGGCACGGCGATGATGTTCCAGTCTTATGCGCTCTTCCCGCATCTCGACCTCGTCGACAACGTCGCTTTCAGCCTGAAGATGAAGGGTGTCGAGAAGGACGAACGGCGGACCAAGGCGCTCGAGTTGCTGAAACTGATGCAGATGGACGCCTATGCGACGCGGCGGCCAGCACAGTTATCAGGCGGGCAGCAGCAGCGTGTGGCGCTGGCACGCGCGCTGATTACCGATCCGGAAGCGCTGCTGCTCGACGAGCCGTTGTCGGCGCTCGATCCGTTCCTGAAGATCCGCATGCGTGCCGAACTGAAAAAGCTGCAGAAGAGCCTCGGCATCACCTTCGTGCATGTGACGCACAGCCAGGAAGAGGCGATGGCGCTCGCCGATATCATTGTCATCATGAACGACGGCAAGATCGAGCAGGCGGCAACGCCGCGCAAGGTCTTCGAGGAGCCGGCCACCGCCTTCGTCGCTCGCTTCATGGGGGATCACAATGTTCTCTCCGGCCGCGTCGTTTCCTCGAAAGACGGTGTTACGACGCTCGAGGTTCCGGAAGGTCAGACATTCTCGGTGCGCGGCAACGGCAAGCACGCCGGCGAGAGTGTCGACATCGGTATCCGCACAGATCGGGTGCGGCTCGATACCGCTTCCGACAAGACGCTCGGTTTCAACGGCGTCGTCTCCAACATCGAATATCGCGGCGCCTCGGTGAAGCTCACCGTGGCCGGCGCGGGCAGCGATGACTTCACCGTCATTGCGTCCGATGGCGATTATTTCGCCAACCCCGCATCGGTCGGCGATGCGGTGTCCCTGAGTTGGGCCTTGGAGGACGCCGTTCTCCTGGGCCGCGTTTCGGCATGAATCTTCATTACCACAAAAACCAGAGGGAACTGACATGACTGATACAACGAAAACCACCAAGAAGGGTCTGATGGGCAAGGGCGTGTCGCGCCGCAGCCTGCTGAAGACGGGTGCTGCCGCCCTCGGCGCTGCCGCCGGCTCCGGCCTGATCACCGGCTTCCCGACCATCTGGGCGCAGTCCAACATCACGCTTCGCCAGTTCGGCACCGGCGTCTCCAACATCAACGCCATCGCCGAGCAGTGCAAGAAGGACCTCGGCATCACGCTCGAGATGACGGCGACGGATTCCGACGCCGCCGCGCAGCGCGCCGTGACGCAGCCTGACAGCTACGACATCGCCGACATCGAATACTGGATCCTGAAGAAGGTCTATCCGACCGGCGTCATCCAGCCGATGGATGTGAAGAAGCTGAAGTACTACGACAAGGTCGTTCCGCTGTTCAAGAACGGCAAGCTGAAGCCGGATAGCGTGATTGCGCAGGGCACCGCGCCGCACACGGTCGGTTACGTCGAAAAAGCCGACGCCAAGACCTTCGCCAAGGGCGAGACCGAGCTCTTCACCATGATGCCGACGATCTACAACGCCGACACGCTCGGCATTCGCCCTGATCTCGTCGGCCGCGAGATCTCGACCTGGGCCGATATCATGGACCCGAAGTTCAAGGGCAAGACCTCAATCCTCAACATCCCGTCGATCGGCATCATGGATGCCGCGATGATCATGGAAGCGCTCGGCAACATCAAGTACGCCGACAAGGGCAACATGACCAAGGAAGAGATCGACAAGACGATCGACTTCCTGATCAAGGCAAAGCAGGACGGTCAGTTCCGCGCCTTCTGGAAGTCGTTCGACGAGTCGGTCAACCTGATGGCTTCGGGCGAAGTCATCATCCAGTCCATGTGGTCGCCGGCTGTCGCCGCTGTTCGCTCCAAGGGCATCGCCTGCAAATACCAGCCGCTCAAGGAAGGCTATCGCTCGTGGGGCGGCGGTCTCGGCCTCGCTTCGCACCTCAAGGGTGCCGAGCTCGATGCGGCCTACGAGTACATCAACTGGTACACATCCGGCTGGGTCGGCGGCTACCTCAACCGCCAGGGCTACTACTCTGCCTGCATGGACACCGCCAAGGGCTTCATGACGGCTGACGAGTGGGGCTACTGGATCGAAGGCAAGGCAGCCCAGGGCGATATCCTCTCGCCGGAAGGCAAGGTCATGGAGAAGGCCGGCGCCGTTCGCGACGGTGGTTCGTTCGAAGAGCGCATGGGTCATGTCGCGTGCTGGAACTCCGTCATGGACGAAGACCGCTACATGGTTCGCCGCTGGAACGAGTTCATCGCGGCTTAAGGCGGCCATCATCCGCCACAGCGGGTGCCGCTTTCCCCTCCCCAAACCCTCCCCACAAGGGGGAGGGAGCGTGGGCGCTGCGGCAAGGAGCCGGTTCCTCCCGAGGAGCGTGGCGGCAGAAAACGCCCTCGCTCTTGTGGGGAGGGTGCAACAGAAGAACTCCCTCCCCCCTGTGGGGAGGGTTGGGGAGGGGTCTTCGATCCCTCTCTCAATTCCGTTTCAAGGCAAATCCGAGAGGATGGCAGATGGCGACGATCGCTTCAGCAGAGACAAACGAGACGACTGACCGGGTCCGCAGTGCTGGCTTTCGGCTTGCGCCGTGGGCCGCCTCCTATCTCCAGGCGACGCCGCTCATCCTGATCCTCGGTTTCTTCTTCATCCTGCCGATCGCGATGATCGCGGTGGTGAGCTTCTGGGATTACGACTTCGCCGGTCTCTATCCCGATTTCCTGACGATGAACTACACCGAGACGCTCGGCTCGTGGGTGACGTGGAAGACCTATCTCAATACGCTGAAATTCACCGTCATCGTCTGGGCGCTGACCGTCTTCATCGGTTTCTGGGTCGCCTATTTCCTTGCCTTTCATATCCGCCGCACGTCGACGCAGATGATCCTGTTTCTGGTCTGCACCGTGCCGTTCATGACGTCGAACATCATCCGCATGATCTCGTGGATCCCGGTGCTCGGCCGCAATGGCCTCGTCAACTCTGCGCTGATCAAGGCGGGCATCATCCCGCAGCCGATCGAGTGGCTGCTCTATTCCGATTTCGCCGTGGTTCTCGCCATGGTGCATCTCTACACGCTGTTCATGGTGACACCGATCTTCAACACGCTGATGCGCATCGACCGCTCGCTGTTCGAGGCAGCGCGCGATGCCGGCGCCAGCGGCTGGCAGATCCTCTGGAACGTCGTCATCCCGCTCGCCAAGCCCGGCATCGCCATCGGCTCGATCTTCGTTGTGACGCTTGTGATGGCTGACTTCTCCACCGTGCAGGTGATGTCCGGCGGGCAGAGCGCTTCAGTGGCGCTGATGATGAAGAACCAGATGTCGCTGCTGCAATATCCTGCCGCCGCCGCCAATGCCGTCGTGCTTCTGGTCGTCGTCCTGATGATGGTCGCGGCCATCCTGCGCGTCGTCGATATCCGCAAGGAGCTTTGAGATGAACCACGAGAGGCGCACCTTCGAATTCTACGTGCTCGCAGCCTTCTTCCTTGTCTTCGTGCTGTTCCTCTACGGACCGCTCTCGGCGATCCTGATCCTGTCCTTTCAGGGGCCGGATGGCGGCCTCACCTTTCCGCTGAACGGCATTTCCGTTCACTGGTTCTACAATCTGTTCGAGAAACAGGCGGTGGGCGATTTCGGCGCCTCGTTCCGTCGGTCGTCTACGCTCGGCCTGATGGTGATGGTTGTCACGGTCGTCGTATCGCTGCTCGCGGGCCTTGCCTTCCGCCGCCGGTTCCGTGGCGCGACTTTTCTGTTTTACGCGACTGTCGCCAGCCTCGTGGTGCCGTCGATCATCATCTCGCTCGGAATCGGCGTGGTGTTCCAGCAGGGCGGGCTGAAGCCTGCCTGGTATTCGTCGGCCTTCGGCGCGCATCTGACATGGACGTTGCCGTTCGGCGTGCTCATCATGTTCGCCGTGTTCAACCGTTTCTCGCCCGCCTACGAGGAAGCTGCCCGCGATCTTGGCGCGAGTTCTTGGCAGACCTTCCGCCACGTCGTGCTGCCGATGATTGCGCCGAGCCTGATCGGTGTCGGGCTGTTCGGCTTCACGCTCTCTTACGACGAATTCGCCCGGACGCTGATGACATCAGGCAGCTACAACACGCTGCCGCTCGAAATCTACGGTATGACCACCAACGTCACGACGCCGGTGCTATACGCGCTCGGCACGGTAACGACGCTGTTTTCCTTCACTATCATCCTCGTCGCGCTCGGCATCATGCTCATGCTGCGTCGGCGTCAGGCAAAGGTAAGCTGACCCCCAATGCGCATTCTTCTGGTCAATCCCAATACGACTGAAACCATGACCGAGAAGGCAGCCCTTGCTGCCCGCGCGGTCATGGCGTCTGGCACCGTCATCATTGCCGCCACCTCGCGAATGGGGCCGGTATCGATTGAAGGGCATTATGACGGGGCGCTCGCAATCCCGGGACTTCTCAGCGAACTCAAGGAGCGGGCTGGCGAATACGATGCCGCGATCATCGCCTGCTTCGACGATACGGGACTTGACGCGGCGCGCAGCTTTGCCGACGTGCCGGTGCTTGGACTCTGTGAATCTGCGGTCGCCACCGCAGGCTTCCTGGCGCAGCGATTTACCGTCGTGACGACGCTGGAGCGTTCGCGTGTCTTGATTGACAATCTTGTACGACGCTACGGCATGGGCGGACGCGCCAGGGTGCGCGCCTCCGATATTCCGGTTCTTCAGCTCGAAGATCCCACTTCGGGCGCTATCGGCAAGCTCCGGGCCGAGATCGAGCGTGCTCTTGCTGAGGATGGCGCCGAAGCGATCGTGCTTGGCTGCGCTGGGATGACTGATCTGGCGCGCGAGCTGCAGGATATCTACGGCGTGCCCGTGGTCGATGGGGTCGCCGTAGCGGTGAAGCAGGCCGAGGCGCTGGTTTCGCTCGGATTGTCGACGAGCAAGCGCGGTTCTTACGCATCGCCTCTGGCAAAACCCTTTACCGGCGCTATGAGCGCTTTCGCGCCGATGCGAGCAGCAGGCTGACCGATGACAATATCCTTCGATTTCGAAGCACTCTCGGAGCGTGAGCGTTACAAGCTGATGATTGGCACGATCATTCCGCGACCGATCGCGCTGGTGACTACGGTCGACGAACATGGCCGTATCAATGCCGCCCCGTTTAGCTTCTTCAATTGCCTCTCCGCCGATCCGCCCATCCTGGCGCTCGGCGTCGAGAACAATCCGGACATGTCTTTCAAGGACACGGGCTATAACATCCGCATGACGGAAGTCTTCACAGTCAACATTGTGTCGTTTTCCATTGCCGAAGCGATGCATGTCTGCGGGTCAAAATATCCGCGTGGTGTCGACGAGCTCAAGGAGGCGGGACTGACGGCGATGGCGGGTCAGAAAGTCGCTTCGCCATGGAGATCGCGGAAGCACCCGCAGCATTCGAGTGCAGGCGTCATGTCACGCTTGAGCTCGGGAAATCCCGTCAGATCATCATGGGCGAGATCGTCTATGCTCATTATCGCGACGGTGTCGTCGATCCTGAAGGTCTGCGCGTCGATCCCAGGCAAGTCGATGCCATCGCGCGCCTTGGCGGCGATACCTGCTCGACGATCCGTGACCGTTTCGAGATGCTGACGCCGAAATTATAAGATTTTCCAACCTTTGGGTCCGACGAGTTGCAGGCCGCTGCGCTGAGGTCGCCACGACAGACCCATCCCTAGCAGCCCCAGCGCAAGGCAGCCGTGGCGACAGGCGAATCCCATAGAGCGAACTCTTCGTCACGAAGCAGAGCGAGCGAGATCGAAAGGCCCTGCATGTCAAGTGAGCTTGCGTAAGTACCAACCAGTGAGCGCGCGATCTGCAGACCATGACCCTGCATGAAGCGATGCGCGACGTTGTAAGCGAGATAAAGTTCCGCCGGCGGCGTGCCGCCAAGGCCGTTCACGAAAAGCAATGCCTTGTCAGAAACCCGAGCGACTTCGTTGAAAACCACCTCGCTTAGATGCCTCACGATGGTGTCCGCGTTGGAGAAGGGCTCTCTTGAACGGCCCGGCTCTCCATGAATGCCAACACCCATTTCTATTTCTTCGGGGCCGAGTGAAAAGGTCGATCGCCGCGTGTGCGGCACCGTGACACCGGTCAGTGCGACACCCATCGATCTGACGCGGGACGCGAGGCCGGCAGCAAGGGTTTTCAATTCAGCGAGTGCCATGCCGTTTTCCGCGGCGGCGCCGAGAAGCCTTTCCATGATTACCGTACCGGCAATGCCTCGTCGACCGCGGCCGTCGTTCGTGCTTGCCGTTTCGATGTCGTCGCTTACGATCACCATCTCAATTCGGTGGCGGCTCGATGCCATCTCTGCCGCCATTTCGAAATTCATGAGGTCGCCGTCATAATTCTTTACCACCAGCAGGCAGCCGGCACCGGTGTCCACGTCCTCTATCGCGCTGAGGATTTGGCCTGGAGTAGGGGACGTGAAAATATGCCCGACGCATGCTGCATCCAGCATGCCGCGACCGACGAAGCCGACATGCATCGGCTCGTGGCCCGCTCCACCCCCGGAGATGACTGCTACCTTACCTGGAACGAGGTGGCGACGACGGACAAATTGACGGTCTGCGCCGAATACAAGGAACTCCTCATGGGCGCGCACGAAGCCTTCGACGCTTTCGGCGACCATTGTGTCCGCTGCATTCATGAATTTCTTCATCAAACCCCTCCCAAGGCGATGATCATCTAGCGCTCGTTCCGCGCGAACCGTCCGTTCAATCAGGCGGCCCCGAAATCTCGGCGATCTTTTGGACCAGGTCCGTGATCGCCTCTTCCAGAAGCCGGTTGCGGCGTTCATCGCCGAAGTCAGGCACCATTATCGAAAGATGCCGCAGTTTTTCCGTGGCGCCAAACTCCGGCAGCTTGCCGGGATGGGCGACCTGATAGGCGTCCAAAAAACGGTCCTGTTCGGCGGGGCTAAAATGGCACACCCTGAAGATGGTCGCGAGGTGACGCGCCGGAAGAGGCGTCGCATAAGTGGGGCTGGTTATCTGGGTGACGAAGCTGCGATGCTTGCCGAGTTCCGTCGCCAGCCTCTGACGTGTTCCTGACGGTCGGTTGTCGATAATCTGCGCCAGAATGTCCTTGTAGGCGATAATGGCGTCTTCGGTGTCTTCGCGCGCCATCCCTAGTCCCCGGCTGCTTTTGTCCCATCGGCGTTCAGGCCGACGAGTGCCGATCTTATCGCGCCAAGTCGAGCTGGCGCCACCGAAAAATGGCGTATGCCTGCCGCGAGGAGACCGGGCGTGCGCAGCGGGTCGCCGGCCATGTCACCGCAAATGCTGACCGGTCGGCCGCCGGCGAGCTTCACCGCCTGGGTCAGCAGGCGCAGCACGGCCGGTACGACTCGCTCTCGCTCCAGGCTGAAGCCGACCTCGTCACGTGCGGAGGCCACGAGGTATTGCGTCAGGTCGTTCGTGCCGAACGAAAAGAAGTCAGCGCCATCAAAGTCGTCGAGCATGAGCGCGGCTGCCGGTACCTCCACCATCATGCCGATCGGCGGAGTGCGGTGCGGCACGCCGCGGCGGCGAAGTTCGCCGGCTTCTTCGCGACAGATTTGCCGCATGTCATCAACTTCGGAAGGGAATGTCACCATTGGCAACATGATACGCAGGTTGCCAAAGACTGCTGCTCGAAGGAGCGCACGCGCCTGAACCCGCGCAATCTGCGGCCGGGCAAGAAGCAGACGGATACCGCGCAGCGAGCAGGTCTCGGTAATGCCCGGAAGCGGCTTGTCGCCCCCGACATCCAACATGCGGATTGTTACAGGACGTCCATCTGCCCATTCCAGGAGGCGTCGGTAGATTGCAAGCTGCTTTTCTTCGTTTGCTGCATCACCGAGCGACATCACCGCGAATTCAGACCGCATCAACCCTATGCCCGCGGTCACCTCGGCGGGAACCGCGTCCACTTCTGTCGGAGCGTTGACATTGACGGACAGGAGTACTTGCGTTCCGTCCGACGTGTACACAATTCCGTTGTCGAGTGGCAGAGCAGTGCTTTTTGACGGATCGCCGTGTCCCGCCGAGGTCGCGTTCGACTTGGCTGCCTGAAGAATGACAATACCAGTGTCACCATCAACTCCGATATGTTGCCCCCCTGCTGTTACGAAGCGGCCGGCGCCGATCACCATCGGTATCGACCGGGATCTGGCAAGCAGGGCGACATGACCGACCGCGCTGCCTGCGTAAAGAGCGATACCACCGCCGGCCGACCAGTCGTGGGCTAGGAAACGGCTGGGTTCCATATCCTTTCCAACATAGATCGATCCGGATGGAAAGTCGTCGACAGTCGTTCCCGTGAGCACCGACAAGACGCGGTTCTTGATATCGAGGATGTCAACGGCGCGCGCCCGCAATTGGGCTTCTTCCGAGCACTCCAGTTCCCGGATGTATCCATCGAGTGTTCCGACCCAGGCGAATGCCGCGTTTTCGCCAGCCTCGATGCGCGCGCCAGTCGCCTCGGTCAGCGTCGGATCGCGAAGTACCTCAATCTGAAACTCGACGATATCGCCGCCCTCCGGGTCCGTCCCGGTGGCCAGTTCCTGCAGTTCGAGAATAGCTTTCTCGATCGCACTTGCGAGCTCGACCTGGCCGGATAAGCTTGACGGGATTGACGCGGCGGGTTCGACCGGTTCGGCTACGAAGGCCGGGCCGCTCGCACTACCTGGCGAGGCGCTGGTGGCTTTCAGTCTAAGCGGTTCGGCCATGCTTCTTTTCCTCGTCGAAATTGCGCTCGATGAGGTCCTTCAATGCCCGGATGGCTTCTTCCGCGAGAATGCCGTTTGCACGGATCTTGAGCACCGAACCCTTGCGGATCTTGGCGCCCATGATCTTGATGATGCTCTTGCCGTTCAACCAGACGTCGTTGCCGTTGACCGCGACTTCGATCGAGCACGGAAACGACTTTGCCAGCCGCGTGAACGTCACTGACGGTCGAGCATGCAGTCCAACGCCATGCTTCACCTCGACTTCGGTCTGGCAACTGGCATGGATCTGCCCGGCCTCGTGGGCCCCAATACGAAAACCGCCGTTCATCAGGGTGATAGCTCCTCTGCCGTCGCGACCACCTTGGCCAACGACGCCCCACCGGAGGCCTCGGCAGCGGCAATAACGGCTCCTTCGACAACAGGGGCGTTGCAGATCGAAACCTTTTGGGAGCGGGGAGAACCGAGCATCTCGATCGCCATTTCGCTGTTGGTTTCGGCCCCCCCAAGGTCGACGAAGACGGCGACGCCAGCTTCCGACCATGCCTCGTCAATTGCCTTGAGAATTCCCCCGGCATCGGTGCCAAGCTCGCCTCGACTGTTGCCGCCCGACCAGGCAAGCGGCACGCTGTCACCCACCATCTGCCGCACCATCTCGGCGGTGCCTTTCGCGACCAGCGGCGAGTGGGAGACGATCACGATCCCGACGTTTGGGGTCTTCGCATTCATTCCGGGCGGTGCTCCTCAAGGTAGCGACAGATGGCGGTTGTCAGAAGGGCGCAACTCGAAGCGCCGGGATCGACATGTCCGATCGAACGGTCTCCAAGGTAGGCCGCGCGGCCGCGCATGGCCTTCATGGCGCCGGTCAGTCGGGCGGAAAGCTCTGCACGGCGCACGATATCCGTCAGGGGGGAATGTTGTGCGAGTGCATCCTGCACCGGATACAGGACGTCGAGCAGCGTCTTGTCGCCAGCGTTCGAGCGCCCACGGCGGGCCACGGCATCGATGGCCTGCTTGAGGGCAAGCGAAAAATCCTGTTCCCGGCCCGATTTGCGAAGCTCGCGCCCCATCTCAATCAGTAGTGTCCCGTAAAGTGGGCCGGCGGCGCCGCCGATGCTCATCACCAGGGTTAGGCCGATCCGTTCCAGCGCCTCGGGCAAGGGAAGGCCTGAGACCGTCGCTTCCTCGGCGCTGACCGCCTCGCAGCCGCGCTGCATATTGGTCCCATGATCGCCGTCACCGATCGCGCGATCGAGTGCGCAGAGGTGATCGCTATTTGCCGTGATCGCGGCCCGGCAAGCCTCAATCAATCCCGCGAGAAGAACCGGTTCTGCCTGCACCTGATAGCCTCCCAACCGCAGCACCAGCTCATGTCAGCCGTGCCGCGACCTCGAATACACCTGCCACCGCGACGGCTCCCGGATCCGGCACTCCCTCCAGATCCTTTTCTCCGATATAAGACGCGCGTCCGGCCCTTGCTTTCCGCATCGCTTTTGTCGACTCGGCGCCTGCCGCCGCCGCGCTTGCCGCAGCCGCTACGCCACCCGATCTCAAGGCCGCGAGCGCCGGCGCCAGCGCATCGACCATCGTGCGGTCGCCGACTGCGGCACCCCCATAGAACGTCATCCGATCAAGTCCGGCAAGCAGGGCAGCCGCAAGATCCGCCTTTTCCGCCATGGCTTTCGATGCGGCGGTAAAGAAGATCGAGAGCAGTACGCCGCTCGAGCCACCCATGCTCGTACCGAGAACCTCGCCGATTGCGGCCATAGTGGCGGCGGGGTCATTCAGCGGTAGCGCGTCGATCCGGGAAAGGATGCTGCGCGCACCCGTTGCCATGGTGGAGCCGGTGTCGCCATCGCCGACGCGGCTATCCAGGTGGTTCAATTCGCGTTCGAGGGAAATCAGATGCTCGCAAACTGCGGCAAGGAGCCGGCGGTTCCCGCCATGGTCGCTGACCGAAGTGACCTCGGCGAGGGTGGAGGTGCTTGCTGGTGCAGGAATGACTGTGATCTCGTGCCGTTCGACGACGGGTGCCCATGCGTGCGGTTCGACCGCAGCCTTCAGTGCGGCCTCGCGGGTGGCATCCAGACGGATCAGCGAAAGCGAAAAGCCGTTCATGTTGAGCGCGGTCATCATCGGAGCCGGCCCGACGATCAGCCGGACGCGGCGGGCAAGAGAAGAGGACAACACGGCGTTGGCAATGACGCCCATTTCAAGCGGCGGTACCGCGCCGAGGTTGTTGATCAGCAGCCCATAGTCGCCCGCGCCATCAATCCTTGCAGCCAACCGCTCGCTCATGGTTGCCACGAGATCTGCAACCGGCTGCAACGCGATGCGCTCGACGCCGGGCTCTCCGTGGATTCCAAGGCCGAGCTCTCCCTCGTCGGCCCCCATCCGATCCTCATGTGCTTGGCCTGGTACACTGCAGGTCGAAAGTGACATGCCGAGGGATACGATGTCGCGCGCTGCCGCAGCTGCCTGTGCCGTGACCGTCTTCAGGTCAGCACCGGATTCGGCGTGGTAGCCGGCGATCTTGTGCACGAACAGTGTGCCGGCAACGCCGCGGGGCTGGTTGATGCCGGGGATGGCAATGTCGTCGGCAACGATCACCATCTCGACTGCGAACCCCTCGGCACGCGCCTTTTCGGCGGCCAGGCCGAAGTTCAGGCGGTCGCCGGTATAGTTTTTGACAATGAGCAATGCACCCTTGGGGCCGGTGACGGCTCGGATTGCGGTCAGCACCGCATCGACGCTGGGCGAAGCAAAAATCTCGCCGGATACCGCGGCCGTCAGCATTCCCTTGCCGACGAAGCCGGCATGCGAAGGCTCATGGCCCGCGCCGCCGCCGGAGATGATCGCGACCTTCGACCGGTCCCAGCCGGCGCGGAGGATCACCTTGATCTCAGGGAAGCTGTCCAGACGGGCAAGGCGCCCGGGGCTGCTCGTCAGAAGCACGCCGTCGAGGGCTTCGGTTACGATCGTTTCCCGGCGATTGAAGAAGTGTTTCATGGAGAGAGACCCGTCTGTTCATGCGAGTGTTTTGTTTCGTTCGGTGTCACAGCCGCTGGCCGCTGGCGTCGAAATAAAGCGGATCGCGTAGTGTCAGGCTGATTCGATCACCTGGCCGAATTGCAAGATATGGATCGGCAAGTGTGACGAGCTTGTGGTTGCGCACCCGGATGTGCAGGTGGTTCTGGTCTCCCAGGTGCTCGATCCAGTCGATTTCCGCATTGGCATTCTTGTCAACGATGATTTCAAGATGTTCGGTTCGCGCCCCGACCGTCCTGGTCCCGGGTGGTGGATTGGCTCCGGGAAGGAGATCGGCGGGCAGCAGGTTGATGTGCGGCTGGCCGAGACGGGCAGCGACATGAAGGCTGGCGGGATTGCCGTAGATTTCACGCGGCGTTCCGACCTGCAGCAGTCGGCCTCCCGCGACGATGCCGATGCGGTCTGCCATCGTCATCGCCTCGACCTGGTCATGGGTCACATAGAGCAGTGTCGAGCCGAGCTCCTTCTGGATGCGCTTCAGTTCCAGGCGCAGTTCCGCCCGCAGCTTCGCATCGAGCGAGGAGAGCGGTTCGTCCATCAGGTAGATGGCGGGCCGCCGCACCAGCGCCCTGCCGATCGCAACGCGCTGCATTTCGCCGCCCGAAAGGCGTGTCGAACGGTTCTCCAGCTTATGGTCGATCCTGACCATCCGTGCAATCTCCCGGACGCGGCGGTCGATCTCCTCGGCCCCGAGCTTGCGCACCGGCGCTCGCAGCGGAAAGGCGAGGTTGTCGTAAACCGTCATGTGCGGGTAGAGCGAGTATTGCTGGAAGACGAAGGCGACATCCCTTTCAGCCGGTGCCTCGCCGGCAACGCTGCGACCGCCGATTTCGATCCGGCCGCTGTCGGGGCGCTCCAGGCCTGCAATAAGGCGCAGCGTCGTCGTTTTGCCGGCGCCCGTCGGCCCAAGCAGGACGACGAACTCGCCGTCACGGATCGACAGGTCCAGATCAGCGAGTGCCTGTGTGTCGCCGAAACGCTTGTTGAGACCCTTGAGCGCGACGTCAGCCATGACGTTCCTCCGAATACAGCGCCGAGGCAATGGCGCGGCCCGACTTGCAATCGAACAGCGCCAGCTTGGCCGGGTTGAACTCAAGGCCAACCGTCTCGCCGATATGGAAATTACGGTTTGCCGGTACGCGCGCCTTGATGACGCCGCTCGAGGTCTCGACCGCCACCACCTGATTGGTCCCGAGATATTCGCTGCCATAGACGGCGCCACGCAACGGAGAGGCGTCGCTGAAGCGGATATGCTCCGGCCTGACGCCGAGCGCCAATTCGGCTTCCGCTAGATCTTGATGCACCTCGGGAATACTGACGTTGACGCCATGCAGCGAGATCGATTGTGCGCCCGTCTGAAGGCCTGAGGTGAAGCGCATGAAATTCATCGGCGGCGAGCCGATGAAATCGGCGACATACATGGTCGCTGGTTTGCTGTAGATTTCCTGCGGCGTGCCGAACTGCTCGATGACGCCGTGGTTCATCACGGCGATCTTGTCGGCCATCGCCATCGCCTCATGCTGGTCATGCGTCACGTAGACCGTCGTCGCATGGATGCGGTTGTGGAGTTCGCGCAGTTCATGGACCATGACCTCGCGGAACTCGGCGTCGAGCGTCCCGAGCGGCTCATCCATCAGGAAGCACTTCGGGCGGCGCACGATTGCTCGTCCGAGCGCCACGCGCTGGCGGTCGCCGCCGGCAAGCCCGGAGACGGATCGGTCAAGGATATGATCGATCTGCAGCAGCCGCGCGGTTTCCTCGACACGCTGACGGATCTCCGCCTTCGGCATGCCTTGCGACAGCAGCGGGAAGGCGATGTTCTTGCGCACGTTCATATGCGGATAGAGCGCAAAAAGCTGGAAGACGAAGGCAATGTCGCGGGCGCTGGCGCGGTTGAAGGTGACGTCTTCGCCGTCGAGGTAGATCTTGCCGCTCGTCGGCAGTTCGAGGCCGGCGATCATGCGAAGCGTCGTCGTCTTGCCGCAGCCAGACGGTCCGAGTAGCGCCAGGAACTCGCCATCATGGATGACGAAGCTCGAATCCTGCACGGCGACGAAGCTGCCGAACTGCTTGCGGAGGTTTTCGATCCTGATATCGGCCATGGCTCACTCCGGGAACTTCGAGACGATGATGAACATGGCCGTGCCGGCCAGCAGTGTCACCAGCGAATAGGTGTAGAGGACCAGCAGGAATGGCTGGAAGAGCATCAGGAAGCCGATGGCGATCAGCGCGGTTGCGATGTTCTCCATCGGGCCGCGACGCAGGAAGAAGGGGCGCTTCGGGCGGGATGGGCGCGGTGTTTCTATCAGATGCGTCATTTGCGGACCGCTCCGAAGGTGATGCCACGCAAGAGCTGCTTGCGTAGGAGAATAGTGAAGACAAGGATGGGGATGAGGAAGATCGTCGTTCCCGCCGCGACCGCTGGCCAGTCCTGACCACCTTCGCCGATGATGGTCGGGATGAAGGGCGGCGCCGTTTGGGCCTCGCCGGAGGTCAGCAGTGCCGCAAAGGCATACTCATTCCAGGCGAAGATCAGGCAGAAGATCGCGGTGGCAGCAATGCCTGTCGTTGCCTGCGGCAGGACGACCTTCCAGAAGGCCTGCAGCCGCGTATAGCCGTCGATCATCGCGGCTTCCTCATATTCGCGGGGGATCTCGTCGATGAAGCCCTTGAGCAGCCAGACGGCGAGCGAGACGTTGACCGCAGTGTAAAGCAGGATCATGCCCAGCGCCGTGTCGGAAAGCCCGAGCTCGCGGTACATCAGATAGATCGGGATGGCGACAGCAATCGGCGGCATCATGCGGGTCGACAGGATGAAGAACAGCAGGTCATCGGCGAGCGGTACCCTGAAGCGGGAGAAACCGTAGGCGGCCAGCGTCCCCAACGAGACGGCCAGGAAGGTCGAGCCAAAAGCGATCACCAGCGAGTTGGCAAAACGCGGCAGGAAGTTCGACGGGCCGGCGATCACCATGTTGCGCTTGCGGGTCACCTCGTCGCAGGTGCCGGTCGGGGCGGGCAGGGAGGCGATGTATTCCGGCGTCTGGCGCGTTCTCGTCGTCAGAAGGTTGCAGTACCCCTCCAGCGTCGGCGTAAAGACGATCTTCGGAGGATAGCTGATCGAGTCGGGCGGCGATTTGATGCTGGTCAGGAAGATCCAGACGAGCGGGATCAGCGTGATCAGGGCGTAGACGATAACGATGGCGCCGGCGATGCGCTTGCTGGTCGAGCTCGGTTCGACGACCGAATGGGCTGAGGTGGCGGAACTCATCGTTGCTTCACCCTGTTAAGTGCCTTGACGTAGATGTTGGCGAGGCCGAACACGGCGACGAAGAGGACAATGGCGAAGGCCGAGGCCCGCCCGGTTGCCCAGCTCTCGAAGGCCGCGCGCTTCAAGGTGATCGAGGCGACTTCGGTGGTCGAACCCGGACCGCCGCCGGTCAAAAGCGTGACCATGTCGAACATCTTGAAGTTCTCGATGCCGCGAAACAGCACGGCGAGCATGATGAAGGGCAGGGCCATCGGTACGGTGATCGACCAGAACTGGCGCCATGCGGAGGCGCGGTCGACCTCCGCCGCCTCGTAAATATAGTCGGGAATGGAGCGCAGGCCCGCCAGGCAGATCAGCATAACGTAGGGTGTCCACATCCAGGTATCGACAATGATGATCGCCCAAGGCGCAAGCGTGACGCTGCCGAGCATCTGGATATCAGCGGTCGGAATGCCGGTGACCAGAGAAACAGCATAGGCAAAGAGCCCGATCTGCGGCTCGTACAGGAAACGCCAGAAGTTGCCGACGACCGCGGGGGACAGCATCATCGGGATCAGGATCAGGGTCGTCCAGAAGGCGTGGCCGCGAAACTTCCGGTCGATCAGGTAGGCGAGCGTAAAGCCGATGATCGTCTGCAGCAGGATCGTCCAGAACACGAAATGGGCTGTCGTCTGCATCGCCTGCCAGATATCGGGGTCGGTCAGCACGCGCTCGTAGTTGTTCAAGCCGACGTTCTGAACCGGCGCATTTGGGCGATTGGCGCGATAATTCGTGAACGACAGATAGATTGCCCAGATGAGCGGGAAGATGTTGATGGCGAGAAGCAGGATGATGGTGGGGGCGATAAACACCCAGGCGATCGCCCGGTCGGACAGACCGCGGACCCGGCGAGCGACCGATACCGGTGTTGCTCTCGCAGTCGCATCCGCTGCCTGCTCGACCATGGAGGAAGAGGAAATGTTCAAGGTGTCACCTGGTCTTTGCGTATGTGAGACACGTGGCGGCCCGGCCGTCTTGGCAATCCGGGCCGCCATTCTGGCAAGAATGTTGTGCGTCCTGCCGGACACTAGATCTTGCCGTCGTCCTTGAAGACTTCGGTCCAGTCCTTCACCAGGCCGTCAAGCGCCTCCTGGGCGGTGCCGTTGCCGGCCACGACATAGTTATGAACGCGTTTCTGCATGTCCTGGAGTAGGGTTGCATAGCTCGGCTCGGCCCAGAAATCCTTGACGATCGCCATCGAGTCCAGGAATGCCTGGGCGTAGGGCTGGCTGGAGGCGAAGTCCGGGGCGTTGACGACCGACTTCAGGCACGAGTAGCCGCCGAGCTGCCACCATTTGGCCTGCACCTCAGGCTGCGCGAACCACTTGATGTACTGCAGAGCGGCGTCCTTCTTGTCGGAATAGGAAACCACCGAGATGCCCTGTCCGCCAAGCTGGGCGAAATGCTTTTTTTCGGCCGGGTTGGGGAAGAAGCCGATCTTGTCGCCGCCGACCTTTTCGTCCTTGTAGAGGCCGGGCCACGTGAAGGCGAAGTTCATCTGCATCGCCACCTGGCCCGACTTGAAGGCGTCGGCGGATTCGACCATGTAGACGTTGGAGCTGCCGGGCGGTGTGCAGCAGTCATAGAGCGCCTTGTAGAATTCGAGGCCCTTGACGGCGTCAGGTGAGTTGACAAAGCCTTCCATCTCGTAGGGCTTGTCGGGGTTGTCGTACTGGAAGCCCCAGTCATAGAGGACGTTGGTCACGCCCATCGTGATGCCTTCGGAGCCGCGCTCCGTATAGATCGAGGCTCCGTAAACGGTCTTGCCGTCGATCTCGCGCTTCTGGAAGAACTCGGCGATCTGCTTCAGCTCGTCATAGGTCTTCGGCGCTGCGAGATCTCGGCCATATTTTTCCTTGAATTCCTTTTGCAGTTCTGGCCGCTCGAACCAATCCTTGCGATAGGTCCAGCCGACGACGTCGCCCATGGCGGGCAGTGCCCAGTAGTTCGGCGTGTTCTTCGGCCATTCCGAATAGCCCACGACGGTCGCCGGCACGAAGTCATCCATCTTGATGCCTTCCTTGTCGAAGAAGTCGTTGAGCTTGACGTAGTGGCCGTTCTCAGCCGAGCCGCCGATCCACTGGCTGTCGCCGATGATCAGGTCGCATAGCTTGCCGTGGGAGTTCAGTTCATTGAGGAAGCGGTCCGCGTAGCTCGTCCAGGGCACGAACTCGAACTTCATTTCGGTGCCGGTCTTGGCGGTGAAATCCTTCGAGAGTTCGACCAGCGCATTCGCCGGGTCCCAAGCGGCCCAGCAGAGTGTCAGTTGATCGGCTTTGGCGAGATTGGGCAGCGCCGACGAGATGATGAACGCCGAGGCCAGCCCGAGAAGGGCTTTCGATTTCTTCTGCATTAGTTCCTCCCAGAACCAAAGGCCGGCTCCCCGCCGACCGCGCAAGTTCACCCATTTCTGAAAATGCTAACATGAACTCCTCAACTCTCATGTTTAGCAATATGTTTAGTAATAGATAAATTTATAAACAAAGCAAGCGGGTTTTTATTGTTGCGACGCCTAGGGCCGGACTGCTTGTTTACGACGCCGAAAGGCCAGAAACCTTGCCGATATCAGGGCTTGCCTTGCTATTGGCGGCGTGTCGCCCAAAAGCTGAGGCGCCCGGGCATGGAACTGCTTCTCCATGATCGTCGCCGCTTCCGTCGCCGCGAGGATGGAAGCGCTTCGGTCGCGCCTCCGGCGCACATCGAGATCATCCGCGTCTAGAGATCAATGGATACCGATATCGTATCCCTGGGGTAGTACTTGGCGCACCCGGCACGCTCAATGCCTCGATACGTTGAAATTATTCTCGCTCCCTGCGAGGTTTTCCGGTAATATAGTTGGGGAAGCGATAGCCGACTAGCGCTCGAGAGAGCTCATGAATTCGCGCCTCGTCGCTCGGCACTACTCAAATTTCAGATGACATATCTTCCGCCACCGCAAGGTGGCGTCGATGCAGCACGCGTGGCCGCTATTTCGCACGTCAACGGTCCCGCAAGTCCTTGAAGCAACGGGAGAAGGAAGATGGATTTCATCGAACAATGGTTCGGGGTTTCCCCAGACGGCGGCGACGGTACGACCGAACTCCTCTTTTTTGTGATCATCATGGTCCTCCTTGCTGCTATCGTCTGGCGTCGCTGGATAACGCATCGCAAAACCCGCAACTTTTGAGTGCTCCAATGGTTCCCGTCCCGTTTGGCGGCGGCGGAGCAGTGCGCGGCATTTCGGCCATGAACGATCTCTCGTTTTCGGACCACTGCGGTCAAAGCAACTTGCAGCGGCGGTTCATGGACGAGCTACTTGCGAGGAGGCACGCCTATGACCACGGATGTTGTCACAATTTATGAGGACGCAGGCTTTGGAGGACGAAGCAAAGCGCTTGCGCCGGGTGGCTACCGCTTTTTTACACCCGACGATTTCAACGACGTCGTGTCTTCCATCAGGATTCCAACAGGGCTCGGGGCGCAACTCTTCGAGCATGCCGATGATGGCGGCGGCTATGGCATTTCCATCGACTTGCTGGAGGATTGTCCGGATCTCTCTGTGTACGGTTTCAATGACAAGATCTCGTACGTGAACGTGTTTTCAATCGCCGATCGACCGGGCTTTGTCTGGGCGCGGAGCCGCATGGAAAACGGCCAGTTCATCCCGGGTCACTGGGAGCGCCAACGAGCGAATGGAGCCCTGCCAGACAACTCTACGGCAGTGGTGTCGCCGCCATATGCGCCACATCCCTCCACTGCGGCAACGGTGATGCAAGTTGACGGCGCCCAAACAATCATCACGTTCCTGGGCGGCCAGAACGGCTCGGACGCAGCAATGTGGGATCATGCGGTTGCCGACCAGATGGGGATCATCGGCAGCGACTTCAGAGGCCCCGAAGAGATTGGCTCGGCCGCTTTCGAGCGGGCGTCGAACAATATAGCAATTCCTGACAACTTGAACTTCTGGTATCCGCAAAAACAGCCGCGTGACCACCGATCCGTCGTCTATTTCAAGCGGACGCTGGTCGGCAAAGTGGATAGCGTTCATATCGCCGATATCAACGGTACCTACGAAGACCATGACGTCAACATAGACGTCATTCCCAACGAGAAGTACCAGTACCTTATCACCGACGGGCATCCACGCGAGTACACCGACATCATGAGCGCCCAGTGGAATCTGAGTCTTCACCAGTTGGGCAAGCCCAATTGCGACGATAGCGAGAGTGTCGCCGAGGCCGCCCTGGTCGAAGCGGAAATACAGCCTGACGGCGATGTCCACTCCGGAACGGCGCAGACATTGAACGACTTGATCTTGGCACGAGGGCCTCAGGATATCTGCATCTACGGTGTCTGGATTTACGACAAGGGCCACTGCTGCCACTCGGAGATTCATCCCGCCGAGCAAATCTGGTGGCGGGATGATGTCAGCGCCAATCAGCACAAGTATACGCTTAATGTCTTCTGCGATGCCTCCAAACGTTTCTGGTGGCGGGACCAGATGGACGATGGCACCAAACTCAAGCCTTGGGGTGCGCCACCGATTGCCGGCACATTTGCCATCGCGTTCGAGGCTGAATTGGGCAAACCCGCCGTCACATTCGAGGTATCCAACATCAATGATTACAACGTCGCGGTCATTCCCAATGGTAACCAAGTCTACAACCTCGTTTACCAGAACAACGTTCTCGTGTCGTTCATTCCACACAACGACGCGTTCAAGGTGACGTATGAGAACGTTGGATTGACCCGCGACAACAAGGTCAGGGGATTCCTCGTCATCCAGACAACGGTTGGAACTGTTACCCAGACGACAACCCGTCTGGTCATTCCCAATTCCAATCCGCAGTTAGCGCCGATCGTTGCGGATATCCCGCCCGGCACGGACGTCAACACGATAGATCAGCGGTTCGAACGGGAAGCCTTCAAGAAAGTTGAAGGGCGCTATATGTTCAGCGTGATGCAGACCAATCCGTTGCCGCACCTTGTGCACGGCGTCTGGAATTCAGATTTCCTACGACACCGGCTGCATGTCACACCGGAGATCGGCAGATAACACCACGCGAACTCGGGCTGCGTTTGCTTACGGCCCCAAAGCGGACCAACTTGTCGTTCAGCCAACAAAGCGGTCCGCCGACGGCATATGGTCACGCCCGGCGATCACGCCTGTCGATACCAGTGTCTCAAAGAACTCCACCTTGAGGTCGAAGGACTTCAGGAGTTTTTGGGTGCTTGGCAGGTGAATGAAATTAATCATGAGTCGTCCTGAAATAACGCTCGAGGAAGCGACTGTAAGCCCCCATCAGCGCGCTGAAGATAAAATAGACGGCGGCAGCAAAGACATAGCCTTCGAGCACCGCAATACCCTGCCAGGCGGGATCGCGCATGGCCGAGCGTACCGTGTCGAGGAAATCGAGCAGGCCGACAATGGTGACGAGGGTGGTGTCCTGGAAGAAACTGATAAAGAGCGCGACGAGCGGTGGGATGACCTTCTTGATTGCCTGCGGCAACACGATCGTGAGCATCGTCAACCAATAGCCCATGCCGAGTGATGCACTCGCCTCCAGCTGACCTCTCGGCACGTCCTGCAGTCCGCCGCGCACAATCTCGGCGATATAGGCCGCGGCAAAGATGATAATGGCGATCTGGGCACGCAGAAGCTTGTCGACCGTCACACCATCCGGCATGAACAGCGGCAGCATGACTGTCGCCATGAAGAGGATGCTGATCAACGGCACGCCGCGAACGATTTCGATGAAGCTGGTCGCCAGCACACGGATCACTGGCAGGTCGGATGCGCGCGACAAGGCAAGCAGGATACCAAGCGGCAACGCCAGGGAAAGCCCGACGAAAGCGAGCATGAAGGAAAGCGGCAGGCCGCCCCATTGGGTCGTTGGAACCGCGGGTAGCCCGAGGACGCCGCCAGCCATCAGTCCATACAGAACGGGCAGGATGACGAACACCCAAACGAGCAGCAGGTTACGGCTCCATAGCTGCGGAACCATGGAAGCGACGGCCGCGCCGATGAAGACAATCAGCGAAAGAAATGGCCGCCACTGTTCCTCGAACGGATAAAAACCGAATGCCATGTAGCGAAGCTTGGCGCTGAGGAATGGCCAGCAGGCACCGCTCCCCACCTTGCAATCCTCAGGCGTTCCGGCAAACGTTGCGTCGATGAGCAGCCACCGGGTGGCGAGCCAGCCGATACCGATGACGGCTGCGCCGCAAAGGATGGTGATCAGCACGTTGCCCGGCGTCCCGAAGAAATCTTGCCACCAGCGGGATAGCCGTCGGGGAGGCGCGTCGCCTGTGGTTGTGCCGAGCACGAGTTGGAGTTCCGTCACGGTCAGCGCTCCTTCAGGGCAACGTGCTTGTTATACCAGTTCATGATGAGCGAAATGGCGATCGACAGGCCAAGATAGGCGCCCATGAAGATCGCAATGGTTTCCATTGCCTGTCCGGTCTGGTTCATGACGGTGTTGGACACCATCACGAGGTCGGGGTAACCGATGGCGATCGCCAGAGAACTGTTCTTGAAGACGGTAAGATATGTGTTGGTGAGCGGCGGAATGATCAGGCGAAGTGCCTGCGGCAGGATGACAAGGCGCATGGCTCGCCGCCGGGGCAGACCGAGCGCCATCGATGCTTCCCATTGCCCTTTATGGACGGCCTGGACGCCGGCACGGACGATCTCGGCGACGTTGGCAGATACGCTGAGTGCAAGCCCGAACCAGAGTGCCACAAATTCCGGCCTGACCTGCAATCCTCCCGTCAGGCGGAAGCGGCCCTTTTCCGGCAAGTCGATGGCCATGTTAACGTCGCCCAGCAGCAGGACGAGGCCAATCGGAGCAATGGTAGCGAGCAATGCGATGAGGGGGCCATGGTTGGAGGTGCCCGTAGCAAGCCGTCGGCGCAGCGCGATATGTCGAATGAGGAGCGCCGAGACGATGCCGAGCCCGACTGCTCCGAGAGCAATGGAAAGGCCGCGCTCAAAGCTGATGGAGGGGATGACCAGGCCGCTGTTGGAGAGATAGACATGCGGCGCGAGCGGCAGGGCTGCTCGAACAGGCGGCAGCACATTGATGATCACCGCGTACCAGAACAAGAGGTAGAGCAGAAGCGGAATGTTCCTGAGCGCCTCGACGTAGGACAGCATCAGCCGCTGGAGCAATGGATTGCGCGACATGCGACCGATGCCGACTGCAAGCCCCAGGATCGTGCCAAATAAGCCGGCCAGCAGCGAAACCTTGACTGTGTTCGCAAAGCCAACGAAGAGGGCGCGAGCAACGGTGTCGGTCGGCTCGTAGGCGATCGCGGCCTCGCTGATGACGAAACCGGCCTGGCGCGACAGATAGGAAAAGCCGGTCGTGATGTCATGTCTGGCAAGATTGTTGCTTGCGGTCGCAAACATCGACCAGGCGACAAGCGCGACGACGCCGATTGCCATCCACTGGTAAAAGAGCGCGCGAAAGCGCGCGTTGTTCATGAAAGCCATTGAGAGCATTCCGATGAGAAACCGCGCGAGGTGGTTGCGCCCGCAAGCTGCGGGCGCAATGTTGTCTCAACGGAACGGTGGAGCGTAGAGCAGGCCACCGGAATTCCAGGGCGCGTTCGGGCCGCGCGTCATGGCGAGGCGGGTGTTTTCCCCAAGGGCGCGGTCGAAGACTTCGCCGTAATTACCGACAGACTTGATGATGTTGTAAGCCCACTTGTCGTCGAGCTTCAGCATCTCACCCAGATTGTCGGTAACACCAAGCATACGCTGGATCTCCTGGTCGTCGCTCTTCAGCTTTTCATCGACATTGGCCTTCGTGATGCCCTTTTCCTCTGCCGCCATCAGCATCCAGACGGACCAGGACACGACGTCGCGCCAGTTGGAATCGTTTTGGCGAACGGCTGGTGCGAGCGGCTCCTTCGAGATCGTCTCAGGCAGGACGACATAATCGTCCGGCTTGTTGGAGACAGCGCGGATCGAGGCAAGGTCAGATCGGTCCGAGGAGATTGCGTCGCAACGTCCGCTGAAGAAGGCAGCGCGGTTTTCATCCGGGCTTTCGAAAACGACGAGCTCGAACTTGGAGCCCAGCTTGCCGAAGAAATCGCTGAGGTTCTGCGCCGTCGTCGTGCCCGGCAGCGTGCAGATTGCGGCGTCCTTCAGCTCTGCGGCGCTGGTGACGCCGAGCGACTTTGGCACCATGAGACCCTGACCGTCATAGAAGACGACTGGTGCGAAATCGAGGCCGAGGGAGGCTTCGCGGCTGTAGGTCTGCGTCGTCTGGCGTGAGAGAACGTCGATCTCGCCGGACTGCAGGGCCTGGAAGCGGGTGTTGATGTTGGTCGGAACATATTCGACCTTGTCACCATCTCCCAAGGCTGCTGCCGCGATCGCCCGGCAGATGTCGGCGTCGAAGCCCTCCATGCGCCCTTGGTCGTTGGGTGCCGCAAAACCCGGCGTCGCGAGCGACACGCCGCAGATCAGCTTGCCGCGCTGCTTCACCGTGTCGAGTGTGTCGGCATTGGCGATCGCAGCGGTGGCCAGTACGCCGAGAACTGCGCTGAGGCAGCCGGCCAGAGTTAGTCCTTTCATTCAATCCTCCCGTGATTGCGGCGTTATCGTCGGCAACTCCTCTTCGCCTTGGGTACGATAATGCCTCCAATATTGTCTACAATACATTATTTGCGTTGACAACGTATGGCCTGTCCTTTGATCGGGGAAGCTCTGACTGCCGTGAAACGCGCGGCCTGCAAGCCTGTGGAGCGTAGCCACAGTCTTTGGCTCAGTAAAATATTGTAGACAATTTGCGTTGACATAGCTTCGAAGGCTGCCTTAATAGCCGACGCGGGAGCAAGGGACGTGGTTGCTCGCGGAGGAGCATTCGCCCTGCCAGTGTAGCAAGGCGTTGCGGCTTGGACTGGCTGCAAACGAGCTGGACCAGCCTTCCGTGTGGGCTTTCTCCCAACCTGAAGTCATTGATAAAACCGTCCGCCCTTTAGCGAACGGACCGAGCCGCATCCTGTCAACTGGCCCACCTGATGCGCACAAGCCGAAACGGAGGTACCCCATGCACGATCTCTTACTCCGCAACGCCAGGCCGATGGCTGGCGAAAGCTGCGACATCCTGATCAGGCATGGCAAGATCGCGGGTCTTGGATCGTATCGGCCAGAAGACGGCATGGCCGTGGAGGATGGCAACGGCGCGATAGTCGTGCCGGGCCTGATCGACGCCCACACCCATCTCGACAAGACGACCTGGGGCATGCCCTGGCATGTCAACGATCGCCCCGCGATCCTGCAGGGGCGGATCGATTTCGAAAGAGAAAACCGGCAGGAGATCGGCATCGACGCACACCGGCAATCGATGCGTCATGCGATCGGCCTTGCGGCGAACGGCGCGAGCCACATCCGCAGCCATGTTGATATCGACACCAGGCACGGGCTGTCCCTGGTTGAGGGGGTGTGGAGGACGCGAGACGCGCTGAGGGACATCATCGATATCGAGATTGTCGCCTTCCCGCAATCCGGCGTCATGGTCATGCCGGGTACGGTGGATCTGTTGGATGAGGCACTGCGGCAGGGCTGCGAAGTGCTGGGTGGCATCGATCCCTGCGGGATCGACCGCGATCCCAAGGGACAACTCGACATCCTGTTTGCACTCGCCGTGAGACACGGCGTTCCGATCGACATCCACCTGCATGAAGCCGCAGATCTCGGCGCATTCACCATGGAACTGATCTTCGAACGCATCCGCGCCAACGGCATGGAAGGCAAGGTGGCGATCAGCCACGCCTTTGCGCTCGGCATGAATGACTATGTCAGGGTCGGGAAACTGATAGAAGAGATCGCCCGTCTCGACGTTGCGATCCTGACGACCGGTGCGCCGTCCGTCAACGTGCCCTCGATCATGCGGCTCAAGGAAGCGGGCGTGCGTGTCGGTGGTGGCTGCGACGGCATACGCGATACCTGGGGCCCGTGGGGGCAGCCCGACATGCTCGACCGCGCAAAGGTGATCGGCATGAAGAATGGACTGCGCACGGACCAGGAGCTTGCCCATGTTCTGAACGTCGTTTCGAAGGGCGGCGCCGACGTCATGCGGATCGACGGTTACGGCCTTGATGTTGGCTGCAATGCCGATTTCACGCTTCTGACCGGGGAGACACTTGCGCACGCCGTCGTCGACACCGCGCCCCGACCACTGGTCGTCAAGAACGGCCGCGTTGTTGCCCGCAAGGGCAAGGCCATCGTGGAGATGCCGTGATGAACAAAGCATCCCTGGAACTCGGCCGCCGCCCCGAAGGCCGTACGCTTCTTACCGCAAGCTGGGTTGTTGGCCACCAGGACGGCTCCCACCGCCTGCTGCGCAATGGCGAAGTGGTATTCGAGAACAACGAAATTCTCTTCGTCGGCCATCGCTTTCCTGGCGAAGTGGCTCGGCGCATCGATTTCGGCAATGCACTGATCAGCCCCGGCTTGATCGATCTCGACGCACTGTCCGATCTCGACACGACCATTCTCGCCATCGACAATCATCCCGGCTGGGCCAAGGGTCGCGTCTGGCCGCGCTCCTATGTCAAGGCCGGCCCCTATGAGATGTACAGCCAGGACGAACTGGCCTTCCAGAAGCGCTTCGCCTTTGGCCAGTTGCTGTTGAACGGCATCACGACGGCAGCGCCGATCGCCTCGCTGTTCTACCGCGAGTGGGGCGAGACCGTGGCCGAATTCGATGCGGCGGCTGATGCGGCCGGCGAACTCGGTCTCCGGGTCTATCTCAGCCCCGCCTATCGCTCCGGCGGCATGGTGCTGGAAGAACCGGGGCGCATGGTGCCGGTCTTTGATGAGGAGCGCGGCTTGAAGGGCCTGAAGGACGCTATCTCTTACATCGAGCGGCAGAACGGTCGTCACGGCGATCTCGTCCGTGGAATGCTGGCGCCTGACCGCGTCGAGACGTCTACCCTGGCACTCCTCCAGCGCACGGATGCTGCGGCCCGCGAACTCGGTTGCAAGTTCCGCCTGCACATGGCGCAAGGCGCCATGGAGGTCGATACGGTTCGCATGCTGCACGGCTCGACCGCCCCTGTCTGGCTTGCCAAGGCCGGCCTTTTGAGCGACCGGTTGATCGCGCCTCACGCCACCAATGCAACGGAGGAGGACCTTGCCCTCTACGCGAAAAACGGCGTTTCCATCGTTCATTGCCCGCTGGTCTCGGGCCGCGGCGGGAGCACGCTCAATTCCTTCTCGGCCTGCCGCAAACGTGGCATCAACATCGCCATGGGCACTGATACGGCGCCTGCTGACATGTGGATGAACCTGCTCGTCGGGTTGATCACGGGCCGCATCAACGATGGCGCGCCGGATCGGCTTCGCTCGGCCGATCTCTTCGATGCCGCGACGCTTGGGGGCGCGCGTGCGCTTGGCCGGACGGACCTCGGCCATCTGTCCCCCGGCGCTCGTGCCGATATCGCCGTCTTCGATCTCGACGACGTGATCATGGCGCCGTCGATCGATCCTATTACAACTTTGGTCACCAGCGGTTCGGGCAAGGTGACGCGCGCTGTGTTCGTCGACGGCCGCGTCTCGATGCTGTCCCGCAAGGTTGCGGGCCTCGACATGGAGAAGGCACGGGTACAGGCGCAGGCGCAGTATGACGGGCTGATCGCCAAGTATCCCGAACGAAGCTGGAGCAATCCCCCGGTCTCGGAGATCTTCGCTCCCAGCTATCCGGTTGACGCTGACCTTGGGTGAAGTTCGGTAGGCGGTCATCGACGTCCGCTATCTCGAACTAGAATTTCCGGGTCACCGCGACAAACAACGCGCCCCGTGAACTCCCGGGCGGCATCGGGTTTATCAAGGAGGCGACATCTGCTTAAGGATACAGCTACGCAAGGGCTGCTCGCAGGTCATGGGAAAGGTCGCGGATTTCGCTCAGGTCGAGTTCTGATTCAACGTGCTCTAGGTGATGGGCCATCAGGTGAGTGGCCTTCTCGGCATCCTTGGCGGCGATCGCCTCGACGATCTCCTCGTGCTCGTCAGGTCCGCAATTGAAGCGGCGGTTCGTGTTGCGGTAGACAGCAGTGATCAGCGAGGAGCGGGCGATCAGATCCCTCATCGTCGTGAACAGGAAGTCGGAGCCGACGGTTTCGGCTAGCAGTAGGTGGAAGCCACCGGAGAGCTTGATGATGTCGCTCGTGACGTCCGCGGCATTGGCAGCCCGTTCCTTGGCAACATGGTCGCGCAGCCGCCTGAGGTCGGTCTTGTTGACAGACTGGCACAGGCGTTCGACGACGCAACGCTCCACCGTGCGGCGTACGAAGAAGACATCGCGGGCCTCCTCGACCGAAGGCTTGGAGACGAACGCGCCCCGATTGGGAATGATCGTGACGAGACCATCGCGTTCAAGCACCGTGAGGGCCTGGCGGATGCGGGCGCGGCTGACGTTGAAAATCGCCGCCAGTTGCTCTTCCTTGAGCTGAATACCGGGGCGGAGCCTGCGCTCAGCGATAGATAGCCAGACTTTCTCGACAATTTGTCGCGCAGACGGGCCAGGTTGTTCGGTCACGAAATTCACTCCCATTCGGGTAAGAGAAGCTCGATGCCGCAGGGAAAGTCAACCGTAGCAATTGGTGTTTTGGTTGCATAATTGTCAGCAATATCGGGGCAAATTGTCGAGGAGAGGCAGTGAGTTCTTTGATGCAGGTCGACTTATCGGGCTTCAGGGCAAGCTGCCCGTCTGTTGAGGCGACTCATGACATCACGGCGGACTGGACCTGTGCGGATGAACATGCCGACGTGAAGCGGTGTGGACCGTAATCGAGGGCTGCCAGGCGGGTGTGAGGACAGTCTGATCATTCCGCCCCGGCGGACGGCCCTTGCCACATTGTCCAGAGATTTGAACTCAGAGCTTGGTTTTGGGATTCTATGCTGATCACAGCCATCTTGGCCACACTATAGTCACTGCAAGCAACGCCTTTCTCCTACGGTCTTCGGATTTGTAAAACGTCGCAAAGGGGAGATTAATGAAGAGGTTACTGATTTTCTCGTTGGCGGGCCTGGCGCTTGCGAGCTGCACACCGACGCAACAAGGTGCGGGTATCGGCGCCGCCACTGGTGCGGTGGTTGGTGGTGCCGTCACGAACGACGTGCGTGGTGCGGCCGTCGGCGCGGCGATCGGTGGAGCCTCCGGCGCCGTGATCGGAAACGTGGCCGGTCGTCCGGGCCAGTGCGAGTTTCGCGATCGCAACGGTCGGCGCTATATCGCAGCCTGCCCGCGCTAACGATGAAGACGGGCGGTGTCATTCGCGTGAGCAGGCGATGGGGGCCAACACGTTCTCTCAACACGGGCCATCCTGACGCCGGCTGGATTTTTGCGATATGCGGCATTCCCGTCACCGAAAGAGCGCGCTGATTTTAGCTCCTGCAACGGCTCTGGTGAATGAGCAGGCATGGCGTTTAACGCATTGAAATATAAAATTATATTTGTCGTTGCAGCAACGGGTTCACTTGCCGGCGACGTGCAAAGCGGTTGATCCATAGCGCTCCATTCGTGCCATTTCGCAGGCCGACCACTGTTAAGGCAACGCACCTAGCAAGCTCATTTGACCATCCATCGGGTGCGACATACGTCGGTTCAACTGGAGGCAAGACATGGCCACTGCCAATACCGCATCAAAGACCACGATGCAGAGGTTCCTGGACGGCGTCGAAAAAGTGGGAAACATGGTTCCCCATCCTGTGATCATTTTCCTGATCCTGATTGGCATCGTCATCGTCCTGTCAGCCGTACTTGGCGCTTTCGGAGCGGCCGTAAGCTATGAGCGCATCAATCCCGACACGCACGAGATTGAGCAAGCGTCGACATCGATCCGAAGCTTGCTGAATGTCGAGGGCATTCGCTTTCTATATTCGTCCCTTATTCCCAACTTCATGAGTTTTACGGCTGTCGGATTGATGATCGCTGCCATGATCGGTGCCGGCGTGGCCGAAGAATCCGGTCTCGTCACAGCGCTGATCCGCAAGCTCGTCATTGTCTCGCCGAGCTGGGCGCTGACCTATATCCTGGCTTTCGTCGGTATCCTCGCAAGCATCGCGGCAGATGCCGGCTATCTGGTGCTGATCCCGCTTGCCGGTGTGGCTTATATGGCAGTCGGGCGGCACCCGTTGGCTGGTCTTGCGCTTGGTTTTGCCGCCGTGGCTGGTGCCTTCACGGTCAACATGCTGATCAAGCCGCTCGATGCCGTGCTCGTTGAATTTACCAACGACGCTGCGCATCTGGTTGATCCAGCGCGTTCAATCGGTCTTGCATCAAACGTCTGGTTTTCCATTGCCTCGGTGCTGTTTTTGACCGTGGTGATAGCGTTCATAACCGATCGCATGATCGCGCCCAGGCTTGGTGAGTATGATCCGGCAGCGGCGGAAGGCGGTGTGCAGGCTCAAGGGGCCACCCTTTCTGAGCAGGAATCACGCGGCTTGCGGTTCGCACTATACGGCCTTATCGGTCTCCTGGTTGTTTTCCTGCTGTTGACCATCCCGAGCGGCGCGCCTCTGCGCAATCCCGATACCGGCGAGCTCATCGGCAACTCACCCTTCATGAACGGCCTGATTGCACTCATCATGCTGATCTTCCTGGTAACAGGATGGACCTATGGCATCGGCGCCGGAACGTTGAAAACGCTGGCCGAGGTCATCGCGGCGATCGAGAAGTCGATCAAGAACATGGGCGGCACAATCTTCCTGTTCTTCGTTCTTAGCCAGTTTGTCGCCTATTTTACCTATACAAACATCGGCACCGTCATGGCGCTCAGCCTTTCAGGCGTGTTGCAGGCAGCCAATATTGGCGCACTGCCGCTGCTTATCGGCTTTATCGTTGTGGTCGCGATTATCGACCTGCTGCTAACCGGCGCCATTGCCAAGTGGGCAATCTTCGCTCCGGTCTTCGTCCCGCTTCTCATGAAGCTTGGTGTTGAACCGGAAGCCGTCCTTGCCGCCTATCGCGTCGGCGATTCCCCAATGAACGCGATCACTCCACTCAATGCCTACTTCGCACTCGTCGTCGGCTTTGCCCAGAAATACGACAAGTCCGCAGGTGTCGGCACGATCGTCTCACTGATGCTTCCCTATGTGGTGCTGATGTTCGTGTTGTGGACCGGCCTCTTTGCGGTCTGGAAGGCCCTCGGACTGCCATGGGGCCTATGACAATCCTCAAGCGAATAGATACTCGAACGAACGGATGGACATCATGAGCAACATCTCAATTCCTCTCGACGTCGCCGCAGCTGAAGACCATCTGATGCGTTTCCTGTCGGTGGAGGGTGTCACCGGGTCTGAGAGGAACATCGGCCTTGCCGTCTGCGACGCCTTGAAGAAGATCGGCGTCCCGGAATCGGCTATTCGCTTCGATGACGCCAACAAGCGTATTCCGCTGCCGACGGAGACGGGCAATCTGATCGTGGACATCCCGGGAACGCGGCCCGGGCCACGCCTTCTCTTTTCCACCCACCTGGACACCGTGCCGCTTTGCGCGGGCGCCAAACCAAAGCGCGAGGGCGACCGCATCGTGTCCGACGGGACCACGGCACTTGGCGGCGATGCCCGAACCGGGGTGGCACTCCTTGTCGTGGTTGCCGAGACGCTGATCAAGCATAAGCTGCCTCATCCGCCAATCACCCTACTGTTTACCGTTCGCGAGGAGAGTGGGCTGCATGGGGCACGAGAACTCAACCCGGCTGACCTCAACGGCGCGGCAATGTGCATCAATGTCGATGGCCAGATGGCTTCAGAACTCATTGTCGGCGCTGTCGGGCAGGAAAACTGGGAAGTCGAAATCAAAGGTCGCGCGTCGCATGCCGGCGTTGCGCCAGAGAAGGGTATTTCGGCGACACTGGTTGGCGCCGTGGCGTTGGCGGAAGCAAAGCATAACGGCTGGTTCGGCAAAGTGGTCAAACCGGATGGTCGCGGCACAAGCAACGTCGGTATTTTCGGTGGCAAGGACAACAAACCCGCAGGTGATGCGACCAACGTCGTAACCGACTACGCCTTCATCAAGGGCGAAGCGCGCAGCCCGGAAGCTGCTTTCGCGACGAAGATTGCCAACGGTTACAAGGAGGCGTTCGCGAAGGCGCAGAGCGAAGTGACCGACTATCAGGGCGACAAGGCAGAGGTGAAATTCAGCCACAAGCCCTCCTATCCGCCATTCGAGTTGGGCAAGGACACGCCGATCGTGAAGCGCGCGACAAAGGCCTTGCAAATGCTTGACATCGAGCCAGTGTATGTCTTCTCGAACGGGGGATTGGATGCCAACTGGCTCGACAAGCATGGTGTGCCAACCATCACCATCGGAGCCGGGCAAGCCGAGATCCACACGATCAAGGAATATGTGAACCTCAAGGAATACGAGAAGGGCTGCCGTTTGGGTGTACTCATGGCGACACTCGACGATTGACGAGTTCTGGAAGGTTAATTTGGTCGGCCGCAGTCGCTCGGCGCTCATGAACGCCTGCGCTGGGGCCGGCTTGATTTTGGACGGTTCGGGCAGGCAAGAGGGAGCAGGGCGATTGAGTCCAATAGCATACACAGCGACTATCATCGCCGTTGCCGTCGTACTGTTCGTCTGGAACAAGCTGCCGGTCGTCTTCGTCGCCATGCTGACGGCACTTGCCTTGTGGGCGAGTGGTGTCCTGACGCTTGGACAAGCCCTTGGCGGTTTCGGTGATCCAGCGGTCATCTTCATCGCATCCCTTTTCGTCGTCAGTTCCGGGCTCGAGGTCACCGGGGTGACCGCTTGGGCCGGACAACTGCTGATCCGCGGGGCCGGCGAGGAAAGCCGGACACGCCTTCTCCTCCTGACCATGGCACTTGTATCGCTCCTGACCGCGCTGATCAGCGTCAATGGCGCTGTCGCAGCCCTGCTGCCGGTCGTGGTCGTCATAGCTGTCCGCCTTCGGCGCAGTTCGTCGCAGCTGCTCATGCCGCTGGTGTTTTCGGCACATGCAGGCTCGATGCTGGCCCTGACCGGAACACCGGTCAACGTGCTGGTTTCAGAAGCAGGCATCGACGCAGGCGTCGGTGGGTTCGGCTTCTTCGAATTTGCGCTTGCGGGCATCCCACTCCTGGCAGGCACCATGGCCATCATCATCCTCTTCGGAAAGCAGCTGCTTCCGGAGCGTAACGGCGCGACTATGCCCGCCGATTTCAGTCGCCATGCCAAGACACTGGTAGAACAATACGGCCTTGCAAGCGGGATCTACCAGATGCGAGTGCGTGCAAGCTCGCCCTATGTCGGCAAAGCCGCGAGCGCGTTCGATCTTTCGGGCCATCCGGGATTGCAACTCGTCGCCATTCAGGAGGGCGAGACGGCCGGTCCACTGCGCAGGTCTGCCATCGCTGAGGGCGATCATTTTATCTTGCGCGGTGAACCTGACGTTGCAGCGGCCTACGCTGCCGACATGCACCTGGCCCTTCGCGACGACAAGGCGAACGGTCAGGGTGAAGAGACCTTGTTCAATCGCAACTCAGGCCTTGCAGAGGTCGTCATCCCGCCACGCTCCGGCCTCATCGGCCAAGCAGTTTTTCCCGGCATGGTGACCGAGAGCGGCGATCTGATCATTCTGGCTGTCCAGCGCGCCGGCGCCGGAATATCGCCTGGCAGCGCCGCCAAGGAAGCGGGCGGTATCGTCCTGCAGGCAGGCGACACAATGCTGCTGCAGGGAACGTGGAAGGCGCTCGATGTGCACCTGAACGATCCCGACGTTTTGGTTGTCAATTCGCCCGAGCTTGTCCGACGCCAAGCGGTCCCGATGGGTCCCGGCGCGCGTCAGGCCGTTATCATCCTGATTGCGATGGTTCTGCTGCTTGCCACTGGTATCGTGCCGCCGGCGGTGGCTGGCTTACTTGCTGCAGGAGCAATCATCCTTTCGGGGATCATGAGCGTCGAACAAGCCTATCGGGCTGTGGGCTGGACGACCGTCATCCTCGTTGGCGCGATGATGCCGCTTTCGACAGCAATGGTAGAAACAGGCGCGGCGAAGCTGATGGCGGAGCATCTGGTGAATCTCGTGGGTGACGCCGGTCCGGTTGCGCTGCTTGCCGGACTGTTTGTTCTGACGGCAATCATGGGGCAACTCATCTCCAACACTGCAACAGCATTGATTGTCATCCCGATCGGCGTCGCAGCGGCCACCGCCATGGGCATTTCTCCGCGCCCCGTCCTTATGAGCACGGCCGTTGCAGCCGCCGGCGCCTTCCTCACGCCAATCGCAACACCGACGAACCTGATGGTGATGGGCCCGGGGGGCTATGCCTTCAACGACTACTGGAAACTGGGATTGCCGTTGCTGATCTGGTTTTTCGTCGTGTCAGTGTTCATCGTCCCTCTAATCTGGCGCTTCTAAGCTGCCGGTTATCCAGGCAGAGGCGCGCTGGAACAACAGTCGACTGCAAGTGCGGCAAGGCCAGGATGTCAGTAAGGGTGACACATGTCGGTGATACAGGTCCCGGGACTTTTGTCCTTTACCATCGCAATTCTCGTCTTTTTTGCTGGTGCCAATCTCAATCGCTTCATTCCCATGCTAGCTCGGTGGAGCATTCCGGAAGCAGTCACCGGCGGACTTCTCGCGGCGTTGGCGACACTTGCCGCCTACGAATTCTTTTCCGTCGAGATCAGTTTTACGCTTGCCGCACGCGACATGCTGCTTCTCTACTTCTTCACGGGCGTCGGGCTTAACGCCAGGCTTTCCGATCTGGTGGCAGGTGGAAAGCCACTACTGATCCTTCTTGCCATCACGCTTGTGTTCCTGGTCATCCAGAACGCAATTGCCATCGGCGCCAGCAATCTGCTTGGTCTTCCCCCAGGGATGGCGATATTACTGGGGTCGACGTCCCTGATCGGCGGTCATGGCACCACCATTGCATGGGCTCCGATCATCAGCAATCGTTTCGGGCTTACGAGCGCACTGGAGGTTGGCATTGCCAGCGCCACGCTTGGTCTTGTGATTGCCAGTCTCATCGGCGGGCCGATCGCACAGTACCTCATCACCCGTTATCGGCTGAGCGGAAGCAAAGACGAAGAACTTACGATAGGTGTGTCCCGAACAGCTGCCAGCACGCACGATGACGAGGTCAGCTACATCAGCCTCTTGCGCACTCTCCTAGTGACGAACATCGCTATCCTCATAGGATACACACTCCATGAGATCATCCTGGACGCCGGCATCAATCTTCCGCTCTTTGTTGTGTGCTTGCTGGTCGCTATTGTGATGACGAACACTATCCCCTCCATAGCACCGAACCTCCCTTGGCCAACGCGCAGCCGCGCGCTCTCACTTATCTCAGATCTCTCGTTGAACGTGTTTCTCGCGATGTCGCTGATGAGCATGCAATTGTGGGGATTAGGTGGGCTCGGTCTGGCGCTTGTCATCGTGCTGGCGATTCAGACGATCGCTGCGATTGCCTATATACTTTTTGTGGTGTTTCCGGCCATGGGGCGCAACTATGAAGCGGCGGTCATTTCCGCCGGGTTCTGTGGTATTTCGCTGGGTGCGACCCCCACAGCGATCGCGAATATGACCGCAGTTACCAAAATCCATGGCGCGGCAACGATCGCCTTCATCATCCTGCCCCTCGTTTCGGCTTTCTTTATCGACCTTGCGAACGCCGCCGCTCTTGGCTTTCTTGTCCGGTGAGGGCCTACCAGCACGGATCATCAAGAACGCTCGGAGACGCCGATTCTGACAAATGCGTACGACCTTGTGTTCGACCGTCAGCACGCACACCGGAGCTATCCCTGTAGCCTCCTCAGTAGCACACCAAGTCTTTCCTCGGACGCGCAATCCTCAAGGTCCGGGCAAAGCGGAATGCCGCCACCGCTTCGATTCCGGACTTCACTCGGGCTGTGGCCGAACGCTCGCTTGAATGCGCGGCCAAACTCGGCCCCGTCGCTGAATCCACGCTCTTCAGCAATCTGGAATATGAGCCTTCGATCGTTGGGGTCGGTTAAAGCGGCGTAGGCGCTGAGCAATCGACGATGCTGGATGTAGTGCATCACCCCGCCGAAAGGCTCAAACAGGTTATATAGACGCGTGCGCGAAATGCCGAGCTCTCGGCGTATCAGTTCACTGCCGAGCTTCGGATCGAGCAACCGGCTTCGCACCAGCTGCCGCGCCCTTTCGAGAAGCACATTGGCAATCGGTCCTTCGGCGGCCTCGATATGGTCTGCGGATGGCGAAACGCAGGCAAGGATCATTGCCTGTGTCGCTGCGGTCAGCCCAGGCAAGTCGGCATGAACCAGCGTTGGCAGGCGATTACTCACGCCAATCAGATAGTCCGAGAACAGTCGTCCCATGCCTGACCTGAGTGTCGAAAATTCGGCCGAGCCAAGGGTGGCCGCCGTTTCGAGAGAAAGATCCCGCGGCACGAACAGCATTAGCATCTCGCTTTTGTCGACGACGCCGGTGAAGGAACGGCCAAGCGAATGGATCTGGAACTCGCCCGGATCCGCGGTAAACTCGTGCCTTGCCGCATTGGTGCTTATTTGACCGGACAACAGAACTGTCATGGTCCAGTGGTCGACCGGATCTCGCCGAACATGTCCTGGAAGGCTAGAAAAGGCGAGGCTGTCAGTGCTGATCCTGGCAAGGACGAGACTGCCAAGATCCCAAAGCTCCTGCCGGCCGCTAAAGTTTGCCGTCATTGGATCGGTATCAGAAAGCTCAAGCATAGGTGCGAAGCTATTGCGCCATGCCGCAAACTGATCCGGCCGCGAGAGCCCCTCGGTCGAGAACTCAAAAGGAGATAAAAACGAAGGCGTACCTTCCTCCGGCTCTGCATCAACGGCCTCGTAGTCCGAGCTCGCAAAGCTCATGTGGTTCAGTTGCCGTTCGTGCAAGCTGGCAGGAGTCATGACGTCTTCTGTCGTCATCGCGTCACCCTCAGTTGGCCGTAGGCAAGACGGAATCGCCAGGCGCCGCTTGCCCGGCAACCATATTGCCGCCGTCATTCCAACGTATCGTGCCAGGCTTAGCGGCGAAGCCGCCCGCGCAGGCGTGAGAGGCGCTGGTTGGCGTCACGGGTTTGCATCGAAAACCAGCGCTCGAAATCGCGGCGATCGTTTCGCGCTCGAAGTTCTGTGCCAGGTATGCACTGCTCGACAGGATGCGTGAGAGAACACTTATGCGATTCATTCTTAACTCTCCTCTTGGGCCCAAGAGCGAGGGCCGGATGATGTCTGAATGATGCAAGCGGACTGGTTTGCGAGCGACTGAAGCGAGCACTTCGCGCGGCGAAAGCTGGGTTTCAGCCTTCGTCCCTATCTTGCGGCAAAGCCGCCTATGGCAGTCGATGTTCCTCCCAAGCGTAATCTAGCGCCGTCGACGTCCTTTCTCAACTGTCAGATGCACAAGCATCAGAGGAAGTCGCTTTTAGCGTTTCAAGTTGTTTTAGATGGCTTTAAACACATCTCTGTGCACGCCGGAGATCCAGCTTCACGGTCCGTGGTCCATGTCTGCGTTGGAACCGCCCGACAGCAGCGTTGCGACCCACTTTCCCGATGGCGTGCCTGCGCTATAAACAATGAACGCGATCGGGTGGGCAGCCGATGAAAGCCCCAGATGTGCCCCACATTATGGCGAAGGGGATATTGCAAGCGAGGCACCGCTGAGCCGCGGCTCCAGATAGCTCCCGATGATGAATTGGATGACGTTCAGGCTCGCGAAAATGAGCACTGCCGTCTGCCGGTTGTCGAATTGGGCAATGGCAAACAGTGTCGGAAGCGCGGTTGCAGCAAACGGCCCGAGGAAAGGGATGTCGTTGAGCGCGAAAGCGATTGCACCCCAGGCAGTGGCAAGTTCGCAAATACGCCACCGACCGACTGCAGCCTAGCTGACAGCGGTTGTCCTTTGCAATGCGTCACCCCAACCTGTTCCTTTGTCTCGTCGAGCGAGGCTTTGAGCACGACCACGCGATGAGACGCGGCTGGAGAACTCTCACACTCCAGCGGCAGCCGGTTTAGTCGTGGAAGTTTCGATCTTTTCGGCCTCTGCCTTAGCCGGAATGCGAAACCACAGGACGTAAAGTACCGGCAGGAAGATCAGCGTCAGCGCCGCAGCGACCACGAGACCGCCGATGACGGTAAAGGCGAGGGGTGACCAGAAGGGATCACGGATGATCGGCAGCATTCCGAGCACGGTCGATCCCGCTGTTAGGAAGACCGGTCGCAGACGCTGGGCGGTAACGTCGATCACGCTGCGCCACGTCCGGCCCTTTTCTTCAATGGCAAGGTCGATCTGGTCGATGAGCACCACGGAGTTTCGGGTGATCATGCCGATAAGTGCGATCATGCCCAGAACGGCTATGAAGCCCACCGGCGTATTGGTTATCAGCATGATCAGCACGACGCCGATTAGCCCCAGAGGCACAACGCTGATGACGAGGAGCAGGCGCTGTACGCTCTGCAGTTGGAACATCAGCACGATAAGGATGATGACGGCCATCACCGGAAGCATCTCGACGACCGATGCAAGCCCCTCTTCGGCCCCCTCGACTGCACCGCCTACCTCGATCGGGTAGCGCGGGTTGGCCTTTTGCAGCTCATCGATCTTGGCAGCCGCAGCTTCGACGACACCGGCCGCCAGCACACCTTCGGCGGTGTCTGCCTGAACAGTGATCGTCGTCGAGCCATCGCGACGCCAGATGACGGGCTGTGTGGTCTGGTAGTCGATCGTGGCGATGCTGGAGAGCGGCACCGTATTGTTGGGGCCGACGGGGATCTGCAGTGTGCGAATGGTGCTGATGTCGACGCGCTCGTCGGCGGCCGCTCTCGCCACCACATTGATAAGGTAGATCGAGTCCCGAACCTGCGTGATCGGAATTCCCGATGCCGTGGCGAACAGCGTCTGGGCAATCACAGAGGAATTGAGGCCCACCAGCCGGGCACGATCCTGATCGACATTGATGACGATTTTTCGAACCGGCTCATTCCAGTCGAGGTTGGGCTGGACGACGCCCGGAACCTTGCTGATGGCGTCGGCGACTTGCCAGGCGACATTTCGCACGCCCGGAATATCCGGTCCACTGACCCGGTACTGAACAGGCCAGCCAACCGGCGGTCCCATTTCCAGCGGCGAAACGCGCACGATGATATCGGGCAATTTCTCGTCGAGCGCCTTTTGCAAGCGTGCCTGCAGCGCCTCGCGCACACCAACGCTCTTGGCGATCACCACTGCCTGGGCACGGGAGGGTGCTGGAGCCTGCAGGTCCATCGACAGGTAGAAGCGAACGGGATCGGAGCCGATATAAAAGCTCCAGTCAGCCACATCCTCGTCGGCGGCCAGAACTTCTTCCGCCTTCGAGACGTCAACGGCGGTCGCATCCTGCGATGCACTCTGCGGCAGGGTGAGCTGCAGGATAAGCTCCGGCCTGTCTGACGCTGGAAAGAACTGCCGTTTCATGGCGGACGATCCAAGGAGAGCAGCCACAAACAAAGCGGCGGTGGCAAGCACGACAAGGAGGCGCATTCGCATGCAGGCGTACAGGAGGTTCTTGAAGCCGCGGATGAGTGCTCCATCCTCCTTCGGACCCGTTGCAGTCCCTGATTTCAGGACGGCAAGACCAACGATCGGTGTCAGCAGCACCGCCACGAGCCAGGACACGATGAGCGCGAAGCCGATCACCAGAAAAAGGGATCGCGCATACTCGCCCGAAGAGCTGCTTGCAAAACCGACAGGAATGAAGCCAGCGATCGTTACCAGCGTGCCGGCCAGCATCGGAAATGCGGTTGAAGTGTAGGCGTGGGACGCCGCCTGAACCCGCTCGTAACCCTGCTCAAGCTTCGCCATCATCGTCTCGACGGTGACCATCGTGTCATCGATCATCAGCGTCAGCGCAATGATCAATGCTCCCAGCGAGACGCGCTGCAGGGCAATGCCTGATATGTCCATGAACAGGAAGGTCAAGGCAAGAACAAGCGGGATTGACACGGCAACCGCGATGCCGGCTCGAATTCCGAGAGCCAGGAAACTCACACCGAGAACGATGACGACTGCTTGGCCGAGCGAGGTTGTGAAGCCGCGGATCGCTGTCTTGACGACCGCAGGCTGGCTCGCGACGTGCGTGAGGTTGATGCCAATTGGCAGATCGTCCTCAAGCTTCTGCATCGTCGCTTCGATATTCTGGCCAAGCTGCAGGATGTCGCCCCCCGACGCCATGGAGATGGCGATACCGATAGCCGGCTTACCCTTGATGCGGAATCGCGGCTGGGGCGGATCTACGGTTCCGCGCACGACACTGGCAATATCTCCAAGACGCACGAAGCCGGATGCGGTTGGAATGTTCAGTTGCCGCAGCGTTGCCTCGTCGGCGAGACTGCCGGAAACCTGAAGAATTGTTCGATCCTGCGCCGAGGTTATGAGACCTGCAGGCAGGACGGCGTTCTGCGCCTGTATAGTTCCGATCACTGTTGCAGCACTGAGGCCGAGGCTAGCGAGCCGCTCGGTCGAGAATTCGATATAGATCGTCTCGTCCTGGGTCCCGATAAGCTGAATCTTGCCGATATTGTCGATCTTGAGCAGCCGGGTGCGGGCCTCGTAGGCCCAGTCACGGACTTCGCGATCGGTAAAGCCATCGGATGTAAAGCCATAGATGATGCCGAAGGTGTCACCGAAGTCATCGTTGAAGAAGGGTCCGCGCACACCAGCTGGCAGCGTCGACACCATGTCTCCGACTTTCTTGCGGGCCTGATACCAGGATTCTCCGACCTGATCGGGCGGCGTTGAATCGTCGAGCGTCACGTAGACGATTGATTGTCCGGCCGTTGTCAGGCTGCGCAGACTGTCGAGGTGGGGCACCTCTTCGAGCGTCCTTTCCAGACGGTCGGTGATCTGATCCGTGGTCTGCTCAATCGTTCCGCCCGGCCACCCGGCGGAGACGATCATCGTCTTGAAGGTAAACTCTGGATCCTCGTCGCGTCCCAGATTGATGTAGGCAAGGATGCCCGCTATGGCGCTTAGAACCACGAGGAAGATCACAAGGCTCCGTCGCTGGATCGCCCAGAGCGATAGATTGAAGCCCTCGTTCATTCGACGCTTCCTTCAAGCAAGCGAACCGGCATGCCCGGGCGCAGTTGCTGCACTCCGGCAACCACCACGTTGTCTCCGCTTGAAAGGCCCTTGGTCACAAGGAAATCTTTCGTGTCGAAGCGATGGACCTCGACCGGCACAAGCTTTGTCGTCTTGCTGGCCGCATCGACAACCCAGACGGCACTTTCGCTACCTTGGCTGAAAAGTGCTGTTATTGGCAGCCGCGCCGCGGGCTCACCGGAAAGCCGGATTGTACCACGCACGGCACTTCCGAAGCGGAATTCGTCGGGCGCGGTATCGAGCCCGACGCGGACCGTGAAGTTGCGGGTGATCGGATCAGCAGTCGGCGAAATCTCTCGAACCGTTCCTGTCGCCTTGATGGCGGGGTTGCTGAGAAGCTGCACGTCTACGCGGGCATCGCCTCCGGTCGTCTGGATTGTGGCTTCGGGAACCTGGAAAACCGCGTCACGTGTTCCAAGCTGGGCAACCCGCACCACCATTTGTCCACCGCCGACGATCTGTCCCACTTCACCTCCGATCGCGGTGACGACGCCTGCGGCATTTGCCTTCAGGACGCGGTTGTCAAGATTGGTCTGCGCTATTCGCAGACCGGCTTGTGCCGCGTCTACACCAGCCTGTGCCATACTCGCCTGGGCGGTCGCTGCATCGAAAGCCTGACGGGTTGATGTGCGGGGATAAAGTTGCTGCTGACGCGCACGCTCGGTCTCTGCGTTCTGGAATTGGGCCTGAGCCGCAAAGAGATTTGCTTCAGCTTTTCGCACTGCGTCCTGAGCGTCTTCGGTATCAAGACGGGCGAGAACGGTGTCCACTTTCACGAGGTCGCCAACCTCGACGTCGCGCTCGCGCACCTCGCCTCCCTGCCTGAAGCTGAAGCTGGTTTCTGTACGCGGACGGATCTCCCCGACGAGCGACCCATATGTATCCTCGGGATTGAATGAAACCGCGACGGTTCTGACCGGTCTTGGAGGGCGCTCAGAAGCCTCCTCCTCGTTTCGGCAACCCGCCAGGAGGATGGTCGCCAGCATAGCGACCGACACGCCAAACATTGCGCGGGATTTCGAAGTAGCCAGATGCATCTTCATGGGCGGTTCCCCCGGATACCTACTGGCGCGATGGCGTTTCTCCATGCGCGGACAGCTGTAAAAATGGGATAGATTCAATGAGATAAATGCATTTTGGCGGGTTTGATGCGTCACTGGGCATCGGAAATATGCGCCCATTACACATCAATCGATCTGTGCCAGTAATCAACGCGAACGGTAGAAGTCCTGAGTAGGGACTCAAGTGATCGTGCTCCTTTAACGTCCGGCTCGGCTTGCGTGGTCTTCGGAACCGAAGGCGCAGGCGCTCTGGTTAAGAACTATAGAGCGGTTCAAGAAGCGAAGTGATCAGCATAGAATCCCGCAAACATGCCTGCAGTCCAGATTTTGGCAATCGGCGGGAGGTCTCTATCGGCGCAAAGATTTTCCGCATCATTCTGTCGCCGGAACGACACGAAAATCTGGATGCTGCGAGCAACAGCTGGAATTCGTCTACCGCACCCGCCGCGGATAGCTTAGAACAAGGAAGTGCTTCGCCTCATGCGTGTGGCCAGGGTGAACGATCCAGCCGATTGTCTTTGTTGTTGAACGATTTTAGCAGCTTGCCAGGGAATTAGGTCGAGCCCGTGTCCTCAATTCGATTGTCAGTCATTGTGATCATCCTGTTGGCTCTCGTCGGCTGTGGCGGACCACGCGCCGTGCTTGGCCTTCCCACGGCATCATCGTCAGGAGCAGAACCACGGGCAATCGTTCCAATCTACGTCGCGACTACCCGCGCCCGATCCGACAATCTTTCGCTGCCGTATTCGGCCGAGCGATCGAGGACGTTGAATTTTGCGAAACTCGACATTGGCATACCACAAAACCACGTTGCCGGCCGCGTCGAGAAAAGCGGCCGTGCTCCTGATCCAAGCAGGCACTTTTCAGCACGGACCTATCAGCCGATTGCCGAGCGGCAGGACTTCATCAGGCAGATGAATGTCGCGCTCGCGCAGCGGGCATCGGAAAATCGCGAGATTTTCATCTTCGTTCACGGATACAACAACAACTTCGCCGACAGCGTCTTCCGCAACGCCCAGATCAGCTACGACTACAATATCAAGTCGGTCTCGCTGCATTACGCCTGGCCGTCAGGAGCGTCGATCCCGCTTTACGTCTTCGATCGTGACAGTGCCCTCGTTGGCCGGCGAGGACTTGCCGAGACGATCGAGATCGCCGCAGAGACCAATGCAACGAGAATCATCCTGGTTGGTCATTCCATGGGCGCCTATGTCGTCACGGAAGCGTTGCGCGATCTGGCCCTCAGGGGGCGTACCAGCACGTTGAAGCGGCTGGGTGGCGTCGTTCTCGCCGCACCTGATATCGATGTCGACGTCTTCCTGAGCCAGATTGACGACATTGGTGACATCCCGCGACCATTTGCAATCATCGTCTCACAGCGCGATCGCGCTCTCGGATTTTCCCGGCGATTGGCGGGTGGTCACCCGCGTGTCGGCAGCGGCTCCGAGGTTGCTGCCCTTCAAAAGAGAGAGATCGCGGTTATCGATGTCTCCGACATCGATGGTGGCAGGCATAGTGTCTTTGCCAGTTCACCCACGCTAATGGACGTGGTCAACAACGATGCCTTGATGCGCAGTATTCTCAGAGAAGACCAAGCGCCGGCTAGCCAGACGATGCTGGCCGACGGCGCATCGGTGATCGAGGGCGCTGCATCACTGATAATTTTCCTTCCGAGCCGCATTCTGGGTGGGATCGCACAGGCGGCCGGCCAATAGCGATGACAGGGGCCAAGATTGTTGGGCCGCTGCCGGACATCAAGCTGGAAGAAGCCTGAACGTCCCCAGCAGATAGATCGCGATTGCATAGTAGAGCACATAGAGCGCGTATGTCTGGCCGTTGCCCGTGTAGACCCTTCGCACTACTCCCGCCGCGCCGATCGTCAGATCGCAGATTCCGTCCCAGATAAAGTTTGCAATTGGGGTAACGAGCGGTGCAAACGCCGATCGATAGAAGGCATAAAAATGCGTCGTGCTGACGGGAATGGAGCGCCCGCGCCCGGTTCGATAGACCAATAGGAAGCCCCCTAAAAGAACCGCTGTGATCGCGACAGTGACTGCCATGATGGGGATAGGATTCCAGTAGCCATAGATGGTCTCAAGCGACATCCCCTGCCAGACCAGAGTCGAGGCGAAATAAGGATCGATCGCCGCAGACACCGGATCCATTACCAGCTTCGGAAAGAACGACAGCAAGACAATTGCGAGGACTAGAACGAATTGCGCGGCCAAGAGCGGCAAGGGCGCCTCCGCCACAGCCTCAGCTGCGGGGCTTCTTGGACCAAGGAAGATCGAATAGCCAAATCTGAACATGTATAAGAAACCGATGAAGGTCGCGAGGACGGCAACGATCGCGAGACCATACCAGCCCCTGTCCATCATTGCGCTTAGCAGCAACCACTTGCCGCCGAAGCCGGCAAGTGGGGGTAGGCCGGACATCGAGACAAGGGCAACAATCACGCAAGCAAAGGTGAGAGGCATTTCCCTGGCGAGGCCACCGAGCTCATCGAACAATCGGGTACCGGTTCGCAGAATGACGGCTGTGGCTGCAAGAAAGAGGACACCCTTGACCATCAGATGATTGGCAACAAGGTAGAACGCCGTGACCCAACCGAGATGACTCATCAACGCTATCGCCGTGATGATGTAGCCAATCTGACTCATGCTGGAATAGCCGAGCATTCGTTTCAGATCGGTTTGTTGGAACGCCATAACGGCACCAGCGACGGTCGTCAGTAGTCCGATCCAACCCATCACGTGCGCCATTTCGAGTCCGACGTCAGAGCGAATGGCGAGGTATGTCACCATGAACAGCCCGAAGACCGCAACCTTGCTGATCACGGCGGAAAGCATTGCCGACAGGTCGTCGTCAGCCTCGGCATAGGCGCCAGGCAGCCAGACATGAACGCCAACCGCGCCGGCTTTGATCAGAAAGCCGATCGCGAGGAACATGAAGGCACGCGCCGCATCCGGGCCAGCCGTAGCGAAAGCCGAAAGCGCGGTGCTGCGGTTGGCATCGGTGGCAACGCCAAAGCCTGCAAGCAGGCAAAAGGCCGATACCAGGGAAAAAAGCAGGAACTGCAACACATAGGAGTGAGCACCGGGCCGTTGCGCGATCAGGAAATAGGAAGAGAGAGTGATGATTTCCCAATGGAAGAAGAACTCCAGGCTGGTAGCGGCGCGCAACAGACCGGCGATCGACAAAAGCAGGATCGCCATCATTGGATAGAAGCCCTGGCGAGGATCGGCCCGATAGAGACTGGCAAAAGCAATGACCAGACCGCCGGCAAGAAGAAGTGCAGCAAACAGTCGGGGCAAACCTTCGAGGTCGGCAGCGATCCACGATCCGACAACCAGCACCGCCGCCAGCATCAATACGCACTTGATCCTACCCGGAAGCCCATCGAGAAGGCAAAGCAGGCCACCGACACAAAGGGGCGCGACAAGCCATGGGGACGCTGCGCCCGCAAGAGCCGCCGCCACGGTGCCGCTCACAAACAGCAACACAGCGCTGGCCACCACCGGAAACAACCTGAATGGAGAAAGCTCGAGCGAGGCAGGGTTTCCTGTCGGAGAGCTGGTGTCTTTCGCGCTCGACGGCGGTCGCGTCGCCTGTTTGAACCAGCGGAACATATAGGCTGCCTCAAGCAGCGATCCGACCAGGATGACAGCGATCCAGACAGATCGCTCCCCAGCTGCAGCTTGCATTACGAGTTCCCATTTCGCCCAGAACCCTGGGAAGGGCGGCAGCCCGGAAATAGCGACCAAGAACACTGCAAGGATCGAGAGCAAAAGACGATTTCCGGCAATATCGGACCAACGGTCGACCTCGGTGCGCTCGACGATGCCGGCAAGCCAGAACAGGCCGGCCTTGGCCAACAGATGATTGACGAAGAGACCCCCGACAACCAGCGGCAGCGACTGCTCGGCCTCGAGGTGGTGGAGCAGCGCAAGCGCCAGCACCAGCAGCCCCATTTGTGCGATCGAGGAGTAGCCGAGCATCCGCTGCACGCTTGTCTGCCTCAGCCCAACGAGATTGGAGAATAGGAAGGTGACGCCGCCCGACACTGCGAGAATGCCCAGCTGATCTTCAAAGAGCGGCAGCAGCTTGAAAAGAGCGAAGAACACGCCGGCCGACACTGCGACGGAGGAAAGCGCGGCGATGCCGCTGTGGGCCGTCTCGTAGACGTCGAGCCCCCAACCGTTGGCAGGGAACGGCTTCAGCTCGAGTACGAGGCAGGCAAGCACGAACAGCAGCGCAGTCGCCCCGATCGGCCCGGTTATCGCCGCCCGGTTGGTGACCATCTCGTCGATATTGAGTGTACCGGTCACATGATAGAGGAGCCCGGCGCCCAAAAGAAAGAACGAGGAGGCGAGCACCGTCGCCATGATGTACTTGAAGCTGGCCGCAAGCGCTGCCGGGGTCCGCTCCAATCCAAGAAGCCCGTAGGTCCCGATCGACATGATCTCCAGGAACACGAACTGGTTGAACAGGTCGCGGGTCATTACCATCCCGTTGATGCCCATGATCAGGATCAGGTACAGCAGAAGTGCCGAATAGTTTAAGCGCAGCCGCTCCCAGAGATGCCAGGCGCCAAGAAGCCCGACAACATTGACGCAAACAGAGAAAAAACCTTCCCATGGACCAAACCGCAAATTGATCGAGAACGGTGGCACGCTGCCAGCCGTCAGGATCTCGAAGGTCGGCTCGCCGTTGTGGATTCGCCAAAGGCAGACGCATGAAATGACGGTCATTCCCAGCATCGCCACGACGAAACCAACCGCCGGCAATGGCTTGGCGATACGGTAGAGCAGGGGGATGAGAAATCCTCCGCCAATGCCAAGCAAGAAAATATTCAGCGGCTGCAGAAGGCTGTCTACCATTTGGACTCCGTCAGCGCGTCAATCGAGAGTGTTTTCCTCACGGCGTGGAGTCGGATCGCGAAGGACAGCATGATTGCAGTCACCGAAAAGCCGATGACAATGGCCGTAACGACGAGCGCGGCCGGAATCGGATCGACGGCGTGCTTGGCCGCGTCTGAAGCGCTGAGTGCCTCGTCGATAATCGGCGCCGTCCCGCCGGTGACATAGCCGGTCGCCACGAGGACGATGTGCATGCCTGTGTCGATCAGCGAAAAACCGATGATGATGCGAAGGATGTTGCGATGTCTCAGCATTCCCCAGAAACCAATGAGGATGAGAAGAAATCCGGTGGCCAGAAGTATGTGTGATATCGGCAGCCCCATGGCGCTTCCCATCTCGTCTAGCTGCGAAACCGGTCGATAATGACACTCAATTCCGCGCCGACCTTGATGCCCAGGAGCGCCGAAATCAGCGGGATCGCCCCGGCGCTGATCAGCGTCCCAAAATTGCCGCGTGGTAGAATATGGCTGTCCAGAAACCCGCTGCCGAAGGCAATACCGACGATGCCGATCAGGACGTAGAACACACCTGCAAGCGATTCCGTTGTGCTGAGAAAGCCGTGGTTGATCGATCCGGAAGGGTAGGCGAGCATCAGGAGCATGACACCGGAAGCAACGACTGCGCCCCCCTGAAAACCACCGCCGGCCGACAGGTGACCATTCATGATGACATAGGCGCCAAACAGGAAGATCAGCGGAAGAACCACCTCTGCACCATTGCGCACCAGTTCGCTCGGGCCGCGACCAATGATATGGGATGCGCTATCGCGGGAAGGTGCTTTCCCGCCCGCCTCGCCCGTAAGGAGCAGGCCCACACTCGCCGCCACCATGAATAGCACCGCGACTTCGCCGAGCGTATCAAATCCCCGAAAGGTAATCAGAATTCCGGTCACAACGTTTGGCGCACCAAGATCGGCGGGCACCTCAGTCAGATAGTGAACTGCCAGCGCCGAGAGCGTCTGGCGCTCGTCATAGTCGCTCACGAGTGAAGCAAAGATGACGCCGAATATCAGCACACAGAGCAGGCCAAATACGCGCCTCATGCCGAGCCCTCTTTGCCAGCACGGTCGTTCTCGTCGCGCAGGGCATCAACGACGGTCGCCGCCGCCATCGGCGTACGGATTGCGTGCGCCGCCCGCGACAGCGCATGTGACGACAGCGGATTGGTCATCAGCACGAAGTAGGCGATGATCAAAAGCTTCAACGACCAGTCCGGATGATAGATGCCAAGTCCGGCAAGAACGAGAATATTGCCCAAGGTCGAGGCTTTGGTGCCCGCTTGGATGCGGGTGAAGACATCAGGCATGCGCAGCAGCCCGATACCCGCGGAAAAGAGGAAGAACGCCCCAACGAGGATCGTCAGACTGCCGATCAGCTCACTCATCGACCGCTCCTGCGCCTCTGGTCTTGCGGATCGCGTAAAGGAAGATCAGTGTTGCCAGGCCCGAGCCGATCGCTGCCTCGGCCATGGCGACATCTGGCGCGGCCAAGAGCACATAGGACGCGGCCGCAAACAGGCTTGCGAGACCCGCGCTGACCATCGCCGCCATGAGATTGCTCAGCAAGACGGCCAGCACTCCGCTCACCAGAATGCTCCCGCACACCAACAGGATGAGCATCTCGAGCATGGCGGCTATGGCCCCTTTTCCAGGAAACGAGCAATGGCAAGAACCGCCAGAAAGCTCAGCAGTCCGTAGACAAGTGCAACGTCGATATAGACAAAGCGTCCTGATATGTGGGCGTAGAGCGCTATCAACGAGATAGTCACAACGGTCAGCATGTCGATCGCCACCACACGATCGATCGCCGTGCGGCCGATGATCAGCCGCAGCACACCAAAGACGATGCTGAAGAAGATCAGGACCACGGCAATCTGCAGGATGATTTCAGCCAAATACCGCCCCCAGGTGCTTCTCAAAAGGACCGATGATCATCCGCGTCGCTTCTTCCGGGTCGGTGGTCTTTACGTCAAGCCAATGAACGAAGAGGGCGTCACCTCTAAGATCCATGACAAGCGAGCCGGGCGTAAGCGCGATTGAATTGGCAAGGACCAGCCGACCGATCGGCGATGTGAGTGGCATCCTGACCTTGACGATCCCCGGACGAATAACAATGCGCGGCGCGTAGACATAGCGCAGCATGTTCATATTTGCCTTTACCAACTCGACGAGGAAAACGCCGGTATAGGCAATGGAATGCAGAACCTTGGTTGGCGTTACCGTGATCTTCCAGGCATCGCCGCGACGCACGAAGATCGATGCCAAGACGAAAGATACCAGAGCGCCCACGGCCACGATCGGGGCTTCAACCGATGAATTGACCACCAGCCAGACCACAAACAGGAAGCTTGCGAGAAGGACCACGCCCTGTGGCAATCCTGATCGGCGCGGTTGGGATGTTGCTTGGTCGTCTGGCATCGCGCAGGCTTTCAACGGGTTCAGGTGGAGTGGTAGCGCGCATTCCGGGTCGGTAGGTTTAAGTTCATGCATCTACTCGCGCGGCGATGTCGATCCGCGAGTTTTGGTCGGTCTTGGCAACACATTAGCATCGGCTGCATCGGACTGTGATCGGCACTGAATCCAGAAACTATGCCTGTGGTCCGATATGCCGCCGCATCGGAGCGCATTTTTGTGCCATCTCTTGACCTGTATCCAAAACGGCGAAATCAATCACGCTGGCACAAGGCTTACGTGCGGAACATGCTCTGTGCCACGTCGGAACGCCCATTTGATTGGCGACACGCCCACCGGCGGGGATTAGCGTAGACGTCGTGCTGGAGGGAACGATCTTATGAATTTTCAGACATCTCAAGTCGATCGGATGATGCGCAAATCGCGTAGGTTTGCTCCCCTGCAACGCTGTGTCGGATCAATAGATGTAGCCGGATCCAAACGGATGCCGATTTCATGAACGAGAAAGCCTCGCAATCGGTATCTGCCGTTCCCGCCGCACTAAGCCTTGCTGACTATCGCCCGCTCAGCGTGGCAGAAGAAAAGGTGGTTGCGCATCTCCAAATGGGCGACTTCGACCGTTTAGGCGACGGCCTGCGCCCGCGAGACGAAGATCCCGAGCGAACGGTGCGGGCGGAGCTTTTGCGGTATCTCATTCTCGGCAACGATGAATACCGTCTCCATGAAAAAGGGCTAAGGCTGACCGGAGCGTGGATCACCGGTATCCTCGACCTCGAGGGATGCAGAATTCCCCGCGACATTGGCCTTAAGGACTGCCATTTCGAAGCCTCGCCGATATTGCGCTCCGCGATTATCGACAATCTGTTCCTGGATGGCTCAGCCTTGCCCGGATTGCAGGCTGATAGGCTCGAAGCACGGGGCTGCCTCTCGCTTCGTGCCGCGATCGTAACTGGCGAAATCCGGCTCCCCGGCGCGCGTATCGGCGGCAGCATCGAAGCGGATGGCGTCTCGATTGCTTCGCCGGACGGCATCGCGCTCGACGCCGATGGACTGGAAACCAGTGGGGGCATTCTGCTGCGCGGCGCCGATGTGCGTGGTGGTCTCAATCTTTCTGCCGTCCGCCTTGGTGGTGACGTCAATGCGGTCGGGGCTCGCCTGGAGCGGCCGGGAGAAGTCGTCCTGAACGGTGACGGGATTGTGGCGGCAGGCGACCTCGCCCTAAGAGGGGCAATCATTGTCGGCGAGACACGTTTGCTCGGTGCCCGATTTGGTGGCGACATTGATTGCACGTCGGCCTCACTTTCGCAGCCGGGGGGCTATGCATTGCGGCTCAATCGAACCACGATCGACGGCGCATTCTTTTTGCGGCAAAACGCATCGGTCGAGGGCACACTCGACCTGACAGCCACGACAATCGGTGCGATTGATGACGAGATGGCGAGTTGGCCGAAAACCGGCGACTTGCTTTTAAACCGTTGCCGGTACGGCGCTTTTATCGGTGGTCCTGCGGACGCGGAAAGCCGCCTTGACTGGCTTGCACGCCAAACGCCTGAACGCTGGGGGGCGGACTTCTGGCCTCAACCCTATGAGCAGCTGTCGAAGGTCCTTAGGGAAATGGGCCATGACGAGGAAGCCCGCGCTGTCCTCATCACCAAGGAGCGGCTGCAGCGAAAGGCACGTCGGGCGCGTGCCAAGAACCCGGCCTTGAGGGTCGTCCTGGCGGTTATGGACGCCATCCTTGCGGTGACGCTGCGCTATGGGCGGCAGCCACTTCTGGCGCTGGTCTGGCTGATGCTCTTCTGGGCGATTGGCGCTGGGGTCTTTGGGATTGCCTACCGAAGTGGCGCGATGAAACCGAATAGCCCGGTCGTGCTGCGCTCCCCCGAATGGACGATGTGCGATCTGCAACGAACCGAAACCCGCTTCATGCCGTCTGCGGGACAGGATCTGAGGGGACGTGCCGAAGTCGGGCAGAACCAACTGACCTGTTTTCGCAATCAGCCGGAGGCAGCCAGCTACCCGGAATTCAATGCATTGATGTATTCGCTTGATGTTCTTCTGCCGGTGGCGTCGATCGGACAAAAGGAGTACTGGCGGCCGGACTCGCTGAAACCAACCGGCACCTTCACTTTGAGGTACTATTTCTTCCAGTCGGTGATCGGCTGGGCGCTCAGCCTACTGGCTGTCGCCGGTTTCTCGGGACTGGTGAAATCGCAATAAGGCCAGACACCTTGAGCGCTCTGGCAGGGCCAGGAGTTTGATCGCAAAAAGGCTATCTGGATACGATCGGCGTAGTGCATCCTTCATTCGGTACTTCGTCAGGATGCTATCCAATCGCCGCTCTCGCCGGTGAAGTGCGCAGAGGTCAGACCGGAGTGACAGTTGGATTTCAAACAGACAGGGCCGGCAATCCGATGGATTCCGCCAGCGCATCATGAGGGCCGAACATCGGAGTATTGCCCGGATTATCGGTCGCAAAATGCCAGCAGAAGAGCGTTTCGCATGTGGCTCGTGGATATCCGGTCTTGAGTGCGTGCCGGCTCTTGCAGACGCACTACTATCCCTCGAGCGTCGCGTTGATAAGCTGGCAGGATGTCGGGACCCATAAGGTAGTATTTGTGGCGTCCAAGGAATTCGAATGTCGAAACAGGGGGGCGGTACCCGGAGGTTGCGCTCCGACCTATGCCGCATCACCGCTTTCGACGCCGCCTCGCCGGCAGTTGCCCATTCAAGTCGCCTCGTAGAAAGCTCCTCACGCATACGCGTCGAGGACGCTTTTTGCGTTTGGCCTCAGCGCGTGTGGAGTGAGGTTCAGTCGAAGAACCCCGAATCTTCCTCTCTGAGATATCTCCTGGCCCTTTCGGCGTCGATATCGAGCCCCAGGCCCGGCGCTTCCAGTAGGTCCACCATGCTGTCCTTCACGATCTGCGGCGGCAAGCCGATTACCAGATCCTCCCACCAGGGGTCGGAGGCGCTCGGATATTCGAAGGCGACGTAATTTGCCGGCAGCGTAGCGCAGACATTGATCAACGCGCCGAGGCCCAGCAGGCCGTTTGCGGTGCCGTGCGGTGCCATGAGGATCGAGTGCATGTAGGCGTGCTCGGCGACCCATTTGAGCTCTGCAATGCCGCCAATATCGGCTGGATCGGGGCCGATGACGCGCACCGCCTGCGTCTCGATCAGTTCCTTGAAATTGTGCCGCAGGTAGATCTGCTCTCCGGTGTGGATTGGCGTAGAGGTGGAAGTGGTCAGTTCCCGATAGGCCTGCGGATTGACCCACGGCACGTAGTCGCCTGTCAGCATATCCTCGAGCCACATCAAATTGTATTTTTCGACCGCGCGAGCGAATTTGATCGCATCGGGGAGCATCCAGCCCGGGCCGCAGTCGAGCGCCAGACTGACTTTGTCGCCCAGCACTTCCTTCATCGCGATCACGCAGTCAAGCATGTGATTGAAACCGCGTTCGCTGATAACGCCCTGGTCCATGGCACCGTGATAGCCGGCCTTCTTCTGCGTCACGCCGTAGTGGAAGCCCTCGATGGTGTCCTTCATGTTGGAGTGGAACGAGATGCCTTGTTTGACCATGAAGAAGTTCTGCGGCTGCTCCATCATCCACTTGACGTCAGCGGCGTAATCCTCCGGCCGATCGCCCGTGCGTTTCTGGCGAATCGAGCCGTTGTAGACGCGCACCTTGTCCCGCACCTTGCCGCCGAGCAGCTTATAGACGGGCACGCCCGCGGCCTTGCCAGCAATGTCCCAAAGCGCATGTTCAATAGCGCTCACCGCCGCGCCGTACGGCTTGAAAGAGCCGCGTTGGCGGATCTTCAGCATTACTCTCTCGACGTCGGTCGGATCCTCGCCGACCAGCGCCTCGCGGAAATGCAGCACCCAGGGCTTGAGATAGGACTTGGTGAATTCGACTTCGCCCAAGCCATAGAGGCCCTCGTCCGTAACGATGCGGACGATCGGGTGTTTCCCGATAACGGCGCAGCGGAGATCGGTGATCTTCATCTTCGTTTTCCTTTTTGCCTCAGCTCCAGGTGCGATCCCAGGAATATTCATCGTCCCAGTGATCCGTCGGCTGCCAAATGCCGGTAACACCCGGTTGCAGATGCTGCGAGATCACCTCATCGACAACGTCGTCAATCCCCAGGCCGGGCTTGTCGGGAACTGTGATGAAGCCGTTCTTCACCAGCGGCTTGGGAAGGCCCGTGACGATATCGTCCCACCAGTCGACATCGGCGGAATGGTATTCAAGCGCCGTGAAGTTTTCGGTCGCGGTCGCGACATGTGCCGCGGCCATTGCGGCGATTGGACTTTCCGCCATGTGGATGGCCATGGCGACACCCTTGTCCTGCGCCATGTCGCCGATCTTCTTGGTCTCGAGGATGCCCCCGCTGGTGAGCAGGTCCGGGTGGATGACGGCGACGCCGCCGCTGTTGAGCAGAGGCTCGAAGCCCTCTTTGAGGTATATGTCCTCACCAGTGCAGATCGGGACCGTGGTGGCGTCCTGCAGTTGGCGATATTGCTCGGTATACTGCCATGGGATCACATCCTCGAGCCAGGCTGGCACGTATTTTTCAATTCGCCGGGCAAGGCGAATGCCGTTCTGCATCGAGATATGGCCGATATGGTCGATGGCGAGCGGCACATCCATGCCGATGACCTCGCGAACCTCGGCGATGTATTGCTCAAGCAGGTCGAGGCCCTTGTCTGAAAAGTGGAGGCCGGTAAACGGGTGCTGGACGTTATGCAAATCGTACGCAGCGTTGCGCACACGGCGCTCTTCGATGGTCTTCAATGGCCCGCGACTGGGATGGTCGCGGTATCCTTCCAGTGAGCCGGCAGGAAACACGACCGCACCGGGCACATCCGCAATCTGCATCAGTCCCAAATCCATCTTGAGGAAAGTGAAGCCGAGCTCCATGCGCTGCTTGAGGCGCTTTCCGGTCTCGGTGCCGCTCGGCACGGTGGCGTCGGTATCGCAGTAGACGCGCACTTTGTCTCGAAACCGGCCGCCGAGCATCTGGTAGACCGGGACGCCATAGGCCTTACCGGCAAGATCCCACAACGCGATTTCAACTGCCGATACACCGCCGCCTTGCCGACCGTGCCCGCCGAACTGCTTGATCCGGCGAAACAGCCGATCGATGTTGCAAGGGTTCTCGCCAAGCAACCGGCTCTTCAGCATCAGCGCGTAAGTGGCGCTGGCGCCGTCGCGCACCTCGCCAAGCCCGACGATGCCCTGGTTGGTGTAAATCTTAAGCAGCACTGTGGTGAACGGCGCCCCGACAATTTCCGCTACCCGCATGTCGGTGATGCGAAGGTCGGACGGCTTGGAATACATGTTCACCCGATTGAGCGCCTCGTCGGCTCCATCTGCCTCTGGCATGATTTATCCTCGTTTTGGTGGGCGGGGCTCATCGCCGCGCGCGCTGGGGCGGCGTGGTGCGTTGCTAGTTAGTCCAGCTCTATCTCATGGTTTTGAAGGTAGTCGCGGTTCATCTCAACGCCGAGACCAGGCTTGGGCGTAAGCTTGAGACTGCCGTTCGAAACATCGAGCGGCCGGTCGATGAGGTGATCGTATTTGCCAAGGTTCCACTCCGATGTTTCGAGTTTGTAGAAGTTAGGAACGGTCATCATCACCTGTGCTCCCGCAACCACGTTGATCGGCCCTGCCGCGTCATGCGGCGAGACCGGGATGTAGTAGGCTTCGCACAGGGCAGAAATCTTCTTGAGTTCAGTAATGCCGCCGGTCCAAGTGACGTCAGGCATAATGTAGTCAGCGAGCTTGTTTTCGAGCACCGGCACGAAATCCCACTTCGTGTGACCGCGCTCCCCCCAAGAGATAGCGGCACTGACCTTCTCACGGACCTGTCTCAGCGCGTTGAGGCTCTCCGGCGGACAGGGCTCCTCGAACCAGTCGATCTGACCAGCTTCCTCGAGGCTCCGACAAAGTCGAATGGCGGTCGGGACGTCGAACCGGCCATGCGCATCGATGAGGATGTCGACATCAGGGCCCGCCGTTTCGCGGATGAGAGCCGTGAGTTCGGCGGCTTCGCGCTCATCCTTGCGGGTCATGCTGCCATCGAGGTAGCCGTCCCGCTGTTCGCGAGGCAGCCCATCGGCGGTGCGGCCTTGGTGGGGGAAGGGATCGAACTTGAGCGCAGTGTGGCCAGACTCGACGATGTCTCGAATTTCGCGGACCACAGCCTCTTTGCTGGTAAACTTAGCCTGGTTCGGGTGGGTGTAGAGCGCGATCTCATCGCGTAGCGGCCCACCCAACAGCTCGTAAATCGGCTTATCCAGGACTTTTCCTCGGATGTCCCAAAGAGCTATGTCGATGGCGCTGACGCATTCGACTGCGGCGCCGCGACTGCCCATGTAGGTGAAGCTGCGGAATATCTTGTGCCACAGGTACTCGATACGCGCCGGGTCCTCGCCCGTCACAGCGGCACCGATCTGCCGCAGGATCGTACAGAGGGCGCGATTGGCGAGCCTTGTCGTGGTGGTGATCTCGCCCCAGCCGCTCACCCCCGCGTCGGTCGTCACCTCGACGAACAGAAACTCTCCCCAATAAGAAGCATCGGACTTGATTAGCCACGGCCGAACGCTGGTGATTTTCATATCAACTGCCTTTGTCAGAAGTGGTCGGGATAGCGATGTTGCGGGGCCAGGTATTTTATCCTGCCCGAGCGGCGTTACGCGCACGCATGTGTTCTAGGATGTGCCGGCCGGAGCCTTCGACATGGCGTGCAATGAGTTCGCCTGCCTCGTTCGCGTTTCCCGCTTTTACATGCTCGATGAGCTCGCGATGCTCGCGAAGGATCGCGGCGCGCCGAGCGAGCGTGAAGTCGAAACGCCGGCTCACGGCTCGAAGCACTTCGCGATGCTTCCACCAAAGCTCGGCTGCGTGGCGGTTGTAGTGCCTCTGGTACATTACGGTGTGGAAGGCGGTGTCCAGCTCGCTGTGCCTGACCGTATCGGCGAAGTCGTTCTCTTCAATCAACCCTTGGATGCGTTCGAGTTCAGCAATGTCCTCGACGGTGGCCATACTCACGAACCATCGCGTCAGTGCCGGCTCGATCAAGACTCCTATCTCGTAGATGTCTCGAACAAAGTCCTGATCAATAGGCCGGACACGCGCTCCGCGGTTAGGAACGAAGGTAACAAAACCTTCGCCGCGCAACAGTTGCAGAGCCTCGCGCACTGGGTTGGTTGAGGTGCCATGGCGCCGGGCGAGATCAGTGACGACAAGCCGTTCGTTGGCAGCGAGCCGCCCTTCGATGATGTCATCCCTGATCAGTTGATAAAGCGAGGCGCCCTCGCTGGAGGCCCCGATAGCGTCGATCCCATCGGGTGGCTGTGCTTTAAAATCGCTCGTTTCGGCCAAGACTGTCTCCAATCAATACATAGATTGCTCGGATATCACGCGATCTTTCCACAAACAATGTACGATTTCTCCGATTGACAGGCAATCCATGATCTGAAAACGTATAATCAGCTCGAACGGATACATTGGCGGCAACGCCCAGCCGGCGAGCAAAGACCGCTCGCCTCGAGGCAGAGCGGCATGGGAGAACCTGGAGGATGCCTATGACGAGGATTTCACTCGGAGGTGCCGTCCTGCGCGGCACTGTCTCCACTGCTTTGATGGTATCGTTGATGTCCGCGTCGGCGCTGGGGGCGTCGGTCGACTTGAGCCAGTGGTCGCCGCAATATGTGCGCTCCATTGCCGGCACAGAGAACTTCGACACGGCGGCCGATTGCGCCAAGGTCACCCCGCTCGATTACAAGGGACGACTGACTTTCTGGTATCAAGGCGTGTTCGAGGGCGACCCCGATCTTTTGCGCCAGTATTACAAGGAATTCTTCGAGACCTTCCGCAAAACCTACCCAAACATCCAGCTTGAGGAACAAGCCCTCACCTATAATGACCTGCTGGACAAGTTCCGGACCGCGCTCCTTGGCAATGCAGCGCCGATGGCGGTCCGCCTGCAAATCCTGGGTGGCACCGAGTTCGCCTCCAAGGGCTATTTGCAGCCACTCAAACCCGAGGACGTTGGATATTCGACCGAGGATTTCTGGCCAGGCGCAATGAAGGCCGTGACCTGGGATGGGGTGACCTACGGCATTCCCACCAACAACGAGACGATGGCGTTCATCTGGAACGCCGACGTCTTCAAGCGCGCAGGCCTCGATCCGGAGAAGGCTCCGGCAACCTGGGACGATGTCGTCAAGTATTCTAAGCAGATCCACGACAAGCTCGGCATATCAGGTTACGGCCTCGTGGCTCGCAAGAATGCCGGCAATACGCCGTACCGCTTCATGCCGCAGCTGTGGGCCTATGGTGGTGGCGTCTTCGACGAAGCAACCGCGAGCCCGGCCTACAAGGAAGTCGAGCTCAATAGCCCGCAGAGCAAGGCGGCATTGCAAGCCTCCTACGACATGTACGTTCGCGACAAGTCGGTTCCGGTTTCGGCGCTCACCAACCAGCAGGCCGACAACCAGCCCCTCTTCCTCGCTGGCCAGCTCGGCATGATGATCTCGCACCCGTCCGACTACAACGTCATGCTCGACCTGCAGAAAAAGGCGACGGACACGGACAAGGCCAAGGCGCAGACGGTCATCGACAACATGCGCTACGGCCTTATTCCGACTGGCCCGGACGGCAAGCGCGCCGTCGTGTTTGGCGGTTCCAACATTCACATCCTGAAGCCCGAATATGTCGAGGGCGGCAAGGTAGACGAGCCGGCTGCAAAGGCTATCATCTGCATGTGGACGAGCCCCGAGTGGTCGTTGAAGATGGCCTATGCCGGCTCGAACCCGGGAAACCTTAACGGCTTCAAGACCAAATGGATGAAGGAACGTCTGGACAGCATCAAATTCCTCGATGTCACGACCTCGATGCTGCCATACGGCATCCCGTTCCCGGCACTGCCGCAGTCCCCCGAGATCATGAACATCATCGTCCCGGACATGCTGCAGAATGCCCTGACCGGAGCCATGACGGTCGACCAGGCAGCGGACGACGCAGCCAAGAAGGTAAAAGACCTGATGGACGGCGGACTCTAGTCCAAGCCTGAAGATCTGACCGGCTGCGCCCCGATCGCAGCCGGTTTGTTCCGACGAACAAGGGCACCGCACAGTGACGATCTTGACTGGCAAGGCCGAGACTCGCCGAAGACTGCAACCCGATAGGCCAGGCGTGCTGCAAAAGATCTGGGAGCATCGCGCTGACTACGCGTACGTACTTCCGGCGATCGCCGTGATGCTCATCGTCATAGCCTACCCTATCTACTACACGATCGAGCTTTCGTTCTTTAATACGCCTCCCGGCCTGCAACTCCGGGACAAGATTTTTGTCGGCATCGACAACTACATCGCCATCCTCACAAGTCCGGTGTTCTGGAAGGTCACCTCGAACACTCTTGTCTGGACGCTCGGGTCCACTTTCATCTCATTTGTCCTGGGGTTTGCCTGCGCCTTGGCGCTCCATCGTGACTTTATCGGCCGTGGCATCCTGCGCGCCGTCCTGATCATTCCCTGGGTCATCAGCGCGGTCGCCGCGTCCTACATCTGGAAGTGGATCTACCATTCGGACTTTGGGATCATTGGCGCGGTGCTGGTCGGCCTCGGATTGGCGGACCGGCCGCCGAATTTCATCGACAGCGTCAGCACCGTGCTGCCCTCGCTGATCGTCGTCAATATCTGGCGAGAGTTTCCGTTTGCCATGATCATGATGATGGCTGGCCTGCAGACGGTTCCCGACCAGTTGCTGCGCGCCGCAAAGGTGGACGGGGCCAATGCATGGCAGCGATTCTGGCACGTCACCTTTCCGCACTTGAGAAACGTCTCGACGGTGACGATCCTTCTGCTTGCCGTGGCCAACTTCAATTCGTTCATCATCCCCTGGATCATGACCGGCGGCGGGCCGTCGAACGCTTCGCATATCTGGATCACCCACATTTATGAGCTCGCCTTCGGCCGCCAGCGCTGGGGAGTGGCATCGGCCTATTCGGTGCTGCTGTTCCTGATCTTGATGTCGCTCGGTTACTTCTACGTCCGTGCGCTGAGCGGCAACGAGCAGAGGGATGCGAGCGAATGAGCACGATTGCCGAGACTCCTCATCGAGACCAGGGGCGTCGCCGCATGCGCATCGATGGATGGCGGTGGGGCGGACGCATCTTCCTTGTGTTCATGCTGCTCTACACTGCATTACCGATGATCTGGATGCTGATCACCTCGATCAAGTCCGGCTTCGCGGCCATGCAATTCCCGCCGCAATGGTGGCCGGACCAACCCACGCTCGCCAGCTACCAGAAGCTGCTCGATCCGCAAAACAGCGTCGGCCAGGACTTCCTGCGCTTCTTCTGGAACAGCCTTTTCGTCTCGACCGCCACGACCATCCTTTCGGTGATCGTGGCAGTTCCTGCGGCCTACGCGTTTTCACGCTTTACCTTCCCGGGGCGGAACTTTCTGTTCTTCGCCGTCTTGCTTCGCAACATGTTCCCGGCAGTGATCTTTCTCGTGCCGCTCTTCATCCTGATGCGCGCGATCGGGCTGGTAAACACGCATGGGTCGCTCATCCTCACCTACCTCACATTCGGCCTGCCGCTGGCAATCTGGCTCCTCAAGGGCTTCTATGACAACATCCCGGTGCAACTCGAGCAGGCGGCGCGCATCGACGGCGCAACGCGGTTCCAGGCCTTTGTCCTGATCGTGATGCCGCTCTCGGCGCCAGGAATCATTGCCACGGCGATCTATTCCTTCATCGGCGCATGGAACGAGTACATCTACGCCTACACCTTCCTCTCCAAAAACGAGCAGTTGACGCTGCCGGTCGGCATCCAGCGCTTCTTCTCGGAGAATACGACGGACTTTCCGGGCCTGATGGCGGCCAGCTTCATGATGAGCGTGCCCGTCGTAGTCCTGTTTCTCGTCCTGCAACGATACTTCGTACGCGCCCTCACGGAAGGCGCAGTCAAGCACTAGGGGAGTTGCCGTTGGCCCACGTGGTCCTCAAAGATCTGGTCAAGACCTATGGCAGCTTCAAGGCTGTCAACAATGTTTCGCTGACGGTCAACGACGGCGAATTCGTTGCGCTTGTCGGCCCGTCAGGCTGCGGCAAGACAACCACGCTCAATCTTGTGGCGGGGCTTATCCCCATCACATCTGGCGACATCGTCATCGGCGACCGGGTGGTCAACCACCTGGATCCCAAGGACCGGGATATCGCAATGGTGTTCCAGAACTACGCGCTCTATCCGCAGAAATCGGTCTACAAGAATCTCGCGTTCCCGTTGCAGATGCGCAAATTGCCAAGGGACGAGATCGACAAGAAGGTCAAGGAAGCAGCGCGAGTGCTCGACATGACGCAGCTGCTCGAGCGCAAGCCACGCGAACTTTCGGGCGGGCAACAGCAGCGCGTGGCCCTGGGCCGTGCCCTTGTTCGCGATCCGGCGGTATTTCTGATGGATGAACCACTCTCCAACCTCGACGCAAAGCTGCGCGTGCAGATGCGGTCGGAGATCAAGCGTTTCCACCAGGACCTCAAGGCGACGATCATCTACGTGACGCACGACCAGCTCGAAGCGGTAACCATGGCCGACAGGATGGCGGTGATGAACGGCGGCTACCTGCAGCAATACGATTCGCCGGCGCAGGTCTTTGCCCACCCGGTCAACATGTTCGTCGCCAGCTTCGTCGGCAGCCCGGCTATGAGCCTTGTTCCGCTAGAGGCATCAACGGCAGGCGGAAACACTGTGTTGACCAGCGCGGAGGGCTGGCGTCTCGAGCTCTCGCCAAATAACGCCCGGAAGGTCGAAAGGGCCAAAACCAGGAAAGTCGTGCTCGGCGCACGTCACTCGACGATCAAGCTGCACAAGAGTGCGATGCCCGGAAGCGTCCCTGCCAAGGCCTACACGGTAGAGCCGACCGGAGATGTCACCTTCGTTCAAGCGTTTCTGTCCGGCGCCATCGTCAATGTCAGCGTGCCGCCGACCATCGCCGTCGCGCCTGATGAACAGATTTGGCTCGAATTCGATCAGGAGCGGATGCATCTGTTCGACGGTGAAACAGAAATGGCCCTCAAGGCCAACTGAGACCAAGCGGATGCGTGTGAAACGAGGGCGTGGATGACCACGAAGCTTAAAATTACGACGATCAAGCCCTATCCGGTATGGGTCGGAACGCGTAACCAAATGCTGGTCAAGGTCGAGACTGACAACGGCCTCTTCGGCTGGGGCGAGAGCGGCTTAAGCGGTCGCGAGATGGCCGTGGCCGGTGCGATCGAGCACTTTCGCGAGTTTCTCATCGGCCGCGACCCGATGCAGATTGGTCGGATCTGGCAGGAAGTCTATCGCAGCCAATACTTCGAAGGCGGGCGAGTTCTGCAGGCGGCGATTTCCGCGATCGACATTGCCCTTCACGACATCAAGGGCAAGGCGCTGGGCGTGCCGGTCTACGAACTGCTGGGCGGCAAGCAGCGCGACCGCATACCTACCTTCGCCTCGACCGGAGACGAGGCCGAAGGCGATGTAGCCATTGAGCGAGCTCGCGAACTACGCGCGCAAGGGTGGCAGGCGATCCGCTTCTTCCCCATCGGGCAAAGCAGCAAGGACATCTTTGAGCCGCGCGAGTCGATCGGGCCTACAGCAACCATGCTGAACAAGGCGCGCGAGACGTTGGGCAACGACGTCGTCCTCGGCATCGACTATCATCATCGGCTGTCGGTGGCCGAGGCGGCGAGCTTCTGTAACAAGCTCGGCCGCGGCGTGCTCGATTTCCTCGAGGAGCCGATACGAGACGAGACACCCGGGGCCTACGAGTCCCTGCGCACGATGACCGACATCCCGTTCGCGATAGGCGAGGAATTTGCCAGCAAGTGGCAATTCCTGCCCTACATCGAGCGTGGCATCCATCAGTTCAACCGGCTCGATGTTTGCAATGTGGGCGGGCTCACCGAAGCGATGAAGGTCGCGGGTTGGAGCGAGGCGCACTATGTGGACCTGATGCCCCACAATCCCCTCGGGCCAGTCTGCACGGCCGCAACCATCCACCTCGCCGCAGCGGTGCCGAATTTCGCTTGGCTCGAGACCAGGGCTCCCGAAGCAAAGCTGGGCTTCGATAATTCCGACTTCTTCCCCGTGCAGCCACGCCTCGACGGCCCCAACTACCCGGTCAGCGATCTGCCGGGGCTCGGTGTGGAGGTCAACGAAGAGGCGGTCAAGGCGGAGAGCTTTCGTTTCTGGGAAGCGCCTCACCTGAAGCGCCGCGACGGTTCTGTCACAAACTGGTAGTTTCATCCACCGGAGTCTAAAATGACGCATACGCCCGACATTACGCGACCGCCCAAGGAGCTGATCGACGCACTGAAGGAAATCGGCGCCGCGACGGTTGCCGGCACACTTGGCCACATGGGCTTCCGCAATCCGCACATGGTCGGTCCCGTGTCGCAGAACCGCGGGAAATCGATCGTCGGGCCGGCCCTGACGCTTCAATTCTTGCCGCAGCGACCGGACCTCTTCAGCGAGGGAGAATATGCCGATCCGGAGACGCAGTTGCACCGCCACGTGCTCTATCACGCGCAAGAGGGCGATGTGGTCGTGGTCGACGCCCGCGGCGACATGAGTTCGGGCGTCTTCGGCGATATGATGTCGACGTATTTCAAGGGCAGAGGCGGCGCCGGCATCGTGATCGATGGGTGCATGCGCGATCGGCCCAATGTCGAGAAGCTAGATCTCTGCCTATGGCTGCGCGGCTGGACGCCCAACTATCATGTGCAGACCAGCATCTATCCCAATGCCGTCAACGTCCCGATTGCCTGTGGTGGTGTCACTGTAATCCCCGGTGACATCATCGTCGCAGACGACGACGGGGTGGTCGTGCTTCCAGTCGCAATGGCCTCGAAGGTGATCGAGGAATCGCAAAAGCATCACGATTGGGAGGAGTTCTCGCGAATGAAGCTTATGGAGGGTGGGTCGTTGCAGCGCTACTATCCACTGCATGACGATGCCCGCGGAGAGTACGAGGAGTGGCGCAAAACAAACCGCTTCGAGAACTGAAGCCAGCCTATTGATTGCGGTGGGCCCAACACCTTCCGGGGTATAACCGACCTACAGGAAAAGTCGAATTTCGCCGTGGCGTATCCGCTTTTCGATTCCGCAGCCGGGATCCAGTCGCCATCGGATGCTCTGGATCGCCTGCAGCCTTACGAGCCCTCGTCAGGAATGTTTAGGATTTCGCCGCAGGCCTTGCAGTGAACGGCGTCCGCGTCATGTCGCAGTAGTCCACATCGGTGGCAGGCATATGTGACCTTATGGGGTCGGACCACCGCCTGGGCCAGTCGGACGAACAGCGAGATGCCAACGATCATCGTTACGACGGATGTGAGCTTTCCAACAGTGCCGGGAAGCGTGATATCTCCGAAGCCCGTCGTCGTGACGGTCGCGACCGTGAAATAAAGCGCGTCGACGAACCCTTCTCCCCCAACTTTGTCGTAGAAGAACGAGGTATAGACGAAGCCGGTGATAAGGAAGAGGAATACCACGAAGTTGATGATCGCTCTCACAACATCGAGAAGATGAACGTAGCCCGCCCTGCTGAGAGCTTCCTTAATCAGCGGACTTCGACCGATCGCCCAAAGTCGAAGGACTCTAAGGAACGCGAAATTAAACAGCAAATCCGGGAAGGCGAGGGTTGCCAGGACGACCACGTCAATCCACGTCATTGGGCGAAGGATCCATTGGCGAATGGATGGCGCCGCAATCGCGCGGGCGATCATTTCCACTGCGATCCAAACGGCGATAGCGTAATCGATAATGAGATAAGAGGGGCCTGAACGGAGGTATGGCCCCAAGATGAAGAAGGCGAGGATAGCGATATCGACAAGCGCAAACGCGGCCTGTAGCAAAAATGCTTGCCGGCCGTCGGCTCGTTCGATCCGGCGCAGACCCTGCTTCAAATCCTTTCGGTGCGTGCCGTCCCCGACGTCAAAGATGCCCATAGTCGAAATCTAGGCTCCTAGGCATGGTCATCAAGTCTCGGTATTTGAGATTGCGGACGATGCGGTCGTCTGCTTTCGGTTCGAAGTGGTCATCCGGCCGCTAGAGCACAGAGAAGATTGAAGCGATCGACTTCCAATATGCGTCTGCGTTACCTTCACTCGACGGCGGTCGCACGTCGAAGAGGCGCGCAAGCTCGTCCGTTCGCTCAAACGACAACCTTTGCTTCTCCTGATAGGCCAGCATCGGGACCTGATCTGACGGCATCAATGAACGCTCGCAGGGCAGGCGCCATCTGCCGCTGCTGCGGGTAGCAAACAAACCAACCCGGGAAGGGTGCGGACCAAGCTTCGAGGCAACTGACTAGCCGCCCCTGCCCAATATAATCCGCTACCGTGTCCTCGACCGCAAATCCTATTCCTACCCCTTGAAGAGCAGCATTCAACGCCGTCTCCTTGTCGCTCAAGATGAGGGGACCGTTGACGGCGACGCTGAACCACGCGTCGTTTTCGAAGAATTCCCAGGCATAGGGAGCCTGATGTCCAGGCCAGCGCCACCGTACGCATCGGTGGTGGACAAGATCACGTGGATGCTCGGGGCGACCATGCTGGCTGAAATAGTCGGGTGTCGCGACAGCCAGTTGCCGCAATTCGGGCCCCAGACGGACGGCGACCATATCTCGTTCGATGACCTCGCCGATCCTCACCGCGACATCATAGCCGCCAGCCACAATGTCAACCGTCTCATCATCGATCGTGATGTCCAGCACGATATCGGGATAGCGTTCGGCAAAGCTCTTGAGGATTGGTTGGATATGCTTCTGCGCGGCCGAGCGGAACGCGTGCACACGGACAGTGCCTGCCGGCCGCTCGCCAGCAATCCTTGTCTGTGCGAGGGCGTCCCCCAGTTCGAACGCCGCCGGTCTCACCCGTCGGAAGAGGTTCTCGCCAACCTCCGTCAATGACACGTTGCGCGTCGTTCGGTGAAGAAGGCGCATTCCGACCCGCTTCTCGAAGCTGCGGATCATCTGGCTGAGTGCCGAAGGCGATACGCCGAGCACCTCAGCGGCACGGCTGAAGCTCAAGTATTCGGCAACGGCGATGAAAGCGCGCATTTGGTTGTAGTCGTTCCCCGCCGGGAGCCTGTCCGCCAACATGTCTTGCATTGTTAAGTCCACCTAACAAGGATGTTTACTTTTTCGCGGATTATACAGCGTCGGACGGTGTGGCAAACTCCTTCTTACCGAAAGCAAAGGAGCATTTCATGACCACTTGGTTCATTACCGGCATTTCACGCGGGCTTGGAAAAGCGCTGGCCGAGGCAGCGCTGGCAAGGGGCGATACTGTCATTGGCACGGTCCGGGGAACCGATCGGCCGGTAGAGGACGGTTCGGGTCGTTTGCACGTTCTTTCAGCCGACCTGAGCGATGGTGGGACCGCGGAGACTGTGACCCGCCAGGCGTTTGAGATCGCGGGTCAGATTGATATCGTCGTCAATAACGCCGGTTACGGCCTGCTTGGCGCGCTCGAGATGGCCGCCAACGAGGATGTCGCAAGACTTTTCGCCGTCGACGTCTTCGCCCCATTTCGCATCATCAAGGCTTCCCTGCCATATCTGAGAGCGCAGGGACGTGGTCACATCATCAATATAACGTCCGTCGCAGGCCGCGCGCCCGGTGTCGGAACCGCGATGTACTCCGCCGCCAAGGCAGCCCTTGAGGGCATGTCCGCAGGTCTTGCCTCGGAGGTCAAGCCTTTTGGCATTAAAGTCACCGCGGTCGCTCCGGGTGCCTTCCGAACCGATTTCCTGTCGGCCCACTCAATCCGCAAGAGCGACGCCGCCGGTGAAGCCTACGCTGAAACAATCGGGAAAAGTTCGGCGGCCTTTGACGCTGCCGATGGCCGGCAGGCCGGAGATCCGGTCCTGGCCGCGGAGGCGATCCTGGAACTCGTGAACTCTGACAACCCTCCTCTTCATCTCCTGCTAGGAAGCGACGCTTTGCGTCGTACACGAAGCAAAATCGATCAGGTCGTCGAGGAGATCGACGCATGGGAGGCCATCACACGGGGCACTGATTTCGTAGAGGCATAAAGAGGCCGTTTCAACCCGATCCGCCATGTAACGCATGGCCGTACGACAAATAGTTCGCCAGTGCTCAAGTGGAGGGCGACGAAGGCCGCGACGGCACTCGTGTCCCGCTCCGTCAGCGGCCTTGGAATTGCGCCTCAACGGGTGGAGAGCGGCGGGGGAGGTGGCGGCGCGGTCGAGCCAGGACCGAGCGAGCACTGAACCATAACACTGTCTGCCCAACGGCCGTAGCGATAGGCGACTCCGCGCAGCAGACCGACGCGAACGAAATTGAACCGTTCGCGCAGCATGAGCGAAGCAGTGTTCTCGGCGTCGATATAGCCAATCATCTGCCGGAAGCCGGCGGCGGCACAAGCGTCGATCAGGTCGTGCATCAGCAGGCGACCGATGCCTTGGCCGAGGTGGTCGTGGTGAACATAGATCGAGCGCTTGACGGTGTGGCGGTAGGCAGGTCGCTTGCGAAACAGGACGACGTAGGCATAGCCTACAACCGCGCCGTCCTTGATCGCGACAAGATGCGGAAGCGGCGGCTCTTCAAGTTCTTGCGTCGCTCGCGCAAATCGTTCGGCTGAGGTGTGTCGCCCTCGTCGTTTGGCTTGATCCGTGCTGCCCAGCGGAATTGCGATCCGACTTCTCGCCTGCCTCACGAAGTCTTTGAGTGACGCCCCGTTCGCTCAGGAACTGCGGAACCATTTGGAGCAAGTTGCGTTGTATATCGTTTCGATGGGGGACTTCATGGTTACGGAGGCTTGCTCGGTTCTCGATGCTCAGGAACAGCGCGCCGCTTGGAAGGTTTTTGATGAAAGCGAGGCGCATTACCGTCGGATTTTCGATGGTGCCCATGTTGCATTGTGGGATCAGGACTTCTCTCGCCTGGTGACACGATTGGAAGAGCTTCGCGCAGACGGGGTTGACGACATACGTGGCTACTTTCAAATGCATCCCGAAGCGACAGCGGATGCGGTCAAATTGGTTCACGTGCGAGACGTTAATGTCTACGCCATGGAGCTCTTCGAGGCTCACGACAAGGTTGAGCTTACAGGTAATCTGGGCGCAACTTTCCTCCCAGAAACGTCGGAAGTTTTCCTCGACGAGATCGTCGCCCTCTGGGAGGGCCGTAAGCGCTTTGAGAGCGAGGCTCATGTCCGTACGCTCAAAGGGCAGCATCTCGAGATCCTCCTGACGATCGCCTGGGAGGGCAAAAACTGCGAGCATTCGCTTGTCAGCATTCTCGATATTTCCCGGCAAAAGGCGGTACAGCGACGCTTTCAAGCGCTCAACAATGTAGCGCACATTGTGTCGAGCGACCTCGAACTGGAACGAGTTGTCCAGGCAGTGACTGACAACGCAACGAGCCTCTCGGGTGCCGAATTCGGCGCCTTTTTCTACAATCTCAATGACGCAAAAGGCGAACGATTGACGCTTTACACGCTCTCAGGGGCGCCGCGGGAAGCGTTCGAGAGGTTCGGAGTGCCGCGTAATACAAGCGTCTTTGAGCCTACCTTCCGCGGGGAGGGCATCGTTCGCTCTGACGACATCAGGAAGGACGCGCGTTACGGGCACAACGAGCCGCATCACGGCATGCCCAAGGGACACCTGCCAGTCGTGAGTTACTTGGCGGTTCCGGTGGTATCACGCAGTAGCGAAGTCCTGGGCGGTCTTTTTTTCGGCCATAGCCGGCCGGGTGTCTTTACCAAGGAAACTGAGGAGATCGTAGCCGGGATCGCTGCACATGCTGCGATGGCAATTGATAACGCCCGCCTCTTGCGCACCGTTCAAAATGAACTTGAGCATCGCCAACAGGCGGAACTCGCGGCCCGGCGGCTGGCTTCTATCGTGGAGTCTTCGCAAGATGCAATCATTAGTAAGGGCCTCGACGGCATCATTACGAGTTGGAATCAAGGAGCCGAACGGCTGTTTGGTTACACGGCCGCGGAGATCGTTGGAAGACCGGTTACAACGTTGTTCCCCGATGAGCTGATTGCTGAAGAGGCGGATATCATCGATCGCATCCGACGCGGTCAGCGGATCGAGCACTATGAAACCGTTCGCGTGCACAAGGACGGAACGCCTATCGACATCTCTCTCACCATCTCTCCCGTTAAGGATGCGGAGGGTCGGATTGTCGGCGCGTCGAAGATCGCCCGCGACATCTCCGATCGGAAGCGCGCCGAGGAAGCTTTGGCGCAGCGAACGGCGGAGCAGGCGGTGCTCCATCGCATGACGGACCGCCTGTATCACGGGTCAGAGCTGCAGCTTGCCTTTGATGCTGCCCTCGATGCAATCACTAGCGCGTTGGGATGCGCTCGAGCGTCGATCTTGCTTTTCGATGACCAGAAGGTGATGCGCTTCGTCGCGTGGCGGGGCTTGTCACAGGCACACAGGCGCGCTGTCGACGGCCATTCCCCGTGGACGGCAGAAACAACCGATGCGACGCCGATGTATGTGTCGACCCTCGAGGAGGCCGATCTGCCAGCGGAGTTGCGAGCGACTATCGAGGCGGAGAAGATCGGCGCGCTCGCATTCATCCCCTTGTTCGGTGAGGGGAGGGTGATTGGGAAATTCATGGCCTACTACGATCAACCGCATACGTTCAGCACGGAGGAGGAAACTGTCGCCGTAGCGATCGCTCGACAACTCGGCTTCGCCATACAGCGGGTTCGTTCCGAGCAAAGCCGCCTACGTGCGGAAGAAGAACTGCGGGAGAGTGAGCAGCGACTGCAGTTGGCCCTTGAGGCTGGAGGTATGGGCGCTTGGGAATGGGACCTCACCTCTGGCAAGATCATCTGGTCGCCAGGATTGGAGTTGATCCATGGACGTCAGCCTGGTTCTTTCGACGGGTCGTTCTCTGAGTTCAAGCGAGACATCCATCCGGAGGATATCGCCGAGGTCGAGTCCGCTATCCATACCGCCGCGGCGAAACGAGAGCCCTATCACGCCATTTACAGAGCGCTGCTTCCGGATGGAGAGCAACGGTGGCTGGAAGCCTTTGGTCGTTGCTTCGAGGAAAGCAACGGCGCACTGAAGAAACTTAGTGGCATTTGCATGGACATTACTGCGCGAAAGCAGGCCGAAGAGCAGCGAGAGATACTCATTGCCGAGCTCAGCCATCGTGTAAAGAATACGCTCGCTACAGTCACTGCTATTGCGCGGCAGTCTTTCTCCTCCAGTGCAAGGGAGGACTGCCGCTCCTTCGAGGCCCGGATCAGGGCACTTGCCCAAACACATGGAAGACTTGCTGAGACAGAGTGGTCCGGCGTGTCGTTGCGGACCATTCTGGACGACGAGCTATCACCCTTCCGGCGCGAGGACGGCCAAAACATACGTATGGCTGGTCCACTCGTTTCCCTACCGCCAAAGCCCGCGCTGGCACTTGGTCTCGCCTTCCACGAGCTAGCCACCAATGCGGCGAAGTATGGCTCGTTCAGTGATGCGAGTGGTTATGTTTCGGTCGACTGGGAACTGCACGACGACGGGTTGCTGATCCAGTGGACTGAGCATGGCGGACCTTTGGTCGATCCACCGACGCGGTCCGGATTTGGCCGACTACTGCCAGAAAAGATCCTCGCCGCTGATCTGAACGGAAAAGTGGACATCGAGTACGACAGGCAAGGAGTTCGGTGTTCATTGTCGCTGCCGGTTCGCGATCGTCTCCAAAGCCGCCGGCGAGCAGCGGGTTAGGGTGTATTGTGCCGAAGTCTAGCGATACACCACGGCGAATACTCCTAGTCGAAGACGAGGCCATCCTCGCCCTGATGCTCGAGCAGGATGTGGTGGAGGCCGGCTACGTGGCGGTTGGCCCGTTCCGAGATCTCGAGACTGCTTTTCGTGCAGCCATCGATGAACCGTGCGACGCCGCGATCCTCGACATCAATTTGGATGGTGAAAGGTCGTATCCCGTTGCCGAGGAACTGGCAAAACGGGGCATCCCTTTCCTATTTCTCAGCGGATATGGGGCCGAAAGCATGCCTGAGAAATTCCGAGGTTGCTTGCGTCTTGCAAAACCCTACGACCCCGTAGATATCGTACGGATGTTAGACCGAATTGCTTAGCGCCCCCAATGGTCAATCGAGTTTGCTTAGCGCTACTGCTTTCGGGCCGTCAGAATGATCCGAAGAGATTTCCGATCGTGATCACGGCGACAAGGGCGACAAGCGCACTTGCGATAGCCGCCATAGCGAGATCGACATAACCGTCCTTATGCGAAACCCCGCATACCGCTAAAGCGAGGTGGCGCCCCAGCCCGGTTCGGCAAGGAAGCTCGCGTCGATACGCGGCAAGGTCGCGAACGACATCACAAGATTGGTCATGACGACGACCAATGATATCCATGACGGTTCCTAGCGCCTATTGCAGAACCGTATCGAGCAGACTTTCAATATCGAAGGTCGCCCGCGTCCCAATATCTGCCCCATGCAGTGCTAGAAATTCGTGCGCGGTTGCCTGCCCTTCTTGCCGGAGCATGGATAGAAACTCCCATTCGCCATTCATCTTGGATGACGCGTTCAATTCCGCCATGCTCGGCGGCGTGGCTATACGGTGGAGCCGGACACTCGACCATTCCTTTGCCCAGGCAATCTCATCCGGTGCAACGCCGCTCTCCGAAAGCATCCGCTGAAGTATGGCCATCGCTCGCAGTTCCTTCTTCAGGCTGGAGTTGAATGAGATTTCGTTGACGCGGTTAAGAATTTCACGCGCGGTTTTGGGAACGCCTGCGCGCTCGACCGGATTGACCTGAACAAGCACGAGGTCACGCGCCGCACTCTCGCGAACCACCGGCGTGAGAAGCGGATTGCCTGAGAAGCCGCCATCCCAATAAGGATCGCCGTCTATTTCGATCGCCTGATGCAACATCGGCAAGCACGCGGATGCCAGCACGACATCGGCGTTCAGTTCAGCGTTGCGAAAGACCCGTGGCAGACCCGTCCGCACGTTGGTCGCGTTGATGAACAGTTTGATGGGAGAGTGTTTCAGAAGCTCGAAATCAACACTTTCCTCGAGGATATCCCGAAGCGGATTGATATTGCCCGGATTGATCTCATAGGGCGAAAACAGCCGACTCATCACGTCGAAGAAAAGATAGGCCGGGGAATTGTCGAGCGACCAGTTGCCGGTCAACACGTCAAGTGCGGTGCGTTGAAACGGGCTGAAGCGCGCAACCTCGCTGACGCGGCTCCAGAACGCCTCCAGCGCCAATTTTGCCCCCGTCTCTCCATCCACTGCAAAGCCGTGGGCAAGGACGACCGCATTCATCGCCCCGGCGGATGTGCCGCTGATGCTTGAAATGATAAGTCCGGGCTCGTCGATAATCCGCTCAATGACCCCCCAGGTGAACGCGCCGTGCGCTCCACCACCCTGCAGGGCGAGATCAATAGCGATTGGCTCTTTGCCGGATCGCGCGGGGCGAGAATTGCTGCGTGGTCTTGGCGGCATACGGACCTTCCCATTTCAGCATCTCTACCCTATGGCGATTATTGCAGCGCAGCAATAGGCAATTCATAGGAGTTCTGTCGCAGAAAGTCAGATGTAAAGGTCAAGGTCAGCGTTTTGCATTCGCAACGATCGCTGCCGTTGACGGGCCGCCGCCGGGCTGGCCTCTGGCACTGGCAGAGCCAATCAAAGTTCAATTCCGGCGCTGCGGCAGCGCGCCGCCGGAATTGTGAGATCAACGCGCGTCGTGAAAGATGATCCCAACGGTGTGACGCATGCCGGAGCGCACACGGCTGACACCATGGCGCAGGTTTACGCGGTAATTCCCCTTGGCGCCCTGGACCGGTCGATTGTGGACAGCGAAGGCGACAGCGTCGCCCTGGCGAAGCGGTACGACCTCGACGCGGCTCTGCATGCGCGGTCGTTGTTCGGTCAGTGCAAATTCGCCGCCTGTGAAGTCACGGCCCGGCTCTGCGAGCAGGATCGCCACCTGGATCGGGAACGCGAGGTCACCGTAAAGATCCTGGTGAAGGCAGTTGAAGTCGCCTGGGACATACTGCAGCAAAAGCGGTGTCGGGCGCGTCTGCCCGGCGTCGTGGCATTGCTGCAGGAATGCGGCGTGTTCGTCTGGAAACCGCTGCTCCAGTCCCATTCGCTCGTTCCATGCGTTGGCGACAACGGCAAGGCGGGGATACAGCGCCGTGCGGATGCCGCCGATGAGATCGGGCAGCGGATATTTGAAATAGCGATACTCACCCTTCCCGAAGCCGTGCCGCGCCATGATGACATGGCTGCGGAAGTGGCTTTCGTCGGGATAGAGCGACGCAATGTTGTTGCATTCGTCGGGCGTGAGAAGGCGGGGAAGGACGGCGCAACCGAAGCCGTCGAGTTCGTCGGCAAGCGCTGTCCAGTCGTAGGCGACAATTCGTGCTTCCGCGGATGCAACCGTTGAGGCCGGTACCATGTCGATCGCGTTCTTGTTCATGCCTTCGCTTCCTTCTGGATGAGGGCACGCTTGCGCTCGATGCCCCAGCGATAGCCGGCAAGCGCGCCGGTGCCGCGCACGACGCGATGGCAGGGAATGGCCAGCGCGATCGGATTGGCGGCGCAGGCGTTGCCGACAGCACGGGAACTGGCGAGCGGGCTGAGCCAACTCGCCAGTTCCCTGTAGCTGACCGTCCTGCCGACCGGGATGGTCTTCAGCTTTTCCCAGACGCGGCGCTGGAACGGGGTGCCTCTCAAGTCGAGCTTCAGATGGAGCCCGCCGGAAGGCTTTTCTATATATTGCAGGACTTTTGCGACGTCGTCCTTCACGGCATCCTCACTTGCAACGAGTGTGGATTGCGGGAAACGGTTGGCGAGATCGGCCGTCAGCTCTTCGGCTTCGTCTCCGAGCAGGATCGCGCAAACGCCACTGGCGCTGCGTGCGACCAACACCCTGCCGAAGTCGCAAGCGGCGACCGCATAGGATAGGACATCGGCGGGAGGCGAGGCGGGCTTCAGGTGCAGCTTTGTCCGCGGCGTGTTCATTTCGACGATGAGATTCATTGCCGTCACTCCTTGCTTTGATCGGATGATCCAACCTACCGCCGGGGCCGCATCGCCAAACTCCGATCCTTGCTTTCAAATCGAAGTTTCGCCTGGGGAAATAGGGAAGCGCCAGACGCTCGCGGCCGGCCCATGACCAGAGTTCGAGCCACTTCGCCCGCGCGTGCATGCCGCTCCGATTGATCGATAGACCAAGCGAGCCTGAGGATTGTCGTCTCTGCGAGAAGATGGGTCTCGCCCGAGGTGAACAGGACTTCGACTTCCCCGTTGCCGAGCATTTGAAACTCGGCATGGCCGGCGATTACGAGTTGCCCGATACATGTCATCACGAGGGCTTTGTCCGGATTGCCCTGGGCGCGCGCAACGAACATGTCGACGGCGTTGGTTCCGACTAGTTTGCGCCGGCTCGTGCTGGCGCCGTATCCGCCCTGTGAAAACATGAGCGTCCGTTTCCTTATGCTAGCCCTCACGCGGCCAGATCGCAAAAATCCGACAATCGCACATCCCCCCAATTAACGATCCACTTGGCCATAAGGCGGTTCCCGCGGCGCTCCGATTGTTGTCGTCAAACTGAAAGAAGATGGAGCGCTACAAGGCGCCCCGGAAGGTGAGATTGATGCGCATGCGTCCGACGATCGCATGGACGCCATCCTTTAATTCGGGAACACCGTGATAGAAGAGCCGCGAGGGGCCGCCCCAAACCGCCACGTCCCCGTGCCGCAATGCATATTTCTTCACGGGATCGCTCCGCTTCAGGCCGCCGAACTGAAAGGTCGCCGCCAGGCCGAGCGAAACCGATACGATTGGTTTGGCGAAGTCCCGTTCGTCTTTGTCCTGATGCAGCGAAAGACGGGCGCCGGGGTCGTAGCGGTTGATCAGGCAGGCGTCGGGACGGAAGTCCGGATAGCCCGCCCGCGTCGCGGCCTCGACTGCTAGGTTGAAGAAGCAGTCCGGCATGGAAGGCCAGGGATGGCCGGTTTCCGGATCGTTGCGATCGTAGCGATAGCCGGTGCGATCCGTGACCCAACCGGCCCTGCCGCAATTCGTCATCGCCACCGACATCGTAAAGCCGCTCGGCGTGACCATGTGCCGAAACGGCGACTGGCTGGTGATGTCTGCGAGCGCGACGAGGAGATCCTTCTCGTAGGGACGAGCCGCACCGCGCAGCAACATGGCACCCTCGGCCATAATTTCGGTCGCGGGATCAGCGGGGGCAAGCATGTCAAGCAGATCGGGCATGTGAGGGCCTATTGCGTCGTATGGATGGAAGGGTGAACGACGGGCCGATAGCCTGCAAGAAGCGCCATCAGCGTCGAAGGCGGCGTCAGCAGCCAGCCGGCGTCGTGAAGGATTTCGGGCCTGTCGTAACCCGCTTCGGTCCAGCGATGGCCGCGACCGGCCTGTAGCGTGTAAGCAGCCTCTCCGGTCGCAACGACCGCACCATCCGGCAGGTCGGCTAACCGGCTGGGGATCGGGTGCAGGCGTTTGTGGCCGCGCTCCAGCCGTTCGGCATGCAGCACGCGATCCATCTGCACGGCTGTCGGCCGCGCCTCGCTCTTTGCTGCTGCCCAGCAGGTCCGGAAACGTTCCGCGGCCTCGCGCCGGCAGAAGAAGCACGGGCGGTGGCCGGCGGCGAGCCCTACAGCCTCATCGAGGAAAAACAGCTCGGTCCAACTCCGGCCCGCCATCACTTCGCGGCGGCGCCCCTTGAACGCGCAGGTGCAGATGAGCCAGGCCCGGGTCGCCCAGCGCCGCCGCAGCAATGTCTTCGTTGCGGGATCATGGATGATGCCGCGATTGCCGGTAAACAGGCCTCGCTGCGAAATGGCGACGATCTCACCGAAAGGCGTAACGCGGTTTTGAAGCGGCATGGCGTTCTTCCTGGGCCGTATTTACGTCAACACGTTTCCGCATTCGCGCGGCATGCGCCACAGATACCACGCAGCGACCGTACGATGCGCCCACAACGTCTTCGAGATCTCGCGCAAATGCTTCGGCTGCGGCTGCTCGGGCAGCGTTTTCAGCACACATAGCCCTCGCGGACACCGAAATCGTCGACGGGCAGGATATCCATCCGCTCCAGCGAATACATCAGCAGCATTTCGACGGTCCAGCGGTCGATTCCCGTGATGACGGTCATGCGCTCGATCAGCGCCTCGTCGTCCATGGTGGCGGCGATGTCGCGGGTGGGGATCAGGCCGTCCAGCGTTCCTTTCGCGATCGCCTTGATGGTGGCGATCTTGCTGGCGGAAAAGCCGCAGGCTCGCAGCGGGTCGACCTCGGCCGCGATCAGGTCTTCCGGGGTCGGGAAATCGCGACCCTCGAATAGCCCCTTGAGACGGCCGATGATAGCGTCGCCGGCCCTGTCCGTCAGCTGCTGATAAGCGATCGCCCGCACGAGCGCCTGGTAGGGCTCGCGGGCGGCTTTGGCATCGTGCCGGCAAGGGCCGACCAGCTTGATCAATCTGGCCCAGTCCTCGTCATGGCTGGCGAGGAAGGCTACGGAGGCGTCACAGCACGAAAAGGCCTTCATACATTCGATTTCCAGCTTATGCACTTTGGGGCGCTTCCCTGTCGAGTAATGCTCGTTTGCGATCAACGCCCCAGGCATAACCGGAAATCGCCCCGTCGTTGCGCACCACGCGATGGCAGGGAATGGCGACCGCGATACTGTTTGCAGCGCAGGCACCGGCGACCGCCCGGGTGGCGCGCGGCGCGCCGATACGGCGGGCGATTTCCGAATAGGACACGCGCTCGCCGACCGGAACCTCCTGCAAAGCTTGCCATACCCGGCGTTGAAACGCCGTGCCGCGAACGTCGAGCGGCAGATCGAGGCCGATGCCGGGATTTTCGACGAAGCCGCAGACCTGGGCGACCAGCGCCTCGTAGTCGCGGTCCATGCCGATCAGGCGCGCCTTCGGGAAACGATCCTGAAGATCGCGAACCAGCGCCTCCGGGTCGTCGCCGAGTAGGATCGAAGCCACGCCCTTCGTGCTGGACGCCACCAGGATCGCGCCGAGATAGGATTGGCCGACTGCAAACTTGATGTCCTCGTTGGTGCCGCCGTCACGATACTGGGTCGGCGTCATGCCAAGCATGCCGTTCGATTTCTCATAGAAGCGGCCACTGGAATTAAAGCCGGCGTCGTACATCGCTTCGGTGACGCTCGTCCCGGTCTCGAGGCCTTCACGTACTTTTTTGGCGCGCTGGCCAACTGCATAGGCCTTCGGGGTCAGCCCCGTCGATGCCTTGAACATGCGATGGAAATAGCTCGGACTGCGATCGACAGCAGCTGCCAGATCCTCCAGCGAGGGCTCTTCCTCGCTGTCCTCGATGATCCGGCAGGCCTTCGCGACGAGCGCGGCCTTCCCGCGTTCGAGTGTAGGACCGTCGGGATTGCAGCGCCGGCAGGCCCGGAAGCCGGTCGCGCGGGCGCTTTCGATCGTGTCGTGCAGGGTGACATTCTTCGGGTTCGCCGTGCGCGACGGGCACGAGGGCCGACAATAGACGCCGGTCGTCGAAACCGAGTACCAGAGCTTACCGTCCGCGGACTTGTCGCGAGTGACGATACGCGCCCAGCGAGGATCGTCCGCTACGAAAGGGTGCGACGTGCGAAGGGTTGGCGCGGGGCGGATGTTCATGTTCATGGTTTCTACCCGAATTCGTTCCAGATCGACCGTGCCTTGGATCCGCAAGGGGCCACACTCCGATCCTCGCTCTCACATGAAGCAAAAACCACCCGGATCTTGCGCAGGTTGTCGACAGAGCGCCTGGTTCGCTTGGAGGTGAAGGCAGATGAGGCTCGCACAGGGGCTGTGCGAGCCTTGGTTCTCCTGACCAAGATTAGCAGCCAGGTGGGCTAGCGCTGTCAGGTTTCAGGCCTTATCGATCAGACTGAGCTGCATCATTGCAGTCAGGCCATCGTCGAGACCATTTTCTTCGACGATCATGCCATCGACGATCTTCAGCACGGTCTTGCCAGTGAAGCGCATCTTGCGGCCGGTTGCGGCCGGCAAGCCGCCGAGAAGGAAGTCATCAAAGGCCGGGCCGGTGTGCGTGCCGCCGCCTTCCCACTGGCCGACGACATAGTCGCCCTCGGCGATCAGGTCGGCGGTGCCCCAGAAGTTGAGATCGGGGAACGCGGCTCGGAAGTCGGTCATGAACGCCTTGATGTCCTCGCGGCCGCGGCGCGGTTCATGCAGGGAATATTGCAGGAGCATGTCGGGTGCCGCGATGTCATCGATAACAGCAAGATTGACCTCCTTGCCCCAGAATTCGGTGAACCAGCGAACCACGACGGCCTTGTTGTCCTCTTCCTTGCTCATGGGAAGTCCTTTCTTCAAATCGTGCGACCATCGAAACCACTCGATGACCTGATGAAACGGATATTTGAGCTTTCCGGCGACCAAACTCCGGTTCTTATCTTCGAATTGGAAACGGGTGTGCTGGGCGATCCCATCAAAGGCGAAAGGCGCGCCCGCCCAGTGAAGAGATGCAGATCCGGCCGGACCTGCATCGCATTCGTTTCACTAGAATGAGTGATCAGCAGGCACCATCTGCGTTTCGATGGCGATGGTGATGATGTCGCCGAGTTCGGGGATTGCGAAATCCAGTCCCCATTCGCTGCGGCGGATCCTGCCGGTTGCCGAGAAGCCGATCTTCGGGACACCCATCCTTGGGTGCTTGGCCATCGAGCCGTTGAAGGTGACGTCGAGCGTTGCCGGGTGTGTCTCGCCGCGAAAGGTGAGGAGGCCTTCGACCGTGCCGGTGTTCTCGCCGGTCACGTGGATCGTCCTGGAGACGAAAGTGATCGGCTTGGCTGCCAGGAAGGTCTCCCCTGTACCGATTTCTGCGTCGAAGTCGACCTTCTCCGGCCAGGGATAGTCGGTGCGGACTGAGAGCGGATCGATCGCAACCGAGAGCGTGGAGGTTTCCGGCTGTTCCGGCTTCCAGTCGAGTCGCGCATCGACTTTGGTGAACCGCGCGGTGTAGTGCGACAGGCCGGAGTGGTCGAAGGACCAGCTGAGACTCGAATGCGAGGGGTCGGTCTTATAGGTCCCGGTCGGCGCCGGATCTGTGGCGGCGGCAAGGGCGAGCGTCGTGCTCAAACCAAGAGCAAGGGCGAATGTGGTTATGCGAAGCATGGATGTTTCCTCGGATGTGGGATGATGCGGGGCATCGGCTCAAGCCGCCTTGTCGCGGCTGATGGCCTGGAGGCGCTCCCAGACGTGGCCGGGTTGTGGGATATCGAGATCGAACACGGTCTCGAACGTGTCGGAAAGATGTCCGGCGCTCGTGATGCGCTGCTCGGTGACGCTGTTCGCCGTCACATGGCTCAGACGGTCGTTCTGAAGTGCGACATAACCGTCCGCCGTGTGACGCAGGACCGCGAGTGCATTTGTGAAGGGGGAGCCTGGATCCTGCATCAGCCAGCCATGCGTTGCGACCATTGCGGACTCGTCGCTATGGTCGGCCTGGAAATCGAAGCTTTTCGCGATGCCGTGCACATGGTTGTTGAAGCGGAGCCAGCCGTCGTCCGTTGGCATGATCGAGAAGTCGAAGCCGCGCTGGCTGAATGGTCCTGAGGCGAGTGGCACCGGCTCGATGATGGCGTCCGCCACGCCGACTTCGGCAAGATAGGGCCGATCGAGGTCGATACGCAGCGTCAGATGGTTGCCGATGGCGATGTCGCCGAGCCTTTCCCGGTCGACGCCGCCGCACAGGCGGGTCACGCGGAAGCCAAGTGCGGCAAGGGCGGCACCGAAGAGGCCGTTCATTTCGTAACACCAGCCGCCGCGCCGCCGTTCGACCATCTTGGCGAAGGCCCCAGCCGGGGTGATCGTTGAGGGCCATCCCATGAAGGCATCGACCGCCTCCCATGTAAAGCTCATGAGATGCGCGCGGTGCAGCTGCGATAGGCTTCGGATGTCAAGACGCGACGGCCGCTCGACCGCGATCCGGGTCAGATAGGCATCGAGCTGCGTGGCTGTCAGGGGCATAGCGTTTTCGTTCGAAGGCACGTGTGTCATCCTTCGATCTCCTTTCAATGGACCGTTGTTCAGTTCCGGTGTTGTGCTGGGGTGGTTCAGGCGACCTCGCGGTCGTCCTCGGGCGGGAAGGCCAGACCGAAGTCCTTGGCGACCGAGGCGATCTGCTCGGGCGTTTCGGGTTTGCAGAGCTCGACGATCGGAAAGAAGCTTTCGAACCCGCCCGGTGTGACGACGCCCATGAGGCGGCCCTCCGTCTTCCCGACATTGCGAAAGCGGTGCGGCACGCCGCGCGGCAGTGCGATGCAGCCGCCTTCGGCAAGTTCGATATAGTCGCCGCCGCACCAGAAGCCGAAGCGCCCGCTAAGGACGCGAAAGAACTCGTCCTCGCGCTCGTGTATATGCAGTGGCGAGCCTTCGCCGGCCTGCAAATAGGCCTCGTACATGCCGAGGGAACCGCCAGTATTGTCCGCCATCATGCGGATCACATGCTTACCGAACGCCATTGCTCGCGTCCCATGCCTCGGCGGCGAAACCGCCGCATAGGTAAACTTTTTCATCTTGCTCTCCAGGTTCGGAATGCATCGATCGTCGATGCTTTCACTGTTGCGGCAGGACGCAGAAATCCGAACCGCGCTCCGACTACCGGGGCGCGGTGCCAATGTCTTTTGCCCGGCCGCACGAGGCCGCCGATGGCGTGCAGATGACAATTGTCCGGGCCGTCCAGCCGGTACGGCATTTCTATAGCGCACCGCGAAAACCGGCGTTCCTAAATGAATGTGCAAGCCATGCCGAATATCCTAAAAGTTTGCTAAGAAGATCGGGGATGCGCGCAATGGGGGACGGCAGTGAGGTTCGACGACAGGCTTCTCGATTTTTTCAATCGGCCGCTGATGTGCATTATCGCCGCGGCTGACGAGACCGGCCGTCCTTCGGCGGGACGCGGTGTCGGCTTCCATCCCCTGGAAGACCGCGAGACAGTCGACGTCATCTTTTCCGCTTGGCAGTGGCCACGGCTCGAAGCTTGTATCCGGCAGACCGGGCGGCTCGCTGTCACCTTCGTCAGCCCGTCGGATTATGTCAGTTTTCAACTGAAGGGGTCCGCCGAGATGCGGGAGACGGAAACACCCGACCTCGATCGCGCCGACCACTTTATAATGGCAGCGACCGACGAGCTGGAATCCCTCGGCGTGCCGCGGCGCCTTATCGCTCCATGGTTGACGGCACGAGAGGCGCGCGTCGCTCGGCTCATGATCAGTGAAATCTACATACAGACGCCCGGCCCGCTCGCGGGCATGTTGGCAGGCACGCAGACTGGTGCGAGGTCTCAATGAACCTGCGGCTTTCCGATCTTTCCGCCTGCTTCGAGGGCGTCATTCCGTCCATCATCGCCACGGCGTCGGCCGATGGCATGCCGAACATCTCCTATCTCTCGCATGTGGTGCGGGTCGATGAAGAGCATGTCGCGCTTTCCAACCAGTTCTTCGCCAAGACGGCGGCGAATGTACGCGCCAATCCCAAGGTCACACTGATCGTGGTCGACGGCTTCACCGGCGATCAGTTCCTGCTCGACATCGGTTTTGTTCGTTCCGTTGATACCGGTACACTGTTCGACAGGATCGCCCGCCAGCTCAAGGCGAGTAGCGCGCAGGTCGGCATGTCCGATGTCATGCGGCTCAGAAGCGCCGATATTTTCCGAGTGCACGGAATAGAAAAGGTTCCATCGCCGGCGGAAACAGGCTCACCCGCGACGGGCCGCGCGCCCGTCAGCCTTCCCGCCCTTTCTGAGGCGATCAAGGTCATCGAGCGACAGGCGGAAGCCGATGAGATCATCGACAGTCTGCTCGGCGGCGTCCAGCGCGTCCTCGGATACGATCATGCGCTCGTGCTCATCCACGACAGCCATCGTGGCTGCCTCATCACCACCGGTAGCATAGGCTACGAGCGCTCGGGTCTCGGATCGGAAATCGCCGGCAGCGAGGGATTGATCGGCGCAGCTGCGACGAGCGGCCAGACGATCAAGGTTAGCGACATGAGCCGCGTGCGCCGGTTCGGAGAGGCGATCGGTCTGGAGGCAGAACGGACCGAAAATGCCACGCGTACTGTCGCTTTCCCGCAATTGTCGACGGCCATGAGCCAGATCGCCATTCCCATGACCGCCCAAGGAACGGTGACAGGTGTACTCTTCATCGAGAGCACCGAGCGGCTCGCCTTCCGCGAAGAGGACGAGGCTGCTCTCGAAATTCTGGTTGGACAGGCGGCCAGCGCCCTCAGGGCCAGCGAGCGGGAAGCGGCGGCGGCCGAATTGAAGCCGGCGGTCGGCATGCCCGAGTCTGTTATCGCCGGGCGGGAAGTCCGCGTCGTCCATCACCGCTTCGACGACAGTGTGTTCGTCGACGGAACCTACATAGTGAAGGGCGTTGCCGGGACCTTGCTGCGCCTGATGCTCGATTGGCATCTGAGCGACGGCAGGACCGAATTCACGAACAGAGAAATGCGGCTTGCGGTCGGTTCCCGGATGCCGGAGATCAAGGACAATCTTGAAACCCGGCTTCTGCTGCTGCGTCGCCGACTCGACGAAAAGCAGGCGCCCGTACGCCTCGTCCGCGTCAGCAGAGGCCGCGTCAGGCTGAAGGCGGAAGGACCGCTCATCCTCGAGGTCACCGCCTCCGACGAGACGACCTTCGAGAGGCTCTAGCCGGTCGGTAGTCTAATCCTTTCAAGGCGTAGGTCGATCTCAGTTGACAAACTTTGCATGCTCATTTGCGTTCAAACTGAGGAGCCCAACCGCGCGTTATGCCCCGGCTCATGGCGCTCTTGGCCAGTGACAGTTGCTGCCGCAAGTGCCTGATGTCCTCGAGCAGTGTGGCAATCGTCGCATTCACGTCGTCGTCATGCCAGGCGAGGGCTGCCTGCACTTCGAAATCGACGTCTTCCTTGGCCACGGGCAGCATCAGTGTAAATCCAAGCTCAGTTGCTGGCCTTTCAGAACGGGCAGGGGGCGACCGATCTCGATGTTGCCAAATACGCGCTTGCGGCGTTCGGCATCGCGTTCGCGCTCAGCCTTACTCGCGGCTACGGCTGCCAGGGCATTTGCAATGACTTGCTCTGTATGGGTCATAGGAGCCTCCATGGGAATGTTCTTATTTTGTTCTCATTCAATGAAAAGTCAAGGACGTGCGGGCTCAGTGCTCTGGACGAAAGCGAATCGGCCTCCATTTATCAATACGGAAAAGTCAAGGGAGTTAGGGGCATGGTTGGCGAAATCCCCGTCTTTATCAGTCCGATGGACGTCGAAATTGAAGGCAACGGCCGATATCGACATGCTGATACAGTCGCAGATCTCGCCGCCATGCTCCTAAGCAGCAAATGGCCGAAAAGTCGTCCGTCGTTTCACAGCGCTCTGATGGCGTCCCTGGAGGCGATGGAATTTTACACTGACGCAGCGACAGCTCGGGCAGCTTTCGTAATTGCGGCGCACGAAGCGGGGCTTCGCGTTCTTCCGGACGACGGAGAAAAATCGCAAAAGAACTACCCAAGAAATGATGAGCAGCGCCCCAGAGCGCACGCCGGGGGGAAGGTCCGCCCTTTAGAGGACGGCCCAAGGTAAACAGATGATTGCCGCTCCCCGACGGTACACGCGATGGCGGCCGCCCTTCATCGCAGTGACGCTAGTGCTGTTCTTTTTTACCTGCGGATTGCCAAAAGTTACCTTCGCAGATCCCGTTACCGATGATGGTCGCGCTTTGATAGCAGCGATACGGGCGAACGATTTTCTTAGCGCTCGCAACATCTTACGCCGCGGGAATATCGACGGAAATGGATTTGCCGATGGGCGTTTCAAACGAAGTTTTGTAAAGGAAGCTCTACAGGCGCAGGCTGATGACCGTATGGTCGACCTATTGCTGGAGAACGGCGCGGACCAGAAGGGATGGGACTATTTCGCAGGTCGCGCCTCAGGCGCTTACGTGGTGGCCGTCGGGGGTGTCAAAAGGCGCGGTGCTGATTCGACGGTTCGGATCATCAAGGCGCTAAGAAGCAAAAACTTCGAGCATATTCGTGGTGTAAAGGAGAACATCAGCCTCCTTTCGATTAATGGGCTTCCCTATCCAGATTTCGTCTCCATTGTTGACGAGCTGTCCGCCGATGGAATTGACCTGAAGGGTGAGTTTCGTAACGGGACGCTCAAAATGGTGCGAGTTTTCGATACTGGCGTTGAGACCACCTGGCCGTATCTTCTTAAAATCATTGATGTGAATGAGGCCGATGCGTGGGGAAATACCATTATGGGCGTTTACGCTGGGGCCAGTTGCACGGTGGAGAGCTGGCAGCAAGACGATCCTGTTTGGTTTTGCAACGAGGATCCTGCCAGGTTGAGGAAGATTGAAATTGCTGCCCATTCGCCGGGGTTTAAGGGAGACACACTTCTACAAAAGGCCGGTGGCTGGACCACGTTCGACTATCTAGACTTCACATCTGGTCAAACTGGGAGTTGCTTCAGCCTCCCACGCGAGATCAGTCCGGTTCAGGACGAAATTCGGGACTTCGTGAAATCCACCTTCTCAGGAGAACTGGCGCAGTGGACACCGGTGAACGACCCGTCATGTTCGGTACGCGGTTCGACCATCGTTTGCAAATGCCTGAGGCCGTAAGAAGTTGCTCACCGCATGGGTCCGCTATGCCGACTAGCTCGGATACCGCGCGGGTCGCCAACTAGCCAAGCAGCATAACGACAACCATGCCCCAGATCGTCAGCAGCGTGTTGCCGATGGCGTATGTTACGGTATAGCCGAGGGCCGGAACCTGGCTTTTCGCAGCGTCGGTAATCATGCCAAGGGCCGCGGTCGTGGTCCGGGCGCCAGCGCAGGCGCCGAACAGGATGGCCGGGTCAAACTTGAACAGATATTTCCCGGTGTACATCGCGAGGATCAAGGGGATGGTGGTCGCGACGACGCCCCAGAGGAACAGGCTGACGCCGAGCTCCTTGAGACCTGCGACGAAGCCGGGCCCGGCGGTAAGGCCGACGACCGCGATGAAGACGTTCAGGCCCACCGAATTCATGAACCACACGGTCGACGATGGAATCCGACCGAATGTGGGGTGCACCGATCGCAGCCAGCCGAAGACAAGGCCCGAGATCAATGCGCCGCCGGCGGTCGAGAGGGTCAGCGGTATGCCCGCAACATTCAGGACGAACGCGCCGACGAGCCCGCCCAATACGATTGCAGCGCCGATGAAGGCGACATCGGCGACGTCGGTGGCTCGGTCGGCATAGCCGATGTGTTTGGTGGCGGCCGCAATGTCCTTTGAGCGGCCGACGAGTGTCAGGATGTCGCCGCGGTGTAGGACGGTGTCGGGCAGGATGGGGATGACGACCGCGGTAGCTCCGCGCACAATCTTGCGCAGGAATACACCACGCGCGGCTGGCGACTTGGCAATCTCGGAGAGCTTCTTGCCATCGATCTCCTTGCTGGTAACGAATACGTCGACGCCTTCAGCTGGGACATTCTGCAGTTCGGGATCGTTGACTTCCTCCGCTTCGTGACCAAGCACGTTGACCAGCACATCGGTAGGACCAACCACGGCAACGACATCGCCAGCTTGCAGAACCGTATCGGCCGTCGCCTCCTGGATCACGCCGTCCCGACGGATGCGCTCTACGAAAACCCGTGCGTTTGGGATAAGCGCCTCAGCCTTCGCGGCCGTCAGGCCAACCACGGGCCCACCGGGCTTGATCCGGTATGCGCGCAGTTCGAAACGGTGCCAGGCCGAACCTGCCCCACCAAGTTCTGCCGCGGCGCTGTGGCGGGTTTCATAGTCCTTGCAGGCGGCGACGAGGTCGATTCCAAGAAGTCTTGGACCGACAAGCGCGAGAATGACTGCCGATCCCGCCGTGCCGAAGATGTAGGTCACCGCATAGGCGATGGGCATCGCGTTGAGCGTCGCAGTTACTTGGTCGGGCGGTAGGCCGGCGCGGTTTATCGCGTCCGTCGCTAGGCCCATGGAGGCCGAGATCGTCTGAGACCCGGCATAAAGACCGGCCGCGGAACCGATATCATAACCCGCCAACATCGCAAGGATCACCGGAACGGCAAGGCAGTAGATGCAGACGATCACCGAAAAGGCAGCCTGCGGCAGGCCATCGGTTGCGATGCCACGCACAAATTGCGGGCCGACGCCGTATCCTACCGCAAAAAGGAACATGAGAAAGAATACCGATTTTACGTTCGGCGACACGGTAATTCCGAGCTGACCAATGACCACGGCCGCAAGCAAGGTCGAGGTGACGGCCCCAAGGCCGAGACCCTTATAGGTGAACTTTCCGACGAAGTAGCCGATCGCAAGCGATAGGAAGATCGCGATCTCGGGATATTTTCGAAGCGTTTCGGCGAACCATTCGAACATGACGGCGTGATCTCCTGAGTAGAACTATGCGACGGAGTGTTCGTCGCCCGCTAGGGCTGCGCCAATTCGCCCTTTGACGCGCGATAGGCCTGTAGATAGCCGCGCGCAACCGCTCGTATTGCGCGCCCGATCGAGTCGTAAGCCTCGTCGGGTAGGTTGGCGAACGATACGCGCACCGACCAGTTGGGGGCATCGAAGCCCGATCCGTTCAGAACCACGATGCCGTGGTCTTCGGCGAGCTTGAAGGCGATGTCGAGCGGATGGACGTTCTGCTTGACCCAGTCGGTCACCTCGTCGCCGACATACTTCCGCGCCCAGAATTCGTAGTCGATGATGCCGTAGTAGCGGTCGAAATAGGGGCGGGCGTGAAACTCAATCCCCATCCCGTTCATCAGTTTGTCGAAGCGCCGTTGGCAGATGGCCATGCAGGCCTTTTGATAGATCTTGTCCTCGTCCATCATCTCGACGAGGCCGAACAGCGACATCATCACCTGCTGCGGCAGCGACAGGCCGGCGGTGTGGTTCAACGCTACATCGCGGCTGTCAGCGACGATGCGATCGATGAATTTGATCTCTCGCGGATGCGGAGTGAGTGCCTTGTAGCGGGCGTCCATCAGCTTCTGGGCAGATTCCGGCAGCGCGCGGATCGCCTTGTCGAAGATGTTGTCCTGGGCGACGGCGACGACGCCTAGGCGCCAGCCGGTGCAGCCGAAATACTTGGAGTAAGAATAGACGCCGATCGTGTTGTGCGGCAGATGACCCATCACCGACTCGAAGTTCGGCACGAAGGTTCCGTAGACGTCATCCGTCAGGATCATCAGATCCGGGCGTTTCGTCTTCACGAATTTCACCAGACGTCCCATCGACTCGGGATCAAGCGCAACAGCCGACGGATTGCCGGGATTGACGATGAACAGCGCCTTGACCGACTTGTCCTCGAGCGCTTTCAGGTCTTCATCGGTGAGCTGGAAACGGTCCTCAGCCTCCGCCGAAACATGAACTTGCTTCAGCGCGTAATCTTCGAGGTGTGGCATTTCCAGATATGGCGTAAAGATCGGCGTGACCAGCGCGATCGTGTCGCCGGAATTCAGCAGCCGGGCGTTTTTCAGGGCCTTGAAGATATAGCACATGGCCGCGGTACCACCCTCGACCGGGTATAGGTCGAATTTCGCGCTCGGACGATGGCCGGCGCACATGGCCCACATCAGGTATTCGTGCGTGATCGCTTCGTTGTGGACAAGCGCACGGTCGGGGACGGGGTAGTGGTCTCCGATGATTGAATCCGTCAATTCATTGACGAATTTATCCGGCTCGAAGGCGAATTTCTTGACGGCAAAATCGACAACCGCCTCGAGCGTCTCGGCGCCGGGAGTATCGGGGTCGCCCTTGCGTTTCTGCACCCAGGCTTTCAGGCGGCCGTAGCAGCCATCCGTCGGAGGCATGCCCGCGAGACCGGCTGCTTCGTCATAAGAGACCCGCTTGGCCTCGGTGAGCGCGAACTGCCCGAGCAGGAAGAACGCCTCGCGCGCCCGCGTTGCGATCCAGTTCGGATTGCCTCGCCCGGCGTTGAGATAAACGCGCCCTGCCTTGTCGGCCTGCGCCAGGCGGATCAATTCGTCCTTGATCTCAAACGGGCTAAGGTCCTCGAACTTGGCGTAAATACCAGCGTCTGGCATGACCATTCCTCCCCGTCACGCAGCGCTCGCCAATTGCGTGGACGCCGCCGTTGTGCTTACGTTCCGGGGATAATCGGCCGAACTCTCCTGACATGGAAGTAAGTTACGCCGCAAGGAAGAGTAGAATCCTGTAATCTACGCACACTTCACCCCTTTTTCATAAGCCCATTATGAATGGGTGCGAGAAGCAGGATTGACGTGTCACGAACGTGCGTCCGACAGCGCTGGCGGCCGATCGACACTTCGTTCCGGATGAAGGCGCCCGCCGCTCCGGTGATATCTGCTCACCAACAGCGTATACTACCGTAAGATACGTAGGTGCAGCCGTCGGGCGCTGTTATGCTGCAACTGCTAACAAACAGGTGGCTGGCCGCCGGGCAGTTCCTTCACAGAGCGGACGCAGATCGAGAATATCATTCAAGCATAGATCTTTGGTCTCTCGCTGAGAGCGTGAATGAGGAGATTTGGCATGCGGTATCCTTCCTATCTTCCGAAAGCCGATTTCGCCGCTCAATTCGGTCCTGCCGGCTTCTTCTTCGATTACGCCTTGGATGCTGCCCAGCGTAGCGTGCTGTTCTGGGATGTGATGCGAAAGCGCGGCAATCAGTATCGGACCCATGCCGAAGCGACGGCTCCGCACGTACTGAGCTTCACGCCCGAGATTGTCCTCGATGGGCGCTCCCTCGAGAAACCCGTCAACTACGCACTGGTTCGGATCATCTCGCCCAGCGGGATCGAGGTCGACGAGAAGCGCCGGCCGTTCGTGGTCGTGGATCCGAGGGCCGGACACGGGCCGGGCATTGGCGGGTTCAAGGCGGACAGCGAAATCGGTGTCGCGCTGCGAGCCGGGCATCCCTGCTATTTCATCGGCTTCCTTCCGGAGCCTGTCACGGGGCAGACGATAGAAGACATTGCGCTTGCCGAAGCCGTGTTTCTGGAGAAAGTCATCTCTTTGCATCCGCAGGCCGACGCCAAACCCTGTGTGATCGGAAATTGTCAGGCAGGGTGGGCGGTCATGATGCTGGCCGCCATGCGGCCTGAGTTGTTCGGCTCGATCATCATTGCCGGGGCGCCGCTGTCTTATTGGGCGGGTGAGCGCGGCAAATACCCGATGCGCTACACCGGCGGGCTGTTGGGTGGTACCTGGCTCACCGCGCTCACGAGCGACCTCGGCCACGGAACCTTTGACGGCGCCTGGCTGGTACAGAATTTCGAAAACCAGAACCCGGCCAACACGCTCTGGACCAAGCAATATAACCTCTACTCGAAAATCGACACCGAGGCGCCGCGCTATCTCGGCTTCGAGGAGTGGTGGGGCGGACATGTTAGCCTGAACGCGGAGGAGATCCAGTTCATCGTCGACGAACTCTTCGTCGGCAACAATCTCGCCGCCGGTCGCATCGAGACATCGAAGGGGGAGGCCCTAGATCTTCGCAACATTCGCGCCCCGATCGTCGTCTTCTGCTCGAAGGGGGACAACATCACGCCGCCCGCACAAGCGCTGGGCTGGATCTTGGACCTTTATGACGATGTGAACGAGATCCGGGCGCACGGGCAGACGATCGTTTACACCGTCCATGAAACAGTCGGCCATCTCGGCATCTTCGTGTCGGCGAGCGTCGCACGCAAGGAACACGGGGAGTTCTCCAGCAATATCGACCTGATCGATGCGCTGCCGCCCGGTCTTTATCAGGCGATCTTCGAGCCAAGGACCGATGAGACCATCGGCGGGGATCTCGTTGAAGGCGATTGGATCATGCGCTGCGAGACAAGAACGCTCGACGACATCCGTGCGCTTGGTTGCAATGACGCCGAGGACGATCGCCGTTTCGCGACTGTTGCAAAGGTGTCGGATATCAACCTCTCGCTCTATCGTACTTTCCTCCAGCCTGTGGTCCGCGCGATGGTGACCGAATGGACGGCGAACCAATTGCGCGGCGCGCACCCGCTCCGGCTGCAATACGAACTGTTTTCTGACGTCAATCCATTGATGGCGCCGATTGCGGACCTTGCCGTCGACGTAGAGGACGAACGGCGTCCGGTTGCCGCGGGGAATCCCTTCCTGGCGTTGGAGCAGGCATTCTCCCAGCAGATTGTTGCGGGGCTGGAGGCATGGCGTGAAGGAATGGAGGCGCTAAGCGAAGCGACGTTCCTCTCCGTCTATGGCTCTCCGCTTTTGCAGGCAGCCGTCGGGATCGATCCGTCCGACACAAAGCCGCATCGACGTGCGAGCAAGACCGGCTTTCATCGTCAGGTCCTCCAGACAAGAGTCGACGAACTCAAAGCGCAGATCGGCAATGGTGGCCTTCGCGAAGGCCTGGCGCGCAGTCTGCTCTACGTCGCCATGGCAAGCGGCGCAGCCGACGAGCGTGGGTTTGCTGCGATCCGTCGGATGCGCAACGCCGAGGACGGAATGCCGGCAATGACGCTGGCCGAGTTCAAGGCGTTGATCCGCGATCAATTCCTCATGCTGGTGATCGATGAGGAAGCTGCCGTTAGTGCGATACCTTGCCTGCTTCCTGCAGAGGAAGACATTCGCCGCGAAGCCTTGTCGTCTCTGCAGCGGGTCTTGAACGCGCGTGGGCCTCTTTCGGAAGAAGCCGAGCGGCGCTGGCAGAGAGTTATCGGGCTCTTCGACCTCTCCGGCGAGCCGCTTGCCGGACCCGCATCGGAGCCGCGGAAGCCGACGCCCCTCAAGGCAGTGAGGCGCGCGAACTGAACGAGAGCCAACTACCGTCGAGCTTGTACTCGTCCTTCAACATGGAGCATGTGCAGATGTCGGATCTGGACAACATCGGGGAAGAAGCCGGGCGTCACGAGAAATATGAACGGCTGGTCGCAAAGGCAAAGCAGGTGCCGCAGATGCAGACGGTTGTCGCCCATCCTTGCGACGAGACATCGCTGCGTGGAGCGGTCGAGGCGGCCGAGGTCGGGTTGATGCGCCCGATCCTTGTCGGGCCAGCAGAGAAGGTGCAAGCGGTCGCCCAGTCACACAACCTCGATATCTCGCCATTCGAACTGGTCGACACACCGCATAGCGACGCAGCGGCGGCGAAGTCGGTGGAGATTATCCGGGAAGGTGGCGCCGACCTCCTGATGAAGGGAAGCCTGCACACGGATGAGCTCATGCGGGCGGTGGCCCCATCCACCACCGGGCTACGGACGGCACGCCGGATCAGCCACGTCTTTGTCATGGATGTTCCGCACTACTCGGAGACCTTGTTCATTACCGACGCGGCAATCAATATCGCGCCGGATCTCGATGCCAAGCGGGACATCATTCAGAACGCGATCGATCTCTTCACTCAGATCGGCCTCGGAGTGCCGCGAGTGGCAATCCTTTCGGCTGTCGAAACAGTGACGTCGAAAATCCCTTCGACCATCGACGCGGCCGCTCTTTGCAAGATGGCCGAGCGCGGGCAAATCACCGATGGCATTCTCGACGGACCGCTTGCTTTCGACAACGCGATAGACCCGGAGGCGGCGAGGATAAAGGGCATCCAGTCGCCGGTCGCCGGCCGCGCGCAGATCCTGGTCGTGCCCAATCTCGAGGCAGGCAATATGCTGGCGAAGAACTTGACCTTCCTCGCAAGGGCGGACGCTGCGGGCATTGTTCTCGGCGCCCGTGTGCCGATCATCCTGACATCCCGCGCGGATTCCGTCAGGGCGCGTCTTGCCTCCTGTGCCGTCGCAGTCCTGCTTGCCGATGCACGTCGCCGCACGGCACCGATACAGGGTAGTTGATGCCATGGATACCATCCTCGTCGTGAATGCCGGTTCGTCGAGCCTGAAATTCGAAGTGTTTTCGGTTGCGAGTTCGCTGGTGCGGCTGATCAAGGGTCAGATGGAAGGGATCGGAAGCGCACCTCACCTGACCATCAAGAGCGCCGGCGGCGAGCGGTTGGCGAACGAAAACTATCCGCGCGAGGATGTTCCCGATCTGCCGGCGGCGATGCGTCTGGTAGGGGAATGGCTACGGCAGCGGCAGGAGGGGCGACTGATCGCCGTCGGCCACCGCGTTGTGCATGGCGGTCCGAACCATTCAGGCCCTGTGCGCATCGACGCGACGTTGCTTCGCGAACTGGAGCAGTATGCGCCGCTGGCACCGTTGCATCAGCCCAACAACCTCGCGCCTATCCGCGTGCTTTTGGAACGGCAACCCGAGCTTCGGCAGGTCGCTTGCTTCGACACGGCCTTTCATCGAGGCCACGACCCGATGACGGATCACTATGCTATTCCGGCGCATTATTTCGAGGAGGGTGTTCGGCGCTACGGTTTTCACGGGCTGTCGTATGAATATGTCGCCGGAAAGCTGGCGGAAATTGCACCCTCCATCGGCAAGCGACGCGTTATCGTTGCGCATCTAGGATCCGGCGCATCGATGTGCGCCTTGCATCAAGGCGTGAGCGTCGAAAGCACGCTTGGATTTACCGCGCTCGATGGCCTGCCGATGGGCACGCGATGCGGACAGATCGATCCTGGTGTGTTGCTTTACCTCCTCCAGCAGCATGGCATGACGGCGCGGCAACTGCAGGACCTTCTCTACAAGGAGTCAGGCCTCAAGGGACTTTCCGGTGTCAGCAATGACGTGCGTGACCTGCTTGCCAGCGACGAGGCGGGCGCAAAGCTCGCGCTTGACCATTTCGTCCACCGCATCGGCCTCAATGCCGGCGCGCTGGCTGCCGCACTCGGGGGCGTGGACGCCTTTGTGTTCACGGCGGGCGTCGGTGAAAATTCGCCGATGATGCGCGCAAGGATTGCTACGAAACTCGGTTGGCTTGGCGCTTTGCTCGACCCGGTGCGGAATGAGGCCGGCGAGCTGCTTGTCTCGCGCGACGACAGCAAGGTCGCCATCTATGTCGTGCCAACGGACGAGGAACTGATGATCGCGCGGCACACGCTTGCGCTGATCGCGGCGTAGGCGGCGCACACGTTTAGAAAGAGAGGGGTTGATATGATTCCAGAGGTAAAGGCCAAGCTTCTCGAAGGAAAACGCGGGTTGGTGGTCGGTATCGCCAACGATCAGTCGATCGCCTGGGGCTGCGCCCGAGCATTTCGCGCCCTGGGTGCGGAACTGGCGGTAACCTATCTGAACGACAAGGCCAAGCCTCATGTCGTGCCGCTGGCCGAGGCACTGGACGCGCCCATCGTCATGCCGCTGGATGTTGGTGTGCCGGGACAGCTCGAGGCCGTCTTCGACCGTATCTCGGAGCAATGGGGTGAACTCGATTTCGTCGTGCATTCGATTGCATTCTCGCCGAAGGATACGCTGCAGGGACGCGTCGTTGATGTGCCGCAGGATGGCTTCTTGAAGACGATGGATATCTCCTGCTGGTCGTTCATCCGCATGGCTCATCTTGCCGAGCCATTGATGAAACGCGGCGGCACGCTGTTCACCATGACCTACTACGGCAGCCAGATGGTGGTGAAGAACTACAACGTCATGGGTGTCGCCAAGGCGGCGCTGGAAAGCGCCGTGCGCTACGTCGCCGCCGAACTTGGACCGAAGGGCATTCGTGTTCATGCCATCTCGCCAGGTCCCTTGGCGACGAGGGCAGCCTCCGGTATCCCGGAATTTGACGAGCTGTTGAACAAGGCCCAGGAAACGGCCCCAACGCGCAGCCTCGTCTCGATCGACGATGTCGGCATGGCAACGGCCTTCCTGGCCCATGACGCCGCGCGCCTGATCACTGGCGATACCATCTACATCGACGGCGGCTACCACATTATCGATTGACCGGCCGAGGTGAATCTCAGGAATTGTACTGGGAGTTGCTGCTTGGTCCTTGCGGGCCTCCCGTGAATCGACTTCAACTATGCGGAGCTACTGAGTGGACGTTGCCAGATTGTTGCCGCTTGCTCGGATACCATGCGTTCCAAACTGGTTAGATGCAGCGTACTTGCAGTTGCTTGCGGGAGGAGGCAATGAGTTCGCCGGGTGGACAAAATCTCTCACCCGAACCCGCAAGGGTCCGGGATCAACTCGACCGCATCTTGTCGAGCGCAGAGTTCCAGGTTCCGGATCGCAGCCGAAGGTTTCTAGCGTACATCGTCGACGAAGCCTTGGCGGGGCGGCTGGAGAATCTGAGAGCCTATGCCATTGCCCAGGCTGTCTTCGGCCGTGATGCCTCCTTTGATGCGCAAAACGACCCGGTGGTTCGTATCGAGACCGGGCGTATTCGCCGCGCGCTGGAGCGTTACTATCTGGTGGCCGGGCAAAGTGATCCCATCCAGATTACCATTCCCAAGGGCGGATACGTACCGAGTTTCATTTCGGGCCAGCTGGACGTCGGACCGGAAACCCGTTCGATGCGAGCCGATGATGAGCCCTCGGCGGCGCAAGAGAAACGCCGCCTTGCGTATCGCGAACTGGTGCTGCCGATTGGGTTGCTGGTTGTCGTTTTTGCAGTAGGCGTCTTCGCGCTGATCCGTCCAATCGAAGGATTGTTCGCTTCGCTTCGCCCCATATTCGTCGCGACTTCGCCTGATCGAGATGTATTGCGACCGCAGATCGTCGTCGAGCCTTTGGTCGGCATAGGTCGGGGCGATGGCGACGCGGATATTGCCAAGGGGTTGACCGACGGAATTATCGTGCAGCTGACAAAGGTCAACTCAATCGCGGTTAAGGCGTTAGGGACAGAAGCCTCTCTCGCTGCAGATCAAGGGCAACTCTTTTTGCAAGGTAGCCTAGAGACAGAGAATGGCCGGCTGCACGTCCAAATTCGGTTGGTTGATCGAGCCGACGGGGCCGTGGTCTGGACAGGCGCTTATGACAACACTCTTCGCGAAGGCGGCATCCTCGACATCCAGGATGAGATCGCACGGAAGGTTGCCGATGCGATATCCATGCGGCAGTAATCAGAAGGCGGGGACGGCAGGCCCCTGCCGGAGGGCGTCCAAAACGTGTCCGCCGTCAACCTTGCCCCGCAGGTTCAACTGCGATACCCACGGCTCGTAGGCCCCTGAAAAATCTCTCCTGATCCTCCGGCCGTTGCAGGCGCAAGGAGACCTCCCGGCGAATGTCCTTCATCAATCCTGGTGCGTGGGCACTCAGCCAATTCTCTTCCTGCTTGGCGTCGGCTGTTTTCCCGGCTGCGCCGAGGATCGAAAGCAGCACGAGATGATGCATGGGATTGTATTCCAGGTCGGACATGCGAGACCAAAGTTCTGCCGCCTGGATGTCGTTTCTCATGAGGGCGCACAATGCCATGCCGATTTCATAGTATCCCTTCGGTCCCACACCCCGGTTGACAACGTTCGAAATCAGCTCGCAGCCCGATGCCCATTTCCCGGACATCGCCAGTCGCAGACCGTATTCGCCCGCGACTTCCGTGTCGTTGGGGTTCACGGCGTAGGCGGCTGCGCCCGCCTGCAGCGCCTTGTCGATGTCGTTTCTGAAGAAACTTACCAGCATGAGAGCCTGAAGGACGCGCGCGTCGTTGGGGGCGAGCGATGCTGCTGTCTCCGCGGCGGCAGTGGCGAGTTCCAATGTTTGGGGTGTGGGCGACGTGCCGAGCTTGTAGCGAAACCGCATTTCATCCAGATAGGTCAGAGACAGCAGTGCCCAGGAAGCGGCACTCTTTGGAAACATTTCCGTCGCTCGCTGGAGGCAATCGCGCGCCGCTTGGTGACTCTGAGCATCCATCGACCGACGATAGCTGTAGTAGGCTAGTCTGCAGGCATAGGCATCAGCACTTCCAGCCTGGGGTTGCTGAACGATTGTGTCGGTGTCGGCCCTAAAGACCGCACCGTACGGCTCAGCGACGGCGCTGGCGATCTGTTCGGCAGCGTAAGCCTGAATCTCGAGTTTGCCCTGCACGCGAACATCCGCATCGTAGTTGTTGGCCCAGATTACAACCCCGTCTGACTGACGTACCAGCCGAGCGGCGAGCCGCAGCCTGTCCCCGTCGAGCTGGACATTGCCCTCTAAGCCATAAGCGGTCTGGCTTCGCTCTTCGGTCTTTGACGAATCCGCAATCACGACGATGTCATCGAACTTCGCGAGCTTGCCGATGATTTCGTCTCGCAGGCCATGCGCGAGATTGGCGGCGGTGCTTGAAAGGCCGCCGCCGTCGAACGTCTCGACAATGATTCGCGGTTCGGATGGTATTATTGGCGATGTTCCAGACGGATCATTGCCGAACAGCGAAAATGTCGGCGTGAGGAAGACATGAAGCGAGGTGGCTCCGACCAGCAAAGCAGCGCCCAGCGTCAGGCCCATCAATTGTTGACGGATGGGGCGTCCGACCCGGGGAAGCGACCGCTCAGTCTCGTCCTGTTCCGTAGATGGCGCCGAACCTACAGGCGCCGTCGGCAACGTCGGGGTTGGCGGGCAATCAGCATACTCGAAATACGGCCTGTATCCGCCCTTCGGTATGGTGATCGTTACGCTGTCCATCTGTCCGGCGACGAGGTAGTAGCGTTCGAGGGCGCGTCGAACGCGACCAGCTTCGATCCTGACAACGGGATCGTTTTGGGCGTCGAAGTTGACTTGGCGCCCGAAAACCTCGTTGGCAATCGTGAAGGCCTTCAGGAACTCCGATCGTCCCTCCAAGGTCTCGTTTATGATGAATTCCAGAAACCTCCGACCTCGCTCCGGCGAGTGGAACTCTTCGCTCGAGAGTATTCGTTCAAGTTGCTGGTAGACTTCCTCGGCCGTCGGCCTCATTGGCTTGATTATTGCGCTGCTCATGATGACGCCCTAACGAGATCACGCAAATATTTAGCTACATCTGATACTAGCGCATAACTACCGAAGGCTGCAACCGCTGCGTCAGACCCATCCTGAAATGGTTGCCTGCCGATAGCACGGGATACAACAAGCCGACACGTAGCGCTGCAGGCTTCTCGGCGTTTTGCAGAGAATGGTGCACCGAGCCGCGCGGCGCTGTGCTGGCAGGTGTCAATCTACCTTCGCGCGCTCCGGGACTGTTGGAGAACTCATCGCTGCATCTGGCGCCTCCGAAGGCCAAGCCCAGGCACGCAGCAACTCATAGAAGACGCTGAGGACGATCGGTCCTAAGAACAGGCCGAGCAGGCCATGGGAAAGGGTTCCGCCGATGACACCGATGAGGATTACCGGCATTGGGGTCGATAGTCCCCGAGACATCAGGATCGGCTTCAAGACGTTGTCGACCACCGTGATCGGGATCGCCACGACGGTAAAGGCAAACGCGATCGACGTCGGCCAGGAGAACCATGCCCAGACGATGGCCGGGATAAGGACAAGACCCGGGCCAAGTTGCATCAGGCAAAGCATGAACACGAGAAAGGTCAGGGCTCCGCGTGCCGGGATATCGAAAAACGCGAAACACAGGCCGCAGAGGAGTGTCTGAAGCAGTGCAACACCGATGACTCCGCGCGAGACGTTGCGAACGGTTGATCCCGCCAGCCGCGCGAAGCCCACACCCCTCTCACCGCCAATGCGGCCGGCTAGTACCTGAATGGTTGAGGCGAGGCGGGGAGACATGGTGAGGAAGATGCCGGAGAGAATGATGGAAGCAACGAAACTCAACACTCCACCGCCGATCGACGCAAGCTTGGCGAGGATAACACCCATCACTTCGCGAAGAGGCGCCTGGAACTTCATGATCGCCTCAGCGAGATTGCCTGCCACCTGGTTCCAGCCGGCATAAAGGCGCTCGCCGACCACAGGCCAACCGCGTATTGCTTCCGGCGCTGCGGGTAGCGTGAAATTGTCGGACTTCAATTGAGCCACGAGGTCCTGCGTCGCGTCAGCGAAATTGACGGCGACCAGCGCCAGCGGTGCGATGATCAGCACAAGGCAAGCGATAACGATAACCGTGGCCGAAAGCACGGGCCGATCCCCGAGCAGCTTGGACAGGCCGTTGAACAAGGGAAAGAGCGCCACCGCAAGGATCGCCGACCAGATGACGATCAGCGCGAATGGCGCAATCAGTTGCAGGCTCCAATAGGCGAAGAGCCCAATGATGCCGATCCGAACCAGGTCGCTGACCCGGGCTTCCACTGAAATCTGCGCGGGACTGGCTCCAATCGCGGTCCCGCTCGTCTGTTGCTCCATCGTGTGTGCCTATCCCAAGAGTTTCGACAGGACGTGGCTGAATGGATCAGGCGTCATCGCGTCGTCTCCGGTACGATGTTTCTAAGACTCTGATCCTCCATGTAATTCGACGGCCGCTTCTGCCGTTTGCCGAGATCCGGTGCTTGGAACTTTACCCGCTCGTAAGGGATCGACTGCAGGATGTGCGAGATGCAGTTGATCCGGGCGCGCTCCTTGTCGTCGGAAGGCACGATCCACCATGGCGCGTGGTTGCTGTCCGTCATCCGCAGCATCTCGTCGTACGCCCGCGTATAGTCCCACCAACGCTGGTAGGACTCCACGTCCATTGGGCTGAGCTTCCACTGTCTGACCGGATCATCGATGCGACGCTTGAAGCGGCGTTCCTGTTCTTCCTCGCTGACGGTCAAGAAGTACTTCAGCAGAATGACGCCGCTTTCGACAATGGCCGCCTCGAAACGGGGCGCCAGTTCGAGGAAGCGCTGCGCTTTCTTCTCGCTGGCGAAGCCCATCACGCGATCAACACCGGCTCGGTTGTACCAGCTGCGGTCGAAGATCACGATCTCGCCGGCTGCCGGCAGGTGCGCAATATAACGCTGCATGTAGATCTGGGATTTCTCGCGATCGGTGGGTGCGGGCAAGGCGACGACGCGGAATACGCGTGGACTGACCTTCTCGGTGATCCTCTTGATCATGCCACCCTTGCCGGCGGCGTCACGGCCCTCGAAGATAATGACGATGCGGGCGCCCGACTTCTTTACCCACGCCTGCAGATGCGACAGTTCAATCTGCAGCCGCTTGATCTCCTTGTCGTAGTCCCAGGACTTGGCCTTCTTGTGTTTGCCTTTGCGTTCCGTTGAAGCCTCTTGTTTCACATCGTATGCTTCGTCCATCGTTCCCTCCATTGTTCTATGTCGCTGTGCACTTTCACTGTTCTGCAGAATTGCCTATCAGCGCGCGCAACGCCTCTTCCCGACCATTGAAAAGATTGTGGGTGCCGATCTTCTTGATGACTCCGGCACGCTCAAGGACGCCGCGGCTTTCCTGGCTGAGATCGGCGATGGCAAAGACGATGTTCCGTTCCGCCAAGGCATCCGCCACGGCATCGAGTGCGACGGCGCCGGTGCTATCCACGTGCGTGATGGCACTGGCGTCGAGAACGAAGCACTTGGTTCCGGCGGCGAGCTCCTTGGCAACCGTCGTCAAGCGCGTACGTACGTAGTCGGCGTTATAGAACAGGATGTTGCCTTGGATCGCGAAGACGGCAGCGCCTTCGACAGGGCGAGCATCCGGGAAGCGAGTGAGGTCAAAAAAACCGTGTCGACCTTCAATGTGGCCAAGGAGGCCGTCGCGCGGGAACATCGTCTTGCGCAGGAGGTAGACGAAGGTAGCGGCCACGGCGACGACCACGCCGTTGAGGACGCCGAAGCTGATCGCGCCCCACATGGCGATCAGCGCAAAGACGAACTCCATGCGACTGATGTGCCAGATCTTCTTGAGTTCCTGAACGTCGATCAGGCTGATGGCTGCGGTTGCAAGGATGGCAGCGAGTGCGGGGATCGGCAGGATCCGCAGGGCGCTGTGGAGGAATACAAGAGCCGCAACCAGAGTGGCGGCGGAGACCAGTCCCGCCAGTTGGGAAACGCCGCCGGTCGACAGATTTATGGCGGTTCTCGAGTCCGACATGCTGATGGGAAATGAACCGAACAGACCGGGTGCAATGTTGGCTGCGCCGAGGCCTATCAGTTCCTGGTTCGCATCGACTTCTTCGCCGGTGCGCGATCCGAAGCTTCGCGCGGTTACGATGCCTGCACCGAAGCTCACGAGAAAGATCACAGCCGAACCAAGAACGAGCTGACTAAGCGGCATCTGATGGACTGCCGGCAGGGAGAAGCTCGGGAAGCCACTTGGAATATCGCCGACGACGGCCATGCCGTGTCCGCGGAAGTCGAAGAGCGCGGAGAGCAAGACGGAAATAACAACCACGAGAACAGGACCCGGGATCTTGAGGTCCAAAGCCTTCACGATCCAGAGCAGCGCGAACATAGCGAGTCCGAATAGAAGTGACGGCCAGTGGACCAAGGCGGCCTTGCTGAGAATCTCGACGATCGGTGCAAGGAGACCGTCGGATTCGATCTTTACTCCGGTGAAGCGGCTGATTTGTCCGACAAGGATAGACAGCGACACCCCTGCAAAGAAGCCGACCAAGATTGGACGCGACAGGAAACTCGCGAGGACGCCGAGCCGCAGCAGCTTTGCCAAGATGCAGAACACGCCGACGCCAAGGGCGAGGGCCGAGGCGATAGCGACGCGGTCGACGCTGGCGGCCGCAGGCTCGGCTGCGATGATCGCTGCCATCGCCGCGGCAAGCACCGTCATCGTGGCGGCATCAGGGCCAACGATCAGAAGCTTTGAGGGACCGAAGATTGCATAGGCGATCGGAGCAACGATGCTGGCATAGATGCCTGTCTCCGGCGGCAGGCCGGCAATCGCGGGATAGGCGATGGCGCTCGGCAAGCCCACGGCAGCGATCGACAGCCCAGCTGGGATATCGCTACGAAGCCAGTCCTTGTTGAAGCCGGCTAAGCCGCGCAACATTGGTAGGCTGCCTATCACCTCGGGCTCCTTTGTTTTTTGTAGTCTCCGAGAGTCTGGCCGGCCGCCACACTCGAGCGGCGACCGGAAAAGTTGATGCGTATTAGTGCTCGAGGAAGACGTAGTTCATCCAGCTGCTCATGCGCAGCAGGACCTTGCGCAAGACGGCAACGTGGTGCCAGTAATGTGTGTAGACGGCAACTTCGGCGACGACGCCTCCGGGCAGTTGGTACCCGTCGGTGCTTTCCAGGAGTTCGATGCGCGCCAGCGTTTGTCCCGGTGAAACTCGTTCGGGTGATTGCGGATCGATCAAGGCGCCGCTCGGCTGCAACTGGCCCTGCGCCATAACGTCGATGACCTCCTGGACGCGCGCCTTGAAGATCTTGCCGGGTACCGCTTTGAAGGCCACCTCGGCATCGTCGCCGACGCGTACGCGCTGGAGCGAGTTCTGGATGAAGGCGGCTGCCAGCATTCGATCCTCGCTGTTGATGAAGACCATCACCGGCCGCAAGGGCAGGGGATTTGCCATCATGCCGGGCCGGAGAAAGACCTGCGTCACATAACCGTCGCTTGGTGCCCGGACGGTGGTCTGGTCGAGGTCGTATTCGGCGTTGAGCAACTCGGCCTGCAGTCGCGCCACAGTGGGGTTTGTGCCGTTGATCTCCGATTCATAAGCAAGTTGGGCTTGTGCCGCCTGTGCGCGCGCCGTATCGACGGCGGCCTCGGCCGTCAGGTAGATGCCGCGCCGGTTCTCGACTTCCAGTTCAGAGTACACGGCGCCCCTACCGCTCGACTTCGCGTTTTCGTTCGAGGCCTGGAATTTCTCAAACGCCTGCAACGACCTGTCTCTTGATGCTTCCGCACCAGTTACGGCCGAGTTGGCGGCGTCGAGAGCCGCCTTCAGTTGCAGGACAGTTTGCTTGGCTTCAGCAAGCGACGCCTTTTTCTGATCGACGGTATATTGGTAGGGGCGAGGATCGATCCTGAAGAGGACGTCGCCCTTCTTCAGCGGAGCGTTTGGCGTGACGGGTACTTCCACGACCTGACCGCCGACCGTCGGAATGACCGGAGCGGAGGTAAAATAGATACGCCCATCGCTGGAATAGGGGTGGTTGTAGCTCATGAGCAGCAACAGGGTGGAAATCAGGAAGATTCCGCCGAGAACTGCCGTTGCAAGCGTCCACTGGTTCACGGGAATGCGGAAGACCTTGAAGATCACCCAACAGATTGCGGCATAAGTGAGTATGAGGAGCAGATCCATCAGGCGTTCTCCTTCTCCGGCGACTGCGCCTCGAGTTCCGCGATCCGTGCATGAAGGCGGGCAATTTCGGCATTGGCTTCGGCCTCAGGGGACAACTTGCCATCCGTCCGGATCCCCCAGCCGCGATCTTCGCGGTAGAGCGTGGCCCAGATGAACAGGAAGGGCCAGATTGCGTGCAACGTGAACAGGCTCACCCAACCGGCAACATGGATGGCGTCCTGGTGCGGATGGTTTCTGGCCTTGGCGATTAGATGCGGAATATCGTGGATGGCAATCACCGCATAGAAGAGGGTGACCACCATGAAGACCAACACTCCCAGTGCAAAGTAGTCGAGAAACACGGTCCCTCCTTTTCGGCTGTTTGCAGCGCCCATCCGGTCACAGCCGAGGACGGAATACTAGACGTACTTTGGGGTAAAGGCCCGTAGCATCGCGTAACCTCTATCGAATCCGTAGGTTCACCGCTGCTGAAGACGGTTCTCGGGCGGCTGTCATGCTTGGCTGCGGGGCAGAAAATGTCCCTCCAGGTCGAAGGCCATCACGCCGTAGGATCGCGTAAGTTACGCTTACGCTCCCGGCAATCGTTATATGATGCCGCCATCTGCTTGACGCGACTATGACAGCGGGGGGCGGCATGACGTCGGGAGAAAGCAATTCGGCAGAACTGTCCGCGCTCGCGATCGCCGAGGCGCATTTTTCAGGGCAGGTCGAGCGGGTGCGGCAGTTGTTTCGCGCAAGCGAAACCTTTCGCAGCATGTGTGAAGACCTGGCCGCCGCTGCCGAGACATTGGCGAATGTGGACGGTCTTCCGGATGACGTGAGGGAAGCTCGGCGCCAGGAATATGCGAGCCTTGTCGAGGCGCTTGTCGCCGAGATCGGCGAGGCGCTGTCCCAATCGAAAATCGTGACGCTCAGTCGATGGGGCCTGGCAAGGCCCAAGCTGCGATAGGTCTGAACATTCAATCGAAGGTTTCATGCAAGGAGGTCAATGCGTGATGAAAGCAAGATCCTTCAAGCTGCTTGCGGGGCTTTCTGCCCTGGCGATCATCTCGATGCAGGCGGTGCCGCCGGTCTATTCACAGACTGCGACGCCCACGCCGAAGCCTGCGGCGGCAGAGACGACCGCGCCCGCGCAGCCTCAGCCGGAGCCGGAGACGGATCTCCTCTCCGAGGACGAAATGGAAGTGCTTGTGGCTCGCATCGCGCTTTATCCGGATGAGCTGGTAGCCGCGATCTCGGCTGCCTCGCTGTTTCCGCTGGAGATTATCGAGGCGCAGCGTTTCCTCGAGGCGAAGAAGAAGGACACCAACCTCAAGCCGAAGGACGACTGGGACGGAAGCGTCATATCGCTTCTGAACTACCCTGATATCGTCAAGATGATGAGCGAAGACCTCGATTGGACGCAATCGCTGGGGGATGCGATCACCAACCAGCAGAAGGATGTGCTGATCGCCATCCAGCAGCTTCGTGACGAAGCGGTGGCGAAAAATGTCATCAAATCGGACGACAAGATCACGGTGGTGACAGAGAACGAGAACGTCGTCATTCGGCCGACCAATCCGGAGAAAATCTATATTCCGCAATATCCGCCAGAAATGCTCTACGAGCCGGGCTATGCGGTCGAGCCGATCTCCTATTATCCGAACTCGTATGACAACTATTATTATCCAGGCGCAGCGTTCTTCGCTGCAGCCGTTACGGGCATTGCGTGGGGGGCCATCGTCAACTGGGATGATTGGGGAGTATGGGGCGGCAATTGGGGCGGCGACCTCGATATCGACTGCAACAATTGCTTCAACGACCGGAATTTTAGCGGCAAGGTCAACTGGAACGACGTCGACTGGACCAAGGTCGATCGCAGCAAGCTGAACATCGATAGAAATCAACTTGCGAATATCGACCGCTCGGCGATCAAATCCAGCCTGCAGTCCGATAACCGCAACCAGCTAAAGAACAAGGTCAGCGACCGGCAGGCAAATCGTGGACAGGGAACCAGAAATGTCAGCGCTCGCGCAGACGACATCCGCAAAAGCACGGCGGAGGGCCTGAAGCAGCGACCCGGTGCGGGAGATCGTGCCGCCAACCGGCCAGGCGCGGCGCGTCCCGATGCTCGCCCCGGCAACGTGGCCAATCGTGTGGATGCACGTCCGGGGAATGCGGCCAATCGGCCGGGTAACGCTGCCAACCGTCCGTCAAGGCCGGCAGCCAAGAACAGGTCAAGTGCGCCGAAGATGGCGGCGCGGCCCGACAACCGTTCGCGCCAATCGAGCGCCCTCGGCAATGTCCAATCCGGCCGGCGTGAGGCGGTGGCTTCCAAGCGAGGCGGACAGAGCATGGGCGGCGGGCAGCGCGGTGGTCCACGTCCCTCTGCCCAACGCTCGCGCCCGATTCCCCATGGCGGCGGCGGCCGTGGTGGTGGTGGTCGTGGGGGCGGCGGTCGCGGCGGCGGCGGTCGGCGATAGGGTGTCTAGCTATTCAGATTTCCGGAGATAAACCATGAGACTACAGTTGAAATTGATCCCGCTGTTGCTCGGAACGGCTCTCTCCCTGGCCTGGGCGGCCCCATCGATGTCCCAGGGTCAGACGAATCTTCAGGAATTCGAGGCCGGCACGCCGCCGGCTTTCGATGACCCAGCAGCGGCGCTCGAACAGCTCAAGACCGTGTTGGGCGCCAATAACGTTGATGGCTTGGCTAAACTTCTCGGGCTGGATGCGGCCAAGTTGCAGGCCAGCAACGAGGCGATGATAAGCTACGCAACGATCCGCGAGGGTGCTGCACGACAACTGAAATTGCAGGACCTCGGCGATCGAAAAGTTGTTCTGATTGGTGACATCCTGTGGCCGCTGCCATTTCCTCTGTCGAAGAACAAGGACGGCAAATGGGCATTCGATACGGAAGTCGGCCTGCAGGAGATCGTCAATCGGCGCGTCGGCCAGAATGAACTCTCGACGATCCAGACCATGCATGACTATGTGAATGCCCAGTACGCCTACGCGCAGATCGACGAGGACGAGGACGGTCTCTTCGAATTCGCACAGAAGCTGATCAGCACTCCGGGACAACGTGACGGCCTCTACTGGGAGCCCGGTGCCTTTGACGAAGAAAGCCCGGCCGGGCCGCTGATAGAAACCGCCGCCTTCAGCAAGGCGAAGCGTGGCGAAGGCTATTACGGCTACCGCTATCGCATCCTGACCGCCCAGGGCCCCAACGTGATCGGCGGAAAGCAGAGCTACATCGTCAACGGCAACATGACGGGCGGCTTTGCGTTGATTGCCTGGCCAGTCACGTATCGTGTGACCGGGGTTCAGACCTTCATCGTCAACGGTGCCAACATCGTCTACCAGCGCGATCTCGGACCGGAGACCGAGCAGCGCGCCGCGGCGATCAAGGAGTTCAACCCCGACGATAACTGGACGGTCGTGCGGGACTGAAACGCGCAGAACTACGGAGCACGCGCCCGTCCCCCCCTCGCAATCCTGAAAGCAGGCGGCTTGTCCGCCCGCTCTCATGCTCGTTTGATAGGTCAGTTAGCGTTCTTCATACTGATCGCCTTTTGTAGGTCTTCGAGCTCCTCGCAACCGCCAGGGCAGAGTTGTTTCAACAATGCCACCTGCTCCTCGGCTTTGGGTAGGTCGCCTGTTTCGACATAGAGCTCGCCGAGATATTCGCGTGCCGCCTTGTGGTCGGGCTGCAGCTCCAGTGCCTTCGTATAGTAGGTCAGCGATGTCCTGTAGTCGCCAGTCTTGCGAAGCGTGAATCCCATCAGATTGTAAACATCGGCCTGCTGGTTGTTGTCGGCGAGGTCGCGAAGCTCGGCGAGGGCGCCAGCATAGTTCCTGGCTTCAATCTTGGCACGTACCGAGGTCAGGTCAGGAGCCGTCGTGGATTCGATGTTGTCGACAGCAAAGGCCGGGAATGTCGTAAGGTAGACGGCTGCAGCGCAGAAGTGGGCGAAGCCTGAGAGCATGCGTTTCATGTTAGTCTCCTTTGAGCCTTTAGGCATGGATTGTCGGAGTAAAGCCGTAGGCGCTTCCGTCCTTGACGAAGGTGCCTGAGCCAGGGAAGGGGAAGTGCGATCCGCAAATGGCGATGTCGTCGGCGATGATGCGGTCGATGAGGCGACGGCGCGTATCGATTGCCATCGGCCCGTCCTGATCGTAGCTGCCCTGCCATTCGGGATGGGGAGCGAGCAGCGCCGGCACGTACATTATGTCGGCGGAAACGAGCAGTTGCTTGTCGCCGGAGGCAACAAGGTAAGTGGAATGGCCTGGCGTGTGACCCGGCGCCGCGAGAAGCCGGACGCCGGGCGCAACCTCCGCTCCGTCGTCAACGAGTTTCCAATTTTTCCATTTGGGAAAGACATCGGCGATACGCTTGCCTGCCGGCTTGCGGCCTTCGGCGAGTTTTTCGACCCGACCAGGCTCTGTCCACCAGTTGTATTCCACAGCATTGACCACGATCTCGGCGTTCGGGAAGACTGGCGAATTGGTTTCCTTTTCCATCAGGCCCCAGACGTGATCGGGGTGGAAATGTGAGAGCATGATCGTATCGATCTTCTTGTAATCGATGCCGGCGGCAGCCATGTTTGCCGGCAGGTGCGTGGCGTTGCTTTGCCATTGGCCGACGCCGGAGCCGGCATCCATCATGACCAGATGATTACCGAGCTTCAGGACGACGACGGTCAACGGAATCGGCATGAATTCGGTGGTAAGCCCCGCGTTTGAGAGCGCCTGTTTGGTATCGTCGATCGAGGCATTCTTGATGAACTTCGGATCGTGCGGTTTTTTCCAGATACCGTCATAGATCGCCGTGACCTCAACATCGCCGACCTTGTATTTGTAAAAGCCGACTGTTGGCTCCAGCGGCGTTGCGGCGAGTGCCGGCAGTACGAATTCGAGCTTCGACGAGAGGCCGAAGGCCGCAGCGGCGGCTGCCGATCCCAGGACAGCGCGACGTGACATGGTGAGCATGAGCATGCCTCCTCTTGTTGATGGCATTTCGGGTAGCGAAGGCCGCAGGCAAAGTGCTGCCCATCGCTAACGAACTAGATCGGCTCTCCTCGGTGCTTATTCCCGGTACTGGACTGTGGTTTCTCAAGTGTCTGGAAATGTTGAGAAGTTTCTGCCGCCCGCGGCTGATGTCCTTCCACGGGCAAATAAAATCGGTGCAGCGGTGGAATAAACGCGTGCGGCGGAAGGTCTTGATGGCAGATGGCCGCATTGCGTGGATGTGGGTGTCGCGCTTAGAATCCCTTGCTGCTGAGGCTGGAAAATGATGACCGACGCCCAGACCGCCTATTCATCGGAATCAGACGACGTGTTGGGATGGTTGGCCCTTCGGCGGTCTCAGACGCGATTGTCACCATTTGCGGTGCTTCATAAAGCTGCAATGCAGCTCTTTCACCTGATGGCTCCGGCAAGGGTGGGTGCAGAGCAGGACGCATCCAACGCCGAAGCGAGTGCGCAGCACGAACTCATGCAGCGCTTCCAGCAGACGATCCTTCCCCATCTTGACGCGGCCTACAATTTCGCTCGCTTTCTAAGCCGCGACGCGGATGCAGCACAGGATATCGTTCAGGAGGCGTTCCTGCGCGCTTACCGCAGCTTCGGCGGATATCGCGGCGGCGACCCGCGTTCCTGGCTCTTTGCCATCGTCAGGAACTGCTGTCACGCTTGGCGCCAGCAGGATCGGCGCAAAGCGCGGTTCGAGCGGCAGCTAAGCGATGGCGGCGGCGCGGACGCCGACGACATCGGAGAGAACGAGATCGCCTCGGAGGAGGACACGCCGGAAACGGCGACGATCCGTCGTAGCGAGCAGCAGCGCGTGCGTGATGTCATCAACGGCCTCCCTGAGGCAATGCGGGAAGTCCTTGTTCTGCGCGAACTGGAAGATCTGTCCTACCGGCAGATCGCCGACGTTATCGATGCGCCCGTTGGGACCGTCATGTCTCGGATTGCTAGAGCGCGGCGCGAATTTGGCGAGGCATGGGACGAATGCAATAAAGCCGGGGTAGTCAGATGAGCGACGAAGCCGATCAGAAGGACTGCGAATGGCGCACCATGCTGCACGGCTTTGCCGATGGCGAGCTTGATTCCGATCGTGCGGCGCGGTTCGAGGAACATCTGGCCACCTGCTCGGATTGCAAAGCGGAGATTGAAAGGGTCCGGGCTGTGAGACAGATCATCGATCAGGACGGCGTCAAATGGCGACCACCGGAGGGATTGCACTCGCAGGTCATGTCGATGCTGTCCTTCGAGCATGGGGCGTTATCCAGTCTGCCGCTAGGACGGCGGTCGGGCTGGCGTCAGGCTCTCGATTTCCTGCGGTTATGGAGTTTGGTCCCATCGCTGGCCGCACTTGCAGCAAGTCTGATAATCTTTGCGAGCGTACCGTCCCCGACCTTGCTCTTGCAGGATCAGATTTTGGCAAGCCATGTTCGCTCGATGATGGCCGATCATCTGACCGACGTGCAGACGTCAGACCAGCACACGGTCAAGCCTTGGTTCAACGGCAAGATCGATTTTTCGCCACCGGTCACCGATCTTTCAAAGGACGGCTTCCCGTTGGTCGGGGGGCGTGTCGACTACATTGGCGGTCGAGCCGTCGCTGCCCTTGTTTTCCGACGTCATGGGCACGTCATCAACCTCTTCATCTGGCCGGCTGTGTCGTCCACGCAGGCCGCGGATGTGCTTGATGGATACAACATGGCTCTGTGGTCGGACGGCGGTCTCGCCTTCTGGGCGATTTCCGACGTCGCGTCCAGCGATCTCGCCGAGTTCGAGAAACTGTTTAGGGCGTCGACGCACGTCGGTACGGAGTGACACCATCCCTGAACCATTTCCAGGCCGATGAGTTTCTCCCAGAAGCAACCGGCGGAGATCATCATGCCTGGGAAGGATAAAGAACTGTCGCGTGAAGAAGATTATCGCGATTTTGAGGAGCGCAATATCGACGACGGCTGGCCTTATGCCGACAAGGGACAGACGGGCGCCGATTCGGAAAACGGTGCCTATGGCGAAGCCTCTAGGCGAGAACCCAGCAGCGGCTTCCGGGTGGATGGCGTCGATGAGGATGGCAACGAGAATCCTTTCAGGGACTCGCTACGCCCCGGGCTCATCGACCGCGACGACAGCGATGAGCTGGAAGCGAAAGTGGCGGAAAACCTAGAGAACATCCCCGACGTTGATGTCGGCGGCATTGAGGTTCATGCAGATGGCCATGTCGTAACCCTCGAAGGAGAGGTCGAAACAATCGGAATGGCCCGGAAAGTCGAGCTCGCAGCGCTTGCGGTCGATGGCGTGCATCATGTCCGTAACAAGATCGAAACAACCGGGGTCGACTCGCATATTCCCACTGACGATTGACACAACGGCAGTTGGGCTTGTGATCGCTTGCCCTTGTCAGTCACTCGAATGGACGCCTTTCACCAGGCGTACATCAGTTGGCTGCAAGATATCGCGGGCATCTTCGAGACCAGACTGCGCCACTCACGTGTAGCGTCCGCTCATATACAATGTTAGGTTCCTAGCCATAGTCGGGGTGCCGCTGGTTAGGAGGAATGCGAATGTTCCGATTGGGCAGAAAGTATCGACACCTTGTTCATGACGCCGGTTGCGGCTGCGCAAATCCGCTTCTGCAGCGACGATCTGGCTATCTCAGCGACTATTCGCGACGAACCTTTCTGGCCGGGATCGGATCGGCCACGGTTGCCGGGATGCTTCCCGGCGTGGGTAGCGCACAGACGCCAGCGCCACTGTCCCGGCTACTTCTTACTCAGGTGCGGCTGTTCGATGGCAAGTCGGATACACTGCAGACGGGCGTTCAGGTGCTGGTCGAAGGCAACAAGATCTCTGCCATCGATAAAACCAACAGTGCACCGCCTTCTGATGTAACGATCATGGAATGCGGTGACCGCGTTCTGATGCCAGGTATGATCGATGCGCACTGGCATACGATATATGCCGCGGTGCCGCTGCAAACATTGATGGTCGGGGATCCAGGCATCATTTTTGCGTCTTCAACAGCCGAAGCAGAGCGCACCTTGATGCGAGGCTTCACGACCGTGCGGGACCTGGGCGGACCCGTCTTTACCTTCAAGCAGGCAATCGATGAAGGCACTATTCCGGGACCTCGAATTTTCCCCTCAGGGGCGATGATTACAACGTCCGGCGGTCACGCCGACCTGCGCAAGCCATTCGAAATACCTGCACGAGATGGTCAACTCAGCCTCAGTGAAATGATGGGTAGCTCGGCTATCGTCGACGATGTAGGCGACCTGAAACGACGCGTGCGTGAACAGCTTCTCCAGGGCGCCTCACAGATCAAGCTCGTCGGAGGGGGAGGCGTTTCGTCGCCCCGCAGTCCGCTAGACATGACCACTTTCAGCGAGGACGAAATTCGGGCGGCAGTCGATGTGGCGCGGGACTGGAATACTTACGTCACCGTTCACGCTTACGCACCGAAGACAGTGCAGCGTGCCCTCGTCGGCGGAGCGGCGTGTGTCGAGCATGCGCATCTGATGGATGAAGACACAGCAAGGATGTTCGTGGATAAGAACGTCTGGCTGAGCACCCAGCCTTTCCTGACCATGGACGATGCGGCCTCACAACTGGCCCGGGTGCGGAGCGTATCAAGCAGCTATTTGCCGGAACCCCTAAGATCTACGAGTTTGCGAAGAAACATGGCATCAGGACCGCCTGGGGTTCCGATGTGCTCTTTTCTCCGGCACTGACGCCCCGCCAGAATACCATGCTGACCCATCTTGCCAACTGGTATACCAATGCCGAGGCGTTGCGCATGGCGACGTCCGGTAATGCGGACCTTCTGGCGCTTTCAAGTCTGCGGACGCCGTATGGCGGCAAACTCGGCGTTATCGAAGAAGGGGCGTTTGCCGATATCCTGGTTTGGGACGGCAATCCGCTTGATGACCTGCAGATGATCGAAGATCCGCAAAAGAATCTGAGTGTCGTCATCAAGGACGGACGGATATTCAAGAACACACTCTAGGCTACGAGGAAGCGATGCGGGAAAGTGGCGAGAGGGCGGTTTCCGCAACCTGGGTCCTGATTGCGGTACTTCTCGTCCTTGCAATGCTGCCGATGGCAAGGACTGTCCTTGCTCCGCTGACGTTTGCCCTCTTGGTGATTGCTCTTCTCTGGCCTGTACAGCAGAGGATGCAACGGATCGTTCCACGCTACGTTGCGCTCCTTGTGAGCCTGCTTGTTGTCGTATTGGCCTTTGTGGTGTTCGCGTGGATTGTGGCCTGGTCCTTTGGGCAGGCGGGGCGGTGGGTCATTGCCGATGCCTCCCGCTTCCAGCAGCACTATGAAGAAATCCGTGCCTGGCTAGAGGACAAGGGCATAGCCGTTGCGGTGCTCTCGGTCGACAGCTTTTCAACGACCTCCATTCTACGCGCTGTTCAGACCGTGAGCAGCCACGTCAACAGCGCCTTGAGCTTCTGGCTCATCGCGCTGACGTACGTTGTGCTTGGGATGATGGAGGTCGAGGATTTTGCCCGCAGGATTGCCGCGATGCGAAGCCAGTCGGCGAGAGAGCTCCTACTGAACGGGAGCCGGGAAACAGCACAGAAACTTCGCCGCTACATGTCAATCAGGACGGTGATGAGCATCGCAACTGGTCTGCTTGTCTGGATCTTCACACGCGCACTCGGTCTGCCCCTCGCCGAAGAATGGGGTATCATAGCGTTCGCGCTCAACTACATCCCGTTTGTTGGTCCGCTCGTGGCAACGTTGTTTCCCACGATGTTTGCCCTCATCCAATTCGACAGTTGGCAGTCGGTATTGGCGGTCTTCATCGGGCTGAATCTCATACAGTTCGCCGTCGGTAGCTACATCGAGCCACGCGTCTCAGGCAGTGCGCTGTCGCTTTCTCCTGTTATCGTGTTGTTTTCAGTATTCGCCTGGGGCTATCTCTGGGGAGTATTCGGCGCGTTCATTGGCGTGCCGATCTCGATCGCCTTGCTGACGTTTTGTCGTCACCATCCCTCAAGTCGGTGGGTCGTTGAGCTGTTCGGAACGGGCCGCGACGGTAACCCGCGACCGCCGTAGGGCAAGATTTGGCGATCCTGTCTTTAGGTGTCTTGATTGTCTCTGGAAGATCAACCGGTGGGTTCGCTGGTGATAGGCGGATGCCTATCTGTATTGTAGACGAGTAGCGTGGTTATGCCTTAACGGAGCTCGACCTATGCCCAACCTGATCGAAAGTCACCTTGCCCTTTTGCCGGAATCCACCGGGAGGGCCACAGCAACTTTGCAGCCGCGTCTCTTCCACTACACAACGCTTCAGGGCTTTCTCGGTATTGTCGGCTCGAAAATGATGTGGGCGACAAATATTCATTACCTCAATGATTCAGAGGAGTTCGTCTACGGCCTTGGCTACCTGAAAACGGAAGCCGAGACCCGCGCAAAGGACGCGTCCGCTGGACATCAGGCCGTATTGCTTCGGGTCGCCTCTCTCGTTGACTACTTCAAGCAGGGATATGTCTACACGGCATCCTTTGCGGAAGACGACGATCTGCTCAGCCAGTGGAGGGGATATGGTGTTGGAGGAGGCCTATGTCTGGGATTTTTGGTCCGCGACCTGCAAAAGATTGCGGAGCGGTCGGGCTTCCGCCTCATCAAATGCATCTATGAGCAGAGCCAGAAGGCTGCGCTCGCCAAGGAGTTCATAGATCACTCCTTAACGGCGATCGATGCCACCACTGCCTTGGGCAATGAGCGGGTCGAAGAGTTGGCAAACCAGATCGTCACCCGCTACCAACAACTCGCCTGTGCGTTCAAGGATCCTTCGTTTCGCGAGGAGTGTGAATGGCGCATTATTTCCAAGTTTGTGCCGGTTGACCACGAATCCGTGAAAGTCCGCGGGACGGCAACGATGCTGGTGCCGTACTTCGAGGTCGACCTCGATCTGGGGCAAGATGATCGCGGACGAACGAACATCGGAATTGACACCTTGATTGCCGGCCCGAGCCTGCAGAAGGAGCGAATTCTCCAGGCGGCTTCGATCGCCACCAAGCACTTGACCATTGAGGCTTCAAGGCCGTCAGAGATTCCATACCGTTCGCTGTAATCGCACTTTCTTCTGGATATGATCGCGGGCGGTGACGGCTTTTGAACCCTTCCGCACTGGCGCCTTGCCTGCCTTACAATCCCTCTTCCCTCGCATACGCCGCAAGCAAATCGGGGAAATCCTTCTCCGAGTTGCCCTTGAGTAGCGCCCGAGTGGTGATGGCATCGATATGATGCCGCATCAGCGAGCAGGCCTGTTCCCGCTCGCCCTTGTCGAGGGCGGCGATCAGTTCCCGATGTTCAGACACCGCGCAGTCAGGCGAATGCGGGCGTCCGTATAGCGACAGGATCAGCGATGAGCGCGAAACCAGTTCGGTGACGTAGCGCAGGAGCACATCGTTTTCCGTCAGCTTGGCCAGCAGCACGTGAAATTCGCCCGCCAGCTGGATGGACGCCGACGTGTTGTTGGTGCGTGCCGCGTCCTCCGCATCCACATGGGCTTCGAGCTGTCGGATCTGCTGCGGGGTCAACGTCCCGATCAACGTGTCGACAACCAGCGTTTCGAGTGCCTGGCGGACGGCAAAGATATGGCGAGCGTCCTCGAGACTGGGCTGCGCGACGCACGCGCCCTTGTGGGGGCGCAACTCGATCAGGCCTTCGCCGTTCAGCCGGGCGAGCGCTTGCCTGACGATGGTGCGGCTTACACCGAGCCGCTCGCCGATCGAGTCCTCTGGCAGCTTTGTGCCGGCCGCAAGCGCCTGATCGAGGATCGCACGCTTCAAGGTGCGGTACACGGCATCGGACTTGGATACCGCCGATTTCTGATTCTTATCGCGAAGTGTCGAGGCCATGACCGTCCTAATCTAAAATCCAAGCGTGCAATGACGTAAAGTGTGTGCAGACCCAGAGAATGGCGACGCTACCACTGCGTCGTTGAGCACGTAAAGGCGTGGAACGGCAGGATTGCCTTCGCCCATCCCGATGATCCCAACGTTTTTCATGCTGTGAGCCTCTGATACGTGGGAGGAAAGATCTCGTCGATCGCAGGATGACGCCAGGTTCTCTCGGGATAGCGTGCCACGAGGCGCTCAAATTGCGCCTGCGCACGCTGATGTGCCGCCTCGAAATCGAAGCCCGGGATTCGGCCTTCCGCCATCACTGTGCGCCCGTTGATGATGACGGAGTGAACGTCGCGCCCGCATGCGGACGTCATGAGGCAGGCGATGGGGTCGATGATCTCTCCGAGCCGATCGTTCGACAGGTCAACGACGACGATGTCCGCCGCGGCTCCCGGTTGCAGCCGTCCAAGGTCAGGGCGGTGAAGTGCGTCGGCGCCGCCGATTGTCGCTGCATCGTAGAGGTCGGCCGACCTCGGAGTGTCGATTTCGCCTGCCATTACACGACCGAGCATCAGGCCGAGCTGCATGTTCAAGATCATGTCGGGTGGCCAGGTATCGGTGCCCATGCCGATCCGCAAGCCGCTCCCGCGGAGACGGGAAAGATGATCGAGGGCGGCTCCATGTCTTGCCATCACCAGGGGACAGTGGACCAGCGTTGCGCCGGCTCCGGCGATGATGTCGAGATCATTGCGATCGGCGTGGGTCCCATGCGGCAGCAGCGCTCGTTCGGAGAGAAATCCGATCTGCTGGAGCCAGCCGGCACTCGTCATGCCGAAGCGACGCCGGATTGTCTCGACCTCGAATGATGACTGGCAGCAATGGAGGCGAACCGGCACATCAAGATCGCGTGCTGCTTCTGCCGTTCTCCTCAGGAGGTCGGCTGTCCAGAACTCGATCCGGTCGGGAGATAGCATCGTGCGGACGAGCCCGCCGCTGCGGTTTTCGTGCGTGGCACAGAACTCGATTGCTGTCTTGAGCCCTTCGACGCCGCGAAGTTCGTCTATCTCGACGACGATACTGCCATCGGGTTCGACGACGGAATGACCTGCCCGAAAGGCCGGCCCGAGATAGACGCGAAGTCCGAGGGATTCCGCCGCCTCGGCCGCGGAAGCGAATTCTTCCGGGGTCTCGTTCCACTCGCGATAGAAGAGCGAGGCGATGGGAAGCGCGGTGGTGATGCCGTTCCGGATCAGTTGGGCGAAAGCATACCGCTTCTGAAACGCCAACTCTTCGGGGTCGAGCATCTCGACTGGCCCCGCATCGACATAATCGCGCGGCCAGACGCGTCCCTTCTTCCAGCCGGGCTGATGATCGAGGCCGAGCACGCCGGTGTCGAGATCCGAAAGCGCGTCCAGGTCGATAAAACCCGGACCGATAAGGGCCATGCCGTGGTCGATGCGGCGCGCGACCGGGCCTTTGTAGTGATGGCCGACAAAGACGATCCGGCCACTCTCGTAGACGACTTCGCCGTTCTCGAAAAGGACATGGCGGCCGTTCTGATGTCCGACGACCCAGCGTGCACTCAAAAGCGTCGGGCCGGCCTCTTTGGTCCTCCATGCGTCATTTGACATTCGGCAGTTCCTCGCTCATCACGCCGTCACGTACGACGACCCGTCCGCGACGGATGACTGTGCGCTTCTGCGGCGTCAGTGCGACCGCTTCGGCGAGCGTTCGGGCTCGAACGAGCACAAGGTCACCCCGGCAGCCCGCAGAGAGGCCGTAATCCGTTAATCCAATGCCTTCGGCGCCACCGAAAGTGCAGATGCTCGCCGTGTCCCTGAGGTCCGCGTCGTTGGTCATGCCGTTGCGTTGTGCAAGATATTTGGCGCGCTCCAGCATGTCGCCGTTGCCCCACGGCTCCCAGGTGCCCTGGATACCGTCGGAGCCGGAGGCGATGACAACGCCGGACTGGCGCAGGATGCGGAGTGGCAACGCCGGCGCCGACGGGCTTCCGACTGTCATCACCGCTATACGCTCCGCTTCCAACGCATCGATGAGCGAACGCTGCCGCCGGCCGTCGAGCATGCCGAGGCAATAGGCGTGGCTCACCATTACCCGGCCCTGCAGGGAAAGTGCGCGCGTGCGCTCCAGAATCAGTTCGAGGCAAAAGGCGCCCAGGTCTCCCGGTTCATGCAAATGAATGTCGACTGGCTTCTGATAGCGTTCGGCAAGGGCAAAGATCGCGTCGAGATGGCGCACGGGATCGCGGTCGATGCTTGCCGGATCGATCCCGCCGACGACGTCGGCACCGGCTTTCAGCGCCTCTTCCATCAGAGCAAGCGTGCCCTCGCGAACCAGCATGCCGCTTTGCGGGAAGGCGACAATCTGTACATCGACAAGGTCCTTGAGCCTGTCGCGGGTTTCGATGACGCCCTCGATGTTGGCGATGCCGATTTCCGTGTCCACGTCGACATGGCTGCGGATGTGCATGACCCCGAACGCCAAAGTCTGCATGATCTGGCGTGCAGACTGGCGGCGTGCATCAATGCCGAGCTCCCGCTTGGCACACCGGTCGACCAGAATCCGGTCGTTGCGGGTCGGGCCGACGCTGTTCTCGAACCAGTCCATGCCGATCAGCGTCTTGTCGAGGTGGGTGTGCGCCTCGACTAGACCGGGCAGCGCGATGTGGCCGCTCCCGTCAATTTCAATTGCCGGCTTCTGCGCGGGGTTCTGCGCAAGCCAACCGTCACGGATATAGAGGTCAGCCGGTGCGCCACCGAGTGGGCTGACGTTGCGGATAAGAATGTCTGCAGTCACGGTCGTCTCCCTGGTCTGCCTGCCATTGCCGATATTGCCTCTTCGCCGTCAGGCAAGCTGCGCTCGTCCCATCATCGTCCGGAAAGCCCTACCTGCACGATGGAGGATCGCGTCCTCGTCATGATCGACGAGCTTGCGTGAGCGCATCAGAACGCGACCACCAACGATCGTTGTGTCCACGTCAGCGCCGTTTGCGAAGCGTGCGATCCTCTGCACGGGATGCGCAGGTGGCCAGAGGTGTGGTTGACGCATGTTGACGAGGATGATGTCGGCGCGCTTGCCGGGCTCAAGTGAACCGATTTCGTGTTCCATCGATAGTGCTCGCGCGCCCTCGATCGTTGCCATTTCCAGCAGCTGCATCGGTGGCAGGACACGGTCGTCCCGGAAGTGCCGTGCATGGTAGCGATGAGCCTGAAACATATTCCGGAACATATCGAACGAACGGTCGGGGGCGGCGGCATCCGTACCCAGCGACACGGTGATCCCCTGCTCGATCAACTCCGGGGCAGGGCAGCGACCGGATACAGACATCAGTGCGCTCGGATTGTGGGCCACCTTCGCGCCGCTCTGCTTCAAGACGGCGATGTCTTCCTCTGTCAGGTCGATGCAGTGGGCAAGAAGCGAGCGTTCATCGAAAAGCTCTAGCGCAGCTGCATTGGCAGCAATGGAGCCGGAGCGATGACCGTCTTGAACGAGCAGTGTACTCTTCTCGCGTGCAAGATCTCGCAACTGTCTTGATAGATTGTATACAGTTTGATTCTGCAACTCGCTGGCATCGAAGACGGGAAGGGACATTGCAATCCGAATGCGATCGTCGCGTTTTGCCCACTCCTCGGCTAGCTCCGCACATACGGCCAATTGCGCCTCGGTAGAGACCGGGGTCTCAACGAACGCATCTCCGGTGTATGTGCGATAGACGTGCCGTTGCGGTCGGTTTGGCCCGATGGCGAGGACCTCGCGCACACCCATGTCGAGGATCGTGGCAAGATGAGCACGGGCGGCTTCGGGCGCCTCCGTGCGCATGATATCCGGGCCGCCGCCGAAGAGGAGCGCGGCCGTGGTGGTCCCGCATTTTATCCGCTCCAGGGCCGATAACGCCGCCTCGGCGGCCCAGAATTCGGTATCCGTCGCCTGCGCGTAGACGCGTCCGGTCGTATCCATCCATTGTTCAGAGCCATCGCCCAGCCCTTTGGTCAAGGTGTGGCCGGCATGCGCATGCGTGTCGATGAGGCCTGGCATGACCACCATGCCCGTGGCGTCCATGCGTTCAGCGTCTGCGGGCGCGGCAATCGCGCCGTCCGATATGGCCGAGATTCGTCCGTCTTCGATCAGCAGATGTGCCTTTTCCAGGACACGCCGTTCCGGGTTCATGGTGATGACGACACCGTTCTCGATCAGCAAAACCTTCGCCATTGCGGCTCCTCCCTCAAGAATATTTGCGAGCATTTTGTACACAATCAAGCAAAATCGAATATTGCGCTTGATATTGTGCACATCATATGTACTTTAATGCTCGGGAACAATCGTATCCAATAAGATGACAAATATGTATACCAAAAATGGGAGACTGATGTGAAAGACTATCTGAAGACCCTCCTGGCAGGGTTGGTAATCCTGGTGCCATTGGCGACGCCGTCGCTTGCAAAGACCCTGCGTTGGTCGTCGGCCGGCGATGTCATCTCGTATGATCCGAACGCACAGGTCGACAGCTTCACGCAGAGCGTGCACCACATGGTGTTCGATCCGCTGGTGCGCCGTAACAAGGATCTCGTGCTCGAGCCCGCGCTCGCAACGTCATGGGAAGTCGTCGAGCCAACACGCTGGCGCTTCCACCTTCGCCAGGGCGTGAAGTTCCACGAAGGGCAGCCCTTCAATGCTGACGATGTCGTTGCGACGATCCAGCGCCAGATTGATCCCGGCGCGCGCAACCGCGAGAACCTCTCCGCCGTCGTCGGCGTCGAGAAAGTCGATGACTACACGGTCGACCTGATCCTGCGCGGCCCATATCCGCTTCTGCTTAACGATCTTGCGGCAATCTACATCATGAGCAAGCCGTGGATGGAAGAACATCAGGCGCTGAAGCCCGGCAATGCCTCCACTGGCGTCACGACCTATGCCAGCAACCATGCCAACGGCACCGGCGCCTTCAAGCTGGTGACCTACGAGCCTGATTCTCGTTCCGTCTTTGCCGTCAACGAAAACTGGTGGGACAAGCCGCAGCATAACCTGACCGGCGTCGAGTTCCGCCCCATCGCGTCGGACGCAACCCGCGTGGCCGCTCTGCTTTCCGGCGAACTTGACATGATCGCGCCGGTTCCTTTGCAGGACATCGACCGGATCGGTAGCACCCCGGGTCTGAAGGTCGTCGAGAACCCGTCGCTTCGCGAGATCTTCCTTGGCTTCAATTTCCGGCCGGAACTGCATGCCGCACCCGGCAAGCCCAATCCGCTGCTCGACGTGAAGGTCCGACAGGCCCTCTGGCACGCGGTCGACGTCAATGCGATCCAGAAGCGATTGATGCGTGGCAAGTCACGCGTCTCCGGCATGCTCGTCGCCCCCGAAGTCACCGGTTACGATCAGTCGATCGACGTGCCCTTGCCCTATGATGCCAAGAAAGCGAAGGCTCTGCTCGCGGAAGCGGGATATCCTGACGGCTTCAAGGTTGGCCTGGCCTGCCCGAACGACCGCTACATCGCCGACGAGCAGATCTGCCTGGCGATCGCGTCCATGTGGGCCAAGGTCGGCGTGCAGGCGGATGTCGCTGTCGAAAGCAAGACAACGTATTTTCCGCGTATGGATAAGGGCGATCTCGACGTCTACATGCTCGGCTGGGCCTCCCTGCCTCCGATGGACGGCTATAGCGTCCTGCAGGCGCTCCTGGCGACCAACGACGGCAACTACGGCGGCAGCAACCCGAACGGCCTTTCCGACGCAAAGATCGATGCCCTGACCAAGTCAGCGTCTGTCGAGCTCGATGAAGGCAAGCGCGTCGGTATGCTGAAGACCGCCTTCCAGATCGCCCATGACCAGGCGTTTTACCTGCCGCTGCACCAGCAGCCGGTTGCCTGGGCGATGAGCGACAAGGTGGAGATTCCGCAGTTCGCTGATGAGTACGTGCGCCCCTGGTTCGCACAGCTGAAGTAAACCAGCCGCTTCCGTGATCCCGAGTGACGCAAGGACCTCGGGATCACGCGTTGAATTGGGTGATAAGCCCTATCCAATGGGACGACGCACGATGGCGTTCGTCAGGCCGGTTCGATCCGTTCCGCGTTCGGACGAGGGAACGGAATACGCAAAGCAGCGCAGTTTAGCCGATCGGCCGAGCGCGCTCCTGCAAGGTACTTTCTGATGTTCAGGATTCTATCGGTAAGGCTGCTTCAGGCCATTCTGGTGATGGTGGCCGTCACGGCCATTGCTTTCATCATGTTCCGGTTCGTCGGCGATCCTGTCGCCGCGATGGTTCGGGAAGGCGCAACCCAGGCCGAGAAGGACGCGCTTCGCGCCACCCTCGGCCTCGACAAGCCGCTCGTCGTGCAATTCATCGAGTTTGTCGGTCGGGTGCTGCAAGGTGACTTCGGCACGAGCTTCCGCTACCAACAACCGGTTGGCGTCCTGCTGCTGAGCAGGCTTCCGGCGACGCTGGAACTCGTGCTTGTCGCCACCGTCATGTCGCTTGCGGTCGGCATCCCCCTCGGTGTCGTCTGTGCGCTGAAGCCGAACGGCTTCTGGTCGCGGCTGACCCAATCGCTGACGCTTGTGGGCATTTCCATGCCGACCTTCGTCACCGGGTTGCTGCTCATTCTCATCTTCGCGGTCAATCTGCGCTGGCTGCCCTCATCGGGGCGCGGCGATCTCGTCGATCTCGGCTTCTGGCAAACCGGCTTCCTGACGATCTCCGGCTTGAAGTCCCTGATCCTGCCGTCGATCACGCTCGCCCTGTTCCAGTTGACCCTGATCATGCGTCTCGTCCGCTCCGAGATGATCGACGTGCTCTCGTCGGACTACATTCGTTTCGCCTTCGCGCGCGGACTACCGCGCTCTTACATCTATGGGCGTCTGGCGCTGCGCAACGCGCTGATGCCTGTCGTCACAGTGACTGGCCTGCAGATCGGCCAGCTCATCGCCTTCGCGATCGTCACGGAAACGGTGTTCCAGTGGCCCGGCATGGGCCTGTTGTTCACTAATGCCGTTGGCTATCCGGACATTCCCGTTCTTTCGGCCTACCTGCTGTTTGTCGGCTTCCTGTTCGTGCTGATCAACATGATCGTCGACATTCTCTACACCTTCATCGACCCCCGCTTGAGGACACGATAATGGCCACGCAAGCTCGTCTACTGCATAGGCTCCCGCCGGTTTCCGTGATGATTGCCTGCCTCGTTCTGGCGATCATGCTGGTGCTTGTGATCTTCGCGCCGATGATCGCGCCAATGGATCCCCGCGATGTCTCGTCCTACTCGCTGATGGACATGGAAATCCCCCCGATCTTCATGGAGGGCGGCGACCCTCGCTTCTTGCTCGGTACTGACAACCAGGGCCGCGACCTGGTTTCCGTCATCCTCTTCGGCCTGCGGATCTCGATCCTCATTGGTATCGGGGCGGTGTTGTTCGCTGCTGCCGTCGGCGTCGCGCTCGGCCTCATCGCAGGCTTCTTCGGCGGCCTGGTCGACGGCATCGTAATGCGCATCGCCGATATTCTCGTCAGCTTCCCGACGATCCTGGTGGCGCTTCTGATCAGCGGTATCGCACGCGCACAGCTGGACGCAGATACCGTTCTGACCTGGGCGCCGCTCATCCTGATCGTCGCGATCGCGATCAACGAGTGGGTTCAATATGCCCGCACAGTGCGCGCCTCCAGCATGGTCGAGATATCGAGGGACTATGTCCGCGCTGCCAAGGTCATCGGCCTGCCGCCACGCCGTATCATGCTGCGCCATATCCTGCCCAACGTGATGAGCTCGGTGATGGTCATTGCGACGATCAATCTCGCCGGCGCGATCCTGACGGAGGCGACATTGTCGTTTCTCGGCGCCGGCATGCCGCCGACCTATCCGTCGCTCGGCACGCTGATCCGCATCGGCAACCAGTTCCTGTTTTCCGGCCTGTGGTGGATCGCCGTGATGCCGGCCACTGTCCTCGTAATTCTCGTTCTGGCAGTCAACATCATCGGTGACTACCTGCGAGATCGCTTCAATCCCAAACTGATGGCACGCTGATGAGAAACGCTACGCAACCTGTCCTGGAGATCAGGAACCTGCGGGTCGAATATCCGCTCGCCAACGGTGAGACCCTCGCAGCCGTCAACGACGTCAATCTGACGATCGAGCCCGGCGAAATTCACGCCTTGGTCGGTGAATCCGGCGCCGGCAAGACGACCGTCGGCAACGCGCTGATGGGCCTCCTGCAGGCTCCCGGCAGGATCGCATCCGGCTCGATCGCCATCGCCGGCAAGCCGATCGATGTTCGTACCGGTCGTACCGCGGGCATCATTCCCGGCCGCGATGTCGGCGCGATCTTCCAGGATCCGATGACGAGCCTCAACCCGCTCTTCACGGTCGAGAGCCAGCTGTGCGAGGGCATGCTGACACATCTGAAAATCGGCCGGCGAGAGGCACGCGCCAAGGCCCTCGGCCTCATGAAGGCCGTTGGCATTCCGGAGCCGGAGCGCCGGCTCGGCAGCTATCCGCATCAGCTGTCGGGTGGCCAGCGGCAGCGTGTGGTCATCGCCACGGCGCTCGCCTGCGATCCGCAACTGATCGTTGCCGACGAGCCGACGACGGCGCTCGATGTCTCTGTGCAGGCTCAAATCCTTAGGCTGATCCGCGATCTCGCCGACGTGCGTCGGGTGGGTATTCTGCTGGTCACGCACAATATGGGCGTGGTTGCAGAGATCGCCGATCGCGTCACGATCATGCAGAACGGCCATATCATCGAAAGCGGACCAGCGCGCGATGTGCTCACATCGCCGAAGGCACCCTATGCTCGCACGCTGATATCGGCCGTACCGCCGATCGACACGCGGCTGAAGCGTCTGCCGGTTCCGAGCGAGGAGACCGAAACCACGCTCCAGGCCCGCGAGGCGGTCCGCACGAAGAGCACAAGCCGCGGCGGCGCCAAGCAGACAGACGTCGTTCTCGACGTTCGTAACCTGTGCGTCGAATATGGCAGCCGTTCCTTTATGCCTGGCAGCAAGTCGTCCGTCTTCCGTGCGGTCAAGGACGTCTCATTCGATGTTCGCCGGGGCGAGATATTTGGCCTCGTTGGCGAATCCGGCTGTGGCAAGACCACCGTCGCGAACACGATCGCCGGGCTCGTCACGCAAACCTCGGGCAAGATCGAGTTCCAGGGCACCGAGCTTGGCGCGCGCCGTGACAAGTCGGTTCGCCAGTCGCTGCAGATGGTGTTTCAGGATCCGTACTCGGCGCTCAATCCGCGGCTGCGGATCAATGCGGCCATCGCTGAGCCGATCCTGTTCTACAAGCTCGCCTCGACGGCGGAGGAAGCGCGCCTTGACGCGAAGACTCTGCTGCAAGCGGTCGGTTTGCCGGGAGACGCCGGTGCCCGGTTCTCGCATGCCTTTTCGGGAGGCCAGCGGCAACGCATAGCCATCGCAAGAGCGTTGGGGCCGTTGCCATCCATGCTGATCTGCGACGAACCAACCTCGGCACTCGACGTCTCGGTCCAGGCGCAGATCCTCAATCTCCTCAAGGATCTGCGTGATCTCGCCGGCCTCTCTATGCTGTTCATCAGTCACGATCTGGCGGTGATCCGCCAGATGTGCGACCGCGTCGCCGTGATGAAGGCGGGAGAGATCGTCGAGTTGGCCGATACGGAGACCCTGTTTTCGGCACCGCGACACGACTACACGCGCGAACTTTTGCGCCTGGCTCCTTCCCTTGATCGCATTCTCTCCAAAGAGAATGCCGTCGCCAGTCTGTGAGAATTTGAAACAATGGCAGACATTCTGATTAGAAACGGCGCCGTGATCGCCATCGACAACGAGCGGCGGATCATTCCCGATGGGGCCGTGGCCATCGAGGGCGACCGCATCGTCGCTGTCGGCCCCTCGGAGGAGGTTGCAAGGGATCATCCGGCGCGGGAAACGATCGATGCCGGTGGTATGGCAATCATGCCCGGGCTGGTCGACAGCCATGCGCATGCCGGGCATGGCCTCATCAAGACGATGGGCGGCGGGCGAAGCGACCTCTGGTATCGCGCATGCCAGGGCGCCTACACGGTCGGTTCGACGCCGGAATTCTGGTTTGCCGAGGCGCAGCTTGCGGCCTTGGAGCGCTTGCGCTTCGGTGTGACGACGGGCGTTTCTTTGCTCGGCGGCGGCGATTCTGTCATGCGCACCGATGAGCCGGTCTATGGCGACGCCCATATGGAGGGCGTGCTTGGCGTCGGCACGCGCTCGGTCGTTGCCGTCGGCACGACAAGGCCGCCGCAACCTCTGACTTATGCGCGCTGGGAAGACTCCGTTCGCTTCGACCATGCTGTCTCGTTCGAACAGCAGCTTTCAACGTGCCAAACCCTCGTTGATCGCTGGCATCGCACTCACGAGGATCGTCTGCATGTCGCGCTGCTGACGCCAACGCTGCATCAGGAACACCTCGATGCTCGCGGCGCCGAGGATGCGATCGCGCAATCGCGCAAGGTCAAGCGCCTGGCCGACGAGCGCGGTTTGCTCTTCACCCAGGACGGTCATACCAGAGGCAGCGTTCGCATCGCACGCGAGATCGGGATTCTCGGGCCGCGCACGCTTCTCTCTCACGCCACAGGAGTTGATGACGGCGAAATCGCAATCTGCGCAGAGACAGAGACGCGCATCGTTCACAATCCAAGCGCGGTTGCTTCTATCCTGGCGCGCTGTCCGGTTCCCGAGCTTCTCGATGCCGGTGTCGTCGTTGCAATAGGCTCCGATGCGACGGCGCCTGATCGTTCTGCGGACATGTTCCGGCACATGCAGCAATGCATGCATTACCATCGGACCCATTTCCACGATCCGAGCTGGCTACCGCCGGGCAAGGTCCTGGAAATGTGCACGATCGATGCGGCACGCGTTCTTGGTCTCGACCATGAGATCGGATCGCTGGAGCCCGGCAAGAAGGCGGATATCATTCTCGTCGATCTGCGGCGCCCACACCTCTATCCGGCGAACATGCCGGAGTTCCGGGTGACCTATTTTGCCAACGGCAACGATGTCCACACCGTTCTGGTTGGCGGTCGCGTGCTGCTCCGCGACCGCAACCCCGTAGGCATTGACCAGGATGCTGTTCTCGATGCCGCGCAGCGCGAGACAGAGATGTTGATCGACCGGTTGGGGCTGCGGGATCTCTTGGTGACACCTGACATGTTCTGGCGCCACAGCCGCGATACTAGCCTCATCGAATAGGGCGCCTCGGCAGTCCGTTCGACGGGTTGGCGACGGCAGTCTCTGGCTTGAGCGACATCAGGAATTCTCTCATGACACGCATCGGCATTATCAATCCCAACTCGACATCGTCCATGACGACCGCAATCGGCGCTGCGGCCTTGAGGGCCGCGCATAAGACGACTGAAATCATTGCTATGCAGAACGATCGGGGCCCGGCTTCCATCGAAGGCGCCGTCGATGGGGCGAGGGCTGTCCCCGGCCTTCTCGATTGCATTGAACGGGCCGAACGCAGCGGCGCGATGGATGCCTATATCATCGCCTGTTTTGACGACACCGGCCTTGATGCCGCGCGCATGCTCACCCGCAAGCCGGTCATTGGCATCGGCGAGGCTGCCGCGCGGATCGCCGCGATGATTTCCAGGCGCTTCACCATCATCACGACGCTGCCGGTCTCGATCCCTGTGCTTGAAGACAACCTCGTTCGCTACGGCCTTGCATCGGTTGGGACAGTACGGGCGTGCGGCATTCCGGTACTGGGACTGGAGGCGGATCCGAGTGCGGCACTCTCGACCATAGGCGAGGGGATCCGTGATGCGCTTCGCGTGGACCGCTCCGGTGCGATCGTTCTGGGATGTGCCGGTATGGCCGACATGGCGCAGCAACTATCCGACCGTCATTCGGTCCCGGTGGTAGAAGGCGTATCCGCGGCGGTCCGACTCGCGGAGCTGCTGACAAGCCTTGAATTGCAGCCGCGAGCGACTCCACACGGCGCTACCCCACATTGCAGTCACGATGTCGGCCCGAGGTAAAGCGTCTTTGCAATATTGGAACATCAAATGCTGAAGGTCACCCAGGCTGCCGGCGATCGGCATTGGCCGATGCTACTCCTTGTCATGTTGATTGCAGTGAACCTGCGGCCATTCCTCACCGCGCCGGCGCCGGTCGTTGCGAATATCGTGGCCGACACGGCAATGGGCTACAGCATGCTTGCGATGCTGACCTTGTTGCCGATGTTGCTGATGGGCGTCGGCGCATTCGTGGCGCCTGGCATCCAAGCTGCGATCGGCACACGCCGCGGCATCCTTGCCGCCCTCGCGTTGTTGACGGTAGGCTCTCTGCTGAGGCTCGTCGCACCCGGGGGCCTTTCGTTCATCCTGACGGCGGCGCTCTGCGGCGTCGGGGTGGCATTCATTCAGGCAGCGTTCCCCGGCATCATCAAGGCAAAATTCCCGGGCAGCGTGCCTGCTGTCACCGGCCTCTATTCGGGTATGCTCATGGGCGGTGGCGCGGTCGGTGCGCGGCTGACGCCGGCCCTCGTCAACAATGGATACGATTGGCGGACCGCGCTTGCCTGGCTGGCGGTACCCGCTGCGATCGCATTTTGTGTGGCATTCCTTGTGCTGTCGGACTCCAAGGCGTCCAAACCCGACAAGGATCTGACAGGTCTGTTGCTGCGCCGTCCGCGCACCTGGACATTGATGATCGCGTTTGGTCTGGTAAACAGCGGGTATTCGTCGATGGTCGCTTGGCTCGCGCCCTACTATCAAGCGCACGGCTGGTCGAACGCTGAGAGCGGCAATCTGGTCGCGATCATGGCGGTCAGCCAGGCCGTCTCAGCCCTTCTTCTGCCCAACCTGGCGCGCCGCAGCATCGATCGCCGCGGCTGGTTGCTGGTGACCCTTCTGATGCAGGCCATCGGTTTTGCGGGGCTGGCATTTCTTTCGGGAATGCTGCCGGTCCTGTGGGTGGCGATTTGCGGCGCTGGGCTCGGGGGAAGTTTCTCCCTTGCCATTGTCACGGCGCTGGATCATCTGCCACGGCCGGAGCAGGCCGGCGTTCTCGTCTCCCTGATGCAAGGAGGTGGCTTTCTGATTGCATCGCTTGGACCCTTTGCCACATCCTTCCTCCACGGCATGACCGGCAGCTTTGCCAGCGGGTGGATCATGCACCTGGCGTGCCTCGTGGTCGTATTTGCTCTCTACGTACGCTTCAGTCCCCGGAGCTACGAGGACGCCATCGGCCTGACTTTTCCGGCCCATGCCAGCATTGGCTCGGCATAGGACCGAAGGTGTGCTCGCAACGAGCCTCGCCTAACCGGCAAAGTCGGGCGTGAGGGAAACGTTCTTTGCCATCTCTTGTAGCGCGCGGCAGATTTCCTCGAATGCAACGCGAATTCGGCGGCTCATGATGCGGCCGCGCAAATAGCCGTGCACGAGTTGCTCGTGGTTGCGCCAATCGGCATCGACGCCTGCGGCTATCAGGCGCTCGACATAGACCTTCCCGTCGTCGCGCAGCGGATCGACATCAGCGGTGAATACCCGTGTTGGGGGCAGGCCCGAGAAGTCCTTGGCCTTGAGAGGCGATACTTCCTCCAACTCCTGATCCGATGGCTGCTCGGAGCCGGAATAGGCGACGCGATAGCCGGCGAGATCGGAAGTGCGCAGCAAGGGTGCTTCCGCGTTCTCTATGTAGGACGGCCAGGAGTGGTCTCCTCCGAGGCCGGGATAGATCAAGAGCTGCGCTATCGGCATCGGGCCGGTGAGGCGCCGCATGCGCAGGGCGAGCGCCGCGCAGAGATTGGCGCCGGCGCTGTCGCCGACCGTAATCAGTCGCGGCGTTTTCACCGCAAGATGACGCCAGACCGTTTCAACGTCATCGATCGGAGCGGGATAGCGGTGCTCCGGCGCAAGACGGTAGTCGACGGCGGTCAGATGCATGCCGGTGCTGCTTGCGATTTCGGCACAAACGTCGTCGTGGCTTTCCAGGGAACCGACGACGAATCCGCCGCCATGACAATAGAGAATTGAAGGCCGGCCATCGCTGGCATGAGCCGGTATGTAGTGCCGCACCGGGACATGATTGACGGCAGTGTCGATGACGCTGATATCCGTGGGACGAGGCTGGCGAAAGACAGCACACATCGCATCATAATGGCGGCGGTTGTCCGCGGCCGAAGCGACATTCGAATCCGCGGGATAGGATGCTTCCGTCTTGGCGATGAAGGCCAGGATTTCAGGGTCGTCGATCATTTCGGAGATGCTCCTGCTTCCAGGCGGCGGGTCAGCCAATCCGGATCCATGTCCGGCACCGAGGCCAGCAAGGTCTTTGTGTAGGTTTGCGCCGGCCGTTGCAGCACATCCCTGACCTTCCCCTGTTCGACAACCCGTCCGCCTTGCATGACGGCGCAGTCGTGCGAAATGGCGCGAACCGCCGCCAGATCGTGAGTGATGAACAGGTAGGAGACGCCGGTCACTTCCTGGATCTCTCTCAACAGCCGCAGTATGCCTTCGGCGACGAGCTGATCCAGTGCCGACGTCACTTCATCGCAGATGATGATCTTGGGTTCGGCCGCCAAGGAGCGCGCAATGCCGATGCGCTGCTTCTGCCCTCCTGATAGCTCTGACGGAAGGCGATCCGCGAACTTGGCGGGGTCGAGCTCCATCCGGTGCATCAGCTCATCGACCTTGTGGTTGCGCGCGGCGCCCGTGAGGCCGAGATAGAATTCGATCGGCCGGCCGATGATATCACGGACCCGTTGGCGCGGATTGAGCGCGGTGTCGGCGTTCTGATAGATGATCTGGATTTGCCGCAACATATCCCGGCTGCGTTGCTTGAAGCTCGGGGGAAGAGGTTGCCCGTCCAGCAACACCTGGCCGCTGTTAGGCTCCAGAAGGCCAGCCACGACGCGAGCAGTGGTGGATTTGCCTGATCCGGATTCGCCAACGAGTGCAAGCGTGCGACCGCGATGGAGTTCGAGGCTAACATCCTGCAGTACCTTCAATCTGCCGTAGGATGCTGTGACGGAGTCGATCTTCAACAACGGCTGGACGTCGATTGCCGGCGAAGGTTTATCTTCCGCCTCCATCGAGCGGACTGACCACAGGCTCTTGGTATAGGCTTCCTTCGGCTCCGTGAGCATGTCGCGTGTGGATTGGTCTTCCACCTCGCGTCCGTGCAAAAGCACTTTAATTCGATCCGCCATTTGCGCCACAACGGCCAGATCGTGGGTGATATAAATCGCAGCCGTACCGAACTGGCGGACTGCATCGCGGATCGCGGCCAACACTTCGATCTGCGTGGTCACGTCGAGCGCCGTTGTGGGCTCGTCGAAGATGATGAGATCAGGCTTGCAGGCCATCGCCATCGCGGTCATGGCGCGCTGCAACTGGCCACCGGAAACCTGATGCGGGTAGCGCCAGCCGATGATGTCGGGTTCGGGCAAACGCATGCGGCGATAGAGGTCGACGGCCTGCCGTTCCGCATCATGCCTGGTCAGAAGGCCATGTGTCACCGGCGCTTCGGCATATTGATCGATGAGGCGATGCGCCGGGTTGAAGCTCGCTGCCGCCGACTGCGCAACATAGGCGATGCGCCGGCCCCGAAGCTTGCGCAGAAAAGCTTCGCTGCGGCCGACGAGTTCCTCTCCATCGAAACAGACCGAGCCGGCGCTGATACGACAGCCGTTGCGGGCATAGCCCATGGCCGCAAGTCCGATCGTCGACTTACCGGCGCCGGATTCGCCAATCAGGCCCAGCACTTCGCCTCGCCTCAGATCGATATCGACACCATGGACGATCTCGGTCCACGCACCGTCGATCTGTGCTTCCATCTTCAGGCCGCGAATTTCCAAAAGCGGTTTTGCGTTGCCCATCGTCTAGTCCTTCAAGCCGCTGGAGCGATGCAGCATCCAATCGACGACAAAGTTGACCCCGACTGTGAGCAGCGCGATGGCCCCGGCCGGCAACAGCGGCGTGATGTCGCCGAAGCTGATCAGGGAGGCCGTTTCCTTGACCATGCTGCCCCAGTCCGCAGTCGGTGGCTGCAACCCGAGTCCGAGGAAGGACAGGGCAGAAATGCTCAGGAAGACGAAGCAGAAACGCAGGCCGAATTCCGAGATAAGCGGCGGAAGGATGTTGGGCAAAATCTCACGACGGATGATCCACCATAGGCTCTCGCCTCGCAGATTCGCCGCTTCGACGAATTCCATGACGACCACGTTCATCGAAACGGCACGTGTCAGACGAAAGACGCTGGTCGAGTCGAGAATGGCGATGATGAATATCAGATTGACCATTCCGGTGCCGAAAATGGTCAGCAACAACAACGCAAAGATCACCCGCGGTATCGCCATGATCACATCGACGATGCGCGACAACACCTCATCCGTCCAGCCTCCCAGAGTCGCGGCCAGCATTCCGCCTGCGCCGCCGATCAGGAAGGCAAGGACGGTGGTCACGAAAGCCACGCCGATCGTATTGCGGGCACCGAAGATCAGCCGGGAGAGCATATCGCGCCCCAGGCCGTCGGTTCCGAGCACAAACATGGAACTCCATGGTTCAAACTCGCCGCCGGCAACTTCAGCTTCGCCGTAGGGAGCAAGCCACGGCGCAAAGACCGCGACGACGATGTAGAAGGCGATGATAAGAAGGCCGAGACGCGCCGACCATGGGACGGTCGAGAGGCGGAGCGATTTTACAATGGCAGTCATGCGTGCTCTCTCCTCATCGCGGATGCAGCAAGCGCGGATTGGTCGCGATCGCGATGATGTCCGCAAACATGTTGAGGAAAATGTAGATCGCAGCGAAGATCAGACAGCAGCCCTGAACGACCGCGAGATCGCGTTTGGCAGCGGAATCGACGAGCAATTGTCCGAGGCCCGGATAGACAAAGACGACCTCGACCACCAAAACGCCCGTTACGAGATAGGCGAGGTTGAGCGTAACGACCGTGACGATCGGGGCGAGCGCGTTGGGCAGGGCGTGACGGCTTATCACCTTGAAGCGCGATTGTCCTTTCAGCCGCGCAGTCTCGATATAGGGGCTGGCGAGCAGGTTAATGATCGACGCTCGTGTCATCCGCATCATGTGTGCGGCGATGACAAGGGTGAGGGTAATGGCCGGCAGGAAACAGATGTAAAGCCGCTCAATGAGCGAGGTCGTGGCGTCCACGGTGGCGAGCGATGGGAATAGGCTCGTTCGCACAGCCAGAAACAGGATGAGGATATAGGCGACGAAGAACTCCGGAAAGGAGATCGAGGTCAACGTCAGGAGGCTCGAGAGGCGGTCGAACAGGCTGTTGCGCCAGAGGGCGGCCAGAAGTCCCAACGTCAGTGACAGGGGAATGGCAAGTGCTGCAGCATAGGCGGCGAGAAACAGCGTGTTGCCAAGCCGCCCGGCGATCAGTTCCCCCACCGGGCGGTTGTTGGCAAGAGACATGCCAAAGTCGCCGGTGGCGACGCCGCCTAGCCAGTGCACATAGCGCATGACCACTGGCTGGTTCAATCCGAGCTGTTCGCGCAGGGCCGCAAGCGTTTCTGGCGTTGCGCTCTGGCCGAGCAGCTGCTGAGCGGCATCGCCCGGAAGAAGTTCGATCGCGAAGAAAATGATGATCGATACCAGGAAGAGCGTCAGCAGACCGGTCGAAAACCTCTTGAGTATCAGCTTCGGTATGGGCCCCATTGCGATATCCCTTAGCTGGCGGCGGCGGATTCCATCATGATTTCACGCACCGGCTTGCCTGCATAGGCCGGAGCCTCCAGATGCCGATGGTGTTTCCACACCTCTCCCAATTTGATCGATAGTGCGAGGTCGATCGGCGAAGCAGCCGACTTTGCGGTGTCGACGTGCAGCAGCATATGCTCGCCCGTCGCCAGGAGTTCGTCCTGGGGTCCACCGTAGAGTTCGTGCACGATTCTTACTCTCTTTTGGTCGAAACCGAGCAACAGCGTTTCCACACGCAGCGGAGCTCCCATCTTCACCTCGCGCAGGTGCCTGATGTGCGTCTCGACCGTGTAGAGCGAACGGCCGCTGGCCAGATAATGCTTGTTCATGCCGATAAAGTGCAGGAAGGCATCGGTTGCGTCCCCGAAGACCTGCAGATAGCGGCTTTCGGTCATGTGGCCGTTGTAATCCACCCAATCCTCCCGAACGCGATCGGCGTGCAGCGCCAAAGGCTTTTCCGGATCGACCGTTGACTGACGCGCGTGGCTGTGTGCTTTGGCATAGAGCGCGGACTCGTATTCCTTGAGGAGGGCGCCAGCGCCCCAGTCGTTGCCCTTCAATGCCTGCATGATGGCGACGAGATTGTCGTCGCGGATGCGCTCGAGTTCGCGGATGCTGTGCTTGCCGGATTGGGCATCCGACTGCGCGGCGATGATATCGATCAGTTCGTCGGTCAGATCGGGGACGTCCATAAGCTTCGTCCAGGGCCATTTCAGCGCCGGGCCGAACTGGCTCATGAAATGGCGCATGCCGGCCTCACCACCCGCGATGCGGTACGTCTCGAACAGGCCCATCTGCGCCCACCGAAGCCCGAAACCAAAGCGGATGACGTCATCGATTTCCTCAGTCGTCGCGACGCCGTCATGGATCAGCCACAGTCCTTCGCGCCACACCGCTTCCAGAAGCCGGTCGGCGATATGGGCGTCGATCTCCTTGCGGACGACGAGCGGTTTCATGCCGATGGCGGTGAGGAAGGACTTGGCACGATCGAGATTGTCCGGCGATGTTTGGCCCGGTACCACTTCGACCACCGGAAGCAGATAGACAGGATTGAAAGGATGGGCGACGAATAAGCGCTCCGGCGTCGCGAAGCCCTCGATGAGCTCCGTCGGCTTGAATCCCGAGGTGGACGACCCGATCAACGTATTTTCTTTGGCGTGCTTCTCGATTTCAGCATAGACCTTGCGTTTCAGATCGAGCCGCTCCGGCACACTCTCCTGCACATAATCGGCATCGCGAACTGCTTCTTCGATGGATGACACGAAGCTCAAGTGGCCCTTCGGCGCCATGGGAGCGAGGGTCAGCTTGCGATAAGCGCGTTCGGCATTGGCGAGAACTTCTCCCACCAAGCGTTCGGCCTGCGGATGCGGGTCGAAGACCTTGACATCGTAGCCGTTGAGCAGAAATCGAGCGATCCAGCCGCCGCCTATGACGCCGCCACCGATCGCTGCGGCGGATTTCACCGTGCCAGTCATGTTCACCTTGCCAGATTTGAGATGGAGCAGGCGCCGCCCTCCGGACGGCGCCGACAATCAATGAAGAGCCTTAAGCGGCGCTCCACCAGCGGTCGATCAGCTTCCAGCCGTCGAAGAAGCGGTTCGACGCCAGCTTTCCATGCGCAACCTTGTCGTTGCGGGCATCGATATAGTTGCTGAACATCGGAATGATCGCGCCGCCGTCATCGCTGACGAGTTGCTGCATCTCGTGATACATCTCGCGGCGCTTGTTTTCGTCGAGGCTGGAGCGCGCCTCGAGAAGAAGCTGGTTGAAGCGGTCATTGGACCAATGGCTTTCATTCCAGTCCGCGCCCTTTGCATAGACCAGCGAGAACATCGAATCTTCGGTCGGCCTGCCGTTCCAATAGCCGGTGACGAATGGCTTCTTCAGCCACACGTTCGACCAATAACCATCGTCAGGCTCGCGCTTGACGTTGATGTCGATGCCGCATTTTGCGGCACTCGCCTGGAACAGTGTCGCGGCGTCCAAGGCGCCGGCGAAGGCGGCGTTTGCTGCCGAAAGCTCGATCTTCAACGTATCGTGGCCAGCCTTCTTGAGGTGGAACTTGGCCTTGTCAGGGTCGTAGGCTCGTTGCGGCAGATCGGCGGCGTAGAAGCGGTTGGCTGGCGCGATCGGGCTGTCGTTGCCGAGGTGACCGTGGCCGCGCAGGATCTTCTGTAGCAGCTCTTCGCGATTGACGGCGTATTTCAGCGCCAGGCGCACGTTCACGTCCTTGAACGGCTCGCTATCGCACCACATGGGCCAGAGGTAGTGGGCGGTGCCCGTCACCTCTTCAATGGTAATGCCGGCCTTCCGCTGCAGCAGCGGCAACGTCTTGATCTCGACGCTGTTGATGACGTCGACCTGGTCCGTCAGCAGGGCATTCTGGCGGGCGGTTGCGTCGTTGATCGTCAGCAACTCGACCTCGTCGAACCAGGCGTGATCGGTCTTCCAGTAGTCTGACCGGCGCTTCAGCTTGATGCGCACACCGGGCTCGTGCGATTCCAGCGTGTAGCCGCCCGTACCGATGCCGGACTTCCAGTCCAGCGTACCGTCGCTATTGGCCGGCATGATGACGAATTGATACTCGGCCGTCAGGAACGGGAAGTCGGCATTGCCGGATTTCAGTTCGAAGACAACGGCCTCGCCGTCCTTGCGGATATCGACGACCTCCGAAAGGATCGCCTTCGCGCCGGAGGTCGAATCCTTGGCGCGGTGATGATTGAAGGAAGCGATGACGTCCTCGGGTGTCAACGGCTTGCCGTTGGAAAACGTGACGCCCTTGCGAAGCTTGAACGTCCACACCTTGGCATCGGGACTGGGGTCAATGCTTTCGGCAAGTTCCGGTACGATCTTACCGTCGGCATCGACTTCGGCGAGGTTGTTACAGACACCGCCCAGCATGGCCGTCACGACGGGGCCGGCTGCATAGGTCGCCGGATCGATGGAGTCGGAGGTGGCGCCGCCGGAATGGCCGATGCGGAGCGTCCCGCCGCGTTTCGGCGACGATTGAGCATGGGAGCGCGAGGGCATTGCGGATATGAGCGCCGCCGCTGCAGTCGCCTGCAGCAGGCCTCTTCTGGTCATGGAATTCTGAGACATTGTTGTTCCCCTTTTTTGCTTTCTCATTCATCGATTGACAGGCTGCTGGTCACGCACCTCCTTGTCTGGATCGAAGCAGATGGAAAGGGGATACAGGTCGCGGCAAGGCAATCGCATAGCCGAGTTCCGGCCGGCGGCACCGTAAGCCGCAGCCAAAATTCTCCGCTGTCCTGCCCGCTTCAGTCAAATCGATCGGTCCTGCCTCATTCCTACCAACGCTTCTTCAGTTTCAATTTCTCTCGCACATCCTGGGGTCTCAGAACGTTAACGTTCATTGCCGAAAGGATCGAAACGGCACGCTCCACCAGCTGACCGTTGGAGGCTAGGACACCCTTTGAAAGAAAGAGATTGTCCTCCAAGCCGACTCTGACATTTCCACCCGCGAGTGCCGCCATCGCAACGTAGGGCAATTGATTTCGGCCGATGGAAAATGCCGAGTAGGTCCAGCCCGCCGGAACATTGTTGACCAAGGCCATCAGCGTGCCGGGATCGTCAGGCGCGCCGTAAGGGATGCCCATGCAGAGCTGGATCATCACTGGATCGTCGATCAGCCCTTCCTTGACCAGCTGCTTCGCAAGCACGAGATGGCCGGTGTCGAAGACCTCGATTTCCGGTTTGACGCCAGCCGCTTGGATGCGGGCTGCCATTGCCCGCAGCATGCCTGGCGTATTGGTCATCACATAATCGGCCTCGGCAAAGTTCATCGTGCCGCAGTCCAGCGTGCAAATTTCCGGCAACAGTTCCTCGACATGGATAAGCCGCTCGGTCGCGCCGACCATATCCGTTTGCTTCGGATTGAATGGCAGCGGCTGTTCCGCGGAACCGAGTACCAGATCGCCGCCCATGCCGGCTGTCAGGTTGAGGACGACGTCGACTCCGGAATCCCGCACCCGCGCGACGACTTCGCGGTAGAGAGCGGGATCCCGCGAAGGCGCACCCGTTTCAGGGTTGCGCACGTGAATGTGAGCGACAGCCGCACCAGCCTTTGCGGCCTCGATGCTAGCCTCGGCAATTTGCTTGGGAGTTACCGGGACCCTGTCGCTCTTGCTGACGGTGCCGCCTGAACCGGTGACTGCGCAGGTAATGAATACGTCCCAATTCACGGTGCGGCCTCCTAACTCGATGAGGCCACTATACGAATTGCCGCCCTGCGCTTATTGGCATAAACTGCCAAAGAGTTTGCAGGAATTGACAGAATGGGTTTGAGCTGTGGCTTTCTGATCTTCGACGGTTTTTCCAATATGGTGTTGGCCAGCGCGATCGAGCCGCTGCGCGCGGCCCGCGACTATGCGGGCCCTAATACGTTTGCGTGGCGGTTGCTGTCGTCCGAGGGAATGGATGTCCGCAGCTCGAGCGGTCTCCTCATGCGGTGTGACGGCGAGATCGAGACCGCCCTTGATCTCGACATCCTGTTCATCGTTGCGGGCTACGGCGCACGCGAACACGCGCAGAGCTCGATCTTGAAGCGGCTGCAGCGTCTGAGCAGGTCTATCGGCATCGTTGGTGGGCTCGACTGCGGCGCCTGGCTGCTCGCGCAGGCAGGTCTTCTGAGCGGTTACCGAGCGACGATACACTGGCAGGATCTTTCGCAATTCGCCGAGATCCATCTTGATGTTGAGGTGACGTCGGACCGGTTCGTCATCGACCGAAACCGGATCACCGCCGGCGGCGCCACAACAGTGGTCGATCTCATGCTCAAGCTAATTGGTGATCATGGCGGTGGAGCGCTCGCCTTCGATGTTTCCAACATGTTCGTTTACGATGCCCGATTGCGGGCTCCTGAGGAGCGGGGGGCGCGCAGCCTTTCCTTGGCAACGCGCGTTCCGCAGCTTCTAAAAGCCGTCGCCTGCATGCGCGCGCATGTCGAAAGCCCGCTCAGCCTCGACGCGATCTCGGATGCGACCGCGACGTCTCCGCGTACGCTGGCCCGGCTCTTTCAGCGAGAGTTCGGGATGGCCCCCGGCCACTACTATCAAAGCATCCGGCTCGACGTCGCACGCAGCCTTGCCGAGGAAACGTCGCTCGCCGCGCACGAGATCGCCGCGCGTAGCGGCTTTGCCTCGGCTGCATCGCTCTCCAGGGCCTTCAGTGGTCACTTCGGATCGACACTGCGGGAGACGCGGCGCAACCGGCGAGGCGCGCCACCCAATTGAGCGGCGAGAGGCCTTGCTCGCCCGGTCGCTCGAAGCCCCTGGCTCAAATTCGCAGGCTGTCATCCAGCCAAACCCGGAAGCCGCCACGGAAGGCGTTGTCGTTGTTGCCGCGCCGGCACTTCGGCGGCAGTTCCTTGAGCCGATCGACATTGCCGCCGCCGATGACGATGTAGTCAGGCAGCAGCGCCGCGCTTAGGCAATCAACGACATCAACGACCGATTTCCGCCACTTGCTCTTGCCTCGACGCTTCAGTCCTCGCTCGCCAACATAGTCTTCGAAGGTCGCCTTGCGGTAGGGCATGTGCGCCAGTTCCAGGGGCATGCAGACATTCTCGGCGATGATGGCTGAGCCCAAGCCGGTGCCCAAGCCAAGGAAGAGCATCCGGCCGTTTTCATAGCTGCCGATTGCCTGCATCAAAGCGTCGTTGACCATTCGGACCGGCCGGCCGAGGGCGGCTTCGAAATCGAAATCCTTCCATCCCGGCCCGAGGTTGAAGGGATCGGCCGCGGCACGATTGGCGGCGACGGGACCGGGGTAACCCATCGTGACAACGTCGTAGTGCCAGTCGTGGGTAAGATCGCGTAGCGCACCTACCATCTTGGTCGCGGTCATCTGATCACCGGAATCGACCGCGCGTCGCTCGCTGCCGCTGCTGAGTTCGGCTTTCACGTGCGATCCGCCGATATCGACGGCAAGCACAGTGCGGCCGGCCGGCGCTTTGGCGTGCTCGCGCTTCCGTTCGGCTGCAGATGTGTTGACGGTGTCTGCCATATCTTTGCGCTCCTCTGCCGGCCTATGCTCTCATCCCTGCCGCACCACGTATCGGGGCAAGATCGGCAGCTTCTGTCAAGCGCCGGGCGAAAATGCGGTGTCGCTTGATTTAAACGCCAGGATGGCTCACTGAAAAGAGCGCACACTAAGCGGAGGATCATCACTTGACCTTTCCGAGCTTGCCTCCCGGTTCCATCGACCCACCCGGCGCTCCCGGGATCGAGCCGCGCTGGACCTCAAGTGACAAGAGCGCGGTCGGCACCGCCGTCGGCCCGGCAAGTCCCGTTTGGTTCACGGCAAGCCACGGTATCCTCAACGAGATCTATGCGCCACGGCTGGATATGGCCTGTGTCCGCGATTTCGGCTTCATCGTGACAGGCGATGGTTACTTCTCAGAAGAGAAGCGTGATGCCGATCATCGGGTGCAGGCAATCGAGGATGGCGTCCCGGCCTTCCGCCTTATCAACACCGCCCGCGATGGCCGTTATCGCATCACCAAAACGATCCTTACTGATCCTGAGCGCGAGGTGGTGCTGCAAGAGTTACGCTTCGAGGCGTTGATCGGCGGCCTCTCCGATTACCAACTGCACGCCCTCGTGGCGCCGCATCTCGTCAACGGCGGCGCCGACAACACCGCCTGGTGCTCCGATTTCAAGGGCAGGCCGATGCTTTTTGCCGAGGGTTCTGGCCGAGCGCTTGCGGTTGCCGCTTCGGTGCCTTGGCTTGCGCGTTCGGCCGGGTATGTCGGTTTTTCGGATGGCTGGCAGACGTTGTCGCGGGGCGAAGGGCTGAAGGAGGAGTATCGCTGTGCCGTGTCCGGTAATGTTGCGCTATCGGGGACGCTCGACCTGCAGGCGGGCCAAGGGCGGATATTGGTCGCCATCGGTTTCGGCGCGGAGCCGGAGGAGGCTGCTTTCCGTGCCGTCCTCAGCCTGGAACAGGGTATCGAGCCGGCACTGAGGTACTATCAGAGCGGATGGCGGGAGTGGCAGGCCGGCCTGCTTGCGTTGGACGAGCCTCATGATCCCAACCAGTTGAACCGTTACCGGGTCAGCACCAGCGTGCTCGCCAGCCACCGCGACGATGCCTCCGGCGCCATTATCGCGAGCCTTTCCATCCCCTGGGGCTTCAACAAGAGCGACGACGATCTCGGCGGGTATCATCTGGTCTGGACACGCGATCTGGTGGAAACCGCGGGAGGGCTGCTTGCCGCAGGCGCCAAAGCCGACGCGCGGTCGGTGCTCGACTATCTCTCGGCGATCCAGGAGGCAGATGGCCATTGGGTGCAGAATGCCTGGCTCGACGGCCGGCCGTATTGGAACGGCATCCAGATGGACGAGACGGCCTTTCCGATCCTGCTTTACGACATGCTTCTTCGCGCCGGCGTGATCGGTTTGTCGGAGACAGGCCGATACGTGGCGATGATCGAGGCTGCTGCGGCCTACATCGTCACCAACGGTCCCGCCACCCAGCAGGATCGCTGGGAAGAGGATGCTGGCTACTCGCCCTTTACGCTGGCCGTCGAGATCGCGGGGTTGCTCGCGGCGGCCGATGCGATGGAAGCGGCCGGACGGTTGCCTCAAGCGCAATATCTGCGGGAAGTGGCGGATGGTTGGAACGAGTGCATCGAGGAGTGGACCTATGCCAGCGATACGGGGTTGTCGCGCCGGCTTGGCATCGACGGCTACTACGTTCGCATTGCCACCGCCGCGGAAGACGTCTCGTCGCTCGGCCGGGACTTCATCCCGATCCGCAATCGCGACGATGGCGAGGCCGTGCTCGAAGCAGACCTTCTTATTAGCCCGGACGCGCTTGCGTTGGTGCGGTTCGGACTTCGCGCCGCCGACGACCCACGCATCCTAGGCACGATCGCGGCGATCGATGCCGAGTTGCGACGTGACCTGCCAACCGGATCCTACTGGTACCGGTACAACGACGACGGCTACGGGGAGCGCGTTGGTGGTGCCCCGTTCGCTGGCCGCGGTGTCGGGAGGCTTTGGCCGCTTTTGACCGGCGAGCGCGCCCATTACGAACTTGCCGCTGGACGACGCGATGAGGCGCAACGCCTCTTGGCAGCGTTGGAAGCCTCGGCAAGCGATGGCGGACTGCTGCCGGAGCAGATATGGGATAGCGACGACGTGCCGGAGCGCGAGCTCTTTCTCGGTCGTCCGTCCGGCAGCGCCATGCCCTTGGTCTGGGCTCACGCGGAACATATCAAGCTCCTGCGCTCGATCCGCGATGGCGTCGTCTTCGATATGCCGCCTCAAACCTTTGCCCGGTATGTCGCAGCAAAGCTCGGTCGTCCGCCATTCGCATGGCGCCTAAACGCCAAGCGCACCCGTATGGCTGCCGGCCGCAAACTGCGGATCGAACTGCCCGAACAGGCCCTCGTGCATTGGTCTACCGACGGTTGGGCAACCGTTATCGACAGTCATGTCCACGATACGGGTTTTGGCACCTATGTCTGCGACCTGCCGACGGAGGGGCTGAGTCCAGGCACAATTCTGTTCACAATCTTCTGGACGAACACCCAGCGGTGGGAAGATGCCGATTTCAAGATCGACGTGGTTTGAGCGTGACCCGGCTCCGCTCAATCGAAGAGTTCGGGCAGTTCCGCTCGCGCGATCTGTCTTAGACGCTCAGCTTCGGCTTGATCGATAGAGCGGTATGGCCATCGGAGCTTCGGTCCAACCGGCCCCCAGCCTCCGATCGCGCACAGCAACTTGTCGAGGGCGGCATTCGAGTAGCCTTGCGCTTGGCGGAATGGAACGATGTGGTTATCCATGAACGCGCAAATGCGTTTCTCGATTGCTAGCGCGGCTTCGATGTCTTCCGCCATCAAATCTGTCCACCACTGGGCGCCTTGCGGGCTGAGGCAGGCCACGTTGGAAAAGGCACCTGCGGCAACGCCGTGGCTCATGCCGGTCGCGAGATGATGGCCAGGCACAAAGAGCGCGAACTCGGCAAGGTATTCGCGGGCAGCGGCATACCAATCGGCGTCGCCATCGGCGAGCTTGATACCGACGACGGCAGGCGATGGGCCACAGACGGCGGCAAGCTCCCGCGGCGTGAGAACCCGCTTGGCATGTGGCGGATTGTAGAGGATCAAGGGGGTCCCCTCGGCGCGGTCCGTCGCGCGCCTCAGGAAATCGATTGCCTCAAGATCGGTGACCGGCCACCAGTCCGGCAGAATGAGCTGGATCGCCAGCGGCTTCAGCGCGGATGCGCGGGCAACGCGTAACAGAGCGATGTGCGGATCCGGCTGGCATGCGCCGATCACGAATGGCATGCCGGCACTCGTGCAACGCTCCGCGAGGATAACCTGGATCCGCTCGAACTCGACGTCCGTCTGATTGTGAAACTCGCCGGCTGTACCGTTCGAATAGATGCCATCGACCCCGGCTTTGATCAGGATGTCGATCTCTTCGCCGAGGGCAGCGAAATCGATCGCGTCGTCCTCCACGATCGGGAGAAGAAGGCTCGCCCAATTGCCGGCGATTGAATGTCGTCTCTGCGTCGTCAAGGCATGGCTCCCAAAGGTATATCGTCGCGAATGCACGCCTTGAGGTGCCCCGGCGCGACTTCCCGCAGCTCAGGAACGGCCTGGCTGCAAGCTTCGATGGAATGCGGACAGCGGGTGCGGAAAACGCAGCCGCTCGGCGGATTCGCGGGGCTCGGGATTTCACCCTTCAGCACCTGACGCTGGCGTTTGGCACCGACATCGGTGGAGGGGATGGCGGACAGTAGCGCGCGCGTATATGGATGCTGTGGCCGGGCGTAAAGATCGCGGCTCGCCGCAATTTCCATGATACGGCCGAGATAGAGGACGATCACACGGTCACAGATATACTCCACGACCGCAAGGTCGTGTGAGATGAACAGCATGGTCAGCCCAAGCCGCTGCTGCAGATCGCGCAGCAGGTTTATGACTTGTGCCTGGATGGAGACATCGAGCGCCGACACCGGCTCGTCGGCGACAATCAGTTCCGGGGCCAGTGTCAGCGCGCGCGCAATGCCGATGCGCTGACGCTGCCCGCCTGAGAACTCGTGCGCGTAGCGATTGATCGCTTCTGCCGGCAAATCGACCTGCTCAAGCGCCACACGGGCGCGTTCGAGCCGTTCCCGGCGGGTTCCGATGCGCTGAATTTTCAGGCCTTCGGTCAGGATCTCGCCGATGGTCATGCGCGGCGAGAGGCTGGCAAAGGGGTCCTGGAAGATATACTGCATCCGCGGACGCATGCGTCGCATCGCCGTGGATGAAAGCCCCGTCAGATCGACGCCATCAAAATGCACGTTGCCTGATGACGGCTCGACCAGGCGAAGGACCGAGCGGCCGATTGTCGTTTTGCCGCTGCCGGATTCGCCAACCAGCCCAACGACTTCGCCCTTACCGATCTCGAAGGAAATGTCCTTCAGGATTGTCAGTTGCGTGCCGTGGGAAGTGTAGCTTTTCGACAGGTCGCGAACAGAAAGCAAAGGCTCGGTCATCTAAATCTCCCGCCACCGAATGCATCGGCTCTTATGAAGCGGTCCAACGGCTTCAAGCGCCGGCACCGCGTTGCGACAGGCCTCGATCGCAAATTGGCAACGCGGTGCGAAGGTGCAGCCAGAAGGCATGTTCATCAGGCTCGGAACGACGCCCGGAATGGCTGCGAGTTTTTCCCCTGATTGTTTCATCCGTGTTGCATCGCCAAGCCGCGGCATCGAGGCGAGAAGGCCCTTCGTGTAGGGGTGTTTTGGATTGCTGAAGACCTCGTTGACCGGGCCTTCCTCGACGATGCGGCCGGTGTACATAACGGCGACGCGATGGGCGATCTGGGCGACGACGCCGAGATTGTGGGTGACGAACAGCATTGCCATTCCGCGCTCGCGCTGAAGCTTCAGCAGCAGGTCGAGGATCTGCGCCTGGATCGTCACGTCGAGTGCGGTTGTCGGCTCATCCGCAATCAGCAAGGTCGGGTCGCAGGCAAGCGCCATGGCGATCGTCGCACGTTGGCGCATGCCGCCGGACAGCTCGTGCGGATACTGACGGGCCCGGCGCTTGGCATCTGGAATCCCGACGTTTTCCAGCAGCGAAATGGCAGTGGCCATTGCCGCTTTCCGGCTTGCTCCGCGATGAATGCGAATTGGCTCGGAGATCTGGTCGCCAATCGTATAGACGGGGTTGAGGCTGGACATCGGCTCCTGAAACACCATGCCGATGTCGTCGCCGCGAATGTCGCGCATCTCGTCTTCCGTTAGCGAAACCAGATTGCATCGGGATCCGTCCTTTCGGCGAAGCCGAATGCTGCCTGCCGCGATCGATCCAATGTTGCGGGTCAGAAGGCGCATGACGGAAAGGCTGGTCACCGATTTGCCCGAACCGGATTCTCCCACCAGGGCCACGGTCTCCCCCGCGCCGACGGTCAGGTCGACATCGTTGACTGCCGTGACATCGCCTCCGCGAATGCGGAAGATGGTCTTGAGGCCCTGAATGGCGAGGATCGGTTCGGCTGACTGCATATTGGTCACCCAAGCAGACCGGTTGCGCGCAGGATCTCGTTGATCCTGGCTGTCTCGGCTTCATTGAGCGCAGTGCGCGGGCGCGGCATTACCGCGCTGTCGATGATACCGAGGCTCTTCATGGCAGTCTTGAAGCCACCGATGCCGGAGGCGCCGCCGCTAACGCGGCCCTGGGCAACCCAGACGATTTCGAAGAGGCGGCAGAGCCGCTCCTGCTCCTTGCGTGCGGCGACCCAGTCGCCACGCTGGGCGGCGTCCCAAAGGCGCACATAGCCGTGAGGATCGACATTCGCGATGCCCGGAACGACCCCGTGCGCGCCCATCAGCAAGGCATTGTCGACGACAATCTCCGAACCGGTCATCAGGAACACGTCCGGCCGATCAGCGAGATCGAGGAGGGCATAGCGGAAGTTGCCGTCATCGCCACTGGAATCCTTGAGGCCGATGATCGTGCCTTCCTTCGCCAAGGCCACCGTCGTCTGGCGCTGCAGCTTGACGTGGACGCAGACCGGAATGTCGTAGGCGACGAGCGGTACGTCGACCGCGTCACGGATAAAGCGGAAATGGTCGAGGATCTCGGATTGGCTGGTGACCGTATAGAACGGCGCGGTGGCAACCACGGCGTCGGCCCCGGCACGCTTGGCAACGTCCGCATGATGAATGACGCGATCCGTCGTCGGATCGATGACGCCGACGATCAGAGGCACGCGTCCGTTCACCACTTTTGCCGAGTGCTCGATGATCTCGCGGCGCGTCTTGTCGTCGTGGAAGATCACCTCGCTTGTCGAGCCGAGCACGAAAACACCGTGGCAACCGCCTTCGATGAGATGCTCCAGAACCCGCGTGTAGGACGGATAGTCGACCGTGAAATCGGCATTGAGCGGCGTCACGACTGGAGGAATTACACCTTTGAATTTTGTCATAGTCTCTTTCTTTCGAGTGATCAGTTTAGTTCAGCGCGAGGGTCGAAAGCGTCCCGAAGACCGTCGCCGATGAAGTTGATGGCAAGCACCGCCAGGATGAGCGCCCCGCCTGGGAACAGCCATTGCCAAGGATACTGTTCGAGGACCGCCGTCGAACGGGCCGCGTTCAGCATGTTGCCCCAGCTGGCGGCCGGCGGTGCGATGCCGAGGCCAAGGAAGGAAAGCCCGGCCTCGAGCAGGATGGCGTTGGCGATCTGCAGCGTGGCGTAGACCACCAGGATATCGACGGCGTTCGGCAGCCCATGTCGGAAGAGGAGATGGGGCAAGCCGGCGCCCATTCCCCGAGCGGCGACGACGAAGTCACGCTCACGCAGTTCCAGCAGCCGTGCGCGCACCATTCGCGCCAGAAGTGGCCAGGACAACAGTGAGATGACGAGGACCGTCGGCCAGATGCCCGTGCCGGCGATCGAGGCGAGCACAAGGAGAAAAATCACCGGCGGCAGCGTCATCACAAGATCGACAAACCGCATACCGACCGCGTCTGCCCAGCGGCCGGAAAGGGCGGAGACAGCGCCGAAGAGAAAGCCGATGACGGCCGAGAGCAGTGTCGACGCAGCAGCGACGAGGAGCGAGATGCGGCCGCCCTCCATCACGCGGGCAAACACATCGCGGCCGACGCCATCGGTACCGAACCAATGTTTCAGGCTTGGGCCAGAGTTCATCGCCAAAAGGTCGATGTCGTTCGGCTTGAAGCTCCACCACAGGGGATAGGTGAGGATCATCGCCAGGACAGGAAGAGCCAGGCAGATACCGAAAACGGCGGCGCGGTTGATCAGGAAGCGGTCGAGTGCACGGGCGAGGGGGCCGGGACTGCGGCTAGAGGTTCTGGCCAGCATGCTCAGGCCACCTTGATGCGCGGATCGATCACCGCGTAAGTGACGTCCGTCAGAAGGTTCACGACGATCACGCAGGCTCCGATGATGAGCGTGGCGCCCATGATGACCGGGTAGTCGCGGGTCTCGACGGAATCCACCAGCAGCAGGCCCATGCCCGGCCAGTTGAAAACGCTCTCGATGAAGATTGCACCACCGACGGCAAGGCCGATAGTCGAGCCGATCAGCGTGACAACAGGCAGCAGCGCATTGCGCAACGCATGCTTGACGATCACCCAGAACTCGACGACGCCCTTCGCCCGTGCCGTGCGGACATAGTCCTGATTGAGCACTTCAAGCAGGGAGGCGCGCATATAGCGCATGATCAGAGCCGCTTGAGCGACCGCAAGGAGCGAGGCAGGAAGGATCAGGTGATGCAGCAGATCAAGGACCGAGAAAGGCTCGCCCGGCGTCAGCATTCCACCCGATGGCATCCATTTGAGCCGCACGGCGAAGACGTAGAGTCCGATCAATGCGCTGAGGAAGGCCGGGCTGGAAATGCCTGTGAGGGCAATCACCGAGAACGAGAGGTCGGCGATGGAGTTACGCCGTACGGCGCTGATGATGCCCGTGGCGATGCCGACGACAGTCGAGATAACGAGAGCCGTTCCCATGAGCAGGACGGTGGGACCTATGCGCGACAGGACGAGACCGAGCACCGGCTGATCCATCCGCTTGATCGAGTAGCCGAGATTGCCGGCCAAGGCTTGCTGCAGCCAGACCAGATACTGCACGGGCAGGGGCTGGTCGAGACCGAGGCTGCTGCGCAGCTCGGCCAAGTCGGCTGGCGACATCGGGATGTTCGGATCGATATAGGCGTCGATCGGATCGCCAGGGGTGAGGCGCAGCAGAAGGAAAATCAGCATGCTCAAGGCAAGCAGCATGCCTATTCCGATCGCCAGGCGCCGGAGACTGTATCTCAGCATTGCAACTCCGTCCTGAAAGGGTGGCAACGCCACCCTTTCGTATCCATGGCGGTCCTATTCGGTGATGGACCAGCGCTGCGGATCGGCCTGATAGGGGCCGCCGCCAGGGGCGGGAGTCCACACAAAATCCTTGACCTTGGAGGATACCACGCCATAGCGATTGGCTACCCAGAGGGTTCCCCACGGGAGCTGGCTATTCATGACCTTGCAGACCTGCTGATAGCGTTCGTCACGCTTTGCCGCGTCAGGTTCACCCAGGGCGGCGTCGAGCGCGGCCGTCAGATCGGGCATGCGGGCGCGAACGACGTTCGGGCCGGCCGGCGGGATCTGCTTTTCATTCAGCCCGACATTGATACTGCCTGCATCTGGTCCGTTTTGCAGGCCGGCATAGACCAGCTGAAACTGCGAGATATCTGCGTCCGGCTTCAGGACGATGCTGTTGTATGTTGGGGCATCGACCGCACGCGGCACGACGTTGATGCCAACCTGAGCCAGCATTGCCTGAACGGCGGCCAGCACATTGGTCGCCAAGGGCGTCGTGTAGTAGGTCAGGAGCGTAATCGGCTTCCCGCCGTTGATCTCGTCCCAGCCAGCTTCCTTCAGAAGCGCTTTCGCCTTTTCGGGATCGTAGGCATAGTCATCAATGCCCTTCGGGACGAGTTGATCGGCGACGTAGGCGCAGTTGGCGGGCTTGGCGGCGCCGCCGTAAAGGCTCTGGATAATCGCGTCGCGATTGATGGCGTGCATCACCGCCTGTCGGACACGCAAATCCTTCCAGATAGGCGATTCATGATTGAAACCCAGATAGTTGACGACGAAGGAATTGCCTTCGATCACCTGGAAAGACTTATCGTCCTTGAATGTCGGAACATCATTGGAGTCGACATAGGTGAACTGGATTTCACCGGCTCGAAGCGCGGCGATCGCAGCCGCCGGATCAGCGAAGTAGCGATTGATGATCTTCTCGAGGGCCGGTTTGCCGCCTCTGTAGTCCGTGTTGGCAGTGAGCTCGACATACTGGTCGTTGACGTACTTCGAGAATTTGAACGCGCCGGTGCCGATCGGTGACGTCGACCACCATGCGTTCTTGGCGAGGTGGTCGGCCGGTATTGCGGCCAGTGCGTGCTCGGGGAGCATCATGACCTTTGTCAGGGTATCCATGAGACTGGCCGACGGCGCGTTGAGCTTGATCACGAGCGTGTGGTCGTCCGGAGCTTCGACGGATGACACCGGTGTTAGGCGAGCGGCCAGGACAGATCCGGTCTTTGCATTCTTGGCGAGTTCCATCGTGAACTTCGCGTCCTTGGCCGTGAATGGCTTTCCGTCGTGCCACTTCGCGTCAACGAGCTTGAACGTATAGGTCAGCTGGTCAGGGCTCACGTCATAAGACGATGCAAGTACGCCGACCGTCTTCTGCAGCTTCGCATCATAGGTCACGAGCGGTTCGAAATAGATGCTGAGCCAGGTGAAGCCCGCGGTTGCGGCGAGCGGATTGAAATTGCCCTGAAAGCCACCGGGGCCAACATCGAAGCCGCCCGACAGGGTTGCAGCTTGCGCCGGGCGGGTGAAGCCCGATGCGACTGGTGTTGCCATCATCGCGGCGATTGCGATAGCCGAAAGTCGAGACAGGGTGTTCATTGCGTTCCTCCCACATTTGAACTTGTCTTATTGGTTGCGATAACTCGGGCGATGCCTTCGTAGTGGTGGTCGAGGCGCCGGCGGGCCTCCTCCACGTCCCGGGCTTCTACGGCATCGACGATGGCGGCGTGATCGCGCCAAGTGGCCATCGGATCGACGTTGTCGAGATTCACGAAATCCGAGGCCTTGTAGAAGGCGAGCCAGAACACGTCGATCAGCCGGCTCAGCGTTTCGTTCTCCTGGCAGCGGAAGAGCAGTCGATGGAAGAGCTGGTCGTCCTCGGCGAAGGATTCGCCGCGTTCGGCGTGCGCCTTCATACGGTTGACGGTGGCGCGGAGCTCGGCAATGTCGTCCTTGCCGATCGTTTCCAAGGTCTTGCCGATCAGGCCGACTTCGAGCGTCCGACGGATCTCGATCACTTCCTCGATCTGGCGGAGCGCGCCGCCAAGGCCGTAGGCAAGATTGTCGAGCAATGGCTCGAACGAGAACGCCTTCACGAAAATTCCGACGCCGCGCCGTGATTCCAAGACGCCAAGCGATTCAAGTGCCTTGATGCCTTCGCGCAGCGAGTTGCGGCTGACGCCAAGTTGTGTCGCAAGCTCGCTCTCGGCGGGCAGCAGTGTTCCCGGCTTCAGGCCGTTATCGTTGATGTAGGCGCGCAGGCTCTCCTGCACGGAAACATGCAGCAACGGGGCTCTTGTCAACGGCTTCATGGTCTTTAGGGGCATGCCGATCTCGCTGCGGAAAATTCCTAGTGTCGAGACACATATCCACTTGTAGGATATCTGTCAAATGAACATGTGTGCATGCTGGTACGGATTTCGGATCGAGCAGGCAGCGGGTCGTTCTCCTGACCATTGGGAGCGCTGCGTCAGCTACGAGTAGAGGGGTGTCAGAACCACGAATTTCGAGACCTTCGTTTCAGCGCGGTTGGCAAAGTTTTGCTGCAGCCGATGTCGAAAACGTCATAGCTTTTAATTATCGTAACGATCAGTAAATCCAACTTAGAATTATCGTCTAGTTCCGATAAGAAGAAGCAAAGGGAGGATGCGCGTCGACCGGTGTCTTCGCCTCAAGCACCGAACCTCATTCGGAAAGTGCCGCGGCTCGACCGGATGATTTGGAAGAGTTCCCTTTGGACGGCAGAAAACTCAAAGCAATCAAGGAGAACGTTATGGACCAGAAACCCGACAGCGCCGGCAAATGTCCCGTTGCGCATACGCCCCGTGGTCGATCCAACCGCGACTGGTGGCCAAACCAGCTGGACGTTCAGGTTCTTCATCAGCATTCCGGCCTCTCCGATCCGATGGGCAAGGCGTTCAACTACGCCGAGGAGTTCAAGAAGCTCGATCTCGACGCCGTGAAGACGGATCTTCATGCGCTGATGACCGACTCGCAGGACTGGTGGCCAGCCGACTTCGGCCACTATGGCGGTCTCTTCATCCGCATGGCCTGGCATAGTGCCGGCACCTACCGCATTACCGACGGCCGCGGCGGCGCCGGTGCCGGTCAGCAGCGTTTCGCTCCGCTGAACAGCTGGCCTGACAACGTCAACCTCGACAAGGCCCGCCGCCTTCTCTGGCCGATCAAGCAGAAATACGGCAACAAGATTTCCTGGGCGGATCTCTTGATCCTTACCGGCAACGTCGCGCTCGAATCCATGGGCTTCAAGACCTTCGGTTTCGCCGGCGGCCGCGCCGATGTCTGGGAACCGGAAGAGCTTTATTGGGGCCCGGAAGGCACTTGGCTGGGTGATGAGCGCTACAGCGGCGAACGCGAGCTGTCCGAGCCACTCGGCGCCGTGCAGATGGGTCTGATCTACGTCAATCCGGAAGGCCCGAACGGCACTCCGGATCCGGTCGCTGCTGCCCGCGACATCCGCGAAACCTTCGCCCGAATGGCGATGAACGACGAAGAGACCGTAGCGCTGATCGCTGGTGGTCATACCTTTGGCAAGACGCACGGCGCGGGTGATCCGTCTTTTGTCGGCGTCGACCCGGAAGGCGGCGAACTGGAAGCGCAGGGCCTCGGCTGGACGAGCAAGTTCAACACCGGTGTCGGGCGCGATGCCATCGGCAGCGGCCTTGAAGTGACTTGGACGCAGACCCCGACCCAGTGGAGCAACTACTTCTTCGAAAACCTGTTCGGCTTTGAATGGGAGCTGACCCAAAGCCCGGGCGGTGCGAAGCAGTGGAAGGCCAAGAACGCCGAGGCTTCCATTCCGGATGCTTTCGACCCGGCGAAGAAGCAGCTGCCGACCATGCTGACGACCGACCTCTCCCTCCGTTTCGATCCGGTATACGAAAAGATCTCGCGCCGCTTCCTCGAGAACCCAGGCGAGTTCGCCGATGCCTTCGCGCGCGCCTGGTTCAAGCTGACGCATCGCGACATGGGCCCGAAGGTGCGCTACCTCGGTCCGGAAGTCCCGGCAGAAGACCTGATCTGGCAGGACGTTATCCCGGCCGTCGATCATCCGCTCGTCGATGACGCCGACATTGCGGACCTGAAGGAAAAGGTTCTCGCGACGGGTCTTTCAGTGCAAGAGTTGGTTTCGACCGCCTGGGCGTCCGCTTCGACCTTCCGTGGCTCGGACAAGCGCGGCGGCGCGAACGGTGCGCGTATCCGCCTTGCGCCACAGAAGGACTGGGACGTGAACCAGCCTGCGCAGCTCGCCAAGGTGCTCGGCGTGCTTGAAGGCCTCCACAAGGACTTCAATGCCGCCCAAACGAGCGGCAAGAAGATCTCGCTCGCTGACCTGATCGTGCTCGCCGGTGCCGCTGGTGTCGAGAAGGCTGCAAAGGCTGGCGGTCACGACGTGACCGTTCCATTCACGCCTGGCCGTATGGATGCCTCGCAGGAGCAGACGGATGCGGCGTCCTTCGCCGCGCTCCAGCCGCGCGCCGACGCGTTCCGTAACTATGTCGGTGGCCGGCAGTTCATGCGACCGGAAGAGGCTCTCGTCGACCGCGCCCAGCTGTTGACGCTGACCGCTCCGGAAATGACTGTCCTGGTCGGCGGGCTGCGGGTGTTGAAGGCCGGCGTGCCTGAGCATGGCGTCTTCACCTCGCGTCCCGAAGCGCTGACGAACGATTTCTTCGTCAACCTGCTCGACATGGGCACGGTGTGGTCGCCGGTTGACGGCAACGAAGGCGTTTACGAGGGTCGTGATCGCAAGACGAACGAACGCAAGTGGACCGGCACGCGGGTCGACCTGATCTTCGGTTCGCATTCGCAGCTTCGTGCGCTTGCGGAAGTCTACGGCCAGTCCGATGCAAAGGCGAAGTTCGTCAAGGACTTCGTCGCAGCGTGGACTAAGGTCATGAACGCCGATCGTTTCGATCTCGTCTGATCGGTAAAATCTGGCATGGACGCGGCCGGTCAGCGGCGTCCATGCTTCCTCCCCTCCCCAAGTGCATCAGAAGGGATGTGCTTGCACATCAAGTCTCGACGATGATTTGCGCTTGAGGCGACCTCGGACTAACCTTCGTAAGTCTCGAAACCGGCGAGCACGAGGTCCATTTTGTCGGCACTACCCGTCGGATCGGCCGTCACGTGTAGAAAGCCGCGGTTGGGTATTCGATCCAGATGTCGATTGCTTCCCGCTCACGCTTATGGACTTTCCGCGAATCATAAAAATTCCTTCGATCGTCGCGCGTTCAATATCATGCCAGATGATTGCGGCTCCTATGCTTCGGGCTCTCGCCCGAAGTCCTTGCGGAGTTCGTCCTTGGCGTTTTCGAGTTTCGCGTGCTGCGCTTTGGTCAGTGGCTGCCCGGCGCGGTTGATATGGAAGTTCAGCATCGACATGGCGGCTGATTGTCGTCCAGTGGAGGCTGGAACAGTGCGCCAACCGCTTAGTTCCAGAATTTTTGGGCACCGGGCCTCGGGAGTTTTGATGAACAACAGATGAACGAAACAGGCTTGGGCGCGTTCCCTCTCCAGGAGATGGAATAATGTTCATGCCTCAATTCGATGGATACGCCTCTATTGGCGAACGCGCCCCTTTGGCTTCTCTTGCCGAGGAGATTTTGTCAGCAATTGCCTATTGCGGCTGTGCGGAAGACCTGCAGCTATCGATTGTCGAGTCGGCCGGACTGTTCTTTCTGGAAGGCCAGGTTCCGACCCAAGCCGCAGCCGACCAGATCCTTCAGGTCGCGCGCCGCTGCGCTGGTTCGATTGTTCTTTCCCGAATTTCTATAGGCTGATCGCGTTGCAATGTGAGGTGGAGTGTGGAATGAGCGCCAAGGTTAGTCTCGTAGCGGGCGCAAGCAGCCGCGGCGATCCAGGGCGAGGATGTGGCCGACTTGATCAGCTTCCAACACGAGATTCACCGAAAGGTAGGCCGCCTAACCGCCAATGGGGTACGTGCAGTCAATGCGCGGTTGTGATTTTATGGTCTCGGCCAGATGCGGCCATTGTATTGCGTCGAGGGCCCGTCAGGAAACTCGCGGGCCCATGCATATGGTGGCGTGGGTGGTCGCAGGCGAGGCGGAACATCGAACGTTTCGAATGGTTCTCCGACCACGGCAGTTTGGTCGAGCGCCGCAAACAATGCGATTGATCCGACGATCACCCAAACCAAGGGATTGCATCCGCAAGCAGCGGCTTTAGCTCTTCAACGGCGAGGTCTTGCGGCGTTCGAGCAGGGCTGCCCGGATCAAATCCACTTTCGTAGGCGCTGGCGAGGCCATCGGTGCAGGAGCGTCGGCATCCTCACGCGCCACACTTTGCCGCTTGAGGCCGAGATATTTTTCCTGCGCCGCAATCCGGTCACCCTCCGAGACCGGCTCGCGCGGTTTGCCATCGATGCCGTAACGCAAGGAGTCGGGCTGTGCGGTGGCGAAATAGTAGCGCTTGGAGTGAAGATAGGCACCCGTCGCGCGGCGCAGCGTGGTGATGCCAACGTCGGGCTTGAGAAGCGGCCTCAGCTCGTGCCAGAGCCCAAGCGCAAAAGGCCGGATAGGCTCGCCGACCGCGTTTGGCAGAACAGCGACGGGTTGCATGAGCAAGTCGCTGATTGCCTGGGCTTTGCGGATATCCGCTTCATTTGCGACAATCGGGCCGCGGCTGGTGGTCCAGGGTTTGCTCATCTCACAACTACCTCTGCGGACCTTTTAGGCAGCAACTGTGAACGCAATTTGACGAAAGCTTTTGGCGCGCCATGCTCGACCGCCGCTGGAGGAGAGCGATGCAGCTTCCGCCCCGCTCGCAGGCGAGGCTGCGCGCCTCCGCGACCTTCTGTCGGCGTGTCGTCTTGAGGCTGACGATGCTGTCTATGCGCCGGAGATCCGGGTGATTGCCGGTGGTTGAGGATGAGAAACGTCTCGAGCGTCTAGGCGCGGTTGCCCAGGATAGCGCGGGCCATCATGCTTATCGTGCGGGTCCGAGCTTCCAGTCGGAGTCACCGGACGGGCAGGCGAGGCCTTTGAAGCGGGTTTCGCCTTCGAGCGTGCGCTGTGTTGTCACAAATGCCCGGCATGAGCTTTCAGGGTCGACGCCGATTTCTTCAATCACGCCGGCACTTCCCGTCGATGGATTCGCCCAGGCAAGCGGCTTCACGCCGACGTCGCCGCGGCTGACAGTGTCTGCGATAACCGCTTGATCAGTCTTTGCGACTGGGGCCGACTGTGGAACGGCGGCGGTTTCCAGGGGCTCGACCTTCGTACATCCCGCCAGCACCAAGGCTACAAAAGACAGCTGCAATACGCCTATGTTTTTTCGCGTCATCCGGACGTCCCGATGATTATGGTTCTGCATAGTAGCATGCAATCCTGACTTCAAACTGAGGGCTACTATAGAAATGGGAGCTACACCAGTCAGTTCCGTTCATTGGGGTGTTTTTGCCGGCCCGTTCCCACAAAATCCGGTTCCAACGATGCCTGGAGCGCGGAACGCATCCTTCCCTTATTGCCTGCTTGCGGCGTCTGCGAGCCAGCTCCTTACGGCAATCACCGAGGTCGGATGACGAGGCTTGCGCGGCGAGACGACGTAAAAATCCGAGCCAATCGTAAGTTCGTTCGGCAACACACGGAGGAGGCGGCCAGACGCAACGTCATCCTCCACGAAGAACGTGCTCGTAAGCGCGAGACCTTGGCCAGCAATCGCGGCCTCGATCGCTAAGGACGTCTGATTGAATCTGATATTTTTGGAGACAGTCGGCAGATTGTCCGGAAACGCCAGTTCGAGAAATTGTGGCCAAGAATCGTGGGCGTCGTGAAGAAGCGGATAGCGCCCGAAATTGCCATCCTGGCCTGGCGGCCCAAGCTTCTCGACCAGCAGGGGGCTGGCAACGGCGACGAGCACGTTGTCGAAGAGAAGTTCCGCATTCAGCCCCGATCCGAAAGGAAGCCGGCCATAACGCACGGCGAGATCCACAGCATCCGTCTGGAAATTGGCAATGCGATCGGTGGCCAGGATGCGCAGATCGATGTTGGGGTGGACCGCGGTGAAATCCGGCAGACGAGGGATCAGCCATTTCGAGGCGAAGGTCGGCGTGACGCTGATGGTCAGGTGAAGTGGTTCCGGCTTCAGCGTCTCCGTTGCGTCGGCGATCAATTCGAAGGCGCGTCGGATGTTGGTGATGTAGCTCTGTCCCGCCTCGGTCAGCGCCAATGTTCGCGGGAGTCTGTCGAACAGCTTCAGGCCCAATTCCGCTTCTAGGCCGCGTATTTGTTGCGCAACGGCTCCCTGTGTCACCCCAATTTCCTCGGCGGCCAGCCGGAAGTTCAAGTGCCGGGTGACGACCTCGAAGACACGGAGGCCGTTCAGGGAGGGAAGACGCCGGATACCTTCTGCCATTCGATAGTTTTTCTACTGCTTGATGAGAGGGGAATTGGTTCGCGTAGCCGATGCCGGAATGATATCACGCTTTCCGTGTGTGACAGAAGATGGCAATCGGTGCCGATCTTTTTGAAGCAGGAGAGGTTGATGTCAGTAGAAAAGGTAGCGGTGATTACGGCAGGCGGCAGCGGGATGGGCGCCGCGGCGGCGAAGCGTCTTGCGGCGGATGGGTTCAAGGTCGCAATCCTGTCGTCGTCGGGCAAGGGCGAGGAACTTGCGAAGACCCTGGGCGGTCTCGGGGTGACCGGCTCGAACCAGTCCAATGACGATCTACGCAGGCTCGTCGACCTTGCGATCTCGGCGTGGGGACGCATCGACGTGCTCGTGAACAGCGCCGGCCACGGTCCTCGGGCGCCACTCCTCGACATATCGGATGACGACTGGCACCGGGGCATGGAGGTCTATCTGCTGAACGTCATCCGCTCGACGCGGCTGGTCACGCCGCACATGCAGAAGCAGAAGGCTGGCTCCATCATCAACATTTCCACAGCCTGGGCTTTCGAGCCGAGCCCGATGTTCCCGACATCGGCCGTGTTCCGGGCCGGACTGGCATCGTTCACAAAGTTGTTCGCCGAGACGTACGCGGCCGAGAATATCCGTATGAACAACATTCTTCCGGGCTGGATCGACAGTCTTCCGGCTACCGAGGAGCGCCGCGACAGTGTTCCGATGAAGCGGTATGGCACGAGCGAGGAAATCGCCGCGACCGTTGCCTTCCTCGCATCACCGGGGGCGGGATATATGACGGGACAGAACCTTCGGGTCGATGGTGGATTGACCCGCTCGGTGTGATGTCACGAGGATACTGCGAAGCGCGCCGTCCCATGGGCAGGCGTGCTCCAGCCTTCCGTACGTCATCGATCAGAAGCGGAAGACAGCTCCCAAGATCGGGCCGTGTTCGATCGTGTCATAAGTGAAGCCGTCGTTGCTGTAATTGACGCCGAGGGCACGATAGCCGGCAACTGCCGAGATTCGATCGTTGAATTTGTAGCCAATCGCTCCCAGCACGTCCCAGTCGAAATCGGCGCCGCCGGCGCCAATCATGGCGGAACCAGTCAAAAAGGCCTTGTCGGTCAGCAAATAGTTGCCTCTGAAGCCGACAAGCCCATCCACCCAGTTTCCGGTGTCGGTGCGCGACAGGTTGCCAATGAGGCCGCCGTTTAGGGCGATCCTGGTTTCGACATGCCAGTATCTGGCGCCTCCAACCACATCCAGGCGGGCCTTGGGATCCTCATAGACCGTGTAGCCGACACCGAGCAGCGATGTGAACGTCACCGATTTGAGATCGACTTCGTCGGCGACGACGCCGCGTGGCGTGGCGGCATCCGTCGTTATGCGCGCGTAAATTATGTCGGTGAAGATGCTGAAGCGGTCATAGCGCGCATCGCCGGCTGCCATGAAGGCAAAGTCGAGATCCTTCAGGATGTCACTGAAACTCTGATTTATGTCGACGGTCGGAAGGCCAAACACCTGGGTTTTGCCGTCGAGTCCCGCGACCCAGAAATAGGGTGCGAACGAAAACGTCCAGCCGTTCGGTTCCGAAGCCTGAGGCTGAGGTGCCGTGGCCGGCAAAAGATCTGCTGCATGCAACGGTGTCACAAATGCCAACGCGGCGGCAGCGCATGCGATCAGCGAAATCCTGCTACTCATAGTGAACCTGTCCCCTCTCGCGTTCAGGTCACAAATGGCCCCGATTCACCGACCTGAACTGATATCGCAGATTGCACTAAGTTCTGTTTGCCGCAAAGTGCTTATATGTCGGTTCTCATATATCTGACGTCGGAAATCTCGGACACCGTTGCTAAGCCGCTTCAGCCTCCAGCGAAATCGGTGCATGTCAGTGCCGTACTGCTTCATCCGCGCCAGAATCTTTTCCGTTCCATCAGGTCATCCAGGGACGACTGTGCGGCGCTCAGCAGTTTTTCGCGGTTGCCAACGGCGACCAGCGATTCGGCGTCGGGATGCGAATCCAGTTCCAACTCGTGAACGACAGTCGGGGCCGTTGCCATATCGTTCAGGAGACCGAGTTCGTCCTGCAATTCCTCCATCGACTTGATGAACTTGGCGTACCTTCGCTCCGCCTGCTTGCCGGTAAACAATGAGATCAAGAACTCGCACGCGTATCTGAGCTTCTTCGCCGCCTTGCGTGCTTCGTGCCGGTGCTCGTCGTCAGCCTCGACGAGGGACTTGCCGCGCTTCTTCAACTTCTTGCGGTGACGGTCGAGAGTCTCGATCGCGAAATCGACCACCGGGCCGTTGCGGATCTCCGTGGTTTCCGACAACGTGAGATATTCCCCGCAACGGAGCCACTCGTTAACGTCGAGCATCAGGGCTTTGGCGCGCGAGCTGTAGATGGCATTCAGCACATCGTCATAGGCGCTATCGCGGGCCTCAAGCAGCCGGCCGCGGATGTCGCTGCTTCCTGCCCTGGCAATCAAGACATCTATGTTGCGCGCCGTTCCGAGAACGCCGGTCAGCCATTTCAGCTCGTCCTTGAGCCGCCGCGATTCCGCATCAACCAGGATTGCCTTGTAGAGTGAGAAGGCGGACCGCAGCCGCCTCAGGGATACCCGGGCTTGATGAAGCGCCGCCGGGTTTGCCCGGTCGAGGAGAATTGACTCGTTCAGACGGAATTGCCGGAGGCACGCTTCGGCAACGATCTGGAACGACCCGGACACTCGCAGCTCGCGATTGAGGTGCACTGCTTCGGCTTTGTACGCGGTCGTCTGCTCGCCGAGGAGACGGTAGCCTCTCTCTGCTTTTGAGGCGACACCGAAATGGATTGGGACAATCGCCTCGATTCTGCGGGCAAGCACAAACAGGGCGTTTGGCTTGCCATCCTTCAGCTCCAGTTCCAATTCCCGTATCTGCGTCTGGCGGTCGCCGGCGACGACAAAGCCCGTATCCAGCGCAACTTCTATTTTGCTTCCATCCTGATCGACGTTCCATCGATGCCGCTTTACGGATGTAGAGAACTGTGGGATGGGGGCGGTCGCGTCGATATCAAGCTCTGCCTTCAATGGCGTCGAATAATCGATCACGGGTGTGTTGCCGGTGACCGGCGCTTCCCATTCGGAACGCGCGAAGATCGCATTGTTCGGGCCGGTCGCCTTTACCGTTTGGATGTGCGCTTCGCCGACACTGCGAATTCTTAGCGAATAACCGCCTTGCCATGCCTGGTGGTCGGGTGTGTCAAAATAAATCGAAGTCAGCGGCTCTACGGAGATTGGCTCGCCGAGCAAGCCGGATCCCAATAGTGTATCCGCGGCGTCGGCACTCAGCTCAAGCTTCAGTTCTGTTTCGGTTCCCAAATGGCGGTCTCCGCTCGGTCGCATGATGATCGATGGATGCAATTCCTTTGACGAGAGATAGAGCGGTGCCATCCGGACAAAACGCCTTGATGACAAAAAACTCGGGCAAGGGGAAACTGCAAACTAATCCCACAGAAAAAACGGCCTTTGAACTCTGCCATGCTACAGTAGAGCCCGCGCGAACATTTCCAGACCAAGCAGAAACAGGCCAATGAGGAACCACGCTCGGAAACGGGCAGGATTTATTCTTGTGCGGATAGCTTGTCCGGCGATCATGCCGGCAAGTGCAGGAACGACGGCCATTGTGGACATCATCAGGGCGCTCCCCTGGTATTCTCCATGCCAAGCAAGTCCGCCGGCAAGCGCAATCGTCGAGACGGTGAAGGACAGTCCGAGAGCTTGGATGAGATCGTCTCGGCATAGATTAAGCGATTGCAGATAGGGGACCGCTGGGACGACGAAGACGCCTGTTGCACCAGTGACCAGGCCCGTCACGAGGCCGATTGCCGGAGAAAGCCACCGCTCCTGCCATGCCGGGATGCTAAGCGGCTGGGCGACGAGAGTGTAGATCGCGTATAGCATGAGCACCGCGCCGAGCGCGGCGGTTGGCCCATTGCTGTGCCCGCCGGTTATGAAGGCGCTGCTAGCGATCGTAGCCACGGCAATCGCAGCCATCATTGGCCAGAGGCGTCGTGTCGCGGGAAAAACATTCGGTCCTGCCGCCAATTGCCAGATATTCGTGATCAGCGAGGGCACCACCAACAAAGCGGCTGCGGCAAGCGGCGAGACGAGTGCCCCCAACAGGCCCATCGCCACGGTTGGCAAGCCCATGCCCGTAATTCCCTTGACGACCCCGGCAACAAGGAAGATCACGATGACGAGCGGGAGGGAGGCAAGTGTCGTTTCCATCGGTTGCGGATAGCAGATCGATCATCGCGCACAATGCGGATTGCCGGAACACAGACTTCGGCTGGTCCGAAGGCTGGCCTTGGTGTAATCCTTTAGAATGCGCTTTGACCTTACCGATCTTCGCCTCTTTCTCGCGGTTGCCGAGGCGGGCAACATCACGCGCGGCGCGGCGGAAGTCGGCTTGTCGCTTCCTGCGGCCAGTGAGCGCTTGCGGTCGATGGAAGCAGTCTGCGGCGTCTTGCTCTTGGAGCGCGGACGCAGAGGCGTATCTCCGACACCGGCAGGAGAGGCCTTGGCCCATCACGCGCGGCTGATCGAACGTCAAATGGCGCATATGCGCGGTGAACTGAGCGAGCACGCAAAGGGACTGCGGGCGACAATCCAGGTTCTGGCCAACACTGCAGCGATCATGGAATTTCTTCCAACGCAGCTTGCGCCGTGGTTGGTCAAGCATCCCAATATCGATCTCGATCTTAAGGAGCGACAGAGCGCTGAAATCGCGCGGGCGATTGCGGCCGGGCACGCTGAAATCGGCATCTTCTCCGATGCCGTGGAAACAGGCGACCTGCACGTTCGCGATTTCGCCACGGACCGGCTGGTGGTCGTTGCGAGCAAACAGTGGCATCTTGCGGAACAGAAGAAAATCAACTTCCGCCAAGTCCTGGAGGAAGACTTTATCGGCCTCATGGACGGCGCGCTGCAAAGCCACGTCGAGGATCATGCCAGACGATTGGGCGCGAAGCTGAAGATGCGTGTCCGGGTAAGAAGCTTTGAAGGGATATGCCGTCTCGCTTCCAGCGGGGCCGGCATAGGCATTATTCCCGGCACGGCTGCAAAGCGATTTCGGAGATCATTGCCGCTATCGGAGGTGCGCATTGCCGACGCATGGGCCGTCCGGCGCCTGGTCTTATGCTGCCAGTCGCCGGATTGGTTGACGAGCCAAGCACGAGACCTCTTTGATCACCTGGCCGTCGATGTTTGATAAAGCGTGTTTGTGGCCGGTGTGCGCGTTCACGAGCCGGATTCGCGAGCAGCTTTGTCGAGGGCAGCAAAATCCTCTCCATCGAGAGTGATGTTCGCAGCCGCAACGTTCTCCTCAAGGTGTTTCACCTTCGAGGTTCCGGGAATCGGCAACATTACAGGGCTGCGTTTCAGCACCCATGCAAGAGCGAGCTGGCTTGGCGTCGCATCATACTTCCTGGCCAACCTGTCGAGGATGGAGCCGGGGCGGGCAAGCTCGCCGGCCGCCAGCGGATACCATGGAATGAAACCGATGCCCTCGCGTTCGCAGTAGTCAAGAACGTCTTCGCTACCGCGATCGACGAGGTTGTAGCGGTTCTGGACGGTCGCGACAGGAAATACCTCGCGGGCTGCCTTTATGTCGTCGACAGAAACTTCGCTGAGGCCCGCATGGGCAATGACGCCCTGGTCAAGAAGCATCTTGACGGCACCGAACTGCTCGCCGGCGGGAACCCGCGGATCTATGCGGTGCAGCTGCCAAAGGTCAATCCGGTCGACACCGAGCTTCTTCAAGCTGCCTTTCGCGCGCTCGATAAGATAGTCCGGCCGTCCGTTCGGCGTCCAGATATCCGGTCCTTTCCGAGTCAGGCCCGCCTTGGTCGCGATCAGCAGTCCTTTGTAAGGATGCAGCGATTCCCGGATGAGTTCTTCGGAAACATCGGGGCCGTAGGAATCGGCCGTGTCTATGAAATTGACGCCGATCTCCGGCAGGCGACGCAAAGTTGCCAATGCTGCGGCCTTGTCTGCCGGCGGTCCCCAAATGCCGGCCCCAGTGATGCGCATGGCGCCAAAGCCGAGACGATTGACGGTGATCTTGCCGATCGAAAATTGACCCGATGCGGCTGCTGAAATCGTGGAACTGTCGGGCACGGACCTTCTCCCGGTTGCCTGGTTTGGGGCTTGCTCGGGTGTTAAAGGTGGAGCGGGCAGGCAACAATACAAGTCGCTTTGCCCGCAATCTCGGCCGTTCGCGACACCTCCGGTGCCGCAGAGGTCAGGGGTGCTCAGGTCCGACCGAACGACCGGAAATGAGGCGCAGCCATGGCGGAAGGTGGAAAGCACACATCAGTAGGTACATGGTCGTCATGCCGTCCACCGGAAAGGCGTCCGGCATGGCGGAGCAGATCATCTCTGCTCCGCTGTTCGCCATCGTGACGATCGCCATGATGGCGAAGGTGGGCGCAGCGCCCAGGCATAGCCAGTCGGCGATGCTTGCTGCCGTGTCGGTCGGAGTCTCGATCGGTGCGCTGCGCTTCGTCTGGTCGTAGGAACGCATGAACGTTATCCCCGGCCATACTCGTCGTGACGACGCCACCAGATGCCATCCTCATTGCGGCCCCTGGGTGCCCGGTCGAGCAACTGATAGACACCCCAAATGCCGTCCAACCCGCGCGCGTAGCTGGAGTAGGTGTGGTAGACAACGCCATCCTCAAGAACGAAAGCACTGAGGCCGGGTCGGTCGCGCGTGTAGGTGGCAACGTCGGTTCCCGTCATCGAGGCGATCTGGGCGACGGGGCTCTCGGCGCCGCGCAGTTTCCATTCCTGCACGGTTTGACCTTCGAGTGGCACCCGGGCAGGTGGTTCACGGCGGTAGTTATACTCGATCCCGCCTTCGCGCTGCTGCTGTTCGCTGAACAAGACGCTGAAGTCGAGGTTGAAATCGCTGCCGAACGAGGAAGCCCAGTCGAATGTCCATCCCATCCGCTGCTTGAAAGCCTGCAGCTTCGGGAAGGGCGCGCGGGAGACGGCGGTGAAGGCCACGTCATGGTTTTCGAGATGGACGACGACGCCGTTGTAGCCATCTGCGATCGAAGAGCAGGACGGGCATCCGGCGGTGTAGTCGGGGCCGAACATGAAGTGATAGATCAGCAGCTGCGAACGACCCTTGAAGAGGTCAACCAGCGAAGCGCTGCCGTTGGCGGTCTCGAACCGGTATTCCTTGTCGATCCGTACCCATGGCAGCTCCTGGCGGCGTTGTGCCAGCATGTCGCTGCGTCGCGTCAGCTCTTTTTCTTCACCCAGCAGGTCGAGCCGGGCCGCAAGCCATTCTTCGCGTGAGCCTGTTTTATGCATTGTCATCCTACTTCTCCTTTTGCTGTCTGTTGCGTAGCATCGCCGCCGCGAGCGGCTGCTTTGCTGGTCGGGAACAGACTAGGGCCGGAGCGGGAGAAGGTGGGAGTTACAAGTTTGACGGGATTTCAATGGACTCGATGATCGTCGCTGCGGCGAGGCTGCTCGCGACCGGCGATCTTCTCGGCGCCTTGAAAAGGGTTGCGCTGCGCAACGATGCGCCGGCGCTCGCGCTTCGTGGCATCGCAATGGCACAGCTCGGCGATCTCGCGAGGGCGAAAATTCTGCTGAAGGCGGCGGCGCGTTCGTTCGGATCAAGGGAACCGATTCCGCGAGCGCGCTGTGTCGTCGCCGAGGCGGAAATTGCCCTGGTCTCGCGTGATCTCACCTGGCCGGCCAAAACGCTCACCGCTGCGCGCGAGGTGCTCGAAGCGCATGGCGACCGATTGAACGCCGCACATGCACGACATCTCGAAGCAAGGCGACTGCTCCTGGTCGGGCATCTGGACGAGGCCGAACACCTGCTTGCGGGCGTCGATCCGACACCGTTTCCACCTCCGTTGCGGACCACCCACGAACTGGTCGTTGGAGGGATTGCCATTCGCCGCCTTCGCACCGGCGCGGCGCGCGCGGCCCTGCAGCGTGCGGAAAATGCTGCGCGCGAGGCGGGAATTCCTGCTCTCCACGCCGAAGTCGACAGCGTATCGCAAGTTCTGAAAACGCCCGCAGCACGTTTGATCGGGCGAGGTGAGGAGCGGCTCCTGCTGCTGGAGGAGGTGGAGGCGGTTCTAACGTCAGACGCACTCGTGATCGACGCATGCCGGTACGTCGTGCGCAAAGGGGACTCGCTCGTTTCGCTGACGACGCGTCCGGTCTTGTTCGCACTGGCGCGTGCGTTGGCGGAGCGTTGGCCGGGAGACGTATCGCGAAACGCCCTTGTTGCTCGAGCCTTCGGGGCAAAGGAAGCCGATGAATCGCATCGCGCCAGGCTGCGCGTCGAAATCGGACGGTTGCGTGGTGAGCTTCATCGCATCGCGGATGTCAATGCAACGAGGGATGGCTTTACATTTGTACCGCGTCACAGCGAAGACGTGCTTATTCTGGCGCCGCCCGTCGAGGAGCAGCACGGTGAGATTCTCGCATTTCTGGCCGATGGCGAGGCCTGGTCGAGTTCGGCACTGGCGATTGCCATTGGTGCCAGCCCTCGCACCGTGCAGCGGGCACTCGATACCTTGTCGGAAAAAGGCAAGGTACAATCCTTCGGACGCGGACCGGCACGTCGATGGACGATCCCGTCCCTGCCTGGATTCCCGTCAACTTTGTTACTCCCAGGTCCACTGCCCAACGACTAGGATAGGCCCATGAAACACTCCAAAGCTGAAATCCTTCGCGAATATGGTCCCTTTGCGGATGTGAACCAGGTGGGCGGCGTCACCTATGACGGGCGACATGTGTGGTTTGCGTCCGGCGACAGGCTCAATGCCTTCGACCCCGATGCCGGTGAGCTGGTGCAAACGATCGACGTGGCGGCTCATGCAGGGACTGCCTTTGATGGACGCTACCTGTTTCAGATTGCCGAGGATCGCATCCAGAAGATCGATCCGAAAACCGGCGCGGTGCTCACCACGATCCCGGCACCGGCGAACGGCGGTGATTCCGGGCTCGCCTGGGCCGAAGGAACGCTCTGGGTTGGAGACTACCGCGGCCGAAAGATCCATCAGGTCGATCCGGAGACCGGTGCGGTTCTTCGCAGCATCGAGTCCAACCGGTTCGTGACCGGCGTGACCTGGGTGGATGGCGAACTCTGGCACGCCACTTGGGAAGGCGATGAGAGCGATATCAGGCGCCTTGAACCCAAGAGCGGGCGCGTGCTGGAACGCCTCGATATGCCGCCCGGCCTTACGGTGTCTGGGCTGGAATCCGATGGCGGTGATCGCCTGTTTTGCGGCGGTGGTAACAGCGGCAAAGTCCGGGCCGTTCGCCGGCCCCGGTAATTGGTGTAGATCGCGCCTGGTTGGTCGGGACTTCACTCGACTCCTAGTCCAAGGTCCGGCGGAAGCGGCGGACGGCGATGAGCATGGCCACACCCATCAGGCAGGCGAGGGCGATGGTGTCATAAGCAAGCGTTTCGATACTGGCGCCCTTCAGCATGATCGCCCTGACGATGCGGATGTAGTGGGTGAGGGGCAGGGCCTCACCGATCCATTGCGCCCATTTCGGCATCCCGGCGAACGGGAACATGAAGCCAGACAACAGAATATTCGGCAGGAAGAACATCATCGCCATCTGCATGGCCTGCAGCTGATTGGCCGCGATCGTCGAGAAGGTGTAGCCGATCGAGAGATTGGTGATGACGAAAAGCGTGGTCGCGGCTGCCAGCGAAGCAGGATTGCCGAGAATTGGCACTCCGAAAACGAGCAGACCGGCGGTGATGATCAGCAGCGACTGGACAAGGCCGATCAGCACATAGGGCGTGATCTTGCCCAGCATGATTTCGAGCGGCTTGATCGGCATCGAAAGCAGGTTCTCCATCGTGCCGCGTTCCACTTCCCGGGTAACCGAGAGGGCCGTGAAAATCAGCAATGTCATGGTTAGGATGGTACCAAGCAGGCCAGGCACGATGTTCAGGGTGGATGAACCGGCTGGATTGTAGCGACGGTGCTGGACGATGGAAAACGCGGGCTTGGTCGGCTCGGTGAACTCGACCTGCCGGTCGTTCACAAGCGCCGACGTCACGATGCCTGAAAGCGCACCCAAAGCCGAGCTTGACGCGACGGGATCGGTCGCATCGGCGGCGACCAGCAGTGAAGGCGTATCACCGCGGCGAAGTGAGCGTTCGAATCCCTCGGGAATCTCCACGACGAACAGCACCTTGCCGGATTCCAGAAGCGAATCCATGTCTTCGGCTCGGGTTACGACGGAACGGATCTCGAAGAAATCGGTGTTCGCAAGGGCCGCCAAAATCGACCGGCCGACATCGGTGTTTTCGCGCATCAGCACTGCGGTCGGCAGGTTGTGCGGCGTCGTGTTGATGGCAAAGCCAAATAGGAACAGCTGCATGATCGGCAAGGCAACCATCGTTGCCAGCGTTATGCGGTCGCGGGTCATCTGGATGAATTCCTTGATGGTCATCGCCCAGAAGCGCCCGAATGAGATGCCGTGGCCGTTCGTCGTTGTCATTGGAAATTGTCCTCGGAGCGGCGCATCAGGTCGATGAAGGCATCCTCCAGCGTCGCTTCGCCCTTTTGCCACTTGAGATCGGGCCGTTCCCGATAGGGCGCGATTGCATTTTCGAGCGCCTGTGGGTCCCGGCCGGCAACATGCAAGCTCGTCCCGAACGGGGCGATCATGTCGACGCCTGGCTGGTTCTCGAGTTCTGATTGAAGGCGGTGCACGTCCGTTCCCGAAACAGTCCAGGTGACGAGCCCGGTGCCGGCGATCACCTCGTCCACCGTTCCCTGCGCAAGCAATTTGCCATAGGCGATATAGGCGATCTCATGGCAACGCTCTGCCTCGTCCATGTAGTGGGTGGACACCAGGACGGAGAGGCCTTCGGCGGCAAGCGCGTGAATCTCATTCCAGAAGTCACGGCGCGCCTTGGGATCGACGCCTGCCGTAGGCTCGTCGAGGAGAAGCAATGCCGGTTCAGGTAGGATGCAGGCGCCCAGCGCGAGCCGCTGCTTCCAGCCACCGGAGAGCTCTCCAGCAAGCTGCCCCTCGCGGCCCTTCAGGCCCAAACGTTCAATCGCAGCAGTGGCTTTGCCGCGAGCATCGGCAAGGCCGTAGACGCGGGCGACGAACTCAAGGTTCTCCCGGATCGAGAGATCCTGGTAGAGCGAAAATTTCTGCGTCATGTAGCCGACGCGGCGACGGATGCGGTCGCTCTCGGTGAGGATGTCGAAGCCAAGGCAAGTGCCGTCACCGCTGTCTGGCGTCAGCAGGCCGCAAAGCATGCGGATCGTCGTCGTCTTGCCGGAACCGTTCGGTCCGAGAAAGCCGTGAATCCGGCCCTTTTTTACCGACATCGATACGTCGTCGACGACCTTGCGGCTGCCGAAAGTCTTGGTGAGATGATGGACATCGATCACAGTCTCAGGACTGTCGACGGCCGGTGCCGTGTCGCTCATGGGCGGGCTCCCGCAGTGACATCCACCGGCTGGCCGGGGCGCAGTGCCTTTGCATCGGCGGGGATCGCCTCGACGCGGTAGACGAGTTTGGCGCGCTCCTCGAGACTATAGATGACCGGCGGCGTATATTCGACAGTCTTTGAGATGAAGCTGATCTTCGCATCGGTTGGCTGGCAGGCATTGCAGGCGACGCGGATCGATTGATCCAGCGAGAACAGCGCGATCTCGGTCTCGGGCACGAAGAAGCGAATACGGACGTTCTCGGGCGGCAGGAGCGCGACGATCGGCCGGCCGGCAGGGACAACCTCGCCGGCGCGGTAATAGATGGTCTCGATACTGCCGACTGCTGGAGCCGAGACGAAACGGCGGGCGAGCGCGGCTTCTGCTGACGCGAGGTCCGCTTTCGCCGCGGCAACGGCCTGCCGCGCTTGGCGCAGCATCTCGACGCGGGCAGGCATGTTGCCAAGCGTGATTTGGCTGCGGACATTATCGAGAGCGGCACGGTTGGCAGCCTCGGTGGCCGTTGCGGTATCGAGACGGGCCTGTGTCGCCGTACCACGTTCGACCAGAACGCGGGTGCGGTCGAGGTCCTGCGACGCAAGCGCCAGCCGTGCGACTGCCTCGCGTTCGCTGGCGCGCAGCATGTCCATCTCCTCCGGGCGCTTCTGGGCCGCCTCGGCGAGTTCGAGTTCGGCCTGCAGCCGGGCAAGCGACGCGCGTGCCGAGCCAACAGCGGCCTCCTCGGTTTGAGAATCCAGGCTGAAGAGCGGTTCGCCGGGAGCAATTGCCTGGCCTTCGGCGACATCGAGCTTGACCACGCGACCGCTCGTGTCGGCGCCAATGAACAGCGTGTCGGCCTCGACCCAGCCCTGGTAGGCGCGCTGCGACTTGTCGGAGAACAGAAGAGGCAGGGTGGCGAGCGCCGCAGCGGCCACGATCGCGACAATAAGGAGCCGTTTCATTTCGCGCCTCCTTCCGGCACGAAGATCGTGTTGAGGAACGTGTCGAGAAGTTTCTGCGCGTCGAGGTGCTCGTACCCCTCAAAAAGCGTTGCCCAAACGACCGTCATCAAGGCGGGAGCCATGACCAGTTGCGGCACTTCTGCGACTGCAGGATTGCGCAATTCACCGCGAGCTGCAGCGCGTCCAAGCACGACGCGCAGGATCGCGAGACCCTTGGTGATGATTTCGCGATGGTAGAACTCGGTTACAACAGGAAACATCGGGCCTTCGGCGAGGATCAGCCGCAGCATGTGGCGACGCTCGGTCTCGAGGACTTCGCGCTTGAAGAGGGAATAGAACATGGAGACCACGGTGCGCGCCGGGATCGTCTCGTTCTGGATCATGCCGCCGACCTCGCCAAGGATTGGTGAGGCGATGCCGGACACAAGCTCGATAAACAGCCGCTCCTTGTCGGGGAAGTGCAGGTAGACCGTACCCTTGGCGATGCCGGCCCGCGCAGCGACATCCTCCATGCGTGTTGCTGCGAACCCGCGTTCTGCAAAACAGGCAAGGGCAGCCTTCAGGATCTCGGCCCGACGTAGCTCAGGGTCTCGTCTCTCGCGTTTTTTCTCTGGCATTCATTCTTAGCCTTCAATATGACTGACTGGACAGTCATTAACACAATGGGTGGCTGTTTGCAACGGTTGTCCGACGGAGCGCATCTGCTCGCAGTTTCGAAACCAGAAGGAACAGGATATGGAAAAGCCCCGAGACGCCGACTTCAGCGATTGCCGATCGGTTGGCTAGGAGGGGTGTCGCACGGATAGGGCGCAGCGAGGTATTCGCAGCGGAAACGATATCGACTCAATCCAAAGGAGGGGTTTAGAGGCGTGTGCAGAGAAATAATTAACCTATACGCGAATTTGACGGAACATTAGGGGGTTCGAATGTTTTTATAGGTGTAGATCGGCAGATGGACACCCACTCTTGGTTGCTCAACCGACGAGCATGAAGTGCGCGCTTCATTTTTCTTTGCCGAAGCATTGGGCCTCGGCTGGAGACAATGGAGGATGACAATGCAGTGCTATAAATCGGCCGTTGCCGCGGTGGCGCTTGGCTGCGCGACCATTATCGTTCCGATGCAGGCAGACGCCTTGGATATCGGCGGCAACAATGGAGTCAGTATCGGCAGCAATAGCAATGGAGGCCTCGGCGTGTCCGTCGGGGGTGCAAGTGGCATCAACGCCAACATCGGCGGCAGATCCAGCGGTGGACTTGGCGTCGATGCTTCGGTGGGCGGGGCCAGGGGCATCAATAGCAATACATCTGTCGGCGGGAGCAGCAGCAGGATCGGTGTCAGTACGACGGCCAGTGTTGGCGGCTCCGGCGGCATCAATGCTGATGTCAACGCTAATGTCGGGGGCTCCAGGCTTGCGACCGCCAACGCGACGGTAGGGGCGGGCGGAAATACGCTGCTCGATGCCAGGCTTGGGGTGCCTTCGGTAAATGATCCCAATTCAGGCGGGTCCGGCGGTCCTGGCGGTTCCGTTGGCGCGAATGGAGCGAGCGGTTTAGGCGGTTCATCGCCTACCAAGCCGGCGTTGACAGCTATCAACGACATGTCGGCCATGGATCGGGCGAAAGCAAAGCTCCGTTGCAAGGACGTGCTACGCTCGGGCGGATATGAGGCGAGCCTCACGAAACTCTGCAAGATGGTCGTGTCGATGCCTTAGCGGAACGGCACAGGATTTCAGTGGGAGGGCGCGAAGCGGCGCCCTCTTCCGTCCGAGAACCATTGCCTCGATAAACCCGGCGAGCGTTGCCCCGGCGTCGCCGCGGCGGCCCTTGCGCTGTCGTGGTAGCCGTTTCCTCCCTAAGTTGCCAAACACGCTCAAATGTCAGAAGTTTGCGCATGCAAGGGAACAGCGGACGTCTGCCGGGGCAGCCTAGACCATGACAACAGCCTCCGATTCCACAGATCCGACCAATCACCGCGACGCGCAAATCTGCCGTGGGTGCTGGGATCAAATGCGCGTGCCGATCCCGATCCGGGGTGCGCTCGCGCTGCCGTTCCGCATGTTTGGTGTTACCCGCAGCAAGATGAACCCGAACATCTGCACGATTTGCGAGCGCTCGTTTCGCTATGTCAAGAAACAGCGCCATATCGCCGCCACGGTCACCATTCTGTTCGCCGACATCAGAGGGTTCACGGCTCTTTCCGAGCAGATCGAACCGGTCAGATTGAGTGACATCGTCAGCTTGTTTCAGGATCGATGCGCGCAGGCGGTCTGGGCTCATGACGGGATCGTCAACAAGCAGATGGGCGACGGATTGATGGCGATCTTCAATTTTCCCATCTTGAGAAAGGATCACGCGGCTGCCGCTGTCATGGCTGCGATGGATATACAACGGCGCTGCAAGACGGCCCTCGAAGCTTTGGATGTGGATCACCACGTGGGTGTGGGAGTTGGGATCCACAGCGGCGAGGTTGAAATCGGTGAGTTTTCGAGCTTCCGGAGCGATTTCACGGCGATCGGCGGCGCTGTCAATCTGGCGGCCAGATTGGAATCTCAGGCGGGCGCAGGCGAGATCGTCATGTCGCCGGAAACGGTCGTTCAGGCCGGGCCGCTGGCGGGCGGGGCGCACGTCCGTCCGCTCACCCTGAAGGGCATAGAACTGCCGGTGCAGGCGAGCGTGTTGGTTGGGACTTGATTTGCACTCGTGCACCTCCCGCGCCCACCAAGCATCGCGCAGTTATCGCGACCAAGGTCAGGTTGCTAGAACCACGGTCGCGATCCGAGGCGATCGGATTGGAGGGCACGCGCGAAGTCGGCGCCTTGACGTATAGATGCTATGCTGCATTGTCCTCAGCGCGGGCAGGAGGCGACATATCGACGGCCATAGCGATCCCGATAGTAGCACTGGCCAGGCTGCCCGGCGACGTTGCCGATGACGGCGCCAGCGGCGCCACCGATTGCGGCGCCCACTGCGGCACCGCGGACATTTCCGGTCGCCACGCCGCCGATGACTGCGCCCGAGGCGGCACCAATGCCTAAGCCCTGCTCAGTCGGGGTGCATCCGGCAAGCGTCACTCCTGCCAGAAGCAGCAAAATCGATAGACGTTTCATGTCGTTTTCCTTCTGATTGAGGTCGCACGCGCATTGGTAGATAGGGGCATTTCGGAAAAGACAATCGCTGCTTTAACCGGCTGCCCACGCCGGCTTCTTTCGATCAATCGATGCCGGGCCTCCATTGCCTAATGGGCTGCTTGCGCCAGTTAAGATCGGGTTGCAACGAAGAGCAGGATCCCTGTGATGAACGAGCGTGAAGAGAAAATCCGTCACCGCGCCTACGAGATCTGGGAGCAGGAAGGCCGCCCCCACGGCCAGGACATGAAGCATTGGCTGCAAGCTTTCAAGGAATTCGGCGAGCAGGTCGATGCCGCGGCCGCTCGCGTTTCGACAAAGTTGACTGCCAAGGCTAAATCCGCCAAGCCGCGCGCACCGGCGAAATCCGCGGCCGAAAAGCAGCCAGGAAAGAAGACAAAGGTGGCTGCCATCGCAATAACCGCGGCTCCGGGGGACAAGCCTCGTCGCGCTCGGTCTCCGAAGTCCGTGACGACACACTAGATCATACCCCGCAGCGTTGGTCGCTGTAGGAGGATGTATCCGTGCCATATGACGTGCGCCGCCGGGGCGTGTGATGGGATTTGCGCGTGATCTGCGGAAGGTGGCCAAATCATCTCAGCCACCCTCGCCCAAAGCGGGGCTACGCCAGCACCTTGGCCTCCACTGCGGCTGCAACGAAAGCGTCTCTGGAGGCTTCCAGGTGCGCGAGATAGTTCATGGCTTCCACACATCTGCGCTTCGCCGCTTCCAGATGCATGCTGTTTTCGATCGGCCACCTGTGTTCCAGATAGTCAACCGCTTCTGCCGGACCATGGATATGCTCGGAGGGGCGCGCGCCAATCCGGATAGCCACCGGCGCGGCCCATCTTGGTTCGGTTGCGTGGCTGATAGTGTTCATGATGAACCTCCTCGTTGCCAACAAGCGATACCGGGGATGTAGGTATTCGTCGCAACCGATCAACACCCGTCATGTCGGAGTATCTTGTTCCTCATGCACATACTGGCCGAGGCAACCGTCGACCAGTCGGCGCGGACTAATCAGTGGACACTCGGCAGCTTGGCTAAGACCGCGTAGTCCTCGGCCACGAGCTCGCTTATTGCGATCAGTACCTCTTCGGCGGTAAAGCCGGAGGCAATTGTCGTTCGGATCAGATCCTGGAGATCCGGTTCGATCACATCGCGGCAATCTTCCAGCCGTTCATCCGAAACAGTCAGGCTATGCAGTTCTTCCATCATTGACCCTTCTCGGGTTGGGGCTGTCACCGACGACGTCGGCGACAGCATCGTGACAAATTATCGGGCCGACGGGCGCCGTTTGGGCGAGGCCAGGAGGCCCTCCCGCTGCAATCTCTTCCGGGCGGCTTTGCGCTGTCTGGCGATAGCCTGCGCCCGTTCGCGTACGCGGCGCTCCGATGGTTTCTCGTAGGCTTTGCGTGCCTTCATTTCGCGGAAGAGCCCCTCGCGCTGCATCTTTTTCTTCAATGCGCGCATGGCCTGTTCGACGTTGTTATCTCTGACGATGACCTGCATGTTTTTCTCCTTGTTCTTGAGGGTCGGCATGCCTCTCAGCCAAGCTGTTCGGCAATCAATTCCTGCAATTCACGACGCGTGAGTAGGCAGGGGTAAGGTTTCCAGTTCTCGTCCGGGTGGCGAGCAGCGTCATCGCGCTCGCGCGGACACGCTGCCGGAGCAGCAGGCGTGTTTGGTTTGTTCAATTAAAGTCCTTTGCCGCGTAGGCGGCATTTCGACATGGCGCCCTCGGCTTCCATCACGCGAACGGAGGAAACACAGCAAAATGCGACGCTGTCGCGTCGACCATGTCAGTTAGAGTTTTGGGTGACCGACCTAAGATGGGAACACGGAACGCGCGTTGCAAGGCTTCCGTTCGAAGCGCCGTTTAGGTGCCGGTCGTGTCGAGGGTTTTGGCGAGGTCACCGCAAAACAGACGATGTGAGTTTTGCAGTGACCTCTTGATGACTAGGAAATGTAATCATCCAAGCACATGCTACTCGAAGTGACGGAACATGGAATTTACCAGATACGGTAATCCACATGTACTTTGGGGGCACGGGGGCGGTGCATATGAGCCTTTCGGTGGTATCGTGGGTTTGAATCACGAAAACGTGGCTCGTACCGACCCTATTTCGGATGATGTCTCTATCGCGCTGCCGGTGTCCCAGCAGTGATTCGCCCACGCATTACGATCGTATCCGATTAAATCGCATATTGACATTGTTGCCCCTTCCGTTTATTTACGGCGCATACGAGTTACTGGTGCGCGAATTGAATTCAGCGAAGGGATTTGTCTATGTGGCACGGGAACAGGTTCATGCCCTCGATGGAATCGGGCACTACAATCGCGCAAGCAGATGCCCTGACGGCCGGCAATCATCCGAACGCGTCCCCGGCCTATGGCGAGTTCACGAAGATGCTCGATCCCTCCGTCTACGAAGCGTTGCCCGATGATTGGCTGATCGGCATCACCGATGTGGTCAGTTCGACGTCGGCGATCAAGTCGGGGCGGTACGAAGACGTCAACTACGCTGGTGCGTCGGTGATCGCCGCAGTCGGAAATGCCTGGGGCGACTTCGATTTTCCCTTTGTGTTTCGCGGCGACGGGGCTGCGTTCGCGCTACCGCCGCATGGGATCATGACCGCGATTTCGGCAATGCGGCAGGTCGCAAACTTCGCAAGGAGCAGTCTTGACCTTGCCCTTCGCGTCGGTTTGCTGACTGTCGGCGAAATCCGTTCGAACGGGCATGATGTGCGCATCGCACGGTATGCCGCCTCTGAAAGTGCAACTTACGCGATGTTTGCCGGCGGTGGTCTCAAGTGGGCCGAGCGGCAAATCAAGAGGGGGCGGTACCTGGTGAAGCCGGGCAGCTACACGACGGAGCCTGATCTGACCGGGCTGACCTGTGATTGGAAGCCGTTTCCCAGCCAGCGAGGCGAGATCCTGTCGCTGTTGGTCGAACCATATGAACATACCAGTCCTGAGGCCTTTGCGTCGCTGGCCGGTTGCGTGCTTTCCGTTCTGGAGGCCGGCGCGCAGCACGCCCAACCTTTGTCCCGGGATACAGCCGTTCCCAGGGACGGTACTAGGTCTTTGGATATCGAAGGCTGGTCAGCGGTTGCTTCAAACTCGGACTTTCGCAAGTACGACGATGGCCTGCGTCTTACGCTCGACTGCACGCCGGAGCAGATCGAAACTGTCGAAGCCATGCTCGTTGCCGCAAAGGCGCGTGGCGAGATTAACTTCGGACTGCACCGCCAGTCTCACGCGTTGATGACCTGCTTCGTGCCTTCCGGGCGCCCCGAGTCGCACTTGCACTTCCTGGATGGCATGGGCGGCGGGTATGCCAAGGCAGCCGAGATGATGGAGGCAGAACTGCTTCCCTTGGTGTCATCGCGGTAGGACGAGGGCTCCTGTCGCAACGGGCGTCGGTCCAAAGGCCGGCGCTTTTTATCGCGCGAACATTTGCGCAAAGGGGAGTTGAGCGCCGAAACAGGCGCTCAATTGCATTGAAATCAGCGCTTCGTGGCGTTGTCCTGCGTTCTCTTCAGCAGGTTGTTGCGTAGACGCACGACGGATTTCTGAACGACGGGAAAATCCTCCCCGAGGCCCGTGGCTTCGACGAGTGGTGCGCCGGGATCAGCCGCGACGAGATCGCGTCCAGCCGGCGTCAGGCTCAGGCGCACTTGCCGCTCGTCAGCGGAATCACGTTTGCGCTGGATATAGCCGAGAGTTTCAAGTTTCTTCAGCATCGGGGTCAGCGTGTTTGACTCCAGGAACAGCTTTTCGCCGAGCGCTCCCACGGTCTGGTCGTCCTGCTCGGAAAGCGCCACCATCGCGATGTACTGCGTATAGGTCAGATTCAGCTTATCCAGAATCGGCTTGTAGGCGCGCCCGAAGGCAAGGTTTGCCGAATACACGGCGAAGCAAAGGAAGTTCGAGAGCTTCTTGTCGTTGCTCTCGGTCTCGCCGGAGGAGGGCATCCCAGTCTCTAGGGTTTTTGCGGTTTTGGACGTGGACATAAGGATATCCTGTTCGATTGTTTGTTCTATATATAAATCGCATCCGATTAAATCGCAATGCTATTGACATCGACTTTCTGCTTAACTATTTCAATCGCATCCGATCTAGGCGGATGCGATCAAAAGAGTAAAGCGAAGGATTTTGTGATGACTGAGAAGCTTCTTTTTTCCGGCAAGACTCACAACAAGGGCGGTCGCGACGGTTTCACCCGCAGCGGCGATGGCGAGCTGAATCTTCAGCTTTCGCAGCCGCATCCGGCCGCCGAGCATCTCTTTGGTGCAGCATGGTCGGCCTGCTTCATTGGCGCGATCGAGCTCGCGGCGTCACAGAGGAAGATCAAGCTGCCCGTCGATCCTGAGATCGATACGGAAATCGATCTGAACGTCGACGGAGGTTCCTTCTTTCTGCGGGCGCGCCTCAATGTGAGCGTGCCAGGCATCGAGCGCGGTGTCGCAGAGGAGCTGATGCATGCAGCGCACGAGATCTGCCCGTACTCCAAGGCAACCCGCGGCAACATCGACGTGTCGCTGACCCTCGTCTGAGCGAGGCTCGTAGCGACGCCGATATCAAGGCATCGCCGATCTTAACCATCGTGCATGGAAGCGCCCGGCCTTTGCGAAGAATGCGCCAGGCACCCGAATGAACCTGAACACTTAGGAGGACGTCATGTCAGCTCTATTATCATCGGTCACTCGACGGAGCCTGCTCGCTTCTGCGGCGGTTGCGGGTGCAGTCAGTCTCTTGCCGGCTTCGTTCGTTGCTGCGGCCGGCAACGGCAACGCAATCCGGCCCTTCCAGTTCAAGGCAACCGACGCGCAGCTCGCAGACCTGCGCCAGCGCATCAACGCCACCCGATGGCCGGAACAGGAAACCGTCAACGACAGTTCACAGGGCGTCCAGTACGCAACGACGCGAAAGCTGGCGGAATACTGGGCAAACGACTACGACTGGCGCAAGGTCGAGGCCCGGCTGAACGCCCTGCCGCAGTTCATGACCACGATCGACGGGCTGGATATTCACTTCATCCATGTTCGCTCCAAGCACGAAGACGCTTTGCCCCTGATCGTCACACATGGCTGGCCCGGCTCGATCATCGAGCAGTTGAAGATCATCGAACCGCTAACCGACCCGACGGCGCACGGCGGCCAGGCCTCGGACGCGTTCCACTTGGTCATCCCGTCGCTGCCCGGTCACGGCTTCTCGGGCAAGCCGACGAAGACGGGTTGGGACCCCATTCGCATTGCGCATGCCTGGATCGAGCTGATGGATCGGCTTGGATACACGCGCTATGTCGCCCAGGGCGGTGATTGGGGCGATGCCGTTTCGGAACAGATGGCGGTGATTGCACCGCCGCAATTGATCGGCATTCACGTGAATATGCCGGCCACCGTTCCCGATGACGTTGCCGCGGCATTGCAGCTCGGCGGCAAACCGCCGGCAGGTCTCTCGGCGGATGAACAGCACGCCTACGCGCAGCTCGACGATTTCTACAAGCATGGCCTTGGCTATGCGCTCGAAATGGCGAACCGCCCGCAGACGCTTTATGGAATCGCGGATTCGCCTGTTGGTCTCGCCGCATGGATGCTCGATCACGATATCCGCAGTTACGAAATGATCGCCCGTGTCTTCGACGGGAAAGCGGAAGGCCTGACGCGAGACGACATCCTCGACAACGTCACGCTCTACTGGTTGACGAATACCGCCGTCTCGTCGGCGCGACTCTATTGGGAAAACAAGCTCGCCTTCTTCGCAGTCAAGAATCTCCAGATACCGGTCGCTGTCAGCGTCTTCCCGGACGAGATCTATGCGGCTCCGCGCAGCTGGGTGGAGCGGGCCTATCCCAAGCTCATCCACTTCAACAAGCTCGACAAGGGCGGTCATTTTGCCGCCTGGGAACAGCCAGAGGCCTTCTCCGAGGAGGTTAGGACCGCCTTCCGGACGTTGCGGTCATAGCCACACCCGGATGGCGTCATCCGTCCTCTCGTAACATTAAACTGTGTTCCGGAAATCGCCGGAACACCCAGGAGACCAAGATGCGTGATGTCGTCGATTTTGGATTCGATCTTACTCCTCCAACGCGAGACCAGATGCAGGAGCTTGTGGCGGAGCTCAGCGAGGAGGACCGCCATTTGCTGCTCGAGCATGGGGAGGAGGCGCCGTTCTGTGGGGTGTTTCTGCATGAGCACCGCGAAGGGCTTTATACGTGTCGCCTTTGCGGCCTTCCCCTGTTCAAGGCCGTCGAGAAATTCGAGAGTGGCACCGGCTGGCCGAGTTTCACCGCCCCTGTCGAAAGCGATCATCTGCGGCGTATTCGCGACACGCGCTACGGCATCGTCAGGACCGAGATCGTTTGCGCACGGTGCGGTGCGCATCAGGGGCACGTCTTCCCGGATGGCCCGCCTCCGACGGGCGAGCGTTTCTGCATCAATTCAGGATCGCTCGAATTCACACCGAAGGGCGAGCCGCTTCCTGACAAGCTTGGCCGCGGCGGTCCAGAAGGCAAACCTGCGCGGTAGTTGATTGCCACCACGGCGGTAGCGGTAAGCCGCTACCGCCCCCAGACCACCGCTTCCTCATGCCGTTTGATGAGGTGGCGCAGGCTTTCGAAGCCTGAGCGGATATGTTGCACGAATTGGTCGACTGCTGGTGACCGCACCGAATCCGCACGCGTGAGGATTGCCAGCGCCCTCTCCGGATGCGGGATCGTCAACGGTAGGGCGGTGATGGATTTTTCCTTGCGCAATGCGAAGACGACGCTGTGTGGCATCACAGTGAGCGCGTCCGCCGCCTTGAGATAGTTGAGCACACTCATCAATGAACCGCCGGAATAGCGGACCTTGATCTCGGTTCCCCCAAAGGAAAGCAGCAGGGCTCTGAGATCGGCCAGGAGGGGGCTGCCGGGCGGCGGAGCGACCCAGGGATAATCGAGAAGCTGACTGGGTTGCAGGCGGCGCTTGAGCAAGAGGGGATGTGTGACGCGGCAGGCGATCACATTGCGCCCCGGCAGGATCTGTTGGAACTCCAGGCCGGATCCTTCGTCGAGAATGTCGATCGGGCAGATGGCAAGATCGATCTGGTCGGCCTTCAGTGCGGCACGGAGATCCGGAAAGTAGCCGTAGGTTTGATCGATCCGAACATCAGGGCGAGTAACCTGAAACTCGGCGCAGAGCCCGGCGATCAGCGCATCCATGAAGAAGGGCGTGCCTCCGACGCGCACGACGCCGCTTTTGCCGACGCGAAAGCTTTCCACGAGGTCGGACGCCTTGCGAGACGCCGCCAGCATTACCAGCCCTTGCTCCGACAGCGAGAGGCAAAGGGGTGTCGGCTGCAGCGGCCTGCGGCCTTTGATGAACAGTGGTTCGCCGAGACGCATTTCAAGCATCGACAGCGTGCGTGATACAGCCGGTTGCGCGAGCCCGAGAAGGGCTGCTCCCTCGGTCACGCCACCGGTCTTGACCACGGCGGCAAGCTGGATCAAGTGTCGTTCGTCTATCTTCATAACGATCCGTTATATTAAAGCTGAATCAAATCATCAATCGGCCGCTGCAGGACTGCTAGCTTATTCTCACCAACGATGCGGTTTTGGGAGAGACGCATGCCGACGGCAGCCGATGCGCTTATTTTCAGTGAGGCGACGTCTTCGGACGTGTTTGCCGAGCGCATGCCTTCGGGAAAAGGTGGCCAGCTGCCACGTCTCATGGCTGCGATCGTCAAGCACGCTCATGAACTGATCAAGGAATTCCGACCCACCCAGGACGAGTGGCGCAACGTCATCGCGTTTCTGACGGAAGTCGGGCATGCCTCCGATGAACGCCGTCAGGAATGGGTGCTGCTCGCCGATCTGATCGGAGCCTCCGCTCTCGTGGAGGAGATCAATTCGAGACGACCGAAGGGCGCCACGCCCAACACGATCCGAGGCCCGTTCTTTCGTAGCGATGTGCCGGAGCGCCCGCTGGGGAGTTCGATTTCGCTCGATGGGGTGGGAGAGCCGCTTTGCATCTCTGCCCGGATCGTCGATCTCGATGGACAGCCCGTTCCCTCGGTCGAACTTATTACCTGGCAGGCCAATGCCCAGGGTCTCTACGAGAACCAGCAGCCGGACCTGCAGCCTGAGCATAACCTGCGTGGCCTTTTCCGTGCCGATGCCAATGGATGCGTCAACTACCGGACGGTCATGCCGAAGGGGTACAGCGTTCCGGACGATGGCCCTGTCGGGCATTTGTTGGCGGCGGCGGGCTATCCCCTGCATCGGCCAGCGCACCTTCATTTTGTCGTGCGGGCGGCAGGGTTCGAGACGATCACCACGCATGTCTACGATCGCAATGATCCGCATCTCCATGAGGATGCGCTGTTTGGCGTCAAGCCTGAGCTCGTCCGCGACTTTCGCCCGGCCAACGGAGATGTGTCGCAGATGAAGCAGGTCGATTTCACCTTCGTGATGGTGCGCGCAAGACCGGAGAAAACACGATGAGCCTGTCATTCCACTATGCTGGCAGCCCGGCCCACATCGTCTTCGGCGAAGGCGCGAGCCAAGAGGTGGGAAGCTGGATCGAGAAGATTGGCTGCCGGAGGGCACTAGTCCTCTCCACGCCGCAACAGAAGGGCGATGCCGAGGCGCTGGCCGCAAGGATCGGGCCGCTGGCCGTCGGCGTGTTCAGCGGTGCGGTGATGCATACGCCTGTCGATGTAACCGAAACGGCCATGAGAGTGGTTGAGGAAATTTGCGCCGACTGCGTCGTGTCGCTCGGCGGCGGCTCGACGACAGGCCTGGGAAAGGCCATCGCCTACCGCACCGACCTGCCGCAGGTTGTCATTCCAACGACCTACGCAGGGTCAGAGGTCACCCCGATCCTTGGTCAGACCGAGGGCGGTCGCAAGACGACAGTGAAGGGGGCGAAGATCCTGCCTGAGGTGGTGATCTACGATGCCACGCTGACAACCGGCCTACCGGTCGGTATGTCGATGACCTCCGGTCTGAACGCCATGGCCCATGCCGTCGAAGCGCTGTACGCGCAGGACCGCAACCCGATCTCGACGCTCATGGCCGTCGAAGGCTTGCGTGCCTTCCGGTCAGCACTTCCGAAGATCGCGACGGTGCCAAACGATATCGAGGCACGCGCGGAGGGGCTCTATGGCGCCTGGCTTTGCGGCACGGTCCTCGGCACGGTCGGCATGGCGCTGCACCACAAGATTTGCCACACGCTTGGCGGCACCTTCGACACGCCGCATGCGGAAACGCATGCGATCATGCTGCCGCATACCGCGGGCTTCAATGGCGTTGCACTGCCGGAGCTTCTTCAGCCTGTCGCGGAGATTTTCGGCGGCTCGGTCGGTGGGGGGCTCTGGGATTTCGCAAAGTCGATCGGCGCGCCGCTGGCTCTCCGTGATCTCGGCCTGACCGAGGCCGATCTCGACAAGGCAAGCCAGATCGCTGTCGAGAATCCTTATTGGAATCCGCGACCGATTGATCGGTCGTCGATCCGCGCGCTGCTGCAGCAGGCCTGGGAGGGCCGCAGGCCGGAGAACTGACATTACACAAGGGGGAATGGGAGGAGAATGAAATGACAACCAGACGCGATTTCCTGAAACAGACGGCGGCCACCGGCGTACTCGCCGCCACGTCCGGGCTGGCCTTGCCTGCGCTTGCGCAGAAGAGCTCCATCAAGCTCGGCTACGTCAGCCTGCAAACGGGGCCGCTCGCCGCGTTCGGCGAGGCCGACAAGTTCGTCATCGAGAACTTTCTCGCGACGACAAAGAAGATGGGTCTCGACTATCAGGTTGTCGTCAAGGATAGCCAGTCCAATCCCAATCGCGCCGCCGAGGTGACCAAGGAGCTGATCGTCACCGACGAGGTGAACCTGGTGCTCGTTTCCTCGACGCCGGAGACGACCAATCCGGTGTCGACCACCTGTGAAGCGGAAGAAATGCCGTGCATTTCGACGGTGGCACCGTGGCAGCCATGGTTCATTGGCCAGCAGGCCAATCCCGGCGACCCGAATTCCTGGAAACCGTTCAACTTCGCCTATCACTTCTTCTGGGGACTCGAGGATATCATTGCCGTCTTCACCGGCATGTGGGGCCAGGTCGAGACCAACAAGAAGGTCGGTGGGCTCTTCCCCAACGATGGCGATGGCAATGCCTGGGGGGACAAGGTCGTCGGCTTCCCGCCGGTACTCGAAAAGCTTGGCTATACGCTGACCGATCCCGGCCGTTTCCAGAACCTTTCGGACGATTTTTCCGCGCAGATCAACGCCTTCAAGCAGGCGAACGCCGAGATCGTTACCGGCGTCGTCATCCCGCCAGACCTTACAACCTTCTGGAACCAGGCGAAGCAGCAGGGCTTCAAGCCGAAGGTCGCCTCGGTCGGCAAGGCACTGCTTTTCCCGCAAACAGTGGAATCGCTCGGCGATGCCGGCCACAATCTTTCGACCGAAGTGTGGTGGACGCCAAGCCATCCCTTCAAGTCGTCGTTGACGGGCGAGACCGCAGCGCAGGTCGCCGACGCCTTCACCAAGGCGACGGGCCGTCCCTGGACGCAGCCGATCGGCTTTGCCCACGCCCTGTTCGAGCTCGCGGTCGATGTCATGAAGCGCGCCGACGAACCCGGCGACGGCGAGGCGGTTGCCAAGGTCATCGGCGAAACGAAGCTCGATACGCTCGTTGGGCCGGTCGCCTGGGGCAACGACAAGCTGCCGCCGTTCGCCCAGAAGAACGTTGCGAAGACACCGCTCGTCGGAGGCCAGTGGCGACTGAAGCAGGGTGGCAAGGGTTATGATCTGATCATTGTCGAGAACGCTACCGCCCCGAACATTCCGACTGGCGGAAAGATGGAGCCGATCGCCTGAGCGCATCGGCGCTTGCGGATCGAGGGAGCCGTGGAGGCGGCTCCCTAATGGGAGAGAGATGGATGCCAATACTGGAACTGGAAGGTGTCTCGAAGAAGTTTGGCGCGTTGACGGTCGCCGAGCAGATTTCCTTTGCCGTGGAGGAAGGGGAGGCGCTTGGAATCATCGGCCCCAACGGCGCCGGAAAGTCGACCCTCTTCAACCTGATCACCGGGAATATTGCGGCAGACAAAGGGACAATCCGTTTCATAGGCTCCGACGTAACCAAGACCCCGCCGATGGCACGGTGCTTTGCGGGTATGGGCCGCACGTTCCAGATCCCGCAACCCTTCGATCAGCTGACCGTGTTCGAGAATCTGCTGGTGGCAGGGTCCTTCGGCGCGCAAAAACGGGAAGGGGAGGTCACGGATCGCTGCGCGGAAATCCTCATCGACACTGGCCTGATCGACAAGGCCAATGCCACGGCTGGAAGCCTGACGCTGCTGCAGCGTAAGCGGCTGGAACTCGCCCGCGCGATGGCAACCAATCCGAAACTCTTGCTGCTCGACGAGATCGCTGGCGGACTGACGGAGGGCGAATGCCGGGCGCTGGTCGCCACCATCCGTGGCCTGCATAACAAAGGCATTGCGGTGATCTGGATCGAGCATGTCCTGCATGCGCTGAACGCCGTGGTCGGACGCCTGCTCGTGTTGCATTTCGGCCGAGTGATCGGCATCGGAAAACCAGACGAGATCATGAATTCGATGGAAGTGCGTGAAATCTACCTAGGGATCGAGGTCTGATGGCTCTGCTTGAAACCCACGCCCTGACGGCTTCCTACGGCGATTTCCAGGCGCTGTTCGGCGTCGAAATCGGCCTTGATGAGGGCGAAACGCTGGCAATCATCGGCGCAAACGGCGCCGGCAAGACTACGCTCATGCGCTCGCTTTCCGGCGTCCTGAAGAACGAGCCGGACTCCATCCGTTATCGCGGAGAAGCGATCGGCGCCCTCGGAGCTCCCGACGTTATGGCACGCGGGATCGCCATGGTACCCGAAGGCCGGCGTTTGTTTCCGTCCTTGACCGTCGAGGAGAACCTGCTGGTCGGGACCTACGGCCGCAAGACCTCAGGTCCCTGGACGCTCGACAGCATTTATGCACTGTTCCCGATCCTCAAGGAGCGACGGCGCAGCCCCGCAACCGCGCTCTCCGGCGGCCAGCAGCAGATGGTGGCGATCGGCAGGGCATTGATGTCCAATCCGGATGTACTGCTTTGCGATGAGATCAGCCTCGGATTGGCGCCGGTCGTGGTGCGCGACATCTACGCCGCCTTTCCACGGATCCGCGAAACCGGCGCGGCCATCATCATCGTCGAGCAGGATATCGCCCAGGCGCTCAAGGTGTCCAATCGGGTCTATTGCATGATGGAGGGTCGCATCACGCTCTCCGGCAAGCCATGCGACCTCGATCAAGAGGCTATTCACAAGGCTTACTTCGGAGCGGATGGTCATGAACTGGCTTGATACGATAGCACAGGGCATCCTGCTCGGTGGGCTCTATGCGCTTTTTGCGGCGGGGCTCAGCCTCGTCTTCGGCATCATGCGGCTGGTCAATCTGGCTCATGGCGACCTGATTGTCTTCGCGGCCTTTCTGATCCTGCTGCTTGTTTCCCTGCTGGGGCTTCATCCTTTTGTTGCCGCGCTGGTTGCGGTGCCTCTCATGTTCGCGGCCGGTTGGGTGCTGCAATACCACCTGCTCAACCGCACGCTCGGAAAGGATATCCTGCCGCCGCTGCTGGTGACGTTCGGTCTTTCCATCGTGATCCAGAACGGCTTGTTGGAAGGATTTACGGCTGACAGCCGGCGGATTTCGGCCGGCACGCTCGAGACTGCCTCCGTTTCACTAGGGCCGATCAATGTCGGTGTCATGCCGCTGCTCACCTTTGGCTCGGCGGTCCTCGCCATCGTTGCGCTGAACCAACTGATCTACCGGACCTCCGTCGGCCGGGCCTTTCGTGCCACATCCGACGACGTCACCACGGCGGGCCTGATGGGCATCCGGCCGCAACGGATTTTCGCCATGGCGACCGGTCTTGCCATGGTGGTGGTGACGATTGCTGCACTCTTCCTGGGAACGCGCGCCAATTTTGATCCCACGTCCGGACCGGCGCGGCTGATCTACGCCTTCGAGGCCGTGATCATCGGTGGCTTGGGTTCCCTCTGGGGGACGCTCGCCGGCGGTATCATCCTTGGTGTCGCGCAGACGATCGGTGCTGCCGTCAATCCGGAATGGCAGATTCTCGCCGGGCATCTCGCCTTTCTTCTCGTCCTCCTCTTCAAGCCGCGCGGCCTCTTCCCGCGCGCAGTGGATTGAGCGTCATGGAACAGTTGCTCGCACCAACCTTCAAAGTCGAGACCCGCACCGGCGCCTCGGTGGCATTCGCGGTTATCGCCACAGTGGTCGTGATCCTCGCCTTTCTTGCGCCACTGCTGGTGTCGCGGGGCGCTGTCCAGGATCTGTTCTTCATCCTTACGATGCTCGTGTTGGCACAATGCTGGAATCTGCTTGCCGGATATGCTGGTCTGATTTCGGTCGGCCAGCAGCTCTTCGTCGGATGCGGCGCTTACGCGATGTTTGCGCTGGTCAGCCTGCTCGGGCTCGACCCGGTGGCGGCGGTCATCGTCGCCGGGTTCTTCGCGGCAATCGTTGCGGCACCGACGGCCTTCTTCACCTTTCGCCTCTACGGTCCCTATTTTGCCATTGGCACATGGGTCATCGCCGAGGTGGGGCGTCTGCTCTTTGCGCAATGGAAGGCGCTTGGCGGCGGCACCGGCACCTCGCTCCCCCGTGATGCGACGCGCGAGATGATCGGCATCGATTTGTTGAAATCCTTGTTCCGCATGAAGTCGGCGGAGGCCGGCGATGCGCTGACCTACTGGCTTGCGCTGGTGCTCGCGTTGCTGACGATTGGAGCCATCTACTGGCTGCTGCGCTCACGACATGGGCTGGGCCTTGCCGCAGTTCGCGACAATGAGCAAGCGGCCCGAGCCGTTGGCGTCGATGCCCGTCGGATGAAGACCATGGTTTACCTGACGGCGGCATTTCTGACCGGCTGCTGTGGAGCGCTGATCTATGTCCAGAAGCAGCGCATCTCCCCGGACGCCGCCTTCTCGGTGATCGACTGGACCGCCTACGTGATCTTTATCGTCGTCATCGGCGGCATCGGCACAGTCGAAGGCCCGATCGTCGGCGTCATCGTCTTTTTCCTGCTGCAAAACCTGCTTGCCGGCTATGGCTCCTGGTATCTCCTGATCCTCGGCCTGGTTGCGATCGTCACGATGCTGCTCGCCCCGCGCGGGTTGTGGGGGCTGTTCTCCGATCGCACCGGCATCCAGCTGTTTCCGGTTCGCCGCATCCTCAAAGGCGGACCTCTCGGACACAAGAAGATAGGAGGGCCAAATGGCTGATATCACAACGGACGTACTCATCATCGGAACGGGCCCGGCAGGCTCGGCAACCGCGGCGCTGCTGTCGACCTACGGCGTCGAGAACATGGTGATCAATCGCTATCGCTGGCTTGCGACCACGCCGCGCGCCCACATCACCAATCAGCGTACGATGGAGGTTCTGCGCGACCTCGGTCGGGACGTCGAGGATGAAGCCTACATGTTTGCCGCAGAGCAGGACCTGATGGGCGAGAACGTCTTCTGCACCTCGCTGACCGGTGAGGAAATCGGCCGCATGAAGAGCTGGGGTAAGCATCCGCTGTCTCGTGCCGAGCATCAGCTCTCTTCGCCGAGCCTGATGAACGATCTGCCGCAAACCTTCATGGAGCCGCTGCTCTTCAAGACCGCCTGCTCGCGCGGCACGCAGGCGCGCATGTCGTGCGAATATATCAGCCATGAGCAGGATGCCGATGGTGTCACGACCACCTGTCTTGATCGGCTGACCGGTAAGGAATTTACCGTCCGATCCAAGTTCCTGGTTGGCGCCGATGGCGGCAATTCGAAGGTGGCGGAACATGCGGGCCTTGCCTTCGAAGGCAAGATGGGCGTCGGCGGCTCGATGAACATATTGTTCGAGGCTGATCTGTCGCGCCATGTCGCGCATCGGCCCTCCGTGCTCTATTGGGTGCTGCAGCCGGGCGCTGATGTCGGCGGCATCGGCATGGGGCTCGTGCGCATGGTGCGGCCGTGGAACGAATGGCTGATTGTCTGGGGTTACGACATCAACCAGCCGGCGCCTGAGGTGACCGAGGATTTCGCCATCAAGGTTGTGCGCGAACTCGTCGGCGATCAGGAGCTTCAGCCAAAGATCAAGTCGGTGTCGACCTGGACCGTCAACAACATGTACGCGACGACGATGTCGAACGGACGCGTTTTCTGCATGGGCGACGCGACGCATCGCCACCCCCCGTCGAACGGGCTGGGCTCCAATACGTCAATTCAGGATGCCTTCAACCTCGCATGGAAGCTGTCGATGGTCCTGAAGGGACAGGCCGGGTCGGGACTGCTTGATAGCTACAATGCCGAACGTGCGCCTGTCGCCAAGCAGATCGTGACGCGGGCGAACAAGTCGATTGAAGAGTTCGGCCCAATCTTCAAGGCGCTTGGCCTATTGGACTCGGTCGATCCCGTTAAGATGCAAGAGAATATGGATGCGCGCTGCCAGGACACGCCAGACGCGGAAAAGCAGCGTAAGGCGATCCGCGATGCGATTGCCTACAAGGTCTATGAATTCGATGCGCATGGCGTCGAGATGAACCAGCGCTACAAGTCGGCCGGCATTGTAGCGGACGGCCGACCCGAACCCGCCTTTGCGAAGGATCCGGAGCTGCACTATCAGCCAACAACATGGCCCGGCGCTCGATTGCCGCACGCCTGGTTGTTCAATCAGAGCGGCGAGAAAGCTTCGACCCTCGATCTGGCCGGCCATGGCACCTTCACCATTCTGACCGGCATTGGCGGCGACGGCTGGGCTGCGGCCGCTAAGGCGCTCGCGAAGGAGTTCAACATCCGGATCACCACGCACGTCATCGGGCCGCGCCAGCAATGGCAGGACCTTGTTGGCGATTGGGCCAACGCGCGAGAGGTGCGAGATTCCGGCGCCATTCTGGTACGTCCCGACCACCACGTCGCCTGGCGCGCGGACGAGATGGTTTCCAATCCGGAAGCCGAATTGCGCCGCGTCCTGAAATCCATTCTTGATAAGTGAGAGCAACATGGAAGCGCATGAAAAGGGCTTCTTCACGGAAGAAGATTCGGTCGCCGTCGTGACCGGCCGCAACAAGAACGCCAAGGACGAACGCCTGAAACAGGTGATGGAGGTCATCACCCGAAAACTCCACGAAGCAGTGAAGGAGATCGAGCCGACGCAGGACGAGTGGATGCAAGCCATTCTCTTCCTCACGCGCACCGGGCAGATGTGCAACGAGTGGCGGCAGGAATTCATCCTGCTTTCCGACACGCTCGGGGTGTCGATGCTGGTCGATGCGATCAACAACCGCAAACCGTCGGGTGCCTCGGAAAGCACGGTACTCGGCCCGTTTCATGTTGCCGACGCACCGGAACTGCCGATGGGTGCGAACATCTGCCTCGACCAGAAGGGCGAGGACATGGTCATCGAAGGCAGGATACTGGATACCGATGGACGGCCGATCGCCAACGCGGTCCTTGATGTATGGCAGGCCAACGACGAGGGCTTCTACGATGTCCAGCAGAAGGGCATTCAGCCGGATTTCAATCTGCGCGGCGTGTTCCGGACCGGGCCGGACGGGCACTATTGGTTCCGGGCGGTGAAGCCAAAATACTATCCGATCCCCTACGATGGTCCGGTGGGGCAGATGCTGAAGGCGCTAGGGCGCCACCCCAATCGACCCGCGCATCTGCACTACATCATCAAGGCAGACGGCTTCGAAACACTGATCACGCACATCTTCGATCCCGACGATCCCTACATCGACTCCGATGCGGTGTTTGGCGTTAAGGAAAGCCTGCTCGCCGAATTTCGCCGAACAACCGATGCCGAACGCTCGAAACAGTATCAGTTTGCCGGCGACTTCTGGGAGGTGAAGCACGACTTCGTGCTTGCTCGGGCGAAGCGATGAGGTGATCAGCCAGACGACTGTGCGGCGACGTTAACCGATCATCAACGCTGCCGCACGAGTCCGGTACCTTTTGTCTGTAGATGGCGTGTGGGTCGCCCCGACGCGATTGCGCTGCGCCACAGTCCGTCTATCTTGGCGCGGAGCGTTCCAGTGTAGCGCAACCGGGTAGGGATCATGAAAGCCGCGTTCCGTGTAACCTTGTTGACTTTCGCAGCCTTGCTACCGGTTGTGGCAGGTGCCGCGGACGGCTGGAATCCCGATGGCAGGGGTACGAGCACTTGGCACGTGGAGCCATCAGAGGGCACCTGTAACGTCAGTCAAGCGACCAACAGGGCCCGACGCGCCGGCATCTACCGCACGGATCTCGTCTATCGCGACGAGAATGTTCTGACGCTGCGAGGGCTGACAGGGTGGGGTGATCGCCGCGAGATCACTTTCGCCAATGTGCGCGGGTGCCCCGAGGTCGGATTTCAAGATCTTCAGCAGAGTCAGCCGGCGCGTTGACTGAGAGGGCCTACCGGTGCGGGCAAACGTCAAGCTGCAAGATTTTGCGGTGGTCGAAGGAGGAGGCCAAACGAACCCGCCGCCGGTATCCGACAGCGGGTCTCGCTTTTCAAGACTTTGCAGCTCGCTGTTTTCGATACTGCGCGGTCGGCAGTCCACCCCAGCCCCAATTGTCGAGATCGACTTCCTCGATGACTACATAGGTCGATTCAAGAGGCTTGTTGAGGACGTCGAGCAATACCTGGCTGACGCCCTTGATGATCGCGGCCTTTTCCTCGGCGGTGACCGAAGTGCGGTCGGGCGTCGTTCCTTCGCGGGTCACTTGTACGGTAACAATGGGCATTGCAGTCTCCTTTCTGGAGGTTGAACTTGAGGGTGGCTATGCTGCGAGCAGGGCGCCGATCTCCTGCTCCAATGTGTCGACATGGGCATATCCGTTGCCAATCCGGTGCAGTTTGCCTTGGTCAGAAAGAAACAAAGTCGGAAAACTCGATACTCCCATAGATCGTGCCCTGACGAAATCGGAAGCAGTAGCATCGATCGTGCTCTTGGCTTGCCACACCGTGAGGAACTCGTCCTGTGTGATGGGATAACCGGCAGCGCTCAGAGCCTCGGCACCGACTTGCGCGAGGACCGCACCATCGGTCGTATCGAGGGCATCGACGTAGAATGCGCGCTGGATGGCGCGGAAGACCGGCAATAGATCGGCTTCCGGCTTGAGAATACGCGCCGCCACGACCGCCCGGCAAACGGGCTCGGTGTCATAGACGAAGCCCTGACGGGCCATCAATCCGTCCCGATTGAACGGCAGGCCGCTCGCCTGTTCCACCCTTGCCCAGTGTTCCAAGCGAAAACGCTTGCCGGCATCATCAAGCACGTCGGTCGCACCGGCGCGCAAGCCTCCGACGACGATCTCAAGCGACATGTCGGGATGACGCTCCTGCAGGGCCGTCATTTCCTTTCCGAAGCCGTAGCACCAAGAGCACATTGGATCGGCGACCAACACCAGTTTCATTTTTCACCTATTGAGCTTTGTCTCGACGGCGACTGCGGCCGTCCGGGCTCGCAGTCGCGGGATAAAATTGGTCCGGTCGAGCCGGGCCGCCCGGTCTACCAGCGACCGGCGTTCTGGCCGCCATCGACGTGGAGGATCTCGCCAGTAACGAAGCTCGCACCCTCGAGATAAAGGACGGCATCGACGATATCGCGAATCTCGCCCATCCGGCCTACCGGATGCAGCGTGGAGAGTGCTGCATGCGTTTCCTGCGGATGCATCGGCGTCTTGATGATGCCCGGCGAGACTGCGTTAACGCGAACGCCGCTCTTTGCGTATTCGATAGCCAGCGACTGGGTAACGGCGTTCAACCCTCCCTTCGTCAGAGAGGCGAGGGCGGCCGGGACCCCTGCGATAGGCTGGTTCACTAGGCTCGTCGTGATGCTGACGATATGACCGGAGCCCTGCTTCAGCATTTCGGTCGCCGCGCGCTGCGTGATGTGGAAGAAACCGGCGACGTTGACGCCCATGTTGTGGTTGTAGTCGTCTTCGGTGAATTCAGTGAACGGCTTGGCAAGAAAGACACCGGCATTGTTCACCAATGTGTCGATGCGACCGAAACGCTCGCGTGCTTCGCGGACGACGCGTTCGGCAGTTTCCGGTTTGCTGATATCCCCGGGTACGGCGATGATGCCGGTGTCGGAGCTAGGCTCGACCGAGCGTGAGGTGGCGACGACGCGGTAGTTGCGGTCGCGGTAGGCTCGAACCAATGCTGCGCCGATGCCTTGTGATGCGCCGGTGATAATGGCGACCTTCTGTTCCGTGCTCATGATGGGATCCTTTCAAGTGCAGCGGCCTTTCAGTTGCTGGCCGCCCTACGCCCTCGGCGTTGGTGCATTTGATTTAGATCCATCCGATCATTGAGAGAATTGACGTTGATTGATCAACAATCAACCGTATTTCGGCACAATCAGGCGAGCATACCAGCCGCTGTTGCCATGCGCGCGAACTCGGAACGCAGCCGCGGCGTTGCGAAGTCCACAAAGGCGCGGACCTTGGGCACGGACATGCGGCCTTGTGGTGCGAGCAGATGCACAGGCAAGGGCGGGTGTTCCGCGTCCGCGAGCACGATCTTCAGCTGACCGTCGCGCACGTAGGATGCGACATGGTAGGAATAGAGTCTCGTCAGGCCGCCGCCTGCAGCCGCCGATGCCGCGGCAGCGCGAACGCTGTTGAAGATACAGCGCGGCGTGAAATGCACGACCCTGGGGATGGTGGTCCCCTTCGCCGGTATGAAACTCCAGGAATCCAGCCCGAAGTTGCTGAACGCGATGATCTGATGTTTTGCCACGTCGCCCGGCTCGTCGATGCGCGGATGAGCTGCCAGATAGCGGGGGGAGGCGACCACGACGCGTCGCACATCGCCACCGAGACGGGTGGAGACGTGCGAAGAGTCCGACAGGTGGCCGATACGCACCGCGAGGTCGACGCCCTCATCGACCAGGTTGACGAAGCGATCCAGCATGAGAAAGCGGACAGAGACGGTCGGGTGAAGGTTGAGGAAGTCGTCCAGTATAGGGCGCAGGACCTCTTCGCCGAGGATCGGTGGTGCGGAGATGGTCAGAGTTCCGCGCGGAGCCGCGCGCTCGCCGCCCGCCAGCATGTCGGCTTCTTCAAGATCGACCAGTACGCGCCGGCAGGCTGCTGCATAGCGTTGGCCCGCCTCGCTCAGCTTCAGCGTTCGAGTGGTCCGATGCAGCAACTCGACACCAACATGCGCCTCCAAAAAGCTTAGCGCCCGGCTGACCGCTGTTGGCGATCGCTTCAGATTGCGGGCGGCGCCGGCGAGGCTGCCCTCGTCAATTGCCGTCACAAACACCTTCATTGCGTCGATGCGATCCATTGTGCCGCCTCGCGGAATAGTGATTGCCCGGCGGCGAGTATTCACCCGAAATTGGACGGAAGTAAATATCGGGGATGAAACCAGGAAAGCCTGAGCCAGTGCGCTATCTGTGGATGGGCCCGGCGGTGGTTCGAAGGATCGGGTTTTCAGGGGGCAAAGCCTTGCAACGCGCCATGCTCACGTTCGGGCAAAGTGAGATGCCAGCCACGTCTTATGGTTGCTCAACAAAGGGAAACTGACGATGAAGATCCTGATGGTTTTGACTTCGCATGATAAGCTCGGAAACACCGGCAAGCCGACCGGCTTCTGGCTGGAGGAATTTGCCGCACCCTACTACGTGTTCAAGGATGCCGGCGCCGAGGTAACCCTTGCATCTCCGAAAGGCGGGCAGCCTCCCATCGATCCGAAGAGTGACGAACCAGCCAATCAGACAGAGGCGATGGCGCGCTTCAAGGGCGATCCAGCGGCGCAAAGGGCGCTTGCAAACACGGTGCGGCTCAGCGGGGTCAAGACAGATGGTTTCGATACAGTCTTCTATCCCGGCGGACACGGCCCGATGTGGGATCTCGCCAATGACGAGGACTCGATTGCCCTTATCGAAAGCTTCTACACTGCAGGCAAGCCGATCGCCTTGGTCTGCCACGCACCCGGGGTTCTGAAAAAGGTAACCTACCAGGGGCAGCCGTTGGTCAAGGGCAAGCGTGTCACCGGTTTTGCAAACAGCGAGGAAGAGGCTGTCCATCTCACCGAAGTCGTGCCCTTTCTCGTCGAAGATGAATTGAAGCGTCTGGGCGGGCATTACGAGAAGGCCGCCGATTGGGTCGATTTTACGATTGTCGATGGGCGGCTGATCACGGGGCAGAACCCGGCTTCATCAGGCTCGGCCGCGAAGAAACTGCTGAAGCTCCTGAACTCCTGAACCGCCCGGCCGCTTGCATTCTGATACAAATCGGGCGGAAAGCGACACAACGGAGATACTTCGGGCTGGTCCCTTGCAGCCACCATCAACGACCAATGCGTAAGCATCGGTCAACTGCAGGGGATGACTATGCTGCTGTTCCTTATTGCCTACCTTGCAGGGGCCCTGACGATCGTCAGCCCCTGCATCCTTCCGGTCCTACCCTTCGTTCTGTCGCGGGCAGGCCAGCCCTTTGCGAGAAGCATCCTGCCGATGCTGGTCGGCATGATCGTGACTTTCGCGGGCGTGGCAACGCTTGCTGCCGTCGGCGGCAGCTGGGCGGTGCACGCCAACGAAATCGGTCGATATGCCGCCATCGCGCTGATCGCCGGCTTCGGCGTGACGCTGCTCTCGCCGCGCATCGCGGCAGTCGTGACGCGGCCAGCCGTCGCCCTTGGCAGCCGCCTGTCGCAGCAGGCGAGCGGCAAGGGTGGCGTCAGCACCTCCTTCCTTCTCGGCGTTGCAACGGGCCTTCTCTGGGCGCCCTGCGCCGGCCCGATCCTTGGACTGGTCCTGACCGGTGCCGCCCTCCAGGGGGCGAACGTTCAGACAACGCTCTTGCTGACCGCTTACGCGGCAGGTGCCGCGACCTCGCTGGCGATGGCTGTTCTTGCCGGGGAGAAGGTGTTTGCGGCGATGAAGCGATCGCTCGGCGTTGGCGAGCGTCTGCGCCAGGGTCTTGGTATAGCCGTGCTGGCCGGCGTTACCGCCATTGCCCTTGGGCTTGATACCGGACTGCTGTCGCGTCTCTCCTATGCCAGCAGTGCCGGCATCGAACAGTCGCTGCTGGACAAACTGCATGGTTCGAGCGGTGTTGCAGAGCCGGGCGGCAATGCCATGCAACTTGCCGCGAACGATGCGCGGAAGGGATACCAGAGCGATTTGCCCGTCCTCGGACGCCTGCAGTCGCTCGACGGTGCCGTAGAATGGTTGAATTCCAAGCCGCTCACCGCGGAAGAATTGCGCGGCAAGGTCGTTCTCGTCGACTTCTGGACCTACTCCTGCATCAACTGCATTCGGACAATCCCCTACGTTCGGGCCTGGGCGGAGAAGTATCGGGACCAGGGACTGGTCGTGATCGGGGTCCATTCGCCCGAGTTCGCCTTCGAGAAGCGGATCGACAATGTCCGTCAGGCAATCGACAAGTTCCAGATCGGCTACCCTGTCGCGATCGACAACAACTTCAAGATCTGGAGGTCGTTCGCCAACAACTACTGGCCGGCCCACTACTTCATCGACGCGAAGGGCCAGATCAGGCACACCCAGTTCGGTGAAGGAGACTACGAGCAGTCCGAACGGGTCATCCAGGATCTGCTGGCCGAAGCAGCAGGTAGCAAGAAGGCAGATGCGGCCACCGTCGCGCCTGACGCCAAGGGTGCCGAGGCGGCGCCCGACCTTGCCCGACTGCAGTCGGGAGAATCCTACATCGGCTATCTCCGAGCTGCCAACTTCATCTCGCCGGAAGGAGTCAAGGCAGATGCCGCTCGCGACTACACCGTCGGTGAGCCGGGCCTCAACGAATGGGGGCTTACCGGAAAGTGGACCGTCGGCGGAGAGCAGGCCTCACTCGATCAGGCTGGCGGCGGCATCACATATCGGTTCAGTGCCCGAGATCTCCATCTGGTCCTCGGACCCGGGGCGGACGGCAAGAAGGTCCGCTTTCAGGTGAAGGTCGATGGGGCCGCACCGGGAGCCGATCATGGCTCGGATATCGATGCAGACGGCAATGGCACGGTTTCCGAAACGCGGCTCTACCAGCTGGTGCGCCAGTCGGGAGAGGTGCGGGAGCGGACGTTCGAGATCCATTTCCTCGATCCCGGTGTCGAAGCCTTCGTATTCACCTTCGGATGAAAGGATAAGATCATGAAACATCGAGAAAAAACTCGTTCGTCGTTGCTTGGCTCCATCGGAAAGCTAGGCATTGTGACCCTTGCCGTGATCGGAGGCGGCGGTCTTGTGCTCAAGCTAAGTGGCGGAGCGGCAGCGGAAGAGGCCAGGCGCGTTCCTCCGGTCCTCCACGATGTCGCCGCGACCCCAGCTACACAATCGCTGGTCCTTGCCGGCGGGTGCTTCTGGGGTGTCCAAGGCGCTTTCCAACATGTCGCCGGGGTTGTCAGCGCGACGGCAGGCTACGCAGGCGGGAGTGCCGCGACAGCCACCTACGAGATGACCGAGACCGGGCAGACCGGTCATGCGGAAGCAGTGGAGATCGTCTTCAATCCGCAGCAGGTCAGCTACGGTCAGTTGCTGCAGATCTTCTTCTCCGTGGTTCACGATCCGACACAGGTCGACCAGCAAGGTCCCGACGCCGGAAAGCAGTACCGCTCGGCAATCTTTCCGCTGAACGACGAACAGGAGAAGGTCGCCTCCGACTACATCGCTCAGCTCCGCGGCGAGGGTGCTTTTGTTCGCCCGATCGCGACCTCGATCGAGGTCGGGAAGACGTTCTATCGTGCCGAGGCCTATCATCAGGACTATGTCTACAACAATCCCAACCAGCCCTATGTGTACGTCTATGAGCAGCCAAAGATTGAGGCGCTGAAGCGGCTTTTCCCGGAAGAGTATCGGGAGCGTCCCGTTCTTGCCGCAGAACAGGCGGGCTGATTTTGCCGCGGCAATGTCGCGGGATATTTCTCCCGCGACATTGCGGCCTGGACCGGCCGCGACCAGGCCGCACCTACACAACGATACAGTTCTTCGGGGATTCGAACACATGCGGGATACGCGCGGTCGTCACGCTCGAGTTCTCGCCGGAAGATCAGAATTTTCCGGGAGTTGGCCCAGATGGGTCAAGCAATTGAGGAGAAAGCAATGCGCCTTCTAGTCACTTCCTTCGCCATGCTTGCGCTGGCAGCCGTACCATGCGCCTGGGACAGCGCTCCAGGCGAGCCGCCTCCGATTGCAGCGCTCTTCTCGCTACTGTCGCCTTCAGCCGATGCGGGCGCAAAGCAATTCGCGCAGAGCGCGGATACTGTCTTGGCCAAGGCGACGCCCGAAAGCTTGAACGACCGAGGAGATCGGCAATGAAATTGTTCGAGGACAAGATCTCGTCGGCGGCGTCGCGCGTCAGGATCGCGCTGGCGGTGAAGGGGCTCGACGTTGAGCGCGAGACAATCGGCATCCTTGGTGCCGATGCCGTCAATCGGAAGCCCGAATATCTGCAGGTCAATCCGCAGGGACTCGTTCCCGCCCTGCTGACCGACGAGGGCGTGCTGCTGACACAGTCCCTGGCAATCATCGAATATCTGGACGAACGCTACCCAGAGCCACCGCTGCTGCCGGGCAGGCTTGAGGATCGCGCCTTTGCGCGGGCCGTCGCCTTGGCGATCGCCGCCGACATCCATCCACTTCTTCCGCCCCGGGTGACCGCGCACTTGAGTGCGATTGGCGTTGGGTCGGCGGATGTCGCGGACTGGAGCCGCCACTGGATCGGCGTCGGCTTGACGGCGGTCGAAGAACTTCTTCGGCGGAGACCAACCGGCAAATACGCGGTTGGCGATATTCCAACGGTGGCCGATATCTGCCTGTTCCCGCAAGCCGTGAACGCTGAGAGGAACAGCCTCTCCCTCGATCAATGGCCGCGCATAGCGACTATTGTCGCCAGCCTTCGCGAGATCCCGGCCTTTGTCGACAACGGCCCCGTGCCGCGAACATGAGCATTCGCCGAATTTAAACGTCCCTCGCAAGTCGCTCACTGATAGATTCAACAGGAGGAATCTAAATGCTTGATAAAGCAAAACAGTATCCAAAAATCGGATCGCAGACGATTTTCGTCAACGAGTTGACCAACGGCATTCTGGACCCAGCGGCACCGATGCTCGGGCCGGTCGCCGATGGCGGCACGATCATTGCCAACACCGCTCCCGGGTGCTGGGGTCCGATGATCACGCCGGAAATTCGCGGAGGACATGAGGTGACGCGCCCGGTCGCGGTGGCAGGTGCGGAGGTAGGTGACGCGATTGCCATCCGCATCCGCTCGATTGTCGTGACCTCGTCGGCCACGGCATCCGGCAACGACGAGCCAATGGTGGGCCGGTTCAACGGCGATCCGTTCTGTGCGGCCGTGTGCCCCGGTTGCGGAGTGGAGTGGCCGCGCACGCGTGTCGAAGGCATCGGGCCGACGGCGATCCGTTGCGAAGCATGTGGGGCGGATGCGTCACCGTTTACCTTTACCAATGGCTATACGATCGCGTTCGACGACGAGCGACAGGTCGGTCTGACGGTGGGCAAGGCCGAGGCGGAAGCCTTCGCGGAAGATGCCGATCGCCTGATGGCGCTACCGGATGCGTCCATCCAGCATCCTATCCTGACTTTCGCGCCGGCTGATCTCATTGGTATCGCCACGCGCTTGCGGCCTTTTCTCGGGCAGTTGGGGACCACGCCGTCGAAGGCCATGCCGGACTCGCACAATGCCGGCGATTTCGGCGCGTTCCTGGATCATGCGCCCCACATCTACGCGCTGACCGCAGAGGAGATCGCCGAGCACAAGACGGACGGCCACCTCGACGTGAACACGGTCCGCGAAGGAGCCGTTCTGATCTGCCCGGTCAAGGTTCCCGGTGGTGGCATCTATCTGGGCGATATGCACGCGCTGCAGGGAGACGGCGAGATCGCTGGTCATACGTGTGACGTGGCTGGAACGGTCACCCTTGAGGTGCATGTCATCAAGGGGCTCGACATCGATGGGCCCATCCTTTTTCCGGTTCTCGATGACGTGCCGTTTCTGGCGCGCCCGCTCGACGAAGCCGAGCGGACAAGGGTCCAGGCGCTTGCCCGCAAGCACGGGGTGCGAAAGGTCGAGGACGATGCGCCCGTCTGCTTCATCGGCACCGGTCCAAACCTGAACGATGCCACCACGAATGGCCTTGAACGGGCCGCCGAACTCCTGGGGATCACCGTCCCCGAAGTGATGAACCGTGCCACATTGGCCGGCGCCATCGAAATCGGCCGTCACCCCGGCGTGGCCAGGGTGACGTTCCGGGCACCGCTCAACTTGCTGGACGCCAAGGGTATCGGCGCGTTCGCGCGGGGTGTTTACAACATTCCGTCCGCCAGTGCCTGAAGTCATCCGCTGACAAAATGCGCCGGCAATGCCGGTCGCAGCGATATTTGAGATCGGGTCATGTCGTTGGCCCGGCCAATCTTGTTTCAGCAAGCCTGGGTTGTCGCGAACTGCTCACGAAAGTGCGCGAATGTATACCAATGTATCGCTAGACCGATACCTACATTGGCTTTCAATTCCAGGTATAGGACACACATTTGATACACACAGGTAGTGATTTATGCAGATGTCTTTAACACAGATCGGAGAGCAGTGATGGCAGAGGAAATCAATCAACAAAGACGGCGGTTCGTGGGCGTGGCAGCGCTGACCGTTGCCGCCGCGCAATTTGGCGCAATCGGCACGAGCGTTGCTCAGGCCGCGGCGCCGGCGGCTGCTCGAATCCCCACCATCGCGCCAGGCACCAATACCTCATTTGGCTCGATCAAGCAGATCGACGCAGGTCTGCTCAATGTCGGCTACGCCGAGCTGGGCGCGAGCGACGCGCCTCCTGTCATTCTCCTGCATGGTTGGCCCTACGATATCCATACCTATGTCGATGTTGCACCGCTGATTGCCGCCGCAGGCTATCGCGTCATCGTGCCTTATCTGCGCGGCTACGGCGCAACACGGTTCCTCTCGGACAAGACGATGCGCAACGGCCAGCAGTCGGCGATTGCCGCCGATATCGTTGCGCTCATGGATGCGCTGAAGATCGAAAAGGCGCTGATTGCCGGTTGCGATTGGGGAGCCCGCACGGCCTGCATTATCGCCGCCCTCTGGCCCGAGCGCTGCAAGGCCCTGGTTTCCGTCAGCGGCTATCTCATCGGTAGCCAGGAAGCAAACAAGGCACCCTTGCCGCCGAAGGCGGAGCTTGCCTGGTGGTATCAATTCTACTTCGCCACGGATCGTGGCCGCGCGGGCTATGAGAAGTACCGCAGCGAGTTCGCCAAGTTGATCTGGCAGCTTGCATCGCCGAAATGGAACTTCGATGATGCGACCTTCAATCGCAGCGCTGCCGCATTCGAAAACCCCGATCACGTCGACATTACCATTCACAACTACCGTTGGCGCATCAGCGCGGCCGAGGGTGAGAAGAAGTACGATGAGCTCGAAGCGCGGCTCGCGAAGTTCCCTGTCATCGGCGTACCGACTATTACGCTGGAGGGCGATGCCAACGGTGCCCCCCATCCCGAGCCGGCTGCCTATGCCAAGAAGTTCTCCGGCAAGTACGAGCATCGGCTGATTACCGGCGGCATTGGTCACAATCTGCCACAGGAAGCGCCGCAGGCCTTTGCACAGGCCGTGGTCGACGTCGACCGGCTCTAACCGGTCACCTTGGGGTGGTCGCGGCAAGCGGCTCCCCACATCCCTCCATTCCAGACATTGCACTCGGCGTTGGCGTTTCAATGCACTTTCGCCAGGTCTGGTTTCGAGCGCCCATTGCCTCGCCAAGAAGCGGCCGGGCCGTTCGTATCACATTGTATCGGGATCAGGTTTCCGCGGCAGTTGGCTACATTTTAGCACCGCGACGAAACATTCCAGACACGTGCGGGACGCCATCTGCGTCTCGGCAGCGAGCCGTTCATTCTATCGAAAGGAAGAATATCATGAGCGACAATCAGAAAGTACTCTACACCGGAAAGACGCATACGACCGGCGGCCGCGATGGCGCATCGCGTAGCTCCGACGGCCGCCTCGATGTCAAGCTTTCCTCACCAGGTAGCGCGGGACAAGGAACGAACCCCGAGCAACTGTTCGCCGCCGGTTGGTCCGCCTGCTTCATCGGCGCGATGGGCTTTGCTGCGAAGAGCCTTGCCGTTGCGCTTCCGACCGATCTCGCGGTCGACACCGAAGTTGATCTCTGCAGCAATACAGGCGGTTACGCACTTCAGGCGCGCCTAAACGTCAGCCTGCCCGGCGTCGATCACGAAACTGCTCGCGCGATTGTCGATGCGGCGCATCAAACCTGCCCGTATTCCAAGGCCACGCGCGGCAATATCAACGTCACCATAAACCTCGTCTGACGAGATAAGAAAAACGATGCCCCCGTCAGGCGGGACGTGATGTTGAGAAGCGGCAGCCGCAAAGGGCTGCCGCTTTTTTCTGGTCGAGCAGCATGTCACCGATGTGCGAGGCGGTTCAACCGCCGTTCAGCCGATGGCGATTTCGGCGACGAGGCCGCCGCCGTCGCGATTACGCAACGTCAGCGATCCGCCGATCGCTGTGACCAGTTGGACGGCAATGGCGAGGCCGAGGCCAGTCCCGCCAGTGTCGCGGTTGCGCGATTGCTCGAGACGGAAGAAGGGCTTGAGGACAGCTTCCAATTGATCTTCGGGGATGCCGGGACCGCGATCGAGCACTCTAACGACCACGTCGCTATCGGTACGGCGCAGTACCTCGATCTCGGCGCTGCCACCAAACTTAAGCGCGTTGTCGATGAGATTGGTCAGAACTCGTCTCAAGGCGTGCGGTCGGGTCATGATCGCGCCGCCGCTCATCTCTGTGATCGTCACGTCCTTGCCGGTATCCTGGTAATCGTAGACGAGGCTCTCGATGAACGAAGAAAGGTCAATGCGCGAGGCTTTTTCGACATTGCCATGGGCGCTGCGAGCATAGGCGACGCCTTCCTTGACGAGACGTTCGATCTCGCTGAGATCCTGCATCAGCTTGTCCCTGTCGCCGAAATCCTCGGCCATCTCCGCCCTCAGCTTCATGCGCGTGATCGGCGTTTGCAGATCGTGCGATATTGCCGCGAGGATCTGCACACGTTCCTCCAGATATTGGGCAATGCGCTCGCGCATTGCGTTGAAGGCGGTTGCGGCATAGGCGACTTCCCTCGGTCCCGTTTCGCTGAGGCGAGGGGCTTTCACATTCGGATCGAGCGTATCGGCTGCTTTTGCGAGGTTGACGAGAGGACGAATTGCCTGATGGACCGCAAACCAGCTGCAAAGCACCAGCAAAGCCAACTGCGCGGCCAACACGTAGGGCAGCCAATCGGCCAACGGCATGACGCCATGCGGGTTGATGTCTATCGTCAACGGCGCGCCATCGCTCAGGGTCAGATGTGCCTGGAGCCTCAGGGTGTTGCCGGGAACGGTCTCCACCTCGATGGGATATTTTGCACCGATCGCCGCCCGAACCATGGAAGCGATCTCGGTGGTGCGTGCGTCGAGCGCCGGATTGCCGGGCAGGCCCGCTCCCAGCACGAAACTATAACTGCCTCGATCAAGACGATCGAGCCAATCGGCTCGTTCGTCGGCCGGCAGCCGATCGAGAATGGCGATCGACGTTGCAACGTCGTTTTCGAGCGTGTTGAACATGACGGACTTGGCGGCCGCGTATCGTTCATAAAACAGCACCGTGAACGACATGGTATGCGCGATCGCTACCCCGGCAAGCAGGATAAGAAATAGCCGCGCCCCCAAGGTGCGCGGCCATAGGCGAAATCCATTCAGAAAGGCGCGTGTCGCCATCAGCGGGCCTCGGTGATCTCGATCGGCATGGAGAAGACATAGCCTTCGCTGCGGACAGTCTTGATATAGGTCGGTTCCCGGGCATCGTCGCCAAGACGCTGGCGGACGCGGCTGACGAGAAGATCGATCGAACGGTCAAAGAGCTCGGCGTCGCGGCCCTGTGTCAGGTTAAGCAGCTGATCGCGGTTGAGCACGCGCTGGGGGTGGTCGATGAAGACGCGAAGCAGCCGGTATTCGGCACCGCTGAGGCCGATCACCGTCCCGTCTGAATCGATGAGGTGGCGTGCCGTCGTGTCGAGCTTCCATTGGCCGAAACTCAGCAGTTGGCCGGCTTCCGACACCTGCAGGTTCGGCGGTAGCATGCGCGTGCGTCGAAGGACAGCCTTGACGCGGGCCAACAACTCCCGCGCCGAGAACGGCTTGGCGAGGTAGTCGTCCGCACCCATCTCCAGACCGATGATGCGGTCCATCTCGTCTGTGCGTGCTGTCAGCATGACGATGGGAACAGCCTTGTGTCGTCCGGCACGCAACTCGCGGCTAAGCACGAGGCCGTCGTCGCCCGGCATCATGACATCGAGGATGATCAGATCGACGGAGTTTGCTTCGAGAAAGGAGCGCATGTGCCGCCCGTCAGCGACTGCGGTTACGCGCAGGCCATTCTTCTTCAGGTAGCTCGATACGAGCTCCCTTATTTCGCGATCGTCATCGACGATCAGGATGTGGTCGATGTGCTCCATCGCGCGATCTCCGTGATTTTTCTGCTAGTGACGCCGTTGATGTGTCCGCCGTGTGTTTATCGCCTCATGGCTTGCATGGCGCTGTATCCAGCCAACCTTGAGATACATTTTGATACGATGTCCGCACGTTCATTTCGCCTGGTAAGTAATGGAAATCGCTCACGTCGCCATTGCTGATATGCTTGGCTGGCAGCTACTTGGCAAACAGGCTGTCGATCAGTTCGGTGGTCGAGCCTTGCCAAAGCTCGCCTTCTCCGGTTCCTGCCCACAGCGACAGGAAATCTGCCGAGCCCCTTGCTGCTGACGCGCCACGCAGGTCGCGCGTAAACTTGTTCTGGGCGGGAAACGGCATGACAGCGTCCATCTTCGGCGTCATCTCCTCCATGAAACGGTTCTCGATGCCTCGAGCGAATCGACCGGAGAAGACACGCGTCGTTCGGGTCTGTCGCTTTGGCGCACTGAGTGCCGACCTGTAAGGGGCCGACGTTCCCGCCTCGTGCGCTGCCAGAAAAGCCGTTCCCATCTGAACCGCCTGAGCGCCTGCGACGAGGGCGGCGCGAACGTCCGCAGCGGTCATGATGCCGCCTGCTGCAATCAACGGCACGTGCACCTTTCCCCTACATTGAGCGAGAAGGTCGTGAAGTCGGACTTCCGGATCGGCGGCGTCGGGCTCGAAGATGCCGCGATGGCCGCCGGCCTCGAAGCCTTGCAACGTGATCGCGTCAACATTGCTGTCTTCGAGGGCCCGCGCTTCCTGGAGTGAGGTCGCGGTCCCGATCAGCAGAATGCCGGCTTCTCGTGCGGCTTTCGTATGTTCGGCTGCCAATACGCCGAAGACGAAGCTGAATACAGCTGGCCGGATCTTTAGGACGGCTTCGAACTGGGCGTCGAAATCCTCCTCGAACGGTGCGGAGAACTGTGGGGACGCTAGCCCGAGTTCTGAGCGATAGCCGGCAGTGGCGGCAATCGCTCGCTTCACCGCAGCCGGATCGACCGTTGGAGCGGGGTGGGGAATGAAGAGGTTGATCGCGAAGGGCTTGTTTGTGCGCTGTCGGACCTTGTCGGCAAATTCGACGATCGTGGCGGGATTGGAGTAGGCGGCGCCGACGGAGCCCAGCGCGCCGGCAACCGATGCTGCTACCACCAGTTCCGGCGTTGAGGGGCCGCCAGCCATTGGCGCGACAATAAGGGGATATTTCAATCCGAGCTGGCGAAGGGGTTCGCTGTCGACTTCTGTTGGCACGTCCGATCTCCTTGTCCAGCACTGGGGAATTCGTCGGTTTGGCAGGTTATGCTGTCCGGACAGGCCTGAGGAATGCCGCAGGCTGCCGGTCCGGCGATTATTTGCGCCTATTGTCTTGCTTTCACAAGGAGCTTGACTTCAGCCGCGAGGGCGGAGGAGCGATCGCGGACGGCACGACGCTGGCGCTAGTGGCTCATCAGCAGGGGAACTGTAGCGTGGGAGAGCAGCCGATAGGTGACGCGGCCGAGAAGCAGTTCGAGCAGATAGCCGTGCTTGAAGGCTCCGGTCAGAATGCAGGTGGCATTCACCGATGCACCAAAGTCGAGGATGGTGTTGCCGACCGAGCGGCCTGTTGAGGAGGTCACGACGATCTCCGCATCGAGCCCCATCTGGCGGCAGATTTCCCTGGCGGTGGTTTCGTAGTGCCTGTTCGGCTTGTCGTCGACGCAGAGCACCGTAATGCGGTCGGCAGCGGCAAGCCAGCGCCTGGCGGCGACGATCGTGCGCCGTGCGTGGTCGTGCGGCTTCCAGCCGATCAGCACGTGGTCAAGCAGACGTCCGCGATAACCATTGGCCGGCGGGATGAGCACGAGCTTACCCTCATGGAAGAGGACGTTATGGAAAACATCACGGGCATCGAGATTGCCCCGATAGGGAGTGACGACAAGTGATGCGTTCCGGCAGACGCTGCCCACGCAGCGGCGGAGGTCGCCCTGGTAGTCGCCAAGCACCAGGCTTTGCCGGTGCGGCGCGCTCAGTTTCCATTCGTCGAACAGCTGTTTGACGCGCTCGAACCGCTCGTGCGGCGAGCCTTCGTCCAGGTCCCGCAGCATCTGCAATTCGATTTCCTCGGCTGAGACCAGCATCGCCAGCGGATCGGCGCCGATATGGACGGCGGCGATGCTGTCCTGCACCGCATCAGCCGCATCGTCGGCCAGATCGAGGCAGGACTGTGCCGAGGCGGGATCGGGCAATAGCACAACGATATCGGCATGTTCGGTGAGATCACGAACGTTGCGCGGCACGGCGGCTGGATCAGGCGGGTTGAAGCCTTTTGACCAGTTGCCGTCGGTCGTTGTCGTGATCACTGTGGCCCTCCTTCGTGGATCGGCCTGAAAAATCTACCCCTGGAACAATACGCCAATCTGATCGGTGTTGAAATCGTCTTGGCGCCCAAAGGCGATCTATTTTAAGCGCCAAAGCCAGTGCCGAGACCGGTCGCGACGCCAATTCCGGCGGTCTTGCGCCTTGATTGCGACCTGCTAGAATCTGTTGCGGCAAGCTTTTGTGTTGGCTGCATTTTTTGTTCCCTCTGGCCATGTAGGGCGCGCGATGGAAACGCCAGTTATCCCAAAACTGAGCTACGGCGCGGAACCCGGATTGCGTTTCGCCCTGCTTTTGAACGGCTGTGGCGGTTGCACGCAGTTGGACATTGCTGAGGCGCGGCGATGGAAACCGGAAGACGGGATCATCTGGCTGCATCTCGAGCGTGACCATGCGGCAGCTGCCGATTGGGTCAAGAAGGAAAGCGGCCTCGATAGCTTCGTGACGGAAGCCCTGCTCGAAGAGGAGACGCGACCGCGTGTCGAGCCTGTCGATGACGGCCTGTTGATCATCCTTCGGGGCGTATGTGCGACCGCCCCCGACGAGGAACCGGAGGAGAGGACCGACATCGATCTCGTGCCGCTTCACCTGTGGGTCGACGTCAACAAGGTCATCTCACTTCGAGACAGCGGACATTATATCACGGCACTTCGCGACATCCGCCTCGCCCTCGAGAAGGGCAAGGGTCCACAGCGCACCGGAGACCTGTTGGCGCTGATCGGCGACAAGCTTGTCCGTGACTTGGAGCCGGTGCTCGACTCGATGGACGAGGAAGTGGATGAGCTCGACGACATGATCTTTCACGGTGAGGCTGGCGAGGTGCGCGAGCGTCTCAAGCTACTGCGCCGGCGTTCCGTGCAGCTGCGCCGCTATCTGGCACCGCAGCGCGACGCACTAAACCGCATCGAACACGACGACGCGCCGTGGCTGCTCGAGCGTGACAAGCTGCGGATGCGTGAGGTGATCGACAAGCTGATGCGGTTCATTGAGTACCTCGATGCGATCCGGGACCGCACGGGGATCCTCCACGACGACCTCTCGACAGTGATCAGCGAGCGTATCGCGCGAAATTCCAATCGGCTGGCGGCGCTGGCCGCCCTGCTGCTGCCGCCTAGCGTCGTCGCCGGCCTGTTCGGGATGAATGTCGGAGGTATTCCGGGGGTCAATGACACCTGGGCATTCGTCATCATCGTGGCGTTTGTGACGATCACCTCCATTGCAACGCTTTGGGTGCTTCGACGGATCGGTTGGCTTTAGGCAGTGGTCGCGTCAGGTGCGAATGGCATTGCGGGTTGTGAGCATGCGCCACCCGCAATGCCGCGCCGATCAATTCGATGCAAAGCAGTAGAACAGGCCGTCGCCTCCGGTCCCGTTGAAGGCTTTCACCGTGCAGCCGCCGCGTGTCGGATGCGACGAGTTCCACGATTTGGCTTCCGCCGAGTCGTTCAGTCCCGTCCGGTCGCTATGGCCCACGATCGCGACACCGTCTTCGCCGCCCATCGTCCAATTTCCGCAGGTCTCAGGCGCCGCAGTACCATCAGCCTTTGAACCGGTCAGCATGTCGTGGCGGTTCGGCGTGTCCCCACGGCCGTTGATGACCGCACCTTTCTCGCTAAGCGCGGTCTGTTTGGTCAGGTTGTTCTTGTCGCTGTGCAGGGAGGCCACGTCGTCGGCGATTTTTTCGCCTTTGGCGTTATACCATGGCCCGGAACCGATGCGATCCTTGGCGTTTTCAGCGTCGGTAGACAGATAGGCCTTCCAGGTCTTGCCGGTCGAACCGGCGGCTGTGGCAAGCGTGTTGCAATATGCGTCCGCGCCGGCGAGGCCGCCGAGATCGCCGCCCTTGCCCGGATTTACACTGGTCACGAAGAAACTCATGGCGTTGTCCTGAGCGTAGACTGCGCCGGCCGAAAGGGCCAAAAGGGCCGCGATATAGGCAAACCTGCGTTTCATGGCGTCTCTCCCTGGTTGAATTTCTACCGGGACGAAGGGTATTGCAGGTAAACCTCGGCGTAAAATCGAAATCGCGTGATAGGGCGATCCCCCTTGGTAGGGTCAAGGGGAGGGGCAGGCGCGGTGGGCTGGTTTTGGTACTGTCAGCGCAGTCTATTCCGCGGCCTCTTCCGGGTGGCTGATCGAGCCACGAACGACACCATACTGGCTACCCCAGCGATCGGTCATCGTGCAGCGGATATCCCATAGCTCGGGAAAGAACCGGTGCCGAGCGCCGCCTTCCAGCATTTCGACGGGGCGACCCTTGAGCGATTTGGAGCCAAGGCCGATCGAGCGGTGGATCAGGTAAAGGTGGTTTGCGCGGAATTTCTGGAACAGCTCGTCGAATTCAACCAGGGCCTCCGCGACGACATAGCTGTCCCCGTGGTCGTATTTGCCATCATAGATATCGTCGATCGTCAGATTCCGGCCGTCGAGATAGGCGGCCTGGAAAGCTCGCCAGAGATCGGGTGGCATTCGTAGCAGGAGCTTGAAGCCAGGCGACTCCTGACCGCTGCCGTTGCCGAGCTGAAGCCGGACTTGCTGGTATTCCTTGGGCGACATCGTTTCGAGAAGGTCGAGTTGCGCCGTCATCATCCGCATCAGGCGGTGGACGCGGCCCATCAGCGTCACGACGCGATGCGTGTTTTCCTTCTCCAGATAATCGATGACGTCGACCAGTGAATAGGCAATCAGCTTCATCCAAAGTTCTTCAACCTGGTGGACAATCTGGAATTGCAGCTCATCCGCATTCGCCATCTCCGCCAGGGGCTTCTGACAGCTGAGCAGCCTGTCGCACTGCAGGTAGACGCCGTAGTCGCGCATGTCGGGCGCTTCGATGCGGGCGTAGTAATCTTCCTTGTTCATGAATGCTGCTCCGGAGTGTCGTTGGCCTACAACTATCCAGTCTAGGCGCTTTGACTTGAACATTGGTCCTTTCTGTTATCAAAATGCAGAGATGTGCAGAACGACTGCCAACATAGAAGGCGATTCATGGAACAAATGACACTCGATGCGCTTGATCGAAAGATCATCGGTGCGCTGGAGGCCGATGCCAGGATTTCTTTTGCCGCGCTGGCGGATCATGTCGGTCTCAGCAAAACGCCCTGCTGGAAACGTGTGAAAGCGTTGGAAGATGCGGGCATCATTCGCGGATATGCGGCCCGGCTTGATCCCGCAAAGCTTGGGTTCGGCATCGAAGCCTTCATTCAGGTCTCGATCGATTTCGAAGTGTCGGAGGAGTTTGAGGCCGCGGTCCGCCGGCACCCGCTCATCTGGCGTTGCCACGCAACGACCGGTGAAGCCGACTATCTCCTGCATATCGTCGCGGTCGACATGGCGGCCCTGGACAGGATGCTTCGGGAAGAATTGAGCCGCCTGCCGGGAGTGAGGCGCACGATCACGTCAATGGCAATGCGCGAGATCAAAGGCGAAATCTCGTTCGCCGCTGCGCAAAGCCGCACACAATCGACGAAACGCTGATCGAGCTAGCCTTTCGTTTCAGTCAAGTCGCCGTGATTTCAATTTCTCGTTCTTGACAATGGATTTGCCCGGCAAATATCTGTGGTGACCGGCTTCAGACGCAAGGCCTCAGCACAGCATGATCGACACCCGCTTTTCGACTGCTCTACAGATTGTCATCAGTGTGGCCGTCAACGAAGAGGCAAACCTCCGGACCACAAGCCAATCACTTGCGCAGGGCCTTGATACAAGCGCGAGCTTCGTCCGCAAGCTGTTGCAGCCGCTCAATGAAAGCGGCATTCTCGCCACTGCCCAAGGCGGCAAGGGCGGTATCAACCTAGCGCGACCGCGCGACCAGATATTGCTCAGCGAGATCTATGCTGCCGTGACCGGCGACAAGAAAATCTGGGCAACCCGCCACGATATTCCGCACGAGGGGCTCGTAGGGGAGAATATCGGCGACCTCTCGGAGTTTCTTTGCGATCGGGCAGAACAGGCCGTCGTCGACATGCTGGGTTCAGTGACCATCGATGATAGCGTCGCGGAGCTGCGTCGCCTCGAGGCGAAGAAATCTGTCGACCACGAGCAGCCGGCGGATGCGAGCCTTGCCCCCGATCGTCACGCCGCCGAATAGCTTCACAGAGTGAAAGGGGCGGCCGGGCAGGGAACCCGAGCCACCCCTCCTAACTGATCGGAGGTCAATCTGATCAGAAACTTTCAAGCGCGGCGCCGCGCTGCCACTCCCTGTGACCTTAACCACAGAGAGAGGCGGAAACGCGGCGCCGCTTTTGATTAGAATGCGCGCTGGAGGCGGAAGAAGCCCGTCGTCACGTCGTCGATGTTGTCGCCGTCGAGGTAGTTGACGGTTGCCTTGGCGTAGAAGTTGTCGACGATCTGATAGTCAACCGTCAGACCGACCTTCCAAGCGTCGTTGTCCGAGAAGTCAGCGTCGGTAGCGGCGTTAACTACGCCGTAGCTGCCGTAATACTGAGCGGCCGGGGTGATCTTCAGCTTGTCGGTGGCCTTGATAGCGTATTCTGCGGCAATCGCCCACTCGGAAGCAGAGTAATACGCGCCCGGATCGGACGCCCAGACGGCTGCGAGACCGAGGGTGCCCGGACCAACGGTAACGGTGCCCATGGCGCGGACAGCGCCGGCTTCGTTGTCGGTGTCGTAACCAGCGGTTACCTGGTAGGAGAAGATGCCTGCCTTGCCGCCGATGCCGATTGCTACGCCGACGTTGTTCGGAACTTCGCCGTTGTAGAACGGGCTGTCTTCCAGCTCGTCGACGCTGATGCCGGCGTAGAAATCCGTGGCTTCATACTGATAACGGATCGAGTTGTGCAGCGTAACCTTGCTGCCGATGTCGTCCGTTTCGCCCGAGAGACCATCGTCCCACCAGCTGTAGAACAGACCGGCGCGGAAGCCGGCGATGTCGATGTAAGCGGAGTCCAGGATCGCGTTCTGATCACGAGCGTTGTCAGCATTGTGCTGCAGAACGATCACGCCTGTGAGCGGGCCGTATTCAGTGTCGCTCTTGGCGGTAAACTGAACCTGGCCGCGGGTCACTGCATCCCAGTCGGACGTACCGCCCCGGTTGCCGCTTACACTGCCGTTGACGGCGTCCGGGCCGGCGTTAACCTGGAAACGGATGTAACCGCTGATCTTCAGGCAGGTTTCGGTGCCGGGGATGTAGAAGTAACCGCTGCCGTAAGCGTCGCACACGCGAACGTATTCAACCGGCTCCGGCTCGGCAGCAACGATGGCGTCAGCGGCCTGGGCGCTCGAGAAGGCAGCCAAAGCCGCCGCCGAGCTCATAAGGATCATCTTAATGTTCATTCTCAGTCCAATCTTCTGTCGATTGGGCACAGGTCATCACTGCCGAAAACCGGCCTCTACCTACCCCAAATTGTTTCGTACAAGCCCTCGCGGGAAACGCGGTACGTCCGCGGCGCCAAATTACATTTCCGATTAAATGTATCAATAATAGATACAGTCAAAATTGAGTTTTGCTGCAAGGCGGAAATTGGGTGTTGCGCAAACGCAACGATCGGCTCTCGCGCAAAAGCATATTTACTACCGCAGGCTATAACCAGTTGTTACTCAACACGTTTTTGTAATGGATGTTATCTGGGCAATAATGCTGCGTCGCAGCATTTCGCCACGGGATTGCGTCCATCCTTTCTTCAACCCTCCCCGAATCACAACGAAGCGTGCCTCGCTGGACTCCTCTCATCGAGAAGGGCGGCCGTGACGGAATCGCCGCCGTCGAGCCTCAACGCGCCGTGCGCGTCGATCAAGTGTTCCAGCAGATTGCTCAGCCCGTCACTGAAGTGGCGGCTCGCCTCGGCAGCTTCCTGGCTCGCAAGCGTCGTGGAACCTATGATTCGAATGCCGAAGATGTCGGTCGTCTCGTCGGCTCTGGTCAGCGCGCAATTCCCGCCAATTTCGGCGGCGAGATCCACAATGACCGTTCCAGGGCTCAACTGTGAGAGCATCTCTTCGTTAAGCAGCACGGGGGCAGAGCGACCGGGATACATTATGTTGGTGGTGATCAGTTGCATCTTCGACAAGGCACCGGAGAGGTCTTGACGAAGCCGCGCAAGTTCTTGCTCTGAAGAGGTGCCGAGAAATTTAGCGCCAAGCCGCTCGATCTTTGCCTGCGAATCCTTCGCGAGGCCAAAGCCATAGGTTAGGGCGCCGAGGCGACGTGCAGTCGCCAGTGCCTGCAGGCTTGCTGGGTCGCTGCCCAAGGCGGCCATTTTAACCGGCCGCACGAAGCTTCCGTCAGCCAACAGCATCGGATGCGAAATGCCGAACTGCCTCGCCGCCTCCAGGACAGCCGCGTGGCCCGTGATGGCGGCCTGCCTCGAAGAAATATCGGCACCCTTCTGGCCCGACATCCCGGAAAGCCGGGCGATGTCGAGATGGAGCGGCTGTTGCCTGGCTAGCGGGACGGCGACCTGGCCCGGTTTCGAGCCAAGGAAAAGCAGAACCGCTGCCGCTGGGAAAACTCGCGCGGCGATTGGCTGCCGCACGCTCACGAATAGATCCGAAGAGGACGCCATCTCGGCAAAATCGGCGGGCTCTGCGCCGGCAGCAATGTAGCCGTCGTCTGAATGGCCGGCGCCAACGCCGCAGCCGGGCTCGAAACGAAATGATATGCGCTCGGAAAGGCGCCCAACGTCATCCGGCGTCAACGCAACGCGGCGCTCACCGGGATGTGTTTCCCGAAGCAACCCGGCACGGACTCGGATAAGCTTAGACATTCATCGCTCTGAAAGAAGGGTAAACAGGGACTGTGGGCGCGCGAGCGATATAGTCTGTCTATTCCATAGTTTTATGACAGTTTCGTAATTTTATTTTGGGCAGTTTCGATCATTTTTCCCCGCGCGCAACTACTGATAAGTCTTTCATTTTATTGCATACTGTGTGCAGCTTGCATGAGTAACTTCGAATAAGGTTGCTCGCGGTGCGAGCGCAGGTTTTGCCCGGAAGCATTTGGATGTAATGGTCAGTCATTGGGCGCGTGGATGCTGGAGGCATTGGTGAATTTCTATTCGGTTTATGATCAGGGTTTTGTCCGCGTGGCCGCCTGCACGCCGAACTGCGAAATCGGCGATCCAGACTTTAACGCGCAAGCAACATTGGAACTGGCCCGTCAGGGACATGCCGCGGGCGTTGGCCTCATGGTGTTTCCCGAACTTGGAATCTCCAGCTACTCGATCGATGACCTGCTGGGGCAGGATGCCCTGCTCAAGGGCGTGGACGCGGCAATAGCCGAGATCGCCCGGTCAAGCCGCGATCTTACACCTGTTCTTCTCGTTGGCGCTCCGCTGCAGACTGGCGGTCGGCTCTACAACTGCGCCGTCGCCATTCACGCCGGTCGTATTCTTGGCGTCGTCCCGAAAATGCACCTGCCGAACTATCGCGAGTTCTACGAAAAACGCTGGTTTGCGTCCGGGCGGGGCGTCCGCGGCGACAGCATTCGCGTCGCCGGCGAGACTGTACCTTTCGGAACCGATCTGATCTTTGCAGCCGAGGATATGGATGATTTCGTTCTCCATATCGAGATCTGCGAAGATCTTTGGGCACCGGCGCCTCCGAGCGATTTTGGCGCACTGGCAGGTGCGACGATTCTCGCCAACCTTTCGGCCAGCAACATCACCGTTGGAAAGGCCGATACACGTAAGCTCCTGTGCTCGGCGCAGTCGGCGCGCAGCCTGTCTGCCTATGTCTATTCGGCAGCGGGCCCCGGCGAATCGACGACGGACCTCGCATGGGATGGTCAGGCCTGCATCTACGAACTCGGTACTATGCTTGCTGAAACCGATCGTTTCCCGATGTCATCGCAGATGTGCGTGGCGGATATCGATGTCGAGAGATTGCGGCTGGAGCGGCTGCGGACCGGGACCTTCAATGATGCGGCGACGCTCAATCTGACCGCCGAACGAGCGTTCCGGCGTGTGGCTTTCCAGTTCAAGAAGCCGAAGGGCGATATCGGCCTGAAGCGCGACGTTGCCCGCTTCCCGTTCGTGCCGGCGGATGAAAGCCGTCTTGACCAGGATTGCTATGAAACCTTCAACATCCAGGTTCAGGGGCTGATGAAGCGGCTGCGTTCTACCGGCGTCAAGCGGCTTTGCATCGGCATTTCGGGCGGTCTCGATTCCACGCATGCGTTGCTCGTGGCGGCCCGTGCCTTCGATCAGCTTGGCTGGCCGCGCTCTGACATTCTCTGCTTCACCATGCCGGGATTTGCGACAGGTGACGCCACCAAGTCGAACGCCTGGGCGCTGATGCGCAGCATAGGCGTCACGGCGGAGGAAGTGGACATAAAGCCGTTGGCCCTTCAATTGCTCAAGGACCTGAAGCATCCGTTTGCAGGCGGCAAGCCGGTCTACGATACGACGTTCGAAAACGTTCAGGCTGGTCTGCGGACAGACTTTCTGTTCCGTGCCGCGAACCAGCGCAGTGCACTGGTGCTCGGAACCGGAGACCTGTCGGAAATCGGGCTCGGCTGGTCCACCTATGGCGTTGGCGACCAGATGAGCCATTACAACGTCAACGCATCGGTGCCGAAGACATTGATCCAGCATCTGATCCGCTGGGTTATTCGCTCCGGAGATTTCGACGCCGAAGCAAACGCGACATTGGAAAGCATCCTTGGCACGCTGATTTCGCCGGAGCTGGTCCCTGCCGATGAGAATGGCGTCATGCAGAGCACGGAGGACAAAATCGGACCCTACGATCTGCATGACTTTGCACTTTACTACACGACGCGTTTCGGCCTGCGTCCTTCGAAGATCGCCTTCCTTGCCTACAATGCCTGGCGCGATGCCGAGGCCGGAATCTGGCCGCCACACTTTCCCGCCGACAAGCGCCGCAGTTTTGATCTGCCTGTCATCAAGCACTGGATGGAGGTTTTCCTTTTCCGGTTCTTCACGATCAGCCAGTTCAAGCGGTCGGCATCGCCAAACGGCCCGAAAGTGACGTCGGGCGGTTCGCTGTCGCCGCGTGGCGATTGGCGCGCGCCGTCCGACGGCAACGCACGGATATGGCTGAAGGAATTGAAGGCCAACGTTCCTGAGATAAAAGGGTAGGGCGAACGCGCCTTGCAAAAGCCATTCGTCGCGGCAGATATGATCGAGAAGAACACTGAGGCCGCGGTGAAACGTGACAGATGAAACTTGTGCCCCTGATGATCTGCCTCGCTACGAGATTCGCCAGGAACCACGTGGCGGGTGGACGATTGTCGACACATTGACCTCCTTGCCGGCGGCAACGGACGGCAGGGACTTCGTTGGCCTCAGCAAGAGGGATGCGGAGGACATCGCCCGTGAACTGAACCTCAGCGCAGCCGAGGGCCGTGATCCCCTGATCTGATCTGACCTCTCAGGGAACTTGCCGAACACCGGCCGCGTTTCGGTGCCAGAGGTGCGACGATGACCGCCAATGACAACAGGCCGGACGACCATTCCACCGAACGGCACACCGCCTACGAAGCGCAGGAAAGGGCTCTGTCGAGAGAAGGGCGCAGTCTTTCTGCCTGGGCGTTGCTAATCGCGGTTGTCTTCGTGGTCGCGGTGATCGTCGTGGCATTCAGCGTTTGGACGGGCGGCGGCACCAGCCCGGCGCCGAGAGCGCCGGCAGGAGCCAGCAGCCCCAGCGCTGCTCCACCGCCGACGCAAAACACGAACTGAGCTAACCCTTCAGGTCATCCATTTCCGGTGCTCTGCAAAACGCTCAACGAGCAGGTCGAGGAAGAGTCGGACCTTCGTTGGCAGGTGATTGCGGTTCGGATAGATGGCATTGATGCTGAATTCGACGGCACGATAGTCGGTCATCATTCGAACGAAACTTCCCGAGGCAATGTCATCGAACACCACGAAGCTCGGAGCCAGGAAAATGCCCTGGCCGGTTGCCGTGAGGTGCCGAAGCGTCTCGGCGCTGTTCGATACGATGTTGCCGCCGATCCTCATGCTCACCTGCGCGCCATCGGTGTCTTCAAAGCGCCACTCGTCTCCATAGGGGTAGTAGGTATACTGAAGGCAGTTGTGGTTGGCCAAATCAGCCGGCACCTGCGGCATCGGGTGGTTTTCAAGATAGCTTGGCGAGCATACGAGGATGTGCCTCCACGGTGTCAGCTTCCTGACAATGAGGCTCGAATCCGGCGGCGGCACGGTGCGGATCGCTAGATCGCAACCTTCCTCGACCATATCGATCATCCGTTCCCCGACACTCAGGTCGAGGGCGACCGAAGGGTAAAGCTCAAGAAACTCGCTTACAACGGGCAGCAGAAAGCGGACGATCGCGGCGCTGGTATAGACCTTGAGCGTGCCGCGCGGTGTCGAACTCATCGCACCGGCGGTGCCGTCGGCTTCCTCGAGATCGGCGAGGATCTGGGCCGAGCGCTCATAGTAATATTTGCCGGTTTCCGTGAGGCTGACCTTGCGCGTCGTACGATTCAGCAACCTGACACCCAGCCTGTCTTCCAGCGACTGAACGTGATTGCCGACCATAGTGACGGACATATTGAGACGACGAGCCGCCGCGGAAAAGCCGCCGCATTCCACCACGCGACCAAACACTGCAAGGCTTGTCAGCCGGTCCATTGCATCTCCCCGATTATCCGCTCTGAGTTGATGATCCTTCCCGATTTAAGCAGATTATCAGAACGCACGCGACAGCGCATATCCGTCTCATCGAATTGAACCTCGCCCAGCGAGGCAAAGTACTGGAGAAGGACAATGGTCGAATTACCTCGCAAGGTAGCGTTCGAAGTTACCGGCGACGCTGACGTCGCAAAGGTCGCCGAAGCGCCACTCGCCCCGAAGGCGGACGTCCCCGGCTCACCTGCAGGCAAGAAAAGCCGCAAAGCATTCAAGCGGACGATCATTGCCACTGCGCTCCTGGCCGGCGTCGCCCTGATGGTTGACTACGGCCATCACTATTGGACCGTCGGTCGCTTCATCGAATCCACCGACGATGCCTATGTGAAAGCCGACTATACGACCGTTGCGCCGAAGGTCTCAGGGTATGTCGCCGAAGTCCTCGTCAACGACAACGATACGGTGAAGGCTGGCCAGGTTCTCGCCAAGATAGATGATCGCGATCAGCAGGCTGCGCTGTCGCAAGCCAGGGCGGATGTAAAGGCAGCCACAGCAGCCATTACCAATCTCGATGCGCAAATCGAACTGCAGCAGTCGATCATTGGCCAGGCGAAGGCCACGATCGATGCATCGCAGGCAACGCTGGATTTCGCCCGTTCTGACGCGGCTCGCTCGCAGCGGTTGATCACCAATGGCGCCGGCACGCAATCGCGGGCGGAACAGAGTCGGGCGGTTCATGACCAGGCGCAAGCGGCGGTCGAACGAGACCAGGCGGCATTGGTCGCGGCGGAGAGGAAAGTCCCCGTGCTGGAGACACAGCGCGACCAAGCCGCTGCTCAGCGCGATCGCGCTGCTGCCGCCCAGCACCAGGCTGAGCTCAACCTGTCCTACACTCAGATCATCGCTCCCGTTGACGGCACCGTCGGCGCGCGCACCATTCGGGTCGGGCAGTTCGTGACGTCGGGCACACAGCTTATGGCGGTTGTGCCGCTGCATTCCGTCTATGTGGTTGCGAACTTCAAGGAAACCCAACTAACCCATGTCCGCGCCGGCCAGCCTGTCGAGGTCAAAGTCGACGGCTTTCCCGACGAGGAAATCAAGGGCCATGTTGACAGCATCTCGCCGGCGAGCGGATTGGAATTTTCTCTCCTGCCTCCGGACAATGCGACCGGCAACTTTACCAAGATCGTTCAGCGCATCCCGGTCAAGATCGTGATCGACGACGAGGGCATGAGCGGGTTGCTGCGTGCGGGAATGTCCGTGGAGCCGGAAATCGACACCAAAGCCGCTGTCAAATAAGTCGCCTGCGTCAGGGACTATCCACGCTGACTGGATGTCCTGCCTCGGTTTCCGAATTATCAGTCGAATCTCGTTCGCGAGATTCTCTTCCGTAGAGCCGGAAGGAGAAGCGTCATGTCTACTATTCAGGCCACCAGCAACAGCGCACCCTCCGCTGCTGTTTCGAATCCCGCGCCCGCAATGAGCACATTGAGAATGTGGAGCGCAGTCGTCGGCTCGACGCTCGGTGCGTTCATGGCCGTTCTCAATATCCAGATCGTCAACGCTTCGCTCGCGGATATTCAGGGCGCGATCGGCGCGGGCAAGGACGATGGAGGCTGGATTTCGACGTCCTACCTCATCGCGGAGATCGTGGTTATCCCGCTCAGCGGCTGGCTTGCCCAGGTCTTTTCCCTTCGGAAGTATCTTCTGACCAATGCCATTCTGTTTCTGTTGTTCTCGGTCGCCTGCGCGCTTGCAACAAACCTGCAACAGATGATCGTGCTGCGTGCTATCCAAGGTTTTGCTGGCGGCGTTCTGATCCCGATGGCGTTTACGATTATCATCACGTTGCTGCCCAAGCCCAAGCAGCCGATCGGTCTGGCGCTCTTTGCACTCTCGGCAACTTTCGCTCCCGCGATCGGGCCGACCATCGGTGGATACCTGACTGAGAATTACGGCTGGGAGTTCATCTTCTACGTCAACCTGGTTCCCGGCGCGTTGATGGTGGGATTGCTTTGGGCCTCGCTCGATCGCGCTCCGATGAAACTCGGCCTGCTCGCCAAGGGCGATTGGCCCGGTATCATCACGATGGCCATCGGCCTCGCCGCACTTCAAACCGTTCTCGAGGAAGGTAACAAGGAGGATTGGTTCGGATCGGACTTCATCGTCCGGCTCTCGGTCGTTGCTGCTGTCTCGTTGGCGCTCTTCCTCATCATCGAATTCAGAACTGCGAATCCGCTATTGAACCTCCGGCTGCTAGCGCGACGCAACTTCGGCTTCGGCATTGTGGCGAATGTCCTGCTCGGCATCGCGCTCTATGGCTCGGCTTTCGTCTTGCCGATCTATCTGTCGCGCATCCAAGGATACAATTCGGAGCAGATTGGCATGGTGTTGGCATGGACAGGTATCCCGCAGTTGTTGTTGATTCCCCTGGTGCCCCGCCTGATGAAGCGCTTTGACGTGCGGTTGCTGATTGCCGTCGGTTTTGCTCTGTTTGCAGCGTCGAACTTGATGAACGTCCACATGACCGGGGACTATGGGAGCGATCAGCTCTTCTGGCCGAATGTTATTCGCGCCATCGGACAGTCGCTTGTCTTCGTGCCGCTCTCGGCCATCGCAACGGCGGGTATCGAGCAGGAAAATGCGGGTTCCGCGTCCGCACTGTTCAACATGATGCGCAATCTCGGCGGCGCTGTCGGCATTGCAAGCCTGCAGACCTTCCTGACGAAGCGGGAGCAGTTTCATTCGAACATCCTGACGAACTCGGTCTCGGTCTTCGAGGAAGCCACGCGGGATCGTGTCGCGAAACTGACAGCCTACTTCATGAACCATGGTGTCAGCGATCAGGCGGTTGCCACACACAAAGCCGTCGTTGCGATCGCGCTGAAGCTGCGCAAGCAGGCCAACATCATGGCCTTCAGCGACACCTTCTTTCTGCTTGGCGTCGCCCTGATCGTCGCATTGCTTGCGACGCTCCTGTTGAAGAAGCCCGGCCACCTTTCGGGAGGCGGTGCTCACTAGCGTCGCCTGCCGTTTCCAAGGAGAAATGCCATGAACCGCATTGCCCAAATCGACGAAGCCGAAAATCGGATGGCAAAAGCCGACCGCATGGCGGGCAGTACCAACTCGCTGCTGTCGCTGATCGAGTGGATCTCCGGCGATGAATGCCATGCCCTTGATGAGCCCGGTTTGATATCGGGTCTTGGCCGCCGCCTGCAGGCACTCGGCCTGCCCATCGATCGCCTGACGCTTCACCTGATGACGCTCCATCCGGAACTCATCGGCCGAACGCTTGCGTGGGCACCCGGCGAGCCGGTGGAGATTCACGATCGCAACCACGGCATGCGTCAGACCTTTGCCAACAGCCCGTTGCGTAAAGTCATGGATAGTCGCGAGCCGCTTGTCGTCGGACCGGGCGATAGTGTTCACGGACGCTGGCAGGGCATCGATATCTTTGCCGGCCGCGGGCTTGTGCAACTGATGATCGCGCCGCTCTGCAATGCCGACGGGCCGGTGAGTGCGGTCGCCTTCGGTACGCGGCGACCAGGCGGCTTCACGGCCGCAGAAATCCAGGTTATCGAGCGAATCCTGCCGGCCTTGCGTAACACCTGCGAATTGCGGGTGATGCGTCAGGTCGAGCTTAGCCTGCTCGATACCTATATTGGCCCGCTGACGGCACAACGCATCCTCGCCGGGCAGATCCGGCAGGGCGAGATCGAGTCCATGGAGGCCGCGCTGCTGCTTTGCGACCTGCGCGGTTTCACCGAAATCTCGAACCTGCTCCCCAGCAACAGCGTACTTGAATTGCTGAACGCCTATTTCGACAAGGTCATCCCGCCGATTACGCGGGAAGGCGGCGAAGTGCTGAAGTTCATGGGCGATGCCGTTCTCGCTTTCTTTCCCGGCTACGATGCGGCCCGCAGCTGTGCGTCGGCATTGAGCGCCGCCCGGGATATTCTGCAGGAGATCGATCGCTTCGAGTTTGGCGAAATTGCTCCGAAAGTCGGCATCGCGCTACACCATGGCGAGGTCAGCTACGGCAACATCGGCTCCGGCCGCCGTCTCGATTTCACGTTGATCGGCCCCGATGTCAATCTTGTCAGCCGCATCCAGACGGCATGCGGAGATCTTCGTGTTCCGCTTCTGATGTCGGACCGATTCCGGAAGGAAGCGTGCGCGGCCGCTGTCTCGGCCGGCTGGCACACGCTCAAGGGGTTCGCTGAGAAGGTCGAGCTCTTTTGCTTGCCCGAGCGGTGAATGTGAGGTTGCCGCAAAACGTCGGCGCACCGGCTCTTCTGGAGGCCGCCGGTGCCCAGCCTTCGTCAATGCTTCAATGACCAATTGAGATCAGAGGACGTTGTTACGCCGCAAGAATTGCGACTGGGCACTTATGCTGTGACCCAGCAAGGCGAACACGGATATAAACTATATAAATAATGGCTATTCGTTGTGTGTTCACGTTTTTGGCGTTATTTGCTGAATAATGGGGATGGAGTAGGGGGGCGCAAGGCAATAAAAAATGCTGACGAAAAAGGGAAAGTATGGGTTGAAGGCGCTGGTCGACTTGGCACGGCTTGCCCCGGGGGAAACGGCCTTCATTAACGACGTTGCCTCGCGCAACAACATTCCGAAGAAGTTTCTGGATACGATCCTGCTCGAATTGCGAAATGTCGGCATTCTGCGATCGAAGAAGGGGCCTGGCGGCGGCTACTCGCTATCGCGGCCGGCATCTGAGATCCGCATCGGTCACGTTATCCGCACCCTCGACGGCCCTTTGGCGCCCATTCGCTGCGCCAGCCGCACGGCCTTTGAGGCGTGTGACGACTGTTCCGATCCCGAGAACTGTCAGGTGCGGCGTTCCATGACCGAGGTCCGGGATGCGATCGCTGACATTTTGGACAACATGACGCTCGAGCAATTCGTCGCTTCGGGCAATAAGCTCGATGATGCCGAAGATGAAGTCCGCATCTCGGTCGCCAACTAAGGCGTCAGTTATCGCCGAAATAGTATGCCGCCGCGGTCCGGTAGAGATCGTCGGTGGCCGTGGCGTTCGCGCGAATCCGAGCGTTTCTCCAGTGCCGGTCGAGGTTCCGGCCGATGCTCGTTGCATCGTTACCTGACCACTCGAACAGTGCGTTCGCAACGTCCAGCGCCGTCCTGCTCGCCATGACCTTGGCGGCCGACGCTGAGAAGAAGGCAGCCTCGGTCGCTGCTGTCGACGGGCTTACTTGGGCGAAATCCAACTTGGTGCCGGCGCTTTCCACGAGCGCTGCCGCTGCCTGCACGGAGAGCGCAAGCTTTCCAACAGCGGCGGAACGCGGCGCGTCCCGAAGATTGGAAAGGGCGGCGCGGGCGATGCCGAGGTCCGTGCCCGCATGGAGCAGGGCCGCCAGGACCGGAGCGGTCGTGTGGCGCGCTGCTTCCCCGTTGCCGGTCACATCATGGGCGACTGCGGTTCCGGCGCCGTTCGTTCTTTGCCCGAAACCATCCCAATCGTCGATGATCTGCAGCCCCGGGGTTTCGCAAGACAGGTAGAAGCGAAGCGACTGTCCTTGGGCATCGACGGCGTCGGCGGCAATCCAATCGGCAAAAAGGATGCCGGGGACCCGAGAGCTCCGGCCGCTCAATGGATAGTGGCGCCCTACGGGAGTCGCCGCGCTCGTTTCAGCGAAGGTCGCACCCACGAAATGGTCGCCGGCAAGGGCGCGTGCGAAGAGGAGGGTTTTGCGCTCGTCGTCGGGCTCATTCCTTAGCCCCTCCAGCGCGGTGAAGTGTTGCTCCAGGCATTCGCCGATCGAAGAATCGCCCTGAGCGATGATGGCGACAATTTCGCCGAGAAGCGCGTTGGCAACGTCAAGGCCCTCATGCTCCGGTGGGATTGTCACAGCGGCCAGGCCGGACTGAAAAAGCGCATCGAGCTCAGCGCGAGGGAAGACCCGGTTGATATCCCGCTCGCTTGCCTGGAGTGCGAAATCTACGGCGAGGCGCCGTGCAGTGGCTATCGCCTCTTCCTCGCTTTCGATACGGTGCGCGGGTGGTCTTGTCCGGTCATGAAACCGCGATACGGTACCCATCGCTCCTCCGATCAGTTGAGCCTGTAGGATTGATGGATCACGGGCGCAATGATAAGGGCCGTTTTTCTACGAATGCGCGAGCGATTGAATTTTTATTGTCGCTTGATCGCACACATGCGAAGCGTGACGACGCTTCGACGCCCGCAATGAGAGGTTCAATATGCCTTCGACGGTCCGTGAGCGGCTGAAACTGGATCCCGGCGATATTCCGATCTACGCCATCGGCGATATTCATGGCAGGCTTGACCTGTTGCAGAAGGCAGAGCAGGCAATCACCGATGATGCTGCGACTATTCCAGGCCGCAAGCTGATCATCACGCTTGGCGACTACATCGACCGGGGCCCGTCATCGGCGCAGGTCATCTCTCACCTGATGGCGCCTCCGCCCGAGAGCTTCGACCGCATCTGCCTGACCGGCAACCATGAGACGACGATGCTCGATTACCTCGATGGCCTGATTTCGTTCTCGGATTGGATGCGAATGGGTTCTGACGCGCTGCTGCGGTCCTATGGGCTTGATCCGGATCAACTGCCGCGGATTTTCCCGACCGCGGCGAAGCTCGATGGGTTCATCAGGCAATCTATACCGAAGCCGCACGTGGACTTTCTGCGATCCTTGCCGATCCTCGTCGATACGCCGAATGTGCTCTTCGTGCACGCGGGCATTGATCCCATGCTGTCGATCGACGCTCAAAGCGACGACGACCTCGTTTTCATCCGTCATCGCTTCTTCGAGAGCCGCGTGCCGCTGCCGAAGGTGATCGTCCACGGCCATACGCCGAACGATGAGCCCGAGGTGCTGCCGAAGAGACTGAACCTCGATACCGCAGCCTACCACAGCGGCAAACTGACTGTTGCCAGACTGTGGAAGGGGCGTGTGCATCTGTTCCAGACTTGATCAGGCGCCAGCTTCCGCTGGCTCCCGCTTCTTTGACTTTTCGTCGGTATAGTAGCTCACGTATTTATGACGGTAGCGTTCCGTGCCGCCGAAATTGGTGAACTTGCCGAGTTCGGTCATATCTGTCTTGTTGAGGATCACACCGAGAATCTTGGACTTGATTTGCGGCTCTGCATTGAGGAGGTCACGCACGACTGATGTCGGCGTCGAGCCCCACTCAGTTACAAACAGGAAGCCGTCCACCTGTGGTGCAAATGCCTTGGCATCGATGACCGGGCCAAGCGGCGCAAGGTCGACGACGATGTAGTCGAACATCTTGCGGGCATTCTCCATGAGATTGAACATGCCCTGCGAAGCAAGCAGTTCGCTGGTGTGCATTAGATGATCGTTCGGCAGAACCGGCAGGATTGCCAGCTTCGTTCTCGGATCGATCTTGACGGCGCTTGCCCACGGAACCTCACCAAGAACGGCTTCGACAAGTCCCTGTTGCGGAGGATTCTTCAGCATCCGGGTCAGTCCCGGGTTGCGAAGGTCCGCGTCGATGAGCAGCGTGCGCTTGCCGCTGGAGGCGAGGAGTGCCGCGAAATTGGCGGCCGTCGTCGACTTGCCTTCTCCCGGCATTGCCGAGACAACGCCGATGACGCGGTCGGATTTGCCCTGGAACATGACGTCGCTCGCAAGCTTCGCATTGCGCAGGGTTTCGGCGAAGATCGAGCGTGGTGCTTCGAGGACGACGCGCATGATGCGTTCGAACGTCGCGTCGGAATCGGCGGCTTCGGCAGGCTCCACGGAAGGGCTGGTACGCTGCCGGAAGATCGTGCCGTCTCGCGTCGGTTTGCCGATGCGGGGCAGATAACCGAGGAACTTGAGGCCAAGCATAGTCCTGACATCGCCCTCGACGCGGAAGAAGCGCTCCCGGAACTCCTGGAAGGCGGTCAGCGCGCCGCCGGCCATCAGGCCAAGAACGATCGCGAGGCCGAGCGTCATGGTCTTCTTCGGGCTCGACGGCGATACCGGTACTCCAGCTTCGGAGATCACACGAGCCTTGGCAATGGGGAAGGACTGCTGCTGTGAAGCCTCCTCGTACTTGCCGAGGTAGGATTCATAGAGGGTCTTCAGCGCAGCTGCGCGTTGCTCGAGATCGCTGAGTTGGACGATCGACCTGTCGGCTTCCGAATTCTTGCCGGTCAGGTGTTCGATGTTCTGGCGAAGCGAGGCCTCGCGCGAGCGGGTGACTTCGAACTCGTTGCGGTAGCTGGCGGTCAGTTGCTGCAGTTCCTGATAGATCTGCCGGGTCAGATCCTGTTTTTCGGCACGCAAAGCGACGGCCTGCGGATGATCTTCCCCGAAATTCGTCGTGACCTCCTGCTCACGCTTGTTTACGGCCGCGTAGCGCGTGCGCAGGTCCTTGATCACCGTATTATCCGCTTGGCCCGACGAGATCGCGGCGTTGTTGACGGCGCTCTCAGGACCAAGATCGATGATGGACTTGAACTGGTTGTACCGGGCCGATGCACTGGCGCTGTCGGCCTGGGCGACGATCAACTGCTTGTTCAAGTCGGCAAGCTGTTGCTCCGACATCAGTTCGCCGTTGGCGGACGTCAGGCCGTTCTCAGCCTTGAACTTTGCGACATCGAGGGCCGCCTGCTGCGACCGCTCGCGAAGATCGGAAAGGCGCTGCTGCAGCCAGACGGAGGCGCTCTCCGTTGCGTCGAAATTGGCGTTCAACTGATCGTTCAGATAGGCGTTCGCATAGGCTTTGGTGATCCGCGCGGCAAGAAGCTTGTCGGTCGAACGGAAGGATACCGCCAGAACGGAACTGCGGTTGACGCGCGATACGGTCACGGCGTCCTGAAGCAATGCGGCCGCCTTCTGGCGGCGGGCATTGCGCTCATCGGCTTCGGTGGCCGGTGGGCCACCCGGAGCCAATGCGCTCACGACCAGCTTTATCCCCGACTTGATCAGCGCGGCGGGGGACTTCGGAGGATCGAGGAGCGTATCATTGTCCTGGAGCTTCTCGGCATCAACCACGCGAAGCGCAAGCTGGTTCGATTTCAGGATTTCGACGGCGCTGGCGATCTCCATGTCGACCTGCTGCGAGCTTGCGACCGGGGTCGCATCTTGTGCGTATTTCGCCATGTTGTCATCAAGCAGGATCTGGGTCATCGACGTGTACTGCGCCGTCGCAAAGAGCAGATAGATGACGGCGAGCGTCACGGTTGCGGCGACGCAAAGCGCGATCGATCCGGCACGGCGGATCAGAATGGCAATCAGGCGATCGATGTCGATGAATGAATCGGAATCGTCGGCCCCTTTGGGCAGGGTGCTGTGCAAGGTCAGGTTCCGTTGGTTCATGGCTCTATCCTTTGCGGGAGCGGGTCACGCCATCGATGGCTGTTAGGTCGGTCCGTGGGCTTATCAGATGGCGAAGCGGCGCGAGTGCGCGATTGATCCGAATGGCGATCGGCATCTTGAGATGCGCCACCGCCGACGGATTGCTCCAGGCCGTTTTGATCGCTCCGGAGATCGACCGGTCTTTGATGTTCTGTACGAGGATGAGGAATGCGCGGCCTCGGCGGAGGCTTTGTTCGCGAAACTCCTGTGCGGCCGCCGCCTCCGCATCCAGCGTGTGATCTCGAAGGAAGGTCTTATCACCCTCGATCATGGCATCGATGTGATGAAGGGCAAGAACGCGCGAAATCGATCCCTCGCGGATCTGGTAGTCGTAGCCGGGGACCGGCTCGATCACGCAGCGCCCCCCAAGCGCCATGGCCGAGGCGAGGAACAGGTAGTCCTCGCCAACCTTCAGGGCCTCGTTGAAGCGAAGTTCATGCTGTTCGATGAAAGCGCGCTGAAAGATCGGCTTGAGATAACCAAAGTTATGGGTTGTCTGAAACAGGGCATTCGACCGTATAAATACGGGAAGTATCAGTTCCGGTGTTTCGGCCAGCGATTGCTCGGTAAACATCGTCTCCGGCGGCGTCCCGTCGGCGCGAATGACGCGAAGATTGTCGACGGCAATCTGGGCACCGGCATTCTCGGCGCGCTCGATTATGCGCTGCAGTCGCCGCGGCTCGACCGTGTCGTCGGAGTCGAGCACAGCTAGCCATCGGCCGGTCGCCGCCGACAACGCGGCGTTGCGCGCTGCCGCTGGCCCGCCATTGCGCGCAAGCGCCAGAAGCTTCACGCCCCTGTTCGCATAGCTTTCGGCAATGGCTCTCGTCTCATCCGTCGAGCAGTCATCGGCGACGATCACTTCCACCGACACGCCCTGTTGTGCAAGGGCGCTGTCGATCGCCTTGGCGAGCGTTTCTTCCGCATTGTAAGCGGCGACGATGAAGCTGACGTCGGGCTGGGTTTGCGTCATGCAGCCTCCGCCGTTCCGTACTGACGGATTTCCCTGACACCCAGCAAACCACTCACCACGCCGGTATGCATGAGGCCGCGAAGGGCGTAGCGATAGCGTGGAATCGGAGAAAAGATGCAGGCAAGCGCCGCGCCGTAGCAGAAGGCCGCCTTGGCAGCGGCAAGGCCGATCTGCTTTAGACGCTGCAGGCCGGTGTTCTTTTCCTGGAGCAACCGCCCATGCGTCTGGCCGAAGCGAAAGCGGCGTTTGGCGAGCCAGGACAGGCCAGCCCGGCTTTCGGTTACCGGTTCATAGACATAGGCTTCGGGTGCAAAGGCAATCCCGCCGCCATCGGTATGCATATGGCTGAAGAATTCGGTGTCCTCACCGCCGGTGCGACCGAGGGCCAGATTGAAGCGGCGGCCGGCCACGTGAGGTGAGTCGAGGCGAAGGAGGACGTTGCAGGTATAGCCGGTGCGGATTTCACCGCCGACCCATACGGGCAGGGTCGAGTGGAAGTCACCCTCGCGCATCCAGTTCGGCGCCGTGGACGAGTAGACGCTGCGAACGGGGCCAAGCACGGCGTCGGCCTTGGTCTTCTTGGCAGCGGCAAGTAATTCCACCAGCCATTCTTCGCTGGCATCCTCATCATCATCGATGAAAGCCAGGAAGTCGCCGGTTGCTTTGTCCAGGCATGCGTTGCGGGCAATCGAGATGTTCGATGCCGGGCAGTGCACATAGGCAATTTCGTGCGGAATGGTCGCACGAAGCGCATCGACCCGTTCCTTGGCGCTCGGAACCTTGTCGTTGTCGGCAACGATGATCCGCAGCTTCGCGCCTTCCGGAACGGCAAGAATCGCAAGCGAAAGCAGCGCTTCGTCGAGCGAAGCGCGGCGGTAGGTGCAGACGCCGATATCGATCTGCATGGGCTTCACATCGTTCATGAAGAGACCTTCCTGCCGCGGAAGCTCAGAAGCTCCATCCAGAAGCCGGCCGACCAGGCAAAGTGCATCACCATTGCCGAAACGGCGGCGAGGGGCCCGTATGGATTCTTGTGGCCGATGGCCATCCAGAAGCCGTAGCCAACGCAGGCAACGGCCCAGAGGCTAAACGGGATGACGGCGGCCCAGTTCAGAACGGCGAGAAACGCACCGATGAACACCGGTACGACGAGAAGCGGAAGCATCTGCCGAAGATTGGGCATGCTGCCGTGCTTCAGGATGTTCTTGGCGCGGCCGCGACCGTAGCCCAGATATTGGCGGAACAGCGTCGAGATGGTCGAGCGCGGATAGTAGGTCATCCGCGTCTTGTCCGTCATCCAGATGCCGAAGCCCGCCTGTTTCAAGCGGTAGTCGAGTTCTGCATCCTCGTTGTGGCTGAAGGTTTCATCGTAGCCGCCGACAGTGTCGAAGGCTGCGATGCGCATCAATGCGTGATGGCCGTGATTGGTCCAATGGCCCTTGGCGCCTTCGCGATGCTTGGAGCCACCGTTCCCGAGCTTCGAGTTCTGGGCGAAGGCCGTCGCCTTCTGAAAGACTCCGAAGCCGACGGTTTCCATGGCGACCACGACAGAGTCCGCCTGGGTCAGTTCGGCCTCCTGGACGAGGCGGCGGCAATAGTCGGCGGGGTAATCGCCGTGTGCGTCGATGCGGATCAGGTAGTCATAGTCGCGGCCAAAGGTCTGGACCGCGAGATTGATCGCCGCACTCTGGATCCGCCGGGGATTGTGGAGCAGCACAATCCTCGGATCAGCGGCGCTGATGCGGGCGACGATGTCGCGCGTCGCATCCGTGCTACCGCCGTCGGCGACGACGATCCGGGCATCCATGTGATCGATTTCGAGGCTCAGCTTAGCGAGCAAAGCCTCGATATGCCTCTCTTCGTTCAGGCAGGGAATGATGATGAGACTGGAGACGCTGGCACCGACATCAGGCTTCATGGTTGTCCACCCTTCTGGAGTCACTCTTGTTGGAATAATTGCACCGGCACCGCCCCTCTCTGCGGTTGCCGGGACAAGGCGGGAAAGGCTTGAAACGAGGGCCGCACAATCGCTGCGGTCGGCAAGCCATATCTTGCGATCCTTGGCGGCAACAGCCTCGCTCAATGCGCCGTAACGCTCGCCGGACATGTTTTCGAACAGCTCCTCGAGCTGCGAAAAGTTCGCTTCGGAGAGTCTAAGGCCAATGTCGCGCGCTTGAAGGAAGCGTGCCGTCTCGGTTCCTTCCAGAGCGATCGGGACCGCTCCATACAGGCAGCCCTCGTACAGCCGGTTCGGCAGGAGCCAGCTTGAATTGAGGCCCTCTTCGAAGAAATCGATGGCCCAGGAAAAGTGGACGTCGTCGTAGATCGCCCGCAAGTCCTCGGGATTGCGATAGGCGCCTTCGAAGCGAAGATAGGGTTCATCGCGCACGAAAGCGTCGAAATCCTCGAATTCGGAGTAGGCAGGGCGGCCACGCAAAACGATCTCGACCCTGCCTTCCATCTGGCGTGAGAATTCGGCAAGGAGACCGAGCGACTTGCGGCAGCGAAGGGCACCGAACCAGCCGATCTTCCAAGGCTGTCCGGGCTGCTTGAACGGGCGGGCGAAGGCGGGCTCTATCGCGGTTTCATCCAGAGCGATGACCTTGTTTTCGATCAGAAGCGTTTCCGCTTGGACGCCTGAGCGAGGACGGAAATAGTTGTCAATGAAGGCGGGAGAACTCGTCAGGATCAGCTTTGCATCCTGGCCGAAGTGTCCTTCGGCGCGGCGGATCATCTTGCCGACCACATCGTCGCGCAGCAACAGGCGGTGGATGTCCAGACATTCATAGACGACAGGAACGCTGCCGCCGAACAGTGCGTTGGCCCTGTGGGCGACGGCGAGTGCCTCGAGATTGCGGCCGATGATGAGATCGGGTTTCTCGACGTTCTTCAGCAGCGCCTTCAGGCCGACCATCGCCTTTGTAACCGCGCTCATTCGCTGCGCAAACTGGGCGTCGGCCGTGCGTCCGAGTTCGATCGGGGTTACACCGTGCACTTCGGCAAGGCGGTTTTCCCCGCGGCGAAAACCGGCCAGCACCACTTCGGCACCGCCCTCGCGCAGCATCAGCACCCGCCGTCGGACGGCAGGGTCTGCCAGGTCGTGCACGAGGTAGAGCACTTTGAGCATCGACGTTCCTTTTCCTGTGTGGGCTCTGCCGGCGCTGGTCAGTTGAGCGTGCATGCGATGGATTCAGGGAATTGGCACTTGTCGCCAAGCGCGGTGAAGGCAACCCGATCGACGCTGAGAACGGCTGGCTTCGTGTAGTCGAAGCGCCCCATCCAGTTCGCAAGCGTGTCGGAACCCCAGAGGCTGAAGAAGATCTTCTGCGGGTTGGACGGTATCTTCGACGGATCGGTAACGTCCTGAACGAGCTTGCCGTTCAGGTAGTAGCGCAATCGGTCTTTTTCCCAGATGAATGCATAGTCATTGAAGCCATCATCGGCTTTGCTGCCAACCGGAACGAGTTTCTCGTTGCCGCCCTTGGCCTGGACATACTGGTTTACCTGCACTTCGCCGGTGTTCTTGCCCAACACTTCGAAGTCGATCTCATCGTGCTTCTGCTTGTCGGCAGGGCCGATGTAAGTGAAGAACGCCGAATTCAGACCCGAGCCGGTGCCGGCCTTGATACGGGCTTCATAGGTGCCATAGCTGTAACGCTTGGTCGTCTGGATCTCCCCGCAGAGATAGCTGCGGTCCTTGGACTTTCCGTCCGCGAAGGAGAGTTGAAGGACGCCGTTCTCGACGTTCACGTTGTTCTTCGACCAGGTGCAGTTCTGGTGGGCGCCGTTGTTCCAGCCGTCGGAAACATACCAGAAGCCGCGGTTGATCTTGTCAAAGTCATCCACGAAGGATTTTCCAGATGCCTGTTGTGCCGAGGCCGGCAGGACTGAAACGCCTATTGCCGCGATGGCAATTAGGCTCAGGCAAAGTTTTCGCGCATGGGCGATTTTGGTCGTCATGTGTCACCTTTGCTGTGAAACGAGTTCGGGAGAGACGTCGCGCTGCGACGCCGAGTTCACGGACCGTTTGGTTCTGCCGCCCGTCAGGACGGCGTAGACGCGCGGAAAATTCTTCCGGCACAGCCCGTTTGAGAGAGCGAGCAATGGAAACAGCAGGACGAAGGACAGAACGAAGAACAACGGATAGAAGCTCAGGTCTGCTTTGCCCCACAGAATCCAGAGGAAAATGAGGAGCGGGTAGTGGGCGCAAAAGATCCAGAAGCTGAGGCTCCCGGTCTTTGCGAGTCGTTGGCCAATCTGCGTCTTGATCAGCGGAGCCGAGAGCAGCCAGAAGCCCAATGCACCACCGATTGCGAGCGCGTTGCGGAAGAATTGCACCCAATCAGGTAGCGAAGGTCCGGTGAAAAAGATGGCGGTTGCCAGAAGGGCCGAGGAAGCGAGCAGCAGAAGGACGCCAAGCGACGCAAAGCGATCAAGAGCCTTGAGGTCAAACTGCTGCAAGGCAAGGAAGATGCCGAGACTAAAGGTGAAAAGGATGGAGCGCTTTAGAACGATGTAGATCGACAGTTCCGGAATGAGCGCGATTACCAGCAAGGCAGTCAACGTCAATATAGGAGCCCGGCTGATCAGCCAGGCAAGGATTGGCGAAAGCAGGATGCAGACGAAGAGATCGCGAAGGAAGTACAAGGGTACGTTGGCCGGGAAATTCTCGACCGCCAGCACTTGTGACATCAGATCACGGCCGGACGCGTGCAGCGGGTCGGGCAGATAGCCGTCACCCACCCCGACACTGGTGGCGAGGACGATTGCTGCGATGAATCCACAGTTCCAAAGCAGGAATGGCACAAACACCGTCTGCACCTTCGTGCGCACGGTTTTCTTGTAGCTGAAGTTCTCCTGTCCGCTGCGAAACAACAGATAGCCCGAGATCGCGCTCAGGCATGGAACGCCGACGCGAAACAGCGCCTCCGTCAGAAAAACCCGTATCCAGTCAAATGCGCCGTAGGCCCCCTCGTAGGGACTGCTGGCGGCGTCGAACGGTATATGGACGAACACAATGCCCGATATGAGCACGATGCGCATCAGATTTATCCGCGACGAAACATTCGCATCAACATTCACGCTATCAGTCACCCCTTTTGGGCCGCACCTCCCCTTGCGACCGTTTTCAATCAGAGCAGACTCGAGCCCGCACCCCGAAGTTAGGGCGGATTCACGGAAGAAAATATGGCAGTGCAGCAAAAAGTGATCGGCGGTCCCACTTCGTAACAGTCGTCCTGTCCTGGCTCAGTATGAGAAAAAGCCTATGTGTCGGCCCGCCGAATGGTCCTCAACGTCAACGTCAGCAGTGCATTTCATAACATGATGATATTCATCAATTTCTAGGCTTTTCCGTCGCGAGTGGCATAAAAGTTTTTGTTGACTGGTGAACGATTGTTACAACGAGAGGCTGACGAACGGCTCCGATCATGGCGGAATTGCGGCTTGAGAGCGAGCCGCCGTTTCGTTTCGATACGGGTTGATGCGATCCTATCACTGGACAGCTTTGACAAACTTCGGCCGAAATGAACGTCATCATTTTGCAGTGCAGCACACTTGCTGCGCCTGTCATTCACCCCTAGATGCGCTGGGGCGAAAACATAAATTCGCGTATCTCAAGGGAGAGACTATGGCGACCTTCACGATCATCATCCCCTTCTATCAGCGCGAGGACGGCATTCTCAGCCGCGCCTTGGAGTCGGTCTTCTCGCAAAGCTACACGGATGTTGATGTCATCGTCGTCGACGACCAGTCACCACGTTCCCCAGATGCGGACCTCGCTCTTTTGTCGGAGGAGAACAGGGCGCGCGTGACAGTGATCGCCCAACCGAACGCCGGGCCTGGCGGCGCCAGAAACACTGGCCTCGATCATGTGCCGAAGGCGACGCGATACGTTGCCTTTCTCGACTCCGATGATGTCTGGACTCCCGATCACCTGGAGAACGCAGCCAAGGCGATGGAGGCCTTCGGGGGCGACTGCTACTGGGCGTCGATCGAAGGCGGCGAGGAGTTTGACTATCACTTCGGTATCGCCGCTCTCGAGAAAGAGGAGGGAGCGCGGCGCCTGCTGGACAAGCCGCTGATCCTGGACGTGCCGGATCTTGCCGGCGTCATGCTGAAGAACTGGGCCTTCCTGCATATGTCCTGCATGGTCATCGGTCGGCCGCTGTTCGAGAAGGTCCGTTTCGACGCCGCCTTGCGATTGGCCGCCGAGGACGTCCTGTTCTTCTGCGATTGCATCATTGCGGCGAAACAGGTGTTGCTCTGCGCGGAGCCGGGTGCGCTGCGCGGCGAGGGCATCAACATCTTCCACGGCGTCGACAACGCCTCACCGGAATTTCTCAAGCAGCAATTCATCACCTGGATGGCGCTTGACCAGCTGGAAAGCCGGTTCTCCCGCCGGCCGCAGGAGGTCGAAACCATCAAGAAACACAAGAATACGGCGCGAAGGCAGGCCATCTGGAGCCAGATCGGCCTGCTGCGCCGGCGCAAGACGCCAGATTTCAGATTGCTTGCACGATGGGCGGCACGCGATCCCCGTTTGTTGGGAAGTGCGCTGCAGCTGGCTGCTGCGAAGCTCTCGAAGTAGTCGATTCCCGGTTATTTTGCCGGGGCGCTCAAAAGATATCGTAGGCCATTGCCCGGCGCCGTGACGGAGACGCCGCCGGGGTTGCGCAGGCGTTCCGTCTTGTCGGCAAGGATGCCCGTCGCAATCGCGGGGAAGGCTCCTGGGTTCCCAGCAACGTAGGCGATCGCTGCTAGCGGCCCTGCCTGGCCCTTGATATCGAGAAACCGCCGCAGCTCATATTTGCCGCGTACATGCCGCTCATGCCGGCGCACGGCTTCCGCCGCCTGTGGGGGCAACTTCACCGACTTCAGGAGCGTGCGATCGGCCTCATACAAGCGGCGCAAATCCTCGGTGCGATGGCGTCCGCTGAGCGAGTCGCCGCGCACGACCGCGCCGTAGCCGCAGCTGTGGATCACCTTGTAGCGCGCGCCGAGCGCCAAGGCCCGGATGTAGAGATCGTAGTCTTCGCCGAGCCGCATTTCTTCACGGTAACGCAGGCCGTGCTTATCCAGAAAGGCGCGTCGCATGACCGGCTTGAGGAAGCCGATCTCGCCGCGGCGGACACCGCGCTTTGAAATGTTGCCGTCAACGAAGGTAGGCAGGTCGAGGAAGAGCGGATTTTCGGCGAATTGCTGGAGCCGCCCCGGCGCCAGGCTTGCCGCATCGGCATCGACGAAGGCGATGTTGTCGGCAACGAATTCCCAGTCGTCTTCTGCAAGCATGCGGCGAAAGCGACCTGCGAAAAAGAAATCGTCCGCATCCAAGATTGCGATCAGTGGCGCCGAAGAGATTGCGATGGCGTGGTTGCGGGCGGCCGACGGCCCTTTGTTTTGGTCGAATCTGACAACGTTCAACCTGCCGCTGGCGTCGTCGGCCCGCCTTGCGGTTCCCGCCGTGTCATCGCTGGAGCCGTCATCGACAACGACGACTTCGGCCACTTCAGGCTCTTGAAGGGCCGATCTAACGGCAGTTTCGATGGTGTCTGCTGCGTTCTTGGCAGCGATGATGACGCAAATGTTTGCGGTTTTTGCCACGCGTGACCTCCGTTGTTTCGCCCAACAACTAAGACGTCAAAATGTGGCGGACAACGGTCCGCTCTTCAAATGATGTTACGAACGGGATGCTCTTCATGCCGGGAAGGCATGGCAATGCTTCGAATCGAAGAGGCTTAGCGGTTGAAAGGTTCAGAACCCTTGAATGGCGACACAGGCAGCTTTTCCGTCTCTTCGCGCCTCACTGAGGGGCGAATCGTGCGGCTCCTGCTCTCCTTCCAGACGAGGTATAAGACGCCGCCGAAATAACCGATTTGAAGCAGGACGGCAGAGATTGCCGTCTTGACTGCGGTCCCGGTGAGAGAACCGCTCAACCAATACGTCGCGACAGCAAATACGGCCAATGCGCCGAGCATGCTGAAGATAACGCGAGGTGCATACATCTGTTGCCTCCTCCATCGGAGCTTCGTTCAATGTACAATCATTGAAGACGAAAGCGCCACCAGGATCCTTCCTAGGATAATGTTTTACAGGACTTCCTGTTTCAACTGAAGGTCTGGAGACGTTTTTTTGCGTCTGCGAGAGGCGTAGTACAGCCACGATCTTAAAGGTTTCTTCCGGCTATTGGTAAAAATGCCACGCACTGCCGCCGCCGCATCGCTTTCTCGAAAGATGATTAAAAAACATTGCGTCCATCGGTAGTTGCGCACAATTTGGCAATACACGCTCCTATTAGTGCCACAATGTATGCGGTGTGGGGTGCGTTCGGAGTGCTTTCTGTTCAACTTTTATTACAAAGTTTTAATTTCAAACGGTTAGCTGGTGCAGCGCAAAATGCATGGTGCAATGCAATAGGTGGCTCCTTTTTGCAAATAGAAACCGGGCCTTTCTCAGAAGCCGACAGTGGAAACCAGCAATTGCCGGCACCCCGCTCTGACGTCCTAGACTTCAGTATCTTTGGCTCGGATAGCAATGCCAGAGACTTTTATTGGTACACGCAGAGATTAGTTCGAAATCGCCAAAGAATTGTATGATTGTTTCAGCAGAGTCTTAAAAACAAAAAAGTTGAACGGCGGCTCCAAAAACATGCCGTAACGCCACGGTCTTAAAATTGTGGCTTAAAAAAACAAAATCACCTCATACACTTCGAATTCGTCAGCGCTAGCTAAGCGGCCTGAGCCTACCCGACCAAACGGCAAACATAAGTGGAGTTACCTCTATGAAGTCTGCGACGAGATCGGACAGTTCGCCATTTTATGGCGTAGTTCATCAGAGCGTGTTTCCGCCGACTGGCGGGATCGCGAAACGGGCATTCGACATGTCCGCCGCCTGCCTCGGGCTCATCTTTCTGAGCCCGCTTTTTTTGATGGTGATGTTGCTTGTGAAGCTCTCGGACAAAGGACCGATCTTCTATGGGCATCGCCGCATCGGCCATAACGGCCAGGAGTTCCGTTGCCTGAAGTTTCGGACAATGGTCACCAATGGTGACAAGGTTCTGCAGGAGCACCTGCGCAACAATCCGAAGGCCATGGAAGAGTGGCGTGCAACGCGCAAACTGCAGGATGACCCCCGGGTCACTGCCGTGGGTGCCGTTCTACGCAAGTTGAGTCTTGATGAGCTTCCCCAGCTCTTCAATATCATCCGCGGCGAAATGAGCGTCGTCGGTCCGCGTCCTGTCGTTCGAGACGAACTCGAAATGTACGAGAATTCGGCCGTCTACTATCTGCAATCTCGCCCTGGCCTGACGGGCCTGTGGCAGATCAGCGGACGCAATGACGTTTCTTACGCAACTCGCGTCGCCTTCGACACACACTACGTCGAAAACTGGTCGCTGGTTCGGGATGTCGTGATCATCGCACGCACAATTCCGGCGGTATGCGCTCAACGCGGCAGCTACTAAGCCGCATCTCAAAAACCAAACAGTACTGCGCGGCAACGCCTTGCGGCTTGTCGTGCCGAGACACGGGGAAGGTAATGGAAAAACGCTTTCTTGACGGCAAGGCCGGACGATTTCGCACGCTAAGATCCGGTGTTGTTGTCGCAGCCGGACTTGGTGCTTTTCTGGCGTCTTCATCGCTTGCTGCTGCCGACGACTACCGTCTTGGTATCATGGACAAGCTGAAGATTCGGGTGGCCGAGTGGCAGACCGCGGATGGCAGCATCCGCGACTGGTCGGTCGTCAGTGGGGACTACACGGTCGGGCCTTCAGGAAGCATTTCCTTGCCTTTCGTCGGAGACATGCCTGCTTCGGGCAAAACGACTGACGCAATCGCCCAGGAGATCGGCACGGCTCTGCAGAAGCAATTTGCTCTGAAGGACCGTCCATCTGCCTCGGTCGAGCTCTCGGAATTCCGGCCGGTTTATCTGTCCGGTGACGTCGAAAAGCCCGGTGAATACCCGTTTGCGCCGAATCTGACGATCATCAAGGCCGTGAGCCTTGCCGGCGGTCTGCGCCGTGCAGACGCCGGGCAACGGTTCGCCCGTGACTTCATCAATGCAAAGGGTGACGCGGTCGTCTACATGGCAGACCGTGCACGCCTATTGGTGAAGCAGGCGCGGCTGCGGGCCGAGATCGCCAACCAGGATACGATTGACATGCCGAAGGAGCTTCAGGACAAGCCGGAGGCGAAGCCCCTGCTTGACAGCGAAACGGCTCTCATGAACACCCGCAGGAAACGCCTGACGCTGCAGCTTCAGGCGCTTGCCGACCTCAAGCAGTTGCTCCAAAGCGAAGTCGAGACACTTGCCAAGAAGAGCGAAACCCAGACCCGGCAGTTGCAGCTGGCGACTGAGGATCGCGATAAGGTCGAAGATCTTGCGGAGAAGGGCCTTGCGTTGAGCGCCCGCAAGATGGCCGCTGAACAGCGGGCAGCTGATACCGAGGCGACGCTCCTCGATATCGATACCAATTCGCTGAAGGCCAAGCAGGACATCAGCAAGGCCAACCAAGACGAGATCACGCTTCGGAACGACTGGGATGCACAGCTATCCCAGGAGCTCCAGAATGCCGACGCTCAGCTCGACGAACTCAATCTCAAGCTCGAAACCAGCAACTCGCTGATGGCGGAGGCGTTGACGCAATCGACCGATGCCGCCCGTTTTGACACCAGCACCGGGGCTGCGAGCATCGCCTATTCAATCGTCCGCGAAGTTGACGGCAAGGCGAAGGAGATTCCGGTTCAGGAAAATACTGCGCTCCTGCCCGGCGACCTGATCAAGGTCACTGCCGGACTGGCGATGAGATAACGAGGCCGCAATGCGGATCGCAAAATCGGCGCTCATTCAGCCAGGCGGGAACGCGGCTTATGCCATTCCCGCCGTGGCACTGTCACTTTTTTGCTTCGCCTACTCGATCAAGTTCGGGCAGGTGGCGATCCTGCTTTACTATGCGCTCTGGCTGCCGCTGATCGCCGTCGACTACAAGAAGGTGCTCGGCAGTCACGGTCGTTACCTCTGGATCTACGCCTTCGCCGCGCTCGCCTTCCTGTCGGTGTTCTGGTCTGCCGTTCCAAGCATCTCTGTGCGAGCCAGCATTCAGTACCTGACGCAGGTCATCTGTGCGCTGATTGCGGTGCGGGTGCTCGACGTCAGGACCCTGACGGTCGGCATGATCGCCGGCGTCGGGATCGTCCTCATCTATTCGTTGTTGTTCGGCTACTACGAGTACGATCCGCTGGACGGAACCTTCAGTTTCGTGGGGGCCTTCGCCTCAAAGAACCAGCTCGGCTTCTACGCGTCGCTGGGGTTGATCGTCTCGTTCGCAGCCGTCTTCATCTTCGGCGAGAGACGCCTCTGGATGGCTGCGTCCGGCATCGTTGGACTTTTGTCCGCCTATTGCCTCATCGCCTGCCAATCGGCGACATCCGTGCTGACCACGGCTGTCGTGCTGGCCTTGATGATGGGATTGCATGTCGTCCTCGCACTGACGCCTGATCACCGAAAACTGCTGGTCGTCGGCGGCGGCGTCGCCGTTATCGTTCTCGCCGTTGCCGGCGTTTATCTCGGAGCGGTCGACGCCGTTCTAGGCATCTTCGGCAAGGATTCGACGCTGACCGGGCGCACCTATCTCTGGCAACAGGGGATCGAGGCGGCAAAACAGAATCCGATCTTCGGCATCGGCTACCAGGCCTATTGGGTCCAGGGCTTCTCCGAGCCGGAGCGGCTGTGGGAAGAGTTCTTTATCGGGTCGCGGAGCGGCTTCCATTTCCACAACACCTATATCGAAACGGCCGTCGAACTGGGCCTCGCGGGCGTCTTTATCCTCGCGGCGATGCTGCTGCGGATCCTCTGGGGGCATTTGCGGCGCGTCATCGAGGATTTCAGGAATGTTGAATCCTATCTGCTTTTCTCGATTGCTGTCCTGCTGACGATCCGCTCCTTCGTCGAGATTGATATTCTGACGCCATACAACGTCGGGACGTTTCTTTTCTACTTCACCGCTGGAAAGCTGGCGACTGCGCGTCGACTGCCGGCGGTGAGCTCTTGGCGACACCACAAGTTGCCTGAGCCCATCGCTCAATAACGCCATAACATTTCGACCGGCCTGACCGGCTCCCCGAGGAAACCGATGAAGACACTTTACGGCATCCAATATCTGCGCGCCTTTGCGGCACTTGCCGTCGTGGTCTTCCACGCTGCCGAAAAGACCGGTGAGCATTTTGCAATCGGTGCCGCTGGCGTTGATGTTTTCTTCGTGATCAGCGGCTTCATCATGTGGGTCATCAGTGATCGCCGCCCGATGACACCCCAAGGGTTCCTGCTCGATCGCATTAGGCGTATCGCGCCCTCCTACTGGCTGGTGACGAGCGTGATGATCGCCGGCGCTGTGGTCGGCCTGTTCCCGAACCTGAAGCTGACCGGCGCCCACATCCTTGCCTCGCTGTTCTTCATTCCGGCCCTGTCGCCAAGCACCGGCGACATCTGGCCGGTCCTCGTCCAGGGTTGGACGCTGAGTTTCGAGATGTTCTTTTACGTGTTGTTTGCTGGGGCGCTTTTCCTGCCACGTCGCTGGCGGCTGCTGTATCTAACGGCGATCTTCGGTGGCTTTTTCCTGATCGGCCTTCTCTTCGAGCCGGCGTCGCCGGTGCTCAAAACCTATACCCGGCCGATCATTCTGGAATTCCTCGGAGGCGTCTTCATTGCGGAATTGTGGATCAAGCGGTGGATCGCAGGAACTAGCCTGGGGCTTGCTTGTGTCGGTGCCTCGCTCTCCGGCTTTGCGACGATTTTCCTGATCGGTGCCGATTTCGACGAAACGATCTGCGGGCCGCTCGCCATGGCGCTGGTCTACGGCATGGTGTCGCTCGAGACAGATGGCAGCATTGGCCGTGTGCCGCTTCTCACGTATCTCGGCGATGCGTCCTATTCGATCTACCTCTGGCACACGCTGGCGATCTCGGTGATCGTCAAGGCTGCCGGCATGATCGGGTTGTCGACCACGTCGACGATCGGGCTCGCCGCTGTTGGCGGAACGGTTCTCGGAGCGGCAGCCTACGAGCTTGTCGAGAAGCCGCTCCGGAAGATCCTGTCGTCAGACCTGCTCAAACAGAACGTGGTCGAGCGGCGCCCTTCATGAAGAAGTCCCGGTGGCAGCCTCCTCGGAGGGTTGCGCGGCTTCGGTCTGCGCAACAGCAGGCTTTTTCCGGCGCCCGCGCAGCACGACGTAGAAAACGGGCGTCAGGAACAGGCCGAAAATCGTTACGCCAAGCATCCCTGAGAAAACGGCCGTCCCGAGTGACTGACGCATTTCGGCTCCGGGGCCGGTGGCGATCGCGAGCGGCAATACGCCGAAGATAAAGGCGAACGCCGTCATTAGGATCGGGCGCAAGCGAAGATGGCTGGCCTCCACTGCGGCCTCCACCGGCGATTTGCCTTCCTCTTCCGCCTGCCGGGCGAACTCGACGATCAGAATCGCGTTCTTGGCGGCAAGACCGATGAGGACGATCAGACCGATCTGCGTCAGGACGTTATTGTCCATTCCTCTCAACCAAACACCGATCAGAGCAGCGAGCACGGCAAGTGGAACGATGAGGATGATGGCCAGAGGCAACACCCAGCTTTCATATTGCGCCGCCAGAGCCAGGAAGACGAAGACCACCGACAGAATAAATATGTAAATCGCCGTGTTTCCGGTGTGGGTTTCCTGGTAGGCCAGTTCCGTCCATTCGAACGTGGTTCCCGGTGGCAGGATCTTTGCCGCCAGCGCTTCCATCTTCTTGATGGCATCGCCGGTCGATGTGCCCGGCGTCGGATTTCCCTGCAGCGGCACCGAAACGTACATGTTGTAACGCTGGACAAGCGCCGGGCCGCTTGCATCCTTGATCTCCATCAGGGTTCCGAGGGGCACGAGCGCACCTGTCGCCGACCGGACCTTCAGGGCAAGGATGTCGTCTCGGTCCATGCGGTATTGTCGGTCGGCCTGAGCCCTGACCTGGTAAACGCGGCCGAACGCATTGAAATCGTTCACATAGGAAACGCCGAGATTGATCGACAGGGCGTTGAAGATATTGGGGATCGGCACGTTCAGGAAGCGCGCCTTATCACGGTCGATCTCGAGGAAGTATTGCGGGCTGGCGTCCGAGAAGGTTGTGAAGACGCCGGTCAGCCCCTCAGTTGTGGCGGCGGCGCCCATCATCTGCCGCGCGAGTCCAAGCGCGCGGGTCATGTCGGCGTTTTCAAGATCGGAAACCTGCATCTTGAAGCCGCCAGAGTTGCCGACGCCTCGTACCGAGGGCGGTGGGATGGCGATGATAAAGGCCTCCTGGATGCTCTGCAGCTTGCCGAAGAGTTCTCCGATAATCTTGTTTGCGGTCTCGCCGCCTTCCTCGCGTTCGGCGAAAGACTTGAACGGAACGAAGACCACACCCGCATTCGAGGCATTCGTGAAGGTCGCACCGCTGAAGCCAGCAAACTGGACGGCGTTGCCGACGCCGGGAACTTGCCGGGCGATGTCGCCGACCTGCTTGACGACGGCATCGGTACGCGCGAGCGAGGCGCCATCGGGAAGCTGTATGACGATGATTGCGTAACCCTGGTCCATGGTCGGAATGAAGCCCGAAGGGACTTTAGTGCCCATGTACCACGTTGCTCCCAAGAGCCCTGCGAAGACGAGAAGCGAGCAGGTCAGCCCCACCCAGCTGCTGACGAGATGCCGGATGATCCATGAGTAGCCGGCACTCATTCGATCGAAGCCGTGGTTGAAGCCGTTGGCCAGGCTGCGCACGAAACGCGTTGCTATGCTGACACGCTTGGTTTCGTGGTCATGGCTTTTCAGCAGGATCCCGGCCAGCGCTGGTGAAAGCGTCAGGGAATTCAACGCCGAGATTGCCGTGGTGACCGAGATCGTAACCGCGAATTGCCTGTAGAACTGGCCAGATATGCCCGGAATAAAGGCCGTCGGTACGAACACGGCGATAAGGACCAACGAAATCGCAACGACCGCGGTGCCGACTTCATCCATGGTGACATGAGCCGCTTCCTTCGGAGACATCCCGCGCGCCAGATTGCGTTCGACGTTCTCCACCACGACGATCGCATCGTCGACGACGATACCGATGGCAAGCACGAGACCGAACAGGGTCAGCATGTTGAGGGAGAAGCCGAATGCCAGCAGCACCGCGAAGGTGCCGATCAGCGATACCGGTATTGCAACGATCGGAATGATCGCCGTGCGCCAGGATTGCAGGAAGACCAGCACGACAATGGCCACCAGAATCGCCGCTTCGGCAATGGTTCGATAGACCTCCGCAATCGAATCCGAGATGAATTCGGTCGTGTCGTAGACGATCCGATATTCCAATCCCGGCGGGAAATTCTGCGAGATGTCCTTCATGATCGCCTGGACCTGATGCGCGGTATCCAGTGCATTGGTTCCGGGCCGGGCGAAGACACCGAGGGCAACGGCCGGATCGTTGTTCAGATAGCTATTGGTGACGTAGTCTTGCGCGCCGAGCTCGATACGAGCGACATCCTGCAGCGCGACCAGCCGGCCGCTGGCGGTTGATTTAACAATGACATAGCGAAATTGGCGGACATCGGAAAAACGTCCCTCGGTGCGCACCGTGTATTCGAACGCATTCTTGCCGGTAACGGGAGGCGCGCCGATCTTGCCGCCAGATACCTGGACGTTCTGGTCGCGGAGCGCTGCGACAACGTCATCCGATGTCATCTGATAGGCGGAGAGTTTTTCCGGATCGAGCCAGATTCGCATCGAATATTGGCGCTCGCCAAAGATCTGTACGTCACCAACGCCATCTAGACGAACGAGAACGTCGCGGATGCGGTTGCGCGCGTAGTTCGAGACGTAAAGCTGGTCGTAGCGGTGCGACGGTGACAGCAGATGCACGACCATCATCAGGTCGGGAGAACTCTTGTCTGTGGTGACACCGAGCCGCTGCACCTCTTCGGGAAGGCGGGGCAAGGCGATCGAGACGCGGTTCTGGACAAGAACCTGCACCTTGTCCAGGTCGGTGCCCAGCTTGAAGGTAATCGTCAGCGACATGGCGCCGTCGGCGCTGGAATAGGAGGACATATAAAGCATGTCCTCGACGCCGTTGATCTGCTGCTCGAGTGGCGTTGACACGGTGTCGGCGATAGTCTGCGGGTCGGCGCCGGGATAGGACGTGCGTACGACGATAGTCGGTGGTGCGATCTCCGGGTACTGAGATACCGGCAATTGCGTATAAGCAATGCTGCCGACGACGAGGAAGACGATCGAGATGACGGCCGCAAAGATCGGCCGGTCCACAAAGAAATGGGCAAATCTCATTGGCCGCTCTCCGGGACCGGGGAATCGGGCGGCGTATCGCGCCGTTCTTGCGGCAGTTCTATCATCTTCGGCGTGATCGTTGCGCCGGGCCGGACGCGCATCAGGCCATTGACGACGATCGTCTCGGTGCCGTCGAGGCCTTCGCGAATGACCCGATAGCCGTAGATTCGCGGACCCGGCCGTACCGGCATAGTCGAAACCTTGCCGTCGGTGCCGACGACAAACACGACGCGCTCATTCTGGTCGGAGCCGATCGCTTCGTCGGGGACGAGGACGGCTTTATAGGTATTGGAGGCCGCGACCTGGATGCGCCCAAACAGGCCAGGCTGAAGCACGAGATCCGGGTTGGCGAAGCGGGCGCGAAGCCGGATCGTGCCGCTCTGGTTGTCGATCCTGTTCTCCGCAAAGTCGAGCTTTCCCGTGAAGGGCTTGGCGTTCGGGTCGCTGATCGTCACCGTCACGTCGACGCCTCCGCCGCCCTGCTGAAGCACCTGGCCCTTCCTGCGAGCAGTGTCAGCGAAATTCAGGAGCCGGCGCTCGTCGACATCGAAATAGAAGTCGATCGGGTCGAGTGAAACGATTGTCGTCAGTACCGATTGGTCGGCTTGAACCAGGTTGCCGATCGAGATCAGGCGGCGATCGATACGGCCGCTCAAGGGTGCCGTGATTTTGGTATAGTCCATATCGAGAGCAGCGCGGTCGGCAGTCGCCTGGGCACCGCGGACGTTCGCCTGCGACGAAAGCCATTCCCGGCGACGGTCGTCCAAAGTAGAGACCGATTGGCTGCCGCTGGTCGCCAGCGACTCCGCGCGCTTGAACTGCGCTTCAGCATAGGTCTGTGTGGACTTGGCCACCTCCAGCGCAGCGTTTGCCTCATTGAGCGCAGTGATGAAAGGCCGCTGATCGATGACGAAAAGGAGGTCGCCTTCTTTGACAACGGCGCCGTCCGTGAAATGCACTTCCTGCAGGTAGCCGCCGACGCGAGAACGGACAGACACCTCATCCACCGGTTCGAAGCGGCCGATGAATTCATCGTTGTCGACGACATCGCGCACGACAGGCTTGGCAACGGTGACGGGTGGGGGAGGCGGGGCACCCTGGGCGACTGCGCTTGCTGCAGGCAAAAGGATCATGCTGCTCAGCAAAAGCATGTTTCTAATTGAGAAAGGCATAGCAGTCTCCCAATTTGGGCCGCTGCCAGCGAGCCCACTATGTCGATAAGATAATGCGTGTCACGTCTTGCTGCGTCCGAGCGAAAAAGCGTCGCCCGTATCGATATTCTGCACCTGAGCGCCATTCTGGGCGCGCGGTCGATCTGCGATTGCTAGAAAAGAATAATGCGGAGACCCGCTAAGTACCTGTAGGACGTATATAAACTGCCTCCGGCAGAAATTGCAAATGCCGACCGGTTGCAATTTCACGGGCTGCTGGAAGCCATGCGTGTAAGTCCGACCAGAATGCTGGTGCGGCATTTTGCTCGCAACACACGATTTCGTGGCCGACAGACTTGTGCAGCGCACACGCTTAATATATCTGAGCGTATTATAAGTGTGCTTACAATTGGCGCGAATATCAATGAACGACAATCCCACTCTCGGCTTTCTGCTGCACGACGTTGCACGGCTGCTTCGCAAGCGGTTCGAGCAGCGCGCGCGTTGCCTTGGGCTGACGCGGTCGCAGTGGCAGACGCTCGCCTATCTCCGCAGCAATGAGGGAATCCACCAGGGCGGACTTGCGGAGATCCTGGAAATCGAACCGATCACGCTGGTCCGCATTCTCGACAAGTTGGCCGATCGTGGTCTCATCGAGCGCCGCCAGCATCCGACTGACCGCCGCATCTGGCTTCTCTATGTGCGCGAGGAAGCGCATCCGCTTCTGGCCGAGATGCGTGAACTGGGCGACCTGACACGCGGCGAAGCTTTTGATGGCATCCCTTCCGAGCAGCGCGATCAGTTGTTCGGTATCCTAACCGCAATGAAGACGAACCTAGTGCAGGCTTGCCGAACCCCGGTAGCCGAAGATGAGACAAAACATGGCTGAGAAGTCCTCCCTGCGCGTCGTAGCAGACGCAAATGCCAAGAACCCAGTTGAAGAAAACGACACTTCCCCCCGCGGGGAGACGGTAGCCGAGGCGCCTTCATCCAATTCAGCGCCCGCTACTGCAGTGGCTGCGCCCGGCGGCACACAGGTCCGCCGCCGGCGCAGTCTCACGCGGCCCGTTCTCTTCGCCCTGCTGCCGGTCGCGCTCGTCGTCGGTGGATACTACTATGTCAACGGCGGTCGTATCATGTCGACCGACAATGCCTATATCCAGGCTGACATGGTCGGGCTGACGACCGACGTTTCCGGTATCGTCGACCAGATCAACGTGCGTGAGAACGAGGCGGTGAAGAAGGGCCAGGTGCTCTTCAGCCTGCAGCAGGATGCCTTCAAGATCGCCCTTGAAGGCGCTGAGGCGCAGCTTGGCGCTGTGCGCAACCAGATCCTGAACATGCAGGCCAGCTACCAGCAGTCTCTTGCCGAGATCACCCAGGCGGAAGCCGACATTCCCTATTATCAGACCGAGTTCGATCGCCAGCAGAGCCTGCTGAACAGCTCTGCCGCGACGCGGACCGCCTATGATCAGGCCAAGCACAATCTCGACGCCGGCCACCAGAAGGTCGCCGTTGCGAAGGCCGAAGCGGCCGCGACGCTGGCACAGCTCGGCGGCAATGCCGATCAGCCGGTGGACCAGAACCCGCTTTACCTCGAGGCCAAGGCGAAGGTCGATGACGCTCAGCGCCAACTCGACCACAGCGTCGTCAAGGCGCCGTTCGACGGCGTCGCGACGAACGTCAACTCGCTGCAGCCGGGCTCCTATCTGCAGGCGTCGACACAAGCCTTCTCGCTGGTTTCGGACAACAATCTCTGGATTGCGGCGAGCCCCAAGGAAACCGAGCTGACCTACGTCAAGCCCGGCCAGCCGGTGACGATCTATGTCGACACCTATCCGGGCGTCGAGTGGAAGGGCAAGGTCGAGAGCATCAGCCCGGCCTCAGGTTCCAGCTTCTCGCTGTTGCCGGCGCAGAATACGACCGGCAACTGGGTGAAGGTCGTGCAGCGTATTCCGATGCGCGTCAGCATCGATGACGCTGCCGGCAAGCCGCCGCTTCGCGTCGGCATGAGCACGGTCGTCGACGTTGATACCGGTCGCGCCCGCGGTCTTCCGGATTTCGTTTCCAAGCTTTTGGGCCGCTCGGGCGGCAAGGACCATGAGTAACGTTGCATCATCTCCGGCTACCCCGGTTGCCAATCGCGGCGCGATCACGGCCTGCGTCATTCTCGCCGTCATCATGCAGGCGCTGGATACGACTATCGCCAACGTTGCGCTGCCCTATATCCAGGGCAGCGTTTCGGCGAGCGCCGACCAGATCAACTGGGTGTTGACTTCCTACATCGTGGCGGCTGCGATCATGACACCGCCGTCGGGCTTTCTCGCCGCCAAGTTCGGGCGCAAGCGGGTGTTGCTGGCGGCGATCGCCGGCTTCGTCTTCGCCTCCGTCCTGTGCGGCCTTGCGCAATCGCTGAACCAGATCGTCGCCTTCCGCCTGTTGCAGGGCCTGTTCGGCGCGTCTCTGGTTCCCCTCTCTCAGGGCATCCTCCTCGACATTTATAGTGTCGAGGAGCGCGGCTCGGCCATGGCCTTATTTGGCGTCTCGGTCATGGTCGGGCCGGTACTGGGACCTGTCATCGGCGGCTGGCTGACCGACAACATCAGCTGGCGCTGGGTGTTCTATATCAACGTCCCGATTGGTGCGCTGGCATTCGCTGGCATCGTGATCTACGTCACGGAAACGAAGCTGGACGCGTTGGCGAAGCTCGACTGGTTCGGGTTCGGGATGATGAGTCTCGGCATCGCGTCGCTGCAGCTGTTTCTCGATCGCGGCGAACAGCTCAACTGGTTTGCATCGGGCGAGATCATGATCGAGGCAATCGTCTGCGCCGCCGCCTTTTACCTGCTGATCGTGCATACGCTGACGGCGGAGAAGTCCTTCGTGAATCCGCGGCTGTTCCTTGACCGGAACTTCGCGGTGAGCATGCTCTTTATCTTCGTGATCGGCATAACCTATCTCGCCTCCCTGGCGCTGATGACGCCATACCTGCAGACCCTGATGGGCTACCCCGTCATCACCGCGGGCATCGTTATGGGGCCGCGCGGGCTTGGCACAATGCTTTGCATGTTCATCGTCGGCAAGCTGATCGGCAAGGTCGATACGCGCCTGCTCCTGGTGCTGGGTCTCGGTCTGACAGCCTGGGCGATGTACGACATGACCGGCTGGACGCCCGATGTCTCGCAGTGGACGATCGTGTCCGTCGGCTTCATTCAGGGCGCCGGTCTGGGCTTCCTGTTCGTGCCGCTGACGACGATCGCCTTCTCGACGCTGCCGGCGCACATGCGCGGCGACGGCACCGGCCTCTACAACCTGTCGCGTAACATCGGTTCGAGCGTCGGTATCTCGATCGTTTCGGCGCTGCTGGTGGAGAACGCACAGGTCAACCATGAGAACATCGCCGCTTATGTGACCCCGTTCAACCGCGCCTTCGAGGCAACGGCGGCGCAAGGGATGAACCCGCTGACCGCAGCCGGTCGCGCGGCGCTCAACGAAGTGATCACCCTGCAGTCGACGATCATCGCCTATATCGACGATTTCAAGCTGCTGATGCTGATGTCGCTTGCGGTCATTCCGCTTGCGCTGCTGCTGCGCAAGCCGAAGGTAGCGCCTGTGATGGACCACAGCGCCGTCATGGAATGATGCTCAGCGAAACGGTTTGCTGAGATAGCGAGACCCGGAGATGCCGAAGCGCCAAGGTGCTTCGGCATTTTTCGTTATGCCTATGCGTTTGCCGGCGACAATCTCGACGGGGGCGGAAGGGGCGATCGAAAAGGGCGGCTCGTCGAGGAGCCTGTCGTTCAGGGACAGATCGATGCCGAGCGCCTGGCAGAGCTTGCCAGGGCCGCTGCAGAGTTGGGTCAACGCATCGTTGTTGCGCCGGTCGATCATGGTCGCGATGCCGGCTTCCGGCTCGAGTGCGCGGATCAGCACGGCGGAGCCCGTCGTGCACACGAAATTTACGCACCAATGCATGCCGTAGATACGGTAGATGTAGACGTTGCCCGGTTTGCCGAACATCGCGCCGTTGCGCGGTGTAGGGCCGCGGAAGGCATGCGAGGCTGCATCGTCGGGGAAATAGGCTTCGGTTTCGGTTATGCGACCGCCGACATCACCGACACGGAGATGGCAGCCAAGCAAATCACGGGCAACAGCAATCGCATCGCGTTCGAAAAAGCGCGTGAGATCAGGGCCGGTGAGGGGAGCGGCGCCGATCGCACCGGCGGCATGTGCCATCTGGTTCAGGCTTTCGATCGCTCGGACACTCTAGTGGCCGACCTTCGGGTCGTGCGCGGAAATCGATGATCCGGTGACCGATACGGGATCGCTGGCGGGGAAGGTGTCCTCGAGGCCTTCTTCCAGTTCCTCTTCCAGAAGTGCGGCATCCTTGCCGCGTGCTCCGTCGACCTGCGAACTCTGTAGCGTTGCGGCAAGCAGCGCCCTTGCGCGAGTAATCGCGTTGTCGCTCGTCAGTCCGGGAGAGGCTGCAGCATAGAGCGTGACCGATATGTTGTTGCCGGACTGATCCGTAAAGATGACAACGAAGCCGCCGTCCTTCGGATGTACGGTGACGTCTGTGATGGCCATGGAAATCTCCGGGTTCTGACAGTTGCTCCAAGTGAAACGCTTTTCGCTAGGATTGTCGAGCAAAGACCTTCACCAGCCAGTCGATGAAAACGCGAACGCGCGGAGAGAGCTGCCTGTTTCGCGGATAGAGCAGGGAGACGGGTGTCTCCGTCGGCGGAAAATCCGGCAGCACATGAACCAGCGTGCCATCGAACAGATCCTTCTCGGCATGATACCGCGGCACCTGAATGAGACCGAGGCCGAGCCGGGCTGCCGACATGAAGCTTTCGGCGGCGTTGACGGTGACCGGCGCCGGCAGGGTGACGTTGTGGATATTGCCGCCGACGAGGAATTCCAGGGGCAGGACACCACCCGTCGCGGTCGAGCGAAAGCCCACCATGCGATGACCGTCGAGCCTGTCGGGATGCTCGGGCACACCATGCTTTTCAAGATAGCCGGGAGACGCCAGCGTGATCTCTTCCAGCATGGCGACGCGTCGCGCCACCATGTCGCTGTCCTGGGGAACGCCGACGCGCAGCACGCAATCGATGCCTTCGCGGACGACATCGACCAGCCGGTCACCCTCGCTCATGTAGAACTCGATATCGGGATAGGTCTCGAGGAAGGACGGAAGACTTGGCAGCACGAAATGGCGGGCAAGCGTGCCATGCACGTCGACGCGCAGCATGCCTTTCGGCTTGGCGCCGGCGAAGGCGCCCTCTGCGTCCTCGATGTCGGCGAGTATGGAAAGACAGCGCTGGTAGTAAGCTTCGCCATCAAGCGTGGGGCTGACATGGCGCGTCGTTCTCTGCAGCAATCGTACGCCGAGGCGGGCTTCCAGCTGCTTGACCGCATCCGTGACCGTGGAGCGCGGAAGGCCGGTGTCCTCGGCGGCGAGCGTGAAGCTCCGCCTCTCCACGACGCGGGAAAACACCCGCATGGCATCGAATCTGTCCATCTTGTTTGTTCGTCATGTCCGGATAGTGATGCCGAATAATGGCTGATTATCCGCTATTCGAAAAGTGGCATCTTCTCCTCATCCAAAACGCGGCGAGCCGCACCCAGTGAAGGAGAAAGGTAATGAGCAACAACGAGAACAAGGTCGCACTGGTCACAGGCGCATCGAGGGGCATCGGCGCCGCAATCGCCGAACGGCTGGCCAGGGACGGTTTCACCGTCGTCGTCAACTATGCCGGTAACGCAGCACTCGCCGAGGCGCTGGTGGAAAAGATCGAGCAGAGCGGCGGCAGGGCGTTGACGGCGCAGGCCGATGTCAGCGATCCCGCAGCCGTCCGCCGCATGTTCGACGCTGCGGAAGCAGCCTTCGGCGGTGTTGATGTGCTGGTCAACAATGCCGGTATCATGCAGCTCTCGTCGATTGCCGATGCCGACGATGCAAATTTCGATCGCCAGGTCAGCGTCAACCTGAAGGGCACCTTCAACACTCTGCGCGAAGCCGCAAAGCGTCTGCGCAACGGCGGCCGCATCATCAACTTTTCGACAAGCGTCGTCGGTCTGAAGCTTGAAAACTACGGCGTTTACGCCGCGACCAAGGTGGCTGTCGAAACGCTGACGGCGATCATGTCGAAGGAAATGCGTGGTCGCGAAATCACCGTGAACGCAGTGGCTCCGGGGCCGACAGCGACCGACCTTTTCCTCGATGGCAAGTCGGATGAACTGATCGCCCGCATGGCCAAGATGAACCCGCTGGAGCGCTTGGGGACGCCCGAGGATATCGCCGCTTCTGTTTCGTTCCTGGCAGGCCCCGATGGTTCCTGGATCAACGGTCAGGTGCTGCGCGCCAACGGCGGCATCATCTGACTCCAGCGTTGCAGCGGCGGGGTCGGCCCGGCGCCGATCTCCCGCATCAGACGTCATCGGTCACTTCTCGAAGGAATAGGACAATGGAAAAGCAGGTCATCGTCATTACTGGAGCATCCAGCGGCTTCGGCGCTCTCACCGCCCGTACACTCGCCAAGGAAGGGCACATCGTCTATGCCGGCATCCGCGATACGGCGGGCCGCAACGCAAAGGCCGTCGCCGATATCGCAACGTTCTCGGGGGACAACAAGGTCGATCTCCGCTCAGTCGAGCTCGATGTCGTCTCGGATGCTTCCATCGCAGCCGGAATTGCCAAGGTGCTCGAAGAGGCGGGTAGGCTGGATGTCATCATCCACAATGCCGGTCATATGTCCTTCGGACCGGCCGAAGCATTCACGCCGGAGCAATATGCCGAGCTGTTCGACATCAACGTGCTATCGACGCAACGGGTGAACCGCGCCGTGCTTCCCCATATGCGCAAGCGGGGCAAGGGGCTTGTCGTCTGGGTGTCTTCTTCCAGCACGCGCGGCGGCACGCCGCCCTATCTCGCACCCTATTTCGCGGCCAAGGCGGCGATGGACTCGGTTGCCGTTTCCTATGCGTCCGAGCTTACTCGCTGGGGCATCGAGACCGCGATCATCGTGCCCGGCGCCTTCACCAAGGGCACCAACCACTTCGCGCATTCCGGCTCGCCGGCTGATGCGGCGCGCGCGGCCGAATACAACGACGGACCTTACAAGGGTGTGCCGGAGCAGGCGCTGCAGGGGCTTGCTGCGCTCGAACCTATTGATGCCGATGCCGGTTCGGTTGCGACGGCAATTGCAGAGGTTGTCGCGATGCCTTTCGGCAAGCGTCCGTTCCGTACCCATGTCGATCCGTCCGAAGATGGCGCCGAGGTGGTCAATGGTGTTGCTGATCGTGTTCGCGCCGAAATGTTCCGGCGGATCGGGCTGGAAGATCTCCTCAAGCCAGCTGTTCACTAGTCGTGATATTTGCCATTGTTCCGTTTTTGCGAACCTGCTGTGCAGGAATCAGCACTTAACAAACGGCAAAAAGCAGGCTTATATTTGTGATGTAAGGGCGACTGGAAGACCTCCAACTCCGGGCGCCAACCTCAGATACCGGCCGAGCCATTTCCCTGGTGGCGCGACGAGGTCTGAAAGGAATTTGAAGACAGACAGTTGCGGCCCGTCGAAGGAACTCCCTTCCGGGCCGCAACTGCGTCACGCATCGTTCAACTTCGCATCCGAGAGCAGTTTCACCAGCCAGTCGACGAAGACGCGGACCTTGTTGCTGAGGTGCCGATTCGGCGGATAGACGATGTAGAGAGGAAGGGGTTCGCGGCTCCATTCCGGCAGGATTTCCACGAGGTCGCCCTTGGCCAAGGCGTCGCGGATCATGAAGCGCGGCAGTTGAGCAATGCCGAGCCCCCTCAATGCCGCTGTCACGAAGGTCCGGCTGTCGTTGACCGATAGCAGGTAGCGCGGATTGATCTCCAGATCCTCATTGTCCTTGCGGAATTCGAAGGGAAGCGTCCTGTTCGTCTGGGCGCGGAAGTAACTTACTGAATAGTGGTCGTTTTCCAGCTCTTCCGGACGGGCGGGAACGCCGAATTTCTCGATGTAAAGTGGCGCTGCGCAGGTCACCAATTCAACCTCTGATACGCGTCTCGCGATTAGTGACTGGTCGGCCGGCGTGCCGCCGCGAAGGGCGCAGTCGACGTTCTCCGCGAGGTAGTCGACGGTGCGGTCGCCGACGCCGAGATCGACACGAATATCAGGATATTTCTGGTAGAAATCGCAAAGTGCGGGCACGACGATCCAGTCGGCGAAGGCGCCTGCCATTTCGACGCGCAAGCGGCCGGTCGGCAGGCCCTGGGAGTTCGAAAGGCTGCCGTCCAACTCCTCGAGTTCGGAGACGATCTGCGCCGCTCGCTCATAGTAGAGTGCGCCATCGGTCGTCACCATGACGCGGCGTGTGGTGCGGTTGAGAAGCTTGGTGTGCAGGTGCGCTTCAAGCCCCTGAATGAGATTGGTCACCGTCGCCTTGGGCATGGCGAGTGTGTCGGCGGCCCGTGTGAAATTGCCCGTCTCTACGACGCGGATGAAAGCGCGCATTGCCGAGAGCTGGTCCATCGGAAATCACCTAAGCAGGTTGCACTGCGGTATTGTTCGAAATTCGGAACAGTGTAATTGCTCTATCGCTTCTTATTCCGACAATGGAATAACAATATGTTTTCTTCAGAAATTGCAAGCCGTCTTGGCTCGCAATACGTTATGTGGGTCAGACGCGAGCCGAAACGATGACGGTGCAGGTGAAAGACATAGTGATGGAAAAGGTGGCCACTGGCCCCGTTTCCGCACGCGTCTATCAGGGCGCCGAGTTCGGCAAGGGGTCGCCGATCGTGCTGTTTTTCCACGGCGGTGCTTTTCTGCAGTCGGGCGTTAGGGACAGCGTGGTTGCCGAGAGCCTGGCGAAAGCGGGCGCCATCGTCGCCGTGCCCGACTACAACGCCCCACTTGGCAACGTCTTTCCGAAGCCGCTCGAAGTCGGCTACTCTGTTTTTTCCTATCTCGCCAACAAGCGGGCGTCCGGCATTGGCGATCGCAATTCGTTGCTGATCGTTGCTGGCGAAGAGGCGGGCGGCAATATTGCTGCCGGTGTCGCTTTCAAGGCGCGAGACCATTATGCGGATGCGCTCGATGGCCAAATTCTGATTTCGCCACTGCTTGATCCTTTCATGGGTACGTCGTCGATCCGCAAGGCGGACGGCATCGGTATGCGTCAGCGCTGGGCCGAGGGCTGGAGTCATTATCTCAGCGGCGGCGGTTGTCATCCCTATGCGGCGCCGTGTCTCTGTTCGCGGATTTCAGGGGTCGCGCCCGCGCTCGTTCTGACCGCAGAAGATGATCCACTTCGCGACGAAACGCTCGGTTACGCAGACCGCCTGAAACAGGCTGGCGTTCCAGTTCGCCGGAATGTCCTCCCCGCCGGGGCAGGCTGGCCGTTGCTTTATGGCGGGAAGTGCGAACAGGCACCGAATTGGGAACGGACGATCACGGACCAATTCGAAAGCTTCGTTCGGGATATTAGCAGCCAACCTATTGCATTGAAGACGAACTGATTGAATTCGGCCACTGAGAGAGGGCCGTAAGGAGAGTACCAATGACGTCCAGTAAAAAGCGCTGGGCCCTTGTGGGCGCCGGCTTGGGACTTGCTGCGTCCGTTTCGGCCGCAGCCATCTTTTTCGAACTGCCGATGAGCACGACTGCAACGGCGGCTTCCACACCTGCGCAGGCTCCCGCTGTGCCGGTCACGGTTGCCGTCGTCGCCAGCCGTGACGTCACGACATGGCAGGAGTTTTCGGGGCGGCTTGAGGCCGTCGACCGCGTGCAGGTCCGTTCACGTGTAGCCGGCGCCGTCCAGTCCGTGCACTTCCGCGAAGGCGCGCTGGTCAAGGCCGGCGATCTGCTCTTCACCATCGATCCGGAGCCCTACCAGGCGGCGGTTTCGCAGGCTGAAGGACAGACTGCCTCTGCCGAGGCCAAGGTCAATCTTGCTCAGATCGAGCTGGAGCGTGGCCGCAGGCTTTCCGACAACAAGACGATTTCGCAAAGCGATTTCGACCAGCGGCAGAATGCCTTCACCGAGGCGCAGGCCGGTCTCCGCACCGCCCAGGCGGCGCTTCGCTCGGCACAGCTTGAGCTCGGCTACACCGAGGTCCGCGCCCCGGTTGCCGGCCGTGTCGGCAAGATCGAGGTGACGGTCGGTAACCTCGTTGCCGAAGGCAGCGCATCTCCCGCGTTGACGACGCTCGTGTCCGTCGATCCGATCTACGCCAGCTTCAACGCCAGCGAAGAGATGGTGACAAATGCGCTTGCCCAGCTTCCTGCTGGCGACGGTGCCGTTCCCGCTGTCGAGCAGATCCCCGTCGAGGTCGGCACGCTCGCCGACCAGGGCACGCCGATCAAGGGCAAGCTGCAGCTGATCGACAACCAGGTTGACGCTGCCAGCGGCACGATCGGCGTTCGCGCCGTCTTCGACAATCCCGGCGGCAAGCTGATCCCCGGCCAGTTCGTCCGCGTCCGCATGGGCGAGCCGAAGGCCGAGAACAAGATCCTGATCAGCGACCGCGCGATCGGCACCGACCAGGACAAGAAGTTCGTGTTCGTCGTCGATGCCGAAAACAAGGTCAGCTACCGGCCGGTCCAGCTCGGCCCGTCGGCGGATGGCCAGCGCATCGTCGAAAGCGGTCTTGCTGTCGGCGACAAGATCGTCGTCAACGGTCTGCAGCGTATCCGTCCGGGTGCAGTGGTTGCACCACAGGCGGAAGAAAAAGTCGCGACGGCTCAGTAAGTCGAAGCATCCGGAGCGTCCCGGCGCTCCGCGTTAATTCCGAAATGACCCGACCCACCGGCGGCCTCCCAACCGCCGGAGAGGGTCGTTGCATCCAAAATTTCATCCCGGAGAGGGCTTTGAAATGAATTTCTCCAGATTCTTTGTCGACCGTCCGGTGTTCGCCGGAGTTCTATCGGTCCTCATCGTGGTCGCCGGCCTGCTTGGCCTGCGTTCACTGCCGATTTCCGAATATCCGGAAGTCGTTCCGCCATCGATCGTCGTGCGCGCCACCTATCCCGGTGCAAACCCGGAGGTCATCGCGCAGACGGTCGCGACACCGCTCGAAGAGCAGATCAACGGCGTCGAGGGCATGCTCTACATGTCCAGCCAGGCGACCTCGGACGGCGTCATGACGCTGACGGTCACCTTCAAGCTTGGCACCGACCCCGACAAGGCACAGCAGCTCGTCCAGAACCGCGTGTCGCAGGCCGAACCGCGTCTGCCGGAAGAGGTGAAGACCATCGGCATCACGACGGTCAAGAGCTCTCCCGACCTGATGATGGTCGTGAACCTGATCTCGCCTGACAACCGCTACGACATCACCTATCTGCGCAACTACGGCGTCCTCAACATCAAGGACCGGTTGGCGCGCATCGATGGCGTCGGCCAGGTACAAGTGTTCGGTTCGGGCGACTATTCGATGCGCGTCTGGATCGACCCGCAGAAGGCGGCCGAGCATGGCCTTGCCGCCAGCGACGTCACCAATGCGATCCGTGGCCAGAACGTCCAGGCCGCAGCCGGCACCATCGGCGCTTCGCCCAGCCTGTCGGGTGTCGACCTGCAGCTGAACGTCAATGCGCAGGGCCGTCTGCAGACGCCTGAGCAGTTCGGCAACATCATCGTCAAGACCGGCACGAACGGAGAGATCACCCGCCTGCGCGACGTCGCCCGTATCGAACTCGGCGCTGCCGATTATTCGCTGCGCTCGATTCTCGACGGCAAGCCGGCGGTCGCCATTCCGGTCTTCCAGTCTCCTGGTTCCAACGCCATCACCATCTCGGACGAAGTCCAGAAGACGATGGAAGAGCTGAAGACCGCCATGCCTGACGGCGTCAGCTACGAGATCGTCTATGACACGACGAAGTTCGTCCGTTCGTCGATCGAGAAGGTCGTCGATACGCTGCTCGAAGCCATCGCGCTCGTGGTCATCGTCGTCATTCTGTTCCTGCAGACATGGCGCGCCTCGATCATCCCGCTGATTGCCGTTCCGGTTTCGATCATCGGCACGTTCGCGGTGATGTATGTCTTCGGCTTCTCGATCAACGCGCTCAGTCTCTTCGGCCTCGTATTGGCGATCGGTATCGTGGTGGACGACGCGATCGTCGTTGTCGAAAACGTCGAGCGAAACATCGAAAATGGTCTCAGCCCGCGGGCTGCCACCTACAAGGCCATGAAGGAAGTGTCTGGTCCGATCATCGCGATCGCGCTGGTGCTTGTCGCGGTCTTCGTGCCGCTCGCCTTCATCTCCGGTCTGTCCGGACAGTTCTATCGCCAGTTCGCGCTGACGATTGCGATCTCGACGGTCATTTCGGCCTTCAACTCGCTGACGCTGTCTCCGGCTCTGGCTTCGCTGCTGCTGCAGGACCATCACGCCAAGCGTGACTGGCTGACCCGCGCCATGGACGCCGTCTTCGGCTGGTTCTTCCGTGGCTTCAACAAGGCCTTTGGCGCCGGTTCGCGAGGCTATGGCAAGGGCGTCGGCGGTCTGCTGTCGCGCAAGAGCATCGTCATGCTTGTGTATGTCGTGCTGGCAGGCGCGACCTACGGGCTCTTCAATGCCGTGCCGGGCGGCTTCGTGCCGGCGCAGGACAAGCAGTATCTGATCGGCTTTGCCCAGCTGCCGGATGCCGCCAGCCTTGACCGTACCGAAGACGTCATCAAGCGGATGAGCGACATCGCCATGGCAGAGCCTGGCGTCGCGCATGCGATCGCCTTCCCGGGCCTGTCGATCAACGGCTTCACCAACTCCTCGAACGCCGGCATCGTCTTTGTGACGCTGAAGGATTTCGAGGAGCGCAAGTCGCCGGCGCTTTCGGGCGGCGCGATTGCCATGTCCCTGAACCAGAAGTTCGGGGCGATCCAGGATGCCTTCATCGCGATGTTCCCGCCGCCGCCGGTCAATGGTCTCGGCACGACCGGTGGCTTCAAGATGCAGCTCGAAGACCGCGCCGGTCTCGGCTATCAGGTGCTCGACGAGGCCAACAAGGCGATGATCGCCAAGGCCTACCAGACGCCTGAGCTGACGGGCATCTTCTCTGCCTACCAGATCAATGTTCCGCAGCTCTATGCCGATCTCGACCGTGAGAAGGCGGAACAGCTTGGCGTCCCGGTAACCGACGTTTTCGAGACGCTGCAGATCTACCTCGGTTCGCTCTATGTCAACGACTTCAACGCCTTCGGCCGTACCTACAGCGTGCGCGTCCAGGCCGATGCCAAGTTCCGGGCGCAGCCCGAGGATATCGGCAAGCTGAAGGTTCGTTCGGCATCGGGCCAGATGATCCCGCTGTCTGCGCTCCTGAAGGTGAACGCGACAACCGGGCCGGAGCGGACCAACCGTTATAACGGTTTCCTCTCCGCCGATATCAACGGCGGTCCTGCTCCGGGCTTCTCCTCCGGCCAGGCTCAGGCAGCGATCGAAAAGATCGCCGAAGAGACCTTGCCGAAGGGCATCAGCTTCGAATGGACGGATCTGACCTATCAGCAGATCCTGGCCGGCAACTCGGGCGTGATCGTCTTCCCGCTGGCGCTGCTGCTGGTGTTCCTGGTGCTCGCTGCGCAGTACGAGAGCCTTGCCTTGCCGATCGCGATCATCATGATCGTGCCGATGGGCGTGCTGGCGGCGTTGACGGGCGTCTGGCTGACCGGTGGAGACAACAACATCTTCACGCAGATCGGTCTGGTGGTCCTTGTCGGCCTCTCGGCGAAGAACGCGATCCTGATCGTGGAATTCGCCCGCGAGCTGGAATTCGAAGGACGGACTCCGGTTCAGGCTGCCATCGAGGCAAGCCGCCTGCGTCTGCGCCCGATCCTGATGACATCAATGGCGTTCATCATGGGTGTCGTGCCGCTGGTCACCTCGACCGGTGCGGGTGCCGAGATGCGCGCCGCCATGGGTGTGGCGGTGTTCTCGGGCATGATCGGGGTCACCTTCTTCGGCATCTTCATGACGCCCGTCTTCTACGTGCTGGTCCGCAAGCTGTCGGGCAACCGCCCGCTGATCCAGCACAAGGAGCACGAGCACGATGCGGAGGAAGCCGAAATCATACGACTCGCTGCCGAATAGCCCCTCCGAGCGGCGAGACGTGGAAAGGCGGAGCAATGCTCCGCCTTTCCTGTTTTCATGGGAGAGCCATACGGCTATGTCTCAAAAGGGATGCAGGGCGAGGGGAGTCGCACACTGCAACGATTGATGGAGGCAGCCAGTGCATATCGCGATTATCGGCGCAGCTGGAATGATCGGGCGCAAATTGACGGCGCGGCTTGTCTCGGATGGACGGCTAGTAGGCCAGTCGATCAATCGGCTTTCTCTTGTTGATGTCGTCATTCCCGCCGCGCCTGAAGGGTTCAACGGGCGTGTCGAGACCAGCGCGATCGACGTTTCTGGTCCAGGGCAAGCCGCGCGAATTATCGCCTCGCGGCCCGATGTGGTGTTTCATCTCGCCGCAATCGTGTCGGGCGAGGCTGAGCTGGATTTCGAAAAAGGTTACGGCATTAATCTAGAAGGCACGCGTGCGCTTCTTGAGGCGATCCGGGAGGCACATCTTCAGGACGGCTATCGGCCCTGCGTCGTTTTCACCTCGTCCATCGCGGTCTTCGGAGCACCATTCCCCGAGGTGATCCCTGACGATTTCAATCTCACACCGTTGACGAGCTATGGCACGCAGAAGGCGATGGGCGAATTGCTCCTGGCAGATTATACGCGCCGGGGCTTCATCGACGGCATCGGCGTCCGGTTGCCGACGATCTGCGTCCGTCCCGGCAAACCGAATAAAGCTGCCTCCGGTTTCTTCTCCGGCATCGTGCGCGAACCATTGGCCGGGCAGGAGGCAATCCTGCCGGTGCCGGAAACTGTCCGTCATTGGCATGCGTCGCCGCGTTCGGCCGTCGGCTTTCTCATCCATGCCGCCAGTATCGATCTCGAGCCGCTTGGCGCCCGCCGCAGCCTGACGATGCCGGGTGTCAGCGCTACGGTGGGGGAGCAGATTGAAGCGTTGCGCAAGATCGCAGGAGAAAAGGCCGTCACTCTGATCCGACGCGAACCCGATGAGCTAGTCATGAAGATCGTGTCCGGTTGGCCGCAGGCATTCGCGGCCGAGCGCGCGAGAAAGTTGGGTTTCGTCGCCGATGCTTCTTTCGACGACATTATTCGCGTGCATATCGAGGATGAACTGGGAGGACGGCTATGACGACCAGCAAATCGCGCAGCATTGCATTCCTGGGGACAGGGCTGATGGGCGCACCGATGGCTCGCCGCTTGCTCCACGCCGGCTTTGCCGTCACGGTCTGGAATCGCAATCATGCCAAGGCGCAGGAACTTGCCGGGGACGGCGCGGTGGTTGCCGATACGCCAGCTGCTGCGGTCGAGGGAGCATCGGTGGTTTTCACGATGCTCACTGACGGAACGGCAGTAGAGGACGTGTTGTTCAAGCAAGGCGCCGCAGAGGCGCTCGATACCGGCGCGGTCGTCATCGATTCCAGTTCCATTGCCCCGGATGCGGCGCGAGAGCATTCCTCGAAACTCGCCGAGCGTGGCATTGCACATCTCGATGCGCCGGTGTCGGGCGGTGTGGTCGGCGCGGCTGCCGGTACGCTTGCGATCATGGCAGGCGGCGACGCCAAGCTGATTGAAGAGCTGGCGGACGTCTTTGCGCCGCTTGGCCGCGTTACGCATGTTGGACCGAGCGGTTGCGGGCAGCTCGCAAAGCTTGGGAACCAGCAGATCGTTGCCATAACGATCGGCGCCGTTGCCGAGGCTATGCTGCTCGTCGAGGCGGGGGGCGGTTCGCGTGAGGCATTTCGCCGCGCGATCCGGGGCGGTTTTGCCGAAAGCCGGATCCTGGATGTTCACGGTCAGCGAATGGTTGATCGCGATTTCGGAATCGCAGGTCCCTCCAAACTGCAACTCAAGGATCTGAACAACATCATCGCGACTGCCGACGGTCTCGCTCTAGCCCTGCCGTTGACGCAAGCGGTGCGTGCCGAATTTGCGGAGTTCGTCGAACATGGCGGTGGCGAAACCGATCATAGCGGCTTGCTGTTGCAACTCGAACAAAAGAATCTTCGTTCCTCGAAAGGCTGAATTGCCTAGTCCACTGGATCTCTGCCAAGATCGAGTGCTGTGTTTCGCCTACAGTTGTTGATGGATTTTTAGTGCATCCTAATTAATCTCTCGCCAAAAGGTTGGTTCTGCCCGCATAATGAGATTCCTCGCACGAGGACCGATACCCTACTGTTACTGAAAGCTGTATGAGGCTTGAACGGCGTTGGCATCGAGCAGTCCCACACGGTCCGAACGAGAGTTCCAGGACATCCTGCGGCGCCTTGAGCTTGCGCTCGATGCGTCCCAGATTGGTGTGTGGGAGCACAATCTCGCTCAGAATGAGATTTCCTGGGACGTCCAGATGCATCGACTGTACCAGACCGGACGAGGCAATGGTCCGGTCCCGACGGCTGTCTGGTCGGATGCAATTCATCCCGACGATCGCGAGCGCGCCGAACTGGAATTCGAGGAAGCGACTGCGCGGCGTGGGCTATACAATTCAGAGTTCCGGATCGTTTGGCCGAACGGTGAGATACGGCATATCCGGTCACGGGCCCATTTCTATGTCAACGAGGAAGGATCCCCCTTCTTCATTGGTGCCGAATGGGACGTTACGGCGGACGTCCTGCTCGCGAACGAGGCTGCCCGTCAGCGCACCGTTGCCGAGGCGCGTGCCTTGGCCTTGGAGGAGAGCAGTGCCCGCATCGAACATGCAGCGGAACACGACTACTTGACGGGACTTCCCAACCGTCGTCTTTTCGACAAGCGTCTGGCGGAACTGGCGGAGGATGCCTCGGTCTCTACGCTTGCAGTCCTGCATCTCGACCTCGATGAGTTCAAGCAGATCAACGACAGCCATGGCCATGTCGCGGGCGACACCGTGTTGCGGGCTGCCGCCTTGCGGATCGAGACGGCTGTTCCGAAGGCGGCCATGGCGGCGCGTATCGGCGGAGATGAATTCGTCATCCTGCTGGTCAATTTCGGTGGTCTGACAGATCTAAACCGGATGGCGCGCGACGTGCAGCGACGCTTGAAGAAGAAGATTCGCTTCGGCCACGAAATGTTGCAATCCGGAGCTTCAATCGGCATTTCCTGGTCATCGGATCGCTCGGGTTCCAACCTCCTCGCAGAGTCGGACATCGCGCTCTATCAGGCAAAAACATCAGGGCGCGACCGCATCGAGTTCTTCTCGCAGCAGCTCAAAGACGATTTGATGGGTAAGCGGCGTCTTGCCGAAGAGTTGAAGCTCGCGCTGGAACAGGGCGACATCATTCCATTCTACCAACCGCAGCTCGATGCCCACACCCGGGAGATCGTCGGAATCGAGGCATTGGCGCGTTGGCATCATAGCGAGCGCGGCACGCTCTCACCCGGTATATTCCTGAAAATCGCCGACGAGTTCGGCTTGTCCTCCGAGATCGATGCTTCGATCCTGCGACGCGTGCTCGCGGATCGGCTGAGCTGGGGGCAGCACGGAACTGCCCTACCGCGAATTTCGGTCAATATCTCCGGACAGCGGCTCTACGATCCGCAATTGATCGAAGATTTGGAGACGCTGGAGATACCGGAAGGGGCTTTGGTTTTCGAGCTCGTCGAGACGATCTTTCTGGATGATTGCGACGATGAACTTCTGCAGGCTGTCGATCGCATCAAGCAAATGGGTATCGAAATCGAGATCGATGATTTCGGCTCGGGCCACGCGTCGCTGATCGGCCTCGTGCGGCTGCGACCGGCCCGGCTGAAGATCGATCGGCAGCTGGTCAGCGAGGTGGATACTTCGTCCGAGCAACGCCGCGTCGTCAAGTCGATCGTCGAGATCGGCAAGGCGCTCGGCGTCGACGTGATTGCGGAAGGCGTCGAGACTGAAAACCATGCGGTGACGCTCGCGAAGCTCGGCTGTCACACGTTGCAAGGCTTCGCGCTCGGCCATCCGCTGCCGGCGTCCGAGATCGATGGGATTTTTGCATCGAAAAAGGAGGCGCTGGCCGCCAACCTCCGCCGTTAGCCAGACGGTAGGTCTACGGTTCGAGTTCGCCGCGCGCTTCCAGATACCAGTCGACGAATGCCTTGACGCCGATATCCAGCGTTGTCTCCGGCTTGTAGCCGGTCAGCGCCATCAACAGGTCGGGGCTGGCAAAGGTGCGCGGCACGTCACCCTTCTGCATCGGCAGCATCTTGCGCTTGGCCGGCTGGCCGAGTGCCCTTTCGACGGTCTCGACAAAGGTCATCAGGTTTTCGGGCTGACCGCCACCGATGTTGACGACGCGGAACGGCGCCTGATGTGAGAGGGTCTCCACCCGTTCGTCGGTCACGCGATTCGCTTCCGAGGGAACGACGGAAGAAAGCCGGAGGATCGCCTCCACGAGGTCATCGATATAGGTGAAGTCGCGGCTCATCTTGCCTTCGCCGTAGATCTCGATCGGCTGGTCTTCCATCATGCTCTTGACGAACTTGAAGAGGGCCATATCGGGACGTCCCCAAGGGCCGTAGACAGTGAAGAAGCGGAAGGCTGTCGTCGGGACCTTGTGGAGATGGGCGTAGCTGTGCGCCATCAGTTCCATCGATTTCTTCGTCGCCGCGTAGAAGGTCAGCGGTTCGTCCGCACGGTCTGTCTCGCGAAATGGAACGGTCGGATTGGCGCCATAGATGGACGACGTCGATGCCAGCATGAGATGGCTGACACCGACATCCTTGGCAATCTCCAGGATGTTCCAGGAGCCTTCCAGATTTGATGTCAGGTAAGCGCGCGGATTTTCCAGGCTGTAGCGCACACCGGCCTGTGCTGCGAGGTGGACCAGCACATCCGGCCTTGCGTCCGCGATGGCGCCTTCCAGGGCATTGCGGTCTTCCAGCATCGCCGTCACCGGGCGGAAGGCAGGAAACTGTGCCAGCGCGGCATTGCGCATGTGCTTCAGCTTGATGTTGTAGTAGTGCGTCATGCCATCGAAGCCGGTGACTTCGTTGCCCTCCTGCAGCAGGCGGCGGGCGAGATGAAAACCGATGAAGCCTGCGGTGCCGGTGATGAAATAACGCATCTACTTCTTCTCGTTCTTCTTTCCGACTGCAAAGTAGCTGAAGCCGTGCTTTGTCACTTCGGCGACCGGGTAGATGTTGCGCAGGTCGACGACAACAGGGGTTCTCACCATAGACTTCAGCCGCTTGAAATCGAGCGCGCGGAACTCGTCCCATTCTGTCACGATGACAATGGCGTCGGCACCGTCAGCAATGTCGTATGGGTCCTTGCCGTAGGTGATCGGGCCGATGACTTCCTTCGCCATCTCCATGCCTTCCGGGTCGAAGGCGTGAACCTTGGCGCCACCGTCCAGCAGCGCCTGGATGATGGTGATCGACGGTGCGTCACGCATGTCGTCGGTATTCGGCTTGAAGGTCAGGCCGAGGATAGCGATCTTCTTGCCCCGAACATTACCGTCGCAGGCTGCGATGACCTTGCGGCCCATGGCGCGCTTGCGGTTGTCATTGATCGCGACTGTCGTCTCGATCAGGCGAACCGGGCTGTCATGATCCTGTGCGGTCTTGACCAGTGCCAGCGTATCCTTGGGGAAGCATGAACCGCCGTAACCGGGGCCGGCATGCAGAAACTTGTCGCCGATGCGCTTGTCCATCCCGATGCCCTTGGCGACCTTCTGCACATCGGCGCCGAGCTGTTCGCAGAGGTCTGCGATCTCGTTGATGAAGGTGATCTTCATCGCCAGGAAGGCGTTGGCGGCGTACTTGATGAGCTCAGAGGTGCGGCGTTCGCAGAAATAAAGCGGCGCTTCGTTGAGGTAGAGCGGGCGATAGACTTCACGCATGACTTCCACGGCGCGCGGCTCTTCAGTGCCGATGACGATGCGATCCGGGCGTTTGAAGTCCGTGATCGCCGCGCCTTCGCGCAGGAATTCGGGGTTGGAGACGACCGCAATATCCTTCTCCGGGAACTCGTCGCGGAAAATGCGCTCGATTTCATCACCGGTGCCGACAGGAACAGTGGACTTGGTGACGATAACGGTAAACCCGGAAACGGCTGCCGCGATCTCGCGGGTCGCGGCATAGACGTAGCTCAAGTCGGCGTGGCCATCGCCGCGGCGCGAAGGTGTTCCGACCGCGATGAAGACGACATCCGCCTCGGCAACTGGAGACGCCAGATCCTTGGAAAAGTCGAGGCGGCCGGCAGTGCGGTTATGCTCGATGATGGCGTCGAGACCGGGTTCAAAAATCGGAACTTGGCCGGCTTCCAGCGCGTCGATCTTCGCGGCCGATTTGTCGACGCAGGTGACATGATGGCCGAAATCGGCGAGGCAGGCACCGGAGACAAGGCCGACATAGCCCGAGCCAATCATCACAATACGCATGGATTCATTCCCTGAGACGGCGATCGCGGCCCGGCCGGTTGGCGGAGCCGCGATGGTGTTACAGGGGGAAGTTTATAAGTTCAAGACAACAGTGATCAGCTGCGGCCGAACTCGTCCACGATACGGATGATATCGTCTTCGCCGAGATAGGATCCGGTCTGCACTTCGATCAGCTCGAGCATGATCTTGCCCGGGTTGGCCAGGCGATGGATTTCGCCGAGCGGGATGTAGACGGATTCGTTCTCTCTCAGCATCTGCACGTTCTCGCCGATGGTCACCTCGGCCGTGCCCTTGACGACGATCCAATGCTCGGAGCGGTGGTGGTGCTTCTGTAGTGACAGTTTCTTGCCCGGCGTGACGAAGATGCGTTTCACCTGGAAGCGGTCGCCGTTCAGCACCGAGGTATAGCCGCCCCAAGGCCGGTAGGAGGTGGGATGGGTCTCGGTCAGCTGCGATGTCGTGGGGGCGGAGGCGAGCATCTTCACGAGGTTGCCGACGTCCTGGCTGTCCTGCAGTCGGCCGACATACACGGCGTCCTCGCTGGCGATGACAGCGATATCGTCCATGCCCTGGACGGCTAGGTGTACACCATGTGTCATGATGAGCGAGTTCTTGGTGTTGACGACCGTCGTATTGCCGGCTGCCACATTGCCATATTCATCGCGGCTACCGCTCTTCCAGACGGAATCCCAGCTGCCGAGGTCGGACCACTTGAACGGCGAGGGGACGACGGCGGCGTTGCTCGTCTTCTCCATGATCGCGTAGTCGATCGAGATGTTCGGGGCCGCGGAGAACGCTGCCTTGTCGAGACGGATGAAGTCGAGATCCCTGACGCTTTTTGCGAGCGAGTCGGCTGCTGCCTTCAATACCGGTGCAGCATAGGTGCGCATTTCGGCGAGCAGACGCGAAACCGAAAACATGAACATGCCGGAATTCCAATAGAAACCGCCAGCGGCGAGCATTTCTTCTGCATTGGCGAGTGGCGGCTTTTCGATGAATCGTGCCACCACCCGAGCACCCGAAGGAAGCTGCTCCCCACCCTCGATGTAGCCGTAGCCCGTTGCAGGCTCGGTCGGCTGTATGCCGAAAGTTGCCAGCTTTCCCTCGGCCGCCGTTGCGGCAGCAATGTTGACACAGCCAAAGTAGGTGTCGTCGGCAACGATTTCGTAGTCGGAGCCGAGCACGTGCATAATGGTGTCCTCGTCAAAACGGTCGCGTACCAGCGTCGCAGCGGCGGCTACGGCGGCGGCGGTATTGCGGGCAACCGGTTCGAGCAAGATGGCGGCGAGGTCGATGTCCAGCTCACGCGCTTGCTCGGCGACGAGAAAGCGGAATTCTTCGTTGGTAAGAATCACGGGCGCTTCGTAGAGCGCGGGATCGGACACGCGCCGCAGCGTTTCCTGAAAAAGTGTCTTGTCGCCAACGAAACGGATGAACTGCTTCGGTGCTGCAGCGCGTGACAATGGCCAAAGCCGAGTACCTTTGCCGCCTGCCATGATCACGGGAACGATCTTCTTCGTCATCTCTAATATCCTTGACTATCTCTTGCTTGGTCGATCAGTTCGTCTTGGCCCACCAGCGGATGCGTTGCAGTCCGGCACCGAGCAACGCTGCGGCGGCGGCTTCGCCTTCTGCCTCAACGTAGCAGCGCATTTCCGGAGCATTGCCGGAGGGACGGAAATGAATGATTCGTCGGTCCTTCAGCGTGACACGCAGCCCGTCGATATCGCTGACGCTGCCAACTTTGCCGATCGGCTCCAGAAACGCCGCGAGGTTGGAAGACCCGGAACGGAGATGCGCCATCAGACGGGCACTTGTCTCAACCGGAAAGTCTTCGAGACGGTCAGCCATGGTAAACGGCAGGCCGTAGGAAGCAACGATGACCGAAAGCGGCTGCCGTCTGGATGCTGCAAGAAACAGCGTCGCCAGGATGGGCACGAAGCAATCGCGCGTCGGCAGGGCGCGCAGCGTGTGGCCGTTGACTTCGGAATCGCTCGCCGTCAGCACGCCGCCATTCGCCTCGAAGCCTGCGACATGGTTCTGGCCCGCTGTGATTGCCTCTTGCATGCCCGATATCACAAAGGGGGAGCCGACGCGGGTGCGAATGACGCTAAAGCGCCCCGCAGATTCGATCCCGGAATTCGACGTAACCGGTGTAACCACTGCGGTCGCACCGAGGAAGTTTGTGGCGATCAATCCAAGAAGATCACCGCGCAGCGGCGTGCCCGTCTCATCTGTCACCAGCGGACGATCGCCATCCCCATCGGCGGAGACGATCGCATCGAGGTCATGTTGTCTGGCGGCATCCGTCAGTTTGGCAATCGTTTCTTCGGAAACGGCTTCGGTGTCGACAGGATTGAATGTCTCTGACCGGCCAAACGGGACAACTGTCGCGCCGTAATGCTTCAAGAGATCCACAAGCAGGTCGCGGGCGACCGTGCTATGCTGGTAGATGCCGACCTTGAGGCCAGCAAGCGCGCCCGCGGGAAGAATATTGGCATTCCGTTCGCGGAAGGCCGTCAGGCATTCGGACGAAACCTCGTGCGGACGTGTGCCGCGGGGCGCAAACGCAAAGCCGGTACGATCGAGTTCTGTTGCCAAAGCGGTGATTGCCGCCTCGTCTGCTTTGTCGATCTCGCCGTCCGGCCGATAGAACTTGATGCCGTTACGATCAGCAGGTATGTGCGAACCGGTCACCATCAGACAGGCGGCCTTTTGCTGGAGACCATAAAGCGCAAGGGCTGGCGTCGGCGGCGTGCCGCAGTCCTGGACATCGAAACCGAGGCTGACAAGGGCATCAGTGCAGTTGGCCGTGATTTCTGGACTCGAATCCCGGTAGTCCCGGCCGATCAGGATGGCGTCGCCCGCGCGCGCCAGTCCGCTGTCGAGCAGGTAGCGTCCGAACGCGGTGGCATAAAGTGCCGAAGCGCGCCCCTTGAGGTCGACAGACAGGCCGCGAAGTCCACTTGTTCCGAATTTCATCTTGAAAGGTTCCCGACGCGCTTGAATTCACCTGCGATTTGAACGCAATCTACCCCGCATTTGTAAATATTGCCGACGGCCAACAATAAAATGTCCGCCAATTCCCGCCTCGAGGCAAGTTGAAAGCGCGCAGAAGCGGATGAGGACTGTCAATGGATGAACAATCGATCGCGCTGGAGGAGAGCTGGAAGAACGCACTCGCTGGCGAATTCTCCAGTCTCTACATGCAGCAGCTAAAGGCGTTCCTCCTCGCCCAGAAGCAGGGAGGAAAAAGGATCTTTCCGAAGGGGTCTGAGTACTTCCGCGCTCTCGACCTCACGCCACTGGCGGACGTCAAGGTCGTGATCCTCGGGCAGGACCCTTATCATGGACTCGGGCAAGCGCATGGCCTTTGCTTCAGCGTCCGACCGGGCGTGCGAATTCCGCCCTCACTCGTCAATATTTACAAGGAAATGCAAAGCGACCTGGGAGTTCAGCCGGCGCGGCATGGATTTCTGGAACATTGGGCGCGGCAGGGCGTGCTGTTGCTGAACAGCGTGCTGACGGTCGAGGAGGCTCAGGCTGCATCGCACCAGGGCAAGGGGTGGGAGCGCTTCACCGACGCTGTCATTCGCAAGGTCAACGACGAATGCGACGCGGTGGTCTTCATGCTTTGGGGCTCCTATGCGCAAAGGAAGGCCGCCTTCGTGGATACGTCGCGTCATCTGGTGTTGAAGGCGCCGCATCCGTCGCCACTTTCCGCACACAGCGGCTTCTTTGGCTCTGGCCATTTTTCCAAGGCCAATGCCTTCTTGCAGGCGCGCGGCCGGGCGCCGATCGACTGGCAGTTGCCCACGAACCCAACTGATCTTTAGGCTCTTTCTGAACGATCTTTATTTGTCGTTCACTAAAAGGAGACAATGCGTTCTGGTCGTCGGGGCTATTCCGATCGACCCTTAGCGATCATCTATATCCCATCCGAAGCCCGCGAGGCGGGCAAGAAAGGGGTCTCAAATGCTCGATCAAATCAAGGGTCTGCACCACGTCACATCGATGGCGGAGGATGCCCGCACCAACAACCAGTTTTTCACCAATGCGCTCGGTCTGCGTCGCGTCAAGAAGACCGTGAACTTCGACGCACCTGACGTCTATCACCTCTACTATGGTGACGAGACCGGCGCGCCAGGTACGATCATGACGTACTTCCCATTCCCGAAGATGCCGCAAGGACGTCCGGGAACCGGTGAGGTCGGGACCACCGTTTTCTCTGTCCCGCAGGGTTCGCTCGGTTTCTGGAGCGATCGTTTGAACAAATTGAATGTCACCGGCCTGAAGACCGAGGAAGCATTCGGCGAAAAGCGCCTGAACTTTGGCGGTCCCGATGGCGACGGCTTTGCGCTGGTTGAAGTCAAGGAAGACGATCGTCTGCCCTGGACGCACGGCGGCATCAGCGAGGACCACGCGATCCGCGGGTTTCACTCGGTCGCCATGCGACTGCGCGATGACGGCGCCACGTCCGAGCTGCTTAGATTCATGGGCTACGAAGTCCAGGAAGAGCGCGATGGCGTGAAGCGCCTGACCATTCCCGGCGGAAACGGTGCCCATCTCGTCGACCTGGAAACCATGCCAAACCTCTCGCGAGCTCTGCCAGGCGCAGGTTCGGTGCACCATGTCGCTTTCGCCGTGGAGAACCGCGAGAAGCAGCTCGAAGTGCGCAAAGCGCTGATGGATACGGGATATCAGGTTACGCCTGTCATCGACCGCGATTACTTCTGGGCGATCTACTTCCGCACCCCAGGTGGCATCTTGTTTGAGATTGCGACCAACGAACCCGGCTTCAACCGTGACGAGGACACGGCGCATCTCGGTGAAGCACTGAAACTGCCGCAGCAACATCAGCACATGCGCGCTCTTATCGAGCAGCACCTGCAGCCGTTGGAAGCCTAAGGGGACACACGATGACCGATAACAGCTATGTGCACCGGCTCCAGGCCGGTGCACCCGGAAAGCCCATTCTTGTCGTACTGCACGGAACGGGCGGCGACGAGAACCAGTTTTTTGATTTTGGGCGACGCTTGTTGCCGGAAGCGACGATCGTATCGCCGCGCGGCGATGTTTCCGAGTTCGGCGCAGCACGCTTTTTCAAGCGTACCGGCGAGGGCGTCTACGATATGGCGGATCTTGCTCGAGCAACGGAAAAGATGGTGTCCTTTGTCGCAACGCTTGCGAAAGAACATGAGGCGACCGATGTCCTCGGGCTTGGCTTCTCGAACGGCGCAAATATCCTTGCCAACGTGCTGATCGAAAAGGGATTGTTCAATGCTTCGGTTCTGATGCACCCGCTGATCCCGTTTCAACCGAAGGCAAATCCAGCGCTCGGCGGACGAAAGGTACTGATCACTGCCGGTGAGCGCGACCCGATCAGTCCTGCGCCCGTGACGAGGGCCTTGGCGGAGTATTTTGAGGCGCAGAATGCTTCCACCACGACGGAATGGCATGCCGGTGGGCACGATATCAGGCAGAACGAAATCGATGCCATTCAGAGGTTCTTCGAGCCATATCGCTAAGCAACTCCTGTCGGATGGCCCTCGACCATCCGGCAGGCTTCATTCAAATGCAGGGGGTGATAATCCAATAGGATTATCTGTGGTTGTGAAGCGTCCCTGCTGTGGTAATTGTTTGCGCGATAAAACCTGAGCGAGTATTCGGCTGTATCGGTTGAGGGTTTGCATTCGCATGAACGATGTCGCAGACCCTCGAATGCTGATTGGACTAGCCCACCGGCAAGTCCGTACAATATTGGCGGTGGCTCTGCCGATCTTCCTGCTGAGTGTTGCTGTCCTCTTCTCTCTCTCACCGCGGTATACCGCTCAGTCGCTGGTTCTTGTCGATACGAGTTCAAAGAATCTTCTCGACCCCAATACTGCCGCCACAAGCGGCCTGACCGACAACTCCCGAGTAGAGGGCGAGGTTCGCATCGTTCGATCCGATGCAGTGCTCCTCGACGTCATAAGGGACGGCAATCTCCTCTCCGACCCGGAGTTTACATCCAATGGTTTCATGGAACCGCTACTGGCCGTCGTTGGCCTCAAGCGGACGGCGTCGTCGGGCGACAAGGCGATTGGGGCCGTTCTTAACTCTTTCAGGTACGCGGTCCGGGTTCGCCGCGAAGGTCTGACCTATCTTATCACCGTCGGTGTGACGTCGAAGGATGCCGAGAAGGCGGCGCGGCTCGCAAATCTTGTGACGGCTGTCTACATCAAGAAACAGGTCGAGGCAAAAGTCGCGAATACAGTCTCGGCCGGCAAGATTCTCGAGCATCAGGTCACGGCCGCTCGAGACGTCCTTGCGCAGAATGAGCGAAATCTCGATCTGTTCGTCACCTCCCATGGCAATCTCCAAGCCGCCGGATCGCTGCAGCAGTTGCGGCTGGCGGACGCGCAATTTGGCGAAACCGCCTCCGATGCGCGCGGTCCAAGCTACGGGCGCGGTGTATCCTCGGAAATCCTCACCCAATACTATGCGCTGCAGCAATCGGCGCAGGTCGCAAGGACCCAATATCAGAACCTTTTGACGCGACTGCAGGATTTCGAGGCGCAGGCGAGTCTCCAGGTCGCCGACAGTCGCATAGTATCCGCAGCGCTCGCCCCGATCGAGCCATCGTATCCGAGGAAAGGTCTTGTGCTCGCAGTGATGGCCATCCTGGCGCTGGGTCTGGGCATTGGAGGCGCCTTGCTCCGGGAATTCTTTATAGGCGGCTTTACAAGTGAGGATCAGGTAAGCGCAGTACTGAACATTCCGCTCGCCTCGGTAACGCCGGATCAGGCAGGCAGCGAAGTTGAAAAGCCGCACGGGCGAGGCCTTTCCGACACAATCATGTCAGCCCCGCTCTCGCTCTTCTCTGAATCACTGCGACGCATCCGCGTGTCGCTGGATCAGACGTTATTGCGAAATGCCGGGCTCCTCGAACCTGAGACCGAAACAGGCGTCGTCGTTATGGTTGCTTCGGCGCTCTCTGGAGAGGGAAGGTCAACGCTCGCGACCTCCCTGGCACGTACCTATGCTTTGGCCGGAAAGCGGACACTGCTCGTCGATTGCGACCTTCGCAAGCCCAGCATCCATCGGCATGTCGATCGCGAGCCGACATCGGCATTCGTCAATCTTTTGCGTGGCGAGCCTGATCCCGGTCTCGCGAACATGGTGGTGACAGATCACGCTACCAACCTCTCCGTGATCCTCGGCGCACGGCCCGCCGAATTTCCGACGGACGAGCTTCTGATGGGGCCGCGGGTCAGGAAACTGCTGGAGCGAGCACGCCAGCACTTCGACTACATTATCGTCGACACGCCTCCAATGGAGGCGGCTGTTGATGCCCTCTATCTCGCGCGGCTGAGCGACGCTGTGCTCTTCGTCGTGCAGTGGGCGACTACGCCTCAAAAGGCCGCGCGAAAGGCAGTCACCGCCCTAAGGGGCCATACGAGAGATGCAGCGCCAATCATCGCGGTGCTGAACAGACGGGATCAACGCAAGTGGTTCGCGGTTGGAGGGCATTATGTTCTTGCAAGTGCCTAAGAACTGCGTGCGTGGCGTAGGCTTCAGCCGAGCAGCAGGCTGCGCGGGGGTGGTTGGAATACAGCAGTGGCGGCGGCTTTCTGCTGGGGCGGTCAATTTGCGGCATCTTTTTCTTCATTTCATCTGAGAAAAGACATGAATTGCCGACGGCGTATACTTATTCATGATTACTCGGGTCACCCTTTTCAGGTCGAGCTGTCGCGCTGTCTTGCAGAACGCGGCCATCAGGTTTTCCACGTCCATTCAGAGAGCTTTCAAACCCCTAAGGGCGACCTGACGAACCGTTCGGATGATCCCACGAGCTTGCAGATCGCAGGTGTTCGTCTGGACGGAGTCTTTCACAAGAACAGTTTCCTCAGGCGAAGGTCCCAAGAGATCGAAACCGGACGGTTGGTTGCAGTTCAAATCCAGCAATTTCGGCCGGAGGTCGTTATTTCCTCCAACGCCCCGCTGGATACCCAAGCCGTGATCTACAAAGCGACACGGGCGATCGGAGCAAAATTCGTCTTCTGGCTTCAGGATATCTATAGCGAAGCGATCGGCCGCATCTTGCCCCGTAAGCTTCCGGTGCTCGGCAGCCTTGTCGCCAAGCGCTATCGCAAGCTCGAATACGACCTCTTGAGGGGAAGCGACCATATCGTCGCGATCACGGACGACTTTGTCCCGTTTCTTTGCAACAACGGCGTCTCAACTCACGATATTTCCGTCATTGAAAATTGGGCGCCGCTGAATGATGTGAGCGCGCAAGGGCGAGCGAAGCCGGGAAATGGAACGATACACGCCGTTTACGCGGGAACGTTGGGCTACAAGCACAATCCCGAGGTTCTTCTTTCTGCGGCGAAAGCGCTGACCGTGACGATTGACGTCCTCTCCGAGGGCCGCGCGGCAGACGAGCTCGCGCATCGTGCAAAGACCGAAGGCATAACCAACCTCGTGGTCCGACCGTGGGTTCGATTCTCGGATCTGCCGGGGGTGTTGGCTGATGCCGACATACTGATCGCCATGATCGAAGCCGATGCTGGGATCTTTTCGGTGCCGTCGAAGGTACTCACTTACCTCTGCTCCGGGAAGCCAGTACTCGCCGCCATCCCCGCAGGAAATCTCGCTCGGAGAATCCTCGAGCGGGAGCAAGCCGGGCTCGTTTCGGAACCCGGCAATCACGCAGATTTCGTGACCAATTTTCGTCAGTTGGCTGAGCGTGCGGAGGTCCGGGCGAAGCTTGGCGCAAATGGTCGCGCGTATGCCGAGAGAAGTTTCGGGATTGATCGGATTGCGGATCGATTTGAGGGAATTCTTGAACGGCTGTTCTTGATGGAGTTGCAGGCAAAATAGCGCTGGGGGGCGTAAGGTGCTGGGGAAAACTGCTCTTGTCTGTGGTGCCGGAGGCTTCATCGGCAGCCACCTTGTCCGACGGTTGAAGCATGAGGGGTTCTGGGTTCGCGGCGTCGATCTCAAGTATCCGGAATATGAAGCGACGGTAGCCGACGAATTCATTGCGGGTGACCTTCGCCGGCAGGATGTTTGCGAGAGGGTCATCGACGGTCGCTTCGACGAGGTCTACCAGATGGCCGCTGACATGGGCGGGGCTGGGTATATCTTCACCGGCGAGCACGACGCCGACATCATCCACAATTCTGCAACCATCAACCTCAATGTCGCCGAAATCTGCCGCCGTCAGAATGTCGAGCGAATTTTCTACTCCTCTTCGGCCTGCATCTATCCTGCGTACAATCAGGAAGATCCGGACAATCCCAATTGCGCGGAATCATCGGCCTATCCCGCCGCGCCAGACAGCGAATATGGGTGGGAGAAACTCATCTCCGAGCGCCTCTTTCTCGCCTACAACCGCAACCATGGAATGAAGAACCGCGTTGCGCGATACCACAACATCTTCGGACCTTCCGGTACATGGCAAGGCGGCAAGGAAAAAGCGCCAGCTGCAATCTGCCGCAAGGTTGCGATCGCCTCGCATGGCGATGAAATCGAGATCTGGGGTGATGGCCTGCAGACCCGCTCTTTCCTCTACATAGACGAATGTCTGGAGGGAACGACACGCCTGATGCGCTCCGGTTTCGAGGGACCGGTCAACATCGGGTCGGACGAGATGGTGACTATCAACCAGCTCGTTGACATGGTCTGTGCCATCGCCGGCAAGCGGCTTCAGAAGCGACATATTCCCGGTCCCCTTGGTGTCCGCGGGCGGAACTCCGATAATCGTTTGATCGAGGAGAAGCTGGGCTGGCGACCAGCGCAAAGCCTCATTACCGGTTTGGAGGCAACTTATGCCTGGATCGAGAGCCAGTTGATCCGAGTGGCCGCATGACGGCGATCGGTGCTCACCAGGCAAAGGTACGTGGTGAGCGAGGCCTGTCGTGGCGGGGAACCGGCAACGCAGCGCTGTTGATTGCGAGCTTCGGGATAGGGCAGGGATCGATCTTTCTCGCGCAGACCCTGCTGGTCAGTCGGGGGGAACTCGAGCTACTGGCGCGCTTCGGGACATGTTTTTCCTTTGCTGTTCTCGCGCTGATGATTGTCGATTTTGGATGCATGACCTCGGTCGCCCGCAGAGTTGCCTTAGCAGATGTCAAGGGTGACGGTGCGGAGATCCGACACTGCTTCTGGTCCGGAAGCATGGTGCGGCTTTGCGTGGCCATTGCTGTCGCATTGATTGGTTTGTCGTACGCGCTGTGGTCGTGGGATGACTTCAGCTGCGCCTACCTCACAGCGGCCACTCCGGCCCTCATATTCTGGGCTTTCAACGCCGGCGGCATTCTTGATGGACTGAAGCTGAGTGGACTGAGCGGGGTGACCGGCATGGCGACGTACCTCTGCTCTGGGGCAGCGCTGCTGCCTGCGAGCGGTCTTTCGGCCAACCAGTCTGGTCTGATTCTCGGGGCGGCCTTGTCGATGGGATGCGGCATCGCCGTCACCATGCAGTTGTTGACCCTTTGCCATGTCGGCCGCCCTCCTGGGAGGATATCGGTGACATGGCGACGCTGCACGGACCTTGTCCGCGAAGGAGTGTCGGTCTTGCTTGCGCTACTGCCGGGGCAGCTGTCGTTTCGATTCCAGCTCATTATCTGCTCACTGCTTTTTGGCCAGGGACCGACGGCGATTTTTCTCTACGGTCGGCAGATTACGGCAGCGGGCTCGCAGGTCCTGGAATCTGTCCGCCGAGCGCATTTTCCTCTGCTCGTACACAGGATTGCCACGAGCGTCAGCCCGGTTTGGACAGCATTCGGCGTTCAGCGCTTGGCCACATGGATTTCCGTATCTGGTTCATCTGGCCTTTTGATAGCCGGTTTGCTGATCGCCGGATCGACACATGCTGCGATCGCCGCAGCGGCCGGTGTTGTCAGTCTTTTCTCGTTTGGGATACTGAGCGGTGCATTGGTGTCGACGCTATCCCAGGCGGCACAGGCACTGGGGCACTACCGCGCGGTCGCCTTGTCGGCCAATGGCGCCATGCTGATCTGTTTCGTCGCAACTGCCGCGCTCGGCTACTGGCTTGGTCTTGCTGGGCTTGCGGTTGCCGAGGTGGTCTCGCATGCCGCGGGCGCGTTGGGCCTTTGGTATCTGCTCTTTCGTCGTGGTCTACCGGCATGGCGAGGGAAGTGATGATCAGGCTCGGGACGGTGCTGGCACTCTACCTCCTCAACTTGCCTTTCGCCGACAGTCTTTTCGTGGTCGGCCTGAGCTTGCCGCTGTTCGCCATTGTGATCGTCGGTTTGGGGCGCCTGCGATCGCGCGATTTCGAGATTGGCGACATTTTCTGGTTCTGTCTGTTTATCTATTTTGTGATCTCGCCGTTGCAGCGAATTCATGGGGACCGGATCGGTGGCGCGACTGCGATAACGGCCTACGCCTACGATCCGGCCGAGTACGCTCTGGCGATGCTGGTCGTCGTTGTCTTTGCCTTCCCATTCCTCTTCGTGTCGATGCAATCCGATGAACAGCCGGCGGCGACCGATGTCCGACCTGCTATACCTTTCATCCTCTTCCTCAACGTCGTTGCCTTCATCCTGTTCGCCATGTCCGAAGGTGGCTTCGAAAGGCTGCTTTCATCGCGCTTGGAGCAGGATGGCTCGCAGCCCTTCATCGCGAGCATGCTATTTCTGGCCGTTCAATCTGCGAGTGCTTGCCTGGTGGCAGCATACTGTCGCTTATCGCCGCGTAGGCTTACCGCGGTGTCGATGCTGCTGCTCGTTCTGGTTTTGCTGGCGGTCGCCAGAAACCCGTTCAATGCACCACGCTTCGTGCTGCTGGCGGTGTGGGGACCCGTGTTCCTGGCACTCGCTGGTGGCAAGCTATCGGCGGCGAAATTCTACCTTTGTGGCCTGGTGGCGCTGACGATCCTGTTTCCGATCCTCAATATAACGACACGCTCAGGATTGGAGGGATTGCAGGATCTGTCGCAGGTCTCGGTTGTCGGGAACTTCTTTGACATCCCTTCCGTCGATGTGTTTGACATGGCTGTCCACTCCGTCCGCTACATGTCGACGCATGATCTCATGTGGGGCGAAAAGCTGACCGCTGTCGTACTGTTCTTCGTTCCCCGCGCCGTCTGGCCGGGTAAACCGATCGTCGGCGGGCTTGATATCGGCAATGATCTCTTTGCCGCCGGCATGTACGGGACGCCAAACCTCTCCCTCTTTCTCGGCTGCGATTTCTACATGGATTTCGGGTTTGTGGGCGTCGTGCTTGGCGGCTTCGCATGTGCATTTCTGCTGGGAGCGATGATCCGGTTCAACCAGGACAGGTTCTTCGGGGTTCGCGTACTCCAATTCTTCATCGCAGCGTCCTTGCCCATTCTTCTGCGTGGGCCGGTGGGTGCGGTGCTTCCGCTTTTCGTCTGTCAACTGTTTGTCGCGAAGCTGCTTTCGGTCTCGCTCCGGCGGTTCGTCCAGCCACCGGCACAGTTAGCCGCCGTTCGAGCTTGGAGGCGATGATAATGGAACAGCATGCCTTGGGCATCCTCGACGCAAGGAAAAGCGGCTCGCGCACCGGCGGCCCAAGCTTTTCGCTGCAGCACAGGATGTTACGGGCCGCGTGGGCGGTCGCGTGGATGCTTCTCGCTGGTTGGACGCCGGCCCCCTTGCATCGATGGCGGGCGATGCTGCTCCGCATGTTCGGCGCACAACTGGCGGCCAACGCCCGCGTTCATGGTTCGGCAAGGATCTGGTATCCACCGAACCTGGTGATGGAAGAGAACGCACTGATTGGCCCGCGTGTCATTTGCTATGCGATGGCGCCGATCCGCATCTGCCGGAATGCCGTGATCTCACAAGGCGCGCATCTTTGCGCCGGTAGTCATGTAGTGGACGATCCCTATTTCCAGCTGGAGGCACATCCGATCACGATCGGGGCCAATGCCTGGGTGGCGGCCGAGGCCTTTGTCGGCCCCGGCGTAATTTTAGAAGAGGGCTCTGTCCTCGGTGCGCGTGGCGTCGCCTTCAGCAACATCCCGGCCTGGACGATCTTTGCCGGCAACCCGGCGCGTTTCCTGCGCAAGCGCGTGCTGTTTACCAGCCCTGGACGATCGTAGCGCCAGCCCAGGCGGCGGCGACGACCGCATAGCCTAGATCATTGAGGTGGATTGCATCAGCCCGCAGCGATCGTGGCACCAGGCCGGCCGCCACGTCCTCCTGATCGCCAGAAGTCTGGTTGGCTGCGGACTGAAGGGCAGCTTGAAGATCGACAAAGTGGTTTTGGTAGACGGTCTTGAGAGCCGCATTCAGCTCCGATATCTGCTGCATCGCCTCGGGTGTGTCGCTTGCCGCAGGCAGGATCGAGCCAACGAGATATCGCCCGCGTGCTACCCGATTTGCCATTGCTGCGATATCGGACATAACCGTAGCTGGAGCGCTGGCGTTGTTGCGGCCGGCCCAGATCCACTGGACGTCTCCTCGTGTCGCGATGGCGTCGTCCAAAAGGAAGGTTGCGGAATAGGGCACGCCGGCGCTGTCGCCTGCGGACCTTCGCGTAAAGCTCCAATTGCCTGCGGCATCGGCGGAGATCGATCCTTTGATGCCGACCAGCGTGCCGGAAGCGCTGCCGCGGTGAGCGCCGGAATCGATGAAGATGTCCGCGGATTTGTAGGTGACGGGAATTTGCGGGCTGCTATCGCCCCACTCGATGGAGATGTTGTCAAGCGACCAGGTGACATAGCTGTCGCTGCTGACAAACGCGATCGCACCGCACGACTCGTTACCGAAAGTGCTGTTGCCACTGGTTAAGATCACTTCGTGGTGGCCACGGTAGCTGATAACCGAGGTTGCATTTCCTTCGGCGGTTTCCGCCGCCCAACTGCCACCGGGTGCATTGAGGCCGCCGATCTGGACAAGGCCGCCACCCTCGATGAAGTCGAGATCGAAGCCGACGCGAATGGTTTTGCCCTGTGGCACCGCCGCCAGGGCGATCTCGCAGCCGCGAAGGATTCCGGCGTCGTCGTTGCTGACCAGTAGTTTGCTGCTTTCCACCCGTAGCGGGGTTGTGTGGCCATCCTGGACGCGCGGGGTCCAGCCGTTCGCGCTGGTGCCGAAGCGGGATGTCGTAGAGAAGGTCGGATTGTAGAGGTTGATCGTTCCGTCGCCAGGTGTGAGTTGCAGGGAGGTTCGCAGCGGGCCGGCCTCGAACTGGCCCGGAAAGATGCGAAGCGTGATGTCGATAGTGCTGCCGACGGCAACATTCAGCAGGAAGGTCGAGCGAATAAAGGCGTGGGTTGCTTCACCGCTTTCCGATACGGAATTGCGCGCACCATCGAGTGGAAAACCTGGCGACGCGATTTCGTTGAGGTAGCCGCCGGCCTCGTCAGCTTGAATGAGCAGGAGATTGAAACCGTTCACGCCGCTGGTGGAGCCGCCAACCAGTTGAGCCTCGCCAGAGATAGTCCAGCGGCTGCCAGCTTCGACTTTCAGGTTTGCGGCGATGGAGCTGTATATCTGTCGACCGACATCCGTGAACGATCCGGTTGCCATTCCGTGAACGCGAACGTCGCCATAGGGAAGTCCGTTTTCATCAACCCCTGCCGCTACCAATTCGTGAGTGAGTCCGTTGATGACGCCTGCATCAAACGAGGTCATCCAGTCTCGGCTGCGGGGATAGAGGTTCTTGGTTTCAGTACCCTGGACGGCGAGCAGCAGGGGCGTGCCTCCCTGACGGGAAGCGATCTGGGTCGAGGTCTGGCCGCCGACCCCGCGATTAATGACAGTGCGAGGTGGGTTGAATAGCGAAGCTGCCAGAGCGGGATAGGAGTGGTCTGACGAAGACGCGCCCGCGCCTGCCGTCAGACTGTCGCCGAAGGCGACGATGGAGCGCGGCCTGGTCCCGTCGCGATGGGCGGGGCAGCCGGCACTGATATCGAGACCGAGAAACATTATTGAGACCTCCACAACAGTAAATGGGACTATGATCCTATTTCATGTTGGGCGGGCGGGGACGTTCGCGCACATGACCAGATTGCGTCGGCGGGCATTTGCCGCGCATTGCGGTGGTCGCCGGCGGTGCTCAAGTTGGGAGGTGTGGTTTTGTCCGAGCCGGCGTTCTTCCCGCTGGGACCACTGGAAGAGATGCTATAACATGGACAGGGTATTGTCGTTCCATCAGTCGGGATGACCTGTCGCCGGTGCGCCGGGAGACCACGAGGCGCCCAAACGGAGTTGCGAAATTGAGTGTTGCTTTCGTCAAAGAAGAAAGTGCTGAAGCCGCATCTGAAACTTTGCTGCCGGATCGTCCAATTTCGCCGCATCCGAACCTTGTGACCGAAGCGGGATTGAAGGCTCTGGAATTGCAGCTCCAGCAGGCGCGCGACGCATTCGATGCCGCAAGCACTATCGAGGACATCAATGAGCGACGGCGGCAGGCTGCGAATCCCTTGCGAGACCTACGCTACCTCGCGACTCGCGTTCGCACCGCCGAGGTTATTCCCGACCCGTCTTCGTTCGATCAAGTGGCCTTTGGAAGCACCGTGACGTTCAGCCGCGACGACGGGCGTGTGCAGACATATCGCGTTGTTGGAGAGGACGAGGCTGATCCCAAAGCGGGATCGATATCCTTCGTGTCCCCAGTGGCAAGGTCCCTAATCGGCAAGTCGATTGGAGATGTCGCCACTGTCGGTGGCCAGGAACTCGAGGTTATCGCGATCGCGTAGGGCGTCGCTTCCGCGTCCTGCGGAGCGTTTTTATCGAAGATGGGCATCCTGGCACGATATAAAATCCAGTTGCTCGTCTGATGGTCGTTACTGAGAACTTACCATGTCTTTATGTTCTCTTAAGTAATTCCCTTGAGATTGTATTCTCCCTGTTCCATGATGATTGCGATGCGAAGAATTTCGGGTCGTGCCTCATGACGATCGATGTAGATCGCCTCGGCCATGAACATGTTTCTTCGCTCCCGGCCGACTTTGCGCCGTTAGACTTTCATTCTTGTCTTTTGCCGCGGGTATAGGCTTGCGGTCGATCTGATTTAAGGACGTTGCATGAATTCGGAGTTTGCCGTTCGCCCGATGCGACCCGGTGAGTTGGAGCTAGTGCTCGAATGGGCGCGTCAGGAGGGCTGGAATCCTGGCCTCGACGACTCGATTGCCTTTCACGATGCGGACCCCTCCGGATTTTTCGTTGGCGTGCTCGGGGAGGTGCCGGTCGCCTCGATTTCGGTCGTCAAGTATGGCGACGACTTTGCTTTCCTCGGACTCTATATCGTGCATCCGGATTTTCGCGGCCGCGGCTACGGCAAAGCCATCTGGAATGCCGGCATGGCGTCCGCGGAGGGCCGCAGCATCGGCCTGGATGGCGTCGCCGCTCAGCAGGGTAACTACCGCAAGGCCGGCTTCGAAGAGGCCTATCGGACGGTTCGCTACGGCGGCGTGATATCAGCCCTGCCGGCCTCGACGCTTGTCGCGCAGGCTGTCTCCGACAAACTTGACGGATTGTTGCGCTATGACGCGACCATCTTTCCCGCCCCGCGGCCAGCATTTGTGGCGTCGTGGTGTGCGGCCCGCAGGGACAGGCACTCGGCCGTGGTGCGCAGGAGCGGCAAGATCCGCGGGTATGGCACGATCCGTCGTTGTTACGACGGCTACAAGCTCGGCCCGCTGTTTGCTGCCGACAAGGATAGCGCCGCAGCGTTGCTTTCGTTGCTGGCACCGCAGGCAAAAGGAGCGAGGGTCTTCATCGACATCCCCGCCAGCAACGGCGAGGCGATTGCGCTTGCAGAGGAGATGGGCTTGGCGCCCGTCTTCGAAACGGCTCGAATGTATCGCGGCGCCGCGCCGGTCGTTCCGCTGAAGAACGTCTTTGGTGTAACGACGCTGGAACTCGGCTAATCCATTGGTGATGCAGGGGCGGTGGAGACGGCTGTCTGGGGGCGGCCCTTTTCGGCAATGGCGATGCCGCCCAATGCAAGCGCCAACGCAACGATGTGAAAGGCCTGCAAATGCTCGCCAAGCAGGGCGACCGACAACAGCGTTCCGAAAACTGGCACGAGATTGATGAAGAGACCGGCCCGGTTTGCGCCGATCGCCTCAACGCCTTTGATGTAGAGGATTTGCGCGAGGAGTGAGGCGAAGATCGCGGTGTAAAAGGCGATCAGCCAGCCGCTGTTGTCGGGCAGTTGAATGGCGCCTTGACTGCCCTCCCAGATGAGTAGCGGCACGGCAGTGAGCGTCGCGCCGAGTGCGGGAACGGCCATCAGCGTGCGCCAATCGAGTGGCGGCTTCCAGCGAAGAAAAATCGTATAGACCGAATAGGCGGCGACGGCGATCAGCATGAGTCCGTCGCCGCGGTTGAGGCCGAGCTGTAGCAGCGTCCTCAGGTCGCCGTGCGCGGCGGTCAATGCGACCCCGACCAAGGTCATCGCGAAGCCGACGACTTGCGCCGTAGAAACGCCTGTGCGGAAGAAAACAAAGTTCAAGAGGAAGATCAGCATCGGGATGCCGGCCTGCTCGATCGCAACATTGATCACGGTCGTATACTGGACGGCGGAGTAGAGCATCGCGTTGAAAAGCGTGTAGCCGACGACGCCGTAGAAGAAGAGAAGCGGCAGGTTCTTGCGAACGATCGGCCAGTCGCGCTTCAATTGCGGGACCGAAACGGCGGCAATGAGCGCTGTTGCAAGGAACCAGCGCAGAAATGTCAACGTCATCGGGCTGACGTGCCCGAGCGCGAGCTTGCCCGCTACCGCGTTTCCGCCCCAGCACAATGCCGCGACGACGAGAGAAATATAAGCGGCAACCTGCACAGGCGATTCTTCCAGATGACGGCGATGCGTTCTCAACCCCAGGATATGATTGGCCAATAGCCCGATGATGGCTGATTTGTCACGTAAAAAGCCGATTCCGGCGGCATAACAGGGTCGCTTTCCCCGTGACAAAGCTTTATAGATGCGCGGGTTTGAGAAGGGTGCGGTTAAATCCGCCTTTAACAGGAAGACGTGAATGACGAACGTAGTCGTGGTCGGTTCGCAATGGGGTGACGAAGGCAAGGGCAAGATTGTCGATTGGCTTTCGGAACGTGCGGACATCGTTGTGCGCTATCAGGGCGGACACAATGCAGGCCATACGCTGGTAATCGATGGAACCAGCTACAAGCTCTCGCTGTTGCCATCCGGCGTCGTGCGTCCCGGCAAGATGGCTGTGATCGGCAACGGCGTCGTCGTCGATCCGCACGCACTGATTGCCGAAATCGAGAAGCTGGGAAAGCAGGGCGTCAAGATTTCCCCCGAGAACTTGCGCATCGCCGACAACGCGACGCTTATTCTCTCACTGCACCGCGAGCTCGACGCCTACCGTGAAGACGCTGCGTCCAACAGCGGTACGAAGATCGGCACCACGCGCCGTGGCATCGGCCCGGCCTATGAAGACAAGGTTGGCCGCCGTGCGATCCGTGTGATGGACCTCGCCGATCTCGACACGCTGCCGGGCAAGGTCGACCGCATCCTGACGCACCACAATGCACTGCGTCGCGGCCTTGGCGTTGCCGAGGTCAGCCATGATACGATCATGACGGAACTGACGTCGATCGCCGACCGCGTGCTTCCGTACCGCGATACGGTTTGGCTCTTCCTCGACAAGGAACGCCGCAAGGGCGCTCGTATCCTCTTTGAAGGTGCGCAGGGCAGCCTGCTCGACATCGATCATGGCACGTATCCGTTCGTCACGTCTTCGAACACCGTCGCCGGCCAGGCCGCGGCTGGTTCTGGCATGGGCCCGGGATCGCTCGGCTATATCCTCGGCATCACCAAGGCCTATACGACGCGCGTTGGCGAGGGACCGTTCCCGACCGAGCTGCATGACGAGATCGGCCAGTTCCTCGGTGAAAAAGGTCACGAATTCGGTACGGTGACGGGCCGCAAGCGTCGTTGCGGCTGGTTCGATGCAGCGCTGGTGCGCCAGTCGGTTGCCACCAACGGCATTACCGGCATTGCGCTGACGAAGCTTGATGTTCTCGACGGCCTCGACGAACTGAAGATCTGCGTCGGCTACAAGCTGGACGGCGAAGAGATCGATCATCTTCCTGCCAGCCAGGGCGCGCAAGCTCGCGTCGAGCCGATCTATGTGACGCTCGAAGGCTGGAAAGAATCGACGGTCGGCGCGCGCAGTTGGGCCGATCTGCCGGCCCAGGCAATCAAGTATGTTCGCCAGGTTGAAGAGTTGATCGGGGCGCCCGTCGCTCTCCTGTCTACAAGTCCTGAGCGAGACGACACGATACTTGTGACCGATCCTTTTGAGGACTAAGGTCGCGGGTCATTATTTGTGCGGTTCGCGTGGCGGACCGCACTCTTAGAGAAAGTACGAATGGCGGATTTTATCGCAGTTATCCGGCGGGCGGTTGACGGCCTGTCTGAAAATACTCCCGAGATGCGGGTGAAAGTCTACGAGCGCGCTCGCGGTGCTGTGCAGCGGCAGCTCGAGAACATGAAGCCGCGTCCGCCGGAAGCGATGCTGCAACGGCAGCTTGAAAAGCTCGAGGCTGCAATCCGCGAAGTCGAAGCGGAACACGCCGAAGCCGTTCCGTCCGCGGACGATGTTGCCGCGGCGGCTGCGCCCGAAGTCGAGACCGCCCATGAGCCGGAGGCCACCGCTCCTGAACCGGTCGCCGCCGAACCCACTGTTGACGAGCCGGCAGACGAGACATCGGTTCACCAAGAGCATGTAGAAGCTGAAGAGCCTGCGCCTGCCTATCAGGAGCCGCGCGAAGAGCCTGCGCATTATCACGAAGAGCCTGCCGCTGCCGAGCCGGAATATGCTGCCCAGCACGACACGCATTGGCCGCATGAAGAGCCGTCGGCTCCCGCTGAAGAAGTCGAACCCGTCGAGCACCTGCGCTCCGCTCCTTCCGAAGAGGTCGCTCACGAGGAACGGCAGGGCTCTGACGAGCATGTGGGCATAGAAGAGCCTGTTGCCGAGCCCACCGAGCCTCCGTACGTGGAGCCGGCTTTGCAGCCAGCGGCGCGCGACTACGATCTGACCAACCGTCTGGTCGAACCAGTCTATGGCTTGGATCGCTCGCCGGAAGAATTCGTGGATCGCAGCCAGGAAGAGCCGCTCCATGCGGACGCCGCCGGGCATTTCGATCCGGTATGGGCTGAGCCCGTCGAGGAAACGCCGGCGCCGCCGGCCAAGGATGCCCCGACAGACTGGGCGCTCGAGGAATTGAGGCAGTTTTCCGAGGCAGCGCCCGTTGCTCCGGCAAACGAAGCCGCGCGCGCGTTCGAGGACGTCATCGCCGGCATCGACCATGCACCGGCTAGCGTGAAGATGCCTGCCGCCAACGAGGGGTTCTCCTGGGAGGCAGCAGCCTTCGACGATCTCCCACCGATCGAAAGCGGCAAGAAGGTTCCGATCAACGCGCATTTCGACGATGGCGATCTCTTCTCGGAGATCCATGGCACCGCGAAAGCTGCGCCGGAAACCAATCCTGCGTGGCAGGAGGCACGGCCGCTTCGTGGCTACGACAACCGCGGCGTTGTTGCCGAAGACGACGACGGCACTGCGCCGCCCGATCTCGACAGCGCCGTTGCCGCGAAGTTCCAGGGCAAGAATCTGCGCATGGAGCCGAAGCGCCGCCGGTTCGGCATCGGCTCCATCGTAACCATCCTCATTGCGCTGGGCGTTGTTGGCGGCGGCGGGTATGCCGCCTGGACCCATCAGGATGCGCTGTCGACGATGTTGAAGAACCTTGTCAGCGCCGCTCCGTCGCAGAGTGCGAAGAACGAGCAGGCGCCGGCCAAGCCGGATGCTTCGACGCCAGCCGCGGCGCCACAGACCAGCGACGCCAAGCCGGCAGACGCAAACAAGGAAGTCGCCTCGTTGAATGACGGCGCTGCCGTCAACAACAAGTTCAACCAGCGGCTTCGTGCCGACGGCACCGAGGTCGACAGCGGCCCCGCTGCTGTTCCAGGAACGCCGACGGCCGAAGGAAAGTCGGTAGCCGAGCAGAACGTTGCTGCGGCCGATCCGACGCCGCCTGCGACCTCGACGACGCCGCCCTCGACGAGCGCTACCCCTCCGGCAGCCACGTCAGCGGCGACGCCGCCGGCGGACGGTGCAGCACAAACCGCGCCGGTCGGGTCAAATGAGAAAATGTTCCTCTATGAAGAGCGTATCGGGCAGAGTTCGCCGACTGCTATCCAGGGGTCGGTGGTTTGGAGCCTCCAGCACGAGGCAGGCTCGGACGGCAGGCAGGAAGCATCCGTGCAGGCGACCGTGACCGTTCCGGAACGCAACCTGTCGGCGCAGCTCACCTTCAAACGCAATTCGGATCCGTCGCTGCCTGCAAGCCACATCGTCGAAGTCGTCTTCTCGTTGCCGCCAAACTTCGAAGGCGGCGCCATCGAGAGCGTTCAGCGCATTTCGATGAAGCGGACCGAGCAGGATCGCGGCGACGCGTTGATTGCCGTTCCCGCAAAGATCACGGACGATTTCCATATGATCGCGCTGAATGACTATCCGGATGCGCGCAAGGCGAACCTCGATCTCCTCGGAAGCCGCGACTGGATCGATATCCCGATCACCTATCGCAACGGCCGCCGTGCCCTTCTGACGATGCAGAAAGGCTCGACGGGCGCGGAGGCGTTCAACGCCGCGATCAAGGAATGGGCCGCATTTGGCGACGTATCGACCAGCCAATAATCACTGGTTGGAGTAAATAAAAAAGGGCGAGACCAAACGGTCCCGCCCTTTTTCATTTGAGGAAACTTGCGCTTTAGGCTGTCGCTTCCACGACCCGAACGGCCTTGGCGCGCTCCAGAGCTTCCTTGCGCACGGCATCCTGGACTTTTTCGAAGGCGCGGACTTCGATCTGACGAACGCGTTCGCGGCTGATGTCGAACTCTGACGAGAGGTCCTCCAGCGTTACCGGATCTTCAGCGAGACGACGCGCCTCGAAGATACGGCGTTCGCGATCGTTCAGAACGCTCATCGCCTTCGCCAGCATACGGCGACGCGTGTCGAGTTCGTCCTGCTCGATCAGAACCGCCTCTTGGCTATCGTGGTCGTCGACGAGCCAATCCTGCCATTGCCCGGATTCGCCTTCCGAGGCCTTGATCGGTGCGTTCAGCGACGCGTCGCCCGACAGGCGACGGTTCATCGAGACGACCTCCTCCTCGGAGACGTTCAGCTTCGTGGCAATCTCAGCGACGTGTTCCGGCTTCAAGTCACCGTCGTCAATGGCCTGAATGCGGCCCTTGAGACGACGCAAGTTGAAGAACAGTCGCTTCTGGTTGGCGGTCGTGCCCATTTTCACCAGAGACCACGAACGCAGGATGTACTCCTGGATCGACGCCTTGATCCACCACATGGCATAGGTGGCAAGACGGAAGCCGCGTTCCGGATCAAACTTTTTGACGGCCTGCATCAGGCCGACGTTCCCTTCGGATACGACTTCGCCGATCGGCAGGCCATAGCCGCGGTATCCCATCGCGATCTTCGCAACGAGGCGCAGGTGACTGGTGACGAGTTTGTGAGCGGCTTCGCGATCGCCATGTTCCGCATAGCGCTTCGCAAGCATATATTCCTGCTGCGGTTCCAACATCGGGAACTTGCGGATCTCGTCGAGATAGCGATTGAGACCGGCTTCGCCGGCGGTAATGGACGGCAAGTTATTTCGGGCCATAAAAGCACCCTCCTATCTGAATTCCGGTTCCCGATGGAACGCGCCCCTGCGTTAAAAAGGCGAACCGGGGACGTGCGGCTTTATCGGAGCCCGCACTAAGTCAATGTACAGATAAGTATGGCCGAACAGGGGTTCAAGGCCGCACACCGTTTCACGAAGGCGTTACTCCGCCTTGGCCCGCAGGGCGCTTGCCAACTCTTCCATGTCCTCAGGCAGAGGCACTTCAAAGTGCATCACCTCGTTGGTGCGGGGGTGCTCGAATTGCAGCATATAGGCATGGAGGGCCTGCCTGCCAAAGGCATTCACAGTCTTCCTGGCAGCATCCGGAAGGAGATTTGCCTTTGTCTTGAAACCTGCGCCGTAGACCGTGTCACCGAGCAGCGGGTGGCCGATATGTGCCATGTGCACGCGGATTTGATGCGTGCGGCCGGTTTCGAGATGACACTCGATGAGTGAGGCGAGCGAAGTCGCGTCGGGATTCTCATGAAAGCGCTCGAGCACTTCATAATGTGTGATCGCCTCGTCGGCATCCTGCGTCTCGGGCCGTTTGACGGCACGACGCGTACGGTCGCCGACGGAGCGCCCCAGCGGGGCATTGATCGTCCCCGTCAGCGCGCGAGGACGCCCCCAGACGATTGCCTGATAGGCGCGCTCCAAGGGCATGGTGCGCCCGTGATCGGCAAACTGCAGCGAGAGGTGGCGATGAGAGATGTCGTTCTTGGCGACGACCATTACACCTGTGGTGTCTTTGTCCAGGCGGTGAACGATCCCCGGACGACGGACGCCGCCGATACCGGAAAGACTGTCGCCACAATGGTAGATCAGCGCATTGACGAGCGTACCGGTCCAGTTCCCTGCCGCTGGATGGACGACGAGGCCCGCAGGCTTGGAGATGACGATGACATCGTCGTCTTCGAACAGAATATCGAGCGGAATGTTTTCGCCCTGGGGCGTCGGGTCTTGCGGTTCCGGTAGGACTATCTCGAAGACATCGCCTGGACGCACTTTTTTCTGCGGATCGGCGACGACCTTGCCGCCCGCCGAGACCTGGCCTTCCTTGATCAGCACCTTCACGCGACTGCGCGAAAACTCTTCCCCAAGCTGTGCCGTCATCCACGCATCGAGACGGCCTTCGGCACTCTCGTCGGCCGTGAGGACTTTTCTAATGCCGGATGCTTGTTTAAAGGGGTCGCTCAAGACGCTTCTTCTCCGAATGATTTATAGAACGGAACGCCACATATGACGAATATCCAGCCAGAAGGTGATCAGGACGAAAAGCCCCTTGATCCGGTGATGGAACGTGTCCGGCGCAAGATGATCCGCCTGCAGATTGTTTCAGGCATCATCATGTTCGTGAGCCTTATGGCGGTCTTCGGCGCCATTGTCTACAAGACGATGCGGACTCCCGCGAGCGAACCAACAGCCGTGACATCGGCCGGCGTACCGTCGGATGCGCCTATATCCGTGACGGCCGTGTTGCCGCCGGGCTTCATCATTCAGTCGTCGTCGTTCTCGGGAGGGCAGATCATGTTCTTTGGGGCCACGGCCGACGGGATCATGAAGTCGCTCGTCTTCGATATCAAGGCAGGACGCATTGTCGCCGATGTGACCATCAACGGCGGCTAGGGCGATGGCTTCTCGGCTCGTTGCGATCGAGAGCGCGGACGATGCTCGCATCGCTGAGTTCCGCGATATCCGCGAACGGGATCTGACCGGTCGGCAGAACCGCTTCATTGCGGAGGGTACGGTCGTGCTTCGCATGTTGGCGGAAGCCAGCCACAGCGGCAGCTTTACAACCGAAAAGGTGCTGTTGCTCAGGAACCGCGTCGATGGCGTCGCTCCCATTCTCGAGCGGCTGCCGATCGAGGTGCCCGTCTATGTTGCCGAGGCCGAAGTTCTGGACCGGATCGTCGGATTTCATCTCCATCGCGGCGTATTGGCCCTCGGCAGGCGCGAGGTAGCGGAAGTCGATCTCGTCGACCGATTGTCTAAGCGTTCGCTGGTCCTTGTCGGTTGCGGCATTTCCAATCATGACAATGCCGGATCCATGTTCCGCAACGCGGCCGCCTTCAAGGCCGATGCCATCTTCCTCGATGAAACGTCCTGCGATCCGCTGTATCGCAAGGCATTGCGCGTCTCCGTCGGCTCCGTCCTCAGTGTGCCTTACCAGCGGAAGGGCACTGGACTTGATATACTGGCGCGGCTTGCCGCGAACGGCTTCGCCATCTGGACACTCTCGCCGCGCGGCGAGACCGACATCCGGGCGATACCGCCAGCCGGCAGGATGGCGTTGGTCGTAGGCACGGAAGGCGAGGGATTGCCGCCTGTTGTCCTTGAGCGCTTCAACAGCGCGCGCATTCCGCAATCGGAGGGATTGGACAGCCTCAATGTGGCGACGGCCACGGGCATCGCTCTTTTCGCCATGGCGTCAGCAGTGAAGCGGATCTGATCTCAGCCTGGTTCCGACAGGATCGTCGCTGCGCGCTGCGCAAGGTTGATGCGCTCACCATCCTGATGGTCTGCGGCATCCGGCAGAAGGTCTCGGATCGGCGACGTGGGGCCTTCATTGATCGCTGTCAACGCGACCATTCTTGCGGCTATGTCGGCGATCTCTTCGCGTGCGGCTTCATCCTGATACGTGTCCGACTTTGCTTTCAACTGTTCCGAAACGGCGGCGCTGCGCTTGCGCACTTCTTCGCTCAGGCGTGCCGCGATCGCCGCGGTATCGAGTTCGGCTGCCATCGTTTCCTCGGTTGCCCGCTCCTCTGAAACCGCATCTGCGGCTACGGGTTGAAGACCGGCATTGCGCAGTGCACGGTTTGCCTTGCGCAGTTCGGCGTTCGCCGCCTTGATCTGTTCTTTCAGCTTCGCAATTTCCTGCTGGCGGCGTCCGAGTAGCGTATCCTTGTCGGCCACCGACGCCGCATCGCGGTCTGCCTGATCTTCCAGCCTGATGACCGCGTGCTCGTGCTGGGCGAGGGTCTGCTCCGCATCCTTTGCGCGCTTCTGCAGCAAGCTCACGTCCTGGCGAAGCGTGTCGCGCTCGATGCGGACCGCATTCGCCTTGAAGCTCATGCTTTCGATTTCGGTCTCGCGCGCCGCCAAATCGATCTTCAAATTGTCGCTCTGTTCCGCAAGTCTGTTGAGGCGCGTGCGAAGCGCTTCAAGTTCGCCTTCCTTGGCCGCACTTGCCTGCTCCGCGATGTGGAGGCTCGTCTTCAGCTGGCTGATGTAGTTTTCATCCTTGCGCAGATGCGAGCGCTGTTCCGCTGCTTCGACACTCATGTCGCTGATCTGCGCCTGCAATCCGCCGATTTCAGCCGCAAATCGTCCGGCGTCGAGCGCCAGTGAATCGTGTTTCAACTGCAGCGCCAGCGACTTCTCGCGCTCGCGCACCAGCTGTTGCGTCGTTTTGGCGTTTTCCGCGGCATAGAAGGCTCGGACCATGTCCTTCTGCGCCCGCACCTCCTGCGGGCTGAGCGGCATGGTCGCGCGCATCCGATTTTCTGTATACCAGACGATGCGACGGTGGACAGCGGGCGACACCAGGAAAACGAGGAACGCTGCCGTCAGGAAGCCCAGTCCGAACAAGAGAGCATATTCGATCACGGAGTTGCCACGGCTTCCAAAAGTTGATTTGCGTCAGGACCAATGATTAAGCGGACCTGACGCGTAGAGCAAGTGGCGGAAAGGTAACGGCGAGCGAGAGTTCGACAGCGCCGATAGAATCAGAAGGGATTCCAGGTCGGATTCGGCGTGACCTTGAGGTATCCGACATTCAGTCCAAGGCGCGCCCCGACACCGGTGCGGATCGGCACCACTAGGACGTTTTCATTCTTGAGAAGCGTCATACCGAAGCCGGCGATGACGAAGGCCTGACCGCTGACGCCGCCGAAACGGGCATAGATGGCGTCGGTCGAGGGCAGGTCATAGACCAGCATCATGACGCGTGTGCCCTGGCCACCATAGTCGATGCCGAGCGACGGGCCTTGCCAGTAGAGCGGATGCTCGCCGGCATTCTTGGTGTTCAGCTGACCTTCGCCATAGGTAAGTCCGGCGATGAAGGCACCGGAGCCTTCCTGGCCGAGGATGTAGCCGTTCGGAAGGCCGTATTTCTGAAAGGCCGCTTCGACCACCTTTGCGAGCCCGCCGCTGGTTGAGCCGAAAAACGAGTGTCCGGCGTCAACGATCTCCTGCATCGTGTACTGGCCATTGTTGGCCTGCTGCGCCGCCGCCTGCATGGGGATAAGCACGAGGGGCGAGAATATCAGCGCAACGAGAAGCCGGCAGAGGACCGGGAGTCTTCCGAGGAAATGGGCGCGCATGGGTGTCATCCGTTCATCATGGTCGGTACGATGAGCCGTTTCCGGCGTTTGATTCATTTTGCGCGTATGGTCTTAACAATCGGTTTACCAAATATGGTGTCATTATGGCGCCGAGTACGGCCGCAAACTTCGCGCAATTTTGATGACGCAAGATAGACGGCGGAATGACCCTGCCGCCCCTGGAGACGATGATGTCGAAGAATCCAAACCTCACCCTGACCGGTCCCGACTTGGCCGCGCTTCTGTGCAGCCGCGTCTGCCATGATGTCATTTCGCCGGTCGGCGCAATCAACAATGGTCTGGAGCTTCTGGACGAGGGCGGCGCCGACGCCGATGCGATGGATCTTATCAGGACAAGCGCGCTCAACGCGTCTGTGCGCCTGAAGTTCGCCCGGCTTGCCTTCGGCGCCTCAGGCTCGGTCGGCGCCTCGATCGATACCGGTGAAGCCGAACGCGCGGCGAAGGATTTTGCGGCTGCCGAGAAGAAGACCGAGGTTACTTGGAGTGGCCCGCGTGCGATCATCGCCAAAAACCGCGTCAAGCTGCTGCTCAATCTGTTTCTCGTGGCCTATTCGTCCATTCCGCGTGGCGGCACCATTGAAGTCACACTGGAAAACCCGGAGCTGGACGCAAAATTCAAGATTGTCGCAAAGGGCAAGTTGATGCGCCTGCCGCCGAAGTTCGTGGAAATTTCGACCGGGGAAGTCGAGGAGGCAATCGATGCCCATACGATTCAGCCGTACTATACGGTGCTGCTTGCCGATGAATGCGGCATGACGCTGGGCCATGGTGCAACCACCGAAGAACTGACCTTCACCGCTGACGTTATCGCGGCTTGATACAAGCCTCGACGGCGATTCGGCACCCCGAGGTAATAAATCCTTAGCCTAATGTTTTTATCCTTGGCTAGTAATTCGCCAGCCGGGACAGAAGCTGGGGCAAGGAGCAGCCATGCAGAGGTTTATGATCGCCGACTCGTCGGACGTTGTTCGCAAGGTCGGGAAGCGTATCCTGTCTGAGCTGGATTTCCTCGTCAGCGAAGCCTCGAATGTCTATGAAGCCCTTTCCAATTGCCAGGTCGAACTTCCGGACTACCTGATTGTCGATTCCGGAATGGACGGTGCGCTTGAACTGATCTCCACCATCCGCGGTATGGAAGGCGGCAACGAGGTCAAGATCTACTACTGCGTGGTCGAAGCCGATCTCAAGAAGCTGATGATGGGGAAACGGGCAGGGGCGACGGATTTTCTGCTCAAGCCGTTCGACCGCAAGATTTTGACTGCCGTTTTCGGCAATCGCGCTATCGCCGCATAATTGCGAACCTCCTTTCACCAATCAAGGCCGCCCTGGGCGGCTTTTTTATGCCGGAAACGAAAAAAATCCCGCCACAAGGACGGGACTTTTTCTATTTGGCAAAGGGGATGAAAACTCAGGCAGTCTCGGCGTACTCAGCGCCATCCGGCTCGCGCAGAACATAGCCCCGGCCCCAGACGGTTTCGATGTAGTTCGCGCCGCCAGCGGCGTTGGCCAGCTTCTTGCGCAGCTTGCAAATGAAGACGTCGATGATCTTCAGTTCCGGTTCGTCCATGCCGCCATAGAGGTGGTTCAGGAACATTTCCTTGGTAAGGGTGGTGCCCTTGCGGAGCGAGAGCAGCTCCAGCATCTGGTATTCCTTGCCGGTCAGGTGAACGCGCTGGCCACCGACTTCGACGGTCTTGGCGTCGAGGTTGACGATCAGTTCGCCGGTCATGATGACGGACTGGGCATGACCCTTGGAGCGGCGCACGATCGCATGAATGCGGGCAACCAGTTCGTCCTTGTGGAACGGCTTGGTCATGTAGTCGTCGGCGCCGAAACCGAGGCCGCGAACCTTGTCCTCAATGCCGGCCATGCCGGAGAGAATCAGGATCGGTGTCTTGACCTTGGACAGACGGAGAGTGCGGAGCACTTCATATCCGGACATGTCGGGAAGGTTCAAATCGAGAAGGATGATGTCGTAATCATACAACTTCCCGAGATCCACGCCTTCTTCACCCAGATCGGTGGTGTAGACGTTAAAACTTTCTGATTTGAGCATCAATTCGATGCTCTGCGCTGTCGCGCTATCATCTTCGATGAGTAGTACCCGCATTCTTATCCCCTTTACCGCCGCCGAAAGGTGGTCTGGCCCCCTACACGATACCGAATATGTCACTGCGTGATTTGGAAGCTGCCACGAAATGGTTAACAAATTCTGATTCACTCTGGCAAGAGGTAATCAATTTATTAAATATTTTGTCCATTCCGCTGTTTTCCAACGAGAATCCGCAAAGCCTACTTCTTAACTTTTACATTAAGAATGGCCGGTAAGCGATTCATTCGACTCACCAATGAAGCGGTATCGGAAATCGCGTAGTTGTGTTTACCGACCCTTAAATCATCGGCACTATCATTAACGATGCCCGTAAACGAAAGGTTACCAGCGGTAGGTTTTTGTTAATACCGACGGAAATTTTTTGGGCAGGCCGTTTCAAAGCGGCTCGCAGGGGCGGTTTTGAGTGGAGCAGGGGTCTCGCATCACTGGAGTAATGCGTATGAAGTCGCGTGAGAGCCTAACTCGCCTGAAGGAGTTTCAGGTGAACGAAAAACGTCGCCAACTGCAGCAATTGCAGATGATGATGTCCGAATTTGAACGGATGACGAAGGATTTGGAGAGCCAGATCCTCGTTGAAGAAAAGAAATCCGGCATTTCCGATCCGAATCACTTCGCCTATCCGACTTTCGCAAAGGCAGCGCGCCAGCGGGCGGACAATCTTCAGGTTTCGATCAAGGAGCTGAAGATGCAGGAAGAGTCGCTGGAACAGGCGCTCGAAGAGATGCAGGCGGAGTACGCACGTGCGGCCGCGCTGGAAGAGCGCGACAGCGCGGTCCGGGCAAGAGCCTAAGGCAGGAATCGGGCGCCGCTAGGGCGCCTCGACATCGCCTCGAAAAAGCCATGCATGATGGGCTGCCGCGTCCGTCATACATGGCTTTTGGCGTTGCGATGTCAGCTGTTGATGACATCTGCCCATTCCGCGTGGCGTTGGGATTGGGCTTTGAAGAACGGGCAGAGCGGGAAGATCTTCCATCCGCCCTTGCGCGCTTCCTCGACGGCGTGCAGAGCCAGTGCCTGGCCGACGCCCTTGCCGCGCAGTGCATCGGGTACCCCGGTGTGGTCGATGATGACGAGCTTAGGCGACGTGCGGGAGTAGGTCATCTCGGCCTGATGGCCCTCTAGCTCTGCAACGTAGCGACCGCCGGAAGTCGTTGCTTCGTTCTTGATGTTCATTGCCATTCCTCATCAACAGTGTGCTGTTCGGGAAAGTGGCATGTCACATTGCATACGCCAAGACGGTAGACGAGAACACAGTGTTCGATGAGGTCGGCGGGGAGAGGGCTGCCGGTATGGGCCGGCAGCGGTTCCAGCGTCACCGATCGAGTTTCCAGCTGAGTGGTCCATGAAGCGGGAATTCGCGGTGAAGCTTGTCGGTGATGGCGAGACGAAGCAAGTTCGCTGCGTCGCGAATTCGGGCCGTCTGTATATCCCCCTCAGGACATGCAAGCGGCCCGACTTGTAAAATTCGTTGCCCAAAAAGGGCTAGTCAGTGGCGATACTGCTGGATGCGGGTCGTGCGCAAACCGGCAAGACCATGGCTGTTGATCGAAGACTGCCAGGAGAGGAACTCTTCAACAGTCAGCGTGTAACGCTCGCAGGCTTCTTCCAAGCTCAGCAGGCCACCGCGAACCGCCGCTACAACCTCAGCTTTGCGGCGGATCACCCAGCGCCGTGTATTCGGCGGCGGCAGATCAGCAATCGTCAGCGGGCTGCCATCGGGGCCGATGACATATTTTACTCGGGGACGTATCATTTCGGTCATTGGACTCTCTACACAACTCAAGACCACGGCAGTCACTCTAGCTTGTCACATTTAAGAATTGCCTAAGCGCATCGTAACACTTTGATAAGAAATTTAGGCGTCGGAGCCCTAAGAAGCGATTTGCGCTTTAGCTGCCTTCCGCAACGTTAATTTGTAACTGGCGCATAGGAGCCATGCGTAATGGTTGATGGGCAATTGATATTCGCCAATTTATAAGCGGCGCAACATATGTGAGCGCAAGATCCCGTCTCCGTTCTTCTTGTGGCGCCCGGAATGACTAAAGCTGTTTGCTTCGTGTCCTTTTGATACGACGCCCTTTGCTTTTCGCTCGGTGCCGCGCGGCCTTTTATGGGTCGACAAACGCAGCAGGTGGGGTCGGAGCGAGCCGGGGATAAGACAATGAAGAAACAAGAGCGCGCCAGTCGCGATGGCGCGGAGCATGCTGTTTTTTCGCGGATCGCGTCTGGGCAGAACATGTCTGTACAGCGATTCAGCGATGGCATGGCCGAGATGGCGAGTGAGGCGGACTTCAACCACTACTTGCTGGCGGAGTTTCCACGCGGCGACCGCAGTGGCTTCCTCAGCAACCATCTGGCAAGCAACTGGCCGCAAGAGCTACTTGATATCTACGAAGAGGTTGATTTCTTCTACTGCTGCAAGCTTCTTGTAGCTTTGAAGACGACGACGATGCCGGTCTTCCATGACATTGCGGCCTTCGAGAGTGCGGCGACCAACCAGGGCGGCCAGCTCCAGACGGCCGTCTTCAAAAGATATGGCCTGAAAAATACATTTGCCTTTGCGCTGCATGATGTGCACCTGCGCCACTATGTGTTCGCATTTTCGGGTGAGCGCGAGTCACCTGCTCGCGATGAGGCGATGAGGCTGGTCTTCCGCGCGATGGAACTCCTGCAGCAACTCGGCCATCAGAACCCTGTAGAGCAGCCCGCGGAAAGCCTCAGCAGTCGCGAAATCGAATGCTTGCGTTGGTCGGCCGCTGGAAAGAGCAGCGAAGAGATCGCGATCATCCTTGATCTCTCCGCGCATACCGTGGTCGGCTACTTGAAGAGCGCGATGCGAAAGCTCAATTCCGTCAATCGCATGCAGGCCATCGCCCGCGCGTTTCGCTACAGGTTGCTCTAGACGGTTGTTGCTTTGATCTAAAGCATCACGACCGAAAGCTCGGTTTTCGCAGATCCGAACTCATACTGTGCGTTGCCGTGGTGCAGCAGCGCCAGCGAGTCTCCCTCATTCAGCGATGCTAAAGTGCAGGCAGTATGACGTGCCGCGCCGGTCGAAGCAGGACCGACAGCGGCCGCAAGCGCCACCGTGCCATTTGCCTCGAGGACGGCCTCATGTCCGGACGAAGACAGCGTGCTTGCTGTGAGCAGCAGGAGATATAGGCCGGTCTCGGGGATGAGCAGGCGGTTGCCAATGCCGGGTGAAATGACCGGGCCAAGAGAGAAGCCGCCTTGCAGCAGATGGAATTCGTTGAAGCCAGTTCGGCTGCCGGATGCCGGCGTGGATGCTCCCGCCGCCAAGGAGACACGAGCGGCGGGTTTGGCTGGCGTTCTTACAATCCCTCGCGGCGAAATTGTCAGAGCCGTCAGCCAATCGCTGCCGTTGCCGCTGATCTTGATCGAGAAATCGTCGTTGCCGGCGAGGCCTAGTTCCGCCCGGCCGGACCATGCTGTCTGGAAGAGCAGCGTTCCCGTCTCGCCGGCGGCAGACTTGTTGATCTTCAATTGGTGCCCGTGGCCGGAGTGACTGAAGAGGCTTGCGTCGGACGCCACCGAGAGGCGGTTGAAGGCATCCGGCGAGGTATTGATGCCGACCATCGGTAGAGAATTATCGTTATCCAGCGCTATCGCATGCCACCCGTCGGTGCTCAATGCGCGGAGTTGGCCCTGCGCCATGAAGAAGGCGCGCCAGCCCGGCCTCGGCTCGATATAGATCCAGGCGGCGTCCTGGCGGAGTGCCAGCATTCCGTCCCGGCCGGACCAAGCACCGCCGGCCCCTTCGGAGACCAGATAGCATTGTCCTTCGGAGACGTCGGGTGGAGGAAGGGAGGATTCTCCGGTGACGCTCAGTTGGACAATGGCATCGAGACGCTGCAGCGCTTCGTTGTGGGTAACGTGCTTTTGTGCCTGGGATGGCAGGATATAGGGCAGGGCGAGATTGTTGGTCTGGTCAGACACGGTTTTGCGGCTCCCGGATTGGCCGGAGCTTGCGCCCGGCACGGATTAATTTCGCCGAAAATCCTAGATGCTGCTAATGGGGCGTGGACGGTGGAAGCCGCGCTTCGCTGATTTTCCGTGTCTTTTCGAAAAGGTTATGCCCGCTCGAGCGCGGATCTCGCGCCGCCCCAGGATATGAAATTAGGGTTGGCGAAGTCGCTGTCATGCGGCTGTGACGTCTTGCCATAGGTGAGCGGCAGTCCGTCCAGCGTTACGGTCGAGCCGCCTGCGGCGCGTAGCACGGCGTCGCCGGCGGCCGTATCCCACTCCATCGTCCGCGTGAAGCGCGGATAGACGTCGGCCAGCCCTTCAGCCAGCATGCAGAACTTTAGCGATGAACCGATGTTGGTACAGCGGGAGATCGCATTCGCGCTCAGAAAGACATCCGTCTCAGGGCTGTTGTGCGATCGGCTCGCCAAAGCCGTCCGGTCGGCCGGTTGCGGCCGCACACGGATGGCGGTTCGCCGGATCACTTGAAAATGCTCGTTGACAAGAAGCTTCTCGGCCTTGTCGTTCTCTGCAGAAAACGCGATGCCGAGGGCAGGGGCATAGACGATCCCGGCGAGGGGCCGCCCGTCTCCGATGTAGGCGATGTTCACCGTGAACTCGCGACGCTTGTCGATGAATTCCCGAGTGCCGTCGAGCGGATCCACAAGGAAGAAAGACGCGCCGATCGCGGGAACGTTGCCGGCGGCCACCGACTCTTCCGCAATGATCGGGGTATCGGGGAAGGCTGCTTCAAGCTGTGCAATGATGATGCGCTCGGCGCGCTCGTCGGCGATGGTGACCGGGCTGTTGTCTGCTTTCCTGGCGGACGGGCACCCCTCCAGATAGACCTGCATAATTGCCTTGCCCGCTTCGAGAGCGGCGCGCTCAAATGTTTCGAGCATTGCTCGCCTTCCGGATCTTCCGCACTGCGCTCACCTCGAGCGCCTTTTCTTATATAGGGAATTCCCTCGACGATGTGAATCGTATCAGCGCAACGGGTTGCCGTCGAATGCGTGCAATCATGTATCGAATGCGCGCAGCACTCCCGGAAAAGAATCTCTGCGGTCGTCTTCATATGCTGCATCGCCTGGCGCCGAGCGAAAAATTTCGGTTGCTTGCGCCGTTAAAAGTCAAAAAGCGCTTTCTTAGGCTTAGCATGCTAAAAAAAGCGAATTCCTGACCGCAAAAAAGTCATTTTCACCAAAACGGCAAAGAACTTTGGGGCTTTGCGATTTTGCACTTCCCTTTTGGTTTGAAAGCGGTATGAAATCCTTAATCAAGGGCTCATTTAAGGTCCTAATAACAAGAGATGCTGGCTGAACTGGCTTGCATCCAGGGGAAATGACATATGGAATATTTTGTCCAGCAGCTCGTTAATGGGCTGACTCTTGGATCCATCTATGGCCTTGTGGCTATTGGCTATACGATGGTTTACGGCATTATCGGCATGATCAACTTCGCCCACGGCGATATCTTCATGCTCGGCGGCTTTGCCGGCCTTATTGTCTTTCTCGTTCTCACATCCATGTTCGCGGGCCTTCCGGTAGCGGTTCTGCTGTTGGTAATGCTGCTCATTGCGATGCTGATGACGAGCTTGTGGAACTGGACGATCGAGCGCGTTGCGTATCGTCCGCTGCGTGGATCTTTCCGCCTCGCGCCTCTGATCACCGCGATCGGCATGTCGATCACGCTGTCGAACTTCATTCAGGTGACGCAAGGTCCGCGCAACAAGCCGATCCCGCCGCTTGTCAGCACCGTTTACAACGTTGCGGGCATTTCGATTTCGCTGAAGCAGATCGTAATCATCCTCATCACGGTCGTGCTGCTGACGGTGTTCTGGTATCTCGTCAATCACACGTCCCTCGGGCGCGCCCAACGCGCAACCGAGCAGGACCGCAAGATGGCAGCGCTGCTGGGCGTCAATGTCGATCAGACGATTTCCGTTACCTTCATCATGGGTGCGGCGCTCGCTGCCGTCGCAGGTACGATGTATCTGATGTATTATGGTGTCGTGAACTTCAACGACGGCTTCGTACCGGGTGTGAAGGCGTTCACCGCGGCTGTTCTTGGCGGCATCGGCTCCTTGCCGGGTGCTGTTCTCGGCGGGCTGATGATCGGTCTCATCGAGTCGCTGTGGTCGGCTTACTTCACCATCGCGTACAAGGATGTGGCGACATTCGCCATCCTCGCTTTCGTGCTGATCTTCAAGCCGACAGGTATCCTGGGCCGGCCGGAAGTCGAGAAGGTATAACGTCATGGAAAATGCTGTACGTTCCGCTGACAAGTCCGCAAACGCCGGACTTGTTCAGAAGGGTATTAAAGAAGCTCTGTTCGCGGCTCTCATCTCGTTCGGCATGTTCGTGCTCTACGTCGGCCTGAAGACCGACCAGAACATCAGCAACGAACTCATCATCGTTCAGCGCTGGGGCCTCCTGGCCATCTTCGTGGCAATTGCTGCCGTCGGTCGTTTCTTGACGGTGGTCTTCTTGAGGCCACATCTCGATGCGCGCAAGTTGGCGAAGGCTCGTAGCGGCGAGCTTGATATCTCGACCGAGAAGGGCTTTTTTCACACGCACTTCTTGAAGATCGCGCTCATCGCGCTGCTGCTCTATCCGGTGTTTATCTATGCCGTTGCCGGTCCACAGGGCTCGCTGAAGTGGGTGGACAACTTTGGTATCCAGATCCTGATCTACGTGATGCTGGCCTGGGGATTGAACATCGTCGTCGGTCTCGCCGGCCTGCTCGATCTCGGTTACGTCGCCTTCTACGCGATTGGGGCGTATTCTTACGCGCTTCTATCCAGCTATTTCGGCCTCTCGTTCTGGGTGCTGCTGCCTCTGTCCGGTATTCTGGCTGCACTGTGGGGTGTCATTCTGGGCTTCCCGGTTCTGCGACTGCGCGGTGACTATCTCGCGATCGTAACGCTGGCTTTCGGTGAAATCATTCGCCTGGTGATCATCAACTGGACGGATCTCACCAAGGGGACGTTTGGGATCTCGGGCATTCCGAAGGCGACGCTTTTCGGCATTCCGTTCGATGCAAGTGCCGGCGGCTTTGCGAAGCTTTTCCACCTGCCAATTTCATCGGCCTACTACAAGATCTTCCTTTTCTACCTGATTTTGGCGCTTTGCATGCTGACCGCCTATGTGACGATCCGTCTGCGCCGGATGCCGATCGGCCGTGCGTGGGAGGCGATGCGCGAAGACGAAATCGCCTGCCGCTCGCTTGGGATCAATACCGTGACAACGAAACTCACGGCCTTTGCGACGGGTGCGATGTTCGGTGGTTTCGCCGGCTCGTTCTTTGCCGCTCGCCAAGGCTTTGTTTCTCCGGAATCGTTCGTCTTCCTGGAATCGGCGGTCATTCTGGCCATCGTCGTTCTGGGCGGCATGGGGTCACTGACGGGCATCGCGATTGCGGCAATCGTCATGGTTGGCGGCACGGAATTGTTGCGTGAGATGGCTTTCCTGAAGATGATTTTCGGACCGGACTTCACGCCAGAGCTCTACCGCATGCTGTTGTTCGGTCTGGCGATGGTCGTTGTGATGTTGATCAAGCCGCGTGGCTTCGTGGGATCGCGTGAACCGACGGCCTTCCTCAAGGAGCGCAAGGCAGTTTCCGGCAGCTTTACCAAGGAGGGCCACGGTTGATGAGCCCTCAGGAAACAAACATGACCAGCGATACTTTGCTCAAGGTCGAGCACCTGTCGATGAAGTTCGGCGGCCTGATGGCGATCAACGACTTTTCGTTCGAAGCCAAGCGCGGCGACATTACCGCGCTCATCGGCCCGAACGGCGCCGGCAAGACGACGGTCTTCAACTGCATCACAGGCTTCTACAAGCCGACGATGGGGATGATCACGCTGAAGCAGAAGAGCGGCAAGGAGTTCCTGCTGGAACGGCTTCCGGACTTCCGGATCACCAAAGAGGCCAGGGTTGCCCGTACCTTCCAGAACATCCGGCTGTTTTCCGGCCTGACCGTTCTCGAAAACCTGCTCGTCGCCCAGCACAACAAGTTGATGAAGGCGTCCGGCTACACGGTGATGGGGCTGGTGGGCATCGGACCGTATCGGGCCGAGGCGAAGAATGCCATCGAACTGGCGCGCCATTGGCTTGAAAAGGCCGATCTTATGGATCGGGCCGATGACCCGGCTGGTGATCTGCCCTACGGCGCACAGCGCCGGCTTGAGATCGCGCGCGCAATGTGCACGGAACCGGAACTTCTGTGCCTGGATGAGCCTGCCGCTGGACTCAATCCAAGAGAGTCGGCTGCGCTGAATGCGCTGCTGCGCAGCATTCGTACTGACAGCGGCACGTCGATTCTTCTGATCGAACACGATATGTCGGTGGTTATGGAAATTTCCGACCATGTCGTCGTTCTGGAATATGGCCAGAAGATCTCCGACGGCACGCCTGATGAGGTGAAGAATGACCCGAAGGTTATCGCAGCCTATCTCGGCGTCGAAGACGAGGAAGTGGAAGAAGTGATTGCAGCCGTAGAGAACCTCGAAGGAGGCTCGCACTGATGACTGGTCAGCCACTTCTCAAAGTCCAGGGCGTCGAAACCTATTACGGCAACATTCGGGCTCTGGCCGGAATCGATGTCGAAGTCCATCGCGGCGAGATCGTCAGCTTGATCGGCGCCAACGGTGCCGGCAAGTCGACGTTGATGATGACAATTTGCGGCAGCCCGCAGGCGCGCAACGGTTCGGTGGTTTTCGACGGTCGCGACATCACGCGTATGCCGACACACGAGATCGCCCGGCTTCGCATCGCGCAGTCGCCCGAAGGACGTCGGATATTCCCGCGCATGACCGTCATGGAAAACCTCCAGATGGGTGCCGGCCTGGATAACCTGAAGTACTTCAACGAGGACGTCGAAAAGGTCTTTACGATGTTCCCGCGGTTGAAGGAACGCCAGACCCAGCGCGGCGGCACGCTGTCTGGCGGCGAGCAGCAGATGCTGTCGATCGGTCGCGCGCTGATGGCGCGTCCGAAACTGCTGCTTCTCGACGAACCGTCACTCGGTCTCGCGCCGCTGATCGTCAAGGGCATTTTCGAGGCGATCAAGAAGTTGAACAAGGAGGAGGGGCTCACTGTCTTCCTCGTAGAGCAGAACGCCTTCGCGGCACTTCGCCTGTCCGACCGTGCTTATGTCATGGTCAACGGCAAAGTGACCATGAGCGGTTCCGGCGCGGAACTGCTGGCGAATCCGGAAGTGCGTGCCGCCTATCTCGAAGGCGGACGGCATTGAGCATGACGAAGGGGAGACTTTGATATGCAGGGACTTTTCTTTGAGGGCGATACCGGCGTTCGCAGTGCCATTCGGCTTTTCGTCGTGCTGATCGGATTCTGGACCGCTTGGCGAGCAGGCAAGGCTGCGGCGGACAGCTGGAGCGACTATCCGCTGGTGATCGCCTACACGGTTCTGCTCGCCGCTGCGATGCAGTTTCTGCATCACGCACTGTTTGATGGACCGGTCCTCAGCCTCTTTTACTATGTGATCGACCTCGTCCTTCTCTCGATCTTCTCGACGGCCGGCTATCGCTATCGCCGGACCAACCAGATGGTCAACAACTACTACTGGCTATACGAAAAGACTTCCCCCTTCTCCTGGAAGGCAAAACATTGACAGCCGGTTGAATCTAGGGACAGATTGCCCCTTCGAGTGGAACAAGTTTCCTGGCGCAGTAAAGTGGGTAATGCGCTGGGTGGTGGAACAGAACCCGCTAAAAAATTGGGAGTAATAGAATGAAAAAGTCTCTCCTGTCGGCTGTAGCTCTGACGGCGATGGTCGCCTTCAGCGGCAACGCATGGGCCGACATCATCGTTGGCGTTGCTGGTCCGCTGACCGGCCCGAACGCTGCGTTCGGGGCTCAGCTCCAGAAGGGCGCAGAGCAGGCGGCCGCTGACATCAACGCTGCCGGCGGCATCAACGGCGAGCAGATCAAGGTCGTACTCGGCGACGACGTCTCCGACCCGAAGCAGGGCATCTCGGTTGCGAACAAGTTCGCTGCTGACGGCGTCAAGTTCGTTATCGGCCACTTCAACTCGGGCGTTTCGATCCCGGCTTCCGAAGTCTACGCTGAAAACGGCATGCTCGAAATCACCCCGGCTGCTACGAACCCGAAGTTCACCGAGCGCGGTCTCTGGAACACGTTCCGTACTTGCGGCCGTGACGACCAGCAGGGTGCAATCGCCGGCAAGTATCTTGCTGACCACTTCAAGGACGCCAAGATCGCCGTCGTTCACGACAAGACGCCTTACGGCCAGGGTCTCGCTGACGAAACCAAGAAGTCTCTGAACGCTGCCGGTGTTACCGAAGTCGTCTACGAAGGCATCAACGTTGGTGACAAGGACTTCTCGGCCCTCATCGCTAAGATGAAGGAAGCCGGCGTCTCGATCATCTACTGGGGTGGACTTCACACCGAAGCTGGTCTGATCATCCGTCAGGCTGCCGACCAGGGCCTCAAGGCTACGCTGGTTTCCGGTGATGGTATCGTTTCGAACGAACTGGCATCGATCGCTGGCGACGCAGTCGCCGGTACGCTGAACACCTTCGGCCCCGATCCGACGCTGAACCCGGCCAACAAGGACCTCGTTGCGAAGTTCAAGGCTGCTGGCTTCAACCCGGAAGCTTACACGCTCTACTCCTACGCTGCGCTGCAGTCGATCGCTGGTGGCGCAAAGGCTGCCGGTTCCAACGACGCTGAAGCCGTTGCTGCGGCAATGAAGGCAAAGGGCCCGTTCCCGACCGTTCTCGGCGACATGTCGTTCGACGAAAAGGGCGACCCGAAGCTTCCTGGCTACATCATGTACGAGTGGAAGAAGGGTCCGGACGGCAAGTACAGCTACTTCCCGCAGGAAGCCAAGTAAGGGTTCATCCCCGCTTGTGCGGATTTTGGAAGCCCGGTCGCAAGACCGGGCTTCTTCCGTTTGGCCCTCGGCGTTTTTTTGCGCTACTGGGTAGGAAGTCAATCACGGCAATCGGAACGGTTCTCATGTCCAAACCACGCATTCTCGTCACGCGTCGCTGGCCTGCAACGGTAGAAAAGATCCTCTCGGACCGTTTTGACACGACGCTGAATGCGGATGATATCGCCATGAGTGGGGAGGCACTGAGCGATGCGCTTGACGCGTACGACGCCGTCCTGCCGACGGTCTCCGACCGGCTGCCGGCTGCCGTCTTTGATAGTGTGACGCCACGTGCCCGCATCCTGGGGAATTTCGGGGTAGGCTACAATCACATCGACATAGGTGCAGCGAAGGCGCGAGGGATCGTGGTGACGAACACGCCCGGGGTGCTGACCGACTGCACGGCCGATATCGCCATGCTCCTGCTGCTCACCGTCGCTCGCAGGGGTGGCGAAGGCGAGCGCCAGATCCGGGCTGGCGAGTGGCAGGGCTGGTGCCCGACGCATATGATCGGGACGAAGGTCACCGGTAAGACAGTCGGTATCATCGGTTTCGGGCGCATCGGCAAGGCGTTCGCGCAGCGTTGCCACTTCGGCTTCGGGATGGATGTCGTCTTCTTCAATCGGTCGCCTGTCGATCCGACGGAAGCGGCGCGCTACGGCGCAAGACAACTGCCGACAGTTGAGGATGTATTGGCGCTCTCCGATTTCGTTTCCTTGCACTGCCCTGGCGGCGAGGAGAACAGACATCTGATGAATGCTGCCCGGTTAGCCTCGATGAAGCCCGGCGCGTTCCTCATCAACACGGCTCGCGGCGATGTCGTCGATGAAGCGGCGTTGATCGCGTCCTTAAAGGACGGTGTCATCCGCGGCGCCGGGCTCGACGTCTATGCAGCCGAGCCGCATGTATCGGAGGCGCTGAGAGCCATGGAGAATGTCGTCCTGCTGCCACATCTCGGAAGCGCAACGGAGGAAACCCGCACTGCCATGGGAATGAAGGTTGTGGAGAACATCACCGCCTTCTTCGAAGGCAAAGAGCCGCCGGATCGCGTTACCTAGCGCCTTGGTCCGACTGATGGTTCAGAGTTAAAGACTCCGTTCAAAGTGCAATTCGCCCTTCAGGTTGCCGATCAAGCGCCACCCGGCGCGATGATAGAGGCGCGTGGCTCTCGTTGCGGGATCCGTCGTCAGCCATATGCTGTCGAAGCCCGCCGATTTCACTGTTGTGCAGGCCCGCTCGAGGGCGCGTCCGATGCGACGGTTGCAGTGCCGCTCATCCACGAACAGTGCCCAGATGGAGCCGTTGCGCGTATCCGCGGCCGAGAAGCCGCAAATACCGCTTTCATCCTCCCAGACAAAGATGCCGGGATTGACGATGAACCATGTCCTCAAGCGTAACCTTGGACGGATCGGACAGGGCGTTCTCGGAAACGCCGGCGCAGATTTCGACTATTCGGGCGATGTCCTGCTTTGTCGCCCTGCGGATCAATGCAGCTTCCTCCAAATCTTTATCATTAGGTCTCGCGCGACCGATCGGAGATCTCATCTTACGGCTTCGGATGCCGGTCCATTGCGCACATGCCGCTTTTGTCGGCAGTTGAGGAGGCGTGCCAGCGTCATAGCGCCGGATCGCACTGCAACTTGGCACGGCACGGGAATTGCTTGCCGTCAATCGCTGGCCGGCGCCAGGAGTAACATCGGGACAAGCCAACGACGCGCTCGAAGGGGATGGAATGATGAACGTTGCTGCGGCCACAAGGCCGCAAAGGGCCGAGGGGCGCGGACATCTGGCTGCGAAGACGCTCGACGGGCGGACCCGCCTGCAAGAGTTGTATCAGGAGGGAGCGGCCAAAATCCGCCTTCCCAATACGTTCGATTCCTCGATGGAAGCCGTCATCATCAATACCGCGGGCGGCCTGACCGGTGGCGACCGGATGAATTGGAGCGTCGCGGCTGGCCCCGGCACCCGCATCGATGTCACCACACAGGCCTGCGAGAAGATCTACAAGGCGTCAGCGGGAACGGCTGAGGTCAACACTAGTATTGCCGTCGGCGCAAACGCCAGGGTGGATTGGCTGCCGCAGGAAACCATTCTTTTTGACCGCTCATCACTGTTTCGAAGACTCGACGTCGATCTTGATGACGATTCCGAATTCCTGGCCGTCGAGGCCATCCTGCTTGGCCGCAAGGCGATGGGGGAGGTTGTCGAGACGGGGCTCTTCCGGGATCGCTGGCGTATTCGCAAAGCAGGTCGGCTCTGCCACGCCGAGGACCTGGCGCTGCAGGGAAATGTTGCAATGTTTGCCGGTGCCGATGCCGTGCTGTCAGGCAAGGTCGCGTTTGCAACGGTGCTGTATGTCGGGCCGCGGGCCGAAGCCTACCTTGGCGCAGTCCGGCCGTTGCTCGAAGGCCATATGGGCGGTGCCAGCAGCTGGGCCGGCAAGCTCGTCGTGCGCCTTTCGGCGCCCGATGGCTTCGCCCTGAGAAAAATCCTGATCCCGATCATTTCGACCTTGCGCAACGGAGCGCCGGTACCGAAAGTCTGGAATCTCTAGTTCAAGCAGATGGATGCACGATGAACCTCACACCGAGAGAAAAAGACAAGCTGTTGATTTCCATGGCGGCGATGGTAGCGCGGCGGCGGCTGGAGCGGGGCGTCAAGCTTAACCATCCCGAAGCGATCGCGCTGATTACCGATTTCGTGGTCGAGGGCGCGCGTGACGGTCGTCCGGTCGCCGAACTGATGGAAGCCGGCGCCCATGTCATCGGCCGTCACCAGGTCATGGAAGGTATCGCGGAGATGATCCATGACGTCCAGGTCGAGGCGACCTTTCCCGACGGCACCAAGCTTGTGACCGTCCACGAACCGATCCGCTGAGGTCATGATGCTGGAGCTGCGCCCCAATTGTGAATGCTGCGACAAGGACCTGCCGCCTGACAGTTCCGAGGCGATGATCTGCACATTCGAGTGCACATTCTGCGCCGATTGTGTCGCGGACGTCCTCGGCGGAGTCTGCCCGAATTGCGGCGGCGAACTCGTACGCCGCCCGGTGCGTCCGGCTGCCAAGCTTGCCAAATACCCCGCGTCGACAAAGCGCGTTCTGAAGGCCGAGGGCTGCGCGCCCATCAAGGCCGTGTGAGGAGAAGATCATGATTCCAGGAGAGATCATCGCCGCAAGCGGCGATATCGAGCTTAACGTCGGCGCGCCGACGGTAACGCTCGATGTCTCGAACACCGGCGATCGGCCGGTGCAGGTCGGCAGCCACTATCATTTCGCGGAAACGAATGCTGGCCTCTCCTTCGATCGGGAGACGGCGCGGGGTATGCGGCTCGATATCCCTGCCGGGACGGCCGTCCGTTTCGAGCCCGGCCAGACGCGTTCGGTAACGCTCATCCCACTTTCCGGTAAACGCGAAGTCTACGGCTTCCGCCAACTCGTCATGGGCAAGCTCTAAATGACCAGGGAGGAAACGATGCGGGTGAGCTTGCATCTTCTGGCGGCCGGCGTCGCGATGTTCATCGCCTTCGGCGCCAACGCCGAAGATCTGGATTGCAAAAATCCAGTTACACAGGCCGACATGACGGCTTGTGAACAGGCGCGTCAGGAAACTGCCGACAAGGCGCTGAATGCACAATACAAGATCACCCGCGTCGCCCTCGCGGCACTCGACAAGGATCTTGATGCCGATATGCGCGGCGCCGAAAAGGCGTTGGTGAAGGCGCAGCGCGCATGGGTGGATTTCCGCGATGCGGAGTGTGAGGCGGCTGGCTTCCAGGCCCGCGGCGGCACGATGGAACCAATGCTCGTCGCAGGCTGCATTGCCGAGTTGACCGACGCTCGCACCAAGCAGCTCAAAGAACTCGCAGAGACGATGGGCAACTGACATGGTTGGCAGGATCATGGTCGTCGGCAACGGAGAGATCGGAGCGCAGGCCGCCGCTGCGGTAGCAGATGCCGCATTCGTAATCCGATTCAACGAATGCCGCTCCTACGAAGCGAGCCCGGGGCGAACCGACGTCGTCGCCGTCTGCAATACCGGGCGGCCCGGTAAGGCTATGCTTGCCTCCGAGGCGTGGCGGCAGCATCCCGCTGTGCGGGAAGCTGCGGCGATCTGGAGCGTGCGCGATCCGCGGAAGTTTGCGGAAATGCGGGCGCCGCTGGCAGTGACGCACCCCGAGCTAGATGACTTCTGTGACGACTATACGAGTCAATTCAACGCGTTCTGCGCGGACGTTGGCAAAGAGCATGTGGTCGTTGACAAAATGATTCATGAAGCCGTCGACACGGCGCTCGCGGCCCTTCACCCAGCGCCCTACATCGTGCCGAGCAGTGGCATGATCGTGATCGCCGAGGTGATGAGCAGGTTTCCCGAGGCGGCCATCGATCTCACGGGCTTCGGCCACGTGGGTTGGGAATGGCATCCCTTCGCTGCCGAGCGGCAGCTTGTTGATAGTTATGTCGCCGCTGGCCGCGTAACGCGGCTGCCGGCGAGCGCAGCCATTTCTTCCTCCCAAGGAGCCTGACATATGCCCTACAAGATTTCCCGCGCTGCCTATGCCGGCATGTTCGGCCCGACCACCGGCGACAAGGTGCGCTTGGCCGACACGGAGCTCTTCATCGAGATCGAGAAGGACTTCACCACCTATGGCGAAGAGGTGAAGTTCGGCGGCGGCAAGGTGATCCGCGACGGCATGGGCCAAAGCCAGGCGACGCGGGCTCAGGGTGCCGTCGACACCGTCATCACCAATGTCGTGATCATCGACCACACGGGTATCGTTAAAGCCGATATCGGGCTCAAGAACGGCCGCATCGCGGCGATTGGCAAGGCTGGCAATCCTGATACTCAGCCGGGAGTCAACATCATCGTCGGCCCATCAACCGAGGCGATTGCGGGCGAGGGCAAAATCATCACTGCCGGCGGCATGGATGCGCATATCCACTACATCTGCCCGCAGCAGATCGAGGAAGCGCTGATGTCCGGCGTCACCTGCATGCTGGGCGGAGGCACGGGTCCGGCCCATGGCACGCTCGCCACCACCTGCACCGGCGCCTGGCATATCGAGCGGATGATCGAAAGCTTTGACGGCTTTCCGATGAACCTTGCACTTGCCGGCAAGGGCAATGCCTCGCTACCGGCGGCTCTCGAGGAAATGGTATTGGCCGGCGCGTCGTCGCTGAAGCTGCACGAGGATTGGGGCACGACACCGGCGGCGATCGACTGCTGCCTTTCTGTCGCCGATGAATATGACATCCAGGTGATGATCCACACCGACACGCTGAACGAGAGCGGCTTCGTCGAGGACACGATCGGCGCCCTCAAGGGCCGCACGATCCACGCTTTCCACACGGAGGGCGCCGGCGGCGGACATGCGCCTGACATCATCAAGATCTGCGGCCAGTCGAACGTCATTCCTTCGTCGACCAACCCGACGCGGCCCTATACCGTCAACACTGTCGCCGAGCATCTCGACATGCTGATGGTTTGCCATCACTTGTCGCCTTCAATCCCCGAAGATATCGCGTTTGCCGAAAGCCGCATCCGCAAGGAGACGATTGCGGCAGAAGATATCCTCCACGATATCGGCGCCTTCTCGATCATCTCATCCGACAGCCAGGCGATGGGTCGCGTCGGCGAGGTCGCGATCCGCACCTGGCAGACGGCCGACAAGATGAAGCGTCAGCGCGGTCGCCTCAAAGAGGAGACCGGCGAGAACGACAATTTCCGCGTCCGCCGCTACATCGCGAAATACACGATCAACCCGGCGATCGCCCAGGGTCTCAGCCACGAGATCGGTTCGGTCGAAGTGGGCAAGCGCGCCGATCTGGTTCTGTGGAATCCGGCCTTCTTCGGTGTCAAGCCGGAGATGGTATTGCTCGGCGGTTCGATTGCGGCGGCTCCGATGGGCGATCCGAACGCTTCGATCCCGACACCGCAGCCGATGCACTATCGGCCGATGTTTGCCGCCCACGGCAAGTTGCGGACGAATTCGTCCGTTACTTTCGTTTCGCAAGCGTCGCTCGAGGCCGGTCTGAAGAGCCGTCTGGGTGTCGCTAAAAATCTCGTTGCGGTAAAGAACACTCGCGGGGGCATCTCCAAGGCATCGATGATCCATAACAGCCTGACGCCGCACATTGAGGTCGACCCGGAGACCTACGAGGTGCGCGCTGACGGCGAATTGCTGACCTGCGAGCCAGCGACAGTGTTGCCGATGGCGCAGCGTTATTTCCTGTTCTAGTCGATCATGTGCAGCCGGTACGTCTGCCGGCTGCTGTCAAAGCCATGCGTTAAGGTTGAATCTCCCAAAAGTTGTTTTCTACTTTTGTATGTTCCACCTTGAGGCGGTCTGTCCGTATTAGGGCATTGTTGTTTGTCTTCTCTGGAAAATATCAGAAAAACAACTGCTTGGCCGCTTGGGCTGTTGGGCTGATTCACCTCTGAAGACGTCTCGTTTTCGGGCGACTTTCAAGCGGTGATCAATTCACCAAATTCGCTCAAATCTTAACGATTCACTTAAGAACTCGGCAGCAGTTCGCCTCTAAGCAATGTGCCTGGCGGTGGGCAAGAAGGTCGATTCGCATGAGAATTTCACTCCAGGCGGAGCTTGGCGATTTTCGGGATCGCCACACAATTTACGTGTTCGCTCTCAAGATGAGCTTCCTCGCAGTGACCCTGTCGTCGGTGGTGATTGTGCTGATATTGCCGCCGCTCGACTGGATGGGAATGTTGCCCGTCCCATTCGCTCATGGCGTTGCCTATGGCGTCCTGCTGTCGTGGCTCATCGGCGGTGCCGTGTCGAGCGTGCTGTCGCTGGTGGCAGGTCACGCGATGCATCAACTCAGCGTCTCTCGAGCGGAGTTCGAGCAACTGAGCCGCACGGACGTGCTGTCAGGGCTTCTCAACCGGCGTGCCTTTACCGAGGCACTGGAGCAGGTTGATGGAAATGCTTGCCTCGTAATCTTCGACGTGGACCGGTTCAAGGCCATCAATGATCGCTTTGGCCACGCTTGTGGCGACGCCGTGATCGTCGCTGTATCCGCCATTCTCGCCACTGCCTTCGACGGACACTCCGCCGTGGCAAGGTTAGGTGGGGAGGAGTTTGGCGCGATCGTTGTCGGGGGCTCTGAGGAGCAGCGGATCGAGCGCGTGCGATCCGTCTGCGCAAGCCTGGCGGCGTGCCCTGTTGCGGCCGACGATTGCGTGGTTGCGCTAACGGTGTCGGCCGGCATTGCGGAGCTCAAGCCAGAGCGAAGCAAGGAAGGAGCCTATTCGGCGGCAGACAAAGCACTCTACCTGGCAAAGGCGCTCGGTCGAAATCGTGTCGTTCATGAGAACGAGGGCTTGTATCCGGGTTGGGGTAGGTGTCTTCCAAGGGAGACTGTGGGTGCGCGCATGAGCAACGTGGATTGTGATGAGGCGCGGCTGGCCTGAAGAGATTTGGGCGGCGTTTCCGTGGAAGCTCATTCCTTCTTGCATCGCACAAGGCAATTTTGCATGCTCGCAATCTCAAGCGAATTGGACATGTCATGCAACGCGTTACTTCCTACCTGCCAGCCGGCACGCCTTCTTCCAACCCAATCGGAAAAGTGGTTTTGCCGCACGACTTGAGGCATTTGCGGCGGAAGCTGCTCCATCTCGAAAATGGCGAGATGGTCATGCTCGACCTCAAGGAACCGGTACTTTTTGCCAGCGGCGATATGCTGGTTCTCGAGGACGGCGAGCTCATCGAGATCGTAGCCGCTGACGAGAAGCTTTTCGAGGTGAAGGGCAGGGATCGCCTGCACTTGATCGAGCTCGCATGGCACCTCGGCAATCGCCATCTCGGCGCGCAGATCGAGGAGGACCGCATCCTCATCCTGCGGGACCATGTGATCCGCTCCATGCTCGAAGGGCTGGGAGCGATGGTGCGGGAAGTGAGCGAGCCGTTCCAGCCCGCCCGCGGCGCCTACCATTCGCATGGGCATGATCATGCCCATCACCATCACTCGCACGACTGAGTAGGACATGACGGATGATGCCGATCTGCAGGCTCTGCTGCGGCTCATGGCCTGGCTTTCGCCAGCTTTCCCTGTCGGATCCTTCGCGTATTCGGCTGGCTTGGAGCGCGCTGTCCATGATGGGTTGGTCACCGATGCCCATTCGCTTGCAGCATGGGCGTCGAACCTGATCGAACGCGGGCCTGTCTGGAACGACGCCGTTCTCGTCGCGGAGAGCCACCGTTGTCACGGGCAACCTGAAAGACTTGGCGAACTGGCGGAACTCGCCGAAGCGCTCGCCGGCTCGCGTGAGCGCCATCAGGAGACGATGCTACTCGGCGATGCGTTCTTGTCCGCCGCCAGCGCGTGGCCGGACGAGGTCTTCGATCGACTGCCGCGACACGTGGCGTACCCGGTTGCGATCGGCGCCGTGGCGGGTGCCCATGGAGTGGCGTTGGAGAAGGCGATTGCGGCCTTTCTCCACGCCTATCTCTCGCAGGCAGTTTCTTCAGGCATCCGCCTCGGAGTGGCTGGGCAACGGGATGGCGTTGCCATTCTGTCGCGGTTGGAAGGCGACATAGCCTCAATCGCGAAGCGGGCAGCCGCTTCAACGCTCAGCGATCTCGGATCGGCCACCATCCAGGCGGACATCATGTCGCTTCGCCATGAAACGCAGTCGACGCGTCTCTTTCGATCGTGACTTATCAGGGCCACCAGCCGCTGCGACCTCAGTCATTTGCCGGTGGTCGCCTTTCGAGCGGCACGCTATCATCGGTCGTTATTGGAGTTTTCAAAGCATGAAATCAGGAAACGGACCCCTTCGTGTGGGGATCGGTGGCCCGGTCGGCTCCGGCAAGACGGCGCTCACCGAAAAGCTGTGCAAAGCTATGCGCGACCAATACTCGGTCGCTGTCGTCACGAACGACATTTACACCACCGAGGATGCCGAGGCGCTCATGCGCATGCAGGCCTTGCCATCAGATCGGATCGTTGGCGTGGAGACCGGCGGCTGCCCGCATACGGCAATCCGTGAGGACGCGACGATCAATCTGCAGGCGATCGCCGGCCTCAACGAGCGGATTCCCGATCTCGATGTCGTGTTCATCGAGTCGGGTGGTGACAATCTGGCCGCCACCTTCTCTCCCGATCTGGCGGATATCACCATCTACGTCATCTCGGTTTGCCAGGGCGAGGAAATCCCTCGCAAGGGTGGCCCCGGCATCACCAAGTCCGACCTTCTTGTCATCAACAAGAAGGATCTGGCTCCCTACGTCGGGGCTGACCTTGCGGTCATGGACCGCGACGCGACACGGATGCGCCAGGCACGGCCTTTTGTTTTCTCCGACATGAAGCATGGTGACGGCGTCAGTTCCATCGTCAGCTTCCTGAAGGAACATGGCGGTCTGTAGCGATCAGACCTGCCGGAGCGCGCTGACATCCTCGATTGCGATGGCACGGCCGCTGACGGTCACGCCCGATGTCCGCAAGGCGGAGAACGCACGTGACAGCGCCTCCGGCGCCAGACCAAGTTTTCGTGCCAGCAGGCTTTTCTGGAACGGCAGCCGCAACGACGCCCGCGCACCTTCGTTGGTGCAGTGGGTGAGGAGATAATGCGCAACACGTTGTTGACTGGTCTGCATGCGATCTCGCGCCAAGCAGTCCATGGTTGACAACAAATGCTGCGACAGGGAGCGCGCGAGTGCTCTCCCCACCCGAGGCTGTTCATCGAGCAGCCTTCTGACCTGGACAAGATCGAAGCGGGCGAGGATCGCGTGTTCCATTGCCTGGGCGCTATAATTGTACCGGTCGCCGACGAGCACCAGGCATTCTCCGAAGCTGTCGCCCGGCTCGCAGATCCTGATATCCGCTTCGCGGTCTTCTGAACCCCGATAGAGGCGAACATAGCCGCTCAGCACGCAGTAGAAGTAGCGCGCGTTGCCGCCTTCGCGGAAAAGAACATCCTGAGGCTCGTAGCGTACCGCCACCGCGCAGGACAGCAGAGCGTCCCGCTCTTGCCGGTCAAGGCTGGACGCGATTAACGCATCACCAAGCATCGCCTGTTGCGCGTTGCTCAGTTTCAAAGCTCTGGTCATCTGTTTCTCCCTGTGGCGCGGCGGGTGCCGCCCCTACCTGATATTGGTAAGGGTAACCGGGAGACGCGGTTCAGAACTTGATCCTGATCAAATGCGAATCAATAAAAAAGCCGGGGTGTTGCCCCGGCTCTTGGGTTCAGTGTCTATTCGGCCGCGAAAGGCGGCAGGCGAACAACATTGCCTGATTTGGCGCGCTTTCCTTCGGGCTTCTCGATTGCCGATACTCGGCCTTCCAGAGCGCCCACAGCCTGCGTGAGTTCCTCGCGGGACAACGCCAAATCTTCCTTATCCTTCCTGCCGACCAGGCGGCCGAATATCCAGCCGAGCAGGCGGGAGAGATCGTCCATGATGAGGAAGAAGGAAGGCACGACGACCAGCGAAAGGACGGTCGACACGATAATGCCGCCGATCACCGCGATTGCCATCGGTGCGCGGAACGAACCGCCTTCGCCGACGCCGAGTGCCGAGGGGAGCATGCCAGCCGACATCGCGATGGAGGTCATGATGATCGGGCGGGCGCGCTTGCGTCCTGCCTCGACCATGGCTTCCACGCGCTCCATGCCGCGATGACGCATCTCGATGGCGAAGTCCACAAGCAGGATCGCATTCTTCGTGACGATGCCCATAAGCATCAGAATGCCGATCATAACCGGCATCGAGAGCGGGTTCTGGGTAACCAGCAGGCCAACCGCCACACCGCCGATCGCAAGCGGCAGCGAGAACAGGATGGTGAAGGGCTGGATCACGTCCTTGAAAAGGAGGATCAGCACTGTCAGCACCAGCATTAGGCCCATCAACATGGCGTTGACGAAGCTTTGCTGCATTTCGGTCTGCACCTTGGTGTCACCACTTTCGGCCAGCTGGACCGTCGGAGGCATCTTGGCTTCATTGACGATCTGCCGGAACCGCGCCGATGCAGTATCGAGAGCCACGCCCTGCGGCAGGTCGGAGCCGATCGACACGACACGGTAGCGGTTGTTGCGCTTGATCGAGCTGACACCTTCCGAATACTCGATATCGGCGACGGTCGAGAGCGGCACGGTCCCGCCGCTTGCCGTCTGTATCTTCATGGCCCGGAGGGCCGCGAGATCGCGACGCATGTCGAGCGACGCCTGTACGCGGATTGGGATCTGCCGGTCGTCCAGGTTGATCTTGGCGAGGGCCGCATCGATATCACCAATGGTGGCGACACGGATCGTCTCGGAGATCTGCTGCGGCGTGATGCCGAGGCGAGCCGCCTGATCCTTGCGTGGGCGAACCTGCAACTCCGGACGGGGCAGGGCGCCTTCGGCACTGACGTTGGCCAGCAGCGGATCGGCGCGCAGCTTCGCTTCCAGAACGCCGACGGTGTCGTTGAGATCCTTCTCGTTCTTGGAGAGGAAGTTGAACGAAAGGTCACGCTCGCCGCGATCGTTGAGCTTCAGGATCCGCACGTCAGGCAGATGGTGGAGCTTGGCGAAAACTTCCTTTTCAATATCCCACTGCGGACGAACTCGTCCCTTCGGTTCCACCTTGGGCAGATAGGATCCTATGACTGGGATTTTAACGACCAAGTCATCAAGCTTCTTCAAGAGCCTCTGATCAAGCTTGTGAAGCGTGAGTGTTACCGTGGCACGGCGTAATTCGAGGTCGCCCTTCGGCGACGCGCCGCCGAGCACGAAGACGCTTTCGACGCCATCGATATCCTTCACGTCCTTGTAGATCGCGTTGGTCGTCGCTTCCGTGTCATCGAGAGTTGCGTTCGGCGGCAGCTCTACGGACAGCACGATGCGCGATGCATCTTCCGGCGGCAGGAAACTGCCGGGCACCTGGGCAAGCAGCATGACGGAGCCGATCAGGAAGGCGATCGCCGCAATCAGTGTCAAATAGCGGGTCCACCAGCGGCGGGTCGTGGCGCGCACCAGGCGCGTGTAGCCGCGGAAGAACGCACCGTCATTGTCGTGATGGTCTTCCATCCCGTCCTCTGCCCGCATCAGATAGGCGGCCATCATCGGGGTTATGAGACGCGCCACCATCAGCGAGAAGAAGACAGAGAAGGCAACCGTCAGGCCGAACTGGATGAAGTACTGGCCGGGGATGCCGGGCATGAACGACACCGGCACGAAAACGGCAATGATCGTGAAGGTCGTCGCGATGACGGCGAGGCCGATTTCATCCGCCGCTTCGATTGCCGCGCGGTAGGGCGTCTTACCCATCTTGATGTGACGGGCAATGTTTTCGATCTCGACGATCGCGTCATCGACCAGAATGCCGGTCGCGAGCGTTAGGGCCAGGAAGCTGACGAGGTTCAGCGAGAAGCCCATCAGGTCCATGATCCAGAACGTCGGGATCGCCGACAGCGGCAGCGCGATGGCCGAGATCAGCGTTGCGCGCCAGTTCCTGAGGAAGAGGAACACCACGATGATGGCCAGCAGCGCGCCTTCGATCAAGGTGTCGATCGCGGCTTCGTAGTTGCCGTAGGTGAAATAGACGGAGTCGCTGATCAGCTCGATGCCGACGTTCGGGTTTTCCGCACGAACCTTCTCGAGGCTCTTGGCCACGGTTTCAGCGACGCTGACTTCGCTGGCACCCTTCGAGCGGAATACACCAAAGGTCACAACCGGCGTATCATCGAACCGCGAGAAGGATTTCGGCTCCTGGTAGGTATCCTTGATGACGCCGAGGTCGGACACCTTGACGAAGCGGCCGTTCGGCAGCGCAATCGTCGTATTGGCAAGTTCGGCGACATTGCGGGCGTCGCCGAGCACGCGGATTGCCTGCTCGCTGCCCGCCACCTGGCCGCGGCCGGAGCCGAGGTCGACGTTGGTGCCGCGCAGCTGCTGGTTCACGTTGGCCGCGGTAATGCCGTGGGCGTTCAGCTTGTCGGGGTTGAGCTCGACGCGTACTTCCCTGTCCGCACCGCCGTAGCGGTCGACACGGCCGATGCCGGCCTGCCCCTGCAGGGCACGCTTGACCGTGTCATCAACGAACCATGAGAGCTCCTCGAGCGTCATGTCGGGAGAGGAAACTGCAAATGTCTGGATCGCCTGACCTTCAACATCGATCTTCGAGACGATCGGTTCTTCGACATTGGCCGGAAGGTCGCTGCGGATGCGGTCGATGGCGTCCTTGGTGTCCTGAACTGCCTGCTCGGTCGGGATTTCCATGCGGAACATGACGACCGTCTGCGATTGGCCGTCGGTCACCGTCGACTGGATTTCGTCGATGCCGGTTATGCTGGCAACGGCGTCTTCGATCTCCTTCGTCACCTGCATTTCGAGCTCGGCGGGGGAAGCGCCGCTCTGTGTCACGACGATGGAAACGAGAGGGACGTCGATATTCGGGAAACGCGTGATCGGCAGCTTGTTGAAAGACTGGATGCCGACGAAAAGCAAAAGTGCAAACGCCAGAAGCGAGGCAACTGGATTTCGGATAGACCAGGCTGAAAAGTTCATCGGCCGTCTCTCAGTTTGAAACCGGTGGCTGTTCACGAACCGGCGTGATGCGGTCGCCGTCGCGGACATAGGCGCCCGCCTTGGCCACGACCTCGTCGCCGGCTTTCAATCCCTTGACGATCTCGACATAGGCACCGTCCTGGATGCCGGTCTCGACCTTGGCAAACTTGACGACACTATCCTCGACCCTGCGGGCCGACGACCCCTCACTGCCCGACAACACCGCCGAGACCGGGAGAGCCACGTTTTCCGTGGTGCGCACGACGATGTCGGCGCTGCCGTACATGCCCGAACGTGCCTTGCTGGAGTCATCGATCAGAATGTGGACCAAACCGAGGCGTGTCAGCGGATCAACGGTCGGCGACACCAGCCGCACCGAGCCAGCAACCTTGTCGCGGCTGCCAGAGAGCAAAATGGTGGCCTTCTGGCCGGGTTGGACCTTGACGATCTCGCTCTCGCCCACTTCGGCCACCAACTCGATCTCGTCATCGCGGATGACCGTGAAGAGCGGGTCGCCGGTGGCGAGCGCAATCGCTCCGATCCTGGCGTTCTTCGCCGCCACAGTACCGGAAACCGGCGTCTTGACGTCGGTACGGGCGAGCTTCAGATCGGCATCAGCGATCTGGCTTTCAGTGACCTTGATCTCTGCAACGGCTACCTGGATCGCCTGTTTTGCCGAATCAACACGGGCATTGGCCGAAGCGGCAGCGGCATCCGCCTGTTCGACGGTCGCCGTGGCAACGGTGCCCTTCTTGCCCATTTCCTGGGCGCGTGCCTGCTGCTGTCGTGCCTGCTCTGCATTGGCCTCTGCTTCAATCAGCTGTGCCCGAAGCTGCGCGAGGCTCGCTTCGTTCTTGGCCTTGGTGGCCTGCATTTGGCTCTTCTGCAGAATGATTGCATCGTCGTTCAGTGTCGCCAGCGTGCTATCGGCCTGGACCCTGTCGCCGACATCCGCATTCAGAGCGCGGATTGACAATCCTTCGACCTGCGGCTGGATGTAGACTTCCTCGACCGGCTTCACCGTCCCGGTCGCCACGACGCGGTCGACCAGCGTGCGGGTGGTGGCTTTCGTCACCACGATCGCCGGCAGGTTCTGCTGCGGCTTTGCGACCGGCTCTTCCTGGGCAAAAGTCGTTGAAGCTACAACCGCCGCGATCAGCAGGGTGGAGGCGCGAAGTATCTTAACAGGCGTAGGTGCCATGCGTCGTCATCCAGTCTAGTCGGCAGACTCGCGCAAAATCATCAGTTCGCGAACGGCCGGTTCCCGTTTTGGTGTTCTCAGAAGTATTTCCGCATCATTTGCCGACTTGTGCTTAAGTCCCTCATCCGGCAAATCCCGCATCTAAGTGGTAGCGATTTGCCCATTGCGCAAGTCTGGCGGAAAATAATTCCTCATTCGAACACAATAATTACTGAAGTGATGCAGATCAATCACCCGCCGGTTATGCAAGCATTCCGATAGTTGATCGTGCTCCACTTTGCTATGACGTTAGAGTCTCGCGCGATGCGACATCGGACGCAAATATTTTCATTAAAATGAAAGACGCGCGGGGGTCCCCGCGCGTTTCCCGGTCTGTCAGACGCGTTTACTTGGAAGCCGCGTCCGTGATGTCGTGTGTCCAGGCGCCTGAAGGCTCCTTGTTGATGATCTTCTGGTCGAGGAGAGCCTTTGCCGTGCGATCATAGAGCGTCGTGTCGAGCTTGCCGGTGCCGTCGCCGATCAGCTTGGCCACTTCGCCCATCATGACCTTCTGGTGGTTTTCGTCCTGGCCGCCGGCGTCTACGACGATTCCGGCAGCCTCGTCGGGGTTCTCGACGGCGTATTTCCAGCCTTTCATCGAAGCCTTGACGAACTTGACCATCTTTTCCTTGAAGGCTGGGTCCTTCAGCTTGTCTTCCATGGCATAAAGGCCGTCTTCCAGAAGGTCGTTGCCCATAGCTGTATAGTTGAAGACGAGCAGTTCTTCCGGCTTGAAGCCTGCATCGATCGCCTGCCAGTATTCGTTATAGGTCATGACGGAGATGCAGTCGGCCTGCTTCTGCAGCAGCGGCTGCACGTCGAAGCTCTGCTTCAGCACGGTAACGCCATCGGCGCCGCCATCTGTCTTGAGGCCGAGCTTGTTCATCCACGCGAAGAACGGGTACTCGTTGCCGAAGAACCAGACGCCGAGCGTATGCCCCTTGAAATCGGCTTCGGTCTTGATCGGGCCGTCCTTGCGGCAGATCATTTCCATGCCGGACTTCTGGTAAGGCTGGGCGATGTTGACGAGCGGAACGCCTTTTTCGCGGGCAACCAGCGCGCCGCCCATCCAGTCGACAATGACGTCAGCGCCACCGCCGGCGATTACCTGTTCCGGCGCGATGTCAGGGCCACCCGGCTTGATGGTGACGTCGAGACCTGCCTCGTCGTAGTAGCCCTTTTCCTTGGCGACGTAGTAGCCGGCGAACTGCGACTGCGTCACCCACTTGAGCTGCAGCGTCACCTTGTCGGCAGCCATTGCATGGGCTGCCGCGAGCGACATCGCGCTCGCCATCATCGCAACAATCAGTTTTTTCATTTTCTTGTTCCCTCTGAAGTTATGCCCCAATCCCATTCGCGGGAATAAAGCGACGCCTAGCCACCACGGATAGACGGATGCCAGAAAGTCACCGCCCGTTCTGCCAGGGCGACGACGCCGTAGAAGATCGAACCAACAAGCGCCGCAACGGCGATTTCGGCCCAGACCATGTCGACATTCATGCGCCCGATCTCCGTGGAGATGCGGAAGCCCATGCCGACGATCGGCGTACCAAAGAACTCCGCGACGATGGCACCGATCAGCGCCAGCGTCGAGTTGATCTTCAATGCATTGAAAATGAAGGGCGTCGCCGCCGGAAGCCGGAGCTTCAGCAGCGTCTGCCAATAGTTGGAAGCGTAGGTCTGCATCAGGTCGCGCTCCATCGGGCCGGATGCGGAGAGGCCGGCGACAGTATTCACCAGCATCGGGAAGAAAGTCATGATGGTAACGACCGCCGCCTTCGACTGCCAGTCGAAGCCGAACCACATCACCATGATCGGCGCAACACCGATGATCGGCAGCGCCGACACCATGTTGCCGATCGGCAGCAATCCGCGACGCAGGAAGGCGACACGATCGGCAAGGATGGCGACGGCAAAGCCTGCACCGCAGCCGATGATGTAACCAGCGAATACTGCCTTGAAGATCGTCTGGCGTACGTCGTCTGCCAGGATTGGCAGTGAGCCGGCGATCCTGACGCCGATGGCGCTCGGCGGCGGCAGCAGAACGAAGGGAATGCCGGCGCCGCGCGTCAGCGCTTCCCAGATGATCAGGATCCAGGCGCCGAAGATCGCCGGAATCAGCAGCCGCAGGAACGACCGGCCGAAACTGGAACCTGGCGTCATTGCCGAAAGCTCGGTGACGCAGCGCCATGCAAGCAGCCAGCAGGCTGCTATCAGCAGGAAGAAGGATCTGGTGGCCAGACCTTCATTTCCGGTCACATCCGCGAGCAGCACCCATGCCGCCCAATGTGCTCCGACCAGCAAGACGGCGGCAATGTATGGCTTTGGCAACGATGCGAAGGAAATAAAGGCAAGGGCCACGATCAGGGTGATCGTCAGACCGACAGTCAGCGGTGACACAGGGTCCGGCGCGCCTTCGGCCATGAGCGGCAAGGTGATGATTGCGATCGCGGTCAGCACCAGGGCAAGAACGCCCTGCCAGGAGAAGGACATCTTCTTCATGCCGGTCTCCCGCCCATCGAGCGATCGACGATCTTTGCAATAAGACCAACGATCGCGACAAGGCTTGCGGCCAGCACCGAGCCTGCGACCAGTGCCGCCCATATGTCGATCGTCTGGCTATAATAGGAGCCGGCGAGCAGCTTCGAGCCTATGCCGGCGACGGCGCCGGTCGGGAGCTCGCCGACGATGGCGCCGACAAGGCTTGCTGCTATCGCAACCTTCATCGAGGTGAAAAGGAACGGCACGGAGGCCGGAACCCGCAGCTTCCAGAAGGTCTGCGCGGGTGTCGCGTTATAGGTTCGCATCAGGTCGAGGAACATCACCTCGGGCGAACGCAGCCCCTTCACCATGCCGACCGTCACCGGGAAGAAGGAGAGGTAGGTGGAGATCAGCGCCTTCGGGATCAGGCCGGTGATGTTGATGGCGCCGAGGACGACGATCACCATCGGCGCGATCGCCAGGATCGGTATCGTCTGCGAGGCGATCACCCAAGGCATGAGGCTGCGGTCGAGCGCCTTGATATGAACGATACCGACGGCGATCACGATGCCGAGCAATGTGCCGAAGCCGAAACCGAGCAGCGTCGACGAGAGCGTGACCCAGCTGTGGTAGACGAGGCTGCGATTGCTCGAAAGCTTCCGCAGGAATGTGTTCTCGACGACGTTCTGCACTACCTGATGCGGCGCAGGTAGCAATGGCTTCGGCTGCGAGAGCGTCTTTTCGATGAATTCCATCGTACCGGGCGTCTGGTTTGCCCGCTGATCCATATCGCGCTGGAAGGAGGCGTTCATCAGGACTGCCGCGACGTACCAGACTGCGACCAAGACCACGAGGATTGTCAGGACGGGAACGATCCTGTCTTTCAGAGAGTCCGCCTTCATGAGCACCCCCGCGCACCGGTCCTGGTGTTCAGCACCTCAATGCTCATAACTGTGCCCCGCTCTCAGACCATCGCGCACGCGATGGGCGATTTCGAGGAACTCGGGCGTCTCGCGAATATCGAGCGGACGTTCGCGTGGCAGCGTTGAATCGATGATATCGGTCACGCGGCCGGGGCGGGGGGACATGACCACGATCTTCGTGGAAAGGTAGACCGCCTCGGGGATCGAGTGGGTGACGAAGCAGATCGTCTTGTTGGTGCGCGCCCAGAGCTTCAGGAGTTCTTCGTTCAGATGGTCGCGGACGATTTCGTCTAACGCGCCGAAGGGTTCATCCATCAGCAGCAGATCAGCATCGAAGGCCAACGCACGTGCGATCGAGGCGCGCTGCTGCATGCCGCCGGACAGCTGCCAGGGGAATTTCTTTTCGAAGCCGGAGAGGTTCACAAGATCGAGCGCGCCGGCGATGCGTTTCTTCTGGTCGGCCGAAGCGTAGCCCATGATCTCGAGCGGCAGGGCGATGTTCTTCTCGATCGTGCGCCATGGGTAGAGTGCCGGCGCCTGGAAGACGTACCCGTAGGCGCGGGCCTTGCGGGCTTCCTCCGGCGTCATGCCGTTGACGGTGATCTCACCCGATGTTTTCCTTTCGAGATCTGCAATCACGCGCAGGAAGGTCGTCTTCCCGCAACCGGATGGCCCGATGAAGGAGACGAAGTCACCCTTGCGAACGTCGAGATTGACGTTTGTCAGCGCGTGCACGGGAGCATCGCTGGCATCATAGGTCAGACAGAGGTCCTTTGCGGATACGACGGAGGCAGCTTGCGTCAATGCTTGTGTATCCTGTTTTCCCCGCGCTTCTGCGCTTTGCATGATAGTATGAGTAGCTGTTTTCATTGTTCCGGCAAGGTCCATGGAGGATGACGATGGACGCGACATCAAAGCCCACCTGTCACATTGTGCGTCCCAGTCATGCCTACGACGGCAAACAGGGGCTGAGTTACTTCGAAGGCATCGCGGCCGAGACGGTCGGCGCCAAGGGCATCTGCATGCATTTGCTGACGATTCCGCCCGGCGTTCGCGCCAAGGCGCATCTGCACGAGTCGCACGAAACGGCGATCTACATGCTCTCCGGCGAGGCGCACACCTGGTATGGCGACGAGCTGGAGCATCATGTCATCGTGCACGCCGGCGAGCTGTTCTACATCCCTGCCGGTGTGCCGCATCTGCCTGCCAATCTCAGCAGTACCCCTTGCACCGCGATCATCGCCCGCACCGATCCGAACGAGCAGGAAAGCGTCGTCTTGCTTCCGGAGCTTGAACGGCTGGTGCAGGAATGATGACAAGGATCAGACCCCCGTCGCTGGGATGCCTGACCGTTCGACCTTGCGCGGCGCCACGAGCTCCTTCCAGGTCGACAGCGCCTTGTTGACCGCTTGGAAAGGCTCCCGCTTGACGAACTGGCCGTGCCCTTCCTTCGTCTTGACGGTGCTCTCTTCGATCGCGACTTCGCCGCGCGTCAGCGTGAAGCGCGGCAGGCCGGTGACCTGCTTGCCTTCGAAGACGTTGTAATCGATCGACGATTGCTGCGTCTTGGCCGAGATCGTCTTCGAGCGCTTCGGATCCCACACGACGATATCGGCATCGGCGCCGACGAGAATGGCGCCCTTCTTCGGATAGACGTTGAGGATCTTGGCGATGTTGGTCGAGGTAACCGCGACAAACTCGTTCATGGTCAGGCGTCCGGTGTTGACGCCGCGAGACCACAACATCGGCAGTCGATCTTCGAGGCCGCCGGTGCCGTTGGGGATCTTGGAGAAGTCACCGACGCCGAAGCGCTTCTGGTCGGTGGTGAAGGCGCAATGGTCCGTCGCCACGACCGAGAGCGAGCCGGATTGCAGGCCTGCCCAGAGGCTGTCCTGGTGCTGCTTGTTGCGGAAGGGCGGCGACATGACACGGCGGGCGGCATGGTCCCAGTCCTTGTCGAAATACTCGCTTTCATCCAGCGTCAAATGCTGGATCAGCGGCTCGCCATAGACGCGCATACCTTTCTGGCGGGCGCGGCGGATCGCTTCATGCGCCTGTTCGCAGGAGGTGTGCACGACATAGAGCGGCACGCCGGCCATGTCGGCGAGCATGATGGCGCGGTTGGTTGCCTCACCTTCGACCTCGGGCGGGCGGGAATAGGCGTGGGCCTCGGGGCCGTTGTTGCCTTCGGCTAGAAGCTTCGCCGTCATCGACGCGACGACGTCGCCGTTTTCGGCATGGACCAGCGGCAACGCGCCGAGTTCCGCACAGCGCTGGAAGGAGGCGAACATCTCGTCGTCGTTCACCATCAGCGCGCCTTTGTAGGCCATGAAGTGCTTGAAGGTGTTGATGCCCCGGTCCTTGACCACCGTCTCCATCTCGTTGAAGACGCGCTCGTTCCAGCCGGTGATCGCCATGTGGAACGAGTAGTCGGCGTTGGCGCGGCTCGTCTTGTTGTCCCACATCTGCAGTGCTTCGAGCAGCGACTGCTCCGGTCCCGGCAGGCAGAAATCGACGACCATGGTCGTGCCGCCCGCAAGGCCTGCACGCGTGCCGCTTTCGAAGTCGTCCGAGGAATAGGTGCCCATGAACGGCATTTCGAGGTGAACGTGCGGGTCGATGCCGCCGGGCATAACGTAGCAGCCGGTCGCATCGAGCGTCTCCGTGCCGGAGAGGTTCGGGCCGATCTCGACGATCTGGCCGCCCTCGATCTTCACGTCCGCCTTGTAGGTCAGGTCCGCGGTGACGATGGTGCCGCCCTTGATGACTTTGCTCATGATCAGTTCCCTTGCATTGATTGCTCGCGGCTCTTCGTCCGCTGGTAGAAGAAAAGGCGGGAATGACCCCGCCCTTGATTATGCAACGATTTCAGCGGTCTCGACGACGGCGTGGAAGAGGACGTCAGCGCCAGCCGTTGCCCATTCCTTGGAGATATCCTCCGCCTCGTTGTGCGAGAGACCCCCGACGCAGGGGCACATGACCATCGTCGTGGGTGCGACCTTTGCCGCCCAGCAGGCGTCGTGGCCGGCGCCCGAGATCAGGTTCATGTGGCTGTAGCCGAGCCGCTCGGCAGCGCTGCGCACGCGGGACACAAGCGTGGGGTCGAAGGTAACGGGCGCGAAGTGGCCGATCGCCTCGACCGCGCAGCCGACGCCGAGCGCTTCGCAGATGGCAGGTGCTTCCGCCTCGATCCTGGCGCGCATGCCGTCGAGCTTCGCCTGATCCGGCGAGCGGATGTCGACGGTGAAGACGACCTTGCCAGGCAGCACGTTGCGGGAGTTCGGCGTGAAGAAGACCTGGCCGACACCGCCGACGGCGCCCGGCTGGTTCTCCATCGCCACAGTCTGCACCATCTCGATGATGCGCGACATTGCGAGCCCGGCGTTGACGCGCATGTTCATCGGCGTCGAACCGGTGTGCGCCTCCCTGCCGGTCAGCGTAAATTCGAGCCACCAGAGACCCTGACAGTGCGTGACCACGCCGATCTGCTTGTTCTCGACCTCGAGGATCGGACCTTGCTCGATATGATATTCGAAATAGGCGTGCATCTTGCGGGCGCCGACCTCTTCATCGCCAACCCAGCCGATACGCTTCAGTTCGTCGCCGAAGGTCTTGCCCTCGGGATCCTTGCGGTCATAGGCATATTCAAGCGTATGGACGCCGGCGAAGACGCCGGAGGCGAGCATGGCGGGCGCAAAGCGGGCGCCTTCCTCGTTGGTCCAGTTGGTGACGACAACAGGGTGCTTGGTCTTGATGCCGAGGTCGTTCATGGTGCGGACGACCTCGAGCGCGCCAAGCACACCGAGCACGCCGTCATACTTGCCGCCGGTTGGCTGCGTGTCGAGGTGCGAGCCGACATAGACCGGCAGGGCGTCTGGATCGGTGCCGGGACGCGTCGCGAACATCGTGCCCATCTTGTCGACGCCGAGTGTCATGCCTGCGTTTTCGCACCATGTCCTGAAGAGGCTGCGCCCTTCGGCATCCGAATCCGTCAACGTCTGGCGGTTGTTGCCGCCAGCGATGCCCGGGCCGATCTTTGCCATGTCCATGAGGCTGTCCCAAAGACGGTCCCCGTTGACGCGCATGTTCTCGCCTGGTGCTGCCACCATGTCTAAAGTCCTCGCCTGTTTTTGCGGCCATGCAATTCACATGTCCGCCTGTTCCCGTGGTCAGTATCCGAGCGCTCTTGTTTGTTTTGTTAGCGCCGGAAAATCGCCAGTTGCCTTTGTTTAGCATCTGATCGATAATTTGACCGATTGGTAAACATTACAACTTCCGGCGCTGGGCTCAAGACGAAAATCAGGAAAAATACAGACAAAATTGCCGGCATCTGCTCATTTTTGCGGCAAGCTGTCGCGCCGGCCCAATCTTGAGTGAAACGGTTGAATTTGAAGGGGAAAACAAGGTCGACATGACAATCCCGAGAGCAGCCAAGACCCAGCGGCGCACGCGCATTCAGGAAGAGAAGGAAGAGCAGATTCTTGAAGCCGCGCTCGATGTGTTTTCGGTCAGCGGTTTTCGAGGTTCCACGATCGATCAGATCGCCGAAGTTGCCGGCATGTCGAAGCCGAACCTGCTCTATTATTTCCGCACAAAGGAAGCGATGCATCGGGCGTTGATCGACCGCGTCCTATTTACCTGGCTGGAGCCGCTGAGAGCCTTCGATGCGGACGGCAACCCCGAGAGCGAGATCCGCAGCTATATCAGGCGCAAGCTTGAAATGGCCCGCGATTTCCCGCGCGAAAGCCGACTTTTCGCCAACGAGATGCTGCAGGGTGCGCCGCATGTCGAGGATGAACTGAAGGGACCGCTGAAGCAGCTCGTCGACGAGAAGGCCGAGGTGATCCGCAGTTGGACGAAGGCCGGCAAGATCGCCAAGTGCGATCCCTATCACCTGATTTTCTCGATCTGGTCGACAACGCAGCATTATGCCGACTTCGACGTCCAGGTAAGGGCGGTGCTCGGGCAGGAACATGCCGGCGCCGGTCGCTTCGAGGATGCGGCGCGCTTCCTCGAGCAGCTGTTCATCGACGGGCTGAAGGTCAAGCCGGTGCCGAGCGCCTCGTGATCTGGTCGCGTCACGCCTCGTCGAAATCGAAGACCGCGGTGACGGCGGCACGCGCCTTGGCGTGGCGGGCTTTGTAAGATTGGCGGATCTCCTTCCGTCTTGCTGCCAGCGCAGGGTCCGGCGACATTGCCGATAACCAGGCCAATGCGGTCGGTATAAAGTCGCCGTCCGAGGGGATCAGAAGGTCGCTTTCGTCGAGTTGTTTTCTGATGCAGCCTCGGTTGCACGAGATGACGGCGTTTCCTGCCGCCTTCGCCTCGAAAATCACCAAGGGCTGCGCCTCATTGGTATAGGTGGTCGGGAAAACGAACACGTCGATCTCGCGATAGAAAGCTGTCTTCGCGTCATCGTACAACGGGCCGCGATACTCCAAAACACTGCTCAGTTCTGCGATAGATGCGTCGATGCGGGCGCGCTCACCGGCGCCGGCCGGACCGGCAAGGACGGCCTTGATCGGCAGGTTCTCCTTCCGTGCCTGCCCTGCGAGATCGAGGAAAGTGTCGAGGCCCTTCTCAGCGGTGAGATTGCTGAGCATCCCGATTACGAGGTGGGTGCTGTCGGTCGCTTCATCGCTCTCCTCCCGCGGGGCCACGTAGGCAGCGTTGGAGATCAGGTGGCAGCGCGTACGACCGCCATAGGTGTCAGCGAAGCGATCTCGCATCATGTCGCACAGGAAGATGTGTCGCAGATTGCGACCGCCGAGCGTGAGGATGCATCGCATGAGCAGGCTGGGCTTCTCGACGTAACTGAAACTGTGATGGTGCAGATAGGTGGGATAGCCGAGGGTCCTCGCGACCAGCACAATTAGAAGCGTGTAGATCAAGCCGAGGCCGCCTTCGCAGCCGAGATAGCAAACCCGGTTGATGCGCTTGCGATCGCGGAACAACTGGAGACAAGCACCGAGGACACGGGCGAATCTCACCGGATGCTTCAGCAACGAGAGCTTGCCGAAAGGCGGGGCGATATTGGCGACTGTGATGCTGTTTGCTTCCGAAAGAAGCGCAATCATGCTCCTGGTCGCAAACGAGAAGCCGTTGAGCGGCGGAGGCAACTGACCGATCGCGACTATGTGGCGTGTCATGCGGGGGGCTATCTCTTTGCGCCTCCCGACTATCGCACCGGCTAACGAAAATGCAATCTCCTTGCGCCGTCAGTAGAGAGCGGCGGCCGCAGACGTTCGTGTCCATAACGCGGTCGCACTGAGCTTCCTCGGTTGCTGCCGGTGGCGTGAAAAAGCTGCGCCCGCATTCACGAGGCCGAACGTCTTCGGAACCTCGCTCGGCATCGGTTGTAAACCATCAGGAAAGCACAGAAGGCTATTATGCTCGGCTGTTTCCCGTGCTCGCTTGAGCGTGGTTTGGTCAGGGCCGGTGATGACAGCTCGGACGCCGCTAGTTGCCAGACCGATGCCTGAGGTTCCGCCCGCGAAGAGGGTTCGTAGCCTTATGGCGGGGGGACTCAACTGAGTTGAAGAGAGACCGCGAGGCTCGCTACCGAAAGCGCCACAGATATGACTGGTGTCGGGGCGCGCATCGTCGCGCCAAGGAGGACACCAACCAAGAGGACAAGGATGGCAAGCCCCGGATCGTTGCCGGCAAAAGCCAAGCCGATCGCGGAAAGGTTGATCGCGGTCGCAATTGTTGTGAGAGGCGCTGCCGTCACCTCCGCCTTGGTGTCCGGTGAGAATATGCTGGCGAAACGCGGCCAGCTCAAGGCAATGGCAAGAACGAGGAAGACGGGGGCGATCGCGTGGAACGGCATCAGCGCGCTCCCAAGGCCATGCGGCGATCGCTGCCAAAATCGTCGGTGTCGTGAGCGACGATCTGGCGTGCTGCAAGCGTGCTGCCGATGGCGATCAGCACAGGGTTGTCGTAGCCGATCTGCGCGATCCCATCAGAGATGGTTGCAAGCGTGCCGTTCCAAGCCCGCTCGGTCGTCCGGCTGACGTCGCTGATAATGATAACAGGCGTTTCCGACGAGAGGCCTTCATCGATCAAGCGATCGGCGATGAGCGGCGCTGTTCTGCCGCCCATGTAGAAAACGGTTGTCGTGTGGGAATCGGCAACGGTCCTCCAGTTGACATCGGTAGGCAAGCCTCCATGTCGGGAATGGCCGGTGATGAAGCGGACGGACTGAGCATGGTCGCGATGCGTCAGCGAGATCCCGAGACGCGAGGCCATGGCGCTTGCGGTGGTGATGCCGGGGATGACATCGACCGGAATGTTCTCGCGATCGAGATGGGCAATCTCTTCGCCGGCGCGGCCGAAGATCATCGGATCGCCCGACTTCAGCCGCACGACCCGTTTGCCCGCCTTGGCAAGCTTTACCATCATGTCGTTGATATCTTCCTGGCGGCAGCTCGTGCGGCCGCCGCGCTTGCCGACAAGCATGCGCTTGGCCTCGCGCCGGGCGAGTTCCAGCACCTCTGACGAAACGAGATCATCGAAGAGGATAACGTCCGCTGCCTGCAGGGCGCGGACGGCCTTCAACGTCAGAAGCTCGGCATCACCGGGGCCGGCGCCGACCAGCGTCACGCGACCGCGCGAGGAGAGGGCGGGCGCTTCCCGAAGCCTGTCGGCCTCCTTGAGAAGCAGCCCGCCGACGCCCTCCTCCGGCGTATCCGAACTTGAAAAGGCGCGATCGACAAACCGCTCCCAAAAGGCGCGACGGAGCGGGCCAGGCGTCAGTCGTTCATTGACCCGGTCGCGCAAGGTCTGAGCCAGCTCAGCCCAGCCCTTCAGTGCACGTGGTAGCAATGTCTCGATCCGACGCCGGATTGCCTGGGCGAGGATCGGGGCTGCGCCATCCGTCGAGATCGAGACGACGACGGGGGAGCGGTTGACGATCGAGCCGAACTGAAACTGGCAGAAAGCAGGCTTGTCTATGACGTTGACTGGCACGCCGGCAACACGGGCGGCGTCGAAGAAGGCCTTCGCCTCGTCGTCTTCCTCACAGTCGGCGATGGCGATGGTCGCGCCGGCGAAGATGGTTTCATTCCAACCTTGGCAGTGATGGACGAAACCGCCCTGAGGGTGCTCGGCGCCGCGCAGGATGAGCTTCTCGAAGGTATCGGAAAGCGCGTCAGCATAGACATGCACCTGCGCGCCGCAGGCACCGAGAAGCTCGGCCTTCCAGGCGGCGGCGTCGGAGCCGCCAGCGACGACCACGCGCTTGCCTTCGAGCGCCCAGAACACCGGCAGCTTGGCAAGCGGTTCCATGCGGGCGGGTGCTTCATTCCGCGGCTGCTGCAAGACATCCATCGATGATCCCCCTGATCTCGGCGCGGCAGGAGCCGCAGTTGGTTCCGGCATTGAGTTCCTTGCCGACGGCTTCGACGCTGTGGCAGCCGCCGCGAACGGCAGCGACGATCTGGTTGACGCCGACGCCGAAGCAGGAGCAGACGGTGGCGCCCGGATCGGGCTTGTCTGCGCCGGGGCGGCCGGCGACTAAGGCGAAACGCTTGCGCAGATTGGTGTGCTCGGCGGTGAGCTGGGAGATCGCCCAGTTGCGGGCAACCGCCACGGGTTCGCGGGCCAGGAACAGCGCCGCGAGCAGTCGCTTGCCATCGAAAAAGGCGAGCCTCAGATCGCCGGACTGCTGGTCAGCGTAGCCGAGCGGTTCGACATTTTCGGGAATAGCGAAGGTGCTGCGGCACCACGTGCACCAGTCCTCGACCGGCTGGTCGAAAGCGAGTTCCACCCGCCAGCCGCCTTCGGCCTTTGCCAGCGCCCAATAGGCGGCTTCGAGGTGATCAGGCTTGGCGGCGGAAACGGCAAAGCCGTAACGCGCCGCCTTGAAGCGTCGCGCGGCGACGGCGACATTCTTCGAGGCCGGCTGGCCGGAGATTGCGTCTGTCAACGGCGCCACGACAGCGTCGATGCGGGCCTTGGCGGCAAACTGATCGTTCCAGTGCATCGGCACGAAAATGCTGCCGCGGGCCTGACGCTCGGTGATCAGGGCGCGCACCACGGCCTTGCCGTGCGGGCTTTCGATTTCGACGAGGCCGGCATTGCCGACGCCGATCTCGATCGCGTCGCGAGGGTGAAGTTCCGCGAAGGGTTCGGCGATATGGGACGAGAGCCGCGCGCTTTTGCCCGTGCGCGTCATCGTGTGCCATTGGTCGCGGATGCGGCCGGTGTTCAGGGTGAAGGGATAGTCGGCGCAGGTGCGATCCGCGGCGACCGGCTCGACGGCGATGAAACGTGCCTTGCCGTCGGCGTGGTAGAAGCCGCCCTTGGCGAAGAAGCGGGTCACATCAATCTCACGGCCCGCAGGCTGCGGCCATTGGAACGGCGAGAGTTCGTCATAGGCCTGATGGTTCATGCCGACATACGCGCCGATGTCGAAGTCGCGATTGCCGCTGTTCTCGAAAGCTGAGAGGGCGGCGTGTTCGTCAAAGATCTCGGCATTGGCGGCGAAGTTGAAGGCCTGCGTAAAGCCCATCCGTTGCGCCACTTCCGCAAGCTGCCACCAGTCGGCGCGGGCCTCTCCCGGTGCATCAAGGAAGGAGCGCTGGCGGGAGATGCGGCGCTCGGAGTTGGTGACAGTGCCGCTCTTTTCGCCCCAGCCGAGCGAGGGCAGAAGGACATGGGCGTGACGCGCGGTGTCGGTACTTTTCAGGACGTCGGAGACGACGACGAACGGACAGGCCTTGATCGCGGCCTCGACGGCGTCGGCGTCAGGCATGGAAACGACCGGGTTGGTCGCCATGATCCACAGCGCCTTGATACGGCCATCAGCAACAGCCCTGAACATGTCGACCGCCTTCAGGCCCGGCTTTTCCGCAATGGTGGGCGCATGCCAGAAGCGCTGGACACGGTCGCGATCCTCGGCGCTTTCGATCGCCATGTGGGCGGCAAGCATGTTGGCAAGTCCGCCGACTTCACGCCCGCCCATCGCATTCGGCTGCCCGGTGAGCGAGAAGGGCCCCATACCCGGCCCGCCGATGCGGCCGGTGGCGAGGTGACAGTTGATGATGGCGTTGACCTTGTCGGTACCAGACGAGGATTGATTAACGCCCTGGCTGTAGCAGGTGACGACCTTCTCGGTCGTGGCGAAGAGGCGATAGAATTCGCGAAGCTGCATGGCCGGAAGGCCGGTCATATCAAGCACCTCGTTGAAGGAGACGCCCGTCGCAGCCGTAAAGGCCTCTGCAAAGCCGTTGGTATGTTCGGCGATGTAATTCTGATCGATGGCGTTGCTTGCGATCAGATGTTCGAAAAGGCCGACGAAAAGCGCGACGTCGCTGTCCGGCCGGATGGCGAGATGCAGGTCGGCGATATCTGATGTCATCGTCCGGCGCGGGTCGATGACGACGACCTTCATGCCGGGGCGCGCCGCCTTGGCGGTCGCCAGCCGCTGATAGATGACCGGGTGGCACCAGGCGAGGTTCGAGCCGGTGAGGGTCACAAGATCGGCAAGCTCGATATCCTCATAGGTACCCGGCACGGTGTCCGAACCGAAGGCGCGGCGGTGACCGGCGACGGAGGACGACATGCACAGCCGCGAATTGGTGTCGATGTTGGCCGAGCCGATGAAGCCCTTCATCAGCTTGTTGGCGATATAATAGTCTTCGGTCAGCAGCTGGCCGGAGACATAGAAGGCAACGGAATCGGGGCCGTGCTCATTGATGGCGTCCGAAAATTGTTGTGCGACGAGGTCAAGCGCCTGTTCCCACTCCACCCGCTCCCCGGAAACTTCCGGGTAGAGGAGGCGCCCATCGAGATCGACGGTTTCGCCGAGCGCCGAGCCCTTCGAGCACAGCCGCCCAAAGTTCGAGGGATGGTCCGGGTCTCCCTTGACGGACACCTTGCCGTCTTCGGCGACCTTGGCGATGACGCCGCAGCCGACACCGCAATAGGGACAGGTTGTCTTGACCTCTTTCTCCATCATTCGGCCGCCATCATCAGGCTTTCGAGCGCGATGTAGAGGGCGCCATCCTCGTTGCGGACGGGAATGGTTCGGACCTCGCCCTCATCGGCGCCGAGCGCCTTGCCGGTTTCGAGCGAGATCACCCAGTTGTGCAGCGGGCAGGTGACGGCCTTGGCATGGACGATCCCCTGGGAGAGCGGCCCCCCCTTGTGCGGGCAGTGGTCCTCGATGGCGAAGACCTCGTTCTCTGCGGTGCGGAAGACGGCGATCTTGCCCTGGGGTGTCTTCACGCAACGGGCGCCGCGGAGCGGAATGTCGGAGATGTCGCCGATTGAAATCCAGTTCATATCCATCTCCTTACTCGGCCGCCTGCGGGTAACCGACGGTCGCCATCGGCTTGAACTCATGCTTGTCCTTGCCGGAGACGCGCTCCGACCAGGGATCGACCTGGGCGAATTTCTGGGAGAAGACGAAGCGGTCGTAGTAAGCCTTGCGCTTGTCGGCGTCTTCCATGATCTGGCGGCGGATTTCCTCCAGGCCGACGCGCTTCGCCCACTTGTAGATGCGCTCGAGATAGCGGGCCTGCTCGCGGTACATCTGCGTCAGTGCCACGATATGCTCCAGCGCATCGTCCTCGGTCTTCACGAGGCCGAGAACCTCCGTGCCCTTGATGTCGAGGCCGGCAGCACCGGCGAAGTGGATCTCGAAACCCGAGTCGACACAGATGACGCCGATGTCCTTGCAGGTCGCTTCGGCGCAATTGCGCGGGCAGCCGGAGACCGCCATCTTCAGTTTTGCCGGTGTCCAGGAGCCCCACATGAACTTCTCGATGCGAATGCCAAGGCCGGTGGAATCCTGCGTGCCGAAGCGGCACCAGTCGGAGCCGACGCAGGTCTTCACCGTGCGCAACCCCTTGGCATAAGCCTGTCCGGAAACGAAGCCCGCCTTGCCGAGATCGGCCCAGACTGCCGGGAGGTCTTCCTTCTCGATGCCGAGCAGGTCGATGCGCTGGCCGCCCGTCACCTTCACCATCGGGATTTCGAACTTGTCGACGACATCAGCGATGGCGCGCAGTTCGTTGGAGTTCGTCACGCCGCCCCACATGCGCGGAACGACGGAATAGGTGCCGTCCTTCTGGATGTTGGCGTGAACGCGTTCGTTGATGAAGCGCGACTGGTAATCGTCCGCATATTCATTCGGCCAGTCGCAGACGAGATAGTAGTTGAGAGCCGGGCGACACTTGGCGCAACCGCACGACGTCTTCCATTCGAGTTCCTGCATGACGGCAGGGATGCTCTTCAGGCCCTTGGCCTTGATCAGGCGCCTGAGGTCGTCGTGGCCGAGTTCGGTGCAGGTGCACATCGGCGTGACGGCGGCCGGATTGTAGCTGTCGCCAAGCGTTAGTGTCATCAGCTTTTCTACGAGGCCGGTGCAGGAACCGCAGGAGGCGGACGCCTTGGTATGGGCGCGCACGTCGTCCAGCGACGTCAGGCCCTTGCTTGTGATCGTCGAGGTGATCTTGCTCTTGCAGACGCCGTTGCAGCCACAGATCTCCGCGTCATCCGGCAAGGCTGCAACGGCCGCCATAGGGTCCAGCGGCGACCCTCCCTGATAGGCCTGACCGAAGATCAGCGTTTCGCGCATCTCCTTGATATCGGTCTGTTTCTTTTTCAGATCGTTGAACCAGGCACCATCGGCGGTTTCGCCGTAGAGCACGGTACCGATGATCTTGTTGTCCTTCAGCACAAGGCGCTTGTAGACGCCGGCTGAGGCGTCGCGCAGCACGATTTCTTCGCGGTCGTCGCCATCGGCGAAGTCACCGAGCGAGAAGAGCTCGATGCCTGTCACTTTGAGCTTGGTCGGCGTGTCGGAATGCACGAAGGCAGCGGAACGGTCGCCCGACAAGTGCGAGGCGGCGACGCGGGCCATCTCGTAAAGCGGAGCGACAAGGCCGTAGACCATACCGCCGACTTCGGCGCACTCGCCGAGCGCCATGATGCTGCCGTCCGAGGTCAGCATGCCGTCATCGACGACGATGCCGCGGTTGATGGCGATGCCTGCGTCCTTGGCGAGCCCGACGCTCGGGCGGATGCCGACCGCCATGACGACGAGGGTTGCCGGAATGATGCGGCCGTCGTCGAGCTCGATGCCTTCGACCTTGCCGTTACCCACGATGGCCTTGGTGTTGGCCTTGGTGATAACCTTGATGCCGCGTTCTTCCACGGCCTTTTGAAGCAGGTAGCCGGCAGCCGGATCGAGCTGGCGCTCCATCAGTGTCGGCATCACATGAAGGACGGTAACGTCCATACCGCGCGAGGCAAGGCCAGCCGCCGCTTCGAGGCCGAGCAGGCCGCCGCCGATGACGATCGCTTTCTCGCGAGACTGGGCGGCAAGCAGCATCGCCTGCACGTCGTCGAGGTCGCGATAGGTGATGACGCCGGGCAGATCCTTGCCGGGCACGGGAATGATGAAGGGCACGGAGCCGGTGGCGATCACCAACTTGTCGTAGCTTTCGGTGACGCCGTGATCCGACGTGACCGTCTTGGCCGCACGGTCGATCTTGATGATCTTGTGGCCCTTGTAGAGGGTAATGCCGTGCTTGATGTACCATCCATCGCCGTGGATGATGATTTCTTCGTATTCCTTCTCGCCGGAGAGAACCGGCGAGAGCATGATGCGGTCGTAGTTGACGCGCGGCTCGGCGTTGAAGATCGTGACCTGATATTGGTCCGGCGCCTTTTCGAACAGGTGCTCGAGCATGCGCCCGGGCGCCATGCCGTTGCCGATGATAACAAGCTTCTCAGTCATGGTTTTCAAATCCTCAGATCAGGTGGCAGCGACGGCTTGCGCGGAGAGGCCGCGGCGGTCGAGTTGCTTGACCGACAAGTGCATCCAGACCAGCGAGATAACGACGATCGCAAAGAGCAGCATGAAGCAGCTCGACCAGAGGCCGGTCATATCCTTGAGAAAGCCGAAGGCGATCGGCAGGATGAAGCCGCCGAGACCGCCCATCATGCCAACGATGCCGCCGACCGCGCCGACGCTCTCGGGATAGTAGGCAGGGATGTGTTTGTAGACGGCAGCCTTGCCGAGGCTCATGACGAAGCCGAGGGCGAAGATGACGACGATGAAGACGACAGGCGTGATGCCGAGTGCGGAGCCGGAGCCGGCGGCCGGGAGCGAAAGGATGAGCGTTGCGACGGCTGCGACTGCGAACATCACGTACATCACGCTACGAGCGCCCTTCTTGTCAGAGACAACGCCGCCGAAGGCGCGGAAGATGCTGCCCGGGATGGAATAAGCGGCCGCGACCATGCCTGCAGTTGCGAGATTGAAGCCGTAAACACCGACCAGATAGCGGGGCAGCCACAGAGACAGGGCAACGAAGCCGCCAAAGGCGAAGAAGTAGTAGAGCGAGAAACGCCAGACCTGGACGTTCTTCAGCGGCGCGAATTCCTGTGCCAGGCTCTTGGAGGCAATCTTGCCTTCGCGGCGAAGGCGGAATGCCGGGTCATCCGTCGTGGTGAACCAGAAGACGATTGCCATCAGCGCCAGGCCGACGGCCCAGATCTGAGCAACCGCCTGCCAGCCCCAGGCGATCAGTACGAAGGGCGCCGCAAACTTGGTCACCGCGGCTCCGACATTGCCGGCGCCGAAGATGCCAAGTGCCGTCCCCTGCTTCTGAGCCGGGAAGAAGGGCGAGACATAGGCGACGCCGACCGCGAAAGAGCCACCGGCAAGCCCTACGCCGAGGCCGGCGATCAGCATCTGCGTATAGGTCTGGGCATAGGAGAGGAGGAAGGTCGCCAGGGCAGCGGCCAGCATGGTGAGCGTGTAGACGAGGCGGCCGCCATAGCGGCCGGTCCAGATGCCAAGGACGATACGGACAAGCGAACCGGTCAGAACCGGTGTGCCGACCAGCAATCCGAACTCGGCCTCGTTCAGGCCGAGATCCTGTTTGATCCGGATGCCGATGATCGCGAAGATCGTCCAGACGGCAAAACAGAGGGTGAAGGCAATCGTGGACATCCACAATGCTTTGGCTGGTTCGCCGGCGGACATGGACTGCGTGTTCCTGATAACAGACATGGCTTCTCCGGGGCCCGACAAGGTCGTGCCTATCCATCGCTAGGGGTTAAAAACAAAAAGCCGCTGGTCAGGGCGCGCTTACACGGGAGGTGCGCGAGATATCCTGATCAGCGGCTTTGCTGTGGGCGCCCGTCGTTGGACGCAAATTCTTGGCCTGTTGGCCTGCCTATTACAAAGCAAGGGCCGTGCCAGTTTAATTAAGTCATTGTTTTTGAATGGATAGCATTGATCGCGAAAATCAGGCGATCATTTATGCGGTAACGCATGCGCAGCAATCGCTCTAAAAATTGTGCAATGCATATAAAATGGGCATGCTTTAGCTGCGGACCTGGCTGGCGATGTAACTGTCGACGTCAGCGGGATCGAACAGGCCGCCATCGAAGAAACCGTCCGGCCCCAGTGTCAGTGCGCCGCTTGAGCCGACAGGGGTTTCGACCTGAAGCGCACCTTCCACCTTGGAGCTTGCGGCCGGCATGGCAATATTCAGTGCCTTGAGGGCACTTCGGTAAATATCGGGCCGGTAAGTGTCGTTGGCGATCTGCTGATGCTCCGGAGTATGCCGGATGTGCTCCCAGCGAACCATCTGCGTATAGAACCATAGGGCGTGGCTCTTCCAGGGAAAGGTCGCCGCCTTGGCATTGGGGACGAAAAAGTCCCTGATGCTCAGCGTTTCGCCTCCGCCGATTTTCAGAAGGCCGGTTAGTGCGGGCAGCAGACTTTCTGCGGGCCGATCCACGTAGGCGGGCCGCGCCAGGAGGTTGGCAAGTTCCTCGCGATTGCCGGTGTCAGCGCACCAGAGGGAGGCGCCGTAAAGAGCGCGCAAGAGAGCCGCCAGGGCTTCGGGGTGACCATCGGCCCAGCGGCTGTTGACGCCAAGCACCTTCTCCGGACTGGATTTCCAGATGCCCGCCTTCACTGTCGCCAAGTGCGCTCCGCTGTGGAGCACGCCGAGCGTATTCCAGGGCTCGCCGGCGCAATAACCGTCGATCAGACCCGATGTCATCGCATCAGCCATATCGGGCGGCGGCAGGATGCCGATCTCTACATCCTCCTCGGGGTCAATGCCGCTTGCTGCCAGCCAGTAACGCAGCTCGTAGTTATGGCCTGAATAGGGGTGGACGACGCCAAAGCGCAGTCGTTCGCCTTTCCTGTTGTCGATGACCCTGCGCAAGGCGAGACCGCTGGAAAGTGCATCAAGATCCGGCGAGGCGCCGCATTCGGCCATCTCGCTCCACAGGCCCGCGGAAACGGTCACGGCATTGCCGCCAAGTCCAAGCGCCATCGGCACGATCATACGCGGTGCCGGTGCGGTCAGTCCGAGATTGCAGGCGATCGGCATGGGGGCGAGAATATGGGCCACATCGAAATGGCTGACCGCAAGCCGGTCGCGAATCGTCGCCCAGGAGCGTTCACGCACGAGCGTCAGCGCGACGTCCTGTTCGGCGGCAAGGCCCTTTTCCTTGGCGACAACCAAAAGCGCGCTATCGAGAAGCGGCAGGAAGCCAGCGGTAATCTGATGCGTGCTTGTCATGCGTCGGTTCCCGGATCGAGGAGGATTGCGGCTGTGATCAGGCTCTGCGCGATCTCGACGATCTTCCTGTTCTGGTTCATGGCCGTGCGCCGCATGAGCGCATAGGCCTCATCTTCGCTCAGCCCGCGGGATCGCATCAGCAACCCCTTCGCGCGGTCGATCAGCCTGCGGTTTTCCAGTTCGCCGCGCGTTTCCTCCAGCTCACGGTTCAGGCGCGAGAAGGCGTTGAAACGGCTGATAGCCATCTTGAGGATCGGGCGGACACGCTCCTGCTTCAGGCCGTCGACGATGTAGGCGGAAACGCCAGCTTCAACAGCGGCCTCTATGGAAGCTTCGTCCGACTTGTCGACGAACATGGCAATGGGGCGTTTTACGGCGCGGGAAATCTGGAAGATGCTTTCCAGCATGTCGCGGTTCGGGTTCTCGAGGTCGATCACGATGACATCAGGGTTGATTTCCATGATGCGCCTTGCAAGGCCATTCATGTCATCGATGAGCGTGACGTTGTCATAGCCCGCCTCGCGCAGACCGACTTCGATGATCGACGCCCGAATGCTGTTCTCATCGATGACGAGCACGTTGAGGTCGCTGGGTTTGGCAAGAGGGGTCATTATGCGTCTACCGTCGTGTACTCGTGAGACGCATGGAGCGGACCGTCTTTGATGTCAGTTTGACCGGAAGGGATCATGGCTTCGTCGCAAACGCCCTTGAGTTTTGAGGTCATGCATAGACTCTCGCGAGGCGCATTGCTTGCGCGATGTTCGCCTTAAAATCAAGCTATTTTGCGAATCGCCTAATTATTGAGCTTTTGGAGATCGGGCGAGCATCTCGTCCTTTGTATCTTACTTTGTCCGCGCAAGCCGTAGTTACATCGCCTTTCAAATCCAAGGAAAGAGAAAACAATCGCGACACATGCCGGATGTTCTCTGGGACCGTAACGCAAATGGAGAAACCAACCACCATGTTCACATTTTTGCTTGTCATGGCCGCCACGGCTGTCGCGCTTGCTGGTAGCGTGTTCGCCTCCCGATCGGTTGACGTCGCTCTTTCGGTCGTCCCCGCGAAATACCGTCCCAGCCAAAAACAATCTCTTCGGGACGAGCTTCGGTGAACGCAGGGACTGCCCCAGGTCACATGCTTCATTTGTCGCGTTTGGGCTGGGTTGCCAAGTTTTCCGGTTCAGATCCAAAACGGTTTTGGATCAGCGGTCGCCGAAATATATAGCGGGTGGGAAGGATGCCCGTTGGATGTAAGCTTGAGTGCGCAGCACCGGGACGACCGGAGCATTTCGAAAACTCTGGAACCACGTCCGAGGTACGCGCCGTGTCTTCCCCACGCGCAGACGATTTGGCTGTAGTCCCTGCCGATCCTACGAAGATAACGATCGTTCGCCGGTCCAACAGGATCGGTGTGTTCGTAGATCAAACTTGGAGAGGTCGATCTCAGTGCAAACAGGTTGCCGACCACGAGGCCGCCGAATCCCCACGACCTAGCGAAGGTGATGCATCGACGAAGGGTCGGGTCGTCGTCGCGTGCGTTCGCGGTGGATGGGTTGAGCATCAAGAACGCAACTGTTTTCTTCAGCGGGTCCCATTGGCGCTCGAGCCGGTATCGATAGCAACCGCATCTTGAAAACACTGCTGACGAGACGATGAAATTGTCGCTCATTCGCCATTTTCCACTCGGCCGTCAGTGATGGACCGTCGCCGTTGCCGCCTCGCTTTCGAGGATGACGATGCCGGAATAAAGAACCGGCGTACCGTCGCGATCACGAAAGCATCTGCCAAATGCAGCCACCCGCACGTAATGATTGTTTGCTGCCATGACACGGTAGACCGACTGCTGAGGTCGCTCGCCAACGATGGTTTCGGTGATGGCTTTCGCCAGCTTCGGTCGATCTTCGGGGTGGACACGGTCCAGATACGACTGAAGCGGCAAGCCGCGCATGGTTTCCTCGGCAGCCAGTCCGAACAGTTCCGCAAGCGCGGCGTCGGCGTACACGAGATCTTTGGTCACATCCCAAGTGAAGATCCCTGCATCCTCTGTTTCGGGGTCGGACAGGTCTACCGCGAAGATGCGCTCGGTGTCCGGTTTGTCGGCGTCCGGCTTCATGGATCCTCCAATTGGAAAGGTTTTAGAGCGTAGTCGCTGTGCGGCAAGGGGAGATCATTCCTGGGTCCGTCTCAGTAGGACCGCAGTAAGTCATCGCTCAATGTGAGGACTTCCATAGTTTATCTCCACCTGCTACTTAGGCGGTCGAAATGCGGCCACGTAAGAGGTTATATGACTGACGCGACAAACAGCATTGCAGCAACGAAGGCGCATGTCACCTTGCGTAGCGATCTGACGGGAACGTTGGCTTTTGTCTTTGTTGCCAGTCTTGCAATACTTGTCTGGGCGGGATGGGGAAAAACAAGCGACGTAGATGGGACCGTCCGGCCAATAGGTCCCAATCCGCAAATCAGCGCTCACCAGTAATAGTGCCTGTTTTAGAGGCTCGCTCAGGCGGTCGCTGACGGTCAAGCGCCGCTAGTGAACGTCGCGCTGTCCACGAGAGAAGCGCCATCGAGGCGAGCTTTCAGCGATGTCGGTCAACACCCGCCTTTTTGGAAGACATGCGTTGCAAGCATGGCTGGGATCGATTCTTGGCGCTCCAATCCCCCACATGGCGCCACTATATGAAGGCCATCGAAGTAATCGAAGCGCCAACGACTGGCAGCTAACTTCGAAAGCCCAAGGAAAGGGGATTATCATGAATGTAGCACGTTCTTTCAACAATTGGCGCAAGTACCGTCAGACGGTCTCCGAGCTTGGCCGGATGAGCAACCGCGAACTGCACGACCTTGGCATCAATCGCGCCGACATCGAGATGGTAGCAAGGGCTGCCGCGCGCTAAGTAGCGCTATTGCAATGGTTTCGAAGCGCTCGTCTTTTCAGGCGGGCGCTTTTGTTTGTGCGGTCGCTCCCGAACCCGCGATGAGATGTGTGCCGGGTTAGGAGAGAACTTTCCTGCGGATTATACGCGTCCGATTGTGGGCGCTGGTCGAGAGGCGAAATCAGCGGCTCTGCTACTCCTCATTCCTATGCTTGGTGGAAATGAGGAGTAGGGTTCAGCAAGTAAAGGGCCGCGGAGAAGCCGCGGCGCTACAGTCCATCACTCCGCGGCCTGTCGAGCCATCGGGTTGTTCGGATGGGTCGTCCAGTTTGCATAATTTGGATCGACAATCTTGCCGGTGCGCTTGTCGAGATCTCCAACCGGAAGCTGCTCCATGGTGATGCAATTCTCAACAGGACAGACGTTGACGCAGAGATTGCAGCCGACGCATTCCTCTTCCATCACCTCAAACTTCCTGACGCCATTCACGAACTGGGTAATCGCTTGGTGCGAGGTGTCCTCGCAGGCGATGTGGCAGCGACCGCACTTGATGCAGGCATCCTGGTCGATCTTCGCCTTGGCGATGTAGTTGAGGTTGAGGTACTGCCAGTCCGAGACATTCGGGACCGCGCGGCCGGTGATGTCGTCGAGGTTGCGGTGGCCCTTGGCGTCCATCCAGTCAGAGAGACCGGTGATCATCTCCTGGACGATCTTGAAGCCGTAGGTCATCGCCGCCGTGCAGACCTGCACGTTACCGGCACCGAGCACCAGGAACTCGGCCGCATCGCGCCATGTCGTGACGCCGCCGATGCCTGATATCGGCAGGCCATAGGTTTCCGGATCGCGAGCGATCTCGGCCACCATGTTGAGGGCGATCGGCTTGACGGCCGGTCCGCAATAGCCACCGTGGCTGCCGCGCCCGTCGATCGACGGTTCCGGAGCAAAGGTGTCGAGATTGACCGAGGTGATTGAGTTGATCGTGTTGATCAACGAGACGGCGTCGGTGCCGCCAGCCTTGGCGGCCCGCGCCGGCTTTCTGATATCGGTGATGTTGGGCGTCAGCTTGGTGATGACAGGCATGCGCGTGTATTGCTTGCACCAGCGCACGACCATTTCGATATATTCCGGCACCTGTCCGACCGCGGAGCCCATGCCGCGTTCCGACATGCCGTGAGGACAGCCGAAGTTGAGCTCGATGCCGTCGGCGCCAGTCTCCTCGACCAGGGGCAGGATCGCCTTCCAGGCATTCTCCTCGCAAGGAACCATGATCGAGGCGATCAGCGCCCGATCCGGCCAGTTCATCTTCACCTGCTTCATCTCGCGCAGGTTGGTGTAGAGGTCGCGGTCGGTAATGAGCTCGATGTTGTTCAAGCCGAGCAGGCGGCGGTCGGCGCCCCAGATCGCGCCGTAGCGCGGGCCGTTGACGTTGACGACGGGCGGACCTTCCTCACCGAGCGTCTTCCAGACGACGCCGCCCCATCCGGCCTTGAAGGCACGTTCGACGTTGTAGGCCTTGTCGGTCGGCGGTGCCGAGGCCAGCCAGAACGGGTTGGGCGACTTGATGCCGACGAAATTATTGCGGAGATCAGCCATTGTTCATTCTCCCATTCACGCGACGGCAACGGCCGGCTGCGCGCCGGCAGCAAGCATACGGTTGATGGATTCAGCGGCGTCGCGCCCTTGCGCGACCGCCGAAACGGTCAGGTCGTCACCGCCGACGACGCAGTCGCCGCCGGCCCAGACGCCGTCGAGCGAAGTCTTGCCATCCGCATCGATGGCGATGCGGCCGGATTCCATGCGCAGAGCACCGAGGCCTGACGCGTCGAAGGTCTGACCGATCGCCTTGAAGACCTGATCGGCGGCGATGACACCGGTTTCGCCCGTCGTCGACAGGCGGCCATCGACTAGCTTGGTATATTCCACCTCGATCGCGGCGACCTTGCCATCCTGTGCAAGAATCGACTTCGGCGCCAGCCAATGGCGGATTATGACGCCCTTGGACGTCGCAAGATCCTGCTCGAATTCCGAGGCGTTCATGTGCTCCTTGCCGCGGCGATAACAGATCGTCACCTCTTCGGCGCCGAGGAGCTTCGCCTGCACGGCGGCGTCGATGGCGGTCATGCCTCCGCCTAGAACGACGACGCGGCGGCCGATGGCAACGTCGCCCTTGTCTGTGGCCTGGCGCAGGCCTGCGATGAAGTCGACGGCATCATCGACGCCGGCCAGGTTTTCGCCTTCGACACGAAGCGCATTGACACCGGCAAGGCCGATCCCGAGGAAGACGGCATCATATTGCGACTGCAGATCGGCGAGTGAGAAATCGCGGCCGAGCAGTTGGTCGTGACGGACTTCGATGCCGCCGATCGCAAGGACGTAGTCGACTTCCTTCTGGGCGAAGTCATCGACCGCCTTGTAGGTGGCGATACCATATTCGTTGAGGCCGCCGGACTTTGCCTTGCCATCATAGATGACGACGTCATGGCCTTTTACGGCGAGGCGGTGAGCGGCGGCAAGGCCAGCAGGACCGGCGCCGACCACGGCGACCTTCTTTCCTGATGAGGCGGCGCGGCTGTAGAATTGTCTATCCGCCTCCATGGCGGTGTCGGTAGCGTAGCGCTGCAAACGACCGATTTCGACAGGACGCTCCTCTGCCGTGTTGCGCACGCAGGCCTGCTCACACAAGTCTTCGGTGGGACAGACGCGGGCGCACATGCCGCCCAGAATATTCTGGTCGAAGATCGTCTTTGCTGATCCGATCGGATTGCCAGTGGCGATCTGCCGGATGAAGAGCGGAATGTCGATGGAGGTGGGACAGGCCGTCATGCACGGCGCGTCGTAGCAGAAATAACAGCGGTCAGCTGCAACCAGCGCCTCGTGCTTGTCGAGGCGTGGATGAAGATCGGAGAAATTCGACTCGTACTCTGCGGGCGAAAGCCGGCCAGCACGAATCCCAGTTCCCAGTCGTTCCATTGAAGTTCCCTCATTATTGGTAAACGGCCAGTGAGGGAAAGCGTAACTCAGCTTCAAAAATTTATCAAACGGTAAAATTTTCGAAGTTTTTTGTGCCTATATCGTTGTTTTTATATTGTTATTTTCTTTTGAGCCGAGGGCTGTCAGAGCCTGTTATCGCCCCGCAAATAAAAAAGTAAAGAAATCGATATTTTTCTGAGAAGCGCCGGGAACCATTTGGATACCTGCTCGTTACTGCGATATCCAAACGATGACCGCATCGACCCAACATGCGCGCCCCCAACCCATCGTTTGGACGTACTCACGGTCCCCTCCCGGTGAGTGAAAGAACAGCCGGTGCGCCGCCCTCGCACTGGCTGTTCTTCGTTTAGCGCATGGCGGCTTTTTGAGGGGGGCGCCTAAGAATTTCGAATTCGGCGTCGGGGATTGTGAGGTTATATTCGATCCTACCAGGTACCAGCGTCAGTTCGGCCTTGCCGTTGACAGAGGAGGGTACGACGCGCTCCAGCACCGTTTTACCGAAGCTGTTCTCGCTGAATTCATGAATCTCGGCGGGATCGCACAGCGTCTCCGTCCAAGAAATCTCGATGGTCCTTCGTCCGGCCGAGGCCACTTCCCGGCACGTTAGAGTGACGGCAGGCTTGCTGCCGGCGATTGCTCCGTAGGAGGCCGAGTTGACGATCAATTCGTGAAGCGCCAGACCGACATGCACAGCGGCATTGGGAGTGAGGTGAACGTTTATCCCGGAGATCGGCGGCGGTCCCGCGGTCTCCGGCCAATACGGTGCGAACTGCTTCTCAGCCAGTTCGAAGAGGAAGGCACCACGCCAGCTGGAGTCGGTAATCAGATCCTGAGAATTCGACAGCGATTGCAGCCGCCCCCGGAATTTCATCAGAAAGCTATCCAGTGATATGGTGTTGCGGGCTGTTTGGGTGGCAATGCCCTGGATAATTGCGAGAAGGTTCTTGGAGCGGTGGGAGAGTTCGCGAAGAAGGGACTTCAGCACTTTCTCGCGATGCCGCGTTTCCGTTACCTCTGAGATGACGGAAAGGATTCCGACCGGTTGATCGCCACCGGCGCGTTCGATTTTCAACTCGTAGGTGCGCATTTCACCGTCGATCGAAATGTCGACCTCGGTCGTAGCAGGTCTTCCGGTTTCGAATACCTGCTGCTTCAGTTTCGCCAGATTGGCTCCCTGCAGCTCGCCGAAAAGATCGGCGTCGGTTCCGCCTGGTATCGCCAGTGACTGGAAATGCGGAGGCAGGTTATCGGCATAGGTGATCGATAGGCGAGGATCCTGGTAGATCACGCAGATCCCTGCACTGGCGAGGGCTCGCTGCAGCAATACCGCTTTTTCTTCCAGCGCGAAGGGCATGCCGGGCACTGGTTCATTCGTATTCACCTAGTCGCCTTTCCCGTGTTGATCTTCTCTCAGTCCCCCTGAGAAAGATGCCCTTCGATAGGGAAGCTCATCCTAGAGTAAAGCGCTGAAACAAAACCTTAAGGCGGAAGAGCGTCTCGGATTTACCCGAAACGCACCCCCGTTTCCTTTTGTTCCTCTAAGGCGCCATTTCCTCAGGCAGCGGCCTTGGTGGATTCGTTGAAGAAGAGCGCCTGACTGATCAAGGCCTTGACCATGTCAGGATTGAACGGCTTCGTGACCAGGAATGTCGGCTCCGGTCGTTCGCCGGTCAGCAATCGCTCCGGAAAGGCGGTGATGAAGATCACTGGCACGCTCGCGGTCTTGAGGATGTCGTTGACCGCATCGATGCCGGAACTGCCGTCGGCAAGCTGGATATCCGCAAGAACCATGCCCGGCCGGGTCCTATTGTAAAGCGCAACTGCTTCGGCGTGGGTACGCGCAATGCCGGTGACGCGGTGGCCCAGGCTTTCTACCATCTGTTCGATGTCCATCGCGATCAGCGGCTCGTCCTCGATGATCATGACATCGGTTGCAACCTGGCGAGAGATTTCGCGTGATGCGCTGTCGAGCAGGCCGACCACTTCATCTTCTTCCACGCCCAAGATCTCGGCGATCTCTCCGACGCGAAAGTTTTCAACAGAGGCCAGGATAAAGGCCTGACGGGCGCGCGGCGAAACCTTGGCGAGGTTCAGCGTTGCACGCTGCTCCCACGCGTAAGGTGACGCCGGTTCCGGAATCTGGACCGTGACGGAACCAAAGAGCGCGGTGAAAAGTTTGTACAATGCGACGCGGTCATCCGCAGTATCCGGGAAAATGGATATGTCGGTAATGATCGCCTCAAGCACAGCAGCGACGTAGGCGTCGCCTGAGGTCTGCGTTCCGGTAAGCGCGCGGGAATAACGACGCAGGTAAGGAAGGTGCGGCGCGATTCGAGTCGAAAGTGTCATTTAAAGCTCCCACTAGAGGCCCGAGTGGCCCTCAATGGCGATTAAAACGTCACGGACTGTAAAAATGTTCCTGAGAAGTAGGAACTTTTTTTCCCTGGCAGCATTATCGTGCCTACAACAGAGGGCTCATCGCATTTGTTCCATGGCACCTGACGGGGTGTTCGCCAATCAGTCGGCCCAAGCGGCTGAATTAGTTAAGACGAACTTAAGGCGGGCGGCAGGACGAGCGAATAACAGAAGTAAAGTGACGATTGATGACGACACGGAAGAATGAAAAAGATCGGCAGCGGCTGGAAATGCGCGCAAGCGATATACTGGACCCGAACAGCCAGATCGGGGTAAAGCTACGATCGCTCTATGCTGCCGTGCAGGAAGAGGCTATTCCGGACCGCTTTCTCGATCTGCTCGAGAAGCTGGATCAAGCCGAACTTGTCGCTTCGGCCAAAGCCGCGAAGTAGGTGGCTCCATGGAAAAGCAGCAACCGAGCTTCAAACGCGAACTTCTCGCGTCTCTTCCCAGCCTCCGAGCCTTCGCTATCTCGCTGATCGGCCGCCACGATCGGGCCGATGACCTTGTTCAGGACACCATCATGAAGGCCTGGGCAAAGCAGGATCATTTCGAGATGGGCACGAACATGAAAGCCTGGCTGTTTACGATTTTGCGCAACGAGCTTTACAGTCAGATGCGCAAGAGCGGACGCGAAATCCAGGATAGCGACGGCTTGTTCACCGAGTCGATGGCAATGCACCCGTCGCAGTATGGGGCGCTTGACCTTCAGGATTTCAAGAAGGCACTCGACCAGTTGCCGCCCGATCAGCGTGAAGCGATTATCCTAGTTGGGGCCTCGGGGTTCTCCTACGAGGAAGCCGCGGAGATCTGCGGATGTGCCGTCGGGACTATCAAGAGCCGCGTCAACCGCGCTCGTCAGCGCCTCCAGGAGTTGCTTCAGATTTCCGGCGAGGCCGATTTCGGACCGGATGCGACGTCGTCGCCGCTGACCTCCAAGGCTTTCGCTTTCTGAATTCTGCACATCTCAGCGATTAAAGGCCGGCTGCCTCGGGGCGCCGGCCTTTTTCGTGAAAGTTGATTGCAGCAATGCGAGCCGTCAGTCGTCTCGCTTGGAACCCATGAGATTGGCTGCCACGATTGCTGCGAGCACTCCGGCGGTCAATAAGGGTTGCGCGCGGACGAGACCAATGCCGACTGCGGCGAGTGATTCCAGTGCCTGTTTGCGTTCCTGTGCACGACGGGCTTCCTGCGCGTTGATCACCATCATGATGACGAGGACCACGATCGCGATCAGCAGTGCTGCGGCGGCCAGGAAGAGGGCTGCGCCGATAGGCCCGTAGATCCCCGATAGCCATATCGCACCAGCAACGACCGCGAGTGTGTAGGCGGTCAACAAAAGCACGGCGGCAATCGCCACGAAAATACCGTTGCGCTTTGTACGCGCAACGGTCCGATGAACACTCGTGCCTACCAGCAGGCTGAGAATGGGGAAGAGCATCGAGCCTCCTTAACGGCGGGCAAGGAGGGCGAGGACAAGCCCAAAGGCTGCCGCGGCGCCGACGGTGGCGAGGGGATGCTTGCGCACCGTGTTGCGCATTTCATGCGCGCCGCGAAGATAGCCTTCCTGCAATTCGTGGATCAGGTCTTCGCTGCGGGCGACAAGATCGTCGTAACCTGCCGCCGCCTGATAGCGAAGGCGATCGCTCGACTTCCGCGACTGCTTTCCGGCAATCTTCGTTAGCGCTGCGATCTCCTCGCGAAGAGACTCGATCTGCTCTTCGATGGTGGATTCGATGTTGTGAAGCGTGCCGCCGTTACGCCGGCTGCGAATGGGGTGGAGGAGCGAAGAGGCCACGATTTTCTCCATCGGTAAGGCGCGCTCTGCTGCGGCCTGGTTTAACACAGGGCCGTCGCCGACGTTTGCATGAAGATTGTCGCCCGGCAATGACCCAAATCGTCAATTGCTTAACGCGGTCGTCCGGCAAAAAGTTCCGCTACGCTGGATTGTATCAGGCCTGGATCGCACTATGCGCAAGTACGAAAGGCGTGCCGTCCTTCGGGACCTGATTAATCCGCAGCGCACAGCCAAAGACGGATTCCATCGTCTCGTCCGTCAAGACATCGCGGACGCTGCCGCTGGCAGCCACTTGCCCCGATTTCATCAGGATGATCCGGTCGGCAAAGAGCGCGGTCAGGTTGAGGTCATGCATGACGGCGATGACGCCGCCGCCAGCCTCGCAGAACTTGCGCGCCAGCGTCATGATGGTCAGCTGGTGGCTGATGTCGAGGCTGGATACCGGCTCGTCAAGCAGAAGCCAACAGGGCTTGTCGTCGACGACAGGCTCGGCGATCTGGCAGAGGACGCGGGCGAGTTGAACACGCTGCTGCTCCCCACCCGAAAGCTCCTGATAGAAACGGCCTTCGAAGCCGTCGAGATCGACGGAGGCCAGCGCATTCGCAGCAGTCTGCTCGGCCTTCTCGGGTTTTCGGTTGACGCCGGTGGTCAAGCCCATCCGCACCACTTCGCGCACGGTGAATGGAAAGGAGATCGAGCTTGCCTGCGGCAGCACGCCCCGCATTGTCGCCAGCTGCCACGGCTGTAACCGGTTGACTTCCTGCCCATTGAAAGCAATGGAGCCGGAGTAGGGAAGTTCACCCGAGACCGCCTTCATCGTCGTCGTCTTGCCCGAACCGTTCGGGCCGGCAATCGCGGTCAACTGTCCCGCCTCCGCCGTAAAACCGACCTGACTGACAATGGTCTTGCCGGAAAGGCGCACGGAAACGCCGGATACTTCAATCATTGCTCAATACTCAAAGGGCAAGGCGTGCGCGATGCCGCAACAGAATCCAAAGGAAGAACGGGCCACCGACAGCCGCGGTAATGATGCCGATCGGCAGTTCGGCCGGCGCGACGATGGTCCTTGCAAGCACATCTGCGAAAATCAGCAGTGAGCCGCCGAGAAGCGCCGAGGCCGGCAACAGGAAGCGGTGATCGGGGCCGATCGACATGCGCAATACATGCGGAACGACGATGCCGACGAAACCGATACCGCCGCTGACCGCGACGGAAGCTCCAGTTGCTGCGGCGACGCAGACGATGGCGATGTTTTTCAACCGTTGAACGGGGACACCCATGTGAAACGCTGTGGCTTCGCCAAGCGTTATCGCATTCAGGCCACGCGCCATGAACGGTATCGCGGCGAAGGAGAGAAGGATGATGGGGCCGGCGGCGGCAATCTTTGCCCATGTCGCTCCAGCAAGTGAGCCCATGCCCCAGAAGGTGAGGTCGCGCAGTTGCTGATCGTTGGCCATGTAGATCAGCAGGCCGGTGAGCGCACCGGCAAGCGAGCCGAGCGCGATGCCGGCAAGCAGCATCGTGGCGACCGAGGTCTGGCCGTTCCCGGTTGCGATCCGGTATAGCAACCACGTGCTGGCAAGGCCGCCGCCGAAGGCTGCGATCGGCAAAGCGTAGATGCCGAGCAGCGTGTAGAGCGGTGCTGCAAAGGTGTTGGCGAGCACAATGATAACGACTGCTCCGAGACTTGCCCCGGAGGAGACGCCGACCAGCCCGGGGTCCGCAAGCGGATTGCGGAACAGGCCCTGCATGATGGCGCCAGAGACGGCCAGCGAGCCACCGACGAGGAAGCCAAGGATGGCGCGGGGCATGCGGATATCAAAGATGATGATCCTGTCACGCGCGTTCAGGGCTTCGTCGGAGCCGGCGATGTTGGCAATGACATCGACAAACGAGGCGTTTGAGGCGCCTGTCGTTACTGAAAACAACAGAGACAGGACGGAGCCAGCCGCAAGCAGAAGGATCGCCAACAGGGCAAGGCGACTGCGATCGCCCGCCCTGTGGAGTTCCCGGAGACCTGCCAGCGAAAACATGGCGCGCTTCTGTCCCATGGCGTCCAAGAGAGCCATCATCAGCTCCCGTAGATCGCCGCGTTCAATTCGCGGACGGCGCTCGCGGTGCGGGGGCCGAAACCGAGGAGATGCAGACCATCCATACGAATGATCGCCTTTTTCTGCGCGGCAGGCGTCAGGGCCAATGCTGGCTGCTTGAGAAGGTCTTCATTGGTGGTGCCGGATCCGTCGCCGCGGTTCATCATCAGAATGACATCAGGTTTGGCTTCGACGATCGCTTCATCGGTGAGGGGCTTATAGCCGGGAAAGTTGCCCACGGCGTTGACCGAACCCGACAACTTGATGATGCCATCAGCAGCCGTGCCGGTGCCGGAGGCCATGATCTTGCCGCCCTGCATGCTCAGAATGAAGAGGATGCGCTTGCGCTCGCTTTCGGGCCGCTTGGCGGCGTCGGCGATTGCCGCGTCCAGATCCGCGCCGACCTTGTCCTCCAGCGCCTTTGCCTTGTCGGGCTGAGCGAGGAGATCGCCGACCCGGTCGATCTTGGCGAGGATGCCTTCGCGGGTATAGGCATTGGGTACAGTCTCGAAGGGGACGCTCGCGCCCTTGAGTACGTTGAGCGCTTCCGGAGGACCGGATCCCTCGATGGCGATGATCGCCGTCGGGTTCATCGCAAGGATGCCTTCCGGCGACAGCGCGCGCATATAGCCGACATCGGGCAGCTTCGTTGCCGCTTCGGGATACATGCTGGTCGTGTCGCGCGCGATCAGGCGGTTCTGCTCACCAAGCGCGTAGATGATCTCGGTGACGTCACCGCCGACGGAGACGAGGCGGCTCGTATCCAGTTTGTCGGCGGCCATCACATCGGGCGCGGCAGCGAACGACGAGATGATCGCCGCCACCGAAAATGCCATTGCCCGAAGCCGCTTGCTTTGCGGTTCCTTACGCATCGTCATCTCCCGCTCAAGCCGCGACGCTGGTTCCTGCGCGCGGCAGGTTTTCCATGATGGTGCGCCAATCGTCGCGCTCGTCGGTGCCTTCCTTACGCTTGCCGAAGAACTGGATGATCATTTCGCCCTCGGCATTGTAGGCCTCGAGCGAGGTCACATGGCCGTCCTTCGTCGGCTTGCGCACGGCCCAGGTCTCGGTGATGTGATCCTGCCTGAGGTGCAAGTGGAAGGTGGGGTCGAAGATGTTGATCCACGGACCCATCGGCTGCACGTTGAAGATCGGGCCGGAATGGATCTGGACGATGCCGTTGTTGGCGACAAAGCACATGACCGGTAGGCCAGCCTTGACCGAGGCGTGCATCATCTCCGCCGTCGCGGTGTTGTCGAGCTGCCATGCATAATCGTCGCCGACGGTGCGAACGGCGACCTGGCGGCCGATCTTCAGCTTGCGCAGCATGCCGAAGAATTCGTGCGTGTCGGTGAGCTTGCTCCAGTGCTCCCGCAGTTCATCGCGCGAGACTTCGCCGCTCTCGTCCATCGACGTCGGCGCCGGATCAGCTACAAATTCCTGCGACTGGTCGTCGAGCTTCAGATCGCGGACGATGGCGTGATAGGCCTCGACGTCAGAGCTCGGGCGAAGATGGATCTTGTGAACGGCGTTGCCGGCCTTGTCGAAGTACTGCAGGCTCAGGCGTTCCTGGTCGCCGTCCTTCTTGGAGACTGCGAAAGCATGCGCCCAGCGGTTCGGGAAAATGCGGAGGTCGATGTTTTCCCCAAGCACGATCGAAGCGTGCGGTCCGGCGGTGATGTTTTCGTAAACGCCGATCTTTTCGTGAACAGCGCTTTCGTTGCGGGAAAGGGCCATGACTTCGCCGAGTTCAGCGACCCGCTCCAGAAGTTTCAAGGCGCTGCCGTCGATACGGGTCGCGCTGACGCCGACCTCGGCTGCAACTAACGCGGCTTCCGGAATCTGAAGCTGAGCGGCGATGTCACGCTCGCGCATCTTCGGATTCTCTGCACGGAATGCGCGAATGTCGGCGGGAGCCGGTTTCGTGGTTTCAGTCATGTCCTAGCCCTACTTATTGAGAATGAGTTTGCCCTGACGGGTGATTTTCATGCGGTAGACCACGCCATCGTGGCGGATCATGATTTCGGTCGCTCCGCGAAAAATGTCCGCACTTTCCAGAACGCGCATTTCTGCCGTTGGTTCGCGCTGCAGCGACGCATGACTAAAGGTGTCTGGCTTCTCAACCATCATTTCCGGTCGGTTATTTCTGCTTGATCCGCGGCGCGCAACGCCGGGAAAATCCATTATTATCTTGACTCTCATAGTCATCATTTTTTAATGACGCAATAGCGGACTTTATAAGTCAAGTTTTAGGTTCTACTGATGGAAGGAATGGCAGTGAGCAAGGTTGCAGCGCTTTTGACGAGCGGTCTGATCATGGTTGCGGGTGCTTCTCATGCTCTTGCTCAGGATGCCGCCGCAGCATCGCCGTCCAAGGGGATCGAGGTCGAGTTGAATGGCCTTGCGCCCTCGCAGAAGGGCTGCATGATGACCTTCGTCGCGCTCAACAATCTCGCTGCGCCGATCAGCAAAATCTCCTTCGAGCTTGCTTTCTTCAACGACAAGAATGCGGTGGACCGGGTCACCGTACTGGATTTCCGTGATCTTCCACAGGGCAAGAAGCGAGTGCGTCAGTTCGATATGCCGAACGTCAAGTGCGAGAGCGTCACGCGTCTGCTAATCAACGACGCGCCGATCTGCGATGGGCCGGCCTCGGGTGAATGCATGAAGGGGCTCGTCACGCGTTCACAGGTTTCCGTTCCCTTCGAGGGTTGAGTGGCTCGCCGGCATGACAGCCGGCGATTTTCTGTTTCAACTGGCCGAGGCAGGCGCAAATGGCAGTTTCAGCAAAATCCGAATCGAGAGTCATTCTCGTCGAGGAGCCGGTCGCCGATAGCGGAATGAACGACAACAATCCCGGAATGCATCCCGGGCATGAATTGTCTGATCTTCGCAATGCACCGCGCCAGCCAGCTGCGGAAGTCTCCATTCATTATGCCCGCTTGGCATTGATCGAATCCTTCCCGCAAGACCCGCAGAGCGCCAGCAGCAGCGTCGCAGCGGCGCCGGCGCTGGACGCAAGTGCCGAAAGGGAAAGGAACGAAAAACCACGTCAGCGCAATGTGGTGATGGCTTGCCTCAGTTCCTTTGCGTGCCATGTGGCCATCATCGCGATCCTGGTGGTCGGATTTGTGGTCACACCGCACGATCCGGTCGAAGAAGCCGGCGAGGTGGTGAGCGTCATTATTCTTGGCGATTCCGAGGCGGACCAGGCGGCGGCGGGCGAGAAGGCTGAGGAGCCGCAACCCGAGCAGATCGTGGCCGAGACCGTACAGACGCAGACGGTCCGGCCGATGGCGGCGACGCCGGCGGAGTCAGCGACAACGGAGCCGGTGACCATTGCGCCGACGCAAGAGGTTACTCGTGTCTCGCCGGAGAGCGTCGTTGCCGCTGAGCCTGAAGTGTTGACCTCGCTGTCGCCATCCGAGACAACCGTTGTGCAGCCGATGGCGACCGAAGTAGCGGCCGCGGTTCCTGCGGAAACGCCTTCGGTTACTGAAGGAGCGCCGGAACAAGTCAAGCCAGTTCAACCGGTCGAAACGGCAACTGTCACTCCCGAGCCGGATAAGCCAACGCCGGAGCCCAAGCCGAAAGCGGAAAAGCCCGTCAAAAAGCCCATCGAGAAGAAGGAGCCGCCGAAGAAGGCTAAACCATCCGCTGGATCGGGCGGTGAAAACAAGCAGGACTCCAAGAGAGGGGCCGCCGACGGGACCGAGACGGCAACGTCGAACCAGAATTCGCGCGGCGCTGGCAGCAGTGGCGGTGCCGGGAGCGCGGCCGTTGCCAATTATCCCGGCAAAGTGCAGTCGCGGATCAAGCGCTCGGTCAGGGTGCCGTCGGAATACAAGCGCATGAGCGCATCGATGAGTGTCCGCGTTCGCCTGACAATCGGCGTCAGCGGCGATCTGAGCGGTCTTTCGATCGCGCGTAGCTCAGGGATTCCTGAGCTGGATCAGGCTGTTGTCGAGGGTATCCGGCGCGCTGCGCCATTTCCTCCGCTCCCTGCAGAGTGGGGCAAACCGGTCTGGTCGTTCACTCAGGACGTCCAGGTGACAGGCCGTTGACAAAATATGACTATCATAATCAACTTTATACTTTACTCTAAAAATCAAGTTTAATAAGGTCCCCCGGCACACGCAGGAATCGTGTGACGATCAACGAGCGAACGGGTGGGCAATGGCTCGAAAGACGAAGAAGGGTTCCAACCGCGAGATCCGCGTCAGCGCTGATATCCAGACGGTTCAGGAAACGTCCGGGCGGTCCAAACTTGATGGACGCAGCTTCCTGTATGTCGGCGGACGGGACTGCCAGGTGGCGCATCTTCGTCAGATCGCAAGCAGCTTTGGAGCAGAACTGATCCACCACGATGGCGGTCTGCGCGAAGCGGTCTCGCGCATCGACACCGTGCTTCCGTCCGTCGACTGCGTCTTTTGCCCGATCGACTGTATCAGCCACGATGCCTGCCTGCGCGTGAAGACCGGCTGCAAGAAGTTCGGCAAGGCCTTCATTCCGCTTCGGAACGGCAGCAAGTCCAGCCTGGAACGTGCGCTGCAGACCATGAACGAACGAGACAATTCCCGATGAATGAAGAACGCCCTGACGGGGTCATGATGATCGGCCTGCACAAGCTCGCCGCTCAAAGAGGCGACGGCCTTGTGCCGGAGCTCTACGATCTGCTCTTGCGGAACGCCGAGCGACGCCGAGAGTATCCCAACGTGTCCGAATTTCCGCTGTGGGAGGCAAGAATGCCCGGGCAGGAGCCGGAGAAGCCACTTGGTCTGGAGGCCGCGAACGGCAATAATGTCGTGGCCTTCGCGCCTGTGCGGACCGGCACAAAAGGGAAGGGATAGGGATTCTCCATGTATATTGCGATGAACCGATTCAAGGTTGCGATCGGATCTGAGGCGGATTTCGAGGAAGTTTGGCGCAACCGCGATTCCAGCCTTTCCGAGGTTCCCGGCTTTGTCGAATTTCGCCTGCTGCGCGGAAGGACGAATGCCGAGGAAGACTACACCCTGTTTTCCTCGCATACACTCTGGCGGAGCGAAGAAGACTTCGTGAACTGGACGAAGTCTGAGAACTTCCGCGCTGCGCATCGCAGCGCCGGCGAGCGCAAGGCGATGTACAAGGGACCGCCGGTTTTCGAAGGCTTCAATGTGGTGGCTGGCATCTAACCGCCGAACTGGATCCGGATCGCGCGGAGGTTTTGCCCGTTGCCGTCGCTTGGTCTCGATGAAACGCTGGCCTTCTATCGCGAGGTGCTTGGCTTTGACCGGATCATTTACCAGTCTCCGGATTATCTCATGTCTCGCCGGAACGAGATGGAGCTGCATTTTCGGGCTCGTCGGCGAGCGAGCGCCGTGCGAGGCGACGGCCGTCTATTGGTGCGGCGGTAGGAAAGCCGCGTTCCATGCCGAGCTCAAGAAAGAAGAGCGGCGCGCCTGACGGGCACTGGAGCGACTCCCGTGGGGCATGGAAGACTTCTATGTCCACGACCCGCACGGCAGCCTGATGCGGCTTGGGCGCATACTGGTCAGCTGATCGATCAGCTTCGGCGGAAAAGGGCGCCCGCCGCGATCGCTAGCCAGCCGAACATCATGGCAAATCCGCCTGTCGGCGCGGCCATTGGGAACAATCCGGAACCTGCATAGCGCAACGCGACGAGATCGCCTGCAAAGAGAAGTGTACCCGCGCCTATCAGTATGCCGGCGAGCCACGCGGTGCGGAGTCTTTCAGCCCCGATGGCAAGCGCGAGCAGGGCAGGGGCGTGCGCCAGGCACATCGTCGAAGCCGACGCAACCAGATGCGCTTCGCCGCCACCGTGCGCCGCGGCAGCCGCCAGTGCCACGCCGGCAAAGCCGAACAGACCGGCGAATAGGTAGAATAGCGGTGCGATGCGCGTGTTCAGCGTCATGGTTGTTCTATTCCTTGTTCTGCATGTGATAGGCAAGTCGCTCGATCGGCGGCAGGACGATTTCGCGCAGCTTCGGGTTGGCGACGGTTTCCTCAAGCGCGCGGCGGAAGCAGAGAAGCCATTCATCGCGCTCCACAGGGCCGATCTCCGCAACAAAGTGCCGGCTTCGGAGGCGCGGATGCCCACGCTTTTCGGTGTAGAGTGGCGGTCCGCCGAGATACCCCGTCAGGTATTCGTAGAACTTCTCCTCGCTGCCTGCCAGCGCCGGCGGGTGGACCGCGCGAACGTGCTTTGCTTCCGGCAACGCATCCATCAGCTCGTAGAAGCGGTGCGTCAGCGCACGGATGACGGCGTCGCCGCCGATTGCCTCGTAAAGCGTGATGACTTTTTCCGTCACGGTTCCGCTCCTCAAAATCCTTTAATGCCCTGGCAACAAGGGAACTGCAACCGCCAGAAATAGTCCATAGTCCGCGGCAATTCGTCGTCGCACTACAGGCTACTTGACAAAACCGTCTGGACGGTATCTTTTATGATCATGTCACTCGCTCATCACCGACGTAAGCAACCTCTCGTCGTACGCCAGCAGTTGCTGGACGTAGCCGCGCGACTGACGATGGAGCAGGGCATGGCCGCCCTGACGCTGGATGCCGTTTCCGGTGCTTCGGGTGTGAGCAAAGGTGGGTTGCTCCATCACTTCCCGACGAAGAACGCCTTGCTTGACGCGCTTTTCGAGAGCCTCCTCGATCGTTTTGATGTCGATATCAATGAGCGCATGCGCGAGGACCCGGCGCCGCATGGCCGTTTCAGCCGGGCCTATCTGCATGCCGTCGCCGATCTGAGGGGGCGCCCCGACGAGGCTGCCCACTGGGCGCAAGTGACCGTCGCGCTGCTTGCCGAGCCGCGACTTCGGCAGCGCTGGCGCGAGTGGATACAAGAGCGGACCGAAGAATACGTGGGTACGGATTCGTCCGTCGACGCGCAGATCATTCGGTTCGCGGCCGACGGCCTCTGGCTTGCCGACATGCTCGGTAGTTATGACGACGGCGGCGATCGCCAGGCGCTGATTGCCCGCCTTGTCGAATTGACCAACAAGTAAAATAGGATCGCGCCATGGCTCCCGCTGCAGTCTACGCCCTGCTATTTGCTGCGATTGTGCTCGAGGTTATCGGCACAACGGCACTGCAGTTGTCGCAGCAGTTTACCCGGGCCACGCCGACGATTGTCCTGGTTGTCTGCTACGCGGCGGCATTCTATTGCCTGTCGATGACGTTGAGGATCATTCCCGTCGGTATCGCCTACGCGATCTGGAGCGCGCTCGGCATCGTGCTGATATCCGCGGTCGGCCTCATCTATTTCAAGCAACGGCTCGATCTGCCGGCCATCATTGGCCTGGGGTTGATCATTGCCGGCGTGCTGGTGGTCAACCTTTTCTCGAAATCGATATCCCATTGATTTTATCCGTATCCGGACTTATCTGGCTAACGATCTTGATCCGCTACGGCGCGGCAAATGTCGTCGCGACATTTTGACCACCGCTGCGCGGGCTTGTGAAAAATGGAGCCATCTCCATATCTTTTTGAACTTTTCACGGCTTATCCTACGCATTGGACAACCCATGGCCGACGGCACCGCTCACGCAGGTCTTTCCGAAACTCAAGCTTCTCCCGCGAAGGGCCAATCCTTCAGCACCGTCGGCATCGAGCCGATGGGCCGGCCGAGCGCTATCACCCGCTTCTTCATGGGTATCGTCGCCTGGGCGGAAAAGCTTAACTTCAAATATGCAAAGCTCGGTAATCCGCCGGTCTATGACAACGCGACCTTCCCTTGGGCCGCCGAGGTTGAAAAGGCCTGGCCGCAGATCCGCGCCGAGCTTGACCGCGTGCTCCTACGACAGAGTGAGCTGCCGACATTCCAGGACATCTCGACGGACGTGAAGTCGATCTCCAGCGATAACGGCTGGAAGACATTTTTCCTGGCCGGGTTCGGCTTGAAGTCGGAGCAGAACATCAAGGCCTGTCCGCAAACCTGGCAGTCGGTGCAGAAGATACCGGGACTGAAAACCGCCATGTTCTCGATCTTCGAGCCCGGCAAACATCTACCGGCTCACCGCGGCCCTTACAATGGTGTACTTCGCTTGCATCTCGGCATGATCGTGCCGGAACCTGCAGACAAGCTCGCTATCCGGGTCAAGGACCAGATCTGCCACTGGCAGGAAGGTAAGGTTCTGATCTTCGACGACGCCTACGAACACGAAGCCTGGAACCACACGGACAAGACTCGCGTGGTGCTGTTTGTCGATTTCGTGAAGCCGTTGAAATTCCCGGCACGCCTCGTCAACTGGGCGCTGATGAACGTCGCCGTGTTCACGCCCTTCATTCGAGAAGGGCTGGATAACCACAAGGAATGGGAAAAGAAGTTCTACGCGGAAGCGGAAGCCTTCAGGAACAGGCCGCAGAACTAGCGATCATTTCCGGAACTGAGAAAGAGGCCCCGCACACGCGGGGCCAGTTGATTCAGGATCAGTCGAGAACCTGAACAACGCGGTGCGTCTGAGGTTCAACGATCATGTGGCGGTCATTGATAACGGTGTAGGCGTACTTCGGGTTGTCTGGAACGGGTGTGACAATAACGTCCGCCGGAATGGGCTTGCCCACGACGATTGGCTGCTGGATCACGACGGGTGCGGTCGGCGCGGGTTGTGACTGAACGTAGGTGACGACTTCGTGCGGTGGCGGATCGATCACGGCGCCGGCAACGGCGCCCGCCACACCACCGACTGCAGCCCCAACGGGACCGCCGACAATTGCACCGGTAACCGCGCCACCGGCTGCGCCGGTTACGGCGCCATCAGCCAGAGCGGTCGTGGCCAGGGATGACAGCGCGATCGCGCTGCTGACAAGTAGAGCCTTGTACATTTGCTTCTCCTTAGCTCGAGTTTGCGGAACACAGAACGAGCATGGAGGGCCGTTGTTCCCGAAAACACGGCACTTGCAAGAGAGACGCTTGAAGCCAAGGCGTCAGATAAAGTGACGGGAGATGCCTTGAACCTGAGCCGATGAAAAGGGGTCTCGAGGTCGTTCGGGGGACTGCTCAGTTGTTATTGGCCGCCATCACTTTGCGTTTCGCTTTGGTGGCCAGGTACATGACATAATCTTCCGCAGCGTTTGCGAGATGGAGCAATTTCCTCTTCCCGCCATCCCGCCGCTACCGCGCGACGGACAACATCGGTGATTGCCGCTTTGCAGACGGCTTCGCATTCTCGCGAGCGTCCCGTGTCTTCGGCGCTGTATTGCGGAGAATTGATGTTCGACATGGCTGCAAAGTGCCACAATCCGCCGCGTTATCAACGGGATGCTAATGGAGTGGTTGGCCGGTAAGGCTAAGCCGGTGGGATTGGCTGAGATGCGGCCGCCGCGGTTGCATCAAAAAGACAACGGCGGCCGCGCATGCACGAATATGGTACTTCCAGCAGTGCTAATATGTGCCGTTTTTGTTAAGGAGCGTTGAATCGAAATTGGCGTTCGGCGAGTTCGTCCGGGGCGCAAATGACTTGATCTGAGCGCGCCTGCGCAGCATTCGAGCAAGCGTCGCGCCGCTGCCGTCATTATCGGCTTTGGCTACCGATAGCGGCCATAAAAAAGCCCCGCGATTGCGGGGCTTTCTGTCTCGTGTGGCTCAGCTCGCC
>NZ_JACIAH010000002.1 GCF_014194695.1 Rhizobium sp. BK399 | reverse complement strand
CGACAGGTTCTCATTCAGGCCCTGAACGACCAGGCCGTCCAGCTTCCGGTCGCGATAGGCCGTCCACCAGGCCGTCGTCGACACGTCGCCAATGTCCTTGGCGCCACCCTCGCTGAACTTCGCCGGAAGCGGCATCTCCGGAGGAACATGGTCCGGGCCGCTCACACAGCCTGACAGAACAGACAGTGCGGCAAGGATTGCATATCGGCGCATAGGGTCTCCAATGGGATGCTCGGCGATTCTCTAACAAACTATTACGGCGTATGGTTAATTTTTCACTTCCTCAATAGGCTTTTCACGGCTGTCCAACGGGAGAGCGTCATGACGGGGGAAGGAGGCGATCGATACCCAAAAGGGTCTGCTAGTCACATCATTGCCCCCAAATAATATCATTGTATTCTAATCGATAGGATGTTATCTAATTCCATGACAACGAATCTGAAGCGAACCTGGGCCGAATTCGCACCCTTGCTTATGATCTGCGGGCGCGGGTGGCGTCGGGCTTTGAACGCCGTCCTGACCGATCACAACCTGTCCGACGCCAGCGCTGCGCCGTTGATCGCGCTGCTTCGGCATGGCGACCGGATACCGCAGGGTGTTCTGGCTGAACGGGTCGGTGTGGAAGGGCCGACCCTCGTGCGGGTTCTCGACAGTTTGGAAAATGACGGCTTGATCTGCAGGGTTCCCGATGAGGCGGACCGCCGTATCAAGCTGGTGCAACTCACCGGAGGAGGCACAGCGGTCGCCGAGCGCGCCGAAAGCTGTGCGGCGGAGCTGCGAGCACAGATCCTAGGCGACCTTGATCCTCAACAGGTCGAGGCCGCCTTGGAGGTCCTGCGCGCCATCGCGGCGAAAACCGCGGTCCTATCCGGAACACAGGAAAATGACGAGTAGCAAGAACGCGACCGATCCCAGCCTGGGAGACGTCGTCTTTTCCCTCAAGACCTTCACAGCCGCGATGCTGGCGCTTGGTATTGCGCTTTGCTTCGACCTGCAGAATCCCTATTGGGCGGTCGGTACGGTTTACATCGTGGCTCATCCGCTATCGGGTGCGAGCACATCGAAGGCGCTCTACCGCCTGATCGGCACGGCGCTTGGCGGCGGGGTTACGGTGATCCTGATCCCCAACCTCGTCAATTCGCCGGAGATGCTGACGCTTGCGATCGCCCTGTGGATGGCTTTTTGCCTTGGCGTCAGTCTGCTCCACCGAACACCACGCAGCTACAGTTTCATGCTGGCGGGATATACGACCGCTCTGACCGGCTTCCCGATCGTCGCAAACCCGGATACGGCCTTTACCTACGCAACTGCCCGTGTCGTGGAAATCGCGCTCGGCATCATCTGCGCGGCGGTTGTGAATCGCATCCTCTTTCCGCGACACGCCGGGCCGGTTCTGGCTGGACGTATCAATGCCTGGCTGCGCGACGGCGCTGACCTGGCCATCGGCACGCTGAAGGGCAGGGGCCGCGATCCCGCGCTGCTGGCCGCAGCCCGTCGGCTCGCTGCCGATGCGGTCGATCTCCATAGCTTCACCACCCATGTCGCCTATGACACCTCGGCGCTGCGTGACATCGTCGGTCGCACCCGGATATTGCAGCAGCGCATGGTTGCGATGCTGCCGATCGTTTCGGGTCTGGCAGACGTGCTGCATGCGCTCGAGAGGGCAACAGCGGGTAAATTCACGCCGGCCATCACGACGTTGATAGGCGAAGTCACGGCATTGCTCGAGAGTGGCAAACCGCTTGCCGAGGACAAACGACAGCAACTCCTTGTGCTGATGACCAGGGCGGAGGAGGAGGGACGCGCGCAACAGGAGTGGAACGGGCTGCTTGCCCATAACTTCACCGCACGCATCCGGGATCTCGTGCAGATATGGGGCGACTGTCTCAGCCTCCGGCAAGACATTGAATCCGGATCGCATCATGACCTTCGTTGGCGCCGGTTCGGCACGTCCTTCGACCGGGCTCCGATCCACAAGGATTATGGCATGGCCATTCATTCCGGCCTTTCGGTTATGCTGGCGACGTTCATCGCGACAGCCTTCTGGATCTATACAGGTTGGCCTCAGGGTAGCGCGGCTGCGATGATGGCCGGCGTGCTCTGCTGCATCTTCTCGTCGATGGACGATCCGGCGCCGATGATGATCAAGTTCGTGAATGTCGCCATTGTGACCGTCATTGCAGCTTTCGTCTTCGAGTATGGCCTGATGCCACTGATTCACAGCTACGTCGAACTCGCCGCCGCGCTCGGGTTGATGCTTGTGCCGGCCGGGTTGCTGATGACGAAGCCATCACTTGCGCTCTATGGCATGGGTTTCTGCGTGAACCTGCCGAACATGCTGACGCTGCAGGACCGCCTGAACCTCGATCTCGCGTCATTCGTAAATTCGAATGCGGCGATGATCATCGGCATGGTGATTGCCTGCGGAACGACAGTCCTCGTTCGCTCGGTCGGTGCTGAGTGGACCGCTTACCGTGTGCTGAGGTCGGGCTGGACGGATATCGTTGCTGCAGCGCGCCGACCCGAAGAGATCGACTTCACGAAGTTGCTCTACCGCATGGTAGACCGGCTTGGTCTGGTTGCGCCACGTCTGGCGATGATTCCGGCCGAGTCCGCAGTCGCACAGACCGATATCATGCGTGACCTGCGCAACGGTCTCAACACGCTGGATCTCCAGCGCCACAAGCAATTGGTATCGCGGGACAAACGCGAGCCGATCGAGAAGGTGCTCTCCGGTATCGCGGCCTACTACCAGCAGAAGCAGAAGAGCCGGGATGCGCAGCCAGACGAAAATCTGCTCACGATCCTGGATCAGGCGCTGGCGGCACTGGTCGAGGCCGGCAAGTCTTCGGCGATTGAGGGCGCACGCCGATCTATGACGGCGCTCAGATACACCCTTTACCCTGACGCAGCCTCCCTCCCTGTCGTCGCGGGCGCGGGAACTGCAAAGGAACATGCCGCATGAGGCCTGATATCGACATTTACGGGGTCTTCTTCCCGACGTTGGGCGCGATCGCTTTCGCAGCCTACCTCCTCAATTCCGTCCTGCGGCGGGTGCTGGCCTCCGTCGGTTTCTACCGGTTGGTTTGGCATCGGCCGCTTTTCGACACGGCCATGTATTTCTGCCTGCTTGGCGCCATCGCGCTGTCTCTGAACAAGGTGTCATTATGAAATCGCTTCTCGCTCATTCCGGTCGCTTCCTGCTCACCGGCGTCATGGTTGCCCTGGCGGGAGTGCTCGGCTGGCATCTCTGGGACTACTATATGGACGAGCCCTGGACTCGGGACGGTAAAATTCGTGCGGACGTCGTGCGGCTTGCCGCCGATGTTTCCGGGATCGTCAGCGAAGTGGACGCAAAGGACAATCAGGCCGTTCGGAAAGGTGACGTGATCTTCCGCATCGACCAGGCGCGTTTTGCGCTCGCGCTGCGTCAGGCCGAAGCGCAGATGGAAAGCAGCAAGGCTGCACTCGATATGGCAAGAAGCGATCTCGAGCTCTATCGCAAATTGGGTGAGAGTTCGGTAACGCGGCAGAAGATCCAGCAAGCCGAGACAACCGTCCAGCAGGACGAGGCCGCCTACAGCCAGGCGGTGATCAGCCGCGACACTGCACAGCTCAATCTCGACCGCTCCGTGGTGAGGGCGCCCGTCAATGGCGTGCTGACCAACTTCTCGATGAAACCTGGGAATTATGTGACGGCGGGCACTGCGGTTACGGCGCTGATCGACAGTGATTCCTATTACGTTGCCGGCTATTTCGAGGAGAACAAGCTGGACCGCATCCAGGTTGGCGACGCCGCACTTGTTTATCTGATGGGCAGCAAGACACCTCTCAAGGGACACGTCGATGGGGTGGCGGGCGGCATCGAGGATCGGGAGCGAAGCGATACCAGCGCCCAGCTCGCCAACGTCACTCCGACTTTCACATGGGTTCGGCTTGCGCAGCGCGTTCCCGTTCGCGTGGCGCTCGATACCCTGCCTGATGACACAGCCCTGGTTGCCGGCCGCACGGCAAGCGTCACCATCGTCAATTGATTGGGGCGGCTGAAGAGCCGCCTTCGAATACCGCAAGTTCACCGGTCTGGGCGCCCCAACGATGCCGGGAACGAAGCCGTTCGGCTCGAGAAAAACAAATGGTCGCCCGGTTCCAGGAGACAGCCGTGGACGATCGCCACGTCATAGAAATCACCACCTGGCTGATGCAGAGCGGACTTAAAGGCATGCCGGAAGCAGACCTGCTCGCCGGCTTTTGCGAACGGTGTCGCGCGAATGGGCTCCCGATCGAGCGTTCCGTCGCCGTCATGGACGCGCTTCATCCTATCTATGAGCGGAGAGCGTTCCGCTGGGACAGCAGGGAGCCGGTCGAACGCGTGTCGGAGTATGGTTTTTCCGGTCCCGGCGCGGTGGCTGACAATTGGCTTCGCTCGGCCTTCCATCACTTGGAAACGACGGGGTCGGGAGAGATCCGCAGCAGGCTGACCAAGGAAGATCCGGCCGACTTCTATCTGCTTGACGATCTGAAGGCGGCGGGCTTCACCGACTTTATCGCCATGGCGCATCGGTTCGGCGATGGCGGGGCAATCGGTGACATCGACTGCTTTTTCTCGCACTTCGCCACCCGATCAAAGGAAGGTTTCACGGATGGTGACATTGCCGTGTTGCGGGATCTACTTCCCTGTTTGGCGTTGGCCGTCAAATGCGTGACGGTCAGCGGCGTGGCCGGCACGATCGCCAAGGTCTATCTCGGACAGGATGCCGCAAACCACGTCCTTCACGGCAAGATCACCCGCGGTCAAAGTGACCGCATCTCGGCGGCCCTCTGGTTTTCGGACCTCGCCAATTTCACGCACATCTCGGACACCGTAGATCCGGAAGAAATCATTCCGATGCTCAACGACTACGCCGATGCTGTGATCTCGTCGGTCCAAGAGGCTGGAGGCGAGGTGCTCAAGCTGATGGGCGACGGCACGCTGGCGATCTTCAAGGGCAGGCGACCGAGCGAGGCCTGTTCCGCGGCGCTGACCGCCCGGTCGCTGCTCGACAGGCGCCTGCTCGATCTCAATGCGCAACGTCGCATCGAGGGCAGGCCGGTGACCGACGTCTATCTCGGACTTCATCTTGGCGAGGTCTTTTACGGCAACATCGGCAGCGAGGATCGACTCGACTTCACAGTTATCGGACCTGCGGTAAACGAGGTCAGCCGCATCGTTTCCCTCTGTCGGGCACTGCAGCGGCGGCTTCTGATGTCGGCGAGTTTTGCCGCGATCGTTCCCCCGTCGCAGATCGACAATCTGCATTCGATCGGTCTGCATGTGCTTCGGGGCGTCAACCGTGCCCAGGAGCTGTTTACGATGATACCGGCTGCTTGAACGCGCTTGCCGCCGCCCAAGCAGGCCCAATTCGCAACGTAAATGCCAAGGTAACAAAGCCCAACGGCAGCCGTTAGCGCAGTCTGTTACCGTTACGTACTTCCGCCGTGCCGCCAGCTCGCTAAGATCGCTCAAACAAAGCCGACTGAGGCCGGGGTGGTCTTCATGGGCAAGGAAAACGACGAGGTAAGAACACCTTCCGATGCCGAGCGGCGAGGGCTACGTCGCTTGATGCTGAAGCTGCCCGCTGTCCGCGGACGACTTCAAACGATCGGAGAGAAATCCGAGCCGCTTCGCAGCCTCTGCGAAGCATATGAGGACGCAAGTTCCACGCTCGACCGGTTGAGAAGCGTTGCGGGAGGCGCAGACAGCGCGATGGTCCATGAATATGAGATCGTCTGTGCCGAGATCGAAGCCGACGTAATCAAGTACTGTCTCGAGCGCGGAGGCGGCGTCCCGGAATAGGATTGACACGCGCCTGCACTGATCCCGTTTCGGTTTTGTTAGCATTTCATATTGCAACCCCTTGTTTTCTGCTCAATAACCCCATTTGTTCTACTTGGCATTGAGCGTTGCGTAGCAGGGGCGGCAATGATGAAGGCTGAAGAACAGGAAGGCTGGGCTCACGAAGTTTCGCGCCCAGAGGCCCGTGCAGAGCTCGAGCGTCTGCTCGCCGACGAGCGGTTCAGAGCCACCGAAAGAAGCCGGAGCATTCTCAGATATATCACGGACCAGCAATTCGCCGGTTGTGCCGATGGTGTGAAAGCCTATTCCATCGCCATTGATGTCTTAGGTCGGCAAAGCAATTTCGATCCATCGCTCGACCCCATTGTCCGCATTGAGCTTAGCCGATTGCGGTCGTCGCTTAGCCAGTACTACGAAGCTTTTGCGGAAGAAGGCCGGGTTGCGGTTCAACTCCCGCGAGGGCGCTATATTGCGATTTTTACGCGGTCTTCGAGTGGCCTTCCACCGGTCGATGACGGAGAACATTCCGTCCCCACCGGCGGAGAGTCCCTGGCTTCCGTCGCTGACCAGAATCCGTTGAAGGTAGTGCCGGATGTCCCAGCGAGGTCCGTTCCGACCTGGCTGCTTGTAGCCACTTCAGCCCTGCTGATTGTCGCGGCCATGGCCGCTGGTGTTGCTGTCTATGCATCCCGCCCAATCACGACAGCCAAGCCTACGGTCGCAGTCACGCTAACCGCAGTCGATGAAGGTTTGCGCGAAGAGGCTTCCGTGACCCGCGACATGCTGCTGACTGCCCTGACGCAATTCCAGACGTTGACGGTTTCGCAGGCCCAGCAAAATGAAAGGCCGCTGGCCTCAGTGCTCCGTCCGGCGAAGTCGAACGCTTACGCAATCGACATGAAATATTATGGTGATGGCGACGACCGCACCATCTGGTGGCAGATTGTAGACACCGCGACTGGCGACCTCCTCAAATCCGGGCTTGAAAGGGTTGATACGAGCGGAAGGACCCCCGCGGCGGTTCGGGACGAACTGGTTGCACAACTCGCACGCCGCTTTGCGGCGACGCGAGGGGTCATCAACAACATCGAAGCACACGATGCTGCCGAGGATTCGCTTGGCAACGCATGCGTCCTGCGAGCAGAGTATGAGCCGGACGACGGCCGAGCATCGGGTACACGGACGATCAACTGCCTGGAGCGAACAATCGCCGCAAACCGCTATGATGCGGACGCCACGGCAGCGCTTGCGACGCGGCTGGCGGGTCAGGTGGAGGAGAGCACGACGGCACGAGCGCTCGAGCTTGCCAATCGGGCCGTCCACTTGGCGCCGCTCTCCGACCGGGCATATATCGCTCTGATGCTGGCGCAATTCTACGGCGGCAGGATTGACGCTGCGCTCGCTGCGGGCAATCGCGCGCTGGCGCTCAGCCCCAACAATCCCGATGTGGCGGCAAAGCTTGGCCTCGTCCTGTTTTCGTCAGGCTATTTCGATGCGGGTGTTTCCCTTGCGCGAGACGCCGAAAGGTCTGTCGATGTCGTTCCGCGCGACGCGGTTCTGGTGCTCGCCCTCGACGCTTACCGGCAAAAGGATTGGTCGGAGGCCACGCTGCTTGCAGACCAGGTAAGCGATACCACATTCTTGATCAAAGCCTTGCGGGTGGCGGCACTTGGCCAAATGGGATCGGATGAAGCGGGGCCAGGCCTTGCGGAACTGAGGAAGCTCGCGCCAGAGTTTGAAACGACCTTCCGCGAACAAACGACACAGCAGCGCTACCAGCCCGCACTATCCGCCTCCATCGAAGATGGACTCGTCAAGGCAGGCGCTCGCTTCAAGACCGAGGGCTTGGCGACTGCCTTTTAGTAGTCGGGTTTAGTCGGCCTCACTAACCACGACGTAGGTGCGATTGCGATATTCTATCCGGTCAGCGTCCCTGCGCCGTTGGACGCGGCTACCAAGGTCGAGGCCGTTTGCGCTGTCAGCCGCCATTCAATGCTGACCTGATCACCTTAGAATAGTCGCTCGACGTTGGCGCCGCCTGCGCCCGGCTGCTGATCTCGGCTTGCTTCCTGACTTCGTCGAGCGGCAGGCCGTTTGGGATCAGGTGGTGGTCGTAGAGATAGTCCGGCAGGTAACCGGATACTATGATGCGCCAGTCGAGAGGGATGCCGGGATCGATCAGCCGGGCGAGCTTGAAGACGATCGTCGTGCAGTTTGCCGTGATCGTCTGATAAAATTCGGGCTGTGCCGCCAACGCATTACCCTTATCGAGAAAGGACAGAAACAGGGCGCGGGCGACCTGCGGAGAGAGCCGGAGTGGATAAAGCGACACCGTTTCCCGGCGGACGTTGGTTCGCAGGCGAACGATGTCGCTCTCTTCAGCCGCAATCAGAACCAGTTCGAACTCCTTGAAGAAGCCGCCGATCTCCGAGAATGCTTCACCGCGTTCCTTTCGGATTTCGGCCGAAAATACGACGTGGCGACCGTCCGCAAAACCAAAGCTGACGAGGGTATGGGCGATCGCGGGGTTGCTCCAGACGGAATTCAGGAGGTCTACCGATTGGAGCGAGGAGAGGTCGTACTGCTCGGTCTGCCAAACCGGATCGAAGTCTTCTGCCGTCCTCCATTGAAAGTTCCGCACGTTGTGCAGCGTGATCTGATCGCCTGAGACGGTTGCGGTGATGCCATGGGCGACATCGGCGGCCCAACCCCTGTCGTTGCTAGGCTCGATGCTTTTCCACCAAAAGGAAACGGCGAGCATCGTGGCCAGCAGCAGCACGCTGGCGAGCATCGGCCGCCGCCTGACAGCCAGGATGGCGATCAGGCCAACGAGGGAGCCGGCGGCAATGATCGGCCATTTCCATCCGGATGGCGCCTGATAGTGGGCGGCGAGAGCAAACCACCCGATAAAGGCGATGACCACCAGCCGAAAAACGAGGCGGGTGGTGAGCGCCAGAACCTGCCATTTCGAGGAGGGAGCCTCGGTGGAGGTGATTGCCATTTTTCGCCCCTCGCGATGCGTCAGCTCACCATGGAAGCGGGCAATATCGCTCAGGCTCGCAGCAACCGCAAACGATCGGAGGAACCCGGCGCGTTTTGCGATCGGCGCGCTGGGCATTTAGATCATGTGGATGCAGCTGCGCCCGAGGTGTCCGAGAGGGCCTTGCGCAACCGCTCCTCCTGTTCCGGCGCCAGCGACGTTTTCAGGACGCGGCCGCGCAGCCCGTGGAGTTCGGCGAGAACCTTCTCCGGCTGCGCCTTGCGGACGAGGACAAAAAGAGCGGAAGAGGAGTTCGGTATGGTTGCGGCAAGAGACTTGATGAACTCGTCATCGATGCCATAGTCGGCGAGCGAGCCGGAAATCGCGCCGGTGCCGGCTCCAACAAGTCCGCCGATGGCAAAGCCGGCGAGCGGGTTGAGGAATAGCAAGCCGACCAGGCCGCCCCAAAGGGAGCCGGACAGCAGGCCGGAAGTGGCGCCGACTGCCGTCAGGTTGAGGCTCTGCTTGAGATGGACCTTGCCGGCCTCGTCGCGAACCACCACGACTGCATCCTCGAGGTCGACGAGGTATTCCTTCTTCAGGTTGTTCAATTTCAGCAGCACCTTGTCTGCTTCATCCATGGCATCAAAGCCGATAACGATGAGTTCTGACATTGTCCGTTCCTTTCGTTTTTAACAGCGAGGATATGGAGCATGACGGCTGGCGGACGTATGCCGCCCGGGCTATTGATCGAATGCGTAGATCTTCTTCCAGTCGGCTTTCATGTCGACGAGCAGCCAGTTGCGGGCGGCCGCCTCATCTAGCGCCTTGTCTAGCTTCCCGAACTCCGATTTGCGATCATAGGCGTATTCCCGATCTGCATCGGTATGATGAACGATCATCGCGAAGTGCGGTCCCTTGCCGGCCGTGACCCAACGCAGCATCTCGTAGTCGCCATCGGAATTGCCGGCTGCAAAGATCGGGAGTCTACCGATGAACTTGTTGATGCCCACCGGCTTGCCGGGGCCATCGTCGACGAAATCGACCTTTGGGAGCCGGTTCAGAACAGGCGTATCGCCGACCAGCGCATATTGCGTCGTAATCGTGCTGCCGACGACCTGTTCGGGCGGGATTCCATACGCCTTCTCGGTAATGGGGCGCATGAATTCAACACCGCCGCCGGAGACGATGAAGGTCTTGAAGCCATTGGCGCGCAGGTAGTCCAGAAGCTCGCGCATCGGCAGGAATGTCATCTCGTTATAGGGTTTGCCCGTCTTCGGGTGTCTCGCCGTAGCGAACCAGTCGACGACGATTTTGCGGAATTCGTCAGTCGTCATGCCGGCATGGGTGTCCATCGCAAGTTCGACGATGCCCCGTTCACCGCTCTTGGCCATGCCCTTGAGGTCGCCGGAAAGGATCGACTTGAAGGGTTCCTTCTCTTTCCATTCGGGATGCTCGGGAGCAAGTGCCTTGACCCGATCCAAAATGAAGCCCAGCTGGAAATAGAATGGCTGCTCCGTCCAGAGCGTTCCGTCGTTGTCGAAGACGGCGATGCGGTCCTCGGGCGCCACGTAATCGGCGTTGCCCTCCGTCGTCACTTTCTTGACGAAGTCGACAATTTCCTGCTTCGATTTGCCATCGTTCCAGGACGGGAGTTCCTGTGCGAGTGCGCTGACAGGGAGCAACAGGAAAAGCAAGAGGAAGCGCACAGACCGAGACATGAGATGCTCCTGATCAGGTTGCTACGCGCTTGATGCAGCGAAAGCCGACATGGCTGGTCGAGGTATCTTCCGGCTCGGCGTGACGTGCCGCCGGTCGATAGCGGCGGCAATAATTCGGGGCGCAAAGATGTGAGCCGCCCTTCAGTACGCGCCTCGGAATAAGAATATTCGGCTGGTTGGGATCGTAGCTGGCCTCTCTTGCGCCGCCGCGAGGGTTCTCAGGAATGCAGCAGGCTTTCGCAGCCGGCTCCGGATGACGTGTTGACCAGTAGTCCGTCGTCCACTCCCAGACATTGCCGATCATGTCATAGGCTCCGTAGCCATTTGGCGGAAAGGTGCGTACGGCTGTCGTTCGGTCCTTGCCGGCGGGCTTCGTGCTATGTGTCGGGAACGTGCCTTGCCAAGTGTTGGCCATGGCAACGCCATCAGGCATCAGCTCGTCTCCCCAGGCAAACTCTGTGTCTTCAAGCCCGCCACGCGCCGCCAGTTCCCACTCCGCTTCCGTCGGCAGATCCATGCCGGCCCATTCCGAATAAGCTTTCGCATCGGCATAGGCGACATGGACGACTGGATGGTCGAGCTTGCCGCGAAGATCGCTTAAGCCGCCATAGGGCCGCCGCCAGTTGGCTCCGAACTTGAACTTCCACCATTGCGAGATGTCGCTGCCGGTCACGGATTTGGGCTGTGTGAAGACCAGTGACCCGGCTCGCAGCATGTTCGGTAGGGCACCTGGGTAGTCCTTGGGGTCGGGCGCTTTCTCGGCCACCGTAATGTGGCCAGTCGCTTTCACAAATTCCTGGAACTTGCGGTTTGTGACCGGCGTCGCCTCGATCCAAAAGCCGTCCACAGTAACAGGATGGGCCGGCGCCTCTTCCGGATAGTGATCGTTAGAACCCATGACGAAAGTCCGGCCGGGTATCCATACGAGGTCGCCCTGGTCGTCGCCCTGACGTTGCGCCCGATGCCCCGTGTCAAATGCCAATGCCATCTTCGCCTCCGAGCGCTTGTCTTGAGTATCGCCGCGCTTTGCTTTCCCGGTAAGTACGTTACGGTAACACGCCTTCCGTGAAACGTTACATTTTCCGGAAATCTGATCCTTCAGCCTATGGGTTCAACTCGGGCAGGGGATGGCCACGCGCAGGGCGCTGTGGTTGCTGCCGCGGCAGCCTGTTTCGAGTAATCGCCGCTGCAAGCGCGGCCCGATCAAGCGTCTCGTTATGCGAACCAGGCGCGTATAACAGCCGGTCGAGTTGTTGGAGCTGCCGCGAGAGATCGTCGTCCCCGCGGGCTGCTGTCCATGCAGAACCTGTTCGATAGCCGATAGCTCGGCACCAACCGTCAAAAGAGGCGTAGATGTCCTGTGGGGCTCCGTTCTTGACGGCATGAATGAGCCGGCGGAAAAGCTGCGGTTCGGAACTGGCCCGTATCCGCTGCTGCCGCGCGAACCACTGCTGCACCGGTGGGAACCAATGGCGGACACAGATGAAGACGGCGCCTAGTGCGATGAGTGACAAGACGGTGACGGCGATCGCGCGCATCGAACGCTGCTGCACGGGCGCTGCGGGATCGCTTGATTGAACTTGCGGTGCAATGCCCTCGGTCGTCGGGGGTGCGTCGGCCACGGTCAGGGCAACGGCAGGCAGCGAAGCAGTTTTGCTCGACTTGGCCTCGGTGTCGAACCAACCGAGGCTGATTGGCGGGATCTGAAAGGATCCCGGCGCTTCGGCAACGTAGGTGACGCTCTCCGTTCGCGAGCTTCCCACAGCCCGGTCACGGGTGACGCCATCAGCCAGCTGCGGCGACTGCGTATAGGTTTGCAGACCCGGTGCCTGCGCGATCTCCAGCGGCGGGATCATCATGGCTTGGGTGTTCTCGGCAAAGATGACCACGGTTCGCACGATGGCCTCGCCTGCCTTCAGCTTGGCAGGATCGCGATCGAACGATTGGGTGATGGTCACACCGCGGGCGGCAAAAGGTAGCGTCGTGCCGTCGCTGCCGGTCGGAGACGCAGCTGTAAATTGCGTCGGCGGCAGTTGCGCTGTGCCGTGCACGAACTTGCCGTCATCGGAATAGCTGAATTCGATCGTTGCCGGAGGGAGGGCGAAGGTGCCGGCCACCTCGGGCACGATCGCATAATCGCGGCGGATGCCGGAATATTGCACGCCATCAATCGTTTCCGTGATGTTCTGAGCACGCTCGTCAGGCAGCGTCACGAGCGCGTTCGGAACGTCAAACAACGGAAACTGCGGCGGTGAGGTGAAGAAATTCGGTGCAAAGACGTCGACCGTGACCCGCACCTGCTGCCCCGGCACGATGCTGTCGCTGTCGTTGATCGTCACACGTGCAAAGGGCTCGGCGGCGAAGGCGGTGCATGCCGTCGAAGCAAAGATCAATGCAGCCCAGATGATCCTCACGGCTTCTTCTCCTGCACTTCGATCGCGAACTTTCGCGCCATCAAATCGGCGGGGCTCACCTGGAGATTTTTCATCCACATCTCGGAGGTCTGCTCGGCAACATCGACTTGTCCAGCCTTGCCCTTTTTTCCCTTGTCGTCGAACTTGACCTCGTCCGGCTTCTGGTTCGGATCTTGCTGCTGCTCTTGCTCTTCGTCCTTTTGGGTCGCCAGCAGGTTCTCGGCAATCGCCAGATTGGCCTTCGCCTCCGGCCACTCCTTTCGTTTGTCTAGCGCCTTCTTGTAGGCCGTGACCGCCTCTTCAAACTTCGAAAGAAACAACAGGGAGTTTCCCTGATTGTACCAGCTTTCGGCGCTGTCGACCGCGGCGAACGCATCGACGGCCTGTGCGAATTTACCGGCGCGATAGAGCGCTACGCCGCGCCACATCGGATCGTGAAAGCGAGTTGCCGCATCATCGTAGTTGCCACGCTCGAACGCGATCCTCCCTTGTTGATCAGGCGTCAACCACATGTCAGCGAAGCCTGCGGCGTGTGAAGAAGTCGGCATAAATACAAGTCTTGCCAAGATAAACGCCGTTCCGAGCCGGACGACCCATCCCCTCCGGAAGGTTAACGCGAAGAGCACCGCCGCCGGTGCAAGCAGCAGCCAGCCGGCATCCTTCCAACGGTCGCCTTGCGCCGATTTCTTCTGCGCGAAATTGGTTGCCACGCGCTGCGTTATCCAGCGGACGTCCGTGTCGTCATCGGTGATTGTGGCGACATCAACGCCGGTCAGCGCGTGCAAATTTTTAAGCGCGTCGATATCGAGCTTGGCAAAAACGCGGCTGCCTCCGGTGCCGGTGAGAAAGCCTCCGTCCGCTGTCTTGACAGGACCGCCTTCGGCCGTGCCGACGCCGAGGATCAGGATGCCGTTGTCTGTTTTCCGCTTGAATGCGTCGAAAGCGTTCTGCTCGACGCCATCGGTGATGAAGACAACGGTACCGGCCACGCCGCCTTCGGAGAGTGCCTGTTCCGCCGTGGTAAGCGCTGCCGCGGTGTCCTTGCCGTCGACCGGCATGATGCGGGTAGCCAGCGCGTCGGTGTAGGTTTCGATCAGTGAGGAATCGTCGGTCAGCGGCAGCACGAGGTGGGCCGATCCGGCATAGGCGATGACCGCGGTCCTGGCGCCCTGCCTCTGCGCAATGATGTCTTTGATTTTCAACTTGGCGCGTTCAAGCCGGGAAGGCGTGAGATCGATCGCGTCCATCGTCGGCGACAGGTCGACGGCGAGCACCAGCGGTGCGGTATCTTCCACAAAGGGTGGCGCCTCGCGTTCCCAGGTCGGGCCGGCGGCGCCGAGGACGGCCAAGCCGAGTACTGCTGCAAGCAGCCAGGACGGGCGCACGCGAGTGCGCCCAGAAGCATCGACGATCAGCTTCTCCAGAAGATGAGGGGCAATCATATCCTTCCAGCGATTGCGGGCGTTGCTCGAGCGCGAGGCGAACCACACGATCCCGATCGGCAGGAGAATGGCAAGGAGCCACCAAGGGCGAAGGAAATGGAAATCTTCGATCATGCAGTGGACCTCCGAAGAAGCCCGCCCGCTGCGGCTGCGCAGTAATAGAGCGCGAGCACCGCAATCGCCGCGCCGAGCGGCCAGTGGAAGAGTTCGATGCGCGGCCGCCACGAGAGGTTCTTCTGATCCTCCGGGGTGATCTTGTCGAGCTCGTCATAGATCGCTGCAAGCTGGCTCTGGTCGCCACCGAAGAAGTAGCGGCCGCCGGTGTCGCTGGCGATCTTTTGCAGGGCCGTGGTGTCCAGCTTTTCTTCGCCGGTTGCGGCCGGATCGCCTATGCCGACCGCATGGATAACCACGCCCTTCTGCTTGGCTATGTCGGCGGCTTTTGCGGGCGGCATCTTGCTGGCTGTGTCGTTGCCGTCGGTCAGCACGATCAACACCTTTTCAGGCACCGTGGTGTTCTCAAACATCTTGATGGCAAGACCGATCGTATCACCAAGCGCGGTGCGTGGACCGGCCATCCCGGGCAGGGTTTCGGCAATCATGGCCTGAACCGTACGATGGTCCATCGTGAAGGGGACCAGCGGGTAGGGAGCGTCACCAAAGGCGATCAAACCGATGCGATCGCCCGGCCTCTTTGTAACGAAATCGGCGACGACGCTCCGGACTGCATCGACGCGTGGATGCGTCGTCCCATCGGGGGCACGGAAATCGCGGGTATCCATCGATTGCGAAAGGTCGAGAGCGAGCATCAGGTCACGCTGGGGTTCGACCTTCTCGATCGGCGGCTCGACGAATTGTGGGCGGGTGAGGGCGAGGACGATAAGGCACCAGGCGAGGGCTTCGGCAATCAGTTGCGGCCAACCGCGCCGGGCGATCACCGAGCCGGAGGTCGGCGTGATGCCGACTGCGCTTGCGACCTGGTCAAAGAAAGGCAAGCGAACGGATGCCGACGTTTCATGGTGGGCGGGCAACAACCACCAGACGATCAGGGGCAGTGGCAGCAACGCCAGCAGCCATGGATGATCAAGCTGATACATGATGCCGCTCGATCCAGTTGCGCGCACCGGCAATCAATTCGGCCCCGGTATTCGGTTGCGTCGCGCCGATCCCTTTGCTGGCGTGATATTCGAGATCGTCAAGCACGGCTTGCAGTGCCTGGCTGCTGGTACGATCACCATGGACTTCGAGAAACTTCACCCAGGCGGCCCCGGCGAGGGATGCAACGTCGTTGCGCGGCCAGCCGGCCAGGGCAACACGCTTCAAGAGCACTGCGAGGTCTTGAACGCCTGACTGCTGTGTCTCGGGATCACGGATCTTCGCCTCCACGCCGGCAAGTAGTGCCAGCGCGTCGCGCCGGTAGGCGTTGGCGCGATAGCGGCGAAGCCATAGTAGAAACACTGTGACAAGGATCAGCATCAGGATCGCCGCGAGGACGGCCCAGCCCCATGTCTGAGGCATCCAGGAGACTGCTGGCGGCAAGGATATGTCCTTGAGCGAGCGCAGCGCGGTTTCGGTCATTGGGTCCAACGGGGTGCCGGCGGGTTCCATGGTCATCGCCTCCTCTGGCGCCAGGCCGCCTGCTCCAGCAGCTTACGAAGTTGCGGGGCTGTCTCCTCCGCCGTCGAGACCGGCAGCATGGGAAGCCCAAGTTCGCGCTGCCATGCGCGCAGTTCCTCACCGCGTTCGCGTGCGAAGCGATCGATCGCCTGGCGTACGCTGCCCTTCCGCAGTGCGAGTTCCGCCTGAAGGTTGCCGCCGCTAACGACGATGTCGCCGGATTGCGGCAGTTCCAGCATGAAGGGATCGTATACGAGAAGGCAGATGACATCGTTGTGCGCGGAAAGGCGAAGCAGTCTGTCGCGGGTTGCCGCGGTGTGGCCGTCGAAGTCGCTGATGACAATGATGAGATGATCGTGATGTGCGATGCTGGTGACGCGTTCGACAACAGCGTCGAGCGCAGTCGGAGATGATGTTCCGGCAAAATCTGCATTCAACTCGGCATTCTGGGTCGCAATCCGGTCGGCAAAGCCAATCACTGCCTCCCGGCTGCGATGCGGGCGGATTTCGTCGATCCGCTCGTCATTAAAGACGAAGCCTCCAACACGGTCGCCCGAGCCGAGAATGCGCCAGGAGCAGAGCATGGCCGCCTCCGCCGCCGTCACCGACTTCATCGACCGCCGACTGCCGAAGAACATGTTGATGCGCTGATCCACGACGACCAGTGCCGGCCGCTCCTTTTCTTCGGAATAGACTCGGACGGCTGGTTTGGTCGTGCGTGCGGTGACGCGCCAATCGATCGTGCGGATGTCGTCACCCGGCAGATAGTCCCGCAATTCCTCGAAGGTCAGCCCACGGCCACGCATCGAGGATTGCATGCGACCGGCGAGCAGGCGGTGGCTCTTTGCCTTGTGGACGAAGCTCAGATCACGGGCGCGGCCTTCCAGGGCCACCAACTGGCTAGTAGAGACATGGACGCCTTCTGCATCAGGATTTGCCGGCATTGCGCGATCCTCACGAGACGGCCACGAGCTCGACGATGCGATTGATCACCTGGTCAGGCGTCGTGTTCGACGCATGCGCTTCGTAGGATAGAATGAGGCGGTGGCGAAAGACGTCTTTGACGATCGCCTTGACGTCATCGGGCGTCACGTAATCCCGGCCCTTGAACCAGGCGTAAGACCGCGAGACCTTGTCGAGACTGATGACGCCGCGCGGACTGATGCCGACCTGCAGAAGCTTCGCCAGGTCCTTGTCGTATTTGTCGGGATAGCGCGTGGCGAGCACCAGCGCGACGATGTAAGCCTCGACCGGATCGGAGACGGTGACTGCGCCAATTTCCTTGCGGGCATCGAAGACAGATTGCGGGTTAAGTTTCTGCTGCTCGGCAGGCTTTGTTCCGCCATGGGCAGCATTCTCCTCGTCCCGGTTCAAACGCATGATCGCCGCCTCTGACTTGCCATCGGGGTAGCCAACCTCGACATGCATGAGGAAGCGATCGAGTTGCGCTTCGGGAAGGGGGTAGGTGCCCTCTTGCTCGATCGGATTCTGCGTTGCCATGACCATGAAGAGGTCGGGCAAGGGATAGCTCTGTCCGCCGACCGTCACCTGCCGTTCCTCCATCGCCTCGAGAAGCGCTGACTGCACCTTGGCCGGTGCGCGATTGACTTCGTCGGCGAGGATCAGGCTGGCGAAGATCGGCCCTTGCTGGAACTTGAATTCCCCCTTGCCGCCTTCACTGAAATAGATCTCCGAGCCGGTAATGTCGGCGGGCAGCAGGTCAGGGGTGAACTGGATACGCGAAAGCTCTGCATCAAGGTTCTTTGCCAGGCTCTTGATGGCACGCGTCTTTGCGAGTCCCGGCAGTCCCTCGACGAGAAGGTGGCCGTTGGCAAGGAGGCCGAGCAGCAAGCGCTCGACCATTGTATCCTGCCCGATGATCGATTGGCCGACCCGTTTGCCGAGGTCGAGAATATCGTCGCGTGCCGTCATGGCTCCCCCTTGGGCAAATCGAGCGGGTCGTCAGAGATCGACCCGCTCTTGGTGGTTGCTACTTTCCAGTCGAGGGACCTTGCTCCATCGAGCGCATCAACGCATCGACCATCTGGTCGATGCTGAAGCTCGCCGATCGTTGGCTCGGAGGGTAGTCCTTGAAAGTCTGTAGGAAGGGAGCGACCCGGTATACGCCGTACTGAATGAGGTAGGCGTTCTTCGCCAGCCAGTCGTAGTACTGATCGGAGACGACATCGGCCCGTTCATAGGGATCCATGCGCAGGTTGAAGACCTTGGGCGCGCGGAGGCAGGTGAAGGGATTTGCCCAGACCACGAAGCCTCCCGGCTCTCTCTGTTCGCAGAAGACGATCTTCCAGTTGTTGTAGCGATAGGCGACGACTTCGCCGTCATCATTGAAATAGTAGAAGTCCTCGCGCGCCGATTTCGGCTGCTGTCCTGTCAGGTACGGCAGCTGATTGTAGCCGTCGAGATGGACCTTAAACTGGTTGCCGTTGATGCTTGCGCCATTGAGGAGTTGCTCCTTGACGTCGGGGTCGCCGGCTGCGGCAACCAGGGTCGGGAACCAGTCAAGTCCAGACATCATCTCGTTGGACACTTCGCCCGCTTTGACGTGGCCTGGCCAACGAACCATTGCCGGAACGCGGAAGGCGCCTTCCCAGTTGGTATCCTTCTCGCTTCTGAAGGCGGTCGTCGCCGCATCTGGCCAAGACCACTGGTTCGGGCCATTGTCGGTTGTGTAGACGACGATCGTATTGTCGGCGATCTTGAGGTCGTCCAGCGCCTTGAGGAGCTTGCCGACGTCACCATCATGCTCGACCATGCCATCGGCGTATTCATTGCCGGGCATACCGCTTTGGCCCTGCATGGATTCGCGAACGTGTGTGAACGCGTGCATGCGGGTCGTGTTCATCCATGTGAAGAACGGCTTACCCTCCTTGGCCTGCCGCTGCATGAAATCGATCGCAGCCGCCGTCGTTTCATCGTCGATCGTTTCCATGCGCTTGCGGTTGAGGGCGCCGGTGTCGTCGACCCTGCCGTCGGCGAACGAATGCAGGACTCCGCGCGGCGCATTCGCCTTCACGAATGCCTGATCGTTCTTCGGATAATAGGGACGCTCGGGTTCTTCCTCGGCGTTCAGGTGATAGAGGTTGCCGAAGAACTCGTCGAACCCGTGTTGCGTCGGGAGAAATTCGTCACGGTCGCCGAGATGGTTCTTACCGAACTGGCCCGTGGCATAGCCGAGCGGCTTCAAGGCCTGAGCGATGGTGATGTCGCGCGCCTGCAGGCCGACTGTCGCCCCCGGGATGCCGACTTTGCAAAGACCGGTACGAAGGCAGACCTGGCCGGTGATGAATGTGGAGCGACCGGCAGTGCAGCTGTTTTCGGCGTAGTAGTCGGTAAACAGCATGCCTTCCTTGGCGATGCGGTCGATGTTGGGCGTCTTGTAGCCCATGACGCCCATCGAATAAGCGCTGATGTTCGTCTGACCAATGTCGTCGCCGAAAATGACGAGGATGTTCGGCTTTGCTGTATTCTGGGTTGGCGCCGCCTGCTGCGCGTGAGCGGCTCCATAGCTGAGTGAAGTGGAGGCGAGGGCCAAGGCGAGTGCCGCGCCGGCGTGCCGAAGTCGCTTGGAGAGAGACGCACTCATCGTGATCTCCCTTGTCTTTTCAGGTCGTTCAACATTTACGCGCTCCTGATCGTGGGCAGGCCGGGCCTCGGCGCTGCAGAAAGCTCGTCGGACTTTTCGACGAGCTTACGTTCCCACTGAAGAGCATCACTCGGTAAGTACGTTACGGTAACAAGCGGGCGCCAAAACGTAACAGCGAGCGGAAATGTGCCGGGCCTATTGGGTTAACGGCTGAGGTTTGAGGTCTCCCTGCAGCGTTTCGTCAGCCGGGCGCTTCTTTGCGTTCTGTATTGGCTGCTCGAGGACCGTCACTGGTGCTGCGACCGCTGTTGCTGCGACGTTGCCGATCGTCGTTACCGTGCCGCCGACCACTGCGGTCAGACCCTGGCCGAGCGAGACATTGGAATCCGTCAGCGTCTGCCCGGTGATGATGCGTTGGCCAATCAGCTGAACGATCTCAGGACTCTCGGCAAACTTTCCGTGGTTCAGGCCTTCGCCTTTGACCTTGGTAAGATCGATCGCGGTAATGCCCGCGGCTTCGAGTTTCGAGCGATAGGGCTCTACTGTCGGGTCGATCGCGCCGAGGCGTGAGACCTTACCGGTGATGAAGCTCGAGACGGCAAGGGCCTTGTCATCCTGCGATACGAAGATCGTGAATTTCGGCCTCGGCTCACCCATCTCGGCAAACTGTTTGGCGAAGACCTGGATATCGATATCAGGCGAGGCGAGAATGACGTTGTGGATCTTACTGTTCACGTGTCCGTCGCGGATGCCCATCTGCCGCAGCGATTCCATGGTCAGCCAGGTGCCCATCGAGTGAGCGAGGATGGTGATGTCCTTGACGTCGGGGTCGGCGGCCAGTGTCCGCAACGCCTGCTCAAGCGCTGTTCGCGAATAGTTGGTGCTTTCCTTGTCGTACTCATAGGCTGTGAGCTGCGCGCGTGAGGGCCACGTGAAGAGGATGGGAGTCGCGTGCATATCGGAATCGTGGACGATCTGCGCGAGGCGGAAAACGGAATCCTCGTATTTGTTGTTGAAGCCATGGATGAAGACCAGCGCGTGACCGCCTTGGATATTCTGGCGGAACCATGCACGCCCCTGCGGAACGGTATCGATCTCCTTGACGCTGGTCACGGCAAAGTCGGTCGCCGGATTCGGCGGTAGGCGCTTTGGCCATTGCACGGTGCCGGACGAGCGTTTCGGCGGTATCGAGACATCGACGGCCGTCAAGTAAGGCTTTGGGCTGCGTTCGCCGTTAAACAGTGTTGCGGGATCGCCGGATGGCTCGCGGGTGGTCGCGACCAGCATGCTGACCTTGGTGGTGTTGGGTGTTGCCGCTGTCAGTGCAACAGGCGTCATTACCCCGCTTGGATGACCACAGCCTGCAAGAAGTGCGGCGACGAGCAACGGTACAAGTGTCCGAACAGTGCGGGCAGCAATCACGTTTCCGGTTCCCTCATTGAAAACGCAAGCACCTTACGGTGGCCGGTCTAAAGTGAAAGTACTTTACAGTAACCACGCAGATGTTACGTGCAATTCGCGCGAGATGCCCAGACGACGCTAAGAGTTTTGTACTGGTGTTACCGAACGGCAACGAGCCTTTCGGGTTGCTCGATTTCTCAGCGCCTCCGCCCGTCCTTGCGGGGTCTCCTTCTTTGCCGTCCTTTCGCGCCTTCGTGAATTCAGTTCACAGATGCATGGAACAAGTGACTGCTTATCACCGAACTTCGATGTCTCCATATGTTCGCCAGTCAACCACGCCGGCAGACCGGCAGTCATTCGAGGCACATCATGCCAATTGCTCTTTTTGCTTTGACGATCGCGGCCTATGCGATCGGAACCACGGAATTCGTCATTGTCGGCCTGTTGCCGACCGTCGCTTCAGATCTCCATATCAGCCTGCCGCTGGCGGGATTGATCGTCAGTGTTTATGCGCTCGGCGTCACGTTCGGGGCACCGGTGCTGACGGCCTTGACCGGACGTATCGAAAGGAAGCCGCTGCTCCTCGGCTTGATGGCACTGTTCATCGTCGGCAACGGCATGGCAGCACTCAGCCCAAGTTATGCACCCTTGCTGGTGGCACGCGTGCTATCGGCGTTTGCCCACGGTGTCTTCTTCTCGGTCGGCTCCACGATCGCGGCCGATCTCGTCCCCGAAAACCGTCGGGCTTCGGCCATCGCGATGATGTTCATGGGATTGACGGTTGCCATCGTCACCGGTGTGCCGCTCGGCACGCTGATTGGCCAGGTCTTCGGCTGGCGTGCGACCTTCGCCGCCGTTGCAGGTCTCGGGGCGATCGCCTTTCTTGGCATTGCCGTGCTTCTGCCGTCGAACCTGAAAAAGGCGTCGGCTGCTACCATTGGCGACCAGATCCGCGTGCTCGGGAGCGGACGCCTGCTCATTGTCTTTGCCATGACCGCGCTCGGCTACGGCGGCACTTTCGTCGCGTTTACGTTCCTTGCGTCGATCCTGCAGGACATCACCGGCTTTGCGGCCGGTACGGTCAGCCTCATCCTCGTGGTCTACGGCATCGCGATCGCCATCGGCAACATCGCTGGCGGCAGGCTTGCCAACCGCAGTCCGGTCCGCGCTCTAACTGGATTGTTCATCGCCCAGGCGATCGTGCTGGTGCTATTCAGCTTCACAGCTGCATCGCCTTGGCTGGTCGTTCCGACACTTGCCGCTTTGGGTTTCCTCTCCTTTGCCAATGTGCCGGGCCTGCAAATCTATGTGGTGCAATTGGCAAAGCAGGTTCGTCCGGCGGCTGTCGATGTCGCCTCTGCCCTCAACATTGCGGCCTTCAACCTCGGCATTGCCGCGGGCGCATGGATCGGCGGCCTGGTGGTCGAGTCTCCCCTTGGCCTTGGGGCAACACCATGGGTCGGTGCAATACTGGTTGCCGGCGCGCTTGTTCTGACACTTTGGAGCGGCGCCCTGGACAGCCGCTCGGCATCCGACGCCGGCTCTGTGACGCAGGCCGCCTGACCGCGGCGGTGGCCCCCGCAAATTTCCTTGGAGCGGCGGACGACGCGAATCCCAATCGCGTCGTCCGCCGCTGTTTTCCTAGGAAGCATCGGGGGTAGCGGGAAGTGCAGTCAGGTGCTTTTCGCGAGGCTGCCAAATACTTCTTCTCGCAGTAGAATTTTCTCGTGGGGGATCACAATTCCCTTGCCTAGCGGCGACATACTGCGACATACTTATGCAGCTGACACCACCTGAAAGCACGCATCGAAATACCTTGCGATTTCCCGTTTTCTCGGAGCTGAGGTTCGATCAATGGTGTATCTGCCGCCTGGGGCAACTACTTCGTTTTTAAAATTATTGATTGCCGTCTCTTGTTGGGCCTCGTTTTTGCCCAACCGAGCCGCGTACGCAAAAGACCCCTTTGCCGATTTTCCGGTGGTTATCGGCTGTGAAGTGAAGGGCACTTACCATGCCTTCTATTTGTCTAGGGTAACGAAGGACGGTACCGCCACTTACACAGCTTCGGACCGGATTGCGGGTACGATTACGCTGGACGGCAAAGCAAAGGCCATTGGCGGATTGGAGGGAGGAACCTGCGGAGGTAAGACCCTCGAGGAACTGCGAGCGTCAGGGCAGGCACACGACCTCAAATCTTAGCCCCTCGACGTCGAGATTTCTGGGCCATGTGTTTAACGGATCGGTGAACCGGCTGGAGGCCGATGGGTTCCGTCAATTGAACGGGGGAATTCATGGACGACGTATGTCCTGGCCCTTGGAACGTCTGTGTGCTCGCGCGCACGGGCAAGAACGGTGCCCTTGAGTTCATCGGCACGGCCGAGGAGGCGTTGAGGAAGCTAAAGAGCAATTGGCCTCGACCTGGGCCGGCTTTCGCGTTGGCGGTGGAAAGCTGCCAGGATGTCGTGCGGAGTTGGGCTCCAAGCTATCTCGCACGGATTGCCTTCGAGGAGGCTGTCCGGGAGGCGGGGCTTCATCTGTAGGTGGGGCTGGCGTGACGCAAAGAGGAGAAGCATGGAAGAGCTGCGAACTCCCTTTAGGGTAACGGCGGGCCGCTTTCTGCGCTCAGTGAGGATTTTCATTTCTTCAGAGGTTGGTGGCGTCGCAAAACTGCTGATGGCAGGCCTTGTGGTATTGTTCTTCGCGATCAACGGGCTCAACGTGCTCAACAGTTTTGTCGGCCGAAATTTCATGACGGCAATCGCCGACCGTCAGGTTAGCGACTTCGCTCGCCAAGCCGTCTTCTACGTCCTCGTGTTTGCCGGCTCCACTGCTGTATCGGTGTTTGCGCGCTTTACCGAGGAGCGCCTCGCGTTGCTTTGGAGAGGGTTCCTCACACGCCGGGTCGTCAATCTATACCTTACCGACGGAGCGTTCTATCGCCTCGATGTTTCGGGCAAGCTTTCGCATCCCGACCAGCGCATCTCGGAAGATATTCGCGCATTTACCGTCACGACCCTGTCTTTCTTGCTGATGATCCTCAATAGCGGTCTGACGATCGTTTCGTTTTCCGGCGTGCTTCTCTCCATCAATCCCGTGCTCTTCGCCGTTGCCGTCTTTTATGCCGCCGGTGGCTCCTTTCTTACGATCAGGCTGGGGCGGCGGCTCATCAAGTTGAACTACGACCAGCTCGATAAGGAAGCGAGTTTTCGCGCCGGCCTTCTTCAAGTCAGAGAAAATGCGGAGCAGATCATGCTCGCCGGCAATGGGCCGCAGCTGAAATCCTTCCTCGCGAGCCGTCTTGATGATCTGATTGCGAACTTCCGCGTCATAACCTCAGTGAACCGCAATGTCGGCTTCTCCACGACCGGCTACAATTGGTTGATCCAAATAATCCCCGCTCTCATCGTCGCGCCGGCGTTCTTCCGGGGGGACATTGAGTTTGGCGTGATTACACAATCGGCGGCTGCCTTCGCAATGTTGGTCGGTGCATTCTCGCTGATCATCAATCAATTCACGTCGATTTCAAATTTTGCTGCCGTCGTGGCTCGTTTGAGCACGCTCTCGGAAGCAATAGAGAACTCGCGGCGGCAGGTCGGATCCGAAATTCGGATCGATCAAACCGGGGAGGGACTATCCTACGAGAAGCTCACGATACGACCGGAGCCGGACGGTTCGCCATTGTTAAATGAGCTGACGGTTACCATTCCGCCTCGGGCCCGTGTCCTCGTAACCTGCTTACGCGAGGAACAAGGTAGTGCGCTTTTCAGGGCAACCGCGGGCGTTACCTACTCAGGTTCCGGCGGAATTCTACGGCCCGGGGGTGATGCAATACGGTTCCTTCCGCAGCAGTCCTATCTTCCCCCGAGTTCGCTTCGACAAGTGATTGTTCCGCCGACGGCGAGCGAAGAAATTCCGAACGAACGAATTTCGATGCTACTTGCCGAATTCGGACTCGAGCGCATTTCTAGGGCAGAGGGATTTCAACAAGAAGTGGAATGGCACACGTTTCTGACGCAAAGGGAGCAGCACCTATTGATGCTGGCGAGCGTATGCGCAGCGAAACCGCGTGTCGTCCTGCTTGAGAGGACAGAGGTTGTGGTGGGCTGGGATATGCTTTCCCGGATCACCACGCGCTTCGCGGATGACGGCATTGCCTGCGTTCACATCGGGAGCGCTGCCAGCATATCGGCCTATGATGCCATTTTGGACCTCGGCGATAATGGCGCATGGCAGTGGAGGAAACCCGCATAGCCGTTCAAACGGTGGCGGCACGAAACCGAGACGACAAGAAAGTCGATAGGAGGCTGACGATGACGAATGCCGCTCTTTCAACCGACGATTATCAGGCAAAAGCCACTCCGCTGGGAGCCGACGAACTGCGCTTGATGGACGCGTACTGGCGCGCATCGAACTATCTTTCGGTCGGACAGATTTATCTGCTCGACAACCCTCTCCTGAAGGAGCCGCTCAAGCGTGAGCACATCAAGCCAAGGCTGCTTGGCCACTGGGGAACGACGCCGGGCTTGAACATGCTCTACGTGCATTTGAACCGCGTCATTAAGCGCGACGACCTCAACATGATTTATATCATCGGTCCCGGTCATGGCGGGCCGGCGCTCGTCGCGCATGCCTATCTGGAGGGGACCTACAGCAAGGTTTATCCGAATATTGGCCAGGATGCCGAGGGAATGCAGCACCTGTTCAAGCAGTTCAGCTTTCCCGGTGGAATTCCGAGCCACGTCGCTCCCGAAACGCCCGGAAGCATCCATGAGGGCGGCGAACTGGGCTACGCTCTGAGCCACGCCTACGGCGCGGCCTTCGACAATCCCGACCTGATTGTCGCCTGCGTCGTCGGTGATGGCGAGGCGGAAACTGGTCCGCTCGCCACGGGATGGCACGGCAACAAGTTTCTCAATCCGGCCCGCGACGGATGTGTGCTGCCGATTCTGCACCTCAACGGCTACAAGATCGCCAACCCGTGCTTCCTGGCGCGCATTCCCGAGCCCGAACTGAGGAAGTTCTTCGAAGGGATGGGCTATGCCCCGCTGTTCGTCGAGGGACATGAGCCCGACAAGGTGCAGCAGCAATTGGCCGCCGCCATGGATACAGCCGTTGCCGAGATCAAGCGGATATGGGCAGAGGCGCGCGAGAAGGGTAATCTGAAGCGGCCGGCGTGGCCGATGATCGTTTTCCGGACGCCGAAAGGCTGGACCTGCCCAAGCGAAATCGATGGCAAGAAGTGCGAGGGTTACTGGCGAGCCCACCAGGTCCCGATGGGCGAAATGGACAAGCCCGAGCATATCAAGATCCTGCAGCACTGGATGAAGACCTACAAGCCCGAGGAACTCTTCGACGAGGAGGGCAAGCTGCAGGCAGAATTCGCTGCGTTGGCGCCCGAGGGGCATCGCCGGATGAGCGACAACCTGCACGCAAACGGCGGGCTGCTGTTGCGTGATCTGAAGATGCCCGATTTCCGCGACTACGCCGTCTCGGTGCCGAGCCCCGGCGCGACAACGACCGAATCCGCACGGGTCATGGGTAAATTCCTGCGCGATGTCATGAAGCTGAACCTGAACAGCAAGAACTTCCGGCTATTCAGCCCCGACGAGAACAACTCCAACCGCTGGCAGGATGTGCTCGAGGTTACGGACCGCTGCTACATGGCGGAGATCTACCCCGAGGACGATCACCTGTCGCCCGACGGGCGCGTCATGGAAGTGTTAAGCGAGCATCAGTGCCAGGGCTGGCTGGAAGGCTACCTGCTGACGGGGCGGCACGGCTTCTTCTCCTGCTACGAAGCGTTCATCCACATCATCGACTCGATGTTCAACCAGCACGCCAAGTGGTTGAAGGTCTGCAACGAGATTCCGTGGCGGCGGCCGATCGCGTCGCTCAACTACTTCCTGAGCTCGCATGTCTGGCGCCAGGATCACAATGGCTTCAGCCACCAGGACCCGGGTTTCATCGACCATGTGGTCAACAAGAAAGCCGAAGTGATCCGCGTTTATCTGCCGCCGGACGCCAACACGCTGCTTTCCGTCACCGACCACTGCCTGCGCAGCCGCAACTACGTGAATGTCGTCGTTGCCGGCAAGCAGCCTTCACCGCAGTGGCTGACGATGGATGAGGCGATCAAGCATTGCGCGGAAGGGCTTGGTATCTGGGAATGGGCCAGTTCCGACAAGGGCAGCGAGCCCGATGTCGTCATGGCATGCTGCGGCGACGTTCCGACGCTGGAAACGCTGGCCGCGGTGCAGTTGCTCCGGGAGCATTTGCCGGATCTGAAGGTCCGCGTCATCAATGTCGTCAATCTCATGAAGCTGCAGCCGTCGAGCGAGCATCCGCATGGCCTGTCCGATCGTGATTTCGATGCGTTCTTCACCAAGGACAAGCCGGTCATCTTCGCGTTCCATGGATATCCCTGGCTGATTCATCGCCTGACCTACCGGCGCACCAACCACGACAATCTGCATGTGCGGGGGTACAAGGAGGAGGGGACCACCACGACGCCCTTCGACATGGTTGTCCTGAACGAGCTCGACCGCTTCCATCTGGTTGAGGACGTCATCGATCGACTGCCGCAGCTTGGCGCCAGTGCCGCCTACTTCAAGCAGGCAATCCGCGAAAAGCTGATCGAACACCGGCAATACATCCAGAAGCATGGCGATGACATGCCCGAAATCAGCGGCTGGAAATGGGGTGTGCGGGGCCAGTCCGCCGGAGCGCGAAGGACGTCGACGGAAGGCGACAATACATGAGCCGTCCAGCCTGCATATCTGGGGGAGCTCGGACGGGCAGGCTGCGATAAGCCCAAGATATCCAGGTCACTGCGGGCGACGCTCAGGCAGTGACTTGGATTTGGCAGCATGCGGCACTGCCAGAAAATGGAGCGCGAAGCTTTTTAATAGGTGAAGCCATGGTCGAGGTGCCTTTGACCGCGCCAAATCCGGATGCCCCTCCGAGCGACGAGGACTTCGAGCGATTGCAGTTCACGACGTTGCTCTACTACCTGCATTGCACCAACCCGGACAACGGGTTGGTGCGCGACAAGACCCAAGACGGCGCACCAGCAAGTATTGCCGCCATTGGCATGGCGCTTGCTACCATTCCGGTCCTGGTGGAGTGCGACATCATCATCCGCGAGTTTGCCGCCAAGATCGCCCGACGACGGCTGCATTTCTTGATGCGATGCCATCAAGGCCCTGAACCGGATGCGTCGGGCTACAAGGGCTTCTTCTATCATTTCCTTGACATCGAGACGGGGCGGCGGGTCTGGCAGTGCGAATTGTCGACCATCGACTCGGCGTTTCTGTTCGCCGGTGCGCTAACGGCCGCAACCTATTTCGATCGGGACACGGCTGACGAGGCGAAGATCAGGGAGCTTGCGGCGGCGCTCTACGAGCGGGCGGACTGGAACTGGGCGCGTGACCATGGCCCGACGCTGACCCATGGCTGGCGACCGGAAAACGGCTTCATTCCCTATCGCTGGCGTGGCTACGACGAGGGGCTGCTTCTCTACATACTGGGGCTCGGGTCACCGACGCACCCGCTGCCCCCGGAAAGCTACGCGGCCTACACGGAGAGCTACGAGTGGCGGAACATCTTCGGGCGTGAACTGCTCTATTCGGGCCCACTCTTTACGCATCAGCTTTCACAAATGTGGATCGATTTCCGCGACATCCGCGACGAATTCATGCGCGAGCACGGCAGTGACTATTTCCAGAACAGCCGCCAGGCTACCTTTGTGCAGCAGGAATATGCGATCCGAAATCCGATGCAATTCGAGGGCTATGGCGAGCACTGCTGGGGCTTTACCGCCTGTGATGGTCCCGGCTGGCGAACGCTGGAAACTGGCGGATATCGCCGGGAGTTCTTCGATTACATAGCGCGCGGCGCACCGTTCGGGCCTGATGACGGGACGGTAGCCCCCTGGGTCGTCGTGGCGTCTCTGCCTTTCGCACCCGAGATCGTCATTCCAACCGTTCGCAATTTCAAGGGCATGCAGCTGGGGATGAGGCGGCTTTACGGATTCAAGCCATCCTTCAATCAGAGCTTCAAGGACCCGAGCAGTCCCACAGGGTGGTGGATCAGCCCCTATCATTTCGGCATCGATCAGGGGCCGGTGGCCCTGATGATCGAAAATTACCGCACCGGCTTCCTGTGGAAGCTGATGCGCGATTGCGAGCCGATCGTCCGCGGATTGCGCCGGGCGGGCTTCGACGGTGGCTGGCTCTAGGAGGGGCGCACGGCGAACTCTGCAGTTCGATCTCGAACGGATCGTCAGTGGATCAGTTCAATGGGAGCCGCGGAGCTGATCGTCCTTCAGCCAATTTCGGTTGAACACGCTCTTTGCAGCGTCCGTGGCCTCCGACGTATGCACGATATCGTCCCGCAGCCACCAGTCAATTGACCTGCCGGGTGCCGACAACTCCCTCTGGTCCAGGCTCGCCGTCACGAGGATCGATATCGACGGGGCCCGAGACGATTTTATCGCGGCCGTTTCGGCCGCAGACAATGCGAATAGCGGCGCGACAATGCCCGTCATGAGCACGGAGGCATAGACTGGGAACGTTTGCGAGTACGACATGACATGCATCCCGCTTGAACTGCAGCAATACTACAATGTCGGAAGTCAAACTCGCAGTCGACTCGATATTTGGTGTTGCGCCGAAAGAACGCCTATGCCGGAGACAGGAAAGAGGCCGTTCTGGCGGCTGTCGGGAGGCCGGCTTTGTGTACTACCTCCGGAATTGTCGAGCGACACGCAGGTTTGCGAGGTCGTCAGAGTTTTGCGGAAATTGTGCAACCTTGCCAGTGCAGCAGCGTACCCTAGTTGAAATCGCGCGGGATTCTCGCGACCGATGTGCATGCCGTTGTTCTATTGCAATTTTTCAAATCACAAAGGGCCCCCATCATGTCGGACAAATCGAACACAGGCATTGATCGCCGTGATCTCCTAATCGCATCTATTGCCACGGTTGGCGCGTCGGCTGCCCTAGCTGTGAGCGCACGTACCGCGAGTGCCCAGGAGGCAGCGGCGCCTGCTGCCCGTGCCGCGTCGGGGACTGTCTATACCGGCGATGTTATCGATGGAAAAAAGGTCGTCAGTGCGCTCGACGTCGATGACTTGGAGCCGGGGCAAAAGCACCTCTTGTATTTTCAGGGGGCGCAGATGCCAACGGGGCAGCACTGGAACGTATCCGTGACGGTCGCAAAGGGGGCAAAGCCCGGCAAGCGCGGCGTTCTGACCAGCGGTGTGCATGGCGACGAAATGAGTAACATTCATACTGTCCAGACGGTGATGAACCAGCTCGATCCCGCGCAGATGTCGGGCACAGTGATGGCAGTCACCGACGTGGCGCGCCCGGCCATTGAAAGCATGCAGCGCAGATGGCCCAATCAGGGCAGAGGCATAGATTTGATCGATATGAACCGGGAATGGCCCGGGAATGAGAACGGCGCCACGGCGCCCAGCCGACACGCGGGGCTGCTGTTCAACCGGTTGCTGCGGCCGAACGCCGACTTCGCGATCGACTTTCACACCGGAACAACCGGTTTCGAAGTCACCGCATTCAATATTGGCGGCATGGATGTGCCCGAGGTCAAGGCAATGCTGGAGCTCTATCCCGTCGGCCAGATCTTCGACAACCATGTCTATCCCGGTGTTCTGCACAACGCATTCATGGACGTGGGCATCCCGTCCTTCACGCCGGAGATTGGCGCGGCTCGCGTGCTGGACCTCGAGATGATCTCGCTGTTCGTGGAGGGCACGATGAATGTTCTCAAGCATTACGGCATCGTTGGTGGGCCTATGGGCCGGACGGCCAAGGACGTGAATGTCTTCATCGGCAACAGTGCGTTCCCGATTCTGGCAACCCAGGGCGGTATCGTCGAGCATTTGGTCAAGCTCAACGACAAGGTCGAACCCGGACAGAAGGTCGCCATTCAGCGCAACAGCTTCGGCGAAGTGGTCGCGGAGTATACAAGCGGCGTAGCTGGAGAGGTAACGGGCCAGCGCAGCGACGCCATGTCCGAGCCGGGCAATCCGCTGGTGTTCATCCTCTTCCACAAAGCGGCGCTGGAGGGCGTTGAGTCTTATCCCGAGTAAACCACCGTAAGGCCTATTCTTTCAATGCCTTAGCGGATCATGCCGTTGCCGCCGGATGTCCAGCGGTTAAAGGGGCGAGAGCGGCAGTGTTGTGTCCGCTCAAAAACGTGGCCTGAGTGGACTTTGATCTGGAATGATGAGGAGACTGGCGATTTAGGGCTGATTGGCGCACCCGACAGGATTCGAACCTGTGACCTTTGGAATCGGAATCCAACACTCTATCCAGCTGAGCTACGGGTGCATGCCTGAGGCGGTTTGAATCGCCTGTCCGATGGGTGGTTCTTAGCCTAGCTTCTCGCCAGCATCAATCTCCAAAATTGAAAAGTGCGCCGTTCTTGCAAACGGCGCGCCGATTGTTGTCAGACCTGCATGGCGCCGGGGCCGGGGATGGCCTTTGGCGGGACCTTGCCGAGGATGATCATGCCGAGGACTTCGTCCTTGGTCACGTCCTCGGTGCGTGCATGGCCGACGACCTGGCCGTTCTTCATCACCGAGACGCGGTCGGCGAGGTCGAAGACGTCGTGGATGTCGTGGCTGATCAGGAAGATGCCGATGCCTTCCTTCTTCAGCTGCTTGATCAGCTCGCCAACCTGCGCCGTTTCCTGTGGGCCAAGGGCAGCCGTCGGCTCGTCCATGATCAGGATGCGGGCATTGAAGAGGATCGCGCGGGCGATCGCCACCGATTGCCGTTGGCCGCCTGAGAGTGCCTTCACCGGCTCCTTGAAGCGGCGGAAGTTGGGGTTGAGACGACCCATCACTTCGCGAGTCGAGGCTTCCATGGCGACGTCGTCGAGCGTGCCCCATTTCGTGCGGATTTCGCGGCCGAGATAGAGGTTGGCGGCGGCGTCGACGTTATCGGCGACGGCAAGCGTCTGGTAGATCGTCTCGATGCCGTACTTCTTGGCATCGCGCGGATTGCGGATGTCGGCCGGTTCGCCGTTGATCAGGATCTCGCCGCTGTCGCGCTTGTAGGCGCCGGAGAGGATCTTGATGAGCGTCGACTTGCCCGCGCCGTTGTGGCCGAGAAGGGCGACGACTTCGCCGGGGTAGAGATCGACCGAGGCATTGTCCACGGCGTGGATGCCGCCGAAGGAGATCGAGATGTTCTTCAGTTCCACAAGGGGAGTGCGTTGATCAGTCATATCTAGGACTCCTCTTACTTCGACCGCGAGCGATAGACGGTGTCGAGCCAGACGGCAACGACCAGCACGGCGCCCACGACGACATTTTGTATGGGGGTATCGACGTTTGCGAGACCCATGCCCGACTGCAGCGACTGCATGACCAGCGCGCCAAGCATGGCGCCGGCGATCGTGCCGGTGCCGCCGGCAAGCGACGTGCCGCCGATGACGGCCGCCGCGATGGTGTAGAGCTCGTAGGTCGTGCCTTGCGAGTTGGCGGCTGCATTGAGGCGAGCGGTCGAGATCGCCGCGGCAACAGCTGCCAGGAAGCCCATCAGCGCGAAGATGCGGACCGCGACCCAGCGGGTCTTGATGCCGGCGAGCTCGGCTGCCTCAGGGTTGCCGCCGATCGCGAAGACATAGCGGCCGAAGCGCAGGCGGGTGGCGATGAAGGTCATGACGATGCCGACGAGGACGGCGATCAGGACCGGCACAGCGATGCCGTAGGAGATGAACAGGCCGGCTTCCGGCCAGGCGATACCGTTGGCCTCGGCGTATTTCTTGGCGATCGCCACCGGCCAGTAATAGATGGTCGAGACCCAGATGGCGCCGAGCACCAGCACACAGCCTAGAACGGCCAGGAAATATTCGGCCCAGAGCGGCCGGCGCGGGAAGTTGAAGCGCTTGCGCTGGTGGCGCGAGCCGATGATGCCGACGATAATCAGCACGCAGGCGACAAGCCCGATGATCCAGCTCCAGGTCGCGCCGACGGCACCTTCAGCACCGCCGCCCATGATTCGGAATGTGGTATCGAGCGGAGCGACCGTCTGGCCCGATGTGACGTACCAGGCAAGACCGCGCCAGGCGAGGAAGCCGCCGAGCGTGACGATGAAGGAGGGGACGCCCAGGAAGGCGATGATGACGCCCTGGAAGAGGCCGATCAGCGTTCCGGCGATCAGGCCACAGACCAGCGTGATCAGCCAGGTCCAGGAATTGTCGAAGCCGAGATATTGCGGCAGGAATTTCGCCTGGACGACGCCCATGATCATGGCGACGAGGCCAAGCATCGAGCCGATCGACAGGTCGATGTTGCGGGTGACGATGACGAGCACCATGCCGGTCGCGAGAACCGCGATCTCGGTGGTCTGGACCGAGAGGTTCCAGAGGTTGCGCGGCGTCAGGAAGAGCCCGCCGGTGTAGAGATGGAAGCCGATCCAGATGACCAGCAGCGCCGCGACCATGCCGAGCAGGCGCGTGTCGATCTCGGTTGCGCGCAGGAAGCGCGTGAAAGCGTTACCCTCCGCCGGGCGCGGATGGCCCGATGAGGATTGCGTGATGTTTGCCATGGGTTTGCCGTTTCCCCCACTGTTTGAGCTTTTTGGCGCGGGCGCCCGAAAGCCCTTGCCGAGGTGCCCTGTTCTTCTAATCGACCACCGAGAGACTTCCGAAGCGGCCGCTCAAGGGGCGGCATTGTTCCGGCAGGGAATCAAAGCGTTCGCGGTGCGTTGCGAGGCGGGGAGCGTTCGTGGACGGCTCCATCCGCGTCCGGCGCCGCAGCGTGACCGCTGCGGCGCCGGCATGTTGGTTTAGCTGGCGAGGATTAGTCGCAAGCCTTGACGGTGCCAGCCTTGACGCCCTGGCAAGCTTCAGCCTTGGAGATCCAGCCGGCGTCGATGACGACGTTCAGGTTGTCTTTGGTGATTGCTTCCGGCTTCAGGAAGATCGACTGCATCTTCACCTTCTTCGGACCGCCTTCGAAGGAAGTTACGCCCTCGATCTTGTCCATCGTCTTGCCGCCAGCGAGGTCGAGCGCGATTTCAGCAGCGCGCTTGCCGAGTTCGCGGCTGTCCTTCCAGACGGAAACCGTCTGCGTGCCGAGCGCAATGCGGTTCAGAGCAGCCTTGTCGGCGTCCTGGCCGGAAACCGGAACGGTGCCAGCCATGCCCTGTGCGTCGAGAGCAGCCACTGCGCCGCCGGCGGTGCCGTCGTTGGAAGCAACAACCGCGTCGACCTTGTTGTTGTTGGCGGTCAGGAACTGTTCCATGTTGCGCTGAGCGTTCTGCGGCAGCCAGCCGTCGGTGTAGGCTTCGCCGACGTTCTTGATCTTGCCCGCGTCAACAGCGGCCTTCAGGACTTCCATCTGGCCGGCGAACAGGAAGTCCGCGTTCGGGTCGGACGAAGAGCCCTTGATGAAGACGTAGTTGCCTTCAGGCTTGACCTTGAACACGCCTTCAGCCTGCAGGCGGCCGACTTCCTTGTTGTCGAAAGTGATGTAGAAGGCAGCAGGGTTTTCGATCAGGCGGTCGTAGCCGACGACCGGAATGCCTTCAGCGGCAGCCTTTTCGATGGCAGGGCCGATCGCGTCACTATCCTGAGCGAGAACGATGAGTGCGTTCGCGCCCTGCGATATCAGCGATTCAACGTCGGTGAGCTGCTTTGCGGCAGACGACTGTGCATCAGCAGAAATGTACTTCGCGCCCTTGGCTTCGAGGGCTTTCTTGATGGCGGCTTCGTCGGTCTTCCAACGCTCTTCCTGGAAGTTCGACCAGGAAACACCGACGACGAGGTCGGCAGCCATTGCGGCGGTATGCACCGACACCAGGATGGCCGCGCCGGCCATCAGCTTCAAAACAGACTTCATAAATATCCTCCCGAGTGAATAGCGGCCAGCCCCAGCCAGTGGTTCCTCCGGCCGCCGCGGTTCGCTGACGAGAAGCTTCGAATTATTTTCTCGACAGTCGAGAAATTTAGTGTCAGAGATTTTTTCAACTGTCAACACTGCACTACCGACGGAATTTTCGTTAGGGAAAACCTGTCGGGGATACAGTGTGAACGAGGGCGGAATGCGAGGGGGAGAGGGCCGGCATATATGCTGACCAAGTCGAGCACGGAGTTGGTCCGGCAGAGAAATAGCGTCCTCGTGCTCGCCGCGCTTCGAAGGCATGGAGCGCTCGCCCACACTGAAATCGCCGACTCTACGAAGCTGTCCTCCGCCACGGTTTCGGCGATCACTGCCGATCTGGAGAAGGCGCAGATCATCGAGAAATCCGAGCATCAGGCAGCGAGCGGACGGGGGCGCCCGCGCGTCATGTTTCGGCAGCGACGCGACTGCGGCTACCTTGTCGTTGTGATCATTTCGTCGGATGGCGTGCAGTACTCGTTGGTCGACTACGCCGGCAAGCTCATCGACCGATTCAGCGAGGAAAGGTCGCATGATCCTGCAGGCGCCGAGCGGTTTGTCGCCTCCGTTAGGGATGGGCTCGCGCGCATTCTTTCACGCTCAAAGGTTCCCCGGGAAAAAGTGCTGCTGATATCGATTAGTAGCAAGGGGCTCGTGCATCCCACAGAACCGGTGCTGGTTTGGTCGCCGATTTTCGGCAGCAATCAGATCGACTTCGAATCAGCGTTGCGGCCAGATTGGCAAGCCAGGATCCTTCTCGGCAATGAGACGCAGCTTGTTGCAGCGGCGCTCGGTGCGCATGAGGAAAATACGAGGCCGACAGATTTTCGTGCTCTTGCCGCATTGTCGCTCGGACACAGCATCGGCCTTGGCATCGTCCGGCGCACGGGGCAGGGCGAGCGGGAAATCTCGGCGCCGAATTTCGGACATATGCTACACATGGCGAATGGTGGCCTCTGTCGCTGCGGCAGCAGGGGATGCATCGAGGCCTATGCTGGCTTCTACGCCATTCTGCGTATGGCCTTCGAGGTGCCGCTCGATACCATTCCGGCGAAGTTCGTGCCTGTCGCCGAGCTCGACAAGATCGCAGCGCAAGCGCGCCACGGGCATCGCATGTCTGCCTTTGCGTTCAGGCAGGCCGGCATCGCGCTCGGAAACGGACTTTCACGTCTGCTTAGCCTGACGGAGCGCATGCCGATCGCAATCACGGGTCCAGGAACGCGTTACTATGATCTGTTGCGTCAGGGCATCGAGGATGGACTTGGCCAGGCGCATATCGTGCGGATGGAAGGAATGCCCGAGATTCGCGTTGCGCCTGACGAATCGATCCTTGTCTTCGAGGGGCATCTCGACCGGGCATTGTCGGTGATCGATCAGGAGTTGGTTCTGTCGGGTATTCAGGGGGCCGACTAGCCATGCGGCCAGGGCGAAATAGGCGTAAAACGAGAAATGGCCGGGCAGGGACCCGGCCATTTCACAGGTGGCTTTCGGTCGGGAGAGGGCCGTCAGCCAATCTTGATGAGCTTGCCTTCCTTGACGGACTGCACGGCAGCATCTGCCAGCGCCAGAGCAGCGAGACCATCGGCACCCGACGGCGCGATCGTCGCACCCTTTTCGATCGCCGCGATGAAGCTAGCGATCTCGTTGGCGTAGGCTTCGGTGTAGCGGGTCATAAAGAAGTCATGCAGCGGCGGGCGGGTGTAGCCGTCGCCGTTGGCAACTTCGATCGAAACAGGGCGCTGATTTTCGGCGGATACCATGCCTTTGGAGCCATGCACTTCGATGCGCTGGTCGTAGCCATACGTGGCGCGGCGGGAGTTGGAGATGATCGCCTGCTTGCCGGACTTGGTCTGCAGGATCACCGAAACGCTGTCGTAGTCCCCGGCTTCGCCGATCGCCTTGTCGACAAGGACAGCGGCGGTGGCGCTGACGGCAACCGGCTCTTCGCCGAGCAGGAATCGGGCCATGTCGAAATCGTGGATCGTCATGTCGCGGAAGATGCCGCCCGAACGCTTGATGTAATCAACCGGTGGGGCGCCCGGATCGCGCGAGGTGATCGTGACCATTTCAACGTCGCCGATTCGGCCGTCGTCGATCGTCTTGCGAACGGCCATGAAGTGCGGGTCGAAGCGGCGATTGAAACCGACCATCAGCTTGCCCTTGGTCTCGTCGACGACCTTGATGCACGCCTTGACGCGGGCAACGTCGAGATCGATCGGCTTTTCGCAGAAGATGGCCTTGCCGGCGCGGGCGAAACGCTCGATCAGGTCGGCGTGAGTATCGGTCGGGGTGCAGATGACGACGGCGTCGATATCCTTGGCGGCTTCGATCGCCTCGATCGTGCGGACCTCGCAGCCATACGCCGAGGCGATGGCTTCGGCCGCCTGCGGGAATGCGTCGGCGACAGCAACGAGTTTGGCATTGGCATCGCCGCTGACGGCCTTCGCATGAACCTTGCCGATGCGGCCGGCGCCGAGAAGACCAAATCTGACTGTCATGAGAACCTCCCTTGGATTCGGAACAAATGAACCGAATTGTGATGCATGTGGAATTTTCATTCCATTTAATGGTTGCCGCGTCAAGCCCGGCGCCCTTTCACATTTTCAGAATCCATCCTAAAGACATGTGATCGAAATACGGCGCGGGACAATTATGCAGCTCATAGATCCGAACCATCCGGCCTATCGCCCGCTCTGGGCTCGCGTCCTGATCGTGACCGTTTGCTTCGGCTGGGCACTGGTCGAGATCATCACCGGTGATCCGTTCTGGGCGGTTCTATCAGGCGGTGCGGGCGTCTATGCCGCCTATATGCTGTTCTGGAGCTACAAACCGCAAGCGGCAGAGAGCGTCACGCCGGCACCTTCCGATGACGAGGAAGAAAAAGAAGATCGAGAAGACAAGAAGGACGCTGACTAGTCAGCGACCGAGGCGCCGCAGCGCCTGGTCGATCAGCAAATTCGCGGTCGTCATCCGCTTGGTGGCGTTCTCGCGGAATAGCGGATGAACGCGATCGGGGTGGTTCTTCTTGGCAAAGGCACGACGCTTTTCGCTGAGGCCCTGGGCTGTATCGCGCATGGAAATATCCAGTTCTGCAGCGATATCCTCTGGCGCTACGCGCGTGAGGTGATCTGGCATCACAGGGTCTGGCTCAGGCGAGGTCGGGGGCACCGGTGAGGACTCAGGCGCCGTCTCCGGGGCAAATCCCATTGTCTCCACGTACGCCTGATCGGCCCTGTTTGACTGGGCCGAGACCCCTTCCATGACATCGAAGGCAAGACCGGTGTTGAGACCGCTCACACGGGCGGTGGGTGCATCCTGCTCGGCTGCCTCATCGTCCTCCGCCTTCAGGCGGTCGAGGACGGACTGGAACACGGATTGGCCAAACAGCATGATTGCCTCCCTTGGAGGCGCGCATTAGACCCGAGCAAGGTGGTGCCGAGCTTGTCACGCGGCGGCGACTTTTTTGCTCTCGGCCAGCACCAGATCATAAAGCAGCCGTGCACTCGGGGGCAGGGCGCGCTCCTTCACTGTGATCAGGCTGTACGGCCTGACGTTGATGTCAAAGTCGATCGGCAGCACCCGGACATCCGAAGCCTTTGATTTGTGGGACGCCAGGAACTGTGCCACGTCGAGCGCGATAGGTGCGATTGCATCGGTCTGGCAAACTGTCGCGCAGGTAAGCAGCAGCGACGAGGTGTTGACGATATTTTCCGGCAGCGACACACCGCGCGCCAGGAACAGGTCCTCGATCGTCCGGCGCAGCAAAGTACCTGCAGGCTGGAAGACCCAATCATAGCGCGGGAGGTCATCGAGGGACGCCACCTTCTTCTTGAGCAGCGGATGACCGCCCCGGACGATCAGGCAGGCCTTCTCCACGCCGATCTCTTGGACCTGGAACAAGCGCGGATTGAGGTCGTCAGGAATACGGCTGATGATGAAGTCGTGCCGGGCGGCGAGCAGCTCCCGCGCCAGCACGTTGCTCGTTTCGACCTGGATAGTCACCTCGATGCCGGGGAGAGCCGTTCTGACACGCTTGATCGCCGGCACGACAAGGCTCATGGCTGGCGCCGTAACCGCGCCGATGAAGACCGCGCCGCCCTTGCCCGTCTTCAATTCTGCAATTTCGCGGCCAGCTTCGCGCAGTTCCAGCATGATCTTTCGCGCGCGCCGTGCGAGCGCCTGTCCGAAGGTCGTCAGAACCACACCACGCGCGACGCGCTCATAGAGCGGCGTCTTCACGATCGACTCCATTTCCGACAGGATTCGCGAGGCGGCCGGCTGCGAAATGTTCAGCGCTTCGGCCGCGGCTGAAATTTGACCGCTATCTTCGATTGCGACGATCATCCGCAGGTGATTCAGTTTAAGCCCCGATCTCAGAAGGGCGTCATCACCGAAAATATCCGTGTGAATGTCCACATGGGCATGCGTCTGCGGGTCCGAAATAATCGTCATGGTTGCGGCCTCCCAACCGTGTTCCATCAAAAGTAATACTTTTTAACGATATACCAAAATTGTTATGCACTTTGCCAGTTATTCTATTTGACAGTTATAGGAATCCATACCAGTTTGCCGCCGTGTGCTGGTTGGCACTCAACACGTGTGAGAGCGTGGAGGAGACCTACTTCGTTTCTCACCATCTGAAGTATTATCCAAGACGGAACCTGCCACAGTTTCGGGGCGGGCGATTTTTCGTCCGTGCGTTTATTAACTAAGGGAGAGAGAGATATGAAATCCATTATCTCGTTGATGGCAGCGGCGGCCTTTGGCGTCGCTTCGTTCGTAATGCCGGCTATGGCAGCCGACAAGGGGACTGTCGGCATTGCAATGCCCACGAAGTCGTCCGCTCGCTGGATCGATGACGGTAACAACATCGTCAAGCAGCTCCAGGACGCTGGCTACAGCACCGATCTGCAGTACGCTGACGACGACATTCCGAACCAGCTGTCTCAGATTGAGAACATGGTCACCAAGGGCGTCAAGGTTCTCGTCATCGCCGCTATCGACGGCACGACGCTTTCCGACGTTCTCCAGAAGGCTCACGACGCAGGCATCAAGGTCATCGCTTATGACCGTCTGATCCGCGACTCGGGCAACGTCGACTACTACGCGACGTTCGACAACTTCAAGGTCGGCGTTCTGCAGGCAACCTCTATCGTTGACGCCCTCGGCCTCAAGGATGGCAAGGGCCCGTTCAACATCGAACTCTTCGGCGGTTCGCCGGACGACAACAACGCCTTCTTCTTCTATGATGGCGCAATGTCCGTTCTGCAGCCTTACATCGACAGCGGCAAGCTCGTCGTAAAGTCTGGCCAGACCGGCATGGACAAGGTTGGTACGCTGCGTTGGGACCCGGCAACGGCCCAGGCTCGTATGGACAACCTGCTCTCGGCTAACTACACCGACGCGAAGGTCAATGCAGTTCTGTCGCCTTACGACGGTCTGTCCATCGGCATCATCTCGTCGTTGAAGGGCGTCGGCTACGGCTCTGGCGATCAGCCGCTCCCGGTCGTTTCCGGCCAGGACGCTGAAGTTCCGTCGGTCAAGTCGATCATCGCTGGCGAGCAGCACTCCACGATCTTCAAGGACACCCGTGACCTCGCAAAGGTTACCGTCGGCATGGTCAACGCTCTGATGGAAGGCAAGGAGCCTGAAGTCAACGACACCAAGACCTACGACAACGGCGTCAAGGTCGTTCCGTCCTACCTGCTGACCCCGGTCGCAGTTGACAAGACCAACTACGAGAAGATCCTCGTCGAAGGCGGTTACTACAAGGCTGACCAGCTGAAGTAATAATTGTACCACGTTGGCCGGAACCTGCTGCTTGCGGGTTCCGGTCTTCAATTTTATGATCGCCGCGCCCCTCTCGGCTGCTGGCGCTGGATTTTGACCATGGACAATACAATCCTCGAAATGCGGAACATCACCAAGACGTTCCCGGGCGTGAAGGCGCTTGAGAATGTGAACCTCAAGGTTCGGCAAGGTGAAATCCACGCATTGGTGGGTGAAAACGGGGCCGGAAAGTCGACCCTGATGAAAGTTCTCTCCGGCGTGTACCCGGCCGGAACCTACGACGGTGACATCGTTTATGAAGGCGACGTCCGTCATTTCAAGGCGCTCAAGGACTCCGAGGAAATCGGCATCGTCATCATTCACCAGGAGCTGGCGCTCGTGCCGCTCCTGTCGATCGCCGAAAACATCTTCCTCGGCAACGAAGTCGCCCAGAACGGCATCATCAAGTGGCAGGAAGCCTTCAAGCGCACGAAAGAGCTGCTGAGCAAGGTCGGCCTCAAGGAGTCGCCGGAAACGCTTGTTACCGACATCGGCGTCGGCAAGCAGCAGCTTGTCGAAATCGCCAAGGCGCTTTCGAAGAGCGTGAAGCTGCTCATCCTTGATGAGCCGACAGCGTCGCTCAACGAAAAGGATTCCGATGCGCTGCTCGAGCTCCTCATCGAATTCCGCAACCAGGGCCTGACGTCGATCATCATCACGCACAAGCTCAACGAAGTGCGCAAGGTCGCCGACCAGATCACGGTTCTGCGCGACGGCATGACGGTCAAGACACTCGACTGTCAGACCGAAGAGATCAGCGAAGACATCATCATCAAGAACATGGTGGGCCGCGAGCTCGCCGATCGTTATCCGCCGCGCTCCGTGCCGATCGGCGAGACGATCCTCGAGGTGAAGAACTGGAACGCTTACCACCAGCACCACCGTGACCGCCAGGTCCTTCACAACATCAACGTCACCGTCCGCAAGGGCGAGGTGGTCGGCATCGCGGGATTGATGGGCGCCGGACGCACTGAATTCGCCATGAGCCTGTTCGGCAAGTCCTACGGTCACAAGATCCACGGCGACGTCTTCATGCACGGCAAGTCCGTCGATGTCAGCACCGTTCGCAGGGCGATCGATGCCGGTCTCGCCTACGTAACCGAGGATCGCAAGCATCTCGGTCTCGTGCTCGGCGAAAACATCGTGCACAACACGACGCTTGCCAATCTGGCTGGCGTGTCGAGCGGCACGGTCATCGACACCATCAAGGAATCCAAGATCGCGTCGGATTATCGCTCGAAGCTTCGCATCCGCAGCTCCAGCATCTTCCAGGAGGCGGTCAATCTTTCGGGTGGCAACCAGCAAAAGGTCGTGCTGTCGAAGTGGCTGTTTTCCGATCCCGACGTTTTGATCCTCGACGAGCCCACTCGCGGTATCGATGTCGGTGCAAAATACGAAATCTATACTATCATCAACCAGCTCGCCGCCGATGGCAAAGGCGTTCTGATGATCTCATCGGAAATGCCGGAGCTCCTTGGCACGTGCGACCGCATCTACGTCATGAATGAAGGGCGTATCGTTGCGGAACTGCCAAAGGGAGAGGCGAGCCAAGAAACCATCATGCGCGCTATCATGCGCTCAGGGGAGAAGAAACAATGACCCCGGTCAACCCTTCCGCCACCGAAGAGAGCAACGTCGTTTCCGTTGCGGACTACATCCGCGGTAACATCCGTGAGTACGGCATGCTCATCGCGCTTGTCGCGATCATGGTGTTCTTCCAGTTCTATACGGGCGGCATCCTGTTCAAGCCGGTCAACCTGACGAACCTTGTTCTGCAGAACTCGTTTATCGTCATCATGGCGCTCGGCATGCTGCTTGTCATCGTGGCGGGGCATATCGATTTGTCGGTCGGCTCCATCGTCGCCTTCGTCGGCGCGGTGGCGGCTATCATGACCGTCAACTGGCAGATGAACTTCGTGCTTGCGGGCATTCTCTGCCTGATCATCGGTGGCGCCATCGGCGCCGCGCAGGGCTACTGGATTGCGTATCACCGGATTCCGGCCTTCATCGTAACGCTCGCCGGCATGCTCGTCTTCCGCGGCCTCACGCTGTTCGTTCTCGGCGGCAAGAACATCGGCCCGTTCCCGAAGGATTTCCAGGTCATCTCGACGGGCTTCCTGCCGGGCGACATGATCGATATCGGCGGAATTCCGCTCCATTCGACGTCGCTAGTCCTGACCGTTCTCGGAACTGTCGTCCTCTTTTATCTCGCCTGGCGTCGCCGCAAGGTCAACGAGAGCCATGGCATCGATGTGGAGCCGATGAGCTTCTTCATCGGTCAGAACCTCATTCTTTCGCTGGCGATCCTGTTCCTCGGCTATCAGTTGTCCAGCTACAAGGGCCTGCCGAACGTTCTCGTCGTCATGCTCGTGCTGATCGCGGCCTACGCCTTCGTGACGCGCCGCACCACGATCGGTCGCCGCATCTACGCCATGGGCGGCAATGAAAAGGCCACCAAGCTTTCGGGTATCAACACCGAGCGCCTGAGCTTCTTCACCTTCGTCAACATGGGCGTTCTGGCCGGTCTCGCCGGCATGATCATCGCGGCCCGCCTGAACTCGGCAACGCCGAAGGCGGGCGTCGGCTTCGAGCTGGATGTTATCGCAGCCTGCTTCATCGGCGGTGCTTCGGCATCCGGCGGCGTTGGCAAGATCACCGGTGCCGTCATCGGCGCGTTCATCATGGGCGTCATGAACAACGGCATGTCGATCGTCGGCCTCGGCATCGACTTCCAGCAGATGGTCAAGGGATTGGTGCTTCTCGCTGCCGTCTTCTTCGACGTTTACAACAAGAACAAGGGCTAAGCGCTTCGGCGCTGCCCAGGCATTCGCAGTCATGTGAACTTACCAATCCGGCGCCTTCAGGGAGCCGGATTGGCGGAGCATTTTCCGCGCAATCGAAAAAAGGATGAAGACCGTGCTCATTTCGCAGATCAAGGGTTCGAACGGAGAGATCATCGTCGCCGTGCGCGAGCCGGGCGGTACCGCGAAAGCCGTCAAGAACGCCGGCAGCGTCTATGCGCTGGCCATGGAAGCCGCAAACGGCGGCAAGTCGCTCGCAGCGGTGATCGAGGCGCATGGTCTCGGTGATGCCGTCGATCTCGAAAAGGCTTATGCCGAAGGCAAGTTCCTGCCGCCGATGACGCATCCTGACGCTGCGCATCTGCATCTGACGGGCACCGGTCTGACGCATCTGGGCTCGGCCGCAACGCGCGACTCCATGCACAAGAAGACCTCCGAGGCGGCTGAGGAAACGCTCACCGACTCGATGAAGATGTTCAAGATGGGTCTTGAGAACGGCAAGCCGAAAGCCGGCGAGAAGGGCGTGCAGCCTGAGTGGTTCTACAAGGGCAACGGCTACGGTTCGGCTGCTCCTGGCACTCCGCTCGTTTCCCCGTCCTTCGCGCTCGACGGTGGCGAAGAACCTGAGATGGCCGGCATTTATGTCATCGCTGAAGACGGCACGCCTTTCCGGATCGGTTTTGCGCTGTCGAACGAGTTCTCCGACCACGTCACCGAGCGGATCAACTATCTCTACCTCGCGCACTCCAAACTGCGCCCGGCAAGCTTCGGCCCGGAAATCCGCATCGGCGCCGCGCCGGACGACATCCGCGGCACCTCGCGCATCAAGCGCGGTGACAAGGTGATCTTCGAGAAGCCCTTCCTGTCGGGCGAGGCGAACATGTCGCACACCTTCGCGAACCTCGAATACCACCACTTCAAGTACGGCCTGTTCCGTGTGCCCGGCGACGTTCACGTCCACATGTTCGGCACCGCGACGCTGTCCTTCGCTGAAGGCATCAAGGCGGAAGAGGGCGATGTCTTCGAAATCGAAGTCGCCGAGTTCGGCCTGCCGCTGCGCAACCCTCTGAAGATTGCTGCCGAAGAAGAGATTGCTGTCAAGCAGCTCTGATTTCGCAAGGCCCGGCCGCCGCTTCGGCGGCCGGACCGTTTTTCAAAAAACGGTAAAGGAGGCCTCATCGGGCCATGACCATCTATCAAAATCTCATCGCCGGCGAATGGGTCGGCTCGGACGCGACCAAGAACATCAATCCGTCTGACACCAACGAGGTTGTTGGCCTCTATGCCGACGGCACGGCTGAAGACACCAGAAATGCCATCGCGGCCGCCAAGGCAGCCTTTCCTGCCTGGTCGCGTTCCGGCATCTGGGAACGCCACGTCATCCTGAAGAAGGCTGGCGACGAGATCATGGCTCGCAAGGACGAGCTTGGGGCGTTGCTTGCGCGCGAAGAGGGCAAGACGCTTCCGGAAGCGATCGGCGAGACCATCCGCGCCTCACAGATCTTTGAATTCTTTGCAGGCGAGGCGCTGCGGCTTGCAGGCGAGGTTATCCCGTCGGTTCGGCCAAACATCGGCGTCGAGATCACCCGTGATCCGCTCGGCGTCATCGGTATCATCACGCCCTGGAATTTCCCGATCGCGATCCCAGCCTGGAAGATCGCACCGGCGCTGTGCTACGGCAACACCATCGTCTTCAAGCCGGCCGAACTTGTTCCGGGCTGCTCCTGGGCGATCGTCGACATCCTGCATCGCGCCGGCCTGCCGAAGGGCGTCTTGAACCTCGTCATGGGCAAGGGCTCGGTGGTCGGCCAGGCGATGCTCGACAGCCCCGACGTCACCGGCATTACCTTTACAGGTTCCACCGGCACCGGCCGACGCGTCGCGAGCGCCTCGATCGAGCATAATCGCAAGTTCCAGCTGGAAATGGGCGGCAAGAACCCGATGGTGGTTCTCGATGACGCGGACCTCACCGTCGCCGTCGAAGCTGCCGCCAACTCGGGCTTCTTCTCCACCGGCCAGCGCTGCACGGCGTCCTCGCGCCTGATCGTCACCGAAGGCATCCACGACAAGTTCGTCGCGGCGCTGACGGAAAAGCTGAAGACGCTGGTCGTCGACAACGCAATGAAGACGGGCACGCATATCGGCCCTGTCGTCGATGAAAAGCAGCTGAAGACCGATACCGATTATATCGAGATCGGCAGGAAGGAAGGCGCCAAGCTTGCCTTCGGCGGCGAGCTCATCACCCGCGAGACGCCTGGCTTCTACCTGCAGCCGACGCTATTTACGGAAGCGACCAACCAGATGCGCATCAGCCGTGAGGAGATCTTCGGACCCGTCGTCTCGTTGATCCGCGTCAAGGACTACGAAGAGGCACTGGCAACGGCGAACGACACGCCGTTTGGCCTGTCAGCCGGTATCGCCACGACAAGCCTGAAGCATGCAACGCATTTCAAGCGCAATTCCGAAGCCGGCATGGTTATGGTCAACCTGCCGACGGCGGGTGTGGATTTCCACGTCCCGTTCGGCGGCCGCAAGGGATCGTCCTATGGCCCGCGCGAGCAGGGCAAGTACGCGGCCGAATTCTATACGTCGGTCAAGACCGCTTATACGCTGGCCTAGTGATTGCAAGGACGATGCGAGCCGCCATCGGCGGCTCGCATTCTTTACCCTGCCGATGTGAGCCGATCAGCTCTGGCTCTGGCTCTGCATCTGTCCCCGATCCTCTACCTTGACGACGACCGAGAGTTTCTCCCCCGGCGTGCCGATGCGCATGCCCGAAACGGGGGCGGCATCGCGGTAGCAGAGACCGGAGGCGACGCGCACATAGCGTGCATCGGGGCAGATGTTGTTGGCGGGATCGAAGCCTACCCAGCCGAGGCCGGCCACATGCGCCTCGCCCCATGCGTGGGTTGCAGCCTGCTCCACCTTCTCTTCCATCATCAGATAGCCGGAGACGTAGCGAGCCGGCACCCCAAGGCTCCGCGCGGCTGCGACGAAGATATGGGCGTGATCCTGGCAGACACCACTCTTTTTCTCCAGCGCTTGCTCCGCTGTCGTTTCGGTATCGCTGGTGCCGGGTCGGTATGCCACCATTTCGTGGATGCCGGACATCAGCGCGTGCATGCGTGCCAGCTCGTTGTCGCCGCTCACGCTCTTGGTCAGATCCTTGATGAGTTTCCCGGGCTTCGTCCTTGGCGTCTCGCGCAGGAAAAGCCACAGCGGGCAGAAGCCGCTGTGAGGGCCAAGGACACCGTTTCGATCTTCCGTTTCGACCTCGCCCTCGGCGACGATCCGTGTCGCCTGCTGCTCGCCTTCGAGCGAGACAAGGTTGATGTGGTTGCCGAACTGATCGTCATACTCGACCTCCGGCTTGGCACCCTCGACATGCAGCGACCAGTTGAGGATCGTTTGTCCTGTCACCGTCGGCGGTGTTAGCCGCAGCCGCTGCAGCGAGAAGACCGACGGTTCCTCATAATGGTATTCCGTGACGTGGCTGATCTTAAGCTTCATGTCGTGCCCGCCTATGCATAGAACCGGTAACCGTCGGAAATTTCCATGCCGAGCTGGTTGTTGCGTGTGACGAAATCTTCCAGAAACTCATGCAAGCCCTGATCCATGATCTCCTTGATGGCACGCGTCTGCAGCGTCGTGCGGATGGAATCGGCCGTGTCGTGCGCCGGCAGCCGTTCGCCGTAGTCCTTGGCGAGATAGCCGAGCTCGCTGACGATCTTTTCGTAGCAATAGGCGAGTGAGCGGGGCATCTGGCCGTTGAGGATCAGGAAGTCGGCAATGTTCATCGCGCGATATTCGCCGTCATAAGCCCAGCTGTAGGAGCGGTGGGCGGAGACCGAGCGCAGGATGGACTCCCACTGGATGTTGTCGATCGACGTGCCGACAGCGGAGACTGACGGCAGGAGTACGTAGTACTTCACGTCGAGAATGCGGCTGGTATTGTCGGCGCGCTCGATGAAGGTGCCGATACGGGCGAAATTGTAAAGCTCGTTTCTGAGCATGGAGCCATGGAAGGCGCCGCGGATTAACCCGGCGCGATGCTTGATGGCATCGATCGCTTCCGGCAGCTCCGCCGGCTTCAGCCGCTTCGAAAGGAGGGACTTGAGTTCGATCCAGAACTCGTTCGTCGCTTCCCAGGTTTCCCTGGTCAGTGCCGTGCGCACCATGCGGGCGTTGTTTCGCCCGTAGTCGACGCAGGACATGACGCTCGACGGATTGGTGCGGTCGCGCAGCAAGTAGTCGATGGCATCGGCGCTCGTCAGCTTGCTGTGGCCCTCGTCAAAGGTTTCCCGGACGCCAGCACTTTGCAGGACGCCGTCCCAGTCGTCGTCACCGGTTCCGCTTCTGGTCAGCGACATGCGCAGGCCGGCATCGATAAGGCGCGCGATGTTTTCGGCGCGCTCGATGTAACGGAACATCCAGTAGAGTCCGTTTGCAGTTCTTCCGAGCATCAGTCCTCCAATACCCAGGTATCTTTCGTGCCGCCGCCCTGGCTGGAATTGACAACCAGCGAACCCTCTTTCAGGGCCACGCGTGTCAATCCGCCGGGGATGATCTGCACTTTGTCGGAGACGAGAACATAGGGGCGCAGGTCCACGTGGCGCGGCGCAATTCCCTTGTTGACGAGAATGGGCACGGTCGAGAGCGAAAGCGTCGGCTGCGCGATATAGTTGGCGGGCTTGGCCTTCAGCTTCTCGGCAAAATCGGCGCGTTCCTTTTTGGTCGCCGTTGGGCCGACCAGCATGCCGTAGCCGCCGGAACCATGGACTTCCTTGACCACCAGTTCCTCGAGGTGCTCGAGCACGTACTTAAGGCTTTGCGGTTCGGAGCAGCGCCAGGTCGGGACGTTTTCGAGGATCGGCTTGCGTCCGGTATAGAACTCAACGATCTCCGGCATATAGGAGTAGATCGCCTTGTCGTCCGATATGCCGGTGCCCGGCGCATTGGCGATGGTGATGTTGCCGGAACGATAGACGTCCATGATGCCGGGAATGCCGAGCGCTGAATCCGGCCGGAAGGTGAGGGGGTCGAGGAAGTCGTCGTCGACCCGGCGGTAGAGCACGTCGATCGCCTCGTAGCCGCGCGTCGTGCGCATCTTGACCTTCCCGTCGATGACACGCAGATCCGAGCCTTCGACAAGCTCGACTCCCATTGTGTCAGCCAGGAACGAGTGCTCGTAATAGGCGGAGTTGTAGATGCCGGGCGTCAGGACAGCGACGCGCGGCTTGCCCTTGCAGCCAGGAGGCGCAAGCGATGCCAGGCTCTGGCGCAGCAGATAGGGATAGTCCTCGACCGGCCGGACCTTGTTGGCATGAAACAGGTCCGGAAACATCTGCATCATCGTTTCCCGGTTTTCCAGCATGTAGCTGACGCCGGACGGGGTGCGGGCATTGTCTTCCAGCACATAGAATTCATCCTCGCCGGTGCGCACGATATCGGTGCCGACGATGTGGGTGTAAACGCCGCCCGGCGGCCGGAAGCCGATCATCTCGGGCAGGAAGGCATCGTTCCTCTCGATCAGTCCGCGCGGAATACGGCCGGCGCGGATGATTTCCTGCTTGTGGTAGATGTCATCGAGGAAGGCGTTGAGGGCGATCACGCGCTGCTCGATGCCCTGGGCGAGTTTGCGCCATTCGCGACCGGAAATGATACGGGGGATGATGTCGAACGGAATGAGCTTTTCGGAGGAGTCTGCGTGTCCGTAGACAGCGAAGGTAATGCCGGTCTTTCGGAAGATGTTCTCCGCGTCCCGGCTCTTGGCGATCAGATGCGCCCGATCTTGGTTACTGTACCACTCAAAGTATTTTTCATATGGCTCTCGCGGACTTTCGCCCCCGGTGATCATTTCATCAAATGCCAAAGGTGTGGCTCCCCTTTTTTCTTCATTTGAATACAACGCAAATGGCAATGCAAGAACCATGCACAGTTTGAAGGTGAGATTCGTAAAATCCTCGGAAGCGATAAAAAGAGTCGAAAAACTGGGCATTTACGGAAGTCGCACCTAGGTCCCGCCGCCATTGGTGCCCGGCAGTCGCTCAAAATGTAAGCATCTGGCTATTTTCAGATCGGCGTTCGATTCATTTTCGGCCCGCGCCCGCTCAGCGGCTGACTGCCCGACGATCAACGAAACTTCAGGTAAGCATCAACGCTTCGCTTTTGACGAAGGGCCATCGGCCGGCTATCAGCGTCGCAATCCATTGCCCCAGGGTCACGTCATGTCGCTCGATCGCTTCGCTCCCGCCATCTTTGTCCTGCTCTGGTCGACCGGCTGGGTCGTGGCGAAATATGCTGCTATCCATTCGGAGCCCTTCACCTTTCTTGCCGTACGCTATGCGCTGTCGGGGCTGGCATTCCTGGGGCTTTGCCTTGTCATGCGTGCTGCATGGCCGGGCAGGGCGGTCGCCTTTAGGGCGGTCTACTCGGGCCTTTTCCTGCACGGCTTCTATCTGGCTGGCCTCTGGTGGGCGATTGCCAACGGCGTGCCGGCCGGCATATCGGGCATTATCGCGGCGCTGCAGCCGCTGTTGACGGCGATGGCTGCACCGCTGCTCGTCGGCGAGCGGTTGCAGGGAATCCAGAAGGCAGGGCTAGTGCTTGGTTTCCTCGGCATCGCGATTGCGATATCGCCGAAGCTCCTCGATCCGGCGACGGCCGATCTGGCGCATGCCGCCGTGCCGTTGGCAATCAACCTTATGGCCATGGGCTCCGTCACCTACGGGACGCTTTATCAGAAGAAGCATTTGCAGACCGGCAACCTCCTGCCGATCGCCACGCTGCAATATGTCGGTGCGCTGATCGTCACGTTGCCGCTGATGCTTACATTCGAGCGCATGCATTTCGACGGATCGGCACAGGCCATCGCGGCGCTCACCTGGTCGGTCTTCGGGCTGTCGATGGGCGGCGTTGGGCTGCTACTCTATCTCATCCGCCGCGGTCAGGTGTCGCGGGCGGCATCGCTCATCTATCTGATGCCGCCGACGGTGGCGCTCGAGGCCTTCATTGCCTTCGGTGAGCCGCTGACGCTTCCGCTGATCCTCGGCACCATCGTCGTCGTGACGGGCGTCTATTTGACTAACCGACCAGCGAAGGTCGCTCCACAAGATACGACCGAGCTGCAGCGGGCCTAGGTAGCCTCGCCTGAAAAGGCGATAAGGTTTCCATCGGGGTCCTGCACGATGAAGGTGCGGGCGCCCCATGGCTCGGCCCGCAGAGGCTGATGGAATGGGGCGCCGGCAGCCTGATATTCCAAGAACAACTGCTTCGGATCATCGACGGTCAACGTTGCAGAGAGGGCGTCGACTTCTCGCGCTCTGAAGCCGGTGTCGAAGACAGGCGCGCCGACCTTTCGCAGGTTCAGGCGTGCGCCGTCGCGAAACACCTGGGCATAAAATGGCGGCTCTCCGTATTGGAACGCCACTTCAAAACCCAGTTTCCGAACATAGAACTGGCATGAAACGTTGATATCAGAGACGAAGAGTTGCGGCTCCGCGGAGAGGACGAACGGACGTCTGTTGTCCGATGCTGTCGATTTCGTCACGGTTTCGATCCCTTTGATCAGTGCGGGCCAATCCGCAAAGCCATGCTTTCGGGCAACAAGCTCCTGTGCGTCGCTGAGCTTGAAGTCGGCGTCCAATATCTCTCGATCGCTTTGATCCCGATATCTCGGCAGGATCCACCTGATCTGGGCCGCAACGGGATAGTAGCGTTCGCGATGCCATCGCAGGTACGACTTGGCTTGTTTTCTGAGGTTTTCGATATTTGGCATGGGCGCGGCCTACGTTTGACTTTGTCGTACGTAGGCGGGCAATGCCCCTCCGGCCCGAAGCCGACGCGCCCTACAGCAGCACCAACATGCTAATGCAGCGGGCCGATTGCCACAAGGCAGGATTGTGAGATCGCTTTGGCGCCGTGAGACGCGTATTGCAAAGGGCGGGATTTCTCCCGCCCTTTCTTTAGAATTAGGCGCGTTCGCGACGCTGGCCGTTGCCACCGCGCGACGGACCGCCGCGACGGTTGCCGCCATTGCCTTCGCGACGCTCGCCGCCACCGTGAGCCTGCGCACCACGATCTTCGCCGTGCTTGCGGGCCGGGCGACCGTGCGCATTGCGGGCGCCACCGCCGGGGTGATGACGGTTCTCGCCGTTGGCATGGTTGCCATGCTGCGGGCGCTGCGGCTTGCGGGCCGGACGGAAGTCCGACGTTGCCGCCAGATCGTTGTCGGGGCCGGACGTCATCGGCGTAGCCTCGCCACGGCGCTGGCCGCGGAAGTCTTCGTTGCGCTGGGTCTGGCGCTCGGGACGGGGACGACGCTCGCGGCGCTCCTCATTGTTGGCGCGGACTTCGTCGCCAGCTTCAGGGCGCGGACGACGCTCCGGGCGGCCACCTGCACGATGGCCTTCGCCACGGCCTTCGCCGCCACGACGCTCACCGCCACGGTTTTCACCACCACGACCCTGGCCGCGGTTGCCACCGTTGCCGTTGCCGCGGCGGGGAGCCGCGTTCATGTTGGCAGGCGCGTCACCGCTTGCGACCGCGATGTTGATGTTCATCAGGCGTTCGATATCCCGCAGGAGGCGGGTTTCATCCGGTGCGCAGAAGGCGATCGCGATACCGTCGCGGCCGGCGCGGGCGGTACGGCCGATGCGGTGGACATAGGCGTCCGGAACCTCAGGCAGGTCGTAGTTGTAGACGTGGCTGACGGCCGGGATGTCGATGCCGCGGGCCGCGACGTCGGTCGCGATCAGCGTCTTGACGTCGCCGTCGCGGAAGGCCTTGAGGGCGCGCTCGCGCTGGCCCTGGCTCTTGTTGCCATGGATAGACGTCACGGAATAGCCGACGTGGTCGAGATGCTTCATCAGCTTCTCGGCGCCATGCTTGGTGCGCAGGAAGACGATGGCGCGTCCGTCAGGGTTCTCGGTGAGCGACTTCTTCAGGAGGTCCGTCTTGTCGTTCTTGCCGTTGACGAAGTGAACATACTGCTCGACCTTGTCGGCCGCCTTGCCCGGAGGCGTCACTTCGACGGTGACCGGGTCCGTCAGGTATTCGCCGGCGAGGTCGGCGATCGACTTCGGCATGGTTGCCGAAAACAGCATCGTCTGGCGCTTCTTCGGCACCATCTTGGCGATCTTGCGCAGGTCGTGCACGAAGCCGAGGTCGAGCATCTGGTCGGCCTCGTCGAGAACGAGGTAGCGTACGGCGGTGAGGCCGATGGCGCGGCGGGCGACGAGGTCAAGCAGGCGGCCGGGCGTGGCAACGAGGATGTCGGTGCCCTTTTCAAGCTGCAGCTGCTGCTTGTTGATCGATACGCCGCCGACAACGACGTTGATGCGCAGGTGCGATTTGCGCAGGAAGTTCTTCAGGTTCTGGGCGATCTGGTTCACCAGTTCGCGGGTCGGGGCGAGGATCAGCGTACGGGTTGTCCGGTTGTCCGGACGCCGCTCTTCAGGGATGATCTTTTCGATAATCGGCAGACCGAAGGCGGCCGTCTTGCCGGTGCCGGTCTGGGCAAGGCCGATAAGGTCGCGGCCTTCGAGTAGAAGCGGGATCGCCTTTTCCTGAATGGGGGTCGGCGTTTCGATGCCGAGCTGGAAAAGTGTGGCGACGATCGGCTTGGAGATGCCAAGCGATTCAAAATTGGTCAAGTCATAACCTTTTTAGGGCGCGCCAAAAAAATCGGCCGGGTCGCAAAATGCGGCCCGGTGTCATTCTGGCGTCAAGAACCCCGCGTGAAGTGGGAACTTGTCTTGTTGGAAAAAGCTTTCCAGCGCTTCTGCCGCGTCTTGGGGTGCGGTCTATTCGAAATGCGCTTTTGCCCTTCTTCCTGCATCCTATTTACTGGCAGGGGCACGCTCACGCGGCGGCCGGAAGGTGAAAGCTGGCCTGCATTTGGTCTAGTTCAGGGGAAAAGTCAAGGGGACCTACTGATGGATCATCGGCAAAAGGGGGCGGTGACGCCCCCAGCCCAGTGCGGATGTCAGTAGCAGACCCTTGTCCTGTAGGCTTCGCCCCAGCCGCTGCGACGCCATTCTATATGGCAGCGCGGCGCGTAGTAGGAGTTCGAGTAGTAGGGCCGGTAATAGCTTCTGTAGTAAGGCCTATAGTACGGGCGATAGTAAGGCCTGTATCCATAGTATGCCCCGTACGCGTAGTTAGGCCGATAGTAGGGTCTGTAGTAGCCGCCGCCATAGTAGGGGCCGGGGTGGCCGTAGCCGTAATACGGATAGGGCCTGGCGACCTGCGACAACAGGATGCCGCCGACGGCTCCAGCGGCGACGCCGCCCCAGAAGTCGCTGTTGGCGTTTGCAGGCGCTGCCGGGATGACGGGCGCACTCGCCAGGGTCAATGCCATGAAGCCCGCCGCCATGCTTTTATGAAGTACGGACATGATCGTCTCCTTTCGTAGACGAAGCCTATTCTCGAAGCCGTCAGGCGAAACCGTTCGGGTATACGGGCCAACTGAACGAGTTCCTCGTAGAAACGAGTGAAACTATACCACAGTTCCGAGATGTTTGCTTGCCCCGTCCGCATCGGCGGACGATGGCGATCGATGACCGGGTTTGGAAAACTTGCGACCTATTCTCCGCCGCCGGGGAATCATGGTTAATGCGTTGTTAAAGAGGGTGCGTCTATTGTCGTTCGATGAACAAGCCACTCTTGACCGGGGAACAGTGTTGACGGCGGACGGGGACCTTCTCGAACTGGCCTGCCGCCGAATCGCGGATCTGGATTGCCCGGCCTACGTCAAGAACAGCGAGCTGCGCTATGTGGCAGTCAACGAGGCTTATGCGTCCTTCTTCGGAAAGGCGATCTCCGATTTCATCGGTCGCCGCAGCCGCGAACTTATCGATATACCGGAAGAGGAGGCTCGCGAGGACAAGGAGAGGCGAGCTCTCGTCTTCGCAAGCGAGGAAAGCGCTGTTTGTTTCGACGCTGGCGGCGTCGAGCACCGGCGTGCGCGGATCGAGAGCTTCTCGCCGTCTGAAGGCCGCGTTTATGTCCTAGGCATCTTCGAAAGGAAGGTTCCACGCAACAATGGCGACCCGTCGATCGCCATTCCGACACCATTGGCATCCGAGGTAGCACGCAGCCAGGCTCTGACCGAGGACCTGCAAAGCATTCTCCGCGCTCTTCCTGTCGGCGTCATGATCCTCGACGACTCGCGCGACGTTCTCTACGCCAACGACGAGTTCTACGAGGTCTGGGATCTGCCGCGCGACGACCGATTCGACGGCTGGGCCTTCATCGACGTCATCCGTCGCAACCACCAGCTCGGACGGTACGGTGACAGGCTGACGCCGGAGCAGATTTTTGCCCGACGCGAGGCACATTTTGTCGCTGCGGAACAAGAGCAGCCGGTGGAGCTCGGCTGGGTCAATGGCAAGCGGGTTCTCTTCGAGGGGCGCCGACTTTCCAACGGCCGCGTGCTGCTGTCCTATGCCGATGTCACTGCTGTCCGTCAGCACGAGAAGGAAATCCATGAGACGCGGGCGGCTCTCGCGCGTCTCGGGGACTTGATGGATGATGCGACGAGGGCGATGTCGCAGGGGTTGTTGATTGTTCAGGACGGCAATATCCTGCTTGCCAGCAACCCGCTCAGCGACATCCTTGCCATTCCGTCGGAATACCTTGCCGTTGGCCGGGGATGGATCGATCTCTTCCAGTTCTGCGCCAAACGAGGAGATTTCCACGGTCAGGAGGACGAGATCCTGACCGGTTGGCGCGACAACATCGCCGCCAAGAAGCCGATCTCAACACCGTTCCATATCGCCGGAGAGCGGTGGGTCAACCTGGACGCTACCATCAGCGAGCGGCAGCATTGGATCGCACTGTTCACCGACGTCACCGAAGCGAAGCAGCGCGAGGCCGAACTCGAGCGTCTGCTGTCGCGTGCTGAAGCCGCCGATCGCGTCAAGTCGGAGTTCCTCGCCAACATGAGCCATGAAATCCGCACGCCGATGAACGGCGTTCTCGGCATGGCTGAATTGCTGGCGAAGACCGATCTCGATACCCGTCAGAAAACCTTTGTCGACATCATCGTCAAATCGGGCAATGCGCTGGTGACGATCATCAATGATATTCTCGACTTCTCGAAGATCGATGCGGGGCAGATGACCCTCCGGCGCACGACGTTCGATTTGGTCGAGGCGATCGAGGACGTCGCGACCCTCCTGTCGTCGCCGGCCGCGGAAAAAAGCATCGAGCTGTTGGTTCGCGCGGCCCCCGACTTGCCTTCCGCAGTGATTGGCGATGCGGGCCGGTTCCGCCAGATCATCACCAATCTCGTCGGCAACGCAGTGAAATTCACCGAGCGCGGCCACGTTCTGGTGGACGTAGGCTTCACACCGGGCGCTGAAGACGAAATCATGGCGTGTGTTCGGATCGAGGATACCGGCATCGGTATTCCGCGCGATAAGCTGGAGTCCATTTTCGACAAGTTCTCGCAGATCGATTCATCCTCGACACGACGCCACGAAGGAACCGGACTCGGACTTGCGATCACCGCGGGGCTGGTGGACCTGTTCGGCGGCTATCTCGAGGTGGACAGTCAGCCAGGGGAGGGGTCTGTCTTTACCGTGAACCTGCCTTTCGTCGTGGCTGCGGCGCAACTGGCTCCCAAACCCCTGCCTGTGAATGTCAGGGGCGCGCGAGTCCTCCTCGTCGACGACAACACTGTCAATCGCCAGATATTGACCGAGCAATTGGCTCTCTGGGGTTTCGATGGCGCCGCTGCCGAAGATGGTCCAGGAGCATTTGCCGTTCTCGATATGGCGGATGAGCTTGGCATCGAGATCGATGCGGTCGTGCTCGATTACCAGATCCCCGGTATGAACGGCGCTGAGATCGCACGAAAGCTACGTGCCGACAGCCGCTTCGAACGTCTGCCGATCATCTTTCTGACCTCGATGGACATTTCCGGTACCGAGAAAGAGTTCGCGGCCCTTAACGGCCAAGCTTATCTGATGAAGCCAGCGCGGGCCAATGTGATGCGGAACACGCTCGTCGACGTCGTGCGTGCGAGCCGGACGAAGAAGATCCCGGCGGCGGCTATTTTGGCTGACGGTCAGGAGATCGCTACGACGATGCGCCCTGTGGCGGAAGAGAGAACGCCGGCGGAGTTTATCGACGTGCTGGTCGCGGAAGACAATGAAGTGAACCAGATTGTCTTCACGCAGATATTGCAGGAAACCGGCCTCAGCTTTCTCGTCGTCAATAACGGCCAGGAGGCCGTGGAGGTCTGGGGCCGCCTTTCGCCGCGAATCATCATGATGGACGTTTCGATGCCCGTGATGAACGGCCATGATGCGACGCGCGCGATACGCGAAAGAGAGCGCGGAAATGGCCATCGCGTGCCGATTATCGGGGTCACGGCGCATGCGCTGGACGCCGACCGCGAGCGTTGTATCGAGGCAGGCATGGATGACTACATGTCGAAGCCGATCAGCCCTGAGTTGCTCCAGGAGAAGTTGGAAATGTGGCTGGGCAGGAACGAGCAAGAGGTAGGCTCGGCGGGCTACTCTAGGATTTGACGCCGCAGAGCATCTCGCGCTTTCCGGCGAAGCCGCTGCGGCGTTCCACCGTGAAGCCCGCCGCGATCAGGTTGCGCCGGACAAAGCCGGCGGCGGCATAGGTCGCAAAGGTTCCGTTGGTCTTTGTCTTTTCACAGACGAGGCGCATCAATTCCGCAGACCACATGTCGGCATTGCGCGACGGGGCGAAGCCGTCAAGATACCAGGCATCGAAGCCTGCCTGGGCAGCTCCGACTCCTTCGAGGGCGTTGCCGCAGACGACGCTGAGTGATGTCTGGTCATCCAGCCGCAAGGAGACCGTTGCCTTTGGTGTTTCCGGCCAAGCCGCGGCCAAGGCCAGCCGTTCGGCATCGATTTCGGCCCAATGCGAAAGCGCTCGGTCGATTTCTGCTCGCTGCATGGGATAGAGCTCGAACGACATGAAGTGGAGCTGCTGCCCAGCGAGCCGGTGGAGTTTCCATTGCCGCCATGTCTCGGCAAAGTTCAGACCCGTGCCAAAACCGAGTTCGCCGATCAGGAAATGGCTTTGGTCCTGCCAACGTTGCGGCAGGCCGTTCCCGGCGAGGAAGACGTGTCCACACTCCAGCCGGCCGTCTGTCTGGCAATAAAAGTGGTCGCCAAAGGCCGGTGAATAGGGCATATCGCCGTCGCGCCACTCAAGCGGTTGATGGGCGCCAGCACTTAGTTCGGGATCCGTATCTGTCATGCCACAAGCCGATAGTCCGGCGTCGTCTTCCGGTCAATCATCGACTGCGCTGCTGATCGTCGGCGGCGGGATTATGGGGCTATGGGCTGCGATTCATGCGGAACGCTTGGGCATTGATGCCATGCTCGTCGAAGCTGGTCGGCTTGGCCAAGGCGCCAGTGGCGGCCTGCTCGGGGCGCTGATGCCGCATATGCCGGACAAATGGAATGCCAAGAAGCAGTTTCAGTTCGATTCCCTGGTTTCATTGGAAGCAGAGATCGCGGCGCTGGAGCTGCAGACCGGCCTTTCCGCCGGCTACAGGCGCTCGGGGCGCCTCATTCCGCTGCCGAAGCCGCATCTGCGCGAAATCGCGCTTGGCCATTCCCGGGACGCGGAAGCGCGCTGGATAGCGGGGGAGCGGCATTTCCACTGGCATGTGCTCGACAGGCCTCCCCAGGAGTCTTGGGTCGATGCAGCGGCTGGGGAAAGCGGCTTTGTCTATGACACGCTGGCCGCCAGAGTTGCGCCGCGCTCATTCATCGCGGTACTCACCGCCGCGCTACGCGACGCACGGCATGTGCGGATCGTCGAACAGCTTGCGCTTGATGATCTCGATCTTGACCGCAACGTTGCGATGACTACCAGAGGTGAGATTGCTTTCGGCCATTGCATTGTCGCAGCCGGCCATCACTCCTTTCCGGTGCTGGAGCGCCATTCCCACGGTCTTACGAAGCCACTTGGCCAGCCAGTCAAAGGGCAGGCGGCGTTGCTCAAAGTCGATGTTGATCCGTCCAAGCCGACGATTTTTCGCGATGGATTGTATGTCGTTGCGCACGAGGGCGGTCGCGTCGCGGTCGGCAGCACGAGTGAGAATCGCTTCGACGAGCCGTTCTCGACCGATGGACAGCTTGATGGGTTGCTTGAAGCAGCTGGACAACTGGTGCCGGCATTGCAAGGAGCGCCTGTGCTTGAACGGTGGGCCGGCTTGCGGCCGAAGGCGATCGATCGCGATCCGATGATCGGCGTACACCCCGACCACGGTAGTCTGATCGCACTGACTGGCGGCTTCAAGGTCAGCTTCGGCCTGGCGCACCGTCTTGCGGCGGCTGCCGTCCATTTCGCGGCCGGCATGCAGCCGCCCTTTGCGCTGCCTGAAAGCTTCCTGCTTGCCCATCACATTCATGTGGCTTCACGCTAGACGTGAATTAGCATTTCCTGCCTTTCGTTAATCTGTCACGCAAATCACCTATCAGCTAGCGCAATCGCGGCGCCGACGGAGGAGATTTTATGCGCTACGCCATTTGCTTTACGCCCGCTGCGAGCGATCCGCTCTCACATGTGGCCGCAAATTGGTTGGGTCGGAACGTGTTTTCCGGCGAGATGGTTGAGCCAACCGCGATTCGCGGCCTGAGTATTCACGAAATCGCCTTCCACACGGCGATGCCTCGCCGCTACGGCTTTCAGGGCGTCCTGAAGGCCCCCTTCCGCCTGGCCGCCGATTTGACGGAGGCGCAACTTCTGCGTGATCTTATGCGCTTCTGCGGCACGTTGACACCATTTCAGATCAATCGGCTGGAGGTGGCGCGGCTCGGTTCATTCTACAGTCTCGCTCCCTCGCTGCCCTGCGAGCACGTCCACTACCTTGCCTCTTCGGTCGTTCAGCAGTTTGACCGCTTCCGCGCGCCGCTGAGTGAAGCCGAGATCGAGCGGACGGATCCAGGCGGTCTGTCGGCGGCGCAGTTCACCAATCTGCACCGCTGGGGAAGCCCCTATGTGATGGACGAATTTCGGTTTCACATGCCGCTGACCGGCCCTGTCAGTCATTGCGATATCCCACGGGTCGAGCACGCGCTTCGCAACGTTTTCGAGCCAGTGCTTGTCGATCCCGTCAAGGTCGCCAACGTTGCCTTGATGATCGAAGAGGGGAATGGCGGACCGTTTCGGGTGCATTCGTTGCACCCGATGGGCAAAGTCAGCGCCCGGAGGGATCGTGTTCTGGCGCTTGCCTAAGGCTTTGTGCCGCAAAGGCAAAACTCTGTTGCGTACTTTCCGTCTCGACATTCCGTCTCCGGATGCTACCGTTTCGCCGACGTTCAGGAAGGTGATTTCATGGTATCCGAGACTTATCCGCGCAATCTCGTCGGCTATGGACGCAATACGCCCGATCCGAAGTGGCCGGGCGATGCGCGTGTGGCAGTCCAGTTTGTCATCAACTACGAGGAGGGCGGCGAAAGCTGCATTCTCGATGGCGATCCGGCCTCTGAAAATTTGTTGTCGGAAATCGTCGGCGCCGCCGCTTGGCCGAGCCAGCGCAACTTGAACATGGAATCGATCTATGAGTATGGCTCGCGCGCCGGTTTTTGGCGCCTGTGGCGGACGTTCACGGAACTCAAGATTCAGGCAACCGTCTATGGCGTAACACTTGCCATGGCCCGCAACCCGGAGGCGGTCGCGGCCATGAAGGAGGCTGGCTGGGAGATCGCCAGCCACGGGTACCGCTGGCTGGAATACAAGGATTTCCAGGAGGACGTCGAGCGCAAGCATATCCAGGAAGCCGTGCGCCTGCACACCGAGCTGACCGGCGAGCGGCCCTACGGCATGTATCAAGGCAAGCCCTCCGACAACACGCTGCGCCTCGTCATGGAGGAGGGTGGTTTCCTTTATTCCTCGGACTCTTATGCCGACGACCTGCCGTTCTGGGTGAAGGGTGTCGATGACAAGCCGTTCCTGATCATCCCCTATACGCTCGAGACCAATGACATGCGTTTCGCCACGCCCCAGGGCTTCAACTCGGGCGATCAGTTCTTCACCTACCTCAAGGATGCCTTCGATACGCTCTATGAAGAAGGCAAGGCCGGCAGCCCGAAGATGATGTCCGTCGGCCTGCATTGCCGCCTCGTTGGTCGTCCTGGCCGGGCTGCGGCGCTGAAGCGCTTCATGGAGTATGTGCTGAAGCACGATAAGGTGTGGATCCCCCGGCGTCTCGAGATCGCGCAACATTGGCATACGCACCACAAGCCGGAGACGATCTGATGCTTTCGCGTGACGAGTTCGTATCGCGTTACGGCGGTGTTTTTGAACATTCGCCATTCATTGCCGAGCGTGCCTATGATGATGGCTTCGTCGGTGACGAATTGACGGTTGATCGTGTCCACACGGCGCTCGTTGCCATCTTCCGGGCGGCCAACCCAGAGGAGCGGCTGGGAGTGCTGCGTGCCCATCCCGATCTTGCAGGACGCCTCGCAATCGCAGGTGAATTGACCGAGGACAGCAAGAAGGAGCAGGCGGGCGCCGGGCTCGACCGACTTAATGCGCAGGAGCACGACCGTTTCACCGAGCTCAATACGGCGTATGTCGAGAAGTTCGGCTTTCCGTTTATCATTGCGGTGAAGGGCTTGAGCAAGGACGATATTCTGGCGGCGTTCGAAAGGCGCATCGGCAATACGAGCGACGAGGAGTTTGAAACGGCCACCGCTCAAGTCGAGCGTATCGCGTTCCTGCGGCTGGAAACTATGCTAGCGGGACGCTGACGCACGATTCCTGGTGCTTTTCTCTTTTGCATCCGTGACTTATAGTCGCGTCATGAAACCTTCGGAAGTGCTGGAGAAGAACAGGCAGGCAATCCGCGAAGCCACGAAGCGCTTCAACGCGGCGAACCCGCGTGTTTTCGGTTCGGTTGCGCGCGGCGAAGATCGGGCTGATAGCGATCTGGATATTCTGGTGGACGCGCTACCCGGCAGTACATTGTTAACGTTAGGCGGCTTACAGGATGCCTTGGAACAGATGATGCTCGGCAAATCCATCCATCTGTTGACGCCCGGCGACTTTCCCGAAGCCGTGCGGATGCGTGTCCTTTCTGAAGCGAAGCCGATATGAGCGTGGAGCGAATTCCCTATCTGCTGGAGCGCATGCGGCAAGCCGCGACCGATGCCCAGTTCATGATCGATGGTGTCAACAAGGAAGAGTTCCTAGCGAATGTTATCCTTCAGCGGGCAGTTGGAATGAGCCTCCTGATGGCTTCGGAGATCGCTTCGCAACTGATAAAGATCCATCCCGAGTTTACGCTGGAACACCCGGAGTTTCCTTGGGGTGCGATGCGCGGGATGCGCAGTCGTATTGCACACGGCTATTTCGACATCGACCTCGACAAGGTTTGGGCTACGGCGAAAGACGACGTCCCAGATCTCCTCAATAGGCTTGACCTCGTGCGCAATTGGCGCGCCGAAGGCGAATAACGACATGCCTCAATTCCTCGACATCCTTCCCCTGACCAAATCCGCCTTTGCGCCGTTCGGTGATGTGATCGAAGCCGATCCGGCGACGATGCGTTATATCAACAACGGCACGACGGAACGTTTCCATGCGCTCGCGGCCGCCGAAGCAGTCGGCGAGGGCGCGCACGTCATCATCAATCTCTTTCGTGGTCAGCCGCGGGCGTTTCCGTATGAAATCGGCATGATGGAGCGGCATCCGTTCGGCAGTCAGAGCTTTTCGCCGATCTCGGGTCGGCCCTATCTCGTCGTCGCCTCTGAGGACGAGGGCGGAAGGCCCGGTCGTCCCCGCGTATTCCTCGCGCGTGGCGATCAGGGCGTGAACTATCGCCGCAACGTCTGGCACCATCCGTTGATGTCGCTTGGTGCTGCCAGCGATTTCCTCGTTGTCGACCGCGACGGCCCCGGCAATAATCTGGAAGAGTACGCTTTCGAAGCCCCTTACATCATCAGCGAGCCGAGCCTATGACCGGACTGACGACCCATGTTCTCGATACTGCGTCCGGCAAGCCAGCAGAGGGATTGCGGATCGATCTCTTCCAGATGGATGGCGATTTTCGCCACCACATCAAGACCGTGCGGACCAATTCCGACGGCCGCGTCGACGGCGGCCCGATCCTAGTTGGCGATGGCTTCAAGGTCGGAACCTACGAATTGCACTTCCACGCCGGCGACTATTTGCGCGGGATGGGCGTCGCGTTGCCGCACCCGGCGTTTCTGGATCTCGTGCCCATCCGCTTCGGTATCGCCGACCTCAGCGCGCATTATCACGTGCCACTGCTAATCTCGCCCTACGGCTATTCCACCTATCGCGGCAGCTGACCATGCGGTTTGCGGCGATCGCGGCCGCGGACGGCAACCACCTCACTCTGGAGGCGGACGCCCGCCCGGATTGGGCAGGCGCGCTCGCGACGGGCTGGTTGCCGTAGTAGCTCGTTCTTACTGGCGACCGAGCAGGATCGACGAGTTGACCTCGTTGATGTCGCGCTTGCCGCAAAGCGCCATGGTGATGTCCATTTCCTTGCGGAGGATGCCAAGCGCCAGGGTCACGCCTTCCTTGCCCATGGCGCCGAGGCCGTAGAGGAAGGGGCGGCCTATATAGGTACCCTTGGCGCCGAGGGCGATTGCCTTCAGCACGTCCTGGCCGGAGCGGATGCCGCCGTCCAGATGCACCTCGATCTTGTGGCCGACGGCATCGACGATCGGTTCCAGCATGCTGATCGACGAGGGGGCGCCGTCGAGCTGGCGACCACCATGGTTGGAGACGATGATGGCGTCGGCACCGGTCTCGGCTGCCGCCCTGGCGTCCTCGACGTCGCAGATCCCTTTGATGATCAGCGGGCCGCCCCATTGTTCCTTGATCCAAGCGACATCGGCCCAGGAGAGCTGCGGATCGAACTGCTCGGCGGTCCAGGAGGCGAGCGAGGAAAGATCGGAGACGTTCTTCGCGTGGCCGACGATGTTGCCGAAGGTGCGGCGCTTCGTCTGCAGCATGTCCAGGCACCAGAAGGGGCGTGTTGCCATCTGCCAGATATGCTTTGGCGTAAACTTCGGCGGCGCGGAGAGGCCGTTTCGCAGGTCCTTGTGGCGCTGGCCGAGGATCTGCAGGTCGGCGGTCAGCACGAGGGCCGAACACTTCGCCGCCTTGGCGCGGTTGATCAGGTTGAGCACGAAATCCTTGTCGCGCATCACGTAGAGCTGGAACCAGAAGGGTCTGGTCGTGACAGACGCGACATCCTCGATCGAGCAAATGCTCATCGTCGACAGGGTGAACGGAACGCCCGCGTCTTCCGCTGCACGAGCGGCCAACATCTCGCCGTCAGCATGTTGCATGCCCGTCAAACCTGTGGGCGCAAGGGCGACGGGCATCGACACCTTCTGGCCGATCATCGTCGTCTCCAGCGTGCGGTTCGTCATGTCGACGAGCACGCGCTGGCGCAGCTTGATCTTGGCAAAATCGCTCTCATTCGCCTGGTAGGTCGACTCCGTCCAGGCGCCGGAATCCGCGTAGTCGAAAAACATTTTCGGGACACGGCGCTGGGCGAGGGTTTTCAGGTCGGCGATCGTGAGAGGCGTGGCCATGGATAAGACTTTCACATCTGAATAACGCCATGGCCCTTAACATGATTTCCGAGGCTTTGTGTATCTCTTTCCTCGCCTATGGAACAAGAATCAGGCTTCCTGCGGCACGTCCCGCTTCGAGGAATTGCTGAGCTTCTGCAGCTTCCTCCAGCGCGTATTCGCGGGCGATCGTTGCGGTGATGCCAGCTGCCAGCATTTTGACCACGGTCTCGGCCGCCGTCAGGTAAGCCGAAGTGTCCGTGATGTAAGCCATGATACTTGGATGCGTCAGCGATTTTCCGGGGCGAAGTGCGTCGACGGCGACAGGCGGGATCGGCCCGCCCGCCTGTCCGATCGTCGCCACGACGCCGAACGGACGGACGGATGCTATGGATTTTGCAAGCGTGCCGGCGCCGATGCCGTCATAGGCGACATCGACGCCGCCATTGTCGGTGAGCGCCTCGACCGCGGCGACGAGATCGGCATCGCGACCGACGATCAGATGGTCCGTGCCGTAGTCGCGGGCGAGATCGGCCTTCTCCTCCGAGCTTACGGTTCCGATGACGGTGGCGCCGAGATGCTTTGCCCATCGCACGAGAAGACTTCCAAGCCCGCCGGCGGCGGCGTGGATGAGGATGGTGGTTCCCGGCCCGACGCGATAGGTCTTCGTCAGCAGCATGTAGGCCGTCAACCCCTTCAGCATGGACGCGGCCGCGACCTTTGAAGGCAGGTTATCGGGCAGGCGAATGGCGCGGACTGCCGGCAGAAGGCGTGTTGCGGCATAGGCGCCAACGGGGGCGCCGGCATAGGCGACGCGGTCGCCGGGCTTCAGGTCGGTGACCGCGCTCCCCACGGTTTCGACAGTGCCGGCGCCTTCGACGCCGAGTATGGCGGGATAGGCCGGCAAGGCGTAGAGCCCGCGCCGGTGATAGATGTCGAGGAAGTTCATGCCGATCGCGTCGTGGCGGATGCGGATCTCGTCTGCACCGGGCGACTGCAACGCCTGTTCCGAAACCTGTAATTGTTCGATGCCGCCTGGGGCGAGAAGCGTAATGACCTTGTCCATGAGTACTCTCCGATTGCTGTTGCAAGCATCATCGCGCATGGCATTCTGATCGAAAATTCCCTATTACCTCTCATTAAATAGGAAAAAATTAACAATGATCGATTGGGAAAGCCTCCGTTATTTCGCGGCGCTCGCGCGCGCCGGAACGCTGCTCGGGGCGGCTCGCGCCCTAGGCGTGGAACATGCCACCGTTGCCCGCCGGGTTGCCGGGCTTGAAGAGCAGATGGGCGTGAAGCTGGTTGACCGGCGCGGTCGCCGCATCGTGCTGACACCGGAGGGCGAGCGGGTCGCCGGGATGGCAGAGCGAATGGGGCTGGAGGCGCAGGCCGTCGAACGGCTGGGGCTTGCCGCGGGTGCGACGCTCGCTGGGGAGGTCCGGATCAGCGCGCCGCCGACACTTGCGGCTGCGATGCTGCCGGCAGGGCTGGTCGCCTTGCGGGTCCGGCATCCTGACATCGGCATCACCATCGTCGGAGAGACGCGCTACGCCTCGCTGGACAGGCGGGAGGCGGATATTGCGGTTCGCATGACGAAGCCGGAGCAAGGCAATTTCGTCATCAGCAAGCTCGGAGATATCGGCTTCGGCTTCTATGCCACCGCCGGTTATCTGGCCGCCACGCCGGAGGCGCAGAGAACCTTCATTGCCTATGACGAAACGATGGCGAGCGCACCGCAGTCGATCCGGCTTGCCGAGGCAACCGAGGGGAGGAAGGTGGCGCTAAGGGCCACGACGCTGGAATTTCAGCTGGCGGCGGCGCGCGCCGGCGGTGGCATCGCCATGCTGCCGAATTTCATGCTCGCTGGTGTCGATGGTCTCATCGAGGCGATCCCGCAGCCGCAGCCTCTGACGCGGGAGCTGTGGCTGGTCGTGCACGCGGATATCCGCAACGTGCCGGTCATCCGGGTTGTGATGGACGCCTTGAAATCGATCGCGTGGTCAAGTTAGCAGCTGCGCGCATGTCGCGGGTAAAGGTGGTCGGTGGTGAGAGGCGGCCAGATGCGGCCGCCTTCAATGTCAATATTCCTGCCTGGTCGGCCTGAACAGGATTTCATTGACGTCGACATCCTCCGGTTGGCTCATGGCGAAGGCCACCATGCTCGCAAAAGAATCGGCCGGGATCGCCATCTCGTAGACCTTGCGGACGCGCTCGGCGACGTCAGGTTCGGTGATGCTGTCGGGCAGTTCGGTGGCAACGGCGCCCGGCGAGATGATCGTCGTGCGGATGTTGTAGGGCTTCACCTCCTGCCGCAGCCCCTCCGAAATCACGCGAACGCCATGCTTGGTCGCGGCATAGACGGCCCCACCCGGATTGACCTTGTGGCCGGCGACGGACGAGACGTTGATGATTTGACCGCTCTTCTGCTCCCTCATATAGGGCAGCGCCGCGGCAATGCCGTAGAGCACGCCCTTGAGGTTGACGTCGATCATGCGGTCCCAATCCTCCACCTTGCCGCGCTCCAACGGAGAGTGCGGCATCAGGCCGGCATTGTTGATGATGACATCGATGCGGCCATGCAGCCGGACGGCATGGTCAACCAGGCGTTTGACCTGATCGACCTTAGTTACGTCGGTCTCGACGACGGCATCGCTGCCGAGGCCGAGTTCGCCAGCGATCGCATTCAGCCGGTCGAGACGCCGGGCGCAGAGAACGAGTTTGGCACCGTCCCTTGCCAGGCGTCGGGCCGCCGCTTCGCCAAGGCCGCTGCTTGCGCCGGTGATCACGACGACCTTATCCTTGATGCCGTCAGTCATGACAGATCCTTTCCCTACGCTTGGTCGCCGCTCAGCGGTCGACCCTTGCCTGGAGATGTGCCGGGTAGCGGTCGCCCTCGACCTTGATGCCGGCGAGCACGGTTTCGATGGCGGCAAGGTCTTCAGCCGTCAGCCGGACGGCGCCCGCGCCGATGTTTTCTTCCAGCCGATGCATCTTTGTCGTGCCGGGGATCGGAACGATCCAGGGCTTGCGGGCCAGCAGCCAGGCAAGCGCGATCTGCGCCGGCGTCGCGCCCTTGTCGCGGGCGATCTCGCCGAGGCGATCGACCAGCGCTTGATTGGCCTTGCGGGCTTCGGCGGAAAAGCGCGGAACGACGTTACGGAAATCCTTGCTGTCGAAGGTCGTCGTCTCGTTGATCGCGCCGGTCAGGAAGCCCTTGCCGAGCGGGCTGAAAGGAACGAAGCCGATGCCTAGCTCCTCGAACGTCGGGAGGATGTCCTGTTCCGGCTCGCGCCACCACAGCGAATATTCGCTCTGCAGGGCGGCGACGGGCTGCACCGCATGCGCGCGGCGGATCGTTCTGGCGCCTGCTTCGGAAAGACCGAAATGCTTGACCTTGCCTTCGCTGATCAGATCCTTGACCGTGCCGGCGACGTCCTCGATCGGCACGTTAGGATCGACGCGGTGCTGGTAGAAGAGGTCGATCACGTCGGTATTGAGGCGCTTCAGTGCCGCGTCGGCAACCTCCCTGATATGGGCGGGACGGCTGTTCATGCCGCTCTGGCCGCCATCGGGCCCGAAGTTGAAGCCGAACTTGGTGGCGATGACGACCTTGTCGCGGAACGGCGCAAGCGCCTCGCCGAGCAGGGTTTCGTTCTTGTAGGGGCCGTAGGCTTCCGCGGTGTCGAAGAAGGTGACACCGCGTTCGAAGGCGGCGCGGATCAATTTGATCGCGTCTGCGGTGTCGGTTGCGGGGCCGTAGCCGTAGCTCAAGCCCATGCATCCGAGGCCGAGGGCGGATACTTCGAGGCCGCTTTTTCCGAGTGTGCGCTTTTGCATGGAGTTTCCTTTCCTAGCCCTAGTATTGTTCGTCGCTGACCTTTTCCATCCAGTCGACCACCTTGCCGTCGAGGGCTTCGGCGATCGCGATGTGGGTCATGGCTGTTGTTGCGGATGCACCGTGCCAGTGCTTCTCGCCCGGTTCGAACCAGATGATGTCGCCGGCGCGGATGTCTTCCACAGGTCCGCCGTCACGCTGCGCGCGACCGCTGCCGGAGAGCACGATCAGCGTCTGGCCGAGCGGATGGGTGTGCCAGGCGGTGCGAGCGCCGGGCTCGAAGGTCACCGTTGCACCGCCGACGCGTGCCGGCGCCGCCCCACTGAACGGCGCGTCGATGCGGACCGTTCCGGTGAAATAGTCCGCCGGTCCCTTGGCGGATGGATCGGAGCCGTTTCGCTTGATTTTCATCTTTCGTCCTTTCGTGAGCTCAGGAGCGTGCCGCTCGGCTGACGTTCGAAAGAAGATTTAGTGCGGATGCTTTCCTACGATTAGATGGTATAAACAGCATGATCTTATGAGCAGGATTCATGAATGACGCGGCAATCGATCAACGACCTCATCGCCTTTCTGGCCGTGGCGCGGGAGAGAAGCTTTACGAAGGCCGCGGCCAAGCTCGGCGTGTCGCAATCGGCGCTCAGCCATACGATCCGCGGCCTCGAAGCGCGCCTCGGCCTGCGGCTACTGACGCGCACGACACGTAGCGTGTCGCCGACCGAGGCAGGTGAGCGGCTGCTGGGTTCGATCGGGCCGCGTTTCGACGAGATCGAGAGTGAACTGGCTGCACTCAGCGAATTTCGCGAGAAGCCGGCGGGTACGATCCGCATCACGGCGGGAGAGCATGCCGCCGACGCCATACTCTGGCCCGCCCTGGAGAAGCTGCTGCCTGATTATCCCGATATCAATGTCGAGATCATCGTCGATTATGGGCTGACCGACATTGTCGCCGAGCGTTACGACGCCGGCGTCCGCCTTGGCGAGCAGGTGGCGAAGGACATGATCGCCGTGCGTATCGGGCCTGATATGCGGATGGCGGTCGTCGGAGCGCCTGCATATTTCGACCGGCGGTCGAAGCCGCAGACGCCTTCTGATCTCACCGACCACAACTGCATCAATCTGCGCCTGCCGACCTATGGCGGGGTCTATGCCTGGGAGTTCGAGAAGGACGGACGTGAGGTGAAGGTGCGCGTGGAGGGGCAGCTGGTGTTCAACAACGCGCAGCTACGGTTGAACGCAGCACTTTCGGGGCTCGGTCTGGCGTACGTGCCGGAGGCGCTGGTGCGGCAGCCTCTGTCCAATGGACGGCTCGTTCGCGTGCTTGAGGATTGGTGTGCGCCTTTCCCCGGGTATCATCTTTACTATACGAGCCGTCGGCAAACCTCGCCGGCCTTCGCCTTGCTGGTCAATGCACTTCGCTACCGGGAGTGAGGCACACGAAATCCAGCCCGCTGGTTGCGGGCAGATGCCGACCCCAACGGGCAGATCTCAGATCGCGCTCTTGGCCGCGACGCCTGCCACGTAAGTCTCCACGATCGCGCGGTCGTCGCCCATGGTCTGCAGCAGGAAGAGCTCTTCCGGCAGCGCCTTCACGACCTCCATCTTCAGCGCCATTGCGGGCGTCGCGGCGGCATTGAGGACGACGATATCGGCGTCGGAGCCGACGTCGAGCGTGCCGATCCGGTCGGAGAGCGACAGCGAGCGGGCGTTGCCAAGGGTCATGTGGTAGTAGCTCTCCAGCGGGTTCAGGCGTTCGCCGAGCAGCTGCTGGATCTTGTAGGCCTCGTCCATGGTGCGCAGCATCGAATAGCTGGAGCCGCCGCCGATATCGGTGGCGACGCCGATGCGCACCGGCTTGTCGCGGCGTGCGAGCGCCTTCAGCGGGAAGAGACCGGAGCCGAGGAAGAGGTTCGAGGTCGGGCAATGCACCGCGACCGACCCTGCTTCGCTCATCGCATCGGCCTCGCGATCCGAGAGGTGGATGCAGTGGCCGAAGAGCGTCTTGTCGCCGAGCAAGCCGTAGCGGGCATAGATATCGGTGTAGTCTATGGCCTCGGGATAGAGCTCGCAGGTGAACTTGATCTCGTCGTGGTTCTCGGAGAGATGCGTCTGGATGTGCAGGTCAGGAAACTCGCGGGCGAGCGCCTGGGTGGCTTCCATCTGCGCCGGCGTCGACGTGATGGCGAAGCGCGGGGTGATGGCGACGTGGTTGCGGCCCTTGCCGTGCCATTCGGCGATGATCTGGCGGGTCTCGTCGTAGCCCATCTGTGGGGTGTCGAGCAGACCCTGCGGGGCATTGCGATCCATCATCACCTTGCCGCCGATCATGCGCATGTTGCGCTTCAGCGCCTCGGCGAAGAAGGCGTCGGCGGAGGTCTTGTGGACCGAGCAATAGGCAACCGCCGTCGTCGTGCCGTGGCGCACGAGCTCGTCGTAGAAATGCCCGGCGATCCGCTGAGCATGCGCGCTTTCGACGAAGCGGCACTCTTCGGGGAAGGTGTAGGTGTTCAGCCATTCCAGCAGGTTTGCCGCGTAGGAGGCGATCACCTGCATCTGCGGGAAATGCAGGTGCATGTCGATGAAGCCGGGCGTGATCAGGTGGGGGCGATGATCAATGGTCGCCACGTCGGCCGGGGCTTGCGCGCTGACCTGGTTATAGGTGCCGCAGGCAACGATCAGGCCATCCTTGATGAGCAGGGCGCCATCGCTTTCGTAGAGATAGCTACCGCTATCGCCAAGATCTTGAGGTGCGCGCAGGAAAGAAAGGAGGCGGCCGCGAAGAAGGGTGTGCGTCATGGCTTTCTACCTCTCGAATGCATCAGGGCGCCGGCTGGGCGGCGATGGCCGCCGGTGTGGCGGCGCAGCCGTACATGGTCTTGTCTCCGAATGCCAGAACTGCGTTGAGTGGGTAGTGACGGTCAGACATCCCGTCCGAGCAAGCCCCCTTGGTTAGTGTCAGCCTGAGGGGAGCAGGTCCGCCGGCGATTGTCCAGGTGGCGCTATCCTTCTCGATCGCCGGGCCGGAGTTGGCGCTCTTGATGTCCTCCACACCCGGGCGGCTGACGGTGATGCCGTCGGCGCGTATCTTGATCGGCCAGAAGGGCTCAGTGCCGAGGGCGTTGAGGTCGCCGTCAAAATCCCCTGTGGCTGCTGCCGGACTGCCCTTCGCCGTAGTCGCATCTGCGCCGCTCTGGCCGCAAGCGGTCAGGGTGGAGGCGAGGAGCATGACGCGAAGGGCGGCTGACATCATTCCTGCTTGCCTTCGACTGCGCTTTCAAACCAGGCGACCAACAGCTTGCGTTCGTCCGGGGTGATGTCGGTCACGTTGCCGGGCGGCATGGCATGGCTGCGGCCCGCCTGTATATAGATCTCGCGCGCGTGGGCGGCAATTTCCGCGTCGGTTTCAAGCACGACGTCCTTCGGCGGTCGCGCTAGCCCCTCATAGACGGGCTCGGCGGCATGGCACATGGAACAGCGCGTGCCGACGAGCTGTTTGACCGCGGGGAAATGCGCGTCGCCGGCGAATTGCTGGAACGCGGGAGCGACGGCCTGGGCGTCTTTCTCGCCTGTCAGCACCTTCGGCACCGTCGACAGCCACATGATCAGGATGAAAAGGATGACGGTCACGATCCAGGTCCAGGTCGGACGGCCCTTGCGGGCGTGGGTCGTGTTGAACCAGTGGCGGACGGTGACGCCCATCAGGAAAACGAGCGCTGCGATCACCCAGTTGTAGGCGGTGCCGAAGGCCAGCGGATAGTGGTTCGACAGCATGAAGAAGATGACCGGTAGCGTCAGGTAGTTGTTGTGGAGCGAGCGCTGCTTGGCGATTGCGCCATATTTCGCATCAGGTGTGCGCCCGGCGATCAGGTCGGCGACGACGATCTTCTGGTTCGGGATGATGATCATGAAGACGTTGGCCGACATGATCGTTGCCGTGAAAGCACCGAGATGCAGGAAGGCGGCGCGGCCGGTGAAAAGTTGCGTATAGCCCCAGCCCATGAAGACGATCACGGCGTAGAGCACCACCATCAGGCCCCAGGTGTTCTTGCCGAGCGGCGATTTGCACAAGAGGTCGTAGGCGATCCAGCCGACGGCGAGTGAGGCAAGCGATATCAGGATCGCCACAGGCGCGCTGATGTCGAGCACATGGCGGTCGATGAGGAAGAGGTCGGCACCGCCATAGTAGACGATGCAGAGCATCAGGAAGCCGGAGAGCCAGGTGAAATAGCTCTCGTACTTGAACCAGGTCAGGTGTTCCGGCATCTGCGCCGGGGCCACGAGATACTTCTGGATGTGGTAGAAGCCGCCACCGTGCACCTGCCACTCCTCGCCATAGGCTCCGGGCGGAAGGTGCGGCCGTTTTACCAACCCGAGGTCGAGCGCAATAAAATAAAAGGACGAGCCGATCCAGGCAATCGCGGTAATGACGTGGAACCAGCGGGCCGCAAAGGCCAGCCATTCCCACGCGATGGCATATTCATACATTGAGTTCCCCTGTACTTCCCTCGACTCTTCACATTGCAGAAAGTGGCGTCCCGAGGAAAGGGGATAAGCGTCGGTTGAGCATCAACAGTAAGCGGGCCAGCATCCCTCGCAGTAACGAACTTGTGAAAATGCCCCGTACGGACCGGGTACACACGCAAAGCTCGCAGCGTTCGAAGCTCCGACTGCCTGCTCGGCGTTCAGGGGGGCTCCCGCCATTCTCGCCGTGCTCGGTTGCGCCTAGAGACCCAAACAGCACTCGGCACGCGTCGCTTTCAGCGGCTTGAGGCAGGCATCGGGCCGCTGTCCTACTCCCGGATCGGGGCGAAGGGCCAAGCTTGATCGGCATTGTAATATGCAAACCATATCAAGGCCCTTGGATTGGCCGATGAGATGGCAAGCCGATAGGGCTCTTTCGCCCCAAAAGCCTTTTTCGGGAACAGGTGTTCCCGCGCTCCGAGCAGGAGCGCGTCAAAAAGAATATGTGGCAAGCCAAGATGTCGACGCTTTTGCATCGGATGCTCTCCTGATGGTCGTGATCGGGTCGATCACGAAGCGTGCTTGCGGGCCGCCGTTCGCAAGCACGCGGAATGGTAAAGCGCGGTTCAAAGTGCGTGTGTCGACGCCGCTTTGCAGCATGGAAAGTGGCTTGAAATGTCACGGTTCGATTACAATTTCAGTTTTGAGGCCGTCGGAATGAGGTGAGAATCACGCCATTCCGACGGCGCATTCATCGACGGAGATGATGCCAATGCGCAGCATTCTTGTGTGTGTGATGATTGCATTTGCATCATGTGCCTACGCGCACGATGCGCCGTCGGGTTGGAGCTATGAGCCCTTTTGTTGCAATGGCGACAGCGAGAACGGGGACTGCCAGATGATTCCTCCCAAGAGCGTCGCGATCACGCCGCACGGATATCGGGTCACGCTGCTACCGGGTGATCATAGGCTTGTTACACACGCACATGTCTTCCTTCTTCCCATGGGCAAGGCAATGCGTTCCGGTGATGGTGACTATCACCTTTGTCTGTTCCCGAACGAGGACACGCCACGCTGCTTCTACGCGCCTCAGATGGGTTATTAGCTGCCGCCGGTCCCGGCGACGTTCATTTCAGCAAGAACCCAGTTTCGGAATGCCTTGATCTTAGGGACGTTGCGGCGGTTCTCCGGATAAGCCAGCCAGTAGCCGCGGCCATCGGTGCATTGAAGCTCGAATGGGCGGATCAGCTTCCCGCTCGCAAGTTCCTCCGGATAGAAGTCAGGTGTCAGGATCGCAACGCCCTGGCCGGCCACCGCGGCCGCGGCCTCATAGGCTTGGGCGCCATAAAAGCTCGTGCTTCTCTTCTCGAAGCTGGGAATCGGTACGCCCGCAGCTTCGAGCCATTGGTGCCACCAAGGATCGGTGGGATCGAAAATCCGAAGCTTCAAGAGGTCGGCAGGCTCATGAATCCCGCCAATACTTTCCGCCAGTGCCGGGCTCAGCATAGGCGTGAAATAGACGTCCATCAGTTTGTCCGCCCGCAGCCCCGGCCATTCTCCCCTGCCTGAGCGGATGCCGACATCGACTGCTTCGCGGCCGAAATCGACCAGCGAATCCGTGGTGCTGAGCCGCACGGCGATATTCGGATTGGCGAGCTGAAAATTGCCAAGCTTGCGCGCAAGCCATTGGGACGCGAACGTCGCCAGGCAGGTGATCTGTAGGGTTACCTCTGTTTCCCCACGCGCCTCGGCCATGGCGAGTTGCAGCATTTCGAAAGCTTCGGTCACCTGCGGGGCCAGCCGTTCTCCGGTCTCGGTCAGGCTGATGTGGCGTGGACGACGCAGGAACAGCGGCTCGCCGACATTCTCCTCCAGTAGTTTTACCTGGTAGCTAACGGCGGTCTGCGTCATGCCGAGTTCTTCGCCCGCACGCGTAAAGCTGCCGAGCCGCGCCACGGCCTCGAAGACCCGCAGGGCGTTCAAAGGAAACTGCTTTGACAGCTTCATGGATAAGTTCTCTTTATGCGTTCCAACGATTGTTCGATTGGAATTGCAGCATTTATTGGCGCAATCTGCAACCCAACGGATCAGATTGTTGAGGTGATGTTATGGATTGCGTCGTTATCGAGCACAAGAGCCATGCGAGGGTTTCCGAGACTTCCAATTGGCTCTCAGGCCTTGGCCGCAGACTGCTGCGGCGGTTTTCGGAATGGGACCGGCTGGACCTCGAAGGCATGCCTGATCGCGTCAAGCGCGACCTCGGTTTCCTGGACGGGCGGGAGCCGCGTTTCGACAGGGAGTTCTGGCAGTAGGCATCAACGGAGAAAAGGCAGCACTTGAGTGCTGCTTTTTCTCAGGCCTGCTTCATACGCTCGACGGCCATCAGCACGCGCTCCGGTGTTGCCGGCGCGTCGAGCCGAGGGCAGACCTTGTAGTTCGCAACACTGGCGACAGCCATCGAGAGTGCTTCCAGCACCGAAATCGCCAGCATGAACGGTGGTTCGCCGACTGCCTTTGAGCGGCCGATGGTGGCTTCCGTATTTTCCGACCATTCCGCCAGCCGGACGTTGAAGCTCTTCGGGCGATCGGAGGCGAGAGGAATCTTGTAAGTCGAGGGCGCATGTGTGCGCAGCCTGCCTTTTTCGTCCCACCACAACTCTTCGGTCGTCAGCCAGCCCATGCCCTGCACGAAAGCACCTTCGACCTGGCCGATATCGATGGCCGGGTTCAGCGAGCGCCCGACATCGTGCAGGATATCGGTGCGTTCAATCATGTATTCGCCGGTCAGCGTATCGATCGACACTTCCGAGCAGGCGGCGCCGTAGGAGTAGTAGTAGAACGGAGTGCCTCGGCCGGCCGCGCGATCCCAATGGATCTTGGGCGTCTTGTAAAAGCCCGCAGCGGAAAGCTGAACGCGGGCAAAATATGCCTGCTTGATGAAGTCAGGAAAGGCGAATTCCTTGTCGCCGACTCGTACACGGTTCGGCAGGAAGACGACATCCTTTGGCGGCACCGCCCATTTCTCGGCGGCAAAGGCGACCAGCCGCTCCTTGATCTGGCGGGCGGCATCATAAGCCGCCATGCCGTTCAGATCCGATCCGGACGACGCGGCCGTTGCCGAGGTATTCGGCACCTTACCTGTGGTCGTGGCTGTGATCTTCACCCGCTCGATGTCGACCTGGAAGCTGTCGGCCAGCACCTGCGCCACCTTCGTGTAGAGACCTTGGCCCATCTCCGTGCCGCCATGGTTCAGGTGGATCGAGCCATCCTGATAGACATGAACAAGAGCGCCTGCCTGGTTGAAAGCCGTCAGCGTGAAGGAGATGCCGAACTTCACTGGCGTCAGCGCGATGCCCTTGCGGATGAAGCGGCTGTTGCGGTTGAACTCGATGATTGCGTTGCGGCGCGCCTGATAGTCGGCGCTTTCCTCCAACTCATTGACGATGCGGCCGATGATGTTGTCTTCGACCTCCTGGTGATAGGGGGTGAGCGTGCGACCCGAACCGGGTTGTCCGTAGAAGTTGAGTTTGCGGATTTCGAGCGGATCCTTGCCGACGACGTAGGCAATTTCTTCGATGAAGCGTTCCGCACCGAGCATGCCTTGCGGGCCACCGAAACCGCGGAAGGCGGTGTTCGAGACGGTGTGAGTTTTCAGCGGCTTGGATGCCAGGTGAACATGCGGGTAGAAGTAGCTGGAATCCGCATGAAACAGCGCGCGGTCGGTCACCGGCCCGGAGAGGTCGGAGGAGAAGCCACAGCGGGCGGCGTAGGTGGCATCGACGGCGTGGATCCGCCCATCGTCGTCGAAGCCCAGTTCATAATCGACGAGAAAATCGTGGCGCTTGCCGGTAGCAGCCATATCCTCGTCGCGGTCGGGCCGGAACTTGATGGCACGCTTCAGCTTCTTGGCGGCGATTGCAGCAAGGGCTGCAAACTGGTTGCCCTGCGTTTCCTTGCCGCCGAAGCCGCCACCCATGCGGCGAACGTTCACCGTCACCGCATTCGATGGGATATCGAGGACGTGGCCGACGATGTGCTGGATCTCACTCGGATGCTGGGTTGACGACCAGACCGTAACCTCGTCGTCCTCGCCGGGAATTGCCATGGCGACATGGCTTTCGAGATAGAAATGCTCCTGGCCGCCGATCCGCATTTGGCCCTTCAGGCGCCGCGCCGCGTTTTCCATTTCCGTTTTCGCATCGCCGCGCTGCAGGGTCATCGGGGTGATGACGAGCGGGCTGCCGTTGGCAAGCGCGCCGTCGATATCGCTCCAATGCGGCAGCTCGCGGTATTCGATCTTCGCCTTGCGGGCGGCTCGCCGGGCAATCTCGCGCGTCTCGGCAATGACGGCGAAAATCGGTTGGTTGTGGAATTCGACCTTTTGTTCCGCGAGCAACGGTTCATCGTGGCTACCGTTTGAACTGACGTCGTTGACGCCCGGGACGTCCTTGCCGGTGAACACCCAGATGACGCCTCGTGTGGCTTCGACCTCGGAGAGGTCCATGCTGACGATCTCGGCGTGGGCTCGGTCTGACAGGCCCAAGGCGCCGTGCAGCAGGTCGACAGGCTCAGGCAGGTCGTCGATATAGTCGGCAGAGCCGGTGACATGCTTGTGTGCGGAATCGTGGCGCTGTGCGTCGTGCATGGCGCCGTTGATGATGAATTTTGGATCGCCGAAGGTCGACTTGTCCATCATGCCACCTCTTCGAAGCGGTGGAGTTCAGCCGGCGTTCCTGATGTTTCCAGGAAAAAGCGCATCAGCAGGTTCTTCGCCGTCAGTTGGCGATATTCGGCCGTTGCGCGCCAGTCGGTCAGTGGCTGGAAGTCGGCATCGAACTCGGCCCGCACCGCCTCGATCGTCTGTTCGTTCCAAGGTTTGCCCATCAGCGCGTTCTCGACCTGGCGCGCGCGCTTCGGCGTTGCCGCCATGCCCCCAAAGGCAATCCGGATGTCGTTGACGTCGCCTTCGCCGTCCAGCGTCAGATAGAATGCGCCGAGAACCGCGGTGATGTCCTCATCGCGGCGCTTGGTGATCTTGTAGACGGCAAATCGCGTGTCCTCGGCGGGATAGGGTACGAAGATGCTCTCGACGAATTCGCCGGGACGCCGATCCTGCTTGCCGTAAGCGATGAAGAAGTCCTCGAGCCGTAGCATCCGCGGACCGGCAACAGAGCGCAGCGTCACCGTGGCGCCTAGGGCGATCAAGGGTGGCGGCGTATCGCCGATCGGCGAGCCGTTCGCGATATTGCCGCCGATCGTGCCCATGTTGCGGACCTGATCGCCACCGATACGGTCGATGAGACGGCCAAGTGTGGGCACCTTCTTGGCAATGATCTCGAAGGCGCGGCTGTAGGTGACGCCTGCGCCGATGGTAAAACCGCCATCGCCCGCGGTGATCGACTGCAGATCGGTCAGATGGTTGATGAAGACAATCGGATCCAAGGCACGCATCTGCTTGGTCACCCAGAGCCCGACATCGGTAGAGCCGGCAACAATGGTGGCGTTTGGTTCCTCGGCCAGAACGCGCGCCAGCGCGTCCAGCGAGGCCGGGACGACCAGCCGGCCCTCTGCCGTGGTGATCGAAATGGTCTGGCTGGTCCGCATCGCCCAGAGGCGCGAAATGATCTCGGAGCGGGTCTTCTCGAGCGGGTCGAAGAGCGCGCTCGGGCGGGTGTGGCTCACCTGCTCGGCGGCTTTCACGATCGGCTCGTAACCGGTGCAACGACAGAGATTGCCTTGCAGTGCCTTTTCGATGTCGGCCCGGCTCGGCTTGTCGTTGGAAAGCCAGAGACCATACATCGACATGATGAAGCCTGGCGTGCAGAACCCGCACTGCGAACCGTGGCAATCGACCATTGCCTGCTGTACCGGATGAAGCGTGCCATCCTTGGCGGCCAGATGCTCGACCGTGACGACATGGGTGGCGTTCAGCGATCCCATGAAGCGGATGCAGGCATTGACGGACTCGTAGTGCAGCTTGCCGTCGATCAGCCGACCGACGAGGACGGTGCAGGCGCCACAATCGCCTTCCGCGCATCCTTCTTTCGTGCCCATCAGCCGGCGCTTCAACCGAAGATAGTCAAGAAGAGTCTCGGTCGGTCGGACAGCGCTGAGCGAGACGTCCTCGCCATTCAGGATGAAGCGGATGCTGTCGTTCATGTCGTTCCCTGGTTTTTATCTTTATTTTGAATGGTTATGCCGCGGTCCAGCCACCGTCAATCGAGATGTGGGTGCCGGTTACCTGCCGGGCTTCGTCGCTTGCGAGATAGAGAGCCAGCGCGCCAATCTCTTCCGCCTTGACGAATTCATGCGTCGGCTGGGCCTTGAGGATCACGTCAGTCTTGACCTGCTCCTCGGTGATGCCGCGTGCCTTCGCCGTATCCGGTATCTGCTTCTCGACGAGAGGCGTCAGCACGTAGCCCGGGCAGATTGCGTTCACGGTCACGCCAAACTCGGCAAGCTCCAGCGCCGCCGTCTTCGTCAGGCCCAATATACCATGCTTTGCCGCGACATAGGCGGATTTGAATGGCGACGCGACCAGGCCATGCGCAGAGGCGATGTTGATGATGCGGCCCTGCTTTTTTGTCTTCATCAGCGGAATAGCGGCCCGCATTGTATGAAACGAACTCGATAGGTTGATCGCAATAATCTGGTCCCACTTTTCGATCGGGAAATCCTCGATCTTCTCGACATGCTGAATCCCGGCATTGTTAACCAGCACATCGACGCTGCCGAAGGTCTTGGCGCCTGTTTCGATCAGATCCGCGATTTCAACCGGCTTCGTCATGTCTGCCGGATGGTGGATAACCTTCGCCTCCGAGGTCGATTCAAGTTTCTCGATTATCGCCTTGATTTCCTCAGGCTTTCCGAAGCCGTTGATGACGATATTGTCGCCCTTGCCAGCGAAGGCTGTCGCGATCGCAAGGCCGATGCCGCTGGTGGATCCGGTGACGACGACTGTTCTGGCCATTCTCTTCTCCTCAAGCCATTTTGCGACGCAATAGAGATGAGGTTATGCGCAAAGCATCGTTGCTGGCAATTGCGCTGATGCCAAATCTCTTGTGTCGAAGAGAGGCGGGGTTCTTTCCTCGCCCGCCCTCCTGTCCTATTGATTTCTCCCGACAATCACGATCAGCGGGGGGACAAGCATGAGCGGATATGTTCTGGCAATCGATCAGGGGACGACATCGACCCGGGCGATCGTCTTCGACGGCGAGATGCAGATCGCCGGTGCGGGCCAGAAGGAGTTCCGCCAGATCTATCCTCAGTCCGGCTGGGTGGAGCACGATCCGGAGGAAATCTGGGATTCTGTCGTCTCGACGATCAAGATGGCGATCCGCGAAGCCAGGATCGAGGCAAAGGACATCGCGGCGCTCGGGATTACAAACCAGCGTGAGACTGTCGTCGTCTGGGAGCGTGAGAGCGGTAAGCCGATCCACAACGCGATCGTCTGGCAGGATCGCCGCACGGCTAGCTATTGCGACAAGCTGAAGAGGCAAGATCTCGAAAGGACCTTCACCAGGAAGACCGGCCTTCTCCTTGATCCATATTTCTCCGGCACCAAGCTTTCGTGGCTGCTCGCCAACGTCAAGGGTGCGCGGGCACGCGCCGCCAAGGGAGAATTGTGCTTCGGCACGGTCGATACCTTTCTGATCTGGCGGCTGACGGGCGGCAAGGTGTTCACGACCGATGCGACGAACGCCTCCCGCACACTGATGTACAACATTGCCGACAACAGCTGGGACAAGGATCTCCTTGATATCCTGCGGGTTCCGGCGGCGATGCTACCCGAGGTGAAGGACTGTGCAGACGACTTCGGTACAACCGAGAAGCGGATACTTGGAGCGGAGATCCCGATCCTTGGTGTCGCCGGCGACCAGCACGCCGCGACCATCGGGCAGGCATGCTTCGAACCCGGCATGATGAAGTCGACCTACGGAACCGGTTGCTTTGCGCTGCTCAACACTGGCAGCGACATTGTTCGCTCGAAGAACCGGTTGCTGACGACGATCGCCTACCGGCTGAACGGCGAGACGACCTACGCGCTCGAAGGGTCGATCTTTATTGCGGGCGCGGCCGTGCAGTGGCTTCGTGACGGGCTTGGCATCATCGATACGGCCTCGCGCACTGGCGAGCTCGCCGACGCCGCGGATCCGACGCAGGACGTCTATCTGGTTCCCGCGTTCACCGGTCTCGGTGCACCGCATTGGGATGCAAACGCCCGCGGCGCGATGTTCGGTCTAACGCGCAACAGCGGCCCGAAGGAGTTCGCACGTGCCGCGCTCGAAGCGGTTTGCTACCAGTCGCGCGACCTGCTCGATGCCATGCACAAGGATTGGAAGGGCGGTGTGGACAACACCGTTCTTCGCGTCGATGGCGGCATGGTCGCGTCCGACTGGACGATGCAACGGCTCGCCGACATTCTCGACGCGCCGGTCGACCGGCCCGTTATCCTCGAAACCACGGCGCTCGGCGCCGCCTGGCTTGCCGGCAGCAAGGCAGGCGTCTGGCCGGATCGCGGAGGCTTTGCCAAGAGTTGGCAACGCAACCGCCGCTTCGAGCCGGCTATGGACGAGAAGACGCGCGCAGCAAAGCTCAAGGGCTGGCGTAGTGCCGTCAAGCGCACGATCGCCGATGTGTGACGAGCGCGATCGTTTCCTGAGCAGGTCGGTGGGCGTCTATTCCCGTATTTCTCCGGTCGCCCGGCTGATGCGATGTTCCAGAAATGTCAGACGGTTTTCCCTGATGGCCTGCAGAGCCGACATGTCGCTGCCCGCTATTTTCAGGTGAGGCAAATGCTCTCTTAGACGAGCTCGAATATTGCGGCGCGCGTGTCCGGATCGACGGGGTTCGCCTCGTAGACAGGTAGGTCTGCGTGGATTGAAGGGTGGCCCGTGGCCCGGTCGATACGCGTGAAGTAGACCGGCTTGCTCTGAATCCGCGTGGTCGTTACCGCCATGTCGGCGCAGATTTCCAGAGCCTGCAGGACGGTGAACCTCTCCTGCCTTGCGGGCAGGACGAAGCGATGCACGATATCCATCGACCGGCCGCTGTCGCTCAAGTTGGCGATGATGGCGAGATCGCCCAGGCGAACCATGATTGTCTGCGTCTCGTGAACGGTTATCAGATCGAAGTCCTCGCGATAGCGGTCGTCGTCAATCGCCAGGATGACGACGGAGCCGAGGACCTCCGGCGAAAGGTGCGCGCCGGTGTAGGGAGAGCGGGCGAGGCAATGGATGTGATGGAGCGTCGTCCAGTCGGTATCCTTGTCCTGCATGACGGCCTTTACCCGCTGATCCGGGTTGATTGGGATGGCGCCGTCCTTGATCAAGAACTTCAGGAAGACCCAGGAAAGCCAGGTAAACAGCAGGCGCTGGCCGTTCTCGTCGAGAAGCCGCTGGAGCTTCGCATAGCCCCCTTGTGTCAGTTGCCGCACCGGCTGCTCGAGCTTCTTTCCAAGCAACGAATTGCAATCCTTGCAGCAGGGCATCGTATGGCCGCCGTACTGCCTGGCCTTGTAATCATGCGGGAGAGTGATTTCCTTGTCATAAAGGTCGTACTTCCGCAGGATCCATTTGGGCAGGACGTGTTCCCGATTGGCCACTTTGCCGTTGAGAGGTTCACAGCAGATTAGGCACCGTGTCCTTTCGCTGACGAGATCGATAAAGGTGTCGGTATCGATGTAGACCTTGGGGTCATTCAAATACGGTGAGGGCGCCATGTCCTTGTCTCCCGTCGGGTCGATGCGCACAATATGCACCGAGTTTCCCGCCACGTCGCCCTAAACTGCGGCGCGCTCTGGAGTTACGGAATGTCGAGGGCACGCTGGCGGCGCTAGGATGGGTCGGGTCGCATACCATTGTCGTCGATCGTCCTGAGGGGAAAGCCGGCGGGCAGGGACTCGGCTTCAACGGTGCGCAGCTTTTGGCAAAGGAGATCTCCCTGGTGACCAATTCCCTGCGCCGCGGCGTGGCGGTTTCGATCGAACGTGCTGCCTAGCTACGATCAAGCGGGAACCGCCTGCCGCTGCCGCCGCGTGGGTGGCGTATAGAGCCAGGCGGCGCCGCTGCGATCGGCGATTGCCCGGATCGCAAGCGAGAGACCAATCGCAAAGACGACCACCAGCGGCGCGGTGATGTAGCCACTTGTAGCATTGCTTCCAACGATGGTGGCGACCATCGCGACTACAAGCGAGACGATCATGACATGTGTCACGTAGACGGGAAGCGTGTTGCGCCCGAAGTAGGCGAAGGCGTGGCGCACTGGCTGCAGGCGCGACATCAGCACAGCCGTTCCGCACAGCCATGCCAGGCCGGCGATGGAGGAGGCCAACGCCCAACTGCCTTTCTCAATGGCCTGCAGGCGCCAGCGCAGCCCGTAGAGCGCGGTGAAGATGAGTAAACCCGCGCAGGCGGTCAGCAGTGGCCGCTCCGTGATCGCGTCGACCACGGATCTTCCGTACCAGCAGCCGAAGAGAAAGAAGACGAAATACTGCAGCACGTTGCGATGGGTGAAGAGATCGATCGGCAGGTGCTCGCCGAAGGTCAGGATCGATAGCGACGCCGCGAGAACCATTGCGGTCGGGCGGTGGGCAGAGGAGAGAAGCTTCGTCGCGATCATGAAGATAGCGAGCGCCCAGATGAACCATATGCCGGTGTTCGGTGCCCACCACATTTCAAGCAATTGATAGGGATCGCTTCCTTCCGTCGGCACCAGGACATTGGTCTGGATGTAACGGAAGAACAGCCAGCGGGCGGTACTCCAGATCGCGAAGAGATAGACGAGCAGCCAGATCTTCCGACGCAGGAAATCGCCCCATGGCGCGCGCATGGCGGAGGCTGCCAGAAAGCCGGAGACCGTAAAAAACAACGGCATCCGGATGGGCGTCATGATGCTGCTCAGGCGGGCATAAAGGTCGGGCGCGATGTTGTGGAAGTCGTGATAGAGGAGGGTATGGTAGATCACCACGAGAATGATGGACATACCCTTGGCGATATCCAGCCAATCGATGCGGGTTTTCTGCTGCAATGGCCGCTCTCCGATTTGTGCAATGCAGCGAGATAGATAGATCAAATGCGTCAAAAACGAGGGGTGGGGAAAAAATTGCACTGCGAGCGTGCATTGTACGGTTTTAAGTGCCGCCGCCTTTCGCCCGCATCAGCGACGCAGCCACGGCGTGGCGGTACTCCAGAAGATCACGTCGGCACCGAGATAATCGTCGGCGAAGGCGGTGAACTCCTCTTTGGTGAACGGCTTCTTCGTCTTCGGATTCTTGTAGGTCAAAGTCGGTTCCTGCACAGCGAGGCCGACGAAGGCTAGCTTGGCCTTGTATTTGTTGAAGAACGGATAAGAGTTCTTCATCTGGCCTTTGCGGTAAGGAACGATATCCGGACCGCCGAGACCGACGTCATTCCTTGCCGCGAACTCGAAAAGCCGTCCCATATAGTTGTGGTCGTTTTCCCATTCGCAGGGCCAGAAATTGACGTACTGGACGACTTTGCTCTTGTTGAAGGCCTTACGGGCGAAGGCGAGATTTTCCATCTCGGCCTGGAAGTAGGCGTCGCAGCTGTAGCCATCCGGCTCGTGTTTCGGATCGAGATCGATCGCCGTCTCCGGCAGATTGACGCCGTAGATCTCGCCGTCGAACCTTGCGGCAAGGGCGGCCAGCAGCGCCTGATAGCGTTCGCGCACAGCGGGGTTCCATTGCTGTGCCACCCAGCCGGATCCAACGGGCTTGCTTTCGCCGGGATTGTCGAACTGCGCGGTTATGCCGCCGCCATACGCCTTGTCGACCATCAGGTAGTCAGGGACGTTTCTCGCTTTCGGTTCGAAGAAGCGATCCTGGATTTGGATGAAGAGCTTCTTGTTCAGACGCTTGATGATGGCAAGATCGGCCTCGATGGCAGAAAAATCATATTGCCCCTTCGCCGTCTCGAGCTGGCGCCAGTTGTAGACGATCTGCACGCCGCCGATGTCCGGCCGGCTGATGAATATGCTCGCCCCTTCAAGATCGCCAGAGCTGGTGTAGATGAAATTTTCCGGCGCAGATGCCGCACTTGTCGTGCTGTGCATGCAAAACAGAAGGGCGCAGGCGGCAAGCAGGCTGAGGGGGTCTTCATTCTAGTCTCGACATTTCTCTGGGGGTCGCTGGATGGCCGTGAGAGGTTCAGCAATCCCGAGCAAAATGGGCGGCTTGATGGCGCAGGCGTGGCGATACTTGGCGGGAGGCTCATGTCCACAGCTGGATCGCTTATTGGCCCATGCCAGCATGAGCGGAACGTCTGGAATCCGCGCGCCGACACTGCCATAAATGAGGTTCATCGAGGGAGGTATCGCCATGCAGAAGAATGCGCCGGACTTCAGCCTTGCTGGTAAGGTGACTTTGGTGACGGGAGCAAGCCGCGGCATCGGTCGAGCTTGTGCCGCTGCATGTGCTGCAGCAGGCTCCGATATTGTTTTGGGGGTGCGGGATGTCGCAGCCTCGGCGGCCCTTGTTGCCGAACTGGAAAGTGTGGGACGAAAGGTTCTCCCCGTTAGACTGGAGATTCCCAACAAGGCCCATATCGCAGAAGCCGTCGACGCAGCACTTGCTACGTTCGGCCGGATCGACGTCCTCGTCAACAACGTCGGCGTGGCTCCGGGCAATCTCGCGGAACTCGTTGAAGAGAAAGACCTTGACGAGATACTTGACGTCAACATCAAGGGCACCTTTCTGATGACGCAGGCCGTTGGTCGTCACATGATCGAGCGCAATGGGGGGCGCATCATCAATATCAGCTCACAGGCGGGTACCGTGGCGCTGCGCGGCGAGGCTATCTATTGCATGAGCAAGGCGGCCATTAATCACCTGACGCGCTGCCTTGCAGCCGAATGGGCACGCTATAACGTCACCGTAAACACCGTGTCGCCGACGTTCATACACACGGATGGTACAGCACCGTTCTTGTCCGACACCGACAATCGCAAGGCGACGCTCGATCACATTCCGCTCGGCCGGATCGGTGAAACCGATGATGTGGTGGGCGCCGTCGTCTTCCTTGCATCACCGGCGGCAAGCCTGATCACCGGAGCGAACCTGCTGGTGGATGGTGGATGGTCCGTCGCCTGAGATCGAGGCGCTCCCGCTGACCATGCCCCAACAGCCGACGCAGGTCGCCATCCCAATAGCGAGTAGCCTTTGACAAGGACAGGAACCTGAACCTTGGGGCAATCCCCAGCAACTAAGGCACCTAGAGGCTGGCTGCTCGCCGGATCAAAGCAAGAACCGGACCGGTGACGGGTTGAGATAGCCATCAGCAAGAGGTATGTGCTGCCGACCGCAAGCGGCTTTCGCAAACAACAAGGTGCATCCTGGCATGACTCCAGATTTCCTCGTCACTCATTCCGGTGGCTTCCATGCCGATGAAGTGCTGTCGAGCGTCATCCTGACCCGGCTCTTCCCGCAGGCCCGTGTGATCCGGAGCAGAGCCCCGGAGTGGATCAAACCGGCCCCCGATCGGATCATCTATGACGTCGGCGGCGCGTATGATGCCTCGCAGGGCATCTTCGACCACCATCAGCGTGGCGCACCTTTGCGCGACGATGGGCAGCCCTATAGCTCGTTCGGCCTGATTTGGAAGCATTACGGTCGCGACTACCTTGTTGCCACGGACATTCCCGAAGCTCACGTCGAGGCATTGCATGCCTCGTTCGATCTCGCCTTCGTGCTGCCGATCGACCTGACGGACAACGGCGCCCTCAGCCCGTCGGGGCCGTTGGCCGGGCTGACGCTGCCGGCTTTGCTAGAAACTTTGAAGCCGGTGTTCGACGACACTGATCCGAATGCCGATGATCGGAGATTTCAGGACGCCGTCGCGATTGCCCGCAGTTTCGTCGAGGCAAGGATCGCCCAAAGCGCTGCCAAATTGCGGGCGGAGACACTTGTCCTTGAGGCCATCGAGCGCGCGGGGCGGGGGCGCGTTCTCGAGCTTCCGATGGGAATGCCTTTCCGCCCTGCGATCGTCAAGGCGGGCGCCGATCATCTTCTGCTTGTCGTTCACCCGCGAGAAAAGGACTGGTGCGTTACCGGGATTCGTCGTGGGGACGAGGGGTTCGAGCTTCGCGCGGATCTGCCGTCCGCCTGGGCCGGCCTGACCAATCACGACCTCGAAGCTGTCTGCGGCGTCGAGGGCGCAACCTTCTGTCACAACGGCCGCTTCGTGGCGGCTGCCCGGACTCGCGAGGCCGCATTGGCGATGGCCGAGTTGGCCGTGCAAGAGGCCGTTGCCGTCGGAGCCGCTAGCTGAGACAGGCCTGAAAAGGGCTCGCTCTGACAGATGTCTGCCACAACGGCCGCGCAGCGCGTGGCCGGTTGTTTCTCTTGTGCTGCGCTGGCCTCCTTCAGTCGCCGCACGTTTAGCCATCTCCTTCTCCAAGCTGTATTTTTTTGCTGCGTCCTGTCGGATGTCGCGCTACTCCTTCGTCATACGGGAAGAGGAGTAAGAGATGCTTTATGCAATCCTTTGTTATGCCAATGAAGAAACCGTGTTCTCCTGGACTAAGGAGGAAGAGGACGCCGTGATGGCGAAGCTCTACGCCGTCCAGGCACCCCTTGCCGAACGCGGCAAGCTTGGTCCGGTTGGTCGGCTGATGCCGACGACGGCGGCGACCACCGTGCGCAAGGGCAAAGAGGAACCGCTCGTTCTCGACGGTCCCTTCGCGGAAACGAAGGAAGCGCTCCTCGGCTTTTACGTGGTTGATTTCGACACTCTCGAGGAGGCCGTTGCCTTCTCCAAGGAGCTTTCCTCGGTCAATCCGGGTTCGACCTCTTACGAAATTCGGCCGTTCTACGTGTTCCGGCCGGGAGATTCTTCGACATGACAGACATTGCCTGGATCGACGTGACGCTTGCTTCGGCCCGGCCGAAGGCGCTTGGCGCGCTGCTCAGATACTTCCGCGACCTCGATATCGCGGAGGAGGCCTTTCAGGAGGCCTGCCTGCGCGCCATCCGCACCTGGCCGGACAAGGGGCCGCCGCGCGATCCGACGGCATGGCTGATCTTCGTCGGCCGCAACAGCGGTATCGACGCGGTGCGCAAACGCTCGAAGACGCAGGCGCTTCCGGATGAGGAACTGATTTCGGACACCAGTGACGCTGAAAGCGATATCGCCGAACGGCTTGATGATTCCAACTATCGTGACGATATCCTGCGACTGCTGTTCATCTGCTGCCATCCGGATCTGCCGGCCACGCAACAGATCGCACTGGCGCTCCGCATCGTCTCCGGACTTACCGTGCAGCAGATCGCCCGTGCCTTCCTCGTTGGCGAAAGCGCCATGGAGCAACGGATCACGCGGGCCAAGGCGCGCGTTGCCAAGGCCGGTGTGCCCTTCGAGACGCCGGATGCGCAAGAGCGCGCCGAGCGACTCTCGATCGTCAGCACGATGATCTACCTCATCTTCAACGAGGGCTATAGTCAAGCCGATCCGAAGCACGAGGCCTGCGCCTTCAGCGACGAGGCGATCCGGCTTGCACGGCTTCTGCTGCGCATTTTCCCCAGCGAGCCGGAGCTGATGGGTCTGTTGGCGCTGATGCTGCTGCAGATCTCACGGCGCCAGGCCCGCTTCAACGGTGAGAACGACATCGTGTTGCTCGAGGATCAGGATCGTTCGCTATGGAACCGCGAGCTCATTAACGAAGCGCTGGCGTTGCTCGACAAGGCGATCCGTCATCGCCAGCCCGGGCCTTACCAGCTGCAAGCGGCCATTGCCGCGCTGCATTCGCGCGCCAAGCGCGCCGAAGATACGGATTGGGAGGAAATCGAGCTGCTTTACCGGGCGCTTGAGCGTGTTCAGCCGTCGCCCGTGATTACGCTCAACCGCGCCGTTGCTGTCTCCAAGCTCAAAGGGCCAGAGGAGGCGTTGGCCCTTGTCGAAACGCTTGGTGAAAAGCTCGATGGCTATTTCTACTATCACGGTTTGCGTGGCGGCCTGCTGAAGCAACTCGGGCGCGCCCGTGAGGCGCACGAGGCATTTGATCGCGCCATCGCGCTGGCTCACTCGGCAGCCGAGGCCGCCCACATCCGCCAGCAGATAGACAGCCTCGTTCATTCCGCCGCTCAGCCGATCGCGAAATAATCTTCAAAAAGATCCTGTCTAGTTGTCGGAACTGGAAAACCTCCCACGTCCTTGTAACAACCTGATCGAAAACAGGTTTCGTTCAACAGGAGAATGCTGAAATGACCGAGGAAGCTCAACACGAACTGGTTCTCGTGCGTGAATTCGATGCCCCGCGCGAGAAAATTTTCAAAGCCTGGACCGATCCTGTTCTGATGAAGGAATGGTTTGTGCCACGTCCCTGGAGCATTGCTGACGTGCAGATCGATGCACGGCCGGGCGGCTCGAACCTCATCGTCATGCGCAGCCCCGAGGGCCAGGAGTTCCCCAACCGCGGCGTCTATCTCGAAATCGTCGAAAACGAGAAAATCGTCTTTACCGACGCCTTTACCAGTTCCTGGGTGCCGTCCGAAAAGCCGTTCTTCGTCGGCATCATCCTGCTGGAGGACCTGGGCAACGGGCGGACGAAATACACCGCCAAGGCGAGACACTGGACGGCGGCCGACAAGGAGCAGCACGAGCAGATGGGCTTCCATGAGGGCTGGGGCAAATGCGCCGATCAGCTTGCTGAGCTGCTCCCGAGAATCTGAAATCGGAATCGAAACAGGGGGATCGAGGTATGTCTGCAATTGTTGATTCAACGGCCCGGCTTCCGCGCTGGCAGACCGTCACCGGCACAGTCATGAGCGGCCTGATCGTTGCCTTCCTGGTTTTCGACGGCGCGATCAAGCTGGTGCCGATCGCGCCGGTCACGGAGACGATGACTGCGCTTGGCTATTCGGGAGATCCGATGCTTGCCCGCGGCCTCGGGATCGTGACGCTTCTATGCGCGCTGCTTTACGCCATTCCACGAACGTCGGTGCTAGGCGCGATCCTGCTCACCGGTTTGCTCGGCGGCGCAATCGCCACACATCTGCGTGTTGGGAGCCCGATCTTCTCGCACCTGCTGTTCGGCGTCTATCTCGGGCTGATTGCCTGGGGTGGCCTCTATCTCAGGTGCGAGGCCGTTCGAAAAATGATTCCGTTCAAGCTCTGAAGTCATTGATTTCAGGATAGAAGTTCGCCGCGATGCCAAGTTGCGGCGATGCTGCTTATCGATATTCTCGAACGATCGGTTCCAGAATTTGTATTTGCGCTGAGGCCGCTCCATCCTTATCTCCATCTGTAGATTCAACGGGATGCGAGCCATGGAACTAGGCCTCTACACCTTTGCCGACGTGAACCCGACTCCGAGCCGAAGCAAGGGTGAGGAAGGCGCAGAACGACTGAAGCATCTGCTCGAGGAAATCGAGCTCGCCGATCAGGTCGGGCTCGATGTCTTCGGCTTGGGCGAGCATCACCGGCCGGACTATGCGGCTTCGGCGCCCGCAGTCGCTTTGGCTGCCGCTGCCGTGAAAACCAAGCGCATTCGGCTGACCAGCGCCGTGACCGTGTTGAGCTCGGACGATCCGGTTCGCGTATTCCAGCAGTTCGCAACGCTCGATCTTCTGTCCAACGGCCGTGCCGAAATCATGGCGGGACGGGGTTCATTCATCGAGTCGTTCCCGCTCTTTGGCTACAATCTGGAGGATTACGATCAGCTGTTCGAGGAAAAGCTCGACTTGCTGATGGCGCTCCGCGATCAGGAAACCGTCACTTGGTCAGGCGAACTGCGTGCGCCGATCAATGGGCGTGGTGTCTATCCTCGCCCGCTGCAGGACCCGCTGCCTTTGTGGGTCGCGGTCGGCGGCACGCCGCAATCGGTTGCTCGCGCCGGCGCCATGGGCTTGCCGGTAGCGTTGGCGATCATCGGAGGCGAGCCACGCCGTTTCGCGCCGTTGTTCGATCTCTACCGCGAGGCCGCTCGACGGGCAGGGCAGGAGGCATCGAAGCTCAAGACCAGCATCAATGTTCACGGCTTCATCGCGGACACAACGGATGCCGCCGCCGATCAGTTCTATGGTCCGCAGGCCGAGGTCATGAACCGGATCGGCCGCGAGCGCGGGTGGGGGCCAACGAACCGGGCGCACTTCGACATGTCGCGCGGGCCGAACGGCGCGCTCTTCGTGGGCGAGCCGGGACTGGTGGCCGAGAAGATCATCGCGCATCATCGGCTGTTCAAGAACGACCGCTTTCTGCTGCAGATGGCGATCGGCCTGATGCCTCACGATCAGATCATGCGCGGCATCGAACTGTACGGCACGAAAGTCGCGCCGATCGTCAGAAAGGCATTGACTGAAAGCGACGAAGAGGCGAAAGCCACGGCCTGAAATTGGAGCATGATGCCGTAAAGGATGAGTTGGAATCCGAGCGTCGTCGTGCTCTCATCCTGATCGAGTGCCGGTCGACCGGCCGCAGAAGGCCGGATAGTCATTCATGATCATCGAAAGCGAAGACGAACTCCTCAAGCTGAAGGAAATCGGCCGGATCTGCGCCAATGCCTTGCAGGTGATGAGCACTTCGCTCGAACCGGGCATTACGACGCTGGAGCTTGATCAGATCGGCCGCAAGATGCTTGAGGACGCCGGCGCGCGTTCGGCGCCCGAACTTTGCTACCAGTTTCCCGGTGCAACCTGCATCAGCGTCAACGAGGAAATCGCCCACGGCATTCCGGGTCCGCGCGTTATTCGACCGGGAGACTTGGTCAACATCGACGTATCTGCCGAGAAGGACGGGTTCTTTTCCGACACCGGCGCGTCGTTCAGCCTGCTACCACACAAGTCGAAGATCGAAAAGCTCTGCCGTGACGGCAAGAGGGCGCTGTGGGTTGGCCTCAATCAGGTGAAACCGGGCGAACCGCTCGCCAAGATCGGCCAGGCGGTCGGCGCCTTTGCGCTGAAAAATCGCTATACGCTCGTCGCCAATCTGGCGAGCCACGGGATCGGCCGTTCGCTGCACGAAGAGCCGGCTGAGCTCTCGACCTGGCCGGATCCGTCCGAGAAGCGGATGATTACGGAAGGCCTTGTCTTCACGGTCGAGCCGTTCCTCTCGCTTGGCGCGACATGGGCGGAGGGAGGCGACGACGCCTGGACACTCTACGCTGACCCGGAGGCTCCGACCGTGCAATACGAGCACACGGTCGTCGCCACGCGAAATGGTCCACTGATCCTGACGCTGCCGGAGGGCGGCGCCTGAGGCTTCATTCGCCCGAACGTCCGCCGGCAAGAATTTCGCCGGCAGCGCGCTCCAGAATGCCGGCAATGCGTTTGGCCTCGTCCTTCGACCAGGGATAGCGCAGCCGGAGCGCCGATTTGAGCAGCATACGGGCTGCTGCGACCTCGCTCTTGTCTTCCGGGAAGGCGTCATCGTCCCGATCGCCATTGCGGCTTTCCGGGTCGAAGATCTTGCGCACATGCGCCATCTTCGCGCCGATCTTCTCGAGCTTTCCAAGCGTCATGTCGATCATCGACTGGTTTTCTTCGACAAGCCTGCGGCCGCTTTCCGTGATGCGGTAGAGCTTCTTGGTGCCTTCGCTCTCCACGTCGGCAAGGCCGGTTTCTTCCAGGTAGGTCAACGCAGGATAGATCACGCCAGGGCTTGGAACATAAAAGCCGCCCGAACGCTCTTCCAGGAGCTTGATCAGCTCGTAGCCGTGGCGGGGCTGTTCCACCAGCAGCGCCAGGATCACCAGTTGCAGATCGCCTGACGCAAACTTCCTTCCCATGCGAAAACCGCCGCCACCCATCATTCCGCCTCTAAAACCTCTCATAGGTCACTCCTTTGATGTATCGTTCACTATGTCGTAAAACATATATCTTACGATAATTGCTTTCAAGAACTCGGAGATGATTTCGTACGATTGATCGTTCGATCAGAAATTCTTGATTGTCGGCGCCATGCTGCAGCGCGATAAGCATGCCATGTTGGCACGCAATGAAAACCTTCCCGAAAGCCTCTTTCGAACCGGACTGGCAGGGGCGATCGCCATGGCTGCCGCCATGGGTTTCGGCCGTTTTTCCTACACCCCGATCCTGCCGAGCATGATCAGCGGCGTGCCGCTGTCCGCTGCCGATGCCGGCTTCATCGCTTCGGCGAATTTCGTCGGCTATCTCGTCGGCGCGGTTCTCGCCGCCTATGGCTGGGCGACAGGACGCGAGCGCAAGGTCGCGCTTCTTGCGCTTGCGGCAACAGCGTTGCTGCTTGCAGCCATGGCGATGACGACATCGGTCATGGGTTTTGCAGTCATTCGCTTCCTCGCCGGTGTTGCGAGTGCCTTTGCTCTTGTCTTCAGCTCGCAGATCGTGCTCAGCCACGGAGCAATGGCCGGAAACGACCATGTCCAGGCGGCGCATTTCGGCGGTCCGGGCGCCGGCATCGCGCTCTCGTCGGTGATGGTGTTGCTGGTCGGACTGCTGCTTAGCGGAAGCGCAGACGCCTGGCGGGCATCCTGGATCGGCGGCGCGATCTATTCGGCGGTCAGCCTGGTGGCAGTCTGGTGGCTATTGCCGACAGGCCCGGCGGCAGCCGCGCAGACCGGCAAGGAGCCGAAGATCGCCTGGAGCCTGCCGATGATACTCGTGACGGCGTCTTATGGGCTCTTTGGGTTCGGATATGTGATCACCGGCACGTTTCTGGTTACGATCGCCCGCATGGATGCTGCCGGACCGATCATTGAATTTCTTTGCTGGTTCATCGCCGGACTGACTGCTTCGGTCGCGCTTTTCGCCTGGAAGCCCTTCGTCCGCCCGCTCGGGTTGGGGTGGGTCTACGTGGCTGCGCTCCTCATCGAGGCAGTTGGTGTGCTCGCGACCGTTCTCTTGCCGCATTCGGTGGCGCCGCTGATCGGTGGTGCGCTGTTTGGTGCAACTTTCCTCGCGATCACTGCTTATGGCCTGCAGATCGGCCGCAAGTTATCCCCGGCGAGCCCGCGCAGGATCCTTGCGACGATGACAGCCGCATTTGGCGTCGGGCAGATTGTCGGCCCCATTGTGGCAGGCTGGATGGCGGAGCGGACCGGAAGTTTCACGACGCCGACATATGCCGCCGCGGGGGCTTTGCTGGTGTGCGCAATGCTGGTGATACCGGTCGTCAAGAAGCTGTCATAGCGCGTTACAAGTGCGTAACAATGGGGAGAGGCCATTGCCGCTCTTCGCGAACTGCCGTAGTTTTCGCCGCAATTGGTCTGTTTAGAGACTCCGAAGACTCCAGTTCAGGAAAGCAAGCTCTCCCGTGTTCGTATCGTATTTCCCCAAGCCCAGGCTCTTCTTTATCTCAGCTGTTGCTTGGGCGCTTCTTGCCGTTCTCTTTTGGTATTTCGTGGGATCCGGCCTCGGCGCCATCGTTGGCTTGCCGCCGCTGGCGGCGGGCGAGGAATCTCCGATCGGTGTCTCGGTCTTCTGGTCGGCGCCGTTCCTTTGGTTCTACATCTACTACACGGTGGCCGTCGCGCTCTTTGCCGCTTTCTGGTTTACCTACAGCCCGCATCGCTGGCAGATGTGGTCGGTGCTGGGTTCGGCGCTGATCATCTTCAACACGTATTTTTCGGTTCAGGTCAGCGTCGCGATCAACGCATGGTACGGGCCGTTCTATGACCTGATCCAGCAGGCGCTCGCGAAGACGGCACCTGTCACCGCGTCGCAGCTCTATCTCGGCATGCTTGGCTTTGCCGGCATTGCCTTCGTGGCGATCACCGTTGGCGTGCTCAATCTGTTCTTTGTCAGCCACTGGATCTTCCGCTGGCGCACGGCGATGAACGAATACTACATGGCGCATTGGCCGAAGCTCCGGCACATCGAAGGCGCTTCGCAGCGCGTTCAGGAAGACACGATGCGCTTCTCCTCAACGGTGGAAAGCCTTGGCGTCAGCCTGGTCAGCTCGGTCATGACGCTGATTGCCTTCCTGCCGGTGCTGTTCAAGATTGGCACCAACATCACGGAACTGCCGCTGATCGGCGAAGTGCCGCACGCGCTGGTCTGGGCCGCACTGTTCTGGTCGATCTTCGGGACGGTTTTCCTTGGTCTGGTCGGTATCAAGCTGCCTGGCCTGGAGTTCCGAAATCAGCGCGTGGAAGCGTCCTACCGCAAGGAGCTTGTCTACGGCGAAGACCATGCTGACCGCGCGACGCCGCCGACCGTGGCTGAGCTTTTCGCCAACGTGCGCCGCAACTATTTCCGGCTCTATTTCCACTACATGTATTTCAACGTCGCCCGCATTTTCTACCTGCAGGCCGACAATCTGTTCAGCCTGATCGTGCTGGTGCCATCGATCGTCGCCGGCAAGCTGACGCTCGGCCTGATGACGCAGATCAACAATGTCTTTGATCAGGTTCGCGGATCCTTCCAGTATCTGGTCAATTCGTGGACGACGATCGTCGAACTGTTGTCGATCTACAAGCGCTTGCGCACGTTCGAGTCGGCGATCGAAGGCGAGCCGTTGCCTGATATCGACCAGCGCTATCTGGAGCGCGAAGCGGGCATCATCCACGCCGACGGCTAGTGCCGCCGGCTGGAGAAGCCGACCCTTGGTCATCGCCATGTTCTGGCGATGACTTTCACGGCGACTTTGAGCGGCGGATAGTCACTTGCCCGACGGGTCGAAATGAGACCTTCTGCGTGCGATGGGTTTGGCCTACGCGAACCGCATCGCTGTTCTGGCCCGGGCTTTTGCGGCGACTTCCTCGCGATCACGAGGAGGTTGGGACGTTTCCAGTGAATTGAGCAGTTCTTGGGCGCATTTCGTGATCGAATTGACTGCGCGCTCGAACGCGGCCTCGTTGCGTTTCGATGGCTTGGTCGTTCCGCTCAATTTCCGCACAAACTGAAGCGCCGCATCATGGATCTCTTCATCTGTAGCAGGCGGATCGAAATTGAACAGGGGTTTGATGTTTCGGCACATGATCTGCTCCTGGTCTGCTTCTCGCTGCCACTGAGAAGAGTGGCGTCGCTAAAAAGTAGTCGCGCCGGCGCTAATTGCAAACGCACCAGAGACGAGCAACCGTGCACCGCAGGGCAGCAGGAGCAGGTCGCACTTCGATACTGGTGGATACGACCCAGCGAAAACACAGCGCGTTCAATTGGCGCGATGTTGCCCACCCTGGGCAAAGGCTAGCGAACGGCAACGCTCGCCTAAAGACCCGAGGTTTGCGTCTGCTCCTGCAGCTTGCCGCGCGCCTCGATGATCGGGATCGCCTCGGAATAGCTGACACAGGAGACGTCCGGACGGTGGCAGACATCGCTGACAAGTCGGTCGAGCGCGCGCCAGTAGGCGCCGCCGTTCATCTCGACGAAATGGAAACCGAGCTGCAGCGGAATGCGGTTGCCGGTGTATTGTTTGTCGAAGGCTTCCTTGAAGGCGGCGTAGGAGCGGTCTTCGAATGCCTTCGAGTCGGCCTTGTCCTCGGTGCCGTTGGAGTGGCGGACGAAGAGGTTGTAGTCCATGCCGATGATCGGCTTCTCGCGGGGGCCCTCAGGAATGAGAGGTAGGCCGAAGCGGACGATGCCGGCTTCCTCGACCGGCATGGCGGGACCCTTGGTCACGAGGCTTGCGTCGTAGGTGAAGCCGGCCTTCTTCTCCGCAGCGATCATGTCGGCGCCCGGCGTTGCCGAGAGGTAAGGGGCGCGGAAGCCGTGGATGCCATGATTGACCAGATCCTGCCAGCCTTTCGGCTCTTCGAGGTCAACGCTTTTCCAGGCGTTCCGCAGCGTGGCGTGGAAAGTTGCGAACTCCCTACGCCAGTCGACTTCACTCCACTGCCGCCCGTCGAAATGGCCACAGGCATGGCTCGAAATATCGTGGCCCTCGAGATGGGCATGCCAGATATTGCCCAGCCGTTCGCGGATCTCGTCATCGCTCTGGGCAAAGCCGACGTTGGATTTGCCCATTTTCTGATGCGGCGCCTGATAGGCTTTCTTAGCGGCCTGGTTCATCAGGAAGGTGCAGGAGAGGAAATAGGTGAAATGCGCACCGTTCTTTGCCGCCATTTCACGGCTCTTCTGCCAGAGCGCGTTATCGTGCGCACCGTCAAACGAGATGATCACCAGCTGCTTTGGCTGATCGCCGGCACTCGCCACGCTTGGGACAAACAAGGAAAGAGCGAGGGAGGCTTTGAAAAACGAACGAAACATGGGCACCGCGACAATTTGTTTGCGGCTTTCCTGTTACAGAAATGCGGCGAAGCTGCGGTGGCGCTGGCGTTTTTCTGTCAGCCCAGCTAAGTCTCGGAAAACGCACAGGAGATCGTCATGGCATTGCTCATCGTCGGCATCATTATTTTCCTCGGGCTTCATCTTATCCGTGTGATCGCCCCCGGCCTTCGTCAGTCCATGATCGACAGGCTCGGCGAGAACGGTTGGAAGGGCGTCTATTCAGTCCTCAGTATCCTATCGCTCATCCTGTTGATCTACGGCTTCGGTCAGGCCCGTCAGGTGACCGGCGTGCTCTACACCCCACCGGTCTGGATGGCGCATATCGCCGTTACGCTGATGCTGATCGCCCTTATCTGTCTAGTCGCCTCGCTGCTGCCGGCGGGGCGTATCGCGGTGAAGACGAAGCATCCGATGGTCCTGTCGGTGAAGATCTGGGCCTTCGCGCATCTCCTGGCCAACGGCGAGACCTCATCAGTGTTGCTGTTTGCGGCCTTTCTTGCATGGGGCGTCATCCTGCGCATTGCGCTGAAAAGGCGCGAACGTGCTGGCGAACTCACCCTTCGTCCCTTCGTCTCGGGTAAGTATGATCTATATGCCGTCGTCATCGGTGTGGTTGTCTGGGCGCTCATCACGTTCAAGCTGCACGAGCTGTTGATCGGTGTGGCCCCGATCGCTATGTGACGAATCTTTTCAATCCCCCTTACAACTGCTGAAAAATGGGGTAGAAGGCCCCACAATGTGCGTGCAACCCGCATGCCGAAGCATATCCGCGGCCGGAGACGAGAATGGCATTCAACGACGACAGCTTCATTCGTGAAGTCAATGAGGAACTGCGTTCCGACCAGGTGAAGGGCGCATGGCGCCGGTTTGGTCGTTACCTGATTGCGCTCGCCGTCCTGATCGTGCTCGGTACCATCGGCTACAAGGTCTACGAATACTGGGACGATAACCAGTCCTCCGGCACGGGTGACAAGTTCATCGCCGCGATGAAGCTTGCCGACGAGAACAAGAACGACGAGGCGCTGGCCGCGCTCGAGACGTTGGAAAAGGAAGGACATGGTGCCTATCCGATCCTTGCCCGCCTGCGTGCCGCAAGCGTTCTGGCCCAGAAGGGCGACACGGCTGGCGCCGTTGCTGCCTTCGATTTGATCGGCAAGGACAACGCTGCTCCGGCAGCCGTACGCGATGCCGCCAAGATGCGCGCCGGATGGCTGCTGATTGAAAGCGGCACCTACGACCAGGTTTCCGCCCATGTCGAGGAAATGGCTGTTCCCGGTAATGCCTTCCGTCACTCCTCCCGCGAAGCGCTCGGCCTTGCCGCCTACAAGGCTGGCAACATGGCGCAGGCTCGCCAATGGTACCAGGCAATTGCCGACGATGCGCAGAGCCCGCGCAATGTTGCCAATCGTGCCCAGATGATGCTTGATAACATCACCGCATCCGGCAAGGCGCCCGCCGCACAGGGCTGAATGTAAGGAATTTCAATGAGCTTCACGGTCGCCATTGTCGGTCGCCCGAATGTCGGCAAGTCGACGCTTTTCAACCGGTTGGTTGGAAAGAAGCTGGCGCTTGTCGATGACACGCCGGGCGTTACCCGCGACCGCCGCCCGGGCGAAGCACGGCTCGTCGACCTGCGTTTCACCATCGTTGATACGGCTGGTCTTGAGGAGGCCCATGAAGAGAGCCTGCAGGGCCGCATGCGCGCCCAGACAGAGGCGGCGATCGACGAGGCTGACCTTTCTTTGTTCGTAGTCGATGCCAAGACCGGGCTGACGCCCGTCGACACGGCGCTCGCCGAAATGTTGCGCCGCCGTGGCAAGCCCGTGGTTCTCGTGGCCAACAAGTCGGAAGCCCGTGGCTCGGACGCCGGGTTTTACGACGCCTATTCGCTCGGTCTTGGTGAACCGACTCCGATCTCGGCCGAACACGGGCAGGGCATGCTCGACCTTAGGGATGCGATCGTTGCCGCCCTTGGTGAAGACCGCGCATTTCCGCCTAAGGAAGATGTCGCCGTCACCGACGTCGATATCCCTCAGCCGATCGATGAGGAAGGCGAGGAAGAGGAAGAACCGGTATATGACGACACGAAGCCGCTGCGCGTGGCGATCGTCGGTCGCCCGAACGCCGGTAAGTCGACGCTGATCAATCGCTTCCTCGGTGAAGACCGACTGCTGACGGGGCCGGAAGCCGGCATCACGCGCGATTCCATCTCCGTTGAATGGGACTGGCGCGGCCGCACCATCAAGATGTTCGATACGGCAGGCATGCGCCGCAAGGCGAAGGTGATCGAGAAGCTCGAAAAGCTCTCGGTGGCCGATACGCTACGTGCCATCCGTTTTGCTGAGCTCGTCGTCATCGTCTTCGATGCGACGATCCCGTTCGAGAAGCAGGATCTGCACATCGTCGATCTCGTGCTCCGTGAGGGCCGTGCTGCCGTGCTCGCCTTCAACAAGTGGGACATGATCGAGGAGCCGCAGGCTGTTCTCGCGGACCTGCGCGAGAAGACCGACCGCTTGCTGCCGCAGGCGCGCGGGATTCGTGCCGTGCCGATCTCCGGCCAGACCGGCCGTGGTCTCGACAAGCTGATGCAGTCTATCATCGATACGGATAAGGTCTGGAACAAGCGCATCTCGACTGCCCGCCTCAATCGCTGGCTGGAGCAGCAGCAGGTTCAGCATCCGCCACCAGCAGTCTCCGGTCGCCGCATCAAGCTCAAGTATATGACGCAGGTGAAGGCCCGTCCGCCGGCGTTCATGATCTCCTGCACACGCTCCGACGCGCTGCCGGAATCGTACACCCGCTATTTGATCAACGGTCTGCGCAACGATTTCGACATGCCGAGCGTGCCGATCCGGATTCACTATCGTTCTCCGGACAATCCGTATGAGTCGAAGAAAAAGCGGTCCTGATAGGTCCGCTGCTCCTTATTTTGAGTGACGCGTCAGCGTGTCGCGCAATACGATCACGTCTGCCGCCAACCGTTTCAAGTCAGCAAATTCTCGGCCCGATGCATCGAGGATGCAGCCGGGAATGGATGCTGCGCGTCTTTTGAGTTCGCGACCCTCCTTCGTCAACCGGATGATGACTACACGCTCGTCGTCCTTGCCGCGCTCGCGTTTGACGTAGCCGGCCGTTTCCAAACGCTTCAGGAGAGGGGTGAGGGTGCTCGATTCAAGGTGAAGCTTCTCGCTGATGTCGCCGACTGTCTGGTTGTCTTCTTTCCATAGGGTGACCATTGCCAGGTACTGCGGGTATGTGAGGTCCAGCGCATCAAGCAGTGGCTTGTAGACCCGATTCATCGCGTGATTTGCGGTGTAGAGGGCGAAGCACATAAAATCATCTAGGTTCAGATCGTCGCTCATATCCAATTCTCCGAAAGCGCGACAACATATATCGCGCAATAAACAATCGCAACCAATCTTTCTGCATGAGAGCTATGCCTGTTTATATCGTGCGATATATAATAGTGCAATATATAGATGATGCGCCAACGACGAATAGCAACCGAAAAGGACAGGACAATGTCGACCGCAAAGACCGCACTCTCCGCAGCAGCCATCCTCGCAGCAACCACTTTGGGTGCCGCTGCCGATCCGGTATTGGAAGTGACAACCCAGAAGTTCATCGATGCGCTCGCTGGCTCCAAGCCAATCTATGCACTGTCTCCTTCCGACGCCCGCAATGTCCTTGCCGGGGCGCAGAAGGGTGACGCCAAGAAGCTTGCCGCCAAGGAAGAGAACCTGACGATCAAGGCTGGACCGACCGGCAGCATCAAGCTGCGTGTCGTTCGTCCAGAAGGCGTGAAGGGCAAGCTTCCTGTCGTCATGTATTTCCACGGCGGCGGCTGGGTGCTTGGCGATGCCGATACGCATGACCGTCTCGTTCGCGAGATCGCCAATGGCGCCAAGGCCACTGTTGTCTTTGTCGACTATGAGCGCTCGCCGGAGGCTCGCTATCCGATCGCGATCGAGCAGGCCTACGCCGCAACGAAATACGTCACTGAACACCAGAAGGAATTCAATGTCGACGCCACCCGCCTGGCGGTGGCCGGCGACAGCGTCGGCGGCAACATGACCGCGGCGGTCACGCTGCTTGCCAAGGAGCGCGGCGGTCCTGCAATCGCTCAGCAGGTCATGTTCTATCCCGTGACCGACGCCAACTTCGAGACCGGCTCCTACAATCAGTTCGCCAACGGTCCTTGGCTAACGAAGGAAGCGATGAAGTGGTTCTGGAATGCGTATCTCCCCGATGAAGCCAAGCGCAGGGAGCCGACTGCTTCCCCGCTCCAGGCTTCACTCGATCAGCTGAACGGGTTGCCTCCGGCATTGATCATCACCGACGAGAATGACGTGCTGCGAGACGAAGGCGAGGCCTATGGCCGCAAATTAAGTCAGGCGGGCGTGAAGGTGACCTCGATCCGCTACAACGGCACGATCCACGACTTCGTGCTTCTGAACGCCATTGCCGAGACGCCCGCTGTGCGCAGCGCAATCTCCGTTGCCAGCCAGACGCTCCGCGACGCGCTCAGCAAATAACCGGTTCAGGTTCCTGACGAGACGGGCCCGGCGGCATCACCGGGCTTTTTCGTTCTTGGCAGCGACTTGGCAGCAAATTGCCAGGCTTTCTTCCACTTCGGCGTAATGACGCCGTTGGCGGCGCGGATGTTGTTGATGAACTGTGTCGTCGCCGCTTCCCAGGAATATTGAAGCGCGAGTTCGCGTGCCTTCTCGCGCGACGCTGAAAACGCCGTTAGGCAGGCCGTTTTCAGGTCGTCGTCGAGTGCTCCGACGTCGTTGTCGTCTGCGATGATGTCGAGGGGGCCGGTGACAGGGTAGGCGGCGACGGGAACGCCTGACGCGAGGGCCTCGAGGATCGTATTTCCGAACGTATCCGTCAGCGAGGGGAAGACGAAGACATCCGCCTGGGCGTAGGCCTTCGCCAGTTCCTCGCCGACCTTCAGGCCGGCGAAGTGGACATCTGGATAGCGCTTCTCGAGCTCGGCACGAGCCGGCCCGTCACCGACGACGACCTTCGATCCCGGTAGGTCGAGATCCAGGAAGGCCGGCAAGTTCTTTTCCAGGGCAACGCGGCCGACTGTCATGAAGATCGGGCGGGCAAGGCCGAACGGCGCGTCGTCCAGGGGCATGGGGCGGAAATGATCGGCATCGATGCCGCGGCTCCACGGCATGAGGTTTCGAATGCCCTTGTCGGAGAGTTCGCGCGCGAGGCTTGGGGTCGCGACCATGCAACCGGCGCCGGAATTGTGGAACCAACGGACGAACGCATAAAGCCAGCTCTTCGGTATGGGCAAACGGGCCGAAACATATTCCGGAAAGCGGGTGTGGTAACTGGTCGAAAAGGGCATGCGGTTCTTCAGGCACCAGCGCCGCGCCGTCAGCCCCAAAGGACCCTCCGTTGCGATATGAACGTAGGAGGGCATGTGTTTTCTGATCTCGCGCGCGACGCGGCGGTAGCTGGCGATGGAAAGACGAATTTCGGGGTAGGTGGGGCAGGGCACACTGTGAAAGCCCTGCGGCGTCACCATTGCCACGTCAATGCCCATTTTCGCCAGTTCGCGGTTGGTGTTCTCGATCGAACGGACGACGCCGTTGACCTGCGGATGCCAGGCATCGCTGACAATGACCAGCCGTTCCGCCACCCCCGGCCGAGATGCGTTCCGGCCTTCGTTGCCCCCAACATCCGACATATGCTGCAGCACGCCCCAATTCCATCCAAGCCGCGCCCGCGGGGGCGCCGGCCAAACTCCCGGCAGACCCGGGGACTCGATTCCCGCGCTTCACATTCTGGCGACCGTCGATGATGGAAATATTACAGTTGCGCTACACCGATCGTCCGGTGTTGCTCAGGCGTGGTTGATACCAAGTTTTTCCCAGGCAACGAGGGCTCCATGTTCGCTGACGACGCGTGCGGCAACCTTTGCAGCAAATGCGGCGGCGGCGGGCGCGTCCTTGGTCTCGAGGTAGCGGGCGAGAAATGCGCCGTTGAAGCTGTCGCCGGCGCTGGTCGTGTCGACGACCTGCTCGACCTTCTCAGCCGGGACGAATCTCTCCACGCCGTCGAAGCTCAACGTTGCTCCTTCTGCGCCGTTCTTGACCACCACGTCCGTCGCGCCGAGGGTGCGATAGCGCTGGATCGTTGCTGCAATCGAAACGTCGCCGAAGTGCGTTGCCTCGTCATCAAAACTCGGCAGCACCAGGGAAGAGGCACGCGCACCTTCGCTAATCGTCGCATGCATCACGTCATAGCCCGACCAGAGCCGCGGGCGGATATTGGGATCGAAGGCCACGATCTTGCCGGCGGCCTTGGCGCGGCGGACTTCGGCGAGCAGGGTGTCGGCGTCGTTGCGAGACAGGATCGCAAGTGTGATGCCGGAGAAGTAGACAACGTCGCTGGCCTCGATCGCCTCGCGAAGGAGTTCCGCGTCGGCTGCGAGCTGGCGGGCGGCGGAGTTGTCGCGCCAGTAACTAAAGGAGCGCTCGCCATCCTTGAGGCTGATCATGTAGAGACCCGGCGCCTTGCCCTTGATGCGCCTGATAAATTCCGTGCCGATGCCAGCCTGCTTGTAGAAGGCGATCATCTCATCGGACATGGCTTCGTCGCCGAGCGCGGTAAAATACTCGACCGACCAATCCGCCGGCAGGCAGGCGCGGGCGTACCAGGCTGTATTCAGCGTGTCGCCGGCAAAGCCCTTGCGCAGCAAGCCGGCGCCTGCATGCGAAAGCTCTACCATGCATTCACCGATCGATAGAAAACGCCCGCTCACAGAAAGCCTCCCTGAATTTTCCCGCTTTCGCTGATACGCGTAGAGGCTGTTCCTGACAAGCCACGAGCGGCATGTGGCTGCGACTCTAGGCCGGATTGTTGACCCTATCTGCAGCGCGCATAGTGGCACTCGCGCAGTTACGGGGACACACGCTTGCAGACGATCTCAGGCCCTCTGATTGGTATTTCGCTGGTTGCGGCGCTATCGCTTTCAACCGGTCTCGCTTCCGCACACGGAGGCGGAGGCAAGCGAAAGTGGGATTGTCAGACACTCGCCTTGCAGGAACGAAACACGGTGGGCGGTAAGCTGCCTAGCAAGGACATCAAGCACCGCGAAAAGCTAAAGCGCAAAATGCAGAAGCTGGGATGTTCGACTGATTTCGGCTGAAGGTTGTTTTTTGTCCCGCCCGCTTTAGTGTTGGCATCATCGAATGAAGGTAGGAGATAGACGGCTGATGTCGGTTGCGGGCAAAACAGCGGACTGGTGGCGAGGTGCGGTTATCTATCAGGTCTATCCACGATCCTTTCAGGATACGAACGGAGATGGCCTCGGAGACCTGAAGGGCATTACCCGGAGATTGCCCCATATCGCCAGCCTCGGCGTAGACGCCATCTGGCTGTCGCCATTCTTCAAGTCACCGATGGCCGATATGGGCTATGACGTTTCCGACTATTGCGATGTCGATCCGATCTTCGGAACGCTCGATGATTTCGACGAGATGATGGCGGCGGCTCACCGGCTCGGCATCAAGATCATCATCGACCAAGTGATATCGCACACGTCCGATGTTCATCCCTGGTTCGTCGAAAGCCGCTCAAGCCGAAGCAATCCCAAGGCCGACTGGTATGTCTGGGCAGATCCGAAGCCAGATGGCACGGCACCCAACAACTGGCTCTCGATCTTCGGCGGGCCTGGATGGGAATGGGATGGCGTACGCCGGCAATATTACCAGCACAACTTCCTGACCTCGCAGCCGGATCTGAACTTCCACAATCCACAGGTTCAGGATGCCGTGCTCGCCACCGTGAAGTTCTGGCTCGACCGTGGCGTCGATGGCTTCCGCCTTGATACAGTGAACTACTACTTCTGCGATAAGCTTCTTCGCGACAATCCCCCGCATGCGCCCGACGAGAGCGATGCCGGTCTCGATGCGCCCGATACGAACCCTTACGGCATGCAGAACCACCTCTATGACAAGACGCAGCCGGAAAACATCGGCTTCCTCCAGCGCTTCCGGGCCTTGCTCGACCACTACGAAGCGCGCGCGACGGTAGGCGAGGTCGGCGACGGAGCACGCTCGTTGAAGACGGTGGCTGCCTATACCGCCGGCGGCGACAAGCTGAACATGTGCTACACCTTCGACCTGCTCGGACCGGAGTTTACCGCTACCCATATCCGCAGTTGCGTCGATGCCTTCCAGAAGTCGGTTGCCAATGGCTGGGTCTGCTGGGCCTTCTCGAACCATGACGTCAACCGTCATGTGAGCCGCTTCGCAAAGACCCCGGAGGAGCGGCCAGTCGTTGCCAAGCTCGCCATGTCGGTGCTGGCGACGCTGCGCGGCTCGATCTGCCTCTATCAGGGGGAAGAACTCGGCCTGCCGGAGGCCGAGTTGGCCTTCGAGGATCTGCGTGACCCCTACGGCATCCGTTTCTGGCCGGCCTTCAAGGGACGCGACGGATGCCGCACGCCGATGCCCTGGGAGGCTGCGAAGGCGCATGCCGGCTTTACCATGGCCGAAAAATCCTGGTTGCCTGTTCCTTACGAGCAGGCAGCGCTTTCCGTCGACACGCAGGAGAGCGATCCGCATTCCGTTCTGAACCACTACCGGCAGACGCTCGAATTCCGGAAAGGCCATCCGGCATTGCTTGACGGCGCGATGGAGTTCATCGGGACCAATCAGGACCTGCTCGCCTTCACGCGCACCAAGGGAAGCGAGACGCTGCTCTTTGTCTTCAACCTGACGCGCAAGCCAGCACAGTTCATTCCGCCGGCGGGAATGGTGATAGGAGAACGGTTGGCTATGCCGGGCTTTGCGGCGGGAGCGGCAACCGGCCCAATCAAGCTTGTCGCGCTCGACGCGTTCTGTGCGCGGGTGGCTGGCTAGACGTCAGCCGATCAGCGCAAACTTGTCGACATCGACCATTCCCCGATCCGAGATCTTCAGGTGCGGAATGACCGGGAGCGGCAGGAAGGCCACCTGCAGGAAGGGTTCCTCAAGCGTCGTGCCGAGCGCGTAGGCGGCCTTGCGTAGATGGTGGAGCGTGTCGCGCACCGTCTCGTAGGGCTCGAGGCTCATCAGGCCGGCAATGGGCAGGGCGATCTCGCCGGTGACCTTGCCATCCTCCACAACCACGAAGCCGCCGTTGATTTCGCCGAGGCGATTGGCGGCGAGCGCCATGTCGTCCTCGCTGACGCCAACGACGCAGATGTTGTGGCTGTCATGGCCGACGGTGGAGGCAATCGCACCCTTCTTCAGGCCGAAGCCCTGGACGAAGCCATTGGCATGGTTGCCGTTCTTGCCGTGCCTTTCGATCACAGCGACCTTGATGATGTCGTTGCCGAGATCGACGGCGGTCTGGTTGCCTTTCACCGGTAGCCGGTAGCGGCGGTGTTCGGTAATGATCTTGCCGGGAGTGACACCGATGACAGGCGTTTCGCCATCGGCCACAGGAACGCCGAAGTGGGCGGCGTTCACGGGCCGGGCCTTGACGCTGTCGAGGCCGACCGGCTCCACCGGCTTGCGTGTGGCGAAAAGTTCCGTGGTCACCTGGCGGCCGGCAGCAAAGACCAGATCCGCGCGGCAGTTTTCGAGGCTGTCGATGACCACGAGGTCCGCGCGCCAGCCTGGGGCGACGAGACCGCGGTCCCTCAAGCCGAAGGCCCGGGCAGCCGAGATCGAGGCGGCGCGGTAGACGGCAAGCGGCTCCACCCCGCTCTTGATCGCGGTACGGATCATGTAGTCGAGATGCCCTTGCTCGGCGATGTCGAGCGGGTTGCGATCATCGGTGCAAAGGGCGATGTAGGGCGACAGGCGCTCGGTGATGATGGGCATCAGGGCTGCGAGATCTTTCGAAACAGAGCCCTCGCGCACGAGGATGTGCATGCCCTTGCGGATCTTTTCCAGCGCTTCGGCAGCACTCGTGCATTCGTGCTCGGTGCGGATGCCGGCGGCGAGATAGCCGTTGAGGTCGTTGCCCGAGAGCAGAGGGGCGTGGCCGTCAATGTGCTCGCCCTGGAAGGCGTCGAGCTTCGCCATGCAGATCGGATCCTTGTGGATCACGCCGGGGAAATTCATGAACTCGGCAAGGCCGATTACCTTCGGATGATGGCGGAAGGGAAGGAGGCGCTCGATCGGAAGGTCGGCGCCCGATGTCTCCAGATGCGTCGCAGGCACGCAGGAGGAGAGCTGGACACGGATGTCCATGATCGTTTCGAGGGACGAATCGAGGAAATACTGAATGCCTTCGGTGCCGAGAACATTTGCGATCTCGTGCGGGTCGCAGATGACTGTCGTTACGCCATAGGGCAGGACGCAGCGGTCGAATTCGTGTGGCGTCACCAGCGACGACTCGATGTGGAGATGCGTATCGATGAAGCCCGGCACCACGATCTTGCCCGAGATATCGATCTCGGTTTCGCCGTCGTAGCTGCCGCACGTGCCGACGATAAGATCCTGTGCGATCGCGACATCGGATGCCACCAGTTCGCCGGTCACAAGGTCGAAGAAACGGCCGCCTTTCAGAACGATGTCGGCGGGCAGGCGGCCCGTTCCCTGGTCGATGAGGCGTTCAAGCTTGGCAGTCATGGCATCCTCGTGCTGGCGTTTCACCAGTTATAGCCCATGTGTCCGACAAAGCGAGATCGGCTTTGTCGGCCGGTCCACAAACGAAAACCGGGTGCCCCAGAGGGACGCCCGGCGATCGAAATCGGGAGATCGAAGGCTTATTCGGCCGGAACGATCTTGCCGGCTTCCCACTTGTAGAGCGCGAAGCTTTGCGAGGTCAGGTCGCCGGTTTCGCCGTAGGTCAGCTTGCCGATTGCCGTCGGGATCGCTTCGCCGCCCTTCAGCGCCTTGGCGACTGCTTCCGAATCTTCAGCGCTACCGGCCTTCTCGATACCCGCCTTCAGGACTTCGACTGCGGCGTAGGCGTTGAGCGTGAAGGCCTCGGCCGGGATGCCCTTGGCCTTAAGTGCGTCCGCAGCTGCCTGCGAGTCCGGGCTCTTCGTTGCGTCCATGGCATTGGTGAAGATCGTGCCACCGGCTGCGTCGGTGCCGATGTTCCAGAACTCGCTGTTCGATAGGCCGTCGCCGCCGATGATGACGGCCTTGACGGAGAGGTCATGCAGCTGACGGGCCAGCAGGCCGCCTTCCGGGTGATAGCCGCCGAAATAGACAACATCGACGTTCTCGGCCTTCAGACGGGTCGTGAGCGCGCTGAAGTCCTTGTCGCCGGGGCTCAGGGAGTCGTCGAGCACTTCCTTGATACCACCGGCGTTCAGGGTTGCCTTGAACGAGTCGGCCAGACCCTTGCCGTAAGCGCCCTTGTCGTTGATGATCGCGACGCGCTTGTCCTTGAAATTCTTCAGAACGTAGTTGGCGGCGACCTCAGCCTGCTGGTCGTCGCGACCGCAGGTGCGCAGAACGTTGGCGAGACCACGCTTGGTGAGATCGGGAGCCGTTGCCGTCGGGGTCACCATCAGCACGCCGTTTTCGGCGAGAACGTCAGAAGCCGGGATGGCGACGCCCGAGGTGACCGGGCCAACGACGAAGCGGATGCCGTCGCCGACGAGCTGGTTTGCGGCGGAAACGCCCTGCTTCGGTTCGCCGGCATCGTCGGCGTATTTGAGGATGACTTTTTCGCCGAGGATGCCGCCCTTCTTGTTGATCTCGTCAACAGCAGCCTGTGCGCCATTCTTCACCTGGTCGCCATAGGCGGCAACCGGACCGGTCAGCGGCGCGATGAGGCCAATGGTGATATCTGCATGGGCGAGCGGCGCAAAGGCAAGCGAGGCGACAAGGGCCGCCGACAAAGTCTTCAGACTCATTTTCTTTCTCCTTGGGTGGGTTTTCAAACCCGCGATTAAGTACCGCAGCAGTGTGCCCAGATCGTACAACAGCCCTTGCGGGATGCGCCAAGAGACGATGAGCAGCCGCACGGCCGAAGCATCCGCCTGCCATGTTTGGCTTCGGCGAGTGCACAGCAAGTTTCTTAGGAATTTACCGCGGATTTCGCAAGAAGATAAAGAAATGGGGCCCGTTTTTGCCTGATCTGGCAAAAACGGGCCCCAAAGCGCATCGATCAGATGTTGTTTTGAAGAATTTCGCGGAGTTTTCCGAAGAGTTCGTCGATGTGGTGCTTTTCGATGATCAGTGGCGGCGAGAGCGCGATGATGTCGCCGGTGGTGCGGATCAACAGGCCCTTCTCATAGGCCTTCAGGAAGGCGGTGAAGGCGCGCTTGGTGGGCTCGCCGGCGATCGGATCAAGTTCGATGGCGCCGATCAGGCCGGTGTTCCGGATGTCGATGACATTCGGGCAATCCTTCAAGGAGTGCAGTCCGTCGGCCCAGTAGTCCGCAAGCTCCGCGGCGCGGGTCAGCAGCCCTTCTTCCTTGTAGGTGTCGAGCGTGCCGAGAGCTGCCGCGCAGGCGATCGGGTTGCCGGAATAAGTGTAGCCGTGGAAGAACTCGATCATGTGTTCTGGACCACTCATGAACGCGTCATGGATCTCCGACGTCACGAAAACCGCGCCCATCGGGATGACGCCGTTGGTCAGGCCCTTTGCGGTGGTGATCATGTCAGGCTTGACGTCGTAGTATTGGGCGGCGAACGGGGCACCGAGGCGGCCGAAACCGGTGATGACTTCGTCGAAGATCAACAGGATGCCGTGCTTGGTGCAGATTTCGCGGAGCTTCTGCAGGTAGCCCTTAGGCGGGATCAGGACGCCGGTCGAGCCGGCGATCGGTTCGACGATGACGGCTGCGATCGTCGAAGCGTCGTGCAGTGTGACGATGCGCTCGAGTTCCGTCGCCAGATCGCCGCCATGCTCCGGCTGGCCGCGGGTAAAGGCGTTCTTGCCTGGCTGATGTGTGTGTGGCAGGTGATCGACACCGGTCAGCAGGGCACCGAACATCTTGCGGTTGGAAACGATGCCGCCGACGGAGATGCCGCCGAAGTTGACGCCGTGATAGCCGCGCTCGCGGCCGATGAGACGGAACCGCGAACCGTTACCCTTCACCCGATGGTAGGCGAGGGCGACCTTAAGAGCCGTTTCGACCGATTCAGATCCCGAATTGGTGTAGAGAACGTGATCCATCCCTTCGGGTGCAATGTCGACGAGGCGGTTTGCCAGCTCGAAGGCCTTCGGATGACCGAGCTGGAAGGCTGGCGCGTAATCGAGTTCGCCAGCCTGTTCGCGGATCGCCTCGGTGATCTTCGGCCGGCAGTGGCCGGCATTGACGCACCAGAGGCCGGCAGTGCCGTCGAGCACCTGGCGGCCGTCGTGGGTCTGGTAGTACATGTCCTTCGCGCCGACAAAGAGACGCGGCTCCTTCTTGAACTGTCGGTTCGCGGTGAAGGGCATCCAAAAGGCCCGGAGGTCGTTTGGCGTGGTATTGAGGCGGTTGGACATGCTGTTCTCCATGGCCGTTTCGGAGGCCGTTCCCGTTATTGGCTGAGGCGGTTTTTTTACTGCCCGGTCAAATTATCAGCGCTTGTCCGGGCGTCAAGCGGCTGCCGTTGCCAGCGGGCGCTCGCGCCGGCTGGCGCAGTGCAAAAAAATAGACCGGCATTGCTGCCGGTCTAAGAGTATGAAGACGTACTGAAATAAGGTGCCGCACTATTCCGGATGCATCCCTCGGCAGTGGGGCTTATAGGCTGACGTTATGTCAGCGCGTCCTTACGCCGCAGACTTTGCGCGGCTTTGAACAGCATAGATGTCGGTGAGGGCTTCGAGGATCTTGAGGACCGGCTCGGAATTGCTTGAATAGTAGATCGTCTGTGCGTCGCGTCGCGTCTTGACCAGCTTCTGGGCGCGCAGCTTGGATAGGTGCTGCGACAGCGCGGACTGGCTCAAACCGACTTCCTGCGCCAACGCGCCGACGGGGATCTCGCCCTTGACCAGGTTGCAGAGGATCAGAAGTCTCTTGGGGTTTGCCATTGCCGACAAAAGGGCAGCTGCAACGTTTGCATTGGCGGTTAAATCGATTGTGTCCATATTTTCTTCCTGGTGTGAAACTAATTTCAAGAACGCGTGTTCCCGCTCAATGCCGGACGGCGAAAACTATCAATACCGCTTCAAGATTGTATATAGCTAAATTTCAGGTATTGCGTATTTCATGTTAGATATATGTGAATAAATATCATCGACCCCCTGTGCGACGGTCTCGAACTCGCAGCGCAGAAGCAAATCACCCGAAATGAGATCGAAACCGGCGCAATCCACTCCACAAATGCGCCAATCGCCGTTGCCAGCCTTGAGGCCCGCTGCGGCTGTCGCTGCCAGATCTGGGCGCTCAGCTAGCAATTTTTGCACTATCGTGTCTGACTGAGCTGCCACGGCTTCATTGCCGGGGGATCGAATCGTCAGGTCCTCGCCTTCCAAGACATAGGCGCGACCAAAGCCGCCATTGAGGCTGGCCGACTGCGGCATGAGCCGGAAAAAACGGAAATCCGGAAAATCGATGTAGAGCTTGGCCTTGGCATGGCGATTGAGGAAGCGGCTGCGGATGCGCGCGTGGATCTCGCTGTCGCGCTCGACCGGTTCGGCTAGGCATTGGGTCGTCAGGCGGGTATAGGCGAGCGGATCGCCCTTGCCGGGCTCGCCCGTCAGAAGCGACGCGCGGCGGTCGGCGTCGAGCGCACGAGTATGCGTCGACAGGCCTGAGACGAGAATGACGGGTACGCCGTCAATGTCCGTGCCGAGGAGAACCCGGCTGGCAAAGGGAAAGCCGGTCCCGGGATCGAGAACGGCAATTGCGGCATAACGGGCGGAGCGGAGAAGCGTGCGAGCGAGCTTGCGGGCTTCTCCGTCCGTTTCCCTGAGAACGGAAGCTTGATCTTTCATGTCCACTTTCTTGGCGGAAGCGGACGCAGGGATCAAGCCTGTTCTTTGCGCCGATGCTGCGTGAGGCCTTCGACGATATCCTGCGCCGAGATGGTCCCAATGATCGCGCCGTTTTCCACGACGCCAATACTGCCGGGCTGGCGCGACAGCGCATCAAGGATGTCGATGAGCGGCGTTTCCGCACGCGCCGTGCCGCTGACGCTTGCACCGGCGGCCGCGTGGCCGAGACCGCGTTGCATCACGTCCTCGGCCGTCAGCATGCTGATCGGGTTCATGTGCTGGACGAAATCGGCGACGTACTGGTCCGCGGGGTTCTTCACGATCTCCTGCGGGGTGCCGCACTGGATGATGCGCCCGCCTTCCATGATGGCGATGCGGTTGCCGATACGGAACGCTTCGTCGAGATCGTGGCTCACGAACAGGATGGTCTTCTTCAGGCGTCGCTGGAACTCGAGGAGCTCGTCCTGCAGGCGTGTGCGGATCAGCGGATCGAGCGCCGAGAACGGCTCATCCATCAGCAGGATAGGCGCACCGGTGGCAAAGGCGCGGGCAAGGCCGACGCGCTGTTGCATGCCGCCGGACAGCTCATTGACCTTGCGGTCAGCCCATTTGGTCAGGTTGACGAGTTCGAGTTGCTCGCCGACGCGCTTCTTGCGTTCGGCGTCCGGCATACCCGCGAGTTCAAGGCCAAAGCCGACGTTTTCCGCGACCGTTCGCCATGGCAGCAGCGCGAACTGCTGGAAGACCATGGAAACGGTGTGCATGCGCAGGTCACGCAGACCTTTGGCCGTCGTTTTGTAAGGGCTGCAGGGGCCATTCGGCGTTGCGACCGACACCTCGCCGCGCACGACGGGCGCCAACCCGTTCACGGCGCGTAACAGGGTCGACTTGCCTGAACCGGAAAGGCCCATCAGGACGAGAATTTCGCCTTCCTGGACGCTCAGGGAGGCGTCTGCCACGCCGAGCACGAGTCCGGTTGCGGCGCTGATCTCGTCACGGTTCTTGCCCTGGTCCGCGAGGGCGAGGGCACTCTCCGGCTTGTCGCCGAAGACGATGCTGACGTTGTCGAAACGGACCGCGGTCATGCGCTTTCTCCTTCACCCGTCGCGCGGAACATGCGGTCGAGAATAATTGCGAGGATGACGATACAGAGGCCCGCCTGGAAGCCCATGGCGACGTTGACCGTATTGAGCGCGCGCACGACAGGCTTTCCGAGACCGTCGGCGCCAACCAGAGCGGCGATGACCACCATCGAGAGGGAGAGCATAATTGTCTGCGTGAGGCCGGCCATGATCTGCGGCATGGCAAAGGGAAGCTCGACTTTACGCAGTACCTGCATCGGTGTCGCGCCAAATGACTCTGCGGCTTCAACCAAAGAGGGCGGCGTCGATATGATGCCGAGGCGGGTCAGGCGGATCGGAGCGGGGATCGCAAAAATCACGGTTGCGATCAGGCCCGGAACCATCCCAAGGCCGAAAAGGATGAGCGCAGGGATCAGATAGACGAAGGTCGGGATGGTTTGCATGAGGTCGAGGACCGGCCGCATGATCGAAAACACCCATGCGCGCCGCGCACCGGCGATACCGAGCGGAATGCCGACGGCCATGCTGACGAACGTCGACGCCAGGACGAGTGCCAGTGTTTCCGTCGTTTCCTTCCAATAGCCCTGGTTCATGATCAGCAGCAAGCCGAGCAGGGTGAAGACCGCGACGCCGATGGAGCGGCGTAGCCAGTATGCAATGCCGACGATCGCGGCCAGCACGATCAGGGGATGCGGAGCCTGCAAGATAAAGAGCAACGCATTGATAACGTGCGATAAAACGAAAGCAAGCTGGTTAAAGAACCACTCGCCGCTCGACGTCAACCAATCGACGGTCGTTTTGGCGAAGGGGCCAATAGGAATTTTATAGTCGGTGATCCAATTCAAGGAGCGCGCCTATCCGAAAGAGCAAAGATCGAGGTGAAACAAGAAGGGGCGGCGAGGGCCGCCCCGTCATCAGTTTCAGAGGCCGAGGCCGGACTTCACGGCGGCAAGGGCGTCCTTGCCATCCTTCGTCGTGACGCCTGCCAGCCACGGATCAACTGCGTTCGGATTTGCCTTCAGCCATTCGGTCGCGGCAACCTGCGGATCCTCACCGTCGTTGAGGATCTTGCCCATGATCTGGTTTTCCATTTCCAGATTGAACTTCAGGTTCGAGATGAGCTTGCCGACGTTCGGGCATTCGGTGGTGTAGCCGGCACGGGTATTGGTGTAGACCGTCGCACCGCCGAAGTTCGGGCCGAAGGTGCTGTCACCGCCGGTAAGGTAGGTCATCTTGAAGTTTTCGTTCATGGGGTGGGGCGCCCAACCCAGGAACACGACCGGCTTGCCGTCCTTGTCGGCACGGGCGACCTGCGCGAGCATGCCCTGTTCGGAGGACTCGACGAGTTCAAGCCCGCCCATTCCCATCTCGTTCTTCTCGATCAGCGTCATGACGAGGCGGTTGCCGTCGTTGCCGGGCTCGATCCCGTAGATCTTGCCGTCAAGCTCGTCCTTGTGCTTGCCGATATCGCTAAAATCCTTGATGCCGAGTTCAGCGCCCTTGGCGTTGGTAGCGAGCGTGTACTTGGCGCCTTCGAGATTGACGCCGAGGGAATCGACGGTCTTCTCATCGAGGTAGGGTTGGACGTCCTTCTTCTGGGCCGGCATCCAGTTGCCAAGGAACACGTCGATGTCCTTGTTCTTGAGCGACTGATAAGTAACCGGAACCGACAGAACCTTAATGTCGGGCTCGTAGCCTAGGTTCTTCAGAATGACCGCTGTGGTGGCGGTGGTAGCGGTGATATCCGTCCAGCCGACGTCTGAAAGACGGACGGCGGAGCAGCTATCGGGGTCCGCGGCAAATGCTGCTGTTGCAACAGAGAGAGCGGCAACTGCGGTGGCGGTAGTCAGTTTGAATGCGCTTGTCGTTTTCATTTTAGACTCCCAGTCTTACGTTCCCAAGCCAATCACCAATAGCCGAGTTTTACAAGCGACCTGAGTGCGTTTGCGCCGCATTGGAGTACCCGATTGCGACGTAGGGCATTTTTTCGCGGAGTGCCGGGATTTCAAGGGTTTTGGCGATTTTCCGGCGTGAATTTCTTGTGATTATCAAAATGGGGGACTTTTCTTCGCGGTTTCGAGCTTCCAAGAAGCGAAAGACGGAGAAAACGATGGCAAAACTCTATTTCAACTACTCGACCATGAACGCCGGCAAGTCGACGATGCTGCTGCAGGCCTCCTACAATTACGAGGAGCGCGGCATGCGCGTCGTTCTGCTGATCGCGGCCTTCGACGAGCGCGCCGGAAAGGGAATTATCGGCTCCCGGATCGGGCTGCAGGCGAGCGCGATTGCCTTCGAACCGGACGCGGACCTGCAGGCTTTGATCGGCGAGCTCGGCAAGGAAGGGGAGCCAATCGCTTGCGTCTTCGTCGACGAGGCTCACTTCATGACGCGCGAGCATGTCTGGCAGCTTGCGCGCATCGTCGACCGGATGAACATCCCAGTGATGGTCTACGGCCTGCGGACCGATTTCCAGGGAAAGCTGTTTCCGGCATCGGAAGAACTGCTCGCGATTGCCGACGAGATGCGTGAGGTCAGGACGATCTGCCATTGCGGGCGCAAGGCGACGATGGTGGTGCGCCTCGATGCGGACGGAAGGGTCCTGCACGAAGGTGCGCAGATCGACGTCGGTGGCAACGAAAAATACGTGTCGCTCTGCCGGCGCCATTGGGATGACGCCATGAACGGGGAGTGGCGAGCGGAGGCGGTGTAGGCACTCCTCAAATCGATTCCGGATTGGCGGCTTATGCGCTAGTTTCGCGGAAACCGATTCATGGAGGCGTCCCGGTGCGCAAGCCTTTCTCCTTTGACACTCAGCTGGAAGCCGCGCGAGCGCTCGTGGAACAGTTGCGTCTTGAGGCTAGAGTCTGCGTCGATTTCATTAACGAGTTCGCCCGCCAAGGGGCGGCAGTCGACGACGAGCGCTTCCTTGTCGAGAACGGCCGCTTCCAGGCATTTGTGGCAAACGGCACGAGCCTGACCAATCTGCTTGCGGAGCTCGTATCCGTTCTCGACACGCTGACGATCAAGGTTTCGGCGGACCTCGACAGCTTCCGTGGCCTTACCGCCGGCGAGAAATTCATCGGACGCTTTTCGCGCCAGCGGATGTGGCGTCGTCATAGCGCGCGGGTGCGCGCTGCCCCTGTCGTGGAGCGGCTGCGTAACCTGCTGGTCAAGTCCGATGCCACCGCTGATGTTATCGCGAGCTACCGCACAATCGCGATCGACTTTCACAAGCTGGGAGAGCATGGCCTGATCGGCATCGTCGAACAGCGCCGTCGGCTGGTGGACAAGATTGATATCGCGCGCCTTCGTATCCGGGAATTGAATGCCAAGGCGCTCACCACGCAGGGCAGGATTGGCCTCTACGGCAGCAAAGCCGAATGGGAGCGCATGGAAGAGGAGCGCCGCGCGCTGAAGGCGGACGCCGAGCGCGTTGCTGACGAAGAGCGCGGCATGCGGGAGGATAGCCAGCGCCGCGAGCGCTTCATCAATCTGTTCCAGGTTTTCGTCGATGCACTCAATACCCAGGTTGGTCGGTGCAATGCGCTGACGCGCAAGGTCGTCATCGACACCGAAGAAAGGCTGTTGATTTATCAGGCACAGGTCGACACCGATATTCCGGGATCGAAGGTCCAGATTTCAGCCGAACTTTTTCCCGCCATTGCCGGGCCGATCGAACTGTTCGAGCGCAATATGCTGGTGCCGCAGGAGCTGGAACATCGCAAGCGGACCGCGGATGCTGCCTTTGCGAGCAAGTTCGAGGCGTTCCGGCCGGATCAGGAAGACAGCTCCGGAGACCCGGTCATCGATACGACGAAAATCTCCAAGCGGCTGCGCTTGCGCTTTCCGTTCTAGCTCGCGCCGAAGAAACAATAATATCAGCACGATATTGTCCTTGCCGGAGCGAGCGCATATGTCAGTGCGCAGACAATGTTGGTCCACCACGGCAAGGAGAAAACGATGCTCGACCGGATCGCCGGTTTTTTCAGGCTGATCGGCCGTACCATCGGACGCTGGGCGCGACTCCTGTTCGCCTGGGCTTTCTGGCCATTTATCGCCGCCCGCGGCTGGTACGTTCAACGGACATGGATGATCCGGTTGCCGATCCTGGGCCTGATCGGGCTGCTTGCCGTTCTCTATTGCTACTTCATCTGGCAGACGCAGGTCTGGTCCGGCTTCGATCCGTCCTTCGTGAATGAGTACCGGCTTTCCGAACGCAAGGTTGCCGCTGGACAGGAATTGCCAGCAACGGACGGCGCGGCGAAGACCTGCCAGCGCTCGGCCATTGTCGATGTCGCGGCCGATCTAACGGACTTCAACGTCAATCAGAATGCATGGATCTCCTCCATGCTCCTTTACCGTCTTGGCTTCTTCGGTGTCGATTGGGACCACACGCCTTTTCTCGACAACAAGGCGTCGTTCCAGCGCGGCGTGAACCAGGCGGTGCGCCGCACTTCAGCAGAGCTCGTCGACTCGCTCGGTCGGGTGCGTGGTACCTCGGGTATCAACAATGATCTGCAAGACGCCCGAGGTAAGCTGCAGTTCGATGAATACAGCTGGTATTTCGGACTGAATCCGTTCGGGCCGAAGACGCCGACGCCGAGCTACTACCGTTCGGCGATTGAAAGCTTGCGCAAGTTCAACACCGATTTGGCCGCCTGCAACGCGGTCTTCGATGGCCGTGCAGACAACCTCATTCAGTTCATTGATCGCATCGCCAACGATCTCGGCAGCACGTCCGATGTGCTTGCGGACCGCTCTCAGAACCACCATCGCGGTTGGTTCGATACCCGCGCGGACGATCGGTTCTGGTTTGCTTATGGGCAGCTCTATGCCTACTACGCGATCCTTGCGGCGGCGCAGTCCGATTTTTCGCAGGTGGTCGCGGAACGCAACCTGAGCGCCATCTTCGGCGCAACGATGCGGCAGTTCCAAGCGGCGTTGCAGATCCAGCCGGCAATCATTTCCAACGGCCGGGAAGACGGCTGGATCATGCCGAGCCATCTGGCGACGATGGGCTTCTACATTCTCCGCGTGCGCTCGAACCTCGTCGAGACGCGTTCCGTGCTCGATCGATGAAGCAGCGTGTTTAATTGATCAGTTTCATGCGGATCGCCTTGGCGACAAGCTGCGCCCGGTTCACGCAGTCGAGCTTTTTGATGGCGCTCGTCATGTAGGCGTTGACGGTGTGGTCGGACAGCGAAAGGATTTGTCCGATCTCGATGGATGTCTTTCCCTGTGCCGTCCAGCGGACGACCTCGCGTTCGCGGGCAGACAAAGGCGTGTGTTCGGCAAGCTTCGACTGCTTCGTGCGGTTATAGGCGTCGAGCAGATGGAGCGTCACCATCGTCAATTCGTTGAGTTCCGTTTGGGCAAGTAGCGGGCGGTCGCCGCCGAGCCAGAACAGGACACGCTCGCCGTCGCCTGCATAGGCAGGAACCGCGACGCCCGTCGGGATGCCGAAATTGCGCAACAGTTCGCTCAACTCATTCGGGAAAATAGCGGCCGAAGAATTGTCGAAAAGGCTCCACGAGCGCGGCAGCGCGGAATCGCCGATTCCTCCAGAAAGCATGGGAAAGCGCATAATTCGAGCGCGGTCGAACTGGTTGAAGTATTGAGATGGTATGGACGTTTCGATGAGTAGAGTTCTGAGAAGGACGCTCTCGGGCGTGGGCGCATGCATCAGCGTTATGTGCCGAAAACCGAAGGCACGTGCCACTTTGACTAGAACTTCTGCGTATTCGGCCCTGGTACAGGCAGCTGAAATCTCCGCGACGAGGGACATCTGCCGTTCCGAGGTAGTCACGTAAGACATCAATGCGTCCCTGCTTACCTTCAAGTTGCCGCGATAAAATATGCAAACTGATATATTTGCTAGTACGAAACGGCCTGGCGCGCAGTGATTAATTTCGATGTATTAATTTAACCACAGAATATCGATCTGCGGTTGTGTTTGAGCTTGCTTGGACCGCAACTCAGGGCGACGAACCTGCGAACGCGAAAGCGCAGAGGTCCGCCGCGTGACATAAAATTGGAGGCGCTCAGGGACGCGGCCCCGAATCATATTACAATTAAACCTAGTCTGTCGTTTTGCTCTTTTTAGTCAGTTGCTCGAGAAAGCCGAGCAGTACCGCCGAGACGACGAAGGCGAGATGCATCGCCGTCAGCCACATAATCTTACCGTCGGTATATTGTTCAGCGTTGAGGAAGACCTGCAGCAGGTGGATCGATGAAATGGCTACGATCGACGAAGCTACCTTGATCTTGAGGCTGCCTGCGTCGAGCTTGCCGATGAACGAGACATCGGTGTCACTTTCGTCGAAGCGGCTGACGAAGTTCTCGTAACCGGAGATCATCACCATGACGATCAGGCTGGCGACCAGCGCGGCGTCGATCAGCCCGAGCATGGCGAGGATCATTTCACCCTCATCGAGCACGAATACGCCGCCCGCGACCTTCAGGAATTTATAGCCGAATGAGACGGCATAAACCGCCAGCGCCAGGGACAGGCCGAGGTAGAAGGCCACGAGTATCCAGCGGCTAGAAAGAATGATGCGCTCGACAATGAGTTCGAGTGATTTCATGGCTTGTCCTCGTGACGTACGGAATCGATGCCTAGAGATAGCGGCTTGGATGAGCCTTGGGCAACCTGCGCACTATCCACAGTCGGCATATTTCGCTATCCCGTTGTAACAAATGGGGCGCCGATCGAGCGCGGAAAACTGGGGAACGGGGATGGCAGCATATAAGTCCGACATCGAGATTGCGCGCGCCGCTGAAAAGAAGCCGATCTTCGAAATCGGTTCAAAGCTTGGAATCCCTCAGGCGCAACTCGCGCCGTATGGCCACGATAAAGCCAAGCTCAGCGCCGAGTTCATCGCGGAGCAAGCTGATAAGCCCGATGGCAGGCTGATCCTTGTGACGGCAATCAATCCAACACCCGCGGGTGAGGGCAAGACGACGACGACAGTCGGTCTTGGCGACGGATTGAACCGGATCGGCAAGAAGGCAATCGTCTGTATCCGCGAGGCCTCGCTCGGGCCGTGCTTCGGCGTGAAGGGCGGAGCTGCCGGCGGCGGCTATGCACAAGTCATTCCGATGGAAGACATCAACCTGCATTTTACCGGCGACTTCCATGCGATCACATCGGCCCACAATCTGCTCGCCGCGATGATCGACAATCATATCTATTGGGGCAACGAGCAGGATATCGACCTCAGGCGCGTCACATGGCGACGCGTGATGGACATGAACGACCGGGCGCTACGCGAAATGGTCTCTTCGCTTGGTGGTGTCGCCAACGGCTTTCCCCGGCAGAACGGTTTCGACATCACCGTCGCTTCCGAGGTGATGGCGATCCTCTGCCTTGCCCGCGATCTCAAAGATCTGGAAGAGCGTCTCGGCAACATCATCGTCGGCTACCGGCGCGACAAAACGGCCGTCTATGCGCGTGATTTGAAAGCGGATGGCGCGATGGCAGTTCTTCTGAAGGACGCCATGCAGCCCAATCTCGTCCAGACGCTGGAAAACAATCCGGCTTTCGTGCACGGCGGTCCCTTCGCCAATATCGCCCACGGTTGCAACTCGGTGATCGCCACGAAGACGGCGTTGAAGCTTGGCGACTATGTCGTGACCGAGGCGGGCTTCGGCGCGGATCTCGGGGCTGAGAAGTTCTTTGACATCAAATGCCGCAAGGCGGGCCTCAAGCCGGATGCCGCCGTCATCGTTGCGACTGTGCGCGCGCTCAAGATGAATGGCGGTGTGAAGAAGGATGATCTTGGAGCCGAGAACGTCGCCGCGCTGAAGAAGGGCTGCTCCAATCTCGGCCGCCATGTCGCCAATGTTCGCAAGTTCGGCGTTCCCGTCGTTGTCGCCATCAATCACTTCGTCTCGGACACCGACGCGGAAATCATTGCGGTGAAAGAGTATGTCTCGCGGCTGGGAGCAGAGGCGATCCTCTGCCGGCACTGGGCGGAGGGCTCCGCCGGCATCGAAGAGCTCGCCTACAAAGTGGTCGAGCTCGCGGAATCGGGACAGTCGCGATTTGAGCCGCTCTACCCCGACGATGTTTCGCTGTTCGAGAAGATCGAGATAGTGGCTTCGAAGATTTATCATGCGGGGGAGGTGACCGCGGACAAGGCGGTGAGGGATCAACTCGTAGCCTGGGAGGAACAGGGCTACGGGCATCTGCCGGTCTGCATGGCGAAGACGCAGTACTCGTTTTCGACCGATCCGAACCTTCGGGGCGCGCCGGAAGGGCATATCGTCCCGGTTCGCGAGGTGCGTCTTGCGGCGGGCGCTGGTTTTGTCGTCGCCATTACGGGCGAGATCATGACCATGCCCGGCCTGCCGAGGTCACCGTCGGCGGAGCGGATCTATCTCAACGATCAGGGCTACATCGAGGGACTGTTCTAGGGCGGCGACGTTTCGAAACTGAATCAAGCCGCTGACGGCTTGATTCAGAGGATTCGCGCAAGTCGCTGAAAACTAATGGCAATACCGATAGCCGCCCTTGCGCTCCAGCACATCGAGATGGAAGTGGGTTTCGTGCGCAGCGTCGCTTTCCGGGTCGAGGACCGTGGTAAAGAAGAGGCAACCCGCGGCGCTCACCGTGCGCTGGAACGCACCGATCAATGTGGAATCCTCGCGTCGCGGTTGGACCGCGATGTCCTTCCCTTTTTCAAAGCTGAAGCTCGCAACGTCAATCGCATTGCCACGAGCGTGCTCAGACACCTTGCCGGTTTCGGCGCCATTGCGCAGGCGGCAGATGTAGGAGGAAGCCTGATTGACGCCGATGATATTTCCCTGATCAGGCGCGGCAATGCGGGCGGCGGGAATCACGCTTTCTTTCATCCAGCGGGCAAGGGCCAGCGCGACCGGGCAGCGAAAGACGGCGTCAGGCTTTATCGTAATGCCGGGCAGCACCTCGGACACCTTGATTGGTTTGTCGATCCCGCAGCCGTTGCCATCATCGATACGCGATATGTCCTTGAAGACGACGCCAAGATTCTGCAACTCCCTCACACATTCGGAGTGCTCGGCATCACTCTCTGCGGCAATCGTCAGATGCTGTTCTTCCAGCGTTTGTTGTGACGGAAGCTTCGGCCCCTGCTTTTCCGGGATGGCAGAGGATTTCGGAGAATCCTCCGTGACCGGCGGCGTTTCGGGCTTGCCGCTTTCGGGTTTCTGTTCGGGTATCGGGGGAGGTGCCGGTGCGGACGTTGTCGTATTTGATTTACCGGGGCGAGTTGCCGGGAGAGGGCCGTTTTCCGGCAGGCGTGCACTGGTCAGGAACCCTATGCAACTCAGTGCCGCTAAAATCACAACGATGTTCTTCACGCATCCACCCGTTGTACGTTGCCCCGGGACAGAACGCATGGATGCGGATTTCGTTGCAATTTCGCAACGTTGATGTCTATGCTCAAAAAGATGATTTATTAAATCAAGATAACGGTGATCCGATATATTGACAATTTGAGTCATGTTTTTTATGCGGCAAAAAGAAGGCGAAAATCTTCGTCTGAAAGCCTAGCCAGCCCATCGAAACGCGGACGCGTCACGACCAGCCAGCCCGGTGACATTTCTCTCAAGGGGTTGACTTCATGATCGTCCGGCACTCGCGCTCGGTTCTACTTGCCTGCACGGCACTTGCCATTGTTACACCTTCCGCCATCGCCTTTGCACAAAGTGCGCCCTCGACTGCCCAGACAGCCGAAGAGCAGAAGGCGGCGCCAGAGGGGGATACTTTCCTCTCGCCCATTATCGTGAAGGGCAGCCGACAGGCGGCCAACGATCCCTACAACAAGCCGGGACCTTCCAGCACCGTCACGGCGGACCAGATCAACCTGCAGGCCGGCCAGGGTACCGACGATCTGCTGCGCAGTGTTCCCGGGACGTCGACGGCCAACAATCCGCAGAACCCCGGCGTTGCTGTCAACATTCGCGGTTTCGAAGGCTCCGGCCGCGTGAACATGTCGATCGACGGCGTTCGCCAGAATTTCCGCTTCACCGGCCATGAGGCGCAGGGCTTCACCTATGTGGACCCGGCGTTCCTGGCGGGCATCGACGTGACCCGCGGCGCAGTCACCGGCATCGGTGGCGGGGCACTGGCCGGTACGGTCAATTTCCGCACCTACGACATCGATGACCTGATTCTAGGTGATAAGAACTACGGCGGCATCGTCTCGGCGACGGTCGGAACCAACGAACTCGGTTGGTCCGAGTCGGCCATCGGCGCTTACCGGTTCAACGATGTCTTTGCTGTTCTCGGCGGCATCAGCAAGAGTGATCCGGGCAACTATGAGAACGGCGACGGCGTTACCGTCCCCTATACCGAGCAGGACCTGCTTTCCGGCATGCTGAAGGCAGAGATTACGCCGAACGCCGAAAACACGATCAAGCTCGGCGGCATCAGCTATGACAACGACTTCCTCGCGAATTCCTATTTCCAAAACGTCAAGAACAAGACGTTTGCCGCGAGCTACGCCTATACGCCTGGCGACAACGAGCTCATCGATTTCAAGACGAACTTCTACTACAACCGCCTTGAGATGCAGTATGACACGAACGCCACGGGCGGTGGTACGGCCGCCGGTCGCCGCATTACCGACACGGGCATCGGCTTCGACGTCTCCAACACGTCCAAATTCGACATTGGCAACGTTGCCGTTTCCACCAACTACGGTGTCGAATACTTCCACGACAAATACGATGTGATCAACAGCCGGACGCAGCCTTCGGGTGGCGTCAACGGTGATGGCAAGAGCGGCATCCTCGGCGTCTTCGACACGACGACGTTCACCTACGGCATGGCGGACCTGACGCTTGGCCTGCGCTATGACCATTTCGATCTCGACGGCTCGGGCTCGGTCGTTGCCAGCAACCCCCTCGGAATGCCGGCCGGTCCTTACACCGTCGATAAGTCCGATGGGCGCCTGAACCCAAGCGTCACCTTCGCGCTGAATCCTACTGAATGGTTCCAGCCTTATGTGACATATGCCGAGACGCAGCGCGCACCGACGATTAGCGAAACCTTCGCCGGCGGATCGCATCCAGGCGCTACGGGGCAGGCCTTCTTCCCGAATCCCTTCCTTGAGCCGGAAACCTCCAAGGGCTGGGAAATCGGCGCCAACATCAAGGTGGATGGCATTCTCGATGCCGGCGACAGTTTCCGCTTCAAGGCCAACTACTTCAACGACCGCATCGACAACTACATCACCGGTGCGTTTGCGGGCGGCGGCAGGCAGACCTTCTTCGTCAACAATCCCGGCACGTCGAAGGTGGACGGTATAGAAATCCAGGCGGCCTATGATGCCGGCTTCGTCTTCGGGGAGCTTGCCTACACCCATACAAACACCGACCTGCCTCCGCAGATCAACGGCTTCGGCGTGCAAAGCTTCCTGCCGGAAAACATCTTCAGTGCCACGCTCGGCGGTCGCTTCCTTGAAGATCAACGCCTGACAGTCGGTACACGCCTATTCGCTGCCGGACAGGCAGACATTGGACAAATCAATGCAACGAATGGCGGACGGCCGCGATTCATGAGCGGCTATGGCGTTGTCGATCTCTTCGCCAACTATCAGTGGGAGAACGGCCTGGAGTTGACGGCAAGCGTGACCAACGTCTTTGACAAGACCTACACTCCGGCCTCGAGCACGATCCAGACGACGACGATCGATACGGGTCGCGGCCGGACATTCATGGTGACTGCGAAGGCCTGGTTCTAAACCAAAGCTTAGTCAAGCGAAGGGCGGCCATTGTGCCGCCCTTTTCATTCCCAGATTCGGCCCTTGCGCTCGGTTCGATCTCACGCTAACAATTTCGCCCATGAACACGTCCTTGAACATTGCAGTTTGGTGGTGGGCTCGCTGAGGCGGCCTCGACCAATCGTGTCCAAAGACGACGAGTGAGCCGCCCGGAAAACGCCAGGCGGCTTTTTTGTTTTTAAGGCTGCCTGTCATCCGGGCCCGATAACGGAGTGGAACAATGGTAACGATCCTTCGGGATGACGGAGCGGAAATCTACGAGACACGAGGTGGCATCACCGTCACCCGGCAGCGGCGGGCGATCCCCTATGGCGATGCGGTTTCGTCCTATGTCGACAAACTCGACGAGCGCCGCGGCGCTGTCTTCTCGTCGAACTATGAATATCCGGGCCGCTACACCCGTTGGGACACTGCCATCGTCGATCCACCGCTCGGCATTTCCTGCCATGGCCGCGAGGTCTGGATCGAAGCCTACAACGAGCGCGGTGAGGTGATTCTCTCCTTGATTGCCGAGCGCCTGAAGACGATTTCAGACCTGGTGCTCGGTGGTTCCACGACCCGCCGCCTCGACCTAACGGTGAAGGCGCCGGAGCGCGCGTTTACCGAAGAGGAACGCTCGAAGATTCCGACTGTCTTCACCGTGCTGCGCGCCATCACCGACCTCTTTTATTCGCAGGCGGATGCCAACCTCGGGTTCTACGGTGCCTTTGGCTACGATCTCGCCTTCCAGTTCGATGCGATCAACCTGAAGCTGACTCGCCCGTCCGACCAGCGGGACATGGTGCTCTATCTCCCGGACGAAATTCTCGTCGTCGACAACTACTCGGCCAAGGCCTGGATCGACCGCTACGATTTTGAAAAGGACGGGCTGTCGACAGAGGGCAAGGCCGGCGACATTCCGGCCGAGCCGTTCCAGCGCACCGACGCCATTCCGCCGAAGAGCGATCATCGCCCGGGGGAATATGCCGACCTCGTTGTCAAGGCGAAGGAGAGCTTCCGCAAGGGTGACCTTTTCGAGGTGGTGCCTGGGCAGAAGTTCATGGAGAGGTGCGACAGCAAGCCGTCCGACATTTCCAAGCGGCTGAAGGCGATCAATCCGTCGCCCTATTCCTTCTTCATTAATCTCGGCAATCAGGAATATCTGGTCGGTGCGTCGCCTGAAATGTTCGTACGCGTCTCGGGCCGCCGCATCGAGACCTGCCCCATTTCAGGCACGATCAAGCGGGGCGACGATCCGATCGCCGACAGCGAGCAGATCCTTAAGCTGCTGAACTCCAAGAAGGATGAATCCGAACTGACAATGTGCTCGGACGTCGACCGCAACGACAAGAGCCGCGTTTGCGAGCCGGGTTCGGTGAAGGTCATCGGTCGCCGCCAGATCGAGATGTATTCGCGATTGATCCACACCGTCGATCATATCGAGGGCCGACTGCGCGACGATATGGATGCCTTCGACGGCTTCCTCAGCCACGCCTGGGCCGTGACTGTCACCGGCGCGCCGAAGCTCTGGGCGATGCGCTTCATCGAGAGCCACGAAAAGAGCCCGCGCGCCTGGTATGGCGGTGCCATCGGCATGGTCGGCTTCAACGGTGACATGAACACCGGCCTGACGCTGCGTACCGTCAGGATCAAGGACGGGATCGCGGAAGTGCGGGCAGGGGCGACCTTGCTCAACGATTCCGATCCGAACGAAGAAGAAGCCGAAACCGAACTGAAGGCCTCCGCCATGCTTTCCGCCATCCGCGATGCCAAGGCCGGCAATTCTAGCAAGGTTAGCCGCGACGTTGCTGCCGTCGGCAAGGGCGTCAAGATCCTGCTCGTTGATCACGAAGACAGCTTCGTCCATACGCTTGCCAACTACTTCCGGCAGACGGGCGCCACCGTTTCTACGGTGCGCACGCCAGTGCCGGAGGAAATCTTCGACCGGCTGGATCCCGATCTCGTCGTGCTGTCGCCTGGGCCGGGCAATCCGAAGGATTTCGATTGCAAGGCGACGATCAAGAAGGCGCGGGCGCGCAACCTACCGATCTTCGGTGTCTGCCTTGGCCTGCAGGCACTGGCGGAAGCCTATGGGGGCGAGCTCAGGCATCTGGCGTTGCCGATGCATGGCAAGCCGTCGCGCATCCGGGTGCTGGAGCCGGGAATCGTGTTTTCTGGTCTCGGCAAGGAGGTGACAGTCGGGCGCTACCACTCGATCTTTGCCGATCCTTCGACGCTGCCGCGCGACTTCATCATCACGGCGGAAAGCGAAGACGGCACGATCATGGGGATCGAGCACGAGAAGGAGCCGATCGCCGCGGTGCAGTTCCACCCGGAATCGATCATGACGCTCGGCGGCGACGCCGGCATGCGGATGATCGAGAATGTGGTGGCGCATCTGTCGCGCAAGGCAAAGACCAAGGCGGCGTGACCACGACAGCACTCGGGATTTTCTGAGTTGGCAGTTCCTGAATTGGGCGATGTGCTTTCCTCCGGTCGAGGAGAGCACGTTCGCTGTCGACGCTCCCAGAAGGTCGGTGCCCATGGCGTTAAGCGGTTGACTCCTGACGTCAAATCAGAACATTTCAAGAACGATAAATGAGGAATATCATCGTGGCTGCTGAGAAGTTTATCGTCCTCCCGTACCGCAAGAACCGCGGCAACCTTGTGCCAGGTGAGATGCGCCAGGCATCGAACGCGGTCAGTGCGGAGAAGATTGCGACCTCGATGGCCTCGCGCTTCGTCGGTGTTGCGGCTTATGCCGTAATGGTCGACGAGGAGACTGGCGATATGTCGTCGCCGCGGCTGCTTGCCCGGCATGGTGAGATTGCCGACCTCAATTCCTGATCACAGCGCAATGGAAACCTCGCTCTATTTGCCGGTCAAAGCCTTCCTGGAAGCGGCGGGCTATGTCGTGAAAGGCGAAATCGGCGGATGCGATCTCGTCGGCCTGAGCGAGGGAGACCCGCCCGTCGTCGTGGTGTGTGAGTTGAAGCTGAGTTTCAACCTCGAACTTGTGCTACAGGCGGTCGATCGAGCAGCGGTAAGCGATGAAGTGTGGATCGCCGCTCGCGTTTCCGCCAAGGGACGGGGGCGCGAGGCTGACAAGCGCTATCGTGATCTCTGCCGTCGGCTGGGGATCGGTATGCTGGGTGTCTCCGATGCCGGCGAGGTCAGTGTCATCGTCAGCTCGGTCTCGCCGATGCCGCGCACCAATCCGAAGCGTCGGTCGCGGCTTGTTAGAGAGCATCAGCGTCGGCGCGGTGATCCGGTGGTAGGCGGCGGCTCGCGCGCCCCTGTCATGACGGCCTACCGACAGCGGGCTCTGCTCTGCGCCGCTGCGCTACAGCAAGGGCTGGTGCGGCCCCGCGACATGAAGGCGCTGGCGCCGGATGCGGGCAACATCCTGCTTGGCAATGTCTATGGCTGGTTCGAGCGCCAGGAGAAGGGCGTCTATGCATTGACGCCAGCTGGTGAGGCGGCCCTCCTTCGGTGGCCGCAAACAATCAGCGTTGCTGTTGAAAGGGACTGCGCTTCGGGGGCCTTCAGCGCCGTGGGCTCGGCAGAGAACTCCTGACGACCTAGTCAGCTCTGCTCAACTCGAAGTCCACCGCGGAGCTACGCGCTCTCCAGATATGTTGGGTCGGCCTTCCGTAAGGCAACCTTTATAGGCAGCGCATGGTCAAGCCTCCGTGATGCCCTAGCTTAGCCGTCGTGCGATGCTCGCTGGGCCCGCAGCGGGTCCGGCCGAGAAATTGACGCTCGACGATGGTTACTTTCACGCTCAATGGACAGACGACAACTTTCGACGGTGGTCCGGACACTCCGCTTCTTTGGGTCATTCGCGATTTCGCGCAGCCTGCCCCGCAAGTTGAAGAGGCGCCTGCAATATCCGGCACCTAGCCGCCCAGAGTATTGCCGAAAGTCGGTCAACTTTTCCGTGGAGTGCCGGTTAGGACTTCGCACAGGCTGTTTGACAAAATAAGCATTTTGGCACATATCACCGGCCATTGGCCGCCTGCGCGATTTTCGCGTGGGCGGTTTTGCGTTTGAATGGCATGGTTTCTGCAATTCGTTCGCATCCGCACTGAAGATCGGCGCAGGGGTATCGATATGAACGGAAAAGGAAATCTCACGGTTCGGAGGCTGGCGCTCTGGGGGATCCCGATGTCGCTCGGCGTCATGGGTCTGAAGATGGTTGCATGGTGGGTGACCGGTTCGGTGGCGCTGCTGTCGGACGGACTCGAATCGACGGTGAACGTCGTCGCCGCCTTCATCGCATTCTTCGTCATCCGCTATGCGCAAAAACCGGCCGACCACGATCACCCCTTCGGCCATCACAAGGCGGAATATCTTTCGGCGGTCACCGAGGGCGTGCTGATTGTCGTCGCGGCGCTGTTGATCGTCAACGAGGCGATCGGGCATCTTTCCGATCCGCGGATGCTGGATGCGCCCGTGCTCGGCCTTGCCATCAACTTTGTCGCCGGTGTGATTAATGCGGTTTGGGCGCAGTTGCTGATCCGGACCGGGCGCAAGTATCGCTCGGCAGCGCTGACAGCGGACGGCCAGCACATTATGTCCGACGTCGTCACGTCCGTCGGAGTCCTCATCGGTCTGCTGCTGGCGCTAGCCACCGGTTACGCGATCTTCGACCCCGTGCTCGCGATCCTGGTCGCCATCAACATTCTCTATCAGGGCTGGAAGGTCATCTCGCATTCGATTGGCGGATTGATGGATCAGGCCGTCACACTCGAAGAGGAAGAGGCGATCAAGCAGGCCATTGCCACCCACGCCGCAGGCTCAATCGGGGTTCACGATCTGAAGACCCGGCGCGCGGGCGCCGTCACCTTCGTCGATTTCCATCTTGTCGTGCCCGCCGCCATGTCTGTAAGGCAGGCGCACGATATCTGCGATCGCCTTGAAGATGCCATCCGTACCGTGCATCCGGGCTCCAGCATCGCCATTCACGTGGAACCCGAGGGCGAAAAGGCCCACGGCATTCGCGTCAAAGTCATCAAGGAGGCTTGAATGCCCACAACAGACGTATCCAACCTGTCCATGCTGGGCAGCCAAACGGAATCACCCAAGTCACCCGAGGAAGCGGTGTTGGAGAAGGTGCCCGCGAGCCACGTCGGCACCGACTATGTCGTCCGCTTCACGGCGCCGGAGTTCACGTCGCTTTGCCCGATGACCGGTCAGCCGGATTTCGCCCATATCGTCATCGACTACATCCCGAACGAATGGTTGGTGGAATCGAAGTCGCTGAAGCTTTTTCTGCATGCGTTCCGCAACCATGGTGCCTTCCACGAGGATTGCTCGATCTACATCGCCAAGCGGCTGGTCGAGTTGCTCGATCCGAAGTGGCTGAGGATAGGCGCCTACTGGTATCCGCGCGGGGGCATTCCGATCGACGTCTTCTGGCAGACCGGCAAGCCGCCGGAGGGCGTGTGGCTGCCGGATCAGGGCGTTGCGACTTACCGCGGCCGCGGCTAGGAGCTTTTGCGGTGTGGGCGTTGACTAGGCGGAAGCTGTCGCTGCGGGCTCAGCATCGGACACGAAGCTCGCTCGGTCGATCTGCAGCGGGCGCTTTTCGCCGCCGAGCCAGCCTCTGACAAGATTTCTCGCCTTGATGCTTTCAAGCCAGAGCCGCAGCAGGTTCTTGCGCAGCCTGCCTTGCGGCGTGAAAGCTCGGTCTATGGATTTGCGCACAAACGCCGACCTGTCGGCGCTACCGTCGAGGAATTGCATCTGGACGACGGGTGCCGGCTCGATCTGGTAGGCCTTCAGCCATGCGCGATGCCAGAAATAAGCGTCGATGAGGGCGTAGTTCTTGGTATCTGCCAGCATTTTCGCAGCCGCACGCGGACCGATGATGTAGCCGGCGGTGCCGACGCGGTTCTGAAACACCCGCGTCGCGCGATGGATGCCATCGGTCCAAACGGGTGACCTTGCGAGGATATGTGGGCGAGGCGCGAATTCCAGATCGTAGACCCGGTCCCAGTTGTCGCCGCGGCCTTTGATGCTCCTGATCGCGTCGTTAAAGTTCTCGGATAATACCGCGTCGTCTTCGAGGATCAGTGTTCGTTCGTTTCGTTCGATGATGACTTTCCAGGCCATCCTGTGCGAGGTGAAGCAGGCGACATCCTCGCGCAGTGTCGGACTCGGCCAGGTGTTTGCTGCCTTCTGGCACTCTTCGACGGACAGGTCGCCTGCTTCGAACGCGTCCAGAAACTCGAAATCCAGTCCCAGCTTTTGCATTTGCCGCGATTGAAACTCTCGTCTTTTTTCCTCGGCTTTCCGACTGATAATGAGGATCTTCACCGCTGCTCCGCCAGATAGGTCATGTCGCCGGACCTTATTCGTCCGCTCCCGGCTTATCAATCGGCCTCCCGTTGTGCCCACCGAAACCTAGCCGGCAGCGAAGACGTATTTCGTCACAGACGATGTGCGCAAAGGCCCCGCGCTCCCATATCTCAGGTTCGCGGCGACGCGAGCAGCTAAGCGTTGAAGCTGTCGTCATTGCCGAAATCGGACTGATCATCGTCAGCAACGTCGTCGTCGTTGTTGTCGTAGCTGGCCTGCTGCACAACGTCAGCGTCGTCGTTGCTGTTATCGTCGTTGTTGCTATTCGCGGCGTTGCCGGCTGCCTGCTGCTTGTCGCCGTCGTTATTGAAATAGTTGTTGATGACGGTCTCTTCGGTCGGCGCGTTGCCGAAGGGATTGTTGCCGGCGAGCGGCGAGCCCCAGCCAAGCGACGATGCGTGGCTGCCGAAAATACCGCTCAGCGAATTGGCAAGCAACATGCCGCCGGCGACGCCGGCTGCGGTTCCGAGCGCGCCCTGCAAGAAGCTGCCGCCAGCGGAGGGGGAGGCCGCCGGTGAGCTCCATGGTCCGGTAGGCTGCTGTATTGCGCGAGGCGTGGCATCGAAGCCGCGGTCCTGCTGGATTTGCTGCCGCGGGGTACTTCCCCAAGGACCCGTGGAAGGCGTCGGAGATGCCGGCTGCTGCGGCGTCTGGCTGCTGCCGAAGATCGAACTGAGGAAGCCGCCGCCCTGTTCGGCCTTGTGGTATTCGCTTTGGTCGGCCTCGAGCAAGCGAACGCGCTCTTCCAGTTGCTTGATATGATTGGCTGCCGCTTCCAGCCCCTTTTCCTGCACGATCACGGCCTGTGCGAGATAGTAGGCGGCGTAGGGCTGCTGACGTGTTCCCTGATCAATCAATGCCTCGGCGTCATGGTCACGCGGCGTCGTCGAGGCGGTGCGGACACGGTCGAAAAGGGCCGTCAACAATTGGCGTTCTTCGGGGGACATGGCCGGTCTCCTTGTTTCTCGCGATCGTTCGCTAAGAGATGACGTAGGTATGGATTTCGACTTTTCAAAGCCACGCCAAGTTACATTGCGGTAATCTGGCCTGGCTGCCTAACCATATCTTCACCCGTTCCGTGGCTTGTCTTTTTCCCGCATTGTTTTACGCATGGAGTCGCACTATGTGCGGTGAACCGAATTGGACGTAAGAGAGGTTCGAATGTACGAAGAAGAAGAACAGGACGACAAGACGAAGGAACTGCCGCTCGGCAAGGAAACGGAGGCGAACCTTTTCAAGTCGCGTTCGATCTTCATCTACGGGCCGATCACGCAGGAACTGGCGCAGAAAGTCTGCACGCAGCTTGTGGCGCTCGCGGCCGCCAATGACGACGATATTCGCATCTACGTCAACTCGCCCGGCGGTCATGTCGAATCCGGCGATTCGATCCACGACATGATCAAGTTCATCAAGCCGAAGGTTTGGATGATCGGGACCGGCTGGGTCGCCTCGGCCGGCGCGCTGATCTATGTCGCGGCGCCGAAGGAACAGCGCATTTGCCTGCCGAACACGCGCTTCCTGCTCCACCAACCGTCCGGTGGCACGCGCGGCATGGCGTCCGACATCGAAATCCAGGCTCGCGAGATCATCAAGATGAACGAGCGCCTGAACAAGATTATGTCGGAAGCAACGGGGCAGCCTTACGAGAAGATCGCTGCCGATACCGATCGCGACTACTGGCTGTCCGCCGAAGAAGCCAAGGCCTACGGCCTCGTTTCGCGCATCGTGACGTCGCAGTCCGAGATCTGATTTTTGCACTATGAGAAGCGCCCCTGCTTGCCGGAAGGCAGGCGGGGGCGTTTTTTTTGTGTTCCGCGACCAAACCGCGGCGAGGTGCCCAATCTGCATCACGAGCACCCGCACGCTGGTGTCGAAAGCGCTTTCGTTCCAGTCGCGCGGGAGATCGAACGGCTCCCACACTTCCGGGCTGCAGGGCGAGACCTTCTATGGTGATGGAACTGCGGACTTTTCGACCAACGGACAGGAGTTGATCTTCGTGGGTCCGGCACGCCTAGGTGCACGGAGCAAGTTGATGGTACCGAATGGTGTCAATCTGCACTTGCGCAACTCCGCCTGATACGGCTTCCATGCGGAGTTTCCGCTCCTCGAGTTGCGCCATGCTTAAAGACTTTTCCATTCAGAGCCTGTTCATGGGCATCCTCACCACCTTCGTGGGATTTGCCAGTTCCTTTGCGGTTGTGCTGCACGGCCTGCAGAGTGTCGGCGCGACGGATGCGCAGGCGGCGTCGGGCCTCATGGCTTTGTCGATCGCACTGGGGCTTTGTGCGATCGTGCTCAGCACCGTGACGCGCCTGCCAATCAGCATCGCCTGGTCCACCCCGGGTGGCGCCTTGCTGGCAAGTACCGGCGTTGTCGAGGGTGGGTTCAATGCGGCGGTCGGCGCGTTTCTCATCTGTGCGGTGCTGATCGTGGTTGCCGGCCTGTTCAAGCCGCTTGGTCGTGCGGTTGCGGCGATCCCCGCGCCGCTGGCCAACGCGATGCTCGCTGGTGTGCTGATCGGTTTGTGCTTTGCCCCTGTCAGGGCGATTGGGTTCAACCCGTTGCTTGGTTTGCCGATCGTACTCGCATGGATCGTCGTCGGCGCATTCAAGCGGCTCTGGGCGGTGCCGGCGGCACTTGCGGCTTTCGTGCTGGTGGTTGCCTTCGCCGTGGACATTCCCGATGGTGCGATCGGTTCGATCGAACAGGCGCTGCGGCCGCCCGTCGAGTTCGTGATGCCTGTCTTCAATCTGCCGGCTTTCGTCTCCATCGCGCTGCCACTTTTCATCGTGACCATGGCCTCGCAGAACATTCCCGGCATCGCGGTCCTGAAGGTGAACGGCTATGCGCCGAAGCCTGGGCCGCTGTTTTCGGTAACTGGCCTGTTCTCGATCCTCGCAGCGCCGTTCGGCGGTCATGCGGTGAATCTCGCCGCGATCACGGCGGCGATGTGCGCCGGTCAGGATGCGCATCCCGATCCGGCGCGGCGCTATTGGGCCGTTCTCGTCTCGGGCATCTCCTATGTCATTCTCGGGTTGCTCGCGGGTGCGGTGACAACCTTCGTGGCTTTAGCGCCGCCGATCCTGATCCAGGCGGTGGCGGGTCTGGCACTGGTCGGTGCATTTTCAAGTTCTGCCATGTCGGCTTTCCAGGCACCGGAGTCGCGGGAGGCTGCGGCCATCACCTTTCTGGTGACGGCATCGGGCGTGTCGTTCGCCGGTATCTCCGGCGCCTTCTGGGGATTGCTTGCCGGCGGTTTGATGCTGGCGCTCTCGCGTTTTGTGCAAGCGGCGAAAAAATAGACGGAGGGATTGCCAGTTTTTTGTACCCCGGTTATACACGCTGCCATGAAGAACACGGGCATCATCATTTCTGAGCAGGTTGCTCGCGGGCGCATCGCGCTGCGTGACAGCACGCGCGCCCTTACCTCGCTTCTTCTCCTCGGCCTTACGCGCGGTTGCCGGGTCCGTTGAGGAGCGCCCGGCGGCCGAAAGCCCGCCCAGGCCATCGCTCCTCGTGACCACTCCCGAAACTGATCAACCGGATGCTTAGCACCGGATTCGTCATCGCCAAGCCAGGCCCGATACGCTATGACGCGGCTGGCCAGATGACGGGAAGAGGAAGAGAACACATGGACACGAACACCCGCTCCCAAACCAAAGGCATGCCCGAGGCGGCGATCAAGTATCGCGCCTATCCGCAGGTGAACATCCCTGACCGCACCTGGCCGTCCAAGACGCTGACCAAGGCCCCGGTCTGGTGCTCAGTAGATCTGCGCGACGGCAACCAGGCGCTGGTCGACCCGATGGGCCACGACCGCAAGGCCCGCATGTTCCAGCTGCTGCTCGACATGGGCTTCAAGGAAATCGAGATCGGCTTCCCGTCCGCATCGCAGACCGACTTCGATTTCGCGCGCTGGTGCGTCGAGCAGGGCAATGTGTCTGACGATGTTTCGCTGCAGGTGCTGGTGCAGTGCCGCCCGGAGCTGATCACCCGCACCTTCGAGGCGCTGGAAGGCGCGAACCGCCCGATCGTTCACTTCTACAATTCGACCAGCGAATTGCAGCGTCGTGTCGTGTTTGCCAAGGATGTCCAGGGCATCAAGCAGATCGCCGTGGATGCTGCGAAGATGATTTCAGACATGGCGGCAAAGGCCGGCGGCGGCTACCGCTTCGAATATTCGCCGGAAAGCTTCACCGGCACCGAACTCGATGTAGCGCTGGAGATCTGCAACGCGGTGATCGAGGTGATGAAGCCGACGCCCGACAACAAGCTGATCATCAACCTGCCGTCGACAGTCGAGATGGCAACGCCGAACGTCTATGCCGACCAGATCGAGTGGATGTGCCGCAATCTCGACAATCGCGAGAACCTGATCATTTCGCTGCATCCGCACAATGACCGCGGCACCGGCATCGCCGCCGCCGAACTGGCGCTGCTGGCGGGCGCTGACCGCGTCGAAGGCACGCTGTTCGGCAACGGCGAGCGCACCGGCAACGTCGACGTTGTCACCATGGCGCTAAACATGTTCACGCAGGGTGTCGATCCCGAGATCGACTGCTCAAACATCGTGCGCATGAAGGAAGTCTTCGAATATTCGAACCAGATGCCGATCGGCGAGCGCCACCCCTATGTCGGCGAACTGGTCTATACGGCGTTCTCCGGTTCGCACCAGGACGCGATCAACAAGGGTATGAAGGCGATCAAGGTCGCCAACCACCCGGTTTGGGAAGTGCCTTACCTGCCGATCGACCCGCAGGATGTCGGCCGCTCCTACGAGGCGATCATCCGTATCAACTCGCAGTCGGGCAAGGGCGGTATCGCTTACATCCTGCAGCAGGATTACGGGCTGAACCTGCCGCGCAACCTGCAGGTCGAGTTCCGCGAGGACATTCAGAGGATCACCGACGAAGAGGGCAAGGAGTTGCCGTCGAAACGGATCTACGACCGTTTCATCGAGCGCTATGTGACGCAGCCGGAAGGCCGCATCAAGTTCGTTGACCACCACACCTATGCGGATCCCGAGCACAAGGGGCAGCGCATCGTTGCCGCCGAGATCACCGATAACGGTGAGACGAAGCGTATCGAGGGCAGGGGCAACGGCCCGGTCGATGGCTTCATAAACGCGCTCTCGCACTATCTCGGCATCGACATGTCGGTCGAGGACTATTCGGAGCATTCGCTGCAGCATGGCTCGAACGCTGCCGCGATCTCCTACGTCGAGACGTCCTATCCTGATGGCAAGCTCTTCGGCGCCGGCATCAGCACCAACATCGTAGGCGCTTCTCTCGAAGCAATTGTGTCTGCAGCGAACCGCGTGCTCGACGTAAAGGCCGGCAAGGCCTGACGCGATCTGTGCAGCGGAGTGTTCCGCTGCACATTCTCGTAAATAGTGTGGGAAAATTGGGCGACGTCCTGAGGTCGGCCGCTCCGTTGCAGTTCGTCCGGGGATCAGATGGATGTTGCAACCTGCATGGCGAGTTGGTCGAGCGACGCTTCCGACGACGGGCCGACGAGCACATAGGATGTGCCGGCATTATGCCAGGAGACCACGCCGATCTCATCCTTGATTGTTTCCCTGAAGTCGTCGGCCTCCGAGGGCAAGTTGTCCTTGCGGAAACAGATCGAGGCGAGGTCGCCATCCGAACTCGTGTAGACGAGCTGACCGACCGGTCGGCCGTCGCCGATAAAGACGCGTGCACCCTGGAAGGTCCAGCCCTGGTCTGAAAGGTCGGGGACTCGGAACGCAACGCCCACTGTCGACGTCAGCCAGGTGGAAATTTCTTCCGCCTGCGTCGAGGGAACCTCGACAATATGGCGCGGCTGGCGCGCGACAAGCCGCTGGTTGGCGATAACGTCGATCAACCATTCGCCGGAATCCGGGGCGGCTTCGATCGTTGTTGAGGCGCCCGACTTCATTGCGCCAGTGCTGCCGGCGGCGAAAAAGCCGATGCCACAGCCGGCGATGAAGAGGATGACGGCTGCCGCCAGAGCCTGTGGCCCCGTCGGCGTAAGCTTGAACGAGGGCCGTGAAATGCGCGGTGCGACTGGAGCCTTTGGCGGCTGTGCACTCTTGATCGACCGAACGAGGGCGAGAGGAACCGGTTCCTTGAGAACGTCGTCGAGGCGGTGCTTTCCGAAGTCGGCGCCGTGCCGCAGCTTGTCGTAGAGCCGCTTGGCGCCTTCGTCGGTGGCCAGGCGCTGCTCGAGTTCGTGCTTCTGTTCGGCCGTCGTCTCGCCATCCAGCAGGGCGGCTAGCTGTGCATCGAGCGGCAGTTTTTTGAAATCGAGCAATTCAGTACCTGTAAGTATAATTGTCAGCGACGCTAGCGAAATGCAGTCTCGCCGCCGCCAGCTGGGATACAACGATGTTGATGGTGACACCCATAATGTCGGCTGCCTGCTGATAGCTATGACCTTCGACAACAACCAGCAAAAAGGCGCTGGATGTGCCTTCGGGCATGTCGGCGATCATGCGGTGGATGACATCGGGGTCGACGAGGGAAGTGCGATCGCGGTTCGCTTCCCGGATATCAGTGACATTGCTCCGGGAAGCGGGATGCGGCTTGCGTCGGCGATGGTCGTCGCTCCAATGCTGGCGGGCGAGGGCGTACACCCAACTTTCCAGACGGCCTTCGCCATTCCATTGATTGCCCTTTGCAATGGCGCGCTCGCACGCCACCTGCGCGAGTTCGTCCGCGCTGGCTGCGTCACCGGCAAGGGTCATCGCGAAACGCCGTAGCCGAGGCAGAAGGCCCACTAGGTCGCGTCTGAGATCGATGGTCGTCACGGGTTGACGCATGGTCTTTCCAGGTAATGCATGAGTGCTCGGGGAGAGCACCCAGCAGGAGATCGATTTTATATCGCTTCTGTGTCCTTTATGAAACAAGTAGCTGATGCTTCGCAAGCATCCGGCAGCGTATCCCACGGGTTCTCAAAGCTTTTCTTCGTCAGGCCCGGCTCGGCTCAACCTCAGTACGTGCGGTAACCGTTCAGTGCCTGCAGCAGCGAACGATAAGCCCAGGTTTGCTCGCCGCCCCGATCCCGGATCTCGACGAGCTGAACGCGCGCTCCCTGCACGTCACCCTGTTCCACCAAAGCTTGTCCCATGTATGACCGTGCCAGAATATAATTCTCGTCCGCCTGCAACGCCTTGCGGTAGTACGACACCCCCAGTTCCATTCTGCCCGCCTTGCGGTTGGCATAGCCGAGATAATTCAGGATGCGCGGATCGTTCTGGTTATTGGCAAGCCGAAGCACGGTCAGGGCGTTGTCGTACTGACCGGCATAGGCGAATTCGCGGGCTGCCTTGTAGAGATCATCGTCGTTGAACGAATTCTTCTTCGGGACCACGCATTCCTTGCGCTTCCCATCCCAGACCTTGCCATCAGCACATTTTGTCGTCGTTTCGGTCTTTGGCGGCGGCTTGGTTTCGTCGCTCTCATCACCGATGCCAAAGGCGGATGAAGAGGCGGCGATGATGAACGAAGCGGCTAGGGCCAGGCTGCGAAGCCTGGGGGATGCCATGGGCATGCAATGACTCCGTGAATTGGTGCTGCAGAGACAACAAGTTTACGTGGCAATCGCCACTTGCCAAGTCCTCGGATGCCTTCTGAAATTCAAGATATCGTCATCTTTCAGTTTCTGAATCAATTTGCCGAGGCGATGATTCCGAAAGCGGCGCTAACGTGTGAAAATATCGACACTTTCGCTGCAAACGCTGTCGCCCATGGAGTTGATGCTGAAGCGCTCTCCTGTGAGTTCCCATGCGCCCGGAGAGCCGTCGATCGAGAACAGATTATAGGCGGCTCGGGGTTTTAATCCTCCCGGCCCCTGCGATGCGGAGGCGATGCCGACCACGGGAACGGGACCTGTTTGGCCACGCAGCCAGTGGAGCGTATTCAAATGGGTATGGCCGTGGAGCACCAATTCGGCGCCGCCGGTGGAGATCACGGCGCCAAAGCGGCGGATGCCGATCATTCGCTTGTGGAAGGAGGTCGCGCCGCGGATGGGCGGGTGGTGGATCATCACTACTCGAAACAGGCCGGCCTCGCCGGCCGCGCGCAGCATGTTCACGGTGTCACGCGCCTGTCGCTCACCGAAGAAGCCGCTGGCCGCAAAAGGGGGCGTTGCCACGGCTGTCGAGCAGCCGACAATGGCGACCTTGCCGCGAACGCGGAGGTAAGGAAAGACGTGGCGGTCTTCCTGCCATTCGGGCGGGGCGAGGTCGCCGCGCACATTGTCATACCATGCGCGCACCGATTTTTCGTAGGCGCCAGGGACGTAGGCATCGTGGTTTCCGGGCACGACGGAATTGTCTGCGGGATCGCCGAGTTCCTGCAGCCATGCGGCGGCGGCTCGGATTTCCAGCCCGCTCGCGAGATTCACGAGATCGCCGGTAACCGCCAGATGATCGGCCTGCTTCGTGCGGATGTCATCGAGCAATACATCCAGCGTGCTGCCGAAAAGGTGCTTGCGCCTGTTGCGATGCCAGTTCACAAAGCCGGTAATGCGTTTGGAGAAGAGCTCGCGGACCGAAAGGCGAGGGAGGGGGCCGAGATGGATATCGGAGATATGTGCGAGCTTGAACATGCCACGACACATAGCCCAGTAAGTTTGCAATTCAAACACATCTGCTTGAACGGATTAATGGAATTGGAAAAAGCGTGATCGGAACCATCCGCCCTTGGCAGTCGCGCGCACTGATGCGCATTGTGCATGCGTATTTTGCGGTCGCGCGTGGAATGACGATGGGCGTGCGGGCTGCCTGCTTCGATGAGACGGGGCGCATCTTCCTCGTGCGGCACAGCTACATACCCGGCTGGCATATGCCGGGCGGAGGGCTCGAGCGCCATGAAACTGCCGAGGAAGCGTTGATCAAAGAACTCCGCGAGGAGGGGAATTTGCGTATTCTCGGACGGCCGCAGCTGTTTCACGTCTATTTTAACAAGGCGGCGAGCCGACGCGACCATGTCCTCTTCTATAAGACGCAGGTGGAGCAAACCGCACCCCGTCCACCGGATCGCGAAATCGTCGAGTGCGGCTTTTTCGCCATCGATGACCTGCCAGCAGATACCACGGAGGCAACACGCCGCCGGCTGGCGGAACTCGCGGGCGAGCAGGAGCTCGCCCACGTGTGGTAGACCAGCGCTAGGCTGCAGCCAATCGCGCCCGGCCATGCGGGCGATCGAGATCTAGCGCTGGGCCGACAGGCACGATGCCGGTCGGATTGATCGTCTTGTGGCTGCGGTAATAGTGGTCCTTGATGTGACTGAAATTGACCGTCTCCTTGACGCCCGGCGTCTGGTAGAGATCGCGCAGGTAAGCCGACAAATTAGGATAGTCTTCGATACGGCGGATGTTGCACTTGAAGTGACCGACATACACGGCATCAAAACGAACCAGCGTCGTGAACAGCCGCCAGTCGGCCTCGGTCAGCCGATCGCCGAAGAGATAACGACCCTTGCCCAGACGGTCTTCAAGCATATCGAGTGTTTCGAAAAGCTTGACCACATTCTCCCCGTAGGCTTCCTGGGTCGTGGCAAAGCCGGCCTTATAGACACCGTTGTTGACGGTGTCATAGACGACGGAATTAAGCTCATCGATATCGGCGCGCAGGCCTTGCGGATAAAAATCAGCAGTCGAGCCGGTCAAATGATCAAAGGCGCTGTTGAACATCCGGATGATTTCGGACGACTCGTTGTTGACGATCGTGTTGGTCTTCTTGTCCCACAAGACAGGCACGGTCACGCGGCCGGAATAATGTGGGTCGGCCTTCACATAGACTTCCCACAGCGTCTTGGAACCGAAGAGATGATCGCCCGTTGCGCCGTCGCCGACCTTGAACTCCCAGCCGTTCGACAACATTAGCGGATCGACGACCGAAACGCTGATAAGATTCTCGAGCTTCTTGAGCTTGCGGAAGATGAGCGTGCGATGCGCCCAAGGGCAGGCCACCGAAACATAGAGATGGTAACGGTCAGCCTCGGCTTTGAAGCCACCGATACCGGACGGTCCGGCTGCGCCGTCGGCGGTAATCCAGTTGCGAAACTGGGAAGCGGCGCGCTTGAAGTGCCCTTTGGTTTCTTTCGTATCGTACCAGACGTCATGCCAGACGCCATCAACCAGCATGCCCATGTTGTGATCCTTCAATTTTTCCTTGGCCCACACATATCGCAGGTCCGGCGCATTTGCAGGGCGGTAAAGATTGAACAGTGCGTCACGCAGCGTTGCCTTGCGCTAAATTTCCATTGGACGGCCGAAATTTTTCCTGCTATCGGCCATTTTATACTTCAGGAACCCGATTTGATGTTTGCACCGAGAAACCTGCGACGACGCTGATGCTCCCGAACGCCGAAGGGCGTGCTCGAGATCCATCAATTCTGTCTACCCGGTTTCCGTCTCATCATGCACAAGCACGATCTGGTCTACCTCACTGAGGATGCGTCGCACGACGCTGCCATCGAACACATCAACGAAGAAGCATTCGGTCCCGGGCGGCATACCCGGGCCGCCGCGCGGATTCGCGAGCAGGGGCCGCACGACCTCTCGCTCTCCTTCATATGCGCCGACGACGGCGAAACGATTGCATCAGTGCGCATGACGCCCGTCCTGGCGGGTTCGGTCAATGCGCACCTGCTGGGGCCACTGGCCGTGCGACCGTCCCACAAGGGTCGCGGTATCGGCCGGGAACTGGTTCGGATCGCCATTGATGCCGCGCGCCGCAAGGGATCGGAGGCAGTCATCCTCATCGGCGATCCTCCCTACTACTGCCCGCTCGGTTTCGAGAGAGTTGCTCATAACGCACTGGCATTTCCCGGTCCCGTCGATCCGGCGCGCGTATTGGTCGTACCACTCGCCGAGGATGCGCAAAGCAGGCTCAAGGGAACTATTGGCTGGCGAAAATAGGTCGCGTGCGGTATTGAGCCTTATGCCTGAAGCGCGCTTTGCGTGATCTTTCAGTGGCTTGAAGGGCTAGAGCATGAGCGGCATTTCCATGGACGAGGCGCTGGATCGCGCCGGCACCGGGGCGTTCCAGCGACGCCTGATCGGTATCTTCGGTCTTGTGTGGGCGGCGGATGCCATGCAGGTGCTTGCTGTCGGCTTCACCGCAGCTTCTATCGCTGCCACTTTCGGCTTGTCCGTTCCGCAAGCCCTGCAGACTGGTACACTATTCTTTCTCGGCATGCTTATCGGAGCCGTCGCCTTCGGGCGGCTTGCCGACAGGGTCGGACGCCGCCAAGTGCTGATCGTGACGGTCGCCTTCGATGCGCTTTTCGGCATTCTTTCTATCTTCGCTCCCAGTTTTGTCGCTCTGCTTGCATTGCGATTCCTCACCGGCATGGCGGTTGGCGGCACGCTGCCGGTGGACTACGCGATGATGGCCGAATTCCTACCTGCCAAGAGCCGTGGCCGCTGGTTGGTTGCGCTCGAAGGTTTCTGGGCGATCGGAACGCTGATTGTCGCGCTGGCCGCCTGGGCTGCGAGCGTTGCCGGAGTGACCGACCCCTGGCGCTATATTTTCGCGGTCACGGCTGTGCCGGCCCTGGTGGGTCTTACGCTGCGCTTCTTCGTTCCTGAATCACCGCTTTACCTGTTACGGACCGGACGGACAGCCGAGGCGAAGGTGATCGTCAACAGGATGCTGGCTGTGAATCAGAAAGCGCCCCTGCCGTCGGACGACGAAATCGTCGCAACGCCATATGCAGCGGAAGGCATATTCTCCGACGAGTTGCGGCGCCGTAGCCTGTTGATCCTGGCGATCTGGTTCCTGGTTTCCGTTTCCTACTACGGCGTCTTCACGTGGATGCCGGCGAAGCTGGCGGGCGATGGGTTCGGCTTTGTGCGCGGATACGGCTTCCTGGTGTTCGTTGCACTTGCGCAGGTGCCAGGTTATGCACTTGCCGCCTATGGGGTCGAGGCCTGGGGCCGCAAGCCGACATTGATCGGGTTCTGCCTGCTGTCGGCGCTCGGGTGCCTGCTCTTTGTCGTTTCTCCAAGCGATATGCTTGTCGGCGCGTCGCTGCTGGTTATGAGCTTCGCGCTGCTCGGAACCTGGGGAGCACTCTACGCCTATACGCCGGAACTCTACCCCACCGCATCGCGAGCGACGGGCATGGGATCGGCAGGGGCGATGGCGCGCCTCGGTGGCTTGCTTGCGCCTTCCCTGATGGCATACGTCGTTTCAGGCGGATTGGGCTTGGCCATCGGCCTGTTCGCGGGCCTGTTGGTCGTGGCAGCAATAGCCACGACGGCAATCGATACGGAGACGCGGCTGGCTGCGCTCAGCTAACTTCGGCCAGCACCTTGCGCAGAAATGTGCGCGTTCGGCCTTTTGGAAACTCAGACAATTCGCCGAATATCTGGTAGCCTTGACGTTGGTATGCCCGTAGCGCTTGTGGATTGAAGGTATCGATCCAGGCACCGTGGCAGCCGCGTGCGATTGCCTCCTCTTCGGCCAGGGCAAGGATCTTGCCGGCCATGCCCTTACCGCGTTCGTCGTCGGGAATGTACAGCAACTGCGTGAAAAGCCAGCCCCAGGCAGTATAGCCGGAAAGCCCACCGGAGACGTTGCCGTCGGTATCGCGGATGAGAACCGCAAGCGGCCGGCGCTCGGCAGGGCCGACGTCATGGACGTTGAAGGCCGAGAGTGCGTCGCCGATCGTCGTGAGATCATCGGCTGCGGGCGAGCCCGTTAGCTCAAATTCGGCCATGCCGCTAACGCCCTTCGCGCCACCACATGGCGCCGAAGGCAAGGAGCAGGATGCCGACGCCGGCAAAACCGGCAAACAGCGGCAGGGTGTTGATGCCCTTCAGCACCGTTTCATTCGTGAGGTGGATCTGCATACGATCGTTGTCGGCAACGCGGATCTGGCCACGAACCGGCAAGATCGGCGGGATGCTGATCGCGCCGTCATTGTTGGAAACACGGGTGACGAGGCCTTTCGACTTGTCGGCAATGGGCTTCAATGCATCGGTCGTCGAGATCATCGCCTTGAATTCCGGAGCATCGACCGCGCCGACATGAACGAGCGTCGTCATTTCGCCGTTCCTGATTTCGAAGAGGCCGATCTCGTCCATCTTCTTTTCCGCCTTGAAGAGACCTGGCTCAGCTTGCGTCAGCGGCAGTGTTTCCGTCTTGCCGGAGGGGTAGCGGACCGTCGCATCGCCAGGGTTGCCCCCGATCGTCTGCCGCGTAATCTCCAGCGTGCGGCCGGCTGCCCGTGCAGTCAGCGCCTCTTCCTCAAGGGCTGGTTCCTTCATGAGCCAATGCGCGACGCGACGATAGAGCGACACGTGCGGGCCACCGCCTTCAAAGCCGCGCGCCCAGAGCCAGCCCTGATCGGAGAGCAGCATCGCGACGCGTCCCTGTCCGGCGCGATTGAGAACGAGCAGCGGATGGTTGTCCGCGCCGACCATTACGGTCTGGCCCTGCGGCTGTTCGACATCGACGCTGCGGAACCAGCGGCCCCAATGCGGCGGCTCGTCTGCGGATCCATCGAGACCGCGGGTGACCGGGTGTTTGCGGCCTTCCTCCGAGAGCCTGGGATAGAAGGCCTTCTCGATCATCTGGCCGGTCGGCGCGGCCGGCAATACGGACGACAACGGCGTCAGCGCAATCGAATCTTGGCCGGCATGTTCGGGTCCGGCGGCAATCAGCAAGGCACCACCGTTTTCCACATACTGGGCGATGTAGTCGTAGTAGAGGATCGGCAGGACGCCACGATGCTGGTAGCGGTCGAAGATGATCAGGTCGAAGTCCTTGATCTTGTCGACGAACAGCTCGCGGGTCGGGAAAGCAATCAGCGATAGTTCGTTGATCGGCGTACCGTCCTGCTTTTCAGGCGGGCGCAGGATGGTGAAATGCACCAAATCCACAGACGCATCCGACTTCAGGAGGTTGCGCCACGCCCGCTCACCTGCGTGCGGCTCGCCGGAGACCAACAGAACGCGCAGGTTCTCGCGAATGCCGTCAATCACATGGACGGCGCGGTTGTTCGCCTCGGTAACCTCACCGGGAAGGCCGGCAACCGAAAATTCGAGGACGTTGCTGCCGCCGCGCTCGACCTTGAAAGAAAAAGGCGTGTCGCGTCCCGGTGTTGCCTGGAGCGTGGCGATCTCATTGCCGTTAAGCTTCACCGTGACGTCAGCGGTTCCCCCGGGGCTCGGGCCGTCGTCGAAGACGCGCAGCAGCAATTGCTGCTCCTCGTTGACGATGCCGAAGCGCGGTGCCTTGACGACTTCGATGCGGCGATCGAATTCGTTGGCCTTGCCGGTGATCAAGCCGTGGATCGGCGCGTCGAAGGCGAGCGCCTGGTTGACGCCGGGGACATCGTGGACTTCGCCATCCGTCAGCATGATCGCACCGCCGATGCGGGCGGGCGGTACATCCGCGACCGCCGCAGACAGCGCGTTGAACAGCCGCGTCGACGGCGCGTCGGAGTCCTCTGGTTCGCTTGCGTCGATGTAGCGTGGTTCGACATTGGGGAAGCGGGCGAGGCGCTCCTTCAACTGCGCCAGAGCATCGTCGGTCATCTTGATGCGTTCGGGTGTCTGCTGGCTCTGGCTGCGATCGACGATGACCGGCACGACAGTCGATAGTTGTTCGCGATCCTCCTGCAGCAACAGCGGATTGGCGAGGGCGGCCAGCAAAGCAACGGCGGCAATCGAGCGAACCCAGGCGCCGCGCACACGGCGCCAAATGGCAAATGCTGCGGTCACCAGGACAATGATCGCCAGACCCGCCAGGAGCGGCCAAGGAACGAAGGGCGAAAAATCAATCGTCATGTCACTGGCCCAACCGTTCCAAGAGAGCGGGAACGTGGACCTGATCGGTCTTGTAGTTGCCGGTCAGCATATACATCATGATATTGACGCCGCTGCGGTAGGCATATTCCCGCTGTGTCTCATCAGGCGGAACTGTCGGCAGCATGGGCACCCCGTTGTCATCGACGGCCCAGGCGCCAGCAAAGTCGTTGCCCGTGATGAGGATCGGCGAAACGCCATCGGCCGTCGCCGTCGACTTGGCATTGGTCGCGCGGTTTTCCTGGCGTGCCTCGATCCAGAGCGGGCTCCCGGTATAACGGCCGGGAAAGCTCGACAGGAGGTAGAAGGACTTCGTCAGCACGTGGTCCGAGGGTACCGGCTCGAGCGGCGGGATATCGAGGTTGGCAAGGATCTGCTGCAGTCGCTCGCCGTTGGCGCTGACCGAACCGCCGTTGTTGTCGAGCGCGCTGAACTGGTCGCGGGTGTCGAAGAGTACCGTCCCGCCAGCGCGCATATAGGCGTCGATCCTGTTGATCGCTGCCGACGAGGGCATGGGGGCGGTTGCCGAAATAGGCCAATAGATGATCGGATAGAAGGAAAGCTCGTCCTTCGTGAGATCCAGACCGACCGGTGGCGACGGTTCGAGCGTGGTGCGATAGGTCAGGAAGTCCGTCAGGCCGACAAGTCCGCGCTCTGAGATCCGGTCAACCTCCTGCTCACCGGTAACCACATAGGCGAGGTGCGTATTGTCGAGACGCTGAAAAATCTGATCGTCGCCCGGCTTTGCGTCGTCGGCTCGCGATTGCCCAGGTTGGAGGAGGAAGGCGGCGCTGATCGCCACGGCAACAAGCGCTGCCGCGCGCGCCGTTGGGCGAAGGCGCGAAAAGGCACCGCTCATGAACAGCACGATCAGGCTGTCAGCCAACAGGAGCAGGAAGGCAATCAGGAACAGGGCAGGCTTTGCAGACCATGTCTCCCCTCCAATCAACCCTTCGCGCACAACGGTAATGCCCGACGTATCGATAGGCTTCAACTCGGCATCCTTCGGCAACACGTTCAGCGCGGTAAATCCTTCCTCGGAGCCGTAGAGGCCCGGAGGATTGTCAAAGCTGGCAACTGGGGTGACCTTGGCGCTGGGGATCAACGGACGCGCCGTCCCGGTCTCCGTCGTCAACGCGCCTTTGGCGGTCAAGAGGCGGAAAGGCGGCAAGGCTTCTGCCGTGGAAGCACCGGCTTCGGCGGTGACGCCACCCGAGCGTGACAGTTGGACGAGGCGGCGTAGCATTTCGACGAAGTTACCCGAGATCGGCAGGTCGGACCACGTCGCCTCGGCACTGACGTGGAAGAGGACAATGCGGCCGGCATTGATCGGCTTCGTCGTTACCAGCGGCGTACCGTCAGCGAGGCTCGCCCAGGTGCGCTCGGCAAGATCTGGCGTCGGTTCAGCAAGAACCTGGCGTTTGACCGTGACATCCGTGGGCTTTGGCATTCCGGCGAACGGGCCGAAGGTGGGGAACTCCGCCAGCGGCTGCGGCTCGGCCCAGGACAGCGCACCACCAAGCGCGCGTTCACCCTGTCGTAATATGACCGGAACCAAGGGGTCGTCGGCGGGAGCGGCGGCAAGGCGCGGTCCGGCAAAGCGGACCAACGTGCCGCCATTGGCGATCCAGCGCTGCAGAGGCTCATAGGTCTGCTGGGGAAGGCGACCGATATCCGCCATGATGATCACCGACGGATTCTGCGACAGCAGGTCCGGTATCGACGTCGCGAGATCGGGTGTGTTCGGCTCGATCAGGTCGGCGTAGGGCTGCAGGGCGCGCTGAATGTAATAAAGCGGCGAAAGCAGCGGCTGGAACGTATCACCGACTTCACCGGACAGCAGGACGACGCGGCGACGCTTGAAGCCGTCGTCGAGCAGATGCACGGCGCCAGCAGTGGCGTGGTTATCCATGCTGACGCGCGCGAAATCGTTGCGCATTTCGAACGGCGCCGTGATCGATCCGGTCGCGACGCTCTGACCCGGTTGGAAATCGATCGCGCCGGCGGCGATCGCACGCCCCTGAGTGTCTTGCGCCGTTATGGGATACGAAGCGGCAGCGGCACTATTGAGGCGGGTTGCAGTGACCGTCATGGTGTCGGCGGCATTGCTGGCCGACGTAATTGCCATCGTCTCGGTCGCGTCACCTGAGACCAAACGCAGTTGAGCCGGCGAGAGGTCGGAGAGCTGGCGGACGGTCGCGTCGTTATCGCCCGCAGCCGCTCCATCCGTCAGGAAGGCGAGGGTACCGGGATGAACGCCGTTTAGTGCAGCACGGAGAGCTTCGAAGGCGCGCTGCCGATCCGGCACAAGTGGCTTCGGTTCAGCGGCCCGCAGCTTGTCGCGGGCCGTCGCGGCCGTTCCCGGGACCGCATCGTTTGTCGGATCTGCCGTGAAGGCGATGGCAACCGGCGTTCCGGCCGCTTCAGCGTCATCTATCAGCGCCTCCGCTGTCTTTACGCGGCGATCCCAATCCGGGGATGTGGCCCAGCCATTGTCAACAAAGAGCACGAGCGGACCTCCGGAAGCGATTGAATTCGCTCGCGGATTGAAGACCGGGTCAGCGATCGCCAGAATGACGGCTGTGGCCAACAGCATGCGCAACAAGGTCAACCACCAGGGGCTCTGGGCCGGGGTTTCCTCCCGCTTCAGGACTGTCGCGAGGATTCTCAGAGGCGGGAAGACCTCCGTCTTCGGGCGGGGTGGCGTCAATCTGAGCAGCCACCAGATGATCGGCAAGGCAAGAAGCGCGCCGAGGATTGCCGGGTAGGCGAATGCGAAGGGGAGAGAGCTCATGGTTGCCCTCCATGCGTCGCCTTTGCCGGCATGCCTGACAGATACATATGAACGGCCACCAGCGCTTCAGAGGCAAGATGATCGGTCCGATGGCTGACAAAGGTCCAGCCCATGTGGCGCAGCGCCTGGCCGAGATCGTACCGACGGCCGAGATAGGCGTGGGTATAGGCCTCGCGAACATGCTCGGCGCGGCCCGAGGTCAGCTTCGAGCCTGTCTCGGGATCAGTGAATTCGGTGCGGCCATCATAAGGGAAAAGTTCTTCGGCCGGGTCGGCGATCTCGATGACGTGGCCGCGCAGACCGCGCCGCGCCAAGGGGCTGATGCGCGCCATGACTGCGGCTGCATCGTCAAGAAAGTCACCAATCAGCACGAGTTCGCTCCAGCCGCGGATCATGGCCGTGTCGGGCAGTCCTCCACTCAGCGGCGCATGCATCAATGCTGTTGCGAGCCGTTCGGCAGCGTTGCGTGCGGCAATCGGTTCCATGACGCCGGGACACCCGATGCGTTCGCCGGAGCGTGCGAGGATCTCGGCAAGCGCAAGCATGATGACGAGAGCCCGACCTTCCTTGGAGGCGTTTCCAAAGGTCGACTTGTACATCATCGAGGGAGACATGTCGGCCCAGAGCCACACCGTGTGGGCTGCCTCCCACTCGCGGTCGCGGATGTAAGTGTGGTCGTCGCGTGCCGAGCGGCGCCAATCGATGCGGGACAGGCTCTCGCCTTCGCTATAGGGGCGGAACTGCCAGAAGTTCTCGCCAATGCCACGTTTGCGGCGGCCGTGCCAGCCGGCGATCACGCTATTCGCGATCCGCTTGGCCTCCACCAGGCAATCCGGCACCAGGCTCGCCCGCTGCCTTGCGCGAGCAAGGGCATCGGTGCCCGAAGTCGGATTGACGATCTGTCCGATGGGTGCCACGCAGACGCTTCCTTATCCCTTGGCCTGCTTGACCAGCCCGCCAACGACATCGCGGACCGACATGCCTTCCGCCCGCGCTGCGAATGTCAGTGCCATGCGGTGCTGCAGGATCGGCTCGGCGAGCGCATGGACGTCGTCAACGGATGGTGCGAGACGGCCCTCATATAGGGCGCGAGCGCGGGCGCAAAGCATCATCGCCTGGCCAGCGCGCGGGCCGGGACCCCAGGCGACGTTTTTGTCCGTCGAGGCGTTGCCCTGGCCTGGACGGGCGGAGCGGACGAGCGCGAGGATGGCGTCGACAACGGTTTCGCTGACGGGCATCTGACGGATCAGTGTCTGGATTTCGACAAGGCGCTCTGCATTCAGGATCGCTTGCGGCTTGGTTTCGCTGATGCCCGTCGTCTCAAGCAGGATCTGCCGCTCGGCCGCTAGTTCGGGGTAGTGGACATCGACCTGAAGAAGGAAGCGGTCGAGCTGTGCCTCCGGCAGAGGATAGGTACCTTCCTGTTCCAGCGGGTTCTGGGTGGCAAGGACGTGGAAGGGCACGGGCAAGTCGTAGCGGTGGCCGGCGACGGTGATATGGTATTCCTGCATGGATTGCAGCAAGGCCGATTGCGTGCGCGGCGACGCGCGGTTGATTTCGTCGGCCATCAACAGCTGGGCAAACACCGGACCTTTGACGAAACGGAAGGAGCGGCGGCCGCTGTCATCCTGGTCCATGACCTCAGAACCCAGAATATCAGAGGGCATGAGGTCTGGTGTAAACTGGATGCGGTTGGAGGCAAGGCCGAGCACTTCGCCGAGCGTTGTGACGAGTTTCGTCTTGGCGAGACCCGGCACGCCGACCAACAGGGCGTGACCGCCCGAGAGAACCGCGAGAAGAGTGTTCTCAACGACGCTTTCCTGGCCGAAGATGACCTTGGAGACTTCGCCCCGAACAGCGGCAATATCTGCGAGGGCCTTCTCGGCCGCGGCGATGATCGCCTTTTCATCGAGGGGGGCGTCGGTCTTCATCATACCCATAAGGCATCTCCAGCGGCTGATATCATTCGTCGCGAATCGTCAGGCTTACACGCAAGCGTCATACCAGATAGAGTTATGGAGATGTTGCGGGCTGACAAGTTCGTTCCGAATGACTATCTCGTGACCTTCTGGAGTTAAAGACAAACCGGGACAGAAGAATGGCAGCCGAAGAGATCAAGGCGACAACGGACGCGGCCGGTCTTGCCGCGCTGATTGCGCGCGCCGCCGGCGATGCTGGTGGCAAAGCCCGGGGTCTTCCGCCAGTCGACAGGTGGAATCCGCCGTTCTGCGGCGATATCGACATGGAAATCCGAGCGGATGGCACATGGTTCTACATGGGAACGCCGATCGGCAGGGCGCCGCTCGTCAGGTTGTTTTCAACGGTCTTGCGCAAGGACGAGGACGGGAAGACTTATCTTGTGACGCCTGTGGAAAGGGTGGGTATTCGCGTTGTGGATGCGCCGTTCGTGGCCGTTGAAATGAATGCCGGTGAACGGGATGGGGCGCCGCTACTGACCTTCCGGACGAATGTCGGCGATGTTGTCGAAGCTGGGCCGGAGCATCCGCTCCGCTTTGCAATCCACGGCGAAAACAGCGAGTTGAAACCCTATCTTCATGTGCGCGGGCAATTGGAGGCACTGATCTCCCGCCCCATCATGTACGAACTCGTCGAACGTGGCGAACGTCTCGACGTTGACGGCACGACGATGTTCTGCCTTCGCTCCGGCGGAGTCACGTTTCCCGTTATGCCGGCGGATGAACTGGATGTACTCTCCCGATGACCAATGTTCTGACCGAAAACCGTTCGCTCTATTCGGCGGCTGAGTTTCGCCGGCGCGCGCTTCACCAGACCGGCGGCCCCGTGGATCTTTCCTGGCGCGATCACGGCGATCATATTCTCAACCCCGACATTGTTTCGCAGGTGGAAAGCTTCAAACTTCGCGATGCCGCGGTGCTGGTGCCGGTCATCGACGATGGTGACGATGCGCAGGTGATTTTCACCCAACGCACGGCGACGCTGCGCAAGCATTCGGGGCAGATCGCGTTTCCGGGTGGGAAGATCGACGCTGTCGACGGCTCCGCCGAAAAGGCTGCAATCAGGGAGACCCATGAGGAGATCGGTATCGACGGTTCCTTTGTCGAGACTGTAGCGCGGCTTCCGAACTACCTTGCATCGACCGGTTTCCGTATTACGCCGGTGCTTGCTGTGGTCCAGCGTGGCTTCGAATTGAAACTCAACCCGGCCGAGGTCGATGACGTCTTCGAAGTGCCGCTGTCTTTTCTGATGAACCCGGCCAACCATAGCCGTGACCAGCGCGTGCTCGACGGACTAGAGCGGCATTTCTACCGTATGCCCTATGAAAGCCGGATGATCTGGGGCATTACCGCCGGCATCGTTCGCACCCTCTATGAAAGGCTCTATGCATGACCAACCTTGGCAACGAGGCATGGTTCAAGGACCCGACTCTGACGCGCGTCTTTTCGCTGCTCAACGCCGATGGAGGCGAGGGGCGTGTCGTAGGCGGTGCCGTCCGCAACAGCCTCATGGGTCTCGCCGTGAGCGATATTGACGTGGCAACAACGCTGACGCCGGAACAGGTCATCGAGCGCGCGGCTGCTGCGGGAATCAAGGCCGTTCCGACCGGTGTTGCACACGGTACTGTAACGCTCGTTATCGACGGAAAGCCCTTTGAGGTCACGACGCTGAGGGCCGACTTGGAAACCGATGGGCGGCGCGCCAAGGTGGCCTTCAGTTCGGATTGGCAAACGGACGCGGAGCGCCGTGACCTGACGATCAATGCGCTCTATGTCGATGCCAAGGGCGATGTCATCGATCTGGTCGGTGGCCTTGCAGATATCGAGAAGCGCAACATCCGCTTCATCGGTGATGCGCCGACGCGTGTTGCCGAGGACTATCTGCGTATCCTGCGTTTTTTCCGTTTTTTTGCTTACTACGGCACTGGCCGTCCAGACGCCGACGGCTTGAGGGCGTGCGCATCCGCTCGCTCCAAACTGAAGACGCTTTCCGCCGAAAGGGTATGGTCGGAACTCCGCAAATTGCTGAGCGCCGAGGACCCTGGGCGGGCGCTCCTTTGGATGCGGCAGGTGGGCGTGCTCACTGAGATCCTCCCGGAAACGGAGAAATGGGGCATCGATACCATTCCGGCGTTGATCGACACGGAGCGGGCACTTGATTGGCGGCCCGACCCGCTTTTGCGCCTCGCCGCCATCGTTCCTCCCGATACCGAGCGGCTGGAGAAGATGGCAAGCCGCCTGAAGCTCGCCAATGCCGAGGTCGCCTACCTCAAGGCTTGGTCCAAGGGGCCTGTTGTCAACGACGAATTATCGTCGTCCGCCTTCGCACGGCTGCTTTATCGCTACGGCGCGGATGGGATCAAGACGCGCTTGAAGCTGGCGCTAGCTACCGCGCGCGGCAAAGCAGAAGGCGACATGCAGGAGATGGCTCGCTCGGCAAGGCTCGGCAATCTGCTGAACCACGCCGAAAACTGGAAGAAACCTCAGTTTCCGATCAATGGCGGCGACGTCATGGATGCAGGCGTGGCGGCCGGGAAGAGGGTGGGCGAGATGCTTTTGTCACTGGAGGACTTCTGGGTCGAGCAAAATTTCTCGCCTGACCGGGCGGCGTTACTCGCCCGGCTGAAAGATCTGACCAGATAGTTCAGGCCGCGGTCGCTTCGTTGCGGATCCGAGCCTTGATGTTGTCGACCATGTTTTCACGGATGACAGTCTCGCCGTGGGCGCTACGCATGTGCTCAACGACACGACGGACGATTTCGGCATCATCATTCGCCCGGGTATGCCAGTCGCATCCGGGGACGAGCGTGCCACATTCAAAGAGTCTCATTATTTCCTCCTTCTGTCGGATTTCATGCCATTGCGCGGTGCTGCAATGCGTGAATGTTCGAAACGGTAGGAAGGTTCCGGAGCCGGCCGGCGCGAAGGACCGGCCGGGTGGTCATTTTATCCTTATTCGGGCATTGCCCAGGATCTGTAGCAATCGGTCGCTGCTTTGTTGTCCTGGCGCGTGGCCAGACGATCGAGTTCTTCCGGCGTCTTGCCACTGGCCAGTTGAAGCTTCACTTGCTGGATAAAGCATGAAAGTGGGAGGTCTGATCCACTCTTTGCCCTGAACCCTTCGGCAATCCGGTATAGAAACTCCGGCGTATCGGCGGGTGGGGGCGGCTCATGGGCAGTCGCGGATGCCGCAGAGCTAGTTTGTATCGTCATGACAATCCTCCTCCGATTGTTACGCGTACACCTTTAGACTTAGTGGTCCAGTCTCCGAATTTAAGCCCCGCGGTCGTCTTTATTTACGCGGTCACGGCCAGCGGACGAGAGGGGGCAGGGATGAGAGAATGGACTCTACGTTTCCTCCTGTCTTGAGGCCAAAGATTGTACCTCGATCGTAGAGGAGATTGAACTCAACATAGCGCCCACGGCGAATCAATTGTTCGTCACGATCCACGTCTGTCCACTGTTTATTGAAGTTCGAACGAACAATCCGTGGATAAACCATTGCGAAGGCCCGTCCGACGTCGCGGGTGAAGGCAAAATCGGCGTCCCAGCCGCCTGCTTCCTCGCTTGAATGCAGCCAGTCGTAGAAGATGCCGCCGATGCCGCGTGGCTCGTTCCGGTGCTTCAGGAAGAAATACTCGTCGCACCACGTCTTGTAGGCCGCATAATCGGCGACGCCGGAGTGGCTGCGGCAGGCGATCTCCATCGCTTTGTGGAACAGCTCGCTGTCCTCGTCCTCCTGGGTGCGGCGGCGATCGAGCACCGGCGTCAGATCGGCGCCACCGCCGAACCAGCGGCTGGAGGTCACCACCATGCGCGTGTTCATGTGAACGGCAGGCACGTTGGGGTTGACCGGATGGGCGATCAGCGAAATGCCCGAGGCCCAGAAGCGTGGATCCTCCTTGGCGCCCGGCATCTGGGCGCGGAGGTCCGGCGCGAATTCGCCATATACGGTGGAGGTGTGCACGCCAACCTTCTCGAAGACGCGACCGTTCATCATCGACATGCGGCCGCCGCCACCTGCACCGTTTTCGCGGGACCAGTCCTTGGCCACGAAGCGGCCCGGCGCTCTATCCGAAAGCGGGCCGGAGACCTCGTCTTCTAGCGTTTCAAAAGACTCGCAGATGGTGTCGCGGAGACTTTCGAACCATGCCCGGGCAGTCGACTTCTTTTCTTCGATATCGTTAGGCAGGCCAATCGGAAGTTCGGGTCTTTCCATTCTGTTTCTCTCCGAGCGGGTCGACGATCGACTCGTGCCTTCGTCTTTGCTGCTCTGATAGCAGGTAGGGCAGGGTCCTACCAGCGCAGTGGACCGGCCTGAGGCTTCCTCAGATTCGACTCGCAAAAAGCGATTTTCGATATTACCTTTTTCCTACAGAGGTAGGCTCATGACGAAAATTCCTGGACCTCCGTCGTTCGATGGTCTCAAGCGACGGATTGCTACCCACCGGGCGGAAGGCACACCCCGGAAGAACGATCGTTTCGTACGACAGACATATTGTCTCAATCTGCTCGATGCCCGCGCCAAGGCGCGCGAATGGTTCGACGAATACCCCAAGGCCGCGTATTGGACGGAAGTCGAGAGCTGGCGACAGCTCGAAGGCGATCAGATCGAATTCACGATGCGGCGGTTGCCATCTGCCGATTGAGCGCTATTCAGCGGCACCTTTGAGCCTGCTTTCAATCAGGAGGCCGCTCTCGTCCAGGATTGGGTGTGCGACGGAGACGATGTGGGCGTTGATCCGCTTCAGGTCGCGCAGCATATCGAGATGGAGCGAGCTTGTTTGAAGGCTGTCGGCGCGGCCATCGCGCAAGCGTTCCAGATGCCGCTCCGAGGATTGTTTCTCCATTCGCCTAACCTCGACCTTCACCTCCATCAATTGCCGAGCGAGATTGAAGTCGCCAGTGACGAAGATCGTCTGGGCGATCCGCAGATTGTCGATCGTCAGGTGGAACAGCTTCCTCAGTTCCTCATAGCCTTCTTCGGAGAACTTCAGCCCGAGCGAGAGCTTCTTCGTCACCTGCGGCATGAGACCCTTTTCGATGATGTCACCGATGTGTTCGAGATTGATCGCGTAGTCGATAATCACGATCGAGCGGCGACCGTCTTCTTCGCTCAGACCGGCACGGCCGAGCTTTGAAAGGTAGACCTTTACCTCCTGTTGCAGGCTGTCGACCCGCCTTTCCAGCGACGGGATTTCCTTGAGATTCTCCAGATTGGTGGCCTCGAAGGCATCCGACGCGCGTATCAGCATGCGTTCGATCAGATCGCCGACGCCGAGGACCTCCCTCGTCGCACTGGCAAGCGCAACGACCGGCGTCGCCAGCTCGTGTTGGTCGAGATACCGTGGCCCACCGTCCGGCTGAGCCTCTTCCGGCACCAGTCTCAGCATGAGCCGCGAGAGTGAGCGAGAGAACGGCCAGGCCAGCGCTGCCAGCATAAGGTTGAAGGCGAGATGCGCATCGACCGGTAGTTTCGCCTGCGTCAGCGGCAATGTTCCGAGCAGATCCGCGCCGTAGCCGGCAAGCGGCAATGCAATCAGGCAGCCGATGGCACGCACGATCAGATTGCCGAGCGTGACCCGCTTGGCCGCCGCGGGCCCGGCTAGTGAGGCGATCACGGGCGGAATGGCGCCGCCGAGATTGGCGCCTAGCACCAGCACGATGATCAATCCTGCGGACAGGATGCCCGTCGAAGCCAGCGAGAGAATGAGGACGACGGCGGCAAGGCTCGATGAGGAAATGAAGGCGATGGCGGCGGAAAAGGCCAATGCGACTGGCCAGGCATTGTCGAGCAGGGAGATGAAGGCGCCGAGCGCCGGCGACTGCCGCATCGGTTCGGTGGCGCTGCTCAACAGATGCAGCGACAACAGCATCAGGCCGATGCCGATCAGCGCTGTGCCACCGCTCTGGCGCGACGACGAGCCGCTGCGATGCAGGACTGTGCCGGCAAGGATCACCAGCGGCGACAGCCACTCGATGCCGGTGGCGACGATCCAGGCGGTTACGGCGGTTCCGACGTTGGCACCGAGCAGAACGATTTGCGCCATGCGCGGCTTCACCAATTCGCGCTCGACGAAAGAGGCGACCATCAGCGCCGTCGCCGTCGAACTCTGCAGCGCGATCGTCGCGAAGAAGCCCGACACGAACGAGCGGAGGCCGCTGCGCGTGCCGGTGGCAAGGCCGGTGCGCAACCGCGCTCCAAACGCTCGAGAAACACCGTCCTTCACCTGTGCAAGGCCGAACAGCAGCAGAGCTACCGCGCCAAACAGATTGATCATAACGATCGTGGATTCCATGCTGCCTTTTCTCTTGCGTTTTTTTGACAACAAGCGCCGTTCTGTTCGAATCTCTCTTTGTCAAGTGATTGAAAACATAGCTTTCCGGACAGTGAGTTCATTGTCCGGCTAAAAACTATACGCCGCTTGGAAAAATTCACAACGCCGTTTGCGACATGTTCTAAGGCTGCATCGGCATTTGAGTCAGCGAGGTCAGAAGTCAACGCCAGACGGTCTGCCGCATGGCCTCTCCGACGATCATCGCAGCCGAGACCGCGACGTTGATGGAGCGTTGGCCTTCCATCATCGGGACAAGTATCCGGGCGTCTGCTGCTGCGTGCACGTGATCGGGGACGCCGGAGCTCTCGCGGCCGAACAGGAGAATGTCGTCGGCTCGGAACTGCAAGTCGGTGTAGCGTTCGGCCGCCTTGGTGGATGCCAGTATGAGGCGGCGGCCGGTAGACTTTCGCCAGTTTTCGAAACAATCCCAATTGACGTGGCGGGTGAGGGCTGCAGCAGCGATATAGTCCATCCCGGCCCGCTTGAGATTGCGATCCGATATGTCAAAGCCCGCAGGCTCGATGATGTCAACGGCAAAGCCGAGGCAGGCGGCAAGCCGCAAGATCGTGCCGGTGTTACCAGGAATGTCGGGCTGATAAAGGGCTAGTCTGAGGTCGGCCATCGCGAATGTCGTCGTTTCTGTTTTCTCGAGAGACACCTATTGCAACTGTGATTTTGGCGCAACAGGACGCATTTTGGCCGACAATTGTTCAATTTCCGGCCCGTCGGGACTGGAAATTGAGCTTGTTTCGCGTTAAGGGTGCACATCTTTTAATCGCCAGAAGGGAGCGCCAGATGGAAATGTTGCCGCGTATGCGCTCTCGACGCGTGAACCCGCGAGTGGCGATCTGGCACGCCTAGTGCCATTTCTTTCCTGAATTCCCATTTCTAATCCATTGCGCGGCTGTCGTGGCCTCGCCCCGTGAACGTCCGGTTCCCATATGAGCTCAAGCGCCTTTTTGCGCGAGCCGGGAGGCCGGAACTGCGAAGTTTCGGAGCATTTTCATGTTTGGCTGGTTCGAACAGCGACTCAATCCCTTCCCCAGTGAGGAGCCGGTTGCTCCCCCGAAGGGCCTTTTTGCATTTTGCTGGCACTACACGAAGCCGGCAGCACCGTGGCTCGCCATCATGGCGGTCCTGACGGCGCTGATTGCCGTCGGCGAGGTGGCACTTTTTCAGTTCCTCGGTGACATCGTGGACTGGCTTACCAAGGCGGACAAGGCGACATTCCTGCAGACGGAGTGGCCGAGGCTCGCGTGGATGGGAGCGTTGATCCTGATCGGTCTGCCGCTGGCAGCAGGCCTGGACTCGCTCATCATGCATCAGGTGCTTCTCGGCAACTATCCGATGATCGCCCGCTGGCAGATGCACCGCTTCCTGCTGCGTCACAGCATGACCTTCTTCGCCAACGAGTTCGCCGGACGCGTTGCGACGAAAGTGATGCAGACTTCGCTTGCCGTTCGTGAAACGACGATGAAGATCCTCGATGTCTTCGTCTATGTCGTCACCTATTTCCTGTCGATGATTATCGTCATCGCGGCCGCCGACGTGCGGCTGATGGTGCCGATCCTCGTCTGGCTCGCCGTCTATATCGGCATCGTTTCCTACTTCGTGCCGCGGCTTCGCAAGATCGCGGCACAGCAGGCGGACGCGCGCTCGATGATGACCGGTCGGGTGGTCGATAGCTACACGAACATCGCGACGGTCAAGCTGTTCTCACATGCCGGCCGTGAGGAGACCTATGCGCGGAGCGGCATGGAGGAGTTCCTAGGAACCGTCCACTCGCAAATGCGCCGCGTCACGCTGTTTCATATAGCGGTCTATATGAACAACTGCGTGGCCCTCTTCGTTGTATCAGGCCTGTCCATCTGGTTCTGGCTGAACGGACAGATCTCGGTCGGCGCGATCGCCATCGCTATTGGTCTTGCGATGCGTGTTAACGGCATGTCGCAGTGGATCATGTGGGAAGTCTCGGCCTTGTTCGAGAACATCGGCACGGTCTATGACGGCATGGAGATGATGACGAAGAAGCACGACATCGTCGACAAGCCGGACGCGCAGCAACTGTCGGCAAAAAAGGGCGCGATCCACTACGAACGCATCCGTTTCCACTACGGCAAGGGCAAAGGCGTCATCGACAATCTCTCCCTCGACATCAAGGCGGGCGAGAAGGTTGGTCTTGTCGGTCGCTCCGGCGCGGGCAAAACGACGCTGATGAACCTGCTACTGCGCTTCTATGACCTGGAGGCGGGCCGCATCACCATCGATGGACAGGACATCTCGGCTGTGTCGCAGGAGAGCCTGCGTGAACTGATCGGCGTCGTGACACAGGATACGTCCCTGTTGCACCGTTCGATCCGCGACAACATTGCCTATGGCCGCCCAGAGGCGAGCGATGCCCAGATCATCGAGGCCGCCAAGCGAGCGAATGCCTGGGAGTTCATCGAAGGGCTTTCCGACATGCAGGGCCGCAAGGGACTCGACGCGCAGGTTGGCGAGCGTGGCGTGAAGCTCTCCGGCGGTCAGCGCCAGCGCATCGCGATCGCCCGCGTCTTTCTGAAGGACGCGCCGATCCTGGTGCTCGACGAGGCGACATCGGCGCTCGACTCCGAGGTTGAAGCAGCGATCCAGGAGAACCTGTTTGCGTTGATGGAAGGCAAGACGGTGATTGCGATCGCGCATCGGCTGTCGACGCTCACCGAGATGGACCGCCTGATCGTGCTCGACAAGGGCAAGATCATCGAGGCTGGCGCGCATGCCGAACTTGTCGAACAAGGTGGCGTCTACGCTGACCTCTGGAACCGCCAATCCGGCGGCTTCCTGGCAGATCACTCGGAAGAGACGGAAGAGGCGGCCGAATAACCAGAAGCCCTCCCTGCGAATGCCGGGAGGGCTTCAATTTTTCGCGCATGGATGTCGATTCAGAGGCTGTCAGCCCAGTCTTTCACGCGGTTTCCTTCGACAAGCATGCTGTTGGTCGATGCAAGCGCACGCAACGCGAACAGACGTCGCTCTTCCTCGCGATCGACCCACACAGAGATCGCCTCGGCGATAGCCTCGTCGTAAGATATTTCCAGCTGTTCGACGATTGCATCAAGTCGTTCCGCAAGGGGCAGCGGAATACTTGACATGACTGTCTTCCTTGCTTGCATCGCGGCCGTCTCCCGTAAAAACCCATTGTACCCCGAGATTGTGGCGGGGTCAGTCGCATTCAACAGCGATGCCGCTGTTGTTACCGATTGTTACGAAAATATAAGGTTGCGCCCTGGAGCCGTTGCTTTCCCGCTCTGGCTAATAAGCCTATATCGCATTTATGCTTATAAAACGACTCCTCCATGCCTTCGAAAATTGGATTAATCCCTTTGCGCCGCGAGAAAACATCCAGCCGCCGCGCTCAACGTCGGGATTCATCTGGTTCTATATTGGCCAGGCTAAGGCGCCCTTCGTTGCGATGCTCGTGCTCGGCGGGATGTCGGCGGCGATAGAAGCGGCGCTCTTCTGGTTCGTCGGACGGCTCGTGGACATACTTGCGACGATCAAGCCGGCGGAAGGCTGGAGCGGTCTCCTTGCCGCGCATGGCGCCGAACTGTTCGGTATGCTCGTCCTTATCGGTATCGTCCGCTTTGTCGTTGCGCTGTTGATTGCGCTGGTGGACCAGCAGGTGATTACGCCCGGCTTCTATAATCTGGCGCGCTGGCAATCGTACCTGCATGTCTCGCGGCAATCGCTCTCCTTCTTTCAAAGCGATTTCTCCGGCCGAGTCGTCACGAAGGTCTGGTCGGCCGGCCAGGCCACGGGCGATCTGGTGACGTCGCTCATGGAGAGCGTCTGGTTCGTTGGCATCTATGCGGCGACGACGTTAGTGCTCGTCGCCCGGCTGGACTTCTCACTTGCCGCAGTCGTGCTTTGTTGGCTGGGCGTATTCGGCGTTCTCGCGCGCTATTTCGTGCCGCGCATCCGATTTCATTCCCGGGAAACGGCTGAAGCCGCGTCGATGATCAACGGGCGCATGGTCGATGCCTACAGCAACGTCCAGACCCTCAAGCTGTTTGCGCGGGACGAAGAGAGCGACCGCTATATGCGAGAAGGCTTCGACTTCTATCAGCACACCGTGCTGCGGTTCACGCGCTTCATCACCGGTGTACGTGCCTCTATGGCGCTGCTCTCGGGCATCATGATCGTCATGATGGCCGGCCTCAGCGTGCATCTGTGGCTGGCAGGCCTCGTGAGTTCCGGCGCCGTCGCTTTCTCGCTGGCGCTCGTCCTGCGTCTGAACTTCCTTCTCGGCCGCTTGATGACACAGTTCAACGGCATCATGCGCAACCTCGGCACGATACAGAATGCCGCCGATTTGATTTCGCAGCCGCTTGGGCTGGTCGATCGGCCCGACGCTCGCGACCTCGTTATCCGACGGCCCGGAATCCGCTTTGAGAGTGTCTCTTTTCACTACGGCAGGAAAAGCGGCGTCATTGACGACTTTTCGCTCACTATTGAGCCAGGAGAAAAGGTTGGCATCGTCGGCCGCTCCGGGGCGGGCAAGTCGACTCTGGTAAACCTGTTGTTGCGCCTCTACGACGTCGAAGGTGGGCGGATATTGGTCGACGGCCAGGATATTGCCGCCGTCAGGCAGGAGTCCCTGCGCATGCAGATCGGGGTCGTCAGCCAGGACACGTCACTGCTGCACCGTTCGGTTCGCGACAACATCCTGTTCGGTCGCCCCGACGCGGGCGAAGCGCGTCTCGTCGAGGCGGCGCGGCGGGCGGAAGCGCTTGCCTTCATCGAGCGGCTGCAGGACCAAAACGGCCGCAGGGGCTTCGAGGCTCATGTCGGGGAGCGAGGTGTGAAGCTCTCCGGTGGCCAGCGCCAGCGCATTGCGATTGCGCGCGTGATGCTGAAGGATGCGCCAATTCTCGTTCTCGACGAAGCGACTTCGGCGCTGGATTCCGAGGTGGAGGAGGCGATCCAATCCAATCTGATCGGCCTCATGGAAGGCAAGACCGTGCTCGCCATCGCGCATCGGCTCTCGACCATCGCCGCGCTCGATCGATTGATTGTCGTCGATGAGGGCGAGATCATAGAGGAGGGCACGCACGAGACCCTGTTGAAGCGCGGAGGTCTTTATGCAGAACTCTGGGCCCGGCAATCCGGTGGATTCCTCGCCACCGATATCGAGGCGCCGTCTCCTGCTTCAGCGGTCGATGGTAAACTCGGCAATGAGGCCAAAGTGGTTTGAGCCCATATTGTCTTCGATGCGTTTGACCGACTTCAGCCGCAGCGGCGGGCGGGCGAGAACGTGGTCGATGCTGATGCCGAAGCGGACCGCCTTGATCGGCCAGCTCGCCGGTTCCGGAAAGACGGTCTGAAACCCGGTTTCGCGCATGAAGCGCTGAATACGTGGGTCGATAATCGCGGAATTGAAGTCGCCGGCAAGAACGAGGGGACCATCGATCGCGCTTGCCATGGATCTGAGATCGAAGAGTTCGTCTGTCAGGAAGTCGTCGAAATAGGGCTTGGCGAGGTGGGCAGCGAGGAAATTGATCTTCGTGCTGTCGAAGTCGATCGCTGAGCGTGTCAGCCGGTTGCGCCACAGATCGCCCAGGCTGCTCACCTTCTTGTCGACAAATGGGCGCTTTGAAAGCACGAGCGTGTCGCATTCGTTGGTCTCCGCACCGCAGCCTATGTGATAAGGATAGGTGGCAGCCAAGCGAGCGATGTGAGGGCGAAGCGGCGCGGCCTCCAGGACGTTCACGACGTCCGCGTTCGAGGCGATGATGAAATCCGCAATGCGACCCGCATTGGCGAAATTCTCGTGCTCGATGTTGAAGGACATCAGCTTGAAAGAGGGCCGCGTTTCTGTATTCGCGGGCATGGCCGCAAATTCTCTCAGCATTATTACGCCATGTCCCAGCAGCATCACTGCGATGGTGAGTAGCAGGTAGGCGTACCAGTGGCGCTTGAGCACCAGAAGGATCAAACACCCTGCGACCGCCGCCAAGGCAAAATGGATCTGAAAGCTATAGACAAAGGCCAGAAGCCAGACGTGCGTGACGTAGCGCAGCGACATCAGCGCCAGCAACAGCGAAAGGAGGACACTCGCTATGCAGAATAAAGTGTCTTTCATCGCCGGACATGGAAGAGGGAAGCTTCAGACCGTCGCTAGCATGGGGCGCGAATTGGTGCAACGCACAACTGTGGCAAGCATGTGATTGTCTTCGAAAATCATCTGAAAATTCCCGCGACATTGTGCCCACATGGTCTTGCCAAGGCTGGACATAATTTGCGATCAAGCTTAGAACGCGCCGGATTGGTGGGGAATCTATGGTCGAATTGTGTCGCGACAGATTCGCCGCCGCGAGGGGAAGGGCGGAGTTCCGCAAAAATTGCGTAGAGGATGGTTTAAGCCGTGAGCGAACACGAAACGACAAGCGAGATCACGGGTGAGCCCACTCGCCGTGATTTCCTTTATCTCACCACTGGTATGGCGGGCGCTGTTGGCGCCGTTTCGGTCGCATGGCCGTTTATCGATCAGATGCGCCCGGATGCTTCGACATTGGCTCTGGCATCCATAGAGGTCGACGTTTCCAGCCTTGAGCCTGGGATGTCGCTGACCGCCAAGTGGCGCGGCAAGCCGATCTTCATCCGCAACCGTACGCCCGAGGAAGTGAAGGCTGCTGACGAGGTTCCGCTGTCCGATCTCAAGGACCCGGTAGCGCGCAACGCCAACCTGCCTTCCGACGCGCAGGCAACCGGCGTCGACCGTTCCGCCGGTAAGGACAAGGAAAACTGGATCGTCATGATCGGCTCGTGCACCCATCTCGGCTGCATCCCGCTCGGCCAAGCTGGCGAATACAATGGTTGGTTCTGTCCCTGCCATGGCTCGGTCTACGATACGGCCGGCCGCATTCGCAAAGGTCCGGCACCGCAGAACCTGGCGATCCCGACCTATTCATTCATTTCCGATAAAGTAATCAAGATCGGTTGAGGGGGACTGATTTATGAGTGGCCATTCCAGCTACGAGCCATCAACCGGCCTCGAGAAGTGGATCGATTCGCGGCTGCCTTTGCCGCGCATGGTCTACGACAGTTTCGTCGCATATCCGGTTCCGCGGAACCTGAATTATGCCTATACCTTCGGCGCCATGCTCGCGGTCATGCTTGTCGTGCAGATTCTCACCGGCGTCGTGCTTGCCATGCACTACGCCGCGGAAACGACGGTTGCCTTCAATTCCGTCGAGAAGATCATGCGTGACGTGAACCACGGCTGGCTGCTGCGCTACATGCACGCCAACGGTGCTTCGTTCTTCTTCGTTGCAGTCTATCTGCACATCGCCCGCGGTCTCTACTACGGCTCCTACAAGGCGCCGCGCGAAATCCTCTGGATCCTCGGCGTGCTCATCTACCTCCTGATGATGGCGACCGGCTTCATGGGCTACGTTCTGCCCTGGGGTCAGATGTCCTTCTGGGGTGCAACGGTTATCACCGGTTTCTTCTCGGCATTCCCGCTGGTCGGCGAGTGGATCCAGCAGTTCCTGCTCGGTGGCTTCGCTGTCGAAAACCCGACGCTGAATCGCTTCTTCTCGCTGCACTACCTGCTGCCCTTCGTCATTGCCGGCGTTGTGGTCCTGCATATCTGGGCGCTGCACGTTGTTGGCCAGACGAATCCGACAGGCGTCGAGGTCAAGACCAAGACGGATACCGTTCGCTTCACGCCTTACGCGACCCTGAAGGACGCGCTCGGTGTATCGATCTTCTTGCTAGTCTACGCCTACTTCGTCTTTTACATGCCGAACTTCCTCGGCCACCCGGACAACTACATCCCGGCTGATCCGTTGAAGACGCCTGCCCACATCGTCCCGGAGTGGTACTTCCTGCCGTTCTACGCGATGCTGCGTTCGATCACCTTCAACATCGGGCCGATCGACTCGAAGCTCGCAGGCGTTCTGGTCATGTTCGGCGCGATCATCGTGCTGTTCTTCCTGCCCTGGCTCGATACCTCGAAGGTTCGCTCGGCTGCCTATCGCCCGTGGTACAAGCTGTTCTACTGGCTGTTCGTCGCCAATGCGATCGTTCTTGGCTGGCTCGGTTCCCAGCCGGCTGAAGGCCTTTACACCACCATCTCGCAGATTTGCACGCTGCTATACTTCGCCTTCTTCCTGGTTGCCATGCCGGTTCTCGGCCTCGTCGAGACACCGCGCCGCTTGCCAAATTCAATTACCGAAGCGGTTTTGGAAAAGCGCAACAAGGCGGCGGCCGCTGAGCCGGTCAAGGCCTGAGAGTGCGGCAGGAAGGGAAGAGAAACATGAAAAAGCTTGTTACAAGCCTCCTGTCGCTTGCTGTCGTCGCAGGATTGAGCGGCGCAGCATTCGCCCAGGAAGCGGCCTCGAACGGCGCCGAGCCGGCAAAACATGCCGAAGGCGAGACGCCACATTTTCCGCTGCTCCATCCGAAGCATGAGCATTGGACATTTGCGGGCCCGGTCGGTCACTATGACAAGGGCCAGCTGCAGCGCGGCCTGAAGGTCTACACCGAAGTCTGCGCCGCCTGTCACTCGATGAGCCTTGTGCCCTTCAGAACGCTCGGGGCGCTGGGTTACTCGGATGCCCAGGTGAAGGCCTTTGCCGCCAACTACGAGGTTCAGGACGGGCCGAATGCCAGCGGTGACATGTTCACCCGCAAGGCCATTCCGTCGGATTACTTCCCGTCGCCGTTCCCGAACCACGAAGCGGCGGCAGCGGCCAACAATGGCGCGGCGCCGCCGGACTTCTCGCTGATCGCCAAGGCGCGCGGCATCGAGCGCGGCTTCCCGCAGTTCCTATTCGACATGATCCCATTTGTCGGCGGTTATCAGGAAGGTGGTCCCGACTATATCTATTCGCTGCTGACCGGCTACGACCAGCAGCCGCCAGCCGGCGTCCAGGTGGCTCAGGGAACTCACTACAACCCGTACTTCGCTGGCGCTGCCGCACTGGCGATGCCGAAGCCTCTGTCGGACGGCCAGGTCACCTATGACGATGGCGCGCCGGCGACGGTCGACCAGTACGCCAAGGACGTCGCATCGTTCCTGATGTGGGCCGCCGAGCCGCATCTCGAAGAGCGCAAGCGCACCGGCTTCATGGTCATGGTCTTCCTCGTGATCTTCACGGGACTGATTTATCTTACGAAGCGTTCGGTCTACGCGAACAAGGAACACTAAGCGCTTTGTTCCAGAGCCTAGGAAAGGCGGCCTTCGGGCCGCCTTTTTTGTTGGTTCCGAGAGTGGCAATTGGTAGGGTGCGCGGAATTGAAGCCCTGCAGAATATGGATAATCCATGAGCAATACGATTTCGGAGCTTGCGGCCAGCATCCGCTCCATCCCGGACTACCCAAAGCCCGGCATCATCTTTCGTGACATTACGACGCTTCTCGGCAATCCACGCGCGTTTCGCCGCGCGGTCGATGAACTGGTCCAGCCCTATGCCGGCATGAAGATCGACAAGATCGCTGGGGCCGAAGCGCGAGGCTTCATTCTGGGTGGTGCGGTTGCCCACCAGCTTTCGGCAGGGTTCGTACCGATCCGCAAGAAAGGCAAACTGCCACGCGACACGGTGCGCGTCGCCTACAGCCTTGAATACGGTGTCGACGAGATGGAGATGCACAGGGATGCCGTGGAGCCCGGCGAAAAGGTCATCCTGGTTGATGACCTGATTGCGACCGGCGGAACCGCCGTCGCCGCTACGCAACTCCTCCGCCAGATGGGTGCGGAGGTCGTTTCCGCCTGTTTCGTTATCGACCTGCCGGATCTTGGCGGTCGTAAAAAGCTCGAAGACCTTGGCGTGGATGTCCGGACGCTGGTGGAATTTGCGGGCCATTGAGGCCCGCGACTATTCAAATTCGATGACCGTGCTTTCGAACCGCACCACCGGCGTACCGTCGATCGTTCCCTCGCACAGAATAGTGTTCAGTCGACGCCCTGGGCGGGACACCAGAGGGCGGCTTGAGAGGAAGGTCACGGAGTAGGTCACTTCTTCGTCGGCGAAGACCGGCCGCAACCATTGCAGCTTCTGGAAGCCGGGCGAGGGACCGAGCGTGGGGGGCTTGATGCCCTCGCTTGCCAGTCGCGCGCTTTCCGCGCTCCAGTAGGCAACAAAGGTCTTCATCCATGCCGCGCAGGTGTGCCATCCCGATGCGCACAGACCACCAAAGAGGGTAGTCTTTGCAGCTTCCGCGTCCAGGTGGAACGGTTGAGGGTCGAAGCGCTCGGCAAAGTGGACGATCCGCTCCGCCGTAAACACATAGCTGCCGATTTCAGTCTTTTCACCGCTGGCGTAACGCTCGGCCATGATCATGCTGTTTTCTCCAGCACGTCACGCATGACGAACATGATCGAGTTCTCCGACGCGCAGACGAGTTCGTTCTTCTGATTTTCCACCTCGTGGCGGAACTTGACCATGCCGATGCCGGGCCTCGAGCGCAGCGTGCGAGTCTCGACAACCGTCGAATGGCCGGAGAGCGTGTCGCCAGCCAGAACGGGCTTGCGCCATTCCATAAAGTCCACGCCGGGGGCGCCTTGGGAGAACGAGTCGAGGAGAAAACTATCCGCCATCATACGCATGAAGAGAGCCGAAGTGTGCCAGCCGGATGCCGCCAACCCACCGAGAATGCTCGCGCGGCCAGCCGCTTCGTCGACATGCATCGGCTGGGGATCGAATTCACGCGCGAACTCGATGATCTCTGCTGCCGTGACCGTCCGCGGGCCGAGCGTAAAACGTCGGCCCAGCTCGAAGTCTTCGTAGAAAAGTTTCATGCGGCCCAATCTCCCCGGCCGTTGCTGATCAGGTGTTGAAGCGGAAGTGGATGACGTCGCCGTCCTGAACGACGTATTCCTTGCCTTCGTCGCGGCCCTTGCCTGCTTCCTTGGCGCCGACTTCACCCTTGAAGTTGATGTAGTCGTCGTAGCCGATGGTGAAGGCGCGGATGAAACCCCGTTCGAAGTCGGTGTGGATAACGCCTGCCGCCTGCGGTGCCTTGGTGCCGCGCACGATCGTCCAAGCGCGCGTCTCCTTGGGGCCGACGGTGAAATAGGTGATCAGGTCGAGCAGGTGGTAGCCCGCGCGGATAAGCCGGTCGAGGCCGGCTTCCTCGAGGCCGAGCGCCGATAGGAACTCCGTTGCTTCCTCTTCGGGAAGCTGGGCCACCTCCGACTCGATGGCCGCCGAGATAATGACGCATTCGGCGCCTTGCTGTTCGGCCATGGCGGCGACGGCCTTGGTATGCTCGTTGCCGGTCGAAGCGTCGGCTTCCGCGACGTTGCAGACATAGAGCACTGGATGAGACGTCAGCAGGTTGAGGCCCTTGAGGATCTCTATCTCCTCGGGCGCCAGTGTCTTCAAGAGCAGGCGTGCGGGCTTGCCTTCGTTCAGCAGCTTGATGACGGCCTCCATGACCGGCAGCTGGGCAATAGAATCCTTGTCCTTGCCGGTGGCGCGCTTGCGCGTCTGCTCGACGCGGCGCTCGAGGCTTTCGAGGTCGGCGAGCATCAGCTCGGTCTCGATCGTATCGGCATCGCCGACCGGGTTGATGCGGCCCTCGACGTGAGTGATGTCGTCGTCCTCGAAGCAGCGCAGCACATGCACGACGGCGTCGACTTCACGGATGTTGGCCAGGAACTTGTTGCCGAGACCTTCCCCCTTCGAGGCGCCGCGCACGAGGCCGGCGATATCGACGAAGGAGATGCGGGTCGGAATGATTTCTTTGGAGCCGGCGATTGTTGCCAGCTTCTGCATACGGGGATCCGGAACGGCGACTTCGCCGGTGTTCGGTTCGATCGTGCAGAAGGGATAGTTCGCCGCCTGCGCCGCCGCCGTCTTGGTGAGCGCGTTGAAGAGGGTCGATTTGCCGACATTCGGCAGACCGACGATACCGCATTTGAAGCCCATGACCTGAAACCTGCTATTCTTGAATTCGTTGGTGCTGGCTATGGGATAAAACGCGCCTTGCGGTCAAGCTTTTCGCGCAACTCTGTTGCATTCCGAGGGTTGAAGGCCAGGCTTCGCGGCGCAATATAGGTATCGGCGAACTGTTCTCGCCTCTCCATGTCATCAACGGGTGGGTTTCCGATGAGTGACAACGATATTGCCCTTAAACCGAAGACGAAGTCGAAACCGAAGCTGGATCGGCCGAAGCTTTACAAGGTCATCCTTTTCAACGACGACTACACGCCGCGAGAATTCGTGGTGATGATCCTCAAGGCCGTCTTCCGCATGAGCGAAGAGACTGGCTATCGCGTGATGATGACGGCCCACAAGATGGGATCAAGCGTGGTTGTGGTCTGCACCAAGGACATCGCGGAGACCAAGGTCAAGGAAGCGATGGACTACGCCAAGGACGCCGGTTTCCCGTTGATGTTGACGGCTGAGCCCGAGGAATAGGTTGGCAATTTCTTAACCACCCTCGTTAATTCGACATCCGCTGTTTTCCGGCAGTATGCCCGCATCGGTGGGGGTGTTCATGCAAGGGGAAGCAGCAACATGGCACTATCTCGTCGCCGCAGGGCTTTTTGCGTTTCTTGGTGCGATCGGCCATGTTTGCCGGGCCGTCTTCAACGTTCTCCCTGATCGGGTGACTGACCGGCCGTTGATGGACCTGCCGCTATCGTCCGGTTACGATCTGCCGGATCTGCTCTTCGGGACGGAATATGACGACGCCGGCTATTATCGTCTCGACAGCCTCAAGAATTTCCGCATTTCCTGTGTGTTGACCGTGGTTGGTGGGCTGTTGGCCATGCTGTTTTCCCCGGGCGTCTCCATTGCCGTGGCCTGGTTGATCGACAGCGGCATTCTGTGGATCTGGAACCTTCTTCTCTTCAGGCTGCACGCAGTTGGATTGCTATGAGCTCAGTCGCCAGCCGGTCGCCGGATCTGGTAGCCAGTCTTGTCCCGTGTGAAGCCGCAGTTCTCGTAGAAGCGTAGCGTGGCGTGATCCTTCGAGCCGGTCAGAAGCATCACCTTGTAACAGCCGGCCTTCCACGCGGTTTCAACCGCGTGGTTGATCAAGGCGCGGCCATAGCCGCGCTGCCTGTGGTCGGCGGCCGTGACAACGTTCTCGATGAAAGCATAAGACGCGCCGCTCCGGGTCAGATTGGGAACGATGATCAGCGTCACCGACGACGCGGCGGTTTGACTCGCGACTCCGACGAAGATCGTCATGCCAGGTTGTGCGAGGATCGCTTGGAACCGCTCTTCGGCGTGCGCGCGATCCATGGCCGGATCAGCCGGGTTGAGCTCATGGTAGAGGGCAAGTAGTTCCGGCAGGTCGCCTATCTCGGCGGCGCGGATGACGAGTTCGCCGGTCGGCATGGCTCAGTCACCCTTGCTGCCGAACATCTTCTTCAGCATTTCGGCCATCGGCCCGGTTGCAGGCAGCTTTGGCTGATTGTGATTGCGAGCCTGGTGGATGTGGGACTTCGCCGCCGGCTTCTTTTCGGACTTCGGCTTTTCCTCTTCGGCCTTGCCGCCAACCGCAAGCGCCAGCTTGTTCATCAACTGCGAGTCTTCCTTGCGAACAAGCATGTCGGCGTTATCGGCGAGCGCATCGAGTAGCGGCTCAAGCCATGCCTGGTCGGCCTTGGCGAAGTCGCCGAGGACGTGGTGCTGCACGAGCTCCTTGACGCCCGGATGGCCGATGCCGAGGCGCAGGCGGCGATAGTCCTTGCCGCAATGCGCGTCTAGTGACTTGATACCGTTGTGGCCGCCATGGCCGCCACCCGTCTTCAGGCGCGCCTTGCCCGACGGCAGGTCGAGCTCATCATAGATCGCCACCAGGTCGGCGGGCTGCAGTTTGTAGAAGCGCATGGCTTCGCCGACAGCCTCGCCAGAGAGATTCATGTAAGTCTGCGGCTTGATAAGCAGCACCTTTTCGCCTGCGATCTCGCCCTCGGCGATCTCGGCTTTGAACTTTTTCGACCAAGGCGAAAAATTGTGGCGGCGATGGATCGCGTCCACGGCCATGAAGCCGATGTTGTGGCGGTTTCCGGCGTATTTCCCGCCGGGATTGCCGAGGCCCGCGATAATCAGCATGGCTCGTCTATTCCTTGCAAATGTGCTTTATGCGTTCACCATCGCGAAACGACGCCAAAGTCAAGGCGAAGCCACCATAAACGCGGAAAATTAGTCCGCGGAGCTCAAGCCGTACTTTATGAAGATGGTCTTCTGTGTGCCGTCGGCAATCAGTCTGTCCAGTGCAGCCTGCATCTTGGTCAGCAAATCGCTCGGGAAGTTCTTCTCGCAGGCAATCCCCATTTGCTGTGAGGACAGCACCGTCACCTTGTCCAATGGCTGTTCTGCCTTGAGTTTGGCGAAGTAGATCTCAGAGATCGGCATCATGTCGATGCGGCCGTTGAGGAGCTTGCGCAATGTGGCGTTGAAATCGGTGGCGACGTCCAGCTTGGTGAAGCCGTTCTCCTTCAGCGTCGTCTCCGTGTAGTCCTCGCGCTGGGTCCCGATCGTGTACTTCTTGGCCTCCTCCAGGTCGCGTGCCACGACGCCGGAGCCTGATCGGGTGATGAGGATGTTGCGATCAACCAGAAGGGGTTCGACCCATCTAAACATCGGGTCGCGCTTCGCATTGTGAGCGGTCGTGAAGACGCAGCTCAAAGGTGTCGTCTGGGCGAGATTATAGGCCCTGGCCCAAGGCATCATCTCGATCTTGTAATCGATCCCAGCGTCCTTCATCAGCTTGTCGACTTGTTCGACTGAGGCGCCTTTGATCGCCTTGCCGTCGCGATAGCTGAAGGGAGGGTATTCTTCCGTGGCGAGCGTGACGCTGGCCGCAATGGCGTGGGTCGCGGCAGCAAAGCCCAGAAGAGTGAAAAGCAGCAGTTTCTTCATGGTGTTGCCTTTCCTTGGCCGCTCAGGACGCGCGCGCGATGGGCTGCTCGGCCTTCGACAGGCGCTCGATCAGAGCGGCTGCATGCTGGGGGCGATGGAACAGGTATCCCTGGCCGAAGTCGAGGCCCATTTCGTGCAGCGTCTGGCATTCGTCCTCGGTCTCAATGCCTTCGGCAATGACAGTGCAGCCCATTTTGTGGGACAGCGTCGCGATGCTTTCCACCAGAGTTCGGCTCTTCTCGCGCACCTCGTCGTTGCCATCGTTGATCGACCGGGTGAAAGACTGGTCGATCTTGATGATGTCGACTGGGAAGCGATTGAGATAGCTCAGCGAGGAATAGCCCGTACCGAAGTCGTCGAGGGCAATCCGGCAGCCGAAACGGCGCATCTCGGCGACAACGGTGCGGATTTGCGGATTGTTGTGCATCAGCACCGCCTCGGTGATTTCCACGACGATGCGCTGGGGGCGGATACCATGGCGGCCAAGCAGTGCGGCAAGGCGCGCGGGCAGGGTGGTTTCGAATTGTAGCGGCGAGAAGTTGATGGCGAGATAGCTGTCCTGCATCCCGGGAAGGCGGGAAATGGCCGCAAGATGTGCGATCGCCTTCTCCATGACAACGTTGCCGACGCGCACGATCTTTGCCGTTTCCTCGGCGACGTTGATGATCTCGGCCGGTGCCATCAAGCCCCGTTGCGGATGGTTCAATCGCATCAAGGCCTCGAAACCGGCGATATCGCGGCCGTTCAGGCTGACGATCGGCTGCAGGTAGGCGTCGAACCAATCCTCGGCGAGACCGATCTCAATATAGTTCTCGATCTCGGCGCGAGCCCGAGTATGGTCCATCATGCCGTTGTCGAACAGTTGTGCGCCGTTCTTGCCGTCGCGCTTCTTCGCGTACATGGCCATGTCGGATTTCTGCAAAAGCTCTGCCGCGTTCGCTGCATGGCGCGGATAAATGGCGATGCCGACGCTGGCGCTCAGATGCAGGTCTGGGCCGAACGGCTCGACGAAGATGGAGGCGATCTGCTCGGCCATTGCGCTAGCCCGCCGGGTGGCATCCTTTGCAGGCAGAAGGATCGCGAATTCGTCACCGCCAAGACGAGCAGCCTGATCCGATGGGGCCAGGTGCGTCTTCAGACGGCTGACAAACTCGCGTAGTGCCCTGTCACCTTCGGCATGCCCAAGGTTATCGTTGATCCACTTGAAGCGATCGAGGTCCACGAAAAGGCAGGCCAGTTCCTGGGTTGCTGCGTCTGCTTCGCGGATTTTGGCGTCCAGCACAGCTTCGAAACCCTGACGGTTCAGGAGGCCGGTCAAGTGGTCCCTGATGGCCTGCTGATGGTTGCGGGCTTCCGAGGCCTTCAGCTCGGTTACATCAGTCATGACAGAAAGAGAGAGCCGGTTGTGACCCGCCGAAGCTGCTGTCGACTCCAGAATGAGTACGTCCATGATGTTGCCGTCGGCGCACATGAACTTGACCGTAACGTCAAGAGCGGCGCCGCCATCGAGTTCGTTCTTGCGCTTCAGGAAGGCTTCGCGCGTATCTGATGTCACGAGGTCTGCGAATCTTTGGCCGATCACGCGGGGCCGATCGTAGCCGGTCGCGACGAGCCAATAGTCGCTGACAGCGGTTATGCCGTCAGTCTCATCGAGCGAGAACAGCATGGCAGGCGTCAGGTCGTAGATGTCGACGGCGCGGCGATGCGCGAGCTTCAGTTCGCGTTCCTCGCTTTCGAGCTTCGACTGCATCTCGTTGAAGCCCCGGGCCAGGCGTCCCATCTCGTCGTTCGACTGCCAGTTGACGTGATGTCGCGACCCGAGTTGGCGCGTGGCCTCGACTGCGGCCGTCAGGCGCATCAACGGGCGGATGATGAAGATCCGATTGCCGACCAAAGCCGCGGTGAATACGGCAAGCACCGCGAAGATGAAGATCGACATGAAGACGATTTCTTCGTGCTTGAGGCCGGAGAAGAGACCGAGCGCCGGATAGAAGACCGAGATGGTACCCAGATTCTTTGGGCCATCGATCGTGTTGTATATGATCGCGCGCGAGACCTGGACGAGATTGCCATTGAATGACTTCGGTATGGTCGACTGTGTGACGTCGAGCTGGCCCGATTGATCGCGAACCTGAACCTTGACGATGGCACCCTGCGAAACGATCGTCGCGCTGATCTGGGTCACGCTGTCGTCGTCGAGGTCCCAGAGCGGCTTTGCGAGCGCCTGAGAATTGGCGACAAGAAGAACGGAGATGTGGTCGCGTATTTCCTTATCCGCACGCTCGGACGAAAGAAAAAGGAACAGCACGAACAGTGGAGCAACGAAAAGGAGCAGCGCTCCGCAAATGATTGCCAGAAAACGATTTTCAACGGAATTACTCATCGTTCCGTTTGCTCCCCGCCGCACTTCCTACGCCCGCGGTTTCTACGCCCGCGGGTCTCCAAAACGTACCGGCATGGTTCCATGAAATGTATTAAATGTTGCTGAAACAGGACCTTTGCGCGTAATTGAAAAGGCCCGCTTTCGGGAGAAAGCGGGCCCTATACTTTACAAATTATGGAAGCGATTAAGCTTCAGCTTCGCCTTCGCCAGCTTCTTCAGCGGTTTCATCGACGCCGCCTGCCGGAGCAATGATCGTGGCGACCGTGAAGTCACGGTCTGCGATGACGAGCGACACGCCCTTCGGCAGGGTCACGTCAGAAATGTGGATGCTGTCGCCGATCTTCTTGCCGTTGAGGTCAACGTTGAAGAATTCCGGAATCGCATCGGCCGGGCAATGAACTTCGATTTCGTGACGAACGATGTTCAGAACGCCGCCAGCCTTGAGGCCCTGGGACTTTTCTTCGTTGATGAAGTGAACCGGGATTTCAACGGTAACCTGGGTGTTGCCGGAAACGCGCAGGAAATCCACGTGCATCGTGAAGTCACGTACGGGATCCAGCTGGTAGTCCTTCGGCAGAACCTTGTACTTCTTGCCGTCGACTTCGATGGTCGCGATCGTGGTCATGAAACCACCGGCATGAATGCGCTTCGTCACCTCATTGGTGTTGAGAGCGATAGAAATGGGGGCCTGCTTGTCACCATAGATGACAGCCGGGATGAGACCATTGCGGCGAAGTTCACGGGCGGACCCCTTACCAACCCGTTCGCGCGCCTCGGCCTTGAGCTCGTAGCTTTCGTGGCTCATGACTTTTCCTTCCGAGGTTATTTGGAGAGCTCGACGCAGGCATTGCCTGTCGCTGAACTGGAGGCGGGTTTCCCCATCCTCATCCGCATTGCCTCCAAGGGTGTCTGTGCGGACGCGTGCGCTATAGTATAGATGTGACGGAAACGCAAGCTGATCGCTTGATGCTGGCGATGGTCATGGCCCGGGACAAGCTGATGGCGAACAATCCAGGTGCAGCATTTCCAGAAGTTGAAAGCAATCGAGAAGGCTTAACCATATAGCCGGATTTTCCGCGAGATTAAGTAATACAAAATGTTGCTGCAGATATGAAGGCCAAAACGCAACTTGGTCCTCCCGATGCCACGTCTCCTTACCTGCATTGTCGCTGAACACAGCTGGCCGCATCTGATCTTTGCAACGGTGATTTGCCTGCTTGGCTGCTTGCTCACCGTGCGGCTTTTCTCGCGAGTTCGGCGCACGCAAGGACTGCAGAAGTTCAATTGGCTTTTTCTATCGGGCTTCGTTGGCGGCGCGACGATTTGGACAACCCATTTCATTGCCATGCTTGGCTTTCGTGCGCCGACGCTCAGCGGCTATGAGCCGGATCTCACGCTGCTCTCGCTTTTCATCGGCGTCGCTTCGGCGATGATCGGCTTTACGATTGCCTCGGTGCGTAGCCAGGATGCGCTGGTCGAAGCTGGGGGCGCGATCGTCGGCCTTGGCGTAGCGGCGATGCACTATGTCGGCATTGCCGGCTACAAGGTGGCAGGCGACATTCAGTGGGACAGCGCTTATGTGATCACTTCGCTGATTGCAGCGGCTGGCTTCGGCGCGCTGATGGCAACCCGTGTTGCGCGACCGACTGCCCGCTTCAGCCCGGTCGGCGCGGCGTTGCCGCTCATCCTCGCGATCGTTTCAACGCATTTTCTCGCCATGGCGGGCATGACGATCGTGCCGGATACCACGGTCGCCGTTCCGCGTGAAATTCTTTCCGTGGGCGTGATGACCAGCCTGGTCGGTGCGGTGATGATCATCATCTTGCTGCTCGGCGCGTCTACCTACATCATCGACATGCAGTCGACAGAAGCGGCGGTCGCTCGCTACCGTCATCTGTCGCTTCATGACCCGCTGACTAACCTTGCGAACCGTTCGGCGCTCAACGAACATCTCGCCGCGGCTACCAAGAGCACCCATGAAATCGGCTGGAACGTCGCGGTCCTTTGCTTCGACCTCGATCGCTTCAAGGAAATCAACGACGTCCATGGTCATGCGGCTGGCGATGCGGTGCTGCGCGCGATCGGCGAGCGACTGGCAAAGGTCATGCAGAAGGGGCAATTTGTGGCCCGCGTCGGCGGTGATGAATTTGTCGTTGTGATGCGAGATCACGTTGGCCGTTCGGAGACGAAGATCGGGGCCCAGCGTCTGCTCGACGAAATTGAACGGCCAGTGGAGTGGAACGGCCAGTCGCTGAGCGTCGGCTCCAGCATCGGTATTTCCAGCTATCCAGACAGGGCGCGCACCGTCGATGACCTGCTTTCGCAGGCCGATGTCGCGATGTACCGTGCCAAGACGACGGCCGGCAGCAGCATCTGCTTCTACGATCCCTCGATGGACGAGGCTGCGCGGGAACGAAGCGCGCTGGCGATGGAGATGCGTGAAGGGTTGAAGAACGGCGAATTCCAGCTTTTCTATCAACAGCAGAACGATACCGTTACACGCGAGGTGCTCGGCTTCGAGGTTTTGCTACGCTGGAAGCATCCGACGCGCGGCTACATCTCGCCGGCTGAATTCATTCCGATCGCCGAAAAGACGGGTTTCATCATGGAACTCGGGGAATGGGTGCTGCGCAGCGCCTGCGCGGAGGCCGCCAGCTGGAAGAATCCCTTGGGGATTGCGGTCAACGTGGCTGCCCAGCAGCTCGCCGATAGTCGCTTGCCGCAGATCGTACAGCAGATCCTGCAGGAAACCGGCTTGGCAGCGTCGCGGCTCGAGCTTGAGATCACCGAATCCGGCATTATCGCCGACCACGGGCACGCGCTGAACGCCATACGCCGGCTGAAGGCATTGGGCGTCAAGGTGGCCATGGACGATTACGGAACCGGCTATTCCTCACTATCGACCCTGCAGAGCTTCCCATTCGACAAGATCAAGATCGACCGCGCCTTCGTCGACGGCGTCGTTACCAACAAGCAGTCGGCGGCCATCGTTCGCTCGACGCTCATTCTTGCGCAGAGTCTTGATATTCCGGTGCTGGCAGAAGGTGTGGAGCGGGAGGAGCACATCGAGTTTCTTCGCCGCGAAGGCTGCTTGCAGGTCCAGGGCTTTCTGTTCGGGAAGCCGATGCCGCGTCTCGACATCGAGGCGTTCGTCAATACTGACGGCAATGGCCCGACGGACGCCGCGAGGACCGACGCGGCAGCCTGACCGCGTTGCAACCCGGCTTGACATTGGCCCTGCGGAAACCTCACATGCTCGCAAAACTCAAGCGGCGGAGGAATTCAGTATGCGGCTCAATCTCATTGCGGCAACAAGCACGATTGCAATCGCACTGGCATCTTCAGCCTATGCCGTCGACATCAATCAGGCGGGGGCGAAACAGCTCGAGGAAAGCCTGACGAAGGTCGTGCCGGAGAGCGTGGCAAAAGATGGCTTCGTGACCGTAAAGCCGGCGGGCACACGCTATGAGATCATTTATGATTTCGCAAAGCTTCTGAAGAAGATCGAACCGGGCACCTTTGCAATCACCGGCTTGACCCCGTGGTCGATGTTCGCAACGCCACTGGAAACTGGTCTATGGAGCATGGAGGGGAACAATTCCCTGAATGTTTCCGGGAATTTCAAGGCGCCGGGACAACCGAAGACGGATTTCACCTACGCCATCGATGCCTTCCTCTTCAGCGGCGTCTTCGACCCGGCGATCAGTTATTTTCGCTCAGGCGATTTCTCAACAAAGGCCGTGAACTTTTCGTCGAAGACCGAAGCCGAGGAAGTCAGTGCCAGCTTTGACGGCATGAAGTACAAGCTGACCTCGTCTGAGGGTGCCACTGCTGGTACTGCCAATTTCGCCACCAGCGGCTCTGCTTCGGGATTCTTGGAAAAGATCAGCAGCCGTGAGGTGCCACCGGTCGAAATTCGCGCCGACGCGATCGATTTCGCGGCGGCGGTGAACGGCCTGCCAGCAAGCAAGGTTCGCGACATTATCATGTTCGCGGTCGACCACGCCGACGACAAGAAGCTTGCCGTGGCGGATAGCGACAAGTTGAAGGGAATGCTTCGCGAGGCGTTCCCGTTGCTCACGAGCTTCAACGAAACCATCGACTTCAACAATCTGACCGTCTCCAGCGCTGCGGGTAACGGCGGTGCGAAGAACGTCAACTATGCAATTACGCTTGATGGCCCGACTGATGCGACGCGTTTCGGAGTTGGCGTGACAGCGGAGCAAATCAGTTTCGCCAGCGCGATCGTTCCGGCTGCCTATTCCGCATTCGTGCCTCATGAGTTTCAGCTGCAGTTTGCCATTGCCGACATGGATTTCGCGGCCTTCGGGGACGAGTTTCTCAAGGTTGATTTCAGCGGCGACACTTCATCGGAGGATAGCGGCAAGAAGGCGGCTGAGCGGCTCTTCAAGGGTGGCGAGTTGGTCATGGATTTCCCGAAGATCAGCGCAGTCTCGGGTGTTTACGACGCCGAGTTTTCCGGACAGGTTCGCGGGCGAATTGACACGTCCAAGGATTATTCCATGGATGCAACAGTTTTGGCACGCGATCTGGACAAGACCATCGCCGCCGTTCAGGAACTTGCAAAGACCAATGCCGATCTCAACCAGGTATCGTTCGGCCTGATGATGGCCAAGGGCTTTGCCAAGACAGATCCCGATGGGCGCCAGCGCTGGGATATCAGCGTTGCGCGCAACGGATCCGTGACGATCAACGGCCAGGTCATCAAGGGCGCTGACTGACGCTATCGCAGCGTTGCCGCGCCAAGTGCTGGGGCGGAGACCACTTGCGGGCAATCAATGTCCGGTTCATGCTGTCTTGGCGGCGCAAGGTTAAGTGAGGGCCACTGCGCTGCCGAGGGGCGGGCCGATGAATTGTGCTGCCTGTGGTTTTGCGATCGAGAGCAGTTTTGCGTTCTGCCCGAAGTGCGGCGCAAGACAGCCTATCGTCTGCTCCTCCTGTGGCGAGGCCTGCCAACCCGATTTCGCCTTTTGTCCGAAGTGTGGAACACCCCTTGGCCGAGGCGAGATTCGTGCGGTTCCTGTCGAGCCGCTACTGCATCCATCTACGCCTGACGATGCCGCCGATCGGCGTCCGTTGACCGTACTCTTTGCGGATCTTTGCGGTTTCACAACCCTCAGCGAGAAACTAGATCCCGAGCTCATGCGCTCTCTGCAGAACGAGCTGTTCGAGGAACTGACGCGTGCCGTGGAGGCTTATGGTGGCTTCGTCGACAAGTTTGTGGGCGATGCGCTGCTGGCGCTGTTCGGGGCGCCGACTGCGCACGAGGACGATCCCGATCGTGCTCTTTGCGCAGCGCTCGAGATGATTGCAGGGGCGGAGCGCCCCGGTGCCAAATGGGTGGATCTGGCCGGTGGCGATCCGCTGCAGCTCCATGTCGGTATCAACACAGGGCCGGTGGTGACAGGCGGCTTCGGTGCCGCTGCCGCCCGGTCGTACTCCGTGACCGGCGATACCGTGAACACCGCGCAGCGGTTGCAAAGCCTGGCCGGCCCGGGCGAAATTCTGGTCGGGCCGGTGACTTACCGTCTGACGCGGCATGCGTTCGCGTTCGAAAATCTCGGCTCCCTGGCCCTTCGCGGGAGGACGGGTAACGTGCAGGTGCATCGTCTGATCGGGCGGATGGAGACACCGCACACTGCGCGCGGATTGGAGAGCTTGGGCCTACACGCCGAACTCATCGGGCGCGACGCAGACCTGTCGCGGATGTCCGATTGCCTGGATTCTGCCTGTGGCGGCAACGCGCAACTCGTCCAGCTGATCGGGGAAGCCGGCATCGGCAAGTCAAGGCTGGTTCGTGAGCTCCTGGAGAGGGTCAGTCAAGCCGAGCGGTTCGGAGAGGTTGTGGTGCGCCGTGCTGTCTGTTCACCGCTTGGGGAGCAATCCTATGGCACGCTCGCATCGGTGTTGCGCAGCGCCTATGGAATCGCCGAGCGGGAAACTGCCGAGCGGACGGCGGAACTATTGACGTCTGGACTGATCGATCTGGGCTTCAGCGAGACCGAGGTTGCCGGCCTCACGCCGGTTCTCTCGTATGTGTTTGGCCTCGGCGATCCTGATGGCGCGCTGCGTCACGTCGAGCCGGAGCAGCTGCGGCGACAGATCTTCTACGCTACGCGTACCATCTTTGAGCGGCGGCTGTCGCTCAGCCCGCTGTTGCTGGTTGTGGAGGACCTCCACTGGGCCGATGCTGCTTCGATCGAGGCGCTGCGGTTTGTGCTAGACAGGCTCGAGCGAACGCGTCTGATGATGCTGACGACGGGGCGCTCGGTTGCCGAAGGCGAGGGCCTGGAGTCGAGCCGGATCAACCGCACGCTGATGCGGCTTGCGCCGCTTTCGGTTCAGGATGGCCAGGAGCTACTTAGCCAGTTCTTCGGCACCGACAGTTCCGTACCTGCTGAAAGGCGCTCGCGAATTCTCGCACGAGCGGGCGGCAATCCGCTCTTCATCGAGGAGATCGTCCGGGCTCTAATCGAAACAGGTGCGCTTTATTCCGCGGGCGGATCCTGGTGTATCGCCAGCGCTGAGATGGGAACCGAGATACCGATGAACCTGCAGGCGATGCTGCTTGCGCGTGTCGACCGTTTGCCGCCCGACGTCAAGCTGTTGGCGCAGGAGGCTGCGGTCATTGGCCCGCGTTTCGATCTTGCGCTGCTTCGTGCGGTTGCGTCGGATACCGCGCGCATCGAGCGAGGGCTGGACTATCTCTGCGAGGCAGAGATTCTCGAGGAGACGCCCCGTGCTACCTCGGCAAATGCGATCTCCTATCGCTTTCCGCAGCAACTTCTGCACGATGCCATCTATGGTAACCTCTTGCTACAGCGCCGCAAGCAGTTGCACGCGCGCATCGGTGCGGCCATCGAGCGGATGCATCACGGCATACCCTCTCGGCTTGAGGACATCGCACAACTCGGTCGTCACTATTGCCGAGCCGACGAGTCGGGTAAGGGTATCCGGTACCTCATGGCTGCTGGCGATCTCGCCCGCCAGACCTACGCCAATGACGATGCGATGCGCCTCTACCGCGAAGCGCTTGCGGCGATTCCGGATCATCCGAAGACCACTTCGGAGTTGGTTGCCCTCTATGAGCGATTTGCCGATCTCTGCGGCCCGGCGGGCGAGCGGGAGGCGGCACGCGATCACTACGGGCGTGCGCTGGCCATCTTCAAAAAGAGCGATGATCAGACTGGGGCGGCGCGAATCCTCCGCAAGCTCGGTCGTCTCAATCTCGCAGCCGGCAGATCCGATCTTGCAGACGCCGACTATGCGCAGGCCGCGTCGTTGCTGAGTGAGAGCAATGCGCCCATCGAACTTGCCCACCTGCTTCAGGAGCGCGGGCATCTTGCCTTTCGCATGGGCGACCAGAACGCGGCTGCGCGCTGGGCTGACGACGCGCTATCCTGCCTCAGCGCGGCCGCCTTTGATCAAAGTGGTCCGGTCGCAAGGGACGCAGCACAAGTGCGCGCGGAGGCGCTGAATACGAAAGGAGTGGCATTGGCCCGACTCGGGCAGCATCGCGAAGCTGTCAGGGAAGTCGAACGAAGTCTGGAGGTCGCCGAAACGGCGGGTCTTCTCGGGGCAGCCTGCCGCGCCTATTCCAATCTTGGGGTGCTCTATACGATCGTCGATCCGGGGCGCGCCATTCATGTTTGCCGCCGCGGCCTCGACGTTGCTACCCGCATTTCCGATCTCGGCTTTCAAGCCCGGCTGTTCGCCAATCTCGCTGTTGCCTGCTGCACCTTCACGGACAATTGCGCCAAGGAGGGGGTGCCTGCCGCGGAGAAGGCCATCGAGATCGACCGGGCTCTGGATCAGCGCGATCACTTGGCGGTGCCGCTCATCGTGCTTGGGCAGATTCATCAATGTCACGGCAAACCGGCCTTGGCCTTGACCTATTATGAGGAGGCGCTTCAGCTGGCGCGTGAAATCGGCGAACCACAGCTTTTGTTTCCATGCTATGATGGGCTGGCCACTTTGAACCTGGAAAGAGACGACATGGCCGAGGCCGAGCGATACTTTTCGCTCGCCCAGGAGGTTTGCGTCAGGCACGGGCTGGATCCCGACGCGCTTGTCGTGCTGCCTTTCCTGGATTGATTCAATGCCGCCACGTAAGGTGTTGAGTTTTCGCTATTTTGTTCTTCCGCTCGGCGTTTCGCCGACGTGCAAGTGAGGGAGGGTGTCATGCCCGCAAATCGAAGCGAAAGACCGTTGCAGCCCGGCGACCGCGCGCCGAATATCGTTCTCGATGCGATCACCCGTCAGGGCAAGATCTCGATTGACGACTTCCGCGGGCAGAAGCCCGTGCTGGTCGGCCTGTTTAGGGGGCTCCACTGTCCGTTCTGCCGGCGGCAAATTGCCTCAATGGCGAGCCTTGCGGGTGAACTCCAGCAGAAGGGAGTCGAGAGCCTGACGATCGTGAACACGCCCATCGACCGGGCCCGCCTCTATTTCCGCTATCATCCCTTGCCCAATCTGGTGGCAGCGTCCGATCCCGACAGGGTATCGCATCGCGCCTTTGGGCTCCCGAACCTCGAGTTCACGCAATCAGAGACAGTCTGGCCATACAAAGTCAGTCTCGATACGCTCACGTCCATGCGTGTCGATATCCCGGATTTGCCTGAGCCGATGGCGCCGATGGCGGCTGTCGAATTCCTCGACAATGCCGACGGCTACGAATTCTCCGACGACGATAAGCGCATGATCGCGACGGGCGAGGGGCAGTTGGTTGGTGAATTCCTGCTCGACCGCGATGGTGTCGTCAGATGGTGCTTCACTGAGGTTGCCGACGAGGGACGCCATATGTTCGGCGTGCCCGCGCCTGAGGAGGTTATGTCGGCCGCATCCCATATCGCTGCCTAGTGTTCGACGGCATCATACTCGCAGGTTCACATACCACCCGGCTGCGCTGGACGCACCGTGATGCCCGGCTGTCTGCGGCACTGGCCGCGATTGATCACCGTGAAGTTGGCTGCGCGCGCCTCGCATGCATTGGAGAATGTCCGGACACTCGGCCCTCGCTGGCCACAGACCGGAGCATATTCCCTGGTGCATATCTCCGGGTTGGTCGGCAGGCGAGGAGGGGGCGATGTTGACGGGCGCGAGTAGCCGGACCCCATGTCTGCTGTGCAGGCAGAAAGAAGCGGGATGAGCGCAAGCAAGGCGAGCTTTCGTGTCGATAGGAATCCGGCGAGTGTCATAACTCTTCCCCCATGGCTGGATTTCTTACGAAATCCTAGCGCAAGTTGCATTTGCGGGGAAGTTCAAACGTCAGCGACCGCTGATAATCTCTAACAGATCAGTCAAACAGGCTCGAAACCGACTCTTCCTGGCTGGTCCTGTTGATCGCCTCGCCGATCAGACTTGCAGTGCTGACGACGCGGATGTTGTGGGCAGACTGGACGGCGGTGGTCGGCTGAATGGAGTCGGTGATTACGAGCTCGCGAAGCTTCGAAGAGGTGATGCGGGTAACCGCGCCGCCGGAAAGAACGCCGTGGGTGATATACGCGGTAACGCTTGCAGCGCCCTGGGCAAGAAGGGCATCCGCGGCATTGCAGAGTGTGCCGCCGGAATCGACGATGTCGTCGATCAGCAGGCAGTCCTTGCCTTCGACTTCGCCGATGATGTTCATGACTTCGGATTCGCCCGGGCGGTCGCGGCGCTTGTCCACGATCGCCAGCAGACAGTCGAGGCGTTTCGCGAGCGCGCGGGCTCGAACGACGCCGCCGACATCAGGCGAAACGACCATGACGTTGCTGATGTCGTAATTGGCCTTGATATCGCGTGTCAGGACCGGGATGGCGTAGAGGTTATCCGTCGGGATATCGAAGAAGCCTTGAATCTGGCCAGCGTGCAAGTCGAGCGTCAGCACACGATCGGCGCCGGCTTCCGTGATGAGGTTTGCGACGAGTTTGGCCGAGATCGGCGTACGCCCGGAGGCGCGTCGATCCTGTCGGGCGTAGCCGAAATAGGGAAGAACGGCGGTGATGCGGCGCGCAGACGAGCGGCGCATCGCATCGATCATGATGAGCAGTTCCATGAGGTGATCGTTCGTCGGGAAAGACGTCGACTGGAAGACGAACACGTCTTCGCCGCGAACATTTTCCTGAACTTCGACAAAGATTTCCTGATCGGCAAATCTTCTGACGCTGGCTTTGCCCAAGGGCACATTGAGATAGCTGCAGATCGCTTCGGCGAGATGCCGGTTCGAATTGCCTGCGAAAACCTTCATCTTGGTCCGCCTATTTCCTGCTGATAGCCGCGCTTTTTAGCCAGCTTGCTTCTGAATGCAAGGGCTAACGCGTCATCTGCGCTCATATTTCTAAAAACCTTGTGGCTTAGCCGTCACGGGCGTCACGCCAGGTCGAGAATTCGGTGATGGTTTTGGAGGCGATTTGCTGCATCACAGAAGCCGGGACGGCGGCCCAGGGATCCTGTGCATCCGAAGGGATGCTTTCTTGTCCCTGGATGCGGTGCAGGCGAGCACCAGCGCCGTCTAGAACGTCCCACACATAGACCACGGTCACCTTACCGCTGTCGGAAAAGGCCGACAGGTAACCCTTCAGTATGTAGGCGGTGGAGCTGTCGTTCGAGCTCTTGATCGAGAGGCCGTGCGACCGCGCTTCCGCTCCGAGCTGGCGCGACAGCGGCGTAACGGCTTGGACGGGCGCGCCGATGATCGGCAGGAAGCGAACGGTCGAGCCGCGTGACGATGAGCTCGCGGTCAGCGCAGCCGTCTGGGTCTGCTGCCGCGGCTGGCGGGCAGGCGCTTCCACCATATCCTCTTCCTCGGCCTGGGCGTTCGATATGGGCTCCGGCAGCGTCTGCGTCTTGATCGGAGCGGAGGCCGCGGGAGAGGAGGGGTTGTTTTCGAGCGCAATGGCCTGGGCTTCCATCGTTGTCGGCGGTGCGCCGGAACCCTGGCGGTACGTCATCTGATGGTAAGCGGGATGATATCCGTTCGCCCGCTGCAGGGAGGCGAAAGCCTGCTGGCGCGGCGGCGTGCCGGCCATGCGTTCCGCGTCGCCCTGCGTTACCGGCGATGAACGCATGTTTGCTGAGGAATCGCCAATATCGACCAGCGGAACGAGGGCGTCGGTGGTGTTGCAGGCGGACAGGGCAAAGCAGGCAAGGAGCATCGGCGCAGTCGCAACTCGCGTCATCCCTCGTTTCATCCTTCCAAGTGCCGGCCCCGTGCACTTTATGAAGGCCGGCGCCGGTCTGTGTCAATTCCGGATTCTTGCCCGCAATGGTTTGCGCCGTATTAGGATGACTGGCTCTCTGAGCTGTCCACGCTTCTCCGTCTCCCGCCTAGACGTTGATGAAGTCCAGCGAGTGACGGGAAAGCGCGCGGGGTGCGTCGTCGGTCGTCAGATAGGTCTGCCCGAGGGTCATCGCCGTGCCAGTGTCGGAATCCATGATGATCATGTGCACGAAGAGCGACATATTGGGCTCGATCGCCTGCGGATTGCCGACATGGAACATCTGGTGCTCCATCCAGGACGGCGAGAAACGGGCGCCGAGTGAATAGCCGCAGGCGTTGAGGCGATGGCGCGACAGACCGCGCTCATCCATGATTTTCGCATGCTTATCGAAGACATCGCCGAAGCTGTAGCCCGGCTTCAGTACCGTCTCGATCGCCTGGATCGTCTCGAAGCAGGCATTGTAGAGCTCGCGGTGGCGGTAACTCGGCTCACCGATGACAACCGTTCGCATCATTCCTGCATGATAATGCGCAAAGGTACCGGCCCATTCGAGCGTCAGTTGGTCGTTCGCGTCGAGCTTGCGTCGGCCGGCCTTGTAGCGGCAGAGCAGCGCATCCTCGGCGGATCCGACAATGAACTCGTTGGCGGGATAGTCGCCGCCGCCAGTAAAGACCGCGCCTTGCATGGCAGCGAGAATGTCCGCTTCGTCAGCGCCGGGCTTGGTCAGCCCGAGCGCCGCATCGAGCGCATCGTCGGCGAGCACCGCGGCGCGTTCCACATAGGCCACTTCAGCGGGACTCTTGACCAGTCTCAGGCGGCTGACGAGATAGGATGCGTCGACGATCTGACCGAAGGACGTCAACTGCGCATCCAGCATCCGGGCAACGCGGCCGGTCATGCCATGCGTATCGTATTCGACGCCGATTCTGGCGCCGAGCAGATCCATCTCGACCAGCAGGTTCCGGAGGTCGACGGTCGGGTCGGCATTCACGCGGTCGACCCAGATGTGGACGTTTTCCAAGATTGAGGTGTGCTTGGCCTGACGCAGATCGGCCGAGCGGGTGAGCAGGGCCATCGTCCCGTCGGACTTGACGACAAGGGTCTGGAAGAAGCAGTAGCCGAAGGTATCGTATCCGGTCAGCCAGTACATGCTTTCCTGGGCGAAGAGCAGCAGGGCATCCAGTTTCTCTTCGCGCATTTTGTCAGTCAGACGCGCGAGGCGGACGGCGAATTCGGGTCTGTCGAAGTGCAGGGCCATGCCGCTCAAATCTCCCTGATTGCGATTGCTGAAATCTGCCGGCCGTAGTCCGGCTCCCTATTATGTGTGGTCCGCCGATACGAGAAGAAGCGTTCGGCGTCCGGATAAGTGCAGAGACCTAAGCTCTCTGCCCGGACGCCAGTGGCGCGCAGTCGATCGACGGTGAGGGCCTGCAGGTCGAACATCGCGTGGCCCGGCTTTTCGGAGGGTTCGAAGTAGCGCTCGTACGATGGATCCTGCACGACAAAGCGCTCCACGAATTCCGGGCCAACCTCATAGCTCGCCTGGCTGATCGACGGCCCAAGGCAGGCAACAATTGCGTCCCGCTTCGCGCCCAGTTGGACCATGGTGTCGATGGTGTTCTCCAGCACGCCGGTAAGGGCGCCTTTCCAACCGGCATGCGCGGCGCCGATAACGCCGTTTTGCGGATCGGCAAAGAGAATAGGTCCGCAATCGGCTGCCAGCACCCCGAGCGCTATGCCCGGAGTTGCCGTTACCAGCGCATCTGCTGCCGGGCGGGCGCCGTCATAATCCTTGTCGACGATGACGACGTCGGGCGAATGGACCTGGTGCACGGTAGCGAGACGCTCGACCGGCAACTCAAACCAGTTTGCCACGCGGCGGCGGTTTTCCTGAACCTTCACGCGCTCATCATTCGAGCCAAGGCCGACGTTCAAGCCGCGATAGATGCCATCCGAGACGCCGCCCTGCCGGGTGAAATAGCCATGGAGAATGGCGTCACCGGTTGCCTCTTTCAGCAGCGCGCTTTGGATCGGTGCCGGAGTTGCTGCTTCATTCATTCGAAATTCCAAGATTGATTGTTGTGCACCTTGCTCGATGGCGAGACCTGCTCGGTTGTGCTGAATGTTGGCCCAGCGGCGCTCGCGCTGTCAATCCACAGAACGGAAAGGCATCAAATCCACGGCCGGGTACGAGACCGCCAGGACCTTGAAGAGTTCGCCCATGCGCCCTTCACCTTCGCCGGCCAGTCGATCGACTGCTGTCTGGATAATCTGCCGCGTATGTGCCTCGCGGTCACGGCCAAGGGCGGCTGCGCGATCGAGAATGCCGAGGCCGACGAGAAAATCACCTTGGTGCACCATGCCGTTCATGTGAACGCCGGCGGAGGCGGCGGCTTGCGCAAGGGCCTGAAAGTCGACGTGGCTCGTCAGGTCAGCTTCGCCGGGATTCGCCAACGGTGGATCATACTCGTGCATGCGCACGGCTTGCAGCGTATCGCCGTAGCCGCTCACAAGGTGGCCGTAGTCGATGGCGACAGCGGTTCCGCCAAATGCCTTCAACCGATCGCAGATCGCAATCATCACCGACTGGCGAGCCGGCGAGACTTCAAACACTGTTCCGGGAAGCACGTCCTCTTCCGGCCATGGCAGGAGGCTGGAATCGATCCCCGCCACGCCGGCGCCGAACGTTAGTTCGCCCGCGGCGTCGGTGCCGACCATCCTTTCACGGAAGCCAGCCGGCGTTCTCACGAACTGACGGATCGGGATCGCATCGAACAACTCGTTCGCCGCGACGAGCGAAAATCCTGGCGGCACTTCATCGAAACCCTGATGCCAGCTGACCCTGTCGCCATGAGGCGCCAGCGTTTCCCGTTGGATATCGCGCAGTCGTTCGCTGGTTTCGACGAGGTGCACCGTCATGTCCTCGAACAGCGGCGGCGCGATGCGGGAGATGACGCGCAGCATATCCGACATCATGGTGCCGCGACCGGGGCCGATCTCGACGAGGCGGACACCGGCAGGCGTTCCGTGGCGCTGCCAGGCATGGACAACGAAGACGCCGATCATTTCGCCAAAAAGCTGGCTGACCTCCGGCGCGGTCACGAAGTCGCCGGAGCGCCCGAAAGGCTCGCGGGTCCTGTAGTACCCATATTCGGGATCGGCGAGGCACAGCGAGAAAAAGTCCGTGACGCTGATCGGGCCGTTCGCCTCTATGATGGCCTTGATCTTCTCACCGAGCGCGGTGCTCATGGATCCCCCTCTTGTCCAGCTGCGGTTAGTGCTGCAGGGCAGCCTGACGGCGAGCGCGAAGCATGGCCCAGATTCCCAGCAGAACCATCGGCGTGGAAAGCACCATGCCCATGGTCAGCCAATTGGTGCCCAGCAGGTAGCCCAACTGTGCATCCGGTTCACGGAAGAATTCGACGAAAATGCGAGAGAGCGCGTAGCCGCAGACGAAGACGCCGGTGATGAATCCAGGGCTCTTCAGGGCGCGGAAACCGTAAATCAGAACAGCAAGCACGAGCAGGAGCACGATGCCTTCCAGGCCGGCTTCATATAGCTGGCTCGGGTGGCGAACGAAGTCGCCGCCAGGGCAATAGCCATTGTTCCTCTCGATGTATTGGTTGCAGAAAACCATGCCCCAGGGCGCATCCGTCAGGCGACCCCACAATTCACCATTGATGAAGTTGGCGATACGGCCGCAGAAGAGGCCAATCGGCACGACCGCTGCCACGATATCGAATAGGCTCCAGATCGGTACGCTGTTGCGACGGGCGAAGATCGCCATGGCGATGGTGGTGCCCGTCAGTCCGCCATGGAACGACATGCCGCCGTTCCATATCTGGATCGCGCGGATCGGGTTCTCGATCACCGCCGGCATATCGTAGAAGAGGATATAGCCGATGCGGCCTCCGAGAACGATGCCGAGCGCGACCCAGATGATGAAATCGTCGAGCTGAACCTTGGTGATAGGCGAAACATCGCCCGGCCACAGCTTGTTGTTTCCAGCGATCTGACGCGCATAGTACCAGCCGAGCATGATGCCGGCGACATAGGCAAGTCCGTACCAATGAATTGAGAGGGGGCCGAGCGAAAAGGCGATCGGATCGATCTCGGGGAACGGCATGATCGCCATGAGATTGGCTACTGTCGGCAAGGGTTTCCCATTCGCTGGCGCAAGCCCGAGGTATGGAATCGGGCGTCTGACGCAGTTCTCTTCAAGGCGTCCTTTGCGACTTTCTGAAGGCGCGCCAAGCTCGATGTGGGCGGAAGATGGCGCTGCGATCAAAAGCGGTCAAGTCGATTGTTGGCGATCGCGAAAGGGCGGGCCGGCTTATCCAGAGTAAAGCGCTTGCATCCTTACTGGCGAAGCCCTACCTCATTCCCTGAAAGGCCTAACGGTCGTAATTGTATGTTGCAAAGGGAGAAAACCGCCATGACGACTGGAGCAAACCGCATCATGGACGAGTTCGCCAAGCTGATGACGGACGCGGCCGGTGCCGCCCAAGGCGTGCGCAAGGAAATCGAGACGGCCTTCAATGCGCAGGCGGAGCGCTGGCTGAACACACTCGATATCGTCAAGCGCGAGGAATTCGAGGTCGTGCGCGAGATGGCGATCAAGGCGCGTGATGAAAACGATGCGCTGCTGGCACGCATCGCGGCCCTTGAAGAGAAGCTTGCAGCCAAGGGCAAGTAATTCCTGTTGTGAGACAGGCCGTGGTGTGACCTTTATGAGACACGCCGCGGCTGCGACCTAAAAACCAGGTGCCGTTATCCACCTGTGGACACTGCCAAAAAGATCAATGGGCAGAGTCATTTAAACCCTCCTTCTGAATGGAAATCCGAAAAGCTTTCCACAGTGCCGTTCCCTAAAACGGCGCTAAGGGGCTGGCGTGTCGCCTAGCCCATTATACACTGATTTTAAATGATGATTCGAAGCGGTTGGTAAGCTCCAGGCAGGTTTGACTGCGTTAAGTCTGGTAGCGGTTCAACGGTCATCAGGGTTGGTGGTTCCGGCTGTTGCGTGTGTTCTCCTTGTGTCTCGTTGACGAAGTTGGTTCGCATTCACTCCGGTCAAGAAGGTGCTGCATGAGCCTCATGGAATTGGAAGTCGAGCGTCAGTCGAACCCGGTCGATATGATCGAGTACGTCGCCGCCAATAACGACTGGTCTTTCGAGCGGTCGGGCGATGACGAGATTGCGATGACGGTTGAAGGGAAGTGGACCGACTACCACGTTTCCTTTTCCTGGATGGAAGAATTCGAGGCGCTGCATCTGGGCTGCGCCTTCGACGTCAAGGTTCCCGAACAGCGTGTCAACGAAGTCACCAAGCTTTTGGCGGCAATCAATGGCCAGGTCCTGATGGGACACTTCGATCTGTGGCGTCAGGAAGATGTCATCATCTTTCGCCAGTCGCTGCTGCTTGCCGGCGGTGCCGAGCCGACCAATCGACAGGTCGAAGTTCTGCTCGCTAGTGCGCTGGACACATGCGAGGCGTATTATCAGGCTTTCCAGTTCGTGATCTGGTCCGGCATGGATGCGAACCGTGCGATGGAAGCGGTTCTCTTCGAAACCGTCGGCGAGGCGTAAATGTCATCCGCAGCTTCAGGTCCTGTTGTTCTCATCGGCGCCGGCAATATGGGGGGCGCTATGCTCTCCGGCTGGCTGAAGAACGGCGTGCCCGGTTCTTCTATCGTCGTCATTGACCCGGGTCCCTCGGACCAGATGCTGAAGACGATCACCGACGCCGGTGCGACCCATGTCACCTCGGCCCCGGCCGGATTGACGGCCGGCGTTCTGTTCCTCGCGGTCAAGCCGCAGGTGATGGATGCCGTGCTGCCTCCGGTCAAGGAAACGGTGGGGCAGGAAACCGTCGTTGTTTCAGTGGCTGCCGGCAAGACGCTGTCGTTCCTTGAAAAGCATCTCGGCGAGTCCGCGATGGTGCGCGCCATGCCGAACACCCCGGCCATGGTCGGTCGCGGTATCACGGGTGCGTTTGCCAATGCGCGCGTCACTGATGCGCAGCGCGAACAGGTTCATTCTCTCTTGCGTGTATCCGGTCCGGTCGAGTGGGTCCCCACTGAAGCTGACATCGACGCCGTGACGGCGCTGTCGGGTAGCGGACCGGCCTATGTGTTCTATCTCGTCGAGTGTATGGCAGAGGCAGGCCGTAAACTTGGCTTGCAGGCGGACCTTGCCATGCGCCTTGCACGGGAAACAGTCGCGGGGGCTGGTGAGCTTTTGCACCAGTCCCCCGACGACGCCTCGCGGCTCCGGCAGAATGTGACATCGCCGGGCGGTACGACGGCTGCCGCGCTTTCCGTGCTGATGGCCGACGATGCGATGCAGCCGCTTTTCGACAAGGCCCTTGCCGCAGCGCGCAAGCGCGCCGAAGAGCTTGCTGGCTGAGGACACCAAGACCATGGCTGACGAGATCACCTATGCCGACTTCGAGCGTGTCGACATTCGCGTTGGTACGATCGTTGAGGCAAGTCCATTTCCGGAAGCGCGTAAGCCGGCTTTCAAGCTGCTGATCGACTTCGGTCCCGAAATCGGCCTCAAGAAGTCGTCAGCCCAGATCACGGTTCACTACACGCCCGAGAGCCTTGTCGGTCGGCAGGTTCTTGGTGTGGTCAACTTTCCTCCACGGCAGATCGGTCCGGTTCGCTCGGAAGTCCTGACGCTCGGTTTCGAGGATGAAGCGGGCGCGATCGTACTTGCTGCGACCGACAGGCCGGTGCCAAACGGCCAGAAGCTCATGTGATCAATGAATCTCGCGCGACAGGGGGTCGGTCAGCGAGAAGTCGTGGAATACTGCTTCGAAGCCTGCGCGTTGCGGTGAGCAGAATACTAGCCCGACGGCGACCTCCGCAAATGTCGGATCGAACCACGCAAGGCGGGCCATGCGCCAGCCTTCCATGCGATCCGTCCTATATTGAACGAACAGTGCATCGCCATTCCGCGTCACCCGCACGCTCATGCGCTCAAATGTATGGTCAAGGCGAAAGGCTGACCAATCGGAGTTGCCGTTGGTCACGACGGTGCTGAAATGCATGGCGCCATCGGTATATTCGATCCCGCACTTCATCCAATGCGCCGCATCAGCCCGCACCATGAGGCCCGCCTGGTCGTAGAGGTCTTGGTAGTGTCCCGAGAAGCAGACTTGGGCGGTGAAATCACCTTGTCTTTGCTGGTGCAAGAAATGTCCATCGTCGCGATGGAAGCCGTAATAAGTTCCCTGCCAGAAATCGGTCTTTGGTCCCGACCATACATGCAAATCCTCGCCGCGCAATTCGAAGCGGGGCGGCGGGTTCAGCCATGTCATTGAGTGCGTGTTCATGGTCACCTTTCCTCACGCGGGCAGGCGGACGGTCGCCCGTAGACCGCCGAGAGGGCTATCGCCGAGCGTGACATTGCCGCCATGGCTTCGCGCAATGTCGCGGGCGATCGCCAGGCCGAGGCCTGTGCCCGAGGCATCGAGATTTCGCGCTTCGTCGAGCCGGAAGAACGGCTTGAAGACATCCTCGCGGTTCTTCTCGGGAATGCCCGGGCCATCATCATCAAAAGTGATCGTCAGCCACTTGGCGCTGTGCTTGGCGTTGATGTCCAGGGTATTGGCGTAACGTCGGGCATTGGAGGCGAGGTTGGTCACAAGGCGCGTGAAGGCGTTCGGGCGCACCGAGATCTCATCGTCTCCCTCGATCGCGTATGTAAATTCCTTGCCCTCGTGAAGTTCGAAGTCTGCCTCCACTCGCGCGAAAAGGTCGCTGAGCTTCATGTCGCCGACATCTTCTTCGACCTCGCTTCGGGCGAACGCCATGTAGGCCTCAAGCATCGACTGCATATCGTTGACGTCGTCGTTCAGACCGTGCAGATCGGGATTTTCGCCGGCAAGCGCCAGCTGCAGTTTGAAGCGGGTCAGGATCGTGCGCAGATCGTGACTCACTCCCGTCAGCATCGCCGTGCGCTGCTCAAGCTGGCGTTCGATACGCTCGCGCATCAGAATGAAGGCGAGACCGGCACGGCGAACCTCGTCCGCTCCGCGCGGGTGGAAATTGTCTGCCTTCTGGCCCTTGCCGAAGCTTTCGGCCGCGTTCGCAAGCGCAAGTATCGGACGGATCTGTCCGCGCAGGAAAAGAATAGATATGCCGATCAATACCAGCGAAGCACCGACCATCCAGACAATGAAGATGTGAGTGTTGGAAGCGTAGGTCGAACTGCGTCTTGCCAATACGCGGAGGATCTTGTCCTCGAGCTTTATGCGGACCTCGACGAGGTTGGAATCGCCCAACGTATCGATCCAGAACGGGCGCTTGATCTGGTCGCTGAGTTCGTCGCTGAGGATTCCGTCGAGAATGGAGAAGAAAGGCTTGGTGCGCGGCGTCGGCAAATCGCCATCGGGCTCTATTGATATCTGCAGGTTCAACTGGTCGCGCGCTATCCGCGTGATTTCGCTATAATCCGTGTCCTGCGGGTAGGTCTCGATGATCTGGATCACCGCCGCAATGTCGCGCGTGACCGCTGCAGAGAGGCGCTGCGTCACCATCTGCCAGTGGCGCTCCATGAACAGAGCGGCAACGACGGACTGCAGCAGCACCATCGGGATAATGATGATGAGCAGCGAGCGAACGTAGAGTCCTGTCGGCAGATAGAACCGAAATCTGCGCAACATCGCCCGCCAGCCGCGGGCGGGCGAGCGGTCGTCGCGCCGAAGGGAGTCGAATGTCACCATATGGTCGCTGATCCTGGGGTTGCGACTGTCAATCGATGCTCAGCCGGTATCCTATACCACGAACCGTCTGCAGCCAGACCGGATTTGCGGGATCGTCCTCGATCTTGCGTCGCAGCCGATTGATCTGCACATCGATGGTGCGCTCGCCGACTTCGACATCGTTGCCGATGAGCTCATGCCGCGGAATGGTATCGCCGGCGCGCTTGGCGAACAGCAGCATGATTTCCTGCTCGCGATCCGTCAGCCGAACGACTTCGGAGGCCTTCTTCAGTTCCTTGCGTGTCAACGAGAATGTGTATGGTCCGAACATCACCTGTTCGATCTTCGGCGCATCGCTCGAGACATTGCGGCGCAGGATATTGTTGACGCGCAAAACGAGTTCGCGGGGATCGAAGGGCTTCGCCAGATAATCGTCGGCGCCAGCCTCCAGCCCGGCGATACGGCTGCCCGATTCCGCCAGCGCCGTCAGCATGATGATCGGCACGTTCTTGATCGTGCGCAGACCCTTGGTTACTTCGATGCCCGAATCGCCGGGCATCATGACGTCCATGATGATGAGGTCGAAATCCAAGCCGGCGAGCTTGCGCTGGGCCTCAGCGCCATCCGCGGCCACCGTCACCCTGAAGCCGTTCTCGGTCAAATAGCGGTTGAGCAGGGCGCGGATACGCGTGTCGTCATCCACAACAAGCAAGTGCGCAGCGTCGTCCGAAATCACTGTCTTTGTCGCCATTCAATCTGCTCTCGAGTTTGGTCTGTTCCGCATACCCTTGAGGAAGGCCTTTATGCCTTCCCGTACCTCCGGAGAAGCCCCGTCGAATGCTCTCTCAATACGGCGCGATTGCGGCTCTGCCAGAGCAAGAGCAAGCTCGCGCCCCAGCTTGGTAGGATAGAGCTTGCGCTGCCGCCTGTCTTCAGGCCCCGCAATCTGACGAATATACCCCGAATCGATGAGTTGTTTGAGCACTCTTGCAAGACTCTGCTTGGTAATCTTCAACGTATCCAGCAGATCGGCAACTGTCATGCCCGGGTTGCGGTTAACGAAATGAACGACACGGTGGTGCGCCCGCCCGAAGCCGATCTCCGCCAAGATGGCGTCGGGATCGGAAACGAAGTCACGATAGGAAAAGAACAGAAGCTCGATGATCTCAAAATCGATGGTTTCCGTGTTCTCCATCGGCAGTTTCAACGGTTCCGGCTTGCCCGTCTTCGGGCTCGTCTGGCGTGCCAATTTGGCATTTCCTTTCTTGTTGCGCACCTTGTGGGAAGCTCTCGTGAATATGTCAGTATCGGCGACATATCTTCGCGCGCTGCTAGCTTCCCCACGCGTTGCAAAGACGGAAGAGGACGCCATTCCACCGGAATTTGGACCGACTTCGCAAACTTCACAACAATGCGTAATTTCCCCTACGTGAGTGGATAAAACGTATTGGGGACAACAATCAACAGCAATGGCGTGCGGGCGCAGGCGAGCGCGAGATGGATTAAGTTCGCGACGATCACGAACCGTTGACGAACGCCACATGAAAGGAATGTACCCGGCCGCGGTAGCGGCCGAGTGATCTGATGGCAAGAGAGCGGCCGCTTTCCTGGAGGCGCGACCGTTTTCGTTGCTCTGTCTACCTGGCGCGAGCGGCCACCGCGCCGACGATCGTCGACAGGATACCGCCGCCGATCAGGCCGCCGATACCATCGGCGATCAGGCCGGTCATTGCCGCTTCGCCGCCGACCATGCTGAGCAGCATGCCGCCGCCGATGCCACCGATTGCACCGGCGATCGTCCGGGCAACGGCATTGATTGCAACCTGCTTCAACGCGCCGCTTGCGACATTGCCGCCGACGGCGCCTGCGATCGCTTGCGTGATGATAGGCAATAAGGCTTCCACGATTTCCCTCCTTCGCGTTTCCTCAAAACGCCTCTGCCGGCTGCGCGGTCTGAATGGATCGCCAGCCATACAGGCGATCCGACGTCCGACCGGGAGCAGGGATATCGTCTGAATTTCAGTATCTTATCATGATTGAATGAAACTTGAAATAGAAAGCAACTCATGCGGGAAGCTTCCTTGCGTCCGTCAACAAAAAAAGGCGCCCGAAAGCGCCTTTTCATCTTGTGCATCGCGGTCAGTTGTAGACGTAGACGATGCGACGGGTGCCGGGATCGACAAGAACCGGGCGATCATTGATGCGGACATATCGATACTGATAGTCCGGAATTTCCTGGAACGTCACGTCATTGGGCACGGAGGCGCCGACCACGACATCACCGCCGAGACGTACGGTCTGGGCCGGGTTGGTCTGGACGTAGGTCGTGACTGTTTCCGGCGGGCTAATCGCCTCTACGGAACCGACCGGTCCCAGCAGCTCGTCGCCTGGTGCCGGGTCAGCTGGAGCGACGCTTGCGGTCGTTTCATAAGTCACGACAGGAACGCCAAGTTCCGACTGATGTTGCTCGACGACGACCGTGCTGCCAGCCTGCTCGACTTGCAGATACTGCGCATAGACCCAGCCGCGGACACCGCCGACGTCAACCCGGCACCAGCGGCTTCCCTGGATGCAGCCATCCAACATTGCCTGCGAGCCGCGCGGCGCTACGCCGACAGCGGGATACTGAGGGCCAGGGCCGGCACGAACGTTCAGATCGTTGATGGCCGTCGCAACCATTTCCGCCTGGGCAAAACCGGCGCTTCCCACGACGATCGCCCCAGCTAGGAATAGATTTCGCTTGAAGGTCATCTCGTTTCTCCTTGTCTTACACAGGCAGGTAACGTTTGGAGTATGACGAGGTTCCCCCTGCTTGCCCTTCGCCGGTAAACGATTGTATCGACGTGTTAAACTCCATCGCGACTGGTGACTGAACGCCGAATGGAGTAAGCCTCCCGTGACCTGACGCAGCACCCAATAAATCGCGGGCTGCTCGTTGCGACGTTTCGGACTATACGAATGCGGGACAGAGACAAGCGAGGCACTCATGGGCATGCTCCAGGCCGGTATTATTCCGGTGACACCCTTTCAACAGAACTGCACGATCCTATTCGATCCGGAAACCAAGGAAGGCGTCGTGGTCGATCCCGGTGGGGACGTCCCAGCAATCCTGCAGGCCATCACGGCGAACGCGCTTAACATCAAGGCGATTTGGCTAACACACGGTCACCTCGACCACGCTGGCGGGGCAAAGGAACTCAAGGAGGCCTTAGGCATCGAGATCGTCGGTCCGCACGAGGACGACCTTCCACTACTGCAGCGGATTGAGATGCAGGCGCAGAAATATGGTTTACCGCCCGGTATGCAGGACGTCGTTCCGGATCGCTGGCTGAAGGATGGCGACAAGGTTTCCTTCGGCAGCCACGAGTTCGAGGTGTATCACACTCCGGGTCACGCACCGGGGCATGTCATCTACTTCAATCGCGTGCAGAATTTCGCTCATCTGGGTGATGTCCTTTTCAACGGCTCGATCGGTCGAACGGATCTGCCGGGAGGTAATCACCAGCAACTGATCGACTCCATCCGGGACAAAGTTTTACCGCTCGGCGACGACGTCGGCTTCATTTGCGGTCACGGGCCAGGCAGCCGGATTGGCGACGAACGCCGCAGCAACCCCTTCCTGCAGGGAATCTGATCATCAAAAAACAAAAGCGCCGCTGAGAGGCGGCGCTTCGTGCTCGATTATGCAGCTGGTCGATCAGCCGGCCGTGCAGAAATGGCTGCGACCGTCGTAGCCGATATAGGTGCCGCTGCGCGGGTCGAAGGAGCGGTAGCGGTATGAGCAATAGCGCTCCCACTGCGGAGTCCATGGCTCGACGTCGGCAACTGGACGATAATAGCGAGCCGGGGCAGCGCGATAGACCGGAGCGTCTTCGTATCCCGGCTCATAAGGCGGGTCGATGTAGCGCGGCTCGTCGTAGCGCGGGGCGCTGGCAATAGCAGAGCCAACGATCAGACCGGTTGCAAGACCGACGGCGCCGCCAACGAGCGCGTCGTCGCCGCCGTGATGATGACGATGCCAATCACCAGCCGATGCAACGCCGATCGATGACACCGTGAGGGCAGCAGCAGTTGCCGTCATGAAGAGCGCCTTGGCAAACCTATTCATTTGTCTTTCCCTGTTTTAACCGATTCCGGTTCTGCACCTTGATGATGGCAAGGTAAGGGCCGCGAGGTGAATGCAGGCTGAATGACAAAACCCGGCATCGCTGCCGGGCTTCAACTCGAATTGACAGCGTTGGCTGGAGGCTCAGCCTGCAATCTGCAGGTTGACAGCCTTGGGGCCCTTGCCGCGGCGATCCGGCTCCGTGTCGAAGCTAACCTTCTGATTTTCCGTCAGTCCGGCCAAGCCAGAAGCCTGAACGGCAGAAATGTGTACAAAGATGTCCGCGCCGCCCTTGTCCGGCTTGATAAAGCCAAAACCTTTGTCGGTGTTGAAGAATTTTACTGTGCCAGTCTCGGCCATGCGTCAGGTCCTTTTATCTCTGCCCGCCATCCACACGGGCAGCATCACTGATATTGCCTCCTCACGGAGACGTTAGCAGGCAATTATTGAAATGTGAGAAAAAGGTCCCCTCTAGCACAACCAAGCTCACCACGGGACTGACGCCCGTTTTCTCGGAACTGGTTGACCGGAATTTTAGCGTCTCCGGCGCGCACATTCTCAAGGACTTCCCATGCTCGCAAAATGCCCGAACACGGCGAGAGTGCTGCGATTATTAAATTTTGGCAAGCAAAAGTTTTTTAACGCCTCTGTGCCGAGAAGCGCCTCTGGGCAGCATTTTCACGCCCTTAAAGCAAAAAATCGGTCGTTAGGCGCCAGAGTTTAACGGTTTACATCGTTAGCAATATAATTTGGGAGCAGATTTTCCCAAAAATGCAACGTTAACGCGACTGCGTAAAAGCTAAAGTTTTTTTCTTTTCCGGGCGTTCAACCCAAATTTGGGCTCGGTTTCAACCTGTCGGAAGCGCGACGGCGCGCTATTTCGGGGACCACTTCAACCAATAGCATCGCTGTAAACATCAGCGCGCAGCCGATATAGCCGAGTGGCGGCATGGTTTCGCCCAGCAGCAGGGCGCCAAGCGAGGCGCCAAAAAGCGCTTCGGCGGACAGGAAGATCGCCGCCTGTGAAGGGGTGGTGTAGCGTTGGCCGATAATCTGCAGCGAGAAGGCGACACCCGAGGAGAATATCCCGACATAGAGGATCTCGGGGGCAGCGGCCCATATCGCCGCCCAGCTGATTGGCTCGCTAACCACAGCGACGGCGAGGGCGCAGGCGCCGGTGACGGCAAACTGGGCCGTTGAGAGCGCCAGCGGGCGACCGGTCTCGGACACCGTGATCCCGGCCAGCGTGATCTGTCCGGCCCAGAATATTGCGCAAACGACTGTTAGCAGGTCGCCCGTCGTCAATGCCGAGAGTTGCCCGCCGGATAGTAGGTAGATACCCGAAACGGCCATGAGCGCACCCGGCCAGATGATCCAGTGCGGAGAACGGCGTAGGAAAACGACGGCGATCAATGGCACGATGACGACATAGAGACCGGTGATGAAGCTCGAATTCGTCACCGTCGTTGTCTGCAGGCCGATCTGTTGGGTAGCTGCGCCCCCGAACAGCGCAAGACCGGTCAGCAGATAGAGCTTGAGATGCCGCGGCGCGGTCGCAACCGGCGCCTTGCGTGCCTCGAACAGCATGAACGGCAGAACCGCTACGGCGGCGATCATAAAGCGCAGGCCAATGAACCAGAACGGGCCGATCGCCTTCATTGCCGTCGACTGCGCGACAAAGCCGCCGCCCCAGATGGCAGCTGCAAGCAATAGAAGGAGGTTCGCCTGAATGCGCGTCATTTCATCCTCGGTTCGGGAGAGAGTATGCCGAGCGTTAGCAGTTGCCTTTCGTTCGAGCAAGGGTGAAGAATGTCGCTATTCCTTGCAGCGCAGAGAGCAAACGGATGACCACGAAAGCGGTTTCATCGCTGGACGAAAAAGCTGCGGCACGGCAGCAGGGCGATGCGCCGGCGGGATATTCGGGCAGTTCGCTCACGCGAAAGCTGGGCTTGAGGGAGGGGCAGGCGGCATTGCTGATCGGCGTGCCCGAGATTGCCGAGATAGAAACCTTTGGGCGTTTCTCCTCGATCGAGACAGCGTTGCCATCAGTGGTCGAGCGTCGCTTCGACTACATCCACGTTTTCGAAACAGGCCGGCCGGTCCTGGAGGATATGGCTTTAGCTCTCTCAACCGCTGTGAAACCGGACGGGATGCTATGGATTTCCTGGCCCAAGAAAGCCGCGCGGGTTTCGACGACGGTCACCGAAGACGTGCTGCGAACGATCTTCCTGCCTCTGGGCATGGTCGACGTCAAAGTCTGCGCTATTGACAAGACATGGTCCGGCTTGAAGTTCGTGATCCGAAAGGACCTGCGCGCCGGGCTATAGGCCTCCCACTAGCCATTGTTGGCTGGCGCTCGCGAGATTCTCAGCAAAGAACCATCGTCCTCGTCCGTAAGGATCAACAAAGCGCCGTCGGGGGCAACGACCACATCCCGCATCCGGCCATAGGAACCGTCGAACATTCGCTCCTCGGCGACGAAAGCGCCGGTACCGTCGCGCTGCATTCGCGAAAGCAGCTGGAATTTCAGCGCGGCGACCAGAAAGTTGCCGTCCCATTCGGGAAACATCTTGCCGCGATAAATTGCCAAGGCGCCCGGCGCTATGGACGGGTCCCAATAATAAAGCGGTTGCTCCAGTCCTTCCTTGGCAGTGCCTTCGCCGATCTCCGCTCCTGAATAGTCGCGGCCATAGGTGATGATTGGCCAGCCATAGTTCTTGCCCGGCTCGATGGCGTTGATCTCATCACCGCCGCGGGCGCCGTGCTCAACGGTGTAAAGCTTGCCGTCGGCGGCATCAAAAGCGATGCCCTGCGGATTGCGGTGGCCTTTCGACCAGATTTCCGGGAGCGCCTTGACGCCATCCTTGAAGGGATTGTCATCGGGAATGCTGCCATCCGCATTGAGGTGGATGATGGAGCCGGCGTCATCCTTCCAGTCCTGGGAACGATCCCGGTCGCCGCGGTCACCGATGCTGATGAACAGCGAGCCGTCCTTGGCGAAGGCGATGCGGGCGCCGTATTGGATATTGCCGCTTGTGAAGCGCTTCATCGCGAAGATGGATTTGACGTCATTCAGCCTTGTGCCGTCTTTTGACAGCGTGGCACTGAACACCTCCGTGCCAGAGCCGCCTTTGGCTCTTGTCGCAGCCGTCAGGAATACCTTTCGGCTTGTTGCGAAATCAGGCGCGAGCGCAACGTCCATCAAGCCGCCTTGGCTGCGGGCGCTGACCTCAGGGACGCCGGCAATGGGGGCAGAGAGCTTGCCGTCACGGACGATGCGCAGTCGCCCCGGTCGCTCGGTGACGAGATACGAGCCATCGGGAAGTACCTCTACTGCCCAGGGGTGCTCAAACCCTGTTGCAATCGTATCGACCTGCACCTCGACCGCTTTCGTCTTGACGGTCTCAGCCGAGAGGCCCGAGGAGGCGGCAAAGAGCACTGTTGCGAGAAGAAATCCGAATTGAAGCTTTGCAGATGTTGTCATCGTCCGTCCCATTGCCTGTCCCCGTCAACGTGGTGCGCCGTGCACCTGCTTCAACCTCACTCTGCTTGGGATAACGCCTTTGTGTTTGTCGATGATATCGCGCCCGTCGACTGCGGATCGACGAGTTCGGCCTCGACGATATAACGCAACGGTCCGCGTTCCGTGGCGCCGAAAGGCCAGCAGGTCGCAAGCACGAGATGACGGCCCTGTGCTGCCGGGTCGATGCCGCTCTGATCCCAGGGCACGACGCGGCCTTCGCCTGCCTTGAAGGTCAGGACTTTGCCGTCGCGCCGTGTGACCTCGATTTCGTCGCCCGGTTTGACATCCCTTAGCCAACGGAAGTGCGTGTCACGATGGGCGGCGATGACGGAGGTTCCCTCATCGCCGGGTTGGGGCGTATTGGCGAGCCAAGCGGGACCGAAAGCCAACGCCTCTCCGGAAGCTCCGGAAAGGACAATGGCATGCTTGCCGAGGCGCGGCGCGGTCACCTCTGCCTCGGTCGTGAAATCCGCCCAGGGCCAGGGTTTGGTGTCTTCTCCGCGAAGCTCGGCGGCAAAGGCGCGCTTCAGGAGGAGTTGCGACAGTTCGGCCTTGGCCTTGATGTAGAGCCCGTCGGCAACCAACGCCGTTCCATAGAGCGCGAGAACTGCGATGCTGACGGCAATGGCCTTTTCGACCAAAGAAAGACGAGACAGCAGCGTGCGGCTTTTTTGCTCGCTCGTCACATCGTAAGCGGTCGCTGCCGCTGTTGCCATGGCGAGCTCGAGATAGGTCGGAAGCGGGCCGAACTCGTCCGCTTCATAATTTCGCATTCCGGCTCGCGAGGTCATCCGCGTCATGATTTGGCTCCTGCAAAGATGCCGCGCACGCGGCGGCGCCAGATGGCAAGCCCGCTTGCCGCAATGAGTGCGGTGAGAAGCATGACGATCCCTCGCAGGATCTGCTCATCGGCGCGTGTTGCCGTTTGCGGCAGATTTACCGATGTGGACTTCTGAGCGATCAGCCCGGCTGCCAGGCGCGGGGCCTCAACGAAGAAACCGGGCTCCTTGGCGGGAAAGAGGAGGGAGCCGCTGTTCACGTCGTTCGGTCGAACGAGTCCGGCGAGTTGCTCGACCTTCTGCTGGCTTTCTTCGGCATAAACCGTCGTGACGAGCCCGAACGTCATAAGGATCGACGCGGTGAAAGCCACGAATGCAACCAGCAATGAGATGGATACGCGGCGGGCGCGGAGGCGCCTTATGACGAACTCGTCTTCCAGAAACATGGGTATGCCCTCAATAACCAATGTCGGATGCAACAAAATGCGGCTTCGATCTCGGCGCGCTCGCGACCGAATTGCGGCATGCCGCGGCATTTGTTGCGGCCAATTCGTGGCAAGGCGCGTAAATGCCGAAGTTTTTGATTTCAGGGCGTAAATCCGACTCCCTTCAGAAACTGAATCAACTCCTTCGCAAAATGATTCAGCAGGCTGAGGGGATGATGTCGCGAATCGGCAATTTTATGAGCTGACTGATCACGAAGAATCATCGGCACCATCACGCCTTTGCGCTTGAAATGCCTGCTTACATTGGACATAGAGCTTAGCGCAGAATTCCGGTCCCCGGCCTTCTGTCCAAATCAACCGTATAGGACCGATATCATGGCCTTTCTTGCCGATGCTCTTTCCCGTGTGAAGCCTTCAGCCACCATCGCCGTTTCCCAGAAAGCGCGCGAGCTGAAAGCGAAAGGGCGCGATGTAATCGGGTTGGGTGCCGGCGAGCCGGATTTCGATACGCCCGACAATATCAAGAAGGCCGCTATCGACGCGATCAACCGCGGCGAGACGAAGTACACGCCGGTTTCCGGTATCCCTGAGCTGCGCAAGGCGATCGCCGCGAAGTTCAAGCGCGAGAACGGCCTGGAATACTCCTGGGAGCAGACGATCGTCGGCACCGGTGGCAAGCAGATTCTCTTCAACGCGTTCATGGCGACGCTGAACCCGGGCGATGAAGTCGTCATTCCGGCGCCATACTGGGTGTCCTACCCGGAGATGGTGGCGCTGTGCGGTGGCACCCCCGTAATCGTCTCGGCGACGCAGGAAAACAACTTCAAGCTCCAGGCTGCCGATCTCGACAAGGCAATCACGCCGAAGACGAAGTGGTTCATCTTCAACTCGCCGTCCAACCCATCGGGTGCTGCCTATACGCATGACGAACTGAAGGCTCTGACGGACGTGCTGATGACGCATCCGCATGTCTGGGTGCTGACGGACGACATGTACGAGCACCTGACCTATGGCGACTTCAAGTTCGTCACGCCTGTCGAAGTCGAGCCGAAGCTCTACGATCGCACGCTGACCATGAACGGCGTTTCCAAGGCTTACGCGATGACCGGCTGGCGTATCGGCTACGCAGCAGGCCCGATCCAGCTGATCAAGGCGATGGACATGATCCAGGGCCAACAGACCTCCGGTGCGACCTCGATCGCCCAGTGGGCCGCTGTCGAAGCGCTGAACGGGACGCAGGATTTCATCCCTGTGAACAAGAAGATCTTCGAAGGCCGCCGTGATCTCGTCGTGTCGATGCTGAATCAGGCCAAGGGCATCACATGCCCGTCGCCGGAAGGCGCCTTCTACGTTTATCCGTCCTGCGCCGGCCTGATCGGCAAAACAGCACCGTCAGGCAAGGTGATCGAGACCGACGAAGACTTCGTTTCGGAGTTGCTGGAAAGCGAAGGTGTTGCCGTCGTTCATGGCTCGGCCTTCGGCCTCGGCCCCAACTTCCGCATCTCCTACGCGACTTCGGAAGCGCTGCTTGAGGAGGCCTGCAAGCGCATCCAGCGCTTCTGCGGGGCTTGCAAGTAAGGCTCCGATCTGAGCGTTGATGAATATCGACCCGCCGGAAACGGCGGGTTCTTTTTTGCAGGCCGGCAATTCAGTCTTCGCTAACAACTGTCGCTTATGTGTCGGGCCAACTTCCTTGGCTCTCATGTTTTCGGGATCATGATCATCCATCTCGATTTGGCGACTGTTCTCCTTTTGCACCAATGTTCCTTTCTGGTCGGTGCTGTCTGCTTTGTTTACATGCGTATCCAATCGCGGAATGGCGAAGGCCTAGGAGCACTCGCGGCTAGTTATTTTGCGCTTGCGCTAGCCTCGACCCTGGCCGGATTGGGCGAGCAGCATCTGCTGTCGGTTCCTGTTTGGGGTTTCGGCAGTATTGTTCTTGGCATGACCGGCTACGCGCTCTTCTGGATAGGCATTCGCCGGCTGAGCAGCGGCAAATTGCGGCGCATGGATTGGGCGTCCCTTGCCATTCCGGCCGTGGCGGCCGTTGTGGCGCTGGCGACGCAATTTCACGTCACAAGTTACATGCGCGGAAGCATCGGCAACGGCTTTGCTTTTGCGTCGCTAACGGTGTCTGCCGCTTGCATACTGAGGGATGGCGAACGTGAGCGGTTGCCAGCGCGGATACTGCTCGCCGCCTCGATCGGTTTAGGCGGGCTACTGGCATTGATGGTGGTCGTTGGCCTCCTTGTCCCTGACGTGGCACCGATGACACCGATATGGGCTTTCTTCTTGCGGATAATGACCCAATTCGCGGTCGCGCTGTTCGTCATCATCCTTGTCACGGAGCGAACGGAAGCAGAGTTGCGGCGTGTTGCCGAAACGGACATGCTGACCGGCATTGGCAACCGCCGCTGGTTCATGTCGCGGATGCCGCGCACCATGCTCGCGGGCAATGCGCTGCTGCTGATCGACCTCGATTTCTTCAAGCAAGTGAACGACCGCTTCGGTCACGACGCCGGCGACGCGGTTCTTGTATCGTTTGCAGACGCGATTAGCCGCACCATGCGACCGGGCGACAGCTTCGGCCGGCTGGGTGGAGAAGAGTTCGGCGTGTACCTGCCAAACACGACCGCAAATGAAGCGCTGATGACGGCGGAGAACCTCCGCAAAGCCGCGCACGACCTTGTCGTCGCGTGTGGCGGTGAGCGGATATCGTTTACGGTGAGCATCGGCGTTGCTGCTGTAGAGGAAAGCCAAACCTCCTTGGCCGACCTCTTCAAGATGGCTGACGCAGCACTCTACGCGGCGAAGGATTCTGGGCGCGATCGTGCCGTTCTGTTCGAGCCAGGCATTCGTGCCGCCGCCTGACGATCTGCTGTTTCGCCGCGTTCGTTCAGAGACCGAGTGCCGTTAGCATCAGGAACGTCGCGAAAAGAATGAAGTGCGTCATGCCTTCGATGGCGTTGGTTTCGCCGTCGTTGAGATTGATCGCCGCCGCAATCAGCGTAATCGCCACCATAACCGTCTGTACCGGCGTCATCGCCATGATGAAAGGCTGGCCGGTGTAGAGGGCGATCGCCTCCATGACAGGGACCGTCAGGATGACGGTCGATAGCGAGGCGCCCATGGCGATGTTCACGGTCGCCTGCATGCGGTTGCGCAAAGCGGCGCGCAGCGCCGTGAGGATTTCGGGGGCCGCCGAAATCGCAGCCACAACGATGGCGGTAAGCGCGACTGGGGCGCCGGTGTCTCGCAAGCCTTCCGTCATCAAAGTCGACATGAATTCCGCTAGGAGGCCGATGATGACGACGCCGATCAGGATTGTTGCAATCGAGACCATCGTGGAGTCTTCGGCCGAGTGTTCCTCGGCGTCCGTCTTCTTCCGCTCGCCCCGCGGGTAGGCATAGCTGAAGAAGTAGCTGTGCTGACCGACTTGCATACGGAGGAACAAGCCGTAGAGCGCGATCATCGCCACGATGGTGAAGGCGGAATAATAGTGCCATTTGTCGTCGGGCACGAATTCCGGAACGATCATCGAGATGCCCATGGCGGTGAGGATCATGACGCCGTAGGTTTTGCCAGAATTGTCGTTGTAGGGTTGCTCGCCGTGCTTCAAGCCGCCGAGCAGAGCGGCGAGGCCGAGAATGCCGTTGATGTCGAGCATGAGGGCAGCGTAGATCGTATCGCGAACGAGGGTAGGGGAGCTTTCGCCGCTCATCATGATCGCGAGGATGATCACCTCTACGGCAACCGCCGACAGCGTCAGGATCATCGTCCCGTAGGGATCGCCGACCTTGATTGCCAGGATCTCGGCATGATGGGCGACGCGAACGGAGGCGACGACGATCGTGGCAACAAGCGCTACGGCCGCGATCAGCGACATGCCGCGCCCCATCTCAAGGACCGTATGTTCCGAGAAATACGCGACGACGGCGACGGCCATTGCCAACACCAGGAACATTTCGTCTTTCAGTCGCGACACGATTTGCACGAAAAGCTCCGACTTTGATTCATCCAAGAAGTCTAAAGCGATGATTTTGCATGGCAAGCGAGCATGGTGGCCAGTGCGTTTGCAGTCTTGAGAATTTAATGGAATACTAACGCATCGGTCAGCCGGAAGCATATCGCGGCGCCCACTCGTCTCTTGCAACGCGGCCCGCGCAGAACTGGATGCAATCCGGTCAGCATTGGAGCGCGAACAAGAAGAAGAGGAGTGAAATGCATGGTCAAGGTGGTCTACGAGGTCGTGCCTCACGACGGGGGCTGGGCCTACCGGTTGGGTGGTGTGTATTCCGAAGCATTCCCGACACACTCCGAAGCGCTCGAAGCAGCCCGTATTGTCGCGGCCGAACAGCAGGTCGGCGGTGATTCCGCAGAAATCAGCTGGCAGGATGACAAGGGAAAATGGCATGAGGAGTACGCCGAAGGCGGGGACCGGCCGGAGACCGAGGTGGTCGACGGCACATGGAAAAGCCATTCCAGCGAAACCTCGCCGCGCGCATGACATGGTGCCTGATCGCCACTGCGATGATCAGCGCTGGCGCTTGCGCGCCGTTTCTCCCACGTAGTTCAGCAGGCCGTCTACGAGCGCGTCGAACGTGACGCGGTAGCGGCGTGCTGTCTTCGTTCCCTCGTGCATGACGACCCATGTGTCGAGCGGTATGCGGAAATGCTCCGGCAGGACGGGCAAAAGATCCGGGTCCCTGGCACCGAGCCCCGCCTGGCAAATTCCTATCCCGATGCCGGCGCGAATAGCAGAGATTTGCGCAAGCGGGTTGTCGCTCTTGAAGGCGAAGGTGAGCCCCTCAGGAATGGGAAAGCGCGCTATCATGGCTCTGATGTAGGCCGTCGGGCGGTCGAAGCCGACGAGGCGGTGTCGTGTTAGGTCTGATATCTCCTGCGGCACTCCGTGTTGCTCGAGATAGCGACGGTGGGCGTGGAAGCCCAGCGGTATCTCCCCTATGTGGCGGGCGACAAGCTGATCCTGGGTCGGCTGCGCCATCCGAACGGCAATGTCTGCCTCGCGGGTAAGAAGGTCCTCGATGGCATCCGATGCAGAGAGTTCGATGTTGAGGTCGGGATAAGCCGCGACGAGCGGTGCAAGAATGTTCGGAAGCACTTCCACGCCGATCACTTCGCTGGCACTTATCCGGACAGTGCCGGCAACTCGCTCCCGATGTCCCGATGCCGTGCGCAGCAGCGCGGCCGATGTTGCGGCCAGGGCTTCGGCGTAAGGCTTCAATTCAAGGGCTGCGTCGGTGGGCAACAGACCGTTCGGCGAGCGGACGAAGAGTTGTGAGGCGATTGCCTCCTCGAGAGCATCGATGTGCCGTCCAACCGTCGGCTGCGTGAGGCCCAGATTGCGGGCTGCTGCCGAAAGCGATCCGTATTCGAGAACGGCAAGCAAGGTTCGGTAGAAATGCCAGTCGGGTTCCCTGTTCATGGATTTATGTATAGTGATAGCACGAATTTCGTCAATTTCGTTTATGTTGGAATGTCGGCATGATCCGGTCAGTTGAAAAATGACGGAGATCATCATGGCGGAGCAGAACAAACAAGTTGCCCTGGTGCTGGGCGCGACCGGCGGAATTGGCGGCGAAGTCGCACGCAAGCTCGCCGCACGTGGCTGGCGGGTGCGGGCGCTGAACCGGCATTCAGCCAGGGCGCGCGCGACGGTGCCGAACTTCGAGTGGATCCAGGGCGATGCGATGAAGGCTGCCGATCTCATGACGGCCGCGCAAGGCGTCAGCCTTATCATCCACGCCGTCAATCCACCGGGTTATCGCAACTGGGAGAAGCTGGTTCTCCCGATGCTTGACAACGCGATCGCTGCCGCCCGCTCGGTCGGCGCCCGCATCGTCTTGCCAGGAACAGTCTATAATTTCGGACCAGATGCCTTTCCCATTCTCCGGGAAGACAGCCCACAGCATCCTGTGACGAAGAAGGGAGCGATCCGCGTCGAAATGGAGCGACGTCTGGAGGCTGCCTCGCGGACCGGGGTGCCGGTCATCATTGTCCGCGCCGGCGATTTCTTCGGACCGGGGGCAGCAAATAGCTGGTTCTCGCAAGGGATGGTCACACCGGGCAAGCCGGTGCACACAGTCAAGAATCCGGCGCGACGTGGTATCGGGCATCAATGGGCCTATCTGCCCGACGTTGCGGAGACGATGATCCGTCTCGTCGAACGTGGCGATCGCCTGCCATCCTTTGCGGTTTATCACATGGACGGCTTCTGGGATGCTGATGGCGGCCAGATGGCCGCCGCGATTAACCGGGTGGCCGGCAACAAGATAAAGACGCGCACCTTTCCGTGGTGGATCGTACCGCTGTCGGCGCCGTTCATCACCTTCATGCAAGAGTTGAAAGAGATGCGCTATCTCTGGCGGGAGCCGTTGCGGATGTCGAATGAACGATTGGTCGCCGAGCTCGGCAGCGAGCCGCATACGCCCATCGACGAAGCTGTTCATGCCTCGCTGGTTTCGCTCGGTTGCCTCCGCTCAATAGGGGCGGAAGTCCAAGCGCGTGTTTCGGTGCAAGCGGGGCATTAGGACCCATCCGGGTTGCGTTGATCGTCTAACTCTGCTGCAGTTCGGTCAGTGCAATACGTGCGACGGCGAGAGGACTTTTGGCCTGCGCCGTCGATCCATCGCCGAGGAACCAGGCCGCCGACAGGCCGGAATAGGCTGCGATCCATTGCAACAAGCGCTTTGGCTCTAGGCCAGCCTCGCTCGCGACGATCCGGAGTTGTCGCTGTAGGCGGTCGGGAGCGGTTATTGTCGGAAGGTCTTCGTTGGCAAAGATATTGGCATAGTCAAAGCCGCGTTCACCGATGAGGCCCTTGGGGTCGATCGCTAGCCAGCCGTGCTGTTTGAAATCGAGGATGTTGCTGTGGTGAATGTCGCCGTGGAGGACGACGGGATCTGTGGCGTCGGCAAGCAGGCTTTCAGCAACCCTGTGGCAGTGGGCCAATGTGCCCCCGTGAGCTCGGGCAGCCGGTTCCAGCTCGCGAAACCAGCGGGCTAGCGGAATGAGCTTTGGCAATGCCTGCCTGCGTGGCGCATGAAGCCTGGCGACGGTGCAGCACATGATGCGGGTTGCCGCATCGTCGGCGCCGTCCATTGCCATTGCCAGCAGTGACTGACTGCCCATTGCTCGCTCGAGCAGAACGGCCTCGCCGTCGTGTGCGTAGACCTTGGCAGCGCCGATGCCATCCCACCACTGCATCAGGGCGCCGCCGGCTCGCTCGGCTTCATCCCGGGAGAGTTTCAGCATCGCAGGTTTTCCGTCCCAGAGGACCGGCAACAGGTGGCTGGAATGGGTGATGATCGGTTCACCGTCGACGGTCAGTCGCCAGCGGTCGAGATGGGATTCGAACATGGCCGCATCCTAACGGCGTCAGGAGAAAAGGAAATCCCGCCTACGGCGGGATCCCACATCATGCTCTTGAGGTTAGGCGGCTTTTTCCACCACGGGGTAGTCGATGTAACCTTGTGGCCCACCACCGTAGAAGGTTGCCTGTTGCGGCGCGTTCAGCGGCAGGTTCTTTTCCAGGCGTTCGACCAAATCCGGATTGGCGATGAACGGTTTGCCGAAAGCGACAAGATCGGCGCGGCCGCTCTCGACGGCATCGATCGCCATTTCCCGGTCATAGCCGTTGTTGACCATCCAGTTCGCCTTGCCGCCAGCCTTCTCGTAAGTCTGGCGCAGAGCTGCATAGTCGAAGGCGGGGTTTGTGCCCTGCATGAAATCGCGATCACCGCCCGTCTGGCCTTCGATGACGTGGATATAGGCGAGATCATATCTTGCCAGACCCTCGACGACATGGGTGAAGAGGACCTGGGGGGCGGAATCGTAGCTTTCTCCTGAAGGCGTGACCGGCGAAATGCGGATTGCGGTGCGGCCGGCACCGATTTCCTTGGTCACGGCATCTACCACTTCAAAAGTGAAGCGCGCCCTGTTTTCGATCGAGCCGCCATACTGGTCGTTGCGGTCGTTCACACCGTCACGCAGGAATTGATCGAGCAGGTAGCCGTTTGCGCCGTGAATTTCGACACCGTCGAAGCCAGCGTCGATCGCGGCACGCGCCGCTTTGCGATAATCTTCAACGATACCCGGAATTTCCGAGGTTTCGAGGGCGCGCGGCTCGGAGGTATCGGCAAACGCGCCGGAGCCGTCGTTACTGACCAGGTAGGTCTTGGCCTTGGCAATGCGGTTGGTAGAGGAGACGGGCTTGCCGCCGTTCGGCTGCAGTGTCGTGTGCGAGATACGGCCGACATGCCACATCTGCACGACGATCTTGCCCCCCGCGGCGTGGACAGCATCGGTGACACGCTTCCACCCGTCGAGTGCTTCCTCTTTGTAAAGGCCCGGAACGTCGGCATAGCCCTGACCTTGATGGGTGATTGCGGTTGCCTCAGTGATAATGAGGCCGGCCGTGGCACGCTGACGGTAATACTCGACGTTGAGATCATTCGGGATCGCGCCCGGCGATCGGTTGCGCGTCAGCGGCGCCATCACGATGTGATTCCTAACGGAAATATCGCCAACCTTGGCGGGTTCGAAAAGCTTGCTCATGTAGGTCCTTTCTCAGTGGGAAGATCACTTGGCCGAAGCGGGTGCTATTCGGCGGAGGATGGGGTGAGGGTGGTATCGGTCGCGGGGAGCATCGCTGACGTGAAATGGAGACACGGCCTGCTGACGTCGTCCGGGTGCTGTTTTGCCCAACCGGACGCCAATCTGCCGGAGGCGGAAGGCCAGGAAGCCGACGGCATCTTTACAGGTCCATGGCAAGTTGCTTCAGGAATGCCGCGATAGTCTCCTCATTGCGCTTGTAAAAGATCCACTGGCCAACGCGCCGTGTCGTCACGAGACCCGCGCGGCTCAATGTCCCGAGATGCGCCGAGACTGTCGACTGTGAGAGACCGCAGCGCTCGAACTGACTGGCGCACACGCCCATCTCAAACGGATGCTCCTGCGAGGTGAAGTGCTCTTCGGGATTCTTCAACCAGTTGAGGATTTCCATCCGCGTAGGATGAGCGATTGCCTTCAATATCTCGTCTTTTTCCATCGTCGTTATTCGAATTATAAATCGTTTCTAAGCGATATATGGATCGGCAATTTCCGATATGCAAGTCACGACGGCGTGAGATGCGGACTTTCGCGATGTGGCTAGATTTTGGGCAAAAAAAGAGGGCCACCGAAAGATCGGGGCCCTTTAAGGTATGAAGGTCAATAAACCTCCAGAGGGGAACAGCTAACGCGGTGGCACTGGGAGAGAAGCCACGAAATGCATCAGCTGAATTGGATATGATGCTTTGAGAGGCAGATTACAATGCATGTTTGCGCATGCCTGCTATGCGCTGCACAATTTTCTGCTGCAGTGCGAAAAAATCGGGCAAAAAAAGAGGGCCACCGAAAGATCGGGGCCCTTATAGGTGTGAAGGTCAAAACCTCCAGAGGGGAACAGCTAATGCGGTGGAACTGGGAGGAAAAGCCACCGTCTGCATCAGCTATGTGCGATATGGTGTTTTAATGAGCAAACGGCAACCCCGATTTATGCATGCCAGACATGCATACGTTGCACGGCTTGTATTTCTGATGGAGGCAACTAGAAGTTCCAGTTGCGCGCCTTGCTGACGATGAAGTCGCGGAAGGCCTTCAGCTTGGCCGCATTCTTCATTTCGTCCGGATAGCAGAAGTAGGTATCGAAGGACGGCACGTCCGCATTGATCGGTAGCTGGATCAAGCCAGGGTCACGTCCGACGATGTAGTCGGGCATGCACGCGACGCCCATGCCGAGCAGGCAGGCGCGCTTGATCGAGGTTTGGCTATTGATCTGCAGATGCGGGATTCGCTTGTTGTCCGACGAGCGCCCGGCGACTTCAAGCCAGTTGACGTCGAGCAGGTAGCTCGGTGCCGGCTCGCCGAATGTGATGATGCGATGGTTGTCGAGGTCTTCGACGGTCTGCGGCTCGCCATGGCGGTTAATATAGGAAGGCGCCGCGTAGACGTGCATGTGAACGGTGAACAGTTTACGCTGGATGAGGTCGGACTGCACCGGCTGACGCAGGCGGATGGCGCAATCCGCGTAGCGCATGTTGACGTCCACCTCCTCGTTGTCGAGGATCAGCTGGATCTGGACGTCGGGATAGAGCTGCATGAACTCCTGAATCTTGTCCGTCAGCCAGCCCTGTCCGAGGCCGACGGTCGTGGTGACGCGCAGCTTGCCTGTCGGCGTTTCCGTCGTTTCGGTCAGCTGCATCTTCACGGTTTCGAGCTTCAGCAGCACGTCGTGGGCCGTGCGATACAGCAGTTCGCCCTGTTCCGTCAGGATCAGGCCGCGCGCATGGCGGTGGAAGAGCTTGGTACCGACATCCTGCTCAAGCGCGCTTACCTGACGACTGATCGCGGACTGGGACAGATGCAGTTTATCCGCCGCATGCGTGAACGAACCCGCTTCGGCAGCTGCGTGAAAGATACGCAGCTTGTCCCAATCCAATGGCATTCCCCCACCCCTCATAGCCGATCCTACTCCGCGGCCACGGCAACGGGCATGTGGCCCGTCAGATATCGTTCGGCTTCAAGAGCAGCCATGCATCCCAGGCCCGCGGCTGTGATCGCCTGGCGGAAGGTGTCGTCGGTCACGTCACCGGCGGCATAAACGCCTTCCAGGCTGGTCGCGGTCGAATCCGGGGCGGTCCACAGATAGCCATTGTCCTTCAGCTTCAGCTTGCCCTTGAAGAGTTCGGTCGCCGGGGCATGGCCGATCGCCACAAAGACGCCGTCGACTGCAACCTCGGTGATCGCACCCGTGCGCGTGTCGCGCAGGCGAGCGCCCGTAACCGACGGCGGCATCGGCGGCTTGGCCGGCGTGCCGGTGATCTCGGCGACCTCGGTGTTCCAGAGCACCTTGATGTTTTCCTTCGAGAACAGGCGTTCCTGCAGGATTTTCTCCGAACGGAAGCTGTCGCGGCGGTGAACGACCGTCACGGACTTCGCGATGTTGGAGAGGTACAGCGCTTCCTCGACAGCACTGTTGCCGCCGCCGACAACAATCACGTTCTTGTTGCGGTAGAAGAAGCCGTCGCAGGTCGCGCAGGCGGAAACGCCGAAGCCCTGGAAATGCTGTTCGCTTTCGATGCCGAGCCACTTTGCCTTGGCGCCGGTTGCGATGATCAGCGTATCAGCCGTCCAGACCTGACCACTATCGGTGCGCGCCACGAACGGGCGCTGGTTCAGCTCGACTTCGGTGACGATGTCATTGACGATCTCGGCGCCGACATGCTTTGCCTGCTGCAGCATCTGATCCATCAGCCACGGTCCCTGGATCGGATCGGCAAAGCCCGGATAATTTTCCACGTCGGTGGTGATCATCAGCTGTCCGCCTTGATCGAGGCCGGCGATCAGAACGGGCTTCAGCATTGCACGGGCTGCATAGACGGCAGCCGTGTAGCCGGCAGGGCCGGAGCCGATAATGAGCACCTTGGTGTGGCGGGCGGACATGGGTATTTCCTTTCGACTGTCAGGAGGGCGGCGGCTAAGTGGCGAATGCGGCCGTTTCGCGATCCATTCGCCATTTATGAACGTCCAGTGCTTTTATTCAAGGGCAGCCCTGCGTTACCAACAAGGCTTTCTCGGCTGCCGGTGCAACAATCCGTCGCCGAGCTGAAACTTTCTTGCGAATTCCGCCGCTTTATATAGAAGCTGGCAATCATGAATTAAAGGAAGGGCAGGATTGTGCTTCGCGCCGAACTTGATGCCATCGATATAAAGATACTGCGGGAGTTGCAGGCAGACGGGCGGATGACCAATGTCGATCTCGCCGACCGTGTCGGCATTTCGGCGCCGCCTTGCCTGCGGCGCGTGCGAAAGCTTGAAGAGACCGGCGTCATCGAAGGCTATCACGCGATGCTGAACAGCCCGAAGCTGGGCTTCGATCTTGTCGCCTTCTGCATGGTAGGGCTCAAGCATCAGTCCGAAGCCAACCTGAAGGCGTTTGCGGCAGCGACGGCGCAATGGCCGCTGGTGCGTCAGGCCTGGATGGTTTCGGGCGACAGCGACTTCCTGTTGCATTGCGTTGCCGAGAACCTGACGCGTTTCCAGGACTTCGTTATCGAGGTGCTGACGGCAAACGAGCACGTGGACACGGTGCGAACGATGCTGACGATCCGACAGGTGAAGCGGGTGGGCCTAGTCGAAGTCTGAGCGCAGCTAAGCTCTATGAATTGAGCGGCTTATGCCTTATTGAAGGCGCTTTGTGAGCCGTTTGCTGCGGAAGAAGACACGAAGATCGTTCAATGACCAAGTTGCCTATTTCCGCGTTCATCATTTGCTTGAACGAAGAAGCGTATCTCGGCAATTGCATCGAGAGCTTGGACAAGTGCGCGGAGATTGTGGTCGTTGACTCCGGCTCGACGGATGGCACCGTTGCCTTGCTGCAATCCTATATCGACAAGGGATGGCCGATCCGGTTGTTTCACGAGGCGTGGCGCGGCTACGCCGGGCAGAAGCAATTTGCGCTCGATCAGTGCACGCAGCCCTGGCGCTTGAATATTGATTCCGATGAACGGCTCGATGCGCCACTGAGAAGGCTTTTGCCGGAACTGATCGCCGCGCCAGACGATGTTGTTGGCTGGCGTGTTGCGCGTCGCCCCTATCTGATCGGCTACGGCTACACGCCTGAGCATGTCCACGAGCGGAAGAATCTGCGGCTTGTTCGCAAAGGCAGAGGCGCTTATGACCTCACGCAAACCGTGCACGAAGGTATCGTGCCGACCGGCCGGGTTCAGGATGCCTCGTCCGGGAGTCTGCTTCACTACCGGCCACTCGTCATCGATGAACAGATCCTCAAAGAGAACAAGTACTCGACGTTGAAGGCCGATCAACACTTCGCCTTGGGCGAGGGCACAACCTTCGCCAGACTGATTTTCAGCCCGCTGCTGTATTTCTGGCGTCTCTATTTTCACAACGGTTTGTGGCGCTGCGGACAGTCGGGCTTTGTCGAGGCGATGACCGGTGCAGTCTACGCATTTCTCACGCAGGCAAAGTTGTATCAGCGCAAGGCTGCCGAGAAGCATCCGAGCTTTGACGACGCAGGAAAGCACTAAGGTCCAATCGCGATGAAGGTGATGCATATCCATTTCGGCAAGGAGGGCGGAGCTGAACGTTTCTTTGTCAACCTCGTCAATGCGCTCCACGATCGTGGCGTGGAGCAACGCGCGCTCATTCGTCCCGATCGCAGCTGGCGCAAGGACATTGAAAAATGTGGTGAGGTTTATGAGGGGACGTTCCGGCGCATTTCGCTCTCGCGCTTCATCTTGTCGGCGCGCATGCGCGCTATCCTGAACGATTTTCAGCCTGACGTGATCATGTCGTGGCAATTGCGCGCAAGCCGCTTCATGCCGCGGTACAAGAACGCTCGACGCATTTCGCGGCTCGGTGATTATCCAGAGCACCTCGGCTACTATCGCAATTCCGAAACGCTCGTCTGTATCACACCCGATATAGGCAAGCGCGTGCGCGAACTCGGCTGGACGCGCGGCGTGGAAGTCATTGCAAACTTTACCCGCTCGACCCCAAGCGAGCCGATTGCCCGGGAAGCACTGCAAACACCCGCCGAAGCTTTCGTCGTCATCGGCATGGGTCGCTTCGTTAAGCGGAAGGGCTTCGATGTGCTGATCAAGGCCATCGCAAAGACGCAAGGCGCATTTCTGTGGCTGCTGGGGGATGGGCCGGAGCGCGAAAACCTTGAAAAGCTAACCGACGAACTCGGCCTGCGGGAGCGTGTCCGCTTTGCGGGATGGCAGACCAATGCCTACGCCTACCTTGCGTCCGCCGATGTATTCACCGTGACGTCGCTGCACGAGCCACTCGGCAATGTATGCCTTGAAGGGTGGGGCGCTGGCAAGCCGACGATTGGTTCTCGCGCCGAAGGCCCGAGCTGGGTGATGACAGACGGCAAGGATGCCCTGATGGTTGATTGCGGCGATGTCGACGGTCTCGCGAACGCGATCGCACGCGTTCGTGATGAGCCCGACCTGCGCACCGCATTGATCGATGGCGGTCAGGAGACGCTTAAGAACCGGTTTTCCGAAGAAGCGATCACGCAGGCCTACATCCGTTTGTTCGAGACGGGGACAAGTGCGCCGTGAAGGTGATGCATTTCCACTTTGGCAAGGATGGCGGGGCCGAGCGGTTCTTCGTGCACCTCGTCAACGCCCTGGCTCGGCGCGGTGTCGAGCAGAGCGCAGTCATTCGACCGAACCGGATCTGGCGCAAGGACATGCCGGCTTCGGTCGCGATCGTGGAAAGCAATTTTCGGAATGTGTCGCTGGATCGGATCCTGTTGCCGCTGAAAGTCGCCTTTGGTGCGCGACGGCTTCGGCCGGATGCAATCATGGCCTGGGCGCCACGCGCGAGCGAATTGATGCCGAACTACAAGGGATGCATCAAGATCTCCAGGTTGGGAGATTATCCGACCGATCTGAAGTATTTCAAGAACTCCGACATTCTCGTCTGCAACACACCCGGCATTGCCGACCATGTGCGCGAAATCGGTTGGACGCGTAGAGTTGAGGTGATCTCGAACTTCACGAGAACCGAGCAAGTGGCCCCGGTCGATCGTGCCGCGTTCGACACGCCACGAGACGCGCCCGTCGTCATGTCCATGGGGCGTTTCGTGCCGCGGAAAGAGTTCGCGTTGTTGACGGCAGCGGTGGCGAAGCTGCCGGGCGTCTATCTCTGGCTCGCCGGCGAGGGCGAGGAACTGGAAAACGTCAAAAAAGTCGCATCAGATCTCGGTGTAACGGACCGGGTGCGGTTTCTCGGATGGCAGAAAGACACGCGGCCGTTTGTGGCGGCTGCCGACATCTTCGTCATGCCCTCGAACCATGAGCCGCTTGGCAACGTCATTCTGGAGGCTTGGGCGCAGGGCAAACCCGTCGTTTCCAGCCGTTCAGAGGGGCCGTCGTGGTTCATGAGGGACGGCGAGAACGGGCTTCTTGTTGAGATCGGCGACACCGACGGTTTTTCGAAGGCCATTGAGCGTTTGATCAATGATCCCTTGCTGGCGGCAAAGGTGACCGCCGGTGGGCGGGACACGTTGATGGGGCAGTTTTCTGAAGGCGCTGTTGCCGACGCCTATCTTGAACTCTTCAAGCGCAAGCCTTGACGGCCCCCGGTCATAGGGCCGTGTAGACCGCGCCAAGTCGCCGGGCCTCGCCTTCAATGCTGAAGGCGCTTATCGCGTGGTTCCTCGCGCGGAGTGAAGCCTCTTGGCGACGGGCGTCGTCATCCATGAAATGGGCAGCGGCCAGTACCATCTCATCGAGATCGTCACGCGGGATGATTATCCCGGTTTCCTGGTCACCGGTGAGCAGCAGTTCCGGAAAGGCTCCGACGTCCGTCGCGACAACGGGAACGGCGGTCGCCATCGCTTCGAGCGGCGTCAGGCCGAAGCCTTCCCAGCGTTGTGGCGCGACAAACATATCGAGTGCACGATACCAGTCGTTGATGTTGGTGTGCTCGCCTACGAATAGTAGGCGATCGGACAGGCCGGCAGAGGCAACCCGCGCCTTCAGTTCGTTTTCAAACTCGACGTGTTGTGCCGTGGCGCGTCCGGCAACGATTGCGACCCAGTCGGGCCGGGACGGGAGCAGACGGATCATGCTGTCGACGAAAAGGTCGGTGCCCTTCTGATGGCGAACGCGACCGAAGCAGCCGGCGATCTTCTTCGTCTCGTCGAGACCAAGCAGCCGTTTGGCCGCTACCCTATCATCTGCCGGCGAAAAGCGGGTTGTGTCTATCCCGTGGAGAACGACGGTGCTCGGCACTTCGAGATAATTCGCCGTCTTGCCGCTGGTTGCTATCACCGCGTCCATCTTCGAAATCAGCCATTTCGTCCAGCCGGAGTGGCGGCGCTGGGACGCCGAGGTGAAGACGATCTTCAGCGGCATGCGCAAGACATCGCGCATCAGGATGGCCGGCAGCATTTCGATGTTGCGACGGGCGTGCCATATGCGAAACCGCTTGCCGCGCGGCGCCCGCCATAGCTTCAGCAAGTCACGAAAACGGATGTGCGGCAAGGATGCCGGAAGACCCGGTCCAAGGGCTGCAATCTTCTCGCCGAGTGCGCGCTGGACCGGGATCAACTGGATGATGGTGGACGTGACGCCGGAGAGCCGCTTCTTGAAGTTAGGCGCAATAATCTCGACGTCACTGACCTTGGCGATAGCCGGCTGCCCTCGACCGTCCACGGATCAATCAGCCCCAGGAAATGGAAAGGACTTCGTAGGCCTTGGAGCCACCGGGCGCATTGACTTCGATGGAGTCGCCGACTTCCTTGCCAATCAGCGCACGCGCGATTGGGGAGGAGATGGAGATACGTCCCGCCTTAACGTCGGCTTCCTGATCGCCGACGATCTGATAGGTCTTTTCTTCTTCGGTATCCTCGTCGACGAGCTTCACCTTCGCGCCGAACTTGATCTTGTCGCCGGACATCTTCGACAGGTCGATGACCTCGGCACGCGCGGTCAGGTCCTCGAGCTCGCTGATACGGCCTTCGTTGTGGCTCTGAGCTTCCTTCGCAGCATGGTATTCGGCGTTTTCCGAGAGGTCACCATGCGCACGGGCTTCGGCGATTGCCTCGATGATCCGGGGACGCTCCTCCTGCTGACGCCAGCGCAGTTCTTCCTGCAGCTTGACGAAACCACCCTGCGTCATCGGTACCTTATCAACCATTTTTTTGTCCTTCACTCCCTGTATCCACATAGCCGCGGACACAAAAGAAAACAGGTCCCGAGGGGGAACCTCGGAACCGTGCAACAATCCTAACTTTTGCGGTTATAGCAGATCGCCACCGCTGATTTCCATAAAATTCGTATCGCTGGCCGGAGGCCGGTCGGAGTGGCTGGAAACCAACCTCGATTGACTTTTTGAGCAAGAACATATAGTGAACATGAAGATGAGGAAGTCTCTAAAAGAACGATTGGCAATTCTCTCGGATGCAGCAAAATATGACGCATCCTGCGCTTCCAGCGGAACACAAAAGCGCGATTCGGCGAAAAGTGGCGGCCTTGGCTCCACCGAGGGTTCCGGCATCTGCCACGCCTATGCGCCTGATGGACGCTGCATATCGCTATTGAAAGTCCTCCTGACGAACTTCTGCATTTACGATTGTGCGTATTGCATCAATCGGTCCTCCAGCAATGTAGAACGGGCGCGCTTCACACCGGAGGAAGTGGTTTGGCTGACGTTGGAATTCTATCGCCGCAACTATATCGAGGGGTTGTTTCTCTCGTCGGGCATCATCCGCTCCCCGGATCATACGATGGAGCAAATGGTCCGTGTCGTTCACGAACTACGCGTCTCCCATGACTTCCGCGGTTATATACACCTCAAGTCGATTCCGGAGGCATCGGCCCATCTCATTGAAGAGGCAGGGCTTTACGCGGATCGTCTGTCGTTGAACATCGAGCTTCCGACGGACAGCGGCATTGCGCGCCTTGCGCCGGAAAAAAGGCCCTCACACATCCGCCGTTCGATGGGGGACCTGCGATTGAAGATAGAGGCGGCCGACGAGCCGACGCTCCAATCGAAGACGCGCAAGCGTTTTGTTCCAGCCGGTCAGAGCACGCAAATGATTGTTGGTGCCGATGGGGCAAACGATGCGACGATCCTTGGGACGAGTGCGCAGCTCTATGGCAGCTATAGCCTGAAGCGGGTCTACTATTCCGCCTTCAGTCCCATTCCGGACTCCTCGAAGAACCTGCCTCTGATCAAGCCGCCACTGATGCGTGAACACCGACTTTACCAAGCAGACTGGCTGTATCGCTTCTACGGTTTCGGGATCGAGGAGATCACCGCGACGCGGCCCGGCGGAATGCTGGATCTCAATCTCGATCCCAAGCTTGCATGGGCGCTCGGCCATCGGGCCGACTTTCCAGTCGACGTCAACAAGGCGGAGCGAGAACGGCTGCTTCGCGTGCCGGGGCTCGGAACCAAAACGGTGAAGGCGATCCTTTCGGCCCGTCGCTTCCGGAGGCTGCGTTTGGACGACCTCTCCAGACTCGGTGTCTCGATCAAGAAAGTGCAGGCTTTTGTGACGGCAGAGGGCTGGACGCCACGTCAATTGGCGGATCGAGCGGATTTGCGGACGATGTTCGAGCCGCCGCCCGAGCAATTGACGCTGCTCTGATGCGCCGCGTGGTTCTGAAGGGCAGGGGCGAATTCGACGAATGGCGCAATGCCGCCCGCGCTCTGGCCTGTGCCGGCATTGCACCGGAGGACATAGAATGGCGTGAAGAAGGCGGTGAGAAGCAGCTCTTCTGGGAGCGCGACGTATTGCCTCCGCAACCCGTGTCCGGCAGTCGGTCGATGACAGTGCCTCCGGCGTTTATTGATCTTGCTTCAGCGGTGATTTGCCATTCCGATCCCGTCCGCTTCTTTCTTCTCTATCGGCTGCTGTGGCGGCTTCAGTCCGACAAGTCGCTTCTATCGGTGGCGTCCGACGAAGACGTTTCGGTTGCGCGGTTGATGGAAAAAAGCGTTCGCCGCGATGCCCACAAGATGACGGCTTTCCTTCGCTTCAAGGAAGTGGGATCCGGCATTTCCGTGAATGGCAGGCGGAAGTTTCTCGCCTGGTTCGAGCCGGATCATCACATCGTCACGCGCAAGGCGCCGTTCTTTCAGCGCCGGTTCAACGACATGGACTGGATGATCCTGACGCCAAAGGGTTCGGCGAGCTGGGATGGCGTGAGGTTATCACTCAGCGATGAGCCCTGCACCAAACCTGACCTTACCGATCCTGCCGATGAACTTTGGAAGACCTATTTTGCCAATATTTTCAATCCTGCGCGCCTGAAGGTGAAGGCGATGCAGGCGGAGATGCCGAAGAAATACTGGAAGAATATGCCCGAGGCGGAGTTGATTCCCGACCTCATCGCGAATGCCGAGCAGCGGGTGCTGGCGATGGCCAGGCGTGAGGCGACGATGCCTCCTGCCTTCCACGACAAGCTTCAGGCGGCATCCCGGAACCTGCCGACTGCGCCATCTGCTGCTGAAGGGACATGGGAGGCGCTTCGCGAACAGGCGGCGGCCTGCAGCCGCTGCCCATTGCATGCCAAGGCGACACAGGCGGTCTTCGGGGAGGGACCGCAGGACGCGGAAATCATGTTTGTTGGCGAGCAGCCTGGGGACCAGGAGGATCTTGCCGGGCGTCCGTTTGTCGGTCCGGCGGGGAGGGTTTTCGACGAGGCCTTGTTGGCAGCGGGCATGAATCGCGCGGAGCTTTATGTCACCAACGCAGTCAAGCACTTCAAATATGAACCGCGCGGCAAGCGGCGCATCCATCAAAAGCCGAACCGGGGAGAGGTAGAGCATTGCCGCTGGTGGCTCGACCGGGAATTGGAGCTGGTCAAGCCGAAGCTGGTGGTCGCAATGGGGGCGACGGCACTCTTTGCGCTCACGGGTTGGCAACAGAAGCTTGAGGATGCGCGAGGCGAGTTCATACCGCTTGAGGGCGGTCGGCAGTTGTTCGTCACCGTCCATCCCTCCTTTCTGCTGCGATTTCCGGATGAAGGCCTGCGGCAACAGGAAGTCGAACGGTTCCGTAGCGATATTGCCCGCATCGGTTCAGAATTGGCGTCTTCGAGTTGAATCTGTAAGCTGATATGATCGCCTAAGGCGATATGGGCTGGTTGGCGCAGGAGGGGAAGATGAGCGACAACTATATCATCAGTGCCAGAAAGCGTGCAGGCGATGCATTGATTGCCGAACCTGGACCGATAAAGTTTCTGAAGGTGCCTTCCACGCTCGACAGCTACGATGCGCGTCAGGCGGTATCGAGTGCCAAGGATTGGGTCGCGGAGGTGCAGGGGCTCGCGGATGGCGACGAGAACCCGAATTCGATCGGCCCGCGGGGCGATGTGCTGATCTTCGTGCATGGCTATAACAACGACATCCCGACTGTCTTGAAGCGCATCCGGCAGCTTCGCGCCGATCTGCGCGCGGAAGGCTGGCATGGCGAGATCGTGGCCTTCGACTGGCCGAGCGACAACCAGACACTCAACTATCTGGAAGACCGATCGGATGCCGCGGCTGTCGCGAGTGAGCTCGTGACGAAGGGCATCCGGCTCCTGAAGCAGAGCCAGCAGTCCGGCTGTGAAACCAATGTGCATCTGCTGGGTCATTCAACCGGCTGTTACGTGATCATGGATGCCTTTGCACAGTCGGACAAGCATGGCGATCTCTTCAAGGCGGACTGGCGCATCGGTCAGGTGGCCTTCATCGGCGGCGATGTCTCCACAAGCAGCCTGTCGCTTGCCAGCGACTGGAACCAGCCGATGTTCCGTCGGATCATGCGGCTCACCAACTACTCGAACCCATTCGATTCGGTCCTTGCCGTCTCAAACGCGAAAAGACTTGGCGTTGCCCCACGTGTCGGTCGCGTTGGGCTTCCTGCGGACGTCAATACCAAAGCGGTGGACGTCAACTGCGGTGAATATTTCAAGACGATTGACCCCGCCTCGCAGCCGCAGATCGGTTCTTGGACCCACTCGTGGCACATCGGCAATCGGGTCTTTGCCCGCGACCTTGCCATGACGCTGGAGGGTGCGATCGATCGCCTTGCCATTCCGACGCGCCGTGAAGAAGGAGGAAAGCTGATTTTGCAGGATCGGCCGCGACCGGCATTTCAGGATGCCTGGAACGTCAAGGCGGACGCACAGGATGCGCGAGCGCGAATCTAGCGGTTCTGGTTGTCCGAAAAAAGAAAGGCCGGCGCGATGGCCGGCCCTCCCTATCAGAAGTAGCTTTGCAGGGGGCGAACTTCGAGGTTGCCGGCCCGCAGCGCCTTGATGGCTTGGGCGGCTGCCTCGGCGCCGGCCATCGTGGTGTAGTAAGGGACCTTCTGCATCAGCGTCGCGCGACGAAGCGACTTGGAGTCCGAGATCGCCTTGTTGCCGTCGGTCGTGTTGATCACGAGCTGAACCTGGCGGTTACGGATCGCGTCCTCGATATGCGGACGACCTTCCAGGACCTTATTGATCTTCGTTGCCGTGATACCGTTTTCGGCGAGGAAGCGCTGCGTGCCGCCGGTTGCCAAAACCTTGAAGCCTTCGCCGACGAGAACGCGGATGGCCGGCAGGACGCGCGGTTTGTCGGCATCACGGACCGAAACGAAGACCGTTCCGTCTCGCGGCAGTTCGACACCGGCACCGAGCTGCGACTTGGCGAAGGCCAGCGCGAAGTCGGTGTCGAGGCCGATGACTTCGCCGGTCGAGCGCATTTCCGGGCCGAGCAGCGTGTCGACGCCGGGGAAGCGGGCGAACGGGAAGACGGCTTCCTTGACGGCGATGTGCTTCAGGTTGCGCGGATCGGGCTTCTCACCATAGGCGGCGAAGAGCGGATCGAGCTTCTCGCCGGCCATGGCGCGGGCGGCGATCTTGGCGATCGGGGCGCCGATGGTCTTGGCGACGAAGGGAACGGTACGCGAGGCGCGCGGGTTCACTTCCAGTACGTAGACGGTGCCGTCCTTGATGGCGAACTGGACGTTCATCAGCCCGACGACGTTGAGCGCCTTGGCCATCGACTTCGCCTGGCGCTCGAGTTCGTCGATCATTTCGGACGAGAGCGTGCGCGGAGGCAGCGAGCAGGCACTATCACCGGAGTGAATGCCGGCTTCCTCGATGTGCTCCATGATGCCAGCAATGAAGGCGTCGTTGCCGTCGGAGAGGCAGTCGACGTCGACTTCGATGGCGTTCGACAGGTAGCTGTCGAAGAGCAGCGGGTTCTTGCCGAGCAGGGTGTTGATCTGGCCGGTCTTGTCGTTCGGGTAGCGCTGCTTGATGTCCTCAGGCACCAGTTCCGGAACGGTGTCGAGCAGGTAGGTCTGCAGCTGGCTCTCGGCGTGGATGATCTGCATGGCGCGGCCGCCGAGGACGTAGGACGGACGCACGACCAACGGGAAGCCGATTTCGGTGGCGACCAGGCGGGCCTGCTCGACGGAGTAGGCGATGCCGTTGTTCGGCTGCGTCAGGTCGAGCTTGATCAGAAGCTTCTGGAAGCGGTCGCGGTCTTCGGCAAGGTCGATCATATCAGGCGCAGTGCCGAGGATCGGGATGCCGTTCTTCTCGAGCGCTTCGGCGAGCTTCAGCGGGGTCTGGCCGCCGAACTGCACGATGACGCCGACGACTTCGCCCTTTTCCTGCTCCGCGCGCAGGATTTCGATCACGTCTTCGGCCGTCAGCGGCTCAAAGTAGAGGCGATCTGACGTGTCGTAGTCCGTCGAGACCGTTTCCGGGTTGCAGTTGATCATGATCGCTTCATAGCCGGCGTCGCGGAGAGCGAAAGCGGCATGGCAGCAGCAATAGTCGAACTCGATGCCCTGGCCGATACGGTTCGGGCCACCGCCGAGGATGACGACCTTCTTGGCGGCGGAGACTTCGGCTTCAGAGCGAAGCTCCCCGACGAAAGGCGTTTCGTAGGTCGAGTACATGTAGGCAGTCGGCGAGGCGAACTCGGCAGCGCAGGTATCGATGCGCTTGAAGACCGGGCGGACGTTCAGGCTGTTGCGCAGTTCGGCGACTTCCTTCGGGCGCTTGCCCGTCAGCGTGGCGAGGCGGGCGTCGGAGAAGCCCATGGCCTTCAGCGTGCGCAGGTTCGTGGCATCTGCAGGCAGGCCATGCTCGCGGATGCGGGCTTCCATGTCGACGATCGCCTTGAACTGGGCGATGAACCACGGGTCGATCTTGCAGCCTTCGTGGACTTCTTCCGGGCTCATGCCCTGACGCAGCGCCTGGGCAACCATGCGCAGGCGATCCGGGGTCGGCGTGCCGATTGCAGCGCGGATGGCGTTCTGGCTGGATTCGCCTTCCTCGACACCGGGGATTTCGATTTCGTCGAGGCCGGTGAGGCCGGTTTCGAGGCCACGCAGCGCCTTCTGCAGCGATTCCGCGAAGGTGCGGCCGATCGCCATGACTTCACCGACCGACTTCATGGCGGTGGTCAGGACCGGCGAGGCGCCCGGGAACTTCTCGAATGCGAAGCGCGGGATCTTGGTGACGACGTAGTCGATCGACGGTTCGAACGAAGCAGGCGTTGCGCCGCCGGTGATGTCGTTGTCGAGTTCGTCGAGCGTGTAACCGACGGCGAGCTTGGCGGCGACCTTGGCGATCGGGAAGCCGGTGGCCTTCGATGCCAGCGCCGACGAGCGCGAGACGCGCGGGTTCATCTCGATGACGACGAGGCGGCCGTCCTTCGGGTTGACGGCGAACTGAACGTTCGAGCCGCCGGTCTCGACGCCGATCTCGCGCAGAACCGCGATCGAGGCGTTACGCATCATCTGGTATTCCTTGTCGGTCAGCGTCAGTGCCGGCGCGACAGTGATGGAATCGCCCGTGTGGACGCCCATCGGATCGATGTTTTCGATCGAGCAGATGATGATGCAGTTGTCCGCCTTGTCGCGGACGACTTCCATTTCATATTCCTTCCAGCCGAGAACCGATTCCTCGATCAGGACTTCGGTCGTCGGCGAGGCGTCGAGGCCGCCGCCGATGATCTCGAAGAACTCCGAGCGGTTATAGGCAATGCCGCCGCCGGTGCCGCCCATGGTGAAGGAGGGGCGGATGATGGCGGGCAGGCCGACGACGTCGATCGCCTGGGCGGCAATCGCCATGGCGTGGCTGATATAGCGCTGCTTGCGGTCGGTCTCGCCGAGGTTCCACTGGTTTTCCAGTTCGTCGAGCGCCTTGTCGAGCTCCTTTGCCTGATCTGGGCCGGAGAGGCTTTCCTTCAGCTTGTTGCGCTCGGCTTCATGCGTCTTGCGGTCGGCATCCTTGATGTCGGTGGCGTTGGCGAGCATCGAGCGCGGGGTTTCGAGGCCGATCTTTTCCATCGCCTCGCGGAAGAGGGCGCGGTCCTCGGCCTTGTCGATGGCGGCGGGCTTGGCGCCGATCATCTCGACATTGTAGCGATCGAGCACACCCATGCGCTTCAGGGAGAGCGCGGTGTTCAGTGCCGTCTGACCGCCCATGGTCGGCAGCAGCGCGTCGGGGCGTTCCTTGGCGATGATCTTGGCGACGACTTCGGGGGTGATCGGCTCGACGTAGGTCGCGTCGGCCAGACCCGGGTCGGTCATGATCGTGGCCGGGTTGGAGTTGACGAGGATGACGCGGTAGCCTTCCTCCTTCAGCGCCTTGCAGGCCTGGGTGCCGGAGTAGTCGAATTCGCAAGCCTGGCCAATGACGATCGGTCCTGCGCCGATGATGAGGATCGATTTGAGGTCTTGGCGCTTCGGCATGGGCGTTTTCCGTTTCCTAGCTGCGCAGAAAGCCGGCCAGGGTGGGAGGCACCGGCCGGGTCGCGCATATGATGGTCTTTTCAGGCTAGAAGCGGCTTATAGGCAAATGTATTTGTAAACGGAACCCCATAAATTACGGAATCGACAGGAATTGGCGGCTCTTGCCGGAGCCTAGCGGATGCCCGGCACCACGAGCGCCCTGATCTCGCCTTTTCGAGCAGGGTTGGAGATGACTTCGACGGCCTCCTCGAGGCCGATTTGACGGGAGATCAGCGGTTCGACCTTGATGGTGCCTGACGCAATGAGATCGGCGGCCCGCCGGTGCGTGAAGGGATTGATAAACGAGCTTGTGAGCTTGATCTCGCGAAAGAGGAGATCGAACGGCTCGATCGCGACCTTCACACCCTGCGGCATGACGCCGAGGATCACAACCGTGCCGCCGCGACGTGCGAGGCTTGCTGCCTGCTCGATCGTCTCGGCAACGCCGGCGCATTCGATCACGACGTCTGCGCCGCCGGGCAGCACGCCGTCCGTCGCCGTCAGGTGCGCGACGACCTCACGCGTCGAAGGGTCTACGCTGGCGGTCGCTCCAAGCTCCTCGGCGAGCCGACGCTTCTCCTCGCTGCGGGCCACGAGGACGACATTGGTTGCTCCCGCCAGCCGGGCCAACTGAACGACCAGCAATCCGATCACACCGCCGCCAAGCACGACGACGGAAGAGCCGGTGCGGATTTCGGCGAGGTCGACTCCGTGGATGCAGCATGCAAGCGGCTCGCAAAAGGCGCCGTGGAGGGGAGGCAGTGCATCGGGCAACTCGAAGGCCTGCTGCTGCGGTATGCAAACATACTCCGCAAAACCGCCGTCGCGATGGATGCCGATCGCCTGCAATTTGCGGCACAGATTGACGCGGCCGCGCTGGCATTCGGGGCAGCGGCCGCAGGCAATGTTGGGATCGCCGGTGACGCGCATGCCTTCGCGAAAGCCGCTGACACTGCCGCCTATTTTTTCGATGATCCCGGTGAACTCGTGGCCGAGCGTGACTGGTGGATTGGAAGGAAACTCTCCCTTGAACAGATGGCGATCGGTCCCGCAGATGCCGCAGGCCTCCACGCGGACAAGCAATTCGCCTTGAGCCGGTTCTGGCAGGTCCATCTCGCACAGAACCAGCTTCCCGGGCGCTTCGAGCCGCACCGCCTTCATCGCCTGTCTCCTCCTCAGCCTTCGTTGTGCAAGGAGGCCCGATTGTCGGTGTGTCGTCAAGGAGCGATGTCCTGGAAGTGCTCCTTGGCTTCCATGCAAAAATGTTCGTCCGGTCGACGTTTTTAATAGTACTGGTTCGTGAAAATTAATACTTAGTGTGCTTTCTATTTGGCATTGCAGACCAAAAGGCGGTTTGCTTGCGGGCATCCAGAATCACAATGGCTGATCGTGACAAAGCACTTGCAAATCTGAGAGCTTGGACCTTCGAGTTGCTGCCGCATGTCCGCCACCGACTAATGGCGGACGGTTGGCTCTATCTGGTGGTTCTGTTCTACTTCGTACTTGGTGTCCTGTTGCTGGTCGCTTACGGTCACGTCGAGATGATGTCCTTCGGGCTGTATTTCGACCAATGGACCTACCTGTTTCTGTTTTTAATGCCGCTCATAGCCGGCATTTTTGACTACGCACGGATCTTGCTTCGCTTTGGGGCGAAAAGATCGCTGGCGACACGAAGAGTGTTCTCACCCCATCGGTTAGCTCATCTTCTTTCAGGCATGGCGTTGCTGATGGCGCTGATGGTCTTTCAGGGCACGTTCACAACAATCAAGAATTTGTTGCCGGTTATTCGAGGCGGCTTTCTCTACGACCAATGGCTTGCAAAGACGGATGCACTGCTATCCTTTGGCCCAGACCCCTGGAAGATCCTACTGTCGATTGCCGGGCACGATGCGATCGTCAAACTCGTGGATTGGAATTACAGCGTATTGTGGTTCGCGGTTTGCTTCGGAACGCTGTTCTACGTAGCAACCTCGCCGCGAGCGGCTCCGGTACGCGTCCGCTATATTGGCATGTTCATGCTGGTCTGGGTGGTCTGCGGAAACATTCTCGCGGGTCTTTTCATGTCCGCCGGGCCAGTGTTCTACGGGGCAGTGACCGGCGACACCCAGCGCTTTGCGGAACTATTGAGCTTCCTGGCATCGCCTGACGGCCCCACGACCACCAGCATGGTTCAAAGCTACCTTTGGTCTCTTCATACGCACCATACACCGGGGCTCGGCTCCGGCATCTCAGCGTTTCCCAGCGTGCACGTGGGATTGGTTGCGCTGAATGCATTTTTCGCGGCGGAGATTTCGCGCCGTCTGGGTATCATCGCCTTCTGTTACACCGCGTTCGTCATGGCCAGCTCCGTCTATCTGGGCTGGCACTACGCGGTGGATGGCTATGCGTCACTACTCGTCGTGGGCACCAGCCACTTTGCGCTTAAACGGATGTTGGAACGCGACCGCGGACCAGTCGCGGACGCCCCTGAGGCAGCGGTCGCAATCGCCTGACTACGCGCAGACACAAAATCTAGCAAACGATTGACCTGCCGTTTTCGGCAAGGCTGCCGCCCCGAGATAGCTGGAATTTCCTGATCGCCGAGATATATAGATAACGACCGAAGGTTTAGTCCGGGAGAACCATTATGGAATGGAAAGGCCGGCGCCAGTCCGACAATATCGAAGATCGCCGTGGCGATCCTTCCATGGGCGGATTGGGCAGAGGAGGGGGCTTCAGTTTTCCGTCGGGCGGCGGCATGGGCCGGCGCGGCGGCGGCTTGAGCATCGGCACCATCATATTCCTGGTCGTCATCTATCTTGTCCTGAAGGCCATGGGTATCGACCTGCTACAGATCATGGACGGCGGCACGACGACGGGCGGCCCAGGCTATGAGCAGAGCGAGTCCGGCGGTCAGACGCCCGCCAACGATGAAATGACCGCCTTCGTTCGCACCGTCCTTGCCGAGACCGAGGACACTTGGAACGGGATCTTCCAGTCTCAGGGCCGTCAGTACGAGGAGCCTCGGCTCGTCCTCTTTTCCGGGCAGACGCAGTCAGCGTGCGGTTTTGCCTCGGCAGCGACCGGGCCGTTCTATTGCCCGAGCGATCACAAGGTCTATCTCGACACTGCCTTCTTCAACCAACTGAGCCGCCAATTCGGCGCCTCCGGCGATTTTGCAGAGGCCTACGTGGTTGCCCACGAGGTCGGCCATCATGTTCAGAATCTGCTCGGCATCCTGCCTAAGTTCAATGAGGCACGCCAGCGGATGAGCGAGACGGAAGCGAACAAGTTGTCGGTCCGTGTAGAGCTGCAGGCAGATTGCTTCGCTGGCATATGGGGCAAGTTCACCGAGCAGAAGGGTATCCTCGAAGCCGGCGACCTCGAGGAGGCGTTGAACGCCGCGCAGAAGATCGGCGACGACACGCTGCAGAAGCGCAGCCAGGGCTACGTGGTGCCGGAGAGTTTCAACCACGGCACGTCCGAGCAGCGGGCGCGGTGGTTCAAACGCGGCTTCGACAGTGGGCAGTTGTCCGCCTGCGATACGTTCTCAGGGCCCGTATGAGGTTCGGCAGCCTCTCCCGCGGGGCGAGGCTGGACCAGATCACTTTTCACTGTCCATGTGCTTGAGTTGGGCTTCGGGATAGCGGGCGCCGGCTGCAGCATCCTTGGGGACGGCTCGTTCGATGGTAGCCATGTCTTCTGCGGACAATTGCACAGCGCGTGAGCCGAGTGCCTCCGTCAGCCGGTCGCGTCGCCGTGCACCTATCAGAGCCACGATGTCCTGCCCTTGAGCGGACACCCAGGCGATGGCGATCTGCGCCACCGATACCTGCTTCGCCTGCGCGATCTTGCGCAACTCCTCCACGAGCGCGAGGTTCTGATCGATATTGCCGTCCTGGAAGCGCGGGCTCATGCCGCGGAAATCGCCGGTGCCGCTTCCCTGTCCCTTCTGCCAATGGCCGCTGATCAGGCCGCGTGAGAGAACGCCGTAGGATGGCAATGCCGAGTTCGCGGCAGGTCGGCAGTATTTGGTCCTCTATGCCGCGTGAGATCAACGAATACTCGATCTGCAGGTCGCAGATCGAATGGGTGCTCGCCGCCCGGCGAATGCTGTCCGCGCCGACTTCGGACAGGCCGACATGCCTTATATAACCAGCCTTGATCATGTCGCCGATCGTGCCGACCGTCTCCTCGATCGGAACATTGGGATCCAGGCGCGCAGGGCGGTAAACATCGATGTAGTCGACGCCGAGGCGTTTCAGCGTATAGGCAAGGAAGTTCTTGATCGCCGCCGGGCGGGAGTCGTAACCGCTCCAGTTGCCGACCGGATCGCGTAGCGCTCCGAATTTGACGCTGATGACGACCTCATCCCGCTTACGGTCGTTCAGCGCTTCGCCTATCAACATTTCGTTATGGCCCATGCCATAGAAATCGCCGGTATCAAGCAGATTGATGCCGACGTCGAGAGCCGCGTGGATCGTTGCGATGCTTTCGCTGCGGTCGGATGGCCCGTACATGCCGGACATGCCCATGCAGCCGAGTCCGATCGCCGACACCATGGGACCGGTTTTTCCCAATCGATGCATCTCCATTTCTGTCTCCATGCATGTGTTGATGTTCGGACGAGTTTTAGCGCGCCGGCCTTCGTGCGATAATCCATGCAAATGTGAACGGGCTGTACGGGAAAATGCACGATGGAAGACCTTCCCCTCAATGATGTGGATGCCTTCACAGCCATTGCAAGGGAGCGCAGCTTTCGCGCGGCGGCGCGCAAGCGTGGCGTTTCGGCTTCGTCGCTCAGCGACTCGCTGCGCCGCCTCGAGGAGCGCGTCGGCGTTCGCCTGCTCAATCGAACGACGCGCAGTGTCACACCGACGGAGGCGGGAGAACGGTTGCTCGAGCGGCTTGCACCCGCTCTAGGGGAAGTTTCCCAGGCACTCCAGCAGCTCGACACATTTCGCGACAACCCGAGCGGGACGTTGCGGCTCAACGTGCCGATGATCGCCGTACGGCTGTTTCTGCCCGATCTCGCCAATCGCTTTTTGAGGCGTTATCCGCAGATCTCGCTTGAGATCGTCGGCGAAGACTCTTTCGTCGATGTGCTTGCCGCCGGCTATGACGCCGGCATTCGCTATGACGAGCGTCTCGAGCGGGACATGATTGCTGTGCCAATTGGGCCGCGCAGGCAGAGATATGTCACGGCCGCCGCGCCGGATTATCTGGCGCGGCGTGGTGTACCCAAGCACCCGCGCGATCTGCTTGAGCACGATTGCGTCCGGCACCGCTTCCTCAGCGGAACCGCTTTGCCATGGGAGTTCGAGCGCGGCGAAGAAACCTTGATGATTACGCCGAAGGGGCCGATTGTCGCCAATGCAATCGATATGGAAGTTTCTGCCGCCGTTGCGGGGCTTGGGATCATACGCACATTCGAGGAGGTCGTCTCCCCGGCCGTCGAAACGGGTGCGCTCGTGCCTGTTCTCGAAGAATGGGTGAGTGAATTTTCCGGGCCATTTCTCTACTATGCCGGTCGTAAGCATTTGCCACCCTCGCTTCGCGCTTTTGTCGACTTCGTCAAAGGCGAACGGGTCAAAGGCGGCTAGAATCTGCCTTTGTTCCGCTTCTCCATCAACAGAAGTCGTGCGCCTATCAAAAGATTTGAAATGTTCACGGATTGTTTCGCTAATATGCGTGAGCTATGTAACATGATCGGCGACGAGTTCGTCTTTCCAGAAAACAACCTACTGTAGAGATCTCTGATGCTCGATCCGAAATTCGTTCGTCGTGGCCTCTTCCTCGTCTTCATGATCCTGTTTCTCGACGTGATCGGGATCGCGATCATCATGCCGGTACTGCCGGCGTATTTGGAGCAATTGACGGGTGGCTCGGTAAGCGACGCAGCCCTCGACGGCGGGTGGCTGCTCGTCGTTTATGCGGGCATGCAATTCCTGTTTGCGCCATTTCTCGGCAATCTCAGCGATCGTTTCGGGCGACGTCCGATCCTGCTGCTGTCGGTGCTGACTTTTGCTATCGACAATTTCATCTGTGCGGTGGCAACCAGCTTCTGGATGCTGTTCGTGGGCCGGGCGCTGGCCGGCCTTAGCGGCGGCAGTTTTGCGACCTGTTCCGCCTACATTGCCGATATCAGCAACGATGAAAATCGCGCCAAGAATTTCGGGCTGATCGGTATTGCCTTCGGCGTCGGTTTCACGATCGGACCGGTCATTGGCGGCGTCCTCGGCGAATTCGGACCCCGGGTGCCGTTCCTCGGAGCCGCGGCGCTCTCATTCGCAAATTTCGTTGCGGCCTACTTCCTGTTGCCCGAGACCTTGGACGCTAGGCACCGTCGGGCCTTCGAATGGAAACGCGCCAATCCACTCGGCACGCTGAAGCAGATGCGGAGCTATCCGGGCATCGGCCCGATCTGTGCCGTCATGTTCCTCTTCTGGCTGGCGCATGCCGTCTATCCGGCCGTCTGGTCCTTCGTATCGACCTATCGCTACGGTTGGAGCGAGGGGCAGATCGGCCTATCACTCGGCATCTATGGGATCGGTGCGGCCTTCGTCATGGCTGTCATTTTGCCGAGGATTGTGCCGGTACTTGGCGAGTGGAAGACGGCTGTGCTTGGCTTATCCTTTTCCGTTGTCGGCCTGACCGGCTACGCCTTCGCGTGGGAGGGCTGGATGGTCTATACTGTTATCGTGCTGACCGTGATGGAGAACGTCGCCGATCCGCCGCTCAGAAGTATTGCTGCAGCCAAGGTGCCGCCGTCGGCTCAGGGAGAGTTGCAGGGGGCGCTGACCAGCCTCAGCAGCATCACGACAATTGTCGGGCCACTGATCTTTACCCAGCTGTTCGGCTACTTCACGCGGCCAGAGGCCCCGGTGCGCTTCGCCGGAGCTCCATATCTGCTCGCGGCCGTCATCATCCTGATTGCAGCCCTCGTGTTTCTAGCGAGGGTGCGCACGATCAAAGCCGCCGAGGTCGTGGAACAGCCAGCGGAGTGAGCCATCAGAATTCGTGATGCGATGATGAATTTTTCATCATTTGCACAGTTTTGCGTAGTTCTTTGCCGGGCTTTGAACTAAGCCCTGTTGATTACTTTGCCGCAAGTTGCGGCCATCACCAATTCAATCACAGGAACAGTGTCATGGACACGCCGATCGACGCGCGCAAGCTTGCGCCGAAAACCGATAACCATTGGGCTGCGCATTTCCGCGCGACGCTGGCGCTCGGCATCCCGCTGATCGGCGCGCAGCTTGCCCAGCTTGGCATCAACACGACCGATGTGATGATCGTCGGCCGTCTCGGTGCGGAGAATCTGGCTGCGATGGTATTGTCGGCACAGTTCCTTTTCACGATCCTCGTCTTTGGGTCGGGCTTTGCCATTGCTGTCATACCGATGGTCGCACAAGCCTACGGCAAGGGCGACGTCGTCAGCGTGCGCCGCTCGCTGCGCATGGGTCTATGGGTCGTGCTGGCCTATTGGGTGATCATGCTGCCGGCATTCTTCAACTCTGAGCGGATATTGCTCGCCGCCGGGCAGAAGCCGGACGTGGCGGCACTGGCGCATGGCTACATCCTGATCGGCCAGTTCGGCGTGCTGCCTGGCCTGCTCTATAACGTCATGCGGGCGCTGGTGAGCGCGATCGGGCGTGCGGCCGTCATTCTGAACGTGACGATCGCAATGCTCGTGCTGAACGCCTTCTTTGCCTATGCGCTGGTGCTCGGCCATTTCGGCTTTCCGGCGATGGGCCTGGAGGGCGCGGCGATCGTGTCAGTGGTCGTGCAGATTGCCGGCTTCCTGTTCATCGTTGGCTATGTCCAGAGCAGGGCGGAGACGCGACGCTACGAAATTTTCGTGCGCTTCTGGCGTCCGGACTGGAAGGCATTCTGGGAGGTTGTCCGTCTCGGTCTGCCGATCAGCGTGACGATCCTGGCCGAGGTGAGCCTCTTTACCGTGGCGTCGCTGCTGATGGGGCATATCGGAACGATCGAGCTTGCCGCTCACGGCATCGCGCTGCAATGGGCCTCGATCGCCTTCATGATCCCGCTCGGCTTGTCGCAGGCGGCAACCGTTCGGGTTGGTGTAGCGCATGGGCAGGGTGATTACACTGCAGTCGTGCGGGCCTCGATCGCTGTCGTCGTCATCGCCTGTGTGATTGCTGTCGCCGGTAGCATTGTGTTTGCTGCCGTTCCTGAATTCCTGGGAAGCTGGTTCCTCGATACCAAATTACCGGAGGCGCCGCAGGTGCTTGCCTATGCCGGGCCGCTGATCGTCGTGGCGGGTCTGTTTCAGTTGGTCGATGGCCTGCAGGCAATCGCCAATGGATTGTTGCGTGGTCTGAAGGATGCGCGCGTGCCGATGATTCTGGCGCTGATTGCCTATTGGCCGATCGGGTTCTTCCTCGCCTGGGCCTTTGCGTTCCCGCTTGGCTTTGGTGGTATCGGCATCTGGTTCGGCTTCCTGGTCGGGCTTGCGGCGGCAGCCGTGATGCTTTGCGGACGCTTCTACCTGCTTCTCCGTCGCGAGAAGGATATGGCCGGCGTCTAGCCGGCCAATTCGGAATCAAGCCGCCACCGGCTTGTAGTTGGCAATGTCGGCGCGAATGCCGAGCCGCTGAAACAGCGCCTGCGGATCGAAGTTTCGGGCGCGATGGGCGGCTTGCACCGCAGCCTTCACCCGTTCGATCACCTCGGCGCTTTCCCATTGGGCAATCGTCACGAAATTGAATTCGCCCGGGCCGGAAACCTGTTCCAGCACCTGATGGCTGATAAAACCGTCCTGCGCCCGCAAAACCTCGTGCGTCTTCAGCACGTTCATCAGAAACTCCTCGCGCGCAGCCTCCGGAACCGCAAACTTGTCGATCCGGTAAAACTCTCCATTCATCCTCATCTCCTTTGCTTTGGATGTCACCAACGCGGGTGTAATTCCTCAAGTTAAGTTGAGGTCAATAGGCCGAAACAACAATGTCCACTGGCGAGCATGGGCGAATGGACGACATCGGGGCTGACGCTGCGGTTAGGCGGTGAACCCGTAAGCCCGAAATGATCATGGGCGGTCGTGAGGACCCGATCCGCTTGTGCGTGCAGGCCGGAGAGCGGTGCCTTCGGAGTGATCTGGTCAACGAAGCGGCATCGGATTGTAGCCAACCTCATTTCTGCGTAGCATCGGCCAAGCCGTATTTCAGCAACTTGGGGGAGAGCTGCAGCATGGCGAAGCTCGTATTTGCTTTGAACCAGTCCCTTGATGGTTACGTCGACCATACGGAATTTTCGCCTGATCCCGCGCTCTTTCGTCATTTCATTGATGACGTTCGCGGCCTTGCCGGCAGTGTGTACGGTCGTCGCATGTATGAGGTGATGCGGTACTGGGACGACGACCGTTCCGAGTGGGACGACGCGAAGCGCGACTATGCAGCGGCATGGCGGCGCCAACCGAAATGGGTCGTGTCGCGCTCGTTGCAATCAGTAGGGCCGAACGCCACCGTTGTCGTGGATAACGTCGAGACGACGATACGCGGGCTGAAAACGCGACTGGATGGGGACATTGAAGTTTCCGGGCCTGAGTTGGCGCGAAGTCTGACCGATCTCGGTCTGGTCGATGAGTATCGGCTGTACCTCCATCCCGTCGTGCTTGGTCGCGGCAAACCGCTTTTTGCAGGCCCGCGGCCGCCGCTGCGCCTGGTCGCGAGCGATCGAATCGGCGCAGACGTGATCAGGTTGACATATGTTCCAGCATAGGCGCGCCACCAACCCGACGGCCTGCTCGCCTCGAGCCCCCAGTGGCCTACAGCCTAGTAGTTATACATCGACATCGGATCATTGACGCAGGCGTAGTCCAGCAGACACTGTTTCCCGCTGCCGTCACGCAAACTTGCCGTACTCAGCTTGTCGCCAGGCCCACACTGCGCCGGCGGATAGCGAAAGTTGCGGCCGCCGAAGCCGAGACGGACATAGACCTTTTTGGACTGGCGTATGATCTGCGCGAGCTGCGCGCAGCTGTAATCTTTTGCATCGACCTTCACAGGCCCGGCGGCAAGAGATACCGTCGGGAGCAAGCACGCAACTGCTAGTATCAAGCACCTCATGGCTGCCTCCCTCACTGAAATGCAGTAAATCAGCAGTTGCGGCACCTTTCAAACGGATATCGCGTGGCTGCGGTCGCAGCTGCGCGTAATAGCTGCAAAAAATAAAAAAGCCCGCCGGAGCGGGCTTTAGAATTGCAGGAATGCGTCTCAGCGCTCTGCGAGGGCTTCCTCGCCCTTCTTCGCGCGCACCAGATTGATAAAGCGACGGAAGAGGTAGTGGCTGTCCTGCGGGCCGGGGGAAGCCTCCGGGTGGTGCTGAACCGAGAAGATCGCCTTGCCGGCGACGCGCAGGCCGCAGTTGGTGCCGTCGAAGAGGGAAACGTGAGTCTCTTCAACGCCATCGGGCAGAGACTTCGTGTCGACCGCGAAGCCGTGGTTCATCGAGACGATCTCGACCTTGCCCGTGGTGTGGTCCTTGACCGGATGGTTGGCGCCGTGGTGGCCCTGGTGCATCTTTTCGGTCTTGGCGCCGAGCGCGAGTCCCAGCATCTGATGGCCGAGGCAGATGCCGAAAACCGGAATGTCGGTCTTGATCAGTTTCTGGATGACGGGAACGGCGTATTCGCCCGTTGCGGCCGGGTCGCCCGGGCCGTTCGACAGGAAGATGCCGTCGGGCTGCATGGCGAGAACTTCCTCGGCGCTCGTAGTCGCCGGCATGACGGTGACCTTGCAGTCAAGGCCGGCAAAGAGGCGCAGGATGTTGCGCTTTACGCCGTAGTCGAGGCAGACGACGTGGTACTTGGCGTCTTCGGCCCTCAGCTCTCCGTAGCCTTCGTTCCAGATCCACGGGGTCTGCGCCCACTGCGACGACTGGCCCGACGAAGCGATCTTGGCGAGGTCGAGGCCTTCGAGGCCGCTCCAGGCCTTGGCTTCCGCCTTCAGCGTCTCGACGTCGAAGACGCCGTTCGGATCATGGGCGATGACCGCGTTCGGGGAACCATTTTCACGGATCCAGGCGGTCAGCGCACGCGTGTCGATGCCGCAGAGGCCGATGATGCCGCGAGCCTTCAACCAGGCGTCGAGGTGCTTGACGGCGCGGTAGTTGGACGGATCGGTGATGTCGGCCTTGAAGATGACGCCGACCGCGCCGTGGCGTGCCGCCGGCGTCAGGTCTTCGATGTCTTCGTCGTTGGTGCCGATGTTGCCGATGTGCGGGAAGGTGAAGGTGACAATCTGGCCGAGATAGGAAGGGTCGGTCAGGATCTCCTCGTAGCCGGTCAGCGCCGTGTTGAAGACCACCTCGGCCTGGACCTTGCCGGTCGCGCCGATGCCCTTGCCTTCAATGACGGTTCCGTCTGCGAGAACGAGCAGGGCGGTCGGCTTTTCGGTTGTCCAGGGTGCTGTCGCGGTCATCTTCATCCCGTTTCCGGCGGCCACACGTCCTTGGGCAACGTTGGCCGGCCATTTGGTTCGCAAGCATACGCACGCGGCAAGGCGCGCGCTCTCAGGCCTGATCACGAATTTTGGTGCAGGTGGCGGTAAATAGCCACGCTATTGCGCGAGGTCAATCTTTGTACCGCACATTCTGCCGGTTTTCTCGCGCTTTCTGCCGTCGTTTTCCGCAATTTATTTGATCCCATGCATTCGCGTGGTTTATGAAGCGGCAACCAAACAGGAGTGATTATGATGTTGCGCGATCAACTCGCCGCCGCCCTCAAGGATGCCATGAAGTCCAAGAACGCCGAGCGTCTCTCGACGGTTCGCCTGATTCAGGCCGGGATCAAGGACCGTGACATCGCCAATCGCGGCGCAGGCAAGGAAGAGGCCAGCGACGACGAGATTCTGCAGATCCTTGCCAAGATGGTGAAGCAGCGCGACGAATCGGCGAAGATCTACGAAGAGAACGCCCGGCCGGAGCTGGCTGCCAAGGAGCGCGCCGAGATCACCGTGCTGCAGGACTTCCTGCCGAAACAGCTCTCCGACGCGGAAGTCCGCAGCAATATTGCGGCGATCATCGCCGAGACCGGTGCTGCCGGGCCGAAGGACATGGGCAAGGTGATGGCGGTGCTCAAGGAGCGCTATGCCGGCCAGATGGATTTCTCCAAGGCCTCCGGCGCGGTCAAGGAGCAGCTGAACTGATCAGCGCAGGCTCGCCGTCTTCCCGGCGGCGGGCCCAAGCACCGCCTCCGCGGCAGCGTCGACAACGGCGAACTTGGCTGCTTGGTAGCTCCAATATTCCATGACAAAACCCTGCGAGAGCCAGGTATCGCCTTTGTAGGGCGGCTGAGTCCAGCCGACGCTTCCCATTTCCGAGGCCTGCGTCAGCAGGCGCTTCAGATGCGTGTTGGAGATCATGAACTGGTCACGGATGTCCTTTAGCGACAATCGCCCGATGTCGACCCGATCCGACCTGCGATCGAAGGTGTCGATGCGGCTCATGAGGTAGTCCATGATCAGGCCACCGGAATTGGCCCAGTTGAACAAATTGTATGTTGCGCCGGGATCGCGCACGGCGTCGCTATCGATGATCGCCTTGGAAATCAGCGGCTGCATCTTGGCGAAGGCAGACGGATCGGCGTTGATCCGGTCCAGCCGATTGCCGCCGTCCAGACTATCAAGAATGAAAAGGTGGGTGGCGAGCCATCGGAAGAAGTGTTCGTGGGCGGTCTCGGTCGGCTCCAACAGGCGCGTGCGCTTGTCGCTTGCGCTCTCGACAGGGCGAAGAAACCGGTAGGCGAGCATTTCCTGGATGAAAGCAGCGGCGGTATTGCGGCTTGCAATCCTGTTCGCCACAACGAAGGCGATGAAACGGCCCGAATAGAGGCCTAGCTTCGGTTCGCCGGGATAGCCGAAATGAAGGGCGAAACCGGCATGGGCCATCAGCCAGCGCTGTTGAGCGGCGAAGATCGAAGCGATACGCGGGCTTTCGCGATAGATCGCCAGCATTTCGCGGGCGCAATGCAATACGGCCACAAAGAAGGCATCGCTTTCTAAAAAATCTTCAACTCTATGTGGCATTCGACCATCCCGCTATCTCGCTTCATTGGGCATCGTGCGATAACTGTCAATGCCTTCTGCGGCCGCTGGTGGCGACGAAAATATCAAAAAATGAAACCTAGGGGCGAAATTAAAGAAGGCAGGAGCTGGGGGTGCTCCTGCCTTCTTGCTCTTTGCTTCCGGTGGCGACGCAGGACCGAGATCCAAGCCAGCGGGTACTCGCAAAGGCACCCTCGCGAGGCGGCGCCGGGGGTAGGGATGGTGCCTCGCTTGGGGATCGCTTTGTTGACCCTGAGGTTATTGCGGCGCGGCAAGTGATTCAAATTACAAAAAAATAATGATTGGCGCCGGAGCCTGCCTCAGGTGTGGCATTTGCGCTAAGGATTGTGACTTCGGTGCAGGAAAACACCGTTCACAGCGGTCCAGAAGCCGTTGTTCTGCCATCGATTTTTGACGATCGGCAAGAAATTCGTCGCTCCCGATGCTGACGTTGCATACACGTAAAAGGCGGGCTCGGCCTGTCAGTGTCGCACCCCATGTCGCAGGGGTGGTAACGCATTTTTGAACGCGCTGATGGGACAATTTCCGATGGCGCGACGATCCTGTGAATAGCGCGTCGTTTGGGCAAATGCCGTGGCATGTGCTGACGAACCTGCTTATATGGACCCCAATCAAGAGGTTCCAATGCGCTTTTCCAACTCCTTTCTCGACGAGATACGCGATCGCGTGCCGATTTCGGACGTGATCGGTCGTCGCGTGAGCTGGGACAAACGCAAGACCAATGTCTCTCGCGGGGACTATTGGGCCTGCTGCCCGTTTCACGGGGAGAAGTCACCGAGCTTTCACTGCGAGGACCGCAAGGGACGCTACCACTGCTTCGGCTGTGGCGTCACCGGCGACCACTTCCGCTTCCTGACCGACCTTGAGGGATTGAGTTTTCCGGAAGCCGTGCAGCAGATCGCTGACATGGCGGGCGTTGCCATGCCGATTGCCGATCCGGTCATGGAGAAGCGCGAGAAGGAGCGTACCTCGCTTCTCGACGTGATGGAACTAGCGACCACGTTCTTCCAGGATCAGTTGCAGACGGCGAATGGCGCGCGGGCGCGCGCCTACCTCCGTGATCGCGGGCTGACGGGACGGACGATCGAGACCTTCCGGCTTGGCTTCGCGCCTGATAGCCGCAATGCCCTGAAGGAGTTTCTGGCAGGAAAGGGTGTTGGCAAGGAGCAGATCGAGGCGTGCGGTCTGGTTGTCCATGGTCCCGATATTCCGGTTTCCTATGATCGCTTCCGCGACCGCATCATGTTTCCGATCCTGTCATCCCGCGAGAAGGTCATCGCCTTCGGCGGACGTGCGATGTCACCGGATGCTCCCGCGAAGTACCTCAATTCCAATGAGACTGAGCTCTTCCACAAGGGCAATGTGCTTTACAATTTCGCGCGCGCCCGCCGTGCGACGCAGGGTGCAAGCGGTGAGGGCACGATCATCGCCGTCGAAGGCTATATGGACGTGATCGCGCTGCATCAGGCCGGTGTGGAGAATGCCGTGGCGCCGCTCGGCACGGCTCTGACCGAGAACCAGCTCGAACTCCTCTGGAAGATGACGCCACAGCCGGTACTTTGCTTCGACGGAGACGGCGCCGGCATTCGCGCCGCCAATCGTGCCGCCGATCTTGCGCTCCCGCACATCAAGCCGGGGCGTACCGTGCGCTTTGCTCTCCTCCCCGACGGCAAGGATCCGGACGATCTCGTCCGCGACGAGGGCCGCGCACCTTTCGATAAGGTCATGAGCCAAGCGAAGCCTCTGGCAGAAATGATCTGGAGCCGTGAGATCAATACCGGGCAGTTCGAGACGCCCGAAGGGAAAGCGGAGCTCGAAGCGCGGTTGAAGCAGCTGGTTGCCGTCATTGCCGATGAAAATGTGCGCCGGCACTACCAACAGGATATGCGCGACCGCCTGAACAGCTTCTTTCAGCCGCAATTCCAGAATCGCGGCAATGAGCGGCGAAGCTTTGATCGCGGCTCCGGCCAATCGCGTGGCCGAGGCAACGAAGGCCCACGTGGTCCGCGGCTTTCCGGAGGCGGCATTTCAGATCGGCTGGCGCGCTCGGGACTGGTGAAGGGCCATCAGGAAACACCGGCGTTGCGCGAGAGCGTGTTGGCTCTGACCGTCATCAATCATCCTGCCTTGATGCAGGACGAATATGATGAGATCGCTTCCATCGATTACGACAACCGCGAACTGCAGCGGCTTTGGTCGGTGATGCTCGGCGCTGCCGCTGCCGTCGCCGGGCCGCACCTGACGCGCGAATACCTGCTGGAGCGTATGGAGGAGCAGGGGTTTGGCGCGCTGCTGCAGGGTCTTGAGCAGCAAATCCGCAACGCCCGGCTTTGGATCGCCACGTCAGAGGCGGCGATGGAGGATGCACGCGAAGGCTACCGGCAGGCGCTCGCCTTCCACAAACGCGCCAAGGCTTTGCGCTTCCAGAAGATCGAACTTGAGCGTGAGATCGCCGCAGCGACCGAGGCCGGCAACGGGGACGTGATCGACCAGCTGATGCGCGCGCTCCAGGAGGTCCATTTCGAAGGGCTTCGCCTCGAGAATCAGGAAGCAATCATTGACGGCTTCGGCGTGCTCTCCGGTCGCGTCAAGGGAGCGGCGAGCCATTGAGGGATCCGAAGGACCGAGAATTTTCCGCTGGCGATGCGTTGTTCGGCGCCGAGCGGTCGCCACTTGCGATTCTCAACCGCGTCTACGGCTATCCCGCCTTTCGTGGCAAGCAGCAGCAAGTGGTCGATCATGTCGTCTCGGGGGGAGATGCCGTCGTTCTTTTCCCGACCGGGGCGGGCAAGTCGCTCTGCTTCCAGATTCCGGCGCTCTGCCGCGAGGGTCTCGGCATTGTCGTTTCGCCGCTAATTGCGCTGATGCGCGATCAAGTGGAAGCGATGAAGCAGATCGGCATCAGGGCGGCGGCGCTGAATTCCACGCTGTCGCGCGAGGAGTTCATCGACGTTCGCCGCGCGATTTCCACGGGCAAGCTCGATCTCCTCTACGTCACACCCGAGCGCATTCTTCTGGATGGATTTCGCGATACGATTGGTAATGCGAGAATTTCGCTTTTCGCTATCGACGAGGCGCACTGTGTTTCCCAATGGGGACATGATTTCCGCCCCGAATATCGCGAGCTCGGCAAGCTTGCGGAACAGTTCCCGGGTGTGCCGCGCATCGCGTTGACGGCCACGGCAGACCCGCATACCCGCGAGGATATCATCGAGCGCCTGGCGCTGAACAATGCCAAGGTCTTCACGACCAGCTTTGACCGGCCGAACATTTCCTATGAGATCGTCGAGCGGGACCAGCCGCGCCAGCAGTTGCTGCGGTTTCTCGCCGGCCACAAGGGCAACAGCGGCATCGTCTATTGCCTGTCGCGCGCCAAGGTCGAGGATACGGCCGAGTGGTTGAACGGCCACGGCATCCGAGCGCTGCCCTACCACGCCGGCATGGACCGGGCACTTCGGGACGCCAACCAGGACGCCTTTCTGAAAGAGGAAGAGCTTTGTCTCGTTGCAACTGTCGCCTTCGGCATGGGGATCGATAAGCCGAACGTTCGCTACGTCGCGCATCTCGACCTGCCGGGCTCGGTCGAGGCCTATTATCAGGAGACCGGTCGCGCCGGGCGTGACGGTCTGCCGTCCGAGGTCTGGATGGCGTACGGCATGGCCGATGTCATCCAGCGGCGGCGGATGATCGACGAGGGTGGAGCGGCCGACGATATCAAACGTGTAGAGCGTTCCAAGCTCAATGCGCTGCTGGCAATTTGCGAGACTGCTTCGTGTCGGCGTCAGGCGATCCTCGCGCATTTCGGCGAGGCGTATGCCGGCAAGTGCAGCGGCTGCGATACCTGCCTGAAGCCGGTTGAAACCTGGGACGGTACCGAGGCCGCGATCAAGGCGCTCGCGGCGATCTATCGCACAGGCGAGCGCTTCGGCACCGGGCATGTGGTCGATGTCCTGCTCGGCAACGTCAACGAGAAGACGGAGCGCTTCGGCCACACGACGATGCCGGTCTTCGGCGCGGGCAACGATCTGCCGGCGCGCACCTGGCAATCGGTCTTCCGGCAATTGCTCGCCATGGGGTTGGTCAGGGTCGATCAGCAGGCCTTCGGGGCCTTGAAGCTGGAGCCGGAGGCCCGCGCCGTGTTCAAGCATGAACGGGTGGTCTTTTTCCGCAAGGATCGCCCGGTTGCCGAACGCCGCTCGAAGCGCGTGGCGCAGGCCGAGCGTCGGTCGGTGCTGGCCGGTGACGACAACGTGCTTTTCGAAGCGCTGCGTGCCGAGCGGACAGCCATTGCCCGTTCGCTCGGCGTTCCGCCTTATGTCGTCTTCCCGGATACGACGCTGATCGCCTTCGCGACGGAGCGACCGCGCACGCATAAGGAAATGCTCAGTGTTTCCGGCGTCGGCCAGTCGAAGCTTGAGCGCTACGGAGACGCGTTTCTGGACGTGATCCTCAGCCACGACAGCTAGGCATTTGACCTCGTGGCGCAACGGTGCCATCTTTCGCAACGGAAATAATGGGATAGCCGCCCAGTTAGTGTGCTCGGTGCGGCTGTTCGGCTTACGTGAACTGACCTCCCAGCATTGCAGAGAACAGCCCACAGTACCCCGACTGACAAAACGGAGAGTGTTGGATGCCAGGCCCGTCGCCATCGCAGCAGCGTTCAGCGCTAGGATCTTTGGTGTTAATTGCTGCCGTGGTCGCCTTTGGCGCCGGCGCTTTTGCGTACACAGCCGGGTGGCTTTCCCCGGGTCGCCTTACCTCCACAAAGCTTGTCAGTGCCTTGGCGCCTCCCGGCGGACCCGCTCTTGGCCATCGGCGAAATCACGCGAAGGGTGTCTGCTTCACTGGCGTATTCGAAGCGAACGGCAATGGTGTCGCGCTGTCGCGGGCGACCGTATTCGCGGCGGGACAATATCCGGTCGTGGGGCGCTTCAACCTGGCGACACCCGACCCGAACGCGGCCGATCCCACCGTTAGGGTGCGCGGGCTCGGCGTGCAGATTTCGACACCAGACGGGGAGGTCTGGCGGATGGCGATGATCGATCCGCCGGTCTTTGCCGTGTCCACGCCGCAGGGATTCTATGAGCTGCTGCAGGCGGCCGGGAGCAAGGATCCCGCGGCAATGAAAACGTTCGTGGGGGCTCATCCGGAGTTCGCCGCGTTCGGCGAATGGGCAACGAAGGCTCCCTGGACTGCCAGCTACGCGGAAGTAACCTTCAACGGCCTCAATGCATTCATTTTCACGGATGGCGCGGGCAATGAGCACGCCGTTCGCTGGTCATTGCGGGCAGACGCGCAAGCGATGCCGATCACGAGCGAGGATTTTGCCAAGCTCGGTCCCAATCACTTGGAGGACGAGATTGCCGAACGCGTCGCGACGTCGCCGCAACGCTGGACGCTCGTGCTGACGGTCGCCGAGCCATCCGATCCGACGTCCGATCCGACAAAGGCCTGGCCGCCGGAGCGACGGACCGTTGAACCCGGTACGCTGGTCGTGCAGAAAATCGAGCCGGAGGCCGACGGCCCATGTCGAGACATCAATTTCGATCCGACCATTCTGCCTGATGGCATCAAGGTTTCCGACGATCCGTTCCCGGCAGCCCGCTCCGCTGCCTATGCCAAATCCTTCGATCTGCGCACCTCGGAAGCAAGCCATTATCCCCGAACAGCAGCGAGCGTAAAGCCATGACGGGCACGAACACGCACTTCAGCACCCTCCAGCGTCTGTTGCATTGGGTGATGGCGATCGGCATCCTGACAATGCTCTTCATCGGTGTCGGGATGGTGTCCACCATCGGGCGGCAATACGTGCCGTTGCTGGTGACACACAAGACGCTGGGCATTGCCATTCTCGTTCTTGCGTTGGTTCGCCTTGTGGTTCGCTTCATATCGGGGGCTCCGGCTTTGCCTGCCGATCTACCGGAGCCGATGAAGCTTGCGGCGTATCTATCTCATGTCGCGTTGTATGCGCTGATGATCGGTATGCCTTTGATCGGCTGGGCCATGATGTCGGCGGCCGGCTACCCCATCGTGCTGTACGGCGGGTTGCGGCTTCCGGCGATCGTGCCGCAGAGCGACAGCCTTCATGCGCTTCTTTGGGGCGCGCATTTCTATCTGGCCTTTGCCTTCTTCGCTCTCGTCTTGATGCACCTTGCGGCGGCGCTCTTTCACGGGCTCGTGCGTCGCGATGGCGTCCTTCAGACGATGCTGCCGGGCAAATAACGGCGGCGTGCGCCAGGAGTCGCCGCGATGTGAGGCTATCAATGAAACATTGAGATCGGGCGAGGTGTGTCTATATGGGCGGGCTGAAAGGATACGGCCATGGCCCAAAATATGTACGACAAGCCTGAATTCTTTGAAGGATACAGCCAGCTTTCGCGCTCGCTCCACGGGCTCGATGGCGCGGCGGAGTGGGAGTCCATCCAGACGGTGCTGCCGGCTTTGTCAGGCAAGCGCGTCGTCGATCTCGGTTGCGGCTTCGGCTGGTTTGCCCGCTACGCTGCGGGGCAGGGTGCAAGAAGCGTCCTCGGCTTTGACATCTCGGAGCGAATGATCGATCGGGCCAAACGGGAGACCGTCGACTCCACCGTTCGTTACGAGATCGCCGACCTCGAAACGCTCGAATTGCCACCGGCATCATTCGATCTCGCTTACAGTTCCTTGGCATTTCACTACATCGAGGATTTCAGCCGCTTGGCCGCCACCATCCACAGCGCGCTTGTGTCGGGTGGCGATTTCGTCTTCACGATCGAGCATCCGATCTATATGGCGCCGGCCAATCCCGGCTGGACGGCGGATCGCGAGGGGCGGCGGATCTGGCCGCTTGATGGCTATTCACGCGAAGGCAAGCGCACAACGGACTGGCTCGCAAAGGGCGTCGTGAAGTATCACCGTACGCTTGGAACCACCCTCAACACCCTGATCGCAAATGGCTTTTCGATCCGCCACGTCGAGGAATGGCGGCCGGGCGACGAGCAGCTTCGCGATCATCCCGAGTGGGCTGAAGAGATGGATAGGCCGATGTTCCTGCTGATCGCTGTGCAACGTTGAGGACGGCAAGACAGGCGCTTGGCTATGTGCTAGTGCAGGGCATCGGGAAACATCACAAGAAGGGCATTCAATGACCTCGCAATTCCTCTCCCACCTCCGCACCGAACTCGCCGCACTGAAGGATGCCGGGCTTTACAAGTCCGAGCGTGTCATCACGTCAAAGCAGGCGGGCGAGATCGCCGTTGCGTCCGGCGAGCGGGTGCTGAACTTCTGCGCCAACAACTATCTCGGGCTCGCCGACAACGAGGAACTTGCCGACGCCGGGAAGAAGGCGCTCGACCGCTATGGCTATGGCATGGCCTCGGTACGCTTCATCTGCGGTACGCAGGAGGAGCACAAGCAGCTCGAGGCGCGTATTTCCTCCTTCCTCGGCATGGAGGACACGATCCTCTATTCCTCCTGTTTCGACGCCAATGGCGGTCTCTTCGAGACACTGCTCGGCGAGGAGGATGCGATCATCTCCGACGCGTTGAACCACGCCTCGATCATCGATGGCGTGCGACTCTCCAAAGCCAAGCGCTTCCGTTATGCCAACAATGACATGAAGGCGTTGGAAGAAGAGCTGAAGAAGGCCGAGGGCAGTCGCTTCAAGCTGATTGCCACCGATGGCGTCTTCTCGATGGACGGCATCATCGCCAACCTGCAGGGCGTCTGCGACCTCGCCGAGAAGTATGGCGCGATGGTCATGGTCGATGATAGCCACGCCGTTGGCTTCGTCGGCAAGCATGGACGTGGCTCTCCAGAGCATTGCGGTGTCGAGGGGCGGATCGACATCATCACCGGCACGCTCGGGAAGGCGCTTGGGGGGGCTTCCGGCGGCTATACCTCGGCAAAGGCCGAAACCATCGACTGGTTGAGGCAGCGGTCGCGACCCTATCTGTTCTCGAACACGCTGGCGCCGGTCATTGCTGCTGCGTCACTGAAGGTCTTCGATCTCATCGAGAACGGCGATGCGCTGCGCGAAAGGTTGGCGGCCAATGCGGCACTGTTCCGCTCCGAAATGACGAAGCTTGGCTTTACGCTGGCTGGTGAGGGGCATCCGATCATTCCTGTCATGCTTGGCGACGCCAAGCTGGCTCAGGATATGGCGGCACTGATGTTGAAGAAGGGCGTCTATGTGATCGGCTTCTCCTTCCCTGTCGTGCCGAAGGGACAGGCGCGCATCCGCACGCAGATGTCGGCCGCACATTCACGCGCGGATGTCGAGCGGACGATCGCGGCATTTGCCGAGGCCGGTCGTGAACTTGGAGTCATTTGAAGGGTTTCGGAGAGTAAGATCATGTCGAATATGATGAAGGCGCTGGTGAAGGCGAAGCCGGAGGTCGGGCTTTGGATGGAGCATGTCCCGGTTCCCGAAGTCGGGCCGAACGACGTGCTGATCAAGGTGAAAAAGTCAGCGATCTGCGGCACGGATGTCCATATCTGGAACTGGGATCAGTGGGCGCAGAAGACCATTCCGGTGCCGATGGTCGTCGGCCACGAATTCTGCGGCGAGATCGCTCAGATCGGCTCTGCGGTAACGAAATATCGTGTGGGCGAGCGCGTCTCCGGCGAGGGACATATCGTCTGCGGCAAGTGCCGCAACTGCCGCGCAGGCAGGGGACATCTCTGCCGCAACACCCTCGGAGTCGGCGTCAACCGTCCCGGTTCCTTCGGAGAGTTCGTCTGTATTCCGGAAGCGAACGTCGTGCCGATCCCGGACGACATTCCGGATGAGATCGCCGCGATCTTCGATCCGTTCGGGAATGCCGTCCACACGGCCCTTTCCTTCGACCTCGTCGGTGAGGATGTCCTGGTTACCGGGGCGGGGCCGATCGGCATCATGGGCGCGCTGGTCGCCAAGCGTTCGGGCGCCCGCAAGGTGGTCATTACAGACATCAATCCGCATCGGCTGGATCTCGCCCGCAAGCTCGGCATCGACTATGTCGTCGACGCATCAAAGGAGAACCTCACCGACGTGATGAAGTCGATCGGAATGACCGAGGGCTTCGATGTCGGCTTGGAGATGTCGGGAGCCGCACCGGCCTTCCGCGACATGATCGACAAGATGAACAATGGTGGCAAGATCGCCATCCTCGGCATTGCGCCCGCCGGCTTCGAGATCGACTGGAACAAAGTCATCTTCAAGATGCTTAACCTGAAGGGCATCTACGGCCGCGAGATGTTCGAGACCTGGTACAAGATGATCGCTTTCGTGCAGGGCGGGCTGGATTTGTCGCCCGTCATCACGCACCGGATCGGAATTGATGACTTCCGGGAGGGGTTCGAGGCGATGCGCTCCGGCAACTCCGGCAAGGTGGTTATGGATTGGAATTGAGGAGGTTCGATGCTCTACGAAGGAAGCTGCCATTGCGGTAAGATCGAATTTGAAGTGGAGGGGGAGTTGACCTCCGCCCTCGACTGCAATTGTTCGCTTTGCCGACGGCGTGGGGGACTGTTGGCCTTCGTGCCGCGCGACAAGTTCACGCTGAAAACGCCGCGCGAGGACCTGTCGACCTATACGTTCAACACGCATACGATCCAACACCGCTTCTGCGGCACGTGCGGCATCGCTCCCTTCGCGGAAGCGCAAATGCCGAATGGCGCCGAGATGGCCTGCATCAACGTCCGCTGCATTCCCGTGGTCGATCTGGCAAGTCTTGAGATTCAACATTGGGATGGGCAGTCTCACTAAGCTTTGGCGTGGCGCAAACAACTAGCGGCGGGCATGACGAATCTTGGGGCAACTTTGCCGTTCAAGAAGAATGTTGGCTGCTCTTGTCTTCTTGCGGTGACATCCTATCTATGCTTGGCAATCGCTTGAGCGGTTCCGGGCCTGTGGATAAGGCTTTTTCCGGGTTTTCTGAGGCTTTTTTTCTGGAAAAGCTTGACGAGAACAAAAAATATGGGAATCACCGTTCGACTTGGAAAGCGGTGAACTGGGTCAAGGGCGGATCGCACAACCATGGCCGGACATTCGATGACTTTTAAGCTCTGTCGTCCGGCGCCGGCAATCGTGGTTAATCAGGCATTAAATCTCATCCCGTTAGGTGAGAGTTGGTGATTCGAGACGGTCGTTTGCGGCGTATCGGCTGCGTGCGGCCGTTCACTGCGGCGAGTTTGAATAGCGTCAGGAAGGCGACGACATAAATGGCAACCAAGGTCAAAGAGAACGAAGAAGCGGAAGTCGAACGCGACGGCGGCACCGACGGCCCTCTTCTTGATCTTTCCGATGACGCGGTCAAGAAGATGATCAAGGCCGCGAAGAAGCGCGGCTATGTGACGATGGACGAGCTTAACGCCGTCCTGCCGTCCGAAGAGGTAACCTCCGAGCAGATCGAAGACACGATGTCGATGCTGTCGGATATGGGCATCAACGTCATTGAGGACGAAGAAGCCGAGGAAGCCACTGCCAGCAGCGACGACGATGATTCCGGCTCCGACGATGAGAGCGAAGGCGGCGAACTCGCGCCTTCCGGCGGCACCGCCCTTGCTACCGCCAAGAAGAAGGAACCGACCGATCGCACCGACGATCCGGTTCGTATGTATCTGCGCGAAATGGGCTCGGTGGAGCTTCTGTCGCGTGAAGGCGAAATTGCGATCGCCAAGCGTATCGAGGCCGGCCGCGAAACGATGATCGGTGGTCTCTGTGAGAGCCCGCTAACATTCCAGGCGCTGATCATCTGGCGCGACGAACTCAACGAAGGCACGACGCTGCTTCGCGAGATCATCGACCTCGAAACGACCTATTCCGGTCCGGAAGCGAAGGCTGCACCGCAGTTCCAGAGCCCCGAGAAGATTGAGGCCGACCGCAAGGCGGCCGAAGAGAAGGAAAAGACGCGCCGCGTCCGTTCCGGCGACGACGACATCACCAATGTCGGCGGCGAGGGCCTGCCTCCGGAAGAGGAAGAAGAAGACGAAGACGAGTCCAACCTGTCGCTGGCCGCCATGGAAGCGGAACTGCGCCCGCAGGTCATGGAAACGCTCGACATCATCGCCGAGACTTACAAGAAGCTGCGCAAGCTTCAGGACCAGCAGGTCGAGCAGCGGCTTGCCGCCACCGGCACGCTGTCTTCCGCCCAGGAGCGTCGCTACAAGGAGCTCAAGGATGAGCTCATCAAGGCCGTCAAGTCTCTGTCGCTGAACCAGAACCGCATCGACGCGCTCGTCGAGCAGCTCTACGACATCAACAAGCGCCTCGTTCAGAACGAAGGTCGCCTGCTGCGTCTGGCTGAATCCTACGGCGTCAAGCGCGACTCGTTCCTCGAACAGTACCAGGGCGCCGAGCTCGATCCGAACTGGATGAAGTCGATCGGCAATCTGGCGGCGCGCGGCTGGAAGGAATTCGCCAAGGGCGAAAACACCACGATCCGCGACATCCGCCAGGAGATCCAGAACCTCGCAACGGAAACCGGTATCTCGATTTCGGAATTCCGCCGCATCGTGCACATGGTGCAGAAGGGCGAGCGCGAGGCGCGCATCGCCAAGAAGGAAATGGTCGAGGCGAACCTTCGTCTCGTTATCTCCATTGCCAAGAAGTACACGAACCGCGGTCTGCAGTTCCTCGACCTCATTCAGGAAGGCAACATCGGCCTGATGAAGGCGGTCGACAAGTTCGAATACCGTCGCGGCTACAAGTTCTCGACCTACGCGACGTGGTGGATTCGTCAGGCGATTACCCGCTCGATCGCCGACCAGGCCCGCACTATCCGTATTCCGGTGCACATGATCGAAACGATCAACAAGATCGTCCGTACATCGCGCCAGATGCTGCACGAGATCGGTCGCGAGCCGACCCCGGAAGAGCTGGCTGAAAAGCTTGCCATGCCGCTCGAAAAGGTCCGCAAGGTCCTGAAGATCGCCAAGGAGCCGATCTCGCTCGAAACGCCTGTCGGTGACGAAGAAGATTCGCACCTCGGCGATTTCATCGAGGACAAGAACGCGCTGCTGCCGATCGACGCCGCCATCCAGGCGAACCTGCGCGAGACGACCACCCGAGTTCTGGCATCGCTGACGCCGCGCGAAGAACGCGTCCTGCGCATGCGCTTCGGCATCGGCATGAATACCGACCATACGCTTGAGGAAGTCGGCCAGCAGTTCTCGGTGACCCGCGAACGCATCCGTCAGATCGAGGCGAAGGCGCTGCGCAAGCTGAAGCATCCGAGCCGCTCCAGAAAGCTCCGCAGCTTCCTGGACAGCTAAGCTTCCACCTTCGATAAGAAACATCCGAGAGCCGGGCCTTGTGCCCGGCTTTTGCTTTTCGCTGGCTGCGGTGTTCCTTGTTGTCGAATGGGGACAGGAGTAAGGTATCGGCCACGGGGGAAGGGACCGACCACAGCGCATGAGCGAGGGTCGCCATAGCCTGTTGCGAGACCAAGACCCTCCGTCGGGAGGTGCGCAATGACCACTTACATCGTGCTTATCAACTGGACGGATCAAGGCATTCGCAATGTTCGCGACTCGGCAAAGCGCCTGGACGCGGCCAAGAGGCTGCTCGGTGATATGGGTGGCTCGTTCCAGCAGTTCTTCCTGACCTTGGGCGATCACGACATGGTTGCCGTCTGCGATGCGCCTGACGATGCCGTGATGGCGCGCTTCGGTCTGTCGCTCGGGATGGCGGGCAATGTGCGCACCAAGACGTTGAAGGCATTTCCGGAGGCTGCCTATCGCGAGATCATAGGCTCGCTCGGATAGTTCTGCGGTTCCTCTTGGAGAGGGCGATTGCTGGCAATCATGTGGACGATGTGCCGTGCGCGCACGGTTGTGCTCGTGTACGTGAGGCTTTTTTGTTTTACGGCTTGATGATGCCTTCTTAAAAGGTCACATCGGTAGCGTGGCGCAGGGCATCGTTCGCAGGCATGCAGCAGGTTTCGACAAAGAAATGGGGAGCATTCGGCTGGGGCATTTTCGCCTCGGTGCTTTTGCACGTTGCCGTCGTCGCCTTCTTCCTCGTGAAGTTGCCTTTGCCTGCTCCTCAGCCGGAAGAAGAAACAGTCAGCGTCGACCTCGTGCCTCCACCGGAGGAAAAGAAACCCGAGGAGAAACCTCCCGAACTGAAGGTACCGGAACAGCCAAAGCCCGAGGAGAAAAAGCCGGAGGAGAAAAAGGCAGAGGAAAAACCGACCGAGAAGCCCGCGGAACCGCCGAAGGAAGAAAAGGCCGAACAACCGCCTCCGCCACCACCACCGCCGCCTCCGCCTGAACAGGCAAAGGCGCCGGAAAAGAAGCCGCCGGAAGAGAAACCGCCCGAAGCAGCTGCAAAGGATGCCGAGTCCGAGGAACCGGCCGGCAAGGGGCAGCCTATGCCGGTGCTGCGCCCGGTAACGGAATTTGGCGACAAGGATACCGGACCGAAAAAATCGACCGAGGGAGACGCATCCGTCACGGGTCTGAAATCGGATACGGCGAAGCTTTCACCGGAGCCCAAACCGGCACCCCCGGAGGATCAGGCGAGGCCGGAGGAAACGGCAGATGCGGCCAAGGCCCCCGAAAGCAAGGAGCCTCCTGCCACTCCGGTTCCGCAGGATGTCGAACTGCCCCAGATCGACTTGGCGGATAGTCATGCCGAGAAGAACGGCCCTGCATCAGGAGCCGAGAACGAAGCCAAAACGAGTTTCGAGCTTGCAAAGCCGCCCAAGGCAACAAAGCCCGATGCGACCGCAACCGCCCAGGCGGACAAGCCCGTCGAATTGACGGAGGCGAAGACGCTGTTTTCGCAGAGTATGACGAACGATCCGGTGGCAAGAACCGCCATGGGAGATATGCCACGCGGTGCCCGCGTGGCGGAACTGTGCAGCACGGAGCTTAAGCAGCAGTTGATACACGGATCTCCAGCATATCGACCGGAAATCCTGCCATCCTACAGTCTTAAGAAGGGTACGATCCTTCAAGCCAGCAATGCGTTTCGGGCATCTGGTCGGTGGTATGATGTCAGCTTCCGTTGCGAGGTGGACGACGGGGCGACAAAGGTTAAATCCTTCAGCTTTGCTGTGGGAAATCCCGTTCCGAAGAGCGAGTGGAAGAGTCGTGGGCTTCCAAGCTTCTAGCTGCCGGAAAGGCCGCTACAGAACTGGCACCAGTTCGGCACAAGACAACCGGAATAGCCTCGTCTCATCGCCACATGTCGGTGGCGCGGGAAAGGACAATGAGATGTCGAACGAAATCGAGCGCTTCTTTGAACTGCAGGACGAGGCGACGAAGGCCGCCTTTGTCGAGAACCGTGGCGACGAGCTCACCGACATCCTGGTCGCAGCGCTTGAGGATGTATTTGTGATTCTCGGCGGCGGCGATTCTCTCGACACAATCCATTGATCCGCCAAGCCGATCAATCGCTGCCGTAACACCCTGAACCCAGCGAATTTTCTTTGCATTGTTTTGAGCAACCTGGGCTGGCATTATGCGGCATCACGTCCGGAGCGAATGCATGGCCCGCAGTCAGTTTCGCATGTTCAAGTCAGCAATTTCCGGTGTCGAGGCCGTGGCTGCTGATAGCAGCCAGAGTTTTGCACGGCACACGCACGAGCAGTTTGGCATCGGGCTGGTCTCGTCGGGCGCACAGAAATCTCTGAGCGGACGGGGGATGGTCGAGGCGGGTGCCGGCGATATCATCACCGTCAATCCGAACGAAGTGCATGATGGCATGCCGATCGGCGAGGGGAGATCCTGGCGAATCCTCTACTTCGATCCTGAGATAGTCGCGACCAACGTGTCCGATATCACGGAGGGACGGCGATCTGCTGTCGAGATAGAACACCCTGTACTGCACGACAAAACGATCGCCGCGCAGTTCGAGGCGGCGTTTGCACTCGTGGTAAGTACAGGCGAGCATCGGCTACAGCGGGAGGAAGCTCTTCTCGTACTCATCGCACATGTGATGTCGGAGGCCGTCGCAAATGATGCGCAGGCGGCGCCGCGGGCCATCCGGATCGCGCAGGAGATAATTGACTGCGATCCGACTGCGGCTATCTCTCTGTCCGACTTGGCCCGCGCCAGCCAGCTCAGCCGGTTCCAGGTGCTGCGTGGTTTTGCCAAGGCGACCGGCATGACGCCACATGCCTATCTCGTCCAGCGCCGCATCCATCTTGCCCGGCGTCTGATCGCCGGCGGTGTAGCGTTGGCGGAGGCGGCCCTTGCCAGTGGCTTTGCCGACCAAAGCCACATGACTCGCGTTTTCGTCCGGAAGTACGGGGTCTCTCCGCGCACCTATGCCAACGCCGTCGCCTGACTGCACTGCAATTTCATACAAGATCGCCCGGCGGTTTTCGTCTTTCCTCTGCGCAAACAGGAGAGGGCGATGCAGCGACACTTGCAGGGTTATGTCTATCTGACGTTGGCGATGATGACGGTTGGCAGCACCGTCGTTGCAAGCCGCGTCATTGCGTCAGGCATGCCGCCGTTCACAGCGACGGCCCTTCGCTTCGCCGTTGCTTTCCCGTTCTTTTTGCTGTTGATGCGCCTGACCGGAATGCGCCTCCCAAGCCTACCGTCTCGCGATTGGATCATCCTCCTCGTTCAGGCTGGTGCGGGCAGCGTTGGCTACACGACCCTGCTGATTTCGGGCCTGAGGTTGACTGCTGCCGCCGACGCCGGCGTCATCATCGGAACGCTGCCTGTGGTCGCCGGGGCGCTTTCCATTGTCGTCCTGCGTGAGAGGCCACATTCGTCGATGGTGCTGGCGATTGCGTTGGCGACGGCAGGAGTTCTCTTTATCGCCATTTCGCCCGATGCTGGAGAGGGATCGCTGTTTGGCAATATGTTGGTATTCGGTGCCGTCATCTGCGAAAGCCTATTCATTCTCCTCAACAAGAAGCTCAGCACAAAGGTTCCGGCGCTGACACAGTCGGCGGTGATGACGGGACTTGGATTTATTGTGGCGATGGTCGCGGCCTTGGTGACGGAGGGCGTTCCGGGCGAATTTCCCGCGGGCGCAATGTGGGCGGTGATCTATTACGCGCTTGTGCCGACCGTTGCCGGCTTTGTTCTCTGGTACGCGGGAGCGGAGCGTGTCAGCGGAATTGAAGCTTCGCTTTTCACGGCAGTCGCACCGGTCTCCGCGCTCTTGATGGCATTCGTCCTGCTCGGTGAGCCTTTGCATTTCCGTCAGATCGCCGGCGTTGTCTGCGTGCTCGCGGCAGTCCTGGGCCTTGGCTTGTTTCGGCGGCGCGAGATGAAGGCAGAATAGCAATGCGGTGCTACGGCATTATCAATGCTGGAAGAGAGCGCGATAATCCCGTGGGGTCATGCCTTTCAGCGCTCGGAACTGCCTGTTGAAGTTCGCGAGCGAGCCATAGCCGGCCGCGTCGGCGACAACAGCGATGGGCTGCGTCGTGCCCGACAGGCGAGCGCAAGCATCGCCAATCCTGATATGGATGAGGTAGTCGGAAATCGTCTTGCCCGTGTGTTTGAGGAAGAGCCGATGGAGCCCGGAAAGGCTGAGGGCCGCGATATCGGCGAGTTCGGCAAGAGCGATGGGCCTGCCATAATTCATGTGAATGTGGTTCAGCAGCCGATCGATCCGCTCGCGATTCTCGCCGGCTGTTTCGCGCGGCGGCGATGTCGTTGCCAACGGCTGCGATGATGTATCCCCGGATAGTTGGTGCAGAATAGCGAGCAGGGTGAAGAGGCGTTCGGTCGGCGCAGCAACGAACAGGCTTTCGTACAGCGGACGAATCGCGATTGCGGCGCCGTGGCTGAACTGGAGCCCCCGATCGGCGCGGGCAAGCATGGCCTCGATGGCGCGGAGCTCGACAGAGGTCTGCGCCAGCCGTTGCGTCCAATCGGGATGAAACCACGTAACCAGTGCTACATGCGGCGCGGATGGAGCGATCTTCTCCCGCGAGGACCATGTGTGTGGCAGGTTCGGACCAACCAGCACGAGGTCACCATCGTCATACTCCCCGACATGATCGCCAATGAAGCGCTGGCCTCGCGAGTTCAGCGTCAGGGTCAATTCGAACTCGGGATGATGATGCCACTGGAAGGGAATGGAATCGTCCAGACGCCTATTCAGGCGGCTAAGAGAGCTCTCCGGTTCTTGTATCAGTTTTTCGAGATATGGCCTCATCCGGCGCCCGCATTTTTCATGACGCCAGAATAGTATCAGTATTTGCCAAGCCGCGACAACATCCGACTATCTGGCTTGGTATTCTTCGTCATCACCTGTGGAACAGGGATTGGCTCGATGGAGGATAAATATGCAGCAGTCACTCAAGCGGGACGCGCACCCGACAACGTCAACGACGACGACGCAACTCAAGGATATCAAGAAGATGTTGCCGCTTCGCGTGCTATCGGAGGCGGACTGGCAACATTGGATTACGAAAGGTTATGTCATCGTTCGCCAGGCCGTCCCTGCGGCGAATGTCGAGCGGCTTGTCGAAGTGCTCTGGCGTTTTGACGAGAAGGACCCGAACGACGCATCCACCTGGTATGCGCCGCAGCGCCGTGAGCACAAGATGAAAGAGCTCAACAACACCGGCATGCTGGAAATCTATAATCACCAGGCGCTGTGGGATAACCGTATGGAGCCGCGCGTCTACGGCGCCTTCGTCGATATCTGGGACCGGGAAGATCTGTGGGTGACCATCGATCGCGCCAATCTCAATCCGCCAAAGCAAGTCAAAGGCAATCCGAACGGCTTCATTCATTGGGACGTCGACACCTCGATCCGGCCGTTGCCGATCGGCGTGCAGGGCGTGCTCAGCCTGAAGAAGCAGGATGGCGATGTCGGTGGGTTCCAGTGTGTTCCAGAGCTCTTTCAGCATTTCGAGGAATGGGAGAAGACGCAGCCGGCAGACCGCGACCCCATGCACCCTGATATGACCGGACTGTCGATCGTCAATATCGACATGGAGCCGGGAGATTTGATGATCTTCAATTCGCTGCTCGCGCATGGCGTGCGACCGAACCACTCGGCCGATCGAGTCCGGATGGCCCAATATATCTCAATGCATCCCGCAGAGCACGACGACGTCGGCGAGCGGGACGAGCGCATCCGCCTGTGGCGCGAACGTGACCACCCTAAGCGTGACGCCTTTCCCGGTGATCCGCGCGAATGGGAGAGATACAATACGGCGACGGCAGAGCTTTCGCCGCTTGGACGCAAGCTGCTTGGGCTAGAACGCTGGTAGTTCCGAAATACGCGGAAGCTGAGCACGGCTCCTGCAATCTGATACAGCGGCTCCTATATCTGGTTTCTGGCCGAAAGGAGCTGCTGATGTCCGCACACCCCATGAAAGTCCCAGGTCCCGATCACCCGATTACCGTCAGGCCTAATCCAGCCCGCGTCGTCGTGAAGCTGCGTGGGCAGGTTATTGCCGATAGCCGCAAAGCCTTAACACTGAAGGAAGCCTCTTATCCTGCCGTGCTGTACGTACCGCGTGCCGATGTCGACATGGCGCTTCTCACTCGAAGTGATCACCACACCTATTGCCCCTACAAGGGGGAAGCATCGTATTTCAACATCATGATGGGTGAAGAAGATTTCGCGAATGCGATCTGGACCTATGAAAGTCCGTACGCGGCGGTCAGCGAGATCAAGGATCATCTCGCCTTCTATCCCGATCGGGTCGATTCAATCGAGGAGTTGCCGGGCTGATGCCGCGGAAGTGCGGTGGCATGCTTGGGAGGAGAAAAACAAGGACGGTCCGGCAGGGAAACCGGACCAGTCCCCGTAACTGATCGGAGGTCAATCGGATCAGAAAACGCGATACACACGGCGCCCAAGGTTGATCCAGGGCGCCGGGATTTTTTGGATTAGAACGCGCGCTGCAGGCGGAAGAAGCCCTTCGTCACTTCGTCAGCGTCATCCGGGTCGGTATAGTCGACAGTCGCCTTGGCATAGAGGTTGTCTACGATCTGGTAGTCGACGGTGATGCCGACCTTCCATGCGTCGCCCAGGCCGTCGAACGAGTGCGGGATAGCGCCGTTATCCGTGTCCGTAGCGTAGTTGCCGAAGTACTGAGCCATCGGGGTAACCGTCCACTTGTCGGTTGCCTTTATCGCGTATTCTGCAGCAACGGTCCATTCCGACTGAGCGTAGTAAGAGTTCGGACCAGACGCGTAGACAGCCGCCAAGCCGAGCGTGCCGGGGCCGATATCAGCGAAGATCATGCCGCGGACAGCACCTTCTTCGTTGTCAGTGTCATAGCCGCCAATAACCTGGTAGCTGACGACGCCAGCCTTGCCGCCGATGCCGAACGCAACGCCGACGTTGTTCGGGTTCTCACCGTCCTTGTAGTAGCCGTCCTCCAGCTCGTCTACGCTGATGCCGGCGTAGAAGTCGCCGTTTTCATACTGGTAGCGGATGGAGTTGTGCAGGGTTTCGAAGCTCGACAGAACGTCAGGCTCGCCCGAAAGATCGTCATCCCACCAGCTGTAGAACAGACCAGCGCGGAAGCCGGCGATGTCGATGTAGGCCGAGTCCAGGGTCGAGTTGGTCGACGTGTTGTCGCCGTTGTTGCGGAGAACGATTACGCCGGTGAGCGGACCGTATTCCGTGTCGCTCTTGGCGGTGAACTGAACCTGAGCGCGCGTACGGGCGTTCCAGTCCGAGGTACCCTTCTGATCCGGGCCGCCGTAAACTTCAAAACGCAGGTAACCGCTGACCTTGAGGCAGGTTTCGGTGCCCGGGATGTAGAAGTAACCTGTGCCGTACGCGTCGCAGACGCGGACGTATTCAACCGGCTCGGGTTCAGCTGCGACGATTGCATCAGCAGCGAAGACCGGCGTGGACCCAGCAGCAAACGCTGCGGCGGAGGTCAACAAAGCCATCCGTATGTTCATTTGAAATCCATTTCCTTTTCGACTGAACAGCCGCCATGGGAGATGGGGCCGTTCCGATAGTTTGCCTTTCGGCTGGCGGATCAGCGAACCGCTGAAGCCTTAATTTCATCCTTGATTAAATCTATCAATTCTCCCGGTATCAAAATGCCTCCTTGTGACGGTTCTTTGGTATTCTTTGTGGTTTTTATGTAACAATATCAAATACATAGGCGAAAAATCACACTGCACCGCAGTGCTGCGGGCATTGGGACGGCTAAGACTGTTTTCGGAGGCTCATAAGGAGCGCGTCTGGCGCCACCATTGCAATGGCGCCAAAGAAAATCTCCCCGCAGATAATCCCGCCATTCTCCCAATTGAAGGGCAGGGATTGGAACGCAGTGTTCCAAATTTGGAACGAAAACTTCTGTAGGGCGGTTGGCATTACCCGCCGCGAGCGGTAATCGGTAGCGATCGCAGGCCTATCGCTTTATGGAAAGAGGTTCCCCGATGCTCAACGCAGAGGGTGTTTTTCAGGATCTGAACGATTTCGTCTATTTTGCCGCAGTTGTTCGCCACAACGGTTTCTCCGCCGCGGGGCGGGTACTCAGCATGCCGAAATCCAAGCTCAGCCGGCACATCACTGCGCTCGAGACGCGGCTTGGAGTCAGGCTGCTGGAGCGGACTGTCAATCGGTTCCGGGTGACGGAAGTCGGGCGTGCTTTTTACAATCACTGTGAAAATATGCTGCGTGAAGCGGATCGAGCGGCGAAGGCGATCAACGATGCCACGGGAGAGCCGCAGGGACAGATCCGCATAAGTGTGCCACACGGATTGCTGGATGGTTCGCTTGGCACCATGATCCCGGAGTTTCTCAATCGATACCCCAAAGTTCAGCTGCAGATATTCACAACGGATCGACGGGTCGATATCATTGACGAGCGCCTCGACCTTGCTGTTCGCGCACAATTGACCGAGGAGACCGATTCTGAGCTGACGATGCGTGTGCTTAGCAAGGTGGATCTGATCCTTGTTGCTAACCAGAAGGTTGCAAGCTCGCTGCCGTCGATCGAAGGCATCGACTGTCTCGTCGATGCGCCAACGGTATCGTTTGCCGGACCGCTCACGGAATGGCAGGACTTGGATATATGGGAATTCACTGGACCCGACGGCACCCGGTACCGGCACCAGCACAAACCGCGCATGAGCTGCCGCAGCGTCTCCGCAGTGCTTGAGGCTATCTATGCCGGCGTAGGGGTCGGGCTCTTGCCAGACCACATTTGCGCCGAAGGAATACGCGACGGCCGGCTGGTTCGCCTTCTGCCAGATCATCAGATGTCCCAGGCGACGATCTATCTCGTCTTCACTGCATCGCGAGGACTGCCGACGGCTGTTCGGGCGCTCGTGGACTTTCTCGTGGAACAATTTCGCACGCTGCGCGTCACCACGCAGTGCCAGGAAGCCGAGATGCAAGCGCAATTGAAGGATCGGATACCGCTTTTCGCGCTTTCCGGAGGTCAGCCCGCATAGGCCTCGTCGAGCGTCGCGACATCGATCTTCACCATCTGCATCATCGCGGCCTGCACGCGCATGGCTTTTTCGCTGTCCGCATCGTTGAGATAGCGCATCAGCGCATCGGGGATGATCTGCCAGGAGAGGCCGAAGCGGTCCTTCAGCCAGCCGCACTGCTGCGGCTTGCCGCCATCGAGGAGCCTTTCCCAGTAATAGTCGACCTCGGCTTGGTCCTTGCAGCGGACGAAGAATGAGATGGCTTCGGTGAACTTGAACTGAGGGCCGCCGTTCAGTCCCATGAACTGCTGGCCCTCCAGGTCGAACGTGGCGGCGAATGCCCTACCGTCCGGGCCTCGCTTCACCTGCGGATCCACGGTGCTCTTGAATACCGCGCTATAGAAGCTGATGGCTTCATCGAGCTGGTTGTCGAACCAAAGGAAAGGCGTGATCTTCTGCATCGGTTGTCCTCCTGGGCGTTTAATCTGTGGCAAGGACGCCAAAAGAGGAGAGTTGCCGACAATCGAAGGCGAATTATTCCCGATGGGAAGTTGGCCGCACATCCTTGCCTGTCGTCGATCCCGCCTAGTTTTCTTTCGAAGAGGGATGTCGGTCCAAGCCAACTCCGTTCGTCCTTGGACGTGCAACAACGCAAAGGGAGTAAAACATGTCCTATGTCGATGGGTTCGTCGTGGCCGTGCCGCAGAAGAACATCGAGGCCTACAAAGCCTTTTCAGCCACAACCGGCGCTGTCTGGAAGGCCCATGGTGCCAAGGAATATGTGGAATGCATCGCCGACGATGTCCCCTACGGTGAACTGACCTCGTTTCCCCGGGCGGTTCAGGCGGCCGACGATGAGGTCGTGGTCTTTTCCTGGATCGTTTACGGCTCACGCCAGGAGCGAGATGAAATCATGACGAAGGTGATGGCAGACCCCCGTCTGCAAGGCGACGAGTGGAAGTCGATCTTCGACGGCAAGCGCATGATCTTCGGCGGGTTTGTTCCCTTCCTGCAGCTTTGAGCGGCGCGGGAAACCTGCATTGACATGAGGGCAGCGCGACGCCACGTCTCATAAGAGAGACGCAAGCGGAATCGTGGCTATGGCTCAGAAGATCATCAGCATTTCCACCAGAGGCCAGGGCCTTTACGAGTTTACTGCGGAAGCGGCGTCCTTCGTTCGCGCTAACGGCGCGGCCGAAGGGCTGCTGACCGTTTTCGTGCGCCACACGTCTTGCTCTTTGCTCATCCAGGAAAATGCGGATCCAGATGTTCGGACAGACCTCGATGCGTTCTTCCGCCGATTGGTGCCGCCGAGCAGCGACCCGTCGATGCGTTGGATCGTTCATACGACCGAGGGACCCGACGATATGCCCGCGCATATCAAGGCCGCCTTGACGCAGGTTTCCATCGGTATTCCCATGATCGGCGGTCGGTTGGCACTCGGCACCTGGCAGGGGATTTACCTGTTCGAACATCGCGACAGACCGCACCGACGCGAGATCGTGCTGCATCTGAGCGCCTGAACCGGAACTGAACGGAAGGTTCGAAGATCATTCATTTTCAGATAGTTATGGTCTGCACAATCCCAAACGGGAGATGCAAAAAAGAGCGTTTAGAGAGTAGTATGATGACCCATTTTCTCGCCAAGGCTTCGTTTGCGGCCCTTATCGCATTGGCTTCAATTCCTTTCACGGCACCGAACGCCTCGGCTTCCGAATGGGGACGTCCGCCGGTCGCCAGTGTCCAATATCGTCCCGTCTACGCCTGCTCGTCCGTGCAGGCCGTTCAGAAGGCGCGCTGGGCAGGGGTGCGCTATGCGCGCGTCACCAATGTCACTCCGCGCCGGGTTGTCGTCTCCGGCCGGAATTACCGGGGCTGGGACCAGATGGTGTTCGCCAACGTTCGTGGTTGCCCGCTGATCCGCCGCTAAATCGCTTCGTCCACAATGGTGGCCCCCGCTTGCCTTGGCGACGCCATTTTCAGCCTGCTTTGTGCGAATCGCATATGACTGCGAAAATCCGGAAAGGTTGGACCTGAGCTTTTCCGGCAAGAGTGTATCGAATGGGACGGTCGTTTCCGTGCCCTGATGGAGAATTTTCGATGATGCAATTTCTGGCCAAGGCCGGCCTCGCGACTCTGCTCGCTGCCGGCACGGTTGCCGGAGCGGTTGCGCCGGCTTCCGCCCAGGTAGATGTCTACATTGGCAGCGGTCGTCCGCCACCGCCTCCCGGCTACTACCGCCCGCCACCGCCTGACTACAATCGCCCGCCGCCACGTCCGCGCGGCTGCGACCCGCGGCTTGCTGAAGATATCGCACGCGACTACGGCTTCCGCCGTGCCCGTGTGGTCGACGTGACGCCACGCCGTGTGATCGTGACAGGCTGGACGCGTCGCGGTGCTGACGAAATCAGCTTCGGCAACGTCCGTGGCTGCCCGGTCCTGCGTTAACGGTTGCCGTCGCCAAACTCTGACGAAATAGAACCGCCTTTGCCAACGGTCTTTCCGACCTAGGCAAGGGCGGTTTTTTTAGGCGTGGGAGACCGCGTGGGAGCCGCTCTGTGCCGGCCGTTCTGCGTGGTCAGTCTCTTCCGCCGAGGTTGCAAGCGGCGCCTGGCTGTCAGCCGAAACGACGGCCCGTGGCAGCGGAGTGCCGCGCTTCTTTTCACGTGCCAGCGTCAACAAGCCGGAACAGACGATGAGAACGATACCGGCAGCCATCGGCAGGTCGATGCTGTCGTCGAAGATCAGATATCCGAACGCGATTGCCCACAGCATCTGACTGTACTGAGGTGGGGCAACGAGGTTGGCCGGCGCCAGCCGGGCGGCGGTCATCAGCATCACGTTGCCAGCCGCGCCGAGAAGGCCGTAGCTTGCAATGAACAGCCATTGGCGTGGTGTCGGCACGACCATCTCGGACAGCATCAGGATGCCGCTGACGGCGATCGTACCGAGCAGTGCCGCACCGTATAGCGACAGGCGCTTTTCGGCTGGCCCCATCTTACGCATCACGACAATCGAGATTGCAGCAACGAGACCGCCGATCGCCGCGGCCAGGTGACCGGCGGACAGTTCGCGGAAGCCCGGTCGCAGCACGACCAGAACGCCGAAGAAGCCGACGATGACAGCAGCCCAGCGCTGCCAGCGGACATCTTCCCTGAGGAAGATTACCGACAGGATGGTCACGAACGACGGCAGGAGAAACAGCAAGCAGAAGGCCTCGGCCATCGGCAGCTTCGTAAACGTGATGATCGACGCGATCGCACCTATCGCGCCGCAGGCGAACCTCAGTAGCCATAGAGGGCGGTTCGTGCTTCTGACAATATCGAACCAGGAGTCGCCCCTTCCTTTGATAAACGGCAGGGCAGCACCGCCGAAGAGCGCGCCGATAAAAGCGATCTGGTAAGCTGGCACGCCGCCATGCAGGAGCTTGATCGATGCATCGCTGAAGGCAAACACGGCATATGCACCAAACGCGACGAGAACACCGCGCAGTGCAGAGGAGGGGGCTGTCATGAGTCAGATTCGTCCGGAAGAGGGTCTTGCAATCTTTACGGATTGCTGACGGCAAAGCGACAGCCGATTGCGAATAGCTGCCATGCACAATCGCTGGCCAGCGTTCGCCGGACCTTAGGTTACATATATCTCTAATGGGCTCTGCGATCGCCTCCGGAGGAAATCCGCGAGCAGCGGCTGTTGGCCTTTCAGAATCTTTCGCTCGGCATCCGACAATGTGAACCATTCGGCCCGGTCGACTTCCGGAAACTCCGCCATCACCCCAGAGCGCGGCGGCCACTCCATCCGAAAGTTATTGCTGGCCACCGCTTCCAGGTCGATGTCGGCCTCAACGGCCCAGGCAGCAACAATCTTGCCACCGGGTTGCTTGTAGTCACCGAGATGATGAAAGCTGCCTTCGACTTCAATCCCGAGTTCTTCGCGGGCTTCACGCCTTGCTGCGTCCAGTTCATCTTCGTCTTCGTTGACGAGGCCCTTGGGGATCGACCAGGCGCCTATATCCTTCTTGGCCCAATAGGGTCCCCCCGGGTGGACCAGGAGGACCTCGTAGTCATCATCATGGAGGCGGTAGATCAACAGACCTGCACTTCGCTTCGCCATATCGACTGCATCCTTCGCTTATCGGGAGGAGCGCTGGGCGGGGAGCCCAGCGCGCTGTCTCAATTCGGAGTCTGGCGAAGCGCCGCGCCGTAGTCGCGGTAAACGCTCAGGCAATCGGTATAGCTAAGCGAGCCGTTGTCGCCGTAAATGACATGGGCGCTGGATGCGCTGGTCGCCGCTTCTTCCGATACGAAGAGGATCGCCTCGCCAAGCGATTTTCCCATGATCGGCTCCTCGGTGCCGTCTTCCTGCATGATGCCTTCAATAATTGCGGCGATCTGGCGGTGGCTAAAGACCGCCCGTCTGTCTTCCGGTGTCATCGTTCTTACCTCTGCGTGAAATCAATGCATCTATCTGCCCAGCCGAAGCGGTTCATGACTTCCTGCGCAGCCGTGGTCGAGTTGGCTGCTCCGCTTGTCGGAATGCCCTAACAATGAGGGGCGGCAGGCGCTTTACCTAACCGTCCGTATCGCCGTGCGCGCAAACCGCAGCTGCCGGCCGACTTAAGTCGCGATCCGCAATAGGTCGCGATAGGAACTAGATAGAGTCTTATTGTCGACCGGCAAGATGGCCGCTGACAACTATCACCATCTGGTGACGTGACGGTTCATGTCGCCCTTCACGATTGCGTTTGGCAAGTGGGATGCGTGCGACTATATCGTCGCTGATGAGACAAACAGGGCGATAACGGACATGTTTCAAGCCGCGACGATAAATTCTGCCAACAAGGCCGATTTCTACAAAGAGCTTTGCCAGCAATTGCAGGGGCTTCTGCATGGCGAGAGCGATGCGATCGCCAATGCTGCGAATACCTCGGCGCTCATGTTCGAAATGATGCCGGATCTGAACTGGGCGGGCTTCTATTTCCTCAAGTCGGATAGCGAGCTGGTTCTCGGACCATTCCAGGGCAGACCGGCCTGTGTCCGCATCGCGGTTGGCCGCGGGGTCTGCGGAACCGCTGTCGAAAAAGGGGCATCGATCCTCGTCGAGGACGTGCATGCGTTTCCGGGACACATCGCCTGTGACGCAGCTTCGCGTTCGGAACTCGTCGTGCCGCTTCATCACGACGGCAAGATCCTCGGCGTTATCGATCTCGACAGCCCGACGGCGGCGAGATTCGACACCGAGGACCAAGCTGGCGTTGAGGCGCTGGCTCGGATCTTCGTCGCCGCAAGCTACTGAAGTCTGCCAGGGTTAAGGAATACGGCAGCGGAAGCGCTGCTATCCCGCTAAAGAAAAGGGACGGTCCCTCGAAGGACCGTCCCTTTGTCGTTCTCAAATCGAGGCCGGAGCGCGTTACTGCTTTCGCTTCTTCGCCTCGTCATCCATCAGTTCGTACCACATCGCGTTGAGGACTGCGAAGGCGGCGGCCAAGGGCAGGCCAAGTATCCATGCGAAATACCACATTGTTGTTCTCCTTCAGTAGGCGTGGCCGCTCTTGTCGGTGACCGTCTTCTCGTCGACCTTTCCCCAGAGCACTTTGTAGACCCAGGCGGTGTAGGCGAAGATGATCGGCAGGAAGATCACCGAGACGACGAGCATGGTGAACAGGGTGGAATGGCTCGACGATGCATCCCATACCGTCAGGCTCGAGTTGGGCTCTAGCGACGAGGGCAGGATGAACGGGAACATCGAAAGGCCGACGGTGGAAATGATGCCAAAGATCGACAGCTTGCTGAAGAGCAGAGCCGCGACCTCCCACCTTGCCCGCAGCGCGAGGAAGGCAGCGGCGGCCCCCGCGAAGCCGAGGATCGGGGCGATCAGCATCCACGGATGAGTGCCGTAGTTGGCGAGCCACGAGCCGTCATGAGTGGCCGTCTTGAAGAGCGGGTTCGACGGGCCGCCAGGGTTGATCTCACTGGTAATGCTATAGCCGTTCACCCCAATCGCCAGGAAGATTCCGCCAAGCGCAAAGAGAACGATCACGGCGAGCGAGGCAAGGCTGCCATAGGTTCTTGCCCGCTCGGCAACCGGGCCTGTGGTTTTAAGGACCAGCCAGGAGGCTCCGTGCAAGACCAACATGGAGACCGAGAGCAGTCCGCAAAGCAGGGCGTAGGGGTTCAACAGTCCAAAGAACGAACCCTCATAGAAGATCCTCATATCAGCTGGATCGAAGCGGAACGGCACGCCTTGCAGCACATTACCGACCGCGACGCCGAAGATCAGTGACGGGACGAAGCCGCCAATGAACAGCGCCCAATCCCAGTTGCTGCGCCAACGCGCGCTCTCTCGCTTCGAGCGGTATTTAAACCCAACCGGACGCAGGATGAGCGCCAGCAGAATCGCGAACATCGCGAGATAAAAGCCTGAGAACGACACTGCATAAAGCGGCGGCCAAGCCGCGAAGATGGCGCCGCCGCCGAGGATCAGCCACACCTGGTTTCCTTCCCAGACCGGGCCGATCGTGTTGATGGCGACGCGCCTCTCCGTGTCCGTCTTTGCGACGAAGGGAAGCAGCGTGCCGACGCCAAGGTCGAAGCCGTCCGTGGCGGCGAAGGCGATCAGCAGCACCCCGAGGAGCAGCCACCAGATCATGCGCAGGATTTCGTAGTCTATGAGTTCGTGCAGGATCATGATGGATCACTCCGCTGCGGGGACGAGAGTTTCGGAGATGAGTTCGGCTTCCGGCTCGTTGTCAGGGTCCGGTCCCTTCTGGATGGCCCGGATCATGAGCGTCATCTCGACGACGATGAGGGCGGTATAGAGGGCAGCAAAGCCACAGATCGTCAGCAGAACCGTGCTTGCGCCGAGGCTCGACACGGCCATTGCCGTCGGCAGCACGCCTTCGATGACCCAGGGCTGGCGTCCGATCTCTGCGACGATCCAGCCGGCTTCGATGGCAATCCAGGGAAGCGGGATGGCGAAGACGGCGATCTTCAGCAGCAATGGGTACTTGTCCAAGTGACGTCGCGCCGACAGCCAGAAGAAGGTTGCCGTCAGGACGATGAAGAACATGCCGAGCCCGACCATGATGCGGAACGACCAGAAGAGCGTCGGCACATGCGGAACGGTATCGCGTGCGGCCTGGGTGATCTGCGCGTCGGTCGCCTGGCGTGGATCATCGACATAGCGCTTCAGAAGGAGAGCATAGCCAAGCTCGTGCCCGATTTCCTCGAAGGAACTGCGCAGCTGAGGTGCGATCGCATCCGGCGTTGCGGCCGCGCGGATCTGCATCAGCGCGTCGTAAGCCTTGATACCGTCGCGGATACGAGCCTCAGCCTTCTGTTCCAGTTGGTCGATGCCGGGGATTTCCGTTGTCAGGGAGCGGGTACCGATCAGGCCCATTACCCAGGGAATATGAACGGCGAAATGCGTTTCGCGAGCTTCCTGATCCGGGAAGCCGAAGGCGGTGAAGGCAGCCGGTGCCGGTTCCGTCTTCCACATGGCCTCGATGGCGGCAAGCTTCATCTTCTGGTTTTCAGTTGCGAGGTAGCCGCTTTCATCGCCGAGGACGACGACCGAAAGCGCCGATGCCAGGCCGAAAGATGCGGCAACCGTCATCGAGCGCTTGGCCATTTGCAGATGGCGACCCTTCAGCATGTACCAGGCAGAAACGCCGAGCACGAAGATCGAGGCGCAGACGTAACCAGCCGAGACGGTGTGGACAAATTTCGCCTGGGCGACGGGGTTGAAGACCACGTCGAAGAAGCTGGTGACCTCCATCCGCATCGTTTGCGGATTGAGCGCCGAACCGACCGGGTTCTGCATCCAGCCGTTGGCGATGAGAATCCAGAGCGCCGAGAAGTTGGAGCCAAGCGCCACGCACCATGTCGCCACCAGGTGACCCACCTTTGACAGCTTGTCCCATCCGAAGAAGAACAGGCCGACGAAGGTCGCCTCGAGGAAGAAGGCCATCAGCCCCTCGATCGCGAGCGGAGCGCCGAAGATATCGCCGACATAGTAGCTGTAGTAGCTCCAATTCATGCCGAACTGGAATTCCATGACGATGCCGGTGGCGACACCGATCGCAAAGTTGATACCGAAGAGTATGCCCCAGAACTTCGTCATCTGCCGCCAGATCTGGCGGCCGGTCATGACGTAGACCGTCTCCATGATAGCGAGCAATACGGAGAGCCCTAGCGTCAAAGGTACGAATAAAAAGTGGTAAAGCGCAGTCAGCGCAAATTGGAAGCGCGATAGCGCAACTATGTCCAGTTCCATTGTCTTTCTCCCACGGTCCCACGGGATATGAAGAGTCTCCGCCAAGCCGGATTGCCGGGCGGCCATGCGGTGTGGCTCAGTCCGGTCTCAGCCGGTTCAAAGCCTTTTCGAACGCCGCCTCTCCGCGACGTGAAACTTCTGTGATGCGCCCATCCTCCATGACGGCGATGACATCCGCGATTGCTGCTTCGCGACGGATATGCGTGGCGATGACAAGCGAGCGCCCCACGGCTTGCTCGGCCAGACGTTGCATGACGTCCCGCGCGGTTGCGCCGTCGAGGCCCTCCGTTGGTTCGTCCAGCAGCCAGAGTGGCGTGTCGCGGAGGAACAGGCGGGCAAGAGCAAGGCGGCGCGACTGACCACCCGAGAGCCCCATGCCGCCTTCGCCAAGTTGAGTGTCGAGGCCACGCGGTAGGGCTGCGACATCCTGCAGGAGGCCTGCAGCGATAAGTGCGTCGCGCAACGCGGCATCCGCTGCGTCGGGGCTCGCGAGTTGGAGATTGCCGCGAACGCTATCTTGGAAGAGCTCCGTCCGTTGCGTCAGAAGCGTGGCGTCGAGTCCTTCGGCGGCTCCTTCGGTTGGGAACATTTCGGCTGCGAGGAGCGACAGAAGTGTCGACTTACCTGCACCGCTGGCGCCGACCAGCGCCAGCTTCGCGCCTGCCGGTAGGTCGAGGTCGACCTCGTGAAGCACAGGCGTTTCCGCGTCGTATCCTGCGCTGACGCGATCCAGGCGAAACGCAAATCCGGGACGCGGAGTCGCGTTGCTGTGCGGGTCTTCGTTTGCCGACAGGCGAGGCGCGATGCGGCGGGCAGAAAGAAGCGTGCGGCCAAGTTCCATCGCTCCGCGACGCAGCGCACCGAAGGGTTCGACCGCGGCGAATGCGATCAGGATACCCAGCGTGGCAACCGCTGGGCTGATTGCTTGCGCTCCGGCCAATGCCGCAACGGCAAGTAGCGAACCGGCCAGAAGAGCGGTCGTCGCTAAGCCGAAACCGAAGGTAACGCCGGTTTCGATGCGGTTCAGGCGATCATCGGCAGAGGCTGCGTAGCGGTCAGCGTCGGCAATCGCAGCCCGTTGGGCGTCGAGGCGTCCGGCCATCAACAAGTCGGTTTGCCCAGCGACGAGATCGATGGTGCGGGCGCGAATGGCTTCGATGCCGTAGGTGCGGCGGCGGGCATGCTTTGTTGCCCGGCGTCCGGCCAATAGTGGAATGCCGAGCCCCGTGCCGAGGAGGGTGGCACCGACGGCCAGCCCGAAGAGCGGGTTCATTGGACCGAGGGCGATGCTTGCGGAAAGTGCCGCAATGATTGCCACGCCGGTCGGAACCAGCACACGTAGATAAAGGGAATCCAGCGCGTCGATGTCGCCGGTCAGACGGAAAAGCAGCCGGGCGGGCCGGCGTGCGAGTTCGCGTGCGGCGCCGGGTGCCGCCCATCCACGAAATAGGCGCTCGCGCAGGGCGGCGAGTACGCTCAGCGTTGCGTCGTGAGTGGTTAGCCGCTCGCCGTAACGCGAGGCGGTCCGGCCGAGTGCAAGCAGGCGGATGCCGGCCGACGGCATGAACACGTCGAACGTAGCGACCGCCGCTGCGGAAAGTCCGGCAATGCCGGTGGCAGTGATGAACCACCCGGAGAGACCAAGCAGGGCAATTCCTGCCGATACCGTGGTCGCCGAAAGCGCAGCTCCGAGGAGCAGGCCGCGGCGGCGTTCGGCAAGGAAAAGCTTGGCGATCGGCCTGAGGGTGGAAAGCGATGCGCTCATTCGGCGGCCTCCCGTACAGTTTCGCGATCGAGGAGGATCGTCTGCTCCATGCGGGCAGCAAGCTGCGGATCGTGAGTCGCGACAACGAGCGTGCGTCCCTTGGCAAGGGCAAGGAGGCTCTCGGTGATCTCGCTTGCGGTTTCGGCATCAAGGTGCGCGGTCGGCTCGTCCGCAAGTACGATACACGCTTCCGCATTGCAGGCGGCACGGGCGATGGCGAGGCGCAACGCTTCGCCGCCTGATACTCCCACACCACCATCGCCAAGCGGACGGCGAGCGTGGCTGCGGGCGAAACGGTTGAGCTTTGCGAGATTGAGTGCTTCTGCCACAGATTGCATGGAAACGTTCGGTCGGCCGAGCGAAATGTTGCCCGCGATGGTGCCGGCAAATATGTGCGGCTTCTGGCCGACCCAGGCGATCTTATCATGAAGGGCGGGGCTGACCGGCTGTCCGTCGATCGTGACGCTGCCGGTGTCGCCGGTCACGTGACCAGCGATCAGCGCGAGCAGGGTCGATTTACCAGAGCCGCTGGGGCCGAGAAGCGCAACATGCTCGCCAGCACGGACGCTCAAATCAAATCCATCGATGGCGGCGTTGCTGTCCTTGCCGTAACGGAAGCCGACATTGGCCAGGCGGATGGCGCCGGCCGGTGCCACGGCGGGTGCGTCGGTTGCGGTGGGCAGTTGAAGGCCTTCCACATTTAAAGCATCGATTGCCTTCATGGCGGCCTCGCCGGCGGCGCGATCATGCCAGACGGCAGAGAGCTCCCGCAGCGGCTCAAAGAACGCAGGTGCAAGCAGCAGCACGAAGAGGCCGCTCGTCAGATCGAGGCCTCCGGCCCAGGCGCCGAAACGGATTTCGCCGAGCAGCGAGAAGCCGACGTAGACGGCGACCAGAGCGACGCCCAGCGCTGCGAAAAGCTCCAGAACAGCCGACGACAGGAAGGCGATCTTCAGGACGGCCATCGTTCGGGTTTTCAGCGACTCAGAGTCTGCCCTGAGTCTTGTTGCGGTAACATCGACGGCACCCAGCGAACGGATCGTCGCCATGCCACGCAGGCGATCGAGGAGGAAGCCGTTGAGGCCTCCGGTCGCGGCCAGCTGCTTCTCGCTGGCCGCCTGCGCACGCCAGCCGATCAGCGCCATGAAGACCGGGATCAGTGGCATGGCAAACAGGAGAATGAGGGCGGCAATCCACGAAATCGGGACAACGCAGGCTAGGATGACCGATGGTACGGCACTCGCCTTGAAACGGGCCGGCTGAAAGCGCGAGAGATAGGGAACGATCATTTCGGCCTGCTCGCCGATGACGCTTGCGGCTTCGCCGGAACTCGGTCTTGTGCTGTCGATCGGCGAGCGTCTGGCGAGGGCTGCTGTGGCAAGTTCGCGCCGGGCCGTCAGTTCGGTTCGGGCGGCACGAAATGCCATGCGACCGCCCGCCGCTTCGAGACAGCTTTTCGTTATCCCAAGCAGGGCGATATAAACGGCGAGCCCGAAGACCTCGTTGAAGCCGCCGCCATCTGCGATCCTGCCGACTGCGGTGGCGAGAATGGCCGCCTGCGGTATCCAGATCAGCGATGCGAGCGTCTGGACGGCTGCTGCCATTCGAAGCCCGCGATGTCTGGGCACAGGTTTTTCCGGCTTGCCGAAAGCCTGCTTTCCACTTGCGTCTAAGTAAGCACTCCCCATAGCGCTAACTCTTGTTCGCAGGATTGGGCCGGCGGCTGCGGCCGAGCGAAACAACTCGATCCTTGGCCTCCAACAGCTTCGTCACTTTCGCACCTAAAGAGAGTAGCGTTGCAAGGCGCTCGGTTTCAAGTTGTTTTACGTCTTCATACCAATGCGTTAGCTGCTCGATCAGCGCGTGCATCTCGCTCATGCGCTCTTGCGCATGGCGCTCGGCTTCACTTGCCGGCCGCTGCATCAGGATTTCGCGAAGGACCGAGAGCGTCGGGTCTACCTCTCGCTTCTTGCGCTCTTCGGCCAGAGTGCGCAGAATCTGCCAGACATCGTCGGGCGTGGTGAAGAAGTCGCGCCGGTCATCCGGCTTGTGCTTCAGCAGCACCAGGTTCCAGGTCTGAAGTTCGCGCAGGCTCATCGAGACATTCGAGCGCGAGATGCTGAGGGCATCGGCGATTTCCTCGGCGCATAGCGGCGAAGGAGACACGTAGAGCAGCGCATAGATCTGGCCGACCGTGCGGTTGATGCCCCAGCGCGAGCCCATTTCACCGAAGTGGAGAACGAAGGATTGAACAAGCGGCGGAAGGTTCATCGGGGTTTCCGTTATGTCTGTGATTTCAGAAATTTCTGAAATTACTATAACTGGCTTGGCTCTATGGGCAATCGGGGAACAAAGGCTGCGGCAATTTGGTGTCGCGGCGAGTCATAGGAAGATTCGCCGCGACAGAACTTGATCTGGATCAAACGGCGATCGAATGTTTCGCCCGCCCCTGATCGAGATAACGATCGAATTTCGCAGCGATCGCCCGCACGAAGGGCCGGCCTTTCGGTGTGATCGCGAAGGTGTTGCCGTCGAATGTCGTCAGTTCATCCTCGTTGAATAGATGCGCCCGCATCGCATCGGTGACGACAGCGTCGGCGGCGCGTCCAAAGCGTGATCGGAGATCGGAGACAGAGAAGGCGTAGCTGCACATCAGATCCTCGATGGCGGACGCAGCTGCGCGGTCGCCGTCAGAGAGGGAAAAGCCGCGAGCAACAGGTAGACGACCGTCCAGGATTGCCCGGCAGTATTGCCCCGTCGCCGTGATGTTCTGGACATAGCCCTGCGGCAGCCGCCCGATCGAGGACGCGCCGAAACCGATCAATGCGTCCGCCTCGTCGGTGGTGTAGCCTTGGAAATTGCGTCGAAGCGTGCCGTGGGAAAGCTTCTGTGCCATGCAGTCACCTGGCTTTGCAAAATGATCGATCCCGACAGCCACATATTCGGCGGCAAGAATGGCCTCGGCACCGGCAGCCACCATCTCGAAGCGTTCCACCGGACCGGCCAACGTCGCTGCATCAATCTGCGACTGATGCTTCTTCATCCAGGGGACATGGGCATAGCCGAACATGGCGATCCGATCGGGCGCCATGGAGAGACATTGTTCGATCGTTCTCAACAGCATCGTTTTGTTTTGGTGCGGCAGGCCATAGACGATATCGAGATTGATCGAGGAGACACCGAGATCTCTTAGCGTGGTCACGACGTCAGCCGTCTCCTCGAAGCTTTGTGGGCGGTTGATCGCGGTCTGTACGATCGGCTCGAAATCCTGCACGCCGACACTTGCCCGCGTTATGCCCAGGGATCTCCATGCCTGCAGGCGCTCGGCGTCGACATGAGTCGGGTCGATCTCGACGCTGATCTCGGCGTTCGATGCAATATCGAAATGCCGATCCAGTGTGTCGCGCAATCTCTGCAGGTCTATTGGGTTCACGATCGTCGGCGAACCGCCGCCGAAATGGATCGCACTGACCTTGCGCCGCTCGGGCAGGCACCCGGCAACAAGCTCGATCTCCCTGTTGAGAACATCGAGATAGGCGGCGATCGGGTCGTAGCGGCGCACCTGCTTGGTATGGCAGCCGCAATAGGAGCAGAGCCGATCGCAAAACGGGATATGCAGATATAGCGACAGCGATCCATCCGCCTCCTGGCCGAGCCATTCCCGATAGACCGCTTCGTCGACGCCGTCATGGAAGTGCGGAGCCGTTGGGTAGCTGGTGTAGCGTGGCACGCGAGCGGCGTAGCGGGCGATGAGTTCGGCGTTCATGGCGTGTCCTTTTGGGGAAGCCATAACCGGCCCCGAACGGCGACACTTTGATCTCGATCAAGAAAACGCTGTTCTCCCGCTGCAGCTGTAGTCTATGCTTTTGCGCGGAGCTGATTTGATGCGCAAAGACATACATAATTCAAACATACCAGTGCGTTGCATGAGCTGCGAGGTTCGCCACAAGGGCATTTGCGGTGCGCTCAGCGCCGATGAATTGCTGGCGCTTTCCGCGCATACGCGCCTGGTCAACCACGAATCCGGCGATGAGCTTGCCGGCGAGAAGATGCCGGCCGAGTCCTACGCGACCGTCATCCGCGGCGTCGTGAAGCTCACCAAGACGCTGGAGGACGGACGCCAGCAGATTGTCGGCCTGCAGTTCGCGCCCGATCTTCTCGGCAGGCTGAACGCGAATGAGAATGCAGTGTCGGTGGAGGCGGCTTCCGACGTCAACCTCTGTCGCATTCCGAAGGCGGCGCTGGAGCGCATGGTCAAAAGCAATCCTGCGCTTGCCGAACGCCTGATGTCGCAGACGCTGCGCGAGCTCGACGAAGCCCGCGACTGGATGGTGACGCTTGGGCGCAAGACGGCGGCGGAGAAGGTTGCGAGCTTCCTGCTTTTGATCGCAACGCATCTCGATCCCGAGGCCGTCGGCGAAAAGCGCAAGTTCGATCTGCCGCTATCGCGGGCTGACATTGCTGACTTCCTTGGGCTGACGATCGAGACGGTCTCTCGCCAGATGTCGAAGCTGAAGGCCGATGGGGTGATCTCGATCGTTGCCAACAGGCATATCGAGGTGCCGAAGCTCTCGAAGCTCAAGGCCTGCTGCGGCTCCTGACGATCTCTGTGCGACACCCTTCAATGCCGGTTGCCGAGGAAGCTCATTCCGTGCAGGAGTGACAGTTCACCTCGTTTGAGAAGAGAGCTGCATGTCTGCCTTCGCCAATCCGCTTGTCTCCCGTCTGTCTCCGCCTCCCATTCCCTCGGTGCTCGCCTGGGCTCGCGAATACAAGGGCGACAAGGGGCCGTTGGTCGATCTTTCGCAGGCGGTGCCCGGCTATCCGGCCCATCCTGAAATGCTGCGGCTGCTTGGCGAAGCGGCATCGTCGCCGAAGACGACGGGCTATGGTCCGATCGAGGGCGAGGGCGTGCTGAGAGAGGCTTATGCCGGGCATATGTCCAAGGTCTATGGGGCGTCCGTTTCGGCAGCCAACATCCATATCACCGCGGGCTGCAACCAGGCCTTCATGTCGGCGGCAATCGCGCTTGCCGGTTCCGGCGATACGGTGGGACTGACCAATCCGTTCTACTTCAATCAGGAGACGACTTTGTCGATGCTCGGCATCAAGCGCGTTCTGGTCGAGTGCGACCCCGAGAACGGCTTTTTGCCGGAGATTCACTCGGCGGAGAAGGCCCTGGCTGATGGCGCCAAGGTACTGGCGGTCGTGACACCGAACAATCCGACAGGCGCGATCTATCCGCCTGAGTTGCTGCTGGAGCTGTTCAACCTCTGCCGCAAGCATGGGGCGTGGCTGATCGTCGACGAGACCTACCGCGACTTCCTTCCCGACGGCTACGGCGCTCCGCATCCGCTGCTTGCGATCCCCGGTTGGGAAGACACGCTGATCCTGCTCTACAGCTTCTCGAAGTCCTTCTGCATTCCCGGCCATCGCCTCGGGGCGATCACGGCAGGCGTCGACGTCGTTGCCGAGATCGCCAAGGTCATGGACAATATGCAGATCTGCGCGCCACGCGCGGCCCAGGTTGCGGTTGCCGCGGCGATGCCGATCCTTGCCGACTGGCAGGCAGAAAACCGCCTGGAGATCGCACGTCGCGCTGATGCGTTGCGGGCCGTGATATCAGGGTTGCCCGGCTGGGAGATCGGGGCGCTTGGCGCCTATTTCGCGTTCATCCGCCATCCGTTCGCGGAGCTCAGCTCAGCCGCTGTCGCGGAGCGCCTGGCGAAGGAGGCCGGTGTCGTCTGCCTGCCGGGAAGCTATTTCGGGGAAGGTCAGGAGCACTATCTCAGGCTTGCCTTCGCCAATGCCGACGCTGCTTCGATCAGCCTGCTCGCGGATCGTCTGCGGTAGTTTGAAATGATAAAGGCCCGCATCGGCGGGCCTTTATTCCTCTTGGCGAATTCTCGTATCAGACGACGACCGTTAGCGGCGGTATCCGCTTGTTTGCCGGGTTAGCCTGCTCGGAGGCCTCCAGCAGATTGAGCTCCCGCCGCTCCTTCTCCGACACGATCGCAAGGTCGAGGACCTTCTGCAGGTTTGCGGCGTGGCGGAAGGTCGGGTCGTCCTGCTTTCCGGTTCTGACGGCTTCGGCAAAGCGTTGGTAGTTCGTCAGAACGGCGGGCACTTCGATGTCGCGCCAGGTGGCGGTCTCGATGTCCTCGCCGAAGCAGCCGCGCAGTTCGGAACCATCCGGGCGATGGATGACCTCGAGGCTGCCCTTTTCGCCATAGATGCGAAGCTTCAGCTCGTTGAGGTGGCCGGTTGCCCAACGGGTCGCATGGATGACGCCAAGCGCACCGTTGGTGAAATCGACCGACATCGTGAAGCTGTCGTTGGCATCCAGCAGATATTCGCCGATCTGGCCGCCGGGAGCCTTGTTGAAGGTCTTCAGGCGGGCAAAGACGTGGTCGATATCGGTCGCTGCGCCATAGGCGGCGAAGTCGAGGATGTGGATGCCGACATCGCCAAGCACGCCGTTCGAGCCGTGGCCGGTCGACAGGCGCCACAGCCAGCGCGATTCCGTGCGCCAGTCACCCCAGGCGCGCGAGACCAGCCAGCTTTGCAGGTAGGAGGCCTCAACGTGTCTGATTGTGCCGAGCTCACCAGCCAGCACCATTTCGCGGGCGCGCTGCAGGGGCGCGACGTTGCGATAGGTGAGGTTGACCATGTTGATGACGCCGGCAGCTTCAGCGGCTTCCGTCATCTCGAGTGCATCGGCATAGTGCTCCGCCAGCGGCTTTTCGCAGAATACATGCTTGCCTGCTGCGATCAGCGCCAGGCTGGTCGCATGGTGGATGCGATCCGGCGTGACGTTGGTCGCCGCGTCGAATTCACCCCATGCGATCGCTTCTTCGAGGGAGAGGAAGCGATTCTGGATATGGAAGTGATCGGCAAATTCGGCAAGGCGTGCCGGATCGGTATCGACGGCGCCGACAACCTCCACGCCATCGATGGCGAGGAAGTTGGCAACCTGGTTTCTGGCCATCGAGCCGGTACCAAGAACGAGTAGACGCATATGTGTGCTCCTCAGCGGTAACCGGCTTCGCCGGCCTGATGCAGACGCGGGCCGCGCTCGACGATCGGCTCAAGAGCCCTTTCGACGGGGACATTCGGGGCATCGGTGATGCTCTTCAGATCGCCTTGCGGGTTATAGGCCCATTTCACGCCGTTGATGAGTACCTTCTGGACGTTGGCATCATGATAGGTCGGATAGGTTTCATGGCCAGGGCGGAAGTAGAAGATGTTGCCGGCGCCGCGGCGCCAGGTGAGGCCCGAACGGAAGACTTCGCCACCCTGGAACCAGGAGATGAAGACCGTCTCCAGCGGCTCCGGCACGGAGAACTGCTCGCCGTACATTTCCTCGTTTTCGAGGACGAAGTTTTCATCGAGGCCAGCGGCGATCGGGTGGCGCGGGTTGATCGTCCACAGACGCTCGCGCTCGCCGGCTTCGCGCCACTTCAGCGCGCAGGGGGTGCCCATCAGGCGCTTGAAGATCTTCGAGAAGTGGCCGGAGTGCAGGACCAGCAGGCCCATGCCTTCCCAGACGCGCTTGGCAACGCGCTCGACGACGACGTCGGAGACCGCGCCGTGATCCTTGTGACCCCACCAGGTGAGGACATCGGTTTCGGCAAGGCGGGCTTCCGTCAGGCCGTGCTCGGGCTCCTGCAGCGTGGCCGTCGTCGCCTGGATCGCCGGATCGGTGTTCAGGGCATTGGCGATGGTGGTGTGCATGCCTTCGGGATAGATGCCCCGAACGATGGCATTGGTGGTTTCGTGGATGTTTTCACCCCAGACAATGGTGCGAATAGCCAAGTGATTGCTCCTTCATGCGGATGGTCGATCGACCTCGATGGGAAGCGAGGCGGATCCTGTGGTTTCGGGTAGGTGTCAGGCCGCGCCCTTGAGGGGTACTCTTTCGAGCGCGCGTCCGGATTGGTCGAAGCGGTGAACACGGCCAGCCATCGGGGAAACCCCGAGTTTCTGGCCGGGCTGGTGGCCGGAGACGCCCGTCTCGCGCACGACCAGCGGCTCCGATGTGCCGATGTCGAGATAGACGAAGCTGTCCGAGCCGAGAATTTCGGAATGAATGACGGTGCCGCTCCAGGCGGCGTCCTGCTGAACGATCTCCATATGCTCGGCGCGAACACCGATGGTGTGGGCACTGTAGGGTGCCGCGAATTCACCGGTCAGGAAGTTCATTTTCGGCGAACCGATGAAGCCGGCGACGAAGACGGAATTCGGTGTCTCGTAGAGTTCGAGCGGCGTGCCGACCTGCTCGACGACGCCATCCCGCAGGACGCAGATGCGGTCGGCCAGCGTCATCGCCTCGACCTGGTCGTGGGTGACGTAGATCATCGTCGTGCCGTGCATGCTGCGGTGAAGCTTGGCGATCTCCAGACGCGTTGCGACGCGCAGCGCCGCATCGAGGTTCGACAGCGGCTCGTCGAACAGGAACACCTTGGGATCGCGGACGATGGCGCGGCCGATCGCGACACGCTGGCGCTGGCCGCCGGAGAGTTGGCGGGGCAGGCGTTCGAGATAAGGCGAGAGCTGCAGCATGCCGGCGGCCTGCTCGACGCGGGCCCTGCATTCTTCCCTGGTGCGTCCTGACAGTTTCATCCCGAAGGCCATGTTCTCGAATACGGTCATATGCGGATAGAGCGCATAGGATTGGAAGACCATGGCGATGCCGCGCTTCGACGGTGCGTAGCGGTTGACGGCCTCGCCATCGAAGGAAAGCGTACCCGAGCTGATGTCTTCCAGTCCGGAGATCAGCCGCAGCAGCGTGGACTTGCCGCAGCCGGACGGGCCGACGAAGACCATGAACTCGCCTTTGCGGATATCGAGCGAGACGCCCTTGATGACTTCAAGCGCACCGAAGCTCTTACGGATATTGTCGAGTCGAATCTGTGCCATATCGTGCTTTCTTCAACCTTTGACGCCACCGGCAGTCAGGCCGGAAATGATGCGCCGCTGGAATATCAGGACCAGGACAACGACAGGGACCGTGACGATGACGGATGCTGCCATGATGTTGCCCCACGGGATTTCGAACTGGCTGCCGCCTGAAAGCAGGGCGATGGCAACCGGCACCGTTCGCTGAGCGTCCGATGAAGTGAATGTTAGGGCGAAGAGGAATTCGTTCCAGGCCGTAATGAAGGCAAGCAGGCCGGTCGTGACCAGAGCAGGCCACATCAGCGGCATGAAAACCTGGGTGATGATCACCCACGGCGAGGCGCCATCGACGATCGCCGCTTCCTCGATTTCAATCGGCAGATCGCGCATGAAGGTGGTCAGAACCCAGACCGTGAAGGGCAGGGTGAAGATCATGTAGGAGAAGATCAGCGCGAAAGGCGTGTTGAAGATGCCGATCCACCGGATGAGCTCGAACAGGCCGGCGAGCACGGCGATCTGTGGGAACATCGACACCGACAGGATCGTCAGCATCAGCAGCGCGCGACCGCGGAAATTGACGCGGGCAAGCGCGTAAGATGCGGTGACGGCGAGCAACAGCGAAGCCGCGACAACCAGGATGGCGACAAGCAGCGAGTTACCGAGGCTGCGGATGAAGCTGCCCGTGGTCAGGACCGTCGTGTAGTTGGTGAGCGAGATCGAGGTCGGCCAGTAATTGACCTCGAAGAGGGCCGTGCCGGCTTTGAAGCTCGTCAGGATCGCATAGTAGAACGGGAATACCGCGATGACGACGATGACGGCGACGAGCAGGTAGAAGAGGGTGTTCTTGGTAGCGGTCAGCAGCATCAGCGTTCGCTCCCGCCGAGTTTGACGCGACCGAGCCACATGTAGAGCACGGTGATCGTCGCGATGATCAGGAAGAGTACCGTCGAGGCGGTTGCGCCATAGGCGAACTTGTCGAAGTCGAAGAGGTTTTCGCGGGCCATAACCGACATGGTCTTGGTCTGAGCATTGTTCGGCGTCAGCACGTAGATCAGGTCGAAGATGCGCAAGGCGTCGAGCATGCGGAAGATCACGGCGACCATGATGGCTGGGCGGACCAGCGGCAGGGTCAGGCGCCAGAAGACCTTGATCGGGTTGATGCCATCGATCTTGGCGGCTTCGTAGATATCGGCGGGAACCATCTGCAGGCCGGCGAGGATGAGCAGCGCCATGAAGGGCGTTGTCTTCCAGACGTCGACGATCAGAACGGCAATCATGGCCGTGTCGGGATTTGCGGTCCAGGCAATCTTCTGGGTGATCAGGCCCATGCCGAGGAGGATGTCGTTCAGGATGCCGAACTGGTCGTTGAGCATCCAGGCCCACATCTTGGCGGAAACGATTGTCGGGATTGCCCAGGGAACGAGGATGGCGGCGCGCACGATGCCGCGGCCGGGGAAATTGGCGTTCAACACCAGGGCGACGACGAGGCCGAGAATGGTTTCGATGGTTACCGACAGGAACGCGAACTTCATCGTGTTCCAGACGGCGCGCCACCAGTTCGGGTCCGCAAGCAGGCCGCTATAGACGGTGCGCCCGCTCTTAAGCGTGATCCATGAGAGATAATTTTTGAAGCCGACGAACTGGGCGTCACCGAGGCTCGTGAGGGATGCGTTCGTGAAGCTGAAATAGATCGTTCTGAAAAGCGGCCATCCGGCAACAACGGCCAGAATGAACAGGGTGGGGGCCAGGAATATCCAGGCGGAACGGATGCGCTCGGAGCGCAGGTCCGACGAGGTATTGACGGCGCGCGCTCGCGATCCGACGCTTGAGGAAACTGCGGCTTCAGTCATGAGGTACCCGCTTCTTGAGGCGATTTGACGATGGCGGCTTCGGGGAAGGGCAGCGGCGGACGCCCGCCGCTGCCGATGCCGTCGGTTACCAGTTCTCGCCCTTCAGCGTCGTCAGGTCGGCCTCGAGAAGCTCGAGGTTTTCTGCGGAGGTGCCGTTACCCGAAAGCGAGTTATGAACGGCGGTCCAGAACTTCGAGGAGACCTCGTTGTACTTGACCTTGGCGGATGCCGATGGACGCGGAACGGCGTTCTGGAAGATCGGCTTCCAGTTCGGCATGAACGGTGCTGCGGCCGCGATGTCCTTGTCGTCGTAGAGCGCAGACAGTGTCGGCAGGTTGGAGAGCTCGATGGCGCGCTGCTTCTGGCGTTCCTTGGAGGTCAGGAACTTGACGAGCGCAATTGCGACGTCCGGGTTCTCAGAGTACTTGGAGACGGCGAGGTTCCAGCCGCCGAGCGTCGAGGATGGCGTGTCGCCTTCCTTGGCAACCGGAAGTGTCGTTACGTCGAACTTGCCCTTGACGGCGCTGTCCCCGCCATTGCCGAGAGCGTAGGCATAGGGCCAGTTGCGCATGAAAACGGCATTGCCGGTCTGCCAGACGCCGCGGGACTCTTCTTCCTGGTAGGCGAGCACGCCGCCTGGCGAAATCGTTCCGACCCAACCCTTGGCGCGGTCGATCGCCGCTGCTGCCTTCTCGTTGTTGATGGAGATGGTGCCGTCCGGCTCGATGATCTGGCCGCCGCCTGAGGACTTGACCCACTCCAGCGCATTGCAGGTCAGGCCTTCATAAGCGTTGCCCTGGAACACATAGCCCCAGAGATCCTTCTGGCCGGCTGCGCGTTCCTTGTCCTGGATTTCCTTGGCGGTCGCCGCCATTTCGTCCCAGGTCTTCGGCGGCTGTTTGCCGTACTTGTCGAGCAGGTCCTTGCGGTAGAAGAGCGCCGGCGCATCGGTGTAGAGCGGCATGGCGACGAGGCGACCGTTCACGGTCTGCGAGGCGATGATCGACGGGAAGAAATCGCCGACGACATCCTTTGCGGCATCCTTGAGGTCGACGAACTGGTCGGCGAGCTGCGGCGCCCAGATGACGTCGGTCTGATAAACGTCGACGTCCTTGTTGCCGGCGGCGAGCCACAGGCGATACTGCGAGAACTGCTCCGTCGAAGACGACGGCATGGTCACGATGCTGACCTTGTTGCCGGTTGCCTTCTCGAACTCGTCGAGCTGCTTGCGGAACAGGTCGAGGTTCTTGCCGGTCGAGCTTGCGGAAATACTGATGTTGGCGGCGAACGAGGGCTGTGCGACACCGAGCAGCGCGGCCGCGATGGCGACCGCTGTGAAATGAAATTTCATATCTTCCTCCCAAAAGAACCAAACATTGGAAAAATTGAAAACGGTTTGGCTGGAAAAAATTGTCAGAAGGTCGATATTGAGTCAAGCGGGCACACGTGTCAAAGTCGCACAACCGCGATCACATATTGATAACAAAGAAAAATCATAGGGATGGCGGTAGTTTCGGTTGTGGGAAAAAGAGACAAACCTCACTCGAAGGAATATCTAAAATTGAAAACGGTTTGGTTATTTGCGAACTGATACGCTTAGGCCATAAGGGAGACAGCACCTGCTGGCGTCCAGCCAGCCAGGTCAGGACGAAAGACGCACTGTCGGATGAAGCTTAAAGAGTTCGCGAAGCAGGTAGGATTGTCCCCGACCACGGTCAGTCGGGCGCTGAGCGGCTACCCCGAGGTGAGCGAGACCACGCGCGCCCGTGTGGCGGAAGCTGCTGCGCGGCTGGGCTATAGCCCGAACGTCAATGCCGTGCGGCTGAAAACCGGTCGAGCAGGGGCTATCGGCGTGGTAATGGGGCGCGCCGGCGAATTTCACTTCGCGGAGTTCATGGCCGGCATGGCGGAGCGGCTGGTGGCGGAGGAGACCGACATTCTCGTCATCCCGATGGCGGATCCCAACCATGAGGATGAGATGCAGCTCTACCGTCGACTCGTGGAGAGCCGGCGTGTCGACGCGATCATCGTGCACTCGCCCAAACCCAATGACGAGCGCATTGCGCTGCTCCACGAACTCGGCATGCCGTTCCTCGTGCACGGGCGGTCGGCCATCGATGTGCCGCATGCCTGGCTCGACATCGACAACGAAGCTGCGATCAAGCGCGCCACGTCGCACCTGATCGATCTTGGCCACCGGCGCATTGCAATGATCAATGGTCGGTCGGGCGCGACCTACGCTCTTCACCGGGACAGTGGCTTCCGCAAGGCACTTCAAAGTCACGGCATCGAGCCTGATCCGCAGCTGATGGCGAGCGGCAACTTCACGGACGAGCTCGGTTTTCGGTTTGCGCGGTCCTTCCTGGAGCAACCGAACCCACCAACAGCCTTTGTGGCGGGATCCATGATGACGGCGCTCGGTGTCTATCGCGCGGTCCGATCGCTTGGGATGCAGATCGGGCGCGACGTCTCGGTCATCGCCCATGACGACGTCTTTCCGTATCTCACCGCCGACAACATGGTGCCGTCGCTGTCGGCGACGCGGTCCTCGATGCGGGCGGCCGGAACGCGATGTGCGGATCTTGTCCTGCAACTGCTGTCGGGTCGGTCTCCATTGGAAATCCACGAGCTCTGGCCCGTCGAACTCATTCTGCGCGAATCGACGGGGCCGGCGAGACCGTCCAGGTCCTAGTCTTCCTCGTCCGGCGCGCCGCGAGCGAGCCGTTTCAGGGCTGCCTGCGAGTAGAATATCGCGCGGTTCCCCTGGAATCTGGAAAGTTGATTGCCTCAAGCAAAGGATTTCGGTGCCTCGTTGATTGAGCCGGCGGCGCCAACGCGGCATATTGCCGGCAGTTGCTGACGCATGTCGGCCATCCTCCCGGTCGATGAAGCAACTGTTCCCTCTGGAGGTTCTTGACCTCACACCTTAGCCACCGCGGGAGCGGTGGCTTTTCTTTTTGTGCGCCGCTCCCTTTCCAGCAACTTGGAACCTTCGGTTGTCGCTTCCGTTCCTTCAAAGAAGAGATGTTTAAGGAGAGCGTCATGCAGGTCGTCGGTACGCAGGTCATTCCCGAAATGGGCGGCAAACGGGGCTTTACCATCGAATTCGTTGGCGATGGTGGAGAGGTGGTTTCCGTGCTGCTACGGAACGACGAGGCGCAATCGGTCAACCCAAGAAACGCGGTCGAACGCGCCAAGGCGCTGATGCTGGAGATCGCCGCCGCGACCGACGAGGGTACTTCCGATCCCGTGACAGCGCGGCCCAGCGCTCGTGCGTCGGGTGATCAAAGTACAATGGAAGAACAGCTCGACGAGGGACTGGAAGGCACATTCCCGGCGAGCGACCCGGTTTCGGCAACCGGCTCCACGGTCCCGAGGGGGCCGGCAAAACATTGAGCGGAGCAAGGAGAAGATCGGTTTTTCCGTTCGCCGGGTGACTTTTAGCAAAAAAAGCGAGCGGAGGGCCCGGATTCCCGGAACTTTTTCGCCTTTGATCTGTTGAATCCCTTCGTTGCAAACGCGGGCGGGTGACACGGTGCCTCACATCCCAAAAATCGATCGCAAGAACGGTCGGGTGGATGCGCGAGACAGGCTGATTATCGCGCTGTACGCGCAGCTCAAAGCCGAGCGCCAGACACGCGAAACCCTTGAATGGGTGATCCGCAACGGCGGACTGTCGACCGACGTGCTTGAAGCGATCGCCGCAGATCCCGTTCCTGTCGTGACGAGCGACGACGTCGCGGCCGTCGAGAAGATCGTAGCATTGGACGAAAGACGGCGGCGCAAACTGCAAAACGACAACTGAGGGAACGTCATGGCGGCTCGGGCAAGCTGGAAGGGTCATCTGAAAGTCGGGGATCTCGTTTGCGCGGTCGGATTGTACACCGCCGTCTCCACCTCGGATCGCATTTCGTTCAACATCATCAGTCGAAAGACCGGCCATCGCGTCGAGCGGCAGTTCGTCGACAGCGAGACTGGCAAGGCCGTCGAACGTGATGATCAGGTCAAGGGATACCAACTGGACAACGGCGAATACATTGTGATCGAAGGCGACGAGATTGCGGGCGTCATGCCTGAGAGCGACAAGGTGCTGAACGTCCAGAACTTCGTGCCCTACAACGAAATCAACAAGCTCTATTTCGACAAGCCGTACTACTTGGCGCCCGTCAGCGGGGATGACGGGGAGGCGCTCGGGCTGATCGCTCGTGCGATGCGCGATCAGAAGGTGGCGGCGATTGCCGAGGCGGTGCTGTTCCGCCGTAACCGCACAGTTCTGATCCGGCCGCAGGACGACTATATCGTCGCCACCACGCTGAGCTTCGACTACGAGGTCCGCAAGCCCGATACGGTCTTCAAGGACATTCCGGAGATGAAGTTCGACGAGGAAATGCTTGAGTTGGCCGGCCACATCATCGGTACCAAAAAGGGTACGTTCAATCCGCAGGAATATGAGGATCGATACGAGACGGCGCTCTCGGAGCTTGTAAAGGCGAAGATCGAGGGCCGGGAGCTGCCCAAAGCAAAACCAAAGCCGCAGGGCAAGGTCATCGACCTCATGGATGCCCTTCGCCAGAGTGCCAAGCTGAGCGCCAAGCCACGGGCGGCGAAGCGCGCCTCTAGCGAAACGAAAGCGAGCTGAGCATGGCTTTGGAGGCCTATCAGGCGAAGCGCAATTTCAAGGTGACGCCGGAGCCAAGAGGAAGCCGGCGTTCCACCAAATCCACATCACCATCACCAGCCACGCTCAGTTTCGTGATTCAGAAACACGACGCGTCACGCCTTCACTATGACTTCCGCTTGGAACTCGATGGTGTGCTGAAGAGCTGGGCCGTCACCCGCGGGCCGAGCCTCAATCCCGATGAAAAGCGGCTTGCAGTGCATGTCGAGGATCATCCGCTAGACTACGGAGACTTCGAAGGCACCATCCCGAAGGGTCAATATGGCGGCGGCACAGTGCTTCTCTGGGATCGTGGAACGTGGACGCCGAATGGTGATCCGCACAAGGGTTACAAGAAGGGTCACCTGGAATTTGACCTCGAGGGCGAGAAACTCAGCGGTCGGTGGCACCTGGTTCGCATGCATGGCAAGCCGGGCGAAAAGCAGGAGAACTGGCTGCTGATCAAGGCGGAGGACGAGGATGCGCGCCGCAAAGGCGATATCCTGAAACAGCGGCCGGAGTCGGTGAAAAGCGGCCGCAAGATTGAAGAGGTGACAAAGCACCCCGACGCCACCTGGGACTCCCGTCGCAAGGGTGCATCGAAGCCCGCTGCAAGGGCTGTGGCGACTCGAGCGAAGCCGCAACGCCACGATTGGCCGAAGGGCGCCGAAAAGGCAGCGATGCCTGACTTCGTCGAGCCTGAGCTTGCCAAGCTGAAGGCGAAAGCACCATCAGGCAAAGGCTGGATTCACGAGATCAAGTTCGACGGATACCGGCTTCAGGTTCGGCTTGAAAATGGCAAGGCAGTGCTGCTGACGCGCAGCGGGCTCGACTGGACCGAGAAGTTCGGCCGGGAGATTGCCGATGCGTTCGCCGCGCTGCCGGCGAGGTCGGCGATCCTTGATGGAGAAATCGTCGTCGAGCGGGAAAACGGAGCCTCGGATTTTTCGGCGCTGCAAAGCGATCTCAGCGAAAGGCGGCATGATCGGTTCGTCTTTTATGCGTTCGACCTCTTGTATCTCGACGGCTATGATTTGCGGCAGGCAAAGGTGACTGAGCGGAAGCGGCTGCTGGAGGCGCTACTCGCGGGCGACTCCGGAATGATCCGCTACAGCCAGCATTTTACCGAAAGCGGCACAGTGGTTCTGGAGCATGCCCGTCAGCTTGGTCTTGAAGGCATTGTGTCGAAATTGGCTGACAGCGAATACGTTTCGGGACGTACCGGCGACTGGGTGAAATCGAAATGCCTGGAGAGACAGGAATTTGTTATCGGCGGCTATGTGCCCTCGACCGCGATGAAGAATGCAATCGGCTCGCTGGCCATGGGCGTTTACCGCAAGGGCAAGCTCGCGCATGTCGGCAGGGTAGGGACGGGCTTCAGCGTTAATGTTGCCCAAGGACTCTATGAGACGCTGTCGACAATGGAGCAAAAAGACAACTCCTTCGACGATGATCTCACCACCGAAGAGCGCCGTGGGCTGGTCTATGTCACGCCAAAGCTCGTCGCCGAGGTTGAATTTCAGGCATGGTCGGCTGACGGCAACTTGCGGCATGCTGCATTTCGTGGACTGAGGGAAGACAAGGCGCCAGAGGACGTGATGCCGGAACTAAGAAACGCACCCGCTCGAGAACTGCCTCAGTCCAGCGTGACGCTCACGCATCCAGATCGCATCTATTGGCCCGAGGAGGGCGTCACCAAAGAGGGGCTGGCCAGCTACTATGCACGGGTATGGCGCTTTATCGAACCCTATGTGACGAAGCGGCCACTTGCTCTGTTGCGCTGCCCCGATGGCATCGCCGGCCACCAGCGGTTTTTCCAGAAGCACGCTTGGAAAGGCATGAATCCAAACATCGAACAGATCACCGATCCGAAGGACAAGGGCGGCGAGAAATTGCTGCGCATCATGGACTTCGACGGGATGGTGGCGCTCGTCCAGTCCGCCGTGCTGGAAATCCACCCCTGGGGTGCCACGACTGACAGCTGGGAGAAACCGGACATGATCACCATGGATCTTGATCCGGCCGATGGCGTCAGCTGGTCGGATATCATCGCTGCCGCCAACGAGTTGAAGGAGCGTCTCGAAGCGGCGGGTTTGGCGGCCTTCGTCAAGACCTCCGGCGGCAAGGGGCTGCATGTCGTCACACCCCTAAAACCGAAGGCCAGCTGGATACAGGTCAAGGCCTTCGCCAAAGCGCTCGCCGATGGGATGTCAAAAGATCAGCCGGATAAGTATCTTGCGACCGCTACGAAAGCGAAACGGACCGGCAAGATCTTCATCGACTATCTGCGCAATGGGCGTGGCAACACGGCCGTCGCCGCCTACTCCACCCGCGCCCGGCCAGGTGCGGCTGTCTCCATGCCGCTTGAGTGGACCGAGCTGACCGAGGAAATCGGTCCGGCCTATTTCACCGTCGACAACGCTCCGGCGCGTCTCGATGGCCTGCGGAGCGATCCGTGGGCGGACTTCTTTGCCGCCGCCGTTCCGCTGGAGAAGCGAAAGTAAGGGACGGTCGCTTGCGATCTGTCAGTGGGATTTCGGACGTCCCGTTTCCTTGGCGAGGCTTTTCTTCAGGGCGTCCATGATGTTGACGACGTTGCCTGTCGGTTTTGTCGTCGGCCGCTTGGAGGATGGCGGTGTGGCTTTGACCAGGCTCTTTTGCTTCGCGCGGATCATCGCTTTCAGGCGTTTCTGGATAGGATCCTGCACCATGGTCGGTTGCCATTCCTCGGTCCGGTCCTTAACGAGTTTCGTCATCAAGGAAAGCACGGTGGCATCGACCTTACCATCGCCGTCGAGCGTGGCTGCCGGCGGACGAACTTCGTCGCCGAAATGCAGCGTCCAAAGGATGATACCCTTGCCCTGAGGCTCCAGCAGGACGGCGCGCTCGCGCCGGTAAAGGACGAGCCGGGCGATGCCGACCACATCGTTTGCCTTCATCGATTCGCGGATCACACAGAATGCCTCCGTACCGACCTTGTCCTCCGGTGTAAGGAAGTGTGGTTTGTCGTACCAGATCCAGTCGATCGAGCCGCGTGGCACGAATGTATCGATGTCGATGGTCTTGGTGCTCTCCAGTCCGACCTCTTCGAGCTCCTTGTCCTCGAGAATGACATAGTCGTCTTCGCCGCGGGGATATCCCCGGGCTTGATCCTTGTCGGCAATCGGCTTGTGGGTGACGCTGTCGACGTAGCGGCTTTCGACGCGGTTCTTTGTCTTTCGGTTCAAGACGTGAAATCGAAGTTGGTTGCTGTCCGTGGTAGCCGGGGTGAGCGACACCGCGGCGGTGACGAGTGACAGCTTGAGATAGCCCTTCCAATAGGTCTGACGTGCCATTTGCGCCCTGGCGCCCTGGCGCCATCTCCCGTGGCCGCATTCGCGGCGATTTCCCATAACGGCCTGGGGCGTGGTTTGGTTCCATCGCGATCGTAGCTAAGCGGCGGATGTATGAAACGGCTGCCCTTAGCGCCCGTTCAGGCCTTTCAGCCAGCGCAGCACAGCGATTTCACCCTGGTCCATCCAGCGCAGTAATCTGGCGCTTCGGCTCGGCCGGCCGGCAGCGAGCTTGGCAAGCTCACCTGCTTCGAAGCTCTCGAATACCTTCGGATGGATGTAGGACGACCTGCAGACGGCGCGCGTGTTGACCAAGCGTGCGGCAATTGCATCGACGACCTCGTTCATTTGTCGCGCTCGCCCGCGCTGGCTTTGCTCCGGCTCAAGCGCGGCGAGCGCGATTGCTGCAATTTGTGTTGCGCCCCATGTGCGGAATTGCCGGGACGTGAAGTCGGTTCCGGACGCCTCCCGTATGTAGGCGTTGACGTCCTGCGACTGGATCGGATGAGAGGCGCCGCTGTCATCGATATACCGGAACAGCTGTTGGCCGGGCAATTCCTGGAGCATGCGCACGGCGCGGGTGATGCGACGGTCGCTGTGGCTGAGGCGCCATTCCTTCCCGGACTTGCCCTTGAAGCGGAAGTGGATGCTCGAGCCTGAGATTTTCACATGCCGGTTTCGCAGCGTTGTCAGGCCGTAGGAGGCGTTGTCTGCGGCGTAACTCGCATTACCGACGCGGATATAGAGATTGTCCAGAAGCCAGACGATGGTCGCCAGCGCCTTGTCAATATTGGGCGTCCGGCGCCGCAGGTCGGAGTCTACTTTCTTGCGGATCGCAGGAAGCGCCGAGCCGAAATCGGCTAGCCGCTCGAACTTGCTTTTTTCTCGTTCAGCCGTCCATTTGGAGTGGTAGCGGTACTGCTTGCGGCCGCGCGCATCACGGCCGGTAGCCTGCAGATGAGAATTCGGGTCGGCGGAGATGAGAACCTCCGTGTAGGCGGGCGGAATGGCCAGCGCCGAGATTCGCTCGAGCTCCGCCTGGTCGGCGATGCGTGTGCCCTGGGCGTCGTGGTAGACAAATCCGTTCTTGACGGCTCGCCTTGTTATGCCCGTCACCAGGTTCGCAATAAAGACGATACCGCCGGCCGCCGGTGGCTCGGTGAGCGCAGCCGCCAGTTTCTCGTCAAGTTGCTGTTTATAGGTCGCTCTCTGGTCCACAGTGAGCATGAAACGCCGTTACCGTCGGTAGGTTCCGATTCAGCCCGGCAGCCTACCAACAGCCACTCAAAAGCTCCGCAATCCTGCTATTCGATGACCACCTGAACGTAGGTAGCGCCGGTCTTGGCGTAGTAGAGCGATCCACACCGGTAGTAGTAGCCCCCGTAGTACGGCCCGTAGACGCAGCCTGCCGGCAGCGTGTTCACGTAGACGGTCGTTCTGCGCACGACGCGGCGTGTCGTTCGACGTGCGGCGCCCGCATAGGACAGCGGTGTCAGGGGGCGGCCGATTTCGGCTTGTGCCGGGGTGGATGCGCTGATGGTTACCGTGGCTAGGTCGTTCCCCTCCATGCTGACGTCGAGGGAGGCGAACGCAACCGCGAGCGCAATAGCGAAAATCCGTACGGAGGTTTTCATTGTGCATCTCCCATCTCTGTCGGCGCCGGCAGTTCATCGATCTGACCAAGTTCGCTGAGATCAACCTTCTTGGCATCGCCGGGTATTTCGATGGCAAAGTTTGCCACCTTCACATCTTCTCCTGTGCGGAAGTTCCGGACCTCGAGCATGTATTCCGGCGCCTGCACCACGTGCTTGCTGGTCACCACATAGCGCTTCGGAACAGGCTTCGCCCCCGCTTCTATCCATATCTGCCAGTCGACATCATTCTTCCGGAATGTCAGGTATTCGCATTCCACACCGTCGACGACAGCGCTTGAAATGTGCTTGGACTCCGTGACGCCGTCCATCAGCGTAGCGAAGCTGTTCGAGAGCAACAGATCGGAGCCCGGGATTTCTGCACCGGCGTTCTGAAGCCGGTCGAAAAGCTCGTCGAGGCTGCCCTTTGCGTCGATCTGGGCGTAGGCGTCGAGGTTCTTTCCGTGAACCGTGAACTTCGTGCCGTCAAAGCTGACGTCAAGGTCGGCAAAACCTCCGGTGCGCGTCACCCGGATTTTGTCCGGCCGGCCGACCGTTGCTGTGCCGGAGCTGACGAATTGCAGCTTCTCGAAGGTCGGAGTCACAGCTTCCACGGAAGAGACATAGTCGAAGGAGAATGTCTTTTGAGCCGCCATATAGTCGGACATTGCCTTCAGCAATTCCTTCGAGTCGTCCGCCCACGCCGGGCAGTTCGAGCCTGCGGTTATTGCGCACAAGGTCACCAATACCTTGAAGCGTGTCGCCAACATTAATTTCGCCATGTCACGGCCCTCACTTTCGCAACGGTTGATTGGGTACGCGTCGAATGCTGGGTACGTTAAGGTCGCCGGCGGCATTGCCAGCAAGGCCACGCTTTCGAGTGCCTTCGGGGCATCAAAAACCGCGGAGACCGTCGGATTGGACGGAAGCCCGGCTACTGTACGTTTCTTTTTCTTGCGGCCGAAATGTAACTGCAAGTTCATCTTTTGTCACATGTTTCATCCCGTACCGCCAACTATTTATCGCGCGTGCCTCTATTGCTTTTCGCGGAAATGCGGAAATATTGGTTCATACTATACTCTGCCCAGGCGCATGGACTGTTGGGATACGCCAGGGGCGCACATGAAATCCGAAGCTCGTGCATGCATCGGGGCAGAAAAATGCGCGAAAGTTCGTATCGAGGGCTGCATCTTATCGGTATTTTGACGGTGGTCGCTGCGTTATCGGCATGCGACAGCGGGAACAATGCGTATGTGCCGCCGCCGCCGCCGAAGGTGAACGTGGCGCAGCCATTGCAGCAGCCGGTGGTTGAATATTTTGAGCTGACCGGCAACACGGATGCGATAAACGCGGTCGACATCGAGGCCCGCGTGCAAGGCTTTCTTGAAACGATAGACTACAAAGACGGTACCCCGGTAAAGAAGGGCGACAAGCTCTTCAGCATCCAGCGCGACACCTATAAGGCACAGGTTGACCAAGCCCAGGCGCAACTGGCTTCGCAGCAGGCGTCGCAAGTCGGCGCGAAGCAGGAATACGACCGGCAGCTCAATCTGATGAAGCAGGAAGTGACGACACAGACAGCCGTCGACAGCGCCAAGGCGACACTGGATGAAGCAAACGCCTCCATCCTGAACGCGCAGGCGAGCCTCGATCTTGCAAACATCAACCTCGGATATACGGAGGTGGTCGCGCCCTTCGATGGCACCGTAACGAACCACCTCGTGGATGTCGGCGCGCTGGTCGGCGTGTCAGGCCCGACGAAGCTTGCCGCAATCGTTCAGACCGACCCGCTCTACGTCTATTTCAACGTCAGTGAGGCTCAGGTGCTGATGATCAAGCAGAGCCTCGCCAAGGCCGGGCGCAAGCTGACCCAAGCCGACCTTCCCAATATCCCGGTGGAAATCGGGCTCGGCGACGAGGAGGGCTATCCACACAAGGGGCACCTCGACTACGTCTCACCGCAGATCGATGCCTCGACAGGCACGCTTTCGGTTCGGGGCATCATCGACAACAAGGACCACGCACTTTTGCCGGGTCTTTTTGTCCGCGTTCGTGTTCCTGTCGCCCACCAGGACAAGGCGCTCGTCATTCGTGATGATGCGATCGGTACCAATCAGCAGGGAAATTACGTGCTGGTGCTCGGCAAGGACGACGTGATCGAGCAGAAAGTCGTCAAAATAGGCCAGCGCAATGGCCAGATGAGAGTCATCGAATCCGGTCTCGATCCCGCGGATTGGGTCGTCATGGCCGGGATCCAACGGGCCGTACCCGATATGAAAGTCACGCCTGAGAAAATCACGATAGAGGCCGCGGCAACGGGGGATCCGAGCGGATCGAAGGTCCCATGAGCCGGCAGCGGATCAGCTCCAGGAGGCGAAACGGATGATCTCGCGCTTCTTCATCGAGCGGCCGGTACTCTCGAATGTTCTCGCGCTGGTTTTCGTCCTGATCGGCGCCGTCGCATTGTTCCAGCTGCCGGTCGCCCAGTACCCCAACGTAGTTCCGCCGACCGTTCAGGTGACGACGCGTTATCCCGGCGCGAGTGCCAAGACTCTGGTCGATACCGTGGCATTGCCAATCGAATTGCAGGTCAACGGCGTCGAAAACATGCTCTACATGCAGTCGACCAGTGCCAGCGACGGCACCTATTCGTTGACGGTCACCTTTGCAATCGGCACCGATCCGGATCAGGCGCAAGTCCTGGTCCAGAACCGCGTCGCCATTGCGATGCCATCGCTGCCGCAAGCCGTTCAGGTTCAAGGCGTGACGACGCAGAAGAAGTCGACGTCGATCCTGGGGTTCGTCACTCTCACTTCGCCTGACAGCCGCTTCGACAGCCTCTTCTTGTCGAATTACGCGGTCATCAACCTTCAGAACGAACTGGCTCGGCTTCCCGGCGTCGGCAATGTCAGCGTTTTCGGCGCGGGCCAGTATGCGATGCGGATCTGGATGGATCCGGATCTGTTGCAGGCCCGCGGACTGACGCCGCAGGACGTTATCAATACGGTGCAGCAGCAGAGTCAGGAGGTCACGGCGGGGCAAGTCGGATTGCCTCCAGTGCCTAGCGGACAGGATTTCCAATATACGCTCAATGTCAGCGGTCGTCTCAACGACGCTCCCGACTTCGAAGACATCATCGTGAAGGTCGATTCTGCCGATGGCGGTCGGATAACGCGTATACGCGATATCGGTCGCGTCGAACTCGGCGCGCAGACCTATAGCCAGTCCTTCTTGCAGAACCGGCGACCGGCGACCGGTATCGGCATTTTCCAGCTGCCGGAGGCGAATGCCATTGCGGTTGCTCAATCCGTTCGGGCGAAGATGGCGGATCTGTCGAAAAGCTTCCCACCCGGCCTCCAATACACCATGCCGTTCGATACGACGAAGTTCGTCGAGGCGTCGATCAAGGAAGTCTACAAGACGCTGATCGAGGCAGGCGTTCTGGTCCTGATCGTGATCCTGCTGTTCCTGCAGGATTGGCGGGCGATGCTGGTTCCGGCGACGACTGTGCCTGTCACGATCATCGGTGCGTTTGCGGCGATGGCGGCGCTTGGTTTCACGGTCAATCTGTCGACGCTGTTTGCGATCGTCCTTGCGATCGGCATCGTCGTCGATGACGCGATTGTCATCGTCGAGGGGGTTTCGCGCCATGTCGAGGAGGGGATGCCAGGTCGGCAGGCGGCAGAGAAGGCAATGGACGAGCTTCTCGGTCCGGTCATCGGCATTACGCTCGTTCTCATGGCGGTCTTCATTCCGGCCGCCTTCCTGCCAGGCTTGACCGGCCAGCTCTACCGGCAGTTCGCGCTTGTCATCGCCGCGACGGCGCTGATCAGCGCAATCAACGCGATCACCCTGAAGCCGACGCAATGCGCCCTCTGGCTGAGGCCGCCTGTGCCGCCCGAACGGCGCAACTTCTTCTATCGCGGCTTCAACCGAGTTTACGATGCGGCCGAGAATGGCTATTCGCGGCTTGTCGGTGGCCTTGTGCGGAATAGTACGATCTCAGTCCTCGTGGGCTTGGCACTGATCGGTGTTGCCTTCTGGGGCCTAACCCGTCTTCCGACTGCGTTTCTCCCGACCGAGGATCAAGGCTATGTGCTGATCAGCGCGCAATTGCCGGACGGCGCCTCGAAGCAGCGCACGGATGCGGTGATGCAGCAGGTCAGCGAGATCGCCGAGGCGACGCCCGGCGTCGATCAGGTGCTGACGATCAGCGGGATTTCGGTGCTGGACAACAGCGCAAGCCTGCCGAACGCCGGTGTCGCCTATGTCATTCTCAAGGACTGGGACGTGCGTGGAAAGGAAAAAGGCCAGGACCTGCTGTCGATATACCAGCACCTGAACGGCGCGCTGGATAGTATCATGACGGCAAAGACGCTTGTCCTGGTTCCTCCTGCAATCCAGGGTATCGGCAACGCCAGTGGGTTCACCATGCAGGTGCTCCTCAAGGACGGCAGCTTCGATTTCGCGCTGCTGCAAACACTGGCCAATACGATCGTCGAGCGCGGCAACGCGCAGTCCTCGCTGCAGCGGCTGCAGACCTCGTTCCGAGCGGACGCTCCGCAGCTCGAGGTTTCTGTCGATCGCATCAAGGCCGAGACACTCGGCGTCACCGTCGGGCAGGTGTTCTCTGCGCTTTCGGGCTATGTCGGATCGAGCTATGTGACACAGTTCAACAAGTTCGGCCGCACCTTCCAGGTCTATGTGCAGGCGTCGCCGGAATTCCGCGTGCGGCCGGATGACATCCGCAATCTGAAAGTCAAGGCGGGCGATGGCACCATGGTGCCGCTGGGTACAGTAATCGACGTGACCAGCGTGCCGGGACCGTCGCTGATCAGCCTCTACAATCTCTATCCTACCGCCACGATCGTTGGCGGCGCCGCGACCGGCTTCAGTTCGGGGCAGGCGCTGAATGTCATGGAGCAGATCGCGGATCAGACATTACCAACCGGGGCCGGCTTTGAATGGACCGCCTTGTCCTACCAGGAGAAGGCAGTCGGCACGCAGATCTACTACGTCTTCGGGCTCGCCATTCTGCTGGTCTATTTCGTTCTGGCCGGCCAGTACGAAAGCTGGATATTACCTTTCGCGGTCATTCTCGCGGTTCCTCTCGCGCTCCTCGGCACGGTCGGCGCCCTGACGGCGCTCGGCGTCGCCAACAATCTCTATACGCAGATCGGCCTCATTCTGCTTATCGCGCTGTCCTCGAAGAATGCCATTCTGATCGTTGAATACGCACGTGAAAAGCGAATGCAGGGAATGGAAATCGCTGCCGCGGCAGTGCTTGCGGCACGATTGCGTTTCCGGCCGATCCTGATGACGTCGTTCGCCTTCATTCTCGGCGTTTTGCCCCTCGTGCTGGCGACCGGCGCCGGGGCCAATGCGCGCCGGTCGATCGGTATCTCAGTCTTCAGCGGCATGATCGCGTCGACTTGCCTAGCGGTTTTGCTGGTGCCGTCCTTCTATGTGATCCTGCAACGCTTCGAGGAATATCGAAAGCGCCGCACTGCGGCAGTACCGGATACACAGACATAAATGCCGTGGCGTCAGAGACGCGACTGTCAGGTCATTGAGCAACACTGACGCCCACAATTGAGGATTTGTTGTCCCAGACAGAGGCGAGCCCATCGTGGCCCATCCTCTGTGCCGTGGATAGCAAGGGCGCGCCCTCCCGAAGAGGGCCCCCAGAAGCAGCCTCACGATGCCGACGTGGTCGACACTGTGATTTCCGCAGGGAGAGGAACTATGAAGGATTTCTCGTCGTCATCATTGGATGTCTCATCCGCGAAACGCGCCACTTGGAGAACGAGACTTGGCCTGCCGCTGCTTTGCGCAGTCACGCTGTTTGCGGGCACGACAGTTGCGCAACAGCCGACGGATGCGCAGCGCAACGCCATCAAGTCCGCCTGCCGCAGCGATTTCCTATCGAATTGCTCCGGCGTCACGCCGGGCGGCAAGGAAGCGCTCGCCTGCCTGCAGCAGCATGAGGCGTCACTGTCGTCCGGATGCAAGCAGGCGATCAGCGCGCTCGGCGGAAGCGGCAAGGCCGCTACTCCGAAATCATCGTCCGACGCATCGACAGCCCCGGCAACGCCGGATAGCGGCACGCCCAAGGCCGCCGCGCCTGCTGCCGCAGCCGCACCGGAACTTTCGCCGCGCGAGGAGATGGTCATTGCCCGCGAGGCGTGCGGGCCGGACTTCCGATCTTACTGCCGTGCTGTTCCGCTCGGTGGCGGCCGCGGCATCGCCTGCCTGAGGGAGAACATGTCTCGCCTGTCGCCAGGCTGCCAGAAGGTCTTGGCGCACGGGCTCTAATTCGTCGCGTGTCCCATTTCCGAAACCGGTGCGCAGATGCGCCCGATTCGCAGCTTGGTCACAAAGTCGTCAGACCTAAGTCCGACTAGCCAAGCGGACTGTCGGCACTAACTGACCCTTGTCCTTCTGCCCCGAAGGATGAGGGAGGCTTTAGGATGTCGCGGACCAACCCTCCTTCAGCCTCCCTCTTTTCGATCGGACCTTTGTCCAACTTCCCAAGTAGCTTCACTCAGCCTAAGTTATTGTTGTCCTTCCGCCAAAAAGGACGCACAGGGGTACCTTCGGGTCCCTGAGGGCTCGAGAGGATCACCGCGGGTAGGCTGACCTCTCGGCTCTCCCGCTGTCGCATGCAAACGTGAAGTTTCGAACTCGCCCAAGCTCAGCTATTTGCCGGTCGTTATGACCATCCGGAACCGCGCCGCCCCACTCATCATTCGCTCATAAGCCTCTGCGGCCCGCTCCAGCGGCATGGTTTCGATCATCGGACGAACGTTGGCGAAAGCGCTGAATGCGAGCGTGTCTTCCGAGTCGCTCGATGTCCCAGAGGGCCATCCCTGAATTCCGCGACGACCGCCAATCAAGAGGAATGGCGAGACTTCAATCGGCTCGGATGAAGCGCCAAGCACTATCATCTTGCCATTGACTGCCAATCCACCAAGCACCGCGCTCATCGCCTGTGAATTGGTGACGGTCGACAGGATCACGCGGGCTCCGCCGAGCTTGCTCAATTCGGCGGCGACATCCTGCGTGGTGCTGTCAAGATAGCGATGAGCTCCGAGCTCACGCGCCAACGGCTCCTTGTCGGCACCCCGCGCAATGGCGATCGTGCGACAGCCCATTTTCGCGGCGAATTGCACGCCAAGGTGGCCGAGCCCGCCGACACCAAGCACGGCAACCGTATCGCCCGCCCGAACGCCGCTGTTGCGCAATGCGTTGTAAGTGGTGATCCCGGCGCACAGAAGGGGCGCGGCCTCGGCGGCATTGAGTTCATCGGGGATTACGGCCAAGGCTTCAAACGGTGCGACCATATACTCCGCATAACCACCGTCATAACTGATCCCCGGAATTTGTGCCGTCTCACAGGTCACGAAATCGCCCCGGCGACAGGAGGAGCAGTGCCCACAATGACCGCCGTGCCAGCCAACTCCGACGCGTTGGCCCGCCTTCCAACGCGGCACGCGTTCGCCGACTTGGTCGATAACGCCGACGACCTCGTGGCCCGGTATGCGCGGGTAGGCGATGCCGGGAAAGGCTCCCAATACAGTGAAGGCATCGCTATGGCAGACTCCGCACGCTTGAACCTTGATCAAGACCTGGCCGGCAGCGGGGGTCGGAATCTCGCGTTCGACCAGTTGCAAAGGCGCATTGGCATTTCTTACTTCGACAGCGCGCATGCTCGGCATGGAATCCTCCTCAGATTTCGTTACCTCACGTTCAGCAGGCATTGCCAATCGTATCACCGCGGCAGGCTTTCGCATGCGTGGCCGCATCTAGTGCGGTGGAGGTGTTCTTCAATCCGCTCACCCAACCGAGCATAGGGCAGGGTTTCGGCTGGCGTGGGTCAACCAAATCCAGCGTGCCGCCCTGTCGGAGGTCAATGGTACATTCCCACCAACTGCGTGGTGGTTTTCTCTCACAAGATCACGGGATCGTTGCGATAGTTGCTTTTTCTCAGGTCGTCTAGAATTGCCCGGCCTACTGGAGTCGTGTCGTGACCGAGACAATTGTGCAGCAACTGATCTTTACATTGGGCGTCGCCCGCGAAATGGCATCCTGGGAAAGTCCTGACTACGATTTTGTCATACTGCTTATCCAGCAGGCTTTGCGAGCAGCCGAGGAAGAGGCGTTGCGTCACGGTATCGTCACCGATTTTGATGCTGCATCGGAGCACCAACAGTAATCGGCAGCGTACGGTCGGAACCAATTCGCCAAAGGCGCCAACCGTACGCTCGTCGATCCGGGAGAGGCTGGGGTCGGCTCCAGGATCGACCCAACGAAAACTAGGGGAGCGCAGGCGGACTGGTATTTGCGTCTTTGCTGATGTTTCGATTTTTGTTCTTGCGCCAATTGGATGTCTTCTGATCGTAAGCGAGAATGAGGCAATGCCGGAGAGCGAACTCATCGAGCTGATTTTTGCACTTTGCTTTGCGCGCGAAATCGCCTCGCGCCGAAGAACGGCGGTCTATGAGCTCGTCATCTATCGTATCGACCAGGCCCTACGGCTCGGATGCCCTCAGCCGTGGCATTGCGATCGACGTTGATCGCACCGACGTGACCTAGGTTTAGAACTCTTAATAGCTAATACGGTCCTTAAGCTTTGAATGCCTCGCCGAGATCCATCTGAAGGCTCTGTTTCTCACCCAGAAAGGGGACCGATCACAACAAACGCGTGTAGATCGATAAGTTTCCCCTCATATACGGCAAGCGAAGAAAAAGCCCCGCAGTCGCGGGTGCGGGGGCAGAGGCGCGAGTTGCACTTTGAGGGGTTTCACTTCCCAAAGCATAGCCAAAACACAGCGGGTCGGATTTTGTTCCTGGCGTGTCCACAAAAAAGAGGCCCGCATTTTTGCCGTTCAGGCAGTTGATCGATTGGCGGAAGCGCAGCTGGTCGCCAATTCTTACCGGTGACGAAGCTTGGACCTGGTCTCAATGGGAGGCTTTCCGCCCGAGATGGCGGTCCTTCGTTCCTTCGAACTCTTGTGTATGAGCGACGCACGTACGTCATTTCGGCTTCGCACATGCGGTAATTGTCATATGATTCGAAATGCTAAAAAATCACAAAAATCAGTTGCTTGCCTTGGTTTTCTCGAATACGTTCACTTCACAGGGCAGTTCCCACTAACAGTACTTCCGGCAGCACTCCGCGGCGCTTTGACCTCACTCGAGGAGGGTGATGACGTTGTTTCTACGACTTGGTTTCTTCGCAACGGCTCAACGAGTGCGTGATCTCGTGTCGATCCGATACCGACCGACGACGACAAGCTGACTCCGTCGTCAATCCTTGATCCAATTGCTCGATGGTGCGTGCGCCCACGCCCGAGGTTTGTCTATGCGAAAGCAAGCTGTCGTATTCAACGGTCAGGAAGTCGGGATTGCGGTTCCCGTCGAAAACCGCCTCAAGTTCATCGCTGTCCGGTTCAGTGTCATTGACCTCGACAACAAGCTTTTCGATACGGTCACGGAAATCCGGCGCGCGATCACTGAACATCTCGCGTCCAGCGGTCGTCGCGCCGTCGCTTCACACTGAATGCCAAGCCGGAATCTTCGGCATCGGCTCAACAGAGATTGCAGGCTTACAAATGAGGGGCTGTAAAGCGGTCGCCTCAATCTGGGGGAGATCAGGAATGCTAGTCACGAGTATCCTTGAAACCGAATTGGCCGTGCTCTCGCTGTCCGTTCAGTCTTGGTACAGGCATTACAAGGCCAAACCGGACGACAAGAGATCGGAGATGATCTGCAGCGCGGCGCTCGACCTCTTCAATCGCGGTCATCGCACCCAGGAGGAACTCACTGGTATGCTGATCGCGCGGTTTCCTCTGGCAACCGTGGATGTTTTCATCGCTCCGGCATCCCCGGTTGTCCACTAGTCCCAACGGCCGACTCAGCATTGCTATGGTGCCGTTTACACAGGGGGCCGCCCAAACGAGAGGCGCCGAAACGATGAAGCTGCTCAAACTTTTCCGGGTGCTCGACATCGCCGATCTATGCGCACGACGCGGTAGCGGACAGGCCGTCGAGGCTGTGCAAAGGCAGACGCGAGTTCAGCTCTTTGCAAAGTCCGCCGCTGTGAGGGGAACAGGTCGGTAGCCGTCGATGTCAGCTATGTCGTATTGCCGGCCCAGCTCTGCTGCGACCAAGGCGTGCCCGGATTTCGACATCAGCGCAGGGTCTCGCCAAAGTCCGGCAATGACGTGCCCGATAAACCTGGGGGACTCGGAGTTGGACAAGTCGAAATAATCTGCGTTCCGCATGACCGCTTCAGTGCGGACCAGACCGGGATAGAGTGCGACGGCGGCGACGTTGTGGGGACGCAGCTCGTGCGCGAAATCTGCGGCCATCTTGTCGGCAGCAGCTTTGGCGATTCCATAGATCGCATTCCCCTCGTAGAGTTGAGCTGCCCAGAATGAAATATTGACGATTAGACCGCGATGGGTTGAGATCATCATCGGCGCCACTTCCCGCGACATCATGAAAGCAGCCTTCAGTGCAGTGCCGATCATGGCGTCCCATCGCCGGCTTGGTTGCTCCCAGAACGGTCGAGGCCAGGTGAATTCGCCATCCTCGACCATACCTTCATAGCCGGGCCACGCATTGTTCACCAGAATATGCAGCCCGCCGCCGGTTCGGATCCCCGCGGCCACACGCTCGGTTTCGGCGTCGTTGCTGTGGTCACAGTGATGAATGACAACTCGTCCGGGTAGGTTCGCGGCCTCAAGCTCCAGCCCTTGGAGCGATCCGGCGCGGTTACCCTCGGGACCCGCCTCTACCTCGGAAAACGTCCTGCCAGTAACGTGTACCGTGGCTCCCTCGGCGAGCAAAGCAAGCGCAATCCCGCGGCCGACGCCACGGCTTCCGCCCGTCACCAATGCGACGACATCTTTCATGTCGGATAGCCTCCCTCTTGCTCGGGAGCTTTTGTGCGCGAGCGCGTTTGAACAGTCAACGACAGCGCGTGAAGGCCACTCCATCCTGGCCGACCTGGACGTTCCTATTAAGGCCGCGCATGAGTTTCGATCCGTCGCCCAAAATGGCACAGGCGAAGCGCGCAGAAAACTCTGAAGAGAGTGGTGGGCCCGGAGGGTCCACCCTTTTAATATGATTTCAATGGCTTACGAGGCCGAGTCACTTATCGAAACCCCGCATTTGCGCGCTTGAGTCATTTATTCCCGTTCCGCTTTGTTCCCTATGTTGTGCCACTTTGCTGGGGACGCGCGAAAGTGATTTGGTTTTTCTCGTCGACGTGGGAATATGGCCGGGTGGGCTAGGGCACAGCAATCTTTCACGGCATGGCACCGGTTCCACGACACGGCAGGCGTTGCTCGGCGCGGTACTTCCCACTTTCTCACTGATAAGGAGGAAATACCGTGAGGAATAATGATGTCGAATGGGAGTTCACGGCTCCCGAAATGAGTGTTCGTCGCCGTGCCGAAGAGGCTGGGTTCTTGCTCGTCAGGAATCCCAACACTGAGGCCGGTGGATACTTACTGGCAAATGACGAAAATTGTGTCGTCTTCGGCTCGGACTATTCCGTGGATCTTGATGAGATTCTGGTCTGGTTAACCAGCTGAGACATGATGGGGGGAGGGCGTAAGCCCTCCCCTTTTTGCCTTGGTGGAGGCGCGGGTTTATAATTCCGGCATGGACGACACGGCCTCCGCGAAATTTGCCAGCATGGCGCAAGCGCTGAACGCCTCGATGCCGCTACGGCAAGTGGCGAGGGAAAGCGGGCTATCGCCAGCGACGATCTTCCGGGCAGTGAGCGGCCTTTGCCGCCAGCCCTCGCATTCTAGCTATGTTCGCCTCGAATCCGTCTGGCGGTCGCGCGGATCGCCACAGGCACCGAAATAGCCGGTCGGGCATATGGAAGCGGCGGCAGGGGAGTCACCCAACCTGCCGCCGCCCATGACCTAGCCATTGGCAAGCACGCCGGGCTTGGCCATTACATGAGCGACGGGCGGCGCGAATAGGCCCGGAACTTCAGGCTGACGCCATCCGCCCTCATGTCCAATTCTACCGAGAGGTCGGCGACATTTTGCATCGCCCCGGCCAGCTTTGTCAGTTCGAACGACAGGGCCGGGAGAACGGTCGAGGCCGGGGCGTTCTGAAAATCCAGCCTCTCGGCCAGCGATACCGGCACCGGCAGCGGCGTCTCCGCTACGGCTATCTCATTGCGCTTTACCATGATACGTCCTCGACATAGGCGATGCGGCCCGCCCGGCGCATGGCCCAGCTTGCCGTTTCCAGAACGCGAACTCCGATGCAATCCAATTGCCATAGCGACACATGCTGGGCGGTATCCGCGCCCGCGCCGGACGCGCCTTGGCTTACCGGGACGGGATCATCGCGCGGCACGAATGTCGAGCCGTCCGCGACAGAAATCTCGCCGTCGTCGGCGGCGCTGACAAAATCGGCGGCGTCGAGGCAAATGATCTCCTTGGCCGGGATCACGTCGCTGGTCAGGACATCGACGACGTTGCCGATACCTGGAACAAGCAGGCCAGCAGAGACGGCTTGCGCGCCATTCATCAGAAATACCGGTTGGACCGGGCTTGGCTGGATCGCTGCGGCCAGCGCCGAAAGATCAGCCGCCGCCGCCTCGGCCCCGGTCGCCGTAGACGCGGTAATCGGCGTTACGCCATTCAATAGCCCGGCTGGCTGGTAGAACGTCGCCGCCGCATTGCTGATCAGGTAGGAGTCGATGCTCAATCCGATATCGTCGCTCAAGCCCTGCCGGACGATTGCCTCGATGCTTGGGGTGCTGGACCGCGACATTTCCTTGGTAAACCAGCTGATCGCGCCCGCCTTATGGCCGACCAGCAAGCCGCCGCCGTTCAACGAAAGCGCGCGAACCGGCACCGGCTGGCCCTCGCCAACGAAAGGCGACGGCAATGATCCGGGCGCGGTTCTTGCCGGAAAGCGTAGGGAGCCGACGCCCGCAAGGCTGGCGGTAATCCCGCGTCGGCCAAGGCTTGCATAGATGCTCAAAGGCGACAACGACGCCAGCAAGCCCGCATAGACGCCCGGATTGACCAATTCAGCGGCCCACCCGGCGACGGTCGTCTGCGCCGGATTGGTAACGGCCTTTGTCCGCATGAAGCTGTTGGCGTCCCTGATGCAATTCATCAGGTTCGGCGCGCTCGGCCCATACAGGCTGTCGCTGACTTCCTCGATATCGGGACTGCCATAGGCGACGGCGCACAGGCGGACGACAATCGATCGGATCAGCGTCTTCGTCGGCGGCGTCTGCGCCTTGCTGGCCTGCGCCTTGGCGGCTGTAAGCGCCCGCATGCCGTCCAGCGAGCGCTGGTTGCCGACGAGAACGGACTTGATACCCTTTAACTGGCTTTCGAAGCCGCGCGCCTGCTTTAGCGCGATCTCGTCAAATATCTCCCTAAGCTCCGATAGCGCGACGGTATTGTCGTCCTTCATGGCTTGCCCTCCAATAGCTGGACGCGGCGCTCAAGCGCCTCGATCGCCGCCCGCGTCTCGGCCTGATCGGCGGCTAGGATTTCCTCGAATATGCGGGCACCACGCCGGGCTGTCATATCGACGGCCTCATGGATGACGTCACGGATCGCCGCCTCGGCAATCCCGGTCAATGTCCGCCTGAATGTCTCGATGTATTGGTCGCCCATGAAAATGCCTCCCGCGCAATTGGAGGAGCGCCAAGAGGCCGACGACTGCGATATATGCCGGTTGGGACCGACGCGCGCCTCAAGCGCTCCACCAATGACAGGTATCATAATACCACATGTCACCGAGCGGGGACAGCAAGGAGGAAGCCATGCTCAGCAATGCCTATCTGATCCGCTGGCGACTCCGCTATTGGCAAAACCTTGGCCTCGATCGGCAAGGCGCGCTGCTGGCGTTGGCCGACGATCACCATGTCCCGGATCTCATGGACGCCTACGAGGTCGCCACCATGGCCGGGCTATCGATCCATGCCATTCGCAAGCGCCGCAAGCGCGGAAAGCCGCCTGCGGGCATGCGGATGGGTTCCTCGGTCGTGTATGACAAGGGCGCGGTCGTTGGCTGGCTGGTCGGGCCGGGAAATGATTCCCGTCGCGGGAAACATCAGCCTTTCCCGGCGATGAAAGCCGCTCAATGGGCGGTTAGGTCGCGTTTCAGCGGGCCGAAAATGTACCCATGATGGGAACAAACCCCAAAATCGGGAAATGCGGATTCTAAAATTCGATTACCCGCGCCGGTCAACGGGGCGGGGGATTAAACTAGTGGGCAGCCCCCCTTGATCCTCGCCGTGGAATTATTTCTCCGCAGGCAATACAACGCGGGTTAACGCTCACTTCGCTTCCAGGCATTGAGGAAGGTCTGTACGTCATTCTTGTCGTGGTCGCTTAAATCCGCGTCTGCCAGGGCACGTTCTAACGCATTCCGAAATGCTTCAGCATTTACTATGGGGCTGTCATCGGTGATCCGAGCTGTCACGGACGGCGTGGAAACCCGGTCGCCGAGCGCACCAAATCCGCCCATGCCTGTCGTCCACGATTTCCCGGTCATCGCGCGCGCTAGTATTGCTATAGATTTGCCATCGCTCATTAGGTCGTCGGTCCATGCACGAACCTCGGTCGCATCGTTCTCCATGAAATCCATCCAACGCCAAAGGATGCTCAATAGGTCGGGATGAGACAACAAGGATCCATCGTCACGTGCGCTCCGGATAGCCGCAAGCGCACGATCAGTTAATATTCCATTGGCCGCTTCTTCGCTCGTTAGGCAATCCTCTTCTCGAGTTGGGGAATGGCCATCGCGCGTTTGATAGTCACGGCGAGCAGAAGATACGAAGTCAACCAACCAACCCAAAGAAGCCTTTTCCGTCGCCTTAGTGTAGAGGGTCGTTCTTTCGCCTAGGCTGAGCCGATGTCTCGTTAAGCCCCGAATGAGCCAATGATACCGCAGAGTAGTATTCGCCATTGCCATAAAGCCTTCATCCGCGTCGACACGCAGATCAATGTCGTCATGAATTGCGAACAGTACCGCCAAAAGGGCCGCGATCTTACTAGTATCGACTTGCTTAGCGTGCGTTGTAAGTTCGTCGAGATAGACCGGAACCATTGATTGCCCGGTTCGGCGTCGAGTTTTGGCCGCGTTTTGGAAGACGTCTCTAATGAAAACGTCTTCATTCGCACGATCCGACAATTCGGATATCTGTCTTGCTGACAGTATGTCATCACTCAATGAAAGCCTAAAATACGTGTCGAAATGGCTTTCTACGCACACACGGCGCTCAGAACTCCATTCGCTAACCCATTCGCTACCGTAGCCCATGGATTCCAGCCTTGGAAAAAGTCTCTGCAACGCTCCCTCGGCGAGGTCGTGCTTTTCCTCTGCGACCCCCTGCAGGAAAATGGAAAAGCGATCTTCATCCCGGCTACCCCTGTCGCTCTCTTGCCGGTGCCCACACACTCTCGGTTTATTGGCTTTGACAGCATTATAAAGGCTGGGTTCATACAAACGGAGAGTTTCAAGCGCTATAAAGTCGGCCAAATTCACCTCCCCGGCGATCGGTGGCCACGTTACGCTGATGGCGTTCCTGAATCGCGTCACATGACGGGGTGTCGACATGTAAGGGGCAACGACATCATAGAACACGTTCATAAACCGGACGAGCTGGTGTTCTGTCGGTTCCCCGCAAATAGAGGATATTGAGCTAAGGACGGCATTATGAAGATCAGTGGGAGTTGGTGCTGGGAGATCAAATCCGGCTTGCACGATCTTTTCCAGAAAGTGCGGCCCTTCAGATGGAAATATCTCTTTCACGGCTCGCTCAGCGAGATCTCGGTCGAACACGAGTAGATAAATGACGTTTGGGAGCCGCCCGACAGATTTCACCAATCGAAAAATTGCAAGGGCCTCCGGCGGACTCAGCCTGTCAATGTCATCGATAATAACTAGAAGGCGACGGTCTTGATTTCTAAGGAGATCGCTCAATTTGCGAAATGAGCTCTCTAACGTCTCACCGTCTGGGAAGAACCGTTTAGTGAAGTCAAACAGACCACCCACGAGCGGTGCAAATATTCCTGCTGAGGTAAGGGCCATCGCACTTCCAACAATCGGACCAGCTTGAAGGAGCCCTCGGCCAATTCTCGGGATAAGGTCTTTTGCGCCGTTTCCAAGCGTATCCCGCAGAGAGGTGTTAAGAGTCTGGAGAAAAGCTAGTGCTAGTGCCTCCTCGCCACGATACCACCAACACGTAAACTCAGTTACGGCTATTTTATTTTGTGCGCCGTCTTTGGCTAATGCCGACCTGATGAGATTCACGGCACTACTCTTGCCGGATCCCCACGGGCCGTGGAGCGCAATCGTTGTGCCTACCGGCCGTTTTATTTTGAGGATGCTATCAGCCAACGCGTCTGCGAACGGTGCAACGCCGTATTGATCATCATATGCACTCTCAATAGGACTGTCGTTGAAGTAGCTATTTGTCTCGCTCAATTTTCCCCCACGGCCCGATGACGGCCTGCTATTTTTCGCTGCAGATTTAGCAAGCGCAACCTCTCAGGGTCTACTCGTAAAACAGCATGGCGAGCGCGTAAACCAACTGGTATTGAGCAGAACCCACAACTCATGCACGCTACTGGGGGCGTTAAGCTGCAATGTCCATTTTCAAACCAATTCTTGAAGAAGTTGTCGAAGCCGATATCACGCAACTGATTGCCGACGGCCAAGCCGAGGGGCTGACAGTCGAGTTTAAACGGGACATGTATGGAAACAGTGATGCTGACAAAAAGGAGTTCCTCAAGGACTTGTCAGCGTTTGCCAACTCTACGGGCGGGCAACTGATCATTGGTGTCGACGAAGCGCAGGGTGCTGCGGTAGGGATCGTACCGATTGCAGGCAATTCAGATGTTGCGCTACAGCGGTTGGAACAGATCGCCCGGTCTGGCATCGAGCCCCGGATTGTGGGGATACAAATGCGGGCCGTTCCCTTGGCAGGGGGCGCGTTTGCTTACGTTATCCGGGTGCCTCGCAGCTGGAATCCGCCTCATCGGGTCAGCTATCAGAATACTAATCGCTTCTATCTGCGGTCGACCGCGGGGGCCCACGAGGCGAGCGTTGAAGAGCTCAGAGCGGTCTTTGCGAATGGAGCAGACATGCGGGAAAAAATTACGTCGTTTGTAAGCCACCGCAACACTAAGATCACCAACAATCAAGGCGTAGTACCACTAGCTCAAGGGCCCGGTGCCGAAGGTCGTCTCGTCCTGCATCTTCTGCCATTCGCCGCATTTTCAGGTCGGGCTGAGATTGACGTTTCGGAAGCTGAAGAACTATGGCAGCAATTTCAACTAATTGGCCTCACAGGCAACCGTCGTATCAATTTCGACGGTCTTCTCCTTCTTCCCAACGGCGTTCCGCATGGCTACACGCAAGTCTTTCGGAATGGGATAGTCGAAGCAACCAAGGTTCGGCTCGTTTCCACGACGGAGCAAGGCATCACGCGAATCCCCATGCGCTCGTTTCTGGAGCCAGTCTATCAGCGATTGCCTACTTACCTGCGAGCCTTGCGCGACCTCGGTGTTGCTCCCCCGTTCATTGTGTCTCTTTCATTGATTGGCGTCGAAGGTGTTTACTTGGGTGTCGCCAACCAAGGACTACACTCCATCGATGAGCAACACCCCATTGACCGTGCGAACCTTGTATTGCCTATGCAAGTAATCTCTGACTTCGGTAGTGACGCAAGCTATCGTGCGGCTATCACACCCGCTTTAGATGCGCTCTTCAACGCTGTTGGGTTAGCAAGTTCTGAGATCTTTCTCGCTAACTATGATGAGAATGGAATCTGGACTGGAGGGATGTAGTCCGAGGGCCACCTGTGCCAGATCAACACGCTGGAGGCATCGAGATCATTTGGATGTTGCGACGTCGACTTGTGCCACGTCGCCGCGCCGAATGGCGTGCTACGTTTCCTCAATCCAGTTCCTCGGCCAGCCGCTCCAACGCCTCCGCCGTCCGGGGCGGCACCCGGCGCAAGAGATCCCGGATATCTGCCATGGCGTCCAGTAGCTGGCCGACCTCCCGCCGCATGCGGAGCCGCGCCTCGTCAAGATATTCCTCGGTGTCCTCCTCAAGCTCCCGGATCAGTTTCCGGGTGGCTGCGTCGTCCTGCTGTATCGGCGTCGGCGCGGCCTGCCTGGCAGACATTGACGGCGGCGTTCTAGGCTTAGCTTTCGGCATGGCGGTTTCCTCCTCATGGGTTGGCTTGGCGCTCGGCTTTCAGGTGGGCCTTGATGGATTGCATCTTGGCGCAATGCCAAAGCTGATCGCAGCAGGAAACCGCGTCCAATTCGTCGTCGAAAAGCTGGATCAGACGACCCGGCTTTATGACCATCGCTAGAAACGCGGCCTGCATCTTTTCGTCATGCTCGCGCCCGATATGAACGGACACGGACCAGAACCCCTCGGCCCGGTCACAGCCTGAAACCATGAAGTAGTAGGCCCGCCCGCCGTCATCGATCGGCTGCCAGACTATCGGCCCGACCACCAGCGTATAGTCCTTGAGGCCCCGCAAGAGGCGCCTGATCTCCTTCGGAAGCTTTGCAACCGGACGCTTTCTCGTCGCCATTTTTTCAATCCCTTCCTACCAAGTACCGATTGGATCGATTGGATCGAATTGGATTCCGGCAAAATCCAATCGATCCAATCGGACCACCCCTAAAATCGATGGATCTTATCTATCTGTTTTCATTGCCTATTTTCCTCCTATTGATACAAATCCAATCGATCAAATACCCTTGTGTGTGCGAGACATAATTCGAAGACAGCTTAAGCCTCTGAAATCATTGGTATACTGACCATCTGCCGTTTTCGTAGGAATTTGTTCCTCGATTGGATTCCCGATTGGATCGTCCGTATTTTCCGGCCTCGTCCTTCTCGATCTCGCCTTTTTTCACCATGTTCGCCAATAGCGTGTAGACATTCGCGGCTTTCAGGCTGGTGGCCTTTGCGATGTCTGCCGGGCGCATCGGGCCGTGTTCGTCAAGCGCCTTCAGGATCGCCCGCCGCTGTTCGGATCGGCGCGCCTCGTCGGCGTCACCAAGGCTGGCGAACTGGCCGTGGCTGGCGTCGAAAGACAGCGCGATATGGAATTCCTCGACGTCGCGGCCCCGCCCGTAGAGCGTCGTCCCTTGCGTGTCGCGGGCGAGGATCGCGACGGTATCGCAAGCTCCGGTCAAGCCGGTCGAGCCAGATACGCAATCGAACGGATCGGCGGCGTCCTGACGTTTTGAAACATGGTGGCAGACGACAATTCCGAGGTTGGCGTAATCGTCGGCAATCTTCTTGATCGGCTCGATTGCCAAGTAGTCCGCCAGATAGAGGTCTTTCGGCGCGCGAAGCGGGCGGAGCTTGCCGATCACGTCGATGATGACAAGGCGGGGGTTTTCTATCTCGGTCAGCTTGCGGCGGATCAGATCGGCCCCGCCCTGATCGGATCGCGGCCATTCGCAGGCGAAATGCAGATTTGCCGGGATTTCCTGACCGGGCGCGATCTGCTTGAGCCGTGCTTGCAGGCGACGGCGATTGTCCTCAAGGCCCAAATACAGGACGCCACCTTGCGTGACCTTGATATTGCCGAGGGCGAAGCCGCCGTTGGCGACGGCCAGTCCCCAATCCATGGTCAGCCATGACTTCCCGATTTTCGGTCGCCCGGCCAGCATTGTGACACCCGGTGCGACGATGCCCGGAACGACGAAATCGATCTCCGGGAATGTAGCGGCCATCAGATCGGCACCGGAAATGGTGTCTGGCATTGGCGGTCCTGCCGCCGCCGTCTTCTTCTTCGCCTGCTGTGGTCGGGCCGCGAAATCCTCGAAATGCTCAGAGCGGGACTGGTCATCCATCGGCATAGTCCCCGCTGGAACGATACCTGATCCGCGCTGGCGTTCCGGCCTCGGCCCAACGCCTGGCGGCGCACCTGGCGGCATTCAATCCGGTTTCGTCATTGTCGGCGAAGACGACGAGCTTGCTCGGATACGGCAGGGGCGGCAGCGAGGCGATTGCGCCCGCGCTACCCATGGCCCAGATCGGAAAGACGCCCTTCGCGACAAGGGCGATCATGTCTTCGACACCTTCGCAGACGGACAAGACCGCCCGGCTTGCCGTTTCCCAGCTGCCGTATTGCACCGCCTTTCCGGCGACCGGGCCAAGCATGGCCTTGTTGTCATGGCCGCGCCCGCGAATGCGATGGATCGCCTCGACTTCCGGATCCTCATAAGGATCGCGCGGGATTGTCAGCGGATACGTCGTGAACGCGCCCAGCAATGCCGGGCCGGGCGGATCGTCGCGGAATGGGCAGGCGGGATGGTATCTGAGCGTCCGCTTTCGCCAATAGGTATCGGCGGGCAATCTCAGGCCGCGCCCACCAAGGTAGCTTTCGACCCACGCGCTGTCGGCGCTATCCCGGCTTTCGCCCCATAGCTTGCGGACGAACTCCCGCTTGCTTTCCGCCTTGGCCTCGGCCCTTCGCTGCGCCTCCCGCCTATGCCTTGCAATCGCCTGCCTTTGCTCGGCGGTAAGGGCGGGGGCATGGCCGTCGCGGACATAGCCGGATTGCTCAACGGGGCAACGGCAGCAATGGTAGCCAATGATGCCATCGGCAATGGGCCAGAGGCGGAGAACCTTTCGGACGCGATTGGCTGGCGACTTGCAGCCGGGGCCGCATTCCGGGCAGGCGCAATCGAATTCGTCGCGGTCGGCCAAGAGGGTTCGGGCTGTCGTGAAATCAATCATGGCCCGCCTCCTGATCGGGAGAGGCGGCGTTGCCAAAAAGGGAATGCCCGAGTCCGGGGCGGGCCTTGGTGATCGGCTGGTGGGGTGAAACCAGCCGGGCGGACATATCAGGCCTGCACTTCGAATAACGTTGACATTGCGCGTTGCCTTTATGGCAATGGCGCGGCTTGCGGGAGGGAGGCGGAGGACTTATACTTTAGCGGCTTCTAATGGTATCCATGTCCTTCCGCCGCTCGGCTCTCGCAAGCCGGGCGGTTTCATTTCATGCGGAGGCCATTAGCTCCGCGATCTCCTGTTTCAGTTCGTTGATGCGCCGGTCCCAATGATCACAGATGGCGAGATCATATTCGGCTGGATCGCTTTGATGAGGGCCGCGCTTGGCAGGCCGAGGATAACCGGCGTGCTTTTGCAGCACGGACAACTCCGGGCGTTTGATCTTGTATCTTGCCTCGATCTCTTTGAAGCGGATTCGATCATCCATTTTCGGACGCCTTGCTTGAATATTAGATAGCGCTTAAATTACATGCGAGCGCTTGACGTCGCAAGCGTTTTCCAAGCCGAAACGTCGCGGCTAATCAATAAGTTATGTCAAAAGCGAGGGCGCTTTTGGCCGACGGTATCGCATGCCAAAATTTCCCTTTCGGAAATGCAAGGACTGACTTCCAACTGCGCATAGCGCGCATTAACGTCAACCCGCAAGCAACCGACAGGAAGGATTCGCGCAATGGAAATGACACTAGGCGAGAAGCTCAAGCAATGGCGCAAGCCGCATTCGGTAGCCGTCGCGGCGGCGTACCTGGACATGAGCCCAAGGACGTTGAACGGGATCGAGCAGGGCCGGGCTTTCAGCTACGAAGGCCTTCTCAGGCTGGTCATGGAGAACACCAAGATCGAGGGAGGCGAGCATGGCGCGTAAGCAGCGATTCGAGCAATGGGCGAACGTCCACCAGCTGAAGGGCGGCAAGCTTGTCTATCGCCACCCGCTGGTCGGCCAGAAAACCCTGCCGCCAGATATCGACTCGGTAGAATTCGCCGAGGTCTACGAACGATTGAGGCTGCTGGTCGACGCACCCGCCGAGAAGAAGGTCGAAAAGAAGCCCCCGACATTCAGCGACGCCTTTGTCGCATGGAAGCGGAGCGACGAATGGAAGGCTTTTGATCCGCAAACGACGCTGGGACATCGGCGCTTTACGGAGATTTTCCTGAATGCTCGCATGGTGCCGAATTCGACCGCGACATTCAGCGGTGCCGCTGTCACCACGTCAGAGGCCGAACTGTTGCCTTTGCTCCGCGCGCATTTGAAAAGCCTTGGCCCGCACAAGGCCAAGCGCGTCGGAATCGCGATCCGCAAATTGTTCAAGGCGGCGATCAACGCCTTTCCTGAGTGCGCGGCAATCCGCAATTTGGGCCTCGATTTGGAACGGCCACGGTTGCCGAAGGCCACGCCGCAAAAGCGCTGGCCTGATCATGTTTGTCAGGCTTACGAGAAACGCCATGCGCTCGGCAGCCCGGCGCGGACGGCCTATGCGCTGGCAAGGTATGGCTGCGGGCGGCGCGGCGACATTGCGCGGATCGCATGGGATCAGGTGCGGACGAAAAGGTACATCGACGAAAACGACGAGATACAGGTCGCCACGCTGATCGAATTCGAGACGCAAAAGAACAAGGGCAATGGCGGCAACGTCAAGATAGTGCTAGTCGTCCGGCCTGAACTGGAGGAAGCCTTGAACGCGCTTGATCGAAGCCGAGGCGGCTCGATCCTGAAGACGACATTCGGCACGGCTTTCAGCGAGAAATCCTTGACGAACCAGATGGCAATCTGGACCGCACAGGCCGGATTTGAAGGCGAGGGCTTTTCGCTGCACGGCTTGCGCCGGACTTTCGCGAGCGAGATCGCCGAGGGCGCAAGCAATGGCCAGACTGACGTATTCGCCCTGCAAAAGGCATTGGGCCACAAAAATCTGACGACGACGACGATCTACTTGAACGAATTGGAAGCCGAGCCGATGGCTTTCCGCGCCGCCGAGGCCGGGACTCGCCGTTCGGCGCAGGTGCGGCGGCTTCGGGCCGTTGAATGAGTCACTTAAAATAAGTGAATCTTAGGTGACTCGCCCATGTAAGGCATTGATATTAAAGGAAATTGGTGGGCCCGGAGGGACTCGAACCCCCAACCAAGCGGTTATGAGCCGCCGGCTCTAACCATTGAGCTACAGGCCCGGCGGCAACGTCGCTGCCGTGTCCGGCGCAATGGTTCCCCGGAACGGGTTTCGCTCTAACGCAATTCTGCAGCGGTCACAAGGGACTGCCGCAATAGCTTCACAATCAATCGGCAAGACGACAAACGAGACTTCACAATCACGGAGTGAAATATCGTGTTGCCTAACACCAGAACAATCGCCTTCAGCCTTCTGCTGAGCCTTCCGACCGCTGCTGCCACGGCACTGCCGACGCTGGCTGCCGATTCCCAGTCTCGCGAGCCCGTGATTTCCGTTAGCGGCGAGGGCCAGGCCAGCGTAGCGCCCGACATGGCGGTGCTCAACCTTTCCGTTGTGAAGCAGGCAAAAACCGCACGTGAAGCGCTCGACGAGAACAATAAGGCGATGAGCGAGGTGCTGGCTGCGCTGAAAAAGGCAGGTATTGCCGAGCGGGATCTCCAGACCTCCGGCTTTTCCGTGCAACCGCAATTCAATTATCCGCAATCCAACGATGGCCAGCCCAAGCCCCCGGAGTTGATCGCATACCAGGTGTCCAATTCGCTGAGCGTGCGTGTCCGCGACCTGTCCAAGCTCGGCGCCATCCTCGACGAGGCGGTTACGCTCGGCGTCAACCAGGGCGGCGACATCCAGTTCACCAACGACAAGCCGGAGAAAGCGATGGAGGAGGCACGCAAGAATGCCGTTGCCAATGCCATCGCGAAGGCGAAGACGCTTGCCGAAGCCGCCGATGTCAAGCTCGGCCGCGTGGTCGAGATCACCGAGACCCTGCCGCGCCCGCAGCCGGTGCCGGTTTTTCGGGCAGCAATGATGAAGGAGGGGGCCGACTCAGCCGTTCCCATCCAGGGCGGTGAGACGAGCTACAACATTACCGTCAACGTGACGTTTTCGATCGCGCAATGATCGTCGGGTGGCTCGGCCGCCTTCCATTTGAGATTAAACGGCCATTGATATTCGCTGCAATATCAATGGCCTATTTCTTTTCTACGGTGCGCGGGAACCGTGAGGCCGATAAAAGGCTTTCTCACGCATATATTACACTATAACATAGATCGTGTTATTCGGTCCCGCAGGGGAAACCTGAGTTCTGCTTCCCACGTAGCTGCCCGGCCGAAAAGGAGGAATGGCACTAGCCCTAAAGAGGAGACAGACATGACGAATGCCTTGCCGCCGCTTCACAATGGACACGCCCCGTTCACCCTTCAGGAACTCTTCCGCGAAGCACTCTATGCCTTCGAAGAGTGGGATACGGAACTCACGGAACCAATCGTCACCTTCGAAGGACGCGTCGTTCCCATCAGCCAGGTCTTTGAAGCGATGCGCCAATGCGACGATATCGTTCCGATGAATATCGTCGGGGCCGTCACCGAACGGCTGACAAAGCCTTGGGAAGGCGAGGGACCGCTCGACCAAATGAGTTTCTCGACCGCCGCCCGCGTCATGGGCGTCCTGGTTCGCAAGCGCCTTCTGGCCAACGGCGTGCCTGAAATCGCCGCCGTTGCGGAACAGACGGCTGAACGCCACGCCGACAGTTGAGTGGCGGACTGCGGTGATCCGTCGCGCTTCCGGCATGAAAATCACAGGGGCATGAAGGACTGCTTGAGGCCGGCGCAATTGTCTGCGCCGGCCCCCGCCGCGTTATGTGGTGCGTCAATCCATTTTGTGGCCGGTGCCGATACGACTGCGCTAGACCGCGATGCCGACAATCCGCGATCATTCACAATGCTCTCCTGTAGCTCTAGGGTATCGCCACGATTCTGCTTTACTTTTCCCTTCCGCTTGCATTTGTTCAGAAAAAAGCATTGCAGGAGAGGGAACAAACATGACCATGCCCGATGAAGACCTCGGACGGATCGCCGACCAGGAGAGGCTGCTAAGCTTCGACACCTTCGATCTCACGACGGCATGGCAGCTCGGCAGGCTCCTGCAGGAACTCGCGAGCGAACGCGGTCTCGGCGTCGCGATCGATGTCACGCTGCATGCAATGCCGGTTTTCTATGCCGCGCTCCCGGGCGTTACGCCGGATAACGTTCAATGGGTACGGCGCAAGCGCAACCTGGTGCTACGCTATTTCAGAAGCAGCTATGCAATCGGCCTCGACCTCAAGCAGAAGGGCAAGACGGTTGCCGACAACGGCCTGTTGGATGCCGACTATGCGCCACACGGCGGCAGCTTTCCGATCAATGTAAAGGGCACCGGCTGCATTGGAGCAGTCACCGTCTCCGGCTTGCCACAGCGCGACGACCACAACCTTGTGGTCGAGGCGCTCGCCCTGATGCTGGCGAAGGATCTCGACGCGTTGCGCCTGGCATGATTGCCATTCCAGCTGGCGTAGTTTGAAGCGCGAGCTCTGTGCTGCCAGCGATCCCTTCCGGAGAAAGTTGCAGTTCGATCAGGTCGAGCCAAACCTCGTTCGCGGCCAGCGCTTAGCCTTCACCTGAGCCGAATACGACGGTTTCCAACCACGGGTTGGAGAACGTCCGCTCCGGATCCATCCGGTCTCGGAGGCGGGCAAATTCGGCAAGCTTTTCATATTTGCCGCCGACGTGGTGGCCCGTGAAAACCTTGCCCCAGTGTGGCAGGGGCGCGAAGGGCGACAGCGCCTGCTCAATGTGCCTCGCAGCCGCGTTCACCGCGTCTTGATCCCGAGTCCAGGTGAAGTGGATCGAGAGCGTGTCGCGGCGATATTGCGGGCTGAGCCATAGTTCATCTGCCGCAACTGTCCGGAACTCGGCCGCCTGCACCAGATGGGCAAACTTCTCACGGATCGACAGCAGAGCGTCGATGGAAGCCGCTCCGTATTCCCGTGGGATGTGGAACTCGGACTGTATCTCCTCGCCGTTGCTCGGCGTGAAGCCCATCTTGAAGTGCGGTAGCCTGTCGGACCAGCGCCCATACTGCCCGAGTTGTTCGGTGGAGTTTTGTGCATCCAATCCGCTTATCGGATGCCGGTTGACCGTTGCGCGCGTTGCACCGTGGATGTCCGCAGGCCATTTATCGTCTGATGCGGTTCTCTTGACCCAGATCGACCCCACTTGCTGGCCCCATTGGGTGAACACACTGACGCTGTAACCCAAAGCCATGATTTCATCGAGGTTAGCCAAGAGCTTGTCCCAAGCCAATCCGTCGTAGACGCACTGCGCGACCTGAAACTCCGGCTGAACGTCAAGCGTCACACGTGTAACGACACCAAGGGCGCCGAGGTGCACGACCATGCCGGCGAAATCGGCATCGCCGCGAGCAACTTTCATCAGGCGGCCGTCGCCAGCGACAATTTCGAGTCCTGAGACCGCCGTCGCCAGATTGCCGTTCCGATTGCCCGAGCCGTGCGTCGCTGTTGCGATCGCTCCGGCGATGGAGATGTGGGGTAGGGAGGCCAGGTTGTGAACGGCCAGACGATGGCGATGGAGGAAAAGCGCAAGCTCGCCATAGGTGCAATGACCGGCAACGGAAACTTGCGTTCCGTCACTCTCGACGAGAGGGTTGATTGGCAGATCGGCGAGCGACAGGGCAACTTCGCCATCCGCGATCGCATTGAACGAGTGGCCGGATCCCAGCGTCTTTATCTTTGGCGATCGCGCCACGATTTCGCAAACCGCGTCCAGGGAAGACGGGTATAGGCAGTCTCGGAATCCATAGTGAAAGCTGGCCGCCCAATTGGCCGTTGGGATAAGCGTCATACAAAACCTCGCACCGATCTGTTTTTCAGCGCACAATCATTCCGGCTGCTTGTCGTCGCTTGGCGACAGTGGGCCAGCGTCGTGGCCTGCGCTCGAAAATAATGGTCAAGCGCCACGGAGGTGGCGCTTGCTCAAATCAGATTTTGCCGCCCGCTTCCGCGATGACCTTGGTCAGGCTGCCGGTCGCCGGGAAGAGGGGGATCAGGCATGCCTGCAGGGCGTGGTAGATGTCGCCCTTGCCGGGGAAGAGGCTGTGCGAGGGAACGAGATCCTCCGTCAATTCCTCATGCCAGCCGCCGTTCTTGTGGTCGATGAACGAGCGCTCGATCACGTTCCAGATCCTGCGGTAGTGTTCCTCGTGGTAGTCGCTCGGCAGGTGATCATTGAGGAAGTGCGCGGCAGCGGCGCCTTCGCAGGCCGGCCACCACAGCTTGTTGCGCTTGGCCGGCTTGTCGTCCCAGTCGAGCGTATAGAAGAAGCCACCCTTTTCGTCGTCCCAACCGAGCGCGATCGACTGCGAGAAAAGGCTCCTGGCCGCATCCGGCATCCACTCCTGCTTCTTGCCGCCGAGCACCCAGAGCTGGAGGAGGAGGCGTGCCCATTCCAGCCAGTGGCCGGGCGTTGTGCCTGCCGGCCGGAACATCTCGTTTGGATGATAGTAGTCCTTGTCGAGGCTCCAAGCCGTGGTGAAATGCTCGCCGACGCGCCAGCCGACGGAACCGGCAGCGCGACGGATGACGAGGTCGGCGATGCTTTCGGCCTTGGCGAGATAATCGCGATCACCCGTCGCCTCGAAGGCGGCCATCAGCGCTTCGGTGAGATGCATGTTGGAGTTCTGGCCGCGGTAGTTGCCGCCGTCGAGTGGCTGCCATTCGGCGGTGAACTCCTCGGCAATTGCGCCGTGCTTGGCTTCCCAGAACTTGGTGTTCAGGACCTCGGTAATATCGGCAAGCATGCCGTCGGCCAGCGGATGGCCGACTGTCTTCGCCGCGGATGCCGCAAGCAGGACGAAAGCGTGGCCGTAGCCCTGCTTGTTTGTGTCGACGGGGCCGTTGTCATCGAGCGACCAGAAATAGCCACCGTTCTTGGTGTCGCGGTGATGGTTCCAGATGTAGTGCATGCCGTGGTCGACGACGTCGGAGGCGCCGGGGCGACCGAGCAGCGCGCCGATCGCAAAGCAGTGGACGGCGCGAGACGCGATATGGATCGGACGAACCTGGGCGGCGGCATTGAGTGGATTGCCGGTGTCGTCGAGATCGAAGAAGCCGCCCTTCGGGTTGACGGAGTTGTGCTGGAAGAAATCGAAGAGCCCGTTTGCCTGCGCAAGCAGCCAGTTGCGGTGGTAGCTGCGGGTGGTCCAGTTTCCGAGCGCGGCGTCGCCGTTTGCAGGTGCCATGATACTCCTCCGATTTCGTGCACAAAGCCTTCGCAACCGCCTATATAGGGGCCGCCCGAGTCTGTCATCTGCCAAGCGCCGCAAAGCCGCCACATGACGGGCATATATTGACATAAAGATATCTTTATGTGATTGGACCATCTGGTCTGCAACGACGTCAAGGAGTCCGCCCGTGTTTGATACTCTGTTTGGTTCCGAAGGGGCGAAGCGCGACGGTAGTGAAGTGTTTGCTGCGCTCAAGAAAGCCGCGAGCGAACGCATCCTCGTCCTTGATGGTGCCATGGGCACGCAGATCCAGGGTCTGGGCTTCGATGAAGACCATTTCCGCGGCGATCGTTTCATCGGCTGTGCCTGCCATCAGAAGGGCAACAACGACCTTCTGATCCTGTCGCAGCCGGATGCGATCGAGGAAATCCATTACAAATACGCCAAGGCCGGCGCCGATATTCTCGAGACCAACACCTTCTCGTCGACGCGGATCGCCCAGGCCGATTACGCGATGGAAGGCGAGGTTTACGCGCTGAACAAGGAAGGCGCGGAGATCGTGCGCCGCGCTTGCATCCGCGCCGAGCGCGAGGACGGCAAGCGTCGCTTCGTCGCCGGCGCGATCGGCCCGACGAACCGCACCGCCTCAATCTCCCCCGACGTCAATAATCCCGGCTTCCGTGCCGTCACCTTCGATGACCTGCGGGCAGCTTATGCGGAGCAGATCGACGGCCTGATCGATGGCGGCGCCGATATTATCCTGATCGAGACGATCTTTGACACGCTGAATGCGAAGGCCGCCATCTTTGCCTGCGAGGAGCGCTTCGAGGCGAAGGGCATTCGCCTGCCGGTCATGATCTCGGGCACGATCACCGACCTTTCCGGCCGCACGCTCTCCGGCCAGACGCCGACCGCCTTCTGGAACTCGGTGCGTCACGCCAACCCGTTCACGATCGGCCTGAACTGCGCGCTCGGCGCCAACGCCATGCGTCCGCACCTGCAGGAGCTGTCGGGCGTTGCTGACACCTTCATCTGCGCCTATCCGAATGCCGGCCTGCCGAACGAGTTTGGCCAGTATGACGAGACGCCGGAGCTGATGGCGGCGCAGATCGACGAGTTCGCCCGCGAGGGTCTCGTCAACATCGTTGGCGGCTGCTGCGGCTCGACGCCTGAACACATCAAGGCGATCGCCGAGGTGGTGGCGAAGTACAAGCCGCGCCCGATCCCCGAGCATCGGCCGTTCATGTCGCTGTCGGGCCTCGAGCCGTTCGAGCTGACCAAGGATATTCCTTTCGTCAACGTCGGTGAGCGCACCAACGTCACTGGCTCCGCCAAATTCCGCAAGCTGATCACCAATGCCGATTACACGGCGGCGCTCGACGTGGCGCGCGATCAGGTCGAAAACGGCGCGCAGATCATCGACATCAACATGGACGAGGGCCTGATCGATTCCGAAAAGGCGATGGTCGAGTTCCTGAACCTGATCGCCGCCGAGCCGGATATCGCCCGCGTGCCTGTGATGATCGACAGTTCGAAGTTCTCGATCATCGAATCCGGCCTGAAGCGGGTGCAGGGCAAGCCGATCGTCAACTCGATCTCGCTCAAGGAAGGCGAAGAGAACTTCCTGGCGCAGGCGAAGCTGCTGCATGCCTATGGTGCGGCTGTCGTCGTCATGGCCTTCGATGAGACCGGGCAGGCAGACAGCTACGAACGCAAGGTCGAGATCTGCGCCCGCGCCTACAAGCTGCTCACCGAGAAGGCGGGCTTCCCGCCTGAAGACATCATCTTCGATCCGAACGTCTTCGCGGTCGCGACCGGCATCGAGGAGCACAACAACTACGGCGTTGACTTCATCGAGGCGACCCGAACGATCCGCAAGACGATGCCACTGGTGCATATTTCGGGCGGCGTGTCGAACCTGTCCTTCTCGTTCCGCGGCAATGAGCCGGTGCGCGAGGCGATGCATGCCGTGTTCCTCTACCACGCCATCCAGGCGGGCATGGACATGGGTATCGTCAATGCCGGCCAGCTTGCCGTCTATGACCAGATCGACGCGGAATTGCGCGAGGCCTGCGAGGACGTGGTGCTGAACCGCCGCAGTGACGCGACTGAGCGGCTGCTCGAAGTGGCCGAGAAATTCCGTGGCGGGGCTGCGCGCGAAGGACGCGTGCAGGATCTCTCCTGGCGCGAATGGTCGGTCGAGAAGCGTCTCGAGCATGCGCTGGTCAACGGCATTACCGAATATATCGACGCCGATACCGAAGAGGCGCGCCGGAAGGCCGAGCGTCCGCTTCACGTCATCGAAGGCCCGCTGATGGCCGGCATGAACGTGGTCGGCGACCTGTTCGGCTCCGGCAAGATGTTCCTGCCGCAGGTCGTCAAGTCGGCGCGCGTGATGAAGCAGGCTGTGGCCGTGCTCCTCCCTTACATGGAAGAGGAGAAGCGCCAGAACGGCGGCGACGACCGCAAGGCTGCCGGCAAGATCCTGATGGCGACCGTCAAGGGCGACGTCCACGATATCGGCAAGAACATCGTCGGCGTCGTGCTCGCCTGCAACAACTACGAGATCATCGACCTCGGCGTCATGGTGCCGGCGACGAAGATCCTCGAGACCGCCGTTGCCGAGAAGGTTGACGTCATCGGCCTGTCGGGCCTGATTACGCCGTCGCTCGACGAGATGGTGCATGTCGCCGCCGAGATGGAGCGTCAGGGTCTGGACCTGCCGTTGCTGATTGGTGGCGCGACGACGAGCCGTGTCCACACGGCCGTCAAGATCCATCCGGGCTACAACAAGGGTCAGGCTGTCTACGTCACGGATGCGAGCCGTGCCGTCGGTGTGGTCTCGACGCTGCTGTCGCCTGACAATCGCGACGGCTACGTGGCCGACATCCGCGCCGAATACGCCAAGGTGGCGGCGGCACATGCGCGCAGCGAGGCCGAGAAAGTGCGTCTGCCGCTTGCCCGCGCCCGCGAAAATGCGCAACAGGTCGATTGGGCGGTCTATAAGCCGACCAAACCGAGCTTCCTCGGCACCAAGGTGTTCGACGGCTACGATCTCGCTGATATCGCCAAGTACATCGACTGGACGCCGTTCTTCCAGACCTGGGAGTTGCGTGGTCGGTTCCCGGCTATTCTCGAGGATGAGAAGCAGGGCGAGGCCGCTCGTGCGCTATGGGCCGATGCGCAGGCGATGCTGAAGCAGATCATCGACGAGAAGTGGTTCCACCCGCGTGCCGTCATCGGCTTCTGGCCGGCGAACGCGGTTGGCGACGATATCCGCCTGTTCAAGGACGAGAGCCGCAAGGACGAGCTTGCAACCTTCTTCACGCTGCGCCAGCAGCTGTCGAAGCGTGACGGCCGGCCGAACGTCGCGCTGTCGGACTTCGTTGCGCCGGTCGAACGCGGCGTTCAGGACTATATCGGCGGCTTCGTCGTCACGGCCGGTATCGAGGAGGTCGCGATCGCGGAACGCTTCGAACGCGCCAACGACGACTATTCGTCGATCCTCGTGAAGGCGCTGGCCGATCGCTTCGCCGAAGCCTTCGCCGAGCGCATGCACTTACAGGTACGTCGCGAATACTGGGGCTACGCCAAGGACGAGCATCTCAGCAATGAGCAGCTCATCACCGAGGAATATGCCGGTATCCGCCCGGCACCGGGTTACCCGGCACAGCCTGACCATACCGAAAAGAAGACGCTGTTCGGCCTGCTCGATGCGGAGAAGGCGGCTGGGGTGACGCTCACCGAGAGCTATGCGATGTGGCCGGGCTCTTCCGTTTCCGGCATCTACATCGGCCACCCCGATTCCTACTACTTCGGCGTCGCCAAGGTGGAGCGGGATCAGGTCGAGGATTACGCGAACCGCAAGGGCATGAATGTTGCGGAGGTCGAGCGCTGGCTTGGGCCGGTTCTTAACTACGTGCCGCGCAAGCGCGACGAGGAGATCGAGGACGCGGCCTGAGTGGCTGCGTCTTCAGTATTTGATTCAACGGCTGCATTGATTGATTCAGGTTTTCGGCGCAAAGCACTGATTCTGAATCGAAAGTTGTCTCAGGCGTCAGGCGTCAATTCGACAAGCAGGGCGGTGGTATCGTCACTCTGCTTGTAGCGCGGGTAGCGGAGGCCTTCGGGATCGATCTCGCGTTCGAAGTGCCTGAGTTCATCAAGCATTGGCCGCAAGCCCTTGTCGCGTGCGGTGCGTACGAGGCCCGCTGAATCATAGGCTGCGTAAAGGACCGCGAGATCCGAAAGGCCGTCGCTGCAGACAATTGCGTGCGCCTTGCGCCCGACATCCAGCCGTTCAGAAATCAGGTGGTCGGCTGCCTCCGGTACGAGGCCTAGGGTCCAGACCCCGCTCTCCGGCGTATTCTGCCGTTCGCGGTGCTGGCGCAACGAGGCGAGGGTCTCGGTATTGCCGAGCGCGCCACCTTCCTTCGTGATGCCGCCTGTGCGCGCAATGTGTTTTCGGGCTTGGTTCTGCTCATATTGATAGGCACCCGGGATTGCCATGTGCATGGTGGCGGAGCCGTCTTCCTGTAGCAGGAAGACGCTGGAGTCGCCGAGGCCGATGAAGTAGAAGCCATCGCGTGTCTGATGCAGCATCGCGAATGCTGTCAATGGCCAGGCATAACGCGGCACGTTCTCGTTGTGTCGGAGAAAAGCTGCCCGGGCTGCGACCGAGAGGCCGCGCGCAACCTCCGAGATGCTGGACTCACGAGTGATCTGATCCTCAAAGCCGCGAGCGAAATGCTGGGCGATCCAGGCGGCGTCACTGCCCGCCACATCCATATATTGGCGGTCGCCGAGCCCCGTGGCACCGTCGATGACGAAGGCGCAGGACTCGTTGCAGCCGAAGCTGTCGTCATTCGGCTTTGCGGGATTTCCGGGATCGGAGATGCTGTCGAGGAGTGTGATGCGAGCTGTCATGGTACATGGAATAGACGCCATTCGCCGTCTCTTCAATGCGACCAGGCATCACGGCACGCCGATCGTCAGTTCGGCGACAAAATCATAGGCATCGCCGCGATAGAGCGAGCGCGTAAATTCAACCGCTCGCCCCGAGCCGAGATAGGAGATACGCTCGATCGACAGCCCTGCAGCGCCGACGGGTACGCCGAGCAGATGGGCGTCGGCTTCCTTCATGTTGGTAGCGGAAATCCGCTGCACGGCGCGGACCGGGCGGACCTGACGGCGCTCGAGTTCGGCATAAAGCGACGTTGTCACGACAAAGGGATCGGGCAGGAATTCTCCAGAGACGCTGGCGTTTTCGATAGCCAGCGGCTGGTCATCAGCGATGCGCAATCGGCTGAGGCGTGAGACCCTGACATCCGTCGCGAGGCCGAGAATCATCATTTCATCCGGCGAGGGCGTATGAATGCCCTTGTGCAGCCATTCAGAGCGCGAGGTCATGCCCCGACGGGCCATATCCTCGGTAAAGGACGTGAGCTGCGAAAGGCGCTGCTCGACCTTCGAAACGGGCTTGGTCACGAAGGTGCCGGAGCCATGGCGGCGAACCAACAGTCCGTCGGCAACCAGTTCATCAATTGCCTTGCGCACAGTCACCCGGCTGACTGTTGCAAATTCCGCGATGTCACGCTCGGGTGGCAGAGCGTCGCCATGGCCAAGCGTGCCTGTTCGAATGGCATCTTCCAACGTGCGGCGCAGTTTGACGTAAAGCGGGCCGGTGCCGCCGGCCTGAAGGCGTTCGGGGGAGAGAAGGTTTGCAAAATCGTCGGTCATACCGCGCCGGCTCCTTCCTCGTGCAGAAACTTCACAGCGAGATCGATGGCGCCCTGCAGGACGTCGCCGCGCGGCTCGCGCAGCAGAGCAACGTGACGTTCTGCGAGCCACGGGCGATAGGCGTTCGCCAGCCCGCCCAACAGGCAGATCGCCTCGCATTCCGGCCAGAGCAGTGCATCAAGGCTCTCTCCGATCGAGGCTGCTGCGTTCCGAACGATCGCCGTCGCAACCGGGTCGCCCTTGGCTGCAGCCTCGAAAACGACGGGTGCATAGCGGGCAAAGTCATTGGGACGGGATACATGGGCGAACTCGACGACGCGCTCGGGATTGTCGCCATACTCGGCCATGACGGTCTGGGTCACAGGCGAGGACGGGCGCACCCCGTCATGCGCAAGCAGGGACTGCTCCAAGAGGTCGCGGCCGAGGCGAGCGCCGCTTGCCTGATCACCGACAACGAACCCCCAGCCTCCAATGCCGTAGAGCTTGCCGTTGCGGCGCGCATTGTAAACGGACCCTGTGCCGAATGCGCCGATCACGCCGTCGTAATCGCCGAGAGCTCCCTGCAGGGCTGTCGTTGCGTCAGTGACAACCCGGCGTCTGGCAAAGGGCAGGGCGCGCTCGATCCGTTCGGCATAATCGCCGACGTTCGCGCCGGCAACGCCAACCACGGCAGCGACGGTGGAAACGGTTTCAGGCGATAGGCCGGCGTCGCGCAATGCGTTTCTGGCCGACGCCACGATGTTGAGCAGCGAATTGTCGAGGTCGGAGAGGATGTTCGACGGACCGGCTGTGCCACGGCCGAGGATATGCCCCGCCGCATTCGTGACCGCGGCGCGGCAACTGGAGCCGCCGCCATCAATGCCGATCGCAAGTTCTGTCATTGAACCACCGAAAATCCGCTCGTTTCCCTCGTTTTTATTACAATACCAAAAAAATACCATTTACCAAGTGCAAAGCGTAGCAAAAATTCATCTTTTTATATTATTGATTTTGAACGATAAAATTTTCAATGCAGCATTTCTGTCGTTCAGATGTTAAAATTGGCTGGACAATTGGTATTTTTTTGGCCTTAATTCAACTCAAAGGGAACAGCGCATCGGGCAGCGATAAACCGGCAGGACTGAGATAAGCCGGGCCACTCGATGAAATGCGGAATCGGTCGTGGCGGCTTTGTCGCCCTCAAGCCGTTCTTGCCGTCAGTTTTCCCTTTCATGGCTGTGCCGGATCGGTTTCTTGTTCGGGTACGCTGTCTGGTCGACGGGTGTTTGCCTGTCGTGCCGATCGAGCTTTCGGGCCGGCAGTTGTTGACGGCCCTCAATGGGGCGCTGCGTGTCACCTCGTGCATGCAGTCGCTCGTTTCAGGTCAAGAACGGCGCCTTATCGGCGCTCAAAACAGGAGAGGGAAATGAGACACACTGCACTGAAAGGCTTCCTGCTGGCTTCGAGCCTGCTGACATCCGTCGGCTTCGCTCATGCCGCCGACGTCACGCTGACGGTCGAAAGCTGGCGTAACGACGACCTGCAGATCTGGCAGGAAAAGATCATCCCGGCGTTCGAAGCCAAGAACCCGGGCATCAAGATCGTCTTCTCGCCGACCGCGCCGACGGAATACAACGCTTCGCTGAATGCCAAGCTCGATGCGGGCTCCGCTGGCGATATCATCACCTGCCGTCCGTTCGATACGTCTCTTGAACTCTTCAAGAAGCAGCAGCTCGCCGATCTCACGAGCCTGTCTGGCATGGAGAATTTCACGCCGGTTGCCAAGGCTGCCTGGTCGACCGATGACGGCAAATCCACCTTCTGCGTGCCGATGGCTTCGGTCATCCACGGCTTCATCTACAACAAGGACGCCTTCGACAAGCTCGGCATCTCCGTTCCGAAGACGGAAGACGAGTTCTTCGCAGCTCTGGAGAAGATCAAGGCGGACGGCACCTATATCCCGCTCGCCATGGGCACGAAGGACCTCTGGGAAGCCGCAACCATGGGCTACCAGAACATCGGCCCAAACTACTGGAAGGGTGAAGACGGTCGTTTGGCGCTGATCGAAGGCAAGCAGAAGCTGACGGATGCCGACTGGGTCAAGCCGTATGAAGAGCTCGCCAAGTGGAAGCCGTACCTTGGCGATGGCTTCGAAGCTCAGACCTATTCGGATAGCCAGAACCTCTTCACGCTCGGTCGTGCGGCGATCTACCCGGCCGGTTCCTGGGAAATCGCGCTGTTCAACAGCCAGGCGCAGTTCAAGATGGGCGCCTTCCCGCCGCCGGTTCCGAAGGCTGGCGACCAGGGCTACATCTCCGACCATCCGGATATTGGCGTCGCGCTGAATGCCAAGAGCACGCATGCCGAAGAAGCCAAGAAGTTCCTGTCGTGGGTTGCGTCCGGCGAATTCGCCGACATCTACGCGAACTCGCTGCCGGGCTTCTTCAGCCTGAACTCCAACCCGGTGAAGATGAGCGATCCGCTGGCTCAGGAATTCGTTTCCTGGCGCGGCCCGTACAAGTCGACGATCCGTTCGACCTATCAGATCCTCGGGCGCGGCACGCCAAACCTCGAAAACGAGACCTGGATTGAGTCGGCGAACGTCATCAACGGCACCGACACGCCGCAGGCAGCCGCCGACAAGCTCCAGAAGGGCCTCGACGGCTGGTACAAGCCAGGCAAGTAATGAAAGCCGAGGGGCGGCGTCAGCCGTCCCTCACGCCGGCTCAAAGCCAATTTCGTATCCGCTTTTCCTCTCCCCGCCGCCTTCGAAACCCGAGCGGACGGGGAGACGATTAGAGGAAAGGGCGTTCTGCCCGCCGTGTCAGATGCGCTGCGCCAGAGGCGCCGCCAAGAAGAACAGGCAAAAGCCATGAGCGAAGCCCTATCCGCTGTCGATGTCGTTCCCATCAAGCGCCCCGTGCGCTGGCACATCGGCGTCTTTCTTTTCCCGGCATTCGTCGTCTACTCGGCGATCATGATCCTGCCGCTGATCGAAACGCTGAGGCTTTCGTTCTACAACACGGTCGATGGCGCGCCTGCCTTCGTCGGTCTCGCGAATTACAAGGTGCTGTTCGGCGATGCCCGCTGGGCCCGTGACTTCTGGAACGCGCTGGTCAACAACTTCATCTTCTTCCTCATTCACATGTGCGTGCAGAATCCGATCGGCATCGCGCTGGCCGCGCTGCTGTCGACGCCGCGGCTGCGCTTCGTGGCGTTCTACCGCACCGCGATGTTCCTGCCGACACTGCTTTCCTTCGTGATCGTCGGCTTCATCTGGAAGCTTATCCTGTCGCCGATCTGGGGCGTTGCGCCGTGGCTGATGAGCCTTGTTGGCATGAAGTCGCTCTTCGCTCCATGGCTCGGACAATCCGGACCGGCGCTGATCGCCGTGTCGCTGATCTCGAACTGGCAGTACATCGGCATTCCGATGATGCTGATCTACGCAGCGCTTCTCAGCATCCCGGAAGAGGTGATCGAAGCCGCCGAGTGCGACGGCATCACCGGCTGGGCACAATTCTGGAAGATTAAGCTGCCGCTTATCCTGCCGGCGATCGGCATCATCTCGATCTTGACATTCGTCGGAAATTTCAACGCCTTCGACCTGGTTTATACAGTGCAAGGTGCGCTTGCCGGGCCCGATATGTCGACGGACATCCTTGGTACGCTGCTCTATCGCACGTTCTTCGGTTTCCAGCTGCAGCTCGGTGACCGCTCAATGGGGGCGACGATCGCGACAGTGATGTTCCTGATCATCCTCGCCGGCGTGTCTTTCTATCTCTTTGCCATCCAGCGGCGCATGCGCCGGTACCAGTTCTGAGGAGGGTGTCATGTCCAACAGAGCACGCACATCCCCAATCCGCACCGGTCTCGTTCACCTGGCACTTATCGGCTATACGCTGGTTGCCATCTTCCCGGTGTTCCTAACGATCATCAACTCGTTCAAGGACCGCAACGCGATCTTCCGTTCGCCGATGCAGGTGCCGACGCCCTCCACATTCAGCCTTGTCGGGTACCAGACCGTGCTGGGGCAGGGTGACTTTGCCACCTATTTCCAGAACAGCTTCATCGTCACGGTCGTTTCGATCTTCTTCGTGCTGTTGTTCGGCGCGATGGCCGCCTTCGCTCTCTCCGAATACAAGTTCAAGGGCAACACGCTGACGGGTCTTTACATGGCGATCGGCATCATGATCCCGATCCGCCTCGGCACGGTCGCCATCCTGCAGGGGATGGTGGCAGCCGGCCTCGTCAACACGCTGACGGCGCTGATCCTCGTTTATACGGCGCAGGGTATTCCGCTGGCGATCTTCATCCTGTCGGAATTCATGCGGACCGTCTCCGACGATCTGAAGAATGCCGGTCGCATCGATGGGCTGTCGGAATATTCGATCTTCTTCCGGTTGGTGCTGCCGCTGGTGCGCCCGGCCATGGCCACCGTTGCCGTCTTCACGATGATCCCGATCTGGAACGATCTCTGGTTCCCCTTGATCCTGGCGCCGTCGGAAGCAACGAAGACGGTCACCCTCGGATCGCAGATCTTCATCGGTCAGTTCGTGACCAATTGGAACGCAGTGCTTGCGGCACTTTCGTTGGCGATCCTGCCGATCCTCGTTCTCTACGTCATCTTCTCGCGGCAGCTGATCCGCGGCATTACTTCGGGAGCGGTCAAGTGAGTGCGTCCGACAAGTCAATCCGCGTTCTCGTCGCCGGCCTCGGCAATATGGGACGCAGCCATGCGTTGGCCTACCACAACAATCCCGGTTTCGAGATTGTCGGGCTGGTCAACCGCTCCAAGCCAAAGCTGCCTGAGGAGTTGCGGGGCTACGAGATCTATTCGGATTTCCTGGCAGCACTTGTCGAGTTAAAGCCGGATCTCTGCGCAGTCTGCACCTATTCTGACACCCACGCCGACTACGCGGTCGCTGCCTTCGAGGCAGGTTGCGATGTCTTCGTCGAAAAGCCGCTGGCGACAACTGTCGCCGATGCTGAGCGCGTCGTCGCGGCGGCAAAGAAGGCTGGCCGGAAGCTGGTGATCGGCTACATCCTTCGCCACCACCCATCCTGGATGCGATTGATAGAAGAGGCGCGCAAGCTCGGTGGCCCTTATGTCTTCCGTATGAATCTCAACCAGCAGTCCAGTGGTCCGACGTGGGAGACGCACAAATCGCTGATGCAGACGACGTCGCCGATCGTCGATTGCGGCGTGCACTATGTCGATGTCATGTGCCAGATCACCGATGCCAAGCCGGTGGAGGTGCGAGGGATGGGATTGCGGCTCTCCGACGAAATTGCACCCGACATGTATAACTACGGCCAACTTCAGGTGCTGTTCGAGGATGGTTCCGTCGGCTGGTACGAGGCCGGCTGGGGGCCGATGATCTCGGAAACGGCGTTCTTCGTGAAAGACATCATGTCGCCGAAGGGATCGGTCTCGATCGTCATGGACCCGAACGCCAAGTCTGACGATATCGACGCTCACACAAAGACCTCGGTTATCCGCCTGCACACCGCGGAGACGGGACCTGACGGAAAGTTCATCCGACCGGACCAGGACATGACGATGGAGGGCGAGCCCGGCCATCAGGAACTCTGCGACCGCGAGCAGGCTTTCATGCTGAAGGCCATTCGCGAGGACATCGACCTCAACCGCCACATGGCAGACGCCGTCGCTTCGCTGCGCATCTGCCTCGCCGCCGACGAAAGCGTGCGTATCGGCCAGGCCGTCAGGCTCCAAGAGCCGGTCAAACTGTAAGGAATACGACTAGTGGGATCGCTTCAACTCAAATCCATCCGCAAGACCTACGGCACGCATGAGGTGCTCAAGGGCATCGACCTGGAGGTCAAGGACGGCGAGTTCGTCATTTTTGTCGGACCTTCGGGTTGCGGCAAATCAACCCTGTTGCGCAGCATTGCCGGACTGGAAGACGTCACCTCGGGTGCCGTTCTCATCAATGGCAAGGACGAGACGCTGACGCCTCCCGCCAAGCGCGGCATCGCGATGGTGTTCCAGTCCTACGCGCTCTATCCGCACCTGACGGTCAAGGACAACATGGGCCTTGGCCTCAAGCAGGCCGGCACGCCGAAGGACGAGATCGAGACGCTCGTCAAGAAGGCCTCCTCGATGCTGTCGCTTGAACCGTATCTCGCGCGGCGCCCGGCGGAGCTTTCTGGTGGCCAGCGCCAGCGCGTCGCCATTGGCCGTGCGATCGTGCGCGAGCCGGCGCTCTTCCTTTTCGACGAACCGTTGTCGAACCTCGACGCAGCCTTGCGTGTTCAGACGCGCCTCGAAATCGCCCGGCTGCACCGCAGCCTCAAGGCGACGATGATCTACGTCACCCACGACCAGGTCGAGGCGATGACGCTCGCCGACAAGATCGTGGTCCTGAATGCCGGCGCGATCGAGCAGGTCGGTTCACCGATGGAGCTGTACAACCGTCCCGCAAACACCTTCGTTGCGGGTTTCATCGGTTCGCCGATGATGAACTTCATTCCGGGTGACAAGGTTGGAGATGCGGGCGCAAAGACTGTCGGCGTGCGCCCGGAGCATCTCACCCTTTCGCGCGAGCAGGGAACATGGCGGGCGAAGGTCGTCCACGTCGAACATCTCGGCGCGGACACGATCATCTATCTCGAATCCGAGCAGTGCGGCCTGATCACGGCGCGGCTATTCGGGGAGCATAAGTACGAGCCGGATGAGATCGTCTATGCGACGCCGGACACGGGCCACATGCATCGGTTCGATGCCAATGACCAGGCAATCCGCTAGAGCCCGACTTCAAACTGAAAGCCCCGCCATAGAGCGGGGCTTTCCATTTCTATCGATCAGCCAAGGACAGGGCGCATGAAACTGCGCTCGTAGCTGATGATGCTGCGATTTCGTTTGTCCAGATCGAATGCGGCCTGGCATTCGGGATCGCTTGCCATGCGCGTGCGATAGTCTTCGTAGGCCGCGAGGCTCGGGAACGAAAACAGCGCAATGGCAATGTTGTTCGCGCCCTCGGACGGCAGGAAATAGCCGTGATGCGTGCCTCCCATTCGATTGACGATCGGAATCCAGAGGCGCGCATACTCCTCGAATTCGGCAACCTTGTATGGGTCGATCGTGTAACGCAGATAGCAAGTAATCATTGAAGCATTCCTTTGAAGCAAAGCCGGACGGTGGCCACACGCCTCCGACAGCTAGGCGGCGAGGCGCTCGGTGAGTTCCTCGATGCCGACGTCTGCCTCGACGCTGTCTCCCTTGGCGATCAGATAGAGCCCTAGCACGAAGGCGAGGGCGGCGATGAAGAGCAGGTAGTAGGCATGAGCCATCGGATTGATTGGCAGCAGCGATGCGACTGCAAGAGGCGTCAGGCCGCCGAAAATCGCATAGGAGACGTTGTAGGAGAAGGAGAGGCCGCTGAAACGAACGCGGGCCGGAAAGGCGCGGACCATGACGTAGGGTACTGCTCCAACCATGCCGACTGAAAGCCCCATGATAGCGTAGAGCGTGAAGAGGACGGTCAGCGAAACGCCCGCGTAGGTATAGAAGGCGAAGGTTGCTGCACCAAAGAAGATGCTGGAGACAACAAAGAAGCGTCCTGAGCCAACCCGATCGACGATTGCGCCGGCAGCAGCGGTTCCGAAGATCAGGAAGAGCGTACCGAAGCTGGTGGCCGCAAGCGACTGCAGAGCGGTGTAGCCATAGAGCTTCTGCAGGAAGGTCGCGGTCATCAGAGTCGTCACGACAATACCGGCCGACAGGATCCAGGTCAGCAGCATGGAGATGATGACGCCGCGCGGGTAGTCGCGCAGGACGGCTTTCAGCGGCAACTCCGGAACGAGTGAGAGGGCTTGCTTCATCTCCGCAAAGATCGGTGTCTCCTGCAACCAGCGGCGCAGATAGACGGCAACCAGGCCGAAGATGCCGCCCAGGAAGAAAGGGATGCGCCATGCATAGGCGGCGACATCATCTGGTGTGAAGACTGAGTTAATGATCGTTGCGACGAAGGATCCGAGCAGGATGCCAAGCGTCAGGCCGGAGCAGAGAAAGCCACAGGCGAAACCGACCCGGCGGAAAGGAACGTGTTCGGCCACGAAGGTCCAAGCGCCGGGCACTTCACCGCCGATCGCCGCACCTTGCAGGATGCGCATGAGCACAAGGAGGATCGGAGCGGCAATGCCGATGGTCGCATAGGTCGGCATCGCCGCCATGCCGAGCGTAGAGAGCGCCATCAGCAGGATCGAGAAGGCAAAAACGCGCTTGCGGCCAAAGAGGTCGCCGAAATGGGCGAGGATGATGCCGCCGAGCGGACGAACCAGATAGCCGGCGGCGAAGATCCCGAACGTCTGGATCGTTATCAGCCATTCCGGCATGTCGGCTGGAAAGAACAGCTTGCCAATCACCGCCGCGAAGAAGACGAAGATGATGAAGTCGTAGAACTCAAGCGCACCCCCGAGAGCAGAAAGACCGAGTGTGCGAAAATCCTGCGAAGTGAGGCGGCGAGGCGCGGAGGCTGTCGTCGTGGGAGACATCATGCTGACTTTGCTTAACGAAAACGTTTCAGCCGTCGTTGCGCATCGACGTCGCCATTTCAAGCAATTTCCGGCGCCTCAGCTATGGCGCCGGAAATGCGGGAACGAGTGTGGCAAAACCGCAAAGGTTAGGGCGCGCTCAGTCTCGGATGACGAGCAGGTCCGCTGCCATGAAACGGAGCGTTACGGTTTCTCCGGCTTGTGGCGGCGTTACGCCGGGGCTGTTGAACATGTCAAAGGAAATGACGTTGCCGCCGACGTTCATGCGGGTGCGGATAACCGAACCGAGGAAGTGCGCGGAGACGACCTGACCGGTCAGCTTCGTGTCGCATGGTGCGCTCTCGGCCAACGATCCGGCTTCCGGACGTAGCGCCAGAGACACCGTATCGCCCGCTTTGAAAGCCGCGACGGACTGCTTTAGCGTGACCCCCTGATCGCCGATCTGGATACGGTTGACGGCGGGATCGACGACCTTGGCCTCGATCATGTTGAGCGTGCCGACGAAGGAGGCGACGAAGCGCGTGGCCGGCGTGTTGTAGATCTCGAAGGGTGTTCCGATCTGGTCGGCGCGACCAGCGTTCATGACGACGATGCGGTCGGAGATCGACAGGGCTTCCTCCTGGTCGTGCGTCACGAAGACGGTGGTGATGCCGAGCTTCTGCTGGATCGCGCGGATTTCCTCGCGCAGTGATACGCGGATCTTGGCGTCGAGGGCAGACAGCGGCTCGTCGAGCAACAGCACCTGTGGGCGCACCGCCAGCGCACGTGCCAGCGCCACGCGCTGCTGCTGTCCACCTGAGAGCTGATAGGGATAGCGGTCGGCGAGGTGGTCGAGCTTAATCAGCCCGAGCATTTCCTTTACCCGCTGATCGATTTCGGTTGCCTGCTCACCGGCGACCTTCAAGCCGAAGGCTACGTTGTCGTGAACTGTCATGTTGGGAAACAGCGCGTAAGCCTGGAAAACCATGCCGATATTGCGCTTGTTCGGCTTCAGATTGTTTTGTTCCTTGCCGCCGATGGCTATGCGGCCGGCGGAGGGCGTTTCGAAGCCTGCGATCATGCGCAGGACGGTCGTCTTACCGCAGCCCGAGGGGCCGAGGAAGGAAATGAATTCACCCTTCTCGATCTGCATGTTGAAGTCATGCACGACCTGCGTTGCGCCGAAGGATTTCTTGAGGTTTGCGAGTTCGAGGAAAGCCATGAAAACCAGATACCTTACGACTTGGCCGGAGCGGCTCGGTGAAAGCGGGAGGCGAGATTGAGCAGGCCCATGCTGAGCCAGGTGATCGAGAAGGCGATGACCGCCAGCGCCGACGGCTCGTAAGCGCGGTTAGCGCCGACCAGCTGCAGGTAGGGGCCGAAGGCCGGACGATTGAGGAGAGCGGCCATGGTGAATTCGCCCATGACGATCGCGAGCGTGATGAAGGCGCCCGAGAGCACGCCGCTCATGACGTTCGGGAAGATGCACTTGAACATGATCGTCGTCCAGCTGGCGCCGAGGCTCTCGGCCGCCTCCGTCAAGGTGCGGACGTCGATTGCGCGCATCGCCGTGTCGACCGCACGGTACATGTAGGGTAGTGACAGCGTCATATAGGAAAGGACGAGCAGGACGTTGGTGCCTGAGGTCGAGCCCGTCAGCGGCAGGATCGAGGATGAGTTGTACATTCTCAGATAGCCGAAGACGATCACAATCGCCGGGATAACCAGTGGCAGCAGCGTGATGAATTCTACGACCGGGCGGATTTGCGGCAGGCGCAGACGCACCCAGTAGGCGGTCGGTACCACAAGCAGCATGCCGAAGATGATCGTCAACAGAGCCATCAGCATCGAATAGCCGAAGGTTTCGCGGAACTGCGCATCGGAAAAAACCGAGGCGTAGGCGTCGAAACTGTATGTGCCGCGGCGCATACGCAGCGAGAATTCGATCGTGGCGATGAGTGGCAGCAGGAAGTAAATCGAGCCGAACGCAATGGCGATCCAGGCTCCAAGGCGTGAAGTCTTCATTTTTGCCACCGTTCAGCGCGCATGCGCAGCAGGATGTAGAGGAGATTGGAGAGGCCGGTGATGACGATCATGCCTAGCGCCAGCGCATAGCCGAGGTTGGCATTGTGAAGAACGTCGCCGCGGATCTGCGCATAGAGCAGGATCGGCACGATGTTCAGCGAGCTACCGGTCAGCGCGTAGGCGGTCGCGATGGCACCGAAAGCATTTGCAAAGAGCAGCAGCGTCGTGCCCATCAGGCTCGGCCAGAGGATCGGGAAGGCGACCATCCGCCAATACTGACCGTTGGTGGCGCCGAGGATCAGCGCGGCTTCCTTCCACTCCTTTTTCATCCCGTCGAGAGCCGGCGTCAGGATCAGCACCATCAGCGGGATCTGGAAGTACATGTAGGTGAGGGTGAGCCCGAAGAAGCTCAGTAGGTTGAAGCCGGTGGAATAGAGATTGAAGCCGAACCAATCGCGCAGCAATACGGTGACGAGCCCGGTGCGCCCAAGCGTGGCGAGGAAGGCGAAAGCAAGCGGCACGCCGGCGAAGTTTGAAGCAACGCCGGAAAAAGTCAGAAGGCCCGAGCGGACCCAGTTTGGGAGGCCGCCGAGGACGATGGCCCAGGCGAGAAAGAAGCCGATCAGCGCACCGCCGAGGGCGGAGGCGACCGAAACCCGAATGCTGATCCAGTAGGCGCTCAGGATCGACGGCGTGAACAAGTCGGCAATGTTCTGGAGCGTCAGATTGCCTTCAGGCGTCAGGAAGGCGCCTGCCACGAGATAAAGCGTCGGCACGATAAGGAACAGCAACGCGAAGATCATGAACGGTGCGATGCCGAGCCAGTCTACGATCTTGTCGCGGTTTATCATGGACGTGGTCGTGACCACGGATGTTGAAACGGTGCTCATAGACGACAGCCTTATCGGGGCAATGAAAACGAAACCTCTCCGCCCAAGGGCGGAGAGGCCTTGTGTCAAAGATTACTTAACGTTCGCGCCGACAACGCTGTCCCACTTGCCGGTGATGGCAGCCTTGCCAGCAGCCTGCTCGTCGAGCGTCGGGAAGACAGCCTTTTCATAGGCAGCAGCCGGCGGCAGCTTGTCGAGAAGCTCCTGCGGGATCTTCTTGTTGGCTGCGAGGTCGTTGAAGCGGATCGGGTGGCAATAGCCCTTCAGCCAGCCAAGCTGACCTTCGTCCGAATAGAGGTATTCCATCCAGAGCTTTGCAGCGTTCGGATGCGGAGCGAAGGCGGAGATCGCCTGGACGTAGACGCCAGCGTTAACGCCCGATGCCGGAACGACGACTTCAACCGGCGGGTTGCCCTTCAGCGTATCGCGCCAGGACAGGCCGTTGTAGTCCCAGGCGACGACGATCGGGGTCGAGCCCTGAGCGAGCGAGGCAGACTTGCCGATGACAGGCACAAGGTTGCCGGCCTTGTTGAGTTCGGCGAAGTAGGCGAGACCGGCTTCACCAGCCTTGGTCGCATCCTTTTCACCGGCTGCGATACCTGCGGCGTAAACTGCCTGGACAGCTTGGTTCGACGCGCGCGGATCACCAGCGAGGGCGATGCTGTTGGCGTAGTCCGACTTCTTCAGGTCGGCCCAGTCCTTCGGGACTTCCTTGACGATGTCGGTGTTCACGACAAACGAGAGGACGCCGTAGTAGTCGCCGTACCAGAAGCCGTCAGCATCCTTGGCGCTATCCGGGATCGAATCCCAGGTGGAGACCTTGTAGGGCTGGATCAGGCCGTCGGCCTTTGCTGACGGACCGAAGGAGAGGCCGACGTCGATCACGTCTGGAGCCTGCGGGCCGGTGTTGCCCTTGTTGGCCTTGATGGCTTCGATTTCATCGCCCGAACCGGCGTCCGGGTTCAGCTCGTTGACTTCGAGACCGTACTTGGCCTTGAAGCCGGCGATGACGTCGCCGTAGCCGCACCAGTCGTGCGGAAGCGCGATGGTGGTCAGCGTACCTTCCTTCTTGGCGGCAGCGATGAGTTCAGCGCTCGGTTCAGCGGCTGCGATTGCAGTCGAAGCAACAACAATTGCAGTAGAAAGTGAAAGAATTCTAGAAATATTAGAGATCACTGTTGTTCTCCTTCGTGGTTCAGTGTCTGACGATGCTGTTACTGACGTTACGTGAAGCTTTCGTGACAGTTTGATGACCTTATTTTTTCTTTGTATAGCAGGCATTTGGCGGCGGTGTTTCATTTACGACACGTTGTTCACTCAAGCGCGGCCTGTCATCTCGCTGTCGTATTTTCCCTCCTAACTGAGTTTGCGGAAGAGCCTGGTTTGTTCGAACAGACCCTCCAGCGTTTTCATGCGTTCTTTCGTTTCGTCCCATGTCGAACTCTGAACGGCTTCGATCAGCGCTTCGACAATAAAGAGAGTGACGACTGATGAATCCCAGGCCGATGGGGCCTCGATCTGCACACGAAACGTGTGGCGCGCGAGCTTGGCGGCAGGCGATCCCCATTGATCCGTAAACACGACAATCTCGGCTCCGCGCTTGCGGGCCGCGGTCGCGAGACTGACCATCTCCTGCTCGTAGCGGCGGATATCGAAGATGACCAACAAGTCGCCGGGATTCAAATTGAGGACGTATTGCGGCCAGCTGCTCGAATTAGATGAGAGCAGAGCGGTGTTCGGGCGAATGACCTGCATATGCGTGAAGAAGTATTCGGCGAGCGCGCCGGTGATGCGTCCGCCGACAAAATAGAGGCCGCGCTTGCGGTCGGAGAGGAGGGAGGCGACGCTGTCAAACGTCGCTGTATCGAGCGCGCTCAGCGTCTGGCGCAGATTGCCCATGATCGCGTCGGCAAAGCGGTTCAGAATATGCGTGCCCGGCGCATTGGAGGCCCAGCGGTCGTGCTTGGCGATAGGGTTTGAAATCGTTGCTTCGACTTCCTGATGGAGGTGCGACTGAAAGTCGGGATAGCCCTTGAACCCAAGCTTCTGGACCATGCGCACGACCGTTGGCGTTGACACACCGGCGTTCTCAGCAATCGTCGTTATGCTTCCCAGTCCGGAGACAGGGTAGTTGTCCAAAAGGCTCTCAGCCAATTGCTTTTCAGCCCGCGTCAGCGTGCCAAAATGCGAATGGATTACGTCCGAAACTGTCTTCGACGCAGCGGTCACGCGATCATGCTCCCCGGGATTGGTCTTGTGCCACTTTCCCACTGAAAGTTAACAACGCTGTCACAATCCATGTCAACTACTGTCATGAAAAGAAATTTTCAGAGTGCGCTTGACAGTCGTCGAAACGTGAAGAATTCTTTTCTTATACATACTTTATTAATGATCGGGATGCGCCTGTGGTGGCTGCTCAGTTCAAGGTCCTAAGCGAAGCGGAAGGCGAATGCGTTTCGGTCGAGCGACCGAACGGCAGGAGCTCGTTGCTGGTGATCTGCGAGCATGCTTCCCGATTGCTGCCTGAGCGGTACGGAACACTCGGTCTCTCCGATGAAGCGCTGGAAAGTCATATTGCCTGGGATCCGGGCGCTTTGGCCGTGGCCCGCGGGATTTCGGAGGCTCTCGATGCCACACTCATCTACCAGCGATTTTCTCGGCTGATCTACGATTGCAACAGGCCACCGGAGTCAGCCGGAGCCATGCCTGAGAAGAGCGAAGTCTATGAGATACCGGGCAATGCCCATCTCAGCGGGGAAGAACGCCTCGCGCGGACAGAAGCGTTGTATATTCCTTTCCATGACGCCATTCGCGCACTGATTCGCGATCGTAAGGCGAGGGGGCGGGAGACGGTGATTGCAACGGTCCACAGCTTCACTCCGGTGTACCACGGCAAGACGCGCGCTGTGGAAATTGGTATACTGCACGACGAAGACAGCCGCTTTGCAGACAGCGTTTTGAACGCCGCATCGTCCGGCTCGCCTCTCTACAAAATCGAACGCAACGAGCCCTATGGCCCTGCGGATGGCGTGACCCACACGCTGATCCTGCATGGGCTGTCCAATGGGCTCCGCAATGTAATGATCGAGGTCCGCAACGACCTCATCTCAGACGAAGACGGTCAAGGGGTCGTGGCCGACTATCTGACAGGGCTTCTCCAGCAAAGCCTGGACGCCTGACAATGAAAAAAAAGACCCCAGGGAGCAGTCTAACTGCGATCCGCCCGTAGGCGAAAACGTCACGGGCACTTTGGCACTGGATGATCATCCGCAATCCCGCGGATGATCGCTAAACAGGGGGAAGTCATGTCCGATTACACGGATCACGACAAGAAGCAGGATATGCATATCCTGCACTCCATGGGCTACGCCCAGGAGCTGGAACGGCGGATGAGCTCGTTCTCGAACTTTGCCGTTTCGTTTTCCATTATTTGCATCCTCTCCGGCGGTATCAACTCACTGGCGCAAGCCACGGCGGGTGCCGGCGGTGCGGCGATCGGCATCGGTTGGCCGGTCGGTTGCTTCGTCTCGCTGGTGTTCGCTGTCGCGATGGCGCAGATCAGTTCGGCCTATCCGACCGCGGGCGGCCTCTACCATTGGGGCTCGATTCTCGGCAACCGCTTCACCGGCTGGGTAACCGCATGGTTCAACCTGCTCGGTCTCGTCACCGTTCTGGGCGCGATCAACGTCGGCACCTACTACTTCTTCATGGGCGCCTTCGGGACAAGCTACTTCGGCCTGACAGACACCACGATGGTCCGCATCGTCTTCCTGGTTATCATTACCGGTGCGCAGGCGCTCGTGAACCACATGGGGATTGGGTTGACGGCGAAGCTGACGGACTTCTCCGGTTATCTGATCTTTGCGACGGCGATCGTACTGGCCGCTGTCTGCCTGTTGGCAGCACCGTCCTATGACATTGGTCGGCTTTTTACCTTCGCCAATTACTCCGGCGAAGCGGGTGGCAATGTCTGGCCGTCGACTTCGGGCGCGTGGGTCTTCCTGCTCGGTCTCTTGCTGCCAATCTACACGATCACCGGCTACGATGCTTCGGCGCATACCTCGGAAGAAACGGTCAAAGCCGCGCATTCCGTGCCACGCGGCATGGTTTCCTCGGTCCTGTGGTCGGCGCTCTTCGGTTACATCATGCTGTGCGCTTTCGTGCTGATGCTGCCGAACATGGACGATGCAGCCAAGCAGGGCTGGAATGTATTTTTCTGGGCGATGGACAGCCAGGTGAACCCTGTTGTCAAGGATCTGCTCTACCTCGCCATCTTCGTCAGCCAGTGGCTGTGCGGCTTGGCAACGGTGACCTCGGTCTCGCGTATGATCTTCGCCTTCTCGCGTGACGGCGGTCTGCCTGCATCGAAGGCGCTGTCGAAGGTCAGCCCGAAGTACCGTACTCCGGTCGCGGCCATCTGGACCGGATCGATCCTCGCTGTCCTTTTCGTCTGGGGCTCGTCGCTCGTTTCGATCGGTGAGACGCCGGTTTACACGATCGTCGTATCGTGCACGGTCATCTTCCTGTTCTTCTCCTTCGCGATCCCGATCACCCTCGGCCTCTTTGCCTGGGGCACGTCGAAGTGGGACAAGATGGGGCCGTGGAACCTCGGCGAGGGCATGTTCAAGCTGTTCGCGATCCTGTCGATCCTCGCGATGGTGCTGATCTTCGTTCTTGGCATCCAGCCTCCGAACGATTGGGCTCTCTACATCACCGTCGGCTTCCTCGTGCTGACCGCGATCGTATGGTTCGGCTTCGAAAACCGCCGCTTCAAGGGACCGCCGATCGGCGACGAGGTTGCGCGCCGTCAGGCGGAGATCGCAGCAGCCGAAAAGGCAGTCGGCGAAGCCTGAGGTTCTCGACTTCCCTCTCCGACTCCGGGGCCGCGATAGCGGCCCCGTTCTCCGGATCAACGAAAACGCATCACGGCGGCTCACTCGTTTCACTGCATGCTCTTTCGTTGCACCGATTTCAGTTCCAAGTTCAGGCGGATTCACCATGAGCATCTATACCCTCGACGATCTCAAGCAGGATGTAGCCGATGGGCGCATCGATACGGTTCTGGCGTGCCAGGTGGACATGCAGGGCCGCCTGATGGGCAAGCGGTTTCAGGCCGAATACTTCCTGGAAAGCGCGTGGAAGGAAACGCATAGCTGCAACTATCTCGTTGCCACCGACATGGAGATGGAAACCGTGTCCGGCTACAAGGCGACAAGCTGGGAAAAAGGCTATGGCGACTACACGATGAAGCCCGATCTTTCGACGCTGCGCCGCATTCCATGGCTCGAAGGCACCGCGCTCGTGCTCTGCGACCTCCTTGACCACCACACGCATGAAGAAGTACCGCATTCGCCGCGCGCGATCCTGAAAAAGCAGGTCAAGCGACTGGAAGACATGGGCATGAAGGCGTTCATGGCCTCGGAACTCGAATTCTTCCTATTCGACCAGACCTACGAATCTGCACACGCATCCGGTTATCGCAACCTCAAGCTCGCCAGCGCCTACAACGAAGACTACCACATCTTCCAGACGACCAAGGAAGAGGAGGTCATGCGGGCAATCCGAACCGGATTGCAAGGCGCCGGTATTCCGGTCGAGAACTCGAAGGGTGAGGCGTCGGCGGGCCAGGAGGAAATCAACGTGCGGTATGCCGACGCGCTTACCATGGCCGACCGCCACTCCATCATAAAGAACGGCTGCAAGGAGATCGCCTGGTCGAAGGGCAGGGCGATCACCTTCCTCGCGAAGTGGCACTACAATGCCGCTGGTAGCTCGTCGCACATCCATCAGTCCCTCTGGAGCGCCGACGGTAAGACACCGCTTTTCTACGACGAAGGCGGCAAGTACGGCATGTCACCGCTGATGAACAACTATGTGGCCGGTCTTCTCGCACACGCCAGCGAGATCACCTATTTCCTTGCGCCTTACATCAACTCGTACAAGCGCTTCATGGCTGGCACGTTCGCGCCGACGAAGGCGATCTGGAGCAAGGACAACCGCACGGCCGGCTATCGGCTCTGCGGCGACGATACCCGCGCGATCCGCATCGAGTGCCGTGTCGGCGGCTCGGACCTCAACCCTTATCTCGCGTTTGCGGCACTGCTCGCCGCCGGCATCGAGGGTATCGAGAAGAAGATGGAGCTGGAGTCGCCGTTTGTCGGCGACGCCTACGGCGCTCGCAGCGTCCGCGAGATCCCGCGCACCCTGCGTGCAGCAACCGCTGCCATGACGGAATCGAAGATGCTGCGTAGCGCCTTCGGCGATGACGTTATCGACCACTATACCCGTGCTGCCGAGTGGGAGCAGGAAGAATACGATCGTCGCGTTACCGACTGGGAAGTGGCGCGCGGTTTCGAAAGAGCATAAAGCGTAGCCAAGGCCGGACGGCGTCCTGTCACACGATTTCCATATCTCGGGAGATTGTTTGGGGCGTCCGCCGGTTTCGGCATGCCAAAACATAGGATGAAGATCATGGGAATGATCCAATGCATTTCACCGATCGACGGATCGGTTTACGCCGAACGCCCGGCGCTTTCGCTGGAGGCGGCGAAAGACGCGGTGGCGCGTGCGCGCAAGGCGCAGAAGGCCTGGGCAAAGCGGCCGCTGGAACAGCGCGTTCAGCTGGTGTTGAAGGGCGTCGCGCGGCTCAATGAAATGTCCGACGTCGTCGTGCCGGAGCTTGCCTGGCAGATGGGCCGACCGATCCGCTACGGCGGTGAGTACAAGGGTTTCAACGAGCGCTCCAACTACGTCGCCTCGATCGCCGCCGATGCGCTGGCGCCGCTTGTCGTCGAAGAAAGCGACAAGTTCGAGCGCCGCATCGAGCGCGAAGCGCATGGCGTCGTCTTCGTCGTGGCGCCTTGGAACTATCCCTACATGACAGCGATCAACACGATCGCGCCGGCGCTGATGGCGGGCAACACCGTTGTTCTGAAGCATGCGTCGCAGACGCTTGTTGTCGGGGAGCGGCTGGTGCAGGCGTTCGTCGAGGCCGGCGTTCCCGAGGACGTCTTCCAGAACGTATTCCTCGACCACGAGAGGACGTCGGCGCTAATTGCCGCCGGCAGCTTCAACTTCGTGAACTTCACCGGCTCGGTCGAAGGCGGGCGCTCGATGGAGCGTGCGGCGGCCGGCACGTTTACCGGTCTTGGCCTCGAGCTCGGCGGCAAGGATCCGGGCTACGTCATGGAAGACGCCGACCTCGATGCAGCGGTCGATACGCTGATGGACGGCGCGACCTATAATTCCGGTCAGTGCTGCTGCGGTATCGAGCGCATTTATGTGCATGAATCGCTGTACGACAGCTTCGTCGAGAAGTCGGTCGCTTGGGTGTCGAACTACAAGCTCGGCAATCCACTTGATCCGGAGACGTCGCTCGGCCCGATGGCAAACAAACGTTTCGCCAAGGTGGTGCGCGAGCAGGTCGCCGATGCTGTCTCCAGGGGTGCCAAGGCCCTGGTCGATCCGAAGCTCTTTCCGCAGGATGATGGTGGCGCTTATCTTGCGCCGCAGATCCTCGTCAACGTCGATCACTCGATGGCCTTCATGCGCGAAGAAACTTTCGGCCCTGCCGTCGGCATCATGAAGGTCAAAAGCGATGACGAGGCAATCGCCCTGATGAACGACAGCCAGTATGGCCTGACGGCTTCGCTCTGGACGAAGGATCCGGAGCGGGCAGGGCGGCTTGGTCGCGAGATCGAAACCGGCACGGTGTTCATGAACCGCGCAGACTATCTCGATCCGGCGCTCTGCTGGACCGGCGTCAAGGAAACCGGCCGTGGCGGCTCGTTGTCGATCATCGGCTTCCAGAACCTGACGCGTCCGAAATCCTATCATCTGAAGAAAGTCACAGCATGAACATCACAGCCAACTGGAGCTACCCGACAGCCTTCAAGCTCGGTCGGGGGCGCATCAAGGAACTGGCGGACGCCTGCAAGAGCCTCGGCATGAAGAAGCCGCTGCTGATCACCGACCGCGGTCTGGCGTCGATGGCGATCACCCAGACGGGGCTCGACATTCTCGAAGAAGCTGGTCTCGGCCGCGCGATCTTCGCGGATGTTGACCCGAACCCGAATGACAAGAACCTTGAAGCTGGTGTCAAGGCGTTCAAGGATGGTGGCCATGACGGCGTCGTCGCCTTCGGCGGCGGTTCGGGGCTCGACCTCGGCAAGTGCGTCGCCTTCATGGCCGGCCAGACGCGGCCCGTCTGGGACTTCGAGGATATCGGCGACTGGTGGACGCGTGCCAGCCTCGACGGCATTGCGCCGATTGTCGCGGTGCCGACCACAGCAGGCACCGGCTCGGAAGTCGGTCGCGCCAGCGTCATCACCAATTCCGAAACGCATGTGAAGAAGATCATCTTCCATCCGAAGTTCCTGCCGGGCGTTGTCATCGCTGATCCGGAACTGACGGTCGGAATGCCGAAAATCATCACCGCCGGCACCGGCATGGATGCTTTCGCGCATTGCCTGGAAGCCTATTCTTCGCCGTTCTACCACCCGATGTCGGCAGGCATCGCGCTTGAGGGTATGCGTCTCGTCAAGGAATACCTGCCGCGCGCCTACAAGGAAGGCACCGATCTCGAAGCCCGCGCCAACATGATGTCGGCCGCAGCCATGGGTGCGGTCGCGTTCCAGAAGGGGCTTGGCGCCATCCACGCGCTGTCGCATCCGATCGGGGCGGTCTACAACACGCATCACGGCATGACGAATGCCGTCGTGATGCCGGCGGTGCTTCGCTTCAATCGTTCGGCGATCGAGGAGAAGATCGCGCGCGCTGCTGCCTATCTCGGCATTTCCGGCGGTTTCGACGGTTTTTACGACTACGTGCTGCAGCTTCGCTCTGAACTTGGCGTTCCCGACAGCCTTTCTGCGATGGGAATCAAGCCCGACCGAATCGATGAGCTTTCGGCCATGGCGATCGAAGATCCGAGCGCTGGCGGCAATCCGGTCAAGATGACGCTCGAAAATACCAAGGCACTCTTTAAGGATTGCTTCTGAACTTAGAGAAGAAGGCGGACCTGAACTGGCCCGGAAAGCCTAGGCTTTCCGGGCCTTTTTTGTTCATGGCGTCGTGATTGTGCCTAAGTGCAAGAAATGCTGGCCGCAATTTCAGGTGTCGCGTTTAGAAGTTGTTAACCATGATTAGAAAGGATGCATTAACCGCACGATGCTTCCGAGAGTGCGCGACAGAGCCATAGAGAGGCTCACATTTTCCCTTCGAGGACCGACCATGCCAGTCATCACTTTCGCAAACACCAAGGGCGGCGCCGGCAAGACGACAGCCGTACTTCTCCTCGCCACTGAGCTTGCCCAAAAGGGCTATCGGGTGACCATCCTTGATGCCGATCCGCAGCACTGGATCACGCGATGGCATGAGGTGTCCGGCCACGTGCCCAACATCTCGGTGATCGACTTCGTCACATCGGCGTCCCTGCCGCTGCACATTTCGGAAAACAAGCACAATACGGATTACTTCATCATCGATCTCCCAGGCGCGCGCAATCCGCTGTTGGCGACGGCCATCGGGCTTTCAGACCGCGTGCTGATCCCGATCCAGGGGTGCGCGATGGACGCGCGCGGCGGTGCGCAGGTGCTCGAGCTGCTGCAATATCTCGATGAGAAGGCGGGTATCCGCATTGGGCACTCGGTTGTCCTCACGCGCGTCAACTCGATGGTAACGACGCGGGCACTCTCGATCGTCAAGTCGCTGCTGAGCGAGCGTCAGGTGCCGGTGCTCGATACTGCGATCATCGAACGCTCAGCCTTCCGCGATCTCTTCGACTGCGGCGGTACGCTGCATTCCCTCGATCCAGCCCGTGTCAGCAACCTCGACAAGGCGCGCGAGAACGCTCGCTGCTTTGCTGAAGAGATCATGGCGAAGGTACCAGTCAAACTGCCGGAGCCGGCGCGCAGTACTGGCCCCCTGATCCGCTCTGCCGCTTGAATAACCTGATCGACAAATGAAAAATGCGCCCGTAGAGGCGCATTTTTTCTGGTTGGTGCCGCCTGGGATCAATCGACGAATTCGACCGTGACGCCGGGCTTGACCATCTTCGCCAGTTCGGTGGCATCCCAGTTCGTGAGACGGATGCAGCCGTGGCTCTGCGTGCGGCCGATCTTCGACGGCTCCGGCGTTCCGTGGATGCCGTAGGTCGGCTTCGAGAGCGCCATCCAGACCGTGCCGACAGGTCCGTTGGGACCCGGTGGGATATTCAAGATCTTGTCGTTGGCGCCCTGCTGAAAGTTGATCTTCGGATTGTAGGTGTAGCCCGGGTTCAAGGCGACGCGCTCGACCGTCACGGTGCCGGAGGGCGAGGGCGTGTCCGTCGATCCGATCGAGGCCGGGTAAGCGGCGATCAAGTTGCCACTGTTGTCATAGGCGAAGACCTGCTTGCGGCCCTTGTCTGCCACGATGCGCGCAACTGCTCCACCCTTTGCGTCGCCCGGATTAACGACCTTGATGATTGTGCCGGGGACGGTGAAATCCACGCCTGGGTTGATTTCCTTCAGGAAACCTTCGTCCATGTGAAAGCGCTCGGCGAGCATCTCGGTTGTCGAAGTGTAGCCGAGAGACGACATGGCGGCCTTGTGGGCGTAGTCCTCCGGGATTTCCGCTACGTAAGGGCCGGCGGCGTCCGCCGGCGTGATCGTGTAGCTGACGAGCGGTAGACCGCCCGTCATCCGCAACTGCTCGAGAATGGCATCGGTGTTGTTGGGGTCAAGCGTCTCGCCGGCCATCTGCTGGTAGGCATAGATTGCCTTGGTGACGTTCGCGCCCATGCGGCCATCGATGGCGCCGGGAGACACGCCAGCGCGATCAAGGAAAACCTGCAGCGCAACAATTTCGGACTTCGATTTGTTCTTGAGCGTGATCACCGGCTCCTGGGGCGGCTTCGGCTCCAACATCTCGGGTGTCTGCTGATCCTGCTCGATGGACGCATAGTTATCGCCGCCCGGCGGGTAAGGCTGATCGTCAAGCGGCTGTCGGTCGATCGCAGCGTCGCGTGGGATCGAGCCGGTGACTGCACCGCGTTCGGAGTAACGGGCATCGCCGTACGGATCGTTTCCGTAGTAGCCATCGCCATTGTAGGCGTCGCGCACCGGCGGGCGCGGGTAGTAGCCACGCGCACGCATCTCGGTTGCGATCACATTGCCGTAGGGATCGATGAGGACACGGTTGCCGCGCCGGTCGCGTGCGTAGGCTGCGCCCGAAGGGATGTAGTCGAGGATATCGCCGTTTGGCGCCACGAAGACGACGTCACGTTGGCGACCATTATAAAACTGCTGCGCCTCGGCAGAGGGTGCCGCGACAGCGATGGCCAGCAGGGCTGCTGCGGCAGACAATCCCGATATTACAAAGCGATTCACGTCTTTAGACCCTTCAGTGACTTGGCCGACACACACCTGCGAATTTTGACGCTAGTGTGGAATTTATGAAATCGTGCTGAACAAAAGATAAAAACTCCGTGATTTTTCCTTTGGTCATAAACATTTGGGGGCATGGGTCGGTTCCGGTGCGCTCAGCGTGTGGTCGCGATTGACGAATTCGGCGGCACGACATAACCGTGCAAAGGTGGTCAGAACGGGAGGAAGTTGGACGATGATCGAGTTTGCCGCCGCTAAGGGGCCGAAACTGATGCTTGACGAGACGTCGCTGATGGATGTCGGCGGATGTGTTGTCAACGGCGTCGATGTTGCTCCCAAGGAGGCGGTTCCGGATGACGGCGATGCGCGCATTTCGCATTCCGTGCAGGGCTTCCTCTTTACCTGCGGACCGGATCATATCCGTCATCGTGAGCCCATACCCGGCCGCGCCGACGGGAAGGTATATCCCTTGCATGGATCAGGCCCCGGCCATGCAGCCAAAGTTCTCTGGACGAAGTTCGAGAATGGCAATGCCGAGTGCAGGGCGGACATCGATATCGTAACCGTCGAAGGCTTGCCGGCGCGCATCGAGCGCCATTGGTTCATCCACGGCGGGACAGGCGAAGTCAGCCTCAGAGACAAGGTCGTCAACACGAGCGACAAGGTCGTTCCGACCTTCCTGATGTACCATATGAACATCGGTGGGAAGTGGTTCGACGCGGGCACCCGACTCGAAGGCAAGATGCTCGATGGCGGTGGCTTCCCTTGGAATTTCGGCGAGGAACCGGGCGGCATCTTCTGCGTGGAGGCGCCGGCAACGGAAGGCGGCTTCGCCGAGGTGCGGCTTGGCCCGATTGCTGCCACTGGTGGCAGGGTTCTCAGAGTGCGAATTCTTGCCGAGACGCTGCCGCACCTGCAGGTCTGGCGCAATCAAAAGACGCCTGTCGATGTTCTCGGCATCGAGCCGGTGTCGCATCGATGGGTATCACGCTCCGAGTTGGAAGCGGCGGGCGAATTCGTCATGCTGAAGCCCGGCGAGAGCCGCGATTATGCGCTCAGCTTCGCCTTCGTTTGAGTGATCTGCGGTTGACGCTGCGCATGGGGCGGCGTAGTCATTCACCCCACGATTTCAGGAGGATTAGCGATGGACATTCGCCAGATCGACGACGAGTACTCCGTTTCCGGGCAGATTTCGGTCGAGGATCTCGACCAGATCAAGGCTTTGGGTTTCAAATCGATCGTCTGCCATCGTCCGGACGATGAAAGCCCCGACCAGACGCCTTTTGCGCTGGTAGCAGCGCGCGCCAAGGAACTCGGTCTCGATATCGCGCATGTGCCGGTCGGCCCTATGGGCGTCAATGAGGAGGCTATTGCGGGCATGGTCGATGCCTTGGACGAGTTTCCGCGTCCGATGCTCGGCTATTGCCGTTCCGGTGCGCGTTCGACCGCGATCTATCAGAAGACGCACCACATCCGCGCATAGTACTGATCACTGATCCAGGTTCGACGCCGCTTCAATCCAGCGGCGTCTTTCATTTCGTCAATAGGAGACAATCATGACAATCAAGCGCATCGACGTCGGCGCCCGCATGAGCGGCGCAGTCATCCACGGCAACACCGTCTACCTCGCTGGCCAGGTGGGCGAAGGCGAAAGCGTCACGGAACAGTGCAAGTCGGCGCTCGCCGAAGTCGATCGTCTGCTTGCTGCAGCCGGCTCGAACAAGTCGAAGATCCTGCAGACGCTGATCTATCTTTCCGACATGTCCTACTTCGCAGAAATGAACGCTGCCTGGGAAGCCTGGGTCGATCCGGCGAACACGCCGGCTCGCGCAACCAGCGAAGCCAAGCTTGCTGCGCCGAAGTACAAGGTCGAGTTCACAGTTACGGCCGCCCTCGACTAAGTCGACGGCACCGCGATTTGTAAGGCCGGTGAGTTTCGCTCACCGGCTTTTTGTTTGGGCGATTTCGGACAGCGTGCGCGTCGGCGTAATGGCTTCCGGGTCGAGCTTTACCTCGATGATCGAGGGTTTGCCGCTCGCCCTTGCACGCTCGAAAGCGGCTGCGAAGCTTTCCGTCGTCTCGACCGTCTCCCCATGGCCACCATAAGCGCGTGCAAGGGCGGCAAAGTCCGGGTTGGTCAGATCGGTGCCGCTGACGCGCCCTGGGTACTCGCGCTCCTGATGCATCCGGATGGTGCCGTAAATGCCGTTGTTGATGACAATGGCGATGATCGGCAGGTCATAGCGCACGGCGGTCGCAAATTCCTGGCCGTGCATCAGGAAGCAGCCGTCTCCGGCGAAACAGATGACCTCGCGTTCGGGAAAGAGCTGCTTGGCGGCGACTGCGGCGGGCAGGCCGTAACCCATGGAGCCGGACGCCGGTGCCGCTTGGGTGTTGAATTGACGAAAGCGATGGAAGCGGTGCAGCCAGGTGGCATAGTTGCCGGCACCGTTGGTGAAGATCGTGTCTGGCCGCGTGTTTGCCTCGATCCACTCCATGATCGGTCCCATATGGACCGGGCCGGGACCGGTTTGCGGTGGCGTCGACCATGCCATGTAGGTCTGATGCATCCGTTCGGTTCGTTCCGCCCATCTGAGTTCGCTGGGCGCCTCCAGATCAGCAAGATCCGCAACGAAGTCGCTCGGGCTCGCGCTGATTGCGAGGTCGGGTCGGTAGACACGGCCAAGCTCTGACGGATCCGGATGAACGTGGACGAGTGATTGCTGCGGGTAAGGGATGTCGATCAGCGTATAGCCGGAGGAGGGCATTTCCGACATCCGTCCGCCGAGCAGGATCAGCAGATCGCTCTCCTTGATCTCCTTAGCCAGCGCGGGGTTGATGCCGATGCCGACATCCCCGGCGTAGTTTGGGTGCAGGTGGTCGAACAGCATTTGTCGACGGAACGAGCAACCGACAGGGAGCGCGAAGCGTTCTGAGAACGCTTTCAGGTCGGCCACCGCATCCGCATCCCAGCGCGTGCCGCCGACGATGACCATCGGTCGCTCGGCCTTCAGTAGCCGCAAGTAAAAGTCGTCAATCTGGCGGCGGCCGGGATGAGCTTCGACGCGCGAGTAACGCTTGGCGCGGGGCGCCTCTACCTCGTCTCGGAGCATGTCTTCGGGCAGTGACAGGACGACGGGGCCGGGGCGGCCGGATGTTGCAATTGCAAAGGCACGGGTGACGAATTCCGGGATGCGCGCTGCGTCGTCGATCTCGCCTACCCACTTGCTGAACTCCGTCAGCGCACGGCGGAACTCGACCTCCTGAAAGGCTTCGCGTTCCCTTGCATCGCGTTGGACTTGCCCGATGAACAGGATCATCGGGATAGAATCCTGCCTGGCGATATGCAGCCCTGCGGTGGCATTCGTAGCGCCCGGACCGCGGGTTACCATGCAGATGCCGGGCTCGCCGGCGAGCCTGCCCCATGCGTCTGCCATCATGGCCGCGCCGCCTTCCTGGCGGCAAACCATCACGTCGATGTCGCTATCGTAGAGCGCGTCGAGTACGGCAAGGAAACTCTCGCCGGGCACGCAGGAGAGGCGTTTCACCCCATTTGCTTTCAAGGCCTCGACGATCAGTTCTCCGCCAGTCTTTTTCATGATGGTCTTTTCCCCTCCAGTTCGGCGAGTTCCGCCAGAACCTCCTCCTGATGTTCTCCCAGCCGCGGGCTCGGCCGCTCGTAACGCAACGGCGTCTGCGACAGCACGACCGGCGTCCTGACGCCGGGAATGACCGTACCCTTTGCGTCGGCGAGATCTACCCGCAATCCACGCGCCTCAATTTGTGGATCCGCAAACATTTCTTCGATGGTGTTGATCGCACCGGCCGGAACGGCGTTGGCCTCACAGGCTTTAAGAAGGTCGGCTTTCTGCCATTTCAACGTTTCGGTGGAAACGAGCCTGCGGACCTCGTCACGGTTCGCGACGCGCGCCTTGTTCGTCGAAAAACGTAGATCGTCAGCAGTACCCTCGAGACCGAGGATCGCACATAGGCGGCGGAACTGGCCATCGTTGCCGACCGCGAGAATCAGATAGCCATCGGCGGCGGGGACGACTTCATAGGGCGAGATATTCGGATGTGCGTTTCCAAGCCGTGTCGGGGCGCGGCCGGAGACCAGGTAGTTCATGTTCTGGTTGGCCAGTACGGCTGACTGGACATCGAGCAGCGCCATATCGACCAACTGCCCTTCGCCGGTCTTCTGTGCGTGAATCAGCGCTGCCTCGATGGCTGCGACCGCATAGATGCCGGTAAATATGTCGGCGATCGCAACGCCCGCCTTCATCGGCTGCCCGTCGGGCTCACCGGTGATCGACATGAAACCCGACATGCCCTGAACGATATAGTCGTAGCCTGCCAGGCTGGCATAGGGACCGTTCTGGCCGAAACCCGTGATCGAGCAATAAACAAGCTTCGGGTTGATCTTCTTCAGGCTCTCGTAGTCGAGGCCGTATTTCACGAGCCCGCCGAGCTTGAAGTTCTCGATGACCACATCGGCCGTGGCGATGAGGCGGCGAACCAGTGCCTGGTCTTCCTCGCGCTTCAGATCGGCAGTGATCGAGCGCTTCCCGCGGTTGGCAGAGTGATAGTAGGCAGCGGAAAGGTTTTCTCCGTTGGCACCCTCGACAAAGGGTGGGCCCCAGTGCCGGGTGTCATCGCCTCCATCCGGGTTTTCGACCTTGATCACATCGGCGCCGAGATCGGCCAGCATCTGGCCGGCCCATGGGCCGGCGAGCACGCGGGCGAGCTCGATGACGCGGATGCCGGACAGCGGCGGCTTTTGGGGCTGATTGTCCGTCATGTTCCTCCCACGAGCAGATCAGGGCGCCAGGGCCGATTGAGGTGTATCGGATACGGGCTTCGATGCAAAGCGCCGCTCGCGCCATATAATGTACAGCCCCGAGGCGATGATGATGAAGATGCCGAGCCACTTGAGCGCATCCGGGAAGTCGCCGAAGACGAGCCAGGCAAAAATGGTTGCCGACACGATCTCGAAATACTGAAGGGGCGCCAATGTGGAGGCGGGCGCGGCGCGGTAGGCATAGACACCGAAGATGCCGGCAATGGCCGCCGTGACGCCGACGCCGAGCAGGTAGAGGTAGCCACGGCCATCCGGCATCACCGAGTCAAAGACGTCGGAACCCGTGCCGCTGCCGAGCGCGAGCAGAATGGCGCAGAACAATAGACCCCAGATGCCCATCTGAAACTGCATCGCCCACGGGTCTTCCCGGTGTGAAAGCACGCGTGTCATCAAGGCGAAGATGGCAATGCAAAAGGCGCTGACGACGGGCAGAAGCGCCACGTACCCTACCTCTTGAAAGCTTGGCTGAATGATCAGCATTGCTCCGAAGAAGCCGACGCCGCAAGCGGTGTAGCGGCGCCAACCGATCGTCTCCTTGAGGAAGATGCTGCTCAGGATCGTCAATATGATCGGCTCGACGAAGAAGATCGCGATAGCGTCGGCAACCGGCATGTACTTCAGCGTCGTGACAAAGGAGACCATCGAGATCGTTATGATGGCGCCGCGGATGGCATGAAAGATGTTGGCGCGCCACGAGAAGCCCTTCCAGCTTCCGCGCCAGACAACGATCGGCAGCATGCAGAGGGCCTGGACAACAAACCGAGCGCCTGTGATTTCCGCCGCGGGAATCGTCGCGATCGCAAGCTTGGAGAAGATGTCGATGATCGGCGATACGAGCACCGATAGGAACATCAGCAGAATGCCGGTCGAAACCTCTGAAGCAGAAACGGGACGGGAAGAAATACCATGGCTCATCGCGAAATCCTTCGGTTCAGGATCTCGCGATCGCTTCGTCGCACCAGTCGGCGAATGCGGCGATGGCCGCGTCCGCTCCAATTTCATTCAGCGTTTCGTGGCGCATGTCCTGATATATCTGTGTCGTGATACGGGAGAAGCCATGCGCTTTCAAATGGTTTGAAAGCCAGATCACCGCTTTTCCGCCATCCGTCGCCGGATCCTGCCCGCCACCAACAAGATGGATCGGTGTCTGCTTCGGCAGACGGTCCAGATGCGGCGTTTGCGGCGCGCGAAACGTCAGTTCGAAAATATCGAGCCAGAGGGAAACGGAGGCATCGAAGCCGCACAGCGGGTCGGCGATATACTTGTCGACCTCGACAGGGTCGCGGCTTAACCAGTCGAACTCCGTTCGACGATTGGCAATGGACTTTCCCCAAGTGCCGAAGGTGAGCTTCGGCAAAATGCCGCTTGGCACATCGGAGCCCTTCAAGGCCCGTTCGGCCAGCAGGATCGCTTGTGCTGCCCGCCCTGCGACGCCTGGGCTAAAATTGGAGTTCCAGACGGCGACGGCGTCATATTTCTCGGGATGGGTCACAGCAGCGTTCAGCGCGATGAGACCTCCCATCGAATGCCCGAAAACGATGACTGGCAGGCCGGGATACTGTGCCACAGCGCGGTCGCGTACGGCAGAGACGTCATCGATCACCTGCCTGACACCATCGCGGCGGGCAAAGCGTCCGATCGGAGCATCCGCAGCAGTCGTCTCGCCATGTCCACGGTGATCGAAGGCAAAGACATGATAACCACGCGTCGCCATCGCCGCCGCAAAACCGGCGTAGCGCTTGGAATGCTCGGCCAACCCATGGGAGACAACGATAATTCCGCGTGCCTCGGATTGTGCCGCTTCATGATGAAAGCCGAGCGAGGCGTTCGCCGTTTCAAGGCGTTGCGTATCTGCAAACATCAAATCCTCCCGTCTGCGCGAGAAGATCAGATCGTCCGCGAAATGCAACACATCCCAATATTTATGCGACTGGATTTTAGCACCCTAGGGATTGAGGGTTGTGAAAACAGACCCACCATGATTTCTTGTTCATGAATTGTTCCTGGGAGGGATGAAGATGAGCAATCCATTTCTGCGCACGGCTTTATTCCTGATTGCGATCACGACTGCTGGCACCGCTGGAGCCCAGGATGCGGGTGGAAGGACGCGCTTCATTTTGGCAGCCAGCTGGCAACCGGCCTTCTGTGAAACCAACCAGCGCAAGCCGGAATGCAGCAGTCAGACCAAGGACAGGTTTGATGCGACCAATTTCTCGCTGCACGGGCTTTGGCCGATGCGCAAGGACTATTGTGATGTCTCGGGCACGCTGCGGACCGCGGACAAGGAAGGTAACTGGAAGAAACTGCCTGAGGTAGAGCTTTCGGCGGAGACCAAAGCCGCGCTTGAGAAGGCGATGCCTGGAACGCAATCCGGGCTGGAGCGCCATGAGTGGATCAAACACGGTACTTGCACAAAGATGAGTGCCGACGACTATTTTGCGACGTCGGTTCGCCTCATCGATCAGCTGAACGCCTCTGCTGTCCGCGATCTTTTCGCTGCCAACATCGGCAAGCCGCTGACGGCGGAGGCGATCAAGGCTGCGTTCGACAAGAGCTTCGGCCCGGGCGCCGGCGATCGGGTCAAGATGAGTTGTCGGCGCGCCGGCGGCGGAGGCCGTGTCATTGACGAGCTCACGATCGGCCTGTCGGAGGACGCCACCTCGAATGACGGAGCGAGCCTGCGCGACCTCATTCAAGGGGCAGGGCGAACCTCGTTCGGCTGCGATCAGGGCGTCGTGGACGCTGCTGGGTTTTAGTGTTTTTGCTCATGTAGCCGAATATTAATCGGATTGGATTAATGTCTGGCCGCTGTTTGCTGGGGCGAGTGCGGAATGGATGCAGTTCTATCGCGAGCCGACTTGAAGGTCTTGCCTGACAGCAGGCCATTTCTGCGCACCTTTCTCACAGTCTACATCACAGGGCTTGCCATTGTTCTGTTCGATCTCGCCGACGGGGTGTTGTTCCTCGGTGATCTCGATGACCAGATGCGTGAGTTGCAGATCCGGTATCTGATGTCGCCGGATGGTCGGTGGTTCGATCTTACGCTGCCGTTCATTTCAATGCCCGAAGCTTACGTTTCGCCCTGGTCGAGATTGATCGATCTACCTTACGCGGCAATAGCGACGTTGCTGCGGCCGTTCATGCCCATCGATCAGGCTATCTCCTTCTCTTTCCGCATCTGGCCGCCGTTGATGCTCGCCCTTTTCTGCCTGCCGGTTGCGTCCACCGTGAAACGGTTGATGGCCGATCAGCCGACGTCGCGCTTGTCGTCGTTGCTGATGTTGATGCTGATGACAATTCTCATGGCGGTTGCCGTGTTCGAATTCTCGCCGGGCCGCATTGACCACCACGATGGCCAACTGGTCGCGATGATGCTTATGGTGTCCGGTCTTGTTCGCTGGGATCAGTTGGGCGGCGCGCTCGTGGGGGGCGCTGCGGCGCTCTCCATCGTCATCGGACTGGAATGCCTGCCGCTGGTCGTTGTTGCCTACGCCGGGCTGGTCCTCTGCTACATTGCCGGCGTCAGGGATGCGCGGGCGATGATTATTGCCAGCGGTCCCGCAATGAGTGCCGTCGCCGGTGCTGCCGCGCTTGCCTTCATTGGCCCGGACGGCATCGTTTCGACGCAATGCGATGCCTTTTCCGCACCCTATCTGTTTCTGTTGATCGGAATGTCCGCCACCCTGTCCTGCGTAGTTTGGGTGGTGCCGGATCGCTCATCGATCTTCGCAAAAATCCTATGGCTGGGCCTGTCAAGCGCATTCGTCCTTGGCCTGGCTGCGTGGTATTTTCCACGCTGTCTCGGCGGCCCCTATCAGATGATCGATCCGGTATCGCGCGCGTTTTGGTTCTCTCGCATTTGGCAGGAGAACAGCTTCCTCTACCTTTACGAGAGTGCGCAATACTCCACCGTTGCGCTGCTGGCGCTTTCCACTTGCGGTGCCCTTCTGGCTGCACCTTACGTCGCCGCGCAGATACGACAGCAAAAGTTCGGCGTGGGGGTTGCATTCGCCGTGGGTCTTGCCTCCCTGCTTCTGACGTTTGACGTCTTGCGGAACATCCGCTTTCCGATTGCGCTCATACCGCCGTTTCTGCCAGCGGCGATTGCCTATTATCTAAATGCCCGATCGCCAACGCGAGGAGTGCGAGTGGCTGTCGGATTTGCCCTTGCATCCGTTCTTGCGCCAGCGGTTCTTTGCCTTGTCATCCGACCGCCGATGCACGTATTCGATGCGGTCGATTACATGACGGCCAGCGACTGCGACGGCGAGGATTTCGGTGTTCTGAATTCGGTCGCCGCGGGACGAATTGCGCTTCCTCAGGGCATCGCGTTGCGCGTGTTATTCGCACGTCCTGCAGGATTTTCTGTCGGCGCAGTGCCATTCCACCGTGCGTCGCCCGGTATGAGACGCATGTTCGAGGCCTTCACCTCGTCTGACGCGGCGGTCCGCCGCGCGGCGTTGGAGCCCTTCGACTATGTGGCTGTATGCCGATTTCCGCTGGCGGCCGATCTACAGCAGGCTCCGCTCTATGCGGCTTTGGCGGCTGGGAAAAGTTGGCCGGGTCTCGAGAGGGTTCCTTATGCGAAGCCGAGCGATTTCCAACTCTTTCGCATCGATCACGCGAAGCTTTGGTAGTGACGCCGTCCCTCTGCAAAATGTCCGCAAGGCCACAAAAGCCTCTGGTTTTTAGCCTTCGCGCGTTGCTCCTTGAGCCCAATTCGCCTACATAGCGGCAAACTTAAATCCCGCCGCGGAGCGAACAATCAATGGCACGTCAGTTCATCTATCATATGGCCGGCCTCAACAAGGCGTACGGCAACAAGAAGGTGCTGGAAAACATCCACCTTTCTTTTTATCCTGATGCCAAGATCGGTATCCTCGGACCAAACGGCGCCGGTAAGTCGACGGTACTACGCATCATGGCCGGCCTCGATAAGGAATACACCGGCGAGGCCTGGCTTGCTGAAGGTGCCACACTCGGCTACCTCGCGCAGGAACCGCAGCTCGATGCCGCCAAAACCCTGCTCGAAAACGTCATGGAAGGTGTTGCTCCGAAGAAGGCGATCCTCGATCGCTATAACGAGCTGATGATGAATTATTCCGACGAGACGGCGGAAGAGGGCGCCAAGCTCCAGGACGTCATTGACAGCCAGAACCTCTGGGACCTCGAAAGCCAGGTCGAAATGGCCATGGACGCGCTGCGCTGCCCGCCAGGCGACTCTTCGGTCGAGAAGCTCTCCGGCGGCGAAAAGCGCCGTGTAGCGCTCTGCCGCCTGTTGTTGGCGCAGCCCGACCTGCTGCTGCTCGACGAACCAACCAACCACCTCGACGCCGAGACGATTGCCTGGCTTGAAAAACATTTGCGCCAGTACCCCGGCTCCGTCCTGATGATCACCCACGATCGCTACTTCCTCGACAATGTCACGGGCTGGATCCTCGAACTCGACCGTGGTCGCGGTATCCCCTACGAGGGCAACTACTCCGCCTATCTGCAATCGAAGGCCAAGCGCATGCAGCAGGAGGGGCGCGAAGAGGCCTCCCGCCAGAAGGCAATCAGCCGCGAGCAGGAATGGATGGCCGCCAGCCCGAAGGCCCGCCAGGCGAAGTCCAAGGCGCGTATCCGTGCCTATGACGAGTTGGTCGCAGCGGCAGAGGCCCGTCGCCCCGGCGATGCGCAGATCGTCATCCCGGTCGGCGAGCGTCTTGGCCAGGTCGTCATCGAAGCCGAGAACCTCACCAAGGGCTATGGCGATACGATGCTCATCGAAAACCTCACCTTCAAGCTGCCGCCCGGCGGCATTGTCGGTGTCATCGGTCCGAACGGCGCCGGCAAGACGACGTTGTTCCGCATGATCACCGGCCAAGAGAAGCCCGATAGCGGCGACATCCGGATCGGCGAGACTGTCGATCTCGGCTATGTCGACCAGAGCCGCGATGCGCTCGACGGCAACAAGACGGTCTGGGAGGAAATCTCCGGCGGCAACGACATCATCAAGCTCGGCAAGCACGAAGTGAACTCGCGCGCCTATTGCGGGGCTTTCAACTTCAAGGGCGGCGACCAGCAGCAGAAGGTCGGCACGCTTTCCGGCGGTCAGCGCAACCGTGTCCACCTGGCCAAGATGTTGAAGGCCGGTGGCAACGTCATCCTGCTCGACGAACCGACCAACGACCTGGATACGGAAACGCTCGCAGCCCTCGAGGACGCGCTCGAAAGCTTCGCCGGCTGCGCTGTCATCATCAGCCACGATCGCATGTTCCTCGACCGCCTGGCGACGCATATCCTCGCCTTTGAGGGCGACAGCCATGTCGAATGGTTCGAGGGCAACTTCGAGGACTACGAGAAGGACAAGATGCGCCGTCTCGGCGTCGACTCGATCAATCCGCACCGCGTGACCTATAAGCGCCTGACGCGCTGATCGCCAAAGAGCGACTCCAGCTATATGAAAGCCCCGGTTCGCCGGGGCTTTTTTTTGCGCGCACCTATGTCGTGATCCGAGCAGCTAATTTCGTGAATGGATGGAATTCCAGCTTGCCACACCTATTCAAATCACATAAAGATATCTTTATATGTTGATTGGATCGGGTATGGGTGAGCCTATCAGACTTGGATTGGATGCTTTGGTGGACGTCCTCAGGGCGGCCGGCGAGCCGACGCGTCTGCGTCTTCTGGCTCTGCTGGCGGCGGGCGACCTGACCGTGACCGATCTTACGGAAATCCTTGGCCAGTCCCAACCGCGTATTTCTCGTCACCTCAAGCTGCTGGGCGAAGCGGATCTGATCGACCGCTACCAGGAAGGCGCCTGGGCCTATTTCCGCCTTCGGCAGGATGGCAAAGCGGCCGCTTTCGTGCGCAGCCTGCTGGCGCATGCCTCCGAGAACGACCCCGTCGTCCTTCGCGACAGCGAACGGCTGGCGACGGTCAAACGTCAGCGGGCCGAGCGCGCGCAGGCCTATTTCAGCCGCAACGCGGCGGAATGGGACGAGCTTCGCCGCCTGCACGCCGCCGATGAAGAGGTCGATGCCGCCGTCATACGGTTGCTCGGCAGCCAGCCGATCGACTCGCTTCTCGATCTGGGCACCGGGACAGGACGCATCCTCGAGCTTCTATCTGGCCTCTATCGCCGGGCGATCGGCGTCGACGCCAGCCGCGACATGCTGAGCGTGGCGCGCGCCAACCTCGACAAGTCAGGGATCACCAAGGCATCCGTTCGTCACGCCGATATCCTGAATTTGCCGTTCGAGGCGCAGGATTTCGACGTGGTGACGATCCATCAGGTGCTGCATTTCTTCGATCAGCCGGAGATCGCAATCGGCGAGGCCGCGCGCATGCTGCGGCCAGGCGGACGGCTTCTTATCATCGATCTTGCCCCACACGGGCTGGAATACCTTCGCGACGAGCACGCGCATGTTCGCCTCGGCTTCTCGCATCAGTCGATGTCCGACTGGCTGCGCAAGGCCGGGCTGGATGTCGAGCAGGTCGTCGATCTTCACCCGGGTCATCAAAGCGGGCAGGGGCTCACCGTCACTGTTTGGCTTGCGCGCGACCCTCGGCGCCTCACGGCCTCAGCCGTGAGTGAAGGCGCCGAACCCATACTTGCCGGGAGATAATGAAATGGCTTTGAACAGCGACGCGCGCCGCAAGATCGGCATTTCCTTCGAGTTCTTTCCGCCGAAGTCGGAAGAGATGGAAGGACAACTGTGGAACGCGGTCAACGAGCTGCAGGACTGGAACCCGGACTTTGTGTCGGTGACCTATGGCGCCGGTGGGACTACCAAGGCACCAACGTTGGCGACCGTGTCGCGCTTCCTCGCCGAAACCCCGCTTGCCACGGCGTCGCATCTCACCTGCGTCGGCGCGACGAAGGACGAAACGCACAGCGTGATCGACAGCTTCCGCAAAGTTGGCGTCAAGCACTTCGTTGCGCTTCGAGGCGATGCCCCTGGCGGCGTCGGCGCACCCTACCAGCCGCATCCCGGCGGCTATGCGAATGCAGCAGCACTGGTTGCCGGACTGCGTGAAATCGGCGACTTCGAGATTTCGGTCTCGGCCTACCCCGAAAAGCATCCGGAGAGCCGTGATACCGCCGCCGATATCGATATGCTGAAGCAAAAGGCGGACAACGGCGCGACCCGCGCGCTGACGCAGTTCTTCTTCGACAACGACAATTTCGAGCGCTATCTGGAAAAGGTGCGGGCTGCCGGCGTCAATATTCCTATTGTGCCGGGTATCATGCCAATCCAAAACCTGACGCAGCTGAAGCGGTTTGCCGGCGCTTGCGGCACCGTGATACCGGCGTTTCTGGATGAGCGCTTTGCGGGCTTCGACGACAAGCCCGAAGAGAGAGCAAAGGTTGCCGCCGAGGTTGCGGCCGAGCAGATCGAAGACCTCGCTCGTCGCGGGCTCACCGATTTCCATCTGTACACGATGAATCGCTCGCCTCTCGTGTCGGCAGTGCTGACCAATCTCGGCTTTACCCGGGAAGGGGCCAGAAAGGCCGGCGCTGCCGCCTAGGCTGGCCCAGATTAGAGGACAAAAAGAAAAGCGCATCTCCGTGGGATGCGCTTTTCCGATTCATTGAACTGTTTCGCTACTCAGGAGTCTCGGCACTGTTCAATCGGCACGACGTTTAGATGAAAAGCATTGTCAATACGAATGCAAACGCCGCGCTGACCAAAAGGACATTCAAGGATTGTGTAAGTCCCATGTCTGTCTCCTTGCGTTAACGCCGCGATAATATGTCGCGAATGTGTCGCTTGGAAAGCAGATTTTATACTGCACTGCGGCGAAAATGTCACATCGACAATGCTGGCTTGCGGGCAACGTGATGAAATCACTGGCAAAATTGCGACGGAAAAATATTCACAGATTTTAACTTGGCGTTAAAGTCAGCGATCCCGCCTTCACACATGCGGCAAGATGAAGGCTAGGCGAAGTCTCTGAAACCATGGAACAAATGAAAAAGCCGGGTCTGAGACCCGGCTTTAAGCGTGCTGAATCAGTAATCACAGCGAATTCAGAAGTGTCGGCGTTGCCCAGCCGTCGGCCGGCATGCCGAGACGCTGCTGCTCCTTCTGGATGGCTACGCGCGTGCCCGAACCCAGGATGCCGTCGACCTTGCCGACGTCGTGGCCGAGGGTTCCGAGCTTGGTCTGCAGTTCCTTCATCTGGTCGTTGGAAAGACCCTGCTCCGGCGTGCCCTTGAGGTAGGTCTCCGCACCAGCAAGACGGGTCGCGAAGTAGGCTGCCGACGTCGTGTAGATGAACGACTTGTTCCATTCGAGATAGATCTGGAAATTCGGGTAGGCGATGAAGGTCGCTCCGAGGCGGCCCTGCGGCAGGATCAAGTCGGCGTGCAGGTTACCGAAGTTGGTGTTCCCATCCCGCGGCTTGACGCCGAGGGCAAACCATTCGCCGGCCGTCAGGGGACCGCCGATGCCCGACTTCTCCCAGGGCAGGCCTTCGGGAAGGGTGACTTCCTGGATCCACGGCTGGCCCTTCTGGAAGCCGAGATGCTGGATGAACTTTGCTGCCGTCAGAATCGCATCAGGAGCGCTCTGCTTGAGGCGCACGTGGCCATCGCCGTCGCCGTCCATGCCATAGGCAACGATATCGCGCGGCAGCATCTGGACCTGACCGATCTCTCCCGCCCAGGCGCCGGTGTTGGTTGCCGGGTCGAGGTCACCATGCTGAACCATTTCGATGAGGGCGATCAGCTGCGGGCGGAACAACTCCGGCCGCCGGCAATCATGGGCGAGGGTCACGAGGGCGTTGCGGGTGTTGAAGTCGCCCTGCACGGCGCCGAAATCCGTTTCCATGGCCCAGAAGGCGGTGATGACGCCAGCGGGCACCCCAAACTCTTGCTCGGCGCGGGCGAAGACATCCGCATATTGCTTCATCTTCTGGCGGCCGATATCGAGGCGAGCCTGGCTGACGGTGCGCTGCGAGAACTCCAGGAAGGTCTGCTTGAACACGCCTTGAGCGCGGTCGCGGCTCAAGACCTTCTGGTCGATCTGCGCGCCTTCCAGCGCCTTGTCTGCGGCCTCGGCCGATGCACCGGCGGCAATTGCGTCGGCCTTCACGCCGGCGAGAAAGTCCGTGAGGTCGCCGTCACATGCCGGGGCTGCTGCCTGCGAAGCCGGTGCACTCGATGCCGGCGTTTCTGCGGCGGCGCCGGTGGCGAGACCAGCGGCAAAAAGGAGTGCAAGTGCCGTGCGGCTTGCGGGCGAGCGGTACATAGTTTCGATCCTCGTCATCAAATGGAATTTCAGTCGATTTCCCAAATGATTGTGACGGAAGCAAGAAAGACCGCCGGACGTTGCTAAGAATTTGTGTCCCTCGATACCGCTGCCACCCAGTTGTGCCAGTTCTGCGTCGATCCGGCGAAAACATTGATATCCGTCGGTCCCTTGATGCCAGGGATGACGCCCGTCGACGTGTACTGCCAGAAGGCCCAACGGCGGTCGGCATACGTGACCTCGGGATGCTTGGCAGTGGAGCGAACCCAGAAGTGATAATCCTGGAAATAGCCGACGAGATTGTCGCGGTGGAAGTCGACCGAGGTATAGATGATCGGCCGCTTGCCGTAATAGGCCTCGAGGCGATCCATGAAGCGCTGAAGCTGGGCGCGAACCGTCGCCGGATCCGGGCGAAGGCGGCAAGTCTTCGATTCCGCATTCCATTCGGCGTCGAGGACCGGCGGCAAGCGCATCGATTCCTTTGGCACGTTACGGATGAACCAGTCAGCCTGCTCGTCGGGCGTCGAGCAGAAATAGTAGAAGTGATAGGGCGCGTGAGGAATGCCGACGGCGCGGGCGCGTTGCCAGTACTCGTTGAAGCGCGGATCGATGCGGTCCTTGCCTTCGGTCGCCTTGATGAACGCAAAGGCAACGCCAGAGCCCTTGACCGTCTGCCAGTCGATATTGCCCTGCCACTTGGAAACGTCGATGCCGTGGATCGGCTGCTGCTCCGGATGCTTTGCGCCGAAGTCCTGGGGATCGGTGTCCTTGAAGCGCGTTTTCGGCTTTACGGACGCTGTTTCGAGATAGTCATAGCCCGATGACGTGCATCCGGCGAGCATGATAGCCAACGGCAAAACGCAAAACAGAAGCCGGCGCATAGGTGTTCCGTCGCGAAACGAATGGATTTTTTGCCCCACAGCTCGACCTTCGTGAAAGACGTGTCCAGCGAGGAATGTCCCCTCTATTTCCCATATCAACGTAAAAATTCGGTTAGTTTCAAGCGAAATGTCAAGCTTTGGTCACAATGACAGCCCGCCAGGCATACCCGCCGCCCATGGTTTCGAATATTAGTCGTGCTTGATTTTCAGAGGCTTGGGACTCGAGAACCTGTCGCAAATCAGCGCGCGGCGAGACATGAAATTTTCGCAGCCATGCCTTGAGAAAGCGCGCGAACCACCCTGGCAGCCGCTCCTGCTGGCCAAAATCGACTATGTGCAACTCGCCGCCGGGGGCAAGAGCGGCAAGGGCTGAGTCGACGGCGCACTCCCAGTCGGGGATCATGGAGAGCGCATAGGAGATCAGGATCCGGTCGAATCCGCTGACGCCAAATTCGCGAGGCGTGAATGCCGTTGCGTCGGCGACGCGGAAGTCCGGGATCGTGGCCTTGCTCTCGAATGTCTTGCGCGCGGAGATCAGCATCTCCTGTGAGATGTCGAGGCCGTAGAGCCGAGCTTGCGGATAATGCTTATGGGCCAGCGCCATGTTGCGACCGGTGCCGCAACCGACTTCCAGCAAGGTGCCGCCCGCCGGCACATTCAGATCGCGGATCGTCTGATCACGGCCAAGCAGGTAGTATTTGCGCGTCAGATCATAGATGTGGCGCTGGTAGCGGTACATACCATCCATCAGGGCGGCATGGCCGTCGTCTTTGGCCACCGGGTTCGTGTCGACCCCGCTCACGCCGTCTTCCTGTAAATATGGAAGCCGCCGTAGATTGCCGAGCGATCGAGCGCCGTCAGCTCGAGGGAACGTTCCTCCATGTAGGTCCACTGATCACGGATGGCAGGCGACAGACGCCCTTCGATGATGCTCTTTTCCGCGGCGGTGCGGAAAATCACCCGAGCACCTTCACGCGCCGTCCGGCTAATTTCTGCCCAGAGATCATTGAGTTGCTCGTCCGTCATCCAATCCTGCGCATCCAGGAGGATGTAGCGATCGCGCGAGGCAGCCGGCTCTCCTGAAAGGAGCTCGGTGAAGCTGGCGTGATGAACGTTGACGCGATCGACGTTCGCGCGGATCACCTCGTAGTTTACAGGCTCGAGATAGGTCGGAAGCGGTCCTTCGCCTTCGGGGGCGTAGCGGCGCCCGAAGGCCTGCCAGGCAAAATAGTTCTCCTGCATCGGGAAGTGGCAGGCCAGCTTCTCAAGCCGATGCCGCAGAACCGGGGCGATCGACTGATCTGCCGCGAGGCTTGCCAGTTCGTCGTACTGCTGCGGCGGGATGCCGAGGCCGAATAGCGAGCTTTTGCGTCCGGCAATCCAGCGCACGACGGGTTTGTCGAACAGCGGTGCGATCCTCTCATCGAAGAACTGGCGCTGCTCGCGCAGCGAACGCGCCTTTGTCATCTCCGTGAGGTCGACGCCGTGCAGGCGGGCAAGAAGGTGAGCCGCGCCGATAAACCGTCCGAGCAGACCGGTTTCGTAGATATTGCGGTCGAAGACGGTGACGCGCCGGCGACCGAACTTGCGGCTGTTCCAGTAGTTCCGGGTTGCGTCGTCGAGGTTTGCCGCGAGGAACTGGTCGAACGCGTGGCTGTTCGACGTTTCACGCGGCTTTGCGAGGAAGCGAACGAGGTCGGTGTGTCCGGGAAGGTGACGGAATGCCGCAAGCTTCAGCCGATTGAGGGCGATATGATGCGGATTGAGGTCGACCACATCGATCGATGCTGGACCCTTAGAGAGATAGGCGAGCATATTGCAGCCGCCGGAGCCGATTGTCACGACGCGATGATGGGGCTGAAGCTCCATCGCCAGCATGTCGAGATCGGGATCTTCCCAGATTTGCGGATAAACCAAACCGGAAAACAAAAGGCCAAAGAGCCGTTCCGAAAAGCCCGCCTTGGAGAAGGCGTTGTGGCGGAGAAGGGCTGCCTTGAGTTTCCGGTTCTTGCGGAAGCCGGCATCCGGTGCAAATTCCGTCATATGAGTCTTTCACCCTTTTAGCGTTCAGGGCGTTTAGCGCGTCGTGACTACAGTTTGATGACGCGGGCTGTGGGCAGGGCGGCCGACGACAGGAAATGCAGGGCCAGCCGCACCCTGGGGTCTTTCGCTGTACGGGCTTTCCTGCTTCTCTTGCACGCAGGGAGGACCGTAGATGCGATTTGTGCTGCGTGTCGTAAAATCACTTGCTCTTCTGCTGGTAGTGATTGTCGCCATGGGCGCCGCCTGGCTCTATGTCAGCCCGCCGGAACTGCTGCGCGTGGGGGATGGCTATGCGGCCAAGATCGTTTGCTCGAACGTCTTTCTCGCGGGAAGGGATCCTGAACAGGTGCTCCATGAGGACGTGCAGGCGCCGGGAAACCCGCTGCTGCGGCTGGTGCGTGTGGCTGTCGACCGGCAGGAAAAGCGGGTTACTGCCCGTATCCTTGGGCTTTTCGCACCGGGTTATGCAATCTATCGCGGCGCGCTCGGCTGTAGCAGCGTGCCAGACGGGGACTTTGAAACGGCAGCGCGCGCGGTGCCAGACGGGCCGGGAGCTCAAAGCTCTCCAAATGAGGCGATATGGCCAGAGGGTAACACCGTCGCTGATGTCCATGATAGCGGTGTCGACGCGCTGCTTGCGAACAAAGATTTGCTCGGTCCGGCCATGCGCGCCGTCGTCGTCGTTCACAATGGCCGCATCATCGCCGAGCGCTATGGCGACGGCTTCGGTCCAACGACGCCGCTGACAGGCTGGTCCATGACAAAGACCGTCAACGCTGCGATTGTCGGGCGGCTGATGCTCGACAACAGAATAACATTTGATGACATAGCGCTCCTGCCGCAGTGGCAGGGTGGTGATCACTCGACAATCAAGCTCAGCGACCTCATGGGCATGCAGAGCGGCCTAGCCTTCAACGAAAGCTATGGCACGGTCGCTGACGTCACTCGGATGCTTTATCTCGATGCGGATATGACGGTACTGCCAGCGAGCCTCCCATTGGAGGCCAGTCCTGGCGAGCGCTTCAACTACTCCAGCGGCACATCGGTTCTCATCTCGAAGATATGGATGGATCGCATCGGCAACATGCAGACAGCGCTTGCCTATCCCAAGATGGCCCTGTTCGATCCGATCGGCATGTCGAGCGCGGTTCTGGAGGTCGACGCACGCGGCACATTCGCCGGCAGCTCCTATCTCTACGCCACCGCGCGGGACTGGGCCCGTTTCGGGCAGTTCCTTCTTCAGGACGGCGTCTGGAATGGGGAGCGGCTGCTGCCGGAACGCTTCATGACGGCGATGAGGACGCCGACGGCATCCTCAGGCGGCAAATATACGCAGGCGCAAGCCTGGCTTGCCGCGCCGGGTGGCGATAGCAGTGCATTAGCCGGTCTTCCCGACGATACATTCTGGATGGAAGGACATGACGGGCAGAGCGTGGCGATCGTGCCGTCGGCGAAACTCGTCGTCGTCAGACTTGGGTTAACGCCAAGCTGGCTTCGCTACAAGCCGCAGATGCTGGTGAAGGAGCTACTCGCTACGCTGGACCATAATGGTCAATAATTGCCCTGGGCGACGTCGTCCATACCTTTGCGCTTGGCCTCGTAATAATAGCCACGGGCGTAAAGGCGGACGGCATTGTCTTCGCTGCTGTCGGACACGAGCCAGGCGCCGCGCAGATACTTGGCGGCGTATTTGATGTTGGTCTCGGCGTCGAACAGACCGGCGGGCTCGCCTTCGTAGCCCATCGACTTCGCCGTGTTGTACTTGATCTGCATCAGGCCGAAGTAGCCACGCTTGTTGTAAGCCTTGGCATTGTAGCGGCTTTCGCGGTGGACGACGCGGTGAAGCAGCGAGGCGGGCACCTCATACATCTTCGAATACTTGTCGATGATCTTGGTGATCGCGCTTTTTTCCACGGTCGGCGCGCCGTCGTCGTCGCTGTCGCTGAACATCGGCGGGGCAGCAGGCGGGTCGGATGGACCCGAAGTGTCGAAGCCGTAGTCCATCATCGGGTGCGGCGTGGTGTCGATTGCGGAAAGGGCGGCGATGGCGCCGCTGCCGGCCTGGGGCGTTGCGGCAAAGGCGAGCTGCGTTGACGGGGAGGGGGTGCCAGGACGCGGAATGGGTATGACGGACTGTATTGCCGTCATCTCGGGAGTAAGGGGAATCTGCGCATAACCCGTTGCGGCGGTAGGCTCGATCTGACCGCCTGGTTGTGAAGGCGCCGCGGTCGGCATGGCTGGGGCTGCGAGAGCAGCCGCTGTCGGGTCCGTGGCAGGGACCATCGCCGTTTCAGTGCTGCCTTCGCCGGCAGGCACGGCGGCAAGTGTGGCATCTTCGCCCGGCTTCGGTGTCGGTACAACTGTCTGGAGAGCGGTCAATTCTGCCTGCGAGGTGTATTCGACGCTCGTGCATCCGGCAACAACGCCGCAGAGCATCGTCGAAACGACGAGACTGCGTTTCAGGCCGGAAAAACCGATCGCTACCATACTCTCACTTTCGTGAACGCGCCGCCCCGGCAGCGTTAGAAGTTACCAAAAACCTTAAGCCCGGATTCCGCCATTAACGTATTCGTTGCTTTGCTGCAACCCGCCGAAAATATTTACGCGGCGATGCGGCGATAGCCGGCCGTTACGGCGCCCGCGGCAATGAGCAGAGTGCCGCCGGTACGGTTGACTGCGCGTTGAACGCTCGCCTTACGGATGAGCCCGCGCGCCGCGTTTGCTGCCAGCGCATAAGTCGAGGCATTGATGGTGGCGAGCACCAGGAAGGTGGCTTCCATGATGAGCATCTGGCCGAAGAACGGCTGAGACGGATTCAAGAACTGCGGAACGAATGCGACGAAGAAGACGATGCTCTTCGGGTTGAGAGCCGTGACGACATAGGCGTGGAGGAAAACCTTGAGGGATTTCTTTTCGGGCAGGTTGTCATTGTCTGCCATCGGTTCGGAAATCACCGGCGCCCGCCAGAGCTTGATCCCGAGCCAGATCAGATAGGCGCCGCCGATCCACTTCAGCACCGTGAACAGGGTTGCGGAGGCCGCGAGCACGGCCCCCAATCCGAACAATGATGCGGTCATCGCGGTGAAGTCGCCGAGCGCCACGCCGGTTACCGTCGCAAGCGCCGTCTTGCGTCCGTGCCCGAGCGCATAGGAAACAACGAGGAGAATCGTCGGGCCAGGGATGGCCAGCATGATTGCAGACGCAGCGGCAAAAGCGAACCAGGCTTCGAGCGACATGGAATCTCCTCCTATTCCCTAGGACAAAAGCAAAGACACCATATCAACCCTCAGTCAATCATGCTGCCCGGTATTTCTGGCCAATCGTGTCCATGACTTCGCCGAACCACTTGGTGGAGGTGTCGAAGGCCTTGCCGCCCTTGATGCGCGGGAACTCGATCGTCCTGAGCTTGCCGTTTTGTGCTTCATCGTGGCCAGTCACACCGGACACCTTGTTGAGGGCGCTTTCAACGGCGAGGTCGGTCATGCTCTGAATCAGGCGAAGGTCATCGCCGTTAGCGGGAGCCGAGCGCGCAAAATAGCCGGACTTCTGCACGAGCGAGCGTTCGGCGTTGATGAGGCCAGCGAACTGCTTCTGGAACCAGCCGCCGACATTGATCGTGTCAATCTTGACGTGTCCGAAAGCGTCGCGCTTGACGGTCTCGCCGGCGGCTTCGCGTTCCGCGACGATTGCATCGAGGCAGGCGCCTTCCGAGACGAACACGGTCGCATGGCCAGTACGGTCGATGATTTCCTTCAGGCGTGCCGCTTCCGCATCGAGGTCGAAAGCCATTTCGGGCAGGTAGACCGCGTCGATGCTCTTCATCTTGGCGTTCGTCATGAAGCCGCCAACGTACTCGTAGTTCTTCGTCCGTTGCAGATAGGCACGCGCCGTCGCGGCCGTCAGCCATCCGCAGTGGCGCCCCATGACTTCATGGATGATCAAGGTGCGCGGTGCTGCCGTCTGCTCGTTGCTGACGTTGTCGAAGAAATGCGCTCCGACTTCGGCCGCCGTCCACGCGCCGAGTGACTGGCGGATAGGAACGACGTCGTTGTCGACCGTCTTCGGGAGGCCGACGACCGTCAGATTGTAGCCGTTGGCAGCCAGATATGCCGCGAGATCGGCGGCGGTGGTGTTTGTGTCGTCGCCACCGATGGTGTGAAGGATGGTTACGCCATCGTTGGCGAGGCGCTCGGCGGCAACGCGCAGCGGATTCTCGCCTTCCTTGACCAGGCCGCGCTTCACGCAATCGGCTGCGTTGGTGAGCTTGACGCGGCTATTGCCGATCGGCGAACCGCCGTAGCGATGCAGAAGCGGCGCCTTCTGGCGCATGTCTGCGTTGATCTTGATGCTGTCGCCGAGAAGCACGCCCTGATAGCCGGAGCGATAGGCGACGAGTTCGATGTCGGGCGCGACGTCGCTATAGCGTTCGATCAGCCCGCCAACCGCCGACGACAGACAGGGCGCCAGGCCTCCAGCCGTGAGCATTGCGACTTTCTGTTTGGCCATGATCCCTCCATCGTGTCTCTTATCAGAGCACCTGCGTGCTGCCTACCTAACGCATGGATGCGACAGGGAAAGGGGCATGTAAAGTGTAGTTATTGTGAAAATCCTGCACCAAAACGGCGAAGATAGGCTGAACGACGATATAATCGTTTCAAGCTTCGGATAGCCGTTGAGATCGATTGTGGAAATCTCCGAGCGCGCGCGGAGCAGCGGTGCGCCGGGCGCCGTGCCGTCGTCACCGCAGCCTATCCTTTGGTGTCATATGAGGCAATGCGAATGCGGCGTATGCTTCAGCATCGGGGCGACAATTACCGAAATGTGAAAGCTGTATTCGCTCCTACGACCAATCGCCGCCTTGCAAACGCAGGCTTTATTTGGTCAAGGTGTCTAACCTATTTGCGCTGCGAGAGACTTTTATGTCCTTCTGGGAAAAACTGCTGAATGCCATTGGCAACACCGCGGGCAACGTCCTTTCGGCGGTGGTCGAGGCTATCCGGACAGTTTTCGAGGGCGATCCCGAGACGCGCCGCAAGGTGGCCTTCTCGGTCGCCATCATCGCTCTGTCCGCAAAAATGGCCAAGGCCGATGGAATCGTGAGCGAGCGGGAGGTGGATGCCTTTGGCGAGATATTCGAGTTCCCGCCGGAGCAGGCAAAGAATGTCGCACGCCTCTACAATCTGGCGCGTCAGGACGTTGCCGGCTATGAAGCCTATGCGGAGCGCCTGTCATCCTTGTGCGTGACATGCGCAGCCAATTGCCCGGTCCTGGAAGAGGTGCTGGACGGTCTTTTCCATATCGCCAAAGCGGATGGGCTCATCCATGAGAAGGAATTGGCGTTCCTGCGGCACGTGAGCGAGATCTTCCATATGAATGAAGATCATTTCGAACGAATTGCAGCGCGGCATGTTTCCATGGGCCGCGATCCCTACAAGGTGCTCGGCGTTTCGCCCTCCGACGACTTCACGACGATCCGTCGCCGCTATCATGGACTTGTCAGCGAACATCATCCTGATCGCCTGATTTCGCGGGGCGTGCCGGCCGAGTTCCATGCGATTGCCAATGAGCGCATGGCTGCGCTGAATGCAGCCTACGAGGCAATCGAGAAGGAACGCCGCGCAGCATGACCTCGTTCGAGGCCGACTACCGGAAAGCAACCGTTCGCCCATCGCCAAATCACGGCGAACGTGCTGATGGGCGCAGGCCAGACATGATCCTTCTTCACTATACAGGCATGCCGACGCCTGACGGAGCCTTGGAGTGGCTCTGTCGGGACGAAAGTCAGGTCTCGAGCCACTACTTCGTTGGTGAAGATGGCGAGGTTCTGCAGCTCGTCCCCGAGGAGCGCCGTGCCTGGCACGCCGGCAAAAGTTACTGGCGGGGGGAGACCGATATCAACTCTTTGTCGATCGGGATCGAGATCGCCAATGCGGGTCATCCCGGAGGGCTCCCTGAGTATCCGCAAGAACAAATTCAAGCGGTCATTGAATTGTGTCGCGATTGCGGCCAACGTTGGTCCATTACCCCCGAAAGGGTGCTTGGGCACTCCGATGTAGCACCGATTCGGAAGGTTGATCCGGGAGAAAAATTTCCTTGGTCAGGCCTGCACAAGGCCGGTGTGGGGCATTGGGTTGAGCCTGCTGCGATCTCCGGTGGAAGATTTTTCCAACGCGGCGACAGCGGCCAGCCGGTCGAGGCTCTGCAGTCGATGCTCTCGCTTTACGGTTATGCGACTGAGATCACAGGCCAATTCTCCGACAAGATGGCGGGCGACATCGAGGCTTTCCAGCGCCATTTTCGGCCCGCTCGAATCGACGGGATCGCGGATTTTTCGACGATCGACACGCTGCACCGTTTGCTGGCGTCGCTGCCGCGATACGCCGCATAAGTAGTACTTTAGGGTGGCGCGGATTCTCAGGATTTTGAGAGTCTGCTGCGTCGCCACATCATTTCCCTATTATCTCCTCATTGCGATGGTCTAACGCCAACCGTCGAACGGCGCCGCTTGTGTTGTTTGGGGTTTCGAGCGGCCGTCAATTGAAACAAAAAGAATTGCTGCAGAATATCTAATATGTATCTGCTGCATACGACCGGATTGTTATTTCAACTGCGATCCGGAAATTCTTTGGGTCGGAGTAATTAGACTAAATGAAGAAGATCATTTCTGCTGCAGTGTGCGCCAGCGCACTGTTGATGGGTATCAACTGCGCCTTCGCAGGCGAATGGGGCGCAAGATCTCAGACAATCCCCTTGAAGACCGTTGACCGCACCAGCGGTTATGCAATGCCGGATTTCACAGCCAACAAATATTCCGCGATCATCGTCAAGTATGCCAACCAGTACAACGTCCCCGTCGAGCTTGCTCGTGCGGTCGTGCGCGTCGAGAGCAATTTCAATCCGAATGCACGCGGCAGCGCGGGCGAAATCGGCCTCATGCAGATCAAGCCGGCGACGGCACGCATGATGGGCTACTCGGGCCCTGCGAAGGGCTTGTTCGACCCTGAGACGAACATCAAGTTCGGCATGAAGTATCTGGCTGCAGCACATCAGCTAGGCGGTGGCGAAACTTGCGGTACGATCCTGAAGTACAATGCCGGCCATGGCGCAACCCGCATGAACCCGGTTTCCAAGGCTTACTGCGGCAAGGTCCTGGCGATGCTTTGATCGCTTGAAAGTGCTTGTTCGAGAATCGCTTCGAGCTGGCACTTAACAATATGATTCAACGTGGCGCCTGTGTTATCCGACCTCGGAAAATGAGGTGACATATGGCAGTTGATTTCAAGGTGATGATCGTCGGACGCGGAATGATGGGCGCGGCTGCTGCCCGCCATCTTTCGGGTATGATCGAAGGCGTAGCGCTTATCGGCCCCAGCGAGCCGGCCGAGCGCAAGAGCCATCACGGCGTCTTTGCCAGCCACTATGACGAGGCTCGCATTACGCGGTCCTTCGATGACAATAGGGTCTGGGCGACCCTCGCTGCACGTTCGCTCGATCGCTACGGGGAGATGGAAGCGAAAAGCGGAATCTCCTTTTTCTCGGAAGCGGGTTGTCTGTTTACCGGGCCGCCCGCGCGACCGGGCGAGGGATTTCTCGGGCGGGCGCTGCAGGTCAGCGAAACCCTCGGTCTTGACGTTGAAGCGCTTACGCCGGCAGCGTTGCGTGAGCGCTTTCCTCAGTTCTCCCTCGATCCGTCCCACCACGGCTATTTCGAAGAGCGGCGGGCGGGGCACATCAATCCGCGCGCTTTGGTTCGGGCACAAACCATGCTTGCCGAGCAGGCAGGCGTAACGGTCGTAGATGCAACTGTTACCTCGGTTCGCGACCGGGGCTCATCTGTCGAAGTTGAAGCTGGTGGCAGGAGCTATACCGCGGAGCGTGTGCTGGTTGCCGCTGGCGGTTTCAGCAATTTCAACGATCTCCTGCCAACTCAGATCGACATCAGAATTGCCGCCCGCACCGTTGCCTTCTTTGAGCTTGGCGAACGGGAGATGGCGACTTTCTCCGATATGCCTTCGACGATTGTCTTCGGTGATCGCGATGAGGACCACGTCTATATCCTGCCACCGGTGCGATACCCCGATGGTCGGACCTACCTGAAGCTCGGCGGCGATCTAGAGGCGCGGTCATTCGAGACGCTCGGGGATATCGGAACGTGGTTTCGCTCTGACGGCGATCCACTGGAGCGCGACAATCTGGTCTCAACGGCACTGCGGCTGATGCCGGCCTTGGCTGGCTGCCCAACAACCTCCGCGCCGTGTGTGTCAACCTTCACGACGACCGCGTATCCTTATGTCGGCTATACGGATTCACCGCGGATCGCTGTCCTGGCGGGCGGCAATTTCGTTGCCGCGAAATCGTCCGACGAACTCGGCCGGCTAGGGGCCGTCGTCATGACGCAGGGCTGGCTCGGGGCAGAGGACTTCGGCCGGGAACTGACACCGGTTTTCCGCTAGGCCCAGAGTCTTGTCACTAGACAGAGCTTTGTCGTCGCGAAGCCGGTAATATTTCGGTGGCATTCGCTCCGTGTCTCCGCTAAGGGAGCCTTGCCAGTTGGCCGGGCAGCCGCGCTTTACCAATGCCGAAAGGCGGTAGGGTGAGGAAAGTCCGGGCTCCACGGAAACACGGTGCCGGATAACGTCCGGCGAGGGCGACCTCAGGGAAAGTGCCACAGAAAGCAAACCGCCTGCCTCGGCAGGTAAGGGTGAAAGGGTGGGGTAAGAGCCCACCGCATCTCCGGTAACGGCGATGGCAAGGTAAACCCCACCGGGAGCAAGACCGAATAGGGATGACGTGGGAGGCGAAAGCCTTCCGGCCGGTTTCCAGGTCAGTCATCCGGGTGGGTTGCGTGAGGCAGCGTGCGAACGCTGTCCCAGAGGAATGGCTGCCACGTTCCGGCTTCGGCCGGGGCCATACAGAACCCGGCTTACAGGCCAGCTGGCGAACTACCCTTGCGGAAGCATGTCTTTGTGATTGCCGTCGATTGCTAGTGGGCGGTCGGCGCCTTCGCCAGACATTCCTCGCAGGTCGTGCTGCTGCGGGCGAGAATGGACCAGCGCTTGAATATCTTGCCGCAGGAATCGCATTGGATGTCAGTCGTCATTCCCGACTGCGACAGCGGAATACGCTTTTCCGGCTCAAAGCGTCCGTAAAGAAGTCCCTTTAATGTGAAGTTTGTCATAATGTTACTCCACGGTTACTTATTTAGCTTCAAGTAATATGCGGCAGCAGTGAACTAATTCAATTCTCCCGCCGTTCATTATTTTGCACGTGGCAGCAGCCGAATGGCTCGGCCTATTACTTCAAAGGAGATAGCGGCTGCATACCTCTTCGTGCGAGCGCTCGAGACGGGTGCTCCCACTCTTGAAGAGGATGCATTAAGCCTCTGTTTAAAAGCGCATATTTTGCTGTGCCAATTTGAACCATATGTGGCCTTTGAGGGCGCTTCGGCGGTTGGGCTGTCCGGTGTCCGCAAGCTCGATCCTAACCCTTTGTTAAACTTAACAGCTTATAAATTTCGGATACTTCGCTCATCGTGAGACGGGCGTTTCCCATTGACGCCCATATGGTCCCATGTTATCCCATTCATGCACTGCGCAAGGGCAAGTAGGTGCCCAACAATCGCAAAGCCAAGGTGTCTTCCGCTCCGGAAGCGCCGGATGGGATTTCGCCCATTCGGCTCGCGAAGCTGTGCCTGAATTTCGAGGTTCCGGGCTTTTGAGTTCAGTCCGGGCTCTTTCGGGAACGGATGTTTCGTGTCATGAGCCGCTTCCTTTCAAATGCGACCAACAGAATCGATTCCAAGGGCAGGGTTTCCGTGCCGGCGGCGTTTCGATCCGTGCTGGCGCAGCGCAATGTTCAGGAGCTCTATTGCTTCCAGGACTTTGTGTTTCCGGCGATCAGTGTCGGCGGTCCGGATCTCCTGGAGAGGTTCGAGCGTCAGATTTCTGCGGAGGATCCGTTTTCGCCGGACGCGAACGAGATGTCGCTTCTCATCCACGGGGGCGGTATCTTCATGAAGCTCGATGCGGAAGGTCGGCTGATGGTCACGGATTTCATCCGCGACTTCACCGATATCTCGGACGAGGTGGCCTTCGTCGGTCGGGCGGATCATTTTCAGCTGTGGCAGCCGCAGGCATTTCAGGCCGCCCAGATGCAGGCACGAGGAGGGCGTCGGCTGGCGGGCAGGCGTTCCTAACGGTACGAGGGAACGGAATGGCGGCGAATCCTGGCGAAGATTCAACTGATGCCGGTGGCGGACCGGTTCGCCACATTCCGGTTCTTCTCAATGAGGTCCTCGCCGCGCTCGAGCCGTTGCCCGGCAAGATCATTCTCGACGGCACCTTCGGTGCGGGTGGCTACACCTCTGCCATTCTGGGCACCGGCGCCAACGTCGTCGCCCTGGATCGCGACCCGACCGCTATCGAAGCTGGTCAGGCTCTTGTCGCCGAGAGCCAAGGTCGTTTGAGGCTCGTTCATTCGCAGTTCTCTCGACTGGCCGATGCTGCTCCATCCGGCGGACTGGATGGAGTTGTGCTCGATATCGGCGTGTCCTCGATGCAGATCGATGAGGCCGATCGTGGCTTCTCGTTCCTGAAGAATGGTCCGCTGGACATGCGCATGTCGGCGGCAGGTGTTTCTGCGGCTGATGTGATCAATCGCGCCAAAGTGGCTGATCTTATCCGCATCTTTCATTTTCTCGGAGAGGAAAGCCAGTCGCCGCGCATCGCGCACGCGATTGAAAAGCGGCGGGCGGAAAAGCCGTTCGAGACGACGCGCGATCTGGCCGGCCTGATCGAACTCGTCACGCCGCGCAAGATGAAGGACAAGATCCATCCGGCGACCCGTGTCTTCCAGGCGTTGCGAATCTTTGTCAACGATGAGCTTGGCGAATTGGCGCAGGCGCTGTTTGTCGCCGAGCGTGTGCTGAAGCCCGGCGGTCGTCTCGTTGTTGTTACCTTCCATTCGCTCGAGGACCGGATCGTCAAGGCCTTCTTCGCCGATCGTGCCGGCAAGGCTTCGGGCTCGCGTCATCTGCCTGTCGCGCACGAGCGTGCTGCAACGTTCGAGCGGATCGGCAAGCCGATGGTTGCTGCGACGGAGGCGGAAGCGCAAGCAAACCCGCGGGCGCGATCTGCCAAGCTGCGGGCAGGGCTGCGCACTGCCGCGCCTGCCGAAGCGGCAGATATTTCCATCTTCGGATTGCCGAATCTGGCGAGTCTCGGAAAGCTCGGAGCCTGATATGCTGAGAACCTTGGACCTCATCCTCGTCGGTGTCATGACAGCCGCTGCTGCTGTCACCTACACCATCAAGCACCATGCCGAGCTCAAGCTCGAGGAGGTTCATCGCCTCGAAGCGGAGATCAAGCTCGAGAGGGACACAATCGACCTGTTGAAGGCGGATTGGGCTCTGCTCTCCCAGCCGAACAGGCTCGAGCGCCTCGTCAACAACTACAATGGTGAGCTTCAGCTGCAGCCGACGGCGTCCACATCGCTGGTTCACGCCAAGGAACTGCCGATGCTGAAATCGCAGGTTCCTGTTCCCGAGATTACAGAAGCGAAAGCCGGTTCGGGCAAGGCAAAGCCAAAGCCAGCGACGCCTGAACCCGAAGAAGAAGACATGATGGCAACCGGATCGGTGGAGTAGAGATGTCGTTTCTTTCACGCATCATGGTCTTGAAGAGCCAGGCGCATTTCTCCGCCGGCACCAATAACCGCCTCGGCGGCAATAGGCCGATCGAGGGATCGCGAAAGAAGAAGGCGGGACAGGCGAAGAGCCGCGTCGGGCTCCTGATCGTCGGCTTTCTCGGCGTTTATTGCGTGATCGGCGGGCGCCTCGTGGAATACGCAGTCCGCGATCCTGATGTCGTGTCCAGCATCCTGCCACCGGATCGTCTGATGGCCTCGCGTCCGGATATCCTGGACCGAAACGGCGAGGTGCTGGCGACCGATATTCGCACGGTCTCGCTTTTTGCCGAGCCGAACAAGGTGGTTGACCCAGACGAAGCGGTCGAGAAGCTCGCGACGGTTCTGCCCGACCTCGACATGAAGGGCACCTACAAGAAGCTCGCGAACCGCACATCTCACTTCGCCTGGCTGCGACGCCAGTTGACGCCGAAGCAGCAGAGCCAGATTCTCGCACTCGGCATTCCCGGCATCGGCTTCCGCCCTGAGAAACGCCGCTTCTATCCGGGCGGCGCGACCGCGGCGCATATCCTCGGTTACGTCAACATCGACAACCGCGGCGTTGCCGGCATGGAGAAATACATTGACGATCAGGGCCTTGCCGACCTCGCTTCAGTCGGCATGACAAGCGACCAGCCGCTTGAGCCCGTTCGCCTGTCGATCGACGTTCGCGTTCAGAACATCGTGCGCGATGTCGTCGTCAACGCCGTCAAGAACTACGAGGCAAAGGGCGCTGGCGCCGTCATCCTCGATATTCATACCGGCGAAGTGCTCGGAATGGCATCGGCCCCTGACTTCGATCCGAACAACCCGCTGGAAGGCGCCAAGGAAGGCTGGCTGAACCGCATGTCGAACGGCACGTTCGAGATGGGGTCGACCTTCAAGACCTTTTCGCTCGCCATGGCGCTCGATACGGGCAAGGTCAGCCTCAACGACAGCTTCGACGCGACGCAGCCGATCCGCATCGGCGGCTTCACCATTCACGACTTCCACGGCCAGCGCCGTTGGCTGACGCTGCCGGAGGTGTTCCAGTATTCGTCCAACGTCGGTACCGCCCGCATCATCGACATCGTCGGCATCGATGCGCAGAAGGACTACCTGACGAAGCTCGGTCTGCTCACCAAGATGCAGACGGAACTCCCCGAGGTGAAGATGCCGAGCCAGCCGAAGGTCTGGAAGAAGATCAACTCGGTGACGATCTCCTTTGGCCACGGTGTTTCCACGACGCCGCTGCAGACGGCGGTTGCGGGCGCGGCGCTCGTCAACGGCGGCAAGCTCATCGAACCGACCTTCCTGCCGCGCAACCGCGAACAGGCAGACGAAGTTGCGGAAGTGGTCGTCAAGAAGACCACCAGCGATGACGTTCGCTATCTCTTCAAGCTGAACGGCATCAAGGGCTCCGGGCGCAATGCTGACGTGCCCGGCTTCAATGTCGGCGGCAAGACCGGCACGGCTGACAAGGTGGTCAATGGCCGCTACGCGACGAACCTCAATTTCAATGCGTTCCTCGCGGCTTTTCCGATCGACGATCCGAAGTATGTCGTGCTGACGTTCTGCGATGAGCCGCACAATGGCGAGAAGGGCCAGAACATTGCAGCGTACACGGCAGCGCCGATGGTCAAGAACATCATCGCCCGCGCGGCCCCAATTCTCGGTGTGGAACCCAAGTTCGGTGACGACGGATCGGCCATGTTGGTGTCTTATTGAGTCTGAATGAATGTCGGAGCCGATTCGCCACGGGGGCGCGGCGGCTTGAGAGAGAAAAGTACATTCGATGAACTTGCGAGACATCGCCGGAGATGCATTTCCGGAACTTGAAGATCAATTGGCCGGGTCTGTCGGGGCGCTGGCGGTTTCGGGTATCTCGTCCGACAGCCGCAAGATCGAACCCGGCATGGTGTTTGTGGCTGTCGCCGGGACGAAGGCCCATGGAGCAGGCTTTATCGCCGACGCGGCGGCGCGCGGTGCTGTCGCGGCCATTGCGTCCCATGGCGTTGATGCTTCCATACCTGTTCTCGTGGTGAACGATCCGCGCCGCTTCCTGTCGATCGCGGCCTCTTATTTCTATGGCAAGCAGCCGGAAACGATGGTTGCCGTGACCGGTACCGCCGGCAAGACGTCGGTTGCTTCCTTCACCCGGCAGATCTGGGCCTATGCAGGCCATCCAGCGGCGATGATCGGCACGACTGGCGTCGTCTCGCCGACACGCAATGAGTATGGCTCGCTGACGACCCCGGATCCGGTTTCGCTTCACAAATTGCTCGCGGAGCTTTCCGAGGAGGGAGTTACCCATGCCTCGATGGAGGCCTCCAGCCATGGCCTCGATCAGGGCCGTCTCGATGGCGTCAAGCTAGCAGCGGCTGCCTTTACCAATCTCGGCCGCGATCACATGGACTACCATCCCACGATCGAAAGCTACATGGCCGCGAAGATGCGGCTGTTCGATACGCTGCTGCCGAAGGGCGCACCGGCCGTGATCTTCGCCGACGATGCGTGGTCGGGGCAAGCCGTCAAAGCGGCGCGCGACGCGGGTCACGACGTTCGCACCGTCGGTCGCAAGGGCGACTACCTCACGCTGAAGCGCGTCGAGCATTTCCGGCACAAGCAGGTGGCTGAAATCCACGCCGAGGGAGAGATCTTCGAGGTCGATATTCCGCTTGCAGGGGACTTCCAGGTGGCCAACGCGCTCGTGGCGGCAGGTCTCGCCATATCGACGGGCGTGCCGGCGAAGGTCGCCATGGCGGCCCTCGAAAAGCTGCAGGGCGCATCCGGTCGTCTCGAATTGGTGGGCCATACCAAGGACGGTGCGCTTGCTTATGTCGACTATGCCCACAAGCCCGACGCGCTTGCCAACGTTTTGGAGTCCGTTCGGCCGTTTACCACGGGCCGCGTCATCGTCGTGTTTGGCTGCGGCGGCGACCGCGATCGTGGCAAGCGCCCGATCATGGGCGAGATCGCCTGCCGTCTGGCCGATGTGGTGATTGTCACCGACGACAATCCACGCTCGGAAGAGCCGGCGACCATTCGCGCCGAGATCATGGCGGCCGCGGGCTGCGCGAGCGAAATCGGCGACCGTGCCGAGGCGATCCGAACGGCCGTAGGAATGCTGACGTCGGGCGACACGCTGATTGTCGCCGGCAAGGGACACGAGGAAGGGCAGACGATCGGGAGCGTCACCCTACCGTTTTCGGATCATGCCGAATTGCGTAAGGCTTTGGAGGAGCTGAAACCGTGAACTGGCTTTGGACGACGGAAGACATGGTTGCCGCCATGGCAGGGCGGCCGTTCGGAACTTTGCCTGAGGGCATTACCGGTATTTCCATCGACAGCCGCTCCATTGCGCCCGGCGAAGCTTTCTTCGCCATCAAGGGCGACCGCGTTGACGGCCACGACTTTGCGTCGATGGCGATGGCAAACGGGGCTGCTCTGCTCGTTGTTAACGAAGCGCGCCTTCCAGCCATGGGGCGGCTTACCGTTCCTGTCATCGTCGTCGAAGATGTGCTGGCGGCACTCGGCAAGCTCGGTCAGGCTTCTCGTGCCCGTTCGCGTGCTCAGATCATTGCCGTGACCGGTTCGGTCGGAAAGACCACAACCAAGGAGATGTTGCGGCGCGTCTTGTCCCCATCGGGCAAGGTGCATGCATCCGTTGCCTCGTTCAACAATCACTGGGGCGTACCCTTGACGCTCGCCCGGATGCCGCTCGACACCTATTTCGGCGTTTTCGAAGTGGGGATGAATCATCCGGACGAAATCCGCCCACTGGTCAAGATGATCAGGCCGCATGTTGCCGTGGTGACAACGATTGCGCCGGCTCACCTCGGCAATTTCAAGAGCATACGAGAGATCGCAACGGCGAAGGCCGAGATTTTCGAAGGTGTGGTTCCCGGCGGTCAGGTCGTGCTCAACAGGGACAACGACCAGTTCAACTTCCTCGAGCGCACGGCGCAGGCCTGCGGCATCCAGCACATTCATTCGTTCGGTCAGCATGCGAAGGCCGATTTCCGCCTCGCGGAGTTCAATGGCTCCGACCAGAGTTCGACGTTGTGGATCACCATCGATGGCGACACCAAGGAGGTCGCGATCGGCGCGCCGGGCCGGCACATTGCCGAGAATGCACTGGCCGCCCTTGGCGTCGTCAAGCTTGTCGGTGCGGACATGCATCAGGCAATCACCTCCCTTTCGACGCTGCAGCCGGAAAAGGGCAGGGGACGGCGTCACCGCCTGGCAATCGACCGCAGCGCCTTCACGGTCATCGACGAAAGCTACAACGCCAATCCCGCTTCGATGCGTGCCGCGATATCCGTGCTTGCGAGTTCCGTTCCGGCAGGTGCTGGGCGGCGCATCGCCGTGCTTGGCGATATGCTGGAGATGGGTGACTACGCGGAGAAAGTCCATTCGGATCTGGCGGGGCCTTTGCTCGCTGCTGGTATAGAGCATGTCTGGCTCGCGGGGCCTGAAATGGTTGCGCTGAAAGAATCGCTCCCCGAGGGCGTGCAGGTCGTCCACTATGAGAAGACCGAAGAACTATCAGAATATGTATTGAACGCTGTCGCGGCTGGCGACGTGCTGATGGTAAAATCGTCACTGGGCATAGGTTTCGGCAAGATCGTTGCCGCGCTCCTTGACAAGTTCCCGCCATTTGCCGACACGCAACGCGATTTTTGAGCGGGTAAACAAGGGGCCCTGAATGCTGATTTGGCTTGTCGAACTGTCGGAACACCTGAAATTCTTGAATCTGTTCAGGTACATTACCTTCCGCACGGGCGCCTCCCTGTTTACGTCCGCCTTCATCGTCTTCCTGTTCGGACCGATGATCATCAGATCCTTGCGCATCCGCCAGGGTAAGGGGCAGCCGATCCGCGCCGACGGTCCGCAGACGCACTTCAAGAAGGCCGGTACGCCGACCATGGGCGGTCTGATGATTCTCGCCGGTATCGTCGGGTCGTCGCTGCTCTGGGCCGATCTTTCGAATGTCTACGTGGTTGCCACGCTGCTCGTCACTCTCGGCTTCGGGGCGATCGGCTTCTATGACGACTACCTCAAGGTCACCAAGCAGAGCCACAAGGGCTTCTCCGGCAAGGCTCGCCTTGGCATTGAATTCGTCATTGCCGGCATCGCCGTCTACTTCATGATGCGCACGGCGCTGGCGTCCGGAACCGCGGGTTCGACCTTCGGGTCCTCGGTCGCGTTTCCGTTCTTCAAGGACTTCATGATCAATCTCGGCATCATGTTCGTCGTTTTCGGCGGCTTCGTGATCGTTGGCGCCGGCAATGCCGTGAACCTGACCGATGGCCTTGATGGCCTTGCCATCGTTCCGGTCATGATTGCTGCGGCGTCGTTTGGTGTGATTGCCTACCTCGCGGGTAATGCAGTCTTTGCAAACTATCTGCAGATCAACTTCGTCCCGGGCACGGGCGAGCTTTCAGTCGTTCTCGGCGCGGTTATCGGCGCTGGTCTCGGCTTCCTTTGGTTCAATGCGCCGCCTGCCGCTATCTTCATGGGTGACACCGGCTCGTTGGCGCTCGGCGGCACGATCGGCACTGTTGCCGTGGCCACCAAGCATGAGATCGTCATGGCGATCATCGGTGGCTTGTTCGTGATGGAGACGTTGTCGGTCATCATTCAGGTCGGCTACTTCAAGATGACGGGCCGACGTGTCTTCCTGATGGCGCCGATCCATCACCATTTCGAGAAAAAGGGCTGGACTGAAAGCCAGGTGGTGATCCGCTTCTGGATCATTGCGGGCGGTCTCGCCCTGCTTGGTCTCTCGACCCTGAAGCTGCGGTAAGCGGCGATGATTCCCGTCACAACCCTCTCGGGAAAGAAGGTCGCGCTCTTCGGGCTCGGTGGTTCCGGTTTTGCTACTGCGCGAGCTCTGAAACTGGGCGGAGCCGAGGTGACGGCATGGGATGACAATCCGGATAGTGTCACCAAAGCCGCCGCCGAGGGAATCCATACGGCTGATCTGCGTTCCCTCGACTGGAGCGCACAATCTCTCTTCGTGCTTTCGCCGGGCGTTCCCCTGACGCATCCGAAACCGCACTGGACCGTCGATCTCGCTCGCGCCGCCGGCGTTGATATCGTTGGCGACGTCGAGCTCTTCGTGCGTGAGCGCCGCGCGCATGCGCCCGATTGCCCGTTTATTGCCATCACCGGCACCAATGGCAAATCAACGACAACGGCGCTAATCGCGCATATCCTGAAGTCGAGCGGGCGCGACACGCAGCTCGGCGGCAATATCGGGACGGCTGTCCTGACGCTCGATCCGCCGAAGGATGGACGCTTCTATGTTGTCGAGTGCTCATCCTATCAGATCGACCTCGCGCCGACGCTTAATCCGTCGGCGGGCATTCTGCTCAACCTGACGCCGGATCATCTCGATCGTCACGGCACGATGCAGCACTATGCCGACATCAAGGAGCGTCTGGTTGCCGGCAGTGGTGTGGCAGTGGTCGGCGTGGACGACAGCCACTGCGAGATGATCGCGGATCGCATCGAGCGAGCCGGCGGCAAGGTCACGCGAATTTCCCGCCGCCATGCGCTGCCTTATGGTATTTATGCGGAAGGAACGAAGCTCGTCCAGGCTTCGGGAGGCGCAACGAAGCCGATCGCCGATCTTGACGGCATCCAGACATTACGTGGCGGCCACAACGCACAGAATGCCGCCGCGGCGGTTGCCGCATGCCTTGCGGTCGGCGTCTCCGAGGAGGAGATACGCGCCGGACTTGCGTCCTTCCCTGGCCTCAAGCACCGGATGCAACCGGTCGGTCGTCGCGGCAATGTCGTTTTCGTCAACGACTCGAAGGCCACGAACGCGGATGCGGCCGCGCCGGCTCTGTCGAGCTACGATCGCATCTACTGGATTGCCGGTGGGTTGCCGAAGGCTGGTGGCATAACCTCGCTGACCGGGCTCTTCCCTCGTATTGCCAAGGCCTACCTGATCGGCGAGGCGGCGACGGAATTTGCTGCAACACTCGGCGAGGCCGTCCCCTACGAGATATCAGGGACATTGGAGCGTGCCGTGGCGCACGCGGCCGCGGACGCCGAAAAAGATGAAAGCGGCCCGTTGGCCGTGATGTTGTCTCCGGCTTGCGCAAGCTTCGACCAGTATAAGAACTTCGAAGTCAGGGGCGATGCATTTGTCAGCCATGTGGCAGCGCTCGACGGAATCACCATGCTGATCGGTTCGGCAACAGGAGATAAGTGACATGGTAAGCCGCGCGGAACGTGGGCCTCTGGCCGATTGGTTTTGGACCATCGACCGCTTCTTCCTGGCGATGTTCATCTTCCTGATGGGCATCGGCTTCATGCTGTCGTTCGCGGCATCACCCGCAGTCGCCGAGCGCATCGGGCTGGAGCCGTTCCACTTCGTCAAGCGCCACGCGGCGTTCATGATCCCGTCGCTCGCCGTCATGTTCGGTCTGTCGTTCCTGACGCCCCGCCAGGTGCGGCGAACGGCGATCATCCTGTTGATCGTCGCGCTTGGCATGATGCTGCTGGCGCTGTTCTTTGGCGTCGAGGTCAAGGGCTCCCGCCGCTGGGTCACCTTGGCCGGCATCTCGATCCAGCCCTCGGAGTTCATGAAGCCCGCTTTTGTCGTTGTCTGTGCCTGGCTCTTTGCCGAGCACGCAAGGCAGCCGGAGATACCGGGTAACCTGTTTGCCATCATCCTCTTCGGCATTGTCGCTGCACTTCTGGTCGCGCAGCCCGACCTTGGGCAAACGATCCTGACGACGGCCGTGTGGGGCGGCATGTTCTTCATGGCCGGCATGCCGTGGATCTGGATCATCCTGCTCGGTGCAGGCGGTGTCGGCGGTCTTGTCAGCGCCTATTACATCTTCCCGCACGTGGCGCTGCGCATCGACAAGTTCCTGACCGGCGAAGGCGATACCTTTCAGATCGACACGGCACGCGAAGCCATCATTCGCGGCGATTGGTTCGGCCAGGGACCGGGCGAGGGCATCGTCAAGCGGATCATCCCCGACGCGCATACCGACTTCATCTTCTCGGTCGCGGCCGAAGAGTTCGGCATCGTCTTCTGCATGGCGCTCGTCGCGCTGTTTTCCGTCCTCGTGCTGCGCGGTCTCTCGCATGCCTATAAGGAGCGGAACGACTTCAACCGCTTTGCCGTCGCTGGCCTCGTGCTGCAGATCGGCATACAGTCCATCATCAACGTGGGCGTCAACCTCGAACTGCTGCCGGCGAAGGGCATGACCCTGCCGCTGATTTCCTACGGCGGTTCGTCCATGGTCGCGATCTGCGTCACCGCCGGGTTTATTCTCGCGCTGACGCGCCATAGGCCGGAAAAACGTGCGCAGGACCGGAGCCTCTTCCGCGTCGCGCATGGAATGCCGGCGGAGTAAGAGTTCATGAGCAAAGGCATCGTCCTGCTTGCCGCCGGGGGGACCGGCGGCCATGTGTTTCCGGCGGAGGCTCTGGCCTACAAGCTGAAGGAACGCGGCTATTCTGTGCATCTCGTGACTGATAGCCGTGCCGAGCGCTATGCCGGCAAATTTCCGGCCGACGAGATCCATGTCGTCCCATCGGCGACAATCGGCTCGAAAAACCCGGTTGCCGTTACGCGCTCGTTGTGGATGCTTTGGAGCGGCATGCGCGCGGCCAAGAAGCTCATTTCACGGCTGAAGCCTGTTGTCGTCGTTGGTTTTGGCGGCTATCCGACCGTACCACCACTGCTGGCGGCGACGCGCCTTGGCGTGCCCGCCATGATCCACGAACAGAATGCGGTGATGGGACGCGCAAACAAGGCGCTGGCGAGCCGGGTGCAGGCGATTGCCGGCGGCTTCCTGCCTGAAGGCGGCGGTCAGTTTCCTGACAAGACGGTGACGACAGGCAATCCAGTGCGCCCGGCGATCATCGATGCGGCGAAGGTGCCGTACTCTCCGTCCAAGTCAGGCGAGCCTTTCAATCTTGTCGTTTTTGGCGGCAGTCAGGGCGCGCAATATTTTTCCAAGGCGATGCCGACCGCCATCAGTTTGCTCGATGACGAGCTTCGCGACCGCCTGCGCATTACCCAGCAGGTGCGACCGGAAGACACTGAGATGATGAGCGTATGCGTCGCTCGCCTGAAGATGGCGGCTGACACGGCACCGTTCTTTACTGACATGGCCGAGCGGCTTGCCGCCGCCCATCTTGTCATCTGCCGTTCCGGAGCCTCGACCGTTTCGGAGATCTCGGTGATCGGACGTCCGGCAATCCTCGTGCCTTATCCGCATGCGTTGGATCACGACCAGGCGGCCAACGCGGCAGCGCTGGCTGCGACCGGCGGCGCCAAGGTGATCACCCAGGCGGAACTCTCGCCCGAGAAGATCGCAACGATCCTGACCCATGTGATGAACGATCCGGAAAAGCTTGCCCGGATGGCGGCTGCCGCCAAGCAAGCGGGCAAACCCGACGCTGCGAACTTGCTTGCTGACATGGTAGAGGCTATTGCGGCACGACGTACAATTGCAGAGTTCAAGGGGAAACGCGCATGAAAATGCCGAAGGCCATCGGCCTCGTTCATTTCATCGGCATCGGCGGCATCGGCATGAGCGGCATTGCCGAGGTGCTCCACAACCTCGGTCATCGCGTGCAGGGGTCGGACCAAGCCGACAGCGCCAACGTGCAACGCCTGCGCGACAAGGGCATCGAAGTCTTCGTCGGCCACAAGGCGGAGAACCTTGGTGACGCCGAAGTCGTGGTCGTCTCGACGGCGATCAAGAAGAACAATCCGGAGCTTGTTGCGGCGCGCGAAAAGCTGCTGCCGGTCGTGCGCCGGGCGGAGATGCTTGCCGAGTTGATGCGGTTCCGGAATGCGATCGCGATCGGTGGAACGCATGGCAAGACGACGACCACGTCGCTGGTGGCAACGCTGCTGGAAGCAGGCGGCCTCGACCCCACCGTAATCAATGGCGGCATCATCAACGCCTACGGCACCAATGCCCGTATGGGCGAGGGTGAGTGGATGGTGGTTGAGGCCGACGAATCCGACGGCACCTTCCTGAAGCTGCCTGCCGATGTTGCGGTCATTACCAATATCGACCCGGAACACCTGGACCACTACGGCAACTTCGATGCCGTGCGCGCCGCGTTCCGCCAGTTCGTCGAGAACGTGCCGTTTTACGGTTTCGGCGTGCTGTGCCTCGACCATCCGGAAGTCCAGGCGCTCGTCGGTCGTATCGAGGACCGCAAGATCGTGACCTACGGCGAGAACCCTCAGGCGGACGTGCGCTTCATGAATGTCCGCATTGATGGTCCGCGTTCGATTTTCGACGTAGAGATCCGCCGCCGGCGGACCGGGCAGGTGATCAGGCTCGACAACCTGGTCATGCCGATGCCCGGCCGTCACAATATTTCCAATGCAACCGCAGCGATTGCCGTCGCCAACCGTCTCGGTATGTCGAGTGAGGACATCGCCAAGGGGCTGGCCTCTTTCGGCGGCGTCAAGCGTCGCTTCACGCTGACCGGCGAATGGAACGGTGTGCAGATCTTCGACGACTACGGACACCATCCGGTCGAGATCAAGGCTGTGCTGCGGGCCGCGCGCGAAGCCTGCAAGGGGCGCGTGATTGCGGTTCACCAGCCGCATCGCTATTCGCGGCTGTCCAGCCTCTTCGAGGAGTTCGCCTCCTGCTTCAATGATGCGGATAGCATTTTCCTTGCTCCCGTCTATGCCGCGGGTGAAGATCCGATCGAAGGAGCGAACTCGGAAGAGCTGGTGTCGCGGATCAAATCCGGCGGTCACCGCGATGCCCGCTTCCTGTCATCCCCAGAGCTTTTGCCTGAAATGGTCGCAGAGATTGCAAAGCCGGGGGATTTTGTGGTTCTGTTGGGGGCTGGGAGCATCACGTACTGGGCGGCGGCGCTGCCCAAGCAATTGCAAAGCCTTTCGGGAATATCTGCATGAAACAGGTGAATGGGGAAAAGCTTCTTGCGTCGCTTGGCGACGGCGTAAAGGACATCCGTGGAAGGATCACGCCGGATGCGCCGATGGACCGTGTCACCTGGTTCCACGCCGGCGGTCTGGCCGAGCTGATGTTTCAGCCGCATGACGAGGAAGACCTCGTTGCCTTCCTCAAGCTTCTGCCGGAAGAGGTGCCGATCACTGTTGTCGGTGTTGGATCCAACATTCTCGTACGTGATGGCGGCATTCCCGGCGTTGTCCTGCGCCTTTCGGCGAAGGGCTTCGGTGCGGTCGAACTTGCCGGCGAGAATCGCATCCGTGCCGGCGCAATCTGCCCCGACAAGCATGTCGCGGCGATGGCAATGGACAACGGCATCGGCGGCTTCCATTTCTACTACGGCATTCCCGGTAGCATCGGCGGCGCCGCGCGCATGAACGCGGGGGCCAATGGCGGAGAGACACGCGAACGCCTCGTCGAGGTGAATGCGGTTGATCGCAAGGGCACCAAGCACGTTCTGTCGAACGCGGATATGGGCTATTCCTACCGTCATTCGTCGGTACCAAGCGATCTGATTTTTACGTCGGTGCTTTTCGAAGGGTACAGCGAAGATCGCGCCAAGATCCGCGCCGAGATGGATGCCGTTCGCAGCCATCGCGAAACGGTCCAGCCGATTCGCGAAAAGACCGGCGGCTCTACCTTCAAGAACCCCGAGGGGCATTCGGCATGGAAGCTCATCGATGAGGCCGGATGCCGCGGATTGGTCATCGGCGGCGCGCAGATGTCTTCGCTTCACTGCAACTTCATGATCAACATGGGGCAGGCAACTGGTTACGATCTCGAATATCTCGGCGAACAGGTCCGCCGTGAAGTCTTCGAAAACTCCGACATCAAGCTTGAGTGGGAGATCAAGCGTCTCGGCGTCTTCATGCCCGGCCGCGAAGTGCGCCCCTTCCAGGGTGTCACCAGCGAATAGCGGGCGGTGACATTCCTGGCTTAGGTGACAGGAACAGTCTTCTTAATTTCTCTAAGAACTAAAAAGGCCGCGAAACATGTGTTTCGCGGCCTTTCTGTTTCAGTCGCGGTAAACCTCAGACTTCGTCGCGGCCGGAGGCCAGGATGCAGATCAGGGTAATGACTGCAGAGAGGCCGAGATAGTAACCGACATACTGCATGCCGTAGTTCGCCTGTAGCCAGGTGGCGATGTATGGCGCCAGCGAGGCGCCGAAGATGCCGGCAAGGTTGAAGGTGATCGACGATCCGGTGTAGCGCACCGCCGTCGGGAAGGGGGCGGCAAGCGCCGTGCCGATCAGACCATAGGTCATCCCCATCAGCGCCATGGCAACGATCGCGAAGACCACGATGCTACCTTCGCCGCCCGTCATCAGGCCGGGCAGGAAGAACGAGAAGATGCCAATCAGGACGGTGGTCAGGATCAGCACTTCGCGACGGCCGAAGCGCTCGGCGAGCTTGCCCACGATCGGGATGAAGACGCCGAAAGCGATCGAGCCGACGATCTGGATTTCAAGCGCGTCGAGGAACGGGATCTTCAGGACCTTGACGTTGTAGGACAGCAGGTAAGCTGAGCCGATATAGAACAGCACGAAGGTCGCCAGCGCCACGAAAGTGCCGAGGAACAGGCTGCGCTTGTGCTTGCGGAAGAGTTCGGCAACCGGAACGGCCACGCGCTCCTGCTTGTCAATTGCCTTTTGGAAGGCCGGCGTTTCGGTGATCGAAAGGCGGACCCAGAGGCCGATGACGATCAGCAGGATCGACGAGATGAACGGCACGCGCCAGCCCCAGCTCAGAAGCGCATCCTGCGACATGACCTGAAGCAGCAGCCAGAAGATGCCAGAAGAAAGGAACAGGCCGACGGGCGCCCCCAGCTGCGGGAACATGCCGTACCAGCTGCGCTTGCCCTCCGGCGCATTCTCTGTGGCGAGCAGAACGGCGCCGCCCCATTCCCCGCCGAGGCCGAAGCCCTGGCCGAAGCGGCAAAGGGCGAGGAGCAGCGGCGCGAGGACACCGATCGATTCGTACGAGGGCAGAAGGCCGATCACCACCGTCGAAATGCCCATGGTGAGCAGGGCGGCGACGAGCGTCGTCTTGCGGCCGATTCTGTCACCGAAATGGCCGAAGACCACGGCACCGAGCGGACGGGCGAAGAAGGCGATCGAGAAGGTTGCAAAGGAAGCAAGCAGCGCGGTCGTCGGGTCGCTGTTCGGGAAGAATAGCGTCGGGAAAACCAGCACGGCGGCGGTTGCATAGACGTAGAAGTCGAAGAATTCGATCGTGGTGCCGACGAGGCTCGCGATCAGAACGCGCGCCGGCGAGTTGACTTGCGCACTGTTCGATGAAGCGGGGGTCGGCGATACTCTGGATATCGCGTCAGACATTTTCATTCCAATCGGGATTATAGCTGCGCCTTGGGAAGGCAGGCGGCTCTTAACGCAATTTTAATTCGGCGCAAATGGTCATCGCGTAAGAAACGGAAAAAAGATTAGCGTGCTTCGCATTTTTTTGCCGCCCGTCGGTTTGCTCGACCAGAATCACCAATACCTCGAACGCGGACTTGGATCATTGATCTCGCCGATCTCGGCGGCGCCTCGTCGGAAAGTTAACGTTCCAAGAAACCCCGAGCTGGCTCAACTTCTTGATGAAACCTCGTGCGCTATGCCCTGGCGCTGCTGGTTTCTTTGCGTCTGGCGCGGTTCCGAGGAGATGGTCGCGAGAGGCGAAAATTAACGAAAGTAAACACTTCATTAACCATAATCGGGCTCTAATACATCTGCATCACCGAGCGAGATTCGGACGAGAAACAAGCTTGGTGCAAGCGTCGGAACTCAGAGTGCAGGTTATTTTTGGGGGTGTTGATGAGTCGCAAGCATGTCGCTGTCCTGATGGGCGGGTTTTCCTCGGAGAGGCCGGTAAGCCTTTCTTCCGGGACGGCGTGCGCGGATGCTCTCGAGGCTGAGGGTTTCCAAGTGACGCGGATTGACGTCGACCGCGATGTGTCCGCAAAGCTTGCCGCGTTGCGACCGGACGTCGTCTTCAATGCGCTGCATGGCCCGTTCGGCGAGGATGGCACCATCCAGGGTGTCCTCGAGTATCTCGAGATCCCCTATACGCATTCCGGCGTGTTGGCGTCGGCGCTTGCCATGGATAAGGAAAAGGCAAAGGGGGTTGCTGCCGCTGCGGGCATTCCTGTTGCTCAGTCCGAGGTGATCAATCGATTCGCCTTTCCGGCGGAGCACCCCATGAAACCGCCCTACGTCGTGAAGCCTGTCCGTGAAGGTTCGAGCTTCGGCGTAGTGATCGTTCAGGAAGATCAATCCCACCCGCCGCAGATCATCAGCTCCCCGGAATGGCGCTACGGCGAACAGGTTCTCGTCGAGCGCTACATCTATGGTCGGGAACTGACCTGCGGCGTTATGGGGGATCAAGTGCTCGGCGTGACCGAGGTGGTGCCGATGGGGCACGGCTTCTACGATTATGATGCCAAGTACGTCGCCGGTGGATCGAAACACGTCATCCCGGCGGAAATTTCACCGAATATTTACCAAAAAATACAATCATTGGCGTTAAGGGCGCATCAAGCAATTGGTTGCCGTGGCGTCAGTCGCTCCGACTTTCGTTACGACGATCGCTTCTCCGAAGATGGCGAAATCATCTGGCTGGAAATCAATACTCAGCCGGGCATGACGCCAACCTCCCTGGTGCCCGAAATGGCCGGTCATGCCGGCTACTCGTTTGGGGAATTTCTCCGTTGGATGGTGGAGGACGCTTCTTGTTCTCGGTGACGGTCAAAAGGATAGGGCGCCCAAGTCATCAGGCTGAGCCTTCGTATCCCGAGGGTGATGGTCGGCTGATTCTGCCGCGGCCGCTGCGTCGCGTGGTGCGCTTTCTTGTCAGCCTCGGAAGCGGTCGCATCCATATTCCGGCTCATGTCGGAACGGTCTCCGCCCTGGCTTTCTTTGCTGCGACCGGCCTCTATGGCATGTCGCTCGGTGGTCACACCGAAGCGGTTGCTCAGGCGACGACGACTGCTGCCGGCTTTGCTATCGACGATGTGAAGGTTTCCGGCAACGCCGAGACTTCCGAGATCGAGATTTTGCAGTTGCTGGGGCTTGACGGTACGACCTCGCTGGTCGCTCTCGACGTCGATGCTGCGCGCCAGAAGATTGCCAAGCTCCCCTGGGTCGAGAACGTAGAGGTCCGCAAGATCTATCCGAAGACGATCGAGGTTAAGCTAAAGGAGCGCCAAGCCTATGCCATCTGGCAGCATGGCCAGGATCTCTCTCTCGTGGAGAAGGGCGGCTCGGTCATCGCGCCCCTGCGCGACAACAAATTTTCGCAGTTGCCTCTGGTTGTTGGTCGCGGTGCGGAAGTTGCGGCAACTTCGCTGGAAACCGAGTTTGCAAAGTGGCCGGACATCAAGGCGCGCGTGAGGGCTTACGTCTGGGTTTCGGGCCGTCGCTGGGACCTGCATATGGATAACGGCGTTGCGGTGAAGTTGCCGGAAGACGAAGTGGATCTGGCTTTGGCGCGGCTGGCGAAGTTCATGAAGGAGCAGGATCTTCTGGATCGCGATATCGCAGCCGTCGATCTGAGGCTGGTCGACCGCACGGCAATTCAGTTGACACCGGAAGCGATGGCGCGCCGGCAGCTTGTGCTCGATCAGCGGGCTAAGGATTTGAAGAAGGCGGGGCAAAATATATGAGCTTTTTCGGTTCGTCCCATTTCGGATTGCCGCGCCTGAAGCCGCTTTCGTCGAAGCGGTCCCACGTCGTTTCGGTGCTCGACATCGGATCGACGAAGGTCGTCTGCATGATCGGCCGCCTGACGCCTCGCGAGGAAAGCCAGGTGCTGCCCGGTCGCACGCACAACATTGAAATCATCGGGATTGGCCATCAGCGCTCGCGTGGCATCAAGACCGGCGCGATTTCCGACCTCGATGCGCTGGAAAGCGTGATCCGCCTTGCCGTCGACGCGGCCGAGCGTATGGCGGGCCTGACCGTTGAGAGCCTGATTGTCAATGTCACGGCGGGCCGCCTGACGAGCGATATCTACACTGCAACCATCGATCTCGGTGGACAGGAAGTTGAGCTGAACGACCTGAAGAAGGTTCTGTCGGCAGCCTGCCAACAGTCGCTGCGACAGGATCGCGCCGTGCTGCATTCGCTGGCGACCGGCTTCTCGCTCGACGGCGAACGAGGCATTCGCGATCCGCTGTCGATGTACGGCGACGTTCTCGGTGTCGACATGCATGTCGTGACCGCTGAGCGCACCGCGCTGAAGAATCTCGAGTTGAGCGTCAATCGTGCGCACCTCTCTGTTGAGGGAATCGTTGCAACACCGTACGCTTCGGGTCTGGCCGCGCTTGTCGATGACGAAGTCGAGCTTGGCTGTGCGGCGATCGACATGGGGGGCGGAACGACGACGATTTCGGTCTTTGCAGAGGGTAAGCTGGTGCACACGGACGCCGTCAGTCTCGGTGGCCATCACGTCACGACCGACCTGGCACGCGGTCTTTCGACCCGGATCGAAGACGCCGAGCGCCTCAAGGTCGTTCACGCTTCCGCAATGCCGAACTCCTCAGACGAACGCGAGTTGATTTCGATCCCGCCGATCGGCGAAGACGAACGCGATCTGCCGACGCAGGTGCCGCGCGCTTTGGTGTCGCGCATCGTTAGCGCCCGTATCGAGGAAACAATGGAATTGATCCGTGACCGCATCCAGCGTTCGGGCTTCAGCCCGATCGTCGGCAAGCGTGTCGTGCTGACGGGTGGTGCGAGCCAGCTGACCGGCCTTGCCGAAGTTGCGCGCCGCATTCTTGCCCGCAACGTCAGAATCGGTCGTCCGATGGGCGTCTCGGGCCTGCCGACTGCAGCGAAAGGCCCCGCCTTTTCGACGGCCGTCGGCCTGATGATCTATCCGCAGGTCGCGGACCAGGAAACACATGCGTCACAGAGCGGTCTGCTCATGTCGCTTGGGGGAAATACCAGCCGCTTTGCCCGCATGGGGCAGTGGTTGAAAGAAAGCTTCTGACAATTGAGTGAATTGGCCGGCGTGGCGATGCGGCCATAAAGAGAAGGAACGGTAACATGACTATCAAGCTGCAAAAGCCGGATATCACTGAGCTTAAGCCGCGTATCACCGTGTTCGGTGTTGGCGGTGGCGGTGGCAACGCTGTCAACAACATGATCTCCGCTGGCCTCCAAGGCGTCGACTTCGTCGTTGCCAACACGGATGCCCAGGCCCTGACAATGACCAAGGCAGAGCGCATCATCCAGCTCGGTGCCAACGTCACGGAAGGTCTCGGTGCTGGTTCGCAGCCGGAAGTCGGTCGTGCGGCCGCCGAAGAATGCATCGATGAAATCATCGATCATCTGAACGGAACGCATATGTGCTTCGTTACCGCCGGCATGGGCGGCGGCACGGGTACGGGCGCTGCTCCGGTTGTTGCCCAGGCAGCCCGGAACAAGGGCATCCTGACGGTGGGCGTCGTTACCAAGCCGTTCCACTTTGAAGGCGGTCGCCGTATGCGGCTTGCCGAGCAGGGCATCGAGGAGCTGCAGAAGTCGGTCGATACGCTGATCGTTATCCCGAACCAGAACCTCTTCCGCATCGCCAACGACAAGACGACCTTTGCCGACGCTTTCGCGATGGCTGACCAGGTTCTTTATTCTGGTGTCGCTTGCATCACCGACCTGATGGTGAAGGAAGGTCTCATCAACCTCGATTTCGCCGACGTCCGTTCGGTCATGCGCGAAATGGGTCGTGCGATGATGGGCACCGGCGAAGCATCCGGTCAGGGCCGCGCGATGCAGGCTGCCGAAGCTGCCATCGCCAACCCGCTGCTCGACGAAACCTCGATGAAGGGTGCACAGGGCCTGCTGATCTCGATCACGGGCGGTCGCGACCTGACCCTCTTCGAAGTCGACGAAGCGGCGACCCGTATCCGCGAGGAAGTCGATCCGGATGCGAACATCATCCTCGGCGCGACGTTCGACGAATCGCTCGAAGGCATCATCCGCGTTTCCGTCGTTGCGACCGGCATCGACCGCGCGATCAACGCGGCAGCCGGCAAGACCTTCCAGCCGGCGGCAAAGCCGATCGTCCGTCCTTCCGCGGCCGTTGCTCCGGCGCCGGCCGCAGTTCAGCCTGCACCTGTCATGCAGCAGGCACCCAAGCCCGTCGACACGGTCGCGCAGGCAATTCGCACGGCCGAAGCCGAAATGGAACGCGAACTTGAAATCCATGCTCCGCGTGCTGCAGCTCCGGTCCAGCAGCCCGTAGCTCAGGAAACCTTCCGTCCGCAGAGCAAGATCTTCGCTGCTCCTGAGGCCGCTCCGATCATCCGTCCGGCGCCGGTCCAGCAGGCTCCCGTTCACGCACCTGTCATGAGCCAGCCGGTTCAGCAGCCGGTCATCAGCCAGCCGGCTCCGGTCATGCAGCAGCCGATGGTCGCCCAGCAGGCCGTTCGCATGCCAAAGGTGGAAGACTTCCCGCCGGTGGTTCAGGCTGAGATCGACCATCGCTCGCAGCCGGCTGCTCCGTCGCATGCCCATGAAGAGCGTGGTCCGATGGGCCTCCTGAAGCGGATTACCAGCTCGCTTGGTCGCCGCGAAGAGGAAGTCGCTCCGGAGATGACCTCGGCCCCGGCGGCTGCATCGCAGCAGCGTCGTCCGCTTTCTCCCGAAGCAAGCCTCTATGCGCCGCGCCGCGGGAACCTGGACGATCAGGGCCGCAGCGTTCCTCAGGCTCGCATGATGCAGGAAGACGATCAGCTTGAAATTCCTGCGTTCCTTCGCCGCCAGTCGAACTGACGCAAGGACGGAATCGCCACAACGATGCCCGGGAGTACGCTCCCGGGCATCGTTGTTTTTGGTCGCAAAAATTGGTGCGAATTATGCAGTTATTTCAATGGCATGCTTTCGTAACAAAGCGAAAGAAACAGTGATTTGGAATGGAACCCCGGCGCACGTATGTATGTGCTCGAAGAAACCGTCTTCGTGCGCTTTATGGTGCGAGTTTGACGGAGTGAAATGAACCCTGGCGGATGGCCGGCATGTTAGCCGCGACGGATTACCAGGGGATAATAAAGGCAAAATTTATGGTTATTGGCATGTTGGGTTTTCAGACGACGGTATCACGTCCGATCACGCTCTCGGGCATCGGCGTCCATTCCGGTGCTGACGTTTCGATTACCTTCAACCCGGCGGAAGCCGACACTGGCGTCGTCTTCAATCGCATGCACGAGAACGGTGAGGTTTCCGAATACCGCGCTGTGTCGTCGCAGGTTGGCAATACGGATCTGTGCACGGTTCTCGGCTTTTCTCCGGCGCGCTCGGTCGCGACGATCGAACATGTCATGGCCGCTGTCTATGCGCTTGGTCTCGACAACGTTGTCATCGAGGTCGATGGAGCGGAAATGCCGATCATGGACGGCAGCTCGATGCCGTTCATCGAAGCGATCGAGCAGGTTGGCCTGGTGTCGCTCGGCGTGAAGCGCCGCTATATCCGCATCACCAAGCCGGTTCGCATCGAGCATGGCGGCTCGTGGAGCGAGTTCCGTCCCTATGACGGTATGCGCTTCGAAGTCGAGATCGATTTCGACTGCCCGTTGATCGGCCGTCAGAAGTGGGAAGGCGATATGACTTCCGCGACGTTCAAGTCGGAGCTGTCGCGCGCTCGTACCTTCGGCTTCATGCGGGATGTCGAGCGTCTCTGGGCCTCCGGTCATGCGCTTGGTTCGTCGCTCGAAAATTCGGTCGTCATCTCGGACGACAACACCGTCATCAACGTCGAAGGTCTGCGTTACGCCAAGGACGAGTTCGTACGCCACAAGGCGCTCGATGCCGTCGGCGACCTCGCGCTTGCTGGCGCTCCGTTTATCGGCTGCTATCGCTCCTATCGTGGCGGCCACAAGATGAATGCCAATGCTCTCAAGGCGTTGCTCAGCGATCCGACCGCCTATGAAGTGGTCGAGACGTCTGCGCCGCGCCAGCGTGTTGCTCCCCGGGACTTCATCCGGGTCAACGCACCGGAATTTGCTCCCTGGTCGGCATGACCTCCATCGCAGTTTTTAGGCCAGGGCCGCCTCCTTCGGGAGGCGGTTTCTTTATGGGCTGTGAGCTGTCGGCGAATCCTGGATAGGTGTTTTGCCGCAGATGTTTAGAGGCAACAGTTGCAGCTTTCCCGGTGCAAAACTGGCGATTATGGCCCGCCTCGCCACAAAAATGCGTTAATGCATCATCATTGCGTTGCTCTGGCTCCACATTTGTGGCTAGAAACGCCAGCAGGGCGTGGCTGCCGTTGAGGGATGGCGGCGTTGGGATTGTTCCGATGGGTTATGCAGGGTCTGAAAGTATGATGAAGACAGCGCGCGCTTTGTTCGCATCGCTCTTGGTGCTGAGCGCAGGTGCCTTAATTTCCGGATGCCAGTCTGACCCCGATATCGACATCACCAAGCTCGGCCTCGAGAATGATCCGCCGGATGTTCTCTATACGCAGGGTCTCGCCAACATGAAGGCCGGCAACATGGCCGAAGCGGCGCGCAAGTTCGACGCGATCGACCGCGAGAACCCGTTCTCGGAATGGGCGCGCAAGGCCCTCGTGATGAGCACCTTCGTCAAGTACCGCCAGGGCCGTCTCGATGACGCGCTTGCTTCGGGTAACCGCTACATGGCGCAGTATCCGAAGTCCAAGGATGCGCCTTACGTCCAGTATTTGATCGGCCTGACCTATTCGAAGCAGATCGTTGACGTCACGCAGGATCAGCGCGCATCGGCCAAGACCGTCGAGGCCATGCAGGCGGTCATCGACAACTATCCGGATTCCGAATACGTCGACGACGCACAGGCGAAAATCCGCTTCGCACGCGACCAGATGGCCGGCAAGGAAATGCAGGTCGGCCGCTACTATATGGAGCGTAAGGAATATCTCGCCGCGATCTCGCGCTTCCGCACGGTGGTCGAGAAGTATCCGAATACCAACCAGATCGAAGAAGCCCTCGCGCGCCTCGTTGAGGCTTACTATGCAATGGGGATCGTCGACGAGGCGCAAACAGCTGCGGCGGTTCTCGGCCACAACTACCCTGACAGCCAGTGGTACGCGGATTCCTTCAAGCTTCTGAAGAGCGGTGGCACCGAGCCGCGTGAAAACCCGGGCTCCTGGATCGCTGCCGCAGGCAAGAAACTCCTGCTCGGTACCTGAGGCCAATGCTGATCCAGCTTTCGATCCGCGATATCGTTTTGATCGAGCGGCTGGATCTTGCCTTCGAGACCGGCCTCTCGGTGCTGACCGGTGAGACCGGCGCTGGCAAATCCATCCTCCTCGACAGCCTTTCGCTTGCCCTTGGGGGTCGCGGCGACGGCGGCCTGGTTCGCCATGGCGAAGACAAGGGCCAGGTTACGGCCGTCTTCGACGTCGGCCCGGATCACGGTGCCCGCAACCTGCTGCGTGAGAACGGCATCGATGATGACGGCGATCTGATCTTCCGCCGTGTTCAGAACTCCGACGGGCGCACCAAGGCCTATGTCAACGACCAGCCGCTCAGCGTTCAGCTGATGCGTCAGGCCGGACAAATGCTCGTCGAGATCCACGGCCAGCACGATGATCGCGCACTCGTCGACGCGCATGCGCACAGGATCCTGCTTGATGCCTTCGCGGGCGCGAACGAAGACGCTGCCGCCGTTTCCAACCTCTACCGTATCTGGCGCGATACTGAGCGAACGCTGAAGAAACAGCGCGAGAAGGTGGAGAACGCCGCCCGCGAGGCAGACTATCTGCGCTCCTCCGTAGAGGAACTGGAGAAGCTTTCGCCCCACGACGGCGAAGAGGACGAACTTGCCGACCGTCGCCAGAAGATGATGAAGGCAGAGCGCATCGCGGGCGATATAGCCGAAGCGTCCGAGTTCCTCAATGGCAACGCTTCTCCCGTGCCGCACATCGCCTCGCTGGTGCGCCGGCTAGAGCGCAAGAGCCACGAAGCCCCAGGCTTGCTGGAAGACACTGTGGCGCTTCTGGATGCTGCGCTCGATCAACTTTCCAATGCGCAAATGGAAGTCGAGGCTGCGCTGAGGAAGACGGAATACGATCCCAAGGAATTGGAGCGTGTCGAAGAGCGCCTGTTTGCGCTTCGCGCCGCTTCGCGCAAATACTCTGTTCCGGTGACCGAACTGCCGGCGCTCGCCGTTCGCATGATCAGCGATCTTGCGGATCTCGACGCCGGCGAGGAAAGGCTCGCCAAGCTTGAGGCCGAAGTTGGTGTCAGCAAGGCGAACTACCACGCCGCGGCTCGCTCGCTTTCCGACAAGCGCCATCATGCCGGCGACGCCCTGGCTGCTGCCGTGATGGCGGAATTGCCGGCACTGAAGCTCGAGCGGGCGCGGTTCATGGTGGAGATCACCACCAATCCCGAGGATGCGACATCCGAGGGCATCGACATCGTCGAGTTCCATGTTCAGACCAATCCGGGTACGCGTCCGGGCTCCATCATGAAGGTCGCCTCCGGCGGTGAACTCTCGCGCTTCCTGCTCGCCCTAAAGGTGGCGCTCGCCGATCGCGGTTCGGCACCAACGCTCGTCTTCGACGAAATCGATACCGGCGTCGGCGGAGCGGTTGCGGATGCGATCGGTCAGCGACTCAAACGCCTTTCCGACCGCGTGCAGGTCCTTTCCGTCACGCATGCGCCGCAGGTTGCAGCGCGAGCGGCTACGCACCTGCTGATCTCCAAGGGGCCTACTTCCGACGGCTCCGAGAAGATCGCGACGCGCGTCGCGACGATGGCGCCCGACGATCGCACCGAAGAAATTGCCCGCATGCTGGCCGGGGCTTCGGTGACCGAGGAGGCGAGGGCGGCTGCTGCCCGGTTGCTGGCTGGCAGCGGCTGATTCCACAGCTCTTCGAAATGGGGAGCAGGCACGGTTAACGATCTCTCCCGCTCTTTCAATCCATACGTTTTGCTCTAAAACCGACTCCAGATTCGTGGAGCGAGAGCCGTATGTCGACTGAAGCCATAGCCGTTGATGCCCTGACGATCGAAGATGCCGCAGCCGAGCTTGAGCGGCTTGCCAGAGAGATCGCCCGCAACGACGAGCTCTATCACGGCGAGGACCGTCCGGCGATCTCGGACGCCGAGTATGATGCGCTGAAGCGACGCAACGACGCGATCGAGGCGCGTTTCCCTGAGCTCATCCGCGAGGACAGTCCGTCGCGGCGCGTCGGCGCGGCACCCTCGGTGACCTTCGCGCCTGTTGTGCACGCACGGCCGATGCTGTCGCTAGACAACACCTTCTCGCAGGAGGATGTGCAGGACTTCGTTGCAAGCGTCTATCGTTTCCTCGGCCGCTTGCCGGACCAGTCGATCGCGTTTACGGCAGAGCCGAAGATCGATGGCCTCTCCATGTCGATCCGTTACGAGAACCGCAGGATGGTAAGCGCTGCAACCCGCGGCGACGGTACGACCGGCGAAAACGTCACCGCCAACATCCGGACGATCAAGGAAATTCCTCAAACCCTTCCTGCGAGCGCGCCAGCAGTCGTCGAGGTGCGCGGCGAAGTCTATATGGCCAAGAGCGATTTTCTAGCGTTGAACAAGCAGATGGAAGCCGAGGGGAAGCAGACCTACGTCAATCCGCGCAACACGGCCGCGGGTTCGCTACGTCAGCTTGACGCCAAGGTGACGGCAAGCCGCAAGCTGAAGTTCTTCGCCTATGCCTGGGGCGAGATATCCGACATGCCTTCCGACACTCAGTTTGGCATGGTCGAGGTATTCAAGAGTTGGGGCTTCCCGATCAATCCGCTGATGAAGCGGCTGAATTCGGTCGCCGAGATTCTGGCCCATTACGATGAGATCGGCCTGAAGCGGCCGGATCTGGACTATGACATCGACGGTGTCGTCTACAAGGTCGACAGTCTTGAGCTGCAGGCCCGCCTTGGCTTCCGCTCACGCAGTCCACGTTGGGCGACAGCCCACAAGTTCCCGGCCGAGCAGGCGTTCACGACGGTCGAAAATATCGATATCCAGGTCGGCCGCACCGGTGCGCTCACTCCGGTAGCGCGGCTGACGCCGATTACGGTCGGCGGCGTCGTTGTGACCAATGCGACACTACACAACGCCGATTATATCGAAGGCATCGGCAATTCGGGCGAACGTATCCGTGAAGTCGGGCATGACATCAGGATCGGTGATACCGTTATCGTACAGCGGGCAGGCGACGTCATCCCGCAGGTGCTTGATGTTGTCATGGAGAAGCGGCCCACAGACGCCGTCCGCTACGATTTCCCGCAAAAATGCCCGGTCTGCGGCAGTCATGCTGTGCGGGAAAAGAACGAGAAAACGGGAAAGCTCGATTCAGTTACCCGATGCACCGGCGGTTTCATCTGCCGTGCACAGGCAACCGAGCATCTGAAGCACTTCGTCTCCCGCAATGCCTTCGATATCGAGGGCCTGGGGTCGAAGCAGGTCGACTTCTTCTTTGAGAGCGACGATCCTGCCCTGCAGATCCGCACTGCACCCGATATTTTCACTCTGGAGAAGCGGCAGGCGAACTCGCTGACCAAGCTTGAAAACATCGAAGGCTTCGGCAGGGTCAGCGTCGGAAAGCTCTATGCGGCAATCAACGAGCGACGCAGCATTGCGCTGCATCGGTTCATCTATGCCCTCGGTATCCGCCACATCGGAGAGACCACGGCGAAGCTTCTGGCGCGCTCCTACGGCACCTACGCCGATTTCGAGGCAGCGATGAAGGATGCTGCGCCCCTGTCCGGCGATGCCTGGAACGACCTCAACGCGATTGAAGGCATCGGGGAGATCGTGGCGCGCGCCATCGTCGAATTCTACAAGGAGCCGCGCAATGTCGAGGTCATCTCGCGGCTGCTTGCCGAACTGAACGACGGCACACCCCTGGCGGCCGAAAAGGTCGCGGCTTCCAACAGCCCTGTTGCCGGCAAGACCGTCGTCTTCACCGGTTCGCTGGAGAAGTTTACGCGTGACGAGGCCAAGGCGCGGGCAGAGAGCCTTGGAGCCAAGGTTGCCGGTTCGGTGTCGACGAAGACCGATATCGTCGTCGCAGGACCCGGAGCCGGCTCGAAGCTCGACAAGGCACGTGAGCTTGGCGTCCAAACGATGGACGAGGACGAGTGGCTGGCACTGATCAGTGGGTGAGGACGCCAGCCTTCGCCTTTCTACAGCCTGACTCGCGCCATCGTGTACGCGTCGACATAGGCGCCGTCTCGGAAGCCGAAGGACTTTAACAGGCCTTCCGTCTCGAAACCGAACTTCTTGTAGAGTGCAAGGGCGGCAGCGTTATCCGTGTAGACCGTGAGTTCCAGCCGCTTGATATCAAGCCAATTGTCCGCCGTATCGACAAGCGCCTGCATCAACGCGCTGCCGACGCCCTTTCCGGTGAAATTATCGTGCACGCCCATGCCGATGCTCGCCGCGTGGCTGCGCCGCCCCAGAAGGCGCATGAGATGCGCGTCGCCGATCGGCACCCCGTCGACCTCCGCGACAATGCTCACGTTGCCCTGTGGCATCGACTCGAAACGCTTCCGTGTTTCCTCGACGCTCTGATAAGGAAGACGGAGCGTGCCGTGGCGAAAGCCTGGCAGGTTGAGCATGGCCGTTACCGCCTCGATGTCGCTTGCGCGCATCGCGCGGATCGTCACGCCCGTCACGGGCGGTTTGAGGGGTTTTTCTTCCGGATTATCCAAGACGCTCTCCTTGAGTTGTTGGAGGAGAGCAAGCTTCGAAAACCCTGCTCACCTCGGCAGGGTCTTCGGGATCGATCGGTCGATTAACGCGCCAATGCTCCCCCGAGCCCTGCATGGGTCGTGGTGTGGTGCATGGTCGTAAGAATTGCGCGTGATCCGATCATGCGACGAAAGTCGTTGATGGCGACGCTTGAGTCAAGCCGGGGTGTTTACCTCCGGCTCCCTACAACGCTAAATCGGTGAAAAGATATCGACTCGGAAGCCTCGGTTGAAGACCATCGCCATTGACTTCGAAACAGCCAACGAACAGCGCGGCAGCGCCTGTTCGGTCGGTCTGGCATGGATCGAGGACGGTAAAGTGACCCGCGTAGAGGAGCGTTTGATCCGACCGAGGGAAATGCGGTTTTCCGGCATGAACATCGCCATTCACGGCATTCGGCCGGAGCATGTCGAGGACGCACCCGAGTTTCCCGAGGTTATGGACGAGTTCCACCACGATTTCCGGGGGGCGACCATGATCGCGCACAATGCTGCTTTCGATTTCAGCGTCTGGCGCGCAAGCCTCGATCTCTATCGGCAATCCTATCCGGAACTGACCTATCTCTGCAGCCTGAAGATGGCTCAGCGGATCTGGCCGCATTTCCTGTCGCATCGGCTCAACATCGTCGCCGAGCACCTTGGCCTGCGCTTTGCGCATCACAACGCTGCCGAAGACGCAGCCGTCTGCGCGCACGCGGCGCTCGCGATGGCAAAGGCCGTCGGTGCCGCTGCCGTCAATGCCATTCCCGCTCTGATCGGGATGAAGCCGGGAAAGTTGACACCGGAAGGATATGAAGCCTGCACCTGCCGGAAGGCGTGAAGGTTCCTTGTAAAGGCATCCGTCGGACTTACCTTAGAATCGGATGTAACCAGGGAAACACCATGTCTGGAAAAAGCTGCATCATTCTCGCTGCCTCGCTCATCGGTCTCTGCGCCGGCACGGCATCGGCTGACCAAGTCGGCAAGGTTGGTGTCGACTGGATCGGTAACGACATCATCATCGACGCAGTGGCAGACCCTCAGGTGAAGGGCGTAACCTGTCACGTCACCTATTTCGACCGCAGCGTCATCGACCGCGTGAAGAACGGCAACTGGTTTGAGGATCCCTCGAACAATTCCATTTCCTGCCGCCAGACCGGGCCGATCGAGATCGACGACATCAACCTCTCGAAAGGCGGCGACGAAGTCTTCAAGACGGGCATGTCGCTGATCTGGAAGAAGCTGGTCGTCAACCGGATCTACGACAAGGAAAACGACACGCTGATCTACCTCGCGCATTCCCGCGAATTGACCGATGGCTCGGCCAAAATGGCGATCTCGACGATCCCGCTTTATGGCCAGAACGTCACCTGGAAAAACGGTAAGCCGCAATAACGCCTGCACGCCGGTTCGGATGGAATCGGCGGCAGGCCCAGATATGGTCCGATGGCGGACCAAACCGAAGGGAACGCTCATGCCAAGCCACGCGCGGATCGGCAACCAATATCTGACGGTCGATGTTTCCTCACTAGGAGCCGAGATGCAGTCGCTTGTGACAAGCGACGGCCGGTCGTGGTTGTGGAACGGAGATGCGGCTTTCTGGGGCGGACGTTCGCCGGTGCTTTTTCCGATTGTCGGCAAGGCGCCCGAGGACATGTTGGCGATCGACGGCGAGACCTATCCGATGGGGCAGCACGGTTTCGCGCGCCGGACGGAATTTGCCCTTGCCTCCGCGGACGCAACGACATGCCGGTATGAACTCGCCTCATCGCCGACGACGCGGGCGGTCTATCCTTTCGACTTCCTGTTGGCGGTAGAACACACGCTGGAGGGACGGGCACTGACCGTCGCAGCCGAGGTCACAAATCGCGATAGCCGGCCGTTGCCCTTCGGCCTCGGCTTTCATCCCGCCTTCGTCTGGCCATTGCCTGGATTTGCCGGGCGCGATCACGTCATCACCCTCGACAATCAGGGAGAGCCAGGTTTGGTGCGATTGCAGGGTGGGTTGATCTCGCCCGCGAAGCTGGCGTCGCCATTCAAGGCCGGACGGCTTGTGCTGGACCGCGGCATGTTCGAGCAGGATGCCATGATCTTTCCCGAGGGGGCGGGGAAGGGATTAAGCTACGGTGTCGATGGTGGGCCGACGATGCATTTCCGTTTTGAAAATCTGCCCAATCTGGCGCTCTGGCAGAAACCGGGCGCACCGTTCATCTGTATCGAACCCTGGCATGGAACGGCCGCTGAGAAGGACGGCTCGAACGAGATTGCAAAGCGCCCGTACAGCCTGACATTGCCTCCCGGCGAAACCAGCCGCTTTGCATTCACGGTCGAGATCGTGGAGTAGTTAAAGCTGGCATCTTTCCACGCGCGAAAGACGAAAACCGCCTGCAAGTAGTCTTGCAGGCGGCGAGTTTGCTTATGGGACGTGACCGCGCAAGACGGGCTATTACGCAGCTTCGCGCGTCAATTCGTCGGCGATGACGGTGTCGAGGTTCAGGAAGCAGACCATGGTCTTTTCGAGGGCGACGATGCCGCGGCAGAAGGCGCGCTGCGCTTCCGGGATGATTTCCGGGGCCGGCTGCAGGTCTTCGCTCTTGATGGTCATCATGTCGGAGACCTGTTCGACCAGCAGGCCGACGAGCTTGCCAGCAATGTCGGTGACGATGATGGCAGAGCGCTCTGACGGCTCGGTCATCTTCATGCCGAGACGGCAGGCCATGTCGATGACAGGGATCACAGCGCCACGCAGGTTGATGAGGCCGAGGACGTAAGGCGGCGTGTGCGGCATCGGCGTCACCGGCGCCCAGCCGCGAATTTCGCGGATCGCCATGATGTCGATGCAGAATTCCTGCTCGCCGAGATGGAAGGAGACGATCTCGAGATGCGAGCCGGTCTGGTTGATGACGGTGTTGTTCATGATCAGAATTCTTCCCAGTTGTCTCCGGCCGGTGCGGCCATGGCTCTGGCGGTTGCGCCGCCGCTGAATGCGCCCGCGACCTTGCCGATCAGGCTTCGTGCGGGAGATGGTTTCGGATGCGAGACTGCGGTGGCTTCCCGCGGCGTGGAACGGGCATTCATGCCCTCGCCGATCTTGAACGTCCGGATCAGGTGGATCAGGCTGTCGGCATCGGTGGCGAGCGCATGGCTTGCTGCGTTCGTCTCTTCCACCATGGCCGCGTTCTTCTGCGTGACCTGGTCCATCTGGCTGATGGCCGTGTTGATTTCGTTCAGTCCGGTGGATTGTTCGCGTGCAGAGGTTACGATTGATTTAACATGCTCGTCGATGCGCAAAACATCTTCGCCGATCTGGCGCAACGCTTCGCCTGCAGCGGTCACGAGTTCGCCGCCGGCCTTTACCTCAGCCCCGGATTTTCCGATCAAGGCCTTGATATCCTTGGCAGCCCCTGCTGCCCGACCGGCGAGTTCGCGCACCTCCTGCGCGACGACCGCGAAGCCCTTGCCAGCTTCGCCGGCACGCGCTGCTTCGACGCCGGCATTGAGGGCGAGCAAGTTGGTCTGGAAAGCGATCTCATCGATGACGTTGATGATCGTTCCGATCTCACGAGAGGCCGTAGCGATTCGCTCCATGGCGGCCATGGCGTCGGTGACGACCGCATCTGATTTCGTCGTGTTCTGTCGGGTATGGGCAACCATGTGGCCGACTTCTTCGGCGCGGTTGGTGGCGTTACGGACCGTTGCCGTGATCTGATCGAGTGCCGCGGATGTTTCCTCAAGCGATGCGGCTTGCTGCTCCGTGCGCTTGGCGAGATCGTCGGCGGCGGCACGCATCTGCTGGCTGCTTGCCTGGATGGACGTACCGTTCTGAGAAATGCCGGCCATCGTCTGGCGGAGTGTTGCCGTGGTCAAATTGAAGTCGCTGCGCAGGCGCTCCAGTTCAGGCTTGAATGGCTGGTCGATGGTGACCGTTACGTCGCCGCCAGCGAGCCGGTTGAGGCCCTGGCCCAATGCCTTGACAGCATTGTCGAGCGCCTCGGCATCGGCCAGCTTTGCTGCTTCGCGGCTGCGACGCTCTGCGTCGCTTTGCTGACGCTCGCTGTCAGTCCGCGCCTGGAGTTCCAACTTGTCGATTGCGGCAAGCCGGAAGCTTTCCGCCGCGCGTGCCATGTCGCCGATCTCGTCGCCACGCTCGGTGGCGGGGACGTGGCTGGCGAGATCGCCCCGCATGATCGCGTGCATGCTCTTGCGGACGGCCTCGATGCCGCGGCTGATGGAGCCGCCATGAATGTACTGCAGGATCGCCATTGCGAGGATGGCAACGATACCGAGTGCAAGCTGGATGTGGATTGCCCGCTGCGAGATCGCGTTTGCCTCGTCGATTCGAGCCTTGGCGAGTTCGCCGCCATCGCGCGCGAGCTTGTCCAATGTCGCGCCTACTTTGTCGCCACCTCCGTCGATAGCGTCGTCGAGCCTGTCGAACTCACTGTCTGGCGCGCCGGCTTCGACAGCCGCCTTCAGGTCGCCGACGATATTCTTCCCGAGCGTCGCGACGTCTGCGTCATACGTGGATAGCAGGCTTCCAGCGTTCAACTCTTCGGCCAGACGGTGCAATTCCTTGGAGCTGTTTTGTAGCCCCGCAATTGCGTCATTCATCAGCTTCAGGCGTTCGGGCATCACTGTGCGATCGCCACGATCGACGATGGTGTCCATGGCGGCAAGAATCAGAGTGAGGTTTGCGGCTCGCATCTCGTTGATGTGGTCGACGCTGACCTGGATTTCGTTGGCGTGTCTTAGACCGGCATCAGCGCTTGAATTCTGGTACCAGCCAACCGCGATCATCGAGCCGAACCCGATGAACGCAGCGCCCGCAAGGGTGCCGAGCCTCTGGCCAACAGAGAGGCTGCTGCGCACTTTCATATCAGTCATGTGATGATTATCCCCCTCCGCGATGAGACGCGGTATCCATTTTGCGCTCACGCGGATAGCCGGGATCGAAATGCCAGGCAGACGTCATGTCACGGGAGCGGCGGACGCTCCATCCAGTGCTAAATATAGATGTGTATTTTTAAGTATTTACTAACCCTCAAAGATTGTAGGCTGCCTCCTCTCGTACCAGCATGTGTTGGTAACTATCTGGGCTTTTTAGTTCGATTACGCTTTTTCCGTGTGCCTGTGGGGCAATCGGTCGCCGGCGGGAAACGTCTTGTTGAATTGCGCCGTCGAGAATGAGGCGATATCACCCGTGAACGGGAATGGTCCCGACATCAGAGGTTTGATCGATGAAGACTGTCCGCGTTGCGGTGTGGGTTGCGGTGCTGTTGATGGCCGGGATTCTCGGCTGGCTGACCCTCAATGTCACCAAGACGAAAGACGCGGTGTCCGAGGGACCGTTCGGCGTGCCGTTCACGCTGGTCGCCCAGGACGGCCAACCGATCACCGAGCAGGCCTTCCGCGGCAAACCGACGGCGCTGTTCTTTGGGTTCACTCATTGCCCGGAAGTCTGCCCGACAACGCTGTTCGAAATGAATGGTTGGCTGGAGAAGGTCGACCCAGAGGGCAAGAAGCTTCAAGCGTATTTTGTGACCGTCGATCCGGAGCGCGACACGCCTGACGTGATGAACCAGTACGTCTCCAATGTGTCCAAGCGCATCGTCGGTATTTCAGGCGCGCCCGACAAGGTCGCCGATGTCATCAAGGGCTACCGGGTCTACGCCAAGAAAGTTCCTGTCGACGAGAGCAAGCCGGACGGCGACTACACAATGGACCACACGGCTTCCGTCTTCCTGCTCGACTCGGCGGGGCGCTTCGCCGGCACCATCGCCTATGGCGAAAACCCCGATACGGCGGTAAAGAAATTGGAGAACCTCGTCAGCAAGGGATGACGGCATGGCGTCAGGGCATCGCAGCATCTTGATCGCCGGCGCCGGCACGACCGGCCTGACTGCCGCCCTCGAACTTGCCCGGCGCGGGCACGTTCCGCGTATCATCGACGGTGACGCCGGCCCTGTGCCGTTGGCGGAAAGCCGGGCTCTCGGCATCAATGCCAGAACACTGACGCTGCTTTCGCCTTCACGTGTAAGCGACGCCATCCTGCAGGAAGCACAGCGGATTGCGCATTTCCGCATCGTCTCCGGGAACAGACTGCTTGCCGACGTCGACACGACAACCGTGCCCGGTCCCTACAGCGCTATCCAGATGCTGGCGCAGGGACATACCGAGCGGCTCCTGTTGGGCAAGCTTTCCGATTTTGAGGTTGCTCCCGAATGGCAGACCGTGGTGGAGACGGTTTCGCGGGATACCTCGAAGCCGCGAGTAACTCTGCGGAAGCCCGATGGATCTGTAGAAACGGCGGATTTCGATATTGTCATTGGCGCCGACGGCGCTCATTCGACGGTGCGCAAGGCTGTCGGCATCGATTTCCCCGGGCAGGCGCTGGAGAGCAGCTTTTATCTCGCGGATTTCCGCTACGACGAACCGGTCGATACCGGCTTTGTCGAGATCAATCTGCTCGACCCGGGGATGATCGGACGTCTGCCTGTTACGCATGATGTCCTGCGCTATATCTCGACGCTCCCCGATTTCGAGAGCCGCATCCGGCATCCTGCACGGGTCACCGAGCGCGTCTGGGCCTCCGATTTTCGCATTCACTTCCGTCGTGCTTCGGAGATGGCAAGGGGTAACGTGTTTCTCGCAGGTGACGCGGCGCATATTCACTCGCCGGCCGGTGCGCGCGGGATGAACCTTGGCATAGAAGACGCGTGCTGGCTCGCCTGGCTCATTTCTGAGGGGCGGGAACGCGAATATGCGGCTCTGAGGATGCCGGCGGTGACGACGGTGCTGAAACAGACCCACCAATTGACGTCGCTGATCACCATGGAGAATCCGATGGCGATCGCGGTCCGAAACCTTGCCGTCCCCTTCCTTTTGCGAATACCTGCCTTCCGACAAAAATTGCTTCGCGGCGTGTCGGGATATGATACGCAGTCGCCTCCCTGGATCGCTGGCGCGCTATAGAAGAAAGACCGATTGTGGAAATACGCCTTTATGTGACGACAACCGAAGTACTGGCCGGCGAGATCCTGGATCTGTTGTCCGATGTCTTTGGCGAAGAAGACTTCGCAATCGCGACGACTGAGATCGACGAGAAAAAGGACATTTGGGAAGCGTCTGTCTACATGATGCGTGAGGACGAGGCGGAGGTCAGAGCGCGTGTCGAGGAAGCGCTGAAGACGAGTTTTCCCGACGCAAAGGTAGAGCGTGAGGTTATCCCCGATGTCGATTGGGTTGCGAAATCACTCGAGGGGCTGAAGCCGGTGCGGGCGGGGCGGTTTCTCGTCCACGGCTCGCACGACCGCGATAAGGTGCGTCCGGGCGACATCGCTATTGAGATCGATGCGGGCCAGGCGTTTGGTACCGGTCATCATGGCACAACGGCCGGCTGCCTGGAGACGATCGATCGCGTTCTTCGTTCCCGCCCAGTGCGCAATGCGCTTGACCTCGGAACCGGCAGCGGCGTTCTGGCGATTGCCGTGCGGAAGCTCCGGAACATTCCTGTTCTCGCGACCGATATCGATCCGATCGCAACGAAGGTTGCGGCCGAGAATGTCAGAAGCAACGGCATTGCGTCAGGCATTTCGACGGCAACGGCCCCGGGCTTTCACTCGACCGCATTTTCCGCCCACGGCCCCTTCGATCTGATCATTGCCAATATCCTGGCGCGGCCACTGATCAAGATGGCGCCGCAACTCGTTAATCATCTGGCGCCCGGTGGTTCGGTCATCCTCTCCGGAATTCTTGCCGCGCAACGCTGGAAGGTGCTGGCCGCCTACAATGGCGCGCATCTGCGGCATGTCCGCACCATCTGGCGCAACGGCTGGGTGACGATCCATCTCGACCGCCCCTGAAATGAAGGCAAAAAGAAAAGGCGGTGCCAATGGCACCGCCTTCGGACCAGTTTCCCGGTCATGCCCGCGAGCTCGAAGGAGGAGGAGCGCTCGAGCGGGCTTCTACTGGTTCTGATCGCCGATCCCGTGAGGGAGGAGGAGAAGGGAGCGGCGAGTTGCTCAGAACGCGTAGCTGGTTGCGACCTGATGGCGCGTAACCCTTTGGCCGGCGCCGAGCATCTTGAGGGTGTCCTCATGCAGCGGACGGCGCGAGCCGATGATGTGACGCACAGTCTGGCGCTCGCCAGCCTGTACCGGGCTGCTGTAAGCGAAGCGCGACAGAGGGGCAGTCATATCTGAATTCCTTTTGTTTCGTTTCAGGTTCGTCTCGAACCTGTTTGATGGCGCCTATATAGCGATTTAGAAAAGCGGAGGGAGAGGGTTTCGTTCATGGGAGCCATGCGCTGAATGCATAAAGCGTGCCAGTTTGTGAATCGATGCCTCATTTCCGCCGAATTATTGGGCGGCTTTTGCTCAGGCATCACTTTGCAGATTTCTCGTATTCGCCTGAAATTCCGATAACATAGCCGAATCCCGTCGCTGAGGGATTCGCACAAAACCGGGTTATTGAGCATGTTCCAGTCTTTTGAAGTCACTTCGACGCCACAATTCGGCCGCGATCGCGTCTCCGCTTTGCGGGCAAGTTTTGATGCGCTTGGCATCGACGCCTTTCTGGTGCCGCGCGCCGACGAGTTCAACGGCGAATATGTCCCGGCTTGTTCGGAGCGTTTGTCCTGGTTGACGGGCTTCACCGGATCGGCGGGCATCGCGCTGGTGACGCGTGCGGCGGCGATTGTCTTCGTGGATGGGCGCTACGTGACGCAGCTTGCCGAGCAAGTGGATAATTCCGTCTTCACCGGCGGAGACCTTGTGAACGAACCGCCCCACGCTTGGCTTGCGAAGAATGGTTCGAAGGGCCTGCGTCTCGGTATCGATCCGTGGCTGCATTCCGGCGCGGAGGTGCGGCGATTAGAGAAGGCGCTCGCCGAAATTGGTGGTTCGCTTGTCGTCCTTCCCCACAATCCCCTTGATGAGCTCTGGAGCGACCGCCCGCAGGAACCGCTGGGGCAGGTGGCAATCCAGAACGTCGTGCAGGCGGGCATACTCGCGACCGAGAAGATCGCGACGATTGCAGCCGATCTCGCAAAGAAGAACTTGAAGGCGGCCCTGATCGCGGATCCGTCTTCGGTGGCCTGGACCTTCAATATCCGCGGTGCCGATGTGCCGCATACGCCGCACCCGCTGGCGCGCGCGATCATCCATGCCGACGGCAAGGCCGATCTCTTCCTCGACAAGCGCAAAACCGGCATCGAGGCGGAAGCCTATCTTGCACAGATGTGCGTTCAGCTTCCACCGTCGGAACTCGAAAAGAAACTGTCGACCGTTGCAAGGGATGGTGGCCGCGTCCTGGTCGATCCGGATCTCACCTCGTATGCCCTGGCGGAGATCATTCGCAAGGCGGGTGGCGAGGTCGTGGAAGGCAATGATCCCGCGAAGCTGCCACGGGCCGTCAAGAACGGCGTGGAGATCGATGGTTCTGCTGCCGCGCATCTCCAGGACGGCGCGGCCATGGTCGAGTTTCTCTACTGGCTGTCGCAGACCAAGCCGGGAACGGTGACCGAAATCGAGGTGGCGGAGAAGCTGGAAGCGGCACGCGCTCGCGTCGGCCAGAGCATGCAGAACCCGTTGAAGGACATCTCCTTCGACACGATCTCCGGTGCCGGTGAGCATGCGGCGATCATGCACTACCGCGTGACGACGGAAACGAACCGCAAGCTTCAAGCCGGGGAACTCTTCCTGATCGATTCCGGTGCCCAGTACATCAACGGTACGACCGACATTACCCGCACCGTCGGTATCGGCTCGGTCACCGAGGAACATAAGCGCTTCTTCACGCTGGTGCTGAAGGGGATGATCCAGATCAGCACCGCGCGCTTTCCCAAGGGCACCCGCGGCTGTGACCTCGATCCGCTGGCCCGCATCGCGCTTTGGCGAGCAGGGGCTGATTTCGCCCATGGCACCGGCCACGGGGTCGGGTCCTATCTTTCAGTGCATGAAGGGCCGCAGCGCATCGCCAGGCTTTCAACGCAGGAGCTGCTGCCAGGGATGATTCTCTCGAACGAGCCTGGCTACTACAGGCCAGGCGCTTTCGGGATTCGCATCGAGAATTTGATCTATGTCCGAGAGGCGGAGGCGATCGACGGCGGTGACTTGCCGATGCTTGGCTTCGAGACGCTGACCTTCTGCCCGATTGACCGGAGCCTGGTCATTCCGGAACTTCTGACGCACGACGAACTGCATTGGTTCAATGGCTATCACGAACGCACGCGTGAGGCGCTGATGCCGCTGATCCACGACCACGACGTCAAGGCGTGGCTGGAGAATGCCACCCTGCCGCTCGAATATTGACTAGCGCCGGCGGCGTCACATGCCGATGGTGTGACGCCAGGCCATCACGACGAGCCATGCGACAATCAGCATCCAGGTGTGCGAGGCCCTCAGGCCGACGACGAGCGCGGCGAGTAGGGCGAGCTTCGACTCCCAGCCACCGGTGAAGAAGGCCGGCGCGACAAGCGTCGTCAACACAGCGGCCGGAACTGCGGCAAGTGCTGCCTCCATGCGCGGCGGGATGCGCTTCATAGTCGTGATGAGGATATAGCCACCGATGCGCGTCGCGTAGGTCGCAGCCGCTGCCGCCAGGATCACGAGCGCCATGTGAAGATCGAAGGCCATCATCATACCTCGTGCAGATCGGATTCGAGTTCCTGTTCATGCGGCGGCGGCGGGAACAGGGCGGCAAGCACGATGCCGGCAGCGGCGCCAAGGCTTACGTGCCAAGGCGAGCCGACATAATGGTAGGCGACAACAGAGGCGACCGCGCTAACGGCAGCGACCGGTAGAAAGTTGTCGCGATGGCGGAAATCGAGGACGATGCCGAGGAAATAGGCTGGCAACAGGATGTCCAGTCCGATCGATTTCGGGTCGCCGATGTAACTTCCGAGCGTGCCGCCCAGCAGACTGACCAAAACCCAGGGCACGTAGATGATGATCCCAAAGCCGAGGTACCAGATGAACGTGACCGGCTTGCCGCTTTCGCCACGTTTGACCGTTTCCGCAAACTGCGGATCGACCAGAAGGAAAAAGGTGAAGAACTTCTGGAGCGGCGAAAAATGCTTGATGTAAGGCGCGATCGCCGCGGAATAGAGGACGTGGCGGAAATTGACTGCAAGGATCGAGGCAACGATCAGCCACGCCTGCACATTGTGGCCGAAGAGCTCGATGCCGACCATCTGGCTCGCGCCGGCGTAAACGGTGGCACTCATGAAGGTCACTTCCGCAAGTGACATGCCGTTATCAACCGCGAGCGCTCCAAACAAGGCCCCGAACGGGGCCGAGGCCAGCGCGATGGCCGAGCCACCGCGCAAACCGTCGAAAAAATCAGCGCGACTCATCGGCGACAATCCTTCTGGAATTTTGCCTTCCGTGTAAGGAGGGGTAGTACCTGCCGCAAGCAAATTTCCTTGATTGAACGATCGATTTCGCTGAACGATGCGGTCGCGACTGATTGCCGTTCGGGGAGAAAAGATGAACCAGATCGAATTTTCGAAGGAAGAGAAGGCCGAACTTCTTGCGCGGATTCAGCACTATTTCAGCAGCGAGCTGGACCAGCCGATCGGTCTCCTGAAAGCGGAGTTCGTGCTCGAGTTCTTTGCGAAGGAAGTCGGCGCCGCCTACTACAAGAAGGGGCTGGAAGATGCGCAAATCGCGCTCGCCAGACGGATGGACGACTTTTCCGAGGACGTCTACCAATTGCAACGGAATGCGACGGCGTAGCTAGGTCCTGCCGCTAGCCGTCGAGAACCTGCCGGCTGGTGATGATATCGATGCCATGCTCGCGCATCTCCTCGATCGCCGCCGCAACGCCCTCAGGCGAGATGCCGCGGCTGGCGTCTTCGATGAAGCGAACGCGGACGCCGGGCATCATCTCGGTCGCATCCAATGCCGAGAACTTCACGCAGTAGTCGGTTGCGAGACCGCAGACGTCCAGATCGGTCACCTCCTGGCCCTCAAGGAAATGGGCAAGACCCGTCAGCGCGTCCTGATCGTTGTCGCGAAAGGCGGAGTAGCTGTCGACACTGTGATTCTCGCCCTTTTGCAGGATGAGATCGATCTTGCCCATCTTGAGGTCCGGATGCAGTTCTGCGTCCGTCGTGCCCTGAACGCAGTGGTCCGGCCACATCATCTGCGGCTTGCCTGACAATGTGCCAAGTTCGAACGGTTGCTTTCCCGGGTGAGAGGAAGCGAAGCTGCCATGACCGGACGGATGCCAGTCCTGCGAGGCAACGATCAGGTCGTATTTGCCGCTGTCGATCAGACGATTCGCGATGGGGACCACCTCGTGGCCATCCAGCACTGGAAGGTTGCCGCCTGGGCAGAAGCCATTTTGAATATCGACCAGCAACAAGGCTTTCATCGGTGCGATTCCCTCGAGTTGTGCGCTGCACCATGCCAAGGGTGGAGGGATGGCGCAAGCGCCAAGACACTTCGCCGCAGATCAGCGAAGTGCGCCTTGAAAGGGTCAGCTCGGCCGGTGCCCTTTCAGCCCGTAAAAGGCGATGTAAGCATAGCACAGAACCGGCATGAGGAAGGCGAGGTGAATGCCGATCGTGTCCGCCAGCGCGCCTTGAACAAGCGGAAGCAACGCGCCGCCGACGATTGCAAGGCAGAGGATTCCCGAGCCTTGGCTCGTATGTTTTCCGAGACCGTACAGTGCCAGGCTGAAGATCGTTGGGAACATGATCGAGTTGAAGAGACCGATCGCCAGCACGGACCACATGGCGACATGACCACCCGAGAAGACGGTCAGCAATAGGAGCGCGATTACTACGACTGCATTGAAGGCCAATGCCTTGCCGTCGTCAACGTAACGCATGACGACAGCGCCAACGAAACGACCAATCATCGCCCCGCCCCAGAAATAGGACACGTGATGCGCGGCCTCGGCTTCCGAAAAGCCGGCGATATCAGGCTGACCCAGGAAGTTGACGAGGAAGCTGCCGATGCTGACTTCGGCACCGACGTAGACGAAGATGCCGACGGCGCCGAGGATCAGATGGCGGTACTGCCAGGCAGAGCCGCCGCCGGTGATCGGCTCGATCTCTTCGGCGCTGTCAACATGCGGCAGTTTCAGGGCTGCAAAAAGTGCTGCCAATACCAGGAAGGCGATGGCCAGGAGCATGTAGGGAAACTTCACGGCGCCCGCTTCGGCGAGCCTCATGGCATCGAGTTGTTCGGGTGTGGCGCCGACAACGGCGGCGGTCGTAGCGGACAGGATCAGGAACGCACCGAACATGGGTGCAAGCGTGGTGCCAAGAGAGTTGAATGCCTGCGTCAGGGTCAGGCGGCTTGCGGCCGTGTCGGGTGGACCGAGCACGGTGACATAGGGATTGGCCGCGACTTGAAGCAGAGTGATCCCGGTTGCCAGTACGAAAAAGGCTCCGAGGAAGAGCGCGTAGACGCGGTAGCTCGCTGCAGGAATGAACAGCGCGCAACCGACCGCAGCGATGAGGAGGCCGGTTACGATACCCCACTTGTAGCTGATGCGCTTGACGAGCGCGCCGGCGGGCAAGGAGATGATGAAGTACGCGCCGAAAAAGCAGAACTGAATCAGCATGGACTGCGTGTAATTCAGATGGAAGACGTTCTTCAGATGCGGAATGAGAATGTCGTTCAGGCAGGTGATGAAGCCCCACATGAAAAACAGCGACGTCAGCGCCACGAGCGCAAATCGATAGTTCGCTGCCGGGGAAGTCGTAGCCGGGCGTGTCGTCGCGGCGTTGTTGGTGATGATACCAGCCACTGTCTTGTACCTCTTGTTCTTGTTGCGCCGGAAACTTCCCTCGGAGCTATCAAGGCGATGGGCCGGCGGTGGCTCGGCAGAGCGCTTGGGAGGAGGCGTGCAGCAAGCCACAAGGCTTCATATATTCATTTGGAGTCGAATTGGTAGTATTCAAACTATTTTATTGTGCGGTTGGTGGGAGGTTCTCGACCGCGAATTGGACGGGCCTTAGGCCGCGCAGGCGGACTTCGCGCCTGCCTGTTCTTCTGCCGTGCGACTGGCGTGATAGGCGCGCTTCTGTGCGTACATGGCAATGTCGGCACGCCGCACCATCGACTCCATCGTTTCCCCGGGCTCGCTTGTCGCGACACCCAGAGAAATGCTGAGCGGTGCATTGGAATAGAACTGGTTGTTGATCTTCAGAAGTTCGCCGATCGTCTCGACCATCGTGGCGACGGCCTGCTTGTCGGCGCCAGGCATGAGAACTGCAAACTCGTCGCCGCCGATTCGGGCCGCATGGTTGGGTTGTGCGACAGCGCCGCCCAGAACTTCGCCCAGTCGACGCAGCAGCGCGTCGCCTGCGTCATGCCCGAGCTGGTCATTTGCTTCCTTCAGGCCATTGAGATCGATGATGACGGCCGACACTGGACGCAGCGACTTGCGCTCCAGCCTGTTCAGTTCGTCGACGTAGAAGGCACGATTGTGGAGCTTGGTCAGCACGTCGTGCTTGCCGAGATATTCGAGATAAGCCTCGGCCTTCTTGCGCGCGGTGATGTCGGTGAGCGCCACCTGCACCAGTGCCCAGTCCGCCTCGTGGCCGGGCAAAACGGAGAACTGAAGGAGGACATAGCGCTCGGAGCCGTCAAGCGCGTAGTTCACGACTTCACGCTGATGGAATAGACGGCCATGCCACAACTCGATCAGCTGTTCGCGGAAATGCTTTTCCATGTCATCGCGAAAGACATCGCCGATACGGTGCATCAACGTGCGACGGTCCGGCGCGCAGAACAGGTCGAGTGTGGCCTGGTTGACGTCGATGACACGAATCTCGCTCATGCACTGGCGCACAAATTCCGGGTGGACGTCGGTGAACACCCTGAAATCGTCGATGCCGCGATCGCGAACACTCTGCAGCAGCAGCTTGATCCGGCTGAAATCCTCGACCCAAAGCGAAACCGGCGAATGCTCGAAGATGCCTTCGGCGTAGCGCCGATTCTCGCGTTCCTTGCGGCGTGCTTCCTCACGAGCAGTGACATCTTCGGTCGTGAGCATCACCTGTGCAAGCGATTGCTCGTGCCCTGGCAGCACCGAGCCGCGCAGTTGGATATCAAGCCGGCGTCCGGACAGTGTGTAGTTGACGGCGCTGCTCGTGAACTCCGTCTTGCCGTCCCAGAGTTCGGCCAGTTCGTTGACGTGGCTTTCGAGCATCTCATCGCGAAAGACCGAACCGAGATTTGCTACCAAGTGGTCGAGGTCGTTGGCTTCGAAGAGTTCAAGTGTCTTGCGGTTGACGCGTAGTACGCGGATCAGTTGCGAGCAGGAGGCGACGCGACCCGTGTCCTCCCTGAGATAGGCTCTGATATCTTCGACGCCTTCGGCGCGCCAGCGATCGAATTGTGTCTTAACACCGCTGAAATCCTCGATCCACATCGCGATAGGTGAGAGGTCAAAGATATCGGAATCGCTCATGACAGGGCTTTCGGTTGTTGAGTGCGCGGCGTTACCTCACGGATCTTTAAGGATGATTCGTAAACCTTCGCTTGACGCGGCGATAACAGGTTGCGCTGTTTTGACGCCGTGGTTTCTCTTCCGCGCCATTGACGCGCGCGTCGTCAGGCCAATCTAGGGTAATGGGATCTCGCGGCTACAAACACGCGAGAGTGTGACAATGGTGAGTGGCGTTCAGAGTATCGGGCGGCAAGCGACGGTGGCGACTGTGAAGTTTTGCCTCGTCATGCTGGTGATAACCTTCCTTATCGCGGGTTCCCTGTCTTATTGGCAAGGATGGCTGTTTCTTGCGAATTTCTGCGGATGGTCCGCGGCCCTTACGGTATATTTCGTCAATCACGATCCGAAACTGGTTGAGCAGCGTCTCCACGTCGGGCCGACGGCGGAACGTGAGCCATCGCAGAAGCGCATACAATCCTTCAACAGCGTTGCAATTATCGCGCTCTTCGTCGTCTCGACGCTCGACTACCGGTATGGTTGGTCGGGCTCCGTTCCCGTCGCTGTCGTCGTTCTCGGCAACCTGCTGATCGCTGCCGGCTACATCGGGTTCTTCTTTGTGTTCCGGCAGAACTCGTTTGCGGCGGCGACCGTCGGCGTGACCGCTGAGCAGCGAGTGATCTCGACGGGTCTCTATAGCCTTGTGCGTCATCCGATGTATGCGTCAGCCTTGCCGATGTTTCTCGGCGTACCCTTGGCGCTCGGCTCTTACTGGGGCGTGCTCGTGGTGCTGCCGATCCTGGGCGGCCTTATCGCGCGGCTGCTCGACGAGGAAAAACACCTCGTGCGGGATCTGCCGGGTTATGGCGCCTACCGCAAACAGGTCAGGTGGCGCCTTTTCCCGGGTCTCTGGTGAGAGCGCGGCGTTTGCTGTAGATATCGCGGCGGGTCGATGGAGAGGCTGCAGTGGCTATTAGTGTCGTGCAATTGGGGTCACCGAGGGGAGAAGGTGAAGGCGTGCGGATCGGCACTGTTCGCCGGCCGCCGCGGGCCGTGCCGAAAGAAGAGTTTGCCAGCCGCAACTATTATGACGTGTGGCTGCCAATCCTTTCGCCGAGCCAGGTGCTTGTCACCGAAGCGAAGGCGGCAACCACCGACGCCGAGTGGACGGCCTTCGTGCGCAGCTTCACCAAGGAAATGAAAGTGCCGGAGGCGAGCCATGTGCTCGACCTGCTGGCGACGCTTTCCCATGCCAGTAATTTTTCGATCGGCTGCTACTGTGAGAGCGAAAGCAGATGCCATCGAAGCGTCTTGCGACGCCTGCTTGAAGAGCGGGGCGCAAGGTTTGCGGCTGAAGCCTGCGCCTAGTGTCCATATGATCTGCGGCGAGCCGTGGTCTTGCCGATTCCGGGAATCTCTGCCTTTCTTTGCCGAAGGATAACCCGGAGCCCAAGCCATGACCGAGCCCGGTCCAGAAGAGAAGATCGACGCGACGTTCCGCAACGGCTCGCTGACGGCAGCCGGCATCATCCTCGGCTTTTCCCTGAGCTTCGTCAGCCGCTGGGTCTCGAATCCAAACGATTGGAGCCGGATCGACATTCTGCCGATGCTGCTGCTGACAGTGGGTATTGCGTTGCAGGTCAAGGTTTTCGCCGATCTGCTCGCCCGGGATTCGCTGATTGCTGCCAAGTATGACCGGGCCAGACGGTTGTTTCTGATCGGGATCGCGGTCGTCGCCGCCGGGATCGGGCTGGCATTGCTCAACGACATATTGGGGCTGGGTTCGATGCCGATCCTGGGGTGAGCGGGCGTCATGCCCGCTCTGCGAATTCGGACTTCCTCGCTGCCGCGGCAAGTGCCGCGTTCATGCACCCTCGATGTCAGGTCCCGAGAATGATGTGGTTGCAGGCAAAGGCGATGGTTGGACTGCTCAAGACGGCAATCATGAGCGAGGCTGCGATCAGAGATAGCGAATAACGTTTCATCTGCGTCCTCTTACTCTCCCGCGATCAGTGCGCGCGGGAGCGCAGTATGCGGGACGCGCCGCCGCAAACGAAGTCACGAATGGGTGAGGCCCGGATTCCGGAGAGAGCAAGGCTTTACGAAACGCACAATCCTCGCTTTACGAAACCCGTTCGACAAACCCATCCAAGACCCGCTTCTGCCCGGCACGGTCGAACTCGATCGTCAGCTTGTTGCCCTCGATCTCGACGATGTTGCCGTTGCCGAATTTCAAGTGGAAGACGCGGTCGCCGGTCTTGAATTTCGACGGTTCCGTGGCGGTCGATTTCGCCACCAGTTCGCCATCGATGGTGCGACCTCGCGGGCCGCTTTCGCCGTAACCGATGCGTTCGACGGCGTGGCCCGAGCGTGTGCCCCAGTTGTCGCGGGTGGCGTCCGTCTTGTTCTGCTGGGCACGCTTCCACCCGGGCGTCGAATAAGAGGAACTAGCGAAGGGATCAGCTTTGTCGAAGCGCGACTGGCCGTAACCGCCGCCGCCGCGACCGTAGCCACCATAGCTCTGTTCGGTTTCCGCAACCTCGACATGCGTTTCCGGCAATTCATCGAGGAATCGCGACGGTATGGTCGATTGCCAGAGGCCGTGGATGCGCCTGTTGGAGACAAACCAGATGTGGCAACGGTGCTTGGCGCGGGTGATGCCGACATAGGCAAGGCGGCGCTCCTCCTCGAGACCGGCGCGGCCGCTTTCGTCGAGCGAACGCTGGTGCGGGAACAAGCCTTCCTCCCAACCTGGCAGGAAGACGGTGTCGAATTCCAAACCTTTGGCGGAGTGCAGCGTCATGATCGAGACGGCGTCGAGGTTTTCGTTCTGCTCTGCGTCCATCACCAGCGCGACGTGCTCGAGGAAGCCGCGCATCGACTCGAAGCTTTCCATCGAGCGGATGAGTTCCTTGAGGTTTTCGAGACGGGTCGGCGCATCGGCCGACTTGTCGTTCTTCCACATGTCGGTGTAGCCCGACTCTTCGAGGATCTGCTCGGCAAGCTCGGTATGCGGCGTGCTCTCGAGCATCTCCTGCCAACGGCGGAATGATTGAACGACGTCGAAGAGGGCTTTGCGCGCTTTCGGCTTCAGTTCGTCAGTCTCGATCATATCGGCTGCGGCTGCCAGCATCGGAATGTCGCGGGCCCGGGCATAATCGTGAAGCGCGCGCACGGTCGTATCGCCGAGGCCGCGCTTCGGGGTGTTGATGATGCGTTCGAAGGCAAGGTCGTCGGCAGGTTGGGCGACGAGGCGGAAATAGGCCATCGCATCGCGGATTTCCAGGCGCTCGTAGAACCGAGGGCCGCCGATGACGCGGTAGTTGAGGCCAAGCGTGACGAAGCGGTCTTCGAATTCGCGCATCTGGAACGAGGCGCGAACCAGGATTGCCATGTCGTTCAGCAGATGCCGCTTGCCGGTAGCGGCGCCACGCTGAAGCTGCTCGATCTCCTCGCCGATGGCGCGGGCCTCTTCCTCGGAATCCCACGAGGCGTGCACCTGCACCTTGATGTCCTCTGGATCTCTACGGTCGGTAAAAAGCGTCTTGCCGAGGCGGCCTTCGTTGTGGGCGATCAGGTGACCGGCGGCACCGAGAATATGCGCCGTCGAGCGATAGTTGCGCTCGAGCTTGATGACCTTGGCGCCCGGAAAATCCTTCTCGAAGCGCAGGATGTTATCCACTTCGGCGCCGCGCCAGCCGTAGATCGACTGGTCATCATCACCGACACAGCAGACATTCTGAAGTTCGCCCTTCGGACGTTGCGCAAGCAGCCGCAGCCACATGTACTGGGCGGTGTTGGTATCCTGATACTCGTCGACCAGGATGTAGCGGAAGCGGCCGTGATATTCCTTGAGAAGATCCGGGTTCTTCCGGAAGATCGCAATCGGATGCATCAGGAGGTCGCCGAAGTCGCAGGCGTTCAGCGTCGACAGCCGCTGCTGGTAGGCAAAGTAGAGTTCGCGGCCCTTGCCATTGGCGAAGGCGCGGGCGTCGCCTTCCGGAATGTCCCCCGGTCCTAGGCCCTTGTTCTTCCAAGTATCGATCATGCCGGCGAACTGCTTGGCAGGCCAGCGCTTGTCATCCAGGCCTTCTGCCTGGATCAGCTGCTTGATCAGGCGCACGACATCGTCGGTGTCGAGAATGGTAAAATCGGAGCGAAGTCCGACGAGTTCGGCATGGCGGCGCAGGAGCTTGACGCCGATCGAATGGAACGTGCCGAGCCAAGGCATGCCCTCGACCGCGCCGCCGACGAGAACGGCAATGCGCTCCTTCATCTCGCGTGCAGCCTTGTTGGTGAAGGTGACGGCAAGAATCTGCGAGGGAAATGCGCGGCCGGTGTTGAGGATATGGGCGATGCGCGTCGTCAGAACGCGCGTCTTGCCGGTACCCGCGCCCGCAAGCACGAGAACGGGGCCTTCCAGCGTTTCGACGGCTTCGGTTTGCTCAGGGTTCAAGCCAGAAAGATAATCGGGACGCTTGCCGCCACCGCGCGCAGCCATGGCGCGGGCGGCGAGCCCTCCAGCGGCCGGAGCGGCAGGAGCCGGCTGCTTGCGCGGCGCCTCATCCGGCTCTTCATCGAAGAAGGGGATATCGTCGAAACTATTGCTCATGGCGCGTAATGTAGTGATTCGGGATGGAAAGGCCAGAAAAGATGTTCTGCTTTCATTCCCCTCGATGCCAGCTTTCCTCAGCTTACGCCGGGCATTCGAGAAAGCCGGCTCCGGGAACTGCCCGCATATGCGGCAAGAGACAGCTGCGGTTGCGCGTAAGCATCGTCAATAAACGTTAGGAAACAAAACCGTCATTTGACGTTGAGAACGAAATTCTACAACACGGTCCAGAGGGTTGAGAGTTGCCACAACAGTAACTCAGTCTTGATATTACAATTCAGTAATGCGGGACCAATTCGCTTGCCGGTGGTCAGCAAAGGGACAATATTGTCGCAGACGCGCGGCAATTTGTCCTGCGAACGCCTCTTTCGATAGACCCTGGACTAGCCTCGAGTCCCTCTGGAGACGTGAATGCCATTTTGGAAGCAGTTTGTAGTTTGCGTTGTCGTAATTGCGGCCGGCTTTGCCGGATGGGTTTACTTTGTGCCTGGGGCCGGCGAGACGCTGCGTAAGGCCGGTTTTTCAGAGGTTTCAAAATTGGCGCCCAGCGAGGCTAGTTCGCAACCGGCCGCCGGCGGAGAGGGACAACGGCGGCGTGGCGGTGGCGGCGCCAATGCTCCGGTTCTCGTCGCCACTCAAGCTGTCGTCCGTGGTGTCGTCAATGATCGCTTGAGCGCCATCGGGACGGGAGATGCCATTCGTTCTGTGGTGGTCATGCCGCAGGCGAGCGGCACGATCCGCGAGATTCTGATCAAGTCGGGCGATAGGATCACCAAAGGGCAGGTTCTGGCAAAGCTGGACAGCGAAGAGCAAGTCATCGCTCGCGGCCAGGCTGATGTCGCGTTGAAGAGCGCTGTCGAGAAATCCAGCCTCTACCACAACATCAAATCCAGCGTGTCGCGCATGGATGTCTTCGATGCCGAGATCGCGGAGCAGGGTGCACGCTTGCAGTTGCAGGCAGCCGAACTCAATCTTGAGCGCCGCAGCATCGTTGCGCCGATCGACGGCATTGTCGGCATCATCCCGGTCAACATCGGCGACAACGTTTCGACGACGACACCGGTCGCGACGCTCGACGATCGGACCGAAATCCTCGTCGACTACTGGGTGCCTGAACGCTTCGCCAACACGATAACAGTCGGCCAGCCGGTCGAGGCGACGTCGGTCGCCCGACCGGGACGCGTTTTTTCAGGTGTGGTCGAAGCAATCGACAACCGTATAGACGCCGCAAGTCGGACGATGCGCGTGCGGGCCCGGATCGACAACGCCTCCGACGAGTTGCGCGCGGGCATGTCCTTCAATGTCGGAATGAAATTCGGCGGCGACCGATATCCGGCGGTCGATCCGCTTTCAGTCCAATGGGACTCGCAAGGGGCATTTGTTTGGCAGGTCGTCGATGGCAAGTCCGGCAAAGTGCGGGTCAGTATCGTGCAGCGCAATCCAGACTACATTCTCGTCAAGGCTGATCTGAAGGATGGCGACGCCATCGTTACCGAGGGCCTGCAGCGCGTCCGTGAGGGCGGCGCGGTGCGGGTTGCCGGCGAAGTCGCGTCGAATTCGGAGCCCGTCACGCAATGAACGTGATTGAAATGCAGGACAAGCCGGCTTCCGGCAAACAGACATTTACGGCGCTGTTCGTCCGGCGCCCGATCCTTGCGCTGGTTTTCAATGCCCTGATGATTGTCGCCGGCCTTGCAGCCTATGCCGGGATCGAAGTGCGCGAACTGCCTGATGTCGATCGGCCCGTCGTCACCGTTCGCACCACGTTCGACGGTGCCTCGCCGCAGACGATCGATCAGGAACTGACGAAGGTGATCGAGGGGGCGGCCGCGCGCGTCAGCGGCCTCAAGTCGATTTCCTCCAGCTCGCAGTTCGGCCAGAGCCGGGTGACGCTGGAATTCTCCGATTCCGTCGATCTCGCGGTTGCCGCAAACGATGTGCGCGATGCCATCGGTCGCATCGCCGATCGCCTGCCCGAAGAGGCGGATGCGCCACAGATCGTCAAGGCGGATTCGGATTCCCAGCCGATCATGCGCCTCGCAGTCACCTCGTCCAAACTCAACATGGACGATCTGACCCTTCTCGTCGAAAACCAGGTCATCGATCGCCTTGCCTCGGTCGACGGCGTGGCCGATGTCGAAACCTATGGCGACCAGGAGAAGGTTTTCCGCGTCGACGTCAACCAGAGCGAGCTCGCGAGTCGAGGGCTGACCGTCGGGGATCTCACGAAGGCGCTGTCGAGCGCGGCTCTTGACGTGCCCGCAGGATCGCTCAAGAGCCCGACGCAGACGATCGTCGTGCGTGCGATGGCAAGCCTGCAGACGCCGGAAGACTTCTCCAACGTCATCCTGCAGAACCACGTTCGCCTCGGCGATGTGGCGAACGTGACACTTGGGCCGCGCGACGGGCAGACGGCGCTGCGCTCGAACGGCGTCCCTGGCATCGGTCTCGGCATCATTCGCCAGGCGCAATCAAACACTCTGAACATCTCGAACGGCATCAAGGATGCTGTCGCCGAGCTCTCCAAGACGCTGCCTGAGGGCACGCGGATCGCCATCACCAGCGATGATGCCGTGTTCATCCAGGGCGCGATTCATGAGGTCGTGCTGGCGCTCATTCTCGCTGCCGTCATCGTCACCATTGTTATCTATCTCTTCCTCAGAGATTGGCGAGCAACGATCATTCCGGCGGTCAGTATGCCGGTGGCTTTGATCGGAACGCTGGCGGCTGTCTATCTCGTTGGCTTCTCGATCAACATCCTGACGCTGCTTGCGATCGTGCTGGCAACCGGTCTCGTCGTCGACGACGCCATTGTCGTTCTCGAAAACATCGTGCGTCGACGCTCGGAAGGCATGGGGCCAAGGGCGGCTGCCGTGCTTGGCACGCGCGAGGTATTCTTCGCCGTCATCGCGACGACGGCAACGCTTGCCGCGGTCTTCATTCCCTTGTCCTTCCTGCCGGGGCAGGTGGGTGGGCTGTTCCGAGAATTCGGTTTCGTGCTCGCTTTCTCCGTCGGCCTTTCGTCGATCGTCGCCTTGACGTTGTGCCCAATGCTGGCCTCGCGGATATTGACCAAGGAGATGCTCGAAGATCACGGCCTTCTCGGACGTTTCGGCACATGGTTCGCCGATGCCTACCGTTGGTCGCTGCATGCCTGCCTGAATGCCCCGCTGATCGTCATCGTCGCTTGCCTGATTTTCGCGGGTGCGGCGGTCCTCGCGTTCCAGACGGTCCGCAGTGAGCTGACGCCGAATGAAGACCGAGCGCTGGTGATGATGCGCCTGACGACCCCCCAGGGTTCCAGTCTAGAATACACGCGCGACAAGATGCAGCTGGTCGAAGAGTATCTTAAGCCGCTCGTCGACAGCGGTGATATCAGCAACATCTTTTCCATCTCCGGGCAGGGCGGACAGGTCAATAGCGGCTTCATGGTGCTGACATTGGCGCCTTGGGGCGAGCGTCAACGTACGCAGGCAGAGATCGTGACAGACATCAATCGCACGGCTGCGAGGGTCCCGGCGCTCCGTGGCAACGCCATCCAGTCGAACAGCCTGCGCATTCGCGGCGCCGGCAACGGCCTGCAGATGGCTCTTGTTGGCAACGATCACGAGGCGCTGACGGCCGCGGCCGCCCAATTGGTCCATGCACTGGACGCGACCGGGCATTACGATACGCCGAGATTGACCAACGAACCGACCCAGGCTCAGGTGTCTGTGACGATCGACCGCGAGCGCGCCTCGGATCTTGGGATCGACATCACCGGCCTTTCGACGGCCATGCAGTCGCTGCTTGAGGGGCGCTCGGTCGTCGACGTCTTCGTCAAGGGCGAAGCCTACCCGGTACTGCTCACCTCGAACACACGGCCGCTCGACGACCCGACGGATCTCGAGAATGTGTTCCTCAAGACCGGTGATGGCAAGATTGTCCCGATGTCGGTGATTGCATCGCTGACGGAAAGCTCGGTCGCACCGCAGCTGAATCGCGAACAGCAACTTGCTTCGGTTGCGATCACTGCGGGCCTGAGGGGTGGCCTCTCCCTCGGAGACGCGGTCAAGGAGGCAACTGAAATCTCCAAGTCGATCCTGCCCGCCGGCGCTCGCCTTGTGCCCCTCGCGGAGGCCGCAACGCTTGAGGAAAACTCGAGTGGCATGGCGCTGACCTTCGGCTTTGCCATCGTCATTATTTTCCTGGTTCTGGCCGCGCAGTTCGAGAGCGTGTTGTCGTCCGTCATCATCATGTCAACCGTGCCGCTCGGGCTTGCCTGCGCCGTGTTCGCGCTTGTTATCACCGGCTCCAGCCTCAACATCTACAGCCAGATTGGCCTTGTGTTGCTCGTCGGCGTAATGGCGAAGAACGGCATTCTCATCGTTGAGTTCGCGAACCAGCTGCGGGATCGCGGCGAGGAGGTGCGTGCGGCGATCGAAAAGGCATGTGCGTTGCGGCTGCGACCTGTGATGATGACCATGATCGCAACGATCCTTGGCGGTGTACCACTGGTCTTCGCGCATGGCGCCGGCGCGGAAGCGCGCATTGCCCTCGGCTGGGTGATTGTCGGCGGCCTCGGTTTTGCGACGCTGGTGACGCTGTACATTACCCCGGTGGCTTACTTGCTCATCGCGCGCTTTGCGAAGCCGCATGCTCACGAAGAGGAGCGGCTACACGAAGAAATGGCGCACGCCTCTCGTCCGCGCCCTGCCGCCAAGGCTGGACGGCTTCAGGCGGCCGAGTAAGCGAAGCGCGCCTTGAGCGGGTAAAATCCTGCGAGTTATAGCTTATAAAAAGTTGTAGAATTGGATGAATTTCCTCTCAATTTTAGATATTTTTTAAGCATGAGCGGTAATCATTCCCACAGAAGCCGATAGGTCCTCCAGCGTTTTGAGAGGATCACCCTGGCGCCTCGTTCAGGCGCTCCCGGACATGATCGTTCGCGGTACGGTTTGTTTGTATCAGTGTATTGTTGTGTTCGGAGTACAGTACCTTGAGCATTTATCGGCGCACTTCGGTGGATGCCGCGCTGTATGTATTGCGCGACATTGGTCGTGATATGACAAAGACCCAGAGGCAGGTGTCCACCGGCCTCAGAGTGGAAAAGGCGTCCGACAACGGTGCCTATTGGGCGATCAGTTCAACGCTGAAAACTGATCAGAAAGCCCAGTCAGCCATTCGCGACGCTCTCGGTCTTGCGGCTGCCACCATGGGCACAGCCTACAACGCCGTCGACAACGCGATCGATCTCGTGAGCGAGATCAAGGCAAAGTTGGTGGCGGCGACCGAGTCCGGCGTCGACAAGGACAAGATCAACACGGACATCGCACACCTGAAGGATCAGCTGCGGTCGGTTGCGCAGTCTGCCGAGTTTAACGGTGATAACTGGGTTGCGATCGACGATTCGGCTGATCCCTCCAAACCAAGGGAGATCCCATCTTCCTTCATCCGCTATTCCGACGGGACGGTGAAGGTCGACATGCTGAGCTACGAGGTCGATCTTGCCCCAGTTGGGGCGACGACATCGAAGGATGCCCGCTACCTGATCGACGATCGGACAACGGGCTCCGGTGAATATGGCGCTCTTACCTCCCAGTATTTCGCGACCGAGGCGGGAGCCTCACAAAACTACGTGATGTTGAAGGGCGCGGGGAATACGGCCGGGCAGGTCGAAATTGGTGTTTCGAGCAGCACGACGCAGGCGCAGGTGAAAGAGATGATCACCGTCGTCGACATGATGCTGAACCAGATGACGACAGTGGGTTCGGCCTTCGGCGCGCTCGAGAAGCGCATCAGCATCCAGAGCGACTTCGCGCAGTCGTTGGACGATTCATACGCCCGCGGTATCAGTCGCCTGATCGATGCCGACATGGAGGAGCAGTCGAGCCGGCTGCGTGCATTACAAACGCAAGAGCAGCTTGGCCTACAGTCGCTGAACATCGCCAACGCCAGCTATGACACGGTTCGCCAGCTCTTCCAGAACTTCTGACGGGTCGCCTTGCGATACAACCGTCGCCCGGATTCCGACGGGCGACGTGGGCACTTGGCTCATCGCTGTTGCTTGCGATCCGCAGTAGTTGTGCAATTTGCCCAATTTCCAGTGTCTGAAAGCGTCGGTTTCATCTTGTTGCCGCAATCCTTAATACTGGTCGCATCAACACCGAACTGGAGATCCGCCTGTCCATGATCAAGAAATTCATACTTTTGGCTGTTGCTGCAACTTACCTTAGCGCCTGCACCACGACCGACCCCTATACGGGCGAACAGAAGATGTCGAACACGTCGGGCGGCGCGCTGCTCGGTGCCGGCGTTGGCGCGCTTGCCGGCCTGGCAGTCGGCGGCTCGCCGGTAGGACGTCGCAATGCCGCGCTGATCGGCGCCGGCGTAGGCGCGCTCGCAGGTGGCGCGATCGGCAACTATATGGACCAGCAGGAATCGGAACTGCGCGCCCAGCTTCAGGGAACCGGAATCTCGGTGACCCGCCGCGGCGACAACATCATCCTCAACATGCCGTCCAACATCACGTTCGATGTCGACCAGGATGCCGTAAAGTCTGGCTTCTATCCGACGCTGAATTCTGTGGCGATCGTCCTGCGCAAGTTCAACCGCACGCTGATCGATGTGAACGGCCACACCGATTCCACCGGCAGCCTGCAGCACAATCAGGACCTGTCGCAGCGCCGCGCGATGTCGGTTGCCGATTATCTCGGCACGCAGGGCATCGATCCGCGCCGCGTTTCGGCCGTCGGCTTCGGTCCGTCGCAACCGGTCGCTTCCAACGCGACGGAAGCCGGTCGTGCTCAGAACCGCCGCGTCGAAATACAGATCGCGCCTGTCACCCAGAGCTGATCCAGCCTGCAGTCAACAGAAACGGCCGGGCCAACGCCCGGCCGTTTTCGTTATTGATGCATCGTCGCGCCCTTGGTGATCTTGTCGACGATCTTCTTCTCCGCCCGGATGGCGATGCCGACAACCTTGGCATCGTCAGGTGCGTATTCTGCAAAGACGGCCCTGTTGGCAACGTCGTGGCCGGTTGCAAACATCTCTTCGATGAACAGCGATGAGGTTACGCCGCGCTCCAGGGAGCGGCGATGGATCGCCGACATCGTCTCGTCCTCGGCCGATAGGACGATGATCGGCTGGATGGAAAGTGGATTGTAGAGATTGCCGGCGCGGTCCTTGTAGGCTTCGCCGATCATCTCGGGGTGCTGTCCGGCGATGCCGCTCATTAGAAAGGCAGTGACGTTCAGCTTCTGCCAGGATGCAAGATTGTTTCGCAGGACGATCGCAATTTTGGTATCAAACATTCCAGTCTCTTTCATACGGGTTCGAAAGTCGCGTTGGACCAGGATGTAAACAGTCACGCCTTCGAGGGTCTTGAACGTTTGTGCACCGAGCCCGGCGCAGACGGGATCGTGATTGCGCCGGCCTTTCCCGGAATCGAGCGGATGGAAGCGCAGTTTTCCGGCAAGGCGTTCGAGCCTCATCGCCACGATACCTACGCTCTCGGTGTGACGATGAAGGGCGTGCAGACGTTTTCGTATCGTGGCCAGCGGCGCTTCAGTATGCCGGGACAGGTGCTCGTACTCCACCCAGATGAGGAGCACGACGGTGGGGCTGGTACTGACGACGGGCTGCAGTATCGCATGCTTTATCTTGAGCCGGCGCTACTGCTCGAATGCCTTGGAGCGCAGAAGATCGGGCTTCCCTTCGTTGACGATCCTGTCATCCGGGATCCGATTCTTGCAGGTACGCTGCTCGGAGCCCTTACAGAGCTCGATCGCGAGCTCGACGAGTTGTTCGTCGACGATTTCGTTTCGCGTGTTGCGGGCGGACTTGCAAAACATGCGAAGGCTCCACAACGGCCGCTCGGCAGCGTGGCGTGGCAGCGCGCAAGATTGGCGCGCGACTATCTCGAAGCGCATGCCACGGAAGCCGTGCGATCCGGCGAGCTTGAGACTGTCACCGGTCTCGACCGCTTTTCTCTCTCCCGGCACTTTAGGGCGGCTTTTGCAACAAGCCCGCATCGTTATCTGCTCATGCGGCGGCTGCAGCAGGCGCGTGCGATGATCGGCGCAGGCGACGGGCTGTCTGATGTTGCGGCGGCGACCGGCTTTGCCGACCAGAGCCATCTCACCCGCCATTTCAAAAATGCCTATGGAATGACACCCGGCCAATGGGCGAGCCTTAGACGGACTTTTCCGCAAGGCCGGAGCGGCGTGCGATGAAGCGTGCCAGCATCGGGCCGGTGAACAGGATCACCAGGAACCGAGCGGTTTGCATCGCCATGACGAAGGGCACGTCGACATCGCTCGAAGCTGCGATGATTGCCACAGAATCGGCGCCGCCGGGGCTTGTCGCCAGATAGGCTGTGAGCGGATCGACACCTGCGAATTTGTGCAAGGCAAACGCCATGCAGCCACAGATCGACATCAACAGCAGGATAGAGGCAGCGACGCGCGGCAGTGCGCGAGCGGCGTGCATGACGATCCCGCGGGTGAAACGAAGCCCGATGTTCCAGCCTATCAGGGCATAACTGATCGCCAGCAGCCAGAGCGGAAGTTCGATCTTGAGTAGACCGAGGCCTTGAAGCAGGGCGCCAAGGACCAGAGGCACCGTGATCGTGCCGCCCTGAATGCGAAAACGCACCGCAAGGTAGGCGGACAGGCAGGTGAGTGCGATGGTCGCAGCCAGCGCCTGCCAGTCGACCGGTGGGAAGAGGATGAACGGCGGCGGTTCGCCACCATCGGCGGCGACCCAGAGGCGCGAGACGACCGAGGCCGCCACAGCGACGAAGACCACCCGGAGATATTGCATGAACGCGACGAGACGGGCGTCGGCACCATAGGCTTCGGACATGATCACCATCGCGGAGGCTGCGCCCGGCGAAGAGCCCCAGACCGCCGTCGTTCCGGGTAGAACCTGCCAGCGCGTCAGCAACCAGCCAAGACCGGCTGCGGCAGCGATGACGGAGAGGATCATCGCGAGAAAGAGTGGCGCGTCAGTGGCCATGGTCTTGAGGATGTCAACGGTGATGGCGCGCGCCATCAGAAAGCCGACGAGCGCCTGCCCGAAGAGGAGGGGCCAGCGCGGGACCTTGAGCGATCCCTGACCGATGGATAAGGCAAGGACAATCGCCGCCACCATGGGGCCGATCAGGAGCGAGGCCGGCAGCCCGAGCAATTCGAGCCCGACTACAAGCACGGTGGAGACGCTGAGCAGGAGGATCCACCGCGGCAGGCTGGCGTATTGAAAGAAGCGGCTGGCGTCGTGCAACGGCATGATTCCCATGCATGTCTTGCCAATGCTGGAACCGCGATCGAGCGAAACAGGGGAGCAGCACTGGCTGGCAAAAGAGGCCGGCCGAGGAGGCCGAAGGATATGTGCCGATATAGGCGCCGGCCGGTGAAGGGGTCAATTGCGAAATTCTGCAGACGCGATGTCAGAGGCTGACGCGCTCCGCGAGGAAGTCGAGAAGCGCTCGGACGCGCGCCGGCAGTGGGCCGCCCTGGCCAACATAGACGGCGTAGAATTCTTCTATGTCGCCGGGATTGATGTCCTCGAGAACCGCGACCAGCCGGCCGGCCTCGATATCGGCGCGAACGGTGAAGGTGGCGAGGCGAACAAGGCCAGCACCTGACAGCGCCATATATCGCATCGCTTCGCCGTCGCCTACCTGGACGCCTGGCGTAATCGGCAGCGCAATGGTCTCGCCGCCATCGAGTAACGGCCAGCCCCGAACGCTGCGCGCGTAGGAGAAGCCAACGCGGCGATGGTGCGTCAGGTCGGTAATGGTCTTCGGCTCGCCTTCGCGCTTCAGGTAGTCCGGCGATGCCACGATGACGTTGCGGGTGAAGCCGAGCTTGCGCGCAATGAGGCTGGAGCTCTTCAACGGTCCGGCGCGGATCGCGACATCGGCGCGATCCTCGACGAGATCGACGATGGCGTCTGTGTGCGAGACGTCGAGTGTGACGGCGGGATTAAGCGCCAGAAATTCGGAAACCAGCGGCGCAAGGATATGATGGCCGAAGGAGGCGCTGGTGTTGATGCGTATAGGCCCCGTGGCCTGTTCACCTGATGATGCGTAGCGTTCCGCCTCTGCGATATCAGCAAGGATGGAAACGCTGCGATCGTAAAAGGCGGATCCTTCAGGCGTCAGATGCAACTTGCGGGTCGAACGGTTGACGAGGCGAGCACCAAGGCGTGCCTCAAGGCGTGCTATGAGCTTGCTTACTGCAGACGGAGTCATTCGGCAGGCACGCGCCGCGGCCGTGAAGCCGCCGAGTTCGACGGCGCGCACGAAGACTTCCATTTCGCCGGAGCGATTGATGTCTTGCCTGCTCATGATGACTTCAATTCACGGATAGTTTTCCTTCCGGCAATCTATATCACGGTAGATTCAGTGTCTATCTCTTCTGAAGTCCACACAGGAGACCGATCATGGAATACAGAAATCTCGGTGCATCAGGCCTCAGGGTGCCGGTTTTGAGCTTCGGCGCGGGAACATTCGGAGGCTCAGGCCCGCTCTTCGGCGCATGGGGAAATACCGACGCAGCCGAAGCCCGACGCTTGGTCGACATTTTGTTGGAAGCGGGCGTCAACCTTTTCGATACGGCCGACGTCTATTCGGCCGGTGCCTCCGAAGAGGTCCTTGGCCAGGCGATCGCTGGTCGGCGCGACGCTGTACTGATCTCAACCAAGATCGCATTGCCGATGGGCGATGGACCGGCGGATTGGGGAACGTCGCGCTCGCGACTCATACGTTCCACGGACGAGGCGTTGAAGCGCCTCGGCACGGACTACATCGACCTGCTGCAACTCCATGCATTCGATGCTTCGACACCCATCGAAGAGGTACTCGCAACGCTGGACGGGCTGATTGCTGCAGGGAAAATCCGCTATGTCGGCGTCTCGAATTTCGCGGGATGGCAGTTGATGAAGTCGCTCGGGATTGCCGAGCAGCATGGCTATCCGCGCTATGTTGCACATCAGGTCTATTATTCGCTGGCGGGTCGTGACTACGAATGGGAACTGATGCCGCTCGCCGCCGATCAGGGCGTCGGCGCATTGGTCTGGAGCCCGCTTGCCTGGGGCCGTCTCACCGGCAAGATCAGGCGCGGTCAGCCGTTGCCGGAGGGCAGTCGGCTGCACCAGACGGCAGAATACGGGCCGCCGGTCGATGACGAGAAGCTCTACGATATCGTCGATGCATTGTTCGAGGTTTCCGAAGAGACGGGCAAGACTGTCCCGCAGATCGCCCTCAATTGGCTTATCGGCCGCCCAACCGTTTCCAGTGTCATCATCGGCGCGCGCAACGAGGAGCAGCTGCGGCAGAATCTCGGAGCTGTCGGGTGGTCATTGTCGAAGGAGCAGGTTGAAAAGCTCGATAACGCGAGTGAAGTTACCGCGCCTTATCCCCACTTTCCATACCGCAGGCAGGAAGCTTTTGCGCGGCTCAACCCGCCGTTGGTCTAAGGGCGCACGATAGGGGACGGTTCTACCCGATCATGCACTAGACAGGCGCCATCTCTTGTCTCATACCAACCTGCCTCCGGGTGTGAAGGTGAAGGAGATCAAAGAGATGGCGCTCAAGGATGCAAAATCCGGAACACGCAACGAGGCAGGCATCGCCGCCGCTCTTGGTATTCTGAAACAGAGCTTTGGTGAGCGCTTCCAGACCGGCGAGGCGTTCCGTGCACAGCACGCGCATACCACTACCTACATCCCGGCTCAGCTGCCAGACGGCGTGCTTTTTGCAGAGAGTGCCGACGATGTGAAGGCTGCAGTCAAGATTTGCGCCGAGCATAAGGTACCGGTCATTGGCTTCGGCACCGGCTCGTCGCTGGAAGGGCAGGTCAATGCGCCGAATGGCGGTATATCGATCGATTTCAGCCGAATGAATCGGATTCTTGAAGTCAATGCTGAGGATCTTGACTGCACCGTCGAGCCCGGTGTGACGCGTGAGGAATTGAACACTTATCTCCGTGATACCGGTCTGTTCTTTCCGATCGATCCCGGAGCAAATGCTTCGATCGGTGGCATGACCTCCACGCGGGCCTCCGGAACGAATGCCGTGCGTTACGGCACGATGAAGGACAATGTGCTCGCGGTCACGGCGGTGACAGCAAATGGCGAGGAAATCCGCACTGCGCGACGCGCACGCAAGTCGTCCGCCGGCTACGACATGACCCGGCTGTTCGTCGGAGCTGAAGGCACGCTTGGCATGTTGACGTCCGTGACGCTGAGGCTGCAGGGCATCCCGCAGAAGATCGGCGGTGGCGTTTGTGCCTTTCCGACCATTCGAGCCGCCTGCGACGCCGTGATCATGACCATCCAGATGGGTATTCCCGTCGCCCGCATCGAACTTTTGGATGCGCTGCAAATTCGCGCCTGCAATGCCTATTCGAAGCTGAACTACGAGGAGAAGCCGACGCTCTTCCTCGAGTTTCATGGTACGGATGAGACCGTTGCTCTGCAATCGGAACAGTTTGCCGAGATCGCCTCCGAATGCGGGGGTGGCGCGTTTTCGTGGACCGTTAACGCCGAGGAACGCAGCAAGCTCTGGAAGGCAAGGCACGATGCGTATTGGGCATCGCGTGCGCTGGCGCCGGAAATGGCTGCGCTCTCGACGGATGTCTGCGTGCCGATTTCCCGTCTTGCCGATTGCATCGGCGAGACGCAGGCCGATATAGAGGAACATGGCCTGTTGGCGATGATCGTCGGACATGCCGGCGATGGGAATTTCCATGTGCTCCTGTTGTTCGACGACAAGACCGACGAAGGTATTGCTGTCGCTGAGACCTTTGTCGGCAGGCTCAATGCCCGCGCTTTGGCGATGGACGGCACGTGCACCGGCGAACACGGCATCGGCCAAGGCAAGATGGCGTTCCTCGAAGAGGAGCTTGGCGGCACGGTCGATCTCATGCGGCAGGTCAAGAAAGCGCTCGATCCGGACGATATCTTCAATCCCGGAAAGATATTCCATATTGCCTGAAAACGAACACTCTGTTGCGCTTGTCTACCAGGCGAGACCGACCGAGAGGGAAATAACCGGGCATGAGGAGAATTCATCTCGGAATCAAGTAAATAGAGCACGATGTTGCCGGAAAGCGGCTTCACAGCTTTCGGTATGATGCTCTAGTGTCCGCGATGGATTCCCAAATGGAGAATTGTTGAGTTGGTAGGCCGGTTCCTCGTCTTTTTGGGCGGAGTGATTGTCGTAGCGCTGTTCGTGGCGCTGCTGGCGCCGTTGTTTATCGACTGGACGGACTTCCGAAAGAATTTCGAGGATCAAGCAAGCCGGATCATAGGCAAGAAAGTCGTCGTGCACGGTGCGGTGGATGCGCGCCTTCTGCCGTTTCCATCGGTGACACTGCATGACGTGCGCGTCGGGCAGGAACTCGACGGGTCGCCCCTCGTGCAGGTCGAGCAGTTTTCGATGGATGCCGAACTCGCGCCGTTCCTCTCCGGCGAGGCGTTGATCTTCGACATGCGCGTGGTCAACCCGAAGGTAAAGCTGAGGCTGTTGAAGGACGGCACGCTCGACTGGACACGCGGCAGCCAGCCTGAAATTCCGGCCAGGACGGTTGTTCTTGAGAACGTCCATGTCAGCGGCGGCGATGTTCAATTCATCGACGACCAGTCGGGGCGCTCGCGGCACGTTACCGGCCTGAATGCCGAAATGTCGGCCAAGTCGCTTGCCGGTCCATGGCGGATCGAAGGTGATGCGGCGCTTGATGGCGCGCACGGCAACTTCACGATCGCCAGCAATCAGCCGGACGAGAACGGAATCCTGCGGATGCGTACGCAGTTGCAGCCCGACAAGCAGCCGGTGACGGTCGATCTCGACGGAGAACTGAAGCTCGTCGATCGCCGGCCGAACTATCAGGGAACGGTGTCGGCTTCGATTGAGAACCGGGATGGCAAGAAGACCGCCAAGGGCGATCTGCCTCCACGCCTGAAAGGGAAGTTCGAGCTTACCAACGAGAGCGTTCGGATACCGGAATATCGGCTGGAGGTTGGGGCGGCAGACGATCCCTATGTCGTCACCGGCGAGGCGACGCTCGATACGGGAAGCAAGCCGCAATTCCTGCTGATCGCAAACGGCCAGCAGATCGATGTCAATCGCATCGGTAATCAGGGCGCGAACGGCAAGACGACCCGCGATGCCGGCCTCTCGGCTCGACAGCGATTGAACGCGCTGATCCAGATAGTTTCACAGGTGCCGGTACCGCAGGTGCCAGGGAAGGCGAGCGTTCGCTTGCCGGCCATCGTTGCGGGCGACACGACGATCCGCGACATTCAGCTCGATGTCCAACCCGCTGGCAGCGGCTGGACGATCGACAATGCGGTCGGCACGCTTCCCGGTCGCACACAGGTCGAAGGCCAAGGCAAGCTCAATCTGCAGGGGCAGGCGTCCTTCGTGGGGCAGATGACAGTGGCGTCCAATCAGCCCACCGGTCTTGCGGCCTGGCTCGCCGGTTCCGTGGATCCGGCGATCCGACAGCTGAGGCAAGCGGGTTTTTCCGCCGATGTCAGCCTCACCCACGACCGCCAGACATTCGACAACCTGGAGATTGCCGTCGGGCAGGCGACGCTCAAGGGCAGGCTGGATCGCCAGGCTGCGGCCAATCAGACGCCGACGCTGGATGTCGCGCTTGCCGGCGACGCGCTCGATCTGGATGCGCTGCGTGCGCTGACAGGATTGCTTACCGGTCAGGACGCGGGCGACAATGTGCTTGATCACAAGATCGCTGCGCAGCTGAAGGCCGACAAATTCACGGCCTTCGGCGTCGAAGCGGCCGATGTCGAGACAAGCTTTACAATTGCCGATGGCGCCTTGGCGGTCGAGAAGCTTTCGGTCAAGAATCTGGCGGGCGCCGAGGTGACTGCGACCGGTCGCGCCGAGGGATCGCTGCTCGATTACAAAGGCTCGGGGGAAATCACCTTCAAATCAGCCGATCCGGGCTCCTTCTTCACCATGCTCAAGCAACACCTGCCGCAGCATCCCGTCATGGATAGGCTCGTGCGCAATGCCGCCTGGTACACGAATACTGCTTTGCGTGGTGCCCTGACGCTTGGCGGGGACGAGGGCGATGGCCTGACCCTGACATTGGCCGGCGTGAGCAACGGGAGCCGCGTCAATCTCGACTACCGAATGTCGGACCTTCTGGCTCTGACAGGCAAGGGCACCACGAGCCTTGAGGCGACGCTCGAGAACAGCGTCACCTCCATCCTGTTCGGGCAGGCCGGCCTTGATCCGCTGCCGGTTGAAGCCGACGCCAACGGGCGTATGACCCTCAAGGTGCAAGCCGAGGGAACAGAGCCTGCAGACGCGCAGCTGACGTTTGCCACCGACCGCACCTCGTTTACCGCCGGCGGCAAGGTCGACGTCCGGCCGCAAACCTTCATGAACGGGCAGCTTGCGGTTTCGCTGGAGAGCGCGGACCTTGATCCGTACCTTGTCATGAACGGCATCGCTGTCCCGCAAATGGGTACGGGCCTGCCGTTCAAGTTGACGACAAACGCGACGATCGACGGCGACAAGATTGCCCTTGCTGACGTTGTCGGCCATGCCGCCGACAATGAGTTCAGCGGCGCGCTGACCCTAGACCGCAAGGCCGAGACGACGACGGCAACTGGCGAATTGGCGCTTTCAAAGGCTGATGCCGCCTGGCTCGGAGAAGCCATCTACGGGCCAATGACGGATGCGGCGACCGGCAACCTGTCAGCGGGGGGGCTCGGCTTGCCCGTCTTCAAGGACATGGACGTCAGCCTCAAGCTCTCCGCCAAGCAATTCTGGCCAGGCTGGTCGGGCGCGATTTCGGATTTCACATCCGATGTGGCGTACAGGGGCGACGAACTACAATTGAACAACATCAAGGGAGGCTGGGACGGCGGCAGCCTCGACGGCAGTCTCCTCTTTACCAATGCCAATGGGACGGGCTTCTTCCAGACGAAGCTGGCGCTGGCGAATGCGGACCTTGCCGCTGTGGTGTGGCCGCGCGACGGCGCGCCCGTGGCCAGCGGCAAGTTCGGACTGGGGCTCTCCATGGAAGCGTCCGGCAAATCCATGAAGGATATCGCCGGTTCGCTGAACGGCTCCGGGGAGCTTCGGCTCGGTGAAACGAGCGTTCGCGGGCTCAATCTTGGGATGCTGGCGCCATTGCTGGCAGCCACCGATCCGATGCAGGATCAGCTGAATGCCGGCAAGGTTCATCCGATCGTCGAGACCTTGCTCAACAACGGCGAAGCGAAGCTGCCGCCGACTGCCATCCCGTTCAACGTTACAGATGGTGTGCTGCGCTTTCAGAACGTCAGCGTGACGACCGATCAGGCGAAGGTGGTTGGCAACGGCCAGATCGACCTGCCGCAAGAGCGTATCAACGCATCACTCAATATTGCGCTCAATCCAGGCAGTGAGGTGCTTCCAGGTGCCGAACCTGCGATCCGCCTGGACTTTTCGGGGCTGCTCGCGTCGCCTGGCCGAACCATGGACGTCACCGATATCACCGGCTTCCTGTCCTTGCGTGCCTTCGAGCGTGAACGCCGGCGTGTCGAGCGCTTGCAGTCGAACGTGCTGGAAAAGCAGCGACTGCGCCGCGAAGTTGCTCTCTACAAGTTCAATGATCTGGAACGCCAGAAGGCCGCGGCCTTCGAGGCGCAGCGGCAGGCCGAGGAGCAGCGTTTGAGAGACCTAGCCGCCGCCCAGGCAGAGCGTGAGAGGCAAGCTGCCGAAGCGAAAGCAAAGGCGGAGGCCGAGGCAAAGGCGAAAGCGGACGCAGCGGCGCGCGCGAAGGCGGCGGAGGAAAAGGCTGCCGCAGATGCTGCGCGACGTGCACAGGAGCAGCTTTCCGTTCCCCCAGAGAACTCGCTCAATTTCGGAACCGTACCGGGGCTGCCCGGTGTGCAGATGCCGCAGTAGTAGCGGCGGCCACATCGAGGAAGATCACCGCAGGTGTTGCCACGTGCTATCTAACGGCACCCTCAGCTTTCAGCCAGTGCAGCACATAGACACGTAGCGCAGATGATAGGTTGCTCTCGGGCTGACGCTGATCGTCAATGTCAGAGATCAAGGCTGCGAGCGGAATGGCACGCGCCTTGGCGATCATGTTCAGTTCGGCCCAGAATTCGTCTTCCAACGAGAAGCTGGTGCGATGTCCGTGTAGCGTGGCCGAGTGCTTGCGGATCATCGCAAGGCTTCGTAATTCGATTCAAGCGGGTGATGTCCTGAATCCGGACGGCCGTTCAAGCGATTGATCCAGGAATCTTTTTTACTTTCCTGGATACTCATTTGTCGTCGTCGGATTTCTCGATGTGGCCCTGCTGATGCGAGCGTTCGGCCTTCTCGTTGAGCGCCTTGGTGAGCTGCTTCTCAACCTTGGTACGGCCGAAGGAAATACGGTTTTGCTCGGCCTGCTTTTCCTTGTTGGCGCGGGCCTGCTTCTTTTTGAACTGACGGAGATTGACGACTTCGGCGGTCACGGCTGGCCTCGATCGGAATTGAAAAAGGGAAGCAGTTGCTTCCCTCGGTTTTACTGCTTCTTTCGGAAGGCGTCGAGCGAGACGACCGAACCGGGCTTCTTTTCCTCGCCGTCGGCTTTGGCGGCGGGTGTTTCCTCCGACTTCTCGGATGCCACCGGATAAGCGGTAATCTCTGCGGCGGGAAGCTCGTCGCTGTCGGCGAGAGGCACGTCGAATTCGAGCTCGAAGTTCACCGAGGGATCGTAGAAGCCGCGAATCGCATTGAATGGAATGAAGAGCTTTTCCGGAACATCAGAGAAGGAAAGGCCGATCTCGAACGTCGTCTCCGTGATCTTCAGTTCCCAGAACTGGTGCTGGATGACGATGGTCATCTGTTCCGGATATTTCGCCTTCAGGTGTTGCGAGATGCGAACACCGGGCGCGCCGGTAAGGAAGGTGATGAAGAAATGATGCTCGCCTGGCAGGCGGCCCGTCGCGGCAACTTCGGACAATACCTTGCGGATGACGCCACGCAGTGCGTCCTGTGCCAGAATGTCGTAACGGATGTGATCCTGCCCCATGCTTTCCTGTCTTTCGTTAGGTTCGGACTCGTTTCCCAAGGCTGTATGGCATGCCAAGACGCCCTGGAAAAGGCCTGAGCCGAGTCATGCTTGACCAAACCATACATGATTTGCGCGCAAGGGAGAAGGTGAAGGCTTCTGTTGCCAGGTGCCTTCGGACCCCGCCTAGAGGTGCGAACCACTAGGGCTTTATTTGAAGTGTCACACCGCGATTAAGCAGCGAGACGAGCTTCCGCATAGTTGTCGTTTGCAACTACAATTTTAGCCCGATAACGGCGGTACAATGCCGAGCAAAAAGACGATCTTTACACCCTTGTCGATCCTGTTTCGCCCCCATCAAAAGCCGGCCATCTCATTGCTGGGCCGCCGGTTTTTGGTGGAGGCGCCGGGTACCGCCCCCGGGTCCAATAGGTTTATTACACCGCTCATTTATCGCCATAGCCGGCCCGAAGACCGGCATGGGTGATATAGTGTTTTCCGTCAGGGATGGGAAGAGGTGTTGTCACAAAACCGTGTGGTCCGCTCAGAAAGCGAGAGGACGCTCGGCAGCCTAAGAGAGAGAGAGAGAGAGAGAGAGAGATCACCTTCCGATCGTGAAGGCGCCACGCTTTCAACATACTGACGATCCCGGTCGCTGCTCCGACTATCGCTACAAACAAGCCAAGGAGAGAGATGCAGGGAAGCGGCGGGCATCAAAGGCTTCGGCAACCTTCGCATTGAACGTCAAATCGCCAATAGGCTGATCCTAGTCAGCGAATGGATACGTGGGCGCTGATCGTGACGGAGATTTGTCGGGATAAAGCCCGCGCGACGATTGGTTTCGATGAGCGAAGCGCTTAAATAAGCTCAGAACGGAATCGGCGGCGAACGATGAAGCAGTATCTCGATCTTCTGAAGCATGTGATGGAACACGGAACCGATCGCGGCGATCGTACCGGCACGGGCACGCGCTCTGTGTTCGGCTATCAGATGCGGTTCGACCTGCAGGAAGGCTTTCCGGTTCTTACGACAAAGAAGCTGCATCTGCGGTCCATCATCCACGAGCTGCTCTGGTTCCTACGTGGCGACACCAATATCCGCTACCTCAAGGACAATGGCGTTTCGATTTGGGATGAATGGGCGGACGAGAATGGCGATCTGGGGCCGGTCTATGGCGCGCAGTGGCGCTCGTGGCCTTCGCCGGATGGCGGCCATATAGATCAGATCGCCAAACTTGTTGCCGGCATCGTCAAGAATCCGAACTCGCGCCGCCATATCGTTTCTGCGTGGAATCCTGCCGAGGTCGATGACATGGCGCTTCCGCCATGCCATTGCCTGTTCCAGTTCTACGTCGCCGACGGCAAGCTTTCCTGCCAGCTTTATCAGCGCTCCGCTGATATCTTTCTCGGGGTGCCATTCAACATTGCCTCGTACGCTTTGCTGACGATGATGGTGGCGCAGGTTGCCGGTCTGAAACTCGGTGATTTTGTGCATACGCTTGGGGATGCGCATCTCTATCACAACCATTTCGAGCAGGCGAAGCTGCAACTGACCCGCACGCCGAAGCCGTTGCCGTTCATGCGGATCAACCCCGATGTGAAGGATATCTTCGGCTTCAAGTTCGAGGATTTCGAGTTGGTCGGCTACGAAGCCGACGCCAGCATCAAGGCCCCGATCGCGGTCTGATTGGAGAGGTCGATGTCTGACATTCGCAAGACGATCGTGGTCGCCGTTTCCGAGAACGGCATCATCGGGCGGGATGGTGACATGCCATGGCGGCTCTCCACCGATCTCAAGCGCTTCAAGGCGCTGACACTGGGCAAGCCTGTTGTCATGGGGCGGAAGACCTATGACTCCCTTGGTAAGCCGCTGCCCGGGCGACCAAACATTGCGATTTCCCGGCAGTCTGCCGCGGTAGCGAATCCGGACGTGCATATGGCTCGTTCGCTGACCGAGGCCATCAGCCTTGCAGAGGACCTTGCCAAGCAAAATGGTGGGAGCGAAATCTGCATCATCGGTGGTGGGCAGATCTATGAGCAGGCCATCGATCTCGCCGATCGGCTGTGCGTGACGCATGTCGAAACCGCGGTCGAAGGCGATACGTCATTTCCGGCGATTGACCCAGCGCTCTGGAGGGCGACGGAGACGATCGACGTGCCTGCAGGCGACAAGGATAGCTATCCCACGAAATTCGTGGTCTATGACCGGCGCTAACCGCTGAAAACCAACTATTTTCCAATAAATATCGTCAAGTTCCTCATGCTGCGTTGAAAGCAGATGCGGCGATACCTATAACGGTCACGATCGCAGCTATCCGCCGCCCCCGTGGGTTAGGCGATCGGAGTTCAACGAATAAGAGGTTTTGATGCCCTGGAGCAATCAGAATGGCGGCGGCGGCCCTTGGGGCGGCGGCGGCGGTAACAATCAGGGACCATGGGGGCAAGGGCCCAATCGCCCGCGCGGTGGCGGCAAGGGTGGGCCGCCTGATCTTGAGGATATTATCCGGCGCGGTCAGGACCAGCTGCGCAACATTGTGCCTGGCGGGTTCAACGGCGGCGTGCTTGTCATCGTTGCGGCGATTTTGGTGGTGTTCTGGCTCTTCCAGTGCATCTATATCGTCCAGCCGGACGAGCGCGGCGTCGAACTGCGTTTCGGCAATCCCAAGGAAGAGGTTTCGACCCCGGGCCTGCATTTCCACCTGTGGCCGATGGAAACCGTCGAGATCGTCAAGGTGACGATGCAGCAGCAGAATATCGGTGCGGCATCGACGTCGACATCCTCGTCGAGCGGGCTGATGCTTTCCGGTGACCAGAACATCCTGAACGTTCAGTTTTCAGTCTTCTTCACGGTCAGCGATCCCAAGGCCTATCTTTTCAACGTGGAGAACCCGGCTGAGACGCTGCAGCAGGTCGCCGAAAGCGCCATGCGCGAAGTTGTCGGTCGCCGTCCGGCCCAGGATGCCTTCCGCGACAATCGTCAGCCGATTGAAACGGAAGTCGCCAACATCGTCCAAGGAACCATGGATCGCTACAGGGCTGGTATTTCCATCGGCGCCGTGACGATTCAGGACGTGGCTCCGCCACGTGAAGTCGCCGATGCCTTCGAAGAAGTGCAGCGAGCCGACCAGGACAAGCAGCGACTGGTCGAAGAGGCCAATCAGTACGCCAACCAGAAGCTCGGTCAGGCGCGCGGTGACGCCGCCCAGATCCGCGAAGCGGCAGCGGCCTACAAGAACCGCGTGGTCAAGGAAGCCGAAGGTGAGGCTCAGCGCTTCTCGTTCATCAACGAACAATATGCGAAGGCGCCCGAGGTCACTCGTACACGTCTCTTCCTTGAAACGATGGAGCAGGTTCTGAAGAATTCCAAGAAGGTCGTGATCGACGAGAAGCAAGGGGTTGTGCCTTACTTGCCGCTTAATGAGATCGGCAAACCGGCGCAGCAGGGAGGTTGAGCCATGACATCGAACAGGCTTCCCCTCATTCTCGGCCTTCTCGCCGTCGTCTTGATTGCGCTCTACTCGTCGGTCTTCGTCGTGAATGCGCGTGAGCAGGCGATTGTTGTCCGCTTCGGTCAGATCCAGTCGGTGAAGACCGAGCCGGGTATCTACTTCAAGTTGCCGTTTGCCTTCATGGATGCCGACCGCGTCCAGATCGTGGAACGGCAGGCACTGCGCTTCGACCTCGACAACATTCGTGTTCAGGTTCGTGGCGGCGCGACCTTCGATGTTGATGCCTTCGTGGTCTACGACATCAGGGATGTCCGCAAGTTCCGCGAAACCGTCTCGGGCGATCGCGAGGCCGCGGAGGCACGCCTTCGCACGCAACTCGATTCTTCGCTTCGACGTGTCTACGGTCTGCGCGACTTCGATGCTGCACTGTCTGAAGAGCGTGTGGCAATGATGCTTGAGGTTCGCGACGACTTGCATCGCGATGCTGAAGATCTTGGTCTCAACATTCAGGACGTCCGCATCCGTCGTACGGATCTGACGCGCGAAGTCGCGCCGAAGACCTATGACCGGATGCGCGCCGAGCGTCTTGCCGAAGCTGAACTCCTGCGTGCGCAGGGTACGGAAGAGGGTCAGCGTCGCCGGGCTATCGCAGACAGGCAGGTGGTCGAAATCACCGCCGAAGCGCAACGCGATTCTGAAGTCCTGCGCGGTCAGGGCGACGCCGAGCGCAACCGCTTGTTTGCGGATGCATTCAGCAAGGATCCTGCGTTCTTCGAGTTCTACCGTTCGATGGCCGCTTATTCGACGGCTCTGACCTCGCAAGACACGACGTTGGTGATCTCGCCGAACTCGCAGTTCTTCCGTTTCTTCAACGATGCAAGCGGCGCGCCTCGAAACGCAGCGCCGGCGATGCCGACAGCACCGACCAACTGATCGCCGCGTTGCGACGCCTGACAAAAAAATGCGAAGGCCGGCTAATCTGCCGGCCTTTTTGCGTGGCGGCACGAGGGCTGCGAGCGCGGTGAACAGGATTGCACGGGATTTCGCGAAAAGGTGATTTCACCCTCCATCATTCCGCCTTATGCTGGTGCTCAGAGTGCGTTTTATTTGAAATGAGGATGCTTGATGGCCCCGACGACCCGCCCGACCTTCAGACGATCGCTCGCTCTCCTGGCCGGCGCCGCACTTCTGGCAAATGTTGGTTTCACCGGCTCGGTGCAAGCGCAGGGCACGCCGCCGATGAACGGCCCGGCATCCGTTGCCGATCTCGCAGAAGGCCTCCTCAATGCCGTTGTAAACATTTCGACTTCGCAGAATGTCAAGGATGACGAGGGTGTTGGCCCGGCCCCGCGCGCGCCCGACGGTTCTCCCTTCCAGGAATTCTTCAACGACTTTTTCAACAAGCAGAAGGGTAACAAGGGCGGCAACCACAACGTCAATTCGCTGGGATCGGGCTTTGTGATCGACCCTCAGGGCTACATCGTCACGAACAACCACGTGATTGAAGGCGCCGACGATATCGAGGTCAATTTCGCGGATGGCACTAAGCTGAAGGCGAAGCTGATCGGCACCGATACCAAGACCGATCTTTCGGTGCTGAAGGTTGAGCCAAAGGCGCCGCTGACGGCCGTGAAATTCGGCGATTCCAGCGGAATGCGCATCGGTGACTGGGTCATGGCGATCGGCAATCCGTTCGGCTTCGGCGGGTCGGTGACTGTCGGCATCATTTCGGGACGCGGTCGCAACATCAACGCCGGACCCTACGACAACTTCATCCAGACGGATGCGGCCATCAACAAGGGCAATTCCGGCGGCCCGCTCTTCAACATGAAGGGTGAGGTTATAGGCATCAACACGGCGATCATTTCGCCGAGCGGCGGATCGATCGGTATCGGTTTCTCGGTGCCGTCGGAGTTGGCTGCAGGCGTCGTCGAACAGTTGCGCGAGTTCGGCGAGACGCGCCGCGGGTGGCTCGGTGTCCGCATTCAGCCGGTTACCGACGATGTTGCTGACAGCCTCGGCCTATCGAGCGCCAAGGGTGCGCTGGTGGCGGGCGTCATCAAGGGTGGTCCCGTTGATGACGGTTCGATCAAGGCTGGCGACGTCATCCTCAAGTTCGACGGCAAGCCGGTCAACGAAATGCGTGATTTGCCGCGCGTGGTGGCGGAAAGCCCCGTCGGCAAGGAAGTCGACGTTGTCGTGCTTCGTGACGGCAAGGAGCAGACCGTGAAGGTGAAGCTCGGCCGCCTGGAGGATAGCGATCAGGCCGCCTCGAACGATGCCGACGCCAACAACAAGGGCGGTGTCATCAATCCGGATCCTGATGAAAACCAGGATATGGATGAGCCCGATGACCAGCAGACCCAACCCATGCCGGATGGCAAGGGCAAGACGGATCAGGCTGCACCCGATGCAACGAATCCGAAGAATGTACTCGGCCTGTCGCTGTCTGAGCTAAGCGCGGAGACCCGGAAAACCTTCGGTATCGCTGAAAGTGTCGATGGCGTGCTTGTCGCTGAGGTCGCAGCCGGCTCTTTGGCGGCGGAAAAGGGCTTGAAGCCTGGTGACGTGATCGTTGAGGTGGCGCAGGAGTTTATGCGCTCGCCCGAGGCCGTCGCCGCGAAGGTGCAGTCGCTAAAGCAGGAAGGCCGGCGGAACGCGCAGATGATGATCGCGTCGGCAAACGGCGACTTGCGCTTCGTAGCTGTGCCGATGGAGTAGCGAGACGAGGGCTCGCTCATCCCTCAATAAGCGTCAAATGGCTTCGTCGTCGGAAGTCCGTGCGGCGACGAAGGCAAGCGGCACCAACTTCTTATGGTGCCGTGCGCCGGCAATTGGCGTTAGCGGATCCCGCATTCCCATTGCTGACGGCTGATCGTGTAAAGAACGTGGCGTTTCAGATGCGGATGCGTGTCCGGAATGCTGGGGTGGTCGAAATCGCGATCAGGTTCATGATGCAAGCCAAGCCGCTGCATGACAGCGGTCGAACGATGGTTGTCGGTTACAGCAAACGAAACGATTTCGCTGGGGTCGAACTCGGTGAAGCCATGGCGCAGTGCGGCCATTCCCGCTTCTGTCGCATATCCGCTGCCCCAGTGCCTTTTCGCGAGACGCCAGCCGACTTCGATCGTGCCCGCTGGCAGAAACGGTTCGAGCTTGGGTCTCCAGAGACCGCAGAAACCGATCGGCTCATTGGTTTCCTTCAGGGCTATCGCATAGAAGCCGAGGCCGGTCTCGGCGATACTGTCGCGGATCGTGTCGAGCATCGAATCCGCTTCAGCGCGGTCGCGACGGAAGGCGAAGAATTCCATCACCTCAGGATCGGAGTTGATCTCGTGGAACAGCGGCCGATCACCGTCGGTCCAGTTGCGCAAAAGCAGGCGATCGGTCTCTAGGATTACCGTCATGGCACTACGAAATCGGTCTTGCGGTAGCCCTGGATATAGAGCAGGGCGCTGAGATCGCCGTGATTGATCTGTATCTTCGCCTGGGCTGCGACGGTTGGTTTAGCGTGCAAAGCGACGCCGGATCCAGCCAATTGAAGCATGCCGAGGTCGTTGGCGCCGTCGCCAACGGCAATGGCGTCGTCGGGAGAAATGCCGAGCCTTTCGGAAATGTCGTTCAGCGCATCGACCTTGGCTTGCTTGCCGAGGATAGGTTCAGAGACGAAGCCGGAAAGAACACCAGCCTCTTCCAGCAGAACATTCGCGCGGTTCTCATCGAAGCCGAGCGTCTTTGCGATGGGGCCGGTGAAGACGGTAAAGCCGCCGGAGACCAGCGCTGTATAATGTCCCTTCGACTTCATGGTGGCGATCAATTCTGGGCCACCTGGAGTGAGCGTGATGCGTCTGGAAATAACGTCGTCGACGACCGAGATCGGTAGCCCTTTCAAGAGCGCAACGCGCTCACGGAGGGCTGGTTCGAAAGCGATCTCGCCGTTCATGGCGCGAGCCGTGATCGCGGCGACCTTCTCCTTTAGCCCCACTTCGGCAGCGAGTTCGTCGATGCATTCCTGGCCAATCATGGTTGAGTCCATATCGGCGATCAGAAGTCTCTTGCGGCGTGTCTCGGCATCCTGGATGACGAGGTCGATGGCAGCGCTGCCGATGGCGGCGAGAATGCCGGCTCGAGCGGCTTCGACGTCGGCTCCATCCCTCAGTGCGATATCGCAGGCAATTCCGTCAGCCAGCCAGTAGAGGCCGGAAGCTTTCACTGCATCGGTCGCCTGCTCGGCAATCGACTGCGTGAGAACAGGATTTGACGGATTGGCAACAAGCGTGGCAACGAGGGCCATGATGGAAAACCTTCTGAGCGCAATGAACGCGATCCTGATAACCGGGCCGACCGCCAGCGGCAAGTCCGCGCTCGCCGTCGAATTGGCAAAAGAGCACAGTGGGGCAGTCGTCAATGCCGACAGCATGCAGGTCTACGACACGCTGCGCGTGTTGACCGCGCGGCCATCTGAAGACGATATACAGGGTATTCCCCATTACCTCTACGGTCACGTCCCCGCGAGTCGTGCCTATTCTACAGGGGCGTGGCTGCGGGACGTTACGGATCTGCTGCAGCGTCTTCGTGCCGATGGACGCAAACCGATTTTTGTAGGCGGAACGGGCCTCTATTTCAAAGCGTTGACCGGCGGCCTTTCCGATATGCCTGCGATACCGGAGGACGTGCGCAACAGCCTTCGCTCACGCCTACAGGATGAGGGACCCGACGAACTCTATCGGCAACTGCAAGAGCGCGACCCTGCGGTCGCCGGCAGTCTTCGTCCGCAGGATGGACAGCGGATCGTGAGGGCGCTCGAGGTCATCGAAGCAACCGGCCGCTCGATCATCGATTTTCAGGCGCAAGCGGGACCGGTGATGATCGACCCCTCGGCGGCTCGCAAGATCGTGGTCGAACCGGAGCGTGCCGTCCTTCACCAGCGGATCAACGGGCGATTTGAAAAGATGCTGGAGCAGGGGGCTGAGGGTGAAGTGAAAGCGCTGCTCTCGCTTTCATTGTCGCCTGACATGCCTGTGATGAAAGCCATTGGCGTTTCGCAGATTGCGGCGATGTTGAATGGCGAGCTTACGCGCGACGAGGTTCTGGAGCGGGGCGCTGCGGCGACGCGGCAATATGCCAAGCGACAGATGACCTGGTTTCGCAACCAGATGGACGAAAGCTGGGAGCGCTTGCGGTAGCGTGGTACCGGCTAGTCCTTGTTATTTAGGCTGCTGAGCGGCTTTTTCAGGATGCTGTCACGGAGGGACATACCGGGTTCACGGCGAATGCTTCCTGCGACAGCTGGGCCGTCGCCGGTCCTGGGTGGCGGTTCTCCGCGCATTTCACGTCGTAGGGCTTCCAGGCGGCCATCGATAGACGTTTCCGGCGCTGCAAGAGGCGCGCGCTGAGGAGCGGCAAATGGCTCTCGCGGGGTGCCTGATCCCGGCAACATGTCGCGACGATATGGTTCGATCGGCGCGAGTGGTGGAGCCGCCAGAGAATGACCCGGCAATGGCGCTGACGGATAAGAGGAAGGTGCTACCGGGCCGTCGTAGTCGTTGTCATAGTCCTCTTCGTCCTCATAAGGACCGCTTGGTGGCATTGCAGCGGAGTAGCTTTGCTGGAACGCCGAAATATCCGGGCCGCTGGTGGCGCGCATGCGGGTTACGATCTTGCGCAGATCGACGTTGTCAGGATCCTCGTCGCTGACCTTCACGTTGGCACCGTTGGCCTTCGGCAAGTAGCGTTCCTCGACGCGCGAGAAGCGCATTCGCATTGGAACGCTGATCGCTTCACCGAAGGCAATCGCCTCGCCGTTGCCGATCGAGGAAATGAAGCTGGTCGTCGAGATCGACGAGTTGGGAATCGCCGAACGAATGATTTCCTGGTCGCGATCATTGGCAAGGCGCATGGCAAACAGCGTCGAGCACTGCGACAAGATCGTCTGATCGAGTTCGCCTGGACGCTGGGTGATGATCCCCAGCGACACGCCGTATTTGCGGCCTTCCTTGGCGATGCGGGCGATTGCCTGCCGTGTCGGGAAGAAGCCGAGATTCGGATCCGACGGAATGTAGCGGTGCGCTTCTTCGCAGACGACGAGCATGTGGATGGCACCGTCGCTCCACAATGCGATTTCAAAAGCCATGCGGCAAAGAACCGAAGCGACTGAGTTCACGACCTCGGAGGGGATGCCGGATAGCTGGAAGGTGCAGATCGGCCTATTGTCGCCAGGGATGCGGAAGATTTCCGCCACCGTCTCCATGATTGTGTCGCTGATGGTGTTGCTGGAGAACATGAAGTGGTAGCGCGGATCGTTGATGGCAGCGAGAACGCGCATCTTCAGCGACCGGAGCAGAGGCTTTTCGCTGCGTCCCTCGAGCCTGCCGATGCGTTCGTCGATCAGCGCCAGCAGATCGGCCATGCGATAGGGAACCGGCGTATCCGCCGTAATCGAGCTCTTTTCCGTTGTGCGCCTGACGAGCGAATTGTCGCTGCCGCGGAAGGCGCGCTTTGCCTCCGGCAGCAAATCCCGCAGGATGTCGACTTCTTCCGGAATCGGTGTTCGGCCTCTGAAGACCACTTCCGCGAACTCTTCCAGTTTCATCAGCCAGAACGGCAGGTCGAGCGTGTCCGTATCGATGACAACCGAGTGCTTCGGGAAGGCGGCAGCAAACTCGTTGTGCGGGTCGAGGATCAGTACGCGCAGCTTCGGGTCAGCCTCGATCGCCTTGTGCAAGAGCAGAGACACGGCTGTCGACTTGCCGACGCCGGTCGAGCCAACGATTGCGAAATGCTTGGACAGCATCGAGGGAATATGGATGGCGGCATCGATGCTCTCGTCTTGCGTGAGCTTGCCAATCACGGCTGTTGTTCCGCTGCCGGCGTCATAGATGCGCATCAAGTCCGTCGAGCGGATGCGGTGAGCGATGGCGCCGAGATAGGGATAGCGTGAAATGCCGGTCGAGAATTGCTCGCGGCCATCCTCGTCAACGCGAACTTCGCCAAGCAATTCGGTTTCGATTTGAAAGTAGTTGTCTTCTCCTTCGCCCCAGCTGTGACCGCCGGTGTTCATGGAGTAGACGAGGGCGACCACCCGGTTTCGACCGACGCTGATCGAAATGAGCCTTCCGACCGACCACAGTTCGGCCAGCTCTGTGCCGCCAGCTTCTGCGACGGCAGCGATCGTGGCGCGAGACCCGCTACACGCAACAACGCGGCCAAGAAACCGGTTACCCGGGGTCTGGTCGTCGCGGCGGTCATGCTCGCCTGCCTTGCCTGCCGTGTGCAAGTCCTTGTTCAGCAAAGGGCTACTCCCTGCGGTAGCAAAGGAGGATATGAGCGAACGTTTAAGAAAGTCTTTTTGCGACAGGCGCGCCAGTCCCGCGCACGTCTGACCGGGACGATTGCATTCGATTTTTTATTGCGGCATGCGTTGACGATGCGAAATTTTCTGTCTATCAATTCGCCCCATGAAAATCGCAGTAGCTCTTATCGTGGTGGGAAGGCGCATGGGCAGGATGGTATAACCATCCGGCGATAGCCACCCATGCGCTAGACGAAGGCTCCCACAGGGGCCTTTTTTTATGTCCGAAAATCGGGCTTCCGGACCACAAAACTCAAATCCCAGCAGTCAAAACGGAAAAGAAACATGACGGGCACGGACAATCAGGCAGCAGGCAATCGGATGACGGGAGCGGAGATCGTCCTCCAGGCGCTGAGGGACAATGGCGTCGAGCACATCTTCGGCTATCCGGGTGGCGCAGTGCTGCCGATCTACGACGAGATCTTCCAGCAGGACGATATCAAGCACATTCTCGTCCGCCATGAGCAGGGCGCCGGCCACGCCGCCGAAGGCTATGCCCGCTCCACAGGCAAGGTCGGTGTCATGCTCGTGACCTCGGGTCCGGGTGCGACAAATGCCGTCACGCCGCTGCAGGACGCCTTGATGGACTCGATCCCGCTCGTTTGCCTGACCGGTCAGGTTCCGACCTCGCTGATCGGTTCGGATGCCTTCCAGGAATGCGATACTGTTGGCATCACGCGCCCCTGCACCAAGCACAACTGGCTGGTCAAGGACGTCAACGATCTGGCCGCGATCATCCACGAAGCCTTCCGCATCGCCCAGTCCGGCCGTCCGGGTCCTGTTGTCGTCGATATCCCGAAGGACGTTCAGTTTGCGACTGGCACCTACACGCCGCCGTCAGCCCATGCGATCCAGAAGAGCTACCAGCCGAAGGTTCAGGGTGATCTCAGCCAGATCCAGGCTGCCATTGAACTGATGGCAAGCGCAAAGCGTCCGGTCATCTATAGCGGTGGCGGCGTTGTCAATTCCGGCCCCGAAGCGACCAAACTGCTGCGCGAGTTGGTCGAACTGACGGATTTCCCGATCACCTCGACGCTGATGGGCCTCGGCGCCTATCCCGCATCGGGCAAGAACTGGCTGAAGATGCTCGGCATGCACGGCTCCTACGAGGCGAACATGGCGATGCATGATTGCGACGTGATGGTCTGCATCGGCGCCCGCTTCGACGACCGTATCACCGGCCGCATCAATGCCTTCTCGCCGAACTCGAAGAAGATCCACATCGACATCGACCCGTCCTCGATCAACAAGAACGTTCGCGTCGATCTTGGGATCCGCGGCGATGTCGGAAGCGTTCTGGAAGATATGGTTCGCCTGTGGCGCGCATTGCCGAAGAAGCCGGAAAAGAGCCAGATCGCCGATTGGTGGGCTGATATCGCTCGTTGGCGCGCGCGTAATTCCTTCGCCTACACCAAGAATAACGACGTGATCATGCCGCAATACGCGCTGGAGCGCCTCTATGCGCTGACCAAGGATCGCGACACCTACATCACGACCGAAGTTGGTCAGCACCAGATGTGGGCAGCACAGTTCTATGGCTTCGAGAAGCCGAACCGCTGGATGACCTCGGGCGGCCTCGGCACCATGGGGTACGGCCTGCCGGCAGCGCTCGGCGTGCAGATTGCCCATCCGGAAAGCCTCGTCATCGATATCGCCGGCGACGCCTCGATCCAGATGTGCATTCAGGAGATGTCGACGGCGATCCAGTACGAGGCGCCGATCAAGATCTTCATCATGAACAACCAGTACATGGGCATGGTCCGCCAGTGGCAGCAGCTGCTGCACGGCAACCGTCTGTCCAACTCCTACACGGAAGCGATGCCTGACTTCGTCAAGCTCGCCGAAGCCTATGGTGCCGTTGGTCTGCGTTGCGACAAGCCCGATGATCTGGACGGCGCCATCCAGGAAATGATCGACGTGAAGAAGCCGGTCATTTTCGATTGCCGTGTCGCCAATCTCGCCAACTGCTTCCCGATGATCCCGTCGGGCAAGGCCCATAACGAAATGCTGTTGCCGGACGAAGCCACGGACGAGGCGGTCGCCAACGCGATCGACGCCAAGGGCCGTCAGCTCGTTTGATATCAAGGTAGAGGAAACCCACGATCATGAACGCACATCTTCAGCCGACGGGCTCTGCCTACTTCATTTCGCCGGAGACGGCGGCGGCCGAAAGCCACACGCTTTCGGTCCTCGTCGACAACGAGCCCGGCGTCCTTGCCCGCGTCATCGGCCTGTTTTCCGGCCGGGGCTACAACATCGAGAGCCTGACCGTCTCCGAGACCGAGCACCAGGCACACCTGTCGCGCATTACCATCGTGACGCGCGGTACACCGCACGTGCTCGAACAGATCAAGGCGCAGCTTGAACGCATCGTCCCCGTTCATCGGGTTGTCGATCTCACGGTCCGCGCCCGCGAGCTCGGCCAGGAGCGTCCGATCGAGCGTGAAGTGGCGCTCGTCAAGGTGGTCGGCACGGGCGAGACGCGCGCCGAAACGCTCCGGCTCGCTGACGCCTTCCATGCGAAGGTGGTGGACGCGACCGTCGATCACTTCATTCTCGAGATCACTGGAAAGTCTTCGAAGATCGACCAGTTCGTTTCGATCATGAAGCCCCTTGGCCTGATCGAAGTCTGCCGCACCGGCATTGCCGCCATGAATCGCGGCCAGCAGGGCATGTAAGAAAACAGACGTGCCGGACAACGTGGCGTCCGGCACTTCCTTCTTCCTTATGCCGCGCGCCCATGGATCTGGGCGTCAAGCTATTCGGCAGCGATCAAGACGATATCGGATCCTGCATTCGCCTCCAAAACCTTGGCACGCACAGGCTCTAGCGCCGCAAGGACCTGTTGGCGCAGCCATACGTGGCCGGCGTTGCGGTCGGACGAGGTATGCCATCCAAGCGAGATGTCGTAGGGCGGGATGTCCACCGGTCCGGGGCTGATGGCGAGGCCGAACACCGGCGCCCAGGCTCGCGCGAAGCTTGCCGGCACGGCAGCGATCACGTGCGTATCACGAACCAAGATCGGCAGCGTGAAGAGGTGTGGCGTGGTCACCGCTGCGCGTCGTTTCAATCCGCGCTCAGCCAGCACTTCGTCCACGAGCCGGCAGCGGCCGTCCTTGCTGACGATCACGGCCTGCGGGGTCGCAAGAAACGTCTCGAGGTCGATGGCGCCGGAACCACCGGTTGTCTCGGGGTTGCTGAGGATGACATAGCGCTCGGACCAGAGCTTGCGACGTTTATGAAGTTCGTTGCCTGTCTCCACCTTGCCGATCGCGAGGTCTATCTCGCCGCTGTCCAGGAGATCCGCGGGATAATCCTGGTCGATCGACCGTATCACGAAATTGACATGTGGCGCCTGCTCGTGAACGGAAGCGAGCAGCGGCGGCATCAACAGGCTTTCCAGATAGTCAGTCATTCCGAGCGTGAAGGTTCGCTCATCCGTTGCCGGGTCGAATTGCTCCGGCTCGATCAGGCGGGATTGGATCGTGCACAGGATGCCGCTCACGGTTTCGGCGAGTTCCTGCGCCCGTGGCGTCGGTTCGATTCCGCGCGCCGAGCGAACAAACAGCTCGTCGGACAGAAGCGCTCGCAGGCGCCCAAGGTTGTGGCTCAAGGCGGATTGGGACGTGCCGATGCGCTGTGCCGCCCGCGTGACGTTGCGCTCGCTCATCAGGGCGTCAAACGCAACCAGCAGATTCAGGTCGAACTTCAAGATATGAGCGTGATCGATCGACATCATGATTTCCATCTGTTGGATTTATGACTGTGCCAGAGATATCTGTTTGGTCGATGATAATCAACCCAATTAAGGAATAACGCTCATGAAGTCTCTCTTTGAAGTCTACGATCTTCGCGGCCAGAAGCTTCGCAACCGCGTCGTCATGGCTCCGATGACCCGCGCCCGGGCGAAGGACGGTATCGCCGACCAGCAGACCGCCCAGTATTACCGCCAGCGCGCCGGCGCCGGTCTGATCGTCTCGGAAGGAACGCCGATCTCGCAAGAGGGAACAGGCTTTGCCTTCATCCCTGGCATATGGTCGGACGATCAGGTCCGTGGCTGGCAGGGCGTGACGAAGGCCGTGCACGAGGAGGGCGGGAAGATTTTTGCGCAGATCTGGCACGTCGGTCGCATGTCGCACACCTCTCTTCAGCCGGCCGGCGGACAGCCTGTCAGCTCCAGCGCCAAGCCTGCGCGCGACGATAAGAGCACGGCGTATGCGTTCAATGAGGACGGCGTTGCCGGCTTCGTCGAAGCGAGCGTACCGCGGCCGCTCGGGACCGACGAGGTTGCGAGGGTTGTAGACGACTTTGCGAATGCCGCGACAAATGCCATTGCGGCCGGATTTGACGGCGTCGAAATCCACGGCGCAAACGGCTATCTGCTTGAGCAGTTTCTCAATCCTGAAATCAACGACCGCGCCGATCGGTATGGAGCGGGCAACGTCGAGGACAGGACGCGCTTCGTGCTCGAGATCGTCGATGCGGTGGTAGCGCGGATTGGCGCGGAGAAGGTCGGCATCAGGCTTTCACCATTCGGCAAGCTGTTCGACATGCCGCATCATCTGTTGATCGAGGAAACCTACCTGCACCTTGCTGCTGCGCTCGCTGAACGCAACCTTGCCTATGTGCACTTGAAGGACCAGGGTCCGGCCAGTGCTCCGGCTCTTTCGAGAGATTTCCTGCGCAAGTTCCGCCAGAGCTACTCCGGTACGCTGATTCTTGCTGGTTCCCTCGACAAGGGTCGCGCCGAAGAGTTTCTGCGGGACGGCTTGATTGATCTTGCCGCCTTTGGTCAGCCGTTCATCGCAAATCCGGATCTGGTAGAACGTCTGCAGGGGGATCTGCCTTTGGCGACGCCCAACCGTGACACCTACTACGGCGGCGGCGCCGAGGGATACACTGACTACCCGGTATACGCGGGTGGCACTGAGGCAAAGGCTGCCTAGTCGCGGCGCCGACCAGCGATTTCCAGGAAATCGCGACGCGACGTCATAGAAAGCCGCTGGATGTCACAGCATCTCCAGCGGCTTTTTTCTTGCTGGAGGCGGGAAGGCAGTGTCGAGTGCCGCCCAGTCCTCGTCGGTAATATCGAGCGAAACGGCGTCGCGGTTTTCGGTGGCGCGGGCAGCGCTCGATGTCTTCGGGATAACGATTACACCATCGCGCTCCAGCAGGAAGGCAAGCGCCACCTGCGCAGGCGTCGCCTGGTATGCCTTGGCAATGCGGATCAGTTCCGGATGATGCAGGATGCGACCCTGTTCGATCGGCGAATAGGCCATGACAGGGATCTGCCGCTCCTGACAAAATGGAAGCAGATCATATTCGACGCCGCGGCGCGACAGATTGTAGAGGACCTGATTGGCGGCGACGTTGCGGCCATGAGGTACATCAAACAGTTCCTCCATATCGCTCTTGTCGAAGTTGGAAACACCCCAAGCTCCGATCTTGCCCGATGCCTTGAGCCCCTCGAACGCTTCGACGGTTTCCGACAAAGGGTGGTCGCCGCGCCAATGCAACAGATAGAGGTCGATCCGATCCGTCCCGAGACGCGACAGGCTGCCTTCACAGGCGTCGATCGTGCCCTGCCGGCTGGCGTTCCAGGGATACACCTTGCTGACGACAAAGACCTCTTCTCGGCGCCCACGGATTGCCTCGCCGACGATCTTCTCAGCACCGCCATCGGCGTACATTTCCGCCGTATCGATCAGCGTCATGCCGAGATCCAGGCCTGCCCGCAGGCTCTCGATTTCCCGCTTTGCCTCCGAGGATCTCTCGCCCATGTTCCAGGTGCCCTGGCCAAGGGCGGGGACCTCCGCACCGTTCGGAAAGCGGATCGTTGGGATGGCGTCGCCTTGCATGATGTCGTTCCCGGTTTAGGAGAAGATTGGACAGATCGATGATCTTTCAACCAATCCTGTCACCATGACAATGGCCGTGTGGAAAGACGAATTTAGGTCACGTACACTGACCTAAATTCAAAGGCCTCGCCGTACCGGACGCGGGCTTCGGGAGGTTCCATGCCGCTGGACACATTTCTTGCCCTGGTGCTCTTTGCATTTGCAACATCCATAACGCCGGGGCCGAACAATATGATGCTGTTCGCATCCGGCGTGAATTTCGGTTTCCGCCGTACCGTTCCGCATATGCTGGGTATCGGGGCAGGGTTCTTTTCACTGCTGATCGGCGTCGGATTCGGGCTCGGGGCACTCCTGCATACGGTGCCGGCGCTCTACATGACGCTGAAGTTTGCCGGTGGCGCCTATCTTGCCTGGATCGCGTGGAAGATTGCGACGTCGCGTTCTATCGGCGAAGGCAAGAGCGGCGCGAGGCCGATGTCCTTTCTGTCTGCGGCCGCCTTCCAGTGGGTCAATCCGAAGGCCTGGGTCATGGCCGTCACAGCAATGGCGACCTATACGATCCCCGACATCTATCTGGCGAGCGTTCTGATCGTCGGCGGCGCGTTTGCAGTGGTCAACGTGCCAAGCGTGTCGACTTGGGCGGGCTTTGGTTCGGCGCTGCGCGATTGGCTGTCAGAGCCGACACGGCTCAAATGGTTCAACATCACCATGGCCGTACTGTTGGTGCTAAGCCTGTGGCCGTTGTTAAAGTAGATACCGGCAGGCGGTGAGCTTGGCGGCTGGATTTCAACCGCCTAAGATGCGTCACGCATTGGCGGAGGATGTCCCTTGCACGACGACGATCACGACCATCATCACCATCACGACAACCGCTACACGGACATGCAGGCGCGGGTGAGGGCGCTGGAGACTGTCCTGACAGAGAAGGGGCTGATTGATCCGGCAGCGATAGACGTGATTGTTGAGACCTACGAAACAAAGGTCGGTCCCCGCAACGGAGCGCGTGTCGTCGCGAAGGCCTGGAGCGATCTCGAATTTGCGGACTGGTTGCGACAAGATGCGACAGCTGCGATCGCGAGTCTCGGATATGCGGGGCGCCAGGGCGAGCATATGCGTGCGGTGTTCAACACCGACGACACCCACAACCTCGTCGTCTGCACGCTCTGCTCCTGTTACCCCTGGTCTGTGCTTGGCTTGCCGCCGGTGTGGTACAAGGCACCGGCCTATCGCTCGCGGGCAGTCATCGACCCGCGCGGCGTACTGGCAGAGTTCGGCGTTACATTGCCGGAGAGCAAGAAGATCCGCGTCTGGGATTCTACGGCCGAGTTGCGGTATCTCGTTGTTCCGGAGCGGCCGAACGGCACGGACGGTTGGAGCGAGGAACGACTTGCCGATCTCGTCAGCCGTGACGCGATGATTGGAACAGGTCTGGCAGCTGTTCCGGAGAATGCACGATGAACGGCCCGCATGACCTTGGTGGCCAGATGGGCTTTGGCCCAGTCGCGCCGGAAAAGAACGAGCCGTATTTCCATGCCGAGTGGGAGAAGCGGGCACTTGGACTTACGCTGTCCAGCGGCGCGCTTGGCGCCTGGAACATCGATGAGAGCCGCCATACACGCGAAAGCATCCCGCCAGCCGATTACCTTGGCGCGAGCTACTACGAGATCTGGACGCGGGCACTGGAGGTGCTGTTGCAGCGACATGGCTTCGTCACGGCTGCGGAGATCGATGCCGGCCGCAAGCAATCGGATGGCGCGATGCCGAAGCGGGTACTTAAAGCCGATATGGTGGCGGGTGTGCTCGCCAAAGGCGGCCCCTGTGACCGGTCTGTGACAACGGCGCCCCGGTTCGCTGCCGGTGACAAGGTTCGAACCAGAAATTTCAATCCGACCACCCATACGCGGTTACCACGTTATGCGCGCGCGAAATCGGGCGTGGTGGAAGCGGTTCAGGGCTCGTTCGTCTTTCCGGACGACAATGCCCACGGAAGGGGTGAAAACCCGCAATGGGTGTATACCGTTGTGTTCGATGGCGGCGAGATCTGGGGCGAGGGTGCCGATCCGACACTCCGCGTTTCGATCGATGCCTGGGAGAGCTACCTTGAGCCAGTGTGATACACGCTCGCTGCTGGCGCGATCGCCGCAATTGCCAAGATCGGCTGACGGCGAGCCGGTTTTTCCGGAGCCCTGGGCCGCTGAGGCGTTTGCGATGACAGTCCATTTGCATGAGCGGGGACTGTTTACCTGGAGCGAATGGGCGGACGCCCTATCCCGGGAGTTACATGAGCCCGGCCGGGCCGAAGACGGTAGCGACTACTTCGATTGCTGGGTGGCAGCGCTTTCGGCGCTACTCGTCAAACTCGGCGTGGCCGACGCCGACACCATCATCGATCTACAGCGGAGTTGGCAGCGGGCGGCCGAGGCGACACCGCACGGCAAGCCGATCGAACTTGCCAACGATCCGCTGCGCTGAGGCTCAGGACGGAAACTGCCTGTAACATTCCTCCGCGACCTTCCTCAGCAGATCGCGCGAGACTTCGCCGGTAACGGCATAGCCGAGTTCCCCATCGATCCAATAGAAGGTTTCGACATCGCCTGATGAGGCGAAGCGGAAACTGGTCGATTTGTTATCCGCGTTGCGCCCAACGAGCACTGTCAGGCGTTCGCCTGCCTGATCCTCGTACATGAACATCGCGCCAGGGCTGCCATCGACGGGCAACAAGCGGCCGCCGACCAACTTGAAGCCGAGTTCCTGCAGGTTGGGAAGCTTGAGGTTCTGCACAGCAAGCCGCTTGCCCAGCCAGGTCGCAAGATGCGCTTCCTCGTTTGCAAAGACCTCCACGGGATGGCGCACTTCTCCGGCGTAGACCAGGAAAGCGTTGCGCGCTTCGTTGGGAAGAGTTTCGAGTTCCGTCAACTGCAGATCCGGCTTCTCGATCAGTGCCGGTCCGTAATGGCCGCTCAGCGCTCCAAGACCAAAAACCACGGCGATCGCGGCTGTCATCGCCAGTCGCTTCGGCCAATTGGCAGGCCGGCTCCGACCTGTGACAAGCTGTACGTCCGCGTCCGTGGACTTCTCATAGCCAGCAAAGAGTGATCGGATCTGGGCATTTTGCACAGTCCATTCCGCCACTCTGGCGGCATCATCCGGATTGTCATCGAGCCATGCCTCGATGCGCGCGCGTCCCTCGTCTGGAAGCTGCCCGTCGGCGTAGGCATGAAGATCCGCTTCGGTCACGGTCTGGTTGATATCTTTCATTTCGGTCTCCGAAGCGTAATGACATTGTCGGCCTTCATCCGCTCTCCTATGCGCTGGCGTGCGCGCGACAGGCGCGACATGACGGTACCGATGGGGATGTCGAGCGCGATCGCAACCTCTTGGTAGGTATAGCCTTCGATGACGACCAGCATCAGCACCGAGCGGTTTTCTTCCGAAAGACTGTTCAGCGCGTCCTCCAGCCGCGAACGTTCGAGCGGATCGGGAGCCGGATCCACCGACACGATCTCTTCGGCGCTATCGAGTTCCACGAACGGGGCGCGGCCGGTCTGGCGCCGACTGTTGCGATAGAGGTTCGTCATGATCGTCAGGACCCAGCCGCGCAGGTTCAACCCGCGCCATTGTCCGCGACGGGTGAGCACCTTCTCGACGCAATCCTGCAGCAAATCCTCGCCATCCGCATCGGAGCGAGTGAGGCTACGGGAGTAGCGCCTCAGCGAGGGAAGGAGGGCCAGGATTTGGCCCTCGAACGTATCATGACCCGGTGTCTTCAAGTCCGTTCGCTCACGGCTTGACGAGATCCCAGTTGCCGCCGACGCCGTCACCGGTGATATCGCCCATCTTCTTGTCTTTGACCCAATAATACAGCGGCATGCCGTCTTTCGCCCACTGCTTGGTGCCGTCCTTCCGTTCGACGATCGAATATGCACCTTCCGGCTTCGCACCGCTAGCGGCCATGAGTGGCGGCCAGTTCTTGGCGCAATCCTCATAGCAATTCGACATGCCTTTATGGTCTTTCTTGAAGGTGTAAAGGGTCATGCCTTTTTCGCCGGCCAGGACCTTGCCCTTGGCGGTGTCGACGGTCTCGACGGGCGGGGCGGCAAAGGCAGCCGTTGCGGCAGCGGAAGCGACGGCAAATGCAACTAGCATCTTTGCGGATTTCATGGGCTCTCTCCTCACATCTTGGGCAGGCTTGATTGCCTTGCCTGACATGAGACACCATCGGTCCCGGTTTTATTCCCCTATCGCCTGTCCGTGGCGCCCTTATTTTTGCGGCGGCGTCGGAAGACTGGGAAGCGTGCCGAGACACCGAACTCCCATAGAGTCGTGCGCCCGGATTTTCAGGGTTGCCTATGTCGGGCGAATCCTGCCAAGTCGATCCACGATGCAATTTGCTCCGCAACAAGACGAAGCCCTCAAGGCCGTTTCCACATGGCTGAAGGAGGGGCGGTCTCCGCTTTTCCGCCTGTTCGGTTATGCCGGCACGGGTAAGACGACGCTTGCGCGCCATTTCGCGGAGCATGTGGACGGTGACGTGCTGTTTGCCGCCTTTACCGGTAAGGCGGCCCAGGTCTTGCGGTCGCGCGGCGCCAGCAACGCAAAGACGATCCACTCGCTGATCTATCGCCCGCGGGGCGAAGAGGCTGTCGAGGACGAAGAGACAGGCAAGACCTCCATCGCCCCGATGTTTTCCATCAACCGGCAGAGCCCGGTTGCCAAAGCCGCCCTTATTGTGGTCGACGAGTGTTCGATGGTGGATGAGGCCCTCGGCCGGGACTTGATGAGCTTCGGAACCCCGATCCTGGTGCTCGGCGATCCAGGTCAGCTTCCTCCGGTTTCTGGCGGCGGCTTCTTCACCAATCAGGAGCCGGACTATCTGCTGACGGATATTCACCGCCAGGCTCGCGACAATCCGATTATCCAGCTCGCGATGCAGGTGCGAGAAGGCAACGAAGTCGGCTATGGCGACTACGGGACAGCGCAGGTTATCTCGAAAGGCGAGGTGAACCAGTCTCTGGTGTTGGATGCTGATCAGGTTCTCGTCGGAACCAATCGGACGCGGCGCAGATACAATCAGCGTCTTCGCGAGCTGAAGGGCTTCACGACCGAGTATCCGCAAACGGGCGACAAGCTCGTTTGCCTGCGCAACGATCCGGCAAAAGGGCTGCTCAACGGCTCGCTCTGGCAGGTGATGACGTCGTCCAAGGAGACGACGAAGCCGGGGATCAACCTGCTGATCCGCCCAGAGGACGATGACATGGATCGCGGCGCGGCCAAGATCAAGCTGCTGAAGCAGGCGTTCGAGGATGGCGAGGGCGAGATTCCCTGGAACACGCGCAAGCGCTACGACGAGTTCGACTACGGCTATGCGCTAACGGTCCACAAGGCACAGGGCTCGCAGTGGAACAATGTCGTGCTGTTCGATGAAAGCTGGGCCTTCCGTGATACCCGCGAACGCTGGCTCTACACCGCCATCACGCGCGCGGCCGAAACGTTGACGATCGTGCGCTAGGTGCTTCTCCCGGTCAGATCTGGACTACACCCAACATGACGGCCTTGGCTATCGCCTGGAAACGGTTGTTGGCGCGGAACTTTTGAATGATGCCGGTTTCCAGAGAGTGTGCTTCCTCGTTCCGAAGGTCGAGGGTGCGTGCAATGCGCTGCGTTGAAAGACCTGCCGCCATCAGAGCCAGGCATCGCGACTCCTGATCCGTGAGTGCCGATCCACCCTGGTTGTCGTTCAGCGGCTGATCATCGCTTGTCTCGCGCTCGAGCAGGTTACTCACCTGCTGCATCTGCCGGTGTAGCGTGGACATTTCAGCGCTGAGTTCGCGCTTGCGGGTGTTAAGCGCGTCGCGAAACAAGGTTTCCGCAGCTTCCTGCGTCTCAGCCTCAATCAGGTCATTCATCAGGTCTTGTATCACCGCAACGGCCATTCCGGCCTCGCGGCAAGCGTTGATGACCGCCATGCGCCTGACGTCGCCCGGCTCGTAGACGCGCATCAGGCCGATTCGGCCGGCGGAGATCAGGCCTTTCTCCTCGTAGAAGTGCAGGGTGCGATGGGTAACGCCGAAGGCATTGGCCATATCGGCTATAGGCACTCTTCCGCGGGGCAGGTCGGCGGGCAATGCCGCTGAAGGGAGGAAACGGTGCCTCGGGCGAGTTTGCGTCACGTGGTCTGAGGTGAACCCTTGATTGTAACCTTCTGCCATGGTCCCTCCCGTTGTGTTCATTATGCGACTGCATTGCAAAGGGTGCGGTTGAGTGGGGTTTCCTCTTAGCGTTCCTGTCCAGTTATCGAAGGACTTGGCGGTGTCTTCTTCGATATCGCAAGCTTACGTTACCCGTGATTGACGTATTTTGTTAGTATCAAAATTAGTGACTTTTAATTTACAGGGCAATCCGCCTTGAAAGCTTCACGAAGCGACGTTGATTCGCGGCGAAAGGGGCCCTGGCGAAACATTTGGCCGTTTAATGCGCGAAGGCCGAACCAAATCTACTTGCAGCCGTTCCGCTAACGGACGAAACGCTCGCGCCATCACGGATTTGCATGCATTCATGTACGAATCTCGTTGGTCCCTGACGACTCATTGGCTTAGAAACACTTGTCCTTCGTTTCAGTGGAACCCGCTATGCCGACTACGCTTTCCGTCAATCTCAATGCCGTCGCGATGCTCCGAAACCGCCGCGATCTACCGTGGCCAAGCATAGAAGGACTCGGGCGGATCGCGCTGCAATCCGGCGCAAGCGGTTTGACCGTGCATCCGCGCCCCGACCAGCGGCACATCCGCTTCTCCGACCTGCCGGTTATCCGCAACTTGATCGACGATGAGTTTCCGGATGCCGAGTTCAATATCGAAGGTTACCCGACTGACGAATTTCTGGAGCTCTGCGCCAGCGTTGCGCCGGAGCAGGTGACGCTGGTTCCTGATGATCCGACGCAAGCGACGTCGGATCATGGCTGGGATTTCCGCAAGCATCGGGACTTCTTGGCTGACGTGATCGGGCGGCTCAAGAAGATGGGAACGCGTGTATCGCTGTTTGCCGACGGCGACGGTGATGCCGAGGCTGTTGGGGTTGCCAAGGTCGTAGGCGCCGACCGAATCGAGCTTTATACGGGTCCCTATGGCGGGTGTTTCGACGCACCGGAGCGGGCCGGACCAATCCTCGAGGCACTGGGCAAGACTGCGGACGCCGCATTGGCGATCGGCTTGGGCGTCAATGCCGGGCACGATTTGACGGTGGCGAATCTGCCGCCGCTGGTAAAGCGAATTCCGAAGCTGGCCGAGGTATCCATTGGCCACGGATTGACGGCAGATGCGCTTGAGTTCGGCATGGCGGAAACGGTGCGGCGGTTCTGCCGGGCGTGCGGCCAGAAGATCTAGACTGGGAATTGGGCGAAAGCCCGCTCCGCGGTGCAAAAGCGGGCCTTGTCGACTGGCTCAAGCGATGAGCGCGGTCTTGTGTGCGACGAAGAAGTCCTTGAGCATTTCGGGCTTCCCGCCGGTCAGCTTCTCATAGTCAGCCGTTACGAGATCAAAGTTGCCGGCGCGGATGTTCGCATCGGCGGAGACGAGCATGTCGGCGACGAAATCAGGCAGTCCGGCGCCGCGCATGCCTTGGCCGAGTTGCTCGTCCGTGACGCTGACGACCTTCAATGGTTTTCCGACTGCATCGGCCAAGACGGCGGCAATCTTGTCAGCGTCCAGGGATTCTGTTCCAGTCAGCGTATAGGTCGCGCTTTGGCTGGTGTTGGAGGCAAGAGATGCGGCGATCGCACGCGCGCAGTCTTCGCGAGAAATGTTTGAAATCTTGCCTTCGCCGGTGGCCGTGTACCAAGTGCCGGAGTGGAGATTGTGCGGCATCCCATGGAGATAGTTCTCCATGTACCAGGCATTGCGAATGATCGTGTAGGGGATGCCCGTCGCCTTGATCGCGTTCTCCGTGCCGAGATGGTCAGGCGCGAAGGTTACCAGCGATTTGTCCGGCGATGGCATTGACGTGTAGGCGATGTGCTTTACGCCTGCCTTGGCGGCTGCATCAACCGCTGCCTTGTGCTGCTTGAGGCGTTGACCGGGGACGGCGAGCGCGTCAGTGCTGATGATCAGCAGCCGATCGACGCCTTTGAAGGCAGCTTCGAGCGAGGCGGCGTCGTCGAAGTCGGCCCTGCGGGTGGCGACACCCTTGGCGGCAAGGTCTCCGAGCTTGGCGGTGTCGCGCGTTGCGGCGATGATGTTTGCAGCAGGAACCGTTTCGGTCTCGAGCAGATGGTGAATGATCCGCTGGCCGAGCTGGCCGGCAGCACCGGTGATGAGAATGGTCTCGCTCATGTCTTTCCTCTAGGTTCGATAAAGGTCTCAAAAAGAGACTAGCTCTAGATTAGGAATTGACTGCGAGCTGTAAAGAGGGCAGTTTTTTCGCTCTACGTTACCAAAAGGGAACCATGCATGAGCGGCGCCGTCCTCAACCTGAAGAACAAGGCTTCCGGCGTTCGTCGCGACGTCGACCTCAGCAACCTCGACTTCGACAATTGCCCGGTTCGGGACATGATGCAGCAAATCGGCGGCAAGTGGTCGACGCTGATGCTCGAGGCGCTCTCCAAGCGTCCGTATCGATTTGGAGAGCTACGGCGGATGATCCCAGACATCTCGCAGCGTATGCTGACGCAGACATTGAGAGACCTGCAGCGTGACGGTTACATCGAGCGGGAGGTTTTTCCGACCAAGCCGCCGAGCGTCGAGTATCGCATGACCGATCTTGGCCGCTCGCTCTACGGCACTCTGGCGCTACTGCTGAACTGGGCGGAAGAAAACCATGATTTGGTTCGCGCCGCCCGGCTCAGATTCGATTCAGCCGACGTCTGAAACTGTCTGCCTGCCGAAGCCTTCCGTAAGGAAGAGAAGGAAGGCGAGGGCTGGAAAGCAAAAACCGATCCATGCAGTCATCGTCCAGCCGCCAGTCGCGTAAGCCCAGCCGCCCACCGCCGATCCGATCGCGCCACCGGTAAAGAACGTCGCCATGTAGAGGCCGTTCAGGCGACTGCGATGCTCGGCGCTGATCGCGTAGACGGCGCGCTGGCCACAGACAAGGTTGGTGGTCACTCCGAAATCGAGCAGGATAGCCGCCGCAGTCAGCAAAAGCAGGGCCGTTAGGGAGCTGTCCGTCGCGAATTGACTGATGAGAAACGCCGACATTCCAAGCAGCATCGCCAGTGTGGAAGCCGCTCTCGTGAGCCCGCGGTCGGCGAGCCGTCCGGCGATCGGCGAGGCCACAGCGCCAGCCGCGCCAGCGAGCGCGAATAGTGCGATACCGTTCTGCGTCAGCCCAAATTGAGGGCCAGCAAGGAGTAGCGGCGTGGTAGTCCAGAAGAGACTGAAGGCACCGAACATGCCCGCCTGATAAAGCGCGCGACGCTGGAGAACGCGGGAGTGGAGGGCGAGGTCTGCCATCGAAGCAAGCAGCTTGCCGTAGCTCAGTCGCGTGTGGGGGACACGGACCGGAAGCTTGGCTCTTAGAATGACGACGAGCACGACCATGGCGGCGGCAGTCAGGAAGTAAACCATGTGCCAGGACGTCGCCTCCGCAACGAAGCTGGCGAACGGGCGTGCCAGCATGATGCCGCAGAGTAGCCCGCTCATGACGTTACCGACGACGCGCCCCCGGATTGCGTCCGGCGCCATATGAGCAGCAAAGGGGACGAGTACCTGGACGGCAACCGAGGCGAGACCGATGCTCAATGAGGCCAAAAGAAACATTGCGGGAGTCGATGACAGACCTGCACCCACCAAGGCAACGGCGGAGACCGCAATAAGCGTCAGCACGAGCCTGCGGTTTTCCAGAAGATCGCCGAGCGGAACGATCAATAGGAGGCCCAGACCGTAACCGATCTGGGTCAGCGTAACGATCAGGCCTGTTGCCGCTGGCGTGAAGCCGAGAGACGCGCTGATCGGGCCGGCGAGCGGCTGACCATAATAGAGATTCGCCGCGACAAGTCCGCACGCGGCGGCGAAAAGAAATGTCATCAACGGCGAGATCGTCTGTGGCGCGACGGGTTTTCGCGTGTTGGTCGAAAGGCTCATAGTAGGCTCCGGTGGGGCTATCGGATGTCAAAAAAGGTTGCGCGCTGAAGCGGGTCTTATTCAACCCGTTTCACGCCAGAAGTTTCATTGCAGTTGCAGCGACCGCGGCCATCTCGTCTTCGCTGGGTCCCGTTTTGCCCACTACGCGCATTCCCATGGTCAAGCAAAGGAGCGAGCGGGCGGTGGCGGCAATGTCGATGTCGCCTGAGATTGAGCCATCGCTTTGGCCGAGTCGGAGGAGATCGGCGATCAGGGCCTCGTTGCTGGCAAAGGCAGCAGCGACATGTTCGGCGGCCTTCTCGTCGAAGAGGGCGAGATCGTTCGCACTGCCGACGACCAGGCAGCCACGCAGACCGGCGGCGCCGTGCGAGGAGAGCGCGTAGTGTGTCAGGACCTCGCGGATCTTGTCGCGGCCGGTTTCGGCTTTCGCCATGCGTTCGTCCAGCAACGCGCGACGAATGGTCCGATATCGGTCGAAAGCAGCGAGGAACACGCCGCGCTTGTCCTTGAAAGCCTTGTAGATGCTGCCTGAAGCAAGGCCCATGGCTTCGGTAAGCTCACTGATCGACGCGGCCTGATAGCCGCGCTCGGAAAAGACCTGCAGCGCTTTGTCGAGCGCTGCGTCGCGATCGAATTCGCGTGGTCTACCGCGTGTCCGGGTCGTCTCAGTGAAGGTCGCCATGGTCATGGCGGAATAATTAGGAAATGATCGTTTCCAAATCAAGCGAAACTTTTGGGACGCAGCAAATCAGAGGTCAAGAACCCAGGTTTGGCCATTCTCCTCCGGACCAAACATTCGGTGTCGCTCTTCGGAGACAAGGCGAAAGCCCGCCTTCACATAGATGCCGCGCGCCGCGTGCAGAACGTCGTTCGTCCAGAGCGATACCTGACGGTATTTCTTCGCCCTCGCGAACCGAATGCACTCGTCCACCAGCATCTTGCCGAGTCCGAGACCGCGCGCCGCCTTGTCCACGTAGAGCAAGCGAAGCTTGGCGATGCCGTCGCCGCCGTTGGTGACGAGGATAGAGCCGACGTTGATGCCTGCACGTTCTGCGATCCAACAATACTCCATTGAAGGATCGAAATTTGCCAGGAACTTGCCGGCGACCTCGGCGACAAGACCCTCGAAGCGCATGTCCCAGCCGTACTCCTCGGTATAGGCTTTTCCCTGGCTCTGAACGATCCAGCCGATATCCCCAGGCTGATGCGCTCGGACGATTAACGGAGGTGGCGACGCGTCGGAATCCAGCAGTGAACGGATGGCCGTCATTGCAGTCACGATGCTTTGGGGTTCGCCATCGACCAGCGTTGCAAAACGCTCTGCGATCTGAGCGTTGGAGCGTCGGCCAAGTTCCTCGAACTGATCGTGTCCCTTGGTGGTGACTGTGATGATCTGGCTGCGAAGGTCACTGGGATCAGGCGCCGTATCAATCAGTCCGGCGGCACGAAAGCGCTTGAGGATGCGGCTGAGATAGGCGGGGTCGAGATGCAGATCGCGCGCCAACGCGACGGCGCTGACGCCCTTGCTGGAGCCGATCTCGAAGAGCACACGCGCGTCAGTCAGCGTGAACTCGGTATCGAGATAGGCCTTGTTCAAGACCCCCAAGAAGTTTGTGTAGAAGCGATTGAAGTCGCGGGCAGCGTCGATCAAACCTGAATCAGCCATGGACAAAACCTCCGATTAGGAGATTTTGTCCTGCTTTTATTTGACTGAGTCAATTAAATTCACATTAGGCGGCGACCGTCTCGTCAACTGTTTCGTCAGCGAGCGCGAACTCGACAGCCGCCCTTGCATGGATCTCAGTCGTGTCGAAGCCGGGTAGCGGCAGCCGGTTCGGGTCGAGGATGAGGCAGATTTCCGTGCAACCGAGAATGATTCCATCTGCACCCTTGGCACGCTCCCGTTCGATGATCTGCATCAGTTTCTCACGCGAGCTGTCTAGCACCTTGCCGGCGCAAAGCTCGTTGAAGATGATGTCGTGAACGGATGTCCGGTCGGCGGCTTCGGGAACCACGATGTCGACGCCGAGCCTCTTCATGCGATCGGCATAGAAGCCATGCTCCATTGTGTATCGGGTCGCAAGCAGCAGCGGGCGCTTGCATCCGGCTGCCTTCAGTGATTCAGCGGTCTCGTCGATGATGTGAATCAGCGGCACGGAGATGCGTGAGGCAACCTGATCGGCGATCAGGTGCATGGTGTTCGTGCAGATCAGCACGCAACGCGCGCCGGCAATTTGCAGATGCAGGGCAACGTCGCCGAGCCGGTTTGCGGCGGCGTCCCAGTCACCGGCTTTCTGCATCGAAACAATCTCGTCGAAATTGACGGAGTGCATCAACAACTCCGCCGAAGACAGTCCACCGAGGCGCTCGCGCACCATCTCATTGATCATGCGATAATAAACCGCCGAGCTTTCGAAGCTCATTCCGCCGATCAGTCCGATTGTTTGCATTCTGGTTATGCTCCCCGTCTGGAATTTCCTATTGGCGAAATCATGCATCAATCATCGCGCAAATGGTTTGCTTTCTTTGATCCGAACTCCCCATTTGCGCTGTAGTTTTGCACAAGATGGCAATATTGTGCAAAATTAACTCGCCACTCCTGGAGGGCTCAATGCTGGATGATCGCGACCGCCGAATCCTTGAATTATTGCAGGCTGATGCCGGCATTTCGGTGACGGATCTTGCGGAGAAGGTCGCTTTGTCGGTCTCGGCCTGTTCACGGCGCATCCAGCGGCTGGAGGAGAGCGGTCACATTGCACGGCGGATCGTGGTGCTCGACCGCGCGAAGATGGGCGTCCCGACAACGGTGTTTGCGTTGATCAAGACGGCACACCACACGGACGAATGGATCGAGACATTTCGCCGGGCAATCAGCGCCGTTCCCGAGATCGTCGAGGCGCACCGCCTTACCGGGAACTACGATTACATTCTGAAAATCGTACTCCCGCGCGTCGAGCACTACGACGTGATCTACAAGCAAATCGTTCGCAAGATCGAACTCTTCGACGTCTCCGCGTCCATATCGATGGAGTTGCTGAAAAGCGGAACATCGATCCCCGTGGCCTACGCGGACTGACCGCCGTCGATACTTCTCGACCATCGCCGTGAGCAGGCGAGCTATGCGGAAAGGAAGCTTGAAAGCTGCGTTGGATCAACGACATTGGCTTTGGCGAAATGACACGGAAGGCAGGTCATGAGCGAGCAACATGTTGTCGTTATCGGCGGTGGCTTCGGTGGATTGCAACTGGTCAACGATCTCAAGGGCGCAGGGCTTCGGATCACGCTCGTCGACCGACGCAATCATCATCTCTTCCAGCCTCTGCTGTACCAGGTGGCGACAACGATCCTTTCCACATCCGAAATCGCGTGGCCCATCCGGCATCTCTATAGCGACCGGCAGGATGTGACGACGTTGCTTGGTGAAGTCGTTGGCGTCGATACCGCCGTAAAGGAAGTTTCCTTACGTAGCGGCATGACGCTGCGTTATGACACCCTCGTTCTCGCCACAGGCGCGACCCACGCTTACTTTGGGCGCGACGATTGGGAGCCGGTGGCGCCTGGGCTCAAGACATTGGAGGATGCGACGACAATTCGTCGGCGCGTGCTGCTGGCCTTCGAACGGGCCGAGACTGAAGCCGATCCTGCCGTTCGCGATGCGCTTCTGACTTTTACGATCGTCGGCGCTGGGCCGACCGGTGTCGAACTTGCCGGAATCATCGCCGAACTCGCACGCAAGACCCTGCCGCGCGAGTTTCGCAGTATCGATACGCGAAAGACGCGGGTCGTCCTTGTCGAGGCTGGGCCAAGAGTGCTTCCGACCTTCGCCGAGGAGCTTTCTACCTATGCCAGCAAGGCTCTCACTGAACTGGGCGTCGAGTTGCATATCGGCGAACGGGTTATGGAATGCACAGCAGAAGGTGTCTCGACAAGTGAGGGGTTCATCGCCAGCCGCACGATTGTCTGGGCTGCAGGCGTGCAGGCATCGCCCGCGGCCAAGTGGCTCGATGTTCCGGCAGATCGGGCGGGGCGCGTCATCGTTGGGAAGGATTTGACGGCACCAGGACTTCCGGATGTCTTTGTCGTCGGGGACACGGCGTCGGTTATCCAGGAAGGCGGTGCTCCCGTGCCTGGAATCGCACCGGCTGCGAAGCAGCAGGGCGCTTATGTCGCCAAGGTGATCCGGGCGCGCCTCGCGGCGAAGCCGGCGCCTCCGCCGTTCCGCTACCGCCATCAGGGCAGCCTTGCGACGATCGGTCAAAGTGCCGCCATCATCGATTTCGGCCGCATCAAACTGAAAGGCTGGATTGCCTGGTGGATATGGGGGATTGCCCATATCTACTTCCTGATCGGGACGCGTTCGCGTTTCGCGGTGGCCTGGAGTTGGCTGTGGATCTATCTGAGTGGCCAGCATAGCGCGCGGCTGATTACGCAGAAAGAAACGATGCGCGACGACGATCGGAAATAGAAAAAGGGCGGCTCAAGGCCGCCCTTTGCGTCTTTGTCAGGCAGCCAGCGAGGCGATATCGATGACGAAGCGGTAGCGAACGTCGCTCTTCAGAACGCGTTCGTAAGCTTCGTTGACCTGCTGAATGTTGATCGTCTCGATCTCGGAGACGATGTTGTGCTCGCCACAGAAATCCAGCATTTCCTGGGTTTCCTTGATCGAGCCGATCATCGAGCCGGAAATGCTCTTGCGGCCTGGGATCAGCGAGAAAGCGTGGACCGGGATCGGGTTTTCCGGTGCGCCGACCACGACGAAGGCGCCGTCGACCTTGACCAGACCGAGATAGGCATTCCAGTCAATTTCAGCGCTGACCGTGCAGATCACCAGATCGAAGGCACCGGCGAGCTTTTGGAATGTCGCCGGGTCGTTGGTAGCGTAGTATTCCTTGGCGCCGAGCTTGAGACCGTCTTCCTTCTTGGAGAGGGTTTGCGACAGAACGGTAATCTCAGCCCCCATGGCCGCGCCGAGCTTGACGCCCATGTGCCCGAGGCCACCCATGCCGACGATTGCGATCTTCTTGCCGGGACCGGCATTCCAGTGACGCAGCGGCGAATAGAGCGTGATGCCGGCGCAGAGCAACGGGGCGGAAGCATCGAGCGGAAGGTTGTCCGGGATGTTCATCACGTAGCCTTCCTTGACGACGATCGAGTCGGAGTAACCGCCCTGAGTGCGCGTCTTGCCGTCGGCTTCGAATTCGTTGTAGGTGCCGACGAGACCCGGCATGTACTGCTCGCGGTCGACGTCGCGGGTCGCACAGCCGACGCAGCTGTCGACGAAGCAGCCAACGCCGACGCGGTCGCCGACCTTGAACTTGGTCACCGCCGAGCCGACGGCGGAGACGATGCCGGCAATCTCATGGCCCGGCACGATCGGGTAAACGGCGTTCTTCCATTCGTTGCGGACGGTATGGATATCCGAATGGCAGATGCCGGCAAACTTGATGTCGATCACAACGTCATCCGGATTGGGGTCGCGTCGTTCGAACGTAAAGGGGGTAAGTGGTTTCGACGCGTCAGTGGCAGCATAGCCTTTTGCGATAGGCATCCGAGACTTCCTTTCGGGTTGCTGGGAGGATGGCCGAAGATGCAACGGATCGAGTTCCATGCGGTAGAGCAATCCTCCGCGGTTTTTGCACGATCCTGCAAAATTGAAGGGACGGGCTATTCTCGGGCGCGCGAACCTATCCTAGATACTGCGCATCCCGGCGCCGCAGATGAAGGTTTCCTCGCATGACATTGCCGTTCAATCCCTACCAGGAAATTGCTTCGATTGCCGCTCGACATGCCGGCGCCGAGGGTGAGTTCCGCACCGCCATCGAGAGCCTTGGGATCAGCCGCCGGCATACGCCGAGCGCACCCTGTCACGGCAGCTACCGGCCCTGCATTGCCATTGTTATCCAAGGGGCCAAGAGCCTCCGTCTCGGAACCGACGTCATCAACTATGGGGCAGGCGATTATCTTCTGACGTCGCTCGATCTGCCTGTCATCTGGCGCGTGGTCGAGGCGAGCGCCGAGATTCCTCATTTTTGTCTGACGCTCGGCATCAATAGCGAAAAGGTTCTCGAATTGCTGAGTCGAGCCGATATTCCACGGCCGATAGCGCAGGGGCCGGGCCGCGGCATTGCGGTGAATGTTGCGACGCCGGAGTTTCTGGATGCGGCCGTTCGGCTGCTGCGTTTGCTCGATCGTCCAAAGGATATCGCAGCGATGGCGCCGTTGATCGAGCAGGAGATCCTCTACCGTGTGCTCACTGGGCCTGATGGCGGTCGGCTGATCAACATCGCAGTCGCCGATAGTCACGGCAACCGCATCGCGCGAGCCATTGCCTGGCTGCGGCAGCATTTCGCAAGCTCGCTGCGGATCGAGGATCTCGCCGAGCAGGTCAATATGAGCGTCTCGTCTTTCCATCATCATTTCAAGTCGATCACGGCGATGACGCCGGTGCAATATCAGAAGCAGTTGAGGCTGCATGAGGCTCGCCGTCTAATGCTAGTCGAACGCCTGGATGCCGGAACGGCGGGGCATCGGGTCGGCTACCAGAGCCCGTCGCAGTTCAGTCGCGAATACAGCCGGATCTACGGTTTGTCACCCGCGCGAGACATGGAGGCTGCGCGCGAACCGGTCGAGCGCACTTGAGCGTGCGTGGTTGATCTCGAGCGGGACGTGAACGGCCGAGATTTTTGAGTGTGTTGCAGTATGAGATTTTCCCCACAGGCCGCTTGACGCGCATGGTGGATTGCAGCATAAAGCCCGCGAACCGTACCGTACGGTACTTATTGGGAGTGAGGCCGTGGCCGTCGATAATTTGGAGCCCAGCGAGTTTTCGCCGCGCCAAAACGCAGTTCTAGAGCAGGCATTGCGGCTGCTCGTCGATGGCGGCGAAAAGGCGTTGACGACGTCGGGCGTTGCCCGTGCCGCAAACTGCTCCAAGGAAAGCCTCTATAAGTGGTTCGGCGATCGCGACGGACTGCTGTCCGCCATGATCGCCTATCAGGCCAGCAAGGTGCGCACCTTCGAGCGCAATGGCGAGCGGCTGACATCAGCCAGCCTGCACGATCACCTTGTCATCTTCGCAAAGGACCTGCTTGAGGTTCTCGCCGGTGATGTTTCGCTGGCGCTCAACCGTCTGGCCATCGGCCAGTCGCATCGCGACGGCTCCAAGCTCGGCAAGCTGCTCCTTGAGCGGGGCCGCCGCCAGATTGATCGCCGCGCCATGGGCCTGATCGACGCGGGCAAGCGCGCCGGGCTTTTGCGCTTCCATGATGCCGATGAGGCATATCACACGCTCTACGGCCTGATCGTTTCCGATCTGCATGTTCGCATGCTGCTCGGCGAGCCGGGTCTCAAGGATACCGCGCGTCAGGCGGAGAGGGCGGTTTCCGCCTTTCTGCGCCTCTACGGCACGGAAAAGGTTTTGGCGGAGATGCCGCTGGTCGGCTGATCCCACTTACAACAGTCACAGGACAAGCAAAGGGAAGGACATTCAAATGCGCGTCTATTACGATCGTGATGCAGACCTCAACCTCATCAAGTCGAAGAACGTCGTCATCGTCGGCTACGGTTCCCAGGGTCGCGCACACGCCCTGAACCTGAAGGACAGCGGCCATGCCAACGTGGCGATCGCTCTCAAGGCCGGTTCGGCAACCATCAAGAAGGCAGAAGCTGACGGCTTCAAGGTCATGACCGTTGCCGATGCCGCCAAGTGGGGCGACCTGATCATGATGGCAACGCCTGACGAACTGCAGGCCGACATCTACAAGGCCGACATCGCCGGCAACATTCGTGACGGCGCGGCTATCGCCTTCGCACACGGCCTTAACGTTCACTTCGGCCTGATCGAGCCGAAGGCTTCGCTCGACGTCGTCATGATCGCGCCGAAGGGCCCGGGCCACACGGTTCGCGGCGAATACCAGAAGGGCGGCGGCGTTCCCTGCCTCGTTGCTGTTCACCAGAACGCTTCGGGCAACGCTCTTGAACTCGCTCTCTCCTACGCTTGCGGCGTCGGCGGCGGTCGTTCGGGCATCATCGAAACCAACTTCCGCGAAGAATGCGAAACCGACCTCTTCGGCGAACAGGTCGTTCTCTGCGGCGGTCTCGTCGAGCTGATCCGCGCCGGCTTCGAAACGCTGGTTGAAGCAGGCTACGCGCCTGAAATGGCATACTTCGAGTGCCTGCACGAAGTGAAGCTGATCGTCGACCTGATCTATGAAGGCGGTATCGCCAACATGAACTACTCGATCTCGAACACGGCGGAGTGGGGCGAATACGTCACCGGCCCGCGCATCATCACGGCTGAAACCAAGGCTGAAATGAAGCGCGTCCTGCACGACATCCAGACCGGCAAGTTCACGTCCGACTGGATGCAGGAATACAAGGCTGGCGGCTCGCGCTTCAAGGGCATCCGCCGCATGAACGACAGCCACCAGATCGAAGAAGTCGGCGCGAAGCTCCGCGGCATGATGCCTTGGATCGGCAAGAACAAGCTGGTCGACAAGTCCGTCAACTAAGCGGCTTCAAAGTGCTGGATCACGAAGGCCGGGACGAAAGTTCCGGCCTTTATTTTTGCGTCCGTACAGCAAGCCAGCGGGTAGGCTTTCCATCATAGCCGGTGCCGTCGCCTTCACTGATGACTATGTTATGCCAGCCTCCATTGCTCAGCATTTCCGAGAGTAGCTCCGCCGACGGATAGTTGTAGTAGCGACCGAACGCATCGTGCCCTTCGGCCTCGCCCGCCTTGAAAGTGGCGTGAAAGGTGCCGCCGGGCCGCAACGCAGTGCGGATCCGTTCCAGCACCTCGGGAAGGGTGGCTCGCGGGACGTGCACCAAGCTTGCCTCTGCCCAAACGCCATCGAATGCTTCTTCCTCGTCCAGATCCTCGAAGCGCAGGACCGCGACGGAGTGACCGAGGAGGCTTTCGGCCTGCCTGGCTATTTCCGGTGATCCGTCTGTCGGCATTACGGCGAAGCCCTTCGACAGCATATACTCGCTGTCCTGTCCTCCACCGCAACCCAGATCGAGGATCGCCGCACCGGGCGGGAGCAACGACAGAAAGGCATCGAGCCGCCGTACCGGCAGCTTGCGTTGCCGCGAGGCATAGGTTGCCGCGTTGTCGTCGTAGAATGAAGATGTACTCTCGTCTGCCATGATCGTTTGCCCGATGCGCCAAGGCCGGAGTTACACGCACAAAGTCGCCGCCTTTGAGGCAGCGCTCATCCCGTCGACATAGAAATGGCGAGCTAAACGGACCGGCGCCCGCTGACGGCGTGGTACAGCCAGAGAACAACGACAGCACCGATGACCGCGACGACGAGGCTGTAGATATTGATGCCCGTTACGCCCGATGCGCCGAAGAAGCTGAAGATGACGCCGCCGACGATCGCTCCAACGATGCCGAGGACGATGTCCATCAACATCCCCGCGCCCGACTTGTTGACGATCTTGCTGCCGATGAATCCCGCGATCAGTCCAAGGATAATCCAACTGATTACTGACATCCGCCGTGTCCCTCCTTGATTGGTTGAATATTCAGACCATCTTCCCGTTTAGCTAAATAGCTCGCCGGGGAATTCAAGGTTCGTGAGAGCCTTATGCTTTCATTCTACAGTTGTTGTTCAGTGAAATGAAGAAACCAAAAAGGAGGATGGCATGGGTATCTTTGACGACGCCGTTCCAGGCGGAAATATATCAAAGCCGATCATGATTGCTCTCGGCGCGTTGCTGGTGGGCAAACTCCTCGGTGGCGGCGGCAGCCAGACGGATCCGGCTGGCCAGCAGGCCAATCCGCAAGCCAGCCCGCAGGCCGGTGACGGCGGCCTTCTCGGCGGGCTTGGGGGTCTCGGTGGCCTTGGCGGTCTTCTCGGCAAGCTGACGGAAGCCGGGCAGGGCGATACGGTGGATTCCTGGGTCCAACCCGGGCAGAACAAACCGATCGCACCGGGCAGTCTCAATAGTGCGCTCGGGTCCCAGACGATCAGCGATCTCGCACGTCAGGCGGGTATCAGCGAGCAGGAGTTGCTGAACCAATTGTCGACCGTTCTGCCTGGAGTGGTCGACAAGCTGACGCCGCGAGGCCAATTGCCGACACAAGAGCAGATCGCCGCCCTGTTCCATTCCTGAGCGCGAGACGGTCGAGCTGCAGTCGGAAAGACTCCCCCGCTTCCCCAAACGGAAGCGGGGAACGAAGGCTTTTCCTATGCCGCCCGAAACTCCTTGATTTTGCGAGCGGCTGGAGCTTCACGCCTCCCGGCGCAAACCACAAAAAACCGGGCGTGGCCCGGTTTCCGAAGTCTCTGAACTACTGGCGGCCGACTGCTCGCGCGCCGCTGATGACCTCAGGCGAGGATACGGCGTGTCCAGCCACGTTCATCGTTTGTGACGCCCTTCTGCAGGCCGACGAGCTCCTGACGCAACTCGCTGGTCAGCTTGCCGGTCTGTCCGTCTCCGATACGGAACTCGCCGCCGGCGTGTCGCACGAGGCCGATGCCCGCGAGGACTGCTGCAGTGCCGCAAGCGAATGCTTCCACGAGCTTGCCGCTGGCCGCATCGGCCTTCCATTCCGCGAATGAGTAGGGGCGCTGCTCAACGCGCAAGCCCTTTTCTTCGGCGAGAACTATTACCGAGGCGCGCGTGATGCCCGGCAGGATCGTGCCGCCGAGAGGTGGGGTTACTACAGATCCGTCGTTCATCACGAAGAATACGTTCATCCCGCCGAGTTCCTCGACCCAGCGATGTTCCGCTGCATCAAGGAAAACGACCTGATCGCACTCCTTCTTCGCCGCCTCGGCCTGTGCCACGAGGCTGGCCGCGTAGTTTCCGCCGCATTTGGCAGCACCGGTGCCGCCGGCTGCTGCTCGGGTGTACTCAGTCTCGACCCAGAGGGAAACCGCCTTTGCTCCGCCTTTGAAATATGCACCCACCGGGGAGGCGATGATGCAGAAGATATATTCCTGAGCGGGGCGGACGCCGAGGAACGCCTCGTTGGCGAACATGAACGGGCGCAGATAGAGGCTGCCGTCGCCTGATGGAATCCATGCCTTGTCGACGCGGACAAGCTCCTCGACCGCCTTCAGGAAAAGTTCTTCCGGCACGGCAGGCATCGCCATCCTGGCCGCCGACTGCGCGAAACGACGGGCGTTCTCTTCAGGCCGGAAGAGCAGTATGCGACCATCGTCCGCCTTATAGGCTTTCATACCTTCAAAGATTTCCTGGGCGTAGTGCAGTACTGCGCTGGCAGGATCGAGTTGCAAAGGCCGCCGCGGCGTGACCTTCGCATCGTGCCAGCCTTTGTCGGGAGTCCACCGGGCCAGAACCATATGATCCGTGAAGACCTTTCCAAAGCCGGGTGTCTCCAGAGCCTGAGTTCGATCGGCTTCCGAGACCGGCGACGCGTGGAATTCGATCTTGATTTCAGGAGTATTCGACGACGCGGACATTGCTGGCACCTTCATAGCATGTTGGATAGTGGCGGCGACACTACCGCCACCGGGTGGGTCTTGAAAAGATCGATTCTGGTCGGTTCTGGCTTCTGTTTACAGAAGTGACCTTCGCTTTCCGAAATTGTCATGGCGGCAAAGAGATAGGTCAGTAATGTTGACTTATTTTTTATTGCGTGGTTCTCTCGCTTAAAGACAAAAAATTGCGAGGAAATACCAATGTTGAATTGGGAAGGCATGTTCGCGACGCGTTCTTCACGGATGCGCGCATCGGAGATTCGCGAGCTTCTGAAGCTCCTTGACCGGCCTGAGATCATTTCCTTTGCCGGCGGTATCCCGGATCCGGCGCTCTTTCCCGATCAGGAGTTCAAGGCGGCCTACGCCGATATCTTCAGCAGCTCGGCCGTGAACTCGGCGCTGCAGTATTCGGTCAGCGAAGGTTACAAGCCGCTTCGCGAGTGGCTGGTCAAGCAGATCGCCGCGCTTAACATTCCGTGCGAGCTTGAGAACGTCTTCATCGTGTCCGGCTCGCAGCAGGGACTGGACTATCTCGGCAAGCTTTTCCTCTCGCCTGATGACACGGCACTGGTTACTTGGCCGACCTATCTCGGCGCACTCCAGGCCTTCAATGCCTACGAGCCGACCTACGACCAGCTGACACCGAACGGCAACCGTACGCCCGATTCCTATAAGGCGCAGGCCGCTGCGGCGGGCGGCAAGGTGAAGTTCGCCTATCTCTCCGCCGATTTTGCCAACCCGACGGGTGAAACCGTCGATCAGGCCGGACGAGAGAAGGTTCTCGCGCTGGCTGAAGAACTCGATATCGCGGTCATCGAAGACGCGGCCTACCAGTCGCTCCGCTACGACGGCACGCCGGTCGCGCCGATCCTGGCGACCGAGATCGCGAAGAAGGGACACATCAACAATACCCGCACGATCTATTGCGGCAGCTTCTCGAAGACGCTGGCTCCCGGTCTTCGCGTCGGCTTCATCGTTGCCAACGCTCCCGTCATCCGCAAGCTGGTGCTGATGAAGCAGGCGGCTGACCTGCACTCCTCGACGATCAATCAGATGGCGATCGCCCACGTCGCGGAACGCGGTTTCGATGCGCAGGTCGCGAAGATCAGGTCCGTTTATAGCCACCGCCGCAATGTCATGCTGGCGGCGCTGGAGAAATACATGCCGGCCGGCACGAGCTGGACGAAGCCGGAAGGCGGCATGTTCATCTGGGTAACGCTACCTGATGGCATGGATGGCGCGAAGCTGCTCGCCAAGTCGCTGGAAACAGCCAAGGTCGCGTTCGTCCCCGGCAAGGCATTCTTCGCCGACGGCTCGGGAGAGAACACCTTCCGCGTCAGCTTCTCCTGCGCCAACGATCTGATGATCGAGGAGGGAATCAGTCGCCTCGGGGCGCTCATCACCGCGGAAATCGGCGGCTGATTGGCCTCGGACTTTCGGAACCAACTACCGATTTAGGTGCGGGCCGAACAATTCCAGATCGGCCTCACTCAGTCTGTCGCTTGCCGTATTGAGCTGGTGCCAGTACGGATAGAGCACAGGCGGCAGGCTGACGGCATCGAGGCGCTTGCGCTCGTCTTCGGTCAGCTTCAGTTCAGCCGCGGCCAGATTGTCCTTGAACTGGGCTTCGGTGCGACCACCGATGATCACCGAGGTCACCGCCTTGCGACCGATCAGCCAGGCAAGCGCCACTTGGGCTGCCGAGGCGCCACGTTCTTCGGCGATCGCCACCAGCGTTTCGACGATATTCCAGAGGCGGTTTTCGTCGCGAATCGGCGGCTCGGTCCACCCGGCGAATTGACGCGACCCTTCAGGGGCGGTCTGGTTGCGGCGATGCTTGCCGGAGAGCAACCCGGCAGCGAGCGGGCTCCAGACGAGCACGCCGAGCCCCTGGTCGACGCTGATTGGAAGCAGTTCGTATTCCGCGTCGCGTGCTTCGAGGGTGTAGTGGATCTGCTGGCTGACGAACCGCTCCCGCTTTTCCCTTTCGCTGACACCAAGCGCTTTCATGATGTGCCAGCCTGAGAAATTCGAGCAGCCGACATAGCGGACCTTGCCTTGGCGGACGAGCGTGTCGAGCGCTTCCATGGTTTCTTCGAGAGGCGTCTGTCCGTCCCATTCGTGAAGCTGGTACAGGTCAATGACGTCGGTCTTCATGCGCCGGAGGCTCGCTTCGCAGGCGCTGATGAGATGATAGCGCGACGAGCCCGTATCGTTCGGCCCGTCTCCCATGCGAAAGCGTGCCTTGGTCGCGATCAGCACGCCTTTCTTGCGCGGCCCTCCGATGATCTCGCCGAGAATTTCCTCGCAAACGCCCTGCGAGTAGACGTCGGCCGTATCGATGAGGTTGACGCCGGCGTCGAGGCATAGGTCGACGAGTCTGCGCGCTTCGGCGACTCCGAGATCACCAACCATCTTCGCCCAGCCTTGGCCGCCGAACGTCATCGTGCCCATTGTCACGGTCGAAATCTTGAGGCCGGAGCGGCCGAGAAGCCGGTATTCCATATGCGTCCTCCTCCCAAAGGCTTGAGCCAAAACGTGCTGTAGAAGATAGGTGCGGGGCAGGCGGGTCAAGGGCCAGATTGCACGTCAGCGTCGCGAAGCAGACTGTCACAATCATGTTATCCGAGATGGCTAAGGATCGGCTCTCCCATCACCGAGGATCCACCATGAAGACGATCGTTTCCGCCGCGGCGCTGCTCGCAGCAATCTTGCTTGCAATTCCGGCATCAGCCGCAAATCTCGTTCTCTATACCAGCCAGCCGAATGAAGATGCGCAAGCGACTGTCGACCGCTTCATGGCGGCCAATCCCGACGTCAAGGTAGACTGGGTGCGTGACGGCACGCCGAAGATCATGGCAAAGCTGCAGGCTGAAATCGAGGCCGGCAATCCGGTTGCTGATGTGTTGCTGATCGCAGACACGGTCACGCTCGAGCGCCTGAAGGAAGCCGGCAAGCTACTGGCCTATAAGTCGCCGGAAGCTGCCAGCTATGACGCCGCACTCTATGACGCTGACGGCTACTACTATTCGACCAAGCTGATCACCACCGGCATCGTCTACAACACTTCTGCCGCGTTCAAGCCGACGAGCTGGAAGGATCTGACGAAAGCCGAAGCCAAGGGCCTCGTGACTATGCCGAGCCCGCTGACGTCGGGCGCGGCCCTGATTCACGCACAGACGCTGGCCGGTGTCGACGGCCTCGGCTGGGACTTCTACAAGGATCTCGCCGCCAATGGCGCGACGGCGGCCGGTGGCAACGGTGCGGTGCTCAAGTCGGTCGCCTCGGGCGAAAAGGCCTTCGGTATGATCGTCGACTACATGCCGATCCGCGAAAAGGCCAAGGGCGCGCCGGTCGAGTTCGTCTTCCCGACGGAAGGCGTCTCCGCGGTAACGGAGCCGGTGGGTATTCTCGCAAGCTCGAAGAATGCCGATGCGGCGAAGAAATTCGTTGACTACGTCCTTTCCGAAAAGGGGCAGGAAGGGTTCCTCAAGCTCGGCTACATCCCGGCTCGCAACGGTATGAAGCTGCCGGAGGGTTTTCCGGCTCGTGAGAGCATCACGCTGCTGCCGATCAATGCCGCCGAGGCGCTGAAAGACACCGATCGGGACCTCAAGACCTTCTCCGGCATCTACGGCTCGAACTGATCGTCGCCAGAACGCAGATGCGCGAATATGTTCGTCCCGGAAACAGCCAGCCCGCCTGGCTGTTTCCTCTTGTCGTTATCGTTGTCCTGGTCCTGAGCGTGCTGCCGCTGGCGCGGCTCGCGGCAACGGGTATTGCGTCACTTGCAAATGGCGGCGTCGGCGCGGTGCTCAGCGATCCCGCGCTTTGGTCGGCGACCTACTACACGCTCGTCACGGCCATTCTTGGCACGCTGATTTCGCTGGCCATCGGCTGCGCCTTCGCGTTCCTGCTGACGCTGACGGATATCAGCGGCAAGGGAGCGTTGAGCTTCCTGTTCGTCCTGCCGATGATGATCCCGCCGCAGGTGACGGCGCTTGCCTGGGTGCAGATGTCCGGGCCTTCAAGCCCACTGTTGAAAGCTCTGCACATTGCGCCTCCGCTTGGATCGCCGCAGCCGCTCTATTCGGTCAGTGGTATTTCGCTGCTCTACGGAGTGCAACACGCGCCGCTCGTCTATCTCGCTCTTCGGGCCGGCCTGATGGCGTTGCCGCGCGATGGTGTCGAGGCGGCGCGTCTCGCTGGAGCGGGGAGTCTTCGGGTTTTCCGCGACATCATCCTGCCGCTTTCGCTGCCCGGCATCATTGCCGGAGCTGCGATCTCCTTTGTTTCCTGCACCGGCAACTTCGGCATACCGGCGATTCTCGGCATACCGGCTTCGATCTACACGCTTCCGACACTGATTTTCACCAAGTTTTCCGCCTTCACTAGCCGGACTTTCGGCGATGTTGCGGTGCTTTCGGCAATCATCGCAATCATTTCCGTTGCCGGGCTTGCCATTCAGGATCGCGCTTTGCGCGGACGCGATTACCGCGTCCTCGGCCTTTCAGGCGCGACCGCTGCCTTTGAGTTGGGGCCCTGGAAGTTCCTTTTGCAGCCACTGCTCTGGCTCTGCATCTTCGTCATGCTGGTAGCGCCATTCTTCGCGCTCCTCGCCGGCGCACTCGTGCCGGCCTATGGTGTGTCGCTGACCTTCAAGACGATGTCGGCAAGCGCTTTCTACGAAATTCTCTTCCGGCAAGCGGTCACGCGCACGGCGTTCGTAAACTCGCTCTCCCTCGCGGCCGGAACGGCACTATGTCTCCTTCTGGTGACCATGCTGACGGCTTACGCGTTGACGCGACGGACAGACGTGCTTGGCAGGATCGTTTCCAGCCTGATCGAGATTCCATATTCGCTGCCCGGCATCGTCATTGCCGTGTGCTTCATCCTGGTGTTTGCCGCACCGCTTCCGATCCTGCACATGACGCTGTACGGAACAATCTGGATCATTCTGATCGCCTATCTCTCCAGTTTCTTTGCCGTTAGCCTGAAGCCCGTCGTCAGTGCGTTTCATCAGCTCGATCCGGCCCTGGAGGAGGCCGCAAGGCTCTCGGGGGCTGGCTTCTTTCGGCGGCTCGTCGATATCATTGTACCCTTGATCGCTCCCGCAGCCGGCGCATCGGTGATCCTGGTGTTCCTGATCGCCTGCAATGAGCTCACCATTTCCGCGCTTTTGTGGTCTGCCGGGACGCAGACGCTTGGCGTTGCCATTTACAATCTCGATGACAGCGGCAGTTCCGATCTCGCTTCGGCGCTCTCCGTGCTCGTTGTCCTTATGGTCGTCTTCATGATGCTTCTCCTGGAACTGATGGCAAAACGCCTGCCGAGAGGAGTCGTACCGTGGCGGAACTGATCCTCAACCATCTTGCCAAGGACTTCGGTACCGGGCGCGCGGCGGTCGCCGATTTTTCGCTGAAGGTCCGCCACGGCGGCTTCCTGGCACTGCTCGGACCGTCGGGCTGCGGCAAGACAACGGTTCTGCGCATGATCGCCGGCTTCGAGGCGCCAACCGACGGCTCTATCCATCTTGGCGAGCGGCTGCTCGCAGACGCGTCGCGGTCGTTGCCACCGGAACGGCGCAATATGGCGATGGTGTTTCAATCCTACGCATTGTGGCCGCATATGAGCGTCGCAGACAATGTCGGCTATCCCCTGAAGGTGCGTGGCGTCTCCGATGAGACGTACAGGCGGAGGGTTCGTGAAGCGCTGGCAACGGTGAGGCTCGCCGACCATGCCGAGCGGCGCCCCGCTGATCTCTCCGGCGGCCAGCGACAGCGCGTGGCCTTGGCCCGCTGCCTGGTTTCGTCACCCGACGTCGTGCTGCTCGATGAGCCGCTTGCCAATCTCGACCGGCACCTGAAACAGGAGATGGAGGAAACGTTTCGTGAGTTCCACCAGCGCTCTGGAGCGACGATGGTCTATGTCACGCACGATCAGAGCGAGGCGATGGCCCTTGCTACCGACGTTGCGGTCATGTCCGAGGGCCGCCTCCTGCAGGCTGCGTCGCCCGCGGAAATCTATGCGCGGCCCGAGGGCCGGCTGGTTGGCGGGCTGATCGGTCGCGGTGCGATCCTGTCGCTGTCGTCTCCGGCTAGTGACACCCGGATTTTCGATTGGAGCGCCCTCGCGCCCATGTTTTCGGGCGAGGAAAATGGGCCAAAGGTGGACGTTCTGGTGCGCCAGGAGGATGTCTTGATCGCGGGTGAGGGTGTTCCGGCACGCGTCGAGTCCATCCTCTACGAAGGTGAACGCTATGCTCTGAAGTTGCTGCTTGACGACGGACAGGTGCTTCGCGCGTTCAACCGGGAGCGCTTGCAGGTCGGCGAAAGTGTGCGCGTCATTGCGCGCGCCGCCTGGCGTCTCTGATCTCGAAACGTCTTTCCGAAGCGGGGCTTAGCCACTACTAATGGCATAGAGCCAATTGGAAATGTTCGATGTCGCTTCGCATTGCTACCTTCAACGTTGAAAACCTCATGACGCGTTTCGACTTTACCGGCTTTCGCAACCAACTGCGCCAGGACCGGGTCATCAAACTTTTCGAAGTGCGCAGCGAGGGCGTCTATCAGCAGCTCGAGCAGGCGCGGGTAATCGCTTCCACAGACGATACCCGACAGATGACGGCGCTGGCGATTGCAGACGCCGACGCCGACATTCTCTGCCTGCAGGAAGTCGACAACATGGAGGCGCTGCAAGCTTTCGAATACGGCTATCTCTTCAGGATGGTCGGCAACGGCTATCGGCAAAAATATCTCGTCGAGGGCAATGACAGCCGCGGGATCGACGTCGCGGTGCTCATGCGGGAAGAGACGCGCGAAGGGCAGAAGATCGAACTCAAGCAGATCAAGAGCCACGCGATGCTCACCTATCGCGATCTTGAACTTTTCAACGACCAGCTGGCGCTGACCAACCGCATCGACGACAAGATCTTCAAGCGCGACTGCCTGGAACTCGACCTCGAGATCGGCGGTGTTCCGCTGTCACTCTACGTGGTTCACTTCAAGTCGATGGACGGCCCCCGCACGAACGGCGTCGATAGCAGGCTCGGTACCATGCCGGTGCGCCGGGCCGAAGCACTCGCCGTGCGCCGTATCATCGAGGACCGTTTCAACGCTCATACCGATGACAAGCGCTTCGTTATATGTGGTGACATGAACGATTATCAGGAGCGCGTCGACGTCATCGGGCGTCGCCGCACGGGATACCGCTTCGAGCATCAGGACGAGAACATCAGTGCACTCGACGTCTTCAGTCACGATGGTTTTGCCGAGAACGTCGTCCGTCGCCGTGATCCGCTCGATCGCTGGACGCTCTACCATGCCCGCGGACCTCAAGAGCAGTGGCTGTGTCAGCTCGACTACATCTGGACCTCGGCGGCCCTCGCCAGAACGAATGCTGGTCGCTTGCCGGAAATCGTTCGGCACGGGCAGCCCTATCGCACCGTCTTCCCACCTGGCCAGGAGATCGAGCGTTATCCCCGCACCGGCTGGGACCGGCCGAAGGCCTCTGACCATTGCCCCGTTGTCATGACATTGGATTTGATATGAACCTGCATTTTTCTGAGGATTTTGCCGGCTGGCCGCCGGAGCAGACGGTATTTCCGATTGCTGGGCTGGACCTTCGCGTCCTCGCCGGAGACCATCCCTTCTATGTCGCTGAGCGCGAGGCGATCCGCGAGAACTGGGAACGAGAAACTGCGGCCAACCCGGCGCTCTTCGATGGCCGCATGGTCTTCCAAAAACGGCTGGCGCTCACCGAAAGTGGCCTGGCGGCCGAGGGCCACGTCATCCCATTCTCGACATTCATGTGGTGGCGCCGACAGCCGGATCGGCAGGGCGGCATCCATCTGTTCGCCTATCCGGTTCTTGAGACCTCCGACGGCGCCTTGGTGGCAATCCGCATGGGAAACCATACGGCCAATCCGGGTCAGGTATATTTTGCCGCCGGTTCGCTGGAACCTGAAGACATCTCCGGAAACCGCTGCGACGTGGATGGCAACATGCGTCGCGAGGTGTTCGAAGAGACCGGGCTTGATCTTTCCGATGCCGACGCTGGCGATCACTACTATGCGAGCCATGTCAGGCGTACGGTGACGGTGCTGCGTCTCTTCCGCTTCGACCTGACTGCCGATCAAATGATTGCGAAGATCCACGCACACATGTTGGTTGCCGACGACAAGGAAATTGCCGGCGCGGTTGCGATCCTTTCCGCTGACCCGAAAGCGCACCCCTACAATATCGCGATGCTTCCCGTCATCGATTGGTACTTTGGAGAGAAGCCCCGCTCTTAACGCCTTGCGCTCGGTCGTCCGGTCGGGCAGGTTGGCGAAACGAGGACCGAGACCAGGGAGGCCCATGTGGCGCGAAGCTACAGTGTCTACGACGTGTTTACCGACCGCAAACTCGCCGGAAACCCGCTCGCCGTCATCTTTGATGGGGATGACCTGAGCGACGACGCCATGCAGGCGATAGCGAAGGAAATGAACCTTTCAGAGACAGTCTTTGTGCAGGCTTCGGGTAACCCCGCCTACACGGCGCGAATCCGTATCTTTACCCCCGGTCGCGAGCTGCCTTTTGCCGGACACCCGACCGTCGGAACGGCCATCGCTCTCGCCGAGCAAGCGCATCGCAACGCAACTATCGATCTCGTTTCGGTGCTGGAGGAAAATGTCGGGCCCGTACGGTGCGCGGTTCGACTGCGAGAAGGCGAGGCGAGTTTTGCCGAATTCGATCTGCCGCGGAAATCGCAGCAGATCACCATGCCCCTCGACAAGCTCGGAATTGCCAATGCTCTGTCGCTGAACACCACGGAAATCGGCTTTGAAAATCACGTTCCGTCGTTGTGGAGCGCCGGTGTACCGTTCCTGATGGTACCCGTGCACGACCTTGGTGCTGCGCAACGCATGGATTTCGACCCACAGCTTTGGGAAGCGACCGTTCCTTTTGTCGATGGGGCGCTCGCCTCGGCCTATGTTTATTGTCGCGGCGGTGTGAACCATATCGCGAAGTTCCACGCGCGGATGTTTGCGAGCGGCATGGGGATTGTCGAAGATCCGGCCACGGGGTCGGCGGCCGCGGCGCTTTCCGGCGCTATCCACCATTTTGACCGCCAGACGGATGGCCACCACGATCTGACGATTGAGCAGGGTGTAGAAATGGGTCGGCCGTCCTTTATTCACCTGCACATGGATGTCGAAGGCGGGGCAATCTCGAATGCCCGGATTGGCGGGCAGGCAGTGCGGATGGCGAGCGGAACACTGGACCTTTGATTTCATTGCATTTCAGCCATGCGCAAAAATCTTCGCATTTAACCAAAGAAATTTCAGGCAGGCGCTAGACAAGCCAAACGATCATGTTTATACGCCCCCTCACACCGCGCAACACGGCGGTTACGGGTGATTAGCTCAGTTGGTAGAGCAGCTGACTCTTAATCAGCGGGTCGTAGGTTCGAGCCCTACATCACCCACCAAAAACTCCTTTAAACAAGGACATAGGGAAACTAGCTAAAGCTGGTTTTTATTGTCTTTGGACTTTAGCTCCGATGAAAAAGTCGGCCGCCGCTTCCAGTCGAAATGGCCTGGCCCGGTTCCTCCCCTGTGGTGAAGCTGGTGCTGCGAACGACGGTTATTCGGCCCGTTGCTCGGCGGGTCCCTCAGCCCGTGCGAGATTGAGCGCGCTGTTGATAAGTCCGACATGACTAAACGCCTGGGGAAAGTTTCCCACCATCCGTTTTGCCTGGGTATCGTACTCCTCCGCGAGAAGGCCGACGTCATTGCAGAGCGAGAGCAATCGCTCGAAGAGATGCAGCGCGTCGTCCCGGCGTCCGATCAGCACAAGTGCATCGACAAGCCAGAAACTACAGGCAAGGAAGGCGCCTTCGCCAGCAGGCAGTCCGTCGTCGACTTCACGGGTTTCGTATCGAAGGACCAGACCATCGCGCAGGAGCTTGTGCTCGATCGCCTCGACAGTGGCGATGTAACGTGGGTCTTCGGGAGGGAGGAACCCGACCATCCCAATGTGCAACAGGCTGGCGTCGAGGGCTTTTGATCCATAGGCTTGGACGAAGCAGCCAAGCTCCGAATCGAATGCCCTGTCGCAGACATCCTGATGAATGCGGTCGGCGACGGCCTTCCAACGTGCTGCGGCCTCACTGTTATCTTCTTCGCGTGCCGTCGTGGCCGCGCGGTCGAAGGCGACCCACGCCATAACCTTCGAATAGGTAAAGTGCTGGCGCTGCCCCCGCACTTCCCAGATCCCTTCGTCTGGTTCGGTCCATATCTTCTCCAGGAATTGGAGGATGGCATCGCTGAGCTGACGACTGCGCGGATGTGGCGGCAGTCCACCCTTGCGTGCCTGCAGCATCGCGTCGGCGACCTCGCCATAGACGTCGAGCTGAACCTGTTCTGCGGCGCCATTGCCGATGCGTACCGGGCGAGACCCTTCGTAACCCGCCAGCCAGGGAACCTCCCACTCCAGCAGGTTACGTTCCCCTGCGACGCCATACATGATTTGCATCTGCGCCGGGGCACCCGCGACAGCGCGCAGCAACCAATCGCGCCACCCACTGGCTTCCTCGTAGTACCCAAGCTTCATAAGTGCCAAAAGGGTAAGTGTGGCGTCCCGAAGCCAACAATACCGGTAGTCCCAGTTGCGCGGCCCTCCGAGTTGTTCGGGGAGGGACGTCGTCGCCGCGGCGACGATACCGCCTGTCGGCATATAGGTCAGCGCCTTTAGCGTTATCAGCGACCGTTTGACCAGCGGCTTCCATACGCCCACGTGTGAGCATGTGCTTGCAAACGATTTCCAGAAGCCTTCGGTGTCCTCCAAGGCGGCCCGGATCGATCTCGCTACCGGCCGAGGAACGTGCGACGGGTTCCATGTCAGGGTGAAGGATTGCTGTTCTCCCGCGGAGACAGAGAACGAACCCACAGTCCGCATTTCGTCGCCATGCAGGGGTACCGATGATGTCAGGGTCAGCCTGTCCGGGCCGGCGATCGCCGTTAGGGTGCCATCCTCGCTGCTCGTCACCCAAGGCACAGTTCGTCCGTAGTCAAAGCGAAGAACGAACTCCAGGTCGAACGCCAAGGTGCCGTCCGTGCCCTCGACGATACGCATCAGATCACTGCGACCGTCGCGAAGAGGCATGAAGTCTTTGATGACCGCGCTGCCTGTCTCCGTTCTGAACTCTGTCTCCAAGACGAGCGTGTCTTCGGCATATCGGCGCGTCACCTCGTAGTTCTCGCTGGAAGGTCGGATCAGCCACCGTCCATTGTCGTCGCTGCCGAGCAGCGCCGCGAAGCAGGCTGGAGAGTCGAAGCGCGGAAAGCAAAGCCAGTCGATCGATCCACCTTTCGACACCAGCGCGGCGGTCTCACAGTCTCCGATGAGCGCGTAGTCTTCGATGCGGGCCGGCACGACCGATCTCCTTTGTTCGTGGTCTCGTCTAAGGTAGAGGCCTGGAAGGAGGGTCAAGTGCACATAGTGGTCCTTCGACGGAGCCGGTTTGGCAGCATGCTTCCCGCAAGTTGTTTGTTTGAAAGCAATGAGACGCGCGTAAGCACCCCTTCTCCTTGCCAGTTCGCCGGCATGAAAGCGTTCGCTCGGACTAAAGTCGGGTTCACCTGGGACTGAGGTCCGGTAGACGGAACCGTCAGGATTCCACCTCGTTGGATTTACGAGCGGCCCGTCGAGGCCGCTTTGTTCAAGGAGGAAAACATGCTTATCAAACATTCGATTGGCGCTGCCGCAGCATTGGTCCTAGCGTCCGGCGTAGCATTCGCGCAGTCGTCGACCGTCAACGGCGCGGCAGGCGGTGCAGTCACCGGCGCGATCGTCGGTGGACCGGTTGGCGCAGCCGTTGGTGGGGTCGCCGGAGCGACTGTCGGCGCGATCCTCGAGCCACCGCCGCAGAAGGTGGTTACCTACGTCCGTGAGGCGCCTGCGCCTTCGGCACGGGTCGTCGTCAAGCAGAAGGTCATCGTCGGTCAGCCGCTTCCGGAGACCGTTGTCGTGACGCCTGTTCCTGACAATCCGAAATACTCCTATGCCGTGGTGAACGACGAACGTGTGATCGTCGAGCCTTCATCGCGCAAGGTCATCCAGGTCATCAACTGATCCTGGTCCAGAGCGCGGCAACGCTGCGCTCACCACCAGCACCAATCAAACGACATCAAGGGAATATGCCGCAGCCGCGATCGGTGTGGCTGCGTCTGCCTTGTCGTTCAAGGAGAATAAACATGAAACGCAAGACACTACCCATCATCGTCGCGGCGTTGGCGATCGGAACTTCGCCCCTCGCTTTTGTTCCCGCGTCCGCCCAGGACGCTCCGATCCTGCCGAAGAAGGGAAGCTCGCAGCAGGGTACGCAGCCACAGTCCGACGGCGCCACGACGCAGCAACCGGACGCCGGCGCACCCGCGACAGGCGACGGCTCTTCGGGCGGGGGAGCTTCGGGCCAGAGTGAATCGGGCGGAGGCCAATCAGATACTCAGAAGCCGGCTGAACAGGGTTCAAGCGGATCGTCCACTGGTGAAAACTCCGGCAAGACGATGAAGCCTTCCGAGAACGGTGCGACCGGCAGTCAGGGGGGATCTCTGAGCGGTTCTGGCGATGCCGGATCGACCACAAAGACAAAACCCTCGAATGACAACGGCTCTTCCACCAAGGGCGGCTTGTCTTCGAGCGGCTCGGGTTCCGAAACCAATTCCAATTCTACCACCAGCGGCCAAAACCAGCCTGCACAGGGCGGTGATGCGTCGAAGTCTTCGAACACCGAGCAGCATTCGACGACCACCAATAAGTCGTCAACGGAAACGAAGACCGAGAACAACACGACGAACGTGAATATTTCAGTGGAACAGCAGACCGAGATCCGCCAGGTCGTCAAGGAAGTTCACGTCGAGCGCGTCAAGGAGACGAATTTCGAGGTCGCCGTCGGCACCAACATTCCGCGCCATATCGACCTTGAGCCGTTGCCGTCGCGGATCGTCGAGGTCGTGCCGCAGTACAAGGCCTATCGCTTCTTCATCCTTGCTGATGGACGGATCGTCATCGTCGATCCGGACGACTTCACGATCGTCTACATCCTGACGGCATAGATGACCGGCCCGGCGACGCAGTGCCGCCGGGCTTTCGCCGAGCGAGGCAGGACGAGGAGGAACAAAGTTCCGGAAGGCGGGTTTCTCGCTGAACTCGATTGTGTCGCACAATCAGTTGGATCGAGGGGGTAGGGAGGCTGCTATGAAAGCGATTGCTACGGTGCTGTTCGGCGCTGCCGCGGCGGTGGGGGCCTGTCTCATCGGCGCGGCTGCTGCCACATACATCCGTGCCGTGCCCGAAGGACAACACTTGGGCAATCTGCAAACTGCGGGCCCCTGGACTTCAACTCCTGAGCGCGTCGATCCTCGGAGCCAAAAGTTCGAGCGCGTTGCGCCCCTTGTCTCCGCAGCCTATCCGATCACTCCCGTCGTCCCGGCACCTAAGACGGACCCCGTAACGGAAGCAGCCTCCCAGGGCATGTCGGCAGACTCCGGCGACACTTCGCTGCGCAACGATCATGAACAGTGGTGCGCGTCGCGTTACCGGTCCTACAATCCCACCAGCGATACCTATCGCTCCTATAGCGGTCAGGTCCGCACCTGCCTCTCCGTTCGCGGCCCCATCCACGGAGGTCACGGGATCGGTAAGCAACGGGAATACCAACCATGTCGTGTGGTGTTCGGGCCGCTATGCGTCCTATCGGACGGATGACAATACATACCAGCCGTATGGCGGCCCGAGGCGCGAATGCGTCTCGCCGTTTCCCGAGGGCTCAAGCATCATAACTGTCAGCCAGTAAGCCTCGCCCGGCACTGTGGGCGATTGCCGCTCTTTTGCGTTAAGACAGAACGAGACGGCGGGAACCAACAGCCTTTCATCGCGTTCTAGGCACAGTTCCAAGGCGTTTCGCACACTGCGCCTTGGCCTTTCCAAATGTCCCTGTTATCTGCCCCGCTTCCCTGCGGGGCTCCTTTCTGCTGTGGAGGAGGGAGGAACCACTATGTCCCACAAACGCTACAGCCGCCGCGACGAGCCGTTGCATTCCAAGGATCTGGCAGTCTGTCATCGTGTGCTCCACCATATCCGCAATGAACAGGGGATCGAGGCGTCCTCGGACGAGTCCGAACGGATCGCTTCCATCATCATCGAGTTCTATCGTCAGGGAGTCCACGACGAGATGCAATTGCGTGCCCTGATCGACGTGGCGCGAGGCTTCACGCACCGGGAGACGTAGCAACGGGAAACGGTCGGGAACAGAAGCAGACCTGCGGCGTTTTCCCATTCAGCTCGTGTCGCCCTAGACACGTTGTTTTGAGATGTAGCGATACTAAAGAGCCCCGCCAACACCGCGGGGCTTTTCTCTGCCGCCTTCCCCGGAGCTCCTGTAGGACTTAGGTCCTATAGGACCTCAAACGGCTGAACCATAGGGATCATGGGGCGTTGAATCTGCAGAGAAAGGAGACTGACCATGAAACGGTTGATTATCGCAGTGGCCGGCCTCGCAGCACTTCTGGTAAGTGCCCCTGCGGACGCCCAAGGTGTTTATTTCGAGTTCGGTTCCGGAGACTCTCGATACTATGACGATCCGCCGCCACCTCGTTATTACCGAGAGGGACCGAGGTATCGTGACTACTACCGACCGCGTTACGCTTATCGCGACGTTTGCTGGAGGGTGCCGTATCAGCACCGAAGCCACAACCACTACATTACGCGGTACAGAACGGTCTGCCGATAAGAGTGAGCCTCGCGCGAAGCGGGGCTTTCTCGTTGACGTCTAGGCCAACCTCGCCATTCCCGCGCTGACGTGCCGGACGTCAGCCGATTTCCTCGATTCCTGTGGTGTTACTGATACAGAGACGGTTTTTCGGGGAGTTCCACGGCAACACGATTGCCCGTCTTCCAGGCCTGAAGGCAAGCCTTCGTCACCAACATCGCCATGTAGCCATCCCAAGCACTCGAGCCTGAGGGCCTCTGTGTGAGGATGCCAGCCGTCCAGGCTTCCAACTGCGCGCGGTAGGCTTGCCGGAACCGCGGCCGCCAATCCGCAGGTGTCCGGAAGCCGTCGTGGCCCTTTGTACGCAGCGTCGTTGCCGGGCTGGGATCCAGCGCGATGGTTCCATCCTCGCAGACGAGTTCTGCCCGCACATCGTATCCATACTGGGCGTCCGTGAAGACCTCGATATCGACCACCACACCGGACGCAGTTTGCAACAGAATGAACTGCGGTTGCCTGTTCGGGGCATTTCGGGTTGCCGGTGGGCTGGCGACGACTGCTGAGGTGATCTCTTCGTCGAGGAGGTACCGCGCGATGTCGAACTCGTGGCCGGCGGAATTGGCAATCACCAGTTCGGATGTGAGGTAGTCTGGGCCGACAGCGTTCCGGTGAACGCAATGGAGAAAGAGCGGTCGCCCCAGTTCGCCGGAGGCGAGCGCTTGTTTCATCTCGACGTAACCGGCATCAAAGCGCCGCATGAAACCGACCTGTACCAGGCGCTTTCCGGCTGCGACTTCCGCTCGAATGATCTCCTCGGCATCCTCCAAGCTTGCTGCCAGAGGTTTTTCGACGAGCACGGGCTTTCCCGCCGCAATTGCCTTCAATGCCAGCGCCGCGTGAGTGCCATCAGGCGAGCAGACCATCACGGCATCGACGTTGGGATCGCTGATCAAGGCGTCCGCATCTGCGATGGCGCGCACACCAAGGGATGCGGCGACGTTTTCAGCGCGGCCGCGAACAAAATCCTGCACCGCGACAAGCCTCGCGTTCGCGACACCATCGGCCAGAATCGTTGCATGATCGGCACCCATGACGCCGGTTCCGATGATACCGATCCGGAGCTCTTTCATTGCCTCTCCCATTCGAAAGTCGCCAACTCCGGAAAGTCTATGACCGGGATAGCAAAGATTTCAAGCTCACTGCAGGCGACGATAACGCGCTCGGTGCGGGCTTGGCGCGCTGAGCGATCAACATCTCGGCCACCTTGATATCTCGTGCAATCCGGTTGCCCCGTGCCCAGCCACTCGCCGCAACGATCCGCTGATCGTCAGCGAGATGAAATAAGATCAATGCTTCCTCGTCGATCTCCCGAGTGATGGTGCTCGTCGATTCATTGGCGAGACCGGCTATCTGAAGCGAGAAGTCGTATTGATCGGACCAGAACCAGGGAACCACTTCGTAGGGTCTTTCCGCCCCCAGCATATTGGCGGATGCATGCGCCCCTTGGTCTTGGGCGTTTCGCCATGCTTCCAGGCGGATCCTCTTGCCTCCGTAAGGGAACGAGCAGCAATCGCCAGCGGCATAGATGGCTGGATCGCTTGTCTGCAGCGTGGCGTTGACGGCGATGCCGTTCTCGACCGAGAGGCCCGCGAGATGCGCGAGTTCGCAGCGAGGTTCGGCACCAATGCCGACGACCAGGGTCGCTACATCGAGGATTTCGCCGTCATTCAGGGACAGGGTGATGCCGGCGGCATGCGGCGTGATCTGCCCCGCGCTTGTACCGCAAAGGATGCGTACGCCATGGGCCTGGTGGAGCGCTTGGACGCGTGCTGCGATGGCATCCGGTACCGCTCGCATGAGGATGCGCGGCAGCGCTTCGATAACCGTGACTTCGAGGCCTCTTTGCCTCGCCGCTGCAGCCAACTCCAGGCCGATGAAGCCTGCGCCGATGATTGCCAAATGCCCTCCGGGGACAAGACGTCGCGACAGGCGCTGGGCATCGTCGTGTGTGCGCAGATAGAAGACATGCTCCATGCCTTCCACAGAGGAGAGCTTTCGCGGGGACGAACCGGTTGCGAGCAGTAGTTTGTCGTAGGAGACACGGCGTCCGCTTGCCAGTTCCACCGACCGAGCCTGGCGATCCAATCCGACGGCGGCATCGCCCGTCAACGTCGCTATCTTCCGTTCAGCAAGCACGCTACCCGTGACGACGAAGGGAGGTTCGATACCCTCCGGTGACATCAGATGTTCCTTCGACAAGGGTGGACGCTCGTAAGGAAGGTGCCGTTCTTCGCCGATCAAGGTGATGCCACCATCAAATCCTTGATCGCGTAGCGCAAGCGCTGCTCTTGCGCCGCACTGGCCGCCGCCGACAATGACAAACTCTTCCATGGTTCCTCACTCCAGGCCAAGGTAGACGTTTCCGTCTTCGATCTTTGTCCGGTAGGTCCTGAGGTTGACGCACACGGGGGCTCCGCGTGCCTCGCCGGTGCGGTAGTCAAACCTGCCATTGTGTTTTGGACACTCGATGATGTGGTCCATCACCAATCCGTCGGCGAGATGCACCTTTTCGTGAGAGCACATCCCATCCGTGGCATAGAAGCTGTCGTCGGGGCTCCGATAGATCGCGAAGGTCTTGCCTTCGTGATCAAAACGGATGACGTCCTCATTGTCGATGTCATCGATTTCACAGGCCTTGATCCACGCGCTCATCTGGTCCTCCCAAGCTTGTCTTGCTGATTGAGGCTAGGCCAAAACGCCGTTCGGCGCGGGAGAAAAGATGATCAAAAAACCTCAAGTGCCGGTGGTGTGCACAGGAGAGCTTGGTGCAGAGAGAGATTTACACCTGATGAAAAGACTTCATTCAGTCGCGAAAGCGGCCGGTTTGCGGGTAGCTGCCGCGCCGCCGTTGCTGGCGCGGCCCGGATGACCTACGTCCGCGCCCGCGATAGCTAGGGCCGCCACTGCTGCAGGTGCTGCGCTGGCGAACCTTCTTGAGTGAAGCTCAGTCTCTGGACTCCGAGCGTCGTCCTCGTCTCAATACAGTACCACGCTTCGGATGCTTTCGCCGGAATGCATGAGCTCGAAGCCCTTGTTGATGTCTTCCAGCGGCATGGTGTG
>NZ_JACIAH010000001.1 GCF_014194695.1 Rhizobium sp. BK399 | reverse complement strand
GGCCTGGATCTGGATCGGGCTGGAGAACTTTGCGGTTTGCCAACCGCTGAGAGACTCGTTGGTGAAAGTTACAGTCGTCAGGAGCGTGCCGTCAGTGCTCCAGATCGAACCAGTGTGGGTACCCGTATCGCCGGCCGCCTTATAGAAACGAATTCCGGTGATCGAACCGCTGCTCGATGAGGTGAACTTCATGCCCAACTCGACTGCAGAATTGTCGGTAAAGGCCTGCCCCGTGGGACCTTCGTTCGGCTGAAACAGCGAAACGCCGGCAGCAACTTCCTCCACGGAAAGGCTCACGCTTCCCTGGTCCGTGCCACCTCGCCCGTCGGAAAGGGTGTAGCTGAAGCTTGCAGGCCCGATGTAGTTGGCGTTCGGTGTAAAGATCACGTTGCCGGTCTGAGTATCCAGCGCAACCGTTCCGTTGACTGCATTGCCAACGCCGATGATCGTCAGCGCATCACCATTGGCGTCAGCATCATTGGCTGTCAGCGAGGCAAATGACACTGTCAAAACGCCATTGCGGGAGATGGTAAAGCCGCTGTCGTCGGTTGCCACGGGTATGCTGTTCGGACCAGCGTCAAACACAACATCAACCCAGTAGTTTGATCCGCCAGGGTTGTTGCCCGGGAAGGTACTGGTGGCGCCGTATGCATAAACACCACCACCATCAACTGCCTTCAGCACGCCATTGGTATAGGTCGAGCCAGGAGTGAAATAGTTCTCGGTGACTGAATAGAAGCCGTTGCTGTGATAGGAGGCAACGAAGGTCGTCCCCGCGGGGATATGAATTGGAGTGGAAAAGGTGACTGTTTGCCAGCCTGAAAGGGACTCGCCCGTCGATACGCCCGTGGCAAGCAGTGTCCCATTGGCGTCCCACAAACTGACTTTATGTTCACCAACGTTGTAGAAGCCTTTGTAGAAGCGAATCCCCTCGATATAGCCGCCGGTGGTGGACTGAAAACGGACCCCGAGCTCGACGCCGTCGCGGTCGACCGCAGTCTCGAGCGTGGGCTTGGAGGCCAGTGTCCAAAGACCGGTCGTGTCCGGCAGTGTGACAGTGACCTGCTTTCCGGACGATGGCGTCTCCAGGTTGACGCTGTCGTCGACTGCACGCGACATGATCGTGTAGGTGCCGCTCGCCTGGACGACCCAGTTGTAGCTCCAGTTTTCACGGCCGGTTGCCTTGAACCAATGCTGGCCGCCGTCAGTAGACACCTCGATCCCGGCGATAATGCCGCCGCCGAAGTCCTGGGCCGTTCCAGTGATCGTGACGTGCTGGCCTTCGACAAAACTCGCACCGATGATTGGCGACGTAATCGTTGATGTTGGCTTCAGGTGGTCAGTGGACTGCGTCGCGAGAATAAGGCTGGCATCCAGAGTCGTTGGCTGGATGCCCATGTCCGCGAACATGTTGACCATAGCCTGCTGGACGTTAGGGTCGGTTGGCGTCTCGGCGCCTTGGTGTTGATCGTTCAATCCCCAGGACCAGAAAACGGTGCCTGCGCCGAACACCAAAGCTCCGCTTGCGGCTCTGTACATCGTCAGGCTGTGGTCGACGACGGCATCGCCAACGCTTGTTCCATAATCCCGGAGGTAAGTGTTCACCGCCACCGTAGACAGAGACAGGTTGATCAGCCCGTCTGGCCGGAACCCATTTTCGACGTCGGAATCCCATTCATAGCCAAGCAGGTTCTGGACGAGATTGTATGTTTCTCCGGGCTGGAGGTTGGCAACGTCGGTGTTTCGCCAGAAACGCAGGTTCGAATAGTCATAAGGTATTGAAATTGTATCGGAGCGATAGCTGTCGACCGTGAACATGGTTCCGGTCAGTGAGTTCTCCGGCTCCTGTCCGGGGTCGGCATAGCGTGGATCGCGCCAAGTGCCGGTGCCGATATCGCTCGGATCCGTGCTTGTCCCCCAAGTCTCCTTGTAGCAAACCATGGTCCGGTAGGCTTGGCCGTTGCCGTCAATGCTGCTTTCCCATCGTACTTTCCAGTAGCATTCATTTCCGCTCCAGAACGCCAGGTTGACGCCACTATCGCGGGCTGCTTCGACGTTCGCGCGCTGTTCGCCTGACCAGTATTCGTCGTGGCCAACGGAGAGGTAGGCTTGATGGTTGAGGAGCAGATTGCCATTGCGAGACGCATCAACGCCGGAGATGTAGGAGACGTCATAGCCGTTTTGCTCAAGCCATTGGATTGCTGAGTGCTCGGCGCCAAAGATGTAGTCCCACGTTCCTCCCATCACGCTTGTATTGGTGATGATCGGCCGGTTGTAGCTGATTGCCGATGCACGCCCAATCGCAGTCAGGCCGCAACTGCAGTTTGGAGGCATGTAGCCGATCATGTCTGCTGGGTCGACCGGTACATTGCCTTCGTAGAGGCTCGCCCCACCCCATGCATTGTAGGCCTGCCAGGTCGTGTCGGAGGTCTGGAAGACGATGTCGCTGTGCGAAGCATCGTCGCGCACGACAAACGGAATGATGCTTGCGTCTTCCGTCCCGTCCTCCCGCACCAGTTTGGCGATGTACACGCCGGATACTGCGTCATCCGGAATCTGCCAGCTCGCTGAAACCGACCAGTTGCCACAGTCGATAAGGCCAAGCGACATGTCGACGATGGGGTGCGGCTGGATCTGAGCCGTCGTCAATGACTTGTCGATCGACGCAACCTTGCGCGCGCCGTCGCCGCCGTAATAGCCGAGACGATAAATGTCGATGCGGTAATGGGTCGAGTCCGTTGCGATCTTGAAGTCTACGGTGCCGCCGACATTGGTGCTGATTTCCGTCGCAAAGCCCTGAATAGTCCCGCCGCCGTCGCCGTCGAGGCCCCATTCACTGATCGGGTCGCCTTTCAGCGCGTTTTCGCGGGCGATCTTGTTCAGCGTTGGAGTGGCCGCTACTGCCGCTGTGACTGTCATCACAGGTGTCGTCGAGGCCGTCGCGGCCAGCGTCGCCGGCGCTGACGTGGATGACGCGGACGAAGCATCGTCCTCAGCCGTCCCCACACTTGCGGCCGAAAACCTCAGGATCGGCGCACTCGACGTATCGCTTGCGCCCGAGACCGGCAGTGTCACCTCGGGAGCAGCCGAAAGGGCAGATTCCAGCGACGTCGTGGCAATCGGCGTGGAAGGATCGGGAGGCAGGACCGTGCGTGGCTTCGCTGTCGTCTGTGGGTCGGGCGTGGAAGAACTTGTCGTCGATGCCCCGGCGGTCGTTAGCGCGAAGCTGGCTCCGCCGGTCGTATCGCCTGTTGAGGGCGCACCTGAAGCCGGAGACATTTGCGACGTGGCTGGATCACTCGTCAGAGGAGATGCTGTGGTCTGTGCTCCCGTAAGCGAGCTTACCGAGCCGACGGCGTTCACGTCGGTAATCGGCGGAGCCCCCGTTGAGGAACCTACTGTTGCGTTCGCGAGAAGAGCACTGCCAGTGACCGCTGCGCTGTAAACGCTCGACGTTCCGCCGTATGCGCTCAGATAGTCGCGGTTCTTGATGTTGATCCTCAGCATGACGAACGCCCCTCACTCGCACTGCGACACATGTCCAGGGAAGTATCCTGTCATGTTTGCGGAAAGAGAGAACGACAGTAATCAGCGGTATGATGTATCGCGACGCATACACCAATAGGGTTACATCTTATCTATGGAGCTGTTTTATTCAATTTTACACCGCTTAGCCGAAGGTAATACTTAAGAAGCTGGCCAGGCTGAGGGCTCGTGCGAGTTCTCGGGTCGGTCAGTCTTTCGCGGTATGGCCGTCTGTCGGATGAGCAGAAAACCGCGATCGAACGTGTCGCCGGATCGGAGCGCATCACGGCTGTGCCGGCGCTGGCAAGACGACAATGATGAAGGCGGCGCGAGAGGCGTGGGCGGCGGCCGATTATAGGGTCGTTGGTGGCGCTCTTGCGGGCAAGGCGGCAGAAGGCTTGGAAAAGGAAGCTGGCATTGCCTCCCGCACGCTGTCCGCCTGGGAACTTAATTGGCCAAGAAGCTCGCGTCAGCGCGCTCCGTGCTCGCGCTTCGCATAGCGGATCGTCACGGCCATCGGCTGGCTCCCGTCACGCGCCCGCAGTGTCGAGCAGTGCCATTGCCTCGTCGGAGAGCGAAACTGTCGCCGACTTGGTTAGGCTGTCAAGCTGCGACAGGCTGGTGGCGCTGGCGATCGGCGCCGTCACGCCCTTCTTTCTGAGCAGCCAGGCAAGCGCGATCTCCGCCGGCTTGGCGTCGGTTTCCGCCGCGACCTTGTCGAGCGCTGCAAGGATGCGCATTCCCTTGTCGTCGAGATACTGCGCCACCCGGCCTTCTCGGGCGCGGCCTTCCGTATCGGCCTTGCTGCGGTATTTTCCGGAGAGAAAGCCGGCGGCAAGACTGAAGTAGGTGATGACGCCGATATCTTCCTTGACGCAGAGATCGGCCAGCGGTCCCTCGAAGCTAGCGCGTTCGTAGAGATTGTATTCCGGCTGGATCACGTCGTAGCGCGGCACGCCGACCTTCTCGGCGGCATCGAAGGACGCCTGAAGCTGTGTCGCGTCGAGATTGGAGCAGCCGATCGCGCGGATCTTGCCTTGCTGCTTCAGCTTGGCAAAGGCGCCGAGCGTTTCTTCATAGGGCGTGTTCTCGTCAGGCCAATGCGAGAGGTAGAGGTCGATATGGTCGGTTTGCAGCCGGCGCAGCGAATCCTCGACCGCCTTCAGGATATAGGTTTCCTTCAGCGTCTTGCCCTGGCCCATGTCGGAGCCGACCTTGGTGATGATGACAGCCTTGTCACGGGAGACCTTGCCGCGCTTCAGCCACTTGCCGATGATCTCCTCGGAATCGCCGCCCTTGTTGCCCGGCACCCAGGCCGAATAGACGTCGGCCGTGTCAATCGTGTTGAACCCGGCGTCGAAGAAGGCATCGAGAATGTCGAAGGATGTCTTCTCGTCGGCGGTCCAGCCGAAGACGTTGCCGCCGAAGACGATCGGGGCGATTGAAAGGCCAGTTTTTCCAAGACGGCGCATATCCATGGCGCTCTCCTAAAGTGCTGAATTGATTGAAATCGATGACGCGACAGAACGCCGCCGGGAGGTAACCTAGCGCGGCCATCGTGCGATGGAAACCTGCTCCTTGAATTGTGATCACGCCATTGCGCCGCCGCCGTCGCCTTACTAAGGTGCGCAAAAATCGAACCAGGAGAGGAGTGAGGCTATGCTGCGTTTTGGTATTCTTTCGACCGCGAAGATCGGCCGTGAACTCGTTGTCCCCGCCATCCAGGACGCCGAAAACTGCGTCGTGACGGCGGTTGCCAGCCGCGATCTGGCGAGAGCCCGGGAGATGGCGGATCGCTTTTCCGTTCCGCACGCCTTCGGTTCCTACGAGGAGATGCTGGCTTCCGACAAGATCGACGCCGTCTATATCCCGCTGCCGACCTCGCAGCATGTCGAGTGGACCATCAAGGCCGCTGACGCCGGCAAGCACGTGCTCTGCGAAAAGCCGATTGCGCTGAAGGCCGATGAGATCGACAGCCTGATCGCCGCCCGCGACCGCAACAAGGTTCTCGTCACCGAGGCCTATATGGTCACCTACACGCCGGTCTGGCGGAAGGTCCGTTCGCTGATCGCGGATGGCGCGATCGGCACGCTCTTGCATGTCCAGGGCGCATTTACCTATTTCAACCGCGATCCCGGCAACATGCGCAATATCCCCGAGCTCGGCGGTGGCGCGCTTCCCGATATCGGCGTCTACCCGACGATCGCAACACGCTTCACGACCGGCAAGGAGCCGCTCCGTGTTCAGGCCGTTACCCGCCGCGACCCTGAGTTCGGCACCGACATCTATTCGAGCGTCAAGGCCGACTTCGGCGACTTCGAGCTGACCTTCTATGTCGCAACGCAGATGGCGAACCGCCAGGTCATGGTCTTCCACGGCACGGATGGCTTCATCGAGGTGAAGTCGCCCTTCAACGCCGACCGCTGGGGCGCCGAGGAAATCGAGCTGACCAACCGCAGCCACAATGAATCGACGATCTTCCGCTTCCCGGACAGCCGTCAGTACAAGCGCGAAGCCGAAGCCTTTGCGCGGGCTGCCAAGGGCGAGAGTGAAGAGATCGTGACGCTGGAGAGCTCGAAGCTCAGCCAGAAGTTCATCGATTCGATCTATCGCGCGAGCGAGAAGGACGGCTGGGAGCCGGTCTGATTCAGTCGCGGCGGAAGACGAAGCGGGAATAGCCGATAAAGCTGAACACCATGGAGGCGGCGGTGGAGAGCACCATCGCCGCGAGCGGCTGCAGGTCGGGCAGCCGCAACAACAGCGCTGAATAGAGTCCATAGTTAACCAGTGCCGCGGTTACGCCGACGGAGCCGTAGCGAAATCCCTCGACGGCGAGCGAATGTCCCGAGCGATCGAACGTGAAAGTTCTGTTGAAGAGCCATGTCGTCGCCATTGCGAGAGCAATCGCGATCAAGCGCGCCAGGAATGGGCCAAGTGGCGTGACATGCAATAAAAACGCCAAGACCCCGGCATCCACGAGAAAGCCAAGGCCGCCTGCAATCGCGAAGCGCAGCAGCTTCTTCATCTGCTGCCGTTTCTACTCGGCAATTGTCGGGCAGTGTCGAGATCATCCACCAGCAACGGCGTCTGCTCGCGTGGGCGAGGGGACGCAAGGCTCATATAGTGGATACGAAGCTGTTCGGCGCGGGCGCGCGAAACGGAGTCCAGGATCACGCCGGCGGTAAACATCATGAATGATACCATCATCAGTGCCATGGACAGAACCCATGTCGGCATTCGGCTGACAAGACCCGTTTCAAAATACTCGACGAGAACAGGCGCCATGAATCCCAGACTGGCCAGCATAAAGGCGGCGCTGACGATGCCAAAGAACGCGAAAGGGCGGGTTTCCTTCATCAGCATCGCGAACATCCAAAGGATCTTTGCGCCGTCCTTGAATGTGGAAAGCTTGGAATGAGAGCCTTCCGGCCGGCGGCCGTAGTCCAGCTCAAGTTCGCTGATCGGCAGCTTCAGACGCGATGCATGCACGGACATCTCCGTCTCGATCTCGAAACCTCCCGAGACGGCAGGGAAGCTCTTGACGAAGCGTCGCGAGAAGACGCGGTAGCCCGAGAAGATATCGGTGAAGTCGGTTCCAAAGATCGTTCGGTAGAGCACGTTGAAAATCTTGTTGCCGAAGGCGTGACCCTGCCTGCCGGCGTCCGCCTGCACGCCTCGCCGCGTGCCGACGACCATGTCGGCGCGCTCCGTCAGTAGCGTGCGGATCAGTTCATCGGCGTCGTCGGGGGAGTACGTCGCGTCGCCATCCGCCATGATGTAGATGTCGGCGTCGATGTCGGCGAACATACGTCTGACAACGTGGCCCTTGCCTTGCCGCCGTTCACGCACGACGCTTGCGCCGGCAAGCATCGCGTGGAGGGCGGTGCCATCCGTCGAGTTGTTGTCGTAGACATGTACCACGGCGCCCGGCAGCGCAGATCGGAACCCCCGGACAACGGCGCCAATGGTCGAGGCCTCGTTGTAGCACGGTAAGAGCACCGCAATATTCAGATTGTCGATCCGCGATCCAGTCATGATCAAACCCGTGGCGAAGAAATCCGTTCAAGAATAGATGGTGGCCGTTAACAACTAGCTATGAATCCCACGAAAACCGCCGGCCAGTGGGACCTTTACGGTTTCTTGACAGGAGCGCGTTACTTTCTTGCTACTCAAAACGGTGAGATCCGCTTCATGACGAATGTTGCCCAGATGGTCGATGCGCCGACATCGGCATCGTTGACCGCCAAGCTGCGCACCATGATGATTAGGCTGTGGCCTTCGGCGCTCCTCTACAGCGCCCTCCTCGTTGCCGCGATCCTGGCTTTGAAGCTGCCTGGCGCCACGGATTATGTCGGCGCGGATAACGATGACGGTATGCGGCTTGTCGAGGTGCGCGATTTCCTGAACGGCCAGGGCTGGTTCGACCTGATGCAATACCGGATGGGTCTCGGCGAGGGCACGTTGATGCACTGGTCCCGCCTAATTGACCTTCCTATCGCCACGCTGATCAGATTTTTCGAGTTATTTCTCCCGCAGGAGCGGGCAGAGGCGCTTGCGCTTGCCGTCTGGCCGCTTTCACTAACCGTCCCCAGCCTCTGGGCCATGGGGCTTGCCGGCCGCCGCATCGGCGGCGTGTTCGGAATGCACATCGCCTTAGGGCTGACCGCAATGCTGTTGGTCGCCAGCAACCGTTTCCTGCCTGGCGCAATCGACCACCACAATGTCCAGTTCGCGCTGGTCGCCATCATGACGGCGATGCTGCTCGATGAAGACCATCGACCGCTCAGCTACGCGGTCGCAGGACTGGCGGCAGCAACCGCGATTGCCATCGGCGCCGAAACAACGCCTTTCGTGGCGGCAGCGTGCGTGGTTGTTGCCATCTCGTGGGCGTGGGAAGGCGAGCCGTTCGCAGGCGCAGCCAAGGCTTTCGGATTGGCCTTGGCTCTTTCGATCAGTCTGCTTTTCTTCGGTACCGTTCCACCGCGGCTCTATTCGGCAGTCAGCTGTGATAACCTGTCGCTCGGCTACTACAGTCTCGCGGCGATTGGCGGCGGGCTGTTGCTGTGTGCCGCCACCCTCGCCAGCAGAACAAGCCGGCTGCTGCGGTTTGTCGTTCTGGGCGGGATCGGCGCGGTCGTCCTCGCCTCTGCGATCACGATCGCTCCGCAATGCCTCCGCAACCCGCTGGCTGACCTCGATCCACTCCTTGTCACGCTATGGTTGGACGGGGTGCAGGAAGCTCAGTCGATTGTTGCGCTAGACCAGCGGGATCCGTTCACGCTCGGCTTTTTCTACGCAACCGGGGTTTTCGCAATAGCCGTCTGCATCCTTCGCCTTGTTTTCAGGGACCGGGTGCGAATTCACCTGATCCTTCTTTTCCTTCTTTCCGTCAGCTGGGCAATCGCGGCCTTTCAGGTGCGCGGCACGATGTTTTCCAATCTTCTCGCGGTCCTGCCGCTGACGTTGCTGATCATCGACCTGCGACGTCTATCGGCCAGCGACAGCGAGGATGTCGCCGCTGCCTTCTGCTACCTTTCCACTGTTCTTATGAGTGTGGCGGCAGTCTGGGGGCTCACGGGAGGGCTGATCGGTATGCAGGTGAACAACGAGAGCGTCCTGCAAGCGGCGTCCACAAAAACCTCTTGTGCGTCGAAGTCGGCTCTGGCGCCGTTGGCCGATGTTCCCCCGGGCCTTGTGGCGGCGCCGTCCGACGTGGGCGTCTCGATTCTCCGCTTTACAGGGAATCGGATTCTGGCCGCGCCGTACCATCGAAACCAAGGTGGCATGCTGACGGAAATGCATATCGGCCTGGCGGAACCGCAGGAAGCCGAGGCCTTCCTGAAGGGTGCAGGGGTCACGGTTCTGGCTTTTTGCGCCGACTATCCGCAGACCACGGAGCTCGCCAAAATGAAGCCGGATGGTCTTTACGCGCAGCTGACGAAGGGAATCGTCCCGGCTTACCTGAGGCCGATTCCAGCGCCCGAAGGTGCACCCATTCGGTTCTTTCGTTACGTGCCCACTGGGACGTAGAATTTAGACGAAGCGTCGGCGATCGAGGATACGCGCGAAAGCGTGGAGGCCGAGAAGGCAGATCAGAAGGCCAGCGTCATAGCAAACGATCGCGGCTGCAAGATCCAGAATGGATGTCAATGACACCAGGGCCGCGCAGGCGTAGGCGACGCAGACGAGGCAGCCGACCAACACCATCGAAAAGATCGAACGCATTGGCGCAGTGGCAAAGCCCAGTGTGGTGGCTGTCAAAGCGATCATCAGCATCTCCTGATTTGCTTCAGTATAGACGGGTCTGTCTTGTCGAACAATTAATGGAGCGGTTTGTTACGGTTTTCCCCAGTGTTCGCAATCGGCACAGGAGCGCCGCTGGCGGGACGGGCACCTAAGCGAGCCCGAGAACGCTCTCTGCCGTAGTGCCGGTGGCATGGACACGGGAAACCCGCAGCGGCAGCAGCGACCCGTCTGAAACAGAGGCAAAGGTCAGAACCTGCCCCGACGCCAGGGTCACAGCCAAGTCTCCGCCGATGCCGACATAGACCGCTCTTGTAATCTCCGGGAGATCGAGATTGTCATTGGGAACGATGGCGAAGCCGGCGCTTGCCGGACCAGTAAGAGAGGGTGCGTGGGAAGCAAAACGGTCGGACATGCAAAATCCTTTTGTCGTTTGCCCGATCATCGCTCTCCAAGGATTGTCGGGGAAAACGGTCCCGCGAGTTTCGCGGCGTGGTTCAATGAAGCAACTGATTTGCCACGGAAAAAACCGAGCTCTTGCGAATTCGGTTGAAAAAACATCCCCCTGTCGAGCCAGAAGCGACGCCTTCCCTGTCTACGTCGCCGCCGAGGGGCTGGTTGAAAAAGCGCTCATACCGGTCGAAGAGCTTCCTTAGGCTGATCTCCATGGTTTCCTCTCCGGATGCGGCTTGGTTCGGCAAGGGCGTGAGCCGAAAAAGCCATTGTTGCGAGATTCCGACTAAGCGGCCTTGCGCCTGGTTTTTTGTAATACCGCCAGACTAGCTTGCGGCAATAGCTGAGTGCGCAGAATGCCTGACTAAGACAAGGGCTGCTCTTTGCCGCCGCATCGGCTAGAACAGGACCATGAGCAATGTCTTCGAGAATGATTCGCCGAGCAATCTTGCCGAGTATTCGGTTTCGGAGCTTTCCGGCTCGATCAAGCGCACCGTCGAGACTGCCTTCGACCAGGTGCGTGTGCGGGGCGAAATTTCCGGCTACAGAGGGCCCCACTCTTCCGGCCACGCCTATTTTTCCTTGAAGGATGACCGCGCGCGTATCGATGCCGTCGTCTGGAAGGGCAATTTCTCCAGGCTGAAATTCCGTCCCGAAGAAGGGATGGAGGTGATCGCCACCGGCAAGGTGACGACATTCCCCGGCTCATCGAAATATCAGATCGTTATCGAAACGCTGGAACCGGCCGGCGCCGGCGCGCTGATGGCGCTCATCGAGGAACGCAAGCGCAGGCTTGGCGCCGAGGGGCTCTTCGACCAGTCCCGCAAGCGGCGGCTACCCTTCATGCCGAAGGTGATCGGCGTCGTGACCTCGCCGACGGGCGCGGTCATTCGCGACATTCTCCACCGCATCTCCGATCGTTTCCCGGTTCATGTCATCGTCTGGCCCGTCAAAGTCCAAGGCGACGGTTCCGGTGAAGAGGTCGCCAACGCCATCAGAGGCTTCAACAGCTTCGAGCCTGGTGGGGACATGTCGCGCCCGGACGTTCTGATTGTCGCCCGTGGCGGCGGCAGCCTTGAAGATCTCTGGAGCTTTAACGACGAAATCGTTGTGCGTGCCGCTGCCGAGAGCCAGATCCCGCTGATCTCGGCGGTCGGACACGAAACTGACTGGACGCTGATCGACTATGCCGCAGATGTGCGCGCACCGACGCCGACCGGAGCGGCCGAGATGGCGGTTCCGGTGAAGGCCGAACTGGGGGCGCAGACAGCAGCACTCGCCGCGCGCCTGCAGGGGTGTATGAACCGCCGCATGGATCATCATCGCCAGTCGGTTCGGGCTCTCGTCCGCGCGCTGCCTTCTCTGGATCAGCTCTTGGCCCTGCCGCGGCGCCGGTTCGATGAGGCGGCCGCCGGTCTTGGCCGCGGTCTCGAACTCAACACGATCAATAAGCGCCGTAGTTTTGAGCGGATCGCCGCGCATTTGCGGCCCGATGTCCTGTCGAACCGCATTACGGAGCGGCGCCAATATCTGAACGAACGTATGACGCGCGCGGAGCGGACGATCGAGCGTCTTCTCGACCGCTCGAAATCGCGGGTTGGCCGTGCGGACGCGATTTTTGCGACGCTGCCGGCGCGCCTGAAGACCCAGACGGCGCGCCAGCGTGATCACCTGGCCAATCTGTCACGTCACGCCGACACCGCTGTCAGGCATCAGCTAACGCGGGCACGCGGTGAGCTCACGGCTCAAGATCGTGTACTGCAGTCCCTATCTTACAAGAACGTGCTGAAGCGAGGCTACGCGGTTATCCGGGACGACGAGAACAGGCCCGTGTCGCAGGCGGCGATGTTGGCGTCGGGGACAGGCATCTCGATCGAGTTTGCGGATGGTCGTGTCGGCGCGGTGACGACGGACGGGGGCGCGTCCTCCTCCGCGCAGAAGAAACGAGCCGCGAAACCGCACGACGAGCAGGCGCCGCCAAAGCAGGGAAGCCTATTCTAGGTGGTCATCAGCCGCTGAATGTCACGCGGACATCATGGAAATGCAACATATGCGTGCCAACCTTTCGATAAATGGGAGGGAGAAACGTGAGGCTTGCATCGTTCAATGTCGAAAACCTGTTCGACCGCGCAAAGGCCATGAACCTGGACACCTGGGCGGAGGGGCGAGTCGTTCTGGACCGCTTTGCAGAATTGCAGCAATTGTTGGGGCAGGTCACCTACAGCAGCGCCGACAAAGCCCGCATGGCCACCTTGATCATCGAGCTCGGCATGGAGGAGAGCGATATCGGCCCCTTTGTCATTCTTCGTCGCAACCGGGGCAATCTTCTGAAGCGGCCAAGGACTGGCGGCGTTGTGATAACGGCCAATGGTCGTATCGATTGGGTCGGGTCGCTCGAGCTGCGAGACGAGCCGATCAATGAAATCGCAATGCAAAACACCGCGCGCGTCATGAGCGACCTCAATGCCGACGTCCTGGGGATTGTCGAAGTCGAAAGTCGGCCGGTCCTCGCGGCGTTCAATACGCAGGTGTTACCGGCTGTGGGCGGCATGCCCTTCAATCAGGTCATGGTTATCGATGGCAACGATGAGCGGGGGATCGATGTCGGGCTCCTGACGCGCAACGGCTTCGTCCTCGATATCATGCGCAGCCACGTCGACGATCGGGATGCGGCAGGCAACCCGATCTTCTCCCGCGATTGCCCGGAGTACTGCGTGACCACTCCTGCAGGAGTGACGCTGCTTGTCATGGTCAATCATTTCAAGAGCAAGGGTTTCGGGAGCGCCCAGTCCTCCGATGCTCGCCGGCATGCGCAAGCGCAACGAGCTCGGGACATCTACGAGAAGCGCATCGCCGAAGGGTTCGACCATATCGCGCTGATTGGTGACCTGAACGACACACCAGACAGCGCTCCGCTGACGCCGCTGAAAGAGAGCACGCTCCGGGACGCCTTTACACATCCCGCGTTCGACGACGGCGGTTTTCCCGGCACCTTCGGCCTTGGCAACGCCGGCAACAAGATCGACTACCTCCTCCTGTCGCCGAAGCTTTTCGACAAGGTCGAGCGCGGCGGCGTCTTCCGCAAAGGCGCCTGGCCCGGAAGCCGGCCGAGACGCTGGGAGACGTATCCGGAACTCACCGAGCCAAAACACGCGGCGTCCGATCATGCCGCGATCTGGGTCGACCTGAACATCTGAGGCCAAAGCAAGGAGGCTGCCGCCCACCGATGCCAAGGGCACACGCGAGGAGGGCGGCTGGTCCGGCTACTCGAATGTCGCCAGAAACTTGCGCAGCAAGGCGTCAAGCTGCGCTTTCTCCTCGGCGCTGAAGCCCTGCGTCAAACGCTGCTGATTGGCGACGTGCAGACCGACTGCGCTTTCCACGGCGGCAAGTCCCGCTTCGGTCAGGGCGATGAGGACGCTTCGCCGATCGTCGGGATTGAGAACGCGCTCGACCAGCCCGGCTTTCTCCAACTGGTCGATCCGGTTGGTCATGGTGCCGGAGCTGACCATCGTCATGGAGAGCAGATCGCCCGGTGAGAGCCGATACGGCGCGCCCGAACGCCTGAGGGTTGCCAGCACATCGAAGGACGAGGAGGACAGCCCCTGCTGCTGCAACACCTGGTCCACCTCGCGGGCGAGATGCGTCGTCAGCCGTTTCAGCCGACCCATGATGCCCATCGCCTCGGTATCGAGGTCGGGGCGCTCCCTTTTCCATTGTGCAAGTATCTTGTCGACGCGATCCATCGGCCAGCCCATTCTTCCGGGGAGATTGTTATCACCATGTCTCTTGACGTCAAGATAAATGGCGCTAGATTATATTTATCTTGATATAGAGATTCTTGAGATGAAGAAAACTGGAGCGCCTCTTTCCGATGTCCTGATCACGGCGCTGGCGCCAACGATCTGGGGCAGCACCTATTTCGTGACCACATCCTTCCTGCCGCACGGATATCCACTGACGGTCGCTTTCCTGCGCGCCTTGCCGGCCGGGCTTCTGCTGCTTGCGGTCGTCCGGCAACTGCCGCAAGGTATCTGGTGGGCTCGCGTGTTTTTGCTCGGCGGCCTCAATTTCTCGTTCTTCTGGGCAATGCTGTTTGTGTCTGCCTATCGGTTGCCAGGCGGCGTTGCCGCGACGGTTGGGGCCATTCAGCCGCTTATCGTCATCCTGCTGTCGCGCATCTTCCTCGGCAAGCCGATCCATGCTCTTGCCGTGGGTGCCGGGCTGATCGGGATGACGGGCGTCGCACTGCTGGTGCTCACGCCCAACGCGGCGCTCGACCCGATCGGCGTCGTCGCGGGCATCGCGGGTGCGGTCTCGATGGCGTTCGGCACGGTGCTGACGCGACGATGGGCTCCGCCGGTCTCAAATCTTGCCTTTACCGCATGGCAGCTGACGGCGGGCGGCATCCTGCTCGCGCCCGTCGCTTTCTTCCTTGAACCCGCGCTGCCGGTGCCGACTACAGCCAGTGTCCTCGGCATGGCCTATCTTGGCCTGATCGGCGCAGCCTTCACCTATCTGCTGTGGTTTCGGGGGCTCGCGCGCATCGAGCCGTCCGCCGCGGCCTCATTGGGCTTCCTTAGTCCGGTCACAGCCACCCTGCTGGGTTGGCTGGCTCTTGGACAAAGCCTGACGCCCGCGCAGCTCGTCGGCTTCGCAATGGTGCTCGCGAGCGTCTGGCTCAGTCAGCGCGCAATGTCGGTCAGGCCCACTCGCCCTGACGCATCACCGGAACCCGCGAGCCGTCTGGCCTGACGCCGTCGATATCGACCTGGCCGGAGCCGATCATCCAGTCGATGTGGATCAGGCTCGAGTTGCCGCCTTGGGCCTTGATCTGCTCCTGCGTCAGGCTGGCGCCGTTGACGAAGCATTTCGAATAGCATTGGCCGAGCGCGATGTGGCACGAGGCGTTCTCGTCGAACAGTGTGTTGTAGAACAGAATGCCGCTCGCTGAGATCGGTGATGAATGCGGTACCAGCGCCACTTCGCCGAGCCGCCGTGCCCCCTCGTCGGTATCCAGCACCTTGTTCAGCACTTCCTCGCCACGCGAGGCCTTTGCTTCGACGATCCGGCCGCCGTCGAAGCGAACCCGGATATTGTCGATCAGCGTGCCCTGATGGGACAGCGGCTTGGTGCTCGAAACATGGCCCTCGACCTTGAGCGCATGCGGGGTCGTGAAGACCTCCTCGGTTGGAATGTTCGGATTGCAGGTGATGCCGTTCTTGGCGGTCGACGAGCCGCCATGCCACTCGTGGCCGTCGGCAAGGCCGACCGTCAGATCGGTGCCGGGCCCGGTGAAGTGCAAGGAAGCGAAGCGCTCCCCATTCAGCCAGTGTGAGCGTTTGGCAAGATTGGCATTGTGCTCAGCCCAGGCGGCGATCGGGTCTTCGACATCGACGCGCGACGCCGCAAAGATCGCCTTGGCGAGCCTGGCAACGGCGATCGCTTCCGGATCGTCAGGGAAGACCAGCGCCGCCCAGGACGGATTGGGGTAGGAGACGATGTTCCAGTTGATGTCGAAATTCGAGATCTTCTCCAGCGCCGGCTTGTAGGCCGCCGAGTTCGCCCGATTGGCGCGACCAACCTTTGCCGGATCCTGTTCCGAAAGCAGCATCGGATTGTCGCCTGAAACGGCAAGCCGGGCGGTGCCCTTTGCATAAGTCTTTGCCATGCCGTCATAGAGCCAATCGGATGCGCGATCGAAGCTCTGATCGCTGCCGTATCTGTAGCGCGCGAGCGTCGACTCCTCGTCGGAATAGAATGCCGTCACCAGCCCGGCACCCGCCATGTAGGCATGCTTGGTAATCAGGCGCACGAGGGGCAGGGCGACGACCGGGGCCGTGATCACGAGGTCCTGGCCCGTCTGCAACTGCAGCCCGACCTTGACGGCCACCTCCGCCAGCTTTTCAAGCTTTACGGGATCGACTGAGGTCTGGCTTTGCGGCATGAAATTCATGGTCGGTCACTCCTCGAACAAAACGGATTGGCCGGTAGACTTAGACCCCTTTGCGGCGAAATTGAAGTTGCTTGTCAACCGATGGCAGCTCTTTGCCGCCACCGGCTTATGCCGGGATTAGGCGGCCGAAACGGATGGCTGCTGCAACAGTACCGCATCGTGGCGCTTCAGGAAGGCCATCAGCCGATCGGCATAGTCAGGCCCGACCGCGGCCTTTACGCTCGGCCTCTCCGACAATGCTTTCCGCCAGGCCTGGACGCGGTGCAGGCCGGCAAAGATGCCGCTGTCGCCGATGGTGTTGAAAACGTCGAAGTAGCGAAAGATCGGCGCGAACACCGCATCGACCAGACTGAAGCTGTCGCCCGCGAAGTAGGGGCCGCTCTTCAGTTCGGTTTCGATGGTCGCGAACTTCGATGCAAGGACCTGCCGTTTTGCCTCTAGTTGGGCGCGGTCCTGGGTCGTCTCGTAGACCCAGAGGTCGGACAGGATCGAAGAGCCGAACTCCATCCAGCCGCGGTGGCGTGCGCGCGTCAACGGATCGGCCGGATGAAGGCTCGCGCCGTCCTGCGTCTCCTCCAGATACTCGCAGATCACACTGCTCTCGAAAAGTACCTCACGACTGCCGTCGCTGTCGCGGACGCAGAGCAGGGGCACCTTGCCGAGCGGCGAAATCTCAAGAAACCAGCCGGGTTTGTCTGCGAGATCAATGTTGATCCGCTCGAAGGGTACTCCCTTCTCCGCCAGCGCGATCGCAGCGCGCTGCACGTACGGGCAAAGGTGGTGGCTGACGAGCAGCAGAGCCGAACCCGGTGCTTGAAGTGGCAAATGATCCATAGTGGGCATCTCCATTGTAGATGCAATTGCATGTAGTAGCTGTTGCGCCGAGGTTCAAGGTAGATGTAAATGCATGTATGAACAAAAAGAACGAAACGACGCCCTCCGATGCGGCGATCGATGCCTGGATCGGGCTGATGCGCGCGCAGCAGCGACTGCTCGGTCAGATCGAAGCGGATCTCAAGTCGGCCGGGCTTCCGCCGCTCGGCTGGTACGACGTGCTCTGGGAACTGGTGCGCTCGCCGCAGGGCAGGTTGCGGCCGTTCGAGATCGAAGAGCGGACGTTGCTCGCCCAATACAATCTCTCGCGACTGATCGACCGCCTCGAGAAGGCGGGGCTGGTGCAGCGCCAGACGTTCGACCGGGACGGGCGCGGGCAGTGGGTGGTCGTTACCGAGAAGGGGCGGGCACTGCAGAAGCGCATGTGGACGGTCTATGCCAAGGCCATCGAGGCCAACTTCGGCGCAAAGCTGAGCAAGGCCGATGCCGCGACGCTCGGTTCTCTGCTGGCACGCTTCAGCTGAGATCAGGCAATGAGCGGTGCCGCTGCTGCCTTCAGCGTCTTCAACGCGTCCTTCGGGTCAAGCCGAACCTGTAGGCCGCGTTGTCCGCCATTGATGTAAACCTGCGCCTCGGCAAGCGCCGCCTCTTCGATTGCCGTCGGCACAAGCTTCTTCTGTCCGAACGGGCTGATGCCGCCGACGTGGTAGCCGGTCAGGCGCTCGGCATCGGCGGGCTTCATCATGTTGGCGGACTTTCCACCGAACGCGCTAGCGAGCTTCTTCATGCTGACTTCACGATCCGACGGCACGACGACGCAGACCGCCTTGCCGTCGACCTCCGCCATCAGCGTCTTCAACACGCGATGCGGCTCCTCGCCAAGCGCTTCTGCCGCCTGCAGGCCGACGCGCTCCGCGTTCGGATCATAGTCGTAGGTATGGACCGTGAAGGCAATTCCGGCTTGGCTCAGAACCTGCGTGGCGCGCGTGGTTTTCGACATCGATCAGGCCTTGAAGAAGCTGCCGTAGATCTCGGGCTTGAAGCCGATGAGCAACTTGCCGTCCGCCTCCACAACCGGCCGTTTGATCATCGACGGCTGCTCCAGCATCAGAGCGATTGCCTTGCCCTCGTCGAGATTTTCGCGGTCAGCGTCAGGCAGCTTGCGAAAAGTCGTGCCGGCCCGGTTGAGCACGGTTTCCCATCCGGCTTCCTTCGTCCAGGCCTGCAGGTGGGCGCGATCGATCCCGACAGCCTTGTAGTCGTGAAACTGGTAGGCGACGTCATGCTCTTCCAGCCAGGTTCTGGCCTTTTTCATGGTGTCGCAATTTTTGATGCCGTAGATCGTGACGGTCACTTAGTCCTCCAGTGTTCCGGGTTTGCGCGTCGCCTTGCTGGCGGTCTTGCAAGCAATCTTCATCAGGTCGGCGCGGCGGCGAACGAGCCGCTCGGAGCTGCGGGTCACGATCAGGCCGGCCTGCGGCGCACGAATCTCGAGGCTGCCGTCAGCCATGCCGGGGCGAGTGATCAAGGTGGCAAGCACATCGCCTTCGCCAACCCATTCGCCGATATTGTGGTGGAAGAGAACCGTGCCGGCCTCCGGCGCACGGACGATCTCGATATTGTCGAGCGGTACGGCGGGACCATCGAAGGCCGGCAGCGAGACGGCGGCATCGATTGCGCCGCGGCTCGCCAGGAATTTCCACAATCCCTCGGCATCCTTCTTCGCCATCTCGGGATAGACATCACGGCGGCCGCGAAGCTCGACGGTGACGGACAGTTTCCGGGGCAGGCGCGATTGTTTCTCCGGCGTCTCGTATTTCCAGGCAAAACCGACGGCCTCCTCGAAGGCGGAACTCTCGCCATCGGAGAGGAGCACCGCTTCCATATCCATCGCCGATGCGAGATCGGCTGCCTCCGGCCAGAAAGCCTCGTCGATGTAGGCATACTGCAGCGATTCGTCGTCGCAATGCAGATCGATCACCAGATCGCAGCCGAGCGCCATATGCAGCAGCTGGCGCTTCAGCTTGTCGATGGCGGAACGGTTCTCGAGGCCCTCAAGCAACCCGTCGCGATCCTTCACCGAGATCAGCGGAAACTCGCGATTGAAATTGGTCCGTGATCCAAGATCGAAGCGGCCCTGAAGCTCGCCGAAATGCGACTGGGCCGCGCCGATCGGGTTGGCATGCGGGACGACGATGATGTCGCTCTTGATCTGACCGGCGTTTTCCGACTGGCGCAGTCTTTCACACAGGAAGTGAACCAACGCCGTGCCCGGCAGCTCGTTGGCGTGGAGAGCCGCCTGAATGTAGACCTTCGGTGCCTTGGGATCGCTGCCCTTGAAACGAAGAACCGGCAAACGCCACTCGATACCCGCCGTGTCACCGGCAATAATGATCTCGGACGTGTTCATGTCGTTCTCCGCTTCATGCCTTGTCGCAGGAGCTTTAAGCGAGTTCGATAGCCGGAGGCAAGGTGTTATCCGCGCGCATGAAGCGGCCAGCGCCCGAGTTCTTCGTAGCCGGCTTGGCCTTGGCGATTGTGTAGCAGAACGAATTCGCGCGCAGCCATAACGACTGGCTTCTGCAGGGCGAACGCGGCACCATGTCCTTGTCGTAGAGGAGCGTGGCGTGAGGTTGAAAGTTCGGGTTCAGATTGGCGTCTGCGCCCAACCGGTGCATCTCGATCGCGATTTGCACACGCAGTTGCCGTAACAGTTCCCGTCCGCCATTGCCGGCGAGTACGATCGCGTTGTCCTGCGGCAGCAGGACGGTGATGATATGGTCGAAGGCGAGCTCGAACTGACACGCATCGATCGCCGGTCCTGCCTGGCGTTCCGCCGCGATGACCCCCTCGGGAATGCGGGCGCGCTCTTGCCGACACAATAGTGCGAAACATGGACGACGGCTGGCGGACGTGGCGATGCGAGGGGAAGGTGTTCCCGCTGCAGCCACTGCTGGATCGCCACGCATTCGTCGAGCGATCGCGAGTCCGGCAAAATCGCAAAGAGAAGGCTTTCCCGGTCGAAGCGCGACGGTTGTTGGCGCGTCTTCGGCGAAGCGAAATCGAAAGATGCCTGCAAGTCCTCGTGCATGATCGGCTCCTGGGCAACGGCCGTTTCTCATTCTTCACGGAAGACAGGGAGCCTAACATTTGATCTTGAAATGACACGAACAAAAAAAGAACATAAGGGCGAACGATCGACCGGAGCAAGCTCGTGCGACGCAAGAAACGGGTTGAATTCCGGCCGCGACGGCACGATCTTCGGAGTGAACAGCAGGGAGGCAATGACCCATGCAACAGGCAATGCATCACTATCTGATTTTCGAGACGAGCGGTGGCTTCTGCGGCATCGCCTGGAATGATGTCGGCATTACGCGGTTTCAGCTGCCGACGTCGAGTGCCGAGGCAACCGAGCGATTGCTCCTTCGCCGCATTCCCGGCGCCGAGCCGGCGAAGCCGACGGCCGCCGTTGCCGAAGCTGTTGCCGCAGTGAAGCGCTATTTCAGCGGCGAGCCGACGGACTTCTCAACCGTGAAGGTCGATCTCGCTGGTCAGGATGCCTTCTTCAGGCAGGTTTACGATGCTGCCCGCCAGATCGGCTGGGGCCACACGACCACCTACGGTGCGCTCGCGAAACAACTCGGCGTAGGGCCGGAGGCCGCCCGCGACGTCGGCCAGGCGATGGCGAAAAATCCGGTCGCCTTGATCATCCCCTGCCATCGCGTGCTAGCGGCCGGAAACAAGATCGGAGGCTTCTCCGCGCCCGGCGGCTCAACGTCCAAGCAGAGGATGTTGGAGCTCGAAGGCGTTAGCCTGGCGCGGCCAAAGCCGGTGCAGCAGTCACTTGATTTCTGATGGACGTCGCCTCGATTGAGGCGACTCTCAAATCATTCCCACTCGATCGTGCCGGGCGGTTTCGACGTCACATCGTAGACGACGCGGTTGATGCCACGTACTTCGTTGATGATGCGGGTAGCGGCGCGGCCGAGGAATTCCATGTCGTAGTGGTAGAAATCCGCCGTCATGCCGTCGACCGAGGTCACGGCGCGCAGTGCGCAGACGAATTCGTAGGTGCGGCCGTCGCCCATGACGCCGACGGTCTGGACGGGAAGCAGCACGGCGAAGGCCTGCCAGATCGCGTCGTAGAGACCGGCCTTGCGGATTTCGTCGAGATAGATGGCGTCGGCTTCGCGCAGAATTTCCAGCTTTTCGCGGGTGATGCCGCCGGGGCAGCGGATCGCGAGGCCTGGACCCGGGAAGGGATGGCGGCCGATGAAGCTGTCGGGCAGGCCGAGCTCCTTGCCGAGCACGCGCACTTCGTCCTTGAAGAGCTCGCGCAGCGGCTCGACGAGCTGCATGTTCATCCGCTCCGGCAGGCCGCCGACGTTGTGGTGCGACTTGATCGTCACCGATGGGCCGCCGGTGAAGGAAACGCTTTCGATCACATCGGGGTAGAGCGTGCCCTGGCCGAGGAAGTCGGCGCCACCGAGCTTCTTGGCCTCTTCCTCGAAGGTCTCGATGAACAGGCGGCCGATGATCTTGCGCTTGGTCTCGGGGTCGGAAACCCCTTCCAGTTCGCCGATAAACTTGTCGGATGCGTCGACGTGGATCAGGTGTAGATTGTAGTGTTCGCGGAACATGGCGACGACGTTGGCCGCCTCGTCCTTGCGCATCAGGCCGTGGTCGACCAGTACGCAGGTGAGCTTGTCGCCGATCGCTTCGTGGATCAGCAATGCTGCAACAGAGCTGTCGACGCCGCCCGAAAGGGCGCAGAGGACACGCTTGTCGCCGACCTGCTCGCGGATTGCCTCGACGGCCTTCTGGCGATAGGCCGACATCGACCAGTCGCCCTTGATGCCGGCGATGTTGTGAATGAAGTTGGCGATCAGCTTGGCGCCATCGGGAGTGTGTACGACTTCCGGGTGGAACTGCACGCCGTAATATTTGCGCTTCTCGTCGGCAATGAAGGCATAGGGTGCGTTCGGTGAAGTCGCGACGACCTCGAAACCTTCGGGGAGCGCCGTGACGCGGTCGCCGTGGCTCATCCAGACCTGATGGCGCGAACCCTTCGACCATAGGCCCTCGAACAGCGCGCTGTCTTCGTCGACTTCGAGGAAGGCGCGGCCGAATTCGCGGTGATGGCCGCTCTCGACCTTGCCGCCGAGCTGCATGCACATCGTCTGCTGGCCGTAGCAGATGCCGAAAACGGGCAGGCCGCTGTCGAAGATGATCTGGGGGGCGCGGGGCGAGCCTTCATCCACCGTCGAGGCCGGGCTGCCGGACAGGATCACTGCCTTCGGCTGCAGGCGCTTGAAGCCTTCTTCGGCGGACTGGAAGGGAACGATCTCGCAGTAGACACCCGTTTCGCGCACGCGGCGTGCGATCAGCTGGGTTACCTGGCTGCCGAAATCGACGATGAGAACGCTGTCTGGATGTGCTGTCTGGGTCATGGCGAGCCTTTAATGAAAAGCACCCGGTCTTGCAATGCGCGAAATCCTTGGCTGGAGGATTTTATTGTCCCGATTGTCCCTGTTTAGCAGGGGTTAGAACCAGAATACCCCGTCCTCCAGCGCCGTAAACAGACTGTCGACGGCATAAGACAGCTTGCGATCGACGACATGCAGGTATTCTGTCCAACCGGAAATGTGCTGCAGTTCCTCCACACCGTCTGAAATCCCGCGCAGGCCGATCAGCGGCAGGCCATAGGCCTGGCAGGCACGCAGGATTGCGAAGGTCTCCATATCGACCATGTCGGCGGCGATGCCGCTGTAGGCCTGCCCGGACACGACGTTGCCACCGGTCGAGAGGCTTGCTTCGGCAATGCCCGGAATCCTCAGCGGCAATTCGACGACGGCGGGCAGATCGAGAAAAGGCGTGCGCCCCTTTTCGAAACCAAGTGGCGAGGCGTCCATGTCGCGATAGGAGACTGACGTGACCTGGTAGACTTCGGTCTGCTCAAGCTTGGACGAGCCCGCCGATCCGAGCGAGACGACGAGTTGTGGCAGGTCGTCCGCGTTATCCAATTCCGTCAGTGTCCGCGTGAGGGCGACAGCCGCCTCGACGGGGCCGACCCCGGTCATCAGCGGCTCGAAGCGGGAGCGCAGGAACGGACCGTATTCGGCCTCCGCCGCCATCACGAACAGAATGGATTTGCCGGCGACCGATTTCAGCTCAAACTTCATCCCGAAATTCCCTCTCTGCCACGGATGATCATCATGGTGCTTGTCATGGAAGCAATCAGCTTTGCCGGCCCGTCGCCAATCGCGTAGCCGCGCCCGTCCGCGACGATGATGTTCGATCCCGGCTTGGTGATCTCGCCGCGAAACAGAAAACGCTCGCCCCGGCCCGGCGACAGCAGATTGACCTTGAATTCGATCGTCAGAATGGATGCTTCGGCGTCAATGACGCTATAAGCGGCAAAACCACAAGCGGAATCGAGCGCCGCGGAAATCACGCCTGCATGCAAAATACCGTGCTGCTGGGTGAGCTTGACGTCGAATGGCAGCTCGATTTCCACCGTTGCCCGCTCGACGCGGGTCAACTCGGCGCCAATGGTCTGCAGCGCCGCCTGGCGCGCAAAGTTTCTTCGGATCCGCTCGTGGAAGTCGCCGTTGTCAGTCATCGCTTTGCCTTTTTTGCCGGCGCGAAAGTGGCATGGTGCGTCGCGTCAGACAAGCGGTTCCCGGAAATCAGTTGGCAGAAGGTTTCTGCGCGCTGGATGTTGTCTGACTGACGAAGCGTCCCGTGCCGCGCGTAAAGATTGGATTCAGTCTTTTTTGGTAATTTTCCATTAGCCATTGCCTTTCAATGGTTCCCCGGTGGCGGCTCCCTGCCATCGACAATTGTTTTGCGTGCGGGTTCTCAATGCGTCTATCGGCTGCGCCAGCGTTCTTTCTTGCTTCTCTTGCTCTGTCCGGCTGCACATCCAGCTTGGGGCCGGACCTTGTCGCGAGCGTGCCGTCCCGCGAGACGACCAGCTCGGTTGCACGCCCAAGCGCGCCTGTGCCGGCAAGCCCGGTGCCATCGGCGGATGTTGCAGAAACGCCTGCGGCAACGGCGCCAAGACAGGAAGAATTGGCCTGGGCCGGCCCGGTTCCTCAGCCACGAGCCTTCGAACCGCAGGCAGGCGTGTCCGCCGCCCCCATGCCTTCGGAAAGGCCGGTTGCAACAGTCCAGCCAGCCGTGCTAACGCCGACGGCCCCCGAAATCGACGACGCGCCGCGGACACGCTCGCGGATCTACAACCATCGTTTCCGCGACGTCAAACCGATCAATTTCGGCTCCTCGTCGCCCAGAAAGCTTGCCGTCCATGGTGTCGACGTTTCGCGCTGGCAGGGCGATATCGACTGGCAGAAGCTGAGAACGCAGGGCGCGAACTTCGTTTACATCAAGGCGACCGACGGTGGCGATCACCTCGATCCGATGTTCCGGAAGAACTGGCGCGACGCCAAACAGGCCGGGATCAAACGCGGGGCCTATCACTTCTTCTACTGGTGCCGCACGGCGGGCGAACAGGCTGACTGGTTCATCCGCAACGTTCCCCGCGAAGCCGGGGCCTTGCCACCGGTCATCGACGTCGAATGGAACGGCGAGTCGAGCTGCAAGCGGCGAGTCTCGCCCGAGAAGGTTCGCGAGAAGATGCAGGTCTTCATGGACAAGCTGGAGCAGCACTACGGGCAGCGGCCGATCATCTACACCGCGCCGGACTTCTATCGCGACAACCTGAAGGGAGCCTTCCTGAACTATCCCTTCTGGCTGCGTTCGGTCGCGGCGCACCCTTCCAAGGTCTATCCCGGACGCCGCTGGGTGTTCTGGCAGTATTCAGGCTCCGGCATCTCGCACGGCGTTGACGGCCGGATCGACCTGAATGTCTTCCACGGCAGCGAAGCGGACTGGCACGACTGGGTCGCCAAAGCCGATTAGAATCCGGCAAACGAGCTCTCTTTTTCTGCCTTCGGGCGGAAGCCTCCGTGGCTCGCGACCGACGATCCCGCTGCCGCTGCTTCAGTTCAGATAGACGATCGAGGCGTTGAGAAGCGTCGCGAAACCGACCCAGATGGCATAAGGCATGAAAAGCAGCGCGGCTGCCCGGTCGGCGTTCCAGCGGTTGACGACAAAGGCGATCACTAGCCCCAGCAACAGCACGATGACGACCAGGGAGGCGGAGAGCATCCGCATGCCGAAAAAGAACGGCGACCACAGAAAGTTCAGTACCATCTGCCAGGCCCAGATCAGCATGCCGACGGAGAGATGGCCGCGCAACCATGTCCGCGCACCGGCAATACCAATCAAAACGTAGAGGGTGAGCCACACAGGGGCGAATATCCAATCAGGTGGATTGAACGGCGGCTTGGCGAGGGATTGATACCATTCACCGGGCAAATTGTTGACGCCGACAGTCAGGCCCCCGCCGAGCGCGATGGCGATGAAGACGACGTAGGTCAGGGCTCTGCTCATCCGCGCTAGATAGGGCGAGCGCACCCTCCAACCAGATCGCTAGCGATCTTTTGCGCACAATTCAGACGGCCGCAATACGCACGATATGCTGGTCCCAGGCCACATCGCTCCGCGTTGATAAAAACCCGCCATCATAGGATGACACGGCAAAGCCGGTCTTGGCCGCTGCAATCCCAGCCGCGTCAGGCACGACCGCTTCACGCAGCACGCGGCCGCTCTTCGCATCGATCGTCACGGATGCACCGCCCTTGGGCGAGGTGATGCCGACGAGCCCATCTGCCCGGTTGATGGCGATAGCTCCGACATAGTTGGCGAGGCGGCGCGTGGTTTCGTCCGGCAGATCGACGAAGCGCAGGTCTTCTCCCTTTGCAAAGGAACCGACGAGCGGCGGCAGGTCGTTGCGGTGACCCTCGTACTGGCACGCAAACCAGATGCGGCCGCTATCGTCGACATCGACGTGACGCGTGGAGAGTTGTGCCCATTGCGACGGCAGAGAGCGCTTTTCGATCAGCGATCCCGTCGCTGCATCGATCAGCGTCAGCGAAGGCTGCATATTGAAAAGATTGAGCTTGGTGCGGCCGAAATCCGGATGCGTTTCAATCCCGCCATTGGCAATGATCAGCATGCGCCCGTCGTCGGACACCGTCATGTCATGCGGACCGACACCGTAGGTCTCGAATTCATCGATACGATCGAAACGACCGGTCGCGTCGTAAAGGCCGATCACGCCGCGATTGGCGTCGAAGGCATTCTCGCTGGCATAAAGGAGCCGACCATCTGGTGAAAAGGCGCCATGACCATAGAAATGGCGTCCCTCGGCGGCGGCAATGGTGATTGGCTCGTTCTTGCCGCGCGGGTCGAAGATCATCGCATAGGTGCCGGGGCGACGCGCAAAGGCGACGGTCTTTCCGGTCGCCCGGCTGAAGGCCATGCCATGCGCCCGCGCGGGAAGCGCAACCTGGTCGATAATTTCACCGCGTTCCGAGACCGTGGCTATGGCATAGGATCCGTCGGCCGTCCGCAAACCGGATGCATAAACAGCATCTGCACGCTCCAGTGCCATCAGCGCGCGCGGCTGCAGTGCCGCCAGGAACGTTAGTCCGGCAGCCTTGACGAAACTGCGCCGATCAATCGCAGAGCTGTTCCACATGTTCAGTCGCCGTCGGAGAAGGAGAAGCCAGCCGATAGGCCGATCGCCGCTCCGTAGTCGTCGCTTATCTTGGTAATCAGCTCACGCGTGCTGACCAGAAGGGCATCCAGCTTTGCTTTCTCGGCATCGCTTGTCGCGACTTCGATATCGGGGTTGAGCTTTGGTACGGTTTCCAGCAGCGACTTGAAGCTGGCATCGATCGCGTCGGCAATTGGTTTCTTGTCGGCGGGAAGAAGCTCTACCATGCCGGCCTTCTGCCAGAGCGTGCGCAGTCCGTCGAGATTGGCTGCCATCGACTTCCAAGTGTTCTTGGAACGCCAATAGATCGCCATGCGCGGGCGCGGCGTGCTGTCCTTGCCCTTGTAGAACTGCTCGAGACGCTGATCGCGAACCGTTTCGGCGCCGTGGACGAGAATACCGAGCAGCGCCGTCACTGCTTCCTTGTTATCCATGAAGTCCGCGCTTTGCGGGCCGGGATGCTTCCAGCTCGCCTGCACGCCGTCGGGCTTTTCCCAGGCGGCGACAACCTCGCCGGCCTCGCGCTGAATGTTGCCGGCGACGGCTGCGCCATAGAGGCATCGGAAACTATTTTTCTGTGTCGTCAGGTCTTCGGCGCCGGTGCCGTAGAGCACGTATTCAAGCGCAGTGAGCCCTTGCAGCGCAACACTCTTGCCGGCGATCGCATCGACCGTGGTGTCCTTCGGATCGGCTTTGGCGATCAGCGCCTGAACCTGCTTCAGGCCGACCCCTTTGCGATCGGGATAAAACAGGATGTGCTCGAAGAGATTGTCCTGAATGACAGGTCCTGTCTGGACGATCTCGATGACCGACCAATAGCGGATCGTGTCGTCGAAAGCCGACTTCGCCTTGTCGAGCTTCTGCTGCGTCGCGTCTTCGCAGAGGTCCTTCATCGCCGTCGTCAGGCGTGCGGCCGATTGCTGGGCATTGCGATAGCCGGGGCGGATCACCTCGTCAACTGCCCGCTGCATCACCGTGGATACCGCTTCCTCGTTCAGGCCGGCTTGCGGTGCGGGGGTCTGTGCGGAGGCAGAAGTAGCAAGGGCCAAGGAGAGAAGAAGAGGTTGCCAAAGGCGCATCAAAGGGACTCCAGGAATGTAATCAGTGCCTGCCGATCATCCTTCGGCAGGGATGCGAAAGCGTCACGCGCTTTTTGAGCCTCGCCGCCATGCCAGAGAATCGCTTCGGTGAGATTTCTGGCGCGGCCGTCGTGGAGGAAAAAGCTGTGCCCGCTGACAGTCTGGGTCAGACCTATACCCCATAGTGGCGGCGTGCGCCATTCACGACCGTTGGCGCTCCCGACTTGTTGTCCGTCCGCGAGACCTTCGCCCATATCGTGCAGCAGGAAGTCGGAATAGGGCCAGATCAGCTGGAAGGATTGGGCCTTGTCGGCGCTGTCCCGGCGGGTGACGAACTTCGGCACGTGGCAGGAAATGCAGCCGCTTTGGTAGAAGATCTTCTTGCCCTGCAGGGTAGCCGGGAAGCTCGCCTTTCGCCGGGCAGGGACGGCCAAGTTGGCAGAGTAGAAGGTCACGAGGTCGAGGATCGGGCCGGGGGCCTCCTCCTTGCCAAGCCGTTTCTGCACGCCGGTCGGCATCTCCCTGCACTTGGCCTCGGCTACGGTGCAATCGCCATGCGAGTCAGGCTGGTCCGGCGTCGAAATGCCGATGTCATTGGAGAAGGCATCCGCGCTCTGATCGCGCACACTTGCGTTCTGCGCCTTCCAACCGAAGCGGCCGAGCGCGATCTTGCCTGTGCGATGGTCGCGCACAACAGCCGCCTTGCCGTGAATGCCATCGCCGTTCGTATCGTCCGGATCGGCATGGGCCAGGATATCCGCCTCGGGGATGGCTTCGATCAGGCCGAGCCCGATCATCGCGGGCGCAACGCGCGGCGAGATCGTCGTCGCCGGGTCGAGTGGGCCATAGCCTGGGTTGGTCACCTCGTAGCTCGGGCGGCGGAGCGAAGCCGTCTCTCCGCCAGCAAGTGTGACCGTTACCTCGGAGTAGCGGATCGCCATCTTGCCCTCGGAGGGCAGACCCGGAACCGCAAGATCCTGCAGCTGGTGGCCGTAAACGGGATCAGGGAAGTTGACGATCTCGGCGTTGGCAATTGCCCGCTGTTCGTCAGGCGTGGCTGCGGGACGCGACAGGCGCAGGAACATCGAGGTGGCGCTGACGCCGCCTTCCGGCGGCTTGCCGCGGCCGTCGTTTACGTGACAGCTCATGCAGGAGCGGGCATTGAAGAGCGGCCCAAGGCCATCCGAGGCCTGTGTCGAGGAAGGAGCGGAAACCCAGAGCTTCTTGAAGAGGGCGTTTCCCAGTCGGAACGGCTGCTCTTCCTCGAAGGGGATGGTCGCGGAAATATGCGAAAAGGAATCCTCGGTGGCCGGATCGATGGACGTGGCGCCGCCCGCCTGCATCGCCTCGTATTGCTCGGCCTTGGAAAAATCCGTGGTCGGCCGGGTCACCGCGGCGACGCGTTTCATATCCGCTTCGGAAAGGTCGCCTCGTTTCGTCGGAAGATCGAACCCGGATGCCAGCGCAACGGAAAATCCGGCAATCGCGGCGCAAAATGCTGCGCAACTCAGAAGACGACGAGCCGATCTGGGAGGCATTCGAGAGTTCGGGCCGCTGCGTCGAACGAAGCGGCCCGCCTTTTCACTTATTGGAAGACCGCGCCAGGATTATCCAAGCTGTCGGAACCTTCAAGCTTCACCGTGCCGAGATCGAGTGCGGCAATAACGCGCTGCACCGTCTTGGTCTGGTCGACGAGACCGTCGATGGCAGCCTGAACGACAGCGTTGCCCTTCTTGTTGCCTTCGCCGATCATCTGGTCGTACTTCTCGACGTTCAGACCGCGCTTCGCCATGACCTGCATCGCATCGAGCGTCTTCTTCAGTTTGGCCTGCATTTCCTTGTCGAGTTTCTCGTCCTTGGCGGCGACGAGATCGTGCAGCGACGGTCCCTTCATCTTCGTGCCGTCAACGCGGGTGTAGTCGCCCGTGTAGGCAGCGGCGATGCCGATCGCGTCGTTGAGGTGCGAGTTGAAGGTGTTGTCGGAGAAGCAATCATGCTCTTCTTCCGGATCGTGCAGCAGCAGGCCGAGCTTCATGCGCTCGCCAGCCAGTTCTCCGTAGGAGAGCGAGCCCATACCCGTCAGGATGGCAACGAGACCAGCTTTCGGATCGGCTTCGACATGCTTGGTGGCTTCACCATCCGCAGTCCAGTTGTTGGTCATCTCCTGAAGGTCGGAGACCAGCAGCGTCGAGGCGGACTTCAGATATTCGGCACGGCGATCGCAATTGCCGTGCGTGCAATTCTTCAGGTCGTAGTCAGTGGCAGGGCGGTTGCCAGCTCCGGGACCGGTGCCGTTCAGGTCCTGGCCCCAGAGCAGGAACTCGATGGCATGGTAGCCGGTGGCGACATTGGCTTCGACGCCGCCGGCTTCGGCCAGCGTGCCGGAGAGGAATTCGGGCGTTAGCTTCGACGCGTCCACATCCTTGCCGTCGATCTTGATCGTCTTGTTGGCGATGACATTGGCAACGTAGAGCGAATTCTCGTCGCTCTCGGTTCCGTACGACGCATCGACGTAATCGATCAGGCCTTCGTCGAGCGGCCAAGCGTTGACCTTACCTTCCCAGTCGTCAACGATCGGGTTGCCGAAGCGATAGACTTCCGTCTGCTGGTAAGGGATGCGTGCCTTGATCCACGCGGCGCGGGCAGCCTTCAATGTCTTGTCGGTCGGGTCCTTGAGCAGGGCGTCGATTGCCGCGTCAAGGGCCTTGGCCGTCGTCAGCGAATCTTCGTATTTGGCATGCGCAACGTCAGCGTAGTGCTTTACAACTGCAGCAGCATCCGGAGCCGCGTAGGCGGGAATGGCAAGCAGAGCGGTTGGGGCCACCGCCAGCGCCACGGCTGCGCAGAAATTCTTGTTGAGTTTCATGATCCTCTCCTGTGCGGACGTTCAGCGCGAAGTCCGACGCAAATCTCTTTGCGCAAAAGCAAACTGGTGTCAAACACTCTAGTTTGGAATGGTTTTAAGTGTATTCGCCGCGGTTGCGGGCGCGAAGACCGGCTGTTCAGCCGTTCCGCTTCATGCGGCAGAAGAAGAACCCGTCCGTATCGGTGGAAGCGGGCGTCAGCGTGATGGTCTTGCCGTCGGACGAGCGTGGGCGCGGGCTGTCCTTTCCGAACAGTCCGTCCCAGGCGGGCAGGGCGCTGACGATCTCGTAGTCGCCGTTCTCGGCGGTGAAGCGTCGGACCTGCTCTTCGTTTTCCTGCGGCAGAACCGAGCAGGTGACATAGATCAACTCGCCACCGGGGCGGACAAAGGCGCTCGCCTGCTTGAGGGCATCCTGCTGCTGGGCCGTGCGCTCGTCGAGGTTCTTGGCGGTCAATCGCCATTTGGTGTCGGGCCGCCGCCGCCAAGTCCCGGTTCCCGTGCACGGCGCATCGACGAGCACCTTGTCGCAGCGATCGCTAAGGCTCTTCAGGGCCTTGGCGTCATCATGGACCTGGACATTGCGGGTGCCCGCACGCTTCAGCCGTTCGATGATCGGGGCGAGCCGCTTGCGGTCGGCGTCGTAGGCATGAACCTGGCCCTTGTTGTGCATCGCCGCCGACATGGCGAGCGTCTTGCCGCCGCCGCCTGCGCAATAGTCAAGCACCTGTTCGCCGTCCTTGGGAAGCACGAGATCGGCAACGATCTGCGATCCTTCGTCCTGAACTTCGAACCAACCTTTTTGGAACGAAAGCTCAGCTGTCACGTTTGGAAGTCTTGAGGCTCCTTCGCCGGCGGGAATCCGGATCCCGTAGCGCGCGATTTTTGCCTCTTGTGCGCCGGCCCTCTCAAGCGCTTTGACCGTCTTGTCGCGGGTCGCCTTGAGGATGTTCGCGCGCAGATCAAGTGTAGGACGTCCCGCAAGGGCCTGTGCCTCGGCAAGCCAGCTGTCGCCGAAGGCATTTTCAAAGGAGGATTGGACCCACTCAGGGATATCACCCTGGATATGAGCCGGAGCGTCGGTCAGGCGCCGGCTATTGAATGCGGACAGTTGAGCTTCCGAAAGGGGGGCAGGTGCGAACTTGTCGTCCGCAAGTTCCGCAGCAAGCGTGTCCGGCGTGAAACCCCACTGGCGGAACATCACGGCGTAAGCGATGGAGGAAGCACTGTCGTCGTCCATCAGCCAGGCGTGGGACAGGCGCATGCGGAGCGCATCGTAGACGATGTTGCCGATCGCGGCGCGGTCGCCGGAGCCGGCAAACCGATGAGCGAGGCCCCAGTCCTTCAATGCATCGGCTACAGGCCGTCTGCGGGCATCGATATCTGCAAGAACCGAAATCGCCCCTTCGAGCCGCCCGCCCAATCGCATTCAAACAGCTCCTATCGCCTGGATCAAAATACCGGGCTTGTGAACAATCCGCAGGAAGCGCGACAGACGCAGCGGATAGTACACAAGTCTAAACCGCGTCGTAGACGCGATTGGCGGCAAGAGCAAGCGACCCGTTCGTATACGGGCGAACGCTTAGCCTATGACTTCGTAGCAGACCTTTGCCGTGCCACTGCTGACCATGCCAATGTTCTGGGCGGCAGCGCGGGAGAGATCGAGGACGCGGCCGCGAATGAACGGACCACGATCGTTGACGCGAACGACGACGCTGCGGCCGTTGTTGCGGTTGGTAACTTTCAGCTTCGTGCCAAATGCCAATGAACGATGTGCTGCAGTATTGATGGTCGGGTTCATACGTTCCCCGGAGGCGGTTTTGGAGCGAAGTGCGTACCAGGAAGCGCCACCGCAACCATTTGCAGCAAATCCTTCGACGGGAAGGATGGTAGAGCAAGCTGCAATTGTTGCTGCGGCGATAACAGAACGGCAGATTTTCTTCAAAACGGATTGTCCCTCAACTGTTGAACTCACGCCTTGTGGGCGGTGAAGGGGTTGAATCCGGCCAAGTGTGGCGAAAAAGTGCCCCCAATTATCACGGAATGTTACAGAGTGTAATATCTGTGATGGATAGATGCACGACAGGTAACGCCGTTAAAAACAAGGAGATGGAAAAAAAGATAATGAAATCAAGTAAAATTCGAACGTTTTTTACAAGACATGATCCACGCAACCCGAGATCACAAAATTTACGAAAATAATTTTGCGCAATTGCCATAATTGCTGCCCCATTTGAGCAAATTTAGGGGCCGTTAACCATAAAGCGGCGCAGAATTGTGCGTGCGCACCGGAAAGGTAGGAATTTCCTACCTCTTTTGGCGAGCTGTCTGCGAGCGGTTGCACAACCCATGGACGTAAAAATCTGAGGTCCGCTCCCGCCGGCTTGCCAACTCGTGCTATCAAGTTGGCTGGGAGTTGGCGAGGTGTCGCTCAAAATACGACGACGTTGTCGAAAATGCGGACGCCCGAACGTCTTTAGCTTGCAGGCGCGCAAGTAGTGCACGCCTCGTCAACTTGGGCAGGGAGGCTGCGAAGTTATGAGCATACCCTATCGTTGGATCATTGTTGCTGCTGGGGCTTTGATGACGTGCGTCGCGCTCGGCGCGATGTTCTCCCTAGCGATTTTCCAGGAGCCGATCGCCATAGACACCGGCTGGTCACATGCTGGCATCGCGAGCGCAATGACGCTCAATTTCATTGTCATGGGGATCGGTGGCTTCTTCTGGGGCACCGCAAGCGATCGCTACGGGCCCCGCGTCGTCGTTCTGATCGGGGCCGGAGGCCTCGGCCTGGCGCTTGTGCTTGCAAGTCGAGCCGAGTCCCTTCTGCAATTCCAACTGACCTACGGCATTCTGGTCGGGCTGGCCGCCAGCACCTTCTTTGCGCCGATGATCGCGACGACGACGGGTTGGTTCGAGGAGAACCGTGGCCTTGCCGTTTCGCTGGTGTCGGCTGGCATGGGCGTTGCGCCCATGACTATCTCACCGTTCGCGCGCTGGCTGATCTCCGCCTATGATTGGCGAACTGCGATGCTGCTGATCGGCATCACCGCCTGGGTGCTACTGATACCGGCAGCCTTGCTCGTTCGCCGTCCGCCCGCGGAAACGGGGGACGCTGCGGCCGCCGATGTGGCGAGTGGCGAGCAGCCGTCGCTTTCCCGAGTGTTCCGCTCGCCGCAATTCATCGTGCTCGGGCTGACATTCGCTGCCTGCTGTGCCGCGCATTCAGGGCCGATCTTCCACATGGTCAGTTACGCCACGATCTGTGGCATTGCGCCGATGGCCGCTGTCAGCATCTACAGCGTCGAGGGGCTCGCGGGGCTGGGCGGACGGCTTCTCTATGGCGGGCTTGCCGACAGGATCGGCGTGAAGCCGGTGCTTGTGGCCGGCCTGCTTGTCCAGGCGATCGCGCTGGCAACCTACCTTTTCGTCAGCAGGCTCGGTGAATTCTATGCTCTGGCGATCATCTTCGGTAGTGCCTATGGCGGCGTGATGCCGCTCTATGCGGTGCTGGCGCGGGAATATTTCGGACCGCGTATCATCGGCACCGTTTTCGGCGCCGCCACTATGCTCTCCAGCCTCGGCATGGCCTTCGGCCCACTGATCGGTGGCTGGATCTTCGACACGTTCCACAACTACTCGTGGCTCTTCATCGGATCCGCCCTGGTTGGGCTTGGGGCGGCTGCGATTGCCCTGGCGTTTCCGCCGCTCGCAAGAGCAAAGACCGAACCGGCTCTCGGCGTGTCGGCTTGAGGCTGCCTATCCTCGCCAGCTGTTGCTTTGCTTCAGCTGCGCGAGGGAGGTCGGATAGGTCGGGAACGTGAAGGTAAAGCCTGCCGCTTTCAGCTTGGCGTTGGATACCCGCTTGTTCTCGCCGTAGAAGGACCGCGCCATCGGCGTGAGTTCGGCAGTCTCAAACGGCTGCTCCGGCGGGGGCTCGACGCCCAGAAGGCGAGCGGCCTCGACAATGACATCCTGAGGCGGGCCGGGCAGATCGTCGGTGACATTGTAGATGCCGCCAAGTCCGCGCTCGGCAAGGAACCGCGTCGCAGATCCAATGTCCTCGACGCGGATGCGGTTGAAGACCTGGTCTTTCTTGATCAGCCGCCTTGCCGTGCCGCGCTCCAGATTGCAAAACGCATTGCGGCCGGGTCCGTAGATGCCGGAAAGGCGGAGAACCGCCGCCGGAATATTGTTCTTTGCGCCGATGGCCATCCAGCCGTCTTCCGCTTCCAGCCGCTCCTTTGAGCGGCCGGAAACCGGCGTGCAGGGCGTGTCTTCAGTGACCCAGTTGCCCTTGTGATCGCCGTAGACGCCGACCGTCGAGAGATAGCCGATCCACTGGAGCTTCGGCATCATCTCCCGCAATCGCTCACCTGCGAGCCCGATCAGCGGATCGCCGCTTTCCCGTGGAGCAATGGATTGAACGAGATGCGTCGTATCGCGCATCGCGACGCTCAGATCATGTCCCAGAGTCTCGCCGTCGAAAAGGAACGCGTTGATCCCGAGGCCACGCAAAGCGGCAGCCTTTTCGTCCGTCCGTGTCGTCCCGGTTACGCGCGCCCCATCAGCTATGAAAGCCTCGGCGATTGCCTTACCGGAAAAACCGCAGCCGAAAATCATCACATCCATCATACAGCTCCCGCTAGCCGCCATTCGTCCCTGACATCGCTGTCCGATTCATCTGGCCTTTGTGCCGCAAAGGCTGCGAATTCACCAGCCTCGAAAAGGCGTGAAAGCGCCCAGACCGCCATACCACGTACGACGGGCGAGGGGTCCAGCGACAGCGCCCGACATCGCTCGACAAAGCGGCGGTCGCCCGAATTGCCGGCAGCGATGAGCACATTGCGGATGAAGCGGTCGCGGCCGATCCGCTTGACCGGCGAGCCGCTGAAGAATGCGCGAAAGGCGGCGTCGTCGAGGTTGAGCAGGAACTCGATCGTCGGTTCCTTCAGGTCCTCTCGGGGCTGCAGCTTCATTTCGGACGCCTCATGGGCAAACTTGTTCCATGGGCAGACGGCAAGGCAATCATCGCAGCCGTAGATCCGATTGCCGATCAACGGACGCAGGGCGGGATCGATCGGTCCCTTGTGCTCGATGGTCAGGTACGAAATGCAGCGTCGCGCGTCGATTTGATAGGGTGCCGGGAATGCATTGGTCGGGCAGATGTCGAGACAGGCACGACAGGAGCCGCAGTGGTCGACTTCAGCGGCATCTATATTCAGATCCGCGGTTGTGAACATCGAGCCGAGAAAGAGCCACGAGCCGAGTTCACGGCTGACGAGGTTCGTGTGCTTGCCCTGCCAGCCAAGGCCGGCCGCAGCCGCAAGCGGCTTCTCCATCACAGGCGCGGTATCGACGAAGACCTTCACGTCCGCCCCCGCACGCGCCGCAAAACGCGTCGCAATCTCCTTCAGCCGTCCCTTGATGACGTCGTGATAGTCGCGATTGCGCGCATAGACCGAGATCGCGGCCTTGTCGGGTTTCGTCAGAATTTCGCGGGGATCTTCATCCGGTCCGTAATTGAGGCCGAAGACGACGATTGACCGGACATCGCTCCAGAGCGTGCGCGGATCGCCGCGCCTGTCGCGAGTTTCCGCCATCCACTCCATCGTGCCGTGCCGCCCGGCGTCGATGAATTCGCCAAGCCGCTCCTTGGCCTCGGGGATTGCATCGGCTCGGGTGATGCGACAGAGATCGAATCCGAGAGCGTTCGCCTCCGAGCGAACGAAGGCGGTGAGGGTGTCGCGGCGTTTCTGTTCCTTGTTTTCTGTGGCCATCGAAGGCCCTCGTCAGAAATCCAGATCGGCGTAGTGGGACACCGGTGTCAGGCCCCGTACGCGTTCGGTGAGCAGGGGCCGGAAGGATGGACGCGACTTCAGGCGCTGATACCACTCCTTGACAACAGGCGCTTCCGACCAGTCGATCTCGCCGAGGTAGTCGAGAATGGAAACGGCGGAGGCGGCAGCCAGGTCGGCATAGCTCATGCGGTCGCCAGCCAGCCACTGGCGCGAGCCTGCGAGCCATGTGAGGTACTTCATATGCTGGCGGATGTTTGCCCGTGCCGTGCGAAGGATCTTCGAGTCAGGCGCACCGCCTCCCTGGTCCGCCGTCATCTGCAGCTTGTAGACCCGCTCGCGGGCAAGCGGCCTGGTGACGTCGGTTTCCATCTTCTGCATGAACCACTCCGCCAGCCGGCGGATTTCGGCGCGCTGGAACGGATCTTCTGCGAGTAGCCGGCGATCCCGCTTGAGCACGCCATGCGTCTCGTCGAGATACTCCGAGATGACTGTGGCGCCGCAGAGCGCCCGCATGCTGTCATCGACATACACCGGCAAGGTTCCGGCCGGGTTCAGCGCGAGGAAATCCCGCCGCTTCTCCCATGTCTGTTCTTCGATCAGATCCGCCTGATAGCCGTACTCCGTCAGGATCAGCCGAACGAAGCGTGATGCGGATGACATGGGGTGATGATAGAGCGTGGGCATCGATTCTCGGATTTTTGATGGCTGTGGGTGCGTTGCGGGAGCGCGATGATCATAGCGCCCTAGTCATGACTTATTCGTTGAAGCTATAGGAGTTTGGTCCTTCCAATACAAGCGAGTCGGACAGCCGACCGCCTGGACAAAGGACGTGTACGCGCCAAAGACCGATTTTTGCCTTCCCGCCCTGCCTTCGTCACTTACGGCCGCCATAACCCCCGCGCAGCCCGACCAAATTTCCACGGAGAGAATGTATGGAATATGTGAACTCTATAATTCTAGGCATAATAGAGGGAATTACCGAGTTTCTGCCGATTTCGAGCACTGGCCACCTTATCATTGCGGAACAATGGCTCGGCCACCGCTCGGACATGTTCAACATTGTCATTCAGGCTGGTGCCATCCTCGCCGTCACCATTATCTACTGGCGGCGCCTCGTGGATCTCGTTCTCGGATGGCGTGATCCGAGAAACCGCGCCTATGCCGCCAAGCTGATTGTCGCATTTCTGATCACGGCCGTCCTCGGGCTGATCGTCAAGAAGCTCGGCTTCGAGTTGCCGGAGAACGCAACACCGATCGCCTGGGCGCTGATCATCGGCGGCGTCTGGATGATCTTTGCCGAGTGGGCCGCCGCGCGTAGGCCCCCGCACAAGGAAATCACCTGGCTTGTTGCCATCCTGGTCGGCATTGCCCAGGTCGTCGCAGGCGTTTTCCCGGGAACTTCCCGCTCGGGTGCCACGATCTTCGTCGCTATGCTGGCCGGCACTGGCAACCGCGCTGCGGCGACCGAATTCGCCTTTCTGGTCGGCATCCCGACCATGTATGCTGCCAGCGCCTACGAACTGTTGAAGACGTTCAAGGATGGCGGCGCCGCAAATGAGAACTGGACGAGCCTCGGTATCGCCTTCGTCGTCTCGACGATTGTCGCGTTCGTGGCTGTGAAGTGGCTGCTCTCCTATATCCGCAGCAACCGTTTTACGATGTTTGCCATCTACCGCATCATTCTGGGCGCCATTCTGCTTGGCATGGCCGCGACTGGGGCGATCGCCTGAGATAGCTTTTGACTGCCGCATTTGCGCACTGATCGCGCAAATGCGGATTGCCCGACGAAGTGACAAACACTTCAGATGTCTGACGGCACAAAAAAACCGGCGTAGAGCGCCGGTTTTTCGTTATCGGCTGATGGAGCCGGTCTCGCAGGGATCGATGCCATAAGCTGGCGAGCACTCACCCTTCACCGCTGCAACCGAGCCGGGTGCAATGAAGGAGCCTGCCAGAATAACCAGCGCCGCGCACGCAAACAGAAGCGCGATTGACCTACCCATCGAAGAAAGCCTTTCAAAGTCGTTAGCGCGCCGTCAAGGCGCTGAGTCCATTGGGAGACGCGCGGGGTGTGTAGTCAGTGGAATGACAAATAGCAATAAATGTTCCTGCTAAATTTGGTGTTAATTCCGCTAATTTTTTGGTGCGGCTTTTATGCAACGAGTGCCTTGCCGGCACAGAGAAAAAAGCATCCACAACTTGCGCGATTCCGGAAAACTCTTCCAAGAAAAATGCCGCCCGCGATCCCGCGAGCGGCACACCTAGATAGAAGTGGACAGCGGCTTTAGGCGGCCTTGCCCGAGCCGGTGTATTGGCCGTGTGGACGATACTGCACGAGGTACGACCCGATAACCGAGTTCACCAGAGTTGGCGTGACGCCGATGCCCTTCAGCGTACGGCCTTCGGCTTCTGCTTCCTTCGAGACGACGTTGTTCTTCCTCAGGAGGCGCACCTGGTCCGCCGTGATCGGCGGGGTGATGAACGGAACGAGCGAGGCAATGCTGCCGATCATCGAGGCGATGCCGAACGGAAGCGACACGAGGCGGTTCTTGCGCGAGGTTGTCTTCAGCATGATTTCAAGACATTCGCGGAAGGTCAGTACTTCGGGGCCGCCGAGCTCGAAGGTTTCGCCAGCGGCAACCTTGCCCTCGACAGCCTTCGCGACCGCTTCGGCGACGTCGACGACGTAGACCGGCTGGAATTTCGTCTTGCCGCCGCCGATCAGCGGCAGCATCGGCGACATGCGCGCCATGTCGGCGAACTTATTGAAGAAGCTGTCCTCGGGGCCGAAGACCACCGACGGACGATAGATGATGGCGTCCGGCTTTATCGCGTGGATCGCCGCCTCGGCGCGACCCTTCGTGCGGGCATATCCGGAGTCGGAATGGGCATGTGCGCCGATCGCGGAGGTATGGATCAGCTTGGCACCGACGCCGCGCGCGGCTTCGGCGACGGCACGGGCGCCAAATTCCTGGACCGCCTCGAAGGTATTGCGGCCGGCTTCGTGGAGGATGCCGACGCAGTTCACCACATAGTCAGCGCCGTCGACCGCACGATCGACCGAGTTGCGGTAGCGCAGGTTCGCCTGGACAAAGGAAATCTGGCCGACATTGCCGAGTGGCTGCAGGAAGCCGGCGAGATCGGGACGGCGGACGGCAACACGGATGCGGTAGCCGCGCTTTGCGAGCTCGCGAACGATATGCCTGCCGATGAAGCCGGACCCTCCGAACACGGTGACGAGTGGCGGCAGGTTGGCAAGGGTCATGGCAGGCTCCTCGAAAGGCTCAGTTGTGTGGTCGATGTGGTTTCGTCTTAGACCAATCACGGCGTGACGAAAAGGGCCATCGCGCCGCAGTTCTCACCGCTGAGAACTCGTCTCAGATGCCTTCGACGACGACCATCTCGGCATCGGCGATTTCCTGGCGGATTTTCGCGGCGATCTGGTATTCCGGTGAATTGTAGCAATCGACGGCATGCTGCATCGAGGGAAATTCGATGACCACGTTGCGTGCGCGGGACTTGCCTTCAAGCTCGGTGATCGCGCCGCCACGGGCGAGGAAGTTGGCGCCGTACTTGTCGAATGCCAGCTTTCCGGCTGCGACGTAGTCCTTGTAACGCTCGAGGTCGCGAACATCGACGCGTGCGATCCAGTATGCTTTTGCCATCTGAGTGCTCCCTGGCATGCTTGGTTATTGTAGGACGGTTGCCATTTCGGCGAGGATCGCCCGCGCGGCTTCGCGAGGATCGGCGGCTTTGACGATCGGGCGGGCAACGACCAGATGGCTGGAGCCGGCCTTCAGCGCATCGGCCGGTGTCATCACACGTTTCTGGTCGCCCTTGTCGGCGCCGGCAGGGCGGATGCCCGGCGTGACGAGCGCCATATCGGGGCCGATGATCTTGCGCACGGCCGCAGATTCTTCCGCGGAGCAGACGATGCCGCCCATGCCGGCGAGATGCGCCTGTTCGGCGCGGCGCAGCACGAGCGTATGCGGATCATACTCGTAGCCTGCGGCGATCAGGTCCTGCTCGTCCATCGATGTCAGCACGGTGACACCGAGGAGGCAGAGATCGGAGCCCTTCGCCGCCTCGACCGCAGCCTTCATCGCCTTCGGATAGGCGTGCAGCGTCAGCATCGACATGCCCATCTTGACGATGTTCTCGACGCCCGACGCGACCGTATTGTCGATATCGAGCAGCTTCATGTCGAGGAAGACCTTCTTGCCGCTCTTGGCAAGGTCGCGCGCAAATTCCAAGCCGCCGGCAAAGGCCAGTTGATAGCCGATCTTGTAGAAAACCACGTCGTCGCCGAGTGTGTTGACGATCCTTTCGGCTTCGCCAAGCGTTGGAACATCCAGCCCGACGATCAGGCGCTCGCGTGCGTCCATCTCACATCCATCCCTGCCACTCTTCGATAGGCGTCCAGTCGCACGATAGGCGCTGATCTGCAAGGCTGAAACAATAGAGATTACCGCCACCGCCAGGCTGATCGCCGTCGCGCCGGATCGCCCGGCCCTGAAGGTGGCATTTCAGCAGCGTGCCGACGCCGCCGTGCCCGACAAACGCGATGGGCAGGACGGAATCATGCGATGCGAGGACATCGGTAACCGCCGAAACGATACGCCGTTGTGCATCGATTGCTCGCTCCCAACCGCGGAAGCTCTCCTCGGGGTGCGCAAAGAACCAGTCGGCTGCCTTTTCGAACTCCGGCGGCGACAGGAAACCGGTTGCCGTGCGATCGTTCTCATGCATGCCCGGGACGATTTCGACGGTCAGTCCGGCTGCGGACGCAAGGATTTCGGCAGTTTCGATCGCTTTCGTCTCGTCGCTGGAAACGACCCGCCGCAACTGCCTTGCCCAACCGCTTTCAGCTGCCTTGCCAGCGCGCGCAGCCCCGATCTCCGACAGCCGCCATTTCGGTACAGGGACATCGGGGTCGATCTTCACCTGTGGATGCGTGATGTAGAGGCCGAACACCGGTTCAGCCGCGCCGGTAGATCCAGAGCTGCGCAGGTGGAATGTTGCGGACGATGAAGTCGAAGTGCTGGATATGGTAGCGATCCGGCCGCGCGATGATCGGCGATACAGGGCCGTAGGAAATCTGCACGACCGGGCGACCGGCTGGCAGACGGTCGAGCAGGCTCTCGAGAAGTGCGATGCGCGCCTGCATCGGAAAGTTCAGCAGCGGCACGGCGGAAACGACGGAATCGAACGTTTGATCCTTCATGGCGCCGAGCGTCTTGTCGAGATTGAACGCGTCGCCATTGATGAAATTCACGCCCGGATAGAGCCGGACGAGATGTTCGTAGAAGTCGGTCGAATATTCGACGGCGACCAGATTTCCTGGCTTCACGCCGCGACCAAGAATGGCTTTGGTGATCGCCCCGGTGCCGGGTCCGAGCTCAAGGACCGGCAGTCCCGAGTGAGGGTTGATGACGCTTGCCATCTTACGGGCTGTAATGGAGGAGGTGGGAACAATCGAACCGACGGTTTTCGGCCCCTGCATCATTCCTTTGAAGAAGCGGATCTCTTCGTCAAACTTCTTGCCCAGCCGTTCCTTTAGGCGCAACGCCATGCCCGTCCTCCTGGTTATGCAACAAAACAGCCCGCTTTCTAATTGCAGTCAGTCTCAGCGAAAAACAAGGCCTGACGTCGCAATTGGCAAAGTTTGCACGGCAAATGCGACGCCCGTCTAGACGCGCATCGGCATCAGCACGTAAAGGGCGTCGTCGCCTGCGGTGTCGCGAATGAGCGTCGGCGATCCCGCATCGGCGAGCAGGAAGATCGCTTCGTCGCCGGAAAGCTGTGCAGTGATATCAAGCAGGTATTTGGCGTTGAAGCCGATTTCCATCGCGTCCGTGTCATAGCCAACGGCGACTTCTTCCGTCGCGCTGCCCGAATCCGGATTGTTGACGGTGAGCAGCAACTGGCCGTCCGAGAGAGCGAGCTTGACGGCGCGGCCACGCTCGGAGGAGATCGTCGAGACGCGGTCCACGGCCTGCGCGAACGTCGTGCAGTCGACACGCATTTCCTTGTCGTTGTTGGCCGGGATAACGCGCTGGTAATCGGGGAATGTGCCGTCGATCAGCTTCGAGGTCATGACGATCGGGCCGATGCTGAGGCGGATCTTGGCGTCCGACACTTCGACGGTCACCATCGCATCCGGAACATCGACGAGCTTCTGCAGTTCGCCGACGGTCTTGCGCGGAATGATGATGCCCGGCATGCCTTCGGAGCCCGATGGCGCATCGACGTCGGCGCGGGCGAGGCGATGGCCGTCGGTTGCGACGGCGCGCAGCTTCAGATCGCCCTGGCTTTCGATGGTGTGGAAGAAGATGCCGTTCAGGTAATAGCGCGTTTCCTCAGTCGAGATCGCGAACTGGGTACGATCAATCAACATCTTGAGGTCCGTCGCCTTCAGCTTGAAGGTGTGGCTGAAGGTGCCCGCGGTGAGATCCGGGAAGTCGGACTGCGGCAGGCACTGAAGCGAGAACTTGGAGCGACCGGACGCGACAGTCATCGAGCCGCCGTCTGTGCTCGTCGCCAGCAGGACTTCGGAACCGTCAGGCAGCTTGCGCACGATGTCGTAGAGAAGATGGGCAGGAACGGTAGTGGCGCCGGCCTGTTCGACGTTCGCAGGCGTCGCCTCGGTCACCTCTAGATCGAGGTCGGTCGCCTTCATGTCGAGGTTCTGACCATCGGCGCGCAGCAGGATGTTGGACAGGATCGGGATCGTGTTCCGGCGTTCGACCACGCGATGCACGTGGTTCAGCGACTTCAAAAGGTTGGACCGCTCAATTGTAATACGCATGGGATGCTACCGCTTTCGACCGTTACTGCTTGGGCGCGCATGCTGCGCGCCGCAAGGAATGCCTTTGCCCAAAAGGGACCGTAGAGTGGATAGGCAAAATGGCAGGATTTTGAGACCGATTGCAAGAGGCGCAAATGGCCGCGCCAGTGCAATTGCCGTTTTCCGGTGCAATGCACACAGAAATTGCTGCGGCCTTGCCGAAAGGCGGGGTCTCGCCCATAACAGCGGAAACGAGAGATGAGTATCGATACCTTGAGCAATGACGATGTGATGGCCGATGGCGGCAGGCAACGCAGCTTCCGCCTGCACAATATGTCCGTTCCGGCACGACCATTGGAGCCGGCGCTCTATCTCGTCGCGACGCCGATCGGTAATCTAGGCGACATCACGCTGCGTGCCTTGGAAACGCTTGCCGGCGCCGACGTCCTGGCCTGCGAAGACACGCGCGTCACCCGCGTCTTGCTTGACCGGTTTGGCATTCAGAACCGCCCCTATGCGTATCACGAACACAATGCCGACGAGGCTGGGCCGCGGCTTTTGCAGGCGCTGGAGGCCGGAAAGTCTGTGGCTCTCGTCTCGGACGCCGGAACGCCGCTGGTCTCCGATCCCGGCTATCGCCTCGCACAGAACGCCATCGAGGCGGGCTATCGCGTCGTGCCGATTCCCGGCGCCTCCGCGCCGCTTGCGGCTCTGGTCGGTTCCGGCCTGCCGAACGAGGCCTTTCTGTTCGCCGGGTTTCTGCCGACCAAGGACAAGGCCCGCCGTGATCGGCTGGCGGAGTTCGAGGCAGTTCCCGCAACGCTGATGTTCTTTGAATCGCCGCATCGCATTGCTGCTACGTTGACCGCTGCCGCCGATGTGCTCGGCGGCGATCGCGCGGCATCCGTCTGTCGCGAATTGACGAAGACCTATGAAGAGTTTCGCCGTGGGACGCTGGCCGAGCTCGCGGCGCATTACGCCGATGTCGATAACGTCAAGGGCGAGATCGTGCTGGTCATCGGACCGCCTCCCGAGCGGGCGGTCGAAGCAGCCGATGTCGATGCGATCTTGGCGGACTTGGCCAAAACCTTGCCAACCTCCAAGGCTGCCGCGGAAGCGTCAAAGCTGACCGGCGTCTCCAAGAAGGAACTCTATCAGCGGCTCCTCGACATGAAGGGCGGCGATGGGCGATAGGACTCCTCCTGCTGCCGACCGCCGAAGGGCGCTCCGCCGGGGCCATGTCTCCGAGTATTTCGCTGCTCTCTATCTCATGTTGAAGGGATATCGCATCGTCGCCATGCGTTATCGCACCAAGCTCGGCGAGATCGACATCATTGCACGCAAGCGCAATCTGGCGATTTTTGTTGAAGTGAAGGCGCGGCGCGAGGAGATGATCGCCATCGACGCCGTGTCGCCAACGGCGCAAAAACGGATCAGAGCGGCCAGTGATCTATGGCTTCAGCGCCAACGCGATTATGCTTTGCTTTCGCAGCGTTACGATATTGTGGCCATCCTGCCCGGCCGGCTGCCGCGTCATTTTCCGAACGCCTTCTGACCTCTTTGCACTCGCGTGCAAAAAGAGCCGACTGTAACAGTCCCGTCATCAAATCATCAAGGAGGCGTCATGGAACGCCTCTATTGCACTCCTCACCCCAACAACTGGTGGAGAGGGATTAGTCATGTTCAAGAAATTTACGATGGCGGCCGTGGCCGTGAGCTTCTCGGCCTCGTCGTCTTTTGCCGCGACCAATATCACTTGGTGGCACGGCATGGGCGGCCGCAACGGCGAAGTCATCAACGAAGTCGCACAGAAGTTCAACGCATCGCAGACGAGCTGCGCGATCACGCCGGTCTCCAAGGGATCGTATGAAGAAGCGCTGGCAGCCGGCATCGCCGCTTTCCGCTCGGGCGAACAGCCGAACATCCTGCAGGTATTCGATGCGGGTGCCGCGACCATTATCAACGCCAAGGGCGCTGTCATCCCGGCTGAAGACCTGATCAACAACGCTGGCTACAAGTTCGACCGCAACGCCTTCATTCCGGGCGTTCGCTACCTCTACGCTGCTGCTGACGGCAAGTTCGTCGGCATGCCGTTCAACTCGTCCGCTCCGATCATGTATACGAACCCGGAAGCGCTGAAGAAGGCCGGCGTCGAAGCCCCGAAGACCTGGGAAGAGTTCGAGGCGATCGCGCCGAAGCTCAAGGATGCCGGCTACATCCCGCTCGTCCAGACGCAGCTGACCTGGGAGTTCACCGAGAACTTCTTCTCGCGCAACAACATCCAGTTCGCCACCAACAACAACGGCTACGACAGCATCGTCGACACGAAGCTCAAGGTCACCGACCCGAACCTCATCATGATGTTCGAAAAGCTCAAGGCCTGGAAGGATGAAGGCTACTTCGCCTATTACGGCGCCGGCTGGAACGACAACCAGAAGCCCTTCGAAGAAGGCAAGGTCGCTCTGTGGATCGGTTCCTCGGGCTCCTTCGGCGGTCTGAAGAAGACGGCAACCATGCCCTTCTCGGCAACCTTCCTGCCTTATTGGAACTCGATCAGCGGCGCCGGCAAGAACACCTTCATTGGTGGTGCTGCCCTTTTCGCGATGGCCGGCAAGCCGGAAGCCGAAAACAAGTGCGTTGCCGACTTCTTCCAGTTCCTGACCTCGCCTGAGATCCAGAAGTTCTACCACCAGGCAACCGGTTATGTCGCCATCACCGAAGCAGCCTACGATCTCGCCAAGAAGGAAGGCTACTACGAGAAGGAGCCTGTCGCCGAAGTCGGTATCAAGCAGCTGAAGCTGGAAGGCGGCGAATGGTCGAAGGGCTATCGCCTCGGCTTCTACCCGCAGATCCGCTCGATCATGGAGCGCGAATACAACCGCATCTTCGCTGGTGAAACCACAGTCAAGGACGCGTTCGACACCATCGAGAAGGAAGGCAACGAACTTCTCGCCCGCTTCGCCAAGACCGCTGGCTGATCCAAGCCACGTCGACCATGACAGTCAACATGGACCTCCCTTCTCCGGAAGGGAGGTCCTATCAGCGATAGAGGACCGCGCGTGGCCTATACACCTTCTCAACCTCGCCTCGGCCGGTTCATACCGGGCTTTGCGGCAGGCGCCAGGAAACCGGCAGCCGCTGCCGAGCCGGCAGGCGCCAAGCGCGTCCAGTTCTCGCCATCGCTCATCCCCTATCTGTTTCTGGCGCCGCAGCTCGCGGTGATCTTCATTTTCTTCTACTGGCCGTCGGTACAGGCGGTGCAGTCGTCCTTCTACATCGAGGACCCCTTCGGCTTCGGCTCGACCTTCGTCGGCTTCGCCAACTATACGGACGCCATCTTCAGCCCCGAGTATCTGAGCATCGCCAAGTTTACGGTCGTCTTCACAGCGCTGGTGACCTTCTTCTCGCTGGCGCTCGGTCTGCTGCTGGCGGTCAAGGCTGATGCCGTCATTCGCGGCAGCTCCGCCTACAAGACGCTGCTGATCTCGGTCTATGCGATCGCCCCGCCGGTTGCGGGCCTCATCGGCATGATGTTCTTCGACCTGCACATCGGCCCCTTCGTCAAACTGGCGGCATGGTTCGGCTGGGACATGCAGGTTGGTCTGAACTACTACGACACCGCCTTTGCGCTGATTGTCGTCGCGGTCTGGAAGCAGATCCCCTATAACTTCATCTTCTTTCTGTCGGGTCTTCAGGGCGTGCCGGTTTCCGTGCGCGAAGCCGCCACCATCGACTGCCGCTCCGGCTTCCGTCGCTTCTGGACGGTGACGCTGCCGCTGCTGGCGCCGACGGCCTTCTTCCTGCTGATCATCAACATCACCTACGCGCTGTTCGACACCTTCGGCGTCATCGACGTGATGGTGAAGGACAAGCCGGCCAACAATCCGATCACCCTTGTCTACAAGGTCTACATGGATGGCTTCCGCGGCAATGACATCGGCAGCTCCTCGGCGCAGTCGGTGATCCTGATGATCGTTGTCTTCGTCCTCACCATCATTCAGTTCCGCTTCATCGAGAAGCGCATCCACTACACGTGAGAGGGGACGACCATGTATAAGACGAAACCCCTCGACCATCTGATCCTGATCCTCGGTTCGCTGTTCCTGATCGTGCCCGTGATCGTGGCCTTCATGACCTCGACCCACGAGGCGGCCGAAATCCACACCAAGGGCCTGATGCTGCTCCCCGGCGACAATTTCGTCGGCACCTATGAGAAGGTCCTGACCCAGAAGGGCGGCTTCACCGGCCAGGTCACCGGCCTCAACATGGTGCTGAACTCGCTCATCCTCGGCATCGGCTTTGCCGTCGGCAAGATCGTGCTGTCGATGATGGCGGCCTACGCCATCGTCTATTTCCGCTTTCGCTTTGCGACGCTCGCCTTCTGGATCATCTTCACGACGTTGCTGCTGCCGCTCGAAGTGCGCATCATGCCGTCCTATGAGGTGATGAGCAAACTCGGGCTGCTGAACACCTACACCGGCCTGATCGTGCCGCTGCTGGCGTCGGCGACCGGCACCTTCTATTTCCGTCAGTTCTTCAAGTCCGTTCCCGAGGAACTCTTGGAGGCGGCCCGCATCGATGGCGCCGGGCCGTTCAAGTTCTTCGTCGATATCCTGATCCCGCTGTCGCGCACGATGATGGCGGCGATCTTCATCATCATGTTCGTCTATGGCTGGAACCAGTATCTCTGGCCCATGCTGATGACCACCGACGAGAGCTTCTTCACGCTCATGCGCGGCATCAAGTCGATCCTGCAGGTCTGGGTCGGTTCGCAAATTCCCGATTACAACGAAGCCTTTGCACTCGCCGTGCTGGCCATGCTGCCGCCGGTGCTGATCGTCGTGATTTTCCAGAGATGGTTCATCAAGGGCCTCACCGAGAGCGATAAGTAAGGAAGAAACATGGCACGGATCGAAATCTCGAAGGTCTGCAAGGATTATCATGGCGGCGTTCGCGCCGTGAACGGCGTCGATATCTCGATCGCCGATGGTGAGTTCATCGTCCTCGTCGGCCCGTCCGGTTGCGGCAAGTCCACGCTACTGCGCATGGTGGCGGGTCTCGAGGAAATCTCCGACGGCACCGTCAGCATCGGCAACCGCGTGGTCAACAGCGTCGACCCTGCCGATCGCGACATCGCCATGGTCTTCCAGAACTATGCGCTCTATCCGCACATGACGGTGCGCGAGAACCTTGAATACGGCCTGAAGAACCGCAAGACGCCGAAGTCGGAAATCGACGCGCGCGTCGCCGAGGCCGCCCGCATGCTGCAGCTCGAGCCCTATCTCGATCGCCGCCCGCGCGCGCTGTCGGGCGGTCAGCGCCAGCGCGTCGCCATGGGCCGCGCCATCGTCCGCAAGCCGGCCGCCTTCCTGTTCGATGAACCGCTGTCGAATCTCGATGCCAAGCTGCGCGTTTCCATGCGCGGCGAAATCAAGCGCCTGCAGCGCCGCCTCGGCACCACCTCGCTCTATGTCACCCACGACCAGCTGGAAGCGATGACGCTCGCCGATCGCCTCGTGGTTCTGAGCCATGGTGAAATCGAGCAGATCGGCACACCGCTCGAGGTCTACCATCGCCCGGCTTCCACCTTTGTCGCCAGCTTCATCGGCTCGCCGGCCATGAACCTCCTTAAGGGCGAGTTGCATGGCGACAAACTGGCGCTCGGCCCGAGCCTGATTGACCTTGCCGGCAGCGCGCCGACGTCGGGTCCGGTCACGGTCGGGATTCGCGCCGAAGACCTCCGCCTTGCCCGTGCCGGTGAACATGCCATGACGGTCGCGATCGACTATGTCGAAGAGTTGGGTTCACAGCGTCTGGTGCACGGAAGTCTTGGCGATCAGCAGTTGACCGCGGTCCTGTCGCCTGAGGCGGAGCTGAAGTCCGAACTACGGCTGGTCATCGGCGCAGAGCGGCTGCATTTCTTCAATCACGAGACGGGCAAGCGCATCGGCGAGCCGGCAGCTTCGCCGGCCGCCGTGGTCAAAACGGAAATCGCCTGACGCCTCACTGATCCTTAAAATTGTACGGATCGCCTGTACGGTGCCTTTACGACTCTCTGCTATCCCGACACGGATTGGATAGCTGGGGGGCTCATGGGTATTCATATGATGCTGGCAAGCGTGGTCGCGATGGCGGCGCGCGTGGTGCCCTTTCCGAGCCTGCCGCAGCCGCAAGCAAAGACATTCGTGGCGAAGTCCGGCGATACTTTCGACATGCGCGCGACGCCGATCAATCCGGATTGGGTGATCAGCGGTAACCCTCAGGCGCGCACCGGCGAGCATTCTCGCAGCAATGACGATGCAGCCTATACGGCGATCTGGGATTGCACGGCCGGCGAATTCCGTTGGCACTTCTACTGGGACGAAACGGTGATGATCCTCGAAGGCGGCGTCCATATCGTTGCCGGGGACGGCACGGAGCGGACACTGCAAGCCGGCGATGTTGCCTTCTTCGCTGCGGGCACCTGGGCCAGCTGGCGCGTGGACAGTTACGTGCGCAAGGTTGCGTTCCTGAGGAAGCCGTTCCCGAAGCCGGTCGCGCTCGCCTACCGGCTGAAGAGCCTGTTGCGCGGCGACGTCCAAAAGAGCGGCATCGCCGCCTGACGATTTCCCGTCCCGCCACAACGAAGCCGTTGATTGACGTTGCTTTCGGGGCATCCGCAGCCTACATCTGTCCGCATCAGCTAAGGGACGGAAATGGCTAAGATCAGGAATGTAGCGGTCCAGATGGACCATGTCGCCGGCATCAATATCGCGGGCGATTCCACATTTGCGATGAGCCTGGAAGCGCAGGCTCGCGGCTACAAGCTTTTCCATTACACGCCTGAGCGCCTGAGCTTCCGGGACGGCAATCTGTACGCCACGGTGGAGCCGATGGTGTTGCGCGACGTCAAGGGCGATCATTTCGAGCTCGGGGCGCCCGAACGCGTCGACCTTTCCACCATGGACGTGATCCTGCTTCGCCAGGATCCGCCGTTCGACATGGCCTATATCACCTCGACCCACCTGCTGGAGCGGATCCATCCGAAGACGCTGGTCGTCAATGATCCGGCCTGGGTTCGGAACTCTCCCGAAAAGATCTTCGTCACCGAATTTGCCGATCTGATGCCGAAGACGCTGATCACCAAGGATGCAGCGGAAATTCGCCGCTTCCGAGACGAGATGGGCGACATTATCCTGAAGCCGCTCTACGGCAACGGCGGCGCCGGCGTTTTTCATTCGACAAAGGACGACCGCAACCTGTCGTCCCTGCTAGAAATGTTCGGTCAACTCTTCCGTGAACCTTTCATTGCGCAGCAGTACCTTCCTGATGTTCGCAAGGGCGACAAGCGCATCCTGCTCGTCGACGGCGAGCCCGTCGGCGCCATCAATCGCGTGCCCGCCGAGCACGACAGCCGTTCCAACATGCATGTCGGAGGACGCGCCGAGGCGACTGAACTGACGGCCCGCGAGATCGAAATCTGCAAGCGCATCGGCCCTGCGCTGAAGGAACGCGGCTTCCTCTTCGTCGGCATTGACGTCATCGGCGACTACATGACGGAGATCAACGTCACCTCGCCGACCGGCATCCGCGAAGTGCGCAAATTTGGCGGTTTCGATATCGCCGCCCTGCTGTGGGATGCGATCGAGCAGAAGCGCTAGGCATCGTTTTGTTGCCGCGCGCTGAGAACGGGCGCGCGGTTTTGCGGACATTTCGTCTCTTCCGGATGCTCCCGCTCGATACGGTCGGGACACGTCGGCCGGTTTGTTCCGCCTATGCAACCTGCCACAACCTACCCACAGCGTTGGCTTGAATCTGTTCTTTTATTGTTCTTGTTTCATTCCTGTTTCTATGCAAGATTGCAATTGGCGACAATGATGCGTCGTTAAACTGCAGTGTAGTGGGTTGCGGCACAGGGGATGGGGCATGGTCGCACGCGTCAGCACGGTTGCATTTCAGGGTATTGAGGGTGTTCCGGTCGAGGTCCAGGTCATGGTCGCGCCCGGCCGGGTCGTCACCCAGATCGTCGGCCTTCCCGATAAGGCGGTGGCAGAAAGCCGCGAGCGCGTTCACGCCGCGCTGCACGCCTCGGGCCTGGCCCTCCCGGCCAAGAAGATTACTGTCAACCTGGCGCCGGCGGACCTGCCCAAGGAAGGAGCCCATTTCGACCTGCCGATCGCCCTTGGCCTGATGGCCGCCTTGGGCGCCATTCCGGCGGATGCACTCTCCGACTACGTGGTGATTGGCGAACTCAATCTGGATGGGACGATCGCCCCCGTCGCCGGGGCGCTGCCGGCCGCGATTGGCGCCAACGCCATCGGCAAGGGATTGATTTGCCCGGCCGAAAGCGGCGCGGAGGCGGCCTGGGCGGGACCGGATATCGACATCCTCGCGCCGCGCAGCCTGATCGCGCTCGCCAATCATTTTCGCGGCACCCAGGTTATCTCCCGTCCAGAACCCTCGATCCGCGCCAATACGGTCAGCCTGCCTGATCTTGCCGATATCAAGGGGCAGGAAAGCGCCAAGCGGGCGCTGGAAGTGGCGGCGGCCGGTGGCCACAATCTCCTGATGGTCGGTCCGCCCGGCTCCGGAAAATCCATGCTTGCAGCGCGTTTGCCCTCGATCCTACCGCCGCTTTCCGCTGCCGAGCTTCTGGAAGTGTCGATGATCCATTCGGTAGCCGGACAATTATCCGGCGGGAAGCTCTCGGATCGACGCCCCTTCCGTACGCCGCATCATTCCGCCACCATGGCAGCCCTCGTCGGCGGCGGTGTGCGCGCCAAGCCCGGCGAGGCGTCGCTAGCCCACCATGGCGTTCTGTTTCTCGATGAGTTTCCCGAGTTTTCGCCGCAGGCGCTCGATGCTCTGCGGCAACCGCTCGAAACAGGCGAATGCATCATCGCCCGCGCCAATCATCGTGTGGCCTATCCGGCCAACATCCAGCTCGTCGCGGCGATGAACCCCTGTCGCTGCGGCATGGCCGGCGAACCCGGCCATAGTTGCGTACGCGGTCCACGCTGCATGACGGACTATCAGTCGCGCATTTCAGGCCCGCTAATGGATCGCATCGACATCCGCATCGATGTTCCGGCTGTCTCCGCCTTCGATCTCATTCGGCCGATGCCTGCTGAAAGGAGCGTGGATATCGCCCGCCGCGTCGCCCGTGCGCGCGAGATTCAGCGGGATCGCTTCAAGGCGGCGACCCCGGGGGCAATCGGGACCAACGCCCGCTGCTCGACCGCCATGATCGAGACATACGCCGCACCGGATGCTTCCGGCCTGCAGTTGCTCCGCGACGCAGCCGAAAAAATGAAGTTCTCGGCGCGCGGATATCATCGTGTCCTGAAGGTGGCGCGCACCCTGGCAGATCTCGATGGCAATGAGATGGTGGGTCGCATCCACCTCGCCGAGGCGATCTCCTATCGCATCGCCGGCGAACGTCTGACCACGCCCGCCTGAAACGAAAGGGGGGCGCCCGCCGAGAGCGCCCCGCGTCAGGAATGCCGGCTTAGCCGCCAAGCCCCTCAAACAGGGCCGTGGAGAGATAACGTTCGGCAAAGGATGGGATGATCACGACGATGTTTTTCCCCGCGTTCTCCTCACGGCTGCCGATTTTGATTGCGGCGGCCAAGGCTGCGCCCGAGGAAATGCCGACCGGCACGCCTTCCAGCCTGGCAACCTCGCGGGCAAGGTCAAGCGCTTCGGGGCTGCTGACCGTGACGATTTCGTCGTAGATGTGGGTATCGAGGATCGCCGGCGCGAAGCCTGCGCCGATGCCCTGGATCTTGTGCGGACCCGGCTGGCCGCCGGAAAGGACGGGAGATTCCGCAGGTTCGACGGCGACGACCTTGAAGCCAGGCTTCTTCGATTTCAGCACCTGGCCCGCGCCGGTGATGGTGCCGCCGGTGCCGATGCCGGCAACCAGGATATCGACCGCACCGTCGGTATCGTTCCAGATCTCCTCGGCTGTCGTGCGGCGGTGGATTTCTGGATTGGCAGGATTTTCGAACTGCTGCGGGATAATCGCATCGGGGAGTGTCGCCGCCAATTCCTCGGCCTTGGCGATCGCGCCCTTCATTCCCTTCGGACCTTCGGTGAGCACGAGTTCGGCGCCGAGCAGTGCCAGCATCTTGCGGCGCTCGACGGACATGGTTTCCGGCATCGTCAGGATCAGTTTGTATCCCTTGGCCGCCGCGGCAAAGGCGAGCGCAATTCCGGTATTGCCCGATGTCGGCTCGATCAGGGTCGTCTTGCCGGGCGAAATCTTGCCCTGTGACTCCAGCGACTCGATCATTGCGACGCCGATGCGGTCCTTCACGGAAGCAATCGGATTGAAGAATTCCAGCTTCGCCAGGAGGTTCGCTTTGACGCCCTTCGCCTTCGCGAGCTTGTCGAGCCGCACAATTGGCGTGTCACCGATGGTCTCGGTGATCGAGGAATAGATGCGGCCGCGGCCCGGTTTCTTCGACATTAGGCTCTCCCTTGGTGAAATGTGCGGAGAGAATAGGGTCAAAGATGGATGGAGGCCAGTGTGGGTTCATCCGCCAGAAGCGGTCAGGCGAGAAAAAATCCTTTAGGAACCGGGCTTTGTCGAATGAATTTTTCAGGCCGCGCGGGTGGCGATGAAGGCGGCCGTGCCGGCGAGAATACCTGCCGCCGTCTTGTTCAGCGCCGCCAGCGCACGCGGTTGCTTCAGCATCATGCGGGCGCGTGACGCAAGCAGCATATAAGGGACCAAAACCACAAGCAGGACGACGAAGGTGGTTGTCAAAAGGACACCATATTCACGAAGCCCGATGCTGTTGATGTCGATCAAAGTCGGCACCAGTGCGACATAGAAGAGCATGGTTTTGGGATTGCCGAGTGTTACCAGCAGGCCGGACAGGAAGCTCATGCCGACATTGCTCGCCTTCCTGGCCGCGATGTCGTGGGGCAGCAACCCGGCCGTCCAGAGCTTGTAAGCGATGTAGCAGAGATAAAGCGCACCGGCGATCTTGATGACAATGAAGAGTTCGGTGAACGTCTGCGCCACGAAAGCGAGGCCGAGAATGACGGCAGTGAGATAGGTCATATCACCAAGCACTAGACCGAGGCCCATAAAAAATGTCTCGCGAAAATTCGAGCCGAGTGCGCGCGCGACGATCGCCGTGATGCCCGGTCCGGGGATGGCGGCAGCGATGAAAAGGGCTGCAGCATATGCAAAAAGGGCGGTGAAGGACATGGTGCAAGCTCCTGCTTCAGACGCCTTCTACGCCTGCAAACGGGGGATTTCAAGGATGTGACGCTCTGTCACTAGGCTGCAGTGCATAGCCGCTATTGACGCTTGTTGTGACGGTTCTAGTTCCAAGGCGGGGTCGAAGCTGTGAAGGCCGGCATCGCGCCAACAACCAAATCCGAGGGGCAATGGGCAATGAACCCTCCATACCGACCAATACCTACTGTTCGCCAAAGGAGATATCGATGAGCCTCAACGCAGCCGAAAAGCGCAAACTCGCCCCACTTGCCACTCCGACGGACCTGAAAGGCAATGCCATCCAGGACATCTCGGCCGCTTTAGCGGCGCTGCTGGCAGACGTCTTCGCGCTCTACATGAAGACCAAGAATTTCCACTGGCATATGTCGGGGCCGCATTTCCGCGACTATCACCTGATGCTCGACGAACAGGCTGAGCAGATCTTTGCCACGACCGACGCGATTGCCGAGCGCGCCCGCAAGATCGGCGGAACGACGTTGCGCTCCATCGGCCATATCGGTCGCCTGCAGCGCATCAATGACAATGACGCCGAGTATGTGACGCCGGAGGACATGCTGGCGGAACTGCGCGACGACAACAGGCAGCTTGTATCGCTGTTGCGCGAAACCCACGATGTCTGCTCCGAGCACAATGACTTCGCTACCACAAGCCTGCTGGAAGTCTGGATCGACGAGGCCGAGCGCCGCACTTGGTTCCTGTTCGAAACGACGCGGCAGCAGAAATAGCGTCGGCGCCCTCTGGCCTATGAGCTTGCCCGCGCACGTAGCAACTGCGCGGGCGTCCAGCCGAGGTTCATGCCGGCCGCGGCGACGAGAATGATCGCTGCACCAACGAGCTGAAGCGGTTGCAGCGCATGTCCGAAGGCCACCCGGTCCACGAGGATGGCGGCGATCGGATAGATGAACGACAGCGCCCCTGTCAGATGGATCGGCAGCTTCTGGATCGCTCCGTAGAGCAGCACATACATCAGCCCTGTATGAACGATGCCCATGGTGGCAAGGATTGACCAGGACTGTCCGTCGGTTGGCAGGTCCGAGAAGTTCACGGTCGGCAGCAGCATCAGCACGCCGGTCGCAACCTGTATCAGCGCTATGAGATGCGGCGGCGTTCCCTTGAGCCATTTCGCGGCAAGGGCTGCCAGCGCGTAGAAAAACGCAGCGCCAAGCGCCAAAAGGATCCCGGCCGCATAGCCCTCGTGTTCGGCTGACGTCGCCGGCTTGGCCTCGACGATGGCCGCCATTCCGCCAAAGGCCAGCGTCAGCCACAACAGCTTCGCGGCGGTGATCTTCTCGCCGAGAAAAAGCGCACCGAGCGCAAGCAACATGAAGGGTTGCGTATTGTAGACGGTCGTCGCTATCGAAATCGAGGCGTGGCCGTATGACGCAAACAGCAGCAGCCAATTGAGAACAATGGCAACTCCGCCGAAGACCGCGATGCCAAACGCCTTGAAGCTGATGACGCCCGGTCGCAGCAGTCCCATGGCCGCGCAGACGGCGAGCAGGCTGATCGCCCCAAAGAAGCAGCGCCAGAACACCACGCCGCTCACAGGCTGGCCGGACATCACGACGAACCAGCCGATGGTTCCTGAAATCAGCATTGCCGCTGTCATTTGGGCAGCGCCGGCGCGAACTTCGCTGTGCATCGCATCTCTCCATGTTGATGGAGAAAGAATATTGCGGGGTCATCGTGACTTATATAGATTCCATTAGGCTCGCTGCGCAATCGTCCTATCTTTGTGAGGAAAAGTGTCTGTATTGCCTAATGACAACTTGATCGATGCGGTCGACCAGAAAATCCTGCAGGCACTGGCGGAGAATGCCCGCATTTCCTTGAAGGAACTGGCGCAGGCCGCGGGCCTCTCTTCGCCCAGCGCCGCCGAACGTCTCCGCCGCCTTGAGGAACGCGGGATCATCGCCGCGTTCACAATTGATATCGACGCCGCGGCGCTCGGATATCCGCTGCAGGCGATCGTGCGCGTCCGGCCGCTGCCGGGACAGTTGCATGTCGTCCAGCGCATCATCCAGGATACGCCCCAGTTCGTGGAGTGCGACAAGGTGACGGGTGATGACTGTTTCATTGCCCGGCTTGTCGTTTCCTCCATGGCGGAACTCGACGCGATCCTCGACAAGGTGGCCGAGAAGGCCGAGACCAGCACCTCGATGGTCAAGGCATCACCGGTAAAACGCCGTCTGCCGCCGCTCTCGCGGGACCGATAGATCAGAAATCGGCCATCGGCGACAGCATTGCAGGTCGATCAAAGGCGATCGCGCCGGGTGTGCGGATCATGAAGTGCGTGTGGCCGTCGAGCGGTCGCGCCTCGCCGTTCCACCCGAGTTTGTCAGGGCAGAACAACACATCGACGGCGCCAGGCTCTATGTCGAGAGCTCCGATGATCGAGGTCAGCGAGGGGATATCGGCCGCGACGACGTCGAGGAGAATCAAACGTCCCGGCGGTTCCATCTTCCAGGCAATCGCGGCCTGTTCCCGTTCCATCCAACTGACCCTGACGCCGGGGTCGAGCTGTGTGTTGATGAGAAACATCGCGGCGCTCTGACACACGGCGAGCACGTCTGAGACTGGTTCGCGGGCTCTCAAAGCTGCGCGCAACAACTCGAGGTCTGCCGCGTCGAGCGGATCGAGGCAACAGGCTGGCGTTTGCGCCTTTGAAACAGCCGGCGCCTTGCCGGAATAGGCATGCATTGGAACCGAGCGGAATCCGTAGGGTTCATACAGCGACGGCTTGTCCGTGTAGAGGGCGATCGCTTCGAAGCCCATCTCCTCACACCACGCGAGCGCCTTGCGGGTCAGGTCGCGATACAGGCCGCGTCTGCGCCAGGGCGGCCGGACCGCGCCTGATTGGAATGCGGCGGCATTCAGTGTTCGACCGTTGATGACGAGGGGCATCGCAAAGGCCGAAAGATTGGCGGCAAGCAGGCCATCGCGGTCAAACCAGCCGAAGGGCATGCTGCTAGGGTCGGGTCCGCCCATTTGCTGCAATGGGCCGATATCGATATCGAATGTGTCCTTTAGGAGATCGACCAGCGCCTGCCATGCCTTAAGGTCGCCGAAATAGTCTTGGCGGAAGGTCAAGCCGGAATGATCGATCCCCTTGGAGGTCATACCCCGGTCGAGCCGAAACCGCCGGCGCCGCGCGCCGTGGCACTCGCCTCGGAGATTTCGCAGATATGAGCCTGAATCGCCGGTGCGATTACCATCTGGGCGATGCGCATGCCCCGGGTGATCTCGAACGGCTCGTCGCCGAGGTTGATCAGCAGAACCTTGACCTCGCCGCGATAGTCGCTGTCGATGGTGCCGGGTGTATTCAGGCAGGTGAGGCCGTGCTTGAAGGCGAGGCCGGAGCGCGGACGCACCTGGCCCTCGAATCTTTCCGGAATTTCGAAGATGAAACCGGTCGGCACCAGCGCGCGCTTGCCAGGCGCGAGGATGGTCGGCGCGTCGGCATCGACGGCGGCGCGCAGGTCCATGCCCGCCGCCCCCTTGCTTTCATAGGCCGGCAGTTCGAGGTCCTTGCCGTTGGCAAGGCGGATGATGTTGAGCGTCGGGCGCGTATCGGCATGAATGGTCATGCCGCATTAGTTTGCGCCCGAAGCGCCAAGGTCAATTGCAATGCCGGGCTTTAATCGCTAGATACGCCGCAATTCCACAGGATTCACATTATGGCCGAAAGTCTCGCCGAGGCGGTCTCCCGCCGCCGCACATTCGCTATTATCGCGCACCCGGACGCGGGTAAGACCACGCTCACCGAAAAGCTGCTGCTGTTCGGCGGCGCCATTCAGCTTGCCGGCGAAGTCAAGGCAAAGAAGGATCGCATGCAGACGCGCTCCGACTGGATGAAGATCGAGCGTGAGCGCGGCATCTCGGTCGTCACCTCGGTCATGACGTTCGAGTACAAGGACAATGTCTTCAACATCCTCGATACGCCCGGCCACGAAGACTTCGCCGACGACACCTATCGCACGCTGACGGCGGTCGATGCCGCCGTCATGGTGATCGATGCCGCCAAGGGTATCGAGCCGCGGACACTGAAGCTGTTCGAAGTCTGCCGCATGCGCGACATTCCGATCATCACCTTCATCAACAAGATGGACCGGGAAAGCCGCGATCCCTTCGAGATTCTTGACGAAGTCGAGGAGAAGCTGGCGCTTGACTGCGCACCGGTGACATGGCCGATCGGCCGTTCCAAGACCTTCTGCGGCACCTACCACCTGGCGAACAACGAGGTGCGTGCTTCGGACACGCAGGAGATCATGACCAAGGTCACCGATCCCGAGATGGTAGCCCATCGCCTGCCGGAGAACGAGCGTGACGCGTTCATCGAGGAGACGACGCTGGCGATCGAGGCATGCAAGCCCTTCGACAGGAAGGCCTTCCTCGAAGGCCATTTGACGCCCGTCTTCTTCGGTTCGGCGCTGCGCAATTTCGGCGTGCGCGACCTTATCGATGCGCTCGGCGAGTTCGCCCCGCCGCCCCGTGATCAGGTCGCCGACATCCGTACCGTGCAGGCGACCGACAACAAGATGACCGCCTTCGTCTTCAAGATCCAGGCGAACATGGACCCCAATCATCGCGACCGCATCGCGTTTGCCCGCATCTGCTCGGGCAAGCTCGAGCGCGGCATGAAGGCCCGCCTGTCGCGCACCGGCAAGCAGCTCGGCCTCACCGCGCCGCAGTTCTTCTTTGCCTCGCAGCGGCAGCTTGCGGATACGGCCTATGCCGGCGACGTCGTCGGCATTCCCAATCACGGAACGCTGCGCATCGGCGATACGCTGACGGAAGGCGAGTCGCTGGTGTTCCAGGGCGTGCCGAACTTCTCGCCGGAAATCCTGCGCCGCGTACGTCTGGAAGACGCCATGAAGGCGAAGAAGCTCAAGGAAGCGCTGCAGCAGATGGCGGAAGAGGGCGTCGTCCAGCTGTTCTCGCCGGAAGATGGTTCGCCGGCTATCGTTGGCGTCGTCGGCGCGCTACAGCTTGACGTTCTGAAGGAGCGCCTGATGGCCGAATACGGCCTGCCGGTCTCCTTTGAAATGTCGCGCTTCTCCGTGTGCCGCTGGATTTCGGCTGATCAGCCGGCAGAGCTCGAAAAATTCATAACCGCGCGTCGCGGCGATATCGCCCGCGACCTCGATAACGACCCGGTGTTCCTGGCGCAGGACAGCTTCTCTCTGCGCTACGAGGCCGAGCGCTACCCGGCGATCAGGATGGCCGCCCTCAAGGAATACCACGCCGTCAAGGCCGCGTGATATTGGATCGGATACACCGATCTGCCATGATGTATCTTCGAACAGGAGCGTTTGATGGTACGCGAGAACGAAATCCGGGAAAACGAAGTCGCGGTCGATCTGCCGCCGGCGACGGATGCGGGGCTGGTGTTCATCGGGCGTATCTTGACCCCTTGGACCTCGCGCATGGAGACGCCGCGCCAGGGGCGGCATGACGGTCCGCTTTGCAAGGTCGAGATATTCGAGCCATGGAGGCAGGCACTCCAGGGCGTGGAAGCCTTCGAGCGGCTGGAGATCCTCTATTGGCTTGATCAATCACGTCGTGATCTCGTTCTGCAAAGTCCTGCCAATAGCGGAAAAGTGCATGGCACTTTTTCGCTTCGCTCGCCGGTGCGGCCAAATCCGATCGGCACCTCCATCGTCAAGCTGGAAGGGGTCGAAGCGGGCGTTCTTTTGGTTCGCGGGATGGATTGCCTTGACGGCACGCCGCTGCTCGACCTGAAGCCCGATCGCACGCTGTTCAAGCCGATCGCGCCGCCGCAGCCCGGAGATTTCCAGACCGGCGACGACGTCGCGCATTATTGCAAGAAGGCCTGACGATCAGTCGACCGCGACCATAACGTCAGAGGCCTTGACGACCGCATAGGCGTCGCCGCCGACGGCCAGCCCCAGTTCATCGACGGCTTCGTTGGTGATCGAGGACGTGACGATGGAACCGCCGCCGATATCGATGCGGACGTGCGCCGTGGTCGCACCCTTCTTCACCTCGACGATCTTTCCTTTCAAGCGATTGCGTGCACTGATCTTCATGGAAGCCTCCTGTTTTGCATGCGGACAGTAGTGGCTAAGGTGTGCGCCGGCAATCTACTCGCCGCGCGGATAGCGTTGGCTTTCCTCCAGCACGTTCAGATCCATGTGATTGCGCATGTAGCGCTCGGAAGCCCGCTGCAGCGGCTGGTAGTCCCAGGGATAGTAGGCGCCGTTCCGCAACGCCTCGTAGACCACCCACCGGCGCGCCTGGCTTTCGCGCACGTCGGCGTCGAAGTTCTGCAGGTTCCAGCGCTTCTCGGCCTGAGCCGTCAATCCGGCGAGAGCATCGGCATATCCCGCATCGCCCGCAAGGTTCTTCAATTCCCTTGGGTCCGCCTCGAGATCGAACAGCATCGGCGGGTCCTTCTCGCACAGCGTCAGCTTGAAGCGGCCGTCGCGCAGGCAGACGAGCGGGGCTTCCGACCCCTCGGCGGCATATTCCATCGGCACCGGGCCACGACCGCCGGTGCCGGTGGCAAGCGGCGTCAGATCCTCGCCATCCGTCCATGGTGCGAGCTTGGCGATGTCGATGCCCGCCAGTGCCGCAAGCGTCGGCGTCACGTCGAGCGTCGAGGCAGGCTGCCGGATAGAGGCCGGTGCCCAGCCGGGCGCCGCAATCGTCAGCGGCACGCGCGACGAACCATCGAAGAAGCACATCTTGAACCAGAGGCCACGGTCGCCGAGCATGTCACCGTGGTCGGAAACGAACAGCACGATGGTATTGTCCGCCATCCGCGCACGCTCGAGGACATCAAGGATCTCGCCGATCTTGTCGTCGATGTAGGAGATATTGGCGAAATAGCCTTGGCGCGCGCGGCGGATCTGTTCCGGGGTGATGTCGAATGCGTCGTAGTCGCAGGCCTTCAGCAGGCGCTGAGAATGCGGATCCTGCTCGTCGAACGGAATTGCGCCGACCTCGGGATCGAGCGCCGGGGAATTCTCGTAGAGGTCCCAATACTTGCGGCGAGCGACATAGGGGTCGTGCGGGTGAGTGAAGCTCACAGTCAGGCACCATGGGCGGTCGTCCTGACGGCGCGAGAGGTCGTAGAGCTTGCGGGTCGCGTTGTAGGCGACCTCGTCGTCATACTCCATCTGGTTGGTGATTTCGGCCACGCCGGCACCGGTGACCGAGCCGAGATTGTGGTACCACCAGTCGATGCGCTCGCCGGGCTGGCTGTAATCGGGTGTCCAGCCGAAATCGGCAGGGTAGATATCGGTGGTCAGGCGTTCCTCGAAGCCATGCAGCTGGTCGGGGCCGACAAAATGCATCTTTCCGGAAAGGGCGGTGTGATAGCCCGCCGCCCGCAGGTGATGGGCGAATGTCGGAATGTCGGACGCGAATTCGGCGGCGTTGTCATACACGCGGGTCCGGCTCGGCAATTGCCCGGACATGAAGGATGCGCGCGCCGGCGCGCAAAGCGGACTTGCCGTGTAAGTGTTGGCAAAACGCACCGAACGCTGCGCCAGGGATTTCAGATGCGGCGCATGGAGAAAATCAGCCGGCCCATCGGGAAACAGCGTGCCATTGAACTGATCCACCATCAGAATGAGAATATTCGGGCGCGCCATGCGTATCGTCCTTCGGTTTGCGGGAGCGGGAACTTAGCCGTGTGCTCTGCGCTATTCCAGCCCGCATCGACTGGAAGGCGCAACAGGAATCTCGGCCTCATCTCGCATGTGCCATTTGATTGCTTTATTGATTATCGATACCAATTGACCTGTGAAGCGGGCATTTTTTGATATCATCTCTAAGGATTTTTTATGGAAAGCCGCCGCGTCGAACTTGGGTGGATGCGCATATTCTCCGAGATCGGCAAGACAGGTAGTCTGTCGGCTGCGGCAAGCGCTCTTGGTCTGACGCAACCCGCCGTCAGCTATCAGGTTCGCCGGCTGGAGGAGCAACTAGGCGTGAGCCTCCTGAAACGACAACATCGCGGCGTTGAATTGACGGCGGAGGGCCAACGCCTGCTCGATGTAGTGGCAAAGAGCGTCAGCGAGATTGACGAGCTGGCGCGGCGCTTCCGCACTGAACCGGACAGGCCAACGATCCGACTGCGGACGGACTTCGCATTCTCTTCGCTCTGGCTGATCCCGCGGATGCACGCATTCCGCACGCTTTACCCGGATGTCGACATTCAGATTGTCGCGACACAACGAATAGAGAAAGGTCGTTCGGACGACGGCGATATTGCAGTGGTCTTTGGTCGGCGATCCGAATTCGATCGCGGCGCGGTTCTGCTCCTGCCGGAAAAGGTCGCACCGGTCTGCACCCAGGGCTTTCTCGATCGCTACGGCTCCCTCTCGACGCCTGATGATCTCGCGCGGACGCGTTTGATTCATCTCGATACCGAGGAACCGTCGCCTTGGTTCGACTGGCGAACCTATCTGGCGGAGCTTGGTGTCCGCCGCGATGGTCACGCCGGGCAGGGCGACCTCAGCTTCAACACCTATTCGCTGGTGGTACAGGCGGCAATCGGCGAACAGGGCGTTGCAATCGGATGGATGGGCCTGGTCGACTCCCTGCTAGCAACCGGGATGCTGAAGACCGCTGGCCCCGCGCTGGAAGCGCCGGATCGAGGCTATTGGTTGCTGCTGCCGCGGCACATGCGCGATGCCCAAAGTGACCTGCTTGCAGCGTGGCTGATGGCCGAGGCTGGCATCGACTGACGCTACCCTCAAGCGACGAGGTCATCGAGGAAATCTTGGCACCAGCGCGATACATCGTGCACCAGCAGGTGGTCCATCATCTTCCGCCAACGTTCCTGGCGTTCCTCAAGCGGCATGTTCAAGGCCCGTGCCAGTGCGTTGGCTGTTCCCTCGATGTCGTAGGGATTGACCAGCAAGGCACCCTTCTTCAGTTCGCGGGCGGCACCCGCGAAGCGTGAGAGCACCAGCACGCCGGGATCCTCCGGGTCCTGGGCGGCAACATACTCCTTGGCCACGAGGTTCATGCCGTCCCGAAGCGGCGTGACCAATCCAACCTCGGCCAGCCGATAGAGACCGGCGAGGATCGGGCGGCTGACGGAGCGGTTGATGTAGCGGACCGGCACCCAGTCCACCGTTCCCAAGGCACCGTTGACGCGGCCGGCCTGCTCCGCGACGGTGCGTTGCATCTGCTCGTATTCAGGCACTTCCGATCGGGATTTCGGTGTGATCTGGAGATAGGTGACTTTCCGTTGGTGGGCAGGATTGTTGACGATAAAGCGCTCGAAAGCATCCAGCCGCTGTGTGATGCCCTTCGAGTAATCGAGCCGGTCGACGCCGATGATAAGATCGCGGTCCTTGACGCTCTGCCGTGCGCGCTGCACCAGATGATGGCTGCTCGCCTTCTTGGCAAAATCGGCAAAGGCAGCCGTTTCGATGCTGATCCCGTAAGCGCCGCCCTTGAAAACCTTGCCGTTTGCCGTGAACCGGCCATCCCCGATCGCATCGCCCATGTCCTCGCGGCGAAGGCACCCGGCGAAGTTTTCCAGATCATGGTCCGTCTGAAAGCCGACGAGATCGTAGGCCGCCAGACCATGCATGATCTCCTCGTGAACCGGCATCGTGTAGAGCACATCGGCCGGCGGCCAGGGAATGTGCAGGAAGAAGCCGATACGATTCTTGAACCCCATCTGCCTGAGTTCCGCAGCCAGCGGGATCAGATGGTAGTCATGCACCCAGATGATGTCGTCCGGCCGCAGCAGCGGCGCCAGCCGATGCGCGAAGAAGCGGTTGACGCGAAAATACCCTGCCATTTCCTTGCGACCGTACTCCGCGAGATCCAGCCGGTAGTGACATATCGGCCAGAGCACCCGGTTGGCGAAGCCGTGGTAGTACTCCTCGACATCCTTGCCGGTGAGGTCGGTCAGGGCGTAGGTGATCTTGCCTTCTTCTGTCAGGGAGAGCGGACCGGGCTCGTCGTTTTCGCTCGACTTTCCGGACCAGCCCATCCAGATGCCGCCGCGCTGTTCCAATGCCGCTTTCAGAGCCACTGCCAGTCCGCCAGCGGAGGCCGCGCCCTCCTTTGTCGGGGCTGGCACGCGATTGGAAACGATGACGAGACGGGACACAGGGATTCCTTTCCTGGGAGGGCAGCGCGAGCGCTCGGATCAAACGGCAAACTGCCCAATGAGTTCCCGTACTGCCGATGCCGAAGGCAGCGTCAGTGCGGCGGCCGTTTCGGAGGTTGCGCCCACCCGAACGGAGAGGCCGCCCTGACGATTGGCGATGCGAAACATCGCTTCATCGGTTACGTCGTCACCGATGGTGATCGGACGTCTGCCTGCAAACGGTGGCATCGACAGGAACGCCTCGACAGCGTTTCCTTTGTCGGCGCTGGCGGGGCGGATTTCGAGGACCATCTTGCCTCGCTGCAAGGTCCAGTTCGGGCCGGCCCGGGACAGCATCCGCTCCATGATGGACTCCACCTGCGCCTGCTTGTGTGGCGCTAGACGGTAGTGGGCGGCGACTGCCGCTCCCTTGTCTTCCACGAGCACGCCTTCCAGCCCTTCCGTTTCCTTCCGAAGATCGGCCTTCAGAGCCTCGAAGGCGGCTGTCGTTTCTGCCTTGGCGACCTTTCCGTCGGGTCGACGTAACTCGGCGCCGTGCAGGCCGGCGATCGGAAACCGGAATGGCGAGAATAATTCATCAGCATAGGCGAGCGCTCGCCCGGTGACCAAGGCCAACGCGCCACCGAGCCTTTGCGAAGCGATATCGAGACCTGCAGGCAGCAGCGGGGGTACGACGATCGCGTCCGGTACCTCGGCGAGATCGAGCAATGTCCCATCGATATCGAGGAAGAGAGCGCAATCTTGAGGCGAAGAGGACAGAGCGCTCAGCACTTTCTTCTGCCCCGAGGCCGATTGCGGCGTCGCGGCAGGAAATGGCTTACTGGTGTACGACATGGTGACTTACCTATGTCGCTATCATCCCAAGGCAACCCGCGCGGTTGAATGTTGCGAGGAAATCTCGGATTTCTACCGGCGTCCTGCGCTCGGCCGTTTCATTCAGCCGGGATCGTGCCGGAATGCTCGGCAAAAAAAGCCTTGGCGTCGGCCGTGAAGGCTTCTCGCTGATCTGCCCGCGTATAAAACATGTGGCCGCCTCGATAGACCTTCAGCGCCACCCGCTCGCCGGCAAGCGAAGGCGGCAGGTGGTCAACGACATAGCGGCTGACGCCGTAGGGCGTCACCAGATCGCTGGAGCCATGGGCGATCAGCAGGCGGAATTTCGGATTGGAGGCGAGCAGCTGGCGGATGTCGTCGGTCACGCTCGCCTGCAGCCTTGAACCGCCGCCGCGTCCGCCCCATTCCCATCTGCGGCTGATGTCGCCGTCCAGCAGCGAATAGGTCATCTCGGTCTTGAAACCGAGTTCGTTGCGCGCATAGTCGGCAAAGGCGCCGCCATAGGCGCGGGTGAAGCCGTCGAGAATTGCGTCGTCGCCGCGGTCAGAGTCCGACTCCGGGTAAGGATCGGGCGTCGAGAACGCCGCGTCGTAAGGGCTGACGACCTTGCCGTCCTGGCCACTTGACTGCTTGGCGTAGGCATTTCCGAGGAAGCCACGGTTCTTCGTTACGACATCCTCGGGAATACCGGTCATGCCGGCAATCTTCCCATAGAAGGCTTTGGCGGAATCGCCTGTCGGCGCCGGGCCGGCAAGTGTCGTCAGATAGTCGCCGAGTGCAAACTTCTCCGCCTCGCTTTGCCGTACTTCATCGAAGGCGTTGCGCCTCTCCATGTTCGCTGCAGCGAGCGATGGAAACTCAAGCGCGGCGCCGAGTGCAAACTGATCTGCATTGAACATCAGTTGCCCTTCGAGCAGGGGCGAAAGCAGGATCGCGCCGGAGACGATGATGCCTTGGCTATCCTTCAGTGCTCCGGCGACTTTGGCGGCGCGGAAGCCGCCGTAACTTTCGCCGAGAAGAAACTTCGGCGAACCGGAGCGATTGTTGTGAGCGACGTAGAGAGCGATCGCCTTTGCAATGCTCTCCGCGTCGGAGTTGACGTTGTAATATTTGGACGCGTCGTCAGCCTTGGCGGTCCGGCTCCAGCCGGTTCCGATCGGATCGATCAGGACAAGGTCGGTGAAGTCGAGCCAGCTCAGCGGATTGTCGACCAATTTCGCGTCGGCCCCATCGTCGCCCTTCGGGCCGAAATCGAGGATACGCGGCCCCACAAGGCCGAGTTGGAGAAATGCCGAGGCAGCACCCGGGCCGCCATTGAAGGCAAAGGTCAGCGGTCGGTCGGGCGCTCCATTCTTGGCGACATAGGCCGTATAGAAGATGGCGCCGGTCTTGGAGCCGTCTTGCGCGAAGAGATCCAGCGTCCCGGCCGTTGCGACATAGTCGAGCTGTCGGCCACCGATGGTCATTGTGCGCTCGGTCGCCGAGTCGATTGGCAACAGGCTCAGTACACTATCGTCAGATGCCCGCTGTGTAGAAGCATCGCCTCCGCCCTCCTGCGATACGGCGGGAGTGATCGGGGCAAGCAGGGCGGTTGCGAGCAGAATGGCGGACAGGAAACGCAAGACTTCTCCTCCGGCGGAAGCGGCATGGAAGAGGTCAGCCTAGCATCGCCCGGTGAGGGGAGAAATCAACAGATGGTGAGGCGGACGTCAGTCCGCCTTCTCGATCGTCCGCGCATTGACGAATTGTGCACGGCCGGCGTTCCAGCCATTGATGGCGGCACCGGTGCCCAGCGCCACGAAGAGCACCGCCGACCAGCCAAAGCTGCCGGTCCAGCTGCGGATCAGCCCAACGACGAGCGGACCGATCGCCGCAAGCAGGTAGCCGACACATTGGGCCATGCCGGAAAGGTGGGCCGCGACATGCGGATCGCGAGACCTCAAGACGATCGTCGTCATGGCAACCGCAATCAGTCCGCCTTGGCCGATACCCTGCAGCACGGCCCAGACCCAGACCGTGGACAGCGGCGCAAATAGCAGGCCGAACAGGGCGACGACGGCGACGGCGCAGAGCGACGCGTTGATCACCCGCTGATCCTTGCCCCTGACCGCGATCTGCGGGGCGACAAGGCATGCCGCGGCCTGAACCATCACCGACACGGAAACGATCGCCCCCGCAGTGATGCCGTCAATGCCGCGTTCGCGCAGGATCGGAACGAGCCAGCCGAACACGCAATAGGCCAGTGCTGATTGCAGCCCCATGAAGAGTGTGACCTGCCAGGCCAGGCGATCGCGCCAGAGCCCTTGCACCGAAAAGCCGGTGCGCTTGACCTGGTTCTTCGTGGACAGCACCTGCGGCAGCCAGATAATCGCGACGACCAGCGCGGGTATCCCCCACGCGGCGAGCGCCGCGGAAAGGGAATCACCGAGAATGTGTTCGAGCGGCAAGGTGAAGCCCGCCGCGCTCGCGGCGCCGGCGCACAGCGCCATCGTGTAGAAGCCGGTCATCAATGCGGCGCGATCGGCAAAGTCGCGCTTGACCAAGCCCGGCAGCAGCACGTTCCCGACAGCGATGCAGCCGCCGGCGAGGGCAGTGCCGACGAAGAGCAGCGGAATCGAGGAAAGGCCACGCAAGGCTGTCCCGAGCGCCAGCAGGACGAGCACGCCGAGAAGCGTGCGTTCCGTGCCGATCCGCTGGGCAAGCCGCGGCGCCAGCGGTGAAAAGGCACCGAGGCAAACAACGGGCAAAGTGGTCAGCAGGCTGGCGCCCAGCGCGGAGAGGCCGAGTTCAGATTTGATTTCGGGCAACAGCGCCGAGGCGCTGGAGAACACCGGACGCAGATTGAACGCAATCAGAACGAGGCTTGCCCCAAGCAGAAAGCGCGCCGCGGCGCTGCTGCCGACCGGCGGCTTCGGTTGCGGGACGCTGTCGGCCTCGGCGTCGATGAGCTGTTCGTCCGCCAGGTCGTAGACGTGAGCGGAATCCTGGAGGGGCGTTGTCATGAATGGAGCATCCGGTCGAGAGCACTGATGATCGGGGCCATGAAGCGGCGTACGGCGGCGTCGGCCTGCTGCGGATTGCCGCTGGCGATTGCGTCGATGATGTCCGCATGCGCCCGCATATCGGGCTCCGGAATTTCATCATCCAACGTCGCCTTGATCGTCTCGGTGATCGAGGCGGAGAAAAACTCATAGATTTCAATCATCGCACGGTTGGCAGACGCGGCGATGACCGCCTTGTGAAAGGCAAGATCGCGTTCGACGAAGGCGCTTTTGTCGCCGCCTTCGAAATTGCCGCGCTTTTCAAGAAGTGCCCGAAGCTCCGCGATGATCGCAGGCGTCTGCCGTAGGGCCGCGAGCCGTGCCGCCTCGACGTCGAGCGCGCACCGGGCCTCGAACAGATCGCGCAGACTGGCGCGACGGGCCATGGTGAGCGGCAGCCGGGTATCCGTGGTCGAGAGCACGTAGGTTCCCGAGCCCTGCCGGGTCTCCAGCAGGCCTTGCGACACCAGCACCCTGACCGCCTCGCGGACAGTTCCGCGGCTGACGGAGAGCATGGACGAAAGCGTCGCCTCGTTCGGCAATTTATCGCCAACCGCCCACCTTTTTCCGAGGATCTCCGCACGGATCGCCTCAATGGCGGTATCTGCTAGCTTGGTTTTTGCGAGTGGTTCCATCGTTCGTATTCGTAAAGTCATCAGATGACTTTACGAATACTCCGAGATCATGATGTTCGTCAATGCCATCGCGAAAATTGGAAAAGGGCCGCGCGAGCGACCCTTTCCATGAGTTCTGGCCTGTAAATGGCCGGACCGTCAAAGCGGCCCTAGGAAGGTGGGCTTAGAGCGAGGGCTGCCTCGCTTTCATCACCACTTCCATGCCTTTTACGAGGTCTGAAATCTCATTAGACATTGGATCACCTTCCTTTCGTTCTGTTGTCGATAAGAAGAAGGTAGGATGATTCGCCGGCGATGCAAGAAGAATTCCTGACGAGGACGGCGCGACAACTTGCCAATCCCACGATTTCATTTCGCTGTCATCGGTGATCCTGTAATGATTACAACGGAGTGCTTGCTTCTGTTCCATTGTAGACTTTAGTGGGAAAGCCTGTGGATTGAGCCGGCTCAATGTGCGGCCTTGATGAACGTGCCATTCTGCAGTTCGCGCATCGCCTGCATGATCTCTTCGCGGGAATTCATGACGATCGGCCCGTGCCAGGCGACCGGTTCCTCGATCGGCTTGCCCGAGACAAGCAGGAAGCGGATACCTTCGTCGCCGGCCTGCACTGTCACTTCGTCACCGCTGTCGAAGACGACCAGCGTTCGGTTGCCCGACATGTCGCGGATGTTCAGCTCTTCGCCGTTGACCTCTTTCTCGACGCGGACGCCGAAGGGTTTCGACGCGTCGCGGAACGTGCCGGAGCCAGCGAAGATATAGGCAAAGGCATTGCGATAGGTATCGACCGGCAAGCGCTTCTTCTTGCCTGGCGGTACCGAGACATCGAGGTAGATCGGCTCGGCTGCCACGCCGTCGACTGGGCCTGCCTTGCCCCAGAAGTCGCCGCAGATGACGCGCACAGCCGTGCCATCGTCATCGACCACGACAGGAATGTCGGCGGACTTGACGTCCTGGTAGCGTGGCGCCGTCATCTTCAGCGACGAGGGGAGATTGGCCCAGAGCTGGAAGCCGTGCATGCGTCCGGCAAAATCGCCCTTCGGCATTTCCTGATGCATGATGCCGCTGCCCGCCGTCATCCACTGGATGTCGCCGGCGCCGAGCAGGCCGCGATTGCCGAGGCTGTCGCCATGCTCGACCGTGCCGGCGAGAACATAGGTGATCGTCTCGATGCCGCGGTGCGGATGCCATGGGAAGCCGCGGATATATTCGGCCGGATTGTCGTTGCGGAAATCGTCCATCATCAGGAACGGATCTGTCATCGACGGATCTCCGAAGCCGAAGACGCGATGCAGCTTCACGCCGGCGCCTTCCATTGTCGGCGTTGCAGTGCTCATATGCTTTACGGGACGGATCGACATGGCATCCTCTCCAAGGTTCAACTTAGCCCGAAATATAGCCATCGGGCCGGCCCGAGCGAAACCGCCGGAGGCAGGAACGCACTGTTCACAAAAGAAGATGCGCCATTGCGCAATGTGAACGCGTCAACCGTCAGAAATTTGTCATCTTCCGCTTGCAAGCCACGAAGCCGTTCAGGTCTTATTAACCATCGGATTCGACAATCATTGTCGCGTTTCAGCATTTCTCCCGCTTCCGACGGAGCGGGTTCCGGAGTGGAAAGAGCATGTGTCGCTGGGCAGCCTATCGCGGAGAACCCCTCTATCTGGAGGAACTGGTGTCATCGCCCGCGCACTCGCTGATCGAGCAATCGCATTGCGCCACCCGGGCCAAGACGCCCACCAATGGCGACGGCTTCGGCATTGCCTGGTATGGCGACCGACCGGAGCCGGGTCGCTATCGCGACACCTTGCCGGCCTGGTCCGACTGCAATCTCAAGAGCCTTGCGCGGCAGATCCGTTCGCCGTTGTTCCTGGCGCACGTGCGGGCGGCGACCGGCGGCGGTACCCGTCGCGACAACTGTCACCCTTTCACCTACGGCAACTGGTCGTTCATGCACAACGGCCAGATCTCCGGCTTCGAGCGGCTGCGCCGACCCATGGAAGGCATGCTGGACGACGAACTCTTCAATGCCCGCGGCGGGACGACCGATTCAGAGCTGATGTTCCTGCTTGCCCTGCAGTTCGGTCTACAACAGACGCCGGTGGCTGCGATGGCGGAGATGATCCGCTTCGTCGAAAGCCTCGCCGACAAGCTGCTGGGATCTGTGCTGCTGCGCTATACGGCGGCCTTCTCCGATGGCAAGTCGCTCTATGCGATCCGCTATGCGACCGATCGCAAGGCGCCGACGCTTTACGCCTCACCGCTCGGCAAGGGCTATTGCCTAGTGTCCGAGCCGCTCAACGATGACGTCGATGCCTGGGCAGAGATCCCGGACGGCAGCGTCGTCACGCTCGGCGACGGTGGTCTCGACATCGTACCGTTTCGTCCGGTGCAGGCTGTGGTGAGAGCCGCTCCGGTCGCCATCACGGCTTGAGCCGTTCGGCAATCATTGCCGCCAGCCTGGTGGCAACCTCTTCCTTTGCAAGGTCCGGCCACTGCTCGATGCCGCTGTGGGCGACGATCTTTACGCGGTTGCGCACACCGCCCATGATGCCCGTTGCCGGCGAAACATCGTTGGCGACGATGATATCGGCGCCCTTGCGATCAAGCTTTGCCCTGGCGTTGTTTTCGACGTCCTGGGTTTCTGCGGCGAAGCCGATCACCAGCTTCGGCCGCATCGTGTGATGGCCGACTGTTTTCAGGATGTCCGGATTTTCCGTTAGCGCGAGCGTCGGAATGGATTCGCCCGGATGCTTCTTGATCTTCTGGTCGGCGGCTGAGGCCACGCGCCAGTCGGCGACGGCCGCGACCATCACGGCGACATCGGCGGGCAGCGCTGCGAGCACGGCATCCCGCATCTGATCGGCGCGCTCCACATGGACAACCTTGACGCCAAAAGGATCGGGAATGGAAACCGGTCCGGAAACGAGGGTCACATCTGCGCCAAGCGTGGCGAGTGCCGCGGCAATTGCATGCCCCTGGCGGCCGGAGGAGCGATTGGCGATGTAGCGCACGGGGTCAATCGGCTCATGCGTTGGCCCGGAGGTGACGATGGCCCTGCGACCGGCAAGCGGTTTTGGCCCATCGCTGAGCAAAGCTTCTGCCGCAGCAACGATCTCCAGCGGTTCGGCCATGCGACCGATGCCCGCCTCACGGCTCTCCGCCATCTCGCCGGACATCGGCCCGATGAAGCGGATGCGGTCGCCGCGCAGCGTCTCGACGTTGCGCTTCGTCGCCGGATGCGCCCACATATGCGGGTTCATGGCGGGTGCGACGAGAACCGGCCGGTCGGTCGCAAGCAACACCGTAGAAGCAAGGTCGTCCGCAAGCCCGTTCGCCATCTTGGCAAGCAGGTCCGCCGTCGCCGGCGCGATCAGGACAAGGTCGCAATCGCGCGCCAGCCGGATGTGCCCGACATCCTGCTCGTCCTGCCGAGAAAAAAGATCGGTGAACACATGGTCGGCGGCAAGCGCGCCGACGGCAAGCGGCGTCACGAATTCCTGCGCGCCTGTGGTCATCAGCGGTCGCACGGAAGCACCCCGCTCCCTGAGCCGTCGGATCAGGTCCAGGCTTTTATAGGCCGCGATCCCGCCTGAAATGATGAGGAGGATGCGTTTGCCGCTGAGAACCATGGCTCTTTCCATCGATTAGCTGATTGCATCAAACCCTAAGCCTTTGGGGAATAATAAGCAATCGGCACTGGAAGCGCATCGGTCGCAGTGACAACGCGGACGTCCTGTGGCATGGAGCGAAGCATGGGGACCATGCGGAGAATCTTGCGGGATCGGGTATCGGTAAGCGCCGTCGCGCTGCTGTTCGCCTGCCTGCTTTTGATCCAGGGGCTGCTGACCGGCACCGCGCAGGGATCGATGGCGGCATCCGCCGTCGATCCCTTCGCGATCATCTGTTCTTCGAGCGGACACGGTTCCGTCGATGATGCCGGGCACGGTAATTTGCCGGCCAAGAAGATGCCGGAGTGCCCGTGCGGCACGCTCTGCCGCCTCGCATCGACTGCCATGCCGGCAATTCTCGGCGGGCAGACAGCTCCTCTTTATGTTGCGGTCGAGGCCTCTATCGACATAGCGGCCCGAGCGGATGCCGTTGTTTCATATCCTTTGCGCGGACGGATCGCCGAACCGCGTGCACCTCCCATCACAGCCTGACGTCATCGTCGTCCGCCTCTACGCCTGTTGCTGCAGAGGCCGATTTTCTCACGTTGGGAGTCCTCCATGTCCGATCTTACCATCGGTCGCGAGAGCGTTGGCGCTTCGGTGCGCTCCGCCTCCGACCTCTACCGCGCCGTCTGGCGTTGGCATTTTTACGCAGGCCTTCTCGTCCTGCCTTTCATGATTACGCTGGCAATCACCGGCGGCCTCTATCTCTTCAAGGATGAGATAGACGCGGCGATCCATTCCGATCTCAAGCGCGTCGAAGTGCAGCCGGGCGTAAACCCTGCGGCACCTTCAGCTATGGTGGCCGCCGCGCTTGCTGTCCACCCTGGAACTGCAGTCAAATTCACCGACCCGGTCACGCCCGACGCTTCTGCCGAAATCACCGTCGGTACCGAGACGGAAGGTAAACTTGCTGTTTACGTCAACCCCTACACCGCCAAGGTGCTGGGCGCATTGCCGGATCGCGGCACCGTCATGTGGACGATCCGCTATCTTCACAGCCTAAAATATTTCGGAAACTACGCACGCATGCTGATCGAAATCGCGGCCGGTTGGTCAATCCTGCTGGTTGCCACGGGCATCTACCTCTGGTGGCCGCGACGCCAGACTGGGGGCGTTCTTTCCGTTCGCGGCACGCCGAAGCGCCGGGTCTTCTGGCGGGACATGCACGCCGTGAGCGGCATATTCGTCGGCTTCTTCATCGTCTTCCTGGCCATCACGGGCATGCCGTGGTCCGGGGTCTGGGGTGGCAAGGTCAATGAGTGGGCGAATGGTAATAACTTCGGCTATCCCGCAGGGGTGCGCGTCGCCGTACCGATGTCCGACGAGCACCTCGATCACATTGCCAAGACCTCGTGGTCGCTGGAGCAGGCGCAGGTCCCGCAGTCTGCCGGGCACGCGCATCATGCACAGCCGATCAGTCTCGACGGCGCCGTCGCCACCTTCGACCGTCTTGGCCTGCATCGTGGCTACGCCGTGAATATTCCGACGACGTCGGACGGTGTGTTTACCGGATCGGTCTATCCCGATGACCTTACCAAGCAGCGGGTCGTACATCTCGACCAGTATTCCGGAACGCCACTGATCGACATGAGCTATGCCGACTACGGTCCGCTCGGAAAGTCGCTCGAGTGGGGCATCAACACCCATCTCGGTCAGCAATTCGGGCTTGTGAACCAGCTTGTGCTTATCGTCGCTTGTGCGGCGATCATCCTGCTTGCGGTTTCGGCTGCGATCATGTGGTGGAAGCGACGCCCGGCCGGATCGCTCGGCGTTCCGCCGATGCCGGCGGACAAACGCGTGTTTCGCGGCCTGATTGCGATCCTTGCCATCGGCGGGGTGCTCTTCCCGCTGGTCGGCCTGTCGCTCATCGTTATGCTCGGCTTGGATTGGCTCTACGTCAGGTCCAGAAGGTTGCGATCGATGTGACATCGCGGGGGAGGCGGACACACTCGCGCCTAGCCCGATCGACAGATAGCAGAAAGGCCGTGGAGGAGAGAATCCACGGCCTTCTCACGCATCCTCTCTCGGGGTCTCGGTCCTCAGAGGTTGCTCGTCCCGCCATCGATGACAAGTTCGCTGCCGACGATGTAGGCAGCTTCATCGGAGGCGAGGAAGATGATCGTCTTGGCAACCTCGCCGGCGTCGCCGAACCGGCCGACCGGAATTTGCGCCTGGATCTGCGATGCCATCGCCTTGGCGTCGGCTTCCGACATTCCGAACTTGCCATAGAGCGGTGTCGCGATCGGACCGGGGCTAACCGCGTTGACGCGAATGCCGCGGCCGATCAATTCGCCGGAGAGCGTCTTTGCCAGCGTCAGCAGCGCGCCCTTGGTCAGGGCGTAGACGCTGGAATTCGGCATGCCGATATGGGCGTTGATCGAGGTGTTGAGAACGATCGAGGCCTGCTTCGAAAAGAGCGGCAAGAGTGCCTGGATCAGGAAGAACGGACCCTTGACATTGATCGCGATCGACTTGTCGAAGGCTTCCTCGCTCCATTGTTCGAGCGGGCCGAACTCGGCCACGCCGGCATTGACGAAGAGGATGTCGAGATGACCGAAAACTTCCTTGATGGTGGCGGCGACGGTCTTCTGGCCGGCAGCGTTGCCGGCATCCGCCTGGATGACCAACGCCTTGTCGCCAAATTCGGCACGGGCGGCCTCGACGCTCTTTTCGCTACTGCCGGTGATGGCAACGCGAGCGCCTTCGGCGATGAATTGACGGGCGGTTTCGAGGCCGATGCCGCTGGTGCCGCCAGTGATGAGAGCTGTCTTGTTCTGCAAGCGTGCCATTGTCGTGGGTCCTTATGATCCATTGATGTTGGGAGGATGCGATTGCAATTGCTAGCCGCGATATCCGCTCTTTCCACAATCTTTCCGGTCAGAGCGGATAGCTTTCGAACTCAGGTGCGGGTGATCGAGGCGCCACCGTCGACCAGCGAGGCGGTGCCGGTGACGAAGCTCGAGTCGTCGGATGCGAAGTAGAGCACGGAGCGGGCAAGTTCCTCAGGCGCAGCGACACGCTTCAGCGCATGCAGGTTGGTGATGAAGCTCTGCTTGCCTTCGGTGTCGTTCATCTCGCGATACATGTCGGTGTCGACAGCACCCGGCAGAACCGCATTGACACGCACATTCTTCGGGCCGAATTCGGCGGCGAGCGCCTGCGTCAGGCCGATGAGGCCGGACTTGCTGGCGGCATAAGCGGCAACGCCCGGGAAGGCGAAGCTGTAGCCGACGAAAGTCGAGGTGAAGATGACCGAGCCGCCGCCGTTCTTTTCCATCTGGCCGATCTGATGCTTGGCAGCCAGGAAGGAGGCCGTCAGGTTGATCGTCAGCGCCTCCGTGAAACCGGCTTCAGAAACGCCAGTGCTAGGACCGGCTTCGCCAAGGATGCCGGCATTGTTGAAAGCAATGTCGAGCTTGCCGTAGCGATCGACTGCGGTGGCGACCAGCGCCTTGTGATAGTCTTCCGAGCGGACGTCGCCGGCAACGGCAACGGCGTCTCCACCGGCTGCCTTGATCTCTGCCACCAGGCTTTCAAGTTCTGCCTGGCGGCGGGCGCCGACCACGACCTTTGCGCCCTCGGCAGCAAAGAGCTTGGCCGTTGCGCGACCGATGCCGGCGCTTGCGCCGGTGACGATGGCGACTTTTCCATTCAAGCGGTTCATTGTTCCATCTCCAGTGTTGGGTAGTGGGTGGCGATTGCCGTCCCTTTCGATGAGCAGAAGATGGCATTTTCTTTTCGTTCGGATTAGTCTCCAAATGGTGAAACTCGAATTCGGATTTGCCGAACGATGATCAGGGTTGAGGGAATAACGGCTTTCGTGGCGATCGTGGAAGCCGGCTCGGTCAGCGAGGCCGCCCGGCGCCTGCGGTTGTCGAAGTCTGTCGTCAGCGAGCGACTGGCGGAGCTTGAAAAATCGCTTGGCGGTGTGCTCCTTCATCGCACCACGCGAAAACTCACCCTCACGGAAGACGGCACGGCCTTTCTGGAGCGCGCGACGCGGATCGTTCAGGAAATAGAGGAAGCCACCGCCGAGATGGCGGTACGCCGTGGCACACTATCCGGACCGCTGCGCATTGCCGCCCCCGTCACCTTCGGGCGCATGCATCTTGGCCCTGCGCTATACCCGTTTCTGGCCGAGCACCCGGAGATCCAGCTTGTGCTCGACATCGACGACCGCCGCGTCGATGTCTCCTCGGAAGGGTATGATGCCGTGGTCCGCCATGGCCCGATTGTCGACTCCCGGCTGGTTGTATGGAAGCTCAGCCGCAGTCGTCGGATTTTGGTCGCCTCGCCGGATTATCTCGGCCGCCATGGTATGCCGAAGACCCTTGCCGACCTTGATGACCATAAAGGCATCTTCTACACCAACCGGGGCGTTGCCGACTGGCGGTTCCAGACCCCGGATGGAGCGATCGTCGTGCGGGCAAGCCAGGCCGTCGGCATGAACAACGGAGACATGATCCGCGATGCCGCGGCCGCCGGTCTCGGAATCGCGCTGCTGCCAGCCTTCATCGCTGGACCTGCGATCAGTAAGGGACAGCTGCAGGAAATCGATGTCGGCTACAGGCCGGAAGCCGAGTTCATCTATATGGCGCATCCGGAGGGCCGCAATCCGTCCGCGAAGTTGCGCGCCGTCGCGGACCATCTGCGCAGGACCTTCGGAGATCCGCCCTATTGGGATCCCGCCGGCTGATCAGATGAGGCTCATCATGTTTGCGGCGACGCGCGACCGCTGTGCCTTCAACATAGCAAGTCCGAGACGCGCCACCAGCGGTGGCCCCTCGATCGGTCGGTAGGCGACGCCATCGAGAGCCAGATGGGCAATCGAAGCCGGAACGATCGACACGCCGAGATCGGCGGCCACAAGATTGACGACCGACGGAATCTGTGGCGCCTCCTGTGTCACGACGAGCTCGAAACCGGCATCGCGGCATCCGCGCACGATATCGTCATAGAGACTGAGACCAACCGTGCGTGGAAACAGAATGAAAGGTTCGCCAGCAAGCGCCGAGAGTGGCACCTTCCCGTATTTTGCAAGCGGGTGGTGCGCCGGCAAAGCAATCAGCATCGGCTCGTCCGCCAGTCGCTTCAGCGTGACGTCTTTCGGATCTTCCAGACCGGGTCTGATGAAGGCGACGTCGATTTCCTGCCGCAGCAATTTCTCCATCAACCAATTGCTGTTCATCTCGGTCAAGGAAAGGCTGACATCGGGCCACTGGCTGCGAAAGCGGCGGATCGTGCCGCTGACCGCCGTGTTGAAGGCGGAGGATGCGGTAAAGCCGAGTGCCAGCCGCCCGGTCTCGCCACGTGTCGCGCGCTGTGCGGCGAGTTTCGCTTTTTCGGCCGCAGCAATGGCAGCCCGGCCTTCCGGCAGGAATGCGCTGCCCGCCTCCGTCAGTTCCGCGCCATGCGGGACGCGATGAAACAGCGCGGCGCCGACCTCATGTTCAAGGTCGCGGATCTGCTGGCTGAGCGGCGGCTGGCCGATGCCGAGCTTCGCGGCGGCGCGGGTGAAATTCCCCTCTTCGGCCACTGCCAGGAAATAGCGGATATGGCGCAACTCCATTGGTATCTCCAAAAGCTATCAACAATGGCACTTTCATATATTGGACAAATAGCGCGCTGCTGGCTAGGTCAAAAGGCGTGAAAGGTTGGTGCCCCGATGCAACGCGCCGCAGATAAGCCCTTAGACGCCTCCGAAATCCACTCGCGTCCAAATCTCCACGTCGTGCGAACGACGGCGGGGCCGCAGGACAGGCAGTTCCTGCTGCGCGGCACCTCGTCCTATCGGCGCGCCAGCCTCGCGCTCTTCCTTTCCGGCTTTGCTACCTTTTCGCTGCTCTATTGCGTGCAGCCGCTGATGCCGATCTTTGCCGCGGACTTCGGAGTAAGCCCGGCGGCGAGCTCGCTATCATTGTCTTTGTCGACCGGCTTTCTCGCCTTCGCCATCTTCTGTGCCGCGGCCGTCTCCGAAAGCTTTGGCCGCCGCAGCCTGATGTTCGCTTCGCTGCTCGGGGCCGCGCTTTGCACGATCGCCTGCGCCCTCGTCCCAAGCTGGCACGCGCTGCTTGTTATCCGCGCGCTTGAAGGGCTGTTGCTCGGAGGCGTACCGGCTGTCGCGATGGCCTATCTCTCCGAGGAAATCGATCCGCGGGGACTTGGCGCTTCGATGGGCCTCTATATCGCTGGGAATGCCTTCGGCGGTATGGCAGGCCGTGTCGTCACGGGCACGCTGGCTGAATTTTTCTCCTGGCGCGTCGCATTGGGCGCGCTCGGCGTGCTCGGCCTTGCCGCAGCAATCGGCTTCTTCCTGCTGCTCCCCGCATCGCGCAATTTTACACCGCGCAAGGGTTTCGACGCCCGATTTCACGTGAGGGCCTGGGCCGGACATCTTAGCAATCCTGCCCTGCCGCTGCTCTTCGCCATCGGCTTTCTCGCCATGGGCACCTTCGTCACGGTTTACAACTACATCGGCTTCCGCCTAGTTCAGCCGCCATACAACCTCAATCAAACCGAGCTTGGCCTGATCTTCACGGTTTACCTCTTTGGCATTGCTGCCTCGTGGGTTGCCGGCATGCTCGGTGATCGCATCGGTCACTTCATCGTCCTGCCGGCCGGCATTGCGGTCGCGGCATTGGGTGTGACCGCGACGCTCTCGTCCTCCTTGCCGCTGATTGTCCTTGGCATCGTGCTGCTGACATCGGGCTTCTTCGTCGCCCATTCGGTGGCAAGCGCGCTCGTCGGTCGCCTTGCCCGCGGCACCAAGGGGCACGCTTCCGCGCTCTATCTGCTGTCATATTACATCGGTTCCAGCGTTGCCGGTTCGGTCGGTGGCTATTTCTGGGGTGCCGATGGCTGGGATGCCGTCGTTTCCTTCACGCTGGCGCTGCTGGTGCTCGGTATGGTCGCGGCGCTCGCCGCCGCGAGGCTGGCCAAACGATAGGCGTCATAACCAAAGATAGTAAGCGGACTAAACAGTCTTTGCTGTGCGCCGCGGTTGAGCCCCTCTCATGCCGCTCCACAGATACCAGAAGACGGAGATCAGGATGATCACACCGCCGATGATTGTGGAAAGGGTGGGCGTCTCCGAGAAGGCGAGCCAGACCCAGAGCGGACCGAGTACGACGTCAAGCAAGCCGATCAGTCCAGCCTCGCTCGACGGAATATAGCGGCCGCCGGTCATGAACAGCAGATAGGCGATCCCCGATGTCGTCGACCCAAACACCACGAGCACGAGGATTTCCTGCCAGCTCGGTAGCGTGTGGGACATCAGCGGCAGACAAAGCAGCACACAGAGGCCCGACCCCAGCGCGTTGACTGGCGCCAGCCGCAGCGCCGGATAGCGTCGCGCTGCCACGAGCAGAATGCTGAAGGTTAGCGTCATCAGGAACGCCAGGGCATTGCCCGCGATGTCCTGGGGCCTCGCCCCGAAACCTGCAACAATCAGGACGCCAACGAAGGCGATCATACTGGCGATAAGCACGCGCCGGCTGATCTTCTCCTTCAGCCAGAGATAGGCGATGGCTGCGGCGACGAAGGGAACGGTCGCATAGATCGCCAGCACGTTGGCGACGGTCGTCAGCTTGAGCGCGCCAATATAGCCGTACATCGAAATCGCGGCCATCAGACCAAACAGCGGATAGAAATAGAGCGGTACCTTGCCAGGCGCGGCACTAATCCGCTTCTTTGCCAAAATGATGATCGTCAGCGCCAGTCCACCAAACAGTGAGCGCCAGCCGAGCACCGTCCAGACATCGAGGTCGAGCGCCCGGACGAAGAGCCCCGCGGTGCTCCACATGATCGTAGCAATGCTGACGAGGAGCATACCGTAGGTGCGGGGCTGCATGGTGAGGTCCGTTCGTTGGAATGGCAGCTGTCGAGTCGACATCCGATCTCTATCAGAGACGCCAGACCAGCGATCGATCGGTTGCGCCACGCCATAGCGTAATCCGACACAAAATGCCTCCAGACAGCCGCCGCGGCGCTATCCGAGCCTGATGTAGGGTACGTCCTTCTTGGCCACTTCGTCGAGAGCCTCGTCATAGCCGGCATCGGCATAGCGCATGACGCCAAGTGCCGTGTCGTTGGTGAGCGCATGGTCGAGCCGCTCGTCGGCGGCATCGGTACCATCGGCCACGACGGTCACGCCGCAGCTCGTCATGTAGCCGGCATAGCCGCCGCCGCCGGAATGAACGACGACGAGATCAGCCATCGACGAGCAGAGCATCATCGCATCGATCAGCGGCCAATCGGCGATCGCGTCGGAGCCGTCCTTCATCCGCTCGGTCATGATGTTCGGATGCGCCATCGCGCCGGCGTCGAGATGATCCCGCGAGAAGGCGACGGGCCCTTTCAGCTCACCGCTTGCGACGAGTTCGTTGACCCGGCGGGCGAGCATCGTGCGCTCGCCGTGGCCGAGCCAGGCAATGCGGGCCGGCAATCCCTCGAAAGGCACATGCTCGCGCGCCAGCCGGATCCAGTTGGTGATGATCTTGTTGTCTGGGAACAGTTCCAGCAGCAGATCATCGATCCGGGCGATGTCGCTTTCTTCGCCCGACAATGCCATCCAGCGGAAGGGGCCGATTGCCCGGGCAAAGAGCGGCCGCAGATAGGCTTCGGTGAAGATCGGAATATCGAAGGCGTTGGCGACGCCGCCTTCCTTCGCCTGTGTGCGAATGAGGTTGCCGTTGTCGAAGACCTCAGCACCTTTTTTCTGGAAGTCCAGCATCGCCGTCACATGCTGCACGATCGAGGCGCGGCTTGCCGCCATCAGCTGTCCCTGGCCGTCGTCGCGCAGCTCGCGCACCTGCGCGAGGCTCATCCCCTTCGGCACGTAACCGTAGACAAGATCGTGCGCGGAGGTCTGGTCGGTGACGATATCGGGCACGATGCCGCGCCGTGCGATTTCGGGATAGATTTCCGCGGCGTTGCCCACGAGACCGACGGATAGCGCCCGCTTTTCCTTCACGGCGGCGTCGATCATCGCAAGCGCCGTACCGACATCCGGCGCAATTTCCTGCAGGTAGCCGATCTCCTGCCGCTTCTTCGCGCGCTCCGGATCGATGTCGACGCAGAGGATGGCTGCACCCGCCATGCGGCCAGCCAGCGGCTGCGCGCCGCCCATGCCACCGAGCCCCGCCGTCAGCACGAAGCGTCCGAAGAGATCGCCGCCGAACCGGCGTTCGGCAATGCGCATGAATATTTCATAGGTCCCCTGGATGACGCCCTGGCTGCCAATATACTGCCAGGCGCCGGCCGTCAGCCCGCCCCAGCAGATCAGTCCCTTGCGCTGCAGCTCGTAGAAGACCTCGGCCTTCGCCCATTGCCCGACGATGTTGCAGTTCGCCATGATGACAAGCGGCGCCTTAGCGTGCGTCTTCACAAGGCCGATCGGCTTGCCGGACTGGATGAGCAGCGTCTGGTCTTCGTCCATTTCGGTCAGCGCCTTGACGATGCCCTTGTGCGCCGCCCAGTTGCGCGCGGCTTTGCCGAGCGCGGCGTAGACCACGAGATTGTCCGGATCCTCGCCGACGGAGAGAACGTTTTCCAGAAGCCGCAGCAGGGCCTCCTGCCGCCAACCCTTGGCGCGCAGGTCCGGCCCGCCCGGAATCGGAAATTTCGGATGACGTGGATTGGGCTTCGGCATCTTGGTTGTTCCTCTATCTTCGCTTGCCGCGTCGGAATCCGGCGCGGCTCAGGCTCTTGCCGCGAGCGCGTAGCGGGCAAGCTCGATGCCCATCGCCTTCTCCACCGGGGGGTAGACGGCCGGGTCGAGAACGCTGGCCGACAGCGGAATGATGTTCATCGGCACATGCAGGATGAAGACATGCATGCCGCCCTTCAACTGGCCGACGCTCAGCGGTTCGCCCTCGGGCGAGAGGGTTGTGATGACCGAGGGGAAGGTGGCGATCCGTTTGCCCTCGATGTCGTCGACGGCCATGTATTCATTCATTACATGCATGGTCACCGCCTTGTCGCCGGAGCCGACGACGATTGAGCCGATGTCGAAGGCCTCCTTGGTATAGACGACGTCCTTCTTGGTGATGATACCTTCGGCCAGGATATGGCCGCCGGTTGTTTTGCAGATGGCGTCGATCACGGCTGAACCGCCTTTCTTCTCAGCCGCAATGATCGCCTCGCCCAGTGCCAATGCCATCGATATGCCGCCAAGTGCTGCGTGGGTGCGCACATAAGAGGCACGCAGCGGGTTGCGGCAGCTGGCGATGAAGCCGCCCGACTGGTCGGAAGCTGCCCGCAGAATCGGCGAGATCTTCGCTGTCGCGCCCTTCACGACAAGCTCGATGTATCGGTTCTCGGCGCGGTTCCCGCCGACCGCCGTCTGGATCATCTGTTCAGGCGAACCCGCCATGCCGATCGAGCCCATGTCTCCGGTCGGATGCGCGCGGATATCGCCGACGGCGTCGACGACCTTGGTTCCGAGAATGGCAGAGGGCAGCCAGCCGTTCAGCGTTGACGACTTGCCGTTCTGGCCGATGATCAGGCCGGACAGTTTCTCGCCGAGTTCGTCCTGCAGCAGCTGGACCGCCTTCACATAGTCGATGCCCTGCATTTCCCAGGCTGTCGTGGAGGCGGGTGCGCCGATCGCGGCGGCCGTCGCGATCCAGTCGTCATCTTTCAACTCGTCGATCGACACAAGTTCCGGCTTGCCGACGTTGACCGCTGCATAGCCGAGCATGCGGCCGTGATCCGCCCAGCCGCCGCCACCGGCAGCATAGACCGACCCGCCCTTGACAGCTGCTTCGACGTCCTTTTCAACCAGTATGCGTCCCATCAGGCATTCTCCTGCTTCAAGCTCTTGTCCATGTCCAAGACGGCTTCGAAAAGCACGGCCGCCCCAAGCGCAATGTCGTCGTTGTCAGCCCATTCGTCAGCGGAGTGGCTGCGCCCCTCCCTGCAGGGCACGAAGATCATCGCGGCGGGCGCGACCTTGGCAATCCAGGCCATGTCGTGGCCGGCGCCCGATGCCATTCGGCGGTGGCTGGCGCCTACGGTTCCGCACGCCTTTTCAAGTGTCTTCAACAGTCCGGCATCGCTTGGCGTCGGACGGTTATCCGAAACCCGCATGGGACTCTTGATCGATACTCCGTAAGCGATGGCTAACTTTATGACATGTTCATCCAGCCACTCGCAGAAGGCTTCCATGTCGTTGCGGACCTCGGCGCGTCCATCGATCAGCAGGACGACCTTCGAGGGAACGACGTTGGCCGCGTTCGGCTCGATCCGGAACTCGCCGACCGTCGCCGCGAAATGCCCCGGTGTCTTCGCACGGGCGGCTGCGGCATTGCGGATATCGAGAACCAGTTGTGCGGCGGCGACCAGCGCATCCGAGCGGCTATCCATGGGCGTCGTGCCGGCATGGTCGGCGCGCCCCTCGACGACAATCTCAATCCGGGTGATCCCGGCGATCGCAGTGACGATGCCGATATCCTTCTTCTCGTTCTCGAGGACTGGGCCCTGCTCGATATGCAGTTCGAGAAAACCGGCAATGTCAGGCCGGTTCTGCTGCGAGAGCACGCCCGGGCGGCCGCCAACCTCGGCAATCGCCTCGGCGAGATCACGTCCTTCAGTCACGCGCGAAAGCCAGGCTTCCGGCAGTTGCCCGGTCATGCCTCGGCTTCCGATACAGGAAACGCCGAAGATGCTGACCTCCTCCGCAAGGAAATCGACGATCTCCAGGTCGTGATCGAGCTCGAGGCCCTTGTCGCTGAGCGCACGAGCGACCTCAAGTGCGGCCACCACGCCGGCAATACCGTCAAAACGGCCACCATCAGGTACGGTATCCGAGTGCGAACCGAGCATCATCGTGCCGCGCCCGTCAATGGCGCCCCGCCGCTTGCCGATCAGATTGCCGGCGGCATCGATCCTTGTCTCAAGGCCAGCCGCCCGCATGCGCGCTTCGATATAGGTGCGGCCCTCGAGAAAGAGTGGCGAGAAGGCGCGACGGGTCCAGGGATGGCCGGGCTCGGTGATCCCGGCCAAGGCGTCGATATCTTCCGCGATACGACCCGTATTGACCGGCAGGTTTCTGGTCATTCTGCGGCTCCGGCGATTACTTGCCTCGGCAGCGGACGCACAAATCGGCCGGTCCGAGGTTCAGCCAATACGGTCGCGCCGTCGCTGATCTTCTCCCCGCGCAGATAGGTCGCAGCGACTGTCCAGGGAAGGCGGATGCCGTTGTACGGGCTCCAGCCGACCACGTTGTTGCCGCTGGCTGCGGCGTCATAGACCGTTTCGCGTGGCTCAAGCACGACGATATCGGCGTCCTTGCCTGGCGTCAGCGCGCCCTTCACGTGGTCGAGACGAAAATGCCTCGCCGGGTTTTCCGCCATCAGCTTCGCCGCCCAGGTCAGCGGGATGCCGCGCTCGAAGGCACCCTTGATGAAGAGCGGTATCATCACTTCGAGCCCGGGCACGCCGGACGCGTTTGCGAGCATGTCAGGGTTGGTCTTGCGATTTTCGGACCAGCTGACGTGGTCCGTCGAGACCAGCCAGACATTGCCTTCCGCAACCTTGCGCCACAGCGCCTCGACCTCGGCGCGTGGTCTGATCGGCGGATTGATCTTTGCCTTGCCGCCGAGCCGCTTGACGTCGTTTTCCTCGTCCAGGGTCAGGTAATGAATGCAGCATTCAACCGTCGCCTCGAAACCATCGCGGCGGTAGGCGCGTGCGATGTCGTAGCCGCGTCCAAGCGAGCAATGCACCACATGTGACGGGCATCCCGTATTGGCCCCGGTTTCGAAGATCGTGTGCATGGCGAGCAGCTCGGTGATCGGCGGCCGGGACAGTCCATGCGCGCGCCAATCCGTGATGCCGCTTGCCTTCACGCGATCCATGTAGGTGCGAACGGCCTCGTCGTCCTCGTTGTGAACGCCGGCGGTCAGCCCGGTCGGTGCAATTGCGGCAAAGCATTCGTCCAGCAGGGCAAGGGGGATGCGCGGAAAGCGTTTCGGATCCGTACCGAACGTCGAAAACTTGAACGCGGCAACGCCGGCATCGACCATTTCGGCAACCCGCTTGGCGCCTTCCTCAGGATCCACGGTGCCGTAGAGCGCAAAATCGACCCGCGCCTGCGGGCCGGCATGGGCAATCTTCTTCTTCACGGCTTCTGCCGAGCAGACGAGGTTGCCTTCATCATAGGGCATATCGACGATCGTCGTCACACCGCCGGCAGCAGCCGAGCGAGTCGACCAGATGAAATCCTCCTGGTCCTTCTGCGACAGCGAGTGAACCTGGGCGTCGATGGCGCCCGGCAGGATCAGGGCCTTGCCGAGGAGATGGCGCTCGCGTGCAGCAGGCGGCACGCCGAGGCCGACTTCCGTAATCTTGCCGTCGCGGACGGCAACGTAGCCGGCTTCCAGGATGCGCTCCGGCAAAACGACCGTGCCTTGCAGAACGAGATCGAAATCAGCCATGCCGCTTTCTCCGTGGCAGATATTGAAGGGATCAGATGGCGACGGGTTCCTGGGTCAGGCGCTGCTCGATGCGCGCCAGCGAGCCGAGTGCAAAGAAATCGTCGAAGGATGCGATCGGCACCTCTTCGATCAGCTTCGACATGAAGGCGTCGGAGCCGAATTCTTCCTCGATCGCTTCCACCTCGGCAGAGAGTGGCCGGTCGACCGTATAAAAGTCCGCATGCTTGCGAACGATGTCATAGAGCATCCCGCCGACGCCTTTCGGCTTGTCGCCGAGAATGTCCACCGCCTGCGCTGAAAGCAGCGCTTCGAGAGCGGCGAGGCGCATCAGCGCGCGCGTCTGGCGTTCGAAGCGCTCGATCACCAGCGGCAGGAAGGCAGCCTCATCCTCGAGGCCGGCTGCAACCACCAATGACTGCGCCGAAACCGGGTTGGACATCGACAGCACGCGAGAAAAGATTTCGCCGGCCAGCTTGATGATCGGACCGAAGCCAGTGGCGATACGGCCGGGCGGCACGAGATTGACCGGCAGGTCACGGCGCTGGCCGTTGCCGAGCAGGACACAGCGGTTGAAGGCATTGCGGGCGGCGTGCGCCATGCAGAGAGCAGCTGATTCCAGCAGGATTGTCACGTCGAGCGGCAGCGATCCGCCCGAGGTCATTACCCGCCCCTCGACGACGACTGGATTGTCGTCGGAGCGTCCGGTGGCGGCGAGGATCTTGTGACCCGTCGTCAGCAGGTTCTCGATGACGGCGCCGAAGACCTGCGCGATCATGCGCAGGCTCAATGGGTCCTGGACGTGAGTCTTGATCGGCCAGTGCCAGGCGTCCGACGCATTGCAGAGCCAGGAGCCGATCAATGCCTCCCGGGAGGTGCCGACATGGCGAACGGAAAGCCACGGGTCGCGGGAAGCGCCAAGCGCGCCTGAAGCCATCATGCCGGAGGCGAGCAGCACGCGAATGGAAGACGCAGCATTGCGAGTCGCGTCCGCTGCCGCGGCAAAACTCACGGCATTGACGCTGAGCGAGGCCAGGCTGTCGCGCGGTGCCATGGTGAAGGGTTTCATGCCGGCAGCGGCGAAAGCGTCGGCTGCCTGCATGCGCTTGCCGCGATGGACGGCTTCACCGACTCCCGTCAGTACAGCGCCGATCTGCCCCATCAGGCCGATGTCGGCGCAGCCAATGGAGCCAGTACGGCGGACGACCGGAATGATATCCGCCTCCAGCATCTGCATGTACGCATTGACGAGTTCGGGTGTGCAGCCGACTTGGCCTGTCAGCGCAGTATTGATGCGGATGGCCATAGCGTTGCGCACGACCGAGCACGAAAATGGCGTCCCGGTGCCGAAGTGATGCGCCCGCACCAGCCCGAGATTGAAGGCATCGAGGTCCTCGGGGGACCACTCGACATCCTTCATGGCGCCGACGCCGGTGGTCGCTCCATAGACGGGCATTCCAGACTTGATCGCATCCTCGACGATCCCGCGCGCGATCTCGACGCGAGCCATCCCGGTCGCAGAAGCCGAGATCGCCACCTTTCCCGATCCGACCCTCACCATTTCGGCAAAGCTGAGCGGCTGTCCGGAAAGTTCGATGCGGGGGCGTTCATGCTTCATCTGCCATATCTCCTTGAAAAGTGAGACTATGCGACGGCGCTACTCGATGGGATATCCCAAATATCGAACACAACATGCATTGCTGCGATGGATCAGGTGACCACCCAAGCAATATAAAGAAGGGCGAGCGCGATAATCCAGAGGGCGAACCGGCCGGAACGATTGTGTCGCGCCTCGGATTTGCCGATCGCCTCAGCCGTTTCCGCGTCGAACCGCAATCCGTTCTCGCTCATCTGCAGCAGTTGATGGTGGAATTTCTCGGTCTTGGCGGCAATCTCGGGCGCTGCTTCGGCTAGCTTCACAGCCGCCTTCAGCCCGTCCTTGAGATCGGTGACGATGCGCTTCGGGCCAAGATTGTTGCGGATCCAATCGCCGACAACGGGTTCGGATGCCTTCCACATGTTGAAGCGTGGATTGAGCATGCGCGACACGCCTTCGACCACGACCATGGTCTTCTGCAGCATGACCAGTTCGGGCCGCGTCGCCATGTCGAAGAGTTCGGTCACCTCGAACAGCAGGGTCAGCAGCTTGCCCATCGAGATCGTCTCGGCAGGCTGGCCGTGGATCGGCTCGCCGATCGCGCGGATCGCCTGCGCGAAGCTTTCGACATTGTGGTGGCCCGGCACGTAGCCCGCCTCGAAGTGGACTTCGGCGACCCTGATATAGTCGCGGGTGATGAAGCCGAAGAGAATTTCGGCCAGGAAGCGGCGTTCCTTTTTCCCCAGTCGTCCGACGATCCCCATGTCGACCGCGACGATGTCGCCGTGCTCGTCGACAAACAGGTTACCGGGATGCATGTCGGCATGGAAGAAGCCGTCGCGCAGCGTGTGGCGAAGGAACGACTGAATCAGCGTGTCTGCAAGCAGATTGAGATCGTGACCGGCGGCGCGCAGGCCCTCGACATCCGACATTTTCACGCCGTCGATCCACTCCATCGTGATCACGTCGCGGCCGGTGCGCTCCCAATCGACCTTCGGGACACGAAAGCCCGGGTCTTTCTCGGTATTTTCGGCGATCTCGGAAAGGGCCGCCGCCTCGAGCCGCAGATCCATCTCAACCTTGGTCGTCTGCTCCAGAGTCTTCGTGACTTCCACCGGCCTCAGGCGCCGGCTCGAGGGCATGAAGCGCTCCTGCATGTGAGCGACGAGATACATCGCTTCGATGTCATGGGTGAAACGCTGGCGCACGCCGGGGCGGACGACCTTCACCGCAACCTTCTTGCGTCCCGCAGGCGTATTGACTTCGGCGGGGTGCACCTGCGCGATCGAAGCGGCGGCAATCGGCTCGCCGAAGCTTGCATAAAGTTCTTCTGTCGGGCGGCCGAGCGATCCGGCGATGCTCGCCTTGGCGGCGGCGAGCGGAAAGAATGCCATGCGGTCCTGAAGCTGCGACAGATCGTCGGCGAACTCGACACCAACGACATCGGGGCGCGTTGCCAGGAACTGGCCGATCTTCACATAGGAGGGGCCCAGCCGCTCAACGGCTTGCGCCAGCCGGTCGCTGCGCTTCTTCGATTTTGAACGATTGCGCGCGAACAGGCCCACAAACGACTTGGCAAGGCCGACCGATGGCGGCAGGTCTTCCGATGGCAAAGCCGAAATCACGCCTTCGCGCACCAGAATCCAGCCGACGCGCCAGAGCCGGAAATATGCCCCCAGAGTGCTCATGCCGGATTGCCTGCCTGCGAAAGCGAGCGGGTGAACGATTGTTCTCGAACCATCCCTTAGAGCTTCCAGCCGGAGTGGAGGGCCGCAATCCCGCCGGTGTAGTTCGTAAAGCTCACGCGCGAGAAGCCGGCGTTGCGGATCATCTCGGCGAAATTCTCCTGGTTGGGAAACTTGCGGATGGATTCGACAAGATATTGATAGGGCTCGGCCTCGCCGGTGATCGCCTTGCCGAACTTCGGAATGGCGTTGAATGACCAGCTGTCATAGACGCGGTCGAGGAGCGGCATGTCCACTTCAGAGAACTCGAGCACCAGCAGGCGGCCGCCACGTTTCAGGACACGATAGGCTTCGCTGAGCGCCACGTCGATGCGCGGGACATTGCGGATGCCGAAGGCTATCGTGTAGGCGTCGAAGCTGTTCGGCTCGAACGGCAGATCCTCGGCATTGGCCTCGACGAAAGTCAGGTTGTCAGAAAGCTTCTTCTTGGCGGCGCGCTCGGCGCCGACGGCGAGCATCGAGCCGTTGATGTCGAGCACGGTCGAATGCGCCATCCGGTTCGAGGCTTCGATGATGCGAAAGGCGATATCGCCGGTGCCGCCGGCCACGTCGAGCGTCCTGTAGCCGGGTTCCTTGCGCGGATTGAGTGCCGCAATCATTGCGTCCTTCCAGACGCGATGCATGCCGACCGACATGACGTCGTTCATGATGTCATAGCGCTTGGCGACCTTGTGGAAGACCTCGTTGACGAGACCCTGCTTTTCACCGTCCGCCACTTCACGGAAGCCGTAGGATGTTTCCATGCCGCCTTCGGCGGAGGTACGGCTTTCTGACATCGAAATACTCCATCTATCTGAAATCGGCGCGGCGACCATAGCGAACGGACGCGCGCGGCGCTATCTGTGGGCCACGGTCAAGGCCGCGGCACCTTGGCGCTATAGCGCACAACGCCCGTGGTTGAAACATGTTAGATATAGATGGGTTAAGATGCCGGAATTGCCAGAAGTCGAAACCGTCCGACGCGGGCTTGCCCCCACGATGGAAGGCGCGCGGATCGCCCGCCTAGAGCTGCGTCGCAAGGACCTGCGGTTTCCCTTTCCGGACGGTCTGGAGACGCGGGCAACCGGCCGCGAGATCGTCGCGCTCGGTCGCCGCGCCAAATATCTGCTGATCGACCTCGACGACGGCACGACGATCATCTCGCATCTTGGCATGTCCGGCTCGTTCCGCATCGAGACCGGGCCAGTGTCCGATCAGCCTGGCGACTTTCATCATCCGCGTTCGAAGGATGAAAAGCACGACCACGCCATCTTCCATCTCGAGGGACCGACAGGCATCAGCCGCGTCATTTATAATGACCCGCGCCGCTTCGGCTTCATGGATATGGCGCGGCGCTCCGAGCTTGAGCTCAATCCCTTCCTCTTCGGCCTCGGGCCGGAGCCGACCGGCAACGCACTCAGCGCCGCCTATCTGGCGGAACGTTTCATCGGCAAGGCGCAGCCGCTGAAGAGCGCGCTGCTCGATCAGAAGAATATCGCAGGGCTCGGCAATATCTACGTCTGCGAGGCGCTATGGCGCGCGCACCTGAGCCCGACCCGTGCTGCGGCGACGATCGTGACCAAGACGGGGAAACCGGCCAAGCAGATGGATCTTCTGGTCACCTCGATCCGCGACGTCATTGCCGACGCCATCAAGGCGGGCGGCTCGTCGCTGCGGGACCATATCCAGACGGACGGTTCGCTCGGTTACTTCCAGCACTCCTTCTCGGTCTATGATCGCGAAAGTCTGCCTTGCCGTACTCCGGGCTGCGGCGGTACGGTCGCACGCATTGTTCAGGCGGGGCGTTCGACCTTCTATTGCCCTACCTGCCAGAAATAACGGGAGGATTGTCCATGGCCTACGAAACGCTGATCGTCGAAACCCGCGGTGCAGTCGGGTTGATCACCTTGAACCGCCCGCAGGCGCTGAATGCGCTGAACTCGACGGTGCTGAAGGAACTCCTGCAGGCCTACGAAGCCTTCCAGGCCGATGATGCCATCGGCGCCATGGTCCTGACCGGTTCCGAGCGCGCATTCGCGGCCGGCGCCGACATCAAGGAAATGCAGCCGCTCAGCTATGTCGATGTCTACAGCCGCGACCTGATGAGCGGCTGGGACGATGTCGCCAAGGTGCGCAAGCCCGTCATTGCGGCCGTCAGCGGCTTTGCGCTCGGCGGCGGCTGCGAGCTCGCCATGATGTGCGACATGATCATCGCCTCGGAAACCGCCAAGTTCGGCCAGCCCGAAATCACCCTCGGCGTCATCCCCGGCATGGGTGGCTCACAACGGCTGACGCGTGCCGTCGGCAGATATAAGGCGATGGACCTGATCCTGACCGGCCGGATGATGGATGCTGCTGAAGCCGAGCGCGCAGGACTCGTTTCGCGTGTGGTGGCGCCGGATCGGCTGCTGGACGAGGCGCTGGAGGCGGCCGCCAAGATTGCCTCGCTGTCGCGTCCGTCCGTGCTGATGGCGAAGGAGGCGGTAAACCGCGCGCTGGAGACGACCTTGGATGAAGGTCTGCGCTTCGAACGCCGGCTTTTCCATAGCCTGTTTTCCACCGAAGATCAGAAAGAGGGGATGACGGCTTTCATCGAAAAGCGTAAGCCTGCCTTCAAGAACCGCTGAGCCTTGGAGAAAGGCGGCGTTTCCTCGAAAATGCGCGTTGACGTGGGTCGGCTTTAGGGTTATATGCCCGCCCACGGTTCGGGAAGCCACTCCGGTTTTCCGATTATGCTCCCGCATTGCTGTATGAAGTGGCCGCAAGGCCCGCGGTAATGACGGAGTTTGTTCGAATTCTTAGAGAGGCATCCATGGCCAATACAACTTCGGCGAAAAAAGCGACCCGCAAGATCGCCCGCCGTACCGACGTCAATAAGGCTCGTCGCTCGCGCGTTCGTACTTTCGTTCGCAAGGTCGAAGAGGCAATCGCATCTGGTGATGCTGCCAAGGCAAAGGAAGCTTTCCTGGCCGCGCAGCCTGAACTGGCTCGCGCCGCAAGCAAGGGCGTTGTTCACGCCAACACGGCTTCCCGCAAGGTTTCGCGCCTCGCAGCTCGTGTGAAGGCCCTGTCGGTTTCTGCGACAGCATAATCCTTCGTTAATAAACGCATCATTATGATTAGCCCGGCAACTTTGTCGGGCTTTTTCGATTCTGCCGACTGGCTTCCGTATGGTTAACTCGGCGACGATTTCATGTCGAGCGTGTGACACGAAAAATATAACAAAAACAAATACTTGTTGTAGGATACTTCAGGTGCACGCGACTCGGGCTCTACAATCTGCGGTCTGAGCAGAGTCAAGAAGCTTTTTTATTTTTTTCTTTTTATGCGTGTCAAAAATGTCAGCGAGGCGAATCTCCTTGATTCAAAAGCGATTCTTTTTTGACACGGATGTGACGCCCTAAAGGTGCCGCGGGAGTCAACGGGCCGCTCTTAATTTTGCGTAAAATTCATCGTTGATTCCCGCAATCGATCCTGCCTAAATGCCCTCCAACAAGGGGTCCAGACATCACCTGCGAAGGCTCGGTCTGAAACTGCCACGTCGGCAGGACGATGATCCTGTGCCACTTGTTACGGAGAGTCAAAGTCTCCGGTTTTTCACGCACTTGAGCATTTTTGACCGCGACGTGGCTGTCGCGGAATGGTGATGTTTTGTGTGTTGGTTGCACGCGTGGCGTGAAGCCGGAATGGGGAAGAGAAGTCGTGACAGGACGACCGGATGCTGGCTTACGAGGAGCGGCATCCAGTCCGACAGGGGGCAGTCGGGCCGCATGAAGCGGGCTCGCGCTTTCTCGGGAAGTCTTGTGAGTGGGGCAGTATTCGAGTGAACCGGCAGGCGAGTGGCTCATGAGGGTGCCACTTTCTGGTCATAGCGGGGAAATAATCGGGCGACGAACAAAGTCGGCCGACGAATGGAAGGCGGCATGATGCAGATGAATACAATGACGGCGGATGTCCTGGAGAGTGGGGACAATGAACCGCAGGCGTTTGGCTCTATTTGCGCCGAAACGGCAGGGGAAAAGGGAGAAATGAAGCATGGTGTACTTTTCGATCGTGTCAGCGCCCGTCTGAAGGCGCAAGTCGGTCCGGATGTCTATGCAAGCTGGTTTGCGCGGCTGAAATTGCATTCGGTTTCAAAGAGCGTCGTGCGCCTCACGGTGCCGACAACTTTCCTGAAGTCCTGGATCAACAATCGGTATCTTGAGCTGATCACCAGCCTGTTCCAGGCCGAAGACTCCGAAATCCTGAAAGTCGAAATTCTCGTGCGCACCGCAACGCGTAGCGTTGGCAAACCGGCTGAAGAGCCGGTTTCTCCAGAGCCTGTTGCTGCCGCACAGACGCGCCGCTCCGTGGCGCAGCATGCCGGGCAGATTGTTCAGCACACGGTCTCATCCGCGGCTGCGGCCCGTCCGGCCAGCTCCGGCCAGCCGCTCTTTGGCTCGCCGCTGGACTCCCGTTTCACCTTCGACACCTTCGTTGAAGGCAGTTCGAACCGTGTAGCGCTTGCTGCTGCCAAGACGATTGCGGAAGCCGGACAGGGCGCTGTTCGCTTCAACCCGCTTTTCGTCCATTCCAGCGTTGGACTCGGCAAGTCGCATCTTCTGCAGGCGATCGCCAATGCCGCGGTTCAAAACCCGCGTGCGCTGCGCGTCGTCTACCTGACGGCGGAGTATTTCATGTGGCGTTTCGCAACCGCGATCCGCGACAATGATGCTTTGACGCTCAAGGACTCGCTGCGCAACATTGACCTTCTGATCATCGACGACATGCAGTTCCTGCAGGGCAAGATGATCCAGCATGAGTTCTGCCACCTGCTGAACATGCTGCTCGACAGCGCCAAGCAGGTCGTGGTCGCTGCAGACCGCGCTCCCTGGGAGCTGGAATCGCTCGATCCACGCGTCCGCTCGCGTTTGCAGGGCGGTGTGGCCATCGAGCTCGACGCCCCGGATTACGAGATGCGTCTCGAAATCCTGAAGCGTCGTCTCACTGCTGCTCGCCTCGAGGATCCGTCGCTGGAAATCTCGGCCGAGTTGCTGAACCACGTTGCGCGTAACATCACGGCAAGCGGCCGCGAGCTGGAAGGCGCCTTCAACCAGCTGCTTTTCCGCCGCTCCTTCGAGCCGAACCTCACGGTCGAGCGCGTCGATGAGCTTCTTGCGCATCTCGTCGGCTCGGGCGAGCCGCGCCGAGTCCGCATCGAGGACATCCAGCGCATCGTCGCACGGCACTACAACGTGTCGCGCCAGGAGCTGGTTTCGAACCGCCGTACCCGCGTCATCGTTAAGCCGCGCCAGATCGCCATGTATCTGTCGAAGACGCTGACGCCGCGCTCCTTCCCGGAAATCGGTCGTCGCTTTGGCGGTCGTGACCACACGACCGTGCTGCACGCCGTGCGCAAGATCGAGGAGCTTATTGCCGGGGACACGAAGCTCTCGCACGAGATTGAACTGCTGAAGCGCCTGATCAACGAATAATAAGTAGGCAACCTCTCTGAGCAACTTTTAACGGCCGGGCTATGCTCCGGCCGTTTTCCTTTGCCGGCAATCTTCTGTACGCTTGACGCTGGGAACGTGTCGCCATGCGCTCGTGGGAGGGATCGATGGGATTTGACAGGATTGCCGTACTTGGGCTGGGCAAGGTCGGGCGGCTGGCAGCCACGCTCCTCCACGAAGGAGGCTTCGACGTTCTCGGCGTCGACCTTCAGGCGCCAAACGAGGAGGTGCCGTTCAAGTGCTGGAGTGGAGACATTTCCGATCCGGTCGTGATCGGTGAACTGCTATCAGGCGTCGAGGCCGTGCTTTCCTGCCTGCCTTATCACCTCAATATCGGCCTGGCGCGTGCCGCCCACCTTGCGGGGATCCACTACTTCGACCTGACCGAGGATGTGCCGACCACCAATTTCATTATTGAATTGTCGAAGACAGCGCGTGGGCTGATGGCGCCACAATGTGGCCTTGCCCCCGGCTTCGTCGGCATTGTCGGATCCAGCCTTGCGGACGGATTCGACAAATGCCGTTCCATTCGCATGCGGGTAGGCGCGCTGCCGCAGAACCCGACCGGTCTCCTTGGTTACGCCTTCAACTGGTCGCCGGAGGGCGTGGTCAACGAGTATCTGAACGACTGCGAAGTGATCGAGGGCGGCGTTCGCAAACTCGTCTCGCCGATGGAATGGCATGAGACGATTTATGTCGAAGGCGTCAAACTTGAGGCGTTCACGACGTCAGGCGGTCTCGGAACCATGTGCGACACGCTCCTCGGCAAGGTCGAGAACCTCGACTACAAGACGATGCGCTATCCGGGGCACATGGATCTGATGAACTTCTTCTTCCACGAACTGCTGATGCGCGACAGGCGCAAGCTTGCCGGCGAGATACTGACCAATGCCAAGCCTCCGGTCGATGACGATGTTGTCTATGTCCATGTGGCGGCGGAGGGTACGGTAAACGGCACCCTGCGCCGCAAGGAATTTGTCCGCGCCTATTATCCGATCGAGATCGCGGGGGCCCGCCGCACCGCGATCGCGTGGACGACATCGGCCTCGGTGGTTGCCGTCATCGAGATGGTGCGCGACGATCTGCTGCCGTCCACCGGCTTCCTGCATCAGGAGTACATTCCGCTGGCGATGTTCCTGAACACGCCAACCGGCAGCCTTTTCAAGACTGGCGCGCCTGCCCGTTAGCCTGTCAGGCTCGTCCAATATGCGCCCTCGAAGGGCACAGCCGCAAAACGCTCGTTGATCTCGGCGAGGCTGCCCGTCGGATCGAGATCGCCGAACAGGTCGGGCCTGATCCAGGATGCTACCGCTTCCGCCGCCAGCACGTTCAGCGGCACGGCGTTGAAGAAGTTCCACATGCCATGCACGTTCCCTTCGCGCACCGCCTTCAGCGGCGCAAGCGTGGGGGCCTTCACGGTCTCCTCAAGCGACCGACGCGCTTCCGCAGGATCGACGCCAGGGCCGATCGAGAAGGCGGTGTAAGTCCCGCCGGGCGAGCCGGTGGCGATATAGACGTCCGGCTCCGCCGCGATGACATATTCCGCCGTAACCGGACCGCCCTGTGGCGGCAGGTTCTTGTCCGCGATGTTGCGTCCGCCGGCAAACGCAATCAATTCGCCGAGGCTGGTTCGACCGTATGCCCAACTGCCGCGCGTTGCGCTCGGGAAGGCATCCATTAGCACCAGCGGCCCATCCTCGCCTTTCCCCGTCGCTCCCGCTCTGATGCGCTGCACCCGTTTTTCGAAAAGCTGGGCATAATCTTCAGCCTGCTGATCACACTCCAGGATGCGACCAAGGAGGCGGATGTCCCGCGGGGTGCTCTTCAGTGGATCGACATTGAAATCGACGACGATGACAGGCACGCCGGTCAATTGGAGATAGTCGATGGCACGCTTTCCTTGCTCGCCCTCTGCCTGCCACATGCCCATGACCGCCAGGTCGGCCTCCAACGAGAGGGCAGCTTCGAAGTTCATACCATCCGCCAGGCCGTTGCTGACAAGCGGGACTTCGTTGAGGGCGGGAAACTTGCCGCGGAAGGCATCATAGATGAACGGATTGTCCGTTTTCATGTCCGTCGCCCAGCCGGCCAGCAGGCTGACCGGATCCGGATGGATCAGCGACAGCGCGACAAGATTGAAACCCGTGCCGAGGATGATCGACTTCGGCTTTTTGGGTATCGTGACGGTCCGCCCGACGGCATCGATCACGGTCAGCGGCCATCGCGTCTCAGCCTTCAGCAGAGCCGGCGCACAGAGCGTCGCAGACGCCGCGGCGAGAAAGCCACGCCTTGTGATGGTGAGGCAGGTCATTGCATATTCCTTTGACTGGGAAGGGCGCAAAGCTTGCCGCAGCTCTGGACGCCAGGCAGCATGTAGCGCAGGCAGCATATCTTCCGGCGAGCGACGCGCTCTCCGTCTTCCTCGACATATCGCAGGCTGCCGCAAAGTGGGTTGACGCCGCCATCGGGCAGACAGCCGCGCACAAAGACGGTGAGATCCGGGCCTTCCGGCGGCAGGGTCAACCGCAGCACGTAGTCGAGATACACCGCGGCATTGTTCCAGCACAGCTTGGCCGAAACACCGCAGGCGGTGAGCCTCCTGATCGCTTCCGGAAGGTGTTCCTCCAGCAACGGGCCAATCGCCTCAAAGCCGTCTTCCTCGCCGTTCCGGGCATTCCGGCCCCGGTGCGGCACGCCGAACGCCCGCGGCAGGCCATTATCCTGCAAAGCAATCGTCATGTCGTCAAAAGCGACCGGCAGCTCCTGTGCGGCGAGACGGCGAGCCAGCACATAGGGAATGGAGAGAGCGGAGAAGTAATACAGCGACCACATCGACACGACCGCACGCCGGTCACTGTCGCCACAGGCCGTGGCATAGCGACCGATCGCCTGCTCGAACCCGCCATTTCCGAAGAACGACGGCAGCGGCACGCCGTCGGGCAGATCGGCGGAAAGAGCCATTTTCTCGCTGCACCATGCATGCTCGCCGGCAAAAGCCGGCGAGAGGACCGAGGCACTGGCGCCCGGAGCAGCGATATGGTGCCCAGCACTCGCCATCAGCTCACCACGTATAACGCAGGCTGCCGATCACGGTGCGACCCTGATCGCGATAGCAGAAGCCAGCCGAGCAGATGGGCTCGCGGCGGTCGAAGAGGTTGGTGGCATTCACCTGCAGGCTCAGGCCCTCGTATTTCTTATCGAGCGCCGCAAAATCGTAGCTGACAGCGGCGTCGAAGAGGACGCGCGACCCGTTCTGGGCGGTGTTGGTGTCGCTCGTATAGCTCTTGCCGAGATACCGCGATCCGAAACCGATACCGAGACCGTAGATCGGGCTACTCTCCCGGAATGTATAATTCGCCCAGAGCCCAGCCATGTGCCTCGGAACCGATGAGACGGAATTGCCTACAGTCCCGGTCGTTCCTTCCAGGATCTCGGTATCGGTGTAGGTATAAGACGCAACCAGCGACAGGCCATTATCGAGGCTCGTGTTCGCTTCGAGCTCCAATCCACGAGAGCGAATCTTGCCGCGCTGCACCTGAATGTTCGCCGGTCCGGTCGGCAGATTCACGACCTCGTAGTAAAGGCTATTCTTCTGGTCGATATTGAACAGCGCCGCCGTGAGCAGCGTATTGCTGTTCGGAAGGAGGTACTTGACCCCTATCTCTTCCTGGTCGCTTTCCGTCGGTTTAAAGGGCTGGTCTGTCTCCTGGTTGATGCCCGCATTGGGTGAGAAGGCGGTGGAGTAGCTGGCATAAGGTACGACGCCGAAATCTGTCTCGTAGCCTAGACCGATGCGGCCGGAGAATGCCTTGTCCCTCTGCGAAATGGTCGTCAAGGCGTTCGTGCTGAGGTCGGTATTGTCGGTGTCCGTCGAAACCCAATCGTAGCGACCTCCGAGGGTCAGTATCCATGCGTCATAGCGGATCTGGTCCTGCAAATAGGTGCCGACTTGCCATTGGTCCTGGACGGTACGCGTGTCGAAATCGATCGGCGCAACGAAAGCCCCTGCCGTCGGATTGTTGGTGTCGAGCGGCGGCGACACGCCGCGGCCATCGAGCGAACGCCAGCGCAGCTTTGTCAGGTCCAGACCCGCAAGCAGCGTATGGTCGACGGCGCCGATCTCGAACTGCGCTTCTAGCTGGTTGTCGATAACGAAGGCCGTCAGCCGCTCGTCGAACGTTCCGGCGCTGCGATCGAGGAGACTTGGATCGATCTCATTGGGGGCGTAGGCGAAGGCCCAGTCGGCGTCGATATTGAGCGTCGATGCACGGGCGTTTTGGCGGAATACGAAGACATCGTTCAGCCGATGCTCGAATTCATAGCCGATGCGGGCCTGGTTTTGGACTGAATCGTTGAAGGCCGGATTGCCTGCGAAAAAGTCCGTTACGTTGCCGGCAGGGTCGTTGTAATAGGCCGCGGTGCCGCCGGTCTTCGTTCGGGAGTATTCGCCGAGAATGGTGAGCCTCGTGTCTTCGTCCGGCTTCCACATGAAGGCTGGCGCGATATAGATGCGGTCGTCGGGAACGCTGATCTGCTCGGTATTGGCATCGCGGTAGAGGCCAGTCAGACGATAGTAGAAGGGATCCGTATTGTTGACGGGGCCTGAAACGTCGAACTGGGTTTGATAACGCTGTTCAGTGCCGTACTGCAGCTGAACTTCATGAAATGGCTCTTCCGTCGGCCGTTTGGTGATGAGGTTGAAAAGACCACCGGCACCTGTTGCCCCATAAAGCGCGGAGGAGGGACCACGAAGGATGGAGACTCCTTCAAGCCCGTAGGGCTCGGTCTTGAAGAGCGATGAGCCTGCGCCTGGCTGACGGAGGTTGTCGCGGAAAATCCCGGTATAGGTCACGTCGAAACCGCGTACCGAGAACGAATCGAAACGCGGATCGAAGCCATAGGCGCCGACGCGTGTGCCGGGTGTGTAGGCAACGGTATCGAGCAACGTCTGCGGATTGCGATCCTTCAACTGCTGTTCGGTCACCGACGAAATCGATTGTGGCACCTCGATAAAGGGTGTGTCGGTCTTCGTGCCCGTGGCGCTGCTCTTGCCGACATATCCCTCTGCCTGGATCACGCCGCCGCTGCCGCCATTGACAATGATGTCTTCCAGAACCGTCGCACCGTCCTGCTGCTTTCCCGTCGCGTCCTGTGCTGCGACTGGCGTGAGAAGATGAACGAGCGCCATGCCGGCCAATGCCGACGTTGAAAGGATTCGAGAGGAAAATCGGAGACTATTCATTGGCTTATCACACCGGGAATGTGCATAGAGAAAAATATGTGGAGTGTAATAGTCAAGAAATTGTCCGAAGAAAACCCTATTTTATGATTAAATTACTCCACTTTTTAATCAGCATGATTTTAATCAGCATGATAAAGTGAGCGCATCCAATCAGGCTTGTGCCTCCGACAACAGCCACCGACGGAAGGCAGCTGCAGCCGGCCGCTCCAGCGCAAGGCCCGGATAGACGAGATGAAAGGCAAGCCGGCTTGCAATGCCGATCGGGAAGGGCGTGACCACTGCGCCTTCTTTCAGGTCTCGTTCCAGAAACGAGCGTCGCATCAAGGCAAAGCCCAGCCCGGCCTTCATCGCGTCATAGGCTCCGTTGCCATGCATGAAGACCGGCCCGCGCGAGGGGTCGACTCCGGTCGCGCCGGCTGCTTCCAGCCAGAGCTGCCAGTCATGGCGATAGACATCATGGATCAGCTGGAAACCAGAGAGGGCGCCCGCGGACGGATTGGGCCCCAGTTCTGTGGCGAGCTTTGGCGTGCAGACCGGCACCAGTTCGTCATCGACAAGCCGTTCGCTGATCAGGTTATCATATCCGCCGAGGCCGTGGCGGATCGCGAGGTCGATCCCGTCACGCTGAAAGTCGAGGACGCGGTGTGATGCGCTGATGCGGACGTCGATTTCAGGGTGCATAGCCTCGAAACGTCCAAGGCGCGGCACCAGCCAGTAGGTTGCAAATCCCGCCGTGCAGGTGACATTGAGGACGGCGCCGCGTCCACGCGCCGTGATCGCCGCCGTCGCTTCCCGAACCAGACGAAATGCCGCCCTCAGGGTCGAGAAATAGTCCGCACCCTCCACCGTCAAGGCGAGCGCCCGCGTCTTGCGCTCGAAGAGCTTGATGCCAAGCGACGCCTCCAGGTCGCGAATCTGCAGGCTGACGGCGCCTGGTGTGACGTTCAGCTCCTTTGCCGCCAGCGTCATGCTGAGATGCCGGGCGGCAGCCTCGAAGGCCCGAAGCGCTGAAAGCGAGGGGAGATAATCACTCATGGTTTAGCTCAGCTATATCATGTATCGAGAAAGACTCGTTTGTCTCATGCCAGGAATGGCAATAATATCAGCAGGAAAGCCATCGCAAAAGCCGTTTCCGGCTGAATGAAGAGCGAGAATAAATCGAGAAAACCGCTCTTAGATCGCGCAACAATCGGGTGGTGGCCGTTGGCGATGGCATATATGCCGTAGCAGACTGACTTTGGGAGTAGATGATGCAGCAGAAACAGATGGGTTTTTCCGAATGGGGGATGTTGCTGGTGCTTTCCCTCTTGTGGGGCGGCTCCTTCCTCTTCAACGGCATTCTGGTGAAGACCCTGCCGCCGTTCACGATCGTCACGGGCCGGGTCCTGATCGCCGCGCTGGCGTTGAACATGATCGTCCGTGCAACCGGCCATACCATGCCGCGTGACGGCAAATCCTGGGCGGCGTTCTTCGGCATGGGCATCCTGAACAATATGATCCCCTTCTGCCTGATTGTCTGGGGCCAGACGCATATCGCAAGCGGTCTCGCTTCCATCCTGAACGCCACCACGCCGCTCTTCGGCGTCGTTGTCGCGCATTTCCTGACCGCGGACGAAAAGATGACCGGCAATCGCCTGCTTGGCGTTCTCGTCGGATTTGCCGGCGTCGCCTACATGATTGGCTTCGACGTTTTGCGTGATCTCGGCTCGAACGTGCTGGCGCAGCTGGCGGTGCTCGCTGCTGCTCTGTCCTATGCCTTTGCCGGGATTTTCGGCCGCCGCTTCCGCCAAATGGGCATGGCGCCGCTCATTCCCGCCGCAGGGCAGGTCACCGCCTCCACGGTCCTGATGCTGCCGATCGCGCTCATCGTTGACCAACCTTGGACACTAGCCGCCCCGTCAGTCGAGACTTGGCTGGCGCTGCTGGGTCTGGCCCTGCTATCGACCGCGATCGCCTACGTGCTGTTCTTCCGCATCCTTGCGACGGCAGGGGCAACGAATCTGATGCTGGTGACCTTCCTGATCCCGGTCAGCGCCATCCTGCTCGGCGCGGCCATCCTCGGCGAACAGCTGCAGTCCAAGCATCTGATCGGTATGGCGATGATCGCGATCGGCCTTGCGGCGATCGATGGGCGGTTGTTCTCCCGTTGGCGCGGGCGGGTGGCGTGACGGGTGAAGATTGCAAACCCGCAGGGTATGGCTACTATCCCGAAGACCGCAATTTCGGGCGTCGAGATGAAGCAGCAGGCAGGCAATACGATCAGGATCGAGCGGGCGTCGAGCGATAATATCGACGCGTGGGCGAAGCTTCGCGCAGCCTTATGGTCGGACCAGTCGATGGAGGAGCATTCCCGGGACCTGCGGCGGCTGCTCGATGATGACGCTGCCGATTTCCGCGGTTTTCTGGCCTTTCGGCCGGATGGCGAGGCGGTCGGCTTCGCCGAAGCATGCTTGCGGCGTGACTACGTTAACGGCTGCAGATCGTCGCCGGTTCTCTTCCTCGAGGGCATCCATGTCGAACCGGCGTTTCGGCGGGGCGGCATCGGGCGGGCTTTGCTTGAGGCCGTGCGCGCCTTCGGCAAGGCGTCAGGCTGTACGGAATTTGCGTCGGATGCGCTTTTGGACAATGTCGACAGCCACCGCTTCCACGCTGCCCTCGGCTTCGAGGAAACTCAGCGCGTCGTCTATTTCAGACAGCCGCTCTAGCAGGCCAGATCGGCGACGACGGAATCGAGGATCAGCATGCCCGACGGCGTGCAGCGAAGCCGGGAATTGCCGATCCGCTCGATGAAGCCGTGCTCCAGCAGGAACTCCTCCCGCTTCGGGTCGAGATCGCGGCCCGAAAGCTGCTGCCAGCGGGCGAGATCGACGCCTTCCTTCAGGCGCAGCCCCATCAGCAGCAGTTCGTCCGCCTGCTCCTCGTAACCGAGTTGTTCCTGGTCGATCATCCCATGGCCGTCGCGCTCGACAAGATCGAGCCAGCTTTCAGGCTTGCGTTCGGTCGCGGTTGCGATCTTCATGGAGCCGCGTGTCAGTCGTCCGTGGGCGCCGGGGCCGATGCCGGCATAGTCGCCATAGCGCCAATAGGTGAGGTTATGGCGGCTCTCGGCACCTGGGCGGGCGTGGTTGGAGACCTCGTAGGCAGGCAGCCCTTCGCGGGCCGTGATCTCCTGGGTCGCCTCGTAGAGCAGAGCCGACTGATCGCCATCCGGAACGATAAGCTTGCCGGCCTTGTGAAGGCCGAAGAAGGGCGTGCCCTCTTCGATCGTCAGCTGATAGAGCGAGAGATGGTCGACCGCGTAGGAGATCGCCTCCTTCAACTCGCGCTCCCACTCGTCGACCGTCTGGTTCGGGCGGGCATAGATCAGATCGAAGGACATGCGCGGGAAGATGTCGCGCGCGAGCTTGATCGCCTTCAGCGCATCGGCAACGTCGTGCAGTCGTCCGAGGAACTTCAGATCACGATCATTCAGCGCCTGGACGCCGAGCGAGACGCGGTTGACGCCGGCGGCGCGATAGCCGCGGAAACGCTCCGCTTCGACGCTGGAGGGGTTTGCCTCCATGGTGATCTCGATACCATCTGGCATATGCCAGTGCTTGCCGATGCCGTCGAGAATGGCCGCAACCGTCGAGGGGTTCATCAGCGAGGGCGTGCCGCCGCCGAGGAAGACGCTCGTCACCGTCTTCGGCCCGCTCAGTTGGCGCACCGTCGCCATCTCCTTCAGGAAAGCCGCGGTGAAGCGCTCCTGATCCACCGGCTGATGGCGGACATGGCTGTTGAAATCGCAGTAGGGGCACTTGGCGGCGCAGAACGGCCAATGCACGTAGACGCCGAAGCCGGGTTCACCGGTATCGGGCAAAAGAGCGGCATAGCGCGTCAGGTCAGGCTGTTCCAAAGTGTCCACGTTTGCCCTTAGGCTTCCAGGCAGGTTTCGACGAAAATCTTGAAGGCGCGGGCGCGGTGCGACAGGGCTTCTGCGTCGCCCGGCTTCCAGCCGTGCTTTTCTTCCGCGCTCATCTCGCCAAAGGTAGTGTCATAACCCTCGGGTTGAAAGACCGGATCGTAGCCGAAGCCCTGGCTGCCGCGCGGCGGCCAGACGACAGCGCCTTCGACTTCCCCACGAAACAGCTCGGTATGGCCATCTGGCCAGGCCAGGCAGAGCACGCTAACGAAGCGGGCGGCGCGTTGTTCAAGTTCGGAAGCGCCGGCCTTGTCCAGCGCCACCTCGACCTTTTCCATCGCCATCGCGAAGTCGCGGGTGCCATCCGGCTTTTCTGCCCAGTTGGCGGTGTAGACGCCCGGGTCGCCGCCGAGCGCATCGATAACGAGGCCGGAATCGTCAGACAACGCCGGCAGTCCGGAGGCTTCGGCAGAGGCGAGCGCCTTGATCTTTGCGTTTTCCTCGAAGGTGGTGCCCGTTTCGTCGGGCTCGACGAAGTTCAATTCGGCCGCCGACTTCGCGGTGAAGCCGAAGGGGCCGATCAGGTCCTGAATTTCCCGGATCTTACCGGCATTGTGGCTGGCAACGACGATGGTCTTGGTTTCGAGCTTGCGCATGATGGTCCTATTCGATGCCCCAGATGCGGGCTTCAGCGCATTCGAGGCTGTTGCCCGCCGGATCGCGGAAATAGATCGAGCGGCCGCCTTGCGGCCAGGTGACTCCGGATTCGATGGCAACGCCGTTGGACTTCAGCCGGGCCGCAATTGCATCGAGATTTTCCCCGGAGACACGGAAGCAAGCGTGTCCCGCGCCGGTCGTGCCATGCGGCGGCACCTGCAGGGAGCCGGGCGAGGGTGGCTTGATCGTTTCGTCAGGGTTGAAGATCAGCAATACACCGGCACCGCAGCGAAAGAAGACATGCCGGTTGCCGCCCCGCGAGATCTTCGAAAGGCCGAGGATGCCTTCATAGAAGGCTTCTGCCTTGTCGAGATCGTCAGCATAGAGCGCCGTTTCCAGCATGCCTTCCAGCATGTCGTTCATCCGGCGATTGCCTGCTTCTGCATTGCGACGAGTTCGGCGATACCTGCCTTGGCGAGCGTCATCAGCGAAGCGAACTCCTCGTCGGTGAAGGGCGTACCTTCTGCAGTGCCCTGGATTTCGACGATACCGCCGGTGCCGGTCATCACGAAGTTCGCGTCGGTCTCGGCCGAGGAGTCTTCGAGGTAGTCGAGATCGAGCACCGACTGGTTGGCGAAGATTCCGCACGAGATGGCAGCGACATGGTCCTTCAGCACCCGCTCGACCTTGAGCATGTTGCGGCTCTCCATCCACTTCAGGCAGTCGTGGAGCGCAATCCAGGCACCGGTGATCGATGCCGTGCGCGTGCCGCCGTCCGCCTGGATGACATCGCAGTCGAGCGTGATCTGGCGTTCGCCGAGTTCCTTGAGATCGACGACGGCGCGCAGCGACCGGCCGATCAGGCGCTGGATTTCCTGGGTGCGGCCACCCTGCTTGCCGGCCGCAGCCTCGCGCTTCATGCGGTCGCCGGTTGCGCGCGGCAGCATGCCGTATTCAGCCGTGACCCAGCCCTTGCCGGTGTTGCGCAGCCACGCCGGCGGCTTTTCCTCGACGCTAGCCGTGCACAGCACATGCGTATCGCCGAACTTCACCAGACAGGAGCCTTCTGCATGCTTGGAGAAATTGCGCTCGAAAGAGACCTTGCGCATCTGGTCGGTTTTTCTGCCTGAGGGCCGCATACTATTCTCCTAATCGTCATGCCGAAGACGCGAGCAGCCTTCGGATAGATCATGCGTGCTGTGGTGTTGAGAGCTTCTACGATTGGCAGCGCCCATTTGCAATTTCCCTTTTGCCGCTGCGGGGAGATTGGCTATATTTTGTCGGATCATCGTCAGCACGGGTACGCAAGGCTTCATGGAGTTCAGATCGACGTCGGTTTCAGATGCAGTGGCTGCGCTGGATGAACGCTCTAAGGAAATCTTTCGCCGCATTGTAGAGGGCTATCTGGAAACGGGTGAACCGCTCGGCTCCCGTAACCTTTCGCGCATCCTGCCGATGTCGCTGTCGCCGGCATCTGTGCGCAACGTCATGAGCGATCTGGAAGAACTTGGCCTCATCTATTCACCGCATGTCAGCGCCGGCCGTCTGCCGACGCAGATCGGCCTACGCTTCTTCGTCGACGCCTTCATGCAGGTAGGCGATCTCTCAGCCGAGGATCGCGCCAATATCGATCGGCAGGTGCGCGCCGAAAGTCGCGACAATCCGATGGAGTTGATGATGAACGAGGCGAGCCGCATGCTCTCGGGCATTTCGCGCGGCGCCGGACTGGTCATCACCTCGAAGAGCGATCCTGTTCTCAAGCATGTCGAATTCATCAGGCTTGAGCCGACCAAGGCGCTCGCGGTGCTCGTCGGCGATCACGACCAAGTGGAAAACCGGATCATCGAGCTTCCGGCAGGCGTCACGTCATCGCAATTGACCGAGGCCGCAAACTTTCTCAATGCGCACATGACCGGGCAGACGCTGCCGGAACTGCGCAATCAGTTGAGCCGACTGAAGGATGATGTGCGCCGCGAGCTAGACACGCTGTCGCAGGATCTCGTCGAGCGCGGCATCGCCGTCTGGTCCGGTAACGCCGACGAAGGCAAGCCCGCGCAGCTCATCATTCGCGGCCGTGCCAATCTGCTGGCCGGTCTCGCCGGTGCCGACGATCTTGACCGTCTGCGCATGCTGTTCGACGATCTGGAGAAGAAAGACAGCTTGCTCGAGCTTCTGAACCTGGCCGAAAGCGGCCCCGGGGTGCGGATTTTCATCGGCTCGGAGAACAAGCTGTTCTCGCTCTCGGGCTCGTCGTTGATCGTCGCGCCCTACAGGGACGACGATGACCGCATTGTCGGCGCCGTCGGCGTCATAGGGCCGACGCGTCTCAACTACTCGCGCATCGTTCCGATGGTCGATTACACCGCTCAGCTGATGACGCGATTGTCGCGCGGCACGAAGTAGAAGGGCTACTCCGGCAGAGTGTCGCCCGATCCGCCCATCTCCGCCGGCATATCTTTGTATTTTGGCAGGCCATCACGGATGCGCAACACGCTTTCCTGATAGTTCACGTGCAACGCCGGGGCATAATCGAGATCGGGCAGAAGGGCTGCGTAAACGTCGGTGACGCCCCAGGTCGGGTGCTCCGTGTAGAGATGACCACCGCAGCGGTCGCAGAATTTCCGAACGCTGGTATCGGACCTCTGGTAGCCCTCGACGTGCTCTCCACCCTTGGTGACGTGGACCGCCTGGGGCTGCCAGAGCGTGAAAGCGTTGACCGGCCCGGCCGACCAATGCCGGCAGGAGGCGCAGTGGCAGTATCCCATTGCCACCGGTTCGCCGGTCGCAACAATCTCGACCGTGCCGCAGAAGCAGCGCCCGGTATAGCTTTTCTGATCGTTCATGGTAGCAGCTCCCTGACCCATGATGAGGCCGAAGCACTGAAGATTTAGGCGGCACTAAAATAAAAGAACTTTAGCGCGAGCAAGTCAAGCTGGCCCTCTCGCATCCCCCGCATCGGTTGCCTTACATCGCGCGCTTTTCGGTCACGCAGACTTGATTTTTGCCCGCCAAAGCTCGATATCGGGCACATCCTAAAAGACACCAATCACCGGAGAACGTCATGACTGACGAAACGACGAAGAACGGACCTGACGCAGCCGCGGCCGAAGCCGCAGCGGACGCCGCCGCAAACGTCGAGAACGAAGCCACGGTACAGCCCGATCCGCTGGAACTTCTGAGGACCGAGAATGCGGAGTTGCGCGACCGTTATCTTCGGCTTGCCGCCGAGATGGATAACCTGCGCCGTCGCACCGAGCGCGAAGTCAAGGACGCGAAGACCTACGCAGCCGCCGGCTTCGCCCGTGACATGCTGGCTGTTTCCGACAATCTGCGCCGCGCCATCGATGCTGTTCCGGAAGAAGCAAAGGCTGCTGCCGATGCTGGCCTGACAACGCTGATCGAAGGTGTCGAAATGACCGAGCGTTCGATGCTGTCGGCGCTCGAGCGTCATGGCGTCCGCAAGCTGGAGCCGGTCGGCCAGAAATTCGACCCGAACTTCCACCAGGCCATGTTCGAAGTGCCGAATGCCGAAGTACCGAACAACACCGTCGTTCAGGTCGTTCAGGCCGGCTACACGATTGGCGAGCGTGTCCTGCGTCCGGCCATGGTCGGTGTCGCCAAGGGCGGCCCGAAGCTCGTCGAACCCGAAACCAATTCGGTTTTTGACCAGAAGGACGCCTGATCCGCTCGGCCCGCTTCCGCGGGCCTGATCTCTCAGGCGCCCTAAAACGCACTAGGCATCAGATGCGGGCGAAGCGCTCGATCAGCAGATCGAAGAAGCCGTCCGCATCGACATCGCGCATGACTTGAACATTGCGCTTGCGATCCGTCACGTGCCACCAGTCGACAACGGTCATGCCGACCGTCAGTTCCGACTTAACTTCGATCTCGACATTGCAGGTCCGCCCCTTGAAAAGCTCGGGCTTCAAGAGATAGGCGATTACGGTCGGATCGTGCAGCGGGCCGCCGTCCGAGCCATACTTTTCGACATCGAAGCGCTCGAAGAATTCCAGCATCTCGACCATGGCGATGGCCGGGCGCGTGCCGAGATCGGCCATGCGCTTGACGCGGTCCTGGCGGGTCAGGAGCTTGTGCGTGACGTCGAGCGGCATCATCACGATCGGTATGCCGGAGCGAAGGACGATGTCGGCGGCCTCGGGGTCCACGTAGATGTTGAACTCGGCGGCCGGCGTAATGTTGCCGCCTTCAAAGAAGCCGCCGCCCATCATGACGAGTTCACGGACACGCGGGACGATGTCGGGCGCTTTCTGGAAGGCCAAGCCGATGTTGGTCAGCGGCCCAAGCGTACAGAGCGTCACGGTGCCTTGCGGCTCGCTGCGCAGCGTGTCGATGATGAAGTCCACGGAATGCTGCGGCTGCAGAGCCATGGTCGGCTCGTCAAGGACAGGACCGTCGAGTCCCGTCTTGCCGTGGACGTGCTCCGCAGTGACGAGCTTGCGCGCGATCGGCTTGTCGGCGCCGGCAAAGACCTTCGTATCGGTACGGCCGCAGAGCTCGCAGACAATGCGCGCGTTGCGGCTCGTATAGGACAGCGGAACGTTGCCGGCGACCGTAGTGATCCCCAGCACCTGAAGTTCTTCCGGGCTGCCGAATGCCAGCATGATGGCCGCGGCGTCGTCCTGACCGGGGTCAGTGTCGATAATGATCTTCCTAGGGTCCGCCATTCCGGTCGTTCCATCCTCATGGTGCGCGTCTTCGTTGCATGCACCGTTTGTTTATGCTTCCGTCGCAAATCGGCACAGCCGCCGCGGGCACGTTTTGATGCGAGGCGGCGCTTGCTTTGTCAAGGTCGGACCGTTGCGGGGCTTTCCAAGTGCGAGCGCGACATCCGCCTTGCGCCTGCGCCTGTCAGTTCCCATATTGGAAACATTCGGATGCTGTATTCAGGTCCGGCAAGGTCGCTTGAATCAAGGACTTGAAGACGATGAGCCGCATGACGCCTTTCGCAAGCCCGCTACTCCTGGGCTTTGACGCCATGGAAAAGACGCTGGAGCGCCTTTCCAAGGCCAGCGACGGATATCCCCCCTACAATATCGAGCGAGTTGCCGCCGACCGTGCTTCCGGCGATCCGGAGAGGTTGCGCATAACCCTGGCCGTCGCCGGCTTCAGCGAAGAAGAATTAGACGTTTCGGTCGAGGAGAATCAGCTTTCAATTCGCGGTCGCCAGGTCGAGCAGGGGGAGCGGGATTACCTGTATCGCGGCATCGCCGCACGCCAGTTCCAGCGGACTTTCGTTCTGGCCGACGGGATGCAGGTTTTGGGCGCTTGCCTGAAGAACGGATTGCTCTCGGTGGATCTCATCCGCCCGGAGCCCAGCCGTATGGTGAAGAAAATTAACATTTCGGTCTCACAGTAGGACAACGGCGCATGTTGAGCCGTTGGTCCCTTCTCTTGGAGGTACAGGAATGTTGATGAAAGAAGCCAATTCGCACCTGACCAAAACCGAACTTGCCGGTATCGGCAACGGCGAGGTCGCCTATATCCGCAAGATGCGCAACGAAGAAGTTGCCAAGTGCTTCCCGGAAGCGCCCGACATCGATCCGAGCGTTGACCTTTGGGCGCTATTCGGCGCCGATGGCACGCCGATCCTGTTGACTGACAATCGTTCCAGCACCTTCTTCAAGGCAGCCGAGGATGAACTGAAAACGGTGAGCCTGCACTAAGGCAGGCTCAGACGCGCTTGAATGTGAGATAGGCGGAAGATCTGCCTTCGCGCCGTGCCTTGGCCTCGTAGCGTGTGCTCGGCCAACCCTCGTAGGGCTTCAGCCAATCTGCTGCATCCTGTGCAAGCCAGTCGAAGCCGCCATGGTCGCGGCACTTCAGAAGCGTCCAGTTGACGTAGGTATCGATGTCCGAGGCGAAGCAGAACAGCCCGCCCGGCTTTAGCACGCGGTGGAAGCGGTCGAGATTGGTTTTCGACACGAAGCGGCGCTTCCAATGCTTCCGCTTTGGCCACGGATCCGGGTAGAGCAGGTCGATCTGGTCGATCGAGGCGTCCGGCAACCAATCCAGCAATTGCGTCGCATCGTCGTTGTAGACGCGGACATTCCTGGCGTCCGCCTTGTCGACGTTCGTCAGCAGCTTCTGCATGGAATTGATGAAGGGCTCGACACCGATGAAGCCGGTGGACGGCATCTCGACGGCGCGATGAATCAGATGCTCGCCGCCGCCAAAGCCGATTTCCAGGCGCAGCCTTTGGGTCGGCGTCGGAAATAGAGTGTTCAGCGGCTCGGGCGGAGCCGCTGAAAGGTCGATAAGGAACGTCGGAAGCAGGGTGTTCAGTCGCTCTGCCTGATGTTCGCGCAGAGCCTTTCCCTTGCGGCGACCGAAGAAGGCTTCGGTCGCGCGTCCGCGACGTTCCATGTCGGTCATGCTGCTTCCTTGACCTTGACGGCGTCCTTGAGCGCCTTGACGAGATCAGTGCGCTCCCAGGAGAACGAGCCGTCGCGGCCAGCCTTGCGGCCGAAGTGGCCGTAGGCCGAGGTCTTGGCATAGATCGGCTTGTTGAGGTCGAGGTGACGGCGGATGCCGGTCGGCGACAGGTCCATGTTCTTGCGGATCGCAGCTTCGACCATGTCTTCCGTCACGCCCTTGCCGGTACCGTGCAGGTCGACGTAAATCGACAGCGGCTGCGCGACGCCAATGGCGTAGGAGAGCTGGATCGTGCAGCGGTCGGAGAGGCCGGCGGCAACGACGTTTTTCGCGAGGTAGCGAGCAGCGTAGGCAGCCGAACGGTCGACCTTGGTCGTGTCCTTACCGGAGAACGCGCCGCCGCCGTGCGGAGCAGCGCCGCCGTAGGTGTCGACAATGATCTTGCGGCCGGTCAGGCCGGCATCGCCGTCCGGGCCGCCGATGACGAACTTGCCGGTCGGATTGATGTACCACTTGCAATCGTCGGCGATCGGCAGGTCGCCGAGAGCTTCACGGATGTAGGGTTCGACAACCGCGCGCACCTTCTTCGAGTCCCAGCTTTCGTCGAGATGCTGGGTGGAAAGGACGATCGACGTGACTTCGGTGGGCTTGCCGTTGACGTAACGCACGGTCACCTGGCTCTTGGCGTCAGGGCCGAGCTTCGCGACGTCGCCGTCGCCCTTCTTGCGGGCGGTAGCAAGGAGCTGCAGGATCTTGTGGGAGTAATAGATCGGCGCCGGCATGAGGTCAGGCGTTTCCTTGCAGGCGTAGCCGAACATGATGCCCTGGTCGCCGGCACCTTCGTCGCCCTGCTGGTCGGCAGCACTGTCGACGCCCTGGGCAATGTCGGCGGACTGCGAGTGCAGAAGCACGTCGATCTTAGCCGTCTTCCAGTGGAAGCCGTCCTGCTCGTACCCGATGTCCTTGATGGCGCGGCGGGCAGCAGCCTTGAACTTCGAAGGGTTGATGACGTCGTTGCCGTCCTTGTCCTTCTTCATCAGGCTCGGCGGCAGGCGCACTTCACCGGCGATCACGACGCGGTTGGTGGTTGCCAGCGTCTCGCAGGCAATGCGCACGCCCCAAGGGTTGACGCCGGTCTTGGCGGCTTCGCGGTAGACCAGATCCACGATCTCGTCGGAGATCCGGTCACACACCTTGTCCGGGTGACCTTCGGCAACTGACTCGCTGGTGAAAAGGTAATTGGCGCGCATTCCGGGATTCCCCTCAAAGAACAAAAGCTGCGTAGTAGGTACTCAGTTCGCGCGGGAAAAACAAGCGTAGAAGGACATAAATATATCTTTATATCTGCGACTAAGTGGCAATTTGTGCCCAAAAAACGCCAAAAAGCGGCCGCTGTGGCCGCTTTCACTCTTGCTCCAAATTTTCAGTGGCTATTATTCGCTGTCTGCTTCGGCCGCGAGCGCCTTGACCAATTCCACGACCTTGCGGCGAACCTTGGGGTCGGTGATCTTCACAAAGGCGCGGTTGAGCTGCAGTCCTTCGGACGACGAAAGAAAGTCGACCACATAGTTGGAGCTGGAGGCTTCCGCCATGCCGGACAGTCCGGAGGACTGTTCGCCGGGGGCATCTTCAAAGAAGAAGGAGACCGGGACGTTCAGAATGCTGGAGATGTTCTGGAGACGGCTGGCACCGACGCGGTTGGTGCCCTTTTCGTATTTCTGGATCTGCTGAAAGGTGATGCCGAGGCTCTCCCCGAGCTTTTCCTGGCTCATTCCGAGCATCGTTCTGCGAAGGCGAATGCGACTACCTACATGGACGTCGATGGGGTTCGGCCGCTTCTTGTTCTCAATCATGGTCCTGCCCTAACAATAATTTTCAACCTTGTTTAAACCGGCATGCCCAAACCCACCCCAAAACGCCACGTTGCAAAGTCTTGCTTAACCACCTTGAAACATACGCTAAGAACGCCGATCCCAACCACTATGCAATTTTAGGGGTTTTCGGTCAATTCTGCTTGAAAACAAAACCAAAGCGAGAAACGATAGCAATTACAAACAGAAGTATTTCCAGCAACCAGAAGTAAGTTTGGCGTGGATAGCCCGCAGGACGATGCGCGTCGAAGCTCGTGATAGTTGCATCGACGAAGCCCGTTTCATTGAGATCAAGACCAGTAATGACTTCGCCGCGAGCGTTCACGAGGGCCGAAATGCCGCTGTTACCATTACGAATCAGCGGCAGCCCGGTCTCCACGGCACGCAGCCTGGCCTGCTGGAAGTGCTGGTAGGGTCCAGGTGTAGCGCCGAACCAGGCATCGTTCGTGACGTTGAGGATGGCATTGGCGGCACCAAGGTCGCCCGTCATCTCGTCAGGGAAAATGATCTCGTAGCAGACGAGCGGATAGAATTTGATCCCGGTCGGCAAGGCCAGCAGCTGGCGGCTGGCGGCGGGCGAGAAGCCACCCGGCATCTCGACCACGTTCTGGATGCCGAAATCGTCGAGGACGCTCTCGAACGGTACGTATTCGCCGAACGGCACAAGATGCACCTTGTCGGCGGCGCCAACGATCTGTCCCCGGCCATCGATGACGTAGATCGAATTGTAGTAGCGCGGCGGATTGCCGGGCCCGGTATCCTCCACCCGAACGGCGCCAGCGATCAGGATCTGGTTGTCGTCGAGCGTATCGGCGATCCGGCTGAGTGCATCCTGATTGTCGGTGAGTATGAAGGGAATGGCCGTCTCCGGCCAAACGATGATGTCGGGCTTCCGGCCGCCATCCTTCGGGGGCTCTGCCGAGAGCTTCAGGTGTTTCTCGAAGATGGCGGCGCGGTCGCCGTCGGTGTCCATCTTCGCGGTCTGCTCGATCATCGGCTGAACGAGGCGGATGATAGGGCTTTTGGCGTCCGCCGCTGGTGTCGGCTGCGGGCCATAAAGGATATAGGCGCCGTAGCCGATATGCGCAGCGAACAGCAGAGCCGCCAGGGAGAGACCGAGCTTGGTGCCCTGGCGGGTGCCGAGCAGTGCGGGCGCGGCGAAGACGAAGACCGACAGTGATGTGATACCCATGATGCCGATGACATGCGCCGATTGCATCATGAGGGGCACGGGCGTCATGCCGTAGCCGACCGCGTTCCAGGGAAAGCCGGTGAAAAGCACGCTCCTCAGCCATTCGAGCAATCCGAAGCTCGCAGCAAGTGCCGCAATCCGCCCCATGCCATCGGACCACAGGGTCCGTGCCAGCGCGGCGGCAATTCCGTAATAGATGGCGAGCACCGCAGGCAGGCCGAAGATCGCCAGCGGCAGCGCCCATGCAAAAGCCTCCGCGTCGATCATCAGGGCGTGGCCAAGCCACCAGAGGCCGGCAATGAAATAGCCGAACCCGAAGAGCCAGCCGACAGCGAAGGAAGGCCATAGACGGCCTATCCACCCGCTTTCAGGAGCAGCCGCCGAACCGTCGATCAGCCAGACAAGGAGCGTGAACGACACGAACATCGCGGCAAAGAAGCCAAATGGCGGGAGGGCCAAAACACCGACGGCGCCTGCAAGGATTGCCACTGCAACCCTTTTGAACCCCCAGGCCAGGATAACCCTGTCTGCAAGCCGCTCCATGCGCACTCCCGTCAAGCCGCGAATCAACCCGACCGCAGTGTTTCAAAAAAGCCGCCGTTTGTCGTGCTTTGCGGCAATCAGTTTGTCGTGGGGACGTCCGTCTGCCGCTCTTCGCCCTGGTCCGAGCCGGCTGTGCCGTCACCATCGAGCTTGGCGCGGCGACGAATGGCCTGGCGCTTGCGGGTAATCCTCACGCGCTTGATGCGACGCGGATCGGCATCGAGGATGTGGAACTCGAAACCGGGCAGGGCCTGCACCACCTCGCCCCGCACCGGAATGCGTCCAAGCTCGGAGAAGATCAGGCCGCCCAGCGTGTCGACTTCGTCGACCTGCTCGGTGATGTCGAAGTCCGGTCCGATCGCCTCGGCGATCTCCTCCAGTTCGACACGCGCATCCGCGACGAAGACGTCTTCCGACACCCGCTTGAACATCACCTCTTCGTCGTCGTGTTCGTCATCGATGTCGCCGACGACCATCTCGACGATGTCCTCGTGCGACGCCAGGCCGTCAGTGCCGCCATATTCGTCGATGACGAGCGCCATCTGCGTGCGGTTCACCTGCATGCGGCGAAGCAGATCCGACGCGAGCATGGATGGCGGGACGAAGAGGATCTTGCGGATGATCCCGGCCTCCGACAGGGTCTTCTGCAGGTCGACGCGGCTGAGATCGAAATTCGCCTTCACGGAGCGGGTCGGCTTCTGCAGATGTTCGGGGGAAACGTCCACGAGAGGCGTCGCCGGCTTGATGGCCCTGGCGCTACCGCGGCGCTTGTTCCGCGCCTGCTTGGCGACGTAGGAGAGGAGATCACGGATATGCACCATGCCGCGCGGGTCGTCGAGCGTATCGGCATAGACGGGCATACGCGAACGACCGGATTCCTCGAACAGGATCATCAACTCGCCGATGGTGATGTTCTGATCGACGGCTTCGATATCGGCACGGGGGACCATAACATCGGCAACGCGCACTTCGCGGAAGCGCAGAATGTTATGCAGCATCGCCCGCTCATCGGGCGAAAAGACGTCTCCGACCGCAGCGTCGGTCATCAAAGCATCCGCAATATCTTCGCGAAGGCGTGAGTTTTGCTGCGGTCTTAAGATACGCGCCGCACGCGACCAGAAGGATTGGGATCGTCCAGACTGCCTACTACTGCCACCCTCGTCGGAGGAGGATGATTGATCGGCGTCCTTGGCCTCGGCGGCCGGTCTCGTCGTAAAGTCGCTCATGGTTCCATTTTAAGGTCTTGACCCTCGTATGGGTCAGATAGGCCGAGTACCGCCAAAATGCGAGTCTCCAGCCCCTCCATTATTTCGGCTTCAGCGTCATTATTATGGTCGTAGCCGAAGAGATGCAAGAATCCATGCACGATCAGATGCGTCAGGTGGTCGTCAAAGCGCTTCTCGAGCTCGATTGCCTCCCGCTCCACGGTCTCTCTTGCGATGATGATGTCGCCTAGCATCGGACCTGGCACCTTGCCCGGCGTGACGGGAAAGGCGGGAAAGGAAAGCACGTTGGTCGGCTTGTCCTTGCCGCGCCACTCGGCATTGATGTCCTGGATCGAGGCGTCGTCCGTGAAGACCAGCGAAACCTCGGGCACCATTTTCGGAAATGGCTGTTTGACCGTCTCGCGCAGATAGTTGGCGGCCGTTTCAAGCACCCGGTCCGCCAATGCATGCAACGCATCTTCGGAGGGCCAATTGCCCTCCTCGACGCTAATCTGGATATCGAGTTCCGCCATCAGTCCTGCCGGCTAACCTCTTCGGTTTCCGTTGCATAGGTGGAATCGTAGGCTCTGACTATGCGCCCGACAAGCGGATGGCGCACCACGTCGGTATCCTTGAAGCGGACAATCGAGATGCCCTCGACGCCGTTCAGCAGTTGAAGAGCCTCCACCAGTCCCGACTTGACACCGCGCGGCAGGTCGATCTGGCTCGGGTCGCCGGTGACGATCATACGTGAGTTCTCACCAAGACGCGTTAGGAACATCTTCATCTGCATCGAGGTCGTGTTCTGCGCCTCGTCGAGGATGACGGCGGCGTTCGCGAGCGTCCGACCGCGCATGAAGGCGAGCGGCGCGATTTCGATAACGCCTGCGGTGATCGCACGATCGACCTTGTCGGCCGGCATCATGTCGTAAAGCGCGTCATAGAGCGGGCGAAGGTAGGGATCGACCTTTTCCTTCATATCGCCGGGCAAGAAGCCGAGGCGCTCGCCGGCTTCCACGGCCGGGCGGGAAAGGATGATCTTCTCGACCATGCCACGTTCAAGAAGCTGGGCGGCATGGGCGACGGCGAGATAGGTCTTGCCGGTACCTGCGGGTCCACAACCGAAAACCAGTTCGGCTCGCTCCAGTGCCCTGAGATAGGCGTCCTGGGTCGGAGTCCGGGCAATGATGGTCTTCTTGCGCGTGGAAACCTGTGCCATGGTCAGCTTGGCCTTGCGCTCCATGGTTGGCAGGCTCAGCTGATCGTCCGCCGCGACCGCCATGCGGATCGCGCCTTCAACGTCGGATCGCTCCACGCTGCCGCCTTTCTGGAGTTTCTCATAGAGATAGTCGAGGGTGCGCCGCGCCTGGTTGGTAGCGACGATGTCCCCTGATATAACGACGGAATTGCCCCGCGCTCGAGCGTCGATGTGCAGACGCTCTTCAAGCAGCTTGAGGTTCTGGTCAAACTGACCGAACAATTCGCTGGCGAACCGATTGTTCTCGAACGTCAGAATAAAGTGATTGGCGTCGCTCGCAATGCGTGGGTGGCGCGGTGAAGAAGAAACCAATTCTTGTCCGTTCAAGCGGTCGAGCTCCTAGGGTTTAAACCTCAGCCTCTGCTATCTCGGCAAACAGGCTGTTGGTTCCGGTTCCGGTGATTCGCACATTAATAATGTCACCGATTTGCAATGCTTTTGCATCAACATTCACGGACTGAAGCCAGGGAGAACGGCCTATAAGCTGTCCTGGCATACGACCGGGCTTTTCAAGCAACAGTTCGATCGTTTTCCCGACACAGGATTCGGCAAATTCCTGCTGTTGCTTCAGGAGAAGCGCCTGCAGGCATTCAAGCCGTTCTGCCTTGATCTCTTCCGGCACCTGGTCCTTCAGCTCCGCACCGGGCGTGCCCGGCCGTGTCGAGTACTTGAAGGAGAAGGCCTGTGCATAGCGGACCTCCTCCACCAGGCGGAGTGTATCTTCAAAATCCTGGTCTGTCTCCCCCGGAAAACCGACGATAAAGTCGCCGGAGAGAGCGATGTCCGGACGGGCGGCGCGGATCCGCTCAATCAGGGTCAGATACTCGGCAGCCGTATGGCGCCGGTTCATCGCCTTCAGGATGCGGTCGGAGCCGGCCTGCACCGGCAGATGCAGGTATGGCATCAGCGCTCGGAGATCCCGATGCGCTTCGATCAGGCGGTCGTCCATGTCGCGCGGATGGCTGGTGGTGTAGCGCAGGCGCGCAAGCCCGGGAATTTCCGCCAACCGGTAAAGCAGGTCGCCAAGGGTCCATTCCTGACCGTTGGCGCCGACACCATGCCAGGCGTTGACGTTCTGGCCGAGCAGGGTGATCTCGCGTACGCCGCCCTCGACGAGCTTTTGCGCTTCCTCGACGATCTGGCTGACCGGCCGCGACACTTCCGAACCGCGGGTGTAAGGCACGACACAGAAAGTGCAGAACTTGTCGCATCCTTCTTGGACGGTAAGGAAGGAGGTGACGCCACGCGAGCGGATTTTCTTGGCTTCGGCGATCGGCAGATGCTCGAACTTGTCTTCCAGCGCATATTCGGTGTCGACGATGCGCTGGCCTTCCTTCGCCTTGCGCAGCGCTTCCGGCAGGCGGTGATAGGTCTGAGGACCGATGACGACATCGACGGCTGGCGCCCGGCGCAGGATTTCCTCGCCCTCGGCCTGTGCGACACAGCCGGCAACGCCGATCATGAACTCCCGGCCTTGCTTGCTGCGTTCCTTCTTCATGTCGCGCAGACGACCAAGCGCCGAATAGACCTTTTCAGCAGCCTTTTCGCGGATATGGCAGGTGTTGAGCAGGACAAGGTCAGCCTCTTCCATGACTTCCGTCGGCTCATATCCGTCACGGGCGAGTGCATCGCTCATGCGCGTCGAGTCGTAGACGTTCATTTGGCAGCCGTAGGTCTTGATGAATACCTTGCGGCTGTTGCTGCCATCGCGGAGATCGGTCTCCGGGGCCTGAAGAAGGGCGCTGTCCTGGGTCATGGCCGGCTATTTAGTGGTTTTTCATGCGCGAGAAAAGGAAATCTTGTGCCTTAGGCCGTCTTGTGACCGCGCAAAGCGGCGCCAAGCATCGTGCGGATGCGTCGGGCAATCGTCGCGCTGACTTCCTTGCGGTTACTGTCGGCACGATACTCCACCGCCTCGCCGAAACAGACGTCAACCTCGAAGGCACCGCATTGCAGCATGTCCTTCAGGTGCGGGAACATCTCGACATCGCCTGGCCAAGAGGCGAGGGGCCGGTGATAACGGCCCATCGGCAGGCCGTAGACACCCGTATAGGCAACCGCGACCGGTTGAACCACGACGGCGCCTGTTGGCGACGCCGGCACCGCCATGGCGGCTGCGCCAAACAGCGAGGATTTGACCTCGAGAAGCCGATTCCCGTCCGAGGTCGTGCCCTCCGGGAACAGAACGACGATCTCGCCATCCGCCATGCGGGTGGCAATTTCGTTGGCCTGGTGGCCGGTCTTGCGCTTTTCCTCGCGCACCACGAACACGCTCTTCTGCAGCTTCGCCAGGTTGCCGAAGATCGGCCAGTCGCGCACTTCGATCTTGGCGATGAAGGCGACGTCGGCGACCGCGGACAACACCATGATGTCCATCCACGACGAATGGTTGGCGCAAAGCATCAACGGCCTGTGGGTCTCCATCTTGCCATGGACGCGGATTCGGATGCCGAGGCAGAAACAAACGATGCGATGCCAGATGCGCGGCAGCCAGCGTCGCAGCTTCCAGTCGAAGCGCAACGCAAGAAGCTGCCAGGGCATAAGCACTATGCTGGCGAAGAAAATGACGATACCGGCGAGGGCGAGACGCAGCCAGGCGATCAAAACGAAGACTCCGCGGCTGCGCTCATGGCCTCAGCGCTCGTCCTTTTTGAGTGGGATGCCATAGAGCTCCAGTCGATGGTCGACGAGCTTGAAGCCATGCTCGCGGGCAATGCGTTCCTGCAGGGCCTCGATCTCCGGCGAGTGAAACTCGATGACGACGCCCGACTTCAGGTCGATGAGATGGTCGTGATGCTCTTCCGGCACCGTCTCATAGCGCGAGCGGCCGTCTCGGAAGTCGTGGCGTTCGATAATGCCGGCGTCCTCGAACAATTTCACGGTGCGATAGACGGTGGAGATGGAGATCTTGGCGTCGACCTTGACGGAGCGGCGGTAGAGTTCCTCCACGTCAGGGTGGTCGGCCGACTCCTCGAGGATGCGGGCAATCACCCGGCGCTGCTCGGTCATGCGCATGCCGCGTTCGGTGCAAAGCTCCTCAAGGGTCTTGGCGACGTCAGTCATGGGCTGCCTTCCGATAGTCAACGTTTGAGCAACGGACTAGCGAAGAACGCGCTTCATGACAAGCGCCGTGGAAACCGCGCCCTGGGTATCCTTGTAGTAACCCTTGCGTTCACCGACTTTCTCGAATCCAAGCTTGCGGTAGAGCCCGAGCGCTGCCGCATTGCCGTCATCGACCTCCAGGAAGATGCTCTCGCCACCGCGCAGCTTCGCTTCACGCATCGCAGCTTGCATCAGCCGCCAGCCAAGGCCGGCGCGAGCGACCTTCGTCTGCACGGCGACTGTCAGGATCTCCGCCTCGCCAGCGACCTGACGCGCGAGCACAAAACCCGGCAGCGGCTTCTTCAGAAATGCGTTGGTCTGCCGAGCGACGAAGCCGAAGACGGTGTCCTGGCTGAGCAAGCTATAGAATTCGCCATCGCCCCATGGTCGTGCGAAGCGTTCGCCGTGTAACGCCGCCACGGCGCGGCAGTCATCGGCGTCCATCGGGACAATCTCGAATTCCGGCTTCAGCGTCAGATAGGATTCCAACATGGTCATACTCGCGCAATCGCAAACCCGGCCTGCGGCTTGGCATCGGGTCCGCGCAGATAGAGGGGCTTCGGCTTTCCGGAAGACGGGTCGGCGGCAGCGCCGAGACGCGCCACGATGGAAATCGGGAAATGGTTGGCGCAATCGCCGATCGTGCCGGGTTTCAAGAGCGGCGTAGCCGAACCGGCAATTTCGCCCTCGAACGTCGCAGCAATTGCCTGTGCTTCCTCGACGGCGACAGCGCGGGCCTCATCGAGCGGTTCGCCATCGGCATCGAATGTCTGCAGATAGATCTCGTTTCGCTTGGCATCCATGGCGGTAAGCACGCTCCGCCCTGGCGTCTTCAACCGCTGCGCCTCGGCCATGACCGCAAGCGTGGTGACGCCGACGGCCGGAACGCCGAGCGACAGCGCAAAGCCACGGGCGGCGGCGACGCCGACGCGAATGCCGGTAAAGGAGCCTGGGCCGATGGTAACGGCAATGCGATCGACAGCCGAAAGCGCGACGCCGGCCTGCTCCAGCACGCGGTCGACGATTCCCATCAGATGTTCAGCATGCCCCTTGCCGATCATGTCCGATGCCTCCCCCAGCATCGTATCCCTGCCGCTGTCATAGAGAGCGGCAGCGCAATCCACACCTGCGGTGTCGAGCGCCAGTATGATCATGGCATCAATTTCCGAATAAAGCGTTCCTCAGCGTCCATACATTCACCCTGCCGCGCTTGCAAATGCTGCGCCAGGACAAATGCCGGGACAGGGCGTCGTCGTCAGGCGGCGACGACTTCCTCGACTTCCGGAACGAAATGGCGAAGCAGGTTCTGCACGCCATGCTTCAGCGTCGCCGTCGAAGACGGGCAGCCGGAGCAGGAGCCTTTCATGTTGAGATAGACCTTGCCGTCCTTGAAGCCACGGAAGGTGATGTCGCCGCCATCCTGTGCAACGGCGGGACGGACTCGGGTATCCAGCAATTCCTTGATGGTGAGCACGATCGATTCATCGGCTTCATCGAAGAATTCGCCGCCGGCATCAAGATCTTCGGAAAGGACAGAAGCGTCGCCCATCACGGGCTTGCCGGACATGAAGTGTTCCATGATTGAGCCGAGGATCGCCGGCTTCAGGTGCTGCCACTCGGCATTGTCCTTGGACACGGAAATGAAATCGTAGCCGAAATAGACGCCGGTCACGCCAGGAATCTCGAACAGGCGAGCCGCGAGCGGCGATGCCTCAGCCTCGTCCGCGTTGCGGAATTCGGCGGTTCCGTTTTCCATGACGACCCGACCCGGCAGGAACTTCTGCGTGGCGGGATTCGGCGTGGCTTCGGTCTGAATAAACATCTCGCTCTCCGTGCGGCGGGCAGCGGCCCACGCCGTCTTTAGAATTCTTCAAAAAAGAAAATAAGCCGATTGGCAACTCTATTCAAGAGACTGGTACTCAAGAAATCGCTTTATGCGAGCGCATCCAGTTCCTCGTCCGTCAATGTATCAGGCAGGACCGTGACGGGGATCGGAAATGTCGCGCCACGTCCGGCGATCGACGACACCAGCGGCCCCGGTCCCTCCTTGGCGGAGCTTGCGGCCAGCACCAGGATCGCGATATCGCGGTCTTCTTCGATGACGGCGTTGATCTGCTCGGTGGCACTTCCCTCGCGGATGACGATCTCCGGGTCGATGCCGATCGTTTCGCGAACCACGTGCGCCGCTTTCGCGACCACCGCTTCGGCTTCCTCGCGCGCCTCGGCCCGCATAATCTCCTCAACCCCCAACCATTGCTGGAAGTCCCCCTCCGGAATCACGTACATCAGCACTAGGCCGCCGTTCGAGTTCTTGGCGCGCCGACCGGCGTAGTGGACGGCGCGGGAGCATTCGGGCGTATCGTCGATGACCGCAATGAATTTGCGGCGATGACCTTCGAGCCGGGAGAGTCGTTTCGATACCATGGGCCGGACTCTGACACCTGAACCTGAAAATTTGCAAGCCCTCGTTTTTGACCCTCGAACGGTCTGCCGGGCCAGTCTGCGTCAGACGGGAACCAGTCCGTAAAGGCGCATGATCGCCTTCACATGCTCGATGTCGGGTTTCCCATGAACGTTGATGGCCAAAGCCATTTCCTCGAAATAGCGCCTGCCGATCAACCCGGGCGTCATGGTGATCAAGGCCTTGGCGGCTTCACCGTGCAGGTTCTCGTGGGTGTGGACATAGCCGCGCGGAATGAACAGGGTGGCCCCGGGCCCGATCTCGTGCTTGCGCCCGTCCAGCGTCGTCGTCATCGTGCCGGACAAGCCGTAGATCACTTCGTCGACGTCGCGGTGATAGTGAGGGGCGGGGACACGTGCCTGGGGCGGGACCGTGAATTCGAACATCACGAGGCTCTCGGCGCTCTGATCCTCGTCGATCAGAAGCCGGATCTCCATGGTTCCGATCTGGATGAGGTTGCGATCTCGCATCGAAGCCTCCTGACGGTCCGTTTCGATAAGACTACGCCGCAGGTCTGGCTTCGACAAGCCCGGGGCGGTGAGGTCCGCCCCGGGCCAAGGTCATATTTCAGTACAGGAAGCCGACGATGTCGCGCACTTCTTTCATCGTCACTTCGGCCCGCGCCCGCGCCCGTTCGGAACCATTGCGCAGGATCGCGTCGATGTGGCTGGTGTCCGACATCAGGCGACGCATTTCAGCGGTGATCGGCGAGAGCACGTTGATGGCCAAATCAACAAGCGCCGGCTTGAACACCGAGAACTGCTGGCCACCAAATTCGGCAAGCACATCAGCCTTCGACCTGTCGGCGAGCGCCGCATAGATGCCGACAAGGTTGTCGGCTTCCGGGCGGCCCTTGAGGCCGTCGACTTCACCAGGCAAACCTTCCGGATCGGTCTTGGCCTTGCGGATCTTCTTCGAGATCGCGTCCTCGTCGTCCATCAGGTTGATGCGCGACAGATCTGATGGGTCCGACTTCGACATTTTCTTGGTGCCGTCGCGAAGCGACATGACGCGTGGCGCCGGGCCATCGATCAGCGGCTCGACCATCGGGAAATAGGCATGCACCGGTTCGTTGCCGACCGTGATGTCGATGCCGTAGTCCGTCTTGCGGATATGTTCCGCATAGTCGAGGTTGAACTTCATGGCGATGTCGCGGGCGAGTTCAAGGTGCTGCTTCTGGTCGTCGCCGACCGGGACATGCGTGCCGCGGTAGACGAGGATGTCGGCAGCCATCAGGCTCGGATAGGCGTAGAGACCGAGCGAAGCCTGCTCGCGGTCCTTGCCGGCCTTGTCCTTGAACTGCGTCATGCGGTTCATCCAACCGATGCGCGCAACGCAATTGAAGATCCAGGCAAGCTCGGCATGCTGAGGCACGGCCGACTGGTTGAAAACGATATGCTTTTCCGGATCGATGCCGGACGCAATGAAGGCGGCGGCGATCGAACGGATCTGGTTCGGCATGTCCTCATGGACGAGCTGTGCCGTAAGCGCATGCATGTCGACGACGCAGTAGATGCAGTCGTTGCCTTCCTGCAGGGCGACGAACTTGCGGATCGCGCCGAGATAGTTGCCGAGATGGAGATTTCCTGTCGGCTGGACGCCGGAGAAAACCACTTTCTTGAATTCGTTCATCATGTCCTCGATTAGGCTGGTGGAGGGCCCCAGGGCCAATGGCCCATGTTGCTAACGGGCGCGCTTATGCACGCGGACGCCAGCGCAATCAAGGGGTTCAGCCTGCGGCGTGTTCGATCAGATCGAAGGTGTTGCCATAAGGATCCGCAAAGACGGCGACTGTGCCGTAAACCTCGTGCCGCGGCGCCTCGAGAAACTGCACGCCCTTCGCCAGCATCGACGCGTGGTCGCGGGCAAAATCGTCGGTCTTGATGAAGAAGCCGACGCGCCCGCCCGCCTGGTTGCCCATCGCCGCCGTTTGCCGGTCGTTGGCAGCTCGCGCGAGCAGAAAGGCGGCACCGTCCCCGCCCTTCGGCTTGACGACCACCCATCGCTTGCCGTCGGGCTGAATGTCGTCCTGGAGGCAATCGAAGCCAACCGCGCCGCAGTAGAAATCTTTGGCACGATCGTAATCGTCGACGACGAGGGTCACGAGGAAAAGTGATTGGAACATTGCAGGCTCCGATTCGTGGTGTGGTGTTGTCGCCAAGGATGCGTGGCTGGTCAAGGGCGGCCGGGTGCCGGCGTTCGGTGCACGGCGCTTCCCTCACGCGGTCCTTGCGGCCCGTGGCTTGATCCTGCACTTCACTCGGACGGGGCGCTGGAAATTGCCTCGCTGGAGTAAAAACAATATGGCGCTTCCCAGCGCCCCGTTCGGCGGTTTATGCCCGCAACTCCGGTCCCTCTGCCGCCTTGCCCGAGGAAGCTTTGCTTCCCCTGGGGGCCATGTGTGCCACACAGGCACGTCCGGGGCTCAACTCGACGCCGGATTCGCGCGATCGCCGCCGTCCCCGGAGGGAGACCATTTTCTGCGGACCCGGTGCATGAGGTTTTGCGTCCTACCCTCACCCCCCGCGCCGGTCCCGCCTCGCCGCAACGCCTTGCGGTGTATCCGCGACAGGAGGGACGAATTCTAGGATCGGTCCAGATGTCGGGGAAAATTTGCCGAGATTCTTTTTTTGTGAATATGTCTCACAAATTTCTGCGAGCAGAAAATTCGTACCTCTTTTGAGGTATTTCTAACCTATCAATTAGCAGTAAATTATGGCGATGTTCCGTAACGGTAGGTAAACAATTTCACAAAAAGGCCATTTTTAGGGAGATCTTTCCATTCGCCAAAAATTGCGCCACCGCGGCGTATTTCGAGGGGAGGGGAACCATGCAATCCGCATTTTCCATCGCACTCGCCGGCCTGTTCTGTCTGTCGTGTTTCGACAGCGCCGACGCGCAGAATGTCAGAAGAGTGACAATCCCGTCGCTCAAACACAAAGAAACGCTCGCCTACTCGCTGCAGACCGTCAGCGTTCAGGCGAACTGCTTCCCGCCGCAGCTGCGCGGCATTCTCACCTACATAGCCGCTAAGACCGGTCGCCGCCCGATCGTAACCTCCGGGTTTCGCTCGCGTGGTCGATCGCATTCCCAGCATCGCAGTTGCGCTGCCGCGGACATTCGAATTCCCGGGGTATCCGAACGAACGATCATCGCGATTGCCGCTTCGGCTCCCGGCATCGGCGGGATAGGCCGCTACTGCAACGGGATAGTGCATGTCGACATCGGCCCCAGCCGACGATGGACCTATTGCTGAAGCATGCCGGACCGCTTAGCCGTCCACCTTTGCGGTCGGCTTGCGGTTCAGGTTGCGACGGATCATGCCGAGGTTCGCGCCGCCGATCAGGAAGGCTGTCGCGAAGTAGACAGCCATGGCGATGACGATCAGAAGGCCGAGCGTGCCGACCTTCGTCGCCAAATGCGCGCTCGAGGCAAGCCACGGCTCCCAGCGGTGCTGAAGGTACATGATGACGCCGCCCATGACGGCCGCGGAGACGACCAGCAGCGCCGCACGCCGCGCCAGCGCCCATTCCCAGATGAGGTGACCGCGGCGCAGCAAAGTCGTGAACAGAAGCACGGTGCTGATCCAGCCTGCCGTTGCTTCCGCAACCGCAATGCCGGGAGCGCCGATGAACGGGAACAGCGTCAAAGCCGTCGCACAGTTGACGCCAACGGCAACGGCGGAAAAACGCATCGGCGTCCTGGTGTCCTCGCGCGCATAGAAACCCGGCTGCAGCGCCTTGATCAGTACGAAGGCAGGGAGACCGACGCCATAGACCGCGAGGATGGAGCCGACGATCGCCGTGTTTTCCTGATGGAAGGCGCCACGTTCATAAAGGACGCGGATGATCTCGTCGGAGAGGATCCAGAGCGCAAAGGCGGCCGGGATTGTCAGGAACAGAACGAATTCCATCGACCGGTTCTGCAAGTTCGCCGCCTCGCGCAGATTGCCGCCCTTAAGCGCGCGCGCCAATTCCGGCAGCAGCACCACGCCGACGGCAACGCCGACGACGCCGAGCGGCAGCTGGTAGATGCGGTCCGCATATTGAAGCGCGGCGATCGCACCCTCCTTGCTGGAGGCAATCGCCTGGCCGATCATCTGGTTGATCTGGGTGATGCCACCGGTGACGGCGGCAGGCACCGCGAGGATCAGCAGCCGCTTGACGTTCGGCGTAATGCGGGGAAAGCGTAACCCGATGCTCATGCCGGCATGCAGGACGCCGAGATAGACGACGACGAGCTGTAGGATGCCCGCGACGAGCACGCCCCAGGAGAGATACCAGGCTGTCTGCAGCGGTTCAGCGCCGGTGTAGAGCGCGTAAAACAGCGCCCCGATCATCACCACGTTGAGGAAAACCGGGGCGATGGCTGCGGCGAAGAAGTGATGCAGCGAGTTCAGCATCCCGCTCATCATCGCCGTCAGAGACATGCACATCAGATAGGGGAACATCACCGCCGCCATGCGGACGGTAATCGAGAATTTTTCCGCATCGTCGGCAAAGCCCGGCGCGATGACGAAGCGCACGAGCAGCGGCATGCAGAGTTCCATCACGATGGTGATGAGCAGCAGCACCGAAAACAGCACGCCGAAGACTTCCTCGGAGAAGCGCTTGGCTCCGTCAGTGCCGTTCGCTTCGATTTCCTTGGCAAACAGCGGCACGAAGGCGGCGTTGAACGCACCTTCGGCAAAGAGCCGTCGGAAAAGGTTCGGAAACCGGAAAGCGGCATAGAAGACGTCGGCCATCGGGCCGGTGCCGAGGGCCGCGGCCATCAGCGTTTCACGGGCAAAGCCGAAGATGCGGCTGCCGAGGGTGGCGCCGCCGACGGTGGCGAATTTTCTGACGAGGCTCATGCGATTGGGCTCATGCGGGCGAATCCGCCTTCTTGTCTGTCTGCATCGCGGCCCGGACAGGAGTCGGTTGCGCGATGATGCCGGAAGGCATCCGTTCGCGCAGTTCGTCCTGTTCCTCGGCCATGACGGCCTTGAGGCGTGCGGTGATGTTGGCGCGCTTGCTGTCGCCCGAGATCTTCTGGCCGACGAGGTCGGTCACGTAGAAGGTGTCGATCACCTTCTCGCCGAAGGTGGTGATCCGCGCCGATTGAATGTCGAGCGAAAGGTCCGAGAGAACCGCGGTGATTTCCGAGAGCAGGCCCGGCCGGTCAAGGCATTCGACCTCGATGACGGTGAACTTGTTCGACAGGCTGTTGGAGATGTTGACCGACGGCGGGATGACGAAGGCCTTGCTCTTCTTGCGGTTCTTGGTCCGTGTCGCAATTACCTCGGGCAGCCGCTTGCGGCCGGAAAGCACGTCTTCGATCATACGCCCGATCGTGCCGGCACGACGCAGCTCGTCGGCGTCGTCCTTGAACTCGCGGCTGACATGGATGGTATCGAGCGCGCGGCCGTCCGAGGTCGTGAAGATCTGCGCATCGACGATGTTGGCCCCCGCCGCCGCGCACGCACCGGCGATGACGGCAAGAAGGCGCGGATGGTCCGGCGAGAGCACGGTGATCTCGGTGATCGCGTGGAAACTGTCGGTGCGCACCATCGTCGCCAGCGCCTGGCCCGCCTTGTCCGCCTGGCGGATGAAGCCGGCGTGCCGCACCTGGTCTTCCAGCGGAACCGAGAGCAGGTAGGGCTGATAGTGCAGCTTGCTGTAGATCTTGCGGTCCTTCTGGCTCCAGTCGGAGAGCGCATTGTAAAGCGCTTCGGCCGCGAAGTTGGCGCGCTCCTTGCGCGACACTTCCGAGAAGCCGCCGGCAAGCAGCAGTTCGGTTTCGTAGTAGAGTGTGCGCAGCAGCTGGCCCTTCCAGCCATTCCAGACGCCGGGGCCGACGGCGCGGATGTCGCAGATCGTCAGGATCAGCAGCATCTTCAGCCGGTCAAGCGACTGCACCACATCGGCAAAGTCGGTGATTGTCTTGCGGTCGGTCAGGTCGCGGGTCTGCGCGACCATCGACATCGCCAGATGCTCCTGGATCAGCCAGACGACCATCTCCGTCTGCTTCTGCGACAGACCAAAGCGAGCGCAAAGCTTGCGGGCGACGCGGGCGCCGGCAATCGAATGGTCCTCCTGGCGGCCCTTGGCAATGTCGTGCAGCAGCACCGCGACATAGAGCGCCTCGCGGTCTTCAATGCCGGGCATCAGTTTGTTGGCAAGCGGATGCAGATCGTCTGCCTTGCCCTTGTCGATTTCCGAGAGCACGTCGACGGTGCGGATCAGATGCTCGTCCACCGTATAGTGGTGGTACATGTTGAACTGCATCATCGCGACGATCTTCCCGAACTCCGGGATGAAGCGGCCGAGCACGCCGGCTTCGTTCATACGGCGCAGGATCAGCGCCGGGTCGCGCTTCGAGGTCAGGATCGACATGAAGAGGCGGTTTGCCTCGTCGTTCTCGCGCAGATTGTTGTCGATGAGGCTGAGCGAGCGGGTGACGCGCTTCAGTGCGTCCGGATGGAATTCCAGCCCGTTGATATCGGCGACATGGAACAGTCGAATGATGCTGATCGGATCCCGCTTGAACACATCGGGGCTTGCAAGCGCGATGCGGCCACGATCCTCGACGAACTCGGTGCTGCCGGCGATCTTGCGGCTGCGGTGTGCGAAGCGGCTGATGACGCCGGTCAGACCCGGCGTCGACTTCGCCTGCTGATCCTCGAGCGCCGCGCAGAGAATGCGCGTCAGGTCGCCGACATCCTTGGCGACAAGAAAATAGTGCTTCATGAAACGCTCAACGGCCGAAAGGCCAGGGCGCGCATGGTATCCGAGTGCTTCGGCAATCTCGCGCTGGATGTCGAAGGACAGCCGCTCCTCTGCCTTGCCGGTCAGGAAATGCATGTGGCAGCGCACCGCCCAGAGGAAGTCGTCCGCCTTCTGGAACAGGTGATACTCGTGCTTGGAGAGGACGCCGAGCGGCACGAGCTCAGCCGTGTCGCGGACGTGATAATAGTATTTCGAGATCCAGAAGAGCGTGTGCAGGTCGCGCAGGCCGCCCTTGCCTTCCTTGACGTTCGGCTCGACCAGATAGCGCGTATCGCCGGCCTTGCGGTGGCGCTCGTCACGCTCGGCAAGCTTGGCGGCGATGAATTCGGGGCCGGTGCCGGTGACGATTTCCTTGTCGAAACGCGTCTCAAGCTGCGTTTCCAGCGCGCGCAGGCCGCAGATGTAGCGCATCTCGAGGATAGCCGTACGGATAGTCATGTCGGACTTCGACAGTGCGATGCACTCTTCCAAGGTGCGCGTGGCATGGCCGACCTTGAAGCCCATGTCCCAGAGGACATAGAGCATGAATTCGACCGCCTTGTGCGTTTCCTCCGCCGGCTTCGGCTGGAACAGGAACAGGAGGTCGATGTCGGAGCCCGGCGCCAGCGTGTCGCGGCCATAGCCGCCGACGGCGGTGACGGCGAACTTGTCCTTCTGCTTCGGGAAGACGTGCGCGCAGACGAACTCGTAGAGAACCGTGATGATCTGGTCCTGCAGCCAGGAAATCCGGCGGGCGCAATTGATGCCGCTGCCATCGGCCGAAAGCAGCTCGCGCGCCTTCTGCCGACCCTCGCTGCTCGCCTTTTTGAGGATCGCCAGCAGATCCGACCGCATGACGTCGGGCCGAGTCTTGTTGGCCTCGGCGACCGCGTCGCACATCTTCCGGAGATAGTCGGTGTCGAGGATATCGGAGAAATCGATTTCGTTCGTCGTCGCCATGCGCGGGGCGGCTTCCTCTTCGCGCGGGGCAGCCGCTTCGTGCTGCACCTCTCGTTTCGTCTGCATGCGCTATAGCCTCTTTGCCCACCGATGACACGGGCTTTCCTACTGCAGAACGTTTAATTTTGGCGAAAAGGTGTTGCCGCGCCTGAAACCTGCGGCTTCAACCCATCAGGCGGCGATCTGCGCCCGCACGGAATAGAGCACCTGCCGCGTTTCGCTGGTGATCGCCTCCAGGGTCTCTTGGTCGCACTCGCGGTAGCCGGCTTTGGCGACACAGGAGGAGAGTTCCAGAATCCTGGCGCAGCAGCGGATGATTTGCAGCAGGCCGAACGGCGAGGCCCAGCCACGCGGATTGCCGCGCTCGTCGGCAAGCCGCAGCGCTTCAAGCGCGCTGAAGATCGCCGCAAGCCTTTGGGTCTCGTTGAACAGCCGGTCCATGAACATCGGTCAGCCCTGCTTCAGCTTCTTCTTGAGCTCGTAGAGCGCGTCCATGGCTTCGCGTGGGGTCATGTCGTCGAGGCTCATGCCCTTCAATGCTTCCTCGACCTTCGAGGGACCGCGATTGGAATCCTCGCGGCGCACTGCCACTTGGAAGAGTGGCAGGTCGTCGATGAGCTGGCTTGCCGGGTTCTTGCGGTCGGCGTCCTCGAGCCGCGTCAGCACATCGCGGGCGCGGGACACTACGGAAGCCGGCAAGCCGGCAAGCCGGGCGACCTGGATGCCGTAGGAGCGATCGGCGGCACCGGGACCGACTTCGTGCAGGAAGATCACGTCGCCGTCCCACTCCTTCACGCGCATCGTCGCATTTGATAGCCGCGCAAGCTTTTCCGAAAGCACCGTGAGTTCGTGGAAGTGGGTTGCGAAGAGACCGCGGCAGCGGTTTGCTTCGTGCAGATGCTCGACGGCGGCCCAGGCGATGGAGAGGCCGTCGAAGGTTGCGGTGCCACGGCCGATTTCATCGAGAATGACCAGGGAACGGTCGGTCGCCTGGTTGAGGATCGCCGCCGTCTCGACCATTTCGACCATGAAGGTCGAGCGACCGCGCGCCAGATCGTCAGAGGCGCCGACACGCGAGAACAGCCGGTCGACGATGCCGATATGGGCCGAGGTGGCCGGCACGAAGGACCCCATCTGCGCGAGGATCGCGATCAGCGCGTTCTGGCGCAGGAAGGTCGACTTACCGCCCATGTTCGGGCCGGTCAGCAGCCAGATCGCGCCATCCTTGCCGTCGGAAACGGGCGAGAGATCGCAGTTGTTGGCGACGAACGGGCCTGACGATTGCCGCCTGAGCGCCTGTTCGACCACCGGATGGCGGCCGCCCTCGATCGCAAACATCTTCGAGCCATCGACGAGTGGTCGGCAGTAGGCCTGTTCGTCGGCAAGCAGCGCCAGGCCAGCAGCAACGTCGATGACGGCCAGTGCGCGGGCGCCCGCCTTGATTGCCTCCGCTTCGGCTACGACGGAATCCGTCATGCGGTCGAAGGCCGCCAGTTCGATCGCGAGCGCCTTGTCGGCCGCATTGGCGATCCGGCTTTCCAGATCAGCAAGCTCGGTCGTCGTGAAGCGCATCGCGTTCGCCATCGTCTGGCGGTGGATGAAGCGCCCCTTGGCCTCGGGCGTATCGGTCATCGGCCCGGCATTGCCGGCGGTCACCTCGATGAAGTAGCCAAGGATATTGTTGTGCTTGATCTTCAGCGACTTGATGCCGGTTTCCTCGGCATATTGCAGCTGCAGGCCGGCAATCACCCGACGCGATTGATCGCGAAGCGCCCTGACCTCGTCAAGTTCGGTATTGGCACCGTCGCGCAGGAAGCCGCCATCGCGCTTCAATAGCGGCAACTCGTCGCCGAGCGTCTCGGAAAGCAGTATCGCAAGGCCGGAGGGCAGGGCCTGAAGGCTGGAAAGCGCAAGCTGCAGTTCTTCCGGCAGCAGCGCGTCGGACAACAGCCGACCGATATCGCCCGCAGCATTCAGACCTTGGCGGATGGCGGCAAGGTCGCGGGGCCCGCCACGGTCGAGCGCCAGGCGCGAGAGCGCGCGCGGCATGTCCGGAACATGCTTGAGATGGTGGCGCAGGTCGCCACAAAGCGACGGCTCCTCCATCAGGAAGCCGATGGAATCCAGACGCTCATTGATGCGGACGGGATCGGTCAGCGGCGACATCAGCCGTTCGGCAAGCAACCGTGCTCCGCCACCGGTGACGGTGCGGTCGATCGCCTTCAGCAGGGAGCCGTTGCGATCGCCTGACAGCGTGCGGGCAAGTTCGAGGTTGGCGCGGGTCGCCGGATCGATGAACAGCGTGGACGCGCCGCTCTCGCGCTCCGGCCGTCCGAGCGGTGGCCGTTCGGCGATCTGCGTCTTCTCGACATAGGCGACGGCCGCAGCAGCGGCAGCAAGCTCGGCACGCGAAAAGGTGCCGAAGCCGTCGAGTGTCGAGACATTGAAGTAGCGTGCGATCCGCCCTTCGGCCGTGGCACTGTCGAAGAGCACAGCCGGCTGCGGAACGGCGGTGCGACCCAGCACGTCGAAAACAGGCTTCAGTTCGGGATCGTGAAAGATAGTATCGGGCACGATCAGTTCGCGCGGGTCGATACGCAGGATATCGGCAAGCAGCCGCGAGCCTTCAGTCTCGGCCAGCCGGAAAATCCCGGTCGAAATGTCGATCCACGCAAGCGCCAGCACAGGCTCGGCGCCGGCGCGAATCCGGGTAAGTGCCATCAGATAGTTCGATTCCGATGGTGAAAGCAGCTTTTCCTCGGTGATCGTGCCCGGCGTCACCAGGCGGACCACGTCGCGCTTCACCACCGATTTCGAGCCACGTTTCTTGGCCTCGGCCGGGTCTTCAACCTGCTCGCAGACGGCAACCCGGAAGCCGAGTCCAATGAGTTTCTGCAGATAGTCGTCGGCCGCATGCACCGGCACGCCGCACATCGGGATGTCCTGCCCCATGTGCTGGCCGCGCTTGGTGAGCGTGATGCCGAGCGCACGCGAAGCGTCCAGCGCATCCTCGAAGAACAGCTCGTAGAAATCGCCCATGCGATAGAACAGCAGCGAGTCAGGGTTGTTGGCCTTGATCTCGATGAATTGCTCCATCATCGGCGTTGCCGAGGCACGGCTTTCTTCCGTGGCCAGTTCGGCAGCCGAAAAGGCTTCTATTCCAGTGTCTATTCGTTCGTTCACGGAGATGCATTTTTTCCAAAAAAGAGGTGCCAACCCTAGCTGCCCGCCGCTATAGATGACAACTGCGATTGAGGAAGAGCAAGGCGTCACCCACAAGACGTTGGAGGAAAAATGCCCGATACCGAGAAGAAGCAGCGGCCGGTTACATCTGTAACCGACAACGAGGCTCTTGAGTTCCACGCCATGGGGCGGCCCGGAAAGCTGGAGATCAACGCCACGAAGCCGATGGCGACGCAGCGCGATCTGTCGCTTGCCTATTCGCCTGGTGTGGCCGTTCCGGTGAAGGCAATCGCCGCCGATCCGGCGACCGCCTATGATTACACCACGCGCGGCAACATGGTTGCGGTCATCTCCAACGGCACGGCGATCCTCGGCCTCGGCAATCTCGGCGCACTGGCTTCGAAGCCAGTGATGGAGGGCAAGTCGGTGCTCTTCAAGCGCTTTGCCGACGTCGACTCGATCGACCTCGAAGTCGACACCGAGAATGTCGACGAATTCATCAATTGCGTGCGTTTCCTCGGACCTTCCTTCGGCGGCATCAATCTCGAAGACATCAAGGCGCCCGACTGCTTCATCATCGAGCAGCGCCTGCGCGAGCTGATGGACATTCCTGTTTTCCATGACGACCAGCACGGGACGGCGATCATCGCGGCTGCCGGCCTCATCAACGCGCTGGAATTGACCGGTCGCGACCTGAAGACGACGAAGCTCGTCTGCAATGGTGCCGGTGCCGCCGCCATCGCCTGCGTCGAACTGATCAAGGCGATGGGCTTCGCCCCCGAGAATATCGTTCTTTGCGATACCAAGGGTGTGATCTATCAGGGCCGCACTGAGGGCATGAACCAATGGAAATCGGCGCATGCGGTCAAGACCAAGGCACGCACGCTCGAGGAGGCCATGAAGGGCGCGGATGTCGTCTTCGGCCTCTCGCAGAAGGGAGCCTTCTCGGAGACGATGATCCGCTCCATGGCCGATCGTCCGATCATTTTTGCCATGGCCAACCCCGATCCGGAAATTACCCCGGAAGAGGTCGCGCGCGTCCGCGACGATGCCATCATGGCAACCGGTCGCTCAGACTATCCGAACCAGGTCAACAACGTTCTCGGCTTTCCCTATATCTTCCGCGGCGCGCTCGATGTTCGTGCGACCACGATCAACGACGCCATGAAAATTGCGGCCGTCGAGGCGCTGGCAAACCTCGCCCGCGAGGACGTGCCTGACGATGTCGTTGCCGCCTACCAGGGCAACCGCCCGCGCTTCGGCGCGCAGTACATCATTCCGGTGCCGTTCGATCCGCGGCTGATCTCGGCGATCCCAGTTGCCGTGGCGCAGGCAGCGATGGATAGCGGCGTCGCCCGCAAGCCGATCGCCGACATGGCAGTTTATGCCCGCGAGCTGTCCGCCCGTCGCGATCCCATCGCCTCGACCTTGGCGAGCCTTTACGAGCGCGTACGCCGCCGCCCGAAGCGGGTGGTTTTTGCGGAAGCGGAAGAAGAGCAGGTCATGCGCGCAGCAATGTCCTATGCCAACCAGGAACTCGGGACGGCAATCCTGCTTGGCCGCGAGGACCTGATTCAAGCGACCGCGGAACGCGCCGGTATCGATCTCAATCGGCCGGGGCTGGAAATCGTCAACGCGCGCATCTCCACCCGCGTCGAAACCTATGTCGACTATCTCTATGCGCGCTTGCAGCGCAAGGGCTACCTGCATCGCGATGCCCAGCGCCTGATCCACCAGGACCGCAACCACTTCGCCGCCTGCATGGTGGCGCTTGGCGACGCCGACGGAATGGTCACCGGTATCACCCGCAACTATTCGACGGCGCTCGAAGACGTGCGCCGCTGCATCGATATGAAGCCGGGGCACCGCGTGATCGGCGTATCGATTGCGCTCTGCCGCGGCCGAACAGTGTTCGTCGCCGATACGGCGGTTCATGACATGCCGAACGCCGAGGAGCTCGCTGATATCGCTGTCGAGGCCGCAGGCTTTGCGCGTCGCATGGGCTATCAGCCGCGTGTTGCCATGCTGGCCTATTCGACCTTCGGCCACCCGTCGGGCGAACGCTCCGAGCGTGTGCGCGAGGCTGTAAAGATCCTCGACAAGCGTCGCCTTGATTTCGAGTATGACGGCGAGATGGCGGCTGACGTGGCGCTGAACCGCAGGGTGATGGAGCAGTATCCGTTCTGCCGTCTGTCAGGGCCGGCCAATGTGCTGGTCATGCCGGCTTTCCATTCGGCAGCGATCTCAACGAAGATGCTGCAGGAACTCGGCGGTTCGACCGTCATCGGCCCGATCCTCGTCGGTCTCGACAAGGCCGTTCAGATCACCTCGATGGGCGCGAAGGATTCCGATATTGTCAACATGGCGGCGATCGCGGCCTACACGGCCGGATCGTGAAATAAAGACGGAGCGGGAGGCATCCTCCCGCTCCGTCTTTTCATCCGTTTGAAATCAGCTCGCGAACCGTCCGGCGTCGGCGCCGTAATAGTTTAGGTAGCGATCGGAGATGCTTGATATCGGCAGGACGATCAGAACATCCGTCGTGTTGAAGGCCTTGTCGACCACGGCGGTCGAACCGACCATGGCGCCAAGGCGCAGATAACCCTTGATCAGCGGCGGCAGTGCCATCAGGGCCCGCTTCGGGTTGACGGCTTCGGCCGGCATCAGATCCATATCGCGAGCCAGATGCGGAAGGGCGCTGACCGCCCACTCGTCCTTGGCGGCGACGTTGTGATGCAGGAAGGAAAGTGCCAGCGCATGGCTTTCCGGATGGATACCCGGGAAGGACGCGCAGCCGAACATGGCGCTCATGCCATGCTTCAGCGCATAGGCCCAGTTGCCCTGCCACAGAAGCTCGACCGTACGCTTGGTGCGGTAATCAGGCAGCACGCAAGAGCGGCCGAGTTCCATGAACCGCTTATCCGGGTGGCGGGCCAGCAGCTCGTCGATGGCGAATTCCGAAGCCGAGTAAAAGCCGCCGTTTGCCATGGCAACTTCCTGCCGGAGCAGGCGATAGGTGCCAACGATCTGGTCCTCGCTGTCGCCCTCGATCGAGCGGTCGAGCACGAGCAAATGGTCGCAGAACGCATCGTAGGAATCGAAATCGCGTTTGCGGCGCATGGCTTCCTGTGAAAGCTCGGCACCCATTTCTTCGACGAAGACACGGAAGCGAACGGCCTGTGCGGCGTCGATCTCGCTGGAACTACGGGCGAGGCGGGTCTCGAGATTGCCGATGCGGCCGAGAATGTCGCCTTCCTTTGGCGCAAGCGTGCTCGACGGCCGATGAACCTCGGCGACGGCGGCACAATTGAAAGCGTCTGCGGACATGGCGATTCTCCCGTTGCCGGCTTTTGACACGCCATAAAACACTTATGTACGACAGGAAAGTGACATCATGTCGCCGTCACACTTAAGCAGCGTGCCGGTCTCTCGGTGGTTACCGTGCTTCCGCGCGGCGGGCCGAAAGCGCAGCAACGGCTTGGACTTCCGTCAGCAACCTTATCGGGTCAACTGGCTTTACCATGACGCGGTTTGCGCCATTCAGCAAGACCTGTCTACGGGATTCGTCGCGCTTGTCGGCGGTCAGCACGATGATCGGGACCGGGGGAACATCAAGCCGGCGCTCATGTCCGCGTAGCCGGCCAAGCATGTCGATGCCATCGCCGCCCGGCATGGAAAGATCGCTGATGACGATATCGGGGCGTGCGCTTCCTTCCGACAGCGCGCAGTCGAGAAGCGTTTCGAAGTGGTCGACATGCTGGACGGTATGGCCGGCTTTCTCCAACATGGCGCGAATGAGCATCGCGTTGATCGGGTCGTCTTCGGCCAACAGGATTCGCAGCCCGCTCTGGATGCCCGCCTCCGGGATGACGACGCTGAATCCAGGCTGGTTGTCGTTCAGAGCGTCACGCTTCTCCATGCCGCGCATCCTGCCGCGCAATACGTCGATCAGCGACTGCTCTCGCAGCGGCCGTATCAGCCATGCGTCGAAGAGGTCGAGCGCATGGGCGTTGCGCTCCTCGGGGTTGACCAGGAAGATCTTGCGCAGCCCCAGTGCAGCGATTTCCGCGCGATCGGCGAGGTGGTCGGCAAATTCTCCCGACATGCGGTGGTCGACGATAATGTCCGTTGGCCGGCATCCGCGCGCCGTCATGGCAAGCAGCATCGCATGCGCGCTCTCGCCATCAGTGACCAGGTGGCAATCGCCGCCGAGCGTTGTGATCGTCTCAGAAATCGCCAAGCACGCCGCGCCGGGTGGCGCCAGCAGCAGGACGACGCTGCCGGCAAGCACCGTATTCCGGCGCGCGCGGTTTTCCTCCGGAATGTCGATCGGAAAGCGGATGCTGAACTCGCTGCCGGTGCCTCTTTCGCTCGAGACCGCGAGCGAGCCGCCGAACTCGCGCATGATGCGGGCAGAGATCGACAGACCAAGTCCCGTCCCGGCACTCTTGTCGACCGTGCTTCCGCCCTGCTCGAATTCACCGAAGATGCGGTTCTGTTCTTCCTCGGTCATGCCGGGGCCGGTGTCGTTGACGCTGATCAGCACACCATTGCCCTGCTGGGATGCCCGCACGAATACGCCACCCGCCTGCGTGAATTTAACGGCATTGCCGATGACGTTGAACAGGACCTGACGTAGGCGTGCCGGATCGAAGCTCATCAGTTCCGGCAGGTCGGAGGAAACGGTTGCGCCGATCTCGATGCCCTTTTCGTGGGCGCGGTGGGCGAGCATCTCGACCACGCTCTCGAGCAGCTTGCGCAGAGATTCTGCCCGGGGACGGAGCTGAAAACGACCGACCTCAATCGTCGAGAAATCGAGCAGGTCCTCGACCAGTTGCGTCAGTGCATAGCCGGATTGGCGAATGCCGGTGAGGTAGTTCTGCTGTTCCTGGGTCAGACGGGTCTCGCTCAGCAGGTGCGTCATGCCGAGGATGCCCGAAAGTGGCGTGCGGATTTCATGGCTGACGGTCGCAAGCAGCCGCGATTTCGCGGCACTGTTATATTCGGCTTTCTGCCGCGCCTCTTCGCGGGACTGCGCTGTTAGCCGTTCTTCGGTCACATCGCGGGCGATGCTCTGCAGCAACAGCCGTCCGTCGCCGGGATCGCGGGTCACGACGTCGCGCCAGACGTAGATGCGCTGGCCCTCAGGCGTCGAGATCTCCACCTCGAAGCGGTGCGGTGCGGGACCCGGACGAAAGGCGATCCCGATCTCCTCACAGGTCAGCCCTTCCGGATTGAGGCGACCGGTCAGCCGACGGAACATCTCGTTGGCGCCGACGATGCGCCGGTCCATGCTGCGTGTGACGGTAATGTCGCCAAGCGCGTCATGGATATCGGCGAAGAGAACCGCGCCTTGGCTCCACGCGGGAGAAACGCCAGTCGAGGGGCTCCGCGTGCTTCTCCGTTTGGTGGCCGAAAAGACTGCAAGAAGGGCCATGGCGGATAGGGCGGCAACGCCAAGCCCTATCGAAAGCACCGGGGAAATACCGGCTTTGGATATGGCAATGAGGATCAGACCGGCAACAAGCCCAAGTCCGCCCAACCACCATGACAGAAGCTTGCGGCCTATCCGGCGACGATGGGGTTGTGGCGAAACGAGCCCGGTTTGCGGGTCAACAGCATCCAAAATCCACGCGCCATGGCGACGAGCGGTACGCCGCCCAAATGCGGCGGCAAGTCTTTCGTGCAATTGACCGAGACTTTGCATGGTCGCGGGATAGCACAACGGCGGTTCCAAATGCCTTCAGCAAATCGCTAGGATTTTAACGGTCTGCGTTTTTAGGTTGTATCAGCTCGTCAAGAATCACGCATCCCGCGCCGATCGTGATAAAACTGTCGGCTAGGTTGAAGACGGCGAACGACCATGTCTCGGTATGAAACAGGATGTAATCGATCACATGCCCGTAGAGGAACCGGTCGATCAGGTTGCCGAGCGCGCCGGCGATGATCAGCGCATAGCCGAGATGAGCAAAGGTGCGCTGCTTGCCAGTGCGGTGCCAGAGCCAGATGACGAAAGCGACGATAACAAGGCGCATGCCGACGATGAACCACCCGTCCATGCCAGAGAGCATCGAGAAGGCGACGCCGAGATTGTACGTCCGGTAGAGCGCCAGCATCGGGATTAGATGCACCGGCTCCTGAAGTGGCAGCGTACGGTCGACGACGATCTTGACGATCTGGTCAAGCACGACGGCAATGACGATGAAGATCAGGATCGGCAGCGGCCTGGCAAACAGCGTCGGGCGCTCTAGCGTCTGTTCGGTCATTTGGCCTCGTCGAGTGAGAGAAGGTGACGCCGTGCCTCGAAGAGCATGACGGCGCTGGCGACGGCAAGATTGAGGGAGTCGGCGCGGCCCTGCTGCGGAATACGGGCAAGCGCATCGGCTTCCTTTGCAAGATGCTCGGGCAGCCCAGACTGCTCGTTGCCCATCAGGATCACCACCGGCTTCTTCTTGTAGTCGATCGTGCGGTAGTCGACCGATCCGGCCAGGTGCGTCGCGACGACGGAAACGCCGGCGTGCTTCTTCCAGGCGATAAATTCTTCCGCCGTGGCGCGTGCAACGGGAACGGCAAACACCGAGCCCATGGTGGCGCGCACCGTTTCCAGCGAGAAGGGATCAGTCGTTTCGCCGACGAGGATGACGCCGGAGGCGCCGGCAGCATCCGCGGTGCGAATGATCGTGCCGAGATTGCCGGGGTCGCGCACGCGGTCGAGGGCAATCCAGGTTTCGCCTGGCTTCGGGTGGATCTCGCGCAATGGCTTCCAGCGGCTTTCGAAGATGCCGACCACCATCTGCGGATTGTCGCGGCGGGTGATCGAGGAGATCACCTTCTCGCTGACCTCGAGCACCAGGCCACCCGAGGCGACGGTCTTTGCCGCCATCTGCTCGACCAGCGGCTTGCCCTTGGCTGCCTTGGCGTAAACGAGGGTGCGGATTGTCCAGCCGAGTTCAATGGCATCGATGACAAGCTTCAGCCCTTCGGCCATGAAGGTACCGCTCTGCTCGCGGTTTTTCTTGTCGCTAAGCGCCTTGATGTCCTTGATGATAGGATTGGCGAGCGAAGTGACCTCTTTCACGTGCCCGACCTTATGCGGGCCGTGGCCCCTGTGTTCATGGCTCATTTGGGTACCAACGGGAGAAGAGAGAGGTGGAAAGGGCGCGGCCCGGCCTATTGCCGTCCAGCCCGGCCTCGCGAATGACAAGCTCGCCGGATTCGACGACACCGCCGGCCCCGCGCATGGTCTCGCGCATCAGTTCGTGGATCGAATAGAAGCTGGCGCGGATCGAATAGGCGGTCAGCACGAGCCCGACAGCCTTCGGAGACAGGATTTCGCGGCAGATGTCGAGCATTAGCGGTAGGTGGGCGAAAAGATGCCAAACCTCGCCGTTCGGGCCGCGGCCGAAGCTTGGCGGATCAGTGAGGATGATGTCGTAGGTGTTGCCGCGGCGTTCTTCCCGCAGGATGAACTTCATCGCGTCTTCGCAGATCCAGCGGATCGGCGCCTTTTCCAGTCCGCTCATCGCCTGGTTTTCGCGTGCCCAGCCGATCGCTTTCTTGGAAGCATCGACATGCGTAACCTCGGCGCCCGCAGCGGCGGCGACGAGCGAGGCGACACCGGTGTAGCCGAACAGGTTCAGAACCTTCAATGGCCGCTTGGCGGCCTCGACCTGCTGTTTCATCCAGGTCCAGTGGGCGATCTGCTCGGGAAAGACGCCGACGTGGCGGAAAGAGGTGAAGCGGCCGAGAAAATCGACGCCGAGCAGATTAAGCGGCCAAGTCTCGCCGAGCGCTTCCTTGGGAAAGCGCCAGCGCCCGGTGCCTTCCTCGTCGGTGTCGCCGGTGAAGACGGCATCGACTTTCTCCCAGGCCTGTTTCGGCAAGGACGGCTGCCACAATGCCTGGCCCTCCGGGCGCACGATCCGGTAGGGGCCGTATTGCTCCAGTTTCTCGCCATTGCCACTGTCGATCAGATGGAAGTCGCCTGCGCCGAGGGACTCGAGGATAACGGGCACGCGTTCAGCCGGACGTTCGCCAGTGCGCACCATCAGCGGCCGGTCGATTGCCGTCGGCACGGAAGCCGGTTCGCGCACCTTCTCACGAACTGGCGCTGGCTTCGCTGCCGGCTTTATCGGCCGCTGGCCGCGATCGTCAGGGCGGCGTCCGCCCGAGGGGCCGGCGGCGGATTTCTGGCCAGGCCGGCGTTCTTTCTGTCTCACGTGATTTTCCGCGTGCTTCAATTCGATAGAACTCGTGCAAATAGCATCCTGTTTCACCTTGGCAAAGCGCTTTCGGGCTGTGATAAATTGAGGCAGGTCGAAATGGGAGGATTTCGGATGGACTTGACCGGCGAAGAACGGATTACCGCGCCTCGCGATGTCGTATGGGCAGCGCTCAATGACCCGGAGATATTGAAGCAGTGCATTCCGGGCTGTCAGAGCCTGGAAATGAAGTCCCCAACCGAGCTGACGGCTGTGGTCAAGATCAAGATCGGTCCGGTTTCGGCAACCTTCAACGGAGAGGTCACGCTTTCCAATATCAACGCGCCGGAAAGCTACACGATCTCAGGCGAAGGCAAAGGTGGTATCGCCGGCTTTGCCAAGGGTGGCGCCGATGTGGTGCTGAAGGACGAGGGCAACGAAACGGTCCTGCAGTACGAAGCAAAAGCCCAGGTCGGTGGAAAGATCGCGCAGCTCGGCGCACGACTGATCGACTCGACCTCCACGAAGCTGGCGCAGCAGTTCTTCTCGAGTTTCAACGCCGCCGTCAGTGCCAAAGCCGCAGAATAAGGGTCGGAATTGACAGATCTCTCCGTTCAGACGCAGCCGCAATCCGTCAAGTGGACGATCAGATCGCCACGGGAATCGGATCTGGAAACTCTGGCAGACATTTATCTCGCCGTGCGCCGCGAGACCTTTGCGTGGGTCGATCCAGCCAGCTTCCGCCACGATGATTTCAGGGCCCACACACAGGGCGAACATCTGTGGCTCGCGGAGGCGCCAAACGGCGAAATCGCCGGCTTCATGACGTTGTGGCCGCCGGACGATTTCATTCACATGCTCTATGTCAGCAGATCCTGGCAGGGGCAGGGCGCCGGTGCCGCGCTGCTCGCGGCGCTCCCCGATTGGCCGCATAACAAGTATCGCTTGAAATGCCTGGTGAAGAACAACCGCGCCAAGGCCTTCTATTGTTCGAAAGGGTTCGTCGTCACCGGATCAGGCACATCGGCGGAAGGCGACTACGAGGAGATGAGTTTTTATCCAGACGCGTAGAACCACGCGTCTCCGACCCTATTGCAACTGCGGCTTTTTCAGGAACTGATTGCGGTCGGCGGACCTGATGCGCAGCCACGCCTCCCGGCCATCACGCAGCACGCGCATCGGGATTTCCGCGCCCGCCGGACCGCTGCTCCAGACCTTGCGATAGAAATCGGCAAGTCCATCGACTTCGCCATCGCGGATTTCGGAAATGATGTCACCTCGCCGCAGGCCGGCGGTATCCGCGGGGCTGCCTTCAGCGACGCTCATCACGATCACATCGCCGTTGCTTTCCGCCGAGAAGGCTCCAAGCCACGGCCGCGGCGGTTTGTTGACGCGCCCGCGCGTCATCAGGTCGTCCAGAATTGGTGGAAGCAGGTTGATCGGCACGATCATGTTGATGTCGGCGACCTCGCCGTTCTGGCTCATCTGCAAACGCAGCGAACCGATCCCAAGCAGCTTGCCCTCGGCATCAATCAGGGCGGCGCCGCCCCAGGACGGGTGCGCAGGCGTGGTGAAGATTGCCTCATCCAGAAGATATTCCCAGTAGCCGGCGAATTCCTGCTTTGCAACGATCCTCGCCTCCACGAATTGGCCGATGCCATCCGCCAATACGACGGGATCACCGAGGCCGGCTCCGGTCCCGCTTCCGAATTCCAGGGCCGGCAGGCCGAGGTCGCCGAGAGCCTGCAGCAGGCCGAACCCGGTCTCCTGATCATACGCGAGCGGATGGGCTGCGATCACCCGCCCGTCAAGCGTCGTCAGCCAGACTTCCTCGGCTTCGGTGATCAGGTAGCCAATGGTGAGGACCAGCCCGGATGAGTTGATCACGACGCCGCTGCCTTCGCGGCGTGTGCCAAGTGTGCCTGCTGTAAAGGCGTCTTCGGGAATTGATGAGCGGACGGCCACGACTGACCGCAGGATTTCGTCGATATTCATGGTCTCATCCTCGCAAGGCGCCGCGCGTGTGTCGTAGAACGACTGTGCCTAGCAGATGTGCAGCGGGTCTACTTTGTATAGCTATGAAGCTGGGGCGATGGCTGCAAGTGCTTGCCCCGCCGAATTTCAGCCTCGCTTCGGGCGAGCTGTCACCGCGACGGCAGCTGTCCGGCAATTTCCTCGGCGCGGTTTTTGTGCCGATCCGCCTCTGCCTGCCAGCGAACCGCTTCCTTAGCCTCGGTGCGAGCGCGCTTGCGATATTTGCTCTGGTTGAACCAGGTGGCAGCCGAACCGACGACCATGCCGATGATCAGCGCGATAAAGATGAATACAAAGAATGGCGCCGACAGCGAGAGCACGCGGTCTTCCGGCAGGAAGGGATTGAATGCGAGCGTAACCACCTGCCTGTTGGCGACGCAGAAGACAATGAGGATGATTCCGAGTGGCAGCAAAATCAATAGGTTGGTGATCTTTTTCGCCATGCTCGGCCTCCGTATTTCAACGCCCACCGCCTTTGGCGTAGCGCTTTGATCTGGTCAGCAGGATAGTGGGCCGAGAGCCAAGTTCAAGTGCAGGCTTGCCGCAGGCAGTCGTGATCGCGAGGATCAATCCTCTTCGTCGGCCTGTCCCGGGTTGAGACGCTCGCGCAGCTCTTTGCCGGTCTTGAAGAAGGGAACCCACTTCTCCTCGACGAAAACGGTATCGCCGGTGCGCGGATTGCGGCCGGAACGGGAAGGGCGATTTTTGACCGAGAAGGCACCGAAACCGCGCAGCTCGACGCGGTTGCCCGCCGCGAGCGCATCGGTGATCTCGTCGAGCACCGCGTTGACGATATTTTCGACATCGCGATGGTAAAGATGCGGGTTGCGAGCTGCAACAATCTGCACCAGTTCGGACTTGATCACTTCTGCCCCCTTAAATTATTGATTTCTTATTGGTCATTGCCAACCTGCCAAACTGAAAGGAGCCCGTCAAGGAGCAACTTTTGGGGCAGAATTCCACCAAGGTCCCGCGCCTTGGCAAGATTGTCGTAGCCGAGCAGTGTCAGGATTTGAGATGCGCTGTCTGCGAGCAGGAAGGGTGTGCTGCTTCGCTTGTCCCAATCGACCTCCGGTAGGCTCTTGCTGACCTTGCGCGTCTCCAGGTAGGCGCGGATCTCGTCATCCCCGCCGATCTGATCGATCAACTTGGCCTTCAAGGCCTGACGCCCGGTGAAAATCGTGCCATCCGCCAGTTTTAGCACCTCATCACGCGGCAGCTTGCGCCGCTCGGCGACGAGATCGACGAACCACCCATAGCTGTCGACGATCATACTGTTGATCATCGCCTTGGCCTCCTCGCTCGCCGGATGGAACGGCGAGGGTTCGGCCTTCAGGGGCGAGGATTTGATTTCTTCAAGCGACACGCCGATCTTGTCCAGCAGCGGCTTGACCTGCGGATATTGGAAGATCACGCCGATCGAGCCGGTGATCGAGCTGTCGCCGGCAATAATCATGTCGCCGGCAGTCGCGATCATGTAGCCGGCGGAAGCGGCCAGCGTCCGCACGTCGGAGACGACGGGTTTCTTGGCGGCGATGGCGCGGATAGCCTTGAAGACCCTTTCACCGCCATAGGTCGTGCCGCCGGGCGAGGAAATGGAGACGACGACGGCCTTTACCGCATCGTTCTTTTCGATCTTCTTCAGTCGCTCCAGCAACTCGTCATCATCGGTGATCAGTCCGGAAATGGTCACGTGGGCGACGTGTGGCCGGCTGCGTGGGACGTCGCCGATGAAGGCGCTGTAGGCGGCAAAGCCCAGTGCCACGAGCAGCAACACCGCGACGACGCGCCAGAAGCCGACCTTGCGGCGAAGCCTGCGGCGATCGGCGATCATCGAACTGTCCATTAATTCCTCCAGGGGGTGGCGAGCACGCACGACCCCTAACCTTAGGGCTATTGCGCCGTTCGGACACGTTGATTTTACACGTTCCGGCGCCTTTGTTGCTTGTTGCAGAAAAAAATCCATATTGGCAAGTCAGTGTAATAATGCGAAACGAACTGTGATCGGGCGCGGCAACGCCTATATAAGCTGCCCGATCACGGACATGGACCAGGTTATGCTCAATACATTGAACACCAGCGGAAAGGCCGACTATGCGGCGCCGAAGCGAGGCGCCTATGTCGATGCGCGCTTCCATTCCGCACGTGTACGCCGCCTGAAGGTCATTCTGCCGGTGGCGGCCGTCGTGGTGTCGCTGGTCTTTATTGGTGTGTCTGTTATCCGCACCTATCTGCCGGAAAATATAAAGATCGAGGGCGCCAAGATCGAGAACGGCAAGGTCGTAATGGAAAAGCCCGCCATCTCGGGCCGCAATTCGGACGGGATCAACTATTCGATGCTGGCCGAACGGGCGCTCCAGGATATCAAGAATCCGAACCTGATGACGCTTGAGAAGATCAAGGCTGCGGTGCCGATGAAGGACGACCTGATCGCTCGCGTCGAAGCGACGTCTGCGGACTACGATCGCGCGACCGACAATCTCGATGTTCGATCCCCCTTTGCCATTCTGTTGAGCAACGGCCTTACGGCCAAGTTCCAGACCGCCAAGGTGGATATCAAAGGTGGGAAACTCACCAGCGAGGATCCCGTAAGTATTCAGAAAGATGGCGCCTCTATTGTTGCGCAGTCGATCAAGATGACGGATAAGGGGCAGACGATCACATTCGAGGGGAATGTACGCATGAATGTCGATCCGTCCGCTATTCACAAACAGGGCACTTAACAGCCGGGTCACCATGACAAACGATTGTCGCATTTCTACCCGCAAGGCGGGAGCAGTATTTTTCAATGGCGCGGTCGCGCTGCTGCTGTTGGCCGGAGGCGCCCTGGCGCAGGCAACGACCAGCCAAATGGACGGCCTGAAGCTGAACAGGGACGAACCGATTCAGATCGAGAGCGACAAGCTGGAGATCCACGATCAGGAGCACACGGCCGATTTCACGGGCAATGTGAAGGTCGTACAAGGCAAGACAACGCTGCAGGCCGGCCACATGACGGTCTATTACAAGCCGAAGGCCGATCCCAACGCGGCGCCGGCCGCTGGCGCCAAGAAGGCTGCACCCGCCCAGAACACCTCGGCGTCGATTTCATCGGGAAACACGGATATCGATCACATCGTGGTCACGGATAAGGTGTACCTGACCTCGGGCACGCAGACAGCGACCGCCGACAACGGTTCGTTCGATATGGCCAAGCAGCTGTTCATCCTCAAGGGGGACAAGGTTGTCTTGACCGATGGACCGAACGTCTTTACGGGCTGCCAGTTGACGGTCCACATGGAAACAGGTCAGGCACAGTTGGACAGCTGCGGGGGGCGCGTCCAGATCCAGCTTGATCCGAAGTCACAGAAACAGAACTGACCCCGGCCTTACCACGTGAAGTTATTCTCGCTATCGACCATGTTCGGCAGGTCCGGGCAGCAAGCTGCTGAGACCCCCGCCGGTGACAAGAGCCGCTATCAGGGCACGCTAATCGCGCGCGGTCTGACAAAGACCTACAGCACGCGGCGCGTGGTGAACGGCGTGTCGCTGGTCGTTCGACGTGGCGAAGCCGTCGGGCTGCTCGGCCCGAACGGTGCCGGCAAGACTACCTGCTTCTACATGATCACCGGGCTCGTACCCGTTGACGAGGGTACGATCGAGATCGACGGCAACGATGTCACGACGATGCCGATGTACCGTCGCTCGAGGCTAGGTGTCGGCTACCTGCCGCAGGAAGCGTCGATCTTCCGTGGGTTGACCGTCGAAGAAAATATTCGCGCGGTTCTTGAAGTGCACATCAACGACAAGGCTGCACGCGAGAAGAAACTCGACGAGCTGCTCGACGAATTCCATATTCGCAAGCTGCGCAAGAGCGCCGCGGTGTCGCTCTCCGGTGGCGAGAGGCGGCGTCTGGAAATTGCTCGCGCACTGGCAACCGATCCGACCTTCATGCTGTTGGACGAGCCGTTCGCCGGCGTCGATCCGATTTCCGTCGCCGACATCCAGCACCTCGTGCATCACCTGACAGGGCGCGGTATCGGCGTGCTGATCACCGACCACAATGTGCGCGAGACACTCGGCCTGATCGACCGCGCCTACATCATCCATGCAGGCGAAGTGCTGACGCATGGTCGCGCCAACGACATCGTCAACAATCCGGAAGTGCGCCGCCTGTATCTCGGCGACAATTTCAGCCTCTGACGCGTGCAGGCCAGCCCGGAAATTCACCTTCCGTGACGGTTCTGCTTGACCAAATAGAATAAAAAAGCAATTTTTGGGCCAACTTGGATATCCGTGGCCTGAGCCCGTGGCAGGACGCGGTTTCCCGGAGGAGACGAACGGGAGTTTCGCGTCCGCTATGGCATTGTCGGCCAACCTTTTTCTGCGCCAGAACCAGTCGCTGGTGATGACACCGCAGCTGATGCAGTCCATCCAGTTGCTGCAGATGACGCATTTTGAGCTGACCCAGTTCATTGCCCAGGAAGTTGAGAAAAATCCGCTGCTCGAGATTCCGTCGACTGACGCAGACGCAGCTCCCGAGCGCGGCGGCGCGGAAGACGAGGCTTACGCATCGCAGCCGGACGAGACCTCCGAAGACGGCTACGACAGCCGGACTGAAGTTCTGTCGGGCGACTGGTACGAGAGTGGCAACGCCGGGGGCGCAAACCGCCTCAGCGATGAACTCGACGCCAACTACGCCAATGTCTTTCCCGATGACGGTGCCCCGCAGCGCGCCGATGCGCCGGAGCTGATCAGCCAGTGGAAATCGATGCCCGGCGGCGGCGATGGGGCAGAGAGTTACGATCTCGATGATTTCGTTGCCGGCCAGACCTCTCTGCGCGACCACCTGGCCCAGCAACTGCCCTTTGTTCTGCCCGACATGGCCGACCGGATGATTGCCCAGCATCTCGTCGACCAACTCGACGAGGCCGGCTACCTTCACGGCGATGCGACCGAGGCGGCCGATCGCCTGGGCGCCGACCCCGACGATGTCGAGCGGGTGATCGCAGCCCTGCAGACCCTCGATCCGCCCGGTGTTTTCGCCCGCAATCTGGCGGAGTGCCTGGCGATCCAGCTTCGCCAGAAGGATCGCTTTGATCCTGCTATGCAAGCGTTGGTCGGCAATCTCGAGCTTCTGGCGCGGCGTGACTTCGCGACACTGAAACGGCTTTGCGGCGTTGACGAGGAAGATCTGCTCGACATGCTGAGCGAGATCCGCCAGCTCAACCCGAAGCCCGGCACCGGCTTCGAAGCAGGGATGTCCGAGGCGATCATGCCTGACGTCGTCGTGCGCGCAAGCGCCGATGGTGGCTGGCTGATCGAGCTCAATCCGGACACGCTGCCGCGCGTTCTGGTCAATCAGGCGTATTTTTCAAAAGTTACGAAAAGTGGCGATGACTACGCCTTTCTGTCGGAATGTCTGCAGACCGCCAACTGGTTGACCCGGAGCCTCGATCAGCGGGCTAAGACGATCATGAAGGTGGCAAGCGAGATCGTCCGGCAGCAGGATGCCTTCCTGATGCATGGCGTCGATCACCTGCGACCGCTCAACCTCAAGACGGTGGCGGATGCCATCAAGATGCATGAATCCACGGTCAGCCGCGTGACGTCAAACAAGTACATGCTGACACCACGCGGCCTCTTCGAGCTCAAGTATTTCTTCAGCGTTTCGATCAGTGCCGTTGAAGGCGGCGATAGTCATTCGGCCGAGGCCGTCCGCCACAAGATCCGGACGCTGATCATGCAGGAAACCCCGGAGGCCGTGCTTTCGGATGACGATATAGCGGATATCCTCAAGAAGAGCGGCGTCGATCTCGCTCGTCGCACAGTGGCAAAATACCGTGAAGCAATGAGCATTGCTTCCTCCGTCCAGCGCAGGCGCGAAAAGAAAGCCCTGGCCAAGGTCGCGGGCTTTTGAGAGCGATTTCGCAGCCATCAGTGCGTGTATTTCAAGGCGCTAATAAAAGTCTGTTGACATTTTGGTAACTTCTGGCTAGAAGCCCGCCGCAATTGGCGCTGTGGACAGCGCTAGGAAGTTATCCCCATCATCCTCAGGGCGCCTGAAGCCGGCAACTTCGGCCGATCTTGCTTGGGATCGTGCGAAGTGCTTGGATGAGCGGGAGCCTTGGCGTAAACTGGTACTCGCAAACTACCATAAGAAGGGAAACTCCATGAGTGTGCGTGTATCCGGTAAACATATGGAAATTGGTGACTCGTTTCGTCAGCGGATCGAGGACCAAATCGGTGTAGCCGTCACGAAATACTTCGACGGAGGGTATTCCGGTCAAGTGATCGTACATAAGGCCAACGCCCGGTTTTCCGCGGACTGCAAGCTTCATCTCGATAGCGGAGTTGTATTGCATGCCGCCGGAGAGGCGATGGATCCGCAGTTGGCGTTCGATGCCGCTTCCGAGCGGATCGAAAAGCGTCTTCGCCGCTACAAGCGCAAGCTGAAGGATCACTACTCTGGAAATCACCAGAATGGTTCAGCGGAAGTTGCCTATACCGTCATGGATGGCATGTCGGACAACGAAGACGAGATCCCGGATGATTTCGCGCCGGCGATCGTCGCCGAAAGCACCAAGCAACTGAAAACAATGTCGGTCGCGACCGCCGTGATGGCGCTCGACATGACGGATGAGCCGCTGCTGCTGTTTCGCAGCCCCGGCAAGGAACAATTGAACATCGTTTATCGTCGGCATGACGGTAACATTGGCTGGATCGATGCAGCCAGCATCAAAAGCTGAGGTTAAGGCGAAGGGCGGCAGTTAGGCTGCCGCCATCGCTCTCTCGGCGCAGAAGGAAAATAAAATGGCATTGGCAGATTTGCTGCAGCAAAATGCGATAATTCCCGCCCTCAGGGTAAATTCCAAGAAACAGCTCCTCCAGGAATTGGCTGCAAAGGCGTCGAAAGTCACAGGACTTTCGGAGCGGGAAGTTTTCGATGTTGTCCTGCAGCGCGAGCGCCTCGGCTCCACCGGCGTCGGCAACGGCATCGCCATACCGCACGGCAAGCTCGCAAGCGTCCACTCCATCGTCGGCATCTTCGCGCGCCTTGAGCAGCCGGTCGATTTCGAGGCTCTGGACGATCAGCCTGTTGACCTTGTGTTCCTGCTTCTCGCGCCAGAAGGCGCCGGTGCGGATCACCTGAAGGCCCTGTCTCGCATCGCCCGCGTGCTGCGTGACCACGATCTTGTCGCCAAGCTGCGCGCGACCGACTCCGCGTCGGCGATCTATGCATTCCTCAATGAAGAGCAGACCTCGAACGCTGCCTGAGCATTCGACATTCCATTAGAAAAGGCGCCTGATTGCTCAGGCGCCTTTCTTGTTTTGAGCGACCGGGCTCGGCTTAGAATTCCTCCCAATTGTCCTGGGCCAGTGCTGCCGAACCGTGTGTCTGCGGGACGGCCCGGCGCGGTGCCGGAGCTGCGGCCTGGCGATAGGTCGCAGCGGCGGTCGGCGCACGCATCTGCTGAGCCGTCGAGCGCAGCGCCGAAGCGTGGCTCATGCCGGATACGCGGAAGCGCGTGACGAGCTGCTTCAGCGTCTGCGCCTCGTCGTTGAGCGTGACGCTGGCGGCCGTCGTCTCCTCGACCATGGCGGCGTTCTGCTGGGTCACCTGGTCCATCTGGTTCATGGCCTGGTTGATCTCTTTTAGGCCGATCGCCTGTTCGCTGGCCGATGCCGAGATCTGGCGGATGAGACCGTTGATACCCATGACCTGCTCGGAGATCTTGTGGAGCGTGTCGCCCGCGCGACCGACGAGATCGACGCCTTCCTTGACCTGTACGGCCGAGGTGTTGATGAGCGTCTTGATCTCCTTGGCGGCATTTGCCGAACGCTGAGCTAGCTCGCGGACTTCCTGCGCGACGACGGCGAAGCCCTTGCCGGCTTCCCCAGCGCGGGCGGCTTCGACGCCGGCGTTCAGTGCCAGCAGGTTGGTCTGGAAGGCGATCTCGTCGATGACGCTGATGATGCGCGAGACCTCTGTCGAGGACTGCTCGATGCCCTGCATCGAAGCGATCGCCTTGCGCACGACTTCGCCTGACTTTTCGGCATCCTCGCAGGCGAGGTTGACGTTATCAGCGGCGGTGCGGGCATTCTCGGCGCTCGAGTTGACCTGGGCGGTAAGCTCGTTCAGTGCCGCCGCCGTCTCTTCGAGGCTTGCTGCCTGCTGTTCGGTGCGCTTGGCGAGGTCAGAGGCACTGCCACTGATTTCGCTGGTGCCGGAGCCGATGTTCACGACGCTGAGGTTCATCGTCTTGATGGTTTCCTCGAGGCTTTCGAGCGCCGCGTTGAAATCCTGCTTCAGCTTGGCATATTCGCCCGGGAACTCCTCGGTGATGCGGTGACCGAGATTGCCCTGAGACAATTCGGACAGGCCAGAACCGACGATCGAGACGATGTGACGCTGCAGCGTGACGGACTGCTGCCGCTCGGCCTCCGACCGGCCGCGCTCGGCCTCGGCTGCGTCTCTCTGGTTGTTCGCTTCAGCTTCGAGGCGCTGCGTGTCGGCAAGCGCAAAGCGGAAGCCTTCCAGCGCCTTCGCGACCGAACCGATCTCGTCGGCCCGCTCCTGACCGGCAACCGGCTGCTCGTACTTGCCGTCGCTAAGTGCCTTGACGCTGGCGACGAGGCCGCCGATCGGGCGCTGGACGAGAGAACGGACGGCTAGGTAGAGGGCAATCATGACCGCGGCGAGCACGAGAATGCCGGCTGCGACCATCATGAAGGTCTGATCTTGAACAGGCGCGTTGATGGCGGTGTGCGGGACGTCGACGAGGACGACCCAAGTCGTGTTCACGTCGGGTAGGGCGAAGGGGTAAACGACGCGATCGAAGGGTTCATAACCGTCATAGGCGAGGTTCTTGACGACGGCGGGCTGCAGTGTCGAAAGCGCGCTCTTTACGGCGTCGGTGCCTTCGCCGTCGTAGTCCTTCATGGCGAGTTCGGGGATCGGCGAGACAATCCATTTGCCGGTCTGCGAGAGCAGCGTGACGCGGCCGGAACCGAAGGGATGCAGCGTCGAGAGCTTGTCGCGGAGCGACTTAAGCGAGATGTCGACGCCGCTGACACCGATCAGCTTGCCACCAGACATGACCGGATAGGCAATCGAGGTCATCGCGGTGTTTTCACCGGTGGTCGTTTCCGCATAAGGCGGCGACAGTGCGCCCTTCTTGCTCTCCGCAGCGAGCGCGTACCAGGCAGCCTTGTAGTCGGAATCAAAGGTCGAAAAGGTGAAGCCACCATCCTTGCTCTTCGTCCAGTAGGGGTTGAACGTGCCATCCTTGCCGGCGCCGAATTCGACCTTGCCTGCCATCGTCGGCGACTGGCCGTCAAAGGCGTTCGGCTCTTCGGCGAACCAGCTTCCGAAGGCGAACTGGTTGCGTTCGACGTTTGCCTTCAACATGTCGAGAACGGCCTTGCGGTCGAGATATTTGCCTTCCTGACCGCGGCCGATCGTGCCGGCCATCGAGCGGGCCGCGCCCGCCAACTCTCCAACGGAGGAAGCAACCTCGTTGGCGATCGCCTTCGCTTCGAGATTGGCTTGATCCATCGTTAGCGTCTGGACGCGGTTGCGCGTCTCGCCGATGAGGAAGAAATTGGAGACGAGGAGGACGAATGCGATGGCAATGCCGGTAATGAGGATAAGCTTGGCTGCAAGCGATTTCATGCGAAAGATGAACATGGAGTCCTCGGGGAGCAAGGATGTGCCGGACGGGGCATTCATCGGCACAGGGGACGGAGGCGTCGCCCCCTCATGGAGCAGCCGTTACAGAAACCGGCCCCCTAGGGAAGTCCGGTGATGGCTGGAACATCACCGAAAACCTCTTAAATTTGAATGAAATCCTATAAAAATCGACTGGATCTGCAGCGAACGGTTCAATGTGTCGCGGGTGAGGCTGTCTTATAGCGCGTTTGCGACGTCCGAGCTCGATGGGATCGATGGCTGGGCCCCCTGCTTGAGGCAAGCGAGTGAGCCGGCCACCGCCGCGCGGCGCAAGGATGCTTCGAAATCCAGTCCCTCATCGAGGCTCGCGGCGAAGTAGCCACAGAAAGTGTCGCCGGCGCCCACCGTATCGACGGGCTCGATCTTCAGTCCCTTGGCCCGAGAAACGACACCGTCGCGAATGGCAATGACGCCGTCCGCGCCAAGCGTCACGATCAGGGTCTGCCCGGTCTCCGCATTGAGGCGCTTCAATGCGGCCTCGCGGTCGCCTGCGCCCATGTTCTCCTGGCCGGCAAGCCGCTCGAATTCCGTCTCGTTCGCAATCACGATGTCCGCGAGGCGGCCGAGGCGGGCGGCGTCTTCGATCAGCGGCGCAAGGTTGAGCACGGTCGTCACGCCCTTGGCGCGGGCGTTGGCCAGGGCCTGCTCGACCGCCGGGACCGGAACTTCGAGTTGCAGCATCAGGATGTCGCCCCTGCTCATGGCACGGACCGCCGCGTCGGCATCGGCTGGCGTTATCGTGCCGTTTGCCCCTGGCACCACGGCAATCATGTTCTCGCCGTCACCGCCGACGAGGATCAACGCGGTGCCAGTCGGCTCGTCGACCTGTTTGACCGCCTGAAGCTCGGTGCCGGCTTCCTTCAGCAGCGCGAGCGCCGGCTCGGCGAAGCCATCTCGCCCGACTGCGCCTGCCATGTGAACGGTTCGTCCCGCCCGTCGCGCAGCAAGCGCCTGGTTGGCGCCCTTGCCGCCAGCAGCCGTCGAGAAGCCGTTGCCGGCGACGGTCTCGCCGGGCTTCGGCAACCGCGCGGTGGTGGCGATGAGGTCCATGTTGATGGAGCCGAAAACTGTGATCATGAGTGTCCCGTCCCGTGCTTTTCTTGGGCGCGACACTGCCCGAAGGGCTTACTCGTCGTCAACCACTCTGAGCTTCAGAAGCCCGCTGCGGCTATCGACGGATTTCGGCGAGGAGTCGTTGTCGCGCGCCGCGGCCTTGCCATTGTCGCTGCCTTCGAACTCCAGGGCCTCGATCTTTGCGCCGCGCTTGGTGAGCTTATCGGTGGAGGTGAGAATCTGGTCGACGTCCCTCTGAGCCATGGAAAAATGGCTCTGCAGCTTGCGGACGCGCTCGTCGAGCCGGCCGAGGTCATCCATCAGGTTCGCCACCTCGCCCTGGATGACATGCGCTTGGGCCCGCATGCGCTGATCCTTCAGCACCGCCTGGATGACCTGGATGGAGAGCATCAGCAGTGACGGCGACACGATGACAATGCGCGACCGATGCGCCTTCTGGACGATCGCTTCGAAATTCTCGTGGATCTCCGCGAAGATCGATTCCGACGGGACGAACATGAAGGCGGTGTCCTGCGTCTCCCCCTGGATCAGATATTTTTCGGAGATATCGCGTATATGCGTCTCCATGTCGCGGCGAAACTGCTGCGAGGCGACCTTGGCTCCGTCAGGCCCGCCGGCATCGCGTATCGCGTTCCAGGCCTCAAGTGGAAACTTGGCATCGATCACCAGCGGCGGCGCGCCGTTCGGCATGCGGATCGTGCAGTCCGGGCGCGAGCCGTTCGACAGCGTCTGCTGGAAGGCATAGGCGCCCATCGGCAAGCCATCCGCGACAATCGTCTCCATGCGCGATTGGCCGAAGGCTCCGCGCGTCTGCTTGTTGGAGAGGATCGCCTGCAGGCCGACGACGTCCTTTGCCAAAGTTTGGATATTGTTCTGTGCGGCATCGATGACGGCGAGACGTTCCTGCAACCGCTGCAGGTTTTCGTGTGTCGACTTCGTCTGTTCGCTGATCGTCGTACTGACGCGCTGCGACATTCCGTCCAGGCGCTGGTTGATCGCCTGGTTCAATTCGGATTGTCTCGAGCCGAACACTTCCGCCATCGTCGACATCCGCCCGTGCATCTCGGACTGGATCTTCAGAAGTTCCGCCATGCGGGCATCCGCCTCTGCCGCGCGCAGGCTCGCAACCTCTGCCTGCTCGCGCCGCACCTGCCCACTGCGGACAAGGAGGACGACCAGGAGCAAGATCATTGCGGCAATTCCGCCGCCGGCGAGCGCCAGCATTGCGGGGCTAATATGCGACAGGGCGAGGAAGAGCGACTCAGAGCTGGTGTTCATGGCGCAACCATAGCAAATCGGGATGAGATGACTAGATCAAAACGTGAACAACTCACAGTCACTTCGAAACGCTCGCAATGCCGGAAGAAACGAGTGCTGACAAATGACAAGCTCATTTAACCATTACTCAACCATATTGCGCAAAAGCTCTGCTCAATTTTTCCCTTCCGTATCAATCACGAAGCAGAGACATCATGACCAGCCAGCAGTCCGACAGCGCGCTCAAGCAACGCCTCGATTTCATTGAGCTGGATGATGCAGCGCGCACGGCCCTGCGGGAGATGCGCCCGGCGATCTCCGAGCTGCTCGGTGGCGCACTGGACAAGTTCTATGCGAAACTGGCGAAGACCTCTGATGTCGCAAGCTTCTTCGCCGACAAGGCGCACATGGGCCATGCTAAGAAGCGCCAGGAAGACCACTGGGCGAACCTAGCGGGCGGCAACTTCGACGAGTCCTATGTGAAGGGGGTGGTTGCGGTCGGCAAGACGCACGCCCGCATCGGGCTCGAGCCACGCTGGTACATCGGCGGCTATGCTTTGCTGATGAGCGAACTCGTGAAGGGCCTCATGGCCAAGCAGTGGCCTTCTATGTTTGGCAGGCAGCAGGGCAAGGTCCTGGCCGAGAAGCTGGCAGCTGTCATCAAGGCCGCGATGCTCGACATGGATTACTCGATCTCGGTCTACCTGGAAACTCTTGAAGAAAAGCGCCGGACGCTGGAAGCGGAACGTGCAAAGGCCGAACAGGATCAGGCGATCGCACTCGATCATCTTCGCCGCGGGCTGGAGGCACTCTCTAACGGCGATCTCGAGGCGACTCTGCCACCCGATCTTCCGGGCAACTTCAAAGCCATGGCTGACGATTACAACCGTGCTGTCGCCGCACTTCGCACCTCCTTCGTCTCTGTGCGGGCAACCTCGGGTGAGATTCTCAAGGGTACGGATGTAATTGCCAAGGCGTCCGATGACCTTGCTCTGCGTACCGCTCAGCAGGCCGCCGGTGTCGAAGAAAGTTCGGCGGCGCTGCAGCAGCTCTCGGTCAGCGTCGGCCAGACGGCGGCAAATGCCGAAAAGGCATCTGGCGCCGTTCGCGAAACGCAGCAGAAGGCGAAGAACTCCGGCGAGCTTGTGACCAGCGCAGTTTCCGCCATGGCCGGCATCGAAAAGTCTTCCACGGAGATCTCCAAGATCATCGGCGTGATCGACGAGATCGCCTTTCAGACAAACCTTTTGGCACTGAACGCCGGCGTCGAAGCGGCGCGTGCCGGCGATGCGGGCAAGGGTTTTGCAGTTGTCGCGCAGGAAGTCCGCCAGCTCGCTCAACGCACAGCCGACGCCGCCAAGGAAATCAAGAACCTGATTTCGGAGAGCTCGATCCAGGTGAACGAGGGCGTCGACATCGTCAGCAGCACCGGTGAGGCGCTCAACGACATGATCAACCGCATCGACATCATCAACCGCTTTGTTGCCGATATCGCCGCCGCCGCGCGCGATCAGGCAACCGGCGTCAATGAGGTCAGCATCGCCATCCGCAACATGGATACCATTACCCAGCAAAACTCGGGCATGGTCGAGAACACTTCGGCCGAAACCCGGCATCTGCGCGGCGAGGTCGACAATCTTGTGGCGCTGCTGCAGCGGTTCCGTACCGGCGGCGAGCATCGCTCGATGGCCGCGCCACGCCGCGCCGCTTAAAGGAATGCGGCGAAAATCCGGGCTGGGACGTAAAAAAGCGTCCCGCCCGCCTGCCGGATAATTCCATCCTGGAAAAAGATGCGTTATGGGAACGCCATGACCATCAAGCCACTCATCATTCTCCCCGATCCGCTGCTTCGTCAGGTTTCCAAGCCGATCGAGCGCGTCGACGCCGATTTTCAGCGTCTCGCCGACGACATGCTTGAAACCATGTATGACGCGCCAGGCATCGGCCTTGCTGCCATCCAGATCGGCGTGCCGCGCCGCATGCTGGTGATTGACGTTTCCCGCGAGGGCGAAGAGAAGCAGCCGCTGGTATTCGTCAACCCGGAAATCGTCGCATCCTCAGACGAGCGCTCGGTGTACGAAGAGGGCTGCCTATCCATCCCTGATTACTACGCCGAAGTCGAACGGCCGGCGACCGTCACCGTCAACTATCTCGACCGCGACGGCAAGGAGCAGACGGTGCAGGCCGACGGCTTGCTCGCGACCTGCTTGCAGCACGAGATCGACCACCTGAACGGCGTGCTTTTCATCGACCACATCTCGCGCCTGAAGCGCGACATGGTGATCAAGAAGTTCACCAAGGCAGCGAAGTCGGCGAAGGCGCTTTAAGCGGGGTTTGCCGGGAGTCGATTACGATCCGACGACGACCCCAAGCGCCTGGAACTCCGGCGGCGATGTCGCCGGGCAAGCCAATGGACTTGATCTTAGGCTCGTAAGCCCGTTTGAAGACGGGTGACGATCTGCAACATGGCGAGATACAATGTCGCTTCGCATCATCTTCATGGGTACGCCCGAATTCTCTGTTCCGACCTTGCGCGCGCTGGTCGATGGCGGGCATGAAATCATCGGTGTCTATACGCAGCCTCCGCGGCCGGGTGGGCGGCGCGGTCTCGATCTGCAGAAGTCGCCGGTGCATCAAGCCGCTGAACTGCTCGGCATTCCCGTCTTTACGCCAGTGAATTTCAAGGATCCGGAAGAACGTGAGCGCTTCAAGGCGCACGACGCCGACGTTGCCGTTGTCGTGGCCTATGGCCTGCTGCTGCCGGAGGCGATCCTGACCGGTACCCGCCTTGGCTGCTACAATGGTCATGCCTCGCTCTTGCCGCGCTGGCGCGGTGCCGCCCCGATCCAGCGGGCGATCATGGCCGGCGACGAAAAGACCGGCATGATGGTGATGAAGATGGACAAGGGGCTGGATACCGGCCCGGTCGCCCTCACCAGCGAAGTCGAGATCGGCGCCAACACCACGGCTGGCGAGTTGCACGACAGACTGATGCATGTCGGTGCCAAGGCGATGGCCGAGGCGATCGTCAAGCTCGAGATGGGCGAGCTGCCCCTGACGCCCCAGCCGTCGCACGGTGTGCTCTACGCCGCCAAGATCGACAAAGGCGAGACGCGGATCGACTTTTCGAAGAACGCTACCGACGTCCACAATCACATTCGCGGCCTGGCGCCGTTTCCCGGCGCATGGTTCGAGGTTGCGATCGGCGGCAAGCCGGAACGTGTGAAGGTGCTGGCGTCCGAGCTCGCACAAGGTCAAGGGGTTGCGGGTGACCTGCTGACCGACGATCTGGTTGTCGCCTGCGGAACCGGCGCCGTACGTCTCACTAAACTGCAGAAGGCTGGCGGCAAGCCGCTACAGGCTGCCGATTTCCTTCGCGGAACGCCGCTTGCATCAGGTACGAGGCTCACCTGATGCATCGCTACCGCATGATCGTCGAATATGACGGTGGCCCTTATGTCGGCTGGCAGCGGCAGGACAACGGACCTTCCGTCCAGGGCGCGATTGAGAAGGCGATTCTTTCGGCAAGCGGCGAAACGGTGTCGATCCGCGGGGCCGGCCGCACCGATTCCGGCGTCCATGCGACAGGCCAGGTCATCCATGCCGATCTTGCCAGGGAATGGTCGCCCTTCAAGCTGCAGAATGCGCTGAACGCCCACCTCAAGATGGCAGGCGAACGGGTCGCGATCATCAACGTGGAAGCGGCCAGCGAGTTTTTCGATGCCCGCTTCTCGGCGCTGCGGCGCCATTATCTCTACCGCATCATCAGCCGCCGGGCGCCGCTGGCACTCGAGGCTGGCAAGGCCTGGTGGGTGCCGAAACCTCTCGATCACGATGCTATGCATGCGGCCGCGCAGACCCTTGTCGGCAAGCACGATTTCTCCACCTTCCGTTCCGCCCATTGCCAGGCGAATAGTCCTGTCCGTACGCTGGATCGGCTGGACGTCACAAGAAGCGGCGAACTGATCGAAATCCGCGCGACCGCACAGAGCTTCCTGCACAACCAGATCCGCTCCTTCGCCGGCACATTGAAGCTCGCCGGCGAGGGGAAATGGACACCAGACGATGTGCGCGCCGCGCTCGAAGCCCGCGACCGCAAGGCTTGCGGCCCGGTGGCGCCGCCGGACGGACTTTATTTCATGCAGGTCGATTATCCCGAGGTGATCACCGATCGCCGGCGGGAAAAGGAGGCACGCGATGACGACGACGATCTATCATAATCCCGCTTGTGGCACCTCGCGCAACACGCTTGCGATGATCCGCCAATCCGGCGAGGAGCCGGTAGTGATCGACTATCTGAAAACGCCGCCGACACGCGAGCGATTGGCCGAGCTGGTCGCTGCGATGGGGATCCCCGTCCGCGCGCTGCTGCGCCAAAAGGGCACGCCCTACGATGAACTCGGATTGGACGATCCATCGCTGAGTGATGACCAGTTGCTCGACGCGATGATCGCGCATCCGATCCTGATCAATCGCCCGATCGTCGTCACGGAAAAGGGCGTGCGGCTCTGCCGGCCCTCGGAGACGGTGCTGGATATCCTGCCGAATGCCTCCATCGGGACCTTCACGAAGGAAGATGGTGAAGTCGTTCAAGGCAAATAGCTGCTAGACGGGATAGATGCCGAGAAAGCGTTGCAGGTATTCCGACAGCATCAGCGACGGGACCAGCAGCACCAGCGTCATCGCGCCAACCATCAGCCCTTGGCCGTGGAAGATCATCCTGAGAATGCGGGCGATGGCGAAGACCTGCGCCAGCATGAAAGCCAAAAGCAGCAGAGACACGAAGCCCATCAGTTGCGGCAGGAAGAAGACCAGCGCCAGCAGCAGCCCGTTGATATAGGAAAGCGGCACACCCAGCCAATTGACGCTGACGATGACGGGCGCGAAACGCTCGCCCTTCTTGAAGGCGAGTAGCAGCAAGCCCGCAAAAACCAGCGGTACGAACCAGTTGGCGGCTTCGACGAGTCCGAGGCGGAAATAGAAGAGCGCGCCGACATTGGTGTGCGGCGGCATCGTTTGCAGGAAGGCCTGGCGCCACCAGAGCCACGAGATCCCCATCGGCGGCAGGCACCAGAAGATCGCCCAGAACGAGCGGTTGACGCCGCGCTCCGACATGTCGAGAAAACGGAAGCCGCGCGGGTCCATGCGGATCAGCAGCCAGATTCCGGCAAGATAGTATTGAACTTCCCTAAAGCCCGGCATTCGCGAACCAGCGCTCGATGAAGGTTTCATAGATTACCGTGAGTCGCTCGAGGTCGGAAACGGCAACGCGCTCATCGACCATATGCATTGTCTGACCAACGAGGCCGAACTCGACGACCGGGCAATAATCCTTGATGAAGCGGGCGTCGGACGTGCCGCCCGTGGTGGAAAGCTTCGGCGACTGGGCGGTTACGCTCTCGACGGCGGAGGATAGCGAGGCGATCAGCGCATTGTTGCGCGTCAGGAAGACGTGGCTCGGACGCTCAGCCCACATGATGTCGTATTTGAGCGGCGGACGGCCGGGGCGCAGCACACCGTCCGCGGCGGCGGCATCGAGCCGGCGCAGGATCTCCTGTTGCAGGCTTTCCGCTGTCCACGTGTCGTTGAAGCGGATGTTGAAGCTCGCTGTCGCCTTGGCCGGCACGACGTTCGTCGCCGGATTGCCGACGTCGATGGTCGTCACTTCGAGGTTCGACGGCTGGAAGTTGTCGGTGCCGGCATCGAATGGCGGGTGCATCAGGGCCTGCGTCAGTTGCAGGATGCCGCGCACCGCGTTGTCGGCCAGATGCGGATAGGCGGCATGGCCCTGGACGCCGTGCACGGTGATTTTGCCGGACAGCGAACCGCGACGACCGATCTTGATCATGTCGCCGAGCTGGTCCGGATTGGTCGGTTCGCCAACGAGGCAGGCATCCCATCGCTCGCCGCGCTCGGCCGCCCACTTGAGCAGCTTGATCGTGCCGTTGACCGCCGGGCCCTCCTCGTCGCCGGTGATCAGGAAGGAGACCGAGCCCTTCGGCGCTCCATGCTTTTCGACATGGCGGGCAATGGCCGCAACGAAGCAGGCAACGCCGCCCTTCATGTCGACCGCGCCACGGCCAAAGAGTTCGCCGTCGGCGATCTCGGCGGCAAAGGGCGGATGCGTCCAGGCCGCTTCGTCGCCAACCGGCACCACATCCGTATGCCCGGCAAACATCAGGTGCGGGCCCTCGGTGCCGAGCCGCGCATAGAGGTTCTCGATGTCGGGCGTTCCCGGTTCCGTCGCCGTCACCTTGTCGACCTTGAAGCCGAGCGGCGACAGCATTGCTTCGAGTGCCGAAAGCGCACCGCCCTCGGCAGGCGTGACGGACGGGCAGCGAATCAGGGTCTGAAGATTGGCGACGGGATCGGTAGCGGTCATGGGAGTGGAACTATCCAGCTGTAATGGCAAAGAAAAGGCAAGCCGGCGATGCCGCCTTGTTGAAATGTGCCGTTCATTTTGCCGGATCAAGTCCGACCGTCAGCGTTCGGGCGGCGCGCGTCTTTTCAGATGCGCGGACCGCCGGAACGCCAAGACTTGATCAGTCGCGCAGCAGTTCGTTGATGCCCGTCTTCGAGCGGGTCTTTTCGTCGACGCGCTTGACGATGACGGCGCAGTAGAGGTGTGGTGCCGGCAAGCCGTTCGCCATGGTGGCGTTGCCCGAAGGCATGGAGCCTGCAACGACGACGGAGTAGGGCGGCACTTCGCCGTACATCACTTCGCCCGTGGCGCGATCGACGATCTTGGTCGACTTGCCGATATAGACGCCCATGCCGAGGACCGAGCCCTCGCGGATGATGCAGCCTTCGACGACTTCCGATCGCGCGCCGATGAAGCAGTTGTCCTCGATGATCGTCGGGCCGGCCTGCATCGGCTCAAGAACGCCGCCAATGCCGACGCCGCCAGAGAGATGCACATGCTTGCCGATCTGTGCGCAGGAACCGACTGTCGCCCAGGTATCGACCATCGTGCCTTCATCGACGAAGGCGCCGAGATTGACGAAGGACGGCATCAACACGACGTTCTTGGCGATATAGGCCGAGCGACGCACGACGCAGTTCGGCACGGCGCGGAAGCCGGCGGCGCGATACTGGTTTTCACCCCAGCCTTCGAACTTGGAAGGCACCTTGTCCCACCAGGTCGAGTTGCCCGAACCGCCCTTGACGACCTCCATGTCGTTCAGGCGGAAGGAGAGAAGCACGGCCTTCTTCAGCCACTGATTGACCTTCCAGGCGCCGTCGCTGCCGCGCTCGGCAACACGTGCCTTGCCGCCATCGAGCAGTTCGAGCGCTGCCTCGACAGCGTCGCGAACTTCGCCCTTCGTGGACGTATTGACGTTGTCACGGTTATCGAAGGCAGCTTCGATTGTCTTTTCAAGGGAAGAAAGGTCGCTGGCGCTCATGGGAATTCCTTAAACTTCGATCTCTATCGTGGAGACCGAAGCCTCCGGAATTGTGATTGGCGGGACGCGATCTGCTCTATCCCATGCAGGGGTAAAATGGAATGATTTTTCGGGGCGTGGTAACTCTCCCAATTCAAAGCAGGAAACGACATACCGGCACCACCTGCCGGGCGTACTGAGAGGCATTTTGACATGGCAAAAACAAAAAACAGCAGGCTGCGGCGCAAGGATGGCGTCTGGGACCCGCTGAAGACGAGCGCAACCGACAAGCATCGCGCCGAAGCCGTGCCGAAAACACCCCAGACGCTGTCGCCTGCCTATCGTCTTGCTTATGTCGATGAAGACTTTCTATGCCGCGAAGAGCTGCGGCCGATCCGCCTGCAGCTGGAGCTGATGAAGCCGGAAATGCTGCTGACCGAGCGCGGCATCAAGTCGACGGTTGTCATGTTCGGCGGCGCCCGCATTCCGGCGCCAGGCCAGAGCGCATGGGCAGCGAGAAACGAAACGCAGCGCGCCAACCTCGAGGCAGCTTCGGTCTACTACGACGAAGCACGCAAGTTCGCCCGTCTGTGCTCGAAATATTCGGCGGGATTCGATTTTCATGAGTATGTCGTCGTTACGGGCGGCGGCCCCGGTGTCATGGAGGCCGGCAACCGTGGTGCGGCTGATGAAGGTGCTCCCTCGATCGGCCTCAACATCGTGCTCCCGCACGAGCAGGCGCCGAACGTCTACGTGACGCCGGAATTGAGCTTCAATTTCCATTATTTCGCGATCCGCAAGATGCACTTCATGGTGCGGGCCAAGGCGATCGCTGTCTTCCCCGGCGGCTTCGGTACGCTCGATGAATTCTTCGAGTGCCTGACGCTGATCCAGACCGGCCGGATGGAAAAGATGCCGTTGATCCTGTTCGGCGAGAAGTTCTGGAGGAGCATCGTCAATTTCGAGGCGCTTGCGGAATTCGGCACGATTGCGCCCGACGATGTCGACCTGATCAGCTTCGTCGATACTGCCGACGATGCCTGGAAGATCATCCAGGATTTCTACGAACACCACGAGTAAGAAAAAGCCCGCCGGTTGGCGGGCTTCGATCTATGTAAGCTCTAGCTTACGGGAACGGACGATCCGGCATGTCGTCGAGCGAGATCGTGCCGTCCTTGTTGCGATCCATCCAGGTGAAGAACTTGTCGAAGGCCGCTTCGGCTTCCTGCTTGGAGATCTGGCCGTTCTCGTCGGTATCGAAGCGCTGCATCATCATCATGCCGCGCATCATCCCGCCATGCATGCCGCGGCGATCCGGACGGCCGTCGGGACCGGGCTGCGATGGCGCCGGCTGAGCATTGTCGGCATCGGCCGGCGGCGCCATCGGCGTAGCATCGTCATCCGTTGCATCATCGGCGGGTGCCTTTACCTTGGCCATCTGCGCTTCGCGGTATTTGCGGATTTCGCCTGGCGTCAGGGAGCCGTCCTTGTCGGTATCGATCGCGACGAAGATTGCCTCCATCCCGTCCTTGGCTTCCTGCTTGGAAATCTGTCCGTCCTTGTTCGTGTCGAACTGCTTCAGCATGCGAACGAAGATGACTTCACGGATCGCGCCCATGCGCGGCCCCATCATCATGCCCATGGCGTGTTGCGGGCGCGACGAATGATGCTTCTTGTCGTGAGAGGCGGCAAAACTGGTGCCGGCTGCGGCACCGACGATCATGACGGAGGAGAGTGCGGCCAGTATCAGCTTGTTTCGTGACATCTCAATTCCTTTCGATCTGCAATCACAATGAGGACTACAGGTGAAAGGGTAGGGCCGGTGCGGCAAATTGCCCAATTAAAGATCGGTAAGCTGGATGAAATTTCTGTAATCTAGTCGGCAATCTTCGCAAGAAAATCAGTGAGATCGTCGGTCACGAAGTCGATGTGATCGTCCTCTCCGCTGGTCTTTTCCCACCATTCGACGACCGTGTCCTCGAGATTGTTCGGCACCAGCAGGACCGTCTGCATGCCGAGCGCTTTCGGGACCTTCAAGTTGCGTGGGAGATCCTCGAACATCGCCGCCTTGCCGGTTTCGATCCGCTTCAGCGCAGTGAACTTGTCATAGGTCTCCTGCGCCGGTTTCGGCACGAAATCGGCGGCCACGATGTCGAAGATGTCGTCGAAATGCTCGAGGATGCCGAGCGCGCCCGCCGCCATCTCGGCATGCCTGACGCTGCCATTGGTGAAGATGAACTTGCGGCCCGGCAGGGCCTTGATTGCCGCGCCGAGTTCCGGCTGCGCCGTCAGGCTCGAATAGTCGATCGCATGCGCCTTCTCGAGGAAGTCGTTCGGATCGATACCGTGGTGGATCATCAGCCCCTGCAGGGTCGTACCGTGATCGAGGTAGTACTGTTTCTGCAGCTTACGCGCCTCGTCCCGCTCCATCTGCAGCAGGGTCGCGACATAGGCCGTCATGTTCTTGTCGATTTGCGCGAAAAGATTGACGTGGTGCGGATAGAGCGTGTTGTCGAGGTCGAAAACCCACTCGGTCACATGCGAGAAGTCCGCCTTGGTCGGCGTGCGATCTATCTTGGTCATGCGGTCGTTATGGCACGGCTTGCCGGGCAAGGAAATCGGCAAGAAAAAATAGACGCCCGATTTGCGGCGGACGCAGCCGGGAAGGGATGGTAGAACGCCTCATGCTCTTCGACCTTCCCAGTGACGACGCGCTTTACGATGCGCTGATTGCCCGCAGCCCGGCCTATGAAGGCCTTGCCTATGTCTGCGTCAAGACAACCGGCATCTTCTGCCGGCTGACCTGCCCGGCTCGTAAACCGAAGCGGGAAAACACGCTGTTCTATGGTTCTATCGCCACCTGCATGCAGTCCGGATTTCGGCCCTGCCAACGCTGCCGGCCTCTGGAGGAGGCGGGCAGGGAGCCGATCGTCGACCAGCTCCTCACCGCGCTCGACCGCGATCCCGCAGTGCGATGGACGGAGGACGATCTGATTGCGGGCGGCTACGATCCCTCGACCGTACGGAGAGCCTTCAAGCGATCCCTCGGCATGACCTTTCTCGATATCGCCCGTTATCGCCGTCTTGGCGAGGCGGCGAGACAGCTGGCGAATGGCGCCCGTGTCATCGACGCTCAGATCGAGGCAGGGTATGAATCGGGCAGCGGCTTCCGCGCGGCATTTCAGCGGCTGATCGGCAAAGCGCCCGCGCTATCGCAGAAACGCGACCTTCTGCGTGCGGATTGGTTCGAAACGCCGCTCGGCCCCATGGTTGCTGTGGCCGACCAGACGCATTTGCATCTCCTCGAATTCCACGACCGCAAGGCTCTGCCTGCTGAGCTGGACAAGCTGCAGCGCAAGACGCGCTCTACCGTCGCGGCCGGCCGCACGCCGGCGATCGAGCAGATCGATGCCGAGCTGAAGGCGTATTTCGATGGCAGATCGGCATCCTTCCGGACGCCGCTTGCGCTGGGTTTCGGCACGGCTTTCGAGCGGCAGGTCTGGTCGAAGCTGATGGAGATACCCGTTGGCGAGACACGCGCCTACGGCGACATTGCGCGCGATATGGAAAACCCGCAGATCGTACGCGCGGTCGGCCGCGCAAACGGGGCGAACCAGATGGCGATTGTCATCCCCTGCCACCGGCTGATCGGCGCCGATGGCTCACTGACTGGCTACGGCGGCGGGCTCTGGCGCAAGCAATGGCTTTTGCGACACGAAAATGAGATGAAATCCAAGAGATTGTCTGTGGAGGGAATTCAATGAATCAGGCTGAGAAGGCAAAGGCGTTCGGCGCCTTGCATCAAAAGGGCAATCCCGTCGTCCTTTATAACATATGGGACGCCGGAACGGCGAAGGCGGTGACCGAAGCCGGCGCAAAGGCGCTGGCGACGGGAAGCTGGTCGGTCGCGGCAGCACAGGGCTATGGTGATGGTGAAAAGATTCCGATGGAGGCGTTGATCGCCACCACCCGCCAGATCACCGCGGTCAACGGCCTGCCTCTCTCGGTCGATTTCGAGGGTGCCTATTCCACCGATCCGGCGGGTGCTGCCACCAATGTCGAAAAGCTGATCGACGCCGGCGCAGTCGGTATCAACTTTGAAGATCAGGTGGTTGGCGGCGAAGGGCTGCACGCCGTCGAGAAGCAGGTCGCCCGCATCCGCGCCATCCGCGAGATGGCGGACCGCCGCGGCATTGCCTTCTTCATCAATGCACGCACCGATCTGTTCCTGCGCGAAGGTGATCTTTCGAAGCATGCCGGTCTGGTTGAGGAAGCGATCGAGCGCGGCAAGGCTTACGCTGCCGCCGGCGCCAACGGCTTCTTCGTGCCTTGGCTGATCGACGAGGGTCTCATCGAGAAGGTCTGCGCCGCGTCGCCGCTGCCGATCAACATCATGATGCGGCCGGGCGCCCCCGACGTGAAAACGCTGGCGAAGCTCGGTGTCAGCCGCGTCAGCTACGGGCCGGGACCATATCGGGCGATGATGGAGAAGCTGAAAGAGGCAGCCGCGGCGGTCTATGCCGCCGCGGGCTAACAGAGGTCCGGAAAAGGCTCAGGGAACGATCAGCGTTCCCGCGCCGTGCTCGGTGAAGATCTCGAGCAGCACTGAATGGGCGGTCTTGCCGTTCAGGATGACGACACCCTGGACGCCGGCCTTGATCGCGTCGATGCAGGTCTCGACCTTCGGGATCATGCCGCCGGAGATCGTGCCGTCGGCGATCAGCGCGTGCGCCTGCGCGACGGACAATTCCTTGATCAGGTTGCCCTGCTTGTCGAGAACGCCAGGAACGTCAGTTAGGAAAAGCAGGCGGGTGGCGTTCAGCGCACCGGCGATCGCGCCGGCAAACGTGTCGGCGTTGATGTTGTAGGTAGCGCCGTCGCGGCCGGGGGCGACCGGTGCGATGACCGGGATCATCTCCGAGCGGGCAAGCAGGTCAAGCAGCGTGCGGTCGACTTCGACGACCTCGCCGACGAAGCCGAGATCGAGCACGCGCTCGATGTTCGAATCCGGGTCCTTGATCTTCTTCTGCGCCTTTTCAGCGAAGACCATGTTGCCGTCCTTGCCGCAAAGGCCGATCGCCCATTCGCCCGTCTGGTTGATGAGCGCGACGATTTCCTTGTTGATCGAACCGGCGAGAACCATTTCGACGATCTCGACTGTCTTGGCGTCGGTGACGCGCAGGCCGCCTTCGAACTTCGATTCGATGCCCATCTTCGTCAGCATCGCGCCGATCTGCGGGCCGCCGCCGTGGACGACGATCGGATTGACGCCGGACTGTTTCAAGAGCGCGATGTCGCTCGCGAAAGCCTTGCCGAGCTCGGCATTGCCCATGGCATGGCCGCCGTACTTCACGACAATCGTCTTATTCTCGTAGCGCTGCATGAAAGGCAGGGCCTGCGCAAGCAGGCGTGCCTGGGTTTCGCTTTCGGACTGGTTCATGGGATACCCCGCGGAATTGATCGCGGCCTTTTATCTCAAGTTTTTGACAGATGGAATAATCCAGAGGCCATTAGTTTGCCGTATCAGCTGGCAGTAAGCCCGGGGAGTCGGGCTAGTGGTAAGGGGCATGGCATGACAAGCGACGAAATCGCGCATCTGATCAGCCTGGTGGCGATCGGCGATCGCAAGGCCTTTGCCACGCTCTATCGCGAGACCAGCCCGAAACTCTTTTCCATCTGCCTGCGTATTTTGAAAGACAGAACCGAGGCCGAGGAATCGCTTCAGGAAGTCTACGTGAAGATTTGGCAGCGTGCCGGCGTGTTCGCTGCCGGATCCGGTGCGCCGTCTTCCTGGCTCGCGGCAATCGCGCGCAACCAAGCGATCGACATCATGCGCGCGCGAAAGCCGATTGCCGACGAAATCGATAGTGCCTACGACCTCGCGGATGACGAACCCTCCCCCGAGATACAGACTGTGATCAAGGATGAAGGAAGGCGCATTGACACCTGCATGGAAGAGTTGGAAGCTGATCGGGCAATGGCGGTGAAGAAAGCTTACGTCGAAGGGCAAAGCTATCAGGAACTGGCCGATCAGTTTGGCGTCCCTTTGAACACGATGCGCACATGGCTGCGTCGCAGCCTCTTGAAACTGAGAGAGTGCATGGAACGATGACATCGCCGGATCAGAGCAAGGGAGGCCGCTCCCGCGACGAGGTACTCGCCGGTGAGTATGTTCTTGGTGTTCTTTCCTTCAAGGATCGGCGAGTTGTAGAGGAGCGGATGCGTCGCGACAGGCAGTTCGCGGCCATCGTCAGCCGCTGGGAAACCAATCTCTCCTCCTTCAACGACGATTACGACGTCGTTAGCCCCAGCCAGGAAACGTTCAAGCAGATCGAGGCGCGGTTGTTTGGTGCGCCTGAAGCAACCCCGGCGCCGGCGCGTGGAGTGTGGGGTTCGCTCATTTTCTGGCGCTGCCTCGCGCTCGTCTCGTTGTTGATCACCGCGGGCGCACTAACGATTGCCACCGTTGCCGTCACTCCGCCTCAGGCCCCTGCACCGCTCGTGGCTGAACTGACAGCCTCCAGCAGCCAGGTCAATCTACTTGCCTCCTATGAACGACAGAGCGGAAAACTGCGGATCGTACCCATCGCCACCGGCAAGCCCGAAGAGAAGTCGCTGGAGCTCTGGCTTGTTCCGGCAAGCGGTGCACCAAGATCGCTTGGCGTATTTCCTCCCGGTCAGGCAGGCGAATTGGTCATCCCTGTCGATATGCGCGGCAGCGTAGACGAAGGCGCGACTCTGGCGGTCAGCCTCGAGCCTTTCGGCGGCTCGCCGACCGGGCAGGCCACCGGGCCGATCGTGGCAAGCGGTACGGCGCACCGCCGTTGACCTTTTTTCAGCAAGTTTGCGCTCTGGCTGAAACTCTCCCCACGAGCCTCTCGTAGATCCTCATGTCCGTAAGGAATGTCGGCATCCGGTCGGCTTAGCCACGGACGCTAGAGGAGAACCATCATGATGAAGTCCGCACTGCGCTTGAGCGTGCTTGCTGCTGCCGTTTCCGCATTTGCTTTCGCTGCGCAGGCCAAGAACCCAATGGTCGGTGGCGCCGCAATGTATCCGACCAAGGATATCGTGCAGAATGCCATGAACTCCAAGGATCACACGACGCTGGTTGCGGCGGTAAAGGCTGCTGGTCTGGTATCGACGCTGGAAGGCAAGGGACCTTTCACAGTCTTTGCTCCGACCAATGAAGCCTTCGCGGAATTGCCCGCCGGCACGGTCGATACGTTGCTGAAGCCGGAAAACAAGGCCCAACTAACGAAGGTCCTGACTTGCCACGTCGTCGCCGCTGACGCGATGGCCAAAACCGTTGCCAAGATGATCAAGGCCGACGGCGGCGAACACGACATCAAGACGGTCGGCGGTTGCGTGCTGAAGGCCAAGGAAAACATGGGCAAGATCACGATCACCGATGAAAACGGCGATGTCGCCCATGTGACCATCGCTGACGTGAAGCAGTCCAACGGCGTCATCCACGTCGTTGACAAGGTTCTGCTGCCGAAAATGTAAGCCGGTTCAGGCAGTCAGCGTAAGGCGCCCAATTCCATCTGGGCGCCTTCTTTCATTTCCAGTTGGCGATCCCGACCGTTTGGGCAATCGCCTCACGCAGGTCATCGAGACCCTCGCTCTTTTCCGAGGAGGTGGCGATGATGCCGGGATAGGCGGCCGGCCGTTTTTTGATCTTTTCCGCGGTGTCCGCGAGCAGCTTGGTCACAGCCGGTGGTTTGATCTTGTCCGTCTTGGTCAGAACGATCTGATAGGAGACCGCCGCCTTGTCGAGCAGATCCAGAACCTCGTCATCGTTCTTTTTCACGCCGTGGCGGCTGTCGATCAGCACATAGACCCGCTTCAGCGTCGCGCGGCCGCGCAGGTAATCGAAGACGAGCTTCGTCCAGGCGTCGACCTGGTCCTTCGGCGCCTGCGCGTAGCCGTAGCCCGGCATGTCGACCAGCGCCATCGGTGGCAGGTCGCCGGCTTCACCGGAGTAACCCTCCGGCACGAAGTAGTTGAGTTCCTGCGTGCGCCCCGGCGTATTCGAGGTACGCGCCAGCCCCTTGTGACTGACGAGCGCATTGATCAGTGACGACTTGCCGACGTTCGATCGGCCGGCAAAGGCCACTTCCAGCGGCCCTTCCGGCGGCAGGAACTTCAGGGACGGTACGCCGCGGATAAAGGTCCAGGGGCGCCCGAACAGCGGCTTGTCGTTCTTGTTGTCGGTCATTCGGCCTTTTCCAGTCCAGATCCAATGTGCCTATGGCATTCAGGTTTCGGGCGATTTTGTCAACCGACCGGCAGCTGCCAGGTTACCGCAGCAATGCCGGCTGAAATGAAAAGCCCCGCCGAAGCGGGGCTTTGGTCATTTCTCCGTCGGGGCCGGCTTTCGTTTGAAGAGCCCCTTCAGGTTGCTGAAGAGTTCGATCTTCACGCCGTGGCGCTTCATGATCACCGACTGCTGGATCACCGACAGCGTGTTGTTCCAGGCCCAGTAGATGACCAGACCTGCCGGGAAGCTCGCCAGCATGAAGGTGAAAACCAGCGGCATCCAGTTGAAGATCATTGCCTGCGTCGGATCCGGCGGCGTCGGGTTCATGCGCATCTGCAGGAACATCGTCACACCCATGATCAGCGGCCAGACGCCGAGATGCAGGAAGGCGGGAGCCGCAAACGGCAGCAGGCCGAAGAGGTTGATGAACGACGTCGGATCGGGCGCCGAAAGGTCCTGGATCCAGCCGAAGAACGGCGCGTGCCGCATCTCGATGGTGATGTAGATCACCTTGTAGAGCGAGAAGAAGATCGGGATCTGCAGTGCGATCGGCCAGCAACCGGCGATCGGATTGATCTTTTCTTCCTTGTAGAGCGCCATCGTCGCCTGTTGCAGGCCCATGCGGTCGTCGCCGAACTTGGCCTTCAGCTCTTCCATCTTCGGCTGCACGCGCTTCATGTTCGCCATCGAAGCGTACTGCTTGCTGGCGAGCGGGAAGAACAGCGCCTTGACGACGATGGTGGTCATCAGAATGGCGACGCCGAAGTTTCCGAAGTAACGGAAGAAGAAGTCCATCAGCCTGAACATCGGCTTCGTCAGGAAGTAGAACCAGCCCCAGTCGATCAACCGGTCAAACTTCGGGATCGAATAGGTCTTCTCGTAGCCGTCGATGACAGGAACTTCCTTGGCGCCGGCGAACACGAGGTTCTTCAGTTCAAGCGACTGGCCAGGAGCGACGGTAACGGCGTTCTGCTTGTAGTCGGCCTGGAAACGCGGCTGACCATCCGTGAAGTGCGTGAAGCGTGCATCGTACGGGGTCTGCTGCGGCGGAATGATCGTTGCCGCCCAGTACTTGTCGGTGATGCCGAGCCAGCCACCGGTTGCCGTTGCCGGCGTTACGGCTTCCTTCTCGACAGCGGCGTACTTGCTCTCGAGCAGGCTGTCGCCGATCACGCCGATGAAGCCTTCGTGCAGCACGTAGGTCGAGGCAACGGCAGGCTTGTTGTAACGGGTGACGCGGCCATAGGAGGACAATGCCGCCGGAGCCTGGCCCGCATTGGTAACCTTGTCGGTGACCGTGAACATGTAGTGCTCATCGACCGAGATCGTGCGGGCAAAGGTGATGCCCTTGTCATTGGTGTAGGTCAGCGTAACCGGTGTCGTTTCGGTCAGCTTGGCGCCTTCCGGTGCGGTCCAGACGGTCGAGGGACCCGGAACGCTGCCGGTGGTGGCGTCGCCGATGTAGCCGAGTTCGGCGAAGTAGCCGTCCTTCGTCTCCGACGGGCTGAAGAGCGTGATGATCGGGCTCGAATCATCCACGGTCTCGTGATAGCCCTTGAGCTTCAGGTCATCGAGACGGGCGCCGACGAGGTTGATGGAGCCGGCAAGAGCGGCGGTATCGATCGTGACGCGCGGGTTCTTGGCAAGTGCGTCAGCAAGCGAGGTTGTCGCGGCAGCCTGGCCGGAAGGCGCGGCGCCACTCGTCTGGGCCGTACCCGCGCCACCCGCAGCAGGGGTCTGCACCTGTTCGGTCTTCTGCTGCGCTTTTTGAGCGAGTTCAGCCTTGCGCTGCGCTTCGATGCGCGGATTCATGTAGAGGAATTGCCACCCGAGAACGATCAGCACGGAGAGGGCGATCGCAATGAAGTAGTTGCGGTTGTTTTGCATCATACGTTCCTGGGGCGGCCGTCTCCGGACCGCTTGTGTTTCGGCTTGGTCTCGACGCGAGTTTTGAGCTCTGCGGCTAATTTTTCGAAGGGTGCTTGCAGCACGTCTCTTCGCGCGACAACCACATAGTCGTGTCCGGGCTGCATTGCAAACCCTGCATGAAGTCGCACCGCCTCTTTCAGGCGCCGCCTCATGCGGTTTCTTTCGACCGAGTTGCCATGTTTCTTGGTGACGGTGAAGCCGACGCGGGCTTCGGCCTCTGGTTCCTTCCGGTCGAGGACTTCGAGCAGGAAGAAGCTGCCCCTGCGCTTTTCGCCATTGCGGACAGCAAGAAACTGCGGGCGGCTTTTCAGCCGCCCGGCAGTCATTTTCTTCTTATTGGTCGTCAATTCGCCCGCCATCTCTTATCGGGCAATTCGGCCTTAGGCCGAAAGACGCTTGCGGCCGCGTGCGCGGCGAGCAACGATAACCTTACGGCCGCCCTTGGTGGCCATGCGTGCACGGAAACCGTGGCGGCGCTTGCGAACAAGCTTGGATGGTTGGTAGGTACGCTTCATTTATTTAAACACCGCGGAGTGCGGCCCTTCTTGAATTTGCATATTGCAAGGAGCGTTGTTTTTCGAACGGGCGAGGCTAACGAGAGCCTTATATGACCGGACGTGCGGCGGCTTATACGGATGAAGGCCGTCAAAGTCAATTATCGCCCGGAATTTCTGGATTTCAGCCCAGCGCTACAAGATTTAGCGACGCACATTAATGTTTGTGACGGCGCGTTAAAGTCGGCCGTGCGTAATATTTTTCTTCGTTCGCAACTGCTGCGCGCATTCTCGGGGCGATCTAGCGTTTTTCGGCGCAAAAAACCAAACGTTGACGACTAAGTACAGGTAATTTTTTGTAGTTAGGCGGCCAAGCATCCGAAATCTAACGTTAATTTATTTCGGCCAAATTTAGCTATCGGCCGGAAAGCTTTCCCGGCTTGTCATCAGTTTCTGGGGGGCTTCCTTTGAAAATCCGAGGTAAGATCAATCTGCTCGTTTCCGCCATGTGCGGCGTTGCATTGCTGATCGGGGCAACGGCACTTTGGGCCGTGCATCAATATGACGAGAATCTGTCGGCATATGAAGACGCGTCTGATCGCGCTTACTATGGCGAGCGCCTCAACCGCTTCGTGACGGCGACGGTCATGGAGGCCCGCGGAATCTACGGCGCTCCCTCGACAAAGGAAGCCGCTGCCTTCGCCAAGGGGCTGCTGACGGATCTCGATCAGATCGACAAGGTAATTGCCTCCTGGGCTCCGCTGGTTCCTGAAAGCCAGAAAGACACCTTCGTGAAAATGACCGAGCGCGCCAAGGAATTCCGCGCGTTCCGCGCTGAAACAGCCCGCCTCGGCACCGAAGTGAGCCCGCAGGCAGCGAACGAGCAGGGCAACAACGACGCCAACCGAGCCAATCGCAAGGCTTTCCAGGCGGAGATCGATGCGATCGTCGCCACCGACAAGGCGACACTCGATGCTGTCAATGCGCAGGTCGAAAGCTCGCGCACCTCCGTCTTGTGGCTCGTGATTGCGATTACCGGTGTTGGCATTGTGGCTGGCGTCGGTATGGGCTTCTACATCGGCACCATTCAGCTCAGCCGCCCGATCAAGAAGGTCACGGACGCGATCAAGCAGGTTGCCGACGGTAACTTTGAGGCCGAAGTGCCTTTCGCGGGACGTCAGGATGAAATCGGCGAAATGGCCGCCGCCGTCGCTGTCTTCAAGGAGAATGGTCTCGCCGTACGTCGCATGAATGCGCAGGAAACCGCCATGCGCGCCAAGAGCGACGATCTGCAGTCCAGCATGTCCGTCGTCGTTGCATCCGCAGCCGCCGGCGACTTCAGCCGCCGCATCGAAAAGGACTACGGCGACGACAACCTCAACCAGTTCGCCAGCAACATCAACCATCTGCTTTCCAGCATCGATGCGGGTGTCGGCGAAACGCGCCGGGTGATTGCAAGCCTGGCGGAAGGCGACCTGACGCAGACGATGCGCGGCAACTTCCAGGGCGCCTTCGCCGAACTGCAGCAGAACGTCAACAGCACATTCGCGACGCTGCAGACAACGATGCGCGAAGTACGCGAGACGGCCGAAGGCTTCCACGGCAACACAAACGAGCTGCGCGCCGCAAGCGACGACCTTTCCAAGCGTACCGAGCAGCAGGCCGCTGCCCTCGAAGAGACCTCGGCGGCGCTCGACGAGATCACCGCGGTCGTCAACAATTCGACCGAGCGTGCTCAGGAAGCCAGTGTCATGGTCTCCGAGGCCAAGGACGACGCCGGCAAGTCGGGCGTGGTCGTCCGCAATGCCGTCGACGCCATGGGTCGCATTGAGCAGGCTTCGCGCGAAATCAGCCAGATCATCAACGTCATCGACGAGATCGCCTTCCAGACGAACCTGCTGGCGCTGAACGCAGGCGTCGAAGCGGCGCGTGCGGGCGAGGCAGGCAAGGGTTTCGCTGTCGTCGCTCAGGAAGTTCGCGAGCTGGCACAGCGTTCGGCAACCGCCGCTAAGGACATCAAGGGCCTGATCACCAAGTCCGGCGATGAAGTACAGGTTGGCGTAAAGCTGGTGCAGGCGACTGGCGAGGCGCTGTCCCAGATCGAACGCCGTGTCAACGCGATCAACGACCATATCCACTCGATCGCGACGGCTGCGAAGGAGCAATCAACTGGCCTCAAGGAGGTCAATACCGCCGTCAATCAGATGGATCAGGTGACGCAGCAGAACGCTGCCATGGTCGAGGAAACCTCGGCAGCAACGCACAAGCTCTCCGGCGAAGCCGATGGTCTTGTCCGCCTGATCTCACGCTTCAAAGTCTCCAACGTGCCGGCAGCGGCCGCCGTCGCCGTCGCGCGCCATCAGGAACATCGTCCGGTGGCCTCTCCGGCCCGTCGCGCCATGGGGACCGTCGCGCGGGCGTTTAGCGGCAACGCCGCCGTTGCCGAGCAGAATTGGGAAGAATTTTAAACGCCCTGCGCTCCCTTGGACAAAGACGAAACGCCGCCTCAGGGCGGCGTTTCCATTTGTCGCAAATGGCCTTGCTCGCAAAGATTTGAAAGCGGACCGTCATCGTCTAATATAGAACGCGCAAAGGGCGCCCGGCGCCAAGCGGACGAAAGACAATGCAAGCCCACGATCAAGGCGACAATCTTCTCCCAGACGGTGCTGCCGGGACCGAGCCCGACCGGGCGGACCAGCGCCCGTCCGGCATGTTCGGCGGGCTTTCCGGCAAGTTGCTGTGGCTGACGGTTGTCTGCATCATGCTCGCCGAGGTGCTGATCTTCTTTCCGTCGGTTGCCACCATGCGCCTGCGGTGGCTGGACGAAAGGCTGAATGCCGCGGCTGCGGCCGCGATCGTGATCGACGGTCTACAGCCGGTGGAACTGCCGCGCGCGCTGCAGAAGGAAACGTTGGAAGCGACCGGCACCAAGGCGATCGTGCTGCGGAAAGAGGGCACCTCGCGCCTACTTGCGACGACGGACATGCCGACCTCGGTCGATGAACAGTATGATTTGACCGACGTGCCATCAGTGACCGCGATTCGCGACGCGCTCGATACGATGATTTTTGGCGGCAACCGCCTGATCCGCGTCTATGGTCCGGTACAGGACACCAATACCGGTGTCGAAGTGCTTATGAAGGACAAGCACCTCCGCAATGCGATGCTTGTTTATTCCCGCAACGTCTTTCTGCTGTCGATCCTGATTTCACTGTTTACCGCGACGCTGGTGTTCTTCGCGATCAACCGCATCCTGATTCGGCCGATTCGCGAGCTGACCGGCAGCATGCAGCATTTCTCCTCCGATCCGGAAAATCCGCAGAATGTCTTTGTCGGCGACGGCGGTCGCGACGAGCTTGCCGTTGCCGGACGGCACCTGACCTCCATGCAGTTGGAACTGCAAAAGACGCTGAAGCAGCAGAGAAACCTTGCAGCGCTCGGCCTAGCAGTTTCCAAGATCAACCACGACATGCGCAACATCCTGGCCTCGGCACAGCTGATGTCGGACCGTCTCGTGGACGTCGATGATCCGATGGTGAAGGCCTTTGCGCCAAAGTTGCTACGCACAATCGACCGCGCCGTCGGTTATACGACTGAGGTGCTGTCCTATGGCCAGGCAAGCGAAGCGGCACCCCGTCGGCGCCGCATCCGGCTCTATGACCTGACCCAGGACGTGAAGGACATGTTGGCGATCGATGCTCAGAGCGGTATCGAGTTCGTCGGCCAGGTCGCGCCCGAGCTCGAGGTCGATGCAGACAGCGAGCAATTGTTTCGTGTCATCCACAATCTCTGTCGCAACGCCGTGCAGGCCCTCAGCGCACCGGCGGTAGCGCGTGGAGCCGACGGCGCCAAGCGCATCACCGTTTCGGCGCAGCGTGTCGGTAGCGTGGTCAGCATCATCGTCGATGATACCGGGCCCGGTATGCCGCAAAAGGCCAGACAAAATCTCTTTGCTGCCTTCCGCGGCTCGGCCCGCTCCGGCGGCACGGGCTTGGGGCTGGTGATCGCCCGCGAACTCGTGCTGGCGCACGGTGGCACCATCGCTCTTGTGGAAAAGCCTTCGGTTGGAACGCAGTTTCGCATCGAGATTCCGGATCGCCCGCTATCGCTGGACGACTACCGCGGCCGCGCGCTGCAGGAAAAGTGATGCATTTTGCGCATTTCCGCTCTGCGCCATCAAAGTCGCGATTTTTTCAGAAAGCCTATTGCAATCCCCGAAAGGACCCTTTAGAGAACCGCCCACGCAAGCGGTTCGGCCGCTTCGGCACGCACCCGTAGCTCAGCTGGATAGAGCACCAGACTACGAATCTGGGGGTCAGGAGTTCGAATCTCTTCGGGTGCGCCATTCTCTTCCTCATATCATATTTATGTCTGGTTGGCGCCGTACTGCGCGCACAACCATCCCTCTGCGGCTTAGGCAAAAAAAGCCCCGCCGACTCGGCAGGGCTGCAGGGATTCGGTCTACGGTGGCGTCAGCTATCGTTAGTGACGGCAAACCGTCTTGTACTTGGTAATCTCATGGTGATGGCTGCGCACCTGGTAGGGTTCCCTCCAGCAACGCTGGTAGGAAGAATAGTGGCGATCGCGCCAGTAGCGTGGCGGCGGGCCGTGGCGATAGTTGGGCCGGTAATCATCATGGTAGCCCGGCGTTCCAATAATCACTCTGACATTATCGGCAAACGAAGGGGCGGCTGTTGATGCAAGCGATGTCAGGACAATGGCTGCTACGGTAATAAGCTTTTTCATGTTTTACTCCTTTGAGCACGTAACGCCGTTGGCTAGGCGTTTGTTTCAAAGGATATTTTTCTCAACATGAACCTTGGCTGAGGCGGCCGTTCATAAACGTCGCCGTCAGTCAGTCCCAAGACGGCGAGGGTAGTCGACGCGCCTACCGCCGCAATAGAGCGATTATGAGATCGCGGCGATCAACGCTTTTCTTCGATTGTTCGGATGTAAGGAAGGCCGCTTGTGATCTGCGAGGCTGCGTTAGAACGACATGCACGTCAGTCATGAAAATGACGTGACTCCAACCAGGGTATGGTGTGAGACCCGCAAGTCTTCCCGAGACTCACCAAAGTCAGCCGATGTGTGTTTCAGGCGGCAATCACCTGATCCGCCGCCCGTGGAATCGAGTCGTTACGGTCGGTGACTGAAGCGGGCGATTTGCGCATTCTTCATCAGGTTGCGAAAGTTGGGACCGCTGACATGTACCAAGGTCGTATGGTCGCCGCCCTCGAAATAGACGTCGCTGGCGTTGCCGAGGCTTTCGTCGAGAATGACAGGCACGTCGTAGGCCGATCCGATCGGCGGGACCGCACCTATATCGCAATCGGCGAAAAGTGTGCTGACTTCATTTTCCGAGGCGAGGCCGAGGCGCTTGTTCATCACATCCTGCAGCGTGCTGAGCTCGAGCCGGTGAGTGCTCGGAACAACGGCCAGTACATATCCCATTTCGTGATGGACGACGACAGATTTGGCGAGCCTGCTGCCCGGAACATGGGCGGCCTGCGCTGACTGGCTGGTCGTCGCTGTACGATGATGAGGCACGGTGTCGTAGGCGATGCCTTCACCGTCGATATAGTCCTGAAGCTTCCTTGCGATGGTCATCTTGGGTTCCCCTTAAGATTGCGTCGGAAGGCATACAAGGCATTCTCCTCTCATCGTCCGCGAAGTCAACGGCGGAGGGTGCAATGCCTGATGACCGCCACAGGACGATGGCGGTCACGCAAGTTCGACGCACCACTTTGGCGCGCCGGCTGTCGCCTCCCTAGGCGGAGACTCTCACCTCGCCATGCTTGGCCAGTGTCTCCTCCGTCGAAAGCACGGAGGCGTAGGCAAATGCGAACGCCGCCATGAACGCCGCATGCGCTTGTGCGGCAGGAACCAGCGTGCCGTTGAATTCGAGGTCGCGTGTTGCGCAGGCATCATGGACAACCGTTACCCGGTAGCCGAGATCGCTGGCGGCGCGTGTCACGGCATCGATGCACATGTGGCTCATGCTGCCGACGACCGTCACCTCTTCGATGCCATGACGATCAAGCGTCGCCTTCAGCTCTGTTTCACGGAACGCGTTGACATGGTTCTTCACGATGACGGTCTCGCCCGGTCGATTCAGCACCTTCTGATGAATCTGTGCACCCTCGGACCCAGCAAGGAAGAAAGCCGCAGTCTCGCCGATCGACTCATGCCTGACGTGGATGACTAGGTCGCCGGCATCGCGGGCCGCCGCGACGATCCGTGCAGCATTATCGGCAGCGGCATCGGCGCCGCTCAACGGCCATTTGCCATTCGGGAAATAATCGTTCTGAATGTCGACGACGATGAGGGCTTGTTTGGTCATGTCCTGATATCCTTTCATTCCTTCCGGGACGGTCCCGTCCGTTGATGGACAAACTATGTCTGAAGCGGCATGGTGTGGATTGGCGAAATTGACATTATCGAGGTCAAAACTGACAAATGAGCCACGCCGACGCACCGACCGAGATCGGCATCCTGCTCTATCCGCACGTCCAACTCGCGGCCGTCTATGGGCTGACTGATCTATTCAATCTGGCGAATCGGTTTGCAACGAGGCAACGGACTTCCGGGAGCCCGGCGTTGCGCGTGAGCCATTGGCAGCAGACAGAAGCCGCGGAGGCGGTCGAGCGCGTATTCGATACGGCACCTGGCACCACGGGGTCGCCCGACGTGCTGCTGCTGCCCCCGAGCTTCGGCGAACCGATGACATCCGACGAAGCAGCTCCGCTGGCCCAATGGCTTCGCCAGCGGCATGCCGAAGGAACGACGCTGAGTTCCGTCTGCATCGGCGCGTTCCTGCTTGCCGAGACCGGCCTTCTGGCGCACCGGATGGCGACGACCCACTGGACCTACGCGGCTGTACTGGCTGAGCGCTTTCCCGATGTGCGGGTCGATACCGACAAGCTCATCATCGATGAAGGCGACGTCATTACCGCCGGAGGCCTGATGGCCTGGACCGATCTCGGCCTGAAGCTCGTCGACAGATTGCTGGGATCGGCTGTCATGCTGGAGACGGCACGCTACCTCCTGGTGGATCCGCCTGGCAGGGAGCAACGCTGCTACAGCAGCTTCTCGCCGCGCCTGAACCATGGAGACGAACCGATCCTGAAGGTTCAGCATTGGCTGCACGCGAGCGGCGCGCGCCAAGTCACGCTGCCCGCGATGGCCGAGTGCGCGCGCCTGGAAGAGCGCACCTTCCTTCGCCGTTTCCACAAGGCGACAGGGTTTCGACCGACGGAATACTGCCAGCATCTGCGGGTCGGCAAGGCGCGTGAAATGCTGGAGTCATCGAAACGTACCGTCGAGCAGATCGCCGTTGCTGCCGGCTACGAGGATCCGGGCGCCTTCCGCAAGGTGTTCCAGAAGATTACCGGCCTGTCGCCGGGAGACTACCGCAGCCGCTTCGGATTGAACGGCAGGGTATGAATTGAGGCCGGCTGGCTAGCTTGGCGCAACATTGCGACGCGATGGTGCAATGGGCGCTGCGTGGGCAGCGATTCATGGCGCATGGCCGGAGGAAATATGCTGAGGAATACGGTGCAAGCGTTTGCGTTGTGCGCGGTCATGGCAACGCTTGCCAGCTGCGTCGATGCCAATATGCCGACACTTGTACCCGTTGCATGGCCTTCCGATCCACCACTCAATCTGCCGGCAGTTGCCCATCACATCTGCACCGGCGACAGCAATTTCATGTACCGGGAATCAAAGAAGCAGTACGAGCTGCGCGCCGGAATGGGCCGCTATCCGATCGATCCCGCCCAGCAGGAAGCGACCGCGATCGCCGCGGCACAACGGCAGTATGTTACCTGCCTGTCGAGCCAAGGGTATCGAATTTACGGCCGATAAGCTCGCTGGCTGAAGCCTGCCGCCTAGCCCGCTGTGGCGCCTGCCGCGTCAGCCCGCTTCACGCGCAATCGCCGCTGATCACGACTGCAGGAGGGAGCGTGTGATCGCGGAACTTTGCTACGCAGGAACGCATTTTTCTTTGATAAATCCAAGAAGGAGGATTTATCATGAACATGTCCAACATTGCTTTCGCCCTGTCAGCCGGAGCGCTCCTCCTACTGCCATCAACTGTTCCCGTGCAGGCGGCGCCTATGCAGCAGGTTCCTCTCCCAAGCGCCTCGAACGTCGAAATGGTGCAGTACAATCAGCAGCGGGCAGGCTATTTCAACGGCTATCGCGGCTCGCGCACTGAGCGCGCCGGCACCCGCCGCGGGCCAGATGGCTACTGGTATCCGTTGGCTGCCTTCGGTGTTGAGGGCGGTACGACAGGTTCCATCGGCACTCAGCCGGTGCGACCCATGCAGCGCCAGACCTACTGCCAGAACACGTTTGGCGGCACCAACGGTGATGGCAGCATGCCCTGCGACAACGGCTACTGATGACGTAACGTCCTGAATGTGAGGCGGGATAGCTCCCGCCTTCACATTCACTGCTTCCTCAATTGCTGGTGATACTTTTTCGAGGTTCGTCGGCGAAGGGCGACTCACAACAGATCGTATCGGTGCTCCGCCGTTTGGCCCACTACCGCAGTCGAGCTCCACATCAATTCGCGTTCCGCAGCGTAGACGTTCCCCCGGCTAGTTCGCATAATTCGGCGTGATAGCAATTGGCGAGAGTTCGAGTCACTGGGCCCCTCATCGGTCCTCGAATGGGAATTCTGACGTCTCATCGCGCAATTCCGGCAGATTGAGCGCCGTATTTCGCCCAAAAAATTGACTAGTTGATCAAAAATGCCACAAAAAGAGGCCAACTGCAGTTGCGAGGTATGCGTTATTTGCATTGCTGCGTTGCGGTAATCTCCCTATTCCTGATCGAAACAATGGGCTATCTATTACCTCGAAGGCAGCGCACTCCTCCTCCCAGCGCTCCTTCATCGGACTGACAACACTCCTCCTCCCAGTTGTCAGTCAGGATCAAGAGCCCGGTGCACCTCCTCCCGCACCGGGCTCTTTTCTATTTTGCCTCCTGCATCGACAAATCGTGGCTTCTCGCTCGCAGAGACGTGCGCCGTCGCGCTACATTGCTTGGCGTGTAGCGGGCGGTGGGCTGCCGCAAGTCCGCATCAACGAAAATTCCCCATAGGCAACCGCCGACGATCTGATATATCAGGCTGATAACGTGACGCGGATGCCGAAGCTGCTTCGGCCGACATGATACGACATGCTTGAGAGGAGTTGACTGATGAGATGGAAGCGCACGATCCAGCTTCTGGATGTTCACGCCGAAGGGGAGATCGGCAAGGTCGCAATCGGCGGCGTGCCGAAGATCCCTGGCAATACGGTTGCCGAACAACTGAACTGGCTGAACACCGATCCAAAGGGTCAGGAACTCCGTCGTTTCCTCTGCCTCGAGCCACGTGGCGCTCCGATCGGCTCCGTCAATCTGCTGCTGCCGCCGAAGCATCCGGATGCCGATGCGGCTTTCATCATCCTGCAGCCCGATCAGGCGCACGCCAGCTCGGGTTCGAACTCGATTTGCGTCACGACGGCATTGCTGGAATCCGGCATCGTCGAGATGAAGGAGCCGGAAACCATCGTCACGCTGGAAACGGCCGCCGGCCTCGTCAAGGCGACAGCGACCTGCCGCGATGGGCGTTGCGAGAAGGTCAAGCTCACCATGGTCCCGTCTTTCGTGCAGGAACTCGACGTTGACGTCGACACGCCGCACTGGGGAAAGATCAAGGTCGATATCTGCTACGGAGGTATCTTTTACGCGCTCGTCGATGTCGGGCAGATCAATCTGACAATTGAGAAGGGCAATGCCGCGGCTCTCGTACAGGCCGGCATGGTGCTGAAGGAGCTGATCAATCGCAGCATCGAGGTCGTCCATCCGGAAATTCCGGCGATCTCTGGCGTTGCCTATGTCATGTTCCGCGACCTCGAGGCCGACGGCACTGTTCGCACCTGCACCACCATGTGGCCGGGCCGCGCCGATCGCTCACCCTGCGGCACGGGCAATTCCGCCAACCTTGCGGCACGACACGCGCGCGGCCAGGCGAAGGTCGGGGATGTCTTCAAGTCGCGTTCGATCATCGGCTCGGAGTTCGAAGTCGGATTGCTGGCGGAAACCGAAGTTGCTGGTCGTCCCGCAATTGTCCCGACGATCGCGGGTCGCGGGTTCACCTTCGGTCTTTCGCAGGTCGCGCTCGACCCCTTCGATCCGCATCCAGGCGGCTTTGCATTGACGGACGTCTGGGGGCCTTTGGCGGGCGAGATCTGACGCTCAGTAAGTGAAGGGGTCGACCTCTGCCTTTTCAACGGCGTGGTCGCCCACCTGCTCCGGGTAGATGACACCCTTGCGCAGAATGACATTGGCGTAAAGCCGTGGTTCGCTGGTCTGGATCACGGCATGGGCGGCCCGCACGCGATTGTAAAAGTCGGCGCCAACGAGCGGCACCACTTGTCGGTGCGGCTCGTGACGGGCGCAGCAGTCGATCATTTCCTCATGCACAGGATCGAGTTTGTCGCGATCGGCCTTGACGGTGGAGCGGAAGATCGCGTCCGGCACGAAATCGTCAATCGGCAGGACGCTCAAGACGGCGTCGAGAACGCGCACGATGCCATGGCCATCGAGGCGAATCAGCCGCCGCGCATGCTCGACACCCGGATAGTTGCCGTCGACGATCGCGATCTCGTCGCCATGCCCCATGGCACGCAGCGTCGAAAGCAGTTCGGGGCTCAGAAGCGGGTTAAGTCCCTTCAGCATATTCGACCTCCTTGAATAGAACGTTCTGGTCCGTGAGGTAGCGCGCGAAGATCGGCAGGCTGGCGCCGCCGATGGCACGCGCATGGGCGCCAACCGCTCCCTCGATGATATCAGGCATGACAACACCCTGAAGGTCGAGCAGATCCGCCTCGCGGATCGTCGCCTGCACGATCCGCTCCCGCACCCATCCGGGAAAGCCGCCGTCGATGACGGCCGCACTGAAGTCGATGATAGACGCCGCTGCGACGATTGCCTGCGCGAGCGCTTTGGCGGTGTCCTGGATCCACGTTTCGAGCGGCTCGCCGAAATCGATCCAGTCGTCGGCAGAATACCACAGCGGCTGCGGGTCAATGCCGCGTTCGCGCAGCATGTTTTCCAGCACGAAGATCGAGGCGACCTCCAGCAGCTGCAGCGTCTCACCGTTCTTGCCGCGGACGGGAAGGGGGCCAATGGCTCCGGCCGTGCCGGTGCGTCCGGAAAAGATCGCAGAATTGAGAACGATGCCGCCGCCGATGAAGGAGCCGATGAAGAAATAGACGAAGTCGGGATAGGAGGGGCCGATACCGAACACGAGCTCGGCGCCGCAGGCGCTTGTCGCATCGTTCTGCAGGTAGACCGGATAGGGAACGCGCGCAGCAATCTCGGCATGGAGATCGAAGTCGCGCCACACGTCCATGGCTCCCTTGGGAGAACCGACCTCTTCCTCCCAGTTCCAGAGTTCGAACGGGGCGGCAATGCCGATGCCTGCGATGCGGCTGCGCTGCTTCTCGTCGAGCCGGCCTTCGAGCTCTTGGATGCCGGAGGTGATGAAGTCCAGGAAAGTATCGGGCAGCGGATAGGCGTAGGTCTTGTGCAGTTGCAGGCGGATCTGGCCAAGGAAATCCATCAGCACCAAGTCGGCGCTGCGTCGGCCCATTTTTACGCCGAACGAGTAGACCGCATCCGGATTGAGGCGCATCGGGATCGATGGTTGACCAACCCGACCGCGCACCGGCTCGCCGCGGGAGAGCAGCCCTTCCTTCTCCAGTGCCCGCATGATGACGGAGACCGTCTGCGCTGAAAGACCGGTTCGACGTGCAATATCCGCCTTCGACTGGGAGCCGTAGAGGCGCACCAGCGACAGCACAAGCCGCTCGTTATAAGCGCGCACCCTGATCTGGTTCGCGCCCCCGGCCGGACTCAAAATAGGCAGTTGGGCCGGTGTCTGCACCGGACCGTCCAAAGACGACATAGCCGCTCCTCCCGCCTCTTGGTCTATGCTCCATTTTTGCCAAGCATGCCATACGGAATTAATAATTCAATTGGATTTATTTATTGACAAGGCGATTTCTTTCGCTCTTAATTGCCATCGTCAACGGCACGGAACGGCTTGGGGGAGGCCGCCGGCGAGACCGCAGCGGTTCTTGTGCTTGTCAATTCCGGCACCGCCTGGGGCGGGTCGGCAAATCTCTGGGAGGACTCAATGAAGAAATCAGTGCTTTCCGCCGCGCTCGGCGCGCTCGCTCTAGGGGTCGCCTTCTCGGCGCCTGCCATGGCAGCTGACGTTTCGGCCTGCCTCATCACCAAGACCGACACCAATCCCTTCTTCGTGAAGATGAAGGAAGGCGCGACGGCCAAGGCCAAGGAACTGGGCGTCACGCTGAAGTCCTACGCTGGCAAGATCGATGGTGACAGCGAAAGCCAGGTTGCCGCGATCGAAAGCTGCATTGCCGACGGCGCGAAGGGTATCCTGATCACCGCGTCCGACACCAAGGGTATCGTTCCCTCGGTCAAGAAGGCTCGCGACGCAGGCCTGCTGGTCATCGCACTCGACACGCCGCTCGATCCGGCTGACGCTGCCGACGCAACCTTCGCAACCGACAACCTGCTCGCCGGCAAGCTGATCGGCCAGTGGGCGAAGGAAACGCTCGGCGACAAGGCAAAGGATGCCAAGGTCGGCTTCCTCGACCTGACGCCATCGCAGCCGACCGTCGACGTTCTGCGCGACCAGGGCTTCATGATGGGCTTCGGCATCGACACCAAGGATCCGAACAAGATCGGCGATGAAGACGATGCGCGCATCGTCGGTCACGACGTAACGAACGGCAACGAAGAAGGCGGCCGCAAGGCCATGGAAAACCTTCTGCAGAAGGATCCGAGCATCAACGTCATTCACACGATCAACGAGCCGGCTGCTGTTGGCGCCTACCAGGCCCTCAAGGCTGTCGGCATGGAAAAGAACGTTCTGATCGTCTCGGTTGACGGCGGTTGCCCGGGTGTGAAGTCGGTCAAGGAAGGCGTGATCGGCGCTACCTCGCAGCAGTATCCGCTGCTCATGGCGTCGCTTGGCATCGAGGCGATCAAGAAGTTTGCCGACAGCGGTGAAAAGCCGAAGCCGACCGAAGGCAAGTCCTTCTTCGACACCGGCGTTTCGCTGGTGACCGACAAGCCGGTTTCGGGCCTCGAGTCGATCGACACGAAGGTCGGCACCGACAAGTGCTGGGGCTAAATCCCGCGATATAACTTACCGCCGGCCGGGGCTTGATCCTCGGCCGGTTTCGACCGACCATAGCTGTTGTCTCGGGAGCCGGCGAACAAAGACCGGAGCGATATGGGGCAGGGCTTCCGCGCGCGGTTTGGCGCGAAAGCGGAGGAGAAACAATGACCGGAGCACAAGACTTCGAACGGGTGCTTGACGGAAGCGACAAGAATGTCGCGTCGTTCGAGCATCAAGCCGTACCATTTGTGAAGCGTGCGCAGCACTTCCTGCACTCGACGCCGGCCGCCGTGCCGCTGATCGTGCTCGTGCTGTCGATCATTATCTTCGGGATCGCGCTTGGCGGACGCTTCTTCTCGTCCTACACGCTGACGCTTATTCTTCAGCAGATAGCCATCGTCGGTATTCTCGGCGCCGCGCAGACTCTGGTTATTCTCACAGCGGGCATCGATCTCTCGATCGGCGTGATCATGGTTATTTCGGCCGTCATCATGGGCAATTGCGCCATCACCTATGGCATTCCAACGCCCATCGCGGTGCTGGCCGGCCTGCTGGTCGGCGGCCTTTGCGGTCTACTGAACGGCTTCCTCGTCGCGTTCATGAAGCTGCCGCCGTTCATCGTGACGCTCGGTACGTGGAACATCGTGATGGCCACGAACTTCATCTATTCCGCCAACGAAACGATCCGCGACACCGATGTCGACACGCAGGCGCCGTTGCTGCATTTCTTTGCAATCAGCTTCAGGCTCGGCAGTGCAGTCCTGACGCTCGGCGTCATTGCCATGGTGCTGCTCGTCCTTGCGCTCTGGTATATCCTCAACCACACCGCTTGGGGGCGCCACGTCTACGCCGTCGGTGATGATCCCGAAGCGGCAAAGCTTTCGGGTATCCAGACGAAGAGCGTCCTGCTCACGGTCTATACGGTTTCGGGTGTGATTGCCGCCTTCGCAGCCTGGGTCTCGATCGGCCGAAATGGCTCGATCTCTCCCTCGTCAGCAGTGACGGATTATAACCTGCAGGCCATCACGGCAACCGTGATCGGCGGCATCTCGCTCTTCGGTGGCCGCGGCTCGATCCTCGGCACCCTGTTCGGCGCGATGATCGTCGGCGTTGTCTCGATGGGCCTCAACATGCTCGGCGCCGATCCGCAGTGGAAGGTGTTGCTCACCGGCGTGCTTATCATCGCCGCAGTCGCAATCGACCAGTGGATCAGAAAGGTGTCGGTGTAATATGGCGAACGAACCTCTTCTCTCGGCACGCGGTCTGGTCAAGCGCTACGGACGCGTTACCGCGCTCGATCATGCCGATTTCGATCTGTACCCAGGCGAGATCCTGGCCGTCATCGGCGACAACGGTGCCGGCAAATCGTCGCTCATCAAGGCGATCTCCGGCGCCATCACGCCCGATGAAGGCGAGATCACGCTGGAGGGCAAGACCGTCAACTTCAAGTCGCCGATGGAGGCGCGCGAAGCCGGCATCGAGACGGTCTACCAGAACCTCGCCTTGTCGCCGGCGCTGTCGATCGCGGACAATATGTTCCTCGGTCGCGAGATCCGCAGGCCCGGCATCCTCGGTAGCTGGTTCCGCATGCTCGACCGCCCGGCGATGGAGAAACGGGCTCGCGACAAGCTGACCGAGCTTGGCCTGATGACCATACAGAACATCAACCAGGCCGTCGAAACCCTTTCGGGCGGCCAGCGCCAGGGTGTGGCGGTCGCGCGGGCGGCCGCCTTCGGATCGAAGGTCGTCATCATGGACGAGCCAACGGCGGCTCTTGGCGTCAAGGAAAGCCGCAAGGTGCTGGAACTCATCCTCGACGTCCGTTCGCGCGGCTTGCCGATCGTGCTGATCTCTCACAACATGCCACACGTTTTCGAGGTTGCCGACCGCATCCATATCCATCGGCTTGGACGTCGCCTCACGGTCATCAATCCGAAGGAATATACGATGTCGGACGCCGTCGCCTTCATGACCGGCGCCAAGGCGGCTCCGACGGAGCCGGTCGCAGCATGAGCGTAACGATCGATGAAATCGCCGGCGACGTCGTCAGCCGCGCCGGCGATGTAAAGCGCTTCCTGATCGCCATCGCCGGCCCGCCCGGCGCTGGCAAGTCGACCATGGCGGACAATCTCGGCGACGCCCTCAGAGCTAGAGGAGAGACGGCCGAGGTCCTGCCGATGGACGGCTTCCATATGGACAACGCCATCCTCATCGAACGTGGCCTGCTTTCCCGGAAAGGTATCCCGGAGACCTTCGATGTCCGCGGCTTCCTCGATATCATCCGCGCCGTGCGTCCGGCCGACCAGGAAGTGTTGATCCCGGTTTTCGATCGTTCCCGCGAACTTGCCATCGCCTCGGCGCGCGTCGTCTCGCCGGAACATCGGTTTATCATCGTCGAAGGCAACTACCTGCTTTTCAGCCAAGGCAAATGGGCGGAGCTCGAAGGCATCTTCGACTACTCGGTCATGCTTGCGCCACCGATCGAGGTGCTCGAGGAACGGCTGTGGGAGCGTTGGCGCGGCTACAAGCTCAGCGAAGAGGAAGCGAGCGCCAAGGTCTATGGCAACGACCTCCCCAATGGCCGGCTGATCCTCGGTAACCGCCGTAGGGCGGACGTAACGCTTGAGGTAGCCTGATCCGCCTCTGCCGGGCCAAGCAGCCTTGCGGCAATAGATGGAATCGTTGCACGCTCGCCTACATGCAACTTCCGCTTTGTGAGCGGAACGCTTGGACATGGAGGGATAGCGCATGAGCTTCACCGAAGCAGTCTCGTCAGTCTTCTCTAAATATGCCGTTTTCAGCGGGCGCGCCGGGCGACCGGAATTTTGGTGGTTTGCGCTCTTCAATGTTGTCGCATCGCTGATCCTGGCCGTCGTCGACTATCTTCTCTTCGGCCACGAGATTCTTGGCGCAATCTACGGGCTTGCCGTCCTGCTTCCCGGCCTGGGCGTGGCGATCCGCCGCCTTCATGATGTCGGCCGCTCCGGCTGGTGGATCCTCGTCGGCATCATTCCGCTCGTAGGCTGGATCGTTCTGCTCGTCTGGTATCTCAGCCCCGGCACATCAGGCGTCAACGAATACGGTTCACCATCTGCTTGAAAGAGCCGCGGGCAAAATGTTTGCCATGCCCCGCTTCGGGGTGATAATGCGCAGGGCTGAACGTTATCAGCAGCCCGCGGAGTTTCAGCGCATGCAATCGATCACCATCCGTCGCCCCGATGATTGGCACCTTCACCTGCGTGATGGAGCCATGTTGGAGGGTGTGATTGGTGATACCAGCCGCGACTTCGCCCGCGCAATCATCATGCCGAACCTGGTGCCTCCGGTGGTCACCACCGCGGATGCTGAAGCCTATCGCGGTCGCATCATGGCGGCACTACCAAAGGGCGACAGGTTCCAGCCGCTGATGACGCTCTATCTGACGGAACATACCAACCCAGATGACGTCGAAGCCGGCAAGACAAGCGGGCTCATCACCGCGGTCAAGCTCTACCCGGCTGGTGCGACGACCAACTCGCATGGCGGCGTGCGCGATATCGAAAAGGCGATGCCGGTGCTGGAGCGGATGGCGAAGATCGGACTTCCGCTTTGCGTTCACGGCGAGGTGACGACATCTGAGGTTGACATCTTCGATCGCGAAGCGGTGTTCATTGAAACGGTGCTCGATCCCCTGCGCAAGCGTCTGCCCGAACTCAAGGTCACGATGGAGCACGTGACCACCAAGGACGGCATCGACTACATCAAGTCTGCGAAGGCCAATCTTGCAGGGTCGATCACGACGCACCACCTGATCATCAACCGCAACGCCATTCTCGTCGGCGGTATCCGCCCGCATTACTATTGCCTGCCGGTCGCCAAGCGCGAAAATCACCGGCTTGCGTTGCGTGCCGCCGCAACGAGCGGCGATCCGCGTTTCTTCCTCGGCACGGATTCGGCTCCGCATGTCGATCCGTTGAAGGAATGCGCCTGCGGCTGCGCCGGCATCTACACCTCGATCAACACGATGAGTTGCCTTGCGCATGTCTTCGAACAGGAAAACGCTCTCGACAAGCTCGAGACCTTTGCGTCGCTGAACGGACCCGTCTGGTATGGTCTGCCGGTGAACGAAGAAAGAATAACGCTGGTCAAGCGTGAAGAGCCGGTCAATTTTCCAGGTAAAGTTGAAACCGGCGGGGGCCTAGTTACAGTTTTCGATCCAATGTTCCCGCTCCATTGGGACGTTGAGCGGTAGGATTTGCTGGCATCACGCAGTTTTTACTGCTGCTGTTCTTTCAGGGCGGCGGCAATGTGCTGTCCGCGCCTTATTGTTGATTTAAATGCATGAATTTTTAACGAAATAGGTAAGACATTCCTCATAGCAGACTCGTAGGCTTCGCACGAATGAGGGGCGCGGCAGCCGTCGCGATAAAGCATGACGCTTGATTACAATTCCCTTTTGATGGCGCTTGCAGTCTCGGCCACGTGTCTTGCTGTCACGCTGCTCGGGAGTTGGTTTGCGCGCCGGACCGAGACTTTTCTCTTAACCTGTACCTTCGGTCTTGTTCTGATCGTCAGCGGCATTGTCGCCTATGGTCTTTATGTCGACGAGCCCAAGATGGGCCTTGCCGTCGTTGCCTTCGTGTTGTTCCATGCCGGCTTTGCCGCTGTTTGGGGTGCCGGCTATCAATTCCGAACTGGCAAGCTGCCGCGCATTGCCATCATTTGCTGCGCTCTCGCCGCGATGCTCGTCTCGATCCCGCTGTTGCTGCTTGGATTGGACGGGCTGGCCTTCATCGCGGATAACCTCGCGATCGCCGTATTGCTTTTTGCCACGGCCCATCAGTACTGGCGGGCGCGCGCGGAGGCGCCGGCGCCTTTGACGGGAATTACCGGCCTCTATGCCCTGACGGCGATCTCCTTTGTGCTTTGCGCCGCCGTTCTGATTGCCGATGGAAAGATGGTCCTCGGGGTTGCGCCCAGCAATTGGGCCGAGGATCTAAGCCTTGCGATCTGCATCGCCAGCATGACCGGTATCGGCGCGCTGTCGCTGGCGCTTCATCAGTGGCGGCTCGCCGCTCGCCATCGCCTGGATGCCATGACGGATCCGCTCACGGGGCTTGTGAACCGGCGGGCTCTTTTCGATCGCTATGGACAGGGCACCATGGGGCCGGCGACCGCCGTCCTGGTGTTCGATCTCGATCACTTCAAATCGATCAACGACACGTTCGGACATGCCGGCGGCGACCGCGTGCTGAAGGTCTTTGCCGGCGAGCTCGCTGCGAATTGCCGGGCCGGCGATACCGCCGCCCGTTTGGGTGGCGAGGAGTTTGCGCTGGTTTTGAAAGAGATGGCGCCGGGCCGCGCCGAAATGGTGGCGGAGCGCATCCGCAAGGCATTCGCCGCCCGAGAGATCTATCTTGAGGACGAAACCCTTAAATGCACGGTCAGCGTCGGCGTCGCGCCGGGGCGATCAATGCCAATGGATTTCGACGCCATGCTGAGCGCCGCCGACAAGGCGCTCTACGAAGCCAAGCGTGCGGGTCGTAACCGGATCGAGCTTGCAAGCCGTCTCCATTCCGTACCGGCCGGACCCGTTCGCACCGGCTCTTGATCGGAAACGTCGGCTCGCCTATGGTCGCAGTCGGCCGGATGCGGCCAGCCGCCCCGCGGCGCGAAAGCGCGATGGTGAATGCATCCAGATACCTCCTTCACATCCCTTGCCGTTTGGCGATCGATGGCGAACGGGTCAGCAGACGCGGGCACTGATCATCCTGTTTGCCGCCAACGGAAGGAATGAATCATGCGCGATTTTCGCGACGCCAAACTCATGGCGAAAGCGTTGCGGCAGGCAATGGCCGCCCGCAATATAGACCTCACGCACAGCGAAACTCTGGAGATCGTTGCTCGCCAATTCGGCTTCGATCAATGGAATATCCTATCGGCCAAGCTTGACGAGCAGGAAGCGGCGCCGTCGGCCATTGCTATCCAGCCACCAATCCCGATCTTCCGCATCTTCGACGTCGACAAGACGAAGGAGTTCTATTGCGGCTTCCTCGGCTTCGCCCTCGATTGGGAGCACCGCTTCGGCGATCATTTCCCGCTCTACTGCCAGGTATCGAGAAGCGGCATGATCTTGCACCTCAGCGAGCATTCCGGCGATGCCAGCCCCGGCGCCCGCGCCTTCATTCCCGTCACCGGCGTTCGCGCCTTTCAGGCGGAACTTGCGGCCAAGGACTATCGCTATATGAAGCCCGGTTTGCAGGAAGCACCGTGGGGCCTGGAAATGGAGGTCATTGACCCCTTCAATAACCGGCTAACATTCTGCGAGCGGACGTAACGCCGGCAGGGCGGGAAGATCGCCCCCGCCTTTTCATATTAGTATTAGGGCGCGCACGAAGGCGATCGAGGCGAGCAGCGAGGCGACCGTCCTGACATGGTTCCACCATGTCCAGTCCTTGAGATAGCTGGTCCAGAGAGCAGTCGCCTCGGCGCCGCTGCCGCTCACCTTTGCCAAGGCGTCATTCATCGGCACGTTGAAGACGATCGTCGAGAGAAACGATGCAAGCAGATAGAGCGCTGCGCCCGCGAGCATCCAAACGCTGAGGCCACCACGCCAATGAAGGAACGCGAAGGCGGCGATCACGAGACAGAGGGCCGCCGTCGGCACGAACAGCAGCATGAAGGGCGAGCGCACGATCGTGAGGTTGATGGAGTTCATCGCGGCGATGCCCTGCTCGGGAGGAATGCGGGCAAACGAGGTCATGATGAAGGTCGAGAAGGCAAAGAAGATACCCGCGACGAGGCCGCTGCCGATCGCAGCGGCCGCCAAAACGATACCGAGAACACCTGCCACTGTCATACCCTCCATGTGCGACATGCCGCGGCATCTCGAGCATAAACACCGAAATCCCTGGCAGGGCGGCCTAGAATATCCGCGACTCCACTCGCAACCTGCGAATTCCTGCCGTCAAGCACCTGCGTGAAGAGCTCCTCGAGCAGGTCGATGATGTCTTTCGGCAGCCCGGCGGCCGCAAGACCCTCCCTGAACTCTCCCATTGAGATCTGCTCATAGCTGAGGTCCCTGCCGCTCGCTGCAGCGATCTCGGCGACGGCCTCGCGGAAGGTCAGCGCCCGCGGACCGGTCAGTTCGTAGGTCTTCCCGAGGTGTCGGGTATCGGTCAACGCAGCAACGGCCGCGTCGGCAATGTCGTCCGCATCGACGAAAGGTTCTTTCACCGCGCCCGCCGTAAGCGCCAATAGACCCGCGCCGATCGGCTCGGCAAAGGCGCCCTCGCTGAAGTTCTGGCAGAACCACGAGGCGCGCAGGATGGTGTAGCCGATGCCGGATGCCTTGAGCGCATCCTCCGCCCGGTGCGCACCTTCCTCGCCGCGACCGGACAACAGCACCATATGCGTAAGGCCACAGTCGATAGCCGTGTGGGCGAGTCTGCCGATTGCATCGGCGGCCCAAGATACGGAAAGGTCAGGCTGAAAGCTCACATAGGCGCTTTTTGCTCCGACGAGCGCTGCGGCCCAGGCGGCCGGCTTTTCCCAATCGAATGGCCGCACGCTGGAGCGGGAGGCAAAGCGGAAGCCAAGTTCTCTCTTCTTCAGCCGGTCGGCCACGCGGCCACCTGTTTTGCCTGAGCCGCCGATGAGAATGATTTCGGAATCTTGCATGCTGAACACTCCTCCGATCAAAATAAGAGAAAGTCTCCCATTTGCAAAATGAGATAAACTCTCTTATTTTGATCGTCAAGTGAAAAATGGAGAGCGGAATGGGCGACAAGGTTGCCGCCAGGCGCAGACGACAGCCGGAACAGACCGGCCAGCCACGCCGCATCCCGCAGCAGAAGCGAGGCCGGGAGCGTTTCGAGAAGATCTTGTCGGCGGCGCTGGAACTGATCGAGAGGAATGGCAGCGACGCGCTGAAAATGAGCGAGATCGTTGAAAAGGCCGAGCTATCCTTCGGGGCGCTCTATCAGTATTTCCCCGACAAGAGTTCGATCATCCGCACGCTTGCTGAGCGCTTCAACGAGCAGGGCAGGGCTTGCGTCGAGGCGGAGCTCGCAACAGTGGCGGACGCGAAGACGCTCCGCCAGGCTCTCTGCAACATCGCCGACCAGTACTACGCCTTTTTCCGGCAGGAGCCGGTGATGCGAGACATTTGGATCGCCACCCAGGCCGACCGGCTGCTGCAGCAGGTCGATGCCGAGGACATGGAGTTTCATGCCCAGGCCTTGTTTTCCGTTCTTGCAAAGCTGGAGCCGGAGCGGAGCAGAAGCGAGCTGATCGCCGTTGCCAGACTGACGATGCAGCTTCTCGCCGCCGCCGTCCGCTACGCGATTTCGCTGGATGATGCCGAGGGACAGGCAGCGATTGCCCTTTATCAACGAATGCTGCCGGCCGATATCGCGCGACTGTCTTAGCCGCTGGCGCAATCGGCTAAGCCGGCAGGAAACTGCGCGCTGTGAAGTAGCCCACGCCTCCGAGCACGACCGCCACCGCCGACGCTTCACCGAGCGCCATCGCGTATTCCCGGCGTCCGGCCGTGAAGGCCAGTACAACCTTCGTGATGGTATTGACCGCGACGGCGATCAGGATGACATCGGCCGCCGTCGTCACATCGATCGTCGAGCCGACGAGGCGTGCCGTGGAAAGCGTGATGGCATCGACATCGACGAGGCCGGAGATGGCTGCCACGACGAAGAGCGCGGATGCCCCGACGTAGTCGATCGCCATCTTCGACACGAGGCTGATGAGACCGAGCAGCGCCGCGAAGGAGATGACGGTCGTGAGCTCGAAGGGGTTTTTCAGGTCAATCTCCGGCGCCTCGGTGGCAGTCTTGGAACGCCACGCTGCAAACAGGCCGGCGGCCACAAAACCGATGATCGCCGGGACGAGCGCTGAGGCGAGCGGTACCAGCATCGTGAAGGACAGGGCACTGGCGATGACAAGAACGCGAGCGTAGGAGAGGGCGCCAGCAATGCCAGCGCCGGCCGCAAGATGCCGCGCACCTTCAGGTGCCTCCGCTGAATAGCGGGCGAAGGACAGCGTCAAGGCCGTCGACGAGACAAGCCCGCCTGCCGCCCCGGCGAGCAGAACGCCTCGACCGCTGCCCATCAATCGGATCGCGATGTAGCCGGCAAAGGACAGCGCCGCTATGGTGATCGTCAAGAGCCAGAGCGAGTAAGGATTGAGCGCACCCCAGGGATCAAGCGCTCTGTCCGGCAGCAGTGGCAGAGCAATCACGGTCATCGCGAGCAGCAGCAGGGCGGAACGGAGTTCCACCCACGTCAACCCTCTGAGAAAGCCGTGCAGGCTGTGGCGCGCCGCGAGAATGACCGTCGTTGCGACGGCGCCGGCTGCCGCGGTCACAACGTCGCCGACGGCAGCCAGGACGCCGAGCCCGAATACCACAAGGGCGGCGACGACGGTGGTAATGCCATAATCGTGGTTCTCCTCCGTCTCCTGCCACTTACCGGCTATGTAAACGAGACCCAACAGCACTGCGATCGTCGCAGGGAGATACGGACCCGTCATGGATTGAAGCGTTCCGGCTATTCCGCCGAGAAAGCCGGTGAGGCCGAACGTGCGGATACCCGCGGCCCTGCCTCCAGCACGGATCTGACGCTCCTGCCAGCCTCGTTCGACGCCGACGAGGAGGCCGATGGCAAGCGCCACGCCGAGGCGCTGGAAAACTTCGATATGGTCCATGGCATGACGATATCGCCGCTTTATACGCGCGCAAGCGCAAATATCTGAAAGAATTGGTGCATTGCGGCCTCAAGGCCTCGAACGCTGCGTGGCTGGAGTGCGGCGCCGGCGACACCGTTCGATCGTCAGGACGTTTTCTGAGTATCGAACCGCTGGCCGTTCTGGAAAACTGTCGCGCTTGCTGCTATTGGCCCATAGATTTGACCAAAGGAGAGAGCGATGATCCAGACGACATTCACCGACCGCGCCGCGATGGCGGAACTCGTGGCGAAGATGCTCTGGGAGATCAAGGCGGTGCATTTCAATGCTGCCCAGCCCTACAAGTTCGCGTCCGGCATGGCGAGTCCGGTCTACATCGATTGCCGCAAGCTGCTCTCTTTCCCGCGCGTCCGCTCGACCGTGATGGATTTTGCCGCCAGCGTCGTGCTGCGCGAAGCCGGTTTCGAGCAGTTCGATTGCATTGCCGGTGGCGAGACCGCGGGCATCCCGTTTGCGGCACTGCTCGCCGATCGCCTCAGCCTGCCGATGATCTATGTCCGCAAGCAACCGAAGGGTCACGGCCGCAACGCACAGATCGAAGGCAACATGCCGGAGGGCTCGCGCGTCCTCGTCATCGAGGACCTGACGACGGCAGGCGGCAGCATGTTCAAGTTCATCGATGCTGTCAGGGCTGCCGGTGGCGTGGTCGATCACGGTATCGCGCTGTTTTATTACGGCATTTTCGATGAAGGCGCGTTGCGCTTTGCCGATGGCAAGGTGAAGCTGCACTACATCGCCACCTGGCGCGATGTTCTGGCGGTCGCCAAGGCGCAGAAGCTGTTCGACGAGAAGATTCTGAACGAAGTCGAAGCGTTCCTCGATGCGCCGCTCGCATGGTCCGGACGCAACGGCGGCATTTCATCACTTTGAATGAAGAATTGCGTCGCGGCGCTTTGCTTTTGCCACGAAATTATCTAATCGATTTGAACATCGATGGATCGTAATGCTTGGGAGGCCGGAATGATTTTGTGCTGTGGCGAAGCGCTGATTGACATGTTGCCGCGGGAAACGACTCTCGGTGAGAAGGGGTTTGCGCCCTACGCCGGCGGTGCGATCTTCAATACGGCGATCGCGCTCGGACGCCTCGGCATCCCGACGGCCTTCTTCACCGGCCTCGCCGACGATATGATGGGCGAGATCCTGCGCGATACGCTGAAGGCGAGCAATGTCGACTTCAGCCTCTGCGCCATTACCCCGCGCCCGTCGACGGTCGCCTTCGTCAAGCTCGTCAACGGTCAGGCCACCTATGCCTTCTACGACGAAGGCACGGCCGGGCGCATGATCACGACCGAAGACCTGCCCGTTCTCGGCGACGATTGCGAGGCGCTGCATTTCGGCGCGATCAGCCTGATCCCCAGCCCTTGCGGCGAGACCTATGAAGCGCTTCTCGACCGCGAGTGCGACAAGCGGGTGATTTCGCTGGATCCAAACATCCGCCCCGGCTTCATCAAGAACAAGGAAGCCCATATGGCGCGTATCAAGCGCATGGCGTCGAAGTCCGACATCCTGAAGTTCTCCGACGAGGATCTGGAGTGGTTCGGCCTCGAGGGCAGCCATGACGACCTGGCGGCCTACTGGCTGAAGCAGGGTGCCAAGCTCGTCGTCATCACCAAGGGAGCTGAAGGTGCATCAGGCTACACCAACGAACGCAAGGTCACCGTCCCGAGCGAGCGCGTTACCGTCGTCGATACCGTCGGCGCCGGTGATACCTTCGACGCCGGCGTGCTTGCGTCGCTGAAGATCGATGATCTCCTGACCAAGGAAAAGGTCGCGTCGCTCAGCGAAAAGGCGCTGCAGAACGCCCTCTCGCTCGGCGCCAAGGCCGCAGCCGTCACCGTCTCGCGCGCCGGAGCCAATCCCCCGTGGGCAAAAGAAATCGGTCTCTGAGCCGAGGCCTATAACCGATCGAGAAAGGCGAGCACTTCGCGGTTGAAGTGCTCGGGCCGCTGCAGCGGTGCGAAATGGCTCACCTCTGGCAGGAGGATCAACTCGGCATCGGGAATGCTGCGTGCCAGATAATCCGCGTGCTCGCGCTTGATGAATTCGTCGTTCTCTCCGAGCACGACCGCGACCGGCACCTTGATGCTCGCGAGGTCGGCGGGCTTATAGTTCGGCTCGCTTGCCATCATCTTCGACACGTCGCCGACGAAGCTCTCGAAGGCGTCGGGCGTGGCGGATAGCGCCCGATAGTCCTTTCGATGCCGGCTGAAGCAACGATCGATGATCGGGGTCGGCTTGAATTCAAGCGTGCCGCTCGGGTCCATGTTGCAGGCGAAGAAAAACACACCGGAAACCCGCTCCGGCCGCTGGTCGGCGAGAATAAGCGCCGTGCATGCCCCGTCGCTCCAGCCGACGAGCGCGGCCTTTACCAGTCCTAGGTGATCCATCACCGCAAGCACGTCTTCGGACATCCGCGTGTAATGATAGGGACGCGCGTCACGCGTGCTGCGGCCGTGGCCGCGGCTGTCAATGACGACGACTTGCCGGCCCGTGGCGACGAGCGCTGGCACCTGAAAGCCCCAGTTTCCTGCATTGCCGAGCCCACCATGTAACAGGATCACGGCCGGACCGGAGCCGTAGCTCGCATACCAGATGCGGGCGCCGTCATTCTCAACGAAGCCATGGTGCTGCGACCTAGGTAGCGGCGCCGCGCCATGCGCTTCGAAATTCACAAGTTCGTCGTCCGTTACGCTCATTCAACCTCTCCGCATCGCGACGTACCTATAACGCATGGCGAGGTCGGATTTCGACATGGACTACGCGAAATACCGCGTCGCGGGCGAGCCTGGGTAGAAATCGACGCATGTCATACTTAATAGACCGCTAATATTGCGACCTGTACCTTCAATGTTTAACGTTGGAGGAGAAGAAATGGTTCTACGCGTTGACGGTCACGGCTGGTCGCTCGGCAGCGTCGAAGCCGGTCATTGTTCGGCGGCGACCAAAGCCGCGATCAAGTGCGCACTGGAAGCGTCATCGGAGTTCGACAGCACGCAGATCATTGTTTCAATGCTTGGCGATTTCGTGGTGCTTGAAGGCTTTGTCCGCTGTCGTGGAGATGACGAACTGGCCGTGGATGTCGCCGCCGCCATCGTCGGGTCGAGTCACGTTCACAATCGACTGCTATGTCGTGGCTTCCCGAAGAGGCCGAACTAGAGGCGGCTTTCTGAGCCCCCAGTTCGCAAACTGTGAGAAGCTCCCGCGGTCAGCCGCGGGAGCTTTTTTGTCTCGATGCTCTTACTTGGCGAGCTTCGCCAGCGCGGCGACCAGGCCCTGTGTCGAGGAATCGTGACCGGCGGCGCTTTCCTTGCCTTCCACGACGGGCAGCAGCCCGGTTGCCAGTTCCTTGCCGAGCTCGACGCCCCACTGGTCGAACGAGTTGATGCGGAACAGCACGCCTTCGACGAAGACGCGGTGCTCGTAGAGCGCGATCAGGCGGCCGAGCGCATAGGGTGTCAGCTTGTCGTAGACGAAGGTGATCGATGGGCGATTGCCGGTGAAGACACGGTGCGGCGCGATGAAATCGGCCTTTTTGTCGTCCATGCCCTTGTCGGTCAGCTGCTTCTTCGCTTCTTCGAAGGTACGCCCCTTCATCAGCGCTTCCGACTGTGCAAGCACATTCGAGATCAGCAACTGGTGCTGGTGGCGGAGATTTGGTTCGAAGGCGTTCGCCGCGATCATGAACTCGGCCGGGATGACGCTCGTGCCCTGGTGGATCAGCTGGTAGAAGGCGTGCTGGCCATTGGTGCCGGGCTCGCCCCAGACGACCGGGCCGGAATTGCCTTCTACCGGCGTGCCGTCGATCGTGACGCCCTTGCCGTTCGATTCCATGTCGAGCTGCTGCAGGTAGGCCGGAAAGCGGGACAGGCGCTGGTCATAAGGCAGGACCGCTCGGGTTGGATAGCCGAGCACATTGCGGTGATAGAAGCCGATCAGGCCGAGCAGCATTGGTAGGTTCTTGGTAACGGGCGCCGTGCGGAAGTGATTGTCGACGGCATGGGCGCCCTCGAGAAACTTGATGAAATTCTCCGGCCCGATGGCGATCATGATCGGCAGGCCGATTGCCGACCAAAGCGAATAACGGCCGCCCACCCAATCCCAGAAGCCGAAGACGCGCTCGCTCCCGATGCCGAAAGCCGCGACCTTGTCGAGTGCGGTCGAAACGGCGGCGAAATGATGCTGAACGGCAGCCTCGCCGAGCGCGTCGGCGATGAACTTGCGCGCCGTCTGCGCGTTCGTCATCGTCTCCACCGTCGTGAACGTCTTGGAGGCGACGATGAAGAGCGTCGTCTCGGGCTGAACGAGCTTCAGCGTATCGGCGATATGGGCGCCATCGATGTTGGAAACGAAATGCGCGCGCGGGCCGTCATGGAATGGTGCCAACGCCAGCGTCGCCATCACGGGGCCGAGGTCGGAGCCGCCGATGCCGATATTGATGACGTCGGTGATCGCCTTGCCGGTCGCGCCCTTGAGGCTGCCGGAGCGGATGCCGTCGGCGAATGTGCCCATGGCTGATAGAACGGCGTTGACGTCGGGCATCACGTCCTTGCCGTCAACCAGCACCGGCGTGTTGGAGCGGTTGCGCAGAGCGGTGTGCAGAACGGCACGGTTTTCAGTGAAATTGATCGCCTTGCCTGAGAACATCTCGTCGCGCTTGGCTTCGACGCCGCCCGTTTCCGCGAGCTTAACCAGGAGAGCTAGAATCTCGTCGTTCACCGCCGTCTTGGAATAGTCCATCAGGAGGTCGTCAAGCGACACGCTAAAATGGGAGAAGCGCTGCGGATCGGCGGCAAAGGCGGCGCGCAGATCAGTCGCCTTGGTAGCGGCCGCAGTGCTCTTCAATTGTTCGACGATGGCATTCATGGGAGGCTCCTTTGCAGGGCGAGAGGGTCGCGGAAACTATTCGCTTTGTAGGGCGCAAATCAAGTTCGGCGACCTCCCTGGACGCAAAAAAGCCACCCGCCTAAGCGGATGGCCGTAATTTCACGCAACCGTCAAACTTAGCCGCGGAGATCCTTGCGCAGGATTTTTCCGACCGGCGTCTTTGGCAACTCGGTGCGGAATTCCACGAAGCGCGGACGCTTGTAGTTGGTGAGGTTCGCAGCGCAATGCGCCTTCACATCGGCCTCCGTCAGCGCCGGATCCTTGCGCACCACAAAGAGCTTCACGGCCTCGCCGGAGTGCCCGTCGGGGATGCCGACCGCTGCCGCTTCGAGAATGCCCGGATGCATCGCCGCCACTTCCTCGATTTCGTTCGGATAGACGTTGAAGCCGGAGACGAGGATCATGTCCTTCTTCCGGTCGACGATCTTGGTATAGCCGCGTGCATCCATGAAACCCATGTCGCCGGTGCGGAAATAGCCGTCCGCCGTCATCACACGGGCGGTTTCCTCCGGCTTGTTCCAATAGCCGGCCATCACCTGCGGCCCGCGGATGCAGATTTCGCCGATTTCGCCGAGAGGCAGCGAGTTGCCGTCCTCGTCGCGAATGTCGAGATCGGTGGAGGGGATCGGCAGGCCGATCGAGCCGGTGAACTCCGCCGAATCGAAGCGGTTCGCCGTCGCCACCGGCGAGGTCTCGGAAAGCCCGTAGCCCTCGGTAATGTGGGAGCCGGTGATCTTCATCCAGCGCTCGGCGACCGGCCGCTGCACTGCCATGCCGCCACCGAGCGACATCACGATGTTAGAGAAGTCCAGCTTGGCAAAATCGGCATTGTTCATCAGCGCATTGAAGAGCGTATTGAGACCGGGGAAGATATGAACCTTCACCTTGCCGAATTCCTTGACCAGGGCCGGAATATCGCGCGGATTGGCGACGAGGATATTGTGGGCGCCGAGCGACATGCCCATCAGCGAATTCACCGTCAGCGCGAAGATGTGATAGAGCGGCAAGGCGCAGAGGAAGTTCAGGACCTCCGGGCGCGGCTTCTTGTCGAAGGCCGATTCCAGCCAGAGTTCGAGCTGCAGCTTGTTGGAGAGCAGGTTCCTGTGCGTCAGCACTGCGCCCTTGGCGATGCCCGTCGTGCCGCCGGTGTATTGCAGGAAGGCGATGTCGTTACCCTTGAGGCTTGCGGGCTTCAGTGATTTGCCTGCGCCCTCGCCGAGCACCTGCTTGAACGTTTTGTGCTGGGGGATCGACCATGAGGGAACGAGCTTCTTGACCCTTCGCACGAGCAGATTGACGATCAAGCCCTTGGCGCCCAGCATCTCGCCGAGCGACGTGACGACGACATGGCGCACGTCGGTTTTGACCAGCACCTGCTCGACCGTGCGAGCGAAATTCTCGAGCACGAAAATGGCCTTGGCGCCGGAATCGCGCAGCTGGTGTTCCAGTTCGCGGGGCGTGTAAAGCGGATTGACATTCACGACCACGAAGCCGGCGCGCAGGATGCCGTAAACGGCGACCGGATTCTGCAGGACGTTCGGCATCATGACGGCGATGCGATCACCCTTCTCGAGGCCGATGCTCTGCAGCCACGCCGCAATCTTGCGGGTTTGGCTTTCAAGCGCGCCGTAGGTCAGTGTCTTGCCCATGCTGGAAAAGGCGGTGCGATTGGCATAGCGCGCGCAGGATTTCTCGAGCAATTCCGCCAACGATTCGTATTCCAGTGCGGGAAGCTCTGCCGGCACACTCTCGGGATAAGTCGCAAGCCAGGGCTTTTCGGGCTTCGCACCGCCTGGATGGACGGAAATGCTGTTCATATTGTCTCTCTCCCTGTCGCTGCCGGCCGGTCCAACCGGCAAGCCGATTGGACGATCCTCCATCTTCCAACGCGGCAGCTTATGTCATCGCCTGAATGGTTCAAGCTGAGAATAGAGCTACACTAACCTTAACGTAAACGTCAATAACGCAGCGTCTGCGGTTGTCGTGAGTAAAGTTGGGAACATCGAGTTCGGGGTAGCGTTTTTATGCGTGGACCAACCACGAGGAAAACCAAAAGGAGGTGCACCATGCTGCATCAGGACGCTGACAACACCCGCCGTGACCCGAACGTGAAGGATACTCCGACGCTGATTGCCAGCGACCGCGTGGAAGGCACCCGCGTCTATGGAGCCGATGGCAAGCATATCGGTTCGATCGAACGATTGATCCTCGGCAAGCGGGACGGCCGCGTTGCCTACGCCGTGCTTGAGTTCGGCGGTTTCTTGGGTATTGGCCACGATCACTATCCACTGCCGTGGGAAAAGCTGAGCTACGACACCCAGCTGGACGGCTATCGCATCGACCTGACGAAGGAGCAGATCGAAGGCGCGCCGAGCTATGCGGATGATGACGACACCTGGTACAACGATAATGGCCGCCGAGTGTATGATTACTACGGCGTGCCGCCCTACTGGATGTAACGTCGTCCGCTCACGTGCGATCCATCGATCGCGCGTACATGCGCTGCGCCAACGCGCCTTCTGACGCGCGGCGTGGTAAAACGACCTGGATGGGCCCCGTCGCGGACGGGGCCTTTTCAGCTTCTGGCAACGAGGTCGTTGGCTGAGCGCAGCACTGTGCCAAGTGCGATATCGCCTGCCGAGAACGCTTTTGCAGTGCGCAGCGCGAATGTGTGGCTTTCACCCGGAAGCAACGTGACCAGCATGGAATCGACGACTGCATCAGGATCGAGCCGGTCGGCCATGAGGCAGAGATCCTTAAGGAAGGTCTGTGCCGTAATTGTCACAGCATATCCTTCCGTGGTGGCGCTAAGCTCGATCGACGCCCGCGGTGCCGGGAGCTTCAAATCAAAGTCCTCGGCGAAATAGTGGAAGGCGCGCCGGTCAAGCATCTGCACGACGATGAGCTCGTTACCGGCATCATCCGGCGTTGCGACATCGGCCGACAGCGGAAACTCCTTCGCCTCAAACCGGTCGCAGAGCAGCCGCCAGAACTCGAATTCGGCCAGTACCGTTCCGTCAAGCCGCAGCCGTTTGCCTGATATTTTCGAGCGCCAGAACAGCGTGCGTTCGTTGACGGCGACGGCTGCCAGTCCACCGTTGCGTGGCTGGATCGTCAGCAGCCTGGGATCGAATGCCTGCTGCATTGCATACCAGAGCGGCTTGCGCCGTCCCGCTGAATCGAGTGCTGCCCAGGACGTCACCGGCCAGCAATCGTTGAACTGCCAGACGACGGCACCTTTGCAGATGTCGCGATGCGAGCGCATGTGCTCGATCGCAAAGCGGATGGCGCGTGCCTGGTTCAGCTGTGTTGCGAAGTGCCAGTCGTCCATCGTCTGCGGCACAGGCAGATGCCCGGCAAGGCCGCGGATCAGCTTGTCATTGCCTTGGGTGGCCTTCTGATGATGGAACACGCCGTTGGAAACCGGCGTCAGCGGCGCGTCGTGCACGCTTTCTTCGATCGTCGCCCAGTTCGGCGGCGCCTGCCAGCCGAATTCGGAGCAGAAGCGCGGGATGTAGTTGCGATAGATCTCGTAGCCGACGTCGTTCCAGACGTCCCAGATATGCTTGCAGCCGTGCTCATCGGCGTTGGGCTCGATCTCCATCGTCCCGGAGTAGGGGCTACCGGGATAGTACGGCCGATCGGGATCCAGCTCGGCGCAGAGCTTCGGCAGGACGTCGAGATAGTAGCCGAGCCCCCAGCTCACGCCCTCCTTGATGATAGGCCGCCAGCCCCATTCGTCGAAACCCCAGATGTTCTCGTTATTGCCGTTCCAGACGATCAGCGACGGATGCGGCATCAGGCGCACGACGTTGTCGCGGACCTCGGCTTCGACCTCGCTGCGCAAGGGTTCTTCTTCCGGATAGGAGGCACAGGCAAACAGGAAATCCTGCCAGACGAGCATGCCGGCGCGGTCGCAGGCCTCGTAGAATTCGTCGCGCTCGAAGATGCCGCCGCCCCAGACGCGCAGCAGGTTGATGTTCGCAGCTTTCGCCTCCTCGATGCGGGAAACGTAGCGCTCGACCGTTACCCGCGACGGGAAGCAATCGTCAGGAATCCAGTTCGCGCCGCAGACGAAAAGCGGCACGTCGTTGATGACGAAGGTGAAGGCGGAGCCGTGTTCGTCTGGAGCCGTATCGAGCCGAACCGAACGAAAGCCGATCTCCTTCGAATAACTGTCGAGTAAGTCATAGCTTACGCCGTCCCGCAATTCGATTTGCAGCGGATAGAGCGGCTGGGCGCCAAGATGGTGCGGCCACCAGATCTGCGGCGAGGGAACGGTCAGCTGGAACTCGACCTCGTCAGCTCCCTCCGGGAGTTCGGCGACATGGCTGACGCCGGCGAGGGTTGCAACAAGTTTTGCCGGAACGCCGTCTTGGCGCTCGACGCTTGCACGAACTGTCACGCGCCCGTCGCCGCCGGCAAGCGTCGCCGAAACCCGTGTCTCCGCAAGTCGGGCTCGCTCCCAGCTTTCCAGCCGCGCCGGCTTCCAGATCCCCGCTGTCACCAGCGTCGGACCCCAGTCCCAGCCGAAGTTGCAGGCCATCTTGCGCATCAGGTTGCCGGGGCCGGGATAATTGTTCGGGCGATAGCCGTAATGCGCCTCCATCTCGGCGCCGTAGGCGTAAGCGGAGCGGAAGGTCACGACCAGCTCGTTCGCACCTTGCTTGAGCCGCTCCGACACGTCGAAGCGATAGATGCGGTGCATGTTGAAGGTGCGGCCGAGCTCCTCGCCGTTCAGCACGATCGTCGCGACGGTATCGAGGCCTTCGAACACCAGTTCCTGGACCTTCCCGGCATCCGGCGATGCATCGAAGCTGCAGCGATAGGTCCAGTCTTCCTTGCCGATCCAGTCGTTGGTGATCTCGTTGACGTCGAGATAGGGATCGGGGATGAGTCGGTTGGCGAGCAGGTCGAGATGCACGTAGCCGGGTACCTGTGCCGGAATTTCAGCAGGCAGGTCGCGTCGACCTGTAACGTTGCAGGAGAGCGTCCAGCCCCGGTTCAGTTCGGTCTTTTCGATCATGAGAAACTCTTAGAGATAACGGCCGTGACGCTGCAGGACTTCGATCTTGTAGCCGTCGGGATCGGTGATGAAGAAGAACAGCGCCAGCAGCTTGCCGTCGCGATTGAGCTCGACGATCTTGCCGGGGTTCAGGCCGGCCTCGGTCAGGCGCTTGTGCTCCACCTCGACCTCCTGGACGGAGAGGGCCAGATGCCCATAGCCGTTGCCGAGATCATAGGGCTCGCTGCGCCCCTTGTTGACCGTCAGCTCCAGCTCGAAGCCGGTCTCGTCATTGCTCATGTAAATCAGGGTGAAGGTGTCGAAGTCGATGCGATCGGCGACCTTGAGGCCGAGCACCTTGCCATAGAACTCGACCGAACGCGCCTCGTCGAGGACGCGGATCATGGAGTGAATCATCTTGGCCAAAGCTGCCTCCCATTGCCGATATCACGGCAGCCTTGGTAGCCGCCGCCTCATGCCGGGCGCAAGCCAATTCTTTCAGTGATGGCGTTTTCGATCAGCCCCATCGCGTCATAGATCAGCACCGCCATCAGGCCGACGATCAGGCCGCCCTGGAGGATGAAGGCGGTGTTGTCGGAGATCAGCCCGGCGATGATGACTTCGCCGAGGCCCTTGGCGGCCACCGTCGAGCCGATCGTTGCCGTGCCGATATTGATGACGGTCGCAATCTTCAAGCCCTCGAGGATCAGCGGCAGGGCGAGCGGCAATTCCACCTGAAAGAGCCGCTGTGTACCATTCATGCCCATGCCGTCGGCGGCATCGAGCACCGAGGGAGACACCTGCTTGAGGCCAGAGACGGTGTTCTCGAAGATCGGCAGTAGGCCATAGAGAAAGAGGGCGATCAAGGTCGGTCCGGCGCCGAAGCCGGTCGCGGGTACGGCAAGGGCGAGCACCGCCACCGGCGGGAAAGTCTGGCCGGCACTGGCGATCGCCCGGGACAACGGCAGGAAGTCCTCACCGCTCTTGCGGGTGACAAAGATGCCGCCGAGGATCGCCAGAACGGCGCTGCCGACGATCGAGATCGCCACGAGGAAGAGATGCGAAGCGGCAAGCTGCGGAAGGCTGTTTTGGGTATAGACTGCCGGCGCATTGTTGCTCGTCAACGGCACGAGCAGGAACGACAGCCACTCCGTCCTGAACAACAGGATCAGCAGCAATACCAGCGCGCCAACGCGAAAGAGGTTCGCAAAGACGAGCCTCATGCTTTGCGGCCCAGTTCGAGCAGTCTGGTCATAGAGATAGAGCCAACAGGTGCCTTGTCCGCGTTTTGAACCGCGGCTTCGTCAACGCCCTGCCAGATCATCTCGGCCAGGGCGTCGCGCAAGCTGAGCGATTGCGGTAATGCGTAAGCCAGGCCTGACTTTGCCGGCTCCATGCTTTCCCTCAGCGGCAGCAGCGACATCAGCTTCAGCGCCCGGTCGGAGGTGCCGGTCAACTGCTGTACAAAGGGGTCCGCCGGCTCAGTCAGGATCTTTTCGGGTGCAGAGCATTGCAGCAGCTTGCCGGCGCTCATCACGGCGATCTGGTTGCCAAGATGGAAGGCTTCGTCCATGTCGTGCGTCACGAGGACGACGGTTGTACCGAACTGCTTCTGGATCGCCAATAGATCGTCCTGCGCCTTGCCGCGGATGACGGGATCGAGCGCACCGAACGGCTCGTCCATCAGCAGCAGTTCCGGTTCCGCGGCGAGGGCCCGCGCAACGCCGACTCGCTGCTGCTGGCCGCCGGACAGCTGGTGTGGGTATTTCTCGGCAAATGTCGCGGGATCGAGGTTGAACAGGCCGAGCAGTTCCTCGACGCGGTCGTTGACTTTCACCGTATCCCAGCCGAGGAGCTGCGGCACCGTCGCGATGTTTTGCGCAACGGTCCGGTGCGGAAAAAGGCCGTGCCCCTGGATCGCATAGCCGATCTTGCGGCGCAACTCGGTCACAGGCACGTCCATGATGTTCTGGCCACCGACGAAGATCTCGCCCGACGTGATCGGCACAAGCCGGTTGATCATCCGCATGAGCGTCGATTTACCCGAGCCGGAGGTGCCGACAACGACGGTGATCGAACCCTTCTCCACAGCCATCGAGACGCTGTCGACCACGGTCGCCGTGCCGTAGCGCTTGGTGACGTTCCTGATTTCGATCATGCTCATGCGGCGGATCCCCGTATGCTGTCGACGACCGCATCGAGGATGACGGCCGAAGAGAAGGCGAAGAAAACGGTCGGCACGGCGCCGAGCAGAACGAGGTCCATGGCCGTTTGACCAAGCCCCTGGAAGATGAAGATGCCGAAGCCGCCACCGCCGATCAGAGCCGCGACCGTCACCAGGCCGATCGCCTGCACCAGGACGATGCGGATGCCGGTGAGGATGACCGGAAAGGCAAGCGGCAGGTCGATGCCGGTCAAAATCTGGCGGCGCGTCAATCCCATGCCCGCCGCGGCATCACGCACCGAGGGATCTACGCCCTGCAGACCGACGACGGTGTTGGCGACGATCGGCAACAGCGAATAGAGGACAAGCGCGATCAACGCCGGCGCGGCTCCGATGCCGCGAATGCCGATCGAGGCCGCGGCGGGCACATGCGTCGCGAGGTAGCCGAGCGGCAGCATCAGGATGCCGAAGAGCGCGAGGCTCGGGATCGTCTGGATCAGGCTAAGGCCCTGCAGCACGACGGCGCGTAACTTTGGAACCCAAAAGCACAGGATACCTAGCGGCAGGCCGATGACGATGGCGATCGCCAGCGAGCCGAACGCCAGCAGCAAATGAGCGAGCGCTTCCGTCCAGAACTGAGCGGATCGGGTCGCGAATTCCTTCATGATAGAGAGATCGTCGAGCAGTCCGGACGCAAGGAAGATGCCGAGCAAGCCAGTGTATATAACAAGCGCCGCAATGCGCATCCACGGGGTCAGCTTGATCTTCACAAGAGCATCCGAGACGATGAGCCCGATCACCGCAAACAGCACCCAGAACCCACCGCCCGGCGTCATGCGCGCGGCATTGCTGTTGGGCGGGGTGAAGGCCGAGGCAGCAAAACCGATGGTCGCCAGCAGGGCTGCAAAACAGAGGGTCGAAACCACCAGCCGCAGCATCGCATTTTGCAGAAACAGAACGGCCAGAGCGGTGACGATAAGCAGAATTGTCAGGATGATGGCGGAGGGTTGATTGAGCAGCTGCGTCAGCAGCAGGGGCTTTCCGGCGGCGATGCGGTTTGCCTTCACATAGATGAAGGGCAGGAGCGCAGTTGCAACGACACCTGCCGTCACCAGCACCACGCCAAGCCGGTCCAGTTTGCGGACCGCTAAGGTTTCTTCCATCGATCCATCCTGTCCGGTCGAAAGGCTGCTCCGCCCGCGAACAGGCGGAGCGTCTGGCAACGAGATTACTTCAGGAAGCCCTTTTCCTTCAGGTAGCCTTCGGCAACCGATTTCGCCGGCTCGCCGTCGACCTGGATCTTGCCGTTCAGCTTGCGCAGTTCGTCGGCGTTCAGGCTCTTGAAGATTGGGGCGAGCACTTCCTCGATCTTCGGGTTTGCCTTCAGCACCTCCTCGCGGATGATCGCGGTGGGCGCATAGACCTGCTGGACGTTCTTGTCGTCTTCCAGGACCGTCAGTTCCGCAGCCTGAATCGCGCCGTCGGTGCCATAGACCATGGCGGTGTTGGCGCCGTTCGTCTGGTCGGCTGCCGCCTTGATGGTCGCGGCCGTGTCACCGCCCGAAAGGACGATTTCCTGGTCCGGCTTCAGCGTGAAGCCGTAGGTCGTCTGGAATGCCGGAAGCGCGCCGGCCGAGTTGACGAATTCGGCGGAAGCCACAAGCTTGGCAGCGCCACCGCCGGAGACCCACTTGCCGAAGTCCGACATGGTCTTCAGGTTGTTCGGGCCGGCGACGTCGTTGCGTACAGCGAGCGCCCAGGTGTTATTGGCCGGGGAGGGCGTCAGCCAGACGATCTTGTTGGCGTCGTAGTCGAGCTTCTTGGCGAGGTCGTAGCCCTGCTGCAGGTTCTTCCAGGCTGCATCGTCGGCCTTGTTGAAGAAGAAGCCGGCATTGCCGGTATATTCCGGATAGATGTCGATTTCGCCTGCGGTGATTGCCTTGCGAAGAACCGGCGTCGTCCCAAGCGCAACGCGGTCCTGCGTCTTGATGCCGTTTGCATTGAGCGCGAGCACGATCACGTTGCCGAGCAGCGTGCCTTCAGTATCGATTTTGGATGAAACGACGACGTCTGCAGCATGGGCCGCACCTGCCGCAAATGCGGAAAGCGAGACGGCAAGAGCGAATTTCTTCAACATGGATTGTCCCCTTGATTTACACCGTTTGACCTCGTGGCAGGCCCCGGCGGGAGCCTTTCACGTATAAAATCACCGGCGAAAGCAGCCCGGCTGCGATCATGCCGGAAATACGTGCGTCATGGAAATAGCGTTCGCGTTCGAAAAATCGATGCAAGCCTCTCCAGTTTTGCGTTCGCGGCGCGATTATGGCGGTGAATGCAAATGCTTGCGCGAAAATGCATTTCCTTTTCCGTCGCTGCAGCGATTTGTTTTTGTTCCCTTGCGTGTTTCCGCAGATGTCCGGTGCTCTTCAGTGCTTCTACTGTCCAACCCGGTTTTGTTCTTGATGAGAACGATACCGGTCTGATTTCGCGACAGGGATATCTTTTTTCGCGAACACACCATATCGTTCGATTTTTCATATTGTTACGGAGAAAACGATTGCAGCTCGGCACGTTGTTTGTCGCCAGTCACGTGCTCGCATCCGGCTCGGTCAGAGAGACGGCGCGCAGCCTTTCGCTTGCAGCATCGACGGTCTCGACGGCGGTCCGCAATCTCGAGACCGAGCTTGCGCTCAAGCTGACGGAGCGCAGCTCCGGTGAGCTAACCACGCTTCTCGCCAGCAACGACGTGCGCGAAAAGCTCGCCCCGATCGTACAGTCAGCCGAAGAACTGGCAAATTGGATCGGGACCGGCGAACCGGCGCGTCTGCCGATCAAGATCGCCACGATGGAGCGATTTCTGGAGGTCGCCGACCAAGGCAGCATCAACCGGGCGGCGCGACGGCTGAAACTTGGTCAGCCGCAGCTTTCGCTTCAGATCGCGACTTTGGAAAAGGCGCTGGGTCATCGCCTCTTCGAGCGCCAAGCCAACGGCTCGGCGCTGACCGAGCAGGGCGGCCGGGTCTACGCCATTTTCCAGGCCGTCACGCAGGAGTGGAATGATCTGAAAGCGACCGCCGACGAACGCTATCAGCGCACGGCGCGGGCGCTGCGCATCGGTTCGATCATTCCGACAGGATCGGAAAGCTGGGTCGCGCGGTGCCTCGGGGCCCTTGTCGCCGAATGGAACGCCCGCCGCAGTAAGAATGCGCTGTCTCTGGTTCTGATGACGGCGGATGACTTGCGGGAGGCTTTGAAGTCCGGCCGGATCGACGTTGCCATTCTCGACTCCGTTTTCGGTCTGGAGCACTTCCAGCATCGAGAGTTGCTGAAGACCGACATGGTCCTCATCGCACCGCCCCAGAGCCGCGAACGGACGGTGGCCGAGCTCGTCGAAGGTCACGCGATCTGCACGCCGAGTTCTCGAACAGGGCTTGGGCACGCCGCAATGGCGCTCAGCCATGAGCGCACCGCCAATCGCAGGCACCGCAATCAGGACATTACCGCGGCCGACTCCCTGCCCGTGATCGTCGACCTTGTCGCCAACCATGGCTACATCTCGTTTCTAGGCCGCGTCAGCGCCATGCCCATTGCCGACAAAGTTCGCATCGTCGAACTCGAGGAGTCCATCCCGATGTCTTATCATGTCGCCTTCAACCATCGGAAAGCTTCGGCTGACGCAAGCGCCATGATAACAGCGGCCATTGCCAAAATAATCGCCGAACCCGTCGCACAAGAGCGCGCCTTCGCTTAAAGAGACAGCGGCGGACAAGGAGATTCGAGCGTGAGTGTTTTGCTGGAAGTGTGCGTGGACAGCCCGCAAGGTCTTGCGGCAGCAATTGCCGGCGGCGCCAACCGCATCGAACTCTGCTCGGCCCTGGAACTGGGCGGATTGACGCCCGTCGCGGGCCTGATGAAAGCCGCAGCTGCGGCGCCTATTCCGGTCTATGCAATGATCCGCCCGCATGCCGGCCCCTTCGTGTTCGATGCGGCCGACGAAGAAGCGATGATGACCGACATCGATGCCGTGCGTGCCTTCGGCCTAGCCGGCGTCGTCATCGGTGCCAATCGCAAGGACGGCACGCTTGATGTGCCGCTGATCAGCCGGCTGAAAGCCCGCGCCGAGGGGCTTGGATCAACACTCCATCGCGCCTTCGATCTTGTGCCGGATGCCGATGCGGCATTGGAGCAGGCGATCGAGCTTGGCTGCGAGCGCATCCTGACATCCGGCTGTGTGCCGAAGGCAATCGATGGCCTGGAGACGCTGAGCCGTCTCTCCCGCAAGGCCGCCGGCCGTATCGCCATCATGCCGGGTAGTGGCGTACGGCCCGGCAACGTTGCTGAGTTCCTGCGGGCCACCGGAACAAGCGAGGTTCACGCCTCCTGCAGTTCGCCGGTCGAGAGTCTCGATCCGCGCGCCGTCGCCTTCGGCTTTGAGGCTGCAGCGACAAACCGGACGGATGCCAGCGTCGTCCGCCAGATGCGGGCAGCGATCGACGCAGCCTGATCGTTCGCCAGCGTAGGCATTGGGATGGCTTAGGTGCCGATCTTGATCACGGCCTTGATCAGCCCGCCTTTTTCGTGTGCCCAGCGTGCCAGGTCTCGTGGTGCATTCGCCAATGTCGTTCGATGCGTGATCAGCTTGTCGACCGGGACAAGGCCCTTGGCAATCGAGTCCGCCACATGCTCGAAATCCAATCGGGTCGCGTTGCGGCTGCCGATCACCATCATTTCCCGCTTGTGAAACTCAGGATCGGAGAAGCGGATGTCGTCCTTGACGACGCTGACCAGCACCAGCGCGCCGCCATGGGCGACAAAGCTGAAGGCTTTCTCCATGGATGGGCCATAGCCGGTCGCATCGAAGACGACGTCGAAACCATCGCCGTCGGTCTTCGCCTTGACCGCTTCGGCGACGCCTTCCCCGGCGAGGATGCCTGAGGAGAAGCCGAAACGATCCGCAGCCATCTGCAAACGCTCTCGGCTGGTATCGAGCAAGGTCACATCATGTCCCGCAATCCGCGAGAAGATCGCCGCGCCCAGCCCGATCGGACCGGCGCCGATGACAAGGGAGCGCGATCCGGCTGGCGCCATCGAACGGCGAACCGCATGGGCGCCGATCGCCAGAAATTCGGTGGTTGCTGCCGCTTCAAGGCTCACGCCGTTCGCAGCATAAAGATTGCTGGCTGGAACGGTGATTTCCTCGCAGAAGGCTCCGTCGGTATGGACGCCAAGGACCTTGATGCTCGTGCAGCAATTCGGTTTGCCCTGACGGCAGGCGACGCAGATGCCACAAGAAAGATAGGGGTTGACGATGACAGGTGAACCGACCGCCATGGCAACCCCGTCGCCGGCTTCCAGAATCGTCGCCGAAATCTCGTGCCCCATCACCCGGGGATACTCCAGGAACGGATGCTTGCCCTCGAAGATATGGTAGTCCGTACCGCAGATGCCGACGTGGCTGACCGCAAGCCTTACCCAACCGGCTTCGGGCGCGGCAGGGGAAGGGCGTTCCACGAGTTCGAGGACACCGGGTTCTTTGCAGAGCACTGCTTTCATGATGATCTCGCATTCCTGGAATGGAAGAAGCCGGCCGTGGGGCCGGCTCCGTATGTCGCTGCCGGCTTACGGGTTGCGGCGGCGGCGCAGCTGATCGAAGTAGACGATCACGATAATCAGCAAACCGGTGATGATGCGCTGCCAGAACGAGTTGACGTTGAGCAAGTTCGCGCCGTTGTTGATGGTTGCCAGAATGAATGCACCGATCAGTGGTCCATGAACCGAACCGACAGCGCCGAACAGGCTGGTGCCGCCGATGACAGACGAGGCGATTGCCTGCAGTTCCCATCCGTCCGCCTGTGTGGCGTTGCCGATCGCGATACGCGAGGCAAGGAGAACGCCGACGAAGGCCGCAAACGTCGCGGAGAGAATGTAGGCAAGATAGATGATGCCGTTCACCCGCACGCCCGACAGGCGGGCCGCTTCGCGGTTCGAACCGACGGCGAAGAGATAACGCCCCCAACGGCTCAAGTGCAGGAAGACATAGGACGGGACCGCAACGAGAATGACCATCCAGAACAGGCTTGGCACGCCGAGAAAGTCGGCGCGGGCAAAGTTCGTGAAGGGCTCGTTGACGATGTTGATCGTCGAACCATTGGTGATCAGCAGTCCGATACCACGCAGCGAGGTCAGCGTTGCCAGCGTGATGATGAACGGCGGCAACCCCATCTTGACGATGCCGAAGCCGTGGAACACCCCGATACCGACGCCGATCAGTAGGGTGATGAGAATGGAGGCCCAAACCGGCACGCCCGCCTGCAGCAGCCAGGCGAGGATGACGGTGCAGAAACCGACGATCGCGCCGACCGAGAGGTCGATGCCGGCGGTAATGATCACGAAGGTCTGCCCGAGCGCCAGAATGGCGGTCATGGCGCCCTGGCGCAGCAGGTTCGAGATGTTCAGCGGCGTCCAGAAGCTGGCGGTCACGAAGCCGAGAAGGATCCAGAGGAACGCCAGGAGACCGATAAGGGTCAGGCCGAAGAGGATATTCACTTTCCGGCGCGCCGGCGGCGCTGCGATCTCAGTGGGGGTTACGGTCATTGATGGTCTCTCCCTCTTATTCTTTTAGACGCCGATCGCTTCGCCGAGCACTTCTTCATGTGTTGCCGCGTGGAAGTCGTGGCTGGCAACAAGCTGGCCGCGACGGAAGACGTGCAGCCTGTCCGCGAGTTCATAAACTTCCGGCAGATAGGACGAGATCAGGATGATCCCGGCGCCCTGCTTCAGAAGCTTGGCAAACAGCCGGTAGATTTCCGCCTTCGTGCCGACATCGACGCCCACCGTCGGCTCATCGAAGATGAAGAGCCGGGCGCCATGGCTCAGCCACTTGCCGATGACGACCTTCTGCTGATTGCCGCCCGACATGGCCGAGACGAGAACGCGTCGGCTTGGCGTCTTGATCGCGAGATCGCGAATCTGCTGGTCGGCGTTCTGTGATTCCTCGCTGTGGCTGATGACGGGGCCTTTGCTCAGCCGTTTGAAGACGGGGAGGTTGATGTTCAGCCCGATCGGCAAGTTGAGGCAAAGTCCCTGGTCGCGGCGGCTCTCAGGTGCCAGCGCGATGCCAAGTTCCATCGCAGTGCGCTCATCCTTGATATCGACCTTCTTGCCCATCCAATGGATCTCGCCGGTCGTTTTCTCTCTGCCGTAGAGGCCAAGCGCGAACTCGCTGCGCCCTGCGCCGATCAAGCCGTAGAGGCCGACAATCTGCCCGGCCTTGACCGAGAGCGACACGTTCTCGAAACCGGGGCCGGACAGCCCACGCACGTCGACGATCGTTTCGCCGATCGGGATCTCTTCCTTGTGGTAGATCTGCTCGATCGAACGGTTGATCATCAGCGCGATCAGCTCGCCTTCGTTCGTCTCGCCGATCGTGCGCGTGCCGACATGCGTTCCGTCGCGCAGCACCGAAACGCGGTCGGCGAGCTCGAACACTTCTTCCATGCGGTGGCTGATGTAGACGATGGTGACGCCCTCACCCTGCAGACGGCGGATCAGCTTGAAAAGCTGGGCCGATTCCTGGCGGGTCAGGTAGGCGGTCGGTTCGTCGAAGATCAGGAACTGCGTGCCGCGCATTGCCGCGCGTGCCGTCGCGACGAGTTGCTGCTGGCCGATCGTCAGATCGCTCAGCAGGACATGGGCTGGGAGCCCGAAGCCGAGATCGTCGAGGACGGCCTGTGCCATCCTCTCCATCTCTTTCTTGCGCATCAGGCCGTACTTGTTGACCTCGTCGCCGAGAAAGAGGTTGGCCGCGACCGTCAGATGCGGGCAGAGAACGACTTCCTGATGGACGGCATTGATGCCGCGTGCGATCGCCTCGTTCGGCGTCGCCAGGGCGACCGGATGGCCGCACCAGAGAATTTCGCCAGCCGTTCTGGTGATTACGCCGGTCAGAAGCTTGATGAGCGTCGATTTACCGGCGCCGTTCTCGCCGACGATCGCATGAATTTCACCGGCCAGGAACGTCACCGTCGCTGGTTTCAGCGCCTGGACGTAGCCGTAATTTTTTTGGAGTCCCTTGAGTTCGAGGATCGGGGCGCCCGCAGGAATGCGGTTTGCCTCCGTCAGCTTGGCGCTGTCATCGTGGCGATGACTGACCTCTTCCAGGCTCATGGGCGTTTCCTCCTCGCGAATTGCCGTCTCTCCACCGGCCGCCCGCACTCCTCAGGCGGACGATAACACAGGTGAAGGAAAGGCCGCGCGGGATTTCCTCTCGCGCGGCCACCGTCATGTTATTTACTTGATCTTGGGGTTCAGCAGAGCGTCGATCTTCGGGTCGCTCATGTTGGCCTTGGTGACCAGGTTTGCACCGGTGTCGACGTTTTCTTCGACTTTTTCGCCCTTGGATACGGCGAGCGCGGTTTTCACGCCGTCATAGCCCATGCGATAAGGATCCTGCACGACGAGACCTGCAAGCGAGCCGTCCTTGAGGAAGCCGACCGTCTTGTCGTCGCTGTCGAAGGCGATGACCTTGATCTTGTCGCCGAGCTTGTTTTCCGCGATCGCCTGGCCAACACCCTGTCCGAGGATGAGGTTCGAGGCGAAGACGCCGACAAGGTTCGGATTGGCAGTGATCAGGTCGGTCATCATGTTGAGACCGGTCGTTGCCTGACCGTCGCCGTACTTGTCGGCGATGACCTTCAGGCCAGGATGCTTCGTCTTGACCTGATCGAGGAAACCTTCACGGCGCTGCTCGAGAGAGCCGACGCCCGGAAGGTTGGTGAGGATGACGACCTCGCCTTCTTCCTTGCCCGTCATTTCCTTGATGGCAGCGGCAAGCCCGTCAGCAGCGATACGTCCGCCCTGGACGTTGTCGGTTGTCAGGAACGATTTGAAGGCCTTGGAATCAGCGCCGGAGTCGATGCCGATGATCGGAACGGACTTGGCAGCTTCGTCGATCGGCTTGCCGAGTGCCTTGAACTCGGTCGGCGAGATGACGATTGCAGCCGGCTTGCCGGCAACAGCGTTCTCAAGAATGCTGATCTGGCCGTTGATGTCGGATTCGGCCTGTGCGCCGAGTTCCGGAACGTTGACGCCGAGATCCTGACCTGCCTTGCGGGCGCCGGCCAGAACGATCTGCCAGTAGAAGGACGTCGTGTCCTTGACGATGATCGGGATCGTCACGTCAGCCGCAAACGACGACACCGGCATTGCGGTGGCGATAACGGCGGCGCCCGCGAGAGCCGTAAAGGCTCGGCGGGAGAGAATCGATTTCATGCGCATGTGGTTCTCCTCCAAGATGCGTTCTCCTCCTAGAAACCGTACCGCTGAACGCAGGCGGGCGATTTTTATCGATAAAAAACAATTACCATCAGAAGCTAGCCGAGCGAAAGTCAAATTGCAAGTAGCGCGGCGGACTTGATTATCGTTTCTTTCTTCACCCCAAGTAATTGTTTTTTCAGTTGTTCAATCGCTGGCTAAAGTTCTGTCAGCCGCGATAGACTTCATGCGGATGGACCACGCCTTTCTTCAAAATCAAGTTGCCATACAACCGGAATTCAGTCGTCGCCACGATGTAGGCAGCGGTCCGCGCACGCTCATAGAAGGCGAAGCGTTCCAGCGAGGCAATCGTGAAATCGCCGGCCCGTCTTGTCACGATCTCCTGAAACTCGGCGCAAACTTCGGGCACGGCGGTCGGATCGCCCACCACCTCCATGCGCCATGCGGACTCGGGCACGAAGGTGTCGAGCGGAAAATGCGTGAGGATGGCCTCGGCCATATCGGTCGCGGTGACGCCGTCTGCACGAATGACCTCCGGGCCCATGGTGCTTGAAGGGAAATTGGCATCGGCGATGACGATATCGTCCCCATGTCCCATGCGGGCAATCGCACGGAGCAGGTCGGGATTGAGAATGGGGTGAATACCTCTAAGCATGGTAGGTCCTCAAACACGCACGGCGTCTTCGCCGAGCGGCGGAGCGACGAGCGTCAGGGGGTCGAATTCAGGGAAGATCGAGTCCGGCAAAGCGGGCTCGAAAAGCGCCATGTTGCGCGTCAGGCTGGAAGCCTTTGCAGTACCGATCAGCACGGACGATACGATTGGATCCTGGAGCGCAAACTGCAACGCCGGAGCAGCCAGCGGCACGCCATATTTGGCGGCGATCTTCTCCATATCGCCGACCTTGGCGAGAATGTCGTCCGTCGCCGGCATATAGTCGAAATGCGACCCGGGCACCGGGCCCGTCGCCAGGATGCCGGAGTTGAAGACGCCCCCGACCACGAGCGAGGTACCCTTCTTCCGGCAGAGCGGCAGCAGCTCGGCAACCGCAGACCGGTCGAGCAGCGTATAGCGCCCTGCCATAAGGATGCAGTCGATGTCGGCGTTGTGCATGACGTCGAGGCACACCGGGACCTCGTTGACGCCGAGCCCGAAGGCCTTGATCGCGCCGGAAGATTTCAGTTCCTCAAGCGCCTTGATGCCGGTGTCCAGGAACTGCTTCTGAAGAACGGCGTTTTTCGCCGCACCATGTGTGTATCCGCCAAGATCGTGGACATAGAGGATGTCGATCCGGTTCAGTCCGAGACGCGCGTAGCTGAACTCCACCGAGCGCATGATGCCGTCGTAGGAATAGTCGTAGTCGGCATCGAAGGAGAGCGGGTTGACATAGCTGTAGTCGGGGACCGTCCCCGTCGGCACTGGGCGTAGAAGCCGGCCGACTTTGGTCGACAGCACCCATTCGTTCTCCGGCTTGTCGCGCAGGAAGTCGCCGAAGCGACGCTCGGCGAGGCCGAGGCCATACCATGGTGCGACATCGAAGTAGCGAATTCCGCTGGCCCACGCAGCCTCGAGCGTCTCCATGGCCTGTTCGCGCGGGCAGGCCCGATAGAGGCCACCGAGAGCGGCGCCACCGAAGCTCACTTCGGTGACCTCAAGCTCTGTCCTGCCGATCCTCCTCGTCTTCATCATTCCTCCTCTGAAGACTTGATATGCGCTGCCTTAGAGCGTGGCTCCGAGGTGCCACGGCACGAATTCGTTGTCGCCGTAGCCGAATTCCTCGCTCTTCGTCTTCTTGCCTGATGCCGTGTCGATGATCAGGTCGAAGATCTCGCGGCCCTTGGCGCTGATCGTAGCGTCACCTGTCGCGATCGTGCCGCAGTCGATATCCATGTCCTCTTCCATCGAGGCATAGAGAGCCGAATTGCTGGAAAGCTTGATCGACGGCGCCGGGCGACAGCCGAAACAGCTGCCGCGACCGGTGGTGAAGGCGATCATGTTCGCGCCGCCGGCGACCTGGCCGGTCGCCGAGACCGGATCGTAGCCGGGGGTGTCCATGAAGACGAGACCCGGTGCGGTGACGCGCTCGGCATAACCGTAGACGGCGGTCAGAGGCGAGCGGCCGCCCTTGGCGACGGCACCCAGCGACTTTTCGAGGATCGTCGTCAAGCCGCCACGCTTGTTGCCAGGCGAGGGGTTGTTGTCGAGCGACGCGCCGTGCAACTCGACATACTTTTCCCACCAGGCAATCTTGTCGTCGAGCTTCCTGGCAACCTCGTCGCTGACGGCGCGGCTGCGCAGAAGATGCTCCGCACCGTAGATTTCGGAGGTTTCGGAAAGGATCGCCGTGCCGCCGGCAGCCGCCAGCAAGTCGGCGGCCACGCCGAGCGCCGGGTTGGCGGTGATGCCGGAAAAGCCGTCCGAGCCGCCGCATTGCAGGCCGATGATGATATCGCTGATTGGCAGCGCAACCCGCTTTTCCTTGCCGACATCCTGGGCAATTTCACGTAGCATGCCCATGGCGCGCTCGACGGCGCGGCGCGAGCCGCCGGCGTCCTGGATGTTGAAATGACGCTTGGCATTGCCGGCGCCGCTCTGGCCGTAGAGTGTGAGCTGGTTGACTTCGCAGCCAAGGCCGATCATCAGCACGCCGCCGAAGTTGACATGCCGGGTATAGCCGGCAAGTGTCCGGTGCAGTACCGCCATGCCGTCGCCGGTGGAGCTCATGCCGCAGCCCTGATCGTGCACGATCGGCACGAAGCCGTCGATGCCGTCGAAATGCGGAAGGATCGTCCGGTTGGCCTCGTCAGCAATCGCCCGACAGACCGTGGTGGAACAGTTCACACTGGCAATGATGCCGATGTAGTTGCGCGTCGCCGAACGACCATCGGCGCGGCGATAGCCCATAAAGGTGCGCGCCCGGTCCGTCGCACTTGCTTCCTCGGGCGCCGAGTTGGCGGTTGCCGCAAGGCGGTCGTTCTCGAAATGCAGATTGTGGCTGTGAATATGGTCGCCGGCCTTAACGTCAGCCGTCGTGCGTCCAATGGCCTGACCGTATTTGACGACCGGCTGGCCAAGCGGAATATCGGCCAACGCGATCTTGTGGCCGGGATCGATCTTCTGCCGTGTCTGGATGCCGGCGACCGTCGCGCCGGAGGGAATCGCCGCCGTCGCGACCGCAACATTGTCGCCGGCGGACAGGATGATCCAAGGGTCTTTGGTCAACATTCTTCTCCCTAGGGAAACACTCGCTGCGTCGGCGAATGTTCATTGATTTTGTTTTTTATCTACAATAAACATTTTCAAGTCAACGGGATTATCGATCCTGTGGACGAGGGAGGCAAACAGCCGCATGCAATCCAAAATAAGATAAGGATTGCCGAGAGATAAGCTTCTGCCACGCTGCGCACCGCAACTCTGCGGCCGCCCGATCCGTGTTGCCGAGGCAAGAGGGCGGGGTGCATGGCAAGGCAGAATACAGTCTTCAAGGAAGCCTACAACCGCTATGTCGCCGCTTTGCGCACCGACGCGGCGCTGCCGTCTGAGCCTGAGATCGCGGCCCAGCTGGGGATCAGCCGCAGCACGGCGCGCGCCATCCTGACACGGCTCAGCGATGCAGGAATCATCCGCTGGAACAAGCGCCAGAAGATCGTTCTGCGCCAACCGACGGAAGACGATTTCTTTCCATCGGAAGAGACGAATTCACTCCACGACATCATCGAGCGCAGCTTCATGCAGCGCATCTTGTCGGATGATGCCGCGCCAGGCATGCAGATCAATGAGCTGGAACTGGCGCGCGAGATCGGCACCGGCACCACGAGCGTCCGTGAGTTCCTGATCCGCTTTTCGCGGTTCGGCCTGATCGAGAAACGGCCGAACAGCCACTGGATACTCAAGGGGTTCACCCGCGATTTCGCGCTTGAGCTCGCCGAGGTGCGCGAGATGTTCGAGCTGCATTCGGCCGCCGAATTCGGCCGGCTTCCACCAGAGAGCGAGGCATGGCGCGCATTGTCTGACATCAAGGCCGAGCATCAGGCCATGCTGCGCGACCTCGACAGGCGCTACAAGGATTTTTCGGCGCTCGACGAACGTTTCCACCTGCTGATCCACGGAGCGTCGAAAAACCGCTTCATCGCTGACTTCTACGACGCGATCGCGATCATCTTTCACTATCACTACCAATGGAACAAGGCGTTCGCGCGCGAGCGCAACGAACGCGCCATTCATGAGCATCTCGACTACATTGCTGCGCTGGAGTCAGGCGATCAGGCGGCGATCAATTCCGCCTGTCGTCTGCATTTGAGGTCGGCGCGTCAGACGCTGCTCCAATCCATTCCATTAACCGCCACCGACGACGGTGCTATCGAGAAGTAGTCTAAGAGCAAACACGGCCGAAGCCGGGTTTACGCTACTGCACGTCCGCCGCCTGCTGGGGTGAAAGGATATCATCCGCGATCGTGATTATCTGCAGCGACGCACCGTTTTGGTGATCTCATCCCCATCGTCGGTCGTTGTTCTGATGGTCTTGGTGTAGCAGCCATCACGATAATAGCGATCACGATCACGATCACGGACGGCGCCAACTCTGATGCCGTGTTCGTTAATGGTAATTGCAGGGCGCGCCTGGTCGTAGTCGTCGTAACTTCGTTCGCGAGTCACGATCACACCGTCGGCCATGGCAGGAGCGACGAACGAACATAGCGCCATCGCCGCAACGGTACAGTTCATAAGGGTCTTTCGCATGTCAATTCTCCTTCATTCATGGAAGACCAACGAAGGAGGAAAGAACTGGTTCCTTGAAAAATGACGCGCCGAGCCACCGCATTGGCGTTGTTCGGGAGCATAATGAGGGTGGCGGCGAGGATCTAATGCGACGCTTCGCTGGCGGCTGACGCCACCGGCGTCCGGCTATGTTCGCGTCCCACGGGAATGAGCCAGGCCGACAGGAACGTGAGGACGGCGACCACGGCCACCCCCCAGAACGTCCAGTGAAGGGAGGCATCGAAGACCGTGCGGATGGCAGGGTCTGCTGCCAACTCGGACAATCCTGTCGGCTGGTTCAACACGTCATGAAGCGACGCTGCTGCATCGCCGACCGCATAGTGGCTGATGCCGGCGTTGAGAATGGCGCCAAGCACTGTCGCACCGAGCGTATTGCCGAGGCTGCGAGCGAAGATGATCGACGCGGTGGCGCTGCCACGCATCGACCATTCGACGCTGTCCTGAACGAGCGCGATGCTGGTGAGGCTGATCAACCCCATCCCGAAGCCCATGAAGAAGGAGCCTGCACCGGCAAGCGCGGGGTGGCTGTCGGGCGTCAGAAACAGCAGGAAACTTGCGCCAAAGGGAAACATCAAGCTGCCGACCCGTAGCGTGCGTCGGATGCCGAACGCCTTGAAGAAGCGGCTGGAGAGCATGACGGCCAGAGGCCAGCCGACGACCAGCATGGTCAAAGTGAAGCCGGCGACGATCGACGATCGCCCAAGGACACCTTGGACATACATGGGCAACACGGTCGAAAGACCGATCAGCGCCATCCCGGCAAGCAATGTTGCGGCGTTGCTGGTCGCGACCAGCCTGCGGCTCCAGAGAGCAATCGAAATGATCGGTTCTGCCGCCCGCTTCTCCTGTCGCAGGAAAAGCACAGCAGCAACGACGAAGACCACCGCAAGCGACACCAGGACCCACGCATTGGCATCCGCCGCTTCCGTGAGGAGGACGAGCAAGGCAATGACGGCGACCGAAAACAGAATGGCGCCGAGATAGTCGATCTTTGCCTGCTTGTGTGCGACCGATTCCTTGAGGAAGGCGGCAAAAGCCGCGATCGACACGATGCCGATCGGCAGGTTGATCCAGAAGATCCAGGCCCAGGAAACGGTATCGACGATAACGCCGCCGGCAAGCGGCCCGACGACAGCCGATGTGGCCCAAACCGTCGCCATGATGCCTTGCACCCGGCCTCGCTCCTCGAGAGTGAAGAGGTCGCCGATGATCGTCATCGTCACCGGCTGGATGGCTCCGGCGCCAAGCCCTTGCAGCAGGCGAAAGGTGATCAGCGACGCCATGGACCATGCGAAACCGCAAAGCAGAGAGCCGACGAGAAAGATCAGAATGCCCGAAATCAGCACCGGCTTGCGTCCGAAGATATCCGAAAGCTTGCCGTAGATGACGGTCGTCGTCGACTGCGCCAGAAGAAAAGCCGAGAACACCCAGCTGTAGTAGGTAAAGCCGCCAAGCTGCCCGACGATCTTCGGCATCGCCGTCGCGACGATCGTGGCCTCGATGGCGACCATGAAGGTTGCGAGCATGATGATGGCGACAATGAGCGCACGGTTCGAGCGCTGGGCTGTATTGGACACGACATCTTCTCCGGGTACTCCGCGAAGTGCCTGAGATGATCGGCAAGTCGACTGGGGGAAAAGCGCCGGCGCGAAGTGTTGCCCCGTTCTATGCCGCCGAGGCAAAGGCGTCAATTATTATCCGTTTGGTTACGAGGCCGGTTTGGCGGCGCCCAATGGCAGAGCCCCGATGCAGGACCAACATTCGAGACCGAGTCAGTTTGAGCCAGTCTTTCAATTCGACGCGAACACTGCGATCATTGTACTGACAAATAGCTGCTTTCTTCGATCGGGGGACAAGGATTGCGGTCCAAAGGGTTGCTGAGTTGGATGAGGCGCCGACCGCTGTCGATCCAGTTCCTGTTTGCCAGCGGTATCCTGATCTTCTTCGCGACATTGATCTCGGGCTACGTCATATCCGGAATCGTCGAGCAAAACGCGATCCGCAGCAAAGCCGGTGCGGCCGCAACGTTCGTCCAGAGCATGATGGAGCCGCTTGTTCAGAAGCTGGCTTCGGCGGACGCCCTGCCACAGGGGGATATCGAGAGGCTCCACGGGCTTTTCACCGATCCAATGCTGAGGGGGCGTTTCCCGCATGTGGAGATCTGGACGACCGATGGTACAATTGCCTATTCGCTTGCCGCAGACCTGATCGGTCACCGCTTTGAGCTCCCCGCCGGGGCCGAGAATGCACTTTCGGGCGAGGTTTCACTTTCCTTCGCCGATCTTGATGCAGGCGAACATGTCGCCCGCAATTTCCAGACACGCTATCTAGAGATCTATAGCCCGCTGCGTGACAACTCGACCGGCCGGATCATAGCCATTGCGGAGATACAGGAGGATCCCGCGACCTTTGATCACGATGTGGAGCGCGTGCGGATGGTCAGTTGGGCAGCGGTGGCGCTTGCCTCCTGCGCGATCCTGCTCTGTCTTTACGCGATCGTTCGCCGGGGAAGCAACACCATAGAAGAGCAGCGGCGGACCCTGCGTCAGCGCGCGGAAGACGCGGAGTCCGCATCGCGCAAGCTGACCGAACTGCAGAGTGTTGCCCGCCAGGCCTCGATGCAACTCGCCGAGCGTAACGAGAATCTGATGCGTGGCGTTGGCGCAGACCTCCACGATGGCCCGGCCCAGCTTCTCAGCTTCGCGCGCCTGCAGGTTGAACAGGTCCGCCAAGCCAGGTCCGATCCGGGGCGCGAAGCGCCGCTCGCCGTACTCGAGGAGTCGCTCGATATCGCCTTGACCGAGATCAGGGCGATTGCCCGATCGCTGATCCTGCCAGAAATCGAGCACTTCCCGCCTAGCCGCATCATCGAACGTGCGATCAAGATGCACGAGGGCCGCTCAGGGACAGAGGTCGCTTGCACCATTGTCGGGGCAGAACGGGAGATTCCGGCAGCAATGAAGATCTGCCTTTTCCGCTTTGTCCAGGAGGGCCTAAATAACTCTTACAGGCACGCTGGCGGCAATGGTCAGGAGGTTTGGTGCGAGATGGGGGCAGTGCATATGAAAGTGGTCGTCTCCGACAAGGGCCCACCGCAGGGTTTCGTCAAGCCGCCTGCCCGCGCCGGCGGAGGAATGGGCATTCAGGGCCTGCGGCAGCGCATCGAGAGCCTGGGCGGCAGCCTGCAGATCGCCGGCGGGGACGCCGGGACAAAACTGACAATGTGTTTCGAGCTTGGGGAGGCAGTCTGAATGGTAGAGCCGGCTTCTGTCATCGTCGTTGACGACCACGCGTTGTTTCGGATGGGCGTGTTGCAGACGATTGCCCTCAATGAAAACTTGCGGGTCGTTGCGGAGGGCGCATCCAAGCAGGATTCTCTGGATCTCGTGGCGCGCCATCACCCGACGATCGCGCTTCTGGATATTTCCATGCCGGGTGGCGGGGTCGCCGCGGCGCGCGAGATCCACGAGCGATGGCCTGATGTGAAGGTGGTGATGCTGACGGTTTCCGAGGATGACCAAGACGTCCTGGAGGCCCTGGAGGCTGGCGCGTCCGGATACATTCTGAAAGGCATCGCCGCAAACGAGTTGCTCGACGCGTTGACGACCGTCCAGCGCGGCAGCACCTATTTAGCGCCGACACTGGGTTCCAAACTGGTCGCCGCAATGAGAGGACACACACAGCCGCGAACCGACGGCAATCCGCTGACCGCGTTGTCCGCAAAGGAGCGCCACGTGTTGGAATGCGTGGGTCGCGGAATGGGGAACCAGGCCATTGCCGAAGCGACGGGAACGACTTTGCGCACCGTGAAGTTTCATGTCTCCAGGCTTCTCAAAAAGGTTCAAGCGAAGAACCGCGTTGAATTGGCCCTCATCGCGCAGAAAGCGGCGGATGTGTCTGGCAAAGAGTAGCAGGCGCCTGAGCTTCGAATGCGTTGTCGGTTCCGATGCGAGTGTCAGAGAAGCGTCAGGGCGTTTCCCAATGAGCACACAAGCGACATGGTTAGGAGCATGGCGGCGGCGTGCCTCCATGTTACGGAAAGTCCTACCAAACATTTGAAGGCTGGAAACCTGGCCGGTTGATGCGCCGGTGTCATGGCAAGCAATTGATATTATTGGAGAAAAATGGTGTCGCTTACGCGACTAGAACACGCGACCCCATCATTACGAATTTCAGGAACTACCATTTCCACCACATACCCGATACAGCATGGCAACAGGCCACCGAGGACACGTTCCGAAGGATCGACCGACCGGGTTTGGGCAAGCGCACTTTACGCGAACGAATTGTAATTAACCGCTTCCTCTCAATCACTCGGTCAGCCTCGACACGCCAGGACAACTTGGTGGTGGAAAGCGCGCTCTACGCCTTCGAGAACGGCTTCAACCGAAGCCTGCTCTTGTGATCGCTCGGCCCGGGCGCACCGCTGGGAGCCGCCCCCCGGAAGTAGGACTTCTGCCATTTGTCCTGGGATGCCTTCGAATCCGGTTCGGTTAGGGCCGCATTGAAGGTGTTGCGGCTCTTCGTCCACTGGTCATATTCCCTCGCCAGATCCGGATTTTCCGAGAGATTGCGGATGTCCGGGGCGATGTCCTCGAGACTTCCTCGCGCGAGCGGAAAGAGGTGGCAGTAGGGTTCGTCCGCTTCAAAATACACCTTCTGGAACGGTCGGGTGAACTTCCAGTTCATCGTGAAGGTGTATGGAGACCAGTCAGTCTCGATGACGCCTGATAGCGGAGCAATGGCATCCTTGGGCCGGTTGATCGGGCCAGAGACGAAAAGGTCGACCCCGGACTCCGTCCGGAAGAGACAGGGCACGTGGAACGTCAGGACCCCGTCACCGAAGTGGCTGACGGCGGGAGCCGTCGTTCCCGAACGGGATTTGATGCGAATGGCATCCTTTCCCTTGCGTCCGTCCCAGACCGCCGAAAACGGTGTCGTGCAAAGGAGTTCCCAGCCGTGGGCGTTGGCGATGTTGAGGGGCAGGCACCGATAGGCGAAACGCTCATCGGTGCTGTCCATCCAGTCGCGTTCGACAGGTGCTGGGCGAATGCGGACATCGTGGCCGTCGATGACGTAGGCGGTCAGTGATTTCATTGGATGACGTCGCCGCTTGAGTGTACGCGGCGATCTTTGCCACGGTGTTCCTCGTCCAGCAACTCTCCTACCACTTGAACCGCAATCCGACTTGCCCCCCGAACATGTTGCTCTCTGCCCCGTCGATATCGAAGGAATAGCTGAGGTCGCCGAAGGCCGACACGTTCTCGCTGATCTCGTAGGCGCCGCCGAGGTTGACCTCGAGCCACGTGCCTTCCGTCTGGGTGACCAGCGGGAACGTATTGAACGTCACCGTCTGGTCCGCCGAGAATCCATGCCAGAGGTTAAGTCCGAGATGGCCATACGCGGGTCCCGAACTGTACTGCACGCGAGCGCCGATCCGTCCGGTGAAGGAATCGAAGGCCTCGTTTGATATCTTCGAGAACCGGTCGCTGGTGTCGTCGAAGTCGATGCGTTGCCAGATGATCTGCGCCTGCGGTTCGATCGTCCAGCCTTCGGCGATCGCGAACGGCAGACCTGTTTCCGCCGACATCGCAAAGCTGGTCCCATCGACGTCGGACTCGATGCCGCGGTTCGACCGGCTTGTTCCGTTGAGCCAGCCGTATTTGGCGATCACGTCGACGTACCAGCCTTCCGGCGAGAGGTGTGTCCAATAGGCTGCCACACTGTCTTCGGAGAGGTCCAGCGTCCCCGCGGATAGATTGATCTGACCGAAGATGTTGCCGCTGATGTCTCCGTCCGTGTTTGCATGGGTGTAGAACAGGCCGAAGCGTTCCGTGTGACCATTGTCGTGTTCGATCTCGTAGAGATCGCTTCCGACTTGGATGCCCCAGTAGTTGCCGTCGAACTGTGGCCCGACATCGTAGCCCGCAATGCTGAGGGTGGCATTGGTGCCAAGATCGCTGTTGGCTCCGAAGACGCGCCCCCAGACGCCGGGCGGTGGTCCGTCGCCGTCGCCCTCCGACGCATCTCCCTGTGCACCTGGCCCCGAATAGACCAAAGCACCGACACCCGTCAGGAACGATTGGTCGCCGCGACGCTGGTGGAACGTCCCCATCGTCATGAGGCCCATGCGCTGCGCGACCAGCGGCGCGATCACCTGGCCTGGTACCTCCGGCCGAATGTTTGGAATCGGCGGTGGGGGAGGCGATGGCGGAGGCGGTGGTGGTGGCGGCAGTGGGGGAGGTGGAGGAGGAGGTGGTGGTGGTGGAGGTGGAGGAGGAGGTGGTGGTGGTGGTGGTGGAGGAGGAGGAGGAGGTGGAGAGATCGTATTCCGTAGGAACCAGTCGTTGTCGGTGTCAGTCGCCTGGCTGACGCCACCGCGATAGAGGAAGTATTCGAAGGGACCGGCGGCGACCGGGCCTCCGAGTGCGAAGGCGCCTGTCGTTGTCGTACCGCCGTTGATGGCGTCGACGACCTGGATGCCGTTCGCGTTCGTCAGCGCGCCTTGGCCATCGACGTTGGTGACGAGGATGCTGGTCGAGCCACTCGCCTGCCCGGTGTCGATGATCAGTTTGTCGGAAGGGGAGTTGTCCGTGTCGAGATACGTGTGAAGGAAGAGCTGGCCGCTCTGGCCGATATAGTTGCCCTTGATCCTCAATGTGTCATGCAGTGATGTGCCGGCGCCCGGTGCATCGTTGGTGAGGTCAATGATACCTGCGTTGTTCACGGTCACCAATTGCGAATTGTTGGCCGGTACGATGGCGTAGCCAAAGGAATTTCCCGCCTCGATCTTGCTGGTGGCGTCGATCGAGATCGTGCCAGTGCCAGTCGTCGAATCGCCGAGTGTCAGGACGCTCGTGGTATAGATGAACACGAACTCAGACTGATTGGTGAGATTGATGGTTTCCCAGTTGATCAAGCTCGATGGGGCGTCGCCTCCCTGGCCGCCGTCGTCATTGGAAGTGTGATCCCAGATCAGGGTGTCAGTCCCCTGGCCGCCGTCGATGAGCTTCCCCGCCGTCAGGTTTGCCTGCGTCAGATTAGTGAATCGTGCGGTGTCGTTTCCGCTTCCCATCTGGACGGTAGCGGCGATGTTGCCAACGAGCCAAGTGAAATTGTCGTCGCCCGCGCCCATGTCCACCTGTGTCTGGACGGTCCCCCCGAGCAGCTCTAGGGTATCGTTGCCGTCACCGAGGCTAATGGAGCCCTGGAAAGAGCCACGGTTGATCACCGTGTCGACAGAACTCCCTGTACTCGTCACCCCATTTGAGACCGAGCCTTCGGCGAAGTTGAAAATGAAGTTGGTTCCAACACCACCGAGGTTGATATTCCCATCGATATGCCCGCGGTTGTTGAGCGTGAAACTGTCGTTGTCCGTGGCCACCACGCTGTTGGTGAATCTTCCGCCGTTGTTGTTAACGACGCTGGTTCCGGGCCCGGTGACCACTACGTTACTGGTTAGGCTCGCCGTATTGTCTGCATTGATGGTTACAGACCGACCGGTCGTAGTTGGGCCAGGAGTTGAACCTGAGCAGTCGATAACACCGGGTGTATTCTCGACGCAGGCCGCTTCCGCTCGTGTGCCACTCAGGCCGAGAAGGGCGATTGAAGCAACGGATGACTGGAGAAGGAGAAGGCGTACGGATGCGCGACGCGACGCGCTAGGCCGAGCCGGTGGATAATTTGGGATCCGTGAAGGAAGTTGCACGTCAGCTAGATGCTCGCCGATCGGATGAACGCAAAACTGTGTGTACCCCGGATCAATCATCGATTACCCCCAGTAGCCAGCCCAAAGGCAAGTGTCGGTTGAGTTTTTCAAGCTGTCAATTGATTAGGTCAGGCTGAAGCATTGCAATTCGGAGCCCATGTGGTTCTTCGGCAGCAGAGGGATTGTCTTGAAAAATATGATAATTTCACAAATGGGCAATCGCCACCGAAGGATCCGGCGGTTGATGCGCTCGGGTCGCCCACTGTGAGAAGCACCACCTAAGGGCGATTTTATTTGCAAGACCTGCGGGAAGCCAGCCCAACTTCCCGCACCCTTGGGAGGGACCTATGACGCTCAGATGAGCAGAAGCTTTTTGAGGACCGAGAAGACCTCCTTGTAGGGCAGCTTGGTCGCGCCCGCGATTGCAAACGGCAGGAGCGCTGCGGCGGCGACCGGCAGCAACGTGCTGCGGTTGACGAGCATCGACGACAGCTTGCGCGTTTGCTCGTACTGTTTCGTAAGATCGGCAGGCTCGATTGCCTGTTCCGCTTCGTCGGCATCTGGTGCAACAACGTTCGCGCCGATCGACTTGCGCTCCGCAGCCCTCTGCTGGGTCGTCGCTCGCGCCGATAGGGTCAAAAGCGTCTTGTCCTTCAGTTGAGTGAGCGGTTTCGAGAAGGCGGAGAGCGGATAGGCGAAAAACGCGAGGACGACCAAAAGCCAGGCGGCCATGATAGTCGTGAGCGTCGTGGCTGACAGATCGGCCTGCATCTGGTGCTTAGCGACCGCAGCCGCCATGCCGCAGCTGATACCGAAGACGAAGAGAACATAGGCGTTCGGATATTCCCCGAGGAAGGCAAGTCCGCCTTTGCCGTCCGGATGGGTCGACACCAGCCTCAGGTCGAGGCGCGCGATGCTTCGTAGCAGTTCAGCCCAGACAAGGTGTCGCCAGATGCCGCGGACCAAGAGGAAGATGAAGAGCGGTATGCTGACGACCACGCACCACCAGCCCGCTATTGTCAGGTGATGAGCATCACCTGTCACCGTCGTTGCCCAACTTGTCGATGGGAGCTGCTTGAATGTGGCAAAGGCAAGAACTGCGGAGACGGCTGCGAGAGCGAGGCACACGAGTTCCGCAAGCACCGAATCGCGTCGACCGAGCGCCGTGTTCAATGCAACTAGTGCAGCGCCCTCGGAGGTCGGTGTGATCAGGGGGGCGCGGAGGAATTGTCCAAGCTTGCGCCGCAATCCCGCTTCGACAGCCTGCTCGGCGGCCAAAAACGCGGCAATGCCAACAAAGAACCGCGCCCAGGGACCGGGGTCGGTAAGATAGGCCTTCAGCGTCGGCGTCTCCGAAGCCAGGGTGGGTAGGGTCAGAAGGAGCGGAACGGCCCAGGCGATGGCGACGAACACAAGGATTCGACGACCGGTATGGAGGTTTCTCTCATGAACGAGTTTGAGCCGCCGCTGAAGTTCGAAGAACGGGCCGCCATGTGACGCGAGGAATTGCAGTCGATCCTGCGGTTGATCGAGCTTGCCGGCAGTTGGCGGTGCAGCCTTCATCTCCGCCATCTTCAGTCCTCGGTGACCGACCAGCGGTCGCCGGGATTGAACTGCTTCATGGCGCGCGCGATCTTGTCTGTGTCCGCTCCGAGATCGGCCTGATAGACGATGCCGTTGCGGTTGACGACGAAGGTATTGACGCCCGTCTCGCCATACTTGACCGGCCACGCCACCAGGGCAAAGCCCGCGATCATGTTGCCGTTGATGACGTAGTCGTAGGGACCGCCGGCGATATTGCCGCCCTGGCGAGTCAGGACCTTGTAGCGGTAACCGAAGTATCCATTGTCTTTCGACTTCTCGAACTGGACATAGTCAAGATAGGGCGCAGCCGGACTTTCACCCAAGCCTTCGCTTTCGGGCCAATAAAGACCATCGGCCCGACCGGGACTGCTTACAAGCTTCTGAGCATATTCCAGCACGCCGTCGCCGTCATGGTCGGCGCTGGCGTATTGCTGCTGAGCGTCGACATAGCCGCGGACCGTTTCAATCGTTTGGATTTCGTTCTCACCGATGCGGCGATTGATAATCTCCTCGATACCGACGACGGGGTCGAAGGCATACTTGCCGTTCTCTACCTTCACGATCGGGAAGGGGAATGGCCACATGATCTCGCCGACATCGATGATGTTCTGGCCATTTTTCTCTTCGAGCGCGATGCGTTTTCCGATGCCGTCCTTGATGGCCGCAAGCGTTTCCGAAACGCCGTCGGTGGCTTTCAGGTGGGCCGCGTCGACGCCCAAAGCGGACGCCAGCTTGTCGAGGTCTGAGGCATTGACCGCGTCCTTGAACGCTGTCATCGCAGCTTCGGCGCTATCGTACTCGGTTGGCAGCTGCTTCGAGACGAGATCAACAAGATCCTTCTCGGCAGCCGACGTGCCGGCAGCCGACAGCAGAACCGACAAGACCGCGGAGGCAATCAAACGAAATCCAATGCGATGGCTATGAGCACTCATGGCAATAACTCCGTTTGGTTCAACTAGCGACGACGTCCACCGTGGGGGACGCGGGCATGACCACCGCCACCACGACCGCCAGCACCACTGAAGTGGGCCCCGCCGCCTCTGCCGCCGCCGCTGAAGTGAGCGCCGCCTCCGCCGCCACGGTGTGCGGCGAATTCCGGGCGGCTGGCATGGTGCCCGCCGCCCATCGCGCGGCCACCACGTTGCGAGTGAAGGTTGGCGGCGCTACGGGATCGAATTTCGCCAAGGCCCGAAGGACCATTGGGACGAATGTCGCGCTTGCCGGCCATCGCGTGATGTCCGATGTCGCGGTTTACGCGGTCTCCGATCTCACCGCGGCGTTCGCCAGGGCGGTTGTCGATGCGATCGCGGAGTTCTCCCTCACCGCCGGCACCAGGGCGGTTGGCAACGCGATCACGTAAATCTGAACCTCCGCCCGGTCTGTTGGCGACACGGTCGCGCAGTTCGCCACCGCCGCCAGCGATCTTGTTGGCTCTGATGTCCTTGATGGCAGACGGCGTCACTCTCGCATGGTTGGCATTTGCGGCTCGTGCCTTGACGGATTTGGCCTTCGTGCGGATGTCGTTGTTGCCGCCCGCTTCCAGCCTGTTGCGAATGTTCGTTTTGTCGATGTTGGCGAACTGGTTGTGATCGAACTTGATTTTGCTGCGATCGACATTCTTCCAGTCGACGTCGTTGAAGTTGACCTTGCCGTTCCGATCGAACCTGTTGAAGCAGTGGTCGCAATCGATATCGATGTCGTTGCCGTCGAAGCGACCGCCCCAGACGCCCCATCTGTCCCAATCGACCACGGCTCCAAACACCGCGCCCGTCACGAAGCCGGCGAAGTAGGTGGCGGTCGGGTAGTAGTAGTTCGGATAGGGATCGGGATAGTAGCCGATCGGCGCGGGAGCGTATCCTTCTTCGTAGAGCATCTGCGGCTCATACTGCGGGACGTATATCTTTTCCGGATTGGCGGCCTGGATCACGACGTTGTCGTTCTGCTGAACGACCTTCACCTTGTCGTCGGTCTTGATCATGCCATCCGCGACCGCCTTGTCGCGAAGCGTCTGAATGGCGATCAGCAGGTCTTTTTGCTGGTCGGCGACTGCATCGCCGAGCTGCTGCGTCCAGTCGAGGTCGTCACCCATCATTTTGACGATATCGGGGTAGTTGAGCAGGGAGACGACGCTGCCGTCCCAATCGTCCTTGGGCTTTAGTGTCGAGTTGACTTTGACCTGATCAAGAAACCGGGACGCTTCGACAATCTGAAGCGGATAGAGCGAGGCCGAGGTTACCAGTGCGATGAGTTCGTCGGGATAGAGCGCGATACGTGCGACAAGGACCTGCATTTCCGCGTCGCTCAGTTCGGTCGAGGCCGCGCTCTCGGTCGTTGCGGATCTTTGCGTGGCAGCCGCTTGGTCTTGGGCGTGGACCAGCCCGGCGCCGAAGCCGATGACAGTTGCCGCCGCGAGAAAGATCGCTGAGCGTCTTGCGTAGGCGTTAAAGAAGCGAAATCCCATTGACACGTCTCCAGGAGTTGCCGGCCTGGCTCACCGCATACGCAAGTCGTCGGGCAAACCATCTAACTTCAGGGAGGCAGCCGAACAGAATTCGAGCAGTTGCGAAAGTACTTTACGGTAAACTTGAACGTAACAAAGAAGGATCGAGCAACGTTCAGGCTTAGGCCCGGCAACGCGATCTACTGAATTGGCACGGGAGGCGGGCGCGCTTCGCCAAGTCCTTGCCTGGTCCACTCGTACATACGGACGTCCGTTCGGAAACTGCCAAGGCGAGCCGTGGCCAGATCGAGGATGTCGATCACGACGGCGTCCAGACCAAAGTAAGAAGGAGAACAAGGAAACGCACGGGTCGTCCCTTGATCCCGAACTGATATCCGAGGGTCGCCGTGCTCAGCACCATGACCCCGATGAGCCAGAAAATCTGGGCGGGCAGGCGGGTATCAAGCGCAAGCCGCTCGGAGGTCCCGGTATCAAAAGTCTCGTTGACAGCGCTCATCAGGGCTGCCGTAACGGCGTCCGGGCGTTGGCGAACGATAACAGTGACCTGGCTCCAGATTTCCTGCGCGGAGGTTTGCTGGTTCGCCTTCTCGATCGACTGCTGATCGCGCCCCGCACGAACGAAGCCTTTGATTGATGCCCGCATTCGACGCAACGAGGCGCAAAAATCGCCGCTTGGGCTCGCATTTACCACTATTCGATTATTTAGCTCTGTCGTGTGTGTACAGGAAGAACGCGACACTCAAACTCGCAGAGTGCGTGGAGAAGAATCTTTCAACGTTGCATTCCATGTCGCGTGGATTCGCCGACAGCTGCCTTCATCCGTTGGAAATCAACGGGAATGGCGGCAACAGGAATGGAACATGGCCGCCACGGTGACGACCCGCCGATTGCGTTCACCAGCGTGCAGCTGGTGGGCGCACGTCAACACATTGATTATAAAAGATTAAAATGGTGCCGCTTACGTGACTCGAACACGTGACCCCATCATTACGAATGATGTGCTCTACCGACTGAGCTAAAGCGGCAACCCGTGCGGGCGAACCATGCGGCCCCGCGATTTGCATGGGGCTGATACAGGCATTGTTTGAAGATTTCAAGCGCCCCGTCATCTCTTCGGTAAAAAAGAACGGCGCTGTGGAAATCTGTGGTCGACCGTTATAACGACAGGCGTGCACGGGCAGCCGTATATTCGCTCTCGAGCCGGTCGACGAGCTTGCCGACCGGTTCGATGGCCTTGATGGCGCCGATGCCCTGGCCGCTGCCCCAGATATCCTTCCAGGCCTTGGCGCCGCCGACGGCCTGTTCGAAATCCATCTTGGAGGGATCGGCGGCCGGGAGATTGTCGGGATCGAGGCCGACGGATCTGACCGAGGGCTTGAGGTAGTTGCCGTGAACGCCCGTGAAGTAGTTGGAATAGACGATGTCGTTCGCCATGCCGTCGACGATTGCCTGCTTGTAGGCCTCGGAGGCGCGAGCCTCCTCGGTCGCGATGAAGGGCGTGCCGATGTAGGCCATGTCGGCCCCCATGGCCTGCGCCGCGAGGATGGCGCCGCCATTGGCGATGGCGCCGGCAAGCAGCAGCGGCCCATCGAACCATTCGCGGATCTCCTGAACGAGGGCAAAGGGCGAAAGTGTCCCGGCATGACCGCCGGCACCGGCTGCGACGGCAATCAGCCCGTCGGCGCCCTTGCGGATGGCCGAGTTGGCATGGCGATTGTTGATGACATCGTGGAGTACGATGCCGCCATAGGAATGCACGGCGGCATTGACTTCCGGCACCGCGCCAAGCGACGAGATGACCACAGGCACCTTGTATTTGACGCAGAGCCTGAGGTCATGCTCCAGCCGCTTGTTCGACATGTGGACGATCTGGTTGACGGCAAACGGGGCAGCCGGCCGATCAGGGTTTGCCGCGTTGTGGGCAGCGAGATCCTCGGTGATCATCGCCAACCATTCGTCGAGCTGGCTCTCCGGCCGTGCGTTCAGCGCGGGAAAGGCGCCAACGACCCCAGCCTTGCACTGCGCCAGCGTCAGCGCCGGGTGCGAAATGATGAAGAGCGGCGAGGCGACAACCGGCAATCTGAGATTCTGGGTGAGGATCGGAGGCAGGGCCATAAGACACCGTAAGAATTGACGTTTACGAAAACGTCAATGTGATAGCAGAGACTTTCGGTGAGGAAAAGCTCGCTCTATCGATTCCATAAATATCGGCTATTCTTGCAAGACGATAAGGCAGCATGCGGCAACCCTGCGTTTTCCCCGGCCGATCCGACCCGGTAGCGGGGTGAGGCTTGCGATTTGCCCTGGTAGCAGCTACCGCTTTTACGAAGTGTTAAGGACAAAGCCCAGTCTCAGAGTAAAGGACCGGACGTGAGCGGATTAGAAACGGCTATCAGAACGGCGCTCAACAATGCCGATCGCGACAATCCCGAAGTCCGTGCAAAGATTTATCAATCCGCACGTCAGGCGCTCGAATCCGGTCTCCGCAAACAGGACATCACCGACGCGGAAGCGGTGACCCATCATCGCCATAGACTCGAAACCACGATCCATACGATCGAGGCTGAAGAGCGCGAGCGTCTGCATCCGCGTCAGGGGCCGCCTGAAATTCCTGTGCCACCCGAGGTGGAAATGCCGAAGCCCGTGGCCCATGCCGCAGAGGACGAGGCGGCAAACGTCTCGATCGGCGGCGAGACCCGCGAGCATTCTGTCACGGACCCACGCTTCGACGACGAATCCAGCCTCGCCGGCGTGCATGCGGGCAGCGGCGATCACCTCGGCGCTGCGCCGACTGCCGAGGCGCCGGCGACGGTGGAGCAAAAACCGGCTCGGATGGACTTTCGGCCGGAGCGTGCGGCGGTTCGGCGCAAGCCGCGTAAGTTCTTCTCCAGGCTGCTCGTCGCTTGCGTTCTTCTCGCCTTCATCGGCATGGGCGCATGGTGGGTCTATTCATCGGGCCTGCTGATGACCGCCGCAGAACGAGATACGGGCGTTGCCAATCCGCCGGCGACCACGCAACCGGAAGACTTTGACGGCACCGATAACGCTGCTGCGGGCGATAATGCGGCTCCCGTCACAATCGACCCGCAAAACTCGTTCTCGGCAGATTGGATCGAGGTTTTCAAGCCGTCCGATGCGGACAAGATCAAGACCGGCCCGCAATCCCAGACGCAGAACGTCGCTGAAAACGATGGCCCGGCAGTACGCCTGACCTCGCAAACCAATGGCAACGACGGCAATGTCAGTGTCAGCGTGCCGGCGGATGTGCTGCAGCAATTGGCCGGCAAGTCCTCGACGATTGCAATCACGTTGCAATCGACGTCTGACGAACCGACGCAGATTACCGTGGAGTGCAATTTCCAGTCGCTCGGCGACTGCGCCCGCCACCGCTTTTCCGTCGGTCGCCAGAAATCGGATGTGCTTCTACAGGTCCGCTTCGATCGATCATTGGCGCCGAACTCTGCCGGCAGCCTGACGATCAACACCGACGTCGACGGCAAGGCGCGCGGCATCAATCTTTACGCCGTGCGGATCCTGCCGGGACAATAAGCTATTTCAGGAAGCCGGGACCCGAGCCGATGATCTTGTCGTCGAGCTTGCCGATGGCGTCCTTGTCCTTGCCGTCGTAGTCCATCCTCTTCAGCATGTGACGGATCAGGTTTAGCCGCGCGCGACGCTTGTCGTTGGCGTGTATGACCGTCCAGGGCGCTGCGTCCGTATGCGTCTCCTTCAGCATACGGTCCCGCTTATCGCTATAGTCGCCCCATTTCGTCAGCGCCGCTATATCCATCGAAGAGAGCTTCCATACCTTGAGCGGATCGTGCCGCCGGTCATGGAACCGCTTCAGCTGCATCTCGCGGCCGATATCGAGGTAGAACTTGAAGAAGAAGATGCCTTCGTGGGCGATGCCGTTCTCGAGCTGAGGCGTTTGCTTCAGGAAGTCTTCATATTGCTTTGGAGTGCAGAAGCCCATGACCGGCTCGACCCCGGCCCGGTTATACCAGGACCGATCGAACAGCACGAACTCGCCGGCGGTGGGAAACTGCGTGATGTAGCGTTGAAAATACCATTGCCCTGCCTCGCGTTCAGTGGGCTTGGTCAGGGCAACCACCCGGGCGAGGCGCGGATTCATATGGGCTGACGAGGCCGAAATCGCCCCACCTTTGCCCGCCGCATCGCGTCCCTCGAAAAGCGCCATGACGCGGTTGCCGGTCGCCTGCAGCCAGAACTGCACCTTGACGAGTTCAATCTGCAGTTTCTGCAGCTCCTCGAGGTATTCCTCTTCCTTGAGTTTCTTGTTGTAGGGGAAGTCGCCCGATTGCAGGGCTGCTTCGTCGACCCAGTCCGGCAACACGGGATCGTCGACATCGAAGACGCGCTTCTTTCCGCGGATGTCCAGTTCGACGGCTCTGCTTTCGACATCATCGGCCATGACTTCTCTCCCGCTGTAACCTTCGCTGAGACAGGCGATCATATTTTCTTTTGAAAATCAAATGTCTTGCAGATCGCGGAAATTCCTGTGTGTTCCTGTTACAGCCCTTCCACTGCTGGCTGCGGTCGAAAACTTCTGTCATGATTCACGGCTATCACGCAGAGGTTTGAAGGCAATAGTACGAGTCGGGATCGCGAGGGGCAGTGGAAGACAAAGTACCGTGGACAAGAAGCTTGATCGCACGCGTTCGGCAGGAACGCCCGGTTCTGCTGGTGGCGCTGCTGATTGCACTGATCGCTCTTGCCGCGGGCGTGAACAAGTGGGTCGTCCTCGGGCTTTTGCTATTGATGGTCATCACCGCCGTGTGGCACGCGGTTCCGGTCATCCGAGAGGCGCCGCTTGAGCCTGCACCTGAGATTATCGAAACACCGCCCAGCAGATTGGTTGAAGTAACGGCGACGTTGGCCGCGCTCGACATGCCCGTCATGGTGCTTTCAAACGATGCCTCGGTGCTTTACCAAAATCGCGCTGCGGAAAAGGCGTTTGGCGAGGTCACCATTGGTGCCCACATTTCCGCGCGCCTGCGCTCGCCGGGCGTCCTCGACATTATCGCCGAAACGATTGCGACCAATGCGCCGAACCAGATCGAGCACTCCGAGCGCCTGCCGTCCGAGCGCGTTTACATCGTCCGCAGCGCACCCGTGGAGTTGGATCGACAGCAGCCGACGGATGAGCGCTTCTTCTTGGTCTCGTTTCGCGATATTTCCGAAGTCCGGCGCATCGACCGCATGCGTTCCGACTTCGTCGCCAACGCCAGCCATGAGTTGCGGACGCCGCTGGCGTCCCTGCGAGGTTTCATCGAGACCATCCAGGGACCAGCAAAGAACGACGCGAAGGCGCAGGAGCGCTTTCTGGGTATCATGCTGGATCAGGCCACCCGTATGAGCCGCCTGGTCGACGACCTGCTTTCCCTTTCTCGGCTGGAACTCAAGTCGCATATCGCCCCGGATCAGAAGGTCGACCTCGTCCCCCTTCTCGGCCACGTCAGGGACTCGCTGGTGCCGCTTGCAAATGACGTCGGTGTGGAGATCGCTCTGCATCTGCCGCAAGGCAAGGCAGAGGTGCTCGGCGACCGCGACGAGTTGGTTCAGGTATTTGAAAACCTGATGGAAAATGCCTGCAAATATGGGCAGGAGGGGAAGACCGTCGATGTCTTCTTGAAGAATGGCTCGGGCGAACCTGTCGAGGTCACCGTGGTCGACAGGGGGCCGGGCATTCCTGCCGAACACGTGCCCCGTCTGACCGAGCGATTCTATCGCGTGAGCATCGAGGATAGCCGTTCGAAGAAGGGCACGGGGCTGGGCCTTGCCATCGTCAAACACATCCTGACCCGGCACCGCGCCCGGCTGATCGTCAAGTCGGAAGTCGGGAAGGGGACGAGCTTCACCGTGCGGTTTTGACATAAAACTGCAGCGACCTCGACCATCGTCTATTCTTTGTATTGTAAATTCAAATACATAAGCTGTCACAAATGTTTCGTCAAAATGACATAAAAGCTCTAGTCATCAGGGGCTAAAGAGAGCGTGCCGCTGATGAGACGGCACCGCCAAAGGCCACTGAAGGCCGCACTCAGACCGCATTATGCCCGGGAGATTGTTATGAACGCTTTTAAACTTACGGTCGCTGCACTTGCCGCTTCCGCCGCTTTTGCTGGCGCGGCTGTTGCTCGCGACCAGGTTCAGGTAGCCGGTTCCTCCACCGTCCTGCCTTACGCCAAGATCGTTGCCGAAACTTTCGGCGAAACCTTCACGGACTTCAAGACGCCGGTCGTTGAATCCGGCGGCACGGGCGCAGGCCTCAAGGAATTCTGCAAGGGCGTTGGCCCGGATAGCATCGACGTTGCTAACGCTTCGCGTCCGATCAACGCCAAGGAACTGGACGCCTGCAAGGCAGCTGGCGTAACCGACATCCAGGAAGTCAAGATCGGTTATGACGGCATCGTCTTCGCAACCGACTCGTCCAACCCCGACGTTGCTTACGTTCCGGCCGACATCTACAAGGCTCTGGCCGCTCAGGTCGTCGTTGACGGCAAGCTCGTCGACAACCCGTACAAGAAGTGGTCGGAAGTCAACCCGGCTCTTCCCGCTGTTGATATCGCTGCCTACATCCCGGGCGAAAAGCACGGCACCCGCGAAGTCTTCGAACAGAACGTTCTCGCTGCTGGCTGCAAGGCTTCCGGCGCTCTCGACGTCATCAAGGCTGCGATCTCCGACGCTGCTGCCCAGACCAAGGCTTGCGTTGCAGTTCGTAAGGACGGCGCTGCCGTCGACATCGACGGCGACTATCCGGAAACGCTGGCGCGCATCGCTGCCAACAAGACCGGCGTTGGCGTCTTCGGCCTTTCCTTCTATGAAAACAACGCCGACAAGCTGAAGGTTGCGACCGTCAACGGTATCGTTCCGTCGACCGAAACCATCTCCAACGGTACCTACCCGGTTTCCCGTCCGCTGTTCTTCTACGTCAAGAAGGCACACCTCGGCGTCATCCCGGGCCTGAAGGAATACGTCAACTTCTTCGTTTCCGAGCAGATGATCGGCCCTGACAGCCCGCTCGTCGAGTACGGCCTCGTTGCCGCTCCGGACGCTGAGCGCGACGCCATCCGCAAGAGCGTTGAAGACGGCAAGACCATGTAATGACCTTTGCCGGCGCGATCACCAGATCGCGCCGGCATTGCCTTGCTCCGTCGCTGGGACGAGGTTTGAACTTCTCCAAGTTTGAGAGCCGGATCGGTCTGCCTGCCGCTTCCGCTTTTGGAGTCAAAGGGCCTGGGGACCTAAACGAATGGGTACATCCATCATTCTCTTGTGCCTCGTGGTACTTGGCGCCGTTGCATATCTTGCAGCGCGCAGCCGTGCTACGGCACTTGCCGGGGGCAAGTCCTCCGCACTGCATTCGCGACCGGGTTACTATGGCGTCTATGCCGCAATCTGGGCGGTGTTGCCTGCACTGATCTTGCTGTGCGCCTGGCTGGCGATCAGCCCTTCAATCATTGAATCTTCCGTCCGTGGCGCCTTCCCGGATGACGTAAAGGCCCAACCGGCCGCACAGCAGAACCTGAACTACGGCATGGTCAGCGCCATCGCGCGGGGCTTGCCGCTGCTCACTGCTGACGAGGTTGCCGGTGCTGCCGACGATCCGGCCGGCCTCCAGGCAAAGCTTGCCGCAAAGGGCGTTCCGCTCGCCGGTCCGCCTCAGCCCTACATGATCGAGGCGGCGCAGAAGCTGAATGCAGAATCCGGCTCCAGCCGCCTCGTGATGACGGCGCTGGTTCTCGTCCTTGCCGTCGCTGGCGCATTCTATGCGCTTCGCGAAGTCGCTCCGCGGTTCCGCGCACGAAACCGCGTCGAGCGCGTCATGCTCTGGGGCCTACTCCTGGCATCGTCGATCGCCATCCTGACGACGATCGGTATCGTTCTGTCGATGCTGACGGAAGCGGCCCACTTCTTCGCTGCCGTTCCCGCTGCAGACTTCTTCTTCGGGACGGTATGGGATCCGCGCTTCGCCGGTGCCGGCAGCTCGTCCTTCGGGCAATTCGGCTTGATCCCGCTGTTGCTCGGTACGCTCTATATCGGCTTCGTTGCAATGCTGGTGGCGGTACCAGTCGGTCTCTTCGCGGCGATCTACATGGCTGAGTACGCGGCTCCCAGGGTCCGCTCGATCGCAAAGCCGCTGCTCGAAGTTCTGGCCGGTATTCCGACGATCGTCTACGGCTTCTTCGCCCTCGTCACCGTCGGTCCGTTCCTGCGCGATTTGTCTTCGCAGGTGAGCGGCCTCCTTTCCGGCAACTACACGAACTTCATTCAGGCGCAGAGCGTTCTGACTGCGGGTATCGTCATGGGCATCATGCTGATCCCGTACGTTTCGTCGCTGTCGGACGATATCATCACCGCGGTGCCGCGTGCGCTTCGTGACGGTTCGCTCGGTCTGGGTGCGACGCGCTCGGAAACGATCAAGAAGGTCGTGCTTCCCGCAGCGCTTCCCGGCATCGTCGGCGCACTCCTGATGACGGCCTCGCGTGCGATCGGTGAAACCATGATCGTCGTACTGGCAGCAGGCGTTGCTGCCCGCATCCAGATCAATCCTTTCGAGCCTATGACGACAGTGACGGTCAAGATCGTCAATCAGCTGACAGGCGACCTTGAATTTACCTCGCCGCAGACGCTGGTTGCCTTCGCCCTCGGCATCACGCTGTTCTTCATCACGCTTTGCCTCAACATCTACGCGCTCTACATCGTGCGCAAATACCGGGAGCAGTACGAATGACGGATATTGTTTCTCCGGTTCAAGGCGTTGTCGTCTCGAAGGCGCCTGAACGTCGCGACATCGGCCTGAAGCGCCGCTATGCCGCCGAACGTCGGTTCCGGGCCTATGGGATTGCCGCAATCTCCTTTGGCTTGATCTTCCTGGCAATCCTGCTGACGAGCGTTATCAGCAAAGGCTATACGGCCTTTCAGCAGACGGCGATCACGCTGCCGATCGAGTTCAGCGAGAAAACGATCGACCCAAACAACAAGCGAGCGACCGATCCCTCGGTTCTGGTTGCTGCGAACTACGCGCCTCTCATCCGCGACGCGATGATCAAGGCGCTCAACCTCAATCCGTCGAGCCGTCCGGACCTTCGTGACGCAGCCGCGATGATCTCGAAGGGTGCGCCGATCCAGCTGCGCGACATGGTCGTTGCCGATCCGTCGCTGATCGGCAAGACGGTCAGTGTCACGCTGCTTGCGGACGCCAATATCGACTCCGCCAACAAGGGTCAGATCGACCTCAACGTGGACGAAAAGAACCGCAAGGTGAACGACAAGCAGGTCGGCTGGATGAACCAGCTTGCCGCCGATGGCACCCTGCACAAGAAGTTCAACACCGGTCTCTTCGTCAACGGCAACTCCAGCCGTCCGGAGGCTGCGGGACTCGGCGTTGCGCTGATCGGTTCGCTCTACCTGATGTTGATCGTGCTCGCCCTCTCACTGCCGATCGGTGTCGCAGCTTCGATCTATCTCGAAGAGTTTGCGCCGAAGAACAAGCTGACCGACCTGATCGAGGTCAACATCAACAATCTCGCGGCTGTTCCCTCGATCGTCTACGGCCTGCTCGGTCTTGCCGTCTTCATCAACTTCGCAGGCCTGCCGCGTTCCGCGTCGCTGGTCGGCGGTCTGGTGCTGTCGCTGATGACCCTGCCGACGATCATCATCGCGACGCGCGCAGCGCTCCGCGCCGTGCCGCCGTCAATCCGCGCGGCTGCCCTTGGTCTCGGTGCCTCGAAGATGCAAATGGTGTTCCACCACGTCCTGCCGCTCGCGATGCCAGGCATCCTGACCGGCACGATCATTGGCCTGGCACATGCACTCGGCGAGACGGCTCCGCTGCTCTTGATCGGGATGGTCGCCTTCGTCGCCAACGCACCGGCAACGCCGATGGAGCCTTCGACAGCCCTGCCGGTCCAGGTCTACATGTGGGCCAACGAAGCCGAGCGTGCCTTCGTCGAGCGCACATCGGGTGCCATCATCGTCCTGCTCCTGTTCCTGGTCGTCATGAACTTCGGAGCCATTCTCTTGCGTCGTCGCTTTGAGCGCCGCTGGTAAACGGAGTAGACATTATGAACATGTTGACGGAAGCAGCAGTTGAGAAGGCGCTGGATCAGAAGATGAATACCGTTCCCTATAAGATGATCGGCCAGGACGTCTCGGTTTACTACGGCGAAAAGCGTGCGCTTTTCGATGTGAAGCTGAACATTCGCGAAAACACGGTGACAGCATTGATCGGCCCGTCCGGTTGCGGCAAGTCCACCTTCCTGCGCAGCCTGAACCGCATGAACGACACGATCGATGGTTGCCGCGTTACCGGCAAGATCACGCTCGATGGTGACGATATCTACGATCCGGATATCGATGTCGTGGAGCTCCGCGCTCGCGTCGGCATGGTGTTCCAGAAGCCGAACCCGTTCCCGAAGACGATCTATGAGAACGTCGCCTACGGCCCGCGCATCCATGGTCTTGCCAAGTCGAAGGCCGACATGGACCAGATCGTCGAGGTCAGCCTGCAGCGCGCCGGTCTGTGGAACGAGGTGAAAGATCGCGTTCATGAAGCCGGCACCGGCCTTTCCGGTGGTCAGCAGCAGCGTCTCTGCATCGCCCGCGCCGTTGCCGTCAGCCCGGAAGTGATCCTGATGGACGAGCCATGCTCGGCTCTCGATCCGATCGCCACGGCAAAGGTCGAGGAATTGATCCACGAGCTTCGCGAAAACTACACGATCGTCATCGTGACGCACTCGATGCAGCAGGCCGCCCGCGTTTCGCAGCGCACGGCCATGTTCCACCTCGGCAATCTCGTCGAGGAGAACGACACCGACAAGATGTTCACCAACCCGGACGACCCGCGCACCCAGGACTACATCATGGGTCGCTTCGGTTGATCGCCGACGACGGTAACACTCACGACATTCAAGGATGATCCCTATGGCATCGACACATATCTTTTCTGCGTATGACGATGATTTGAAGTTTCTGACGCGCCGTATCTCGGAAATGGGCGGTCTGGCCGAGCAGATGGTTTCGGATGCGGTTCGCGCCCTTGTCAACGGCGACACGGCCCTGGCCCAGAAGGTCATCTCCGACGACGTGATCCTCGATCACGCCGAACGCGAGGTTGGTGACAAGGCGATCGTTACCATCGCCCGTCGCCAGCCCATGGCCGCCGACCTTCGCGAGATCATGGGTTCGATCCGCATCGCCGCTGACCTTGAGCGCGTCGGCGATCTTGGCAAGAACACCGCCAAGCGCGTTATCGCCGTGCAGAGCGCCGGCGTCCCGCGCAAGCTTGCCCGCGGCCTTGAGCACCTCTCCGAACTGGCGCTCGTGCAGCTCAAGGAAGTCCTCGATGTCTATACGAGCCGCGCTGCCGACAAGGCAAAGTCGATCCGTGAGCGCGACGAGGAAATCGACGCGATGTACACCTCGCTGTTCCGCGAGATGCTCACCTACATGATGGAAGATCCGCGCAACATCACCAGCTGCACACATCTTCTGTTCTGCGCCAAGAACATCGAGCGTATCGGCGACCACGCCACCAACATTGCCGAGACAATCTACTACATGGCCACCGGTGCTCAGCCGGAAGGCGAACGTCCGAAGGACGATACCGCCAACACCGTCGGCGCTGTCACCGAATAATCCTTCCGCGACCGCGCCCCCAGGAGACCGAAACGAATGATTCCAAAAGTAGCAGTCGTTGAAGACGAGGAAGCACTGAGCGTGCTTCTCCGTTATAACCTTGAGGCTGAAGGTTTCGAGGTCGATACCATCCTGCGCGGCGACGAGGCCGAGATCCGGTTGCAGGAACGGACCCCGGACATCCTGATCCTCGATTGGATGCTGCCTGGCGTATCCGGCATCGAACTCTGCCGCCGCCTGCGTATGCGGCCGGAGACCGAGCGCCTGCCGATCATCATGCTGACGGCCCGCGGCGAGGAAAGCGAACGCGTTCGCGGCCTCTCCACCGGTGCCGACGATTACGTCGTCAAGCCGTTTTCGACGCCGGAGCTCGTTGCTCGCGTCAAGGCGATGCTTCGCCGCGCCAAACCGGAAGTGCTCTCCACGCTCCTGAAGTGCGGCGATATCGAGCTCGACCGCGAGACGCATCGCGTTCATCGCAAGAGCCGCGAAGTTCGCCTTGGTCCGACCGAGTTCCGGCTCCTCGAATTCCTCATGGCGTCCCCTGGCCGCGTCTTCTCGCGCTCGCAATTGCTCGATGGCGTCTGGGGTCATGACATCTATGTCGACGAACGCACCGTCGACGTCCATGTTGGTCGTCTGCGCAAGGCGCTGAACTTCTCCAACATGCAGGACGTCATCCGCACCGTTCGCGGCGCCGGATATTCAATGGAAGCCTAGGCTTTCCCCGGAAAGCCTGCGCGACTTTCATAAAATTTCACAAATGAAAAACGGGCCCGCGAGGGCCCGTTTTCTTTGGTCCTTATCCGGCTTCCGGGTCAAGCGACCCGGTTGGCGGCCTTACGGCGCTCGTTTACCGGCTGATAGGCCATGCGTTGATGGTACGTGCAATATGGGGAGTTGTCCGGGGACTCGCAGCCGCAGAAGTGGAAGTCGTCCTTCAGCGGATCGCCGACCGGCCACTTGCAGGTGCGTTCGGTCAGCTCCGTCAGGCCCAGGCGACGCGAAATCGGAACGACCACGTTTGCGGCCGGACGATAACGGACTTCCTCGATCGCATCGATCTCGATTTCTTCCTTGAGCATCGTCGCGCCCTGCTGGCGAGTGACGGTGCGCGTGGCGACGCGAGATGCATAGTTCGGAGCGCGCGGCGCGGATGTCGTGCGCTTGGGTGTCCGGACGGTCGTCGTCGAGCCTCCGGCCTTGGCACGGCCGGGCAAACTCAAACGGTGGACTTTGCCGATGACGGCATTACGGCTTACACCGCCAAGTTGTGCTGCAATCTGGCTGGCGCTCAGGCCTTCGGACCAAAGCTTCTTCAGTTTTTCAACGCGCTCGTCTGTCCAGTTCATGCCCCTGTCTCCGCCTTATTAGCGTTGGTGTAGGCAGAATCCTTCACCGTTGCCCCGGACGTATCCGAGGCAAGAAACGCTTGCTCGATTTTGGTGACTAGTTCCGCCGCATGCAGTCTAGTAATTGAGTTTTAACCTAGTGTGAGGCTGACTCCGTGACAAGAGTCGGTTGAATCCCGGCGAATCGAATTTGGAGTTTTCCCCAACTTGCTGGACGGCAGAGTCATTTCTGCAACATTAGTTGTTGATAGGTCGGACGCCTCGGGATGGCAGCTTGACGCATGCAGCAAAAGCTCAGTTTTGTTGACATTGCAGTGCGAAAAGTAAATAGTGCTGCTCGCCGCCGAAAGGCGGCATTTTTAATTTTCAGGCCCGCCTTCCTTAGCCGGAGTCCGGCCGCTGATGATCAATGACAGGAGATCGCGCTATGGCTGAAGCCGCGCTTTACGATACCTACTCTCGTGCCCCCTTGCGGTTCGAGCGAGGCGAGGGCGTGTGGCTGATCAGCGAAACGGGCGAGCGATATCTTGACTTCGGTGCGGGCGTGGCCGTCACCTCCGTTGGCCATGGTCATCCGCATGTCGTCGGCGCCCTGAAGGAGCAGGCCGACAAGGTTTGGCACCTTTCCAACATTTATGAGATTCCGGGCCAGGAAACGCTCGCGAAGCGTCTGACCGATGCGACGTTCGCCGATAAGGTATTCTTCACGAACTCCGGCGCGGAAGCTTTGGAATGCGCGATCAAGACTGCGCGTCGCTATCAGTATTCCAAGGGCCACCCCGAGCGGTTCCATATCATCACCTTTGAAGGCGCCTTTCATGGACGAACGCTGGCGACCATCGCCGCTGGCGGCCAGGAGAAATATCTCGAAGGCTTCGGTCCCAAGGCGCCCGGTTTCGATCAGGTTCCCTTCGGCGATCTCGACGCCGTTCGTGCCGCCATCACGAGCGAAACAGCCGCGATCCTTATCGAGCCCATTCAGGGGGAAGGCGGCGTCCGGCCGGCGACCAACGAGTTCCTGAAGGCGCTCCGCGCAATCTGTGACGAGAACGGCCTCCTGCTAATCTACGACGAAGTGCAAACGGGTGTAGGACGTACCGGCAAGCTCTTTGCGCACGAGTGGTCTGGCGCCACGCCTGATATCATGGCGGTCGCCAAGGGCATTGGCGGCGGCTTCCCGCTCGGAGCCTGCCTCGCGACGGCAGAAGCCGCATCTGGGATGAAGGCCGGCACGCACGGCTCCACCTATGGCGGCAACCCGCTGGCTATGGCTGTCGGAAGTGCCGTGCTCGACGTGGTTCTCGCGGACGGCTTCCTGCAGCAGGTGCGCGACGTCTCGCTGGTCTTCCGCCAGGGGCTGGCCTCGCTCAAGGATCGCTATCCTGATATTATCGAGGATATCAGGGGCGAGGGACTGCTGCTCGGCGTCAAGGCCGCCGTACCATCCTCGGAACTGCTGCAGGCGATCCGTGACGCTCATCTGCTCGGCGTTCCCGCTGGCGACAACGTCATTCGTCTTCTGCCCCCTCTGGTCGTCACGGCTGACGAAGCCCGCGAGGGCCTTGCCCGCCTTGAACGCGCCGCTGAAAGCCTGCGCGCTTCGAAGGCAAAGAAGACGGCTTGAATGGATAAAGCCTGCCGAAAGGCGGGCGTGATAGGTAAAGACGATGGCATCCCCCAAACACTTTCTCGATCTCTCCGCCGTCGCGGCATCTGACCTGCGGCTCATCATGAACGACGCGATGTCCCGCAAGGTGGCCTTCAAAGCCGGCCAGGGTGACAAGCCGCTCGCCGGCAAGATGCTGGCGATGATCTTCGAGAAGCCCTCGACCCGCACCCGCGTGTCTTTCGATGTTGGCATGCGCCAGCTTGGCGGAGAGACGCTGTTCCTGTCGGGTACCGAAATGCAGCTCGGCCGCGCCGAGACGATCGGCGATACGGCGAAGGTGCTGTCGCGCTATGTCGATGCGATCATGATCCGGACGACCGATCACGGTCGCATGCTGGAGCTTGCCGAACACGCGACTGTTCCGGTTATCAACGCGCTGACCGACGACACGCATCCCTGCCAGATCATGGCCGACATCATGACCTTCGAGGAGCATCGCGGCCCCATCAAAGGCAAGACGATCGCCTGGACCGGTGACGGCAACAACGTGCTGCATTCGTTGGTCGAGGGGGCTGCCCGTTTCGGCTATCGAATGAATATGGCGGTGCCCCTTGGTTCCGAGCCGAAGGATCACTATTTGAACTGGGCCCGCAATGAGGGCGCCGAAATCATGCTTTGCCATGATGCCGACCGTGCGGTCGCCGGCGTCGATTGCGTGGTGACCGATACCTGGGTCTCCATGAATCAGGAACATCGGGCCCGGGGTCACAACGTCTTCCAGCCTTATCAGGTCAATTCGGCTTTGATGGCACAGGCCGGCAAGGATGCATTGTTCATGCATTGCCTGCCTGCCCATCGTGGCGAGGAAGTCACGGACGAGGTGATCGACGGCCCGCAATCCGTGGTCTTCGATGAAGCGGAAAACCGTCTTCATGCGCAGAAGTCGATTCTTGCTTGGTGCCTGGGCGCGATCTGAACCATACTGGCGCCACGTTTGGCCGGAAGGCCCGGTGGCCGCGCGAGCGGATGGACACTCTTGTCCGCCCGCTCTCAGACTAGGAGAAGACCATGGCAGAACCTGCAGCCGCCCTCGGCGAATTCAATTTCGCCGGTGATGATCATGTCGTTCCTTTTCAGGTCGAGGGCCTGGATGTGCGCGGCCGCGCCGTCCAGCTCGGCCCGATGCTCGACGCGATCCTCGAGCGCCATCGCTATCCTGCGCCCGTCGCGAGGCTTCTCGCCGAAGTCGTCGTGTTGACGGTGCTGCTCGGCACGTCGCTGAAATTCGAAGGTAAATTCACGGTCCAGACCAAGGGCGACGGCCCGGTGGACTTGCTCGTTTGCGACTTCTCGACACCTGAGAACGTGCGTGCCTATGCACGCTTCGACCAAGGCCTCCTCGATAAGGCGATTGCCGCCGGCCAGATCGAGCCGGAGCAGCTGCTCGGCAAGGGCATGCTGGCCTTTACCATCGACCAGGGCAAGTTCAGCCAGCCCTATCAGGGCATCGTTGCGCTGGATGGTACAACGCTCGAGGAGATTGCCGGCACCTATTTCCGCCAGTCGGAGCAGATCCCGACGCAGGTGCGTCTGGCTGCGGCCGAACTCTTCGATCGCGACGAAGCCGGCAAGCCGCGTCATCGCTGGCGGGCAGGGGGGCTCGTTGCCCAGTTCCTGCCGGAAGCACCGGAGCGCATGCGCCAGCCGGACCTGCATGGGGGCGACGGCGACACGGCTGGCAGCACCCACAAGGAAGACGATGCCTGGATGGAAGCGCGCTCGCTCGTCGATACGATCGATGCCGACGAGTTGACCGATCCGCAGGTCGGCACCGAGCGGCTGCTTTACCGGCTGTTCCACGAGCGAGGCGTTCGCGTCTACGAACCGAGAGAGGTTTTCGATCGGTGCAGTTGTTCGCGTGAGAAGATCAAAGGTGTGCTGAAGGGGTTCTCGAGCGAAGAAATCGATGCCAGTCAGGAAGACGGCAAGATCTCTGTCACCTGCGAATTCTGCTCCACCACCTATCGCTTCGAGGTGGAAGAGGTGGCGCAAGCTGCCGAGTGATCAGTTCAGGACCCTGAGAAGTCCTGGCGAATCCAGGGAGAAGGCGGGTATTTCGACATTGAAAAGCTCGCCTTCGTCGGTTTCCATCTGGTAGTGGCCGAACATCAGTCCTGATGGCGTATCCAGTGGGCAGCCCGAGGAATATTCATACGTATCGCCCGGAGAAAGGCGCGGCTGCTCGCCGACTACGCCGGCGCCCGTGACCTCATCGACGATACCGTTCTGATCGGTGATGTTCCAATAGCGGTTCACCAGTCGCACGGTTTTGTCGGAATTGTTGCTGATGACGATCCGGTAGCCCCAGACATAGCGATCGTCCTCCGGATCGGATTGCTCCTCCAGATAAAAGGGTTCGACGACGACTTCAATGTCTCGTGTAAGGGCGCGGTACATACCTACACCATAGTCAACATACGTTACCGGTATCTTATACAGCGACCAATCCGTCAATAAACCGATAGTCGATCACGTCCGAAATGCCTGTAATGGCAAGAAGTTTCGCGTATTAAGTCCGATTTTCGGCAGTCTTGCTTGCGACAAAGGGCGTATGGCTGTCGGCCGGATTTGCTTCAATCCGGCCGATGCCAGACCAATCAGGCGTTTACTTTTGCGAGGGCCTGGGCGAAATCCTCGATCAGGTCGTCCGTGTCCTCGATGCCTGCAGACAGACGAACCGTGCCGCCGGAAATGCCGAGTTCTGCCCGCGCTTCGTCCGTCAGGTTCTTGTGCGTCGTCGTCGCCGGGTGGGTGATCAGGCTCTTGGCATCGCCCAAATTGTTGGAGATCTTCACAATCTGCAAGGCGTTCTGCAAGGCGAAAGCCGCTTCCTTGCCGCCCTTCAGTTCGATGGCGACCAGTGTCGAGCCACCCTTCATCTGCTTGGCGACGATGTCGGCTTGCGGATGATCCTTGCGGCCTGGATAGATGACCTTGGCGACCTTCGGCTGCTCGGCCAGGAAGTCGGCGATCTTCGCTGCGTTTTCGGTCTGCTGCTTGACGCGAAGCGGCAAGGTCTCAAGCCCCTTCAACAGCGTCCATGCCGTGAATGGCGACATCGCAGGGCCGGTGTGGCGGTAATAGTCCTGGAGATGTTCGGTGACCCACTCCTTGTCGGAGAGGATCACGCCGCCGAGGCTGCGGCCCTGGCCGTCGATGTGCTTGGTGGCCGAATAGACGACGATATGGGCGCCGAGTTCAAGCGGCTTCTGGAAGATCGGGGTTGCAAAGACGTTGTCGACGACGACCTTGGCGCCGATCTGGTTGGCAAGCTTGGCAACGCCGGCGATATCGATCACCTCAAGGGTCGGGTTGGTCGGGCTTTCCAGGAAGAACACCTTGGTGGTCGGGCGGATCGCCTTTTCCCAGTTCTCAAGATAGCGGCCATCAACGAGCGTGCATTCGATGCCGTATTTCGGCGCGAGTGTCTCGACGACCCACCGGCACGAACCGAAAAGTGCGCGGGCGGCAACGATGTGGTCGCCTGCCTTCAGCTGGCAGAGGATTGCTGCCGTGACGGCTGCCATGCCCGAAGCGGTAGCGCGGGCTTCCTCGGCGCCTTCGAGCGCGCACATGCGCTTCTCGAACATGTCGTTGGTGGGGCTGCCGTAGCGGGCGTAGATATAGCCCTCCGTCTCGCCCTTGAAGCGTGCTTCCGCCGCTTCCGCGCTGTCATAGACAAAGCCCTGCGTGAGGTAGATTGCTTCCGAGGTCTCGCCGTATTGCGAGCGCAGAGAGCCGTCGTGAACGAGTTGGGTTGCGGGGCGCCAAGTCTTGCTCATGAATCACCACTTTCAAACAACAAAAAAACCGGCCGCGAAAGCAGACCGGTTTTGCACCCGGTCTTTTTAGCCACTTGTTTAACGTGGCTGCAAGCCGACCGGCCAAATCACCACGGGATAAAAGTGCAATACTGCCGTTCTATGCTTGCGTCAATTCCTTGAGTTTGGTTTTGTCTCCACCGAATATGGATGGGGCATGATGGCTCGCGAAACAGGAATTTTGGCGGATCGCGCGATAGCTGCGCTCTTTGAGGCGGGACGTCTCACCAGCGAGCGCGATTTGGACCACGACCAGATCCAGCCGGCAAGCCTCGATCTCAGGCTCGGCGCAAGGGCTTTTCGCGTTCGCGCGAGCTTCATGCCGGGCCCATCCCATCTTGTGTCCGACAAGCTCGATCGCCTCAGCCTCCACGTCGTCGACCTCTCCGAGGGTGCGGTTCTTGAGACAGGCTGCGTTTACATCGTTCCGTTGATGGAGCGCCTCGACCTGCCGGCCGACATGTCGGCCTCGGCCAATCCGAAGAGCTCGACGGGACGGCTAGATATCTTCACGCGCGTCATCACCGACTACGCTCAGGAGTTCGACAAGATCCCGGCGGGCTATTCCGGTCCGCTCTATCTCGAAATTAGCCCGCGCACCTTCCCGATCGTCGTGCGCCGCGGTTCGCGCCTGTCGCAGATTCGCTTCCGCGTCGGTCATTCCGTGCTTGGCGAGCCAGAGCTTCTGGCGCTGCACGATGCCGAAACGCTGGTTGCCAGCAAGCAGCCGAACGTCTCGGGCGGCGCAATTGCCCTGTCGATCGATCTGGCTGGCGACAAGGATGGCTTGATCGGTTACCGCGGAAAACATCACACGGCGGTCGTCGATGTCGACAAGAAGGCGCAGCACGACATCTACGACTTCTGGGAACCTCTCTATAGCCGCGGTCGCAATGAACTGATCCTGGATCCGGACGAGTTTTATATTCTCGTCTCGCGCGAAGCCATCCATGTGCCACCGCACTACGCGGCCGAAATGACCCCCTTCGATCCCCTGGTCGGCGAATTCCGCGTGCACTATGCGGGCTTCTTCGATCCGGGCTTTGGGCACGCCCCTGCCGGCGGTCGCGGCAGCCGCGCCGTGCTTGAGGTTCGCAGCCACGAGGTCCCGTTCATCCTCGAAGACGGCCAGATCGTCGGCCGTCTTGTCTACGAGCACATGCAGGAGCATCCGGAGAGCCTCTATGGTTCCGGCCTCGGCTCCAACTATCAGGCGCAGGGCCTGAAGCTCTCCAAGCACTTCCGCATCTGAGAACTCTGCCGGCGTGCGCCATTATTCGGCGAGAGGTGGGGCAACGTTCCTGCTGCCGATCTGGAGAAGCGGCGTTCGACGGCTGATAAAGGGTGGGCGGTAGAGCCTTCGTGAGCGCTGCGGTGTCCGCGCGGTGACGGTGTGGCGTTCCAGCTTACCGACAAGGACCGAAGGGCGCGCGAACATACGTTTCCAGAGGCCTCTTCCTGCCGCAAGCGGGTAAGCGCGCCGCGGCATCACTTCCGGCATCTCGCTGAAGATCCGCTGCACCATCTTCTGGCGAACCTCTTCCGGCGTTTTCTTGATTTCCCAGGCATCCCGCCGGTCCCTGATGCCGACGATCGACACCGATACGCCCGATCTCCCCCTGTCCATGGCGGTCACTTGGCCGGCGACATCGAAGTCGGCGAAAGGCGTAAAGATCAGAAGGTCACCCAACCGCATGTCGGCGAAGGCGACCTCGTCCTGCATGGTCATCCTTGCCCTGTGAATCGATATTGTGTCGAAGGTGCAGGGGGCTGATTTGCCGCGGCTGGCGACATGCCCTTGGCGCTCGAGGGGAAACTCGATGTCATCAAGCGCCTCTCTTGGAAGCTCGATGCAGACGAGCAGTGACACGAAGGCATAAACCATCACGACCATGCCCCATGCAACGCTGAAGCCGTCGAGATCATTGTAGGTTCCGAGCAGCGGTCCGTTCAGCATCCCGACAAATGTCAGCACAATGACGCAGAGAAATGTCCCGGCAATCGGATAAATGACTTCGACCCGCCCGCGGTCCTCGCCCTTGGCCGTCACCTTGAACGGGCGGCCGAACGGATGCAGGAGCGCATGAAAGAGGGCGATGGTGATCGGCACGGCCGAAACCATTTGCGACACTTCGGTAAAGAGCGGCAGGCTGCGTCCGCCCGAGACCCATGCGTGGAACGCCCACATGCCGGCGACCATCGGCAGTGCGTAGAGAAAGAAAGCCTCGGGCTCCATGCGAATGGCCGGTAGGCCAAGGAAATAGTAGAGCAGCGGTGCCGCCATCAGCAGCAGGATGAACGGGCGGCAGAACCAGAAAAGCAGGCCGTGAAAGTAGTGCATCCTCTGCACGATGGTGAAGCCTTTGCCAAGGAAGGGACCATCACGAAGGAGCGCTACCTGGATAGTGCCAAGGCACCAGCGGCAGCGCTGTGTAATGTAGCCGGAGAGGCTTTCGGCCGACAGGCCAACGCTCAGGCGCTCGTTCAGCCAGCGTGTCTTCAGCCCCTTCTGCAGCAGCCGATAGGTCAGGTGAATATCCTCGGTTACCGTTTCCTGGGGCATGCCGCCAATCATCGCCAAGGCGTCCCGGCGGACCACGCACGACGTTCCGACACAGAATGCGGCCCCCCAGCCATCCTTCGACGGCTGCATGACATCGAAGAAAATACGCTGGTCATCGACCCAGGCTTTCGAGGCCAGGAGATTATGCTGGACAGGATCGGCGTTGTAATAAAACTGCGGGGTCTGGATGAGGCCGACATCCGTGTTGATGAACTGGCCTACCGTACGGTTCAGAATTGCACGCTGTGGCGCGAAATCCGCATCGAGGATCAGAATGAAGGGCGCGTTGGTTTCCTTCGCCGTCTGCCGTATCGCATTGTTGATATTGCCGCCCTTGGCACCGGCATTGTCCTCGCGCCTCAGGTAGCGGACGCCGACCTCTGCGCAGTAATCCCGCAGCCAGTCTCGCCGTCCGTCGTCTAGCACCCATACCGTGAAGTTGCTGTAGTCGATCGCCTTAGCGGCAAGGATCGTTCGTTCCAGGATCGATAGTTCTTCGTTGTAGGTGCAGATGAAAACGTCCACGGCAGGCTGTCGAGCAAGTCTTGCCAGCAGTGCCTCGCTGGCGTCGGCCGCGCCGTGATGATCGGTTCGTCGAAAAAAGAAAACGATCGACAAGACCGTGTAGAAGATGACGACCAGTTCGAAGGACAAATAGATCCTGGGCCAGATCGCGTAGGCGCTCCATTCGAAGTCCGGCAAGGTCTTGGTGAGGCGAAAATACAGGTAGTTCGACAGCATCACGACGAGGATCGAACCGAAGATAATCCGGTCGGCGCTGCGGCGGCTATCGAGAAGCCAACTGCATCCCAGTATCAGCGCAATGGCCAGCGCCGAAAACAGCATCGAATCGGACAGCGTGACTACTTCTGGGGACATGGGGACTCCTTGCCATCGGACGCCTGGCCCGCGCTGCCAACGAAGGGGTTCAGATCGAGTGCGGCAAGGACGGCCCAGCCTGTGGCGCCGATATGCGGCAAACGGTAATACTTGAAGTCTCCCGGCGTAGAGTTCGGCCCGACCTGGAGGCCAGTGGACAGCTGCTCGTTGACCGTCGCGTAGATCAGGTTGCCGGGGGTTCGTTGAGCTTCGATCGTCTTGAACAATGGCTCCGCCTTCGCCGGTTGGCCGGTAAGGCGAAGCACGAGGGCTGCCTGCGCTGTTCCTTCGAGCCAGATCCCGTCGCGGTCGCTGTTGAAGTCGAAGCCTCCGTCGACGCCGTGATGGATTTCTGTCCACTCGATCACGCGGCTAGCCTTGCCCTTGAAATCGGGAACCGCAATCAGCGGCCAGAGCTCTGCGTCGAGGCCGGACATCTCGATGTTCGGAGCGTTGCTATCGGGCACGCTGCCGATAAAGAACCGCCCTTCACCCTCGTTCCACATGGCGTTGAGGAACTGCAGAGCGCGGTCGCCTTGGTGCGGCCAATCCCCGCCTTCGTCCAGTTGTGCAAGCCAGCGGTCTGCCGCATAGACGTCGACATTATGCTCGGTCGATTTCCACGTCATGCGCTCAGGCGTTGGCTCGTGGCCGAAGTAGCCGCCGAAGTAGCCGGCGTTCCGGGGATCTGCCGTGCTTCGGTGAATCCAATCCATGATTTTGCGGGCGGCGTCGAGATAGGCCGGCTGCTCTGTTTCCTCAAAGGCCATCAGCAGCGCCAGCGCGCCCCACGCGGTGCTGCCCGTTGCCGATCCCACCTGGTAGCCGTCCTCGATCCAGGAGTTGCTGGTGGCATTCCAGTAACCAGGCAGCAGCATCCCTTCCTTGCCTGGGGTGACCGGGCCCGAACGATATGCGTTACGAAGACGTCCGTCGTGGTAGTGACGATCGGTTTCCAGTGAGAGCACCAGCGCGTCGGCAACCCGGCGCGCCTCCTTCTTTCGCTGGCAGCCGTAGAGGGCCATCAGGGCGACCGCATTGTCGTAGGTGAATCCCGTATTCTCGAGAGCCGGGTGTAGCGCGGAGCCGCCATTCGCGGGTTCGAAGCTCCGAAAGATGAAAGGCTGTTCCGGCTCGCCACTCATCTGCGCGGCCAAGCCGTCACAAAGCGAGCAAGCCAATTGCCTGCGCTGTTCGTCATCCGCCTTCGCCAAAGAGGCGAAAAGCACAATGCCCGCTAGAATAAACGCAAGCACCGGTAAGGTTTGTATCGACCAATTCGCACGCTTCATTCCTGCCTCGCAATACAACGGTTGAGACCGGCGTGGTGTTTATGGGGCTGCGGTCTGAGCGCTTGCGGCGCGTGGACGGACGGTCTTGTCGAACAGTGTCGAGGCGGAGAGGATATTGCCGGAGGAAAAGATCGTATTGATCGCCAAGCTTGAATATCGGGCGACCCGCGAGATCATCGTTTCCCCGAGTGAAACGATGACGTCTTCGCCGACGTGGCATCCGAAGAATTTGTCATTGCTCCGCTGTGCCGTCGTCGCCTCGTCCGCGGCCGGCTCATCCATCTTGACCAGTACGTAGACTTCGTGGCCTTCGGCTTCCGGGAATTTTGCAAAGTACCGGTTCTCAGGCCCCGAGTTGAAGTACCGAACGATCTTGTAGATGTGGGCGCTTCGCTTGACCCCCAGGCTGCGAAAATTGACCATCGCCGGCATCCCGATCTCAAGCGAGGTCACGTCGCGGCTTCGATAGACGGCGGCGGCAAAAGCATCATTGCAATCGAGTGACTTGGCGACCGGTTGCCCCTGCATGACGAAATCACCGAAGGAGGCATCCACGCTGACAATCTGGCCGTGGCGCTCCGCCACCACCTCTGCGGCGCCGGTCTTGCCGAGGCGTCCCTCTTCGCGTCCAATGAGGTTTTCGACCTGTTGCTTGCGCTCTGCCATCTGATTGATTTCGATGGTGTCTTCGGCGATATCGCCGGAGAGCTTCGACCGCTGCATCTCAAGCGTCAAAAGGTTGGCGGCAACTGTGCCCCCGGTGTAGATATCGCGGCTGACAAGCGATTGGACGATCTCGTTGCGGCGCAGTTCGCCCCTCGCGGCGTCGAGTTCATATTGCGCAGCATTGCGCTTCTGGCGCTGCGGCTCGATGCTCGCGTCGGAGACGAGGCCCCTTTTCAGGAGTACCAGTTGCCTCTGCAGCAACGCATCCTGTTCGCTGAGGCGCGCCTCGTATGTCTGGACGTTGGATTTCGCATTGTCGATCACCGCGGATAACTCGCTGAGCACACCGTCCTTCACGCTGGCAATCTGGGCTTTGACCTTCTCCAGCTGCTCGTTGCGTTCGGCAACAACGCTCGTCGTATTGTTGAGCTTTTCCGCCAGGTCGAGTTTCTCGAGCCGCAGTCCCGTCAGCGACGTTTGGTCCTGATTGGGATTGGAAACCGTTGCCATCACGTCGCCGAGATTGACGACCTGCCCGACTTGCAGCGCAATCTTGTCGACCCTGCCATAGATTGGCGAAGCAATCATTTGTACGGGAGCGTTGACGACGGCGCGCGTCGAGACGATGAAAAACTGATTGGGGATCATCGCCATCGCGATGATGAAGACAAGCATAAAGGCAAATGAGTAGCCCAGAATGCGAGATATCAAAAGTATCCTGTGATCACGATGATCAAGGCTAGCAGTTGCGTCCTTCATTTTCTTCAATCCTGACCTTGTCACGATCTCGATGAACTGAAGGGCGTTTCCAAAGTTATTTTGTTTTGTTCCTGCCGGCGCTTATAACATTGGGGTTAGTCTTGGTAAAATGACATTTCCTTATTAAAAGGAGGTAGTGACCGGGAGTTGCGTTAAAGTCGCAGCGGTGGGCCGAGGCCGCAATCCACTACCGCAACTTCTTGCCGGCTCGATTTTGGCGGCTTGACAGACACCGCCATCTGTAGAAAGTCTCGCTCTCACGCGGGTGTAGCTCAATGGTAGAGCAGCAGCTTCCCAAGCTGAATACGAGGGTTCGATTCCCTTCACCCGCTCCAAAATCAACGATTGTTAGCCGAACATCTGCCGACGGTTTCCCGCCGCGATGCCAAAACGGATATGCGAAGTTGCGGAACACTCCGACGCCGCCGTCGTTAACTTCCAGTCCAACAACGCAAGGAGAAAGCGCCATGGATTGGAACCGCGTCGAAGGAAACTGGAAGCAGATGAAGGGCAAGATCAAGGAGCAGTGGGGCAAACTCACCGACGACGACCTTGATCAGATTGCCGGCAAACGCGACCAGTTGGAAGGCAAGATTCAGGAGCGCTACGGCATCGAGCGCGATCGCGCGCGGCGGGACATCGACGACTGGTACGGTCATCAGACCTGGCACTGACCCTGACAGCCCGGAGCTAACCCTCCGGGCTTTCCACGGCGCTAATCCAGCGACACGAAGTCGATCTTCGTCATGAAGCCACGATCTATGAGTTGTTGTGGTCCGTCATAGCGGATCGAGTGATCGTAACTAAAATCGATTTCCCCTTCGCGATCGAGGATATCCATCATTTTCTGATAGTGCTCGGATGCATTGTAGTGCTGCCTGCCCTCCACCGCTTCCGTTATCTTCGCCTTGTAATTGGTGTAGAATTTGAAGTGCAGAATAGCGCCCCAGATCGAGGGGAAGTTGCGGCCGTAGGGCAGTGGCTGGTGCGGGCTACTGCCAAAAAAGCACGCCTCGTCCCAGAAAATGACGGGGTACTTGATGAGCTCATTGCCCTCGGAAAACTTCCGCCCCCTCGGACCGCCTTTGATACTGATGCCGCGTTTGGTAAGCGTTGGCAGGTAGCTGTCGCCATCAAAATAGCGCGAAAATTGCCAAGGCCTGTCGACGGAAAGCGAGCCTTCTGCGACTTCGCTGAGCTTGGGATACATGTCCAACATGGGGGCTGCCATTCGCTTCAGGCCCCTCGTTTCAAGCGCATTGAACAGCGATGGCAACGATCGTTTGAAACAGTCGTCGTAGACAAGGAATTCATCGGAATCGACGTTGACGTACCATCGCCCAAAACCATAGATCGAGAAGAGACGCTCCCTCCAGTTTCGACCCCGCCGCGCCTGGCCATACCTTATCGGCGACGTCCAGACGTCGACATCCGGTTCGCTCAGCAAAGCCTCGCGTGTTCCGTCGGTTGAAACGTCTTCCACACAGATGAACCGTGTTACACCCAGTTGGCGGTAGTGTTGGATGAACGCGCCTAGAAGCGCAGTGTCGTTATGCGTGACAAAGACAAGCGGCACATCGGCCGGCGCAAGGGACTTGATCTCGCGAAGTGGCTGAATCGTCACATCGGTTCTATTCCGCCTCTCGCGACGAGTTACACGAAGCGTGTCGTAGGCGGTCCGGAGACGATCGAGGAAGGATCGCGCAAGGTCCGGCGCGCCAGAGGGGAATGGGTAGTTCATGAGCTGGACACCGAACTCCTAGAAGATCCAAAGCAGCTTATAGCGCGTTTTCCGGCGTGCATCGTTCCAGCACATCCTGAAAAACTTCGCTCGTGTCAGAAGAGCAACCGGCGGCAGTTTGTCGACGAGACGGTAGCAGCCAAGAGTGTATGTCAGTCGCTGCGAAAGCTTGTCACGGAACCCCTTCGCCCCGTACTTTTGCTGCGAGCCGGATCCTTCCCTGAAATCGAGGGTGGGGCCGGAGACATAGGCGACCAAATCGCGAACAACAAATTCCGAGAGGACATAAGACGCAAAGCCCCAAGGATTGCCGAGCTCGTACCAGCGCGCCATCAAGATGTCGACTGACCGCGATCTGAAAAGGCCGTAAATCCACTCCGAGGGAAATGTCAGGTTCCGTGGGACACGTCCCCTTGCGTATGACTTCTGGAAATCGAATATGTTGGCTGCCGGGCTTTTCAGCTTAAAGCCCTTGTCGTTGAAGCTCTTTGTCGGGCAGGCGGCCAGCAACTTGGTGCCGTCCGCGTCAAGCGCCTCGACCAACCTTCCCAGGAAATCCCGAGATGAAAGGTCGTCCGCTGCCCTGAGGCAAAAATACTCTGCGGCTTCAGCGCCGAGCTGTACGGCCTTGGCGAAATTAGCCTCGGCACTCAGGTGGGCGTCGTTCGATACGACGGAAAAGCGGGCGTCTTTCTCGCAAAAACGCTGCGCTATCTGCAATGTCTCATCCGTCGAGCAGTTGTTGAGAACAATGGCCCGGAAATCAACGAAATCCTGATCCGCAATGGATTGCAGGCTCTCCTGCAAGGTGGCGGCACCGTTAAAGACCGGAAACATCACCACAACTCTGGCATTTATCGGCATAACATCACCACAGACACGAAGAGAGCCGATACCGGCGAGCGACAGGTTGCTGGCTTAAACCGCCGCTGATTTACCTCCTTGGCGCGGAAATGCAACGATTCCGTCGCCCAGATGCCGTGATCCGCCCAAAAGGACGTCCCTAAGACGTAGGCCTGCAGCAAACCGCAGTAGTTGACAATTCTCTAATAAACGTAGTTAATTTTTAACTATTCTCCGATATCACGGGAACGCAGACGACCCCTTGGTCGTTGTCGGCATGATCAGGAGGACTGGCAGCATGCTTTTGAAGATTTTCACGGCAAAGCGCGAAATCCGGGACAATGGCGATACCGGCACCTACGCGGACGGCTACCATGCCCCGGAGGTGGTTCTTGCGTCAGCGCGCGAAGACGACCGTGCCTCCTATGAGCGTGACTACGGTCGCGGTCGTAAGGTCGAGCAGATCCCGCTTGGGTTCGCCTGAGTTCACATTTTGGCTTGTCTCTCGGCGCGATTCGGCGCCTGCAGCGAAGCCATGACCTTCGATATCGCAAGACTGTGAATGAGAAGGGCGGCATTGAGCCGCCCTTTGTTTTTGATCGATATTGCCGGGATCAGAATTCCGTCCAGTCGGCATCGTCGCGGGCGCTGGAAGGCGTACTGCCTGCCCCGAAGGCGCTTGCGAGCTTTTGCCCGAGTGCCCGCGCCGGTGAGCTGGTGGGGCGGGTAACGCCTGCGGTAGCGATACGGACCGGCGCCTTTCTCGTCGCGATCGGCGGTGCAGCCGGGCGCGGTGTGGAATGGATCGCGGCGGTTGGCATCGGTGCAGCGGCGACGGTTGCACTGAAGTTGCCGGTGCCGGTGAGCTTGAATTGGTCGAGCAGATGGTTAAGCGCCGCCGCTTCCGTCGCGAGCTTGTGGCTTGCCGCCGTGCTTTCCTCAACCATGGCCGCATTCTTCTGCGTCCCCTGGTCCATGGTGTTCACCGCCGTGTTGATCTCCTGCAAACCGGTCGATTGCTCGCGCGCCGCTTCTGCAATCGCGTCGACATGTTGGTTGATCTCCTGAACCTCATGCACAATGGTATCAAGCGCCTTGCCGGTTTCCCCGACAAGCGACACGCCAGTCTGCACGTGATCGCCGGATGTCGTGATCAGCGACTTGATTTCCCGGGCGGCATTGGCCGAGCGCTGCGCGAGTTCGCGCACTTCCTGGGCGACGACGGCAAAGCCCTTGCCGGCTTCCCCCGCGCGAGCGGCCTCGACGCCGGCATTGAGGGCGAGCAGGTTCGTCTGGAAGGCGATGTCGTCGATAACGCCGATGATGTTGCCAATCTCCGCGGAGGATTGCTCGATCTGTTGCATGGCGTTGACGGCCTTGCGGACGACCTGACCGGACTTTTCGGCACCGGCGCGCGTGCGCTTCACGAGCCCGCGTGCTTCCTCGACGCGTCTTGCGGCATCCTTCACCGTCGTGGTGATTTCCTCGAGGGCGGCGGCTGTCTCCTCGACGGAAGCTGCCTGCTGCTCGGTCCGTTTCGAAAGCTCGTCCGCCGAAGCGCGGATCTCGCTTGCGCCTGCCGTAATGGCGCGGGCATTGGCGCCAACCGTCTGCATGGTATCGTTCAAGCGCAGGACAGAATTGTTGAAATCCTGCCGAAGGATGTCAAGATCGCCGACGAAGGCCGTGTCGATCCGCGATGCGAGGTCGCCCGCGGCCAGCCGTCGCAAGCCATCGCCAAGTGCGCCGACGGCGCGCGATAGGTCAGCGGCATCGGTTGCGCGCTGCGCTTCGCGCTCACGGCGTTCACTGTCGCTAAGACTGCGGCTCTTCTCGGCCTCGCCCTCAAGCCGGATCCGATCAAGAGCGTTGTCGCGGAAGACGGCAACTGCGGCGGCCATCTGGCCTACCTCGTCGCGACGATCGAGGCCGTCGACATCGCTCTTCGTGTCGCCCTGGGCAAGCTGCATCATCCGGTCCCGCAGACGAGCCATCGGGGTAGCGATTCCCGCCTGCGCAATCCATACCGAGAGACCGAGCGCGCCCAAGACGGCGAGTCCGATCAGCGCGAAAGAGAGTGTGATGCGCTCGTTGACGGTAATGGAAAGCGCGTCGCCGCCATCGTTCAGCAACGCCATCAGCGCGTCGTTGTTGGCAATCATTTTGGGAGTGACGGCGTTCAGCTTGGCGTTCAGCATGCTTGCCGCGAGCTGTGCACCCGCACTGTCCTTCTCCTTTGCAAGGTCGATGACCTTGGCGGAAAGCGCCTCCATCTCACCAATTCCGGCGAGGATGTCGTCGATCGCTTGCTTGCGGCCTGGGACCAGGGCGGCGGCCTGTTCCAGGCGTTCGCGCGCCTGGGGCATTTTGCTGGGCGCTACGACCGCTGTATCGAAAGCAGGCGTGTCCGGCTTGAGGCCAGCGATCAGCGTGACCTGAAGCACGGCGGCAGTCGCCGATGCGCTGGCGCGCGATGCCTGCATGGCCGCCAACGCCTCGTGATCGATGAAGGCGCTGTAGGAGGAGTCGGCACCACGGAATTCGGTGATCACATAAGTGAGGCCTCCGAGCGCGATCGCGCCGAGAAGCGCGACGACGGAGATGATCTTCGTCCTGATTTTGAGGTTCATCAGCATGGATATGTCCAGTCGCTTGATCCGACCGATGGGGGCCGGATATGGCAGCATTTTGAGAGGCAGGGCATGTCGCGGGATACGGCACGGTGGTATGCCTTGAAGGCTCGACATGCGCATCATGCATTTCGGCCCGCAAGCCGGCGTCGTCCCGGCGAATAGAATGGGACATTGTTTAATGCGGCCCTAACGCTTGGCGCCAATCCCAGGAAAAATTTGAGGCCTGCTGCCTAGGGCTGAATAGCGCTAGAAGCGGCGCAACTTCTCACTGCTGCTGACGGGGATATGGGGCGTCTTGTCCCAGAAGAAGGGTTTCCTTGGCAGCTCGAAAAGCGCACGCCATGACGCGACCGATATCATCATCCAATAGAGCGGAACATAGAGCCAGCGCCAGCCGACGCTGCGCCTTTCCTCGCGCAGCATCACGGCTCTGCCGAGTAGCAGAAACAGGCCATAACTTGCCGCCATGTTGGCAAGATCGAGCAGGAAGAGCGCACCCTCGCTGCTGCCGGTGGGCGGAAAACCGAGCGCAAGGTACCCGGCGGTGGTGACCAAGAGCATGATCAGCCAGGGATGGGTTAGCGAGGAAAGCAGCATGCCGCCGATCAGCAACTGGAACATCAGGAAGCCGCCCATGCCCATCTCGCGCAGGAGGCGTGCCGGCTCGCGCATCATCACCAGCCAGGTCTGTAGCCAGCCTTTGAACCAGCGAGTCCGCTGGTTGAGCCAGACCCTGAACGTGGCCGGGGCATCCTCGTAGGTCGGGCAGTCGATGACGCCGCATCTGTAGCCCAGCCTATAGAGCCGCATGCCAAGATCGGCGTCTTCAGTGACGTTGTGGGGATCCCAGCCGCCGCACGCCCTAAGGTCGGCGACGCGCATATGATTGGAAGTTCCGCCAAGCGGTACCGGCATGCGCCGTCGTGCCAGCATTGGCAGCAGCATACGAAACAGGGCAGCATATTCCAGCGCGAACGCCGCACTGATCCACGATGCTGATCCGTTGGAAATGACGAGCGGTGCCTGAAGGCAGACGACATCAGGCGGGCTCGCGGCAAACTGCGCATAGGCGGCACGCAATTGGTCGGGGTGGGGGCGGTCCTCGGCATCGTAGATCACCACGAATTCGCCCCGCGCGCCGGCCAGAGCGTAGTTCAGCGCCTTGGGTTTCGTACGCGGATGGGCGGGTGGCACCTCGACGATCTCGAATTGCGGTTCAAGGCGTTCGGACCTCAATGCCTCAATCGTCGCATGATCGTCCGCCTCGCACACCAGCTTGATATCGAGCCTTGACATCGGCCAGTTCAGCCGGCGAAGCGCCCTGACGAGTTGGGCTACCACGTCCGCTTCCCTATAGAGGGCGATGAGGACGGTGTAGACGGGAAGACGTTCCGATGCGGGCAGGCTCGGAACCCCGCTCTTGCGGTCCACTAGGGCGACCGCTCGGACAAGGATTGCGGCCAGGTAAAGCAGAGAGATCGCCGCGTGCAGGATGGTCAGACTGAGTGTGCCTGTTGCAAGGGCGAAGGCAAATGCGCAGACGCCTGTCCCGGCGAGAAATCCCTGCTTGCCCGACAAGACAATCCGGGCGCTGAAGCGAGCCTTGTCCTCGAAGAGTGTGGTTACACTTTCTCGCAGCCGCCTGACGCTGCCGGTTCGCCATACCGCGGCTCGCAATGCGGCCGGCGTCGTGATGACGATGCTGTCGGCCAGTCCCGGCTTCTTCTCGAATAGCTGCGAGAGTGCCGCGAGGTTTCGAGCCTCCGGCACAATCGCGAGCATGCCTTTGTTGATATAGGTGAGGCGGACGCAGCGGGCCTGCGCGAGTTGGCTGTCGAGTGCCTTGTCGTCGTTGACGAGGGAACTGTCGATTGTCGGAAGAAATGGAAGCCGAAGCCCGCGTGCGAGCGCGGCGTAGTAGCTGTCGGCGTCGACCGCCCCGCCGGCAAGCAGTTCCTGTTCGATGCTGGTGCCGTTGCGGCGGGCGAGTTGCATTGCACGGGCGATTGTCGGCTTGCCGATGCCGAGTTGCAGCAGAACCTCGGCTTCCTGCTCATAGGAGTCAGTCGCTACGCGCGCCGGTGGTGGCGCGTCGTGGCGTATTGAATGATCATACAAGCGCGTATGGGCCTCGATGCCGCCCGGCGCATATTCCCCGACACGCATGACTCTGATACACCGTTTTCAGAATGGCAGTGCATGCTTTCCCCAGGGCGGATCATAATGGTGCAATTTAAACTAGCATCCCTGAATCTTAAGGGGCTACGCAGCTTTTGGCTGTCTCTGGTTGTGTTTTTTTGCCCGTTTCTGGCGTTCGCGCAGCAGGCGACGCCGAGTTTGCCCCTGCTGTTCGATTCCAGGGAACGGCTTGCAAAGCCGGATCTTTCGTCGCTCGTGCGCCTGCGTTTCCTGACGACCATCGATTTTCCGCCCTTCAACTTTACGGATCAGAACGGCAAACTTGCCGGCTTCAATGTCGATCTCGTTCGCGAGATCTGTAACGAACTGGAGATTGCAAACAGATGCCAGATCCAGGCGCTGCCGTTCGCTGACCTGAATGCCGCGCTCGCCGCCTCGCAGGGTGACGCCGTGATTGCGGGCATTGCAGTCAGCGAAGAACTGCGGCGGCAGTTCGCCTTTTCGCGCCCTTACCTGATGTTGCCCGCCCGCTTCGTTCTCAATCTGAAGGCGCCGATCAAGGGCAAGGATGCGAGCGCTCTGGCCGAGCATCCGGTCGGCGTTGTCAAGGCGACAGCACACGAAGCGATGCTGGCCGCCTATTTCCCGAAGGTGAAAGCCGTACCATTCGACAACAAGGACGCGCTTCTGGCGGCGCTGAGGGATGGTAAGGTCGAGGCCGCCTTCGCAGATTCGCTCCAGCTTTCGTTCTGGGTGTCGTCGCAGGCCTCGTCGAAGTGCTGCGCGCTCTTCGACGGCCCCTATTTGTCTGAGCAGTTTCTTGGCGAGGGAATGACGATCATGCTGCGCCAGAAGGACGATGTTCTGACGGCTGCGCTCGACCACGCGCTAGCAGCCTTGTCGCGCAGCGGCCGACTGCAGGAAATCTACCTTCGCTATTTCCCTTACGGCCTGTATTAGCCTTTGCGGAAGCGGGCGATCGCGCTGCGCTCAATGGCGGCGCAGGTGAGCTTGTCGAGACCGAGGCGGTCGCGCAGCAGGCTGAGCAGGCGTAACTCTTCGGCCTTGACCGAAAGGTCGGCGGAGGCGACTTCCACCGCCAGCGCGTAGGCCGTGTCATAGAGGCGCGAAGGCAGCGTGTCCTTGACGGTTTCGAGCACGATGTCGAGGCCCTCGGGGCCAGCGAGCAGCGCAGCGCAGTCGCGCGCCACGGAAATCAGCTTCTCGTCGTCGAAATCACGAAAGACCGGCAGGAAGCCGATGAGTTGGCCGATGCGCTCCATCTCGCGATCGTTCATCGTGCTGTCGACGGCGGATGCCATCACCATCACGTAGATCAGTGCGTCATGCGCAGAAAGCGGCTTGTTCATATCTCGATGATTCCTCTGGAGCGAGCCCAGAGTCTAGGAATTGGCCGGCGACATTACAAGCCGTCGGACGGGAGATCGGAGGGTGGATTCTCAAGGGTGCCGGTTTCAGCGGCGCTACGAGGGTCGTCGCCATAAATGCCTTTGCCCGCCTGCCTTGCCGTCTCGCCGGCTTCGGTGAGTGCTGATCCTTTTTCCGCCTCTGCCCAGCCGTTCGCAACAAGCCACTGCGAAATGTCCTGCGTGCCGATCCTGCAGGCTGCCGTCACCATGCCTGTCCACTCGGTGCTGTCGAGATCGCAGCGCACGGTCCTGAGGCGTAGAAGCAGCCGCACATTGGTCTTCGCCAGCATCCCGCATGGCCATACCCGGCCCTTGCCGTCAGTACATGTTTTGTCCGCCGGCGTCGGGTTGATACCTGCAAGCTGCAGGCGGCGGTCGCCAAACGCGAGGACGCCAGCGCTTTCGGCAATCGGGCGAACGAGGTTGACGCCAGTATCGTCGGCAGGCTTTGCCGGCGGCTGCGGCTCCACCGCCGCGATGCGCTCGAGCGGCTTGCCGTCGATGGCCGCGGGGTAGAACTGGCTGGCCTCGTCGACGCGCCGCGCGTGCATGCTGGCCTCGGGATTTGTCGTCGATGGGATCAGGGCGGGAGGAGGCGCATCGATTTCTACAGGGGCTGCAGTTTCCACCGGATCAATAGCCGCACCAAGCCGTTGTCCGCCGGCCGTGATCAGGCCCGCGACAATTCCGATCCCTGCAACAGCCGTCAGAATTGCCGCAGGACGCATGGAATATCTTCCTACTGGCTGGCCCAGATGATCCGGGCGATCCAATCGACGTCGGAAAGCTCGATCGTCCGGTTCGGATGTTCGGGATTCAGCGACATCAATTCGATCGACCGGGGGCTCTGGCGCAACAGCACCTTCGCCATCACTTCGCCTTCGCGCGTCTTGACGACGACACGGTCGTTGCGGCGAACTTGCGCACCTGGCTCGACGATCAAAACGTCGCCGTCGCGGTAGAGCGGCATCATGCTCTCGCCCTGGACCTCGAGCGCATAGACGCCCGCCTTCTGCGACGGCGCCGCGGGAAACTCCACCACGTCCCAGCCTTGTCCGGCCGGAAAGCCGCCATCATCGAAGAAACCGCCGGCGCCGGCCTGCGCAAAGCCGAGAAGTGGGATAGAGCTGCCCTGCGGCGGGAAGGCGCCGTCAGGAAGGCTGGAAAAACTTCCCGCGGGGCGCATGAAGGTCAGGAACTGCTCCATGCTGGCGCCCGTTGCATCCAGCACCTTGGCGATCGATTCCGTCGACGGCCAGCGCAACCGCCCATCGGCAGAGAGCCGCTTGGATTTGTTGAAGGAGGTCGGGTCGAGCCCCGCCCGTCGGGCAAGACCGGATGGCGTCAGGTCATGCCGTTCGGCAAGCCTGTCGATCGCCCCCCAGATCTGCTCGTGTGACAGCATGTCGCCTGATTCCTGCGCGCGTGCGCGATCCTTCACGGCGAAATATTACCCGCAAGCCTATCGGGAGTAAAGAGAGGAAAGGAATAAAATCCTGTCGACAGATCAGGCCACCATGGCCATGTTGATCTTGCCGAGTTGGATGACCGCCTGCGTGCGGCTATCGACATTGAGCTTGAGCAGAATGGCCGAGACATGCGCCTTGATCGTCGCCTCGGACACGCCGAGCTCGTAGGCGATCTGCTTGTTGAGGAGCCCTTCCGCCAACATCGTCAGCACACGGCTCTGCTGCGGTGTCAGCGTGTGCAGCCGATGGATCAGATCGGCGACATCGGGGTCCTGCTCCTGGCCGTCCCGATAGCTTTCAGGTGTGGCGATATCGCCGGCGAGAACCGTCTGGATGCCGCGGCGAATGTCGTCGATCCCCGAGGACTTGGAAATGAAGCCGGATGCGCCGAGTTCCAGTGCGCGTCGGATCGTGGTGGCGTCATCGGTGGCCGAGACAATGACGATTGGCAGCCCGGCGAATTCGGAGCGAAGCGCCATCAGCCCGGAAAAGCCGCTGACACCCGGCATCGAAAGATCGAGCAGCATCAGATCCGCCTCGGGATGCTTCCCGGCCGCCATCCGTGCTGCAGCAAAATCGCCGGCCTCAACGATATCGGGATGGCTTTCCATGCCGATCACCGCCTGGCGAAGCGCATCCCGGAAAAGCGGATGGTCGTCGGCAATGATGATTGTCTGTTCCTGCATCGATAACTCCCTCCCAAGAGCTCGACTGCCGCGTCATGTCTCGTGCTCCTCACGCGATACATGCCGTCATTCCGATGCGACTATAGCAAATCATGTCTTTTGAGGAAGGGTATTGCGGTCCTCTTCGCCTTGGAATTCCTTGACTATCCCCATGAAGCTGCGCATCCAGCGTTCCATGATGCCGATCGAGCGGTTGATTTCCTCGTCGGAGGGCAAGGCCTTGTTGACGATACTTTTGTTCTCCAGTGCCGTGACGCGAGCCGAAAGCCGGTCGAGCTCCTGCTCGTAAGCCGCCCGCTCATCGGCGGCCATACGGCAGACGAGCGTGCCGTCCTTTTCCTCGCAGAGCGACATGGCGCCGGTCTGCCTGTCGAGACGCACGAAGTGGTCGCCGCTCCGCTCCAGCTCGAAGCGCGACGCTTCCGTTTCCGCTGCCTGGACGCCGAGCGGCAGGAGAAGCGCAAAAAGGCCGATTGCGATATTTCTCATGGTTTCCTCCGGAAATCTCGGTGGCCACCGCATTTTTCGCGGCAAGGCGTGGACAACGCCGCCGCTTTGCGGCAAAGCCCGGGAAAGACCAGCGATACCGAGGCCATCATGACCCTGACACCCACGCTTTACAAGATCGTGACGGAAACGCTCTGGCAGGAAGCGAAGGAGGCCGGCGTTTTTCGCGGCGCTCCGATCGACCTTTCGGATGGCTACATCCACTTCTCGACCGCCACGCAGGTCAAGCAGACGGCAGCACTCTATTTCGCCGGCCAGACGGGACTTCTGCTCGTTGCCGTCGATAGCAGCAAGTTCGGCGACGAGCTCGTTTTCGAAGCCTCGCGCGGCGGTGCCCTCTTCCCGCATCTCTATGCGGAACTGCCATTGTCGGCCGTTTTGTGGGAGGCGGCGCTGCCGCTCGATGTCGCCGGCCAGCACATCTTTCCGGACCTTCAACCATGATCGATCTCTTCAAGCATGCCGCCCGCAAGGGTCTCTTCCTCTTCGACCCGGAAACGGCGCACGGCATGTCGATCGCCGCGCTGAAGGCGGGGGCCGTACCGGCCTGCCGGATTGCGCCGGATCCGCGCCTGCGGCAGACCGTTGCGGGGCTCGATTTCATCAACCCGATCGGCATGGCTGCCGGCTACGACAAGAACGCTGAGGTACCCGAAGCGTTGCTGAAGATCGGCTTCGGCTTTACCGAGATCGGCACCGTGACGCCGAAGGCCCAGCCTGGCAATTCGCGCCCGCGTATCTTCCGTCTGGTCGAGGATGAGGGCGTCATCAACCGCCTCGGCTTCAACAATGAAGGCCACGATACCGCCTTTGCGCGTCTCGCGACCATTCGTGGCAACGGCATGATCGGCGTCAACATCGGCGCCAACAAGGACAGCGAAGACCGCATCGGCGACTATGTCCTCGGCATCCGCCGGTTCTATTCCGTTGCCCGTTATTTCACCGCCAACATCTCATCACCGAACACGCCGGGCCTGCGTGATCTGCAGGCGCGCGAAAGCCTTGCAGCCTTGTTGTCGGCCGTGCTCACCGCCCGCGACGCCGAAGCGGAAAAGGCAGGCAGAAAAATCCCGGTCTTTCTGAAGATCGCACCCGATCTCACGGAAGAGGGACTGGACGATATCGCCGCCGAAGCGCTGTCGAATGCCCTGGACGGCCTGATCGTCTCGAACACGACGCTCTCCCGCGAAGGCCTCAGGGACCAGCATCAGGCGAAGGAGGCGGGCGGGCTTTCCGGCAAGCCGCTCTTTGACAAGTCGACCGCCGTCCTCGCCAAGATGCGCAAGCGCGTCGGTCCGGCTCTGCCGATCATCGGTGTCGGCGGCGTTTCGTCTGCGGAAACGGCGCTCGAGAAGATCAAGGCCGGCGCCGATCTCGTGCAGCTCTATTCCTGCATGGTCTATGAAGGGCCAGGCCTGCCGGGCACGGTCGTTCGCGGCCTCTCAAAGCTGCTCGATCGGGAGCAGGTCAAATCCGTCCGCGACCTCAGGGACACGAAGACGGATTACTGGGCGGCACGGAACGTCTGATCCGCCCGCGGCCGCACGAGCATTGCCAGGAAGACGCCGCGGAACAGCAGGAAGCCGTTCATCGCCAGCCATAGGCCATGGTTGCCGAACGGCGGCACGAAAGCGGCCAGCGCTAAGAGATAGCCGGCAAACGACATCAGCATTCGATTGCGCATGTCGGTCGACCATGTGGCGCCGATGAACACGCCGTCCATCAGGAAGGCCAACGCGCCGGTAAGCCCGGTAACGGCGGCCCAGGGCAGGTAGGTTTCGGCTGCCTGCTGTACTTCGGGCGAAATGGTCAGCAGCGAAATCAGCCACGGACCGGCCAGCAGGAAGAACACGGAAATGATGCCGGCGAGCCCAAACGACCAGAGCGCCGTTAGCTTCAGGCCGCGGTCGAACGCCGGCCGGTATCGTGCCCCGATTGCCCGTCCGGTGATCTGTTCCGCCGCATTGGCCAGTCCGTCGAGATAATATCCCGACAGCAGGAAGAAGTTCATCAGCACGGCGTTAGCGGCCAGCGTCACCGCCCCGAAGCTTGTTCCGATCCTTGTCATGACAGTGAAGGCGGCGAGCAGCACGAACGTGCGGATCAGGATGTCGCGGTTCAGCGCGAAGAGCTCGGCCAGGCGATGCCGAGAGAAAACCTCCGTGCGGGTTGGCCGATGTGCGCGAGCGAAGCCGCGGAGGACAATCAGCAGGCCGACGACAGCGCCGACCGTCTCGCCGACCATCGTACCCCACGCCACGCCCGCGACGCCCCAGTCGAGCCAGAGGCCAAGGAAAATCGCCAGCACGATGTTGATGCCGTTGATGATCGTCTGCAGCAACAGGCCGATGCTGCCCTGGCCGCGACCGAGGACGAAGCCGAGGATCGCGTAATTGGCAAGCGCCGCCGGGCCGGCAAGAATGCGGATGGAGAAATAGGTGCTCGTGGCAGCGGCAACAGCGCTTTCCGGTCCCATCAGCTTCAGCCCGGCCGTTAGTAGCAGCGGCGAGAGACAGAGAAGTGCTATGCCGCAACCAAGCGCAGAGATCAGCGCTCGCCAGAAAACACCCTGCTCTGCATGTCGGTCGTGCCGCCCAAAGGCCTGCGCCGTCAGTCCGGTGGTGGAGGCGCGCAGGAAATTGAAGCTGCCGAGGATCAGATCGAACAGCATGGCGCCGATCGCAAGGCCTGCCAAAGCATCCGGCTGGCCCATGTGCCCGACGACGCCGGTGCCGACAAGGCCGAGCAGCGGCGTAGTGATAAAGCCGAGCGTCATCGGAATCGCGATCGACAGCACCAGTCGGTGCGTCACGTCGAAGGCTAGCCTATTCTCGTGACCGTGAGTATCCATGTCTGCCTCTGGGGAGAGAGGCAGAATCGCCTCAGCCGGAAAGCACCATTGCCCAGTAAGGGACATTTTTGGAAGCGGAATTGTGGGCCACGGCAACACCGAGACCGCTGTAACGGCCGAGCATGTTTTCTAGATGGTGTGGAGAATTGATCCAGGCGGTCACGACGGCCGGAACCGACTGCTGACCGGCCGCTATGTTTTCCGCAGCCGGCATCTGTACACCGCTTGCCTTGACGCGTGGCGCGAAACCGTCACCGATGCCCATCACGTGCTTCATCTTGCCGGCGGACGCCATGCGCTTCGCCTGGAACATCGCCGCATCCTTCGCTGCCGGATCCGCCGACAGCGGCGGCAGCCCGTTCTTGGCGCGCAACTGATTGACAAGCGGCAGGGCGTCCGCCGTCTCGTCTTCGCCGTCCGAAGGGGTGCCCGAAAACTTTGGCGCGGTCGTGCAGCTTGCAACACCCGCAACCAGCACGAGACCGGACATGTGCAGCAGGCCGCGCCGCGAGAGGATCAGAGAGGTCATGTTATCGCCGATAGCTGAAGAGACGGATGATGACGAAGATGGGGATGACGACGGTCGCACCAAGCAACAGATAGTCGCCGACGCGTCCCAAAGCGGCAAAGCCGCGGTGCCAGACTTCCAGAACGAAATTGCGGAGGCCGTAGACGAAATCCAGCGGCGCCCACCCGAACACGGCCATGATGAAACCGACGATCAACGATACGACCAAAAGCTTGACCAACGTGCGGCCGAGGGAATCGCCGAGAAACTTGTTCACCTGATCGGACATGCGCCATCTCCTGTTTATCCCTGAAATACGGCCGCGAATCGCCGCTCGCAAGCCTTTTTCAGGTCTGGCGCCTCCGCCTCTGAAATAGGACTTGAGTTTTTTTGTGGCCGCAGCCAAATGCGAGCCGATCCCAACAGGTCCGTACCATGCAGCCCAACCAGCTCACCTCAGGCGACGTGATCGCCGACCGCCGCGCAGACTATGCCAAGATGCTCGACGAAAGCGGCGAGCCGGATGCGGCTGCTGAGTTGATGGAGCAGGCGCTAGAGCTTGCTCCTCGCTGGGCGGCCGGCTGGTATAGGCTCGCCGCCTACCGCGAGAAGGCGGGTGACAGGGCAGGCGCAATCGAGGCCTACCGGCAGACTTTGGAAGTCACTCCCGAGGATATTTTCGGCGCCGGGCTCAAGCTCGCTTTGCTCGGCGATGTCGAGACGCCGGACCAGCCGCCGAGCAGCTATGTCGAGCGACTGTTTGACGACTACGCCGATCGCTTCGAGACCTCGCTGGTGGAAAAGCTGGATTACAGCGTCCCCGCCAAGCTTGCTGCGCTCGTTGCCACCACGGGCAGGAACTATGCGCTCGCCGTGGACCTCGGTTGCGGCACCGGCCTGCTTGGACCGGAAATCCGCGACAGCGTCGCGCGGCTCGAGGGCTTCGACCTGTCGCAGAATATGCTTTCCAAGGCCGCCGAGAAGCATGTCTACGATCACCTGGCCCAGGCCGACCTGTCGCTGGCGCCGGAGGCATCAGGCCTATTTGCCGAGGGAACGACGCACCGTGCCGACCTCGTCACCGCAGCCGACGTGCTGATGTATCTCGGCAATCTCGAAAGCGTGTTCGCGGCTGTTTCAGCGCTTGTTGTGGCCGGCGCCGATTTCGCTTTTTCGGTTGAGGATGCGGGCGAGGGCGATGGCTTCCATCTTGCACCGTCGCTGCGCTACGCCCATTCCGAAACCTACGTCCGCGCGCTCTGCGTCCGCCACGGCCTCGATGTCGCCGCCGTCAGCAAGACAGCCATTCGCAAAGATGGCGCAAACGTCATTTCAGGCATTCTGTTCCTTACGCGCAAGGCCGCATAGCGGAACGATTCTTGCGAAGTGATAATAGGTCAGTATTGCTTACGTATTTTGCTTGATTGCACCGCGAAAACGCCTGATAATGCTGACTAATTCAGTAGGGATGCCCGCAGAAATTCGAGGCGTCCGGCATCATTCATCACGTACGTTTCGTCACGCTCGGGTTTTGCTCGGGCGCATTTGAACATGTCTGCCGTTTGGGGATCAACGACAATGGCACAGCTCTTCAACGCCCTCGGTTTCCGGAATACCAGCGCTACCCGCCATACCCCCATCGAAGACGTTCAGGGGATCTTCTCGGGCAGCCTTGTTGCGGGGCTCGGGCTTTATGTTCTGGCCAGCGCTGGCCTTCTGACCGGAAGCACCGCAGGTATTGCGTTCCTGCTGCACTATGCCTTCGGGATAAATTTCGGGCTCGCCTTCTTCCTGCTCAACCTGCCGTTCTTTTATCTATCGTGGACGCGGCTTGGCGTAGCCTTCACGATAAAGACCTTCATTGCCATCGGCCTGACATCGGTCATGACCAGCCTGCAGCCGAAGGTCATGGACATTTCCGCCATCCAGCCTGCCTGGGCGGCGCTTCTCGGTGGTCTTCTGCTGGGTTTTGGTCTTCTTGCGCTCTATCGCCATCGCGCGAGCCTCGGCGGCGTTGGCATTCTCGGCATCTACATGCAGGAGCGTTTCGGCATCCGTGCCGGCCTCGTGCAGATGGCGATCGACCTCTGCGTATTGGCCGCTGCCTTCTTCGTCACCACGCCGCCGGTGGTCTTCTACTCGGTTCTCGGCGCGGTGGTGCTGAACCTCTTCGTGGCCATCAATCACCGCGCCGATCGCTATATCGCGCTTTAGGCAGCCTGTGCCGGCTTGTCGATCGGGTGCTGCGAGCGGAAGCCGACGGCGAGACGGTTCCAGATGTTGATCGCGCCGATCGCCACCGTGAGCTTGGTGATCTCTTCTTCGGTGAAGTGACCCTTCAGGGCTTCGAAGTCGGCGTCCGGAGCGCCGGTTTCGGCAATGCGGGTGACCGCATCCACCCAGCCGAGCAGGGCGCGCTCCTTGGCATCATAGACCGGCGATTCACGCCAGACGCACATCAGGTTGATCCACTGTTCGCTCAGGCCGTCGTGCCTGGATTCCTTCACATGCATGTCGACACAGTAGGCGCAGCCGTTAATCTGCGATGCGCGAAGCTTGATCAGGTGGATGAAGCGGCGCTCGAGGCCCGATTCCTGAACATACTGCTCCAGTGCGGCGACCGCCTTGTAGGCGTCCGGTGCGGCCTTGGCGAAGTTGAAACGTGCTTGCATGGTTCATTCTCCTTTTTGGGTTGGGCGGCTCAGCGAGCCGCTCGGCGTTCGTTCATTTCAAGGAAGGCGCAGCCGCGGGCGGCGATGCCGCCGTCGTCATCAGCAGCGAGCTGCACCAGGATGTCGGCGATGCTGGTCTTGGCGAGTTCGGCGCGGTAGACGCGCTCGGCCCTCAGCATCGCCGCGCTGATTTGGCATGGTTTGGTGAAATAGCGCCCCGGCAGCTGGTTCGGTCCGCGCTGGCGGATTTCGCTGCATCGGAACGCCGGCTCCGGTCCTTCGACCGCCAGCACGATGTCGAGGAGGCTGATCTTTTCCGTCGGCTTCGCCAACCTGTATCCGCCCTTCGGCCCCGGAACCGTGTTCACAATGCCGGCACCTGACAGCGCCTGCAGGTGCTTCAGAAGGTAGCTCGTCGAGACGCCGTGAAATTCCGCCAACGCAGCAGCCGACAGCACACCGCCGTCGGACAGGCCGGCCAGCATCGAGACACTGTGGATTGCCTGCTCCACTCCATCGCCCAGTTTCATCGGATCGCTCCTTAATTCGTGGATAAAAAATATCCACGATTATGCTGGATGTCAAGCGGCATGTTCGAGCAGTCGAAATAGGCGATCGGTCGTGTTCGTCCGGGGTTGTGAAGCCGGATGGATTCGCTAAAGTCGGCCCCGTTGGGCAAAAACAATTCCGATAAGGGAACAGCAATGAGAAAGACGATTTTCCTGGCGGCCGCTGCCTTGCTTGCCGCGACGCATCTCGCCTCCGCCGAAGACAAGATCCGCATCGCAACCGAGGGCGCCTATCCTCCCTTCAACTACGTCGAATCCGACGGCAGCCTAAAGGGTCTCGACGTCGACATGGCGAATGCGCTCTGCGCCGAGATGAAGGCCAAGTGCACGATCGTCGCGCAGGATTGGGACGGTATCATCCCCGGCCTTCTGGCCAAGAAGTACGACGCAATCATCGCCTCGATGAGCATCACCGACGAGCGTAAGAAGCAGATCGACTTCACGAACAAATACTACACGACGCCGCTCGCGGTCGCCGTGCCGAAGGACAGCCCGTTGAAGGGTGTCACGGTCGACGACATGAAGGGCAAGACTGTCGGCGCCCAGGCGTCGACCACGCAGGCGGACTACACTAGTGACGTCTACGCCAAGGGCGGCGCCGAGGCGAAGCTTTACCCGACGCAGGACGAGGCCGTCGCCGACCTGCAGAACGGCCGCCTGGACGCACTGATCTCCGACAAGTTCGTGGTGGTCGATTGGTTGAACAAGGCCGGCAAGGATTGCTGCAAGCTGCTCGGCGACGTTCCCGGCACGGAAACGCAGGCCGGCATTGGTATCCGCCAGGGCGAGACCGACCTGAAAGAGCGCTTCAACAAGGCGATCGATGCGCTGGTCGCCAGCGGGAAGTATCAGGAAATCACCAAGAAGTATTTCCCCTTCGACATCTACTGATCGCGTGCCGATCCAATCGCGCGGAGGCCGAAAGCCTCCGCGCCCTTTGACCAAGTCCATCCGATGAAAACAGATATCCTCGTTCTCGGTGCCGGCATTGTCGGCGTCAGTGCGGCCATTCATTTGCAGGATCGCGGCCGCTCCGTCGTGCTTGCCGATCGCGGCGAGCCGGGCGGCGGCACCAGCTACGGCAATGCCGGGCTGATCGAGCGCTCCTCCGTCGTTCCCTACGCCTTTCCGCGGCAGCTCGGCGCCATTGCCAAATATGCGCTGAACAATTCATCGGATGTCCGTTACGATCCGGCCTACCTGCCGCGCATCGCCAAATGGCTGGCGCGCTATTGGTGGCATTCCTCGCCGACCAATCTGGAAAAGGCGACACGGGCGCTCCTGCCGCTGATCGAGGCCAGTGTCACCGAGCACGACAAGCTGATTGGCCGCGCCGGCGCCTCCGACCTCATCCGCGAGCGCGGCTGGATGTCATTCTACAAGAACCCGCGCCGTTTCGAGGCTGCCCGTGCAGAAGCCGAGAGCCTGTCTACCCATGGTCTGGCAATCCGCATTCTCGACGCCAGCGAGTTTCTGGCGCTCGAGCCCGCTTTCGCCGCGAGTGGTCGCAGCATCGCTGGCGGCGTGCACTGGCTCGACCCGAAGACCGTGACCGACCCGCAGGCGCTGACGACCGCCTATGCCAACCTCTTCACCGCAGCCGGCGGCAAGATGGTCCGCGCCGACGCATCGGCATTGCGCGAGGAGAAGAACGGCTGGTCGATCACGACGGATGAAGGCGAGATCGTCGAAGCCGGCGAGGTCGTCGTCGCCCTCGGCCCGCAATCCGGCCTGATCTTCCGCAAGCTCGGCTATCCCCTGCCACTGGCGGTCAAGCGCGGCTACCACCGGCATTATGCGCAGCGCGAGGGCAAGCCGCTCGGCCATTCCGTCGTCGACGAGGAAGCCGGCTACGTGCTGGCGCCGATGGCGCGTGGCATCCGCCTGACGACAGGCATCGAATTCGCCGCGCCGGATGCGCCGCCAAATACCATCCAGCTCCGCCGCGATGAGGCCCATGCCCGTCAGCTCTTTCCGCTTGGCGAACCGGTGGAGGCGACGCCCTGGCTCGGGCTGAGGCCGTGCCTGCCTGACATGCGCCCGGTGATCGGCCCGGCGCCCCGCCATCGCGGCCTCTGGTTCAATTTCGGTCACGCCCATCACGGCCTGACGCTCGGCCCGGCCAGCGGCCGGCTGCTGGCCGAGCAGATGGCCGGCAACGACACCTTTGCAGATCCCAAGCCCTTCCACCCGCATCGCTTCCTCTAGTTCGCGGGTCCGCCATTCTATTTCGGTTGCCGGTGCACTACCTTTAGCGCCGTGGACCAGATCGATTCCGAAGCCCGCGTTGCCCTGCCTCCGCCTTTCACCCGCTGGTTCGCGGACAAGGGATGGCGTCCGCGTGCCCATCAGCTGGAATTGCTGGCCCGCGCCGAGGCAGGCGACAGCACGCTGCTGATCGCGCCAACCGGCGCCGGCAAGACGCTCGCCGGCTTCCTGCCGTCGCTGACCGATCTGACGCGCCGCGGCAAGATCCCGCCCGGCTCGGCGTTTACCGGCATCCACACGCTCTACGTCTCACCACTGAAGGCGCTCGCCGTTGATATCGAGCGAAACCTGATGAAGCCGGTCGAGGAGATGGGGCTGCCTGTTACGGTCGAGAACCGCACCGGCGACACGCCCGTTGCCAAACGCCAGCGACAGAAGCTGAACCCGCCCGACATTCTGCTGACGACGCCGGAGCAGGTGGCGTTGCTGCTCGCCAACAACGAGGCCGAGCGCTTCTTCAAAGACCTAAAGTATATCGTCTTCGACGAGTTGCATTCGCTCGTGACCTCGAAGCGTGGCCATATGCTCTCGCTCGGTCTTGCCCGCCTGCGAAGGCTGGCGCCCGCCCTGCAGACAATCGGCCTTTCGGCCACCGTCTCCGACCCGATGGACTTGCAGAAGTGGCTGGTCGCACAGCGGGAAGGCGAGGACCACCATGCAGGCCTTGTCATCGTCGAAGGTGGCGCCAAGCCCGATATTTCGATCCTGTCGACCGAGGAGCGCATCCCCTGGTCCGGTCATTCGGCGAAATATGCGATCCCCGACGTCTACAAGCAGCTCCTCGAACACCAGACGACACTGCTCTTCGTCAACACCCGGTCGCAGGCCGAGATGCTGTTCCAGGAACTCTGGACAGTGAATGACGAAAACCTGCCGATCGCCCTGCATCACGGCTCGCTTGATGTCGGGCAGCGCCGCAAGGTGGAGGCCGCGATGGCGGCCAACCGGCTGCGCGCTGTCGTCGCCACCTCGACGCTCGACCTCGGCATCGACTGGGGCGATGTCGATCTGGTCGTCCATGTCGGTGCGCCGAAAGGCGCCTCGCGGCTTGCCCAGCGCATCGGCCGCGCCAACCACCGCATGGATGAACCGTCGAAGGCGATCCTCGTCCCCGCCAATCGCTTCGAGGTGATGGAATGCCAGGCCGCTCTCGACGCCAACTATATCGGGGCGCAGGATACGCCGCCAGTCGGCAAGGGTGCGCTCGATGCACTGGCGCAGCATGTGCTCGGCATGGCCTGCGCCGAGCCCTTCGACATGCTGGAGCTTTACGACGAGGTCACCAGCGCTTCGCCTTACGCCGACCTCTCCTGGGAAACCTTCGAGCGCGTCGTCGATTTCGTCGCGACGGGGGGCTATGCGCTACGCACCTACGAGCGCTATGCCCGCATCCGCAAGACCAAGGAGGGACGCTGGCGCGTTTCCAATCCGCAGGTCGCGCAGCAATACCGGCTCAATCTCGGCACCATCGTCGAGAGCCCGATGCTCAATCTGCGCATGGTCAAGCGTGGCGAAGGCGGGCGTATCGGCCGCGGTGGCGCGACGCTCGGCAAGATGGAGGAATATTTCTTCGAGCAGCTGTCGCCCGGCGATACCTTCATCTTCTCCGGCAAGGTGCTGCGCTTTGAAGGGATCCGCGAGAACGAGGCGCTCGCCAGCCAAGCCTTCTCGATGGATCCGAAGATCCCCTCCTATGCCGGCGGCAAGTTCCCGCTCTCCACCTATCTGGCGGATCAAGTGCGTTCGATGATCGCGGATCCCGATCGCTGGCGCCATCTGCCGGATCAGGTGCGCGACTGGCTGGCGATCCAGCAGGAAAAATCGATGCTGCCGAAGCGCGACGAGCTGCTGATCGAGACCTTCCCGCGCGGCAGCCGTTGTTACATGGTCATCTATCCCTTCGAGGGGCGACTGGCGCACCAGACGCTCGGCATGCTGCTGACGCGCCGGCTCGAGCGGGCCGGCGCCAAGCCGCTCGGCTTCGTCGCGACCGATTATTCGCTCGGCATCTGGGGCTTCGAGGACATGGGACTGATGATCCAGAACGACCGGCTCAGCCTCGCTGACCTCTTCGATGAGGACATGCTGGGCGACGATCTCGAAAGCTGGCTCGACGAATCCTTTCTCTTGAAACGCACCTTCCGCAATTGCGCCGTGATTGCCGGTTTGATCGAGCGCCGTCACCCGGGCAAGGAAAAGACCGGGCGACAGGTCACGGTCTCGGCCGATCTGATCTACGATGTGCTTCGAACCCACGAGCCGGATCACATCCTCCTGCAGGCGACGCGGCAGGACGCGGCGACCGGGCTTTTGGATATTTCACGGCTTGGCGATATGCTGAGGCGAATCAAAGGTCACATCACGCATCGTGCGCTCGACCATATCTCGCCTCTGGCGGTTCCCGTCATGCTGGAGATCGGCAAGGAGCCGGTGCATGGCGAGGCGCATGACGCGGTGCTGGCAGAAGCCGCCGACGACCTGCTCGCCGAGGCGCTGGCCTAGAATGGTGCCGGATAGGTTCGTGTCGGCTTACCATCCGGAATTGCATGAGACAAAGGCCTTCGAAGATGAAGGCGCTTTAGGAATCAAGGACTGACCAGATTGATGAATCGCCTAGCGCTCGCGCGTGAACTGAACGGACTGACTGCGCTGCCAGGCGTGGAGACTTCCGTCCATGGCGTCGCTGCCGTCTGTGATCCACTCGGCGCGCTCTACATGCCCGATGCCGGCATCCTCGTCGTCTCCGACCTGCACCTCGAAAAAGGCGCGGCCTTCGCCCGCCGCGGGATGATGCTGCCACCCTACGACACGCTGGCGACACTGACGGTTCTCTCTGCTGTCATCACCCGCTACGACCCGAAGCTGGTGGTCTCTCTCGGCGACAATTTCCACGACCGCGTCGGCTCGGCGCATCTGCCTGAGGCATTCCGGAGCCTGATTGCGGAAATGGCGCGCGGCCGCGAATGGATCTGGATCAACGGCAACCACGATCCAGACGGCACCGTCGATTTGCCGGGCACGTCTGCCGACGAGATACACTCTGGAGGCCTGACCTTCCGCCACGAGCCGAGGGGAGGCCTGCAGAAGGGCGAGATCGCCGGGCACCTGCATCCGGCAGCGACCGTGCGACGTCGCGAAAAATCCGTCCGCCGTCCCTGCTTTGCCACAGATGGCGCCCGCCTGCTGATGCCGGCGTTCGGTGTCATGACCGGCGGCCTCGACCTTCGCCACAAGGCGATGAAGGGCCTGTTCGACCACACGCTGCTGATCGCCCATCTTCTCGGGCGGGACCGGATCTACTCCGTCAGGTTCGGAAACCTTGTCGGGTGAAAAGTCCAAAGGGTGGAATGTGCGCCAGTCGCCTCGCTCTATGATCGGAGCGTTGACCGCCCTCAGATAACGGCTGATAGCACTCAAGAATGCGCGGATGGTGTCGGAATCTCGTTTAGCCCGTCGTCTTCAAGGCAGACAAGCTATGGAGAACAGCAATGACGATCACTATTACCGCCTTTGAACGGTCGCCGGATCGCGGCAGAGGTTTGGCGCGTGACATGCGCGTTCGCTGGGCGCTCGAGGAAGTGGGGCAGCCCTACGAAGTGCGCCTTCTTTCCTTCAAGGCTATGAAGGAAGCCGCACACCTTGCGCTTCAACCGTTCGGGCAGATTCCGAGCTATGAAGAAGGCGATCTCGTCCTATTCGAGTCCGGGGCAATCGTGTTCCATATCGCGCAGCGCCATGCCGGCTTGCTTCCGGTCGACACGAACGCTCGGGCGCGCGCAATCACCTGGATGTTTGCCGCGGTCACTACCATGGAGCAGCCGATCGTCGACCGCGAAGCAGCCAGATTTTTGGAAGGCGATAAGCCCTGGTATCAGGAGCGCCTGTCCATGGTCGACGAACGTATTCGCAAGCGACTGAACGAACTCTCTACCCAACTTGGTGATGCCGACTGGCTCGACAGCGAGTTCAGCGCGGGCGACCTGCAGATGGTGTCGGTGCTGCTCCGGTTGAAAGGATCAGGCATGCTGGACGAGTATCCGAACCTTGCAGCCTATGTCACCCGCGGCGAAGCGCGGGCTGCATACAAACGTGCGTTCGACGCTCAACTGGCGGTTTTCAACGCCGCATCGACCGGCTGACAAAGGTTCGCTCCAAGCTCGAAGCCGTCTCCAGCGTCTTCCGCTGAGCTTATGGGTTCAGTCCTAATCGCCGAAGTAATAGAGAGGCTGGCGCGTCAGTTCGCCGCGACCGATGTGGCCGTAGACGTCCTTTCCCAGGATCCAGAAGGAAATCGTTTGGGTTTCCATGCAGAAGATGTAATCACCGGAAATCCAGTGTTCTGCCTTGTTGCCGGAAATGGCATAGAGATAGTCGCCAATCTCATACATGACGGCCCGGTGCGAGCTGTGGTCGTATAAGTAGCGCTCTGCCATCTATTCTCCTGATTCCATTTCAGGAAGAATCCCATGGCTGCGAATGTATTGTCAAACAATACTGATGATATAGGCCGATCAACCCAATTTTGTTTCGGCAAAGGCGGTTTCATGCGGCCTTTACTGTGCTTACGAGGCCGATGTTAGGTCGTCGAGATGTTAAAGCTAGGCGATCACGAAGCACAGCATTTCGGCCGTGAACTTCGAGACAGATCCCTGAATCCCGCAGTCGATCATCGTGCAGTACGCTCGGTATGATGTCGCAAAGGCAATCAGCAACGTCTCCACGGTCGGCGGCCGATCTGCGTCCCGGTTGTCGTGAACAGTGCCGAATTCCTGTATGTTTATCGGACCGCCTCAGGTCATATGCGATCTGAGAAAAGGGGCCAAAAATGTCCACTCAAGCGCTACTAATCGTGCATGCCGATGTTCCGAATGAAGCGGATCGTGCCTCCTTCGATCGATGGTACGATCGCCATCTGCCAGAGGCATTGCGCGCGTTCGGGGCACTCCGGGCCTGGCGCGCCTGGAGCCGAACCGATCCTTCGAAGCACACTGCCTTCTATGAGTTCTCTAGCTTAGAAGCGGCGAACGTCGCTATTCAATCGTCGGGCAACGAATTTGATGGCAAATGGGGCGGGCGCGCGACACGCACCCGAGACATTGTCGAGGTTGCCCAGCGGCTACCGGACTAAGACTGAGATACTGTCAAAAGCTTCGCGTGCGTCTGCTTTGGCCCGGTAGAGGAGACCTCAATTGCACCCCTGCAACTGCTGCTGATAGGTCACCGCCATATTGCTGAATCGTTGCGCCGTCTTCTGCAGTTGCCCATTCGAGCGCCAGTCGCCGCGCATGTAGCCCTTCGGGCCGGAATAATAGGCGAGGTAGAGGTTGTAGGCATCGTTAAGCGGGATGCCGGTCGTTTGACTGTTTTGCGAATGGTACCAGCCGATGAAGTCGATCGCATCGGCGAAGTTGGTGCGGCGGGCAGCGAAGCTCCCGGTCGCCGATTGATAGTGATCCCAGGTGCCGTCGAGCGCTTGCGAATAGCCGTAGGCCGTCGATGGCCGCGTCCAGGGAATGAAGCCGAACAGCTTGGTGCGCGGCGGCCGCGCATAGGGCTGGAAGCCGGACTCGGTGTACATCGTCGCCATCAGGATCGGAACCGGAACCCCGTATTTACGCTCCGTCTTTTCCGCCGCGCGCTGCCAGCTCGTGAACATTCCGTCGCGCTGGTCGAAGACAGCGCAGATGTTTCGGGTTTGTTTGGGAGCCGTTGCACAACCGGCAGCAAGTGCCAGAAGCACGAGGACGGGGAGGGTACGGATACGCATTACAGAAAACCTCTCATTCCGAGAGATTACTAACTCGTAAATATTAACGAGCGGTTTTTAGTCGATTGGGAGTTGCCACGGGTGAAAGGGTGACCACGATTCGCCATGCCAGCGAGAGGCATTTGGCGCGGTCACCGGGCCGAGAGGTGCCGGAACAACGCAAGGGGCTGAACGCTCCCCTTGCGCGCGACCCCAACGTATCTATTGTCGAGAAATGCCGGGGCGGTTGGGAGTGTCTGATGTCGGCAGTGCCTTTTTCGAAGATTTCCTCGCCACTCAATGCGCTGCTTGCCGCGACCGGACTGCTGATGGTGGCTTTGCTTACGACACCGGATCTGACCCCGCAGGCGAGATTCGCCTGCCAGCTTGTGCTTGTCGCGATCTGGGTGGCCTACGTCTTCCAATTGGCCGGCACCTTGCTGTCCCGGCGACACCGCCTGCCGGGCGGAACACCACCTCTGCTGATCGACGTAATTGCGGTCCTGCTTCCCCTGGCCGCATTCCTGTTCGTCGGATCTCGCGATCGGAGCTTGTACTGCGCCATCTGGCTTCTCAAGCCGCTGCGGGACTCGAGCTTCTTCAGGTTGATGGCAAAGGTGGTTGTCAAAGAATACCGCAACCTCCTCGGCGTGACGTCGGTTTTCGCCAGTGTTCTCTTCGGCGCGTCGGTGGCCGGTTATGTCATTGAGCGGGATATCCAGCCGGACAAGTTCGGCAGCATTCCGCAGGCGATGTGGTGGGCGGTCGTGACCCTGTCGACGACCGGCTACGGCGACGAGATCCCCCAAAGCCTGGCTGGGCGGGTGCTCGCCGGGTTGGTGATGATGAGCGGCATCGGCATTTTCGCACTTTGGGCCGGTATCCTCGCCACGGGCTTCTACGAGGAGGTTCGCCGTCGGGATTTCGTGCGCAACTGGCAACTCGTCGCCGCCGTGCCTCTGTTTCAGAGTCTTGGCTCGGCAGCTCTGATCGAGATCGTCCGCGCGCTGCGGCCGCGCACGGTGCCCGCTGGCGCCGTGATTTGCCGCAAGGGCGATGTCGGCGATCAGATGTTCTTTATCGTCGAAGGGCGGGTCAGCGTTGCGACGCCCGATCATCCGGTCGAACTCGGTACTGGAAGCTTTTTCGGCGAGATGGCACTGATCAGTGGAGAGCCACGCTCGGCGACCGTCAGTGCGGCCACCGAGGTCTCTCTCCTGTCGCTCTCCGCCGTTGATTTCCAGATGCTCTCGAGCAGCAGTCCGGAGATCGCCGAGACGATCCGCAAGACGGCATTTGAGCGACGGGGCGGCTTGCCGAAGGAATGATTTAAAGCCACGGTATCGCATGACCGCAGCCACCGGCTTCATGCCCTGACCGGCTTGTAGCGCAGGATGACCGCGCCGCTCTTTGTTGTCGCACTGTCGAGCAGTGTCATGGGGATCTGCTGGCTGGCCGGTTTGAAGAGCGGGTTGCCGCCGCCGAGAATGACCGGCACCAGGCAGATGCGGACCTCGTCCACCAGTCCTTGCTGCAGCAGTGAATCTGCGAGTTCGGCGCTGCCGAAAATGAAGATCGTCTTGCCGGCCTCGATCTTCAATTTCTTCAGTTCCGGGACCGGATCGCTGACAACGCGCGTATTATTCCAGTCGGCCGTCGTCATCGACCGCGACACGGCGATCTTGGCAATGCCGTTCATATAGGCCTTGATCTTCTCTTCTCCCTCCGCCGCCGGCCAATAAGCCGCCATGCCTTCGTATGTCTTCCGGCCGAAGACCAGCAGATCGCCTTCCTCGCCGAATTGCTCGGCATAACGCTCGAGCTCGGGACCCCAAGCCAGATTGTGGAACTCGATATCCCACGGCTTCGTGCCTTCGAAGTAACCGTCGAGTGTCATCAGATTCCAAACGACAAGCTTTCTCATTTCGTCCTCCTTCCAACTGATTGCAATTTGCAACTGGTTGAAAGTTAGATTGACTGATGGCAAAATGCAAGCAGTTTTTGGAGATACTCATGGACGATGCTCACCGCTCCGGCTGCCCGATCAACCTGACGCTGGAAGTGCTCGGCGATCGCTGGAGCCTGATCGTCATCCGCGACATCATGTTCGGCAACCGGCGCCATTTCCGTGAGTTGCTGCAGAATTCGCAGGAACGAATCGCCTCGAACATTCTGGCCGATCGCCTGCGTCGCCTCGTCGACAGAGGGCTGCTCACAAGAGAGGACGATCCAAGCCACAAGCAGAAGGCCATCTACAGCCTGACGGAGATGGCGATCCAGCTGGTCCCGATCTTCGCCCATATGGGTGCCTGGGGCAGAAGACACCTTCCGGTGTCCGAGGAGCTCTCCATTCGCGCCGAGCTTTTGGAGACCGGGGGCGCGGAGCTTTGGGAGGGCTTCATGGACGAGTTGCGCGCCAAGCACCTCGGCAAGACGCTGCCTGCCGGAACGCCATCGGTGCTCGGGCGACTGACGGAAGCCTATCTCGATGTGGTTGCGCGCAAGACGAAATCCGCCTGATCAGTCCTTGCGGAACACCACGCTGGCGCCCCAGCCGGTAATCAGCGCCAGGAAGACGGAGAGCAGGCCATAGGCGATCGGCTGCGCGTGCGCCGCGTCCGTGATCATCTGCTCGATCCCGGTCTTGATGACGCGCAGCGGAACCGACTTCTCGGTGACGAAGTTGCCGCTCTTGAAGAGGTAGGCGCGGACGGTGTGCACGCCATTCGGAATATTTGCCGGGAGTCGCAGACTCGCCTTGAAAAGGCTGGAACTGACGAAGCGCACGCCGCTCGGGTCGCGATCGTAGAGACCGCCATTCTCCTGCAGCCGGCGAAAGGCCTGCCGGAACTCGCCAAGATTGCTGGCATTGCCGACGAAGCCGACCGGGGTCAGCGGAATGTGGTCGATCCCGATCCCCATATCCGTCAGGTCAAGCGGCGTGGTGATGTCGTCGAGCATGCGGGAGCTCGACATCGAATAGGAATGCGGCACCGCCTCGAAGGTCATCGAGCGGGTGTTGACCCAGATGCCGAAGACGCGCTCCTTGCGGCGTACCGTGGCGTTCTCCCGCGGCCCCTCGAGAACGACAACGACATCGTACTGGCCGATTGCCAACAGCAGACTGTCGGTGTTGGTCACCGCGCCGAAGATCGTGAGGTCCGCGCCGCGAAAATCCGAGGTGATGGCGATTTCACTGGTCGACGTGCCAATCTCAAGGCCCTCGGCCGTCGTTTGCGTTGCCTGCCCAGGGAGGAGCATTTGCGCCTCCGCGACAGCCGGCAGCATGATGACGCAAAGCAGCAGGGCGGTGAGAACGCGGCGCATCAGTTCCCCCCCATGACCACGGAGTAGACATCCGCCGGGGTGACAATTAGCGCAACGGCAAGGCGAAGGCCGACGGCGAGGACGAGAAGCCCAAGCAGCGCGCGAAGCTGTTCGCCGCGCAGCTTCTGTCCGACGCGGACGCCGTATTGCGCGCCGATGACGCCGGCAATCATCAGGATGAAAGCGAGCACGATATCGACCGAGAAGTTGGTCGCCGCCTGCACGACCGTCGTATAGGCGGTCACGAAAATGATCTGGAACAGCGATGTGCCGACAACCACGTTGGTCGGGATGCGCAGCAGATAGATCATCGCCGGCACCATGATGAAGCCGCCGCCGACGCCCATGACCGACGTCAGCACGCCGATGCCGAAGCCGAGCGCGATTACCGGGATAACGCTGAGGAAGATCTTCGACTTCTTGAACCGCATCTTGAGCGGTAGCTTGTGCACCCAATGGTGATGACCGGGGCGTCGCGGCGTTGGTGGCACGTTCTTCGCCGCGCGGCGCATGGCATTGACGCTCTCGAGCAGCATCAGGCCGCCGACGGTGCCGAGGAAGATAACGTAGAGCAGCGAGATGATGAGATCTAGCTGGCCGATCTGTCGCAGCAGCGAGAAGATCCAGATGCCGACCGTGGCGCCGGTCAGACCGCCGATCAGCAGCACGGTTCCAAGCTTCAGGTCGAGCGATCCGCGACGAAAATGCGTGATCGCACCCGAGATCGACGAGGCGACGACCTGGTTGGCGCCAGTGGCGACGGCGACGACCGGGGGGATGTTGTAGAAGATCAGCAGCGGTGTGATCAGGAAGCCACCGCCGACACCAAACATTCCGGACAGAAAGCCGACGGCTGCTCCCATGCCGAGAATGATGAAGATGTTCACCGACAATTCTGCGATAGGCAGATAGATTGTCACAGCAGACCCCAATCTATGAACTGCCCCCACAGGCAGGCGTCTTACATCCCGTTCGAATGGCACATCATACGGTGAAATCGTTGCCAGAGGCTTTCGATAAGCGACATGCAATCCGCTCGATAGCGTGATGCTCTCGAATAATCAGGCTTTTTTTGGGTTTTATGACAAGCCTTTAGGAGGAGGTCTCGGCAGAGCATCCGATCGCGGCAATCCGATCGCCGGTTGAATGCAAGGCGCCTGCCGACTAGGGTCCGAGCGTCATTGTCCGGGGGATTCGCGTGAAGGCAGGATTGGTTCGTTGGTTGCTGGTGGCCTGCGTCGTGCAGCCGTTTGCGGCGAGGGCGGAATGGCAACCGATCGAAGAGGTGCGGACTTATGCGGTGACGGGGAGTTCCGGCGCGGCGCTGTACGATTCCATCGGCGAAAACGGCCCGGACCTTGGCGGCAGCCGCGTCGTGGCGCACACAACCTTCAAGCTGACCTGGACCAGAAAATACGAGCGTCGCGGCAACGCCTGCGTGATTGCGGTGGCGCGGCCGAAGCTGATCATCACTTACACGCTGCCGAAGCCAGCCGGAAAGCTGCCCGCTTCGACGGCGGCAAGCTGGGCGACGTTCATCGCCGGCATCGAAACGCATGAGCGGGTGCACGGCGACTACATCGAGCAGATGGTCCGCGAGATCGAAGCGATGAGCCTCGGCTTTTCCGCCGACAATGATCCGGACTGCCGCAAGATCCGGGTCGAGTTGACCAAGCGGCTTGGCGAACTCTCGGCGCGGCAGCGACAGCAGGGCCGGGATTTCGACAAGGCCGAGATGAGCGAGGGCGGCAACATCCGCCGCCTCGTCCTGCAGTTGGTGAACGGCCCCTGAGGGGCCGCTCGAAGCTTTGCCGGATCAGCCCAAGGCGGCAGCGGCAACCGGAGCGAGGTGCGGCCAGACCTCCAGCGCGCCGCGATAGATCATGTTCAGCGCCACGTAGATGATGATGGCAAGGCCGAGATAGGCGATCCAGTGGTAGCGGTTGAGCAGGCGCGCGATGAAGTTCGCAGCGATACCCATCATGGCGATCGACAGGATCAGGCCGATGACGAGGACCGTCGGATGTTCGCGGGCGGCACCTGCGACGGCAAGCACGTTGTCGAGTGACATGGACACGTCGGCGATGACGATCTGGCTGGCGGCCTGGAAGAAGGTCTTCCTCGGCGCCGCCGCCCCTTCAGGGCCCTCGGCTTCCCCTCCGCTGCCGTTGCGCAGATCGCGCCACATCTTCCAGCAGACCCAGAGCAGCAGGATGCCACCCGCGAGCAGCAGGCCGATGATCTCGAGGAGCTGAACGGTGACGCTGGCAAGCGCGATGCGCAGCACGGTGGCGGCAAGAATACCGACGAGGATCGCCTTCTTGCGTTGGTCGGCCGGTAGCCCGGCGGCGGCAAGACCGATCACCACGGCGTTGTCCCCGGCAAGCACCAGGTCGATGAGAACGACCTGCAACAGCGCCGCCAAGCCGGCAGAAGTGAAAATTTCCATGTATGACAATCCCCGACTTTTCGAAACGCACCGCCGGCGCGTCGTTAACGCATAGATGATCGTTGATCGGCTGATCAAGTGGCGCTGGCGTATTGTGGAAAAGTTCTGCCGGCCGTTGCAGTTCCGCCGAAACCGACAAACAGCCTTCATTTTCCTCATTTAAGCTTCTTTGCATGGTCGGGGATTGGCCATGACGCGGCGAACGTGCTAGCGAGAGCCGCAAAAAGCCCCGGCCGGCATGATCGAGGGGCGCAGCAACGCTTTCGGACTCCACGCAGACATGATTCGTATCGAGAATATCAGCAAGCAGAACAGCCACCGCATCCTCTTCATAGAGGCATCCGCAGCCCTCAACAAAGGCGAGAAGATCGGCCTCGTCGGTCCGAACGGCGCCGGCAAGACGACGCTCTTTCGCATGATCACGGGACAGGAGCAGCCCGACGAAGGCCAGGTCGCCGCCGAAAAGGGTGTGACCATCGGCTATTTCAATCAGGATGTCGGCGAGATGGAAGGCCGCAGCGCCGTGGCCGAGGTCATGGAAGGCGCCGGTCCCGTCAGCGTCGTCGCGGCCGAGCTGCGTGAGCTCGAAGCGGAAATGATTGACCCCGACAAGCTCGACGAGATGGACCGGATCATCGAGCGCTACGGCGAAGTCCAGGCGCGCTATGAGGAACTGGACGGTTATGCGCTCGAGGGCCGTGCGCGTGAAGTTTTGGCAGGTCTGAGCTTCACGCAGGAAATGATGGACGGCGATGTCGGCGGACTGTCGGGCGGCTGGAAGATGCGTGTCGCGCTCGCGCGCATTCTGCTGATGCGCCCTGATGTCATGCTGCTCGACGAACCGAGCAACCACCTGGATCTCGAGAGCCTGATCTGGCTGGAAGATTTCCTGAAGACCTACGACGGCGCATTGCTGATGACTTCGCACGACCGCGAGTTCATGAACCGCATCGTCGGCAAGATCATCGAGATCGACGCCGGCTCGCTGAACAGCTACTCCGGCGATTACGGCTTCTACGAGCAGCAGCGGGCTCAGAACGAGAAGCAGCAGCAGGCGCAGTTCGAGCGCCAGCAGGCGATGCTTGCCAAGGAGATCAAGTTCATCGAGCGGTTCAAGGCGCGGGCCTCGCACGCTTCGCAGGTGCAGAGCCGTGTCAAGAAGCTCGAGAAGATCGACCGTGTCGAGCCGCCGAAGCGCCGCCAGACCGTTGCCTTCGACTTCCTGCCGGCGCCGCGTTCCGGCGAAGACGTGATCAACCTCAAGAACGTTCACAAGAAGTACGGTAGCCGCACCATCTACGAAGGCCTGGACTTCATGGTCCGCCGCAAGGAGCGCTGGTGCATCATGGGCATCAACGGCGCCGGCAAGTCGACCCTGCTGAAGCTGGTGGCTGGCTCCGCCGAACCCGATGAGGGCAGCGTCGCTCTCGGCGCCAGCGTCAAGATGGGCTATTTCGCGCAGCACGCGATGGATCTGCTCGACGGCGAGCGGACGGTGCTGGAATGGCTGGAGGATTCCTTCCCGCAGGCGGGGCAGGCGCCGCTGCGTGCACTTGCCGGCTGCTTCGGCTTCTCCGGCGACGATGTCGAGAAGAAGTGCCGGGTGTTGTCCGGCGGCGAAAAGGCGCGGCTGGTCATGGCCAAGATGCTGTTCGATCCGCCGAACCTGCTCGTCCTCGACGAGCCGACCAACCACCTCGACCTCGATACCAAGGAAATGCTGATCAAAGCGCTGTCGCAATACGAGGGCACCATGCTGTTCGTCTCGCACGACCGGCATTTCCTTGCTGCGCTTTCCAACCGCGTGCTGGAATTGACGCCTGACGGCATCCATCAGTACGGCGGCGGCTACACCGAATATGTCGAGCGCACCGGCTACGAGGCACCCGGCCTGCGGGGCTGACGGCGCCGGGGCACCCGTCGGCCTCCGGGCTCGACACAAAACCGCTATCGTGGCGACCTTCGCACAGGGTTGCCGCGCAGCTGCCTTTTGAACACCAGGCGCCGCTATTTCTGGCATTTCGGCGCTGCCGGCAGGCCGTAGCGGCCGGGAAAGGCGCTGAGCCGCGATCGGAGTTCCGGTTGCAGCCGTGCCGCCTCTGCCAAGCGACGCTCCAGATCGCGGAATTCCGCCGTGTCGTCGGCAGTCGTCTCTGGCATCCTGCCCATCATCCGAAGGATAGCCTGCCGCCGGTCCTCGTTGGCGCGCGTGCAAGGCGGAAAATAGGGGTGATAACCGGAGCCGTGCTGTATCTGTGCCGCTGTCAGCTTGCCCCGGCAGGCCCGAGCGCGACGGCAGCCGGGGATGACGCAATCCTTCCAGAAACTGCATTCGCCGGCCGCAAGACGGGTGATCACGCAGCCGCCGGGCCGCGCCTTCTCCTCGTCGTGGACCAGTCCACCATCCTCGAAATTCATGGCTTCGACGACGGCGAGCACCTCGACCACGGGCAGGGCGAGAAGTCTTTTCAGGAACAGGCTGCTTCTCATGCGTTTCCTCCACGGCGGCTCCGCCGCCATGTTTCGAGCATCGATCCGGAGAGCCCACGCAAATGCGGAACCTCACTGGTTGGTTTTATGGTGGCTCCGCATTTGCGTGGCCTTCGGCGTTCTTCGGGACTTCCGCTCCCTTCAGATGATCGCCTCGTCTCGCTGCGTCCGGGCATTCTCGCCCGGACTTGCATGGCTGAACCAAACCGGATGCTGGAACATCCGGGGGAGACTTATGACGGCAGCGGGTTTGACCCCGATGCCCGGCTTTCGCCTCCCCGCGTTCGGCTGCACGTTACAGCCTGGTACAGGGCGCCGGCTCCCGCCTGCCCGCGAACGTCTCGCGAAACACTCCGGCGACGGAAGCGGGGCGATTGTAGGCATGGAGCCGAAGGGTGGGGAAAATCGGAGCGAATTTTTCTTCCGCGCCGGACCGGATGACCGAGTAGGTGCAACGTATGGATCCGCCACAAGCAGGCTTCCTCGATCTGCAAATTGCCTTTAGGGTTGCGGCGCATAGTCGGAGGTTGCAGTCTTGGCGAAGCGGGCAGAGTATACAGTTTTCCAAGGGCGTGCAGGCGATCATAACGATCTGGCCATTCCCGGCGCAAAGGCCATTGGCGAGGAGTTGGAAAGCCGCACTGGTATCTCGCCTACAGTGATCGGCACCCCGGCATCCGCATTGAATGCCGGCTGGCATGAAGAGCTGGATGCGGCTCTTCCATCGCTGAAGGAAATTCAGTCTCGCTTCGACGATGTATTTGCCGGAGGGGCAGTCTCGATTGCCGCAACCGGCCGGTGCGCCGTTTCTCTGGCGACGCTGCCGGCGGTCGCAAAGCATTTTCCCTCCGCCTGCATCGTGTGGTTCGATGCGCATGGCGATCTCAATCCACCGGAAGCGAGCCCGACTGGATATCTCGGTGGATTGGCGTTGGCAGGGCCTGTCGGGCTTTGGGATTCAGGCCTTGGTGCAGGCTTGAGCCTGGATCAGGTCGTTCTGGTGGGGCAGCGCGACCTCGATCCATTTGAACTTGATCTTATAGCGACGCACAACATTCCGCTCATCAAGCCGGGCGCTGATCTGGCAACTGAGCTTCGGAACGCAATAAGTGGTCGATCCGTCTATGTGCATCTCGACTGCGATGTCTTGGAGCCGGGCATTGTACCGACGGATTATAAGCACGAAGGCGGCCTATCGCTGGATGATCTGCGGATCTGCTGCGAGCTAATTGCAGAGCATGATTTCATAGGGATCGAGATCGCGGAGTTTCAAAGCGCCTGGAAGGCGAACGGTTCTCCCGTGTCCCCGAATGCTCTGCTCGATGCTTTGAAGCCCGTTCTGCGATAGCGATATCCCGAAACACGCTCGCTCGTCAGCGAAATCTCCTCTATGCTTTGTCCCGGCTTCCGGCCGCCGGAGATCTCTATTGACGGATGCAGAGACGATCATCATCGGCGCGGGACCGGCAGGATTAGCCTGCGCTGTGGCGCTGCAGGCGCGTGGGCGCTCGTTTGTCGTGCTTGAGAAAGGCGAGACGCTCGCCGCCGCCTGGCATCATCACTACGACCGCCTTCACCTGCATACCCACAAGAGGCACTCGGCCCTGCCGGGAATGCCGATGCCGCGGCATTTTCCAAGATATCCATCGCGGCTTCAGGTGATCGAGTATCTCGAAACCTATAGCTCGTCGAACGACATCGAGGTGAGATTTGGTGTGCGCGCGACGACGATCCGCAAGGACGAGACGTGGACCGTGGAGAGCTCTGACGGGACCTTGAAGGCGACGAACGTCATCGTCGCGACCGGCCTCGCGAACACGCCGATACGGCCGGTATGGGAAGGGCGGGAGCTGTTTGCGGGCAAACTTCTTCATTCCTCCGAGTTTACCAATGCCGCCGCGCTTGCCGCCAAGCGCGTCCTCGTCGTCGGCTTCGGCAACTCGGCCGGCGAGATCGCGCTGGAATGCGCCGAGGCCGGTCTTGACGTTGCGATGGCGGTGCGCGGCCCGGTCAGCGTCGTGCCGCTCGAACTGTTCGGTGTGACGAGCGCCAGCATCGCCATCGCGCAACGCTTCCTTCCCTATCGCCTGGTCGATGCGATGAATGCGCCGATCCTCAGCCTGCGGTTCGGCGACCTCGGGAAATTCGGGGTGGAGCGGGCAAAGGGCGGCCCGCTGACCGGCATCATCGAAAGGGGCCGTACGCCTCTGATCAATATCGGAACGATCGAGCGGATCCGGTCAGGAGATATCACGGTGTTCCCGGCTATCTCGAACAGCGAGGCGCGGCGCGTCAATTTCGTCGACGGCCGATCCGACATGTTCGATGCGATCGTTCTGGCGACCGGCTACCGATCAGGGCTCGAAGCGCTTCTGCCCGATTTCGCTGAGCGATTTGCCGGCGCTGACGGTCCCGCCCGCGGCGCGCTGCAGCCGGCGAATGACGGTCTCTACTTTTGCGGCTTCACTGCCGTGCCGACCGGTCTTCTCCGGGAGATCGGACTAGAAGCGGAAAAGATCGCGGCCTCTATCGCCGGCAAATAATGCGCTTTACGTCGCTTGAACCAGTATCGACTTTGCGTCGCAACCTGGTGGACCAGCCTTTCAGGTTAACGTCAGACGTGCTGCCTACGGGAAGCGCGGGCTGCAACGGAAAGGCTGATTTGATGAACAGGTACGCATGGTATGCTCTCGCAGCATCCGCCGTAATCGCAATTGCTTCGCCGTCATGGGCGGCAACGACGGTGAAAGTCACAGAAGGCGGCGAGGGCGGCGGGCCGATGACCCTGACGCTCGACCAGACCACGATCAAGGCGGGCGAAACGGTCTTCGCCGTTCATAACGATGCGATGACCGAGGATCACGAGATGGTGCTGGTCAAGCTGAAATCCGCCGACCAGAAGATCCCGGTGGTTGCTTCACGGCATCGTGTCGACGAAAAGCAGCTCAAAAGCATCGGCGAAGTCTCGGACCTCAAGCCGGGAGCGGACGGGCAGTTGAAAGCAAAACTTGCCCCGGGTGCCTATCTGTTGCTGTGCAATATCAAAGGGCACTACGAGGCGGGCATGCAGGCCGGCCTGACGGTCACGAAATAGCCGTTATCCGAGATGGAAGGCCAGCCGAAGGCGACGGCTGGCTTTTGCTTGAGATTGTCCGGTGGCGGCTTATGCCGCCGCCTTCTCCTTTGCATAGGGATCAAACCGGCCGTAGAAGGTCTCTCCCTTCGCGGCCATGTCCTTCAGTAGCGCCGTCGGCTTGAAGTGTGCGCCGTAGGTTGCCGAGAGTTTCTCGCAGAGGTCCACAAAGGTCTTCACGCCCATGCCGTCGATGTAGGAGAGCACGCCGCCGGTGTAGGGAGCGAAGCCGAAGCCGAGGATGGAGCCGACATCAGCCTCGCGCGGATCGGTGACGATGCCTTCTTCGATGGTGCGGGCTGCCTCCAGCGCGATGGTGACGAGGAAGCGCTGCTTCAGCACTTCGACGTCGATGTCGTCGGCCTTCTTCTGCGGGTAGAAGGTCTTCAGCTCCGGCCAGAGCGACTTCTTGGCCGGTTTCGCCGGATAGTCGTAGAAGCCCTTGCCGTTCTTGCGGCCGCGGCGGTCGAGTTCGTCGACCATCTTGTTGATCAGCGCCATATGCTTGGGATTGACGGCGGCCTCGCCGAGATCAGCGACGGTGGCCTTCAGGATCTTCTGGCTGAGATCGATCGCCACTTCGTCGTTCAGCGACAGCGGACCGACGGGCATGCCGGCCATCTTGGCGGCATTCTCGATCATCGCGGGCGGAACGCCCTCGATCAGCATGTCGTAGGCTTCGTGGATGTAGCGGAAGACGCAGCGATTGACGAAGAAGCCGCGCGTGTCGTTGACGACAATAGGCGTCTTCTTGATCGCGGCGACATAGTCGAGTGCCACGGCGAGCGCCTTGTCGCCGGTCTCCTTGCCTGTTATGACCTCCGTCAGCATCATCTTCTCGACCGGCGAGAAGAAGTGCACGCCGACGAAATCGGCGGGCCGCTTGGAGTTCCCGGCAAGGCCGGTGATCGGCAGGGTCGAGGTGTTGGAGGCGAAGATGGCGCCCTCGGGCAACACGGCTTCAACCGCCTCGATCACGGCCTTCTTGACCTCACGGTCTTCGAACACCGCTTCGATGACGAGATCGGCATCCTTGAGGTCGCCATAGTCGGCGGACGGGACGATGCGCGACAGCAGCGCCACACCCTCGTCTTGCGTAAGGCGTCCCTTACCGATCGAGTCCTTCACCAGGCCTTCGCCGACGCTCTTGCCCTTGGTCGCCGCTTCGATGTCGCGGTCGATGAGGGTGACGGGGATGCCGGCGGCGGCGGTCACATAGGCGATCGAGGCTCCCATGAAACCGGCGCCGACGACACCCACTTTCTTCAACACCGTTTTCGGGATCCCGGCGGGGCGGCGGGCCCCTTTGCTGAGCTCCTGCATGGAGATGAAGAGCGAACGGATCATCGAGAAGGCTTCGCTGGTCTGCAGAATCTCGGTGAAGTAGCGCTGTTCGATCTTGAGGCCGGTGTCGAACGGCACCTGCAGGCCTTCATAGACGCATTTGAGGATGGCGAGTGCTGCCGGGTAGTTGCCTGCCGTTTCGCGGCGCAGGATCGCGGGTGCGGCCGGCCAGAGCTGCGCTGCCGCAGGCGTCCAGATGCCGCCGCCGGGCGCCTTGAAGCCCTTCTCGTCCCAGGGGGCGACAGGCTTGAGGCCGTCCTTGATCATCTGCTTGGCTGCCGGGATCAGCTGATCCGGCTCGACCACCTGATGCAGGAGGTTCATCGCCTTGGCGCGCGCCGCCGTCAGCGACTGGCCCGTCGTCATCATCTGCAGGGCCGACTGAGCGTCGGCAAGCCTCGAGATGCGCTGCGTGCCACCGGCGCCCGGGAAGATGCCGACCTTGACCTCGGGCAGCGCGATCTTCACCGACTTGGCATTCGAGGCGACGCGTCCATGGCAGGCGAGCGACATTTCGAAGGCGCCGCCCATGCAGGTGCCGTTGATCGCCGAAACCCAGGGCTTGCCCGAAGTTTCGATCTTGCGGAACAGGCCGGTCATGCGGCCGACGAGATCGAACAGCTTCTGCGCGGCGCCATCGGGGTTGGTTGCCTTCTCATGCTGGTAGAGCGAGAACATCGACTTGATCATCGACAGGTCCGCGCCACCGGAGAAGCTCGACTTACCTGAGGTGATGACCGCGCCCTTGGTGGCGCTATCGGCAACCACGGCATCGACAATGGCGTCGAGCTCGTCCATCACCTCTTCGGTGAAGACGTTCATGGATTTGCCGGGCATGTCCCAGGTGACAAGGGCGATGCCGTCCGCGTCGGTTTCGACGGTGAAGTTCTTGTAGGTGGTCATTGTGGGATTCCTCTTCCCTGAATTTCCCAAACTGTCAGAAGGCGCCTAGAAGGTAGCAAAGGGTGGCGATCAGACCGATCGGTACGGCCAACGCGATCCAACCGGCGACCCGGCTTCGTGCGGCATCCCGCTTCGACAAGATCGGTGGTCCTTTGCGGGCAGCCTGCGCCATGTCCTTCTCAAGATTGTGCTGTGCGAACTGCCGTTCGATCTCGTTACGTTCATTTTCGTAGACGTCACGGTCGATCGGCATCTCACGCTCCCTCAGACGCGTTCGATGATGGTCGCCGTGCCCATGCCGGCGCCGATGCAGAGCGTGACGAGCGCGGTGTTAAGATCGCGTCGCTCCAATTCGTCGAGCACCGTCCCCAAGATCATCGCGCCGGTGGCGCCGAGCGGGTGGCCCATGGCGATCGCGCCGCCGTTGACGTTGATCTGGTCATGCGGGACCTCGAAGGCCTGCATGAAGCGCAGCACGACGGCGGCGAAGGCTTCGTTGAGCTCGAAGAGATCGATGTCGGCAAGCGTCATGCCCGTGCGCTTCAGAAGCTTTTCGGTGACGTCGACGGGGCCGGTCAGCATCAGTGCCGGGTCGGAGCCGATATTGGCGAAGGCCTTGATGCGGCCGCGGGGCTTGATACCCATGCTCTCGCCGCCGGCCTTGGAGCCGAGCAGCACGGCGGCCGCGCCATCGACGATGCCCGAGGAGTTGCCGGCGTGGTGGACGTAGTTGAGGCGCTCGACCTCCGGATGCGCCTGGATTGCAACGGCCTCGAAGCCGCCCATCTCGCCCGGCATCTGGAAGGAGGGGTTCAGCGCTGCCAGCGCCTGCATGTCGGTGCCCGGGCGCATGTGCTCGTCATGGGCAAGGATAACAAGGCCGTTCTGGTCCTTGACTGGGATGACGGAGTTCTTGAAGTAACCCTTCTCCCAGGCATTCGCAGCGCGCTTCTGACTCTCGACCGCATAGGCATCGACGTCGTCGCGCGAGAAGCCATACTTGGTGGCGATCAGGTCAGCGGAGACGCCCTGCGGCATGAAATAAGCCGGGAAGTTCACCGACGGATCCATGAACCAGGCGCCGCCGGACATGCCGAGACCGACGCGCGACATCGACTCGACGCCGCCTGCGATGACGATGTCGTCGGCGCCCTGGGCGATCTTCGCCGCGCCGAAATTCACCGCGTCGAGACCGGAGGCGCAGAAGCGGGAAATCTGCATGCCGGGTGCCTTGGTGGAATAGCCTGCCTCGAAGGCCGCCCCGCGCGGGATCACCGCGCCGGCTTCCATGACAGGATCGACGCAGCCCATGACGATGTCGTCGACAGTGGCCGTATCAAGCCCGTTGCGGTCGCGGATAGCCTCTAGCGTCTTTGCGGCAAGGCGCACCGACGGTACCTCGTGCAGCGAGCCGTCCTTCTTGCCGCGACCGCGTGGCGTGCGCACGTGGTCGTAAATGAAAACCTCGGTCATTCCTCTATCTCCCTATCGGCGCGAGCGCCGTTGAACTCAAAAGGCCTCGGCGGCCAAGGTCATCATCGTTTCCGCACCGGTTTCGATCCGGGCCTTGCGCAGCGCCGTTTCCGGCATGATCCGCTCCATGAAGAAGCGCGCGGTGATCAGCTTGTTGCGAAGGAATGCCTCGCGATCCGCGTCTCCCGTAGCAAGGCCGTCCTCGGCAGCCTTCGCCATCTTCGCCCACATGTAGCCGAGCACGACGAGGCCGAAGAGGTGCATGTAGTCGGTCGAGCCGGCGCCGGCATTGTCTGGCTTGGCCATGGCGTGCTGCATGAACCACATGGTCGCCGCCTGCACGTCGTTCAACCCCTTCTTCAGGTTCTTGGTGAAGAAGGTCATCTGTTCGTCGTTACGGTTCTCCTCGCAGAAATCGCCGATTTCCTTGAACAGTGCCATGACGGCGCGGCCGCCGTTCTGGCCGAGCTTGCGGCCGACGAGATCGAGCGCCTGAATGCCGTTGGCGCCTTCATAGATCATGGCGATGCGCGCATCGCGCACATACTGGCTCATGCCGTGCTCTTCGATATAGCCGTGGCCGCCGAAGACCTGCTGGGCCATAACGGCGTGGTCGAAGCCCTTGTCGGTCAGGACACCCTTGAGGATCGGGGTGACGAAGCCGAGAATGTCGTCGGCGGTCTGGCGTTCCTTCTCGTCCGCCGAGCGGTGGGCGATGTCGGATTTCAGCGCCGTCCAGAGCAGGAAGGCGCGGCCGGCCTCGTTGAAGGCACGGATCGTCATCAGCGAGCGGCGGATATCCGGATGCACGATGATCGGGTCGGCCTTCTTCTCCGGCGCCTTCGGGCCGGAGAGCGAGCGGCCCTGGATGCGCTCGCGGGCGTAGTTGACGGCGTTCTGGTAGGCGATTTCCGAGATTGCCAGTCCCTGCAGGCCGACGCTGAGACGCGCCTCGTTCATCATCACGAACATGGCGCTGAGGCCCTTGTTCTCGGCGCCGATGAGGAAGCCGGTGGCCTCGTCATAGTTCATGACGCAGGTTGCATTGCCGTGAATGCCCATCTTGTGTTCGATCGCGCCGCAGGAGACCTGGTTGCGCTTGCCAACCGTGCCATCTGCCGTGACGAGATATTTCGGCACTATGAACAGCGAAATGCCCTTGGTGCCCTCGGGGGCGCCCTCGATGCGCGCCAGCACCAGATGGACGATATTGTCCGTCATGTCGTGCTCGCCGGCGGAAATGAAGATCTTCTGGCCTGATAGTCTGTAGCTGCCGTCTGCCTGCGGCACCGCCTTTGTACGCAGCAGGCCGAGATCGGTGCCGCAATGCGGCTCGGTGAGGTTCATGGTGCCCGACCATTCGCCGGAGACCATCTTCGGCAGATAGGTCTGCTTCTGCTCGTCCGAGCCATGCACGAGGATCGCCGCGATCGCACCCTGGGTCAGCCCGGGATACATCATCAGCGACATGTTGGCAGCGGACGTATATTCGCCGACAGCCGCATGCAGTGCGTAGGGGAGGCCCTGTCCGCCGAATTCCTCGGGAACGGCAAGCCCGATCCACCCGCCCTGGCAATAGGCGTCGTAGCCGCCCTTGAAACCATCAGGCACGGAAACCGAGCCGTCTTCGTGGCGCACGCAGCCTTGCTGATCGCCGGAATAGTTGAGCGGGAAGAGCGCTTCCTCGGCAACTTTCGCAGCCTCTCCGAGGATCGCCTCGATCATGTCAGGCGTGGCGTCGGCAAACCCCGGGAGATTGTTGTAGCGTTCCAGGCCGAGCACGTCATTCAGCACGAAGAGCGTGTCGTTAACCGGGGCCTTGTAGACTGGCATCGTTCGAATTCCTCCAATTCGGCACGCCGGATGACACCGGCATTCGAGAGTCTCTTACAAAATATTGACGTTTGCGTAAACGTCAAATTTTGCGCAGACTCGAATTTCTGATGACGATTGTGTGTGCGCTGTCGGGAAGGGCGGGCCAAGAACGTCCTAGGGCTGTCGAACCCATCATCGGAGCAGCAACGAGGAGGACAATCCATGCTCAAGGTCAGTTCGAACCTCTGGTTTGAGAAGGACGTCCGGGAGGCCGTCGAATTTTATGTGGCGACCATCCCGAATTCGTCCATGGGGCGCACGACCATCCTGCCGGCCGAAACGCCGAGCGGCCCTCCGGGCAGCGTCATCATCATCGAGTTCAAGCTCGGGCATCAGGATTTCGTGGCGATGCAGGCCGGCCCGCTCGATGCGTTCAACCACGCCTTCTCGGTCTCGGTACAGTGCGAGACACAACAGGAGATCGACAGGATTTGGCGCGCCTTCCTGGAGAACGGCGGCGTCGAAGAACAGTGCGGCTGGCTAAGGGATCGCTGGGGCTTGTGCTGGCAGATCGTTCCGCGTGTTCTGTCGGAGATGGTTGCAGATCCCGACCGCGAACGCGCCAAGCGCGTCACCGAGGTCATGCTCGGAATGGTCAAGCTCGATATCGCGAAGCTCGAGGCAGCGTATCGCTAGTCGCCCGGCTCGCGACTCCCTCCCGCAACGGCTCGCAGTCGCTGCGGGAGAACTGTTGGAGCGGCATACTATAAGGGTGCTATCTTTCGCGGGTGGCTGTGTATACAAGAAGGCGCCCACCGATAATGCGGATGCCTGATGACTTCCACCGCTGCCTTCTACCGTTCCAGTTTGATCATGCTCGCCGTCGGGGTGCTGATCCTGCTTGGCATTGTTGGCTCGTCGATCTGGCTGGTGCGTGCCAACAACAATTACTCCGAGGAGACGGCCTCGCTTCGTCGCGTGCGGAGTTCGATCGTTGGCCTTCTGACAACGGTGCAGGACGCGGAAACCGGCCAGCGAGGCTTTCTGCTGTCGAGCGACCTCAGCTATCTCGAGCCATACGACAAGGCGCTGCAGGCGTTGCCTGAACGCCGCAAGGCTCTGGTCGACAACGTCTCGCCGCTGCCAAACTACGCCCTGCAACTCGATGCACTGAGCACGGCCATAGACGGCAAGCTGCAGGAGCTTTCGACCACGGTTGCGCTTGCCAAGGAAGGCAAGCTCCCCGAGGCCGTGGCCATCGTTCGCGATGACGCCGGCCGCGAATACATGGATAAGGTGCGCGCGATCCTCGGCGATTTCCTCGAGCAGACCGACGACCGTCTGCGCGTCCTCGTGCAGGCGCAGCTCTCGGCCGCCGGCAATCTGCAATGGGTGACGATCGGCGGCGCGGTCGCGATCCTGATCGTGCTCGGCGGCGCGATCCTGATCATCGTGCAGCATGTGCGCGATCTGCAGGCGGCAACCGACGAGGTCGAACTTCTCAACGTTGGGCTGGAGACACGTGTGCGCGAGCGCACGGAGGAGGTCATCCGCGCCAACCAGGAAATCCAGCGTTTCGCCTACATCGTCACCCACGATCTGCGCGCGCCGCTCGTCAACATCATGGGCTTCCTCAGCGAGCTCGACTCTGCGATGAAGTCGGTCACGGCTTACATTCTTGCAGACGACAAGTCGCCGACTGAGGAAGAAATTCGCGAAGCGCGGCAGGCGGTCGAGGAGGACCTGCCTGAAGCTCTCGGTTTCATCCGCTCGTCGACGCGCAAGATGGACTCGCTGATCAACGCGATCTTGAAGATCTCCCGTGACGGCCGCAGGAAGCTTCAGCCGGAGCGTATTGACCTCAAATCCCTGCTGGAAACGGCGGCCGCAAACGTTCAACACCAGCTGTCCGAATCCGACGGAGCGGTGGACATCCGCGTCCGCGCGGGCGCGGTCATCACCGATCGTTTTTCGCTTGAACAGATTTTCGGCAATCTTTTCGACAATGCTGTGAAGTACCAGATGCAAGATCGGCCGCTGGCGCTTGAGATCGACGCCCGTCCGGATGGACCGGGCCGGGTACGGATCGACTTCAAGGACAATGGACGCGGCATCGGGCGTCAGGACCTCGAACGGGTGTTCGAGTTGTTTCGTCGGGCAGGGGAGCAGGATCAGCGCGGCGAAGGCATTGGCCTTGCGCATGTGCGCTCGTTAATACGAAATTTGGGCGGAGACATTACGGTCGAAGCCGAACTCGGCCAGGGCAGCACCTTCATTTTGACGCTGCCATCCGACCTCACGAAAATCGTCCGGAGCATGGAATCATGAAAGCCACGGGTCAGGAAGTAACGATCGTCATGATCGAGGATGACGAGGGCCACGCCCGTCTCATCGAAAAGAACGTGCGCCGCGCCGGCGTGCACAACGAGATCGTGCCCTTCACCCTCGGCAAGAGCGCGCTCGACTACATCCTCGGGCCGAGCCGCGATGGCGTGGTCAGCAAGGATCGTTATCTGCTTGTGTTGCTCGATCTCAACCTGCCCGACATGTCGGGCCTCGACATTCTCGAGCAGATCAAGAGCAACGAATACACCCGCCGCCTTCCCGTCGTCGTGTTGACGACGACGGACGACGAGCGGGAAATCCAGAAGTGCTACGATCTCGGCGCAAACGTCTACATCACCAAGCCGGTCGACTATGACGGTTTCGCCACCGCGATCCGCAATCTCGGCCTGTTCTTCTCCGTCATCCAGATCCCCTAACGAGTAGCCAATATCTGTGCGCATTCTTTACATCGACGATGATCCGGCTCTAGCCCGTCTTGCCACACGGGTCCTTGCGCGCAGTGATTTCGAAGTCATTCATGCCCCGTCGATCACCACCGGGCTCGAACTGTTCGAAGCCGAGGAATTCGAGGCAGTCGTTCTCGATCACTATTTCGAGAACCAGACGGGCCTGCATTTCCTCGAGGCAATCGCCGAAACCCATCGGCGAACGCCGGTTCTTTATGTGACAGGGTCGAGCGACGCCGACGTGGCGATCAAGGCGCTGAAGGGCGGCGCTGCGGACTACGTCGTCAAGACCGCGACGGACGACTTCTTCCCGCTTCTTATCAGCGCGCTCGAGCAGGCGCTGGAAAATGCGCGCCTGCGCAGCGAGAAGGAAGAGGCGGATCGACAGCTCGTGGTCGCGAAGGAACGCGCGGAACTGCTGCTCGCCGAAATGAACCATCGTATCGCCAACAGCCTTTCACTCGTTTCCGCGATGATCCGCATGCAGATGCAGATCGCTCGCAGCGATGAAACGAAGACGGCGCTTGACGAGACGCAGAACCGGATCACGGCGATCGCCGGCGTCCACCGCAGTCTCTACACGTCAAGTGACGTCGGCGAAGTGCAGCTCGACGTCTATCTGCGGCCGCTGCTGGCAGAGTTGCACGGCACAAGCAGTTTTTCGCGCGGCATAGCGGTCCAATCCGACCTTTGCCGCATATCAACGACCGCCGACAGGGCCGTTGCACTCGGCGTGATCCTGACAGAGTTGGTAACCAACGCGATGAAGTACGCCTATCCCGAGGCGGAAGGCGAGGTGCGCGTTGTCCTGCGAAGAACCGAAGACGACGGCAATGTGCTGTCCGTCGAGGACGATGGCGTCGGCTTCGATCGGGCGAGCGGGCCAAAGGGGACCGGCCTCGGCACACGCCTGATCAACGCCATGACGACGACACTCGGTGCGGAGATCACCTACGGCCGTGATGGTAAGTCGACGGGCACATATGTGGCCGTGCGCTGGCACTGAGAACGCGATCACGAACGGTCGCGACCGGCAGACCTGGCCTGTCCATGTGTTCCATCGATGCGTCGGGGCGGCGTGTTGAATCGGACAAAGCCCATAGCGCGACACAGAAATGATAATGATTGCCATGCCTGTGCGTGAAGCTTTCGTCTAACCTTTGTCGGAACTGTTTGCTTCCGGGAGAAGACACGCTAGATTTCGCAGGCAGACTGATGAAAGAGCTTTGGAGGAGCGATTTTATGAGACGGATGTGGCCGGAGGAGTTCAATTCCATTCTCGATGGAGCCGAGGAAGTCACGCTGGAACTGCCGGCTGTTGAGCACGAAGACGGCTCACGCAGCGAAGCGGTGAGCCGCAAAGCCCTGAAGGTCCGCATATCCATGGAGGACTATGAGCGCATCTGGCCGCTGGCCGAAATGCGTTACCGTCTCGACGGCAAGATGGCCGGCAAGGCGATCACCCTGATCACGACAAGCCCGCACTATCATCGCTGGCATCCCGCCGATGGCGGCAGTGTCGACAAAGTGTCCGACAGCGGCCGCCACTACACGACGAAATATGTCGTCGTGCATTTCCTGCTCGACGATGTGAGGGAAACGGCGGCCGCCTAGGCCGCCGCCCAAATCACGCGGCGTCCAGCGCCTGTTGCAGATCGGCGACGAGATCATCCGGATGCTCGATGCCGATCGACAGGCGGATCGTCGATTCCAAAACGCCGATCCGTTGGCGCACGTCGGACGGCACGCCGGAATGCGTCATCGTTGCCGGATGGCTGGCGAGCGATTCCGTGCCGCCCAGGCTGACCGCGAGCTTGAAGATCTGCAGGGCGTTCAGGAACTTGAAGGATGCCGGCTGACCGCCCTTGATGTCGAAGGAGAAGGTGGATCCGGCACCGGTGCACTGCGCCGCAAAGGTCTTTCCAAGCGGTGAGTTGGCATCGTGATAGGGCAGGTAGTGAATCTTCTCGACCTTCGGATGCTCGCGCAGGAAATCGGCAGCGACGCGGGCATTGTTGTCAGCGCGCTCCATGCGGATCTGCAGCGTTTCCAGCGAACGACCGAGCATCCAGCAGGAGTGCGGGTCGAGCTGGGTGCCGATGGCGCCGCGTAGCGCCTTGACCTGCTTCATGACTGCCTTCGAGCCGAGGGCTGCGCCGGCGATCAGATCCGAATGGCCGCCGACATATTTGGTCAAAGAATAGAGCGAAATGTCCGCCCCGTGCTCAATCGGTCGCTGGAAGACCGGACCAAGCAGCGTGTTGTCGCAGGCAATAACAGGCGTATGCCCCTGCTTCCTGCCGATCGCGTCGGCGACGCGGCGGATCATTGCGACATCGACGAGGCTGTTGGTCGGATTGGCTGGCGTCTCGACGAGGATCATTGAGACCCGGCCCTTGGCCATGGCTTGTTCCGCAGCCGATTGCACCGACGCTTCGCTGACGCCGTCGGCGAAGCCCACGGCAGCAACGCCGAGATTGAGGAAGGTCTTTGCCAGCAGCGTCTCCGTTCCACCATAGAGCGGTTGCGAATGCAGGACGGCATCACCCGGCCGGACGAAGGCCAGCAGTGTTGTCGCGATTGCCGACATGCCTGACGAAAAGAGGGCGCAGCTTTCGGTCCGTTCGTAGACCGCAAGCCGGTCCTCGACGATCTCGCTGTTGGGGTGATTGAAGCGGGAATAGACCAGCCCGGCGCCCTTGCCAGCTGGTGGCTCCTTGCGGCCGGAGACATAATCGAAGAAGTCGCGGCCATCCTCGGCAGACTTGAAGACGAAGGTCGAGGTCAGGAATACCGGCGGCTTGACTGCCCCTTCCGACAATTCCGGATCGTAGCCATAGTTCAGCATCTGCGTTTCGGGATGCAGGGCGTGGTTGCCGATGTGGGTCTTGGAAGGGTGCGGTGCGGTCATTGTCGTCTCCTCGCGCGATGCCGTGATGCTGGCAAATTATATCAGAATGCGACGGCTGTTCTTGCTATTTGCCGCGCGGTTATGCGCTTTGAAGCAACTTAGTGCGGAGAATGAAGCATTGTGACGCAGAAAATTGCTGACGAGATGGATCGGAAGATCCTCAAGGAGTTGATGAATGACGCCCGTCTGCCAAACAACGAACTTGCCGAGCGAGTCGGACTTTCTGCATCCGCTTGTCTTCGCCGTCTGCGCCGGCTGGAGGACGCGGAAATCATTCAGGGCTATACGACCCTCGTCGATCCGGCGGTCGACGGCTGGACGATGACGGCGCTGGCTTCGGTTCGGCTCAGTCGCCAGCACGAGGATGAAATCCAGATGTTCGAGAGTGCGGTTCGCGGATGGGACGAGGTGCTCGAGTGCCATCTTGTCACCGGATCACGGGACTATGTGCTGAAGGTGATGAGTTCGGGTCTCGAGGATTACGAGCGCTTCATCAAGGAAAAGATTGCCCGGCTGAAATGCGTCGATACTATCGAGACCAGCTTCGTGATGAACACGATCAAGGCGCGGCGGGTGTGATATCCGCGAGAGCTTGATCTTGCGCCCAGGTTTCGGACAAAACGACCGGAGGATAGCGATGACCGAGTTTCCCTACCGTTCCGCTTTGATCGTCGGTGCAGGCCCGGGTCTCAGCGCCTCGCTTGCACGTCAATTGACGCGGCGCGGCGTCAAGGTCGCGCTGGCGGCGCGCAACGTTGACAAGCTGAGCAAGCTCACTGACGAGACCGGGGCGAGGATGTTTGCGGCGGATGCCGCCCAGCCGGCGTCCGTCGCGGCGCTTTTCGATGAGGTCGCGGCAGCCATCGGCGATCCGGAGGTTGTCGTCTACAACGCCAGCGGCCGGCTACGTGGCCCCTTGGCCGAACTCGATCCGGCAGCGGTCGAGCAGGCAATTGCCGTCAGCGCCTATGGCGGCTTTCTCGTCAGTCAGCAGGCGGCAAGGCGCATGCTGCCGTATGGGCGCGGCGCAATCCTATTTACCGGAGCGACGGCGAGCGTGAAGGGATATGCCCAGTCGGCCGCGTTCGCCATGGGCAAATTCGCGCTTCGCGGCCTTGCCCAGAGCGCTGCCCGTGAACTCGGGCCGAAGGGCATTCACGTCGCCCATTTCATCATCGACGGTGGAATCCGATCGGAGATGCGCCGGGAGGATCCGGCCAAGCCGGATGCGATGCTCGACCCCGATGCCATCGCGCAGACCTATATCGACGTCCTGCTGCAGCACAGGAGCGCCTGGTCGCAGGAAATCGAGGTGCGACCGTGGACGGAATCGTTCTGATAGCGGCCTAACATGCGCACACCGCCTAATGTTGCGGACGCGGCACGCGCAGGCCGGTTTTGACACGGAAACCGGCCGAAAATCCTCAAAAGTTAAAAAAATCTCACGCCGATTAACGGGTTGTTTACCACGTTTCGTGAATGGTGCTGTCTGAGCATTGGCGACTTGCATTCCTTTTTTCAGTCTCGCGTTTCATGGGAATGCCGCTACGCCGTACAGGTTGAGGAAAGTCTAATTGATTATCCCTTCATGAACGGTGCTCTCGTCCGCATTCCGGTGCGGCGGTGACGGAAGCCAATGATCGGCCCTGACGAGGGCTCGGACAGATGAAGCGAGCAAGAAGATGAACGGATCGCGATCAAATTCCCCACGGCATTCCGACAGGGCGTCGCTCGATGCGCTGAACCGCACCATCGAAGGTCTGGAGGCGAGGATCGAGGGCTTGATCGGCACCAATCCACGCGATCAGCGTCAGCGCGCTCCCGCGCCGGAGCGTGAGATCTATGCCGATCCCTATGTCGCCCGCGCGCCCTATACGGCCGAAGCGCGACCCGATCCTTTCGCCGAAATTCGCCAGCGCCAGCGCATCCTCGAAGCCAGCCGCGAACGCCCGGCAGCGCGCGAGCCTGCCTCCTACACGCGCGAGCAGCCGGCGGCCGCTCCGCGTGCACCTCTTCCGGTCGCCGAACGCGCGCCGCGCGCCCCGGCTCCGCAACCGGGCAACAGAGCCGCCGAAGACACGATGACCGAGATCGCGCAAGCGCTGGTCAACCTTCGCCAGGACCTGAAGCGTGACATCTCCGATGGCGTGACCCGGGAAATGAATGCGCTGCGCGACGAAATCCGCAGCATCAAGGTTGGAGCGGAAGACCGCCGCTTCGCCGATGACATCCGCGCCGATATGAGCCGTCTCGCCAGCAGCATCGACCAGCTTGCCGGCCGTTCCAACGCGCCTGAGGCGCAAGGCTTGCGAGGTGAGTTCGAAGAGCTGCGTTCGCTGATGGACGGGCTCGCACGCGAAGATTCGATCCGCCACATGGAAACCCGCTGGGACGGATTCGAGAACCAACTGCACGCGCTCGACACCGCAGGCCTGCAGGAGGAGCTTGTCGCGCTCGCCTACCGGCTCGATGACATCAAGCGCCATATCGGTGGCATGGGCGATAGCCCGGCCGTGCGGGTTCTCGAAGACAAGCTTATCTCCATCGCGACGGCGATGGAGCAGTTCGGCAGCATGATCCAGCCGCACGACCGGGCGATGTCCGAGCAGTTTGCGGCGATGGACAGCCGCCTCGACGAAATCAGCCGCGCCATCGCCGCAACCAGTCGTGCGGCCGCAAGCGGCGATCCGGCCATGATGCATCGCCTCGAAGGCCGCCTGAATGCGCTTGGCGACCAGATCGACATGATGGGCCGCAGCGTTGCCAGTCGGGCCGCGCCGACGGATGCCCTGGCGGATCGGCTCGAAACTCTGACGCTGCGCGTCGAGGAACTTGCCAACGCCGAGGCAACGTCGCGCCTCGATGAACGTCTGGAGCACTTGTCCTACCTGCTCGAGCGAAACCACAAGGCTGCGCCGCAGCCGGAGCTGACAGGCGCACTTGCCGACATTTCGCGCAAGATCGATGCGCTCGAGACCGGTTCGGTCAATGATGCGCTGGCGCAGCGCCTCGACTATCTCGCCCGCCGCATCGACGAGATGGACTTCCAGCCGCTTCAACCTGTCGCGGCCCCAGTGGACGACAGCGCCTTCCGCCGCATCGAAAGCAGGCTTGGCGATATCGCCGCGCGCCTCGAGGAGAGCACTGCAGCACCGGCGGCCGACCCGCACGCGCTGAAGAGCCTTGAGGATCAGATCGCAAACCTGTCGGCGCTGATGAGCGAGCCACGACCTGCGGCCGAGCTGCCGGCGGAGTTCGACAGGCGGATGGGCGCCATCGAAGACTACATGGCGACCAGCGACGAATATATCATCGAGGCTGCCCGCCAGGCGGCGGAAGCAGTGGTCGAGGCCTATGCGAGAAGCGGCGCCCTGCAAGGCGGTGCACCGGCAGCCGCCGACATGTCGGCGCTGAATGCGCTTGCCGAAGACCTGCGCCAACTGGAAGATTTGAGCCGCAGCAGCGAGGAGCGCACGCACAAGACCTTCCAGGCGCTGCATGAAACGCTTGTTCAGATCGCCGAGCGCCTCGACACCATGGAAGATCGCGCCGTCGCAAGACCGGCGCCGAGAATGCCTATCGCCGATGTCGATTTCGCGGTCGATCCCTACGCGATGATGCAGGCTGGCGCCGAAGACGCCCTGAAGCCCGTTGCGTTCGGAACCCGTACATCGGTCAGCCGCGAGCCCGAGGTTGCCGAGGAAGCACCCCTCGTTCCGGTCATGGCGGCAACGGATACCAGTGTGATCGCGATCGAGGCAGCGACGAAGACGGCAGCCTCTCCCTCGAAGGGCAGCCTGCTTTCCAGCCTTGGCAAGCGTCTGCTGCCCAGCAAGAAGGCGACGGCGGAAACGGCCGTCACCGAACGGACCGTTGTCGATCCTGCGCCGTCGATCGATCCGGTCGATGTGATGCCACCGGAGGCCGCCAATGAGCCGCTTGAACCGGGCTCGGGTGCACCTGACATCAAGAAGATCCTGGAGCGGGTGCGCGCCAGCCAGAACGCCGCCCGGACAAACGCCAAGCCGGCAACGGAAAACGAGCGCGCCGACTACATAGCCGCCGCTCGTCGCGCCGCGCAGGCCGCCGCCATGGAAACCGAGCCGACCGCCAAGCCGCAGCTGGCGAAGGCCGAGAAGAAGGCAAAGGACAAGGATACGACCAAGGGCGGCGCTTTCTCGCGCTTCCGCCGTCCGATCCTGCTCGCCGTCGGCGCAGTCCTGTTGGCGATCATGGCCTTCCCGTTGGCCCGCACGCTGACCAGCGGCCAGCCGGCGCCGTCCGCCGAAGTTGCAGTACTGACGGATTCGTCCAGCAATGTCCTTCCGGTCGATAGCGAAACCGCACCCGACCAGGTGGTAGCAACCGCTCCGGCAGTCCCGGCCGAAGAAGCCCCTGTCGTGCCGCTCGCAAGCGCCGATCCAACGCCCGCACCGGCCGTACCCGACCACTTGACGGCGACAGCACCATTGAATGGCGATGCGGCCGCTCCACTTGCGCCCTCCGGCACTCCGCAGGATGCCTCCGGCTTCGTGGCCAAGGATACGGCCCCGGTTGCCGCTGGCGTGGCCGCCGCGCCCGCCCCGGCGGTGGAAACAGCCGGCATCGCCATTCCGGACGTCGTGCAGCCGAAGTCGCTTGCCGATGCCGCCAAAAGCGGCGACCCGCTGGCGCTCTTCGAGATCGGCGCCCGCTATAGCGAAGGTCGTGCCGGCATTGCCGCCGATCCGAAGGAAGCGGCACACTGGTACCAGCTTGCGGCCGACAAGGGCTTCGCGCCGGCTGAATACCGTCTCGGCAACATTTATGAAAAAGGTACGGGCGTTGACCGCGACGTCGCCAAGGCGAAGCAGCATTACGAGCAGGCCGCCAACAGCGGCAACGCAAGCGCGATGCACAATCTCGCCGTGCTTTATGCATCGGGCGCGCTAGGCCAGCAGGACTACAAGGCGGCCGCGGACTGGTTCATCAAGGCGGCCGACCTCGGCATCGCCGACAGCCAGTTCAATTTGGCGATCCTTTGCGCTCGCGGCAACGGCGTCGTGCAGGACCTGACCGAATCCTACAAGTGGTTTGCGATTGCTGCCAAGGGCGGCGACAAGGACGCCGCACAAAAGCGCGACGAAGTGGCGAACGCGTTGAAGCCTGATCAGCTGGAGAAGGCGCGTGCCAAGGCTGACCAATGGAAGGCGGCACCGCTTGACAGCAAAGCGAACGCTGTCGACGCTCCTGACGAGTGGGTCGGCAACGCCACCAAGACCTCGACCGTCGACATGAAGAAGGCGATCCGCAACATCCAGGCGATCCTCAACAACAACGGCTTCGATGCTGGTCAGCCGGACGGCGAGATGGGCGCGAAGACGGTCGCGGCGATCAAGAACTTCCAGAAGTCGGTCGGCCAGGAGCCGAGCGGCAAGATCAACGACGATACGGTGAAAGCTTTGCTGGAGCGCAATAAGGGCCCTGCCACCAAGGTCTGATGGCAGCGCGCCAGGCTCTTGGGGCGACGCGCCTGCTCGCGTGGGCAGGCCCGTGCAAGCTTCGCCGAGTATTTATGGGCAAGCTTGGAGTCCGTTCATGCGGCTCAGAGGCGGGCGGTTGTATCTATCGCAGCTCAAGAAGAATAAATTTCGCATTTGGCGCGTGTTGTTCCAAAAATGCCATTTGCAAAATATTGCAACTATGATTCTTCTTGCTGCGTAAGTGCTCTGCGTATCGTGATTCGGTGAATGTCTTTGATGCTGAATGATTTGGCGGAGATTCCGAATGATTAGTCTTGATATTGAGAGTTGGGCGCTGACGCGAGCTCACCATATCGTCCTGAACGAGGGGTTGAATCTTGCGAAGGCGGCGCAAGATCTGGATCGCAAACGGTCGCGCACACTGGTTTACGAGCTTCAGAAAGTCATTGCTGCCGCCATCCTTGAAGCGCATGCGGCCTCTTTGAATTCCGACAGGCAGCTCGCTGCCCAAGAGACCTGATCGCAGTCCGTCGCGGGAGCCGCCGGTCCAAGGGGTAGAGCCAGGCGCCTGCTTTGCGTCTTCTTCGTTGCGATTCTTTTCTGGCAGCTTGCATCGGTCGACTGGACGATCGTCTGCCTATGGTTTGCCGGCCTCCGCGTCGAGGGTATCGATCAATCTGGCCATGACGAGCCGGGCTGCCTCGAGCTCGGTGGCGATGAAGGACTGCCCGAGCCTGTCGGCCCAACCTGCTTGCGCTATTTCGATAGCGGCGAGGCGGGCTTCACCCTCCTTCGTCAGCTGTACGAGCTTGGCGCGCTGATGCTGCGGGTTGTCGACGTAGCTGATCAGCCCATCATCCTCCAACGTGTCCGCCAGCCGCTGCACACCCTGCCGGGCGACCCCGAGCATCCGGGCGATCTGCGCGACGGAATGTGTGCCGTTTCGCGCCCCCGCGAGTACCTGCCAGCGAGCGCTCGTCTGCCCGGCGGGCTTTGCCAACTCATCGCCGGCGGTGGTCAGGCGACCGGCAAGCCGCAATGCGGTGATAGCAAACAGCGAGAACGCATCGCCTTCCACCGTCCGCTTCGAATGGTTACGTTTGACAACATGTTGTCGCTTTGCTATCTCGTCAATCATGACAACATATTGTCATTATTGGGAGCTCTTGCAAAGGGCCGGAGGAGGAATTCCATGAAGAAGACCTACACGGGCAGCTGCCATTGCGGCGCGATCCGCTACGAGGTCGATGTTGACCTGCAGGCTGGCACCGGGCGTTGCAATTGCTCGGTCTGCGGCAAGCGGCGTTATTGGGGGGCCATTGCTAAGCCCGAGGATTTCCGTCTGCTATGTGAAGAGACGGCGGCTGGCGATTATCAGTTCGCAACGATGAGCGGCCATCACCGCTTTTGCACCACCTGCGGCCTGCATGCCTACGGACACGGCCATATCGAGGAGATCGGCGGGGACTACGTGTCAATCAACGTTGCCTGTCTCGACGACATATCACCAGAAGAGCTTGCCGCACTGCCCGTCCGCTTCATGGACGGGCGCCACGACAACTGGTGGAACGAGCCCGCTGTGACGAGTTACCTCTAGACGCTGAAAGGCTCTAGCCGCAGGCCGGGACTCTCGCAGCCCGGCCGCGCTCGGCGCGAAGACCGAGCAGCCCGGCTCCGCTCACGAGAATGATCGCCGTTGCATAGAGGTCGGCGGTTATTTGGTAGCCGAGCGATTTGGTCAGGAAGCCGGCGAGGATGGCCGGCAGGCTGAAGGCGAGGTAGCTCTGGATATAGAAGGCGGACAGGAGGCCGGCACGCTCATCAGCCTTTGCAAGTGGCATGATTGTGCCGATTGAGCCGAGGAAATTTGTGCCGAAGCCCGCGCCTGTCAGGAGCGTGCCGATAAGCAGCAGCGGGACGTTGCCGAGATGGACGCCTGCGACGACGGTCAAAATTCCAAGTGTGGTCGCGGCTGTGCCGAAGCCGAGATTGGCGGCGCCGGACTTGTTCCTCCTGCAATAGACAGCCACTGCGCCCGATACCATCAACGCGGTCACGATCGAGCCACCCGTGAGCGGCGCCCGGCTGCCGGTTGTGCTGGCAACCAGTGAGGGGACCAGCGAGAGGTAGAACCCGCCAAGCGTCCAGTTGGCGATGTTGATCGGCGTCACCAGGGCGAGCGGGCGTTTCACCTGCGGCGGAATTGAGATCGTCGGTTTCAGCGAGTTCCAGAAACCCGGCCGGCGACCACCGGTTTCGCCGGTCGCCCAGATCGCGGCGGCCTGTCCTGCGAAAGCAGCGAGCAGGATCGCATAGACGAGGTGAAGCGGGAACGGTCCGTACTGGATCAGAGCGCTGGTGCCGATGGCGCCGACGGCCATGCCGGAAAGCGGCGCGATCGAGTTGACGAGTTGGCCCTTGGCGCGGTCGATATCGACAAGGGCTGCGCCGATAGACGCGCCGGCAACGCCGGTTGCCAGTCCCTGGACGATCCGCGCGGCAACCAGCCAGCCGGGACCGCTTGCCACAACGAACAGCCCCATGGCGATGATCTCCAGAATGAGCGCCGTGAAGATCACCGGCTTGCGACCGAGGTGATCGGAGATCGAGCCGGCGATCAGCAATGCTGCGAGGAGCGCGAATGCATAGACCGCGAAAATGACGGTGATCAGCACCGGCGAGAGGGCAAGATTTTCCTGATAGATCCGGTAAAGCGGCGTCGGCGCGGCCGATGCGCCGAAGAAGGTTGCCAGCGTAATCGCGTGGAAGCGGATCGGATTGCGCGAGGTCTCTGTGGAATTGGCGGCGCGGAACATATAGCCTCTTAAAGCTAATTCGATGCGTTAGCCATTTAGGTCGACTCAACGCTAAAAGCAAATAATTTGCGTTAATGGATCGGTCAAAGATTTTGAACCATGCGCCGGGCAGGAAGACAGGACTTAAGAATATGGCAGCTAAGGAAAATCTCCGCCCCGGTGGCCGCAGTGCCCGAGTGCAGGCGTCCGTGCATCAAGCGGTGCGCGCGCTGCTTGCCGATATGGACCGGGCGGATGTCACGATCCCGCTGATCGCCGCAAGGGCTGGTGTCACGCCCTCAACGATTTACCGTCGCTGGGGCGATCTGCAGGAACTGCTGGCGGATGTCGCTGTCGAGCGCCTGCGCCCCGACATGCAGCCAATCGACACCGGCAGCGGTCGCGGGGATCTTCAAGCCTGGGCGGAGCAATATGCCGAAGAAATGTCCTCGGGCATCGGACGCGAGATGATCCGTGACGTGCTCGCCGCGCAAGACAACGCCAACGCCTGCCAGTGCTCTGCCTTCACGCGTGAACAGATGCAGCTGCTGAGCAACCGGGCGCTTGCCCGTGGCGAAAGCTTTCCGACTGTCGATGCCGTCATGGATCAGGTCGTTGCACCTATCGTCTACCGCATTCTGTTTGACGACGCGCCGAGTGCGGAGCGCGTGCGTGGCCTTGTGGCCGAGGTAATGACCAAGGCCTAGCCGCTCACTCGGCTGCCGCGCGTTTGTGCGCCGAAATCTGCGTAATGTGGGCCCTGAGCGCCGCCGGGCGTACCGGCTTGTGTTGGATGCCGATTCCGTGTCGCTCCGCTTCGGCGCGGACCTCCGGCGTCCGATCCGCCGTGACGATCAGCGCCGGGATGAAGGCGGCGAACCGTTCCCTCAGCGTCAGAATGGCGGCAACGCCTGTGCCGTCGCCAAGGTGGTAGTCGGCAATAACCAGGTCCGGAGGCGGCTGACGGGCACCGAGCCCGCTGATGGCGCTTAGCGAATCGACGCACTGGACCTCGCAACCCCAGCCGCTGATGAGGAGCTGCATGCCTTCCAGGATGTGCGGCTCATTGTCGACGCAGAGGACCTTCAGTCCCTTGAGGCTCTGCGCCGAATGCTCGACCGGCTGCACGGCGCCAACCGATTCGACCAGCCTGGACGTCTCGCGCGGCATGACGATGCGGAAGTCCGTGCCCTTGCCGTGCGTCGAATGCAGTTCCACCGGGTGATTGAGAACGCGCGCGATGCGGTCGACGATCGACAGGCCGAGGCCCAGTCCAGAGGCCGTCTTGGCACCCTCGTCGAGCCGAGCGAACTCCTTGAAGACCGTCCGGAACTTCGACGGCGGGATGCCGATCCCCGAATCCATCACCTGGATCACCACCTGGTTTCCGCGCCGCCGCGCGCCGACCAGCACCTTTCCGTCGACTGTGTACTTGATCGCGTTGGAAACGAGGTTCTGCACCAGGCGGCGCAGCAGGTTCGGATCGGAACGGACCCTGAGCGTGGTTGGCATCACCACCAGTTTCAGCTTCTTTTCGCGGGCGATCGGCGCGAAGTCGGTCTGAATCCGCTCCAGTAGATCGGAAAGCGGCACCGAGGCTAGCCGTGGCCGCATGGCTCCGGTATCGAGCCGCGAAATATCCAGCACGGCTCCAAGGATGGTCTCTACCGATTCCAGCGCGGAATCGATGTTGCGAACGATGGCGCTGCTGTCGGACTGGCCCATGCGCTCGACCAGCGCCGATGAGTAGAGCCTGGCGGCATTGAGCGGCTGCAGGATGTCGTGGCCGGCGGCGGCAAAGAAGCGCGTCTTGCCGAGATTGGCTTCATCCGCCGCTGCCCTTGCCTCGCCGAGTTCGTGGTTGACGCGAGTGAGCTCGGCGGTTCGTTCGGCAACGCGCTGTTCCAGCGTTTCGTTCGCCTGCTTCAGCGCCCGGTCGGCTGCAACGCGTTGGGTGATATCGGTAAAGGTCGCCACGATACCTTTGTCCGGCATTGCGTTCGAGCGCACTTCGATGATCCGCTCGCCGCCGCCGAGCACCAGCGCGAAGGGCTTGTCCAGCGTCAGGAAGTGACGGACGGTGTGGTGCACGTCGCCGGCTGGAATATCGCCGCGCTGGCTGAGGATCGCCACGATGTCAGCCAGCGGGAAGCCGACTTGTCCGGCGTTTTCGGGCAGATCGAGCAGTTGTCGGAAGCGTCGGTTCCAGATCGTCAGGTTGTTCGAGCTGTCGAAGACCGCGATGCCCTGGTCCATCTGCGAAAGCGCTGTCTGCAGCATGTCCTGGTTATATTGCAGCGCCTCGCTTGCCTGGTCGAGCAGCCAGGCCGTATCGGCGGAGGCGTCCTCCATCTTCTGAAGGATCAGCGACAGAACGAGCCGGGCGGAGGAGGATCCGATGGCGCTGCCGAGCAGCTGCTCGGTGAAGTGAATGAGCGCCATGTCCGCCGGCTGATCGTCCTCCAGCTTGCGGCCCGAATTCTGCTGATAGGTCTGGAACGACCGTTCCATGCGCTCCTCACCGAGGTAGCGCGAGATTGTCGCCTTCAGGTCGGCGATGCTGATGCGAGTTTTCCAGCCGCGCGTCGCAAACTGCGAGCGCGACTGCCGCTTGACGAAGATGCCGGCCTGGATGCGTTCGAGCGGTCGCGCATTGCGGGTCACCGAACCGATGATGAAGAAGGCCGTGTTGACGAGCAGGCTCATGACCGTGGCATTGACCAGCGGGTCGGCGTCGGGCCCGCTGAAAACCGTCGTGCCCGGAAACAGGAATCCAAGGACCGCCCTTGCGACGGAAGAGTAGTCCGGTCCGCCAAGTGATGGGAGGAACAGCAGGTAGATCCAGATCACGAAGCCGGAGGTCAGCCCCAGGATGGCGCCGCGCGCGTTGGCCCGCCGCCATAAGAGGCCGCCGAAGAGCGAAGGCGCCATCTGGGCGATGGCGGCAAAGGAGAGCAAGCCGATCGAGGCAAGCCCGGTCGTGCTGTCGGTCGATCGATAATAGGCGTATCCGAGTAAAAGCACGGCGAAGATCGCACTGCGCCTGACGTTGAGCAGGGTTTTGGCGAAGTCGTTGCGCTGTCCGGTACGGTCGGTCAGCTTCCGGTGCAGGAAGATCGGCATGATGATGTCGTTGGACACCATGATCGACAGCGCCACCGATGCGACGATCACCATGGCCGTTGCTGCCGAAAACCCGCCGATAAAGGTGATCAGCGAGACAACAGGCATCTGCCCGGCAAGCGGCAGCGAGAGCACATAAAGATCCGCATTGCCCCCACCGCCGAAGGTTAGCAGGCCGCCGATCGCTACCGGCAGCACGAAGAGATTGATGACGATGAGGTATAGCGGGAACAACAATCCCGCGAGCCGGAGCTCCCGCGCCGTCCTGTTCTCGACAACCGTGACGTGGAATTGTCGCGGCAACATAATGATGGCGAAGGCCGACAGCAGAATGAGGGTGATCCAGCGGCTGAGCGGCGTCTGATAGTGGAGAGCCGAGAGCACCAGCTGGTTTTCGGCGGCCCTCTGCCAGAGGTCGGACGGGCCGTCGAATAGGAACCAGATCACGCAGACGCCGGCCGTCAGGAAGGCGAACAGCTTGACGACCGACTCCATGGCAATGGCGAGGATCAGCCCGTCCTGGTGTTCGGTTGCATCGGTGTGGCGCGTGCCGAACATGATCGCGAAGCAGGCGAGGACCAGAGTGACCAGCAGCGGCAGGTCAAGGAAGTAGAGATTGCCGCTGCCGATGCCGTAGTCCGACGGATCGAGCATCGCCGTTACGGTGGTGGACACCGATTTGAGCTGCAGCGCGATATAGGGGATGGCGCCGACCAGCGAGATCAGCGCAACGATGGTCGCGACCGTGGAATTCTTGCCATAGCGCGCAGAAATGAAGTCGGCGACGGATGTCAGCTTTTCCGCCTTGGCGAGCTCGATGATCCGGCGCAGCAGCGGCATGCCGAGCGTGAACATCAGGACCGGTCCGATATAAATCCCCAGGAACTCCAGCCCGCGCTGCGATGCCTGTCCGACGCTGCCGAAGTAAGTCCAGGATGTGCAATAGATCGCAAGGCTGAGTGCATAGACGACCGGCCGCCCGCCTGGCGGCGTGCCGAACATCCGCCGCTTGCGATCGCCATGGCTTGCCACGGCAAAGAGCAGCAGCAGATAGCCGAATGCAGATGCGAGTATGACCCAACCTGGCAGCATCGAACCTCCGCCAGCGCACCACGCGCCGGCTCTCCCGGATGCTTCGAGACTACGGCAATTCCCCACCTTTGAACATCAGGGGGCATCTAGGCATTAAGTCAAAGGCCGCTCACCCCAGCCGATATTCTGTAATTAGCGATTGAATAATTGCATCGAAGATGTAGCTAATGAAAACAATGACCTGTCAGTGAAACTGCATCAGAGGGAGACGGATCGGATGCTCAACGAGTTCAAAGCATTTATCGCCCGCGGCAATGTCATGGACCTTGCAGTCGGTGTCATCATCGGCGGTGCGTTCGGCGGTATCGTCAAGTCGTTGGTGGACGACGTCATCATGCCGATCGTCGGGGCTCTCTTCGGGGGCTTCGATTTCTCGAACTACTTCATCGGTCTGTCGTCCAACGTCAATGCGCCGACTCTGGCCGCCGCACGCCAGCAGGGTGCGGTTCTTGCCTATGGCAGCTTCATCACGGTCATGATCAACTTCCTCATTCTCGCCTGGATTATCTTCCTGATGGTCAAGGGCGTGAATACGCTGCAGAAGCAGGTGGACAAGCAGCTGAAGCTCAAGCAGGCCAAGGAAGAGGACGCTCCGCCACCGGCCGATGTCGCGCTTCTGACTGAAATCCGCGACCTGCTGGCCAAACGCCCGGCCTGATGGCCTTGAGCCCGCCGACGAAGGCCGGGCTCGTCCATCCATCACGAAAAACGATATTGCATCACCGATTGTCATGGGATTTGCCGCCGCTTTTGCTTTAAGTAGGCGCAAACCGGAGTGATGCATGTCGATTGTGAGCAGCCTTAGCCCGCGCGCCGTCCTGGCGCCCGAAAGCGGGATCGTCGAAGTCGTCAACTATGCCCGTGGCCGTGATGGCCTGCTGCCGCTTTGGGTCGGCGAGGGGGATTTGCCGACGCCCGAGTTCATCAACAAAGCGGCGATGGATGCGCTTTCCGGCGGCGAGACCTTCTATACCTATCAGCGTGGCATTCCCGAGCTGCGTCAGGCGCTCTCTGATTACTACGCCAGGCATTTCGGCGTCACCCTGCCGGTCGAGCATTTCTTCGTCACCGGTTCCGGCATGCAGGCGATCCAGATCGCCGTGCAGGCGCTGACCTCGCCAGGCGATGAACTCGTCTACTTGACCCCTGCTTGGCCGAACATCGCGGCAGCCCTGGAAATTGCCGGCGCGCGTTCCGTCGCAGCCCAGCTGAGTTTCGAAGGTGGCAAATGGGCGGTCGATCTCGATCGCATCGCGGCGGCCATCACGCCGAAGACCAAGGGACTGTTCATCAACACGCCGTCCAATCCAACTGGATGGACCGCAAGCGAAGACGACCTTCGGGCCATCCTGGCGCTGGCGCGCACGCATGATCTCTGGATCATGGCGGATGAGATTTATGCCCGCTACTACTTTGCTGGCGGTCGCGCGCCCTCTTTCCTCGACGTGATGGAGCCGGACGACAAGGTGATGTTCGTCAACTCCTTCTCGAAGAACTGGTCGATGACTGGCTGGCGTGTCGGCTGGATTGTCGCCCCGCCGCAGGCCGGTCAGGTGCTCGAAAACCTGATTCAATACTCGACGTCGGGCGTGGCGCAGTTCATGCAGCGTGGCGCTGTAGCGGCCCTGAATGACGGCGACAGCTTCGTGCAGTCCAACATCGACAAGGCCAGGCGCTCCCGCGACATCTTGTGTGACGCGTTGATCGCCACGAACCGTGTCGAGACGCTGAAGCCGGACGGTGCCCTTTACGCATTCCTGAAGATCGACGGCGTGACCGACAGCCGCAAGGCGGCGATCGACATCGTCGACAAAACGGGTGTTGGCCTGGCGCCGGGCGCGGCCTTCGGTCCGGGCGGTGAGCTCTTCCTGCGCGCCTGCTTCCTGCGCGATCCGGCCCAAGTCCAGATCGCCGCCGACAGGCTGTGCGACTACATCCTGAAGCTCTGAGCGAATTTGCGGCATATCACGCGGCGCCAGCCAGCTCATGAGCTGGCCTCGCCGCTCCACTCGGCCCCGTCACTCTACTCGGCTTTGCCGCGACCTGCCGCGTCAAGCGCCTGCACGCTGGCGGCAGCAACTAGGCCGGTCAGGACGATTCCGGAGAGTCCGATCGGCAGGATGAGCATCCGCGCCACAGTATGCTTGGGCGCAAGGTCGCCATAGCCGATCGTGAGACCAGTTACGAAGGTGAAGTAAAGGGTTTCACCGATCCGCCAACCCTCGATCCGACCGATGACAAACCCGGATCCGATCATGATGACAAGGACTCCCGAGAAGATAGGCCAGAGTACGCGAACCTGCTGAAGCAGCGCGGCAAAGAACAGCCGTCTCATCCGTTTGGCTTGGTTCCTGGAGCCTGCCGACATCGTCATGTGCCTTTCGAGATCGCGTGCGATGCATGCTACGCCTGCAAACGGATAAATGGCCCTGCGCGACGTTGTGTCATGGAAAGGGTGCCGAGAAGGTTTCAGTCACCAGGACCGTCATCATAGTCATCGTCGTCGTCATCATCGTCGAACTCGGTAGGGTCGACCACGGCGACTAAGTAGACTCGCCAGCTTCGGTCGTCGTCGGACAAGGACGCCGTTGCTGTCGCGGGCCGCTGCTGCCAAATCTCAAGCTCCGGTGGCGAAGGTTCCCGCAGCCCTATCGGCGAAACGCCGTCCCAGAGCGAACGGCCCTCATTTTGCAGCACGCGGAGATCGCGCAGCAGTGTCCTGTCGGTGAGCCGGGTTGCGGCATCGACATCGTTTGCCGCTTCAAAGGCGATGACACCGCGCCCCGAGACTTCGGCCACATAGACGGTCATTTTCGATCCTTTCGCGAGATGACTGGACGGCATGCGAAGGCGAAGTAATTCGGCGACACGCTCGTCAACCCGCCTGCCGTGGGATGGCCCCGTGGCATCACGACGGATTAGTCGGAGGCAAGACAAATAACGTGAACGCGAAAATTGCATAAAGCGCCAGAGCCATGACGCCGACATACCAAGCCCCACGGCCGCCATTGGACAAGAGGGCCGCGGCCAAGGCGGCGACGATCATCATCGTCACGGCGCCCCGCCAAAACTGCAATGTCATGGGTTCCGGGCCGATGAAATAGCTGACGAGCACCAATACCGGCGCGACAAACAAGGCAATTTGGGCTGCACTCCCCAGCGCAATCCCGACACTGAGGTCCAGCCGATTTGCACGAGCGGCGGAAAACGCTGTGGTCATCTCCGCCGCCGCACCTACCAAAGCGACGACGATGAAACCCACAAATGCCGGCGTCATCCCGAGGTGCTCGGCGGCAGCCTGAACAGAGCCGACAAAGATCTCGCTGACCAGTGCGACCAGCAGCGTCACGACAATCAATATGGCGATGCTCAGGCCAAGCGGCCATAGCTTTTCGTCTTCTTCCGCGTGGCTGACGCTTGCGAAAAGCTCGCGGTGTGTCCGCAACGAAAACAACATGCCCAGCGCATAGACGGCAATGAGAAGGATCGCCAATCCAAGGCTCAGCTTTTGGGAGACGTCAAGTGCGGGAGGCTGGTCCACCTCGCTGATCAGTGAAGGAACCAGGACAGCAATCGTCGCGAGGAATAGCAGGCAGGCCTGAAAGCGAGCATTGACCCGGTTGAATTCCTGAACGTGATGCTTGAGCCCCCCGAGCAGGAACGACCCTCCCAGCATGAACAGGGTATTGGTGACGATCGCGCCGGCGAGCGACGCCTTGACCAACAGGTATTGTCCGGCCTGCAAAGCCGCGAGCGATATCACGAGTTCGGTCAGGTTCCCGAGCGTAGCATTGAGCAAGCCGCCGACGGCGTCTCCGGTCCTGGCCGCAACCGCTTCGGTTGCGCGGCTGAGGAGCGCGGCCAAAGGTACGATCGCGACGACCGAAGCAAGGAACAACAGCGTGTGGCGATCGGGAAAAATCCGTTCCAGAAGAATGACGACAGGTACGAAAACGATCAGCCCGAGAACCGGTGCGTGACGGATTTCGTCGATGACAACTCTTCCCACCGAAGACGGCGGCGCGATGGAAGGCCTTTCCCCAAGATTGCCCATATCTTTTGTCCGGAATCGGAGCGACCCAAGACGAAGCCTACCACCTTTCATAATTGCTGTCGCGACGTCTTGAACGTGTGGTGCAGCCTATTTCAACTTGACGACGTCATCCGGTTTCCATGTCTGGTCGAAGAACTCGACTCCAGTTCCATAGAGACGCACAGCGGCAATGAAGTCACGGCCCGCGACCGTCTGGATCCAGTTGCTGTCAGGAGCCTCCGCTGGTTTGGTCGCTCCGAAATAGAGGTCGACCGATCCGTCATCGTTGGTCTTCACCTTGTAGAAGGCATTGATCGACGGCAGGAGCTGCTTTGTCTCGGGCATCGAGCCATCGGTAACATTGTACGCTGTGACGGCCCAGAACAGCGCGGCGGGCGGGTGCGGCGGCAGGTGTAACTTGTAGGAATTCGAGCCGTTCAGGAAATCGCCATCCGCATCGCGGGCTGTGAATGGATACTTCGAACCTGCGTCGAGAGTTCGCATGACCATGGCGGGAGCTGAGGAATAGGCGAATTGGAAGTAAGAGGCGCGCTGCAAGACATCCAGATAGCTGTCCTGCATCCATTCGGCGGTGCCGCCCGCCCAGATGTTCTCGTACTGCCGATCCGTATAGTACAGATTGCGCTTATCGGGACGGCCGAGCTGGCGGCTTGCCAGGATCATCTTGGGTGCGGTTTCGATAGCTTTCTGCAGGGCGGCGTTCTGCTTGTCGGTGGGTTCAAACGGCTGGCCCTTGATGATGCCGACCGAGGCGAGCACGCCGCGGGTCACAGGATCGATCGAGGCAACGGGCTCGTAGTCGACGAACGCCTTCAGTTTCGTCCAGTAGGTGCTGCCCGTCGGATACATCATATTGACGCGCTTGCCGCTGGCGTCGGGAAACTGCATGGGCTTCACGTCCTTCTCCGGAGCCCAGAGGGGGTAGACGCGCGTCCGCTCGGCATTTGCGGCGGCGGGAGCCGGGTCAGGTCCGTTCTCTCCCTTTGCCATGATGGTGCGGAAGAACAAGAAGACGTTGTATGTCGGCGACTTGAATGCGAAGTAGCCCTTCGGTACTTCCCCGTCATAATCTGGCGGCAACAGCAGATATAGCCCGCCCCGCGCCCTGTCGGGACCAATCGCGCCGACATCGGTGAGTGTGTGCTGGTAGAAGTCAGTAAACATGCCGATGACGTTCGGGGGCGCAGCCACGACCAACGGCCCGTCCTTCTTGAGGTCGAGATAGCTCATCGAGTAGATGACGTCGGCGTTGGGTGTTGGAACCCATGTACGGCTGTCCATGCGCTCCTTCCAGATCGGCAAGACATTGTAGCCGGCGCCGAAGGTTGCTTCCGAACCGTCCCGCATGCCGATGGTGTTGAGAATGGGCAGCGTCAGGACATAGGCTTGTACGGCGTTCTGATAGTAGAACTCATCGCGAAGCGACTCCGCTTCCTGCTGCGGCAGCCAGTTTCCCTTGTTGATCTGCTCCATGAGAGGAGGGATTTTACTGTCGTCCTGCGCACGGAGCGACGAATTGCTCATGGAAAGTGCAACGCCCGTGAGCGACGTCAGAAGCGAGGCATACGCCAAAGCCGCAAGCCGGTTCATTGGGGAACTCCTAAGAATGAGGAACAGATCATTCGCCGGTGGATCGGGCCATTCTTTTCGCGTTCGCGTAAGTACGTTACGGTAAATTTTGCAACGGGTGGACGATCGTGGACGCTCGGAGCGCCGGGAGCCCGAAGACAGCGCCCTACCCAAGACCCGTCACCTCGTTCAGCCTTCGGACCCCAGACAGCCGGCATACCGGCTATACAGCTTGGACATGTTTGGTGTAGCAATTCCCTTAGAGGTTTAGGGGGTGCATCTTGGTCAGGAAGATAATTTCCCTTGTTCTGGGGACCGTTTTGGTACTCGCCGGGATCTACGGCCTTCTGTATCTGCTGTTCTTCACCGTTGATCCCGTCAGAACTCTGTACTTCCTGGTTCCCATCGGTTTGTTCGCCGTTGGGATAGCCATTCTCTGGGAAGATCTGACGGCATTCATTCGACGCGATTGAAACTTGGAAGGTTGGTTGTCGCCAACGGCGTTCACATCGCCGCTTAGGCGACCGGCGCCCCGATGGTGCATTGTCTGGTCCGTAGCAACAGGCGGTTGATCGGAGCGACGGATTTCGAAAATAGTCCCCCCGAAACGGCACATCCATAAAATTGTAACAGAGCTCGAAATCCGCCCCTAACCAAGCCGTCAAACTTACCGGCGTGGAAGCCCCTCGGGGCTCATTCGATAGGAGATTCTGAAAGGAAAAACGGCGTCAGATGCCCCGCGTGAATGAAGCGGGGATGTGGGATATGGCAATTTTAGTCACGGGCGGGGCGGGCTACATCGGCAGCCACATGGTCTGGACATTGCTGGATGCAGGCGAAGACGTCGTTGTGCTGGACAACCTTTCGACCGGGTTTCGCTGGGCGGTGGCTCCGCGCGCACGCTTCTATCTCGGTGATGTCGCCGATGCCCAGTTGCTGAAGACGATCTTCATCGAGAACGACATCGAAGCCATCATTCATTTTGCCGGCTCGGCGATCGTGCCCGTATCCGTTTCAGACCCGCTTGCCTACTACGACAACAATTCCGGCAAGACGCGGGCGCTATTGAGCGCCGCAATCAATGCGGGCATCCGTCATTTCGTCTTCTCCTCGACGGCAGCGGTTTACGGTCCGCAGATGACGTCCGAGCCGGTCAAGGAGACGGCGCCGCTCAATCCCGAAAATCCTTACGGCCAGTCGAAGCTGATGACGGAATTCATGTTGCGGGACGCGGCGGCGGCCTACGATTTCGACTATGTCGCGCTGCGCTACTTCAACGTCGCCGGCGCCGATGCGCTGGGGCGTACGGGCCAATCGACATCTGGCGCCACCCACCTGATCAAGGTCGCCTGCGAGGCGGCTCTTGGTAAACGCAGCGGCGTGCAGGTTTACGGCATCGATTATCCGACCCATGACGGCACCGGCGTCCGCGACTACATCCACGTCAGCGACCTCACCGCGGCTCACCTGAAGGCGCTGCAGCATTTGCGCCATGGCAGCGGCTCACTGGTTGCCAATTGCGGCTATGGCACCGGCTATTCGGTGCTCGACGTGCTCAACATGGTCACACGCCTGCACGGGCATTCCTTCAAGGTTCACATAGCGCCGCGGCGTCCAGGCGATGCGGCAAGTGTCGTCGCGGACTCAGGCCTTGCCCAACGCGTTCTGGATTGGAAGCCGAAGCACGATTCGCTGGAGACGATCGTGCAGAGTGCGCTCGACTGGGAACTGTTCCTGATGAACCGCAACGTCGACGATCTGCAAAGCCTTCACCGGGCGCTCGCCGCCTCGTTCTGAGAAACAAAGCCCATCCCCAGTCCCAGCCATCGACTATGCCGTCGAGTGCGTTAAGGTGGCATGACGCTTGGTAGCGCCGTTTTCGTCAAGGCGAGCCCGGATCGTGATACCAACGCGCAACGGGAAACGAGGAGGTCAGCATGCGGGACGAGGTTCAGCAGAGTGAGGTGATTGTCGAACGGCGTGCCTCGGCCGGCATCATCCGTCTCAATCGACCGCGTGCGCTGAACAGCCTGACACTCGACATGGTCCGCGCCTTTGCCGATGCAATGGACGACTTCGCGGCGGACGCCAATATCGCCACCGTGATCGCCTCGGGGGAAGGGGACCGCGGCTTCTGCGCCGGCGGCGACATCCGCGCACTGCATGAAAGCGGCCGGGCCGGTACTGATCTGGCTATGACCTTCTGGCGCGAAGAATTCCGCCTGAATCACCGGATTGCCACCTATCCGAAGCCCTATGTGGCGCTGATGGACGGCATCACCATGGGCGGAGGTGTCGGCCTCGGCTCGCATGGCCGCCACCGCGTCGTGACGGAGCGAACCAAGCTTGCCATGCCGGAAACGGGTATTGGGTATTTTCCGGATGTGGGGGCAACCTGGCTGCTGCCGCGCGCACCCGGCGAAGCCGGTACCTGGATGGGTCTCACGGGCCTGACCGTCGACGCGGCTGATATCATCTATGCCGCGCTGGCCGATCATTACATCGCGTCCTTCCGGCTGCCTGACGTCGTTGATACGCTGGCGGAATTGCCCCGAAACGCAGGGACGCGCGATGTCGAGGCGGTCCTGAAGAACCTTTCCAGCGATCCGGGGACGAGCGCCATAAAGAGCAACCGCGACCTGATCGAACGTTGCTTTCATTTTGGCACTGTCGAGGAAATCATCCATGCGCTCGAGAAGGAGCCCGGCGAATTTCCCGCCGAAACACTGCGGGTCATTCAGACGCGCTCCCCGACCAGTCTGAAGCTTGCGCTTCGTTTGTTGCGTCAGGGAAGGCAGAGCAGAAACATCGCCGAATGCCTGAACCACGAGCTCGGCGCCTGTCAGCAGATATTGAAAAGCCCGGATTTCTACGAAGGCATCCGCGCAGCCATCATCGATAAGGATCGCAACCCACACTGGATGCCGGCGACACCGGAAGCGGTCGACCAGGCGGCGATCGATGCCTTCTTCCGGCCCGCCGAGCCGCCGCTCGCGCTCTGAGCTTCAGCGCCACATGCCGCGCATGCGCGCGCCGACATCGACACGCACTTGCCGCGCCTGGTGCGACGCGCCGCCGTCGGCTCTCGATTGCGGCCAGCCGACCACCTCGAAGAACTGCAGCAAGGTTGCCGGGATGAAGCGCGTGCGCGAGGCGTAGACATGCTTATCACCCTGCGCGTTCTGGCCGTGCGTGAAGAAGCGTTGCGGCACGACGAGGTCGAGATTGTCCTTGGCGCGCGTCATCGCGACATACAGCAGTCGCCGCTCTTCCTCGATCTCGGCGCTCGTGCCGACCGCAAGGTCGGAGGGGATGCAGCCATCGACGACGTTCAACATGAATACGCGTGTCCATTCCTGCCCTTTGGCGGAATGGATCGTGGAGAGGATAAGATAATCCTCGTCGAGCAGCGGCACGCCTGCCTGGTCGCTGGTGGCATCCGGCGGGTCGAGCGTCAGCTCCGTCAGGAAGCGCTCACGGGAAGGATAGCCGCTGGCAATCTGCTCGAGTTGCAAAAGGTCGGCCTGGCGGGTCGAGGCGTCGTCGTGCAGGCGTTCGAGATGCGGCGAATACCATTCGCGGACAAGGCCGATCTCCGCCGGCCAGCCGGCCTTTCCGGTCTTCACCTCCTGCAGCATCGCAACGAAGGCCGTCCAATCCTCGCCCGAACGGGGAGGGGCCGGCAGTTCGGCAAGCGCCTGCATCGGGCTCGCATCTGCCGCCATCTGGTCGATGACGCGCTGCGCCGTCGAGGGCCCGACGCCGGGGAGCAACTGCATCAACCGGAAGCCGGCGACGCGATCGCGGGGGTTCTGGGCAAAGCGCAGGGCAGCCATCATGTCCTTCACATGGGCGCTGTCGAGGAACTTCAGCCCGCCGAACTTCACGAACGGGATGTTGCGGCGGGTGAGCTCGACCTCCAGCGCGCCGCTGTGATGCGAGGCGCGGAAGAGCACCGACTGCTGCTTGAGCGTCACGCCTTCTTCGCGGTTCTCCAGCACCTTGTCGGCGACATATCGCGCCTGTTCGGTTTCATCGCGCACGGTGACGAGCCTCGGACGCTGAGCCGACTGGCGCTCGGTCCAGAGGTTCTTGGTGAAGCGTTCCGAGGCGAGGTCGATCACGGCGTTCGCCGCAGCGAGGATTGTCTGCGTCGAGCGGTAGTTGCGATCAAGCGTGATGACGTTGGCCGACGGACTGAACGCCGCGGGAAAGTCGAGGATGTTGCGCACGGTGGCGGCGCGGAAGGAATAGATTGACTGCGCATCGTCGCCGACGACAGTCAGGCCTTGCCCGCCGGGCTTCAATGCGAGCAGGATCGACGCCTGCAACCGGTTCGTATCCTGGTACTCGTCGACAAGGACATGATCGAAGCGGTTGCCGATATCGTCCGCGATCATCGGTTCGCTGACCATCTGCGCCCAGTAGAGCAGCAGATCATCGTAATCCAGAATGTTCTGGCTCTGCTTGGCCTCGACATAGGCGCCGAAGAGGTCTCGCAGCTGGTTCTCCCAGGCCGAGCACCAGGGGAAGGCGTCGCGCAGAACGAGACCAAGTTCACCTTCCGAATTGACGACGCGCGAATAAATCGCAAGGCAGGTGCCTTTGGTCGGAAATCGGCTCTCCATCTTCGAGAAGCCGAGTTCGTGCCGGATGAGGTTCATCAGATCGGCGCTGTCTTCCCGGTCATGGATCGTGAAGGCGGGGTCGATGCCGATCTGCTCGGCGTAGTCGCGCAGGAGCCGCGCCCCGATCCCGTGAAAGGTTCCGCTCCAGGCCAGCGCATCCGCCATGATCCCGGAATTGCTGCCGAGTACCTGGGCGCAGATACGCTCGACACGCCGCGCCATCTCGGCGGCCGCCCGCCGGGAGAACGTCATCAGAAGGATACGGCGTGGATCGGCGCCCTTGACGATCAGGTGCGCAACACGGTGCGCCAGGGTGTTGGTTTTGCCCGAACCAGCGCCGGCGATCACCAACAGCGGGCCGGCAACGTGGCTGCCGTCAGTGAGCGTGCCGTATTCGACGGCCGCGCGCTGCTGCGGATTGAGCTTTTCAAGATACATTCAGCCGTCCGGTTGCTTCGGCGGAGAATCGCCCCGCGAAAATATTCGACGTTCCTTGAATGTTCTCGAACGGCGCGTGTGTCAAGAACCGCCTCGTGAGGGGAAATCGGGCACGATGACGCGTCGCACGAGCTTCAGGCTGCGATCCGGTTGAAGGATATAGGTCTCTTTGACCCTGCTGCCGGTGGAGTCATAGAACGAATTGTAGATGGCACTGCCCGGCGGAGACTTGGTCAGCTTCGTGCGCGGCTGCCCGCCATAGGTGATGCTTCCCGGAATTGGCTGAACCTCGGTCGAACTGTCCGTCGTGCAGCTCGATAGCATGACGAGCGATAGAATTGTCGGAAGCAGACGTCTCATCGTTGCAACCCCCACCCAAGCCGTTGGTATATATGGCCCGGCCGGTCGAGACGCCAAGTAGCTTGCACCGGCATCGGTGAGATTCTTTCGAGTATAGATTGGTGCAGCCCGACTAAAGCGCCAGCATGGCGTCAGTCGATGCGGGCTTTTCTATCAGAGGAAGGGTTACGTCGGACGGACCGTTTGGTCTGGCGGGAGCCTTGCTCGCAAGGGGCTATGCCCAGGGCCGCAGCTGCGGGCATTAGGCGGCCTACCCAAATATAATACTGTAAGGTCATCCGTTTTGGCGCGCGCATACAGCATGTAGCTGGGTGCCCGGAAACATCCGACTATCATTATGTAAAATCATACAATTTAGCCTGATCGAAAATACGAAGAATTAACTGTGCGAAAGTAGTAGCGGCGGCACTGGAACTAAAAGCGCTTTTCATTAGTTAATGCTTGTAATCAAAACACGGGAGAAGCGCATGCAAAGACTTCTTCGATTGGGAGTGCCGGCATTTGCGCTGGCAATAGGGACCTTCATCACCCCAGCTTCGGCTTCGCTCGAGATTACGAGCGACTACTCCGCCCTGCCTCGGGATGAAATGGCAATGAACGAATACACTGGCTCCGTGTCCTGCACCGAGCCGGCGACACACTATGTTCCCTCGTTCATTCGATCGTTTGACGGCACCATTATCGGTGTCGGCTATCTCGAGGTGCAGAGCGACGATCGTTGTTGATCGCCTCATTTCGTCATGGAATCCCTGAAATAAGGTAGCCAAGGTCGGCGCTTCCCAAGGGCGTCGATCAACTTTTCTGGTTGCGCGTTGTGCATTGCAGCACATTGCGTTAGCTTCCCGCGAAGCTGAGCCTCAACCAGAAGGATACCCTATGATCATTGAGAGCAAGCGGATCGGATGCCTCGACGGGCTACGCGGGCTAGCCGCGCTCTGGGTCCTCCTCGGCCACAGTCTGCAATTGACGGGCTGGCACCTTCCGATCCTTTCGTCGCCGGATTTGGGCGTCGACCTCTTCATTATGCTGTCCGGCTTTCTGATGGTCTTTCACTATCGGCTGCGCGAGACGGCCAACCCCTGGGAAAAGCCGGCCACCTGGTTCGGCTTCTGGTTGAAGCGCTTTTTTCGCATCGCGCCGCTCTATTATGTGATGCTGTGTGTGGCGCTGCTTCTAGGTCCGCAGCTCTATCAAGCCCGCATGGTCATCGACACGTTTCTCGCGCATGGCCCGCAATTGCCGGAGCGCTATCTGGACGACAGCCTGCGTAATCTTCTCATGCACCTGAGCTTCCTCTTCGGGCTGCATCCCGCTTACGCGTTCCGCACGGCGTTGCCGGATTGGAGCCTCGGTCTGGAAATGCAGTTCTATACCGTGTTTCCGATTGCGATGCTGCTCTTGAGGAAAACCAGATGGCTGCCGGGCGCCGCCTTGATTGCGCTTATGGGCTTTGTAATCGCAAAGGCGATCCAGGCTGCGCATATCGACTTTCCGATGCCGTCTTTCCTGCCACTGAAGATGCACGTTTTCCTGTGCGGCATGCTGATCGCCAATGGGTTGTTCGTGACGCCGCGGCAAACCGTCATGAACGGCCTCTTGGCAGTCATTCTGGTGATGATTCCGATCGGCGGCGATATGACCACGACGAAGATCGGCGTCCGGCTGCTTCTCGTCGTCGGCTTCTTCGCCTTGGTGCATTACCACCTGCTGCCGGGCCTGATTGGAAAGCTTGGCGACCGCGTTTCGTCACTCATGGGAAATCGCTTCTGCCATTGGCTGGGCGAGCTTTCGTTCGGCGTTTACCTGATCCATCTGCTGTTGCTGCAGCCGATCGCCGCGTTCGTCATCAGGCATTTCGGGGCTGGGATTTCCGCACCGGAACGATTTGCGATCGTTGTCGCCGCTCTTTTGCCGACGGCCTATGTGCTTGCATACCTGGGCTTCACCCGTATCGAGGGACCGGGTCAGAAGCTCGGGCGTAAGGTTCTTGAAAGGATCCGCGGGCGCCGGCTCGAGCCGGCGTGATGGGGCGAGCTATTGCAATCGAGGCTCGTCTGCTTTCGCAGAGGGTGACGAGCCTCTGACCATCATCATGATGGCTGCCGATGTTCTATTGAGGGACGTGCCTGAATGGCAATGAACTTCACCACGATCCCAACAGCTGGCGTCGCCGAGGGTTAAATAAAAATAAACTATTGGCCTGTTCCGGCACAGGCTATCGATAATGATGGGCCGGCGACCGCCGGCTGCTGTTGCTCAATTGACCTTCAGCTTGGCTTCTTCTGCCGCCGCTACAAATTCCGCGCGCGCCTCTTCGACCGTCTTACGACCATCGAGGGCTGCCCTGCATGTGCTTCTTGCCTTCAGGTAGCGTAGTCCGCGGGCGTTCGGCCACAGGTCCGCCAAGCACTTCAGCGCGTCCAAGGGCCCGAGGATCGTGCGCGCGCCGGTGCTTTCGAACCCCACGTGGATAGGGTCATTCCATTTCTCTACGGCCATCGGCGTCTTTCCTCCATGCTTAGGCCAAAACGTGCGAATCGGCCTCCGCGTTCCTCTAGAAGGCCTCATGCAGAAGGTATTTTAGCGATATTTTCGACGTCCGCAAACGGGAAAACCGCTGCCCGGGTCTCCCCTCATTCTCCGGCCGCCTATCCGATCTTTTTGCGTCGCGAAGCGTTATTTTCTCGTTGGCGATAGCGGATCTGTTGCTTGCACTTTTAACTGGCTGAATCCGGCACTTTGTGCAACCATCAAAAGCTCAACGTCAGTCGCCCCTTGTCAGCGTTGGAGATCGGTAATGCAGGACCTCAAAAACGTGCTGAATGCGGAATGCCAGAAGTATGTTTCCATGGTGGTATCCATGCGGCGTGGCAAGCAGCGATGGCTCGAAGTCGACGAGGCAACGGGCAGCAACGTGGACGTCACCGACGCCAAGCTTGCGACATTCGAGGAGACGGTCCGAACCCTTAGGCAGATGATCCAGGACCTCGATGCGTCCGATTATCTGTCATCCCGCCCCACGAAGGATTGGCATTTCGACGCCTGATCCTGTCGTCAAATCAGTTTGGATGTTAGGCCAACGACTTTGCGGTGCCTTCAACTCCGAATGGAAGTTGTAGACGGAATCCGGATCGTAGACGCAGGTGTAGTCGAGTAGGCATTGCTTTCCGCTGGCATCTCGCAGGCCGGTCGTGTCGCGCTTTCGGCCGGGCCGGCAGGCTTGTTGATTACGGGATAAATGTCGCCTTGTAGACCGCCACCGCGCCTCCGATCGCGACCACGACCGCAAGTGCCATGGCCACAACAATAATTGCTTTCCCTACCCATCCGGTGTTTGATGGCTGATCGTCGTTGTCATTGCTCATAGGGTCGACTTTCAGTCAGCTTCTTGTCTACACGGGCATGGGATCGCTACGCAGCCTGTGATCAGGTGTCAGTCGCTTTCGAAGCTCCCAATGCCCCTACCGCAGCCCGTCAAGTGTTGATGTCGGCCGCGTGAGGTCGAGTACCATCTCAGAACGCATGACGGCAAGCGTCTGCGGTCGCTGGACGAGAGCTATACGACGTGATCTTCAGGTTCGTGAGTGCTGTTTTGTCGATTTCGCGGGAGAAAACTGGTGCTGCCGAGTGGGATTGAACCACCGACCTCACCCTTACCAAGGGTGTGCTCTACCACTGAGCTACGGCAGCAAGGACCAGACGCGCAACCGAAGCGGCTGCATTGCGTGAACGGGGGGGCTATTGCCACAGCTTCATGATAAGCGCAAGCCGCAATTTCCATCTTTGTGTAGATTGAGGTCGGGCCACTTTTGGATTGGCGCAAATTCGGGTAAGGCTGCGGCATGACCGAGAACACCGAAAAAGGCCAGAAGAGCCGGAAGGCGGCGATCGAACGCCAGGCGGAGTTGCGCCGCGAGCGTGCTGCCGAAAAACTTCGCGAAAATCTGTCCCGCCGCAAACAGCAGACCCGCGCCCGCCGTTCGGGGCAGGCAGATGAGACGGATGGCCTGCCTGCCGCAAAAATGGACGAATCGTAATGTTCCGTTCACGGCGAATTGAAGCCCCCGCTAATTTCGTCTAAACACCCGCATCTTTTTTCAGACAGCCTTTCAGAAAGGCGGGCACCGCCCGTAAGCGCCCATGGATCGTATTAGAATTGTCGGCGGTAATGAGCTTAACGGCATCATTCCGATTTCCGGCGCCAAGAATGCCGCCCTGCCGCTGATGATCGCCTCGCTGCTCACCAGCGATACACTGACGCTCGAAAACGTGCCGCATCTGGCCGATGTCGAGCTTCTGATGCGTATCCTCGGCAATCACGGCGTCGACGTCGCCGTCAACGGCCGCCGCGAACGCCAGGAAGACGCCTACTCGCGCACCATCCACTTCACCTGCCGCACCATCGTCGACACCACCGCTCCCTATGAGCTGGTGTCCAAGATGCGCGCCTCTTTCTGGGTCATCGGCCCGCTGCTGGCGCGCGAAGGCCAGTGCCGCGTCTCGCTGCCGGGCGGATGCGCAATCGGCACGCGTCCCGTCGACCTGTTCCTTGATGGCCTGACGGCGCTCGGTGCGAACCTCGAGATCGACGGCGGCTATATCAATGCGACGGCCCCGCAAGGCGGCCTGATTGGCGCCCGCTATACCTTCCCGAAGGTATCGGTCGGTGCGACCCACGTGATGATGATGGCTGCAACCCTTGCCCGCGGCACGACCGTGATCGGCAACGCCGCCCGGGAGCCCGAAGTCGTCGACCTCGCCAATTGCCTGATCGCCATGGGTGCAAAGATTTCGGGTGCCGGCACGAGCACGATCACCATCGAAGGTGTCACCTCGCTCTCCGGCGCGCGCCACCGCGTGCTGCCAGATCGCATCGAGACCGGCACCTACGCCATGGCCGTCGCCATGGCCGGGGGGGACGTGGTTCTCGAAAACACCGATGTCGCTCTGCTCGACACGGCGCTTGAAACGCTTCGCCGCGCCGGCGCGGAAATTTCGCCGACCAACAACGGCATGCGCATCCGCCGCAATGGCGCCGGCATCAAGCCGGTCGATATCGTCACTGATCCGTTCCCGGGCTTCCCGACCGATCTGCAGGCGCAGTTCATGGCGCTGATGACGCGTTCGACCGGCATCTCGCATGTCACCGAGACGATCTTCGAAAACCGCTTCATGCACGTGCAGGAACTGGCGCGCCTCGGCGCCAAGATCTCGCTGTCGGGCCAGACCGCGAAGATCGAAGGTGTTCCGCGGCTGAAGGGTGCGCCCGTCATGGCAACCGACCTGCGCGCGTCTGTTTCGCTCGTCATTGCCGGCCTTGCCGCCGAAGGCGAGACGATGGTATCCCGCGTTTATCACCTCGATCGCGGCTTCGAACGGCTGGAAGAAAAGCTCACCCGCTGCGGCGCCATTGTCGAGCGCGTCAGCGAGTAACCAAAAGGGCGTCAAATTCGCCCTTAAGCCCGGTTGCGCATCGCGTTGCCGCGCCTTATGTCCGTTGTCTGACGCATCGCCATTCCGGCGATGCATTGGCGATGGGGTAATGCCTGCATGACTGATCTGAGGCTGGTTGCGCTCGATAGCGAAGATCTTGCCGTTGTCTCCACGCATTTGCAGGATAGCGTCTTCAAGGTCGCCGATATCGCCTGGTCGCCGCGCGAGGGGCAGTTCTCGGTCGCGGTCAATCGCTTCGCGTGGGAGGAAGCCGGCAAGAAGCGCAAGGGTTTCGAGCGCCGCCGCGCCGCTGTTGTCTTCAAACGCGTGCTTGCGGTGCGCTCCACCGGCATCGATCGCCAGAACCGCGACGACGTCTTGTCGTTGCTGGCCGTCCGCTTCGAGCAGAAGGGCGAGGGGCCTGACGGCACCGTTGAACTGGCGCTCTCCGGCACGGCGACCATTGCGCTGGATGTCGAATGCATCGAGGTTCAGCTTGCGGATATCGGCGGGGCGTGGGAAACCGCTTCGAAGCCCCGTCATCCTGGCGCTTGAGATCTGGTTAGTCTGTTATCAAGAGGAATATCGCATTGGCAATCTGGCTGGATCAGGCATCGGAAGGCTTCGAGCAACGGTTTGCCGCCTTCCTGACGACCAAGCGCGAAGTTTCCGAGGATGTGAACACGGCGGTCCGCGCCATCATCGATGACGTCAGGGCGCGCGGTGACGAGGCGCTTGCCGAGTATTCGAAGAAATTCGACGGCATCGATTTTGCCGTGACGCCGATGCGCGTGAGCGAGGCGGAGATTGACGCCGCCATCGAAGCGGTTCCGGCGGAAGTCCTCGGCGCGCTGAAGGTTGCGCAGGTGCGCATTGAATCGCACCACCGTCGCCAGCTGCCGAAGGACGATATCTACGAAGACGACATGGGCGTAGGCCTCGGTTCCCGCTGGACCGCGATCGAGGCAGTCGGCCTTTATGTGCCGGGCGGCACTGCGAGCTATCCGAGTTCGGTGCTGATGAATGCGGTGCCGGCGAAGGTCGCAGGCGTCGATCGCATCGTCATTGCCGTTCCCGCAACAGGCGGCGCCGTCAATCCTGCGGTGCTTGCCGCGGCCAAGCTCGCGGGCGTCAGCGAAATTTACCGCGTCGGCGGCGCACAGGCGATTGCCGCGCTGGCTTACGGGACGGCGACCATCGCGCCCGTCGCCAAGATTACCGGTCCCGGCAATGCCTATGTCGCCGCCGCCAAGCGGCATGTCTTCGGCACCGTCGGTATCGACATGATCGCCGGTCCCTCGGAAGTGCTCGTCATCGCCGACAAGGACAACAATCCGGACTGGATCGCCGCCGATCTGCTGGCGCAGGCCGAGCATGATGCGAGCGCGCAGGCAATCTTGGCAACGGATGATGCCGAATTCGCCAGGTCGGTGGAAGCAGCCGTCGAGCGGCAGCTGAAGACGCTGAATCGCGCCGAAACCGCTGCCACCAGCTGGCGCGACTATGGGGCGATCATTCTGGTGAAGTCTCTGCAGGACGCCATTCCGTTGGCAAACCGCATCGCGCCTGAACACCTGGAGCTTGCCGTTGCCGATCCGGACGCGCTGCTGCCGCGTATCCGCAATGCCGGCGCGATCTTCGTTGGCGCCCATACGCCCGAAGTGATCGGCGACTATGTCGGTGGTTCGAACCACGTTCTGCCGACGGCCCGCTCGGCGCGGTTCTCTTCAGGGCTTTCCGTGCTCGATTTCGTCAAGCGCACCTCGATCCTGCGCCTTGGTCCCGAGCAGCTGCGCACGCTGGGCCCGGCCGCCATCGCGCTCGCCGTGTCCGAAGGACTGGACGGGCATGCGCGATCGGTTGCGATCCGCCTCAATCTGGAAGGGTGACAGATGGCGGCGGGCGACTTTCGGCTTTGCGACGTCGTCCTTGACGACACCATCGGCCGAGCGACGCCCGACGTCGAGCACGAGCGCGCCGTCGCCATTTTCGACCTTGTGGAAGAAAACAGCTTCACGCCCGTCGGTCATTCCGGCGGCCCCTATCGCCTGAACATATCCCTGGTCGATTCAAAGCTGGTGTTCGCGATCACGACAGAGAATGGCGGTGCCGTCGCAACCCACATTCTGTCGCTGACGCCGTTTCGCCGCATCGTCAAAGACTATTTCCTGATCTGCGAAAGTTACTATGAGGCAATCCGGTCGGCTTCGCCGAGCCGCATCGAGGCGATCGATATGGGTCGGCGCGGTATTCACAATGAGGGCTCGCAGACGCTGAGGGACCGTCTGAACGGCAAGATCGAGATCGATTTCGATACGGCACGCCGGCTGTTCACGCTGGTCTGCGTGCTCTACTGGCGCGGCTGACGCCAATGGAAACGCCGGTCGGGGCAGGCGAAGGGAAGAGGCCGGGTGCCATCCTGTTCATGTGCGGCATGAACTGTATCCGCTCCCCGATGGCCGAAGTGATTGCCCGCAGCATGCTGCCGGCCAATGTCTACATCAGGTCGGCGGGCGTCCGTGCCGGAGAGCGTGATCCTTTCGTTGACGTTGCGTTGGACGAGATCGGCCTTTCGCTCGGCCGGCATCATCCACACACGCTGGAAGAACTGGAAGATGACTATTTCGACCTCATCATCACGCTCTCGCCGCAGGCGCACCATGCTGCGCTGGAACTGACCCGGTCAAACGCCATCGAAGTGATGTATTGGCCGACCCTGGATCCGACCGTTGTTCAAGGCACGCGGGAGCAGATTCTGGACAGTTACCGCGAAGTCCGCGACCACCTGATGGAACTGATTGAGAGCCGGCTGGTGAGACGAAACTCCACCGCCGCGCAATCGGCGTGAAACAAATGACAGAAACACGATCAATTAGGTTCACAAACCCCCATTGATTGTGTAGTTTCCGCGCAAATTTTTGGGCGGCTGTGGCTGCCATCTCAACCGACAGGAAGAAAACCAATATATGCCTAAAGAAGAAGTCCTCGAATTTCCGGGTATTGTAACCGAGCTTCTGCCGAACGCGACGTTCCGCGTAAAGCTCGAAAACGAACACGAGATCATCGCCCACACGGCCGGCCGCATGCGCAAGAACCGCATTCGCGTTCTGGCAGGCGACAAGGTTCTCGTCGAAATGACCCCCTACGACCTGACCAAGGGCCGCATCACCTACCGCTTCAAGTAGGCCTGGTCTCGAAAGGCCGTTGTCTCCGTCTCCCGGTGGTCGAGGTTCCATGGCGCTGAAATACAAACTCATTCTGGCTTCCGGCTCGCCCCGCCGCGTCGATCTGCTGAACCAGGCAGGGATCGAGCCCTCGCGTCTGATGCCGATGGACATCGACGAGACGCCGAAGAAGTCGGAGCACCCGCGATCGCTTGCGCGGCGCCTGTCGACGGAAAAAGCCGAGGCGGCCCTTGCTGCCATCAAGGGCGACATGACGTGGAAGGGCAGCTATATCCTCTCTGCCGATACCGTAGTTGCCGTCGGTCGCCGCATCTTGGGGAAGGCTGAGTTCGCGGATGAGGCATCGGCCTCGCTCTATCTCCTGTCTGGCCGCAGCCACTGGGTTTACACCGGCGTCTGCCTGGTCACGCCAGACCGCAAGGTCAGGCAGAAGATCGTTGAGACCAAGGTGCGCTTCAAGCGCCTTTCCGGTTTCGAGATCGAGAACTACCTTGCCTCCGGGCAATGGCGCGGCAAGGCCGGCGCTTATGGCATCCAGGGGCTGGCCGGCACATTCGTGCAGAAGATGGTCGGTTCCTACACCAATGTCGTTGGTCTGCCACTTTATGAAACCATCCTTCTGCTGACCGGCGAAGGCTTTGACGTGCACAGCCGGTGGCCCGAGGGCTGATCCTCGAAGGGACGCTGATGTCTGACGAAAACAAGACCGCCAAAGTCGAGCCGCTGCGTAAGACACGGCCCTGCCCGGAATGCGGCAAGCCGTCGAGCCGCGAACACTATCCGTTTTGCTCGAACCGCTGCCGTGAGCTCGATCTTTCACGCTGGCTCTCCGGCTCCTACGCCATCCCCGTTGCCGACGACGAAGCAAAAGCGGAGCATGAGGACAACGAATAGGCTCGTTTTCCACGGGCGAAGCCATTAAATTCGTTGATGAATCCGGAAAAATCCAAGGCGTCTCAAAAAACTGTCATTTTGACGCTTGCCATGTCCGGACAAGATGCTATAACCCCGCTCGCTTCCGGGGCGAACCAAGGTCCCCGGTTCTTTCTCAGGAAAGAATCTGCATGAAGCGGGTTAGCCCAGATAGCTCAGTTGGTAGAGCAGCGGATTGAAAATCCGCGTGTCGCTGGTTCGATTCCGGCTCTGGGCACCACTCCAAAACTTGCTTCCAAATGTTTCCGAACGAAACGCTCAGAATTAGATCCCGTTCTTTCCGAGCGGGCTGATTGACCCTTCGGGTGTCGAACAACCTACTTTGATGTTCGGCTCAGCGCTTCGGCACGATACCCAGGCTGAGGACCCACATTTCGCGGTAGCAGAAGTCGGGGTCGGAAATCAGGCGGTCCGGCTCTTCGCCAATCGCCTTCCATTGGTCATGATCCGCTTCCGGCAGGTCACAGGTTCGAGCGAGCCTGGATAAGAATTCGAGGTTGTTGCGGATATACTCGTGCTCCACGGGCTTTAGCGGCTGACGTCGCTCTGCGAGTGTCGTGATGGCAGAGACGCGCTCAAGGCCCGCCGCTCGAAACCAGGCTGGCAAGCGCGTTCCCCGCATGGCGCCGGAGATCTGCGTATCGCCGGATAGCGCATCGAGCAGCCGCCACATGAGTTTGGGATCTTGCGGCTGATATTGCCAAACCGAGATGTCGACCTCTTTCACGGCCACGAGCCCGCCTGGCTTTACGACGCGGCGAAACTCCTCGACTGCGCGGGCGAGCTGTTCGTCACTCAGATATTGGCTGGCGTTCGCGCTCCAAACCGCATCAAACGTTCCCGTCTCTTGTGGCAGCGCGGTCATGTCTCCGGTTCGCGTGCTTATCGGACAGGGAAATTGTTGATCGGCAATCAGGCTTTCGATTGCCTCGATATTTTCGGGTGCCAGATCCAGAGCCTCGATGTGTCCCTGGCTACCCAGCAATTCCGCCATCAAAGGCAGGAAGACCCCATTCCCGGCACCAGCGTCAAGCACCGACCAACCGGGTCGGATGCCGGTGGCGCGAAGCGTAGCATCGTACTCGTCCTTTAGCGCCAGGTAGTGAACATCGAGATGCCTGCCGCCACTGAGCCTGTGCCCAGCCGATGTAACGCGTTCGGGACTTGAGGCGTTGTTCATCTTGTCCCCCGGTCTGGATCCGAATGACAGCTCTCAACGCCATATTGTTATGGATATCTCGTACGCAGACAATCCCCATCCAGAGCGAGTCACGGCACCCTGATCGCTCTGCTACGATCGACCGCCAGCATCGGGCCCGATAGTGCTATTCGCGGTTGAGCCGCTGGACGAGCTCCTCGAACAGCGCTTCGCCTCGCCTCGTCAGGACAAGATCGATTGCGGCGGTAAGGGCGCGATGCCCTTCACTGCTGTCAACGTCGATCCGTTGGGCGGAACACCATTGCCGAACGGCATCGGTAACGCGCGCAACATCATGGTCTGTAAGCGATATGAGAGATTGGAGCATTTTTGTGCCCTTCGCTAAAGCGGCAAGAGCACGTAAAAACTCCCAAGCAGTCCCCGCCGATTAATCTTATGGGGCCGATTTCATTAGTGTACTCTCATTCCACGGGAATGATACAAGCTCTTCGAGCAATTTTTACGAAGGCAATTGCGACCGCCGGTGGTCCGCTGAGGTCGAGCGGAATTACGCCATCCTGCGCAGCACATCGAGCAGTGTCTGCGCGTCATCATTGGCGCCGATCCGCCTTAGGGCGTCGTCCGCGAGCGTGATGATGGCCTCGAGCGCTTCATGCTCGCTCCAGCCCGCCTCGACCGATGCTGCGACAAGATCGCGGAAGGCAAACTGCAGGGCGTCCTGGCAGCGGACGTCCCGATCGGGGTCGTCTGTGGTGACGAAGGGTTTGTAGATGTCTCTCATCTCGCTCTCCGCGAATGTGCCGACGAGACAGAATAGCGGGAATGAGTTTAAGAAAGTGCTTAAGAAATAGCTACTGGGCGGGGCTGTGGCACTTCCGCGCGGCGATGCCGGCGCGCCGCCTTCGGGACATGGCTCACGCGATGGTAACATGGTGATTTTCCGAAGGTTAAAACTCCGTTCATCTGCCGTTCTCAATCCGCTTTTGCAATGATAATACTAACGGCGCAAACGGAGGGGGATACTCTATGCCACGCATCTCGCAGCTATACTTTAAGACCGCAATTCTATTTCTGATTATCGGCATTGTCATGGGTCTCAACATGGCGATCTCCCAAGATCACACCGTCATCGGCGCCCATGCGCACTGTAATCTGTTAGGCTGGGTGACCATGGCGATCTTCGGCGGTTACCATGCGCTCAATCCACAGAAGGCGGAGACGCGCCTGGCCATGATCCAGTACTACGTCTACACGGCCGGCATCGTCCTTATGGTGCCGTCGCTCTATCTCATGCTGCAGGGCAATGCGGCGATGGAGCCGATCGTCGCGCTCGCTTCTGTCGTCACCTTTGTGGGCGTCTTGCTCTTCGCGTTCATCATCTTCTCGAGCGGAAAAGTCGTCGTCACACCGTCGGCACCCTCGTATCGCTGACATCACCCAACGCGGTGTTCGGCGGGGCGTGATCGCCTTGCCGAACGCTCTTGGTGCAGATATCCGCTCGTGATCTCAGGCTCTGACGGTGTGGTGCCGTCGGACCGGAGCTTCAGTGGATGATCTGTATGCGGATCTGTTCCTTGGCCGCGTAGTCATGGCAATCGCTGGCGGCGTCGCCGACAAAGATCACGTCGCCGTCGGAATCGAAAAGACCCCAGCAGGGGTCTTCGTCGACATAGACTTTTCTGACGTAGCCGAAGGGCTCGGCATCGATGATAACGCTGGGTGCAACAGGAACAGCCGCAAGTGCTCGCATGGATAACTCCAATGAGTCGTTTCTGTTTTAGTGCATTTGCATATTGCGCCTTGAAGCTGACTCGGAGCTATCCTCAGAAATCGGGATGGGAAACTGAGGTTGACGAGCGGGCCGATTGTCGCCGGCCGAATCACTTTTGATTGTCTGTTCCCGCCGCGAGCAGATCAAATGCGCGTTGCCGCGGCGGTTCAAAATCCCTATCTAGAGCAGGCTATCATCACCAAAGGATTTTCCCATGGCCGACCTCAAGGCGCGCCCCCGTCCCGTTGGCGCAACCGCCGTTCTCGGCCGCACCGGCTTTCCGCATGTCACGTCGGCCACTAAGGGCGAGTTGCATATCGTCACCGGCGCTTCGCAGCCTGGTTTCAATCCGCTGGACCTTCTATATGCGTCGCTGTCGGCCTGCCTGGTCCTCAGCGCCCGCATCGCTGCGAGCCAGATGGGCATTCTCGACCGCGTAACCGAGATCACTGCAGACGTGACGGGCGAGAAGGCAAGCGAGGGTCCGTCGCGGGTTCAGGCATTCAACATTGCCTTCGCGATCAAGGGTGACATCGACGAAGAGACGCGCTTGAAGATCGCTCATGCGGCCGAAGAGATCTGTACGGTCAGCAACACCATCCGCGGGACGCCCGAATTCTCGACCGTCGTTTCCGGTTGATGGGCGCAGTGCTGCAAATGCGCATCGGCGGACAATAAGATTACGCTTTTGCCTACCCTTGTCGCTCCTCGGCTATCCACTCGGTACAGCTTCTGATAGGCCCGTTCCGTCGCCTGTCTCCAGGCGGCTCAGAAAGCATCGAGAGTCATGTCGCAGGCCGCTTCCACAATCGCAGACCCCCCTACCTCCAACCGGTTGGCTCTTGCCGCCCTGATCCTCGGCGGCGCGGCGATCGGCGGCTCGCCTATCTTCGTTCGGCTGTCGGAAGTAGGCCCAATGGCAACCGCCTTCTGGCGCGTGGCGCTTGCCCTGATCCCGCTCTTCATTTTTTCGCTTGCCAAGGGCAAGAACGCCGGCCCGAAGCCTGAAAAACTCTCGGATTATGCCCTGCTGATCCTGCCGGGCGTGGTTCTCGCGATGGATCTGGCGGCCTGGCATCTCTCCATCACCATGACGTCGGTGGCCAATGCGACGCTGCTTGCCAATCTTGCCCCCGTCTTCGTCACGGTGATCGGGCTTCTCTTTTTCGGCGCGTCCGTCACCCGTGTGTTCGTTCTCGGGCTGATATTGGCGCTTGCAGGCGTGGTCATCCTGAAGGGAGGCCCTGCGGCACTCGGCAATGGCGACCTGCGTGGCGACGGTGTGGCGGTCATCGCCGCCGTCTTCTATGCCGGTTACATCCTGGCGATCGGCAAGCTTCGCAGCCGTTTCGATACTGTCCGTATCATGCTCTGGAGCACGGCATCCGCCGCTGTCTGCATCTTTCCGCTTGGATTCTTCTACGAAGGCCACATGCTGCCGCCGACGGCCTATGGTTGGGCAATCGTCTTCGGCCTTGCCTTCGTCAGTCACGCGGGAGGGCAGATGGCCATCGCCTACGCGCTCGCCTATCTGCCAGCCGCCTTCTCCTCACTGACGCTGCTGCTGCAGCCGGTGGTGGCGGCAATCCTCGCCTGGGTGCTGCTCAGCGAGCCGATCGGTCCGATGCAGGCGATCGGCGGCATTGTGGTGCTCGCCGGGATTCTGGTTGCCCGGCGAGGCTGATCTCAATCAGGCGACCGCTGCAGGAGCGACACGTCGCGCATCGAGGATCGCAAGCGCCTCGTCGACTGTCGAGGCAAGTTCCGCCTTGTCGCTGTTGCAGGTGCCCCAGGCCGCGATGAAGCTGCTGGTCTTGCCATAGCTGTTATCGAGAACGCAGTGATCCGCGCCGAGAAGCACGCACATGATGTGTCCGTGCATACGGTCGGTAATGACCTGGCGTGCCGAGCCCAATAGAGCCACGCCGCGGTCGAAACGCTGCTGCGCCCGTTCGCGATAGGCTAGCTCCGTCATCCGCGCGCGACCGCCGATGCGGCCGGTCAGAAGGCCCTTCAGGATCGCGGCGTGCTTCGTCTGGCGCTGGAAATCGGCAGGCTCGTCGGGCCAGTCCGATTTCACGGTGCCCGGACGCAAGGTTGCTGCTGTCAAGTCCTGTGCGGTACCGACCTCCTGGTCCTCGCGCAGATTGAGCAGCAGTTCGTGCTGCGGCGTCGGTCGAGCGACCGGACCGATGCAGAAGGCCATGTCGGGGCAAAGGCGCGTTTCGCACTGGAACCAGCGCTGGGCAAATTCCAGGCTTCGCTGGTCGCGGACGAGCAGCGTGAACTGACCGTGACGCTCGATCGCGCGCGCGGTGCTGTCGACGTTCGCCTGTTCCTTGAAATGAATGGTCTGCGGCATCTGCACGATCGGCCGGCCCTTGTGCTTGTCGAGCAGACCTTCGCGGAACTGGCGGTAGCCGGCCCAGATGTCACCGAAATTGCCGCCGCCGTGCAGGAAGATGCGACCGTTGCCGATCGCGCTGAGCATCCGGCCTTCATCGTAGGTCGGGATCTCGGTCACGTAGGTCGGACGGGTGCGCTTCCGGTCAAAATAGGCCAGTTCGCCAAGCCAGATGGCACTGTCGCCGATGTTGTAGTGGTTCGGGAAGTCGAGAAGCGCAAAACGCTCGGACGGATCAAAGAGATCGGAAAGGCAATTGGCGATCACACCCTGAAGACGGTTGATGATCGTAATATTGGATTCCATGGAATGCTCCTTGTTTGCGGACACTTGGGTCCATGCAAGCGGCTAGGCTTCGGCCTGTTTGCGGAATGGGTTGAGGGACATGGCAAGCGCGATGTACGGACGGATGACCGAGCGGCCGAAGATCGGCAGGAAGGCGAGGTAAATCAGTCCGCCGAGACCGATGCTGAGGCCGAGCGCCAGCCAGCGGTTTTGAATATGTGCGAGGATGACTGGATGTGCGAACCAGACGCAGACCGCCATCAGCGCCGCGCCGCAGAAGGGCAGGGCGACAGCCTTCAACGTGCTCTTGGCGTCGATATGCGCATATCGTGCAAGCACATATTGCTGATAGGGCATCGTCAGCCAGGCCCGCAATGTGTAGCCCGCGGCAACGGCCACGACGCCGTAGGGGACGAGCAGCCAGGTGAGGATCAACGTCGTCGCGAGCTGCAGGGCAGCGACGGACAGGATCGATTCCGCCCGGTTGACCGCAGAAAGCGCCGACGAGGCGAAGAAGTTCATGACGAAGGGAACCGCCATCAGCACGAGAACGGTGGCGATATCGCCGGCATTGCCCCACTTGTCGCCGAAGAGCAGGGCGATCATGTCGTTGGACAGAGCGCCGAAGCCGAGCAGCAGCGGGATGGTTCCGAGCGCGGCAGCGCCGACGATCTTGTTATAGGCATTGCGAAAGGCCGTGTGGTCGTTCTGCAGGCGCGACAGCGTCACGAGCGACACGCTGCCGATCGGCGCCAGCACCGCTTGGCCGATCAGCTCGATCAGTCGCCAGGCAATGCGGTAGCGGCCGACTTCGACCGGGCCGAACCAGCGCGAAATGAAGATGTCCTGCACGCGGGCAAGCAGCATCCACATCAGCTGGGTGACCACGAGGCTGATGCTGAAGAGGAAAACGGACCGGAACATCGGCACGTTGAAGCGAAACTTCGGCATCCAGGGATAGTAGAACCAGCCGAGGAGCACGGTCACGGCAGCGTTGACCGCGGTCTGCGCCACGAGCGCCCAGACGCCCCAGCCGAGGAAGGCGCAGACGACGGCGGTGATGCCGGACAGCAGGCTGGCGGCGATCGCCTGCCCGGCAAGGCTCTTGTGGCCGAACTCGCGGGCAAGGCGGGCATTGTGGATGACTGCCAGCGAGGAAATCGGAAGCAGTGGCGCCAGCCAGCGTAGAATGCCTGAGACCGATGGGTCGCGCACCAGATCGCCGTAGTAGGGCGCGAAGAAGAACACCAGCGAGGCAACGATGCCGCTGAAGGCGATCGTCGCCCAGAAGGCCGTGTCGGCAAGCTCCTCGTCGAGATCGAGCTGGCGCGTGACGGCATCGCCGAGGCCCGCATAAGCCAACACGCGGCCGATTTCCACGAACAGGCTCGCAAGCGCGAAGGTCCCGAAATCGCCCGGCCCGAGAATGCGCGCCAGGATGACGAAGATCACAAAGGTTGCGATCGTGCTCCAGGCCACGCGGACGACCGACCAAAGGACGGAGAGCGCGGTTTTCTTCTTAAGCTCGGCGTGCGCAATTGCCGTATCGGCCATGCATTATCCAATCGAATCTGGCTCGCGATCGGTCTCGCGTGTTTCCGTTGACGGTGAGGCGGGCGCCCTAGGCGGGCTGCTTTGCCTTCGGCGCCCGCCAGTAGGCGAGCATGCCGGTCAGGTTGTCACGAAGCTGGCTGCGATAGGTCAGGCCAAGGTCCTCGTTGAGTTTCTGGCGCCCCATGGCTTCCATGAGCGCCTGGCGGATTTCCCAGCGCAACATGCCGCGCATGTTCGAGCGACGATCGAAGAGATATTTGGCGTACAGCGCTCCGTTGCCGAAGGCGTAGCCGGTCTGCAGGCGCTTGATATCAGCGAGATCACGCCGTCCATGAAAGTGCTTGACGGCAAAATCGGGCAGATATTCGACGCGCACGCCGGCATTGAAGGCGCGGTGGACATAATCCGTGTCTTCGCCGGAGCGGAAAGGCGTGCCGGCCCCGAAACGCGTGTCGAAGAGGCCGATCCTTTCGACCAGGCCATGCGGAAACGCCATGTTGGCGCCATGAATGAAGCCGCCGGCGTGCAAGTCGCTGGTCAGCACCGCGGGTTCCATCTCAGGCTTGATCGTCACCGGCAGGTCGCGGGCATCACCGAGTTCGATCCGTCCACCGCGCATGACCATCTCGGTATCCGAGCTGAAAAGCGCCGCAAGCGTCGTGAAATAGTCTGGGAAAATCTCGCAGTCGTCGTCGGTAAAGGCAAGGATGCGGCCCCTCGCGGCGTTCAGGCCCGTGTTGCGGGCAACGGCGAGGCCGGGCTTCGCTTCGTAGATCAAGTTGGTCTTGATCGGCGCGGTCGACGCCCATTGGCGAACGACGTCCGACGTCTCGTCCGTGGATCCATTGTCCACGAAGACCAGCTCAACTCTCAGATAGTCTGCCTGCCGGGCGGCAACAGACACGGCATCCAGGCAGTTCGTCAGTCCATAGGCCCGATTTCTCGACGAGATAATCAGGCTGATGTCCACGGGCCGAGGAGGCATGCAATTTCCCCTTCTGCGATCGATGTCGAGGCGAGGATAGGGCTGAGACCCCGCTTCGGCAAGGAGCTTTTTGCGCTGCAGCAAAATAGAACAGTTGGAGCAGTTCGCAGACGAATGTGGTAATTTCTTGCCTCAAGAAGACAGAAAATAAATACAAATATAGATTTTGTCACAAATCAAAGTTAATCGTAAAAATAACAATGAAAAATAATCTTATGTAGTTCTATCTAAGCACCAAAGAATTTTTAGCTTGCCAAAATTAAAGAAGATTGGCGTGGCTTCGGTTGTTTCTATAGTATTCCCCTGTCAAAATGCAATAAGAAGTATTTTGTCGATAAGTGCTTGCAATAATCGTTGCGGCAGTCGGTAGTCCTTAACAGAAACGATCACAAACACCCTTCTGGGTAGCATTGGCCATTGCCAACGGCATGGCGCGATCACTGTGCAGATTCGAGAATAGATAGCCATCGGATCTGTTGGAGTGCCATTTCGCATGTCTTCATCGTCGTCTCATGCCGCCAACGTAGTGTTGTCCGCTACCGCCGCTGTGCGGACGTTAAAACACTACTCTGCCAACAACTGGCAAAACTGCGGGCGCCTGGGCATGGGTCGGAGCACGCGGGCAAACGCCTTGCTCGCAAGGGGGCTATTATCCCCAGTTATACCAAGGCGCTGTAGCCGAATCGCTCGACGCTGATGCCCTTCGCCACAAGGCGCTCTGCTCAGTTGATTTGCTGCGACAGCCATTTCTGGATGATCGAGACGTCCCCCTCTCCGAGGTCGTGTCCGCCGGAGATGACATCCGAATCGACTGTCGCGCCCGATTGCTTGAGGCGCGTTTCGAGTTCGTTCGCATACTTTCCGTAGGCATCCGTCTTTCCGCTGATAACAAGAAGATCCGTGCCTTTTAGATCGGCATGCGGATAGGTCTTCAAAACAGGCATGGAGCGCAACAGCACCGCACGGTGCACCAGATTCGGATGCAGATAGAGCAACGAGTTGAGCAGGTTCGCGCCATTGGAATAGCCGACATAGACGATCTTCTTGGGATCTAGACCGTATGACGACACGGCGCCCTCGATAAAGGCGGCGAAGGCCTCTGCTTCGCTCTTGATGTCATCCTGGTCGAAGGAGAACGGCGTGATGCGCTTGTACCAGCGCGGGATGCCTTCCTCGGTCGCCCGTCCGCGCACACCAAGCAGCGTGGCACGCGGGGCAGCCTCATGCAGGAGCGGCATCAGCGTTGTTTCGTTACCGCCCGAACCGTGCAACAGCACGAACACGCTGCCGTCAGGATTTGGCGGCGTATAGAAGCGGTGCACGAAAGGCAGGTCGCGATAATTGACGCGCGGCTCGCCCGGCATCGAAAACTGCGGCAGCACGACCTTGAGGTCCTTGAGGTCAGTGATCGGATCCTTGGGGACGAAGAGCTTGGTGCCGAGTGTGGCCTGCGGCTCGTCCACCATCATACCGGGCTTGTCAGTCGCCAGTTCGATTAGCGTGCCGCCCGGCTCGCGGGCGTAGAGCGATTCGAAATATTTGCGATCGTGCAGGTTCGTCGCTGCCGCGCCGCCATCCTTCAGCGCATCGTGTACCTTATGGAGCTGCTTTTCGTTGGCGGCGCGGAAAGCGACGTGGTCGGCAGTCCCTGTGCCCGGCGCGCCGGCCCAGAAGCCCTGAGCGTTTCTGACGTCGACAATATCGCCCGATTCAGAGACAAGCCGTTCGATGTTGCCGCGGCTCTCCTGGAAGCGATAGCCGAAATGCCGCTCCACGAAGTCACGGCTTTCGGCCGGTTTTTCCGTCAGCATGGTAACGCCGCGCACCCGCTGCACGGCATGCTCGATCGGCACGCCGGCGCCATCCCAGGCGGCCGGGGACTTCAGATTACGAGCACCGGCAAGCTTGACGATGATGTTGTCGGGGTCTTTCAGCCGCAGCACGGGTTCGCCAAACTCGTCGGCCGGACCTTCGGAGCGAAACCCGAAACTCATAGAGCGGGTGAGCCAATAACCGATACTGGAGGGATCGATGGCAAGCGAGAGTTCGCCGATCTGGCTATGGCCGACACGACCGGGCGAACCATCCTCCCAGACGAGGAAGGTCACCAACGAGCCGGGGCTGCCCACGGTGTCTCCGTAGAACAGATGAAGCTGCGTGGCGTCTTCGAAGCCCGCGGTCTGCTTGACCAGCCGCATGCCGAGAAACCCCGCGTAGAAATCCACGTTGGCCTGTACCTTTCGGGTCAGAAGGGTCACGTGATGGATGCCAGATACCATTGAGTTCAGTCCGGATGGCGTGGAGGGCGTCGTAAGCGCCAGAATCAGTGCGAGTATAAACGTCATGCCGTTACAATTGGAGTTTGCCTCGAAGGTTCCGCATAAAGAACTAGGCTATCTCCGCGCGGCTTCAAATCCAAACTGTCCAGTCCGGCCAAGGCCTCCTGAAACTGTTGGAGGGTTGGCGGCTTGGTCATGTAGGCGCTAGCGCCAAGTCTTTTTGCCTGCTGGATGTCGCTTTCGTCGCTAGAAGTGCTCAGGATGCAAACCGGAATGGTCTTCAGCCGCGCGTCCGCCGAAAGCGCCCCGAGAACCTCGAAACCGTCCATGATCGGCATGTTGATGTCGAGCAGCATGAGGTCGATTCCAGGGATGCCATCTGATGTCGCCCGCTCCTGCAGTAGTCGCATGGCATCGCGGCCGTTGCCGGCGACATGGAGGTTGAAGTTCACCTTGGCGCGTTGCATCAGCTTGATCTTCAGCAGTTGAACGTCCGCAGGGCTATCCTCGACGAGTAGAACCTCGGCAAGCCTGGGCGAGCCTTCGGGTGCTGGCGACAACACATTGGCAGCATGTCCATACGGCACATTTGCCGAAGCGGAGGCAGCGGGTCTGGCAAGCGGCAATTCGACGACGAAGGTCGAACCGGTGGCCTGCCTGCTTTCGCACCAGATCGCGCCGCCATGCAGCTGCGCGATGCGCCGGCAGATTGCAAGTCCGAGCCCCGTGCCCTCGATGCCGCGTCCCACCAGTCGTTTGAACGGCTGGAAGATGACCTCGCGATGCTCCGCGTCGATACCTGGACCGTTGTCCTGGACGGCTAGGCGGCATATCTCACCATCGCTTGCCGCGGAGACATGGATTTCTGGCCGATCGACGCAGTAGCGGATTGCATTCGAGACGACGTTCTGCAGCAACTGCACCAATAGCGTTGTATCGCCCATTACTTCGGGCAGGTCGCCATAGGAAAGCGACGCGCCGGAACTGGCGATCTGTTCACGAAGGTTGCTCTCCACGCGTTCGATCACTGCCGCAAGCGCGATGGGCTTCAACTCCAGCTCGCCCGAAACCTCGAGCTTGGTAAAGCCGGAAACCTTTACGATGAGATCTTCCATGTGACCCGCTGCCCCGACGACGTAGTCCAGCAATTCGCGGTCCTCGTCTGACAACGTCGGGGAAACCTGCAGGATCTTGCTGAACGACCGGATCGTGCGCAGCGGCTCCTTCAGGTCATGCGCCATCGCGCGGGTAAAGATTTCCAGCGACTGCCGCTTCTGCTCCAGCTTGGCTTCGAGGTCGCCATGCATGATGGCGTTCTGGATGCACCAATGAAGAGTTTGCGGGGAGAGCGAATCCTTCGTCAGGTAGTCGCGAGCTCCGGCCTTCATCACCTCGACGGCGATGGTTTCGCTTCCTTGGCCGGTCAGCATGACGACGTTTGCGGTCGGATCCTGTTTCAGGATTTCTTCCAGCACGCCGATGCCGTCGCGGCCGGGCAGAGAGTAGTCCAGCAAGATGCAGTCAGGACGTTTCTGAAGGCTAAGTGCGACTCCCTCGTCGCCGCTTTCGGCCTCGCGAACACTGTAGTGGGCCTCGGACACCCGCGAGAGCATGCGTCGATAGAAATCGCGGTCGTCGACGTTGTCATCGACGATGAGTATGGCGCAGTCGTCAGCCACGGTCGTCCCCATCGGCGGGTAGGATGGCGATCTCGAACCAGTATTCCTTCAGCCGTTGTATGGCGGCGAAGAGGCCATCGAGATCCACCGGCTTCTGCACATAGGTATTGGCGCCGAGCGCATAGCACCCTTCGATGTCGCGCTCGTCGTCGGATGTCGTAAGGATCACGACCGGGATCTTGCGCCATTCCGGATTAGATTTGATCGCCTCCAGCGTCTTGCGGCCGTCGAGGCCCGGCATGTTCAGATCCAACAGGATCAGGCCGGGTCGCGGCATCATGGCGGCCAGCGCTTCCAGGGCATCCTGCCCCGACGCTGCCCAGCGGATAGGATTCTTCAGCTTGGCACGCTGAAAGGCGCGCAGCGTTGCCTCGAAATCGTCTTCGCTGTCCTCGACGATGAGGATCGGCTGTGATTCACGCTGTGGCATTCTGGTCCTCTCTTTTGTGGCCCAAGGTGAAGTAGAAGGTCGTTCCACGCCCCACCTCGGACTCCAGCCAGATATCGCCCTCATGCCGGGCGATGATCTTGCGCACGAAGGTCAGCCCGGCTCCGGTACCGTCGTCGGAATCCTTAGGCTTTTCCAGCCGTTTGAAAATACGAAAAATGTCTTCGTGGAACTCAGCCGGAATGCCCTTCCCATTGTCCCTGACGAAGAAGACGTCGCGTGCCGAAGTGCCATCATTGCCCGTGAATTGCTGGAGATGTCCGATTGTTACGATGGGGTCGGGCTTGTCGTTGTACTTGACAGCATTGGTGATCAGGTTGCGGTAGACCTCCGTCAGCCGCAGAGCATCGCAGACGATCTCCGGCAGGCGACCTTCGACCTGAACCTTGGCATGGCGCTCCTCCAGATAGAGTTCCATGGTCGAAACGACGTCCCCGACGATCGCGTTGACATCGCTGCGCTTGATTGCCAGCTGCTGCCGCCCGATGCGCGAAAAATAGAGGAGGTCGTTGACAAGCTTCTCCATCCGCTGGCTAAGGAGAACGAGCCGGTTGAGACGCCTGGTGCCGTCCTCGTCGAGCTGGCTTTGATAGTCTTCCAGGAGAAAACGGGAGTGATTGTGCAGACCGCGCAGGGGCTCCTTGAGGTCATGCGAGGCGATGTAGGCGAACTCGTCGAGATCCGCATTGCTGCGCTCTAGATCGGCCGTATAGGCCTGCAATTGGCGAAACATCGTCTTCAGCTGCTCCTCATGCGCGACGCGATCGCTAATGTCGCGAAGGATGCCGACGAAGGTAATGGTCGTGTCCGTTGCCAACCGACTCACTGAGAGATCGAGAGGAAATACCTCGCCGCCCTTGCGTCTGCCGGAAACGGACCGCGTTGTTCCGAGGATATGCTTTTCGCCGGTCCGGGCGTACCGAGCAAGATAGCTCTCATGCTCGGAATGATAGGGCTCCGGCATCAGCAGTCGAACGTTCTGGCCGATAGCTTCTTTGGCGGCATAGCCAAACATTTTCTCCGCTGCCGGATTGAACAGCGAGATTAAGCCTTCCGCGTTTATGGCGATCACGGCGTTCGGCGTGTTTCTGATGACGCTGTCGAAGCGAATGCGCTCCGCATTCAGGCTGCTGTCCTTGCGGAGAAAATAGAAGACGAGCAGGGCGACCAGCCACAGCGTCGCTATGGTGATGGCCCGGTTGGTGGCCTCGTACCAGTAGCCTGCGCCCGCCCGATCGACCGCAAAGAACCCGAGTGACACGAGAACGGAACAAGCAAACGCGAAGGAAAAGGGTGCATTCTTGTTGCCGAACCACAAGGAGGCGAGCACGAGAGGCACATAGAGAATGCCGTTGGCCACGCCGAGCGGCGTATAGAGATCGACGAATAAGCCGGTAAGGCAAACGACTGCCGGCAACCAGATCGGCATGCGGCCGCGACTTTCCGGATTCAGCCACCAGGAGCGTGCCAGCATCGCCGACCCGAACAGCACCAGCCCAGCCGCGGTATGGACGGCCATGCCGATATTGGCACCCCATTGGTATCCTTGCTCAGACCGCGTCGCATAGCCGGCAAGCGCTGCCATGCCGAGCCCGATGACGACGTAGCCGACAAGCTCCTGCACAAGCTGTGTTCGCTCCGCTCGCCCGGAGAGCGCGAAAGCGAGCGAGAGGTTGGCGACGAAGAAGATGACCGCCGTATTCGGGGCCATGCCGCGATTGACCCTCGCGGTAAAGGCGGGGTCAACGATCAGGCTTGCGAGAAAGCGCTCGACGATCTGCGCCTGATTTCCGACAAACAGGATCTCGATCAGCCGCTGTCCGCTCATCGCTGCCGCAAGGCTGAAGAGCAGGAATGCCAGCATGTGACCGCGGTGACCGGGTTGAACGGAGGAGATGAGACCGAGCCCGGAGAGCGCAAAGCATAGGGCCGTGTTCAGGGCCATTGACGAGAAGCCGGGCAGCACTGAGAGAATACTCTGGACCTGCGCGATCCAGGCGACGATCACGACCGCGCCGAGCGCAACGAGGAGGGCGCTGATCGCTATAACAACGAACCGGTACTGCCGTTGGCGGCGTAGTATATCGGCGCTGGCGGCCTCGATCGGCTTTGGCACGCGGTCTCTCCCATTTGCGCGCTCATCTAGTTCTGGAAACTGGGAACTTTCAATATGGTTCGTTGCGGTTACGAGAGCTTTCCCGCGCGCTGCAGGGATGGCGTATTTCGGTTTTCCCGCCACCCGATCCTAAGGCATAGTGGCAGCCTCATGGTTCGAACGGATCGATATGCCGACGGTATTCTACGTAGATGACAACGCCGACGACCTCTTCTACGCCGATTATGTGCGCAAGAAGCAGCAGGTTGGCGTCACGCTCCTATGCTTCTCCAAGGCTGAGGATGCCGTGCAGGCGCTGGAAGAAACATATGCGAAGCATGAAGAATTGCCGGACGCCCTGATCGTCGATCTCTATATGCCGCTCGACAGCGGCCTCGACCTGATCATGCGACTGCGCGCCGACGCACGGTTTTCGCAGGTTAGGCTCGGTGTTTGCACAGGCTCGGATGCGGATGAGGATCGCCGGCGCGCGCTGGCCGCGGGTGCCGACTTCTATGTCGAGAAACCGATCGATCTCCCGGCCATGGTGGCGCGGATAGGCTGATGTTGGAAGAAAAAGCTGAGAGAGCCGGGCAACCTTAAGTTTGACGCCACAAACACAGCCAACCCCTTGACTGAAAGGCTGCCGGCTCCCTCCAATGCCGCTACGGCACCGCCTTCCGCACTCAAGGGGTGTTGGATGCGGAAAGACAAAAGACTGGGAGGAGACGGCGCGGGCCCCTAATCCGAAGATCGAGGTCTTGTTTCACGCTCTTCCTGCAATAGTCTTGCTGGTGGTAATAACTGTGCCGGTCTAGGACGTGTATCCTTAGATCTAGGGATAAGGCCGCCAAACCCGAGAGGCCCAGGACGTGCAATGAGCAGTGCCGCCGCCATTCCTTTCCATCTCGGACCGGAGCTCGGTCGGGCGATAAACCGCACCGATTTCTTTCGGTTGCTGAAGTCCGCAGCACAGCACTACCGCTTCGACTGCTTCGCCCTGGCGCGTGTCTCCGAAGCTTCGCCACCGTTCAGCAACCGCGAGATCATCATCACAAACGTTGCCGAACGGCGCGTCGCCCTGTTTCTCTACGGCATGCGCCAGGCTCTAGGCCTGCTGAAGACGAAAGCCGCGCAGTTTCTGGCGATGCCGCTCACCGGCAGCGGCAGTTTGCGGGAAGATTACCCGCGCGATCTCGTCCTCAACGAATTTGACAGTAATTCCTTCCTCCTTGTTCCGTTGTTCACTCCGGAGGGCAAGCGCTATTGCGTCGCCTTCAGCGGCAAGCGGGCGGAGCCGGATCAGGGCGAGGTCGCCGAGGTGCTGCTCGACACGATCCGAATCTTCGATAAGTTTTATGAGGAGATCCTGGCGCATGAAATGTCTGCACGTCTTACCCAGCGCGAGACCGAAGTCGTGAAGTGGACCAGTGAGGGCAAGACATCCGCCGATATCGCGATCATCCTTGGCCTGTCGGAACACACGGTCAATTCCCACATAGCGGCCGCCGTGAGAAAGCTTGAGGCTGTCAACCGCGTCCACATGGTCGCAATCGCGCTGAGGATGGGGCTGGTGTCGTGATCGGAGAAACGGGAATGACAGCCGGTGAGGGCCGCAGGGCGGTAAAGGTGCTGTTCGTCGACGACGAGTTCATCGAGTTTCGATCGCTGAAAAAGAAGCTCTCTACGTTGACCGAGCCGCCGGTCGAGATCGACTATGCACAATCGATCGGCGACGCTTTGGGCAAGCTCGGTGGCGACAGGTTCGACCTGATCCTCCTCGACAATCGGCTGCTGCCGAATGCCGATTTTCGCGAAACAATGCCTAAGCTGCGGGGCAGCGGCTATACCGGCCCGATCGGCGTCATTTCCATGGACATCTCGGACGGCTACTTCCAGCAGTTCCCAGACTACGGCGTCGACTTCCGGATCGGCAAGGACGAGATAGACGCAGACACCTTGCAATACATCATCCGCGAATATGTGACCTACAACATGCCCGACATCTGGAAGGACGACTACACCACGTAGCTCGTTTTTTATGCTCGCGAGGCGGGGAGGCGAATGGCAAAGCGACTGCCGCCCGCGTCCGACCGCTCCAGACGAATGCTGCCGCCGAGCGCCCGCAAGATTTCGCGCGAGGCCGTCAGTCCAAGCCCAGGGCCGACCGGCAGGCCCTCCTGCGGCAGCTTCCAGAAAGCATCGAAGATCTTGTCTTGATGAGTCGGGTCAATACCGGGACCGTTGTCGGAAATGCGGATTGTCACTTCGGCGGCTTCCCGCTCGGCTTCGATTGTCACGACCGGAACCAAGCTGCCGCGATGGGTCAGTGCATTGGCAATCACGTTTGTCAGCGCGATCCTGACGATCGCACCATCCGAAACGATCGTCGGGAGGCGATCGTGCTGCAAGGTCGCACCCGATGCGATCACGTCGCTCTCCATAGCGGCCCAGATCTCCCTGACAAGACCGTTTAGATCGATCTCATCCGCGGTCACCTGAGGCATGCTGGTGGCAAAGCCGATCAGCGCCTTTGTCAGTCGCTGCGCCGTCTCTGCTTTATGGAGAATGGTTTGCAGGCTTTGCAACTGCTCGCTGTCGAGCTTGTCACCCAGGTCGTCGAGCAGGATTTCCGCATACATCGCAATATGCCGCAGCGGCGACTGCAGATCGTGCGAGGCGATCGCGAGGAAGCGGCGAATGCGCTCCTCGTTCTCAGTCGATGCAAGCGATTGTTCAGACGACATGCCGCGGAATCTCCTTGCGTCAACATAGAAAGAGGGCGCCGGCTCTGCAACCGGCGCCCTCTTTTCAAGTCACGTCAGCATGTTCTCAGCCCGCGGTCTTGCGCGACTGGCCCTCTTCCGGAGGGATGATCTCCGGCGCGCTTTCTGCGGCCGCGACAGCCTTGCCGTGGCGACGACGCCAGTCGCCGAGGAAGAGCAGGATGGGTGCCGCGATGAAGACGGACGACGCGCCGGCAACGAGGATGCCGAAGACCATCGGGATCGCGAAGCTCGAGACCGCGCTGCCACCCCAGATCGCCATCGGCAGCAGGGCGAGGAAGGCGGTCGCGTTGGTGTAGAGGCTACGTGCCAGCGTCTCGTTGATCGACCGGTCGATGATTTCGCGGAGCGGCATCGACTTGTAGAGGCGCATGTTTTCACGCATGCGGTCATAGACCACGACCTTGTCGTTCACCGAGTAGCCCACCAGCGTGAGGATGGCGGCGATGGCGGTAAGGTTGAAGTCGAGGCCGGTCAACGCGAAGAAGCCGATCGCCTTTGTCACGTCGAGGATGAGCGTGACGATGGCGCCGACTGCAAACGGCCATTCGAAGCGGTACCAGATGTAGAACAGCATCGCGAGGCTGGCGATCACCACCGACAGGATGCCGGCCCAGGCAAGTTCGCCGCTGACCTTCGGACCGATGACGTCGGTGCCGGTGACAGTTGCCGACGGGTCGATCTTGATGATCTCCGCCTTCAGCTTTTCGACGGCTGCCGTCTGGGCTTCTTCACCGCCGTCCTGGCGTTGCGCGCGCACCGCCATGGTGTTGTTGTCACCATAGGACTGCAGCGACACCTCGCCGAGGCCAAGGCTGTTCAAGCCTTCGCGGAAGCGGCCAAGATCGCTGGCTTCCGCGGTCTTCACCGACATCTGGATACCACCGCGGAAGTCGACGCCGTAGTTGAGGCCCGGATGGATGAAGAGGACGACCGAGGCGATCGACAGAAGCGCCGAGACCGTCACGCCGAAGAAGCGAGCCTTCATGAACTGGATGTGGCGGCCGTAAGGGTTGAACATCATCGGGATCAGCGGCTTGATGTTCAAAACCTTCAGCTTACGGCGACGCGTGATCTCGATCATCGTGACGCGAACGAAGGCAACCGACGTGAACATCGAGATGATCAGGCCGAGCGCCATGGTGACCGCGAAGCCACGAACCGGACCGGTGCCGAACCAGAACAGGATCGCCGCTGCGATTAGCGCCGTCATGTTGCCGTCGATAATCGTCGAGTAGGCGCGGCGGAAGCCGGTGTCGATGGCTGCAAAGGCGCTCTTGCCCTTGCGCGTTTCTTCGCGGATGCGCTCGTTAATGAGAACGTTCGCGTCAACCGCAAGACCGATACCGAGAACGACACCTGCGATACCCGGCAGCGTCAGCGTCGCGCCGACGAGCGTCAGCGCCGAGAAGGTCAGGATCGTGTGGATGAGCAGCGCGAAGTTCGCGAGGAAGCCCCACTTGCCGTACAGGATGAAGATGAAGACAGCGACCAGCACGAAGCCGACGAGGCCGGAATAGATACCCATGCGGATAGCGTCCGCACCGAGGTCGGCGCCAACGGTGCGTTCTTCGATGACGGTGAGCTTGGCGGGCAGGGCGCCGGCGCGCAGCATGGCGGCAAGCGTCGTTGCGCTGTCGGCCGAGAAGCTGCCGGAGATCTGGCCGGAGCCGCCGGTGATCGGTTCGCGGATAACAGGCGCGCTCAGCACCTTGTCGTCGAGAACGATGGCAAACGGGTTGCCGACGTTCTGGCGGGTGATGTCGGCGAAGCGGGTTGCGCCGGCGCTGTCGAAGCGGAAGCTAACGACAGGCTCATGCGTGTTCGGATCGAAGGAGACGCGGGCATCCGAGAGGCGGTCGCCCGAGATTTCGACGCGATCGAGAACCGGATAGCTGTTGCCCTGCTCGTCCTTGAGCATCGTCACGCCCGGTCCCGGCTGGTTGTTCGGAGCGAGCATGTGGAAGGACATCTTCGCGGTGGAGCCGAGAAGCTGGCGAAGGCGGGACGGGTCCTGTGCGCCCGGAAGCTGCACGAGAACGCGGTTTCCGCCGATACGCTGGATCGTCGGTTCGGCAACGCCGACCTGGTCAACGCGCTGGCGAATGACTTCAAGGCTCTGCTGGACCGCGGAATCGACGTTGGCTGCGATACCGGCCGGCGAGAAGGCGACGAGGATGTTGCCGCCGCTGGTCGTCACCGCGAGATCGGACTGGCCGGCGCTGAGGCCGGTGGCGATGGCGTTGCCGAGCGTCTTCAGCTGCGTGACGGCTTCGTCGGTCTGGGCAGTATCCGTCAGGGTGACGACGATCTGGTTCTGATTGCGAACAATCGACTTCGTCTGGATATTCTTTTCACGAAGCACGCGACGCGCGTCCTGCAGAAGCGATTGCAGGCGCTCGCGGGTCAGGTCCGCCTCGTCGACTTCGAGAACGAGATGCGAGCCGCCGCGAAGGTCGAGACCGAGGGAAACCCGGTCGTGCGGCAACCACGAGGGCAGGCGGTCGAGGGTGGACTGCGGCAGTGCGTTCGGCAAAGCGATCAGAATGCCGAGGAGAATGATCACCGTATAGGTGAACACCAGCCATGGTGAATTACGCATGTTGTTGTTTATCCTTGATAACGCTTGAGCCTGCGCTCCTCGCGCAGGCGGCGTGTCTTAAAAGCCATGGAAAGCGCCGGAGGGCGCGCATTCATGCCGCGGCCGCAGGCGGGCCGTGCGAATCGTAAGCCTTCGCATCGGCGGCACGAAGCTGCGGGTGGAAGGCGACGGGATATGTAGGCTCCACGAACGAAAGGAGCGCAATTCCGGGGATTGCTCCGACTGCGGCGTTGGCGGAATCGTAAGGAATATATTTCGGTGCCGCTTTGCGCTCGGCGGTCAGAATACCGCGGACGGCGTCTCGCACGCTGAGCTGCAGCGGCTGGCCATCCTTGCTGGACGAGGAGACAGAGTTCGGGCCGCGCGTCGGGCCGATGACAAGGTTGCCACCGAACAGCAGGCCGAGATAAGCGAAGACGGCAATGACCAGAGAAATCGCAACGCGACCGCTCATGCGGCGTGCGTCGAGCCTCATCTCGTGGTCACCCAAATTTTCGGCCTCGTACCGGTTCAACGGCGCAAAAGTCTCTCATTCTTTGTCGGGAGAAGGCGCTTCCTTGGCTGCAATTGTAGCAGTCTCGGCCTCGTCTTCATAGCGCACACTGTCATGATGCACTTGAGCGAGCCGGTCAACCATGCCCATGGCAATTTCCCGTTCGCCCATGATGACGGTATCGGCGCCGTATTCCTTCAGTTCCTCGACCTCGGCGTCCGAATGCGCACGCGCGACAATCAGGATGGACGGGTTGATGTCGCGGCCCTGTTCGGCGATGCGGCAGGCCTCGAAGGCATTGGGGATGGCGATGACGAGGCTGCGGGCGCCACCGATGTTGGCAAGGTCGAGCACCTCGCGCGATACAGCATTGCCGCTGATTGCCTCGATCCCTTGATCCCTGAGTTCTCCAATGCGCTTGTCGGAGTCCTCGATGACAAGGAAGGGCGTACCTGAAGATTTCAGGTTTTGCCCGACGATGCTGCCCACACGGCCGTAACCGACGAGGATCGCGTGCCCCCGAAGCGCCGTCGGGTGCACATCGTCTTCTTCTGCCGCGGGCTCGTCAGCCGGCTCTGGTGCCGTCTCAGCAGTCAGCTCGGCGACAGGCTCTTCCCGCTTGCCACGCTCCAGCATCGGGCGCAGACGATCGCAGACGTAGAAAAGCAGCGGATTGAGGATGATCGAGATGATCGCGCCCGCCAGGATGAGGTCGCGCCCTTCCTCCGGCAGCAGGCCGAGGGCGACGCCAAGCGTTGCCAGGATGAAGGAGAATTCGCCGATCTGCCCGAGGCTTGCCGAAATCGTCAGCGCCGTGCCGACGGGCTTGCGGAACAGCAGTACGATCAGGAAGGCGGCGATGGATTTGCCGATGACGATAATGAAGATGGTTGCAAGCAGCGGCAGCGGCTTGTCGACCAGGATGTTCGGATCGAACAGCATGCCGACGGAGACGAAGAAGAGAACCGCGAAGGCATCGCGAAGCGGCAGGCTTTCCTGGGCGGCCCGGTGGCTGAGTTCGCTTTCGGCCAGAACCATGCCGGCAAAGAAAGCGCCAAGAGCCAGCGAAACGCCAAACATCTTCGAGGCGCCGAAGGCAACGCCGAGCGCAATGGCAAGCACGCCGAGGCGGAAGAGTTCGCGCGATCCGGTGTGCGCGATGCGGTGCATCGTCCAGGGAATGATGCGCCGCCCGAAGACCAACATCAGCCCAACGAACAGCGCGACCTTGATCAGCGTCATGACGATAATGCCGCCGATGCCGAGATCGAGGCCGAAAATTCGGCTGACAGCGGCTGAGAGCGGCTCGACGGTCGCATGCTCCCCACCGCCGATGCTGGCCGCGGCCGGGATGAGAACCAGCGCCAGCACCATGGCGAGGTCCTCGACGATCAGCCAACCCACCGCGATCTTGCCGCGATCGGTTTCGATCAGCCGTCGCTCCTGCAGCGCCTTCAACAAGACGACCGTCGAAGCGACGGAAAGAGCGAGTCCGAAGACGAGGCTCCCGCCCGTCGGCCATCCCATCAACGCCCCCAGTCCCCAGCCGAGCAACGTCGCAAATCCAATCTGCACGATGGCGCCCGGAACGGCGATCCCGCGAACGGAGAGGAGATCCTTGAGAGAAAAGTGCAGCCCGACGCCGAACATCAGCAGGATGACGCCGATTTCGGCGAGTTCAGGAGCAAGGTTTTGATCGGCAACGTAGCCGGGGGTATGCGGGCCGACGAGCACGCCGGCAATGAGGTATCCGACCAAGGGGGGCATGCGGAGCCTGTTGGCAAGCGCGCCGAGGATGAACGCAAGCACGAGACCTCCGACGATCGTCGAAATCAAAGGTGTGTCGTGCGGCATCACGTTCTCCTGTACTGGAAATCCCGGTTCAATTATGACATATATGGCTTATATCAACCAATATGGGTGGTTTGACATTATGGGTCAAGGCGCGAAGGAAACAATTCTGACCCCGGCACTCTGCCGGGCCGCTCGTGGATTGCTCGACTGGACGCAACTCGATCTGGCAGAGCATGCGGCCGTGTCGCGCAGCACCATCCGCGACTATGAAGGAAAGCACCACGAAATCCACCGCGCAACCGAGGCGCAGTTGCGGCTTGCTTTCGAAAACGGCGGCGTCGCGTTCGTGGATGTCGAAGGCATGGGGATCTGCCTGGGCCTGTCAGCGCCAGACGATCGCTAGATGTTAGCCTCACGAGGTTGTCCATGCCGCTTCCCGGCAGGGACCTTCGGTGCGGTATAAGGGGCACGCCGCGCCGGACCGTTAGCCGGAAGCGAGTGTAATGTCGCGAATGGCCTCCCAGTGGTCCAATGGTGCGGAGCCGAGTTCAAAGCAGACCGATACGTGACCGTCAGGCAGGTCAATGACAAGCTGGTGGAAATTGCCGTATCCGATCACGACGAAGCGCATGCCGCCACAATCGAGGTCGCCGCGTTGGCGCGCCAGCTTGAGCAGCGTGGGATTGACGAACAGTTCCTCGTATTTGTCCGATTCCGATGCAGAGGCGCCAGCCACCTGCGATTTCTGTCGCGAAACCAATTCGCCCCTTCGGTAGAGGGCGACATAGCGGATCCCATCGGACACCTCGAAAATGCGATCGATCAGCAGTGCGTCGGGCGAACTGGATGGCATGTCTCGCTCCCTCTTCGCTGGAATGTCGGTCGGCTGCGAAGCCTAGCGCTCAAGAGAATCGTGTCAATGTCAGCCCCGACGGGTGACTACATCAGCCTCCGGTCGCTGGCCGTTGCGCTTAGCGACCTCTCGGCAAGCCCTTTACGCAAATGACAGCGATAGCTCCTCCAGCCGAGGCCTTGGCGTCCGAAACCGATATACTCACTCAACGCGGTTGGTTAGGTACCGCAAGGCAATTCGGTGAAATCCGGTAAGCGAAGATCGTCTTGCCGCGATAGTAGCCTTCCGCCGGCTGCCAGCTCCGGACGAGTTCAGGCGCTTGCGCACAGTCCACCGGATGGATCGTTATGTAGAGCACGTTGTCCGCGATTTGACTCGGCAGCGCGAAGGTCTGCTCGTAATAGTTATCAGGCGCGTCGACCGGTGGCTTCGCATAGATGTGGACAGGATCGTTCCGCAGCGTATGGAACATGTCCGCCAGAAGGTCGCGGCTGTCGCTGACGATCACCGGTGTCGCCGACTGCCGCGCCAGCTCGCCGGCCTCGCGGCTTATCGCACTGCGGCCCAGGTAGCGCTTCATGACTTCGCTGCCGTTCGGCAGCACCAGCTGATGTGCAAAGACCGCGGCGAGGGGAAACAGGAGGCTGGCCGTGCCGTTGATCGCGAGCGATAAGCGCAACCCCTTCGGCCAGAGGCGGTCAAGCACCCACACAGCAAGGATCGTTCCAGCAACATAGGCGGTCACACCCCAGTTGGCGTAGGCCTTGGCGACCAGTGCCTGAAGCGTGATTAGCAGCACGACCGGGATCGACAGCCAGATCAGCAACCGTTCCTGCGGCTCGCTCTCCCCCTTGAGCGCACGCGCAACGCCCCACAGCATGGCGAAGAAGATGATCGGCCCGACAACGCCGAATTGCGCGGCGAAGAATTCGAGGCCACCGCCGATGTCAATGCCGAGCTTGCTCCAGTGTGCGATGTTTGTCGTGTGCCGGACGGTCGTGGCGTCATGCGCAAGGTTCCACCAGAGATTCGGGGCGGCGACGGCGAGGGCAACAATCACGGACAGAAAGAAGTCGCGCCAGGCGATCCGCGCGTTTGGAACAAGGATGAGCGCGATCAGCCCGCCGGGGACGACGAAGAGGATGGCGTATTTCGACAGAAAGGCGCAGCCGAACGCAAATCCCATCAGGAGAGCGAGACCGACAGAGCGCTTCTCGGTCAGGCCGAAATAGGCCCACAGCGCCACAGTCAGGAAGAAGAGAAGGACCACATCGGTGGAAAAGAACACCGATGAAAGGGCAACGCCCGGCAGCGTGATGAAGGTGGCGCCGGTCCAGCCTTCAATCTTTGGTCCGACAAAGCGCTTCGCCGTCTTCATCAGCACAATTGCCGTCGCCATATGGATCAGCGGTCCGCTGACCCTGATCCAATAGATCGATGTCGATCCGGCGATCTCGGTCATCACGCGAATGACCCAGGCGATCATCGGCGGTTTCGAGTAATAGCCGAAATCCAGATTCTGCGACCAGAACCAGTACTGCGCCTCGTCGACGAAGAGGTCGGTGGTGTCAAAATGAAGGGTGAGAACTCGCCAGAGTGTCACGCCAAGGATGATGAAGAGGCCAAGTCTGGCAGACATGAACGGAAATTCCGCTGAACGCAAACAGTAGTCGAGCCGAGGTTTAGCGCGCCGGCGTGCCGGGCGCGTGGCTGGTTTCTACTGGCGTATTATGGAAATTCAAAGAACACGGAGGGCGATTTGGCCGCGGGTCGCTTCGATGCGGTCCAGCAGCGTAACGGCTGCGAGAACAGCAATTGCGAGGAAGCACGACCCCAATCCGAGAACAATCATTGCCCAATCCTTCTGACGTCATGTCACGGTTATTTTCGGGGCTATAGCACAAAGCTTGCGCCGGACTTGTAGCAGCGCGGCAACGCAAGCCCAGTAATTCGTAGATGGTTATTAGGGTCTGCCGGAAAGTCGACATTCATAAAATACGCATTAACCTTCAGGCAAGGAATTAACCATAAACATTGCATGACACGTCGGAATGGGAAAACTCACTCGTTCCCACCAGGCATGACGCCGCACCGCCGTACCGGTCAATCCGGAATCCATCTCTTCAAGTAGCTCCGAAGTAGAAACTACTGATCGGGAGGCTTCAGGCCGCCGGCGGCCGCCGGAGGCAAGCCATCAATCAGCAGTGTGCCTGCCGCTCGGAGCGGTAGAATTATGACGGGCACCCGCCCGGCATGTGGTTGGGGGCAGGCGTTGGGGCAGGAAATGCCATCAGATCAGGCACGAGGAGCGCAGGCAGGCAGCTTGCGCGACAGGCTGCGTTTTGCCGGTCTCGATGCCGAGCACTGCGACCTGGTGCGGCGTCGCCGCCTTGATCTCCAGCAATACCTGGCTGCTGGTCTGCGCGATCTTTTCCAGCGTTTTCAATCGTTTCCCGATGCGGCCCGGAACTTCGAGAGCGAGCGCCAGGTTGAGCGGCTCCACGATCTCCAGGCGTCACACTGGGACGTTTTGACGGATGCACGCTTTGACAGTCTTTATGCCGAGCGCGTGAAGGTTCTCTCGGATTCCGAAAGCAAGATGGGTCTTGACCCGCGCTGGCATGTCGCCGGCCATGGCGTCGTTCTCGAGCACATCATTGGCGGCCTCGCCGGCGAGCTCGCGGGACGTTCCTTCCTGCCGAGCGGCCGCCGTCGGGCAAAGGAAATCTCCGACCTCATGACCGCGGTCGTCCGCCTAGTGATGGTCGATGTCGAGATTGCAGTATCTTTGCGTTTCAATGCCTTGCGGGCTAGCCAGCAGCGCGCCCTTGCCGATCAGCGCAACCATGACAAGGCCGATATCACCCGCGTTTTCGCCGATGTCATCAACGGTCTTGTCAATCGCGACCTGACGGTCAGGGCAAACGTTGAGGAAGAGGGTGCCCATCGGGACATCGCGCAGGCACTCAACGGCGCCCTCGATGCCATTCAGTCCGAATTCCAGTCGATTGCCGAAAAGACTGCGGCCGCGGAAGCGTCGGTCGGGACGCTTGGCGATTCATCAAAGCAGTTTGCCGGCAATGCCTCCGCGCATGCCCAGCGGCTGCTCTCATCTGCGGCCGCCCTTGCCGATCTCTCGGAGAGCGTACGTCACGGTGCCGCGGGCAGCCGTGCTGCGGAGCAGGCGGCAGCGTCGACGCGCACGGCAGCCGAAGAGAGCGGCCAGGTCGTCGGTCGGGCAATCGCCGCCATGGCGGACATCGAGCAGTCGGCCGAAAGGATCGGGCAGATCATCGGAGCGATCGACGAGATCGCTTTCCAAACCAACCTTCTAGCGTTGAATGCCGGCATCGAAGCCGCTCGCGCCGGTGATTCCGGACGCGGCTTCGCGGTCGTGGCCCAGGAAGTGCGCGCCTTGGCGCAGCGTTCCGCGGATGCTGCGCGGGAGATCAAGACGCTTGTAAGCACCACCAAATCGCAGGTGGGTGCGGGCGTCCAAATGGTCGGCCGAACGCAGGATTCCATTGGCAACATCGTTCGTCAGGTCACCGACATCAACGCGGCGATTGCGGCGGTCGCCAATCAGGCGGGCGAGCATGCCGCAAACCTTGATCTGGTGACGACCGACGTCAAGGATCTCGGTGTTCAGATGACCGGCAGTGCTGCCTCGGCGACACAGTCCGCGGAACGCGCCGACGACCTGCATACCGTCATTGTCGAACTCGGCCAGACGATCCGCGAATTTCGAATTGCACGGCAAAATGCCGAAGCTGCGCGCTCTGCGCCGCTGTTGTCGGCGACGCTCGATGTCAGACGCCCTGTCGACGTCGTGGCCGAGGAAGACGATTTCGGATTTGTGCAGCCCGTCGCCTCGGTCGGAGGGCGGATTGTTTACTAACACACCAGTATATGAGCCCTGCTCACCTTCGGTGAGTGGGAACGAGGAGACAAGGACGAGCTGATGGCGGCAAGAAAAACTGGGAAGACGCTGAACCTGTCGGCGGTGCTTGATCTGAACGAAGCGACCACGCTTCGCGACAAGCTTGCTGCGTTGCGCGGCAACGATCTGGCCATCGACGCCTCTGCGGTTGAACGCGTCGGTGCGCTCAGCGCGCAGGTCCTGATGGCGGCTGCCAAAACCTGGGACCAGGACAAGCTGGCCTTCAAGTTCAGCAAGGCTTCGGACGCATTTCAGAAAACCATGCAGCTGATTGGTGTCGATATCCACCATCTGCTTGCCAAGGAGATCCGGCAATGAAGAAAAAAGTGCTTACCGTGGATGATTCACGGACCATCAGGAACATGCTTCTCGTCACCCTCAACAATGCAGGGTTCGAGACAATTCAGGCGGAAGACGGCGTCGAAGGCCTCGAGGTTCTGGAAGAATCCAACCCTGACGTCATCGTCACTGACATCAACATGCCGCGCCTAGACGGCTTCGGCTTTATCGAAGGCGTTCGCCGCAACGACAAGTACCGCGCGATCCCGATCCTGGTCCTGACAACCGAAAGCGATGCGGAAAAGAAGAACCGCGCGCGCCAGGCCGGTGCCACCGGCTGGATCGTCAAGCCGTTCGACCCTGCCAAGCTGATCGATGCCATTGAGCGCGTAACCGCTTAAACCCAGGATTTTCTCCTATGGATATGAACGAAATCAAAGAGATCTTTTTCCAGGAGTGCGAGGAGCAGCTCGCCGAACTGGAATCGGGTCTTCTGAAAATGAATGATGGCGATCGCGATCCGGAAACCGTCAATGCGGTGTTCCGTGCCGTCCATTCGATCAAGGGCGGCGCTGGCGCCTTTGGTCTGGATGATCTCGTCGCTTTCGCGCATGTGTTCGAGACCACACTTGATTGCGTTCGTTCCAACAAGCTTGAGCCGACCCAGGATGTCCTGAAGGTCATGCTGAAGTCGGCAGACGTCCTGGCCGATCTGACCAATGCTGCCCGCGATGGCGGCAGCGTCGATGAAAGCCGCAGCCGCGGCCTGGTAAAGGAACTGGAAGCGCTCGCCAACGGCGAGCTGCCGATGCCTTCCGCAGCCGTGGAAGCTCCAGCAGCAAAGCCGGCGCCGGTCGCCGCACCGGTTGCCGCCACTCCAGCACCCAAGCCCACCGATGATAGCGGCTTCCAGCCGATCCCCTTCTCCTTCGACGATTTCGGCGACGAAGAGGACGGTTCCGATCTGCCCGCCTACGAAATCACCTTCAAGCCGCGCTCGGACCTTTATTCGAAGGGCAACGACGCAACCCTCCTGCTGCGCGATCTCTCCCGCCTCGGCGAGATGAGCGTCTATTGCAACATGGATGAGCTTCCCGGCCTCGACGAACTCGATCCGGAAGCCGCTTATTTCTACTGGAACGTCACGCTCAAGACCGACAAGGGCGAGGACGCGATCCGCACGGTCTTCGAATTTGCCGAGTGGGATTGCGACCTGCAGATCTCTGCCGTCGAGGAAAAGGCGGCTGCCGCCGAGACCGAAGAACTGCCGATGATCCCGGTGCCCTTCGACCTGTCGATCCTCGACGACGGCGCGACCGGTGCGCCGGCCGAGCAGCCGAAGTCCGATGTTGCTGCCGCGGTTGCCGCCGCCGAAACAGCGTCCAACGTCACGCAGATGGCTGCTGCGGCTGCTCGCGTCGAGAAGAAGGAATCGGCTGCCGCTGCTGCCGCAAGTGCAGCTGCCGCCGCCCAGAACAACGCCGCTGCCGGTGCTGGCCAGACCATCCGCGTCGATCTCGACCGCGTCGACCGCCTCATCAACCTCGTCGGCGAGCTCGTCATCAATCAGGCGATGCTCTCGCAGAGCGTCATCGAAAATGACACGACCGGAACGTCATCCATCAACATGGGCCTCGAGGAGCTGCAGCAGCTCACCCGCGAGATCCAGGATTCGGTCATGGCGATCCGCGCCCAGCCGGTGAAGCCGGTCTTCCAGCGCATGTCGCGCATCGTCCGCGAAATCGCCGACATGACGGGCAAGACGATCCGCCTGATCACCGAAGGTGAAAACACCGAAGTCGACAAGACGGTTATCGACAAGCTGGCCGAGCCGCTGACGCATATGATCCGCAACGCCGTCGATCATGGCATCGAAACGCCGGAGAAGCGCGCTGCCAACGGCAAGAATGTTGAGGGTACGGTTCGCCTGACGGCAAAACACCGCTCGGGCCGCATCCTGATCGAACTGGCCGACGACGGCGCGGGCATCAATCGCGAGAAGGTGAAGCAGAAGGCGATCGCCAACGAGCTGATCCCGGCCGATGCCAACCTCACGGACGAGGAAATCGACAACCTGATCTTCCTGCCGGGCTTCTCGACGGCCGACAAGATCTCCGACATCTCCGGACGCGGTGTCGGGATGGACGTCGTCAAACGCTCGATCCAGGCGCTCGGCGGCCGCATCAACATCACTTCGCGGCCGGGGCAGGGCTCTGTCTTTACCATGAGCCTGCCGCTGACGCTCGCCGTTCTCGACGGCATGGTCGTCACTGTCGCCGGCCAGACGCTGGTCGTGCCGCTGACGGCAATCGTCGAGACCCTGCAGCCGGAAGCGTCCGCGATCCACTCCTTCGGCGCCAGCCATCGCCTGATCTCGATCCGCAACAGTTTCTGCCCGTTGGTCGATGTCGGTCGCATCCTGAACTTCCGGGCCACCCAGGCCAATCCGGTGGAAGGTGTCGCCCTTCTCGTCGAATCCGAAGGTGGCGGTCAGCGCGCCCTCATGGTCGATGCGATCCAGGGCCAGCGTCAGGTCGTCATCAAGAGCCTTGAAGCGAACTACACGCATGTTCCGGGCATCGCTGCGGCGACCATCCTCGGTGATGGCCGCGTGGCGCTTATCCTGGACGTCGATGCGGTCGTCGGCGCTTCGCGCGGTCAGGCCTTGAAGCCTGAAATGTCTCTGGCAGCAGCGGGATAGCATCATGTCTTATGCCGCAAAAAATCTGAGCGCCGGCAGTCGCGAGTTGATCGCCTTCCGCATCGGCGATCAGGAATTCTGCGTCGACATCATGTCGGTCCGCGAAATCCGAGGCTGGACGCCGGCCATGGCCATGCCGCACTCCCCATCTTACATGCGCGGTGTGATAAACCTTCGCGGTGCCGTCCTACCGATCATCGACCTGTCGGCGCGGCTCGGCATGAAGGCCACCGAGCCTACGCAGCGTCATGTCATCATTGTCGCGCAGGTGTGCCGCAAGGTGGTTGGGCTGCTCGTCGAAGCGGTATCCGACATCCTGACGGTGACGGATGAAAATGTGCAGCCGACGCCGGAGATCGCTTCCGAACTGCAGCGGCAGTTTGCGCGCGGCATCCTGGCGATCGACAAGCGCATGATCTGCCTGCTCGAACTCGACGCAATCTTCCCCGATACGGAAAGCGAAGCTGCATGAATGTCATGAGTGCAAAAGACGTGCGGCAGGGAAGCCCGGACGAGGTGCTGGCGAGCGGCGAGTATCCGCTGACTCGTCGCGACCTCACGGAAATCGCCGCGATGATCTACTCGGACGCAGGCATCTTCCTGAACGAGACGAAGGCCTCGCTCGTCTACTCGCGTCTGTCGAAGCACATCCGCAACCTCGGCCTGTCCGGATTTCGGGAGTATTGTGCACTCGTCTCCTCGCCGGCCGGCGCGGCGCCGCGTCGCGAAATGCTGTCGCATCTGACGACGAACTTCACGCGCTTCTTCCGCGAGAACCACCACTTCGAGCATCTTCGCGAGCATGTGCTGCCGGAGTTGTTGCAGCGCGCCAAGATGGGTGGTCGGGTCCGCATCTGGTCGGCCGCTTCCTCGGATGGCCAGGAGCCCTATTCGATCGCGTTGACGGTTCTGTCGATGATGCCCAACGTCGCCGACTACGACTTCAAGATCCTAGCCACCGATATCGATCCGAAGATCCTGGCGATTGCCCGCGCCGGAGCGTACGATGAGAGCGCGCTTGAAACCGTGTCGCCTGCCATGCGCAAGCAGTGGTTCAGCGAAGTCGAGGTGCAGGGCCGCCGCAAGTTCCAGGTCGATGACCGCGTCAAGCGCCTGATCACCTACAACGAGCTGAACCTGATGGCGCAGTGGCCGTTCAAGGGCAAGTTCGACGTCATCTTCTGTCGAAATGTTGTGATCTATTTCGACGAGCCGACTCAGATGAAGATCTGGTCGCGCTTCGCCGAATTGATGCCGGAAGGCGGCCACCTCTACATCGGCCATTCCGAGCGCGTCTCCGGCGACGCCAAGCACGTCTTCGACAATATCGGCATCACGACCTATCGCTATACGACCAAGGGCGTGGGGAGGAAGGCATGAGTGCACAGGCACGTGTTCTTGTCGTCGACGACTCCGCCACCATGCGTGGCCTGATCACCGCAGTTCTCAGCGCCGATCCCGAGGTCAACGTCATCGGCCAGGCCGGCGATGCCCTCGAGGCCCGCGAGGCAATCAAGAAGCTTAATCCCGACGTCGTTACCCTCGACATCGAGATGCCGAACATGAACGGCCTCGACTTTCTTGAGAAGATCATGCGGCTCCGCCCCATGCCCGTCATCATGGTTTCGACGCTCACCCATCGCGGCGCCGATGCCTCGCTGGCGGCGCTTGAAATCGGCGCGTTTGATTGCGTCGGTAAGCCGCTTCCGGGTGATGCACGCCCGTTCGGCGATCTCGCCGAAAAGGTGAAGGCAGCCGCCCGTTCGCAGCGCCGCCAATATACGCAGCCGACGCCGGTTGTACCGCCCCCTGCGGTTGCCGACTTTCGCGTCGGACGCAAGATTGTCGCCATCGGTTCGTCGACCGGCGGTGTCGAGGCGTTGATTGCCGTGCTGCAGAAGTTCCCGGCAAACTGCCCGCCGACCGTTATCACACAGCATATGCCGCCGACCTTCACGAAGAGCTTCGCGGAACGCCTGAACCGCCTTTGCGCGCCGGTCGTGCAGGAAGCAACAGACGGGGCACGTCTGGAGATCGGCAAGATCTACCTTGCCCCGGGCGGCGAACGCCATCTGCAGGTTGTCAACGCTCACGCGCCGTGCTGCCGCCTGATCGAGCGCGATCCGGTGAATGGTCACCGGCCGTCCGTCGACGTGCTGTTCGACTCGGTTGCCGAACTGGCGGGCCGCAACGCGGTCGGCGTGATCCTCACAGGCATGGGTCGCGACGGTGCCGCCGGCCTGTTGAAGATGCGCCATGCCGGCGCGCGTACGCTTGGCCAGAATGAAAAGACCTCAGTGGTCTACGGTATGCCGAGGGTCGCCTACGAGCTCGGCGCCGTCGAGCAGCAATTGCCGTTGAATGCCATCGGCGAAGAAATTTTGAAAATGACAGCCGCCCGAAAGGAAGGAACTGACTAATGTCTATCGCAGAGAAAATCAAAGTTCTGATTGTCGACGATCAGGTTACCAGCCGTCTGCTGCTCAGCGACGCTCTGACCCAGCTCGGCTTCAAGCAGATCACGGCCGCCGGCGACGGTGAGCAGGGCTTGAAGATCATGACCCAGCAGCCGCATCACCTCGTAATCTCCGACTTCAACATGCCGAAGATGGATGGCCTCGGCTTCCTTCAGGCGGTTCGCGCCAACCCGGCGACGAAGAAGGCGGCTTTCATCATTCTGACGGCACAGGGTGACCGCGCCCTCGTCACGAAGGCAGCGCAGCTTGGCGCCAACAACGTTCTCGCCAAGCCCTTCACGATCGAGAAGATGAAGGCGGCTATCGAAGCCGTATTTGGAGCATTGAAATGAATCTCGAGGTTGCGGCCCGCCGCGTCAATATCATCCAGGGCGAATGGAAGGTCCTGAATGATCCGAACGCGGTTCTGACGACCATCCTTGGATCGTGTGTGGCTGCATGCCTGCGAGATCCCGTGGCAGGCGTTGGAGGAATGAACCACTTCCTCCTGCCGGGGACAGGAAACACGCCGATGACGGGCGGCGACGCCACGCGCTATGGCGTCCATCTGATGGAATTGCTGATCAACGGCCTCCTGAAGCAGGGCGCGCGCCGCGACCGCCTAGAGGCCAAGATCTTCGGAGGGGCGAAGACGATCTCGACATTCTCGAATGTCGGCGAACAGAACGCCGCTTTCGCCGTGCAGTTCCTGAAGGATGAAGGCATTCCCGTCGTCGGCTCCAGTACCGGTGGTGACCACGGGCGCAAGCTCGAATATTGGCCCGTTTCCGGGCGCGCTCGGCAGTACCCGTTGACGGGTGCCGAAACGCAGAGAACGGTCGCGCTCGAGCAGCGTCCGGCCGCTCCGCAGAAACCTGTCGAAACAAGCATCGAATTCTTCTGAGGGCGAGGACAGTAGTAATGACCGTGAATGCCATGACAGAGCAGCCGTTGCCGGCCGAAGCCCTGCCTGAGATCCTGATGCGCATCGTCTCGGAATTGCATGACGTCGCCTACCTGATCGAGCGGATCGAGCCGCAACTCCTTGACGTTGGAGGAGGCGCCGAACTGCTGAACTCGCCGGAAAGCATGAAGGTCATGCAGGGCATTGACCTTGCCGTGCAGAAGACGCGCGGTCTCGCAGAATTCATCGACACCATCACCGGTGAAATCCCGCAGGACTGGGCGGTCGATGTTGCGACTGCATTGAGCCTCGTGAAACTCAGTGAAATGCAGCGTGCCCTGGGTGGTGCCAGACGTCATGGCAACGTGCAGCCGCTGGCGAAGGCAGCCGGAGACTTCGACTTCTTCTGATCCCGCATTTACTCGCACGATTTTACGAAACGCTCGCACAAGTTTCGGCATCTATCGTCGGACATGAGGCAATAAGCCTGCTTTGTCGGTGACGGTCGTGCGAGAACAGAATGAATCTGTTAAATCAATTAGTTCAAATTTTTAAGAACTTCAGTTCGCTAGGGCGGAATCGCCTGTTGGCGCTGGCTGGCGTGGGCGTCGTTTCTGTCGCGCTCATCCTGGGGGCGGCCCTTTTGGTCAATAAACCGGCCCAGGAAACCCTTTATGTCGGGCTTGATCAGCCGGATCTGAACCAGATCAGCATGGCGCTTGCCGAGGCAAATATCGGCTTCGAGGTAGGAACCGACGGCTCCAGCATCACGGTTCCGGCCGGCATGACCGGCAAGGCACGCCTCCTGCTCGCCGAGCGCGGTCTCCCGAACAGCGCCAACGCTGGCTACGAACTTTTCGACAACGTCGGCTCGCTCGGCCTGACGTCGTTCATGCAGGAGGTCACGCGCGTCCGCGCACTTGAGGGTGAGATTGGCCGAACGATCCAGTCGATCTCGGGCATCACCGCAGCGCGCGTCCACATCGTCATGCCCGAAGTCGGAAACTTCCGCAAAGCCGAGCAGAAGCCGACCGCTTCCGTCATGATCCGCGCAAGTGCCGCGACAGGCCGCACGGCAGCGACATCAATCCGTCATCTGGTTGCATCAGCTGTTCCCGGTCTTGATGTCGGCGATGTCACTATCCTCGATTCCGCCGGACAACTGCTCGCCTCTGGCGACGAGGCCAGCAACAGCTCGCTGAACCGCTCCCTGAACATCGTTCAGAACGTCCAGGGCGAAGTGGAATCCAATATCGACAAGGCGCTCGCACCGTTCCTCGGCATGGACAACTTCCGCTCCAGTGTCACCGCCGAACTGAATACCGACGCACAGCAGATCCAGGAAACGACCTACGATCCGGAATCGAAGGTCGAGCGCTCGATCCGCACGACCAAGGAAGCCTCGCAGTCGCAGCAGAAGCAGTCCGACAACGCGACAACTGTCGAGCAGAACATTCCGCAGGCAGCGCCCGACTCCGGCGGCCCTACCGGCCCGGAATCGCAGGACAAGTCTGACAAAAAGGAAGAGCAGACCAACTACGAAATCAACAGCAAGACGACCGCCACGACGCGCAACAGCTACAAGATCGAAAAGCTCTCCATCGCTGTCGTTGTCAACAAGGGCCGCATTGCTCAAATGGTCGGCGAGCCGGCTGACCAGGCGAAGATGGATGCCTACCTTGCTGAAATGCAGAAGATCGTGGCATCGGCAGCCGGCATAAGCACCAATCGCGGTGACGTCGTCACCGTCACGGCCATGGACTTCCTGGAGAACCAGCTTCTCGAGGAAACGGGCGGTGGGGTTCGCGTCATGGATATGTTGAGCCGCAACCTCGCCGGCATCATCAACTCTCTCGCCTTCGTCGCGGTTGCCTTCCTGGTGATCTGGATGGGTGTACGACCGATGGTTCGCAGCGTGACGGGCAGTGGTGCCGCCGTCCTCGGCGACACCTCGCCGGAAAGTGCTGGACTCGAACTTCCAGACTTCGCTCCAGCAGCGGGCGGTGGCGCCGGTGGCGCGCTGATGGATGGCTTCGGCTCGGACTTCGGCTTCGACAGTACCGAAGACCTGCTCAGCCTTGGCGACGACGACGGAAACTTCAATCGTCGCGTCAAGGAAGGTCCAGAACGCAAGCTGGCGCGCATGGTCGAGATCAACGAGGAACGCGCTGCGAAAATCCTCAGGAAATGGGCGGTCGACAACGCCGCATAAAGAGAGGCCGGGAGACCGGCCTTTTTCTTTGTCTACGCCTACACGGCGATCCTAGTCATCTTTTGCCATCGGTCGAATGCGGGCATGAAGATTTCTGAGGATAGACTTGACAGAGGCCGGATGTAGCCACGCGTTTTACGCGAATCGTATTGTCAGAATTCCCCGAATCACTTTAAATTAAGAATTCCTTAACAAGCGGAATTTGCGTGCGAATCAGGGCACAAAAAGCAGGTAATGTAAATCCCAAGAACTCGGAGATGGTGCATTATGCTACCTATCGTAATCTTGGGTGATTCGCGGAGAGGTCGTAATTTGTTCAGGAGCATGCGGATCAAGCTTCTGTCGTAAGTGGTTTACAGCCGCGGGGTTTTGCCTATGGATATGCATATATTGCAGGCTCTCAAGAGCGATACGCACAAGGCAAACTTTGTTGGCATTGCAGCGACAAACCTCTCTTCACGTGACGAGCTGATCGCGCAGCTTTGTGAGATCTCAAGCACGGGACGGTTGCAGCCGGGGCTGCGGGCGCTGACCGATTATGTCGGCGCTTCGCATTATCTCCTGGCGCGAGCGGACCTGGTGCAGGAAGCCGGCCTCGACTTCGTGGTCTCCTCCGACTGGCCATTCGATCTTGTCACCAACCTGGCGCATGCCTTCGTTGGCGGCTTCGCCCGCGCGACGGAGCTCGAAAAATGCATGCTGCTCTTCCAGCCGCATTTCGCCCTCCTACCGGATGAGGCCGACGCGCCTGATGGCGCGAGCCGTCAATACTGTTCGCTGATGTTCAACATCGGCCGTTCGCGCCTCGTGCTGATGTTCCTGTTTGACGACGGCTTCATCCTGTCACAGGAGCGGCTGCGGGACGTGGGACTTTTAACGGCTTACTTCGCAAGCTTCCTGCAGTGCGGCGCCACCAAGGCTGACCGGGACTTCGAACTGACCGATCGCGAACTGGAGTGCCTTTTCTGGATCGCCGAGGGAAAGACCAGCGACGAGATCGCGATGATCCTCGGTATCTCCCGCAACACCATCAACAACTACATCACCAGTGTCATGCGAAAGACGGCCACGAAGACTCGTTCCGAGGCCATCGCATTCGCGGTCAGGAATAATCTCGTCTAGGGGGACGGCGTTATGGGGCAGTCATCCGGTCGCTCGATGGGACATTCAGAAACGATGCGCGCGGTGCGCGTCAACAAGGTTGCGAGCCGATCGGACCTGTTTCCACGCCTGATCGGCATGCAGAAACTCGCCGACGCTCAGAATTTTGCGGTTTACCGCATCAGCGGCGCGGGCGTGCCAGGAAAGCAGCGGCTGGTTTGCGAACTGGAGAACTGGGGTTCGACGCATAGCGGCTTCAGCCGCGCATTCGTCGACGCGCATGGCGAGGCGCTGCTCGATCATATCGAGAAATCGCTTCTGCCGGTCGTATGGGCCGGCGGGCTTGATCGCGCTGCCCCAAGACCTGCCAGCATTGCCCCCTTCATGACGCGCCTGAAGGACGGCCTGCTGCCGTTCTCGGGCATAGCTTTTCCGGTTCGCCTCGGTGCCGTCGGTAACGGCTTCATCGTCTTCACGGGCGATGATCTCGAACCAGCTAGTGATATGATCGTCGAACTGCATGCGAGGTCCTGTCAGGTCATGATCGATCTGCTCTCGCTCGACGAGCGCAGAGTGGCGGCCGCCGAAGCTCTCAGCGAACGCGAGATTGCCTGCCTGCAGCTTGCTGGAGACGGGCGTATCAGCGAAGAGATCGCCGACAAGCTTGGCCTCTCGGTGCATACCGTCAATGCCTATCTCGGCTCGGCGACGATCAAGCTGGATTCGGTCAACCGAATCCAGGCGATCGCGAAGGCCATTCGCCTCGGATATATCAGCTGATATGAGGGCGAGGGCGTCTTAGCCCGCCAGTGCCCGCAATGCGTCGACGTTATAGCGCGCGTCGCGCAGGCTCCGCTCGAGGAAAACGGTGTTTTCGTCCGGATCAGCAGATGGATCCTGGAACGCGATGTGGTTGATCTCGATGCCGGCATGTTGCTCGGCGAGCGTCAGCTGTGCGTAAATCGTGACGCCGCGTGGCTTGATTTCGAGGTCGATCACCACTTCAGGCTTGCCGCCCCATTCAAGCGTATAGCTACCGCCATGGCCAAAATTGACCGTGCCGGGGTGGAAGAAGAGCTCCGCAGCTGACGATACCAGATCGGAAAGATTGCCATAGTACTCGAAGCGCAGCAGCGAGATGAGGTCCGAAGCGTCCAGAAGCCTTAGTTCGGTGGCTACCGGGCTGATGGCTTCCGCCAGGATTTTTTCACGCTGGGTAGAGTAGGGGCATTTTTTCATTCGGCTATCTTACCCGTTTGTTCTTGGCATGCGTCGCGTAAACCCGATGGATGAGCTCCGCGACTGCCTTGTAGAATACAGACGGTATGACACTATCGACCGAGACTTGCGCAAACATGGAGCGCGCAAGAGGCGGGTCTTCGAAAACCGGAATCCCGTTCTTTTCCGCGATCTCTCTGATTTTCAACGCAATTAGATCCTGGCCCTTGGCGACGACGACAGGCGCGTCGTTCTCCTCGCGCACGTAGCGCAGGGCGACCGCAAAGTGCGTCGGGTTTGCAATCACGAGCGTGGCGCGGTCGACATTGGCAATCATACGGCGGCGGGCCCGGTCGCGCATCAGCGAGCGCTGGCGGCTCTTGACGAAGGGGTCGCCTTGCGACTGCTTGTTTTCTTCCTTGACCTCGTGCCGCGTCATCTTCAGTTCGGTGAACCAGTGGTAGCGCGTCCAGAAGAAGTCGGCGATCGCGACGACCGCTGTGGCGATCAGAACGACGATCGTGATCTTCTGCATCGACGTCATCATGCGGGTGAAGATCGTTTTCGGATCGGAAAACATCGCATCGATGGCGCCGAAGTATTCGCTCTTCAGCACGAAGAACATCACGACACCGACGATCACGATCTTCGTCAGCGATTTGCCGAACTCGACGAGGCCGGGCAGGCTGAACAACCGCGACCACCCCTTGGCAGGCGAGATACGCGAGAACTGCGGCCTGATTCGCTCGAGCACCGGCGTCGGCAGGTTCTGAGCGATGGACGCGCCGACACCAAACACCATGAACAGGATGAAGGCGGGCGCAAGCAAGGTCGCCGAAACCCAGCCGAGGTGAACGAACAGCGAAAGCGCGTCCGGCCCCGTTTCGAGCTTCCATTGGTCGGGTTGCTCGAAAATGTCCTTCAGCGCCTCCCCGACCTTACTCAGCCCGCTCGGCAGAAAGAAAATGATGTAGATGAAGGTGGCAAGAACAGTGGCAAAGAGCGGCACCTCTCGCGAAAAAGGGACGTTACCTTTCTCGGCAGCGTCACTTTTCTTTTTCGCTGTCGGGTCTTCTGTTTTGCTGTCCTTGTCGTCGTCGGCCAAGGCCGAAGCCCTCCATCAAAAAGAAATGGCCGCGCCAGGGCGCGGCCTTTCCGGAAGGGTATCTCCCTTTCGTCGCCGCGATCAACCACGGTGACCGGGAGGAGACGCTTCGTGCACAACAACAGCGGCTTAAGCCGCTGCCGAGTCTTCCGCCTCGGTCTCCTTGAGCTGGATCTGACCGGAATTCGACAGGCGAATCGCTTCCTGGGCGATGGCGCGGCGCGCGATCGCGATCTCGCGCGGGTTGATGCCAGCCGTTCCGCTCTGCAGATCCGATTCGATCATGCGGCGCTGGCGCGGGCTGATCGAGGCGAGAACCGCTTCGCGCATTTCGGTGGACGAGCCACGCAGTGCCATGGTCAGGATGTCCGCCGAGATATCGTTGAGCAGCATGACGCGGCTGCGCTGCGGCATGAGCATGAGGTCGTCGAAGAGGAAGATCTTCGGGCGCACCTTGTTGACCGATTCGCGGCTGATCGATTCGAGCGAGGTGAGCAGGGTATCGACCTGCGGCTTGTCCATCTCGTTCATCAGTTCGGCAACCTTCGTCGAGCCGATCGAGTTCTTCTCGGCATCGATCTCGGCCAGCAGGGTCATCACCTGCTTTTCGATGATCTGCGCGGCCTTTGGGCTGACGGACTTGAGATTGACCGTGCGGTTCATGATATCCGCACGGCGGCCATCCGGGATCTGCATCAGAACCTTGGCGCCAAACGACGAGGGCATCATCGAGAGAATGTAGGCAACAGTCTGCGGGTGCTCGCGCAACAGGAACTTGCCGATGAAAGCCGGATCGCCTTCGCCGAGGCGGTCCCAGATCGACGTCTCGTAGGCCTGGAACGTCGTGCGACGGCCAAGCAGACTGTCGACCTCGTCAGGGGTCAGGCCTTCCTCGAGAATGCTTTCGATCGCCTTGGCGTTGTCCATGAGACCCGCACCTTCGGTGAACAGGTCCTCGAATTCCGCGACAAGTCCAAGCAGCTCATCCGGTGGGATGGCGCGCAGCGTTTGCGCCGAGTTGATGATCGTTTGCAACTCGGCCTGCGTGAAATACTTCAACAGCCTGCCGGCGACCCCTTTCCCCATTGCGAGGAGAACGGCCGCCGCCTTTTCAGCCTGGGTCAACGGTTTCTCGGCTAGAGCGCCGCCGAAATCGTCAAAGTCCATCATGGTCTAACCTCTCCGTCCCTGCACCGGGATCAGGCTTTTTTCGTACTCAAAACTTCTATCAGCTTGACGCCAAAACGCGTGTCGTCGTTGTCCAGAACGGTGATCTCGCCGCGCGCGATCTTGCGGCCGTTCACCATGATTTCGACCGGTTCGCCGATCTTCTTGTCGAGCGCGATGGTTGCGCCTTCATTCAGGTTCATCAGGCCGGCAACCTGCATGCGGCTGCTGCCGAGCATGATTTGAACGTCGATCGGAATATCCATGATCAGGTCGAGGTTCGACTGCATGGCGCTGCCAAGCGGCGCCGGCTCGGACGCGATCGCACCGAAAGAGCTGTCGCCGAAATCGGAAGAGCCGCCAAAGTCGGATGTTGCGCCGAAATCGCTTCCACCGAATGCGGAATCGCCGGCGGTATCCTCGAAATCGCCGCCAAAGGTCGACAGATCGGTGCTGCCGCTGAACGCGTCGCTCTCACCTGCGAAGTCCGGCAGGCCGCCGTCCGCGTCGGTCTTCAGGACGCCGCGCAGGTCATCGATAGCCTGATCAAGCTCGGCCTCGTTGCCCGGGAGCTCCGTTGAAAGGTCGCTGGTCTTGGGTGTCTTCTTCGTCGCCATGAAATCACTATTCCAGTTGAAACTTGCCTCAAGCTGCCGTGCGGCGGCTCGGTTGGAAAATGGGCTAATTCATCAAGTGGCGGATGAGCTCGTCATCCGAGTTAATCGTATCCTTGACCCGGACGGTGTAATTCTCGCCCGAACGTCCAAACTCGCAGATGTACAGTTCCTTGCTGTTGGCGCTGACTTCGACGCGAACGTCGCCGCGGTCATAGAAGGGGATAACGTCGCCGGCAGCGAGCTTTGAAATGGTCCTCAGCGTCAGGTCCTGCAGACGGATTTTGGCGTTGAGCGTTACCTGCGAGCGGCGCACCTGCTCGCTGAGCTGGTCGGTCCATTCCGCGGACTTTGCCGACTGTCCCTTGGCTTTTGGAGGCGCCACCGTCGTCTTCAACAGGGCGGCCTGGGGTACGATCAGCGAGAAATCCGAAGTGATGCCGGACAGCGTGATCGACATGTTGATTGCGGCGGCAAACTCGTCGGGTTTGTCCTCGGCGGGCTTGGTTCGCGTTTCGAAGGCGTAGGGGAACTCCATGGCAGGCTCGAATCCACCGGGCGCGTTCACCGCCGAGCGGAGAACATTGGCGATCTTGTCGAAGACCATGACCGCGAGTTCGAGCTCGATTATGGAGAGCAGGCGGTCGGCCGGCTGCTCGACTGTCCCGGCATCCGCACCCAGCAAATGCTCCATCAGCGTGATGACAAAGCTGTTGCCGCAGGCGAGCGTGATATTCTGCGACCAGTTGCGGAGTGTCGCGTCGACAAGCGTGGTGTTGCCGCCCAGGTCGGTAATCAGGTCGTTCTTGTGCCCGCTGTCGCAGCCGAGATAGGTGACTTCGACGTCCAGGTTGGTCTCGCTCTTGATGACGTCCGGCAGGAAGGCCGTATAGACATCGCCGAATGCGCCGCAGATCTTCTCGATGGTAGCCTTGTCGCCGAGCCGGCCAGTCAGCTTGGCAAGAAGGGCTTCATCCATGAGGGGTTTCTTGAGGATAGCGTTCATGACCGTTTACGCCGCCTTGTTCTCGCCGCCGGGGTTCATCATTTCCTGCTCGACGGCGTCGATTGACGGACGTTCGTAGGCCGAGATGGTCTTGCGGCCGTATTCGAGCGCAACCTGCGGCACCGAGCCGTTCATGTAGGCAAGCAGTGTCTGCTTGACGATGACATAGAGGCGGTGCTGCTTGTTGCGGACGATCTTGATCTGAGAAACGATCGGCGAGCAGACGCAATAAGACAAGAGAATGCCGAGGAAGGTGCCGACGAGTGCCGAGCCGATCAGGTGGCCGAGAACTTCGGGCGAATCGTTGATGTGCGCCATCGCCTTGATGACGCCGAGAACGGCGGCGACGATACCGATCGCCGGGAAGGCGTCGCCCATGGTCTGGATCGCGTGATAGGGCTTCATCTTGTCGTGAAGGATCGTGTTGATCTCTTCGTCCATGAGCGCTTCGATCTCATGCGAACGGGCATTGCCGATGATGATCAGGCGGACGTAGTCGCAGATGAACGCCGTCAGTTCCTTGTTCTTCAGGATCGTCGGCGCGGATTGGAAGATCGAGGATTCGGCCGGATTGTCGATATGGGCTTCGATCTCGTTGCGCGATTTCGTACGAAGGTCGCGCATCAGGGAATAGAGGACACCAAGCGTATCGAGATAATTCCGTTCCTTAGGGACCGTGTGCTTGAAGGCTTCGCCGAGCGCCTTGCCGGAATCCTTCACCACCTTCATCGGGTTGCCCATGACGAAACTACCGAGGCCCGCGCCGCCGATGATGACGAGCTCGAAGGGCTGCCAGAGCGCTTCGACGTGACCGCCCATCGCCATGAAGCTGCCGATGATGCAGCCGCAGGTAATCACAAATCCGATAATGATATTCATCGTCAGTCCAAACCTGATCGTTATTTTCAACCCAAGGGATAGGGCTGCTGGCTTGCGTGAGGCTGATGGTTGCCCCTGTAAACCAAGCTTTTGCATGCCAGCTTCGCGCAAGCATTTGCTGTCAGCTTGTCGGTGACGAATGGGCATCCGTGCCCGTTTCTGAGATGCCGCCTCAGCGAGATCCGTGGTCGAACCGACTGCAAACACCCGGATCTCGTACCGTTCATCGCCAATGCAGGAGCCTATCGGGATGCAATCTGGTCTTTATGTTTCTTTGTCGTCGCAGATCGCACTCGAACGTCGCCTCACAACCATCGCCGACAATATGGCGAACGTGAACACGACGGGCTTTCGCGCGACGGAGGTGAAGTTCGACGAGATGCTTGGCGAAACAGGCAACAAGATCAATGCCAAGATCGCCTATGTGTCACAGGGCAACGACTATCTCTCTGGTGATAGCGGCGAGCTCGAGCACACCGGAAACATGCTGGACTTCGCAATCAAGGGCGACGCCTGGTTCTCGGTGGACACGCCGGCCGGCAAGGTTCTGACTAAGGACGGCCGCTTCACCATGAAGGATAACGGCGAACTCGTTTCGGTCCGCGGCTATCCGGTTCTCGATGCCGGCGGTGCGCCGGTGACGCTCAACACGGCTGCCGGCGAGCCAAAGGTCGGCGCCGATGGGCTGATCTACCAGGACGGCAAGCAGGTCGGTTCGCTGGGTCTCTTCGAGGCCGATATCAGCAAGGGTTACCTGCGCTATGAAAACAGCGGCATCATGACGACGGAGCAGCCGCGCGCCGTGACCGATCGCTTCAACGTCGGCGTCCAGCAGGGTTACCTGGAAAACTCCAACGTCAACGCCATGCGCGAAATCACGCAGCTGATCGAAGTCAATCGCGCCTTCGAGAGCATGACGTCGCTTTCGAAGGACAGCGAAGCGTCGTTCAGCGAAGCGATCAAGACGCTCGGCGGCAGCCGCTAATCGAGGTCTGACGCATGGGTAATACGCCGCTTACCGAAGCCGATCTCTCACCGAAGCTCGCGCATCTTGCCGGGCTCGTGTCGCGCTACTCGAATCCCGATTTTTCGGTCGCCGCCGGCGGCCATGTCCAGACGATCGCGGCCGGCCACTACACGGTCACCGGGCTGTCGCGCCATGTGAGGCTCGGCGAGTTCGTAGCACACAAATCGTCCACCGGTATTCACCTCGGTGAGGTCGTGCGTGTTGAGCCGGAACTGACCTATGTCTGCCCGATCGAGCCGGGCGAGCCGATTGGCATCCATGATACGGTCATCCGCAAGGGTGCCTTTCGCATTTCGCCTGATGACAGTTGGTGCGGGCGCACGATCAATTCGCTGTGCGAGCCGATCGATGGGCTCGGCCCCATCGTAGAAGGGCTCGGCCGCCGCTCCATTTCGAACACCGCGCCGCCTTCGATGACGCGAAAGCGCGTCGAGAAAGGCTTCAAGACAGGCGTTCGCGCCATCGACATTTTTTCGCCGCTCTGCCTCGGCCAGCGTCTCGGCATTTTCGCGGGTTCAGGTGTTGGTAAATCGACGCTGCTCTCGATGCTGGCGCGCGCCGACGCCTTCGACAAGGTCGTCATCGCCCTGGTTGGCGAACGTGGCCGTGAAGTACGCGAGTTCATCGAGGACACGCTCGGCGCCAACATGAGGAAGGCGATTGCCGTCGTTGCGACGAGCGATGAGAGCCCGATGCTGCGCAAGATGGCGCCGCTGACCGCCGTCACCATTGCCGAACACTTCCGCGATCAGGGCGACAATGTGCTCTTGATCGTCGATAGCGTCACCCGATTTGCCCACGCCATCCGCGAGGTTGCGACCGCATCCGGCGAACCGCCGATCGCGCGCGGCTACCCTGCTTCTGTTTTCACCGAGCTGCCACGTTTGCTGGAGCGCGCAGGTCCCGGCCCGGAGGGCACGGGGACGATCACCGCGATCATCTCGATCCTCGTCGATGGCGACAACCACAACGACCCGATCGCCGACTCGACCCGCGGTATCTTGGATGGTCATATCGTCCTGCAGCGCAGCCTGGCGGAGGAGGGACGCTACCCACCAATCGATCCGCTGGCCTCGATCTCGCGCCTCGCGCGCAAGGCCTGGACCCCGGACCAGGAAAAGCTCGTGTCGCGTCTGAAGACGCTCATCCACCGCTTCGAGGAAACCCGCGACCTTCGCCTGATCGGCGGCTATCGGCAGGGCGCCGATCCTGATCTCGACATGGCGGTCAAGCAGGTACCGATCATTTACGATGTTCTGAAACAGTCGCCGGGCGATGTCGATTCGCAGGATGCCTTTGCCGATCTGGCTGGGGCCCTGAAAGCGGCGGCCGGCATCGGCGGCCAGCCGAATATCCGCAGGTAGAGAGGCGTGACGTGACCGATTTCGATGACGATGAGAAGATCGCGCCGTTGAAGCCCTTGCGGCGCAAGACCGTGTTCCTCGACCGCGCCTTGACCATTGCCGGCCTCGCATTGGCCGGAGCGTCGGCTTTTTTCCCGTGGTACGTCTTCTTCAACGAGGACAAGTTCGGCATCAACGTCGCGCAGGGCGACCGGACGCGCGATCTTCCGGACTGGCCGGCGCGAAACGTCTTCAGCGTCTCGCCGCTGGCGATGGCCAACAAGAACCAATACGAGAAGAAGCCCGAAATTCCGGTCGATCCGCTGACGACCGCGACGGTCTCCAACATCGGCAAGGAGGATGACAAGGGTCCGCCGGCCGAAGATCAGCCGTTTCCCAGCAAATCCGGTTTTCGACTTCTCCACGTGGCAAACGGCCGCGCGCTGATCGAAGACCCGTCCGGCATGTACGTCGTGCGTGTCGGCTCCATTCTGCCGGACGAGAGCCGGCTGGCGACATTGGAGGAGCGTGATGGCAAATGGGTCATCATCACCTCCAAAGGCGATGTCTATCAGCATAATTGAGCACCGCCCACGAGGCAGCGAATCAACGGAAGGCTCAGCCGGATATGGTTGGAGCCTTCTTCGCGTTGTGGAGGCTGTGGCCAAAAAGCTCCGGGATTGCCGGACCGCATCCCCCGTAAGTCTGACGCAAGATTACCGCCCTAGGTTCGCATCAGTAAAAACGGAGAGTTCCCATGCAACCGATTCAACTTTTCGACTTGGCCTCGCGGCAGGCCGAATGGCTGACGATCCGTCAGGAGGTTGTTGCCGGCAACATCGCGAACGCGAACACGCCGAAATATCGCGCCAAGGACATCACGCCCTTCCAGGCCGCCCTCGACAAGTCGGACGTTACCATGGCGCGCACCAATGCGGCGCACTTGACCGGCAATGACCTGGGCACGAAGAGCGACATCGATGTGAAGGATGCAGCTCTCGATCAGGAGATCGGCGTCCAGGAGTCGGGCAATACTGTCGGTCTAGCCGAGGAACTTTCCAAGTCCGGTGAAATCAAGCGGCAATACGATCTGAACACCTCGCTGGTGAGCTCGTTCAATCGGATGATGCTGATGACGGTGAAGGGCTAAGATCATGGATCCTTTGTCGGCAGCACTCAAAATCGCAGGATCGGGACTCGAGGCGCAATCGACGCGCCTGCGCATCGTATCCGAAAACATCGCCAACGCCCGCTCGACGGGTGATACGCCCGGCGCCGATCCCTACCGCCGCAAGACGGTAACCTTCGGCGAAGCCGTCGACCGCGCAAACGGCGTCACCACGGTCAACGTCAAGAAGCTCGGGGAGGATGAATCGAAGTTCATCACCGAATACGACCCGAGCAATCCTGCGGCGGACGAGAAGGGCGTCGTCAAGCTCCCCAACGTCAACATGCTGGTCGAAATGGCCGACATGCGGGAAGCCAACCGCTCCTACGACGCCAACCTGCAGACCATCAAGCAATCCCGCGACCTGATCTCGGCAACGATCGATCTACTGAAGAGCCAATAATGATCAACAACGTCAATAGCGTCAGCTCCCTCTCCATGACCCGCGGCCTCGCCGCTATCGAACAGGACAGCTCGACGGCTTCGTCGGCAGCAGAAAGCGCAGCAAACGACGGGGGCTTCGGTGCTGCTCTCAGCAATGTTGCGACTGGCGCCGTGAACACCCTGAAGAATGCGGAAGGCATGTCTTTCGCCGGCATCAAGGGCACGGCCACGACGCGCGAAGTCGTCGATGCCGTCATGCAGGCGCAGCAGACGCTGCAGACCGCAATCGCCATTCGCGACAAGGTCGTTTCTGCCTTTCTCGACGTCACCCGGATGCAGATGTAATTGATTTAAGGACGAAGCCATGAGAGCGCTTGCCATTGCTGCAACGGGTATGGATGCCCAGCAGACCAATCTCGAAGTCATCGCCAACAATATCGCGAACATCAACACGACCGGCTACAAGCGGGCCCGCGCTGAATTTACCGACCTGCTGTATCAGACCGAGCGCGCCAAGGGCGTTTCCAACCGCGCGAACCAGGCGATCGTGCCGGAAGGTGCGAATATCGGTCTCGGCGTCCAGACGTCTGCTGTCCGCAACCTGCACATCCAGGGCGAACTCTCGCAGACCGGCAACGATCTCGACGTGGCGATGATCGGTCGCGGCTTCTTCCAGATCCAGGCGCCGGACGGCACGACGCTCTACACCCGCGCCGGCGCATTCAACAAGAACGAGACGGGCCAGATCGTCACGGTCGACGGCTATCTCGTGGCACCGAACATCACCATTCCGCAGGGCTCGACGCAGGTCACGATCAGCCGCTCGGGCGAAGTCTCGGCGAAGCTGCCGGGCAATACCGATCCGACCGTGCTCGGCCAGCTGCAGATCGCCGACTTTGTCAATGAAGCCGGCCTTCAGCCGCTCGGCGACAACCTCTTCCAGCAGACGCCGGCCTCCGGCGATCCCGTCGTCGGCACGCCCGACGAAGAGGGCTTCGGCTACATGAAGCAGGGCTACCTGGAGTCCTCGAACGTCGATCCGGTGAAGGAAATCACCGAGCTGATATCGGCACAGCGCGCCTATGAAATGAACTCCAAGGTCATCACCACCGCCGACGAAATGGCCTCCATCGTCAGCAAAAACCTGAAGTAATCGGGAAGGGCCGAAACATGATGTTTTGCCGGGTCAAAGGTATCCTCGGATGGGCGGCAGCCGCCGCCATTGCGATGGCCGCATTTGCCGCAGCGCAGGCAGCTGTTGCTGCCGGCATGGGCTTTGCGGTCGTTCCGACGACGACGATCTACCCCGGCGAAACCGTGTCCGGCGCCCAGCTCCAGGAAGTGGAAGTAACCAACCCGAACCTGGCCGGCGACTACGCAAAGTCGATCCGCCAGGTGGAGGGAATGATCTCGAAGCGCACGCTCCTGCCGGGACGCACCATCTCGGTCTCGGCGCTGCGCGAGCCCTTTACCGTGACACGCGGCTCGTCGATCCGGCTGATCTTCACGCTTGGCCCGATGACGATCTCGGCCGCCGGCTCGCCGCTTGAAGACGGCATGACCGGCCAGCTCATCCGCGTTCGCAACATGGATTCCGGCGTGATTGTCAGCGGCACCGTGCTCGCCGACGGCACCATACACGTGGCCGCAAAATGAAGAAGTTTTTCCGCCTTTTCGTCGCTCTCGCGTTTTTGTCTCCGAACGTCGTCGCTGTCGCGCCCGCCGCGGCGATGAATTCGCGCATCAAGGACATCGCATCCTTGCAGGCAGGACGTGACAACCAGCTGATCGGCTATGGCCTGATCGTCGGCCTTCAAGGCACTGGCGACGGCTTCCGCGCCTCGCCCTTTACCGAGCAGTCGATGCGCGCGATGCTGCAGAACCTTGGCATCTCTACGCAGAACAGCCAGTCCAACGCGAAGAATACCGCGGCCGTGATGGTCACCGCCAACCTGCCACCTTTTGCCAGCCCCGGCAGCCGCATCGACGTGAACGTCAGTTCGCTTGGTGATGCGACCTCGCTGCGCGGCGGTACGCTTATCATGACCTCGCTCTCGGGCGCGGACGGCCAGATCTACGCGGTCGCCCAGGGCTCCGTCGTTGTCTCGGGCTTTAACGCCCAAGGCCAGGCGGCAACGGTCACCGAGGGTGTCACGACCGCTGGTCGCGTGCCGGGCGGTGCCATCATCGAGCGTGAGCTGCCTTCGCGCTTCAAGGATTCCGTCAATCTCGTTCTGCAGCTGCGCAACCCCGATTTCTCGACGGCCATCCGCATCGCCGATGTCGTCAACGGCTATGCGTCCGCGCGTTTCGGTGGTCCGGTAGCCGAGGCCAAGGATGCGCAGGAGGTCATCGTCCAGAAGCCGAGAACGGCGGATCTGACGCGCCTGATGGCCGATCTGGAGAATCTCGTCGTCGAAACGGACACCCCGGCCAAGGTCGTGGTGAACGAACGGACAGGAACGATCGTTATCGGCGCGGACGTGCGCGTGTCGCCGGTCGCCGTCAGCTATGGTACTCTGACCGTCCAGGTGACCGAGACGCCGCAGATCATTCAGCCCGAGCCGTTCTCGCGTGGCGTGACCGCGGTGCAGCCGCAGACCGATATCGCGGCGCAGAAAACGGGCGGCAAGGTGGCGCTGCTGGATGGGCCTGACCTCAGGACACTGGTGGCCGGCCTCAACAATATTGGCGTCAAGCCGGATGGCATCATCGCCATCCTCCAGGGCATCAAGTCAGCCGGCGCGCTGCAAGCGGAGCTCGTTCTGCAATGATGAAGACCATGGCTTTGTCAGATTTGCTTCAGCGTCTTGCCTTGCCGGCCATGGCCGTCGTGGCGCTGTCCATTCCCGGCGCCTTCGCACAGGAGCAGCCGGCGCCGAAGGGCGAAATGACCTCGCAGGAGGAGATCAAGCAGTTCTGCACGAACATTGCCGATCCCGCCCGCGACCAACGCTACCTGCTTCAGAAGCAGGAGCTCGAGAAGCTTCGTGCCGACGTCGATTCGCGCATCGCCGAGATGAACAAGCGCAAAGAGGAATATCAGGACTGGCTGAAGCGCCGTGATGTCTTCCTCAAGCAGGCCGAAGCGGGCCTCACCGATATCTACAAGAAAATGAAGCCGGACGCAGCCGCATCACAGCTGCAAGAGGTCAAGATCGAAGTCGCAGCGGCGGTCATCATGCGGCTGAACCCGACCCAGTCGAGCCTGATCCTCAACGAGATGGATCCGCAGAAGGCTGCGGTCATCGCCAACATCATCGCCAGCGCGTCCGATCCAAATACGTCGAAGGACCCCTCATGAACAAGCGTTTCCCGGCCGCGATTGCCGCTGTAGCCCTCCTTGCAGGCTGCGCATCGCCGCAGGCCGTCAACGAGATCGGTCGCGCCCCGGCCATGAGCCCGATCGGCAGCGGTCTCGCCTACGGCCAGACCCCACAGATGGCGCTTTATCCGAAGCAGCCGCGCCAGGTGGCGCAAGGCTATTCGCTCTGGAGCGACTCGCAGGCCGCCCTTTTCAAGGATGCCCGCGCTCTCAACGTCGGCGATATCCTGACCGTCGATATCAAGATCAACGATAAGGCGAAGTTCGAGAACGACACCAGCCGCAGCCGAACCAATTCGAGCGCCATGAACTGGGACGTCAACGCCAACGTCATGGGCTGGAATCCGTCGTCGAAGACCGACCTGACCTACGGCTCCGACACGAGCACCGACGGCAAGGGTAAGATCGACCGCTCCGAAACGCTGAAGCTGCTGGTCGCCGCGGTGGTCACCGGCATTCTCGAGAACGGCAACCTTGTGATCAGTGGCTCTCAGGAAGTTCGCGTCAACCAGGAGATCCGCATTCTCAACGTCGCCGGTATCGTCCGTCCGCAGGACGTCGACGCCGACAACCTGATTTCCTACGAGAAGATTGCTGAGGCCCGCATCTCCTACGGCGGTCGCGGCCGCCTGATGGAAGTGCAGCAGCCGCCGCGCGGCCAGCAGGCCGTCGATCTCTTCTCGCCGCTCTGAGGCAGAACATCATGGCAGAGACAGAAGCCGCCGAAGGCCAGCCGAAGAAGAAATCGGCCGCAATCATGACCATCGCCGGGCTTGCGATCCTGACGCTGCTTGGCGCCGGCGGCGGCTGGGTGGTTGGTGCCATGGTCGCGCCCAACATCAAGGGTGCCGAGCAGGCGGAGCAAGCAAAGGCGGCCAAGGACGAGGCCGCGCAAAAGAAGGAAGGCGAGGCGGGACTGCCTCACATTTCCACGGAAGCCAACAACGTCGTTCAGCTTGAGCCGATCACGTCGAACCTCGCCTATCCCTCGGAGAACTGGGTTCGTCTGGAAGTCGCACTGCTGTTTTCCGGCCCGCCCGACGTGAAACTCGCGGAGGATATCCATCAAGATATTCTCGCCTATGTCCGTACGGTTTCGCTGCAGCAGATCGAAGGGCCGCGAGGCTTCGAATATCTTAAGGATGACATCCAGGAGCGTGTTGACCTTCGCGCGCAAGGCCGCGTATCGAAGGTCATGTTCAGGACCTTCGTCGTCGAATGATTCGATTCCTATTGCTGTTCGCTGCCATGATGGCGGCACCGGAGCTGGCGCATGCGCAGCAGCTCCCGACAAACCTGTTGAACTTGCCGGTCGACGGTTCGGTCGCGGCATGGATCATCAGAACATTCGGCCTGCTGACCGTCCTTTCGGTCGCGCCGGGCATTCTGATCATGGTGACGAGCTTCCCGCGCTTCGTCATCGCCTTCTCGATCCTGCGATCGGGAATGGGCCTGTCCTCCACTCCTTCGAATATGATCTTGCTGTCGCTTGCGCTGTTCATGACTTTCTATGTCATGCAGCCGACCTTCGACCAGGCATGGCAGACGGGCGTTCAACCGCTCCTGTCGAACCAGATCGACGAGCAGCAGGCCATCACGCGCATTGCGGAGCCCTTCCGCACCTTCATGACAAGCAACACGCGCGACAAGGATCTGGCGCTTTTCGTCGATTTGGCGCGGGAGCGCGGCCAGAGCGTCGAGACCGGTGAGAAGATCGACTACCGCGTCCTCATTCCTGCCTTCATGATCTCAGAGATCCGGCGCGGTTTCGAGATCGGCTTTCTGGTTGTTCTCCCATTCCTCGTCATCGACCTGATCGTTGCCACCATCACCATGGCGATGGGCATGATGATGCTGCCGCCGACATCGATTTCGCTGCCGTTCAAGATCCTCTTCTTCGTGCTGATCGACGGCTGGAATCTCCTGGTCGGAAGCCTGGTCCGCTCCTTCCACTAGAGTAGGTTCACGGCGCAACAGGCGGTCCAAATACCACGAAACAGTAAACCCGCCGCAGAGACGCGGCGGGTTTTCTGTTTGTCGGGTTGGCTCACACGGTCGTGATGAAAGGCGTTGTCCGCGGCGGCAGCGCCGGGACGTCGAGATGATCCGGCTCCAGGCCACGCTTGGCGCGGTCGATCATCATTTCGTAAGCCGTCTCGAGATGCTGCCGGAAGCGATCCGCATCAAAGAGCGGCATGATGCCGGCGTTTTGCTTAAGGCGCGCCTTGTAGGCGACGACGCGTTGCGCGTCGAGCGCCATCTCCACAGCCATCTCCTCATAGGCCTGCGTATCGGCGGCCACGAGTTCCGGCAAGCCGATGGCATTCAGCAAGCTCTCGCTGACGCGCGACGCAAAGTTGGTACCCTTGACGGTGAGGACCGGCAAACCGCCCCAGAGCTGCTCCGACGTTGTCGTGTGGCCGTTGACCGGGAAGGTGTCGAGGCCGAGATCGGCGCATTGCTGTCGGTCGATGTGCTTTTGATAGGTGACGCGTGGGCAGAAGATGATGCGGTCCGAAGTGATTCCGCGCTTGTTCGCATAGTTCCGGATATTCGTTTCGGCGCGCACTGACGACAGCATCAGCCAGAGGACGCTGTTCGGCGCCCGCCGGAGGATGTTGCACCAGATATCGAGTGTCTCAGCCGTGATCTTGCGGTTGCCGTTGAATGACGCGAACACGAATGCATCGTCCGGCAATCCGACCGCCGCCCGCGTGGTGGGGGTCGGCTTTGGGCGGTTCGTCGGATCGTTCGGCTGGTAGCTCTCAGGCATCCGAACAAATTTCTCGTGATAGTGAGGCTTGGCGCGATCGGGGAGAACAAAGTGATCGCCGACGATGTAATCGAGGTCAATGTTGACAGTGCTGCCGGGAAAGCCCAGCCAGGAGACATGGATCGGGGCGACGCTCTGGTTGAGGATATCCGGCCGTCCGTCAGTGGTATGCCCCTTCAGATCAACCAGAATGTCGATTTCCAGCTCTCGGATTTTCTCGGCGACCTCCGCGTTGGTCAGATCACGGATCAGGCAGACATTGCCCCAGGCGGATCGGTCGGCCTTGTTCGCCGCCAGATACGCTTCTCCGGAGTGGCAGAAGAGGGTAATTTCAAAGCGGTTGCGGTCATGCAGCTCGAGCACGCGCTGGAGAAGCTTCATCGTCGCATGGTCGCTCCAGAAGTCTGACGAGAGATAGCCGATCCGGATTTTCTCTCCCCACTTGTGAGGCAACGACCGCCGCTTTGCCGCGAGTTCCGGCAGTGAAAGGAGGGGGTTGAGCGAGACGATGCCGTTCAGCGCCTCGTCTCCGCACCAATGCAGATTGTAGAAGGGATTGTCCTTCCGCAGAAACTCGAGATCGCGCTTCGCGATCATGTCGGCGATCGGACCAAAGAGGCTGGCGACGCGGCCGTAGTCGCAGGTCTCCCGCGCAAAGACGAGATTGAGCAGGCGGAGCGCCGGCATTTCCGGAAATCGCTTGAAGAGGTTCGCTACGAGGGCCTCGTTCGTCGGATCCAGAATGTGGTCGGTCAACGCGTGAACCGCGAGCGCGATGTGTTCCGGATTGGAGCTTTCCGAGATGACACGCCTGAAAGGGCTGATGAGATCAAGCCGTCCCTGCTTGATGTAGATTGAGACGAGGACAAAGGCGAGATCGGCGTCGTTTTGCGCCAACTTCATCACGCGCAAGGCATGCGCCAGCGCTTCCTGTTCGTCGCCGCTCTGGAAATACAGGATTGCTGCTTCGCGTGTGTAGATCGACTCCGCCTGACCATCGAGCTTCCCGGCGAGCGAATAGGCGGCGGCGGCTTCGGCCTTGAAGCCAAGCTTTATAAGGTTTTTGGCCAGAAGCACGTAGGTCTTGACGTCCTTCTGCGTGTCGACGAGTTGGTTCAGCACCTCAAGCGACTTGAGATAGAGGCCCTTCTGGTAATCCTTGGAGGCCGCTGCGAATGAAATGCTACTGTTCAAGACCCACTCCATGCCGGGATTTCGTCGACGCACCGGACCACGAGCATATGGGCACGGTCCTAGCTGTCTCATTCTAAGCATTTGAAGCTTGCATGAAGCCGGTGTTGCAGCGGGGCGAGGCGATCTCTTCAGTCATCGTTAACCACTGCAGGCGTCGGCGGCGGTTTCCTAATGATCTTAACTGCTTGGCAATCAATGGCTGCGAAATTCAGATGGACATGACGGGTTTGGTTGCAAACAAAACGGCACCGAGTGGCATGAAGCTGGTCCGTCATCGCCGGTATAGAAGTCCGGTATGTCCTCCTTTTGTATTTTGTTTTTGGGGACAGACTTATGACAAGCATTAACACCAACAATTCTGCAATGGCGGCACTCCAGACGCTGCGCAACGTCAACAAGGGCTTGAACGAGACGCAGGCGGCCGTTTCGTCTGGCCTGCGCGTCGGCAAGGCTTCCGACAACGCTGCTTACTGGTCGATCGCCACCACGATGAAGTCGGACAACAAGGCCCTTTCGGCCGTTTCCGACGCCCTCGGCATGGGTGCTGCAAAGATCGACACGGCTTACACCGCTGTCGACAGCGCCATCGATATCGTTGGCGAAATCAAGGCCAAGCTCGTTGCCGCAACCGAAAAGGGCGTCGACAAGGCGAAGGTTCAGGACGAAATCTCCCAGTTGCAGGCGCAGCTCTACAGCGTTGCTCAGTCTGCTTCGTTCAACGGTGAAAACTGGGTCAACAACTCGGGCGGTACCGTCAGCGTTGTTTCCTCCTTCGTCCGCGGCACCAACGGCACGGTCAGCATCAAGACCACCGACTACGCTCTCAGCGCCACGAACACCCTGTTCAACAGCGCGACGGGCGGTATTCTCGGCTCGACCGGCACGAACTACACCGCCGGCTCGATCTACTCCTTCACGATCAGCTCGACGACGACCCAGGGCCAGATCGACAGCCTGCTCAGCGACGTTGAAAGCGCTCTGAAGTCGATGACCACGCTTGGCTCGCAGCTCGGTTCGCTGCAGAAGCGCGTCGACATCCAGTCCGACTTCGTTTCCTCGCTCAGCGACTCGATCGACTCCGGTATCGGCCGCCTGGTTGACGCCGACATGGAAGAAGAGTCCTCCAAGCTCAGCGCCCTGCAGACCCAGCAGCAGCTGGCGATCCAGTCGCTGTCGATCGCGAACTCCTCTTCGCAGAACATTCTCTCGCTGTTCCGCGGCTGATAACAGCCTCGCGCAGTATCAGAGAAAAGATTTACGGCCGGGGCTTGCCCCGGCCGTAAATGTTTTAATTTCCGGTTAATGCGGTGCCGCTAAGCGTTGGATTTTTTTAACTATTTTTAATTTTTCGGTTCAGAGTTTCTTAACCATGATGGGGTTTTATGTGCCTATCGAAACGGCGAGTTGACTGCGCACAGTGAGCGGTCAACAGGCATGAGGCTGACCGTCGTTCCCGGTAGTCCGGAATGTCCCTTCCTATCAATTATGCCAAAGGGGCAAATTAAAATGACCAGCATTCTGACCAACAATTCCGCAATGGCCGCTCTCCAGACGCTGCGTGATGTCAACAGCGGCCTGTCGAAGACGCAGGGCGCCGTTTCGTCTGGCCTGCGCGTCGGCAAGGCTTCCGACAACGCTGCTTACTGGTCGATCGCCACCACGATGAAGTCGGACAACAAGGCCCTTTCGGCTGTTTCCGACGCCCTCGGCATGGGTGCTGCAAAGATCGACACGGCTTACACCGCTGTTGACAGCGCCATCGACCTCGTCGGCGAAATCAAGGCCAAGCTCGTTGCCGCGACCGAAAAGGGCGTCGACAAGCTGAAGCTGCAGGACGAAATCACCCAGCTGCAGGCACAGCTCTACAGCGTTGCCCAGTCTGCTTCGTTCAACGGCGAAAACTGGGTCAACAACTCGGGCGGCACCGTCAGCGTTGTTTCCTCCTTCGTCCGCGGCACCAACGGCACGGTCAGCGTCAAGACCACCGACTACGTCCTCAACGCCACGAACACCCTGTTCAACAGCGCGACGGGCGGCATTCTCGGCTCGACCGGCACGAACTACACCGCCGGCTCGATCTACTCCTTCACGATCAGTGCAACGACGACCCAGGGCCAGATCGACAGCCTGCTCAGCGACGTCGAACTCTCTCTGAAGGCGATGACGACGCTCGGCTCGCAGCTCGGTTCGCTGCAGAAGCGCGTCGACATCCAGACCGACTTCGTCTCCTCGCTCAGCGACTCGATCGACTCCGGTATCGGCCGCCTGGTTGACGCCGACATGGAAGAAGAGTCCTCCAAGCTCAGCGCCCTGCAGACCCAGCAGCAGCTGGCTGTACAGTCGCTGTCGATCGCGAACTCCTCTTCGCAGAACATCCTCTCGCTGTTCCGCAACTAACACTAGGAGCGCCTCCGGGCGTTTCGGCAGACAGATCGCCAATCGAAAGCCGCGCTTCCCAAGCGCGGCTTTTTTAATGCTTGTTAACTTCGCGTTAACCAAACTCATGTTTTCTGCCGTCAACGAAACGGTATGTTAACCAACCTTAAGAAGCGGTTAGCGGGCATGAAGCTGATTGCCGTTCCCCGGTGGCGGACCGGAATGTCCCTTTTCAATATTTGCCAATAAGGGGCGATAATTTCATGACCAGCATTTTGACGAACGTCGCGGCAATGTCCGCCCTCCAGACCCTGCGTAGCATCAATGGCAGCCTGGAAGAGACACAGAGCCGTGTTTCGTCCGGCTACCGCGTCGCCGAAGCCAAGGACAACGCTGCCTATTGGTCGATTGCAACGACGATGCGCTCTGACAACAAGGCGCTTTCGGCCGTTTCCGACGCGCTTGGCCTTGGTGCGGCAAAGGTGGACACCGCCTATTCGGCGATGGACAGCTCTATCGACGTCGTTAGCGAGATCAAGGCGAAGATTGTTGCGGCGACTGAAAAGGGTGTCGACAAGAACAAGATCCAGGATGAAATTGCGCAGCTCCAGCAGCAGCTCTTGAGCATTGCCCAGTCTGCTTCCTTCTCGGGAGAGAACTGGGTTGCAGGCAACACGACGAAGAGCGTCGTTTCGTCTTTCGTCCGTAACGCCAATGGCCAGGTTTCCGTCCAGACAACCCAGTATGTGCTCGATGACAGCACCAGCGGTAATGTCCTCTTTGGCATGACCACTACGGGTGCCATCAGCACCACCAGCGGCATCATCGGGACGTCCTCGGGCAGCGTCGGTTCTATTTACAGCATGAACATCAGCAGCTTCAGCCCGAGCGACATCGACCTTGCCCTGACGACTGTCGAAGCCGGCCTCAGCGCAATGACGAAAGCCGCCTCCCAGCTCGGCTCGATCTCGACCCGCATCGACCTGCAGGAAAGCTTCGTTTCCGACCTCAGCGACTCGATCGACTCGGGCGTTGGACGCCTCGTCGACGCGGATATGGAAGAGGAATCGAGCAAGCTAACGGCCCTGCAGACGCAGCAACAACTGGCGATCCAATCGCTGTCGATCGCGAACTCCAGCGCGCAGAACGTTCTGACGCTGTTCAAGAACTAAGCCGTCCAGCAGTATCATAAAGAGATAGGAAAGCCGCGTCGTCGATGCGGCTTTCTCTTTGTTTTTGAAGCAATAATCAAGATTGCGCGAGGCTTGCGACACTGAAGCCGCTGCACTTGCGCCCGTGGAAGGCCTTGGTTAACTTCGTTTAACAGTTGATTTGTTTTTGCGACAAACCGGACCTGGGAAGCCAGCCGGGGGCATGACGCCAGGTCAGTCGCTGCCGGTCGCCGGCCTGTCCCGTTTCCCTACTCAGAGCCAGAAAATGACATACAAAATTACCAGCTCGGCCCAGGTAAACGCCCTCGCGGCGCTGCGCATCATTAACAAGGACGTCGCAACGACACAGCAGCAGGTCTCATCGGGCTATCGCGTCGAAACGGCTGCCGACGATGCGACCTACTGGTCTTTTGCAAGCGTCATGCGCTCGGACAGCAGCTCGCTGCAGAATGTTCACGACGCGCTCGGCGTCGGCGCATCGAAGGTCGATACCGCCTATACGTCGATGGAAAGCCTCATCGACCAGTTGGGCGAGATCCGCAAGACCTTGGTGACAGCGCAGGAGGCCGGCGTCGACAAGACGAAGCTCAATACGACGCTGACCGAGTTGAAGGGACAGTTGCAGACGACTGTCCAGACGACGAATTTTGCCGGTGAGAACTGGCTGCTCAACCGCGATACGAACCTGCCGATCTCGCGCTCGGTGATCGGCGGTTTCGTGCGTGGCACGAGCGGTGAATATCAGGCGCAGACCATTGATTTTCCGGCCGACCAGACCGTCATGATCGATATGACTGACGCCAATCGCGGTCTTCTCACGAAGACGGTCGACGCGAACACGTTGAATTCCGATGGCACGACGACTGCGCGCAACTACTACCTTCTGGATGCGGGCTCGACGACGCCCGCGAGCGGAACCGAAATAGCGCTCGACGCCAACACGACGCCGGCGCAATTGAAGGACATGATGGCGGTTGTCGATTCCATCCTGTCGAAACTGACAACGACCGCGGCCGGCCTCGGCACGATGAGTGCCCGTATCAGTGATCGTGTTTCCTATACCGCCGACATGTCCGATTTGATCGACAAGGGCGTTGGCGCGCTGGTCGACACCGATATGGATGAAGCCTCGACCCTTCAGAAGGCGCTCCAGACGCAACAACAAATGGGCGTTCAGGCAATCTCGATCCTGAACACAGCCGCCAGCAAGGTGCTGATCCTGTTGCAATAGTGGCCGGAGCTGTTGAGCTTGTCCGGCTCCACCCTTCATCCTCGCGCAAGTTTGACACCCTAGTTTCGATACAAAGGCGCAGTGCGAAAACCGTGCCGGATGAGTTGTCAGTTTCATGATGGGGTACGGCATGTCGCAGTCCTCTGCAGCGAAAGGGTGGATTCGGTGAGCGCGCTGCTCTCTCGGTACCTCAAGGATTTTGGCGAGCCTGCCGTCGTCGCTCCCGTTACGGAAGCGGATGATTTCGCGGGCGACTTTGGCGGGTTTGCCGACGTCGCCTCCGAACCCGTGATTGATCTCGAAGCAGAACGCCACAGCGCTCATGCGGACGGCTATGCAGAAGCCACCGCGGCGCTGACGGAGAAATATGAGCTGGAAGCGCAGACGGTGGCACTCGTGCACCAGCGTGAAGTCGAAGAGCTTCGCGACCGGTACGAGGTCGAGGCCGCAGAGCTGATCGCCTCCCGTCTCGACGCGATGGCGGGCGATCTCGCCGAGCTCGTCAGCGCGACGGTCGCAAAGGCGCTTGCGCCTGTCATGACCGATGTTCTGTCACAAAAGGCTGCCGTTGATCTTGCCGGCATCCTGCGTGAGGCGTTGCTGGAAGGTGATGTCGGCACCGTGACGGTCAAGGGGCCGACGCGACTGTTCGACGTGCTGAAGAATACACTCGGCGAAAAGGCTGGTCTTCTGCGCCATCATGAAACGGCTGATGTCGACCTGACCGTCGAGTTTGACGACGCCGTCCTTGTCACGCGCATGTCAGCCTGGGCGACGAGCCTGAAGAAAGTTCTGGAATGAGTGATAGCGAAAACCACCATCACGGCAAGAACGAGATTATCATCGTCAAACGGCATGGCGGCGGTGATCACGACGGTGCGCATGGTGGCGCCTGGAAGATCGCCTATGCCGACTTCATGACGGCCATGATGGCGTTCTTCCTCGTCATGTGGCTGGTCAACGCTGCGAACGAGGAAACCAAGGCCTCGGTCGCGACCTATTTCAATCCGATCAAGCTCGCCGACGAGAAGCCCACGCAAAAAGGCTTGAAGAAGCCGGTCGACCAGGCGGATGGCGACCAGAAGCAGGACAAGTCGAAGGAAAAAGAGGACGAACCGACCAAAGGCGCATCGGCCGCCAATGGCGATGACCAGACCTCGACCTCCGGCGACCAGACGAATTATTCGGAAGCCGACTTTTTCGAGAACCCCTATTCCGTGCTGGCGGAGATTGCGCAGGAAGTCGGTCAGCAGGCAAATGTCAGCGCCAAGGGCGAGGGCGGTGCCAGCGAATCGGGTCCGGCAACTGGTGCCGACGGCGGTCAGGCCTATCGTGACCCCTTCGATCCTGATTTCTGGACGAAGCAGGTGGAAGTCACGCATGCCGACAAGAAGCAGCCCGCCTCGAAGGATACGCCTGTTGATGGTGCGGCAGACGCCACCGAAGTTGCCAAGGCGGAGGCCGAGAATCCGGCGGATCTGACCGGCAAGGCTCAAAGTGAGCACGCTGAGGAAGCGGCCGAAAGCCAGTCTCCACAGGCTGAATCGTCCGTGGACACGGCGTCTGAGAATGTCGACGGCAAGGAAAAGCCGCAGACTGAGGCACAAAAGGCCGCCGAGCAGAAACGGGCTGAAGAGCTGCAAAAGGAAATCGCCCAACAGATTAGCGGCGTAGCCGGCAAGCTCGCCGAAGGTCTGACGGTAACATCATCGGAAGGCGGCCTCCTGGTCAGCATTTCCGATCAGAGCGACGATTCCATGTTCAACATCGGATCGGCCGTCCCACGCAAGGAAATGGTGCTTGCGATGGAGAAGATCGGCGAGGTCCTCAAGGGCAAGCCCGGCGCTGTCGTCATCCGGGGTCATACTGACGGTCGCCAGTACAAGGGCGAGAACGAGAACTGGCGCCTGTCCATGGATCGCGCCCAGGCTGCCTATTACATGATCATTCGTGGCGGCCTCGACGAGAAGCGGGTTTCGCAGGTCTCAGGCTTCGCTGACCGCAAATTGAAGGATCAGGCGGATCCGTTCAATGCCACCAACAGACGAATCGAAATATTGCTGCAGGCGGATCAAGGATAGTCATGATCCGTCACCACCAACGTCTTCTGCTTATGCTTCTCGGCCTCGCGGTGGGGCCTGCTGCGGTCGCGCATGCGGAAGATCAGGAGGACATCGCGCCTTACAAGATGCTGCGTTCGTTGCAGTTCGTGCAAGATTCCGTCGTGCTCGGCGATCACTCGGCCGCCGAGATGCAGCGTTTCATGCTTGGCACGATTGATCAGCGCCTGCGTACGATCGACCAGTCGGTGTTTGACGATGATCGCAACGTCGATGCGGCACTCATCTATGCGATGAGTGGCGGCAATCCGGAGACCCTCGAATACCTGGTCGCCCGGGATGTAAACGGTCACTTCGACAACCGCATCAGCGACGTGCTGCGGAAGTATCTCAGCGGCAAGGGATTGCTCGTCGCCAAGAGCCTTGTCGAGACCGCGAACGAATACAAAGACAAGAAGATCGGTCCCTATCTTGCGCTGGTCGGCGGTAACGTCACCATCGCCAAGAGTCCGATGGAAGCACTGAAGCTTTATGATCAAGCGCGCCTCACTGCGCCGGGAACGATCGTCGAGGAGGCGGCATTGCGTCGCTCCGTTTCGATCTGTGTTGAAGCCGGCATGGTGGATAAGGGACTTGATTATTCGCAACGCTATGTGCGCCGCTTCCTGCATTCACCCTATGCCAGCCAGTTCGCGGACTTGTTTGTAAGGCTGCTCGTCTATCACGATCACGAAGTGAAGGCGGACGACGTCATCAGCATCCTCTCCTTCATGGATGAGGCGAGGCAGCGTGAGGTCTATCTTCGCATCGCCCGCGCGGCTGCGATCGCCGGCAAGGGCGATCTCGCACGGATGGCCGCGGCCCGCGCCCAGACGCTCTCCGGCGATTCTGACAATGCCTTTGGGGCGCTGGCGGATTTTTATGGCGGCATGGCGTCGATCCCGACGGACAAGATCGACGCGGCCACGAAGAACATCTCATCCATCCCGGACCAGGAGTTGTCGCCACGCGACCAGGCACTGCGGGCCGCGGCAAAAGCTATTGCGGAACAAGTGCTTCGTGCGCCCGATCCGGCAAGCTTGACGCAAGCGACGACCCCTAAATCTTACAGCCAAGAAATTACTTCTGAACAGGCAGCAGCCTCACCGGAGGCGGAGCAGGGGGATATACCAAATCCAGCTCCAGGTCCTGTTGTCGGAGACGCGGATCTAACGCCGCCATCCAATGTTGGGGGACAGCAGGACGCCGACCCGTCATTCAGCGCATTCGTGACGTCAAGCCGATCGCAGCTGGATGAAATCGACGGCCTCTTGAAAAAAGAAAGTAATTGAGATGATGGACATCAGCGTTTCGGGGGGAGCGTCTGGAGCAGGGGCCGCCTCGGCGGCCGGCGCTGGCCGTCAGACGGTCAGCGGCGGTGATGCGGACGCAGGAGGGTTCTCCGACGTCCTGAACAAGGCAAGCGGCGGCAAGCATGACGCGGCAGGGCAAGCGACGGCAGACGGCAGCGGGTCCAGCGCGCCGCGTCATACGAGCACGAAGGCATTGATCGACCTTGGAGGCGCTTCGCTCGCAGCCCACACCGAGATGAAAGAGAAGGCGTCCGGCTCCGTGGACAAAGACACGAAGAAGACGGAGCGCGGCGCCACCAAGGCCGCGGGCAAGCACGATGAGGCCGTCCCGGAAGATGCTGCCGACGTGCTGGAGGATGCCGTCGCGTCCCGTCCAGCCAAAGGCGCCAAGGAGCCGAAGACTGACGCCACTGAGGTCACGAACACTGGCGACAACGACAATGCCATCTCCGATGTTCTCAGCCTATTGAAGCAGCTACCGACGGACGGAACCGCCGCAGCCGCGTTTGCGGCCATGGCGGCTGCGAACCAAAAGGCTGACGGCAAGGTAATGGCCGATCCCAAAGACAAGCAGGTGGCCGGCATCAAGCAAAAGGACGACACGTCCATTCACAACGATGCTGTCAGCGTCGATGCGACGGGTGACGTTCAACTGCCGGGCACGGATGTTGCTGGCGTTACCGACGCGACGACATTCCGGCTGAGCCGCGCCGATGGCCGCGGCCAGTCGATGGACATGCATCTTGGCTTGGACAAGGATGCCCCAGCCGAGTCCGGCGGCAAGGCCAGCATCGAGAGTGTATCCGTCCTCGACACGCGCCGCTATATCGGTCTGGCACAGAACACCAATTCTGCCGCGGTGACGGCCGCGATATCCGGTGATCCGGAATGGGCGCAGGCCATGCAGGCGAGCTCATCCCTGTCGAACGCCGCTGAGTGGTCGAGCACCGGCAAGGTGGTGAATACGCTCAAGATCCAGATGAATCCGATCGATCTCGGCCTGGTCACGGCCACGATGCGGCTTCAGGGCGACGCGCTCAACGTCGACCTGAAGGTCGAGACCGGAGCGGCCTATCGACAGCTCAAGGAAGACCACGGCAAGATCATCGAGGCTCTGCGCAGCCAAGGCTACGCTATCGACAACGTCACGATCAGCATGGCGCCCGTCGACCGCTCCGACACCGGCAATCAGGCGAACACACAAGCGCAGCAGCAGGGCCAGGCCTTTGCTCAGCAGGGCCAGGGCGAGGCCAGAGAGCGCCAAAATCAATCAGGACAGCGAACTGGCGGAGGCTTCAATGGCTCGGGCGAAAGCAGTGTTGAAGGCACTTCTCCTGGCGCCGGTGGCAGCGGCCGCAGTGGCGACGTCTATCTCTAGCGCATGGGCGTCGAACAGCGCCTGTGAGCAGGAGATTCAATCCGCCGCGTTGAAGTATGGCATCCCCGAAGGGATACTCTATTCCGTTGGTTTGACCGAGACCGGTCGCAAGGGATCGCTCTACCCTTACGCGCTGAACATCGAAGGGAAGGCCTTCTTTCCTCCCTCCGAGCAGGACGCTCTGAGGCAGGTTGACGTTGCGCGCAGGTCCGGTGCGAAGCTGATCGACATCGGCTGCATGCAGATCAACCAGTACTACCATGGTGAGAATTTTCGGTCGGCAGAGGAGATGTTCGACCCCCGCCGCAATGTGGAATACGCGGCACGGTTCCTTCGCAACCTCCATGACCGGCACGAAACATGGACAATGGCGGTCGCCCGTTATCACGCCGGACCCAACAACGACCCCGCCCAAAAGCAATATGTCTGCCGGGTCATCGCCAATCTGGTCGCCACTGGCTACGGCAAATGGACTCCCAATGCGAGCAACTTCTGCCAGAATTGACTCAATCAAAGCGAGCAGAAAACAGAACAAAGCAGAAATGTGTCATATTGTGGCGAGAATCTGTCTCAATGTGGCAAGGCAAGTCACATTTTAGACCTTGTTAACTTTTCCACGAAATTTTTGTGTGCATAATTTCGGTCTGCTACTACATCTAGATCAAATCGCGCCTCAATTCTTAATCAACTATTAATTCCCGTCGATTAGTTCCTACAGCTTGTCCCAGAATCGCGCGATTCGTACCCATAGAGCATCGAGGTACCACAAGTGATTCGGAGGCGGACGAATGATCGTAGTGGTTGATGAGCGTGAGCTCGTGAAAGATGGTTACACTTCACTTTTTGGGCGGGAAGGCATTCCCTCCACAGGGTTTGATCCAAATGAATTCGGCGAATGGGTTCAGACGGCGGCGGATTCTGATATCGCGGCTGTCGAGGCGTTCCTGATCGGCCAGGGGCAGCAGACTTTCGAGCTGCCGCGCGCGATTCGCGATCGGACGATGGCGCCGGTTATCGCTGTCAGCGACCAGCCATCCTTGGAAAACACGCTTGCACTTTTTGATTGTGGCGTCGACGACGTCGTGCGCAAGCCGGTGCATCCCCGGGAGATCCTGGCCCGAGCCGCCGCCATTCGACGTCGACTGAAAGCGATTTCCAGCCACACGGACATCGGCGCAATCCGCGTGTTCTCCGATGGCCGCGATCCGGAAATTCACGGCGAAGTCTTTGCGCTTCCCCGTCGCGAGCGCCGCATCCTCGAATATTTGATCGCAAATCGCGGTCGTCGCGTCACCAAGACTCAGATCTTCAACGCGATCTACGGAATATTCGACGACGAAGTCGAAGAGAACGTCGTCGAAAGTCATATTTCCAAGCTGCGCAAGAAGCTCCGGAAGAAGCTCGGCTTCGATCCGGTCGATTCGAAGCGCTTTCTTGGCTACTGCATTGATTGGAACTGATTTTTTAGAACGGGCCGTGTTGCCTGAGCATTGTCGCTGCATTCTCCCGACGATCGTTCAGCTCCAGACAGCTTCACGCAAGGCCCACCAAATACTTTCAAGCCTACTAAGGGAATCGAGGTTTTCAGATGAGCATTTTTGGCAGCATGAAGACGGCCGTGTCCGGCATGAACGCCCAGGCAAACCGCCTCAGCACCGTCGCCGACAACATCGCGAACGCAAACACGACGGGCTACAAGGCCGTTTCGACCGCCTTCTCGTCGCTGGTTCTACCCTCGACCTCGGGTAACTACAATTCGGGTGGCGTCCAGACATCCGTTCGCCAGTCCGTGTCTGAGCAGGGCGATATCTCCTACACGACCTCTAGCTACGATCTCGCGATCTCTGGTGACGGTTTCTTCATCGCTCAGAGCCCGGACGGCGTTCCGGTCCTGACTCGCGCCGGCGATTTCACCAAGGATCCCGAAGGTAACCTGGTCAATTCCGCCGGCTTCAAGCTGATGGGCTACTCCTACAATTCGGGCGCTCCCTCGGTCGTCGTCAACGGCTTCTCGGGCCTTGTACCGATCAACGTCAACCAGTCCGGTCTGACGGCGATCGCCTCGACGACGGGTACGTTCTCCGGAAACCTCAATTCGAACGCGAACGTTGCGACCGGCAACCTGCCGAGCTCGAACACTGCGCCAATCACCGCCGACACGAAGCAGATGTCGATGGTCGGTTACGACAAGCTCGGCAACACCGTGCAGTACGATTTCTACTTCACCAAGACCGCGGCCGGGACGCCAGCTTCCCCAGGTCCGCCGCCGGTTGCAGCAACGTCCGGCACCTGGCAGGTCGCAGTCTACCGGCACGACGACGCGGCGACGGGCGGTACGTCATCGTTCCCCTATTCGTCGGCCGCGGTTGGTACGACGACGTTGACCTTCGACGCGAACGGCAAGATGGCTTCCGCCGGCGCGATGACGCTCACCGACCCGGTAACGGGTGGCTCCATCGCGATGGACGTGAGCGGCTTCACGCAGCTTGCTTCGGAATTCGCGGGTAGCGGTACGCCGAACGGCCAGGCTGCAAGCCCTGTCAAGGACGTGACGATCGACAAGGACGGCACGGTATATGCCAAGTACGCGGACGGCACGTCTAAGCCGCTCTACCGCGTTCCGCTGGCGACTGTCGCCAGCCCGGACAACATGACGCTGATGAGCGGCAACGTTTATAGCGCCAACGGCCAGTCGGGCGTGACGGTTACCGGCTTCCCGCAGACGAACGGTTTCGGCTCGATCCAAGCGGGTGCGCTGGAGAGCTCGAACGTCGACCTCGCCGGCGAACTGACCGAAATGATCGAATCGCAGCGCAGCTACACCGCCAATTCCAAGGTGTTCCAGACGGGGTCCGACATCATGGACGTCCTCGTCAACCTCAAGAGATAAGTAGGGTACGGATAAGCCATGTCGCTCACTTCCGCACTGAATACGGCGCAGAACATATTCAACAATACCGGCACTCAAAGCAGTGTCGTATCGAACAATATCTCGAACTCCAGCAACAGCGACTACGTGCGCCGGCAGGCGATGATCACCACCTCGCTGGGTGGCGCGCAGGTTGTGAAGATCAGCCGCGCGCAGGAAGACGCGCTGATGCGTCAGTGGCTGAAGGCGAGTGCGCAGGACAGTGGCCAGCAGACGTTGCTGGGCGGGCTGACCGACCTGAAATCGATCATGGGCGGCAACGATTACGAGACGTCGCCAGCCAACTACTTGGCGACGTTCCGCGAAAAGCTGCAGGCTTTCCGCACGTCGCCGAGCAGCACGATTGCCGCGCAGAGCGCAGTTACAGCAGCCCAAGACGTTGCCAATTCGCTGAACGACGCAACGAAATCCGTCCAGGCCGTTCGTCAGGGCGCCGACAAGGAAATCGCGACGCAGGTCTCGACTCTCAACACGCTGCTTGCGCAATTCAAGACGGCGAACGACGCCGTCAAGAGCGCCACTGCGACCGGCGGCAATCCAGCCGATGCCCTGGACGAGCGGGACAAGCTGCTCAAGCAGATCTCTTCGATCGTCGGCGTTAACGCGGTCCACCGCGACAACGGCGATATGGCGCTCTACACAACCGACGGCACCGTCGTCTTCGATACGATCCCGCGCACAGTCACGTTTGTCGCCCAGAACACCTATACCGCTCAAACGAAGGGCAACGGCGTCTACATCGACGGCGTGCTGCTCGGCAGCGGCAAGGGCTCGACGAGCACGGCTCAGGGAAGCCTGCAAGCGCTGCTGCAGGTGCGTGATGATATCGCTCCTACCTTCCAGTCGCAGCTCGATGAGATCGCGAAGTCGCTCGTCACCATGTTCTCGGAAACCGGCGGCACCCCCACTACCACGCAGCCCGGCCTGTTTGTCTGGAAGACAGCGGTTGGAGCGCCGGGCGGTACCCCGACTGCGCCTGGCGTGATCGACGGCATTGCCGGCACGATCACCGTGAACGCCGCCGTCATCACCAACCAGGGCGGCGACCCGATGAAGTTGCGTGACGGCTCGATCTCGGGCCTCACCAATCTGAACACAACGGGCAGCAGCGGCTTCTCGGACAATCTCGACGCGCTCTACACGGAGATGGGCACCGCGCAGACCTTCTCGGCCACCGCCGGGCTGTCGTCCAACGTCAACATCATGGACTACGCCTCGAACTCGATCGGTTGGCTTGAGCAGTACCGAAGCGATGCAACGACGGCCTCCGAGAACACCTCCGCGGCGCTCTCGCGTTCGACGGAAGCGTATTCCAACGAGACTGGCGTTAACCTCGACGAAGAGCTGACGCTGCTTCTCGATATCGAGCAGTCCTACAAGGCGGCTACGAAGATCCTCAACGCTGTCGACGAAATGATGAAGTCATTGCTGGATATAGCGAGTTAAGCCATGAAAAGTTCATTTATTTCTAGCTCAGCCATTCAGAACGCAATGCGATTGACGATCCGCCAGTCGCAGAAGCAATTGGTTAGCGCTTCTCTCGAAGCAACGACCGGCGTTTACGCCGACATTGGTGCCTCGCTTGGTTCGGGCGCGGCGAAAAGCGTGAATTTCACGGCCGAAGTCAGCCGTATCAAGGCTCTCAAGGGCAGCAATTCCGTCGTCTCAGCGCGGTTGGAAGCATCGCAGCTCGGCCTCGACAGCATGAAGAAGGCCGGCGATGCGCTGGTCTCCAAGCTGACCGCGCTTCAGGGCAGCCAGGACAAGACAAGCATCACGGTGGCAATGCAATCTGCCGGTGACGCGCTGTCGCAGCTGATGGATACCGGCAATTCGATGCTCAACGGCGAGTATCTGTTCTCGGGTATCAACACCGATGTCCAGCCGCTCACCAATCAGCAGACCGCCGCGACGACCGCTATTCAGACCAACCTGGAGGCTTATGCAAGCGGCCTCGGCAAGCCGGTCAGCTCTCTGACGGGCGCCGAAATGGGCACCTTCATCACCAACTTTGTCGAGCCGATGTTCTCGCAGGACACCTTCAACGGCACCTCGACGCCGATCGCGTTCCCGCCGCCCGGTGCACCGACGCCGGTGGCGCCAGCGGCCTACGTGACGCCGCCTGCTTGGAGCGATTGGTCGGCTGCCTCGAACCAGAACATGACGAGCCGTATCAGCAACTCGGAAGTCGTGACGTCGTCGACCAACTCCAACTCGGACGGCATGCGCTACTTCGCGCTGGCCTCGATCACAGTATCGGCGTTGGCAAGCCAGAATGTAAGCGCTGACGCACTAAGCACGGTCACGTCGAAGGCGATTGGCTATGCGGCACAGGCAACGACTGGCATCGTGACGCAGGCGAGCCAGCTCGGCCTTTCGCAGGAGCGCGTCGAGAAGGCTAACGATGCCCTCGATGCCCAGTCCAGCATCATCCAGAACAAGCTCGTCGATCTCCAGGGCGTGGATACCTCGGAAGCATCGACGCTGGTCAACACGCTCCAGACGCAGCTGGAGACCGCCTACACCATTGTCTCGAAAATCCAGCAGTTGAGTCTCGTGAACTACCTTTGATGATCAAGGGTATGAAAGACAAAGAAGGATGCATGAATGTATCAGTTCTCTTACTCCGAGATCATGGAGGACTCGGTGGCCGATGCGAAGGAGCGGGAGCGTCAAGTTCTCGACCGGTCCATCGAGCTGCTGTCGATTGCACGGGACAAAGAGAAATACAGCCGGGAAGCCATTGATGCATTGTTCTACACCCGGCGTGTTTGGGTGAGCTTTATCGAGGATCTCAAGCATCCGGACAACCAGCTTGAAATCCAGCTGCGGGCGAACCTCATCTCCATCGCGATCTGGATCTTGAAAGAGTGCGATCGGATCAGGCGCCGGCAGTCGACAAACTACCAAGGCATTATCGACGTTACCACCATCATCAGGGATGGACTAAAATGAAAAGCACACTTCGTATCTCGCTAAAAGCCGGGGAAAAGATCTTCATTAACGGTGCGGTTTTGCGCGTCGATCGCAAGGTCGCGTTGGAATTCCTGAACGATGTAACGTTCCTTCTTGAAAACCACGTTCTCCAGCCGGAAGACGCGACGACGCCTCTGCGTCAGCTCTACTTCATCGCGCAGATGATCCTCATCAATCCGGAAGGCAAGGATCAGTCGACGGCGATGTTCCGCAAGTCGATCACGATGTTGCTGACCTGCTTCAAGAACGAGGAAGTCCTCGCCGAACTGAAGCGCATTGACGGTCTGGTTTCCACCGGACGCGCCTTTGACGCGTTGAAGGCGATCCGCGGCCTCTATTCGATCGAAGACAGCATTCTCAACAACCAGGAAATGCACCCGACGATGGTCGAGCAGATTCGCAAGGAGATCGCGCCATGGCGGTAGACGGCGTATCAAACGTCAACAATTCTTCGTCGTCGAGCAACTCGAGCGCACAGCAAAAGGCAACGCTCAACTACGACAACTTCCTGCAGCTTCTCATCGCGCAGATGAAAAACCAGGATCCGACGGATCCGGTGGATGCGAGCGAGCAGATGTCGCAGCTGGCAAGCTTTTCGCAGGTCGAGCAGACGATCCAGACGAACAGCAAGCTGGACACGTTGCTGGCAAGCTCGAGCCTGACCCAGGCAGGCAGCTACATCGGCAAATACATGACCAGCGCGGACGGCAGCGTGAAGGGCACGGTCGCCTCGGTAAAGGTTTATTCCGACGGCATCATTGCGACGACGACCGATGGCGGTAATATCCTCGTTCAGGCGGGAATCACCCTGTCCGACAAGGCGCCGACGACGACAGATACTTCGTCGTCGAGCTAGGTGAAATGACAGAGCGGTTCGGCCCAGTCGGACGAACCGCAAGGCGATATGAGGTTGCCTGAAAATGAATGAAGCTGATGCACTTGACCTCTTCCAGGCAGCGATCTGGACCGTTCTCGTGTCCGCCGGCCCGGCGGTCGCGGCGGCCATGGTGGTCGGTCTGATCATCGCGCTTTTCCAAGCGCTGACGCAGGTTCAGGAAGCAACGCTCACCTTCGTTCCGAAGATCGTGGCCGTCCTCGTGACCATCGGCATCTCTGCGCCGTTTGTCGGATCGCAGATTTCGATTTTCACCAATCTGGTGTTTTCGCGCATCCAGTCTGGCTTCTGAGCCACCTTCGCGCAAGCTTCGCCATTTAGTTCTCGTTCCGAATTGGTGGGCATCATGCCCGCACCTCTCATGAAGAGACGGAATCGAAATGGCGCAACCTCCCGCACTTCCCCTTCCGAAAGCCGGACTTAGCGTACGTGATATCGGTTTTGCCATGGGCATCATCGTTATCATCTGCGTGCTTTTCCTGCCGATCCCGCCATTCCTGATCGACATGGGCCTGGCGTTCTCGATCGCCTTCTCGGTGCTGATCCTGATGGTGGCGCTGTGGATCCAGAAGCCGCTCGATTTCTCGTCGTTCCCGACCATCCTCCTGATCGCGACCATGACGCGCTTGGCGCTCAACATCGCGACGACCCGCGTCATCCTTTCGCACGGCAACGAGGGCCATGATGCCGCCGGCGGCGTCATCGCAGGGTTTGCAAGCCTCGTCATGTCCGGCGACTTCGTGATCGGTCTGATCGTCTTTCTGATCCTGATCACCATCAACTTCATCGTCATTACCAAGGGTGCGACGCGTATTGCGGAAGTCGGCGCGCGCTTCACCCTCGATGCGATCCCCGGCAAGCAGATGTCGATCGACGCCGATCTTTCTGCCGGCATCATCGACGAGAAGGAAGCCCAGCGCCGGCGTAAGGAACTCGAAGAGGAAAGCTCCTTCTTCGGTGCGATGGACGGTGCGTCCAAGTTCGTTCGCGGTGACGCGATTGCCGGTCTTCTGATTACCTGCATCAACATTTTCGGCGGCATCATCATCGGCTATTTCCGTCACGGGATGCCGATTGGCGAGGCCGCCGACGTTTTCGTCAAGCTCTCGGTCGGCGACGGCCTCGTCTCGCAGATGCCGGCGCTCATCGTTTCGCTCGCCGCCGGCCTTCTCGTTTCGCGCGGCGGCACGGTCGGTTCCACCGAGCAGGCGGTCGTCAATCAGCTCAGCAACTATCCGCGCGCGCTTTCGGTGTCCGCCGTGCTGATGGCAATCCTCGGCCTCATGCCGGGTCTGCCATTCGTCCCCTTCATGTTCCTTGCCGGTCTTTTGGCCTTCGGTGCCTGGTTCATTCCTCGCCAGGTCGAGGCTGAGAACAAGGCTCGACGCGAGCAGGAAGAGAAGAAGGTCGTCCAGAACAAGGAACTCGAAAAGGACTCCGTCAAGTCGGTGCTGCGCACCTCGGAGATCGAACTCGCGCTCGGCAAGATGGTGTCGACCCGGCTGCTCGGCGCCCATCAGGAGCTTGCCTTCCGTGTCGGAAAGATGCGCAAGAAGTTCGCGACGCAGTACGGCTTTGTCGTTCCCGAAATCAAGGTGACCGACGACATCGCCATCGCCGAGAAGTCCTATCAGATCCGAATCCACGGCACGACGGTCGCGTCGAACATGCTGCGCGTCGGCGAAGTTCTTGTTGTCACCGGCTCTGGCCGCAAACCGAGCATTCCCGGCGACGAGATTCGAGAGCCGGCCTTCGGCATGCCCGCCGTTTCCATCCTTGAGGCTTTTTCCGAAGACTTGAAGCGCGAAGGTTTCCAGCCGATCGACAACGTTTCCGTCGTGCTGACGCATATGAGCGAAGTCATCCGCAACAATCTGCCGGCGCTTCTCTCCTACAAGGACGTGAAGGTGCTGATCGACAGGCTCGATCCGGAATACAAGAAGCTGGCGGACGAGATCTGCTCGTCGCATATGTCTTACTCCGGTCTGCAAGCCGTATTGAAGCTGCTCCTTGCCGAGCGCGTATCAATTCGCAACCTGCATCTCATCCTGGAAGCCGTCGCCGAACTGGCGCCCCATGTCCGCAAGACCGAGCAGATTGTCGAACACGTTCGCGTTCGGATGGCACAGCAGCTGTGTGGCGATCTTGCCGACAACGGCGTCCTGCGGGTGTTGCGACTCGGCAGCAAGTGGGATCTTGCCTTCCATCAGGCTCTGAAGCGCGACAACAAGGGCGAGATCATCGAATTCGACATCGACCCGCGCATGCTCGAGGAGTTCAGCGAGCAGGCAACGAAAGTTATCCGTGAATTCATGGATCGCGGTCTGCCGTTCGCCCTTGTCACTTCGCCGGAAACCCGCTCCTATGTGCGCATGATCATCGAACGCTTGTTCGCAACGCTCCCGGTCCTCTCGCATGTAGAGCTCGCCAAGGGCATCGAGATAAAGATTCTGGGCTCTATTTCATGATAACTGACCCGCAAGGGACCGTGCTGGCGTTGTTCCTGATCTTCTGCAGGATCGGCGGCTGCGTCCTGGCGATGCCCGGCTTTTCCTCGGCGCGGGTGCCGCCGCAATTGCGGGTCTTCATCGGTGCTGCCCTGTCGCTGGCGATCCTTCCGGTCCTGTGGGATACGGTCTATCCGATCGTTCATACATCGAACGCCACCTATATCGGTTACATCTTCAGCGAATCGTTGATCGGTGTGATGTACGGCATGCTCGCTCGGGTCTACACGCTCGGCCTGCAGTTCGCCGCGAGTGTCATCGCCATGATGGTGGGATACACGCAGCCGAGCGCCGGCGACATCTTCGAAGATACCCCCGAAAGCAGCCTTTCAGGCTTCATCACCTTCGCCGGCATGATGATCCTGTTCATGATGGACTTTCATCACATCGTGTTCCGAGCGTTGGTGGATTCCTACACGTCGATGCCCTTCGGAGGCATCCTGCAGATGCGCAGCACGCTGATCTCGTTCACCGACACGCTGTCGTCGACCTTCATGATCATGCTGCGGCTCTCAAGCCCCTTCCTGATCTACGGCCTGATGTTCAACATCGCCATCGGCTTCATCAATAAGCTCGCGCCGCAGATTCCGGTGTACTTCATATCGACCCCGTACCTGCTTCTCGGCGGCCTGTTCCTTTTCTATTTCTCCGTGGCGGCACTGGTGAGCCAGTTCGGCCAGTCCTTCGCTAGCGTCTTTATCGGCAGGTAGCGGCATGGCGGACGAGACACGCTCCCAGAAATTGAAGCGCCTCGTGGCCGTTCAACGTCATCTGGAGCAGATGGCCGAATTCGATCTTGCCGAAACCAGCCGCCAGCGCGCAGAAGTTAACGACCAGATGGACAGCGTCATCCTGGCGCTTGGTTCTATGGATCCGGTCCACCACGCCTTCTCTCAGGGCTACGCGGATCGCTTCAACCGGCTCGGGATCAAGGACAAGCAGCTGACCGGCATGCAGCAGATTCACGAAATGCGCGTTGTTCAGGAGCGCGCCAGGGGCGACAGGCTGGAAGACGGCATGCGCGAGGCCTTGGAGTCGGAGCGCCGCGAAGCCGACGACAACGCGGTCTATGATCTCATCGATCAAAAGTTCGGTACGCCAGCCTCCAGCAAGCTTCAAAAACCATAATCGTCACAATCTTAAAGCAAGAGGATTGTGACTTGGCTATTTCACCTCCGAGTGATCTGGTCCTGGATGTTGTCAAGGCTGCCGACCCACTCGAGGTTCAGGCGGCGCAGGACAAACTGAAGGCAAACCAGGCCGCTTTTGCCGCCAACAGTCTCGCCGAAGCCGGCAAAGGCTTCACGTCGGCCGTCGATATTCTCGACCGCGCCGTCGGCAAGACCGGTTTGAGCGACGGCAAGAATCGCACCACCAAGACGGAAGAGGTGCCGGAAACCTATCGCAAATTCGAGGCGATGGTGCTGCAGAACTTCATCAAGAACATGCTGCCGAGCGACAGTGAAGAAGTGTACGGCAAGGGTGCCACCGGTGATATCTGGAAGGGCATGATGGCCGAACAGCTCGGCAACGAGATTTCAAAGGGCGACGGCATCGGCATTGCCAAGCAGCTCTATCAGGACGCGCTGAAGAAGCAGGAAGGCAAGGTCGCCAACGCTTCGACCGATCAGGACGATCGCAACATGGCGATGAGTATGATCGACGAGTTCCAGCGCAAGACCTTCGGTACAACAACTGCGGACAACAAGTCCGCCAATGACGCCTGAGAGAATCGAGGACAAAAATGGAAATAATCTCGAACGAATACCGTATCAAATCGGTTCTTGGACGCCTGGAGATGATCATCGACAATGAGAACACGCGTATCGGCAACGATCCGCAGTTCGATCTCAAGGTGTCGAACGCGCACAAGAGCCGCTGCCTCTATGAACTCTCGATGCTCTTCCGCGACACCGATCCGAAGGAACTGGCGGAGACGCATCTCGATCAGCTGCACGGGCTGAAGAAGAAGCTGGTACTGAACGCACGGCGCGTCGAAGCTCATCTTGAGGCGGTCCGCACGGTTGCCGATCTCCTCAAGAATGCGGTTCAGGATGCGGATGCCGACGGCACCTATTCCCAAGAGCAATTCGTGGCACGTGACGCTTGATGATTAAGCTCGTTCTGACAGGCGTCTGGGTTTGCGCGATCACGCTGGCATCGGTCTATTTCTCGGTGCACATGGCCACGGCCCCTGCGCCGGCTCCTGATGATTCCAAGCAAAGCCAGCTCGAGCTTGTAAAGGGCGAGACGATCACCGTGCCGATCATTGCCGATGGTGCGGTCACCGGTTACTTCCTCGGCAAGGTGTCTTTCATGATGAACAAGGACGCGGTGAAGAACGTGTCCTTGCCTCTGACCGAAATGACCACCGACGAACTCTTCACACTGCTCGTCGGCAACAAGATGGTCGACATCTCGAACATGAAATCCTTCGATCCGAATGCCTTCCGGGAGATGATCAAGAAGGACATCAACCAGCATCTCGGCGGGGACTATATCGACCAGGTCATGCTGGAGCAGCTCGACTATCTCTCCAAGGAAGACGTCAAGGCAAACGCTTCCGGTCAACAGAAGAAGACAGTCAAGCCTGTCAACGTCGTAGCTCCGGCGCCAGTGTCGGATCCGGCTGCAACCGAATAGACCTTGCCGTTGCCGGCATGTCTGCGTGTGGGTCTCGATGGTTAATCATTCCTTCGTTCGCAACCGGCAATTCAAGCGATTTTCCTAAGGGATAGTTGAAATCGCGCTGCTACAAGTCCCGTCGATGGGCTGATTGTGCACCTGCATTCCGGTTCCCGGAATTCTTACATACGCTCCCAGGCGAACGCGCTCGGTCGATGCTCAATCGCCCGCGCGATTGATTATCTGTTCCGGGATGCATGCGGCATGAAGCACTACCGTCAGGAGACCGGCATGAACTTGATCGCGAATTTCGCGGTTCTGTCGTCCCGTCGTGCGATTTTCGATCTGCCGGTTTGCGATCTCGGCTGGGATGACGCGCTGGTGTTCATCAACGAACTGCTGTCGATACCGGCCGGACAGACGACGATCTCGTTCGTCAACGCGCGCAATATGCTGATGACGCTGCGCGACAGTGAATATCGTGCCGTTCTTGCGCAAAGTCTGCTGCTCCCCGATGGCCAGGGACTCGATATCGCATCGAAGGCGGCGCACGGATCACCGTTCCCAGCCAGCCTGAAGGCTCCCGATTTTGTGCCGGCGCTACTGACGTTCATGGAAATACCACGGCGCATCGGCCTGGTCGGCAGCACCCCAGTGGCCGTCAGAAAGACAGCCGCGACATTCCGGCAGCACGCTCCGTGGCATGAATTCATCGTCATTTCCGACAGATTCGACGGGACCGAAGGGGGATCGGCGATCGTCAAGGAGATCGACCAGCAGCGACCCGACATACTCATCGTCGGGGCGACGACGCCGTCTCAGGAGAAATGGGTTCATAGGAATATCCGGGCTGATCACGCCCGGCTCGTTCTTGTTGCCGGTGACTTGTTCGCCGCCGTCGCAGGTGCTCCCCGTCGTCCGCCGACGATTGTGCGGAGGCTGGGCTTCGGACGCTCCTATCTCCGGACGCAGAAACCGGCTCGCTTGGGCCTTCAGTATGGCCTCGGCTTTGCAGCGTTTCTCTACTATGTGCTCCAGTACCGCCGATCACGCCGCAAACGGATCCTGAGTCGATCGAGGTAAGATGCTAGCGGCATCGCATCAGGCGCCGCCAGTTAACCATTTCTTTGCCATGAACATTTAGGCTTGGTTAACCATCCGCAATCGCGGGCGTCCGACCGTTCATACGCATGAGATCTGGCGATGTACGACAGTAATCAGAGAAGCCAAGCCTTCGATCGGTCGGCCGCCCGGCACGATCGTGCCGCGGCCCGATCCAATGCGGCGGCTGCGTTGCCGGCGGCCGAGGCACAACTGCTCGGCGTGATCGAGCGCGCGCTTGAGCAGCAGAGAGCAAGGCAGGCTGATGCGCCGGCGCTCGTCAGCCGCATCGAGACGATCTTGGGCAAGAGGCTCGAAGCCGCAAACGATGCAGAATTTGCAGTGGTTGAGCCACAGCCAGTGGTGGCGGAGCCAGAGGTGGTGCGTCCGGCCGCAAATCTCAATCAGGCGCCACTTGCCGTCGGTGCGCGGCGTTTGCAGCCCCTTTTCATGATTGGTCTCATGTGTGCATTGGGCGCCGCGAGCGGTACTCTGATCCCGGTGGAACCGGCGCGCTATAGCGCCGAAGGCAGGCTTAGCATCCAAGGCACCGGCCAAGGTCGCGGTGAAATGGCAAAAGCGGCCGAACGGACGCTTTTGTCTTCTCACACGGTCGCAGCAACCGTCGCGGCATTGAAGCTCGATCGCGATGCCGAGTTTTCCGGGGCGTCCTCCGATGCGCTTGCGGTGACTTTCGACCTGATCGCGGCCGATGGCGCCGCCACCGATCCTGTTTCACGCGCCGAGGCATCACTCGCCTCCGCAATTCAAACGGCGACCGATACACATGCGGGCACGGTCGATTTCAAGGTGACGACCGGGAGTGTGGCGAAATCCACACGGATCGCCGGCTACCTTGCCTCAATCCTAACAGGCGCAGGCGCCACCACCGCAGTGGCCGAAGGCGGATCGCTGAAGAACGCGGCTGACGCCGCACAGCTCGAACTTTCCTCCTTTACGCAGAAGAGCGGCGAAGGAAACGTCAAGGTTGCCACTGATCTGCGGCAGCAGATCGGAAGCGTTGATGCGGCGGTGAAGGCGGCCGAGCAACGCATCGTCACCGCTCAGGACAGGGTGCGCCGGCTAAAAACGGCGAAAGTCGGCGATGTGTTGGCCGGCACACTGGATGCGGATCTCATGTCGCCGACACTCGTCGAGCGCCGCGACAAGGATGTGGCCGCGCAACTCGCCCTTTCGCAACGGTCCGTCAGTCTCGGCCCCCGTCATCCTCAGCTTCAGGCGCAGCAGGCGGAGGTCGACAGCGTGAGGGCAGCAGTCGGCGACGAACTGGCGCGCCTGGTGCGCGACGCGAATGATGAGATCAAGTCAGCCACTACAGACAAACGGCAGCTGAGTGACCGCCGCAATGCGCTCATCGCGCAGAGCAAGGATACGGGCGTCGACCTGGCCAAACTCATCGAACTCCGCGACAAGGCGAGCGCGGCGCGCTCGCGTCTTGACGATGCGATTACCACAGGATCCGTGCCTGGCGCTGGCGGCGTGCAACTGCTGAAACCCGTGCAGGTCGCTGCGGTGCCGGCCGATCAAGGCTGGCTTCCACCGCTGCTCGGCGCTCTTGCTGGGCTTGCTTTCGGCCTCGCGACTCTCTCAGTAAAGGCGCGTACCATCTTGGCCGTTCCGATAAGGAAAGAGCCATCAATGCGGACAATTACGCGAGAGCCGGCAAGTGTCACTCCATCATCGGCTCCGGTCGAGACTTCACAGGACATGGCCGCCATCCGCGCGGACCTCGCCGCTATGCGGCAGAGGCTGCATACCCGGTCGGCGACGTCCTGACCTTGCTGCGACACGATTGTTCTTGCATTTGCCATTTTAGGCAGGATAGGGCGTGGACAGGCAAATCGCGCTGAGCGCCACCGGCTATAATGAGCGAAAGCAAGGGCAGGAGACAGTCTTGACGACAGTGATTGATGGCAAACAGGTCGCAGCTTCCGTCATCGAAACGGTAAAGGCGGCGACATCGGCACTGGACAAGCAGAGTGGCGTCAAGACGGGACTCGCCGTCGTGATCGTCGGCGATGACCCGGCCAGCCATGCCTACGTCAATTCCAAGAGCAAGATGGCGAAGGAATGCGGGTTCAAATCCGTCCAGCACACCTTGCCGGTCGAGACGACCCAGGAGGAGTTGGCGGCGCTCGTCGCTTCGCTGAACGACGATCTGTCGATCCACGGCATCCTCGTGCAACTACCGCTGCCCAAGCACCTGAAATCCGAGCCGATCATCCAATCGATCCTGCCGGAAAAGGACGTCGATGGTCTCCACGTCGTCAATGCCGGTAAGCTTGCGACCGGCGATCTCGAAACAGGCTTGGTCTCCTGCACACCGGCAGGCGCGATGGTCTTTGTGCGCCGGACACACGGCGAAGATCTTTCTGGCTTGAATGCCGTGGTTATCGGCCGCTCGAACCTCTTCGGCAAGCCGATGGCACAATTGCTGCTGAACGCCAATGCGACGGTGACGATTGCTCACTCGCGCACAAAGGATCTGCCCTCCGTCTGCCGCAACGCGGACATTCTGGTTGCGGCAGTCGGACGCCCCGAGATGGTCAAGAGCGATTGGGTAAAGCCCGGCGCTACCGTCATCGATGTCGGCATCAACCGCATTCCCGCGCCGGAAAAGGGTGAAGGCAAGACCCGTCTTGTTGGCGACGTTGCCTTTGATGAAGCCGCGAAAGTCGCTGCCGTCATCACGCCGGTTCCCGGCGGGGTAGGGCCGATGACGATCGCGATGCTGATGGCCAACACCGTCATCGCCGCGCACCGCACGGCTGGTCAAACCCCGCCCAAGTTCTGATCCGCTCGCGGCACAGGCCCCGTCGAGGACCTGACGATCAGCTCGGTCTTCCAGAGTTCCTGCTCCGGAAACGGCCCATCCTGCTTGATCGTGCCGATGAGGCGCTGGGCAATGCGAACGCCCGCGGCGCGCAGCGACGATCGCGTCGTTGTCAGCGGCACGGAGAAGTTCTCTGGCTTCAGATGCGGCAGGACGTCGTCATGCGCGATTAGCGAGACGTCCTCCCCGAGCTTCAAACCAGCCTGATTGACGGCGCGGATTGCGCCGAGCGCCAGCACCGTACTGGAACACAGGATCGCCGTCGGTCGCTCCGGCATCTGCAGAAACCGTTCCATTGCAGTCTGGCCAAGCTCGTCGGTCATCGTCGTGTGGCTCATGTGATCGTCCGGAAGTGACAATCCGCGCTCGGAAAGCGCGGCAATCATCCCGTTCTTGCGGCGCATTGCGAAGTCGAGATGTTCCGGCCCGTTGAGCAGGGCGAAGCGCGTATGGCCGAGTTGCAGCAGCAGGCGCGTCGCATCGTAGAAAGCGCCTTCGTTATCGATATCGAGATAAGGGTAGTCCGGCTCAGAACCGATGGAACGACCATGCACGAGGAAGGGCATGGAGAGCGACTTCAGCATTGGCAGCCGCGGATCGTGGCCACGCATATAGGCCACAAACAGCGCATCGACATTGCCGCTGATCGCAAGCCGCCGCAGCGCGCCCACTTCGTCGTTAGGATCGGCAGGCATGATCACGAAATGAAAATCGTGGCGGACGGCCTCCTCGCCGAGGCCCGTCAGGAACTCGCCGAAGTGCACATCGGAATAGTGGTCGGGAGCCGTCGGCATCACAAGGCCGATCGAGCCGGCCTTGCCGGTTGCAAGCCGCTGAGCCGCCTTGTTCGGGCGGTAGCCAGTTTCCTTCACCGCCTGCAGAACGCGCTCGCGCGTCGCTTCATTGACCTCTGGATAGCCGTTCAATGCACGGCTTACCGTCGTCTGCGACAGGCCAAGCAATTCCGATAGCTGTTTCAAATTCACGTGCTATGCTTCCTCCGCCTACCCTGGCTGCCAGCTCCCAATGGCATCCAAAGCGCTTTTAATTATGTAGCAATTGTGCCGCTTGACTCAAGGAAAATCGCTCCATATTCCCAAGATATGGCGCTGAAGCCGTGATATAAAAGGCCGCATCTTTTACGCTTTTCGCAAAATTGCTTGACTCTTTTCCGCCGAAAGTGACATGAGTGCTTTTGTCAAAGCGCTTTGGAACGGCGTCAAAATGGTTCAAAAGTGCGGTTGGGATTGTGATGGGAGGTTGATCACATGAGAAAGACGTTTTTGATGGGCGTTGCTGCGGCGGCGCTTCTTGCTGCCGGTGCCGCATCTGCTGCCGATCTGAAGTTTGCCCCTGGGCAGGATTCGAAGTTCAACTGGAAGAGCTACGACGATTTCAAGGCTGCTCACGCCGATCTCAAGGGCGAGCAGATGACGATCTTCGGGCCGTGGCGCGGCGAAGACGAAGCCTTCTTCCGCAGCATTCTTGCTTATTTCACCGAAGCGACCGGCGTAGACGCCAAATATTCCTCTTCGGAAAACTACGAACAGCAGATCGTCATTGACACGCAGGCAGGTTCGCCGCCGAATATCGCCGTTCTGCCGCAGCCGGGCCTTCTCGCCGATCTCGCCAGCAAGGGATTCCTGACGCCGCTTGGTGAAGAGAACTCCAAGTGGATCAAGGACAATTACGGCGCTGGCGACAGCTGGGTCGGCTACGGCACCTACAAGGGCAAGGACGGCAAGGAAGCCTTCTATGCCTTCCCGTATAAGGCCGACGTGAAGTCGCTGGTCTGGTACGTTCCCGAGAATTTCAAGGAAGCAGGCTACAAGGTCCCGACGACGATGGAAGAACTGCACGCCCTGACGGAGCAGATCGTCAAGGACGGCGGTGTTCCGTGGTGCATCGGTCTCGGTTCAGGTGGTGCGACCGGTTGGCCGGCAACGGACTGGATTGAAGACATCATGCTGCGCCAGCAGAAGTCTGACGTTTACGACAAGTGGACCACCAACGAAGTGAAGTTCACGGATCCTGCCGTGGTGGCTGCGATCGAGGAATTCGGTTCCTTCGCCAAGAACGAGAAGTATGTCAGTGGCGGTGTTGCAGCTGTAGCCGCAACCGACTTCCGCGACAGCCCGAAGGGCCTCTTCGGGGTGCCGCCGAAGTGCTACCTGCACCATCAGGCTTCGTTCATCCCGTCCTTCTTCCCTGAAGGCACGAAGCTCGGTCAGGATGCCGACTTCTTCTACATGCCGACCTATGCGGCGCATGCCGACCTCGGCAAGCCGGTTCTCGGTGCGGGTACTCTCGTCACCATCACCAAGGACTCCAAGGCTGCTCGTGCTTTCGTCGAATTCCTGAAGACGCCGATCGCACACGAAGTCTGGATGGCGCAGTCGAGCTTCCTGACGCCGTACAAGGGTGTCAACACGGCCGCCTACGCCAATGAGCAGATGAAAAAGGAAGGCGAGATCCTGACGACCGCGACTACCTTCCGCTTCGATGGCTCCGACCTGATGCCTGGCAAGATCGGTGCCGGTGCGTTCTGGACCGGCATGGTCGATTTCGTCGGTGGCAAGTCCGCGGAAGAGACCGCCACGGAAATCCAGGGCGCCTGGGATGCCATCAAGTAACAACGCCTGAGTTCCATGCCGCCGTTTGCGGCGGCATGATTGAAGTGCATGGCCGGATACTGGGAGTGTCCGGCCACTGTCGCCTGTCGCTTCGAAAGCGACGGCGGCGTGACGACATCGGCGCGCAAACCCGTCAGGATAGACCGGGTCGCAGGGGAGGGACGAATGCTGTCGCAGATAGTTTCCGCTTTAGGGGTCGTGGTCGTGGCGGTCTTCGCCTGCTCGGCCTATTTCTACTTCTCGAACAAGATCTTGGATTGGTCGCTGCCGGTGAAGCATGGCGATATCCATTTCGCGGCGCGTAACCTGAACCGCCGGGCAATGATCCGACCGTGGCTGTTCATCGGGCCCGCCCTTTTGCTGCTTGTCGTCTATCTCGTCTATCCTGTGGTCGCGACGCTGATCCTGTCTTTCTATGACCGCTCCGGCGAACAGTTCGTCGGCTTTGCGAACTACCAGTGGGCCTTTACCGACCGCGAATTCCGCCAGTCGATCTTCAATAACATCTTGTGGCTGGCTGTCGTGCCGGCGGCCTGCACTTTCTTCGGCCTCGTTATCGCCGTCATGACCGATCGCATCTGGTGGGGCAATATCGCCAAGAGCATCGTGTTCATGCCGATGGCGATCTCCTTCGTCGGCGCATCGGTCATCTGGAAGTTCATCTACGAGTATCGTGGCGGCAACGATGTACAGATCGGCTTGCTCAACGCCATCGTCCAGCTGTTCGGCGGCACGCCGCAGGTGTGGATCTCGGTGCCCTTCTGGAACAACTTCTTCCTGATGATCATCCTGATCTGGATTCAGACGGGTTTCGCCATGGTGATCCTGTCCGCAGCACTTCGCGGCATCCCGGAGGAAACCATCGAGGCTGCCGTCATCGACGGCGCGAATGGTTGGCAGATCTTCTGGCGCATCATGGTGCCGCAGGTCTGGGGCACGATCGCCGTTGTCTGGACGACGATCACGATCCTCGTCCTCAAGGTCTTCGATATCGTGCTGACCATGACCAATGGTCAATGGAATACGATGGTGCTCGCCAACCTCATGTTCAACTGGCTCTTCCGTGGAGGCGGCGATTCCGGCCGAAGTGCTGTTATCGCGTTGATCATCATGCTCGCCGTGACGCCGATCATGGTCTGGAACGTCCGCCGTGCAAATCGCGAGCTGGGAGGCCACTGAGATGACGCTGACCCGAGATTTCTTCAAGATCGGCCCCGCCCGCCTCTTCGTTCACTTCGCGGTGCTTGTCATCGTCATCATTTGGCTGATCCCGACACTCGGCATCTTTGTCAGTGCGCTGCGTGACAAGGACCAGCTCGTCGTCTCCGGCTGGTGGACGGCTTTTGCCGGCTCGTCGCGGACGGTTGCGGCGCGTCTTGGCCAGCCGGACCAGCAGACGCAGGAGGGAGCCGTCTACGTCATTTCCGGCAATGTGCTGGAGGGCCAGCAGGGCCGTTCCATCCGGGCCTTCGGAACGCGCGTCCAGCAGCCATCTGCCTATAAGGCCGGCGAGACGGCAGATCTTGGCGATGGCCTTTCGCTGACCGTCGCCAGCGATGGTAACTATCGCTACATGAAGAACGCCGCCTTTGGACCGGATGATGGCGGCCGGCGTGTTTACATTTCCGTCGCCACGCCGCCGGAATTCACCCTGCAGAACTACAAGAACGTTTTGACCAGCGAGGGGATTGGCCAATCCTTCATCAACTCGTTGACCGTGACCATCCCGGCGACGATCATCCCGATCCTCATTGCCGCCTTCGCCGCCTATGCGCTGAGCTGGATGGAATTCCCCGGTCGCGCGCTGATGATCGCGCTCGTCGTCGGCCTGATCGTCGTGCCGCTGCAGATGTCGCTGATCCCGCTTCTCAGGCTTTATAACGGCATCGGCGCGCTGCTCGACGCTCCGTCGAAGACCTATCCCGGTATCTGGTTTGCGCACACCGCCTTCGGCATGCCGCTCGCCATCTACCTGCTGCGCGCCTATATCGCCGGCCTTCCGAAGGAGATCATCGAATCCGCCCGCGTCGACGGCGCCAGCGATTTCGAAATCTTTACCCGTATCGTACTGCCTTTGTCCTTCCCGGCGCTCGCATCCTTCGCGATCTTCCAGTTCCTGTGGGTGTGGAACGACCTGCTCGTCGCCATGGTCTTCCTCGGAACCGACAGGGATCACCTCGTTCTGACAGGTGCCCTGAATGCACTGCTCGGCTCGCGGGGTGGCAACTGGGAAATCCTGACGGCATCGGCCTTCGTCACCATTGTCGTACCGTTGCTCGTGTTCTTTAGCTTGCAGCGCTATCTGGTGCGTGGTCTGCTCGCGGGCTCGGTCAAGGGCGGCTAGCAACCAGAAAGCATCCAACAGGAAACATGAGCATGGCATCCCAATCCATTTTGACGGCCGACAAGGACTGGTGGCGGGGCGCGGTGATCTATCAGATCTACCCGCGCTCCTACCAGGATTCGAACGGCGACGGCATCGGCGATCTGAAGGGCATCACCGCCCGTTTGCCGCATGTCGCGGCCCTCGGCGCCGACGCGATCTGGATCTCGCCGTTCTTCACCTCGCCGATGCGCGATTTCGGCTATGACGTTTCCGACTACGAAAACGTCGATCCGATTTTTGGCACGCTGGTGGATTTCGACACGCTGATAGCAGAAGCCCATCGCCTCGGTATCCGCGTGATGATCGACCTCGTCATCTCGCACAGCTCGGACCAGCATCCTTGGTTCGTCGAAAGCCGCACGAGCAAGACGAACGCCAAGGCGGATTGGTATGTCTGGGCCGATGCCAAGCCGGACGGCACGCCGCCGAACAACTGGCTGTCGATCTTCGGCGGGTCCGCATGGGCGTGGGACCCGACGCGCATGCAATACTACATGCATAACTTCCTGACCTCGCAACCGGATATGAACCTGCACAATCCCGAGGTTCAGGATCGGCTGCTGGATGTGGTGCGCTTCTGGCTGAAGCGCGGCGTCGACGGCTTCCGTCTCGATACGATCAACTTCTACTTCCATGATAGGGAACTGCGCGACAATCCGGCTCTGCCCCCTGAGCGTCGCAACGCGTCCACCGCTCCGGCGGTCAATCCCTATAACTTCCAGGAACACGTCTACGACAAGAACCGCCCGGAGAACCTCGAGTTTCTCAAGCGGTTCCGCGCCGTGCTCGAGGAGTTTCCGGCGATTGCGGCCGTCGGCGAGGTGGGCGACAGTCAGCGCGGTCTCGAGATCGTCGGCGAATACACATCAGGCAACGACAAGATGCATATGTGTTATGCCTTCGAGTTCCTTGCGCCCGATCCCCTGGCTCCCGAGCGGGTTGAAGAGGTCATGGAAGACTTCGCTGCGGCTGCACCGGATGGCTGGGCCTGCTGGGCTTTCTCCAACCACGATGTCATGCGCCATGTCAGCCGCTGGGGATCGCTGGTCGCTGACCACGATGCCTTTGCCAAGCAGTATGCGTCCCTGCTGCTGACGTTGCGCGGCTCGGTCTGCCTCTATCAGGGCGAGGAACTCGGCCTCACCGAAGCCGATCTTGCCTACCAGGACCTGCAGGACCCGTACGGCATCCAGTTCTGGCCGGAGTTCAAGGGCCGTGACGGCTGCCGCACGCCGATGGTCTGGGACAGTCAGGTTGCTCAGGGTGGCTTCTCCACCGTCAAGCCATGGCTGCCGGTCCCGGTCGAACACATCCTGCGCGCAGTCAGCGTCCAGCAGGGCGATGAGACCTCGGTGCTCGAGCACTATCGCCGCTTCCTCGCCTTCCGCAAGCAGCATCCCGCCTTTGCGAAGGGCGAGATCGAGTTCATGGAACCGCAGGACGACGTGCTGATTTTCGTGCGCGAATACGGCAACGAGAAGCTGCTTTGTGTCTTCAACATGAGCGCTACCGAAAGCGCAGCTGTTTTGCCCGCCGGCGACTGGCAGGCGTTGACGGGCCACGGCTTCGTCAGCAATAACTACGGTGAGAAGATCGATATTCCGGCATGGGGAGCGTATTTCGCTCGTCTCGCCTGACGATTCTGGAGGAGGAATTAATGACTGGACTGACGCTCAAGGATATTCGCAAATCCTACGGCTCCGTGGACGTTCTTCACGGGATCGATCTTGAGATCAAGGAGGGCGAGTTCGTTGTGTTCGTCGGTCCTTCGGGCTGCGGAAAATCCACGCTGTTGCGCATGATTGCCGGCCTGGAGAACATCACCGGCGGTGACATGTATATCGATGGCCAACTGGTCAACGATGTGCCGCCGTCGAAGCGCGGCATCGCCATGGTGTTCCAATCCTACGCGCTCTATCCGCACATGACGGTTTACGACAACATGGCGTTCGGCATGAAGATCGCCGGCGAAAGCAAGCAGGAGATCGATCGCCGTGTTCGTGCTGCGGCCGACAGCCTGCAGCTCGGCAAGTATCTCGATCGTCTGCCGAAGGCACTCTCCGGTGGTCAGCGCCAGCGCGTGGCCATCGGCCGCGCCATCTGCCGCAACCCCAAAGTCTTCCTCTTCGACGAGCCGCTGTCGAACCTCGATGCAGCTCTTCGTGTCGCAACCCGCATCGAGATTGCCCGCCTCAGCGAGCAGATGGCCGGCACGACAATGATCTACGTCACCCACGATCAGGTCGAAGCGATGACGCTTGCCGACCGCATCGTCGTTCTTTCTGCAGGCAACATCGAGCAGGTAGGCGCGCCGCTGGAACTCTACGAGCGCCCGGCAAACCTCTTCGTCGCGAAGTTCATCGGCTCTCCGGCGATGAACGTCATTCCTGCGACCATCACCGAAGCTGGCAACACGACAACGGTGACGCTGACGGGCGGCAAGTCCGTCACGCTGGATATTGCGACAGCGGCTTCCGAGAAGGGCAAGACGGCAAGCTTCGGCGTCCGCCCTGAAGATCTGCGTGTCGCCGGTGCGGGCGACGACTATCTTTTCGAAGGCGAAGTCTCGATCGTCGAGGCGCTCGGTGAGGTGACGCTTCTCTACATCGAGGGCCTTGTCCGCGGCGAACCGATCATCGTCAAGCTGCCAGGCATTTACGACATCAAAAGGGGCCAGAAGATGCATTTCTCTGCCGACCGTTCCAAATTGCATCTCTTTGATGCGGACGGCCGTACGTATCGTAAATAAAATTGCTCCAAACGGGAGCAGCAAAAAGCGAAGCCCGGGGGTCAGCAAGCGCTGCCGGGCTTTTTATGTATCTGATCGAAAACAATATTATTTGCTGAGACACGCCTCGCCGTTCGCTGTGGACAGTACTCGATATCGAAACTGCTCTCACCTTCTGTTAAGCATCGCCCGCTAGTATTTCCTCATTGAGTATTGAGGGGAATACGAGCGGTGGCTCCATCCAATCCGATGCCCTTTGGGCAGCACTTTCTGAACAAAGAGGAATCCTTCATGTACGACCGCGAAGTGCGGTTCAGAATGGAGGATACGAGGAACGCCGCGCGCATCGAATATACGGAAAAAGGCGTCATGCACATGGCGTCCCGGCGGTGCGACATCATTCGCATTTCCAAGAGCACGGCGGTTCTCGCGCTCCTCACCCAATACGCCCTTCCGAAGCAGTTCTATCTCGATATTCCGGATGCGCGCATCACCAAAGTCGGCTGCATGCTGATGAGGGTGAATGCGAACAACACGATCGAAGTCCGATTCCTGCGCATGCTGAACGACAAGGAACTGAACAAGATCTTCGTCTACAGCACACATCCGGCGCACCGCGATCGCGTTCTCGATATTCGCGCCTGAGTTTTCAAACCATCAAAAGACAAAGCCCGCGAGCTTCCTCGCGGGCTTTGTTGTTTGATGGCTGGCTACCGACTAGTGGAAGAGCACACTCGCACCACGATCCGACGGGCCAACCGCCCGGCGGAATGGCGCAAACAGGTCGCGGCCCATGCCGAATTCGTTCTCCGACAGATCGGCGACCACCGACTCACGCTCGGCCATATCAGCTGCGTCGACAAGAACTTCCAAAGTGCCGGCGATCGCGTCGAGACGGATGATATCGCCGTCCTTGATGCGAGCGATCGGGCCGCCATCGACAGCCTCGGGCGTGACGTGGATCGCCGCCGGCACTTTGCCGGAGGCGCCGGACATGCGGCCATCTGTCAGCAGCGCGACGCGGAAGCCGCGATCCTGCAGCACGCCGAGCGGCGGCGTCAGCTTGTGCAGTTCCGGCATGCCGTTCGCCTTCGGTCCCTGGAAGCGCACGACGGCGATGAAGTCCTTGTTGAGCTTGCCTTCCTTGAAAGCGTCCTGAAGCTCCTGCTGGCTATGGAAGACAACGGCCGGTGCTTCGATGACATGCCGGTCCGGCTTGACCGCCGAGATCTTGATGACTGCCTTGCCGATATTGCCGCGAAGCATCTTCAGGCCGCCATTAGCCTGGAAGGGCGTTTCGATATTGGCGAGCACCTTCGGGTCGACACTCTTTTCCGGTGCGGGTTCGCGCACGATCGCGCCGTCGTCGCCGAGGCGGGGGTCGATCGTGTAGGCCTGCAGGCCATGTCCGAAGACGGTGCGTACGTCATCATGTACCATGCCGTGCTTGAGCAATTCCTTGATGAGGAAGCCCATGCCGCCGGCGGCGTGGAAGTGGTTCACGTCGGCAAGGCCGTTCGGATAGACGCGTGCCAACAGCGGCACGATCTCGGAGAGCTCGGCAATATCCTGCCAGGTGAGCTGGATACCGGCTGCCCGCGCCATGGCGACGAGGTGCAGCGTGTGGTTCGTCGAGCCGCCGGTGGCATGCAGGCCGACGACACCGTTGACGACCGAGCGCTCGTCGATCATCTCGCCGGCCGGCGTGAATTCGTTGCCCTGCGCGGTGATCGCCAGCGCCCGTTTGGCCGCTTCGCGCGTGAAGGCCTCGCGCAGCGGCGTGCCTGGATTGATGAAGGAGGAGCCAGGCATATGGAAGCCCATGATTTCCATCAGCATCTGGTTCGAGTTCGCCGTACCGTAGAAGGTGCAGGTGCCCGGACCGTGATACGACTTCGATTCAGCCTCTAGCAACTCGGCACGGCCAACCTTGCCTTCGGCATAGAGCTGGCGCACGCGCGACTTTTCGTCGTTCGGCAGCCCCGACGTCATCGGGCCGGCAGGAACGAAGATCGCAGGCAGATGGCCGAAGGATAGGGCGGCGATGACGAGACCCGGCACGATCTTGTCGCAGACGCCGAGGAAGAGAGCGGCATCGAACATGTTGTGGGAGAGGCCAACGCCGGCCGCCATGGCGATCAGGTCGCGGGAAAACAACGAGAGCTCCATCCCCGGCTGACCTTGGGTGACGCCGTCGCACATGGCGGGAACAGCGCCTGCGACCTGTGCAATGCCGCCGGCCTCGGCTGCCGCCTCGCGGATAATCGCGGGATAGGTCTCGAACGGCTGATGCGCCGAGAGCATGTCATTGTAGGAGGTGATGATGCCGAGATTGGGCACGCGGTCCCCCGCAAGAGCGTCTTTCTCGGCGGGGGAACAGACCGCAAAGCCATGCGCGAGGTTGGCGCATCCGAGAACGGAGCGGCTCACACTCTTCGAGGCGGCATTGCGCAGGCGCTCCAGATAAAGTCCGCGCGTCGGCTTCGATCGTTCGACAATGCGGGCGGTGATCGCAGAAATGCGTGCATTAGCGGACATGGGAGTTATCCTGCCTTGTTTGCTCTTCAGTTTTTCGTTCGCGGCTATCTGCCCGAAGGCTTATGGAGCCCAGTAGATTTCGACGGGGCTCGCTGCCCGCCGCAGAATGGCGCGGATCGGCATCTCTGCCTCGTCGCCGGCGCCTTCCGCCTTCGCCAGGACGTCCTTTTTGCTCTCGCCTTCGATATGAAGCACGAGCAGCTTTGCATCCTGGAGGCTGGAGAAGGTGAAGGTCAGCCGCGGTTCACCCGCGCCCTCAGCCTCCATGGTGATGATACCACGCGGCGTCTTCGGGTCGAGAGCGGCATTGAGGTTGCTGCCATCAGGGAAGAACGAAGCGGTGTGGCCATCACCACCCATCCCGAGGATTGCAACATCGAAGGGATTGCCGATTGTTTCGGTCGCCTTCGTCGCGAGCTTTGCGGCGTCCTCGACCGAAGCTGCCGCCTGGTAGAGCGGCAGGAAATTCGCTTCCTTGGCCTTGTTCTGGAGAAGGTTTTCGGCCACCAGCAGATGGTTCGAGCGTGGGTTGTCGGCCGGAACAAAGCGTTCATCCACGAGCGTGATGGTCACCTTCGCCCAGTTGAGATCGCGCGCCGAAAGCTCCTGGAAGAAGCGCTTCGGCGTCGAGCCGCCGGAAACGGCAAAGGTTGCCGCTCCCCGTTCGTCGATTGCCGCGGAAAGCGACGCAGCGACTTTGTCTGCTAGGTTGCGAGCCAGTTCCGCGCCATTGGCAAAAGCATGCATCGTCGCTGCCATCGTCTCTGATCCTACAGGTTGTCGTGCCAGGTGCGGCCATCACGCTCGATGAGCGCAATCGACTGGCTGGGGCCCCAGGTGCCGGCGGTGTAACCCTGAACTTTCTGGCCGGTGGATTCCCAGCCCTTCAGGATCGGGTCGACCCACTGCCACGCGGCCTCGACTTCGTCGCGGCGCATGAACAGCGTCTGGTTGGAGCGGATGACGTCCATCAGCAGGCGCTCGTAAGCGTCAGGGTTACGGACCTGGAAGGCGTCGGCGAAGCTCATATCGAGCGACACGTTGCGCAGACGCATGCCTCCCGGGCCGGGGTCTTTGATCATCAGCGACTGCTTGACGCCTTCATCTGGCTGCAGGCGGATGATGAGCTGGTTCTGGTTGATACGACCGGCGGACTGGTCGAAGACCGAGTGCGGGATCGGCTTGAAAGTGATGACGATTTCCGACATGCGACCCGCAAGGCGCTTGCCGGTTCTGATATAGAAGGGAACGCCAGCCCAGCGCCAATTGCCGATCTCCGCCTTGATCGCCACGAAGGTCTCGGTGTTCGAAACGCCGCCTTCGAGCTCTTCAAGGTATCCCTTGACCGGACCGCTGCCGGAAGCGCCGGCACGATATTGGCCACGTACGGTGTTGGTCTCGACGTTCGATGCGTTGATCGGCTTCAATGCACGCAGCACTTTCAGCTTCTCGTCGCGGACGGCCTCGGAGTCCATCGAGGAGGGGACTTCCATCGCGACCAGGCAGACGAGCTGCATGATGTGGTTCTGCACCATGTCGCGCAGCGCCCCAGCGGTGTCGTAATATCCGGCGCGGCCTTCGAGACCGACCGACTCCGCGACCGTGATCTGCACGTGGTCGATATGGTTGGCGTTCCACAGCGGCTCGTAGAGGGCGTTGGCAAAGCGCAGCGCCATCAGGTTCTGCACCGTTTCCTTGCCAAGGTAGTGGTCGATGCGGAAGATCTGCTCTTCCTTGAAGACCTTGCCGATGGTGTCGTTCAGCTGCAGGGCGGAAGCGAGATCGCGACCGATCGGCTTCTCGACCACGATGCGCGTCGACTTAGTGATCAGCTTATGATCGTGGATCTTCTGCGAAATGTCGCCGAAAATGCCCGGTGCGACGGCGAGGTAGAAGGCGCGTACGCGATCCTTGCCTTCGTCCAGAAGCTTCTTGAGGTGATCCCAGCCGGCATCCGAGCGCGCATCGACTGGTACGTAGTACAGGCGCTGCAGGAACTTCGTGACTTCGGCTTCGTTGTATTCGCCCTTCTTGAGGTGTTCGTTCAGGGCATCCTGGGCAAACTTTCGATATTCCTCGTTCGTCAGCGGGCTACGCGACGCACCGATGATGCGGGTCGGCTCGGAGAACTGACCCTCGACTTGCCGGTGATAAAGGGCCGGCAGCAACTTGCGTTCTGCAAGGTCGCCACTGCCGCCGAAAACGACATAATCAAAGGGTTCAACGGGGATGGTTTGGCTGCTCATGAGGATGTCTCTCAATCAGACGGGTTATTGGCTCTTTAATCTAATCGATTTAAAAAAGCCAGTGTGCGATGCAATGAATCTCTCGGAAAGAGGTTTTAGATCGAATTGCCGCGCGATGAAATCCGCAATCTGACTAAAACTTGTCGCGCAAGGCAAACCAGGAAAGCGCCAGGAAAAGCAGCGGCGCACGCATGGCCGCGCCTCCCGGAAATGCCGGAATATCCAGCGATTTGAAAAGCTCCAAATCCGCCGATCGCCCGAGCACCGTGTCAGCATAGAGCTTTCCACAGTAATTGGACAGCATCACGCCATGCCCGGAATAGCCGCCAATGGACGTCACACCAGGCATCACCTCACGCACGAACGGTTGCCGTGGCATGGTGATGCCGACCGAGCCTCCCCAGGCGTGCGAAATCTCGATATCCCGAAGCGCCGGGTAAATCTCGGCGATTTGTCGGCGGATGTGCTGCGTTATGTCGCGCGGATTGTCGGCCGTATAGGCCTCCCGACCGCCAAAGAGCAGCCGGCCGTCCTTGGATTTGCGGAAGTAGCGCACGACGAAGCGTGAGTCGGCCACGGACTCTCCGCCTGACAGCACTTGCGGGTGCCCATCGAGCGGCACGGTAGCCCCGATAAAGGAGCGGATGGGCATCACATGGCTAGCCGTCACCGGCTCGAGATTGCCGATGTAGCCATTGCAAGCGATCAGCGCCCTGTCGGCAGTAATCGTGCCCCGCGACGTCTCGATTATCACCTTGTTGCTGCCATGAAGGATCGCCGAGGCCTTGGTCATCTCGTAAATCTGTGCACCGGCATTGGCTGCAACGCGGGCGAGCCCGATCAGCAGTTTGAGCGGCTGAATGTGGCCAGTGCCGGTGTCGCGAACGCCGCAATAGTAGCGCGTTGAGCCGAGACGCTCTTGGGTTTCGGCTTTGTCCATGAAGCGCATGTGCGGATAATTGTAGCGCATCGCCGCGATTTCAGCATTTTCGTAGTAGTCCGCCTTGTAGCTCTCCTTGTGCGCGACGTTCATCTGACCCGGCATGTACTCCATGTCGATCTGATGGTCGGTCGCGAAATCCATGAGATGGTGCTTGGCTGCCTCGGCCAGATCGAACAATGCGCGCGAGCGTTCGTAGCCGATCTTTTCCTCAAGTTCTTCCGGCCACCAGCGCTGTCCGGTACCAAGCTGGCCACCATTGCGGCCCGAGGCGCCGTCGCCAACCCGGCACGCCTCGATGAGAACCACCGAGACGCCTGACGTGGCGAGATTGTAGGCGGCTTGAAGGCCGGTGTAGCCGCCGCCGACGATGGCGACGTCGCACGTCTTCGAGCCGTCCATTTCGGGATAGGTCGGCCGCTCGCCCGAGGTGGCCTGATACCACGAAATGCCGGGCGCAATGGGGCTCTGCCATCTCTCCTGCGATGTCATGACTGAGCCCTCCCTACACGTTCAGCAGAAGGAATTCGCGCTCCCAGGGGCTGATCACCTGCATGAAGGTTTCGAACTCTCCACGCTTCACGCCAGCATAGATGCCGAGGAACTCTTTGCCGAACACTTCCTCGAAGGCCTCCTCGTCTTCCATTAGCGCGACCGCTTCCAGCAGGCCGCGCGGCAGGTCGATCGAGCCCTCGTTTGCGGTATCCTCTGTCGGCGCTGTCGGTTCGATGCCCTTCATGATACCGAGCAGGCCGGAGGCGAGCGAGGCCGCAAGCGCGAGGTATGGATTGGCATCCGAACTCGGCAGCCGGTTTTCCACGCGCCGTGCCTGCGGGTCGGACACCGGCACGCGGAACGCCGTCGTGCGGTTGTCGTAGCCCCAGGCGTTGTTGACGGGCGCCGACATGTCGGGTGTCAGTCGCCGATAGGAGTTCACATAGGGCGCCAGCATCACCATTGAACTCGGCACGTATTTCTGCAGGCCGCCGATGAAATGGAAGAATTCGCGAGAGGCAGAACCATCGGGGTTCGAGAAGATGTTCTTGCCCGTCTCGCTGTTGACCACCGATTGGTGGATGTGCATCGCCGAACCCGGCTGCCCCTGCATCGGCTTGGCCATGAAGGTGGCATAGATGCCATGCTTCATCGCCGCTTCGCGGATGGTGCGCTTGAACAGAAACACCTGGTCGGCAAGCTCGATCGGATTGCCGTGGCGCAGGTTGATTTCGAGCTGCGCCGGACCTTCCTCGTGGATCAGCGTGTCGATCTCGAGGCCCTGCTTTTCCGAGAAGTGATAGATGTCGTCGATCAGTTCGTCGAACTCGTTGATGCCGGCGATCGAATAGCCCTGACCGCCGAGGATCGAGCGGCCGGAGCGGCCCTTCGGCGGATGCAGCGGATAATCAGGGTCGTCGTTCTTGGCAACGAGATAGAATTCGATCTCTGGCGCCACGATCGGTTTCCAGCCGCGGTCGCCATAGAGCTTCAGCACGCGCTTCAGGACGTTTCGCGGTGTATAGGGAACCTCTTCCCCATCCACGCTAACAATATCGCAGATCACCTGCGCCGTCGGGTCGGTTTCCCAAGGGACGACGGAAAGCGTCGAAAGATCGGGCACCAGCTTCAGGTCGCTGTCCCGTGGCTCGTAGCGGAAGCTTTCCGTTTCGTCAGGATATTCGCCGGAGATGGTGTGGCGATAGATCGCCGAAGGCAGCGCAAGCGAGGTGTTCGAGGTGAACTTCGAACTCGGCATCATCTTGCCACGCGGCACGCCGGCGAGGTCCGGCGTGATGCATTCGATGTCCTCGATGCCGCGTGCCCGCAAGAACTGCGCCGCTTCCTTCCAGTTTGCCACGCCGCGCTGATGTCCGGGGTCCGGGGGAGTTTTTTTCGAGGCGGGTACGTTTCTGGCAGGCTTCAGCGTCGTCTTTTTTGGGGACATGACACACCGGTTTGCGTTGATCGTGGCGGCATCATAACCGGAGTTTGGCAATTGGCGAGAGGGTGGCACGTTGACTTTCGCCCAATGATGGAAAAAGAAGACGCCTTTCGACAAGGGAAGTGGTTTTGCAGCGAAAATGCGATGTGATCGTCCTCGGCGCGGGCGCCGCCGGCATGATGTGCGCCATTCGCGCCGCTCAGCGCGGCCGCTCGGTCATCGTTCTCGATCATGCGAAGTCGCCGGGCGAGAAGATCCGCATTTCGGGTGGCGGGCGCTGCAACTTTACCAACATTCATACCAGCCCGAAGAGCTTCCTCTCCGCCAATCCGCATTTCTGCAAGTCGGCGCTGGCGCGTTTCACGCCATCGGATTTCATCGCCATGGTCGATCGCCACCGGATCGCCTGGCATGAGAAGACGCTTGGGCAGCTATTCTGCGATGACACCGCCAAGGATGTTATCCGGATGCTTCTCGACGAGATGCAGGCCGCAGGCGCAGCTCTGCATCTGCGTACCGAGATCGTTGATGTCGAGAAAAGCGACGAGGGCTTTCGTATCGCGACGTCGGAGAGTACATACGAATGCCGCTCGCTGGTCATTGCGACCGGCGGCAAGTCGATCCCGAAGATGGGTGCGACCGGCCTCGCCTATCGTATCGCCGAGCAGTTCGGCCTTCCTCTGGTGGAGACGCGGCCTGGCCTCGTACCACTGACCATGGATCAGGCCACGCTCGAAAATCTTTCCGAACTATCGGGGATATCCGCACCCGCCGAAATACGCCACGGCAAGACCGCCTTTCGCGAAGCGCTGTTGTTCACGCACCGCGGCCTGAGCGGCCCCGCGATCCTGCAGATTTCATCCTATTGGCGCGAGGGCGACGATATCACCGTCGACATCGAGCCCGACATTGATCTCCTTGAGCATTTGAAGGCGGCGAAGAGGGCAAACGGTCGGCAGTCCGCTCAGACGGCGCTGGCCGAGATACTCCCCAAGCGACTCGCGCAACACCTGACTGACCGGGAGGGTATTGTCGGCCACATGGCGGACCTTTCCGACAAGACGCTGCTGCGCCTCGCCGAGGCCGTGCAGAGCTGGAAGATCAAGCCATCGGGTTCGGAAGGGTACAGAACCGCCGAAGTGACGCTTGGCGGCATCGATACCGCGGCACTCGACTCCCGGACCATGGCGGCGAAGGAGGTTCCGGGCCTCTATTTTATCGGCGAATGCGTCGATGTAACCGGCTGGCTCGGCGGCTATAATTTTCAATGGGCCTGGGCGTCTGGCTTTATTGCCGGCGAATCTTTGTAGACGTGAAACTATCTGGCCGATTCAAGAGTTCTTAAACTGGGTGCGCCATCCTGCCTCATGAACAGTTGGAAAAGCGCTTCCTAAATAAAGCTTTACCAGCAAGACGTTTTGTTGGATTGTTATGCCAGAGATGAAGTGAGGTTCTGCAAATGAACAAGAACGCTCGACGCGCACGCGCCATTGCAATCGCCCAGGCTAAGCCGGACAAAAAGCTCGTTGCCTTGCGTTATCTCGTCATCTCTGCCAGCGCGTTGGCCGCTGTGGCCGCTCTTCTCCTCGCACGTTGGCTCTGACATCCCCCGAGTTCTTTTGGCGGCTGCATGAAGTAGTTTGTCCCGCTGGCTATCGCGCGGATAAATCGATTTGAATGCGCTTTTCCATAGTTTTCGCTTATCCGAAAATTAAGACATCCTCTGCAACATTCGCTCAATAATTTGGGCGCTTACGCATGCGCGTGAAGCGAGTTGGCAATGACTGCCGCCCGGTCCCGGCCGGGACTCCAATTGTTCCAATTTAAGCAGCTCAATGCACTCGGTCGGCGCCCATCAGGCGGCTGGCGGGAGGAGTGGTGTATGGAAGGCCGGAACCGCCATGTTGATTGATAAGATTCTTTCCCGCTTCAGGATCAAAACCAAGGTCCTGATTTTTGTGTTGCCGTTCGTTGTCAGCATTTCGGCAGTCGGCCTGACGGGGCTTTATGCTTCGGGCATGCTGCAAGGACGCATGGAAATCTCCAATAGCGTGCTGCAGTCGCTGAGCGGGTTCAAGGATCTTTACGGCTCCATGGACGATTTCCTGCAAATCACCAGCCAGGAAGCCCGTGACAAGCTTTACGGGGACATCAAGACACAGCAAGGCACGCTGAACGCGACGCTGAAGCAGATCGGCGATAATGGTGGCCGCGACAACCTGCGGGCCGCGACAGATGGCACCTCGGGGATTTCCGATACTGTCGGCAAGCTCTGGACCCTGCATGAGCAGGAACTTGCCCTGCGCAAGTCGATCGACGACGCGCAGAAGGTAATGATTACCAGCCGCTTCAACGTCAACTACGATGCCCAGCAGCTTGAGGAAAACATCCGCAAGGACGAGGGCAACGCCACGGCGACGCTGCGCGCGGCGGATCGTCTGCTGAAGGGCGGCGATACGCTGGCGACCGTTATGGGCGACTTCAACAAGGCCCAACTGCCAGCTGACAAGCTCAAGGTCGTAACCGATGCCATTCCTGCGATCGCCAAGGCTCAGCGCCTGATCGAGATTTCCGTGCCGCAGAACCAGAAGAGCATGACGCAGTCGCTTTCGCAGACGATTAGCGACGTCAAGGCGCAGGCGACTGCCGCCGACGCCGGCACCGATGAGGCGATTGCCAATCTCGGTCGGCTCGTGTCCCGCTTTCGTCAGATGTCGACCTATACTCAGCTGACGGCAACGCAGATGATGCGTGAAGCGACGACGACCTTCGTCGAGCTGGACAGCCGCATTGCGCAGACGAACTCGGTTCTCGAAGACACGCGCCGTCTGGAGAGCGCGATCTACTCGCTGCAACTCGTTCTGGGCGAATTCGCCGCGAAGCCGGGCAAGGAAAACCGCGTTCGCCTGCACCAGGAGATCGCGACGCTCGGCACCAACCTCAACACCCTGCTTGCCAGTGCGAAAGGCATGAACTTCGCGGAAGACATCGTCGCTGCGATGTCGCCAGCCCTTGCCTCCATGGACAAGGATGCCCAGAGCCTGGTCGACACGATCAACCAGCGCGTTGCCGACTACGCTTCCGCTCGCCAGCAACTCGATGCTGTCTGGGGCCAGCTGACAACCTTCGCCGAGCTGCAAAAGCAGAGCGCCGGTGCCGAACGCACGCAGGCAAACGGCATCTCGGTGCTGACGACCGGCCTCGGCATTCTCGTCTCGATCATCGGCGGCATCGCGCTTGTTCTGACGCTGCAGCGCCCGATCGGCCAGATCACCGCAGCGATGCGTCGCATTGCCGACGGCGTTCTCGATACCAACATCTCGGGCCATCTGCGGCACGACGAAATCGGCGACATGGCTCGCGCGCTCGGTATCTTCAAGGAGAACGCGATCTCCAAAATCCGTATCGAGGAGCAGAGTGAGGAAGAGCGCGCCGCAGCCGAGCATGAGCGCCAGTGCAACGATGCCGAGAAGCGGGAGATGGACCGCCAGATCGAGTTTGCCGTCAACGCGCTCGCGTCCGGCCTCGAACGGATGTCGCAGGGCGACATTTCGACCACGATCGAGACGCCGTTCATCGGCCGCCTTGAACAGCTTCGCCAGGATTTCAACGGTTCGATGATGCGCCTGCAGGCGACGATGAGCCAGATCCGCGATAACGTCGAGATGATCCAGGGCAATGGCAACCAGATGGCCCAGTCGGCGGAAGATCTCTCCAAGCGCACCGAGCAGCAGGCTGCCTCGCTGGAAGAGACCGCTGCTGCGGTTGAACAGATCACGGTGACGGTCCGGTCTTCCGCGGAGCGAGCCAAGGATGCGGACCAAATCGTCCGCCAGGCCAAGCGCAGCGCCGACGACTCGGCAGTCGTCGTCAGCAACGCCATCGACGCGATGGGCCGGATCGAAGGGGCGTCCCGCCAGATCGAACAGATCATCGGCGTCATCGACGAGATCGCCTTCCAGACCAACCTGCTGGCTCTCAACGCCGGAATCGAAGCTGCGCGTGCCGGTGAAGCCGGCAAGGGCTTCGCCGTCGTCGCGATGGAAGTGCGTGAGTTGGCGCAGCGCTCCGCTGCCGCAGCGCAGGAGATCAAGGGGCTCATCAACAAGTCGACGACAGAGGTCAGTTCCGGTTCGCAGTTCGTGCAGGAGACCGGCACGGTGCTCGCAAAGATCAGCGCCCAGATCGTCACGATCAGTCAGCATGTCGAGACGATCGCGCGTGCAAGCCACGATCAGTCGAACGCCCTGCAGGAAGTCAATGCGACCGTCAACCAGATGGATCAGATGACGCAGCAGAACGCCGCGATGGTGGAAGAGACCACTGCGGCAAGTCGCGAGCTTGCCGTCGAGGCGGATTCGCTGCTGCGGCTCATCCAGCAGTTCAAGATTGATGGCGACGCGCAGCCGGCGGTCTATCGCGCCGCATAAAGCGACCGCAGGCACAAGCGCTTTGAGGGCCCCGGTATTCCGGGGCCCTTTCTGTTTCTCGATCGGTTGCGTGCCTTTTTCAAATTTTTGACAATTGTCAATTTTTTGAAGACTTTCCTTAAATTTTTAGCGCTAACCCATGAGGCTCATGTCTCAGGGGATATCTATGCTGCGCCTGTTCTCGGCTTCCATCGTACGTCAGATCGTTGCCATCACACTTGTTCTACTCGCCTTCAGCACCGCGGCGATCGTCTGCGTCACCTACTACAATCTGAGCGCCTACGTGATGGCGAGCGCCGTTTCCGACGCAAAGGACGCGAGCCGGACGATGGCGGTTCTCTACGGCGCGAGCGATGCCGGAGTGAGGGTGGACGTCAGCAACAATGAGCTTGCGAGTGTGACAGAAGAGAAGCTTCCTTCACTCGGCGATCACGTGCTGGTCGATCGCACGGCACAATCGATCGCCGGCGTTGCCACCGTCTTTGAGCGCCAGGGCGGCGACTACGTCCGCGTCTCCACCAACGTCAAGAAAGAGAACGGCGACCGCGCTGTCGGCACGAAGCTTGCCACGGATCATCCGGCGCAAGCGGTGTTGGCCAAGGGTGAGGCCTACTACGGTCCCGCTGACCTTTTCGGTCGCAAATTCATGACGGGCTATTTCCCGGTGAAGAACACGGCTGGTTCGAACGTCGGGATCCTGTTCATCGGCATCCCGATGGAGGTCTACTACAGCAGCCTGCAGCAGCTGCTGATGCTGGTGGCCGGTGTCGGCGTCGCAGTTTTGCTGCTGGTCGGCGTGGTGGCCTACTTCGCGATCCGCGCGTCCATCAGGCCGCTGGAGGCGCTGACCGCAACCATTCACACGATTTCCGACGGTAATCTCAACGGGCCGATCCCTTGCGTGGAGAAGCAAAACGAATTCGGTGCGATCGGACGCGCACTCGCGCTGTTCCGCGACAATGCGCGCGCCCGTCAGACGCTGGAGGTGCAAGCCGCGGAACAGCGGCAACTCAGCGACGATGAGCGTGCCCGCAACGACGCCGAGAAGCGCGCGCTCGACGGCCAGATCGACTTCGCCGTCAACCAGCTGGCTGTAGGCCTGGGGCGCCTGGCGGGGGGCGACGTTTCGCAGACGATCCAGACACCATTTGTCGGTCGCCTCGAGCAGCTCCGTGTCGACTTTAATGCCTCCCTCGTTCGGCTGCAGGAAACGTTGGCACGCATTCGCGACAACACCGCTTCGATCCAGAACAACTCCGGTGCCATGCTGGCCTCTGCCGACGAGCTTTCGAAGCGCACGGAAGCACAGGCCGCTAACCTGGAGGAGACCGCAGCTGCAGTTGAGCAAATCACCGTGACCGTCAAATCGTCCGCGGTGCGTGCACGCGAAGCGAACGAGGCCGTGTCCGCGACCAAGAAGAATGCCGATAGTTCGGGCGCAGTCGTCAGCGACGCGGTCGCGGCGATGAACCGCATCGAAGAGGCATCGAAGCAGATCGAACAAATTATCGAAGTCATCGATGATATTGCGTTCCAGACCAACCTTTTGGCGCTGAACGCCGGTATCGAGGCGGCTCGGGCCGGCGAGGCGGGCAAGGGCTTTGCCGTGGTCGCGCAGGAGGTGCGCGAGCTTGCACAGCGCTCCGCCGACGCGGCGCGCGAAATCAAGGGGCTGATCGAGAAGTCGACGCGTGAGGTTATGGCAGGCTCGGGCCTCGTGCAGAAGACCGGTGCCGTGCTTGCAACGATCAGCCAGGAGATCGTTGCGATCAGCAGCCACGTTGAAACGATCGCGACGGCAAGCCAGGATCAATCAGCCGCTCTGCAGGAGGTCAATGGGGCCGTCAATGCGATGGACCAGATGACGCAGCAGAACGCTGCGATGGTCGAGGAAACCACGGAGGCGAGCAGGAAACTTGCCAACGAAGCTGATGCTTTGATGACGTTGGTACAGCAGTTCCGGTTCGAAGCCGCCCAGGATTATGACCGCGCAAGGCAGGCGGCGTGACCGATCTGTCCGGATCGGCAGGAGTCCTTTCCTCGGGGGCGAAGCGTCCCGCGGTTTAGCCGGGGGGACATGAGGAAGGCCGCGAAGCGGACCATACTGGAGTTGCCGACGCTCTCGTAGAATTCGCTTTCGGCTTTTGCCGAATACTTGTCACGACTGTCGTTCAGCAGATCCGCAATCTGTGCGATGGCGATGAGAGTAATCATGGCGATGTCCTTCAATCTTGGGCATCACCTTAGTTATTCCCCGGAATTTGCTTTATAAACGGGAATTCTCTCACTATGTTTTTCACTCATGAAAAACACTCAATGGGATTCCTTTCAATTATTCGTGCAGGTCGCGCGCTTCGGCGGGCTGACGGGCGCCAGCACGTCGAGTGGGCTCAGTCCGGCCACGATCGGTCGCCGCATGCTCGATCTTGAACATGAGATCGGCAAGGCTCTCTTCATCCGCAGCCAGACGGGATACGGCCTCACTGTGGACGGCCAGGTCCTGCTGGAACATCTGCAGGACATGGAGGCTGCGGCCCGCAAGGTCGACGCCTGGCGGCAGGCGGGCAGCGTCGGCGCCACGGTAAGGGTGGCTGCAGGCACCTGGGTGGCCTGGCTCCTGACGGACAACTTCGCAGCGATCCGCAAGCCCGGCGATGCCTTTGCCGTCTCGCTGACCATCGGCGAAGCGCGCGCCAACCTCAATTACAGGGAAAGCGATATCGGCATCCGCGCTTTCGAGCCGGAAGAAAGCAACCTCGCAGCACGCCTGCTCGGCGAGGTGGCCTATGCAGTTTACACGAGGCGCAATGCTGACGGCGCCGAAGAACGGTGGGTGGCGGTCGCCGAAGAGGAAGCGATCTCGAACTATCTCCGCTGGCCGCATCGCAATGCAGCCGGTTCGATCGTTGCGACAGTCAACCGTCCGCGCTCCCTTCCGGAGTTGGTCAGAGCCGGTGCGGGTAGGGCCGTCTTGCCGTGCTTCGTCGGTGACCTCGATCCCGCACTGCAGCGTCTTGGTGGCGAGTTGCCCGAACTGCGCCACCGGCAATGGATCGTCATGAACAACGAGGATCGGCACCGACCGGAAATCCGGACCGTTGCCGATCGCATGACGAAATTGCTGAAGAGCTATGTCGATCTCTTCGCGGGCAAGCGCCCCAGTCGAAGCTGAGGGCGCCGACCGGTGCCGTTCAGCTGCGTCCCGCGACGATGACGGGGATCAGAAGGTCGCCCCAGTTCCCGTCGCCACCATGGTGTCTCGCCGAGCGAACGATCTCGACGGAAACGCCGGCATCGACTGCCTTCATGACCGATTGGTTCAGTCGGTGCAGGTCGTTGGCGAGCATGCGGATCATCGTCTGCTGATCCGGGGTCATGCAGGTGGACTGTTCTTCAGCGCGTTCCTTGACGCGTGCAAGCGTGGGCATGGCATTCTCCTCCTTGGTGCGTTCATTCTGCTGCTGGTTTGAATTGTGCGTGTTCGGTGGATTCTTTCATTGCAGTGGTCGACGAACGTCCGCCGGTGATGGCCATCGAAACGGCATCGAAGTAACCGGTGCCGACTTCGCGCTGATGCTTGGTCGCGGTGTAGCCGTTAATCTCCGCCGCGAACTCTGCCTCTTGCAGTTCGGAGTAGGCGGCCATCTGCCGGTCCTTGTAGCCGCGGGCGAGCTCGTACATCCCGAAGTTCAACTGGTGGAAGCCGGCAAGCGTGATGAACTGGAACTTGTAACCCATCGCGCCGAGTTCGCGCTGGAACTTGGCGATCGTCGCGTCATCGAGGTTTTTCTTCCAGTTGAACGACGGCGAGCAGTTGTAGGCGAGCAGCTTGCCCGGATGCACCTTGTGGACCCCTTCGGCGAAGCGGCGCGCCTGCTCGAGATCCGGCTTCGAGGTCTCGCACCAGATGAGATCGCAGTGCGGTGCATAGGCGACCGCGCGTGCGATGCATGGCTCGAGCCCATTGCGAACCTGATAGAAGCCTTCGACCGTGCGACCGGCATCATAATCGACAAAGGGTTGGTCGCGTTCATCGATGTCTGAGGTCAGCAGCTTGGCGGCCTCGGCGTCCGTGCGGGCGATGACGAGCGTCGGGACGCCCATGACATCGGCTGCGAGGCGAGCCGCGTCAAGGTTGCGGATATGAGCTGCGGTCGGGATCAGGACCTTGCCGCCAAGGTGGCCGCATTTCTTCTCGGACGCCAACTGATCCTCGAAATGGACGCCGGCGGCACCGGCTTCGATATAGGCCTTCATGATCTCGAAGGCATTCAGCGGACCGCCGAAGCCTGCCTCCGCGTCGGCGACGATCGGCGCAAACCAGGTCTCGACGGAAAGGCCGTTCCGCTCTGATGTTTCGATCTGGTCGGCGCGCTGCAGGGTCCGGTTGATCCGCTTGGCAAGCTCTGGCCCGGCGTTCGCCGGATAAAGCGACTGGTCCGGGTACATGGCAGAAGCGGTATTGCTGTCTGCGGCGACCTGCCAGCCGGAAAGGTAGATTGCCTTCAATCCGGCACGAACCATCTGCATCGCCTGATTACCGGAGAGCGCGCCGAGGGCGTTGACGAAATCATCCTGATGCAGAAGTTGCCACAGCCGCTTGGCGCCCATTTCGGCGAGGGTATGGCGTAGTTCGACGGAGCCGCGCAGCCGCTTGACGTCATCGATCGAGTAGGGACGCTCGACCCCGTTGAAACGTCCTGCCGGAAGATCCCGGTGCAGCTTGTCAAATTCTGTCATCTCATGCTCCTTGTAGATTATGTGGTCGGTCTGGATGATTGACAGAATTTACAAATCCCTGAGAAAAGCCAGAGTTATCTATGGTATAGCGGGCGAAAACGAGTTAGGATGCAAAGCTTTGACAGGTTCGCTTTGTGAATTTGTAAAATATTGTAAATGTCGCGCGTCGAAGTTTTGTAAAGGATTGTCACATGGCGGAGCGCAAGATCTTTGCGGGACCAAAGGTTCGGCGCATTAGAAACGGTCTCGGCTTGACCCAGTCCGCGATGGCCGAGGCGCTCGGGATCTCTCCGTCCTATCTCAACCTTATCGAGCGCAACCAGCGGCCACTGACCGTGCAACTGCTCCTGAAGCTGTCTTCGGTCTACAAGGTCGATCTGGAGGAGCTGAGGGAAGGCAGTGGCGGCAGTCTCGATCAACTGAGGGAGATTTTTGCGGATCCGCTGCTGGCGGGCGAACTACCCGGCGATCAGGAGCTCGTCGAGGTCGCGGAAGCAGCGCCCAACGCGGCCAGTGGCATCATCAAGCTGTACCGCGCCTACAGCGAACAGGCGAGCCGCTTGTCGGACCTGACGTCCCTGACAGCGGGACCGGGACAAATGCCGCTGGCGGGCGCGCGGCTTCCAGCCGACGAAGTCCGCGATGTTCTAGAGCGGCGCTCCGCCTATTTCCCTGAGTTGGAGGCAGCGGCAGAGGCCTTCCTGGCCCGCTTTGCCGAGGTGCGTGATTTGCCGGCGGCTTTCAAGGAGTGGCTCGGGGCGGAGCGCGGGATCAGTGTGCGTGTCCTTCCAGTTCATGTCATGCCCGACCTGCGGCGCCGCTTCGACCGGCACTCGATGCGTCTCTTCGTCTCCGAGCGACTGTCGCCGGCCGATCAGGCGCACGAGGTCGCCATCGAGGTTGCGACGCTCGCCTTGCGCGATGCGATCCTGGCGGAGCTCGACGGTCTGGCGCTGTTGACGCCGGAGGCGAAGCGGATAGCGCGCTTCGAACTCTCTCGTTACGGCGCGTTGGCGCTCGCCATGCCCTATGCGCCATTCCTCTCTGCAGCACAAGCCAGCCGATACGATGTCGACATCCTTCGCTCGCGCTTCGGCGTTTCCTATGCGCAGACGGCGGCCCGGCTGGTCACGCTGCAGCGTCCGGGTGCCTCCGGCATTCCATTCTTCATGATGGAGATCGATGCGGCCGGCCACCGGCTGCGGCGTGCGGGAGCGCAGGGCTTCCCGCATTCGCGTTTTGGCGGCGGCTGTCCCAAGCTGAACATTCATGCGGCCTTCCTTCAGCCCGGCCAGATTCTTGCCGAAACGGTCGAACTGCCGGATGGCGGTCGCTACCTCACCGTCGCCCGGACGCTCGAGGGGCCGAACGTTGCGTTCGGCGAGCGGGTGAGGCGCACGGCATTACTACTCTGCTGCGAGGCGGCGACCGGTGAAGCGTCGGTCTATGGTCAGGTTGTAACTGCGCAGCAGCCGGTCCTGATCGGACCCGCCTGCCGCTTGTGCGAGCGGCGCGGTTGCCTCTCGCGCGCTGAACCACCCGTCACACGACCGCTAGGCCTCGATGAGATGGTTACAGGCCTCAGCAGCTTCGACTTTCAATGACTGTGAAATGATTGAGACTACTGGTTTTTGCGCTTGTGGGCTCTCGAAAACCTTTCTAGTCTGCCTGCAAAACCAGAGGGGCGGCGTCCGCAAACGGCACCGCAAAGCAAGAAGAAAACAGGAGATAGCATGAGGTCAGTAATCGCAAGACTTGCAGCGGGCGCCGTTATACTCGCGTTCGCCGCTGCGCCGTCCTTTGCGCAGGAGCGTGTGGTCAACATCTACAACTGGTCGGACTACATCGACAGCTCCATCCTAGAAGACTTTACCAAGGAAACCGGCATCAAGGTCGTCTACGACACCTTCGATTCCAACGAGACGGTTGAAACAAAGCTGCTCGCTGGCGGCACCGGTTACGACGTGGTCGTGCCGAGCGGTGACTTCCTTCAACGCCAGATCCAGGCGGGCGTCTTCCAGAAGCTCGACAAATCCAAGCTGCCGAACCTCTCCAATATGTGGGATATGATCCAGCAGCGCACCGCGATGTACGACCCCGGCAACGAATACGCCGTGGACTACATGTGGGGCACCAACGGCATCGGTTACAACAAGAAGAAGGTCGCCGAGATCCTCGGACCCGACGCAAAGGCGCCGGGCCTTGAAGCAATCTTCGATCCGGCGGTTGCGGCAAAATTCAAGGATTGCGGCATCTATATGTTGGATGCACCAAAGGACGTCATGCCGTCGGCCTTGACCTATATCGGCCTTGACCCCAATTCGAGCAAGCCGGCCGATCTGCAGAAGGCCGGCGAACTGCTGGAAAAGGTAAGGCCCTTCGTCCGCAAGTTCCATTCCTCGGAATATATCAACGCCTTGGCTAACGGCGATATCTGCATCGCGTTCGGTTACTCCGGCGACATCTTCCAGGCCGCCAACCGCGCGACCGAAGCCAAGAATGGCGTCGAAGTCGGTTATTCCATTCCGTCACAGGGCGCGCAGATGTGGTTCGACATGATGGCGATCCCGGCGGATGCCAAGCACGTCGCCGAGGCGCACGAATTCCTCAACTACATGATGAAGCCTGAGGTCATCGCCAAGGCCAGCAACTATGTGTTCTACGCCAACGGCAACAAGGCGTCGCAGCAATTCATCGACAAGGAAGTCCTTGACGACCCGTCGGTCTATCCGAGCGAGGACGTAATGAAGAAGCTCTACAGCGTCACACCATGGGATCCGAAAACGCAGCGCACCGCGACCCGGATCTGGACGAAAGTCGTCACCGGCCAATAACGAAGATTAGGCCCGGCCGGTAACGCCCGGGCCTTTTCTTTCCGTGCCGGCCTCGGGGAAGCCGGCTCTTAGAATGACTTTTCGGGGCACAATATGAAGTCACTTGGCAATATCCGCCGCTCCTTTTCACCGTGGACAGACCCGGCATCGAAGCCGTTTATATCGTTCAACAACGTCACGAAGCGATTTGGCGACTTCACGGCCGTCGACGACCTGTCTTTGAATATCTATCACCGCGAATTCTTTGCTTTGCTCGGGGCTTCCGGCTGCGGAAAATCGACGCTGCTGCGCATGCTTGCAGGCTTCGAGCAGCCGACTTCGGGCGAAATCGTCCTCGACGGCACAAACCTTGCCGGCACGCCGCCCTACAAGCGGCCGGTCAACATGATGTTTCAGTCCTACGCGCTCTTTCCGCATATGACCGTGGAAAAGAATATCGCCTTCGGCCTGCGCCAGGATGGCATGCCGAAGGAGGAGATTGCCGAGCGCGTTCTGCAGATGCTGAAGATGGTGAAGCTCGAAAAGTTCGCCGCGCGCAAGCCGAACCAGCTGTCTGGTGGCCAGCGCCAGCGCGTTGCTCTGGCGCGTTCGCTCGCCAAGCGGCCGAAGGTGCTACTGCTCGACGAGCCGCTTGGCGCGCTGGACAAGAAGCTGCGTGAGGAAACGCAGTTCGAGCTCATGGATCTGCAGCAGAACCTCGGCCTGACCTTTGTCGTGGTCACCCACGACCAGGAAGAGGCGATGACCATGGCCGATCGAATTGCGGTGATGAGCCACGGCAAGGTCGTCCAGGTGGCGACGCCGGCCGAGATCTACGAGGCGCCGAACTCCCGCTTTGTTGCTGACTTCATCGGTGACGTGAACATCTTCGATGGCAAGGTCGCGAGCGCGAATGACAGCACCGTCGAGATTGCCGTCGACCAAGATTTCTCGATCAGCGTCGTCACCCCCGAAAAGCCGACCATGGGCTCGTCTGTCGGCTTCGCGATCCGTCCGGAAAAGCTCAAGGTTTCACGCAAGCCGCCTGCCAATCCAAAGGTGAACGCGGCCTCCGGGGAACTGTGGGACATCGGCTATCTCGGCGACATGACGGTTTTCCACGTGAAGCTGACGAGCGGCAAAGTGGTCAAGGCCTCGCTTCTCAATGCCCAACGCGCCGTCGACGATCCGTTTACTTACGATCAGGAAGTCTGGATCACCTTCGCCGAGGATGCCGGCGTCCTTCTCAAGGATTGAACCATGGGCAAGCTCGGTTCCGCTTTCTACAATCGCCTGGTCATCATCGTTCCCTATGTCTGGCTGCTGCTGTTCTTCCTGGCGCCGTTCTTCATCGTCTTCCGCATATCGCTGTCGACGACGGCAATCGCCATGCCCCCCTACGAGCCGGTTTTTTCGCTCGGTGATGGCTTGGCCGGTTTCTGGGAAAAAGTCGGCACCTTTTCCTTCGACAACTATAGCTACCTCATCGATGATCCGCTCTATGTGAACGCTTACATATCGAGCCTGGTGATCGCCGGCATCTCGACGTTCCTGACGCTGCTGATCGCCTATCCGATCGCCTACGGCATGGCACAGGCGCCGCGCAGCATTCGTCCGACGCTGCTGATGCTGGTCATCCTGCCGTTCTGGACGAGCTTCCTTATCCGGGTCTACGCCTGGATCGCGATCCTGAAGCCGGAAGGATTGTTCAATCAGCTTCTGCTATCGCTGCACGTCATCGACACCCCTCTGATCATCCTGAACACCAACGTCGCGGTCTATATCGGCATCGTCTATTCCTACCTGCCGTTCATGGTCCTGCCGCTCTACTCCTCGCTGGAAAAGATGGATGGCACCTTGATCGAAGCTGCGCAGGATCTTGGCTGCACGCCGATCAGCGCGTTTTGGCGAGTGACTTTCCCGCTGTCGCTGCCCGGCGTCGTCGCCGGCTGCATGCTGGTGTTTATCCCCGCTGTCGGCGAGTTCGTTATCCCCGATCTCCTTGGCGGATCGCAGACGCTGATGATCGGCAAGACGTTGTGGAACGAATTCAATTCCAACCGCGACTGGCCAGTGTCCTCGGCGGTCGCGACCATCCTGCTGCTGATCCTGGTGATCCCGATCGTGTTCTTCCAGAACGCGCAGGCCAAGGCCGATGAGCAGGGGAGATAGACATGCTGAGATGGACCCGTTTCAACGTCGCTTCCGTCGCGCTCGGCTTCGCGTTTCTCTACCTGCCGATCGTTCTTCTGGTCGTGTTTTCCTTCAACGAGTCGAAACTCGTGACCGTCTGGGGTGGCTTTTCGGCCAAATGGTACGTCTCGCTCCTTCATAATCAGGCTTTGCTCGATGCGGCCTGGGTGACGATCCGCGTCGGGATACTCTCGGCCACCGCGGCAACGATCCTCGGAACGCTCGCCGCGATCGCTCTGGTGCGTTACACGCGCTTTCGCGGGCGCATGCTGTTTTCCGGCATGGTGTACGCGCCGCTGGTCATGCCCGAGGTGATCACCGGCCTGTCGCTTCTGCTGCTCTTCGTCGCAATCGGCCTGGACCGCGGCTTCTGGACGATCACGCTGGCGCACACGACGCTGACCATGTGCTTCGTTGCCGTTGTCGTGCAATCGCGGCTGCTGAGCTTCGACCGATCGATCGAGGAGGCAGCCCAGGATCTCGGCTCGCCGCCCGTGCGGACGTTCTTCGAAATCACGCTGCCGATTATTGCGCCTGCAGTGCTTTCCGGCTGGATTCTCGCCTTCACATTGTCGCTGGATGACCTTGTCATCGCGAGCTTCACCTCCGGCCCCGGAGCGACGACGCTGCCGATGAAGATCTACAGCCAGGTCCGCCTCGGGGTAACGCCCGAGATCAATGCGGTCTGCACTATTCTGATCGGCATCGTGGCGATTGGCGTCATCTGTGCATCGACGATCACGAAGCGCCGCGAACTGCAGCGCGAGCGGGACGAGCGTGCGGCGGCAATCGCGCCGTGACTATTTGGTCGACCCCTGCTGCGTGACCGGGGCAGGCGAGATAACCGGCTCCGGCCACGCACCGCCAACGAAGAATGGCAGAGGCGGCAAGCTCGGTGATACCGTTGGGTCGGTCGCCTCGATCGTTCCCGACAAGGCCAATCCACTCGACCGATAAGGAATGACGCCCGAAAGGATCAGCGTCTGCTGCGGTCCCTCGATCCGTGCCCCGTGGATTGTCGCTGCGCCGTCCGCGAGGTCCGCGGTGATGTCGAAATTGTCGAAAGCGAAGGCGCGATGGGATACTGAATTCAAGGGAAAGAAGTCGGCTCGTGCTGCCTCTTCGCGCACCGCTTCCGCATCAAATCCTGGAAGTGAGCCCGACCGCGCGCGGAAGGCGATCCTTCCCGTCACGTCGCTGGCCCCAGCCTTCCAGAGCGGCATCGATGTCTTCACCGACATGTCCAGAGAACCCGTTGCAAGCGGCAGCGGTCCTTGGAGCTGAAGCCGCTCGATCAGGCCGGCAAAGTCGGCACCCCGGATCGACAGTTGCAATCTGCCACCGCCGTCGAAATCTCCACGCATCGCCTCCAAGTGAGCAGATAGTTCGCCGCCCTCGAATTGGCTGTCGCCGATGTCGAACTTCGCCTCGTTGCTGGAAACGATGATGCTGGCCCCGACGTCCGATAGCGTGAAAGGCTCCACCAGCGCCTGCTTGGCGGAAAGCCGCAGGTCGAGGTCCAGCTTTTGCAGAAGTCCGCCATCGGGCGGTCCATCCGCCTCACCGGCGGCCAGGCGCAGGATAAACGCATCGAACAGCGACCGGAAGTTCATTTGGTCGAAAGCGAGCGTGCCACCAAGCTTGGCGCGCTTGCCCGGTGGAAAGGCCACATCCATCGCACCGCGCGCATTCGATCCATTCATGCTCATGTTGACATTGTCGAAGCGGAAGCCGTTCGGCACCGACGCGACATCCGTCTCGAGCGAGAAGGTCCGAAGGGTCGCGATACCCGGCAGCGATCGGTCGACCCATGTCAGCAGTGCCGGCATGTCGGGGATGCTGAGCGCCATGTTGCCGGAGAGGTCGAAGAGATGCGAGATATTTGCCACCCCTTGGAACCGCGCTGTAAGCAGGCCGGAAGTCAGCGACGCCGTCATCTCCGCGCTCTTGCCGCCGAAGATGAGCAACGGGCTGCGGGAGGAAAAATCGAGCTTCAAATCCTGTCCGCTCGTCCGTGCGATCAGCACGGCGGTGATTGGGCTCGACAGTTTGCGCCAGCTGACATCGGCCGTCACGCCGTCGAAACGGAACGTCCTGCCGCTGGCGACGTCGGCGACATTCACTGTCCCGTCCTCAACGGTAATCGCCCCGATGGCGGCATCCAGTTTTTTGTCGAGGACTTCTCTTCCGCCTTCTTCGCGCGCATTGGCGATCGCCTTTGCCAGAAGCCCCTCATTGGTCCAGTCGATCACGCCGCTGCTTTCACGCGTCAGCAGCAGGTTGGGGCGCAGAAGATGGAACTCGTGGAAGCTTGCACGCCCTCTGATCGCGTCAATCAGGCTGAATTCGGCGGAAAGGCTTTCGACCGTTCCAAGCAGCTTGGCGCCGTCGTCTTTCTGGCGAACGGAGATCTTGCTGAGGATAATCCGAGGCGTCGGCCAGAATTCGATGACCGGCTTGCCGGCGATCTCTGCACGATAGCCTGCCCATTTCGAAAGCGCATCCTCAATGCCGGATCGAACAAGGCCGGTGGAAATCAGATAGGGGGCGGCCACCCGAAGCGCGACGAAGATAGACAAGACAACGAGCAGCGTGACTGTTACCAGCCTCGCAAAGCTTGGCAACCAGCCGGTCACTGGCCTGATTTTGTTCCACCACCGCGGCTGTCGTGACGTCCCCATATAATCCGCCAGTCTCTTTGGGTAATTGCCCTTAATGCTCTGAAATGCCGGATATATCAAATGCCGTTTGCTTGCAAATACATGCCGCTGGCCGTGCTCGTCACTGCCTTTATAAGCTGATATTGCATTGTATATAGGCGAGCGAACAGAAGGAGTGTCGAATGCGCGACGATAAGCCACTTTGGGTGCCATCTCAGGCATCGATCGAGGCAAGTCCGATGTATGCCTTCATGAAGAAGTGCAACCGCGACTTTGGGCTCTCACTGGCAGGCTATGGCGAACTGCACGCATTTTCTGTCGCTGATCGGGAGCGGTTCTGGACATCCGTCTGGGACTTCTGCGGTGTCAAAGGCGAGCGCGGAATGCCGGCGCTTATCAATGGCGATGTCATGTTGGATGCGCGCTTCTTCGCTGATGCCACCCTGAATTTTGCCGAGAATCTGCTTTGCCAAGAAGGCGCCGACGATGCCCTGATTTTTCGCGGCGAGGACAAGGTCGCCGACCGCTGGAGCTGGGATCGGCTGCGCGATTTAGTTTCCAGGCTGCAGCAGGCGTTCAAGGCGATGGGCGTCGGCTCCGGGGATCGCATTGCGGCGATGATGCCGAACATGCCGGAAACGGTGGCCTGTATGCTGGCCGCCGCTTCGATCGGCGCGATCTGGTCGTCGTGTTCGCCAGACTTCGGGGAGCAGGGCGTGCTCGATCGGTTTGGTCAGATCGAGCCGAAGCTCTTTATCGCCTGTGACGCCTATTGGTACGGCGGCAAGCTGCAGGATGTGAAGACCAAGGTCGCGGCCGTGACAAGGCAACTTGGCGTGCCCTGCCTCGTCGTCCACTATGCCGGCGATGCAGCCTCTGTTGTCAACGAGACACCGGGTGGCAAGACGCTGGAAGACTTCATTGCGTCCTTTGAACCACGTCCGGTCGAGTTCACGCGGCTGCCGTTTTCCCATCCCCTCTATATTCTCTTCTCGTCGGGAACGACCGGCGTTCCGAAGTGCATCGTGCACTCCGCCGGCGGCACATTGTTGCAACATCTCAAGGAACACCGGCTGCATTGCGGCATTCAACCCGGCGAAAAGCTCTTCTATTTCACCACGTGCGGCTGGATGATGTGGAACTGGCTGGTAAGCGGACTGGCGGTCGGGGCCACTGTCTGCCTCTTCGATGGCTCGCCTTTCGCGCCCGATGGGAATGTGCTGTTCGACTTTGCCGCAACCGAGAAGTTCGCCGTTTTTGGAACGTCGGCGAAGTATATCGACGCGGTCCGCAAGAGCGGGCTGACACCACGAACAAGCCACGACCTTTCCAGCCTGCGGCTGATGACGTCGACCGGATCACCGCTTTCGCCCGAGGGCTTCACCTTCGTCTATGAAGGTATCAAGGAAGACGTGCAACTCGCTTCCATTTCCGGAGGGACGGACATTGTCTCCTGTTTCGTCCTCGGTAATCCTTTGCAGTCGGTCTGGCGTGGCGAGATCCAAGGCCCCGGCCTTGGTCTGGCGATGGATGTCTGGGATGACGACGGCAAGCCGGTTCGGCAGGAAAAGGGCGAACTCGTTTGCACCAAGGCCTTCCCTTCGATGCCCGTGATGTTCTGGAACGATCCGGACGGCGCAAAGTACAAGGCAGCCTATTTCGAGCGTTTCGACAACGTCTGGTGCCACGGCGACTTTGCCGAGTGGACAGAGCATAACGGCATCGTCATTCATGGACGATCCGACGCCACGCTCAACCCCGGCGGCGTCCGCATCGGAACGGCCGAGATCTACAACCAGGTGGAGCAGATGGGCGAAGTCGCAGAAGCGCTCTGCATCGGCCAGGAATGGGATGACGACGTCCGAGTCGTTCTCTTCGTTCGCCTGGCGCCCGGCGCAGCCCTTACCGAGGAATTGACGAAGGCGATCAAGAGCCGCATTCGCACCGGCGCCTCGCCTCGCCACGTACCTGCGAAGATCGTTGCCGTCAGTGATATTCCCCGCACCAAGTCGGGCAAGATCGTCGAGCTTGCCGTGCGCGAAATCGTCCACGGCCGGCCGGTCAAGAACAAGGAGGCGCTCGCCAATCCAGAGGCACTGGAGCTGTTTGCGGGGCTCGAGGAATTGCGTATCTGACCGAGAGAAATAACGAGCCGGTTACAAGCTTTCACCTTTGAGAGATTGAGGACCGTGGCAACCTTTTGTTAAGAGACGTTGGTCAGAAGTGAATTCAACTTGGGGCTGCGCATGAACGATGCAGCCGGAGCGGTTGGCTCCCAAAACATGATGTTGGACTGACTAAGCCCTTGTTGAACAGCACCCAAACTCTGAGGCAGCCTTTTGGCTGCCTTCTTTTGTTCAGCCTGCGAGGACCCGCTGCGACGGGAAGGCGATCTCGACCAATGTTCCTTCGTTGGGTGCGGAGCTAATCGCGAAAATCGCGCGGTTGGCATCTACCATCGCCTTGGTGAGCGGCAGGCCAAGCCCCGTGCCGTCACCGCGGTGTCGCGACTGTGCGGAAACCTGGCGGAATGGCTTCATGGCCTGCTCGAGTTCGCTGCGCGTCATGCCGACACCGGTATCACGCACGCGCAAGACGACGCTGCCGTTTGCCTCGTAGGAGGTTGATACGACGATCTGCCCCCCAGCCGGCGTGAACCGGATCGAGTTGGAAAGGACGTTGAGCGCGATCTGCTTGATCGAGCGAAGATCCGCAACGACATCGGGCACAGCCTGGGAGAGGGCGGTGCGGATGATCACGCGTTGGCTGTTTGCCTGCGGTTGGAGCAACGAAACTGCCTCCGAAATCGCATTGTTCAGGTCGATGGCGCCGAAGTCCAGTTCCATTTCCCCGGCCTCGATCTTCGAGATGTCCAGCAGGTCGTTGACGATGTCGAGGACGTGGCGGCCGGAACGACCGATGTCATTGGCGTATTCGACATAGCGCGGATGCCCGATGGGACCGAAGCGCTCGGTTGCCATCATGTCGGAAAAGCCGATGATTGCATTGAGCGGTGTGCGAATCTCGTGGCTGACTCGCGCCAAGAAATCCGTCTTGTGTTCGTTGGCGGTCTCCGCAGCGCTCTTGGCGTTTCGAAGTTCGTCTTCCGTGCGTTTCCATTGGGTAATGTCGCGAATGACCGCGCAATAGCCGCTGGAGGAGGTGAGCCGTCCCATCGTCATGAAGAGCGGCACAAAACCGCCGCCGGCCTCGCGTCCGATCACTTCGCGGCCATCGTTGAGCACGCTTGCGACGCCATGGCCCGACAGGCCGCCGAGGTAGTCGAGTACAGCCTTCTGGCTCTCATGCGCAAACAGCATGACGAACGGCTTCCCGCGGGTTTCGTCCTCGTCGTAATTAAAAAGCGCGCTGGCGGAGCGATTCATCGAACGGATGTCACCCTCCGCGCCGATCACCACGACCCCGTCTGTTGCCGTTTCGAGGATCGACCGCAGCTCCTCGACCTCCACCTGCAGCTTGGCGACCTTCTCCAGCATCCTTTCGAAGGAGCGGGGCTCCGCAGGCGGCACAGGTCGCGTCGGAACCACCGCATCACTTGCTGCCGGCATCAGGGCGAGCATCAAGGCGCTGCTTTCTTCCCAGCGAATGGACTGCAGCCGTGCCGTGACTGGAATGAGACTATCGTCGGCCGTTACCAGCATCATCGAGCCGGAGCTGCCGGCGCTGCCTTCGAGCTCCGAGCGCTGCAGCAGCGCATCGATGCCGCCCACCTCGCTTAATTCCTCAAGCGTGTTGTAGCCGGTCAGTCGCATGAACTCCGGGTTCGCGTGGATCAATTCGTCGCCGGCGTGCACGAGGACGGCGACGGGGAGCTGGTCGACGGTCGCGGCGGACAGTCCCCCGATCATTTTGGCGCGCGGCGGAATGAAGCTTGCCAGCATATCCATTTGGCTGACGGTTTCTTCCAGCCCTTCGGTCACATCGTCTTCACCAGGCTCGCTGGTATCGACCGTCTCGCCTTCACCGGCCTCAGCCTTGGTGATGTCTTGATCTTCAAACGAGGCGTCTGTGGCCGCTTCATCAACATGCCCGGTGATTGCCTGCGTATCCGCTGCGGGCGCGTCATGCCGTTCAGTCTCGCTCACCGTAGGCTCTTCGTCGCGCACTTCCGGCTCTCGGACGCCGAAGGCTTCGAGCCGTTTGGCGATCTCGCGGAAATTTGCCTGCTCGGCCGAGGTTAGCCGCGGGCCGACGCCATGCAGTTGCACGATCTTGTCCGTCAGGCGACGGCTTGGGGTTTCGACAATCCGCAAGGCCGGCGGCTCGGCGGCTGGCGACGGATTGACTGACAGCTCGGTCCTCACTTCATCGTCAGAGTCGGCGGTAGCAGGTTCCTCTGCGGCGGGCGCTTCGGATGGGGGCGTCGTTGCCTCTGTCTCGTCGCTGGCCGCCACTTCTTCGGCGCGCGCCGGCGCCGCATCATCCTCGGAGGCCTCTGGCTGGTCGGGTATTGCGGCGTCATCGATCAAGCCGTTCGGACCAAGCGTCAGTCCAAGCGCCAGAGGGTCTTCGGCCGCATCGGACAGGCGCACGACGCCAAATCCTCGAAAGCCGTCGAATTCGCGGCTGCGTGTATAGGTGGGCAGGGCTGCGAGATCGACCGGTACGGCCAGGCTCGTTCCCTCGATTGGCCAATGAATCGTCTTGCCGGACCAGGTGTCGCGGCGCGCCAGAGCTTCGCTGATCTTGCCTTCAGGATCGAGATTGAAGAGCGCCGCAATGTCGCTGAACGGCGTGCCGATGATATCAGCCGCATGCGGTCCCACCGCTTCGGCAAACTCATTTGACACCTCGCTGAACCGCCCTGCCGCGTCGATTTTCCAGACGAAGCGGGTGGCGCGGCTGTTCGGGTGGAAAACGAAGGCATCAGCCTTGGCAGCCGGCTCAGGTTCCGGCTGCTCTCTCTCTGCAGCGATTTCGACACCATGATCGGTTGTCCCCGGGCTTTCCACAGCTGGCGTTTCTGCCGGAATCTCTCCGGCCGCCGTCGATTCCTCGCTCGAGGCGATAGAACCCGGCTCGTTCCCGGCTCCATCCGATATTGTTTCCATTGCCGGTACGTCCGCATAGGCTTGGACAGAGTGTCCTTCGACCGGCGCGGGCGACTCACCGGCGTTTTCCGATACCGGCCCGTCCTCGTGGCTCATCACCTCAGGAGCCGGCTCGGCGTCCATCGCTTCTTCGGCGATTGCAGCAGGGTCCGAGTTCACCGCTTCCACGACATCGCTTTCATGGAGGTTCTCGTCGAGAGGCTCTTCCAGGTCTTCGATGCCGGCAATTGCATCGATCGCATCGACGAAGTTTGCTGTCTCTGGCGCCTCGTTATGGTTAACGGCGGCTGTGGATAAGTCGTCTTCAGGGGCCGTCGGGGTGTCAATCGGGTCGAGGTGCCCGATGACGGTTTCCACCGCAAAAAGCAGATTGAGCACCGGCTCATCGCTGAGTCGTCCGACGGCCGCCGGAAGGTAGCCCTTGCCGGTCGCGACGGGCCGCTTCACCAATCGATCGGCATGATCGCCGGCCATCGTGGTCATGGCCTTGGCGGTCTGCTGTGTGACACTGAGCGCTGCGAAACCGGGGGAGGCGGCGATGATTTCGCCGCCAGCGCCGATTACAGCCATATGCGTATCCGGGTCGTCGAGCCCTTTGAGCATCTGTTCTGCGGAGGCCTTGATCGACAGTGCACGAGTCGCGACCGGCAGCGACAGGAGAACGGCGCGCTCGCCCGAGGAAAGGCGGATTAGTTCTACCGTTGCCTGAACGGCAACGCGCTGGAAGCCCCTGGCAATTCGGATCATGAAGTTGCGGCTGTCGCCCACATTCACAAGCTGCCGGGCTGTCACCTGCAACTGGCGAAAGGTGATGTCGGCGCCGTCGATGCCCTGGTCCAGCAGGTCGTAGACTGCCGATTGCCCGAAGAGTTCAGCGCCAGCGCCGTTTGCCCAGAGAGCACGGCTGAGATCCGCCGAAAGCAGCACCATCGCTTCGCCGCGCGAAAAACGTTCCCGCACGCGTGGATGCACGGCGATGTCGATGAACGGATATTGGACTGCGGGCATGATCGAACCTTCAGCTTCGGTCATTCTGAAATTAATAGTCTATTAATAACGATAGGCCGGAATGGGGTCCAGAACAGCCCTCGGTTTTCGGCCGAAAAGGTTAACACGTTGTGCGACGCACAAAGATGTTGCAATGCACAAAAACTTGCGCTATATAATGAACATCTAACCTACGAGGCGATATCCATGCCGAGGCAAAAGGAGCACAAACCAATGGCGAGCATAAAGATGGACGACGTTTTTTCAATGTCGTCGTTTGATCCTTCCAAGTTCACTGAATCCTTCCGGGATTTCGCGGAAAAGGGCGCGCAGCAGTCGCGCGAAGCCTACGCGAAGATGAAGACCGCTGGCGAGGATGCGAGCAAGACGCTCGAAGCAACGGTTCAGACCGCCCAGGCCGGCGCCGTTGAAATCGGCCACAAGGCAATCGACGCTCTGCGCACGAACGCCGAAAACTCGCTGACGCACATGGAAGCTCTGCTTGCCGTCAAGTCGGTCGCCGAACTCGTCGAACTGCAGACCACCTTCCTGCGCAAGCAGGTCGAGCTGACGATCGAGCAGGCCAAGGCGATGCAGGAAACCTCCAAGCAGGTTGCCGAAAAGCTTGCCAAGCCTTCCAAGGAAGCTGCTGAAAAGGTCATGGCCTCCTTCAAGGCGGCCTGATTTTTCGAGACGACACACGAAGAGGCTGGACCATTTGTCCGGCCTTTTTGTATATTGGGGAGAGATAGGACTTGAATTAATTTCCAAGTCCTCGTATGTGACCCCCGTCGCGTCGGACGCGATTTGTGCGGTTGTAGCTCAGTTGGTTAGAGCGCAGGTTTGTGGCACCTGAGGTCGGAGGTTCGAGACCCCCCAACCGTACCATTCTCCCCCAAGAAAATTAGTTGCAGTACGCGGGTGGTGAAGAAGCCATCCTTATACGTCGCTCCGACGAGCGATGTCGCCTCGCCCGCCTTTCCGCGGCAGGTCCTTCACTCCGCACTCTCACTTTTTGCCTTGCACCCGAGCGCGATAAGGCTAGGTTCGCTACGAACAGCCGCCCGGCTGGTTTCTTATAAACATTCGTAGGAGATTCGTGATGGAGTATCGTCGTCTTGGCAAATCAGGCCTGAAAGTCAGCGAATTCTCCTTCGGATCTTGGGTCACCTTTGGCAAGCAGGTGGAGGGCGGCGATGCGGTCAGCCTGATGAAGCTCGCCTATGACAACGGTGTGAACTTCTTCGACAATGCCGAAGGCTATGAGAGTGGAAAATCCGAACGTGTCATGGGCGAAGCGCTCAAGACGCTCGGCTGGAGCCGCGATAGCTTCATCGTCTCCAGCAAGGTCTTCTGGGGTGGTGAGAAGCCGACGCAACGCGGGCTGTCGCGCAAGCACGTGACCGATGCCGCTCACGCCGCGCTGAAACGGCTGCAGGTCGAGTACCTGGACCTCTATTTCTGCCACCGGCCGGATATCGATACGCCGATCGAAGAGACGGTTCGGGCGATGCACGATCTCGTGGCGCAGGGGAAGATCCTCTACTGGGGAACCTCGGAATGGTCGGCGCAGCAGTTGACCGAAGCCTATGCCGTCGCGCGAGATCTTCGCATCACGCCGCCAACGATGGAGCAACCCCAATACAACATATTCGAGCGCCAGAAGGTGGAAGCCGAATATCGGCCACTTTACGATCTTCTGGGTCTCGGAACCACGATCTGGTCGCCGCTTGCGTCGGGCGTCCTCACCGGCAAATACAATGACGGTGTGCCGGCTGACAGCCGCATGAACCTTCCCGGATACGAGTGGCTGAAGGAGAAGCTATCGAGCGATGCAGGCCGCGCCCAGCTCGCAAAGGTCCGCGAGTTGGCGAAGCTTGCAGACGAGATCGGGATATCGATCACGCACCTGGCTCTGCTGTGGTGCCTGGCCAACAAGAACGTCTCGACCGTCATTCTTGGCGCATCGCGCACAAGTCAGTTGCAGGATAATCTTGCCGCCCTTTCGCATAGGGACAAATTGACGCCAGACGTGCTCGACCGGATCGACACAATCACCGGAAACAGACCGGCGGCGCCCCAGCGGTTCTAACTGCGCTAGACCCGCAGGGCCGCACGCGAGCCGACCGTCTTGCGACCGGCCGGAGCACTTGGCTGGATGCGTCGTCACGCGGAGGTCCTGTCTGGCGCGTAGCCCGTCAGACACAAGGCGGGTCAATACTTCGGGGGAACGTAGAGCTCCTGCGGCAGCACCTTGCGCTCGTAGTCGGGATTGAAGACTCGGTCGGGCAGCGTTATTTCCTCGTGCGGAACATCGCCATAAGGTATTTGCTGCAGCAGGTGATCGATGCAGTTCAGTCGCGCACGCTTCTTGTCGTTGCCTTCCACGATATGCCACGGCGCTTCGGGAATATTGGTGCGCGCGAAAGTCTCTTCCTTGGCCTTCGTATAGGCCTCCCAGCGGACGCGCGATTGCAGGTCCATCGGCGACAGCTTCCACTGCTTCAGGGGATCGTGAATGCGAACGAGGAAGCGCATCTGCTGCTCTTCGTCGGTGATCGAGAACCAGTACTTGACGAGCCGGATGCCGGAACGGACGAGCATGCGCTCGAATTCTGGAACGTCGTTGAAGAATTGATCGACCTGGTCCTCGGTCGCAAATCCCATGACGCGCTCAACGCCAGAGCGATTGTACCAGGAGCGATCGAAGAGGACGATTTCACCGCCGGCTGGCAAATGCGGCACGTAGCGCTGGAAGTACCACTGCGTCTTCTCGCGGTCGGAAGGGGCGGGCAAAGCGACGGTGCGGACGACACGCGGATTGAGGCGCTGCGTGATGCGTTTGATCACGCCGCCCTTTCCTGCGGAGTCGCGACCTTCGAAGATCACGACGACCTTCTCTTTGTTATAGACCACCCAATCCTGAAGCTTGATCAACTCCGCCTGCAGCGACAACAGCGCGCGGAAATAGTCGAGCCTCGGGATCGAGACCGGATGGGCGTTTCGATAGATCTTGCGGATTGCGTCGGAGAGTGCCGGTTCCGAGAGTTCCAGCTCATAATCCTCATCGAGGGTGTCGGCCAGTTCGGCCTCAAGCCAATCTGAATGTTCGGTGTCGGATTTGTTGTTCATGGACGTTCACCCTCAATGCGTTCGTGGCAAGGTTTGAAGTATGGTTGCCGAGCCGGCGTCAGAACAATTGGCGCAAGACGACAAACAAAAGAAAGGCGATCATGATCGAGGCAGGAAGTGTCAAAATCCACGCCATCAGCATGTTCCTGACCGTCGACCATTGCAGCCCCGAGCCGTTCGCGGCCATCGTCCCGGCCACACCGGACGATAGTACATGTGTCGTGGAAACCGGCAATCCCAGGTGATCGGCTGCACCGATCGTTGCCATTGCCACGACTTCGGCAGCGGCACCTTGGCCATAGGTCAAGTGCGTCTTGCCGATTTTCTCGCCGACCGTGACGACAATGCGCTTCCAGCCGACCATTGTGCCGAGCCCCCCAAGTTCCGCCGGCATCGACCGTGTGTAGATGACGGTCGCAACGGAGTTGGCCGTGTCATGAAAGCCGTTTACGAACTCGAAGCCGAGCGCAATGAGCAGCGCGATCCCAAGCAGAATCCAGGGAACGGCGGCGGCGCTGGTTAGCTCCGGGCCAAGCGCGTAGGCAACATAACCAAGTCCTGCAAGGAGCAGGATCAAGAAGACTGGGAGGAACCATCTTGCTGCGCTGCGTCCCTCCAGTGGGTGGCTCGCTCGATCGTGACGATGTTCTTCACCCTGAACTATTGTCATCTTTCGGCTCCTCTTGGGACTGGTCCTTAGTCGGGTCTATTCCCATAGAATGAAGCTCCTGTGACATCAGGCGCCCGGCCTGTGCATTGAGTGCAAAGAATTTCTCATCTTATACGTGCGGCTTTCCTTGAATTAGGCAAAGATACATTGCGATATCTCTATATGGACGCGGTTCAGCCACCTTCTCGCCGCCCTTTGTTCATTCTTTACTAATAAATCCATTGCCGGGGAACGGGGCACCAAAGAGGGATCACAGACTGTCGGAACGTTAATTCGCTCACTTGTAGATGCCGATCGATATCGGCGCCTGGTGCGATTTCCCGTGTCCTGACACTCAGACCTACCTGCGTTCCAACGCTGTGATCCAAAGAATGAAAGGTGCATAAGTATGGGATTTACTCTCCTTATTCAGACTCTCAGCCAAGATCCTGCAGTATCAATCAAGTCTGCATTGAGAATAGTGCATTTCATTGGGTTGGCACTCGGGCTTGGCGCCGCAACAGTGCTCGATCTTCTTGTGTTGCGGTTTTTGGTGAGAGGCAAGATCACCGAAGATCATTGGAAGGTCTTCAAGTTCGGCTCTAAAGTCGTTAACTGGGGCCTGATCCTGCTCTGGGCCACAGGACTTGGTTTTCTCACTTATTATGGTGCGTTCGATCCGGCGAAGCTGGGCAATGAGAAGATCTGGGCCAAGATGACCATCGTGCTCATCCTGACCGTCAACGGCGGCTTTATCCACTCCGTCATCCTTCCGCGCGTAAAGAAGCAGATCGGTCGTTCGATCATGGAAGGCCTGCCGTCGTCGCATCGCAGTGTGTTTATCGTCTCTGGTGCGATTTCGGCCGTCTCCTGGTACGTGCCGATGATGCTCGGCGCGCTGCCGCAACTCAACTTCGCGGTGCCGATGGGTACAATCCTGCTCGCCTACGCGGCCCTGCTGGGCTCGGCGATCTTGTTTGCCCACGCATTGCTGTTCGTCGTCCCGACCGGAAGCTCTGAGGACGCTTCTGAGGAAGACGTCGCTTTGTCCGCCAAGTTTGCGTGACAGCCACGTTGAGGCGCGTGATCTTCGGGCCACCCGCTACATGATCCCTTGACCTAGCGGTATCGTTGGATCCCACCTTTATCCGCTCGGCCTGGACTTGCTTCGGAAAATGCCTTGCCCCTTTTCGAAGCAAGTCCGGCCACGCATTGGTCTTTGCCGATGCGCCTAACCAGGAGCCTTGGCTCTTGTCTCATTTGCCCGATTTCGATCGCAATGATTCGTCCTCAAGCCGATGTGAATGCCTAAAAATAGGTGACAAATCGCCGCGTGCCGGCCGTTTTTTACATCGATGGCAGCGTGGATGAAGCGGGCGGGACTGTCAGGCAAATGTGCTTTGCTTACAAAGGACAATGGGGTTTTAGGACCCGGTTCGGCTTCCCGCTGGCGGGCTCTGGCCGATCACGAATTAACCATACTGCATTGCAAATCGTGATCGGGAGTGCCATTTTCCCGCCGGGGGCTAATTCAGAGTGATTTCAGAAGGAGACTTAAATGTCCATTTCGCTCAGCAATCTGGATGCATCCAAGGCTACCGCCGTTTCGGCCGTGAATGTAGCCGGTGCTGTACGTGCCGCTCGTGAGGCGGTCGGCTATAGCGTCGACGACCTCGCAGTAACCTGCGGTTTGGTTGTTAATGAGATTGAGGAAATCGAGAGCGGTGAGGATGCTGATCCCGCCAAGCTCAAGCGGATCGCCTCTGCACTGCAGGTGCCGGTCTCATCGTTTGTTCCGATGTGAACATAATCTCAGGGCCGGGCGGCATTTGCCGCCTGGCCTTGCCTGCCTTCAGGCACCTTAAAACGACCCTTAATCCTTCTTTAACTTTTCCCTCCGAACCGGCTGAACGCTTTTGCCCGCAAAGGGTAGTTTTACCGTCGCTGATTGTGCGGTGCGTTAGCAACTTCATAGCAAATCTCCCTCGAACGAGCCGAGCGCCACCGCGCTGCGGTGGTTTACTGTATCGGGGAGGTAGAATGAGCCGGGTACGCATTGGCGCCACGCGGATTGACTTGAACGAAATCATCAAGCGCGGTGTGCTTGCCGTCTTTTCCGTTCTCGCGGTCTTGCTGCCGATCCTGAAGGTTAGTTCCCTGGGTGAATCCGACGATGTTGTTCTCGGCGACTTTCCGCTCCTGGGCGGCGCTGCCTATCTGTTACCGGTGGCATTTCTCTGCGGCCTTGCGACCGTTGTCATCGATGGCATGAGGGCACATGCGCGCTTCATCGACATGGCCGGACTGATCGTCGCGTTCGTCGCCGTCCTGCGCGGCGCCTATGCTCTTGGCTCAAGTTCTGCGCCGGGCGCGGCAGCTGGATCCATGCCGAGGCTGGATCAACTGGCGCAGGTTTCCCTGTCCTACGGCAGCATAGCCTTGTTGCTGGTGCTGCTCGGTGCCATCTGGCAATTGCGGAAATCCTGGCGCAGCTGAGCCCCGTTGCGGTGGATGGAACCGTCCATACTCCTTCGACGTTCCGTCGAGAGGAGATAATGTGCATGTCGAAAACGCTTCTATATGGTGCCACCAAGGTGGATGAGGACAACAGCGCCTATTCCGCCCTCACAAGTCTCGAGCAGTTTCAATGGCGCAATCGCGTCCTGGTCATCTTCGCGGATAAGAAGAATGCACGGGCCGCGCGTCAGGAAAATCAACTCCTTGCCAATCGGGATTCCTTGCAGGAACGCGACATCGTCCTTCTCAAGATTGTCGGCGGTAGCGTGAGAGTGCTTTTCGGGGCAGGTGAAAATCTCGACGCTGCGGCGATCGCAAGCGAACTCGGCAATCCGACGGTTGGAGATTTTGTCGCCTTTCTTGTCGGCAAGGACGGGACGGTGAAACTGAAGGTCGGCGAGCCGATCACGAGCGGCGAATTGTTCACGATTGTCGATGGCATGCCAGTGCGCGCAGCGGAGGTCGCTGCAGAGAAGCAGCAGATCAGCGACGAGCCTGACAGGCGTGATTGACCATCATGCGCTGCGCCGGTGTCACAGGAATATGTGGCGCTCGGCAGCGACGAGTTCCTGCAGGAAATCGGAAACCGTGCGCACCCGCACGAGTTCCCGCGCGCTCTCGTGAAATGTCGTCCAATATGCCCGCCGGATCGAAATATCCGGCAGGATGCGTACGAGTGCCGGGTGCTGGCGCGCGATGTAATCATGCAGGATGCCGATGCCGGCGCCTGAGAGCACCGCTTCTGTCTGCCCCGTCGCCGATGAAATCTCGAAGCCGGCGTTCCAGTTGCGCATCACCTCTCCGGTGAAATTCAGCGACTGCGAGAAGATCAGATCCTCGACATAGCCGATACGCCGATGCTGCTTCAACTGCTCTGCATCGGCGGGCAGGCCATTGAGTTCGGCGTAGCTCCTCGACGCATAAAGTCCGAGCGTGTAGTCGGTCAGTTTGGCCGAGACCAGGCGGCCTTGCTCGGGCCGCTCCAGCGTGATGGCGATATCGGCCTCGCGCTGTGAGAGTGAGAACGACCGCGGCACCGGCACAAGCTGGATCTTCAGTTCCGGATGGCGCTCGATCAGCCGACCGATGCGGGGCGCAAGAAACGAAACCCCGAAACCATCCGGTGCTCCCACGCGCACGGTTCCCGCGATTGCCGTATCCGTGCGACCGAGATTGGCCTGCACGGAAAGCATTTCGGTTTCCATTCGCTCTGCGGAGGCAAGGAAAACCTCGCCTTCCGCCGTCAGTTCGCAGCCGTTTGTGCGGCGGACGAAGAGGCGGCTCTTCAGTGCCTCCTCCAGCGAAGTAAGGCGCCGCGAGAGCGTGGCGTGGTTTAGACCCAGCCTCTTTGATGCGGCCAGGATCTGACCTGTGCGGGCAACGGCGAGGAAGATGCGAACGTCGTCCCAGTTCATGGCTTGCCGTGCATGGCGATTGGATCGACGTCGAGCAACGTCAGGGACGTCACCATACCCGCGGTCGCGCTCTTGTATTTGAGGAAATGCGGAGTCTGCAGGTGTGCTTCATACGCCGCCTGGCTCGCGTACACCTCGAGAATACGAATGCTGTTGGGACTGTCCTTGACGGAGACCGCATTCAGCGACAGAACGCCGGGCTCCAATGCGACGGACGCCTCGATCTCCTCGGCCAGCAGAGCCCGATAGGATTCAAGCTGATCGGAGTCGATCTCGAGCTCCGCTATTCTGACAACCAGTTTCCCGCTCATCGAGCACTATCTCCTCTCCAGTTTGGGCCGGCCGTGGTAGTCTGGTCATGTCCTTTGCAGGCCTTGAGGAAGCGCAGCTCGATTTGCCGGGCTTCAATTTGTGCACAACGGTTGCTTATCGCAGCTCATTGATTTGTGCAAATTGTAGTGCGAATGTTCGCCATCCAAAAAACAGGAGGAGCACTCATGCGTGAGATTGGTCATTTCATCGGCGGCAAGCATGTCGCCGGCACCAGCGGCCGCACCAGCAATGTCTACAATCCGGCCACCGGTGAAGTTCAGGCAACGGTAGCGCTCGCGAGCGTCGAGGACATGCGCGCCGCGGTCGAGAACGCCAAGGCCGCTCAGCCGAAGTGGGCCGCCACCAACCCGCAGCGTCGTGCACGCGTTTTCTTCAAGTTCGTCGAGCTGCTGAACAAGCATATGGATGAACTCGCCACCCTCCTGTCCACCGAGCACGGCAAGACGGTCGAGGATTCGAAGGGTGACATCGTCCGCGGTCTGGAAGTCTGCGAATTCGTCTGCGGCATCCCGCACCTCCAGAAGGGCGAATTTACCGAGGGCGCGGGTCCGGCAATCGACATGTACTCGATGCGCCAGGCAGTCGGCATCGGCGCGGGCATCACCCCGTTCAACTTCCCGGCCATGATCCCGATGTGGATGTTTGCGCCGGCAATCGCCTGCGGCAACGCCTTCATCCTGAAGCCGTCCGAGCGCGATCCGTCCGTTCCGATCCGCCTGGCAGAACTCATGATCGAAGCTGGTCTTCCGGCCGGTATCCTCAACGTCGTCAACGGCGACAAGGCTGCAGTCGACGCGATCCTCACGGATCCCGATATCGGTGCTGTTTCCTTCGTCGGCTCCACACCCATCGCCCGTTACGTCTATGGAACGGCTGCCATGAACGGCAAGCGCGCCCAGTGCTTCGGCGGCGCCAAGAACCACATGATCATCATGCCGGATGCCGACATGGATCAGGCCGTCAACGCTCTGATGGGCGCAGGCTACGGCTCTGCCGGCGAACGCTGCATGGCGATCTCCGTCGCCGTGCCGGTCGGTGAGGACACCGCCAACCGCTTGGTCGAGAAGCTGGCACCGAAGATCGAGTCGCTGCGCATCGGCCCTTACACCGACGACAAGGCCGACATGGGTCCGCTCGTCACCAGGGACGCCTATAACAGGGTCAACGGCCTCATTGACCGCGGTGTGGAGCAGGGTGCCAAGCTCGTCGTCGATGGCCGCGGCTTCAAGCTGCAGGGATACGAGGACGGCTACTTCGTCGGCGGCACGCTGTTCGATCATGTCACGCCCGACATGGACATCTACAAGACCGAGATCTTTGGGCCGGTCCTTTCCGTCGTCCGCGCCAAGAACTACGAGGAAGCCCTCGATCTGCCGATGAAGCACGAATACGGCAATGGCGTCGCGATCTATACCCGCGACGGCGATGCCGCCCGCGACTTTGCATCGCGCATCAACATCGGCATGATCGGCATCAACGTGCCGATCCCGGTTCCGCTCGCCTACCACTCCTTCGGCGGCTGGAAGGCATCAAGCTTCGGCGACCTCAATCAGCACGGTTCGGACTCGATCAAGTTCTGGACCAAGACCAAGACGATCACCGCCCGCTGGCCCTCAGGCATCAAGGACGGCGCCGAGTTCGTCATGCCGACGATGAAGTAAGGCAAAGGAACGAACCTTATCGAATTGGGGGCTGCGGCCCCCAATTTGCATTTCGGGATGTCGGCGCGTAGGCACCTGGGAACTGTTGCAGAAGCAATTGTCGCGGCAATCGGTCTCACATAAGGTGAATATGGTTTTCATATTTTGGAATTGTTCAAAACTAGCAAAGCCCCTATATAGACGATTGTAGACGACGATTCTGGAGATCGGCATGCGTTTGACCAAGCAGACCAACTATGCGGTTCGCATGTTGATGTATTGTGCTGCCAACGATGGGCAGTTGAGCCGGATTCCTGAGATTGCGAGGGCATACGGCGTTTCTGAACTGTTCCTGTTCAAGATCCTGCAACCCCTCAACAAGGCAGGTCTCGTTGAAACCGTCCGCGGCCGCAACGGCGGCGTGCGGCTCGGCAAGCCGGCGAAGGACATCAGCCTGTTCGACGTCGTTCGCGTCACTGAGGACAGTTTTGCGATGGCAGAATGCTTCGAAGACGACGGCATGGTCGAGTGCCCGCTTGTCGATAGCTGCGGTTTGAACTCTGCCTTGCGCAAGGCCCTCAACGCCTTCTTCGACGTGCTGACGCAATATTCGATCGACGACCTCGTCAAGGCACGACCGCAGATCAACTTCCTGCTTGGCCTGACCGGCGAACAGGAACACCGCAAGCCTCGCGTGGCGGCACCCGCCGCCTGATCAGCGATGACAAAGTTTTGATAGGCCGTGGCTGCGTCAAGCGCCGCGGCCGTTCCGTTTTAGGGGAGTTTTTGTCGGTAAATTCGCGTGAAGCGTGTGCGCAAAAGTCGCCATCGACGCGAAATTATACCAAATGCGACAAGAATCGAGTTTATCCAGTCCGATTATTTCTAAATACGGCCCATTTTTGGCGGAAAATTACTAAAGTTGTCCGCGTGGAAAAATTTTCCACTTCGGTCGTTGATTTCAGCAAACAAATGTCGTTCCATCTGCCGTCATTCCGGGGTCCCCGGGGTCTCAAATAAAAGAACAAATCTGGGAAATGATATCATGAAAAAGATGTCTGTCTTGCTGGCCGCGACGGTCCTGGCTTCGGCCATGGCATCCGCAGCCTGGTCCAAAACGCTCGTTTACTGCTCCGAAGGGTCGCCGGAAGGCTTCGATCCGGGCATCTACACTGCAGGCACCACCTTCGACGCTTCCTCGCGTACGGTTTATAGCCGTCTCGTCGAGTTCCAGCACGGGAAGACCGAAATCGAGCCGGGCCTGGCCGAAAGCTGGACGGTTTCCGACGACGGTACGGTCTACACCTTCAAGCTGCGTCCGGGCGTAAAGTTCCAGACGACGGAATTCTTCACGCCAAGCCGTGATCTGACCGCTGACGACGTCGTCTTCTCGTTCGAGCGCCAGCTGAAGGCTGATAGCCCGTGGGCGAAGTACGTTGCTGGCGTTTCCTACGAATATGCTGCTGGCATGGGCTTCCCGGAACTCATCAAGTCGGTCGAGAAGGTCGATGACCTGACCGTCAAGTTCACGCTGAACCATCCGGAAGCACCGTTCCTTGCCGACCTCGCAATGGACTTCGCGTCCGTCGTGTCCAAGGAATATGCCGACAAGCTGCAGGCTGACGGCAAGATGGAACAGATGAACCAGATGCCGCTCGGCACCGGTCCGTTCACCTTCGTTGCCTACCAGCCGGATGCCGTCATCCGCTACAAGGCCAACGAAACCTACTTCAAGGGCAAGGAAAAGATCGACGATCTCGTTTTCGCGATCACCCCGGACGCTTCCGTCCGCGCTCAGAAGCTGAAGGCCGGCGAATGCCACATCATGCCTTACCCGAACGCTGCTGACGTCAAGGATCTTCAGACGGACTCGAGCCTCAAGGTTCTGGAACAGCCGGGCCTGAACGTTTCCTACCTCGCCTACAACACGCTCCAGGCCCCGTTCGACAAGGCCGAAGTGCGTCAGGCGCTGAACATGGCGATCAACAAGCAGGCGATCGTCCAGGCCGTCTTCCAGGGCGCCGGCCAGGTTGCCAAGAACCCGATCCCCCCGACGATGTGGTCGTATAACGACGACATCAAGGATGACGTCTACAACCCGGACGAAGCAAAGAAGATGCTCGAAAAGGCTGGCGTCAAGGATCTCTCGATGAAGATCTGGGCAATGCCGGTTTCGCGCCCGTACATGCTGAACGCACGTCGCGCCGCTGAACTGATGCAGGCTGACCTCGCCAAGGTAGGCGTCAAGGTCGACATCGTCACCCATGAATGGGCTGAATACCTGAAGCTCTCCAAGGACAAGGCCCGCGACGGTGCTGCGATCCTCGGCTGGACCGGCGACAACGGCGACCCGGACAACTTCCTTGACACTCTGCTCGGCTGCGAAGCCGTTGGCGGCAACAACCGCGCGCAGTGGTGCAACAAGGAATTCGACGATCTCGTGAAGAAGGCCAAGAAGACCGCCGACGTCGCAGAGCGCACCAAGCTCTACGAACAGGCACAGGTCGTCTTCAAGAAGGAAGCTCCGTGGGCGACCATCGATCACTCCACGGAATTCGTACCGATGAGCGCCAAGGTTTCCGGCTACGTGCAGGATCCGGTCGGTGTTCACCGTTTCGACGGCGTTGATATCGCCGAGTAATCAAAATTATGCAAAGATGCCCGGCAATCCCGGGCTTGGCCGGCGGTCAGGTTTGATACCTGACCGCCGGAACACTATGGACACTTGCCAATGTTGCGATTTCTCATCGGACGCCTTGCGATCCTGATCCCAACCTTCATCGGCGTTTCACTCATCGCCTTCTCGTTCATCCGACTGCTGCCCGGTGACCCGGTCATGCTGATGTCGGGCGAGCGCGTGATGGCGCCGGAACGCCATGCCCAGGTCATGCATGATCTCGGCCTCGATCGACCGGTCTACGTTCAATACCTTGATTACCTCGGCAACGTGGTGCAAGGCGATCTCGGTTCGTCGATCGTTACCAAGCGCCCGGTTCTGCAGGAATTCGGCTCGCTCTTCCCGGCGACGCTCGAGCTTTCGCTTTGCGCGATCATTTTTGCCATCGTGCTTGGCATTCCCGCCGGCGTCTTTGCCGCGGTCAAGCGAGGAACCTGGTTCGACCAGAGCGTGATGGGCGTTGCCCTCGTCGGCTATTCGATGCCGATCTTCTGGTGGGGCCTGCTGCTCATCGTTCTCTTCTCGAACACGCTGCACTGGACGCCCGTGTCCGGTCGTATTTCGCTGATGTATTTCTTCAAGCCGGTGACCGGCTTCATGCTGATCGACAGTCTGCTCTCCGGCCAGGCCGGTGCATTCAAGTCGGCGTTCGTCTCGCTCATCCTGCCGACAATCGTCCTCGGCACCATTCCGCTTGCGGTCATCGCGCGCCAGACGCGCTCGGCCATGCTGGAAGTGCTCGGTGAAGACTATGTACGAACCGCTCGCTCGAAGGGCCTAGCGCCCTTGCGCGTCGTCGGCTTGCACGCGCTTCGCAACGCGATGATCCCGGTCGTGACGTCGATCGGTCTGCAGGTCGGCGTGCTGCTCGGCGGCGCGATCCTGACGGAAACGATCTTTTCCTGGCCGGGCATCGGCAAATGGATGGTCGATGCCGTCTTCAAGCGTGACTACACCGTTGTGCAAGGCGGCCTGTTGCTCATTGCCGGCATCATCATGATCGTCAACCTGATCGTTGACCTCATGTACGGTCTCATCAATCCACGTATTCGTCACTAGGAGCGGCTTATGAGTGCGATAACCACCAAGTCGACCCAGCCGTCAGGGCTCTCTGAGTTCTGGTATTACTTCTCCCGCAACAAGGGCGCCGTCATCGGCCTCGGCGTCTTTCTGTTGGTGCTGGTGATGGCGATCTTCGCGCCGTTGATTGCACCGCATGATCCGAACGTTCCTTTCGACGGCATGCAGCGCGTCCCGCCGGTTTGGGCGGAAAAAGGCAACCCGATGTTCCTGCTTGGAACCGATGCCGTCGGTCGCGATATGCTGTCGCGCCTGATTTATGGAACGCGCTTCTCTCTGTTCATCGGCCTTGTCGTCGCGTCGCTTTCGGCTGTCGCCGGCGTGCTGCTCGGTCTTGTCGCCGGGTATTTCCGCGGCCGCACCGATACTTTCATCATGCGCGTCATGGATATTATCCTGGCTTTCCCGTCGCTGCTGCTCGCTCTGGTGCTGGTCGCCGTTCTCGGACCGGGCCTGCTGAACGCCATGATCGCCATCTCGATCGTCAACCAGCCGCATTTCGTGCGCTTGACGCGCGCCGCCGTGATCAGCGAGCGCGAGAAGGAATATGTTGTCGCATCGCGCGTGGCCGGCGCAGGCACTTTCCGTCTCATGTTCAAGACGATCCTGCCGAACTGCCTGGCGCCGCTGATCGTTCAGGCGACACTCGCATTCTCCGCTGCGATCCTCGATGCCGCAGCTCTCGGCTTCCTTGGCATGGGCGCCCAGCCTCCGACATCGGAGTGGGGCACGATGCTCGCCGATGCGCGCGAATTCTTCCAGAGCTCTCCGTGGCTCGTCACTTTCCCGGGTCTTTGCATTCTGATCACCGTTCTCGCTATCAATCTGATGGGCGACGGACTGCGCGATGCGCTCGACCCCAAACTGAAGAGGTCCTGAGATGGCACTTCTTGAAATCGAAAATCTCGTCGTCGAGTTCCAGACCTCCACGGGTCCGTTTCGTGCCGTCGATGGCGTATCGCTGAAGGTTGATGCGGGCGAAGTCCTGGCAATCGTTGGCGAGTCGGGATCCGGTAAGTCGGTCTCCATGCTGGCTGCGATGGGCCTCCTGCCGTGGACCGCAAAGGTGACGGCAGACAAGATGGTCTTTGACGGCCGCAATCTGCTTGGCATGTCGGCAAGCGAACGACGCAAGATCATCGGCAAGGATATGTCGATGATCTTCCAGGAGCCGATCGCCAGCCTCAATCCGTGCTTCACCGTAGGCTTCCAGATCGAGGAGGTCCTGCGGATCCATCTCGGGCTTGATAAGGCTGCGCGGCGGAAGCGCGCGATTGAGCTGTTCGAGGCTGTTGGCATTCCCAACCCGGCCGAACGGCTCGGCCACTTCCCGCACCAGATGTCGGGCGGCCAGTGCCAGCGCGTCATGATCGCCATCGCGATCGCCTGCAATCCGAAGCTCTTGATTGCCGACGAGCCGACTACCGCACTCGACGTCACCATCCAGAAGCAGATCCTCGATCTGCTGATGCGGCTGCAGACGGAGCACCGCATGGGTCTCATCATGATCACCCACAACATGGGCGTGGTCGCCGAGACGGCCGATCGCGTGATCGTGCAGTACAAAGGACGCAAGATGGAAGAGGCCGACGTCCTGTCGCTCTTCGAGTCTCCGAAGAGCGACTACACGAGAGCACTGCTCGCCGCCCTGCCGGAAAACGCCACCGGTGACCGACTGCCGACCATCGGCGAGATTTTCAAGGGAGCGGCCCAATGACGCCAGTCCTCGAAGCAAAGAACATTGTCCGCAACTATTATCTGCCGGGCGGTCTCTTCAAGAAGGAGAGAACCGTACATGCCGTCAAGGGTGTGAGCTTCAAGGTGGAGCAGGGCAAGACACTGGCGATCGTCGGCGAAAGCGGTTGCGGCAAGTCGACGCTCGCCCGCATCGTCACGATGATCGATCCGGCGAGCGGTGGCGATCTCTTCATCGACGGCAAGAAGGTCGATATCGCTGCAGGCGATCTGACACCGGAAATTCGCCGTAAGGTGCAGATTGTCTTCCAGAACCCCTACGGCTCGCTGAACCCGCGCAAGAAGATCGGCGACATCCTGATGGAGCCCCTGATCATCAACACCGATACGCCCGCCGCCGAGCGGCGCGAATTGGCGATGGCGATGCTCAAGAAGGTCGGCCTGCAGGAGATTCATTTCAATCGCTATCCGCACATGTTCTCCGGCGGCCAGCGCCAGCGCATCGCGATCGCCCGCGCTCTGATGCTGAAGCCGCGGCTCCTGGTTCTCGATGAGCCGGTGTCTGCACTCGACCTTTCGGTCCAGGCTCAGGTTCTCAATCTGCTCGCGGATTTGCAGGACGAGCTGAACCTCACCTATGTCTTCATCAGCCACGATCTCTCGGTCGTTCGTTACATGGCCGACGACGTCATGGTGATGTATTTCGGTGAGGCTGTGGAGTATGGCGCGCGGGATCAGGTTTTCAACGATCCGCAGCACAGCTATACGAAGACCTTGTTCGCTGCGACACCGCGCGCCGATGTCGACACCATTAAGGCTCGTCTTGCGCGCAAGAGTGCGGCACTCGCCGCGTCATAAGGGTTCTCCCTGTTCCGGGAGCGCCGGAATTGTGGGAGAGATAAACAATGCCAGAGACCAACACGACCCCTCATGCCATCATCGTCATGGGGGTCAGTGGTTGCGGCAAGTCCTCGATCGGCCTGAAGATTTCGGACGCCCTCGGCCTGCAATTTGTCGAGGGTGACCAGCTTCATCCTGCGTCGAATGTCGAGAAGATGTCGAAGGGCATTCCGCTGACGGACGACGACCGCATGCCTTGGCTCGATCTCATCGGTGAAACGATGAAAGAGGCGCTGGATCGCGGGCAGGGCGTCATCGTTTCCTGCTCGGCGTTGAAACGCGCCTACCGCAACCGGCTGCGCAACGTGGTGAATGGAAGCCTGTTCTTCGTTTATCTGTCTGGTTCGAAAGAGCTGCTGACGAAGCGGATGGGTGAGCGCAAGGGCCACTTTATGCCTCCATCACTGCTGGAAAGCCAACTCGCGACGCTGGAAGTGCCGACCGGCGAGCCCGGCGTGGTGACGGTCGATATCGATGACAGCATCGACGGGATTGCAAGGGCGGCACTCCGGGATTTGTCCGGACTCGGTGTCGCCTAGGGGAGAGTTCACGGATTGAAACGCTGCGGCGAATAGGCGGAAATATCGACGAACGGCCTCTCGCCAGTCATTACCTCAGCCAGAGCACGGCCTGTAACCGGCCCCAGCGTCAAGCCGTGGTGGGCGTGGCCGAAGGCGAACCATAGCCCATCATGCCGCGGCGCTTTTCCAATGATAGGCATCATGTCTGGGGTGCACGGGCGAGCGCCCATCCAGGGCTCCGGATCAAGCCTTTCGCCGAGCGGAAAGACCGTGCGCGCCACCTTCTCGGCTCGATCGAGCTGCACGGGTGTCTTTGGTGCATCCATGGCGGCGAATTCAGCGCCCGTCGTCAGTCGTATGCCGCGGTTCATTGGTGCCAGGAAATAACCGCGCTCCGCATCGAGCGTCCAGTTGTTGAGGGTCGCATTCTTTGCCGCGGCATAGTGCATGTGGTAGCCGCGCTTGACGCCGAGCGGGAAGGCATAACCAAGCCGCCTTGTGGCTACTGCGGCCCAGGGACCGAGTGCCAGGACCGCATCCTCCGCGTCCAGCGAGCCTTCGCTGGTTACCACCCTCCAATTTGCCCCAGAGCGGCCGAGGGAGTTGGCATCACCGGTCAGGTATCTGCCGCCCAGGCTTTCGAAATAAGCGCGATAGGTCATCGTCAGCCCGTGCGGATCGAGAACCGACCAGGGATCGCGCCAGCGTAGGCCGCCGACGAAATCTCCGTTGATGTGGGGCTCCAATCGCGCAACCCCAGCAGCATCCAGCTGCTCATAGCTGATCCCGAATTCCGCTCGCAGCCGTTCGGCCTCGGCAAATTCTGCATCACGCTTGCCGGCCGTGCGGAAAATCTCCATCCAGCCATTCTTGCGGATCAGGTGCTGCGCATTGGACGCCTCGATCAGATCATTGTGCTCCGATATCGAGTGCTGGATCAACGGCGCATAGGCGCGGGAAATCATTTCGTGGCGTTTGGCGTTGGAATTCCACCAATAGCGGGCGAGGAAAGCAAGTTGGCCGGGCAACGCCTTGAGATGATAGTGGGCATCGATCCGGTTGTTGAAAGCGTAGCGGACCAGAACGCCGAGCTGTTGTGGAAAGCCGTAGGGAACGACACCCTCGCGTTGAATGAGTCCGGCATTACCAAAGGACGTTTCCTTGCCTGGCGCCTTGCGATCGATCAATGTCACCTGCCGTCCCCGGCGCTGCAGATGAATGGCTGTCGATACGCCGACGATCCCGGCGCCAAGTACAATTGCGTTCTTTGTCATTGCCGTGCATTCCACCTATTTCAGGCAATGAAAATGCCGCTCCGGCAAGTCACACGCAAACGAAAAATTGCGTTTCATTTCAAAAACATTGCGGTTCTCAACGCCTCATTTTCCGCTTTGATGCGGACGTAGAGTACTGCCGCGTTCAGCGCCGAAAATATCGCGGCGTAGACGGGCATCCCAAAGGCGAGGGGAAGGACGGCGATCTCGCCGGCGACGACCGCATAGTTCGGATGCGTCATGAACCGGTACGGTCCACTGCTGACGAGGGGAGCGCCGGGCAGCATGATGATGCGTGTCGTCCAGCGGCCCTTGAGCGTGCCGATGACCCAGAGACGGCCTGCCTGCAAAACCACGAAAACGGCCAACCACACTGGGTCGATCGGGCGACCAATTGCCAGCAGCCACAATCCGGCAATCCAGCAGCTGTGCAGCGCCACCATGTAGCGATAGTGCTCCGGCGCGACCTCCTTCGCGCCGCTGTCCAAAAGCGCCCGCGTATTGCGACGGGCAAGAACGAGTTCCGCGAGGCGCTGGGCCGTCACGAAGGCGAGGAGGGCAACAGAGGGCCACATTACGCGACCCTCTTTAACGTTACGCAGCTCGCCGCAAAGCCTGGCCCCATTGCGACCATGGCGCTACGTGGCGGCAATCCGGCCTTCAAGACGCGTTCCAGTACGAAAAGGATCGTCGGCGAGGACATGTTGCCATACTCGGCAAGCACGGCGCGCTCATGATCCAGCTTTCCTGCGTCGAGTGACAGCGCGCTTTCCAGGGCTGTCAGTACTCTCGCGCCGCCGGGGTGACAGATGAAGCGATCGATATCGCACCGGGACAGGCCGTTACGCGCCAGTATTCCGTCAACGGCGGGGCCGAGTTCAGCCTCCGCAAAGGGCGGCAGCGACTGGGCGAGAACCACGCCAAAGCCGGTATCGTCGATCTTCCAGCCCATGACGCCCAGCGTATCGGGGAAAAGGTGCTCGCCCGTCGACTCGACCTCAGCCTTGCCATGCGGCCCCGCCCGGAGAACGCAGGCCGCCGCGCCATCGCCGAAAAGGGCCGTGGCGATGATGTTGGCGCGTGTCAGTTCGTCGAGCCGGAACGCGAGCGTGCAAAGTTCGATGGTCACGAAAAGCACGGTCTTGCCCGGCCGGTCGCGGGCAAACCGCGAGGCAATGGCGAAGCCCGAAACGCCCGCAGCGCAGCCGAGCCCGAAAACGGGAACACGTTCGATATCCGAGCGAAAGCCCATTTTTTGCGCGAGCTGTGCATCAAGGCTCGGTGTCGCGATCCCAGTGGATGAGACGGTGACGATGCAGTCGACGTCACGCCCCTGCAGTCCCGCCTGTTTCAGCGCGTTGGTGGCGGTTTCGAAGAACAGGCTGCGTGCCACCTCGCCATATGCTTCCATCCGGTCCTGCCAGCCGTGCGGTTCGATGAACCACTCCAGTGGACGCGCGGCATAGCGCTTCTTGATGCCGGAATTTTCGAAGACGCTGGCAAGATGAGAGAAATCCTTGAATCGGGACGAAAACAGCCGGGCGGACGTCTCCGCTGCTTCCTTCTGGGTGATGACATGCTCTGGTGTCGCGACGGCAAGACTCAACAGTTTTACGGTATCACTCACGGAATGCTCCTTTTGGCCGGCGCGAACGGCTAACACCTCAGCTTCGCATTTATTCGCCGGCGGTGCAGCGCAGCGCTCCAAAAAAGAAGAACAAGCAATCGAATAAACTGCCATTCAACAGTGTTCACTCGCCGCCAACGTCATTTTCCTAGGAGATATCCCATGACGATCGCGACTGTTCGTATTGCTTCCATCCTGGTCGGCGGCTGCATTGCCGCTTTCGCGCTTTCGGCTCCCGCTTTTGCAGTGGGAGGCGGTGGCAGCGGCGCTGGTGGCGGCAGCGGTGCCAGTGGCACGGGCGGCAGCAGCGGCACCATGCCGACCTGCAAGAAGGGCCAGCTGTATGACAAGAAAACAAGGAGATGTGTCAAGCAGAGCAGCGCCAACGTGACGGACGAAAACCGCACGGACTATGCCTATTCGCTGGCAAAGGCTGGCCGCTACGAAGAAGCGATTGCCATGCTCGATACGCTGAAGGACCCGAACACGGCTGAAGCCCTGAACTACCGCGGCTACGCCACCCGCAAGCTCGGCCGCACGGACGAAGGTATTTCCTACTACCTGAAATCCGTCGAGATCGATCCGAAATATGCACAGGTTCGCGAATATCTCGGCGAAGCCTACGTCGTTAAGGGTCGCCTCGATCTCGCCAAAGAACAGCTCGAAGTGATCAAGACGCTTTGCGGCAGCACCGAGTGCGAGGAATACGAGGACCTCCACGAAGCAATCATGAAGCCCTCTAAGATGTGATTTCCGGCGACTGGACAGGAGCGCGCAATCACGGTTGACAGGAACCCTCCAAATGCCGTTCGCGTACACCACATTTCCTGCCTATAGTCCTGCAACGCCAAAGCCGCCGGTACAACCGGCGGCTTTGGAAGGAAAACGTGTGGCGGAGGCTCACATCGCAAGCGAAGCCGATATCAGAAGCGGCCTGGCGGACAATCTGCTGCGGCTGTGGCGCTATGGCCTTGTGCTTTCGCATCGCCGCGACGTTGCCGACGATCTCGTGCAGCAGACCTGTGTCCGCGCGCTTGAGCGTGTCGGGCAGTTCGAGACGGGAACCCGGCTGGATCGATGGTTGTTTTCCATCCTGCATTCCATCTGGCTGAATGAGATCCGGTCGCAACGAGTGCGCCTTGGTCGGGGCTTCGTTGATGCCGACGAGGCCTTGGTCGTCGATGGTGCCCGCGAAACGGAAACACATGTCATGGCGAACCAGGTTCTGCGACTGGTCAATACGCTGCCGGACGCGCAGCGGGCAGCCGTGTTCCTCGCTTACGTAGAAGGTCTTTCCTACAAGGAGGTAGCAGACGTATTGGACATCCCGATCGGAACGGTGATGAGCCGCCTTGCTGCCGCGCGCGCCAAGATCGCAGCCAGCGTATCGGGGGGAGGGGACACATGAGCGACAAGAACAAAATCCCCTCCGATGAGGAATTGACGGCCTATATCGACGGTGAGTTGTCGAATGCCGAGGTATCGCGCATCGAGGCGGTTCTGGGCTCTGACGAGCATGCGGCCGCAAGGCTGGCTTTCCTGTCGCAGAGCAGCCTGTCATTCCAGCAGGCCTTCGAGCCATTGCTGTCCGCGGCACCGAAGGCGAGGCTCGATGCGATGCTGGGCATTCTGCCGGCCGAGGCAAGGCCGGTTCCGGCGCGCTCCAATCGCCGCAGCTTCCTAGCTGCGCTTGCCGCCTGCCTGGTCGCCGGTGTTGTGGCCGACCGGGTCGTCATCGGCATTCGCAACCGCGTTCACGCACCCGACGAAAGCAATGAATGGCGGGCCGTGGTCGCCGAATACATCGCTCTCTATACGCCAGACACCCTGGCCGGTCCGTCGCCATCCGCCGAAGCACAGGTCGCCCAACTCGCGCGCCTCGACGACAAGCTTGGCCTCTTGTTGTCCCCTGAAGCCGTGTCGTTGCCGGGCATCGAGTTCAAGCGTGCGCAGATGCTGCAGTATGATGATAAGCCGCTCGCGCAGATTGCCTATCTCGATCCCGAGACCGGACCGCTGGCGCTCTGCATCGTTCGCTCGGATGTCGGCATGAAGGAGCCTGACGTCGAAGGCCGAAATGGCATGAACGTCGTCTACTGGTCGAACGCAACGCACGCCTTCATGTTGATCGGCCGCATCCCGATCGATCGGATGCAGGAACTGGCGGATGGTGTCAGGGCAAGGATATCGGCGTAGTCTCGGCCGGTGTGGCCGAGTGGGCATCGGTCGGACCTTTAGGCCAGGCTCTTCTCGTCTGCGCGAAGCCAGGACATTGTCTTCCAGACCGAGGCAATTCCATTGCCGGCATTCGATCCGGAAGACCACGTGATGGCTATGCGGCCAGCATATCTTCGATCCGGATCGGCAGGGTTCGCACGCGTTTGCCTGTCGCATGGAAGATTGCGTTTGCGATCGCTGGAGCGGTGCCGACGAGTGCTATCTCGCCAAGGCCCTTCACGCCGAGCGGGTTAACGTGAGGGTCGACTTCCTCCACGAAGTGTGCCTCCAGCGTCGGGATGTCGAGGTTTACCGGCATCAGATAGTCGGCCATGTGAGCGTTGACCGGGCGGCCATCGCGCGGATCGAGTGCTGTCTGCTCCATAAGCGCCATCCCCATGCCGCCAATCATGCCGCCGGTGCACTGACTGCGGGCGAGAAGAGGATTGACGACGCGACCGATCCCATAGGCACCGACGATGCGGCGGACGGTGATCGTGCCCACATCCGGATCGATGGCGACCTCCGCAAATACAGCTCCGAAGGAGTGCATTGAATATCGCTCCGCCACGCTCGGATCGCGCTGCGCGGATCCACTGGCTTCGATCGGACCGCGGTTGGCGACAACAATGTCCTGATAAGAAATGCCCAATGACGCTTCGCCGCGGCGCCGAAGCGTGCCTTCGCGCCATTCAAAATCTTCTATCGACGTTCCCGAAACCGGCAAGTTGGCGCTTGTGGTTGCAAGCCGAGTCGCTTCTGCCTGCACTTCGAGACAGGCAGCACGGATTGCCGACCCGACCGATGCCATCGTCCAGGAGCCACCGTGCGAGGGTGTTTGCGGATAGTCCGACCTTCCAAGCTTGAAACGGATTCGCTCCAACGGGAGGCCGAGGAATTCCGCCGCCACCTGGCTCATGGAAGTATAGGTTCCTGGGCCCATGTCGCTTGCGGCTGCCTCTACCTCGGCCGTTCCGTCTGCAAGCAATCGCACTCTCGCGTTTGCCGGTGCATGGAAGGCCGGATAGGTCGCGCTGGCCGTTCCCATGCCGATAAGAAGACGCCCGTCGCGCATGGAGCGCGGTTGGGCGGTTCGTAGCTTCCAGCCAAAACGCTCGGCGCCGAGGTCGTAACATTGGATGAGCGATCTGCTGGAGAACGGCTTGTTTTCACCTTCATCGATATCAGGCTCATTACGACGCCTGAGCTCAATGGGGTCGATGCCGAGTTTGTAGGACAATTCGTCGATAGCGCTTTCGAGCGCAAAGATGCCGCTCGCCTCGCCGGGACCGCGCATATGATTTGGCGTGCTCGTGTCGAGCTGCGCCAAGCGGTAGCCGGTCTGGACGTTGGGGCAGGAATACAAGTAGTCGGTGACCGAGGTCAGCGCCTCCGTGAATTGCTCATAGCGGCTCGTTTCTCCCGTACCTTCATGGATCACAGCGGTAAGCCTGCCCTCTGACGTAGCACCGAGCGCAACCCTCTGAAAGGTGCGTGGCCTGTGACCGGTTGTGAAGAACATCTGCTTGCGGGTGAGCACCAGCTTGACCGGCCGTCGGATCTGGCGCGCCGCCAGTGCTGCCAGCGTAACGTGCGGCCACGTCCTGAGGCTGGTTCCGAAGGCGCCCCCGATAAAGGGACAGATGACTTCGACATTCTCCAGCGGCAAGCCAAATACTGCCGCGATTTCGGCTTGCTCATTGACCAGATATTGGCTCTTGCTCCATAGGGTCACACGGTCGCCGTTCCAGGATGCGACCGTTGCGTGCGGCTCCATTGGATTGTGGTTCTCACGCGCAATATTGTAGGTCTCGTCAATGACGACAGGCGCCTCGGCCACTGCCTTATTGGCATCCCCTCGTGATCTGTCGACGCTACCCGCTTCCGGAATGATGCGCTCAACCCTCCGATCCGTGGGGTCCGTGAGCGGCTGCTGGGCTTCATAGGAAATGTGCAGTTCTGCGGCAGCCCGCTCGGCATGATCGATGCTGTCCGCAACGACTACGGCGACGGGCTGGCCGTAGAAGCGCACCTTGTCGTCCTGCAGGACATGAAGGCGGTCCCCCGACGCCGGATCGATGATGGCCCTATGCGGCAGATAAGGCAGCCGTTCGGCGTTACGATGGCTGATGACGGCGATGACGCCCGGCATCTTCTCGGCGGAAGTGCTGTCGATATCGGTGACCGTACCGAGGCCGATCGTGGAACTGACGATGGCGGCGTAGGCTTGGCCAGGTTGATTGAAGTCGGCCGCGTATCGGGCGCCGCCCGTCACCTTCTGCGGGCCGTCGACTCTAGTTCTGGCTGTGCCGATGAGATTGGTTGTCATGCGACTTCTCCTGCCATTTCGAGGGCACGGACAATGGTCCGCGGCAGTAGCTCCACCTTGTAGTGGTTATGGCTTAATGGACGGGCACCGTCGGTCGCCAGATGGGCGGCAGCCTCGAAGCTTGCGCGATCTGCGGCATTGCCGGCAAGGGCCGCCTCGCAGGCTCGCAGACGCCAGGGCTTGGTGCCGACCCCGCCCACAGCGATACGCGCTGAGCGGATCAGCCCGTTGTCGACATCGATCGCGACTGCCGCCGAAACAAGCGCGAACTCATAGGAAGCCCGGTCGCGTACCTTGAGATAGCGTGCGCGTCGGCTGTGGGGTCCGCCGGGGACGCGGATCTCCAGGATCAACTCGGCCGGAAGGAGCGTATGCTCCAGATGCGGAGTGTTTCCGGGCAATCGGAAGAGGTCTTCGACGGGGAAACTGCGCTCGCCTTGCGGACCCCTGACCCGCATTGTCGCGCCGAGTGCGACGAGCGCGACCGCGACATCCGAGGGATGTGTCGCGACGCATTGATCGCTGGTGCCAAGGATCGCGTTGCCCGCATTGAGGCCGTCGATCGCGGCACAACCGGAGCCGGGAGCCCGCTTGTTGCAGGCAGCGTCCAGCATCCGGAAATAAGGACAGCGGCATCGCTGCAGCAGATTGCCGCCCATCGAAGCCATATTCCGCAATTGTGGCGAAGCGCCTTCGATCAGGCTCTCCGCGATCACCGGCTGCAGGCGCTGCACGTCCGGGTGGGTAGCAACGTCGGACATCCGGGCGAGCGCGCCAATAACCAGATCCTCACCATCCACTCGAACATCGCCCAAGGGGAGGGCGTTGATATCCACGAGCTGATCCGGCCGTTCGACCTCCTCGCGCATAAGATCGACAAGCGTCGTTCCGCCGGCGATGTAGCGCGCGCCGGCGGCTGCGGAGGCTATCGCGGCTTCGGTGTTACGTGCCTTTTCCAATACAAACGGAAGCATGGGTCAGCTCCTTTCGGCCGCGTCAGCGATCGCAGCGACGATGCCTGGATAGGCGCCACAGCGACAGATATTGCCGCTCATCCAGAACCGGATATCCTCGAGGGACGCCGCATGGCCCTCGGCAATGCAGCCTAGTCCCGACATGATCTGGCCAGGAGTGCAGAACCCACACTGCAGGCCTTCATGCTCCACGAACGCCTGTTGCAGTGGATGAAGCTCGCCGTTCCTTTCGAGCCCTTCGATGGTTTCGATTTCGGCTCCGTCATGCATGGACGCCAACGTCAGACAGGAAACGATACGTCTGCCGTTGAGGAGAATAGTGCATGCGCCGCAGGCGCCCTGGTTGCAGCCCTTCTTCGTGCCGGTGAGATCAAGAGTTTCACGCAAAACGTCGAGCAGGGATTGCCGGGAATCGACCTGAAGTTCTCTTGCCGTTCCATTCACGACGAGCCGAACCGGCCCTGTCACGCCGCTGGTTGTCACGCTTGGCGGGGACGACTGCGATTCAGCATGGGACACGGACGCGAGTGACACGACGCCTCCCGCCATCTGAAGAACCGTGCGGCGTGAAACCGATATCGAAGCGGCGGAAGAGTGCTCCTCCGGTCCAGCCTCATTTGACAATGTCTGGTTTTGATTGGTCATCTTGGCCTCCTGACGCGGACCGCGTGCGAGGCTTGGCCAGTTAGCCAGCCCCCACCGCACCTTCGCTTAACGCTATCTGCCGATTGCTCGCAGACCAGTGCACAGAGTGCTGTTTTTTGTATGCCAGTGCTACCTTGCAATAAAGCGCCGTGGCCCGACGGGACCGTGTCGGATGGAGCTTGCCTAGAGGCTGCGAAGGCGCCGCCACGAGCCGGGTGTGACACCAACCGCCTTGGAAAAGCTACGCGTGAAGTGGCTCTGATCGGTAAAACCGCATTGATGGGCGATCAATTCGATCGGCACGGAAGGCTTCAGAAGTAGATTTTTTGCTCGTTCTATCCGCTGCGCCTGCAACCACTGAAGCGGCGGCAGGCCCGTCGTGGCCTTGAATTCGCGTGCGAAATGGCTGCGTGACAGGCCACACCCGCGAGCGAGTTCCCCAAGACCGATCTTGCCGTCGAGGTTCGCCAGCAGCATCTCCTTCGCCCGACGCTCTTGCCACTGCGCCAGTCCCCCACGGATCGCATGTACGACCGCAGGCCGCTCGGCATACGCAACGCTGATGTGCGTCAACAGAGCCAGCGCAATGCCATCAGCAAAAAGCTGAGTCGCAGTCTCCTGCTGCTCGAAAGCGGTTACCAGGCATTCGCCCAGATTTCTGATCACGCCATCATCGAAGGCCACGCCGCTGGCGGTGCGGAGCGACCCGACCGACCCCAGATCGTGCTCGTCGTGGAACTGCTGCAATGCCTCATGCGACGCATACATGGACACACAGTCGACAGCTCCACGAGTCAGCGAGGCATGTTCCTCGTTGAGGTCAAGGAAAAGAAACTGCCCGGCATTGAGCGGCATCGCGGGCATTGGTCTGTCATTGACCCAATAGGGATACTCGGCGAGATAGCGCCGCTGGAGGCAGATCAAGTAGCCGTTGCTCCGTTCCATGCGGACCGGAGCTTCGTTTTCCGGTTCATTCCAGCGCAATCGACCGCCGGTAACTTCCGCCAGTTGCAAAAAGCGCGTGGAAAGGGTGCGAGGTTGCTCCAACCCCACAAATCGACCGATGCTCCGTCCAAACTCCTTCGCCATCGTCGCCCCCGGTGTGGAAACCAGCCATGTAAATAGCATTGCGCAGGGGAATTCAAAGCGAAATCAAGTTACCGTGGGAGGTGGTAGGGCTGCCGGGACTAAGGTCAGAGGGAGATCGGCACGCAGCAAAGTGGAGAATTGGCTGGGGAACCTGGATTCGAACCAAGATCGACGGAGTCAGAGTCCGCTGTTCTACCATTGAACTATTCCCCAGCAGCTGCGGCGCTCGAAGCGGCTCCGCTGGTGTGCGGCGCTTATAAACAAAAGCTGGCGGATTGCAAATACCTGTTTCGAAAAAAATGACCAGGGATTTTGCAGCGGGTTTTGATCTCAAAAAGTTGGCTTATTTCGCAACTGCCAAAAAGAATTTGGTGATTTCGCGATGCGCTGGTATCTTCGCGGCAACGCAAAATCGAATGAGCGCCTGCTGCATACCTTCTGGACTTGCGCGGTGCGATGGAAAAAGAACGTGGAAGACCCCGAAGGCGGCCAAGGGCCGCAAGGTAACGGGGCGTTGGCGGCAGGGCGCAAGGACGGCAAGAAGTCCAGGCGCCGCAAGGGCAAGCGTGGCGGGCAATCCCGCAGCGCGAACCAGTCCGCTCAGCATGTCCTCTCAGGCGAGACCGGAGAGGCGGCACGCCCAATCGAAGCCGGCAACGCGGCGCGCAAGCGAAAGCGTCGCCGTCGTGGTATAGGCGCCTCAGGCGAAGCCGCGCAACAACATCGTCAAAGCAACGAAGTTTCCGCCATCGCAGCGCAAGCAGCTCGCGTTGACAGCGAGTCGGTACCGAGCCGCCGCAATCGCCGCAAGCATCGCGGCAAACGCGGTCTGCAGGGACGTCCCCTGGTGCATGAGAAGCCGGTCGGACGTCCAGCTCAGCCGCAGCAGGCGACCCAAGGGAGCGACACCGCTGAATCGCGGATAGGTCAGAACGAGAATCGGGCGCCGCGGCAGGCCGAAAATGGGTACCGCAATCACGGCGAACATCCGTGGCCGGACGAGCTCTATGCCGCTCTCGATCTCGGCACCAACAATTGCCGCCTGTTGATCGCGCAGCCGACGCGGCCCGGCCAGTTTCGCGTCGTCGATGCCTTTTCGCGGATCGTGCGCCTCGGCGAAGGATTGGCGGCAAGTGGTCGGCTCTCCGACGATGCGATGGATCGGGCGGTCGATGCGCTGCGCGTCTGCGCTTCCAAGCTGAAAAGCCGTGAAATCCGCCGGATGCGGCTGATCGCCACCGAGGCCTGCCGGCAGGCGGTCAACGGCGCCCAGTTTCTCGAGCGCGTTGTGGCCGAGACCGGCCTCGAACTCGAGATTATCGATAGGGAGACGGAAGCGCGGCTCGCCGTTTCCGGCTGCTCGTCTCTGGTCGGTCGGGAGACACGGTCGGTTGTCCTCTTCGATATCGGCGGCGGCTCCTCCGAAATCGCGGTCATCCGCATCGGCGATAGCCGCTTCAATCGCCTCGCCAATCACATCACGCATTGGACCTCGCTTCCCGTCGGCGTCGTGACGCTTTCGGAGCGTCACGGCGGGCGGGATGTCACGCCGGACGTCTTTGAAGGAATGGTCGTGGAGGTGGAGGGCATGCTCGAGCGCTTCGATTGCCCTGCGATCGACATCGGTCATGCCGGTGACTTCCATCTCATCGGCACATCAGGAACGGTGACGACGTTGGCCGGCGTTCACCTCGATCTGCCGCGCTACGACCGGCGCAAGGTCGATGGTATCTGGCTTTCCGACGACGAGGTCTCGGCTATGCAGGCCAAGCTTCTGTCGTGGGATTTCGCCAGCCGCGCCGCCAATCCCTGCATCGGGCCGGATCGCGCCGACCTGGTGTTGGCCGGTTGCGCCATTCTCGAAGCGATCCGCCGTCGCTGGCCGAGCCCCCGTATGCGTGTTGCCGATCGCGGCTTGAGGGAAGGCCTGCTGACGGACATGATGGCGGATGACGGCGTCTGGCGGCGCCACCGCAACCGCCGCGGTCAGCGCGGCAAATAGGGGACAAGCATGGCGAAGCCAACCATTGCGGGCAACCGCACCGGCCGCAAACTCGGTCAGCGCGTCAAGAACAAGAAGATGAAGGCGTCGTCGCGGCAATGGCTGCAGCGCCACATCAACGATCCCTATGTGCAGCGTGCCCAGCTGGAAGGCTATCGCGCCCGCGCCGCCTTCAAGCTGCTAGAGATCGACGAGAAGCACAACATTCTGAAGGGCGCCCGCCGCATCATCGACCTCGGTGCCGCACCGGGGAGCTGGTCGCAGATCGCCGCCAAGGTCACAGGCTCCACGGACGAAGATATCCGCGTCGCGGCGATCGACTTCCTGGAGATGGATCAGCTGCCGGGCGTGAAGATCCTGCAACTCGATTTCCTGGATCCGTCGGCGCCGGCGCAGCTGATCGAGGCGGTCGGCGGCACGCCGGATGTGGTGATCTCGGACATGGCGGCGCCGACGACCGGCCACCACCGCACCGACCATTTGCGTACCATGCATCTCTGCGAAGTCGCGGCCCACTTTGCCGTCCAAGTCCTGGGTGAGGGCGGCCACTTCCTGGCGAAGACCTTCCAGGGCGGCACGGAGCGCGATCTTCTCAACATGCTGAAGCGGCATTTCAAGCAGGTAGTTCACGTCAAGCCGCCGTCGTCGCGTGCGGAGTCGGTCGAAATGTTCCTGCTGGCGAAGGGCTTCAAGGGACGGCAACCCGAACCAGATATTTCGGAAGCTTGATCTTTGGGCTGGTCTTGAGTGATGATCGATGCCCCCAGACCTGGAATGCCCGGCTACCATGCTCCTATACGTTACCCTCGGAACCAATGATATCGATCAGGCGAGGCGGTTTTACGACATCGTCCTGCCAGTGCTCGGTTACCGCCGTCAACGCTATTCCGAAGAAGAGATCGGCTACGCCGCAGATGGCGACACCCGCTGCCGGCTCTGGGTCGTCACCCCGTTCAATCGCCGGCGGGCCTCCAACGGCAATGGTTCTATGGTCGCGCTGCATGCCGAACGCCGAGCGGATGTGGATGCGTTCCACGCTGCGGCACTGGCCGCAGGCGGCGTCGACGAAGGCGCGCCGGGATTGCGGCCGTTCCATGCCAATTTCTATGCCGCCTACGTTCGAGATCCGGACGGCAACAAGCTGAGCGCTGTCTGCGAAACTCCGGAATAGCCCTTACTTCACCGCTTGCTGTGCGGCCTCGATTGTTGCTGGGGAGATGCGCTTTACCCGGTGGCCGGAGACGACCGCCCCGGCGCTCTTGTCCATCCGGATGAAAGGGATCGTTGCCACGACCGTCAGGACCGCGATGACATAGAAGGCGATGTGGAAGTCGGCCACCTGCAGTGCCTCGCCGCGGAAATAGATCGAGGTCTCGAGGATTGCCGCGGCAACCGCGACACCAAGCGCCAGGCTAATCTGCTGCATCACCGAACTCATGGAGGTAGCCTGGCTCGCCTGCGCATCTTCGATGTCGGCAAAGGCCAGCGCATTGACGCCCGTGAAGAAGAACGAGCGCGAGAAGCCGCCGACAAGAAGGACGGCGATGATGACCAGGTGCGGTGTTTGCGGCGTGAAGAAGCCCGTCACCACCGTCACAATCGTCGTGACGCCCGCTGCCGAAAGCAGCGTCGTGCGGAAGCCTGCCGCCGCAAAGACGCGGCGCGCCATGAACTTGGTGGTGATCGCGCCGATCGCGCCGGCAAAGGTGATGAGGCCGGATTGGAACGGCGTCAGACCGAAGCCGAGCTGCAGCATCAGCGGTGTCAGGAAGGGCATTGCGCCGATGCAGATGCGAAACAGTGTGCCGCCGGTGGTCGATGCCCGGAAAGTCGGGTTTTTGAAGAGGTTCAAATTGAGGATCGGCGCTGGATGCCGTTTGGCATGGCGTACATAGAGAAAACCGCAGATGAGACCGATTGCCGTCGCCGTGATGCCGATCACAGGCGGCAGAGCCGGCAGGCTGACGACCGAGAGGCCGAAGACCACGCCGGCCGCCGAAAACGATGTCAGCACGAAACCCGTCACGTCAAGCTTTGGCGGCGCGGTCGCTTCCACCTCCGGCAGGAAGATTGTCGCGAGCCAGACGCCGATGATGCCGACCGGCACATTGATCAGGAAGATCCAGTGCCAGGTAAAATAGGTGGTGATGAAGCCGCCGAGTGGCGGTCCGGCCAAGGGGCCGACCAATGCCGGGATGGTCAGCAGCGCCATCGCCGAGACGAGCTCGCTTTTCTTCGTCGTCCGCACCAGCACCAGGCGGCCGACCGGCGTCATCATCGCGCCGCCCATGCCCTGTAGGAAGCGGGCGACCACGAACTCGATCAGGCCGGACGAGATCGCGCAGAAGATGGAGCCGACGACGAAGACGCAGATGGCAAGGCGAAAGATGCGCTTGGCGCCGAACCTGTCAGCCATCCATCCGCTGATCGGAATGAAGACAGCGAGCGATACCATGTAGGAGGTCAGCGCCAGCTTCAGCGTGATCGGCCCGACATGGAGGTCGTTGGCGATGGCGGGGAGGGCGGTTGATATGACGGTGGAGTCCATCTGCTCCATGAAGAGAGCGACGGCGAGGATCAGCGGAACAATGCGGTTCATGCGCGAATGCCTTGAGGGTCTTGCGAAGGCGTCTGGGGGCCTGTGCTCTGTAGTCCTCGGGAAGACCTCTGCCAACCCCTCATTCCGCTTCTGAAACACGTTTGCATCACGTCTGCGTGAGACTGCTTGCTCAGCAATTTCAACGGTCAAGATTGACATATGTTCGTTTCGGCCAGCTGCAAGAAAGATGGCAGCGGTTCGCTATTTGGGGGCTGGGCGGCAACGATGTCGAACGCTATTGGAAGGATGGGATATGGCAGTACCGTCGGGGATGAAACGGCGCACCTTATTTGCAGCGGGCATCGGCCTGCTGGCGGCGCCGATGATTTTGACAGAGACGGCCGCAAGGGCCGCAAGCGGAGACAAGACCAAGATGGATGCGACGACGCAGCCCCAGTTCAATCAATTCAAGCTCGGCTCCTATAAGTTTACCGTCTTTAAGGACGGCGCCAATGTTGGTGAAAAGCCCTACGAGACATTCGGGACCAATCAGAAACCGGAAACTGTCCAGGAACTGCTCGCGAAGAATTTCCTGCCGACCGAGAAGTTCGTCAATTCCTATGCGCCGACGTTGATCGATACCGGCTCGGACGTCATCCTTGTTGATACCGGCTTTGGCGAAGGCGGCCGTGCGCGAGGCAATGGCCAGCTTCGCGATGGCCTGAAGGCGGCTGGCTATTCGCCCGACGACATCACTGTGGTCGCGCTCACCCACCTGCATGGCGACCATATCGGCGGGCTGATGGAAGGCGGGGCTCCGGCCTTCAAGAATGCGCGCTACGTCATCGGCCAGATCGAATATGACTTCTGGACCGACAAGGCCCGCGAGGGCACGCCGGCCGAAGGCGGCCACAAGGCGGTTCTCGCCAACGTGGTGCCCCTTGCCGAAAAGGCGACGTTCATTGGCGACGGCGGCACCGTCACAAGCGGCATTACCGCGATGCTGGCACCGGGTCACACGCAGGGTCACATGGTTTTCCACGTCGAATCCGAGGGAAAGCGCCTGGTGGCAACAGGCGACACCGCCAACCACTATATCCTGTCGCTGCAGAAGCCGGATTGGGAGGTTCGTTTCGATATGGACAAGGCCCAGGCCGCTGCCACCCGTCGCAAGGTGTTCGGCATGATCGCCGCCGAGAAGATCGCCTTTGTCGGCTACCACATGCCGTTCCCGTCGGTCGGCTTCGTCGAGACCTACGAGGACGGCTATCGCTTCGTTCCGAAGACCTACCAGTTCGACCTGTGAAGTCGCTGCATGGCAGCCATACCGGGCCCGGCGGACACGCCGGGCTTTTTGCTATTCCCTTCCTGTCATAGACGTGTTACCAGCCCTCGCCAACTTCCAAAGCAACCCTTGCACACCGCCGGTGCGGACGATTCGTTCCGGGAGGCGTTGCATTTTTCTTAATTGAAGGAAATTGGCCATGGCTCGCATCATAGAAACGCCAACCGGTTTGGACGCACTCACCTTCGATGATGTGCTCCTGCAGCCCGGTCATTCCGAGGTTCTGCCCGGTCAGACGAGCGTCGCAACCCGCATCGCGACCGACTTCGAGCTGAACATTCCGATCATCTCTTCAGCCATGGACACTGTCACGGAAAGCCGTCTCGCGATCGCCATGGCGCAGGCCGGCGGCCTCGGTGTCATCCACAAGAACCTGACGCCGGCCGAGCAGGCCGAGCAGGTCCGCCAGGTCAAGAAGTTCGAAAGCGGCATGGTCGTCAACCCGGTGACGATCGGCCCCGACGCGACGCTCGCCGACGCGCTCGCCTTGATGAAGATCCACAGCATCTCCGGCATTCCCGTCGTCGAAAAGACCGGCCGTCTCGTCGGCATTCTGACGAACCGCGACGTTCGCTTCGCCTCCGATCCGAGCCAGAAGATCTACGAGCTGATGACGCGAGAGAACCTCGTCACCGTCAAGGAAAGCGTCGACCAGCAGGAAGCCAAGCGCCTGCTGCACGCTCATCGCATCGAGAAGCTGCTGGTGGTCGATGGCGAAGGCCGTTGCGTTGGCCTCATCACCGTCAAGGATATCGAAAAGTCGCAGCTGAACCCGAATGCATCGAAGGATGCGCAGGGTCGCCTGCGGGCCGCCGCCGCCGTCGGCGTCGGTGACGATGGTTTCGAGCGCGCCGAGCGCCTGATCGAAGCCGGAGTCGACCTTCTCGTTGTCGATACCGCGCATGGCCATTCGCAGGGCGTTCTGAATGCCGTGGCGCGCGTGAAGAAACTCTCCAACTCCGTGCGGGTCATGGCCGGCAACGTCGCCACATCTGATGGTACCAAGGCGTTGATCGATGCCGGTGCGGATGCCGTCAAGGTCGGTATTGGCCCGGGCTCGATCTGCACCACGCGCATCGTTGCCGGTGTCGGCGTCCCGCAGCTCGCCGCCATCATGTCGGCCGTCGAGGCAGCACGGGCGCAGGATATCCCTGTCATCGCCGACGGCGGCATCAAGTTCTCCGGCGACGTCGCCAAGGCGATCGCGTCAGGCGCCTCCGCCGTGATGATCGGCTCGCTGCTTGCAGGCACCGATGAAAGCCCCGGCGAAGTCTATCTCTACCAAGGCCGTTCCTTCAAAGCCTATCGCGGCATGGGCTCCGTCGGCGCCATGGCGCGCGGCTCGGCAGACCGTTACTTCCAGGCGGAAGTGCGTGACACGCTGAAGCTCGTGCCTGAAGGCATCGAAGGCCAGGTTCCCTACAAGGGTCCAGTATCCGGCGTCCTGCACCAGCTCGCAGGCGGCCTCAAGGCGGCGATGGGCTATGTCGGTGGCAAGGACATCAAGGACTTCCAGGAGCGCGCGACCTTCGTGCGCATCTCGGGTGCCGGTCTTCGCGAAAGCCATCCGCATGACGTGACGATCACCCGCGAGAGCCCGAACTATCCGAGCGCTGGCGGCTGAGAATGAACGCGGGCAGCCGTATTCCACTCTGGATTATCGCGCTGCTCGCGGCCATCTGCATCGGTGTGCTTGCGTGGACGACATTCGGCTTTGTCGTCCCCTTCAAGCACGAGACCGGGCAAGCGGTTCTCGATATCTATTTCGCCGGCTATGACGAGTTGACCGTCGGTCGCATGCAGCGGCTCCTCGGCGAGAACGATGTTGCCAATAGTCTGCTGCGGGCCATGTACGCCGGTCCCGAGCTGATCTTTCCGGCACTTCTGACCGCACTCCTTTTGCTGGTCTTGATGAAGTTGCGGCCGGGCGGATCCTATTTTGCGCGTCCGATCAGTCCTGCCCTCATTAAGCTCATCTATGTGCTGCCCTTTGTTTACGGTCTTGCGGACTATGGCGAGAACATCGCTAGCTTGATTGCCTTTGGCGGCAGTGCCTGGGCAGACCGGGCCGCCGAGCTATTGCCATGGATGACTCGGCTGAAATTCGCGAGCCTCGCCATCTGCCTGATCATCATCGCCCGTTTTGCTATCGTTCGAGCCATGCACCGCGGCGACGGCGAACGGTAGCCTTATCGCGGCCACCTCCAGGGCGGATTGGTAAGGCGGGCTGCCATGAACTCCGCCAACACCTCGACCTTTGCCGGTCTTGCGCGTGCAGATGGCGTGACAAAATAGAGTGCACCGCTCGGCAGGCTCCAATCAGTCAGGATCGCCTTCAAACGCCCGTCAGCCAAGTATTCGCTGGCCATGAACTCCGGTAGTTCGCAGATGCCGAGGCCGCGCAGCGCCATTGGGATCAATGCCTCCGAGTTGGTCGCCCGGAGCGGACCGGTTGGCGTGACGAATTCCTCGTCGCCAGCCTTGTTCGTCAGGCGCCAAATGTCCTGTCGCGGGCGATAGGCATAGCCGAGGCAGTGGTGAGCGGCCAGCTCGCGTGGATGCTGCGGGCATCCGTATTTCTCAATATAGGCGGGCGACGCCAGAATGAACGGGGCAACCGGCGCGAGCCGCCGGGCGATCAGCGATGAGTCGGGCAGGACCGCGATGCGCAGCGCTGCATCAAAGCCTTCCGCCACAAGATCGACGCTCGCGTCGCTCATGTGAAGGTCGATTGTGATATCCGGGTAAAGCTCGAAGAAGTCAGGCAGGATCGGCGCAATCCAGTGGACACCGAACGTCATCGGCGCCGCCAGCCGGATCAGACCGCGCGGACGGCTCGACAATTCGAGCGCCGCTTTCTCGATTTCCTCGGCATCCGTATAGATCCGCGACGCCCGTTCGGCGAGACGGAGGCCGAACTCGGTTAGCGATAGCTGGCGCGATGTGCGATTGAACAGCCGGGCGCCCAGCCTCTCTTCCAGGCGTGCGACGCCGCGCGAAACGGTTGCCACGGAGATGCCGAGTGTCTTCGCGGCGCGGGCGAACGACCGTTCCTCCGCCACTTTGGCAAACATTGCGAGACCTTCGAAATCCGGCAGCTTCATCATTTCATTTCTGCAACAATGGATTTCATGCCTTTCTATTCCGAAATGATCGCGTCGTCCATATCTCCTGCTCAGTCGAACAAAAGGAGACGACTGATATGACACAGAGACTGAACGGGAAGATTGCGGTCATCACAGGCGCGACATCGGGGATCGGCCTCGCCACCGCCAAGCGTTTCGCTGCCGAAGGCGCGCGCCTCTTCATCACTGGACGCCGGGCGGATGTGCTCGAGGCGGCCGTCGCCGAGATCGGCGGCAACGTCACCGGCATCCAGGCTGATTCCGCCAAGCAGGCTGATCTCGATCGCCTCTTCAATCGCGTGAAGGACGAAGCCGGTCGCATCGACGTTCTCTTCGTAAATGCAGGCGGCGGCTCATTCGCGCCGATTGGCCAGATCACCGAAGAGCAGTTCGACGACACGTTCAATCGCAATGTGAAGGGCGTGCTCTTCACGGTGCAGACGGCGCTGCCGCTGCTCGGCAACGGCTCGTCGGTCATTCTAACCGGCTCGACCGCTGGCGCGACCGGTACGCCAGCCTTCAGCGTCTACGCTGCCTCCAAGGCAGCGATCCGCAACTTCGCACGCAACTGGATCCTTGACCTGAAGGATCGCGGCATCCGCATCAACACCCTGAGCCCCGGCCCGACCGAAACCACCGGCCTGGTCGAACTCGCCGGCAAGGACAAGGCACAGCAGCAGGGTCTTCTCGACTATCTCGGCTCGCAAGTTCCGATGGGTCGCGTTGGCCGCGCCGAAGAAATCGCCGCCGCCGCTCTGTTCCTCGCCTCGGATGAATCGAGCTTCGTCACCGGCGCAGAACTCTTCGCCGATGGTGGCATAGCTCAGGTCTGATGCCAGCCTCGCCCGTCGCAGAATTGCGGCGGGCATTTGCGGCGTTCGCGGTTTTCCTCTACAGCACGGAAATAAAACGGAAAACTGCAAGGAAAGACAGCATGACCGGCTACGAGATGTTTTGGCCCATTATCGCCCACGTAGCCTTGGTTTATTTGCTCTACATGCTGCTCGGCTATCGCCGCCGGCAGCTGGTTCAGGCGGGCAAGGTTCGCCGATCGAACTACCGCGAAAATCGCGACGAGCCGCTGGAAGGTCTCGTCGTCAAGAATTGCTTGGCCAACCAATTCGAACTCCCCGTGCTGTTCTATGCCTGCTGCGTCCTCCTCTACATGACCGAAGCCGACAATCTGGTCGCCGTCGGGCTTGCCTGGGCCTTCGTTGCACTCCGCTATCTGCACGCCTTCGTGCACGTCACCAGCAATGACCTCCGTTACCGCAGTCCGCTTTTCGGGGCTGGCTACGTGGTGCTCGGCGCTATGTGGGTTTGGCTGGCCATCTGGATGGTCTTTCCTAATGGCTGATCGGCTGAACCGCTTGAAGTAACGCAGTTTTGTTCCCGCGTTACCGGTCACTGACCTATCTTCCCCGACAGGTGAAAGCCAACAGGTAGGGAACGGGAGACCTCACATGGACAAGCCGGAAATCACGCAGGCGATGATCAACGCCTACGACGAATATACGCATCTGACACTCGACCGCCGCAACTTCATGGACAAGCTGACGAAACTGGCCGGTTCCGCCGGTGCAGCGGCCGTCATCGCGCCGATGCTCGCTGCCAACAAGGCGAGCGCGGAGATGATCTCGGCCGATGACAAAAGGCTGGTGGCCAAGGACGTCACCTATCCCGGCGGCACTGGCGAAATGAAAGGCTACCTCGTCGAACCCAAGGATGCCTCCGGAAAGCTCGGCGCCGTGATTGTCATCCACGAGAACCGCGGCCTGAACCCGCACATCCGCGACGTTGCGCGCCGCATGGCGCTGGAGGGCTTCATCGCCTTGGCCCCGGACTTCCTTTCCCCTCAGGGCGGTACGCCTGAAAACGAGGACAAGGCCCGCGAGATGTTCGCCAAGCTCGATCGGCCCGCTACCGTCGCGAATGCCGAAGCGACGCTGACCTATCTGGGCAAGCTCGATAATTCCAACGGCAAAGTCGGTGTGATTGGATTCTGCTGGGGCGGAGGGCTCGTCAACGATTTTGCTGTTGCCTCACCGGACCTGAAGGCCGGCGTCGCTTACTACGGTGCTCAGCCGAAGGCGACCGATGTACCAAACATCAAGGCGGCGCTGATGCTGCATTATGCTGGCCTCGACGACCGCATCAACGCCGGCATCGACGCCTACAAAAAGGCATTGCAGGAAAACGGCAAGGACTTCCAGATCTTCGTCTACGACGGCGTCAACCACGCCTTCAACAACGATACGTCGTCGGCGCGATACGACAAGAAGGCCGCCGACCTTGCCTGGACGAGGACGGTCGAATTTCTGAAGAAGAACCTCGGCTGATCAGGCGGCCAGCTCGCGCGGGGTAGGGGCGACGGCAACGATCGCCTCCGCCAGCGCCTCCATCTCCTTGCCGCGATGGTTGCTGCGCCGCCAGGCAAGGCCGATTTCGCGCGACGGCTGTGGATCGGTGAAGGGAACGATACGGATCGAATTGCGGCTGGTCTCGGTCGGAATGGCCATTTCGGGGATAAGTGTCATCCCCATGTCGTGCGACACCATCTGCAGCAGCGTCGCCATCGACGTCGCGCCGAAATTGACCAGGCTGCGCTTGCCGGCGCTGCAGACGGCGAGCGCCTGGTCGCGCAGGCAATGACCCTCCTCGAGCAGCAGCAGGCGATCGACATTTACTTCATGCTCGGTCAGCGGGGATGTCAGCACGGCCTCGCCGTTATCCGCCACCGCCATGAAGAAGCGGTCGGTGAAGAGTGGCCGCGTCTGGATGCCTTCGATATCGAGCGGTAATGCCGCGATCACGGCGTCGAGCTTTCCGGTCAAAAGGTCCGCCATCAATCGATCTGTGACCGCTTCCCGCAACTCCACCTCAACGCTTGGATAGGTCTTACGCAAATGCGGAACGAACTGTGGAACGAGGTAGGGGGCAACCGTCGGAATGATCCCGATGCGGATCAGTCCTTCAAGCGTGCCGCCGCCCTTTCGCGCGGTCTGCTCGAGCAGGTCGACCTGATGCAGAATGGCGCGGACGTAGTGCAGGACTTCCTCGCCCTTCGGCGTCAGGATGGTGCTCTGCCGGGTTCGCTCGACAAGCTTGGCGCCGAGATACTCTTCCATCTCCATGATCTGCGTCGACAGGGCCGGCTGGCTGATGTGGACCATTTCGGCCGCCCTGCCGAAATGGCGTGTCGTTGCCAGTGCATCGAAATAGCGCATCTGTCGCAGGGTCAGCATGATAAGTTCTTTCAATCGAATGTCTCAGTAAATACGATTGGAAGTTATCGAAGGTCAATGAATTTACGACAGGGGCCGCTGGGTAGTCGGCATTGTAGCAGCCGATGGCGGGATGGGTGCCGCGACGCCGGCTGCTGCGAATCGGTAGTGCCCAAACAAGCGGCACGAGCGCGCATCGAGCGACCGCGATTGCGTTCGCTTGCGGTCGAAACTGGACCAAATCCGGGTGTATCACCCCGATTTTGCTATGCTTTTCTGGATCCGTACAATCCAATCTATCTCGTTTACGAGTCGTGAAGACCTGCATGTCATATCGGCAAAAAGGCGCCGGCATGAATGTCCTCCGTCGCTCCACATAGAACAAATGGGAACGACATGAAGGTCGGAAGTTTGGATCGTATTGGCCTCCGCCGGAAGCCAAAGCAGGAACGCAGTATTCAAAGGCTCGACCTGATCTTGTCGGCCGCAGCAGCAATTATTGCCGAAAAGGGCGTAAGCGCCATGCGAATGACGGAACTGGCCGTCGCCGCCAAGGTGCCGATCGGCTCCGTCTATCAGTATTTTCCAGAGAAGGCCGCGATCGTCAAAGCGCTCTTCGACCGCCATGCTTCGGCAATTCAGGCCCGTATCGCCGAGGCTTTTTCGTCAGTGCACTCTGTCGATCATGCGCTTGAGGTGCTCGCGGCGACGATCGACTGGCACTACGAAGACTATCGTAACGACGCCGCCTATCTCGGTATCTGGATGGGCACCGAGACTGACCACGATCTGTTGCGCCTCAACATCGAGCACAGCAAGCGGATTGCCGACATTTTTCAAGATGCCGTCCGCCGCGTCGCCCCCGAACTGTGTGCGGCCGACATGCAGGCCAGAACCTACCTCTTCAGCCATTTGCTCGGCGCCTCGATCCGCCTTGCGGTCGTCAGCGAGGACACGCTCGCCAGGCGCATTCTCGACGAGTGGAAGCGCGTGATCCGCACGGCCTTCCTCTCGCCGGTTGCTGCGTGACGGCTACCAGCTCGGAACGACGCTGGCGACCTTGAGGCGGGGCTGGACCCGCCCATAGGCGTTCTTCACATCAGGCTCCAGATTGTCGTCGACGACAGCGGGCGTGATGTTGTCAAGGCAAGCGGTGATATGGGCGGTGATCGCGTTCATGAGCGACAGGGAGACGCCCGGCCGTTTCATGATGCCGATCTGGACCGGGGGGAGGGCAGGGAAGCCATCCGCCTGGCTCAGCACCTTCATCCCCGTGCGCAGCGCCGATTCCGGCATGACGGAAACGGCCATGCCAGCGAGGACCGCGGCTGCAACGACCGTGCACGACCAGCTGGTGAACAGAATTTGATGTTCGCGGCCGACGGCATCGAGTGCTGAGCAGGCAAGCTGACGCCACTGGCAGTCGCGACGCCCGACGGCAAGCGGCACCGGCGCATCGTCACGGATAGGATGGTTCGCCGAGCCGACCCAGCAGAGGGGTTCGGTTCGCACGACGTCCGACATGCGCTCGCGCGGATTATGCGTCACCAGCGCGATATCGAGTTCGCCGCGATGCATGCGCTCGGCGAGGTCCACCGAAGGCTCGCAGACGATATAGAGTTCGACGTTCGGATGCGTCTTGGCGAAGCGGCCAATGATCTCCGGCATGTAGCGGTCGGCATAGTCATCGGGCGTGCCGATGCGCAGCGTACCCTCGAGACGGTTGTCGTCGAAGGCGGCGATCGCCTCGTTGTTGAGGCGGATCATGCGTCGAGCATAGTTCAAGAGCTTTTCGCCCTCGGCGGTCAGGCGGTTGCCGCGACCGTCCTTGATGAAGAGCTGCTTGCCGATGCGCTCTTCAAGCCGTCGCATCTGCATGGAAACGGCCGATTGCGTCTTGTAGACCCTGTCGGCAGCCTTGGTGAAGCTGCCGGAATCCACGATTGCGATGAAAGTCTGCAACTGATCGATATCAAGAGGCGCTGACATGATCTCACCCATAAAGTTCTCTGATGGTAATCATTAGAAACATTCGTTGGACTGATCAATAGGTGTTTGGCATCTTCGGGATGCAAATCAAGCAAAGTGAAGGACAGACATCCTGCCTGTCCGAACCGATTTCAACCGATGCCCTCCCGCTCGACCTCGCGGGAGGGGTGGGTTGTTGCGCGCCTATGAAAGGATCGTCCCATGCGCACGACAGACCGGATACTCGAACTCGACTGCAGCCCGACCTCGCTGACGTTTGCTCAGCGCGTCGCACATGGCTTTGCAACGCTGTCATCCGTACTGCGCGTGTTCCGCAATCGTATGGAGATCAACCGGCTGCACGAGCTCGATGACAATCAATTGAAGGATATCGGCCTTTCAAGGACCGATCTCACTTCCGCGTTCCTGGCGTCCACCTTCTTTGAAGATCCGTCGGAACACCTGACCCGCTCCGCGAGCGTTCGCGGACGTAAGTCGCTCTTCCGGTCCCGAAAGGATTAAGGCCGGCCCAGTTTTTCCCCGCAGGGTGATAGCCAATAGCCCTGCCTCTTGCCCGGTGCCGGCCTCCCAGCCGTCTCCGGGTTTTTTTATGCCTTGGGGGGAGTGGGGGGCGCCTTGGGCATATAGGTCTCGAAGATCGCTTCCATGCTTTTCTGGTAGTTCTTCTGGACCTCGAGTCCGCTATCGAACATGTTGTTCAGCATGTCCATGTAGTTTTCGGTTTCAGCCTTTGCCTGCTCCTTCGGCGCTTCGGCTGGTTTCGGTTCGACCGGCTTTCCGAGCGAGCCCATCATTTCCTGAAACGCCTTTGCAAAAGGATTGTCGAAAAACGGGTTGGTGACGGCCTTTTGGGCCTCTGGCTTTTGCATGCCGAACATCAGCTGCATCGCCTGCGTGAAAGGGTTGTCGAAGATGCTGGGCTCGGGTGCCGCCGCCTGCTTCGGCGCAAAGCCGGTGCTTTCAAGCCATTTCTGAATGCTCTCACCCATCGCCGTGTTGACGAACGGATTGACTGGCGCCGTCATCTGTCCCATCGACTGCTTGAAGAGGCCCCCCATCAGCGTATCGGCCATGACGGGCAGCATCTGCTTGTAGATCTCCTGTCCGATGCCGGTCATCTGGGCCGCCTGCGCCGCGACGGCCCGCGAGACTTCCTTGGAACCGAACAGCTGCGCGAGGATGTTGTTGCCGTCCGAGATCCCTTGCGGCGTAAAGGCCTTGCTCATGTCCTCAAAATATTTGGTGTAGTTCCCGGAGGCGACCGCCTGCATCAATCCCATGAAGTCGTAAGGGTTGCTGGTGCTTCGCTTCAGGCCGGCGGAAAATGCCGGCATGAGCGCCGCAATCGCCTTGGCGGTCTGCTCCTGAGCCAGATTGAACTGCTTGGAGACCGCATCCATCGCCGCGCCGTTCTGGGCCTGCATCATCATGTCGAAGAGTGGCAGCATGGTAATCCCCTTCCCGGTTTCGCAACGCGTAATTGCGTCACTATAGCCGGAAAAAGGAATGCGCAAACCCCTTTTTGTAGAAGGGCTTAGTATTGATATTCTTCGAAGACCGGCTCAACCGAACCGTTCCAGCGGCCGTGATAGAGCGCCAACAGGTCCTCGGCCAACGTCGCCTTCTTGGCCATGACTTCGTCGAGCGGTGCAAGGAAGATGGTTTCGTCCTGGCCTTCCTTGTTGAGCTTGTTGCGCGCCGTTAGACCCGCCTTCGAAACGGCGATCACTTCGCGCGCGGTTTCATAGAGCTCATGCCCGCGGAACTTTGCCTTTAGGCCCTGAGAGGGGACGGCGTCACGCAAGGCGTTGACCTCGTCGAATGTCCAGTCCTTGGTCAGCATATCGGCGTCTTCGAGCGCCGCGTCATCGTAGAGAAGGCCGACCCAGAAGGCCGGCAACCCACAGATGCGCCGCCAAGGCCCGCCATCCGCACCGCGCATCTCGAGGAAGCGCTTCAGGCGCACGTCGGGGAAAAGCGTCGAAAGATGGTTCGTCCAGTCCCCCATGGTCGGCTCCCATGCGGCGACTTCGCCCTTCAGTGCACCGTTCATGAACTGCCGAAAGGTGACGTGGGTACAGTCGTGATAGTGCCCGTCGCGCACGATGAAATACATCGGAACATCGAGGGCCCATTCGACATAGTCATGGAAGCCGAAATCGTCGCGGAACGTGAAGTCCAACAGACCGGAGCGATTGTTGTCGGTGTCGCGCCAGATGTCGCCACGCCAAGAGAGCAAGCCGTTGAGCTTGCCTTCGGTAAAGGGCGATGAGGCAAAGAGGGCGGTTGCCAGAGACTGCAGCTTCATCGAAACGCGCATCTTCTTGCGCATGTCGGCTTCCGAAGAGAAGTCGAGGTTCACCTGGATCGTGCAGGTGCGATACATCATGTCGAGACCCTTGGATCCGACCTTCGGCATGTAGCGGGTCATGATCTCGTAGCGGGATTTCGGCATGACCGGCGTCTCGGCCAGCGTCCACTTGGGGCTGCCGCCGATACCGAGGAAGCGGATGCCCATCGGTTCTGCGATCTCGCGCAGCGTGGCCAGGTGAGTATTCGATTCCTTGCAGGTCTCGTGGATCGTTTCCAGCGGTGCGCCGGAAAGTTCGAACTGGCCGCCTGGCTCGATCGAGATGGCGCCCATTCCCTTCGGTTCGCCAAGGCCGATGATGTTCTCGCCATCCATGATCGGATCCCAGCCTGACTTTTGCTGCAGTCCTTTCAAGAGCGCCGAAATGCTGGCCTCGCCGAAGTACGGCACGGGGCTGTTGTCGGCACGAAAGAAGGCGAACTTCTCATGCTCGGTGCCGATGCGGAATTTTTCTTCAGGCTTGCTTCCCGCAGCAAGATAATCGGTCAGCTCCTGAACCGAAGAGAGTGGCGTCTGGTCGGTGGTATCGCGAGCCATTCAAGTCTACCTGCAATGGGAGAGCGCCTGGGAAAACCCGGGCAATTGGAAGGGTGATTAGGACCGCTCCCACGTATGTTGCAAGTGAAATTGTTTCAACGGTCCATCAAAAAAATAGCAGCATATTTCGGCCGCGACCGATCCTAAGGTTAATTCCAGTCGCCAATCGACGCCTGAATGACCGCCATGGCAGCCACCGCCGCCGTATCCGCCCTGAGGATCCGCGGCCCGAGCGGGATCGCGGTGACGAAATCGAGGCTGCGCAGTCGCGCGCGTTCCTCCTCGGAAAAGCCGCCCTCCGGGCCGACGAGGAGCGCCAGCTTTCGCTCGCTGACTTTGGACAGGAGTGGAAGTGGGTTCTGCCCTGCATCGCCTTCGTCGCAATAGACGATGCGGCGATCGCTCGGCCAAGTATCCAAGAGGTCGAACAACCTCACCGGCTCGGCAACTTCAGGGATAGCAAGAATGCCGCATTGCTCCGCAGCCTCGATGACGTTTGCCCGCAGCTTGTCGAGATTGGTGATCTTACCTTGCACATGCTGGGTCAGCACGGGCCGCAACACGCCGGCACCCATCTCGACCGCCTTCTGCACCAGATAATCCAACCGGCCGACTTTCAGCGGCGCGAAGAGATAGTGCAGGTCGGAAGGGACCGGTTGTGGTCGCGTCTGCTCCTCGGGGATCATTACAATCCGCTTCCGCGACGGAAAGGTCAGGCGCGCCTTCCACTCGCCGTCGCGACCGTTGAAAACGAGCAACTCGGCGCCTTCGGCCATCCGCAGCACGTTGGCGAGATAGTTGAATTGATCTGCCGTTGCCTCCACCGTCGCTCCGGCAGCAAGAGGGGCATCTACGAACAACCGTTGCATCCGGAAATTGGCGCGCATCGAAAGGTCCTGCTCAAACAAAGAGCGCGAACATAACCCAATAGATCATGGCTGCAAGCGCTGCGGAGGCCGGAACGGTGATGATCCAGGCAGCGATGATCGTCATGAAATGCGAACGGCGAACGAGATAGCGACGGCGAACCTCATGTGTGTTCGGATCTTCGGGCTCGTCGGTCGCGAAGCTTTCGGCCTTCCGGCGCATGTATGCGATGCGGCGCTTCGAATGCCGGGTGTACCACTCGCGGAAGAAGCCGACGCCGAACACGGAGCCGACCGCGATATGCGTCGTGCTGACGGGCATACCGAGCCATGAGGCGACGATAACGGTGAAGGCCGTCGACAGCGCCACGCAATAGGCCCGCATGGGGTTGAGCTTGGTGATCTGCTCACCGACCAGACGGATCAGGCGCGGCCCGAAGAGCAACAGACCGATGGAGATGCCGAGAGCGCCAATCAGAAGCACCCAGATCGGCGGCTTCCCATGCGTACCCTCAGGGGACGCACCGACCGCGCGCACGATTGCTGATAGCGGGCCGACGGCGTTCGACACATCGTTGGCACCATGCGCAAAGGAGAGCAAGGCGGCCGAGCCAATCAAGGGGATTTGGAAAAGGACGCGCAGCGAGCTGTTGCGGTTTTCAAGCCCAACCGACTGTCTGCGGACGAACGATCGTGCTGCGAGCCACCCGACGATCCCGGCGCCGAACCCGAAAAGGATGATGGTGAGCGGGGTGAACTCATTGGTCGCTTCGAGCTGCAGGGCCATGTACGACGTGAAGCCACCGATCATCATGGCAATCAGCACCGGCACCCAACTCCGCGCCGCCGCGATCTTGTCATCGCGGTAGATAATAAGGGTTTTCACCATAAAGAGCAGGCCGGCTGCTATCACCCCTCCGAGCAGAGGGGACGTCACCCAGGCCGAGGTGATCTCGATCATCACCCGCCAGTTCACTGGCGCCGGACCGACCGCGCCGACGCCGGCTCCAATCACCGCGCCGACGATCGCATGCGTGGTCGAGACCGGTGCATTCATCCAGGTCGCAAGGTTGATCCACAAGGCGGCGGCCATTAGTGCCGCCATCATGATCCAGCCAAGCGTCCCCGGAGGCACCTGCACAGTATCGACGATGCTTGAAGAGATGGTCTTGACGACCTCGCCGCCGGCAATTGTCGCTCCAAGAATCTCGAAGATGGCGGCGATGACGAGCGCTTGCGCCATCGTCATCGCACGCGCGCCCACCGCTGCGCCGACGTTGTTGGTGACGTCGTTCGCGCCGATGTTCATGGCCATGTAAGCGGCGAGCGCCGCGGCGGCGATTACGAGGACGGCGCCGGGCCGGTCAAAGACATAGACGCCGGCAAAAAGCATCGCGAGCCCGAGAAAGACCAGCGCGATGCCTGGTGCCACCAGCTTTCGCGACACGAACTTCGTGGCGTCCTCGACATGCGTAAGCTTGTCGAGATCCTTGTCGAGCGTTCGTTTCGTGAGGACGGCTGGTCGTTCGGGCATGCTATTCCTTGGCGTTCATTCCTGCTTTAACGTTGCCAAGTTTAGCAGTGCAAGATGGCAGTATTCACTCCGCCGGAATTTGTTTTGGCACACTTGCCGCGAATTGGTCCTGCATGCGGCGCTTGAAAAGCAGAAAGATCTCCCGAAGCTCCGGTTCGTGGACGCACGTCGCGGCTTCGTCGCAGGAAACCCACTCGGTCTTGCGCTCGCCTTTCTCTTTGAAATTCTTGGCGATGCTAGCGACTTCGAGGGCGTAGACCTGAACCCTGCAGGTTACGCTGAGGCCGTTCTTCAAGACCTTGGGATAGGAATAGGTACCGAGGATTTCACTCTCGACCGTCCCGCGCACGCCGGCTTCCTCATAGGCCTCGCGGGCCGCGACCTCGTAGGCGGTACGTCCGTCCATCGGCCAGCCTTTGGGGATGACCCAGCGGCCAGTGTCGCGGCTCGTTAGCAGCAGCACCTCGATCTCGCCTGTCTTCTTCTTCACCCGATAGCAAAGCGCAGCATATTGTTGACGCGGTGGGCGTCTGAACATCAGCTGTACGTCAGAAGCGAGACGGGCGAGGAGAGTCAACGGTCGGGTCACCTTTTATTTTAGTTCCTTCGATCAGCTATATTAGTATCCAATGGAAAGCTTGCGCGATCCATACGTCTTTCAAGTTTTCCAGCGGGATTTGATACTTATCAATAAGGCAGCTTCCGCTTCGCTACGGTTCGGAAAATCCGCCAAATACTATCCTGATTCCGCCATTGCACAGGTGTTCAATGTGCACCCGTCTTGCATTCGGATCAACGACGGGGTCATGTCATACACTGTTATGTCAATACTATGGTAACCATGCGTCTTCCTCCTCTAAAAGCAGTCCGTGCCTTCGAAGCCGTTTGCCGTCACGGAAGCATTCTCGGCGCTGCCGCCGAGCTTGGGGTGGTCCGGGGCGCGGTGCGCCAGCAGATCTCAATTCTGGAAAACTACTTCGGCGAGAAACTATTCGAACGCGACGGGAGAAAATTGGCTGCAACCACGAAAGCTGTACAGTTCGCGGAGGCCTCCAATGCCGCACTTGCGACGCTGGAACGCGCCGCTGCAGATTTTGTCGGTGCGGGGCATCGCCGCATCCGCTTGGGCGTACCTTCCGCCTTTGCCATATGGTGGCTGATGCCACGGCTTGCAAACATGCAGGATGCGCTTGGCGTCGTCGAGGTCGATATCGTGCCGATGACGGTCGTCGAGCCGTTGGCGCTGCATCCTGAACTCGATGCGGTCATTATGGGCGCCGAATACCGGCCGGCGGTAGGAGTGACGGCGGTCAAGTTTATGGAGGACGAATTTGGGCCCATCGCGACGCCCGATCTTGCAGACCGGATCGCGAGAGATCCTCGGCTGATGGCGGAGGTCACGGCTCTTTTCAGCCGCACTGCGCCAACCCTTTGGCAGGAGTGGTTTGCCGAGAGCGGTACACTGGCAGTGACGTTTCGGCGCAAGCAGGAGTTTGAAGATCTGCTTCTGGCAATCGGGGCGGCCCGATCAGGAATCGGTGTCGTTCTCGCGCCACGCGCAGCCATCGAGGATGATTTGCAGCGCAAAGTGCTTGCGGCACCCTACGGCTTCGTTCGCCGATCGGCCGGCTATAGCCTGTCGTGTCGCGACGCTGACACGAAGAAGCCTGCATTCTCCGCACTTCGAGATTGGTTGGTCCGGTTGGGCGCGGCAACCCAATAGGCAGATTTTCTGCCCTATTGCGAAGAATTATCTCCATGGCCGAAAAGCGTGGCCGGGTCTAACACTGCATTAGCAGCAGAAGGACACGGAATATGCAGAGAGACGCAACCCGCATCGAATGGATCGGCAACAGCTGCCGATTGCTCAAGGCAACGGCGGCGGAATTCGAGAAAACCCAACCGTTCGCCGGTCTGACCATCGGCACCGGCATCCATCTGGAGCCGAAGACCGTAGCGCTGCTGATGACACTCAAGGCCGGTGGCGCACGGCTCGTCTGCACCGGAAACCTGAACAGCACGCAGCCTTCGACCGTCGAGTTTCTTCGTTCGCAAGAGATCACCGTGTTTGCGACCCAGACGACGGACCCGGTCGCGCATCACAAGAGCCTCGAGGCGGTTGTTGCGGAAAGGCCGGATCTGCTGCTCGACAACGGCGGCGACCTTTTTGCGATCGCGGCCGAGGCTCCTTACGCTGGCCTTCTCGGGGGGACGGAGGAGACGACGTCCGGCCGCACACGTCTGCTGCCGATGCGGGAAAAATTGAATATGCCGATCCTGGTCATCAACGACAGCCCGATCAAGCAGTTCGCCGAAAACAAGCATGCCGTCGGCCAGAGCCTGTTCGAAAGCTACATGCGCTTCACCAATCGCTCGACCAACGGCAAGCGTGTGACGGTTTTCGGCTATGGCGCCTGCGGCAAAGGCACTGCAGCCTGCTTCCGCAATGCGTTTTCAACCGTCAGCGTCGTTGATATCGATCCAGTGACTGCGCTAGAGGCGCACCTCGACGGCTTCTCCACGCCGCTGCGCAACGAGGCGATTGCCTCAGCCGACGTGCTTGTCACCGTTACCGGCTTTCCCGCGATCGTCACCGCCGCCGACCTCCCGCTGATCAAGGATGGCGCGATCCTGATGAATGGTGGACATTTTCCGCATGAGATCGATGTTGCGGCGTTTCGACAGCACCCCGAAGTCGTCCGGATCGATCGCTACGAGGCGGACCATATCGAGACCTTGCACCTGAGGGATGGCCGCTCTTTCCATATTCTTGGCGGCGGGCATATGGCAAACCTTGCCGGCCCCCGGCCGCTCGGCAATTCCGTCGAATCGATGGATCTTGGTTTTACGCTGCAGGCGCGCTGCCTTGAGCGTGTCGCCAGGCGCGAAGTCGGCGCCGAGAGCTGCATCGTCCCGGTGCCGAGGGATATCGACGCGATGGTGGCAAGCGCCTATCTCGATCTGGCGCGTTAAGGAGAGGGCGCGGCGCGCGCCCTTCAAACTTTAGGCGATCTCAACCACCAGCTTGCCGTTTGCCTGACGGCTTTCGATTAGAGCATGGGCTTCCGCGACATCGGAAAGTCCGAAGCGACGCGCGTCCAGCCTTGGCATCAGCTTTCCGGCCTCGACGAGTTTGCCGACCTCACGCAGGATCTTGCCGTGGTGGCTTCGACCTTCGCCGGTCAGAAGCGGCAGCAGCGTAAACACTCCCGAATAGGTTGCCGCTTTGAACGACAGCGGGGCAAGCGCGTGTGTTCCCCATCCGAGCGCGCTGACGACGTGACCGAAGCGGCCGATCGCCTGGAAGGCAGTGTCAAGGCTGGCGCCGCCGACCGTATCGTAGACGATGTCGAAGCCTTTGCCCCCCGCGTGATTGACGACATAGTCCGTCACGGTCTCCACCCGGTAGTCGATCGGCGTTGCTCCGAGGCTTCCGAGGTAGTCAGCCTTGGCGGCACCGTCGACGGCAAATACATCGGCACCTACGGCTTTTGCGATCTGTACGGCAATGTGCCCGACGCCGCCGCCGGCGCCGAGGACAAGAACCTGCTGACCATCGCGGACATTGGTGCGATCGACCAGGCCCTCCCAGGCGGTAATGGCGATCAGCGGCAGCGCTGCTGCCTCCCGCATCGAGAGATTGTGGGGCTTCGGCGCGAGCAGCCTGGCGTCAACCGCCGCGAATTCAGCCAGCGAGCCTTGGATGCCGCCGACGCCACCGGTCATGCCGTAAACCTCGTCGCCACGGCGGAACTCGGTGACGCCGGGACCTACCTGCTCGACGACTCCGGCCAGATCAATGCCAAGAACGGCGGGAAACGGATGCCGCGCATGGGCGGCATTGCCGGCACGGATCTTGGTGTCCAAAGGATTGACGCCGCTCGCCTTGATCCGAACCAAAATCTCACCCTCGCGTGGCGTCGGTTCGGCGATCTCGACCAAGCGGAAATCGGCGTTCGGCGCGTCGATCAGGAGCGCCTTCATCGTTGTGGACTGAGACATGCAACTCTCCGTTCGTTTGAATTGCCCGGAGAATGCGCCGTTGATGTGCGAATGGAAATGAAAGAGAATGCACGATGTCCATGCATTTTTGTTTGGGAGCCGGATAGTGGAATGGAGCGATCTCAAGCTGTTCCTGGCGATCGCCCGCCATGGAACTCTCGGCGCTGCCGCCCGCAGCCTCGGCCTGACGCAGCCGACGATGGGGCGTCGCCTTCGCGCTCTGGAAGTTTCGCTCGGCCAGACGCTGTTTCAGCGGACAGCCGACGGCTTTGTGCTGACGGACGAGGGCACGGCCGTCTTCACGCACGCCGAACGGATGGAAGAGGAAGCGCTGGCTCTCGAACGTGAACTCGCCGGACAAAGCCGGCAGTTGAGCGGCTTCCTACGCCTGTCGTCGTCGGAGTGGTTCGGTGCACATGTGCTTGCGCCGGTGCTTGCGGAATTCTCGCTGCGCCATCCGAAGATCGTCGTCGAATTGCTGACCGATAGCCGCCTGCTCAGCCTCTCCCGCCGCGAGGCGGACGTCGTCGTTCGGATCGCGCCCTTCACCGAGCCTGATGTAATATCGCGCAAGCTGCTGCATATCGAGTACCAGCTCTATACGCGCCGGGGCGCAGAGCATCCGAAGGCAGGGGATGGCGCAGGCGCGCGCCTGGTCACGATGGACGAAGCCTTCGGCGGCATGCCCGATGTCATGTGGCTGGCGCGCGTCCTGCCAAAGGCCGAGATCGCCATGCGCAGCAACAACCGCGATGTGCAGGCGACGCTGTGCAGGAATGGCGCGGGGCTCGCCGTCCTGCCGCGCCCCCTCGGCGATGCGATCGCTGACATCGAGCCGGTCGATCTCGGCGAAGCCCCGCCTGGGCGCGACACCTGGATCGGTTATCACCGGGACATGAAACGGCAGGCCCGCCTGCGGGCGCTCCTCGATCTCGTCATCGAGAGGCTGGCGAGTTGACCAGTGAAAGCTCTAGCGTTCCCAATAGGGGACCGGGCCGTAGACCTCGGCGAGATAGTCGATGAACAGCCGCACCTTGGCCGGCAGGAACTGGCGGCTTGGGTAGATTGCCGACAGCGTCACGCTGCGCGACCCCTCATAGGCAGGGAGAATGTGCACCAGCCGACCATCCTTCAACTCGCGGCTGATGTCCCAAGTGGAGCGCAGCGCAATGCCGAGCCCAGATATCACGGCCTCACGCACGACCTCGCTGGAGTTCGTCACAAGCATCCCTTCCGGCCGGAGTGAAAGCGGGCCCTCAGGCCCTTCCAGTCGCCAGGCATCGTTGTTGTGAGCAGGCAGACAGCGGTGCTGCTTCAGGTCTTCGATCGTTTCCGGCGTGCCGTTGGCGGAAAGATAATCGGGGGAGGCGCAAAGCAGGCGCCTGACCGGCGCGAGTCGCCGCGCGACGAGGCTCGAATCCGTCAGTTCCGCAATCCGGATAGCAAGGTCAAAGCCTTCACCGACGATGTCGGTGAACTCGTCGCTGAGCACGAGATTGATCGCAACCCCGGGATGCATGTCCATGAAGGACTTCAGGTGTGGGGCGACATGCGTGCGCCCGAAGGAGGTCGGCGCCGTCACCTTCAGCGTCCCCTGCATCTGCGCCGAGCGCCCGGAGATATAGTATTCGGCCTCCTCGATCCCGGCGAGAATGCCGAGGACGCGATCGTAAAAGCCCTGGCCAGCTTCCGTCAGCGAGATTTGCCGCGTCGTGCGCTGCAAAAGCCGCGTGCCCAGCCATCTTCCAGCCGTTTGATGCGTTTGGAGACTACGGCCGGTGAGAAACCGAGCGCCCTGCCGGCCAGCGACATGCTCCCGGTCGAAACGACTTTTGCGAAAATTTCAAGGTCACCCAGATTGGTCATACGCTTAGATTGTTTGTCCTTTTGGAATAAGTGCTTAGCATTTGCGCCATAATCGGGAAAGTGTTAAGCCCGTTCGAGCCGGCAGCGCGGAGGATGCGCCGGGTTTTCGCTGCCGCCGGCGAAGGGAGGGAGCCATGTCCGACACCATTTCGTTTCTCGCCCCGCGTGCCGACGTGCTTGCTCGCCGCCGGCAGATTGTTGCCGATCTCATCGACCTGCTGCCGCCGGAATGCTTGGTTCATGAGGCGCGCGAACTGATGCCGTTCGAGACCGATGCCTTCGTTTCCTACCGCCGCATGCCGCTTGCTGTTGCCTTGCCGCGGACAACCGCGGAGGTGGCCGCCGTGATGAAATACTGTCACCGCTACGGTGTCCCGGTGGTGCCGCGTGGTGCGGGAACCTCGCTGTCGGGCGGCGCGATCCCGCAGGAGGATGCGGTCGTCGTCTGCGTCTCAAAGATGAACCGCATCCTCGATATCGATCTTCCCAATCGCGTGGCGGTTGTCGAAGCCGGCGTGACCAATCTGAATATCTCGGAATCCGTCTCGGTGGATGGTTTCTTCTATGCGCCCGATCCCAGCTCGCAGCTGGCCTGCACGATCGGCGGCAATATCGGCATGAATTCGGGCGGCGCGCACTGTCTGAAATACGGGGTTACGACCAATAACCTGCTCGGCGTCAAGATGGTGATGACTGACGGCACTGTCATCGATCTCGGTGGCAAGGCGTTAGATGCGGCAGGCTACGATCTGCTCGGCCTCGTCTGCGGACACGAGGGCCAGCTGGGGATCGTCACCGAAGCGACGGTCCGCCTGATTGCCAAGCCCGAGGGCGCGCGGCCGGTCCTGTTCGGCTTCGATACCTCAGAAGAGGCAGGGTCCTGCGTCGCTGACATCATTGCGTCAGGCATCATTCCGGTTGCCATCGAATTCATGGACAAGCCGGCGATCGAAATCTGTGAAGCCTTTGCCAAGGCCGGCTACCCCCTGGATGTCGGCGCGCTGTTGATCGTGGAGGTCGAGGGATCGGAAGCGGAAATGGACGACATGCTGAAGAGCATCGTCGAAATCGCCCACAGGCATGGCGTGAAGACCGTCCGCGAATGCCAGTCGGCAACCGAGGCGGCGCTGATCTGGAAGGGCCGGAAGTCGGCCTTCGGCGCCACCGGGCGCATCGCCGATTATATCTGCATGGACGGCACCGTGCCGCTCAGCCAGCTTTCCTACGTGCTGAAGAAAACCTCTGAAATCATCGATCGCCATGGGCTTCGCGTCGCCAACGTGTTCCATGCCGGTGATGGCAACATGCACCCCCTGATCCTCTTCAATGCCAACGATCCGGACGACGCCGCACGTGCGGAAGCCGCGGGCATGGAAATCCTGAAGCTGTGTGTCGATGCCGGCGGCTGCCTGACGGGCGAACATGGCGTCGGCATCGAAAAGCGAGACCTGATGCGCCATCAATATTCCGAGGCGGACCTGGCGCAGCAGATGGCGGCACGCGCCGCTTTCGATCCGGCCTGGCTCCTGAACCCGTCCAAGGTCTTCCCGCTCGAGGGACGTCCGGCCGCATGATCGATCTATTGCCTATGACGGATGACGAGGCTGCGGCAATCGTCCGCAGCCATGCACAGGCAGGCAAGCCGCTGGCGATCTGCGGCGGCAACACCCGTTCCGGTTTCGGAAATGCAGTCGCGGCGGAAAGTCGGTTGCGTTCGTCCAACCTGAGCGGCATCACGGCTTATAATCCCGGCGAGATGGTTTTGACTGCACGATCTGGAACGCCAATGTCCGAGATCGAAGCCGCACTCGCTGAGAACGGCCAGATGATGGCCTTCGAACCGATGGATCATCGGCCGGTCATGGGTACATCGGGCGAGCCGACCATCGGCGGCGTTTTTGCCGCCAACGTTTCGGGGCCGCGCCGTTTTGTGGCCGGGGCCGCACGCGACAGCCTGCTTGGCGTGAGCTTCATCAATGGCAAGGGCGAACTGATCAAGGCGGGCGGCCGCGTGATGAAGAACGTGACCGGACTGGATCTCGTCAAGCTGATGGCCGGCTCGCATGGAACGCTGGGGTTGCTGACGGAAGTGACCTTCCGCGTGCCGCCGCGACCGCGAACTGAAGCGACGATTGTCGTTTCCGGCCTCAACGATGCCGAAGCCGCCAACGCCATGGCGGCGGCGATGGCCTCGCCAGTCGAAGTCTCCGGCGCCGCGCATCTGCCGATGACCGTATCCTGGAAATTTCTCGACAGTACGCTTTCGGGAGGCGAGGCGACCTGTCTGCGCATTGAAGGCCTGCCTGGCTCCGTTGAAGCCCGCGCAGCCAAGCTCGTTGCGGCCATGCAAGCGTTCGGATCGGTCACGCGGTTGGAGCAAAACGAGAGCGTACGCCTTTGGAAAGACATCCGGGATGCCGCCCCTTATGCTGACGGCACGATGCGGCCCGTTTGGCGGGTTTCTGTCGCGCCAACCATCGGCCATCAGCTGGTCGCGGCCCTCCGCCTCGAAGCCGGCGTCGACGCATTCTACGACTGGCAGGGCGGGCTGATCTGGATGCGGATGGAGGCGGATGCCGATGCGGATCTCCTGCGCCGTTTCATCAAGGCGCTGGGCGGTGGCCACGCCACGCTGATGCGGGCGCCCGAACCAATGCGGGCATTGACGGCCGCCTTTCAGCCGCAGCAGGAGGCGGTGGCCTTGCTCTCGCAGCGACTGAAACTGAAATTCGATCCCGCCGGCATCTTCAATCCCGGGAAGATGGCAGGAGCCTGAAGGCAATGCAGACCAATTTTACGCCCGCCCAGCTTGCCGACCCTCATGTCGCCGAATCCGAGCAGATCCTGCGCAAATGCGTGCATTGCGGCTTCTGCACCGCGACCTGTCCGACCTATGTGACGCTCGGCAACGAACTCGACAGCCCGCGCGGGCGCATCTACCTGATCAAGGACATGCTGGAAAACGGGCGCCCGGCGGATGCCGAGGTGGTCACCCATATCGACCGCTGTCTCTCGTGTCTCGCCTGCGTGACGACCTGTCCCTCCGGGGTCGACTACATGCACCTCGTCGACCATGCACGGGCACACATCGAGAAGACCTACAAGCGTCCTTTCATGAACCGGCTCGTGCGCGCCATCCTTGCCGCTGTCCTGCCATATCCTGATCGGTTTCGCCTTGCGATCAAGCTGTCGTCGGTGGGCCGACCGTTTGCCGGGTTCCTTCAGCACTCGCCCGCATTGAAGCCATTTGCCGCAATGCTGGCGCTGGCGCCGCGACATATCCCTCCCGCCTCGATCTATGCAGCACCGGCAAGCCACGCGGCGGCCGGTGAAAAGCGCGGACGCGTCGCGATCCTAACCGGCTGCGCGCAGCCAGCCCTCGATCCAGGCATCAACGAGGCGACCATCAAGCTGCTGACGCGACTGGGTGTTGAGGTGGTCGTACCCGAGGGGGAAAGTTGCTGCGGCTCGCTCGTCCATCACATGGGACGCGAAGAGCAGGCGTTAGCAAGCGCACGCGCCAACGTCGATGTGTGGACGGGTGAACTCGAAAAGGGTGGGCTCGACGCGATCATCATCACCGCTTCCGGCTGCGGCACGACGATCAAGGATTACGGTCACATGCTGCGGCTCGATCCCGCCTACGCCGAAAAGGCGGCGCGCATCTCGTCGCTGGCGAAGGATGTCACCGAGTACCTTGCGTCGCTTGACCTGCCGGCCCAGATGCCGAAAGGCGTCATCGTCGCCTATCACTCCGCCTGCTCGATGCAGCACGGCCAGAGGATCACGATGGCGCCGAAGCAGCTGCTGAAGGCGGCCGGCTTCAACGTCCGCGATCCCGCGGAAGGCCACCTCTGTTGCGGATCTGCCGGTACCTACAACATCATGCAGTCCGATATTTCCGAAGCGCTCAAGACCCGCAAGGTCAGGAATATCGAGGCGACGAAGCCGCATGTGATCGCAACCGGCAACATCGGCTGCATGATGCAGATCACGACCGGGACAGCAATTCCGATCGTTCACACGGTCCAACTGCTGGACTGGGCCTACGGCGGAGATGTACCGGAAAAATTAAAGGATTTGCCCTTAGCTTAGCGGCGCTGGATCGTCCGGCAATCTCAGGAGCCCGCTATGTACCGCACCATCCTCGCGTTCACGCTTCTCTGCGGTGCGACCAATGCCGCCCACGCAGCCACTCGTTTCTTCTGCTCGGCGGATGACAAGAATGTGCGCTTCACGGTGGAAAGCGGCTTCGAGGCGGAAGGCGGCCACAAGCTCAATCATTTTCGCGGCGCTCTTGTGGTGAAGAGCGGCGATGCACCCCAGGCGCTACAGAAGATTGCCGTGACGTCGGAGAACCTGACGCACCACTGGTCACACGATGGCGAATTGCGGCTGGAAGTATTCTATGAGGATGGAGACGACCCTAAGGGGCAGGGCGTCAGCCTGATCGTGACCGCCGGCCAGCGCGGCAAATCGATGACGACATTCTCGGGCGCCTATGAGCTTGCTCTTGAGGGCGGCGCGAAGCCGCTTAGCGTGACCGGCAAGGTCAGTTGCGGATCGAAGTAGGCGGCCGTCGCCGGCCGCCAAATATTTGCATTAGCCGCCGAATAGCGTCCGCAGGATGTCGATGCCGCGATCGTCGAAGCTGATTTCGCCCTGCTTGTTGCCTGGGCCGACAACGATGACCTTCGTGCCGACAGGAGCGCGATCGTAGAGATCCATCACATCCTTGTTCATCATGCGAATGCAGCCGGACGACATGTTGAGGCCGATCGACCACGGCTGGTTGGTGCCGTGGATGCGGAAGGACGTGTCATTGCCACCCTTGTAGAGATACATCGCGCGGGCGCCGAGCGGATTGTCTTCGCCACCTTCCTGGAAGGCCGGGAGGATGTGGCCTTTCGCAGCTTCGCGAACCCGCATTTCAGGCGGTGGCGTCCAGCCCGGCCACTCTGCCTTGCGGCCGATCTTGACGACGCCCGACCAGCCGAAGCCTTCGCGACCGACGCCGATGCCGTAGCGCGTCGCGCGGTCCTTGGTCTCGACGAGATAAAGGAACTTGTTGTTGGTATCGATGATGATCGTGCCGGGTGCCTCGTTGGTGACGAGGTGGACGCGTTGGCGCTTGAACTGCGGCTTGACCGATTTCGGCTGCACGGCGACCCGAACGACAGGCGCAGCGTCATGAGCGGGCGCGATCGGCTGTGCCGACACAGATGTGGATACGGAAGAGACCAGAAGGCCGGCGGCTGCGAGAGCCGTCGCGAATTTCAGCATATTTGATTCCCTCAAAGCAAAACCGGACCGAAGCTAACCGAACTTCGATCCAGTTCAAGATGTCGGGGGCGGAATGAAGCGGCTGCGATGTTTAATTGCAACTATGCTTGGCTCCGCGCCGGTATTGATGAGCCTTTACATGACGATGACGCGAGTTCCAACCTTTACGCGCTCGTAAAGGTCAACCACGTCTTCGTTGCGCAGTCGGATGCAGCCGGAAGAAACGGCATTGCCGATCGTCCAGGGGGCGTTGGTGCCGTGGATGCGATAAAGGGTAGAGCCGAGGTACATGGCGCGTGCGCCAAGTGGATTCGCAGGCCCACCGTCCATGCGCGCCGGGAGATAATGGCCCTTGGCGGCTTCGCGACCGATCATTTCCGACGGCGGCGTCCAATCCGGCCACTCGGACTTGCGGGTGATCTTGTGCACGCCAGCCCATTCGAAGCCCGGCTTGCCGACGCCGACGCCATAACGCCGAGCCTTGCCGCCGTCCATCACCAGATAGAGGAAGCGGTTGTTGGTATCGATAACGATCGTGCCGGGCCGCTCCTTGGTGTCGTAGCTGACAATCTGCGGCAGATACTGTGGCTCAAGCTGACGACGGATGACGGGAACGCCGGGATTAGTGGCGGATACCGGCTGTGCCCTGGTAGCAGGAGTGCCACCGAAGACGCCGGACGTGAATAGACCACGCGGCGCGAAGGCCGGTTGCCGGTAAACGACGGGGCGAACCTTGCCGCCGCCGAGCTGCATGGTCCACGGGGCTGCGAGATCTGGGCTCAACACGACCGGCGGGCGCGTCGTGTAGCGGTCGTCGCCGAGCGCAGCCGTGGAAAAGACGCCGAGCATCGCTGCGGCGAGCAAAAGGGATTTCATCATCGGACGGACTCTCTACAAATGGCCGAAAATGTGCGGACGGCAGCGGCCGCCTTGCTTCACGCTGCCACCGTTCCCGCCAGTGAATGGTAAATCTGAACTCATTCGAATCCGAAGCGGGAGATAAACTTTTCGTCAGGGTTATCGTTCGGTTTGGAAACAGAGTTTGCAAATGGTAAAGCCGGATTCGCAGCAGGAGAGCGAAGCGAGACATGAGCGATACGGGCATCATCATCGGTGAAGACGGCAAGAGCCGCTGTCACTGGCACGCCAACCTCCCGGACTACCTCAAGTATCACGACGAGGAGTGGGGACGACCCGTCACCGATGATATCCGCCTCTTCGAAAAGATCTGCCTGGAAGGGTTTCAGTCGGGTCTCTCCTGGCTCACCATCTTGCGTAAGCGCGAGAACTTCCGCGCTGCCTTTGCCGGCTTCGACTTCGAGAAGGTCGCGCTCTTCGACGACGCCGATATCGCGCGCTGCCTTGCCGATCCCGGCATTGTGCGTCATCGCGGCAAGATCGTTTCGACGATCAACAATGCTGGCCGAGCGATCGAGTTGCGGCAGGAGTTCGGGTCGCTCGCCCGCTATTTCTGGAGCTTCGAGCCCGGCCATAGCGATCGCCCGAAGGTGGTCGATCGCGCCACTGTCATGGCCAACCCGACAACGCCGACATCGGTCGTCATTTCCAAGAATCTGAAGAAGCGCGGCTGGACGTTTGTCGGTCCGACCACAGTTTATGCCTTCATGCAGGCAATGGGTCTCGTCAACGATCACGTCGAAGGTTGCTACTGTCGCGCCGAGGTGGAAGCGATGCGCGATGCGCTGGTGCGCCCATGAAGGGGCTCGCGGCAACCGTCGCGTTGTGCCTGCTGGCGTCCGCTGCGTTCGCGCAGTCACCTGAGCTGCAGCCTGGCGAACGACTGGAGAAACTGCAGTTTCCGGCCGCCACTATGGAACTCAAGGGCTGGACGAAATTCGGCAACGGACGCGTCTACACGCTTCCCGTCAAGGCTGGCCAGCATGTGAAGATCAGCTTCTCGACCAAGAGCAAATTTGCTTTCCTCTCGATCTTTAATCTCGCGACACCCGATGAGGAGGCGATCTTCGGGACGGACGAGGATGGCGAAAGCTATAATATCACCGTGAAGGACAGCACCACCTGGCTGCTGCGGCCCTACTACTCCAAGGTCTCGCCACGCAGGGGGCTAGGCGCGCCCTACAGCATTCTCGTCGAGCCTCAGGCGGCAGCACCGCCACCGGCTGCTCCCGCCGACAAGCAATCGCCGTCGCCGCTCTTTCCTCCAAGGTGACAGCAGGTTAGCCGAGGCCTTCGATCAGGCCGCGCAGTTCCCCCAGATGTTCGATCTTGCGGAAGCGCGGCGCATCTTTCGGCTCCTCGACATGCTCGACCACCCAGGTGAGCTCGTGCGGCACGAAGACGCCGTAGCTGCCGGCGGCGATCGCCGGGACGATGTCTGATTTCAGCGAATTGCCGACCATCATCGCCCGTTCCGGGCCACCCCCGACCTTGGAGAAGATCCGGCGGTAGGTTACAGCAGTCTTGTCGGAAACAATCTCGACCGCGTGAAAGAAATCGCCGAGCCCGGATTGCGCCAACTTGCGCTCCTGATCGAACAGGTCGCCCTTGGTGATCATCACCAGCAGGTAGTTCTCCGAGAGTGCCGCCAGCGTCTCCTGAACGTGCGGCAGGGTCTCGACCGGGTGGGAAAGCAGGTCTCGGCCGGTGTCGAGAATGCTGGCAATGACGCTGGCAGGGACCTTGCCTTCAGTGACTTCGATCGCCGTCTCGATCATCGACAAGGTAAATCCCTTGATGCCGAAGCCGTAGTGGCGGAGATTGCGCTTCTCGGCCTCGAGCAGTCGCTCCGACACCCTCGGGCCGTCTGCAAAATCAGCCAGCAGTTCGGTGAAATGCGCCTCGGTCAGCCGATAATATTGCTCGTTCTGCCAGAGCGTGTCGTCGGCATCGAAGCCGATGGTTGTCAGCGCGCGGGTCGTCATCCGTCATCTCCGAGTCATCAAGTAGAATTTATTGGAGGCCGGGCGCGAAACAAGGGGATGCGAATGGTCGGATGGTAACGGACACGTTGAAATACCGTCGGTTCGCCTTACATCGATAGGGCCTCTCGCACAGCCGCATTTTGGCTGTTCCTGTCTCGACCAGGCCAATAACCAAAAATCAATTCAACCGTCTTTAGGTCGCGCTCGCGGCCGTCACAAGGAAATCTCCGACCATGCGTTACAATCAACTTGGAAATACTGGACTGTTCGTCTCGGAAATCTGCCTCGGCACGATGACATTCGGTGCCGCCGGCGAAAACAATCTCTGGGGTTCCATCGCTGACGTCGACCAGAAGGCTGCCGATCAAATCGTCGAAAAGTCGCTGGCATCAGGGGTCAACTTCATCGATACGGCAGATGTCTACTCCTTCGGTGAGTCCGAAAAACTGCTCGGCCAGGCACTGAAAAACCTCGGCGTTCCCCGCAAGGACGTCGTGATTGCCACGAAGGTCTATGGCACCATGGGCGACAAGCCGAATGATCGTGGCGCTTCGCGCGGGCACATCATGGATTCGGTCGAGGCCAGCCTGAAGCGTCTTCAGACCGATCATATCGACCTTTATCAGATCCACGCCACCGACACGGTCACGCCGATCGACGAGACGCTGCGCGCCTTCGACGATCTCGTTTCTCGTGGTTTGGTGCGCTATGTCGGCGTTTCCAACTGGCAGGCATGGCGCATTGCCAAGGCGCTTGGCATCTCCGAGCGTCGCGGCTTCGCTCGGTTCGAGACGGTGCAGGCCTATTATTCCATCGCCGGCCGCGATCTGGAACGCGACATCGTGCCGATGATGCAGGAGGAGAAGCTCGGCCTGATGGTCTGGTCGCCACTGGCGGGCGGCCTACTCTCCGGCAAGTATGGGCCGGGAGCGCCTGGCAACGGCGAAGGTCGCCGCGCTGCGTTTGACTTCCCGCCAGTCGACAAGAATCGCGCCTGGGCCTGCGTTGCCGTGATGCGCGAGATCGCCGAAAAGCACGGCACGAGCGTCGCTACTGTCGCGCTTGCCTACATTCTCGCGAAGCCGTTCGTGACAACCGTCATCATCGGCGCCAAGCGGGTCGAGCAGCTCGACCAGAACCTGGCGGCGGTCAACCTGAAACTCGATGCGGACGATTTGAAGAAACTCGATGAGGTCAGCGAGCTTGCGCCTGAATATCCGGGTTGGATGCTTTCGCGACAGGGTGCCGGCCGTCGGCCGGAGCCATTCCAGCCGAAGGCCTGATTGAAGTTTCGTGAAACGGACGCCGGGGCTTGCTGCTCCGGCGTCCTTGGCTATTACTTGCCGTGCGCCTTCAGCCAGGCCTGCATGTCGGCGATTTCGGCCTCCTGGGCCTTGATCACGGCTTCCGCCAGCTTGCGGATTTCCGGATCCTTGCCGTATTGCAATTCGATCTTCGCCATGTCGATCGCGCCCTGATGGTGCGGGATCATGCCCCGGACGAAGTCGACGTCGGTATCGCCGCTATATTTGAGCATCATGTCCTTGTGCATCTTCGCGTTCGCCTCCGCGAACGCGTGGCTCGATGCACTGTGATCGCCCATCGGCTTGCTCATGTCCATCGGCGCATCCTCCGCGAAGAGGGGCGTGGCAGAGAGGGCAAGCGTTGCAGCAAGAGCGAGAGTTTTCAGAGACATGGGATTACCTTCCTCTGTCTGATACTGGGGTTCAATGCGCGGCCGAAGCCGCGGCGTTTCATGAAAACCGGTCAGACAAGCCGGGGAGGCGGCGCCAGGGGCTGAGGGCGTGCATCCCGCATCGCATCGGCCGGTCCAGGGGCAGGATAGGAAAATACGTGCTTTCCGGCTGCCGCGAACACCATCGGCGGCGGCACGACGAGACAGGCTGAGCAGAAGGGCATGTGCACCATGCCGCTGGCTGAACACGGATCCTGTTGCGCAGGCGCGGATTTCGCGTTCTCGCCCATGTCCATTCCGGCCACATGATGGTGTTCGACACTGGAGGTCGCTGCGACGGTCTGCATCGACAGGCATGTCGGACAGCCAGCCCAGGCGGACATGGTGCCGTAGGCCATCCAGGCAAGTGCCATCGCGATGATTGCAAAAAAGCGCATGCCGTCAAAATAGGAACACGACGCAAAGAAGCCAAGCTGCATTTTGCGGATTTGGCAGACACTGGTCGCGTGGGCCACATCGGCCCGAGGCGAACATCAGATGGCGGTCCGAAAGACATCGGAGGATGCGCGGCCTTGAAGGCCACTCCTTCCGGCAGGGCCACCCACCAAGCACGGCGAGCTGACACTAGTTCCTGTATTGGTAGACTCTCCCGAAGCGATTGGGCATCAGGAATATTTGTTCAGCTTCGGAGAACCCGGCTTCACGGCCCATCGCCTTCCATGTGTCGGCCTTTTCCGGGAAGTCGGCGAGCCTCATATGCGCGTCCATCGCCGCAAATTCTTCGTCCGTTAATGCAGCCCACACATTACGATAGGCCGAGAACCGATCAAAATGTTCTTCCCGGTTTTCCTCGTCGAGAAGGGTGGGTTCCCAGATCAAAAACAGGCCGTCACGGCTCAATGTATCGCGCACATCTTTCATCAATCGGACCTTTCCGTCCGGCTGGAGATGATGCAGCGACATGCCAATCCATACGAAGTCCACGGTGTCGGACCAGTCGGCCATTGCTTCGGCAAAATCGCCACACCGCAGGTCGATAGGGCACGGCAAGTCCTTCAGCGATTCCCTCGCGAGATCCAACGACTGCGGAGAGAGGTCGATCCCGTAATAGTGGCCGATGGCACTCCCCTTCAACGCACCCGCCGAGGCAACTGCATCCCCGCAAGCGATATCGAGAAATTTGAACGGCTTGGGCATCTCCTGGGACAACAGTGTGCGCAGCAAGCCATAGACCTCGCGGTGAAACATGAGGTTTTCGCCGACGATCTTCCGGTAAGTTGCCAGATGTTTATTGAACATGGCTTGTGCATCGTCGGTGGCCGCCGAAGCAGTGCCTTCAGCCTGATTTCGCAAGGTCTCCATTCGTTTCCCTCCCAGAAAAGCCGTCAGCCGTGGAGTTGAGTGTACCCTTCGCGTAGAGATGCAGCGCGCGATAAACCGCCGTGTGTGATGGCGTCGGTATGCCAAGGCCGTTCCCAAGCGCGTGCATTCGCCCTGAAAGCCAGGCAAGTTCCAGTGGTTTTCCGTTCAAGAGATCATTGGCCATCGATGAGCACGTATCGGGCGGCAGGTTCTGCCAGATCGATTCAGCGTACGCTTCATATTCGTCCTGCATCGGGTGACCGGCTGCCTTCGCCACCGCCATGCCCTCATCCCGCAACTGGGCAAGCAATGTGCGAGACTCAGGATCTGTCAGGATCGATCCAATTCCGGATCGAATTAAGCTGGTCGCACCCGAGAACGCGCAGAGCGTCACGAACTTGGTCCAGAGCGTCTGATCGATATCTTCGACCGTCTGCAGCCCAATGTCTCCGGCCTGGATGGATGCCGCGAGCAACGCACTGATCACCGGGTCACGATGCCCGCCGATATAGAACTGCCCTGCACCACCGAGATGCACGATCAGGCCGGGCTGTTTTATGTATCCCGAAATGTAGGCAGCGCCGCCGACAACCTGTGACGGCGGCACCAGCCGACCCAGGGTCTCGACGCTGTCGATGCCGTTTTGCAACGTCACCACTCTCGTTTCCGGCCCGACCATCGGCACGATTGCCGCAGCCGCCGTGTCGCTGTCATAGAGCTTAACGGCGAAGAAAACGATGTCGACATGGCCGACCTCGCCGGGCGTCGCAGTCGCCTTCACATGTGGCAGGCTGAGATTGCCGAGCGGACTTTCAAGCTGCAGTCCGTTGCTTCGCATTGCCTCGAGGTGGGGCCCCCGGGCAATAAAAGTGACATCATGGCCCGCGACAGCGAGCCGTGCACCAAGATAGCCGCCGATGGCGCCCGACCCCATGATCGCGATCCGCATGGCCGCCCCCTCCGACGACAAACCTGTGGCTGCAAAATCAATATAGCCATTGCTACCTTAGACCACAATCAAGTGGTTCGCATGACAGCGTCGCAGGGACGCTGCTGGCTCAAGATGGTCTTCCCTTTCGAAGTCGCTCTTCGCACCGTCCGCCCAAGCGCCCATCCTCCCAAATAGACGGGCCGTACGCTTCGCTCCGCATTTGATATCAATCGGGCACATGCTCCATGATGATTTGCGTGTGCAGCATCGGTGCCGCCTCCGCTCCGAAATAGCTTTCCAGCAGCGGCAGAAAATCGTCTGACAGGTAGAAAGCCGTCAAGGCACGATCGGCCAGCAAGCGGAAGTCGGCGTCGTCGCGACGCAGCCCTATCGCATAGGGTTCGTGCGTAAACAGGCGATCGCCGATCTCAAGCGAGGACGGATCGCGCGCCCGCGAAGCCAGGCTGGCGAGCAGCGCCTGATCCGCGATATAGGCATCGATCTTGCGATCCTCGAGTGCGGCGAGCCCGTCCTCATGCGTCTGGAAATCGGCAAGCTTGGTCTTCGATACCTGGGTTGCCAGCGCCTCGCGCAGTGTCACTCCCGTCGTCGTATTGGCACGCACGCCGATGACGCGCGTCGAGGCGACATGCTCGCTAACGGCGCGAACAGCAGGCTTCTCGAGAAAAAGCGTTTGCAGATAGTTGGGCGAATCCTTGCGGAGCAGTGCAGTCGCCCCGGTCAGGAAGATGGGCTGCGAGAAGTCGACTATTTCGCGCCGCTTCAAATTGACGGTGATCGCGCCGCAAAGCAGATCGACCTCTCCATTTTTCACCGCGTCGAAGCCGCTGGCGAGAGTCGTCTCGATGTATTCGCGCTTCAGCTGCGGAACCTGGTGTTCTATTTCATCGGCGATCTTGCCACAGAGGTCGATGGCGTATCCCGTCGGATTGGCGCCCGCCTTGCTGGAGGAAAAGGGCGCTTCGTCGGCGATGTAGCCGATGCGCACGCTGCTGCGCTCAGTGATCGTATCGAGCGTCGCAGCGGCCGCCGCGAAAGCCGTAAGGCAAAGAGCAAGATGCGCTAGCAGAAACCGTCTCATGCACTTCGTCATAGGCATGATCCTCATCCTCGAGCGGTTGCGATTTCAAAGGCGTACACGCAGACTATGGGCTGCCTGCCATTTGTCAACCAAGGACACGTCGGCGGTGCTCGAACTGGCGACATCGCCCCGAGCGAGACCCGGGCTCGGACGAGCCGACGCTCAATATGCCGCAACAACCTTGTGCACGATCTGATAGTCGGCGCTTTCCTCGCCGATCGGCGCCACGGGCCATGTCCAGTCGGCTTGAACCGATCGCAGCGACACACCATGCAGCAAGTCGGCCTCTTCATGGACCTTCCCGGTGCGGTCGATGACGGCATAGGAGACATCGGTGATCAGGCAAGTCTTGCAAGGCGCCGCTTCCAATGCCGACCGGTGCGCCTGGATCAGCTGTGCGACAGTATCGGCGGGCAGGGCGCCTTCCTGCTCCGCCTCGAAGCGTCGTTTCACGCCTCGACCGATCTGCGAGAGGAGATTGGCCGAGACCACGAAGTCGAGATACGGAACGGTTCTCAGGAAGGCGAGGGGTTCCGGCTGCCTGCCCGCCGCGAGGTCGTCATAGCCTGAAAGGTCGCGCTCAATCAGCCGAACGTTCTTGTAGCCTTTCCGCCGCAGCCACAAGCGTGTCGAGGCGAGATGCACGAGATCGACGAGCACGACAGTATCAAACGTCTGGGCCAGCTCCTCGATCGGTACGTCGCGCAGCAAGCCGGATCCCAGGATGACCGCCGTTCTCCTCTGCCGCAGGCCGGTCATGGCGCTCCTTATGGCGTCCTTGCTCCTCTCCTCGTGCTCTGCCCATTGCCGGCTGCAGCGGCCGGCGCGGGACCAGAGATTGACGGAGTATCGGATGAACCGGCGATGCGCCTTCAGCGTCACCGGAACGGTCGCGGCATAGAGAAGCGCCTCCGCGATCATGATAGAGCTCCTGCCATTCGATCCATTCCTACTCGCTCAATCGATTCTGTGTTCCGGATCAAGGGCCTTCGCCCTTGCCGCATCCGGCCCTTTCCGCTAGGAAACCGCCACTGTCACAGCGAGCGGAATACCTTGGAAATGAACGACAAGCAGAAGAAACCACAAAAGCTCAAGGCCAGACTTCCCCGCGGCTTCGTCGATCGTTCGGCAGCCGACATTCGCGCCGTCAACGAAATGACCGCGAAGATCCGGGAAGTCTATGAGCACTATGGTTTCGATCCTGTCGAAACCCCGCTCTTCGAATACACCGATGCGCTCGGCAAGTTCCTGCCCGATGCCGACCGGCCGAACGAAGGCGTCTTCTCGCTGCAGGATGACGACGAGCAGTGGATGTCGCTCCGCTACGACCTGACGGCGCCGCTCGCCCGTCATGTCGCCGAGAATTTCAACGAGATCCAGCTGCCGTACCGCACCTATCGCGCCGGCTACGTTTTCCGCAACGAGAAGCCAGGCCCAGGTCGCTTCCGCCAGTTCATGCAGTTCGACGCCGATACCGTCGGTGCTCCCGGCGTGCAGGCCGATGCCGAAATGTGCATGATGATGGCCGATACGCTGGAAGCCCTCGGCATCAAGCGCGGCGATTACGTCATCCGCGTCAACAACCGCAAGGTTCTCGACGGCGTTCTCGAAGCGATCGGTCTCGGAGGTGATGACAAGGTCGGCCAGCGCCTCAACGTGCTGCGCGCCATCGACAAGCTCGACAAGTTCGGTCCTGAGGGCGTGGCACTCCTGCTCGGCCCCGGCCGCAAGGATGAGTCCGGCGATTTCACCAAGGGCGCAGGCCTCGACCAGAGCCAGATCGACAAGGTCCTCTTCTTTGTCGGCATCAAGGATTATGCCGAAAGCGCAGCCCAGTTGGCGGAACTCGTTGCCGGCACATCCAAGGGTGCTGAAGGCGTTGAAGAGCTGAATTTCATTGGCGCATTGGTCAGAAGCGCGGGCTACCAGTCCGACCGCGTCAAGATCGATCCGTCGGTCGTGCGCGGCCTCGAATATTACACCGGCCCCGTCTACGAAGCCGAGCTTCTGTTCGATGTCACCAACGAGAAGGGCGAGAAGGTCGTCTTCGGTTCCGTTGGCGGTGGTGGTCGCTACGACGGCCTCGTCTCCCGCTTCATGGGCCAGCCGGTGCCGGCTACCGGCTTCTCCATCGGTGTTTCCCGCCTGATGACGGCGTTGAAGAACCTTGGCAAGCTCGGCCAGGCCGAGGCCATCGAGCCGGTTCTGGTCACGGTCATGGACGGCGATGTCGACGCGATGGGCCGCTACCAGCGCATGACGCAGGACTTGCGCTCCGCCGGCATCCGCGCCGAAATGTTCCAGGGCAACTGGAAGAAGTTCGGCAACCAGTTGAAATATGCCGACCGCCGCGGCTGCCCTGTCGCCATCATCCAGGGAGGTGACGAGCGGGCGCAGGGCGTCGTGCAGATCAAGGACCTGATCGAGGGCAAGCGCCTGTCGGGCGAGATCGAGGACAATGCCAGCTGGCGTGAGGCCCGTGTTGCCCAGGAAACGGTTGCGGAAGGCGACCTCGTCGCCAAGGTGAAGGCAATTCTGGCGGCGCAGGCCGAAGACCGGAATAGGGCGGGCTGAGATGGCCCTGATCAATCTGCCGGACTTTTCCGGCGAGCTTCTCTCAGAGTTTGCGGCGCGAAAGACGGAGCGGGTGGATACGCCCGTCATCCAGCCGGCCGAACCGTTTCTTGATATTGCCGGTGAGGATCTTCGCCGGCGTATCTTCATGACCGAAAACGAGACGGGCGCCAGTCTTTGCCTGCGGCCGGAGTTCACGATCCCTGTCTGTCTGCGCCATATCGAGAGCGCCACCGGCACGCCGAAGCGCTATTCCTATCTCGGTGAAGTTTTCCGCCAACGGCGCGAAGGCGGGAGCGAATTCTATCAGGCCGGGATCGAGGATCTTGGCGACATCAACATAGCCGCTGCTGATGCACGGGCGATCGGTGACGCGATCGGCGTCTTGGAGCGCGTCGTTCCCGGCAAGTATCTTTCGGTTACGCTGGGCGACCAGGCCGTCTTTGAGGCAGTCGTACAGGCGCTTGGTCTGCCGCTCGGGTGGCAGAAACGGCTGATCCATGCCTTCGGCAACATGAGTCAGCTCGAAGCTCTGCTGGCGAGCCTCGTCAGCCCTCAGTTCGTGACCGGGCTCAGTGACGAGATCGCGCGTCTGATTGCCGCCGACAATGAAGCAGCGCTTGTTGCACACATCGATGCGACGATGCAGGCGACCGGCTATTCGACGAATGCGAGCCGCTCGCCGCTGGAGATCGCGCGCCGCTTGAAGGAGAAGCTGATCCTCTCCGAAACGCGCCTTGATGATGCGGCCTTCCGCGTGCTGGAGGAGTTCCTGTCGCTGAACGTGCCGCTGATCAATGCCTCGGCCGCGCTGGCCGGTTTTGCCGATGCCGCGGGCCTCAAGCTTGGCAACGCCCTTGCGCGCTTCGACGGCCGTGTGGCCGCTCTGGCCAATGCCGGCGTCGATCTGGCGCTGATCGACTACCGCGCAGCCTTTGGGCGTCCACTGGATTACTACACCGGTCTGGTTTTCGAGATCGGCGTGCAGGGCACTTCGGCCGTTCTCGCCGGTGGCGGTCGTTTTGACCGGTTGATGACCTTCTTGGGCGCCAAGGAACGCATTCCCGCCGTTGGCTTCTCGCTCTGGCTGGATCGCATCGAAGCGGAGAGGGCTGCCTGATGACGATTACCATCGCATTGCCTTCCAAAGGCCGGATGAAGGACGATGCCTCGGCGATCTTCGAACGCGCCGGCATCAGGATCACCGCTGTCGGCAACGATCGCTCCTATCGCGGACGCGTCGAAGGCTGGGACGACGTCGAAGTCGCCTTCCTCTCGGCTTCGGAGATTTCTCGCGAGCTTGGCAACGGCACCGTCGATTTCGGCGTCACCGGCGAAGACCTCGTTCGCGAAGGTTTGGCGGAGGCTGACAAGCGCGTCGAGGTCTGCGCGCGGCTCGGCTTCGGCCATGCCGATGTCGTGGTTGCCGTTCCCGAAATCTGGCTCGATGTCGACACCATGGCCGATCTCGGCGACGTTGCATCCGATTTTCGCGCCCGTCACGGCCGCCGTCTGGCGATCGCCACGAAATATTGGCGGCTGACGCAGCAATTCTTCTCCAGCCAGCACGGCATCCAGCTGTACCGGATTGTCGAGAGCCTGGGGGCAACCGAAGGGGCGCCTGCCTCGGGATCAGCCGATATCATCGTCGACATCACCTCGACCGGCTCTACCCTTCGCGCGAATAATCTGAAGGTCCTGTCCGACGGCGTCATCCTTCGCTCGGAGGCCTGCTTCGTCCGGGCGCGCAAGGAAACCCACGCTGGCGATGCGACTGTTCAGCGGCTGATCGACGCCGTTCGTTCGGCACTCTGAGCGATCGTCAGACCGAAACGTAAAAAAACCCGCCGTCAGCTGACGGCGGGTTTTTTATGCTTGGGAGGAGCCTGATGGCTTAGGCGACTGCGTAGACGCCGCGGCGTGCGTCGAGCGAATAGAGGCCGGGGCCGACGATCGCGAGGAAGATGTAAGCGCCGGCCAGCGTGAAGTTCTTCATGACCATGATCTGGTTCAGGGCATTGATCCAGCCGAGGGCAGCAGCCGGGAAGTCCGGAACGTTGACCGTAGGCAGGTGGAAGACAATGGCGGTGAATGCACAGAACGCGGCCAGCAGCCAGCCGATGATCTTGGTCTGGTAGCCGACGAGGACGGCAAGACCGGTCACGAATTCAAAGGCACCTGCGAGATAGGCAAGCGCGCTGGAGGCCGGAAGACCAGCACCGGCGATCATGCCGGCCGTGCCAGCCGGATCGGTCAGCTTGCCGAAGCCGGCATAGATGAACATGAAGGAGAGGAGAATACGAGCAACAAGAATGATGGCGTTATTGGTATTCGACATGGGACAAAGTCTCCGTTTGTGAATGACGTTTGAGGTCTCTGTGCCCCCGGCACGGTTTCAACCTCGGATGCCGTTTTGTCGCCTTTTTTTGCCGTCGTGAAAAGATAGACGGAAGCGGACGCTTTGTTCTCTATTATTGAACGACGCATCGGTCGCGATGGCGGCTTGCCATTGGCAATAACCCTCTTCTATGGTCGGCCACCCAAGATGGAGACCCCAATGGCAGATCTTTCCGCTTTTCCGATCACGACGCGCTGGCCGGCAGCGAACCCCGACGTTATCCAGCTCTATTCGTTGCCGACGCCGAACGGCGTGAAGATATCGATCGCGCTTGAAGAACTCGGCTTGTCCTACGAGCCGCACCTGATCTCGTTCAACACCAATGACCAGAAATCGCCTGAGTTCGTGTCGCTCAATCCGAACGGCCGCATTCCGGCGATCATCGATCCCAATGGTCCGGACGGAAAGCCGATCGGCATTTTCGAGTCCGGCGCGATCCTGCTCTATCTCGCCGAGAAGACCGGCAAGCTCATTCCATCAGACGCAGCAGGGCGCTACGAGACGATCCAGTGGGTCTTCTTCCAGATGGCTGGTATCGGACCGATGTTCGGGCAATTCGGGCACTTCTACAAGTTTGCGGCCGACAAGGTCGCCAACAACTCCTACCCGATGGAGCGCTATCGCGACGAATCCAAGCGCTTGCTGAGCGTGCTGGAAGCGCGCCTCCAGGGCCGCCAGTGGATCATGGGCGATCTCTATACCATCGCCGATATCGCGACCTTCCCATGGCTGCGCGGCGCCGACATTTTCTATGGCGGACGCGAAGTGCTTGACTACAAGAGCTTTCCGGCGGTCGTGGACTGGCTCGACCGCTGCATCGCCAGGCCGGCATCGGAGAAGGGATTCAACATCCCGGCGCGCCCGGCATAAGCCGAAACATGGCAACGACAAAAGCCGGCCTTTCAGGGGCCGGCTTTTTTGTGCGCGGAAGGTATTACTGGCGCCGCGCGAACTCGCTGCCGGTGTTGGTTTTGAATCGCGGAAAGACAAAAACGCCGAGCAAGCTGCCATGGGAGGCGTCATCATGACCGTTCGACTCGCCCATACAGAACAAGGGCTGGCGGAAGCCATTCGGCATCATGATCGTGGTCGAGAAGCAGAACGATGAAGAGAGAGTCGCGGCCTGCTCGAAGAGGTCCAGGATGTGATCGTGATCCTTCGGGTCGTAGCAGCGCATAAGGCTGACAAGGCCGCATTCACGCGCCGGCAGCCCGTGCAGCATCGCGCTCCATTCCTTCAGGTGGATGATGCCCGTGGAAAAATCTCCGACCCAGGTCTCGGAAATGGAAAACTGCGCCAGCAGGTCAGGGTCGTGATTGCTGACGTCGAGTGAACCCGGCATGAGCGGTGCCGCGGTGGTGGTTTTAGCAATTTTGAACAAATTTTTCCCCAGCTTAGGTACAGCTTCCCCCGCTGCACGTCCGGCAAGAATGGGCAGGTTCATGCTGCGCCGCGCATCATGCTCGGCCACCTGCGAAATGGGGTCTGGATGTCGGCACTGCTAACGGAGCCGCTTCCAATTCCGCGGGAAAAACGCACAACTTATGGTATATTTTCGGGAGGGGTTTTTCCCGAGCTCGCCCTCGCGTTCCCGTGGTCGGCAGCGAATTGGATCGCGACCGTCGGCGGATGAACGCGCGCCGAATGCAGCGCGGATTTATAGGCGCTTTTATGCAAACGGCAATCTGCTTTTTGCATAGTGCCGGTCTCCACTGTGAGTGGAAAAACGGCAGGAAAACTGCTCGAGGGGCGCAGAAAGCACCAAAGGTGGACAATTTTCTGAGGTGTAAGCGGTTTCACCTGCCATTTGTGTGAAAAAACATGCACGAAATTGCGTCAGCGAGGAAAGCAGTCCGCGGTAGAAAAAATGCAAGCGCGCAAGCCTTGCGAAAGCCTCGAATAACGCGAGGCATGCTCACATCGCTGCTTAAACGTTTTTTCTGAGGATTGAAAAACGAACACAGTTGCTGTTCCGCGAATCGCACGCCCAAACCAAAAAGGGCGGTCCGAAGACCGCCCTTCCTGTTCCGGGGAAACCGGAGATAGATCGGTGAAGCTTTATGGACGCTTCAGCGATAGGCTTGCGCCTATCACATCATGTCCATGCCGCCCATGCCGCCCATGCCGCCCGGCATGCCGCCAGGAGCATCCTTCTTCGGCAGCTCGGCGATCATGGCTTCGGTGGTGATCAGCAGCGAAGCAACCGAAGCTGCGTTCTGCAGAGCCGTACGAACAACCTTGACCGGGTCGACGATACCCATGGCGATCATGTCGCCATATTCGGACGTCTGGGCGTTGTAGCCGTAGTTGTCTTCGTTCTTGTCGAGGACCTTGCCGACAACGATCGAAGCTTCGTCGCCTGCGTTTTCAGCGATCTGGCGAACCAGAGCCTGCAGGGCGCGGCGAACGATGTTGATGCCAGCTTCCTGGTCGTCGTTTGCACCCTTTGCAGCGATCTTCGTGGAAGAACGGAGCAGGGCGATACCGCCGCCGGGGACGATGCCTTCCTGAACAGCAGCGCGCGTCGCGTTGAGCGCGTCGTCGATGCGGTCCTTCTTTTCCTTGACTTCGACTTCCGTGGAGCCGCCAACGCGGATGACGGCAACGCCGCCAGCGAGCTTGGCAAGGCGTTCCTGCAGCTTTTCGCGGTCATAGTCCGAAGTGGTTTCTTCGATCTGAGCCTTGATCTGTGCAACGCGGCCTTCGATGTCGGACTTGGCGCCAGCGCCGTCGACGATCGTGGTGTTTTCCTTGGAGATCGAAACCTTCTTCGAACGGCCGAGCATGTCGAGCGTTACGGATTCGAGCTTGATGCCGAGGTCTTCGGAAATGACGGTGCCGCCAGTGAGGATAGCGATGTCTTCGAGCATGGCCTTGCGGCGATCGCCGAAGCCAGGAGCCTTGACAGCAGCGATCTTCAGGCCGCCGCGCAGCTTGTTGACGACGAGCGTAGCAAGCGCTTCGCCTTCGACGTCTTCAGCGATGATGAGGAGCGGCTTGCCGGTCTGAACGACAGCTTCGAGAACCGGCAGCATGGCCTGGAGGTTCGAGAGCTTCTTCTCGTGCAGGAGGATGAAGGCGTCTTCGAGGTCCGCAATCATCTTTTCCGGGTTGGTCACGAAGTACGGGCTGAGGTAGCCGCGGTCGAACTGCATGCCTTCGACGACTTCGAGTTCGGTTTCAGCGGTCTTGGCTTCTTCGACGGTGATGACACCTTCGTTGCCGACCTTCTGCATGGCCTCGGCAATATCGAGACCGACCTGCTTTTCGCCGTTTGCGGAGATCGTGCCGACCTGTGCGACTTCTTCCGACGTGTTGATCTTCTTGGCCTTGGCCTGGAGATCCTTGACGACTTCAGCGACAGCGAGGTCGATGCCGCGCTTCAGGTCCATCGGGTTCATGCCGGCAGCAACTGCCTTGGCGCCTTCGCGAACGATCGCCTGGGCCAGAACCGTTGCGGTCGTCGTGCCGTCGCCGGCGATGTCGTTGGTCTTCGAAGCAACTTCGCGGACCATCTGGGCGCCCATGTTTTCGAACTTGTCTTCGAGTTCGATTTCCTTGGCGACCGAAACGCCGTCCTTGGTGATGCGCGGAGCGCCGAAGGACTTGTCGATGATGACGTTACGACCCTTCGGGCCGAGCGTTACCTTCACTGCGTCAGCGAGAATGTCGACGCCCTTGAGCATCTTTTCGCGCGCTGTGCGGCCAAACTTGATTTCTTTAGCTGCCATGATTGAAACTCCTGAATTCGAGTTGTCCGGGCTTTGGGCCCGTGGCTAAAATCGGAAAGGGAAAACGGCTGATTAGCCGATGATGCCCATGATGTCGGCTTCCTTCATGATCAGAAGGTCTTCGCCGTTGATCTTGACTTCGGTGCCGGACCACTTGCCGAACAGAACGCGATCGCCAGCCTTGACGTCGAGAGCGACGACCTTGCCGGACTCGTCACGAGCGCCGGAACCGACGGCGACGATTTCGCCTTCCTGCGGCTTCTCCTTGGCGGTGTCCGGAATGATGATGCCGCCCTTGGTCTTTTCTTCGGACTCAACGCGGCGAACGACGACGCGATCGTGAAGGGGGCGGAAGTTGGTGCTTGCCATTGTCTAATCCCTCGATCAAATGACACTCGCAGGCCGAGAGCGGCCCGCACGGATGGGTGTTAGCACTCGCCATTGGGGAGTGCTAGCGAGGCAGCATTTAGGAGTGGCCCATCGGGGAGTCAAGGACGGCCTGAATTTTTCTTCGCCGTCTTCTCAAGCAGGCTTAACAGCATATCCTTGTCGGAAGTGCGACAGGCAGTGCGGTGACCACCGTTCCCTAAGCTTCTTTCCTCGAAAGAGATCACTGCCGCCCACCTGTCGCTAGGATTGTCGTAAGGACGTGCCAATGATATCGAGCGCCTTGGGGCAAGAGGGGCGGCAACCGTGAATAAGGCGATCGCGGCAGAAGACATCGTGGCGGCACCAGCGCTGCGAGAGGCGGTTCGCGTCTGGGCGTGGATCGGCTGCCTGAGCTTCGGCGGGCCGGCCGGTCAGATCGCCCTCATGCACAAGACCATTGTCGACGAGAAGCGCTGGATCTCTGAGGAACGCTTCCTGCACGCGCTTAATTTCTGCATGCTGCTGCCCGGCCCCGAAGCCCAGCAACTGGCCACATATATCGGCTGGCTGATGCACGGTGTCCGTGGCGGGCTGATTGCCGGCCTGCTGTTCATACTACCGGGCTTTCTGCTCATCCTGATCCTGTCGAGCCTTTACGCCGTCTTTCAGGAAGCGGCCTGGCTTCCCGCGCTTTTCTTCGGAGTGAAAGCTGCGGTCCTGGCCATCGTCATCGAGGCCTTGCTCCGGGTGAGCCGCCGGGCTCTGAAGGAGCGCTTTCACTACTATGTGGCCGGCGCCTCGTTCCTGGCGCTTTTCATGCTGAACCTGCCGTTTCCTCTCATCATTGTCCTCGCCGGCGCAGCAGGACTGCTGTGGATGAAGTATCGCCAGCGTGGGTTGGCAACGCCGATGCCGCAAACCGCCCGCCGCGGACGACTTCCTGCAGTCACGCCGCATGCGATCGCAAGGCCGCTCGTGGTATTGGTGTTCTGGATCCTCGTCTGGCAGTCACCGCTCTTCTTCATTCGTGGCCTCGACGCGCCGATGGACCTGATCGCCGAAACGTTGAGCGGCGAAACCAATGTATTCGGCGCCGTCTTCATCTTCTTCTCCAAGATGGCCGTCATCACTTTCGGAGGCGCATACGCCGTGCTTTCCTATGTCGCGCAGGTTGCCGTCGGCCACTACGCGTGGCTTCAGCCCGGCGAGATGCTCGATGGACTGGCGCTTGCCGAGACGACGCCTGGGCCGCTTGTCCTCGTCCTCTGTTTCGTCGGTTTCCTCGCTGGCTATCGCAATCCCATTGCGATGGCGCCCCTTGCCGGTGGCGTTCTCGGCGCCTTCCTCGCTGCCTGGGCGACGTTCGTGCCGAGCTTCATCTGGATTTTCGCCGGGGCTCCCTACATCGAGAAGCTGCGCAACAACGAGAAGCTCTCTGCCGCCCTTTCGGCGATTACGGCTGCGGTCGTCGGCGTCATTCTCAATCTTGCGCTCTGGTTCGGCCTGCATGTGCTCTTTGCCGAAGTTGGCCGCGTCGCACTCTTTTCCGGCAAGACCGGCCTGCCGATCATCAGCGTTGCCTGGCCGCAGTGGGGGACGCTCGATGCCGCCGCGCTCGTGATCTTCTTGCTGGCGTCCGTTCTGCTGTTTCGCTTCAAGAAGGGCATCCTGACGGTGATTGGCATATCCACCGCCGCAGGCCTGTTGGCCAAGGCTGCCGCCGCCGTCCTCTAGTCGGCTCGTTTCGGTTTTTTACAGCCGCAGCGCAAAATGCCTTGCCATCCCGGCAGGCCTTTGCGATGTCACCCGTGACTTAACGACATCGGGACATCGGAATGGCCAAGCGGATCGAAAACTTTGCGGAAATCACCAGCCAGTATGACGCGGTGTTCTGCGATGTCTGGGGTGTCTTGCACAATGGCGTCGATCCGTTCCCGAAGGCGGCTGCCGCGCTGGAAGCGGCCCGCGGCGAGGGGTTGACCGTTGTTCTCATCACCAATTCGCCGCGTATTGCTCCGCAGGTGGTGGCACAGCTCCGGCAGATCGGCATCCAGGATGGCGCCTACGATCGGATTGTCACGTCGGGCGATGTCACGCGGGGCCTCATTGCCGAGGGGCCGAAGAAGGTATTTCTTCTCGGGCCGGAACGTGATCTGGCGATCATCGAGGGGCTTGGCGTGGAGCGCGTCGATGCGGGGGATGCCGACTCCGTTGTATGCACCGGCTTCTTCGACGACGAAACCGAGACGCCCGAAGACTATACCGAGATGCTGAAGGCGTTTCAGGTGCGCGGCGTGCCGATGATCTGCGCCAACCCCGATCTGGTTGTCGAGCGCGGCCACAAGATCATCCCCTGCGCCGGCGCGATGGCGGCATACTACAATCAGCTCGGTGGGCAAACCCGCATTGCCGGGAAGCCGCACAAGCCGATCTACGACGCCGTATTGTCCGTTGCCCGCGACGCCCATGGGGAATTTCCGAAGGGCCGTGTCCTTGCAATCGGGGACGGAATGCCGACCGATGTTCGCGGTGCTCTCGATTACGGCCTCGACCTCCTCTATATCAGCGGCGGCATCCACGCGAAGGAATACACGCTGAACGGAGAGACGGACGAAGCCATCCTGACGGCCTTTCTGGAGCGCGAAAAAGTATCACCGAAGTGGTGGATGCCTCGTCTCGCATAAAGACCTCAGCACAAGAAAAGCCAGCCGATGACCGTTTTTCACCGCAACGAAACCCGTGAACCACTGCCGGCCCAGCTGCGTGGCGGCGTGGTCGCCATTGGCAACTTCGACGGCGTGCATCGTGGGCATCAGTCCGTGCTGAACCGGGCTTTGGAGATTTCGCGGCATCGCGGCATTCCGGCGCTTGTCCTCACCTTCGAGCCGCATCCGCGTACGGTCTTCCGGCCCGATCAGCCGGTCTTTCGCCTGACGCCTGCGCCGCTCAAGGCTCGGCTTCTCGAAGCGATCGGCTTCAACGCCGTCATTGAATACCCCTTCGACAGGGAGTTTTCGCAGCGTTCGGCCGACGATTTCATCCATTCGATCCTCAAGGACTGGCTTGACGCCTCAGAGGTCGTGACCGGCTTCAACTTTCATTTCGGCCGAGGCCGGGAAGGCGGTCCGGCCTTCCTGATGGAAGCCGGCCAGAGATACGGCTTCGGCGTTACGCTGATCGACGCGTTTCGTGACGAGAATACTGACGTCGTCTCCTCGAGCCATGTGCGCGAATTGCTGAAAGACGGCAATGTCAGCGAGGCAGCGGCGATGCTCGGCTATCACTATACCGTCGAAGCGGAAGTGATCGGCGGCGAGAAGCTAGGGCGCCAGCTCGGCTTCCCGACTGCGAACATGCGGTTGCCGGCCGAAGCCGATCTCAAGGCGGGCATTTACGCCGTTCGCTTCCGTCTTGATGACGGTACGCTGCACGACGGCGTCGCCAGCTACGGTCGGCGGCCGACGGTCACCGACAATGGTGCGCCGCTGCTCGAAACCTACCTCTTCGATTTCAGCGGCGACCTGTACGGGCAGATCTGTTCCGTATCCTTCTTCGGCTACCTGCGCCCTGAACTGAAGTTCGACGGCCTCGATCCCCTTGTCGAGCAGATGAATCGAGACAAGGAAGAGGCAAGGGCGCTGCTAACAGGTGTGCAGTCGCTCGGAGAGCTTGATCGCAAGATCTGCTTCGTCTGAGGCTCTAGCGACCTTCGAAAATTGTGGCTCTTACGGGGCGGCGATGCTTGTCGTGTGCGCTCGCAGGGATATGTCATCTATTTGATAAGACGCGGATTCGCTGCGCCCCCCAGCATCGAAAGGCATTCTTCAAATGGATAAGAGGTTTGGAACGGCGGTCTGCTGGCTGCTCATCATTCCCTATATCGGGCTCCTATGGGTTCCCTTCTACAACTTTCACGACCCTGTCCTCTTCGGCTTCCCCTTCTTCTATTGGTATCAGCTGGCCTGGGTGCCGGTTACCGCCTTTCTAACCTGGATCGCCTACCGGAGCATGCGCGATGACGACTGATCTCAACGCCACCGCGCTTGCCGTTTTCATCTTCTTCTTCGTGCTAGTCACGGTCATGGGCTTCGTCGCCTCCCGCTGGCGCAAGCCGAAAACACTTGACCATCTCGACGAGTGGGGTCTTGGCGGCCGCAGCTTCGGTACCTGGGTCACCTGGTTCCTGGTTGGCGGTGACTTCTATACCGCCTACACCGTCATCGCCGTTCCGGCTTTGGTTTATACTGTCGGCGCCTACGGCTTCTTCGCGCTGCCCTACACGATCGTCGTCTATCCGTTCGTCTTCATGGTCATGCCCGTGCTTTGGAAGCGGGCGAGTGATTTTGGCTACATGACGGCCGCCGACGTGGTTCACGGCCAGTACGGATCGCGGGGGCTGGAGCTTGCGGTCGCCGCCACCGGCGTGATCGCCACGATGCCCTACATTGCCCTACAGCTCGTCGGTATGACGGCAGCCCTGAAGGCGCTCGGTCTCCACGGAGAGGTGCCGCTTGCGATCGCCTTCATCGTACTCGCGCTCTACACCTATTCGGCGGGCCTTCGGGCACCGGCGCTGATTGCCTTCGTCAAGGACATCATGATCTACATCGTGGTCATCGCCGCCGTGGCGCTGATCCCATCGAAGCTTGGCGGCTATGCCAACGTCTTTGCCGCCGCCGATGCGGCGTTCCAGGCCAAGGGTTCCGGCAGCCTACTTCTTCTGCCAAACCAGTATGTCGCCTACGCGACGCTGGCGCTCGGATCGGCGCTTGCAGCCTTCATGTATCCGCACACGCTGACTGGCATCTTTGCCTCGAAGAGCGGCAACACGATCCGCAAGAATGCGGTGCTGCTGCCGGCCTATACGCTGCTGCTCGGCCTTCTGGCGCTGCTCGGCTACATGGGACATGCGGCTGGCTTGAAGCTCGAAAGTGCCAACGATGTCGTGCCGGCGCTTTTCCAGACGTTGTTCCCGAGCTGGTTTGCGGGCTTCGCCTTCGCGGCGATTGCCATTGGCGCGCTGGTGCCGGCGGCAGTGATGAGCATCGGCGCTTCCAACCTCTTTACCCGCAATTTCTGGAAGGCCTATGTCAATCCTCAGGTGACACATGCCGGCGAGGCCAAGGTGGCGAAGGTGACCTCACTCGTGGTCAAGGTCGGTGCGCTGCTGGTGATCCTCTTCCTGCCAACCCAGTTCGCGCTTGACCTCCAGCTTCTCGGCGGCATCTGGATCCTTCAGACGCTTCCGGCGCTGATCTTCGGCCTTTATACCAATTGGTTCCGGGCACCGGGGCTGCTCGCCGGCTGGTTCGTCGGCTTCTTCGGCGGCACCTATCTGGTTTGGAATGCCGGCTGGAAACCGCTACAGCCGATCGCCATGGGAGAGACCGCTTTCACGGTCTACATCGGTCTGTTGGCATTGGCGTTGAACATCATCGTCGCGGTCGTGGTGAATGTGCTGACCCCGGCAAAGGTGACGGCACGCGCCTGACCATTGCTTCAAAACGGAAGCCGCGGACCGAGGTGTCCGCGGCTTTTCTGTGCCGCGCGGCCATGAAATCCCTCTTCCTTTTCCCTGTAAAAGCGCCTATGAACCGGCGCGATGAACAAGTTCCGGCTGGCGATCACGATACGAATTATCGGCCCGGCCTTCCGCGCGCGCTGAGCGGCCGGAAGGTCCGGGTTTTTGGCGCTTGGACGACGAGCGCCTCCGTCACCATTTTTCAAGCCCGTTGCGCCCGCTTCCGTGGCGCCTAGAGACGATTGCTAGACATGACCGATACAGCCGAAAAGATCGACTACTCGAAGACCCTCTACCTGCCGGAAACCGACTTCCCGATGCGCGCCGGTCTGCCGCAGAAGGAGCCGGAAACCGTTGCCCGCTGGCAGCAGATGGGTCTCTACAAGCAGCTGCGCGCTTCCGCCGCCGGCCGCGAAAAATTCGTGCTTCACGACGGCCCTCCCTATGCCAACGGCAACATCCATATCGGCCACGCGTTGAACAAGATCCTCAAGGATGTCATCACCCGCTCGTTCCAGATGCGCGGCTTCGACTCCAACTACGTTCCCGGCTGGGATTGCCACGGCCTTCCGATCGAGTGGAAGATCGAGGAGGAGAACTATCGTTCCAAGGGCAAGAGCAAGCCCGACCTTTCCGAGCCGGCGGCAATGATCGAGTTCCGCCGCGAGTGCCGCGCCTATGCCGAAAAGTGGATCGGCATCCAGGGCAGCGAGTTCCAGCGCCTCGGCATCATCGGCGATTTCGAAAACCCCTACCTGACGATGAACTTCCATGCGGAGAGCCGTATCGCCGGCGAACTCTTGAAGATCGCCAAGTCGGGCCAGCTCTATCGTGGCTCCAAGCCGGTCATGTGGTCGGTCGTCGAGCGCACGGCGCTTGCCGAAGCCGAAGTCGAGTATGCCGACGTCGACAGCGACATGATCTGGGTGAAGTTCCCGGTCGCCAAGGGTGCGGACGAGCTTTCCGGCGCCGCAGTCGTTATCTGGACGACGACACCCTGGACGATCCCCGGTAACCGCGCGATCGCGTATTCCTCGCGCGTCTCCTACGGCCTCTATGAAGTCACGGCTGCCGAGAACGATTTCGGTCCCCGGCCCGGCGAGAAGCTGATCTTCGCCGACAAACTGGCGGAAGAATCTTTCGCCAGGGCCAAGCTTCAGTACAAGCGCCTGCGCGACATTTCCGCGGCCGATCTTGCGGGCATCAACTGTGTGCATCCGCTGCACGGCCTCGGTGGCGGCTACCATTTCGAGGTGCCGCTCTTGGATGGCGATCATGTGACCGACGATGCCGGCACCGGTTTTGTCCATACCGCGCCGAGCCACGGTCGCGAAGACTTTGACGCCTGGATGGATAACGCCCGGGCGCTCGAAGCCCGCGGCATCTCGTCCGCGATCCCGTTCCCGGTCGATGATGCGGGCTTCTTCACTGCAGATGCGCCCGGCTTTGGTCCGGATGCCGAAGGTGGTGCGGCTCGCGTCATCGACGACAGTGGCAAGAAAGGCGATGCCAACGAGCGTGTCATCAAGGCGCTGATCGGCCGGCATACGCTCTTCGCGCGTGGTCGCCTCAAGCATTCCTACCCGCACTCCTGGCGCTCGAAGAAGCCGGTGATCTTCCGCAATACGCCGCAATGGTTCGTCTACATGGACAAGGACCTTGCCGACGGCACGACGCTGCGCTCCCGCGCCCTGAAGGCGATCGACGATACTCGTTTCGTACCGGGTGCTGGCCAGAACCGCCTGCGCGCCATGATCGAGCAGCGCCCGGATTGGGTGCTGTCGCGCCAACGCGCCTGGGGCGTGCCGATCTGCGTCTTCGTCGACGAGCACGGTGAAGTGCTGAAGGACGATGCCGTCAACCAGCGCATCCTCGATGCCTTCGATGCCGAGGGCGCTGACGCCTGGTTCGCGGAAGGCGCCAAGGAGCGTTTCCTCGGCAACGAGCATGATCCGGCCAAGTGGGCGCAGGTCATGGATATCCTCGACGTCTGGTTCGACTCTGGCTCGACCCACACCTTCACGCTGGAAGATCGTCCCGACCTGAAGTGGCCGGCCGATGTCTATCTGGAAGGGTCGGACCAGCATCGCGGCTGGTTCCATTCCTCACTGCTGGAATCGGCTGCGACCCGCGGCCGCGCGCCTTATAACGCTGTCATCACCCATGGCTTCACCATGGATGAGAAGGGCGAGAAGATGTCGAAGTCGAAGGGCAACGTGGTCTCCCCGCAGGACGTCATGAAGGACGCCGGCGCGGACATTCTGCGCCTGTGGGTCATGACGACGGACTACTGGGAAGACCAGCGCCTGGGCAAGACTATCATCCAGACGAACGTCGATGCCTATCGCAAGCTGCGCAACACCGTGCGTTGGATGCTAGGTACGCTGGCTCACGACAAGGGCGAGGTCATCGCGCTTGGCGATCTGCCGGAGCTGGAAAGGCTGATGCTGCACCGCCTGGCGGAACTCGATCAGCTCGTCCGCGAAGGTTATGACGCGTTCGAGTTCAAGAAGATCGCCCGCGCGCTCATCGACTTCGCCAACGTCGAGCTCTCGGCCTTCTACTTCGACGTCCGCAAGGATGCGCTCTACTGCGATGCGCCGTCGAGCCTGCGCCGTCGCTCGGCTTTGCATGTCATCCGCAACATCTTCGAATGCATGGTGACGTGGCTGGCGCCGATGCTGCCGTTCACGACGGAAGAGGCCTGGCTGTCACGCAATCCTTCGGCCGTTTCGGTTCACCTCGAGCAGTTCCCGACCCTTCCGGCGGAATGGAAGAACGACGCTCTGGCCGAGAAGTGGAAGAAGATCCGCACGGTCCGTACGGTTGTCACGGGCGCTCTCGAAATCGAGCGCAAGGACAAGCGCATCGGCTCCTCGCTGGAAGCGGCTCCCGTCGTCCACGTCGCCGACGCGGAGCTTTTGAAGGCGCTGGAAGGTCAGGACTTCGAGGAGATCTGCATCACCTCCGGCATCGTCATCGACCGCACGGAAGGGCCTGCCGATGCCTTCCGCCTGCCCGAAGTGCCGGGTGTCAGTGTTGAGCCGAAACTGGCCGAGGGCACGAAATGCGCTCGCTCCTGGCGCATCACCACGGATGTCGGCTCTGACCCCGAGTATCCCGATGTCTCGGCCCGCGATGCGGCTGCATTGCGCGAACTAGCGGTGCAAAACTGAAGAATATTGCCGGGTGAATTGCCTAAACGCGGTTCATCCGGTAAAAGCTGCCTGAAAATGGCCGGATTTTTGCGTCAGGGGGACGAGTGTCCGGTAGGGCGATGATTGCACCGGCACGGCTGGAAGGGTTTTCATGTTATCAACACGTTGGTTCCGTGTGGGCGTTTGCCTGACTGTTGCTATGGCAGGCGGCGCGATGATCACCGGCTGCATGGGGAGCCCGCGCTACGGTACGGACAAGACCGCGATGGCACAGTTGACCGATGACATTGGTCAGTCCGTTTCATTGACCGGCGACGGACCGAAGAACAAGGGCGTCAAGTACAGCGCCCGCCCAGGCCTCGTCCTGCCGTCCGTGGCCGCCAAGGAAACCCTCGTCGAGCCGCAGCAAAGCATTGCCAGCGCTTCAAATCCACAGTGGATTGAATCCCCGGAAGAGACCCGCGCACGCCTCGTCAAGGAAGCTGACGAAAACAGCGACAACCCGAACTACCGCTCACCGCTCGCAAGCGACAAGGTGGAAGGTGGCCGGCAGACGACCGAAGCCCAGAGCAAGGCCTATCGCGAAGCTCGCGCCCTCCAGAAGGGCACCTATTCCGATCGCCGCTTCATCTCGGATCCGCCGACCGAATATCGACAGGTCGACGATCCGACAAAGCTGGACGATCTCGGCGAGCCGGAACTGAAGAAGGCGAAGAAGAAGAAGAAGGAAGCTGCGATTGCCGGTACCGGCAAGCAGTGGTGGAACCTCCTCCAGTAAGATTTCAAGCGGGGCTGTCAGCCCCGCTTTGCTTTTGACCGGTTGTCAACCAGCACGCCATGCAGGCCGCCCGGCGCCCACCAGTTCGCATGCCCGGAAAGTGACGTTGCATCGGGATCGATGCGCTATGCGGGGCGATCCTCGTATAGGCATAGACGGCGACCATCACAACGAGTTCGCCGGCGAGCAATGTCATGGCACATCCCGTTTCTGCTGGAAGAATGTCCGCAGGATGTCGGCGGATGTGGTTTCCTGCAAACCGGAATAGACCTCCGGAGCGTGATGACAGGTCGGTTGCGCATAGAAGCGCACGCCATTGTCGACGGCGCCGCCCTTGGGGTCTTCCGCGCCGTAGTAGAGCCTGCGAATGCGCGCGAAGGAAATCGCGGCTGCGCACATCGTGCATGGTTCCAGGGTCACATAGAGGTCGGCGCCCGTCAGCCGTTCCTGACCAAGCGCCTCGCAAGCCATGCGAATGACGGCGATCTCGGCATGCGCCGTCACGTCGTTGACCTCGCGCGTGCGGTTGCCGGATGCCGCGATCACGGTTCCGTCAATCACCAGAACCGCTCCGATCGGCACCTCGCCGCGTTCGCCGGCAGCGCGGGCTTGGTCGAGCGCCAGCTCCATAAATTGATTTGTCTTCACGATCCGACAATTTCCACTTAACCGCAGGGGCGCGACCTGATAGGAAGGCCCGAAAGGCAGGCAAACAACAAATGACATTCAAAGACAAGCCAAAACGGCCAGGCGGCAAGCCATCTCCGCGCGATGCCGGGCCAAAATCGGCAAAGACGGCCGTCAAGGCCGAGGCGAGCGACGTTGCCGAAGGCGACACCAAGGCTGAGCGCATCTCGAAGGTGATGGCGCGCGCCGGCGTTGCATCGCGCCGCGATATCGAGCGCATGATCATGGACGGGCGCGTCAAGCTGAACGGCAAGCTCCTCGACACCCCTGTTGTCAACGTGACGCTAGCCGACAAGATCGAAGTGGACGGCGTTCCGATCCGCGGCATCGAGCGCACCAGGCTCTGGCTGTACCACAAGCCGGCCGGCCTCGTGACGACCAACGTGGATCCGGAAGGACGCCCCACGGTATTCGACAATCTGCCGGACGACCTGCCGCGCGTCATGTCGATCGGCCGCCTCGATATCAACACCGAAGGCTTGCTGCTTTTGACCAACGATGGCGGCCTGGCTCGCGCGTTGGAACTGCCGACGACCGGCTGGCTGCGCCGTTACCGCGTGCGCGCCCACGGCGAGATCGATCAGGACGCGCTCGACAAGCTCAAGGACGGCATTGCCGTCGACGGCGTCCTCTACGGCTCGATCGAAGCCACGCTGGACCGCACGCAGGGCTCGAACGTCTGGCTCACGATGGGCCTGCGTGAAGGCAAGAACCGCGAAATCAAGAACGTGCTGGGTGCGCTCGGTCTCGACGTCAATCGTCTGATCCGCATCTCGTATGGTCCCTTCCAGCTCGGCGATCTGCCGGAGCGGGATGTGGTCGAAGTGCGCGGTCGCACCTTGCGCGACCAGCTCGGTCCGCGTCTGATCGAGGACGCGAAGGCCAACTTCGACGCGCCGATCTACAATTCGCCCGCCGTTGCCGCCGAAGAAGAGGTGGAAGCAAAGCCGGAGCGCCGTGAGCGCCCCCGCAAGCCGGAAGACAAGCGCGAGCGTGCGCTGAGCCGCCTCGACACCAAGCGCGACGATCGTCGTGATGACCGTCGCGAGGGTGGCCGCAATGACGATGATCGTCCGAAGCGCCCCGCGCTCGGCAGTCGCCGCAATGCCAATGTCTGGATGGCCCCCGGCGCCCGCCCGCTCGGCGAGAAGGCAGCTGCCAGGGCCGAGAAGAACGCGAAGACGGCGCAGCGCCGTGGCGAAAAGCCCGACCGCGACAGGCCGCAGGCCGCAGGCTTCGGTGATGACCGCCACCGCGTGCAGATCAACCGAGCCACCGATGAAGAGGGCGAATGGATCCGCTCCAGCGAGGTGAGCCGCGACGACGGTGACCGCAGGCGTTCCGGTGATCGCGGTGATCGCGGCCCGCGCGGCGACCGTGGTTTCGGTGATCGCCCGTCCCGTGGCGACAGGTCCTTCGGCGATCGTGGCGACCGCTCGGGCGGCGACCGCCCGGCGCGCGGCGACAGACCCTATGGTGACCGCCCACCGCGCGGCGATCGGCCGTTCGGCGACAAGCCTCGTGGCGAGCGCAAGCCGCGCGAGGACGACGACCGTCCACGTTCCTTCGGCGACCGCCCGGCGCGCGGTGACCGGCCAGCCGGTGACCGTCCATTCGGCGGCAAGCCGCGTGGCGACCGCAGGCCGCGCGAGGACGGTGATGAGCGTCCCCGTTCCTTCGGTGATCGGCCGCCGCGTGGCGACAAGCCGCGCCGTCCGCGCGAAGAGGGCGACGAGCGTCCCCGCGCCAAGCGTTTCTCCGGCGAGGCTCGTTCCGAGCGTCCGGCCGGCGACCGCTCCTTCGGTGACAAGCCCAGTGGGGCGCGTCCCTTCGGCGACAAGCCGCGCGGTAAGAGCTTCGGTGGCAAGCCCGGCGGGGCGAAACCCGGTGGCAAGTCTTTTTCCGGCAAGTCTTCGGGCGATCGAACGGGTGGCGGTGGCAAGCCTGCGGGCGGGCCGTCGCGTGGTGGACCTAAGGGCAAGGGAATAGGACGCGGTGCGGATCGTCGGCGGTGAGTTTCGCGGACGGTCGCTCGCCGTACCTAAATCCAACGACATCCGGCCGACTGCCGACCGGACGCGTGAGAGCCTGTTCAATATTCTGAGCCATGCCTATCCGGAATGCGTCGATGGCACCCGGATCCTCGATCTTTTCGCCGGCACCGGCGCCGTTGGCCTCGAAGCCGTTTCCCGCGGCTGTCGGCATGCGCTGTTCGTCGAAAACAGCGTCGAGGGCAGGGGCCTGCTCTGGGAAAACATCGATGCACTCGGCCTGCATGGCAGGACGCGCATCCTGCGGCGCGATGCGACCGATCTCGGCAGCGTCGGCAACCTCGAGCCGTTCCAGGTGCTGTTCGCCGATCCGCCCTACGGCAAGGGGCTAGGCGAAAGGGCGATGGCCGCCGCTGCCAAGGGCGGCTGGCTGCAACCGGGCGCAATTGCGGTTCTCGAGGAGCGCGCGGACGTTGCCGTTTCGGTCGACCCTTCCTATCTTTTCCTCGAAAGCCGGATATTCGGCGATACCAAGGTTCATTTCTTCCGCTATCAGCCCGAATAGGGCTGCGGAAATCGGGGGCAGCGGTGCAGCAGGTAGAGAAGATCGAAACCGAGTTGCCTGCCCCGACCGACGCCTCCAGCCGTTCGACACCCACAGTTGCGGTTGCCTTCGGCGGTGGTGGCGCGCGCGGCCTGTCTCACATCCACGTCATCGAAACCCTGGATGAGCTCGGCATTCGCCCCGTGGCGATTGCCGGCTCCTCGATCGGCTCGATCATGGGCGCTGGCATGGCGGCTGGCATGACCGGCGAAGCCATCCGCGAACATGTCATGATGACGGTCGGCAACAAGGCCGCTGTCGTCAGTCGCCTATGGGGCCTGCGCCCGCAGACGGTGCGCGATGCGGTCGCCAATGGCGTGCGCATCGGCCAGTTCAATCTCGAGCGTATCCTGAAAGCCTTCCTCCCCGCCGACCTGCCGGAACGTTTCGAGGATCTGCCGGTGCCGATGACGGTGACGGCAACCGATTATTACGGTCAGTGCGAGGTATTGACGAGCCACGGCGCGCTGTTTCCGGCGCTGGCGGCTTCCTCGGCAATCCCCGCGGTCTTCATGCCGGTGAGGCTGCACGGACGGGTGATGATCGACGGGGGGATCAGCAACCCCGTCCCCTATGAATGCCTGATGGATCGCGCCGACATCGTCATCGGCATCGACGTCGTCGGTGCCCCGGAAGGCGATGGCACCCACATTCCGAACCGCATGGAGAGCATCTTCGGCTCCGGCCAGCTGATGATGCAGACTGCCATTTCCCTGAAGCTGCGCCTGCAGGCGCCGCACATCTTCCTGCGCCCCGCCGTCGGGCGCATCGGCGTGATGGACTTCCTCAAGGCGCGCGAAGTCCTGTCGATGTCGGTCGGCATCAAGGACGAACTGAAATATGCGCTCGATCGGGAGATCGAAGCGCGGATCGTCCCTTAGAGGCTTTGCCTAGGACTAATAGCCGTTGATGCCGGCGCCACGAACCGGGCCGATCCCGGCAGGGGTTGCGTAGGTGGTGTTCCCTGCGCCCGAACCGGTGGTTGCGCATCCGGAAAGGGTAAAGAGCGTGATGGCCACAGCGGCCAAAAGATAGCGTAGAGGCATGGCATTGTCCTCTCATCGGAGACTGCGCGGGCCTCAGGGGCCGAGACCGGATACTCCCTCAAATCTACGGCAATCGCAACGGGTAGCTAAGTGCGTAGGTTCGAGGCTCTGCCCGGGTTGATCGCCGGATGCATCCTCGCGTGCCCGGGCTACGGCTCACAGGAGCGACGAGCTCAAGGCAACAGGCAAGTCCACATTCGCTCAGGCAGTTCGTCGTACATATGCAAAAACACGGATCCTCGCCTATCCTCTTTCCAACAGGCGAGTACAGGTTCACCATGTCATGGCGGTCCGAGCCCGGAACTAGCACCGATTTATTTGGGATCGAAGGTTTCGGCGGTCAGGCTTTGTAGGATCCCCAATTTTGGAGAGTTCTCATGATCCACTTGTACAAGCCAATAGCAGCTTTCGCTTTTCTCTTGCTCGCCGTAATCAGTTCATCATGCACTACCGGTGGCCCGGGGGCCCGCTCGCTGAACGAACCATTGAACCCCGCCTGCGCAGAGGGCTTCCAGCCCAGAGGCGGCGGCTCATGCGACTTTTAAGATCCGAGGTCGATGAAATATCGCCCGCCGCCAGGCGAACTGACGGAATCCCGTAGGGGATATGCCGCCTGATCGGCGGCATCAATGAGGAGCCTTCGGGCGGTCAAGTTCTCAACCTCGCGAAACAAACGAGAGTGGCGTTTCAGTAGGACCTACTGAGTAGGCGACGGAGGCCGAAGATAGCGGTAGCCGGTCAAGGGTGGGCAAAGCCCTTGTCAGCTTGACGGCGACCAGGCTTCGGGAATTCGTTCCGCTGGCATCGATGAGGGGCCGCCTCCGGCGATTTAGCCTCGGGAAATAAATGGGAGTGGCATTGGTGAGGCATGCTGTAACTATGGGCCGCTGCACTCTCTGCCGATGATCCTTATTTGCCTATCGGCTTCTTTCATCGTTGGAGCCATAAGAGAGTTTCAATTCAACCCTGAAAGGCCTAAGCGTCGGCCGTCACCTCTGCCGTTCCTGCCAGCGGATCCTCGTCGAAGCTTGCGGCGCGTTTTGGCTTCATGAGCGGCTCCGGTTTGACCGGCTGCGAGAACAGCATGTCGCGGCCGGCCTGCAGGCCTTCCGTGACCTGGAGCACCAGGCGGGCTTCGTCGCGCTTGCGGATATCCTCGCCGATTTCATAGGCCTCCGCCTCGCCGATACCCAATGCCTCGAGCGTGCGCCTGCCGAACAGCAGACCGGATTCCAGCGTTTCGCGCAGTTCATAATCGACGTTGAGATTACGCAGCGCGATCGAGTGAATGCGGTCGTAGGAGCGCACGAAGAGCTTGGCATGCGGATAGTCCGCCTGTACCAGCTCGACGATCTTGTCGGTAACTTCGCGCTTCTGCGTACAGACGACGACGATCTTGGCACGGTCGATGCCGGACGCGCGAAGCACATCCTTGCGGGTCCCGTCGCCGAAGTAGATTCGGAAGCCAAAGGATGAGGCCTGCCGGATGCGATCGGCCGAGAAATCGATGACAGTCACGTCGCGTCCGCCCGCAAGCAGGATCTGGGCGGCGATCTGCCCGAAACGCGAAAAGCCGACCATCAGCACATCGGCACCGGCGCCTTCGAAATCTTCGTCCAGCTGTTCCTCCACTTTGCCGGAGAGGAGACGCTTGGCCAGCATCGTGCCGATCGGGGTGAGCGCCATCGAAAGGGTGACGATCGCGATCAGCAGCGAGGCGGTGCTTGTCGGCATCAGGCCGGCAACGCCCGCGGCGGTAAACAGCACGAAGCCGAATTCGCCGCCCTGCGGCAGCAGGAAGGCGATCCTGATGGCGTCGTCATGCGGCGAGCCAGTCGCGCGGCAGAGGACATAGATGACGAGCGCCTTCGCGGCCATGATGACGGGCACGGCGACGATGATGAAAAGAGCGTTGTCTTTGAGCACCTCGAGCTCGATCGAAAGACCAACGGCGATGAAGAAGATAGCGAGCAAGACGCCGCGGAAGGGCTCGATATCGGCTTCCAGTTCGTGCCGATAGGAGGATTCCGCCAGCATCACGCCGGAAAGGAAGGCGCCCATCGCCATCGACAGTCCGGCAAGCTGCATCAGGCTCGCCGACCCCATCACCACGAAGAGGGCGGCGGCGATCATCGCCTCGCGGGCCCCGGTGCGGGCGATGATCTGGAAGAGCGGCGTGAGCAGGTAGCGTCCCATGACGATCATCGCGGCGACCGCCCCAATGGCGACTGCGAAGTCGAGCAGCGGCGTGCCGCTGCCCTTGCCGCCATCGAGAATGCTGATCAGGGCAAGCAGCGGCACGATCGCGAGATCCTGGAACAGCAGCATCGAGAAGGAACGCTGCCCGTAACGAGTATTCACGTCGCCTTCGTCCTCGAGGATCTGCATCGCAAATGCAGTGGAGGAGAGGGCAAGCCCGAAACCCGCAACGATGCTGCCGCGCCAATCCAGCACTCCGGAAAGATAGGTGAGGAGCGTCAGCGCCAGACCGGTCGCTACAACCTGCGCGGTTCCGAGCCCGAAAATATCGCGCCGCATCTGCCAGAGGCGCGAGGGCTTCAGCTCAAGCCCGATGATGAACAGGAGGAAGACGACGCCGAGTTCGGCCACGTTCAGGATCTCTTCGCCGTCCCTCAACCCATGAAAGGTCGGGCCGATCACCACGCCGGCGGCCAGGTAGCCGAGCACCGTTCCCAATCCGAGCCACTTGAAGATCGGCGCTGAAACAACGGCGCCACCTAGCAGCAGGATCGTCTCGGTGAAAAGAGTATTGGGCTCTGACATCAGGCGGGTCTCTTTCAAATGCGGGGAGGCATGCAGGCGACGGGCAAAAGAATCGATGCGCGCGGCCTTGATGCTTTTGGTAGTGCACAATAAATGGAACGCGAAGGAAAGGCCAAATCATGTCCTCAGAAATCGACTCCTCGACGCTTCTTTCCCGCGCAAGCCAATTGATCGACCTAGCAAAAAAAGCTGGGGCCGACGCTGCTGATGCGGTGGTCGTGCGCTCTCGTTCGCAATCGGTCAGCGTGCGCCTCGGCAAGGTCGAGGGCACAGAGTCGTCGGAAAGCGACGACTTCGCGCTGCGCGTCTTCATCGGCAAGCGCGTTGCCAGCGTCTCCGCAAATCCGGGCTTCGATCTGACTGCTCTCGCCGAACGTGCCGTGGCGATGGCCAAGGTGTCACCGGAAGATCCCTTCGCCTGCCTGGCTGATGAAGACAAGCTGGCGAAATCCTATCCGGACCTCGAGCTTCTCGACACAACCGAGGTGTCTTCCGACCAACTTCGCGAGGCTGCGCTCGAGGCGGAGGCCGCGGCGCTTGCCGTCAAGGGGGTCACCAATTCGTCGGGTGCCGGTGCTTCGGCCGGGATGGGCGGTCTCGTGCTCGTCACCTCCCACGGTTTCGAGGGCAGCTACATGGGCTCGCGCTTCGGCCGCTCCGTCAGCGTCATTGCTGGCGAAGGCACGGGCATGGAGCGTGACTACGATTTCGACAGCCGAATCTATTTCGGCGAGCTGGACGATGCCTCCGAAATCGGCCGCAGGGCAGGCGAGCGAACCGTCAAGCGCGTCAACCCGCGGCAGGTTGATACGGGCAAGGACATCACCGTCGTTTTTGATCCCCGCGTCGCCCGCGGCTTCGTCGGGCACATCGCCGGGGCGATCAATGGCGCTTCCGTTGCGCGCAAGACCAGCTTTCTGCGCGACAAGATGGGCCAGCAGGTCTTGAAGTCGGGGCTCACGATTTCCGATGATCCGCTGATCGTCCGCGGCCCGTCGTCCCGACCCTTCGATGGCGAGGGCATCTCCGGCGAGCGGCTCTTGATGATCGAGGACGGCATCCTCAAGCACTGGTTTCTCTCGACCTCGACCGGCCGCGAGATCGGCATGGAGACCAACGGGCGCGGCGTGCGTGGCGGAAATTCGGTGACGCCATCGGCGACGAATCTTGCGCTCGAGCCGGGCGACATCTCGCCGGAAGATCTGATCCGCAGCGTTGGCAATGGCTTCTATGTGACCGAGCTGATCGGTCAGGGCGTCAACATGATCACCGGCGAATATAGCCGCGGGGCGACCGGCTTCTGGATCGAGAATGGCGAGCTGACCTTTGCCGTCTCCGAAGTGACGATCGCTTCGAACCTCAAGGACATGTTCATGCGGGTGACACCAGCAAACGACATCGACCGCAAGTACGGTGTCGCCGCTCCGACGCTTGCGATCGAAGGAATGACGCTCGCCGGGCGCTGATGGATTGGATTGCTGACATGACTGACGTGGACACAGCCCTCTGGCGGAGCGATCTGGAATTGATCGCCGATGCCGCCAGGCAAGCCGGTCGTGTCGCACTCGGCTATTTCAATCAATCGCCTGAAGTCTGGTGGAAGAACGAGGGGCGATCACCCGTCAGTGCTGCCGACTTCGCCGCCAACCAAAAGCTTGAATCGCTTCTCCGCGTCGCTAGGCCGGACTATGGTTGGCTGTCCGAAGAGACCGACGACGACGCCGAGCGCCTGTCGAGGGAGACACTGTTCATTATTGATCCGATCGACGGCACGCGCGCGTTCTTGGCCGGCCTGGATCTATGGTGCGTCAGTGTCGCGGTGGTGCGCCACGGGCGGCCCGTTGCCGGCGTTCTCTACGCTCCCGCCTTGGACGAGCTTTACGAGGCTATCGCAGGCGGCGTGGCTTTGAAGAACGGCAGGCCGATCACGGTATCGACAGCAAGCGTCGATACGCCCGGGCGCTTTGCCATCGCCGAAGATGTCCTGGCGACGTTCCCCGAGCGCCTCAAGCATCGCATTGAGCGCGTCAAGTACGTACCGTCGCTGGCTTATCGCATTGCCATGGTTGCAGACGGTCGGATTGAAGGCACCTTCATCAAACACAATTCGCACGATTGGGATCTCGCAGCGGCCGACTTGATACTCGAGCGCGCCGGCGGCCAGCTGGTCGATCTCCACGGCGGCGCACCGCTCTATAACCGGACCAGAGTCAGCCACGACGAACTTTGTGCCGCAGCCGCGCCGCGGCTCGCCGACCTCCTGACCGGGATTGGTGAACGACGAGGCAGTTGACGTTTCCGTCAAAATCCCTCAGATGATGCGGCGGAGGAGATTAGAGCAGAAAGAGAAGAAAATGACGGAATCCGGTGGCAAAAAGCAGCTCTTGCATCTCGTATTCGGCGGCGAACTGGAAAGCTTGGACGATGTTCAGTTCAGGGACCTGAAGGACCTCGATATCGTCGGCATTTTTCCGGACTATGCCACGGCCCTGACGGCCTGGAAGGCAAAGGCGCAGTCGACTGTGGATAACGCGCACATGCGCTATTTCATCGTCCACATGCACCGCTTGCTCGACCCGGAAAGCAAGTCCGCGCAGTAACCCTCCCGCGGTCGCGGTCTAAAGGCCGCGAACCGACCGACTGCTGCCTGACGCATTCTGGACAAACTGATTGGCCATTGCGGCCGCAACAATAATTGGGAATGGGTTTATGTCGATCATTTGTGATCGGAGAATTGGCAGATGAGCGGTCGCATGGCGCGATTTGCGCTGGGCGCCTATCAGGCAACGGGAACGTTACTGACACCGTTCGTCGGCGGATACCTTGCCTATCGGGCGGCGAAGGGCAAGGAAGATCGTGCGCGCCGTTTGGAACGCACTGGCTATGCCAGTGCCGACCGTCCGGCTGGACCGCTGGTCTGGTTCCATGCTGCGAGCGTCGGCGAAACCAATGCCGTCATCCCGCTGATCCGCGAAATTCGCCGTCGCGACATTCACGTCATTCTGACGACGGGGACGATGACCTCCGCCAAGCTTGCCGCGGAGCGTCTTGGTGAAGAGGCGATCCACCAATATGTGCCGCTCGACCTGAAGCCGGCCGTCAGCCGCTTCCTCGAATACTGGCAGCCTGACTGCGCGCTGATTGCCGAATCCGAAATCTGGCCGGCGACGATGATGGAACTCGGACGCCGCCGCATTCCGCAGATCCTCGTCAACGCCCGCATGTCCGACCGCTCCTTCGCACGATGGAGCCGGCGTCCGGCGCTTGCCGAGGCTCTGTTTGAGAACCTGGCGCTGGTCATTGCCCAGTCGGATGTCGATGCCGAGCGCTTCCGGGATCTGGGTGCGCGCCACGTCATGATGTCGGGGAACCTCAAGGTGGATACCGACGCTCCGCCTTATGATGCTGCCGTGTTCGCCGGTTACAAGAAGCAGCTCGGCGAACGCAAGACCTGGGCGGCAATCTCCACCTTTGACGGGGAGGAAAAGGCGGCGGGCGTCGTTCATCGTGTTCTCAGAGAACGAAACGGGCAATTGACGATCATCGTCCCGCGCCATCCGGAACGGGCTGACGAGGTCGAAGCCGAGCTCGTCAACCTGGGCCTCAAGGTGGCCCGCCGGACGCGCGGCGATGCGCTTTCTCCTGACGTTGATGTGTTCCTCGGAGATACCATCGGCGAAATGGGTCTGTACCTGCGCCTGACCGAGGTTGCCTTCGTCGGTCGCTCGTTGTTTGCCGAGGGTGGCCAAAATCCGTTGGAGCCGGCGATGCTGGGCTGCGCGGTCCTGTCCGGCAGCAACGTGCAGAATTTCCGTGAAGCCTATCAGAAGCTGGCGCGCCGTGGCAGCGCACGCATGGTGCGCGATACCGAGATGCTCGCCAAGGGCGTCCACTATTTGCTCACCAACGACGAGGCGCGTCGCAAGATGATCGAGGCCGGGGTCGGCGCCGTGCAAGAAATGCGCGGTGCACTGACGGCAACGGTCAAAGGCCTGGAGCCCTACATCAATCCGCTGACGGTGAAGGCGAGGCTGCTGCCGAAGGCAGCTGTACAACGCTGAGTGCGGGAGCGGACATGAAGGCGATCAAGGGAATCCTCTTCGACAAGGATGGTACGCTGCTCGATTACGACGAGAGCTGGCTGCCGGTGAATCGCGAGCTGGCACGGATCGCCGCAGAAGGCGATGTCGAACTGGCCGACCGGCTGCTTCTGGCCTGTGGTATGGATCCAGTTACAGGCCACATTATTCCCGATAGCCTGCTCGCGGCCGGCAACACGCGCCAGATCTCGGAAGGACTGATCGCGGCCGGATCGAAGCTCGACGTGATCGAGCTGACGATCAAGTTGGATGAGCTCTTTTCTCATGCCGCCGAGTTTTCCGTTGCGGTCACCGATCTCGCAGCGTTCTTCAGTCGCCTGCATTCCCGTGGCTTTCGGCTCGGCGTTGCCTCGAGCGACAACGAGCGCTCGATCAGACAGACCGCCCTGCGCTTTGGCTTTGCGCCCTTCATTGACTATGTGGCCGGATACGACAGCGGCTTCGGCACCAAGCCGGAGCCGGGAATGGTGCTTGGTTTCTGCGCGGCGACCGGCCTCGACGCCTCCGAAGTTGCCGTTGTCGGCGACAACAACCACGACCTGCACATGGGCCGCAACGCCAAGGCCGGCATCACCGTGGCCGTGCTGACCGGTACCGGATCGCGAGAATCGCTAGCCGCCGCATCCGACTACTGCCTGAACGACATCACCGAGCTGGAGCGGCTGCTGCCCGACCTTCAGCTTGCCTGATTGACCAAGGGCTTGCTTTTTCTTGAAAATTGCCCTCTCTTTTCGCCCGGTTAAGGACAAGATCCGCCAGCATGATGCTCGGCGTCCAAAGGGCAGGACGGGAAGAATGGTATCCGAAGCGCCGCCGTTTTGGTGGTCGAAAGCCGATTGGCGTGCCTGGACGCTCTATCCGATTTCCTTTCTGTATGGGCGTATCGCTGGCTATCGCATGGCCAATGCGAAGCGCGCCTCGGTCCCGGTGCCGGTTATCTGCGTCGGTAATTTCACCGTCGGGGGTGCCGGCAAGACGCCGACGGCACTGACGATCGCCCGTGCGGCAAAGGCAAAGGGCCTGAAGCCCGGCTTCCTCAGCCGTGGCTATGGCGGCTCGCTTGATGTCACGACGGTGGTCGATCCGGCCCATCACCGTGCGCTTGCCGTCGGTGACGAACCTCTGCTTCTCGCTCGGGAAGCGTTGACGGTGATTTCCCGGCGCCGCGTCGAAGGTGCCCAGCGCCTCGTCAAGGAAGGTGTCGACCTGATCATCATGGATGATGGCTTCCAGAGCGCACGGCTAGCGATCGACTACGCGCTGTTGGTCATCGATGCCACGCGCGGCCTAGGCAACGGTCATACCGTTCCGGGCGGTCCCGTGCGCGCTCCCATCCGTCAGCAACTGCGCTATGCCACCGCGCTTTTGAAGGTCGGCGCCGGCGAGGCAGCCGACAACATTGTCCGGATCGCTGCACGCGCTGCCAAGCCCTATTTCACCGCTTCGCTGAAAGTGTGCGATAGCACCGAACTGTCCGGCCGGAACGTACTGGCCTTTGCGGGGATTGCTGACCCGTCGAAATTCTTCCGCACGGTCGAATCTGTCGGCGCGCATGTCGCGGCTCGCCGCTCGTTTGGTGATCATGAGCATCTGACTGATGACGAGGTCGACGACATCCTCTCGACAGCAGAGCGCGAAGGTCTTCAGATCGTCACGACGTCCAAGGATTTCGTCCGTCTCGCCGGACATCATGGCAAAGCCGAGGAGCTTGCCGCCAAATGCCGGGTGATCGAGGTGGAAATGGCCTTTGCGGATGCGCTGGCACCGGGGCTCATAATCGACCGCGCGATCAACACCTGTAGAGACCGGCGCCTAAAGGAAGGCCGCAAGGCCTAAGAGGCGCGGCAGGCGCGACCGCGGTCGTGTGTTGCGCCTGTGTTTAACGCTTCTGGTTGGGCAAAACGCCAGCACGCTTGTCTGCCTCCAGCGAAGCCACGGCATCGGCGTATGGCTCCTGGCGCGCAACACTCCAGTAGCGCAACTCATCGAGCGGGATTTGTTTGCCGGTAATCGCACAGACAACATAGGATCCCGGCGACAGGATCTGAAAATCCGCATCGAGATAGCGTATCTGCGCTTCGCGGTTTCCATTTCCTTCGAACAAGTTCATGCGCTCCGTTTCCTTACAGGCTGTAACAGGCCCTGCCATAACGCGCCGCCGCGGCCATTTCCAGCTTTTTCAACTGCGGCCGAACAATCGCTCGATATCCGATAGCTTGAGCTCGATATAGGTCGGGCGTCCGTGATTGCACTGCCCGGAGCCGGGAGTGACTTCCATTTGGCGCAGCAGTGCGTTCATTTCCTCCGGCCGTAGTCGCCGTCCCGAACGCACGGATCCATGGCAGGCCATCGTCGCGGCCACATATTCGAGCTTCGCCGACAGACCGGACGCGGTATCCCATTCGGCTATCTCGTCAGCCAACTGCCGCACAAGTCCCACGGCGTCCACCTCGCCGAGCATGGCGGGCGTTTCACGCACCGCGATGGCACCGGGGCCGAAGCGTTCGATCGCCAATCCGAGTTCGCCGAACTCGGTCGCGAACTGCATCAGCCGGTCGCAATCCTCTTCGGGCAGATCGACGATTTCGGGGATGAGGAGAACCTGCGAGGCAAGCCGCTTTGAGTGCAGCGCCTTGCGCATCGTCTCGAACACCAACCGTTCATGCGCGGCGTGCTGATCGACGATGACGAGGCCGTCATCCGTCTGCGCCACGATGTAGTTTTCGTGGATCTGCGCCCGGGCGGCACCCAGCGGATAGCGCAGCGGTGGTTCCTCCGGCGCGACCGGCGTTCTCGCGGTCGGCGCGGTGTCGCCGCGTGCCGTTGGCGTCACGAGGCCGTCGAAGGAAGCCTGCGGACGTTCGCCGAAGGCGCTGGTCGCGGGCTGATAGAAGGGGCGCGAGGGCGATGTCGCCGCCGACCATGGCTGTTGCGGCCGCTGCGCGCCCGGCTGGAAGCCGGGCCGGAAAGAGCGCAGCATCCCGTCCGCACCGGTCGTCGCTGCACGGCTACCGTCGCGCGCCAGCGCTTCGCGCACGGCGCCGACGATCAGGCCGCGCACCAGTTGCGGGTCGCGAAAGCGCACGTCTGATTTTGCCGGATGCACGTTGACATCGACAAGTGCTGGATCAAGCCGGATCGACAACACCGCAACAGGATACCGGCCCGTGGGGATCGTTTCGGCATAGGCGCCGCGGATCGCGGACAGGATGAGCTTGTCCTGCACCGGACGCCCGTTGACGAACGCGTATTGATGGGCCGAGTTGCCGCGGTTGAAGGTCGGCACACCGGTGAAGCCGGTGAGCGATATGCCTTCGCGCTCGGCGTCGATTTCTATGGCGTTGTCGCGGAAGTCCTTGCCGAGGATCTGTGCCATGCGCGCCAGATGGTCATCACCTGTCGCCGGTAACTCCAGCGTCGTGCGGTCCGTTCCGGAAAGCACGAAGCGCACGCCCGGAAAGGCGATTGCCATACGCTTGACGACCTCAGTGATCGCCGCAGCCTCGGCCTTTTCGGTCTTCAGGAATTTCAGGCGGGCCGGCGTCGCAAAGAAGAGATCGCGAACCTCGACGATCGTGCCCGGATTGCCGGGCGATGGACGCAGATGGGTAATTCTGCCGCCCTCGATGGCAATCTCGTTGCCGCCGGCGCTGTCCCGGCGGCGGCTGGAAATGCTGAGCCGCGCGACCGACCCGATCGATGGCAGCGCCTCGCCGCGAAAACCGAGCGTTCGGATGTCGTCCAGCGTATCGGAGATCTTGGAGGTGCAATGCCGACGCACGGCAAGCTCAAGGTCGGCAACATCCATGCCGGAGCCATTGTCCGAAACCCGCAACAGGCCCTTGCCGCCGCCCGACGTTGCCACCTCGATGCGCGTGGCGCCTGCGTCGAGGGCGTTCTCGATCAACTCCTTGGCAGCGCTCGCCGGCCGCTCGATGACCTCGCCGGCGGCGATTTGGTTGATGAGTGTTTCTGAAAGCTGTCTGATGGCCATGCGCCTATTCTCTTGGATTCGCGGCACAGAGGGAAGGGTGAAAGCGCTGGCCGGATGCTGTTCTGCACGCTCCAATTCGGGCTGCTTAACGTTAAGCGCGCCTTAAGACAAAGCTGCCATTTTGCAACTTGCTTCCGAGGAGTGGGTTTCAATCGGACAGATGTGGGACGCGTAAGAATGAGTGCCGGCTCCGAAAAGGCGGACGCATCATCCGTGAGTAATGAAATGCCGGCTGATATCAGCCTGCAGACGGCTCTGTTTGACGCGGTTTGCGAGAGCCTCGGCGCGGCTTTCATCGTCTACGACAAGACCGACCAAATGATCTTCGCGAGCCGTCAGGTGCTCGATTTCTTTCCGGTATCGGCGACCGTGCTGAAGCCGGGAACGCGGTTGCGAGACTTCCTGGGTGCGATCTACGACACCGGCATCCGTACGCAGTCGAGCGGCAAGCAGGGATCGCTGAGCCGTGAGGACTGGCTGTCCCAGAAGATCGCCTCGCATTGGCGCGAGCGGTTCGAGGCGGTCGAGCGCCACGGCACCGATCGCTGGATTCGGTTTGGCAAGCGGCGCCTTGCGAGCGGCTACGGTGTCTGCGTCATCCAGGACATCTCCGAAGACAAGAAACGGGAGGAACAGTGGCGCTCCGATCTCGAGCGTGTGCAGCTTACCGAGGACATCCTCGATAACCTGCCATTTCCGCTCTTCGTCAAGGATCGCAACCTGAATTACGTCGCCGTCAACATCGCCTTCTGCGAAAAGTACCAGACGACGGTCGATGAGGTACTCGGTCGCAAGAGCAGCGACCTGTTCTCCGAGGAGGTCGCCCAGCGTTTCGAAGAAAGCGACCGCCATGTTCTGGACACCGGTGAAATGTCGATTTCCCGCCAGCGGCAGGTCGCGCGCGACGGCGTGGAACGCGACATCGTTACGCGCAAGCACCGCATCGGCAAGCCGGGGCGCTATTTCCTCGTCTCGACCATGCAGGACCTGCCGCGAGACGGCGCCGATCTCGATGAGTTCAGGTTCGCATCGAGCGTCATGACCTCGAGCAAGAATTCCTATCGACGCGCCTATGTTCCGATGAATGGCAGCGGCGAGCGGCGCGAACCGGCGGCCATGGAAGCGATCGTTCCGGAGAACTTCTCCGGCCGCAAGATCCTGGTGGTGACGTCGGATGTCGTGGCTGAAGCCGCAGCCTTGCGCACGCTTGCGAAATACGGCTTCGAGGCGTGCTCGGTGCGTGGCGAGGACGAACAGGAGCACTTCCTGGAAATCGCGAGCTCGTCCGGCATCTCGCTCGACCTGCTGGTGATCGACAACCAGCTGGGGATGCGTTGCCTGGAGCTCGCCGAACAGTATGGCATTCCGGTGCTCGTCATGGACGGCTTCCAGCTCGCCAACGAGCTCACCTTCCAGATCGCTCGGCATTTCAATCGCAGCAATCGTGGTCAGCTCGCTGAAAGCATCGACACCGATTGGGAGTTCACCACCGTCGAGGAAGCAAATGCGCTTGACGTGCTCGTTGCGGAAGACAACGACATCAACCAGATCGTCTTTTCGCAGATCCTCGAGGGTCTCGGCTACCGCTACCTGATTGCCCCAAGCGGCGACGAGGCGGTTCGCCTGTGGACCGAGCACCGGCCGAAAATCATCCTGATGGACATCTCGCTGCCGGGCTTCAACGGTTTCGAGGCGGCGCGGCTGATCCGCCAGACAGAAGAAGGCGGCAGTTCGAGAACGCCGATCGTCGGTGTTCTTACCCAGGCTTTCGAGCGCGACCGCGCCGAATGTGCAAAGGCCGGGATGGACGACGTGATCATGAAGCCGGTAAGCCCCGATATTCTTCAGGGGATCTTTCAGAAGTATCTTGCCGAGGATGTGCGGCAGGTCGCCATGTGACGACAAAGCTCGTCAACTCCCTAAATGTGGGGACGGTACACGGTTTCAATGCGGCCGTTCCACTATCGAATTCTTAAGACTTGCCCGCCATCCTTCCAGCGTGTGCAGTCTGGGTCTGAGTGATGATGTCGGCTGAAATGCCTCTGGTGCCCGTAAGTCAGAATGAGCTTCAGACCATGGCCTATACCGACCCGCTGACCGGGCTCGGTAACCGCTACCGTATGCGTGATCGGGTTGCCCAGATTTCTGCGGAACGCGCCAGCGATCCCGCGCCCTTCACGATCGGCATCGCCAATCTCGATTCCTTCAAACCGATCAACGATCTCTTCGGCGCATCGGCGGGCGACGAAATTCTCTGCCAGGTCGCCCATCGGCTGAAAGCCTGCATTCCCGATGGCGCGCTGGTCACGCGTCACGACGGCGACGAATTTGCCTTTGTGCTGCCTCTGGTGTTCGAGCGGGCCAGCGCCGAGAAATTCGGCCAGATGATCCGCGAGGTGCTTTCGGCACCCTATGATCTCGGCGACCGCAACGTCCGGCTTTCGGCATCCTTCGGCTTTGCGATTTACCCCTTTGCCGGCGAGGAGTTCGAGGAGCTGCTGAAGAGCGCAGAGACGGCGCTTTATCGCTCCAAGCGCCGCGGCCGTGGCCAGATCACCGTCTATTCCCGCGAGATCGTCCAGGAAATGAAGCGCGCGACGCAGTTGGAGCAGGCGCTGCGCAATGCCATCATCTCCGACGCGATCGATGTGCATTTTCAGCCGATCGTTGCGCTCTCCAACAGCCAGGTCGTCGGCTTTGAAGCCTTGGCGCGCTGGAACGATCCTGATCTGGGCTTCGTATCGCCAGGCGTCTTCGTTCCGCTCGCGGAAGAACGCGGTTTCATCGACGCACTATCAGAGGCATTGCTGCGCAAGGCCGCGGAAGCGGCCCTTTCCTGGCCACGCGAACTCTTCCTCTCCTTCAACCTTTCCTCGGCGCAGCTGATGGATCCGGGTACGAGTAGCAGCGTCCTGTCGATCCTCGGCCGGGTTGGTTTCGACCCGCACCGGCTGGAACTGGAGATCACCGAGACCGCCGTGATGGGCTCGGCCGATACGGCAAACCGCATCATCGCCGACCTGCGCCAGGCAGGCGTCCGTATCTCGTTGGATGATTTCGGAACTGGCCAGTCGAGCCTTGGTCGCCTGCGCGACTTCATGTTCGACAAGATCAAGATCGATCGCGCCTTCGTGTCGCGCATCAATTCCGACCGTGCCTCCGAGCACATCATCAAGGCGATCCTTGCCATGTGCGAAGGCCTCGACCTTGAAGTGGTCGCCGAAGGGATCGAGGACTATTCGGAAGCCGTCAAGTTGCGTTCGCTTGGTTGCGGCATGGGGCAGGGCTATCACTTCGGCAAGCCTGCCGACAGTATCGCGACGCTTCGCTTCCTGCACGAAAACTATTACGATACGGCTGACCGCGTCAGCGCCTGAAACGCCGATGGCGCCCCGTCGGACGCCATCGGTTACGCTGTACTCACTGCGCAGTATTCTTACTTGTTCGTTGTCGAACCCGTCGCCGTGGTGTCTGTTGAGCCCGGTGCCGGAGCCTTCTCGGCGGCGAGCATCTGCAGCGTTTTGAATTCCGGAGCCGCCTTCAGCGTTTCCGCGGTTTCGGAGGTTGTCAGCTTGACGCTGCCGTCCTGCGTGTTTTGAGCAACGGTGATCTTATCCATCGGAACGGCGACATTCTTCTCGCCGATGCCGAGGAAGCCGCCGACGCCAACAATTGCGGCAACTAGACCGCCGTCTTTCTTCATGATGAGGTCGTTGACGTTACCGATGCTTTCGTTTTGGCCGTTATAGACCGACTGGCCGATATAGGTGTTGGCGCTAATCTGGTCTGCAGCCTGCTCGGTCAGGTACCCGCCGCCCGCTTGCGCAGTGTCGGTCGTGGCGGCCGGTGCTGGCGCCTGAGCCGCGTCACCTGCCGGGGCCGGAGCTGTGACATCCGGGACCTTCGGCGGAGCAGTCGGATCGCTCGGCGCTGCCTGCGTTGTCGGGGCGCTCGGATCAGCCGGCTGGGTCGAGCTCTGCGAGAATGCCGCCGGTGCGAAAGCCGTGGCAAACAAGGCACCAGCGGCAACGGTTGTGAGGAGTTTGCGTGTCATTTCGAACCTACCTTTTCAGTTCAAATAGTGATCTCTAGCCCGTGTCCCGCCAGCTTGCGCAGGCGGTAGCCACCGGCCGGCTCCCTTTTGAAATGAATGGCATTTCTATTGGTTCCCGAAAAAAATCGCGCAAAAATTGCTAATTTTGCGGAACTTTTAGCGAAAATGCTACAGGCATCTCAGCTATCAAATGAATCGAAAACAAAAAGGGCGCCCGCGGAGGACGCCCTGGTGACTTCGACGTGTGTCGCGTCAGATCGCGTAAACGGGATCAAAAATCCCCTTCACCGTGACCTCTAGCTCGAGCAGCGAACCGGCCTGCGGTTGCATGGACCGCGCGTCGTCATCCAGTCCCTCCCATGCCGTGGTGACGGCAAGCCGATCGCCATTCTTCCCGATGAAAGCGGGACAGGAGGGCTGGGCGGCGGGTACCTTGTAGCGGGAGATGCGCAGTCCATCCGGGCTGTATCGATCAACGGCGCCCGCACCCCACCGCGCATTCCAGATGTATCCGTCGGCGTCGACGACCGAACCGTCGAGTCCACCCGGCTCATCCATAGTATCCACCAGCACAATCGGCTCCCCGGTCGGCAGACCCGTCTGCGGATCAACCATCACCCTCATCAGGCGGCTGAGGCGTGTGTCGGTGAAGTAGCCAATCGTGCCGTCCGGCGAAAAGCAGATTGAATTCGGAATGCTGATGCCGTCGAAGATCCTGGTCACGCGACCACCGGCCACGTGATAGATGGCGCCCGCGCGATTTTCCGCGCGCTTGCTCATCGTGCCGATCCACAATGCACCGGAAGAATGTGTACGGCCGTCGTTCGAGCGGTTATCCAGATTGTCGTTTTCGAGGGCCGCATAAAAGGTGAGATTGCCGCTCTTGGTATCACGAATGAAAAGACCCTGTTCGGTGGCAAGCAACTGCCGCCCAGCATCTATGCGAGCGAGCACGCTCGCCATCATCGGCAGTGCGTGCACTTTCTTCTCCTCGGTGGAGAGGTTCAGTTCGTGCAACTCCTTGCCGATGATATTGAACCACCAGACCGTGTTCGTGTCCGGATCGTAGGTGGGGCCTTCTCCAAGCACGGAGTTGGTGCTGCAAAGGGTCTTGCCTGCGAACTCGTGAATTTCCGTCATACGCCTTAAGCTCCTACCGCTGCGTCATAGGCGTAAATGGTCGCCTTCGCACGCTCGGCAACCTCCGCTGCGGTCATTCCCGGCTTGTAGAGGCTGGTGCCGAGGCCGAACGCATGAATGCCAGCCTTGGTGTACTCGGAGAAATTCTTGTCTGAAACGCCGCCAACGGCAGCGATCACCAGCTCCGGCGGCAGAATTGCGCGGATCGCGGTGATGCCGGCAGGGCCGAGCACGCTGGCGGGGAAGAATTTCAAGCCAGTCGCGCCTGCACGGGCTGCCGCCAGCGCTTCCGTCGGCGTGAAGACACCCGGCATGGTGACCATCCCATAGTTGCGCGCAAGAATGATCACTTCGGGCTCGACGTTTGGGGTGACAAGCAGCTTGCCACCGGCGGAATGGAGGCTGTCGACCGCCTCCGTGGTCAGCACGGTGCCGGCGCCGATCAGGCAATCGGCCGGCGCCATCTTCGCTGCGATTTCGATCGACTTGAAGGGTTCCGGCGAGTTCAGCGGGATCTCGATGGCGGTCAACCCGTTTTCGATCAGCGCGCCGACCACGCTTTCGGTTTCTTCGGGTTTGATGCCGCGCAGAATGGCGATCAGTGGACGCTTCATCGTGGGGAAGGGGATGCGGTTCATTGCTTCGGTGCTTTCTTAATTCGGCCAAATGGCTTTGGCGGCGGCAGCAAGGCCGCCACGGACTGCCGTATCAGCGTCAATGGTCTTATAGGACAGAGATAGTGCCTTGAAGGCCGCTTCATAAAGGCCTTGCAGCCGGCCCGCGGCAACGAGCGTGATGCTGACGCCGGCTCCCGCATTTGTCATGGCGCCGGCGATTTCCAGCCCGATGAGCGTTCCGGAGATCTTGGCCTGTGCTGCGGCAGCGCTCAAACTATGCAGCAGCTGGCCGGAGCGCGCCGTAAAGAAGAGGTTGGTCGCCATTGCCGGCTGCTCATAGGCAGCCTTGATCGCACTTTCGAAGGCGACCTCGTCTGCCGGCGACTGATCGGCCCCGGCGACGGCGTGCGACAGGATCGTGTGCTTGGAGATCGCGTCGAAAAGCTCACCGGTCATGAAGCTGGAGAAGCCGGTAACCCGCCCATCCCTTACGTGGACCCACTTTGAATGCGTGCCCGGCATGCACACTGCCTGTGATCCGGTGCTTGCCGGACCAAGCGTGCCGAGAAGCTGCGTTTCCTCTCCGCGCATGACGTCGGGCCTTGCCTGATCTCTCTGGGCAAGGCCTGGAAGGATACGGACATCGCGGCGTTGGCCGGGCACAACGACTGCGCCCGTCAGAATTGAGGACAATGATGCCGGAACGTCGATATAGCCCGCCTCGACCCATCCCTGCTTTGCACCTGCCATGCCGCAGATGATGACCGGAAGATTTTCCGGCGCACTCACCTTGGCCAGATGCGAGGCGAGAACCTCGGCGAAGCCGGTTTTTGCAGCCGTCGTCATACCCTCATTGCTGCGGCTTTCGCCCAGGATGCTGCCATCCTTGGCGATCAGCCAGAGCCGAAAACTGCTTGTTCCCCAATCTACCGCGACATAAGCGGGATCCGTCATCAGAAAATGCCTCCATCGACAATAAGAGATTGTGCGCTGATTGCTGCCGCGCAGCTTGACGCCAGAAACAGGCACGGTCCGATGATCGCGTCGGCGTGCAGAACTTTCTTGATGCACTGGCGATGCACCGTCCGCGCAATGCCTTCCTCGGTGAGCCAGAGTTTCATCTGACGATCCGTCACGATCATGCCCGGCAGGATGCAATTGACGCGGATGTTGTCAGGCCCAAGCTTGCCGGCCAGGCTCTTTGTCAGCCCGATCACGCCGGCTTTCGCCGTCGAATAGGCGGGAAATTCCGGCATGTTGAGCAGAAAAGCAATCGACGACATGTTGATGACCGCACCGCCGCCTGCTTCGCGCATCGAGGGCGCAACAGCCTGGGTCGTGAAGAAGACATGGCGCAGGTTGGTCGCCTGGTTGTCGTCCCAGTATTCCTCGGTCACGGCCTCGAAATCGTGCCGGTCGTCGCGCGCGGCATTGTTGACGAGAACGCTGATTGGGCCGGAGTGAGCGACGACCTCATCGACCGTCCTGCGGATCTCTGCAACGTCACGCAAATCCGCCTTGTGGAAGCGAACCGGGTGAAGGGTGTCGCGCGACAGCCGTTCGACGAGGTCATGGCTTTCCGCCTCGGCGACGTCAATGAACGAAACCTTGGCCCCTTGCCGGGCGAACCCCTCGACAATCGCTGCCCCGATGCCGGACCCGCCTCCGGTAATCAGCACGCTTCGATCCCTGAATTCAGGAAACTGCGCAAGCATAGCCGTCACTACGTCCTCCCGACGCTATTCTGTTCTATTATTTGGAACTCTATTTGACTATGTGGAATTATCCGACTAGCGTGGCCTCTCTGTCAAGGTATTTGGGGCGACGATGAGTGCGGCAAAAGAGAATGAGCTCGGGCGGCGCGACACCGGCACCCTCGGCAAGCTGATGGTCCTTCTCGACGTGGTGACCCATGCCGACGGTCCCATGCGGTTCACGGACATATTGGCGCTTTCAGATCAGCCGCGCGGCACGCTTCATCGTCAGCTAAGCCATCTCGTCGAAGAAGGTCTTCTTGAGATCGATGCCGACGGCCGCTACTCATCTGGCTTGCGGCTTTTGGATCTCGCCTCTCGCAGCTGGGCGCGCAACGAGTTTCGCCTCATAGCCGAGCCTCACCTCAGGGCCCTCCAGGATCTGACGGGCGAAACGGTTCATCTTGGTGTGCTTCGCGGCAGCTCGATCATCTACCTCGACAAGTTCGAAGGCCAGCAGCCTGTCAGAATGTACTCGCAGATTGGCAACACCTCGCCGGTTTACTGTACAGGTGTCGGCAAGGCAGCCCTGTCGATATTGCCGAGAGAGCGGGTTGCGGCACTGGTGGCCGACCTTGCCTTCCACCAGTTCACCGCAAATACGCATACGGCGGACACTCTCCTTGCCGAGATCGAGGAAATACGCAAGCAAGGTCATGCCTTCGACCGTGAGGAGCACGAAGTCGGCATTCGCTGTGTCGCCGCCCCTATCTGGTCCGAAAACCTTTCGCTTGTCGGTGGTGTATCGGTAACCGGGCCGGCTTATCGGCTTACGATGGAAAGGCTTTCGGAATGGGCGGCCCCGATCCGGAAGACGGCAGAACAGATCAGAGAAGCCATGCGCATTGGACTTGGTCCACGCCGCTAAACCTTACTCAATGTCGCCCAATACAAGGTTGAAGCTTAAAATATTGTGATTTTCTGACGAATCATCACAATTTACGCTCGTCAATCCCCCGTCTTGGGGTGTATGTGCTGGGTTAATCGTTAACCGGCGATGCAAACTTAGCTGCGACGACGAGACGACATCCATCAGACATTCCATCTATTCGAGTTGAATAAATAAATGAATCCATCGCAGCCAGGATCTTCCGTGGACGTCCACGTTAGCGAGATCGCCGGACTGAAAACGCAGTTCGATATTTTCCGCTTCATGAAGAAAGTGACGGAAGCCTATCGAGCGCGGGCCTTCATGGTCTTCAACATTCCCTCGGTGACAGCCGTCAATCTGCAGAACAGTACAGTCATCTCGAGTTGGCCAGTGGAATTGCTGGCGGCTTACGACCATGAGGGGCTGGTGGCCAATAGTCCGGTCATGAAGCGGCTGCGGACCTCGACCACGCCGTTCTTCAACGACGTGTCGCAGGTAAAGCTGGAAAGGCCCGATGGCAAGGCAGGGATCGTCAAGGCCCTCTTTGAACGTTTCCGCATGATGCGTTGTGCCTATTTCCCGGCGCATGAGCCCTCTGGCAGCCGGGGTGCTGTATCGTTTTCGGGTGACCGTGAGGCATTCAGCGCGGAGGAAATGCGCGAACTCCACTATATTTCCATCCACGTCTTCGACCGATTGGCGGAAATTCGCAGCCACGACAACAGGGTCACGGAAACCCTGACTGACAGAGAGATTGACTGCCTGAACTGGACTGCCGCCGGCAAGACCAGTGTCGAGATTGCGGAAATCCTCACGCTGTCCGAGCACACGGTGAACCACTATCTCAACCGTGCGACCAAGAAGCTCGATACTGTGAACCGTACGCAGGCCGTCGCCAAGGCATTGCGGATCGGACTCATAAAGTAGGGTGGGCAAATTCTGGGCTCGCGCGCCTAAAACTTCACCAATGCGCACGACTTTGTAACCGGTGCACATCGGCTTTCGCGGATGTTTGCCATCTGGCACGTTTTCTGCTTCTTTGTTTGCAGCGGTCCAGAGGGGACCTGGTCACGACGCCGGATAAACGGCGCGACCCGCACACCGTCGGCCGACGCTACTATGTCTGATCTCGGGCTAAGGCGTCGGCGGCGGTTGTTGCTTTTGGGACACGCCGCCGCCCGCAAACCCTAAACCTTCAGCGCCCGATGCACGTTTTATACTGGCCTTTTGCCGTGCTTGCTCTAGGTGGCAAGGCTTGCCTCGGTATCCCGGAAGGCTGTTGTAACCATCAGGGCGAAAGCCCGGCGGACTTGATGGACGCATCGGCCTTCCGGTTGAACTCGCTCCTCATTTGCTGCGTCGACCGCCGATTTTGTTTGGCGAAGACGCGGCGCTCCTCTATCTAGAATGCCAACATAGGCAGTGAGGATGGAATGACCGGCGTCACCAAGGAACAAGTTCTCGAAACGCTGAAGACGGTCCGCGGACCCGATCTCGAACACGATATCGTCGAGCTCGGCATGGTCTCTGATGTCTTCATTTCCGACGGCAAGGTCTATTTCTCCATTACGGTCCCTGCGGAGAACGCCAAGGAGCTGGAGCCTCTTCGTCTCGCCGCCGAACGGGTCATCAAGGAGATGCCGGGTGTCAAGGGAGCCTTGGTTGCGCTGACGGCGGACAAGAAGGCTGGTGCGGGTTCGGCGCCGGTCTCGCGCCCGCAGCCGCAGGCTGGACATGAGCATCACGGCCATGCCCACGCGCCGCAACAGCAGCCCCGCGCCGGCAAGCTCGGCGTTCCCGGTATTGGCTCGATCATCGCCGTTGCCTCCGGCAAGGGCGGTGTGGGAAAATCCACGACCGCCGTCAACCTTGCGCTCGGCCTCCAGGCCAATGGCTTGCGGGTCGGCATTCTCGACGCCGATATTTACGGCCCGTCGATGCCGCGCCTGCTCAAGATCTCCGGCCGCCCCACCCAGATCGATGGCCGCATCATCAACCCCATGGAAAATTACGGGCTGAAGGTGATGTCAATGGGCTTCCTCGTCGACGAGGAGACGGCAATGATCTGGCGTGGCCCCATGGTGCAATCGGCGCTGATGCAGATGCTGCGTGAGGTTGCCTGGGGCGAACTAGATGTCCTTGTCGTCGATATGCCGCCGGGCACAGGCGATGCGCAGCTGACGATGGCGCAGCAGGTACCGCTCGCGGGCGCCGTCATCGTTTCGACACCTCAGGATCTCGCGCTCGTCGATGCCCGCAAGGGATTGAACATGTTCAAGAAGGTCGAGGTTCCCGTGCTCGGCATCGTCGAGAACATGAGCTATTTCATCGCCCCCGACACGGGCACGCGTTACGATATCTTTGGTCATGGCGGCGCTCGCAAGGAAGCTGAACGCATCGGCGTGCCTTTCCTCGGCGAAGTGCCGTTGACGATGAACATTCGCGAGACCTCCGACGCCGGAACGCCGCTGGTTGCAACGGAGCCCAACGGCATCGTCGCCGGCATCTATCGCGAGATCGCCGCCAAGGTCTGGCAGCAGCTCGACGTGCAGCCGCAGAAGGCCGCGCCGGCCATCGTTTTCGAGTGAATGCTTCGCCGCCGCTAGACTCCCAATTGCGGAGGAAATGTGGTCAAACGGCGCGGTGAACGTAAGATGTCTTGATTCTTTCGCAGCTTTCCGTCATATGGCGCGCCGTCGCCATGAGGGCGGCGTGTTGCGAATGCTCGATGATGGCCGGTGGGACTGGCCGCCTGCATACTCGGAGTTATCTTGGTCGAAGGATTGGTGACTGCGATGCGGTTGAGCACGTTGCATATCTCGGCGGTCGCCGGATGTGCCGGGAGTCATATGAACTTTCTTCAATCGCTTTCGTTACAATCTGGAACTTGCATCCCACGCGCTCTCGCGGGCAGCGCGCCGTGGAAGGGCGTTCGATGAAGACAGCGATGTGCGCAACACGCCCGGATTACCGGAGGTCCAACCGGTGATCGCGGCCTACTGTTCCGATTGCAAGCCGGTTGAAATTCGCGATTTGTCGCAAGGTTCCTTGCGCGACGACGTCATGTGGATCGACCTGGTCGAGCCATCGCGTGACGAGGAGATGTTCGTCGAAAGGGTGCTGGGCATCGAAGTCCCGACACGCGATGATCTCAAGGATATCGAACCGTCGGCCCGCCTCTACGTCGAAAACGATGCCGTGTTCATGACGGCGTCTCTCGTCTGGAAGGTAGAAACGGACGCGCCGACCCTGACCGACGTTGCCTTCATCCTGGTTGGCAAACGGATGGTCACGATCCGCTACGCACAGCCGAAGTCCTTTTCACTATTCATCGCCGCGCTTCATCGCGTACCGCAACAGTGGCGGAGCGGTGCGGCACTGCTGGCTAAGCTCTTTGAAACCGTCATCGATCGCACCGCGGAAATCCTGGAGCTTTCGGTTGCCCGTATCGACATTCTGTCGACGCATGTGTTTGGCGACCGTGCGAGGAAGGTTCGCAAGCCGTCGAACTATCTCGAAGAGAAGCTTAGGGACATTGCCGGCCATCATCGCCTCGTCAGCAAGATCCGCGATAGTCTCGCGTCGCTGTCGCGGCTGATGACGTTTTTCTATAATGTCCCCGCGGTCCAGCAGGATCGTGACACCAAGGAACTCTGCCGGACGGTCTCTCGCGATATTCAGTCGCTCAACGAGCATGCGTCCTTCATCGCTGGCAATATTACCTTCCTGCTCGACGCCTCGCTTGGCCTGATCAACATCGAGCAGAACTCGATCATCAAGATTTTTTCGATCGCGTCCGTGGTGTTCTTGCCGCCGACCCTGGTCGCCTCCATCTACGGTATGAATTTCGAATTCATGCCGGAACTGCACTTCGCCCACGGATATCCGTATTCGATTGGGCTGATGGTGTTATCCGCCATCATTCCCTTCTTCTTTTTTCGATGGAAAGGCTGGCTCTGAAGAGCCTGTTTTCATTTCATGCACGAAGGCAGCCATTCACACGAACGTAAAATGAAGCCGCGCAAGCTGTTCTACCTTGCGCTCGGCTCCGTTGGCGTCGTCTATGGCGATATCGGTACCAGCCCGCTCTACGCATTCCGCGAAGCGTTGAAGCCCGTCGCGATCGACGGCCTCACTCGCTTCGAGGTCATCAGCCTCATCTCGCTGATGATCTGGGCCCTGACCATTATCGTCACCATCAAGTACGTGCTCTTCCTGTTGCGCGCCGACAACGAAGGCGAGGGCGGTACGCTTTCCCTGCTTGCGTTGTTGATGAAGACCGCAAACGGGCATACCGCGATGCTGATGCTGCTCGGCCTTGTTGGGGCGGCGCTGTTCCTTGGCGATGCGATGATCACGCCGGCGCTCTCGGTATTGTCGGCCGTCGAAGGTCTGAAGCTCGTGGCGCCAAGTCTGACCAGTTACATCGTGCCGATTTCCGTTTTCATCCTGGCGTTGCTGTTTGCAGTCCAGTCGCGGGGGACCGGTGCCATGGCCCGTTTCTTCGGACCTATCACCGCGCTCTGGTTCATCGTGATGGCCGCCGCGGGCATTTCGCATATCTCCGATGACTTCGGCATCCTCGCCGCCTTCAATCCTTACTATGCAGTCAGCTTTCTGCTGCACGAAGGATTCTATGGTGTCGTCGTGCTCGGCGCGGTGTTCCTGACCGTGACGGGTGCGGAAGCGCTTTATGCTGACCTTGGCCACTTTGGCCGTCGGCCGATCCAGTGGGCCTGGTTTGCGTTGGTCTTCCCTGCGTTGACGCTGAACTATCTGGGGCAGGGCGCTCTCGTTCTCGGCAATCCCGCAGCGATGTCGGATCCCTTCTACTTGATGTACCCGCAGTGGGCGTTGCTGCCGGTCGTCATCCTGGCGACTGCCGCCACAATCATCGCCAGCCAGGCCGTCATCACGGGTGCTTTCTCGCTCGTCCGCCAGGGCATCAACCTCGGCTTCCTGCCGCGGATGGAGGTTCTCTTTACCTCCGAGACGAATACGGGGCAGATTTTTGTCCCGTCTGTAAATGCGGTGCTTTTCTTTGGCGTCATCTTCCTCGTCATCAGCTTCAAGACATCGGATGCGCTGGCAATCGCCTACGGCATCTCGGTGACAGGCGCGATGGTCGTCACCTCGATCATGGCCTTCGAGTTTGTCCGCGTCCGCTGGAATTGGTCGATCCTGGTTGCAACTGCGGCGCTTGCGCCGCTGCTTTGTCTGGAAATGATCTTCCTGGGCGCCAACCTGCTGAAGATTCACGATGGTGGCTATATTCCGGTGCTGATTGCGGCCGTGTTTACGATCATCATGTGGACGTGGCGCCGCGGCTCGGCGCTTCTCCTCGAGAAGACTCGCCATACCGACATCCCGCTCGCGTCTTTCGTCAGTTCAATCGAGCGCAAGAGCGACCATTCCCCGGCGCAGGTGCCCGGCACCGCGATCTTCTTGACCAGCGATCCGGAATCGGCACCCGCGGCGCTGCTGCACAATCTGAAGCACAATCACGTTCTGCACGACAAGAACGTCATCCTGACCATTCGCACGATCAACAAGCCGCGCGTGTCGAGCGCCGATCGCTACAAGGTCGAGCAGATCTCAGAGCGCTTCTCGCGCGTCGAGTTGCTGTTCGGCTTCATGGAATCGCAGAATGTCTCTCAGGCGCTTGCGACGCTGCGGAAGACCGGGCTGAAGTTCGACATCATGTCGACGTCTTTCTATCTCGGTCGCCGCAAGCTGGTTCCCGATGCCAAGTCCGGTATGCCCTACTGGCAGGACCGCCTCTACATCGCGCTTGCCAATGCCGCGGCAAATCCGTCGGACTACTTCCGGCTGCCCGCAAACCGCGTCGTGGAGCTCGGCTCGCACGTCATTATTTAAGCGAGCAAAATCATTTCAATAGGAGCCCGGCATCGACCGGGCTTTTATTTTGCCTGTTGCTAATGCTTTCGCCGTCGCGCGGCATCCGCATTAACCAAGCATCAAGGTTAATGAGACATTTTCAACGGCATGTTCATGCGTCTCATGCCGGAGTCTTCGCGTTGCGTCGAAATAGCCGTTCCCGTGGCAAGCTGCGCCTCTTGCTTCAAAATTGGAGTTCCCCCGCGCTCTTCGGCGTCTGCGGATGGCTGATGTCGCCGACTGTGGCGTCTCATGCGGACCTCGCTGCCTTGCTTGCCGGCCTCGATCAGGGTCGGGAGAACTGGCGGATGGTGCTCACCAATTCGCCGGCCGGCTCGATCCATCAGGCGGAGCTGACCTTTGCCGATCCTGTTGTGACCGGCACGATCGCGGCCGGGGCAGGCATGGTTCTGCCCGACGGCCGCAAGGTCGCCTTCATGGCGAAGGAGAAGGGGCATGGGGCCTCGCCGGACGAAGACCGCGTCAATCGCCCACTCAAGAAGGGCCGCGTCGTCGCTGTTGAAAAGGTGCAGCCGCCCAAGGATTTTTCCGCCGGCTCTATTCTCCAGAGAACACGCCTGCTCTTTCAGCCGAGCTTGGACCTGAAGGATCGGTCGGCTTTCGTGAAGCCTAAGATCAAGGGTAAGGAAATCCAGATCGCCACGAATTTCTACAAGAAGGAGCCGCCGAGACCGGATCGCGGCGTCTCACCGATGCTGGCCGGTCTCGTGACCAACTCCAAGGCCGATGTCCTGGCGACGGCATATGCGCCGGCCGCTCCGGACTACGCTCGCCAGTCGCCGTTCGATTCGATTTTGACCGACAAGGCCGACGATGGCCGCTTCGTGCCGCAGATCGGTCCGCGCGATCACGCTTGGGCGGCAAGCATTCTGCCGCCTTCAGTATTCTCGGCAGCCGAGCAGCAGTGCTTGGCGTCCGGTATTTACTTCGAAGCGCGTGGCGAAACGGTGAAGGGACAAGCGGCTGTCGCCCAGGTCATTCTCAATCGCGTTCGCAATCCCGCCTACCCGAAGACCATCTGCGGCGTCGTCTACCAGAACGAGGATTGGCGCAATCGCTGCCAATTCTCCTTTGCCTGCGACAATATCAAGGATCGTGTGAACTCGCAGTATCATTGGAGAATCGCCCGCGAAGTCGCCATGGCTGTTACCGCCGGCAAGATCTGGTTCCCGCAGGTAGGCTCGGCAACGCATTATCATGCTGTCTACGTCCGCCCGAAATGGGCAAAGACGATGGAAAAGGTCGGCCGCATCGGCCTGCACGTCTTCTACCGCACCTACGGCGGCGGCTGGAGCTGAGGAAAAGCCGATCTCAGCGCGATTTCGCGTCTCATCGCTGCACGCGAAAGCGGATTCTTTCGGTCGATTTTGGCTAACCTCGCCAGGATCGGCCTAAGCGTATGTTTTCTCTTGTCTATTTTATGGCTGGACATCGACTGCCTACGCCTTGACTATGCTTTTTGCTAAAACTATGTTGCGCGCGACTTCAGAACGGGCCGAAAGGTTCTCAAACCTTGGGGTCGTTGTCCGGAAAACCGGGGTAGCGGGATCGCGGACAGCGGCTGGCGGAGGAGAGCACCATGACGGACGACCGCGAGGAAGGTCTAGAAAAGCGCCGGGCGCAATTGGGGGCGGAGCTCGCAACCAAGCGTGTTGAAGCGGGGAAGGAAGAGGCTATCGAAGCCAGCGCCGAGGCGAGCCGCAAAGGCTATGCCCAGGCGATGAAGCTTTCGAGCGAATTCATCTCCGCTATCGTTGTCGGTGCCGTTCTTGGCTATGTCCTCGACCGTTTTGTCGGCACGGCGCCTTGGGGATTGATTGTTCTTCTTCTTCTCGGATTTTGTGCCGGTGTATTGAACGTTCTGCGGGCTGCGGGGAAGGTTGCAAAGCCAGATCCGACCGGCCGCGAGAATGGTGGAAAATAGGGCAGGGCGCTCCGGCGTTCGATCCAGTGCAATAATCCCGTCTTGCGCGGGCTAAAGATAGAGAGAACAAGCGGTGTCTAACGATCCGACCCATCAGTTCCTGATCCAGAAGATTGTGCCGATCGAAGTCGGTGGAATTGATTTCTCGTTTACGAATGCATCGCTCTTCATGGTGGCCTCTGCTGCCGTCGCTGCTGGCTTTCTGTACTTCTCGACGTCGAATCGGGCGATCGTGCCGGGCCGTTCCCAGTCGGTGGCCGAGATGTCCTACGAGTTCATCGCCAACATGCTGAAGGAAGGCGCCGGGTCCAAGGGGATGAAGTTCTTCCCATTGGTTTTCTCGCTCTTCATGTTCGTGCTGACTGCAAACCTGCTCGGCATGTTCCCGTACTTCTTCACGATCACCAGCCAGATCATCGTGACCTTCGCGCTGGCGCTGCTCGTCATCGGTACGGTTCTGGTCTACGGTTTCTATAAGCACGGCTTCCACTTCCTGAATATCTTCGTGCCGCAGGGCGTTCCGGGCATTCTTCTGCCGCTGGTCGTGTCGATCGAAATCATCTCCTTCCTCTCCCGCCCGATTTCGCTCTCCGTTCGTCTTTTCGCCAACATGCTGGCTGGCCACATCACCCTGAAGGTGTTCGCAGGCTTCGTCGCCTCGCTTGGAGCGCTGGGTGCGCTCGGCGTTGGCGGTGCCATCCTTCCCCTCATCATGACGGTCGCCCTGACCGGTCTCGAGTTCCTCGTTGCCTTCCTCCAGGCTTACGTCTTTGCGGTGCTGACTTGCATGTACCTCAATGACGCGATCCATCCGGGCGGCCACTAAGGATACCGATGTTGACGTCCATGGGCGTCAGTCAATTCGCCGTAACAACCATTTCAAAGGAGTGAAAATATGGATCCCATCGCAGCAAAGTACATCGGCGCAGGTCTGGCTTGCCTCGGTATGGCCGGTACGGCTCTCGGCCTCGGCAACATCTTCGGCAGCTACCTGTCCGGCGCGCTGCGCAACCCGTCTGCCGCTGACAGCCAGTTCGGCCGTCTGGTTTTCGGCTTCGCCGTTACGGAAGCTCTGGGCATCTTCTCGCTGCTCGTCGCTCTCCTCCTGCTCTTCGCCGTTTAATACAGGCGCATTGAAGGATCACGGCCTGCAGCCCGCATGCCGTGATCCTTTGCATTTGCAGTACACCTGGAGGTGAGCATGTTTTTTGTGACCCCGGCTTACGCCGAAGAGGCCCCGGCGGGAACCGCAGAAACTGGTGCAGACGCGCATGCCGCCCCGGCTGCAGGCGATGTCCACACCGAGACCGGCGTACCAGCCGAGCATCATGGTGGCGGCGTATTCCCGCCTTTCGATGCGAAGACCTACCCCTCGCAGCTGCTGTGGCTGGCGATTACGTTTGTCGCCTTCTTCGTGCTCATGCAAAAGGTCATCGCACCGCGCATCGGCAATATTCTCGAGCAGCGCCACAGCCGCATCTCGCAGGATCTCGGTGAGGCAAGCCGCCTGAAGGCGGAGGCCGACGCCGACGTTGCCGCTTACGAAGCCGAGCTGGCCGCAGCCCGCGCCAAGTCAAATTCGATCGGTACCGCAGCCCGCGACGCTGCCAAGCTGAAGGCCGAAGCCGACCGCAAGGCCGTTGAAGCAAGCCTGGCTGAAAAGCTGAAGGCTGCCGAAGGCCGCATCGCCGACATCAAGGCGAAGGCGTTCGCGGACGTCGGTGCGATCGCTGAAGAAACCGCAACCGCCGTCGTAGAACAGCTGATCGGCACCTCCGCGAAGGCAGATGTTGCCGCTGCGGTTGCAGACATCAAGAAGGGGGCTTGATCGATGGAATTTGCACTCGACGCAACATTCTTCGCATTTGTCGGCCTCGTCCTGTTCCTGGCGCTGGTTGTCTACCTGAAGGTTCCGGGTATGATGGCAAAGTCGCTGGACGACCGTGCTGATCAGATCCGCAACGAACTGTCGGAAGCCAAGCGTCTGCGTGAAGAGGCCCAGCATCTGCTGGCCGAGTATCAGCGCAAGCGCAAGGAAGCTGAAGCCGAAGCCGCACACATCGTTGCTGCGGCCGAGCGCGAAGCCGAAATGCTGACGGCTGAAGCCAAGAAGAAAACGGAAGAATTCGTTGCCAACCGCACGGCCGTTTCCGAACAGAAGATCAAGCAGGCTGAAGCCGACGCGATGAAGGCTGTTCGTTCCGCTGCCGTCGATCTGGCTATTGCCGCTGCCGAGAACGTTCTGGCGAAGAAGGCAGACACGAAGGTTCAGTCCGAGCTCTTCAGCGACGCCATCGGTAACGTCAAGAGCCGCCTCAACTAAGGTGAGCATTACGCTTTCGAAAAGCCCCGCTTTGCGGGGCTTTTTTAGTTTGGGACCTTAGTTGTCGTCGGTAAGCGAGATCAGTCGATTCCGATATCGACATCGATATCGACGCCCTGCACCTTCTTCAGCGGGCTGAAGGTCATGCGATGCAGCGAGCACGGACCGTGCTTCTCGATGCCGGCGCGGTGTTGCGCGGTGCCATAGCCGACATGCGCAGCAAAGCCATAAGCGGGAAACGTACTGTCGGCACGCGCCATCATGCGGTCGCGCGTCACCTTGGCGACGATGGAGGCTGCGGCGATCGAGACGGAGCGCGCGTCTCCCTTGACGACAGCCTGGCCGGGGCAGAGAAGGCCAGGCGGCACATCGAGGCCGTCTGTCAGCACATAGCTAGCAGGGATCGACAAGCCACAGATGGCACGCCGCATGGCATCCAGGCTCGCCTTGCGGATATCCGTTTCATCGATGCGTGTAGAACTTGACGAGGCGATCGACACCGTTGCGGTCGCGAGGATCTGCGCAAAGAGCTCCTCGCGCTTCTGTGCCGAAAGCTGCTTCGAATCGTTCAAGCCATCGGGAATACGCTTGGGGTCGAGGATGACGGCGGCTGCGACCACTGGGCCAGCGAGAGGACCGCGTCCAGCTTCATCCGCGCCGGCGACCGGCCAGTGGCCAGCCTTGCGCGCCTTCAGCTCGAGCCGAAAATCCGGCACGAGGGGGACGTCTTCGAAAAGCATAGGAGAATCGGGTGGCGTGCGACGTTTCATGCGGCTGACCCTCGCACGCCAACCCGATTTCCTGCAAGTCCCCGGATCAGGGCGGCGGGCCGGGGACTTGAGCGCGGAAGGGCAGGGCGACCATCCGCGAAGCTGGAAAAATCAAAGCAGCGAAAGCTGCACGCCGCTGCCATCGGGCGGAACGAAGAGATCATCCCGCAACGGCATGCTGCGGCGGGTCATGCCGAGCCGTTTCGTCGCCATTTCGAAACGGCGCGCAATCTGCCAAGCGTAAGGCCCAGCGCCCTTCATTCGCTTGCCGAACTCCGCGTCGTAATCCTTGCCGCCGCGCATCGAGCGGACGAGCGACATGACATGCCGGTAGCGGTCGGGATAATTCTGCAGCAGCCAGTCCCGAAATAGCGGCGAGACTTCGAGCGGCAGACGCAGGATGACATAGCCCGCCTCTGTAGCACCCGCCGCATGGGCTGACTCCAAGATACGCTCGAGTTCATGGTCGTTGAGCGCCGGAATCATCGGGGCAGCCATCACCGATGTCTGGATGCCTGCCTCTGAGAGGGCGCGGATGGCTTCCAGCCGACGCGTGGGGGTCGAGGCGCGGGGCTCCATCGTCCGCGCGAGCTTTCGGTCGAGCGTGGTGACCGACAGTGACACGCGGACGAGATTCCTCTCCGCCATCGCCGAGAGAATATCGAGGTCGCGCATGATCATCGCCGATTTGGTGACGATCGAAACCGGATGGTTCGCCTTCTCAAGCACCTCGAGAATCTGCCGCATGATGCGCCATTCCTTCTCGATCGGCTGGTAGGGATCGGTGTTGGTGCCGATCGCGATCACGCGCGGCTTATAGCCGGGCTTTGCCAGTTCACGTTCCAGCAGCTTGGCTGCATCCGGCTTCGCAAAGAGCTTGGCTTCAAAGTCGAGACCGGCGGAAAGCCCCATATAGGCGTGCGTTGGCCGCGCGAAGCAGTAGATGCAGCCGTGCTCGCAGCCGCGATAGGGATTGATCGAGCGGTCGAAGGGAATGTCCGGTGACTCGTTGCGGGTGATTGCCGTCCGAGGCTTCTCGATCTGAACCTCGGTCTTGAACGGCGGCAGGTCTTCAAGATTCTGCCAGCCATCATCGATGGCCTCCCGGCGCATAGGTTCGAAACGTCCGCTTGGATTCAATCCCGCCGCACGTCCGCGGCGACGGTCGACATCGATCCGCAAGCCGGCAGATACGATCATCGCATCGGCAATATCTGCCGTATTGGCAGGCGCGAATGCGGCCTGCCCTGCAAGGGACTGCTCGTTCATCGGATTCTCCGCTGGCGAAAGCTTTGCTTTCGTCCGTTTTGATGATTAAATTCCTATCGATAAAATGAGAACAATGCAAGAACAAAATGAGGAAAGTGCCGCTGGCAAAATTTTGTGCGGCGCTCTATGAATAGGCAATGTTGACAGTAGTACTGGAATGCCAGGATCAGGAACCTGAGCTGGCGCAGACGTTATCGGTGTTGGTTGCAGGCGCGGTGGAGGGGCTCGTCAGCGACGTGGTGGTGCTGGACCATGACTCGCGGGACGGGACGTCGCGGGTGGCCGACGCCGCCGGCTGCCGCTTTCATTCGCAATGGGATATCAAGGATATAGTGCACTCTGCGCGAGGCGAATGGTTGCTTTTCGTGGAGCCGGGGGCACGACCGCAGACCGGCTGGATCGATGAGATTGCTGAGTATATGGCCCTCAACAAGCTGCCGGCGCGGTTCACCGCGTCGCGTGGATACCGGCGGCCTTTCCTGCAGCGTATTAGCCGGGCCTCTTCGCCACTGGAACTTGGACTTCTCCTTCCCAAGAAGCAGGCGGTGGCAACCGCAAGAAGCGGCATGCGCCTTTCCGAATTCGCAAAGGGGCAGAAGCTGCGGAAGCTTTCCAGCGAGCTGATTCCATCCTGGGTCGCGCGCGCCGCCCGATAGCGGTTATCTCCATCTCCGCAATAATGGCGCCCGATACGATTTCGCGCTATAATTCGGTCATGGCGCCGCCCGAGCGCCGCGCTTCGTGACGGTCGACCATGGAATGCCGGCAGACGGCAGAACAGGTCAGCGGAAGTCTCCTCTTCTGCCGGTTATCCGGCAAAGGGAGGTGCGTCATGAAACGCAATATGATCCACGGCCTTGTATCGGCGGTCATATTGGCGACATTGATGATCGCGCATCCGCATTCGGCAGCATCGCAGATGATGCGCAGTTGCGCAGCCCGATCCGAGGTCGTCAATTTTCTCGACAAGAACTTTGCCGAAAGGCTGACGGCAGTCGGACTGGTCAATCAGAACGCCATGCTTGAGGTCTACGCTGCGCAGAGCGGCACGTGGACGCTGCTCATTACCGATACCAGAGGCATAAGCTGCCTTCTGCTGTCGGGCGATAGTTGGGAAACGATGCCCAACCTGCCGGGCATTGGGACATAGCACGACGGACTGTGTGGCCGGAGAAGATCCTTACTTGCCGGCGCCGCGCTTCAGATGCTCGTCGAGGCGCGGCATGATCTCCACGAAGTTGCAGGGCATGTGGCGATAGTCGAGCTGGGATTTCAGGATGCCGTCCCAGGCATCCTTGCAGGCGCCGGGGGAGCCCGGCAGGACGAAGATGAAGGTTGCGTTGGCAACGCCTGCCGTGGCTCTGGACTGAATGGTCGAGGTGCCGATCTTGTCGTAGGAGATGCGGTGGAAGACCGCCGAAAAGCCGTCCATCTTCTTCTCGAAAAGCGGCTCCAGAGCCTCCGGCGTAACGTCGCGGCCGGTAAAACCCGTTCCTCCCGTCGTGATCACGACGTCGATATCGTCTCGTTCCGTCCAGGCCTTGACGCGCGAGGCGATTGCCAGCCGATCATCGGGAACGATCGCACGATCGATCAGCCGGTGGCCCGCCTCCTTGATTCTGGCAGCCAGCGTATCGCCGGAGCGATCATCGGAAAGCGTCCGCGTATCCGAGACCGTCAGCACGGCAATGCCAACCGGAATGAAGGTTCGCGTCTCATCCAGCCCTGGCATCACGACCTCCAGCAATCGTTTCCGTTGCTTCGAAATACCAGTCCGGCCGGTCGTTGTGAAGCATCGCAGCCGCGCCTTGAGCCGCTGCAAGCGACGCAAAAATGCCGTAGCACGTGGCGCCGGAGCCTGACATACGAACGAGCGAGGCTCCCTGCGTCCTGAGCATCGCCGAGATTTCGGCGATCTCAGGCAGTATCTCACGCGCGACCGGCTCAAGGTCGTTGCGCATCGCGCCTATCGTCTCTACCCAGCTAGGGCGAGGTGCCATGTCGAGCGGCGGATTGGTCTTTGTTGTCAGCTTACGGAAGACTTCCGGCGTCGATACACCCTTCAGAGGGTTTGCCAGTACGATGGCAAAGATCGGCATGTCGTTGAGGAGGGTGATTTTCTCGCCGATGCCCCGGGCGACAAGCGGCTGACTGGCCAGGCACATCGGCACGTCGGCGCCAAGGCGAACGGCGATTGCCGCAACTGTCTCAGGCGGAAGCGACGCGTCCCACAGCTTCATCAGACCGCGAAGCGTCGCCGCGGCATCCGCCGAGCCGCCGCCGATCCCCGACGCGATCGGAAGGTTCTTCTGGAGCTGGATCCGGACGGAGGGAGTGCTGCCACCCTCGCGAGCGATCGCGTCGCGCAAAAAATCTCGGGCCTTAAGGACAAGATTGTCGTCACGGCTGTCGCCAAGCGCTTCGGCGAAGCGCCCGGAGATCTCGAATTCGTCCTGCTGGGCCGGCGTAAACTGCAACCGATCTCCATGCCGGGTGAAGGTCACCAACATATCGAGGAGATGGTATCCATCAGATCTCTGGCCCGTCACATGCAGGGCCAGATTGATCTTTGCCGGAGCGTCCTCGATGACGGTCACGTCATCGCGCAAACTCGCCGTTGGCATCGCCTATCAGGACTTCTTATCCGTGGGCTTCGGCTCGACGGGCGCCGGGTCCGGCTGCTTTTTGTCGGCGGCCCTTGAGCTGTCGGTATCCTGCGGCAAGCCGTTGGCGATCTTTTCCTTGATCTTCGGGATCTCGGCGGCCTCAGGCTCCGAGCTCAGCGCACGGTTCCATTGGTAGACGGCTTCGAGTTTGCGCCCGACACGCCAGTAGGCATCGCCCAGATGGTCGTTGATCGTGGCGTCGCCAGCCTTGATCTGAGCGGCCTTCTCCAACTCGTTAACCGCGTCATCGAAGCGGTTCAGTCGGAAGTAGGCCCAACCGAGCGAGTCGATGATGTAACCGTCGTCGGGCCTCAGATCGACGGCCTTCTTGATCATCGCCAGTCCCTCATCGAGGTTCCGGTTCATGTCGATCCAGGAGTAGCCGAGGTAGTTCAGCACTTGCGGCTGGTCCGGATTGAGCGCCAGCGCCTTGCGGAAATTCGGCTCGGCCTGGTCCCACTTCTTGAGGCGTTCATAGGCGATGCCGCGCTGGAAGAAGACTGTCCATGCGCTCCTGCCGGGTAGTGGACCAAGGACTTCGACCGCCTTGTCGTAATTGTCGGCCATCGCGGCATAATCCTTCGCATCCGACAGTACGCTGCCATAAGCGAGGTAGCTGCGAACGTCCTTCGGATCCGAGGCGATCAGGCTCTGCAGGTGCTTGCGTGCTTCTTCCACCTTGCCGCCTTGAGCCAGGGCAAGGCCGAGCTGAAGTTCGGAGATGCGGCGCATCGGCGAGGTCTCTGGCACCTGCTTGTAGAGAGCAATCGCGCGGTCCATCTGCTCCTGCTTCTCGGCAATGCCGCCAAGCATGACAAGCGTATCAGCACTGTCCGGATCAAGCGTCTTCGCGGTCTGCAGATAAAGCGAAACGATGTCTTCAGCCCCGTCGCGGTTCAGCGCGCCGCCGATGGAGAATAGGACGCCGGCCGCTCCCTGCTTGGCAGTCTGAACCTGCTGTTCCTGCTTTTCGCCCTTTTCGATGCTTTGGCGCAACGCGTTCAGCGGAGCGTAGTTGGGCAGCAGGTTGTCTCCGACGGAAATCGCGTCCAGCGCCTTCTGCTTGTTGCCCTGCGAGGCTTCCAGGCGGGCAAGCGCCATGACAGCGCGCATGAAGGTATCAGGCGCCGTCGCGCCGCCGTCCTTGTCGAGCACGGCATCGTTGAGGTTCTGACGGGCGGCCTTGACGTCGCCGTTCACGATCGCGATTGCCCCGGCATTATAAGACTTGAAGATACCGACCCAATCCGGTCCCTTCATCCTCTGCACCATCGACAGGGCATCCTTGCCACGGCCGGAGCCGACGCGAGCCCAGGCGGCAAGCAGATCGTTCATCATGCGGTCGAGATCGTTCGGCCCGGTATATTTCAGGAGCGATTCAGCCGTCTTGTATTCGCCGCGACGAATGGCATCCATGCTGCGCACGATCGTCGTGATGCGCTCGACCGTCGGGTCGCCCTTGAGATCGTTGGCGTATTTCACGCCGTCCTTGATGTCGCCGTTCAGAAGCAGCGAGATCATCAGGCGCTGGCGAATTTCCGGATTGCCAGGCTCGATCTGCAGCGCCTTCTTGTACAACTCGATCGCCGTCTCGTAATCGTGATCGACGTCGGCAGTCCGGGCAGCCAAAAATGCGCCGGAGAAGCTCGTGACGCTATCCGGATCGAAGATTACTGTGGCGGCATCGTCCTTCTTGGCCGTCTCTTCGGCATTCACGCCGCCGAGCGCTGCCAGCGAGATGACCGCTGCCATGGCTGCGCTCGAAAGAAGACGGATGGCAAGTTTTTGCCGCATTAGAAAACCTCTCTTGTCGGGCAGCCGGCCTCGTCCGGCTGCAAATCAGTTGAATTGACTGACTCACAACAGGATGGCTTTTTTGAAGCGGTCCTGCAATAAAATCAGTCCGCGATCAGTGACCGTCGATTAGTTGACGCGCTCGATGCAGAAGTCGATGACTTCCATCAGAGCCGATTTCCATGCCGTGTCCGGAAGCGGCGCGAGCGCATCGCGTGCGATCGTCCCGTAATGAACCGCGCGGGCAATGGTATCGTTCAGCGTGCCATACTTGGTAATCAGGCCAAGCGCCTTTTCGAGATGCTGATCGCTGCTCTCGCCGCCTTCAATGGCTTGTCGCCAGAAGGCCCGTTCTTCCTCGGTCCCGCGGCGATAGGCCAAGATAACCGGTAGCGTGATCTTGCCTTCGCGGAAGTCGTCGCCGACATTCTTGCCGAGATCGGCTGCCTTGCCGCCGTAGTCAAGCGCGTCGTCGACGAGCTGGAAGGCAAGGCCGAGGTTCATGCCGTAGGATTTCAGCGCGTTGCGCCCGGATTTGCCGGCATCGGCGACGATTGGGCCGACTTCGGCAGCCGCGGCGAACAATGCCGCCGTCTTGGCCCGGATAACGGCAAGGTAATCGTCTTCAGTCGTTTCCATGTTCTTGGCGACGGAGAGCTGCAGCACTTCGCCTTCGGCGATCACGCAAGCGGCCGCGGAGAGGACGTCCAGCGCATCGAGCGAGCCGACATCCACCATCATACGGAACGCCTGGCCGAGCAGGAAGTCGCCGACGAGCACGCTTGCCTGGTTGCCCCAGATCATGCGGGCCGTGGACTTGCCCCGACGAAGGTCGCTTTCATCGACGACATCATCATGCAGCAACGTCGCCGTGTGCATGAACTCGACGGATGTCGCGAGCTTGATGTGGTTCTCGCCCTTGTAGCCGAACAATGCGGCCGACGCCAAAGTCAGCATCGGACGCAGACGCTTGCCGCCGGACGAGATGAGATGGTTGGCCACCTCGGGAATCATCTGGACGTCGGAGCCGGCCTTGGAAAGGATAAGCTGGTTCACCCGCTCCATGTCCGCCTTGGTCAAATCGACCAGCGGCTTGACGGATGCCAGTTTGTTTTTGCTTTCTTCAAGCGGTATGACCACGCCCAACGACCCGGACTCCTGTTAAATTATTGAGTTCGACAATAGAAAGGGGCGATTGGCGCGGCAAGGGGTGAATTGTCGCGTCGCGCAAATTTGAAAGGGATTTTCCCGCAAATGCATGAACTTATTCGCGCCAACGATCCCGTGCTGCTCTCCTTCGCGGAAAGTCTGCTGAAGGATGCCGGTATTCACTGCTTCATCGCCGATCAGGGCATGAGCATTCTGGAAGGGTCGCTCGGCATGCTGCCGCGCCGACTCCTTGTCGATGACGAACAAGCCGATCGAGCGCGACGCATTCTGGTGGATGCCGGACTAGGCGGCGAACTGCGCGCTCCGAAGTGAGTCTATGATGACGGGGAATATTGCCGAAACCATAGACGCCTTCCATCGGGGGCTCTTCCATGTGCTGCAGCCGAAGGGCAGGGGGCACCGTTCCGGCATGGACGCGATGTTGCTTGCTGCGCTCGTCGCCGATGACCGTCCGGTCAAGGTTGCCGATCTTGGCGCCGGCGCCGGTGCTGCCGGCTTGGCCGTGGCGTCGCGTCTGCCGAGGGCCGAAGTCGTGCTTTTCGAACGCTCCGGCGAGATGGCTGACTATGCGCGCCGCAGCATCCTGCTGCCGGAAAATGCACATGTCGCGGACCGTGTCGCCGTAGTTGAAGCGGATGTGACCCTGAAGGCGAAGGCGCGCAATGAGGCCGGCCTTGTCGACGAGAGCTTCCATCACGTCATCATGAACCCGCCGTTCAACGATGCAGGTGATCGCCGCACCCCCGATGCCTTGAAGGCGGAGGCACACGCGATGACGGACGGACTGTTCGAAAGCTGGGTGCGGACGGCCGGGGCGATCATGATCCCCGGCGGGCAGCTATCACTCATCGCGCGACCGGAATCGATTGCCGAGATCATTGACGCCTGCGGGCGCCGCTTCGGCGGCATCGAAGTCACCGCGATCCATCCGCGCGAGGGCGAGAACGCCGTGCGCATCCTGGTCACGGCGATAAAAGGGTCGCGCGCGCGGCTTTCGCTGCGCGCGCCACTCATCATGCACGAGGAGGGGACGCATAAATTCTCCCCCTTCGTCGACGATCTCAACAATGGCCGGGCGGCCTATGCCAGGCGCTAACCGACGACGAAGTCGAATAGCAGCTTGACGTTCAGGCCGGCAATCAGGACCGCAATCACATAAGCGATTCCGCTCAGCCAGCGTGGAGCGACCAGCGCGCCCATCTTCGCCTTGCTGGCCGTAAACATTACCAGCGGGAAGACAGCGAAGGAAAGCTGCAGGCTGAGCACCACCTGTGTCAGGATCAGCAGTTCCGCCGTGCCCTTGTCTCCGTACCAAATGGTGACGAAGGCGGCCGGAATGATGGCGATCGCACGCGTGATCAGGCGGCGGACCCATGGCTGGAGTCTGATCTTCAGGAAGCCTTCCATGACGATCTGGCCCGCAAGCGTTGCGGTTACGGTCGAATTCAGGCCGCAGCAGAGCAGCGCGATGCCGAACAGTGTCGGCGCGATTGCAAGGCCGAGCAACGGCGCAAGCAGCGACGAGGCTTCGCCCAATTCCACGACATCCGTCTTGCCATTGGTATGGAAGGCAGCCGCCGCGAGGATCAGGATCGAAGCGTTGATCAGCAGCGCAAAGCACAACGCGATGGTCGAGTCGATCGTCGCATAGGTCAGCGCCTCGCGCTTCTCCGGTATCGTATGGCCGTATGCGCGCGTCTGGACGATACCGGAATGCAGATAAAGATTGTGCGGCATCACGGTGGCGCCGAGAATGCCGAGCGCGAGATAAAGCATCTCGGGATTGGAAACGATCTCGGTCGTTGGGAAGAAGCCCCGGATTACAGCGCCCCATTCCGGATCCGCCAGGAAGATCTGCACGCCGAAGCATACAGCGATGATGCCGAGCAGGGCAATCACGAAGGCTTCCACCCAGCGGAAGCCGATCTTCTGCAGATAGAGAATAAGGAAGACGTCGAGCGAGGTGATAAGCACGCCGAGTTCTAGTGGGATGCCGAAGAGCAGGTTGAGGCCGATGGCTGTGCCGATCACTTCGGCAATATCGGTTGCGATAATGGCGATTTCCGCAAAAGCCCACAGTGGCACCGAGACGTATTTCGGATAGGCGTCACGGCAGGCCTGGGCAAGGTCCCGGCCGGAGGCGATAGCAAGCCGAGCACAGAGCGATTGCAGAACGATCGCCATCAGGTTGGACAGCAACGCGACGGTCAACAGCGCATAGCCGAACTTCGAACCACCGGCGAGCGAAGTCGCCCAGTTGCCGGGATCCATATAGCCGACGGCGACCATGTAGCCGGGACCGAGGAACGCAGCGACGCGGCGCCAGCGCGAGCCCTGTTTGTGCGTCTGGACCGAACGGTAAACATCGGAAAGCGATGCCTCTTCGCGCTCGTGTCGCCAGCCGGTCTTCGCGTTCGGATTTACGATGTCCATGAGTGTCCGCCTATTTTCGATGCAACCAGTATGTCTGATTGGAATGATAATGCAAGTCATTCGCAACAAGAATTGTGGTTCGCAGATGTTTTCTGCGGCAGCCATTGCGTTTGTCGCTCCGTTGCATACATGGAAGACGTTCGCTGATCTTGTCGCAAAGGATGGAAAATGGCCGGATTTTTGAAGAGGTTGCTGCCGAAGCGTTTCCGTAGGGACGGCGTGGTAATCCCCGTCGTCCGGCTTCACGGCCCGATCATGAGCGGTGGAAGCCAATTCCGGCCGACGCTCAATCTGGCCTCCGCCGCGCAGGTCCTCGAAAAGGCCTTCAGCTTCAAGGATGCGCCGGCGGTTGCCATCTCGCTCAATTCTCCAGGCGGCTCTCCGGTTCAGTCGCGCCTCGTCTTCAGCCGCATCCGCGACCTTGCGCGTGAAAAGCAGAAGAAGGTTCTTGTCTTCGTCGAGGATGTTGCCGCATCCGGCGGCTACATGATCGCTCTTGCCGGCGACGAGATCATTGCGGACCCCACCTCCATCGTCGGCTCGATCGGCGTCGTCTCCGGCGGCTTCGGCTTTCCGGAGCTGCTAAAGAAGATCGGAGTAGAGCGCCGCGTCTATACGGCGGGTGAGAACAAGGTGATCCTCGATCCGTTCCAACCGGAGAAGGAAAAGGACATTGAATACCTGAAGACCCTTCAGCTGGAGATTCATCAGGTCTTCATCTCCATGGTTCGCGAACGGCGCGCTGGTAAGTTGAAGAACGACGATGTGGTCTTTTCTGGCCTTTTCTGGACCGGCACTCGCGGCCTCGAACTCGGCCTTATCGACGGACTGGGCGACATGCGTCAGGAATTGAAGCGTCGCTATGGGGCGAAAACCAAGCTCGAACTGGTGATGCCAGCGCGCGGTCTTTTCGGAAGGCGCATTCCGGGTATATCGTCAGCCAACCTGGAAGGCGCAGGCGCCGGTCTCGCAACCGGGCTCGTCGACGCCGCCGAGGAGAAAGCATTGTGGAGCCGCTACGGGCTCTGAGGGATTAAAGGCTGGCATCATGCCGCAACTGATAATCATCGTCGTTCTGCTGGTCGGCGCCTGGCTTCTCTATCGCCGCTTCGTCGCCGACGCGCAACGACTGGCCGCACGATCCCGTCGGGAAGAGAAGGAGCGCCAGACCGGCGCCATCGGCACGCTGGTCAAGGATCCGGTTACCGGCGAATACCACCTGAAAAAGGACGAGGACGAGTAGGGCCGTAAAAGCCTTGACCCGTCTGGCCGGGCGTGGCACCTGTCCGCGCACTTTTGTACGAATTCGGAAGCCGTTCCATGTCTGCAGCAATCCCCGACCATATGAACCCGAAGCGCTCGTTCCAGGCGCTGATCCTTACGCTCCATAACTATTGGGCGGACAAGGGTTGTGCGGTGCTGCAGCCTTACGACATGGAGGTTGGCGCCGGCACGTTCCATCCGGCAACGACGCTTCGTGCGCTCGGCCCGAAGCCATGGAAGGCTGCTTATGTGCAGCCGTCGCGCCGTCCCTCGGACGGCCGTTATGGCGAGAACCCGAACCGCCTGCAGCACTATTACCAGTATCAGGTCCTGCTGAAGCCAAACCCGCCGAACCTGCAGGAACTCTATCTCGGCTCGCTCGCCGCCATCGGCCTCGATCCGCTGCTGCATGACATCCGTTTCGTCGAAGACGACTGGGAAAGCCCGACGCTCGGCGCCTGGGGTCTTGGCTGGGAGTGCTGGTGCGACGGCATGGAAGTGTCGCAGTTTACTTATTTCCAGCAGGTCTGCGGTATCGAATGCTCGCCCGTCGCGGGCGAGTTGACCTATGGTCTCGAGCGTCTGGCGATGTATGTGCAGGGCGTCGACAACGTCTACGACCTGAACTTCAACGGCCGCGAAGGCGACGAGAAGATCAGCTACGGCGATGTCTTCCTACAGGCCGAACAGGAATATTCACGGCACAATTTCGAATACGCCAATACGGAAATGCTGCATCGCCACTTCATCGATGCCGAAAAGGAATGCCAGGCGCTTCTCGCCGCCGGCGCTCCTGGCGACAGCGATAATCAGAAGCTGCACAAGTGCGTCTTCCCGGCTTACGATCAGTGCATCAAGGCGTCACACGTTTTCAATCTGCTGGATGCGCGCGGCGTCATCTCGGTTACCGAACGTCAGAGCTATATCCTGCGTGTGCGGACGCTGGCGAAGGCCTGCGGTGAGGCCTTCCTGCAGACGGATGCGGGTGGGGTGAACTTGGCGAAAACCGCCGCTTGAAGAGCGGCAGTCAGCGGCGCTCGTCGCTTCTGATCTCGACGCGGCGTTCCACCGGACGAGCCTTGCTCTGGACGAAAAAGTACGTTGCGATGGCCAGTATGTTGAGCAGGAAAATAAACGCGCTCATGGTCTGAATGATCCTTGTCGCAGTTTGCGTATGCACGCCAGTTCAACGTGCAGAGTGAAAATAGGGCTTCGGCCGGTGCGACGGTATCGTGATTTTTCACTACCCCCGTCCGGTGATTGCCCCGAAAGAGGGCCGGAATGCGGGATGACAATCTGCGGTAACCCGCATAGTCTCCGGGCATACTTTCGGTCGTTGCGGGGGATTCGCGAATGTATGTAATTCTTGGCCTTATTGTTCTGGTCGCGCTCTATGCCGTCTTTGTCTACAACGGCCTTGTTCGCGCGCGGCAGATGGCCGAGGAAGCCTGGTCCGGCATCGATGTGCAGCTGAAGCGCCGCGCCGACCTGATCCCGAACCTGATCGAGACGGTCAAGGGCTATGCCGCCCACGAGAAGACGACACTCGAAGAGGTCGTTGCCCTGCGCAATAAGGCGCAATCGGTTCCGACGGGCGACGTCGCCGGCCGCGCCCAGGCGGAAGGTCTACTCGGCCAGGCGCTCGGCCGTGTGCTGGCCCTGGCCGAAGCCTATCCCGACCTGAAGGCGAACGAAAATTTCCGCGAGTTGCAGACCTCGCTGGAGACGATGGAAAGCGAAATCCAGATGGCCCGCCGTTACTACAATGGCGCCGCCCGTGATCTGAACGTCAAGGTCGAAAGCTTCCCCTCCAACCTTGTCGCTGGCCAGTTCGGCTTCCAGAAGCGGGACTATTTCGAGATCACCAACGAAGCGGATCGCGCCGTTCCGACGGTAAAGTTCTGATATCCGCCATTTGCCTTTGCGTAAAAACTGCTATGAGCAGGGCATGATCGTGGCCTGATATGGCCCTCGCGCAAAGACGGAAAAGACAGGCAATGAGTAAAGACAAGCTCACCATCATCCCGCCGGACAAGCCGCTGACAGGTCGCGCCGTCCCGCCCGGCTCGAAATCGATCACCAACCGCGCGCTGCTCCTGGCAGGTCTCGCCAAGGGCAGGAGCCGCCTGACCGGCGCTTTGAAGAGCGACGACACGCGCTATATGGCCGACGCTCTCCGCGCCATGGGTGTCATCATCGAAGAGCCGGATGACACGAGCTTTGTCGTCACGGGCAGCGGCAAGCTGCTGCCGCCGCAGGTGCCGCTTTTCCTCGGCAACGCCGGAACGGCGACGCGCTTCCTCACGGCCGCTGCCGCCCTGGTGGATGGCACCGTCGTCGTCGACGGCGACCAGCACATGCGCAAGCGCCCGATCGGTCCGCTGGTCGATGCACTGCGTTCGCTCGGCATCGACGCGTCGACCGAAACCGGCTGCCCGCCGGTCACCGTCAAGGGCACTGGCCGTTTTGAGGCGAGCCGCATCCAGATCGATGGCGGCCTGTCGAGCCAATATGTCTCGGCGCTGCTGATGATGGCTGCTGGCGGCGACAAGGCGGTGACGATCGAACTGCTAGGCGAGGACATCGGCGCGCTCGGCTACATCGATCTGACCACAGCGGCGATGCGCGCCTTCGGCGCCAAGGTCGAGAAGACGAGCGCGGTGACCTGGCGCGTCGAGCCGACCGGCTACACGGCAGCAGATTTCGTGATCGAGCCCGACGCCTCTGCCGCGACCTATCTCTGGGCGGCCGAAGTGCTGACATCGGGCAAGATCGACCTCGGTGTCGCGAATGGCGCGTTCACGCAGCCGGACGCGAAGGCCTATGATCTGATCGCCCAATTCCCGCATCTTCCAGCCGTTATCGACGGTTCGCAGATGCAGGATGCTGTTCCGACCTTGGCCGTTCTTGCGGCTTTCAACGAGACGCCGGTCCGCTTCGTCGGCATCGCCAATCTGCGCGTCAAGGAATGCGATCGTATCCGCGCCGTCTCGACCGGGCTCAACAACATCCGCCAGGGGCTCGCGGCCGAGGAAGGCGACGATCTGGTTGTCCAGTCCGATCCATCGCTGGTTGGACAACGCCTGCCTGCCAACATCGACACCTTCGCCGACCATCGCATTGCCATGAGCTTTGCGCTCGCCGGCCTGAAGATCGCGGGCATCACGATCCTCGATCCGGACTGCGTCGGCAAAACCTTCCCGGCCTATTGGCGCATGCTCGCAGGGCTTGGCGTGACCTATACCGACGAGGGCTGAGATTATCTGAAGCGGCCGCGCGCCGCAGGCGAGGGGTATGATGATCCGACGGCTTTCCGGCCTTTGCTTCGTTCTGTTTCTGATGCTTGCGGGGCGTGGCGCCATCGCTGCGGAGGTGATCGACGCCTTCACCTCTGACATCGCGCTTGAGAAGAGCGGTGCGATGACGGTGACGGAGACGATCTCCGTCAATGCCGAAGGCAATCGTATCCGGCGCGGTATCTTCCGCGATTTTCCGTTGACCTATCAGGATGCGGAAGGCCGTCTCCGCCGCGTCGATTTCGACGTCATATCGGTGAAGCGCGATGGCCGCGACGAGCCATGGCATACCGAGTCCATCAGCGGCGGTATCCGCATCTATGCCGGCTCGGAAGACGTCACCGTGAGCTACGGCCGCCACGACTACGTCTTCACCTACCGCACCAACCGCCAGATCCGCTACTTCGACGATCATGATGAACTCTATTGGAATGTCACCGGCAACGGCTGGATCTTCCCAATCCTGACGGCGACGGCCGCGGTAAATCTGCCTGGCGGTGTCAATGCGACCGACACGGCTTTCTTCACAGGGCCCCAAGGCGCGACCGACAGGAACGCGAAGGTGTCCGGCGGCGGGGCGCGACTGCTGTTTTCGACGACCCAGCCGCTCAATGCCGGGGAAGGACTGACGATCGCCGTCAAGATGCCGAAGGGCTCGATCAATCCGCCGAGTGCCGACGATGAACGTCGCTGGTGGCTGAGCGACAACCGCGACTACTTCCTCGGATTCGGCGGGCTCATTCTTGTCTTCCTCTACTACACGCGCTCCTGGCTGAAGGTCGGCCGTGACCCGGCGCGCGGCGTGCTGGTGCCGCGCTGGGATCCGCCCGACGGCATATCGCCGGCACTGGTGAACTATATCGACAATCGTGGCTTCTCCGGCCAGGGCTGGACGGCGCTGTCGGCCACTGCCCTCAATCTGGCGGTGCGCGGCTATGTCGTGCTGGACGACCTCAAGAATTCGATCATCATTCGTCGCACCGACAAGCCGGTTGGCAAAGAAAGGCTGGAAGCCGGAGAAGCCAGCCTGCTCAACGCAGTGGGAACCAAGGGCTCGCTGGCGATCGACGAGGCTAACGGAACGAAGGTGAAATCGGTGGGCGACAGCTTCCGCGCCGCCATCGAGCGCGAGCACCGCGGCAAGTACTACAACGCGAATACCGGCTACACGACGGGCGGCATCGCGCTCAGCGCCGCGTCACTGGTGGCCCTTTTCGTCTTCGGAACGCTGGAGCCCGATACCATCGCCTTGATGATCATTCCGATCGTCGTTGTCGTCTTCCTCTCGGTTTTCGTTGCCGGTTTCGCCAAGTCACTCCGTCCGGGCAGATCGCTTGGCGCCAAGATCATGTCCGTGATCGCGATCGCCTTTGCCGTCTTCATCGGCTTCAGCATCGTGTCGTCACTGGCACTGGCGCTGTTCTCCTCGCTGGTCGAACTCCACGAAACGCCGATGCTCTTTGCCATCGGCGGCATCATTCTCCTGAACCTGCTCTACGTCTTCATCATGGGAGCGCCGACCCCGCTCGGTGCCAAGCTGATGGACGGCATCGACGGTCTGCGCCAGTACATGACGCTGGCCGAGAAGGACCGCATGAACATGGCGGGCGCGCCTCAGATGTCGCCTCAGCATTTCGAGAAACTGCTGCCCTATGCCGTGGCGCTCGGCGTTGAAAAGCCCTGGTCGCGCGCCTTCGAGACATGGCTTGCCGCAGCAGCGGCAGGCGCCGCGGCCGCTTACGCCCCATCGTGGTATTCCGGCAATTTCGGCAGCGGCAACTTTTCCGATCGTATCGGCGGCTTCTCCTCGTCGATGGCCTCAACCATCGCGTCCACCATTCCGGCGCCGCCGTCCAGTTCATCCTCCGGCTTTTCCGGTGGCGGTTCCTCGGGCGGCTTCTCTGGTGGCGGCGGTGGCGGTGGCGGCGGTGGCGGCTGGTAGGACCCCGCGAAGCAATCCGGCTTGCCCAGCGGTAAGCATTCCTGCTTGACCCGGGCAAGCATTCTCGCTTGACCTTTCGGCGCTCTCCCCTTAACCGCCAGACGGAAACGTGAAAGGGACGGGCATGAAGGTTCTGTTGATCGGATCGGGCGGACGCGAACACGCATTGGCCTGGAAGCTGGCGCAATCGCCTCTCATGACGGAATTCTACGCCGCGCCCGGCAATCCCGGCATCGCCGAGCATGCGACCCTGATTGCCCTAAATGTCGACGACCATGATGCCGTCATCGCCTTCTGCAAGGACAAGGCGATCGACTTCGTCGTCGTCGGCCCGGAAGCGCCGCTCGTCGCCGGCATTGCCGACAAGCTGCGCGCCGAAGGCTACGCCGTCTTCGGCCCGTCGGCGGCGGCGGCCCAGCTCGAGGGCTCGAAGGGCTTCACCAAGGATATCTGCGCCCGCTACGACATTCCGACCGGCGCCTACCAGCGCTTCAACAACGCTCCGAAGGCCAAGGCCTATATCCGTGAGCAGGGCGCCCCGATCGTCGTCAAGGCCGATGGTCTTGCTGCCGGAAAGGGCGTGACCGTCGCCATGACCGTCGATGAGGCGCTCGCCGCCGTCGACGACTGCTTCGAGGGTGCCTTCGGTGCGGCTGGTGCCGAGGTTGTCATCGAAGCCTATCTCGACGGCGAGGAGGCGAGCTTCTTCTGCCTCTGCGACGGCAAGCATGTCCTGCCGCTCGCAACGGCCCAGGATCACAAGCGGGTGGGCGAGGGCGACACCGGCCCGAACACGGGCGGCATGGGCGCCTACTCCCCTGCGCCTGTGATGACATCAGAGATGGTCGAGCGCACGATGAAGGAAATCATCGAGCCGACCATGCGCGGCATGGCCGAGAGCGGCTATCCCTTTTCCGGCGTCTTCTTCGCCGGCCTGATGATAACAGCCAAGGGCCCCGAGCTTATCGAATACAATGTCCGCTTTGGCGATCCCGAGTGCCAGGTGCTGATGATGCGCCTGAAGAGCGATCTTCTACCGCTCCTCCATGCTACCGCCACCGGCACGCTCGATCAGGTGTCCGCCGAATGGACGGATGATCCGGCCCTCACGGTCGTCATGGCATCGAAGGGCTATCCGGGCCCCTACGACAAAAACACCTCCATCCGCCATATCCCGGAAGCAGGCGAGGGCGCCAAGGTGTTTCACGCCGGCACAGCCCTGAAGGATGGAGCACTGGTCGCAACCGGCGGCCGTGTCCTGAACGTTACCGCGACAGGCAAGACCGTTGGCGAGGCGCAGGTTCGTGCCTACACGCTGCTCGACAAGGTCGATTGGGACAACGGTTTCTGCCGCCGTGACATCGGCTGGCGCGCGATCGAACGCGAAAAGGCGTGAGCAAACCCGAAATCGGGTCAGTTCTCTAAATTTTTACCCTTTCCCCTGACGGGATGGAAACAAAGCCGCGCTAATCTCCTCTCAACGTGAGACGGAGTGTTCCATGCGTCAGGTTCTCTTGGGTGCGATAGCTGTGTTTGCGGCAGGTTCTGCCTGTGCCTCCTCGATCGAGGTGGTCGGCAAGGACGCGCATACCGATGGCGGGAGCATCAGCCAGGAAAGCTGCCAAACCTGCCCACCGCTTGAAACCGTCGAACGCAAGAAGGACTACACGGTCCCGACGCTCGCGCCCGGCTCGCTGCAATCCTCGGAAATTCGCGATGTCGATGGCCAGAAGAAGCTTTATCGCACCGAAGGCTGGATGGGTGGCTCGCCGGTCGTTTTCGTAACCAAGGCCCCAACCGAGTCCATGACAGCCGCCAAGCAGCCGGCCGACAACATTGACCGTGCCTCGACGACGGCGGCGGTTATCGGTGGCGACGTCAAGCCGATCGCGGCGGGCCTGGGAGCTGCGCCGAAGGAACAAATGACGCCGCTCGACGTTTCTAAGTTCGAGCTTCGGCCCTGATTTCCAGTTCCCTGCCCCAGCCTGACCAAGGTTTCGGTCGACCGGGGTCCACCCCCGCGGTGGATAAAATGCGTCCCTGAGAGAAGCAGGGGCGCATTTTTCGTTTCTAGTGCGCCTTGCCGAACGGGGGTGCTTCCGAAGGTCGGGACAAGCAGACGTGTAAGTGCCTGCCATCCGGTCGAAGCATTCAACCAGCGCAGATGCTGTTTGGTACCGTGCCTGACGGCCGCCACTCCTGCTTCGCTTTCGTCAGGGGCCAAGTCGGCACTGGGTTCCGGCTGAGGGGAATAAATGCGTCCCTGATCGAGGGAAAGGATGGTCAGTGTCGTAATCATTGCCGTCTCCCACTTGCGGTTTTGCAGTGGAAGCAGTCTCTGCTGGTTGCGGTGTTCCGGTCCTGAACCGCACGCGGAAAAGTTCCGAAACAATCCGAATCTATCGCTCCGAAACGCCCGCCAATCGCAACCCGTCGAGGACGCCGGCGATGCGATCCGGATATTTGCTGGCCTGGCCGGCGCGGATGCGCTCGATCGTGATGTCGGGCGTCAGTCGTCTCAACGCTGCAAGATGACGATGGGCTTCCTCCATGCGCCCGAGATGCGCGCTCGCAGCAATGAGGACCCATAAAGTAGCTTCGAAATTCGGATTGCTGGCAAGCGCCCTCGACGCCCACGCGACGGCCTGATCGTACTCTCCAAGGACGACATAGGCATGCGCGATACCGCAAAGCGAGAAATGTGCGCCCCGATCGCCGGGCGTTAGCCGATTGGCCCTGTGGAAGTGGCTGAGCGCATCGCTGATGTCGCCGCAATGAAGATGCCCGACGCCCGCCCTGACAACCGCCATCGGATTGTTGGGATTGGATTCGGCGGCCGCCTGCAAAACCGCGAGCCCCCAATCATAGTCCTTCACCGTCTGCATCAAGGCGACGCCGCAATGGGCCATGACCATGGCGTCACCCGCGCCATGCTCCAGCGCCTTCCGGGCCAGCGCGGCACATGCACGCACATCGTCGTCGGTGAGCGCCGGCCAGCCCATCGTGTAGCGATGCTCGAGTGCCCATGCAGCATGGGAAAGCAGCTGCGCGTTGTCCGGCTCGACCGCGAGCCCCTGCATGAGAAGGGCATAGGCGGCCGCGTTGTCGCTTTCAATTTCCGTCGAGATCTTCGCCAGTGCCTGCAGGTAGATGTCGTAGGTGGCGACGCTTCCCGGCCGCTCGCGCCGTGATCGCTCGATCTCGGCTGTCTGTATCAGCGGTTCGATCAGCGTCGCGACGCGTTCGGTGATGCGATCCTGAAAATCGAATATCTCGTCCAGGGTGCCATCGAAGGTCTGCGCCCACATATGTGTTCTGCCTTGACCTTCGACGAGTTCTGCCACGATACGGAGCCGATTGCTCGACTGGCGGATGCTCCCTTCAAGCACGTAGCGGACGCCGAGTTCGGCGGCAATCTTTCGCACATCCATTCCCCTATAGGCAAAGGAACAGTCCCGGGCGATCACGGCAAAGCTTCGGAACCGGCTCAAGGCCGCTATGATTTCGTCGACGATCCCGTCGGCAAAATAATCCTGCCTCGGATCGCCACTGAGATTGCTGAAGGGCAGGACTGCGAGTGCCGGCCGCAGCTCCTGGGTCGCAGCCGCTTTCGCCTCCACGGTTGTCGGCATGAAGCGGTAGCCGGTGCGCGGCACCGTCGCGATCCATTCCTGCCCATCGGGCGCCGGCCCAAGCGCCTTGCGCAGCGCGGCGACCTGGACGGTCAGGTTGCTCTCCTCGACGGCAATTCCGGGCCAGACGCGCTCCATCAACGCATCCTTGGAAACAACGCCGCCGCGGCCTTTAAGTAACGCTTCAAGAAGGGCAATGCCGCGTTGGCCAAGCGGGACCACCCGCCCGTTCCGCAGCAGGCCGCGGCCGGGATCGAGAACGAATTCACCGAAGGCATACGAAGGCTCAGCCATGTCAGAAATATAGCTCAACCATCGGCCTCGGAAAACCGTGCGGCGAGCCTTGCGAAAGCACTTCAACTTTCGGGCGCACGGATGAATCAAGCTCTCCGCGGACTGCAAGAATGCACTGATTACATTTGATAATCCTGCAGGCGTTCATCACTTGGCAATTGTTAATTCCTTCACTCTAATTCTAACGACCAGGCCGGAAGACGCATGTTGTCGTCGCCAAGCGCGGGTCAGCGCAGAGGTCGGGAGTTCACCGATCCGGAATTGCCGAACCCACCGTTTTCGCGAGACATTCATGAAAAAGCTTAAGATTGCTCATCAACTGTTCGCCCTTGTGGGCGTGCTCATGGCAGCCTTCGCCATCGCCACTTATTTCCAGATCAAAACGACCTCGCAGGCGATCTACGACGACCGCTTCGACCTTCTGCGTGCGCAGGTTCAGTCCGGGATCTCCATTCTCGACTCCTACTACCAGCGTGAAAAGTCAGGCGAGATGACGCATGAGGCCGCGCAGGCCGAAGCATTCAAGGTTCTCTCCAAGGTCAAGTTCGAACCGGCTGGCTACTTGTTCGGCTACGATTACGACGTCGTCCAACGCTTCCACCCGAAGCCGGACAATATCGGCAAGAACATGGGCGGGCAGGTGGACCAGAACGGCACTTATTTCAGCAAGGACATGGTCGCCAAGGGTCGGGCCGGCGGCGGTCGCACCATCTACTACTGGAGCAAACCCGGCCAGCCTGACGACAAGCTGTTCGAGAAGGGTTCCTACTCGGCCGCCTTCGAGCCTTGGCAGCTGGTCGTGTCCAGCGGCGTCTACCTCGACGACCTGCAGGCGCAGATCAATGAGGCGATCTGGAAGGCGCTCATTGCCTGCGCGATCATCGCGGTCGCCGGTATCGCTGCCGCCTTCTATTTCATCCGCGGCATCTCCAAGCCGCTGCAGGATGTGCATCAGGCGCTGGAAGCGGTTGCCGACGAGAACGTCGCGCTTGCAATCCCGCATGCCGACATGAACAACGAAGTCGGCATGATGGCAAAGGCGACGCAGTCGCTGCAGCAGAAGGTCAAGGAACGTCACGCTATGTCCGAGCGCGAGGCTGCCCAGCAGATGGCCCTCGACGGCGAACGCGAAAACAGTCAGCGCCTGCAGCGCGAGGAAACGGTCGCCCAGAACCACGTCGTCTCGACCATCGGCCAGGCATTGGAGCAGATCGCACGCGGCGACCTCACGGTGCGTTGCGCCGATCTCGGTCAGAAGTACGCAGCCCTCCGCGACAACTTCAACGACGCGCTATCGCACCTCGAAGCGGCGATGGCCAAGGTCAGCGCCAAGGGCGGCGACATCGCCGTCAGCAAGGAAGAGATCCGTCGCGCCTCCAACGATCTGTCGCAGCGCACCGAGCGTCAGGCCGCGAGCCTCGAGGAAACCTCGGCAGCGCTCGACGAGCTGACCGTTGCCGTTCGTCAGACCGCCGAAGGCGCCCATGAAGCGAGCAAGCGCGTCGAGGCCGTCAGCGGCGAGGCGAGCCGCAGCGATGCGGTTGTCTCCGAAGCGATCGAAGCAATGAGCGGTATCGAGAAGTCGTCGGCCGAGATCGGCAAGATTATCGGCGTCATCGACGACATCGCCTTCCAGACCAACCTGCTGGCGCTGAACGCCGGCGTCGAAGCCGCCCGCGCTGGCGAATCCGGCAAGGGCTTCGCGGTCGTTGCTCAGGAAGTCCGCGAACTGGCGCAGCGTTCGGCCGCCGCCGCCAAGGAGATCAAGGATCAGATCGCCCGCTCGTCAGGTCAGGTCGATCAGGGCGTTCGCCTGGTCGGCGAAGCCGGTGAGGCGCTCAAGCGCATCTCCGACCAGATCAAGGCCGCCAACGAGATCGTTGCCAAGATCGCCCACAGCGCCTCCGAGCAGGATACGACGCTGCGCTCTATCTCCTCGTCGATGAACCAGCTCGACGCCGCGACCCAGCAGAACGCCGCAATGGCGGAGGAAACCACTGCGTCGGCCGAGTCGCTGGCAACCGACACCGACGAGCTTCTCAACCTCATCCGCGGTTTCCGCGTCGGCAACAGCCAAGACTACAGCACGCAGGTTCGCCGCGCCGCCTGAGCGTAGGCAGCAATACAAATGAACGGCCGTCGGAGCGATCCGGCGGCCGTTTTTTACATGGAGGTCGCTAGGTAGTTTCAGGTGGCGCTGTTGGCCTCGTCGGCATCGAGCCGTGTGACCAGGGCCTCGATATCGCGGTCGGAGTAGACGGCAATGCCGGCCCTCCTCAGAAAAGCCGCTGTCACGCCGTTCCCCGTGTGCTTGTTTCCGGAGAACGTGCCGTCATAGACAAAACCCGAGCCGCATGAGGGGCTCCCATCGATCAGCAACGCATAGCGGCAGCCGGCCTCGGTGGCGAGGTCAAGCGCATTTTCGGCTGCCTGCTTGAACTCGTCGGTCACGTCGCCGCCGGTGATCTCGACGACGCGGGCGGTGCCATCAAGCACATCCTCGCCGGTGGCGCCGCCCTCGATTTCGGCCGGCGGACGCGGCACCGGCATTCCGGCGGACATCTCGGGACAGATGGTCACCAGCCGCCCTTCCTCGATCCAGCGCGCGATCGCCGGATGGGCGAGCGGCTTCGACTGGCCGTCATAGCGGACGGCATGTCCCATGAGGCAGGCGCTGACGAGAATCTTGTTCATGGCTTTGGCATAGCCCCAAGGACGTGATAGTTCCAGCCCGCTATCTGGCGCGATGAAGGGGAATTGGGTGCGGCGATGCATTGGCGCCAATAATTCATGACCGATCTTGCGGTCTATACCGGCCTTTTCCTGATGGCCTTTGCAGCAGCGACGATTTTCCCGATGCAATCGGAAGCCGGCCTTATCGCGCTTATCCTGGCAAACCAGCATCCGGTCTTCGCGCTGATTTTGGTGGCAACGATAGGCAACGTCCTTGGGTCGACCATCAACTGGCTGCTCGGGCTCGGAATCGAGCGGTTCCGCGACAAACGCTGGTTTCCCATCCGCCAGCCTGCGCTCGACAAGGCGCAGCGCTGGTATCGCCGCTATGGCAAATGGTCGCTGTTGCTGAGCTGGGTGCCCGTTATCGGCGATCCCATCACCATTGTAGCCGGCGTCCTGCGCGAACCGTTCCCGATGTTCCTGTTACTTGTGACCATCGCGAAGACCACCCGCTACGCGGTTCTCGCTGCCGTCACGCTCGGTATCGCGAACTGATGCCAGCGGAATTCCGTCCTTGAATCAAAATCTGAATAGGCGAAATTCTGCAGATGACGCCGGAGGTTAGGGCGCCATCCGCATGTCAAACCTGACGCGCGGATGCCTGGGGCTTAGCCGGAGATCTTCGAGAAGTCGGCGACAGTCCCGGTTGCTTCACGGATCAGGCGCAGCAGGGCAAGACGATTGGCGCGAATGGCGGCGTCTTCGTCGTTGACAAGCACGTCGTTGAAGAAGCTGTCGACCGGCGCGCGAAGCTTCGAGAGCGCCTCCATGGCCGAGCGGAAGTCTTCCTTCTCTACGGCAGCGGATGCCTCGGCGGAAGCCTTGGTGATTGCCGCGAACAGTTGCTTCTCGGCGTCGAGTCGGAACAGATTTTCCGAAACACCGTCAGCGACGACCGTGCCTTTCTTTTCTTCAGCAGCCAGGATCTGTGTGGCGCGCTTGGTGCCCACCAACAGGTTCTTGCCGTCCTCCGAGGTGATGAAAGCCGTCAGCGCTTCGACGCGGCGAGCCACCATCAGCAGGTCGTCCGTTTCAGGGGTCAGGACGGAATCGATAAGATCGTAGCGTGCGCCCTGATCGCGGAGGTAGACCTTCAGGCGATCGTGGAAGAAGGAGAGAAGGTCGAATTGGCGCGACAGGTCGTTGTCGTCAACGGCCTTGCCGATATCCGTATCGATGCGGCCCATGTGGCTCGTGATGCGCGGCAACAGCGTCAGGCGCACGCGGCGCTCCAGCAGGATGCGGATGACGCCAAGGGCTGCGCGGCGCAGTGCAAATGGATCCTTCGAGCCGGTCGGCTTCTCGTCTACAGCCCAGAAGCCGATCAGCGTGTCGAGCTTGTCGGCAAGCGCCACGGTGATCGCAACTTTGTCCTGCGGCAACTGGTCGGATGGTCCCTGCGGCTTGTAATGCTCCTCGATCGCAGTCGCGACAACTGCGTCCTCGCCCTGAAGAGCGGCATATTTGCGCCCCATGACACCCTGCAGTTCCGGAAACTCGCCGACAGCCTCGGTGCGCAGGTCGGCCTTGGCAAGCACGACGGCCCTGTCGACCAGCTTGTAATCGGCGCCGAGAGGGAATGCGACCTTTGCGGCCATGGCGCGGATGCGCTCCACCCGCTCGCCCTGCGTGCCGAGCTTGGCATGGAACGTCACACCGAGCGCATCGAGCTTCGCCATGCGCTGGTCGAGCGGCTTCTTGAGGTCGAGACCGAATTTCTTTGCTGAAGCCTCGAGCGTTTCGAGATCTGGAAGATCGCCCTGGTCGCGCTTCCAGAAGTGCAACGCGTCAGAGAGGCGCGCGCGCACGACCTTGCCGTTGCCGTGGATGATTTCCTTGCCGCCGTCGCTGGCCTCGATGTTCGAGACGAGGATGAACTTGTTCGACAGTGCGTCGCCGCCAACCGGCCGGGTCACGAAACACTTCTGGTTCGTCTTGATCGTCAGGCGGATGATCTCCGCCGGAATCGAGAGGTAGTCTTCCTCGAAGCTGCCCATCAGCACCTGGGGCCATTCGACGAGGCCTGACACCTCTTCGAGCAGCCCTTCGTCCTCGACCAGCTCCAGGCCGTTCGCAAAAGCGACGTCACGGGCATCGTGGAGGATGATGTCCTTGCGGCGTTCGCCATCGAGGATCACCTTGGCCTTTTCGAGGCTCGCGATGTAATCGCCGAAACGCTTGACGGTGATGGCGCCGGGCGCATGGAAACGATGGCCGTAAGTCACGTTGGAGGCGACGATGCCGTCGATCGAGAACGGAATGACGACAGTCTCTTCGTGTTCAGTGCCGAACGTGCAGACGATCGATTGCAACGGCCGGACCCAGCGCAGCGAGCCCGGCTGAGCGGAAGCCGCGCCCCAGCGCATCGGCTTCGGCCAGGGGAAATCGCGGATGATGCCCGGCATGACATCGCTGATGATCTCTTCGGCGGCGCGACCCGGCTTGGAGATGATAGCGATGTAGAAATCGCCCTTCTTCGGGTCGCTCTGGATCTGCGCCTCGGAAACGGAAGACAGGCCGGCGCCGCGCAGGAAGCCTTCGATCGCCTTTTCGTTGGCGTCGGTGCGGGGGCCCTTCTTCTCTTCGCGCACGTCGGCGGAGCGCGCCGTCAGACCGCGGATGTCGAGCGTCAGCCGGCGCGGCGTCCAGTATTCGCGCGCACCCTCGTAGGAAAGTCCTGCCTCGACCAGCGCATCGGTGACGAGCTTCTTCAAGTCGCCGGCAGCCTTGCGCTGCAGGCGGGCCGGGATCTCTTCGGAGCGGAGTTCTAGGAGCAGATCTGGCATGTCACTTTCCTTGCCTTCCCCAGGGAAGGCGCCACAAAGGCGGGGCTAAAAACGGTCGCCTCTGCTAGCAAAGAATGGCGCATCTGCACAACCGCAAAAACGGCCGCCATCCGTGCTATGTTGCTGTGGATAGCAACGTCGGGCATTGCCTTGCCGTTTTCCGTCGCTATTGTCCCGCGACTTTTGTGAAACGCAGGAACTCCCATGGCCGCTGATCTTCGTTCGCTCGCCGCTGTCATCTCTTCCGAAATCAACGCCCGGCCGGATCAGGCCAAGGCTGCGATCGAGCTGCTGGACGAGGGGGCGACCGTGCCCTTCATCGCCCGCTACCGCAAGGAAGTGACGGGTGGGCTGGACGATACCCAGCTGCGCAATCTGGCCGAGCGGCTGGTCTATCTGCGCGAACTGGAAGCCCGCCGCGACACGATTGTCGAGTCCATCAACGGCCAAGGCAAGATGACCGACGAGCTGATGGCGAAGATCGCCAAGGCGGGCACCAAGGCCGAGCTTGAGGATCTCTATCTCCCCTACAAGCCAAAGCGCCGCACCCGCGCCGAGATCGCCCGCGAACGTGGCCTTGGACCGTTGGCCGAAGCCATCCTCGCGGATCGCTCAAAGGAGCCCGCGACGCTGGCGGAAGGCTTTATCAGCGCCGATGTGCTTGATGTGAAGACGGCGCTTGAAGGCGCACGCGACATCGTCGCCGAAGGTATTTCGGAAAACGCCGACCTGCTTGGAAAGCTGCGCGCCCACATGCGCAGTGCTTCCTTGCTGAAGGCGAAGGTCGTCGACGGCAAGCAGGCTGCGGGCGAAAAATTCTCCGACTATTTCGATCATTCCGAGCGCTGGGCGACGGCGCCCGGCCATCGCGCGCTTGCCATGCTGCGCGGCTGGAACGAGGAAGTGCTGACGCTGACAATCGAGGCCGATGCCGAGACCGTATCGCCGAACAAGCCGGTCGAGCGCATGATCGCCGCCGCCTACGAGATCCGCAGCAGCCGTCCCGGCGATCGCTGGCTGATGGAGGTGGCGAGCTGGACCTGGCGCGTCAAACTCTCCATGTCGCTGTCGCTCGACCTGATGCGCGAGCTGCGTGAACGCGCCGAGGAAGAGGCGATTCATGTCTTCGCCCGCAACCTCAAAGACCTGTTGCTGGCCGCCCCTGCCGGTTCGCGCGCCACGATGGGCCTCGATCCGGGCATCCGCACAGGCGTCAAGGTTGCCGTCACCGACGCAACAGGCAAAGTCGTCGCAACTTCGACCGTCTATCCGTTCCAACCGAGAAACGACGTGCGCGGCGCCCAATTGGAGCTCGCCTCGCTGATCCGCAAGCACAATGTCGAACTGATCTCGATCGGCAACGGTACCGGCAGCCGCGAGACGGAAAAGCTCGTCGCCGACATGCTCTCCGATCTGCCCGCACCGAAGCCGACCAAGGTGATCGTCTCGGAAGCCGGCGCTTCGGTTTATTCCGCATCCGAAACAGCGGCGCTTGAGTTCCCGAACCTCGACGTGTCGTTGCGCGGTGCCGTCTCCATCGCCCGTCGTTTGCAGGATCCGCTGGCCGAGCTCGTCAAGATCGAACCGAAGTCGATCGGTGTCGGTCAGTATCAGCACGACGTCGATCAGCAGAAACTGTCGCGCTCGCTCGACGCCGTTGTCGAAGACGCGGTGAATGCCGTTGGTGTGGATCTCAACACCGCGTCCGCGCCGCTGCTGTCGCGCGTCTCCGGCCTGGGCGCCTCGATCGCCGAGGCGATCGTCAAACACCGTGACAGCGAAGGCCGCTTCGAGAGCCGCCGTGACCTGCTGAAGGTCGCCCGTCTTGGCCAGCGCACCTTCGAACAATGCGCTGGCTTCCTGCGCATTCGCGATGGCAAGGAGCCGCTTGACGCCTCCTCGGTTCACCCGGAAGCCTACGGTGTCGCCAAGAAGATCGTCGCTGCCTGTGGCCGCGACCTACGTTCGCTGATGGGCGACAGCGCTGCCCTTAAGGCCGTCGATCCGCGCCAGTTCATCGACGAGAAATTCGGCCTGCCGACGGTGAAGGACATTCTCGCCGAACTGGAAAAGCCTGGCCGCGACCCACGCCCGAGCTTCAAAACCGCGACCTTCGCAGAAGGCGTCCATGAGATTTCCGACCTGGTGCCTGGGATGATGCTGGAAGGTACGGTCACCAACGTCGCGGCCTTTGGCGCCTTCGTCGATATCGGCGTCCATCAGGATGGCTTGGTGCATGTCTCGCAGCTTGCCGATCGCTTCGTCAAAGATCCTCATGAAGTCGTGAAGGCGGGCGACGTGGTGAAGGTTCGCGTCGTCGAGGTCGATGCCAAGCGCAAGCGCATTGGCCTGTCGATGCGAAAGGATGACGGTTCGCAGGCTCCGGCGCCGCGTGGCGAGTCGCGCGGAAATCAGCCGTCCCGTGGTCAGAACGACCGCCGCTCGGCTCCGGCAAAGCCAGAGAGCCAGGGAGCTTTCGGCGCCGCGCTGGCCGAGGCGATGAAGCGAAAATAAGCGCTTAGCCATCGAATTTGCAAAAATGTCACACTTTGGCGACCATGTTGCCGAGGTGTGAAATACGGCGCTTGTAAGGCGGCAGAGAGGTACTAAGTTGATTGGACCATCCTGTCACAATGCGAGGCCTTGCTTATGGCGTCGGCTTTCTTATCGATCGTCCAAAAACTCATCCGTAAGGGTAATCTGAGACTGACTCTCGCCAGCGGCGAGACGCATATGGTTGGCGACGGCACCGGTGAACTGGTTGTCGTTCGCATGGCCGATGAAGAGGCGGAACAGCTGATCCGCCGCGACCCCACCCTGAAACTTGGGGAAATGTTCATGGAGGGCCGGTTCATCCTCGAACAGGGCAACATCTACGATTTCCTGGCGATGGTGAAACAGAATACCACCAACGAGATCTTCGATATCCCGATGGCGGCCCTACTGATCGGACGCATTGCCCTGCAGCAGCTGAAAAGCCGCATTCCGATCAACCGCAACAGACGTAACGTTGCCCACCATTACGATCTGTCCGAAAAGCTCTTCGAACTCTTTCTCGACGAGGATTGGCAATACTCCTGTGCCTACTACAACCCGCCCGGCATCAGCCTGGAGGAGGCGCAGGTCGCCAAGAAGCGGCACATCGCCGCGAAGCTTCTGCTCGAACCGAACCAGCGCGTTCTGGAGATCGGCTCCGGCTGGGGTGGCATGGGCATGTACCTGGTGGAATCCACGCCAGGGCTGGAGCTCACCGGCATCACGCTCAGCAAGGAGCAGCTGAAGATCTCGCGGGAGCGTGCGCAGAAGCGCGGCCTTGCCGATCGCGCGCGCTTCGAGCTGCAGGATTACCGCACGATGACCGGCAGGAAGTTCGACCGGATCGTATCGGTCGGCATGTTCGAGCATGTCGGCATCGGCAATTTCGGCAAGTTCTTCAAGAAGGTGCATGAATTTCTTGCCGATGACGGCGTCATGGTGCTGCACTCGATTGCGCGTCCGAAGCCGAGTTTCGCGACCAATGCCTTCATCGAGAAGTATATCTTCCCGCAGGGCTATATCCCGTCGATCGGCGAGACGCTGCCGTTCATCGAAAGTGCGGGGCTGCTGGTTCGCGATGTCGAAGTGCTACCGCTGCATTACGCCTACACATTGCGCCACTGGCGCGACCGCTTCGTCGCGCGAAAGGCCGACGCGGTCGCGCTCTACGACGAGCAATTCTTCCGTATGTGGGAGTTCTATCTCGCCGGATCCGAGATCGGCTTCCGCTGGGACGAACTATTCGTCATGCAGATCCAGATTTCCAAGAACCAGTATTCGACCCCCGACAATCGCGACTACATCGCGGCGAACGAGGCAAAGCTGAAGGAATTCGAGGCGACGCGTCCGCCGCTCGAAAAGGTCATTCTCTGACCCAGATCAAAGGGCGCGGCAAGGACCGCGCCCTTTCAATTTCGGAGCCTGATGGCAATGGCAAACACCCTTCCGGAAATCTATCTTGTCCGTCACGGCGAAACCGAATGGAGCCTGTCCGGACGACACACTGGCCGCAGTGATATCCCGCTCACCGAAAACGGCGAGGTGGCCGCGCGTCAGGTCGGTCCACGTCTTGCGGGCAAGAGCTTCGCGGCCGTCTGGTCGAGCCCGTCGCAACGCGCCCGCAACACCTGCGAACTTGCCGGTTTCGGAGTTGGCGCGATTGTCAAGGACGATCTGGCTGAATGGGACTATGGCGACTACGAGGGCGTCACCAGCAAGGAAATTCATGCGACCCGACCAGGCTGGCAGCTGTTTCGCGACGGCTGCCCGAACGGCGAGGCGGCGAACGACGTTGGTGCGCGGGCTGACCGGATCATCGTGGAACTGCGGCAGGCCAATGCCGCCATCCTGATCTTCTCCAGTTCGCACTTCCTGCGCGTCCTCGGGGCCCGCTGGCTCGGGTTGCCGCCGGCGGACGGGGCGCGGTTCATTCTGGACACGACGAGCATCAGCGTTCTCGGCTACGAGCACGACCTGACGGAGCCGGTCATCCGGCGCTGGAACGGCATCTAGGAATACGACTTTGACGAGCAGTCTCGACTCAGATTGAGTGCGTACCCAGAAGCACAAGGGGGAAGGCGGGATGCTACGCGAGACGTTCGGCATTATCGGCAGAAACTGGTCCATGTATCTGGTCGTCGTCATTGCTGTCGTGGCGATTGCGGTATTCGACGAAGTTTCGGGCAAGACGACGTCGAGTGGCGCGACGACGTTCATGTGGAGCTATCTCGCTATGTGCGTCCAGGGCGCGGTGATCTACTCCTGGTCATTCGCCGAGATCGGAAAGCGTGCAGGCTTCGGAAGGACGTTTCCCTATTTCCTCAAGACGCTGGCGCTGTTGATTGCTGCGCTCGGGATCTCCCTGCCGATCTTCATGTTCTTGCCGTCGGGATTGGACATATCGGCAAGCGTGCTGATTTACACCTTCGCTGCGCTGATCGCCTATGCACTGGTGCTGTCGTTGTTTGGAACCTGGCCGGTCTCAAGCATTACCGGTGTCGGCACATCGCTTTTGGATGCGCTCCGACGCGGCGTCTCGCGACTGGTGTCGACGTTAGGTCGTCTGATCGCCGCGATCGTTCTGCCAGCGGTTTTGTCGATCCTGCTTGTTGTGCTGGCGTCTCACCTTTCGATCTCGCCATTGCTGCTGATCGATGGAAAGCCGAACGTCGTTATGCTTGCAATCTCGGCGATTGCGGCATTCCTTCAGGCGCTCAGCGTCAGCTACGCTGCGGTTGCGCTTGCCCGCATCTACCTTTCCGGCGAGCAGGGGTCTGTAGAGTTTGGCGCTGCGGCCGCATGACGGCTTGACCCGCGCCTTGACCGATCGCTAGATGGCGTCATGCAACAGATCGGCGGAATAAACGGGCGCGTTGCGGATGCGCCTTCGAACAACTGGGTATACCGGATCTTGCCTCCGTGGCTCTGGCCTTATGCGCAGCTTGCGCGCTGGGATCGGCCGATCGGTTGGCAGCTCTTGATGTGGCCTTGCTTCTGGTCGGCGACAATGGCTGCCAATGCCGCAGCCACTCTCGGCCAGTTTTCTGGCGGCCAGCTGGTTTTCCATCTCCTTCTCTATTTCATCGGTTCAGTCGCGATGCGCGGGGCAGGGTGCACATACAACGATCTCGTCGACCACAAGATCGACATGGAAGTGGCGCGAACTCGTTCGCGGCCGCTGCCGTCGGGTCGGGTGACGCGCACCCAGGCCAAGGCGTTCATCGTCCTGCAGGCGCTGGTTGGGCTGCTGGTCGTGCTGCAGTTGAACTGGTTTGCCGTCATCCTCGGCGTCCTCTCGCTCGCCATTGTGGCACTTTATCCCTTTGCCAAGCGCTTTACGGATTGGCCGCAGTTCTTCCTTGGCCTTGCCTTCTCCTGGGGTGCCTTGATGGGCTGGGCCGCGATTTTCGGGAGCCTCTCGCTGGCGCCTATTTTCCTCTACGTCGCCTCGGTGGTCTGGACGATCGGTTACGACACCATCTACGCCCATCAGGACAAGGAGGACGACGAACTGATCGGCGTTCGTTCCACCGCGCGGCTGTTCGGCGACAAGACGAAACAGTGGCTCGTCGGCCTCTATGGTCTGACCCTCGTGCTCGCCTTCTGCGCCTTCCTGGCGGCAGGTGTCGGACTGTTCGCCTATCTCGGCCTGCTCATTGCCGCCGGTATGTTTGCGTGGCAAATCGTAACGCTGGATATCAACGACGGCGAGCAATGCCTGGCCCTGTTCAAATCCAACAATCGCGTCGGACTGATCATCTTTGCCGGCCTTTTCTTGTCGCTGCTCTTTGTCTTGCCTTAGGCCAAGATACGGAAGACCAAGACGAAAAACCCGGCACAATGGCCGGGTTTTCGGTTTTGGCAGATCGCCCCGCTCAGCTGCGGGCGATGATTTCCTTGCCTTCGATCTTCATGGCGACGCCGAGCTTGCCTGTCGTGCGACGCACGAGGAAGCGCGGGCGGCGGTTGGCGAAGTAGGAGTGGCGGCGGCGCGGCTTCAATGCGCTGGTCCGCAGGTCGCCGAGATGTTCTTCCAGTGGACGGGCAATGCCATCTGCCTCGACCATCAGCATCGGAATGCGGAAGGCTTCCGACCAGCTGCGCCAGTCGGCGGCAATATCCGCCAGGTCGTGAGCGACCAGAAGGGGTACGCAGAGCTCCGGATCTTCGTGGTGAAGCTCCAGGGTTACGGTGACCTCGCCGTTGCCATGGTCGATGGCGCGGGCGGCAACGCCCTTGAAGGCGCGCTTGGGAAGTGCGATCGAAAGCGGCAGGCCGCTCGAGGGGAGAACCTTGCGCAGGATAGCGCCACGTTCGTCGATCGTTATGCTGACGTCACTTGTGGAGTCGTGGATGGCGTAGCTGACCTGTTGGGGAAAGCGAGACGGATCGAGACGCAGTGTCGTTCCAGCCCATACGGGCTTCATAACGGTGTTGTTCATGTTCATTCTACCCTTGTCTTACCTGAGAGCCGGTTTCCGGTCTTCTCCTCGGGGCTTTTCGCCCTCTATGGCTCGACAATAGGCGCCGCCTGTTCGAGACAGCTTAAAAATCGCGGTTAAGAAAACTTTGCCTCCCTGGATGGTTATCAAAACCGAAGCCGGCAAGGTTTCCGGAGGGTGAACGCCGGCTGTCTCATATTGCAACGCAAGATGGGTAAGTCTCGGGTAAGCTTTTTATCGCAAAATGGCGCAGAACCACTCTGTCATACTTTGAAGACTTTGCCGGAAAAGGGCGTGTTATGATCTCTGCTTCGATGGCCTACAACATAGTGTCGGGGAACATGAAGCAGAGCCTCGATCGCGTTGCCTCCCAGGCCACGGTCAAGCGCGACGCCGACTACTACAAGGACAACATCAACAAGGTCAAAGACGTCGACGATTTCCTCGGCAACTACAGGCTCTACAGCTATGCGATGAAGGCCTATGGCCTCGACGACATGACCTACGCCAAGGCCTTCATGAAGAAAGTCCTGGAGAGTGATCTGACCGATGCCGGCAGCTTCGCCAACAAGCTGACCGATACGCGCTACAAGGAATTTGCCGCCGCGTTCAACTTCAATTCGCCGGCAGCGGATGCGCAAAGCGACGCGCAGGAAGACGATCTGATCGGCCTCTACACGCAGTCCTTTGCCGACGAGAGCAAGAATGCGGCGACGGAGACCGACTACTACGGCAATGCGATCGATGCAGCGCAGGATGTCTCGGATATCGTCGGTGACAGCCGTGTCCGTACCTATGTCCTCAAGGCCTACGGCATTGATCCTACATACGTCTCCAATGACTTCTTGACGCAGGTTCTAACCAGCGACGTCAACGATCCGAACAGCTTCGTGAACGTCAACGGCAACGAAAAATATCAGGCGCTTGCTGCGCAATTCAGTTTTAATGCCGATGGCACTGTCAATGGCGCGGCGCAGACCGCTGCCCAAAAGGACGCCGTCATGGAACAGTACAACTTGACTGTTCCGTCGATCGTCACCCCTGCCGCAGCGGACTACAACAAAGCCTACTACCTGTCCAAGATCGGAGCGATCACCAGCGTCGACGATCTTCTCGCTGACAGCCGCCTAACGTCCTACATCAAGACGGCCTTCGGCATGTCTCAGGATTTCAGCACCGCAGCGCTGAGACTCGTGCTGACCGATGCCAGCTACGCGACGTCTCTGGATCTCAGCGAAGCCAATCAGGCGTTCAACTTCAATTCCGACGGGACGATCAACGGCGCGGCGGCGTCCTACACGGCGCAGACGCCCGATCAGATAAAGACCATGGGCGACCTGGCCGCCTCGGCGACCAGCTACTACCAGTCCACGATCGTTAACATCACCAACGTCGACGATCTCGTCGCCGACGCAGGGCTGACGCGCTATATCAAGGATGCCTATGGCATACCGCAGACCTTCAGCGATGCCGATCTCAAGAGCGTTCTCACCGACGCAACCTATGCCGCCAGCCTTGGCTATGATGCGGTCCATTCGGCTTTCAACTTCCAGGCAGATGGCAGCGTACCGGATGACGTCAATGCGCAGACCTCCGCTCAGGCGCGCGTGACCAGTTCAGGCGCGCGCTCCAACCTCGATTACTTCCAGAGCACGATCGGCACGATTTCCAATGTCGACCAGTTGATCGCGGATACGAAGCTGACCAGCTTTATCAAGTCGGTCTACCAGATGCCGGCCAATATCAGTGATGCTGATCTCAAGAACATCTTGATTGATCCCAGCTTCGCTGCCGCTCAGGGCTTCAGCAATGTCAACGCAGGCTTCAGTTTTGCTGCCGATGGCTCGGCCGCGGCCGCCTCCGGTCCGCAAAGCGCCGAACAACTGATGAACACCACCGACAGCTATTCGGTCCGCTATGACGACGCACAACAAGAGGCCATGGACGCGGCCGTCGCCAATTACAAGGAGCGGATGAGCGACGACAACATCAAGAAAGTGGACGATTTCCTCCGCTCCAACGCGACGGCGGATCTCGACAACAGCAACGATGGCTTGCCGGATCCCTATCAGATGGCGCTGCGCGCCTACGGGCTGACGGAGCAGGACGTGCCGCGTTCGACACTGCGCAAGTTGCTGAAGAGCGACCCCTATGATCCGAACGGCTATGTCGCCTCGTTCAAGGACGAGCGCATCACCAATCTCGTCCGCGCCTTCAACTTCGGCAGCGACGGCAAGATCACGTCGGAAGTACAGGCACTGTCACCCGCCGTCATGGCCAAGTATGCGACGAACTACAAGTCGCGTGCCACCTTGGGAATGGACGACGGCTCGATCAAGGACAAGGCTTCGAAAGACGCGACGAAGGCCGTCGATGATTTCGCCAAAGGCATGGCCGAGGTAAAGTCGCTCGATGATTTCCTGAAGAATGACAAGCTGACCAGCTTCGTGCTGAAGGCGAACGGTCTCGATCCGAAAAAGTACGACGACGAAACCTTGCGGAAGATCTTCACGTCGGATCCGTCCGATTCCAAGAGCTATCTGAATACAAAGGCAGACTCCAAGTTCAAGGAAATCGTTGCCGACTTCAACTTCGATACCGCCGGAGACCTGACACGCGCCAAGATCGGCGCCGTTCAGAATGTCGGCGCCGAGGATCGGACCCAGACGAACTATCTTCAGCAGACTCTCGAAACGCAGCAGGGTGAAAGCAACGACGGCGTGCGTCTTGCTCTCTATTTCGCCCGCAAGGCTCCCGACATAACCTCGCTCTACAGCATCCTCGGGGACAAGGCGTTGTTCCAGGTCATCACAACCACCTTCAGCCTGCCGAGCGGTATTTCCAGCATGGATGTCGAGAAGCAGGTCGATCTTCTGAAGAAGTTCGTCAATCTCGACGACCTTCAGGATTCGAAGAAGGTCGACAAGCTGTTGAAGCGGTTCACCGCAATGTATGACCTGCAGAACAATTCCAACAACTCACCGGCGCTCAGCATTCTGACCGGCGGCACATCGGGCTGACCGCCTTAGCAGCGACCTCCTCTAGTCGACGTTGACGACCTTTCCGGGATTCATGATGCCGGCCGGGTCGAAGGAGCGCTTGATCCTGCGCATCAGTTCCATTTCGATCGCCGGACGGATCGATGCCAGCTCATCACGTTTCAGCTGGCCGATCCCATGCTCGGCGGAAATCGATCCGCCATGTGCCAGGACGAAACCATGGACAATATGGTTCATCTCGTGCCAGCGCTCAAGAAAAGCCTGCTTGTCCGCGCCGACGGGCTGGGAAATGTTGTAATGAATATTGCCGTCGCCCATGTGGCCGAACGCGCAGATGCGGGCGCCCGGCATCGCAGCCATGACGGCTTCGCCGGCCTCGTGCATGAAGGCCGGGATCGCCGAAACCGGCACGGAAACGTCATGCTTGATCGATCCGCCCTCCGGCTTCTGCGCCTCCGACATGCTTTCGCGCATATGCCAGAGCGCCTTCTGCTGAGCGACGGAAGAGGAGATCGCCGCGTCTTGAACCAACCCGGTCTCGAAGCCTTGCTCGAGCAGCGCCGTCATCATCCGCTCGGCCGTCTCGGCGGAGTCGGACGTGGAAATATCGACGAGCACGTACCAGGGATGCGCCGACTCCAACGGATCGCGTACTCCCTCGATATTGCGCGCGGTGATTTCGACGCCGAAACGCGGCATGAGCTCAAAACCGGTGAGCGAGGTGCCGCAGAGGCTGGACGCAAGGTTGAAGAACGCAAGCGCATCCTCGACCGAATTGAGCCCGGCGAATGCAACCTGCTTGCCGAGCGGTTGCGGAAAGAGCCTCAGCACCGCGCCGGTGATGATGCCGAGCGTGCCTTCGGCGCCGATGAAGAGGTCGCGCAAGTCGTAGCCGGTGTTGTCCTTCTTCAGGCGGCGCAGCCCATCCCAGATCTCGCCGGTCGGCAGCACCACCTCGAGGCCGAGGCAGAGGTGGCGCATGTTGCCGTAGGCAAGCACGGCCGTGCCGCCGGCGTTGGTCGAGAGATTGCCGCCGATCCGGCACGACCCCTCGGACCCAAGCGATAGCGGAAACAACCTGCCATGCGCTTCTGCCGCCTTCTGCACCTCGGCAAGGATCGCACCGCCATCGGCGACGAGAACGTTGGCCACCGGATCGACATCGCGAACCTTGTTCATGCGTTCGAGCGAGATGATGATATCGGACTTGCCTTCACGCGGGGTCTGGCCGCCGACGAGGCCGGTGTTGCCCGTCTGAGGCACCACCGCGGTGCCGGTTTCGCTCGCAAGCTTCAGGATTGCCGACACCTCTTCGACGGAGCCCGGCTTCAGCAGGAGAGGCGAGGAGCCATGGTAGAGGCCGCGGTTTTCGATCAGATGCGGCGCGAGATCCGCTTCGCTGCGGAGGGCATGTTTCTCGCCGACGATGGCGGTGAAACGGTCGAGAAGTTCGGGGGAAACGCTGCTCATCGAAACTCGGTCCTTCTTGTTATTCTCGTGGGGCGGCGGCCCGGCGCAGCCGGTCGTTGATGGCCTCGCCAAGTCCTTCGTCGGGAATTGCCGAGAAGGCGATTGTCACAGCGCCGCTGGCATCGGCTCTTTTCATATAGTCGAACAGGTTCGCCGCCGCTTCGGCAAGATTGCCGTCGTGGCTGAGATTGAGAACGATCCTGGCATCATCGGCGCCGGCAACTGCGGTCTTGCCAAACGCAATCAACGCCTCGCCAGCATCGACGTGGGTTGCGTCCAGTCGGACAGTTGCACCCGGAGCGTAGTGGGACGCCAACATTCCTGGTGCCTCGATGGCTGCGGACGCTTTCCGGGATCGCAGAAGCTTTTGACCGGCCACGCGTTCGATCTCCGAGGCTGGCAAACCGCCTGGCCTGAGCAGCCGGACCTTGCCATCCTCGACCTTGACGATCGTCGACTCGACACCGACGGCGCTCGCACCGGCATCGAGGATCAGTCTGATGCGCTCGCCGAGATCGGCATCGACATGGTCGGCGCTGGTCGCGCTGATCTTGCCGGAAGTGTTGGCGCTGGGCGCTGCGAGCGGTCGCCCGAAGGCGCGGATCAGCTCGCCGGCAAAGCCCTTCGGAACGCGGATACCAACCGTGTCGAGACCTGCGGTCGCCAGGGAATGAATGGCGCTTCGGGGCTTCAGCGGCAGCACGAGCGTCAGCGGGCCGGGCCAGAAGGCTTCGGCCAGCGCGCGTGAAACCGGGTCGAACTCCGCATAGTCTTCGGCCATGGCAAGATCGGCCATATGGCAGATCAGTGGGTTGAAGCGCGGGCGGCCCTTGGTCTCGTAGATGTGGGCGATCGCCACCGGGTTTGTGGCATCGGCGGCGAGGCCGTACACCGTCTCCGTCGGGATCGCGATCGGAAACCCTTCGCTAAGCACCGCGCAACCGACCTTGATGGCCTCTTGCCTGTCCTTCGTGATGTCGATCGATCGTGCCATGCGCTGCCCGGATTGCTGTCCGGCAGTCCTTATGCTTTCCCAGCGGCAGGATCAATATCAGAGCTATGCTCCGATCAGAGTTGGCGAATGATCTCGCGCAATTGTTCGTTGCGCGCGCCAAGTAGAAGTACGTTCTTGATGGCGACCTGCGGATCGTCGGTGCGGAAAAGTATGCCGTTGCCCCGCACCGAGCGGTCGATCGTCATCTTTTCCGGTGTGTGTTCGCCAGGCTTGATGGCGACCGCGAAGTACATGCGCGAATATTTGACATCGATCCTGTCAAAGAAATTGTCGTTGTCGCCGATGTCGGCGTAGAAATTCGCAATGTAGAAGGCCCAGCTGACCTCCTCGTAGCGGGCGAATTTCGTCCGCGACGCCGTTACATGGCAGTAGCCGAGATGCGGGCTGTCCCGCAGCGTCCGATGGAACAGCATCTTCGGAAACTGGATCGAGCGGTGGAAGCCGTTGATATTCTGATGCGTCTTTTCGCCGGCATTCTCCAGCGTGCGGCCGGTCCTCTCGGCGACTTCGTCATGCGTGAGATACCGCCGTTCTTCGGCGAGCCAGTGCGCCCGCGTCCGTGTGATTTTTCCGGTACGCAGGAATTCCGAATGCGAAGCGGCCGGCGTCGCGTTGCGGGCATTGAGGCTATTACTGGCGTCGAAATAGCGAAGCTTCGCCATGGTACGTATCCGCATGCGTGTCTGATGTGGCGAGGATAGGCAATCATGCTTAATGGTGTGTTAAACGCTGCCTCCATCGCGGATCGACAAGATCAGGGCCAGGTAGCTAGGTCGCAATTGCGACAGCGGTGGTAACACTACGTCGAAATCCCAAGTGTGAATTGGCTTGCGCTGATGTCGTAATTGACCTTTGTTGCCGGGAACGAGGCAAGCGGAAGCGGAATGATGCAGCCGATTCCTGGCTCCTTTGCTGCCTGTCGTCATTTTCGAAGCCGATGTCGCTTTACAACCAAGCGCCGCGGGCCGGCGGTGGTTAAATGCCCTTCAAGAAAATCTCCTGGAGAGGGAGCGAAGCTTCCGGCGGCTCTCGCCTTCGACCTAAGCGGCGGCCCAACTATACGAGGATGTGCAGATGGATATTCGCAACAACGTATTGCGGCAACTCAAGGCCCGCCGGGAAGGCTTCAGTCTCGAGCAGCCATTCTATATCGACGAGGATTATTTCAAGCTCGATATGGAAATGATCTACTACCGCGATTGGCTCTTCATGGGCCACGATTGCGAGCTGCCGAAAGCCGGTGCTTATTTCACGGTCCAGATCGGCCAGTATCCAGTCGTTATCGTGCGCGGACGAGACAACGTCATCCGTGCCTTCCACAACAGCTGTCGCCACCGTGGCTCGCGTGTCTGCACCAAGGAGCACGGCTCGTCCGTTCGTCTAGTGTGCCCGTATCACCAGTGGACCTACGATCTCGATGGCAAGCTCGCGTTTGCTCGCCACATGGGCGATGATTTCGACAAGACCGGCTATGGCCTGAAGCCCGTCCATTGCGAGAGCTTCGGTGGCTATATCTTCATCTGTCTCGCCGAGAACGCGCCGGACTTCCAGCCGATCCGCGACATGGTTGCGCCCTATATGCTGCCGCATCGCCTGAGCGAGGCGAAGGTCGCTTTCCAGAGCACGATTATCGAAAAGGGCAACTGGAAGCTCGTCTGGGAAAACAACCGCGAATGCTATCACTGCGCGGCCAACCACCCCGAACTCTGCCGCACCTACCCGGAAGCGCCGAGCGTCACCGGCACGGATGGCGGCGCCGACGATCCGGAAATCGCTGGACATTGGGCACGCTGCGAGGCCGGAGGCCTGCCGAGCAAGTTCCAGATTTCTCCGGATGGCCAGTTCCGCACGGCTCGCATGCCGTTGATCGAGGATGCCGAGAGCTACACCATGTCCGGCAAACGCGCCGTCAAGCTGCCCCTTTCGGAGGACGTGACGCTTGATCGCATCGGCACGATGCTGCTGTTTCATTACCCGACGACCTGGAACCACATTCTCGGCGACCACGCGATTTCCTTCCGGGTGCTGCCGCTCAGCGCCAACGAGACCGCGGTCACGACGAAGTGGCTTGTGCACAAGGATGCCGTCGAGGGTGTGGATTACGATCTGGCCGAACTTACCCACGTCTGGACCGAAACCAACGATCAGGATCGCCGTATCGTCGAGGAGAATGCGTTCGGCATCCACTCGCCGGCCTACGAGCCCGGCCCCTATTCTATGCTGCATGAGGGCGGCGTGATGCAGTTCCTCGAATGGTATTCGAACTTCATGGTCAATCGCCTGCAGGGCGATCAGGCGAAGCTCTCCGTCGTCGCCTGATCTGCTGAGAAAGCTACCTCCCGAGTGGCCTCGTCTCCCTGTGAGACGGGGTCTTTTTTTTGAGAGCGCGCCTCAGAAGTCGCGACGAGCTCGGACCACTTGGCTCTGTGGTATCGAAGAGCTGACGATGGGATCCGGGGCAAGAGCTGCGATGTCCATCGCCGGCCTTGCGCGCGGTTCCATCTCGATCTTGGCGAGAATGAGCGGCGGGTCGGGTTCGCGCGCCGGCAGAAGGTTGCCGCGCGCCCATATTTTTGCGAGTTCCGCCCGGCTCATCGGCGCGACGTTGACATCGATGTCGGTCAGCGTGCCCGGTACGCGATACGGACAGCGGCGCTTGCTGCAGTTCGTACCGGATGAGAACTGCCACATCAGATAGTTGTCCCAGTTGCCCATCGGGAACACACCCTTCACATCGGGCTTGTATCGCGCATACCAGATCGGCAGCCGCGCCAGCACGGGATAGTCGTTGCGGTAGGCTGCGATGTAACGGGCAGTGTTGTGGTTGGTATAGAGAACCGGGTAGCGTCCGGTTCGCGCCCTGATATGACCGGCGAATATCTGCGCGTCCTCCAACGACATGAATTTCTGAGGATCGATCCCCTCGAGGTCGAGAATCATCATCTCGTCGTCCTTGGGATCGGCGTATTCAAGGAAATGGTTGGCTTGGTCGACGGGATTTCCCGGTCGTGCAAGGTGATAGGAGCCCCAGAGAAGGCCCGCCGCCCGTGCCACAAGCCGCCGCGTCTGGAACAGTTCGCGGCTCACCGCATATTTGCGCCACATGGTCTTGCAGTGGGCGACCGTGTCCCCGGCATGGTCGCCGGTGCAGGAGAAGCTCTCCGGAAGTCCGTCGGAGGCCTTCGAGATGAAGGCGGCGATACGCTTGTCGGAAAGCAGAGAATTCCAGTCGATCGTGTTTAATTCATACGCGTCGACAACGAGCGCGTTGTTGGTGTTCTTCCAGGGAAGCGTGTCGGCAGAGGCGGCCTGCGTCGGTGCCCCCGCGGTAAGCGCTGGAACCACCAAGCGAAGCAGAAGATTTCTCCAGGATTGCCTCATGGAGTGAGCGTGATGAAAGGCGGTTAATGCCCGGTTAATCCGGGATCGCTTAAGAACGGAAAGTCGCGCCAACGTCATGAAAACCGGTCATTGGAACGTTTTCATAGCCTTCGCGTTATCGTGCGCGCGTATTCCAACCTGGAAATGGAGATTCCATGACTGGATTTTTTAAGAAGATAGCGATTGCCGTTATTTCCCTTGTCACGCTGGTAAGTGGCTATGCACCCTTGCAGGCGATGCAGATGCCAGCCTTGCCGCAGGTTGAAAAGTCCGGTGACATTCAGGACGTCCAGTATTGCCGAGGCCCGTACTGCCGCCCCGGCTATCGCCCCGGATACCGTCCGGGCTACTATCCCGGCTACCGCCCTGGCTACTATCCGGGTTACCGCCCAGCTTATCGCCCAGCCTATCGGCCTGGCTGGTACGGTGGCTACCGTGGGTATCCCTACTACCGAAACGGCTACCGTTACTACAACGGCTATTGGTTCCCGCTTGCGGCCTTCGGCGCCGGTGCTGTAATCGGTGGCGCTATCGCCTCGCAGCCGACCTATGTGGCGCCTCCGCCCGCCGCTCCACTCGCTTCGAGCCATGTCGCCTGGTGCGAAGCGCGCTATCGCTCTTATCGTGTCTACGACAATACCTTCCAGCCATACAACGGCCCGCGCCAGCAGTGCGTTTCTCCGTATTGAGTGAAGCTGGATACAACTCAAAAGCCCGGCAGCGATGCCGGGCTTTTTGCGTTCAGAGAATGCGGACGCGCTTCAGCAGCCACCATGCCAGCACGATCGAGGCGATGATCAGCGCCACTGCATATTCGGTGCCGCCGCTCCCTTCGGCAAAAGGCAGGTTGGTGGTGTTCATGCCAAAGAAACCCGTCACCAACGTCGGCGGCAGCAGGAAGGCTGTCATGATCGATAGAATGTAGAGGTGACGGTTCGTCTCGGACGACAGTTTCGAGTCGATTTCTTCATGCAGCAGGCGGGCGCGGTCTTGCAGGGCATAGATGTCGTGGTCGACCGTTTCGAGGCGGCTCGTCAACCGTCCGGCAACATCATCGAAGCCAAACGGCATTTCGTCGTCATGCGAAGCGGCGGCGCGGCGCATCAGGGCGAGCACCGTTCTCAGGTGCCGGTGTAACCGAACGACCGTGCGACGGACGGGCGCGAGCCGCAAGCGTTCGTCGCGCGGCGCTGCGTCATAGACGAAATCCTCGATGGCATTGAGCTCCTCGGTCATCTCCATCACGATCGAGATCAACGTACGCTGGAACTCGATCACCAGGGTTTCAAACAGATCGACAGGCCGTTCGAACTTCTTGGGGTTCTTCTCGACCATGACGCGAACGCGCTCGATGCTGCGCAGCGGCTGCAGCCGGGTCGTGATGATGAAGCAGTCGGAGATCGCAAAATGCAGCCAACCGAGATCGGCTGTTTCGCGATCGAACTCACGTTGGCAGTCGACGAGGGTGCCGTAGAGCATTTGTTCGTCCACGGTAATGGCCGCATGCGTATCGCGCGTGACCAACGCTGCCTTGGCATCGTCGCTTAAGCTCTCGATCGTATCGAGCAGACCGGGAACCCTGGCGTCGGCCAGGTTGAGATGCAGCCAGTAGAAGCCGCCGCCGTTCGTCAGTTCGGTCTGCGGCGCGCTGTTTGCGAGCCGCATTGCCTTGCCGCCGTCCGTCGGAAAGCGGTAGGCCCACACGAGTCCCGGGATGGTGACGGGCAAAGTATCCATTGGTGCGCCGGTCCTCTTGCGATGGCGGTATGTGTCCTTAGAGATTCTCTATGACGGCTGTTTGTGCAAGTGCGCAATACTGCCGATACCATACTCCCCGCCGGATTGTTGCCGGAAGTTTAAAATTGACGTTTACGTAAAAATCAATTAGCTCTGCCGATGGAGGTGCCGGAGGGCTTTGCGGCTCGAGGGCCTGCAATGCGAGGAGGTCAAGAATGTACAAAGCGCCTGTCGATGAGATTGCGTTCACGCTGAAGCACGTTGCCGGATTGGGGAACGCGCTCGACGCGGGTTTGCTCGGCGATCTTGGAGAGGATCTCGTCGATGCGATCCTTCATGAAGCGGGACGATTTGCCACAGATGAAGTGGCCCCGCTCGCGGAGATAGGCGACCGCCAGGGGTCGCGGCTGGTGGATGGAAAGGTCGTGACGCCGGATGGCTGGCGCGATCTCTATCGGAACTGGAGCGCCGGCGGCTGGAACGGACTGACGGCACCTGAAGAGTTTGGCGGGCAGGCGCTGCCGCACATGCTGAACGTCGCGGCGCTGGAGATGTGGAACTCCGGCTCCATGGCCTTCGCGCTCTGCCCGACGCTGACCATGGGGGCAATCGAGGCTATCAACAGCCATGGTTCCGACGAACTCAAGAATACCTATCTCGCAAAGCTTGTCTCCGGTGAATGGACCGGCACGATGAACCTGACGGAGCCGCACGCCGGCTCCGATCTCGGCGTGCTCAAGACCCGTGCCGAGCGCCGGGACGATGGTACCTACCGCATCTTCGGCCAGAAGATCTTCATCACCTGGGGCGAGCACGATGCGGCCGACAACATCGTTCATCTGGTCCTAGCCCGCCTGCCGGATGCACCAGCAGGGACGCGCGGTATCTCACTGTTCCTGGTGCCGAAGTTCCTTGTCAAACCGGACGGATCGCTTGGCGCCCGCAACGATCTCTTCGCGCACTCTTTGGAACACAAGCTCGGCATCCACGGCTCGCCGACCTGCACGATGATCTATGGCGATGGCAAGTTCGGCTCCGAGAAGGGCGCGATCGGCTGGCTGGTCGGCGAGGAGAATAAGGGCCTCGCCTGCATGTTCACGATGATGAACAACGCCCGCCTTGCCGTCGGCATGCAGGGCGTTGCCGTTGCCGAGGCAGCGACGCAGAAGGCGATCGGCTACGCCAAGGAGCGTACCCAGGGCAAGGCACCCGGGTGGACCGGTGGTGGCATGAGCCCGATCATCGAGCATCCCGATGTCGTCCGCATGCTGCTGACGATGAAGGCGCTGACCCAGGGCGCCCGGGCGATTTCCTACGCCTGTGCCCACGCCATCGACATGTCGCATCGCGCCTCCGACGGAAGGCCGCACTGGCAGGAGCGCGCTGCGCTGCTGACCCCGATCGCCAAGTCCTTCTCGACCGATGTCGGCGTCGACGTTGCCTCGCTCGGCATTCAGGTGCACGGCGGCATGGGCTTCATCGAGGAAACGGGCGCTGCGCGTTACCTGCGCGATGCCCGCATCGCGCCGATCTATGAGGGCACCAACGGCATTCAGGCAATCGATCTGGTCACCCGGAAACTGACACTCTCCAACGGCGATCAGGTCCGCGGTTTCATCGCCGAACTGAACGAGATTGCCGATCAGGTCCGCCATTCCAATCTCGAGGGCTTCGGCGCGACGGCAAACCAGCTCGATGCAGCGATAACCGACCTCGGCGAAGCGACGGACTGGCTGTTGGCGAAGGTTGGCGATGGCAAGACGACTGAGGCGTTAGCCGGCGCGACACCCTATCAGCGTCTCTTCGGCCTCGTCCTGACCGGCTGCTACCTTGCCAAGGGCGGGCTCGCACCGGCGCAGGATGGTGGCGCCGAGCGGCGGATCGCGCTCTGCCGCTTTGCTGCGGAAAATCTTCTTTCGGAAGTTACGGCGCTGAAGGACTGCGTCACCAACGGCGCCGCAAGTCTCGCAGCCGCCAAAATCATTCTTGCCTGAGGAACCATCATGACAGAGCACGTCATCGTCGAGCAGGATGCGGGGCATCCCGGCATCCAGATCATCCGTTTCAACCGGCCGGAAAAGAAGAATGCCATCACCCGGGCGATGTATCGAAAGATGGCGGATGCGCTGAGCGCAGCCAATGGCGACACAGGAATTCGCGCGACGGTCTTCCTTGGCACCGAAGGCTGCTTCTCCGCCGGCAACGATCTCGGTGATTTCCTGGCTGCTGCAATGGGTGGGGCCATGCCGCGGGAGATCGTCGAGTTTCTCTATGCCATGGTCCGCTCGGAAAAGCCGATCGTCTCCGGCGTGGACGGCCTGGCGATCGGGATCGGCACGACGATGCACATGCATTGCGACCTGACCGTCGCCTCTGCGCGCAGCCAATTTCGCACGCCGTTCGTCGATCTCGCTCTTGTCCCGGAAGCAGCGTCCAGCCTGCTTGCGCCGCGCATCATGGGACAGCAGCGTGCCTTTGCGCTTCTGGCTCTCGGCGAAGGCTTCTCCGGCGAGGAAGCGCGGGAAGCCGGACTCGTCTGGAGGCTCTGCGCGACCGATGAAGTCGAAACCACGACGCTGGCGACCGCTGCAAAGCTTGCAGCCAAGCCGCCCGAGGCACTGAAGATCGCCCGCGACCTGATCCGCGGCGACCTGGAGGAAATCATCGCCCGCATCGACGATGAGGCACGCCACTTCTTCGAACGCCTGCACAGCGCCGAAGCGAGGGCGGCCTTCGAAGCCTTCATGCGGCGTTGACGGGGAAAAATTCGAATTCCGTAGAATTTTAAGTCAGTTTTAAATGCCCCTCTAATATTAGGGGCTTGACGGCGCGCCGATGTCGCGGTCGTCCGGGCGCATGAGGCGCTTTGTTCAGCTTTGCCCATAGCCTGCGCATCGAGCAGCCCGCGTTCGTCAAACACGGCGCGGACCGCTCACGAAAGGAAAATCCTTGAAAAAGAAGACGAATCTGATGACGCGCATCCTCGTTGCCGCGTCTGCCGTTGTCCTCGTGGCGTTTGCCGCCTTTTCCTATTACATCAATTCCGTCGAGCAAAGCACCGCGACGGCGGCAATCGAAGCCAATATCAACTCTTCGGGCGAGCAGGCTGCGCACAGCCTGGCCAACTGGATGAACGGCCGCGTGACGCTGACCGCCATGGTGGCCAACGCCATCGGTCGCGCCGCCGATCAGGAGGGCGTCGAAACCGTGCTCCAGAACGATGTTCTGACCAGCCAGTTCGTCAGTACCTATTTCGGTGACGAGCAGGGCGTCTTCACCATGTGGCCGAAGCTGCCGATGCCGGACGGCTATGATCCGCGCAAGCGCCCCTGGTATCAGGATGCAGTCAAAGCCAACGCCAGCGTCATGACCGAACCCTACGTGGATGCCTCGAGCGGCGATCTCATCATCAGCTCGGCAGTTCCCGTCAGCCGCGGTGGCAAGCTGGCCGGCGTCGTCGGCAGCGACTTCTCGCTGAAGACCATGGTCGACATGATCAAGGAGATCGACCTTGGCGGCAAAGGCACCGCCTTCCTTGTCAACAAGAGCGGGCAGATCCTGATTCATCCGGATGCGAAGCTGGTGACGAAAACGCTCGCCGACGCGTTCCCGGCCGAGACCCCGGCGATCAAGTCGGGTCTTGTCCCGACCCAGTTCGCCGGCAAGGACGTGCTCGTCAGCTTCATGCCCGTTGCCGGTCTTCCGTCGGTCGAATGGTATCTCGGCTTCGTTGTCGACAGCGACGCTGCCTTCGCCTCGCTGAACGAGTTCCGCATTGCCGCAACCGTTGCCACTATCCTTGCCGTCGGTCTGATGATCGCAGCGATGGCCTGGTTGCTGCACGGCCTGGTGATCCGGCCAGTCACCGACATGACCGCCGCGATGCAGAAGCTTGCCGCAGGCGACCTGTCGGTTACGATTCCGGGCGAGCAGCGCCGCGACCAGATCGGCTCGATGGCCGAAGCTGTTGCGGTCTTCAAGAACAACGCGACCGACCGCGAACGTCTCGAAGGGGAGGCGGAAACCGGCCGCGCCCTCACCGAGCGTGAGCGTCTGGACCGCGAGCAGCAGAAGAACCGCGAGGCCACCGAAATCCGTCACGCCGTCGATGCGCTTGCAAGCGCTCTGGGGGCATTGTCGGAAGGCAATCTCGGCCATCGCATCGACACGCCGTTCGCGTCGCATCTCGACCGTCTTCGCACTGACTTCAACAGCGCCGTCACCAAGCTCCACGGTGCCCTGCATGCGGTCGGCAACAACGCTCATGCCATCGACGCCGGCGCAAGCGAGATCCGCATCGCAGCGGATGGTCTTGCCCGCCGTACCGAGCAGCAGGCAGCCTCGGTCGAGGAAACGGCCGCGGCGCTCGAGGAGATCACCACGACCGTCAAGGACACGGCGCGTCGCGCCGAGGAAGCCGGCAATCTCGTCTCGCGCACCCGCAACGGCGCCGAAGAGTCCGGCAACATCGTCCGCAAGGCCGTGTCGGCAATGACCGAAATCGAACAGTCGTCGCAGAAGATCGCCAACATCATCGGCGTCATCGACGATATCGCTTTCCAGACCAACCTGCTGGCGCTCAACGCCGGCGTCGAGGCGGCACGCGCCGGCGAAGCTGGCAAGGGCTTTGCCGTTGTTGCTCAGGAAGTGCGCGAGCTGGCACAGCGCTCGGCGCAGGCTGCGAAGGAAATCGAGAGCCTGATCACCGCCTCGAACTCGCAGGTTCGCTCGGGCGTCACCCTCGTCGGCGACACCGGCAAGGCGTTGGAAGCGATCGTCGGTCAGGTTCAGGAGATCAGTCGCCACGTCGATGCGATCGTGACTGCAACCCGCGAGCAGTCGACCGGGCTGGCCGAGATCAACACGGCCGTCAATACCATGGACCAGGGCACGCAGCAGAACGCCGCCATGGTCGAGGAGCAGACGGCGGCAAGTCACGGACTGGCGCAGGAGGCGGCAAAGCTGATGCAGCTTCTCAGCCAGTTCAATCTGCAGACTGCGTCTCAAGGCATGGCGTACAGCCGTCACGCCGCCTGATCGGCATCGAACAGCATCACGGAAACGCCCGCGCTCGTCGCGGGCGTTTTCGTTTGTGACGCACCGATCTCCAGTTGCTTAAAAAATAATACTTTTAATCAAATTTTACGGATGTTCGTCTTTAGTGACATGCAATGCATGACGCAGGCCGGACATCGTCCGGATACCCTCCGCAACAACCATCGGGACGAAAGCGCACCGGCGATCCATGCGATCGGCCGTGCCATGTCCTCCGTCGCATGAGATAGCCGCATGTCCAAACTGAAGATCAAAACGCTCCTTCCGCTTCTCTTTCTGTCTCTCGTTGTCATTGCGCTGGTGCAAGGTGCGATCGCGGCCTTCTCGCTGACCAATCTCGAAGCCAACACTCGGCAGATCGGCGCGCAGAACATTCCGAACACCGAGCGGCTCTATGCGATCGTCACGACGCTGAACGACGTTCGCCGCAGCTATGCCGACTATCTGCTCGCGACAGGCAAGACGGACTTCCGCAACGCTGAGACGACACTCAAGACCCGTCGCCAGCGTCTCAACACCGCAATCGAAGCCTTCGACAAGCAGCCGAAGAGCGACTACATGAGCCAGAACTTTGGCCGTCTGCAGAAGGCGCTCGCCAACGACGCAGCACTTGCCGACAAGATCATTGCGCTCGCGCTCGACAACAAGCGCAGCCTGGCAAACAGCATCTATCGCGGCGAACTTTCGATGTCTGCCAACAACATCCAGACCCTCGTCGATGGAATGCTGGCCAAGGACCGGCAGTCGACCGATGCGGCGCTCTTAGCCGCATCAGGCAACTACAGTGCAGGCATCCTGTCGATCGTCGGCGGCCTGGCCGTCGCCCTGGCCGTCGCCGTCGCCGCCGCCTTCCTTGCATGGAAGCGTATCTCGCAGCCGATCTCGACGATCGCCGTTCGCATGGCCCGTCTCGCCGATGGCGAGCTCGACGCTGCCGTCCCCTACGCGGGTCGCAAGGATGAGATCGGCGACATGGCCGCGGCCGTCGCCGTCTTCCGCGACAACTCCTTCGCGCGTCTCGATCTCGAGCGCAATGCCGAGCACAACCGCGAACAGGCGCAGCAGGAGCGCTCGCGCAACGAAGCCTCGAAGGCCCGCGAAGCCGCCGAGATCCAGCAGGCCGTCGCAGCTCTTGCGGATGCATTGGGCGCTCTCTCGGAAGGTGATCTGACGCGAACGATCGAGACGCCGTTTGCGGATCACCTCGATCGACTGCGGAGCGACTTCAACGCCTCCGTCGCCAAACTGCGCGCCGTCCTGCAGGAAGTCGGCGATAACGCGCACGCGATCGACGCGGGCGCCGGAGAAATCCGCACCGCGGCCGATGGGCTCGCCCGCCGCACCGAGCAGCAGGCCGCCTCTATCGAGGAGACGGCAGCAGCGCTGGAAGAGATCACCACCACGGTCAAGGACACCGCGCGTCGCGCCGAGGAAGCCGGTACGCTGGTCAGCCGCACCCGCAACGGCGCCGAGGAATCCGGCAACATCGTTCGCAAGGCCGTTTCGGCAATGACGGAGATCGAGCAGTCTTCGCAGAAGATCGCAAACATCATCGGCGTGATCGATGACATCGCCTTCCAGACCAACCTGCTGGCGCTGAACGCCGGCGTCGAGGCCGCCCGCGCTGGCGAGGCCGGCAAGGGCTTTGCCGTCGTCGCTCAGGAAGTCCGTGAATTGGCGCAACGCTCGGCCCAGGCCGCAAAGGAGATCGAAAGCCTGATCACCGCCTCGAACAGCCAGGTCCGCTCCGGCGTCACCCTGGTCGGCGACACCGGCAAGGCGTTGGAGGCGATCGTCGGTCAGGTGCAGGAGATCAGCCGCCACGTCGATGCGATCGTGACAGCAACCCGCGAGCAGTCGACCGGGCTCGCCGAGATCAACACCGCCGTCAACACGATGGATCAGGGCACGCAGCAGAATGCTGCGATGGTCGAGGAGCAGACGGCAGCAAGTCACGGACTGGCGCAGGAAGCCGCCAAGCTGATGCAGCTTCTCAGCCAGTTCAATCTGCAGGCTGCATCCTACGGTACGGGATCATCAGGCCGTTACGCCGCCTGATCGAGGCGGATACGGTACAGTCGAGAACGCCCGCTGGTCGCGGGCGTTTTTTGTTGCGCTTACTTCTCCAGCGTCGCCACGACCTCGACATGCGGCGTCCACAGGAACTGGTCGATCGGCGTCACGCTGGTAATGCGATAGCCACCTTCGACGAGCAAGGCGAGGTCGCGGGCAAGCGTCAGCGGATTGCAGCTGACGGCGACCACTTTCTTGACCGTCGAGCGCGCCAATTCCTTGCACTGGAACTCGGCGCCGGCGCGCGGCGGGTCGAACACCACCGCGTCGTAAGCCTTCAGTTCGGATGTCATCAGCGGTCGACGGAAAAGGTCTCGCCTTTCGACACTGACGGGCTTCAGGCCCTGCGTGTTGCGGGCAGCATGATCGAGTGCCGCCAGTGGCTTGTCCTCGCTCTCGACTGCATGCACACGACCGACACGGGCAAGGCGGAGCGAGAACGTGCCGGCGCCTGCAAAGAGATCGGCGATCCGTTTCGCCTTGCCGACATGCGCGACAACCAGTTCGGCCATCGCATCTTCCGCCGGCTTGGTCGCCTGCGTGAAGCTGCCGGGCGGCGGCACGACGTTGACGCCGCCGAAATCGACAACCGGCTTCGTTGGCTCGACGAGGATTTCGCCATTCAGCGAAACGCGGGCGATGCCGCGCATTGAAAGTACGGTCTCGATCGCCTTGCGACGCTGCTGGTCGGAGAGTTTCTTGATGCCGTCGGCGGCAAGATCGAGGCCTGACAGGGTCTCCAATACGGTGATGCGGAATGCCTCGGCATTATTGGCAAGTGCCGCCCCAATCGCCTTGATCGCCGGCAGCCTGGCCATGATGCCCGCCGACGAGATGGGACATTCCTCGATGGCGACGATATGGTGGCTCTCGGCCTGATTGAAGCCGATGAGCATGTCCTTCTCTGTCCGCCGTGCGGCAAACACAACGCGCCGCCGTTCGCCTGGATGAGCGGCAATGAGGTCACCGACCTCAGGCGTCAGCCCCTTCGATTTCAGCGCATCGACGACCAGCTGGCGCTTGAAGCTGCGGTAGGCCGCATCGTTCATGTGCTGCAGGCTGCAGCCGCCGCAGGTGCCGTTGACGCCATCGGGCCCGAAATGCCGGCAGAGAGGAACCTGGCGCTCCGGGGATGGCGTGGTGATCGAGATCAGCGTGCCCTGGCTCTTGACCCGCGCGATGGCGACGGTCTCGCCCGGCAGGGTGAACGGCACATAGACCGGGCCGCCATCCGCGTGCACGATGCCGTCGCCTTGGGCGCCGAGCTTTTCAATCGTAACTGTTTGCGTGCTCAAGGTTTCGTTCCTGCGAGTAGATATTCCTGGTTTCCGTCGCCGCCGGCGATCGGGGAGGGGATAAGGCCAAGGCTCGTCCAGCCCATGTCCTCGACGAACCAGCGCTCCAGTTCAGCCGCGACATCGGGCGCTGACGACGGATCCTTGAGCAGTCCGCCCTTGCCGATCGCGTCGCGGCCGGCTTCGAACTGCGGCTTGACGAGCAGAACGGCAACCGCTCCCGTCTCGGTAAGATCGAGCGCCGGCGCGAGCGCCAGCTTCAGCGAGATAAAGGAAACGTCTGACACAATGAAGGTGATCGGGTGTCCGATATCCTCTTCCGTCAGATTGCGTGCATTCAGGCCCTCGATGTTGGTCACGCGAGGATCGCCGGAGATACGCGGATGCATCTGCCCGTGACCGACATCGATGGCGGTGACATCGGTTGCGCCGTTCTGCAGCAGGACCTCGGTAAAACCACCCGTCGACGCGCCGATGTCGAGGCAACGGTGCCCCGAAGGATCGAGCTTGAAGTGGTCGAGTGCAGCGGCAAGCTTCAGGGCCGCGCGCGAGACATAGTCCTGCGCCGGGTCATCGATCTCGATCACGGCATCATCGGCGAATAGCGCACCGGCCTTCGTCACCACCTTGCCGTCGATTTTCACGGTACCGCGTTGCACCGCATCCCGTGCACGGGAGCGGCTGGCGAAAAGGCCGAGACTGACCAGCAACTGGTCCAGGCGTTGTGTATCTTGATCGGGCATGGGCAGTCCATGACCGGCAAAGCCATCCGTTGCAAGCCTTTTGTTGAGATCGCCGAAACCACAGGACGAACCGGCGTCGCTCCGTGACGTGCTGCGCCGCACAAATTTTTAAATAAATCGAAAGCCTTGCCGCCTATGGTTTGGCTGATTGCAGCGGCTCCTAGCCGCTTTTGCCATGATGGCCCTCAATCCGATCTGCCGATCATGTTCGCCGAATTTCCCAAAGGCATGCCTTCGCATGCTCTGGCTTTGCCATGCCTGTGCGCTTCAAGAGAGATTGATTGATGTTGGCCAAGAACATGTCCCTGAACGGTAAGCTCGCCGCGACTTTCGCCGCGCTGATCCTTATCTTTCTGTCCGTTTCCAGCTTTGTTTACTTCAAGGCGGATGTCGTTGCCGAAGCTGCCGTACAGCAGAAGAAGTCGGAGCTGCTCGTAAACCAGATCGACGATGCGCTTCAGGCCATGCTTGAGCAGGCCGTCAATCTGCGCGGCTTCCTGCTGTTTCGCAGCGACAGCACCTATGGCGATATTTTCGCGAACCGCGAGCGCATGCTGAAGGCGATCGATGCCGCAAGAACGACGGCTGCCGGTAACAGCGATTTCGTCGCGCAGATCGACGCCATGCAGAAGGCCGCCGATCTCTATTTCCATCAGCTTGCCGAGCCGCAGTCGAAGGCTCGCAAGGAAACCGACATGCCCATCGACCAGATCGTCAAGATCGGCGTCAACGAGACGAAGGGGCAGCTCGACGGCTTCCGTCAGGCCTCCGCCAAGATCAAGGCCGCAGCCCGCAACGAATCGAATGCGCTTGCCGAAAGCAAGGCGCAGGCCAGCCGTGCGCTGAACATCAGCCTGTTCACCGGCGGCATTGCCGCTGCCGCCGCTGCCGTCCTGCTTGCCTGGATGCTGTCGCGCAGCATCGTTCGCCCGATCGTCGGCATGACCTCCGCCATGGGCCGTCTGGCCGGTGGCCAGCACGACATCGACGTCCCGGCGCTTGATCGTCAGGACGAAGTCGGCCGTATGGCCCAGTCGGTTCTCGTCTTCAAGGATGCCGCGATCGAGAAGCTGCGCCTTTCCGGCGAAACCGATCGCATGCGCAGCGATGCCGAGCGCCAGCGCCAGATGGGCGACGAGCAGAAGGCACGCGAGGAAGCTGAACTCCGCTTCGCCATCGAAGGCCTCGCCGGCGGTCTGTCAGACCTCGCCAATGGCAATGTCGCCGTTCGCATCACGACGCCCTTCGCGTCGCAGTTCGATCGTCTCCGCAACGACTTCAACAACGCCGTCGAGAAGCTGCAGGCTGCCCTCCAGTCGGTCGGACGCAATGCGTCCGCCATCAATGCCGGCGCCGGTGAAATCCGCTCTGCTGCCGATGATCTCGCCCGCCGCACCGAGCAGCAGGCAGCAGCCGTCGAGGAGACGGCAGCCGCGCTCGAGGAGGTCACCACCACCGTTCGCGACTCCGCCAAGCGCGCCGAGGATGTCGGTCAACTGGTCGAGCGCACGCGCCTCGGTGCCGAAAAGTCCGGCGATGTCGTCCGCAAGGCGGTTGCCGCCATGCAGGAAATCGAGAAGTCGTCTGACGCGATCAGCAACATCATCGGCGTGATCGATGATATCGCTTTCCAGACCAACCTTCTTGCCTTGAACGCCGGCGTCGAAGCCGCTCGTGCGGGCGAAGCAGGCAAGGGCTTTGCCGTCGTCGCGCAGGAAGTGCGCGAGCTCGCGCAGCGCTCGGCAAATGCCGCCAAGGAGATCAAGTCGCTGATCAATACCTCCGGCACGCAGGTCAATTCAGGCGTCTCGCTCGTCGATGAAACCGGCAAGGCGCTCGCCGAAATCGTCGGTGCCGTGCAGGAGATCAACAAGCACGTCAGCGCGATTGTCACCGCAACGCGCGAGCAGTCGGTCGGCCTGCAGGAGATCAACACCGCCGTCAACAACATGGACCAGGGCACGCAGCAGAATGCCGCCATGGTCGAGGAGCAGACCGCAGCCAGCCATTCGCTGGCGCAGGAAGCTGCCGCTCTCGACGATCTGCTCGGCCAGTTCAATCTTGGCCATGGCCGTGCTGAAGCGCCAAGGGCCGCCGTCGCCAGCCCCGCGTCCCGCCCGGTCGCATCGCCCGCCCGCGCGCTGACCCGCACGGTGGCCAAGGCCTTCGGTGGCGGCAGGGCTGCAACGGCTGCTGCTGTTCAGGAAGACTGGACGGAGTTCTGACCTGAAAGGCACGTGACCGAGAAAGAGAAACCACGTTCTCCGATTGGTCATTTACCTGAATGTCAAAATCCGTATCTATGAGAAACGCTCGCAGCAAGCCTCTGCGAGCGTTTCTCGTTTTCCGAAGACATTTCCTATGTTTAAGCAGAAGCTTGTTCTACGGTGCGACCGAGAATCTTAGGAAATAGGAGGTCGTGGACACATGCTTCATCACATCTCTTTCGGCGTCTCAAACATCGAACGTTCAGCCGCCTTCTATGACGCTGCTCTTGCGCCCCTCGGCTACATTCGCGTTTGGGAGGATCTGAGACCCGGAGAGGCTGATCAGGCCGTGGGCTACGGAATTGCTGGCGGCGGCGATAAGTTTGCGATCAAATTGTGCCCGGAGGGACAGAACTCCCCTGGCCGCGGCTTTCATCTGGCCTTCGCTTCCACGAGCAGACGAGCAGTCGCCGACTTTCATGAGGCGGCCATCGCACATGGTGGCATTGATAACGGGCCGCCTGGTCTTCGTGCCCACTATGGACCGCATTACTTCGCGGCCTTCGTGGTGGACCCGGATGGCCACCATATCGAAGCTGTCTTCAATTCTCCCGACTAGTCGCAAGAAAAGTCAAAGGGCAGTGGGAGCTTTCGCGCTTCTCCGGTTGACGCCGGACTAGCCGGCGGCGCCGACGCCGAAGGCTGCGGGGCGTCCGAGCACCCGGAAGACGGTTGAGACGATCCCGGCGCGGTCGAGACCGGCATGGGCGTTCATCACCTCGGGCTTTGCCTGCTCCATCCAGAGATCGGGCATCACAAGCGAGCGAATCTTCAAGCCGTTGTCCAGCAGGCCGTCTGTCGACAGGAACTGCATGACCTGGCTGCCGAAGCCGCCGACGGAGCCTTCCTCGACCGTGATCAGGATTTCGTGGTGGCGGGCAAGCTGGCGGATCAGATCATGATCGAGCGGCTTGGCGAAGCGTGCATCGGCAACCGTGGTCGAAAGACCGGCTGCATCCAGATCCTCGGCCGCAAGCAAACAGTCGGCGAGCCGGGTGCCGAAGGAGAGCAGCGCCACCTTGGCACCTTCCTTGACGACGCGGCCCCGGCCGATCTGCAGGATCTCGCCGCGAACGGGCATCTCGATGCCGACGCCTTCGCCGCGCGGATAACGGAACGAGATCGGGCCGGCATCATAGGCCGCTGCCGTTCGTACCATGTGCTTCAGTTCGGCCTCATCGGATGCTGCCATGACGACGAAGCCGGGCAGGGTGGCGAGGAACGCCGTATCGAACGAGCCTGCATGCGTCGGACCATCGGCGCCGACGAAACCAGCGCGATCGATCGGGAAGCGGACCGGCAGGCCCTGGATCGCGACATCGTGGACAACCTGGTCATAGGCGCGCTGCAGGAAGGTCGAGTAAAGCGCGGCAAACGGCTTGAAGCCTTCGGCGGCAAGGCCGGCCGCGAATGTCACCGCATGCTGTTCGGCAATGCCGACATCGAAGCAACGCGACGGGAAGATGCTGGCGAGCTTGTCGAGGCCGGTACCATTCGGCATGGCGGCGGTGATGCCGACGATCTTGTCGTCGAGTTCCGCTTCCTGCACCAGCGCTTCGGCGAAGACGCTCGTGTAGCTTGGAGCATTCGGCTTCACCTTCGCCTGCGCGCCGGTGATGACGTCGAACTTGTTGACGCCGTGATACTTGTCAGCCGCGGCTTCGGCGGGCGCGTAGCCCTTGCCCTTCTGCGTCACGACATGGATCAGCACCGGGCCGTTGGCGTGGTCGCGCACATTGCGCAGCACTGGCAGCAGATGCTCGAAGGAGTGACCGTCGATCGGGCCGATGTGGTAGAAACCCATTTCCTCGAACATGGTCCCGCCGGTCACATAGCCCCGTGCATGCTCGACGGCGCGGGTGATGGCGCGGTCGACGTTCTTGCCAAGATAGGCTGTCAGCTTCTTGCCGAAATCGCGGAAGCCCATGTAGGTGCGCCCGGATGCAAGTCGCGCGAGATAGGCGCTCATCGCACCCGTTGGAGGCGCGATCGACATGTCGTTGTCGTTGAGGATGACGATCAGCCGGGCGTCGAGCGCGCCGGCATTGTTCAGGGCTTCATAGGCCATGCCTGCCGACATCGCGCCGTCGCCGATGACGGCGATGACACGGCGGTCGGTCTTGTCGAGGTCGGAGGCAACCGCCATGCCGAGACCGGCGGAGATCGACGTCGAGGAGTGGGCGGCGCCAAAGGGGTCGTATTCGCTTTCGGCGCGACGCGTGAAGCCGGAAAGGCCGTTCTCCTGGCGCAGCGTGCGGATCCGGTCACGACGACCGGTAAGGATCTTGTGCGGATAGCACTGATGCCCGACGTCGAAGATCAGCCGATCGTCGGGCGTGTTGAAGACGTTGTGGATGGCGATCGTCAGTTCGACAACGCCGAGGCCGGCGCCCAGATGCCCACCGGTCTTCGATACCGCATCGATCATCTCGTCGCGAACCTCGCGCGCAAGCTGCGGCAGGTCGCGATCCTCCAGCTTTCGGAGGTCGGCCGGATAGGTAACCTTGTCCAGCAGCGGCGTCTTCGGCGGTTGTGTCACGGGTGGGCGCTCTTTCTTGTCTTTCTTGGGCGGGATGCCTTTAAGCCATAAATTGCGGTGAAAAAAGTCGATTTCAAGAACGGCTGTCCCTCCTTTCTAGAGGAGATCAGCCTTCGGGCAAAGGTATGAATTCTTCTTCGTCCCCCGGAACGATGTCGAACTTGCCGGTCCGCCACTCTTCCTTCGCCTTTTCGATGCGCTCTTTCGAGGAGGAAACGAAGTTCCACCAGATGTAGCGTTTCGAGTTCAGTGCCGCTCCGCCGAACAGCATGAGATGACAGCCCTGGCTTCCCGCTTCGAGCGTGATCTGGTCGCCGGGACGGAAGACGAGCAGTTGGTCGGCGGCAAACGTATCGCCCGATATCACCACTTCGCCTGAGAGCACGTAAGCTGCGCGCTCCTCGTGATCAGCGGCAAAAGGGAATTTCACGCCAGGTTCGAGACTGATGTCGACATAAAGCGTGTCCGAGAAGACCTTCACCGGCGAGGACATGCCCTCGAACGACCCGATTACGACGCGTCCGCGCATGCCACGCTCGTCGATGATAGGCATGTCGGTCTTTTCGGTGTGCGTAAAGGAAGGATCGATTTCCTCCTTGTCATCGGGCAGCGCCAGCCAGGTCTGCAGGCCCGACATCAGCAGCGGGTGTCCGCGCAGATTATCCGGCGTGCGCTCGGAATGGACGATGCCGCGTCCAGCGGTCATCAGGTTGATGTCGCCGGGCCGGATGACCTTCTCGGTGCCGAGGCTATCCAGGTGCCGGATCTCGCCGTCGAACAGGTAGGTGACCGTCGAAAGCCCGATGTGCGGATGCGGCCGCACATCCAGCGCCTCGTTCGGCTTCAGGATCGCCGGTCCCATGCGGTCGAAGAAGATGAATGGTCCGACCAGACGGCGCTCGCGCGTGGGCAGCGCCCGCCGCACCTGAAACCCACCAAGGTCGCTGGTGCGGGGAATGATAAGGTTTTCGATCGCGTCGCAGGCGAAGGCATCGCCGGGCAGGGGGTCTTTACCGGGGAAGAAGGACATCGCAGGTCTCCGATGAGCGTTCGTTCTACGCTAGCCCCATTGACGATCGCGGACTAGGAAAACTTGTCGCCCGAAAGGCGACGCTCCGTTCAGAATGATGACGATTTCAGTTGCGTCTGCTTACGCTCCGTCCAGCGGCTCTACGCCCTGCGGTTTGCCAGCGCGATCGAGGCGGATCTTCTCGATACGGTTTTCAGCGGCCGACAGCAGCGTTTCGCAATGCTTCTTCAGCGCTTCGCCACGCTCGTAGATCTCGATGGATTCGTCCAGCGCCACGTCGCCGCGTTCCAGCCGGGCAACGATGCTTTCGAGTTCGGCAACGGCCTTCTCGAAGGAAAGACCGGAAACTTCCGGCTTGGCGCTGTCAGTCATACTCAACCCTTCATCATTCTGAGAATATGCAGGCCGGCCGATTCGGCGAGGCCTTCGAGATCATAGCCACCTTCGAGCAGACTGACGACCCGGTTGCCGGCACTTTTGTCCGCGACCTCGAGCAAGCGCCCGGTTGCCCAGTCGAAATCCTCGCCAACGAGGTTGATCTGCGCCAAGGGATCGCGGTGATGCGCATCGAAGCCGGCGGAGATGATGATCAGATCCGGCCGGAAATCGAACAGCGCCGGCAGCACCCGCGACTTGAACGCTTCGCGAAAATGGTCGCTGCCGACATTGGGCGACAACGGCGCGTTGACGATCGTCCCGTGCTTGCCGCTTTCGTCCTTCGCTCCGGTGCCGGGGTAGAGCGGCATCTGATGCGTCGAGCAGAAGAGCACGGAAGGGTCGTCCCAAAAGATGTCCTGCGTACCGTTGCCGTGATGAACGTCCCAGTCGACGATCGCCACACGCTCGGCGCCATGTGTTTTTTGCGCATGGCGGGCAGCGATCGCGGCATTGTTGAAGAAACAAAAGCCCATCGCCGTTGACTTTTCGGCATGGTGGCCGGGCGGGCGCGCTGCAACGAAGACGTTGTCGGCCTTGCCAGTGAAGACGTCATCGACCGCAGCCATGGCGCCGCCGATCCCCGTAAGCGCCGCCTCAAAGCTCTTTCTGCTGGCGTAGGTATCGGCTTCAAGCTGATTGATCTCGCCATCCTCCTCCGGCACCTGGCGCAGCACCGATAGCAGGTGTTCTTCGGGATGAGCGAGCAGCACGGCTTCTTCTGCCGCCTGTGGTGCGCGCTTGCGGTCAAGCCCCGCGAAGTTCGGATGTTCAAGAGCCACGTTGATCGCCCGCAAACGGTCGGACCGCTCGGGGTGGCCGGCGGGCGTCACGTGTTCCAGGAAGATCGGGTGCTCGTAAAGGCGGGTGGTCATGGGATCACTCTATCTATCCGTCCCGTCATGATCCACAGCAGATGGGGCTCGAGCCGGCGATTTCAACAAGCGCATAAGAGGATCGTTACGCGCACCTCCGTTTACTTCAACCGGTCCCGGGGCTAGTGTTCGATGAGGGGAAATTTGGCAGAAAGATCAATGAACGACGTTGTGCGCTCTGTGCAAATGAATGTGCCGTTTCGTGATGTGGACATGAACGGCCAGATGTTTCTGGGTTCCTATATTTCTCACGCGGAATCGGTGCTGGCGACCTTCTGGTTGCTGCGGCCGTCGCTGCAGGACGAACCACTCTACATTGCCAGCAAGGTGACCTGCATCCTGCACCGGCCGCTGCACTATGACGAGAGGGTCGTGTTCACCGCCTCGGTCGACAAGATCGGTGTTCGTTCGGTCGGCTTCATTATCGCAGCCGACGCGCTCGGCGAGCGCGCCGCCGAGGTCGAAATCATCTGGCAGGCGCGCTCACGCGAAGATCGTTCGCCAGTCCCGCTTCCCGAAGTGACGCGCGACTGGCTTTATGGCTTCGTCGATTAGCTGCGTACTGGTAGCAAGGGATAGCCGACCATGACGGCACGGCCGACAAGCGCCGCAACAAACGCCTTGACCACGTCACCGGGGATGAACGCCATCGAGCCGAGGAAGGCCTTGGAGAGACCAAGCTGGGCGGCGAACGCCAGGTAGACGATGCCGCAGGCGTAGAGAACGACTATGCCGCCGATCATGGCGGCGAGGAAGAAACCGACCGTCTGCACGAGCGCCGATTGCTCCGACTTTACCAGTCGCTCGCTGAGATAACCGGTAACGAAAGCTGCCAGCACCCAGCCGATCAGGAAGCCGGTGGTTGGGGCTGCAAAGGCCGCAAGCCCGCCACGACCGCCGGAAAGCACCGGCAGACCGATGGCGACAAGCACGAGAACGATGAGAACGGCGATCGTGCCACGGCGCGCGCCGAGCACGACACCGGCCATCATGACGCCGAGCGACTGCGCCGTAATCGGCACTGGAATGAAGCCGAGCGTGATCGGCGGCAGAATGCCGAGCGCGACGATGATAGCCGCGAAGAGGGCGGAGAGAACGAGGTCGCGAGTGCTCATGCAGGGCTCCTGTTAGCGAGTTCTCAATTGACATGCCGCCGAACGCCGCGCGCGTCAATTGCCGCAGCAATGTTATCCGCATCCCTCAGCGTCAGAATGACCAGTGGCACGAGCACGGTTGTTGGCCGCACCTTGATGCCACGCGCCGCGTGCGCCTCGCGGATGGCACGATAACGATCGATAATCTCGGGAACAAAGCGCACAACGAGCCCGACAGCAAGGCCGACATCGCCGGCCCGGAGAAGTCCGAGGCGCTCGAGCGGCCGGGCAAGCAGGGTAATTTCGTCGATGAATTGTGCAATCGTCGTCGTTGCCGTCACGGCAGCGGCAAACAGCATCAACGCCGTCAGGCGCAGCAGGGCAACAATCGCGACATGCCAAGGATTGAAGGCAAGGCTGAACAAGGCAACGATGAGGATCGTCAGGAAAATGGGCTTCAGCCGCGCAAGCGCGGATCGGGCCGGCAGGCCGATGCTGAAGGCGACCACCGCCGTCGCAAGCACGCCCAAGCCAAGCAACATCAAGTTCGTCGTAAGGAAGAGCACGACGCCGAGGGCCGCAAGCACCAGCAGCTTGGCGCGGGCCGAAACCCGATGCATCACGCTGTTGCCTTCGACGAAAAGCGACTTCATCGGCTAGCGATCTCCCTGTAACGGCGGATCGCCTCTCCGGCAGGTGCGTCGGCAATAAGGTTGCCTTCATGGAAAACCAAAACGCGCTCGTAGTCGGCGACCAATTCCAGGTCGTGGCTGATGACGATTGCGCTCTCGGGAAGGCCATCCACCAACCCCTGTACGAGACCGCGATTCTTTAGGTCCAACTGGTTGGTCGGCTCGTCCAGAATGAGAATGTCTGGACCTGTCGCGAGCACAGAGCACAGAGCTGCGAGTTGGAGCTCCCCGCCCGAAAGCTCGTGCGCCCGGCGCTCGGCGAGATGGCCCGCGCTGAAGCGCTGCAGGACCGCCTCCACCTTCGCCGCGATCTCCGCCGGCTTGTAGCCGCGGCTCTTCAGACCGAAGGCGATATCGTCGCGTACGACGGGCAGGATGATCTGGTTTTGCGGGGACTGGAAGATGAAGCCGACATCGGTCAGGACGGCATTGGCGTCGGTTGTATCGCGGCCGTTGACGATCACCCGCCCGACGCTCGGCTTTGTCAGCCCGTTGATGAGGCGCGCAAAGGTCGTCTTGCCCGAGCCGTTGAGGCCGATAATGCCAATGCGCTTTTCTGTGAGCTGCAGCGTCACGGGCGCCAGCGCGACGCGCGCACCATAGCTGACCCCTGCGCCTTCGAAACGGATATCCACCTGGTCCCTCGTGAATTGAGAGGCCGTTCTATAACGAATTTCACGCTTTGAAAGCTCAAAATCTCGCAATGAATGCCGGCCGCTCCTACCTGATGATCGTGCCGACTTACCGGTAGCTAGGAACATTTTCCGTTCTATGATGTCCGCATGATGAATCTCATTTCGAATTCCGATGCCCGCCGCATATTCCTCGCCAAGCAGGGCCTGAGCGCGCCGCCGAACAAGGCGCTGACGAAGGCTGGCCTGCTGGAGCTCATCAACGAACTCGGCTTCGTGCAGGTGGACAGCATCCAGACGGTGGAGCGGGCTCATCACCAGATCCTGTTTTCCCGCAACCAGACCTACAAGCGCGAGCACTTGAAGGCGCTTCTGGAGAAGGAAGGCTCGCTCTTCGAGCATTGGACGCATGACGCCTCGATCCTGCCCAGTGCCTTCTTCCGATATTGGAAGCACAAGTTTCGCCATGAGGAAGAAGTGATCGGCGAGCGCTGGCGCAAATGGCAAGGGGAGGGGTTTGAACATGCCTTCGACGAGACATTTGAACGCGTCACGCGCGATGGCGCCATCATGGCACGCGAGATCAAGGCGGACGGGCACGTTTCCGGCGGCTGGTGGAACTGGCACCCCAACAAGACGGCGCTGGAATATTTCTGGCGCACCGGCAAGTTCGCCATCGCCGGACGATCCAACTTCCAGAAGATCTACGATCTCGTCGAACGCGTCATTCCCGCCGAGTTTCACGAGCCGGAGGTAAGCTATGAGGAGTTCGTCGACTGGGCCTGCCGCAGCGCGCTGACGCGATTAGGCTTTGCCACGCATGGCGAGATCGCCGCCTTCTGGGATCTGTTGTCGCCGGACGAAGCCAAGGCCTGGGTCAACGAGCATCGCGACGAGTTGACCGAGGCCCTGATCGAGCCGGCGCTTGGAGGCAAGCCGCGGCCTTCCTGGGCCTTCCCGGATCTGCTCACCAGCCTTCAGGACTATCCCGACGCGCCGCCGCGTGTGCGCGTGCTCAGTCCCTTCGATCCGATGATCCGCGACCGCAACCGCACCGAACGGCTGTTTGGCTTCTTCTACCGTATCGAGGTCTTCGTGCCCGAGCCGAAGCGAGAATACGGCTATTATGTCTTCCCGCTGCTCGAAGGCGACAAGTTGATCGGCCGCATTGACATGAAGGCGGACCGCAAGAACGGCCGTCTCGACGTCAAGCGTCTGTGGCTGGAGCCGGGGGTACGCGCGTCCGCCGGGCGTATCGAAAAGCTGCTCGCCGAACTTGACCGACTGGCCAAATTCACCGGCGTTGGACAGGTCGTTCTAATGGATGGTTGGCAAGGCTGAACGGCGCTCGTCGATACCAGGTATTTTATGAAATTTCGTCGCAATTACAAAGAATTAATGTTGATGCGCGCTTTACCATGCTTGTCTTGAACTCCTTAAGAGCCGCCTGCGTAGGTTGGCTGCATGAAAACACGAGCCATCAAATTCGCCGCATTGGCGGCACTGAACAGCCTTCGCCGTGAAGTGAGGGCCCTGCTGCGCAAACGGCGCGATGCGCGCGCCGCCACCATCGTCACACGGGCCGGACGACTGGCGAAGATGGAGCCGTTGGCGGTGAATTCGACGCTGATCGATGCGGTCTACTTCAGCCAGGAGGATGGCCGGCTTCGCGTCTGCCTGAGCAATGGCGAAGAGCGGCAGTTCGAGGGTGTGGCGGAATCAGAGGTGATCGCCATGGTCACCTCCCAATCGCCGGGAAAATATTATATCGAAAACGTCAGGGGCCGCTTCAAGCGCATCGCTGCTTGAGCGTGAAGCAGGCGGCGGCGACCGGCTCGACGCCGAGCTGTAACGCCTTGCGCGGCTCTCCGGCGTCGAGAAAGTCTGACGGATGGCGGGCTTAGTAGATCTCGGTCTTCGAAATCTTGATGCCGAAGCCTTCGAGGCCGACGTAATGGCGCTCGCGGCTCGTCAGCAACCGGATCGATGAAACGCCGAGATCCTTGAGGATTTGCGCGCCGAGACCGATTTCCAGCCATTCATTGTCGCGGACCTGGGCCTCCGCATGTGCCTCTCGGCCCTGGCTGCGAGCCTTGCGACCGCTGTCATGGTGACCGACTCCGACGGAGCCTTCGCGCAGGTAGACGATGATACCTCGGCCTTCCTCGGTAATCTTCTTCATGTATTGGTCGACAGGCCGGCGTTTGCCGAACAGGTCGTCGGCGACATTCTCCGGATGCAGGCGAACCGGAATGTCGATACCGTCGCGGATGTCGCCGAAAACGACGGCGAGGTGCTGCATCGTATCCCAAGGGAGCGAATAGGTGTGTGCCTTGGCCTTGCCGAAGGGCGTTTCGATGTCGAAGCTCTGACCGAGTTCGATTAGCGTCTCCTTGCGTTGGCGGTAGGCGATCAGGTCGGCCACCGACACCAGCTTGAGGCCATGCGTTTCCGCGAATTCGACCACCTGCTGTCCACGGGTGACGGTACCGTCATCGTTTACCAACTCGCTGATCACGCCAATTAGCGGAAGGCCCGCGAGCTTGCATAGGTCGACCGCAGCTTCCGTGTGGCCAGAACGCATGAGCACGCCGCCCTCGCGTGAAACCAGCGGGAAGATGTGACCCGGCCGCACGAAGTCGGTCGCCCCGACATTCGGGTTGGCGAGGTTGCGAACGGTCAGTGTCCGATCATCGGCAGAAATGCCCGTTGTCGTACCGTGCTTGAAATCGACGGAAACAGTGAAGGCGGTCGTGTGGGCCGAGTCGTTTTCGGCAACCATCGCATTGAGGTTGAGCCGCCGGGCCTCCTCTTTCGGCATTGGCGCGCAGACGATACCGGAGGTGTGACGCACGATGAATGCCATCTTTTCCGAGGTACAGTGAACAGCCGCAACGATGAGGTCGCCTTCGTTCTCACGGTCGTTGTCATCCATCACCACGACGATTTCGCCGGCCTCGAAGGCCCTGATAGCATCGACGACGCGCTTCTGATCGTAAGCCATGTGTGTATTCCTATTTCAGCCGGCCGGTCTGGCCGCGGTCACGGAGATAGTGGTCGGCGATGGCGCAGGCGACCATCGCCTCGCCGATCGGCACGGCGCGAATGCCGACGCACGGATCATGCCGTCCCTTGGTGCGGATATCGACATTGTTGCCGTCGGCATCGATCGACTGGCGCTCGGTCAGGATCGATGAGGTCGGCTTGATGGCGAAGCGGGCGATAACCGGCTGGCCGGTCGAGATGCCGCCTAAGATGCCGCCGGCCTTGTTCGACAGGAACAGTGGCTTGCCGTCATTGCCCATGCGCATTTCGTCGGCGTTTTCCTCGCCGGTGATCTCGGCTGCTTCGAAGCCGTTGCCGATCTCGACGCCTTTGACTGCATTGATCGACATCAGCAGCGAGGCGATGTCCTGGTCGAGCTTGCCATAGATCGGGGCGCCGAGACCTGCCGGCACGCCTTCGGCGACGACCTCAACAACCGCGCCGATCGAGGAGCCATTCTTGCGGATGCCGTCGAGGTAATCCTCCCAGACCGGAACGATCGCGGCATCAGGTGCAAAGAACGGATTCTGGTCGACTTGATCCCAATCCCAGTTCTGGCGGTTGATCTTGTGCTTGCCGATCTGCACCAAGGCCCCGCGCACCTTGACCTCAGGCACAACAAGACGGGCGATGCCGCCAGCCGCGACGCGTGCAGCTGTTTCGCGGGCCGACGAACGGCCACCGCCGCGGTAGTCGCGGATCCCGTATTTGACATCGTAGGTGTAGTCGGCATGGCCTGGCCGATACTGCCGCGCGATCTCGCCGTAATCCTTGGAGCGCTGGTCGGTGTTCTCGATCATCATCGAGATCGGGGTGCCGGTCGAAATCATCGTCTCGCCGTCCGCGTCCAGCATCACGCCGGAGAGCACCTTGACCAGATCGGCCTCGCGGCGCTGCGTCACAAAGCGCGATTGGCCGGGCTTTCGCTTGTCCAGCCAGACCTGAATATCCTCGAGCTTGAAGCGAAGACCGGGGGGGCAGCCGTCGACGACGCAGCCGAGCGCCGGCCCGTGGCTTTCGCCCCAGGTGGTTACGCGGAAGAGATGACCGAATGTATTGTGCGACATATGTCCCGACCGGATCACGCCAACGGGTCGTCACCGGCGGCGTCCTTCATCTGAAAATGCGCGACACTCATAGGCCAAAAAAACGCGGCGGCAAAAGCCTTTCTTTGCTCCAAACCGCCAACGAAAGGAAATGGTGTTTCCGCGGATTATAAACGATGGCCTCAGGAGGCGATGCGCCAGGAGCTTTCGATCGCCATCTGCGTGAAATCCTCGAAGGACAGCGGGCGGGAGAAGGCATAGCCCTGCAGGAGGTCACAGCCGAGTTCGTCAAGGAGGGTGGCATGCGCTGCCGTTTCGACGCCCTCGGCCACCGTTTCGACGCCGAGCGAGCGGGCGATGTCGATGATCGAGCTGACCAGCGCGCGCTCCTGCGGCGAATTCATGATCGGCTGAACCAGCTGCCGGTCGATCTTCAGCCGCTTCGGCTTCAGCCTGAGGAGGCTGACAATCGACGTGTGACCCGTTCCGAAATCATCGATCTCGATGTCGATCCCAAGCGCCTTGATCCGCTCGAGGTTATGGGCGGCCACGTCCTCGCTTTCATCGAGGAAGATCGACTCGACCAGTTCGAATGACAGTTCGCCGGGGCGCATCTGCAGGCCGCTCAGCGATTGCGCAAGCATTTCGTCATGCAGCCGTCGTGCCGAAACGTTGACCGAAATCTTCGGAATGGTGACGCCCCGTGCTGCCCAGCGCATCTTGTCCCTCAGAGCAGTGTCGAGAACGATCCGGTCGAGCGTCTGGACGACGTTGATCTCGTCGGCGATCTTCAGGAACTTTTCCGGCGTCAACAGCCCGCGAGACGGATGCTGCCAGCGAACCAGAGCCTCGACGCCGGTGAGCTGCATGGTACGCGCGGAAAACTGCGGCTGGTACCAGGCCGTGAACTCGCCGTTCTCGATGCCGGCGAGAATCTCGTCTGCCAAGCGCTTGTTATTGATGATGTCGGCCTGCAGATTGTGGGTGAAGAACTCGTGGCGGTTCCGTCCCTGGCTCTTGGCGCGATAGAGGGCGATGTCGGCGTTGATCAGCACTTTGCGGGCATCGACGTGCACGCCATTGGCGAGCGCGATGCCGATGGAGACGCCGCAACGGCAGGCAAACCCTTCGAAGTCGATCGGCTGGCGCATTTGTTCGATGATGCGGCCGGCGAGCGCCGACATATCGGCGTCATTGGCGTTCAGTGCGAGGATGACGAATTCGTCACCACCGATACGCGCCACGAGGTCGTCGCTGCGCAGATTGCTCGAGAGCACCCTTGATGCGTGGATCAGCATCGCGTCGCCGGCGGCATGCCCGAGCGTGTCGTTGATTTCCTTGAACCTGTCGAGGTCGATATGAAGGATGGCGAACTTCTGCCGTTCCTTGCGTCCATCCATCGTCAATGTTTCGAGTGCGATATCCAGCTTGCGGCGGTTGGCGAGCGCGGTCAGCGGATCGTGCAATGCGTTGTGTTCGATACGATTCTTGGCAATCTCGAGCTCGATGTTCTTGGCGATCGCCTCGTCCTTGGCGGCCTTGAGCTGCGCTGTCATCAGCGCATCCTCGGTCATGTCGAAGGCAACGCCGATAATCTTCAATTTGCCGCTCGGCGTTTGATGGACCTTGCCGGTTGAACGCACATAGCGCATCGAGCCGTCCTCGACAGGGACACGGCAGATCAAGGTATGCGTGTCGCCGAGCTGCTTGAAATGGCGCGCGCTCTCGACGGCCAGGTCCCTGTCTTCCGGCAGAATGCAGGAGAGCCAAACCGGTTCGGTCATGAATCCGGCTCTTGGCTTCAACCCATAGAGCTCGTGCATCCGCTCGTCCCAGATCGAGCCTTCGTCCCCGAGCGTGGCTTCCCAGATGCCGCACTGATAGGAGTCGAGCGCCAGGTCCAGCTTGCCCGAGAGTTCCGAAAGCTCTGCCTCGCGCCGTGACAGTTCGTCCAGCGCCATTTCGAGCTCGGCATTCTTGATGTCGCTGACATCCTTCGCTTTACGCAGGGTTTCCGCTGTCTCGGCGTCGGCAGTGACGTCCCAGACGATGCCGATGGTTTTGTCGTCGCCTGCCGCGTCGGTGTAGAAGGAGCCAATCGAGCGCAGATGTCGGATCACTCCGTTCTCAGCGACAACACGGTATTGCGTCTCATATGCGGAGCCGGCGACGTTGTAGTGGAAGAAGTGTACTTCCGCGATGTGTCGATCCTCGGGGAGGATCGCGGCAAGCCAGTCTTCCAGCGAATGGCTGCCGTCTTGAGCTGGCTTGCCGTGCAGCGCAGCGGCGCGGGCGTCCCAGAACAGGGTATGCCCGTGATCATGCAGTTCCCATATGCCGATATTCGACGATTCCAGCGCAAGGTTGAGGCGTTGCGATAACTTCAGCAAGGTCGCCTCACGCACCTTGAGCTGCTCGATATTGCGGTTGCGCTCGCCGAGCAGCAGGGTCGCGAAGAAGACCGGGATGATCGTGATGCAGGCTGCTGCCGCGATGATCAGCCGAAGCTCTGACTGGTTTTCCGGGATCGCGTTCCAGCCTGTCTTCGGAACGGCAGCGATCTCCCAGCGTCCGCCGGCAAAGGCGATCTTGCGTGTCACCGGCTGCTTGTCGCGCAGATCCGGCGAGCCGAAGAAGGGCGTCGTCGCGCCGTCCGCCAGACCAAGGTCGCGCACTGCTATCGAGAGGTGATCGAGATGCGGATATTTCTCCTGGTTTTCGCTGTTTCGCGCGGGCTTCAATCCGGTGTTCTGGTAGAACAAGTCGGCGTCGACCATCACCTCGACGGCGCCCCAGATGCGGCGTTGCCCATTCTCCTTCACAAAGACTGGAAAGAAGACTGCGAAGGCCGCCTTGCCGTCGGTCGTGGTGATCGGGCCATAGAAGCGCGCTTGCTGGGCGCCTGTCGTGCGCGTCACCGATTGATGGGCGGAGAGACCATCGCGGACGTCACTACCCACCCGTTCGTCCGCGGCCTGCGGCGGATAGACGGCGCCGACGATGAAATTCGGCGCTATGGCGACATTCAGGAAGTGCGGGTTCTGGATGAGCAGCCAGTTGATCTGACGCTCCATCTCCTCGGCATTTACGCTCGAGTTGACCGCGACCATGTTCGCCAGGTCGCGTACGACCGTGATGTCCATGTTGATCTGCGCAGTCATCCGCGCCCGAATCAAACTGATCTCATTATCGGTTCGGATAGTTACTTCGCGCAGATGAGTGGCAGTATTGGCGCGGTCGAGCCCGAAGCCGACGATGACGACAACAATAGCGACGAGGCCGGAAACTAGGAGGGCGATACGGGTATGCCTGAAGACGCGCAGCAGCGTGTTGCTGTCTTTAAGGCCAAATAGCAAAACCCAGTCTCCCATGTTCGGGGCGACTTTAAATAGAAGCCGTTAATTTACGATTTCCCGCAAATCCTCTTTGCCGAACGCAGAAACCTACTGGAAATGCAATTAACGAAACGATGGCGTTGTTGTTAAAATACTCTTCACCAATTTGGCGCAGCACGTCATTCTTCAGGGCAAATTTCGCCATATTCGGGAGGTTATCTGTGCGCAGTTGGATTATCGAGTCGCGTTTTCGAGGGAATGCAGCCATGCGCTTCGTAGTAGCTACGCTTTTGGCCACAGCCAGTTTCTTGTCGCCGATCAGCGGATTTGCCGAGAGCGCGGACGTCGAGGCGACGATCAAGAAGGTCGATATGACCAACCTTAGCCTGACCCTCGATGACGGTAAAACCTATCAGGCACCGGAAGAGTTCAATTTCGAGGGGCTGAAGGCGGGTGTGAAGGTTATCGTCTTCTACACCGAGGTAGACGGCAAGCGCGTCATCAACGATCTCGACGTCGTTCAGTAGTTCGACCTAGATCCAGCCAATCAATCCCTTGTCGCGATCGATCTTCAGGATGCGGTCTTGTGGGATCTCACCTTCGGCAGCCTCGTCCTTTGGCAAGCCGGCAATCGTCCTGAAAAGACTGCGTATGACGCCGCCGTGTGTCACGCAAACCGTTGGTTTGTCGACGGAACTCAACCAGGATGCAACGCGCCACGACATGATTTCGTAGCTTTCCGCATCATCTCCCGGCGGAATGAAATCCCATTTGTTGAGATTGCGCTCGGTGACGCGGTCCCGGGCCGTCGCTTTCAATTCCTTGATCGTGAAGCCTTCCCAATCGCCAAAGGAAACCTCGACCAGTCGCTCGTCGGTCCGATAGGATTTCGATGGAAGACCCATTGCCTCACGCATGATCTCCATCGTGGCGCGGGTGCGTGCGAGCGGGCTTGCGACGAAATCGAAGGGGATTGCCTCGACCTTGAGGATTTCTGCGAGGTCAATGCCGTTCTGCCAGGCCTGCGCCCTGCCGATCGCATTGAGCGGAATATCCTTCTGCCCTTGCAGGCGACGCTCGGCGTTCCAGTCTGTCTGGCCGTGTCTGACGACGTAGATAAGCAAAGATCGGCTCCGTTGGGCGCGCAACCCCTCAACCGCTGTCGCGAAGAAGGGGTCGCGAGCACGACGCAGCAAAGGAGTGCGATCAGTCCTTTATGACGGAAATGTCGGGCGCGTCTACCGCCTTCATGCCGATGACGTGGTATCCGCTGTCGGCGTGATGGACTTCGCCGGTAACTGAACGCGAGAGGTCGGAGAGCAGGTACAGGCCGACATCACCAACTTCTTCGATCGTTACTGTACGACGCAGCGGTGCATTGTATTCGTTCCACTTCAGGATGTAGCGGAAGTCACCAATGCCAGAGGCGGCAAGTGTCTTGATCGGTCCGGCAGAAACGGCGTTGACGCGAATGTTCTTCGGTCCGAGATCAACCGCCAGGTACTTCACGCTCGCTTCCAATGCCGCCTTGGCAACGCCCATGACGTTGTAGTTCGGCATGACCTTTTCGGCGCCATAGTAGGTCAGCGTCAGCATCGAGCCGCCGTCCGTCATCAGCTTCTCGGCGCGACGCGCGACCGAGGTGAAGGAATAGACGGAGATCTGCATTGTCTTGTTGAAGTTGTCAGCCGAGGTGTCGACATAACGGCCGGTCAGCTCGTCCTTGTCCGAAAAGCCGATCGCGTGAACGATGAAGTCGATCTTGCCCCACAGCTTTTCCACGTGGTCGAAGACAGCGTCGATGGTTGACTCGTCGCTGACATCGCAATGTCCGGCAAGAACGCCATTTACTTCGGCAACCAATGGTTCAACGCGCTTCTTCAGTGCGTCGCCCTGGTAAGTAAAGGCAATTTCGCCGCCCTGTGCATGAATAGCCTTGGCAATACCCCACGCAATCGAACGATTGTTGGCAACGCCCATGATGACGCCGCGCTTGCCTGACATGAGGCCTGTTGCCTGAGCCATATTTCGCCCCCTAAGGAATTCTGATCGGTCCTGCCTATGGCATAGGCTGCTAATCGGTTCAAGATTGGCAGCAATCATCAACTGTTAGGGATCGTAACAAAGGGTGCGCGTGTCACCAAAATTTCACAAAAACAGCCCGTTCTTCATGCTGCGCATCAAATCGGTGACTTTGTCGTCAGGTTTTTCCCACAACATAATGCGCAGCTCGACCACGAGATCAGCCCTGCCGCCGTCGGCGTTCGCGAGGCCTTGACCAGGGATTCGGATCGTCCTGTCAGAGCCCGACCACGCGGGAACCGTGACGTTGATGGGGCCATTGGGCCCCTCGATCCGCGCCTCGGTTCCGAGCACGGCATTTTCGATCGTCACCGGCAGTACTGTGTGCAGGTCGAAGCCATTGACCGTGAAGTTGTCGTCGGGGGCAATGTGGATGTTGATGACAGCATCGCCGCGCTGCATCCCGGCGAGCTTGTGGCCCTGACCTTTCAGGCGCACCTGATGGCCTTCCGTCGTCCCGGCGGTCAGCGCAAATCCGCCATCGCGGCCTTCACCGAGATCGACGGTCACCCAGCTCCCTTTGATAACCTCATCGACTGTGACGGTCTTCGTTACGAACTGGTCCGGCGCCTTTTCGGGCGCAACTGTGCCGCCGCCGGTAAAGCGGCGAACGAGCGACGTCAGCAAGCTCAGCGGCTGCATGGAGACAGAGGCCTGAGCGGCGGCCTCATCGGCAGCTTGCTGTTCAGCCTCGGCCCTGCCGGCATCCGTATGTTTGTCTGCGGTTGCAGCCTCCGGTTCAGGCCGCCTTGGAGCGCCGGTGGAAAAACCTTGGGCTCGGCCGCCACCGGACGCAGCGCGTGCCTGCGTGCCGAAGATGCGCTCGATCACTTCTTCCGGCGGCTCCGCCGTGCCTGTCTTTTGCTGCTTGGAAGCGTCCGCGGCAGCCTTCTGCGCCGCGGCGCGCGCAAGTTCTTCCATCACGCGCTCGGCATTGGCCTGGGCCGCCTTGGCGCGAACGGCGGCTTCGCGAGCCGCCTGCCGTTGCTGCATGATCGTGCCTTCCTTGGCTTTGGCCTCGGCCATGCGGGCGGCATTGTCAAAGAGGCTCCGTTTCTTTGGATCCTTCAATGTCTCATAGGCGCGGCCGATTTCCGCGAAGCGAGCGCTCGCCGTCGGGTCGCCCTGATTGTGATCAGGGTGAACCGCCTTGGCCATATTGCGCCAGGCTGCTTTGATTTCGTCCTGCCCCGCGTCGCGCTTGACGCCCAAAATCTTATAAGGATCGCGCATGTCCCAAACCGCCGGTGTTCCGATGCGGTGTGCCTGCCCTTGCCCTGGCACCCCGAAGCCTCTCGTTCGGCGCCCGAGCTCATCCTGAGGATAAACCTGGCGCACATGAGGAACGATTGTCAGGAAAAGATGCTAATCAGTTCTTATCCGACGTGGCGGGTATCTCGCTTTTGCGCCGAATGGTTAGCCTTTTGCTAAACATCAAAAGAGGCGAAAGCATGCGTCACCTGGTACTCAGCTTTCCGGCTGGAAACTCAGGAGCTGCCAGTTGCCGCCGCCGACCAAGCAGGTCTTGCCATAGAATTTTGCAATTCCGACATAGGAGTGGCGCGTCGTACGGAACTGGCGGCAAACGTGGCCGGAATCGGTATTCTCGACGATTGTGTCGATCACGCCGGCGCTGCCGGTCGAAGCGTTCGCCCAGGGAAGGGGACGTCCCTCTAGTCTCTGGATGTCGGCCGATGTCACGGCGTTGCCGACCGTCATCTCGTCGGAAATCGAGTCACTCGTCGGCGCGGGCTGCGGCACGGTGCCCGTCGCAACCGAACGATCGACCTTCGAGCTGCTGAAGAGATCAAGGCCGCTGGACACGCAACCGGAAAGGGAGAGCACCGCCGTGCCGACAACGCAGAAGGCCGCACTGCGACGCAGCAGACCCTTTGTATGACGATCTGACTTTGCTATGACTTCCACCCTGCGTCCTGTCCGGTAGCTAAAAGCTGGGCAAACTTCGAATAAACCCGGGGCATTTGAGCTAATATGTCGGCAAATGAGTTAATAAGCGGTGACTTCACCGAGCGAAACGAACCGTTCGATCTTTTTGCCGAGTGGCTGAAGGAAGCGGAGGCTTCCGAGATCAATGACCCGAATGCGGTAGCACTTGCGACGGTCGATGAGGACGGCCTTCCCAATGTCCGCATGGTTCTCCTTAAGGGATTCGATCACGAGGGCTTTGTCTTCTACACGAATTTCGAGAGCCAGAAAGGCCAGGAAATCCTCGGGCAGAAAAAAGCGGCCATGTGCTTCCACTGGAAAACGCTGCGCCGGCAGGTTCGCTTGCGGGGGCCCGTGGAAATCGTGAGCGATGAAGAAGCAGATGCTTACTTCAAGACGCGGGCTCGCGGCAGCCGGATCGGTGCCTGGGCATCGAAGCAGTCACGGCCGTTGGAAAGCCGATTCGCGCTCGAGAAAGCTGTGGCGGAATATACCGCCCGCTACGCGATCGGCGAGATTCCGCGTCCGGCGCATTGGTCCGGCTTCCGGATTCGGCCGGTGTCGATCGAGTTCTGGAAGGACCAGAAGTTCCGCCTCCACGATCGCATCGAGTTTCGCCGGGCCTCGCCGGAAGAGAACTGGACGAAGGTTCGGATGTATCCCTGATCAACAGGATGTTCACACCTTGCTTGATGCAAACCGCAAAGGGATGCCGGAAGCAAGGCCGGAAACATGGCGTACGTTCTGATAGAGGCCGTTGACCGATAGCCTCGGCAGATGGGTGATGTGGCCGATCGAGCGCGGGGTGACGACGCCGGGCTGTGTCGTCACGGCAATATCGAAGCCCACCTCGCGTGCGATCGCCGCCTGCCTCTGTGTGACCGCCTGGCGCGTGCCATAGGGATAGGCGAAGCAGCCCGGTCGGGCGCCTGCGATCGCAGCCACATAGTCGCGCGAGGTTTCCATCTCGTCGCGAACCTCCTGGTCGGAAAGGCGGGACATCGCCCTGTGGCTGATCGTATGCGCGCCAAGGGAAGCGAGGGGACTGGCTTCCAGCAAATTGAGCTCCGCCGGGGTCATGACGAGATCGTCAACGATCTCGTGCGGATCGATCTCGTGCATCCGCGCCATGGCATCGATGGCTGCCACCACGGCGCTTTCGTCATGGCGATGAAGATGGCTCGCGAAACGCGCAAACGCATGCTCCTTCGAGGCAACCGTCGCGATATCAAATATCTCGTGGCCGTTGCCGAAATCGAAGCCGAACCTTTCCTCCTTGCGCAAAAGCGCCGCAAGTGTCTCCCACCAGATCGTATGGGTGCGTTCGGAAAGCCCTTTGGCGACGAAGATAGTGAAGGGCGCGTTGTGTCTCTCGAAGATAGGCAAGGCATAGACAAGATTGTTGCGGTAACCGTCATCGAGCGTGAAGGCCGCGAAAGGTTGGCTTGACGCGGACTGCGACAGCAACGCGGGAACTTCGTCAAGCGCCACGAACCGATAGCCGTCGCGCTTGAGGCGATCGAGGACCAGATCGAGGAATTCGGGTGTGATCTCCAGATGCGCATTGGGAGCGAACGCGGTGGCTTCCTGGGGGCGGACATGGTGGAGCGTGAAGATCGCGCCGCGCCCGCGGGCGCTTCGCATCACGCCGGCCGCACGCAGGAGGTTGGCAGCCTCAAGCGCACCGGTGATGGCAATTCGCCTTGCAAGCTTTTTCGCGCTGCCCGTCATCTCACTGGCTGCTGACCCGTTTCTGGAACGGCAAAACTAGCAAGCCCGGGGTTAAGTCTTGCTGAATGAAGATTTTTGAGTGTCCTCTTTACGGGATTTTCACTATGAAGGATAAAACTTGACAAAAATGGTACCAGTTGTCGCAAAGTCGCTCCAGATTGGCTGCTTCTGTAGCGGAACGGGACAAATCCGAATGGCGCCGGCTATTCGTTCATCAAGGGGAAATGCATGAATAAGCTGTTGGCCGCGATTATAGCCGCGACGCTCGTCGTTGCGGCGCCGTTGACGGCGATGGCAGGCAGTGCCTCCCTCATCCTGGATGCCCGAACCGGCAAGGTGCTCAGCGCCGAGAATGCCGACGTACTGAACCATCCCGCGTCGCTGACGAAGATGATGACCATCTATATGGCCTTCGAGGCGATCAAGCGCGGCAAGATCAGCTGGAACACGCCGCTTGTCATGTCGAAATACGCCGCCTCGCGGCCGCCGACAAAGCTCGGTGTTCGGCCCGGCGATTCCATTACCGTCCAAGAAGCAATCCTTGGCATGATCACCAAGTCTGCCAACGATGCTGCCGCGGCCATGGCCGAGAAGCTTGGCGGTTCCGAAAGCAACTTTGCCGCCATGATGACGCAGAAGGCACGGCAGCTCGGCATGACCCGCACGGCTTTCTACAATGCGTCTGGCCTTCCGGATGGCCGCCAGGTTACGACGGCGCGAGACATGTCCACGCTTGCCGTGGCCCTCATGCGGAATTTCCCCGGCGAGTATCGTCTGTTCTCGACGGCCAGCTTTACCTTCCGCGGACGCACGATCCGCGGCCACAACAACCTGATGTACCGCTATCAGGGCATGGACGGCATCAAGACCGGTTACACCAACGCGTCTGGTTTCAATCTGGTCAGCGCTGTCAGGGACGGAGACCGCCGCGTCGTCGGCGTCGTGCTCGGCGGCCGCACGGCCCGCAGCCGCGACGCCAAGATGGCCGGCCTGCTCGACAAGTATCTCGGTCGGTCGCCGGGCGGCGCGAATATGGTCGCAACCACCAACTCGCGCCAGCCAGTGGAAGTTGCCTCCGCGGCAGATGACGGCGGTATGCCGACCCCAGGCACCGCACCGCGCAAGAGTGAACTCTCGCCGAAGGCGCTCGGATTTCTCAGCGATGCGACGGTTCCAATGGAGCGTCCGTTTGACGCCGCCGATCCCAGCAAAGCTGGCAAGCCTGCCGCGAAGTCTGCCGCTGCGCCGACGGCAGCCGGCGACTGGCAGATCCAGATCTCGGCTGCATCGAGTGACGATGCGGCGCGCGCCCTGCTTGCCCAGGCCAAGGCCGAGGGCGGCGCTGCCTTGAAAATGGCCTCGCCCTATACCGAGGCTGTCGGCAATGGCGCGAACAAGATCTATCGTGCTCGCTTCGTCGGCTTCCATAGCCGCGAGGCGGCTACTTCAGCCTGCGATGCCCTGAAGCAGCGCTCCTACGACTGCATGCTGCTGCCCGATCACGGCTGAGGCTTCTGGACTTTCCAGCAGAATCAAGGTTCTCCTTTGTAAACAAAAGGAGAACATCATGCTGAATGATCTCGCCGAAAAATTCGAGCGTTCCTCTCGGGCCTACGCCGACGCAAACCACATCGAGCGGGATGCCGACTGGTTTCTGCTGAAGCTGCAGGAGGAAATGGGGGAACTCACCCAGGCCTGGAACCGCGTCAGCGGCAGAGGACGCCGGAAGGGGAGGTCAGACGAGGAATTGGCCCGCGATCTTGCCGATGAGGCGGCGGATGTGCTCGGCCACATTCTTCTTTTTGCACACAGGAACAGGCTGGATCTCTCTGCCGCGATCAAGCGCAAGTGGCTTTTCCAGGCTGAATAGACTTCAAACCGCGCCGATCTTGCGCCGATAGAATTTCGTGTCCAGGCCCATCAGCGGAAACGATCGCGGAAGCTCGCCTTTCGAAATCTCGATGAAACCGTTCTTTTCATAAAAGCGGTGCGCGGCGAGGAACTTGTCCGTCGTGCCAAGGAAGATATCCTTGACCTGCTGAGCCTCGGCATGTGCTATCAGTTCCGCAAGGAGCCGGGCCGCGACGCCATGCTCACGGCCGCGCACGCCAGCCGAAACGAACATCTTGCGCAGCGCCGCCTGACTGTTACCGATGTCCTTCAGCCCAATCGTGCCGACAATCTTGCCGCTGCGAGCTGCGACCCAGAACTGTCCCTTTCCCGACTGATAGAAATCGGAAATCACAGCCAGATCCGGTTGGTCGTCAGCTGTGATGGAGAAGCCGAATTCCTCGCGCTGAATCGGCAGGATTACCGAGAAAACGCCATCGATGTCGCCAGCAGCGAAGGGTCTGATCTCGATTTCGCTCATTGCGGTTCCCGTTCTCGGCTAGGCCTTCGTGCCGCCGACGGTGATCTGATCCATCCTAAGATGCGGTTGGCCGACGCCGACCGGAACCCACTGGCCGCCCTTGCCGCAATTGCCGATGCCGGTGTCGAGCTTCATGTCGTTGCCGACCATCGAAACACGCTTCATCGCGTCGGGTCCGTTGCCGATCAGCATCGCGCCCTTGATCGGTGCGCCGATCTTGCCGTTGTCGATCAGATAGGCCTCCGTGCAGCCGAACACGAACTTGCCTGAGGTTATGTCGACCTGGCCGCCGCCGAACGAGACCGCATAGATGCCCTTTTTGACCGACGAGATGATTTCCTCCGGCGTCTTGTCGCCGCCGAGCATGTAGGTGTTGGTCATCCGAGGCATCGGAACATGCGCATAGCCCTGCCGGCGTCCGTTGCCCGTCGGTGCCATGCCCATCAGGCGGGCATTCTGCCGGTCCTGCATGTAGCCGACGAGCTTGCCGTTTTCGATCAGCACGTTGTAGGCGGACGGCGTGCCCTCGTCGTCGATCGTGATCGAGCCGCGCCGGTTGTCGATCGTGCCGTCGTCGACGACAGTCACGCCGGGTGCCGCGACCATCTGGCCGAGAAGACCGGCAAAGGCTGACGTCTTCTTTCGGTTGAAATCGCCTTCGAGCCCATGACCGACCGCTTCGTGTAGCATGACGCCCGGCCAGCCGGAGCCGAGCACGACGTCCATGGTGCCCGCCGGCGCCTCGATCGCCTCCAAATTCACCAGTGCTTGCCGTAAGGCCTCGTCGGCGCCGTAGTGCCAGTTGTCTTCGGCAATGAAGTCGCCAAAGCCGATGCGGCCACCGGTGCCGTAGGAACCGCTTTCCTGACGATCGCCTTCGCCCGCAATGACCGAGATGTTGATGCGCGTCATCGGCCGTATGTCGCGAACGCGGTGACCGTCGGCCCGCAGGATGTCGACGACCTGCCAGCTGGCAGCGATCGATGCGGTGACCTGACGCACCTTGGGGTCCTTGCCGCGCAGATAGGCGTCGATGTCCTGCAGCACCTTGACCTTCTCCTCGAAGCTCGGCGTGCCGATTGGGTTGTCGTCGGAGTAGAGTTTCTTGTTGGTCCGCTGCGGAGCCGCCGCATAGCTCCCGGAATGACCGCGTGTGACTGCGCCGACAGCATCGGCCGCGCGCTTCAGGGCTGCCACCGAAAGGTCGCCCGCATGCGCGTACCCGACGGCTTCGCCGGCAACCGCGCGCAGGCCAAAACCCTGCTCGGTGTTGAAGCTGCCGCCTTTCAAGCGCCCGTTATCGAACATCAGCGACTCTGCCTGAGCATGTTCGATGTAGAGCTCCCCGTCGTCCGCGCCAGAAAGCGCTTCGGCAACGAGCGAACGCATCTTCGCTTCGTCGGCATCGAAAAGCGTTAGGAGATCCGTATTCATGTCTTTTGCTCCGCTGAAGCAGGAATGCTTTCAGCCGATGTAGGTCCGGGGGACGGTTCGAGCAAGCCCGAAAATCAAGACGATCAGGGGAGGGCGTCGTAGCCTTCGGCAAAGCCCTTGAGATCAACGGGGATGCCGATCCCTTCCTCGGGCGTCTGGAAGACGATGAACGTGGCGCTCGCGCCGCTGCGGAAGGTCTTCAGCAGTTCGTCTTCAAGAACAACCTCTGCATAGCAGCCATCTGCAAAGCAGCGGACGAAATAGGCGCGGCCGATATCCTTGCCGTCGACATTGAGGCCAAGGCCGTTCGGCAGCAGGACGCCGAGAGGCGCCAGAACGCGCAGTATCTTCGACTTGCGGTCAGCGGTCTTCAGCACAACAACGGAAAGACCGACTTCCGGCCGGTCTTCGGCGATCACGTTCTGCATCAGCGCGCACTGCTCAGCCGAGGCGCCGGCGGGCTTGTCGCACACGACAGACCATGCGCCGTGGTTCGACTTCACGGTGCCGGGCGCCTGCGGCTGTGTCTGCCCAGGCTGTGCCTGCGACGTCGGCGGCGTTGGCGCTGGCTGCCCCGGCGCGGGTTGCTGCTGGGCGAAGGCGGGAGCAGTCGCTGCGGCCGCAATGCACGCTGTCAGCACGAAGGGCCGTGCGAGGGAACGGAAACCCATGAAAACCTCTGCAATTCGAATCAGTGCCGCTAAGTTGGGGCGCGCCACCAAAAATGAAAAGCCCCACCCGCTGAAAAGCCGGGGACTACGGCGGAAATGGGACGTTTATCCGAGAATGTTTGTGCGACGGCACGGGCAACGACCGATATTTCACTGATTGCAACGAAAAAGATGAAATGTTTCGTTATGCTTGGGGCAATCTGTTTGAAAGCGAAAATGCCGCACGAACAAACGCTTTGGGCTGTTGCGATCAATGGCAAACTGTGGTTTGAAGCGCTGAGATGGCAAGGATTCTGTGCGTGATTTTGCGCAGATCAGCGCTCGAGGGAGATTTTAAGGTGATTAAGAAGGCTTATGCAGCTCTGACCGCGCTGGTCTGTCTGCTTTTTGCTTCCGGCAGTTATGCCGACCAACCGATGCCGTGGCAGGCGACATTGCAGCCGGCAGCCACGCCGATCATGCGGGACATTCATTGGTTCGAACAATATACCCTGTGGTTTATCGTTCCGATCACGCTCTTCGTTCTGGTCCTTCTTATCGTCGTCTGTCTCAAGTTCCGCGCCGGCGCAAATCCGGTGCCGTCCAAGACGAGCCACAATACGATGATTGAAGTTGCCTGGACCGTGGGACCGGTCCTCGTGCTTCTCTTCCTCGCTGTGCCTTCGTTCAACCTCTTGACCGCCCAGCTGACCCTGCCGGAAAATCCTGACGTCACCATCAAGGCGACCGCGACGCAGTGGCAGTGGAACTACGAATATGAAGGCTCGGGCGAAAACCCGCTCGCTTTCGATTCCTTCCTGCTTAAGGATGCCGACCGCGCAGCCGCCGGCAAGGAAGACAAGGCGATCTATCCGCGCCTGCTGACTGTCGACAACGAGCTTGTTCTGCCCGTCAACAAGACCGTCCGCGTTCTCGTGACCGCTGCCCCGACCGACGTTATTCACGCATTCGCCATGCCGTCCTTCGGCGTCAAGATCGACGCCGTTCCGGGTCGCCTGAACGAAACCTGGTTCCGCGCCGAGCGTGAAGGCCTGTTCTACGGTCAGTGCTCCGAACTCTGCGGCAAGGATCATGCGTTCATGCCGATCGCCATCCGCGTTGTTTCCGAGGACAAGTACAAGCAGTGGCTCGCCGGTGCCGCGACCGACTTGCCGGGCGCGTACAAGACACTCATGGCCGCAACCGATGGTGCCGCAAGCACCGTCAACGTTGCCGAAAACGTGGCTAAGTAAGGAAGAGGGAACGGGACATGGCTGGACCTTCCGCACACGACGATCATCACTCGCATGATCACTCTCATGGCGCGCACGCCCATGACGACCACCACGATCACTCGCACAAGCCGAGCTTCGTCAATCGCTGGTTCTTTTCGACGAACCACAAGGACATCGGCACGCTTTACCTGATCTTCGCGATCATTGCCGGCATCATCGGCGGCGCGCTCTCCGTTGCCATGCGCATGGAGTTGCAGGAGCCTGGCATCCAGATCTTCCACGGTCTGGCATCGATGGTCTACGGCTATGAAGGCGACGCCGCCATCGACGGCGCCAAGCAGATGTTCAACATGTTCACCACCGCTCACGCGCTGATCATGATCTTCTTCATGGTCATGCCGGCGATGATCGGCGGTTTTGCCAACTGGATGGTGCCGATCATGATCGGTGCGCCTGACATGGCGTTCCCGCGTCTGAACAACATCTCCTTCTGGCTGATCGTTCCGGCCTTCCTTCTGCTGATCCTGTCGATGTTCGTTGAAGGTCCTGCCGGTGCTTATGGCGCAGGCGGCGGCTGGACGATGTACCCGCCGCTCTCGAGCTCGGGTACGCCGGGTCCTGCCGTCGACCTTGCGATCTTTGCGCTCCACATTGCCGGTGCGTCCTCGATCCTCGGTGCGATCAACTTCATCACCACAATCCTGAACATGCGCGCTCCGGGCATGACGCTGCACAAGATGCCGCTGTTTGCCTGGTCGGTCCTGATCACCGCCTTCCTGCTTCTGCTGTCGCTCCCGGTTCTCGCCGGCGCCATCACCATGATGCTGACCGACCGCAACTTCGGCACCTCCTTCTTCGTGCCTGAGGGCGGCGGCGACCCGATCCTTTACCAGCATCTGTTCTGGTTCTTCGGTCACCCAGAAGTCTACATCCTGATCCTGCCCGGCTTCGGCATCGTCAGCCACATCATCTCGACCTTCTCGCGGAAGCCTGTTTTCGGCTACCTCGGCATGGCCTACGCCATGGTTGCGATCGGTGCCGTCGGCTTCGTCGTCTGGGCGCACCACATGTACACGGTCGGCCTGTCGCTCGACGCGCAGCGCTACTTCGTGTTCGCCACGATGGTCATCGCCGTTCCGACGGGCGTGAAGATCTTCTCCTGGATCGCGACGATGTGGGGTGGCTCGATCAGCTTCCGCACGCCGATGGTCTGGGCGATCGGCTTCATCTTCCTGTTCACCGTCGGTGGCGTCACGGGCGTCCAGCTCGCCAACGCCGGCCTCGACCGCTCGCTGCATGACACCTACTACGTTGTGGCTCACTTCCACTACGTTCTATCGCTCGGCGCCGTGTTCGCCATCTTCGCTGCCTGGTACTACTGGTTCCCGAAGATGACCGGCTACATGTACAACGAGTTCCTCGGCACGCTGCACTTCTGGGTCATGTTCATCGGAGTTAACCTGGTGTTCTTCCCGCAGCACTTCCTTGGCCTCGCGGGCATGCCGCGCCGCTACATCGACTACCCGGATGCATTCGCCGGCTGGAACTACGTTTCCTCGGTCGGCTCCTACATCTCCGCCGTCGGTGTGTTGATCTTCCTGGTTGGCGTCTTCGAAGCCTTCGCAAAGAAGCGCGTTGCCGGTGACAATCCGTGGGGTGAGGGTGCAACGACGCTCGAATGGCAGTTGTCTTCGCCGCCTCCGTATCACCAGTGGGAACAGCTCCCGCGCATCAAGTAAGATGCGAGAAATTGCGACCGCCGCGTGTTACAGTGCGGCGGTCGGCTTACAAGTTTGCAGGACAAGAGAATGACAGTAATCGGCAATCGCAAGGCTCTGGCGCACGACGGCGAGTTCCGCCTGTCGGAAGCGAGTGCGCGCGATTATTTCGAGCTTTTGAAACCGCGCGTCATGTCGCTCGTGGTCTTCACGGCATTTGCCGGTCTGGTTCTGGCTCCGGGGCACATCAATCCGGTCCTCGGCCTCATCGCCATCCTTTGCATAGCCATCGGCGCCGGCGCTTCCGGCGCGCTGAATATGTGGTACGACGCCGATATCGATGCGATCATGACCCGCACCGCCAAGCGTCCGATCCCGGCCGGCCGGATCGCGCCACGGGAAGCGTTGGCATTCGGTCTGGTGCTCTCCTGTTTTTCGGTGATTATCCTCGGGCTCGCCGTCAATTGGCTCGCAGCCTCGATCCTCGCCTTCACGATTTTCTTCTACGCCGTGATCTATACGATGTGGCTGAAGCGCTCGACGCCGCAGAACATTGTCATCGGCGGTGCCGCCGGCGCCTTTCCGCCGATGATCGGCTGGGCCTGCGTGACCGGTACCGTCACGATTGAAAGCTTTGTTCTGTTCATGATCATCTTCCTCTGGACGCCGGCCCACTTCTGGGCGTTGGCGCTGTTCAAGATGAAGGACTATGAGGCGGTCGGCGTCCCGATGCTGCCCAATGTCTCGGGCGAGCGCACGACCAAGCATCAGATTGTTGCCTATGCGGTGCTGACGGCGGTGTGCGGCGTGTTGCCGACGGCGCTCGGCTTTGCGAGCCTCGGCTACGGCGTGGTCGCCGCAGCCCTCGGCGCAATCTTTATCTACTGTTCCATCGCCGTCTGGCGGATGCCGGACGGCGATGAGAAGATGATCCCGGCGAAGAAGCTCTTCGGCTTCTCGATCCTGTATCTTTTCGCGATTTTCTCCGCCCTGATGTTCGACCGGCTCGCCGCCGTGCTCGTTTCTCACATGGGAGGTATTCTCTAATGGACGTCGTCAAGCTTACAGAGGCGCAGCGCAAGTCGCGCCGCAACCGCAACGTTGCGCTCGGTCTGGTTTTGGCCGGCCTCGTCGTGCTTTTTTACGCGATTACGATCGTTAAGTTTACGGGGCACGCGTGAGATGAGCGGGATGCCGAGCACGCCGCGAAAGCCACGCAACAACGGCGCTGTCGTTTTCATGTGCCTTGCCTTCGTCTTCGGCATGGGCGCTGCGAGCTATGCGGCGGTTCCGCTCTACCGGATGTTCTGCCAGCTGACTGGCTATAACGGCACGACGCAACGCGTCGAGCAGGCTTCCAGCGTGATCCTCGACCGCAAGATGCGCGTGACCTTCGACGCCAATGTGGCGCCGGGTCTTGACTGGGAGTTCAAGCCGGTCGAGCGCGAGGTCAACCCGCGCATCGGCGAAACCATTCAGGTGAATTTCACCGCGGTGAACAAGTCGAACGAGCCGCAGCGCGGTCAGGCTGTATTCAACGTGACACCTGGCGAGGCGGGCGTCTATTTCAACAAGGTGCAGTGCTTCTGCTTCAACGAGACCGTTCTGAAACCGGGCGAAAAGCTCGAGATGCCTGTCGTTTTCTATATCGATCCTGATATTACCAAGGCTGTGGAATCGAAGGATATCCACACCGTTACCTTGTCCTATACGTTCTATCCGAAAGAGGGTCCGAAGCCGGTGGCTTCGAATGAGGGTGGAACGGTAAAGCTTGAAAAGAAACTTTGATTGAGGTCCGTTTCCGGCTATGCCGGAGCGGAGAGGAAGAGATCCGGGGATAGCTTACATGGCTGATGCTCATCAGAAACATCACGACTACCACATCATTGACCCGAGCCCGTGGCCGATCCTGGCTTCGATCGGCGCGTTCATCATCACGTTCGGCGGCGTCGGCTTCATGCGCTACCTCAACGGCGGGTCGCTGCATCTCCTCGGCATCGAATGGGCTCATCCGTGGCTGTTCTTCATCGGCCTTGCGATCATTCTCTACGTCATGTTCGGCTGGTGGTCTGACACCGTGAAGGAAGCACACGAGGGCGCCCATACCCGCGTCGTCTCGCTGCACCTTCGCTACGGCATGATCATGTTCATCGCTTCCGAAGTGATGTTCTTCGTCGCCTGGTTTTGGGCTTACTTCGACGCAAGCCTCTTCCCGAATGAAGCAATCCAGGCTTCGCGCGTGGCCTTCACCGGTGGCCAGTGGCCGCCGAAGGGCATCGAAGTCCTCGACCCCTGGCACCTGCCGATCTATAACACTGTGATCCTGCTATTGTCCGGCACGGCCGTTACTTGGGCGCATCACGCGCTGCTGCACAACGACCGCAGAGGCCTGATCCAGGGCCTGACGCTCACCGTTCTGCTCGGTATCTTGTTCTCCTCGGTGCAGGCGTTTGAATACGTACATGCGCCGTTTGCCTTCAAGAACTCGATCTACGGGGCGACCTTCTTCATGGCGACCGGCTTCCACGGCTTCCACGTTCTGGTCGGCACGATCTTCCTGTTGGTCTGCCTGTTGCGTGCGATCCGCGGCGATTTCACGCCGAAGCAGCATTTCGGCTTCGAAGCGGCGGCCTGGTACTGGCACTTCGTCGACGTCGTCTGGCTCTTCCTGTTCTTCTGCATCTACGTCTGGGGCGGCTGGGGCGCTCCGCTGGCTGCTGGCTGAGCCGAGGCCATGAATTGAAAAAGGGCGGGTGCCACGGCACCCGCCCTTTTTGTTTTACTGATCACCGCATGGCGGCGATGCGCTCGAATGCTGAGGGTTCGGGAATGCCGAGATCCAGGCGGTGCCGGATCGCTTCGGCACATTCCAGCGGCGTCAGCACCGACGTGTCCACTTCAAGATCGTAGATGCCGGGGATATGAACCTGTTCCTGCCAGAGCTGGACCGGATGGGGGACGGCCTCATCGTCGGTTGCGGTGACGTACAGAGAGTGACGACCTGGCACTGGGATGTTCCGCCTTTTCATGATGACCTTGATCGGACACCTCACCCCGACGAAAAGCACTGGCAATCCCTCAAGCCGGCGCGCGCAATCGGCGAGAATACCGAGCGGCTGAGAGTAGCTGTCGTGATGGCCGAGGTCGGCCACGACATTGAGGCCGAGCCCAGCATGGATCGCGATCGACTCGTAGAGTGCCGCATAGAAAAACGGAATCATCTCCTCGAGGTCCGGGCGTTCTCCGCCCGGGCGCAGTCCGATTCCCGGCAGGTAGCGTTCCGCGGTCATCGAGTTGTAGGTGTCGACGCCAAAGTTCATCCAGGGGCCGTCGAAATGCTCCTGGATCGCGTTGGCGATCGACGATTTTCCACTGCGCGGGGCGCCGTTCAGAATGACGATCTGTCCGGCCGAGCTGTCGTATGTCATCAGTTTTCTTCTTCTGTTTGGCGCGAATCGCTGAGGCGAAAGAGCGCAGGTATTTCCCTTCCCTCTGTGATTACTTTATGGGTGAGTTATGGCGGAGCGAGCGGTTGGCCATAGGCCATTGGAAGGATGCATGAACGAAGACAGCGCACATTTTCCCCCGGTCGATCCTGTGAAGACAGGCATCAGGGGATGCTGCCCACGCTGCGGCCAGGGAAAGCTCTTCAACGGCCTGCTGGCGCTGCAACCGCGCTGCTCGGCCTGTGGCCTCGACTACGCCTTTGCCGATGCCGGCGACGGCCCTGCGGTATTCGTCATTTTGATCGTCGGCTTCATTATCATCGGCTCGGTGCTGTGGCTTGAGGTCAATTACGCGCCACCGATCTGGCTGCACATTCTGCTGTTCGGTCCTCTCACCATTGTTCTCTCCCTGCTGGCTCTGCGCTGGTGCAAGGGAATCCTGATCGCGATGCAGTATCGCCATAACGCCAGTGAAGGGCGCATTTCCCGTGACTGAATTTTATGTTTCGGCGCCAAGCCGAAAGCGGTCGGTACTCACCGGCATCGCTCTGCTTGTCGCGCTTGCCATCCTCCTGTCGCTCGGCACCTGGCAGGTCGAACGGCTGCACTGGAAGGAAAAGTTACTCGCCGATATCACCGAGCGCCGGCAGGCGCCGCCGGCATCGCTTGCCGATATCGAAGGCATCGCTGCAAAGGGCGACGATATCGATTATCGCCACATGACGGCCAGCGGCGAATACGTCAACAGCAAGGAGCGGCACTTCTTTGCCACCTGGCATGGCCAGACGGGCTTCTACGTCTACACCCCCCTGCAGCTTGCCGATGGCCGCTATCTCTTCGTCAACAGAGGCTTCGTTCCTTATGACAACAAGGAGCCGGAAATGCGCATGCAGGGCCAGCTCACCGATCAGCAAACGGTGACCGGCCTTGCTCGTGCAAAACTTCCGGGCAAGCCGTCCTGGGTGGTGCCTGATAATGATGTCGCCAAGAATATCTTCTACTGGAAGGACCTCGACGTGATGGCGTCGAGCGTCGGGCTCGACAAGGCCGAGGTGGTTCCGTTCTTCCTGGATGCGGACGATACCCCCAATCCGAAGGGGCTGCCGATCGGCGGGGTCACCGATGTCGATCTGCCCAACAACCACCTGCAGTATGCCTTCACCTGGTATGGGCTTGCGGCAACGCTTGTCATCATCGCCGTGATCGCCCGTTTCCGTAAGCGGGGTCCGGCGCAATAGTATCGCTTCAATTCCTGCCTATATTGGGCTAGACAGCGCTATCCCTACGAACCGGAACAGACATGAATATTGCGGCGAAACCTCCCTTGACGATCAGGCTCTGCGGACCGCGCGGCTTTTGCGCCGGCGTCGACCGCGCCATCCAGATCGTCGTCCTGGCGCTGAAATCCTACGGTGCGCCGGTCTATGTCCGCCATGAAATCGTTCACAACAGGTATGTGGTCGAAGGCCTGGAAGCCAAGGGCGCTGTCTTCGTCGAAGAGCTCGACGAGATCCCGAAAGAGCATCGCGCCCAGCCGGTTGTCTTCTCGGCGCACGGCGTGCCGAAGTCCGTGCCTGAGGATGCGAGCGCCCGCAATCTCTTCTATCTCGATGCAACATGCCCGCTGGTCTCCAAGGTGCACAAGCAGGCGATGCGCCACAACAAGCTCGGTCGCCATGTCGTCCTGATCGGCCACGCGGGCCACCCCGAAGTGATCGGCACGATGGGCCAGCTGCCGGAGGGCTCGGTATCCCTGATCGAGACGGTCGAGGATGCCGACGTCTATCAGCCGGCCGATCCTGACAATCTCGGCTACGTGACGCAGACGACGCTCTCGGTGGACGACACGGCGGGCGTGATCACGCGCCTGCACGAGCGCTTTCCCAATCTGACGGCACCTGCCGCCGACTCGATCTGCTACGCCACGACGAACCGCCAGGAAGTGGTGAAGCAGGCAGCCCCCGGCTGTGATCTCTTCATCATCGTCGGCGCTCCGAACTCGTCGAACTCCAAGCGGCTGGTCGAGGTCGCGCTGCGGGCAGGGGCGAAGAAGTCGCTCCTGGTGCAACGCGCCTCGGAGCTCGATTGGGATGACATCGGCACGATCTCGACGCTTGGCCTGTCAGCCGGCGCGTCGGCGCCCGAAGTCATCGTCAACGAGATCATCGAGGCCTTCCGTGCGCGCTTCGACGCCAAGGTCGAGCTTGCCGAGACGGTTCAGGAAAACGAGCATTTCCTCGTCAACCGCGAACTGCGCAACATCGAGTTGACGCATGAGGATATGGCGTGGGTGAATGGGTAAGGCGCCTCCCGTGATGCGGGAGTAATCGTCGAGGGGACGATTACAGCGCCAGTCACCGCCCGGTCCGGGCGGTGGTCTAACTGATCAAACATTTTCGCGGGACGTAAATTGGCAGTCTATACCGATATTTCCGAAGACGATTTGAAGTGGTTCCTGACGGAGTACGATGCCGGTACGCTGCTGTCCTACAAGGGCATCGCTGAAGGTGTCGAGAACTCGAACTTCCTGCTGCACACCACCAAGGATCCGTTGATCCTCACGCTATACGAGAAGCGCGTCGAAAAGAACGACCTGCCGTTCTTCCTGGGGCTGATGCAGCATCTGGCGGCCCGCGGTCTCTCCTGCCCGCTTCCCCTGCCGCGAAAGGACGGGGCCTTGCTCGGCACGCTGTCCGATCGCCCGGCAGCGCTGATCTCGTTCCTGGAAGGCATGTGGCTGCGTAAGCCGGAGGCCAAGCATTGCCGCGAGGTCGGCAAGGCCCTTGCCAAGATGCATGTCGCCGGCGAAGGCTTCGAGCTGAAGCGTCCCAATGCGCTGTCCGTCGATGGCTGGAAAGTGCTCTGGGAGAAGTCCGAGGCGCGCGCGGACGAGGTGGAGAAGGGACTTCAGAACGAGATCCGCACCGAGCTCGACTTCCTCTCCGCCCATTGGCCGAAGGACCTGCCGGACGGTGTCATCCACGCCGACCTCTTCCCCGATAACGTCTTCTTCCTTGGCGACGACCTGTCGGGCCTGATCGACTTCTATTTCGCCTGCAACGACCTGCTTGCCTATGACGTCTCGATCATCCTCAATGCCTGGTGCTTCGAGAAGGACGGCGCCTACAACATTACCAAGGGTATGGCGATGCTGGAGGGCTACCAGAGTGTGCGGCCGCTGAGCGATGCCGAACTGGCAGCACTTCCGATCCTCTCGCGGGGTTCGGCGCTGCGCTTCTTCCTGACGCGCCTCTACGACTGGCTGACGACGCCCGAGGGCGCGCTGGTCACCAAGAAGGATCCGCTCGAATATCTGCGCAAGCTGCGCTTCCACCGGCAGATCGGCTCAGCCGCCGAATATGGGCTCGTGGCATGAAGCACGTCGATATCTTCACGGACGGCGCCTGTTCCGGCAATCCCGGCCCCGGCGGCTGGGGCGCGGTGCTGCGCTACGGCGAGGTGGAAAAGGAACTGTCTGGCGGCGAGGCAGACACCACCAACAATCGCATGGAACTGCTGGCGGCGATTTCGGCGCTGACGGCACTGAAAAGCCCGTGCGAAGTCGATCTCCATACCGACAGCAAATATGTCATGGACGGAATCTCGAAATGGATCTTCGGTTGGAAGAAAAACGGCTGGAAGACCGCTGACAAGAAGCCGGTGAAGAACGGCGAGCTCTGGCAGGCGCTCGATGCCGCGAACCAGCGCCACAAGGTCAAGTGGCACTGGGTCAAGGGCCACGCCGGCCATCCGGAAAACGAGCGAGCCGACGAGCTTGCGCGCAAGGGCATGGAGCCGTTCAAGAAGCGGTAGCGGTCCACCCAAACCGCGTAAAAACAGCCACAAGAAACGCTTGCCTGAATCAATGCAGCAAGCGCTTGAATCACAGCATGAGGAGAGTTGTGGTGCGTGTGATCTCGCTGAACGCCTGGGGCGGCAAGCTCTATGAGCCGCTGATCCGGTATCTTCGCGATGCCGATCCTGATGTTCTCTGCCTGCAGGAAGTGACCCGCTCGGTCGGCGTCACCTCGGACTGGCTGGAGTACCGCGACGGCAGCCACATCCTGCCGCAGCGCGCCAACCTCTTCGACGAGATCAAGGCGATCCTTCCCCACCACGACGCCTTCTTCGCGCCGACGGCGCGCGGTACGCTCTTCGATGGCGAACAACAGCTCTCGTCCGAATTCGGCCTCGCCACGTTCGTGCGCAACAGCTATCCAGTCGTCGGTCATGCGATGGATTTCGTGCACGGCGATTTTTCCGGCGACGGCTACGGCGAACATCCGCGCCCACGCAACGCCCATTGCATCAGGCTCTTCGACTATAGCGCCAATCGACCTATCACCATCGTCCAGCTGCACGGCTTGCGCGACCTTGCCGGCAAGGGCGACACGGCGGCGCGTGGCGGGCAGGCGGACGCGTTGGTTGCTCTCATCCACCGCATCTGGCGCGAGGGCGAGCCACTGGTCGTGTGCGGTGATTTCAACGTGGTCCCCGGAAGCGTCATGTTCGCAGCGCTCGCCGAATTGGGCTTGACCGACCTCGTGACCTCGCGCGGCCACACGGATACGCGAACCTCGCACTACGCCAAGGAAGGCCGCTATGCCGACTACTTGCTGGTCACCGCAAACATAGACGTCGTGGCGTTCGACGTCGTTGAGCAGCCCGAGGTCTCCGACCATCGGGCGCTGTTGCTGGAGATCGCATGAGAGTTACGGATGGCGCAGCGGTGCAAGATGCACCCGCTGCGCCGAGCCTAGGGAGGCCTTTACCTAAGCCGCCTTGGCGACTTCGCCATGCGGGTCGAGGACAAACTTCGTCGCCGCGCCATGGTCGAAGCTCTCGTAGCCTTGTACCGCCTCTTCGAGCGGAATGACCTTGGCGTTGACGATATCGGCGATCGGCAGGCGGTCATGGAGGATCGCCTGCATGAGCTGGCGGTTGTACTTCAGAACTGGTGTCTGGCCCGTATGGAACGACTGCGCCTTCGCCCAGCCCAGGCCGAAGCGCAGCGCCAGGTTGCCATGCTTGGCAGCATTGTCGACGGCTCCTGGGTCCTCGGTCACGTAGAGGCCCGGAATGCCGATCGAGCCCGCCGCGCGGGTGATTTCCATCATCTGGTTCAGAACGATCGCCGGCTGCTCGCCGCCTGAATGGCCGCGTGCCTCGAAGCCGACGGCGTCGATGGCGCTGTCCACTTCGTTGCTGCCGGTCACCTGAGCGATCATCTCGCCGAGCCGGTCGCTCTTCGACAGGTCGATCGGCTCGAAGCCGACCTTGGCGGCATGGGCAAGGCGATCCTTGTTGAAGTCGCCGATCATCACGACCGCAGCGCCGAGGATGCGGGCGGATGCAGCCGCGGCAAGCCCGACCGGACCGGCACCGGCGACATAGACCGTCGACCCGACACCGACGCCGGCGCGCACCGCACCGTGGAAGCCTGTCGGCAGGATGTCGGAAAGCATGGTCAGATCGCGGATCTTTTCCATGGCGCGATCGCGGTCCGGGAATTTCAGGAGGTTGAAATCGGCATAGGGAATGGTCACGTAGCGGGCCTGCCCACCGATCCAGCCGCCCATGTCGACATAGCCGTAGGCGCCGCCGGCGCGCGACGGGTTGACCGTCAGGCAGACGCCTGTGTCCTGCGACTTGCAGCAGCGGCAGCGGCCGCAGGCGACGTTGAACGGCACGGAGACGAGGTCGCCAATCTGCAGCATCTCGACGTCAACGCCCTTCTCGATCACCTCGCCGGTGATTTCGTGGCCGAGAACGAGGCCGGGCATGGCGGTGGTGCGGCCGCGAACCATATGCTGGTCCGATCCGCAGATATTGGTGGAGATCACTTTCAGGATGACGCCGTGCTCGATCTTGCGGCCATCGGGTGCTTCAAGCTTCGGATCGTCGATATCGTGGATTTCGACCTTGCCGGGCCGCATGTAGACGACGCCTCGGTTCTTGCTCATTTCCATCTCCTCCGTTGAAAATGCTGCCTCGTGCAGGGCTCCTCTCCCCACGCGCAGGATACCGACAGATTAGACGAGAATGTAGGACGCGCCGTTCCGTTTACGACGGTTTACGGCGTCGAATTGGTCGCGTCTCGCATACCGGCCCTTACCGAAGCCATTCAGATGGGGATGTCTACAGAACGGCACGTCCTTGTCACTTGCCCCTGCGACGTTTCTCCTTATGCTCGCCTGAAAATGGAATCCGGGAGGTCAACACATGATCCTGCACTGCGTGCTGATGCGGCTGAAGGCAGCCATGACAGGGGAAGAAAAGCAGTCCTTGTTTGACGCGATCGTCGCATTGAAGCAGGTGATTCCCGGCATCATCGACATCAAGTACGGCCCGAATGTCTCGCCGGAGGGGCTTCATGCGGGCTACGTCGATGGCTTTGCTGTCACCTTCGAAAGCGCGGAAGCACGCGATGGATACCTTGTGCATCCCGAGCACGTTGGCGTCGGCGAGCGTATTGTCTCCTCAACGGATGGCGGCTTGGGTGGCCTGATCGTCTTCGATCTCAATTATTGAGGCCGAGCCGCGCCGTTGCGCGGCCCAGCCGTTGTCGTCAGCTCGCTTTCCCCATCGCCGCCACGAGCTGGTCGACGTTGTAGCGGAACATCTTCTCGTAGCTCGAGGCCGGCCCCTTGGTGTCGGAAAGAGCCTCGACATAGAGCTCGCCGCCGGGTTCTGCCCCTGTCGCCTCTGCGATCTGCCTGACGAGGCGAGGATCGTTGGAGTTCTCGAAGAAATAGGTCTTCACGTGCTCGGCCTTGATCTGTTCGATCAGCTTGGCGACCTCCGCGGCGGAAGCTTCGCTCTCTGTCGAGACGCCGATCGGGGCTAGGAACTTCACGCCATACTCACGACCGAAGTAGCCGAATGCGTCGTGGCTCGTCAGCACCTTGCGATGGTCCTCGGGGATTTTGGCAAGCTCCGAGAGCGCGTAAGCATCGAGCCCGTCAAGCGTCTTGATGTACCTCTCGGCATTGGTCTTGAACGCCGCAGCATCGGCCGGCGCGACCTTCGCAAGCGCCTCTTCGATGTTGGCGACCCAGATCTTGACGTTGACGGGGCTGTTCCAGACATGCGGATCGGTGACCGTCTGCCCGTCCTCGTCCATGGTCCGGAACGTTATCCCTTCCGAGACGACGACCGGCTTGCCCTTGTAGCCTGAGGCGCTAATGAGGCGGTCCATCCAACCCTCGAGCCCTTCACCGCTGACGAAGGCGACCTGCGCCGCATTGAGGTTCCTTGCGTCGCTTGGCGACGGTTCGAACTCATGGGGATCGCCGTTCGGGCCGACAAGGCTCGTGACCGTTACGCGATCACCGCCGACCTGGCGGACGACGTCGGCAAGCACGGTGAAGGAGGCCACCACCTTGAGGGTCGCGGCAGAGGCCGAGCTCGTCGAAAGCGCCACCAGCGCCGGGATCATCACTGAGAAAAGCAGTCTGCGGGAAATCATCGGAAGGCTCCGGTTGTCAGCCCTTAAGATGCGGGCGAGGGAAATACCGCCGGGCGAGACCCGACGGGGCGAGAAAGATCGAGAAGCCGTAGAGCAGCGCCGCCGTCATGATGATCGTCGGTCCGGAGGCGAGCTCGAGATGGTAGGAGGCGACGAGCCCGAGATATCCGGAGGCAGTGGCGCTCGTGGCCGCGATCGCCATCATCGATGGGAGGCTGCGAGACCATAGCTGTGCAATGGCCGCCGGCAGCATCATCAGACCGACCGCCATCAACGTGCCCAAGGCCTGGAAACTGGCGACCAGATTGAGCACCACCAACAGCAAAAAGATGAAGTGATAGATCGGTCCGCGCCCGCCGATGGCCCTGAGGAAGCCGGGATCGAAACATTCCGCCACGAGCGGCCGGTAGATGATCGCGAGCGTCGCCAGCGTTGCTGTGCTGATCGCGCCGATCTCATAAAGGGCCCGAGCATCGATCGCGAGGATGGTGCCGAAGAGAACGTGCAACAGGTCGATATTGGAACCGCGCAACGAAACGATGAGCACGCCGAGCGCCAACGAGGAGAGATAGAAGCTGGCGAAGCTCGCATCCTCCTGCAGCGAGGTCGCGCGGCTGACGATGCCGGAGAGGAGCGCCACCGACAGCCCGGCAATCAGCCCCCCGAGGCCCATCGCCGTCAACGACAGCGAACCGGCGATCAGGTATCCGATGGCGGCGCCGGGCAGGACGGCGTGGCTCATCGCATCGCCGACGAGGCTCATCCGCCGCAGCATCAGGAAGACGCCGATCGGCCCGGAACCAAGACCGAGGCACAGGCAGGCGACAAGGGCGCGGCGCATGAAGCCGTAGTCGGCAAACGGCGCAAGAAGAAAATCGTAGGCGGTCATCTGGCAGGCTCGCAAACGCCGGCGCTCTCGTCCCAGCGTTCGGCCATCACCCGCGCCGTCGTCAGGTTTGCCGTGGTCATGACATCAGCGGTTGCCCCCCAGCCAATGACTTCGCGCGCAAGCAGAAGTGTTTGCGGAAAGTGGGCGCGGACCTGCTCGAAATCATGGAGGACAGCAAGCACCGTTCGCCCTTCGCTATGCCAGCCGGCGACGATATCCAGAAGTTCCCGCGTCGTGCGGCCATCGATGGCCGTGAACGGCTCGTCGAGGAGTATGACGCTCGCGTCCTGCAGTAGCAGCCGGGCAAAGAGCACGCGTTGAAATTGACCGGCTGAGAGGGAGCCGATACCGCGCCGATCAAAGCCTTCCATCCCCACCACGGCCAGCGCGTCGCGCGCTCTCTGCCGCTCAGGCGATGCGATCTGTGCGAAGGCTCCAGCCTGCCGCCAGGATCCGAGAAGAACCGTGTCGAGCACGGAGATCGGAAAGCGGCGGTTGATATCGGCTGCCTGTGGCAGGTAGCCGAAATCCGTCCGCTTCAGTCGGTGCCTTATCGTGCCGGAGGAGGGGCGGAGTTCGCCGATGACCGCTTTCAGCAGGCTGGATTTTCCGGCGCCGTTTGGACCGGTGATCGCCGTCAGGCTGCCGGCCGCAATGGTTCCTGAAAGATGATGGACCGCGGGATGCCGCTCATAGGCGACCGTCAGATCGTCAAGCTCGATCGCAACGTCGCTCATGGCAGCAACGTCGCCCAGCGGATTGCTGCCCAGAGTGGGATTCCAATTAAGGCGACATAAAAGACGCGCCGGCCGCCGGAGAGCGCCATCAGGCCCAGAGAATCTTGAAACTTCGAGAAATGCATACCGCACCAAATGTAATAACATTACCGTTATGTTATAACAAATGAGGCAAAAAAATGGCACGTCGCGAGGTTTTATAAGGAAACAAAAAAGCGGCCGCATGGGCCGCTCTTAGAAGGTCGGTGTTGGGGGAGCCTTACAGTTGCTCCAGCATGGTCGCAGCGCCGGAAACGGTGGCCTGCCCCGGATTCTCTTCGACGTTCAGCGATCTCACGACGCCGTCTTCGACGAGCATCGAATAACGCTTCGAGCGGACGCCGAGACCGCCGGCCGAAAGGTCGGCGTCGAGGCCGAGCGCTTTGGTGAAGCCGGCATCCCAGTCCGCAAGGAAGTGAATCTTGCCCATGCCGCCGGAGGATTGTGCCCAGGCGCCCATCACGTGCCAATCGTTGACGGCGATGACGGCGATGTCATCGACGCCCTTAGCAAGGATCGAGTCGCGGTTCTCTAGATAGCCCGGCAGGTGGTTCAGCGAGCAGGTAGGCGTGAAGGCGCCGGGGACTGCAAAGAGAACGACGCGCTTGCCCTTGAAGAGCTGCTCTGTCGAAATTTCGACCGGACCGTCAGACGTCTTTTCCTTGAAGGTGGCTGCTGGAAGCTTATCGCCGATTGCGATGGTCATGGCCATCTCTCCTTGTCATGTATGGCGGCGCAAATACCGCGATTTGCGCGCGACTATAGAACTCGACTACTCAAAGGCAAGCGGTGTCTCGATGGCACGCGAACCGTCGATGACAAGCGCGCTCCATGTCTTTCCGTGAATGTCGTATGCCTTGGGAAGCTTGCCCACGGAAAGCGTCGTCGTGAAGCTTTGGCCGTCGCGGTGAGTTGCCGTCTGCTTGGTAAAGACGTGCCCGCTCGGGCCTGCGACGATCACCTCAGGGGCGGTCTCGCCGCTCTCCGGCAGTGTCACGGTGAGGGAAAGCTCCTTCATGTCGGGCGACAGCCTATGGTCGCTCACGTTGAATTCGGAGGAGGCGGCTTCCGGCAAGGCGGCCTCGGCATCCCGAAGGATTTTTTCCTCTTCGGGGCGTGAACGGGCCGATGGTTCGAAGGTTAGCGACAGCTCCGCCTGAAACGGGATGCATATTTCCTTGCAGATGCCGATGAAGGCGGTTGCCTTGAGTTCATGGAGTGCCGGGTCTTTCGCCGTCAGCTGCAACGGGAAGGTGACCGAGGTGTCGTAGGCGACCTCATCGACCTTGTCGTCGACGATATGCTTGGGAGTCGGAAAGCTCATCTTGTCGAGCGAAATGCCTTCAGAAGAAAAACCGACTTGAGGCGGGATGCCGCTATTGCCGGGTTCTCGCCAATACGTGATCCAGCCGGGCTTCGGTTCGATCTGCAGTCCGGCGCGAATGCTTCCGTGTGCATCGGGGGGAAGCGCGATCAGCCGCATCCGCCCACCCTCATTGTCGGCCCAGGCGCTCATCTCCGCCCGGGCGGGCTGAGAAAGTTGCAGCATCACGACGAGCAGACCGAAAGCGGAACAGAATTGGCAAGTGGCGCGTGAAATAGTTTGCATGCATCAATGATCTATTGAAATTCGCCATGCTCGGCTAGAACTCGCCATCATTTAAGTTTTCATTTTCAGTTGATTGATCTGTGACATTGGCTCATGCTCGTGATGTCGGGCCTCGTGCGGTCTGGCAGAGGAGGAACGATGTCGTTGGCGACCCTCAAAAACAAAAGAGAACGTGGCTTCTTCGATGGCCAGTTTCTCATTGCCATGCCGGGCATGGAGGATCGCAACTTCGCCCGCACGGTAATCTATATCTGCGCGCATTCCGATGCCGGCGCGATGGGGTTCGTCATCAACCGTCCGCAGAACCTGACCTTTACCGATGTTCTCCTGCACCTGGAAATGATCAAGGATGAGGATGCCATCGTTCTCCCCGCACACGCCCGCGATTGCCCGATCCAGACGGGCGGGCCGGTGGAAAGCGGACGCGGCTTCGTCCTGCACTCCGACGACTATCTCTGCGATTCCAGCATTCCCGTCAGCGACGATATCTGCATGACGGCGACGCTCGACATCATCCGCGCGATTTCCAAGGGCAAGGGACCGAAGCGGGCGACCATGCTGCTCGGTTACGCCGGTTGGGGAGCGGGTCAACTGGAAGCCGAAGTCGGCAACAATGGTTGGCTCACATGTGCGGCCAACGAGGAATTGATCTTCGACCGCAGCCTCGACGACAAGTACGAGCGGGCGCTGGCTTCGATGGGCATTAATGCCGCCATGCTTTCGGCCGAGGCCGGGCACGCCTAGTTGGCGGAACGATCCGTAAAGAAGCGCGTTCTCTGCTGGCGCGGGCCATAAAGCCCAGTCAGGGGAAGTTTGATGGAAACCACGGCCGGAAACTATCCGCCGTCCACTTTGCACTTCGGTTTTTCGACCCCTGATCTCGAGGGAGGCACCCGTTGAGGCTGTTTGTATGTGACAACTGCGACCAGGTTGTTCATTTCGACAATCGCCAGTGCGTTCGGTGCGGTCACCGCCTTGGCTTCCAGCCGAATGGCCTGCGCATGCACGCTGTTCAGCAGCAGGACAGCGATCTCTGGCAATACGTGGCTCAGCCGGACCTGGTGCGTTTCTGCGCCAATGCCGGCCTCGACATCTGTAACTGGCTTGTAGAGGATGGCGACGCGGGTGACTATTGTGTCGCCTGCCGGCATAACCGGCTGGTGCCCAATTCAGCGACGCAGGATGGCGTGGACCGGTGGCGTCGGATCAGCCAGGCACAACGACATCTGTTCTACTCGCTCTTGCGCTGGCGGCTGCCGCATCCGGACCGCACGCAGGACCCCGTCGGCGGCCTTGTGTTCGACTTCCTCGAAGACACCATCACGGATGACGGCAGCGTTGTTCCGGCGATGACGGGACACGAGGAGGGCTTGATTGCAATTCGGGCGGCAGAGGCTGACGACCTGACCCGTGAACAGGCGCGTACCTCGATGGATGAGCCTTACCGGACGCTGCTCGGCCACTTTCGCCATGAGACGGGTCATTTCATGTGGAATCGCCTCGTGCGAGACAGGAACAACTTCGATGGATTCCGGGCGGTGTTCGGCGATGAGCGCGAGGACTACAGCGAGGCCCTTGCACAACACTACGCAAATGGCGCTCCGCCCGGCTGGCAGGAAAGCTTCGTCAGCGCCTATGCCAGCGCCCATCCCTGGGAAGACTTCGCCGAATGCTTTGCTCACTATCTCCACATCGTCGACACCTTGGAGACCGCGCGCGCCTTCGGCATCGCAATTGATCCCCGCGGTCACGAAGAGATGGCGGCGGAGGTGGATTTCGACCCCTACAGGGCAGCCAGTGCCGATCAGCTTGTCGACGAATGGGTGCCGCTCAGCGTTGCGATCAACTCGATACAGCGCAGCATGGGGCAGCGCGATTCCTACCCGTTCGTGCTGTCAGCGCCGGTGGTCGCCAAGCTTGAATATATGCACCAGCTGATAGCGGGCGCCGCTGCGCCGCAACATTGAGCGGTCGGTTAAGCGCGCTTCGTCAACGGGAACCGTTCCTTCAGCAGCCGCAGGACTGACTCCGCTGCCATCGGCGGCCCGAACAGGTAGCTCTGCCCGAAAGTGCAGCCCATCTTTGCGAGCTCAATCGCATCTTCGTTCGACTCGATCCCTTCGGCGACCACCTTCATATCAAGTTCACGCGCCATTGATATCACCGAGCGAAGCACGGTTGCCTTCTTGTCACTGCCATCGCGCACCATCACCTTGTCAAGCTTGATCGTGTCGAACGGGAAGCGCGTCAGATAGGCGAGGGACGAATAGCCGGTTCCGAAATCATCCAGCGCGAGGCCAAGCCCCATCTCCCGCAGCTTCTCAAGCACGAGGCGCGCTTGCTCCGGATTCTCCATGACCATGGATTCCGTGAGCTCCAGCTTCAGGCGCGACGGGTCGCAATGGGTTTTCGCCAGCACCGAACGGACATCGTCATAAAGCTCGTTGTTCAGCAGCTGTGCGCTGGAGAGGTTGATCGAGACGAAGATCGGCAGCTCGCCGGTCTGGTTCTCCCAACCCATCAGGTCGTTGGTCGCCTGCTCAAGGGCAAAGAGACCGAGCATCTCGATAAGGTCGGATGTCTCGGCGATCGGAATGAATTCCGAAGGAGGGATGGTGCCGCGCTTCGGATGCTCCCACCGCATCAGCGCCTCAAAGCCGGCAATCTCCACGTCCTCCAGTCCGGCGATCGGCTGGTAGACCATCGACAGTTCCTTGCGCTCGATGGCACGGCGCAGGTCGGATTCGAGCTGCAGCCTGTCGGCGCCGAAATCGCGGAAGGCTGGCTGGAACGGCTCGACGCGATTGCCGCCGGCGCGTTTGGCTCGGTACATCGCAAGCTCCGCATCGCTGAGCATGCCGGCGGCGCTTTCCTGCTGGTCGACGAACGAGGCAAGCCCGATCGACGCCGTCAGGATGATTTCGCGATTGGCGAAGTTGATCGGCACCATGATCGCCTTGCTGATCGCATCAGCGAAGTCGGCCACCTTCGTCGGGTCGCGCTCTGACGTCAGGATCAAACCGAACTGGTCGCCGGAAAGGCGTGCGAGCGTGTCCTGCGGCTTGAGCAGACGGCGCAGGCGTCGCGTCAGCGCGATCAGGATATTGTCGCCGGCGGCGATCCCGAGCGTATCGTTCACCAGCTTGTAGCGGTCGATATCGATCACCATGACCGTCGGGCGCAGCGTCTCGCCACCGGGCGCCAGTGCAAGCACCGCCTGCAGGCGATCGAGGAAAAGCTGCCGGTTCGGCAAGCCGGTCAGGTTGTCGTGCAGCGCATCGTGCAGCAGCCGCTCGACGGAAATCTTTTGTTCGGTGACGTCGACGATCGTGCCGACGCAGCGGATGATTTCGCCGTTCGAACCGAGGACCGGGCGGGCGCGGATGAGAAGCCAATGGAAATGGCCGTCTTCCGCGCGGATGCGGAATTCATGATTGAGCCGCCCGCGGCGATGCTCAAGCAGCACGTCGAGCGTCGCCCGGAAGCGATCGCGATCGTCGGGGTGAAGCCGTGGCAGCCAGTTGCGGGCCGCGCCGTGCATCGTGCCGAGCGGGAGGCCGAGCTTGGCCGACACGTCAGGAATGGTGACGACACGATCGCGCGCCACGTCCCAATCCCACACCATGTCGCCCGAGCCGGTTAGAGCCAGCGATTGCCGCTCCAGATCGGAGAACAGGCCCTGCTGAAATGCACCGCCGGCAAAGGCGTGCTGCATGACGGTAAAGCCGATCAGCAGGACGATGAGAACGAGGCCGCCGCCGAGCGCCGGCTGGATGATGTCGTTGTCGAGCTGACCGGTGATCGTCAGCCATGCCCCGAAGATCCACACGAGGATCAGGGCCCAGGCGGGCACCAGCAGAATGGCGCGATCGTAGCGGTTGAGGCCGAGATAGATGATCAGGAAGAGGCCCATCGTCGCGGTCAGCGCAAACGACAGACGCGCGATGCCAGCAGCGATTGCCGGATCGTAAATCGCGACGCCGAAGAGCAGCGCCAGGCCCAGCACCCAGGCGAGCGTGAGGTAGCCGAGATGCGTGTGCCAGCGGTTGAGGTTGAGGTAAGTGAACAGGAAGATGACGAAACTGGAGGCGAGCGCGACTTCCGCACAGGCGCGCCATATTCGCTGGTCGGTCGACGCGATGCTGATCAGCTTGCCGAGAAAGCCGAAGTCGACGCAGATATAGCCGAGCACGGCCCAGGCGAGTGCTGCGGTCGCGGGCAGCATCGAGGTGCCCTTGACTACGAACAGGATGGTCAGGAACACGGCCAGCAGGCCGGCAATGCCGAGCACGATGCCGCGATAGAGCGTGAACGCGTTGATCGTGTCCTTGTAGGCGTCCGGTTCCCAGAGATAGATCTGCGGCAGCTCCGGCGTCGTCAGCTCAGCAACAAAGGTAATGACGGCGCCGGGGTTGAGTGTAATGCGGAAGACATCCGCTTCGTCACTCGGTTGCCGGTCGAGCGCGAAACCTTCGCTCGGCGTGATCGCGATGATGCGCTGCGAGCCGAGGTCAGGCCAGAACAGCTTGGAGTTTACCAGGCGGAAGTGCGGGGCCACGATCACGCGCTCAAGCTGCTCGTCGGAGACGTTGGCAAGCGCGAAGACGGCCCAGTCGCCCTGGTGGTTTTCCGAGCTGGCACGTACCTCAATACGGCGGCGGATGCCATCGGCACCGGCAGCGGTTGAGACCTGGAAGGCTTCGCCCTGATTGGCGTAGATTTCCGTCGTGGCAGTCAGATCGAGCGCGGTATCGTCGCGGGAGATCTTCACCGGCTCGGCTGCCTGGACATTGCCTGCCGCTAGCATGAAGGCCGACAGCAAGAGAGCTGCGATCACCGCGATCAATCGTCCGGCCGGTGATGGGAGCAGCATGCGGTTGTTGGTCATCGGCTGTCGGTTATCCTGCCTTTATCCGTGTCGGTGGCGAGCAATGAGAACATCACATGGTCGTGCCACTGACCGTTGATTTTCAAGTATCCGCGCAGATAGCCTTCCCGCTGAAACCCGGCTTTTTCAAGCAGGCGGATGCTCCGAGCATTGTCTGGAATACAGGCTGCTTCGATACGGTGCAACTCAAGCACCGTGAAGATGTAGGGTATAACCAATTGAAGTGCGGCGAACATATGGCCTTGGCCGGCGTAAGCCTCACCCATCCAATATCCGATCATGCAGCTTTGTGCCGCCCCGCGCCTGATATAGCCGATCGTAATGCCGCCAAGCAGCGTCATCCTATCCTTGTGGAACAGGAATAGCGGGATCGCCTGGCCGGACGCATATTCCTGTTTGCCGCGGATGACGCGGGCGCGGTAGGCGCCCTCGGTCAATTCATCCCGCCGCCATGTCGGCTCCCAGGGTTCCAGGAATTGCCGGCTGGCCGCCCGCAGCTTGTGCCACTGGTTGAAATCCTGGTATCGCGGCAGGCGCAGCACATAGTTCTCGTTTTCGAGTTCCACTGAATCCGGCTGTCGCGACAGGAACCGAAAAACCGATTTTGGCATCGATCACTCCCGGCAGGATGGATGTGAAATCAAACGAGCGCTTGTTGGCTGTGCGGTGCGGCGGGCGAGGAGAGAGAGGCGGCGATATCTTCCATAGGAGCCAAGTGTTCCAGAGGACCGATCGCCGATAGCGTCGGAACGGTGTCGAAGAACAGGCGCCCTGCAAGATCCGTCAGGCGCTCGACGGTGATCCCCTCGAGCCGTTCCATCATCTCCTGATTGGAGATCGGGCGGCCGTAGAGCATCATCTGTCTTGCGATCTGGCCGGCGCGGGCCGCCGGGCTTTCCTGGCCCATCAGCAGCTGGGCGCGGATCTGGGCGCGGGCGCGTTCGATTTCCTTTTGCTCGATCGTCGCTGCAGACTTGTGCAGTTCGTCGATAATGACGGGCACCAGCTCCGGCAGGTTCTCGCCACCGGTGGCGGCGTGGATACCGAAGATGCCGGTGTCGGAAAAGCCCCAGTGAAAGGCATAGATCGAATAGCAGAGACCACGGATTTCACGCACTTCCTGGAACAGACGGGAGGACATCCCGCCGCCGAGAATATTGGCGAGGATCTGCGAACAGTAGAAGTCGCGGGCGTGATAGGCCTTGCCCTCGAAACCAAGCAGGATCTGCGCGTCCATCAGGTCGCGCGTTTCACGGATATTGCCGCCGATGTACTTCGCGGCTTCCATGACCGGCGTCGCCGATGGAGAAGTCGGAAGGCTCGCGAAGCGCTCCTCGACCATGCGAACGAACTCGTCGTGCTGCACGGCGCCCGTTGCAACGATAAACATCCGGTCGGTGGTGTAATTGCGGCTGAGATAGCCGCGGATCTGCGGCGGCGTGAACGACACCACAGTTTGCGGTGTGCCGAGGATTGCCCGGCCGAGTGTCTGATCGCGGTAGGCGGTTTCGGAAAACTTGTCGAAAACGACGTCGTCCGGCGTATCGTTCGCAGCGTTGATTTCCTGCAGGATGACCTGCTTCTCGCGCTCGAGTTCTTCTTCCTCGAACGCGGACTCTGTCAGGATATCGGCAAGAATATCGACGGCGAGCGGAACGTGATCCTTGAGGACGCGGGCATAGTAGGAGGTCGTTTCCGTGGATGTCGCGGCGTTGACCTCGCCGCCGACATCCTCGATCTCCTCGGCGATTTCGCGCGCGCTGCGGCGCGCCGTGCCTTTGAAGGCCATATGTTCGAGCAGGTGGGCGATGCCGTGCTCGTCTGTCGTCTCGTTGCGCGATCCTGATTTGATCCAAACTCCCAGCGCAACGCTTTCCAGATGCGGCATGGTCTGTGTGACTACTGTCAGCCCGGATTTGAGCCGGGTGCACTCAACTGTCATTGGCTATCTTTCTGCGCCTGCGTTACTTAGGCCCGAGCGTGCTCGCCGATGAAGGTCTCGATGGCTTTGAGCTCAGGCTTCACAATCTGAAAGCGCTCCTCCTTGTGCATCAGATCAGCAAGCCACGTCGGAAGCGCGGGGTCAATACCGGAGGCGGATTTTACGGCGGCGGGGAATTTCGCCGGGTGTGCGGTGGCAAGCGTCACCATCGGCGTGTTCGGCTTTTCGTGCTTGCCCGCAACGAAGACGCCGATCGCCGAGTGCGGATCGAGAAGATAGCCGGTTTCGGCGTGGGTTTTCTTGATCGTCTGGGCGACCTGTTTCTCGCTGGCGCGGCCAGTGCGGAAGTCCTTCTTGATGAAGGCCAGGGCCTCCTTCGCAATCTCGAAGCCATTGGATTGGTTGAGACTGTTCATTGCCGCGCGAACTTTGGATGCGTCGCGATCATAGGCTTCGAACAGCAGTCGTTCGAAGTTCGAGGAGATCTGGATGTCCATCGAAGGTGAGGTCGTTGCCTTTACCGCTTTCATCTCGTAACGCCCGCTCTTCAGCGTGCGGTCGAGGATATCGTTCTCGTTGGTCGCGACCACCAGTTTGCCGATCGGCAGGCCCATCCGCTTTGCGCAGTAACCGGCAAAAATATCCCCGAAATTGCCCGTCGGCACGGTAAACGAAATCTTACGGTCCGGTCCGCCAAGCGCGATTGCCGTCGTGAAATAGTAGACGATCTGGGCCATGATGCGGGCCCAGTTGATCGAGTTGACGCCGGAGAGCCTGACGCGATCGCGGAACGGTCCGTCGTTGAACATCGCCTTGACGAGGTTCTGGCAGTCATCGAAATTGCCTTCGACGGCAAGCGCGTGAACGTTGGAGGCAGTGGAGGTCGTCATCTGGCGCTGCTGCACCGGCGACACCTTGCCATGCGGGAAAAGAATGAAGATGTCGGTGCGTTCGCGCCCGGCAAAGGCGTCGATCGCCGCGCCGCCGGTATCGCCGGAGGTAGCGCCGACGATGGTCGCGCGCTCGCCGCGCTTTTCGAGCGCATAGTCCATCAACCGGGCGAGCAGTTGCATCGCGACATCCTTGAACGCCAGCGTCGTACCATGGAAGAGCTCAATGACGAAGCTGTTCGGCCCTGTCTGCACGAGCGGGGCGATCGCAGGGTGGCGGAAAGTGCCGTACGCCTCATCGATCATGGACCGGAAAGTCTCGTCGGCAATCTCGCCGTTGGTGAAGGGCGACAGAATGGTGAAGGCAATATCCTGATAGCTTTTTCCTCGAAGCGCGCGGATTTCCTTTTTCGAGAAATGCGGCCACTTGCGCGGCACATAGAGGCCACCATCGCGCGCCAGGCCCGTCAGCAATGCATCGCAGAAACCGAGGGAAGGGGCTTCGCCGCGGGTCGAAATATAATCCACTGTCGTCATCCTTGATGTGCCGGTCGGAGAAAGGCTGAGGGAAAGTAAACCCCGCGCTGCATCTCGCTTGCGCTGTCGGCTATGCTCGCCTGCGATCCCGAAATGTGCATCAAAACGGTTCTTACCCAATCGATTTTTGTTTGCGCCGCTGATATAGACCATCGCAAACTGTCACGAAAGGCCTGCCATCAAGTGATTGGGCCTGCCAAAAAACTTTGTGGAGAGGGTGGAATAATCGTGCTTGGCAAGGTCTCGCGTCTTATCGTTTCGGCTTCCCTTGCGGCAATGCTTGCCGGTTGTAATTCGCTCGGCGTCGGTGGTGGCTCAGACAGCGCAACGGCACCGACCCAGCCGAACGGCAATGGCCAGATCATGCCGTTGGCGCCATCCAACCCGTCCTCCAGCGACGCATCGATCGGCTCCGCCAAGACGGCCGCTGGCGCAACGGCGCCCGTCGTTCAAGGCGCCTGCCCGCAGATGTTCATGAAGGACAGCGACGCGATCTTCCGGACTTATGCCGGCGGAGCGAAGACCGGCGATGCGGAGAAGCTGGCCTACCAGGCGTCGATCGGCAACTACACGCGCCAATGCACTCTCAACGATACGAACCTGACGATGACCGTCGTGGCGCAGCTTCGCGTCATTGCCGGGCCGAACGGGTCGTCCGGCAAGGTCACGCTCCCGGTTCGCATCACAGTCTACGACGGCCAGGAAGCGCTCTATTCGGAAGTGACGAATTTCCCGGTTGATGTCGGACAGAACGCTACACAGGCCCTGTTCCGCAAGGACGGCATCAAGCTGCCGGTCGGCTCCGGCGCACTGGTTCGCGTCAATATCGGTTTCGATCAAGGACCCGTGTCGACGAAAAAGAAGAAGGCCTGAAGAACGCCCCTGTTTCCGCTTCGCCAGGCTGGTGAGGCGGGGAGAAGATATCGCTTGAAAATCGGCATCGTATTGAATCCGGCGTCGGGCCGGCGCGGAAAGAAATTGTTCTGGTCGGCGCTGCGGCGCGCCATCGAGGCGAGATTTGCCGATCTCAGCCTGCGCGAAACCAAAGGCTTCGGCGATGCCGAGCGGTTCGGGCGCGAACTGGCGAATGATGGGGCCGATCTGGTGATCGCCGTCGGCGGCGACGGAACGATCGGCGAGGTGGCTGGCGGCATCCTCAAATCGCATCGGCCGGGTACAGCGTTTTCTTTCATCCCAACCGGCACCGGCTGTGATTTTGCCCGCAACTTTCCGATGTCGCGCGATCCCACCACGATCGCCAACGGCCTGAACTCTCCGTCCGTGCGGCAGATCGATGCCGGCCTGCTCACTTGCGACGACGAGGACGGTGACACCGTCACCCGTCACTTCGCCAACATCGCAAGCTTTGGCGTTTCCGGCCATATCGTGCGCGCCGTCAACGAGGCACGCAAGGGCAGGCGCCTGCCGGGGCCGATGGTTTTCTTCTTCCATAGCCTGCTTCAGATCCTGCGCTACGAGCCGCGCACAATTCGCCTCAGACTCGATGGAGAGGACATCTACGAGGGCCCGATCACGGCGGTTGCCGTCGCAAACGGCGCTTGGTTCGGCGGCGGTATGAAGGTGGCCCCCGATGCGGATATCAGCGATGGCCTGTTCGACGTGGTCATCATTCGAGGCGCCGGCCGCTTGAAAGTGCTGTCGTTGATGAACAGCATCTATAGCGGCGGCCACCTCAAGAGTCCGCTCGTCAGCATCCATCGCGCCACGCTCGTCGAGGCATGGCCGATAGGCAAGGAGGCGGTGCCGATCGACAGCGACGGCGAGGGACCTGGTCAGCTCCCGGCCCGGTTCGAGATGCTGGCTCGCGCGATCAACCTGAAAATCTAGTAATTTCAGACGAGTATTCATACCGAAGGGAACCAGCGGAGTCGCACGACGAACGCCGTGTCGTCGTTCAGCCGTCCAAGCGCGCCTGAATTGTCGCGGCGAGATTGGTGTCGTGGAACCCTTCGTAGAAGGCCACCACCTCCGTCGCCATGTCGGCCGGAATGGCGACGAAATCCTGAAGTCGGAACCCAACCGCCTTGTTGAGCCCGGGACTCAACAGGTCGCTCTCGCTCAAGTTCTCGACACGGCGGGCCAACTCTTTGAAATATTGCAAGTTGTCGTCCACCGTCGCGGGAGAGAGCGTTCTGCCGTGCGCAGGAATCACAAACCTCGCGTTAAGGTCGCGTATTCGTTCGAGGGATGAGGAGAGGAGCCGGAGATCATGCGCGCTCCTGCTCCACGCCTCGGGGATCGGATACTCGACCGCGTCGACGGCCAGGCAGACGCGGATTTCAGGAATCCACACCGAGACATGGTCGGGCGTATGACCTGGCGTGTGAAACAATTCGAGCGTGAGATCGCCACCGTGAAGGGTCATAGAGCCTGAGAAGGTGATGTCTGGCGCTACGAGTTCAACGTTTCGAAATCGCTGATCTTCGCGCACCTTATCTTTCAGGACTTGAAGTGAGGACGGATCACGCAAGCGCTCAAGCGTTGCGGCATGGGCAATGATCGGCGCCTTTCCTGCAATCGCGGCGTTTCCCCAAAAGTGATCCCAGTCCATGTGCGAGTTCACGACCAGCAGCGGACGTGCATGCACGTCCTCGCCAAGCAGGTCCAGCGCCGTCCGGCACAGCTCGGGCGTTCCGAGAGTGTCGACCAGGACGTTGAATCTCCTGGTGCGGACGAAGATGCCATCAACTTCGTCTCCGGCCCTGACAACGGTGATCCGGTCGTCGAGTTCGGGCGGAGAGCACAATTCCACGGAAACGTTCATACGAGCAGCCCCATCAGACGGCGATTACCACTCCGGTATCCGAATGGGTTCGCTCTGTCGCGCCAAGAACGCGCGTTCTACAGGGCGCCTTCCCATTCGGCGAGCGCGGCAACGATGCCGGGCAAATCGCTCATCCGGGAAATGACGGTTTCAGCACCGGCATCGGTCAGCCTGTCGGCATGTGCCGGATAGGTATGGGAGGCGCCGGTAAACCCGATGACGCGCATGCCGGCAGCCCGCGCTGCGTGAACGCCATGGACGGAGTCCTCGACGACCACGACGCGGTCTGTGGAAACGCCCATCTGCTTTGCGCCATGCAGGAAGATATCCGGCTTCGGCTTCACGCGATCGGCACCGAGATCCTTGGCTGAGAAGATATGCGGCGCAAAGAGCGGCTTCAGGCCCACTTTGCCGAGCATCATGTCGAGCCGCGCACTGCTGGAGTTCGAGCAGATGCAGCGCTTCAGCTTCAGTCGCGAGAGAGCGGCTTCGACGCCGGCAATTGCCTGCACATCCTGGGACAGACGCAGATCGAGCAGCTTTTCGGACTTGTCGAGCAGCGATGCGGAAATCGGAATGCTGGCCTCGCGCTCGACCTGCAGCAGGATATTCTGCCAGGTCATGCCGGCGAAGCGCTCGCCCATTTCCTCGATGCTGATCGGGTAGCCCGCTTCGGTCAGAAGCTTGGATTCGACATCCGCAGCAATAATTTCCGAGTCGACCAGAACGCCGTCGCAGTCGAAGATGATGAGGTCGAAGCCGTCCATATACTTGCGCCTTATTTGGGATGATGCCCCTTTACACGATGCCTCGGCGAAGCTCAACCGACAGCAGGGCATGGCTGGATTGCGTGCCACGGGCGGCTTCGATCTTACGATCGCTTTCGCGGCTATTTGGCGGCAGGAAACAAGGCAAGAAATTGCCGTTCGCCTTCTGGTGAGAAGATGACGGAGCGGCTTTCGGCAGTGCGACGCGCCCAGCCTTTGTCGAGGAAATTCGAAAGTAGCGCCTTTCCGAGACTGCCGGCGAGGTGGGCCCGTCGCTCGCTCCAATCCAGGCAGGAGCGGCAGAGTGGACGACGCAACGATCTCAGGGCGTGGACGTCGATGCCGATACTCTTGAGCGCGGTTTCGCCGCTTTCCGTCACGGCAAGGCCATCACCGAATGCATCGATCGCGCCACGAGCAATCAAGCTGTCCAGCATGCGTACGCCGTAGTCGCCGGCGAGATGATCGTAGCAGATGCGCGCCTTGCGCAAGGCCGGTTCCTTCGGTCCCGGCTTGTGGCGCAAATGACCGCGCCCGGCCGCAAATCCCATGATGCTCTCCAGGAACTTGCCGACACTGTCATCCGCCAGCGTGAAGTAGCGATGGCGGCCCTGCTTGCGCTGGGCGAGCAGATTGCCGGCTTCCAGCTTGGCAAGGTGCGTGCTCGCTGTCTGCACGGTAATGCCGCCGGCGGCGGCAAGCTCCGTTGCCGTTAGCGCCTTGCCGCCCATCAACGCCGTCAGCATGTTGGCGCGCGCTGGATCGCCGATCAGCGCGCCGATCTGGGCTATGTCGGGTCCTTCCTTCATACTTCGATCCTAACCGAAGCATTGTCGTCAGACAATGTGCGAAAACCGCTTCCAGACAACAAGGAGACGACGATGATTACCTGCTTCATCCGCTATGAAATCGATCCGTTCAAGAGGGACGCCTTCGCCGAATACGCTCGCAACTGGGGGCAGGCAATTCCGCGCAACGGTGCGGACCTGATCGGCTATTTCGCGCCGCATGAGGGCTCGGCGACGACGGCTTACGGCGTCTACAACATTGAAAACCTCGCCGCCTACGAAGCTTATCGCGCCCGCCTTGCCGCCGATCCGCTCGGCAGGCAAAACTACGAATTCGCCAAACGCGAACGTTTCATCCTCAAAGAAGATCGTATCTTCCTCAAGAACGCTTCCCTTCCTCATTCAAAGCTGGTGATGCCATGATCGCTGTTATCTTCGAAGTCCTGCCCTTCATGGGCGAACGCCACACCTATCTCGATCTCGCCGGCGAACTTCGCGGTGAACTCGAAAAGATCGACGGCTTCATTTCAATCGAACGCTTTGAAAGCCTCACCAATCGCGGCAAGCTGCTGTCGCTGTCCTTCTGGCGCGACGAGGAGGCGGTCAAGGCTTGGCGAAACGTGGAGGCACACCGAGCTGCCCAGCACGCCGGCCGCAACGGCGTCTTCGCGGACTATCGGCTGCGCATCGGCCACATCGTTCGCGACTACGGCATGAACGAGCGCGCCGAAGCTCCGGCCGATAGCCGCAAGGTGCATGACGCGGCGGCGTAATAACACAGCCGGAAGGGCGTGCGGCCGCTGCCCCGCTCCTTCGGCGCCGACGCCTGTCGCGACTTATTTTCCCGAAATCGCTCATCCCTTCAGGCTTTGGTAACCAAACTGAGTAACCATAACAGACAGTAAAAAGCGTAATTGTGTATGAGCGAGTTTCCAGATGGCGTCAGTATTTCCGCTTGCCGATCTCAAGGCCTCCGCAAAGCCGGGCTCCTGGATCGACACGATCATCAAGGGCGATTGCGTTGCTGCCCTTGAAGCCCTGCCGAACCACTCCGTAGACGTTATTTTCGCCGATCCGCCATACAATCTGCAGTTGGGCGGTACGCTGCATCGCCCCGACCAGTCGCTGGTCGACGCCGTCGATGACGAGTGGGATCAGTTCGCCTCCTTCGAAGCCTACGATGCCTTCACCCGCGCCTGGCTGCTCGCCTGCCGCCGCGTTCTGAAGCCGACCGGCACGATCTGGGTCATCGGCTCCTATCACAACATCTTCCGCGTTGGTGCGACGCTGCAGGATCTCAATTTCTGGATCCTCAACGACATCGTCTGGCGCAAGACCAACCCGATGCCGAACTTCAAGGGCCGCCGCTTCCAGAACGCGCATGAGACGATGATCTGGGCGAGCCCGAACGCCAAGGCCAAGGGCTATACCTTCAACTACGATGCCATGAAGGCGGCAAACGACGACGTGCAGATGCGGTCCGACTGGCTGTTCCCGATCTGCAGCGGCGGCGAACGCCTGAAGGGCGACGACGGCAAGAAGGTGCATCCGACGCAGAAGCCGGAAGCGTTGCTTGCCCGTGTCATCATGGCGTCCTCGAAGCCAGGCGACATCATCCTCGATCCATTCTTCGGCTCCGGCACGACGGGTGCCGTCGCCAAGCGCCTCGGCCGCCACTTCGTCGGCATCGAGCGCGAGCAGGACTACATCGATGCGGCCTCCGCTCGCATCGAAGCGGTCGAGCCGCTCGGCAAGGCTGAACTCACCGTCATGACCGGCAAGAAGCAGGAAGTCCGCGTGGCTTTCAACGTGCTGGTCGAAAGCGGTCTGATCAAGCCCGGCCAGGTGCTTACCGATGCCCGCCGCCGCTACAGCGCGATCGTTCGCGCCGACGGCACGGTGGCTTCCGGTGGCGAGGCCGGTTCCATTCATCGCCTTGGGGCAAAGGTCCAGGGCCTTGATGCATGCAACGGATGGACATTCTGGCATTTCGACGACGGGCAGTCCCTGCGCCCGATCGACGAATTGCGGTCCGTGATCCGCAGTGATCTGGCAAAGGCGGAATGACGCGCGCCTCGACCTGATCGAGACTTCCTTCTTCCGGTGTTTTGTACCTCCAGTTACGGAAGAAGGCCTGGCGCCCGGGGATCAACACCCCGGGCGCTCTTCATTTTGGCTCGCGCGGCCGTGCAATTCCGTGTCATGTATCGGCTGCTGATGATCCGAAACAGGCAAGGAATGCCATGTATCTTGCGGTCATATTGTTGCTGATGCTTGTTTTGCCGTTGGGCTCGGTTGTCGCCGAAGTGCATTGGAATGCGGATGCCAATCTCGTCTTCCTTATCGGAAAATGGTTCGTCTTTTGGGGCGTCGGCTTGCGATTGCTTATGGCCAGTCTGAAACAGATCATCAATCCGGCGTTCACGGCGGAAACGATCTTTGGTGTGACCGATCATAAGGCCCAGTCGTTGGTGCAGGAGATCGGCTTCGGCAACCTGTCAATCGGTATGCTTGGCGTGCTCAGCCTTTTCGCGCCGCAGTGGATCGTCCCTGCCGCGATCATCGGTTCCCTGTTCTTCGGTCTTGCCGGTCTCAAGCATCTGCTGGAGCGAGCAAGAAACAGGTCGAGAACCATCGCGATGGTTTCCGACCTGTGGCTCTTTTTCGTGCTCGCCTTTTATCTCTCGGCGACGTTCTTTCAGAATGCTCGGTAGTCCGTCACTTCGACGTGGGTGACGCGACCGTCTTCGTTGAAGGTGATCGTCTCTTCGCCTTCCCGCACTAAGGGCTTGCCCGTCTTGCTGTGCGTCGCGCGAACCGACCAAACGGCACGACCGGCATAGGGGCTGACCTTCTCGACCAGCGTGTTGATTGCTGTCTGGTCTGGGTAGTCGTCAAAATACTTGCGGAAGGCGACCATGATCTCGGCTCGCCCGGACAAGCTGCCCACGCCATTCGAGGCATAGGTCGCGTCATCCGCGAAATAGTCCTCGATCATATCGAAATCGAGCGCGTTGATCGCGCCATGGAAGCGTTTGATTTCCTCAACCGGATCGAATGCCATTGTCAGAGCCTCACGCCGCGCGCTGTAAGATCGGCGCGCAGCTTGTCGGCGCCGGTGAAGAGAACCGCATCCCAGCCGGCCGCTTTCGCGCCTGCGACGTTGGGGGCGGAGTCGTCAATGAAGATCGTCGCCGCCGGATTGAGGCCGAAGCTCTTGGCGTGTGTTTCGTAGATCGCAATATCGGGCTTGATGAGACCGACGTCGCCGGAGACCGTTACCCCGCGCGGCTTGGTCAGGAACGGGAAGCGGACTTGCGCCTCGCGGAAGGTGTCGGACGCGAAGTTCGTCAGCATCGTCACGTCCTGGCCATCGTCAATCAGGCCTTCCATGATGGCGACGCTGTCATCGTAGGCGTGCGAGACCATTTCGTGCCAGTGCTTGCGGAAGGCGCGGATGTGCTCCTCGCGGTCCGGATGAACCTCGATCAGCAAGGCTTCGGCATCGGTCCAGGTGCGGCCACGGTCCTGCTCGACGTTCCAGTCGTGGGTGCAGACATTGTCGAAAAACCACTTGCGTTCAGTCTCGTCGGGGATGAGGCGGCTGAACGGGATACTCGGATCGTAATGGATGAGTACTTTTCCAATGTCGAAAACAATATGCTCGATGGCCATCGATTAATCCTTGGCATGTTTGAACGCGAGCGGAATAGCCGCGGTGATTGCTTTTTTCATGACGGTCGGCAGCGCCTGCGAGTCAAGATTTGTAACCGGCTCCCACCAACCGTTATCCGTTTGAATTCGCGAAGGGATCGCGACGCGGTAGATGGAAAGCCTGAGCTCGAAATGGGTGAAGACGTGGGTCACGGTCCCGCAAGGCTCCCACGCCGCCGGAAACGGTGCCGCGTCAGCCGATGTCTCGCCGTCCTGCCGCGCCGTCCAGTGGGTCGTCGGCACCTCGGTCATGCCGCCAAGAAGGCCGCTCTCGATGCGACGCCGCAGCAGAATTTCGCCATCCCCCGTGACCGCGATAAAGGCCGCGCCCTGGCGGATCGGCTTTTCCTTCTTGGCTGCCTTGACTGGAAACTGTTCGGGATCGTGCAGGCGCAGCGCCTCGCAGGATCCCCTGAAGGGACAGAGCGAACAGGCCGGTCGCTTCGGCGTGCAGATCGTCGCGCCGAGATCCATCATCGCCTGCGCGAAGTCGCCCGGCCGATCATTTGGGGTGAGAAGAGCCACCTTCTGCTTCATGTCAGGTTTGGCTGCGGGCAGAGGCGTGGCGATGGCGTAGAGCCGCGAGATCACCCGTTCGACGTTGCCGTCCATCACGGCCGCCTGCCGGTTGAAGGCGATCGCCGCCACCGCTGCAGCCGTATAGTCGCCGATGCCGGGAAGCGATTTCAGTCCGTCCTCGCTGTCAGGAAAGATGCCGCCGTGGTCGCGCGTTACTGCCTCGGCGCATTTCTTCAGGTTGCGGGCGCGCGCGTAGTAGCCAAGCCCTGCCCAGGCAGCCATGACGTCTTCGCTGGGAGCATCGGCAAGGTCGCGCACGGTCGGCCAGCGCGCCAGGAAATTGGCGAAGTAGGGCTTCACCGCCGGCACCGTGGTTTGCTGCAGCATCACCTCGGAGAGCCAGACATGGTAGGGATCGGCCTTGATGCCGCGCGCCGCCATCGGCGGCGAGATGCGCCATGGCAGGTCTCGATGGTGCCGGTCATACCAGTCGAGAAGGGGCTTGGCGGCGGGCGCGTCCAGTGTCGTCGATGTCATCATTTGCCGTCGTGAGGGGAAGTGCCCTATACTTGGCGAAGCAATGCCGCGCGATCAAGGCAGTGGTGCCCGAACGCAGCGCGATCTGAAGGTTTCAATGAGTTATCCACGCAAAGGTGAAAAGCAGATCTCCGAATTGACCAATGGGTTGATCGATCCGGTGCTCGCAAAGCGCGCCGGCATCAACACCGCGCTGCTCGGCTCGTGGGACGAGATCGCCGGCGAGGAGTTCGCCGATTGCACGCGGCCGGAAAAGATCGCCTGGGCGAGGGGTAACGATGACGGCGGTTTCCGCCCCGGCGTGCTCACCATCGCCTGCGAGGGCGCTCGCGCCCTGTTTCTGACGCATGCGCAGGGCGAACTGATCCAGCGGGTCAACAGCTTCTTCGGCTTCGCCGCCGTTCACCAGATCCGCATCGTCCAGAAACCTGTCTATCAAGCGATCAAGCGCTCCCGTACGCCACCGCCGCTAAAGGGTGCGGCAGCCGCAAAACTGGACGAGATGATGGAAGGGATCGAAGGCGACAAGCTGCGCGAAGCGGTAAAGCGTCTTGGAACGGCCGTGTTGGGAAAGCGCGGGCGCTAGCGCTTCCAAGTATTGCTCCTGCAATTCTGTCCGCAATTTAATCTGGCGGTCCAACCAAGGTCACAATTCTTTGAAGAAAGTTGGCGAAGCGTGCCTTGTTCGGGGCATCGAGCCGTTATATCGCACTGTCAGCCACTACTCTCATTTATGGGGAACTTCATGCCGATTTCCGAAATGCAACTGACGAAACGCCAGCTTCTGGGCGGCGTGGCTGCCGCGACTGCGACGCTTGCGGTTTTCAGCACCGCACAGGCCGCTGTCGAAGTGCCTAAGCCCGATGGCGACGTCGACATGGCTGCCGTGCTGAAGCCAGGCGAACTGCCGGAAATGGCGCTCGGCAAGGAAGACGCCCCGGTCACGATCGTCGAATATATGTCGATGACCTGCCCGCACTGCGCCCACTTCCACACGACGACCTTCGACGAAATCAAGAAGAAGTACGTCGATACCGGCAAGGTGCGTTTCATCATCCGCGAATTCCCGTTCGATCCGCGTGCGGCTGCCGCCTTCATGCTGGCGCGCTGCAATCCTTCCAAGCCGGAAGAATTGAGCACGGCCGAACAGTATTTCCCGATGGTTGCCATGCTGTTCAAGCAGCAGCAGACCTGGGCGGCTGCAGATGATGGCCGCGGTGCACTGCTTCAGATGTCCAAACTTGCTGGATTTACTGAGGATAGCTTCACGAAGTGCTTGACGAACCAGAAGCTGCTGGATCAAGTGAACGCAACGCGGGAAAGGGGTTCCAAGGAGTTTGGCGTCAATGCCACGCCGACGTTCCTCATCAACGGCAAGCGCTATTCTGGAGACATGACGGTTGACACCATGTCGGCCCTTATCGACAGCCTGCTCTAATCTGAACCGTATCCGATCGACGGGCGACGGCCGAAGCCGTGCGCCCGTCTTTTGCTATATCAGGCGCGGGGATACGGCATGAAGTTCAACAAGCTTCGTGTCGTCGGCTTCAAGTCCTTCGTCGAACCCACCGAATTCATCATCGAGCGCGGCTTGACCGGTGTCGTCGGCCCGAACGGCTGCGGCAAGTCGAACCTCGTCGAAGCACTTCGCTGGGTGATGGGTGAAAACTCGTACAAGAACATGCGGGCGTCCGGCATGGACGACGTCATCTTCTCCGGCTCCGGCAACCGTCCCGCTCGCAACACCGCCGAAGTCGCGCTTTATCTCGACAATGCCGCGCGCACCGCGCCTGCCGCCTTCAACGACAGCGACGAGATCCAGGTTACGCGCCGCATCGAGCGTGAGCAGGGATCGATCTATCGCATCAACGGCAAGGAAAGCCGTGCCAAGGACGTGCAGCTTCTCTTTGCCGACGCCTCCACCGGTGCCCGTTCGCCGTCCATGGTCGGGCAGGGGCGGATCGGCGAGTTGATTTCGGCCAAGCCGCAGGCCCGCCGCCAATTGCTCGAAGAGGCAGCCGGCATATCAGGCCTGCATTCGCGCCGCCACGAAGCCGAGCTTCGCCTGCGTGCTGCCGAAAGCAATCTCGAACGCCTTGACGACGTAACCTCTCAACTCGAGAGCCAGATCGAGAGCCTGAAGCGTCAGGCCCGTCAGGCAAGCCGCTTCAAGTCACTGTCGGCGGATATCCGCGCCCGCGAGGCGCTGCTCCTGCATATCCGCTGGGTGCAGGCCAAGGAGGCGGAAGCCGATGCCGACAGCGCGCTCAATCAGGCCACCGTCGTCGTCGCCGAAAAGGCGCAGATGCAGATGGAGGCCGCCAAGGTTCAGGGCATTGCAAGCCTCAAGCTGCCTGAGTTGCGCGATGGCGAAGCGCGCGCCGCCGCCGCATTGCAGCGCCTGCAGATCGCCAAGACGCAGTTGGAGGAGGACGCCAATCGCATCCTGCGCCGCCGCGACGAACTGACCCGCCGCCTTGCGCAGCTCGGCGAGGACATCCGCCGCGAGGAGCGGCTGGTTGCCGACAACGCCGAGATCCTGGCGCGGCTGGACGCCGAAGAGGGCGAGATAACCGAGATCCTTGCCGATTCCGACCGTTTTGCCGAGGAAACCCGCGAGGCCTTCGAAGAGGCTTCGGCCAAGCTCGCAGACAGCGAGCGCGTCTTCGCGAGCCTGACCGCCGAGCGCGCCGAGGCCGCTGCCGGGCGCAACCAGCTCGAGCGTGCCATTCGCGATCTGGCCGATCGCAAGATGCGTCTTGAACGGCAGATGGACGAGGCCAACCGCGAGCTGTCGGCCATCGGCGAGAAGATTTCCGGCCTGCCCGATCCGGACGAGAAGCGGGCCGTGGTCGAGGCGGGCGAGCAGGCGCTTGCCGAGGTGGAGGCCGCGATCCAGGGCGTCGAGCAGGCCTTGGCCGCTGCTCGCCAGACCGAGGCTCTTTCCCGATCGCCGGTCGATGAGGCACGCGCAAAGCTGAATGCCATCGAAACGGAAGCCCGGACGATTTCGCGTATGCTGGCGGCCGGCGCCGCCGCAGGCGAATTTGCGCCGGTTGCCGATGAGCTTCGCGTCGATCGCGGCTTCGAAACGGCGCTCGGTGCGGCGCTTGGCGACGACATCGAATCGCCGCTTGATCCCAAGGCGCCGGTTCATTGGTCCGGCAATGGTGACGGCGCTGCGGATCCGGCATTGCCATCAGGGGCGACGCCGCTGACCAACCATGTTCGTGCGCCGGCGGTACTGATGCGCCGCCTGAAGCAGATCGGCCTGGTCTCCGGTTCGGATGCTGCGGCGCTGATGAAGGATCTAAAGCCTGGCCAGCGTTTGGTGACCAGAGAGGGCGCCGTCTATCGCTGGGACGGCCATGTCACCGGTGCGGATGCGCCGAGTGCGGCTGCACTCCGGCTGGCGCAGAAGAACCGGCTCGCCGAACTCGAAAGCGAAACGGCACTTGCCCGCGACATGCTTGATGAAGCAGAGGAACGGCTGGCGGGTGCCGCTGATGCCATTCGCCTTCAGGAGCAGCGCCTGGCGGAGGCTCGCGAGAAGAGCCGGATCTCGGCGCGGCAACTCGCTGAGGCGCGCGAAGCGCTGGCAGCAGCCGAGCGGGCCTCTGGCGATCTCATTCGACGTCGCGATGTCATTGCAGAAGCCGTCAGCCAGCTTCAGATCCAGCTCGAGGATCTCTCGATTCAGGAAGAAAACGTCAGGATCGAGCTGGAAGATGCACCTGATCTGACGGCGATCGACGAACGGCTTCGAGCGCAGCAGGCAGAAGTCGGGACCGATCGTGGCGCACTCGCCGAAGCACGGGCGCGCCATGAAAGCCTGAACCGCGAAAACGAAGCCCGCCAACGCCGCATCATTGCCATTGGGCAGGAGCGCGTGACCTGGCGCCAGCGTGCTGCCAGCGCCGAGGACCATATCGCAACCCTTCGCGATCGCGAGGAGGAAGCGCGGGAGGAAGCGGCCGAGCTCGAAATGGCGCCCGATGAGTTCGACGACAAGCGCCGTGCGCTGTTGACCGAACTCCAGAAGGCCGAGGAAGCGCGTCGCCATGCGGCCGATGCGCTTGCTGAAGCGGAGGTCGTGCAGCGTGACGCCGACCACAAGGCCGCGACGGCGCTATCCGAACTCGCCGAAAGCCGCGAGCGCCGCGGCCGCGCCGAAGAGCGGCTGGTCTCGGCGCGGGAAAAGCGGCAGGAAACCGAGGCGCGAATTCGCGAGGCACTGAATGTCGCGCCACACGAGGCCCTTCGACTTGCCGGACTAGAGTCGCTGCAAGCGGCACCCGACCTTCGCGAGGTCGAGCGCGAACTCGAACGCCTGAAGATGGAGCGCGAGCGCCTTGGCGCGGTCAACCTCCGTGCCGAGGAAGAGCAGAAGGAATTGAGCGGCAAGCTCGCGGCGCTGATCAAGGAACGCGACGACGTGATCGATGCGATTCGCAAGTTGCGTGGCGCGATCCAGAGCCTCAATCGCGAGGGTCGCGAGCGCCTGCTCGCCGCCTTCGACGTTGTCAACGGCCAGTTCCAGCGTCTCTTCACCCATCTTTTCGGTGGAGGCACGGCCGAACTGCAACTGATCGAGTCCGATGATCCGCTCGAAGCCGGCCTGGAAATTCTCGCCCGCCCGCCCGGCAAGAAGCCGCAGACGATGACGCTCCTTTCGGGCGGGGAGCAGGCGCTGACGGCAATGGCACTGATCTTTGCCGTCTTCCTGACCAATCCGGCGCCGATCTGCGTGCTGGACGAAGTGGACGCCCCGCTCGACGACCACAATGTCGAGCGCTATTGCAACCTGATGGACGAAATGGCCGCCTCCACCGAAACGCGTTTCGTCATCATCACCCACAATCCGATCACCATGGCGCGCATGAACAGGCTGTTCGGCGTGACGATGGCGGAGCAGGGCGTATCGCAGCTCGTGTCGGTCGATCTGCAGACGGCTGAACAACTGCGTGAGATCGCCTAAACAAGCCGCTGACAAAAAGCCCAAAAAAAGTCGAGCCGAATTGGCACATCTTCACCGTTGGGTGATGTTTTTCTACTGATCTTGTATTAGAGATTGCTTCATGTCGCTGCCGAATTGCCGCGAAGCGGTATCGGCTGCAGAGTTTTCTGTGCGACGCGATCGGAGCAGGCCTTTGGCGCTCTGACTGTCCGCATGGACGAGACCCCCCGTCCGGTTTTTCCTGGCTGGACGGACAGAAGGCTTTGCGGGACTTTGTTGCAGTCCCGCAAAGCTTTTTCTCCCTTCAATCGCTTCAGTCTGCCGCAGTTGTTGTGCGACGCAACATTTCGGCCGCATTTGTCGATTTTCATTTCAACACCAACGGATTAAGTTGATCCGGATATGGTGTTGGGGGGAATATGACCAAGTGGGTCTATACATTTGGCAACGGTCAAGCAGAGGGCAGTGCCCTCGACGTTGAGCGTTTGGGCGGCAAAGGCGCAAACCTCGCGGAGATGTGCAATCTTGGCCTTCCCGTTCCTCCGGGTCTGACGATCATCGCTGACGCTTGTTCCGCCTACTACAAGAACGGGCGACAGGTTGCCGAGGATCTGAAAGCGCAGGTCCGGACCGGCATCGAACGCATCGAGGAAGCGACCGGCCGGCGGTTTGGCGCGGGTGATCGACCGCTGCTGCTGTCGGTGCGCTCTGGTGCGCGTGTTTCGATGCCGGGAATGATGGACACTGTCCTCAATCTCGGCCTCAACGATGAAACCGTGCAGGCGCTCGGCCACGATGCCGGCGACGCCCGTTTCGCCTGGGACAGCTACCGCCGCTTCATCCAGATGTATGCCGACGTCGTCATGCGCCTGGACCATGAAGTGTTCGAGGAAATCCTCGAGGATGAGAAGGCCAGGCTCGGCTATGAATTCGACACGGAACTGACCGCCAGCGAATGGCAGCATGTGGTCTCGCTCTACAAGGGCATTATCGAGGAGGAACTGGGCGAGGAGTTTCCCCAGGATCCGGAAGTGCAGCTATGGGGCGCTGTCGGCGCCGTTTTCTCGAGCTGGATGAGCGCCCGCGCCGTCACCTATCGCCAGCTTCACAATATTCCTGAAGTCTGGGGAACGGCCGTCAATATCCAGGCGATGGTCTTCGGCAACCACGGCAATTCGTCTGCGACCGGCGTCGCCTTCACGCGCAATCCGTCCACGGGTGACAAGTCGCTCTACGGCGAATTTCTCGTCAATGCACAGGGCGAGGACGTCGTCGCCGGTATCCGCACGCCGCAGAGCATCACCGAGGAGGGTCGTATCAGCTCCGGTTCCGAACGACCGTCGATGGAAAAGTTGATGCCTGATGCCTTCAAAGAGTTGTCGCGCATCTGCGCCGAACTCGAGGCGCACTATCGCGACATGCAGGACATCGAATTCACCATCGAGCGCGGAAAGCTGTGGATGCTGCAGACCCGCTCAGGCAAGCGTTCGACGCGCGCGGCGATGAAAATCGCCGTCGACATGGTCGATGAGAAAGTAATTACCGAAGAGGAAGCGGTACTTCGCATAGAACCCTCATCACTGGACCAGCTTCTGCATCCGACGATCGACCCGCGTGTGTCGCGCGAGATCATCGGCACTGGCCTTCCGGCATCGCCGGGTGCCGCGACCGGCGAGATCGTGTTTACGGCCGAAGAGGCGGTCATAGCCTCGGAGGAGGGGCGCAAAGTCATCCTGCTGCGCGTCGAGACAAGCCCGGAAGACATTCACGGGATGCACGCGGCCGAGGGCATTCTGACGACACGTGGCGGCATGACCAGCCATGCCGCCGTTGTCGCCCGCGGCATGGGCATCCCCTGCGTGGTAGGCGCCGGGAGCATGCGGATCGACGTACGCAACGAGCGGCTGATCGGCGTCGGCGTCACACTGAAGAAGGGCGACGTCATCACCATCGACGGCTCGGCGGGACAGGTGCTGAAGGGCGACGTGCAAATGATCCAGCCGGAGCTTTCGGGCGATTTCGGGCGCATCATGCAATGGGCCGACCGGGCACGGCGGATGACGGTGCGCACTAACGCCGATACGCCGGCGGATGCGCGCGCGGCTCGTTCCTTCGGCGCTGAAGGCATCGGCCTTTGCCGCACCGAGCACATGTTCTTCGAGGGCGATCGCATTCAGCTAATGCGCGAGATGATCCTGGCGGAGGATGAAACCGGCCGGCGCACCGCGTTGGACAGCTTGTTGCCGGTGCAACGGCACGATTTCACCAGCCTCTTCAATGTCATGCATGGGCTGCCGGTGACGATTCGTCTGCTCGACCCGCCGCTGCACGAGTTCCTGCCGAAGACGGACGAGGAGATCGCCGACGTTGCCGCCGCCATGGGCATGGATCCGGCGTTGCTGCGTCAGCGCGTTGATGCCCTACACGAATTCAATCCGATGCTCGGGCATCGTGGCTGCCGGCTGGCGATTTCCTATCCCGAGATCGTCGAGATGCAGGCACGCGCGATTTTCGAGGCGGCGGTCGCGGCGGCCCATGAAACCGGCGCTGCCGTCGTGCCTGAGATCATGGTGCCGCTCGTCGGGTTGCGCGCGGAACTGGATTACGTCAAGGAGCGCATCGACGCCATTGCCGGCGACGTTATGGCGGAGGCCGGCATGCGGATCGACTATCTGGTCGGCACGATGATCGAGCTGCCGCGCGCAGCCCTCAGGGCCCATATTATTGCGGAAGCGGCGGAGTTCTTCTCTTTCGGTACCAACGACTTGACGCAGACGACCTTCGGCATCTCGCGCGACGATGCGTCCGCTTTCATACCGACCTATCAGCGCAAGGGGATCATCGAGCACGATCCCTTCATTTCACTGGACTTCGATGGTGTCGGCGAGTTGATCCGCATCGCCGCAGAACGCGGTCGACGTACGCGTAACGATATGAAGCTTGGAATCTGCGGCGAACACGGCGGCGATCCCGCATCCATCCATTTCTGCGAGGAAATCGGATTGGACTACGTGTCCTGTTCACCCTTCCGCGTGCCGATCGCCCGCCTCGCCGCCGCGCAGGCCGTCATTAGTAGCGATACTGCCGCCAGTATGGGCGCCCGTAGTAGGACGGGTCCAGCTCGAACGCCATCCCCATCATGAGCCTGTCGCTATCATAGCGATACTGCGCGCGGCGGTAGAGATCGATGCGCTGCAGGCAGGCGGCAAAACCGTTGGTCCTAGGTTTGAAGCCATAGCGTAGGCACTGGTCTTCGTCAGCGGCGCGCTGCTGCTCAGGCGACAGCGACTGGCACGCTGACAGGCTTGCGGCGGCTGCGATGAGCGCGAGGGATAAAGCGAGGATACGCATCGGTGTTTCTTTGCAACGAAAATTTCCCGCAATGAGATGACGCCAATCACGGGTTACAGTCAACTAAAAGAATGGCTTAGGGTTACGAGCCGGTTCTGCGATCGCTGCGTGTCGACCGATCCGGGCGCGCGAACGGCTTTCGCCCGCCCGGGATCGCCTGTAAGAAGGCGGCTTGCACGATACTGGAAGGCAAGCATGGCACTGCGCGATCGATTCTCGAAGAAACTGACCTGCCCGCAATGCGGCAATACGGGTTTTGCCGAAGCCTCCGAAATCGATGATCCGAAGCGCAAGCATCCGGGTTTCAGCGTCGACCACTTGCCGCGCGGCTTCTTCATCCAGCGCCCCTCCAATCATCAGGAAACCTGCATGATCATATGCGAATGCGGCCGCAAATTCCCGTTTCGCAGTGTGGCCGAGGCAGCCGCGGCGCGCGATTAGCCCTGAAAGAGCTCGAGGTCAGAACCGTTCGAGGACCTTGATGAAGGCATCGGCGAATCGGACGAGGTGGGCTGTCGCGGGGTCCGGTGCTTCCATCCGGATTTCGGTGCCGCTGTGATCGAGTACAGCGAGAACGACACGCATCTTCTCGTTGGAGGAGGGGATGCGGAGCACGGCGATCCGTTTGCAGTCGTCCATCAATCCCTCGGCGGGAAGGTCGAAAAGGAATTCGCCGCCGGCCTTGGCCGAAGCCACGCGCACCGTCTCGCAGAAGTCGGATTTGCCGTCATATCCATCGAGGGACAATTCCAGTTCCAGAAGCTCTATCGGCAGAAGCGGATCTGCATGATCGGTTGTCGCCCCCAGCGTCGGCGCCTGGGTTCCCGATGCGAGCTCCGGTGCAATCATTGCCCTTCTCCTGTTGGTCGGTTGCAGCGCGAACCACACAACTGCAAATCAACGAATATCAGAAAATGCTCACGCACGCCATTGTCGTCTTCTCCGTGGATTGCGTGCCTCGGATCGACACAACAGTTTCAATTTAGGCGAATCTTGCACTAAACAAGTCGAGGGCGATTTTGCGCGTTCATGCGGGACGCGCCGCTTGCGAGTAACCGGTAAGTTTGATGGCAATCCGTTTCGACCGCCCCGTTTCAAGTGCCGCCCGCTTCTCGCGGCGCTTCGGGGCATTTGCGCTGGTTCTTTGCCTTGCCGCTCTGGTCGGTCACCGCTTCGCCGGCCTTGCCACGCCATACCTGGTGCTGGTGCTGATTGTCTCTGCGGGCTTCGCACTGCTGGCAGCGCTGCTTGCCTTCGCCGGCCTCCGCAGCCTTTGGCTGACAGGGGCCGAAGGTGGGCTGGATGCCTTGAAAGCCTTGATTTTTGTTGCTCTTCCGCTGGCGCTCGGCGCAATTGCTGCCGAACGATATTTCATGCTGCCGGCAATCTACGACGTCTCGACCGATCTCGTCTCCGCCCCGGATTGGCTGAAGACGCCGAATGCCGACCAGATCTGGCTGAAGCGCCCGCCAGCTGCGACGCCGGAAGACCGTGAAAAGCAACTCGAGGCCTATCCGGAGCTGACCGGCCGTCGCTACGACGGTGCGATAGACCGCGTGCTCCAGGCCGTGAAGAAGGTCGCCAAGCAGAGCGGCATTCGGATCACTCGCGCCGATGGCGACGACGAGCCAAGCGATATCGACGATCGGCCGGTCAAGCCGCAGCCGGATGATGGCGCGGTTGCCGAGGCACCGGAAGCCGTGCCGATCCCGACGCCGCGGCCTTATGATGACGATGTCGCGCAGCTGATTCGCCGGGCCAATGGCGTCACGCTCCAGGGCGAAACCCGCACCTTGGTCCTCGGCTTGCGTTTCGACATCGTCATCCGTTTGCGCGAAGAAGCCGAAACCACCCTTGTCGATGTCAGGGTCGCCTCACGCTACGGCCCTCACGACCTTGGCCTCAGCGCCGATGTTGCCGAGGACTACCTGAAGGCTCTGGATTCCGAATTGCTCGGCATCGCCGGCAGCTAGTCGCGTTTCGGTTTAGCCGTCGGAACCAGTCGTCCCCGATTGATTACCCTAGGAATCGGCGCCTCTGATCCGGGCTAGGCACGAAGCAGGTGGTTCGCCTGCCGGCAATGCGCAGACGGTTTCGCGCCACGAATTCGTAGAGCCTGTCGGCAAGCCCCCGCGGGAGCAGTCGAAGGACGCCTACAAGTGACCAGGGAAAGCCAAGCGCTTCGATCATACGGATCGTCCCTCTCGACTTGAAGTGCGCGCGTCCGTCTTCGATCAGGATATTGGTTTCGTAGTCGCGTCCATCGAGCCCGTAGTGGCGATAGAGCGCTTCCCCGAGTGGCGATTGCGCCGCAAGAAAGCGATAGCGCTCAGCCTTGTCGCGCCTCAGCACGAACTGGACCCACGCCGAGCAGAACACGCATTCTCCATCGAAGACGATGAGAGGCTTGTCATCCGCGAATTCGGGCACGCCGGCATCGGCGCGATAGCTGTAGGCCTCGCGCACGGACTATCTCCGCTTTGCCGGCCGGTATGACCCGAGCAGGGCAGGCGGCCCGTCGGTTTCGATCTCACCGCGCTCCAGCAGATCCTCGATATGGGCAAGCACCGAGAGGGCGGCGGCGCCGTGCAGGCGTGGATCCGTTTCGCGATAGATGACCTTTACCATTTCGGGAATGTTGCGATCGCCGGCTCGGATGCGGCCGAGCACAGCCCGTTCGCGCATTCGTCGATGGGTTTTCAGCGCCCGCATGAACGAGATCGGCTTGTGCACGGGGCCCCCATGTCCCGGAAGCAGAATGCGGTCATGCCGCGCAATCAGCTTGTCGAGGGAGGCCAGGTAATCCGACATGGAGCCGTCTGGCGGTGCGACGATGGAAGTTGCCCACGCCATGACATGATCGGCGGAAAACAGGATCCCCGTCCCCTCGAGCGCGAAGGCCGCATGGTTGGCGGTGTGTCCCGGCGTCAGGACGCCGGTCAGGCTCCAACCGTCGCCCGCGATCGTTTCACCATCGCGAATTGTGATGTCGGGTCTGAAATCCAGGTCCGAGCTCTCGGCAAAAGGGTTGATCTCGCCTTGGTACAGCGGGCGGGCGGCGCGGTGCGGTCCCTCGGCCACGATCCGTGCCCCGGTCGCCGCCTGCAGGCGCCGCGACAGCGGCGAGTGGTCGCGATGTGTGTGGCTGACGAAGATGTGGGTGACCTCGCGTCCGTCGAGCGCTGCCAACAAGGCATGGAAATGTGCCTCGTCTTCAGGGCCGGGATCGATGACGGCCGTGGATTGATCCCCAATGATGTAACTGTTGGTACCGTAGAAGGTGAAGGCGCTCGGGTTGTTGACCGTGATGCGCTGTACGCCCGAGGCAACTGGCACGGCTTGGCCATATGCGGGCTCGAAAGCCAGATTGAATTCGGGACTTGCCATTTATTTGTATTCGATCTCGATGAAGGACATCGGCTGATCGCCGGCATTGACGACATTGTGCTCGGTGCCGGCATCGCGCCGGTAGGCGGCGCCCTTGGCAATGTCGACCCTGCGGCTGCCGTCCTTCTCCTCCAGCAGGAACTGGCAATCGGTCATCGGCACGACGACGTAGCCCATTCCATGCGTATGGACGCCCGTATCGGCGCCCGGCTCGAAGTCCCAGCGCGTGATCCGAACCACGGCGTCGTCGAGCAGCAGCGTTGCGAGGGCAGGCGGTCGGGCACGGTATTGGCTCATCGTCACTCCATCGTCCGGGACGGCTGAGGCGAGACCTAGCATGGTGACGCAGAAAGCGCACAGAAATATGCCACGGCCCGAAACTTAATGATTGTGACGGCAGGCGAGCTTTGCTAAGCAGGCGTCGATTTGGCAAGCGGTCTCCGCTTTCAAGCTCTGGTGGGGCGTCGCCAAGCGGTAAGGCACCGGTTTTTGGTACCGGCATTCCCAGGTTCGAATCCTGGCGCCCCAGCCACTGAACTCCAGCAATGATAAACACTCGCTTGCGCAGATGTCAGCTGCGACCGAAGCCGCGTGGCGACACGCGATGAGTGGCACCCACTCGATACAAAAAAAGGCGACCCGTCGTAGGGCCGCCTTCCAAAGCCACTTGCTGTGCCGGTTCTTACTACGCGGGCTGTGCCGGTGCCAGGAACTCGGCACAATAGGACGGGCCGCTGACGCCCGGGATGTCGCCGACGACGCGGATGCTGCGGATCGTGTAGTCGGAGCTGGTGACGATTTCGGCCTGGCAGCGCAGGTACTGCGTGCGGGCCGCCGCGATCTGCTTGCCGCGCTTGCCGTCCGCACCGTCCGCATATTTTGCCGGAACGCGCACGGTCTTGTAGCCACCCTTCCAGGTGTAGGTGACGCCAGAGCCGTTTTCGACGTCGTTGATCGGCGGGCCGAAGGCGGCGAAGAACTTTCCGGCGGACTGGCCAACCCAGCGGCTGGAAATCGGATCGGCAGAGGTCTGAATCGTCGTGCAGCCGGCAAGCGCAATGGCAAGCCCAGCCGCGGCAAAGGTGCGGAGTTTCATTCTTTCGTCCCTGAAATGTTGTCGCGCATTCGACGGCGGGAACTGCTGGTCTGCAGCGGTTTCCGCTTGTCCCGCCGAGCGCTTTAGCGCGGAACCCGGCAAAAGAAAATCGGCCGACCTTCGCAATCGCAAAATTTGCCGCAAGTGTGTCTTTTTGTTCCACTTACGCGGCCGAGATGGGGGCTGGCCGCGTCTGTAAAAAATGCGCCGGCTTTTGAATTTTGGTGCTTGCGCAACAGGATGGGCCGGTCTATAGAGGCGCCGCTGGTCACGGAGTGTAGCGCAGTCTGGTAGCGCACCACGTTCGGGACGTGGGGGTCGAGTGTTCGAATCACTCCACTCCGACCAGCCGAAAAGCCCGCGAAAGCGGGCTTTTTTCTTTGCTTGCCGCCCAGGTCATGGCGCGGCAGCACCGGCCCTTTGTTCTCACCGCTTTGCCGAAAGGCCTGCTTCGTCGGCGTCGCAAACAGACGCCTAATTGTCGCTTTTCGGTATTCATAAATATAAGCGAGGACTAAAGTACCGTCCTTCACACAAAATATATCAGACAAGCGCGCGTCGAGCGGGCGAGGAACAGTGCATGAAGGCCTCGGAGTACAGAGCTGCGGTTGCCGTCACGGGACTGGGCGCCGCGGGTGTCGAAAGGCTGTTTGCTGTCGACCAGATCACGTCGCGTCGCTGGGCTTCAGGCGAAGCCGAAGTGCCGCGCGCGGTCGGCCTATGCCTGCTGTTGATGGCGTCGGCGAACGTTTCGGTGGCGCAGGCTGAGATACTGGCCGACGACACCGATACTGGACTTGCCAAGATCGCCTGAGTGTCCGTCCGCTCATCGCGAAATCGGAGTGCAAGACCGGTCTGGCTCGACGTATCCGCGTCGCCCTACCTTGCGGACAGGCGGCGAGATTGTCCGGTTTTGACGTATATCCTTACACCCCAAGAATGGCATCGATCTCGGCAATCAGGGCGGCATAGCTCTCGATATGTCGATAATACTCGTTGCGGATCTGTTCGGTGATGTCGGAGAGCGGGCCGGATCCCTCGGCACGGAAGTGCTTCACATCATTCTCCGTCATGGATTTGAGGTTGCCCTCGTACTCCTTGACCTTCTCAGCATAGTCTTCCCGAAGTTTTTCCAGACTCATGGCATCTCTCCTCAGGCGGCCAGGCGCTGTGGACATTCTGCCGCGTGGTGGCGGCAATCTAAAGGTTGCCTAGAATAGATGCGGCGCTTAAAGCAGATTGACAATCCCGGCCCGTGAAAAGTGAATCAATGAGCAAAGCAAACTTTTATTCCAACATGGGCGGCCTGCCGCCGCAGACCGAACTCCTGTCCAGCAAGGCCGTGTTCACGACAGCCTATGCGGTCATCCCCCGCAGCGTGATGACGGACATCGTCACCAGCTATTTCCCGCACTGGGAAGGCACGCGCGCCTGGGTGATTTCCCGCCCGCTGACCGGTTTTTCCGAGACGTTTTCGCAGTACATCATGGAAGTGCAGCCGGGTGGCGGCAGCGACCGGCCAGAACCTGAGAAGCGCGCCGAAGGCGTGCTCTTCGTGGTCGACGGCGAGATGACCGTCGAGTTCGAGGGCGCCTCGCATGCAATGCGCCCTGGTTCCTTCGCCTTCCTGCCTGCCGGCTCCCGCTGGACGCTGTGGAACAAGAGCGCGGCGCCCGTGAAGTTCCACTGGATCCGCAAGGCGTTCCAGGAGGTCGAAGGGCAGGATCCGCCGCCGGCGATCTTCACGCATGAGGAAAATCATCCGCCGCAGCCGATGCCCGACACCGACGATGCCTGGGCAACGACCCGCTTCATCGATCCGGCCGATCTTCGTTACGACATGCACGTCACCATCGTCACGTTCGAGCCGGGCGGCGTCATTCCGTTCATGGAAACGCATGTGATGGAGCACGGCCTCTACGTCCTCGAGGGCAGGGCGGTCTATCGCCTCAACAGGGATTGGGTAGAGGTGGAAGCCGGCGACTTCATGTGGCTGCGCGCCTTCTGCCCGCAGGCCTGCTATGCCGGCGGTCCGGGCCGCTTCCGCTACCTGCTCTATAAGGATGTCAACCGCCACATGCCGCTGTGGTAGGCGCGCTGGCGAGGCCGACAAGCCGGGACCGTCAGGCAGGACGCCGGCATATGATCTGACATACCCGGTGCTGGTTTTGCATTCTGGCGACGCCAGCGCCGACTGTTGCGCGCAGATGACATCTCGCGCCTTTCGCCAGCTGCGATATTGAGAAGACCGCTCTTGTCTGCGATGCTTGGGTCTCAATTCCTGCAGCTTCGGGAGACCAACATGAAAACGATCCTGTCCAACCAGAAAGGAAACATCGACCACAAGGACATGACGCTTCATGATTTCTCGGTTCTCGCGCGCAAGGAAAAGCACGCCACGCCATAAATCCTCTCTTTGGGTCTTCCGGACCCGGCAGATCGATGCCGACCGTGAACGCCGGCCTTCGCGCTGGCGCAAATTTCTCTCCTACTATCGGCCGCATCTGCCTTTGCTGCTGGCGGACCTGTTTTGTGCAATCCTCGTTGCCGGCACGGCGATCGCGCTGCCGCTCTGCGCCAACTACGTCACGCGCTATCTTCTGACGCTGAGCGATACGCCGCAGGCCTTCGGGGAGATTCTGGTTATCGGGGCCGCCATGCTCGCGATCCTCGTGCTCCAGAGCGTCGCCATCTTCTTTGTCGACTATCAGGGCCATGTGATGGGTGCCCGGATCGAGGCGGCGGTTCGCCAAGAGCTCTTCGAGCACTGCCAGAAGCTCTCGTTCAGCTTCCACGACACGCAGCGCACCGGTCAGCTGATGAGCCGCATCACCAATGATTCACTGTGGTTGGGTGAGCTTTTCCACCATGGTCCCGAAGACCTCTCCATCGCCGTGCTCAAATATGGCGGGGCAATGGTTGTCCTGTTCTACATCGATCCGCCGTTGGCCGGCATCATCCTTCTGCTTACACCGCTGGCCATCGCCTATGCGTTGCATTTCAATCGACGCATGAACCGCGCGCTCGACGCCAGCAAGCAACAGATCGCCGCCGTCAACGAGCGCGTCGAAGATGCCTTGGCGGGCATTCGTGTCGTCCAGTCCTTCGCCAACGAGGCCAGGGAGAAGGAGCGCTTCGCCGATCTCAATCAGGGCTTTCTCCGCAGCCGTGCTGACGGCTACCGCAGCGAGGCCTGGTTCTCCGTTGGGACGGAGACCTTCGCGCAGCTCATCACCATCCTTGTCATCATCGTCGGGGCTATCCGCATCCTGACGGCGGAGCTCACCGTCGCCGATCTCCTGACGTTCCTGCTTTGCGTGGCGGTGCTGGTCGACCCAGTCAGGCGGTTGGCCAACTTCGTACGGCTTTGGCAGGAGGGCTACACCGGTTTCGTCAGGGCCATGGAGATACTGGAGATCGCACCTGACATCACGGACCAGCCCGGAGCCCGGCCTTTGTCGGTTCCTCACGGGGAAATCACCTTCTCCGAGGTCACGTTCGGCTATGCTGACGAGGGCGCCAGCGTGCTCGACAACGTTTCCCTGACCATCGCGCCGGGCGAGTTCGTGGCTTTGGTGGGGCCTTCAGGCGTGGGCAAGAGTACGCTTTGCGCACTCATCCCACGCTTCTACGACATCCAGTCCGGGGCAATCCGCATTGATGGTGCCGACCTTCGCGACGTGACGTTGGCGTCGCTGCGCCGCCATATCGGCATCGTACAGCAGGATGTGTATCTGTTCGCCGGCACGATAGCGGAAAACCTGCGCTACGGACGGCCGGACGCGACGGATGCCGAAGTGGTGGCCGCCGCTCGTGCCGCGAACGCGCATGATTTCATCATGGCGTTACCCGACGGCTACGACACAGATATCGGGCAACGCGGGGTCAAGCTCTCGGGCGGCCAGCGCCAGCGTCTCACGATCGCTCGCGTTTTCCTCAAGGACCCGGCGATCCTGATCTTCGATGAGGCGACGAGCGCGTTGGACAACGAGAGTGAACGCGCGGTGCAGCGTGCGCTGCTGAGTTTGGCGAAGGGGAGAACAACGCTGGTGATCGCCCACCGTCTGTCGACCGTTCGCCACGCCGACCGCATTCTGGTTCTCACGGGCGATGGCATCGTCGAGCATGGAACCCATGAGGATCTCATGGCCCATGACGGGGTCTATGCCAACTTGCATCGGGTGCAGGCGAGCATGTAGAATTCGTGGCCCGCTGGATTGGAGCGGGCCACGGCAAACATTCGTCAGATGTCGCTGGCCGCGTTCGACCAGAGGTCGGATGCTTCAGCGGCCGTCATGCGCCGCACCTCCGCCTCGTGGCGGCGGTTGGCGAAAAGCTCGCTGGCCATGATCTGGTCGGCGAGATCGGCCGGCAGAGACAGGATCACGCGGGCGTCGCCGCCGTGGATGCCGCCGAGTTCGCTCCGCTTTCCTGATATCATGCCGCCGGCCACCGTGTTGTTGGTGTCGGGATCGATCAGGATGAAGGAGCCGGATGCGCGGTTTTGTTCGTAGGGATCGAAGATCGCCTGTTCGTCGAAGGCGAGGCGTACCTTGCCGATCGCATTCATGTAGAGCGTGTCCACTGGAGCCCAGGCACCCGTCTTCAGCTCAAGCTGTGCCACCGGCTGTACCTGAACGCGCTGGCGACGGCTACCGCTCTTCAGCCAGTAGCGCTTGCCGGCTTCTATGCCCTCAGGCTGCAACGCCACGATCTGCGCATCGAAAGAGAGGCCTACCTGCGGCTGGCTGTCGATCGAGACGATCATATCGCCGCGGGCAACGTCCACCTGTCGGTCGAGGACTAGCGTGATCGCGTCGCCGGCAACGGCGGCGTTGCGCACCAGATCGAAGGTGACGATCTTGGTGACGTTGGCGACCATGCCCGACGGCAGGATCATGACGCTGTCGCCCGGCTTGACGGAACCGCCAGCAACCGTGCCCTGGTAGCCACGGAAGCTTTCGCCCGGGCGCGATACGCGCTGCACCGAGAAGCGGAAGCCGGTCGCCTGCGACGAGCGGACGGTGGCAAGCTCGAGCGTCTCGACCAGCGTCGGGCCGGCATACCACGGCATCGCTGCTTCGCCGGAGTAGACGACGTTCTCGCCCTTCAAGGCCGACATCGGGATCGCGGTGATCTGCTTCACGCCGAGCGACAGGGCGAATTCGCGGAACTCGTGCGTGATCTTGTCGAAGCCGGCGCGGTCGTAGTTCGTCAGGTCGATCTTGTTGACTGCAAGTACGAACTGCTTGATGCCGAGCAGCGAAGCAATCGTCGCGTGACGGCGCGTCTGCTCGAGAATGCCGGCGCGTGCATCGACCAGCAGAACGGCGAGATCGGCGGTGGATGCGCCGGTCGCCATGTTGCGGGTGTACTGCTCGTGGCCGGGCGTATCGGCGACGATGAAGGAGCGCTTGTCGGTCGAGAAATAGCGATAGGCGACATCGATGGTGATGCCCTGTTCGCGCTCGGCCTGCAGGCCGTCGAGCAGGAGTGCAAAGTCTGGCAGGCCGAGATCGTTCTGCTTGCCGGTGGAATCGCGCTGCAGCGTGGCGGCCTGGTCTTCCTTGACTGCCTTGGTGTCCCAAAGCAGGCGGCCGATCAGGGTGGACTTGCCATCATCGACGCTCCCGCAGGTGATGAGGCGCAGCGGTCGCGAGTCGCGGGTCGCCGTCGCGGGTTCTGCGGCGGGCACGGCGAGGGCGTGTGCGGCGGTTACGGCTGCGGTCATCTCAGAAATATCCTTCACGCTTCTTCTTTTCCATGGAGCCGGACTGGTCGCGGTCGATGGCGCGGCCCTGTCGTTCGGAAACCGTGGCGATTTCCAGCTCCGCGATGATGTCTTCAAGGGTGGTGGCGGTAGAGCGGATCGCGCCCGTCAGCGGGAAGCAGCCGAGCGTACGGAAGCGGATGGAATCTTCCTGCTTGGTTTCGCCGGGCAGCAGTTCAAGCCGCGGATCGGAGGCAGCGATCATCATGCCGTCGCGCTCCACATAGGGGCGCTTTGCCGCGAAATAGAGCGGCACGATCGGAATGTTTTCCGCCTGGATGTAGCGCCAGATGTCGACTTCGGTCCAGTTCGACAGCGGGAAGACGCGAACGCTTTCGCCCTTGCGGATCTGGCCGTTGTAGACGTTCCAGAGTTCCGGGCGCTGGTTGCGCGGATCCCAGCGATGGTCAGGCGTGCGGAAGGAGTAGATACGCTCCTTGGCGCGGCTCGCTTCCTCGTCGCGGCGGGCGCCGCCAAAGGCTGCGTCGAACTTTCCGGCGTCGAGCGCATTGCGCAGCGCTTCGGTCTTCATGATGTCGGTGTAGCGCGCCGAACCGTAGGTGAACGGCGTGATGTTTTCGGCGGCACCGCGCGGATTGATGTGCTCGATCAGGTCGAGATCGTACTTCTTTACGATCTCGTCGCGGAAGGTAATCATCTCCGCGAACTTCCAGCCGGTGTTCACGTGCAGCAGCGGGAAGGGGACGCGGCCGGGGTAGAAGGCCTTGCGTGCAAGATGCAGCAGGACCGACGAGTCCTTGCCGATCGAGTACAGCATCACCGGCTTTTCGAATTCGGCGGCGACTTCGCGGAAGATATGGATCGCTTCGTTTTCAAGCGCCTTCAAATGCGGGTCGAGCGGCGGCTTGGCGCTCTGGGGATTGCTGAGTTCCGTATCCGGACGGCTATCGGGCATTTCTAACTCCAGACTTCGATCATTCCAGAAAGGGAGGCATCCGGAACGAGGTGCATTTCAGACTTCGAGGAGCGCAGGCGGGAAGCCGCGCTCCGATCCCGAAGTCGACGGGTTACTGTTGCGCGGCAATCGCCGAGGCTTCTTCAGCCACGTGCAGGCCGCATTCGCGCTTTTCGTCCTGCTCCCACCACCAGCGGCCGGCACGCTCCGGCTCGCCGGGCTTGATCGCCCGCGTGCAGGGTTCGCATCCGATCGAGGGGTAGCCACGGGCATGCAGTGGATTGACCGGCACACCGTTGTCGGCGACGTACGCCTTGATGACGTCGATGTCCCAATCGGCGAGCGGGTTGACCTTCAACAGGTGGCGCTCGGCGTCATACTCGGCAAACGGCGTTTCCGCGCGGTTGGCCGACTGGCCGCGGCGCAGACCGGTGATCCAGATGGTTGCCCCATCGAGTGCGCGCGCAAGCGGCTTCAGCTTGCGCACGCCACAACAGGCATGTCTGGCTTCGACGCTTTCGTAGAAGCCGTTCAGGCCGTATTTTGCGGCATAGGCGTCGATATCGGCCTGCTCCGGTTCGTAGCGGCTGATGTGGATGTCGTATTGCTTCTCGGTCTCGTCGATCAGCGCCAGCGTTTCCGGAAACAGACGTCCCGTCTGCAGCGTCGCGACGTCGATCGGCAGGCGGTGATTGCCGATTTCGGCAGTGATGACCTGGTCTTCGATGCCGAGGGACGTAGTAAAGACGACGCGGCCACCGAGACCGGCGACGAACGACAGACGCCCGGCAAGGTCAAGGCCTGAGAGTTTCGCGTTCAGCGTTTCCGCTTCAGCGTTTGGATTGGCAGCAACAGTCATGGGGATCCTGTCCTTGATGTTGGCCGGAGTATCGCAGGTCAGGCTTGGATCGGACAGAAAAACGGATTTCGAAAGCGGCGGCGATAGGAGCAAATATCTCTCCCCGGCCGCTGCAATGCGGAAAAGCAGCCGCGCCAGCAATGGTTCGCAGCGGTCAAACTAATTGTCTATTGATTTAGTAGGGTAACACATTGCCTGTCAATCGGAAATGTGAAGTGATGACATCTAGGGTGCATTTTGGCGTAAATTTCGACTATTGGCCGAGGGTGAAAAAACAAGGCCAAAAACCTTGTCTCTCAAGGGTTTCGCCGGCTTGTTCAAATTCCGTTCATGCGGCGCATGCCATAGAGGCAGGACAGAGCTTGCGGTGGGTTCCTGATTCCGCCCGCCATGTGTGTGTCGACGGTCAAAGATGATTACGCAGAAGGCAAAATATGCGCTAAGGGCGCTGACAGTATTGGCGGCAGCCGATGACGGCGAGCCGGTGATGATTTCCGACATTGCGGCGCAGCAGAAGATACCGAAGAAATTCCTCGAACAGATTTTGCTCGACCTGAAACATCAAGGTATCGTCGTCAGCCGTCGTGGCAAGCAGGGCGGCTATCTCCTGCTGAAGCCGGCCGACATGATCACCTTCGGCGAGGTATTACGCATCATCGATGGCCCGATCGCACCGCTTCCATGCCTGTCGATCACTGCCTATCGCAAGTGCGACGACTGCGATGGTGAGCAGAACTGCGAGATCCGCCACGTTTTCGCCAAGGTGGCCGACGCGACCCGCAAGGTCCTGTTCTCAACCACGATTGCTGATGCCGTTGCTCCGGCAAAGGTCGCGCAAGTGACCCGCATGCTCGCCTAGGGCTAGGTCCCATCGACCGTTGGCCGCTCCACTTGGCATTGTGCTCCTGCCTCAAGATTCGGTGAGATAGCTTTCCGTCGCCCGACGCTGCGCCAATTCGCTCCTTTGCAGAGGTAGGGAGAAACGAACATGCACGTCATGGACACGAAACGAATGATAGTCGGTGCAATCCTCGTAGTCACCTTGGCGACGGGAGCCGCCGCGCATCACGGCTGGTCGTGGGCCGAGGGTGAGCAGACGGAATTGCGGGGTACCATCGAGAAGATAACGATGGGAGGCCCGCATCCGACCCTCGATGTTGCGACCGCCGACGACGGCGTCTGGCTTGTCGAACTTGGCAACCCCAGGCAGACCGAACGCTCGGGCTTTGTCGAAGGATCGGCCAAGAAAGGCGATTCGATCGTCGTGCTTGGAAACCGCTCGCAGAAGCCCGACGAAAAGCGGATGAAGGCGGTACGGATCACGGTCGCCGACAAGCGTTTCGACATCTATCCGGAACGGATTCAGACGAACTGAGCGATGGCGATCGAGCTCCTGGAATGGCTCGCCGCAACCCCGTTGTCGTCAGGGCTGCGGCGCTCGGCGCTTGTCTACATGGCAGTCAATGCCGCCCATATCCTTTCGATCGGGCTGCTGATCGGGGCGATCCTGCCACTGGATCTGCGGCTGATGGGCTTGTTCGGCTCGCTGCCGCTGGCGGTGCTTGGCCCGTTCCTGTCACGGGCCGCGGCCGTCGGGCTTGTGGGAGCTGTTCTCACTGGCTTTGCTCTTTTCAGCGTCAAGCCGATCGAATACGCCGAAAATCCGGCCTTCCTGGCGAAGCTGGGGGTGTTGGTCCTCGGCATTTTGAACGCGGCCGTCGTCCATGCGCAAGCAGCCTGGCGACGGGCCGTGTCGGGCTCTTCGCCCGCCTTCAGCTTGCGCCTTCAGGCGGGCCTCTCCGCAGCGGTGTGGACGTCCGCGTTGCTTGCCGGTCGCTGGATCGGCTTCGTCTGATAGCGGTCGGCAGTTCTACCGATCGCTCGTTTCCCAGCGCGGGTTGATCCAGGGCTCCTGGTTGGAGCGCGGCAGAGGCTGCTTGCCGAGGATGTGGTCGGCTGCCTTCTCCCCCGTCATGATCGACGGGCCGTTCAGGTTGCCGTAGGTCACATGCGGGAAGATCGACGAGTCGGCGACGCACAGACCGTCGACGCCGATGACGCGCGTCTCAGGATCGACGACGGCCATCGGATCGGTCTTCGCGCCCATCTTGCAGGTGCCGCAGGGGTGATAGGCGCTTTCGAGATGCTCGCGCAGGAAGGCGTCGATCTCCTCGTCGGTCTGCACTTTCTCGCCCGGCTGGATCTCCGGTCCGCGATACTGGTCGAAAGCCTTCTGGCCGAAGAGCTCGCGGGTGAGCCGCACGCAATGGCGGAATTTCTCCCAGTCCTCAGGATGGCTCATATAGTTAAACCGAATGACGGGGTCCGCCTTCGGGTCCGACGAAGCCAGCGTGACGTTGCCGCGCGACTTCGACAGATTGTAGCCGACATGCACCTGGAAACCGTGGCTCTTGGCTGCCGCCTTGCCGTCATAGCTGATCGCCACCGGCAGGAAATGGTATTGGATGTCGGGCTGCTTGACGCCGGGCGCCGAGCGCAGGAAGGCGCACGCCTCAAACTGGTTCGAGGTGCCAAGGCCAGATTTGGTGAACATCCATTGCGCGCCGGCGACCCCCTGCCAGAACCACGGCAGCCATGAATAGAGCGAAACCGGCTTGGTGCTGACCTGCTGGAAATAGAATTCCATGTGGTCCTGCAGGTTTGCGCCGACGCCTGGCCGGTTGGCTTTTACCTCGATCCCCATGTCCTGCAGGTGCGCCCCGGGCCCGATACCCGACAGCATCAAGAGCTTCGGCGAATTGAACGACGAAGCCGAGACGATCACTTCGCGGGTGGCCTTGATGACCTCGATCTTACCGCCGCGCTCGATCTCGACGCCAACAGCCCGGCCATTCTCGATCACCACCTTCTGGGCGTGGCCATAGACGACCTCGACGTTCGGTCGCTTCAGCGCCGGTTTCAGATAGGCAGACGCAGCCGACCAGCGGCGGCCGCCGAAGATCGTCTGCTCCATCAGCCCGAAGCCTTCCTGCTTCGAGCCGTTGTAATCCTCTGTCGTCTCGAAGCCTGCCTGCTTGCCGGCTTCGACGAAGGCGCGGAACAGCGGGTTGCGGAAGACGCCGCGCTGGACGTGCAGCGGCCCGTTGGTGCCGCGCCAGCCTTCCTCGCCACCGTGGCTGTGCTCCATCCGCTTGAAGTAGGGGAGAACGTCGGCATAGGCCCAACCCTGCGCACCAAGCTCTTCCCAGCGGTTATAGTCCTCGGCGTGGCCGCGCACATAGACCATGCCATTGATCGAGGAGGAGCCGCCGATCACCTTGCCGCGCGGCGCAGTGATGCGCCGGTTGTTCAGGTTCGGCTCGGGCTCGGAGAGGTAGCCCCAGTTGTAGCGCTTCATGCTCATCGGCCAGGCAAGGGCTGCCGGCATCTGGATGAACGGCCCGAAATCGGAGCCGCCCGCTTCGATGACGATGACGGTGTTCTTGCTGTCTTCCGAAAGCCGGTAGGCAAGCGCCGAGCCCGCCGAGCCGGAGCCGATGATGACGAAATCTGCCTGCTGCATGATGTGCTTCTTTTCCGATTCCCCGCCTCATCCTCGGATTGGCCGTAGAGCCGATCGGGACGAGGCGAAATTGAATGCTACCTGCCAGGGCTGGCTGCGTGCTGCCTCAATAAGGCGCCTGCACCGGCCCCATGCCGACATAAACCGTTTTCAGTTCCGAATAGTGCTCCAGCGCGGCCAGCGAATTCTCACGTCCGAAGCCTGACTGTTTGGAGCCGCCGAACGGGATTTCGACAGGGCAGAGATTGTAGGTGTTGATCCACAGCGTGCCGGCCTCGAGCTGGTCGACGACGCGATGGCCGCGCGTCAGGTCTGATGTGAAGACGCCGGCGGAGAGGCCGAATTCAGTGGCATTGCCGCGTGCGATCACCTCGGCCTCGTCGTCGAAATCGAGCACGCACATGACAGGTCCGAAGATCTCCTCGCGAGCAATCGTCATCTCGTCGGTGACGTCGGCAAACACGGTCGGCTGCACGTAATAGCCTTCGCCGGAGACGTTGTTCGGGATGCCGCCGCCGGTCACGAGTGTCGCACCCTCGGCCTTGCCCTTCGCGATGTAGGAGAGAACCTTGTCGCGCTGCGCCCAGGATACCATCGGCCCGAGTTGCGTCGCCTCGTCCATCGGATCGCCGATGGCGATCGCCTCGGTGCGGGCTTTCAGCCGCTTCAGGAACTCAGCCTTGATCTTGCGCTGCACGAAGACGCGCGTGCCGTTCGAGCAGACCTGTCCGGTCGAATAGAAGTTGCCGAGCATGGCGCCACCGACGGCGCTGTCGATATCGGCATCGTCAAAGACGATCAAAGGCGACTTGCCACCGAGTTCCATGGTGACGTGCTTGAGGCTGCCGGCAGCCGCTGCCGCGACCTTGCGGCCGGTCGGCACCGAGCCCGTCAGGGACACCTTTGCGACATCAGGATGGTTGACCAGCAGCGGCCCGGTCTCGCGATCCCCCTGGATCACATTGTAGAGCCCCTTCGGCAGGCCGGCTTCGTGCAGGATTTCAGCAATGGCAAGCGCTCCGAGCGGCGTGTTTTCCGAGGGCTTGAAGACCATGGCATTGCCCGCGGCAAGCGCCGGCGCGCCCTTCCAGCAGGCGATCTGCTGCGGATAGTTCCAGGCGCCGATGCCGACGCAGACACCAAGCGGCACGCGCTTGGTGTAAGCGAAATCGCCGCCGAGCGGGATGTAGGAGCCGTTGAGGCCCGCAGCTGCGATGCCGCCGAAGAACTCGAAGCTGTCGGCCCCCGATGTCGGATCGGCGATGATCGTTTCCTGGATCGGTTTGCCGGTATCGAGCGTTTCCAGTTCAGACAGCTCGCGGTTGCGCTCGCGAATGAGGTCGGCGGCGCGCTTGAGGATGCGGCCGCGTGCGGTCGGGCTCATCGCCGCCCATTCCGGCTGGGCGCGCTTGGCCGATGCGATTGCCTTTTCGACGATAGCAGGCGTTGCCGCGTGCAGCCGGGCGATGACCTCGCCGGTTGCGGGATAGATGCTTTCGATGAGGCTGCCCGCTTCATCCTCGACATAGTCGCCGTCGATGAAATGGGAGGCTTTCGGCTGGGCTCTGAGGGTCACTGGATCTGTCCTTTCGCAAGGGCGGCAAGCTGTGAATTGATGTAGTCTTCGGTCAGCGAGATCGATGCCTCGATGCTGACAGGCGCAGACCTCAGACTTTGGCGGATATAGAGCCCGTCGATCATCGCAGCCGCGCCTTCGGCAATGCGTTCTGCGGCATCGCCGGGGCAGAGCGCTTTCAGGTTGGCGACGAGGTTCGACCGCAGACGGCGGGCGTAAATGACGAGGAAGCGCCGCGTCTCTTCGGAGCGCTGCGCCTCGGCATAGAAGGCGAGCCAGGCGGCAATCGTTGCCGGCGCGAACTGGTCGGCCTGGAAGCTGACGCGGATGACGGCGGAAATCTTCGCGCGCGGCGCATCCGCCGCTTTCAATGCCGTCACCGCGTCGTCGCGCAGCTGCTTTAGGAGAGAGCGGACAGTTTCGATCAGCAGCTGTTCCTTGCTGCCGAAGTAATGATGCGCCAGTGCCGGCGATACACCGGCCTGTCGGGCAATTTCCGACATGGTGACGGTCAGCGAGCCGTGATCGCCGATCACGCGCAGCGCGGCATCGACGAGCGCCTTGCGGCGAACCGGCTCCATTCCGACCTTGGGCATCGCATCACTCCATGAGGAGGCCCCATCATAATTTTGATTGACTGATCAATCAATAAAAATCTGAAAGGGCTTGAAAAGGCTAACCCCTTCCAATTCCGTGTTTTTGCGGCATACTCGGTTACCAACCAGGAGGTGTGCCATGGCAGATGTGTCTGATCGACTGAGCTTTTCGTCGCTGCAATCGAAATGGGGCTGGTTCGTCGCGCTGGGCGTGCTTCTGATCGCCTGCGGCATCATCGCATTGGCAAATGTCATGCTCGCGACCGTTGTGTCCGTCTATTATGTCGGCGTGCTGATGCTGATCGGTGGGATCGTCTATCTGGTCCATGCGTTTCAGGTGAGGACTTGGGGACAGGTGCTGGTTTGGGCGCTGAGCGGCGTTCTCTATGTGCTGGCCGGCTTTTTTGCCTTCGAGAATCCCCTTCTGGCATCGGCGGTGTTGACGCTGTTTCTTGCGATCGCCTTGCTGATCGCCGGGGTGTTCCGTACCTGGGTCGGCTTGCGCATGCGTCCGGTCAAGGGTTGGGGCTGGGTTCTTGTCAGCGGGATCATTACCGCGCTGGCCGGGGTAGTGATTGCCACCGGATGGCCCGTCAACAGCCTCTGGATCCTGGGCCTTTTCCTCGCCTGCGACCTTCTCATTCAGGGCTGGTCCATGCTTGCTTTCGGTCTTGCCGTCCGCAGCTGAATTATGCCCGCAATTCACAGGCTCCTATCACGGACTGTTTCTTTTTTGACAAGTATGTGAGGGAGGACTAAAATTTCCCCATCAAGAGGCGGCCCGAGGCGGCGGCGCGCGTCGGTAATGCCGTGGACGGGACAACCGTCCCCCGACCGGGCATACGTGCCCACGAGGTAAAGGGAGGAATCTCATGCCGATGGTCACCGTATCCATCTCACCGTTGCAGGCTGCCGATATCCGGGCCGCCGTTGACGACGGCAGCTACGCATCGAGCAGCGAAGTCGTGCGCGAGGCCCTTCGCATGTGGGACGCCGCCCGCAAACTCGGCGGATACCACGAAGAGATGTTCGATCAGAGTAGGGCTCCCCGTGGCGGCCGGTGTGTGGCCGACATGTTTGCCGATCACGAGGCCGAGCACCGGCGCACTGCCTGAGCAAGTCGTTGATTGATCGATAAAATTCGATCTAAAACGGCCGGCTTTCACAAAAGTTTCACATTCGGGAAAGGGTTCGTTGATCCTTCTCCGCCAGTGTCCCTGCGCAAAACAATAAGACACAGTGGAGATTGGCATGTCTTTGGCTGCCACCGTCGATCCGGCGCTTGTTCGTCGTTACGCCAGCGATCAGATCGTGACCCTTGCGAAACTCGTTATCGAGAATGCATTCCAGCCCATCGTGGAGGCAGGGACGGGTGTCGTATTTGGCTATGAATCCCTGATGCGAGGACAGGAGCGCATTGGTTTCAACTCTCCGGTCGAAATCCTCGACGAGGCGCATAAGAACCAGCAGCTTCTGCAACTCGAGCAGATGGTGGCCAGTCGTGCGCTTGCGAAGTTCGCCACGCTCCCGCACTTCTCCAGTTCGACGCTGTTCCTCAATCTCGATGTCCGGCTGATCCCGCATGGCGAGCGGTTGGTGGAAGGCTTGCTGCAGCATCTGAAGCTCGCCAATATTCCGCCGTCCTCGATCTGTTTTGAGTTCTCCGAGCGCTTCGACAATACCAGCGTGCCTGAGTTTGCGGCGCTCGTATCGCTGCTGCGCAAGGCCGGCTTCAAGCTCGCGATCGACGATTTCGGCGTCGGCCACGGCGAGATGAAGCTGCTCTGCGACCATCCGGTTGACTACTTGAAGATCGACCGGCATTTCATCGCCGACATCGACAGCAGCCCGCGCAAGCGCCACCTTCTGAAGAACATCGTCCACATCGCCCATGTGCTCGGGACCCGGGTCATTGCGGAGGGGATCGAGACCGAGGCAGAGTTCGTCGCCTGCCGCGAGTTCGGCGTTGATCTCGTCCAGGGCTGGTTCATTTCCCGCCCGACCACCCATGTCACCGAACTGCAGCCATCGTTTCCGCACCTTCTGGAGCTCGGCAAGAGCAAGCGCAATCCGCAGTCGCTCGACGAAATCCTGATCCGCAAGCAGATCGAAATGCTGCCGACCGTCTTCGAGAACGACACGATCGACAGCGTCTTCGAGCTCTTTCGCCGTAACCCGCAGCAGGCCTTCTTCCCAGTGCTGAACGCCAATGGCGAGCCACGCGGCATCCTGCACGAGCGGCATTTGAAGGAATACATCTACCAGCCCTTCGGTCGCGACCTCCTGAAGAACAAGGTGTACGAGCGGACGATCTCGCACTTCGTCGAGATGGCGCCGATCGTCGGGCTCGATTCCGATACCGAGCAATTGATGGCAATCTTCGCCAACATGGAAGGCACGAACTGCCTGCTCTTGACCGACAACATGCGCTATGCGGGCGTCGTCTCGGCCGCCTCGCTCATTAAGGTGATGAACGAGAAGAAGCTGAAGACGGCCCAGGACCAGAACCCGCTGACCGGGTTGCCGGGCAACAGGGCGATCCGCGACTTCATGCGCGAAGCGAGCCTCGACGGCGACGAGAAGCGTCACTTCTGCTATTGCGACTTCGACAATTTCAAGCCGTTCAACGATGCCTATGGCTTCCACCTCGGCGACCACGCGATTTCGCTCTTTGCAGCGCTGATGCGCCGCTATTTCTTCGCCGAGCGTCATTTCCTCGGGCATGTCGGCGGTGACGATTTCTTCATCGGCGTCCGCGGCTGGACCAAGGACGAGCTGACCGAGATTCTCGACCGGTTGATCAGCGATTTTCACGACGATGTGCTCGGCCTCTACTCCGACACCGATCGCGCCGCTGGCCGCATTCGCGGCCATGACCGCGCCGGTGTTGAAGCGCTGTTCCCGCTGATGCGTTGCTCGATCGGTGTGCTCGAACTGCCGGAAGGTCTGGTCATCGACGACATCAATCGCGTCAGCGCCGAAATCGCCCACATCAAGGCCGAGGCGAAGGAAAGCGACGAGGGGCTTGTCTTCCATCTTCTGGGCGAGACGAATTGACGCCACCCGCTCTTCCTGCCTTCTCAAGTCCGAAGCGCTGAACTATCTCACTGCTTTCGGAACGAGGAGACCGGACCATGTCTTTGCCCACGCAGATGCGCTTCATCGACCTGCCGAGCTTCGGCGCGCCTGAAGTGATGCGGATTGCCTCCGGACCCTTGCCGATCCCGTCGGAGGGGCAGCTTCTTGTCCGCACTGAGGCCATCGGCGTCAACCGGCCCGACGTCGCTCAGCGTCAGGGCATTTATCCGCCGCCAAAGGATGCCAGCCCCATTCTGGGACTTGAGTTGGCAGGCGAGATCGTCGCCATCGGTGCTGGTGTCAGGGATTTTGCTGTCGGCGACAAAGTCTGCGGCCTGGCCAACGGCGGCGCCTACGCCGAATATTGCCTGCTGCCCGCCGGCCAGGCGCTGCGGTTCCCAAAGGGTTACGATGCCATCAAGGCGGCCGCTCTTCCGGAAAACTACTTCACGGTCTGGGCCAATATGTTCCAGATGGCCGGGCTCACGGAAGGAGAAAAGGTTCTCGTGCATGGCGGCTCGAGCGGTATCGGGACGACCGCCATCCAGCTCGCGCGGGCCTTCGGCGCCGAGGTCTACGCGACGGCCGGTTCGCAGGAGAAATGCGATGCGTGCGTCGAGCTCGGCGCGAAGCGGGCCATCAACTACAAAACCGAGGATTTTGCGGAGGTCATCAAGGCCGAGACCGGTCATGGTGTCGATATCATCCTCGACATGATCGGCGCTGCCTACTTTGAACGGAACGTGGCGTCGCTTGCAAAGGACGGCTGCCTCTCGATCATCGCCTTTCTCGGCGGCGCTGTCGCGGAAAAGGTCAATCTGGCGCCGATCATGGTCAAACGGCTGACGATCACCGGCTCGACGCTGCGCCCGCGCACGCCTGAGGAAAAGCGCGCGATCCGCGACGATCTCCTTTCCCAGGTCTGGCCGCTTCTCGATCAAGGCCAGCTTGCGCCCGTTATCGATACCGTCGTTGCTTTCGAAGACGTCGCCGACGCACATAGGCTGATGGAAACGAGCGGTCACATCGGCAAGATCATGCTGCGTTTGTGACCGCTCGCACGTTGCTCACCGGGCCTGCCGTTCGGTGGGCGACGAGAGGGTTAGAGACGTGGCGACAGCGATCAGGCCGGGGAGGGCCATCAGGACATAGAGCCAATGGGCAGCCGAGACGCTGCCGGCGACCCCGCCGGGGTTCACCAGTCCGGTGCTGTTGACGATCACGCCGGCAACCGCAGCGCCGAAGGCGCTGCCGAGAGACTGCACTGTCGAAATCGCGGCTGAGGCCTTGTCCTGTTCGGAGTTGTCGACAAGGCTCAGGATCTTGGTCACCAGGTGCGCCCAGCCAAGGCCTACACCAAAGCCCATCAGGAACATGCCGATGACGGCAGGGCCGAGAATGGCAAGGTTGCCGGATTGGTTGTCCGCAGCGAGGAAAAGGGTCAGGGACGCGACCGCAACCATCTCGATCACGCAACCGGCGACGATGGCGGTGTTGGCCCGGCGTCCCGAGAGTGTTCCGCTGAAGAAGGCCGCAAAGGTCCAACCGAGGGCGACAAGCGCAGTCAAATAGCCCGACACCAGCGGCGTTACGGCGTGCAGCACCTGCAGGAAATACGGAATATAGATGTCGCTTGTCAGCACCAGCAGCAGCACGAACATCGTCAGATAGACGCGCGCCACCGGCTTTGCGAGCGTTACGGCGCCTGTCGGCAGCAGACGGTTCCTGCCGCGCCGCTCGACAGTCAGCATCAAAACGATCATGACGATTGACGCTGCAATCAGCAACGCCTTGAAGTTGGTTTCGTCGATCGTTCCGGCGATGCTGACCACCAGTACGGCCGCAAGCAGCAAGGCAATCTGTAGGATCGGCGTCTTGCCGTGGGCGCGATCGTCCTCTGCGCGCGGCAGCAACCACGGTGCAAGCGACGCCATCAGCACGCAGAGCGGAACGAGCAGCATGAAGGCGTGGCGCCACGCGCTGCCTTCGGAAAACAGGCCTCCCAGACTGGGACCGAGCAAGGTCGAAACGCCCCAGATGGCGGCATAGAGCGTCGACGCCTTCTGCCACAGCGGCTCGGGGTAGGCGTAGCGAATGAATGCATAGGCAAGCCCGGCAAGAATGCCGGCCCCGAAACCCTGTACTGTGCGCCCGACCAGCACCAATGGCATCGCTGGAGCGAGCGCGCAGACTAGGCTGCCGACGCCGAATATGAGTGCGCCTGAGACGTAGACGCTGCACAGCCCGATGCCTCGCGGGCGCGTTGCGACGAAGATCGATCCAAGGACCGCAGCGGCAACAAAGAGCGTCGTCATCCACGACAGCAGTTCGAGCCCGCCGATGTCGCGAACGATCGACGGCGCAATTGTCGCGGTGATGTAGGTCTCTACGGCGTAGAGGGTGCTCGGCATTTCCTCGGAGGCTGCCCGCCAGCAATTGACGAAGATGGCGGAGGAGGGGTTGGTCGAAGCGGTCAGCGAAGCCACGGTCGGCAGGGGCAGGCCGCGGCAACTATGGAGCCTCACGCCCGCCGGCAACCAGACCTTTCCCGATGGTCATGCAGAACTCACCGCCACGATCCTGACCACGCTGGTTGCGCAGCTGGGGACGCCGGCCCTGGATGCCGTCATTTCCGCTCGGGAGGCCGACACCCTCAAGCGATATCGCGAGCAGGTGGATGCACCCGACATTCAATCCCGCGTGCGGCAGCTCGCTGCCATACGTACCAGCGAAGGATATATGGCCGATAGCTGGCAGGAAGCGGACGGCTCGCTGCTGCTGGTCGAAAACCATTGCCCGATCTGCGCCGCCGCAGGCGTTTGCGCCGGCTTCTGTCGCTCTGAACTGGATACGTTTAGAGCCGTGCTCGGCGCCAAGGTCGAACGCGAGGAGCACATCCTGCTTGGCGCCCGCCGCTGTGCCTATCGCATCACGCCACTCTAACCGCAGTAGCGAGCCGCAGGAGCGCCGAAAGGCAATTGCATTATCGACGCGACTCGTTATGCGTGACGCATTCGCGCTAATGATCAGGACTATGCCATGACCAATCCCGTCACAGTCGAAGTCACCCGAGGCTCGCTCGTCGAAAGCCGGCATCGCGGCGCCATCGTCGCTGTGGATGGCGATGGAAAGATCGTGTTCTCGATCGGCGACGTCGACGCGCCAACCTTCCCGCGTTCGGCCTGCAAGGCGATGCAGGCGCTGCCGCTGATGGAAAGTGGTGCGGCGGATGCCTATGGCTTCGGCGACAAGGAATTGGCGCTCGCCTGCTCCTCGCACAATGGCGAGGACGAGCATGTCGCGCTTGCCGCCTCCATGCTGGCAAAAGCCGGTCGCGATGTCGAAACGCTGGAATGCGGCGCGCATTGGTCCTCGAGCCAAAAGGTGCTGATCCACCAGGCGCGTGCCATGGAGAGACCGACGGCATTGCATAACAACTGCTCCGGCAAGCATGCCGGCTTCATCTGCGCCTGCTGCCATCAGGACATCGATCCGAAGGGATATGTCGGCTACGACCATCCGCTGCAGGCCGAAATTCGAGGTGTCATGGAAAGCCTGACGGGTGCAGCGCTCGGCCATGACAACTGCGGCACGGATGGTTGCTCCATCCCGACTTATGCGGTTCCCTTGCGCGGCCTGGCGCATGGCTTTGCCAAGATGGCAACCGGCAATGGCCTCGAGCCGCTTCGCGCCAAGGCCTCCCGGCGGCTGTTTGATGCCTGCATGGCCGAGCCCTTCTATGTGGCCGGCACCGGCCGTGCCTGCACTGCGCTGATGGAGGCCGCACCGGGCCGCATCTTCGCCAAGACGGGGGCTGAAGGTGTCTTCTGCGCAGCGATCCCCGAGCAGGGGATCGCGATCGCCATCAAGTGCGACGATGGCCATTCGCGTGCCTCAGAAGCGATGGTCGCGGCAGCGCTCAGCCGCTTCTTCGGCAAGGACGATTCGATTCGCGCGAATTTGGCCGCGATGGCGACGGTCCAGATGCACAATTGGAACGGTATTCACGTTGGCGACATTCGCGCGGCGGCTGCGCTGACCGCTTAAGCCGTTCCGGAACGGAACAGTCGCGCCGCAAGAATAGAATTCGCTAATGTATGTGAAACTACAGCCCACGAGAACGGATGCGGTTTTTGAGGGGTGAGTTACCCTTTGCCCAGTACATCGAACGCCATGAGGGCAGGATATGTTTGCGGGCCGCTATCTTTGGTGGATGTTGATCGCCATCGCGATCTTCCTCTTTTTCACAATGTGTTTCGACTACGTCACCTGGCTGACGGTCGTTTCCTCGGGCTGCGCCCATGTCGCTGGCTCCTGTGGCCCGATCATCGTCACAATGACCGGATCGATGAAGCCGTCGGGCGTCTATCTCGCGGGTGCCATCATCCTCGTCGTTACGCTTGCCCGCGTCCACTATCTGTCGATGAACTGGGCCTGGGGCGTCGTCGTCGCAATCTGGTTCGTGGCATCGGCGCCGTTCCCGCTGCTGCTCGCCAGTGGCTGGACTGGCCAGTTGAAACCGGAGACCGTGTTGGACGGGCTGCCCGTGGCGTTCCTGTTCCTCGTCGTCTTCTGCGCCTATATCGGCTGGGCGTTCGAAGACAGCGGCGCGCGGCCGCTCGGAGCATGGCGGGCGCTGCGAATGATCATTCGCTTCTCGGCGGTCTACGGCGCCTTGCTTGCGCTGTCGGAGGCGCCAGCCTTTGCCACCATCCCCGACCGACTCTTGGGCGACATGCGGCTCTCGGCATCGATTGCGGCGCTGCAGCCCGGACTGAACGATCTCCTGACACTCGGACGCGGGCGCGATACCTTCGCCTATGTCGTCTTTGCAGTCTTCGTCGTCGGTCTTGCCGCTAGCCTGTTGCCGCAGAACCTGGCGGAACTGAAGGCGCGTTTTGCCCAACCGTTCACGCTTCGAGGATCTCGGCAGTGAGGTTGCGATAGGGCTCGATGGCAGCCGCGGCGCTGTCGACTGTAACGATCAGCCCCGAGACGCCGGCGATCGGCAGGATGAGGCAAGGCGAGACGCGGTCCAATTTCTCGTCCGTCAGTGGCACGTACGTCGCTGCGGCACAGGAGGCGATGTGACGCTTGATGGCCGCTTCTTCAAAATCACCGGTCGATAGCCCCTGCACCGGATGGGCTGCCGTCACCCCGAGAAAGAAGATGTCCGGCCGAAGCTGCGAAATCGCGGTCATGGCAGCGGACCCGACGGATACCATCGAGTGCTTGTAGAGCTTGCCGCCGATGAGGATCACACTCGCCGTCGGGTGATGTTCCAGTTCGGCGGCGATGGTCGGGCTGTGCGTTGCTACCGTAAAGGCAAATTCGCGCGGCAGCTGCCGGGCGATTTCCGCCGTCGTCGTGCCACCATCGAGAAAGATCAACTGGCCGGATCGCACGAGCGAGGCCGACTTTTTCCCGAGCCTCTCCTTGATCTCAGATGAAACGCCCTTGCGCGTCGAGAAGTCGGGAAGTTGCGGTGCAACAGGCATTGCCCCGCCGTGCACCCGTTTTAGCAAACCTTCCGCCGCCATCTCCCGGAGGTCGCGGCGGATCGTGTCCTCCGACAGCGAAAAGTCTTCGGCGACGCGCTTGGCGACAACCTGGCCGTCCCGCCGAAGAACGTCGAGGATCAATGATTTGCGCTGACTGGTGAACATGGCCTCGATCCTACAGTTGCACGAATTAGCATGAAATTGCACGAAATGATTCGACATTCAAGAAGTATCGTGCAGTTGTCTGCCGTCTCGTGCATGAGGCCGAGGAAAATGGAGCTTGATCATGTTGATTTTGATTGCTGGGCCCTACAGGTCCGGAACCGGCGACGACCCTGTGAAAATGGCCGCCAATTTGCAGCGCCTGGAGCAGCCATCGCATAGGCTGTTCAAGGCCGGTCACGTACCGATGATCGGAGAATGGGTGGCGCTCCCAGTATGGAACGCCGCCGGCGGCAAAGCTGTCGGCGATGATCTCTACGAAGAGATCTTTCACCCCGTCGCTGGCCGTCTGCTGCAGCTTTGCGACGGCGTGCTTCGGCTCGAAGGAGAATCGAAGGGCGCCGACAACGATGTCCGCATTGCGCGCGAACGCGGCATTCCTGTCTGGTACCGGCTCGAGGATGTGCCGGGTTGCGCTTAAGGCGGGTTGGTTTAAGGGGCCGGCTTGCCGGCCTCGATCTGTGCGTTTGCAGGCGGCCGCGCTATAAGGTCAGGATCGAAGGGAGTCGATCATGCTGACACTGTACTTTGCCCCGCACACCTGCGCGCTCGCAAGCCTGATTGCGCTGGAAGAGTCCGGCCTGCCGTTCAAGACGAAAAAGCTGAATTTTGCAGAAGCGGAGCAGCGCTCGCCTGAGTACCTTGAGATCAATCCGAAGGGGCGCGTTCCGGCACTTGTGACCGATCATGGCATTCTCACCGAAACGCCGGCAATCCTCGCATTTATCGCGCAGGTCGCACCGGCAGCCCAGTTGGCGCCGCTTGATCCGTTTGAGTTCGCGCGCATGCAGGCCTTTAACAACTACATTTGCTCGACGGTGCATGTGAACCACGCACACGCCCGACGCGGTAGTCGATGGGCGGATGATCCGACTGCTCATGAGGCGATGAAGGCAAAGGTCCCGCAGACCATGACCGAATGCTTTGACCTCATCGACGCGCGGATGCTGGAAGGGCCGTGGGTGATGGGTGAATATTACTCGGTCGCGGATCCCTACCTCTTCGTCATGACCGGCTGGCTGCGATCCGATGGCGTCGATCCGGCCCGCTTCCGGAAAGCGACGGCGCATTATGCTCAGATGATGGAGCGGCCGGCCGTTCAGCGGGCACTGGAGCGCGAGCAGGCCTAACAGGCGTCCGGATCGCGGAGCAGCGCCGGAGGCAATCAGCAGACGGTGCGCTCAGCCCTGAAAGCTCGCGGCAAGCTTCTTTGGCGCACGGAACCGCCATGCGCCGATCAGCCGTTCCTTCAGTTCGGCATCGCTGATCATGGCTGCGTGCAAGGGCATATAGGGCCAGCCGATATAGTGAGGTGTTTGATAATAGATCTCGGGCGCCATCTCGATCAGCCGTTCCTTGTCGTCGATCGAGATGCAGAGCACAATGGTCTCGTTGTTCTTGACCGCAGCAAAGGATTTGCCGCCAACCTTCAGTGCCGGGTTGCCATAGGACGTGCTCTCCTCGACGCCAGGAAGGTTGGCCTCATCAGAGAGACGCTTGAGGCGCGCAAAAATCGTGTCGACACTGTCGGTCATTGGGCTTGCTCGGACTGAAGCTCCCACAGACTAACAGATCTCTCATTCTTAAGCGCACCTTGCAAGCTGCGGCCTTTGGGGTTGCGGCTTACGGGGTTCCGGACCGAGCGGCAGATCGGCGAGCGCCCTCAACGACATGCGCGTGAGATCCGGGTGGTTCAACGGATCTTGTCTGGTATCCGCGCTGTAGGGAGGATCGAGCGTTTCGACGCTCAAGAAAAACTTCAGGAATTGCATGGCGTGCCTCGCTTCCTTGTACGGAGCTGAACGGAGCATCTCATCAACACGGAGGGATTATCGCGGTCGGTCAGGCAGGTTTCAATTGAGATTACCAATGTCTGAGTATAGAAAAACTATATGAGAAACCTGAACTCGGTTCACTTGAATGGATTACGCGCGCTCGAGGCTGTGGGGCGGCTTGGCTCGTTGCAGGCAGCTGCAGAGGAACTGGGCGTTTCGATCGGCGCGGTCAGCCAGCAGGTCATCAAGGCAGAGGCGCAGCTCGATCACCTGATCTTCGAGCGCACGCCCAAGGGCATGGTCGCGACGGAGGCCGGCGCGCGCCTGCTGGCCGGCCTGACCGAGGGGTTCAACGCGCTGTCACAGGCCGTCGCGGCGACACGGCAACGCGACGAAAGCATACTGACGATCTCGGTGGCGCCGGTCTTCGCCGCGCGCTGGCTCGTCTATCGGCTGGATCGTTTTGCCGAAAGGCACCCTGAAATCAGCCTGCGAATGGATGCGACGACGCGGCTCGTCAATCCGGCGCTCTGCGATGTCGATGTCGGCATCCGGGTCGGCAACGGTCAGTGGCCGGACGTGAAGGCAGAACTGCCGCTGCAGCAGGAGGTCTTCCCGGTCTGTTCACCTGCGATGGCGGCGCGTCTGCACGAGCTCGCCGACATCCTGTCGGTGCCGGCGGTGATCGATGGCCGCGCCATGTTCAGCTGGAAAGTATGGATGCATGAGGCCGGGTTGTCGGGCGCAACGCTTGAGACGCGGCACGTCTTCAACGACGCGTCGCTCTGCCTCGATGCGGCTATCGCAGGGCAGGGCGTCATGCTCGCCTGGCAGACGCTTGCGGGCTTTGCCCTGCAGCAGGGGCAGTTGGTCGCGCCCTTCGGCATTCGCGCGAAAACCGGTTTCGGTCACTATTTCGTAACCGCCACAGGCTCGCGAGAACCCAAGAAGGTGAAGGATTTCAAGGCCTGGATCCGTGAGGAAATGGCCGAGACCCTCAAGCTCTTTCCCTGATCAGATAGGTTCCTGCGATCGCGTCGCCTGCATCGCGATATAGGCCGGCCGCGACTGGCAGCGCTTGATCCAGGCGCTGATATGGGGATGGGCCTCGAACAGCGCCTGTTCCGTCTGGGCGTAGCGAAGCACTTCCGCAATATTGAGATCTGCTGCCGTGAAGCGGTTGCCGACGACGTATTCGTTGGTTGCCAGATGCTTCTCCAGCGTCGCGAACGCCTTCTTCAGCGAACGCACAGCAACACTGATCGTCGCCTTGCCCTCGTCGCTGTTCTGCTTCTCGTCGTCGTAGACATAGACGATCTTCACCGTATGCGGCTCAACCTCGGTTGCCGCCCAGATGGTCCACATCGTCATCAAACCGTCTTCCGCGACGGTTTGAGCGGCCAGTGGTCCGCCGTGCTTGCGCGCAAGGTAAAGGGTAATGGCAAGCGACTCATGCATCACAAGGTCGCCATCCCTGATGCTCGGGATCAGCGCCATTGGATTGACCGCCAGGAAATCCGGCGACAGCGTATTGATAGGTGCATCGGCGGCAAGCGGGTTGGCAAGGCGCCGCGCCTGAATGACACGCACGGACTCGAATTCCAGCCCTAGCTCCCCGGCCATCCAGTAAACGCGCGAGGCGCGCGAGCGATAAACCCCATAGATCGTCAGCATGTCGATGTTCCCCATGTTCTGTTGCTGCAGGGTAGGAGCCGAAGCGTCCCAGCGGAAGCGGCCAAGCCTTATGAATCGATGAAAGCTTTTGATGCTTCTCAGGAGATGCGGTTGCGCTCGACGGTCAGTTGCGCAAAGCGCGAGGACCCGGTGGTCGCCAGTTCTCCCGACACCTTCCTGTCCCATTCGAAACCGAGGACGGCGCCGCCGGGTGTTTGCTGAAACACGTTGTCGGTGATAACGGCGGTTCCGGCGCCCTCCGCTACCGAGACAGCACAACCGACCGGCGCATTGCGGGTAATGTTTCCGGTCACGACGAGGTTGCGAAGATACGGTCCCCAGCCGAGCTGCATCCCCCAGCGTGGAGCACCTTCTATGATGTTACCGGAGACCAGTGTGTCTGCCTCGGCCGCAATGCCGATGCCGAACCCGACCTCGTGCTGATAGGGGCCTTTGAGCGTCAGGTTGCGCACGACGTTGCCGGTCACGCTCGCCAGCCTGCCGCCATGGTCGAAATTGGCAATCGAGATGCCGTTTGCCGCGCCGTCCACCATGTTGTTGGACACCACAGCGCCGACAAACTCGAATTCGACATAGATCGCCGTCTCACCGGAACGCTGGCACTGGTTGCCGGTGATCTGGATGTCGGAGGCCGAGTTGGCGCGGATGGCTGTAAAGGCGCAGTCGGACACGTGGTTGTTTGCAACCATCACGTTGTCGGCGCGGAAGATATTGATGCCGTTGCCGTTCTGGCCGGTGCCGCCGTCATTGGCCCTGATCCGGTAGATGCGGTTGCCGTTGACGACGCTGTTGTCAGCCGCCTTCGTCCAGCGATGCACCAGAATGCCGCCATTGCCGCAGTCGAAAACCTCGTTCCCGGTGATCGAAAGCCCGTCGGATTCGACGGCGTAGATGCCGGATTGACCGGCGCCCTGTACGCGGCTGCGCTCGATCCGGCCGCCACATCGCTCCAGCCGAACGGCATGTTTGCGGCTGCCGGTGATCTCGCAATTGTCGATCGCTACCTCGGCGACGCCGGTGAATTGCAGCAGCCCTCCGGCATCGTCGCCGAGCGAGCGATTCTGCCCGTCGAAAATGATGTTCGAGAGTTCGACGTGCTTGACGTTGTCGGCGCTGAAGAGCTTGCCACCGCCGGTGTAGACGATGCGCGATGCGCCGGGAACACCGGTGATGCGCGTATTGTCGCGCAGCACCAGATTCGAAGCTGCGTAGGTGCCGGGTGGCAGGAAAACCGGCACATTCTCCGCCGCGGCCTGATCGATCATCTTCTGCAGGCTGGCGCTCTTGCGGTCAGCGGCATCAGGTATCGTCTTGTAACGGACTGCGTCGATCGCGCCGCGCAGGTCGCCGTCGCGCGTCGTCGCGAAGCTGCGCGATGCCACCAGCGCAAAGGCGGATGCTCCGGCAAGGCGGAACAGGTCACGACGGGAGGTTAACGGACTTTGCTTCATTTCCGCCGTGCTGCAGGAAACGTGCCAGCGCGCCTGTTTCATTTTGGTACGGATCCGCATCTTCCTGTCGCCCACTGGCCCTTCCGTTCTTTCCCGCTATCTTTGCAGGCATGAGATCTGATGCCTTGCTCTATCCCGCCCCCGAAGGGCTCTATTGTCCCGAGGGAGGATTCTATGTGGATCCCGTGCGGCCGGTCGAGCGAGCCCTGATCACCCACGGCCATTCCGATCACGCGCGGCCCGGCCACGTAAACGTACTGGCGACACGCCAGACGCTCGACATCATGCAGATCCGCTATGGCGACGGCTTTTGCGCAAGCGAGCAGGCTGCGGCCTTCGGCGAGGAGATCCTGATCAACGGCGTGAAGGTCAGCTTTCATCCGGCCGGGCATGTGCTCGGCTCGGCCCAGATCGCCATCGAGAAGAACGGCACCCGCATTGTCGTCTCGGGCGACTACAAGCGGCGGGCGGACCCCACCTGCGCTGCCTACGTGCCGGTCCCCTGCGATGTCTTCATCACCGAGGCGACCTTCGGACTGCCGGTTTTCCATCATCCCGATCCCGTCGATGAAATGGGCAAACTGTACGCCTCGCTGCGGCAATTTCCGGAGCGGACGCATCTGATCGGCGCCTATGCACTCGGCAAGGCGCAGCGCGTCATCCGCCTGCTGCGCGATACCGGCTACGACCAGCCGATCTATATCCACGGCGCGATGGAAAGGCTCTGCGACTACTACATGGAGCAGGGCATCGAGCTTGGTGAGCTGCGCCCGGCGACCATTGAGAGCCGCGACAAGTCTGCCTTCAAGGGAGCCATTGTCGTCGGCCCGTCCTCCGCCTTTGCCGACCGTTGGGCGCGACGCTTCAATGAGCCTTTGCCGGCATTTGCGTCGGGCTGGATGATGGTGCGGCAGCGCGCCAAGCAGCAGGGCGTCGAACTGCCACTGGTCATCTCCGATCATTGCGACTGGCCGGAGCTGACCGAGACGATCAGCGACCTGCGGCCCGAGGAAGTGTGGGTGACGCATGGCCGCGAAGAGGCGCTGGTTCGCTGGTGCCAGTTGCAGGGCATCAAGGCCCGACCGCTCCACCTCGTCGGCTACGAAGACGAGGCTGATTGATGAAAGCGTTCGCCGATCTGCTTGACCGCCTCGTGCTCACCCCCAGCCGTAACGGCAAGCTGAAACTGCTCTCCGACTACTTCCGAAACACCCCGGATCCGGATCGCGGCTACGGCCTTGCCGCCATCGCCGGCACCCTTGAAGTGCGCAACGTGAAGCCGGCCATGCTGCGCGAGCTGGTGCTGGAGCGGATGGACGAGGTGCTCTTCCGCTATTCCTACGATTATGTCGGCGACCTCGCGGAAACGATCTCGCTCGTCTGGGACGCCGAGAAGGACATCGAGCGGTCGGCACTTGCCCAGCCGCGACTTGGAGATGTCGTCAGGCAAATGAACGCGCTCGGGCGCACCGAAGTCCGCAGTTTCGTGCGCGACCTGCTCGATCAGCTGGACACGTCAGGGCGCTTCGCCTTCATCAAGCTCGCGACCGGGGCGCTTCGCATCGGTGTGTCCTCGCGATTGGCGAAACAGGCGCTTGCCGACATGGGCGGCCAAGACGTGACCGAAATCGAGACGCTGTGGCATGGCCTGCAGCCGCCCTACGAGCCGTTGTTTCGCTGGCTGGAAGGGCATGGCGACAAGCCGGTGCTGGCAACGCCGGCAATCTTCCATTCCGTGATGCTCGCCAATCCGGTCGAGGAGGGGGATCTCGATCAGCTCGATCCCGCCGACTATGCCGCCGAGTGGAAGTGGGACGGCATTCGCGTGCAGCTGTCGCGCTCCGGCGATACGCGCAAGATCTATTCGCGTTCCGGCGACGATATATCGGGCGCGTTCCCGGATATCGTCGAATCGATCAGCTTTGACGGTGTGATGGACGGCGAGCTGCTAGTTGGTGGGACCACCCGTTCGAACAGTCCGACGCGCACCTTCTCCGATCTGCAGCAGCGGCTAAACCGCAAGACGGTGACGACGAAGATGCTCGACGAATATCCGGCCTTCATCCGTGCCTACGATCTCTTGTTCGATCGGGAGGAGGACGTGCGCGGCCAATCCTATGTCGATCGCCGTGCGCGTCTTGCGGAGGTCATCGACCGAGCCCCACACGACCGCTTCGATCTCTCCCCGCTGGTCGAGTTCTCTTCGTGGGACGAATTGGATGGCTTGCGGTCGTCACCGCCGGATCCTGTCATCGAAGGGGTGATGATCAAGCGGCGCGACAGCGTCTATCAGGCCGGGCGGTTGAAGGGACCGTGGTTCAAATGGAAGCGCAATCCCTACAATGTCGATGCCGTGCTGATGTATGCGCAGCGCGGCCACGGCAAGCGCTCGAGCTATTATTCGGATTTCACCTTCGGCGTCTGGACCGAGACGCCGGAGGGAGAACAGCTGGTGCCAGTCGGCAAGGCCTATTTCGGCTTCACCGATGCCGAGCTGGAACTGCTGGACAAGTTCGTGCGCAACAACACGACCGAGCGCTTCGGTCCGGTGCGCGCCGTCAGGGCGGACAGGGATTTCGGCTTCGTCGTGGAAGTCGCCTTCGAAGGCATCAATCGCTCCACCCGCCACAAGTCGGGGGTGGCGATGCGCTTTCCGCGGATTTCCCGGCTGCGCCCCGACAAACCGTCCTATGAGGCGGATCGCCTCCAGACGCTGGTCGCCATGATCGATGCGAAGGGAGAACGGTAGGTTTTTCTGGCGCAAAACGCCGCAGGGCCACCGTTTTCAACACAACGTGTGTTGGCGGCCGCACGCTTCCGGTGCAATTCTCGAATCGCCGGGTACCATGGAAGTGTGAAATGACGTCAGACGAAGGTAATTCTTTTCTCCGCCAGCGCCGCACGGTTCTTGCAGGCCTGGCCGGGGCCCTCCTGCTCCCGCGCATGGCAAGCGCATTCGAGGTTCCGGAGGTGCCGCGGCTGATCGATCACGATTATGCCAAGGCCCGCAAGCGCTTCCATACCAGGCTCCTGCAGAAGGGACCGGCTCCCGACAAGTATGAACCGCTCGACGCTCCGCCGGAAGGGGACAAGATTTTTTATCGCTCGGGTTACGGCGGCGAATTGGAGCTGGTCGCCTGGGTTTCCAAGTACAAGCGTGGCAGCAAGCCGAAGCCGGGCGTTCTGTTTTTGCACGGCGGAAACGCCATGGGGCTTGGCCACTGGGTTCTGCTCAAGGCCTATGTCGACGCTGGCTTCGTGGTCATGATGCCGTCTTTGCGCGGCGAGAACGGCCAGATGGGCAACTTCTCGGGCTTTTACGACGAGGTCGACGATGTACTTTCGGCCGCCGACCGGCTGCAGCATCTTCCGGGCGTCGATGGCGACCGCCTGTTCGTCGCCGGCCACAGCATCGGTGGTACGCTGACGATGCTGGCGGCAATGAGCACCCACAAGTTCCGCGCTGCAGCGCCGATATCAGGCAATCCGGACGCATTCCGTTTCTTCAATCGCTACCCGCAGGACATTCGTTTCGACGACAGCAATGCCCACGAATTCGAGGTCCGTAGCGCGCTCTGCTATGCCAAGAGCTTCAAATGCCCCGTCCGCGTCGTCCACGGCACCGAAGAGGCGCATTTCAACGACCGCGCCGGGCTGCTTGCAAGCCGCGCACGCTCAGGCGGAGTCCGCATCGAAACGGATACGGTGACCGGCAACCACACCTCGGCGCTGCCGGCGGAGATCGAGCAGAGCATAAAGTTCTTCCACGGCGTCGCGGCCTGATCGCGGTCCGGCGTCCGGTAAATATTAGGCTGGCTCGGTGACCAGCCTCGCGCCAGCCGCAAGTGCCATCCTTGCCGCAGCTATACGTCTCGCTGTTGTCGATGAGGGTGTTTTATGACTGTTCTCAGCCGGGTGTCGCCATTTGCCGGGCTTGCGGCCGCTGCTCTTTGCCTGAGCGGCTGCAATATCCTCATCCCGGATACCGGTGCCACCGATCCCGCCCGCTTCGTGCAGGAAACATCGCCCGTCTTCTATAACCCGCCCGGTGTCGATCCCATGCGGGTCAAGCCGATCGATACGCCGGTCCCGCAGCGGCCGGGTGTGCCGCCGACGATCTATAACCAGACCTATGGTATTCCGGGCGCGAACTTTAGCCGGACCTACGGCCTGCCGGTCACCAATCCGGTGAACAGCGCCATGTACGGCCAGGTCCGCGACACGGATTTCACTTTGCCGGCCATACCGGTCAGCCGCATCGACCCGCAATATCTGCGGCAGGAGGTCGATTATCCGAGCAACGAAAAGCCCGGTACGATCGTCGTCGATACGAAGACCAAGCACCTCTACTTCATTGAACCGGGCGGCAAGGCAATGCGCTACGGTGTCGGCATCGGCCGTGAAGGCTATGCATGGTCTGGCCGCGGCGTCATTCAGTGGAAGCAGAAGTGGCCGCGCTGGACGCCGCCCGACGAAATGGTCGCGCGCCAGCCGGATGTTCGGGCCTTCTCCGCGGAAAACGGCGGCATGAATCCCGGCCTCGGAAACCCGCTCGGCGCGCGTGCGCTTTATATCTTCAAGGACGGGCAGGATACGCTCTACCGCATCCACGGAACGCCGGACTGGCAGTCGGTCGGAAAGTCCACATCGTCGGGCTGCGTCCGCATGCTGAATCAGGATGTGGTCGACCTTTATGACCGCGTTCCGGCAAAGACCGAAATCGTCGTGATGTAGTCGCGCAACAGCACTGGTGATATCGTCGCGCGGTAGGCGGACACGACTTCGTGAGGTGGTGGTTTATTTAACGTATGGCGATAGATTTCTTGTCTTGTCACCGGCGTTGAGCCACCTTCCGCGAAGGGCGTTCGTCCTTCCAGCGCAACAGGAAACCAGACCCGCGTATGAGCTTCGAAAAACCCCTTTCCCGCCGCAGCTTCCTTTCCTTTTCGGCAATGACCGCAGCTTCGGCGCTGACCGGGTGTGCATCCACGGCTGGACCGCCGCCTTATTCCACGGCTCAGCCGGTCGTCATGCGCAGTCCAGTCCAGGCGCCGCAGACGCCGGGTGACGCCGAATTGGCGGTCATGTACGGCCCGATCGAGGATGGTGGCTTCCTCATTCCCGCAGTGCCGTATCAGCAGATCGATCCGCGCTTCTATCGTCAGCAGGTCGTCGATCCGACCGGCCAGGCGCCCGGCACGATCGTCGTCGATACGCCCTCGCGTTTCCTCTATCTCGTCCAGCCCGGCGGCACGGCGATGCGCTACGGCGTTGGTATCGGCCGCGAAGGCTTCGCTTGGCAGGGCTCCGGCGTTATCCAATGGCGTCAAAGGTGGCCGCGCTGGAAGCCGCCGAACGAGATGGTCGCGCGCCAGCCCGAACTCGCCAAGTATTCGATCGAAAACGGCGGCATGGAGCCGGGTCTGAAGAACCCACTCGGCGCACGTGCGCTCTACATTTTCTCGAATGGCGAAGATACGCTCTACCGGCTGCACGGCAATCCGGATTGGCGTTCGATCGGCAAGGCAGTGTCGTCAGGCTGCGTGCGCCTGCTGAACCAGGACATCATCGACCTCTATGACCGTGTGCCGAACAAGGCGCCGGTCGTCGTTCTGCAGTGATCGATTTGCGTTTCGCTGTCTCCCTTCACTGGGAGACAGCATCTTTCCACGGGAATAGCGTCGCCCCGGGGGAGACAGCGCTGTCTCTCCGCCCCATATTTGGCCGGCCGAAATTTAACGCCATGAATAGCTGTGGGACACGATCGGGTCAGGATCGGAGCCTCTCGCGGACTCATGCCAACCGGCAAACTCGTCGTGTCTGACGATGCCGATATCGGCCAACTGCTCGTCGTCAAGCTGATCCAGCGCCCGGCACGCAGCGTGATCTGTTGGCGAATGGTGTTCCCCATGCGGGATCAGATGCGCGAGCGCGTGCCATGTTCCCGAAAACGCGGCTGTCGGCGAAAAACTGCGCACGCCATGTAGGTGCAGGAACGTCATGGTGGCCCCCCAAGTTGCAGTTGCACCGGCAAAGCCTCCCATTTACCCGTGTGGTTGTCGTGAAGTCCCGCTGAAGCGCTTTTGAAATTTCTCTGAAATTCTTTCGTTTCGATGTCGCGTTTGGATACGGTTCGTTGTCGTGGTGGGAAGCGTTTGCTAGATTGCGCGCCAACATTCGGAGCATCCAATGTCGATGTTCGAATTCGCGGGACACCAACTCGATATGCAACAGGGCCGGCTGCGCAAGGGCGGGCAGGATGTCCGTTTGCGCCCCAAATCATTGGCGTTGCTGACTTATCTGCTTGAAAATTCGGGACGCGTCGTCACTAAGGATGAATTGGTTTCAGCCGTCTGGCCCAATGTGGCCGTCACGGACGGCTCGCTCAGCCAGTGCGTGACGGACATCCGCCGGACCTTGGGTGAGGGCGCAGCAAAGCTCATCCGCACTGTTCCATGCCGCGGCTATGCGTTGGACGAGAAGCTGGTGCGGCGCAGCGAGGCTCTGCTGGCGCCAGCAGCGTTTGGTCCGTCGGGGCGGCTCTCGATCGCGGTGCTTCCGTTCACCGTCGCGGTGCCTGGGGGGCGGCACACATGGATCGCCGACGGCATTGTCGAAGACATCATCACTGCCTTGGCGAAGATTCCCGCTCTCTTTGTCACGTCGAAGAGTTTGAGCTTCGCCTATCGCGACAAGGCCGGGCGCCTGCCGGATGTGGTCAGGGCGCTGGGTGTGCACTACGTCCTCAGCGGAAGTGTTCGCGTGAGCGGCCATGAATTGCGTCTGACGACCGAGCTTGTCGATGCGCAAACCGGTGGGATTGTCTGGGCGGACCGCTTCGATCGTCATTTCGGGCAGATCTTCGCGGTTCAGGACGAAATAACAGCGGCGGTTGTCGAGCGGCTGAAGAGCGAGCTTCTGCCGCAAAACCGCGCCGCTGCCGTCATCGAAAACCAAAGAGAATTCGACCTGCCGCGCAACCACGCCGACCAAGCTGCGCTATGGGATCGGTAAGGTGCTGGCGATCCCATTGCCGGGCCGCAACCGCTATACCGCGGCCGTAAGGTTTGAGCGCAGGCCTCGCAACAGGCCCCGGATCGTCTTCATTTCTTCGAGTGTGCAGCCCGCCGCCTGGCCGATCGCGGTCATGATCGTGTCGATCTCGCTCCGCATCGCCAGACCTTTGTCGGTCAGTGAAACGATGACCTGGCGTTCGTCGCGGGAATCTCGGGTGCGTTTGATCAGGCCATTTTGTTCGAGCCGTTTGAGCAACGGCGACAATGTGCCCGAATCGAGATCGAGCTGTTCGCCGATCGCCTTGACCGCCTGCTCGGATTTTTCCCACAGCGCCAGCATGACGAGATATTGCGGGTAGGTGAGGCCGACCTTGTCGAGAATCGGCTTGTAGGCGCGGGTGAAGGCGTGGGCTGTCGAGTACACCGCAAAACAAAGCTGGTTCTCCAGCCGCTTTTCCTCTTCCGGAATTTCCATCGTCTTTGCCAGATGCGCTTTCATCGTCTTCCTTTCCAAGGGGCAATTCTCCTCTTTTCGAATTCTAAATGCAATTTGCAAAATTCACTTGCGTACAATTTAATTGCGCGATATACAAAATCCAACCCCAACGCAAAGGAGACTGACATGCCCATCCTCTACACGACCAAGGCTTCCGCCACCGGTGGCCGCGCAGGCCGCGCCGTTTCCGACAACGGCGTCCTCGATGTGACGCTGACCGTTCCGAAGGAACTCGGCGGCGACGGCGCGACCGGCACCAACCCTGAGCAGCTGTTTGCTGCGGGCTATTCGGCCTGCTTCCTCGGCGCTTTGAAATTTGTCGCCGGCAAGGAAAACGTCAAGATTCCGGAAGACACCACGGTCAGCGCCAAGGTCGGCATCGGCCCGCGCGAGGATGGCACCGGCTTCGGCATCGAAGTCGCCCTGACGGTCAGCATACCTGGCCTCGACAAGCCGACCGCTGAGAAGCTGGCTGCTGCGGCCCATATCGTGTGCCCCTATAGCCACGCGATGCGCACGTCGACCGAAGTTCCGGTTACCGTTGCCTGATCAAGGACGAAAAAGAGCGCCGTGCCTTGCGGCGCTCTTTTCATGTGAAAATAAAATGCTATATTCTTTCCAGTGAAAGGAATATGGCATGGCTATAGCACAGACCATCCCCGGTATTAGGTCTCCGGAGGCTGCCGTCATCACCAAAGCGGCCGTCAACGCAGCCAACCATCTCGGCCTCAACGCCCGAACCCTTTCGGCGGTGCTTGGTGTGTCCGAGGCGACCATCTCGCGCATGAAACGGCAGGACTATCTGCTCGAGCGCGGCTCAAAGTCTTTTGAACTCGCTATCCTGCTCGTTCGTTTGTTTCGCTCGCTCGACGCGATTGTTGGCGGCGATGAAGTCGTTGCCCGGCAATGGCTGCGCAACGCCAACGCGGCGCTCGGCGCGACGCCACTCGAAAAGATCGTCAGCATTTCCGGATTGACCGATGTCATTGCTTACCTGGACGCCCGCCGCGCTCTCGTCTGAGGCGCAGCCGATCTCGGGCAGGTTCTGGCGCCTGGTCGAGGCGCAGCACCAGATTTCGACGCTGAAGCTCGTCGACACGCTCGACGAGCAGGCGTTGCTCGAAACCTTGCTCGAGGAAAGCAAACCGGCGCTGCCGCCGGAATGCATCGGCCTCGACTACCTACTTGCAACGCCCTTCCGTTATGGTGCCGTCTACCCGCATGGATCGCGTTTCCGCCGGGCAGGGCGCACGGCTGGTGTCTTCTATGCGTCCGAGCGGGTGGAAACCGCGCTTGCGGAAATGGCCTTCTATCGGCTGCTGTTCTATTCTGAATCGCCGGCGACGCAGTTTCCCGCCAATGCCGCCGAATACACTGCCTTTGCCGCCGCGATAGCCACGCCATCCGCCATCGACCTCATGCGGCCGCCGCTCGACGCCGATCGTTCGATATGGACGGATCCTCATAATTATGGCCCGTGCCAGGCTCTCGCCGACGCTGCGCGCGAGGCCGGTTGCCAGGCAATTCTCTATGAATCCGTGCGCGACCCGCAGCGCGGCCGCAACATCGCGCTTCTGACGGCAGCGGCATTTGTCGCTCGCGAGCCGGTCGAGCGCCAGACATGGAGGATCCGGCTTTCGGGTATTGGCGTCCAGGCGCTTTGTGATTTCCCGAAAGTCAGAGTTGGATTCTCGGTGGAGGATTTCGCCGGCGATCCGCGAATGGCGCGCGACTGACGCCAACTATTTCTTCAAGCCAGCGCCTGCAAGTCGCGTCGCAGCCGCCCCATGTCGCCATCCGGGAGCGCATCTTCAAGGCTCGCATGAGTGCTTTCCCAGATCGGCACTGCGGCCGCAAGCACCGCCTTTCCCTCCGGCGTCAGGCTTAACAGGCGTCGGCGCTTGTCTTTCGCATTCTGGGTTACATTTACCCAACCACGGCGCTGCAATGGCTTGAGTGCCGCCGTCAATGTCGTCTGATCCATTGCGAGCAGGGTCGCGACCGCTCCCATCGGCGGTGGCTCCGGGCGGTTCAGCGACATCATCAGCGAGAACTGGCCGTTGGTGAGCCCGACAGGGCGAAGGGCATCGTCGAATAGCCGCGCCAGTGCGCGCGCTGCCCGTTGCACATGCAGGCAGAGGCACGTGTCGCGCACCAGAAGCGTCGTTGAAAAAGGAATCTCTACCGCGTTTGACATGCCTAATGTCTATTGATATCAATGTATTTAGTCAAGGAAAAGGAGCATAGAACGCAACTTCCGATCGCGCCGGAGGAGGGCGCACGTGATGCAGAACCAAGTCGTTTCCCGTGAAGAATGGCTGGAAGCCCGCCGCTCGCTGCTTCTCAAGGAGAAGGAAGCGACGCATCTGAGGGATAAGGTCAATGCCGAACGCATGGCCTTGCCCTGGGTCAAGGTTGATAAAAATTACGTCTTCGATACGCTGCAGGGTAAGAAAAGCCTTGCCGAACTCTTCGATGGCCGCAGCCAGCTTTTAATCTATCATTTCATGCTTGGCCCGGATTGGCAGGCCGGCTGCCCTGGATGCTCGTTCCTATCCGATCATGTCGATGGAACACTGCCGCATCTGAACAACCACGATGTCACTTGGGTCGCGGTTTCGCGGGCGCCGCTTGCCAAGATAGAGGCTTACAAGAAGCGCATGGGGTGGAAATTCCCCTGGGTTTCATCTTTCGAAAACAGCTTCAACTTTGACTACCACGTCTCCTTCAGCCCGGAAGATCTGGCGAAGGACAAGGTTTTCTACAATTTCGAGGCAATCGATCCGGCCAACGCCCATGACGAGCTGCCCGGTCTCAGCGCGTTCTACAAAAGCGAAAGCGGTGAGATCTTCCATACGTATTCCACCTATGCCCGTGGTCTCGAAGAAGCAGTCGGCACCTTGATGATCCTCGATCGCGCGCCGAAAGGCCGCAACGAAGACAGCACGATGGATTTCGTCAAGCGTCACGACGAATACGAACCGGCGAAGACCGCGCCATCCAGCTGTCACTGAGATCTGCAACCATCCTCCAAGGGAGAAGGACGATGCAGCAAGCGAAAGTTCTGAAGGAGCACGAGCTCCTGGAAGACCTCGTCGGTGTCTGGGAGGTGACGGCGCCCGAGATGACGGGGCAGGAGCCGTGGACCGAGATCGTGCGCTCGCTTCACGGCATTTGGTTCGTCGCCGAGGGCGCCGGCCAGATGCCCGGCGGTGGCGCGGCAACGACGGTGCTCACCCTGGGCTATAGCGCCGAGAAGGGAAAATACGTTGGCACCTGGATCGGCACTATGATGGACCACATGTGGGTTTACGAGGGTGAGGTCTCCGACGACGGCAAGATCCTGAACCTCTACACGACGGGTCCCGATTTCACGGACGCAAACAAGCTCGCCGATTACCGCGAGCAGATCATCTTCCATGATCGCGACCACCGCACGTTCAACTCCGCCGCTAGGCAGCCAGACGGCTCCTGGAAGCAATTCATGGAAGCGCACTATACCCGCAAGCCTTAGTTGCGGGTGGATCGAACGGCATGGTTTGATACGAGGCCGTTCGCAACCGAACGGAAGCATCGCAAATGGAGAACCCGATGTCCGACACCCATGGAAAATTCATCTGGTGCGAATTGATGACGCCGGATCCCAAGGCGGCCGCCGACTTCTACGGCAAGGTCGTCGGCTGGACGACAAACGACATGAAGATCGAGAACCTGCCGCCTTATACAGTCTTCGAAGCCAACGGCGCTGGCGTTGCCGGCCTCATGGATTTTCCGGCAGAGTTGGAAGGCAAGGGTATTCCGCCGAATTGGACAGGCTATGTCGCGGTCGACGACGTCGACAAGTCCGCCAAGGACTTTGCCGCCAATGGTGGCTCGATCCGTCGTGAACCGGAGGATATTCCGACGGTCGGACGGTTTGCGGTCGTCGCCGATCCGCATGGCGCGGTGATCTGCATCATGACGCCGCTGCCGATGGACAATCAGCCTCCACCGGCACCGATGGGCACACCCGGCCATATCGGCTGGCACGAACTCTATGCCGGCAACGGTGCGGAAGCCTTCGCCTTCTATTCGAAGCTGTTCGGCTGGACGAAAGACCACGACATGGATATGGGCGAAATGGGCGCCTACACCATCTTCGCTGAACGCGGCACGCCGATCGGCGGAATGATGACCAAGCCGCCGAATGTCCCCATGCCGGCATGGGCGTATTACTTTAACGTGCCGGCCATCGATGCGGCCATAGAGCGCGTCAAGGCAGGTGGGGGAACGGTGGTGAACGGCCCGATGGAAGTACCCGGCGACAGCTGGATCATCCAGGCGATTGATCCGCAGGGCGCATTCTTCTGCCTCGTTGCGCCCGCCCGATAGGCGCGTTCAATGCCGCTTTTGATCTCAGGGCGAGCCGACCGACATCGGCTCGCCCTGAGCCGCATTTGGTGTCTCCAAGTACGCTGCCGGAAGGTGACGGAGGCAGATAAGGCGTCGAATCGAAGGCTGGAACATTCTGCGTTAGCGCCGACCGGGCGTTTGTATTTCATTAATTTTATTAGAATTTTAGCGGTTCCAGCGATATTCGGGGCTCGACCGTTAACTCTTCCTAAAACATTTTTGGGTGGATGCATAACCGGCTATGTCTTAAGCGGCTGCAAGTATTGATTTTGGCTCTTCTGCGTAATTGATTGGCCCCAGTTTCTCATTGGGGTTGTTTTGTTATGTCTATCGAAGATCCGCGCATTTCCGCTACTGCAAGCGAAAACGTCTCGCACGACTTCCGTCAGGACATTCATGAAGACGCAAGTATTGACGTTTCTGCTGCACAGGGTGTCGAAGTTGCACAGGTCGACAATAGCCAACAGCCCGAGAAGACCGACCGCGTGCCGGCGGCTCCGCAGACGATAGCCGCCAACGCTCATCCAGCCGAAATCGTCCCGGATCAGAACAACGTCGCTCACCTGCCGGCCGATGTGTCGATCGACGACATCCGCGTCGAAGGCAACAACCTGGTGCTTGTCCAGGCCGATGGCACGGAGATTGTGATCGTCAACGGCGCCCTGCATGTGCCGACCTTCCTGCTCGGCGAAGTCGAGCTGCCGCAGCAGGCCGTGATTGCCGCTCTCGAGCAGAACAACATCAACGTCGCCGCGGGTCCCGACGGCTCCTATTCGGCAAGTGCCTCCGCACCAAGCTCCGGCGCCGATTTCCAGGACACCATCCAGCAGGATCCGAACGATCCGACCCAGCTCGCGCAGTTGCTGGCGGACACGCAGCAGCCCGATCCGGGTCTCGGCGACCGCCGGGAACTGTTCGACGACCAGCCAACCATTTCCGCTGACCGGACGACAAACCTCAGCCTGACGGAAACAGAAGGCACAGAAGGCGGCTTCGAGACGCAAACCGTCAACGGCATATTCGGCTTCGATGGTGGCGCGGACGTCGGGGAGATCACCGAGGTCAGGCTTGCCGATTCGCTCAACATGGTCGAGGGCACGCAGAACGGGACGCACATTGACCTGATGTCCGACGGCAAGCCGGTCGTCATTACCGTCGATGGCCTGACGATCACCGGCAGCGTCGATGGCCAGCCGGTCTTCGTCCTGACCGTTACGAACGCGGCAAGCGGTGCCTTCACCTTTACGCAATTCGCTCCGCTCGATCACCCGGACAGGGGCGAGGCAGGCGTCAATGATATCCTGCGCCTTCAGTTCAGCTACACCGTCACCGACAAGGACGGCGACCAGGCCACCGGCGTCGCTTCGATCGACATCAACGACGATGGTCCGAGCACCGGCGACGGTGTTGGCCCGAGCGCGATCAACGAGTCCGATCTGCTGTCCGGCGAAGGAAACAACGCAGGCGTTCACGACGTCTCGCTCGGCATTCACTGGGGCGCCGACGCCGGCGCGCATCGCGATCTGACGTTCTCGACAGCGCAGGACCAGCTCGGCGGTCTGAAGTCCGATGGCCAGACGATTCAGTTCGCGATCTCCTCCGACGGCCACACGCTGACCGGCTTCATCGGCGAAGGCGAGGGCCGCACCGAAGTCTTCGTCGTCAAGCTTGATCCGACGGCGCCGAACGGCGCCTACAGCTTCACGCTGCTGCAGCCCCTCGATCATCCGCAGAACTCTGAGATCGGCAACACGCAGCTCGACCTGCATTTCAATTTCGTGGCGAGCGACGCCGACGGCGACACCGCGAGCGGTTCCTTCGTCGTCGATATCCACGACGACGTGCCGACGATCAATGGAGCCGTCCAGGCGGTCAACCTGCTCGCCAACGGCAATTTTGCGGCCGGCACTTGGGAGCAGCACAGCGATTGGGGTGGTCCTCTTGGCGGAGCGGCCAACGCCGATATCGGCTGGAAGGTCGACGGTACCGGCAGCGTGCAGCTTGAACGCGTTGGCAGCGGCTATCTGGGCATGACGACATCCAACGGCGCGCCGATGGTGGACATGGGATCGTCGCCGGGCAACACAACGATTTCCCAGGATATATCGGGGCTTGCCGAGGGGCAGACCTACAAGCTGAGCTTCCAGGCAGGATCGCCGAGTCCTGTATCCTCGGGGCTGGAAGTCTATTGGAACAACAAGCTGGTCTACACCTACTCGCCGACCTCCTCGATGAAGTCGATCGATCTCGACCTTACGGCGATCGGCGGTACCAATACGCTGACATTCAAGGAAGTCGGCAATAGCTCGGACAACACCGGCACCTACCTCGCAAATGTCAGCCTGACAGGGAGCACGACCGCTGCCGTCTTCACAGGTGCGGCAGGCGAAGACGACGTGATGTCCTTCAAGCTGGCGGCCGGCGAGCAGTTCAACTTCGGCGCGGACGGCGCTGGCAAGGTGGTGCTGGGAACCGCAACCGTTGCGTCGGCGGGAGGCATCGCCCTGACGCTCCATGCCGAGGACTACTTCTATCAGAATGGCGCAATCGTCATCAAAGCTGGTGTCTTCGATTCGCTGAATGGCGGCGAAGTCGCCACCGTCACCGTTCCCTTCACCGTGACTGACTCCGATGGTGACAGCAAGACCGGCGTCTATCAGATCCAGATTACCGGTGTGAACGATACGGCGTCCATCTCGGGCGTTGCTGCCGGTGCCGTTGTCGAGGACGGTCAGCTTCAAGCCAACGGCTTGCTCTCGGTCAAGGATGTCGACCACGGCGAAAATCATTTCCAGACGCCTTCGTCGCTTGCCGGCCAGTACGGCATTTTCAGCTTCAACCCGGCAACGGGGGCATGGAACTACACGCTCAACAATGGGCTCGCTCAGTCGCTTGGTCAGGGAGCGCATTTCGACGAGACGCTGACGGTGACCTCCGCTGACGGCACCGCGACGCAGACGATTACGGTGACCGTCAACGGCACCAACGACGCGCCGCAGCTCTCCGCGATTACCGGCTGGACCTTTAAGGATACGGCCGGCGACGACACGTTTGCGCCCGTGGTCGGTCAGCTGCAGTCCTCCGACGTCGATGTCGGCGATTCCGCCACCTATGGCATCAGCGGTACCGGTGTGGTCACGGGAACTTTTGCAGGTGACTATAACATCGAAAAGGTGGGGACCTACGGCACGCTCTACCTCAACAGCGCGACGGGCGCCTATTCCTACGTGCCGAATGATGGCGCGATCGAAGCACTGAAGAAGGGCGCAACGGAAAGCTTCACGCTGACGGTGACCGACGGTGCTGGCGCGAGCGACAGCAGGACGCTGACGATCACGCTCGACGGCACCAACGACACTCCTGTCGCGGTCGCCGACACCAACATGGTGAAGGAAGCCGGCGTCGGGACGTTGGGCGACTGGAAGGCCGAAGGCAATGTCCTGAGCAACGACTCGGACCGTGATGCCGGCGACACAAAGGTCGTCTCGGACCTCAAGGACGCAGACATCCATGCCTTTGGCGTCTTCGTCAAGAACGGCGACTACGGCGTCCTGGAGCTCAACAGGAACGGCTCATATACCTACATCCTCAACAACTTCGACAAGGATACGAATCGTCTTGCTCAGGGTGAAACCGCCCACGAGACCTTCACTTACACGGTAAGGGACGCGTCCGGCGCCATCTCGACGACGACCCTGACGATCGAGATCAAGGGAACCAACGACGCGCCGAGCGCCGACTTCCAGTACAATACGGTCAAGGAGGGGATTTCGACCGCGGATAGCTCCGTCGCGACCGGCAACCTGCTTAACGGCGCGTCGGACGTTGATCACGGTGCGGTCCTGACGGTTGCGGGCGTCGATGGAAAGAGCAATGGCTCGACGGGCGTTGCCGGCGACTATGGCAAGCTCACCTGGGATGCGTCGACCGGCACGTACAGCTACGCGCTCGACAACACGAAAGCATCCGTGCAGGCGCTGGCGGCGGGCGAAGTGCGCTATGAGACATTCTCCTTCACGATCAAGGACGAATGGGGTGCGACTGATACCAAGACGCTGACGATCAAGATCACCGGCACGAACGACGCGCCTGTCATCGCCGACAGTCATGCGACGGGCGCTGTGATCGAAATGGGCATGGACGTGACGGGAACCGCCCGCGGCGTAAACTCCGTTTCCGATACGCTCGTAAAGACCGACGTCGACTCGGACGACAAGCCCTCGAACGACAATTGGTCGGTTGTTGCAGGCAACGGACAGACGCCATCCGATCAGACGAGCGTTGTTGCCGCCTACGGCACCTTCAAGGTTGATCAGGCGGGCAAGTGGACCTACACGCTGAACGATTCCAGTGCGGCAATGCAGGGTCTCGCGCTTGGCGAGACGCGGACCGAGACATTCACGGTCAAGGTGACCGACAGCCACAACGCGAGCGACACGCAGACCGTCACGGTAACGATTACCGGATCGAACGACGCGCCCGTGCTCACAACGGCGAACGCCGGTGCAACGCTGACCGAAGCGCCCAACACCACTGGCTCGAACTCCGAGCAGAAGGCGTCAGGCAGCCTGACGTTTACCGATGTCGATCTCAACGACGTCGGCCACACAGCCACTGTCACCGGCGTTGACGCTGCCGACACGAAGACCGGTCTGCCCTCCAACCTGATGTCGTTCTTCAAGATCGACTCGGTGACGAAGGCAGCGGGCAGCACGGCCGGCGAGATCAAGTGGACGTTCTCTGCTCCGGACAAGACGTTCGACTATCTCGGCGCGAACGATCACGTCACGCTGAAATACACCGTCCTCCTCAACGACGGCGACGGCGGCAAGGTTAGCCAGGTCGTCACGATCGTCATCAACGGCACGAACGACGCGCCGGTCATTACCGGCGGCTCGACGAGCGACTGGGTCGTCGAGCACGGTTACAATTGGCTCGGCTTGCCGCGCGGCGAGAGCACTGCCAGCGGTACTCTCACAAAGACCGACGCTGACCTCGACGACAACAGCTCGAACGACTCCTGGTCGATCACGCCTCGCGCCGGTCAGGTCGTTGACGGAGGCTCCGTCAAGGGTCTCTACGGATCGATATCGGTCGATGCCAATGGCAAATGGACCTACACGCTCGACAATACGCTGGCCTCGACGCAAAGCCTCGCCCTGGATAAGACGGCAAGCGAGGAATTCGATGTGACGGTCACTGACACCCACGGTGCGACCGCCACCAAGACGATCACCGTCAATATCCTCGGATCGAACGACGCGCCTGTCATCGCGGATTCCCATGCAACTGGCAGCGTCATCGAAGCGGGTGTCGGCACGAACGGCATTGCGACGATTTCCGATACCCTCGTGAAGTCGGATGTCGACTCCGACGACAATGCGACCAACGATTCCTGGGGCGTCGGCAACCCTTGGCTGACCACAGACAACGGCAAGTATGGTTCCCTTTCGATAGACCAGGCTGGCAAGTGGACCTACACGCTCGACAACAGCCGCTCGGATACGCAGGGCCTGTCTGCGGGCAAGGTTGTCACCGAGACCTTCCAGGTGTGGGTCACCGACAGCCATGGCGAAAGGGATGTGCAGAACGTTGTCATCACCATTACCGGCACGAACGATGCGCCGGTCATTACCGGCGGCACGACGAGCGCAACGGTCACTGAGGCCGGCGCCGGCACCAATGGCGATGCGAGCGAGAGCGGCACGCTGACCAAGACGGACGTCGACAGCGACGACAACAGCGGCAACGACAGCTGGTCGGTGGTCGCCTCCGGCAGCCAGACTCAGGACGGCTCCTCGGTGAAGGGTGTCTACGGCAAGCTTTCCGTCGACCAGGCCGGCAAGTGGACCTACACGCTCGACAACAGCCTGGCGGCAACCCAGGCTCTGAAGAACGGCGACAATAAGCTTGAAACCTTCACGGTTCAGGTCACCGATAGCCACGGCGCAACCGACACCCAAACCGTTACCATCACGGTGCGTGGAACGAACGATGCTCCGGTCGCCAACGACGACACCTTCACGGCAAGCGAAGACGGCGTTTCCTCTCATGCTTCGTCGGCGAACCCGCTCGTTGTCGGCAACGTTCTCGCTAACGACACGGATGTCGACAGCGCCAGCCTGAACGTCACCGGCATTTCGAATGTGACGGTCAATACCGCGAGCGGCACTGGCCTGACGCTTTCTGTGGCGAGCGAAGGAAACGGCGTCTACAAGATCGCCACGAACTTCGGCGATGCCCACATGTCCGTCGGCTCGAATGGCGACGTCAAGATCTGGTCCGACAGCGGCGAGGATCCGTTCAAGGCGCTGGGTGTCAACGAGACCGCGACCATCAAGTTCAACTACACGGTTTCCGACGGCAGCAGCAGCGATACGGCGAGCGCGACCATCACGGTTCAGGGCTCCAACGACAACCCGGTGGCTGTCGACGACACGACCTTGGGCGGCGTTGCGGCCACCTACAGCGACAACTTCAACAATTCCAGCACGGACGGCTGGACCTTCGTCAAGCTCTCGGGCAATCCGAGCTGGTCGATGAGTGGAGGCAGCCTCGTCGAGCGGACCGACTCGTCCTCCAACGACGGCAACGGCATCGCGCTCGCACCGGCAAACAGCCTACCCGCCGGCAGCAAGTCCTACACGATCGAAGTCGATGGCGATCCGAACACTGGCAACGGCAACCCGAAGTCAAACCAGGCACTTGGCGTGGTCTTCGGCTATCAGGACTCGACCCACTACTACCGCGTCTACTGGAAGGATTTCGGTGACAACTACGCCAACCAGGGCACCCACCGCGATCTCGTGCTTGAGCGGGTGGATGGCAACCAGGTCACAGTTCTGGACATGGTCGACAAGGCCAACCTGGGTCCCAACGCGATCCACTTCAAGGTCGAAGTGGATGGCGACGGCATCAATGTCACGGTGCAAGGCAACGGGCAGCCCGTCGTTCTCCATAGCTCCGAAGTTCCGGCTCTCGGCGGATACGGCGTGTACACTGATGACAACGATGACGGCATTGCCTACGACAACTTCACGGCATCGACCGGCGGCGGCCCGATCACGACCGCCGAGGACACCTCGCTGACGATCAAGGCTGCCGACCTCCTGGCGAATGACAGCGATGTCGACGGCGACACGCTAAACCTCGTCAGCGTCAGCGGCACCTCCGCACACGGCGGTACGGTAACGCTGAACAACGGCGTCATCACCTACAACCCTGCCGCCAACTACAACGGCAAGGATACGTTTACCTACACCGTCAACGACGGCCACGGCGGCACCGCGACGGCAACAGTCACCGTCAACGTCACGCCGGTCAACGACGCGCCGGTCGGCGCGAACGACGAAAACGCGGTGCTGGAGAACAAGACCGTCGTTTCGAGCCAGAGCGTGCTTGCCAACGATACGGACCCGGATGCAGGCGATACCGGTCATCTCGCGGTCGGCGCCATCAAGGGCTTCAATGACGGCGTCGCTGCGTCCGTCACGGCAGCCGGCACCGTCAGCCATGGCAAGTATGGTGATCTGGTCATCAAGGCTGACGGCACCTACCAATACACGGCGAACGCTCTCGCCGCCGAGGTGCTTCCGAAGGGTGCTCAGGTCGACGATACCTTCACCTACACGGTCAAGGATCCGTCCGGACTGACGTCCACGGCAACCCTGACCATTCACGTAACGGGCGATAACAATATTCCGCTTGTCGGGGTCATCTCGCCTGGGAACGACGTCAATGAGCTGCCGGATGCCCATGCCCAGGCTGTCAATGTTTCAGGACAGCTGATGGTTGCCGATTTCGACGTCGGCGATACCGAAACGCCCTCCGTGACCGGCGCCACGGCAACCTGGACCGGCGGTGTCCTGACGCCGGAGCTTGCAGCCGCCCTTACCAACGCCGCTGCCCTGACCTTCGGATCGTCGCCGATCTCGAACGGCAGCGTCTCGCTCATCAACTGGAGCTACCATCCGGGCGCACAGAACCTCGATTTCCTGGGCGCTGGTCAGACGATTACGATCAAGTACGACATCCAGGTCAGCGACGGCACGACCGCGACCCCATCCTCGATTACCGTTGTCATCCATGGCACCAACGACGCGGCGGTCATCGGCGGCACGACCTCCGTCGACCTGACGGAAACCGACGCGCCGCTGAGCACATCCGGACAGCTGACGATCACCGACGTCGACAGTGCGGCGACCTTCGTGCCGCAGACCGACGTTGCCGGCACGAACGGCTACGGCAAGTTCACGATCACCGCGAACGGCGCCTGGACCTATGTGGCCAACTCGGCGCACAACGAGTTCGTCGCCGGCCAGCACTACACTGACAGCGTGACGGTGACGTCCGCCGACGGCACGACGACGACGGTGACGGTCGATATCCTCGGCACCAACGACGCAGCGGTCATCGGCGGCACGACCTCCGTCAATCTGACGGAAACCGACGCTCCGCTGAGTACATCAGGACAGCTGACGATCACCGACGTCGACAGTGCTGCGACCTTCGTACCGCAGACGGACGTTGCCGGCTCGAACGGCTACGGCAAGTTCACGATCACCGCGAACGGTGCCTGGACCTATGTAGCCAACTCGGCGCACAACGAGTTCGTCGCCGGCCAGCACTACACCGACAGCGTGACGGTGACGTCTGCCGACGGCACGACGACGACGGTGACGGTCGACATTCTCGGCACCAACGACGCGGCGGTCATCGGTGGCACGACCTCCGTCAACCTGACGGAGACCAACGCGCCGTTGAGCACGTCTGGTCAGCTGACGATCACCGACGTCGACAGTGCGGCGACCTTCGTGCCGCAGACGGACGTTGTCGGCACGAACGGCTACGGCAAGTTCACGATCACCGCGAACGGCGCCTGGACCTATGTCGCCAACACGGCGCACAACGAGTTCGTCGCCGGCCAGCACTATACCGACAGCGTGACGGTGACGTCCGCCGACGGCACGACGACGACGGTGACGGTCGATATTCTCGGCACCAACGACGCGGCGGTCCTGACACCGGTCGTTGCCAATCTGACGGAAGGTGACACGGCGGCCGTGATTAGCGCATCCGGACAGCTGACGATCACCGACGCGGACAGTCCGGCCAGCTTCGTGGCACAGAGCGACGTCTCTAACCCCGGCGGCTACGGCAAGTTCTCGATCGATACGAACGGCAACTGGACCTATACGGCCAATTCCGCGCATGACGAGTTCAAGGCGGGCCACACCTATCAGGAGGTCTTCACGGTCTCCTCGGCAGATGGCACAACGACGACGGTGACGGTCAGCATCGGCGGAACCAATGATGCGCCGGAAACCAACGCGGCATCGGGCAGCGGCAACGAGGATGCATCCTCGATCTCTGTCGCTCTGTCGGGAGGTGACATCGACGGCACGGTCGCATCCTACAAGATCAGCGACCTGCCGGCGAACGGCAAGCTCTACAGCGATGCCGGTCTGACGACTGAACTTCATGCTGGAGACACGGTAAGCGGCTCGACGGTCTATTTTGTGCCGGCCGCGAACTACAACGGCACGACAAGCTTCCATTACGCAGCAGTCGACGACAACGGCCTGGCCGACAGCACGCCGGCGACGGCGACGATCGCGGTGGCCTCGGTCAACGACGCGCCGGTCATCACCTCCAACGGCGGTGGCGATACCGCGGCCATTACGATCGACGAGAACTCGACGTCGGTCACGACGGTGATGGCGACCGACGTCGATACGCCGGCAGCAAACCTGACCTATTCGATCGTTGGCGGAGACGACCAGAACCTGTTCAAGATCGACGGCTCCGGTAACCTGAGCTTCAAGGACGCGCCGGACTTCGAGCATCCGCTCGATAATGGCGCGAACAACATCTATAACGTCATCGTTCAGGTTTCCGACGGCAACAAGACCGACACCCAGACGCTCAATGTCACGGTCAAGGATCTCCAGGAAAACGTTGCGCCGGTCCTGACTCTGTCGAATAGCGCTTATGTCCTCGATCAGTTCAACCAGCAGGCCTATAACGGCAACGACGGTACCGCGAACTGGAAGACGGACTGGATCGAGTACGGCGAGAACGAAGGCAATGCTGCTACGACCGGCGATGTCCGGGTGAGCAATGGCGCCTTGCTTCTTACCGATACGGATGCAGAGATCGACACCTTCGGCGATTTTGTCCAGCGCACAGTTGACCTTACGGGCGCGACCCAGGCGACGCTGACCTTCGATTATAAGCGGGTCAGCATGGAGTCTAGCGATGCCATCCATGTGCAGGTGCTGAACAGCAACGGTAACTGGGTGGAGGTGGCGACCGTCAGCGGTAATGGTCAGGATGACGCAGGCTTCACGACTGTAACCGTCAATCTTTCGGCCTACATCTCGTCCGCGACCACGATCCGCTTCTACTCAAATGACGATATCGATGACGGCGACAAGGTCTTCATCGACAACGTCAAGATCGAATACACGACGACGCCGACGTTCATCGAAGGCGGTTCGGCTGTTGCGGTCGTTACCAACGCCGTGATTGCCGATGCCGACGCCAACATGAGCTCGGCCACCGTCAAGCTGACCAACGGCCAGGCAGGCGACGTGCTTTCGATCGCCGGCCAGGCAACCACGACCGGCACGATCGGCGGCATCGCCTACAGCATCAGCGGCAACACCGTTACCTTCACCGGTTCTGCCACCAAGGCTGCTTACGAAGCTGCGATCGAAGCCGTCCGCTTTGCGAACAGCTCGGAAAACCCGAACGGCGCTGACCGTACCTTCCAGGTCGTCGTCAACGACGGCCTCAACTCCAACACCGCGACGACGATCGTCCACGTGACGGGTGTCAACGATGCGCCGGTGGTCTCGAACCTCGTCGTCACCGAGAGCGGCATCAAGTTCACGCTCGCGGATCCGGACAGCTCCGGCTTCACGCTTGCTTCGCCGTTTGCCACCGCATTCGGCAGCAACCCCGGCCTCCATGTCGGCGACAACACCCTGACGCCGACGGCACAGGCCAGCGTCGTCAGCGGCACGCTGACTGTCAGCGATGGGGCTTTGTCTGATAGCGTCGTCAACGTCATCCTCGGCACCAACGGTACCAACTCGTCGCTAACCGCCTCTGGCTCGACCCCCACAGCCATCTATGGTTTCGGCGGAAACGATACCCTGACGGGCGGCTCCGGTGCGGACTGGCTGTTTGGCGGTGATGGCAACGATACGCTCGACGGTAACGGCGGCGCGGATACGCTCTCTGGCGGCGTGGGCAATGATAACTTCCTGTTGGCCAATAACGATTGGGTTGCTGGCGAGACGATCGACGGTGGAGTTGATAGCGATACAATTACGCTTGTCGGCGCCACGACTGTCGACTTCACGACCGGCACGATCAGCAATGTCGAAACGCTGACTGGCAGCTCAAGCAGTGATACGGTTACGATGTCGGCCGAGCAGCTTACCGGCTTCACCTCCATCAACCTCGGCAGCGGCAACAGCGACTCGCTGACCGTAAGCGTAAACGGAACAGCCGATATCTCCTCCTCCGCGCCGACGATCTCGAACGTAGAAACGTTGAAGATCACCGGTTCGACCGGTAACGACAACCTGACCATCAGTGCCCAGCAGTATGCGGCCTTCGACAGCATCGATCTCAAGGGCGGCAACGACACGTTGACGGTCAACGTCGCCGGGACGACCGATCTTTCGGCTATCAGCGCGACGCTTGTCGGTATCGAAACCTCCAAGGTAACTGGGTCGACCGGTGCTGATACGGTCACAGTCAGCAATTCGCTTTCCGGCTTCACTTCGATTGACCTAGGTGACGGCGCTGATACGCTGAAGATCGCCGGCGGCTTTACTGACAGCAACGACGCTCAGCTCGCTCGCATAGAAAACGTGGTGATGGCGAGTTCGGGTACCCTCAACCTCTCGCACCAGTCCGAAGGGCTCACGATCACCGGCTTTAGCGGCAATGACGTGATCACCGGCGGTTCTGGAGAAGACAGGATCAACGGGGGTGCTGGCGCCGATGTCCTTACGGGTGGTGCCGGTAGAGATACATTCGTGATCGCCTCAGGTGAATCCACGCCTATCGCCGCTGCAGGTAGCACCGGCAACACTGCGACAAGGAATGAAAACGGCACGATCAGCGGATACGACAAGATCACGGATTGGGGAGCGGGCGGCACTGCCGACAAGCTGGATTTCTCCGTAGCCCCGGTAAAGGCCTTCGCTTCTGTGAACGGTTCAGACTCTGCGCTGACTATTGGCGGCGACACTGTCGAGTCCCACAGTGTCAATACCACTACTGGAATGACCACTTTCTATGGTAACGACAACTTCACTCAATCCTTGTCGGTGACGTCGACTTCGGGCTTGGCCGCGGTCGTCCAGTACCTCATGGCGAGTGATATTGGCGATGCGGGCGCAACGCTTGCATTCACGGGGATGGGCAACACCTACGTGTACCAGCAGACTGGCGCCACTGCCGGCGGCACGCTGGTCGAACTTTCTGGCGTCACCCTTGCCAACGTGTATGCGAGCATGGGGTCCGCGGCCACGTTCGCCATCGACCCGATCATCCTCGACCTCGACCACAATGGCGTCGCCCTGACCACGCTCGATCACGGCGTCCAGTTCGACATCAATGCCGACGGCCACAAGGATCAGATCGCCTGGACAGCCGGCAGTGATGGCATCCTGGCCTTCGACGTCGACGGCAACGGCAAGATCGACAATGGCAGCGAGATCTTCTCGCCGCACTTCGCCGGCGGCAGCTACGTCGATGGCCTGGCGGCGCTAGCGACTCTCGACAGCAACCATGACGGCAAGATCGATGCGGCCGACGAAGCCTTCTCGAAGCTCACCGTCTGGCAGGACCTGAACCACAACGGCATCACCGACAGCGGCGAACTCTCGAGCCTCTCGGATCATTCGATCAGCAGCATCTCGCTTGATGCGAACGCTTCAAACTCGGAGATCAACGGCCAGTCGATCCTTGCCGACGGCAGCTATACGTTGACGGACGGCTCGACCGGTCACTTTGTCGAGGTTGCCTTCGACACCACGCTTGGCGGCAGCAATGCCTACTCGCTGATCGGCAGCGACGGCGACGACATCCTGTCGGGCGCCGGAGGCATGTACACGCTGACCGGCGGGGCAGGGGCTGATACCTTTGTTCTCGACGCCGATGCCCTTGCTGACGTCAAGCTCGCCGACGTGATCACCGACTACAAGGCCAGCGAAGGCGATACGCTCGATGTGTCGAAGCTTCTCGACAGCCTGCTCGGTCATCAGGCCACCGAAGCCGAGGCGCTCGCCAGCGTCAAGACGACGGTATCAGGTGCGGATACCGTGGTCAGCGTCAACGCCAATGGCGGCTGGCACGATGTGGCTGTTCTCCAGAACACCACCGAAGCGGTCAAGATCCTGTACGACGACAAGCACGATACGACGACGGCCCCGCACGTCGGCTGATGCTTGTATGAACCAGCGAGGGAAAAGGCGCCGCTTGGCGCCTTTTCTGCATTCTGGGCTTATCCGTCAGCGGTCCACGGCCGAGTACGCCTTCTCAGCTCTTGAAGCAGAGAAAGTCGCTTCGGCTCTTCCCTCGAGTGGCTGCCGTCATGAGTTGATATCCGCGACCGCGACACCGGAATCGCTCGCTAGGCTGCTTGGCTACTCATCCTCGATGTGCGCGTGTGCCTGAAGTCGGTGGGTTCGTTGCCACGGCGGTCTGCCGTCGCGGGCATTACTCTACCTAGAGAAACTGCGATGGGCCGGCGGATGTGGTCGAGAACCGGTGTCTTGAACGGTAGCTTATGGGCGACAGCCGGCATTCGTTGATTCCGAAGCCGGCAACAAAAAGGCGTCCTTTCGGCACCCCACGCTGCTGACAGCCTCTTGTTGTTTGACACCCTTGCTTCTCTGTCATTCCGGCCTTAAGCCGGATTCCAGCTGTCGTGCGTCTGCGCGGCTAAAGAGCCCTTCGCGATCAAGGGCTTGGTCACGCTGGACACCGGCACCAGGCCGGTATGACGGCAATGACTAACTCCGGAAATCAATCGAGCTGACGGCTCTGTCAGCAGTCCGGCGCGCCCTGTCGGCGCCCCGGACTGTTGGCCGTGGACCGATCAGCTCAAGCGGCCGGCAGTCGTGACATCGGAATCGCCTCGTCGCTGTCGCCGCCGCGCTGCATGGCCATTTCGTCGGCGAGCTGGCGGATGTGGTTGAAATCCGTCGGCCCCTCGAAGACCGCGCCGCCGAGACGGATGCCGATGCTCATTGGGGTGCCTTCGTCAGAGAAGGACGCTTCCGCCACCCGCCGGCGGATACGGGTGCCGACATCCTGGGCGTTCTCGACGGTAGCGCCCGGCAGGAACACCCCGAGTTCGTTGGTGGCAAGACGGGCCACAAGGTCGCCCTTTCTGACCGAGGACTGGATGATGGCGGCCAGCGACTGCATGACCGTATCGGCCCATTGCGGGCCGTAGCGCCGGCTGATCTCGTCCAGCGTATCGACGACCACGGCGATCATCACGCCGCCGGCGTCGGTGGCGATTCGCTTGCGTCGGTCGATGTAGTGTTCGACGGCCGCGGCAAAGGCCGTTCCGTTCAGCGTCTTCGTTACGGCGTCGTGGCGCGCAGTATAGTTAACGGTTTCCTGTAGTTTTTTGAGTTCGGCGACCTTGAACTGCAAGATCAAGAGCAGCGGAAATGCAACAAAAAGCGAAATTACGCTTGCGCCGACAAATCCCACCAAAATTGGTCGATCCGGCACGAGAAGGTTTAAGATAAGTAAAACGCCGACGGATCCGGCCGCGAAGCAGACAGCGCCGAGGGTGGCGATCCGAAGAGCTGAAACGATTGTGGCTGAAGAGTAACGCTGGCCTAGATTCATCGCGGTCATGTCCGTTTGAAAGTAGTACCAGATAAACAGGTCCGGGCAAAACCCCCGTTAAAAAATCCTGTAAAATTCTTGCTTTAGGCAGTTGTCCACCGCGATTAACTGTTTTGGGACGAATGCTCGCGGTCGTAATTGGAATGTGGAAAGATTGGTGTTACTTATTTGCCGAAGAACAGTCTTTGGTATACGGGTACGCCGTGTGAATCTTTGATGTTGAGGGGCATCGATCTTGTTTAAGGCCAAAAGAATTTTTGCAGCATTGTCTGCGACGGTTGCTTTAAGTTTTTCGTTTTATGCTGATGCCAATGCAATGTCTCTGCAGCAGGCCATCGAAAAGACGATGAAAACGAACCCGCAGATCTTGCAGGCTGCGAAGGATCGTGAAGCTGTCGAGTTTGAACTGCGCCAGGCGCGTGGTCTATACTTGCCTTCCGTAGATCTGGAGAGCGGGATCGGGCGACGTCGCTTGTCGAACGCCAGCTCCGGGTCGCTGCGAGATGATAGTGACTATCTGTCTCCGGGCGATGTTGGTCTGACGATCTCGCAGACACTATACGATGGTGGCAGCCGTCGCGCTCAGGTGCAGCAGCAGGCCTCGCGCGTCGATGGCGCTTCCTTTCGGGTCCTCGAACGCTCTGAGTCGCTCGCCCTCGAAGTGACGCAGGACTACCTGGAATACGTGCTCCAGAACCAGATCGTTGCAGCTGCAAAGCAGAACGTTGCCTTCCACTCGCAGATGGTCGGCGATATCGACGAGAGCATCAAGGGCGGCGCCCTGACGGATGCCGACCGCCTCCAGGGCAGCGAGCGTCTGCAGGCCGCCAAGGCGCGCCTGCGCGAAGCGCTGGAAGAGCTGGAGCAGACGAAGATCCGCTTCCTCCAGGTCGTCGGCGAGCCGATCACCAATACGCAGACGCCGCCATCGGTCGCCAAGTACGTTCCGAAGACACTGAACGATGCGGTGTTCGTCGCCGCCAAGAACAGTCCGCGCATCTATTCGGCCAATGCTGATGTCGATGCGGCCGATGCCGGCGTTCGCGGCGCGCGCGCCAACTACATGCCGAAGGTCAACCTCGAAGGCACTGCCCGCGTCGGCAACGATATCGACGGCGACGAAGGCAACACCAACGACTATCAGGTTCGCGTCGTTGCCCGTTGGAACCTTTATCGCGGCGGCATCGATGTTGCTCGCGAGCAGGAGCAGATTCGCCGTGCCGGCGAGCAGCGTTACAATCTCGCCCAGGTGCAGCGCGAAGTCGAAGAGTCGGTCCGCTCTGCCTGGAATGAGCGCGTCAGCCGTGGCGAGCTCTCCGGTATCCTCAACAAGCAGGCCTCGATCAACAACCAGCTTGTCGGTTCCTATCGCGAGCAGTTCAAGGTCGGCCAGCGTTCGCTGCTCGACGTGCTCGATGCGCAGAACACCCGCTTCAACACACAGGTTCTCGCCGATACCGCGCGCGTCGCGTCGCAGTTTGCCGAGTACAAGATCCTGGCGGCCTCGGGCAATCTGCTTCAGACGATGAAGCTGAAGCCGGTCGAGCAGTCCAAACCTTATGCGCGGGAAGAGTTTGTTGTCCCCGCGGGCGTCGCGAATCCCGGATACGTCGAGCTTGATTCTCATCAGAAAGCCGGCATGCCCCTGGACCTCCTAGCGCCAATTCGACAGCAGTAGTCGACATGGCCATGGAACAATGCTGAACGTAGCGCTCGAGACCTCCAGCAGCACACCGCTGCAGACATTCAAAGCCGCATTCAAGTCCGTGGCTGCGTTCTATGGCCGACCAAGCTCCGACACGGTCCTCTTCTCCGGTCTTCCGGATGAGGTGACCGAGTCGCTTGAGCTGGATGATGTCGAGCGCATGGCCGAGCGCATCGGCTTGCAGGTGATCAAGCATCAGGAGCGTGAATGCCGCCAGGGCAATTTCGATTGCCCGGCGATCGTCGCCTTTGCGGATGGCAGCGTGCTGCCGCTGCTTGAGATCGCCGAGGACGGCTCCTATGTCACGGATATCGTTCCGATTGCCGGCAACGCGATCCGCCTGACGCGGGAAGAATTTCTGGCGCTGAAGCCGCAACTGGCCTTTGCCTTTACGCTCTACTATCAGAACGCCTCGGAAGAGGCGCTCGTCGGCAATGCCGTCGAGATCGAGAAGCGGCATTGGCTGGCGACGACGCTTGCGCCGTACTGGCGCACCTATGTCCGCGTCATGGTCGCGGCGCTGTTCATCAACCTGATCGCGCTCGGATCGCCGCTCTTTACCATGAACGTCTACGATCGGGTGCTGCCGAACAAGGCGATCCCGACGCTTTGGGTGTTGGCCGCTGGCATCTCGCTCGCCTATATCTTTGACTTCCTGCTGAAAACCGCACGCTCCTCGTTGATCGATTATGCGGGACGCAAGGCGGACCTGCGCCTCTCGCAGCTGCTCTTCGACAAGGTGCTCAATTCGACGCTCGCTTCGCGGCCGATGTCGACGGGCGAATATGCCAACCGCGTGACGCAATATGAGTTCGTCCGCGAGTTCTTCACGTCGAATACCATCGGCGTGCTGATCGACAGCCTGTTCGTCTTCATCTTTCTCGGCGTCATTTATCTGATCGCCGGCTGGCTTGTGGTTATCCCGGCCGTGGCGTTCGTCTTGTCGGTTGTCATCGGCCTCTATGCGCAAGCAGCGATTGGCAAGCGCATGGCGACCGCCGCCAACGAGGCATCGCGCCGCCAGTCGCTGTTGGTGGAGACGATTTCGACGATCGAGACGCTGAAGAGCCTGCGCGCCGAAGCGACGATGCTACGCCGTTGGCAGGAGCTCACCAAGTATTCGAGCCGCACCAGCGAGGATATCAAGCATATCTCGACGAATGCGATCAACCTGACGATGTTCATCCAGCAGATGGTGAGCGTCCTGATCGTGATTGCCGGCACCTACGAGTTTTCGGAGGGGCGGATTGCCATGGGCGCGATCGTCGCGACGGTCATGCTGGCGAGCCGCGCCGGCGCGCCGCTCGGCCAGATCGCCATGACGCTGGCGCGCTTCCGCCAGGCTACGATGTCACTGCGCATCCTCGACAAGATCATGGAGCAGCCCGACGACCGCCCGTCGACTGTCGGCTTCGTCAACCGGGAGATCCCCCGCGGCGCCTTCAGTTTCCAGGACGTGTCGTTCCAGTATCCGGGCTCGGACTATCCGGTCATCAACAAGCTGTCCTTTACCGTGAAGCCCGGCGAGCGGATCGGCATCATCGGCCGCATCGGCTCGGGCAAGACCACTCTCGGTCGCTTGCTCGACGGGCTGTTTTGCCCTTCGGGCGGTCGCGTGCTGATCGACGGCGTCGACATCCGTCAGTATCACATGGCCGAGGTTCGCTCGGCGGTCGCCGTGGCTGGCCAGTCTTCCGATCTCTTTTCTGGAACGGTGAAGGAAAACCTCCTTATCGGGCGTGCCGACGCAACCGACGAGGAACTCCTCGAGGTCGCTCGCATGACCGGCGTCGACGAGTTTGTCGGCAACCATCCCCGCGGCTTCGATATGCCGGTCGGCGAACGCGGCACGAACCTGTCGAGCGGCCAGAAGCAGGCGCTGACGATCGCTCGTCTGCTGCTCACGAAACCGAAGATCGTGTTTCTCGACGAGCCGTCCGGCGCCATGGATCTGGCCACCGAGCGCAACCTGATTGCGCGCCTGTCGCAGGCGATCAGCCGCGACACCACACTTCTGATTGCCACCCATCGCTACAGCATGCTTGAGCTTGTCGATCGCCTGATCGTCGTCGACAAGGGCCGGATAATCGCCGACGGGCCGAAGAATACGGTCATCGAAGCCATGCAGCGTAAGCCAGCGGGGGCGCAGCCATGAGCCTCGCAAGCAATCGCCACGACAATCCTCCGCTTCTCGCCCGCGGCATGCTGGCATTGGTGGCTCTCGTCATTGCGAGCTTCATCGCTTGGGCGGCAATCGCTGACATCAACGAGATCGCCCGCGGTGAGGGCAAGGTCATTCCGGTGTCCAAGACCCAGATCATCCAGTCCTCGGAGCCCGGCGTCGTCCAGCAGATCGCCGTCGTCCTCGGTCAGGTGGTTCGCAAAGGCCAGCTGCTCGTTCAACTCGACAACACCACAACGACATCCACGCTTGGCGAGTCCGTTGCCAAGGCGCGGGCTCTGGGTGCCAAGGTTGCACGGCTGAAGCTCGAGGAGGCCGGCCAATACGACGCCGCGTTCGTCTGCCCCGAAGAAATCATGTCGGTCGCCAAGGACGTCTGCAGCAACGAGGAGAAGCTCTTCGCCGCTGATCGCGCGAGTTACCAGAACAAGCTCGGGGTGTTGCAGGAACGCGTCCGCCAGCGCGAGAACGAACTGAGCGAAGCGCACGCCAATATCGATCGGCTGGAGCAGAATATCGAAGGAGCGCAGCGCCAATACGACCTCATTCATCCGTTGGCCCAGAAAAAGCTGGTCGCCCAGACGGAAGTGCTGAAGACCGAGCGCGATCTCACCGATCAGCAAGGCCAGCTCAAGGTCTACCAGGAAAGCATAGACCGCCTGCAGGCCGCGGTGCAGGAAGCCAAGCTGCAGCTCGGCGATCTTGCCCTCGAACTGCGCCAGCAGGCGCTGACGGACAAGGCGCAGGCGCTGGCCGAACTCTCCGTCGTCGACGAGACGATCCGCGGCGCGTCCGACCGCGTCAAGCGCACCGATATCCGCTCGCCGGTCGACGGCATTGTCAACACGCTCGAGGTCAATACCATCGGCGCCTACGTCGATCCGGGCCGCGTCATCGCTGGCATCGTGCCGACCGCTGATACGCTGCTCGTTGAAGCGAAGATTTCGCCGCGCGATGTCGCCTTCGTGCGCCGCGGCCAGCCGGCCGTCGTCAAGATCACCGCCTATGACTTCTCGATCTTCGGCGGCCTCGAGGGCATCGTCGAGAACATCTCTGCCGATAGTCTTGTGGAGAAGGAAAAGGGCGAGACCTACTATCTGGTGCAGGTCAAGACCGACAAGTCCGCCCTGGAGCGCAACGGCAAGTCCTACCCGATCATCCCCGGCATGGTCGCATCGGTCGAGATCATGACCGGCAACAAGACGGTGCTGAGCTACCTGATGAAACCGATCAACAAGGCGCGCAGCGAAGCGCTGACGGAGCGATAGATGTTGATCGTCAAGCCAAGCAGCAATGCCCTCTCCAAACTCGAGCCGATTGAAGAGCCATTGCCTGCCATCGCCGCCGACGAGATCGAGCCGCGCTTCCGGGCGGTCGTCGGTCGGGGCGGCGAGCGTCGCGGCATCCGTCTCGAGGGGATCTACTGGGATGGCCTCGGCCGCATGTCGTCGGCGGGCAAGATGAGCACTGCCGACCTCGTGCACTACACCGCCTCGCAGATGCCGGAGTCCGGAAACCTTGCGTCGCTGCTGCGTGTGCTCAGCTTCAAATGGGCGCTGCGTCGGCTGGATACAGTCGAGGACGCCTCATCGATGGCTAACGTCAACGCCATCATTCAGGCGTCGCCGTCGCCGACAATCCTGCTGACCCAGGAAAAGAAGATCCAGCTCTTCAACGATCCCTTCCTGACCATGCTCCGCCAGCGCCTGCCGCTTGGCGATGCGGCGCAGTTGACGAAGACCTTGCGGTTCTCGATCGATACACAGATCGACGAGGCGATCGCCACGCTTTATCGCAACAGAGGCAGGACACTGAACACCGGCTTCACGATTGCCGTCGGAGCGGCCTCGATGAAAGGCCAGATCAATCTGGCTCTCGCACCGACGCACGAGAAGCCGATGCTGATTGGCTACGTCTCGCGCTACTGATCGCTAAATGCGGACATGGAAAAGGCGGCTGAAATTCAGCCGCCTTTCCGGTGCCCCAGCCATGGTTACTTCAGAACGCCATGCCTTCGCCCGGAGCGATCTTTTCCAACGGCATGGCCGAAGCCACTTGCTTGGCGCCGGTGCGCGTTCCGTGGAGGTAGCCCTTGCCGTCCGCGATCGAATAGAGCGGAACGTAGTCAGGCAGTTTCGTGTCCGGCAGCACCTCGTCACGCATGTTGTCGAGGATGAAGCGGTTGTCGTTGACCGCGACGGAAAGTACCGCGTGGTAGAAGTGACGCCTCTGATCAAAAAGGACGACAACGGACATGTCCTTGAGGTCGACGCCTTCGGCATGCAGAGCAGCCATCTTCAGGATCGCAAAGTCTTCGCAATCGCCCTGCTGGCGCGAGAGGGTTTCGGCCGGCGTCGCCCAGTAATCGGCCACCTTGTAGGTGTCGATGTCGCGGCTGTAGCGGATCGTGTGGTTGATGGTGACGTTGACCGCGTTCAACTTGTCGCGGATAGAGGACTGCGACGTCTTGGCAAAGGCAACCTTGATCGCCGTCGTCGTTTCGGAGCATTGAGCCGCGTTGCAGTCGATGGCGGTCCCATCAGTCATTTCCGACAGCGAAGGTGCGAATTTCTTTAATGCGGCGAGCCGCTTGAAAGGGATGGCGACGGTTCCGAACGCGGCAGTGCCGGTTGGCGCGGCAATCGTCGCGCGCGCGACCGGCTGTTCCGGCGCGACGCTCTCCTTGACCCAGCGGGCTGGCTCGGGCTGCAGCGTTCGGGTCAGTGCGGCCACATCGATGGCGGCGATGGTCTTTGCGATATCGTTCGTCGCCAGGCTGACGAGGCTGGCAACACTGCCAAAGGTCAGCGCGCGCGCCGCATCGGCCGCGAAATCGGCGGTGTACATCGCGCCCGAAATCTGTGGCGAAGGCAGGACCGACGCGCCGGAAAGACTCGGTGCAACACTGGCCGCAAATGCAGCCAGAGTAAAAGCGGCAATGTTGTTTGTTTTTATACTGCGCTTCATGAAGTCGTCGCCTCTTCTTGGGTGAGGACAACGTACAAAACAGCTATAAAAATCAGGTATTTAAGCGTAGATAAGGTTGGGATAAATTATCCGTTCAAAAGAACATAAAAGTTTAGTGTGTCCATCAACCAAGTTTGGGCGAAGGGTTTGCTTTCGCGGGTCGCTTGTGCAGATATGAACCCCTGCCAAAAGGCCGGAAAAGGCCGTGATTGAGAGAGTGGGGAAACGGTGAAGGTGCATTCGATCGAGCAGGCGCAACGCGCGCATGGTTTACGCGCGGCACGGCGAGCGCCGCCTCAGGAAGGCGCCGGCCCCTTGAAACTGATCAAATCCGTCCTCGCGGTGTCGATCGTCGTCGCCTGCGGTGCGCTCTTGGGATGCCAGTCCGACGTCGATGGCATCGCCAAGAACGTCAAGACTAATGACATCAAGGCACCTTCGAGCGAGGTTGATGAGAGCTTTGGCGAAACCGGAGCGGAAATCACGCTGCTGCTGCCGAGGGGCACGGCGGGTATTTATGAGGGCACTGCGCGTGACGTGCGTGACGGCGCCGGCCTCGGCGTCGGCGAACTCGGCGGCAACCAGGTCTTTGTGAAGGTCGTCGACGTAGCCTCCGGCGCGCCTGCCGCCGCGACGGCCGTGAGCGCCGCCAAGGCGCGTGGTTCTGTGCTTCTCGTTAGCTATGCATCGCCGGCCGTCACCGCGGCTGTCGCCGCGATCCCTGCCGATCAGCGGCCGCCTTTGCTCAACCTCGGCGCGCCCGTGCCGCCAACATCGGGAAATGTCTACAACTTCATTTCCGATGAGATCGACAGCGCCATCGAGGGTGTGCGGGCAGCCGCTGTCAGCGGCCACAAGAAGGTGGTGGTTTTTGCGCAGACTGATTTTCCGGCTGCAGGCGAGGAACGTCTGGCAAGCGCCATCCGCGCCGGCGGCGGCACATATCTGGGGCTCACCCGTTACGATCTGACCGATGCTGCGGCTGCGGACGCCGTCAAAAGGAGCGCTGCCAACCTCCAGAATGCCGACACCGTGCTCGTCCTGGGCAAGACGGTCATCACGACGACCATTGCCGGCGCCGTAAAGGCGAGTGGCAAGACGAACGTGACCTTCGTCGGCACCAATGCCTGGCCGCCGCAGACACACTCGAATCCCTCCGTCGCCGGCACCGTGATCGCCATGGTCGAGCCCGAGGGCGCGACGATGATCGCCGAGCGCTATCAGCGTCACTACAAGCGGACGCTCTCCACCGATGCGGCTTACGGCTATGACGCCGTGGCGGTCGCCTCGGGCATCGTCCGGACAAAGGGGCCGGAAGGGGTGAACGCGCAGAACCTGACCAGCAAAGTCGGATTCCGCGGCGTGACCGGTCTCTTCCGACTGATGCCAACCGGCACCGTGGAGCGGAAGATGAGCCTCTATTCCCTCAGCGGCGGCAAGCTCACCTTGCTCGGCGCCACGCCGGCCTCGTTCTGATAGCCGCATTCCTGGGTCATCAATCCAAGGATAAATCCGCTATCATCCGGCGTCCGCGCATCGAGAATAGGCCGGCAGGTGCGTATCCTTTGCCCGGCATAACGGTAGGCTTTCGCACGCCAGCCCCTCCTGAGAGGCGGCCGATCGCCCGAGAATCCAGCCCTCACGGAGATTCCCGCCACCGTCACCTATCAAATAGGAGTCAGGGCACGAATTCACGTCTAACGGCCAGACTTGCGTTTGCTCTCACTTGGCGGCCTCGTCGGCGCCAAGCAGGTAGCCTCCGTCCCAGTGATAGATTTGCTTGTCGTCGACGGTCACCTTGACGACCGCCTGGAAACCGGCGAGCGTTCCGCTACCGGCATGAAACGCACAGGTTCCCTGCATCGGGCTGGCGGTGTCATAGGTGACGCAGTACCCGACCGCCGTGTCTCCGTTTCCGACGGCAATAACCGCCGTGCTACTGCCGAAAAGAGGGCTACCGGTCACCGGCCCATAGTACAAGATCTTGGTGCCCGCCGGGATCGCCGCGAGGTTCGATTCCGTAATCGTGCAGAAGCTCGGCGTCTGGCCGGTGTACTGGCTACATTCCTTGGAAATCTTCAGCGGTTGCATAGCCGGTGCGGCGGACGCCACGGAAGCCAGTGCCAGGATGGCGCCAGCCGACAGGATCAACAGTCTGCTCATTGCCTTGTCCCCCAGTCGAATGACTGTCGAAAATTGTACTCTCTATCGCCTCTCCTCGCAATTCGCCGCTGGGCGAGGGTTGTCATGCCTCGCCACCGCCTTCTTGCGACGAGCCTGTACGCTAAGGCCGTGCAGCCGCAAAGAAGGGCTCCGGGCTCTCCACTTCGATCAGCCGTCGGCGTTCGATCTGCCAGAACCGGTTGCCGATGGCGCGCACGAAGCTGCGGTCGTGGGAGACGACGAGGCAACTCGCCTGATGGGCCATGAGTTCGCTCTCCAGCGCTTCCTGCCCGTCGATATCCAGATGGTTTGTGGGTTCATCGAGCAGATAGAAGTTCGGTTCCGCCAGCCGCAGAACCAGCATGCCGAGCCGCGCCTTCTGGCCGCCCGAAAGCCGCCCGACCGGACGCACCTGCATGTCGATGCTCATACCGGCGCCCGCCAGCAACCCGCGAGCCCGCTGGTCGCCGACATCGAAGCGGCGAATGATCGTCTCCATCGGCGTATCGCTGTCTTTCAAGTCGGCAAGCGCCTGGTCGCTATAGCCGAGCACCAATGAAGGGGTGGCCTTGATGCCGTCCTGCGCCGTCTCTGCGCTGGCGATCGCTTTCCGAAGCATCGCGATCAGCCGCGATTTGCCGGCGCCGTTCTCCCCGAGCAGGACGATCCGGTCGCCCTGGCAGATGAACTGCTTGTCGGTGCGGAAGAGCGCAATGCCATCCGGGGTACGGACCTCCGCGTCGTCGAGTGTCACAAGCACCTTGGCATGCGTGCCCCGGTTGGCGAGCCTGATCGCACCCGCCGATCGCTCGAGGTGAGCGGGCTTGGCCGCATCCTCCAGCTTCTCGGCGCGCTGCTTCAACTGCTTGGTCTTGACGACAAGCAGGTCGCTGCCGGAGTTGATGCCGATATTGTTGAGCTTCGCCGCCTGCTTGCGCAGTTGCTCGGCCGTCTTCATGTCGCGCTCGTAGCGCCTCCGGTCGGCCGCATCCACTTCGTCCAATGCGGCCCGCGCCCGGCTGTAGGGCAGGGAGAAGACCTGCGACTGCTCCGGCCGCAGGAACAGCGTACGATTGGTGACGGCATCGAGAAAGGCGCGGTCGTGGCTGGAGATGATCACAGGCACATCGCGGGGCAGGGCATTCAGCCAATCCTCCAGGGCGGCAATCTTGGCGAGATCGAGGTGGTTCGTCGGTTCGTCGAGCAGCAGCGCATCCGGCTCCATCACCCAAGTCCGCGCCAGCATCGCCAGTCGCTGCCAGCCGCCGCTAAGCTGCCCGACCGGCCGGCCGCGCAAGGCTTCCGGGACATCGAGAGAATCGAGCACGATGTCGACGCGCCAGCTTTCGTTCGCCTGCTGATCTGCCGGCAGCGCCTGCAGGACAGCATCGTGGAAAGCTACATCAAGCAGCTTGGCCGGCACGTCCTGCTCGACGTAGCCGATCGTCAGCCCGCGCGAGCGCGTGATATCGCCTTGGGTTGCCTCCAGTGCCCCCGAGATGCAGCGGAGCAGGGTAGACTTGCCGCGGCCGTTGGCAGCGACGAGTCCGAGACGGTCGCCGGGATTGATGACGAGGTCGAGTTTGGCGAAAAGCGGTGCGCTAAGTGTGACGCCGAGATTGCGGATATTGATAAGGGTCATGATCTTGCTCTGGTCTTGCCGAACGATCACACGAGCGAGGGCATGCAGCCGTCATCGCGTGCGTGTGCTCAAGCTCGGTGGATGAGGAATTGCAGACGAGCCGAATGCCCGAACTGCTGCCACGAGAGGCAGACCAGGAAGAAAGTTTGTGAGAAACGGTCTCTGGTCAGCCCTGCAAACGCATTTGCAGGGCGTTGACGGGGCCACGTTGCCGGTTGAACCGGAAATAGTAATTTTGCACGCGACCCTCCTTTCTCTTTGAGTGCATAGGCGAAATACCATCCGGCAGGAAAAAATGCAATCGAGACGGTTGTATCCGGGCCTTCAGTAGGCGGACGCAGGCCAACTTGCGCAAGGCGGCTTGGTTGTTGTAAGCGGCCCCGACAGGTAAAATTCTGAACTCCAGGAGAAGCGCCATGGCAGGCGGTGACGACGAATACGTCTATGACGAAGTGACGGGTGAATGGCGCCCGGCTTCCGAATTGGCGGCCGCAGGGCAGGGAAATACCGAGGTCCGGGACGCTTCCGGAAACGTCCTTAGGGATGGCGACTCCGTTACCCTCATCAAGGACCTGAAGGTGAAGGGCGCCAATCAGACGCTGAAGCAGGGCACGGTCATCAAGTCGATCAGGCTGACGGACAACCCTGAAGAGATCGATTGCCGCCACGAAGCCATCAAGGGCCTTGTGCTGCGCACGGAATTTGTCCGCAAGCGCTAGGTGGTGTGCCCGTCGTCGGGCGGAGGGGCGATAAACGCCCTTTCCCTCAGCGCTTCAAGCTGCCGAGAATACCGCGCACGAGCGCTCGACCGACCTGTGTCGCCACCGTCCGGGCAACGCTTTTCATCGCGGCTTCCACGACCGTTTCACGCTGATAGCCGGAGGAGCGGGCGCGACCCTGGCTCTTGGCCTGCGGCTCGTTGTCGTCGTCACCGAAGCCCGGCAGGGTCCAGCGACCCGAGGCGCTGCCCTCGGTCGGTTCTGTCGGCTGCACCTGCTTGGCGGCATCGGAGTCCGACGCCTTCTTCGCGCGTGCCGCCAGAATCTCGAAGGCGGACTCGCGATCGAGGTCTTCATCATAGACGCCGAGCACCGGGCTCCTGTCCATGACCTGCTGACGCTCCGCATCAGTCAGCGGACCGACACGTCCGGACGGCGGGCGGACTAGGGTCCGCTCGACGATCGAGGGCGAGCCCTTTGCCTCCAGCGTCGACACCAGCGCCTCTCCGGTGCCGAGCGTGGTGATGACGGTGGCGCAGTCGAAGGCAGGGTTGGGGCGGAAAGTGTCGGCAGCGGTCTTCACCGCCTTCTGCTCGCGCGGCGAATAGGCGCGCAACGCGTGCTGCACGCGGTTGCCAAGCTGCGCGAGCACCGTTTCCGGCACATCGAGCGGATTCTGGGTCACGAAATAGACGCCGACGCCCTTCGAGCGGATCAGGCGAACGACCTGCTCGACGCGTTCGATCAGCACCTTCGGCGCGTCGTTGAAGAGCAGGTGGGCCTCGTCGAAGAAGAACACGAGGTTCGGCTTCTCCGGGTCGCCCACTTCAGGCATCTCCTCGAAGAGTTCGGAGAGCAGCCACAGCAGGAAGGTCGCGTAAAGCCGCGGGTTCATCATCAGCTTGTCGGCGGCAAGCACCGAAATCTGGCCGTAGCCGCGGTTGTTGGTCCGCATGATGTCGGTTATCTTCAGCGCCGGCTCTCCAAAGAAATGCTCGGCGCCCTGTTGCTCCAGCACCAGCATTGCGCGCTGGATCGAGGCGACCGACGCCTTCGAGATCAGGCCGAACTTGCTGGAGAGTTCCGTCGCGTTCTCTGCCATGTAGTTCAGCAGCGAGGAGAAGTCCTTGAGGTCGAGCAGCGGTAGGCCGCCCTGGTCGGCGATCTTGAAGGCAATGTTGATGACGCCTTCCTGCGGCTCGGAGGCATCCATCAGGCGGGCCAGCAACAGCGGCCCCATCTCTGCGATAGTGGTGCGGACACGGTGGCCTTTCTCGCCGAACAGGTCCCAGAAGATGACCGGGAACTGGTCGAACTCGTAGTCGTCGAAGCCGATCTGCTCGGCGCGCTTGGTCAGAAAATCCTTCGGCTCGCCCTTGGCGGCGATACCGGAGAGGTCGCCCTTGATGTCGGCGCAGAAGACTGGCACGCCGGCCCTCGAAAAGCCTTCGGCAAGCACCTGCAGCGTCACCGTCTTGCCGGTGCCGGTCGCGCCCGTCACCAAGCCGTGGCGGTTCCCGAACTTCAGGTCGAGATATTCCGGCTTGTTGATGCTGTCATCGGGATTGCGGCTGACGCCGACGAAAATCTTGCCATCCTCGAGCATTTCGAAAATTCTCCCTGCGGCTGTCGGCGCCGATTGCGTCAAAATGCGGAGCAACGTTTCCGCACGGTCATTGTAATATCGTTTGCCTGTTATAAGCAGGGAGCCCGGTGCGGACAACTGTCTGCATTAAAAGGAAAACTAGGATAAAGCCCGCTTTCGCGGCAGGCGTCTTGAGTTGCCCCGAAAGTTCGATTAACGTTGACGTTAACGTCAAAAATAGGAGGCTGACAATGAATGAAATAGTAGACCAGATCGCCGCGCGCGTGGGCATCCCCTCAGAGGTGGCCGAAAAGGCGCTCGGCATGATGCTCGGCTTCCTGCAGCGCGAAGCGGCGGACGGTCCGGTCGCCAAGATGATCGAAGCCATTCCGGGCGCCTCCGACCTCGTTGCCAAATACAACGGCGAGGGCGCGACTGGCGGCGGCGGCATCCTCGGCAGCATCATGGGCGCTCTCGGCGGTGGCGGTATCATGGCGCTCGGCCAGCAGCTGATGTCGGAAGGCCTCGGCATGGGCGAGATCACCACGCTTGCCAAGGAAACCATCGCGATTGCCGAGCAGTATGCCGGCAAGGAAGTGGTTGACGAGGTTGTCGGCTCGGTTCCCGGTCTCAGCCAGTTCGTCTAAGCGGGCGAGTCAAGCTTTCAGCGGGCGGGCCTGGTCCCGCCCGTTTGCATTGTAGCTACGGCGTTATGCCGAGCAAGGTGAGCCAGTTCCGCGACTGGTCGCTGGCTGCAGCGCGTCCGGTCGTGTCAAGCACATGAGGGCCGCAATAGCGCTCGACATTGCGCCGATCGGCATCGGTGATCTGAGGGTTGCGAGAGGCTGCGATGACCTCGCGCCAGGCGCAGCCAAGGACGGGCTCGACCACGATGCCGCGGTCGCAGCCAGTGCTCAGGCAAAAGGAGACTTTCCGTTGGCTTTCGATGCGGCCGCCGATCGCATCGGCGTAGAGGCCGGTCCAGTCGGCGCGGATCTGTTCGCAGCGCGCGGCCGCCCCGCTTTGGCTGCAACTGACCTTCGGCACGTAGCTGTCCGCTGGCGCCCAGTCGGCAACCTCGGCGAGGCTGACGCATCCACAGGCAAAAAGAGCTGCGGCAATGAACTGCAACATAGGGCCCCTTTGCTTGGCGCAAGCGCAAACGAATCACACGAGACAAGCTCAAGGATTTCTTTACTTGCTAAAGGAGCACTTCTGAAGCGCCATTGTATCGGGATCGGCGAGGCAAGCGGATCAATGCTTGCTCTTCGTTTCTCTCGCCAGCTTGAGGATCACGTCGTCAGCCGCGTCGGCCAGCGCCATTGCGATTTCTGCTGCCTTCCAACCCCGCTTCTCGCCATTGCGAATGAGCTCGAAGAGGAGCGGTTCGAACTCCGACCTGCAGGTTTCCATACGCTGATCGGAAGTCGAACGATTCTTAGCCAATTGAGTATCTACCATGTCAATACCCCAAAACCCTGAGGATAGATTTAGCAAGGCCGCGTAAGAGCGCAAGTAAATATATTAATCGAGCTTTAACAATTTCGACTAATATATGCTTTATTCGCCAAATGCTAGAAAAAACATAAGAAGGGCCCGTCGGGGTTGGACGAGCCCCGCCTTCTTTGTCGCCGGAAAAAGCAACGCGGTCAGCAAAGGAATCTTCGTTGTGCCAAGTGAAGGGGTCAATTCATCCATATTTTGTATAGCGTACCATAAATATGTTGGCGGCGATCGCGTATAAACATCTCTGAATCGATATTTATGCTCGTTATGCGAGAGTGGCATAGAAATGCCATTTGGTTTTACTTTAGTTGGGCGGGTATTTCTTAAGTTACTTTTGGCCTTGGTTGTGCGGCGCTTCGCCCAGCTGATGCCACTCCCGGCCATCGCGTCGGATGAGCTCGTCAGCACAGGACGGGCCGCTGCTTCCGGGCGCGTAAGCCTCCGGCGTTTCGCTGCTCTTTGCCCACATATCCAGGAAGGGTTGGACCGCCGCCCAGCCGGCTTCGATGCCGTCGGCGCGCTGGAACAGCGTCTGGTCACCGATGAAAAGGTCGTAGAGAAGCGACTCGTATCCGGTCATCTTGCCGATATCGAACTCGTCAGCGTAGCGGAAGTCGAGCGAGACCGGGACGGTATCGACGGAAAGGCCGGGCGACTTGATGGAGATCTCGACGCTCAACCCCTCATCCGGCTGCACCTGGATGACCATCTTGTTCGCTGGCAAATGGCGGTTGACGTCCTTCTTCCGGAACTGCGCGAACGGCACCTGCTTGAAGGTGATCACGACCTCCGTATCGCGCGCCTTCAAGGCTTTGCCCGTTCTGAGGTAGAACGGCACCCCGGCCCAGCGCCAAGTGTCGACATAGAGCTTCAACGCGACATAGGTCTCGGTGTTGCTGTCCGGCGAGACATCCTTGGTCTCGCGGAATGCGGTAATGTCGCGTCCGTCGAGCGGGCCGGCCGCATAGGCGCCGCGAACCGCGTGCGAGACAGCCTCTTCTGGCGTGTAGATGCGCAGAGCGCTCAGCGCCTTGCTCTTTTCCGTGCGGATTGCTTCGGCGCCGAAGCCGTTCGGGGCCTCCATCGCGATCATCGCCAGCAACTGGAACAAGTGGTTGGGAATCATGTCGCGCAGCGCGCCGGTCGCGTCATAGAATTTGCCGCGTGTTCCGACGTCGACGATCTCCGCCGCAGAAATCTGCACGTGATCGATGTAATTGTTGTTCCAGAGGGATTCGATCATCATGTTGGCGAAGCGGGCCGTCAGAATGTTCTGCACCGTTTCCTTCCCCAGGAAGTGATCGAGACGATAGACCTGGTTCTCGGAGATGTTGCTGAGGATATGCGCGTTCAACGCACGGGCGGAGGCTAGGTCGGTGCCGAAAGGTTTCTCGATCGCAATGCGCCGGAAACATCCCTCGGCCTCGGTGGTCAGCCCATGTGCGTGCAGCCTTTCGACCAGTGGTCCGAAAAACTGCGGCGGCACCGCAAAGTAGAAGGCGGCGTTGCAGCTCGTGAGGTGCTTCTTGATCTCGAGGAATATCGCATCTTGCGTGAAATCGCCGGAAATGTAGGAGACGCGTTGGCGCAGCCGACGCCATGCATCGTCGGTCTCCGGCCGGATCGGTTCGCTCAGGGTGGCGAGAAAGCTGTCCAGCCGCGCCACCAACGAGGCGTCATCGCCTGGTTCGATGCCGACGCCGAGAATCTTCAGGTCGTCGCCGACCAGCCCGCTCCGCGTCAGATTGATGATTGCCGGGATCAGCAGGCGCCGCGTCAGGTCGCCCGTGGCGCCAAAGATAACAAGGGTGGCTGGCGGAATGGGGGCGGCGTCCATAAAGCTCTCTCCTCGCTGTTTGTCACGACTATAGTGCGCACTGGTGCGGCGGCAAGCAGGATGCCGGCCGACCATTGCAGGGCGATGTCAGAGAGATCAGGCTGCGTTCCGCCCCGAAAGGCGGTCGCGCTGTTGTCAGCCCTTGACGGCCACCATGAAGATCCGCGGAAAACGCAGCAAGACGCGACCGTCCGACATCTTGGGGTAGGCCTTTTCGACGCGGCCGAGATAATCTGCCAGAAAGGCGTCGCGATGATCTTCGCCTGCGTGATCGAGATAAGGTCTGAGGCCCGTACCCTTCACCCATTCGACGATCGCGGCGGCATCCGCCATTGGATGATTGTAGGCGGTATGCCAGATGTCGACCCGCGCCGCCTTGGCGATCAGCCGGCTGTAGTAGGTCGAGGCCGGCGGCAGTGGCTTGCGGCGAACGCTCTTCGCCTCGAAGGCCGCCTTCCACGGGCCGGAATGAGCGGTTTCTTCCATCAGCAGATGGGTCGGCTCGGTAAGATTGTCAGGCATCTGCACGGCAAGCACGCCACCCGGCGCCAGCCCGTCCATCAGGCGATCGAAAATGTCGAGATGGTTCGGCAGCCATTGGAAGACAGCGTTTGCGAAGAGGAGGTCTGCCGGTTCGATCGGGTGCCAGGTGGCAAGATCTGCCTCGACGAAGGCCGTGCCGGGCATCCGCTTGCGCGCGGCCTCCAGCATGTTGAGATCGCTGTCCAGGCCGGAAACGCCCTCAGCGCCGAAGCGTTCGACGATCAGTTCGGTCGAATTGCCGGGACCGCAGCCGAGGTCGATGGCATGGCGCACGCGCTCGAGCGGCACTTGCGCGAGCAGATCACGCGCGGGACGCGTGCGCTCATCTTCGAATTTGACATATTGGCTGGCAGACCATGCCATGAAACGTCTCCTTGATTACGCATTCCTCGATACGCTCGACGCCGCGCATTGTCGATGTTGCGGCGACCCCGCCTGGCGAGCTCAAGGGCAAATTTTTGCCCACGGATAGCCGGCGAAGGCGAGCGCCGAATACAGTCGAGGAAACGCGACGGGCGCAGGGGTAACGCCCGAAACCGCCATGCCGTCCTTATATGACAGCAATTTTTAAGACAGGAGAGATCGCCCGAACAAGCAACTCGGGCGTCGAGGTCATGCCGCCAGGATGGTGATGCCGTGCGCATTGGCCGCAGCCTTCATGCGTTCCATTGTCTCGGTGGAAGGTGTCGCCTTTGGCGGCTCCTGCGAACCGGCAGCTTCCAGGAAGTCCGCCATGTCGCTATCGACGATCGCCGAGAACACGGCGGCGTCAGGACCGGGATTGGAATAGGCGTGCGGCTGGTTCGCTTCGATGCGGACGATATCGCCCGCTGTCGCCTGAAATTCCTCGATGCCGTTCTCGGTCGCGCGCCGGATTGTCAGCCGGCCCTCGATGATCCGGAAGACCTCCGGGCTCGCGTGTCGGTGAAGCGGCGTCCGGCTACCCGCCGGCACGGTAATGTCGAAGATATTGAGCCAGGCTCCCTGCAGACGAGCCCGTCGCTCGATCCGATCGCCCAGCACGAAGAACACCTTCGCGCTCGCCGGGGCAGGCGCTTTCACAAATGAGTTGGACATCATGTCTCGCTTTTCTTGTTCTTGGCGGCGAGCCCGTTAGACCTTTCCGAGGTCATTGGCAACCCGCTCAAGTTCGTCGATTGGCGCTTGCAGCGCCGACCGGCATTTGGGTGGTGATCCTGTCGGTATCAAGGTGGCGCGTCGTACCGCCGCATCGCGGACCTTCCCGTCCGAGGACCCGGCGTTCACCCGGCTTTGGCCGTGTGCTATCGTGAATACAATCAGCAAGCGAGGGCGGCCATGTCCGGTTTTCGAAGTGCAGTTGTCTCTTTGCCGGGGCGCGAGCGCGTCGCTCGGACGCCCTTCGGCGCCAGGATCGTGATCCACGCCACGGCCGCCGAGACCGGTGGCGCATTCGGAATGTGGGAAACCTTCACGCCGCCCGGACAAGGCCCGGCGCCCCACACGCACACGCGCGAAACTGAAGTCTTCCGCGTCATCCGTGGCTTATACCGCATTCGATGCGGGGACGATGAGTTCGATGCTCCGCCTGGAACGGTGGTCGTTCTGCCGCCGCATGTTCAGCACAGCTGGCGGAATATCAGCGACGAGCCGGGCCAGATGTTCGGGACAGTTACGCCGGGAGGCTGCGAGCAGCTCTTTATAGACATCGAGGCGCTGAATGCCGATACGCCCGAAAAAATTGCAGTCATCGAGGCCCGCCTCGGAATTGTCAACGATGCGACGTTGGCTATGGGTCTGGCGATTGCAAAGCGCGAATAGGCTGCGGGCGTAGACGTGGGGGCCACCCTTCAAGCGGCGGCGCTGACTTTTGCGTTGGTCTGCACGGCGCCTGGCGATCTCGTCGCGGGCGCCCCTCCACGCAGGTTCATCCGGCCGCAGAGAGCAGGGTGTACAACCAAATCAGAACTGCGTAATCACGCTGATCCCGACCCCCTCCGCACGGTCCAGCGTCATCAGGCCCGGTATCGCCTCCTCAAGTGTGATGCGCCGACCGATCAGCTTTTGCGGCGCGATCTTGCCCGACGTCAGCATCGCCAGCATCGCATCGTAGCGCCAGGCTTGCATCCCATGACTGCCGTAGATCTCCAACTCGTGGCCGATCACCTGCGCCATAGGGATCTTGGGTGTCGCATATTCGCCGAGCATCAGGCCGATCTGCACGTGCCGCCCGCGCCGGCGCAGGTTCTTGATTGAGTTGAAGCAGGTGACGGGATGGCCGAGCGCGTCGATGGAGACATGCGCGCCGCCCTTGGTGATTTCGCGCACGGCTTCCGCCACATCGACCACGTTGCTGGCATTGATCGTCGCCACGGCTCCGCATTCGCGCGCAAAAGCAAGCTTCTGATCGGAAAGATCGATGCCGATCGCGTTGGCTCCCAGCGCGCTGGCGATCATGATGGCCGAAAGCCCGACGCCGCCGCAGCCATGCACGGCAATCCATTCGCCGGGGCCGGTGCGTGCCTGGTCGGCGACCGCCCGAAATGATGTCGCGAAGCGGCAGCCGAGGCTTGCTGCGGTCGCGTCGTCGACGCTGTCAGGCAGATGCACGAGGTTGATATCGGCGTAGTCAATCGCCACGTATTCCGCGAACGAACCCCAATGCGTGAAGCCCGGCTGGAACTGGTTGGGGCAGACCTGCTGATTGCCGGAATGGCATTCGCTGCAATGACCGCAGCCGGAAACGAAGGGGACCGTCACGCGATCGCCGACCTTGAAGCGCATGACGCCCTTGCCTGTCGCAACCACCTTGCCTGCCAACTCGTGGCCCGGCACGTGTGGGAGCCTGATATCGGGATCGTGGCCCATCCAGCCATGCCAGTCACTGCGGCAAAGCCCGGACGCTCCGACGGCGATGACGACGCCGTCCTCGCTGGGCGTCGGGTCGGGGAGGGCGCGAATTTCCGGAGCCTTCTCGAAGGCGTCGTAGAACATGGCTTTCATCGCTATCACTCCCCGTCGTTCGCAGCGTTCGCGGCGCATGATGGCACGGCGCCTGCGTTGCTTCCAATCGCGCAATCCATGATTTTCAGTGATAGACCCATCGATGGCGTTCAACAGGTCGCGCACGAATATTACTCCCTGCAAACGCTCTTCGCCATTTTCTTGCGTAGGGTTCCGGGGCGCGGATTTCTCCTTGACCGCCTCTCTGCAGGGGGATTTTGCTCTTCTGACTTTTCAAGGAGAACGCAATGGCCGTCGATACATCGCCCCGTTCAACCACCTGGACCTACGTTGACGGAGAGTGGCTTCCCGGCAATCCGCCGCTGATCGGTCCAACCTCGCACGCGATGTGGCTTGCCTCGACGGTCTTTGACGGCGCCCGGTGGTTCGATGGCATCGCGCCTGATCTCGACCTGCATTGCCAGCGCGTCAATCGCTCCGCGATCAACATGGGCCTGAAGCCGGTCAAGACAGCAGAGGAAATCGAGGCGCTGGCCTGGGAAGGCATCAAGAAGTTCGACGGCAAGACGCCGATCTACATCAAGCCGATGTACTGGGGCGAGCATGGCTCGGCCGGCAGTGTGGTCACGGTTGACGGTGAATCGACCCGCTTCGCACTTTGCCTCTTCGAAGCGCCGCTCGGCAATCATGCGCCGAATTCGCTCACCGTTTCGCCCTACCGCCGTCCATCACCGGAAACGGCGATGACGGATGCCAAGACAGGTTCGCTCTATCCGAACAGCGGTCGCGCCATTGCCGAAGCCAAGAGCCGCGGCTTCGACAACGCGTTGATGCGCGACATGAGCGGCAACGTCGCCGAAACGGCATCCTCCAACATCTTCATGGTCAGGGACGGCATCGTCTCGACCCCGATCGCCAACCGCACCTTCCTGGCCGGCGTCACCCGCGCCCGGGTCATCGGCCTCCTGCGCAAGGCGGGCTTTGAGGTCCGAGAAATGACGCTCTCCGTCGAGGATTTCATGAACGCCGACGAGATCTTCACGACCGGCAACTACTCCAAGGTCGTCGGCATCAGCCGCCTCGACGGCCGCGACTTCCAGCCGGGGCCGGTCACCCGCAAGGCGTTCGAGCTCTACATGGACTGGGCTTTCGGTCGCAGTGAAAGCGACAGCTAAGTCTGTTGTCTCGGATCTGAATGGAATGGTCGCGCTTGCCGCGGCCATTCGGTCGGCTGTAGGGAGGAAGGGCCGAGATTTCATCAATCGAACGACCGAGAAGCCCGCGTCATGATCGTGCGCCCCCGTCCCAGCCTGCTTCAGCTCTTCTTCATTCTCCGCGGCTCGATCATCAAGCAGGTCTTTCCGCAGATTCTGCTGACCGGCTTCATCTCCTCGATCGTGGTCCTTGTCCACACCGTCTGGCCCGGGGTTCTGCCGGTCTTCAACGGCGCTCCCTTCGCGCTGCTCGGTATCGCAATCTCCATCTTCCTCGGCTTCCGCAACAACGCCTGCTATGACCGCTGGTGGGAGGCGCGCAAGCAGTGGGGGCAACTGATCTTTTCGGCGCGCCACTTCGCACGGCAGACGCTGATCCTCGAAACGGGGCAGGGCGAAGCCGGTGCCGAAGCGCGCAAACGCCTCGTCACACTCGTCATCGCCTTCATTCAGTCGCTGGTGCCGCACTTACGCGCCGGCAGCGGCCGCGAAAAGGTCGAGCGCCTGCTGCCGCCCGAACTGAAAGCGCGCTATCACGCTAGCCGCACGCCGCCGGAGGCGATTTCGCTGGAAATCTCGCGAGAGCTTGCCGATCTGCGCGCCAATAGCATGCTGTCAGACATCTCCTATCAGATACTGGATAAGACGCTTGGCGAGCTGACGCTGGCGCAGGCCTCCTGTGAGCGTATCCGCTGGACGCCGGTGCCATTTGGCTACACGCTGCTGCTGCACCGCACGGCGCACCTCTTCTGCCTGCTGTTGCCGTTCGGCTTCGATGATGTTCTCGGCTGGTTCATGCCGTTTGCCACCGCGCTGGTCGCCTACACCTTCTTCGGCCTAGACGCATTGGGCGACGAACTGGAAGCCCCCTTCGGCAATCAGCCGAACGCGCTGCCGATTGGCGCTCTTGCCGACACGATCGAGATCAATCTGCGCGAAGCGCTGGGAGAGACGGATCTGCCGCCTCTCCCGGTGCCGGTGGACTACCTGTTGATGTAAGCTCTGCGGCGCTTCCTCGCGTCGACAGAAGTCAGGGCAGGACAGGCGTGCCGGTCCGGTTGGCCGCGGTAAGGTAGACCTCCGGGGCAAAAAAGACGCCGTCCTGTTCGAAGGCCAGCAGCTGCTCGGCCTGTAGCGCCTCTTTCACCCTTGGCCGCTCGGCAACCCGCTTCATGAAAGCGGAAAGCATGGGCCATTGTCTGAGGTCGATAGCGATCCATGGCGACCAGTTCAGGCAGACGAAGAGATAGGCATCGGCCACGGTGAAATTTTCGCCGGTCAGGTAGGGCCCTTTCATATGGTTGCTCAGCCATTCCAGCCTTTTGACGAGCAGGGCGTGGATCTGGTCATGGGCGCCGGCATAGGCTGCATCGAAAAACATCACCATCGGTTTGTGCAGCTCCGATGCGATGAAGTGCCGGCATCAATTCATTGGACATTTGTACTGTTTCGCATAAAAATATGCTCGTCAAGAATTTAATGCGAAGCGGTACAAAAATATGATGGATGAGAAAAAGCGCGGCCGTCCGCGCGCGTTCGATGCGAGCGCCGCGATCGGCAAGGCGCGTGAGGTTTTCTGGGACCGGGGATTTTCCGCGGCGTCGCTGGACAATCTGAGCGCCGCCACCAGCCTCAACCGGCCAAGCCTCTACAATGCCTTCGGCGACAAGGAGGATCTTTATCTGGACGCGCTGGAGGGCTACCGGGCCGACAGCATGGTTGCGCTCGAGGACGCGCTGGATCCGTCCTTGCCGGTCCGAGAGAATCTAGCCCGGATGTATGATCGCGCCCTTGCCACCTACCTTCATGGCGATACAGCTGCGCGTGGCTGCCTGTTGATCAGCACCGCGACCGTCGAAGCCGTCCGGCACGAGCGGGTGCGCGAGGTGCTGGGCCGCAGCCTTGCTGATTTCGACCGCGCGATAGAAGATCGCCTCGCCCTGGCGATCGAACGCGGAGAACTGCCGGAGAAGACCGATCCGAAGGCATTGGCCCGGTTGGCCTCGACCATCATGCACTCGCTGGCAGTGCGGGCGCGGGCCGGGGAAACCCGTGAGGCGCTGGAAGCGCTGGCGCGCTCCGCCGTCGATCTTATCTGCGGCGTGCCGTGACGGCGCGCGGTCGCACGAGCCAGGCATAGGCGGAACCGGCAATCAAAAGCACACAGGTTCCAAGAAAGACCGCCCGCATGCCGATATGGCCGCCAATGAAGCCGCCGAGCACCGGGCCGGCGACCTGGCCGACATATTGCGACGATACCGAAAGCCCGAGGATGCTGCCAGCCGCACTGTCCGGTACGCTATGGCGGATGACCGCGGAAATGCAGGGCAGAAGCCCGCCGAGCGCGATCCCCATCAGGAAACGCAGGACGATCAGCTGCCAGGAACTGGTCACGAATGCCTGCGGGATCAACAGCACGCCGGCAGCGGCAAGCGCGCCCGCTATAACAGGCCAGTGACCGATCCGGTCGGCAAGCTTGCCGAGCCGCGAGGCCGACAGGATGCTGCCGAGGGCTGCGGCCGACATGACGATACCCGCGATCATCGTGACCTTGCGCGGGTCTTCCGCCAGTTGCGCGACATAGACGGTGATGATCGGCTCGATCGACATGTTGGCGAGCATCAGCAGCATACCGGTCGCGAGCATCGCGATGACGGGTCCCTTGTCCGGGATCGAGGCCCAGCCGCCGCTCGCCTTTGCGGCCTGTTTGCGGGCAGGGGACTTCTCTTCCTTGATCAGGAAGGTGGTGGCGAGAAACGCCAGGAATATCATCGCGCCGGCGGCGAGGAAGGTGTTGCGGATGCCGATCAACGGCGGCAGCGCGCCACCGATCAGCGGCCCGACAAGGTTGCCAGCCATGATGCCGGACGAGAGCATGCCGAGCGCCCAGGCGGAACGGTCCTTCGGCGTCTGCGTGGCAACCAATACCATCGAGCCGGACGAATAGCCGCCGGCAAGGCCGACGAACAGGCGCAACGCCACCAGCTGCCAGACATTGTCGGCCATGCCCATCAGCGAGATCGCGACCGTCATCCCGGCGCTGGCGCGCACCAGCATCAGCTTGCGCCCATAGATGTCGCCGAGGCGGCCCCAGAGCGGCGCCACGAATGCGGCGGCCAAAAAGGTCGCGCCATAGGCGATGCCCGACCATTGCACGATCGCCGCATGGTCGCTGACGCCCAGCTCCTCGACATAGAGCGGCAGGAAGGGGAGCAGCAGCGTCATTGCGACGATCGTCGTGAACGAGCCGAGCAGCGAAATGACCAGATTGCGCTTCCAGTATATCGAACCGCTGTCGACGACCGCGGCTTCCCATTTGGTATCGGTCATTTCATGGCCTTTGCATTGATCGTATAGGTCAGTTCAGCCGCGCGGGAGGCAAGCATGTCCCTTTGCGGCGGCAAGGAAATCGGCGCGGGTGAAGGCGTCGGGAAGCGGGAGCCGGTCGGTGTCGAGCGCATGGGCGGTTGCCCGGCAGTGGATGCGCAGATCGTTCCGGGGTGGGTACACGCCCATATAGCTCCCTCGCGGACCATCCATCAAGGCGGCTTCGAAGCCGTTTTGTCGGCGCCGTGGTGTTCCATTGGTCTCCGATGCAACCCGCCGCAGGCCGTCACCATCAGCCCTTCGCCAGCCGATTCCCGGCCGCGGTTGCGCAAGGTGGTTCCCTCTGCTATAAACTGATTGCAAATTGCAATCGGAATTAAAACGAAGGACCGGGCGATGGCAGGCGATGACACACGACGCAAGGGCATCGTTCGCAGCCTTTACGCTGCCTACATCGAGGGCCGCAAGGATGATGCCGGTGCAATGCTGACGGAGGACTTCAGCTTCTCCAGCCCACGCGACGATCGTATCGATCGGATCGAATATTTCAGCCGCTGTTGGCCAGAGCCGCCACCGTTTCGCGACATGGAGATCGAATACCTCCAGATTGCGGGCGACGAGGCCGTGGTCCGCTACCGCGCCGAAAAGCATGACGGCGGCGCGTTCCGCAACATGGAGGTTCTACGTTTCAGGGGCGACAAGGTCGCCTCCGTGGACGTTTTCTTCGGTCGCAACGTCTAGCGCTTGGAAAACAACTCGGCGAATACGCGGCCGACCCTCGAAATGCCCTAGCGCCAGCTTGGGTCGACGGGTTCTTGCGGCTGCAGCCTCGATCGGGCTCGCGCCGCAGCCGGCGTTGCAGGCCGGTCGTCAATCCGTTATACAGCCTGCGTCGGAAAAGGCAGACTTGGTTTGGTAAGCCCAAGTCCTTTTGGAAACGAAAGCTCTGGCCTCCTGCCTCGCGCATGAGATCCCCCACGACGAGCATCGGGCCGCTCAGGCGGTGCCGATTGTTCGTCCGTGTGGTTCTCGCGTCGATGAACCGCTCCGGGTCGAACACCAACAAAGGAGCAGTTCATGCACAACAGCCAATCGACCATCTATGACGTCGTGATCGCCGGCGCCGGCCCCTGTCGGCCTATTTCTCGCCTGCGAGCTGCGGCTTGTGGACCTCTCGGTCTTGGTGCTGGAGCAGGCCGAAGACCCGATTTCGCCGTTGAAGCGCCTTCCATTCGGAATGCGCGGCCTTTCGGCTCCCACCATCGAAGCCTTCTACCGTCGCGGAATGCTGGACGACATCACTGCTCCGCAACCTGCAAAGGACGACCCGGGCAACCGAAGCGCTCCGGCATCCGCGCATTGGATGCAACAGGCGCGCCGGCCGGCTGGCCATTTCGCCGGTATCCAATTTTACCAAGACAACGTTGACACCGCGAAGTGGCAGTATCGTCTGCCAAGTCCGGCCGGCACCAGCATGGTGATCGAGATGGAGCACCTCGAAGCCGTCTTGGCCGCCCGCGCAACCGCAATGGGCGTCGAGATCCGGCGCGGCTTCAGCGTCGAGGAGCTCGAGCAGTCCGGCGAAATCGTCAGCGTCCGCGCCGGTGGTGAAACCTTCGAGGGACGCTGGCTCGTCGGTTGCGATGGTGGCCGCAGCACCGTGCGCAAGGCCGCCGGCTTTGAATTCGTCGGTACCGATCCCGAGTTCACGGGCTATTCCGTCGAGGTTGAAATGGCCGATCCGGACAAGCTCCAGCTCGGCCGTCACTATACGCGGACGGGCATGTACACGTACTCCCGCCCCGGGACGATCGCGATGGTCGAGTTTGACGGGGGCGCTTTCCACCGCACGCAACCGATTACGCTCGAGCATGTGCAGGCGGTTTTGCACCGGATCTCAGATGCCAACGTGACGATAACAGCACTCCAGCTTGCCACCACCTGGACGGATCGCGCCCATCAGGCGACAGAGTACCGCAACGGCCGAGTGCTGCTCGCCGGCGACGCAGCGCACGTCCATTCCCCCCTGGGCGGCCAAGGCCTCAACCTCGGGCTTGGCGACGCGATGAACCTCGGATGGAAGCTTGCCGCCACCATCCGCGGCGATGCGGCGGACGGCCTGCTCGACACCTATGCAAGCGAGCGGCACCCTGTCGGGGCTCAGGTCCTCGACTGGTCGCGCGCCCAGGTCGCGCTCATGCGGCCGAACCGCAGTTCGCGAGCGCTCGAAGCCATCATCCGTGATCTGATCGAAACTCGAGACGGGGCGACATATTTCGCGGAGCGGGTATCGGGCGTTTCTCTCCGCCAGGATCTAGGCGGCAGCCATCCGCTGGTCGGTCGTAGCGCGCCCGACTTCGAGCTCGCCGACGGGACGAAACTCGGCGAACGCCTCAGGCGTGGGCAAGGCCTGCTGCTGGACTTTGGCCCTGGCTCTCCCCTTCAAGCCTTGGCAAACGGTTGGAGTGAACGCATGACCTACGTCGCGGGCACCGCGAAAGACCGGCTGGGTTTGAGTGCTTTGCTCGTGCGCCCGGATGGAGTCGTCGCCTGGGCCTCGGACACTGCCCCTGATCTTGAGGACGCCGCACAGGCCGCCTCGCGATGGTTCGGCGAAGCAAAGCCGGTCGCTGAATCTGCCTGAAGCCTTGTTCTCTAACGCCGCGCCCGGCAGAGCCGCAATCGCTTGCAGCCGCCCGAACTCAGCGATCGCGCGCCCTCACTGCCCATGAGGTGGTATCGTGATCGGGATGCTGGTTGTTGCTCTCCTTGATTGCTGCGGCCCAGTCGGCGCCGTTGTTCTCGGTCACACCGGCGTTTTCGATGCCCGTGATCGTATCGAACCACGCCACCATGTTTTCGGTGCACGTATTGGCAAGCGGCGGGAATGCGTGCGGATCGTCAAGCGAACCTATCATCAGGTTGGTGCGACCGTTTTTAAGGTGGTGGAAAAACAATGGCGTTCCGCAATTGGCGCAGAAGCCGCGCTCGACAAGCTCCGAGCTCTTCCAGACGCTCGGCTTGCCGCGTGTCCAGGTGAGCGCATCGTCGGGTGCGGCGACGAGCGCGGCAAAGATGCTCCCCGAAGCTTTCTGGCACATGCGGCAATGGCAGAGATGCGAATTGTCGAGCATTGCTTTTGCGTGGTAGCGCACCGTACCGCATTGGCAGCCGCCGCTCACCTCCATGTCGATGCGTTTCATTTTCTCTCCTCTTCCAAGCGGCAGGTCAGGCCCGATTTAGGTTTTCGCCGCTATCTCGACTGTTCCGGGGACTTGCCCGTTGTCCGACCGCCCGTTTGCGCTGCAAGGCTCCTGAAGCTTCGCGCTCCAGCCGATTGCACCCGTGAACATAGCGAGTGGTGCCGTGGCGTGATAGGTGTTGCACTTGGATCAAGCACAGCAGCCAACTGAACTCCTAGCAAAGGACAGATGCCATGCGAGACCAGATGCGCCCGCTCCAACCAGGGGAATACGCACCCGCCTTCGCGCTTCCGTCGGCAAATCAAGAGGGAACGGTTTCTCTTGCCAGCCTTCACGGTCACCCGTTTCTGATCGCCTTCTTCCGCGGGTTGCACTGTCCGTTCTGCCGGCGTCAGGTCGGACAACTCGGTAGTCTACAGCCTGCCCTGCACGCCGCGGGGGTGGAAACGGTTGCCGTGATCAACACGCCGGTGCAGCGCGCCCGCGTATATTTCGACCACCGGCCGACGCCGGCCGTGCTGCTATGCGACCAGGATTGCTCCACGCACCGGGCCTTTGGTGTGCCGTACGGGGAGTTCCTGCCCGAGGGCAGCTCCGAGAAACCAGTATGGCCCTATCGGGCAAGCATGGAGCAATTCGAGGCCGCTCGCATCAACCCGACGGGCGAACTGCCGGACGCGCTTCATCCGATGGCGGCCAACGCCTTACTCAACGCCCAAGACGGCTTCGAGCTTACTGAGGTTGACCATGCCATCTTCGCAAGCCACCCCACACAGCTTGTCGGACACTTCCTCATCGACGGCGATGGCATCGTTCGCTGGGTGCAAATTGAAGCGCGCGACGGGCCTGACAGCCTCTGCACCTTTCCAAACGCGGCGGAAATGCTCGCCGCCGCCAGCAGCCTCCGACGTTGAAGGCATGGCATCTCCGACATTCGTCAAGCATGTTTGAGGTCATCGGGCGGGAAGGATTTGACCGCTGATGGCGGGGTTCAGTTTGAAGTTCAATCAGATCAGACGCTCGTGCGCTTGGGCCGACAATCGACATGCCGTTTTGCGCCAAACGCAGCCAGTTGAAACTATCCGGTTATCGCTCCTTCGTTAGCCGGTCTGGCGAGCGCTGCAAATTTTGCGAGCACCCCTTTGGTGTACCTGGGATTGGGTTGTCTCCAAAGCGCGCGCCGTCGCGCGATTTCATCCTCGCCCACCTCAAGCTGAAGCAGCTTACGATGCGCGTCGATGGTAATCATGTCGCCCTCTTGAACAAGCGCGATTGTCCCTCCGACAAATGCCTCAGGTGTAACGTGGCCAACGACCATTCCCCAGGTCCCACCCGAGAACCGGCCGTCGGTGATAAGCCCCACGCTGTCGCCAAGTCCACGACCGATGATCGCAGATGTCGGAGCCAGCATTTCAGGCATGCCGGGACCGCCCTTCGGACCGAGATAGCGCAAAACCAGTATGTCGCCCGGCCGAATGTTGTCAGCCAAAATGGCATCCATAGCCGATTGCTCATCTTCGAAAACACGCGCGGGGCCGGCAATTGCAAGCTTTTTCAAACCACTGATCTTTGCGACCGCCCCATCCTCGGCCAGATTGCCTTTGAGGATTGCAAGATGGCCCTCGCTATAAAGCGGGGCATTCAAGGTTCGAATGACAGATTGGTCCGCACGAGGTTGATCTGCCAACCCCTTGAGTTCTTCGGCAATAGTACGGCCGGTGACGGTGAGACAATCCCCGTGCAACAGGCCCGCATTGAGTAGAAGTTTCAGCACCTGAGGAATGCCTCCGGCTTGATGGAGATCAACCGCCATGTATCTTCCGGACGGCTTGAGATCGCAGATGACCGGTACTTTCCTGCGTATCCGCTCGAAATCGTCGAGGGACCATTCGACTTCTGCTGCGTGTGCGATCGCGAGATAGTGGAGGACGGCATTGGTGGAGCCACCTGTAGCCATAATCAGGGCGACCGCATTTTCGATAGCGTTGCGCGTAACGATATCGCGAGGTTTGATGCCTTTTTTGACGGCCTCGACCAGCGCGCTCGCGGATAGAGAGGCGCTATCGATCTTCTCTTGGTCGGTGTTTGCCATGTTGGAAGAATAGAGTAGCGACATACCCAGCGCCTCGAACGACGAACTCATGGTGTTCGCCGTGTACATTCCACCGCACGAACCAGTTGAGGGGCAGGCGTTGCGTTCGATCCCGACAAAATCTTCCTCGCTCATGTTTCCCGCCATGAACGCGCCTACGGCCTCAAAGGAGGAAACAATGGATAGCTCTTGCCCCTTCCATCTACCCGGTTTGATCGTCCCGCCGTAAACATAAATTGCAGGAACGTTTGCTCGAAGGATGCCGATCATTCCACCCGGCATATTCTTGTCGCAACCGCCGATGACGAGGACCCCGTCCATCCATTGCCCCTGGACCGCCGTCTCGATGCAATCTGCGATCACTTCGCGGGAAACCAGTGAGTATTTCATGCCCTCAGTGCCCATGGACATACCATCAGATATCGTCGGCGTTCCGAAGACTTGAGGGTTGGCACCCGCCGCCTTGATCGATGCGATCGCCGCATCCGCCAGCGGCTGTAGTCCTGCGTTGCAGGGCGTGATCGTCGAGTGCCCGTTTGCAATGCCGATCATTGGCTTGTCGAAGTCCGCTTTCTCATAACCGAGCGCGTAATACATCGCGCGATTGGGCGAGCGTGCCACCCCCTCGGTAATATGCTTTGACCTGTCGTTAAAGGGCATCGCACTCCTCCTGCTTCGGTTTGGAGAGGGGACTAAATGAAGTCATACCATAGATCGCAGGAAGCCGTTTTCCTTTCGGCTGTCCGAAGGACTGAAATGGACAAGCTGCAGCCGATACTTCAGGGCCGCACAGAACCAAAGGCAGCCATCACGGTTCTGGTCTCTCCGCACCTCGACAGGATATCGTCGATAACGGAGGCGAGCGGCGCGGTGGCGTCAATGGCGGTCGCGTTTCTGGGAACGTCTTCTTTCGTCGCATGCAGTCGCATGATCACCTCTTGTTCGGCGGGCTTTGCGCCAAACTCGCCTTCAGGTCTGCTGGCGAGCCGCCTCTTCAAGGTGTCCAAATCGACGTCGAGGACGAAGACTTCGTCAAACAGGTCGATGAATTGATGAAAATTCCTCGAACCGCCGCAGAAGAAAGAGATCGAGTGGCTTTGATCGGCCACCATAGATTTGACTTTGTCGATGTCCCAAAGATGGTGCTTGTGGCCGAAGGCGGCATCCAGAACGCTCCGCTTTAACGCTGAGCCATCCAGTGGTTCACCCGTCTCAGGGTCGCCTTGATAGGCGAGTTCACGATCACCGTGGATGACGTGATAGCCGCGCTGCTGCAATCCGGTGGCAATTGAGGTCTTGCCAGTGCCGGACACGCCTTCGATCAAAAAGTTCCTGATACCCATTCCGTCTCGCTTGATGAACCGCGTGCCCGTGGACATCACTTAGCATGCAGAGGCACCGTTTTCGAATGGGCCGCCCAAAGCCCGTATCAGGTGAAGACGCACTCGATTTGGCCAAGTGGACCGAAGTCGGCTGCCAGGTGCTGGCCCGCCCAGACCTGGAGAATTTTCGTGCATGAGCCAGTCGCGACGATGTCGTTCGGCTCGAGCCGTCGGCCCTTTGCCGCAAGCTCTGCCGCAAGCCAGGCGACGGCGTTCAGTGGATCACCCATGACCGACGTCGCCCTTCCCGAAAAAACGGTTTGCTTGAACAGAAAGGTCGTCACCTCGATCTTGGCGACTTCGCCAGGCCAGATGCGCGGAACCGGGTCGCCGCAGATCGTTGCAACATGTAGGCCGAAGTCGGCAATCGCCGCATGGTCGCCGACGAATGTCCGGCGAGTCCGGCGGCCGACGATCCCAATGGCCGGCCGGCAGCCCAGGATGGCGTCGCTGGCAGTCTTGGTGTCGATAGGCTCGCCATCCTCCGGATAGGACCGGCGCATCGTGAACACGAACTCGCATTGGACGCCGATCGTCTCCGGCGGAAGTCTGAACTCCTTGACGCCCTCAAGCAACGAAAAGGCGGGAATCTCGGAATAGACTGGCTTGGTCAAACCCAATGTCCGCAACGACTCGTCGCTTGTCCCGATAAGCGCATAGCCCCTTCGTGCGAAGCCCAGGGCGTCCTGCGCGATCGCCTGGATGTCGTAGGCCTCTTTTTCCGAGGCAATCAGGTTCAATGGAAGATCGCAGGGGTCCTCGCGGCGCCGGCTCTTGGCGAGGATGTCGGCGGTAGCGTCCTTGAGTTCGAAATACATCTTCGTGCTCCAATTCTCAAAAATCGGCTGTGGCAAGAAGATGGCTGCAGGCGTGTTAGGGTTCCAGACGAACGCGAGCGCGCGGAAATCAAAATCTCATAGTGGCGCTGCTTCTGAACGCGACGCTTATGCGACACTTATTTTTGGCGGCTCGTCACCGTATCGATTTCATACGCCGGACCATGCGACGCTCATTCCATTGATGTGTCTGATGGAGACAGGAATGTTCGGTCGATACGGAATCCATTATCTTACTAAAGAGCGCGACATCATTGCCGGACGCTATCAGAGGCGACAGGTAGGTCCGCAATTTCGTGAGGTCCTCGTAGCCACCGGGCTGGTCTTGGTGGCGCTGCTCGGATTGATTGCCGCACGTCTTGTCGCATAGGCTGGCATTCTCGCCAGTCCGTTCGGGGGCATGACCGTTATGACAGAGCCGATGCCCGCTTTGGGGGCTTATCGCCTTCCACTGATGCGTCGCATATCGACAACGCGCCCATCGTGTTGCCGCACGGCAATCTCGAAGCGGCTACCGCCTCTCCAGGCACGATAGACGAAGAAACGACTGCGGCAGTCGATCCTCCTGACATCCCTAAAACCGCGGTTGCGGAGCAGCCTCTCGCCCTCACTGCAGGTAATTCCCCGGCCTCTATTGAGATTGGTGCCGATGTTGATGGTTATATTGGTCTGTGCACTTGCTTCGGTCGGCACGGATATTGTTGGGACGCAGAGGCCGACAGCCAGCGCTAGCGACAGGAACAACGATCTAGGCAAGGCATCCTCCCTTTACAGAGCGTGCTCCGACGCACGACACTCGCTTATCCCGGCGAACTGTACAACCGTGGCGGTCGCAGCGATAGCAGCGAAAGCGGACATCATGCGCGATTGGGTTTTCAATTTCTGCTAGACTGTCTTGGCCGCGTGTTGTTGCGGAGCAAGTTAACCGAGGGAGGAAGATCGATGGTTAGCCGCCTTCCACTTTCGTTGGTCTTCGCCACCGCCGCTTTGCCAACGCTTGGCGCCGTCGCGATCGATCCGACCACGGTGACCTGCAAGGATTATAATGCAGCCAGCCACGACGGCATGGTCGAGATTGGTTCCACGGTGCGCCAGGCGCTAAAGAACGATCCCAAGCTGGGCAAACTCAGCCAGGGCAATCTGCTCGTGGCAATCAACAACGCCTGCGAGGCCCACAAAGACGCAAAGCTGATTGACGCCCTGCATATGTGACCGTCTCGAAGACCAACCAGTCTTGGTGGATGTGGAAAAGACCATGGTGGACACGCTATTCAGTCACCGCATTGCCGCAGGTCTTCGGCTGGCGCTCGCGGGACTCGTCGTATTCGGTGGCTCCCCGTCAGCCGCGCTCGCGGGCCAGACCGACATGCGGGACGTCATTGTGCGCGAGTTCGAGGCGTTCGACCCCAACTATCGAGAGCGTCGTCAGCAATACACGGAGCGTCTCGAGGCGCTCGCCGCCGGGATCGCCGCCGAACAAGCCGCCGGCAATACGCTGCAATGCTCGGAACAGCTCTATCTCGAGGCAAAATGGCTGCTTGGCTACACGGCAAACTGGAAGGCGCTGGAGGACAAGCTGGATCGCATAGAGCGGAGCCTGAAGGATAAGGATCAGAAGTTTGCCAGCGAGCAATCGGCGGTCGATGGCTTCTGGGGGCTTTGCTACGAGCAATGGTTCATGCGACTGGGGGCGACAGCGGCGGCGATCGGCCTTCTTACAAGCCAAGGGGAGCCGCCCCACTACCGTCTGCGCCCGAGGCTCCGCACCGGCCGGGAACTCATCAATTATCTGCAGAGCCTGCTCATCTCGGACATCGAAAACACGGGTGTCGACAACCGTGGCGAACTAAGCAGCGTGATGACCAGTTATTCAACGGCAGCCTACAAACGTGATCTGCAGGATATTCTTACCGGCTACGTAGCACTCGACGAGAGCATCGCCTGGGATGAACTGCGCGAAGCTGCCTGGTTTTTCATCCACGGCGCACAGGATACCGAAACGGGCTATTGGGGCGCCTGGTACGTGATCGATGGCAAGATACGCAAGACCGCCGATCTCAGCATGACATTTCATGTCGTGCGCTACAGCAAGGGCGACGTGGAGCATTGGCCGCAGATCATCAAGACGACGCTTGCCATCAAAGACGATCCATATCCTTTCGGGTGGCGCAGCGGCGGGAAGTTTACCAACCACAACCTCTATGATGTGGCTTCGATCTTCAAGTTCGGCTGGCCGCACATGAGCGAGGAAGAGCGCGGGATGGCCCGCGAGGAAATTCGCCAGATGTTGCGCTGGTCGCTCGAGAACACTCTGAACGCAGACGGCAGCTATCGGCATGACCCCGGCTACGGGGACTCTTATGCGGACGAATATTATTTCGGCGTGTCGCTGCTCGATGTTCTAGGCTACTGGAAGCCTGCAGAAAGGTTTTGGACCGATGATCCACTTGAGCCGGCCTTGACCGGTCGCGCCGACTGCTGCCTCATCAAGCAACGCGTTATCGAATATCGCTTTGAAGGATGGGCCGGTGCCGGCGCCCTGGAGAAGCTCGAGAGGAATTGCGGCGTGTGTCCCGCTCAAGCGGCGACGCAACCCTAAGCTACCAACGTCAGTCAAGCCGTGCTGCGAGCTTTAACCAGCAATTCTCTCAGCCCCTGCTGACTTGCCGGCAGCTCCGCGCAGCTTTCCGAACTTGCCACTATTTCGTCTTCTTAGCTACCGGGGCAGTCGGCGTAACCAGCGCGAAGTCCTTCATCTCGTCGGGCGAGAGATAGTAGAGCTGGTCGGGCGGCGTTTCCATCGCGTGAATCCAGAGGCCGGGCTTGATGCCCATCTCGTCGAGATGACGGGTGACGTCAGCGGTGGTGCGCTGCGCTTCCGACATGGCACGTTCCGGCGACAGCTTTTCGCTGGTGCCATTGAAAATCTGATGCACGCCGATGACGGAGTCCTTCTCCGCCATTCGCACGACGCCGCCCGCCATGACGATCGGGCAGGAGGAGACGCAAAGTGCGCCGCCAGCAACGCTGGTTGCGATCTTGCGTTCGCGGATAACCGTGGAGATGGCGATCGCGTCGCCGATCGACCCGCCCGGTGAGTCGAGCGAAATTGTTCTGACATACTCGCCACGAGCTTTGATCTCAGCCTCGAAACGCGCGGCCGCGCCCGGTTCGATCGTGCCTTGCGCGAGCAGCACGCCGTCAGGTTGCAGTTCGAAGCGGATCGCCTTCTTGAGGAGCTCGGGGTCTGTGGTGATCTCGGCCGGTGCGCTTTGTGGCTTGCCCTCGGTGAGAGCCGGCGGAAGCATGGGGAGGGCGCCCGGCATCGCCGGATCGAAGGCTGGCGTGTCGGTGTTGCCGGCGCTGATTTCATGCCAGTCGATGACCACGAAGATTGCGGCCATCGTCAGCAGCGCGTGGAAGGCATGCCGCATCAGCCTGCCGTCATCGGCGGAGAGCACGTAGTTCTTCAACTTCTGCCCCGCCGTTTCCAGTCTCATGCGGGCGGTCCCTTGCGCGGTCCCTTGCCCGACAGGTCGAAGTTCGCGACGTTTGATTGGTCCGCCGTTTCGGTGCGCTCCGCCGCGTCAACGGCGGTCTCGATGTTAACCCCGTGGCGCTGGATTTCACGCTGCACTTCCAGCGCCTGCAGAAGCTCGGCGGCGGTGATCCGCTCGGCGAAGGGCAGGCGCTGTTCCTGGCGGCGCAGCGTCGAATGGACGATCGACAGCATGAAGATCAGCACCGCCGGCAGGATGTCGATCGATATGGCGCCGGCCCAACTCGGAATGAAATCGCCGGCATAGCGCAGCACGGCCTCCGCCGAGGAGAGCGGCACAAACCGCCGTTCAGCCACCGGCTTGCGTTCGAGGATCTGATCGGCCGCCTGCGAGAGCACCTTGGATTGCGCCGCAACGGAGGATCGGATCGTCTCCATCACTTGGTCCTGGCGTGTCGCGAGATCCGCCTCGCGCCCATCCGCAACCGGCGCGATGAAGCCGAGCGACAGGTCTTCCGCCGCGCGCTTGACCGACGGTGCGATCGAGGTTTGCTCCAGCGAGGTGATGACGCCAGAAAGCCCGACGACTTCGGCCGCGAACTGGTCGGCACGTGGGTTGATCGCACCCGGCGCCGACACCAGCGTCCGCATTGTTTCGAGATGCTTGCGACCCTCGTCAAACAGCGTCGTCACCCGCTCGCGCGAGGCGTTGATTCCGTTTTCCAGTTCGGTCAGCTGCGAGGCCATTTGTGACAGAAGCTGCACGACGCTGCCGGCGCCCGTCGTTCCCGTCAGTGCGCCGGTTTCCCGCTCCTGATCGGCTAGCCGCTGAAACCGTTCCTGCGTACGCTGGATGTCGGGCAGCAGGCTCTGGGCGGCAAGCGCGTTCTGGTGCGCCTGGTCGAGGTCGGCCGTGTAGTCTTCCAGCGTTTCGGCGAGATGCTGTTCGAGTGCTGCGGAGCCCGCCAGCGCGGCCGCGTTCAGCCAGCTCGACATGGCGATGATCATCGCGCAGCCGAGCGCCATGACGCCGAGCATCGCTGCGCGGCCGCCTGCGCTGGTTACGTGCGGATAGAAGCGGGCCATGTAGGTCCAGAAGGCATAGATCGCCACCGAAACGGCGCTGGAATAGATAAGCGCCGCGAAGAAGACAGCCGTTGCCGATCCGTCGAGGATGCTTCGGACCCCGAGGTAGGTGTAAACGCCGGAGGCAAGCGCCAGGATCGCGAACGCGAAGCGGGTCATGCTCTCGACGGCTTCGATGCCATCCTGCAAGCGATGCGACGTGCCGAGCGCCATGGTCTCCTCCTGGCCAATGCATGCCTGCCGAAAGCGAGCCGCTTCGAGGCGAGGACATGCATAAGAACAAAGACCTAAGGCAGGTCGCGCAAGTCTTTGTTCACGCGATCCGCCTTAGCTCCTTAAGAAACCAATACAATACAGGCAAAAGCAAGACTTGGCATCAGGCCGTGGCCCGACGCCGTCAAGCCTCATTCGGCGGGCGTGCCATCGGTCGACGGTGCGCGCAGTGACTTCTCGGAGATGTCGATCATTGGCGTGAAGCTTGCCGCCGGCATGCGGACGTCGTCGTGTTCATCAAGAGGGGCGGCGGGGACAAGACCACCAGCCCGTTCGCTGCGCGCGACCTCGAGCTGGCCGGTCAGAATGGCGCGCTCCGCGCGCAGCTGCCGGATCTCCGACTTGGCGATCTCAAGGCTGGTGCGCAGCTGGCCGATTTCGTAGCGATCAGAATCCATGCGTGTGTCGATGTCGCGGCGCAGTGCGTCGGCATCCCGGTCGCGGCGCACGCGCAGGCTTTCGGCTTCACGCAACTTCAGGGTCAGCTCATTTGCCTGCGTCGCGAGTTCGCGGCGGGCGGCCTCGCTTTCAGCGCCGGTCGTGCGGGCGCGCTGCAGTTCTTCGGCAAGTCGCTCGGAGCGGGAGAGGGACGTGGCGAGTTCCGATTTGACGCGCTTCAGATCGGCGCGTGCCGCCTGCAGCTCCTCGTCGGTCATCTTGTTGCGGCCGTTCGCGGTGATGAGAAGCTTTTCCACGAGTTCGGCCTTGGAACCGATCGCCTCATGCTTCGTCGTCAGGTGCGCGATCTCCAGCGCCGAGGACGCCTGCAGCGTCTCATGCTCGACCTCGAGCCTCTTGTGGCGCTCCTCGACGAGCGAAAGGTCCTGCTTCAGATTGGCAACCGTCATCTGCAGGTTGCGCACCTGGGCTTCTTGTTCGATGAGGCTGGACTTCAGATGGCTGCGTTCCTCGTTGAGCCGGGCCATTTCGCGGGTCTGGACGCCGTTTTCGCGACGTGACGTTTCGATCAGCAGCTGGTGTGCCGTCGCTTCGTTGTCGAGCTTCTCACGGGTGGCCGAGAGTTCGCGGCTGCGCTGGTCGAGCTCGGTCTGGGCGCGCTTCAGCAGCGTCGAGGCTTCGTCGAACTCGATGGCGCGATCCGTCAGCTCTCGCTCGGCGTCAAGCAGCCGATTTTCGATGATCGTGAATTCTTCGCGAGCGACCTGATGCACGCCCTGCAGCTTCGTCAGCTCGTCACGAAACGCCTCGATCTCAGAGCGAAGCTGCGTGTTGTCGGCACGAAAATCCTTGTTTTCGGCGCCGAGGCGAAGGTTGTCCTGGTCGGCCTTCTGGCGCGCGTTGCTTTCGTAGTCGAGAAGCGAGCTGATTCGCGCGCATTCGGCGCGGAGCGCGCCGGTTTCGTTCAGCGACTGGCTGTGGGTGCCGAGCAGCGAGGAAACGCGTTCCTGCAGTGATGCGAGGCTCGACATGAGATCCTCCGACGTCCGCTGGTTTTCTTCCAGCGCCGAGCCGAAGGCTGCAAAGTCGTTGACGTCGGGAATGGCGTAACGCAGCGGCTCATCGGCCGGGCGCTCATCGGTAATTGATGCGGGTCGGTATCCTGTCGTCGACAGCGATTTGCCGCCGTCTTCTGCGCGACGAAAAAAGTTCATGACCATGACTTGTGCCCCAAAAGTACTTGCCAAAAACGCCGGCGAAATATGGATTTCAGCTAATTAAGCGACCGATCGAAAATTGCCGTGAGTCCGTAAACGCATGCTCCGCGTGCATCTAGAAACGGCTATGTGTCGGTGTCAAAATACGCAACATGACAATCAACAGGTTTGACGGGCGTACCTGTGATGTTTGTGCAACAACGGCAGACGACCTTATTCGTCGGGTAGAATCCGCATCTCGTCCGTCTCAATTTCGCTGCCCAACTCGACCTCTTTCGTCTGCTTGTCATAGACACAGAAATAGCTGACGAAGCCATTCGCACCCTTCGGCTTGCCGGTCACCAGCGCGATGCCGTAGTGCTCGCTGCCGAACGGGTCGACGACGGCATGCGGAAACTCGATCGAGGCTCGCGCCGCCTGTTTGCACTTTCCTTCAACCTCGGTCGCGAACTGCTGCCAGGCGTCGCCTGGGGAGGCGCGGGCGGTCCCCGCCGCAGCGATTGCGATGGCAAACATGCAAAAGCGGATTTTATTCCTCTGCATCTGAAGAGCCCCGTCTTCCTGCTGTTGCGAAACGCGCCCATGATCAGCGATTTAGGGCTGCAAAGCCAAGTGCTTGGCGAAGGCAATTTTTCCTCTCCGTCCGTCTTTTTTGATATTTCGCCGGTTGCCTCTCCATGCTTGCGCTCCTATGTTCCGCCTCACCTGCCGATTACGCAAACTATTGCCAAAGGAGACCCGCAATGGCTTTCGAATTGCCCGAACTTCCCTATGACTATGAAGCGCTTCAGCCCTTCATGTCGAAGGAAACCCTGGAATTCCATCACGACAAGCACCACAAGGCTTATGTCGACAACGGCAACAAGCTTGCGGCAGAGGCAGGCCTTTCCGATCTCTCCCTCGAAGACGTCGTGAAGAAGTCGTTCGGCACCAATGCCGGCCTCTTCAACAATGCTGCCCAGCACTACAACCACGTCCACTTCTGGAAGTGGATGAAGAAGGGCGGCGGCGGCAACAAGCTGCCGAGCAAGCTCGAAGCTGCGGTCAATTCCGATCTCGGCGGCTACGACAAGTTCAAGGCCGACTTCATTGCGGCCGGCACGACGCAGTTCGGCTCCGGCTGGGCTTGGGTTTCCGTCAAGAACGGCAAGCTCGAAATCTCCAAGACCCCGAACGGCGAAAACCCGCTCGTGCACGGCGCAACCCCGATCCTCGGTGTCGACGTGTGGGAACACTCCTACTACATCGACTACCGCAACGCGCGTCCGAAGTACCTCGAAGCCTTCGTCGACAGCCTGATCAACTGGGACTACGTCCTGGAGCGCTACGAAGCCGCTGCCAAGTAAGCGGTTCGACAGAACAGATGTCAGCACCCGGCGCCTCGAAACGCCGGGTGTTTTCGTTTCGAGACCGTCACAGGCGTGTCATGCGGCGCGCCTAAATCGCTGTCATGACGTCCTTTTCCGATTTTCCCGTTCTCCGCTTCGGCGTCGTCGCAGATCCCCAATATGCGGCGAGGGAGCCGCATGTCGGGATGGACCGCCATTATGCAAATAGCCTCGCCAAGCTGTCGGAGGCGATCGAAGTCTTCAATGGCGAAGAGCTGAGCTTCGTCATCACACTCGGCGACATCATCGACCGGGATTTCGAGAGCTTCGACGACATCTTGCCGGTCTACGACAGGCTGAAGCACGAAAACTACTTTCTGCTTGGCAATCATGATTTTGCGGTAGCCGCCGACCGGTTGGCCGATGTCGCCAGCCGCGTCGGTCTGGCGTCATCCTATTACAGCTTCGTCAGGCAGGGCTGGCGGTTCATTGCATTGAATGGCAACGAGGTCAGCACCTTTGCGCCGCCGGAGGGGCATGCCGATCGGGAGGTTGCCGCTCGCCGGCTGGCCGAACTCCGGGCCACCGGCGCCGCCAACGCACAGGACTGGAACGCCATGCCTGGTGACGAGCAGTTCGCCTGGCTTTCCGGCCAGATCGAGGACGCCGGTGCCGCGGGCGAGCGCGTCATCGTCATGAACCACTACCCAGTCTATCCGCCGAACGAGCATGACGGCTGGGACCGCGAACGGATGATCGCGCTACTGGCTGCGCACGGCCATGTGGCCGCCTATTTCAGTGGACATAACCACGCGGGCAATTCCGGCACGCTCGACGGATGCCATTTCCTGAATTTCAAGGGCATGGTTGATACCGAGAGCCAGAATACCTTCGCCATCGTCGAAATCCGGGCGGACCATATCGAGGTTCGTGGTTTCGGACGAGAGGACAGCCGGACGCTGAAGCTCCGTCGCTAGGGGTGTCATCTCTGCGCGCCGCCACCCCGCGTGGAACCGACATGCTCCCATGAGGATTATCAAGCTCATAGGAGGCCATCATGATTCGAAAACTAAAGTCCGGCGAATATCGTCTTTACTCGCGCAAGGTCGACCCCAAGACCCACAAGCGCAAAAACCTCGGCACGTTCAAATCACGCGAAGCGGCCGAGAAACACGAGCGCGAGGTACAGTACTTCAAGCACCACTAGGCGGTGCTTGAGCGTCTGAGCCTGTCGGCGGATCGATTAATCCGGGTGGGTTCACGCCTTGTTGGTGAGCCAAACCGTTGGCGCGCCCAGAACGCCGCCAGTGCGCATCGCCGCCCTTAACTCTTCCAGCTTGCCGAAGGCCTGCGCGGCCTCGACCGTGGCAAACTCATGGGTGACGGTCACGTCGTTGGGATTGTCGGCGGCTTGGTAAACGGCCTCGGCGGTAACGCCGTTTGCCTTCTGCACGGCGGCAAACGCGTCGTAGACCTTGCGCCATGCAGCGTAGTCCGAAACCTCATGCCTTACGAACATTGTCGGCATCTGATCCTCCCACTTTTGGATTTACAGGCGAGGGCGTTCGGGTCGCCACCGTATCACCGAACGCGCCCGCGCGCCCGGGAAAAAACGGCAAGGTGCGGTATGGCAACCCGCCCATTGGGTTCGCCACATGCCCAACAGTTTCGGGGGCCGCCGGACACGCGCCGCTTTTCAATCCAAGGGGAAGAGTTACTCAACCTGCTCAGCAGGATCGCTTCGATCAATCGCGCTCAGGAGACGATCCTTTGTGTCGTAGCCATCCTGGAAGAGATCGAAGAATATCGAGGCTGCCCGGCAACCTTCGATGCTGATTGGATCTTTCTTGTGCAGGTGGCACCATTCCGAGAGTGCCTCGAATACGACGTCGACGTCTGTGAAGGAGATTAAGTTTGATAGGACGGTCATTTGGTTCGATGCTCCGCTCAGGCAGAAGCACAAAACTCCCAAGCGGCCGTTGCCATTAAATGCCGACCGATGATTGATTGTACCGCCCGCGACGAAGCACGGCTATTAACTAAGACATAGCCAGTCCAACGCCTGCCGCTCTGTGCCCTACATGCGCGCCTGCGATTACAATCTTATATTCCACCGTCATTGAACTTTTGTCATCGGCGGATGCTTCCATGTGCCGTCGAGGGCTTCCGGCTTTGGCCAATAAAGCCGCATCGCAACGACGAAAGGCCCCTTCGGTGCAGGAAGCCAGTTGGGCTCCCTGTCCTTCCCAGGCGATTCGTTTTGAACATAGAACGTCAGCCCGCCGTCGGCGTCCTTCACGAACTGCGGCAACATCGGTGAATTGAGCAGGTAACGGTCAATCGAGTTGGCGACGAGCAGGCTCTGGGGGAGTTCGTACATGGTCAGGGACCAAAAGGCGTTCACCGGTGGCAGCGTGCCGGGAGCGAAGTGGACCGTGTACCTGTTGGCGCCGTCGAGTTTCTTGCCGTCGGAATCAACGGCGTAAGCCGGGTATATCGCTTCCTGCTTCGAGTTGCCGTAGATACCGAGGACGGCAGCCGTCATTCGGTAGAGGTAGTTGTTCTTCAGATATTCACGTGTGCCGAACACGTCGCCGGAGGTCACTTCGCCGGTATCGAAGCGTTTCCGCATTGTCCCCATTTCCGCCCATGCGTCGGCCGTTCCCTGCTGGAAGGCAGTCTTCATCTCAGGCGACAGCTTGTTCGCGTCGAAGGTCTTGCCTCCGCCGATGCCGATCTTGGCAAAGCGCGCCATCAGTTCGGTTTCGGATGGATTGGTCGGGCAAAATTGCAGGACGAAATTGAGAATGCTGAAAAACTCGGGTGACGTCTTCTCTTCGTCTGGCGTGAGAGGCTTGACGAAATCGATCGCGCTCGCCGCGGCCGGGGCGGGCTGGCCGAGGAATTTGGACAGGGGCTCCGCTTTGTAGGCGGCCTGGATTTTCTTCACGTTGTCCAGATCGGCCGGATTGAAGAGCTGCGTCCGGTAGGCCGCAAGCGCAAGTTCGGTCTCCGACCGCATCACCTTCTTGATGCCTTTTGGCGTCTCGCCCTTCCAGCTCGGGCCGGCGATCAGAAAGCTCCCGCCGTCGTTGCCGGTCGCGCGACTGCCAATATAGTCGAAGTTGAAGGTATAGGCGTCGATCAGCTGGATACTGAAGTACCTGTCCTTCTCGATCGGCGGCACTGTCAGCACCATCGGTTCGGCTCGGAGATCCAGGCCGAGCATTGAATACGGCGTATCGGAGTTCGGAGTCTGCACCGCCGTGTCGGCCGGCGTATAGACACGTGGGATGTTGACCAACTGGTTCCAGGGGCCTTTGTACTCAGGGTCTTTGGTGTTGACGAAATAGGCGTATTGAATGCGGTAGCTGTCGACCATCGGGAAGCCATAGATGTAGGCTTCCTTGGCAATCGCGCGTGCCTCGGTCGCGCTGATGTCAGCGGAAATGCCCTTCGCCGGATAGAGGCTCGCGAAGCCGGTTGCCAGGATCAGTCCTTTGGTGAATTCACGTTTCGTGAGTTGCATGGCTGCCCCCATTGCTTTGATCCAAGACCGTTGATCTGCAAATCCACGAAGCAGCTTTGCGCAAAAATCGGCTCGCTGGAAGCACGTTACGGTAACATTGGTGTAAATGGCAGGCGGACGGCCGCCACGGGAGAATCCGATCGCTCTTTCAAGCCTCTAACGTCGCGGAGGTTCCTTGAACTTTATCAGGCGACGTCCATTTTCCTCCGATCGATACCCATCCAAGCGTGCTTCGTCTCTTGAAGATCGCGACCTACAACATCAACGGCGTGAACGGGCGCCTGGAAAATCTTCTTCGCTGGCTGAAGGAGGACAAGCCCGACGTCGTGTGCCTGCAGGAACTGAAAACGGAGGATGCCCGGTTTCCACGCGGCGCACTCGAGCGGGTGGGCTACGGCGCGATCTGGCATGGACAGAAGAGTTGGAACGGCGTCGCGATCCTCTCAAAAGGCTCGACGCCGATCCTGACGCGGCGCGGTCTTCCCGGCGATCCCGACGACACGCACAGCCGCTACATCGAGGCCGCCATCGAGGGTATTCTCATCGGATGCCTCTATCTTCCGAACGGAAATCCCGCGCCCGGCCCGAAATTCGACTACAAGCTCCGCTGGTTCCGACGGCTCCACGACTATGCCGCCGAACTGCACGCGCTTGACATTCCGACCCTCCTGGTCGGCGATTTCAACGTCATGCCGACGGATCTTGACGTCTACAAGCCGGAGCGATGGCGGGATGACGCCCTCTTTCGGCCGGAAGTCCGCAAGGCCTATGCCAACCTCGTCGCACAGGGCTGGACCGACGCCATAAGACATCTGCATCCGAACGAGCGAATCTATACCTTTTGGAAGTACTGGCGAAACTCGTTCGAACGCGATGCCGGCCTTCGGATCGACCACTTCCTGCTCAGCCCGATGGTCGCCCCATGGCTGAGATCGGCGAGCGTGCGCAGGAAGCCGAGGAGCTGGGAACACACGAGCGACCACGCTCCCGTGATGATCGAACTCGATATCCCCCGGCGCGAGGACGATGAGCAAGGATAACGGATGGTCTGCGAAGCAGCACCGCTCGGGGATGAAACAGACAATTCGAGGTGTCCGATGAAGTTCATAACGGGTTGGCTGACCTGCAGGCGGGGAACGCGCGAGGAGTTCCTCCTCGCCATGGAACCCCATGTCGCGTCCACGCTCAACGAGCCGGGCTGCGTATTTTTCGAGTATCATCGGCATAAGGATGACGAGGATGTGGTAGTTTTGATCGAAGGCTTTCGTGATGCCGAGGCGCACGAGTTCCATCGGCGGACACCGCACATGATCGCCATGCAGGCCGACGTTCGGCGGCTTCTCGCAAAGCTGAGTATTATTGAGACGAGTTCTGATGACGTCGCCCGTTATGATCTCGACTTTATTGCAAATCCGCCGGGCCCGTATTGTCCCTAGTCATGCCAGCGGACAGAAACCCTAGCAGGAAAGCCCACAGCCTAGGCAAAATTGGAGGAGGATAGGATGAGCGATCACGTCTACAAGAAAGTGGAACTCATTGGGAGTTCGAAGGTGTCTGTCACCGAGGCGATCGAGACCGCGGTCGCGCGAGCCTCGAAAACGATGCGCAATCTCGAATGGTTCGAAGTCGATCAAATCCGAGGCCATATCAAGGACGGCGCAGTCGCGCACTATCAGGTCGTGATGAAGGTCGGATTTCGAATCGACGACACGCCGTGACAGGCTGGGGAAGAAGAGGAGGCCGCGTGCCTTGCCTCGTCTCTGTCGGCATCCGCTCAGGCAGCCGTGACCATTGGCAGCTCTTTCCGCTCCATCGCGTCGCGCTTCGGCGGCGTGCCGAACATTCGGGAATATTCGCGGCTGAACTGCGAGGCGCTTTCATACCCAACCTGATAGGCGGCCGTCGCAACGCTTGCACCGTCCGACACCATCAGTCTCCGTGCCTCCAGCAGCCGCATGTTCTTCTGATACTGCAACGGCGTCATGGCGGTCACCTGCTTGAAATGCTGGTGGAAGGAAGACGGGCTCATGTGCGCGACGGACGCAAGCTGCTCGATCCGCACGGGCGTAGCAAAGTTCTCGCGCAGCAGATGGATGGCGTCGGTCATGCGCCTGATATGACTGCCGGGTAGCGCCAGCTTGCTGACCTCCGCCGCGTTCGGTCCTGTCAGCAGCCAGTAGCAGATTTCGCGCATGATCGCTGGATAGAGCACCGGAATGGCCTTCGGCGTGTCGGCGAGGCGCACAAGCCTCAGCACGCAATCGGCCAGCACGCCGTCGAAATTCTGCACGAAAACACCGGCCGCGCTATCGCTGGCCGGTCGTGGCGGCTGTTCCATTGCCTCCATCACTTGGCGCAGGATCGCCACATCGAAATCGATGTTGAGGCCGATATACGGCTCCTCCTTGCTGGCCTTCGTGATCTGCCCTAGGGCCGGCACCTCGAAGGTGACGATCAGCGATTGCATCTCCCCATACTTGAGGACACGGTCGCCGACCATGATTTCCTTTGCCCCCTGGACGACAATGCAGATCGTCGGCCGGTAGATCATGTGGTTCGGCATGACAGGCTGGGTAACCCGTGACACCGAGAGCGCCGGCACAGGCGTCTCAAAACGCCCGTCGGCGTCGCCGGCCGTTCGGTCGATATAGGTCTGGATGACTTGCTTCAGGGTATCGAGCATCGCCAGCGTCTCCTCGTCGTTCGGCGCCAGCTCAAGATAAGCGCCGTATCGCCTAGTCTGCAAGTTGCTTGGAGGATCAGGCAAGAAATTCGAGAGTTTCGGCATTCAACTTCGGGCACCGACGGGCGTACCGTAAGGGCATAAAATCCAGCAAAGGAAGCGACCATGCCCAACGAAACACAAGCAAATTCAGCATCTAAGGTAGCCGTCGTCACCGGCGGTAGCCGTGGACTCGGCCGCAATACGGCAATCAACCTTGCCCGTCGCGGCGTGAACGTCCTCTTCACGTATCGTGCAAATCGGGCAGAAGCGGAGACCGCTGTGTCGGAGATCAGATCACTCGGCGTCGAAGCCATCGCCCTGCAGCTGGACACCGGTCGCGTCGCCGAGTTCGAGGCCTTTGCGGGCAAGGTGAGAGATGCCTTGCAGGGTCTTGGAAAAACTCGGTTCGACTACCTCGTCAACAATGCCGGCAGCAGCTATCACGCAACAATTGCCGAAACGACGGAAGAGGCATTCGACGAACTCGTCAACGTGCATCTGAAGGGCGTCTTCTTCCTGACGCAGAAGCTGCTGCCCTTGATGGCCGATGGCGGACGCATCATCAACGTCTCGAGCGGCCTTGCCCGTTTCGCCGTCCCGGGTATCTCCGCCTATGCGTCGATGAAGGGGGCGATCGAAGTGTTCACCCGTTACCTCGCCAAGGAACTCGGCCCGCGCGGCATCACGGCCAATACGGTTGCACCAGGCGCAATCGCAACCGACTTCAGCGGCGGCATGGTGCGGGACAATCCGACCTACAACAAGATGGTCGCCGATGCGACGGCGCTCGGCCGTGCCGGCGTGCCGGACGATATCGGCCCGATGATTGCCTCGCTGCTTTCCGACGACAACCGCTGGGTCAACGGCCAGCGCATCGAAGTCTCCGGCGGCACGCACCTCTGATTGACTTAACCCGCCGCGGCAACCGGCGGGTTCGTCCACCCACTCGTCCAGAGTTGTCGCAGCCGGTCGCCGTCGCCCCGGAAATATGCGTCGGCGGTCTCGCAATGCTCGACGCGGTCGCTGCGGAAATTGCGGATCGCCTGGCGCAGCTCGCACCACGCGACGATGTTTGCGGTCTGCGAATAGTAGATGAGGGCGATCGGCTGGATCCTGCGCTCGGTCGCGCGGCCGAGTTCGTCGCGATAGTCGAGCAGCAGCTTCTGTTCGTCGCGGATGGCGCGGCGAACGAGACCAAGATCGAGCCCGACCGGGGATTGAGCCACCGATCCCCAGGCGTAAAGCGCCTTTCGTTCCATCGCCTGACGCAGCGGCGCCGGGACGGCGCCTGTTATCTTCTGGTTGACGCCCTTGGCCGCCCGCTTGAGTTCCTCGTCGCCGGTCCGGTCGAGCAACGCCAGCGACAAGACGATCGCCTCCATTTCCTCGACCGAGAACATCAGTGGCGGCAGGTCGAAGCCCGGCCGCATGATGTAGCCGATGCCGCGGCCGCCCTCGATAGGGACGCGCATCGCCTGCAAGGCGGCGATGTCGCGATAGATCGAGCGCACCGTCACCTCGAGCGTTTCCGCCATACGGGCCGCCGTCATCGGCTTGCTCGCCAGCCGCAGGATCTGGATGATCTCGAAAAGCCGTGAGGCCTTGCGCATTTTTCGGCTCCTTCAGCCTATGCTCCTGACAATACACTGTCAGTTGGGCCGTCGTATAGCACTCGCTATCGAATTGAAAATCAACATGGTCTTTGAAATCGACCTTGAATTGGATAGCGGACAACTGACATGACCTACAGCGAAAATCTCTGGCTCTACTTCACGCTTCTCTTCGGCATCATCATCGTCCCTGGCATGGATATGCTATTCGTGCTGGCCAATTCGCTGACCGGCGGCAGGCGCACCGGCATCGCCGCGACCGCCGGCATCATGGCCGGCGGCGCCGTGCACTCGCTCTATGGCGCGGTCGGGGTCGGCGTGCTCGCCGTTCTCCTGCCGACCTTGTTCAATCCGCTGCTCTTTGCGGGGGCGGCCTACATGGCGTGGATCGGCTACACCCTGATCCGCAGTTCGATCACCGTCGATACGGTCGGGGCAGGCGGCTTGCATTCGGGTTGGCGGGCCTTTCGCCAGGGCGCAGCAACCTGCCTTATGAACCCAAAGGCGTACCTGTTCATGATCGCGGTTTACCCGCAATTCCTGAAGCCGATCTACGGTCCCATCTGGGCGCAGGGTCTTGTCATGGGCGTCATGACGATGGCGACGCAGGCCGCCGTCTACGGCACGCTGGCGCTGACGGCGGCGCGAAGCCGCACGCTGCTGGTGTCCAATCCGAAGGCGACGATCCTGGTCGGACGGATCGCCGGGGCGCTCCTCATCGCCGTTTCGATCCTCACCGCATGGCACGGCTGGCGCGTGCCGGCGTGAGGCGCGAATACGAAACGATTTAGGACTCTATTTTTCCTGAAATCTCACCCACTTGTTACTTTTTGGGGCGAAAAAATTTGCCATGATGCCGCCCGTCGGCGAGGCGCCGGGCTTCGCGGATCTTGTTATCAAAGAGGAGTGGAGACATGAGACTGAAAGCTATAGCCGCGGCAGTGCTTGTCGCCGGTCTGGGGGTCGTGGGCGTTGCCATTGCAGCGCAGGAGGATGGCACGCACGAAGCACGCTCTGCGCTGATGAAGAAGGTTGGCGGCGCGGCGGGTGCCATGGCGGCGATCGCCAAGGGCGAAAAGCCCTATGACGCCGAGGTAGTTAAGGCGTCGTTGATGACCATTGCGGAAACCGCCAAAGTTTTCCCTGATCAGTTCAAGCCTGGCACCGAAAAGGGTGACAAGGCGGCGAGCCCGAAGATCTGGGAAGATCATGCAGACTTCAAGGCCCGTGCGGCGAAGCTTTCGGATGACGCCGACAAGCTGCTCGCTCAGCTTCCGGCGGACCCGGCCGGTGTTGGCGCCGCCATGAAGGCGCTTGGCGCGAATTGCGGCGGCTGTCATGAGAAGTTCCGCATAAAGACCGAATAGCGATCCTGACCTTTCAGTCAAACGATCCGCGTCAGCCTTGCCGCTGGGGCGGATCGTTTTATGTTTGCAATGATGCGATTGGCACAGGAGCGGTGAATGGTCCGCAGGTTCGTCCGGTTTTTGCTCTGTCTTGTCGGAGTGTTCGTCATTGGCGGAGCGGTTTTCTATTTCATCACCGCACCGAATCCACTTCCTGAAAGTCACTGGGCCAACCTCGGCGAACCCGATCTGAAGAACGGCGAAATGGTCTTTTGGACCGGTGGCTGCGTCAGCTGTCATGCCGCTCCCGGATCGGAAGGCGACGCCAAGCTCACTCTGTCAGGCGGCTTGGCCTTGAAGAGCCCCTTCGGGACCTTCCATGTACCCAACATCTCGCCAGACGAGAAGGCGGGCATCGGCACATGGACGCTGGCGCAATTCGGCAATGCGATGAAGCGGGGCGTGGCGCCGAACGGCGAGCACCTCTACCCGTCCTTCCCCTACAACTCCTACGCCCGGATTAGCGACAAGGACGTCAACGATCTCTTCGGCTATCTGAAGACGCTGCCGAAAAGCGGCAATGTCGCCCCGCCGCACGAACTGCCGTTCCCCTTCAATATCCGGCTGGCGCTGGGCGGCTGGAAATTCCTCTATTTCAACGACGAGCCACGCGTCGCTCTTCCGGCCAATGCCGACGACAAGATCAAGCGCGGCCAATATCTGGTGGAAGGTGCTGGCCATTGCGGCGAATGCCATACGCCGCGTGATCGCCTTGGCGGATTTGAGGCAGACCAGTGGCTCGCGGGTGCGCCGAATCCGGAAGGGCAGGGCAGGATTCCCAACATCACGCCGGGCTCGAAAACCGTCGGTTCCTGGAGCCAGGAGGATATCGCCAACTATCTCGAGACCGGCTTTACGCCCGACTTCGATTCGGCCGGCGGCTCGATGGCGGAAGTGCAACGAAACCTTGCGCACCTGCCGAAGCCGGAGCTCGAGGCGATCGCTGCCTATTTGAAGGCGGTTCCCAACCGATAATATTAGCGATATCTCAAAAATGCCGCATTGCAGCACTCCACTTGACGCCGCGCACTGATAACCCTGTGGCGAACCCCGGTTCGCTTTCCGAATGACGCAACCAAAACGTCTTCCGAAAGGACAGCTGCATGCACACCACGTCGATAGATCCTGCCGACGATCTCGAGACCGTTGCCCGCAAGGGCGGCAAATTGCGGCGCATGGCGGTGCGGATACCGACCTATATGGCTGATATCCGTGAAAACCCGGCTTGGCTGCCGATGTTCCTGTTGGCGCGAACGATACCGGCGCGCAAGGTGCATTGGCTGACCGCACGTCGCAGCAACGGCGCGATCGAGAAGTTGCCGACGCTCTTCAAGGGTGTGGATCACACAAGCGCAGTCGCGGCATTGAGGCGGGATGGGATATTTCCAGAGCTGACCCTGCCCGAAACGATCACCCGCGAAATCGCGAGCTTTGCCAGCGCCACCCCATGCTTCGGTAACTTCGATCGCAAGATCGAGTTTCAGGCGTCCGATCACCGCGCCGCCGAGCAGGAGTGGGGGAAGCCAATACTAAGCGGTCATCATTTCGAGCGAGCGCTCGATTGCCCGGCCGTTCGGACCGTCCAGCGCGACCCTGTTCTGTCGGAGATTGCCCGTTGCTATTTGGGGGCGCAGGCTCGCCTCATCACCACCCGCGTTTGGTGGAGCTTTCCGACGCGGGCGAGCGAAGCCGATCGCAGCCTTGCGTCGCTGGACAAGTTCCACTTCGATCTCGACGACTGGCGGATGCTGAAATTCTTCTTCTATCTCGTCGACGTCGACGAAGGTACCGGTCCGCATGTCTATGTCAGGGGCAGCCACAACAAGCGGCGCATCAAACATCAGCTGACCCTTCTGGTCGGCCATCCTGCCCACGAGATCCTGGATTTCTATGGCAAGGACAGCGTGACGACACTGACCGGAGCGGCAGGCTTCGGCTTCGTGGAAGATCCGTTCGGCTTTCATATGGGCACGGTTGCCACGACCAAGCCGCGCCTGATGATGGAGGTGGGCTTCGGCGTTTCCAAGCCCTCGCGCCGCCGCTTCCACGGCGAACCGGTGCTGCGATAAGCAGATGCCGCCTCAGGCCGCTTTGGGTTGATGCTCGGCGCCGAACATCAGGACGTATTGGTCCAACTCGTCGCCGGCATGCCCGAGGGCGCGGTAGATTTCCGCCGCAAAGGTCATCGGTGCCGAGCCCGGCGCGGTCACCAGCTTTCCATCACGCACGGCCTGCGGGCTGTCCTTGTAGCGTGCGTGGCCGGCATAGCCTGGCGCGCTGGCGATGAAATCGGCGGCGTTGCTGGTATGGTCGGTGGCATCAAGCACGCCGGCGCGGGCAAGCGCGAGTGTCGCCCCGCAAATTCCCGCGACGAGTTTGCCATGGGCGACGAAGTCGTCGATGACAGGCTTCAGATCGGGCGCTTTCTCCGTTTCCCAGATCGTTCCGCCGCAGAGCACGAGCCCGTCGAAGGCGTTGGCATGCAGGTTTTCCGCGGCGGTGTCGGAGGCGACGCGCATGCCGCCCATCGAGCGCACCTCAGCACCATCGGGCGTTGCGATCACCACGTCGAAGCCGAAATAGGAACGGGCAGAGGCCGTCAGTTGGGCGACCTCCCAGTCGGCGAATCCATCGGTTAGGACGATTGCAAGTCGGGTCATCCGTTTCTCCTTGCAGGCTGTCCGGGGCGGCCAATGCCGCTCATGCCAAAGCCTGCATATAGCGCATGCCGGTGACCGGGCGAGGAACGAAATCCATATTCTCGTAGAAGCGATGGGCCTGCACGTTGCCGGTGGCGGCGCTGACCGAGAGGTAGCCGCAGCCGGCATTGCGGGCGGTATCGCGGGCGCGGTTGACGAGATGCTGGCCGACGCCGTGGCCGCGATGGCCGTCACGCACGAAGAGGTGGTGCAAATCCATGCCGCGCGCGCCGTCCTGCGCCCTGTAAAGCGGCACGAGAATGGCGTAGCCGATCAGGCCCTCATCGCTTTCGGCAATCAGCGCGCTGATCCACGGCACCGGGCCGAACAGGTCGCGCTCGAGCTGCTCCGGGTTCGAGGCGGACGGATCGCCGTGATGTTTGGCGAGCAGGGCAATCATTTCGCTGAGTTCGGGGAGATCGCGCGGCTTGGCGGCGCGGATATTGATCACCGGCGGGCGGATCAATGAGAGTTCGCTATCTTCGATTTCAACCATGGTCTTCGCGTCCTTGTGTGGTGTTCTGCCGTCAGGACGCTGCCGATACAACAAAGCCGCCTGACGGCGGCTTGTTGACAATATGATCTGTCCGGCCGCCCCTTACAGGTACAGCCAAAAATACGAGCTGGTGATGTGCGCGTTCTTGATCATGTGCCGATAGATCATCCAGAACGCGCAGTTTGTCAATGGGGTTTACGCGCGGGCGCCGGGAAGCGCACAGCGTCGGCCGGTCAGCCGCCATCCCGTGCTTCGCCGTCGGTACTCGAAGCCGCTGTACCAGAAGAGGCCGCGCGTGCAGCGTCCGCCATGTCGTTCTCGACATCGAAAGCGCGAGCTGGCGGGCCGAACACGGCGAGGGGACTTTTCGCCAATGAGTTATTGATATAGGGTACCCCCCTATACTAAATGGATGAGGCCATGTCCCACACCACGCATCACAAGAAAAAGCTGATGGCTCGTGTCAGCCGTCTGAAAGGCCAACTGGAGGCCGTCGAGCGCGCCCTGGAGGCGGAGCAGCCTTGCGGAGAGATTCTGCAACTGCTGGCTTCGATCCGCGGCGCCCTCAACGGCCTGACCGGCGAGGTGCTGGACGATCATCTGCGCGAGCATGTCCTCCATGCCGCCGATGAGAAGGCCCGGGCGGAAGCAGTCGAAGAAATATCCGAAGTTCTGCGAACCTATATTCGCTGAGACAACCGACATGAGGAGCGTGCGATGAGCGCACAGACCGAAACACCTGAGCACGACCACGTTTTTCTGGGTGCCGATCATGACCGCAATGCTCGTCGCGTCTGGTTCGTCATTGCGCTGACAGCCGTCATGATGGTGGTCGAGATCGGTGCCGGAACCTACTACGGCTCGATGGCGCTGGTCGCTGATGGCTGGCACATGTCGACGCATGCGAGCGCGCTGCTGATCTCCGCCGTTGCCTATCTCTATGCCCGCCGCCAGGCACACAACCCGCGCTTCACCTTTGGCACCGGCAAGCTCGGTGACCTCGCCGGCTTCGCCAGCGCCATCATCCTGATGCTGATCGCCTTGCTGATGGCCTGGGAAAGCTTCCTGCGCATCACTCATCCGGTGCCGATCAGCTTCGCACAGGCGATCGGCGTTGCTGTCGTCGGTCTACTGGTCAACCTGGCAAGTGCCTGGCTCCTGAAGGATGACCATCATCACGGCCACAGCCACGGCCATTCTCACCATCACGACCACCATGATCACCACGACCACGGCGATCATGCCCACCATGGCGATCACGCGCATTCGGGACATTCCTCCGACAACAACATGCGCGCCGCCTATATCCACGTCATTGCCGACGCGCTGACCTCGGTGCTCGCCATCGCGGCACTGCTACTCGGCAGCCTGTATGGCTGGCTCTGGCTCGACCCGCTGATGGGCATCGTCGGCGGCCTTATAATCGCGCAGTGGTCCATTGGGCTGATGAGGTCGTCCGGTCGCGTGCTGCTCGATGTCGTGCCACGGGAGACGGACCTACAGGACGAGATCCGTTCGGCGCTGGAAACCGGCGGCGAGAGGATCACCGATCTGCACGTCTGGCAGGTCGGACCCGGCCATCATGCCGCAATCGTCGCTCTGGTGACGCCGCGGCCGGAAAGCCCCGCCTTCTATAAGGCGAAACTCGAACCGGTTGCCGGCCTCTCGCACGTCACCGTCGAGGTAACGCAGTCGGCTGCCGCCGCTTGACGCGACTCATCCGGGCCACAATCACTCTCTAGCCCTGTAGCCATTGATTTGAGGCAGAGGAATTTTCATGCGTGGCTTTTCGATCCGCCGCCGGACCCTTCTCGGTTCGGCATTGCTTTCACCTGCCCTGCTGCTGCCGCGCATGGCATGGTCGGAGGAGAGCGATGATGAAATCAACCGGCGGATGGAAGCGCTTGAGAAGGCGATCGGCGGTCGGATCGGTGTGTCGGCCATCGACACCGAGACCAACATTTCCTTCGGCTATCGCGAGACCGAGCGCTTTCCCCTCTGCAGCACGTTCAAGATCCTGGCTGCCGGCCTCGTGCTGGCGCGGGTCGACAAGGGACAGGAAACCCTCCAGCGCCGCGTCGTCTACGAACAGGACAACCTCGTCACCTATTCACCGGAAACGGAAAAGCACGTCGGTGGCGAGGGCATGAGTATTGGTGAGCTCTGCGAAGCCGCGATCACGCTCAGCGACAATACCGCCGGCAACCTGCTGCTGGAGAGCTTCGGCGGACCGGCCGAGCTGACCAAATGGCTGCGCACGCTCGGCGATCGCTCGACGCGGCTCGACCGCTGGGAAACGGCGCTCAACGAAGCCAAGGACGGCGACCCGCAGGATACCACCACGCCGGATGCAATGGTCGACACACTCGGCAACCTGACGCTGGGCTCGGCGCTGTCGGAGCCGTCGCGCGACAAGCTCGCAGCGTGGATGGTGTCGAATACGACAGGCGGCGCACGCCTGCGCGCCGGTCTGCCCGATACGTGGAAGATCGGCGACAAGACCGGCACCGGCAACAATGGCAGCGCCGCCGATATCGCCGTCCTCTGGCCGCCGGGCCATGGCGCGATCCTGGTTGCTGCTTACGTCACGCAGGCCAAAGCGCCGGTGTCGGAGATCAACCCTGTCTTCGCCGAAGTCGGGAAGATCGTGACCGATATGGTCGGATAGGTGTTTTCCGTCAAAGAGATGCGACGGAAACGTGAATCTCCGTCGCATCGATCTGAATCAGTTTGTGAAAGCCGGCATTTCGCCCATGCGGGTGATTAGATCACGAATTCCTCCGCGTATGTCTGTGGCTCGGGAACGACCGTAACCTCCACCGGAATGATCCAATTGGCCACGTAGCTCTCGCAGTCGGAACGCTGGAGGTCGGGCTGCATGCACCCCGCCCCGTCGGTCGCACGACATCGCAGTATATATTGCCCCACTTCTTCAGGGGTCCACATGTATTCCCACAAGCGCCATGCAAACGGACGGTCTGTTTCGAGGAGCCTTGCTTCGCGCCAGCCCCTGCCATCTCCGGTGCAGACCTGCACCTGCCGGATCGCAGCCTCTCCGCTCCAGGCGGCTCCAAAAATCCGGTACGGTTGGCCGACGATAAGACGCGCCCCCTGTACCGGACGCGCGATCTGCGCTTTGACCTCCATCTCCGCAAGGGGAACCAGCCTGGGTTCCCCGAGGCTGCGCTCCCAACGGAAATAGTCGCGCGCCTGCCAGTAGCCAAGGAACGGTTGCTCCACAACCGTGATATGCGTGATCCACTTGACCCAAGCCATGCCGAACCAGCCACCCACGACCGCGCGTAGCGGGTAGCCGTGATCGCGCGTCAACGGCTCCCCGTTCATCGAATAGGCAAGCATCGTGCTGTCAGCGATGGCCTTCTCAAGTGGTAAACTGCGTGCAAAAGCGATGGGGCCGGGAGAAGCCGTTTTCTTGTTCGCGTCGACGACGCCGCTGTCGGCGCCCGCGAGCAGAACCTCACACGCGGTTCGCTTGACGCCCGCCATTTCCAAAATCTCGCGCAGAAGAACACCTGTCCACGCGGCATTGCCGACGGCTCCATTCTGCCACTGCAACCCTTCCCTCGGAGGCACATAGTAGACGCGCCCGTTTCCTGCGCATTCGACGACGGCGGTGAAAGTCGTGCTCTGCATCGCCTTGATGGTATCGAGGTCAAGTTCGAGCGGCCGCTCCACCGCCCCGTCAACGCGCAATCTCCAGTCTCGCGCATCGAGGTCGGGCGACGGGAAATGGTTTCGCACGAAGAACAGCTCGGTTGGGATCAGCCAATCGGAGAGCGACGCAAACGGAAACTCGATGTTCTGTGGGGATTTCTGTCGAACTATTAGACTGGGTTGCTGTGGTGTCGGCATCGTCCTCGTCTCCTTCCAAGAGCACAACGTCGGCTCCTCGGTCGCGCGAATTGCGGTTCGATCACACTGGCCCTCGCAGTGCATGTGTCGCATTCCGTCTTCGGGCCCATTCTAGCACGCGGCACGTTCCTCGGGTCGTTCTCGAACGGCAGCAAAGGGCAGCAAACAGCAGTCCTTTTGTCATCTCTATCGCCATACTCACGCGATCACTGTCAGCAAAGAGATGCGACGGAAACGTGAAGTTCCGTCGCATCGATCTGAATCAGTTGGTGAAGCCTTTCGGGCGCAAAATGACCGGACCACGCCTTTTGCGGGCCTTTTGGAATAATGCCGGAGCGGCCCAACATGCGCAACACGGCCACGATCAATCGTCACGTTCGGCGAAATCCGACCAAGGTGCGGCGACCTAACCTAAAGTCGCCTTTAGGAACTCAATCGTGCGCGACCAGGCTAGCTTCGCTGCTTCGGCTGAGTAGTGCGCGCTGTTGCTGTCGTCATCAAAAGCGCGCTCCGTGTTCTCGTAGGTGAAAATCTCGGCCCTTACGCCAGTCTTTTTCACCACGTCGACAAACGCCGGAATCTCGGGATCTACGAAAGGGTCTTTGCCAGCCAGGTTGAGCAGGAGTGGCGTCTTGATAGGGCCCACATCGGCAACCGACGGCGGGTGCCCATAGAAGATAACCGCGCCACTGAGATCAGTCCCTTTGGTGACCAGGTCGTCTATCGCAGTCGCGCCCAATCCAAAACCGACTGCGCCAATCTTCCCGTTGCTCACGCCGTCGGATTTTAGCCAGACCAAGGCTACCTGGGTATCGGCAGCCATGTCTGATCTTGTCTCCATTCCCACCGTTTCGAGGGCAGGCCCGCCTTCGGCCGGCGTCCCACCAAAACGCGAAGCATAGTCAGGCGCCAATGCGACAAATCCCTCAAGGGCCAGGCGCCTTGTGACCTCCTCGAAATGCGGCGTCAGACCCAACTTGTCATGAACCACCACCACACCGGGGTGAAGCTTGGTGCTGTCCGGGCGGGCAAGATAGCATTCAAGTTTGCCCCAAGCCGTATCGAGAGCCACCCTTTCGGTGCGCAATCGCGGGTCGTCATTGGCGACTTGAGCCGCATTTGCATATTCGGACGCAAGGCACGCGGGCAGCGTTGCTACGGCTGCCACTCCGGCCAAGCATTCCACCGTATCAACAAGAAATACCCGACGCTTCATGTGTGCAAGGAAGTCCAACGACGTCGATCTCCGCTGGGGCAAGACATATTAGCGCAACTCTCCGAGTGCAGAAACCTGCAGCGGAGGGGTAGGGCTCGAACCTTGATCGAGCGAATTCGATTTCGCGAAATGGCTGCATAGGGACGCCGCGGTCTAAGGATTGTGCCGCCGCGGCCATCCGCGAGTTGAACTGGAGCCCGCGGTTTGGGTTCGACGAGGTGTTCACGCAACTGGATAGGCGAAGCCCGGGTGATGCCGTCGGGATCGCAGATGAACCGGAAGCCGGAATAGCCGGCCGCAGAATATCGTTAAGCGAGCCGGTTGCGTTGGTTGCGACGGGCAAGACAACAGTCTTGGCCGCTTCGCGCCAATTGCGGACAGCAGTATCTGGAACGGCCTAGTCGAGCGTCGGTTGCCGCAGCGCCTTTTGCGCGGCCCCTGTCGGAAGAGGGTTACTCGGGATTTGCGCCAACAATTCTGCCAATCGTTGCTGCCAATGCGGATTCCGCTGTCTCAGCGGCTCTAAAGCATCGCCTGGCGGGTTCTCCATTTCGCTCATCAATTCGCGCGATGTTCGAGCCTCTGTAAGACGCCCGACGGTCGCATAGCAGCAGGCCAGCGTTTCTTGGACCGGCCGCCATGCAGGGCGCACCTTTTGGGCTCTCACGGCGGCAGCTAGGGCGTTGGCTCCGTCGCCGGCAAACAAGTGGGCCAGCGCCAGAAAGTTCAGCCAAACGAAGTTCTGTGGGTCATTGGCATTCAACATGAGGCCGTGTTCCAGTGGCGCTATGGCACTGGATGCACTACCCCTAAAGAGCTCCGCCATTCCCAAGACAAGGTGGCCAAGGGCGAAACTCGGGCTGATCTCGATCGCCCTTTCGGCGGCAAGGACCGCCTGTTCGGGTGCATTCGCGTACGCGCTGCAGATCGCCAACGCGTAGTGTGTGTATGGGTTCTTTTCGTCGAGCCGAACTGCCGCCAAGGCGGCATCCAACCCTTCCCTGATGTCTTCGGAAGGACGCTCGCTCCATCCATAGGCGACGATGCCTGCGCTCACCCGACCAAGCCAGAGATGGGCTTCGGCAAGTTCGGGGTCGAGCCGGCACGCCTCCCTGAATAGCTCTCGTGCCATTAGGTGGGTCTCCTGGCCAACGCGGTGGAAATGCCAGGTCCCCTGCCGCACTATCTCCCACGCCGTCATATTTCCCGTGTGCCGCGCTGCCGCGGGAAGTGACGCCGTCTTCAGCAGTTCTGGCTCAATCGCACCCGCGATCCTCTCCGCGATGGCGTCTTGAACGGCGAATGCCTCTTCCAGTTCCACGTCATACCGTTCGGCCCAGACTTCACTGGCCGAAGTGGTCTCGACCAGTTGAGCGGAGACCCGAAGGCGACTGCCCGAGCGGCGCACACTTCCTTCGAGCACATAACCGACACCCAGTTCCTGGCCCACCTGCTTGGCGCTGACCGACTTGTCCCTGTAGACAAAACTTGAATTGCGCCCGATTACCCGAAACCATCGAAATCTCGTGAGCGCAGTGATCACATCTTCGGTGATGCCATCCACCAGATACGCCTGCTGCTTGTCATTGCTCAAATTGGCAAACGGTAGAACCACGATCGATGGTCTGCCGGGGTTCGCGGGCGAACCGGGCAACGCCGCGGGCGTATCAACGGCAGCAGGATGCAGGCTATTGACCCGGCCGGCAAAACGATACCCCACACGAGGCACGGTGGCGATCCACTCGTTCCCCTCTGGTTGGGGACCCAGCATCTTGCGTAAGGCCGAGATCTGAACCGAGAGATTGCTCTCCTCGATGATCGCGGTGGACCAGGCAGCTTCCATCAGTGCGGACTTGCTCACGACCTGCGTCGAGGCCCGCACGAGCGCGTGCAGCAGCAACAAGCCCTTATGGCCAATTGCCACCCGCCGTCCTTCGCAAGTCAGTGCGCCGCGCTGCATGTCGAGGATGAACGCCCCGAACGCGAACAGTTGCGGCACGACGCTAGCGGCCACGGTTTCTTCAGAAGAATTCGGGACTTTTTGGCCTCCCATTAAGGACTCCAGTCGGTCTTCTTGTGATGCTTTTGCCTAGGTCGCCAAGCTAGCACAGAGGAGATCAAAATGACGATTTCAAAAGAACGAACCGATGCAAGTCTGGGCTTCTCGCGGGGCAAGGCCTCGATATCCAAAGGGGACGCGGGATACCAAGCTGAACAGGGGCCTGATTACCTGCCCGGCATTAGTGCGGAGTCAGTTGGCTCAGCCGCATTGTGGCTCGGGATCGCTACGATCCCGCCTGGGAGACGCACCAAGGCGCATGTGCATGAGCGCCACGAGAGTGCTTTCTACATGTTGAGCGGTGAAGAGTTGGAGCTATGGAGTGGCGATGAACTACAGCATAGGGATCTGATGCACCCCGGAGATTATCTATACATCCCCGCCAACGTTTTGCACGTGGCCGTCAATCGGGGAGCCGAACCAGCCGTATTTGTCGGGGCGCGCAACGAACCAACTGCGCAGGAGAGCGTTGTTCTTTATCCTGAAATGGATTCCCGAGTGCCATGACAGACGGAAGACTGCTTGGGGCCGAAGGCCGACATTGGCGGACGGTGGCTAAGCGCCAAAAGCGGTCATTTGCGAAGCCTAAGGGGCAGGCACCAGTGGTACCGCCACACCGCCTAAAGGCGGGCTATCAGGTCTTCACTGCTTCGATCTTTGGCGGTTGCCATGAACCGTCCAAAATGCCTTCCTTGCCCCAATAGGCGCGGATGTAGAGCGAGAACCTTCCGTCCGGTGCCGGGAGCCAGTTGGTTTCCTTGTCCTTGCCTGGAGACTTCGCACCAACGTGGAGCGTGAGCGAACCGTCGCTGTTTCGCTTAAGGTTCTTGTTCTTGGTGCCGAGAGAATACCGCTTGAGATCATTTGCATGGAACAGATGCTTGTCGTTGTAGAGCGTCAGCGACCAGAAGCCATTGACCGGAGGTTCCTGTCCCTTCGCGAAGGTGACGGAATAACTGCCGTTCCCGGAGAGCTGTTTACCGGCAGCGTCATAGTCGGTGTAGAAATACTGCGTCTCGCTTGGCCGGTTGTCGAACATGTTCGACTTCGACGTTCCGGTCCTGTTGAAGTAGTCGAGACCGAATTGCGCATTGTTGGTCGAACGGTTCCATCCGTTGCCTGCCGGTCGGCCATTGTGCTTCCATTCGAAGAATGGGCCAATGACATTTTTCTCGGTCTCAACGGCTGTCTCCACGAGCAGTTTCTTTAGGTCCGCATCCTTGTCCGCTGTATCAAGCAGTAGCCGGAACTGGCCGTACATCGCCTCTTCGCCCGGAAGAGGATCGACCTTGGCAAGGACTTCGCCAAATTGATCGAAAAACTTTTCCGGAATGACCCATTTCGTCTCCCCACCACCGCCATCAGGGTCGGACGACTGCGGCACGGGAATTTCCTTGGCTGAGGCCCATTTGATCGTTTTCATCTCGCCGCTGAAGTCCTTCAGCGGATAGAATACGACCTGGTCGATTGCTGACTGGATCGCTTTCTTGTCCTCGGGCGTATCGTCCTGGAAGATACGCGGTATGGCGTTTGCCAGTGCTGTCGGGCAACGGATGATGTCAGTAATTCCATTCGGCTTCAGGCCGTTCCATCTAGGGCCGACCAGCAGATAAAATCCCGGTTTCGTTCCATATGGTTTGCCGACATGACCGAACTGGTCGGTGCGGTGGTCGTACAGGGCGTAGACCCAGAAGCGGTCTCCAAAGTCAGGTACCTGTGCGACCACCGGCTCATCGTCGAGCGAAAAGAAGCCGAGGCCATAGACGACATCCTGATTGGGGCACGTGACAAAGGTTTCGGACGGTTCGATGTAGTCGTGAAGCATGCCCACCTGTCCGCGCGGAGCGGCTGGCAGGATGCCGCCCAACAGGCCCGGATATGGAGCCTGCGTGATCTTGGCATTGCGGTTCAGCATGTTGACCATCGGCCAACCCCAGACATATGCCATCTGCGCAATGGTCTTGGCGTACCCCGGCTGCATCAGAACCCCGGTGGCTGGCATGGTGATATCGGGAGCCGCGCCAACCGACTGAGCTTGGACGCTTTCTGCTGTGGCGATGATGGGTGCTGCTGCGAAGGCCACCGGTGCTGCCACCCGCGTCCCCAGGGCAGCTAGTGCCGCCGCTCCAATACTGCTCTTCATGGCGTTTCGGCGGGTGACTTGTAGTAGGCTATCTGGTGTCCTGCTCATGATGGGCTCCGGTCAATTCGAAGGCGAACGGCAACAATGCTCGCCGACCGAGCACACCATTCCTTTCAAGCACCGGTAAGTACGTTACGGTAAATGTTATATCTGTTGCCGGCATATCGGCCCGGATTTCATGGCTCCTTTGGGCCGCCAGCTGCCCCTCTTCGCTCGACCGCCCTTGCGCCAGACGCGGACAAATACGAAGTGACTAGGCGCGCCCAAACGATACAATCATGATTTGCCTGCCTATATAATCGTGCGCAGCTGAACCGGTGGAAAAGGGCCCTGTATGTCTCCGCAGATCAAGACCGACGCGCGCGACGATGCTTTTGCGGTGCGACGCGCTGTCTTTATGGACGAGCAGGGCTATGAGAATGAGTTCGACGGCATCGACGACAGCCCCGCCTGCGTGCACGTGACGCTCTATATCGATGGCGAGCTTGCCGGCTGCTCACGCCTGTTCCCCGAGCAAGTGGAGCGAGCACTTGCGCCCGAGAGCCCGCAGTCGCCCACATGCATCCTCGACGAGGGCGTGACAGCAGGGGAGACGTACCTGCTGGGCCGCGTAGCCGTGATGCCGGCGTTTCGCCGCCGGGGCTTGGCGAGTGTCATCGTCGCTGCGAGCGACGAGGCGGCGCGCAAGGTCGGCGCCAAACTGGTGAAGCTGCATGCCCAGGAGTACGCGCACGATCTGTACGCCAAGCAGGGCTATACGCGGATCAGCGATGTCGATTACCAGGACGAGGGCCAGCCGCACCTTTGGATGGCCAAGCGGCTGTGATCGCGGACAGTTCCCTCAGCAGCGGTGCAGACATTCCGTGTCCCTCGTCCCCCCCGCGTCAACGTAAGGCACCTTGAATAGAGGGGATCCGGCGCCCAGATGGGCTTTGGGCTCGAAGTTGCAAGGCAACGTCTGCATCGGGCCAATGCCGCCTTCACGGCATGTGCCATCTGTGTTTTCGACAAGGCCGAAGCGATCGGCACAGGGAACTCGAAGCTACGTCCGAGTCGATCGCCTCTCGACCCTGAACGGTCTAGGCGCTGACAATTGTATCGGCGCTCGGCTTGTCCTTGCTGTCATCGCCGGTCAGCTGCCGCTTCAGCTCATCGGCAATCTGCTTTTCGATGGCCTCGCGCTGTTCCGGCGGCATTGACGCCAGCTCATCTTCGGTGATCCCAAGACTCTTGAGAATGCTGTCGCGGATCCGCTCCGCCGGAGTCTTGTTGGCGAGATCGGTAAACTCGGAGACAACAGCGTCATGGCGTGCCTTCGCGGGATCTTCCGTGCCGTCCATGGTCACGGTGCCGCTTGCCTGCAGCGCCCACATCGTGCTGGAGATCGAGGTCGGCGTGCTGCTTGGCTGCAGCGCCGCGCCGCTTTGGCGAACGCTGACCTCGGTATCACTGGTCTGTTGCTTGTTGCGCTGGCCCGACTGGGAAAAGAGGTTGCTCAGTCCGTAGGTGCTGGAAATGCTGCTGCCGATCTTCATGAAAATTTCTCCTTTAAACAATGCGCAGGAGAATGGCGCAGCAGTCCTGCCTGGAGCTTGCGGAAGCGGGACTGGGATGGCCGTCGTCAACGGCGGCCATCCGGCAGGGCTTCAGGGAAGCGCGTAGCCGATCACATAGCAGCGGCGCCGAGGAAGGCGACGCCGCCCTTGGTCAGCATCGGGCCGCCGATGCCGGGCACGCCGACCTTGAAGGGCAGCGGCAGCGGCGTCATGTCATGCACCGTGCCGTTCTTCAGCTTGTAGACCGTCTTGCTGGTGAGGAGATCGACGCCGGCGACATAGCCCCAAGGCGGTGCCTGGCAGGGGATCTTCAGCGGTCCGAGGAACGGTCCCATGAACACGCCGTAGGGAGCGCCGTCGTTGCGGTTGAGGCCCTGTTCGCTGCCCTTCTCATCCTTGCTCTTCGGCGGGGTACGGCCGGAACCAGTCGCGAGGCGAAGGCGAGATAGGTCTGCATGCCGAACATGATCTGCCGCTCGGGATCGACCACGAGGCTGCCCCAGTTGAAGGTGCCGAAATTACCGGGATATATGATCGACCCCACCAGTGACGGCGGCGTGTAGCAGCCCTCGTACTTGTATCGATGGAAATCGATGCGGCAGGCGAGCTGGTCGAGCAGCGTCAGCCCCACATGTCCTTCTCCTGCAGCGGCGGTGGCGAGAAAGTGAGGTCGGAGATCGGCTGCGTCGGTGCCGTGCGATCCTCGGGGATTGCGCCCGATGGTGCCGGGAAAACGCTGCTAATCAGCGAGATAGAGCGACCGCAGTCAGCGTCAACTGCGACCATAGGTGTCAGGCTTGGGAGGGTTTCACCCGATCACGTGCCGCAGAAGGTCTGCAGCACACGTTCCTCCGGCTTCGGCGGCTCCATGTACGCCGCAAATGCGGGCTGGTCCTCATAGGGCTTGGCGAGAACCGCAAGGAGTGCCTCGAAGAGCGAAAAATCCGCTTCCTCGACGGCCGCGCTGATCGCCTGCTCGATGCGATGGTTGCGTGGAACGAAGGCGGGATTGACCGCGCGCATCGCCGCTCTACGGTCGGGTTCGGTCCGGCCCTCATCGCGGGTCAGGCGGTCGCGCCAGCGGCCAAGCCATTCGCGCGCGCCATCCGGTTCGCGGAAGGCCGAGAGGAACAAAGCCTCGCCATCACCGGCAATGACAGCGTCGGAAAGACGGCGGAAGGCGAGGGTGAAGTCGGCCTGTTGCGCCTGCATCGCGGCAAGCAGCGACTGGATGAGCTCCAGATCGCCATCCTCGACGGTCGCGAGGCCGATCTTCTCGCGCATGCCGCGCAGCCAATGGATCTGGAAACGCTCGCCATACTGCTGGATCACCGCGTTGGCGAGTTCGAGCGCCTTTTCGGCATCCGTATCGAACAGCGGCAGCAGCGTTTCGCCGAGCCGCGCCAGGTTCCATTGGCCGATGCCGGGCTGATTGGCATAGGCATAGCGGCCACCCTGGTCGATCGAGGAAAAGACGGTGCCGGGATGGTATTCATCAATGAAGGCGCAGGGGCCGAAATCGATCGTCTCGCCCGAAATGGTCATGTTGTCGGTGTTCATGACGCCGTGGATGAAGCCGATGTGCAGCCACCTGGCGATCAACGCCGCCTGTCGCTCGCAGACGGCCTCGTAGAGCGCGAGGTAGGGATTGTCTCTGTCCCTAAGTTCCGGATAGTGCCGGTTGATCACATAGTCGGCTAGTGCCCGCACGCCGTCGGTATCACCGCGCGCAGCAAAGAACTGGAAGGTGCCGACACGGATATGGCTTGCGGCAACACGGGTAAACACAGCGCCGGGCAGAATGTTTTCGCGATAGACGGGTTGCCCGGTCGAAACCGCAGCAAGCGCCCGGGTCGCCGGGATGCCGAGCGCATACATTGCCTCGCTGACGATATACTCCCGAAGCACCGGACCAAGCGCGGCGCGGCCGTCGCCGCGGCGGGAATAGGCCGTCTGGCCGGCACCCTTTAACTGGATGTCGCGACGCTGGCCGTTGCGATCGATCACCTCGCCGAGCAGGATCGCCCGCCCGTCGCCGAGCAACGGCACGAAGGAGCCGAACTGGTGCCCGGCATAGGCCATCGCCAAGGGATCGGCGCCTTCAGGCACGAGGTTGCCCGAGAAGATCGCCGCGCCGTCACGCTTCATCGCCTCGACATCAAGGCCGAGTTCTTCCGCAAGCGGCTCGTTCAGCTTGATCAGCCACGGCTCGGCGGCCTTCGAGGGAGCCTGGCGCGTAAAGAACTGTTGCGGCAGCCGCGCATAGCTGTTGTCGAAGGAGAAGGGCCGGGAGCTGGAGGCGTTCGAAGCTAAGGTCATAAGCTTTAGGTAGGGCTCGGGCGCGCATGACGCAAGCTGAGGCCGCTTGCCCGTGAGCCTTTCGGCTGGTCGTGTGGCGCTCCAGTACCGCAGCCATTCCCTGGCGGCACGGCTGCCCTGCCATATCAGCATAACGACGCCACATTTGCGGGCGTATACAAAGATCTCTAATCCCCTTTTGGCATTACGCCATACCATACCGCGGCCATCGCTTCCGCGCCGGCCACGCCACTGCGAGTGATCCCTGACGATGTCGGATCAGATCTACCAGGCGGCTGCCATCGGGCGCGCCAAGCCGAACTTCCGCGTGATAGCGATGATCGTCGCGAGCGCCATGTTCATGGAGCAACTCGACGCCACCGTCCTGGCAACGGCGCTGCCGACCATGGCGCGGGATTTCGGCGTCAGCGCCCCGTCGATGAGTATCACGCTGACTTCGTATCTCCTCAGTCTCGCGATCTTCATTCCCGCAAGCGGCCTGATTGCCGATCGCTTCGGCTCGCGCACCGTCTTCCGCTCGGCGATCGCTGTCTTCGTCACGGGTTCCATCTTCTGCGCGCTGTCACCGAACCTCCTCTGTCTCGTGCTGGCGCGACTGCTGCAGGGGCTAGGCGGCGCGATGATGCTGCCGGTCGGGCGCCTCGTGCTGCTCCGCAGCGTCTCCCGCAAGGACATGGTCAACGCCATGTCGTGGCTGCTGGTGCCGGCGCTGATCGGCCCGATCCTTGGCCCTCCGGTCGGCGGTCTGATCGTCACCTATCTCGACTGGCGCTGGATCTTCTACATCAACGTACCGATCGGCATCATCGGCTTCACGCTGGTCTCGATCTTCATCGAAGACTTCAAAGGCGAGGCGAAGCGCCGGTTTGATACGATTGGTTTCATCCTCTCCGGTATTGCGCTCGGCTCCCTGCTGTTCGGTTTCGAAAGCTCCAGCCGACCGGGCGAGGGCGCGTTCTCGCTGTTCCTGATCGCCGTCGGTCTGCTCTTCGGCGTCGCCTATCTCAGGCACGCCCGTCGCCATCCGTCGCCGATCATGGATTTCTCGCTGATGAAGGTGCCGAGCTTCGGCACATCGGTCATCGCCGGTTCGCTGACCCGCATCACACAGGGCGCGCAGCCCTTCCTGCTGCCGCTCTATTTCCAGCTTGGCTTCGGCCTGTCCGCGGCCAAGGCCGGTCAGCTCGTCACCGCCGCAGCCCTCGGCTCGATGGCGATGAAAGCCGTAGCGCCCCGGGTGCTGCGCCGCTTCGGCTTCCGCAGCAGCTTGGTCGCGAACGGCATCATCGCCACCTTCGGCTATGCCCTCTGTGCCGCCTTCCGGCCCGACTGGCCGCTCGGCCTGATCTTCGCGATCCTCGTCATGTGCGGCTTCTTCATGTCGTTCCAGTTCACGGCCTACAACACCGTCGCCTACGACGAGATCGACCGCGACCGCATGAGCTCGGCCACCAGCTTCTACACGACGTTCCAACAGCTGATGCTGTCGCTCGGCATCTGCGTCGGTGCGCTGGCGCTGCACACGTCGATGACGCTCAACGGCAGCGAGACGCCACAGCTGCGCGATTTCTCCGCCGCCTTCCTCTTTGTCACCGCGATCTCGATCACCGCGACGTTCTGGAACCTGCGCTTCTCCAGAAGCGCCGGCGCCGATATCAGCGGCCATGATGCCGGCAAGGCCGCGCACGCTTCCGAGCACTGACCGTCAGGCGGCACTCGGAAGTGCCGGCAGGCAGGCGTCGCAGATCGCGGCCACATGCCGATGATCGGTGCCGCAGCAGCCGCCGACGATCCTGATCTGCGGCATCTTGCACATCAGCTGCCGGTAGCGTTGTCCGAGATAGACGGGATCGCCCGCATCCAGTGTCTCGCTCTCGTCGAGCTCTGCATGGCTCATGCTTGAGGCATTCGCGCGTAGTCCATGGATGCGTTTCGTCCACTCGGCGTGGTGATCGAGCGCCTCGGCAAAGTGCGTCGGATGCGCGCAATTGATCATGTAATAAGCCACCGAGCCGCCGGTCGCCGCATCCGTCGTCTCGATCGCCTCCTGCATGCTGCGGCCGGTCACCAGCTTGCCGTCGGTCTCGACAGTGAAGGAGATCGCGCAGGGCATATCCCGGGCAGCGGCGGCCCGCGCGACGCCGATGGCCTCGTCGATGTTGTTCAGCGTGACGGCGGATATCATGTCCGCATCGCTCTCGGCAAAGCTGCCGATCTGGACGCTGTGATAGTCCTCGGCCTCAGTCGCATTCATCCGGCCGGCCTTGTACCCATCGCCGCGTGGCCCCATGGCGCCGCTGAGCACGATCGGCCGCCCCGGCTCCTCGTGCCGCTCGCGCAGGCCTGCAAGCAGGGCAATGCTTTGAACGTTTGCGTCATGCAGCGCCTCCGGCGTGTAGCCGAGCTTTTCCGCCCAATCCGGGCTCGCCCGCCATGTCGGGCTGTCGAGAATGAAGCCGGCGCCATGCTTGCGGGCAATGTCGAGGTAGCGGCGGTAGTAGGCGCGCAGCCGGTCGCGGCCCTCTTCGGACGCCATCATCACGAAGGACGCGAAATGCGGAAGCTGCAGTCCGTCGTGAAAGATGAAGGTCGTTTCCATGCCGCCGTCGGTGACGAATGTGCCGCCCTTGAGCTGCGGCAGGCTATGTCTGTACTTGGCCATGACGATCCCCCTGTTTCGGGGCCCTCTATTTGCGAGCAATTCTCATGAACAAGTTCTCCGCTTCCGGGCTGCGAAACTAGCCGACTTGCGGTATAGTTCGGCATCGCATGATGTTTGCCTTTGTTTTCAACCGCTTCCGTGGAGCGGTTGATGAGACGGCCTCCATCGAGATCAGAGCGGGCGGACGAAAACCGTACCGGCGGTACAGGGGATCTAATGCGCAAGGGAGAGGAGACAAGAACCCGCATCCTGGATGTGGCCGAAGCCGCCGTCCTGCAGAAGGGCTTCGGCGGCACCTCGATCGAAGAGCTGATCGCCGAGACAGGCATCACCAAGAGCGGCTTCTTCTACCATTTCCGGGACAAGAACGCGCTCGCCAAGGCGCTGCTCGAGCGCTACATCGAAAACGACGAACGCATCTACGACGAGATCTTCAGCCGCGCCCACCAACTCGCCGACGATCCGCTGCAATCCTTCCTGCTCGGCCTGAAGCTGCTCGCAGAACTGTTGTCAGACCTTCCGAACGGCCACCCCGGCTGCCTCGTCGCCACCGTCTGCTACTATGAGCGCCTGTTCGACCGCGACATCCAGGAAACCAACAAGCAGGCAGTGCTCGCCTGGCGCCGGCGCTTCCGCGGCATGTTCGAGGAGATCATGGTGGTCTACGCTCCGCGCGAACCGATCGAGATCGACCAGCTGGCCGACATGGTCTCGACGGTGCTGGAAGGCGGCATCGTGCTATCCAAGGCGCTGAAGGAACCGCAGGGGCTCGCCGATCAGGTCCTTGTGCTGCGCAGCTTTGTGAAGCTCCTGTTTCAGCCGCCGATCGTCCGCCAGTGATCAGCCGCTAGCCCCCATCCTCCATTGCTCCAGCCATTTCGGCGAGCTTGCGCACCGTGTTGAGGTTGCGCGTCGTTCCCGGCTTCAAAGCCGGCAGCTTGAGCTTAGATTTGCCGGAACCGATAGGGAAGTGGACGTAGATTTCGCGCCCGGCGACAACCGCCTCTTCGCCATCGGGCGCGACCATCCTGTCCAGAGCGTCATCGGGCGCTGCTTCCGGCAGGAAGCTTACGAGGAGATAGTTGGGCTTTGCGTCAGGGAAGGGCGCGTTGGCGGCGATCGCTTCCAGTTCCTTGCGGCTGCGCAGCATCACGCCGGGTTCCTTGCCGAGCAACTTTCCGAGTGCGTCGTCCAGCTTTTGCTCGACGTCGGCTTCCGCTTCGTCGGCGCGAAACAGCACGTTGCCGCTCTGGATGTAGGTCTTCACATCGCTGAAGCCGAGCCCTTCGCAGACCGCCTTCAGCTCCGCCATGGGCAGCTTGCCCGTGCCGCCGACATTGATCGCCCTCAGGAGCGCCACATAGACCGTCACGGGCTCCTCCCAACCGTTACATCTTGCCCGCGACCTTGATCGCGAAGGCATATTCGAAGGCGATCTCCTCGAGACGCTGGAAGCGTCCCGAGGCGCCGCCGTGGCCGGCATCCATGTTGGTCTTCAACAGGATCGGCGCGGAGCCCGTCGTCTTTTCGCGCAGCCGTGCAACCCACTTTGCCGGCTCCCAATAGGTGACGCGCGGATCGGTGAGGCCACCGAGCGCCAGGATCGGCGGATAGGCTTTCGCGCCGACATTGTCGTAAGGCGAATAGGCGGCGATGTGGTCGTAGTCTTCCTTGCTCTCGATCGGGTTGCCCCATTCCGGCCATTCCGGCGGAGTCAGCGGCAGCGTGTCGTCGAGCATGGTGTTCAGCACATCCACGAAAGGAACGGCGGCGATCAGGCCGGCGAATTTTTCTGGCGCCATGTTGGCAACGGCGCCCATCAGCATGCCGCCTGCCGAGCCGCCCTCTGCGATGATGTTGGCATAGGAGGTGAACTTCTGCTGATTCAGATAGTCAGCGGCTGATATGAAGTCCTTGAAGGTGTTGGTCTTCTTTTCCATCTTGCCGTCTTCGTACCAGGCAAAGCCCTTGTCCTTGCCGCCGCGGATATGGGCGATGGCATAGACGAAGCCGCGATCGGCAAGCGACAAGCAGTTGGTGTTGAAGCCGGCCGGAATGGTGATGCCGTAGGCGCCATAGCCGTAGAGCAAGCAGGGCGCGGAACCGTCGAGCGGCGTGTCCTTGCGATAGAGCAGGGTCACCGGCACCTCAACGCCGTCCCAGCCGGGCGCGAAGACGCGGCGGGTGACGTAGTCATCCGGATTGTGGCCGGAAGGCACTTCCTGGGTCTTCAACAGCGTGCGCTCGCGCGTCACCATGTTGTAGTCATAAAGCTGGCTCGGTGTCGTCATCGAGGAGTAGGAGAAGCGGATGATGTCGCTCTCGTATTCCGCGGCACCCTGCAGGCCGAGCGAATAGGCTTCCTCGGCAAAGGCGATCGCGTGTTCCTCGCCGGTCTTGCGGTCGCGGATCATGATCTGCGGCAGGCCGTCCTTGCGCTCCAGCCACAGCAGGTGGCGGGCATAGGCCATGTGGCTGATGATGAGTGTGCCCGGCTTGTGCGGCACGACCTCGCGCCAGTACGCCTTGCCCGGGTTTTCAACCGGCGCTTCCATGATCTTGAAATCCTTGGCGTCGCCGTCGTTCGTCAGGATGTAGAAGACGTCGCCGCCTTCCGTCATCGAGTATTCGATGCCTTCCTCGCGCTCGGCCACCAGTTTGGGCTCGGCCGTCAGGTCCTTGGTAGAGAGCAGGCGGTATTCCGAGGTCTCGTGATCGTGGATGTCGATGTAGATGAAGTCGTCGAGCAGCGAACCCCCGACGCCCATGAAGAAGCCCGCATCCTTCTCCTCATAGACCAACCGGTCTTGCCCTTGCGGCGTGCCGAGAATGTGGTGGAACACCTTCGAGGGGCGGTGGTTCTCGTCGAGCGCCGAGTAGAAGAAGCTCTTGCCGTCGGGCGCCCAGACACCGCCACCGCCGGTGTTCTCGATCACGTCGGCCATATCCTCGCTGGTCGCCAGATCGCGCACGCGCAGCGTATAGAACTCGGAGCCCTTGTCGTCGTAGCCCCAGATGCCGCGGCTGTGGTCGGTCGAGTGGTCGAGGCCGGCAAGCCGGAAATAGGCCTTGCCGGCGGCCTCCTTGTCGCCGTCGAGCAGGACGGTGCGGATCGTCTCGTCCTTGACGTCGCCATTGCGCGGAATGCGGAAATAACGAGGCTGTTCGCCTCCGGTGACGAAGAAGGTGCCGTAGGCGTAATCGCCGTCCTTCATCGGCACGGAGCTGTCGTCTTCCTTGATGCGCCCACGCATCTCCGAAAACAGCGTCTTCTGCAGCGCCTTGGTGTCTTCCATCGCCGCGTTCATGTAGACGTTTTCGGCTTCCAGATGTTGCCGGATCGCGGAGTCGAGGATCGACGGATCCTTGAACATCGCCTGCCAGTTGTCGGCGCGCAGCCAGGCGTAGTCATCGGTGCGCGTGATGCCGTGGCGCGTATCCGAGATCGGCTTCTTGGCGGCGACGGGCGGGTTCGGCAGGTTCTTGAAGACGGTCAAGGAAGGCTCCGGAAACGTGATGTCAGGTCGGCAAGAGATAGAGGCGCGCATGCGCCGGATCAAGCGCCGAAGACAGCTCTGCGGCAAAACCGAAGGAATACTCACGTTGCCTTGATGTCACCATATTGTTTAAGAAAGTCCGCTACGTCGCCCGGAATTTGCACCTTGTTCGACCGTCAAAACCTCGGTTCTTCACAGGTGATTCCGGAATGAGAATGCAAAGGAATCCCACCGTAATGCCAAAACGTCTCGTGTTGCTTCTGTCCGCATTTAGCCTTGCTGTTCCGGCCTTCGCAGTTGATCCCGCCATTAAGAAGCAACTCGAAAAGCTCGATCCCGCGACCCGTCTCGAACAGAGCTGCGACACCGAGGCGATGAGCCGAATCAACAAGGACGCGACCGGTTACAAGCCCGACAAAGTCATTGCCTACACGTTCAAGGATCCGGTTCCCAGCGATGACAAGCTGGAGGCGCCAGGCGCGGTGTTCCGCAGCAAGGGCGACTGGTATCACCTTTCCTATACCTGCATTACCGGTCCGCAGCACATGAATGTCCGCGAGCTTTCCTACAAGATCGGCGACAAGGTCCCGCGTGAAAAGTGGGAAAAATACTATCTCTATGATTGATCCGAGGCCAAGCCGGCAGGGGTTGCAGGCGTTGCCTTTGTGAGGCCTTAGTCCTCGGGCATCAGCTCTGTGGGTGAAGCCGACGGCGAATCGCAGAAGCGGCCGCAAGCGGCATCAAACCACATGGCGTCCGAACGCCACGTGCATTATGCAGCGCTTGAACCACGAACGGCTTCTCTTTGGTATGAATCGTCTTTTTCTCGTTCCGGCGTTGCTGATCGCCTCTGCCTCTCTAGCCGCAGCTGCGGCGCTTCCGCTTGAGGATGCTCCGGCCACCACGCCCTCGAAGGTTGTGCAGGCACCAGGGACGGCGGCCGGACCGAGGCTGGTGGAGCCGCATCTGCGCATCGCCAGTTCGGGCCTCAAGGGTCATCCACGCGTGGCGCTGACCTTCGATGCCTGCATGGGCAAGGCCGACGACCGCATTCTCTCGGTGCTGGTGCGCGAGCGGATTCCGGCGACGATCTTCGTTACCGCCCGCTGGTTGAAGCACAATCCGCAGGCACTGCAGGTCTTCCTGCAGAATCCCGATCTCTTCGAACTCGAGAACCACGGCCAGAACCATGTTCCCGCGGTCGATAAGCCGGTATCGATTTACGGCATTCCGTCAGCCGGCTCGCCGGAGGCCGTTCGCCAGGAAGTGCAGGGCGGCGCCGACGCAATGGTCGCGGCCGGCATTGCTCCACCGCATTGGTTCCGCGGCTCGACAGCCAAATACGACCGTTCCTCGATCGTGCAGATTCGGGAAATGGGATACCGCATAGCCGGCTACTCGGTGAACGGCGACGGTGGCTCGCTACTCGGCGCTAACGTCACGGAAAAGCGGATAGCGTCGGCCAAGGACGGCGACGTGGTCATCTCCCACATCAACCAGCCGACCCACGCGGCCGGCGAGGGCGTCGCCAAGGCGATCCTCGACCTGAAGGCCAAGGGCGTCGAATTCGTCCGGCTGCAGGATGTCGAGGACATGGGCGACGACCAGACAACGCAGTAAGTCGGGCGGGACAAAGCTCCGGCGAGGGCTTGCGGGACAGAACGAATTAATTCACGGCACTTTGCCGGCGCTCGTCGGTCTTGATCGGACGTTCAAGGAACGCCGGTGCGTCGCGATCGAGGGCGAAATCATCGAACCAGTCGCGGTATACGCCGCCGATCATTGCACCGATGACCTGGGCTGCAAGATAGGAGAAGGTGATACCGTTGCCGCCGTAGCCATAGGCGGCATAGACCTGCGGCATGGAGGGAACCGGACCGATCAGCGGCAGTCCGTCCGACGTCTCGCCGAAGGTGCCGCACCATGCCGTCGCAACGCTCGTATCGGCCCTCGACCAGAGCCGTTTCATCTTTTCCCGGATCGTCATGACCTTTGCGGCAAGCTTGGCGTCGCGGGTGGCTGGATCGACGGTGTCGTCATCCTCGCCGCCGGCGATGATCCGCCCATCAGGCGTCGTCCGCATGTAGAGATAGGGGTGGCTGTCTTCCCAGATCAGCACTTGGTCGCGCCAGAGTGCTGCCGGATCTTGTGGGATCGTCGCCAGAGCCCAGCTCGACGTCGTCCGGTGCAGTTTCGGCATGTCGATGCCCGGCATGGCGTAGCCGGTGGCAAGCACTGCCGTTTCCGCTTCGATGACGAACGGGCCTTTGGTCTCGGCCGTCACATGCCCGCCTTCGCAATGGAGCTTAGTCGCCGAGGCTCCGATGAGACGTGCGCCCTGCTTCACGGCAATGTCCAGCAACCCCCAGGTCAGGAGCAGCGGATCGGCCTCCGCGGAGCCGCGCGACAGGATGCCCGCATCGCGATCGAGCTCGAACTCGGTGAAGAGATCGCAGTGCTCCAGATATCGGCTTGGCAGGCCCGCCCGGCGACGAAGCTCGACTTCCCGGAGCAGATCACCAGCGCCTTCTTGGTTGCTGGTCAGAAACAGCGATTGCCGCGGCAGCAAATTGCAGGCGATTCGGTTGGCGACGATCAGTTTGGAGAGACCGGCGACCGAGGCGGCACTGCGCCTGTAGATACCGACGGCGCGCTCGAAGCCATAGAAGTGCTCGAGTTCGCCCAGCGTCCGGTCGGTTTCCCATTGCAGCATGGCCGTGCTCGCAACCGTACTGCCGAGACCGGGCGTCTCGCGGTCGACGATGACCACGGACAGGCCGCGTTCCGAAAGGAGCTGGCCCATCAACGCACCGGTAATCCCGCCGCCGATCACCATGGCGTCGACTTTGAGATTGTCCTGAAGTGGTTGGTAGGTGGGTTTCGGCCCGGCGTGGCTCCAAGGGGGGATGCCGCTCTTCAGCCGGTTCTGGCGGGACTCTGCAAGATCGATTTCTGCCATCTGACGCGTCTTACCTCAATTATTTCGGCAATTGCGGTTGCAGTCTCTCTTCGATGAAAAGTTCATCGATGATGGTCATGACAATCAGCGATAGTGGTAGCGCCAGCATAGCACCAACCGCGCCCCACATCCAAGTCCAGAACAGAATTGCGAGGAACACGACGAAGGGATTGATTTCCAATCGTTTTCCCATCACCGCCGGGAAAATCAGGTTTTCCATGACGAGGTGCACGATAAAGAAGGCCGCAGCCGGCATCAGGCCAAATACAAGGCTGTCGTGTGTGATGATGCCGGCGATCGCGACGGCCAGCGTCATCATCGTGATGCCGAGATAGGGGACAAAACTGGACAGGAAGGCGAAGAAGCCCCAAAGCACGGGAGCCGACAGGCCCCCCACGTATGCGATGATCATCATCGTGATGCCAAGGCAGGCGTAGATCAACGATGCCGTCGCAAAGTAGAAGCCGAGCACCTGTTCCACGCCGTTGATCACGCGGATGGCCGCCAGTCGCTGCGACCGCGACCGGAATACCATGATGATCGATTTGCGCAGGGTGATGCGCCCGGCCAGAAAGAGCAGAAGCGCGGCAAAAAAGATCAGCGCTTGTACAAGCGCGGGGGTCAGATTGGCGCTGACCAGGTGCAGCACGTTGCCGGTATTCTCCAGGAGTTTGTCGGTCGACATCGGCCCGCTCTGGAAGGTTTCGGGCGTGATGTGCAGCCATTTGATCCGCTCGAGGTACGGCATCAGGCGACTGAAGGTCTTTTCGACGAAGGCCGGCCCTTCGTTGACGAGCGTCGCTACCGGCCCGGAAAGTGAATTGGCAACGAGGGCGATGACGAGCGCGACACCGGTAGACAGGATCACCGCGTTGGTGACGCGCGGCACGCCGAGCTTGCTGAGCTTTTCCGCGAGCAGGCCGAGGATCATGCCGACGACGATGGCAAGCGTTACCGGAATGAGGATCAGCGACATCATGTAAATGGCCGAAAAGGCGAGCACGCCGAAGATGCCGATCACGGCCCAGGCCATGCTGATATCAAGACCGTCCTTTTCGAGGCGGCGGACCGGCGCTTGCGGTGGCAGCTCTTCTGTCGCCTGCGTCAGTTTCTCGGCCCAAGCGCTGACATGGCGCTCGCCCATTGCGATCTTGCTTGCCTTCTTGCGGATGCCGTTGGCAATTCCCATGGAAATACGATCCCCCGGAAGCCCTGATGCTTCGCGCAAACAACGCACAAGAGGCGATTGAGGTTCCGTAGGGCAGCCCTTGGCCTTGCCCCGATATCGCCGCATCTTTTTTGCATCTTGGGGGATGTTCGGCGGGGAGGCAGGGCCGCTTCTCGGATCGCTTGCGGCGGGCTCCGTTGCGGCCCTGTCGGTCGGCTTAATTCCAGCTGCTGTTCGCGCGTCAGGCTGACAGTGTCAGACCGATGCCCCAGGGATCGTGCAGGAAGGTCCCGCCATTGCGCTTCTCGCTCTTGATCTCGAGTTCGTCGAGCTTTGCGACGGCCTTGTCGAGCGAGGCTTTGTCGTTGAAGCGAAGCGTATAGTCCGAAAGCCCGGTCATGCGGTCGGCGCGCGTTCCGGCGCCGCGGCTGTTCCAGATGTTGGCAGCGACGTGGTGGTGATAGTCGCCCGTCGCAAAGAAGCTGGCGCCGGGATAACGCGCCATCAGCTTCAGCCCGAGCACATCCCGGTAGAAGGCGTCCGCTTCCGGAATGTCGCCGACCTGCAGGTGGATGTGGCCGATTGCGGTGCCGTCAGCCATGCCGTTCCAGGCATCATCGGGCGCGCTGTTGTAAAGCGCCTGCAAATCCAGTCGATGCGTCGCCATTTCCACTTGGCCATCCGGGTGGAACTTCCACTCGTCGTGCGGTCGGTCGGCATAGATCTCGATGCCGTTGCCCTCGGGGTCGGAGAGGTAGATTGCCTCGCTGACGAGGTGATCGGATGCACCTTCCAGGACGACGTTGTGGTGTGCAGCGTGGCGTAGCCAGCGTGCAAGCTCGGTGCGGCTGGGCATCAGGAAGGCCGTATGGAAGAGGCCCGCGGCATTGCGGGGCGCGACGCGGACACCCTTGCCCGTCGTCAGCGTCAGAAGCGGCGTGCCATCGACGCCGAGGACTTCGCCGCTGGCACTCTTCTCGATGACATCAAGGCCGAGCATGGACTGATAGAAGCTGGAAACCAGCGGCAGGTCGGTGACGACGAGATGCGACTGGTCGACATAGGCAGGGCGTGTCAGGGCGTAGGACGTTTCGGTGGTCATGTGTCTATCTCCTGCCGTGGATGGGCGAGGCGTACCGGCGGTGGCGGCAAGAGCGCCGCCCGTAGCGAAACCAAGGAATTTGCGCCGGTCCATTTTCCTCAGAAGTCCCCCCGGTCGCTGTACTTGAATTCTATATGGCGGATTCCAATTGTTCACAGAAGTCCTTATTTTGGCGATTCAGCGTTCGACGATTGTTGACGAAATCCGCGGCGATCTTGATCTTGATCAAAGCGCCTTATTTATCTCCTGAGAGGATGTGGCCGTTGAAAACGGTTATGCTGGAGGGCCTGAATGTACAAGAAAATCATCGTTCCGATCGAAATAGGCGCGTTGGACAGTGGCGAGCGGGCTTTCCGCAAGGCATCCACGCTCCTTGATACGGGCGGCGAGATCGTTTTGCTCAACGTCGTCGAGGACGTTCCCACCTATGTTGCGATCGATTTGCCCGCTGAACTGATCCAGAACGCGATCGATGATGCCGAGGAAAAGCTTGGCATGTTGATCCGCACCAGCGGCATACCTGCATCCATCGAAATCGGTCATGGCCGCCCGGCGCACAGCATCCTCGCCGCCGCAGAAGCGCATGATGCGGATCTCATCATCGTCGCTTCGCATATCCCCGACTTCAGCAACTACTTCATCGGCGCCACCGCCGACCGTGTCGTCAGGCATGCCAAATGCTCTGTGCTGGTCGACAGGCAGCGCTAAGGAGAAAGATGGCACAGGACCGATGGAGGAATTTCCATGACTGACACGCAGACCTACGAGACGATCCTACGCGACCGCCAGCGCGAGCTTGAATCGCGGCTGACCCGCATCGACGTCGATCTCGGACGCACCAAGGAGCAGGACAGCGACGACCGCGCGACCGAGAGCGAGAACGACGAAGTGCTGGAAGGGCTTGGGCAGGCCGGCCAGGAAGAGCTGCGCGCCATCGGCGCCGCCCTCGATCGGATCGCGAAAGGCACGTATGGCATCTGCGTTCGCTGCGGCGAGCCGATTTCCAAACAGCGTCTCGGCGCGGTGCCGTACGCCCCTCTTTGCGAGGATTGCATGAGCTGATTTGTCTGCCACGTCGTCAAGGGATGGCCGTCTTTGGGACTACCTTTTTCCTTCGCGTCTGTATATCTCCGCATTGAAACCGGAAGGCGTCGGAAGCTCACGAAGATTTAACGGCGTGCCATCGCTGTTGTGTTGCCCGGAGACCGGTTCAGTGCGACGATCTGGTGGAGAGGTGAGGGGTTCCCGGCATGGCAGAGTTCAACGGCATCCGCTGGGCTTACGACAAGTACGAACTGATCGCCGACGGCGTCGTTCACGGTGTCGGCTTGGCGTTCGCGCTTATCGGTGCAACCGTTCTGATCTTTTACGCCACGGTCTGGAGTTCCCATGGCGAACTCGCCGCCGCGTGGATCTACAGCGTCGGACTTGTTCTGACCATCGGTATCTCCTTCTCCTACAATGCTTGGCCTGTTTCACGCACCAAGTGGTACCTTCGCCGCCTCGATCATTCGTCGATTTTCATCCTGATTGCCGCCACCTACACTCCTTTCCTGGAGCGCGGCGCCGATAGTCCGCTTCTGTTCGGGATGCTGATCGGGATCTGGGTGACCGCGGCGCTTGGCATCCTCCTGAAATGCGCCTTTCCCGGTCGTTTCGACAAGCTTACCATCCTGCTTTATCTCGGGATGGGGTGGAGCGGCATCTTCGTGGCCGGACCGGTGGCCGAGCGTATCCCGTTCGTATCGATGCTGCTGATCGTCGTTGGTGGTGTTATCTACTCTCTCGGCGTTATCTTTCACGTCTGGGAAAAGCTGCGCTTCCAGAACGCCATCTGGCACGGTTTCGTGGTGGCCGCGGCGGCCGTGCACTATTCGGCCGTGCTTACCTGCTTCAGCATGGCGAACGCCGGGCTCTGAGCCAATATCAACGGGTTTCCCCTGACAGCGGCGCCTCACTCCGGTCGGGAGGGATGGTTTCGGTCGCACGATTTCGTCGGTTTACAACGCCGATTGCGGGGCGTATGCCGCTTGGCGGAACCGAACTGAAACTGGACCTGATATGACCGACGCCGTTCTCGTGCGCGACGCCACCGAAGCCGATCTCCCTGTCATCCGCGATATCTACAATCACGCCGTCGAGCACACGACGGCGATCTGGAACGAGATGCTGGTTGACCTTGACAACCGCGTCGAGTGGTTCAAGGCGCGAAAGGCAAGAGGCTTTCCGGTCATCGTAGCGGAGAGGGATGGCAAGGTCGCAGGCTATGCCTCCTATGGCGATTGGCGGACCTTCGACGGCTACCGCCACACGGTCGAGCACTCGGTCTACGTCGACAAGGATTGCCGCGGTGCCGGCATCGGCGAAATGCTGATGCGGGGGCTGATCGAGCGGGCGGCCGGGGCCAACATCCACGTGATGATCGCCGGCATCGAGGCTGAGAACGCCGCTTCCATCAAGCTGCATGAAAAGCTGGGATTCCGCGTTGCCGGAACCTTTTTGGAGGTGGGCACGAAGTTCGGCCGCTGGCTGGATCTGACCTGCATGGAGCTTAGGGTCACGAAGTGAGCCTCATCGTTCTCACAGGCGCTTCCGGATCGGGCAAAACGGCGATCTCCAAGGCGGTCGCCGACCGGGGTGAGATCGACGTCTACCATTTTGATGACATCGGCGTCCCCCCGCTCTCCCGGATGACGGCCGACTACGGCTCGCCGGCGGGCTGGCAGCGGGCCATGACCTTCAAGTGGTTTGAGAGCCTCGCGGAGGCACAGCACGCCGGCCGCAATCAACTGCTCGAAGGCCAGATGCGCCTTGCATTTCTGGAAGAGGCGGCGACGGCAACGGGCATTGCCTATTTGCCCCTGCTTATCGATTGCGATGACGAAACACGAACGCATCGCCTGTCAGTCGAGCGCCGGCAGCCGGAGCTTGCCAACGCCGAAATGATGATCTGGGCGACCTTCCTCCGCCGCGAGGCCTTGGCGAAAAAATGCGCGATATTGGATACATCGCGCCTGTCGCTAGATGAAAGCGTCCGCGCGGTCGTCGAACGCTTCTAGGAGGATCAGTGGAGGCAGACCCTCGGGCCTGCGCCTTATTTGTCCGGCTCGAACACCATCGCGTGGCCGTTGATGCAGTACCGCAGGCCGGTCGGCGGCGGGCCGTCGGGAAATACGTGGCCCAGATGGGCATCGCAGGTGCCGCAGCGGATTTCCGTGCGGACCATCCCGTAGGTCGTGTCGCGATGTTCGGTTACAGCGTCGGGCGAGACCGCCTCGAAATAGCTTGGCCAGCCGCAACCGGCGTCAAATTTCGTATCGGAGCGGAACAGCGGTGAATTGCAACCAACGCAGCGATAGAGCCCGGTTTCGAACGAATCCCAATAGGGCCCGGTGAAGGCACGTTCGGTACCGTGCTGCCGGGTGATCCGGTATTGCTCGGGCGTCAGCTGTTCCTTCCACTCCGCGTCGGTCTTGTGAACTTTGGCGATTGTCGTATCGGCCATGGTTTGATCCTTTCGCGCCTGGGGGACGGCATGTTTTTTCGCCAGCAATGTGGTGCGGAATGCCGGCTGGATCAAGGGGATGCGGATCACGGTAAAGCGGCACCCGGCCTAGCGAAACGGCAATCCCTTTGTTGCTTTTAAGAGGGCCGGTCGTGCGCGAAGGCCTAAAGCGTCCTGTGCCGCCCAGCGTGAAATCGCTTCAAGAAATGCCTCGAGGACGCTGCAAGCGATGTCTATGGACACGGATGAGCGGTTCCCTGTGAGTATCCACCGCTGGTGGCGGCTCTCGGTCGAACAAGACTTGTGACCGCGCCGCTGTTCTCGTACACCTGACGGGACTTCCGGCGTTTGCCGGCTCCACGAAGCGTTGCCAGCAGGGGAGGGCACATGGCCGGTGTCACGGCTTTGACATTTGCGGCCTTGTGTCTGCCACTTCTCGGCGCCGTCCTCGCTCCCTTTGCCGTCCGCGCCTTTGGTGCAAACGCCGCCTGGCCATTGGCGCTTGCGCCGTTGCTCGCCTTTGCGCACTTCGCCAGCCTGTTGCCGGTCATCGCGGGCGGCGAGGTGATAACAGGCGGCTATGCCTGGGTGCCAAGCTTTGACCTCCGCTTTTCCTGGCTGCTCGACGGTCTTTCGCTGACTTTCGCGCTGCTGATCACCGGGATCGGCACGCTCATCGTCCTTTACGCCGGCGGATACCTCAAGGGGCACCCGGATCAGGGGCGTTTCTTCTCGTTTATCTTCCTGTTCATGGGCGCCATGCTCGGCCTCGTCGTCTCGGACAGCCTGCTGATGCTCTTCATCTTCTGGGAACTGACGTCGATCACGTCGTTCCTCTTGATCGGGTTCGACCATGAGCGCGAGGCCGCCCGTCGTGCCGCCCTGCAGGCGCTCGTCGTCACCGGCGGTGGCGGCCTTCTGCTGCTGGCCGGCCTGCTCCTGATCTGGAGCACGACAAACGCGACCGACCTGTCGACGCTGCTGCAGTCCGGCGATCTCTTGCGCGCCAATCCATACTATCTGGCGATCCTGATCCTTGTTCTCGGCGGCGCGTTCACCAAATCGGCGCAGTTTCCGTTTCATTTCTGGCTGCCGAACGCGATGGAGGCGCCGACGCCGGTCTCCGCCTACCTGCATTCGGCAACGATGGTGAAGGCGGGCGTCTATCTTCTGATGCGGCTCAATCCCGTCATGGGCGGGACATCGGCCTGGGAGACCTTGCTGCCGCTCTTCGGCGGCGTGACCTTGATCGTCGGTACGCTGCTTGCGATTCGCCAGACCGATCTCAAGCTGCAACTTGCCTATACCACCGTTTCCTCGCTCGGGCTGCTTGTGCTGCTGACCGGCTTCGGAGCGCCCTATGCCGTCGAGGCCGCAGCGCTCTACCTCGTGGCGCATTCGCTCTTCAAGGGCGCGCTGTTCATGGTTGCTGGCATCATCGACCATGAAACCGGCACGCGCGACATCACAAAGCTGCGCGGCTTGCGGACGGCGATGCCGCTGACCTTTGCGGCCGCACTTGCCGCGGCGATCTCCATGGGCGGTCTGCCGCCGTTCTTCGGCTTCCTCGCCAAGGAGGAAATCTATGCCGCCCTGGCACATACGGACCCACGGTCGATCGTCTTTACAGTGGTTGCGGTAAGCGGCAATACGCTGATGTTTGCGATCGGCTTCGCCGTGGCGCTGAAGCCGTTCCTCGGGCCGGTCCTTGCAACGCCCAAACATCCGCACGAGGCACCGCCGTTGCTGTGGGTCGGCCCAGTCGTGCTGGCGCTGTTGGGACTGATGGCCGCGGTGTTCTCCGCGACTGCGCATCACTACATCTCGTCTCCGACGGCATCCGCCGTTCGCGGAACGGCGAGCGTGATCGAGATTTCCCTGATCCCGCATGTCGGTGTGCCGTTGCTTCTGTCGGTTCTAACGATCGCGCTCGGCACTCTTGTCTATTGCCGGATAGACCAGGCGCGTCTGCTCATGGCGAGTGTACTGCGCAAGCTCGGACCGGGACCGGATCGTGGGTTTGACGCCTTTATCACCGGCCTGACCAGATTGGCGGTTCGCGTAACGCGGTTCATCCAGCCGGGCCGGCTTGAACTCTACATCACCTGCACCTTCCTCTGCCTCGCCGCGATCCTGCTCGTTCCGCTCTGGCTCTACGGCGAAATGCCGGCGTTGCCTGTCTGGCCACGTGAGGTCCAGATCCACGAAGGGGCGATCTTCCTGCTCGCCGTCCTTGGTCTGTTAAGCGTCGTTGTCGCGCGCGACCGGCTGACGGCGATCGTCTCGCTCGGCATCCAGGGCTTCTCCGTCGCCATTATATTCCTGCTGTTTGGCGCGCCCGACCTGTCTTTCACGCAGTTCATGGTGGAGACGCTATCGGTCGTCATCCTGGCGCTGGTCATGACCCGCCTTCAATTGTCGCCGACCGACCGGAGACCGCTTGGCCAGAAGATATTCGACGGCTGCATCGCGATTGCCTGCGGCTCCGGCTTCGCGCTGCTCCTGATGAAAGCCACGCAGACACCGTTCAACAATGCGCTGACCGAGTTCTTCAACACCTACTCGAAGACCATCGCTCACGGCGCCAACGTCGTGAACGTCATCATCGTCGATTTCCGCGGTACCGACACGCTGGGCGAGATCGCCGTTGTTGCCATCACCGGCCTTGCGATCCTCGCCCTCATTCGCATCCGCGCGCAGACCGAGCGCAAGCTTGCCGAAAACGATCCTGATGCTCCTGAGGCTCTCGGAGTCGAGCGCCCATGAACACGCTGATCTTCCGTACGATCGCGCCGGTGCTGACGGCCCTGATGCTGCTGTTTTCCGTCTTCGTCCTGCTGCGCGGCCACAACGAGCCGGGCGGCGGCTTCATCGGCGGGCTGATTGCCGCCTCGGCGCTGGCGATCTTCGGCATTGCCCGCGGTGTCGGCGCCGTGCGCCGCGCCATCGTCTTCCATCCGCTGTCGATATCGGGCGCCGGTCTTCTTATGGCGACTTGCGCCGGCCTGCTGTCGATCGTCTTTGCAGTGCCGTTCATGACCGGGCTTTGGATCTATCCTGAAATAGCAGGTGTCGAAGTACCGCTCTCGACCGTCATGCTGTTTGATATCGGGGTCTATCTGGTCGTCGTCGGCGCCATCACGTCGATCGCATTGGCGCTTGAGGAAAGGGAGGTCGAGTGATGGAGCCGCTGTTTGCAATTCTCGTCGGCCTGTTCTTCGCTGCCGCGATCTATCTGATGCTGTCGAAATTCTCGATCCGGATCATGCTCGGCATCGCCGTCCTCGGCAACGCCGTGAATCTCTTGCTGTTTACGGCTGGGCGGTTGACGCGAGAGGTGCCGCCGATCATCCCGGCAAACCTCGATACGCTCCCGGACGGCGCCGCCAACCCACTGCCGCAGGCCCTGATCCTGACGGCGATCGTCATCTCGTTTTCCTTCCTCGCCTTCCTGCTGGTGCTGACCTATCGCGCCTATCAGGACATCGGCACCGACAACACCGACGAAATGCGTGTCGCCGAACCCGTCGATCCACCGCTGCCGCCGATGGGGTACTAGATGGCGGCTCCGTCAAGCACGATCACCGATCTCTCGGCTGCGATGGTCACGGCACCATTGCCGCTCGCCAGCTGGCTCGTCATTGCACCCGTGGCGCTCTGTATTACACTCGGCGCCGCGCTGCTGATGATGCGCGGTTCGCTGCGGCTGCAGGCGCAGGTCGCCATTCCGGGCCTCGCCGTTCTGGTCCTGCTGGATGCCGCGCTGTTGGCAGAGGTCGTCGCGCATGGTCCGCTGACCATGGTCATGGGGCGTTGGCTTCCGCCGTTCGGCATCGCCTTCACGGTCGATCTCTTTGGCGCTTTGATGGCCCTGGCCGCTGCCATCGCCGCGCTTGCCGGCGGCCTCTTCGCACTGAAGGACGTGACCGAAAGCGGCCGCCGATACGGTTTCTTTCCCTTCCTTTTGCTTCTGATGGCAGGCGTTTCCGGTGCGTTCCTGACAGGCGACGTCTTCAACCTCTATGTCTGGTTCGAGGTGCTTCTCATTTCGTCCTTCGGCATGTTGATCCTCGGCTCCGAGCGCGGGCAGATCGATGGAGCCATGAAATATGCGGTGCTGAACCTGATCGGCACGACGCTGTTCCTGATCTCGGTCGGCATCGTCTACGCTGTCTTCGGCACGCTCAACATGGCCGATATCGCTGGCAAGGTGGAGAGTGTGCGCGACACCGCGCCGCTGATGACCCTGTCGGCCCTCTTGCTGCTGGCCTTTGCCATGAAGGCCGCTGCCTTTCCTGTCAATTTCTGGCTGCCGGCCTCCTATCATACCCCGCGCATCGTCGTGTCGGCACTGTTTGCCGGTCTGCTGACCAAGGTCGGCGTCTACGCCCTCATTCGCGTCATGGTCATGCTGCTGCCGATCGAGCGCGAACAATTGAGCCTTCTGATTGCGGCAACCGGGGCAGCGACCATTGTCGTCGGCGCACTTGGGGCGCTGGCGCAGGACGATATCCGCAAGCTCCTCGGCTACGTCGTGATCTCGGGCATCGGCAACATGCTGGTCGGGATAGCGCTCGGCACGCCGGGCGGCCTGTCCGGCGCAATCTTCTACGCGCTGCATTCGATGGTCCTGATGACGGCGTTATACCTTCTGGCTGGACAGGCGGCCGCCCTTGCCGGCGGTTTCTCGCTGGCCGGGCTCGGCGGCCTCTACCGTCGCAGTAGCGGTTTTGCGGCGATCTCTTTCATCCTCTTCGTCGCCGCGTGCGGATTGCCGCCCTTTTCCGGCTTCTGGCCGAAGGTGATTTTGGTCAGAGCATCGATCGACGTCGGCGCCTGGTGGCTGGCCGCCGCGATCCTCATCGGCGGCTTCCTGCTGACCGTCGTATTCGGACGCGTCTTCCTGCTCGCCTACTGGCGACCGGCAACGGCACCGCCGGCTGCAGCCTCCATCCGCTGGCAAACGGGACTGCCGCTCATCATCCTGACCGCTCTTGTCGTCGCTTTCGGCATTTTGCCCGAGCAGTTGTTGGAGATGGCACAGGCCGCAGCGACCGGCCTCATTGACCCGACGTCCTATCTGCAATCGGTCTTCCCGGACGGAGGGATGCCATGATTGCCCTGCTGTTGAACGTCCTTTTGGCCATCGCCTGGGCTACCGTCACCGGCAGTGCCTCGCCGCACAATCTCCTGTTCGGATTTGTTGTGGCCGCCTTGTGCCTGTCTGTCGTTCGCGAACCCTACGGCAGCCGGGGGTATCTTCGCCGCTCACGGTCGATCATGCTCCTCGGCCTGCTGTTTCTGAAGGAACTGGCGATCTCGGCGTTGAAGGTCGCCGCTACGGTGCTGACGCCCACTATGCGGCTGCAGCCTGGCATTTTTGCCTTTCCGCTCACCGTCGACCGCGATTTCGAGATCACGCTTCTCGCCAACATGATTACGCTGACGCCGGGTACGCTGTCCGTCGATGTGTCAGACGACCGCAAGACGCTATACGTCCACGCGCTGGACTGCTCAGATCCGGAGGGAACCAAGCGCGACATCGCCAACGGCTTTGAGCGGCGGATCCTGGAGGCGTTCCGATGATTTCCCCTGTTGCCATCGTTTCTACCGCCGCCGCGATCGCCCTCATCATCCTCGGCGTCGCCTTTCTGCTGGCGGGCTGGCGGGTCGTTGCCGGCCCGACACTGCCCGATCGGATCCTGGCTCTCGACACGCTCTCGGGCACGGCGATCGGCTTCATCGCTGTATTGGCGGTCAAGACCGGCTTCAGCCTCTACATCGACATCGCCATCTCGCTAGGTCTGGTCGGCTTTCTGGCGACGGTCGCCTTTGCGCGTTTCGTGATGTCTCGCGGCACTGTTGCAGGACGGCACAGCGAAAAAACGGTACGTGCCCCGAAAAAGCCCCAAGTGGCAGCCAAACGCAGCCGCGCGAACGGAAGAAAGGGTAGGGCATGATGGACTATGCGGTAGCACTTGCCGTCACATTCCTGCTGCTTGCCGGCTCCTCTTTCGCACTTGTCGCCGCTCTCGGCATCGTGCGCCTGCCCGACCTCTATACGCGGATGCATGCCGCTTCCAAGGCGGGAACGGTCGGTTCCGGCATGCTGCTCGTTGCTGCGGGGATCGCCTCGGGCGAGGTTGCAGTCTTTGCGCGAGCGCTGGCCGGTTTCGTCTTTTTTCTGTTAACGGCACCGGTCGCCGCACATCTTCTGGCGAAGGCAGCACATCAAACAGGGTACCGTCTCGGGCCTCAATCGGTGCGTGATGATCTAGTTGAAAGATGAGAGCGCTTCCGATTCAGTATTTTAAGTTGATTTTTGCACCCTTTTGCAGATTTCTTAATGGTTAATGTTTGGGTCTTGTGCAGACAATTCTTGCGAGTTGGGCATTTTTCGGTAGATATATACGAAATAATAATTGGCGTTTTCGCAAAACGGTGATATTTGGATGTCCAAGTAGAGTTCTGATATTGAATTAGAATCACGTTGCTTATTTCCTCGTTGGCTTTGCATTTCACTGTTTAATTGAGGAAGTAGCCTGCGTGACAACGTACTAATTCGAAATCGGGCAGTATAAGAAACGGGTTTCGGCCTCAGGAATCTAGGGGTGGATTTCAGTTTTTCGAAACAGGTAGCCGTAGCCTGAGTTTTTTGCTGTTGGCTCTACGATGACGGTCTTGGCTGACGAGGCTTGGACCTTTGGAGCATTGAAACAGGAGAAACGTATTATGACGGATACTGCAGCCGGTAGCGGGCCGGAATTGCTGGTGGAGCTTACCGCAGATATTGTTGCCGCCTATGTCAGCAATCATGTGGTCCCAGTTGGCGATCTGGCTAACCTGATCTCGGATGTGCATTCAGCACTGAGCAATACGTCGGCGCCAACACCTGCAACGGCCATTGTCGAAAAGCAGAAGCCGGCGGTATCGGTGCGTAAGTCTGTTCAGGATGAGCAGATCACCTGCCTGGAATGCGGCGGCAACTTCAAGTCGCTGAAGCGTCACCTGATGACCCACCATAGCCTGTCGCCCGAAGAGTACCGCGAAAAGTGGGAACTTCCTGTCGATTACCCGATGGTAGCTCCAGCTTATGCTGAAGCGCGTTCGCGCCTCGCAAAGGAAATGGGGCTCGGCCAGCGCCGCAAGCGCGGCCGCGTCTGATCGTTGCCAAGGATTGATTTAATCCTGTAGAGCCGGGCGGAAGCCCGGCTTTTGTGCTTTTGGGATGGGAATGAATGTGGAAAATAATCCTATTTATTCCGCCTCTTAAGGAAATCGACGAGGAAGATCAACAGAAAGTTGCGCGATAACGCTTTTGTTCGTTCTCGTTGCCGTGTAAGGTGTATGAATTAATTCCTATTTTATGGGAGTATTCATATGCCGATTGCCAATTTCACTTTGCCGGGCGCTTCTGCGCCGTCCTTCCCCGAGGCGATAACAAGTCAAAGCGCTTCCGGTTTCGTTCCCCCTCCCGCAACGGTGCCGGTCCGTATTGTCTGCCGCATCTGCGCACAGATCACCACCGAGATGGTCATGCTTGCCAGCCATCGCATCCAGATGCGTCGGGATCGCCGCCGCACGCTATGCCATATCAGGCAGATCGCCATGTATGTTTGCCACGTCGCCCTTCAGATCCCCCTTTGCGAGATCGCCAAAGCCTTCGGACGCGACCGCACGACGGTCGGTCATGCCTGCCACGTGGTCGAGGATCGTCGTGATGATCCGGCGTTCGATGAATTCGTCGCTGTCGTCGAACGGACGGTCGTTTCTGTTTTCCGATCGAATGGAGTGTTTGGAAATGAGTGATGCGCATAAGGCCATGGTGAAGCTTTTGAGGTTCCTTGCGCGTGGCGAGGCCCGTGAGCAGGCATGCGAGGGCTCGGCCCTGTCGCTGCATTTGGGCGATGGCGCGCTTCACATCGTGTCTCAATCCCTGTTGGCTGCGGCGGTGTCGGCAGGGCTCGTTAGCCGGACGGGCGGTTGGATTTGCCTCGCCCCCGCCGCGCGCTCTTATCTTAGGCGGGCCGCGTCCCTGAGAGAGGAAGCCTTCATCGAACAACACGGCGCAATCGACCATGCCGTGGCCGAGGTCGGCGACGGACGGCGGCAGCCAGTACGGATCAATCGGGAGGAATCGCCGCTATCGGGCCTTGCGCGGTTGAAGGAAAAGACCGGCGGGCCTTTCCTGTCGGCGGCGGCACTCGCCGCCGGCGAGCGGCTGCTTGCGGATTTTACGCGCGGTCAGTTGCAGCCGCGGGTCACCGCTTCCTGGGAACCGCACCACGCAAGCCGCGCGAAAGGAGAGCGTGGCGGCATGGCTGATCTGACCGACAGTGCAATTGCCGCGCGGGTCGCGGTCAATCGTGCGCTCGAGGCCATGGGACCGGAGCTTGCCGGAGTGGCACTCGATGTCTGCTGCTTCATGAAGGGGTTGGAGACTGTGGAGCGAGAGCGTCAGTGGCCGGCACGCTCCGCCAAACTGATGCTGCGCACCGCGCTGATGGTGCTCTCACGGCACTACAATCCGCCCATGCCCGCACGCCGGGCCCGCGTGGAGCATTGGGGTGCCGAGGGATATCGACCCGAACTCTATTCGTGATGAGGAGGTCGCAGCTAAAGCGCGTCGCGATCTTTCGGATTCGCTCATGCGCTTCAGCCAGTTGTTTCTCGCATGTCTTATCCCGAAACCGGTGACCACTTTCGGGAGGCATGCTTTAAGCCACCGCGCGCACGCGCGCTTCCTCGCGGATGCGGTTGACCATCGAGCGCAGGCCGTTGGCGCGCTGCGAGGAAAGGTGCTCGACAAGGCCGATCTTCGAGAACACGTCGAAAGCGTCGAGCGCGGCGATCTCGGAGGCGGTTTTGCCGGAATAGGTCGCCAGCACGATCGCCACCAGCCCGCGCACGATATGCGCGTCGGAATCTCCCTCGAAGGTCATGAGGGGATTATCAGGGTCCCCATCGGTGTGCGTAACGAGCCAGACTTGGCTGGCGCAGCCCATCACCTTGTTGGCCGACGTCTTTTTGTCGTCGGGAAGGTCGGGAAGCGCCTTGCCGAGCTCGATCACATAGCGATAGCGGTCTTCCCAATCGTCGAGGAAGGAGAAATCTTCGAGGATCTGCTCGAGGGACGTCATGCATTCTGGCCTTTCGTTATCAGGATTTCATATAGGTGAAACGCAGCCAGATTTGAACCATTAAAAAGAAACGCCGCGAAGGATGGGCATCCTCGCGGCGCAGCAAAAGCTGAAAATAAACAGGGCAGGCACGTCAGGCACGGGACTTTCCGCAGCTTCGCGGATCGCCGGTGCAAGCTTGGTTGCGGGAAAGCCCGCGAAATTCTCAGGTGGCCGGGCGCGGTGTCGGCAGCGGAATCGTGCCTGTCGTCACGGTGTCGGAAAGGCCTTCATCGGCATCGTCAAGCGGCGGGCGGTAAGGCATCGGCTGGTTCAGCGCTGCCGTCCGTTCCTGCACCTGCGATTCCGTATGCGACGGCGCCAGTGCCACGACAGGAGCGACCGGGGCGTTCGCAGCGACAGCAGCCTTGGAGGTCGTGTCGTCGCCAAAGCGGCTGTCGAGGAGTTCGTAGGCAACACGGGCGCCTTCACGGGCCCGCTGACCGAGCGCGGCCATTGTCTCAGCACCCTTGACGCAGACCTCCGGCTTCTCGCCGCACATGCCGGTCACGTAGTCATAGGCGCCAGTCGCAGCGACAAAGGCGTCGGAAAACTGCAATTTCGGTTGCGAGCTGGTCGGGCTTTCGCCGCTGAAGAACGACAAGAGCACGAGCACAAGTCCGAACCAGAATGATCCTTTGATCAGAAACCACATCGTCGTTGCCCATCCTGTTTTCCCGTTCGGTCTTGCTGCCGAATCGGTCCGGCCTTCCGGTGTGCTTTGACCTTAGAGCAGAGTTGCGAATGCCAGTTTTCGAAACTCGTCGGCATTTGCGGCAAATTTAGCTCGAATTTTAATGAACGGGATTTGCGCCGCATTTCAGTCAAATTGTAGCGACCCTCGTTAAGCATGTAACGGGCCACCTCCTGTAATTGCAGGCAAACCTTGCGGCGAAGCTGCCACAAAGGTTAACGACGAGCTGAAATATGAGCGAAATCCGTCGCTTACCGCCCGTTAACCGTAAAAATCAAAGCCGCCTCCAGATGCTCGAAAACGGGACATTTCGCCCTTTTGAGGTGTGGAGGCGGCTTTTCCCTTATCCTTTCCTTAAGCGCCCAAGGCCTATTGTCCGCCTTGGTAAAGAGCCTTTTTTGGGCGGGTATTGCGTGCGTGTAATGAGTAAGATCGCAGAGCGGGCGGCAGCCCTCGTGGACCGGGCGGCTGGAAGCTGGCTCTCCCGGACGGGAGGCGGTGCAGCCGCGCGCCAGCGCGAACTGATGATCCTGCGCCGATTGGCGTTGCTCTCGTCGGCCGCTCTCGTTGCGGCGCCCTTTGGACTCTCCTTCGTTACCAGTCCCGCGATCGCGCTGCCTGTCGGCGTCACGACGGTTTGCGCAGCCTTCCTGTTCTCCGCTGTGGGCAGCATTGCCCTGTCGCGCCAGAGCACCGCAACGGCGGCAGCCGCCGCGCCCGTTGCCGAAGAATTCTTCATGGAGGCAATCGCCGGTCTTGCCTTCTTCATGGATCCGCAGGGCAACGTCACCACTGTTGGCGGTCGCGACAAGCGGGAGTATCTCGCCTGGATGCGCGATCCGATCGGCAAGGGCTTTGTCGATCAGATCCATGTCTCCGACCGCATCCTCTTTCTGCAGGCGCTGGACCAGCTCCGCCAGGGCGAGGAGGCTGCGACCGTCGACGTGCGCCTCGAACGGCCATCCGTTTCGCGCGACAACAGACAGTTTGCCTACCTGCGTATCGACCTGACAGCGCGTCAGGATAGTGACGGCGTGCTCTTCAGCGTGATTGCCCAGCTGCGCGATGTCTCGTTGGAGCAGCAGTTGCGGCAGGAGGCGCAGAACCGCGCCGCCGACGCCCGCTCGGCCAACGATGCAAAATCGCGGTTTCTTGCCGCCGTCAGCCACGAACTGCGCACGCCGCTCAATGCCATCCTCGGCTTCTCCGACATCCTGCTCGGCGAGTATTTCGGCAAGTTCGAGAACGAACGTCAGCGGGAGTATGTCGGCCTTGTCCGGGATTCTGGCGCGCATCTGCTCTCGGTCGTCAACACCATGCTGGATATGAGCAAGATCGAAGCCGGTCGCTACGAACTCTGCCTCGAACCGTTCGACATTGCGTCGGTCGTTCGTTCCTGCGAGGCGATGCTGGCGCTGCAGGCGAAAACCAAGGGCGTATCGCTGACGAGCCGCGTCCAGCGCGGTCTTGACGAGGTGATCGCGGACCAGCGCGCGATCCAGCAGATCCTCATCAATCTCGTCGGCAACGCCGTGAAATTCACCGATGCGGGCGGTGCGATCTCGATCGATGCGTCGATGCGCGACGGCGTTCTGAACCTCTGCGTCAGCGACACCGGCATCGGCATTCCGGGCGACAAGCTGGAAATGCTCGGCCAACCTTTTGTCCAGATCCAGAACGACTATAGCCGCAGATTCGAAGGGACGGGGCTCGGTCTGTCGCTGGTGAAGGGCTTGGTGGCGCTGCATGGCGGCGACTTCGCAATCGCCAGCACGCCGGGCGCCGGCACCATCATCACGATTTCGATTGCAGCGGACGGATCCGGCATTCCGGCTGCGGGCACGGCCCGCAACGATCTTGTCGAGTTCCCGCCGCGACTGAAGGCTGCACCGACGTCGGTCGGTGTTTTGGAAGAGGGGCTTTTCGATGGCCACGAGCAAGCGAAAATCGCCTAAGGGAAGGCGGGGCCGGCAAAAACGGCCGGGCCTGCTTCTCACCGGGGCGTCCGTCGTTGGCGGATTGGGGCTGCAGGGCGCAAGCGCGCTTGGCGGCGTGATTGGCCGCAACCCGTCGGTCGCCGGCGGCACCGCAGCCTTCCTGGTCATCTTCAGTTTCGTTGCTGCCAACGCCCTCTGGTATCAGCCGGGCGCGCACCCACACCCCTTTCTGCGCACACGCGATCCGCTGTTCCCGAACGTGCTCGGCGCGCGTCCGGCCGTTGAGGAGCACAGCGGCAACGTCACCACCTTCAAGATCGAACGACAGGACGAGGCCGACGCCACGCAGACGAACGCGACGCCGGTAGCGCCTGGTGGTCAGCAACCGAGCCAGATCGTCATGGACATCCAGACTGAGCTGGTGCGGCGAGGACTCTACAACGGCACGCCGGATGGGGTCATCGGTCCACGCACCAGCGCGGCGATCCTGTTCTTCGAGGAAACCGTCGGCATGCCGCAAACGGGCGATGCGACGCCCGTGGTGCTGGCAGCGCTCAGGACCGACTCGGTCGGGCCCTCTGCGGTGCCGCTGGAAAAGCCGCCCGCGGACGTCACGTCGAAAGCGTCGGCCGAGGATCCGGTCGCCGCTGCCATCCGCAGCGCCGAGAAGACCATCAAGACCGCTCCGACACCGGCGAAGAAAATGGCGCAGTCGGCCGAGCTGTCGACCGTCGATCTCGTGCTGAAGATCCAGAAGGGTCTGAGCAACATGGCCTACGCCAACGTCGGGGTAGACGGCGTGCCCGGCGAACAGACCCGCACCGCCATCCGGCATTTCCAGAAGCACTACAACCTGCCGGAGAATGGCGAGCCAAGCGAGGCCGTTCTGAAGAAGCTCAAGGAAATCGGAGCACTCTGAAGGGCCGTCGCAGCATTGCGGCCGGCGGTTTGTCTGCTATAGCTCGCGAATGAGATTGCGCACCGACATCTTCGTTTCCGCCCTCGTGCGTCGTGTGTTCGGCAAGGGCGACTTCGCCGCTGTCGAGGCAAAGGGCGCCGACGAGGCAGGCGCCGTTTTTATCCGCCAGCATTTTCGCGATGGACTCGAAACGCTTTATGGCCCGGCGCCGCAAAGCGTCTTCGACGACGAAACGAGCGGTGAGCGACTGTTCGAGCAGCGCTTGATGCGGGCTGAGCCTGATAAGGTGAGGGAGATGCTTGAGCGGGAACGGAAGTTCGACCCGGATCTCTGGATTGTCGAGCTTGAAGCCGAAGACCTCGGAGATATCGTCCCACTCGCCGGCGGGCGCGAGAACCCGCTATAGCCAAGATCAGCGGGTGCGGCCGATAACGCGCCGGTCGCGGGTGGGAGGAACCTCGTGGCCCGAGCGGGCCGTTTCTGCCTCGTCCGGCAGGTAGGTATAGCTGTCTGCGCGGCGCCACGCTTCGACGCGGGCATTGCACTCTTCCGGATCGAGTCCGTCCAGCACCATCCAGGCCCGCGTTACACCATGCTGCGGTTCGGCGAGGTGCGGATACAGCTTCTCGAGAACGAAGACGGCGTCGAGGAAATCCATGCCGAGACTGATAAGCGTGGTCGCAAGCTGCTGTCCCGAGATATCGAGCAAGATGCGCTCGGCTAGCCAGCGGCTGGCGGAAAGCCCATCGGCGAGCGCCTTGGCGAAAAGCGTTGCCTCCCGGTTGCGGGCAAAGCGGACGAGGAGGGCAGCCTGGATTGGGGAGAGGTGCCGCAGTCCGAGCCGATCGCCTTCAGGGCTGGCGACGTGACGAGCGAGCTCCCGGATCCGGTTGCGCATTTCCTCTTCGCTGGCGCGGCGGGCGGCAGCTTCGATATCCTCGAGCGAGGTCGCAGCCGGTGGTTCCGGCGCCACACTGGGTGGTTCGGCTTCCGGCGGGGCCGCCAGCCGCTGTTCGGCTTGCCGCAGCCCGACCAGGGCATCGATGACCCGCGGGGAGAGAGCCTCTCTGCTGACGATGGCCTTCATGTGCGCGCTGCCCTGCGTGCGCGCAATCGTGATCAGGGTTTCGTCGTCAATCGCCGGCGAGGAGGTGAGGAAAGGCGCGGCGATATCGATCGCCTGGCAGCCAACGAAGAGCGCAACGGCTGCCGGAATCTGCGGGCATTGCGAAAGGGCGGCCACTGCCTGCCGCCGCGCCTCGTCGGAGGAAGCCTGAAACAGTGGCGTGAAGAGTTCGGCGAATTGGCGCAGTTCCGAACGGGTGGGCGGCTGCAAGCCCTCGAAGCTGCTGACTGTCGCCATGAGCACCACGTCCTTCTTCCGGCTGGCGGAGGGGGTCTCTAGGTCTCTGAACCGGTCACGCACAAGAACACACCCTGGAAACGCAAAAAGGGATGTCGCAGGACTGGACGCGGAGGGACGCCCCTTACCCCACATAGGTTATGAACAAATCCTACACGGGCAGGGTTAATGGTTACTGAAGACTTTATTAAAATTGTGCCAGAAGGTGCCACGTCGTCCGGCGCACGACAGTGGCCTTCATTAGGTTCGATATCTGAGGGAAACTACAATCCCTTATGCCCGCGAAGCGCCGCCAGAAGTCTTTCGGCGCTGTTATTTCCGGACTGATAGAGGTCCAGTGCCGCGGATGCTGCCAACTGGGCTTCGGCGCTCTTGATGTCGATCCGCTTCTCCAGGCACCAGGCATCGAGTGCATGGCGAAGCACATCCAGGTCCTCGGGGGAAAATGTCGAACCGATAAGCAAAGACATTTCAGCCCCTTCCTTGTTCGCTGTGAATGGAACAGTGCCCAGCCGGCCGGCTCAGATTTGCCGACGATGCCACAACCATACCGGTATTGCCGGCGACCGCAATTGATATTTTCGTGACACGAATCCGTCGACGGAGGTCGAACCGGCCTTGCCGGCACAACCTGCGTTAAGTATATGAATTAATGCTAATATCATTGCGCCGTTGTGGACCGAATCTTCTTGTGCGACGTTTGAAACCAAAACACGGCACAGCGCGTTTATATCGTGTCGTAGAAGAAGCTAATGTTCACGCATGAAATTAACCATCTGTTAACCGTCATATGTCTCAATTCGGAAATGAACACGGCGGTCGAGTGCTTCGGTCGTCGAGTTTCACATCACGGTATTTCGAACAGTGCCGTGAGAAAGGCGCGGATGCCTCGGGGGCCTGATCGGGCTTTATAGGACGCGCTGGCTCGCATAGGCGGGCAGGGTGAGATTTCGCAGTTCATCCGTCTCGGGCCGTGCATGGAGACGAGAATGGCAATAGTCGTCGCATTGGCGGACCGTCTGTCCCAGACGCGCCGCCGCAAGGGCAGAAAACCAGTCGAGGCGCAGATCCTGCTTTTCACCGGCGTTCGCTACGAGCGCCTGACCGAGAGTTCGAAGCGCGCGTCCGGAGATCGGGTTTCGCGAGTCAAGAAATAGCTAGATTGCTTCAGTTCGAGGAGCCGGCATATTCGTCGCAGCCGGCCTCCGCGAGGAAGTTGCGCGCGGCTGCATCGAAGCTCGTCTGGGGCGCCAACGTCCTCAACACCGCATAGCCCTCTGAGCGAGGGCTTTCCACGAGAATGGTCTTTTGCAGATCCGGCGGCAAAGCCTTGCGAAGCTCGGTCAGCTGGATCGGCGTTCCGATCAGAATATCGAGCGCGCCTCCCACCGACGTCCTGTCATTCATACTGAAGACCTCGTTCGACGCGCCATCATAGAGTGCGATCGACCAGAACGGCACGTTGCCTCTGGCGGTCAGCCGAACCGGCGCCTCCTCGATGTCGAACGAGCAGACGGCGGTGCGGACAAAGGGATCGTCGTTGGAAAGGCCCGCGGCGTCATCGGTGGCGCCAAGCAGGTAGAACTTGTCGAGGTCGCCCTCGGAGGCGACGCGGGTCGCGGCGTCCTTGCCGGTAAAGTGCGGCAGTGACAGGATGATCACCAGGTGCAGCAGCGCCGCCCCGAAAAGTCCCGCAAGGATGGCGAACAAGATCCTAAGCATTACCGCACCCGGTCTTCTCTAGCTTGGGCATCGCAAGGTCGATGACACCGGAGCTGCCGGCGGTCGGGGTATCGAACAGGGTCAGGACGAGTTGGAAGGTGCCCGCGGCCGGCAGCGCCAGCCAGTTTCCAGGGCGCGCATGCGCTGATATCTCGACCGTAAAGCTGCTGTCGGCCTGCCGCAGTACCGTCCAGGAATTCATCGCACCCGGAAGCCCAGGTCGCAGCGACGCCGGGTTGCCGCTGTTGTCGGCAGTAAACAGCGTCCAGATACGGGCGGGCGGCGTCTGTCCCGTAATGCGGTAGCTGCAGGCGGCGTTCAGCCGGTCGCCGTTATCGTCGACCTTGGCGGTGAACATCAGGCCTTCGGCATTTCCATAAAGCAGGCGCCCGGCACGCGCCCGGTGCGACTTCGCATAGGGGTCGGCGCTTTCTGTTTGCAGTTCGGGAAAAGCCTCCCAGGCGCCGAGCTTGATCGCGCCGAAACCGGCCGTCGCGTTCAGCGCGTAGAGCGAAATCATGATCCCGCCACCAAAGGCGATAATCAGCGTCATCGCTATGAAGAGAGGAAACCGAAACACTATGCGCCCTTGAGAAACAAATCAGTTGAAAGGGTTACCACTGATTCTAGCTATGCGGAATGCCGCAGGCGGAACGGGGCGGCATATCCCAGCCAAAACGAACTGGCGGGCTGCCCTTGCGCGGCGTGGCTGAATGGTCCCTTGAGGTTGTTGCGTCGAATTTACCGTAACGTACTTCCAATTCCCTTATCTCGGTGGAAGGCTTGCTCCGAGTGAAGAACCAATGGAGGAACTGACATATGGGGCAGCAGGCAGTCATCACGGCGTTGCTTTTGGTGCTGGGCACCAACGGCGTTCTCGCGCAGGCCGCTACCAAGGACGCCGTTCCGGTGACGCCCGACAACTTCCCGCGGGCTGAATCTGATCTCTATTTCGGGAACATCGTCAAGGACGACGGTTTCGCAAAGTTCAAGCATCATCGCGAACTCAGTCCGATCGATCATCAGCTCGTCATCCGGACAAACCGCGACACGCTCTATTCGGCCGCTGTCTTCGATCTCGGTGCCGGGCCAGTAACGGTAACACTTCCGGGCGCCGGCAAGCGCTTCATGTCGATGCAGGTCATCGATCAGTACACGCATGATGTCATTTACGAACCGGGGAGTTACACCCTCGTCAAGGACAAGATCGGAACGCGATATGTGGTTGTCGCCGTTCGGACGCTTGTAAATCCGCATGACGCCGAAGACGTAAAACAGGCGCATGCCCTCCAGGACGCGATCAAGGTGGAACAGAAGTCACCTGGCAGTTTCGAGGTTCCCCATTGGGATCAGGCAAGCCAGACGAAAGTGAGAAAGGCGCTGCTGGAACTGGCTGCCACGCTGCCTGACACAAACCGGATGTTTGGGACGAAGGAAGACGTTGACCCGGTTCGACGCCTTATCGGCGCAGCTTCGGCCTGGGGCGGAAATCCACAGAAGGATGCGACCTATCTCAATGTCACGCCCGAGAAGAACGACGGCAAAACCATCTACAAGCTCGAGGTCAAGGATGTGCCAGTTGAAGGATTCTGGTCCATCAGCGTCTACAACGAGAAAGGCTATTACCAGCCGAACAAGCTGAACGCCTACACGCTCAACAATGTCACCGCCAAGAAGGACGATGACGGCTCCGTGCATGTTCAGTTCGGCGGATGTGACGGAAAGACCGCCAACTGCCTGCCGATAACAGAAGGCTGGAACTACATGGTTCGCCTGTATCGGCCGAGCGCCGATATCCTGGACGGAAAGTGGCAGTTCCCAAAGGCAATGCAATAGCTGATCGGGTCGTCACGACCGCGCGGGGATAGATGGCAACATCCGTCACCCGCAACATGTGCTGGAGGAATGACGCCATGAGATTCGTCGCGTTGCTGTGCCTGTTGCTGCTTGGGGTTCCTGCCATTGCAGCGGACCGAACCACGCAGCAGGTGTTCGACAGGGAGATCGAGCGAAAGGCCGTGCAGGCGGTCGTCTGGGGTATGCCTGTGGTCAACTATGACCTGATGCGCCAGGAAATGCTGGCCAAGACACCGGGGAAGGTGGGCCAGGTCATCTACTGGGGTCGCCCGCTGGATTGGCGGAACCAGACCCTGACCCCCAATCCGGACGCGCTCTACTTCATGGTGTTCTTCACCACCAAGGATGGCCCGGTGGTTCTGGATCTGCCGCCTGCGGAGGCCAAAGCATCCTTCAACGCCAACATCGTTACGGCATGGCAGTTGCCTTTGGAGGATGCCGGCCTGCTCGGCATCGACAAGGGCAAGGGCGGGAAGTTCGTGGTGCTGCCGCCGGGCTACAAGGAAAAGCTTCCGGACGGGTTCATTCCGCTTCAGTCTGAGGTGGACGGCGGCTACATGCTGCTTCGCTCCAACCTTCCGAGCCACGCCGATGCGGATGTTCAGGCTTCAATCGAATATGGCAAGAAGCTGAAAATCTATCCGCTGTCGGCCTCCGGCAATCCGCCGGAAACGGTCTTCAGCGACGTAAAGGATGTTCTGTTCGATTCCACGATCAAATGGGATACGAGCTTCTTCGAGAACCTCAACCGCGTCGTTCAGGAAGAACCATGGATCGTGCGCGATCGCGTGATGATCGACCAGCTGAAATCCCTCGGTATCGAGAAGGGCAAACCGTTCGAACCGGATCAGCATATGAAATCGCTGCTGAGCAAGGGCATGAAGGACGCGCAGTTGCTGCTCGAAGCAAAGTATGATGCCGGATTTCCACCGTTCTTCAGCGACAAGAGCCGCTGGACCTTTCCAACCTATCCGGACCTGATCCAGGCGGGCGGACGTGGCTTCGACGAGGAAAATGCCTATCCGGTCGATCATCGCGGCGTCGCCTACAGCTACGCCTATATCGGTCTCAAACGGCTTGGCGCGGGGCAATTCTATTCGATCTCGATCCGCGACAAGGATGGCCGCGAGTTCGACGGTCGCGCCACCTATCGGCTGAACGTCCCGCCGCATGTCCCTGTTCAGCAGTACTGGTCGGTGACGGCCTATGACCGGCAGACGCACGCCTTGATCAAGAACGTGTCGCGTGCCAGCCGCTCGTCGCAAATTCCCGAGCTTGCCAAGAACGGCAACGGTTCCATCGATCTCTATTTTGGTCCCAAGGCGCCGAAAGGCAAAGAGGCGAACTGGGTCCCGACGGATCCGAAAAGGAGGTTCGAGCTGATGTTCCGCGCCTATGGCCCGACCAAGGAGTTCTTTGACAAGAAATGGGTACTGGCGGATGTCGTCCGCGTGGACAAATAGTGTCGTTCAAGGCATGCGGATGGCTCACCTCGCTTGGAGGATGGATGCATGACCAATGGATTCAGGTTCGCAAAATGGGGACTTGGTCTCTTCATCTCCTGTGCGCGGGTCTAACACAGACGGGGCCGCCCGACCGTGGCGGTGAGTGTCGGGCCCTCTTCGAACGGTCTGGCGTGGGCGCGGTTGCCCTGGCGCACCAAATGTCATGGCTGGGGAGCGGTTAATTCTCCGCGGTTGCAGGCGTGTGTAGAGTGCTATGATCGCCATTGTATGTGCCTATGGGGGGAGAATGCAGCATGTCCGATTTCAACCTCGGCTTCGTGATCTTTCCCGGGATTACGCAGCTTGACTTCACCGGGCCGTTCGAGGTCTTGAGCAGGCTCGGAACTCCGCCCTCGCTTTCAGTCCCAAGCAAATTCCCTGACGTTAAGGCCCACGTTGTCGCAAAGACCTTGCAGCCGATTTCGAGTGATCGCGGTCTTGCTTTCTTGCCGACCGACACATTTGAGACTTGCCCCGCGCTCGACTTGCTTTGCGTGCCGGGTGGCTCCGGCGTCATGGAGGCGCTTGCGGATTCCGAACTGGTCGATTTCGTTGGGCGGCAGGGGAGGCAGGCAACCTACGTAACGTCGGTCTGCACCGGCGCCTTTCTGCTCGGCGCAGCCGGATTGCTGGAGGGGCGGCGGGCGACGACGCATTGGGCCTATGTCGACCTGCTTCCACTGGTCGGCGCGATCCACGAAGAAGGGCGTATTGTGCGCGATGGCAACGTTGTCACCTCAGGCGGTGTCACGGCGGGGATCGATTTCGCTTTCAGTGTCGTTGCGGAAGTCGCCGGGCCCGAGGTCGCCCAGGCCATTCAGCTGGGGATCGAATATGATCCTTCACCCCCGTTTGACGCGGGCCATCCCGACAAGGCAAGCGCAGCGGCAACGTCGCTGATGGTGCAGCGAAATGAGAGCAGCCATACGGCGATCAGAAAGGCACTGGAGAAGCGGGCAGCGACGGGCGTTCCCTGAGGCGGCGCCCTTTCCGCCGAAGTTTTGCCAACGCCTGCCGGATGCTTTGCGGTAATGCATGCGCAGACCCAAGAGCGCTGACGGGCGGCCCGTTCGGGCCACCTGTTGTCACCGTTCCGGCAGGCCGGCCCTTCGGAAGCCGTCGACAAAGTGGTCTCGTACAGATGCATCGCGTAGCGGCTGGGAGTTGAGCCAATGGCTGATCGTGAAATGAGGGTGGGCGATCAGGAACAATTCTGCTTCTCGTCGCGCCTCTTCACGGTGGCCCAACTGCGCAAGCGTCGCAGCCAGGAATTTGCGTGAGTTGGTACGATACGTGTCTTCCCTGCGGAGTGTAGCGGCTGCCGCCTCATAGTCACGCGCGGCGTATTGCGCCTGCCCGAGATGACAGAGATACCAGCAGGTTGGATGGGGATTGAGCCGCAGAGCTTTTTCGATCTGCGCTAGTCCGTCGGCAACCCTGCCGTCCAGCACGGACACGTCCGACATGGCGGCCCAGGTGTCGGCGTGGTTGGGGTCCAGCTCCAGGGCCTTGGCGAAGGCGGCCTCCGATTCTTCCCATCGCTGCTCATAAGCCAAAATGGTCCCCAGAACGTAACGGCAGCCGGCATCGTTGGGATCTAGTTCGACCGCCTCCTGTGCGAACGTCGCCGCCATCCGACGGTTAGGATCTTCGGGCTCGCCGAAATGAGTCCAGGCAAGCCAACGGTTATAGGCGAGCAGGCCGAGGGCCTCAGCATATGATGGCTCGAGCTCAACCGCGCGTTGGAGCAGCATATAGGCCTCACGCTCGGTTTGCGGCGATTCTTCCGTCAGGCGGCGGGCGCGCACGCATAGATCGTAGGCCTCAAAGTTCTTCGGCCGATTACGCTGCGCCGGGATGGTCAGCCGGCCGACGAGGGCTTCAACAATCTTGGCGTTAACTTCATCCTGTAGTTCGAAAACATCTTCCACCGTCCTGTCAAACCGGTCGGCCCACAATTGCTGGCCGCCAAGCGCGTCGATCAATTTGGCATTGATACGGACACGGCCCATTGCACGTCTGGCGCTCCCCTCAAGGATGTAGCGGACGCCGAGCTCCTGGGCGACCAACCGTACATCAACCGGCTTGCCCTTGTAGCCGTTCACGGAATTGCGCGCGATGACGAACAGGCCAGCCGTACGGGAAAGGTCGATGATGAGGTCTTCGGTCAAGCCGTCGACGAAAGGCGCGTCCGCTTCATCCCCACTCGTATTCGTGAAAGGCAATACAGCGATCGAGGGACACTCGGGCAGCGGCAACATGCTCTGCAGCGCATCCGGCCAATGCCACACGTGGACCGGGCGGGTCAGGTTCTTCAGGTAGCGTTCGCCTCCATCAAAGAACCGATCGCCGATCTTGCCGACAATCTCGCCGTGAACGTTGGCTGAAATGCAGATACCTCCCGGTGCGGCCTGCGTCTCGAGGCGCGCCGCGACATTGACGCCGTCGCCGAGGACGTCTGAACCGTCGTCAACGACATCTCCCAGATTGACGCCTACACGCAAAAGCAAGCGCCGGTCACCGGAAACAGCAGAGGTGGCCCGCTGCATTTCCAATGCTGCAGCGACCGCGTGCACCGCGCTACTGAATTCGATTAGGAATCCGTCGCCCATGACCTTGAAGATGCGACCGTTGTTACGCATCACCGCCGGCTCGATGACGCCAGAACGAAGTTCCTTGAGGCTCGCCAGCGTTGCGACTTCATCAGCCTCCATCAGGCGTGAAAATCCCACCACATCGGCAACGACGATGGCGGCAAGGCGACGCTGAAGAGATTGATCCGTCATGTGAGGACAAGCCTAACGACTGAGTTAGCAAATTATTGTTCAACTGCGGGTGAGTCAACAAGTGGTAAGTGGCGATCTCCACCTCCATCGAGCCCTCATCCTTCTTGTGAACGACGGCGTCGAGGTGGACGACACGGACATGACTGTCCACGGAAAGCGGACGGTTCCATCGATCTCTATTTTGGTCCCTAGGCGCGCCGAAAGGCAAAGAGGCCAACTGGGTCCCGACTGATCCGAAAAGGAAGTTCGAGCTGATGTTCCGCGCCTGTGGCCCGACCAAGGAATTCCTTGACAAGAAATGGGTGCTCGCGGATGCCGTCCGGTCTGCTCGGATACAGACGGGTAGCCTGATTGGGGCCACCCGTCCTTTTGAGCAGGGTCGATCAGTTGCCCGGCTTGTTTTTGATCGCAGCGTCGATCTGCCGCTTTACAGCATCCAGATTGAACGAGGCCGGATCCTGCATCGGGGGATAGTCGACCGCCGTGAGAGCAAGCTTGGCGACTTCCTGCTGAACGCTGACGAACCGCCAGAACTCGCGCGCAAAGAAGTCGTTCATGTAGCCTCCACCTTGATCATTGAGGCTTTGCTGACCAATCGATGGTGTCCGCTCGAACGGATCCTGACGGATGTTGACCATGGTGGGCATGTCAGTCGTTACCTTGCCGCCGGGCCAGCCCTGCGGCTGTTGGAAGAACTGGAACTTGAAGTTATCGAGGCGAACTGCCCCCAGGGCAGGGCCACCGAAGTAGAAGAATTCATGTCGTGCGGAGGGTGATTTGCCCAGCAACAAGTCCAACTGATTGTAGCCATCAAGATGGTTCTTGTAGGTCTTGTCGCCGAGCTTCACACCCTTGAGCAACTGGTCGGTGATCTCGGTATTGCCGGCTGCTGCCGCTAGCGTCGGAAACCAATCCAGGGCCGAGAAAATGCCGTTCTCGACTGATCCCGGCTTGACCTTCCCCGTCCAGCGGATGATGGCCGGCGCGCGGAAGCCTCCCTCCATGACTGTGCCTTTGGTGCCCTTGAATGGCGTCATGCCACCGTCCGGCCAGGTAAAGACCTCCGCCCCATTGTCGGTCGTGAAAACGACGATGGTGTTATCGGCTTGGCCTGCGTCTTCGACACATTTCATGAGGGCGCCGACACTGTCGTCGAGCTGCGCCACGCCGGCTTCCTCAAGACCATAGTTGGTGTCGCTGTTCATGAGGGCCTGGTACTTGGGCGACAGATAGGTCCAGACATGCATGCGCGTCGTGTTGTGCCAGACAAAAAACGGCTTTCCGTCGGTCTTGGCCTTGTCCATGAAGTCGCACGAAGCCTTGACCAGCACTTCGTCGAATGTGCCCATGTCGTACTTGGCCTTGGGTACTATGTCATGCATGTTCGGGACGTTGGACATGTCGGGATATGGTGCGAGGGGACCCTCGTCTATGATCCGCTGCTTGCCGACCTTGCCCCAACGGGGCAGCTCGCTTGTATCGTCAGTGTCCGTTGCAAAGCTGTGGACCAAATTGCGCGGCCCGAATTTATCTCGGTACGATTGGTCATTAGGAAACGAATACCAATAGGGGTCTGACATCGCATCGAGGTGATAGAGGTAGCCAAAGAATTCATCGAAGCCATGCAGCGTCGGCAGATACTTGTTCAGATCGCCAAGATGGTTCTTTCCAAATTGGCCGGTAGCGTATCCTTCGGCCTTCAGCACGGTGGCCAGGGTGGCAGCTTTGTCGGGCATGCCGACATCGGCGCCCGCCTGGCCGACGGTCGTCAGGCCGGTCCGCAAAGGAATTTCCCCGGTGATGAAGCTCGCCCGGCCGGCAGTGCAACTCGCCTCCGCATAATAGTCGGTGAACATCATGCCCTCAGACGCCAGCTTGTCGAGGTTAGGGGTCTTTCCGGACATGATTCCGCGGTGATAGGCGCCTAGGTTGAACCAGCCGACATCGTCACCCATGATGACGACAATGTTCGGCTTTGGCTGCTGTTGCTGCGCAACTGCTGGCGGGGCCAGCGCGGTCGCCAACGCGGAAGCCAGCAGACCAAAGCAAAGGTTTCTCGTGCTACTCATGATTGATGCCCTCCGTTTCACTGATCTAATCGCGATTGTTTTCTCACAGCAAAAGGGTGCCCTCATGCCTGTGACGATCTGAGTTTGTGAAACTGCGCGGCACGACGCCGCCACAGCGGGATATGCTGAGTTGTGTGAATGCAGCTCTGATTGCTCGCCATAGGGTGACGAGAGGCCCACCCGCCATCGAAACGTCAATGGCTAGCGATGAAATGCTCGCTCTGGCGTTTGCCTGAGTGTTGGCAACCGTCCCGGGCGCGAATATCGCATATCTTCACTTTCGCCGCCAGATTGAAGTGCGACGCCGACACTAGGCCCCAATGCGCAAGACGCGTGTTCCGGATTGTCCGGCGGCGGCTAAGGTCAAGCCAGTGGATCTCAGTCGGCGCTCGCCACCTTCTGCGCCGCCAGCGGCGGGGCCGTCTTCAGCGCTTGCCCAAGATCCTTGATAATGCGGGTTGACTCGACCGAGAGCATCCGCGGACGAACGAGGGGAGCCGGGCTGCCTTCCTCCGGCTTGGCTGCGGCAACGGTCTTGGCGTTCTTGTCGGGCGGCAGCGGCTGCGTGCCGGGGATCTGCCGAAGCGTGATGCCCTGATGGGCATAATCCATGGCGCGCTTGAAGGTCATGGCGGGCAGCGAGCCGCCGGTCATCTTGTTGGTCGAGGTGTAGTCGTCGTTGCCGAACCAGACGGCGGCCGTGTAGTTGCCGGTATAGCCGATGAACCAGGCGTCACGATAAGCCTGCGTCGTGCCGGTCTTGCCGGCGGTGAGGATGCCGTTGTCGAGCGCGGCCTTTCGCGCCGTGCCGACATAGGGCACCCGCGACAGCATCTGGTTCATGTAGGTATCGGCCTTTTCGGAGAGCACCCGCTTGGCGGGCGGCTCGTCACGGTCGAAGTCGTAGAGAACGTCGCCGCCGTAGTCGAGGACCTGGGTGATGCCGTGGCGGCGAGACTGGTAGCCGCCTGCCGGGAAGACGGCATAGGCGGTCGCCTGGTCGAGCACGGTCACCTCGGAGGTGCCGATCGGGATGGTCACGTCGTCACGCACCGGCGATTCCACGCCGAGGTTCTTCGCCATGGCGCGGATCGGCTGGATTCCGAGCTTCTCCTTGGCAAGCCGCACCGGAATGGTGTTGATCGACTGGGCGATGGCGGTCGCGATGGTGACGCGGCCGGCATATTTGTTGGCGTAGTTGTGCGGGCTCCAGTTGCCCCAGTAGATCGGCGCATCGACGACGATGGTATCCGGCGTCATGCCGCTCTCCATCGCCACCGAATAGGTATAGACCTTGAACGACGAGCCCGGCTGGCGCAGCGCCTTGGTGGCGCGATTGAACTGGCTCTCGCCATAATCACGGCCGCCGACCATGGCGCGCACAGCGCCACCGTTCTCGAGCACGACCATCGCGCCCTGCTTGGCGTGGTAGCTCTCGCCATATTCACGCAGCGACGTCTCGACGGAATCTTCGGCCGCGCTCTGCAGGCCCATGTCGATCGTGGTCCGAACGACGAGCGAATGCTGGTGGAAGCGCGGCGATAGTCGCATCACCTCGTCGAAGGCCCAGTCGAGGAAGAAGTCGGGCGATTCCACCTGGTTGCGGTCGACGACTGTCGCCGGGTTGCGTCGGGCGGCGATCACCTGGCCCTCGGTCATCAACCCGCTTTGCACGAGGTTGGTCAGCACCTCGTTGGCGCGGCCGCGCGCTGCCGGCAGGTTGACGTGCGGCGCGTATTTGGCCGGCGCCTTGAACAGGCCGGCGAGCATGGCGGATTCGGCCAGATTGACGTCGGTGATGCTCTTGCCAAAATAGAACTGCGCCGCCGCCGCCGCACCGAACGTGCCGCCACCCATATAGGCGCGGTCGAGATAGGTGGAGAGGATCTCCTTCTTGGAAAGGTTGGCTTCGAGCCACAGCGCCAGGAAGGCTTCGGTGATCTTTCGGTCGATCGAGCGTTCGTTGGAAAGGAACAGGTTCTTGGCGAGTTGCTGCGTGAGCGTCGAACCGCCCTGCACGACTTCGCCGGCCTGGGCGTTGGTCACAACCGCACGGAAGAGGCCGATGACGTCGATGCCGAAATGGTCGAAGAAGCGCCGGTCCTCGGTTGCAAGCACCGATTTGATCAGCGCGTCAGGCAACTCGTCGATCGGCACGGAATTCTGGTGGATGACGCCGCGATGGCCGATGACGTTGCCATAGCGATCGAGGAAGGTAACGGCGTAGTCGCCGCGATTGCGCCAATCTTCCTTGGTAGCCTCGAAGGCAGGCTGGGCAAGGGCAAGCATCAGCACGGCGCCGACGGAGCCCCATGTCAGACCTTCGCCGGCCAGTTCGAAGACGATGCGCTTCCAGCCGCGAACGCGGAAGCGGCGGAAGAAGATGGTGATGTCTTCCCAGATCTCGGCGGAGCGGAAACCGGCGTTCCAGATGGTCGAATCGATCCACGAGTCGATCTTCAAAAGCAGGTGGCGTTGCTTGCGCGGCCGTTTTTCTGGATTGTCCGGATCCGTCACGTCTTATATTCCCGCCCGATCAGTTCGACGCCGGACGAACCTGACGCCGGACTATGGCAAATCTGCCGACAGTGCCCCGGAGTAACCGGAGCTTGGTGAATCATTGGTTGATTTGCCTGACAAGAACAAGAGAAATGGAAGCTCTCACGCGATTTTGCGCGGAGCTGTTGCAAGAACGGAATGATGGACGAAATACCCTTCTGGAAGACGAAGACGCTCGCCGAGATGACGATGGCCGAATGGGAGAGCGTATGTGACGGCTGTGGCCTCTGTTGTCTCAACAAACTCGAGGAGTGGGATAGCGGCGATATCTACTTCACCTCGATCCGCTGCAAGCTGCTCGACGATCAAAGCTGTCGCTGTTCGTCCTACGAGAACCGGTGGGACTTCGTGCCCGATTGCGTCCAGCTCACCAAGGAAAACGTCGACGAGATCGCCTGGCTGCCGCCGACCTGCGGTTACCGGCTGATCAACGAGGGCCGCGATCTCTACTGGTGGCATCCGCTGGTGTCGGGCGATCCCGAGACCGTGCATGCCGCCGGTATTTCGGCGCGAGGCCGGACGATCAGCGAAACCGAGGTCAAGGTCGACGACTTCGAGGATTACGTGGTGGATTGGCCGCTGACGGTGGGCGACGAAGTGCAAGCGCAGGCGCCGGAGACTGCCAAGTAGCACCGAGCTAGGTGAGCGAGCTAAGAAATCGCCTTAGCTCGCCGCGCACATAGTCCTCGATCGAGCCCTGTGGCTCGAAACCCCACCAGAGCAGGCAGCCCTGCCATTGGGAGAGCATCAGCCGTCCAACACGAGTTTTACCTTGGGCGCCGAGGCATCGGTCGAGCGCTGTGGCCAGTGTCTTTCCCCAGGCCGCGCCGCGGGCGCGCAACGCGGGATCGCGCAGATCCTCCCTAAGGACGAGCAGGCCTTCCGCGTAAGATGCGGCATCCTCGCCGTAATCCTTGGAAAGTCCGGCGAGCAGGTCGATGGCGCCCTCGGGCGTTTGGGGAACAGACTGGACCAGCCGGGCCGTTTCCATGTCCAGCCGGTCCCAGGCACGCAACAGGCAGGCCCGCAGCATTGCTGCCTTGGTGCCGAAGCGCTGCACCAACGTCGAGCCCGAGAGACCGCTGATCTTCGCCACCGCGCCGAAGCTTGCCGCATCGGGGCCTTCCGCATGGACGAGCCCGAGCACCATGTCGAGAAGCTGTTCGTCCGAAAGCGTGCGGGGGCGCGGCATGAAGTTTCCTCTTGCGTTCACGATGAATATGAACGAACGTTCGTTTATATTCAAGCTGAATGGTGAAAATCCAGTGGCGTGCTCTGGTGTGGAGGACAAGCAATGGCAGTGCTTTCAGGAAAGATTGCCCTCGTGGCCGGCGGCACGCGCGGTGCCGGTCGCGGCATTGCCGTGGAACTCGGCGCCGCCGGCGCCACCGTCTACGTTACCGGCCGCACGACGCGGGCACAGCAGTCGGAATATGTCCGCCCGGAGACGATCGAGGAGACGGCGGAGATGGTGACCGCTGCGGGCGGGGAGGGGATCGCCGTTCGCGTCGATCATACCGTGCCGGCCGAGGTCGAGATGCTGGTCGAGCGCATCCGCCGCGAACAGGGTTGGCTCGATATCCTGGTCAACGATATCTGGGGCGGCGAGCACCTGACGGAATGGAACAAGCCGGTCTGGGAGCACTCGCTGGACAAGGGGCTGCACATGCTGCGGCTGGCGATCGACACGCATCTGATCACCGCGCATTTTGCGCTGGCGCTGATGATCGAGCGTCCCGGAGGGGTGCTGGTCGAACTGACCGACGGCACCGCCGAATACAACGCGACCCACTACCGCCTCTGCCCCTATTACGATCTCGTCAAGACGGGCGTGATCCGCATGGCCTGGGCGCACGCCAAGGATCTCGCCCCGCATGGCGCAACCGCGGTGGCGTTGACGCCCGGCTGGATGCGTTCGGAAATGATGCTCGATATCTTCAGCGTCACCGAGGAGAACTGGCGCGACGCGACATCAGTGCAGCCGCATTTCGTCATCTCCGAGACGCCGCGCTTCACTGGCCGGGCGGTGGCAGCCCTTGCCGCCGATCCGGAACGCGCGCGTTGGAACGGCCAGTCGCTGTCGAGCGGCGGGCTTGCGAAGGTCTACGGCTTTGACGACCTGGACGGCTCCAGACCGGACTGCTGGCGCTACATGGAAGAGGTGATGGAGGCGGGCAAACCCGCCGACGCCACCGGCTACCGTTGAATCAGTTTAGCCGGAGGGGATGATAACGAACTGTCTTTGCAGCGTTTTCGGCGCCGCGTTCTGCCACGACCTGCGTACCAGATCCTGCACCAGTTCGTCGCTCGCCTTGCCGTAGAAGAGCCGGGTCGAGCCGCGCTGCCCCCAGCCGCCCGGGACGGCGGCCGTATCGTCGGGCGCCACCGCTAACGTCATATGCTGCTGGTCCGGCGTCAGGCGGACGACACAGTAGTCCTGCTCCGGCATCGTCAGGAATATCTTGCTGCGCACGCGGAAATCGCGGGTGCCATGATGCGTGCTCTCCACCGCCTCCGGCAGGCTGAGCGCAAAGGAAATGAGCTCTTCCTGGTTCATGACGTTAAAATTAGCACATGCTGATGGAGGCAGACCAATCAGAAAAACTCAAGCAGCCGGTACTTTCGGAAAATTTTCAGCAGATAGGAAAATAATCCTTGACGGCGTGACGGTCGCTTGATAGGGTTATGGCATAGTCGGAAAGTTGCGGGCGCGGCGAAGTGCTGGCCCCAAGCTTTCCGGATCTGCAAGCCGGGCGTTCGACCCGGCTTTTGTATTTCTGGCCGCCAGGCAGCCGTCAGCGAGGGTCCCGATGATCGATATCGAGAGTTTCGAACCAGAGCTTTACGGCTTCTGGCCGCAGAGACGTGCTTATGGCGATCTGCTGCATCATGAAGCGGATGACGCCCAGGCGAGGGCGGCGGCTGAGGCCTATTTCCTTGAGATCAAGTCCGGTCCGGCCTCACCTGCCGAGGAGCTGCGGGTCCTGCTCAACGAGATGACGGCGGAGATGCGCGACCAGTTCATCGCTTTCCGCGAATTGCGACGGGCTGCGGAAGCGACTTGCTCAGGCGGCGACGAGGCAGCGGCAAAGCTTGCGCGGGCCGATCTGAAGGCGGCGACCGATGCGATGTCGCTGATCGTGCGCACGCTGGAGAAGGTCGATCAGCTGCAGCGGCAGACCGCGCGCGACCGCGAGCTGGCCGCGGAAGAGAATGACGCTGCGATGGGGCTTGAAGATGCGAAGAAGCGGTTTCTTGAGCGCATCGACGAGCTGGCGGAACAGCGGGCGCGGCAACTGCTTGCCGAGTGGCAGGTTACCGGTCCTCCCGGTCAAGGTGACGCCGCTGCCGGCGACGCTCGCCAAGCCGATACCGGCTAAGGGTCAAGTGTCGCGGTCTCTCCGGCGCCGGCTTGAGAAAACCATGGCACGGCATGGCAAGGAGATGACCTTCATCGCAGCGGAACGGACAACGGTTCGGACGGTCGTGGCGGCCGGTGTGCAGCAGGGCGCGACCCTGGCGACGGAGATGAGCCCAGCGGCGATGCCGCTCGCAACCTCCGGGCCCTCGTGTCCGACCGAGGTTGATCGGCTGGACGGGGCTGCGGGACCGGCGGAGCGGATGCCCATGGATGACCCCCTGGTTCGCTTTGCCGACGAGCGTGGGCTCTGGAACCCGCTCGACGGTCTCTGGAGTTTTTCCGGCCGTCTCGAACAGCAGCCGCCGGCGGGCGACTGGCGCACCTGGCTGATCCTCGGTGGGCGCGGCTCCGGCAAGACGCGGGCAGGGGCCGAATGGATTCATGCGCTGGCGAGCGCGGAACGGCGTTCCGATCTGCGCATCGCCTTGATTGCCGAAACGCTCGGCGACGCGCGCGAGGTGATGATCGATGGTGTCTCCGGTATCTGCCGAATCGCGCGGCGGGGATGCCCGGAGTTCGAGATTTCCCGGCGCAGGCTCGTCTGGCCGAATGGCGCGGTGGCACAGATCTTCTCGTCCGAGGATCCGGAAAGTCTGCGCGGCCCGCAGTTTCATTTTGCCTGGTGCGACGAGCTGGCGAAATGGAAGCATGGGCAGGAGACATGGGACATGCTGCAGTTCGGCCTGCGCCTCGGCAGTTTTCCGCGCCAGCTGGTGACGACGACGCCGAGGCCGGTGCCGCTGCTGAAGGAATTGATCGCTGATGCAGGCACGCGGCTGACACGGATCAGCACGCTTGCCAATGCGGCCAATCTGGCGCCGGGTTTTATCGATGCGCTGGCGCACCGCTACGGCGGCACGCGGCTCGGGCGTCAGGAACTCGACGGTGAACTGATTGAGGATCGCGAAGACGCGCTGTGGCGGCGCGAGATGATCGAGGCTGCCACGATCCGCTTCACTGGAGAGTTGAGACGTGTCGTGGTGGCGGTCGATCCGCCGGCGGCGGCCGGCGCGCAGTCCTGCTGCGGCATTGTCGTGGCGGGGCTGGAGGCGTCGGGGCGTGCGGTGGTGCTTGCCGATTGTTCGGTTCAGGGCGCAAGCCCGGCCGGTTGGGCGAGCGCGGTGGTCCGCGCCTACAGGCGCTTTTCGGCGGACCGGGTCGTGGCCGAAATCAACCAGGGCGGTGACATGGTGGCATCGATGCTAAGGAGTATCGACGAGAGCCTGCCGGTCTCGACCGTGCGCGCGACGCGCGGTAAATACTTGAGGGCTGAACCAGTCGCGGCACTCTACGAGCAGGGGCGGGTTGCCCATGCCGGGAGGTTTGTCGCGCTGGAAGACCAGATGTGCGACTTTGGTCCGGACGGGCTTTCGTCGGGCCGTTCGCCAGACCGGCTGGACGCGCTGGTCTGGGCGTTGACGGCACTGATGCTGGAGGGACATGGAGAGCCCCGGGTGAGGGGCGTCTGAAGGACTAGCGTTGAGGTTGCTGTTGTGCCGGGCGCGGCGCTTGCTGCTCCGGGCGAACCTGACGCCATTCGTTTTCGAGCTGGTCGACGACATGCTGGGGAATGGTCGGCTGATTGCTGTTGGCCGGCTGCTGCATGCTCTCCTCCAAGGGCTTGATTTAACGGTGAGTTAATCACTGGCACGGCTTAAACTGCGTGTAAATCAGGCGCTTAAACACTTTAAACGATTGAATTAATTTTAATCGATTGAGGCGTACAACGCCGTACCACTTTTTGAGGCGGTTACTATGGTTATCCACATCGACAGGCCCTTCTTCTTCGACACGGTGCGCGACGCGCTGTTCAAGGGAACGCTTAATCAGCCTCAGGTGGAGGGGATGACGGCGATTCTCGATTTCTGGGAATCGCGGATGCCGGATGCCGATCCGCGTTGGCTCGCCTACATCCTGGCGACGGCCTACCACGAGACGGCCTTTACGATGCAGCCGGTGCGCGAGACACTGGCGGCTACCGACGCCCGGGCGATCGAGATCCTGGAGAACGCCTATGCGTCAGGCAAGCTCTCCTGGGTGAAGACGCCTTACTGGCGCCCTGACGAGGACGGCAAGAGCTGGCTTGGCCGCGGCCTGGTGCAGCTCACTCACAAGCGGAATTACGAGGCCATGAGCAAACTGACAGGCATCGACCTGGTCGCGGAGCCGGACCGGGCGATGGAGATGGATGCCGCCGTTTCGATCCTGATCGAAGGCATGGTGCGGGGCTCCTTTGCCAATCACAAGCTCGCCGACCACCTGAACGAGACGACGGATGATTGGGTTAATGCCCGCCGCATCGTCAATGGCACCGATAGGGCGGAAAAGCTCGCCGGCTACGGCAAGACGTTCCTTGCTGCCATCCGCCACGAACAGCCGGCGGGATGGCTTGCGCGGTTGAAGGGCTGGCTCCCGCGTGCTATCGCGCGGGTCTTCGGCTAGACCCTGACAGGAGTTCCGCGTGATCCGCCACATCGTCTTCTTCACAGCGCCCGCGGAGCAACTGGAAAAGGTGCGCGCCGGCCTGTCGATCCTGACGGCGATCCCGCATGCGCGGCTGCTGGAGATCGGAACCAACATCAAGACCGACCAGCTCGGCACTGACGTCGACCTCGTGGTCTACGGCGAATTCGACGATGAAGCCGCGCTTGCAGCCTACAAGGCGCATCCAGACTACCAGCGCTCCATCGACCTCGTGCGCCCGATCCGCGAAATGCGGATGGCGGCGGATTACGAGAGCGACGCGGCGGTGAAGCGGCCGCTGCGGTAATGCCGCTGCGGCCTGCTCTTCACGTTACAGAGGCGGAAGGCAACAAACGAGCCTAGCCAAGAGCACTCTGCTCGGCGCAAATCCTGTCGATCAGAACATCGAGTTCACCCTTCGGCGGGCGATTTTGGGCGAGGCGCTGCTTCAGGTGCATGATCGGTTCCGCAAGGATCTCATCCAGACTTTCGGCACAGGTGAAGTCACCCGCCACCTTCTTGACCTTGGAGTTGTCGAAGATCGCAGTCCAGGCCTTGTCGCCGATCAGGGGACCTTCCCAGGCCGGATTATACTTGATCAGGGTCTCGGTCGGTACGTGAACGATCTTGGCCTCGACGCCGAGCAGTCTGCCGATCGCCCTTTGGATATCGTTCCAGATGTGCGCACGGTCGGACGTAATGTGGACGATCTCGCGAAGTGCGGCCTGCTTGCCGAAAAGTCCGACGAAAGGTACCGCGAAATCGACAGAGCGGGTCAGCGTCCAGGGCGTGTGGCCATCGCCGGCGACAATGGTGGGGTCGCCGTCCAGCATGCGTCTTGCCATGACGTCGCTATCGCCCATCATGATCGGCAGTCCGGTGCGGACGGTGTGGCTGGGGCGAACGATCGTCCAGGCGAGGTTCTCGGATTGCTTGAGCAATTCCTCACAGGCGATCTTGGCCTGGCTGTAGGGCCAGTACGGATTGATCGCCGGCGTCTTCTCGGTGATCACGTAATGACGAGCCGGCTTCTCGTAGACCGAGGCCGAGGAGATGAAAATGTACTGGCCGCAATGGCCTGAAAACACTTCGATATCGCGCGCAATCTGGTCGGGCGTGAAGGCGATGAACTGGCACACGACATCGTAGTTGGCCTTGGCGAGCTCCGCGTATTCCGGCGACCCAAGTTCGCCGACGATCGAGGTCACGCCTGCAGGCAAGGGGTCTTGTCTCAGGCCGCGGTTGAAGATGCTGACATGATGACCCTCGGCAACGGCGCGCTCGACGCACGGGTAAGAGATTTGGCCGGTGCCGCCAATGAAAAGAACATTCAAAGCCATGTGGGGACCTCAGTAGGTGACGGGCGGGATCAGGGTCACCTTCATAGCGCGAAAGGGCGTGGGCGTCTTGCGCAAATCTGGCGAGGCTATGGCGTCCCGGACGGCAAGCAGGCAGGCCTGCCTCTCCCGTCCCACTCTGACAAGCCATCGATATTGTGATGGGGAAAGCGGTATTGAATTTCTTCACGAATGTATGAGACGCATGCTATCTCAGCTGGGCTAGGAGCGATGCTGCATGGTGGTTGTGAGGGCTTTCGGGACATCGTCCTTGGACGCGAAAAAGCGGGAAATCGAGCGTCTCGCGGCGCTGGAGCAGCTTGACCTCCTCGATACCCCGAAGGACGAAGGCTTCGAGCGCATCGTGCGCCTGATAAAGGAGATCTTCGCGGTCGACATCGGCCTGGTGTCTCTCATCGACGCGCATCGGCAATGGTACAAGGCGTGTTCCGGTCTGGCGGCGGACGAGGTTCCGCTTGAAGATACCTTCTGCCGCTACGTGGTCGACCGCGAGGAGCCGATTGTCGTGCAGGACGCTACGCGCGATCCGCGGTTCGCGCACAATCCGGCCGTAACGGGAGAAAGCCACGTTCGGTTTTACGCTGGCGTGCCTTTGAAAACCAAGGGTGGCCACGTTATCGGAACGGTATGTGCGATCGATCGCCGCCCCAGATCATTCAGTTCCAGGGACCTTTTTGTTCTCCACGAACTGGCGGGCGTCGCGATGGACCGGATCGAGCTGCTGCAGTCGGCAGCAACCGACAGCCTCACGGGCACGCTTACCCGCCGCGCCTTCCGGCAGGAGGCCGATCAACTTCTGTCGCTTGCCTTGAGACATCAGCATGACCTGTCCTGCATTGTTCTGGACATCGACCGCTTCAAGAGCGTCAACGACACCCATGGCCACGCCGTGGGGGATCAGGTGCTTCATGCGGTCACTGAAACGTGCAAGGCGAACCTGCGGGTGGGAGATCTGTTCGGCCGGCTCGGGGGCGAGGAGTTTGCCATTCTCCTTCCGCATATCAATCGCGAAGGGGCAGTCGCCGTCGCCGAAAAGGTAAGGATGGCGATCGCGTGCCTGCCGATCCGAGGAGCTTTCGGCGAATTGAACGTGACGGCAAGTTTCGGCGTTTCGGCGCTTTCGATCATCACCAGGGATATCGAGACGCTGTTGGCTCAGGCCGATGCCGCGATGTACCACGCCAAGCACAACGGTCGAAACCGATGCGTGTCGTGGAACTCCATCGGTGCTGATGGTCCGACCGGCTCTCGCCGTCGCGTTCTGAAAGCAGGGTCCATCATGTTCAATGACCGCCGCTCGACGATCGATTGCACCATAAGGTCGCTCGGCACCGACAGCGCGGGGCTCTCCGTCTCCAGTTCCGCTGGCATACCTCCGGAATTCGTCCTGATGATCAAGGGCGAGGGTTTCGAGACCAAATGCCGGATCGTGGCGCAGGACCGGCAAACCATAGAAGTCGCCTTCAAGGCCTGATCGGGCTTCACCTGCGATTGGCTGTCATCACGCCACAGGCTCGAGAGTCCGCCTAACTCCAGGATACCAACCATGAGATTGAGATCATTGCTGCCGTGGGGCTCCGCGGCGGGTCGCAAAGCCGTGCCTGAGACGAAGACCGCGGGCGGCTTCATGTCGTTGACCGCGGAAGGGCGGGCGAGCTGGACTGGCCGCTCATACGCCGCCCTGTCGCGCGAGGGCTTCATGAAGAACCCGGTCGCGCATCGCAGCGTCCGGCTGATTGCTGAAGCCGCCGCCTCGGTGCCGTGGCTGCTCTACGAGGGCGATCGCGAGCGACCGGATCATGCGGTGCAGTCGCTGCTTGGGCAGCCGAACGGGCGCATGAGTGGGCCTGATTTCTTCGAGGCGCTCTACGGACATCTGCTTCTCTCAGGCAACGCCTATGTCGAGCCGCTGCTGGTCGGCGGCAGCCTGCGCGAACTGCATCTGCTGCGGCCTGATCGCATCGGCATCGTCGAAGGCAGGGACGGGTGGCCCGAGGCCTATGATTATCGTGCCGGCGGTTCCGTGCGCCGATTTCCGGCCGAGACGGAAGGGCTGGGTCTGCTGCACCTGAAGCTCTTCCATCCGCTCGACGATCATCTCGGTTTCCCGCCGCTGGCAGCGGCTCAGGTGGCGCTCGATCTCTCCAATGCAGCCGCGACATGGAACAAGGCGCTGCTCGATAATTCGGCCCGCCCGTCAGGCGCGCTGGTCTACCAGCCGAAGGAGGGCGGCAATCTCTCGCCCGACCAGTACGAGCGGCTGAAACAGGAACTCGACGAGGGCTATTCCGGCCCGATGCGCGCCGGACGTCCGCTGCTTTTGGAAGGCGGGCTCGACTGGAAGTCGATGGGGTTGTCACCGAAGGACATGGATTTCGTCGAGGCGCGCAATGGCGCCGCCCGCGACATCGCACTCGCCTTCGGCGTGCCGCCAATGCTGCTCGGCATTCCCGGCGACAACACCTACGCCAATTATCAGGAAGCGAACCGCGCCTTCTACCGGCTGACGGTGCTGCCGATGCTGACGCGCACCGCCGCCTCGCTCTCGGCCTGGCTCTCCGGCCACTACGAGGATCGTCTGCGGCTGGAGCCCGATCTCGACAAGGTCGCCGGGCTGGCGGCCGAGCGCGATCAGCTGTGGACGCGGGTGGGAAGCGCAGCCTTCCTGACCGACGAGGAGAAGCGGCAGGCAGTGGGGTACTGAACGCCTGCGCCGGCGCATGAATCAAACTCTGAGCGCCTGGACTCAATATTCAAACAAACCCACCCAAGCGGTTCAAAAGATTCGCTGAAATGCGGGGACGACACGCTGAAATCGGCGGCGCCAAGTCGCGACTGCGGCTGATTTTTCCTGCCTTCAACCAAGGATCCCTGCGATGACAGACCTTTCCAACGATGCCGGGCTCTGGGCGACCAGGGCGCTCGGTGCGTCGGCGGGGGCGGCGGTGTCGCTCGTCTACCTCCTGCCGAAAAGCCGGCGGGAGGCCGCCAGCCGCTTCTTCACCGGCCTTGCCTGCGGCACGATCTTCGGCGGGCCGACCGGTATCTGCATTGCCGAAAGGCTGGCGCTGGCGGATCGCCTCTCGGCCTCCGAGATCGTGCTGTCTGGATCAGCGGCGGCAAGCCTCTGCGCCTGGTGGGGTCTCGGCATCCTGTCGCGCATCGCCGGGCGATACGGTGCCCGCGGGCGCTAGCCCGCAAGCCCATTCCAACAAACGAGGAGAGCATCATGACCGCAAGCCGCGCGCTGGCGCGATCACCCATGGGCGCGGATACGCGCAAGTTCGCCAATCTGGAGCTCAGGGGGCTGAAGCGCGACGGCAGCTTTTCCGGCTATGCCAGCGTCTTCGGCGAAGTCGATCTCGGCAAGGATGCGATCGAGCGCGGCGCCTTTCGCAAGTCCTTGGCCGAGCGCGGTGCGGGCGGGGTGCGTATGCTCTTCCAGCATGACCCGGCCGAACCGATCGGCGCGTGGAAGACGATCCGCGAGGACAGCCGCGGCCTCTATGTCGAGGGCATGCTCGCCGAGGGTGTCTCCCGGGCACGCGAGGTGCATCAGCTCCTGAAGAACGGCGCGCTCGACGGGCTTTCGATCGGTTTCCGCACCGTGCGCGCCAAGACCGATGCGAAGTCGGGCGTGCGCCGCATCCTCGAAGCCGACCTCTGGGAGATCTCTGTTGTGACTTTCCCGATGCTGCCTTCGGCGCGCGTCCAGAACATCAAGAATGCGCGGTGGTTCCGCGACAAGGAGACCGAGCTTGTCCGCGCCATGCGCCGGGCCGCCCGGATGATGCTGACAGAAACCTTCAGATAGGAAAACGGGACATGACCGACATGCATGAGACAGGTTCGCGGATCGCGCCGGAGATCAAGGCGGCGCCTGAGATGACGGCTGCCTTCGACGAGTTCATGGAGGCGTTCGAAGCCTTCAAGGATACCAATGACCGCCGCCTCGGTGAGATCGAGGAAAAGCTGACGGCCGATGTCGTCACCCGCGACAAGATGGACCGCATCACGAGGGCGATGGACGAGCAGAAGAAGGTGCTCGACCAGCTGGCGCTGAAGAAGGCGCGGCCGCCGCTCGGGCGTGGCAGCGCAAACGGCGTCGAGGCCAACGAGCACAAGGCGGCGTTCGAGCAGTATATCCGCCGCGGCGACGAGGCCGGCTTGCGCGAGCTCGAGGCCAAGGCGATGTCGGCGGGATCAGGGAGCGATGGCGGCTATCTCGTGCCGCCCGAGACGGACACCGAGATCGGCCGCCGCCTCTCCGTCGTTTCGCCGATCCGCTCGCTTGCGACCGTGCGTCAGGTCTCCTGCTCGGTGCTGAAGAAGCCGTTCGCGACCGCGGGCATGGCGGCCGGCTGGGTGGCCGAGGCGGCGGCCCGCCCGCAGACGTCAAGCGCGCAATTGGCCGAACTCTCCTTCCCGACCATGGAGCTCTACGCCATGCCGGCGGCAACGCAGGCGCTGCTTGACGATGCCGCCGTCGATATCGAGGCCTGGATATCGAGCGAGGTCGATACCGTCTTTGCCGAGCAGGAGGGCGCCGCGTTCGTCAACGGCGACGGCACCAACAAGCCGAAGGGCTTCCTCGCCTATACCGTGGTCGCCGACAGCGCCTGGAGCTGGGGCAATCTCGGCTATATCGCGACGGGCGCGGCTGGCGCCTTCAAGACGACGGGCGCCTCCGACACCCTGATCGATACGATCTATTCGCTGAAGGCCGGACACCGGCAGAACGCCAACTTCGTCATGAACCGCAAGACGCAGGCCGAGGTCCGCAAGCTCAAGGATGGCGACGGCCGCTATCTCTGGCAGCCGCCGGCAACGGCGGGCGAGGCGGCATCGCTGGTCGGCTTCCCGGTTGTCGAGGCGGAGGACATGCCCGATATCGCGGCCAATGCGCTGTCGATCGCCTTCGGCGACTTCCGTGCCGGCTATCTCGTCGTCGACCGCACCGGCGTGCGCGTGCTGCGCGATCCCTATTCCGCCAAGCTCTACGTGCTCTTCTACACGACCAAGCGTGTCGGCGGTGGGGTGCAAAACTTCGAGGCGATCAAGCTCATCAAGTTCGCCGTGAGCTGATCCTAGGCAAGGCGGGTGCGGCTGCCCGCATCCGCCTGCCGAACATGCCTGCGCCACACCAATCTAGGATCGTCAATGACCTATGCACTGATTACCCCGCCTGTCGCGGAAGCGTTGACGCTTGCCGAGGTGAAGGCCCATCTGCGGCTCGACGACGGCAACGAAGACGCGCTGCTGGCTTCGCTGATCCGCGTTGCCCGCGAGCATCTGGAGCGCACGACCGGCCTCTGCCTGATCACGCAGGTCTGGCGCCTCCATCTTGAATCGATACCTGAAGATCGTGTGATTCAGATTGCCAAAGGTCCGGTGCAAGCCATTGAAAGCCTAATCATTTACGATGAGGCAGGCGAGGAGGTGGTCTTGCCCGCGACCGGCCATGTGCTCGATGGCAATGCCCGGCCGGCGCGTCTGGTGCTTGATCGAAACTTGAATCCTGCCATTGCCGTGAACGGCATCGAGATCGATTTTTCCGCCGGTTTCGGCGAGAGCGGGGCCGACGTACCGGACACGCTGAAGCGCGCGATGCTGATGCATGTCGCCCAGATGTTCGCCTTCAGGGGCGCCGTCGCCGTCGAGGACCAGCCGGCGGACATCCCTCTTGGCTACGACCGGCTGGTCGCACCGTTCCTGATGCGGAGGCTCTGATGCGATCCGTCTTCTTCGATCCTGGCCAGATGACGGCGCGGCTTGAACTGGAGGCACCGGAAGAAGCGCTGGACGGACAGGGCGGTGCGACTGTCACCTTCACTGCTGTTGCCTCGGTGTGGGCGCGGATCGAACCGCTGGCGGAGATACGGGAAGAGCGGGCCGGTGCAGATGTCTTCACGCTGACCCATCGTATCTGGTTGCGGTTCCGCAGCGACATCAGGGCCGGGATGCGGTTGCGCAAGGGCGATCGGCTGTTTGCTATAGGCAGCTGGCGCGACCCTGATGAAACCGGCCGCTATCTCTGCTGCCTCTGTGAGGAGGAAGGTCGATGAACACCGCCATGGCGATCACACTCCGCGATCTGGCGGAGATCCTGGCGCGGCTGTCGCGAGGGGGGTGCCGCAAGGCCGCGGGCAAAGGGAGGTGGGAGCGATGAGCGCAGCCAATGAATTGCTGATGGCGATCCATGCATGCCTGAGCGGCGATGCCGAGCTTCTTGGGATGATCGGTGAGGACGGTATCCGCGATCGGCTGGTGATCGGGCGAAAGCTTCCTTGCGTGCTGATCGGGGAACTCGTCAGCAACGACTATTCGACCTCGACGGAGAGAGGCGAGGAGCACCTGTTGTCGCTCGAAATCTGGATCGATACCGGTGGACGAAAGCAGGCGCAGTTGGTGGCCGCGCGTCTCCATGCCCTGCTGCAGGATGCGGCGCTCGATCTTGGCCAGCACCACCTCGTCAGCCTTCTGTATGTCAGGACACAGAGCCGGCGTGAAGCGAAGACGAAGCTGTATGTTGCCGAACTGCGCTTTCGCGCTGTCACGGAGCCGATTGCCGCCGTCACGGCGTAGCGGGCTACTTCTCGTAGCGGCTCGCGGCGTCGCGATCGCGTTCGTAATGTCTCGCCAGCGGAAACGGCGGCAGCCAGGATTCGCGGCGGATGGTCCAGAGTTCGTAAGTTGGCTGCAACTGGTCGGGAGCATCGAGCGATCCGAGGTTCACCTCGACTTCATCTCCGGAGCGCCCGAAAACCGGGGAGCCGCATCGGGGGCAGAAGAAGCGCCCGTCGTACGCACCTGTTTCTCCTTCGATCGTCACGGCATCTTGGGGAAAGATCGCCGATGCATGGAAAAGTGCGCCATGATGCTTGCGGCAGTCGAGGCAATGGCAAATGCCGACCCGATAGGGGCGTCCAGTTGCCACGAGGCGGACATTGCCGCAGCGGCACCCACCAGTGAACCGGTCCATGTTGCTTTTCCTCCAAGAGCGATGGGCTACTTGGTTTGAAGATGGGACAGTGATCTCAGATGTCCCGCCCGTTGCCGCAGCTGCCTGCATCTCAGGCCGGTTCGTATACCCGGGTCGCTGCCTTGACCTGCGCTGCCAGCATCAGCACGAAGCCGAGCGAAATGACCGCGAGCGCGGCGCAGGTCGCGATTGCGGTTCCTGCACCGGCGCGATCGAGGACCGCCGTGAAAACGACGGGTGCGACGGCATTGGCGAGGTTTTGCGGTAGCGACAGGCGGGCTGATTGCAGCCCGAATTCGCGCGGCGAGAACAGGGCAAGCGGCAGCAGTGCGCGGGCAACGGTCATGACACCAGAACCGAAGCCATAGAGCAGGATGAAGGTAACCAGCAGCGGCGTCGAGGGCGGTATCAGCAGCATCATCAGGAAGCTTGAGACCATCAGGCTCACGCCCATCGCGGCGCTGAGGATCGGATTGCCGCGACGCCCGAGGAGCATGTCCAGAAAGCGAGCCGAGATGCCGATCACGCCGCGCGCCGAACCGAGCTGCAGCGCCAGCGCCGGTGAGGCGCCGGACTGGCGCAGTATTTCGAGCAGCGATGGCGATACGCCGAAAGTCACGAAGGTCGAGATCGTCGTTGCGGCGGCAATCAGCAGGAAGGCCTTGCGTTGTCCCGCAGGCGAAAGCGGCACCGGCGTTTCCTGCGCGGTGCTGCCGTCGGCTGCGAAGGCGATCGGCTTCGGCAGGGCGAAAACATGCAGCGGCAGGCAGACAAAGAACTGCAACGCCGCGCAGATGAGAAACGTCATGCGCCAACCGGCGGTCGCGTTGAGCTGGCTGAGGATCGGCCAGAAGATCGCGCTCGAAAGGCCGGTGAACAGCATCAGGATGGCAATCACCCGTTTGCTGTCGGGGCCGGCGCGCTCGACGACGGCGGTGTAGGCCGGAGCGGAAAGGCCGAAGGCGCCACCGGCGCCGATGGCGATCCAGGCAAGCCCATAGAGGACGATGCCGTGCGCGGCTGACAACAGCAACAGGCCGATCGTGAAGGTAATCGAGGCGGCGGCGAGCACGCGCGCGGCTCCATGTCGGGCGAGCAGCCGGCCGGTCGTCGGGCCGGCGAGGGCACTGACAACCATCATGATGCTGAGCCCACCGAAGACCACCTCGTTCGGCAAGCCGAGATCCGGCGCGATGACGCGCCCCATGACACCGAGCATGTCGAAGGTGGTGCCCCAGCCAATCAGCTGCGTGACGGCAAGCACGGCAATCATCTGCACCGAGCGCAGGGGGATGGATCGAGACATGAGGCGGGCTTTGACGCGAATGGGGTAGGGGCGGGCAAGGTCGTAGCAGCTTCGCCGACTGGTTGAAAGTGACAAGTGGATGACACCTACGGGCGCCGGCTGCGCCTGTTTTCTCTGTCGGAGCTGCCGCTCAGGAGAGAACCGATCGCAGCGTCGAGCACAATCGGCCATTGTGGTTGCATGGCGGCACCGTTGGCGTAAGTTGTGTTGGATTGCGATTCAACAAAGCGAGTGGACGGTGAAAATCTTCTTCGATGTCGACGGTGTGCTGATCGATGGATGGCACGCCAATCCGGAACTGCGCAAGCCTTGGGATATGACAATCGAAGACGATCTGGGTGTGGATCGCGATGCGTTCCAACAGCTCTTTTTCGGAACGCCTGGCGATCGCTCCCAAAGCCGGATGTTTGCATGCGTGACTGGGCAAAGCGATTTGAAGACAGCGCTTGCCGAAGTGCTTCCGCAGGTTGGCTATGCCGGCAGCGTGAGCTCTTTCATGCAGTATTGGTTTGAAAAAGATTCAAATCTCAATGCATCGGTTATTGAGCTGGTGTCCGAGCTGCGCCGGGCAGCCGATATGAAGCTGTATCTGGCAACCGGCCAGGAACATTTCCGCGCACGATATTTGTGGAACGACCTTGGCCTTTCCAGGCTCTTCGACGGCATTTTCTACAGCGCCGAGATCGGTCATCCCAAAAAAGATATCCGTTTCTTCGAGGCTATCAACGCCGCACTGGGGATTTCCGGCGATGAGCGCCCGCTGTTTTTCGACGATCAGCCCGAGATTGTAGCGCTGGCGGCGCAGGCGGGATGGGACGGCACGGCCTACTGCAGTGAGCAGGACATCCGGCGCCATCCGCGCCTGCGCGAATGGTGGCTGTAAGGGACAACGCACCGGAGCGAGGCTCCCATTTGGAACTGCACGACGGCGCCTTCGGGCGCCTTTTTCATGTCGAAAGGATCGGACGATGGTGGCGCAGAAGGGCAAGGACCTGCTCCTGAAGATATTCAACGGCACGGCTTACGAAACGGTAGCAGGGCTGCGGTCGAAACGGCTGGCATTCAACGCTGAAACCGTCGACGTCACCGACGCCGAGAGCGCCGGGCGCTGGCGTGAGCTGCTGGGTGGCGCCGGCGTGCAGCGCGCGTCGGTCTCGGGCGCCGGCATCTTCAAGGATGCAGCCTCCGATGGCCTGGTGCGGAATGCCTTCTTCAACGCGTCGATCCTGAGCTGGCAGATCATCGTCCCCGGTTTCGGCATGGTGACGGGACCGTTCCAGGCGAGCGCGCTCGAATATTCCGGCCAGTATAACGGCGAGGTGATGTTCGAGCTGGCGCTGGAGTCGGCCGGCGCCATCAACTTCGAGGCGCTCTGATGCGGGCGGCGGGTGCAAGGGCGAACCGGCGCCGCGGCGAGATCGAGGCTGTCATCGATGGTGAACAGCGGATCCTTTGCCTGACGCTCGGCGCGTTGGCGGAACTGGAGACAGCGTTTTCCACGGACAATCTCGTGGGTCTGGCCGAGCGCTTCTCGCGCGGACAGCTGAAGGCAGCCGACATGATCCGCATCATCGGCGCCGGCCTTCGCGGCGGCGGCAATCTCTATTCCGATCAGGAAGTGGCGGAGGCCAGCATCGATGGCGGCATTGCCGGTTGCGCTGTTGTCGTCGGCAACCTGCTTGCCGCGACATTCATCGGGGAGAGCGCGGAGATTGCCGCGCGCCCCCTTTAGCCGCAGCAGATATCGAGGCCGATCGCGCGACGCCTTTCCCCTGGGCGCGCGTCCTCCACGTCGGCCTCTGTCTGCTGCGGCTGCCTCCCGCAATCTTCTGGACAATGACACCCGTCGAATTTCACGCCGTTGCCGGTGGATTGGCGCCGCGCAGCGCCGTCGCCCGGGCCGATCTCGGCGCGCTGATGGCGCAATTTCCGGACGGCCTGACACCCTCGAAACGAAGGAACGATCATGGAGACTGACGACGCCGACCTCTCCGCCATGGCCGTGCAGGCCGAAACCCTGCAACGTACGCTCGATGGCCTAGAGACCCGCTCGCGCTCGTTCGGCTCGGCGCTGTCGAGCGCGCTGCGCAGTGCTGCCGATGGCGGCAAGGGCCTCGATGATGTGCTGCGCAGCCTCGGCAATCGGCTCGCCGATATCGCGCTGTCGGCCGGATTGAAGCCGCTGGAGACGATGATCTCGGGCGCTGCGTCGAACCTTCTCGGCGGTTTCGGCAAGCTCCTGCCTTTCGCCGATGGCGGCGTGGTTTCGCAGCCGACCTACTTCCCGATGGGCGGCAACATGGGCCTGATGGGCGAGGCTGGCAGCGAGGCGATCCTGCCGCTGAAACGGGGCGCCGATGGTGCGCTCGGCGTTGCTGCGTCAGGCGGATCGGCCGGCCCGCAGATCGTCTTCAACGTCACGACTTCGGATGCGCAGAGCTTTCAGAAGAGCGAAGCGCAGATCTCTGCGATGCTGGCGCGCACGGCGATGCGCGGCCAGCGCAACCTTTGAGGCAATCATGGCAAACGGCTTCCACGAGGTGCGCTTTCCGCTGCGCCTGTCGCTCTCGACGAGCGGCGGCCCTGTCAGGCGCACCGACATCGTCAACCTTTCCAACGGCCGCGAAAGCCGCAACAGCCGCTGGCGCGATGCGCGGCGCAGCTACGATGCGGGCTCTGGGCTGCGCTCTTTCACCGATCTCTATGAGGTCCTGGAGTTTTTCGAGGCGCGCAGCGGTGAACTCTATGGGTTTCGCTTTCGCGATCCGGTCGATTGGACGACTGGGCGACCGGATGTGCCGGTGACGGCATTCGATCAGCTTATCGGCACCGGAGACGGCACGACGGCGAGCTTTCAGCTTGCCAAGACCTACGGAGACGCGGCCGCGAGCACCGTTCGAACCATCCGCAAGCCGGCGGCAGACTCGGTGATCGTTGCCGTGGATGGCGTCGAGCAAGGCCCTTCCGCCTTTGCCTGCGATGCCGCGACTGGCCTCGTCAGCTTTGCTGCCGGTCATATTCCTGCTGCGGGTGCTGCCATTACCGCAGGCTTCGAATTCGATGTGCCGGTTCGCTTCGCGACGGGTCGGATCGACGTCAATCTGTCGGCCTTCAACACCGGACGGATCCCGACAATTCCGCTGACGGAGATTGTACCGTGAGAACCATCGACCCATCTCTGGCGATGCATCTCGATTGCGACGCGACGACACTTTGCCATGCCTGGCGAGTGATGAGGCGAGATGGCGTCGTCCTCGGTTTTACCGAGCATGACCACGACCTCGCCTTCGCCGATACCAGCTTCACCGCTGCCAGTGGCTTCTCTGCAAGTGCGACCGAGGAGGAGGCCGGTCTCCCGGAGGCGACCAGCGACGTTGCGGGCGGCTTCTCCAGCGATGCGATCACCGAGGACGACCTTCAACGCGGCGCCTATGACGGCGCCCGCGTGGAGGTTTTCCTCGTCAACTGGTCGGTGCCCGCGCAGCACTTGCTGATCAAGGTGCAGGAAATCGGCGAGGTCGTTCGCGATGCCGGTCAGTTTCGTGCCGAGCTTCGAAGCTTTGCCCATCGCCTGAACCAGCCGCAGGGGCGCGTCTACGGCAGGCGTTGTGATGCGGCGCTTGGGGACGGCAGGTGCGGTGTCGATCTGGCCCAGCCGCAGTTTCGCGCTGAAGGCATCGTGGTGCTGGTGCGTGATGAAAGCCATATCCAGGTTTCCGGTATCGGCAGCTTGGGCGACGGCTTCTTCCGTTTCGGGGAACTGGCTTTTCTTGATGGCGTAGCCGAGGGGCAAGGCGGGATCGCCGAGTCGTATTCTGAGACGGAAGGCGAGGTGACATTGTGGCTGCCGCTGACCGTCCTGCCTGAGATCGGCGACCGGGTCCGGTTGACGGCCGGATGCGACAAGGCTTTTGCCACCTGCCGAACAAAGTTTTCCAACCAACTGAATTTTCAAGGGTTTCCGCACATACCAGGTGCAGACTTCGCGTACACCTACGCCGATGACGAGACCGTTCACGACGGGAGCGCGCTGTTCAAATGAGACCCTTTGCAGAGAAGGTGCTGAACGCTGCCGAGAGCTGGATCGGAACGCCCTATCGCCACCAGGCGTCGACCAAAAGCGTCGGGTGCGATTGTCTCGGCTTGATCCGTGGCGTGTGGCGGGACGTCTATGGCGACGAACCGGAACTCCCGCCGCCCTATGCGCCTGACTGGGCCGAGCGCAGCGGCACGGACCGCCTGATGGCTGCGGCGCTGAAACACTTCGGAACGCCGCTGCCGCTGACGCAAGCGCAGCCGGGCGATGTGCTGCTGTTCCGCTGGCGGCCGGATATGGCGGCGAAGCATGCCGGCATTCTCGCCGGCGAACGGCAATTCATCCATGCCTATGAGCAGGCTTCGGTCGTCTGTTCGCCGCTGGTGCCGAGTTGGCGCAGGCGGATTGTGGCTGTGTTTCGCTTTCCCGAACGTTGCTCCGTTTCCGGCTGAAGCCGGCAATTCCTCTTCATTTTCCGGTGGTTCATGGCAACACTTCTCTTTCAAGCGGCCGGCGCTGCTCTCGGCAGTGTCTTCGGCCCGGTTGGCGCTGTCATCGGCCGCGCAGCCGGCGCGCTCGCCGGAAGCGTCGTCGATCACGCCTTGCTTTCCCGCAGCTCGACGGTTCGCGGGGCGCACCTTTCGACGGCGCGCATCCCCGGCGCAGACGAAGGGACGGCGATCAACAGGGTTTACGGAACGGCACGCGTGGGCGGAACGCTGATCTGGGCGACACGCTTCGAGGAGCAGGTGACGAGCGAGCGCAGGGGCGGAAAGTCGTCGAGTGGCGCGCGGGTCGAGACATTCCGCTACTTTGCCAATCTGGCGATCGGGCTTAGCGAGGGACCTGTCGCCTGTGTTCGCCGGGTCTGGGCTGATGGCAAGGAGCTCGACCTGACGCAGATCGAGATGCGGTTCTATCCCGGGGATCGTGATCAGCAGCCGGATCCCTTGATCGAGGCGAAGCAGGGAGCGGGCATGGCGCCCGCCTATCGCGGGCTTGCCTATGTCGTCTTCGAGCGGTTGCCGTTGGATTCCTATGGTAACCGCATTCCTTTGCTGCAGTTCGAGGTGATCCGCCCGATCGGCACGCTGGAAAACCAGATCAAGGCTGTCTGCATCATTCCCGGCGCGACCGAGCATGGTTATCGCACGGTCGCCGTCTCCGAAAGCACCGGGGCAGGCAGCGCGCGAGTCCTGAACCGCAACAGCCTGCAGGGGCTGACCGACTGGGAGGTCTCGATCGACGAGCTGACGGCGCTCTGCCCAAATCTCGAGCGTGTTGCGCTTGTCGTCTCATGGTTCGGGACCGACCTGCGCGCGGGCGAATGTCAGATCCTGCCGGGCGTGGAAGTGTCGGCGCGCAACGAAAGCAGCCCATGGTCGGTCTCCGGCTACTTGCGCGGAACCGCTCACCTTGTCAGCAGGAGCGGCGGCGGTCCCGCCTATGGCGGCACGCCCGACGACGCGAGTGTTGTCTCGGCAATTGCCGATCTCAAGGCGCGTGGGTTGGCGGTCTACCTCTATCCCTTCGTGATGATGGATATTCCAGCCGGCAACAGCCTCCCGGATCCCTATGGGGCTTCGGCTCAGCCTTCCTATCCCTGGCGAGGGCGGATCACCTGCTATCCGGCGATTGGCCAGGTGGAAACCGTGGACCGGACCGCAGAGGCTGCAGGCCAACTGTCCGCCTTCACCGGGGCGGCGCAGGCAACCGATTTTTTCGTTGACGGGCAGCGTGTGACCTATGTCGGCGGCGAGGCCAGTTACCGCCGCTTCATCCTGCACTACGCGCAACTGGCAAAGGCGGCGGGTGGTGTCGACGGGTTCATTGTCGGATCGGAATTGCGCGGGCTGACGCAGGTGCGCGATGGAGCCAACAGCTTTCCATTCGTCGCGGCGCTGACGGCTCTCGCAGCCGATGTGAAGTCGCTCCTGCCGGCGACGAAACTGACTTACGGTGCCGATTGGAGCGAATACTTCGGCTACCATCCGCAGGATGGAAGCGGCGACGTCTATTTCAACCTCGATCCGCTCTGGTCGTCGCCGGCGATCGATGCCATCGGCATCGACAACTACATGCCACTGGCGGACTGGCGGGACGACGATCTCGCGAACGCCAATCCTGATGGTTTCCGGACCGGCGATGACTTCCGGGCGTTGACCACCGCGATCACTGCAGGCGAGGGTTTCGATTGGTATTACGCGAGCGATGCGGCTCGCCGGGCGAGGCAGCGTAGTCCGATTTCGGACGAGCTTGTCGGAAAGCCTTGGGTTTTCCGCTACAAGGATATCGCGGGTTGGTGGTCCGATCAGCATCATGAGCGGATCGGCGGCGTGGAAATCCCGACGCCGACATCGTGGCTTCCGCGCAGCAAGCCTGTCTGGTTCACCGAACTAGGCTGCGGTGCCATCGACAAGGGCGCAAACCAACCGAACATCTTTGCCGATCCCAAGTCCGCGGAAAGTGCTGTTCCCTACTTTTCCAACCGTACGCGCGCCGACACCATGCAGCGGCGTTTTCTGGAGGCCCATCACACGTGGTGGGGCGGTGGCGGTCCTCTGGCCGGAATGGTCGATCCGGCGCACCTTTTCGTCTGGTCGTGGGACGCGCGGCCCTTTCCTGCCTTTCCGCAGAATACCTCGACATGGAACGACGGTGCCAACTGGCGTATCGGACATTGGCTGAACGGCAGGCTCGGCAGCGGCACGCTGGCTGAGGTGGTGGCTGCTCTGCTGCGAGATCACGGCTTTGACAATTTCGACGTGTCTGAGGTGAGCGGCGATCTGTTGGGATATGTGCAGGGGGATATCGCATCCGCGCGCAGGCTGATCGAGCCGCTCCTGGAAGCGTTTCAGATCGATGCGATCGAGGATGCGGGGCGTCTGCGCTTCCGGTCGCGCATGTGGGCGAGCCTGCCGGCGCTGCCGGTCGACATTCTTGTGGACCGCGAAGACGAGCCGCTATGGCAGGAAACGCGTGGTCATGACAGTGATTTTGCGGCTGAAGCCCTGCTGAGCTTCTACAATCCCGACCTCGATTACGAGCAGGCAAGCGCTCGCTCCCATCGCGTGTCGCAATCGACAAATCGGATCATTGAGCAGGACCTCAATGCCGTCATGCCCGAGGAGACGGCGCTTGCCGCCGCCGAGGCATTGCTGCGCGACAATCGCGTTGCCCGGCGGTCCATCCGGTTCTCGCTTCCGCCGAATGAGGTGCGTATCCAGACTGGCGACGTAATTGCGCTGCCCGGACCACCGGGCCGGTTCCTGATCAGCCGCGTCGAGGATGGTGAGGCACGCCGGGTGGAGGCGCGCGAATTCGCCTCGTCTGTCGGCAGTACGGCGGGGACGATTGCCGCCGGAAAGCCGAGCGGCGAGGGCGGCTCGAACCTGTTTTCCCCGATCGTCCACTTGATTGACCTGCCGCGGTTCGATGGCAACGATCCGTCGAGCTATGCCCGGGGCGCAGTCTTTGCAAAACCGTGGACGACGGTCGGGCTGTCGTCGTCTCCCACGAGCGAAGGTTACAAGGGTAGGGTGCTGCTCGATCGGCCGGCGCGGATCGGCACGTTGACAAGTGCGCTTGCGGCAGGGGTTATCGGCCGCTTCGACTGGTCGCGACCGCTTGAACTCGATCTGTCCTATGGCGGCCTCGCCTCGGCACCTGCGACTTCAGTCCTGAACGGCGCCAACCTTCTGGCGGTCTTGTCGGTCCGCAATGTCTGGGAAGTCCTGGCGTTCCGAGAGGCCGAGGAGATATCGCGCGGGCGTTGGGCGCTGCGCGGCTTGCTGCGGGGGCTTGCCGGCACGGAGGATGCGATGTTTTCGGGGGCAGCAGTCGGATCGGCCGTTGTGCTGCTCGACGAGGCGGTGAAACCGCTTGGCCTCGGCAGCGACGAAATGGGCCTGCGATTGAATTGGATTGCCGAAACGGCCTCATCGACGGGGAAGACAGGTCCCTTCGCCTTCGAGGGCGGGTTGCGGGCGCAGACGCCGCTTGCCCCCGTCCACATCCGATGCGCACGCGGCGACAACGGCGTGAAGATCACCTGGATCAGGCGCGGGCGCGACAGCGCCGACAGTTGGCTCGCAGCCGATATTCCCCTCGACGAGCCGTTCGAGCGGTATCGTGTCGAAATTCTGGATGGCGACGTCGTTCTGAGAGCGAACGAATCCGACAGAGCGCAGTGGATCTATCCGTCCGCCGACGAACTTGCCGATTTCGGACAACCGCAAAACAGTCTCAGCCTGCGTATTCGGCAACTGGGCGAACGCGTGCCGCTCGGCATTCCTGCACGCGTGACATGTGCTTTCTAAATTTCATCGTGAAGGAGAGAAGATGATAGATCTGAAGGATTGGTACAGTTCGAAGACCATTTGGGGCGCGCTGATCTCGATCGTCGCATCCGTGTTGCATTTTGCCGGTATCGACCTTGCTGCGGCAGACAAGAGCCAGTTGGTCGACTCGGTCGTCAACATAGCCGGCGCGCTGGGTGGCCTACTTGCCATTTACGGGCGTGTCACTGCCAAGGCGGCGATCAAATCCGCCCCTTAAAGCCGGCGCGGCGAGCGGAAGACATCGTTCGCCGACCCACAGTTTTGAACACGCGTGGCGCGAATTCAAAACTGTTCTAAACATCAGGGATTACAAGGCATTCATTTGCCATTCAGGTGGCTTGAGTACATAGTCTGGGCCAAGTTGGTATCCATTGAAAGCATTGCACATGGCCTCTCCCTTGAGCGTCGCAGCGCTAGCCGCAGGGCTGGCGGTAACGTCGCCCTCACCGGATAATCCGCGTACCCTGACGGTGCGCGTTGCAGGCGATTGCAGCGAGGCCGCACGCGAGGTTGTGGAAAAAACGGGAGGGCAGCTCCTTTCCGTCCAGCCTCTGGGCGATAGCTGCATTATCACCGTCCTCGTCCAAGGTAACGGACAGCGCCCGCGCAAAGTAACCGTCAAGGTTCCGATGTAGGCAGAATCGCCCTATCTAGACGCCGAAGAAATCAAGCGGAGCAAAGCGGACCGATGCGCATTCTGGTAGTCGAAGACGATGTCAACCTGAACCGGCAGCTCAGCGACACGTTGAAGGAAGCCGGTTACGTCGTCGATCAGGCCTTTGATGGCGAGGAGGGCCACTTCCTTGGCGATACCGAGCCTTATGACGCGATCATTCTCGATATCGGCCTGCCGGAACTGGACGGCGTGACGGTGCTCGAGAAGTGGCGCGGCGCAGGGCGCGGCATGCCGGTATTGATTCTCACCGCGCGCGACCGCTGGAGCGACAAGGTCGCGGGCATCGACGCCGGTGCCGACGATTACGTCACCAAACCTTTCCACGTCGAGGAAGTGCTGGCGCGCATCCGTGCCTTGATCCGCCGTGCGGCGGGGCATTCGTCCTCCGAGATCATTTGTGGCCCGGTGCGCCTCGACATCAAGAGCTCGAAGGCGACAGTCAATGGCGTCGCGTTGAAACTCACCTCGCACGAATACCGGCTGCTTTCCTATCTCATGCACCATATGGGCGAAGTGGTTTCGCGCACCGAGCTGGTCGAGCACATGTACGACCAGGATTTCGATCGCGATTCCAATACGATCGAGGTTTTCGTCGGGCGCCTTCGAAAGAAGATGGGCGTTGATTTGATCGAAACGGTGCGCGGGCTTGGCTACCGCATCCAAGCGCCGAAAAATGCGAATTAAGTCGCTTACTGCACGCGTTCTACTGCTGACCACGATCTGGTCGACCGTCGCGCTTGTCGTCATCGGGTTGTTGATCTCGACGCTTTACCGGAAAAGCGCTGAGCGCGGCTTTCAAGACCTGCTGCGCGCCCAGCTCTATAATGTTGTCAATTCGGTGACGATCGGCGACCAAGGGGCGTTGAACGGCAGTCCGCAGCTCGGCGACCTGCGCTTCGCGCAGCCAAAGACCGGCTGGTATTGGCTCGTAGAGCCGCTCGGCACTTATACCGCGCAACCGCTGGTCTCACCCTCGCTTGGTTCGGCTTCGATCCCTGTTCCGTCCGTTCTCGAAGCGCCCTTCGACAAGAACTATGAGCGCTACTATCAGGTGACTGATGCCTCGGGGAACCGGATCCAGGTTGCTGAAACCGAGGTTGTGCTGGATACCGACGGTCGTGCCGCGCGCTTCCGCGTCAGCGGCAACGTCGACGTGGTCGAGGATGACGTCCGCAATTTCTCCCACAGTCTCTATCTGGCGTTGGCTGGCTTCGGCGTCGGCAGTCTGATCGTCAACGCCTTGGCCATTCTCTATGGCTTGAAGCCGCTCGACAAGGCGCGCGCGGCGCTTGAGCGCATTCGCGCCGGTGAGAGCGAGGCTTTGAAAGGCGATTTTCCGCGCGAAATCCTGCCGCTCGCCAACGAAGTCAATGCTCTGATCGACAGCAACCGCCGTATCGTCGAGCGGGCGCGCATGCAGGTCGGCAATCTCGCGCATTCTCTGAAGACACCGATCGCGGTGCTGCTCAACGAGGCACGCGTGCTGGAACGTTCGCACGGCGATCTCGTGCGCAACCAGGCTGAGGCGATGCAGGGGCAGGTGCAATCATATTTGAACCGCGCCCGCATTGCCGCGCAGCGCGAATCCGTGCTCGCCCGCACCGATGCCGAGCCCGCTCTCGAACGGCTCGTGCGCGTTATGCGGCGTTTGAACGTCGACAAGGAATTCGAACTGACCGTGACACCGCCGCACCTCGCGGTCGCGATGGAACAGCAGGACCTTGAAGAGGTCGTCGGCAACCTGCTTGAGAACGCCGCTCGTTTTGCTGCCACCAAGGTTCGCCTCTCCGTTTCAGAGGCGCCCGATGAGGTGAAGGGCGCGGAAGGCAGCGGGCGTCGCCATTGGGTCGAGCTCGTCGTCGAGGACGACGGACCGGGGCTGGAGCCCGATCAGATTCGCGAGGCGCTGAAGCGCGGCAAGCGGCTGGATGAAAGCAAGCCCGGCACGGGGCTCGGACTCTCGATCGTGACGGAGATTTCCAATGAATACCAAGGGCGGCTCGAATTGTCCCGCGGCGAATGGCAGGGACTGAAGGCCCGCCTTATTTTGCCAGGCATCACAAAGGATGTTGCGTGAGCAACTGCTTGATGTCACATAGACCCAGGCGTTTGCATAGCATGCTTTGCCTTGTTGCCGACACGGCGTGGTGCGTGTGTGGCTGCGTTGATTGACACCTGATTCTGGTTCGGCTGAATGATGCTACGTTCGCAAGGCATGATCGTTTCCTCGCTTCTCGTCGCCATGACGCTTTCCGGGTGCCAATCGACGAAAAGCAGCTCGGGCGGTCTTTTCTCGAGGAAGCCGCCAGCTTCGGCTACATACATTGCTGCTTTGCAGGGCGGTATCATCGGTCGCAGCGGTGTGGAACTCAGCAGTAGCGACCGTCAGCGTGCACTTGAGGCGGAATATCGTGCTCTGGAAGGTGCCGCTGTGGGGCAGCCGGTTGTCTGGAGCGGACGCAACGTCAGCGGCAGAGTGGTGGCGGCTGCGCCCTACCAGGTAGGCTCGCAGAATTGCCGTCAGTATACCCACAGCGTCACGATCGACGGCAAGGAGACGGTGGCGCGCGGTTCCGCCTGCCGAAACGACAATGGCAGTTGGTCGCCCCTCGGCTAAGCTGCGTAGAATTGACCGCCGGCGAAATGTTGCGGCCAAACGCCTCAAATAATCGTCATTGCGGCTTTGCTTGTTGGAATAGACGTTTGCTTCGAGTATTTGGCGGCTATGCTTTTCTGGATTCTTGTGGCCGTTCTGACGGCGGCAATTGCCGCCATTCTGCTTTACCCGCTTTTGCGTGGCGCAAGAGCGGTTGATGACACGCGCGCCGGGGAGTCCGCGGTCTATCGCGATCAATTGCGAGAACTCGATCGCGACCTCGCCGGCGGGCTGATTTCCGCCGACGAAGCGGATTATGCGCGGGCCGAAATCGGCCGGCGCCTGATTACAGTCTCCACCGCGCCTGTCGCCGATCGGAAGGTTTCCAAGCACCACCGTCTGTCCGAAGCCTTCGTGCTGCTGCTCCTGCCGATCTTGGGGCTCTGTCTTTACATTCTGGTAGGGCGGCCGGATTTGCCGTCACAGCCGCTGCAAGCTCGACTTGAGAACCCCGGCAACGATATGGCGATCCTCGTCGCCAAGGCCGAGCGCCACTTGGCGCAGAATCCTGAGGACGGCAAGGGCTGGGACGTCCTGGCGCCGATCTACTTCAACACCATGCGCGTTGACGACGCAGAGAACGCGTATCGGAATGCGATCCGGCTGCTTGGCCCGAGCGCCGCACGCCTCGATGGGCTCGCCGAGACGCTGATGGCGACCTCGAACGGTGTCGTCACCGAGGATGTGCGCAAAGTGCTGGAGCAGTCGCTTCAGTTGCAGGCGGACAATCCAAAGGCAAGCTTCTATCTGGCGCTCGGCTTGGAGCAGGCCGGTCGGACTGCTGATGCCAAGGCGGCCTTCGAGACGCTCGCCAAGCAGTCGCCGGCCGATGCACCATGGCTGCCGCTGGTCGCCGAGCACGTTGCCAAGAATGGCGGCGCGGCACCGAACGCACTAGGCAACCCAACTGCGGCGGACGTTGCGGCTGCCGAGGGCATGAACGCCGGCGATCAGCAACAAATGATAAAGGGCATGGTCGAAAGCCTTGATGCCAAGCTTACCGAAGACCCGAACAATCTCGAGGGCTGGTTGCGGCTCGTTCGCTCTTATGCCGTATTGAGGGACAAGGATCGTGCGGTTGGAGCTCTGAAACGCGGATTGGCAGCGTTTCCCGCAAGCAGCGAGCAAGGCAAGAAGCTGCTGGCGGTGGCGCGAGAGCTCGACATCGCGACAGAAGGAATGACGGAATGACGCGCAAGCAGAAGCGCTTGGCAATCATCGCTGGCGGCATGAGTTTCATCATTGCCGCCGTGCTGCTCGTCATGTTCGCCTTCAGCCAGTCCGTGGCCTATTTCTATATGCCGGCAGATATAGCCAAGAACCCGGTGCCGCCGGGAACCCGGATTCGGCTCGGCGGTCTAGTCGGTGAGGGCAGCATCATCCGCGGCGCCGGATCGACGGTGCAGTTTGCCGTGACCGACGCGACCGGCGATCTCGTCCGGGTGCGATATACCGGCATTCTCCCGGATCTTTTTCGCGAGGGGCAGGGAGTGGTAACCGAGGGCCGCTTCGAAACCGGCAGCGACGTATTCACGGCCGATACGGTCCTCGCCAAGCATGACGAGAAATACATGCCGAAGGAAGTCGCCGACAAGCTGAAGGCGCAAGGCCTTTGGAAAGAAGGGGAAGCAGTGCAATGATCATCGAGATCGGCCACTACGCGCTCATCCTGGCGCTTGCGACAGCACTTGTCGTTTCCGTCGTTCCGATTATCGGTGCAAGGCGCCTTGACCGCGCGATGATGGATGTGGCCTCCGTCGGCTCCCTGGCAATGTTCGCGCTGGTGGCCTTCTCCTTCGCCGTGTTGACCTACGCTCACGTCGTCTCCGACTTTTCGGTGGCGAACGTCTGGGAAAATTCGCACTCGCTGGTGCCGTTGCTTTTCAAGTTTTCCGGGGTTTGGGGCAATCACGAAGGCTCGATGATGCTCTGGCTGCTGATCCTGGTGCTCTTCAGCGCTTTGGTGGCTGCCTTTGGGCGCAACCTGCCCGACACGCTGCGGGCGAATGTGCTTTCTGTGCAGGCGTGGATTTCGGTGGCCTTCATTCTCTTCATCCTCCTAACCTCCAACCCGTTCATGCGTCTGGATCCTGCACCGGCCGAGGGGAAGGATCTGAACCCTGTCCTGCAGGATGTCGGTCTCGCGATCCATCCGCCGCTGCTTTATCTCGGCTATGTCGGCTTCTCGGTTTGCTTCTCCTTTGCTGTGGCAGCTCTCCTCGAAGGCCGCATCGATGCCGCCTGGGCGCGTTGGGTGCGACCCTGGACGCTGGCCGCGTGGACGTTCCTGACGCTAGGCATCGCCATGGGTTCGTACTGGGCTTACTACGAACTCGGTTGGGGCGGCTGGTGGTTTTGGGATCCGGTCGAGAACGCATCGTTCATGCCTTGGCTTGCCGGGACGGCGCTGTTGCATTCGGCGCTTGTCATGGAAAAGCGCGAGGCCCTGAAGATCTGGACGGTCCTGCTCGCGATCCTGACGTTCTCGCTGTCCCTGATGGGCACCTTTCTTGTGCGATCGGGCGTTTTGACCTCGGTGCACGCCTTTGCCAGCGATCCTTCGCGTGGCGTCTTCATCCTGTGCATCCTGTTGATCTTCATCGGCGGGGCGTTGTCACTGTTCGCGTTCCGCGCGCCGCTGCTCTCGGCGGGCGGCCTGTTTGCGCCGATCTCTCGCGAAGGGGCGCTTGTCCTGAACAATCTCATTCTGACGGTCGCTTGCGGCACCGTCCTGACCGGCACGCTCTATCCGCTGCTGCTGGAGACGCTGACCGGCGATAAGATCTCGGTTGGACCGCCTTTCTTCAATATGACCTTCGGCTTGCTGATGGCACCGTTGCTGGTCATCGTTCCTTTCGGCCCGCTCATGGCATGGAAGCGCGGTGATTTGCTCGCTGTTCTGCAGCGGCTCTATCTGGTCGCGATCCTGGCCTTCATTGCGGCAGTCGCGTTCTTCTATGTCGAGCACGGCGGCCCTGTGCTTGCCGTGGTTGGGCTGGCCGCAGGGTTATTCCTGGTCTTCGGGGCGATTGCTGATCTTTGGTATCGGGCTGGCGTGGGCAAGGTCGCTGCGTCCGTTGCCTGGAAACGCCTGGCCGGCCTGCCGCGCTCGGCGTTCGGGACGGCGCTCGCTCATGCCGGGCTCGGCGTTGCGGTCCTCGGCATCGTCGCGGTCACCACCTTCGAAACCGAACATGTCATCGAGATGAAGCCCGGCCAGGGCGTCGAGGCGGGTGGTTACTTCGTGCGCTTCGACGGTATGAAGCCAGCCACAGGACCAAACTACAGTGAAGAGCGGGGCCACTTCACCATCAGCCGCGGCGGTGTCGAGGTTGCTGATGTCTGGTCGTCGAAGCGCGTCTACACGGCGCGCCAGATGCCGACGACCGAGGCCGGGATCCTAACTTTTGGGCTCAGCCAACTCTACATGTCCCTCGGCGATGTGACGAACGATGGCGGCATCGTGGTGCGCATCTGGTGGAAGCCTTTCATTCTCTGCATTTGGGGCGGCGCGGTGATCATGGCGACCGGCGGGTTCGTTTCGCTGAGCGATCGGCGACTGCGCGTCGGCGCGCCGAGCCGAAGAGCAAAGCCCGCGCGTCCGGCGATGGAGCCGGCAGAATGATCCGGGCTATCCTCCTCGTGCTGGCAGTGCTTCTTTCCTCCGTTCCTGCGTTTGCCGTCAATCCGGATGAGGTTCTTGCCGATCCGAAGCTGGAGGCGCGGGCGCGCGCGATTTCGGCGGAACTGCGCTGCATGGTCTGCCAGAACCAGTCGATCGACGACTCCAATGCCGAGCTTGCCAAGGATTTGCGCCTGCTGGTGCGTGAGCGGCTGACCGGTGGTGATACCGACGAGCAGGTCGTGAACTACATCGTCTCGCGATACGGCGAGTTCGTGCTGTTGAAGCCGCGCTTTGAAACGAAAACGATCCTGCTTTGGGGCGCGCCGATCCTGCTTGTTGTCGCAGGCGGCATCTCGCTGATCGTCTTCGCGCGGAAGAGGGCAGGCAGACCGACAGGTTCCAAGCTGACCGCCGAAGAGCAGGCCCGCTTGAGTCAATTGCTCGACGAATGACCTAGAGCCGTCCCCGGAGTCGGTTGCGCACTACGGACGCAACAAGCACTGCGGTAAACATCAGAACCACGCAGCCGGCCGCGATTGGCCCGGCCGACGGGGAGTATAGATCCATCACCGCGCCGACGGACGATGAGCCCGCAGCGCTACCGACGGCATAGGCAAGGGCGAAGGCCGCACTTCCCGCGACAAGCGTATCGCCGGCGTAGCGCTCGCCAAGGATCGTCAAGGCGCAGGTATAGAGCGAAAAGCTCGCCGCGCCCATGATGCCGAACATCACCAAAATCGCTGCCTGCGACTGAAGAAACGGGATCGCGATGAAGGTTAACCCCGCCAGCAAGCCGGAGCAGATGGCGACGCCGAAGCGCGAGGTCTTGTCGAGAAACCAGCCGACGACCGGTTGGGCAAGGGCGGTCGGCAGCGCAAGCACGGTCACGCTGATTGCGGCGAACGCCTCGGAATAGCCGAGGCGGACGAAATAGACGGGCATAGCCGCGATTGCGGCAATATCGGCGAATGCGAATGCGACCACCATGCAGATGAGCATTGGCGCGGTTCTGACAAAGGTGAAGAGCGCCCCCGATGCGGCCTGCTCGGGAAGCGTCCGGGCTCTCCGAGTGAGGATGATGGTCAGGAAGGCGACACAGGCGACGTAAACGGCAAGCAGCGCGAAGGCAAAACCCTGTTCCGTCCCGAAGATGGGGATCACGAGCGGGCCGGCTGCAAAACCGCCGCACATGCCCGCGCCATAGAGACCGGAAACGCGCCCGCGCAGGCGATCTGGGCAGGCGGTGTTCAGCCAGGCTTCGCTCAACATGAAAATCAGGCTGACGAAGAAGCCGAGACAAAAGCGGGCGATGCACCACACCCAGAAAATATCGAAAGTCGCGAAGGTGGCGAGGCTGATGGCACAGCCGATCAGTCCTGCGACGATCAGGCGATCGCCGCGCACCTTTCGCGACAGCCACGTCACCGCGAAAGTTGCAACTGCAAGGCCCGCCGCGAAACAACCGGCGTTGAAACCGATAAGGCTCGGCGAAACATTGCGATGCTCAAGGACAAGGGAAATCAAGGGATAAGTCAGGCCCTGCGCAACGGCAAACGCAGTGACCCCGAAGATAACGGCGGCAAGCGCGGCGGTATCCGGCGCAAAATCTTCCACCGTGACCACATGGGCCATTGTCTCGTCCTCCCCGGTTGTGGGAAGGAGGATTATCGGCTTCCCGCGCATTAGTCGAGGGCGAGAATGCTGCTGCCGATTGCAGCGCCTCTGTTGCACATTACGAATTTTTCATCGCTCGGACAGTTCGCAGTAAGGTGTGTCGTCCTATATCTTTGGTCATCAACCGATCCGATCACTAACGATCCTGTAGATGTTGAAGTCAAAGAAGGTGCCACTCATGTTCAAGAATATCAAAGCTCCGTCGCTCAATACCGCGCTGAAGGCTTCGACCGTCGCGGGTCTTGCCGCTGCGGTGCTTGCGACCGGTATTCCCCTCGAAATCACACGTTCTTATGCAGAGGCCGTAAAGGTTCAGGCGCCGTCCGTTCCGAGCTTCGCGAATGTTGTCGATGCCGTTTCGCCGGCAGTCGTTTCCGTGCGTGTCGAAAACCGTGTGAACCCGGTGTCCGATGACGACGCCAATGGCTTCGCGTTCGATTTCAACGGCCGCGGCTTGGATGATCTTCCGGATGCCCTGAAGCCGTTCTTCCGCCAGTTCGGTGAGCAGGGCCAGCAGGGCCGCCGCGGTCCGCAGGGCCATCATGGCCCGCAGGACGGCAAGGGTCGCCTGCGTCCGGTTGCCCAGGGCTCCGGCTTCTTCATTTCTGAAGATGGCTACATCGTCACCAACAACCACGTCGTATCTGACGGCGCGGCATTCGTTGCCGTCATGAATGATGGCACCGAACTCGATGCCAAGCTGATCGGCAAGGATCCCCGTACGGATCTCGCCGTCCTCAAGGTCGATGGGAAGGGCCGCAAGTTCACCTACGTCAACTGGGCTAATGACGACGGCGTTCGCGTCGGCGACTGGGTTGTCGCGGTCGGTAACCCGTTCGGTCTCGGTGGTACGGTGACCGCTGGTATCGTTTCGGCCCGTGGTCGCGACATCGGCTCTGGCCCGTATGACGATTATCTGCAGGTTGACGCTGCGGTGAACCGCGGTAACTCCGGTGGCCCGACCTTCAATCTCAATGGCGAAGTCGTCGGCATCAACACCGCGATCTTCTCGCCGTCCGGTGGCAGTGTGGGTATTGCGTTTGCCATCCCGGCGTCTACGGCCAAGGATGTTGTTGCTGACCTGATGAAGGACGGCCAGGTATCCCGCGGTTACCTCGGCGTCCAGATCCAGCCGGTAACCAAGGACATCGCTGACTCGCTCGGCCTTTCCGAGGCAAACGGCGCGCTCGTGGTTTCCGCTCAGGCTGGCACGCCGGGTGAGAAGGCCGGCATGAAGGCAGGCGACGTCGTGACGGCAGTCAACGGCGAAACCATCAAGGATGCCCGTGATCTCAGCCGCCGTATCGGTGCGATGACGCCAGGCAAGAAGGTCGAACTGTCCGTCTGGCGATCCGGCAAGGCCCAGTCTTTGACGGTCGAACTCGGAACTCTGCCTGCTGAACAGAAGGATGCTTCCGCTGATGACGGCGATCAGGCACCGGAAAGCCAGGCTCCTGCTTCGGAAAAGGCACTTGCTGATCTCGGCTTGACGGTCGGTCCTTCCGACGATGGCAAGGGCCTGCAGATCACCGGTATCGATCCGGACTCCGACGCTGCCGATAAGGGCATCAAGGAAGGCGAGAAGATCACCTCGGTCAACAACCAGGAAGTCTCGAATGCCGACGACGTCGTCAAGGTCCTGAACCAGGCGAAGAAGGATGGCCGCACGCGGGCACTCTTCCAGATCCAGTCGAAGGACGGCAGCCGTTTCGTTGCTCTCCCGATCAACGGCCAGGGTTAATCCTCCCAACCCTGACAGAGTGGGAGCCGCGCCTTCTGGGCGCGGCTCTTTTCGCCAATATCCCTGGGATGATTGCAATGACCTCTGTACAACAGGAAGAAGCTTTGAGCCTTGCCGAAACGCAACCGGCAGGTAATGTCGGCCGCATGAAGATTCTGATCATAGAAGACGACCTGGAAGCAGCGGTCTATCTCACCAAGGCGTTTCGTGAGGCTGGCATCGTGGCCGATCACGCAAGCGATGGCGAAAGCGGGCTCTTCATGGGCTCGGAAAACACCTACGATGTGATCGTCATCGATCGCATGCTGCCGCGTCGGGATGGTCTCTCCGTCATCAGCGAATTGCGCCGTAAGGGCATCCATACGCCCGTTCTCATTCTCTCTGCCCTCGGTCAGGTCGATGACCGTGTGACTGGCCTGAGAGCTGGTGGTGATGACTATCTTCCAAAGCCCTACGCGTTCAGTGAGCTTCTCGCCCGGGTCGAGGTGCTCGGTCGCCGCAAGGGCACACCGGACCAGGACGTTATCTATCGTGTGGGTGACCTTGAGCTCGACAGGCTTGCGCATGAGGTTCGCCGCGGCGGCAAGGAAATACCGCTGCAGCCGCGCGAGTTTCGTCTTCTCGAATATCTGATGAAGAACGCCGGCCAGGTCGTCACTCGCACGATGCTTCTCGAGAACGTGTGGGACTACCACTTCGATCCGCAGACCAACGTCATCGACGTCCACGTTTCGCGGTTGCGGTCCAAGATCGAGAAGGATTTCAGCCAGCCGCTTCTCAAGACCATTCGCGGCGCGGGGTATATGATCAAGGACGAGGGATGAACCGTTTCTGGTTTCTCTTCAAGTCCACGGCAGTCCGCCTTTCGGCACTCTACATCCTGCTTTTCGCCATCTGCGCCGCGACGCTGGTCTTCTATGTCACGGCAATGTCCGAGCGGCTTCTGACGAATCAGATCCGCGAAGCAGTTCAGCAGGAAGTCGATCAGGTGAAGCGGGCCTATGACGCCGGCGGTATGAACCTCCTCCTGCGCACGATGGAACGTCGGGCCCGTCAGCCGGGCGCCAATCTCTACATCATCGCCGGCCCTTCCGGAGATATCCTCGCCGGCAACGTCGCATCCGTGCAGCCTGGCGTGCTGGATGAGGAGGGGTGGACATCCTTGCCCTTCATGTACCAGCGCTACGCCGAGAGCGGTCTTAGCCGACGACACATGGCAGTCGCCAACATCTTCGTGCTGGACAATGGACTGCGATTGCTGATCGGCCGCGACCTCGGCGAGCCGGAAGCCTTCCGCGGGTTGGTGCGGCAAGCACTGATGATCGCGCTGGCGATCATGGGTCTCGGCGCTATCATCATCTGGTTCGGCATCGGTCGAAACGCCCTGAAGCGGATCGACCGCATGTCCGATGCGAGCAAGAAGATCATGGCCGGTGATCTCTCGCAGCGTCTTCCCGTCGGCGGCTCCGGCGACGAGTTCGATCGCCTGTCGGCCTCACTCAACGCGATGCTTGGGCGGATAGAGAAGCTGAACGAAGGCCTGCGGCAGGTATCCGACAATATTGCGCATGACCTGAAGACGCCGCTGACCCGGCTGCGCAACAAGGCCGCCGACGCTCTGGACACCACGGACGGCGAGGTTCGACGTGTCGCGCTTGAGGGGATCATCTCCGAGTCCGATCAGTTGATCCGCACCTTCAATGCCCTGCTGATGATTTCGCGCGTCGAAGCCGGTTCTGTCGCCGCTGAAATGTCGGCTGTTGACTTGTCGGCCATCGTTTCAGATAGCGCCGAACTTTACGAACCCGTCGCCGACGAGGCGGGGCTGGCACTGACGTCATCGATCGAGGCCGATATCGAGGTAAAGGGTAACCGCGAACTGATCGGACAAGCGATCTTCAATCTGATCGACAATGCCATCAAGTATTCCTCGGATCCGGACGGCCACGGCGATATCACGCTGAAGCTACTCCGCCGTGCCGACGGCATCTGCCTTTCCGTCGCGGATCGTGGCTCAGGCATTCCCGCGGAGAAACGGGAAGATGTGCTGAAGCGCTTCGTGCGGCTGGATGAAAGTCGCTCCAAGCCCGGCACTGGTCTCGGCCTCTCCCTGGTCGAAGCCGTTATGGAATTGCATGGCGGGAAGCTGGAACTCTCCGATACCGATCCGCAAAATCAGGAGAGGCGAGGTCTCACGGTTAGCATGATCTTTCCAGCGAAGTAACATCACCGGAGCACGACCGCTGCGGATCGAATTCGGTGTTGGCCATCGCCTCCGCAGGCCCTACCTTAGATCGTAATTGCCGGAAGTTGCTGTGATTCTCCCCGGCGTTTTTCCGATCTGGTCGCCAGGAGGGTGCATGCTGACGAGTTCCAGGCATAGCCTCGTTGATGTCGCCGAAGGGCTCTTGAAGCCGCTGAACAAGAGCGAACTTAAGCTCGCGCAGGCTGATCTCCAGCGGATCAGCAAAAGCGAGCCTAGCGTGGCCGAGATCCTTAAAGCGGACGGCGCCCTTCGCGACTTCATCACAGCCGCGCTCACCCTGTCTCCCTATCTGCGTGACATTGCGAATATCGACACCGCGATCCTTTCCGCCGCGATTTCGGAACCTCTGGAACCCGAGATCGAAGCGCTGATCGCTGAAGCGAGGGCCTGCTGGAAGCCGGGAGCAACTGGTGAGTTGCCGACCGAAGCCGACGTGATGAGCCGTTTGCGGATCATCAAGCGCAAGGTCGCGTTTCTTGTCGCCCTCGCGGATCTCGCCCGGATATTCGACGGTCGGGTGACCACCGCGTGGCTGAGCCGGCTTGCGGAGGCGTCAGTTGCTGCGGCGATCGACCACCTCCTGCTCGCGGCTCACGAAAGCCGCAAGGTCACGCTCAAGGATGTCGCCGCTCCGAGTGAGGGGTCAGGGGTAATCGTCCTTGGCATGGGCAAGCTTGGAGCCTCTGAGCTCAACTATTCCTCCGATATCGATCTGGTCGTGTTCTTCGACGAACAGGCAGGGATCGTCCCGGATCCCGACGACGCGATCGAGATCTTCCCGCGATTGATGCGACGGCTGGTAAGGATCATGCAGGAGCGCACAGCGGATGGATACGTCTTCCGCACCGACCTGCGACTGCGGCCTGATCCAGGCTCAACGCCGCTTGCAATCCCAGTCGACGCGGCGATGATCTATTACGAGGGCAGGGGGCAGAACTGGGAACGCGCCGCCTTCATCAAGGCGCGCGCCGTGGCTGGCGATATCCAGGCGGGCGAGCAGTTTCTACGCGGGCTCGTTCCGTTCGTCTTTCGCAAATATCTCGACTACGCGGCAATCGCCGACATTCACTCCATCAAGCGGCAGATTCATGCTCACAAGGGGCATGGCGCTATCGCGGTGAAGGGGCACAACGTCAAGCTCGGTCGCGGTGGAATCCGAGAGATCGAGTTTTTCGCGCAGACGCAACAGCTGATCGCCGGTGGCCGGATGGTGGCGCTGCGTTGCCGTGGCACCGAAGAGACGCTGGCTGAGCTGACAAAGGCTAAATGGATCGATGAGGACACGCGCGACGAACTGACCGAGGCCTATTGGTTCCTTCGTGACGTTGAGCATCGGATTCAGATGGTGCACGACGAACAAACGCATCTCCTCCCTGAGAGCGAGACTGATCTGAAGCGCATCGCCTTCATGATGGGGTTCGACGATACGTCGAGTTTCGCCGCCCGCTTGGTTGAGGTCTTCAAGACGGTCGAGCGGCGTTATGCGCGCTTGTTCGAACAGGAGACCAAGCTTTCCACGGAAACCGGCAATCTGGTTTTCACCGGCCAGGGTGATGATCCCGATACGCTGAAGACACTACGCAATCTAGGCTTCGAACGACCGTCCGACATCTCCCGGGTTATCCGCACATGGCACTATGGTCGCTACAAGGCGACGCAGTCCGTTGAGGCGCGTGAGCGGTTGACGGAACTAACGCCGCAATTGCTCCGCGTATTCGGCGAAAGTAAACGCGCCGATGAGGCGATCCTGCGCTTCGACAGCTTTCTCTCGGGCCTACCCGCAGGCATTCAGCTGTTTTCCCTCCTTGGCAGCAACCCGGCGCTGTTGTCGCTCATCGTCAACATCATGTCCTCGGCTCCGAAGCTAGCGGAAGTGATTGCCGCCAAGCCACATGTCTTCGACGGCATGCTCGATCCCGGTCTGATGGCGGAACTGCCGACGCGCGCCTACCTTGCCGAACGCATCCGCAGCTTCCTCGCGCCCGCGCGATACTATGAAGAGGTGCTCGATCGGCTGCGCATCTTCGCCGACGAACAGCGTTTTCTCATAGGCATCCGGCTGCTAACCGGTGCGATCCGCGGCGCCATGGCTGGCCGCGCCTTCACGCATCTCGCCGATCTCGTCGTCGAAGCGGCGCTCGATGCCGTCATGAGGGAGATCAGGACGGCTCACGGCGACTTTCCGGGTGGCCGCGTGGCGGTCGTCGGCATGGGCAAACTCGGCAGCTTCGAGCTGACCGCCGGTTCTGACATCGATATCATCCTGCTCTATGACTACGACGATGAGGCGGCCGAATCCACAGGCCCCAAGCCGCTCGATGCAACCCGCTATTTTACGCGTGTGACCCAACGGTTGATCTCGGCACTGTCTGCACCGATGGCCGAGGGTGTACTCTATGAGGTCGACATGCGCCTCAGGCCGTCGGGAAACAAGGGGCCCGTTGCTACCCGCATCAAGTCGTTCGAAAAATATCAACGGGAAGAGGCGTGGACCTGGGAACACATGGCGCTGACCCGGGCCCGCCTCGTGTGCGGTGACAGGGAACTCATCAGCGAAGCCGAACGGATTATCGCTGACGTGCTGCTTTCCAAGACCGACGCGCAGAAAATCGCCAAGGACGTATCCGAAATGCGGGCCTTAATCGAGCAGGAAAAGCCGCCGGCGAGTATCTGGGATCTGAAGCTTATTCCGGGGGGGCTGATCGATATCGAATTCATCGCGCAATATCTGCGGCTGGTGGCCTCCACGAGCGGCATCGCTATTGAGGACGATGATTTCAATACGGCGGGACAAGTGAAGCTCATCGGCGCTGAGCTGATGGACCGCGATGACATGGAACTCTGCCTCGCGGCGCTTTCGCTCTACACGGATATTTCGCAGCTCATCCGGCTCTGCATCGACGGCCTGTTCGACCCGAAGGAGGCACCGGCCGGCCTCACTGATCTTGTCGCCCGGGCAGGCGATTGCCCTGATATCAAGACGCTGGAGGGAGAGATCAAACGGCTCTCGAAAGCCGTCAGGAAGATATTCCAGACGGTAGTGAAGTCTTAGCGGCCGTCATTCGGGATGTGCAGGGAAATGACGGTGCCGATCGCTTCGCGCGACCGAATTTTCATCTTGCCCCCGTGCAGCGTCGTCAGCGACCGCGAGATCGCAAGGCCGAGGCCAGAGCCGCCTTTGCTCTTCGCGTACTGGTTTTGCACCTGCTCGAAAGGCTGGCCGATCTTGCCAAGCGCGGCGCGGGGGATGCCGATGCCGGTGTCTGCGATGGTCAGCATGACACCGCTGTTGGTGCGGCGCGTCCGCACGGCGATGCGACCGCCTTCGTTGGTGAACTTCACTGCATTGGAAAGCAGGTTAAGCAGGATCTGCTTCATGGCCCGGCGATCGGCGGTCAGGCGCATGCCATCACAAATGCGTTGTTCGACGAAGATGTTCTTCTGTGCGGCAGGGATTGCCGTGAAACGAAGGCTTTCCTCGATCAGCGGCGCAAGATCGATCGTTTCACACTCGAGCTTCATATGACCGGCTTCGATCTTCGACATGTCAAGAATGTCGCTGATGACGTTGAGAAGATGTTTGCCGCTGTCGTGGATGTCGCGGGCATATTCATTGTACTTCGATGAGCCGAGCGGGCCGAACATTTGGTCTTGAAGTATCTCCGAGAAGCCGAGGATGGCGTTGAGCGGCGTGCGAAGCTCGTGGGACATGTTTGCCAGGAACTCGCTTTTTGCGCGGTTGGCCGCTTCGGCGCGTTCCTTCTCGACCAGATAGTTGGAGTTCGCGACAGAGAGCGCGGCTTTCTGGCTTTCCAGAGTCTGGCGGGACGAGGAGAGGTCACCGATCGTTGCCATGAGCCGGCGCTCGGAATCGCGCAGGCGTTCCTGGTTGCGCTTCAATAGCGTGATATCGGTGCCGACCGAAACCATGCCGCCGTCGCGCGTGCTGCGCTCGTTGATCTGCAGCCAGCGTTCGTCGGCAAGCTGCACTTCGGTCGTCCGCGAGTAGCCCGAGCCATCCGCATCGGCGATGCGGCGTTCGATCACCGGACGCGCGGCGGCGGCGTTGACGACGCTGCGCTCGGTGCCGGGAACCAGGACGCTATCGGGGAGGCCATATGCCTGCTGGAAGTGCGCGTTGCACATGACAAGGCGGTCGTTCTTGTCCCAGAGAACGAAAGCTTCCGATGTGCACTCGATGGCGTCCGCCAGCCGCTGATCGGCCTCGGCATAACGCTGCGCGAGACGATGCTGCTCGGTCACGTCCATCGCAATGCCGATCATGTGGACGCGGCCAGAATTGGTGCGGATCACTTGGGCGCGGGCGCGCATCCAGACGTAATGACCGCCGGCGTGCCGCATGCGGAAGATCTGGTCGACCTGACCGGCATCGCCGCGAGCAATCGACCGGGCAATTTCGTAAACGCCGCCGTCATCCGGATGCATCAGGCGGGCTGCGTCGCTGAAGCACATCGTTCGGTCCGAGCCGGGAAGGCCAAGCATCTCGTACATCGAGCGCGACCAGTAGAATTCGCGGCGGTCGAAATCGAAGTCCCAGAGGCCACAGCGGCCACGCGACAGTGCCGTCTCGACGCGGAGATTCGACTCCAGAAAGATGTCGTCGGCGTCGCGGGCACGCTTCACCTGCATGTAGTAGGCGTAGAGAATGACGAGCAGAATCGACGAGATGCCGGCAAAGAGCGTTACATTGAGCGTAACCTCATCTCTCCAAAGCTGGCTGATCCGTTCAAGGGACGTCGCCGCGATGACATATCCGCCGGAGTTTCCGATGAGGGTGATTTCCGCATAGTGCGGAAGCCCGCTGATCGTTGTCTCGATGACGCCGGCGCGATCGCCAAACCGGCGAACTGCCGAGACTTCGGAGAAGAAATCACCGACGCTGGCACCGAGGTAAGCCGAGCCGGCGGCGGTTGCCGCAAACACCTTGCCGCTTGGCTGAACCAGCAGCACGAAGGCATCATCGTCCAGCCGGTCCTGCGGCAGGAAACGTGCTAGGCGCGCCTGCGCCTGCATCACATCCGCAGTTTCGAATATCTGGTTGGCGTCGGCGAAAGCCGCAGCAGCGGTTGCGGCGGCAAGCGCTGTGGAATGGCGGGCGGCGGCTTCCGTGCGCCCGTATTCGGAAACCATTCCGAAGAAGTGCGATGCCGCTACAACCGTAAGGAAGGCTACGATCAGGATCGGAATAATTCGCTTCAGGACGATTTCGACCTGCGATAGGTTGCGCGAGGACGAGGAGGAAACGGTGGAGCGTCGAGCTGAAAAGCTGTCCCGCCAGGCCAGGAGGCCGTCGAAATCGACACGCAGCCGTCCCTCGGCTGCGGTTGCCCGCCGCACGTTCATCATCTCTTCAGCCTTGATCCCTCGTGTGATTCGCAGCGCCGCTCGCTGGAACTAACTCAATGAATCACTGGTGATTCGCCTTGTCCAGAGGAAAAGGTAAAAATTTGTTAACTGATTCAAGATGCTGAATTTTCTATAGCGGCCAGATTGCCGCTGAGAGCGTCGCAGCGGCAGCCGACGGCAAATCATCCCTTTAGGGTGCGCTCGACGATGTCGCGAACGTCGGTCGAGAGCTCCGCGGTCCGTTCAATTTCCAACAGGGAGGCGCGGGCGTGATCCTGTCGAACTGGCTCCAGAGAGCGCCAGGAACGCATCGATGTCAGGATGCGGGCCGCCAACTGAGGGTTGCGCCGGTCGATGTCGAGGATCTCACGGGCTAGGAATGCGTAGCCTTCGCCGTCGGCCCGGCCAAAGCCGGTTGGATTGGCAAAGGCAAAGGTGCCGATCAGCGAGCGGACGCGGTTGGGATTGGTCCTCTTGAACAGCGGGTTCTCCGTCAGCTTTTGCACTCGGTCGAGCGTGTCGGCACCCGGTATGGTGGCCTGGACGGAAAACCATTTGTCGACCACCAGTGCGTTCTCTGAAAAGCGATCCTTGAAGGCCGACAGCGCTTCGGCAGCTTCCGGGCTGTCCGGGAAGCGATGCGCAAGAAGCGTCAATGCATGCAACAGATCCGTCATGTTGTTAGCAGCATCGAAAGCAGTCTTCGCGCGTGCCGGTGAGCTTTCTGCATATGACAGGTAGGTCAGCGCGGCGTTGCGCAAAGCGCGGCGACCGGCACTGGTCGCGTCTGGGCTGAAGGCACCCGGCGTTGTCATGGAGTCATAGAGCGCGAGGAACGTATCACGTCCGGCGTCAGCGACTTGCTTCATCACCGCCTGGCGCCCGGCATGGATCGCATCCGGATCGTTGTTGCCTCCAAGCTCGCGGGCGATATCGGCTTCGCTCGGCAGGGCCAGGGCTTGGGCGCGGAAGGCCGGCTCAAGGCTTTCGTCGGCGGCGGCGGCGACGAGCGTGTCGATGAAGGTTGTTTCGGAACTGACTGACTTTCCTTCTCGGGTATCACGTGCGGCGTTGAGCAGGTTCGGAAGCGCAAGACCAGTCAGGGCCTGCCAGCGCGCGAAATGGTCCGTCTCGTAGCGGGCAAGCAGCGCCAAATCGGCAGGCGACTGATCGAAATGGAGATTGATAGGCGCCGAGAAGCTGCGATTGATCGAGACTACAGGCCGCGTCTGGATGTCGTGGAATACTGACGTTTGCGTACGCTCTGTGAGATGCAGGACGCTGCTAGTATATTCCGCACCGTCGACGGAAGTCGGCGTGATCGCCGCTCCGTCCTCAGCGAAGAGCTGCAAGCTCAACGGTATGTGCATCGGCTTCTTGTCGGACTGACCGGGCGTCGCCGGGATCATCTGCTCCAACGAAAGGCTGAAAGTCTTCGCGACCGCATCATAGGCGCCCGATACCGTGACGAGCGGCGTGCCGGCCTGATGGTACCAGAGCGAGAACTGTGTGAGGTCGCGCCCGCTGGCGTTCTCGAAGCATTTGACGAAGTCCTCGATCGTCACGGCTTGGCCGTCGTGCCGGTCGAAATAGAGGTCCATACCCTGCTTGAAGGTGTCCCTGCCTAGCAGCGTCGCGATCATGCGCGTGACTTCGCTGCCCTTCTCGTAAACAGTGGTAGTGTAGAAGTTGTTGATCTCGCGATACTTCGTGGGCCGCACCGGATGAGCGAGCGGACCCGCATCCTCCGGGAACTGCTCGGATTTCAGGTGGCGGACCTCCGCGATGCGCTTGACGGGGCGTGAGCGCTGGTCGGCCGAGAATTCGTGATCGCGATAGACGGTCAGGCCTTCCTTCAGGCATAGCTGGAACCAGTCACGGCAGGTGATTCGGTTGCCGGTCCAGTTGTGGAAATATTCGTGGGCGATGATCGCTTCGATGTTGGCATAGTCCCCGTCGGTGGCCGTTTCCGGATCGGCCAGGACGTACTTGTCGTTGAAGACGTTGAGACCTTTGTTCTCCATGGCGCCCATGTTGAAATCGGAGACGGCGACGATCATGAAGATGTCGAGATCATATTCGCGTCCGAAGACCTCCTCGTCCCACTTCATCGAGCGCTTCAATGCGTCCATTGCGTAGGCGGCGCGCGGCTCCTTGCCGTGCTCGACATAGATTTTCAGGGCTACCTCGCGGCCGGACATCGTCGTGAATGTGTCTTCGATGACGCCGAGATCGCCAGCGACCAGTGCGAATAGATAGCTTGGCTTGGGGTGCGGATCGAACCAGGCGGCAAAGTGCTTACCTTCGCCATAGCCGGCGCCACCGAGGAAATTGCCGTTCGACAGCAGCAGCGGATTGGCGGCCTTGTCGGCAATGATGTTGACGGTGAACGGCGCGAGCACATCGGGGCGGTCGGGAAAATAGGTGATGCGCCGGAACCCTTCGGCTTCGCACTGGGTGCAATAGATACCGCCGGTGCGATAGAGACCCATCAGTTGGGTATTGGCCTCGGGGTTGATGATCGTGGTGATCGTCAGTTCAAAGGGCTCGGATGCCGGCAGGGCGCGGACGGTCAGCCTTTCAGGCGTGACAGTGTATTGATCTGCCGGCATTTCCATCTGGTCGAACAGCAGCCCGGAGAGCGTCAACTCATCACCGTCGAGTACCAGCGGCGCCTTGGGATCGACGCCTTCTCGGCGATGGAAAATCAGTCGCGCCTCAACCTTGGTTTCAGTGGGATCGAGTTCGAAGGTAAGATCCACGCGTTCCAGAACGAAGTCGGTGGGCTGGTAGTCTGCCAGATTGATGACCTGGCCGGTATCTGTACGCATGGTGTTCCCTGAAGGCCTTGAGCGGGTGAGTGCTTCGTATGCAGAGTAAGTACTCCGCCACAAATTTTGACGGGCATGATTACATTAAAGTCTGAACCAAACTTAAAGCGAAATCGCGGCAAAGGAAGATTTGAAGGCGCTGGAACCGGCTAAATTTGGGCGAATCGACAAACGGGATTTTGAGGTCACTACGGGCGCGAGCGCGGCGTCGCAGGGCATTGGCTTCATGGGAGGTTCGCAAGTTTTCCAATTTTCTGTCTGTTCATTCAATGCGACGGCTGTCACAGTCTCGGTGCGTCGAGTCTGGCGCGTCCTCCTGCATCAAACTAGCAATCCAAGAGTTCAAGACATGCGATCGGCTATCGGAAACCCGATGAGGGGCATTGCGTTCAAGGTCGGTTCGGTCATCGTCTTCCTGGCAATGCAGACCTTCATCAAGCTTGCCGGCAGCGACATCCAACCGGGGCAGGTGACCTTCTGCCGTTCGTTTTTCGCGCTGTTTCCGATCATGGGATACCTCGCCTATCAAGGGCAGTTGCGGTCGGCGTTCTACACGGCCAATCCTATCGGACATTTGAAGCGGGGAACGCTCGGCATCATATCGATGGGGCTAGGGTTTTACGGGCTGTTGCACCTGCCACTGCCGGAAGCGATTGCACTCGGCTATGCAATGCCGCTGGTCGCGGTGATTTTTGCGGCGCTGTTTCTCGGGGAGACTGTCCGAATTTACCGCTGGAGCGCAGTACTTTTCGGTATGGTGGGCGTGGCCATCATATCTTGGCCGAAGCTCACGCTCTTTCGCGAGGGGGGCATTCACGCCGAACAGGCGATCGGGGCGATCACCGTTCTGCTGGCCTCGGTACTCGGCGGCATGGCGATGATTCAGGTGCGGCGATTGGTCGAGGAAGAAAAAACGGCAACAATCGTTCTCTATTTTTCGATCACAGCCACGGTATTCTCACTCGTAACGGTTCCGTTCGGCTGGCAGGTTCTTGATATGAGGCCGCAATTGTTTCTCGTTGCGGCCGGCTTTTGCGGTGGCATAGCGCAGATCCTGCTGACCGAGAGCTATCGGCATGCGGACGTCTCGACGGTTGCGCCATTCGAGTACACATCAATCGTCATCGGCGGCGTTGTTGCCTATTTTGTGTTTGGTGATGTGCCGAGTGGCGCCACGCTGCTTGGCACGGCGATTGTCGTCGCTGCGGGGATATTCATCATCTACCGCGAACACCAGCTCAATCTGGAGCGAAGGGCGGCGCGGCAAGCCGGTTCATGAGGACCTTCGTCTCAGCATTGCGGCCGCCGAGCTGAGATTTTCTCGCCATGCGCGAGAAATTCAACGAAATAGTGAACGCTATTCGAACGCTTATCGTACGTTATGAACTTGACGAAGCTTCATTTATTCGCGAATGCGCATGTTACGAAGTGACCGTCCTGCCTTGTCCTGAGCAGTGACGACGTCGAATGAGCATGCGTCGGGAGAGAAATGCCTTTCAGTGCAGAAGACTTGGTCGCGAACCCGAAATTCATTGACGCCATCCGCTTTCACGCGGGGCGCATGCGCGGCATGTTCGACGCCGGTCCGCGAGTGGCGCGACTGCTCGCGTCCCAACAGCGCTGGTTGCTGACGCAAACTGCTTACGCCCTTGCAATGGAGCGAGATCCTGCGGACTCGACGTCTGGCTTTACCGCTGTCCGGCTGACGCGCGAGATCACCTCCCGCAAGGTAGCGAGCCGTAACACTGTGTTGAGCTTCATCGACGAACTCTTCACGTACCGCTTCATCGCCTACGAGCCTGGTGCGGAGCGACGGCGGCCCCGCCAGTTCGAGCCGGCGGAAATCAGTCATCAGGCAATGTTTGGGTGGCTGCTATCGAACCTGGGGGGGCTTGATCTGCTCGATGGTGGGAGCCGGGTGGCGCATGTTGAAGCCCGTCCGGAATTGATTCGGATTCTTCAGCCGCGGATCGCGCGCAACTGCCTTCAGGATTCGCGATGGAGGGAGCCCGCGGAGCATGTGGCGCTTTTCCTGTGGAACGATGCTGGCGGGCTGATCGTCGACCACTTTGTTTCACGTATCGATCTGGCGGGAGATGATACGGAGCGTTTGGTCATTGGTCATGTTGACAGCCGCGCCCTGGCAGCCGATTTCCTGATCTCGCGCACGCACCTACAGCGACTTCTTGCGAAGGCAGCACAGCAGGGATGCCTCGGATGGGAGGCTGGCGCCAAAAGGCCCGGGCTTTGGATCTCGCGCTCGTTCCTGGAGCAGTACAGCCAGTGGCAGGCCATCAAGTTCGCGTATGTCGATGAGGCGTTCCACTGGGCGACGCAGTAGACACAATAAGTCGCGACCTGCTGCGAAGGGCTAACGAAAAGCCTCGTCGTCAGACAGCAGTGCACGAGGCCAGCAGATGCCAGCCTCGACCTTAGTACTGCTGAAAATCCGCAAAGATCGCGGCGGGACGGGCGATGCGTCCGCTCGCACCAGTGCCGCGAGCAACCATTTGCTCGTTTGTGGCAAAGCCGATGCGGCTGTAGCTTTGCGTTGTGCGGCCCTGCTCGGTGGCAAGGCGAAGGGTTTCAAACCCACAGTGGATAGGACGAAAACGTGTAGTCATTGCCTTGGTTCCTGTTGATTCCTCCCAAGACACATTGAAATATTGCACTGCAGCATGAGCTTTTCAATGGATTAGAATGAACAACAGGTATGTGAAAATCGCATGGGTTGTTTCATAAAAGATTTAGATTTGCCTATTTTGAAAGCATATTAGAGTTCGGCAAGCTTGGCGTGAAAAGCTAAAAGATCGTTCCAGGCCAATCGCTTGTTGACTGGTGCCGTCAGTAGATCCTGCGGATGCAGCGTAGCAATCGCAGGGATAGTGCGGTTTTCGGCCGCGATCTCCCGCCATTGTCCGCGCAGCCCGTGAATCGTGTCACTCTCGCCGAAAAACACCCGCGCTGCAAAATTGCCAAGCACGAGAATTGCCTTCGGTGCGGCAAGCGCAATTTGGCGCTCGATGAACGGGCGGCAGATATCCATCTCAGCGGTGGACGCAATGCGATTGCCCGGGGGGCGCCAAGGAATAACCTGCGTCAGCAAGATGGCATCCCGCTGTAAGCCGATCGCCGCGAGCATTTTGTCCAGCAGTTGCCCCGGTCGGCCGGCGAAGGGTTGTCCTTCGCGGTCATCGTCGGCCCCAGGTGCCGAACCGATCACCATGATCCCACTTGTCGCGTCTCCGCTGGCGAAGATCGTCGAGCGGGCGCTGTGCTTGAGATTGCACCCGTTGAATGCCTCGATTGCCGTTTTCAGCTCCGGCAGCGAGCGGGCGCTCTCAGCCGCAAAGCGTGCCTGCTGCACGGCCTCGCCGTCGGGAATCGAAGGTTGCGGCCGCGGCGCGGGGCGCTCCGGCTCAGGGGTGCTCTTCTGTGCCGTTTGAGCAGTGGCACGCGGCGAGGCCTCCCGTGATTCGGACTGCGTGCCGGCGGCTGCGTTCCGTCGTGCCGCCTTCATCGCATCGAACTCGGCAAAGCGGTCGACAGCTTCCTCCTCAAGCAGCCATTCCACGCCGGCTTCCGCATGGAAATGCAGGAGCGCCGCGAGTTCGCCTGGAGAAAGTTCGTTGACGGAGATCATGACGCCAACCTTAGCGAAGCGAAGGTGTCAATGAAAGAGCACGCGGGCCGCAAGCCGAGCTATTGCACCGTCCATTGCATGATGTCGTCGCGTTCGCCGATCAGTGCCAGGCCGTGCGCGATGGACAGAAGCTCACCGCCGGTCTCGATCCGGCCCTTGTCGAAGCGTTCGGTGAAGATGCGGCGCACGGCGGGCACAAACGACGTACCTCCGGTGAGGAACACCTTGTCGATCATATCAGACGTCGTGTTTGTCTTTTCCAGGACGTCATCGAGCGCACCTTCGATCCTTGCGAGGTCATCCGCAATCCAGCTTTCGAAGTCAGCCCGTCGGATCGTCCGGTGACCACCGCGACCGAGAGGTGCAAAATCAAATGCGGCCTCGTCCGCGGCCGACAGCGCCATCTTCGTCGCCGATACGGCCTGATAGAGCGGATAACCCTCGTCGTGGTCGACCAAATCGATGAAGGTCTCGAGCTTTTCGGGCTCAAGGGCTGTGCGCACCAGCTTCTTCAGATCCTCGAATTCGCGTGATGTCTTGAAGATGGAGAGCTGGTTCCAGCGGCCGAAGCTTGAATAGTAGTTGGTTGGAACTTCAAGGATCTTGTCGAAGCTTTTGAAATGACTCCCCTTGCCGATCTGCGGGGCAACGATGTTGTCGATCATGCGGTAGTCGAAATGATCGCCGGCGATCCCGACACCCGAATGACCGATCGGGGTGGCGGTCAGCTTGCCGGCCACGGTTTCAAACCGGATAAGCGAATAGTCGGTCGTACCGCCGCCGAAGTCGGCAACGAGAACCGTGGCGTCGGACTTGAGATTCTGCGCGAAGTAGAATGCGGCAGCGACGGGTTCATACACGTAGTGAACCTCCGGGAAGCCGAAGCGCGATAGCGCCTCGTTGTAACGCTCGGTCGCCAGCGCAGGATCGGGATTCGCACCGGCGAAATGCACGGGACGACCGGTAACGATCCGTTTGACCTCGGACGGCCAGCTGTCGCCGGCATAGTTGCGCAAGCGCCTGATGAACACCTCCATCAGATCCTCGAAGCTGTGACGCTTCGCATAGATCAGCGTGCCCTGGAACAGTGCGCTTGCCGCAAAGGTCTTGATCGACTGGAGGAACCGACAGTCACCAGGATTGTCGATGAATTGCCGGATTGCCGCGTGGCCGGCCTCGACCTTCAGGGCGGACGCGCCGAGTTGCCGATCCTTCATGAAGGACAGGGCGGTGCGCATACTGTCGTCGCTGCCGGCGGCACTGGTGAAGGCCATCGAATGTGTTGTCTGCCCGTCGGCCGTGGCCAATACCGTGTTCGTTGTGCCGAAGTCGAATCCCAGCGCCTGAGCCATGCTCGCACCTCATCTTGCCGATTGTGTTTTGAGATCGGAGGCCAGCCTCCGCAAAGGCGCGGAAATGGCGCGCCCGAATTCAAGGAGGCGCGTGATGCCACAGGGGGCGTCGTTATTCAAGGCTTGCAACGAAAAATGCTGCGGGCGCCATTGGCGCCCGCATTTCTGTTACTCGGCGGCCAACGCCTGAGGTATCTCTTCCTCGTGCTCGGTCTTCTTCTTGCCTCCGAGGCTGAGCAGCCAATCGTTTAGCCTGCCCATTTCGACGAAGATGACCGGGGTGATGAACAGCGTCAGCGCTTGCGACACTATAAGACCGCCGACGACGGCAATGCCGAGCGGCTGACGCAGTTCCGAGCTTGCGCCGGTCCCCAGCGCGATCGGAAGCGCGCCGAGGAGGGCGCAGAAGGTCGTCATCATGATCGGCCGGAAGCGTCGCACGCAGGCTTCGTGGATCGCCTCCGATGGCGACATGCCGTTACCGGAACGCAGGTTCTCAAGCGCCACGTCGATCATCATGATTGCGTTCTTCTTGACGATGCCGATCAGCATTAAGAGGCCGATGAGCGCGATGATCGAAAGATCGAAGCCCATCACCTTCAGCGCCAGCAACGCGCCGAGTGCCGCAGCCGGTAGGCCGGAAAGGATCGTCAACGGGTGGATGAAACTCTCGTAGAGGACACCCAACACAACGTAGATCGTCAGTACCGCCGCCAAGATCAGCAGCGGGGTGTTGCCCTGGGACTGCTGGAATATCTGCGCGGTGCCGCCATAGGACGTGAAGACGTCCGCTGGCATATTGATATCCTTCTTGATCTGGTCGATCGCAGCTGTGGCGTCGCCGAGCGCTTCGCCCGCCGGCAGGTTGAAGGAGATGGTCGTCGAGACCAGCTGACCGGTCTGGTTGATCGTCACCGGCCCCGTCGTGCGCTGCACCTTCGCGAAGTTCGACAGGGGAACCAGAGCGCCGCTGTCTGAAGCGACGCGGATTTCCTGAAGCTTCTGATCGTCCCACGGCTTACTCGTGTCGTATTCCACGATCACGTCATAACTGTCGCCGGTCGATTGGATCTGGGCGGCGGTGTATCCGCCAAACGATTCCTGCAGGGTCGTCCGCAATTGCCCATCGGTGATGCCGAAGGCCGCCGCCTTCTCCGTATCGACAACGATATTGGCTTGCAGTGCGTTGTTCTGCGCGTCCGAAGCGACGTCAGTGAAGCGCGGATCGGCATGCATCGCCTGCTGGATCTTGTTCGCCCAAACGTTTGTCTGATCAGCGCTGAGCGCCTGAACGACCAGCTGATATTGGCTCGCGGTCTGGCGGCCGCCGAAGCGGAGGCTCTGCTGCGGCGTTATATACGCTTGAAGGCCGGGGATCTTCCCGATGCTCGTCCTCAATTCCCGCAGTGTCTGGTCAAGCGGCGGACGCTGATCCTTGTCCTTGAGCTCGACGTACATGGTGCCGTTGTTGAGTGGACTGCGCGCATTGCCGCCGACGATCGACATGACATGGTTGACGGCAGGGTTTTGTTTCACGAGTTCCGCCGCCTGGTTCTGCAATGCCTGCATCGCGGGATAGGAGATATCCTGACGAGCGCGCGTCGAGATGTTCAGGCGACCGATGTCTTCGGTAGGGAAGAAGCTCGATGGCAGCGTCATGAAGAGATAGACGGTCAGGCCGATCGACGCCACGAACAGGGTGAGGATGGCGGGACGATGCTTCAGGCACCAACCGACCGATCGCTCGTAGCCTCTGAGGGTTCGTTCAAAGCCGGCATCGAACCAGCGGATGAAGAAGGGCGGCCGATCGTGGCCGCTGCCTAGCCGCGACGCCAGCATCGGTGTCACCGTGAGCGAAACGATTGCAGAGGCAACAATCGCGATTGCAACGACCATGCCGAACTCATTGAAGATGCGGCCGACGACACCGCCCATCAACAGGATCGGGATAAAGACGGCTATCAGAGACACCGACATCGAAATGATGGTGTAGCTGACTTCGCCGGCACCTTTGATCGCCGCGTCGAGAACCGGCATGCCTTCCTCGACATGCCGGAGGATGTTTTCCAACATGACGATCGCGTCGTCGACGACGAGGCCGACCGCAAGCGTCAATCCGAGCAGCGAAATGTTGTCGATGCTGTATCCGAGCACGTACATCATGCCGAAGGTGGAAATCAGCGACAGCGGCACGGCGAGCCCGGGAATGATCGTCGCCGTCAGATGGCCTGTGAAGAGGTAGATGACCAGGACGACGAGGCCGATCGTCAGCATCAGAGTGAACTTCACGTCGCTGATCGCATCTTTGATCGGCTGGGCGGAGTCGTTCATGACCTTTGTTGAAACAGAGGCGGGAATCTCTGCGTGCAGACCCGGCAGCTTCGCTCTGATTGCGTCGACGACCTCCACGGTATTGGCATCGGGCTGGCGTTGAATGGCGAGGATGATGCTGCGGTTGCCGTCATACCAGCTGCCGGTATTTTGGTTCTCGACGCTGTCTTGCACGTCGGCGACATCGCCGAGGTGGATCGGCGCGCCGTTCGGGTTGGCAATGACGAGTGTCCGGAATTCATCGGCATTGGTCCGCTGCGTATTCGCATTGATCGTCATGCTCTGTGTATCGTTTTGCAGAGAGCCGACAGGAACCTGACTGTTGGCCGCGACCAGCGCCTTGTTGACGGTATCGATACCGATGCCGCGGTTGAGAAGCTTGTTGGGATCGACTTCAACTCGCACCGCGTAGGTTTGCGCGCCGAAAACCGAAACCTCAGCGACGCCGGGAAGCGTCGAAAGGGACGGGGAGATGATGTCCTCGGCGATCTCGTCGAGCTTGCTACGGGGCATGGTGTCGCTCTGCACCGCAAGCAACATGACCGGCGCGTCGGCAGGGTTCGTTTTCCGATAGCTCGGCGGAGTCGTCATGTTATCCGGTAGCTGGCGGGTCGCGTGCGAGATCGCCGCTTGAACGTCTGCCGCCGCTGCATCGATGTTGCGGTTGAGGTCGAACTGCAGAACGATGCTGGTGTTGCCGAGCGAGTTGGTGGCACTGATCTCGCTGATGCCGGGAATGGTCTGGAACTGCTTGATCAGCGGCGTGGCGACCGACGTTGCCATCGTCTGCGGCGAAGCGCCGGTCAGCGCGGCCGACACATTGATCGTCGGGAAATCGACCTGCGGCAGTGCTGCCACCGGCACGAGCTGATAGCCGGCAAGGCCGGCAAGCACGACGCCGATGGCAATCAGCGTCGTTGCGACAGGACGTCGGATACAGAAATTCGGTATCATTCTTCCGTGCCCGCTGTAATGATTTCGGTCTTGCCTGCGGCTTGATCAGCCGAAGCAACGTTCAATGCCTTGTCGTCGAATTGTTCCTTGACCGGCTGCTGATCGACGAGCTGCGCCTGTCCTTCGATGATGACGTGGTCGCCTTCCGAGAGGCCATCCGAGATTGCCGTGAAGCCGCCGTTTGCTCGCGCCACGGTGACAGGCGTCACGCGTGCCTTCCCATCGCGGGCGACAATTGCGAAGAAGCCGTCCGCACCGGGGCTCACCGCAACGGTCGGGACTACGACCTGCTGTTCGTTGTTGTTGAAGTGGACCACAATGTTGACTGACTGTCCGGGCCACAGCGCACCGGAAGCATTCTCGAACTTTGCCTTGGCAAGGATAGTGCCAGATGCCGGATCCACGGTGTTGTCGTAGAAGCTGATATGGCCCTGGCGCGGTTTTGCCTTGTCGGACTGGGGAACTGTGCTGACGTCCACTGGCCCTGCGGCGAGGGCAAGCTTCAGTTGCCGGAGGTCGCGCTCCTGCAGGTGGAACTTCACATAGATCGGATCATATTTTGCGATCGTTACGATCGCCGAGCCGGCGTTCACGAAGGCGCCAGGGCTTACCGAGATATCGCCGAGGCGCCCGTCGAACGGAGCGCGGATATCCGTATGCTCCAGCATTACCTGATCGGCGGCCAGTCCTGCTTTGTCGGCCTCGACAGTAGCCGCTGCCGTGTCGCGTGCCGCCTTTGCCTGATCATAGCTCTGCTGCGTGCCGGCCTTTGACGTCAGCAAGTCGTTGGCGCGTGCCAGCGCGGTTTCGGATTCCGCCAGGGTTGCCTGGTCACGGACGACCATGGCGCTGTCCTTGTTGACCGTTGCCTGGGCGGTGCGGGCATCAAGCTCGACGATCAGATCTCCCTGTTTGACGGTGGCTCCATCCGACGCGAGGATCTTTGTAACAATGCCCTGTTCCTGGGCGGCGATCGTCGTGTTGTCATCCGCGTCGGCCCAGCCAGAAGCCGTTACGTCCCGGGGCAGGGTAGTCTTCACCGCTGCGACCGTCTTGACCAATGTTGGTCCGCCGTTGCGATTGCGGCCTTTGCCGCCGTTCTTCTGATCACCGGACTTCTGCGATGCATCGCCTGTCGTTTGGCGACCACCATCGGCGGTATCGGCCTGTTGTGACTTGGGTAAAAATTGCGAAAGATAAGGGATGCGCTCCCTGTATTGCCATGCGCCGACGCTGGCAGCAGCGAGGATGCAGACCGTGACAAATAGTTTCTTCATAAGCGAGACCGGGTTGGTGCAAATTGCGCGGAAATCGAGGCTCTATTGAACCACGCTTATTACGGCGCAAAAAAGACACAATTGCCGAACCGACCATCACTAAGTGGTTATAATGGCTTAAATTTTTGTAATGAAAGAATGTGCTGAATGACATTTATTGAGCATCGGCGATGTGCCGCTGCCCGCGCTTTTGCAATTTCTTCTTTTCGATCAGACGGATCGCGCCGCCCCACCATCGCAGCGCACAAGACTGCCGGTGATGTAACTCGCCTGCTGGCTGCAGAGGAAAGCGGCGGTTGCCGCAAACTCTTCGACCGTTCCGTAGCGGCCGACGGGAATCGCAGCTTGCTTTGCGGCGCGGATTTCTTCGAGGCTTTTGCCAGTCCGTTTGGCGGCGGCTCCATCGAGGTCATCGGTCCGGCTAGTCAGAATGCTCCCGGGAAGTAGGAGATTCGATGTGATTCCAAAGCGCGCGACCTCTGTTGCCAGCGTTTTGCTCCAGCCGGCGAGGGCGGGGCGTAGGGTGTTTGAAAGGGCCAGATTGCCAATGGGCTCAATGACACCCGATGATGCGACGGTGAGGATACGTCCCCAGCCCTGTTCCTTCATGGATGGCAAAAGCACATTGGTGAGGGTAATGACCCGCAGAACCATCGAAAAGAAATAGGTTTCCAGCTTCTCGGACGTCATATCCTGCGTCGTCCCCGGAGTTGGGCCGCCGGTGTTGTTGACTAGAATATCGACCCCGCCAAGCTTGGCTTGTACCGCGGCGGTCACTGTTTCCACGAAATTCTCATCGGAAAGGTCAGCCCAGATCCAATCGGCTTTGCCGTTTCCTTCAGCATTGATGGCGCGGCAGTTCGCCTCCAGCGTCTCGCCGCTGCGGCCACACAGGAGAACGTGTGCTCCCTCACGCGCCAAAGCCACGGCGATGCCATGACCCAATCCGCGCGACGACGCCAGCACCAGCGCGCGTCTACCCTTGATGCCGAGATCCATGCCAAATTCCTCCAATCGCTCCTCTCTCTATACGGCGCTGCGACCGGAGACGAAAGCGGTGTCGGTCATTTGTTTATCATTTGACGTTTACGTAAACGGTATATAATTATTTGATCCTAGAAATGCTGTTGCGCGAATTGGGGGATTCGCTGTCGTTTCCCGGCTCGACAATACGCCCCTGTTTTGACAAGAGATAACCCCATCAAGGGGAATATGGCCGCAATGTCGGCCAAGCGGAGATGGATGCATGACCGATACGACTGAGCTGCCCGAACGCGAAAGCATGGAATTCGACGTGGTGATCGTCGGTGGTGGTCCTGCGGGGTTGTCGGCTGCGATCCGTCTGAAGCAGGTCAATCCGGAGCTGTCGGTCGTCGTGCTCGAAAAGGGGGCTGAAGTCGGCGCGCACATTCTGTCGGGTGCCGTGGTCGATCCTATCGGCATCGATCGTCTGCTGCCCGGCTGGCGCAACGAAGCCGACCATCCGTTCAAGACCGAGGTGACAGACGACCACTTCCTAGTGCTCGGTCCGGCCGGCTCTGTGCGTCTGCCGAACATCCTGATGCCGCCGCTGATGAGCAACCATGGGAACTATATCGTCTCGCTCGGCAATGTCTGTCGTTGGCTGGCCACCAAGGCTGAGGAACTCGGCGTCGAGATCTATCCGGGCTTCGCCGCAACCGAAGTCCTCTACAATGACGAAGGTGCGGTGATCGGTGTTGCCACCGGCGACATGGGCATCGAGAAGAACGGTGAGCCCGGCCCGAACTATACCCGCGGCATGGCACTGCTTGGCAAATACGTTTTGATCGGCGAAGGCGTGCGTGGTTCGCTCGCCAAGCAGCTGATCGCCAAGTTCGATCTGTCGAGGGATCGTGAGCCGCAGAAGTTCGGCATCGGCATCAAGGAACTCTGGCAAGTGAAGCCTGAGCACCACAAGCAGGGTCTGGTGCAGCACTCCTTCGGCTGGCCGCTCGGCATGAAGACCGGAGGCGGCTCCTTCCTTTACCACCTCGAGGACAATCTTGTCGCCGTCGGCTTTGTCGTCCACCTGAACTACAAGAATCCCTACCTCTATCCCTTCGAGGAATTCCAGCGCTTCAAGACGCATCCGGCCATTCGCACCACTTTCGAGGGCGGCAAGCGGCTTTCCTACGGCGCGCGTGCCATCACCGAAGGCGGCTATCAGTCGGTGCCGAAGCTTAGCTTCCCTGGCGGCGCGCTGATCGGCTGTTCGGCGGGTTTCGTCAACGTGCCGCGCATCAAGGGCAGCCACAACGCCGTGCTGTCGGGCATGATGGCGGCGAACCGCATCGCGGCGGCGATCGCCGCTGGTCGCGCCAATGATGAGGTTGTCGAGATCGAGAACGACTGGCGTTCAAGCGACATCGGCAAGGACCTGAAGAAGGTGCGTAACGTCAAGCCGCTGTGGTCGAAGTTCGGCACGGCGGTCGGCGTCGCACTCGGCGGGATCGACATGTGGACGAACCAGCTCTTCGGTTTGTCGATCTTCGGCACGCTGAAGCACGGAAAGACCGACGCGGCCTCGCTGGAGCCGGCCTCGCAGCACAAGCCGATCGCTTACCCGAAACCCGATGGTGTCCTCACCTTCGATCGTCTGTCCTCGGTGTTCCTGTCGAACACCAATCATGAGGAAGATCAGCCGGTGCATCTGCAGGTCAAGGACATGGCGCTGCAGGTCTCGTCCGAGCACGACATTTTTGCCGGTCCCTCGACCCGCTACTGTCCGGCCGGTGTTTACGAGTGGGTAGAGAAGGACGGTAAGGAAACCTTTGTCATCAACGCCCAGAACTGCGTCCACTGCAAAACCTGCGACATCAAGGATCCCAACCAGAACATCAACTGGGTGCCGCCGCAGGGCGGCGAGGGCCCTGTTTACCCGAATATGTAAGAGGCCGGCATGGGCAGCGCCTGCATCATTCGGCCGGCGCGTCTCGATGAACTGCCGCGCTTGACGGAGGTCGAAATCGACGCCTTCGCAACGCTGGCGGAGGCGCTTGGCGTGGTCGGGGAAGCGCACACGCTACCGCTGGATGTGCTGCGAGGGTCGCTCGATGCGGGCCTGCTGCTCGTTGCCGTCGATGATGGTGATCGTCCGGTCGGTTTTCTAGCGGCGGAGGAGATCGAAGGTACGCTCTATGTCATCGAACTGGACGTCTGCCGGGAAACGCAGCGTAAGGGAATTGGGCGGCGCTTGATGGGGGCTGCGGTCGAGATCGCCGAGGCGCGCCGGCTGCCGGCTCTGACGCTGACAACGGATCGCTACGTTCCCTTCAATGCTCCCTTCTACGCCTCCCTCGGCTTTACGTTGCCGAAGGTGGAGGCCGTGCCGCAGTTCCTGCAGAAAAAGCTGGATCACGAACTCGCTGTCGGGATGGATCCGGAACGGCGGGTTGCGATGATTCTTGCGCTTTGAAGCGGCAATCACCAGCGCAAAGAGGCAATGCATTGCCAAAAACTGGAAACAGGTCGGCGGAGTGACCGCCGACCCGTGGGCCGAGCTATCGGCGCGAAGCGATGCCGGTCGAGAGTGCCACGCCGAGGCCTGTGATAACGGCAGCTGCAATCTCTGCGATACCGATCTCCTCCCCAAGCAGCAGGCCGCCGCCGATCGTTGCGAGCACCGGTGTGATCGCCGTAAAGGCGGCAGCCTGTGTGCCGCCCAGTGCATGAACAGCAAGCCCATAGGCGACAGTCGCAACAAGGCCGGACAGGATGCCTTGGCTCAGGATCTGCAGGCCGACTTCGGTTAACGGAGCGCTGGCGATCGAGGTGCCGAACATGACCGCGAAGCCGACATGGATCAGGAAGGACCAGATGGCGATGAGCGCACTGGCCTGCAGTGCCGTCAGACCGGAGCGGCGGAAGGCATGAGTGTAGCTTGCCCAAAGAATTGCTCCCATCGGCAAGAGGACAAAGCTGCTCCAGGGTAGAGCCGCACCGGCGAGGCTGCAGACCAGCAAGATGGCCACGCCCGCAACGATTGCGACAAGACCGAGTGCACGCATGGGGTCCGGCCGTTCCCGGAAAACAAGGACGCCAATGAGCGCGGTGGCGAGCGGCATCGAGCCGCCGAGCAGGATACCGGCAGCCGAAGCCGGCGTGGAGTGAATGGCGGACGTGGTCAGCTGGAAGAACGCCGCGCCCGCGCCGGCGACCATCGTGACGAGCAGCCCGACCGGCACGCCCTTCGGCAGCAGTCCCGTCTTCAACCAGACAGGCGCGAGAACCAATGCCGGAATGCCGTAGCGGATTAGACCAATATCGATCGTGGTAAGTTGCGTTGCTGCGCTGTGGCGGGTTGCGAGGATCCATGCAGCCCAGATCAGAACCGTGACGACGGCACCGGCATATCCGACCGTCGTCGAGGTGGCCTTTTCGTTGTTGGCAAAGGTTACGGCACTCATCGATGTCTCCTCTCATGATCGTCCGGAGGTGGCCCGGTTGAGAGAAGATTAGGCGGAAATGGTCAGGCATGTCCTTGCTATCTCTGCCCTCAGAAGGTTAGCGTGAGCAACTATCTGCCAAAATTCCATAAGGATTTTATCGAGCATGCCAAATCTGGATAAATTCGATCTGGCGATCCTCAAGTGCCTACAGGAGGATGCGCGAGCGACCAACGTGGATATTGCCGAAAAGGTCAATCTCTCGCCGTCGCCTTGCCTGCGTCGCATCCGCAACCTCGAAAAGACGGGCGTCATTCGCGGCTACCGCGCCGACATCGATCGCAAGGAAGTCGGCCTCGGCCTGACGGTTTTCGTCGAACTCAAGGTCGCCCACCACAGCCGCGAGAACGCGCGGGCGCAGGAGGCAGCGTTGCTCGCCATCCCGGAAGTGGTTTCCTGCTTTCTGATCTCTGGAACGGCAGACTTCCTGGCGGAGGTCGTGGTCGAGGATCTGGCGGCCTATGAGCGGCTGCTGACCGACACGCTGCTGACCTTGCCGAATGTCAGCGACATCCGCTCGAACTTCGCCATTCGAAGCATGAAAACCCACGGAGCGCTGAAGTTGCCGGAGCCGAAATAAGAAACGGGGCCGATCAGGCCCCGCTTCATTCTTACAGCAGCGTCCCGCTGAGGATCAGCAGCGCGACCGAGAAGTAGATCACCAGCCCGCTCACATCGACGAGCGTCGCGACGAACGGAGCCGAAGCGCTTGCCGGATCAAGCCGCAGCCTCTGCAGCACGAAGGGCAGCATCGAGCCAGCCAGCGAGCCAAAAGTGACGATGCCGATCAATGCAGCGAAGATCGTTACACCGACAAGGACCCAATGCTCGCCGTAGTCATAGAGTCCGATATTCTGCCAGAGCAGAATGCGGACGAAGCCGACGAGGCCAAGGATCGCCCCGAGCACTATGCCGGTCGGCAGTTCGCGCAGCAGCACACGCCACCAGTCGGAGAGCTTGAGCTCCCCGAGCGCCAGCGCCCGGATGATCAGCGACGTTGCCTGCGACCCGCTATTGCCGCCCGAGCTCATGATCAGCGGCACGAACAGGGTCAGCACGATTGCCTTCTCCAGTTCGCCTTCGAAGTGCTGCATGGCGCTTGCCGTCAGCATTTCGCCGAGAAACAGGGCGCAGAGCCAGCCAGCACGCTTGCGGATCATCCCGGCGAAGCCGATCTTCATGTACGGCTTGCCAAGCGCTTCCATGCCGCCGAACTTCTGGGCATCTTCTGTCTGGTCGGCGATCATCGTGTCGATCACGTCGTCGACCGTGACGATGCCGAGCATGTGGCCGTCATCGCTTACGACGGGCAGGGCGAGCAGATTATGCTTGCGGATCAGCCGGGCGACATCTTCCTGCGTCATCAGCGGATCGGCACGCACAACCCCTTCCTTCTGCGCAACAGTCAGCACGGATTCACCGGGATCGCCGGTGATGAGGCGGCGGAGCGTGACGACGCTGGTCAGCACGCGGCTGACGGCATCGAGCACATAGATGGCATAGACCGTCTCGCGCGACCGCTCGACCTTGCGCACATGTTCCAGCGTCTGCTCGACCGTCCAGGTGTCCGGCACGCTGACGAACTCCGTCGTCATGATGCTGCCAGCCGTGCGGGGCGGGTAGGCCATCAGGTGCTGGACGGCGAGACAGGTCGTGCGGTCGAGCCGCAAAAAGAGATGGGCCCGAGCTTCCTCGTTCATTTCCTGAAAGAGGTCGGCAACACGGTCGTTCGCAAGAGCGTTCAGCAGCCGTGAGGCGTGCTCGACCGGCATGTCGGCAAGGATTGCTGCTGCGTAATGCAACTCGGGTCGGCCCAGGATACGCACGGCCTTTTGCTGCGGCAGCGTAACCAGGATTGCTGCGGCTTCGGATATTTCAAGTGTGTTCAGCTGCTCGACACGCTCTGCCGTGGTGATCGGTCCGAGGTGGTCGCTGCTGAAGAAACGAGCGGCATGGCCCGCCCGCAGTGGGAAGCGATTGATGTTCATAAGCTCGCCTTTCCGTCGATCCGCCGTAGCGTCCAACGGGCGAGCCCGACAGAGTCAGGTCAGCGCACGAGGGCCGCGTACGGCAAAGGCAATCGACTGCTACTGTCGCTTGGCATCGTGATGATGGCTCCGTTGATATCCGCGGAAAACGGACGTAATCCGCGTAAGGCTGTAGGTGGTCTCAATCGGCAAAAAAGTCAAGCGCTTGAGGTGCTTGGTGCCAGAATGCCGCACCCTCGGCGCGGCACCCGTTTGGCACTCTCCGCCGGTCGATGACCGGTGTTAAAAACCTTCCAGGACAAGTTTTCCTTTCGTCCGTCCGCTTTCGATCATTGCATGCGCCTTTTTCAGGTTCGTGGCGTTGATTGGGCCAAGTGTCTCGCTGAGCGTCGTGCGGATCTTGCCGGCATCGACCAGCTCGGCGACCTTCTCGAGCAGCTTGTGTTGCTCGATCATGTCGGGGGTACCGAAGAGCGGCCGTGTGAACATCAGCTCCCAATGGATCGATGCGGCCTTGCGCTTGAACGGCATGATGTCGAGCATCTTCGGATCATCGATCAGAGCGAAGCGGCCCTGCGGCGCAATCACGTCCACGATCTCCTTGATGTGCTGGTCGGTGTTCGTCGTTGAGAACACAAAGCCGGGATCGCCAAGTCCAAGCGCTGTGACCTGTGCCGCGATCGGCTGCGCGTGATCGATCACGTGGTGGGCGCCGAGTTCCTGGGTCCATGCGCTCGTCTCGGGACGGGACGCCGTCGCGATGACCGTCAGGTCGGTCAGGGCGCGTGCGATCTGGATCGCGATCGATCCGACGCCGCCGGCGCCGCCGATAATGAGAACGGCACGAGCGGCCCCAGGAACCGGATCATGTACCCTCAGCCGGTCGAAGAGCGCCTCGTAGGCGGTGATCGACGTCAGGGGCAAAGCGGCAGCCGATGCGAAGCCAAGGCTCTTCGGTTTGTGCCCCACGATCCGCTCGTCGACGAGATGAAATTCGGCATTGGTGCCGGCCCGGCTGATCACACCGGAGTAGAAGACCTCGTCGCCTACCTTGAAAAGCGTCACTTCTGGGCCGATTGCCTTCACGACGCCGGCAGCATCCCAGCCAAGCACCTTCAGTTCCTCACTGGTCGGCGCCACGCCGGCGCGCACCTTCACGTCGACCGGGTTGACGGAAACCGCCCTGATCTCGACCAGGAGGTCGCGGCCTTTCGCTTCCGGGACTGGCAGATCGACGTCGATGAGAGAGGTCTCAGCGGAAATAGGCTGGGGAACCTTGTAGGCGACTGCGCGCATGGGAAACTCCTGTGTTCGTTTGCACAGAGGCTAGATGCGTCTTATGTTCGATACCTGCAAGAATGCACAAATTCTGTACGTAGTACCAAAAAGGATACTGTCAAATGTCGCTTCCCCGCGCCAAGCTGACCCGCAATTTTCCGGGTTGCCCCGTTGAGGCGACATTGAGTTTTCTCGATGGAAAGTGGAAGGGGGTGATCCTCTTCCATCTGATGGGCGGGACGTTGCGCTTCAATGAGCTGCGCCGCAAATTGCCCTCCGTCACTCAGCGGATGCTCACCAAGCAGCTGCGTGAACTCGAGGGCTCGGGCCTTGTTTCGCGGACGGTCTTTGCGGTCGTTCCGCCGCGCGTCGACTATGCGTTGACGCCACTTGGCCTGACGTTGAAGCCTGTCATCAAGGCGCTTGCCGTCTGGGGTGAGGAAAACGTCTTCTGCCTGCCCGATGGTCGCTATCTTCGGGATGTCTCGGCCGACTCAACGACTGCGGCGATCAAGGCTTAGGGACGCAGCGAACACAAAGATGCCGATGAACGACAGGATCGCGCCGACATAGCCCGTCGCGGCGAACCCGTAGCCCCCGGCAATCACGAGGCCGCCCAGCCAGGCGCCTAGCGCGTTCGCAATGTTGAACGCTGAGTGATGCGATGCCGCAGCAAGTGTCTGCGCGTCCGCGGCGACGTCCATCAGGCGGGTCTGGACGGCTGGACCGGCTGCGAAGCCGCAACCGATGCAGAAAACGCAAAGCGCCAGCATGAACGGATTGGCGGCGGTCAGGGAGAACAATGTCAGCACGACGATGTTGAACACGAGGCTGCCGCCGATCGTCCCCATTAGCGACTTGTCGGCCAGCCAGGAGCCGACGACATTGCCGACATTCATGCCGATGCCGAAGATGATCAGCATCACGGCGACCATGCTCTCGGGCAGCATGGCGACCTGTGTCGTCGTGGGCGCGATGTAGCTGAACATGGCAAACATCCCGCCGAAACCGACGGATGCCGTCGCAAGCGTCAGCAGTACTTGTGGGCGCTTGAAGGCGCCGAGCTCGCGTTTGAAGCTTGCGCCTTCGGCGACGCGGTCGCGCGGCACGTAGTACCAGATCAGCGCGACCGTCAGAAGGCCGATGATACCGACGATCGTAAAGGCAAGGCGCCAGTTGAGTGACTGCCCGAACACGGTCGCAAGTGGTGTCCCGAGCAGGGTCGCAACCGTCAATCCGAGCATGACGCGACCGACGGCGCGGGCGCGCTTGTGCGTCGGCACCATCGAGGCCGCCACGATCGCTGCAACACCGAAGTAGGCTCCGTGCGGCAAGCCGGTGATGAAGCGCATCAGCGTGAAGCTTTCGAAGGTCGGCGCCATCGCGCTCAAGATGTTGCCGATCGCAAAGATGCCCATCACCAGCAGGAGCAGCGAGCGGCGGGCCATCTTCGCGGCAAGCACGGCAATGATGGGTGCGCCGACGACGACGCCCAGTGCATAGGCGCTGATCACGTAGCCTGCCTGTGGCGTTGTGACCGAAAAGGTGTCGGCAACGTTGGGCAGGAGGCCCATGATCGCGAACTCGCCGGTGCCGATTCCAAAGCCGCCGCAAGCGAGCGCCAGTTGCACGAGCGCGATAGCCATTGGCGACGGGGCGGTGTCTACCGGATTGACGTCGATGGAATCGTTTACGGCGACCTGGCTCAAGAGGCACTCCTTGGCATTCGATGCGTGACGTACGGACAAGGCGCGGGCGCAGCCAGAACCGGTCGGCCAGAGATGAAGGGAAATGGAGGCATCCTCCACTATCCCATCTATCGATGATTGACCGCCAGGCGTCGAGTGCATTTTCTGCAGTGCAGCGTCGCCCGATATGCATACGTCCCTTGCAAATTCGGCGGTGCTGCTGCCGATCTCGGCGTTCGTAAAACAGGCTTTAGCTTGAAATCGTGGGTGTAAGGACCATCTCTTAGCAGCGCCGGACAGGTCGTCGCTTCTTGCTGCGGACAACGGGAACCATATGAAACTTATTGGCTTTTTCAATCGCGATGGCGGGACTTTCAGGACCACCGATATGGAAGCCTATGAAAACCGGGCCGAAGCCGTGTTCAGGGAGGCTGGCCACGATTTCAATGCGATCGTCTTTTCCGGCAAGGAGATCGTGCCAGCCATGGAACGGGCCGCCCGCCGTGACGATATCGATGGCATCGTCGCCGGTGGCGGCGACGGGACGATTTCCGCGGCAGCTTCGATAGCCTGGAAGAATGGAATTGCACTTGGCGTCGTGCCGGCCGGGACAATGAACCTCTTCGCACGCTCGCTGCGCGTTCCGCTCGACATTTGGATGGCGTTGGAGACGCTGGCCTTTGGCGAAGTCGATCACGTCGACATCGCCAGCGCGAATGGTCGGCCATTCATTCATCAATTTTCAGCTGGGCTTCATGCGCGCATGGTGCGCTATCGAAATTCCTATACCTACCGCTCGCGTTTTGGAAAGATCGGGGCAAGCGCTCGTGCCGCTCTTGGCGTCGTGTTCAATCCGCCCGAATTCGAGGTGGAGTTTGCAGCGGGGGGCGTCTATGAGCGTCGCCGAGTTTCCGCGGTGTCGATTTCGAACAACCCCTTCGGTCAGAACGCCTTGCTCTATGCAGACTGCCTCACCAGCGGCGAACTGGGGTTCTATACCGCCAAGCCGCTGAAACCGATCGGCGTCGCGCGTCTCGCGGTCGACCTCTTGCGAGGCAAGGTGAGGGAGAACGCAGACGTCATGGTCATGCATCCAGCGGAGGTGCATCTGCACTTTCCGAAGCTGCCTTCAAAGGCGAACTGCGTGATGGATGGCGAATTGCGTCCGCTAGAGCGTGACGTTACGCTGAAACTGCATCCCGGCGAACTCAAGGTATTGGTCCGGCAAGGACTTGCGGCGCAGGTTGATGAGGCCGAGCGACGCGAAATTGCTCCCTAGCAGTTGCAATCATCTGCCGGATTCGGATCGGCCGCCTTGCCGTCGGATCAAATGAACCCTCGGCCCGCTTCCAGGGGTGACCATTACAGACGAGACAGGTAGGTGCGGTAGTCGAAATCCGAGACTGTGCGCAGGTAGGTGATGGCCTCCTTGCGCTTCGTGTCGCCGTAGAGTTTCTGATAGGGCTCGCCGAATATGTCGGCGATGAACGGCGAGAGACGGAAAGCGTCGACTGCCGTCAGGAAGTCGTGCGTCAGTTGTGCCGTGTGTCCAGGTGTATGGGATGGCGTCGTGTCCTCGCCGGGGTCAAGCTCGAAATCGATGCCGAGCAACATACCCCCGAGGATAGCGGCAAGCAGCAAGTAGGGATTTGCATCGGCGCCTGCCACGCGGTGTTCGATACGAGCGGCTGGGCCGTTCAGATCGGGTATGCGGACAGCGGTGCCTCGATGGCCGTATCCCCAGGTGAGGTCGACGGGAGCGAACGAGCCGGGCTGGAAGCGGCGATAGGAGTTGGCAAACGGCGCAAAAACGAGCTGCGCCTCGCGCATGGTTTGAAGCAGGCCGGCGCAGACGGATTTCAGCTTGCGCGGTTCACCATGTTTGGCATCCAGAATATTCCGTCCGTCCTTGTCGATGACGCTGGCATGTACATGAAGGCCGGAGCCGGCATGATCGGAGTATGGCTTGGCCATGCAGGTGGATTTCAGCCCGTGCTTGCGTGCAGCCTGTTCCACAATGCGCTTCAGATAGATGCAGTCGTCGGCTGCCGCGAGCGCGTCTGGTCGATGCAGCAAGTTGATCTCGAACTGTCCGGGGCCGAATTCCGCCGTCGTCGCATCGGCCGGCAGCCCTTGCGCCTTTGCATAGGCGCGCACGGTCTGCAGATAGTCATCGAGCGCATCAACAGCGCTCATGTCGTAGAGTTGAAAGCCGTTCGCTTCCCCTTGATAGGTGAGGCTGACCGGCGGCGAGGGGCGGCCAGTCTCACGCCAGTTCGGATCGACTACGTAGAACTCCAGCTCAGTCGCCACAACCGGTGTGAGGTCGCGCTCATCATACCGCTTCAGCACTGAGGCAAGAATCGCTCGAGGGTCCATGAAGCTTGGCGTGCCGTCGAATTCATGCATCGTTGCAAGGACCTGCATTGACCCTTCCGGCGCCCATGGCATTGGCGTCAGGCTGCGTTCGTCCGGAATGCAATTGCCGTCCGGGTCGCCGACGGAAAGCGAGAGGCCAGTGATGTCATCGTTGTCATCGCCCCAGATGTCGAGCGACTGCGTGGAGGAGGGAAGGCGGACTTCGCCGGCCCAGATTTTGTTCTGGGCGTCGAGTGGAATCTGCTTGCCGCGCAGGTCGCCATTCATGCCGACGAGCAGGAGCTCGATGCGCGCGTTACCGCTCGCTGCTGTACCGTGATCCGTGTCCTCTGCCATGATCTTGAAAATCCCCTCGGAGAAGGCCAAGCTCGTAGCCTATTGAGATGAGGCTTTCAATTCCGAAGGTGTTTTGCAAATCATGTCCGATACTTACGCACGCTCAAACCTCGCTGCCATCGACGCGGCGCATCACCTCCATCCTTTCTCGGACATGCGGAAGCTGAATACTGACGGCACGCGCATCATCCAACGCGGCGAGGGTGTCTACATCTGGGATAATCAGGGCAAACGGTATCTGGACGGATTTGCCGGATTGTGGTGCGTCAACGTCGGCTATGGCCGCAAGGAAATCGCCGACGCCGTCGCACGGCAGATGAACGAGCTGCCCTACTACAACACGTTCTTCGGCACGACGACGACACCAACGACGCTGCTTGCCGAAAAAGTCACATCCCATGCCGGGCCGCATTTCAATCACGTGTTTTTCACCGGTTCGGGTTCCGAGGCAAACGACACATGGTTCCGGATGGCGCGCGTCTATTGGAGCGCGGTCGGCAAACCCTCGAAGAAGGCCGTCATTGCTCGTAAGAACGGCTATCACGGTTCGACCGTCGCGGGCGCTAGCCTCGGTGGCATGAAATACATGCACGAACAGGGCGACCTGCCGATACCGGGCATCGTCCATATCGGACAGCCTTATTGGTACGGCGAGGGCGGTGACCTCTCACCGGCTGAGTTCGGCCTCAAGGTGGCCCGCGAGCTGGAAGTGAAGATCGACGAACTCGGCGAGGAGAATGTCGCGGCCTTCGTGGCAGAGCCGATCCAAGGGGCTGCAGGTGTCATCATCCCGCCGGCGACCTATTGGCCGGAGATCGCCCGCATCTGCAAGTCACGCAACATCCTGCTTGTTTGCGATGAAGTGATCTGTGGCTTCGGCCGTCTCGGGGAGTGGTTCGGCCACCAGTATTTCGGCGTCGAGCCTGATTTGGCGCCGATCGCCAAGGGGCTTTCGTCGGGCTATCTTCCGATTGGTGGCGTCCTCGTCGGTGACCGCATCGCTAAGGTGCTGATCAACGAGGTCGGAGACTTCAACCACGGCTTTACCTATTCCGGCCACCCTGTCTGTGCCGCCGCAGCCCTCGAAAATCTCCGTATCATCGAGGATGAAAAGCTCGTCGAACGCGTTCGAAGCGACATTGGCCCCTATTTTGGCAAGGTCTGGGGAGCGCTTGGCGAGCACCATCTCGTCGGAGAGGCCGTCAATGTCGGCCTCATGGGAGCGCTTCAGTTGACAGCCGACAAGGCAAGCCGCACCCGCTTCGAAAAGCCGGATGCGATTGGCGCGCTGGTCCGCAATCATGCTCTCGCAAGTGGACTTGTCCTGCGCGCCACGGGAGACAGGATGCTTGCTTCGCCGCCGCTTGTCATCACCCACGAGGAGGTGGACGAAATGGTGCGCATCGCGAAGATCGCGCTTGATGCAGCATGGCGGGAACTGCGCAGCTAAGCGCAGACGTCAGCGAGGATAAATCCAGGCGTAACCAAAGAGGCGTTGGTCCTGTGGTCGCCCGCCGATGTATCCGATGCTCGTGTTCTTCACGGTGACTGTACCGTATTGCGGACCAAGGTTTTGTTGGATCCACTCAACCAGTTCCGGCGGCGGCGTGGTGGTCTCCCGGGATGGGAGCCAAACAGCGAGGATCGGCTTGTCAGCTGTCCACTCGTAGTCAACAAGCAGATTGCCAAAGAACGTGCATAGTGTCGGAACATCGGGCAGTTGCAGGCGCAGGTTTCCTGAAGCGAGCCACCCATCGGTCAACACCAGCCCCGGGCGCTTGCCTTCCTCCGCGACGATCTTGCCGACAAACTCTTCGTAAGGCGCGTTGTAGGCCTCAGGTCGACCGAACAGCGTCGGTGCGTGCGCTCGGACTAAAATAAGCGACGGGACGACGATCATCACCGCGAGCGGGACGATAAAGAAGCGTTTTGCGAAGTCTTCCGGCCGAATATCCCGTGCCTGCATCTTGAGGCAAAAGGCGATCGGCATCAGGAAGAGAAGGGGCAGCACCCACCTGTCGCGCATGGATGTTATGCCGATGGCGAAGACCAGCAGTAGAACCTGCAAGCCAATCACCAGGAATATGGTGTCGAAAAAGTGAGCCCAAACGGTGGTCGGTCGCAGGCTGCGGAGAAACTTTTTGCCGAAGATGATTGCATAAACCGCGACGAGCGGCGCCAAGATCACCAGGACCTGACCAAAGAACTCGGTCGGCCCCTTGATCAGCTTCGCGAGCGCACTGGTCGGCGCTTCTTGTGCCATGGTATGGAGCGTGCGGGTTGCGGCCAGGCCGAGATTGTCGATCAGCCAAAGGCCATGTGGCAGGAAGATGAGGCCCGCAATCGCCACCGACAACAGGAAGCGCCAGTCGAGTAGTCGCCTCAGTCCGACCGGATGCAGGAATACCGCAACCAGTGCTGCGAGCACGACGAGAGTGAAGTTGTACTTCGTCAGCATGCCGAGGCCAAGCGTGACGCCGATCATCGCGTAGGAAAGCAGCGACGGTGCCTTCAGCGTCTTGATGATGCTGTAGAGCAGCAGGTTGATCATCAGCATCTGGGCGACCGTATGGGTCAGGTCCCTTTGAGCTTGCCAGAAAACCTGCGGAATCGCGAACAGCGAGAGCGTCGCGATGGCGGCAAACAACCGATCGTCGAGTACGAGTTTTGCGAGCTTGTAGTAGCTCAGGAAAAGAAAAAACAGGATCAGGTTCTTGGCTGCGGCAATCGTTACGACAGACAGCCCAAACGCCGACACGACGATGGCCTGAAACCAGTTGTAGAGCGGCGGCTGAGTGTCGTATCCAGCCACGAGCCATTGAGAGAAGAACGCTTGTTGGGATTCATCCACTCGCAGCCCGTTTGGCACGAGCAGGCGAACGACAAAACTGATAACAAAATATGCCGCCAGCAGTAGGACAACAGTGTCCGGCTTGCGAGCCAGCAGACTACGCATTCTCACTTCCATCGAAGATCTGGCGGACGATGTAGTTCGGTGACGTGTCGTCGCGGTAGTAGGTACGGGCGATCATTTCGGCGAGGATGCCGGTCGTAATCAGCTGGACCGAGGAAAGCATGAAGACGATGCCAACCATCAGCAGCGGACGTGTACCAATATCGTCACCCATGACGAACTTGTCGAAGAGCAGGTAAAGCATGACAAGGACTGAGATTGCACCGAGGCCAAGACCTAGCGAGCCGAAGAAGTGACCCGGCCGTGCCTTGTACCGCATGAAGAACATGACCGAGAGCAGATCGAGGATCACGCGGAATGTGCGTGAGATGCCGTACTTGGACTGGCCGTGCTGACGTGCATGGTGCGTTACGACCATCTCGCCGATACGCGAGCTCGGTACGACGCCGGCAACCCAGGCCGGGATGAAGCGGTGCATTTCGCCCATCAGCTTCACCTGTTTGATGACCGAGGCACGATAGATCTTCAGGCTGCAGCCGTAGTCGTGAAGCTTCACGCCGGTAATCCGGCCGATGAGATAGTTGGCGCACCATGATGGGATCTTGCGCAGCAGAAGACCATCTTGCCGGTTCTTGCGCCAGCCGACGAGAAGATCAAGCTGGCGGCGTTCGAGTTCGGCGACCATCGACGGAATGTCTTTCGGATCATTCTGCAGGTCGCCGTCCATCGTGGCGATAAGTCGCCCGGTCGCGGCGTCGATGCCGGCCTGCATTGCGGCGGTCTGGCCAAAATTGCGCTGCAGCTCGACAATCCTCAGGGTAAGCCCCTCGCGGCCGATATGCTTGCGTGCATTGGCGAGCGTTGCGTCCGTGCTGCCATCGTCGATCAGGATGAGCTCCCAGCCATCAGCGTAATTTGCCATTGCCAGGCAAATGCGATCGATCAGTGGGCCGACGCTCTCCTCCTCGTTGAAGACGGGCACCACCAGCGACAATTCGACCGGCCGTATCGCTTCCGCGAGGCCTTGACGCGAGTCTACCGTTGTCTGCACGTTTGATTTCTCCTACAAGGCGCACGGCCGCAGGCGGCTTTCGCCGCGATAGTCAGGAAAGCCTACTATATGAAGTTTCCGGTTGTTGCCAGCCGACAATCCTGGTTTATCCGCAATCGAATGACGTTGCTGACGATCGCAATCGTCGTGGCTTATGCTCTTTTCATCCAGTGGTTCTGGGGCTGGCCGGTCATTCTCGGACAATGGGCCGAGGTGGGGGTAATCCCGGTTGTCGGCGCTCTGGTCATGCTTACCAGCACCTACTTCCTCCGGACCTGGCGCATTTACGATTATTTCCCGCGCGAGACGGCGGGTCGTTTCAAGGTGCTTTTCCGCATTACGCAGATCCACAATCTCCTGAACATCATGCTGCCGTTTCGAACTGGCGAGACGAGTTTTCCGGTGTTGATGCGCACCGAGTTCGGCATCCCTCTGGCGCGTGGCACCTCGGCGCTCCTCGTCATGCGTCTGCTTGACTTGCACGCCTTGCTGGCGGCAGCCGGCATAGGCTTCGCAATCGCATCACCCCACAAGGTGATTGCGTGGATGATATGGACAGCGTTTCTGGCGATTCCAGTCGTTGCTTTTACTCTGAGGCGGCCGCTGCTTCGGCTTGCCGGCAGGCTCCTGCCAGTCAAGGCTCAGAAACTCGTCATAGAAATCGAGAGGGGCCTTCCCATCGACGCGGCTGCTTTTGGGCGTGCTTGGGCGATGACCGTCATCAACTGGCTCGTGAAGGTTCTGGTGCTCGCCTGGGCGCTCAGCTTGATGGGCGTCTTGCCGATGGCCGCGAGCTTCGGAGGGGCGCTTGGCGGCGAGCTTTCCTCGGTGCTCCCAGTGCATGCTCCAGGCGGCGTTGGGACGTATCCCGCTGGGATCACAGCCGGGGCTGTCGCCCTTGGCGCATCCGGCGAGAAGACAGCCCTCGCTGCCTTGGCACAAGCAAGCATCAACGCACATCTGCTGATCATCGTTTCGGCCCTGACCGGCACGGCGATCTCGCTACCTCTGGGCCGCACCCGAAAGCTCTGAGATGCGGTTTCTCAGGAAGGCCTGCTCCGGCGCCTGCTGGCACAGGCGCAACGCCGCCTCATAGGCCGCAATTGCGGCCTCCTTCCGGCCGAGCCGCCGCAGCAAGTCGGCGCGGGCAGAGTGCGCGAGGTGATAGTTCTCCAGTTCTCCAGCCTGCAGAATCGCATCGACCAACTGCAGTCCCTTTTCTGGTCCTTCGACCATCGCCACCGCAACGGCTCTATTAAGCTCAGCAATCGGCGACGAATGGGCAGAGAGCAACAGATCGTAGTAGCCGACGATGCGTCGCCAATCTGTCTTCTCCGGCGCCTCGGCCCGGGCGTGCTCCGCGGCAATGGCTGCCTGCAGCGTATAGATACCGACCTCTCCATTCCGCATGGCACCGTCGAGACGTCCAAGACCTTCACGAACCTTTTCATGATCCCAAAGGCTGCGATCCTGATTGGCAAGCAGAATGAGACTTCCCCCTGGGCTTCGCCTGGCGGCACGACGCGAATCCTGCAGGAGGAGCAGGGCAAGCAGCCCCGAGACGTCAGGATGTGGCAGGAGCCCCGCGAGCAACCGCGCAAGGCGGATGGCTTCCGAGGTGAGATCTGCCCGGACGATCTCATCGCCCGAGGACGCGGAATAGCCCTCGTTGAAGACGAGGTAGATGACATGCAACACCCGGTCCAACCGTTCCGGCAATTCGTCCCGTTCGGGGACCTCGTAGGGAATTTTCGCCGACCGGATCTTGTTCTTCGCACGAACGATGCGCTGCGCCACAGTCGGGGCGGGGACGAGAAACGCGTGGGCGATCTCCTCGGTCGTAAGCCCGCATATTTCTCTAAGAGCCATCGCCATCTGCGCGTCAGCTGGTATGGCTGGATGGCAGCACGTGAAGATCAAGCGGAGCATGTCGTCTTCGATCAGTTCCACGTCGCCGATCTCCGTTTCGTCGAAAGACCCATAGAGGCTGTCCTCGATGTCCTTCACCGACATATCAAATCGTGACCGGCGCCTGATATGATCGATCGCGCGAAACCGCCCCGCCGAAACCAGCCAGCCGAAGGGGTTCGCCGGTACGCCATCGCGTGGCCACGTCCGCGCGGCGGCTGCAAACGCGTCGTGCAAGGCTTCCTCGGCCCTGTCGAAGTCGCCGAGGAGACGGATGAGGGTCGCAAGCACCCGGCGAGACTGCGTCCGGTAGATATCCTCGATCAGATGTTCCAACCTTCACTCCCGCAGTGTCAAAATCCTCACGGGGCGGACTTCCACAGTTCCAATTCGGGCGCAGGGAATTCCAGCGGCAATGGCTATTGCCTCACTCATATCAGAGGCATCGATGACGTAGAGACCGGCCAGATGCTCCTTGGTCTCGACATACGGGCCGTCCGTCATGCTGATCTCATTGTTGCGCACCCGAAGGACAACGGCCTTGTCGGGCGTTTCGAGGGCATCGGCGTGGATCAGCGTCCCACGATCGCGCAAATCTTCGTCGAAGCCGAAGTGAGCACGAACGACTGCCTCCGTTTCAGCCACCGTCTGGCGACCATCTACATCAGCTGAATTGTAGATCAGGCAAACAAAGCGCATAGCATCATCTCCCGTCCTTGATGGAATAGCCGGGACGGATCTCGATCGAGGCATACCTCAGTATCGGAAGCGTGGAGACGATCGTCTTGGCTTCTTCCATATCCGCAGCTTCGATCAGTACGAAGCCACCGAGGTGTTCCTTGATTTCGGCGAAGGGGCCGTCGGTTGCGGTGGTGACGCCTTGCTTGCTACGGACAGTGACGGCCGTTTCGGGCGCGCGCAACGCCAATGCGGCCTGGAAGACCCCTCGCTCCTCCCAATGATTGTCGCTTGCGATGCACTCCTGCGTGAGCGCATCCCACTCTTCCTGCAGGACGAGTTTGCTCTTTTCCGTGTCGAACCAGATCTGGCAGAGATATTTCATGACGTCTCCCTCATTTGTGAACTGGAATGTCGTAGATCGGCCTGACTTCGATCGATCCGAGTTTCGCAAGTGGAATGCCGGCGGCGACGCGAATGGCATCATTCAGATCTTTTGCTTCGATGAGAATGAAGCCGCCGAGTTGTTCTTTTGTTTCCGCAAAGGGACCGTCCGTCACAGACATCTCACCGTTGCGAACGCGGACAGTCATGGCGCTCCTTGGCGATTGCAGAGCGTGGCCGGCAAGCATGTGCCCGCTCGCGATCAGATCATCGTCGTAGGCAAGGGACGCCTTGTCGAGGTTCCTTTTCTCGTCGTCGGTCATGGTCTCAAGCGTCACAGGCTCGAACCAGACCTGGCAGAGATATTTCATCGTTGGCTCTCCGTTGGCTGCGTCAATCACTAGACGGCCAGCCTAGGGCGATTTCGACAGCAAGCGAAAAAAATCTTTTTGGGGGAGGTCGCGTCGAAACGAACCGGCCAGCTTCGACAAAGTGTCGTCAACAACAAGGAGTGACGACGATGAATCTTTTCGAGATTGCACTGGCGAACTGCATCACGGCGACTCGCCTACAGGACAAGCGTCAACGCCTCGGTGCGACGACGTCAACGAAGCGGAGCATAATCACCCGGCTCACCGCGATTGCTGTCGTTCTTTCAGTCGCTATCCTGGCGCTGGATACCGCCGGCGAACGTTACGAGCAGCAACTCGCCATCGCGGTTGCCGCCACGCGCCAGTAAGGAAACGGCCTATTGGAAGGCCGTTTCGAAGAAGCTTCTGAGTTTGCGTGAATGCAGCGCTTCCGGCGGCATTGCTGCGAGCTTCTGGATCGCCCGAATGCCGATCTGCAGATGCTGGTTGACCTGCGTCCGGTAGAAGGCAGTGGCCATGCCCGGCAGCTTCAATTCGCCGTGCAGCGGCTTGTCCGATACGCAAAGCAAAGTGCCGTAGGGCACGCGGAAGCGGAAGCCGTTTGCAGCAATCGTGGCCGATTCCATATCGAGCGCGATGGCACGTGCCTGGGACAAACGCTTCACCGGGCCACGCTGGTCACGCAGCTCCCAGTTCCGGTTGTCGATCGTACCAACCGTACCGGTGCGCATGATCCGCTTCAGCTCGAAGCCCTCGTAGCCGGTAATCTCTGCGACGGCACCCTCAAGCGCGACCTGTACTTCTGCGAGCGCCGGGATCGGCACCCAGACCGGCAGGTCGTCGTCCAGAACGTGGTCCTCGCGCATATAGGCATGCGCCAGGACATAATCGCCGAGACGCTGGCTGTTGCGCAGACCAGCGCAATGGCCGAGCATCAGCCAGGCATGCGGACGAAGCACGGCCACGTGGTCGGTAATCGTCTTGGCATTGGACGGGCCGACGCCGATGTTGATCATCGTGATGCCGGCATGCCCCTTTTTCTTCAGATGGTAGGCGGGCATCTGCGGCAGGCGTGAAAGCGCAACGTCCGTCTCCGGCCGACTGGATCCGGCATGCGTAATAATGTTGCTGGGCTCGACGAAGGCCGTGTATCCATCGCCACCTTCGGCCATCAGCTTGCGTGCCCAGAGGCAGAATTCGTCCATGTAGAACTGATAGTTCGTGAACAGCACGAAATTCTGGAAGTGCTGGGCGCTGGTCGCGGTGTAGTGCGAAAGCCGGGCGAGGGAGTAGTCGATGCGCTGAGCCGTAAAGGCAGCAAGCGGCGAAGGTTCGCCGGGCGGCGGAATGTATTCGCCGTTGGCGATTTCATCGTCCGTCGTATTCAGATCCGGCGTGTCGAACAGATCGCGCATCGGAATGTCCAGGAACGCTGCAGCCGATGCCTCGACATGCGCGCCCTCGCCGAAAGCGAAATGCAGGGGAATAGGCGTCGCCGATTCCGAGACGACGACCGGTACGTCATGGTTCTTCATCAGCAAGCCCAGCTGCTGCTTCAGATAGTGACGGAAGAGCTGCGGCCGCGTGATGGTCGTCGTGTAGATCCCGGGAGCGGTGACATGGCCGTAGGAGAGCCGCGTATCGACGTGGCCGTAGCTGGTCGTCTCGATGCTCACCTGCGGATAGAAGGCACGATACCGCGACGTGATCGGCGCTCCCTTGGCAAGGCTGGCAAAGCTCTCGATCAGGAAGTTGGTATTGCGCTCATAGAGTTCGGTCAGCACATCGACAGCCTTGACCGGGTCGTCAAAGGTTTGCGGAACGAAGGGGGACGGGGACAGAATGTCGAGGGGTGAAGAGATTCGTTTGCTCATGCGCCATTATAGGGTGTTGTTTTTAACAAGCAAACGACGCATCGGAGGGGGCTGCACAGGTTTGAGGCGCGGCCGATGTCACCCGCGCCGATGGATTAGCGGATTGTCCTGCAGAACGGGGTGCTGGTGTCGAAGCAGGTATAGTTGGCTCCGAAGTGAGACTGCGCACCGCCGCCTGCGTTGCGGCTGACGGCCGCTGAGAAGCTGACGGCGAAGACCGCAGCAAACAGTGTAATGATGGTGAAACGTCTTGCCAAAATGAGCATATCCATGACTTTGCCCCGGTATCGCCTTAGCGTTGAGACAGTTTTGCCACGCTATGGCTGAACCGGTGCTGAGATCCCGGTTCATCCGCCGTTCAGGAAGTCGGCGAGCTTGAAGCGTGGCTACCACTGCTTATCTCTTGAGTCCGCAAAGGAGATTTTCATGACGGCACCGATTGAGCTTTATTACTGGCCCACCCCGAATGGCTGGAAGATCAGCATCATGCTCGAGGAACTCGGCGTTCCCTACGAGGTCAAATACATCAACATCGGACGCGGCGAGCAATTCGCGCCGGAGTTTCTGAAGATCGCGCCAAACAACCGTATGCCGGCGATCATCGATCCGGATGGTCCTGGGGGTGATCCGATCTCTGTGTTCGAATCCGGCGCTATTCTCCAGTACCTCGGCCGCAAGTTCGGGAAGTTCTATTCGACGGACGAGCGCATACGCGTGCAGATCGAGGAATGGCTTTTCTGGCAGGTGGGCGGCTTAGGCCCAATGGCCGGACAGGCGCACCACTTCCGCGGTTATGCGCCGGAGAAGATCGAATACGGCATCAACCGCTACACCAACGAAGTAAACCGCCTGTATGGCGTGATGAACAAGCGGTTGGCGGATCGTGAATATCTCGCCGGCGACTATTCGATTGCTGATATGGCCAGTATCGGCTGGGTCATTCCCTACGAGAAGCAGGGGCAGGACCTCAATGAGTTTCCTCACCTCAAGCGCTGGTTCGATACGATGATGGCGCGTCCGGCGGTGATCCGCGGGACGGCGGTCGGCAAGGAAGAGCGCGAACGCAGCAACCTTGCCGAAGACAAGGAAGCACAGAAGATCCTCTTCAATCAGCGCGCCCAATGAAATAAGAAGCGCCCGGCCATCGTCCGGGCGCTTCTTTTCGCGATTCATCTTGCTACAGGCGCGTCCAGGTCTGGGATTTGCAGAGCACGTTGAGGACGCAGCCCTTCATTTTCAGTGAGTTTCCGAGAACGTTGCCCGATCCGCTGTAGGTCTTGTCGTTGGCGGGATCGGTGATCTGGCCGCTGTAGCTCACGCCGCTGCCTGCAAGCGTTCCGATCTTCTTGCCGGCATACTTGCCCGTTTTCAGCACGATGCAGTAGCTGCCGCCGCAGGATGCAATATGCGCCGTGTCACCGGAAGCCGTTTTCCAATTGCCGACGATCGGTTCGTCTGCAAAGGCCGGCCCGGCGGCAAGCGCCAACGCTCCAGCGAAAATAAGCGTGCGGATCATTCATTCCTCCCTTATGCCCCGGCGGGAAAATATATGACGCGAACGTAAACGTAAATCTGTTTCTTGTGGTTCGCGACAACCGCGTTTGATGAGCCAGAGGCGACAAAATCTTCCGTTTCAGACATGCGATGCTGATTTCGTGGTGAACGGAAGGTTGATTTCGAGATCTAAATATTCCGTAAAATTGTGTCGAAAATCCTTAATCGGCAGGCATCGCGATGTTTAACAAAAATCCAATTTTACCAAGTGTTTGCACTTTGTTTGTTTCAAATTAATCATGCATTTTAGGCGTTTTTTGAAAGGGTATTGGCATAGTGGAGCCATCAAACGAGCGGGGCAAACCCGCCGAACCGAAGGGCACTTAAAGCCGCGATAGACGGCAAGGCCCGGAAGGTAAAACAGGGTAAGTCGACAACAGGCTAAACAGGGATAAACCGATGGCACGCTTTGAAATGCACAATGCTGAAATGGCCACCATGGGTGGCGAAAACAACGCCGATATCTTCTGCGAGATGGGTCTGATGTATGCGACCGGTCGCGGTTGCGCCGTCGATCTGGTCGCCGCGCACAAGTGGCTGAACATTGCGGCGATCAAGGGCAACGACCGCGCCGCCGAGCTTCGCGCCGATGTCGCCGCAAACATGGACAAGATGCAGATCGTCGAGGCGCTCCGGGCCGCTCGCGAGTGGATGACGATCCACTAAAAGCCGGCTGGCCGCCAACACGCGAGCGAGAATCAATAACAACCTCAAAAGAGGGGCGGCGGGAGCTTTTTGAAGAAGCCGATGCCACGAACATGAACCGCGACCGGCAGGAACAAGGCCGGCGCGGTTCTTTGCTTTGCGCTAGCCCAGCGCCTTGAGCACTTCCGGTAGTGCTTCTTCGAAAAGCGCCATCTCGTCTTCCGGTCCGACACTGACGCGGATGCAACGATTGAGTGGAACAACACCCGGCATCCGGATGAAGACACCATGCTGCATCAGCCCGTCGACGATGGCGCGGGCATAAGTGCCGTCGCGTCCGGCGTCGATGGCAACGAAGTTGGTCGCGGACGCAAGTGGAACCAGGTTGTTCGCCTTGGCAATTGCGGTGATTCGGTCGCGTGCCATGCGGATGTTGCTCACGACTTCGGCGAGATAGGCCTGATCCTTGAGTGCCGCCAGAGCCGCCACCGTCGCCAGCCGGTTCATCCCGAAATGATTGCGGATCTTGTCGAACGCGCGTGCGGTGCCTGGTGTCGAGATGACATAGCCGACCCTGGCGCCAGCTAGGCCGTAGGCCTTCGAGAATGTCCGCGTGCGCACGATATTGGGAAGGTCGATGAGCGCCTCGATCGCTGGCAGAGATCCGGCCGGCCCGGTTTCGCTGTAGGCCTCGTCGAGGACCAGCATCGTGGTTTCCGGGAGCGCGCGGGCAAAGGCGACGATGCTATCGGCATCCCACCAGCTTCCCATCGGATTGTCCGGGTTGGCGAAATAGACCAGAGGCGCGTTCTCGCGCTTAGCGGCCTCCAGAAGGCCGTCGAGGTCTTCGCGATCGTTGACATAGGGCACGGTGACGAGCCGGCCGCCGAAGCCGGCTACGTGGAAGTTGAAGGTCGGATAGCCACCGAGCGAGGTCACGACAGGCGCCCCAGGCTCGATCACGAGCCGCACGATCTGACCGAGCAATTCATCGATGCCGCCACCGATCGCGATGGAGTCGATTCCGACGCCCAGATGCCTGGCGAGCGCCTCCCTGAGTGCATAGTTTTCGGGGTCGTTGTATTTCCAGATATCACCAGCCTGCTCGCGCATGGCGGCAAGCACCGACGGGGCAGGGCCGAAACCATTCTCATTGGCGCCGATCCGCGCCTTGACCAAAAGGCCGCGCTGGCGCTCGATCGCTTCTGGACCGACGAAGGGAACGGTGGAGGGAAGGGCGCTAGCAAGCGGCGTGAAGCGCGAAAAGGCGGACATGCTGGAGCAGTTTCCTGGATGCTGTGGAAAATCGGACCGAGAATAGGCTCTGCTGCCGCCAAGGCAAGAAACATTATTCCGCGGTGAGCGCGATTTACATGCGTACGGCTCCGCGGGCTTCGAGTGCTTCCACGTTGCCGGCCATGAAATCCGCACGCACGACGCGACGTAGAACCTCCGGCTCGATTGTATTGATGAACCGCACGCCAATGCGCTCGTTATTGCGATAGACCTCGGCGCAACCAATCCGATAGGCAAGGCCAAGAATACTAAGGTAGTAGTGCTTTGGCAGGCCCGCTGTGGATGAAACGACAAACGTGGCACCCCCGCGCGAGATGTCGATGATCTCTGCGCTGCGGATGGAGATACCGGTAAGGCAGGGCCGCACCGCGATGATACGCGCAGGGCGTCTAACACTGAACTGTTCCCAGCGCGTCTCGTAAACCGCAGATTTTACGGTCGCAAGGTGCGTGGCGCGAAGCATCGACATTTCCGCGTGTCTCCCTGGAACCAAGGTCGTCCCGGTCCTCTTCGACTGGAGCTTCACACGAATGCTTTGCGCAATTGTCAAGGAACCAAATACAATTTTAACGACGCAGTCGTTTTCCGGGCGTCCCACCTTGGAAGACGGGAATTCAGATCGAGCGGCCAGGGCTGCGAGCACCGCGATGCGCCGCAATTGTCGTAAAAAAGTCATCGAACTCTTTTCGGCTCTGCACGTTTTTCTGATTGTCGGGGGCGCCGATGGCGCTTCAAAATTACAAAGCGAGGAAATCACAATGGCTGATGTCAGAGTTCCGTCGAAATCGTGGGTGGTCGTTTGCGATGGTGCCAAGGCATTGATCCTGCAGAACGCAGGCGACATAGAATTGATGAACCTCAAGGTTGAGGAAACCTTGAGCCAGCCCAATGAGCCGGATCGCGAAATAGGAGCCGACAAACCGGGTCGAACGCACGCGGCCGATGGGCAGAGCGCTAGTGCCGTCGAGCAAACAGATTGGCATGAGCAGGCCGAGGCACAGTTTCTGAAACAGGTTGCCGTGAAAATGGACCTGTTGGTGCGCGAAAAGAATGCTCGCAACATCATTTTGGTCGCGCCGCCAAAGGCACTCGGCACCCTGCGGAGCAACCTGACACCTCAAGTTCAGGCTGCGATTTCGGCTGAAGTGCCGAAGGACTACATCAATCTGCCTGTCGACCAGATAGAGCGACACCTAGCTGCTTGAGACACTATCGCCAAACCCGGATCTGCGCCGGCGGCTTCTATGGTCCCGGCGCCCCACCGGCAAAGAGCGTTTCGTTCTCGGAAAAAAGCCCGACCAGTCGATCAATGACGGTGCGCACTTCCGGGCGTTGACGCTCGTCGTCGTGAGCCGTGACCCACATCTCGTAAGTCAACTCTTCGATAAGCGGCCCAGCGCGAACGAGGCTCTGGTCAGAATCCCCGATGAAGCACGGTAGGACGCCGCGTCCGGCACCGCCGCGGATGAGATAGAAGAGCATATGCGGCGTATTCGTCCAGCCGGTGATCCAGTAGTCCGGATGCTCGAAGGTCCACTTGTCGGCCGGCGTGATGGCGATGTCTGTGCCGAGTGAGATCCAGTTGCGGTTGCGATCGTCGAAGCTGCGCGCCTGGTAAACGGCATGTGCAACGCCGACGGATCGCCGAATTGCAACGTTGCCGGTGTCGGGGCGGTCATGGCGAATAGCGATGTGGGCCTCGCGGTAGGTGAAGTCGACGCCGCCGTCGCAGGTCTTGTAGCACATCCGAAAGGCGTCCTTCGGCGTCCAGATGGCTGCAAGGTGGGAGGCGACAAAGCGTGACGTCCAACTGTCGGCGGCCATCGAGACGATGGGAAGCGTCAACACTTCGCCTCGCCAATCCGCAATGGATTGGGCTGCGTCCTGCATCAAGCGAACCCGCTCGAGAAGTGCAACTCCGTCCTTTGCCAGCAGGTATCCCGTCGGTCCGCGGTTGAAGAGCGCGCGTCCCGTCGCACGCTCCAGTGCCAGCATGCGACGGCCTATCGTCGGTGCGCTGAGGCCGGTTTGCGTTGCTGCAGCCGAAAGCCCACCGCCAGTCGCCACATGGAAGAACAACTGCAGGTCGTCCCAGTTCGCATCTTTCATGGATGAAAACCCTCTTTCTCCCATGCATCTACATCGAGAGTGCGGGGAGACTTAGCTCAGTCACATCAGCAATAGATGGAGGCCCGAGCAATGGATCTCAACTGGGTGGTTCTCTGGAGTGTCTTTCAGGATCGCAATCGAAAAGTTCACCGGGATCGGTTTAGCGATCCGCTCGAAGGCCCGGAATGGCAGAGCCTTCAGCTGATCGTGCGGCTCTTCGTTTGGCGGGCCGCGAGACGCAGTGCCACCAGGACAGCGGCGTTGTCGCGAGCGGAATGCGAGAGCGGTCGCACGCCGGCTACGCTTCGAAATTCAGTCGCAAGACGTGATGCAGGAATTCCGGGTTGATCAGCATGTTGAAGCTAATTGTCACGAGGTCGCCCTCGCGCTTGACGACCGTCGAGCCGATCTCGTCGTGAATGCCGAGGATCTCGAGGAAGAAATGATTCGGCACCTCGAGGTTAGGGTTGACCTCGATGACCGCGCCCGCAAGCGTAATGGTGCGGATCAAGCAGCGGACCTGCGTTCCCGTGCTGAGGTGGTGTCCGACAAAGATGATCTTGCCGGGGCGATCGAGCGAAAATTCCCGGTAGGCCTGTTCGGGCTGCGGGTGTTCTGTGTCGAGGTGCATCTGAAAGGCCACGGTAGCCTCCGCTTGTTGTACGCTTCGAGATTAGCGCAAGATTGCTGACAACTTCTGAACAATCTCCCTACAATCTGAAGCTTATGCCTGTCTGGAGAGCAAAATGGCTCATTCTTGGGCAAGACGGGCCTGCTTGACAGTCCGTCGCCCTTCAAGCATATCGGACATGGCTCGAGGCGCCGGCCGCTCGCGGACGAAAAGTCCATGGTGAAGTCCTCGGCAAGATTCAGTCACAGCCATTTGGTGCATGCTGACTGCAGGCAATGCGAGCTCCCTTGTAACGGTCGAAATGGCATGCCTTCCGAAAGGCTGAATCCGTGACCACTGCATATCCAACGATCGAAGAACTGAAATCGCAGGCGAAGCGTCTTCGTCAGGCGATGGAAACACGCGGCACCGCGATCTCCCACAGCGCCGCCCTTGAGCTTGTCGCGCAACAGCACGGCCTGCGTGACTGGAACACGCTTTCCGCGCTTGCGACGCGGCCAAACGAAGAGCCGATCGCCGCGCTTTCCGTCGGCGCCCAAGTCCGCGGCCGGTATCTGAACCAGGCGTTCAGCGGCAAGATCCTGGCGCTTTCGGCGCACGGTGGAGGGCTCCACAAGATCACCATCCACTTCGACGAGCCTGTCGATGTCGTGACCTTCGAGAGTTTCTCGGCGTTCCGGCAGCGCATCAATGCACAGGTCGACGGCAACGGCGTGTCGCCGCGCAAGACGTCGAACGGCGTTCCCCACCTCGTTCTCGACATCTGAGCCGTTCCCGGTTTTCCGTCCCACACGGCCCGCAGCCGCGTGCCGTAGCTCTTCGGTATCCCTATGAAAAACAATGCTGAAAAGAACACGTTTCTGACCGCCCCGCTTGCCGTCGTCTTCGCGCGGACGGCAGCGCCGATCATCATGATCACCACGATCAATGGGCTCTTCGCCGTGGTCGACGCCTACTTTCTCGGTGCCTATGTCGGGCCGGCAGCGCTCTCGGCAGTCACGCTCATCTTTCCCGGGCTGATGATGGTCATCGCCCTGCAATCCCTCGTATCGAACGGCATGGCAAGCATCCTTGCGCGCCAGCTCGGTGCAGGAGACAGGCCGACCGCGCGCCGGACGTTTGCCACTGCGCATCTCCTGGCGATCGCAGTCGTGGCCGCACTCAATCTCGTCTATTGGAGTATCGGCTGGCGGATCGTCGAGGCGGCCGCCGAAGGCAACGCGACGGTGGCCGCGAACGCCACGCTCTTCATGGCGATCATGATCGGCTCGGCGGTCATCGCCTTCTTCCTGTCGCTGAACATCGATGCCCTGCGCTGCGAAGGTCGGATCGCCTTCATGACCGCCGTGACGCTCGCCGCATCGCTCCTCAACATCGCAGCCAACTGGTTTTTCATGGCGGTGATGCAGTGGGGCGTTGCCGGTTCCGCGATCGGCACCGTCTCGGCGCAAGCGATCTGCCTTGCCGCAATCCTCGCCTATCGCTGGCTCAAGGCAGACGCCTTGCGACCGGCAGGTCGCGGCGCGGCTGGCGAATGGAAAACCATCCTCGCATTGGGCATGCCCATGAGTCTCGGTTTCATCGGGATTTCGTTGAGCTCGGCCGCGGTGATCTTCAATCTTTCGCTCTGGGGCAGGTCCGACTACGTGGCGACGATCGGCGCCTACGGCATCATCACGCGGATCATGACCTTCGCCTATCTGCCGCTGCTCGGCCTCAACGTCGCCTTCCAGACCATCTCAGGCAACAATTTCGGGGCAGGGCTCTCCGATCGAGTTGGCCGCAGCCTGCGGATCGCGATGGTCTCGGCGCTCGTCTATTGCGCATCCATCGAGCTGGTCGTCGAATTGCTGGCCGGACGGTTCGGGGCGATCTTCGTTAGCGATCCTGCTGTGATGAGCGAGGTGGCGCGCATCCTGCCCTGGACGGTCGGCTGCTATTTCCTCTTCGGCCAGATGATCGTGCTCTCGGGCTATTTCCAGTCGATCGGGGATGCAAAGCGCGCGGCGATCTTCGGCCTCTCAAGGCCCTATCTCTTCACGCTGCCCCTGACTTTCCTGCTGCCGCATCTCTTCGGCGAGATGGGCATCTGGATGGTGCCGGTCTATGCGGAATTGTGCATGCTGCTGCTCGCTGCCTGGGTGCTTGTTCGCTTGGCGAAAAGCAGGGGCTGGCGCTACGGCCTGCTTCCCGCCTGAAAGACGAGAGCCGCGCCTCATGGGCGCGGCTCTCCTGTTCACTCATTGTTGCTCGCCTGGCCGTGGTCGCTGCAGCATCGGCTTCCTTGAGCGCCTCGGCGCATTCCTGGCAGCACACCTCGACGGTCTTTCCGCCGAGCTTGACACTGATGACATCCGGCCCGAGTTCGCAGTCGCAGGCGGCACAGGTGGTTTTCTTCACGGCAATGATCCTCCGGTTTCATGTCCCATTTGGGACCGGACCATCAGAGCACTTTCGCCGCGGCCGCCGCTGTCGAATTCTTTAGCAACTTGTCAGCGCCGAAGCCGCGCCGCGCGCTGGAATTCCGCGGGCGTCTGACCATAGTTCTGGCGGAACGAGGAGGTGAAGTGGCTGTGGCTGGAAAAGCCCAGTTCCAGGCCGAGCGCCGTCAGGTCGTCGTATTGTCCGAGCAGGTCGAGCGCTCTGGCAAGGCGGAGCCGCAGTTGGTAGCGGTAAAGCGGGGTGGCCTCGACCTGCTGGAAGACCTGCGTGAGATAAACCGGCGAAACGCCGACTTCGCTGGCAATTTCGGCAAGCGTCCACCGCCGCGCGAGATCCGAGGAGAGAGCGAGCTTTGCCCGGTCGACAAGCTTCTGCCGCCCGACGCTGGCACCTGCTGCATGTGATGTTCGTTCTCCGAGCGACCGGCGGACGAGCGTCAATGCCAGCGTTTCGGCTTCCAATGTCTCGGCAGCCTTGCGATGCAGGCCGTGACGCAACAGCGCCACGAGCGCCTGCGCCCGTGGGTCGATCCGCCGCCGCTGCCGGCGGAAGCCGAAAAGCTCTCCCGGCTGCATCTGATCTTTCGGCGCCAGCTCGGCAAGCAATGCTTCGTCGATGGATAGGTCGATACAGGCATCGCCGCCTTCGACTGGGTGGCTGATCCGATAGCCTTGCGCGGTATTGAAGAACAGCATCTGGTTCGCCTCCGCCACGGTGTCGTTGCGCCCGACGTGACGCATGAAAACACCGCGGTAAGGATAGACCAGGCTCGTCCTGTGGGCGCATTCCTCGTCGCTTTTATGCCGGCACGCGCCATTACAGATGACGTCACGGATCGTGACCGTCTTCGTCTTCAGCAGCAGCTCGGTCGAGAATTGCGTCATGACGGTTCCGGAAGTTGCATGCATGAAGCCTGCTATCGGCATCCTAGCACAGTTCAGTCCCGGCAATAGACGTGCACATCGCTTTCGGTCTGATAGCGCGACAGGCCGATATCTTTCAGCTGCTCGTCGGAAAGCTCCATGACAGCGTTCAGGTCGCGCCGCTGTCTCAATTTGTGAGCCGTCCAGTGATAAAAGGAGAGAAGCGCGGTTGGGAGCCGCGATGGCTTGGCCGAACGGCTGCCGGCCGCAAGAATGGTGGTTGAGCCGTGCATGGTAGTCCTCCATCGGTTGATTTCGATGGAGGCAGTGAACCATCCGCACGGCTCGCCCGCTGTCAGATTATTTAGCGATTCTACGTCGTCTTATTTCAGCAGCCACTCGTGCTCCGGCGCATTGTGGAACTTCCACACACGCTTCGGCCCGGCCATGACGTTGAGATAGTAGAGGTCGTAGCCGTGAATGGTGGCGCAGGGGTGATAGCCCTTCGGCACCAGCGTCACATCGCCATTTTCCACCGCCATCGCCTCATCGAGCGAGCGATCGTCGGTGTAGATACGCTGGAACGCAAAGCCCTGCGGCGGGTTCATGCGGTGATAATAGGTTTCTTCCAGCAGGCTCTCATTCGGAAGATTGTCCTGATCGTGCTTGTGCGACGGATAGGACGAGGTGTTTCCGCTCGGCGTGATGACCTCGACAACCAGCAGCGAATGGGCGGAATTGTCGTCTTCGGGCATGATGTTGGTCACGAGACGCACATTCGAGCCCTTGCCGCGCTGGAACTGCGGGTGCACGCCGGGCGAAATCAGCTTTGCTTTATAGTCACCACCGCCAGGCGCAGAGCAGACGGCGAGCTCGAGGTCCGTTTCGGCCGTTACCGACCAGCTGGAGCCGGCCGGTACATAGAGCGAGTGTGGCGCACCCTCGAACGGGCTCATACGCCCGCCGACGGAGCCGAAATCCTCGCCTGCGGCATTTGCCTTGCCCTTGCCTGACACCCAGACAAGGCAGACTTCGCGGTCGCTTGCCTCGCCTGAGACGGTTTCATCAGGCTTGAGCCGATGCATATCGAAGCCAACGTAAGTCCAGCCCGCGCTTTCAGGCGTCACATGAGTGACGCGGCCATGCGTGCTGGATGGTTTCACTTTCAGGTTTGGCATCGGTACTCTCCATTGCCTGCAAATTTCCCCATAGGGGGAGAAGTTGGTGCCCCGTCCTCAGACGGAGCACCTCTCGTCACCCCTTCGGGAAACCTTCTGTCTCGACCGTATAGCCAGCCGCCGTCATCACCCGCATCAGCTCGGCATGACCGATCTCAGCCATCTTCTGCGGCGGCGCCTTGCGCGGATCCTGTTCGGCCTCGACGACAAACCAGCCTTCGTATCCGTAACCGGCAAACCGCTTGACGATGGCGCCGAAATCGAGCGAACCGTCGCCCGGTACGGTAAACGCGCCGAGCGCCACCGCGTCGAGGAAGGATTGCTTGCTACGGTCCAATCCATCGACGACCGACTTGCGGATGTCCTTGACGTGAACGTGGTTGATACGGGCGTGGTGATTGTCGACGGCGCGCAAAACGTCGCCGCCGGCAAAAGCCAGGTGCCCAGCGTCGAGCAGGAGCGGAATGCCTTCGCCCGAATTGCGCATGAAGGCGTCGAGTTCCGGCTCGGTCTCGACGACGGCGGCCATATGGTGGTGATAGGAAAGCGGCATGCCCTGCTCGGCGCACCATTCGCCGAACTGCGTGACCTTGCGCGCATAGGCCTTCATCTCGTCATCCGAGAGGCGCGGCTTGGTGGCGAGTGGCATGGAGCGGTCGCCCTGGATGGAGCGGCCAACTTCGCCATAGACGATGCAGGGCGCGTTGACAGCCTTGAACAGCTCGATCATCGGCGCGATGCGATCCTTGTTGGCCGCGAGCTCCTCGTCGACGAGCGTGCCAGAGAACCAGCCGCCGCAAAGCGTCACGTCGGCGGCGCGCAGGATCGGCAACATCTCGGCCGGATTGTTCGGAAAGCGGCGGCCCTGTTCCATGCCGGTAAAGCCGGCGCCGCGCGACTGGCGCAGGCATTCTTCCAGGGATACGTCGTCGCTGAGCTCGGGAAGATCGTCGTTCCACCAGGCGATCGGCGACATGCCAAGTTTGGCCTTCATCAATAGTCTCCTCAAAAGCATTGTCGGAAGAGCGTCGCCGCTCTTCCAGAAGATGAAATCAGTCGATCAGCCGATGCGCTGGGCGGCGCGCGCCTTGACGTAAGCCGCGTGCGCCTTGTTGACCTGCTCGCGCGGGCTGACTTCGGGAACGGCAACGTCCCACCAGTAGCCACCTGCATCCGTGGTGATCAGCGGATCGGTGTCGATCACGAAGACCGAGGTGCGATCGTTCTTCTTCGAGTCGGCAATTGCCTTCTCCAGCTCGGCGATCGACGCAACCTTGACCGCGATGGCGCCCATGCTCTCGGCATGTGCGCGGAAGTCGATCTCGGGCATGACTTCGTAGTGCGCGTCCTTCAGCAGATTGTTGAAGTTCGCACCACCGGTCGCCATCTGCAGCCGGTTGATGCAGCCATAACCACGGTTGTCGAGCAGGACGATGTTGAGCTTCAGCCCGAGCATGACCGACGTCGCGAGCTCGGAATTCAGCATCATGTAGGACCCGTCGCCGACAAGGACGAAGACTTCCTTCTCAGGATGCGCCATCTTGGCGCCAAGGCCGCCGGCAATCTCGTAGCCCATGCAGGAGAAGCCATATTCCATGTGGTAGCTGCCGGGCGCGGTCGCCGGCCAGAGCTTGTGCATCTCGCCCGGCAGACCGCCGGCAGCACATAGGCCGATGGCCTTTTCGAGATCGATCGAACGGGTAACAGCGCCGATCACCTGGGCGTCGGAGGGTAGGGCGGCATTGGTGCTCGCCATCGCCTTGGCGGCGGCGTCCATCCAGACCTTCTTTTCCCGTTCGGCCTTCTCGGTGAGCCCAGCGGGTGCCTTCCAGCCGGCAAGCCCGCTCGAAACGGCCTTCAATCCTTCGCGGGCATCGGCCACCAGCGTCTGGCCGTCATGCTTGGCTGCGTCGTAGGCGGCAATGTTGAGGCCGAGGATCTTGAGCTTGTCGTTCTGGAAAAGCGCCCAAGAGCCCGTCGTGAAGTCCTGGCAACGTGTGCCGACCGCGATGATAAGGTCCGTTTCCGTTGCAATGGCATTGGCGGCCGATGTCCCGGTCACACCGACGGAGCCAAGCGCCAGCGGATGCCGCTCGTCGATCGCCGACTTACCGGCCTGCGTGACGACGACGGGGATCCGGTGTTCCTCGGCAAACGCCGTGAGCTCCTTGGTGGCCTGCGAATAGAGCACGCCGCCGCCGGCAATGATGACCGGCTTTTCTGATTTCTTGATGAGCGCGATGGCGCTTGCCAACTCATCGGCATCCGGGCGAGGGCGGCGCGTGGTCCAGACACGCTCCTCGAAGAAGCTCTCGGGATAATCGAAGGCTTCGGCCTGCACGTCCTGGCACAATGACAGCGTCACCGGGCCGCAATCATAGGGATCGGTCAGCACCTGCATGGCGCGCTTCAGCGCCGAGATGATTTGCTCCGGCCGTGTGATGCGGTCGAAATACCGGGAAACAGAACGGAAAGCATCGTTCGCCGAAACCGTGCCGTCGCCGAAATCCTCGATCTGCTGCAACACCGGATCGGGCGCGCGATTGGCGAAGACGTCGCCGGGCAGGTAGAGAACCGGGATGCGGTTGACGTGGGCAACACCGGCTGCCGTCACCATGTTGAGTGCGCCTGGACCGATCGACGTCGTGCACGCCATGAAACGCTGGCGAAAATTCGCCTTGGCATAGGCAATTGCTGCATGCGCCATGCCTTGCTCGTTATGGGCGCGATAAGTCGGCAGTTCGCCACGCACCTGATAGAGCGCCTCGCCGATGCCGGCGACATTGCCGTGCCCGAAGATTGCCCAGACGCCGCCGAAGATCGGCACCTTCTTGCCGTCGACCACGGTCATCTGCTTCTTGAGGAAATGCGTGACGGCCTGAGCCATCGTCAATCGTACAGTCTTGCCCATGGGGCACCTCCCAAATGCTTTAACTAATTCAGGCCGCGGGTTTTCAACCAGGCGTCGGTCAATTGGCGGAAGCGTCCGGCCATGTCTGATATCGCTTCCTCATCGTTCAGCTTGCCGGAAAGCCAGCCGCGGGCCGCTTCGGTAAAGATCGTGCGACCGACCGCAAAGCCCTTGACGGACGGAGCAGCGAGCGTCGCCTCGAAGCCCTTCACCAGTTCGTCCGCCGGAGCCTCGAGACCGAGGAGCACGATACCGCGGCACCATGGATCGTTCTTGGCAATCACGGCCTCGATCTTTTTCCAGGCGGCCGTCGAAGCCTGAGGTTCGAGCTTCCACCAGTCGGGCTTGATGCCGAGCGCATAGAGTTCTTCCATTGCCGTCGAAATGGTGCCGTCGGTCAGCGGCCCGTTTTTGCTGGCGATGATTTCGATCAGCAGTTCGCGGCCAACCTTGCGTGCGGCTTCGAAGAGCGTACGCAACTTCTCCTGCTGTTCGCTCTTCAGCGCTGCCGGGTCGTCCGGGTGATAGAAGCACAGGCACTTGATGCAATGATCGAGCGGCCACTCGACGAGCTGCGAACCGATGTCCTGGCTGAACTCGAAGCGCAGCGGCTTGGACCCTGGCAGTTCCACCGGGCGGCCGATCCAAGCAAAATTCTTGCTTGCCGCATCGAAGAAGGCGTCGCGTCCGAAGCGCTCGTCGATCAGCATGCCGTAGCCGCTGCGGCCATCGGCAACGCGGGCAGCAGCTTCCACAGCAAGGCGCTTGAAGGCCACAATCTTCTTGTAGTCGACGCCAAGCTCATCGCAGACACTGGTGAGCTGCGAACGGTGGTCGATCGCAAGCGCCATGAGAAGCGGAATATCGCCCTTGCGCGTCGAAGCCCAGTGGATGTGATTGATCGCCTCGTCCTTTCGCAGCGCACGATGCTGGCTTCCGTGCTTCAGGAAGAAATCGAGCTCGGCCCAGGTCGGATACTCAGGCGAGCAGAGGAGGCGGGAGACGGCGAAGGCGCCGCAGGCATTCGCCCAGGTGGCACAGGTCTTCAACGGCTCGTCCTTCAGCCAGCCGCGCAGCAGGCCCGACATGAAGGCATCGCCGGCGCCGAGCACGTTGAACACCTCGATGGGGAAGCCTTCGCCGACAATGCCGTCTTCCAGATTGTCGCTGATCGGACCATCGTAGACGATGCAGCCCATGGCACCACGCTTGAGAACGATGGTCGCCGGCGACAGGCGACGGATTTCCTTGAGAGCACCGAGCACGTCATCGGCACCTGAGGCAATGAGGATTTCTTCTTCGGTTCCGACGATCAGGTCGCAATCGGGAAGCGTCTCCTTCATCTTGGAGGAGACGCGATCGGACTTCACATAGCGCTCGAAACCTTCCGCGTGGCCGGCAAGGCCCCAGAGATTCGGCCGATAGTCGATGTCGAAGATAACCTTGCGGCCGTTGGCCTTGGCGATGCGGATCGCCTTGCGCTGTGCGGCTTCCGTATTCGGCCGGGAGAAATGCGTGCCCGACACCAGCACGGCGCGCGATGATTTTATGAAGCTCTCATCGATGTCGCCCTCGTCGAGCGCCATGTCGGCGCAATCCGAACGATAGAAGATCATCGGCGAGACGCCTTCGGCCTCGACGGCGAGCAGCACCAGTGCCGTAAGACGTTCCTTGTCGGTCTTGATGCCCTTCGTCTCGACGCCTTCACGCGCCGACTGCTCGATGATGAAGCGGCCCATCTGTTCGTCGCCGACCCGGGTGATCAGGCCTGACTTGAGGCCTAGACGCGCCGTTCCGATTGCGATGTTGGCAGGGCAGCCGCCGACGGACTTCGCAAAGGAGCCGATGTCCTCAAGCCGCGAGCCGATCTGCTGGCCGTAGAGATCGACCGAGGATCGGCCGATCGTGATCACGTCAAGCGACGGTTCCGGCTGCGAGCCCGGGTTCGGTTGTGCCATGATGTCCTCCCGCTAGATTTTAGCTACGGCTTGGCGCCTGCTGATTGCGAGTAATGAAACATCGGTTCCGTATTGTTGTCAATTCGGAATGTTTATTCCATTTTTGATTTTGTCGATTTTACCTGGGTTCGCTTCCGCCGCCGCTCGGCGATCGCAACCGGGAGCGCCATCGTCAGGGCCATCGACGCTGAGAGCGAGCGGAAACCGGCAAAGTCCGCCTCCGCCACTTCGAACCAGCAGGTGGCGCGGGCGGCGAGCGGCGAGAAGGCCGAATCGGTAATAGCAACAACGGGCACCCCTCGATCTGCGAGCGCTTCCGCCTGGCTCAGGCTGTCGGCGGCATAAGGCGAGAAGCTCGCCGCGATTGCCGCATCTTTGTGAGTCGCGAATTGCACCATTTCCGGATCGACGCCATTTGGCGACGCGACGATCTGGTGCCGGATGTTCAGCTTCGAGAAGGCATAGGTCATGTGTGCTGTCAGCGGATAGGAGCGGCGCTTGGCGATCAGGTAGATCGTCTCGGCAGCCGCGAGAATATCGACCGCCTTGGTGAAGGTATCGGTCTGCACAGTGGCAGCCAGTCGGTTGACCGACTGGCTTGCAGCCGAAATGAAGCCGGAAAGCAGGTTGGCATCCTCGTCATCGCCGCTGGCCTGCTCCAGCGTGACCAGGCGCTCTTCATAGCTCAGCGTCCGATCGCGCAGGCGCTCGCGAAAGATGCTCTGCAGATCGGAGAACCCCTCGTAGCCTAAATGATGCGCGAGACGCACCAGCGTCGACGGCTGCACGTCAGAGGCCGCAGCGATGCTCGCCGTTGTGCCGAACGCGATCTCGTCGGGGTTGCCGAGGGCGAAAGCGGCGACCTGTGCCAGCCGCTTCGGCATGTTTGCTTTGCGCTCGATAATCGTGCTGCGTAGACTCTCGAAGTCGCGCGGCACGCGTATGGGCGTCTTGGTGTCACTATCCATAGGCACGATCCGGTGAATGAAATAAACATTCCATAATTCGGACCATAAATGATTTCCATCCGCGTGCCTAACTGTTTTTATTTCGCTGGAATTTAAGGGGTTTGGTCAAAAAAACCAAGCGTGCGGCGAAAAGTGGCCATCAACGGCGCTTGTCAAAATGATCTAAATATTCCAAAAAATCGGCGAGGAACGCGGAGGAGACAAGATGAAGCCACTCGGAATTGGCCTGATCGGCACCGGCTATATGGGCAAATGCCACGCATTGGCATGGAACGCAGTGAAGACGGTGTTCGGGGACGTCGAGCGTCCACGCCTGATTCATTTGGCCGAGGCCAATGCAGACCTTGCGGCCAAGCGCGCCTCCGAATTCGGCTTCGAAAAGGCAACCGCCGATTGGCACAAGCTGATCGCTGATCCTGAGGTCGACGTCGTGTCGGTCACCACGCCGAACCAGTTCCACGCGGAGATGGCAATTGCTGCGCTCGAAGCGGGCAAGCATGTCTGGTGTGAGAAGCCGATGGCGCCGGCATATGCCGATGCCGAGCGCATGCTGAAGACAGCAAAGGCTGCGGGCAAGGTCGCAGTTCTCGGCTACAACTACATCCAGAATCCGGTCATGCGCCACATCAAGACGTTGATCGAGGAAGGTGCGATCGGCGCCGTCAACCACATCCGCGTCGAAATGGACGAGGACTTCATGGCCGATCCCGACGCCTTCTTCTATTGGAAGAGCGAGTTTTCCTCCGGCTACGGCGCCCTGGATGATTTCGCCGTGCATCCGCTGTCGCTGCTCTGGTACCTGTTCGGTCACGTCGAGGCGGTCACTACCGATATGGTGAAGCCTTATGCCGATCGTCCGGTGAAGGAAGGCGGGCGTCGCGACGTCGAGAATCACGACGCCGCCAACGTCCTGATGCGACTTGGTGGCGGGATCTCCGCTGTCCTGATGGCGAACCGCGCCGCCTGGGGGCGCAAGGGTCGAATCGCGCTGCAGATCTTTGGCTCGAAGGGTTCGATCGCCTATGATCAGGAACGCATGAACGAGTTCGAGATCTATCAGGCGGCGGGCCGCGGCTCAGAACAGGGCTTCCGCAAGATACTGGCCGGCCCGGCGCATCGCCCATACGACCGCTTCATTCCGGCGCCTGGTCATGGTCTTGGCTTCAACGATCTGAAGATCATCGAATGCCGCGAACTGATCCGTGCAATTTCCGGCGAGCCGTCGTCGATCGTGACATTCGAAGACGGTCTTAGGATAGAGAAGTCTGTTCACGCCATGGCACAGTCATTCCACGAGCGCCGCTGGATCGAGATCGATTGAGGTCGACCCCTTCCGGTTGACGGCGCTGGGGGCAGGGGGTAGGCCTTTGCTGGAACGCGCGGCTGCGGGCTGGGAGTGAGAACGTGACGGACAGACTGGTGATCATCGGCGCGGGGCAGGCCGGCTTTGCATTGGCCGCGAAACTGCGTGCGCTCAAGGATACGCGCCCAATCACCATCATCGGTGCCGAAGATGCGCTGCCTTACCAGCGTCCGCCGCTTACGAAGAAATATCTGCTCGGCGAGATGACGTTCGATCGTCTGCTGTTCCGGCCGGAGCATTGGTACCCTGACAATAATGTCGAAATCCGGCTTTCCACCTGGGCAGAGCAGATTGTGCGCGACAAGAAACAGGTGCTCCTGCAGGACGGTTCGGTGCTCGACTACGGTACACTGGCACTGACGACCGGATCCACGCCGCGAGCGCTGCCGGCTGCGATCGGCGGAGATCTCGAAGGCGTCTACGTGGCCCGCGATAAGCGCGATGCCGATCTGTTGGCCGAGGAGATGCGCCCGGGGCGTCGCGTGCTCATCATTGGCGGGGGGTATATCGGCCTTGAAGCGGCGGCCGTCGCCCGCCATCGCGGTCTCGAAGTCACCGTGATCGAGATGGCCGACCGAATCCTGCAGCGCGTCGCTGCCAAGGAGACCGCCGATATCATGCGCGTGATTCACGAGACGCATGACGTTGTCATCCGGGAAAAGACCGGGCTCAAGCACCTTGTAGGTCACGAGGGCAGGGTCGTCGCGGCGGAGCTCTCCGACGGATCCACGATCGACGTGGATTTCGTCATCGTCGGCATCGGTGTCGTTCCAAACGACCAACTCGCCAAAGAGGCGGGGCTCGAGGTCGCCAATGGAATCATCGTGGACGAATTTGCCCGCACATCCGATCCGTCGATTTTTGCCGCCGGCGATTGTGCGGTTCTCCCGTGGCAGGGTGGGCGGATTCGTCTCGAATCGGTGCAGAACGCCGTTGATCAGGCAGAGGCGGTCGCCGCCATCATCGCGGGCGGTAACGAAGCATATGACCCCAAGCCCTGGTTCTGGTCGGACCAGTATGACGTCAAGTTGCAGATCGCCGGCTTCAATATGGGATACGACGATACGGTCCTGCGCCCGGGCGCCCGCGAGGGCGCGCACTCGATCTGGTATTTCAAGAACGGCTCATTCATTGCCGTCGATGCGATCAATGATGCCAAGGCCTATGTCAGCGGCAAGAAGATGCTGGAATCCGGCATCAATCCCGACAGGGCGATCATCGCCGACGCGTCTGCCGATCTTAAGCAACTGCTGAGCTGAGGCCGACGGCCCCGGCATCAGGTGAAAAAGCCGAAAAAGCGCTTGCGTCACCTGTCGAATGACTCTATCAGGGCTCCCACCGGAGAGGTGGCCGAGTGGTCGAAGGCGCTCCCCTGCTAAGGGAGTATACCCGAGAGGGTATCGTGGGTTCGAATCCCATCTTCTCCGCCATCACAACTTTCCTACCATCTGTTTCGACCATCATCACCCGCAGCGCGCTGTCGTAGTGACCGCTGCCACCTGCGCGCTTAGCCCGCCGAATCTCGCGTCAACAGAATCGAACCGAGAATCATCCTTCGTCAGGGAAACTGATTCTTCGTCAATTGCGCCCATGGCCTGAGGCGGGCGTCGATGCTTGGCCTTCTCCTTCTTCAACAAAAGACGCGAATCCGGCGAGAAACTGGTTCCAATGTGGCACAATCCACAGCCCGGCACCGCGGCACATTGCAGCCAAACTCCCGCAGAATCAGGGGTTTCTTAATAAAGTATAAAGAAACGGCAGGGGCGGATGCCGCATTTGTGACCTTTCCGCAACAGCGCATAGGGAAGGCTGTCGCAAACACCCCAAACGGGCAAGTTGGTGATTGCGTGACAGTCCCGGTCTTGTATTTTCAACCTCGGAAGCGAGGGCGGTTGATCGTCCGACTTCTTGAAACATGGGGATGGGGCAGGGAACGCTGCTCTAACGGCGAAAAACCCAGACCCGATCGAAACTTTGAATTGGAGGTCAATATGAACATCAAGAGCCTTCTTCTCGGCTCCGCTGCTGCTCTCGCAGTAGTTTCCGGTGCTCAGGCTGCTGACGCTATCGTTGCTGCTGAGCCGGAACCGGTTGAATACGTTCGCGTCTGCGACGCTTACGGCACTGGCTACTTCTACATCCCGGGCACGGAAACCTGCCTGAAGATCGAAGGTTACATCCGTTTCCAGGTTGACGTTTCCCGCGATCGTTCCGACGACACCATCCTCGGTGGTACGTCTGACTGGGATGCGTTCACCCGCGGTCAGGTTCAGTTCACGGCCAAGAGCGATACCGAGTATGGTCCGCTCACCGGCGTGATCGTTCTGCAGCACAATGGCGACTCTGCTCGCTTCCAGAACGCGATCCTCGACTCGGCTTACATCGACATCGCTGGCTTCCGCGCTGGTCTGTTCTACAGCTGGTGGGATGACGGCCTCTCGGGCGAAACCGACGTTCTCGCAAGCCACGAAACGCTGCACAACTCCATCCGTTATCAGTATGAGTCTGGCGACTTCTACGCTGGTATCTCGGTTGACGAACTGGAAGACGGCCACTATCCGGACGACGGTTCTGAGCAGCCGAACAACGTTGGTGTTGCTCTCGGCCTCGGCGGCAAGGCTGGCGCCTTCACCTACCAGGTTATCGGTGGCTATGACACCGACAACGAAGAAGGTGCGATCCGTGCAATGGGTACGGTTGCAGTTGGTCCGGGCACGCTCGGCCTCGCAGCTGTCTGGGCATCTGGCCAGAACTCCTACTACGACGCCTCTGAGTGGGCGATCGCAGCTGAGTACGCCATCCAGGCGACTGACAAGCTGAAGATCACTCCCGGTGCTGAATACTTCTTCAACTACAACGAAGACGACGGCGCCTCGAACGACTTCTCCAGCGACGACGCTTGGAAGGTTGGTCTGACGGTTGATTACCAGATCACCGACAACTTCTACGCCAAGGCTTCGGTCCAGTACCTCGACGGCGACAACATCGACGATCAGACGTCTGGTTACTTCCGTCTGCAGCGTGCATTCTAATCTGGTCTGACCTCGGTCAATCAGGAGAGCCCGGCTTTCGAGCCGGGCTTTTTTGTGTTTCTGGATGCCGCTCAAGTGAACTGGCTCAGAACTAAGGCACATCCGAGATGAAAAGCCTTGTCCGCGGAAACACTGATTCAAGATGCAGCAATGGCGCGTGGCCTTGGCCGAGTGCCTCCAGCGTCGAAAGAGACGAACACCGGGCTTTCATCTCATCGACCGTTTTGTCAGCAATGAGATCCGAGTGTTCTCCTTTGACGACGAGTATCGGCACCGCGGCCAGTTCATCGAAATACGGCCAGAGATCCGGCAGTGGCTGAGCGAAATCGATGGCCAGCAACTGTGTGGCGATGGCTGGATCGAAGTCCGCCACCGGCTTCCCGTTGATATCCCGATAGATTGCTGTGGCCATCCCGCGCCAGTCCTCCTCCTGCAGGGTAGGGAAGTATCTGCTATGGCAGGCCTTGAGGAAGGCGACCGCCTCGGCCCAGGAGTGCGGTGGTGTGGCGGAATTGAGATAATCGCGGATGCGCTTGAGGCCGTTGGCTTCAATTTTCGGTCCGATATCGTTGAGGATGACCGCTGCAATGAGCTCTGGCTTCATTTGCGCCAGCAGATGGAGAATCAGCCCGCCGCGCGAGGTCCCGATGAAGATTCCGCGCTCGATCTTGAGATGCTGGCAGGCCGAGATGACATCGCGCGCTTCGACGCCGAGATTATAGTTCGCCTTGTTGGCGTCCCAATCGGAGTGGCCTCGCCCACGATAGTCGATCGCAATGACCCGTCTCGGAGTCTCGGCGTCGGTCGACAGCAACAGCGCTAGGCTGTGAAAATCACGCGAATTCCTTGTCAGTCCGGGCAGGCAGATCACCGGCAGCCGGTCCGCTATCTCTGGGCCACCATAATCTCGGGCGTACAGCGTCAGCCCGTCATCACTCTTGTAGGTTATCGCTCGAAAGCCATCGTTTGCTGCTGGTTCCACGCTCGCTACTCCTGCTGTCTCAGGCTCAGCTTAGCGAGGCCGACGATATCCGCCAATCAGGAGGAACGGCCGTAGGTCAGGTCGCGGACGATGTCGCTCGGCTGACCCAACCGCACCTTGTAAACTTCGTAATTCTCAATCACCCGCTGTACATAGTTGCGGGTTTCGGGGAAGGGGATCCGCTCGATCCAATCGACAATGGTGTCGATCGATTGGCCGCGTGGGTCGCCGTAGCGGCCGATCCATTCAGGCACACGCTTGGGACCGGCGTTATAGGCTATGAACGTCATGATATAGGAACCGCCAAAGGCGTCGATCTGCTCGCCGAGATAATGTGCCCCGAGCGTCGCATTGTAGCCGGCGTCGGCTGTCAGTCGGTCCTTGGAATAGGCGATGCTGTGGCGCTTAGCGACGGCCTTCGCGGTTCCCGGCAATATCTGCAAAAGCCCGCGAGCGTCCGCGGCCGAAACCGCGGCCGGGTCGAAAGCGCTCTCCTGCCGGGCGATCGCGTACGCGAGTGCTTTGCCGGAACCGGAAATGTTGGCGTTCGTCGGAATGACACCGAGAGGGAAGGCAAGCGCTGCGACATCGACGCCGCGCGAATAGGCGATCTTGCCGACCTGCAGCGACAGATGGTGGTCGCCTGAACGTTCCGCCTGCGCACTCAAAACCGAAAGTTCGCCGGGGCTCTGCAGTTGCTCGGCGAGCGCGAGATAAAGGCTCTTCGCCCGCCACCCATGGCCGGCCGCGTCAAGGCGGGCGATGGCCTGTACCGCTTCGCGTTCAAGATAGCGTTGCCGGTCGGCCTGGGTGGGTGATGGGTAGGTCACATTCAGTGTCTTGCGGCCGAGCTTGTCGCTGGCCAGTTGCCCATAAAAGGTCGTCGGATAGCTGGCGGCCTTGGCATAGAATTCGGATGCCTTTCCAGGTCCGCCGGCCTCGGCGGACCGTCCCATCCAGTACCAGGCGCGAGACACCGAAATCGGTCCATTGGAAAAATCGAGGATCTGGCGGAAATGCGCCTGTGCTGCCGCCGCGTCCTGTAGGCCCCGCAGAGCGTACCAGCCCGCATGGAACTCCGCCTCAACGATGTCGGTCGGTGTTGTTGCAGTGTAGTTGGCAACAATCCCGTAAGCGGCCTTGAATTCCCCTTGATCGACGAGGCCGCGGCTGACGATCCGTTGTTCGTTCCACCACTCGCCGGCATTGACCAGTTCGTCCCGATTGCGGGGGGCCTTTTGCAATAGCTTGGCGGCTTCCGCATATTTGTCCTGTTTTCGCAGGTATTCGATGCGTGCGAAAAGGTAGCCGGCGTCGCCTTTCCACTGGCCGTCGACAGCGGTGAGAAGTGCACCGGCGTTGGGCGCCTTGTTCATGACAGCCGCCCAAGCTTTGTAGAGCGACTGAGCCTGCCCCATATCACCAAAGCGCTTGGCCTGCGCCGCGCGATTGCGATACATCAGGTAGTCCATTCGCGCCTTATGATCGGCTGGTGTCAGCAGGCTGGCGAATTCTGCGAGAATCTTGTCTTCAGTCGGCTTGTCGAGTGTCTCGCCGCGCCAGACCTTCCGGATGTACTTTGCTGCCTGGCTCTGCTTGCCGGTGGCGACGAGTGCCCGAGACAGGATCATCGCGCCGGACGTCGTCTCGGGCGCAGTCTGCCCGAAAGCAGCCAAAACGGAGCCAGGGGCAGGGTTTTCGTCGTAGATGGCACGCTCGGAATAGGCCCGTAGCTTCGCAAGCCCCGGCCATCCTTGCAACTCCTGGGCGGCGGCGGCAATTTCCGAGGAGGGAATACCCTTCTGCCCCGAGACCGCGATTGCCCAAGTCAGAATGTGCCGGTCAAGCGTCCCGCTTCCCATGCGGTCACGAATGGAAATCGCCTGCGCGGGATTGTTATCCGAAAGCGCGTCCAGCCCGGATTTCAGGTCGCTGTTGATCGGTGCCTGGCTGCGCGGAATCGAGCCGGTGATGATTGATTCCGGTACCGACGTCTGCGGAACGAAACCTATCGGCTTTACATCGGGAACGGGCACGGCCTCATTCGGAAGCGAAGACGCCAGGCTGCTCCACGCGGCGGCGGTAAAGCCGAGGGCGGACAGGATCAGGACTGCTCTCTTCATGGGACTCTCGCAATGAAAACACGCCCAACCATTTGGCGGGAGCCATCTTAACGAAAGCTTACTGAAGCCAGTAAACTTCGTTCACATTTGCTATCGGAATTTGCCCTAAACCGATCCCTGCGCGCTTGTCGCGACGATTTCACCGCACTATGGTGCCCCACCAATATTCAAGGAATGCGGCCGAAGCGTGAAGTCGGCCATGAGGAGTTCTGCATGTTCCAGGGATCCATTCCCGCTCTCGTCACTCCCTTCACTGATGCTGGCCAGGTGGATGAGGCCTCGTTCGCGAGCCACGTCGACTGGCAGATCAAAGAAGGCAGCAGCGGTCTCGTTCCGGTCGGCACGACCGGCGAATCTCCGACGTTGTCGCATGCCGAGCACAAGCGGGTGGTGGAACTTTGCATCGAGGCTGCGGCCAAGCGCGTGCCTGTGATGGCCGGCGCTGGTTCGAACAATACGCGCGAAGCAATGGAACTTGCCCAGCATGCCGAGAAGGCGGGCGCGGATGCGATCCTCGTGGTTACGCCTTACTACAACAAGCCTACGCAGAAGGGTCTGATCGCACATTTTTCGGCAATCGCCGAGGCGGTGAAGCTGCCGATCTATATCTACAATATCCCCGGCCGTTCCGTGATCGATATGACGCCGGAAACGATGGGCGCACTTGCCAAGGCGCACTCCAATATCGTTGGAGTCAAGGACGCCACCGGCAAGATCGAGCGCGTGTCCGAGCAGCGCCTTAGCTGCGGCAAGGAATTCAGACAATTGTCGGGTGAGGATGCGACGGCGCTTGGCTTCAATGCCCACGGTGGCGTCGGTTGCATCTCGGTGACGGCCAACGTCGCGCCGCGCCTTTGCGCCGAGTTTCAGGCCGCGACGCTTGCCGGCAGCTATGCCAAGGCGTTGGAATACCAGGATCGTCTGATGCCTTTGCACAAGGCGATTTTCCTGGAACCCGGTCTCTGCGGGGCGAAATATGGCCTCGCAAAGTTGGGAAGAATGAGCCGCAACGTGCGTTCGCCGCTGATTTCGACGCTGGAACCCGCCACCGAAGCAGCGATCGATGCCGCCATGCGCCATGCCGGCTTGCTGAACTGAGGCAAGCTGCTCGGCCTGCCTTCACAGGCAGCCGATGTTCCCCTACATAAAGGCAAGAGAGAAGGGCGCGGTCGTCGCGCCCTCGAGCATTTTGGAATGTGTTATGGCGCCCAAAGGCAGCGAGCGCGTGGTCAAGAAGATCGTGGCGGAAAACCGCAAGGCGCGCTTCAACTACGAGATCATCGACACTTACGAAGCCGGCCTCGTGCTCAAGGGCACCGAGGTCAAGTCGTTGCGCGAGGGGAAGGCCAATATCGCCGAATCCTATGCTTCCGACGAAGATGGCGAGATCTGGCTGATCAATTCCTACCTACCTGAATATCTGCAGGCAAACCGCTTCAATCACGAGCCGCGTCGGCGCCGCAAACTGCTGCTCTCCGGCCGCGAGATCAACCGGCTGCGCGCCGGCATCAACCGCGAGGGCATGACCTTGATTCCGTTGAAGATCTATTTCAACGACCGCGGCCGCGCGAAAATGGAATTGGCGCTCGCCAAGGGCAAGAAGCTCCACGACAAGCGCGAGTCCGAGAAAGAGCGCGATTGGAACAGGCAGAAGAGCCGTCTTCTCAAGGACAACGGCTAATCGGAATCCGAGCATCTGCCTTGAAGACGACACTGAACGCTCGAATTTAGGCGTCCAGGTCGGTTGGTGCCGCAGGTTCGGTCGTAGGCCGCGGTGGCCGCTCCGAAGGATCGCGTCCGATTTCGTTCTTCAACGACAGAAGATCGATGAAGTGATCGGCCTGCCTGCGCAGGTCATCGGCAATCATCGGCGGTTGCGTTGCCATCGTCGAGATGACCGAGACCTTGCGGCCCTTGCGCTGAAGTGCCTCGACAAGCGTCGTGAAGTCGCCGTCGCCGGAGAAGATGACGAGATGATCGACGGTTTCCGATTGCTCCATGGCATCGATCGCCAGCTCGATATCCATGTTGCCCTTGATCTTTCGGCGTCCCATCGAATCCGTGAACTCTTTGGCCGGCTTGGTGACGACCTTATAGCCGTTGTAGTCGAGCCAATCGATCAGCGGGCGAATGGAGGAGTATTCCTGATCTTCGATCAGAGCCGTATAGTAGTAGGCGCGCAGGAGATAGCCGCGTTTCTGAAATGCCTTCAACAGCTTGCGGTAGTCGATATCGAAACCCAGACTTTTGGACGCAGCGTAGAGATTGGCGCCATCGATAAAAAGAGCAATTTTTTCGCGTGGATCAAACATCGCGTACCAATCCAATGTGAGCAATCTTAATGCTTTCGTCAGAAACCCAAAAAAACAACGGGTTATGCGATCGCTTGGAACAATTCTTACTTTATGAACTATTCATATAAGAAAGATTTAGGGCACGATTCGCGATATTCCAAGCAACTTTTGGTGGAAACCCGCTTTGCATCCAAAATTCGTTGGCGTTGTGAGTTGGGGCTTTGCGCAATGAAAACTTGAATTTGCCCGGTTTTAATTGTATCGGGCGTGTTAATCCCGAGATCACGACCGCAAAGGACAGGCAATGGCCCGTGTCACCGTTGAAGATTGCATCGATAAAGTTGAGAACCGCTTCGAGTTGGTTCTGCTTGCCAGCCACCGTGCCCGGCTGATTTCCCAGGGCGCTTCGATCACAATCGATCGTGACAACGACAAGAACCCGGTTGTGGCGCTTCGCGAAATTGCTGACGAGACGCTGTCTCCGGATGATCTGAAGGAAGATCTGATCCATTCGCTGCAGAAGCACGTCGAAATCGACGAGCCAGAGCCCGATCCGGCGAGCCTCATCGCAGCCGGCGGCGTTGCCGCGGCAGACAGCGAAGAGCAGGAAGACCTGCCGGAAACGATTACCTTCGACCAAATGTCGGAAGAAGAGCTTCTGGCTGGTATCGAAGGCCTGGTGCCGCCGGAAAAGAGCGACGATTACTAATCGTCAACCTTGCACCATTATAGCTTCGGCATATTATTGCATATCATGTGCGCCAATCCGTGATTGGCGCGCTTTTCTTTTTTAATGGAGCGGTTTCGGGATGATGCGGCAGTACGAGCTCGTGGAGCGGGTTCAGAAATACAAGCCCGATGCCAACGAAGCACTGCTGAACAAGGCCTACGTCTATGCAATGCAAAAGCATGGACAACAGAAGCGTGCGAGCGGCGATCCCTATATTTCGCATCCGCTGGAAGTTGCCGCCATCCTGACAGACATGCACCTTGACGAGTCGACCATCGCGGTTGCGCTGCTTCACGACACCATTGAGGATACGACGGCAACCCGCGCCGAGATCGATGAGCTCTTCGGGGAGGACATCGGGCGACTGGTCGAGGGACTGACGAAGATCAAGAAGCTCGATCTCGTCACCAAGAAGGCCAAGCAGGCTGAAAACCTGCGCAAGCTGTTGCTGGCCATTTCCGACGATGTGCGTGTGCTTCTCGTTAAGCTCGCCGACCGCCTGCACAATATGCGCACACTGGATCACATGTCGCCGGAAAAGCGCGCCCGCATTTCCGAGGAGACGATGGATATCTATGCGCCGCTGGCCGGACGCATGGGTATGCAGGACATGCGCGAGGAACTGGAAGACCTCTCATTCCGCCATATCAACCCGGAAGCCTACGAGACTGTCACCGGGCGGCTGGAGGAACTCTCGAAGCGCAACGAAGGTCTGGTCAAGAAGATCGAGACCGAACTGGGCGATCTGCTCGTTGCCAACGGGATGACCGGCGCGATCGTCAAGGGGCGTCAGAAGAAGCCGTACTCCGTGTTTCGCAAAATGCAGTCGAAGTCGCTGTCCTTCGAGCAGCTTTCGGATGTCTACGGTTTCCGCATCATCGTTGACGATATTCCTGCCTGCTATCGGGGGCTGGGTATCGTTCACACCCGCTGGCGCGTGGTCCCCGGCCGCTTCAAGGACTACATCTCGACACCGAAGCAGAACGACTACCGTTCGCTGCACACGACGATCGTTGGTCCGTCCAGCCAGCGCATCGAGCTGCAGATCCGCACCAGGCGCATGCATGAGATTGCAGAGTTCGGTATTGCTGCCCACACGCTCTACAAGGACGCCGCCTCGACCTCAGACAACGATATCCTTTCGCGTGAATCCAATGCCTATTCCTGGCTGCGCCATACGATCGAGGCACTCGCAGAAGGGGATAGTCCTGAAGAGTTTCTTGAGCATACCAAGCTTGAGTTGTTCCAGGATCAGGTCTTCTGCTTCACCCCAAAGGGCAAGCTGATCGCGCTTCCGCGTGGCGCGACGCCGATCGACTTCGCCTATGCGGTTCACACCAATATTGGCGACACGACCGTCGGCGCTAAGATCAATGGTCGCATCATGCCGCTCGTGACCCGTTTGGCGAACGGCGACGAGGTCGAGATCATTCGTTCCGGCGTCCAGGTGCCGCCGGCAGCCTGGGAAGAGATCGTCGTAACGGGCAAGGCGAGGGCGGCGATCCGTCGCGCCACGCGATTGGCTATCCGCAAACAGTATGCCGGTCTTGGCCATCGCATTCTGGAGCGGACGTTTGACCGAGCCGGAAAGATCTTTTCGCGCGAAGCGATGAAGCCCGCGCTCCATCGCCTGGGGCAGAAAGACGTCGAAGATGCCATCGCGGCAGTCGGTCGTGGCGAGATGTCGTCACTGGACGTGCTGCGTGCGGTCTATCCTGATCATCTGGAGGAGCGTGTGACGGCCAAGCCGAGCGGCGACGACGGATGGTTCAATGTTCGCAGCGCCTCAGGCATGATCTTCAAGATCCCGGGCAAGCCCAAGTCGGCCATCGACGGCGCAGATGTCAAAGCGGACATCGATATGGATGCGATGCCGATCCGCGGCATCTCCAGCAATGTCGAGGTGCAGTTCGCTCCGACCGGCGCTGTCCCCGGTGACCGTATCGTCGGGATCATGAACGTCACGGAGAAGGGGAACGCCATCACGATCTACCCGATCCAGTCTCCGACGCTGCAGCGTTTTGACGATCAGCCGGACCGTTGGATCGACGTGCGCTGGGATCTCGACGAGGCCAACAAGTCGCGTTTCATGGCGCGCATCATGGTCAATGCGTTGAACGAGCCCGGTACTTTGGCGAAACTCGCCCAGACCGTTGCCGGTGTCGACGTCAATATCCGGGTGTTCAATACCGTCCGCGTCGCAACCGACTTCACCGAAATGACACTCGACGTCGAGGTATGGGATCTACGGCAGCTTAACCAGCTGCTCGCCCAGCTAAAGGAACTGGAGTGCGTCGCAACCGTTCGTCGGCTTTACGAATAAGGCTGTTGCACATTTTGTGATCGTTTCGTGACGGAAATCGCACGGATATAGGGCTAGGTATGCGATAGGCGCATGGCTGCGCCTATGTTAGAGCGTTGGTAATCACGGCCGCGTGCGCCTATCTTCCAGTCATCGGAAAATTGAACAGAAGATGAGGCAAAGAAATGTTTACACCGATCAAGAAGATCGCCCGTGCACTGCGTGCGCCGACTGCTGAAGAACGTGAAATGGCTTACCTGAACGGCTCTTTCGACCGTATCGATCTTGAATATCGTCAGCGTCAGGTTGATCGCGGCCTGTTCCGCATCCGGTAATACCGAGCCTATACTTGAAGAACGGAGGGGGCGTATCGCATATCGCGCCCCTGGTGAATGCTCAGTCTGCGATGATCAAATATTGACTGAGATGGTCTGGCGCTCTTGTCACGCCGGTGCGGCGTGCACTACATACGCGCCATGTTGTTCAGACGTAGAAAACCTGCCGGATTTCGTGAAAAGGTCCGTGAGTTGCTGTGGCCCCGTAAGGGATTCTTGCGGCCGCTCCGCTACCTCACGATGCGTGTTCTCCGCTTGACGGCGTCGCCGCACGCCGTCGCGATGGGTGTCGCCGCAGGAATCTTCGTGTCCTGGACGCCCTTTATTGGCGTCCACTTCGTCATGGCCTTCGTGCTCAGTTACTTCTTCTCCGGCAATATGGTCGCTGCGGCGCTCGGTTGCGCCGCTTTCGGCAATCCGCTGACCTACCCATTCATCTGGGGAGCGACCTGGGAGATAGGTCACCTGCTGCTTGCGCGTCACGACGCAATGCCGGGGCAATCGATCGACCTCGGCGCGCTGTTCCACGAACTGCATTTCAGCGAACTCTGGCGACCCGTTCTCGAGCCGATGCTTGTCGGCTCCATTCCGCCTGCACTTTTGACCTCTGTCATCGTGTATTTCGGAACCTTCTACGCCGTGAAGGGCTTCCAGACGCGCCGCCGCGAACGGCTGATGACGCGTGCCCGCATTCGTTTGTCACATCCAGTGCAGGAAACCGTATGATCATCGGCATCGGCAGCGATCTCATCGATATCAGGCGCGTCGAGAGGTCCCTCGAGCGCTTCGGCGAGCGCTTCACCAATCGCTGCTTTACCGAGATCGAGCGAGCGAAGTCCGATCGGCGTGCCAATCGGGCGGCCTCCTATGCCAAGCGTTTTGCCGCCAAGGAGGCATGCTCCAAGGCCCTTGGAACCGGCATGGCGCAAGGCGTGTTCTGGAGGGATCTCGGTGTCGTGAACCTGCCAAGCGGCAAGCCGACGATGAAGCTCACGGGCGGCGCGGCAGAGATGCTGCAATCGATGCTGCCGGCCGGCCACAGGGCTGCCATTCATTTGACGATAACGGATGATTATCCCTTGGCGCAGGCTTTCGTCATTATCGAAGCGCTGCCGGATAGCGTCTGATCAGCGACGTAGAGTCGCTTTTAATGTTGGCGCCATTGCCGCAATCGGCCGAAGCCGCTAGAGAGAAGCAAACAAGAGTTGCGTCGTTATTGGCGCGTTGAAGGAATAAGACTGCGTGTCCGAAAAAGTCGAAACCAAGCCGAACGCCCTTTGGGAAAACATCAAGGTCATCGCACAGGCGCTGATTTTGGCGATGGTTATCCGAACGGTGTTTTTTCAGCCGTTCACCATTCCGTCCGGCTCCATGATGCCGACCCTGCTTGTCGGCGACTACATTTTCGTCAACAAGTTCGCCTACGGCTATTCGAAGTACTCGCTGCCTTTTTCCCCGAACCTGTTCAGCGGTCGCATCTTCGCGAGTGAACCGAAACGCGGCGACATCGTTGTCTTCCGCTTCCCGCCGAATCCCGAAGTTGATTACATCAAGCGGCTGGTCGGCCTTCCCGGTGATCATATTCAGGTCCGGGAAGGTGTTCTCTACGTGAACGGCACGGCGGTTCCGAAGGTGCCGGACGGCACTTTCAATTCCGACTATGCTCAAGATCCGGGCCAGGATGTGCCCGTCTTCCGCGAGACGCTGGACAATGGCGTTACCTACGACACGCTCGACCAGTCTCCGGTTTCCCGTGGCGACAACACGCGCGAGTTCATCGTTCCGGAAGGTCACTACTTCATGATGGGCGACAATCGCGACAATTCGCTCGACAGCCGCTTCGATGTCGGCTTTGTGCCGGCGGAAAATCTGGTCGGTCGCGCCAGCGTCATCTTCTTCTCGCTCGGCAACGACACATCGTTCCGCGAAATCTGGAAGTGGCCGACGAACATGCGCTGGGATCGTCTCTTCAAGGGCGTTGAATGAGTAAGGCGCAGACGCTCTCGGCGGCGGATCGGACACGGCTTGAAGCCCTGATCGGTCATCAGTTCGCCGAGAAGGAGCGGCTGGATCGGGCTTTGACGCATGCGAGTGCCCGCACGCAAAAAGGCGGGAACTACGAGAGGCTGGAGTTTCTTGGCGACAGGGTGCTTGGCCTCTGCGTCGCCGAATTGCTCTTCCGCACATTCGGCGCGGCAACCGAGGGCGAGCTCTCGGTCCGTCTCAATCAGCTCGTCAGTGCCGATACCTGCGCCGAAGTCGCCGATGAGCTCGGTCTGCACTACTTCATTCGCACCGGCGCTGACGTCAAGAAGCTGACCGGAAAGCGCATGATGAATGTCCGGGCCGACGTGGTCGAGAGTCTCATCGCGGCGATCTACCTCGACGGCGGCCTTGAGGTCGCGCGGCGCTTTATCCTGAAGTTCTGGGAGAAGCGGGCAGCACGCGCCGACGGTGCGCGGCGCGACGCGAAGACCGAACTGCAGGAGTGGTCGCATGCCAAATTCGGCGTCACGCCGATCTACCGGGTTGATGAACGCAGCGGACCGGATCATGATCCACGCTTCACGGTTACTGTGGAGGTCGCCGGTGTTCAGCCCGAAACGGGAATTGAACGCTCAAAGCGGGCCGCGGAGCAGGTCGCAGCCACGCGAATGCTGGAGCGCGAAGGCATTTGGCAGAAATCCTCTGCCGGAAACTGACGGGACAGATGACAGAAGAACACGAAATGGCGGACGGCTCCGCTGAAACTGCGGGTGCGACACGGTCGGGCTTCGTTGCCCTGATCGGTCCGACGAATGCCGGCAAGTCGACACTGGTGAACCGTTTGGTCGGCGCAAAGGTCTCCATCGTCAGCCACAAGGTGCAGACGACGCGTGCGATCGTCCGGGGCATCGCGATCCACGACAATGCCCAGGTCGTGTTCATGGACACGCCAGGTATTTTCAAACCGCGCCGGCGGCTCGATCGCGCGATGGTCACGTCGGCCTGGGGTGGCGCCAAAGATGCCGACCTCATCATGCTGCTGATCGACAGCGAGCGCGGTTTGCGCGGTGACGCGGAAGCCATTCTTGAGGGCCTCAAGGAGGTGCATCAGCCGAAGATCCTCGTCCTGAACAAGATCGACCGGGTCAAGCGCGAAGATCTGTTGGCGCTGGCGGCAGCCGCCAACGAGAAGGTCACCTTCACGCAAACCTTCATGATCTCGGCCGAGAACGGGTCCGGTTGCGAAGACGTCATGGATTATCTGGCAAAGACGCTGCCGGAAGGGCCATGGTATTACCCCGAAGACCAGATTTCCGATCTCCCCATGCGCCAGCTTGCGGCTGAGATCACCCGCGAGAAGCTGTTCCTTCGCCTGCACCAAGAACTTCCCTATTCGTCGCATGTCGAGACGGAGAAGTGGGAAGAACGCAAGGACGGCTCGGTTCGCATCGAGCAGGTCATCTACGTCGAGCGCGACAGTCAGAAGAAGATCGCGCTCGGCAAGGGCGGCGAAACGATCAAGGCCATCTCTTCTGCATCACGCCGAGAGCTTTCCGAAATTCTCGAGCAGCCGGTCCATCTGTTCCTGTTCGTGAAGGTTCGCGAAAACTGGGGCGATGATCCCGAGCGCTTCCGCGAAATGGGGCTGGATTTCCCGAAGTAGCGAAAACAGCTTCTACAGCGTTGTTTCTGCGGCAAAAATTCGGTCGCGTATGGAACAACCCTGGGGTTTGCGTGTTCTTATATGAACGCGCCGCCATTGCCGGCGGCTTTCGTCATCGAGCACAAGGGCCTCTATGGCAACCCCGCGCGCCACTCACTCGTTCAAAACACCGTGCGAGCAGTGTCCGCTGCGTGCCGACCCGACGTTCCGGGAATTCAGTGGCGAAGAGCTGGATTTCGTTTCTAAGTTCAAGCGAGGCGAACTGGCTGCTGACGCCGGCGCGACAATCCTCGTCGAGGGCGCCCATAGCGCTCATCTCTTCACGGTTCTCTCCGGCTGGGGCTTCCGCTATAAAACGCTGGAAGACGGGCGCCGGCAGATCCTGAACTATATAATGCCGGGCGATCTGATCGGTCTGCAGGGGACGATCATGGGTGAAATGCAGCACTCAGTCGAAGCGTTATCGCCTGTGTCCCTGTGCGTCTTCGAACGCGACAAACTAATGGCTCTTTACAACAAGCATCCTTCGCTCGCCTTCGACATTACCTGGATCGCGGCCCAGGAAGAGCGAATGCTTGATGAACATCTCTTGAGCATCGGCCGCCGGACAGCCCTCGAGCGCGCAGCCTACCTCATTGCATTCCTGTTCGAGCGGGCAAGGCGACTAAAGCTTCTCACCAAAAATGCCTCGATCCCGATTACCCAACAGCATGTGGCGGATACGCTCGGCTTATCGATCGTTCACACGAATAAAACATTGAAAAAATTATCAAATCGAAATTTGATCCGCTGGCAGGAGCGTGCCTGCGAGGTGCTTGATGGCGAAGGGCTGCTTGCCGCCGCTGGGTGGGAAGGGCTTGGAGAAAAAGTCCGGCCGTTCATATAATGCATGCGGGCGCTATGTCTTTTTTAAATGCATGCTGCGAGACATGGACCTAAGGTCATCCATGCCATCTTTCTTCCTGCTTGCTTTTTATCGACCCGAAACGAAAAAGCGGCTATGCAAGTTAAGCGGTAGATAGTCGTCGGATATGGGGCGTCAGAGGTGGAAATCCGGAAAATGCAGGGGCCGAGCGTCTTAGGCGACACTCAGCAAGGGGCGTATTGGGTATGAAGGCAAACCGTGTTCTGGTCCTTGAGGACAGTTTGATCATCGCTATGGAGGCGGAGGATATCCTTCGTCAGGTGGGTGTCGAGACGATTAGTATCGTCAGCGGCCTCGAGCAGGCGATGGAGGTGACCAAGACCGAGGCTTTCGATTTCGCACTGCTGGACGTCAACCTTGGTGAGGTCATGAGCTTCGATTTCGCGCGCCATCTGTCGCGCGTGAACATTCCCTTCGGCTTTGTGAGCGGCTATTCAGATACGAAGGACTTTCCCGAAGACCTCCGGAACGTGCCGCTGCTCGTCAAGCCGTTTGGCGAGTCGGCGATGCGCGACTTCCTTCAGAAATTGTTCCCGGCGGACGCCTGAGCGCCTTTTCATGACAGGGCGTCGGTGTTGCGGTAGGATCGAATCGTAGAGTTCAGGGTTCGTTTCCGATGCAGTGGCACGACCGAGCAATCATCTTGGGCGTCAAGCGCCACGGCGAGAACAGCGTTATTGCCGAGGTGATGACGCGCGAGCGCGGACGCCATCTCGGAATGGTCCGCTCCGGCCGGTCGCGGGCCATGCAGCCTGTGCTCCAGGCTGGGAACGAGGTCGAGGTCACGTGGCGAGCCCGTCTCGACGAGCACCTTGGCGAATTTCGAGTCGAACCGTTGACGTTGCGGGCCGCGCGCTTGATGGAAACGGCAACCGCCGTCTATGGCGTGCAGGCGATGGGCGCGTTGCTACGCTTGTTGCCGGAACGCGATCCGCATCCGCACCTGTTCGAAGCTCTCGAGGTCATCCTCGACAATCTCCACAATCCGGCCGACGCAGGCGAACTCTTCGTTCGCTTCGAACTCGCTGTGCTGAACGACCTTGGTTTTGGCCTCGATCTGACCGAATGTGCCGCGACCGGCACGCGTTCCGACCTCGCCTACGTGTCGCCGAAGTCGGGCAGGGCGGTCAGTCGGGCTGCGGGTGCACCGTGGGCTGACAAGATGCTGCTGCTGCCCCCGTTCCTCAATAGCGAGCAGAACCGTGCGGCCGACATCGACAGCCTCAATGCCGCGTTCCGGTTGACGGCATTCTTTCTGCATCGCCATGTCTATGAGCCGCGTGGCGTGGAGGCGGCAGCGGCGCGCGAAGGCTTCGTACAGGCGGCTCTGAAGGCGCTAAAAGCCGCCTCCGCAAAGGACGGCTTGCCGGCCTGATCGACGGTTTTTCATGTTTGAAAAATGTCGTGCAGCGCAGGCGCTTTACGCGCCTCGGACATCTTCCTATGTCGATCGCATACAGCCCAGCGATTGGAGGAGTAGGCCATGCTGACCAAACCCGATACGACGACCACAATAAATCTTTGGAACGGCAATGAAATCCCGCGCCTGGGCATGGGCTGCTGGGCGATCGGAGGGCCGTTCTATGCTGGCGATACGCCGCTTGGCTGGGGCGAGGTCGATGACAAGGAATCCATCGCTGCCATTCATCGTGCAATCGAGCTCGGCATTCGTTTCTTTGATACGGCCTCGAACTACGGCGCTGGGCATTCCGAGGAGGTTCTTGGGGAGGCGATCGGCAACCGCAGCGACGTTGTCGTTGCGACCAAGTTCGGTTTCGCAACCAATCCTGAGACGAAGCAGGCAACTGGGGCCTTTGCCGACGCCGACTTTATCAGGCGGTCGGCGGAAACATCGCTGCGTCGGCTGAAGAGGGATCGTCTCGATCTGCTCCAGTTCCACTTGAACGACTTTCCGCTCGAGCAGTCGGATGACGTCTTCGAAACGCTGGAGAAACTGCGCAGTGAAGGTAAGGTCGACGCCTTTGGCTGGAGTACCGACTATCGCGATCGGGCTGCGCGACATGCAGCGCGTCCTGGCTTCGTTTCTGTCCAGCACACGATGAACGTCTTCGAGCCGGTGCCGGATATGATCTCGGTGATCGAGCGGCATGGACTGATCTCGATCAACCGCGGGCCGCTGGCGATGGGATTGCTCAGCGGAAAATTCAGCGCCGACACGAAGGTCGGTGACAAGGATGTTCGCGGAGCGAGCCTGGATTGGATGATCTATTTCAAGGATGGGCGCATCGCGCCGGAGTTCGCCGCGAGACTTGAGGCGGTGCGCGAGCTGCTGAAGTCGGGCGGTCGAACGCTCACGCAGGGCGCGCTGGCGTGGCTGTGGGCGCGCTCGTCCCGAACTTTGCCGATCCCGGGCTTCCGAACCGTCGCCCAGGTTGAAGAGAATGCCGGCGCGCTGGCCGCAGGCCCGCTACCTGCTGCGGTGATGACGGAAATCGACGAGACTCTTGCTCAGCTTCGGACTTAGGCGCGGTTGCGCACCTTGAAGGTCCAACCCTCGGGTCTTTCTTCGACAACTCTGACTGTATCGCCAACCGTGATCCTGCCGGTTCCGCGCGGGGTGACATTCCAACCAAAGAGCGGGCCGGGTACGCGCCGGTCCGCTGACATCCGAATGCGACCCATGGCCGGCATCGGATTCGGAACGTCGCGCGATCCGGTCGATTGGTCCTGCGTCGTCATGATGCAACGCGCACAGGGTTTGACCAGATCAAAACGAATGCCGCCGATTTCGATCGCCGCCCAACGGTCCTCCTTCCAAGCCTCTTCCGTATCGACCACGATATTGGGCCGGAACCGCTCCATGCCGACGCGGCCTTCGCCGTGTGTCTCCAGGTCGGCATTCAGCGCCCGCAGGGAGCCGGTTGTCGTCACCAGGATCTGGTAGCCATCGGCGAACGTGACCGGCGTGCCTTCGCCGGCCCATTCTGCGCTGGCGGAACGCTTGGCATCCTGATCGAAGAAGACCAGCTTCACATCTCGACCAAGCCATTCCGAGAGTTGGTGATTGCTGGCGTCGTCGGCAACTGCGGCATTGACGATGGACTTCCAGATCGAAACATCCATCCGCTTCGCGGCCATAGGGATCAGCGCAACCATCTGCTTGTCGCCCATGCTGAGATGGAGCTGCGAAGGCCCGGCCTGAACACCGATGCGAGCGAGGTCCGGCAATTCGCGTTGCGTGATGAAGTGTCCGTCCCTGTCGGTGATCATCGCACGCCGGTCGCCCGGAAGCCCAAATGCATCGATCTCTGACGACTCCAGCGCGATGCCTCGGGTGCTCTTGAGCGGATAGATGAAAAGATCGGTAATGCGCATCAAGTGCTCCTAGATTTCGTCCATGAATGCCGCGAGGAAGTCGCGTAGCCGTTGATCGCGCTCTGCCGCAAGCGCGCGTCCGGCCTTAGTTTGAAAGCCATCGGCCAGTTTGAACAGTTTGGTCTGAAAGTGGTCGATGACGAAGCGCTTGTCGTCCAGTTGGCGATTGCTGCCGGAAGGATCGAATGGATCGTAGAGTGCCGATGACATTCGGCCACCGATGTAGAAGCAGCGACCAGCCCCGATCATACCTATTGCATCCAGCCGGTCGGCATCCTGCAGTATTTTCGCCTCCAGTGTTTCTGGCGCAACGTTGGCCGAGAAGCTATGCGTGACAATGGCGTGCGCCACGGCTGCGATGTCGTCGCCGTCCCAGTCAAGCTCAGCGAGAACGGCCGATGCCTTCTCTGCCGCCAGCAGAGAGGCCTTCGATCGCATAGGGGAGTTCTTTTCCACGGCGACGCAGTCATGCAGGAGGACGGCGGCAGCAAGGATTCTCGCATCACCACCCTCGAGAGCCTGGATCCGCATTGCGTTCTTGAAGACCCGCAGCACATGCGCAATGTCATGCGAACCGTCGTCGCCTTCTGACGAGTGGATCACGAGATCGCTGGCAAGCTTTTCAAAAGGAGCGAAGGCCTTGGCCTGGAACATGGGATCACCGTGTTGGAAGAATGGTGTCCTTCCATAAACGCCGGAACCAAGAGTCGCAACGAGCTGCCGTTCAGCTCGCCTTGAACCTTTCGTGTTCCGGCAGCTGTGACAGCAGGTAAGGGACCTCAACGGCAGGCCGTGGCGGGCTGATGTGATAGCCTTGGATTTCATCGCACGCTTCAGACCGAAGTAAGGCCATTTGCTCGGCCGTTTCTACCCCCTCCACCGTTACGCGCATGCCGAGCGCGTCACCGAGAAGAATGATGGCGCGCATGATCGCAAAGGCTTCCTTGTCTTCGACGATGCCGTTGACGAACGACTTGTCGATCTTGATCTTGTCGAACGGAAACCGCCGGAGATAGCTGAGGGACGAATAGCCGGTGCCAAAATCGTCCATGCCGATGCGAATGCCGCTTTGCTTGAGCACGTGCAGGATCGGCAGAGCCTCATCGAGATTTTCCATCAGCACGCTTTCGGTGATCTCGATTTCCAAGCGACCGGCCGCAAGCCCGGCTTCAGCAAGGGCTGCCGCGACGTCGCTTGGGAGGTCACTGTCCGTGAATTGAATGGCCGATACGTTGACCGCGACCTTGATATCCTCAGGCCAGTAAACGGCATCGCGGCACGCGCGGCGCAGCACCCAGCGGCCAATGTCGACCACGAGACCGACCTCTTCGGCGAGGGGGATGAATTCCAGCGGCGGCACCCGACCGCGCGTCGGGTGGTTCCACCGCACGAGCGCCTCGAACCCGCAGATACGTTGCTGGCTGAGGTCGTAGAGCGGCTGATAGTGGAGCTCGAATTCCTCGCGCTCGACGGCCTTTCGCAAATCCGCTTCCAGTGCATGCCGCGCCTCGATTTGCGCTTCCATGTCGGCGGTGAAAAAGCGCTCGCCCTTTCCGCCGCTGCTCTTGGCGTGCGACAGTGCGACCCCGGCATGCTTCAGCAGGATATCGGTCTCCGTTCCATCTTGTGAACTGATGGCGATACCCATCGACACGCTGAGCTCGACGGCCTTCTCGCCCCGGAAGAACGGTTCCGACAGTTCCCGCCGGATTTGATCGGCAAGAGCCGTGACATTCCATGGCTGCTGGCGGCCGGATTGCAAAATCGCGAATTCGTCGGAGCCGAGGCGCGCCAAGACGTTGCCGGCGCCTGCCGACATGCGGATGCGCTCGGCGACCTGCCGCAGGATCTTGTCTCCGGCCGAAACGCCGAGGGTGTTGTTGATCGATTTGAAGCGGTCAAGATTGAGGTGTACGAGTGCGATCTGTTCGTCCGGTTTGCGGCCGAGCAGTGCTGCGTCGATGCGTTCCCTGAGGCTGATGCGGTTTGGAAGCCCAGTCAGCGGATCGTGATGAGCAAGGTAGGCGATCCGTTCGGCCGCCCGGCGCTCCTCGGTGATGTCTGCGTGGATGGAAATGTTGCTGCCATCGGGCAGAACGGTGATAACGCTCCGGATCGTCCGTCCGTCATCCATCATCCATTCGCGGTGACGGATGTGTCCGCCCTGCGGGCTGGCGTCACGCAAACGGGAAACCTTTTGCTCGACTCGCTCGGTGCCGCGAACCTTCCCAATCAGCCATCCCATGGAGGCCCCGGGCGATGCGCCATCAGCGCTGAACCCGAAAAGCTGTCGGAAGCGCGTGTTGCAGACGATCAGGCGTTGTTCTGCGTCAAAGACGCTCAGCCCTTCTGGCAGGTTGTCGAGTACGATCTGAAAGAGGCGTCGCTGTTCCGTGAGTTTTGCCGTCGTTTCGGCAAGCGTGCCTTTCAGTCTGTCGGTGTCGTGGCTCAGCCGCTGAAATCGATGCTCGGTCGCCCGCGCTTTTCCTGCCTGCAGCCGATACGTCTCGACAACGAGATCCACCAGACGCTCAGCGTTTGCAGAGCCGTCCCCGCCGACAGCGCTCGTACATTGCTGCCGGAAGAGGGTCTCAGCATCCATATGCGGCAATCTCGATTTCGGGAGAGAAAAGCCGTTGAGCGGAATCCTGAGAGTCGCCTACTAGCCTGCAATTGCGACGCTGCGCGTCAGACATGAAAGAACCTTTTGAAGCAATCGAAAAACTATTGTCTGGGCAATTTAAAAACTCACGTGGCGCAGCGCACCGTGGAGGAGATAATCCCTCGGTCGCATTAAAATTCTATTGCACCGCAAACGAATATATCGTGGGCACTATATTTGAGTGGATGTTGTCGTATTGCCTTCAGAACCAGGCGAATTGAACGTAGGGCCCGGGCAACCGATGCTGGAAGATCACACTTTGTCAATCATAGTTAATGGCGTGTTAACAGCTTATTGACGCAGTGCGCAAATCAGTTTAACGACCGCTTAGTCTTTCAATTTCCCCATTTCGTATTGCGTACAAACATCACCGAAACGGCGGTGAGTGGAGGTTTGTATGAGCCAAGTTTCATCGGTTAGTGATACGTCCTACGCATACCTTGCGACATTGTCGCGGCTGGACACAAACGGCGATGGCGTGTTGAGCCGTGGCGAGCGGGCGGCTGATGAGAAGCCGGGCATTCTGAAGCAGCTCGGCGAAGAAGGTGGCAGCCAGGAATTCGCGCCCAAGCTGTCGGATAGCGTGCTTGCGTTCATGATGGGCACGCGCGAGAGCGGTAGCGTCAACTTTTATCCGCAGTCCCAGCAGAGCGCTTCATCCGATCTCTATAAGAGCACCTACGGTCAGTATGATCTCGACATCTGATCACGTTGTGCACGCTGAAATTTGCAGAGCCGGCCGCTAAGGCCGGCTTTTTCTTTGTTGCCGTTTCAGGAACAGCTTCGTGCCTCACACGTTGGAAACGACGACGCACGGAAGGAAGCTCCAATGAAAACAACACTCTCGATCGCCGCTCTGGCGTTCATATACGTCTCGTCGGTGGCAATGGCTCAGGAGAAGCAAACTGCCACCGCCGACTTTGTTGACAAGGACGGGAAAGCAAGCGGCCGGGCGACGCTGACGACCGCGGCAAACGGCGGTGTGCTGATCGAAGTAGAGGTGACTGAACTGCCCGCCAACAAATGGGTTGCCTTCCACGTCCACGAGACCGGCAATTGTGATGCTGCCGGCCATCACGAGTCAGCCGGAAAACACTTCAATCCCACCAATGCCGAACACGGCTTGTTATCCGCAAAAGGACCTCATGCCGGAGACATGCCGAACCAGTATGTGGACCAGGACGGTGTTCTGCGGGCGCAAATTTTTGACAGCATGGTCACCCTCGACGGCAAGACCGACGGCATTCGCGGTCGAGCGCTTATCGTTCACTCCAATTCCGATGATTATCGCAGCCAACCTGCGGGGGACGCAGGTGAGCGCCTCGCCTGTGGCGTCATCAAGTAATTCGTACCGACTCAGCGATAGTAATATCGCTCGGCATACCAATCGCTTGATGCCATAGGCTTGTCAGTCGCCATCAATCGCCCGACGCCGCTCCCTTCGAGCAGATCGGCAGTCGCGCGATCTTCGAGCCCCACGAATATGATATTGGTATTCTCACGCAGAAGGGGATCATCGCCCAATCCCGCTCGGCTGTCATCGGTCGCGTGCAGCAAGCTCATCTTCACGTAGAAGAACTCGGCCTGGTAATCTTCAACGCCTTCTTCGCTGAATGCATGCGCAACGTCGATGACTGATCTCTGAGGCCCATCGTAGACCGTGATAGTCTCATTCAAACCGAATGTCGCTCCATAGAGGGCGATCGAACGTGTCGGAACCGAGCAGATGGCGCCGTTTGTCACGTCCATCTGCTGGCCAAAGAAGCTCGTCTTGACACCATCGAGATCCCCGCGGAAAAAATAGGAAAATCGGTCCCGCGTGAGATAGATCGCCTGCCAGCGAAAACGGACATATTCATCCGACGCGCCTGTCAGGCTCTTGAGAGTGGCCAAGCAGCTTATAAACGTATCGCGATAGTTCTGCAGCGGCATCGATCAACCTCTTCTAGAGGGTTAACCGGTATCGACTCAAAACGTTCCGGCGGTTTGGTCGTTCAAAGTGAGTGCGAAAGGCGCGTTTCCATCCGCGTCCGCGCCCCTGCCGATGGAACGAACCGCGGCCACGAGCTGTCCCCGTCGTCCGAGCACGTCGTCACCAATCTGAACCAGCCGTGTATTCGGTGTGGCAAAGGGCGAGGCAGCGCGAAGCCGGCGAACGAGCACCATGTCCTCTTGTTCCGGAAAGACGGCGAGGGCGGCAATCAAGGCTGCCGCGGGTGATCGGGAGACGCCCATCCAGCAATGGATCAGCAGCGGCGCAACCCGATCCCAATCACGGGTGAAATCGATGATCTGCCGCACATGGGTTTCATCCGGCGCGACAAGGTTTCCGGTTCCCTTGAAGGCGATGTCGTTCATGTTGAGGAGCAAGTGCCGGTGCGCCTGGATCACCGCAGGGCGGTGAAAGGCCTGCTCCTTCGCCATCAGGCTGATCATCTCACGCGCGCCGTGCCTGACCGCCATCTCGGCGATCCTGGCGAGAGGGGCGACAACGATCGTGGTCATGCTTTGCTGCCCCGCATGGCCTCGATCGTCTCGAAGCGCTCGCAAAAGAGGCGCTGCGCCTCGACGGCCGGGAGCGGTGTCATTAGAAGCATGTCTTTCGTGATCCCGCGCGGTTGGCCGAAGAACTTCTGCGCCTCAGCCGGTGTGAACCCGGCAAGCTGTGTTGCTTCGAAGTAGGCGGCGATGGTGTCGGCCTTCTTGATCCTCTCCTTGAGTTCGCGTGTCGGGTGGGGTGGCAGGCCAAAGCGAAGGTGTACCGCAGCCTCCAGCCGCTTCTCGACGGCCTTGTATCCGCCGCCGACGACCGATTTGAACGGTGAAATCATATCGCCGATGACATATTCGGGTGCATCGTGGAGCAGCGCCATCAGGCATTGATCGGCTGTCGTGTCGTTCAGCCGACGGAAGATATCCTCCACGACAAGGCAATGCTGGGCGACGGAAAAGGCATGGTCTCCCGACGTCTGTCCATTCCAGCGGGCAACGCGCGCGAGCCCATGCGCGATGTCGCTCACCTCAACGTCGAGTGGTGAAGGGTCGAGCAGATCAAGCCGGCGGCCGGAAAGCATGCGCTGCCACGCGCGCGGCGCCTTTACCGTCACGCGCTGGCCTCGTCCGCCGTTGACGGAAATGTCAGCCCGGTCCAGGCAGGCAGTTCCAGGGTTACGGGGATGTCGCCTGCGAGCAGTGGCGTTTCGGCAGCCATGGCTTCTCCCGCACGGTCGATACGAACGATCGCAAGGCCGCCGTTCCCCACGACCGACCCAAGCGTGCCGACCGGTTTGCCGGCAGCGGTGATCTCCGTGCCGGAAGGTGGCAGGGTCGCCTCGGCCTTCACCGTGACAACGCGACGGCGCGCAGTTCCACGATGCTGCATGCGCGAGACGACCTCCTGGCCGACATAGCAGCCCTTCTTGAAGGACAGGCCACCGTTGAAATCCATCAGCACATCGTGCGGGAATGCGTCCTGAAGTGCATAGTCCTGTCCCGACTCGGCGATTCCGTTTGCAATACGCACGGCGTGGTAGGCGTCGAGGTCATCAATTCCGTGCTGCCCCGGCTGCCGAACGAGCGAAAGACCGACCTTGGCAAAGCGGCTGTCGACAGGCCCCTTGCTTTCGCCCTCCCAGGAAACGGTGACACCTTCGCCGGCGGTCGATAGGTCGACGGCTGCCCTCAGCTTGTACATCGTCAGCCGCTTAAGCAGCGCGTCCCGCTGATGGTCGTCGGTCTCCAGGACGAACCCATCGCCGTCCCGCCAGATCATGAAGTCGAACAGGATCTTGCCCTGAGGGGTCAACAGCGCGCCCGGCCGCGCCTCGTCGGCTGGAAGCGAGGCAATATCCGTGGTTATCAGGTTCTGCAGGAAGGATTGAGCCTCCAAGCCGCCGACGTGAACGAGCGAGCGGTTCTTCAGAAATACGGCTGGCATGGCGGCACCTGTCGCGTTCGTTATCGCTCAGAAGTATGTCTTCGCTGAGGGGATCGCAAGTCTCAGTCGCCGGCGGTGAAATACTTCCACTTACCGTCGGGAGTGATGCCCAGCCGATAGAAATTATAGCCGCCGAATTCCTGCATGTCGGAAAGGTCGCCGGCCGTCACGATTCGCAGCAATTCAACACGCTCGGGAGGCGTGAGAGCTTTCAGATCCTTTTCGGCGAAGTAGGGCCAGACGTACATCTCGTCAGCCGTACCCTGACCCACGTGGACAAAGCCGGTTGAGATGACGTCAAGCATGATCGCCAGGATCTCATCGCCTTCGGGATCACCCGACAGGTCTTTCAGCGCGCTGATCGGGTCGTCCGTCGGCTCGCCGACCGTTACCTGTGTCTGCGTGGCACCAGTGCCGAGCAGGGGACGCAGCCGCTCGAGATCGCCGGAAGCGGCAGCCTCGACGATCTGTTCCCGCATCTTGCGAACGGGCTCAGGAACCTTGCTGATATCGTAGATGACCTCGACAGGCTTCGAGTTGTCCTGCGCGCCGGGCGTCTTGTCGTTGCCTTGGCCGGCCTGCGAGTTGACCAACGGGTCGGGCATCGGCACGCCGGGCGCGGTCGGAGAGGGCGCCTGCTTGTCGCCGCCTTGCCCGGGAGCGCTCTGTTCAGTTTGTCCTTGAGTCTTTTGCAGCTCGGAAAGTGCCAGGGCTGACGTCCCGGTCAGAAAGCTGCTGGCGCTAAGGCCGATTGCAAGCAAAAGCGGCACGATCGCGGGCCGCGAAGCATTGTCCCTAGCGGAATGCATGAAACTCTCTGTGATCGTTATTGCAGGGTGCGGGTCGGAGAAAACTCGCCGGCGAGCATGCGCTCGCGTAAGGATTCCAATAGCGCTTCCGCGCTGTTTTCGCCATGAAGTCGAATGGTTTCACGTAGCGCATGGATGATTGCTGTATCGGCAATGATCTCGGGTTCGATCCCGTCTGCCATGCCGTCGGCCCAGGCTTCGTTATGGTACTCCAAGGCCGCCTGAGTCTTCTCATGAACGATCATGTCGTCGATGTCATTGAGGCTTGGTTCCATTGTCATTTCCTCAAACTGCATGCCTTACTGCGTAGTTAACAACCTTATCAGCCTTTTCCCAAAACGACACGGCCGCCAGTGAAAAGAGGTTAATTAACCGTTAATTTCCGAACCGCGACGTAATTTCTGTGGCAAGTGTTGCACCTTCGTTACGGTATCGCTCTTCTGCCACGATGGCTGCCTGCGTGCAATCCGTATAAACGGACGCAAAAGCACGGTAGCCGCGATTGAACGCGGCAGTGAGTTGTTCCTTGCGTTGCGGCTCGTCCTTGGCCTCTGAATCAAGCAATTGCTGCATTCGCGCGCGCCACTCGCCGCTGTTTTCCGCCTTGCAGAGAGTTCTCAGGTAGTGAACCGACCCCAATACTTCGGCAAGCCGCGAAAGCTTGTCGTCGTAGGGAACGGTGACCGTTTTTGGCGCATTTTCCTCCGGCAACACTGTCGGCGTTAGACCCTGTGCCCGTACGGGAGCGGGTAGGGCGGCGCTTGCGCATAGTGCAAGAGACAAGAACACGCGTCGAACGGGAATCATGCTCATAGTTGATACTCTGACCGTGACGGGAACAAGGCGCGGTCAAGAATTTCCACTGTCTTATTCACCACTGGATGCCAGCCGTTCGGCACATTCCAGCACGCTTTGCGGCACTGGCAGCCGGCGGATTTCCTCAACGGTGAACCAGCCGATAGCAGCCGCATCGTCGGCTGCGGTTGCGATGGCGGCCCCGTCGGCCTCGACGCGAAATACCGACAGAAAGAAGTGGCTGACGACAGCGCCGTCGGCGGCATGTGTCTTCAGATCGTATGTCGCGAAGAGCTCAGGGCTGTGAGCTGTTATGCCGGTTTCCTCCTCGAGTTCGCGCAAGGCAGCTTCCTCGGGCGTCTCGCCGGGCTCAGCCCGTCCGCCGGGGAACGCATACATGTCGGCCGACGGCGGATTGCGCCGGAGCACGAGCAAGAACCGGTCTCCACGCTGGAGGATAGCCGAGGATGCGGCCTTCGGAATTGAACTCATGGGATGCCACGTCGATCTTGTGTTGGCTTGCTTGGCGCCGCCGCCGTTCCACCGGATATATTGAACTCGGCGATTCGAAGGAGCTGTCGTGACCTATATCATCTATGCCGCTGCTGCAGTGTTCGAGATTGCCGGTTGTTTTGCCTTCTGGGCATGGCTGCGGATGGCAAAGCCCGCCTGGTGGCTAGCGCCGGGCATGGTGTCTCTGGCGCTCTTTGCATGGCTCCTTACCTTCGTGCCAACTGAGGCCGCTGGCCGCACCTTCGCCGCTTATGGTGGCATCTATATCGTGGCTTCGCTGATCTGGCTGTGGATTGTGGAAAACCGTGTCCCCGACCGCTGGGACATCGGTGGTGCACTCGTCTGCCTCTGCGGCACCGCCATGATCCTGTTCGCGCCGCGCAGCTGAGCGAACCTTGACCGCAGCGGATCGGAGTGCAAAGACACTCCTATGTGTGGACGCTATGCGCTGACGGTATCCCCTGAAGAATTGAAGGAAATCCTCGGGATCATGGATCTCGAGGACTTTCCCGCGCGCTACAACATCGCCCCGACCCAACCCGTCCTCATTGTCGTCTCGGATGAAACCCGCGAAAAGGGCAGCAACCTTCCGGAACGGCGCGCGGTGCTCGTGCGCTGGGGCTTTACGCCCGGTTGGGTGAAGGATCCGAAGCAGTTTCCGCTGCTGATCAACGCCCGCGCCGAAACTGCGATCGGCAAGGCCTCCTTTCGCGCCGCCATGCGCCACCGGCGCGTCCTCGTCCCTGCCTCCGGCTTTTACGAATGGCATCGCCCGAGCAAGGCGAGCGGCGAGAAGTCCCAGGCCTACTGGATCAGGCCGCGCCGCGGCGGTGTCGTCGCCTTCGCGGGCCTGATGGAGACGTGGTCCTCTGCCGACGGTTCGGAAGTCGATACCGGCGCGATCCTGACGACTGCGGCGAATGCGGCGATCGCTCCGATCCATGACCGCATGCCTGTCGTCATCAAACCCGAAGACTTTTCCCGCTGGTTGGATTGCAAGACGCAAGAACCGCGCGACGTTGCCGACCTGATGAGGCCGGTTGAGGAGGATTTTTTCGAGGCAATCCCCGTTTCCGACAAGGTCAACAAAGTCGCCAATATGGGCGCTGATCTGCAAGATAGGGTGAGCGTGGAAAAGCCGCCGTCGCGGCCCGAAAAGAAAAAGCCGGACGACGGCCAGCTCAGCTTCTTCTAATCCGATAATCCCACCGCATCATTTTTCCGGAACATTCCATGATCTCCATTTCGGCCGCACTTGCCGGCTTCTTCCTTGGCGCCTCGCTCATCATCGCGATCGGAGCGCAGAACGCATTCATCCTGCGCCAGGGTCTGCTCCGGTCGCATGTTTTCATCTTGTGCCTCATCTGCGCACTGTCGGATGCAGCGCTGATTGCGGCCGGCGTTGGCGGGCTAGGCACCCTCGTTGCTCAATCGCCAATTCTGCTCTCAGTCGTGACGATAGGGGGGGCAATCTTCCTCGGTTCATACGCCGTGGTGGCATTTCGCAGGGCCTTTCACCCGGGCGCAATGCAGGCTGATTCTCCGAGACCACTGGGTCTGAAGGCAGCCGTCGCAACCTGCCTGACCTTCACGTTCCTAAACCCGCATGTCTACCTCGATATGGTCGTCCTGATCGGCAGCCTGTCCGCCGCCTACAACGGAGTGGATCGCATCGCCTTTGGCATCGGCGCCGCGACCGCGTCGTTCATCTGGTTTTTCGGTTTGGGCTACGGCGCTCGGCTGTTGCAGCCGATCTTTGCAAGGCCAGCCGCCTGGCGGGTCCTTGACGTCATCATCGGCATTGTCATGGGACTGCTGGCAATCAGTCTGCTCGTCCGCTTCCTCCACCCGGCCTAGGCTTCCGGCCTGTCGGCAAGCAGTAACAATCAGTCGCGCGTCATCAGACGCGCGCTGCAATTTCAATTCGATGACGGAAATAGAAGCCCGCTCTGGGCTGTCGTTGTCTGCCGCTATGGCGGCTTCGATCGCTAGGCGAGCTTCTTGACGAGCGGTGGCTTGCTCTTGAGCATCAGGGCGGCCGCAAGGACGGCCTTCAGGCCGAGCGGGCGGTAGTTAGCGCTGAGGTCCGACTTTGCCGGCTGTTCGACGCTTGTCTTCTTCGGGGTCACAATACTCTCCTCACGTGCTGTCCCTAGACTCTTATATTTATTGCTCTTTTGCCTGCAATAGCGACAAAATCGAGGCGCCGCATATCAGGAATTATGAATCCAATGCATAATTCGCGAGGCTTGAGTCAGGCCTATGTCCGCAAGGAGCGCGGGAAAGTGTCAGATGTGGCGTCCGATATCGTCTTCGCCGACGCCGGGTTCCTCGATCGTCAGCGTGCCGTATTTGCGCTTCCATTTCCGGGCGCCGAACGGCAGCGTGCAAAGGTAAAGCACCGCGGTCACGACCATGACCTCCCAGGTGAAGCTCGACAGCAGGGCGACGTATAGAACGACGCCAAGCATGACCGGCAGCACGAGATCACGCCGCAGCCTGCTGCCTTCGGATTTGCCGGACCAGACCGGCAGGCGGCTGATGAGCAGGAAGGCGATCAGCACGGTATAGGCGGAGGAGAGATAGGCGAAGGTGCGATCCGTCGTGAGGCCGAGGAAGCCGAGGTAGACCGGCAACAGCACGAGCATCGCGCCGGCCGGCGCGGGCACACCGACGAAATACTCCGACTGCCACGATGCCTTATTCTCACGCTCGGCCATGACGTTGAAGCGCGCCAGACGAAGGCCCGCGGCGATGGAATAGATCAGGGCGGCGATCCAGCCGATCGAACGGGCCTGATCGAGCGCAAAGACATAGACAACGAGCGCCGGCGCGACGCCGAAATTCACGATATCAGCCAGCGAGTCCATTTGTGCGCCGAACTTCGACGTTGCCTTCATAAGGCGCGCTACTCGCCCATCGATCCCATCGAGGAACGCGGCAAGAAGCACCATGCCGACCGCCAGCTCGTACCTGTTCTCGAAGGCGAGCCGGATGCCGGTGAGGCCGGCACAGATCGCCAGAATCGTGATGAGATTCGGAATGATAAGGCGAAACGGAATTTCGCGAAGCCGTGGTCCGCGACCCGAATCATCCGGAGGGCCGTTCGGTTCGAAGGGCGGGAAGGGCGTTTCCATGTCGCTCTCCAGTGCTGTTAGCTTCGACGGCTGACGACCGGACCCTTGGCTGAGCCGAATTCGGCCAGCACGGTTTCTCCGGCGATTGCCGTCTGGCCGAGCGTCACCCGGGGCGCCGCGCCTGCCGGCAGGAATACGTCAAGACGCGAACCGAAGCGAATAAGGCCAAAGCGTTCGCCGGCATCCAGCGGGTCGTTCGGGTTTGCCCAGCAAAGGATGCGTCGGGCAACAAGGCCGGCAATCTGCACGACACCGATCTGGCCATGCTTGGTCTCGATGACAAGGCCGTTGCGTTCGTTGTCTTCGCTCGCCTTGTCGAGCTCAGCGTTCACGAAGCTGCCCGACCGGTAGTTCACGCTGACGATCCGGCCACGCACCGGCGAGCGGTTCACGTGGCAGTTGAAGACGTTCATGAACACCGAGATGCGCAGCATCGGCTCGCTGCCGAGATTCAGCTCGACCGGCGGTACGACCATCTGGACGGATGAAACCTTGCCATCAGCCGGGGAGATGACGAGATCGTCGTCCTGAGGCGTCATTCTCTCGGGGTCACGGAAGAAATAGGCACACCAGAGTGTCAGGATCAGACCGATCCAGAACAGTGGCTTGAAGATCCATCCCAAAACCAGCGATGCGACGAAGAACGCGGCGATGAAGGGATAACCTTCCTTGTGCACCGGGACGATGGTGTTGCGTACCGTATTGAACAAGCTCATCTATACCGCGCTCCTAGCGTTCTTTTCTCACCGCTGGTTACAAGGAAACCGCGGCGTCGGCAATGCCGCACCTCCTCGACCCACATCTATGACGTGCTTCTGAACAGTAAAGCAGTCGAATTGCCAGGCTAGTTCGCGGGCGCAAGCCTGTTCACGATACCCAAATCGTCATTTTCGCGGACCTGCTTCAGGTGCTCTTCGGCCTGCGTGGCCTCACGCTGTCGGTTCCACATCGAGGCGTATAGGCCATTCTTTTGAAGGAGTTCTGCGTGGGTGCCGCGTTCAGCAATCTCGCCGCTCTTCAGAACGATGATCTCGTCGGCGCCGATGACTGTCGACAGGCGGTGGGCGATGACCAGCGTCGTGCGGTTCTTCGATACCACATCGAGCGCGGTCTGGATGTCTCGCTCGGTCGTGGTGTCTAGGGCAGAAGTGGCCTCGTCGAGGATGAGAATCGGTGGCGCCTTCAGGACCGTTCGCGCGATTGCGACGCGCTGCTTTTCGCCGCCGGACAGCTTCAGGCCGCGCTCGCCGACCCTGGTGTCAAAGCCTTCCGGCAACAGATCGATGAAGTGAGCGATCTGCGCGATTTCGGCGGCAGTCTTTACCTCTGCGTCGCTGGCGGATGGGCGACCGTAGCGGATGTTGTAGGCAACCGTATCGTTGAAAAGGACGGTATCCTGCGGAACCATGCCGATCGCCGATCGCAAGCTCTTCTGCGTCACCGCCCTGACATCCTGGCCGTCAACGGAGACCGAACCGCTCTGGATATCGTAGAAACGATAGAGCAGACGCGACAATGTCGATTTTCCCGCCCCAGACGGGCCGACAACTGCGACGGTCTTGCCGGCCGGCACCTCGAAGGAAATGCCTTTGAGGATCGGTCGGGCGGGGTCGTAGGAAAAATGCACGTCCTTGAAGGAGATGGCGCCTTGCTTGATATCCAGGGGGGCGGCATCGGGTGCGTCTTTCACCTCGGCCTTGACTTCAAGGAGATCGAACATCTGCTCGATGTCGGTCAGCCCCTGGCGAATTTCGCGATAGACGAAGCCAATGAAGTTCAGCGGGACGGAGAGCTGCAGCAACATTGCGTTAACGAAGACGAAATCGCCGACTGTCTGTTCGCCGCGTTGGACCGCGAGGGCTGACAGGATCAACATGACAGTCGTTCCCAGACCGAAGATTACGCCCTGGCCGAAGTTCAGCCAGCCGAGCGAAGTCCAGACGTCAGTCGCCGCTTTCTCATAGCGCTCCATCGACCTGTCGAAGCGCCGGGCCTCCATCTCCTCGTTGCCGAAGTACTTGACCGTCTCGAAGTTGAGGAGAGAGTCGATCGCCTTGGTGTTGGCGTCGGTGTCGCTGTCGTTCATCGTGCGGCGGATGGCGATGCGCCAGTCGCTGGCCCGGATCGTGAACCAGATGTAGGCCCAGACTGTGAACGCGGTGACGGCGAGGTAGGAAAACCCATAGCCCCACCAGAAGATGATGGCGGTCAGCAGGAATTCGATCAGCGTCGGAACGGAGTTGAGGATCGTGAAGCGGACGATGGTCTCGATCCCTTTCGTGCCCCGCTCGATGACCCGCGACAATCCACCGGTCTTTCGTTCCAGGTGAAAGCGCAGTGACAGTTCGTGCATATGCACGAACGTCTTGTAGGCCAACTGCCGGACGGCGTGTTGTCCGACGCTGGCAAAGAGTGCATCGCGTAACTGGTTCAGACCGAGTTGGAGGAGGCGCGTGACGTTGTAGGCGATCACTAACGCCGTCGCCCCGACGAAAAGGTCCGGCACTTTCCCGGCGAGGTCCATCCTGCCGTTCAGCGCATCCGTAGACCACTTGAAGAAATAGGGAACGAGCAGCAGGACGAACTTGGAGACAAGCAGATAGACCGACGCCCAGACGACGCGCATCTTGAGATCGGTACGACCGGTCGGCCACATGTAGGGCCAGAGATTGAACAGCGTCCGCAGCAGGTTGGAATCAGAGACTGTTTTGCCGTTTGCCATGCGAATCTCCCGCCGAAAGGCGCTGATGGCGCTGCGTTGCCGACAAATTTGGGAGCGGCGGAAATGCCGAAAGGCTTCGCCGGACATGATCGTCGTCACCGCCATATAGGGGTTGGCGGGAGCAATACAACAGATCGACGCCAGAGGAAAAGAGCGGCCGGACGTGATCTCCGTCCGGCCGCTCTTTTTATTGTATCAGCGTACTAGAGATGTTCGCCGGACATCCGCTTCCGGTGAAGCTCTTCTGCGTTAGGCAGGGCATCCTTCGGAAGCCCGAAGATCTGGCCCGGCAGGATACGGTCCGGGTTGGTGATCTTGTCCTCGTTGGCGACGTAGATGGTCGTATAGCGAACGCCGGCGCCGTAGATACGTCGAGAAATCTGCCAGAGCGTATCGCCGCGGCGGATAATGACTGTCTCGTTACTCGGAGCAAGCGGCGCCTGCTCGATCGTCGTCGGCTCGCCCTGACCGCTTGTGACTTCGTTCGTCGCGGGCGCACTTGGCACCAGCGCAGGGCTCGTCAATTGCGCGATATCAGTACCGAGCTGGGCCAACGCAGCGCCAACCGATTTCGCATCCTTCGGCAAGGCCTGTACCGTCTTCAGTGCCCCTGCAGCGGTTTGTGCTGCGGTGGACGCTTGTTGCTTGAACTCAGCAGTCGCATCGGCTGCGGGGCGGAATTCTGTGATGGCGCGCAGGGCGAACTCGTTGGCGGAGCGGGCGGCGGCAAGCTGCTCCGCGCCTGGTATCTTGCCGTCGGCGAACAGTCCGCTCAGCAGAGAGAAGGCCTTGGCGGCGTCGCTTTTCAGCTTTCCAAGTGCGCTTTCATCGAGTGGCACCGTCGCGGGTAAGGCTGCGGGTGTTGAGCCGGCGCCCTGCGCCGCAACCGTCACCTGATTTCCTTCCGGACGGTTGAAATTGACGGAGGCGCGAACAGCGACCTTGCCGGCGTCATCGAGAACGTCCACGCGAATCTTGTGATCGCCGACGGAAAGCGGCATGACGCCATCGACGACGAAATGACCATCTGGACCGGCCTTTGCCTTGCCGATCATCTTGTCGTCCGCGTAGGCAATCACATTTGCCAACGGCTTTGCCATGCCAGCGACAAAGATCTTATCGCCTTCGATCTCGACGGCGTTGACCATGACATCAGCGGCCGCAGCAGGGCCGGGTTGTGCACCGGCAGCTGCTGGCGCATTCGCAACATCTGTCGAACTCGGTGTCTGGGCCGGAGCTGCAGGCTGATCCGACGGCGCAACATTGCCATTGGAGGCAACCTGGGCGTCTGGCTTGGGTGCCGTGATGATGCGGCTCGCAGTTCCTGGTTTGGAGACCATCGCCAGCAGTTCGGAGCTCTTGCCGTCCTTCGGAACGGAAACGGTGGCAACCTCTTCAGATGTCGACGCTTTGCCGTCCTTGCCGGTGGCTCGGAGGACGAGTTGATGATCGCCGGCGGCAAGCGGATTGTCCAGCACCGCAGCAAAATCGCCGGTCGGGCCGACGTTGGTGGTGGTGACGACCGTGTCGCCGTCGACGATTTCAAGCTTGCTGTTCGGCTCGGCCGAGCCGGCTATGACGGTAGAACCGTCCGGCTCGACGCGTAGCACGTCGAACGTCGGAAGGTTGCTCGCATTTTCGGTTGGGGTAGCCGCCGGCGACGGCTGGCTCGCCGCCGTGCCAGTTTCCGTGGAGCCGGTCAGCGTCGCCTCAGCTTTTGCAACCGCCATTGCCGCATCGGCAGTGTTTTCCGGCAAGGCCTTGATGATGGTCAGAGCCTTGGCGGCGCCATCCTTGGCCTTGGTGGCGGCAGCCGCCGTGACCGGATTCGTGCCATCCGGGATCGCGAGATCTGCAAGAGTCTGGAGAGACGTGGTCGCCTTCGATTTAGCTGCTTCGAAAACTTCCTGGGTCGGGCCCTTGCCGTCAGCAAAGAGCGCCTTAAGTTCCGAAATCGACTGGCCCGCTTCCGAAGCAAGGCGCCCGACTGTCTGTGTCGTGGCGGCGTCGTCTGGAGCTGCGGGGCGGGATGTCTTTGCCGATTCGGTGACCGTCTTCTTCACCTCGGAGCCGGCCTGGTTGATTGCGTCACCAACTTTTGCGGCGTCTCCGCCGATGCGGGGCATGACGAAAAATACCATCAAAAGAATTGCGACTACAAGCACTGCAAGAGCCAGCAAGCCGGCACGGTTTCTCATCATCACGTCTCCCCAGGCGGCAATCTTGCCGGACTTCCTAAAATTGCTAGCGATTCCCGCTGCTTTGCACAAGCAGTCAAAGTAGCCGGGCAAATGTAAGAGACAGGTTTTCCGTCATTTTTCTTGACTGGAGCCAGAGAGAATAGTTGTTTGCCCGTATGACAGATCAATCTCATTCCATTCGCTCCATTTGTGTCTATTGCGGCTCGCGACCGGGCAGCGATCCTCGCCACATGGCCGCTGGCCGTACGCTGGGTAAGGAAATCGCCGAGTATGGCCTACGCCTCATCTATGGCGGAGGCACCAAAGGCATCATGGGGGCTGTGGCGAGCGGCGTGCTTTCGAACGGGGGCCAGGTAACCGGGATCATTCCGGAGTTCCTGATCGACATGGAGGCTACGCGCCATTCCCTCGGCCAGCTCAATGAGTTGATTGTAACCCCTGACATGCATACGCGCAAACATGCGATGTTCGAGCGTTCGGACGCATTCGTGGCGCTGCCCGGCGGCATAGGCACGCTGGAGGAGATCGTCGAGATCATGACATGGGCACAGCTCGGCCGTCATGAGAAGCCGATGGTATTCGCCAACATCGGCGGCTTCTGGGATCCGATGATGGAGCTGTTGCGGCATATGACGGACGAAGGCTTCGTTCACACCGCCCATCGCGTCCAGCCGCTTGTCATCGACGACATTTCGGAAATCATCCCCGGCATCATGGCGCAAGCTGCCGAGATCGCCTCTGTCGATCGCGACGGCGAAGATGCGGTGATCTCAAAGATGTAGGGCGCCACCGGGGCGAGGGACCAGCGTCCCGTCGATTCTGACGTTAGAACGGTATTTTGGTTCGCTCGCCCGTTCGGTCGCCCCTTAGCGCTCCCTGCTGCCGCGCAGCATCGCCCAGCTATAGAGAACGAGGCCGGCCCAGATCAGCGGGAAGGCGATCATGCGCGCCGTGCCGAGCGGCTCGTGGAAAATGAAGATCGCGATGAGGAAGATCATCGTCGGCGCGATGTACTGCATGATCCCAATCGTCGATAGACGCAGCAGCTTGGCGCCGTTCGCGTAGATCATGAGCGGCACGGCGGTGACGACACCGCAGCCGAGCAACAGCACCGTATCCGCCAGACCCGTGCGGTAGAGGTGCCCTTCGCCCGTACCAAGCTCGAGATAGAGTATGTAGAAGAATGCCGGAATGCTGAGGATCAGCACTTCAAGAAAGAAGCCCTGGTTCGGACCAAGCGGCAAGGTCTTGCGGAACAGCGCGTATAGACCCCAGGAGATCGTCAGCGTCAGCGACACCCACGGTAGGCCGCCGCTATCGAGTGCCAGTACAACCACCGCAAGACCGGCGAGCACGATGGCCGCGATCTGTAGTGGTTGCAGCCGCTCCTTCAGCACGACGGCGCCGAGGAAGATGCTGAACAGCGGATTGATGAAGTAGCCGAGTGCGGCGTCGAGCGAATGGCCGGTGCCGATCGCCCAGACATAGGTTCCCCAGTTCACCGTGATCAGCGATGCGGTCAGAGCCGCCATCGCCAGCATCCGCGGCGACCGCAAGGCCGTGCGGATGTCCTGCGTACGGCCGAGCACGATGAGCACGAGGCCTGCCAGCGGCAGCGACCAGAGAATGCGATGCGCGATGACCTCGGCCGGAGAAATATGGGCCACGGCCTTCATGTAGATCGGCAGGAAACCCCAGAGGAGATAGGCCGTTAGTGCAAAGGCGAAGCCGCGTGGACTGTCTTCATTCTTGGCGACCGGAGCGCTTGCATTGGCGGACATCGAGTGTTTCCATATTTGTTCTTTACGGATCCGCTTAACCTAACGGACGTGAATAGGCCAATTCATTTCGGTGAATGGATGCCGGCCTTCACGCTGGTGAGGACCATGGACGACGAGGCTCTTGCGAACAGCCGCAGGGCATTTGCCACCCAGGTGCTTTCGAAGGAAGGCGTGCTCAGTGACGAGGCGTTGCTGCGAGCCTTTGCGACAGTGCCGCGCGAGCGGTTTCTTGGACCGCCGCCGTGGAAAATGGCGGGGTGGGGCGGTTATGTCGACATTGCCTCGGACGATCCCGCAGCTGTATATCAGGATGCACTGTTTGCGCTTCAGCATCGGCGGCACATCAACAACGGTAGCCCGAGCCTTCACGCCCGGGGGATACACAAGCTGGCGCTCTGCGAGGGGGACACCGTTTGCCACGTAGGCGCCGGCAGCGGTTACTATACCGCGATCCTGTCTCTGCTCGTTGGCAGTAGCGGCCATGTGACCGCCGTGGAGTTTGATGCCGAGCTGGCGACGCGGGCAGAAGAAAATCTCCGCGCCTATCCGAACGTTCGTGTCGTCCACGGCGACGGGCTCGAATGGCCGCGCGAGCCCACAGACGCCGTCTACGTGAATTTCGCCATCCACTTTCTCGTTGACGCCTGGGTGGAGCGGTTGCGTGTCGGTGGCCGGCTCATCCTGCCGCTCGGTGTTCCCGATGTCGACGCGAGAGGGCCGACGGGGCTTGCTTCCTATGCCGGATTCTTCCTGTTCCGGCGCGAGGAACATGGTTACGCAGCCGAGTATCTCTGCCCAGTTGCGTTTGTCTGGGGAGAAGCCGTGAAGCGCGCGCTCGATAGCTACAGGCGACTGGAAGCCGCCTTCTACAAGGGTGGCATGGATCAGGTTCGCGCGCTTCGCTGGAAAGGCCCGCGACAGGGCAAGGAATGGTATTCAGAAGTCGATTGGGGCCTTGTCTTCGGTGCGTGAAACCTACTCGGCGGCAATCTTGCCGGCCAGCTGGCGGTTCTTCATCAGCTTGTAGATCACCGAATCCATCAGCGCCTGGAACGACGCGTCGATGATGTTTTCGGAGACGCCGACCGTCCACCAGCGAACGCCGTCGCTGTCCGTGGATTCGATCAGAACGCGGGTTATGGCTTCGGTACCGCCGTTGAGGATACGCACCTTGAAGTCCGCCAGCACAAGATCGTCGATTTCGTGTTGGTACTTGCCGAAATCCTTGCGCAGCGCAAGGTCAAGCGCGTTGACCGGACCGTCGCCTTCGGCAACCGACATGATCGTTTGCCCGTCAATGACGATCTTCACGACCGCTTCCGAGACGATCTTCACACGGCCGTGGGAATCGAAGCGGCGCTCGACCATGACGCGGAAGCCATCGACCGAGAAAAATTCCGGGATGGTTCCGAGTGTGCGGCGGGCCAGAAGCTCGAAGCTCGCATCGGCGCCTTCGTAGGCATAGCCGGACGCCTCGCGATCCTTGACCAGCGCAATAAGATGGTCGAGCTTCGGGTCGTCCTTGCCGACCTCGATGCCCCGCCGCTTCAAGGCGTTGATGAAGTTCGCCTTGCCGCCCTGGTCGGAGACCATGACCTTGCGGAAATTACCGACGCTGTCAGGCGCCACGTGCTCGTAAGTGCGGGGATCTTTCAGCAGAGCGGAAGCATGAATGCCGGCCTTGGTCGCGAAAGCGGAGGCGCCCACATACGGCATCTGGTGATCGGGCGAGCGGTTCAGAAGCTCGTCGAACGCATGCGACAACCGCGTCAGGTTGGTCAGCCGGTCGTTGTCGATCGTAGTCTCGAAGCGTTGCGCGTAGGTTTCCTTGAGCGCCAGCGTCGGGATCAGAGTCACGAGATTGGCATTGCCGCAGCGCTCACCGATCCCGTTCAACGTGCCCTGGATCTGGCGCACACCGGCCTCAACAGCCGCGAGCGAATTGGCCACCGCCTGGCCGGTATCGTTATGGGCATGAATCCCGAGACAGTTTCCCGGAACGCCAGCGGCGACTAGCGCTTCGATGATCGCACGGATCTCCGGCGGCTGAGTGCCGCCATTGGTATCGCAGAGCACGACCCAGCGCGCACCCGCTTCATAAGCCGTCCTTGCACAGTCGATAGCATACGCGGGATTTGCCTTGTAGCCGTCGAAGAAATGCTCGCAATCGACCATGGCTTCCTTGCCGGCGGCGACGCAGGCCTTGACGCTTTCGGCAATGCTTTCGAGGTTTTCCTCGTTGGTACAGCCGAGCGCGACCTTTACGTGGTAATCCCAGCTTTTGGCGACAAAACAGATTGCGTCGCTCTTGGCCTGCAGCAGGCTGGCCAGGCCGGGATCGTTCGAAGCCGAGATGCCCGCGCGCTTCGTCATCCCGAAGGCAACGAAGCGAGCCTGTGTCGTGCGCTTCTCACTGAAAAAAGCGGTATCGGTCGGATTGGCGCCGGGATAGCCACCTTCGACATAATCAAGGCCGAACTCATCCAGCATGCTCGCAATCGCAATCTTGTCCTCGACGGAGAAGTCGATGCCGGGCGTCTGCTGCCCGTCGCGGAGCGTCGTGTCGAAGAGGTAGATCTTTTCGCGAGTCATGATGGTGGTCCTGTCAGCCTTGCGGCCTGTTATTGCTTTCCGGCGAACTTGTCCGTGGCGCGGATGAGCCTGTCGAGGATGCCGGGCTCAGAATAGGCATGGCCGGCGCCCTCGATCAGATGAAACTCGGCCGTTGGCCAGGCCTTGTGCAGCAGCCAGGCATATTTGGCCGGGCAGGGCATGTCGTAGCGGCCATGCACTATGACGCCGGGAATGTCCTTCAGCTTGTAGGCATCGCGCAGCAGCTGGCCTTCGTCCATCCAGCCGGCATTGACGAAGAAATGGTTCTCTATCCGGGAAAAGGCATAGGCGAAGTCGGCGTCCTCGAACTTGCCGCTGGTGGACTTCTCCGGCAGCAGAGTGATCGTCTCGCCTTCCCAAATGCTCCATGCTTGCGCAGCTTCAAGGGCAACTGCCCGGTCAGCGCCGGTCAGCCGGCGATTGTAGGCCAGCATCATCTCATGGCGCTCCTCCGGCGGGATCGGCGCGATGAAGCGCTCCCACTTGTCGGGGAACATCTCGGACACGCCGAACTGATAGTACCAGTCGAGCTCGGCCTTGGTGAGCGTGTAGATGCCGCGCACAACCAGCTCTGACACGCGCTCCGGGTGCGTCTCGGCATATGCAAGCGCCAGCGTCGAACCCCAGGAGCCACCGAACACCTGCCACTTTTCAACACCCGCCATCTCGCGCAGCCGCTCGATGTCGGCGACGAGATGCCAGGTGGTGTTGGCGTTGAGATCGGCGTATGGCATGGACTTGCCGCAGCCGCGCTGGTCGAACAGCAGCACATCGTAGAGAGCGGGATCGAACAGACGGCGGTGGCTCGGCGAGAAACCGCCGCCCGGTCCGCCGTGCAGGAACACCGCCGGCTTTGCACCCGGTGTGCCCGAACGCTCCCAATAGATCTTGTGGCCGTCACCGACATCGAGGTGACCCGAGGCGTAGGGTTCGATTTCAGGATAGAGGGTACGGAGCACTTCAGTCATATTTTGACGCCTTTGGCTGGCCAGATTGCAGTATCGTGATCGGGGTGCTGGAAGGAGATGATCTTCTCCTGCTGCGAGTAATAATCCGGATCTTGGTGGACAGGTTGGTCGAAGATCGTCTCGACCCATGGAATGCGTGCGTCGTAGTTGACCTGGATCTGCGGCGCCAGGTCGGTTCGATCGTCGAACGTACCGATTGCCAGCTCGAGGCCCCCCGGGTGGCGGTAGGTCATCGGCGTGCCGCAGTCCTTGCAGAAGCCACGCTCGATGTTGATGGAAGACTGGAAATAGCTTGGCTCACCTCGCGTCCACTCCATGCCTTCCTCAGGCGTTGTCACTAGCGCGGAAAAGAAGCCGCCGAACTGCTTCTGGCACATGCGGCAATGGCAGATCGAAGGGCGGCCAAGCTTGCCGCTGATACGGAATCTGACTGCGCCACACTGGCAGCCGCCGGTTCGAATAGGTTCGCTCATGCTGAGGCTCCGGTTGGCCAATGGGCTGTGTCGTGGTCGGGGTGCTGGTGATTGCTGGCGGCAATCGCGTTCTCGCGATCGGGCGTTTCCGGTTCCGGTTCGACGGGCAGAGCGTCGAGCTCGTGAAACCAACTCATCCTGCGTCCTGTGTTCGATTGCATCACCGGCTTGACGCTATCAGGATCGTCCAGTGAACCGAGCACGAGGTTGATGAAGTCCGCGTCCGGAACATCATAGAAAAGCGGTGTCCCACAGTCGGCACAAAAGCCGCGGCGAACGATATCGGACGAATGAAACCACTTTGGCTCGCCGCGCGTCAGGGCAAAATCCCGTCGTTTGACGGCGGCCAGCGGCATGAAGTAGTTCCCGGCCGCTTTCTGGCACATGCGGCAGTGGCAAAGGTGCGGATAGTCGAGCTCGCCAACGGCCCGGTAGCGAACCGCGCCGCATTGGCAACCTCCGCTCAGAGCCGCAACCGTTGTCACGAGTCTCTCTCCTCAGGCCAGGTGGTCGTGTCGTGGTCCGGATGCTGGTAGGAGACGATGTCGTGCAGGAAGGGCGCAGTCTCGGCGTCCTCGTCGGTCTCGCGAGCAGGCAAGTCGCGCAGGCGATCGACGAAATCGATCTTGCGCTCGGTGCCGAACTGGATGACAGGCGGAAGCGCGGAAGGGTCGTCGAAGGCACCCGCCGCCACCGCCACTCCATCCGGCGCTTCGTAGGTCAAAGGCGTGCCGCAATCCGCGCAGAAACCGCGCTGGACGAGGTTGGAGGAGCGAAAAAGCTTGCGCTCGCCACGCGTCCACTCGAATTCGGCACCGCGAACGGAAACCAGCGGCGCGTAATAGGCTCCGAAAGCCTTCTGGCACATGCGGCAATGACAGATGGACGAATCCTTGAGCGTCCCGCGAACGCGGAAGCGGATCGCGCCGCACTGGCATCCACCGGTGTAGGTGGTCATCTCTTCACCTCCCACTTGGTCACGCGTTCGCCGCTCGCCGCATCCTTGCCGTCCTTGAGCTGGATGCCCTCTGCAAGCAGCGTGTCGCGGATCTTGTCGGCCTCTGCGAAGTTCTTCGCCTTCAGCAGTTCCAGCCGCGCTTTGACGCGGCGGTCGATCTCGATGGCAACCGCTTCGTCGATCTCCGCCATTTCGGGCAGGACGCCGAGCAGGGCGGCACTGGCTGCGAATGTGGCGTGATTGCCTGATTGGGCAAGCGCGTGCAATGCCTGGATTGCCGCCACCGTGTTGAGGTCGTCGGCCAGGGCATTGACCACGGCGGCGTCCGGCTGCGCGCCTGCCGCATCCGCCGCCGGCCATTTGGCGAGCAGGCGTTCGGCTTCCTCGAGCCGCTTGACCGAGAAATCGATCGGCTCGCGATAATGGGTCATGAGCATCGCAAGACGCAGCACATCGCCCGGCCATTGGCGGCCGCCGAACTTCTGGGTGTGCAGCAGCTCGTAGATGGTGACGAAATTGCCTTCGGACTTCGACATCTTGCGGCCTTCGACCTGCAGGAAGCCGTTGTGCATCCAGACATTCGCCATGACCTTGGTGCCATGCGCGCAACGCGACTGGGCGATCTCGTTCTCGTGGTGCGGAAAGATCAGGTCCAAACCGCCGCCATGAATGTCGAAGACTTCGCCGAGATAGCGTTCGCTCATGGCCGAGCACTCGATGTGCCAGCCTGGACGGCCGCGGCCCCAGGGGCTTTCCCAGCCGGGCTCGTTGTCGCTTGAGAGCTTCCACAACACGAAATCGCCGGGGTTCTTCTTGTGCGCGTCGACGGCGATGCGGGCGCCGGCCTGCTGTTCGTCGAGATTGCGCTTCGACAGCTGGCCGTAATCGACCATCGATTTCGTGTCGAACAGCACTTCGCCCGATGCCTGGTAGGCATGGCCGTTGGCGATCAGCCTTTCGATGATCTCGATCATCTTGGCAATATTGTCGGTCGCGCGCGGCTGGACCGAGGGCTCAAGGCAGCCGAGCGCCTTGGCGTCGTCGAGGAACTGCTTCTCGGTCTTCTGCGTCACCGCGCGGATCGCATCATTGAGCGGCAGCGCGGGATAGTCGCGCAAAGCACGTGCGTTGATCTTGTCGTCGACGTCGGTGATGTTGCGCGCATAGGTGACGTGCTCGCCGCCGTATACATGGTTCAACAACCGGAAGAGCACGTCGAAGACGATGACCGGGCGTGCGTTGCCGATGTGGGCGAAGTCGTAGACAGTCGGACCGCAGACATACATGCGGACGTTCTGCGGATCGATCGGCGCAAAGGCCGTCTTTTCGCGCGTCAGCGTGTTGTAAAGCTTCAGTTCCGGCTTCTTAGTGTCTGGCGCGCCGGCCATGTCTACTCTCCCAAATGCAATGATCCGAAAAAAACTCTACCACCGGCGGGCCGGGGCGTTTCTCATCTTGGACTTTTCAGGAGACGAAAACGGCCAGGCCAGCGAGCGCGCTAGCGAATAATCTTCCGGCAGATAATGCAGATAACCGTTTTCATGGCGGGTTTTATGGCGCGCCAACGGGGTTTGGTCAAGGGGGTGAGGAGCGGTCCGGCGCCAGTCCGAGCAATCGATCCAGTGAATCGATTGCAGCGCCGAACGCCCGAAGCGGAAGTGAAGGGCCGGGCCGGTGCCAATCGCACGAGCCCCACAAAATTCTGCTACAACGCGCTAGGAAACTGAGGAAGCTCCCTGACGTGAAAAACCTCAATCGAATGGTCCTCGCAGCGATGATTCTAGCTGTCGCGGTCGCATCCTATCTGGCATACGATCGCGCCATGGCACCATTCGCTTCCCCGACGCTCGCGGACTATCCCATACAGGGTATCGACATCAGCCATCATCAAGGCGCCATCGACTGGCAAGCCCTGGCGCGTCAGCAGACCGTCCGTTTCGCGATCATGAAGGCGACGGAGGGCGGCGACCACCGCGACAAGCGCTTTGCGGAAAACTGGAAGGCCGCGAAAGACGCAGGCATCGTGCGCGGTGCCTATCACTTCTTCACCTTCTGCCGCCCCGGCCGCGATCAGGCGCGCAATCTGATCGAAACGGTGCCGGTCGAAGCGGATGCGCTGCCGATCGCGATTGATCTCGAATTCACCGGCAATTGCGGCAAGGTGCCGACATCAGACGAACTGAGCCTGGAAATCAGAGCCTTCTTCGACGAACTGAATGGGGCCTATCCAGGCAAGCCGATCTTCTATTTGAACCAGCAATTCTTCGAGCAGTACATCAAGGGAAACGAGACGCGCTTCCCCGATCACTATCTCTGGCTGCGCAGTATCGCGCAGGAGCCCCACCAGAACGATTGCGGTGACTGGTCAATCTGGCAGTTCGCCGACAACGGCAGGCTCGAGGGCATTCAAGGCCCCGTTGACCTCAACGCGTTGTGCCCATCGGAAACAGGTTTCGCGCACCTGTTCCCGGTTTTGACGGCCAACTGACGCAGGCTTATTCCGGCAGGCGGTAGTCGACCAGCTTGTTCTCGCGCACGATGAAGAGCTTGCCGGTCTCGGTCACATCGGGGCCGACCAGCGGCAGGATCGCCTTGGCGACTTCGGAGGGATGCGGCAGCGTTTCGGGATCTTCACCAGGAACGGCCTGGGCCCGCATGGCAGTGCGGGTCGCGCCCGGATCGACGCTGGTGATACGGAGCGGCGTGCGCTGCGTTTCGCCGGCCCAGGTGCGGGCAAGCGCCTCGACGGCAGCCTTGGACGCGGAGTAGGGACCCCAGAACGGACGACACTTGTGCGCAGCGCCGGACGAGAGAATGACGGCGCGGCCGGCATCCGAGCGCGACAGCAGCGGATCGACTGAGCGGATCAGCCGCCACGTCGCGGTCACGTTGATATTCATCACCTTCTCGAAGGTCTTTGCTTCGACATGACCGATCGGCGAGATCACGCCGAGCACACCGGCATTGGCGACGAGAATGTCGAGCTTGCCCCAGCGCTCGAAGATCGAGGCGCCCAGAGCATCGATCGCGTTCATGTCGGCAAGGTCGAAAGGAACGAGGGTTGCCGAGCCGCCGACCGCCTTGATGGCGTCGTCGAGATCCTCAAGGCCGCCTACGGTGCGGGCGCAGGCAATCACATGTGCCCCGGCCTTTGCCAGTTCCAGCGCCGTGAAATAGCCGATGCCGCGGGAGGCGCCGGTGACGAGCGCGATCTTGCCTTCAAGGTTCAGTGTCATGGTCCCCTGGTTCCCCCGTAGCTGAAAAAGCAAGGGGCGCAATAAGCGCCCCTTGGTCAAATGTCAAAGCCAATGGCAATCAGCCGTTGGTCGCCAGCAAGGAAACCTTGCGGCCCATCGTCTCGCCGTCCTTGTCGAGGAGGCGGGTCGGGTAGTCGCCGGTGAAGTAGTGGTCGGTGAACTGCGGACGGGCATCGTTGCGATCCTCGCCGCCGACGGCGCGATAAAGGCCGTTGATCGACAGGAACTCCAGGGAGTCCGCGCCGATGTATTTGCACATGGCTTCGAGGCTGTCGTACTGGTTGGCCAGCAGCTTCTCGCGATCCGGCGTGTCGATACCGTAGAAGTCAGGATAGTAGATCATCGGGCTTGCGACGCGCAGGTGCACTTCCTTGGCGCCGGCATCGCGGATCATCTGCACGATCTTCAATGAGGTTGTGCCGCGCACGACCGAATCATCGACGAGCACGACGCGCTTGCCTTCGATCATTGCCCGGTTGGCGGAGTGCTTGAGCTTGACGCCGAATGCACGGATCTGCTGCGTCGGCTCGATGAAGGTGCGGCCGACATAGTGGTTGCGGATGATGCCGTATTCGAACGGAATGCCGCTTTCCTGCGCATAGCCGAGGGCGGCCGGCGTGCCGCCATCCGGAACAGGAACGACGACGTCGGCGTCGACGGGGGCTTCCTTGGCAAGGTTGATACCCATGTTCTTGCGAGCCACGTAAACGCTGCGGCCGCCGACGACCGAGTCCGGGCGGGCGAAATAGACATATTCGAACAGGCAGAGGCGCTCCGGCTGGCCGTTGCCGGCCTTGCGCGCGTCGATCGTGATCGAACCGTCAGGCTGGATCTCGCAGATGATGACTTCACCGTTCTCGACGTCGCGGATAAACTTCGCGCCGATGATGTCGAGTGCACAGGTTTCCGAAGCGAAGATCGGCTTGCCGTCGAGTTCACCCATGACAAGCGGACGGATGCCGGTGGGGTCGCGTGCGGCGATCAGCTTCGTGCGCGTCATGGCGAGCATCGAATAGCCGCCTTCCATCTGGCGGATCGCGTCGATGAAGCGGTCGGCCGTGGAGGTGTAGCGCGAGCGGGCGATGAGGTGGAGAACGACTTCCGTATCGGAGGTCGACTGACAGATGGCGCCGCCTGCGATCAACTGGCGACGCAGCGTCAGGCCGTTGGTGAAGTTGCCGTTGTGGGCAATAGCGATACCGCCGACTTCAAGTTCCGCAAAGAGCGGCTGCACGTTGCGGAGCGCGACTTCGCCTGTTGTGGAATAGCGATTGTGGCCGATCGAGATATTGCCGGGGAGGCGGGCGAGGGTGGTCGGATTGGTATAGTGATCGCCGACCAGGCCCATATGCCGCTCGGAGTGGAAGCGCAGTCCGTCGAAAGAGACGATACCGGCTGCTTCCTGCCCGCGATGCTGAAGGGCATGCAGGCCGAGCGCCGTCAGGGTCGACGCATCGTCATGGCCAAGGATACCGAAGACGCCGCATTCTTCGTGGAGCGTGTCTCCATCGAATTCGTCATTGAGCGTCAAGGAATGAGACTGGTTCATCGATGCGGGCCTTTGCTCTCACAAGAATGGATCGGCTTTCCATAGCATGACGCCGTGATCATGCGCTTTAAACGGCTGAGGCCCGGCAGAGCGGATGCCCGGCCGGACCTTTATTCACGTTCCGCTCAAATGGCAATTGCCAGGTGGCGGGTCAAGCTGTTGAACACTGCGTCAATTAGACGGCTGCTGTGCACCATTCGCAGGGGCGGGCGTTGCGTCTTCGGCTGGCGCCTGGTCCGATGCGGGCGCGTCGCCGCTCTCAGTATTGCCGCCCTGCGGCTGAATTTTGTCCATAACGTTCGCCCGTACCATCTGCGCGAATTCCGCTGGCAGCACGGACTGCAACTTGACGACCATCGAGTCCAGGAACGGCTTCGACTTGGCGTTGTTAACCCAGGCCGGGCCGTGATCCGCCACGAGCCAGTTCCAGAAGGCGACGGCGACGACGAGAAGAAGTATGCCCCTAGCCGCGCCGAAGAGAAAGCCCAAAGTGCGGTCCAGAGCGCCGATCCGGCTGTCGATGATGAAGTCCGCGATCTTCATGGTGATGAAGGAGATCACGATCAGTGCGATCAGGAACACCACCGCGGCTGAACCGACGATCGCAATGCGGTCGTCATCGGTGTACTTCTTCGCGTAGGGAACCAGATACGGATAGAAATAGTAGGCGGCGGCTGCCGAGCCGCCCCAGCTTGCGATCGAAAGAACTTCGCGGGAGAAGCCGCGGACCATTGCAAGTACGGCGGAGAAAAGAACGACGCCGATGACAATACCGTCGAAAATCGTAATGGGCATATAAATTCAACTCCAGGACCGCCGTTTATCTACGGCTTGGTCGCGCCTCATTGCGTGCTTCCTATAACATCACCGATGCTGGCGATGAAAGGATCAAACCTCTTCTTCCACACGTCGCAGTGCGCCTTTTGACCCGGCAATACGTGCAACCAGGTCCGGAAGGCTCTCGATCTCGTTCCAGCGACCGCCGGAACCCTTTGGCAGGTCGGCTGACGCCGAGGGAAGCAGCGCGGCAGAAAAGCCCAGCTTCTCGGCTTCTTTGAGGCGCTGGGACGTCTGTGAAACCGGCCGGACGGCGCCCGACAGGCTGACTTCGCCGAAATAGACACAATTGGCCGGTAGGGCAATACCAGCCAACGACGAAACCAGGGCCGAGGCGACGGCGAGATCGGCGGCCGGCTCGGAGATACGATAACCGCCTGCGATGTTCAGATAGACGTCGTGCTGCCCGAGCCGAACGCCGCAATGGGCCTCAAGTACGGCGAGGATCATCGACAGACGCGCCGAATCCCAGCCGACGACGGCACGGCGGGGCGTGCCGAGCGATGTCGGCGCGACGAGCGCCTGCACTTCCACCAGGATCGGGCGTGTGCCTTCCATTCCGGCAAAGACGGCAGCTCCCGGCGATTTCTCGTTGCGCTCGCCAAGGAATAGCTCGGATGGATTGGCGACCTCGCGCAGCCCCTTGTCCGACATCTCGAAGACACCGATCTCGTCGGTCGGCCCGAAACGGTTCTTGACCGTACGCAGGATGCGGTAGTGATGGCCGCGATCGCCTTCGAAGTAGAGCACGGCATCGACCATATGCTCGACGACACGCGGACCTGCGATCTGCCCGTCCTTGGTGACGTGGCCGACGAGAACCATGGCAGCCCCTGTCTGCTTGGCGAAACGGATCATCGACTGGACACCGGTGCGGACCTGCGTCACGGTTCCGGGCGCGGATTCAGCCAGTTCGCTCCAGAGCGTCTGGATGGAATCGATGATGACGAGATCCGGCCGCTTGCCTTCGGCCACCGTCGCCAGAATGTCCTCGACGTTGGTTTCCGCGGCGAGCAGCACGTCTGTATCGGCAGCCTGCAGGCGCTGCGCCCGCAACCGCACCTGAGCAACCGCCTCTTCACCCGAGACGTAGATGATCCGATGGCCGCGGCGAGAAAGTGCCGCCGCCCCTTGCATCAGCAGCGTCGATTTGCCGATGCCGGGATCGCCGCCGATCAGCACCGCCGAGCCGCGCACGAAGCCGCCGCCAAGCGCCCGGTCCAGTTCGGAAATGCCGGTGTGGATGCGCGGCGCTTCCTCGATTTCGCCTGACAGCGTCGTCAAGGTGACCGGCCGCCCCTTTTTTGGCGTCTTGGTCGGCCCGCCGCCAATGCCGCCCATCGGGTCTTCTTCGACGATGGTGTTCCACTCGCCGCAATTGTCGCACTTGCCGGCCCAGCGGTTATGGACCGCGCCGCAGCTCTGGCAGATGAAGTGTGTCCTGGCCTTCGCCATCGGGTCATGCTTTCGGTTGGATGGTCGCCAGCGCGCCGCATCGAATCACTTTGATTGCTCAAATAATCATTCGCGGCACTGATCAAAACTAATGATTTCCCTATAAGGGGCGACGGTGGCACTTGTTCTCCACTGTATTGGAGATCCCGACGATGCTGGACTACTCGCTCGCGCACTGGATCGCGTTCTTGACCGCGGCGGTTCTACTGAACCTGTCGCCCGGTCCGGACATGGCTTTCATTCTCGGCCACACCGTCAAAAGCGGGACGAGGACCGGCTTTGCCGCCCTGTTCGGTATCTGGACCGGCGCCAGCCTGCATGTAGCAATGGCAGCATTTGGTCTCTCGGCGATCCTCGCCGCTTCGGCGGTAGCCTTCTCTGCCGTGAAGTGGGTCGGCGCGATCTACCTCGTCTGGCTCGGCATTCAGGCTCTGCGCTCGAAGGGCGATGGCGGCCTGGTCAATGCTGCAAAGGACGTCCTGCCCTGGAGCCGCGTCTACAGGCAGGGCATCCTCGTTTCGCTGCTGAACCCGAAGGTCGCGATCTTCTTCCTAGCCTTCCTGCCGCAATTCGTGGTCGAGGGCGCCGGGCCGACCTGGCTGCAGCTGGCGGTCCACGGCGTCCTGATCATTGTCGTCGCAGCCTTCATCGAGCCGCCGCTCATCCTCGCCGGAGGGCGCCTTGCCGATCTCGTCAAGCGCAAGAGAAGCATCGGCCTGTGGCTCGATCGCGGCCTTGGTGCGCTGCTGGTGGCGCTCGGCGTGCGGCTGGCCCTGACCACCCGCTGAGAGCCTCACTCGTCTTCGAAGAGATACCGGCGCTCGTGGCGAAGGCCAATGCTGGTCAGGATCTCGTAGCCTATCGTCCCCGCCGACCGAGCGACGTCGTCGACAAGCACGTTTTTTCCGAACAGTTCGACGTAATCGCCTGCGCGCACTGCATTTTCCGGAAGATCGCTGACGTCGAAAATCGTCAGGTCCATGGTGATGCGGCCGGCAACGGGCACCTTCTGTCCGGCCACGAAGCCGTGACCTCCCTGCGGCACCGTTTGACGCAGCGGCACACCCCCGCTCGATTGGCTACGCAGGTAGCCATCGGCATAACCGGCCGACACGACGGCGAGCTTGCTGTTGCGGGTCAGTTGCAAGGCGCGGCCGTAGCCGACGGACTCGCCTGCCTTGGCCGAGCGCACCTGAATGACACGTGCCTCGGCGGTCACCACCGGACGCATCGGGTTTGCCATGCCATTGACGGCTTCGCCGCCGTAGAGCGCGATGCCGGGGCGGGTGAGATCGAAGTGATAGTCGCTGCCAAGAAAGATGCCGCCCGATGCCGCAAGGCTTGAATCGATGCCTTCATAGGCGGCGCTAACCTGCCGGAATGATTCAAGCTGTTGCCTGTTCATGTCAGAGGAATGGTCGTCGCTGCAGGCGAGATGGCTCATGACAAGCACCGGCGCAAAACTTGCCGGGCGTGAGACGTCATCGGCGAGCGCCATGGCCTCGTGCATGGAAAGGCCCAGCCTGTTGAAGCCCGTATCGACATTGAGCGCACAGGGGTAATCGCCGTAATCGGCAAGAACCGCCATCCAGAAGGCGAGCTGCTCTTCCGATGAAATCACCGGCACGAGGTCGTTTTCGAACAGGCGCCGCTCGGTGCCGGGCCAGACACCCGAGAGGACGAAAATGCGGGCGTCAGGCGCATAAGGCCGAAGCGTCACGCCTTCATCGACCGTAGCGACGAAGAAATCGCGTGCGCCGGCCATGAAGAGCGCTTCACCGGCGTCTTCGATCCCGGTACCGTAGGCATCTGCCTTCACGACGGCGGCAGCACGGGCCTTGCCGGAGCGTCGCGCCATGTCCTTCCAGTTTTCGGTGAGTGCCTTCAGATCGACGGTCAGGCGCAAACCGGCCGAATCGAATGGGTCTTGATCTTCGAAACTATCAACAAAATCAGTCATCGTGCTTCACAAAAGAGGGGAGAGTGCTTGTCGCACGGCAGTCTAAGGATCAATAAGGCAAAGTGAAAGCAGGCCAAGGAGATATCGGCGCGGCGATCACTTTTGTTCAAGACGCAGGGTAGCGCCGGCGATAGATTGGTTCGATGGAAAATGTATCGCAGAAAGAGGCGGCCGACGCGATGCCGCTTGCAGGCGCCGAGCGGACTCGCTTCTGGCGTGATCGGCGATTTCGCAATATGGAGTGTCTGAGCGCAAGTTTCCTGACGCATGAATATGCGCCTCACGCCCACGACACCTTCAGTATCGGCGCGATCGAGAGCGGCACGCAGATCGCGACGATGAAGGGCGTTCGGGAGGAGACAGGCGCCGGCGATCTCTATCTCATCGATCCCGGCGTCGTGCATGACGGCGTGCCGGGCGGTGAGGGATATCGTTACCGGATGATCTATCCCGACACAAAGCTGTTCGTCGATATCCTCGAAGACGTCACCGGCAAGGCCTTCAACGCCACACCCTCCTTCCCGAAGGAACTCCTCAACGATCCCGAGATGGCCGCCGCCTTCCATGCCGCCCATCGTGTGCTGGAGAGCGGCGCCGGAGCGCTGGAATCAGAGGAAGGGATGTTCCGCGTGCTGGCTGCGATCTTCCAGCGCTATGGCAGCACGATCGTGACACCGGTTGACACCAAGGAGCGCTCCGCAGTCGGTCGCGCCCGTGACTACCTGACCGACAATTTCGACAGCGACATCGGCCTTGACGAACTGGCCGAGGTCGCAGGCTTGAGCCGCGCGCACCTCATCCGGGCCTTCCGCCGGGAATATCACATCACGCCGCATGCCTTTCTGACTGACAAGCGGGTGCGTGAAGCGCGCAAACTGTTGCGTGACGGCAAGGCGCCGGCCGATGTTGCAATCCAGTGCGGCTTTGCTGATCAGGCGCACTTCACCCGTCACTTCAAGGCGCGAACCGGCGTTACGCCGGGACAGTATCGCGCCCGCTGATCACTTTCGTTCAATACGGTCGCGGCTGGGCGGCTTAACACCTCCGAATTCTAGCAGTTGTGGAGGTTCCAATGCTCACTCAAAGGCGACCCATCGGCGATTTCCTTGCCGGCTCGCGGGCAATCCTGCCGCTCGTCGTCGCCGTCATTCCGATCGGTCTCGTCTTCGGTGCGGTTTCGGCAACGAAAGGCCTGTCGGCCCTGGAGGCGACCTTGATGAGCGCGCTCGTCTTCGCTGGCGGCTCACAGTTCATCGCCATGGATATCTGGACGCATCCGGCAAGCTGGGCCGGGGTCGGCTTTGCCGCGCTGCTCGTCAACATTCGCCACGTCCTGATGAGTGCGTCCCTTGGCACGAAGATGCAAGGTTTCTCCGGCCTGCGGAAATATGCCGCCATGCTGTTCCTGGCCGACGAGATATGGGCGATCGCGGAATTCCGTGCGGGCGTGGCGCGCCTGACGCCTTCGTGGTTCGCCGGCATCGCTATGCCTTTCTATTTTGCCTGGGTCGGGTCCACGTTGATCGGCGCCTCTCTTGGCGCGTTCCTCGGCGATCCAGCCGCCATCGGGCTCGACTTCGCTTTTCCCGCCGTCTTTGTTGTGCTGGCAATGGGGTTTTGGAAAGGCCGCGAAACCGGTTCGGTGCTGGCTGCCAGTGCTCTGGCCGCCGTCCTGGTGCACCAGTTCATCCCCGGTGTCTGGTACATTGCTGCCGGAGCCCTTGCCGGGCTTGCGGCAGCGCTTTTGACTGGCAAGACAAAGGCAGTGACCGCATGACTCTGGATATCTACACCCTTGCTGCGATCCTCACCATGGCGGCCGCAACAATACTGACCCGTATGAGCGGTCTGCTCCTCATTCGCCATGTCGAAATGACCGAGCAAACCCGAACGGCCATCGAGGCGATACCGCCTGCGGTACTGATGGCGGTGATCGCGCCAACCGCCTTTGCGACAGGTTGGGCCGAAACGGCAGCCTGCTTTGTCACGGCGCTCGCAGCGCGTCGCCTGCCGATGCTCGCAAGCGTTGCCGTCGGGGTGGCAACCGTTGCGATCTTGCGAGCAGCCGGCCTGTAGTCCGCGATGGAGCCCTGACGGGAAAGACCTCGTCAGTGCTCTTCGTACTGGATGAAGGATGGGTCGGCGAGATCCGCAAAGCGCGTGAATTCCGACTGGAAAGCGAGCTTCACCGTGCCGGTCGGTCCGTGGCGCTGCTTGGCGATAATGACGTCGGCCGTGCCCTTCACCTTGTCGAAGAGGGCTTCCCATTCTGCATACTTCGGATCGTTGGGATCACGAGGCTCGAGGTTCTTGACGTAATATTCTTCACGGAACACGAAGAGCACGACGTCGGCGTCCTGCTCGATCGAGCCCGATTCACGAAGGTCGGAGAGCTGCGGACGCTTGTCGTCGCGGCTTTCCACCTGACGCGAGAGCTGGGAGAGCGCAATGATCGGAACGTTCAGTTCTTTGCCGAGCGCCTTCAGGCCGGTGGTGATCTGGGTGATTTCCTGGACGCGGTTGTCACCCTTGCCGGCGCCGGTCATCAGCTGGATGTAGTCCACGACCAGGCAATCGAGACCGCGCTGGCGCTTCAAGCGGCGGGCGCGGGCAGAAAGCTGGGCGATCGAGATACCACCGGTCTGGTCGATGTAGAGCGGTACCTTCTGCATCATCATCGAGCAGGCGACGAGCTTTTCGAAGTCGGCGTCGTTGATGTCACCGCGGCGGATCTTCGAGGAGGAGACCTCTGTCTGCTCCGAGATAATACGGGTGGCGAGCTGTTCCGACGACATTTCGAGCGAGTAGAAGCCGACGACGCCGCCCTGCTTCGCCTTCATGCTGCCGTCCGCCTGAACTTCGCCTTCATAAGCGGCGGCAATGTTGTAGGCGATGTTCGTGGCAAGCGAGGTCTTGCCCATGCCCGGACGTCCGGCAAGCACGATCAAGTCGGAGCGCTGCAGGCCGCCCATCTTGCCGTCAAGCGAGTGGATGCCGGTCGAGATGCCCGAAAGGCCGCCGTCACGTTCCTTGGCGACGGCCGCCATGTCGATCGCCAGCGCCACGGCGTCGTTGAACGACTGGAAACCGCCATCATAGCGGCCGTTTTCGGCGAGTTCGAACAGGCGACGCTCGGTGTCTTCGATCTGCGTCTGCGGTGGCATGTCGAGCGGCGCGTCGTAAGCGATATTGACGACGTCTTCGCCGATCGTGATCAGCGCACGGCGCAGCGCCAGATCATAGATAGCGCGCCCGTAGTCCTCGGCGTTGATGATCGTCACGGCTTCGCGGGCAAGGCGGGCGAGATACTCGGAGACCGTCATGTCGCCGACCTTTTCCTCGGCCTTGAGGAAGGTCTTGATGGTCACCGGATTGGCGATCTTGCCCATGCGGATGATGTCGCCCGCGACCTCGAAGATCTTGCGGTGCAGCGGCTCGTAGAGGTGGATCGGCTTCAGGAAGTCCGACACCCGGTAATAGGCATCGTTGTTCATCAGGATCGCGCCGAGGAGCGCCTGTTCGGCTTCGATATTGTTGGGCGCTTCCCGGTAGTGCTGCTCCGCTGGAGCAACGGCGGCAATCTTTCGAGCGACGTCGTTCATCTTGATCCGTTCTGTCTTCTTCAGCTTCGGGTTTGGCGTGCGCAACCGAGAAAATCAAGCGCGGATGCAAGAAGGTTTTCCCTGCCGCCATCGATACGGGGATAGTTTGCCCGTTGTTCGACTTCTCCACAGTCACACTTGCAGTCGGTGCAAAAATACCGAAAGTGTCACCTGCAGAGCACGGCCAGAAACGACTCACTTCCATGATGCCTTACATGATAGTGTAAGCCTGTCGGAGGAGACTTGCACCCAAGCATAGGCAGTCGGCTCTTGAAAAAGATCGGGAAATACGATAGTTAGTAAAGATATAATTAGTGCACTAACAAAATAGGGCTGAAAATATGGGGAATCCCGTTCTCGGGCGTGAGCTAATCGAAGATCTTGCAGCATTCAACCGCAAGCTCAGGGCTGTCTTCGACAAGATAGTGCGGGAACGCAATATGACGTTGCCGCGCGCCCGCGTCTTCTTCACGCTCAACAAGAAGGACGGCATCAACCAGCGTGAACTCGCCGAACGGTTGGAGCTCGAGACGCCGACGCTCGTCAGGATACTCGACGCCATGGAAGGCCAAGGGTTCGTCCAACGCCGTGTAGCCGGCTCCGATCGTCGCGCCAAGGAAATCTATATCACCGAGACTGGCAGGGTCGTGGCAGGCGAAATCGATGACATCGCCGTGAGAGTGCGTGCGCAGGTCATCGCCGGTATTCCCGAAGACGATCTGAAAACTACCTTGGAAGTGATACGGGCCATGCAAGCCAACCTGCAGGGTGTCCGCGGAATTTGAGGTCCTGCCGATGAGCCTCGCCCAAAGCGCCAATGACAATATGGCGCCCAGGTCCGCCGAAGAGACGGGAGCGCAAAAGCCGCCCCCGTCGCCTCCGGCTGCTGGAGCGGTGGCGATGCCCGCCTGGAAGGCTCCGCTTTATATGGTGGCGTCGGTCCTGCTCTTTCTGACGCAGGGCCTCGGCATGAATTTGCTCAACGTCAACATCTACCAGCTGCAAGGATCGTTTTCCGCAACAACAACCGAGGTCTCCTGGCTTTCGGCAGCCTATATGGCGCCTTACGCCAGCATGTCGATCGCGCTCTTCAAGATCCGCACGCAATACGGCCTTCGCCGTTTCGCCGAACTTGGCATCATCTGCTTCGTCGTTGCAGCGGTCCTGAATCTTCTCATTACCGACCTGCATTCCGCGATCGTCGTGCGCACCTTAAGCGGGATGGCTGCCGCACCGCTTTCGACGCTCGGCTTTCTCTACATGCTCGAACCCTTTCCGCAGGAGAAGAAGCTGTCGCTCGGGATTAGCCTGGCGCTGATGTGCACGCTGTTTGCATCCCCCGTCGCGCGCATCGTCTCGCCTTCGCTGCTTCAGTTCGGCGGTTACCAGGTGCTCTATACGTTCGAGATGGGGATGGCGCTTATCGTCTTTCCGATCATCTACCTGCTGCCGCTCACGGCGCCGCCTCGGGGTAACGTCATCCAGCCGCACGACATATTGAGCTATCTCCTGCTCGCGGTCGGCTTCGGTTGCCTCGCCGTCGTACTGACGCTCGGCCGCTTCTATTGGTGGTTCGAGGCACCGTGGATCGGCGTGCTGCTGGCGATCTCGGTGGGCTCCATCGCGCTCGTGCTCGCCATGGAGCTGCCTCGCGCCAGTCCGCTGATCGATTTCCGCTGGCTGTTCTCAGGCGCCAACATGCGGATGGCGGGGGTGCTGCTTCTCTTCCGTTTCGTTTCCTCCGAGCAATCCTCCTCCGCTGCCAGTTTCTATCAGCAGCTCGGGCTTCTGAACGATCAGACGGTGACGCTTTACACGATTATCCTTCTCGCCTCTTTGGTTGGCGGGCTCTTCTGTGCCTTTCTGATGACCACACGTTACGTCGAGACCGCCCATGTACTGGCTCTCCTTCTTATCGCCGCCGGCGCCTTTCTGGACAGCCGGTCGACGAGCCTGACAAGACCACCGGAGATGTATCTGAGCCAGGCGATGGTCGCGGCCGGCGCGGCAATGTTCCTACCGCCGGTGATGGCGAGTGGGTTCAAGGCCGCGATGTCGCGCGGCATGCCCTTTATCGTCAACTTCCTGGTAATCTTCGTGTTCACGCAGAGTATTGGCTCCCTGTTCGCGTCGGCGATGCTCGGAACCTTTGTGACCATCCGGGAGAAGTTCCATTCGAACGTGCTCGTCGAGCACATCCTGCTGCAGGAACCGATTGTGGCCCAGCGCGTCTCACAGCTCAGCGCCGCCTACGGCAAGGTGCTTGGCGACAAGATGCTGCTCAATGCCGAAGGCCTGGCGCTGCTCGCCCAGCAGGTTAGCCGCGAGGCATACATTCTCGCTTACAATGACGCTTTCCTCGTCATCGGCTACGCGTCGCTCGTTGGTCTGATCCTCATTCTTCTCCATCAGGCGTGGCGGCGGCTGCCCTGGGCAGCGCGCGCCGACGCAATTCCCGCTCAATCGTGATCTCAGGATCCCATCATGCTGAAATCCCTCCGGTCCCCTTCGACCATCATCGCAGTGCTTGCCGGCATCGCCGGCGTTCTCCTCGTTCTTTACGCCTGGCGTTTGCCACCTTTCGTGACGTCTATCGAGACGACGGATAACGCCTATGTGCGCGGCTACGTCACGATCATGAGCCCACAGGTGAGCGGTTATGTCGTCGAAGTGCCGGTGAAGGATTATCAGCAGGTTAAACAGGGAGACACGCTGGCGCAGATCGATGACCGCATCTACGTCCAGAAACTTGCCCAGGCGCGCGCCGCGCTCGACGGGCAGAAAGCGTCGCTGGAGAATTCTCGCCAGTCTGAGCTTGCGGCAAAAGCAAGCATCGCCTCCAGTCAGGCCCAGATCGACAGCGCAAACGCGTCGCTGACCCGCGCGCAGCAGGCCTGGGATCGCATAAACAATCTCAGCAACCGTGGCATCGCATCGCAGAGCGAGACGGAGGCAGCACAGGCGACGCTGGACCAGGCCAAGGCCGCGGTGAACCAGGCCGAGGCCGCTCTTGAGGTTTCCAAGCAGAACCTTGCGACGATCATCGTCAATCGCTCGCTGCTTGAGGCCAATGTGGCGAGCGCCGAAGCGGTTGTGCGTCTTGCGGAAATCGATCTGCAGAACACCAAGATCGTTGCGCCGCGCGACGGCCATCTCGGCGAAGTTGGCGTGCGCGTCGGGCAGTACGTGACGGCGGGAACGCAGCTCATGGCCGTGGTGCCGGAGGATGTCTGGGTCGTCGCGAATTTCAAGGAGACACAGGTCTACGGGATGCAGGTCGGGCAACCCGTTACCATCACGGTGGATGCACTCGGCAAGCAGCGGCTGAAGGGATACATCGAGCGCTTCTCGCCGGCGGCCGGATCCGAATTCGCGGTCATCAAGGCCGACAATGCGACAGGCAATTTCGTGAAGATTGCGCAGCGAGTCGGCGTTCGCATTGGCTTCGATCCCGATCAGCCGGCGATCAAGGACTTGGGGCCTGGGCTTTCGGTCGTCGTCGATGTCGACAAGAGCGCTGCTCCCCAACAGAACACGGCAGCCAAATAAGCAGAAAGCCCGGCGTGAGCCGGGCTTTCGTCCATTTCCGGAGATTGTATCTCGGAAAATTAAGCTTCGTCGCCTTCGAGGTCGGCTTCCGGATCGAAGAAGTCTTCCGGACGAAGAGCGTCTTCGTCAACGCCGTAGATCGCGTCAACCGAGTTAAGAGTTTCGCCCTTGGCCTGACGCTCAGCTTCGTCAGCCGAACGGGCGACGTTGAGCTCGATGTGGATTTCGACTTCAGCGTGGAGCTGCAGTTCAACCTTGTGCAGGCCGATCGACTTGATCGGCGTGTTCAGGTGAACCTGGTTGCGACCGATGTTGAAGCCTTCGGCAGCGAGGATCTCAACGACGTCGCGAGCAGCGACAGAGCCGTACATCTGGCCGGTTTCGCCAGCCGAGCGAACGACGATGAAGGACTTGCCGTCGAGAACGTCAGCGACCTTCTGTGCTTCCGACTTGCGCTCGAGGTTGCGAGCTTCGAGTGTTGCGCGCTCGGATTCGAAACGCTTCTTGTTGGCTTCGTTGGCGCGGAGAGCCTTGCCGAGCGGCAGCAGGTAGTTACGAGCGAAGCCGTCGCGAACCTTTACGGTTTCGCCCATCTGGCCGAGCTTGGAGATGCGTTCAAGAAGAATGACTTCCATGTTCGTGTTCCTTTCGTGTCTCTAGATTTTTGTATCTGTCTGTTTGGGGGCATCAGCATCCTTGTTCGGGGTCAGCGCGATCGCCTTGCGGGTATCGCTCAAGCCCAACACGAGGATGAAAAAGGCTGGCACCATCACGATCAGCGATGCCAGGTAGCAGAGGATCAGCGCCGGCAGGCGCCAATCCTTGCCGCGCGTGCGGAAGTGCAGCGCGGCGAATCCGGAAAGCAGGAAGCCGGCGCCGAAGGTGCCGACGACAGTTGCTCCGATCATCGCCGCCATGCCGCCGAAGAAGGTGGCGGCAAGGCCGACGAGAAAGACGAAGATCGAATTGCGGTTCATTCGCAGCGCCGAGGGGATATCCTCGCGCGGGCGCAGACCACGGCCGGATGCGCTGACGATCCGGGTTGCGATGTAATAGGCGGCAAACAGCATGACCACCCACATGCCGCCCTGAATAGCGGGCAGCATGAGCAGTACCAGCGCCTTGGTTTGCGCGGTCACGGCCGGATCGGGCGAGAACTCGGGCTGCTGCTGTGCAAGCGAGCCGAACAGCACGTCGACCAGCCGGTCGATCAGTTCAGGACCGTAACCGATCATCACGCCGACGACGATGACGGCGATCGTGACCAGGCCGCAGAGATGCAGCAGGATATCCGAAAGCGGATACCAGGCCATCAGATGCTCAGGGCCGCCAAGTTCGGACGCGGGACGGGCGAGATTTGCAAGGTGGCTGAGCCAGCCAGCCGGCAGCAGCGTGACCAGCGTCATCATCAGCGTGAAGGACGGCGAGATGGCGATCGCACCGACGACAGCGGCGGTGACGACGGCGGAGATCGCCGCCATGTTGCCCCAGCCGAGGCCGACGAGAAGAATGGGAAGGGCAGAGGCCGCATAGAGAACCGCACTGAAAGACGGCTGGAGGCTTGCGCCGAGCACTAGAAGTGCGGCGGTCAATCCGGCGAGTGCGCCGATGCCTAGCGTTTTTGTGTTCAGTTGCTTCACGGTCGCTGTCCTGCTTCATCAAGCAGTTAGAGGGCGTTTCCTGAATCGATTTCAGAAAGGCCTCAACATGGGTTTTAAGAGTTCCGATCCGCGCCCATCGCGAAAGGGAGAAGGGAAGGCATTGCTGCCTTCCCTCGATTTGGTCTCGTCAGCTGATTAAGCGACGACGTACGGCAGCAGGCCGAGGAAACGGGCGCGCTTGATCGCCTGGGCGAGTTCGCGCTGCTTCTTCTGCGAAACAGCCGTGATACGGGAAGGAACGATCTTGCCGCGCTCGGAAATGTAGCGCTGCAGGAGACGAACGTCCTTGTAGTCGATGCGCGGAGCGTTTGCGCCGGAGAACGGGCAAGTCTTGCGACGACGGTGGAACGGGCGACGAACCGGTGCGGAGGAAGATTCAGACATTCTCAGTTCTCCTTATGCACGGTCTTCGCGCGGAGCGCGATCGGGACGCGGGCCACGCTGGAAGTCGCCGTCACGACGCGGTGGACGATCGCCGAATTCGCGGCGCGGGCCACGGTCGCCGCCTTCACGCGGGCCGCGGTCGTCGCGGTCGCGCTTCTGCATCATGGCAGACGGGCCGTCTTCGTGCTTTTCAACAGCGATCGTCATGTAGCGCAGGACGTCTTCGCTGATGCGCATCTGACGTTCCATTTCCTGCACGGCAGCAGCCGGCGCGTCGATGTCGACGAGAACGTAGTGAGCCTTGCGGTTCTTCTTGATGCGGTAGGTGAGGGACTTGAGGCCCCAGTTTTCTACGCGCCCGACCTTGCCGCCGTTAGCTTCGAGGACACCCTTGTACTGTTCTACGAGGGCATCAACCTGCTGAGCGGAAATATCCTGTCGGGCAAGGAATACATGTTCATAAAGAGCCATGACAGCTTTGCCTTTCTTGCGTTTATTCAACCCGATATTCGGCGGCTAAGCCTCAACGACTGCTCCTGATTGGGCGAACCCAGGCAAGAAAAGCGTTCCGAGACGGTCGAGAGCGGAGACACGGGAGGCTGGAACGCTTCCGTTCCGAACGATTTCCCGTGGGAAACCGGCCCTCCGTTCAGCCACCAGCCAGAAGACCGGGTTTGCGAACAGGGCGGCTTATACGGATTTTTGGCGGAAACGCAAGAGCGTCAGCAATGTTCTCGCTGCGAGTTCAGCGAAGGCAGTCCCGCTTTGCGCAGCCCGTCGACGAAATGGTCGTAGTGACTGGGGTCGACGTAGGGCGTCAGGATCTTCCAGTAATGCTCGAGATCGGCAGGAACATTCGCCAGGATCTCGGGTATCAGCCGTCGAGCTTCCTCTTGGCGGTTGAGCTGCCCCAAGCTTGCGAGAAGCACGACGCGGTTGAAATAGGCGCGCCTGAGCGACAACCCACGTTCGGAATAGTGAATCGCTTCCTCGTAGTTGCCGAGGTGATAGTGAGACAGGGCAAGGCGATCGAGGATGAGATAGGCAAGGGGATCATGCGGGCTGAGCCGCAAGGCCATGTGGAGAGGATCGTAAGCTTCCGCGAAATTGCCCGTGAAGATTCTGGCCCATCCAAGACCCATATGCGCCAGGGCGAAATTGGGGTTGAGGTCGATCGCCTGCTGCGCCTCTTCTACTGCGGCAGGCGCATTGTGGGCGACGAAATGGCCAAGACACATTGCGTAGTGTGAATAGGGGTCGCGCGGATCGAGTGCGACCGCGCGCTCCGCTTCTGTCCGAAGTTCCGTGCTGTCCTTGTCGACATCCTCGCTGAAACCGTGGAAGCAGCGTGCGTAGAGGGATCGAGCGAGCATCATGTGGCCACGCGCGAATTCGGGATCGAGCTCGATGGCTCGCCGATGCCAGGCTATGGATTCGATGAAATGCTCGGCGGTATCCTGGGCATTGTGCAGCCAAGTGCCGCGCATATGGCTCTCGTAGGCGTCGAGATTGTCCGTCGTTCTGAGCAATGCCCGGCGGCTCTCGCCGATCAGGATTTCCGGCTCGATGGCGCCGACGACATTTTGAGTGAGTTCGTCCTGAATGGCGAAAATGTCGGCGATTTCGCGGTCGTAGCGCTGCGCCCAGAGGTGAACGCCGGTCTCCGCTTCGATCAGCTGCCCGGTGACGCGAACCCGCGTTCCCGACCGGCGTACGCTACCCTCGACGAGATAGCGGACTCCGAGATCGCGGCCAATCTGCTTCACGTCGACCGCGCGCCCCTTGTAGGCGAAGGACGAATTCTGGGCGATGACGAAAAACCAGCGGTAAAGCGAGAGCGCCGTGATGATGTCTTCGGTGAGGCCATCCGCGAAAAACTCCTGCTCGGGATCGTCCGACATGTTGACGAAGGGCAATACGGCGATCGAGGGCTTGTCAGGCAGCCTGAGTGGCCCGCCGAGCGCTCCCGCTTCCACAGGGTCTTCGCGACTCCAATGTACCCGGTGGACCGGCACCGGGCGCGGGATGTTCTTGAGAGTGCGGTCTCCCATCGGAATGAGTGGGAAGTCGAGTTTTCCCTCGATCTGCTGCCGCAGCGCGCCGGAAATACAGATGCCGGAAGGCAGCGCCACCTCTTGAAGACGCGCCGCGACATTCACGCCGTCGCCGAGCAGATTGTCTCCCGAGACGACGACATCGCCGAGATTGAGCCCAAGGCGAAACTCCATGCGCCGGTCAGGCGGCAGGTCTGCATTGCGGCGATTAAGGGCGCGTTGGATGGCGACGGCCGCGCGTACGCCCTGCACCGCGCTGTGGAATTCCGCCACCACGCTGTCTCCGGCGCTGCCGAAAATCCGTCCGCCGTGCTCCTGCACGAGGTCGCCTATCGTGGCGTTGTAGATGCCGAGTGTCGCAAGCGCATCCTCCTCGTTGGTTGCAACAAGGCGACTGTAGCCGGCGACATCGCCGGCAAGTATGACTGCGAGCTTCCGTTCCACGGAATAAGCCCCCGCGCTCGGCACAGAGCCCTACAAAACTAGCCGAATTGCACAAGTCGGAGAAGCGGAAATTGCCGTATCGGCAAAGTTGTCGAAACTTGTCGTTGTGATGTTTGCGGGAGACGATCTGGCCTTCCTTGGCCAGATCGTGGCTGTTTGTACCGCAGCCTAGATCGGCATCGGGTACTGGCGATGAACCGTCTCGATTTCAGCCAAGACGTCGTGCGACAGTTTGAGATTGACAGAGCTCAGGTCAGTATCGAGCTGGTTCATCGTCGTCGCGCCGATGATCACCGATGCCATGAAGCGGCGGTGTAGGCAGAAGGCGAGCGCCATCGCAGCCGGATCGAGCCCGTGACGTGTGGCGATGTCGAGATAGGCCTTCGTTGGTGCTTCCTGCAGAGGCTGCAGACGGCCGCCAAGATCGCCGTTGATCGAACCGCGCGAGCCTTCCGGCTTCGCGCCGTCGATATACTTGCCGCTGAGGATACCGCCGGCTAGCGGGGAGTAGGCGAGCAGACCGACATCCTCGTGATGAGACAGCTCCGCCAGATCCAGATCGTAATGACGATACAACAGATTATATTCGTTCTGGATTGTGGCAACGCGCGGCAGACCGAGCTGCTCGGCAAGCGTCAGGTACTTCTGGGTGCCCCACGTCGTTTCGTTGGAGAGGCCGAAGGCGCGAACCTTGCCCTCTTTCACAAGGGCGCCCATTGTTTCCAATGTCTCGGTGATATTGGCGATGGCCTTGGCGTGGTCCTGCTTGAAGGGGTCGTAGTGCCAAGCCTGACGGAAATGGAAATGCCCGCGGCTCGGCCAGTGAATCTGGTAGAGGTCGACATAGTCGGTCCTCAGGCGCTTCAGGCTTGCCTCGATCGCGAGGCGAATGTTTTTCGCGTCGGCACCGTCGCCGTTGCGGATATAGGAACGGCCGGGTCCGGCGACCTTCGTGGCGAGCACGATATCCTTGCGCTTGCCCGTCTTCTGGAACCAAGTGCCGATATAGTCTTCAGTCAGGCCCTGGGTCTCCGCGGAAACCGGCGTTGTCGGATAGAGCTCGGCCGTATCGAAGAAGTTGACGCCCTTCTCGACGGAATAGTCCATCTGCTCGTGTGCCTCGATCTCCGTGTTTTGGGTGCCCCATGTCATGGTGCCGAGGCAGATTTCGGACACGGAAATATCGGTGCGGCCAAGTTTCCTGTATTTCATCTGAAAGCCTTGAAAGTGATCTGGAAAAGAAATGGTCTGGAAGGGCGGCGCAAATCTAGACCGGAATTGCGCAAGCGCAAGGGGGATCGCGAAGGTTTCTCGCGCCCGCAAAAGCCTTGGAACGCGGGCCTCCGGCACTTGACTCTGCAGGAAAGAATGTCAATTGGAGGCGAAATAACCAGAGGTCCATTTACGAAGGACGTAGGATGACCATCGCTTTCACATTTCCGGGTCAGGGCAGCCAGACTGTCGGCATGGGCAAAGAACTCGCCGAAACCTTCGCTGAGGCACGCGCCGTCTTCCAAGAAGTCGACGAAGCGCTGGGCGAAAAGTTGTCGGAGACGATGTTCAACGGACCGGAAGACACGCTGACGCTGACGGCGAATGCGCAGCCGGCCCTGATGGCGGTCTCGATGGCGGTTGTCCGTGTCCTCGAAGCCAAGGGCGTCGACCTGAAGGCGAAGGTCTCCTATGTCGCCGGCCATTCGCTCGGCGAATACTCCGCGCTTTGCGCCGCAGGCACTTTCTCGCTTGCCGACACCGCACGCCTGCTTCGCATCCGCGGCAATGCCATGCAGGCCGCCGTTCCGGTTGGCGTTGGCGCCATGGCTGCCATCATCGGCCTTGAGCATGCTGACGTCGTAGCGGTCTGCGAGGAAGCCTCTGCCGTCGGCTCCTGCCAGATCGCCAACGATAATGGCGGCGGCCAGATCGTCATTTCGGGTGAGAAGGCGGCTGTCGAAAAGGGTGCCACGATCGCAACTGAGAAGGGCGCCAAGCGCGCGATCCTGCTCCCGGTCTCCGCTCCCTTCCATTCATCGCTGATGGCGCCTGCCGCCGAAGCGATGCGCGAAGCTCTGGCCGGCGTGAAGAAGTCCAGCCCGGTCGTGCCTCTTGTCGCAAACGTGCGAGCTGCGCCGGTGACCGACGCCGACGAGATTGCCAAGCTGTTGGTGGAGCAGGTGACGGGCCAGGTCCGCTGGCGCGAGACGGTCGAATGGTTTGCGGCCAATGGCGCAACAACACTTTATGAGCTCGGGTCCGGCAAGGTTTTGACCGGCCTTGCGCGCCGCATCGACAAGACGGTGAATGGCATCGCGGTCAACACGCCCGCCGATATCGACGCGGCGGTTGCCGCCCTGATGGCCTGATTGATTTAACGAATACAAGGAACACTTCCATGCTCGATCTTTCCGGCCGCAAGGCTCTGGTCACCGGCGCGTCCGGCGGTATCGGCGAAGAAATCGCCCGCATCCTCCACAAGCAGGGCGCGATTGTCGGCCTGCACGGCACCCGCGTCGAGAAGCTCGAGGCGCTGGCCAACGATCTCGGCGATCGCGTCAAGATCTTCCCGGCGAACCTTGCTGACCGCGATGAGGTCAAGGCGCTCGGCGTCAAGGCCGAAGCCGATCTCGAGGGCGTCGACATCCTCGTCAACAATGCCGGCATCACCAAGGACGGCCTGTTCGTCCGCATGAGCGACGAAGACTGGGATAACGTCATTGAGGTGAACCTCACCGCAATGTTCCGTCTCACGCGCGAGCTGACCCACCCGATGATGCGCCGCCGTTATGGCCGCATCATCAACATCACGTCGGTCGTCGGCGTCACCGGCAATCCCGGCCAGGCGAACTACTGCGCGTCCAAGGCGGGCATGATCGGCTTCACGAAGTCGCTTGCTCAGGAGATTGCAACCCGCAACGTCACGGTCAACTGCGTGGCACCGGGCTTCATCGAATCCGCCATGACCGGCAAGCTGAATGACAAGCAGAAGGAAGCGATCATGGGAGCGATCCCGATGAAGCGCATGGGCACGGGCGCTGAAGTCGCCTCCGCGGTCGCCTATCTCGCTTCGTCGGAAGCCTCTTATATGACAGGCCAGACGCTGCACGTAAACGGCGGCATGGCCATGATCTGAAACGGTAAACTGCCTTTCGAGGCGGTTTTCGCCGCAATAGCGTGTTGACCAACCCGGTGGGGTTGATTTTCTGGCTTTGCGGCAGACTTAAACCGTGTTAAGCGGGCCATGACTGTGAACAGTCTCCCGAGAAAGCAGACGGACCGGCGGGCTTTTGTGCAAGCCTGGGACATTTCTGGTAGCCGGGTTCAAAGAGTTTGCCGAGGGTAGCTTCAAGGGGCGCCGCAGGCTGAAACAGGGTAGGGATGTCACAAGGCATTCTGATCAGACATAAGGTCGAGGAAACCGACATGAGCGATATCGCAGAACGCGTAAAGAAAATTGTTATTGATCATCTTGGCGTGGATGCCGACAAGGTTGTCGAAAGCGCCAGCTTTATCGACGATCTGGGCGCTGACTCGCTCGATACTGTCGAACTGGTCATGGCGTTCGAAGAAGAATTCGGCGTTGAGATTCCGGACGATGCAGCTGACTCGATCCTGACGGTCGGCGATGCCGTGAAGTTTATCGAAAAGGCCCAGGCTTAATCCTGAGCATTTGAGAAAGGGCGGACCCGGAGTCCGCCCTTTTTATTTCTGGCATGGTTCTCCAAGAACAAAAAAGGCGGGGGAATGCAGTCGATGAGACGGGTCGTAATAACAGGTACCGGCATGGTATCGCCTTTGGGATGCGGAACGGAAGTGACGTGGTCCCGCTTGCTTGCGGGTCAGAACGGCGCCCGTCTGGTCACTGAGTTCGAAGTCGACGACCTTCCTGCGAAGATTGCTTGCCGCATTCCGGTTGGCGACGGTAGCGACGGCACTTTCAACGCCGACGACTGGATGGAGCCTAAGGAACAACGCAAGGTCGATCCCTTCATCATCTACGGCATGGCAGCGGCCGACATGGCGCTGAACGATGCGAACTGGCACCCCGAGAGCGATGAGGACCAGGTTGCGACCGGTGTCCTGATCGGCTCCGGCATCGGCGGCATCGAAGGGATTGTCGAAGCTGGCTATACGCTGCGCGACAAGGGCCCGCGCCGAATTTCGCCGTTCTTCATTCCCGGTCGCCTGATCAATCTCGTATCCGGCCAGGTATCGATCCGTCACAAGTTGCGCGGTCCGAACCACTCGGTGGTCACCGCATGTTCGACCGGCGCTCACGCGATCGGCGATGCCGCCCGTCTCATCGCGTTCGGCGATGCCGACGTGATGGTCGCCGGTGGCACGGAATCCCCGGTCAGCCGCATCTCACTGGCTGGTTTTGCCGCCTGCAAGGCGCTCTCGACGCAGCATAACGACGATCCGACCAAGGCGTCGCGTCCCTACGACAAGGATCGCGACGGCTTCGTCATGGGCGAGGGTGCCGGCATTGTCGTTCTCGAAGAATTGGAACACGCCAAGGCGCGCGGCGCCAAGATCTATGCCGAGGTGGTCGGTTACGGTCTCTCGGGTGATGCCTATCACATCACGGCCCCGTCCGAGAACGGCGAAGGTGCGCAACGCTGCATGACGATGGCGTTGAAGCGTGCCGGGTTGACGCCTGCCGATATCGACTACATCAACGCCCATGGCACATCGACGATGGCCGACACGATCGAGCTCGGTGCGGTCGAGCGGCTGGTTAGCAATGCAGCCTCCAAAATCTCGATGTCGTCGACGAAGTCTGCAACAGGTCACCTGCTCGGTGCCGCTGGCGCAATCGAGGCGATCTTCGCAACGCTTGCAATCCGAGACAATATTGCGCCTCCAACGCTCAACCTCGACAATCCGGAGCGCGAGACCGCGATCGACCTCGTCCCGCATACGGCGCGGCAGCGGGAAATCAACGTCGCCCTGTCGAATTCTTTCGGATTCGGCGGCACGAATGCCTCGTTGGTGCTTCGCCGCTACGTCGCCTGATCTCAGGTGTTGACGTCCTGGCAGTGGGGCTGCACCTTGCGCGGCGTGGCCCCACCTGCATTTTGCCGCATTGCTTAGCAAGAAGCGGGACTTGAGGCCAAGTTTAGAGGATTGCCGGTGAACGATACGAACCAGAACAACGGGACGATCGGCGAAGAGAGCCAGCAGACCCAGAGTGGGCCGATTATTCCCAAGTCGCCAAGCGAGGCGCTTCGGCCGGAACGCGTGCCCGAGCCGCCGAAGCGCTCGAAGAAAGCGCGCAGCCAGGTTATCATTTTCCTGAATTTCCTGATGACGCTTGTCGTTCTCGGTTGTGCAGCCGCCGTCTTCCTTTTCTACTACGCGATCTCGACGTACCAGAACCCTGGGCCGCTGGAGACGAACACAAATTTCATTGTGCGAAACGGCGCTGGCGTGGCCGAGATTGCCGCAAGTCTTGAGCGCAACAACATCGTGTCGGACGCCCGTATCTTCCGTTACCTCACTGCAACGCATCTGGATGATGGCGAGAGCCTCAAGGCGGGTGAATACGAGATCAAGGCACATGCTTCCATGAACGACATCATGGAATTGCTGAAATCCGGTAAGTCGATTCTGTACTCTGTCGCGTTCCCTGAGGGCCTTACCGTCCGCCAGATGTTCAATCGTCTGAACGAGGACGCCGTGTTGGAAGGCGACCTGCCGGCCGTGGTCCCTGCAGAGGGAAGCCTGCGTCCCGATACCTACAAGTTCTCCCGTGGAACGAAGCGGGCAGAGATCATCGAGCAGATGGCGGCGGCCCAGCAGAAGCTTGTCGATCAGGTTTGGGACAAGCGCGATCCGTCGCTGCAGCTCAAGTCAAAGGATGAACTGGTCGTCCTTGCTTCGATCGTCGAAAAGGAAACCGGTGTTCCCGACGAGCGCGCCCATGTTGCCTCCGTCTTCCTCAACAGGCTGGGCAAGGGGATGCGGCTGCAGTCCGATCCGACGATCATCTACGGGCTCTTTGGCGGCGATGGAAAGCCGGCGGATCGTCCGATCTATCAATCGGACCTCAAGAAGGAAACGCCCTACAACACCTATGTGATCAAGGGCCTTCCGCCGACGCCAATCGCCAATCCGGGCCGAGACGCGTTGGAGGCTGTCGCCAATCCGTGGAAGACGCAGGATCTCTACTTCGTTGCTGATGGTTCCGGCGGTCATGTTTTCGCGGCCACCCTTGAAGACCATAACGCCAACGTCAAGCGCTGGCGCCAACTGGAAGCTGCGAAGGGAGCAGACCCCAATATTGCGGTCGACGGACAGCCGGAGAGCCAGACGCAGCCGGAAACGCCTGCTGCGCCTGCTGCCCAAAAGAAAAAGAAGACCAACTGATTTTGGAGGCTCGCATGGCTTTGCAGTCCATGACCGGTTTTGCGCGGCGTGAGGGCACCAGCGGCCGCTGGCGTTGGGCCTGGGAACTGCGTTCGGTTAACGGCAAGGGTCTGGATCTGCGATTGCGCCTTCCACCCGGGCTGGAGCGCATGGAGAATGATGTCCGTCGTCTTGCCGCTGAGCACTTCAGCCGGGGCAACATGCAGGCGTCGCTGTCGGTGTCTGCCGGCGAAAGTCGCGTCGAGACGGTGCTGAACCAGGAAGCACTTTCGGCTGTGTTATCCTTGCGCGACCAGCTTGGTGGCATAATCGATCCCACGCCACTGCAGTTGGATACACTGCTGGGCATCAGAGGTATTGTCGAGTTTCGCGAGACCGAAGATGGCGACGAGGCCATCGCAGCCCGCGACAAAGACGTCGTCGAAGGGTTGCTTGCCGCTCTTGCCGAGTTGCGGCACATGCGTGAACTGGAAGGCGCCGCGTTGTCGCGCGTGCTTCTGGATCACGTTTCGACGATGGAAGCACTGACGCTGACGATCGAGCGTGACCCCTCCCGTTCTCCCAAGGAGATTGCCGAGCGGCTGGCGGCTCAGGTGTCTCTGCTCCTGGAGGCGTCGGCAAAGCTCGATCGCGAGAGGCTGCACGCCGAAGCGGCGCTGCTCGCCACGAGAGCCGATCTTCGTGAAGAGATCGATCGTCTGAAGGCACATGTGGTCGCTGCCCGAGACCTCCTCGGCAAAGGCGGCCCGGTCGGGCGTAAGCTCGATTTCCTTGCACAGGAATTTAACCGAGAATCGAATACCATCTGCTCCAAGTCGAATGCCGCGGCTGTCACGGCCGCCGGCATCGAGCTGAAAGTCGTCATCGACCAGTTCCGCGAGCAGGTCCAGAATCTGGAGTGAATTATGAACCCGGCCCAGTCGAGCACACCAACGAAGATCGCCCGGCGCGGGCTGATGCTTGTTCTGTCTTCGCCGTCCGGGGCAGGCAAGTCGACGATTGCCGGCAACCTCCTCCGGGACGACCATAGTCTCGAAATCTCTATCAGCGTTACGACGAGAGCCAAGCGACCGAGCGAAATCGCCGGTAAGCACTACCACTTTATCACTGTGCCCCAGTTCGAGAGGATGCGCGACGCGGGCGATCTGCTCGAGTGGGCGGAGGTGCACGGCAATTTCTACGGCACGCCGCGGGAGCCGGTGGAAGCCGCTATGGCTGAAGGCCGCGACATGCTCTTCGATATCGACTGGCAGGGCGCTTTGCAGCTTCAGGACAAGATGAAGGCCGATATCGTCTCGATCTTCGTGCTGCCTCCGACAATGACCGAACTGCAGTCGCGCCTGCATCGTCGCGCTGAAGATTCGGAAGAGGTTATTCGCACGCGCCTTCTAAATTCTCGCGCAGAGATCGAACGCTGGCGGGAATATGACTATGTCATCGTCAACGACGATCTTGACGAGGCGTTTCGCAACGTCAGCTGCATCGTCAATGCCGAACGCGTCCGCCGAGACCGGCGCCACGGTTTGTTCGATTTCGTCAACGGGCTGCTGACCGAAGAGCCGAAGCTCTAAGCCAGCAGGTCGATCCAGTGATGTTATGGGCTCAACGCGAGCCCGGTGTCGGCCGTTCCAATACCTTGCAGGCCTGGCCTACCGCTCCAAGCGGAGGCAGCTTAGAGACAATTCGCCAGTCGAACAAACTCGACGACCGAAAGCGTTTCGGCGCGTCGCTGCGGGTCGATGTCAGCGTTGTTCAACAAGGCCTCGCCTCCGAGAGGCTTCAGGCTTTGCCGCAGCATTTTGCGGCGCTGGCCGAAGGCAGCGTGCGTGATCCTCTCCAAGGCGGTGACAGAGCAAGGGATCGGGCTCTCGTTCGGCGTCAGGTGGACGACCGTCGACGTGACCTTTGGGGGAGGCGTGAAGGCCTGCGGTGGGACGTCAAACGCCATACGCGCATTCGTACGCCATCCGCAGAGTACACCCAGCCGTCCATAGTGGTCGCCGTCTTCCGTTGCCACGATGCGCTCGCCGACCTCCTTCTGGAACATCAGCGTCAGCGATTCCCAGAAGGGGGGCCATTGCTTCGGCAAGATCCAATTGACCAGCAACTGCGTCCCGACGTTATAGGGCAGGTTAGCAATGATCTTCACCGGGCCTTCAGGAGCCAAGGTCTCGAAATCAGTCTTCAAGGCGTCGCCTTCGATGACCTCGAGCCGTCCCGGATAGTGGTCCGCAATCTCGGCAAGAGCAGGCAGACAACGAGAATCGCGTTCGACGGCGATCACCTTCTTCGCGCCAAGTGCCAGTATGGCGCGCGTCAGGCCACCCGGACCGGGGCCAACTTCAAAGACGGTAACGCCTTCGAGCGAGCCAGCCGTTCGCGCGACCTTCTGGGTCAGATTTAGGTCGAGCAAGAAGTTCTGGCCGAGCGCCTTACGTGCATCGAGGCCATGACGTTGAATGACGTCGCGAAGGGGCGGAAGCCCATCCAAGGCAGCCATTAACGGCGCCCTTCTGCGGTGCGCCCAAGGTGGCCGGCCAGCTTCAGGGCCGCGACAAGGCTGCCTTCGCGAGCAAGCCCCTTACCGGCAATGCCGAACGCGGTCCCGTGATCGGGCGAGGTGCGCACAAAGGGCAATCCAAGCGTCACGTTAACGGAATCGTCGAAACCAAGCGCCTTTGCGGGTATCAGGGCCTGGTCGTGATACATGCAGATTGCGACGTCGTACCGCGCCCGAGCTTCGTCGTGGAACATGGTATCGGCGGGCAGGGGGCCGATCGCATTGATGCCTTCGGACCGCAGAAATTGGATGGCGGGCCTGATCACAGCCTCATCTTCCTTGCCGATCGTGCCGTCTTCACCAGCATGCGGATTGAGTCCGGCAATCGCGAGCCGGGGCTGCTCAATGCCGAAACGGTGTCGGAGATCGGCGTCAGCGATCCGGCAGGTCTCGATGATGAGTTCTGCCGTCAGAGACTGAGGCACGTCCTTGAGGGGGATGTGGATTGTCACAGGAATGGCGCGGAGCTTCGGACCGGCGAGCATCATCACCGGCATCACCGCCTGTCCCGTTGCTCGTGCGGAGAGATCCGCCAGAAATTCGGTGTGTCCGGGGAACGGGAAGCCGGACTCGTAGAGCACCGACTTCGCAATCGGATTGGTGACGACGCCAAGCGCCTCGCCCGATATCGTCAGCGCGACGGCAGTCTCGATCGCAGAAATCGTGGCCTTCGCTGTTGCGACGTGGGGCTTGCCTGCCGCGACCTCGACGCCTGCAGCTACGGGCAGCACGGGGAGGGCATCGGCAAAAATGGCATCGGCATTGGCACAATCGGTCTCGCGAATGGCAACCGTCACGCCAAGCAGCTTGGCGCGCAAGGCCAACACATCGGGATCGCCGATAAACACGAATGGAGGGAGCCCAAGCTCCCTGCGTCGCATCCAGGCCAATAATGTGATGTCTGGCCCGACACCGGCCGGGTCACCCTGGCTCAGCGCAAGGGGGCGCGAGAATGAGATCGACATCGTGCTCAGGGACGCATGATCTGCGCTTTTTTGCGCAGCTCGTCCATGTATTTCTTGGCGTTGGGGTTGTCCGGAGGGGCGTTCTTATCTGCCTTCGCCTTGTCGAGATCCTCCTGACGGAACACCATTTCCGCAGCCTGGTCGTCCGACACCTGGCGCTGGCTGCAGATTGCGATGTATTCGACGCCCCTGTCGGTCACGCGCGTCGCCGTCGTGTTGCCCTTGGCCTGTTCCACAAGCGGCTTCCATTCAGCCGGAAGTTCAGGGGCAAGAACGCGACCGAGGTCGCGGACCGATACGTCCCGCATCGTTGCTGCGAAGACCTTTGCCTGATCGCAACCTGGATATTTCGACCGGGATGCTTCGGCTTCGCTCTTGCGCTTGCCGACGATGCCTTTCTTGCTGGCGGGGACGACGAAGATCATCTGTTGCAGAATATACTCGGTGGTTTCCGGCTTCTGCTTATTCTCCATCATGCGGGCAACAAGGTCGGAGTTCGACATACGGTTGCTTGAGCCGTAACGGGCATTGACGAGACGCGGCCAGCTCATCTGTACCGCAATGAAGGCCTTAAAGTGGTCGACACCAACGCCGGCGCGATCGAGAATCTGCGTCATCTGATCAGTCGTCAGCTTATTGCCGGTGGCGAACCGCGCGAACGATGCATTGACGTCATCTGTTGAAACCGACATGCGCACGCGCGAGATTTCCTGCTGCTTCAGCGTTTGCTCGATCAGCTGCTCTTCAGCCGCCTTGGCATCCGCCTTCTGATGCTGGAGCCGAAGGAAGGCCTGGCGCTTGGCGACATCACCGCTGGTAATTGCGGTGCCGTTGACAACCACACGGACTTCGCTTGCAGCAAAGGCAGAACCCGTCTGAGGCGTGGCAAAAGCCGCCAGGATCGCGAAAGCCGCGCCGGCAATCATCGTTGTTACGGTTTTTCTTGCGCCAATCATATCGACCCTTCCCATTGACGCCGCGCGTTCACGTTGCGGCGCACATACCTTCCCAAGACCAAACGGGTGGTGCCGCTCTAAACTGAAAATTCAGCATATGCCCTAGATCTCAACTGGCGACAATGTCCTGCATAGTCTTACGGCGAAAGAAAGGCCCTTTCTTTCGCCGTAAGCAGAACTGCCCATCAATTCTGGTAGATGCTCGTGCTGGTATCTACGGGACCGCCAAGGTTGATGTCGCCGAGCGTCCGGAAGGTCAACCTGGCACCGATGCTCCAGTCACTAGCGGTTTCCGCAGTGGTGTCACGCTTCTCGCTATAGGCGATCGTAAAGATCGTGCATTCGTCCTCGTAGGTCAGACCGAATGTCTTCCTAACGAGGCTATTGTCCTGAAGATCCCACGCGATGCCGCCAAATACCGACCAATAGTCCTTGAATTTAACAGAACCCTTCGCCTGGATTTCATCGTTGTCTTCGGCAAAGCCATACTCCGGCTGCGCCGAAACGTGCGTATAGATCAACTGGCTTTGGAAATCGTCGTTCTGGAAACCTGCTGTCAGGTCGCCGCGGCGGAAAGCCAGGCTCTTCTCGTCAAGCCGATAGGAGGCGGCGAGTGCGAGGCCCTGCGGCGTCTCGATGCCGCCAAGCCCGACGAAGTCGGAGACGTCGCTTTCCAGACCGGATTCTGCACCGACATTCACCAGGTCGGCAGTGTCGAAGGAGTTTTGACCGCCGAGTTGATAGGACTGGCCGAAAATCCCGTGAAGTTTGTAGCCGTTGTCAAACGTGCCGGTGTACTGGAAACCGACATTGGCGCGCGTGCCGCCTTCAATGCGGTCGTAACCAGAGAACTTGTCGCGCTCGAAAAGATTGGTCGCATCGAAAACGAAGCTCTGTGCGTCTTCGTTTGGAAGAGCACCGGCAAGCCGTTCGTCAGGTCGAGCATAGATCTGAACGATGGGTTCGAAGAGGTGCGTGCTGTTTGCTGTCGTCCCGAGGATCGGGTAGCGCATCTCCAGCCCGGCGGTAAACATCGAACGCGTCGCAGCGTTGCTGTCATCGTAGTTGCCATCATAGACAAACGTGCCAGAGGTCGGCGGTGCTGTCATGTTCAACGCCAAGGCGTCACCGCGCGCAGCGAGCAATGGGGTGATAAGGAAGCCTTCGGGCGTCACAAAAGTCCGCTTCCATTCGAGTTCCCCCGTCAGGCGCGACGTCTGCCCGTCGAGACCACGGAATCGGTCGAAGCCGGCGACACTGTAGAAGTCGTCGTGGGAACGCGACAGGTTCGTGAAGTTGACATCGGCGGAGAGTTCACCCCCGGCTAGCGGCTGCGGCGCTACGAAGTGATAGTCCATCACCGGATAGACGATCGCCTGCTGCTTCTCGGCGACATCGTTCGGATCGGCGTTCTGCACATCGAAATAGAACGACCGCAGATCGAAATAATTCCGCTTGCCGAGGCCCGTCAGGTAAACCTGGTTTGTCTTCGTCGAGTAATCCAGACCTTTAAGACTATAGGTACGGGCAAAGTTATTGTCGCTCTGCACCATAACGTCCCAACCGAACGCCCAGCGCGGGTTGATTTGGAAATCCCCCTTAGATGCAACTACGCCTCGGAAGTCTTTTTCGGCGTCACTGGTGCCCGGCGTGAAGGTCCCCGGGCTCGCCTGATCTATCCCGGCCATCCGCAAAATATGCGTGCCGTTTTCGTACCGCTGGCGATATTCCGCGTCCAGCAGGAAACCTTGGGTAGTGTAGCCCGTGCCAGTCACCGTAACATCGCTGCTCGGCGAGATGACATAATAATAGGGAACAGAAACGCCAAAGCCGAGATTTTGGGCCGTTACGTAGCTCGGGAAAAGGAAGCCGGATTTCCGCTTCACTGTATTGTCCGGAACTTCGATCCACGGAACGTAGGCCAGCGGTTGTCCGAGGAGCTCAAAGCGCGCCTTTTCGAGGCGAATCGTATGCTTGACGCCGTCCTGGATGACTCGTTCGGCCTTGACCTGCCAGAACGGAGGTTTTTCCGGTCTCTCGGCGCACGGCAAACAGGCTGTATAAACGCCCTTGTTCAGGATCATTTGCGTGCCGCCAACGCGCTCGCCGGTTTCGGCTACCAGGCGCGTATTGTCGGCGGTCTCAATTCTGAGCGCGTTTACGAAGCCGTTTCCGAAGTCGTCGGTGACGTCAAGTTTGTCGGCATACATTCGATTGCCGTCAGGGCCAACAAGTTCAACGTTTCCAAGCGCCATCAGGCGTCTGGTCTGCTGATTGTACTCGACGCGCTGCGACACCATCTTGTAGCCGGCGTAATTTATTTGCACGCCGCCAATGGCCGAAACGATCTGTGAGTCCTTGTTATAGACCAGCTCGTTTGCAGACAGAATCAGCTTCTGGTCGTCCGAAACGTTCGGCTTCATACCTTGCAGGGCATCCTGTGCGAAGGCAGCAGGAAAGCCGTTGGAATAGGTAGACAGAGCTGCGCCTACGAGCAGGGCAACCAACTGTTTACTAAAAGTCTTGCGGTCGCCTGCCGCCACTAGCCATCCTCCTGATGAAGCAGAATTGTTGCACCCAAAGCCAGGGCAACGGTGACCGGAATCCACGTCGCCACGAAAGGCGGGACAACCCCACTGCTTCCGAATGCTTTTACAAGCACGGTGACCACATAAAGCACGAAGCCTGAAAGGATTCCACCCAGAATCACTGACCTCGATTGGTTGAACCGGCTAAATTTTAGGGACACTGTTGCAGCAATGAGAGTCATGGCCACGAGCAACAGCGGTTGGGACAACAACGAATGAAATTGGGTCTCGAGTGCCTTGCTCGGAATCCCGAAGGATTTCGCAGCGTCAATTCGCCTCGAAAGGTCAAAAAATCCAACAGTTTCAGGGGCTGTGAGCCTCTGCTGGACAAAATCTTGTTTCAGATTGGTGCGGACTCGCACCTCATCCTTGCGCACGGCGACTTCGCCCGGGCGACGCTCCACAACATTCTTTAGAAGCCAGTAACCATCTTCCAATTTTGCCGAAGCGGCGTCCTGTCTCAGGATGATGTGATCGGACGAATCGAAATGCACGAATACTGCATCCATTAGCAGCGTGCCGTTCTCGAGAATCGTGTGCGCGCCTATGACGGCATCGTCGCCACCGCTGATCTGGCGAATCCACGGAACTTGCGGGGCGGTGTTCGAAGCCGAGCCTTCTCCGCGCCAGTTGCTTTCGACGATGGCGGCCTGGCGTTGCCCCCACGCAGCCAGCGGATTGAGAACGGTCATAACCAGAACGCCGAGCAAAAAGGCGCCAGCAAGGAAAGGCGACATGAACTGCCAAACCGAGACGCCAGCGGCGCGCGTCACGACCAGTTCGTATTTTCTATTGAGGGCAATCAGAACCGTCATGCCGACGAAGAGGGCAATGAAGGGAACAGTCTGCTGCAAAATGAGCGGCAGGCGCACGGCGGTCATCACCAGGCCACCGGTCACGGTATAGCCGGGAAGACCCGAGAGGCGACCCGCCGTCTCGCTGAAATCGACGAGGTAGACGATGCCGATCACGCCAAGGAAGAACCACATTGTCGTCAGCAGGTAGCGGCGGAAAAAGTAGCGACCGAGCGTTCCGAAGATCATGCGCTGCCTCCCGCTGACGGATCGGCTGAACGCTTGAACAGCTTCTGCCAGAGCGCGGCGATCCGGTCGCTGACCGTAGACACAATCGATAGACGTTTGTGAAGCGACAGAGACGCGATCGCGAGCACGCTGGCGATCACAGGAATCGAATAGAGCACACCGATATACTCAGGATCCGTGTCGATCTGATTGGCGGCATAAAACGAGGCCCAGCGAATTGCGAATGCGAACACGAGTGCAGACACCATCGGATGCAGCCGGGCTTCACGGTGGGAACGCGCATCGCCGGCAATCGCGAGCGAAATCAGTGCAAAGACCATCGGCAGAACCCAATCCGTCAGGCGCCGATGCAATTCGGCTCGGTAACTGCCTGGTTTGGCGATGTAGTCCTTATCGTTCGGATCTGGATTGAACAGGAACGGCAGCTCGCGGTCGGAGGCGCGAAGCGTCGCCTGGCCACGGTTCTGTGTGAGGTCGGAAAGGTCGAAGGAGTAGGAATCGAAACGAATGACGGAGACTTCACCAGTCTGCGTTTTGCGGTGAACCTCGCCGTCATGCATGATGAGCGACGTACCCTTCTCGTCAACGGCGCCCTCGCGTGCATAGTAGATGAGCTCGAAAGCAGGATCGCGTTCATCGACGACGAACAGCCCCTTGAGCACACGTCCGGCCAATCGCTCCGATATCTGCACGTAAAGACCCGTATCGATGCGGCGGAAGTTCTTTTCTTCGATCACCGTGGAAAGCAGATCTGCGTAGGCGGCGGCCACCATCTGGCGAACGCCGGTCTTGGCCTTCGGCTCGACAACGTTGTCTACGAAAAAAGAAAAGGCGCTGATGATCGCTGCAAGAATCAGAATCGGTCGCAGGATGATTCCGCGCTTGGCGCCTGCCGCATCGATAACGGTCAGTTCCGAATCATTGTTCATGGTCGTCAGTGTCTGCGTGACGCCGATGACAATTGCGAAGGGTAGCACGATCGGAATAATCGAAGGGAGGATCAGTGTCGCCAGCTTGGCAAACGATCCCATCGACTGGCCGCTATCAGTCACCAGATTGACGCGCTGCAGGACCTGAGTCGTCCAAATGATCGCGAGCACCGGCAACAGGGCAACGAGAAACATCTGGCCAACGCGCCGGAGTATATATGTTTCAAGCAGTTTCATTCATGCCCTTGAACGCCATTTGCGAACCGATGCCGCTGCGCAGCGAAATCCATCTACGCTCTTTGGTTCGCTTTTGCGACAAGGCAGCGTCGAAAATTCATTCAAATTTCAGATTTTTTTTTGCCCTGTGGCGAATCGGTGAGTGCAAGAAAACCTGCAAATATAACGACGGACGACAGCCATCCGAGGACTACGTCCGAGAGATAATGCGCGCCGAAAGCAACGCGCATCGCAGGCGCCAGGAAAGAGATGGCGGCGAGCGGCAGGGCAAGCGCGGTACGCGCCGGCTGCGGGAGCAGGAAAATGAGACAGAAGACCCAACCCGCGCCAGCGGCTTCGCCTGAGATGAACGAGCAGTTCGCCATGCACTTTCCAGCCATCGAACCCGCCTGTACGAAGTCGAGGTGGCCGCCGAAGTCCACTGTCTGGTAGGGCCGTGGCCGTCCCCAGTATGCCTTGAGGACGAAGTTTACCAAAATCACTGGACCGATGATCAGGGAGGCGAGCGCCACCTTGAAGGCACGGGCGCGTACGGCATTGAAGGTGGCTCCATAGTGCCAATAACACGCCGCAAGCTTCCAAAGCATGATCAAAGCGATGGCATACGGGAGCCGGAGGAAGAGAGTTCGCAGGAGCGCGAGATAGGTCTCTTGCCGGTAGGGGAAATGGCCACAGAATTTCCCGATGGCAGCGTTGGCGCAGCTTTCCTGAACAAAAAAGTGCGCAGCGGCGTAGATATCGATCTCGGGAAAGGCATTGAACAGGGCGAGGAGGCCCCACCAGAGACAGAAGAGGCCGGCAAATGTACGGGAGGGCGCGGCGCGATCCGATGCAGCGATACGCCAAGGGGGGCGTCCCCCAAATAGTCCAAATGCCGTAAGCAATCTTGCGTTTCCTGTAGACTCAATACGACGGGAGGAATATGCGGCGAAGATGACATCCGGTTAACGAGGTCAGGGTTGGTCAACAGCCATGTCGTCGGGCCAAGGCTTGTCTTCGAGGATGAAACTCGAAATGATCGGATGGAGCGGATTTAGGAAAATCCCACTGGAGAAGATATGTCAGCCAAGTTCGATGTTTCATTTGTGACAACCGCCGAGATCGCCGGGGGATATGCGGTGCTGCTGCAGGGAAGCGGTTCGGATCGTGCCGCAGGGGCCAAGATCGCAGATCCCGCCGGTGTGATCGCCAGGGCCGCAAAGATCGCAGCGTTTTCTGCCAAGCCGACGACCGTATTGGATCTCGTTGCACCGGAAGGTTCAGCAGCGGAGCGGCTCTTCGTCGTTGGCCTCGGCAAGCCGGAGGAACTCACTGCTCACGATTGGTTGAAGGCGGGTGGCGTCGCCGCCTCCAAGATCAAGAAGGCCGAAAAGGTGGTTATCTTCGTCGATGCGCCAGGCGTCGGCGTTGGCGCGAAAGAGGCTGCGGACTTTGCGCTTGGCATGCTTTTGCGCGCCTATAGTTTCGATACCTACAAGACGAAGAAGAAGGACGAGGACAGCAACGGCCGCAATGGGCAGGTCGCCGTGACCATTGTTACGGCAAATGCAGCGGATGCAGCAAAGGCATTCAAGGTTTCGGAAGCCGTTGCCGCCGGCGTCAACCTGGCTCGCGATCTGGTGAACGAGCCGCCGAACGTCCTGGGGCCGGTGGAGTTCGCCGCCAAGGCAAGCGAACTGGAAAAGCTCGGCGTCGAGGTCGAAATCCTCACCGAGAAGGAAATGCAGACGCTTGGCATGGGCGCGCTGTTGGGCGTTGCGCAGGGGTCGGTGAGGCCTCCGCGGTTGGCAATCATGCAGTGGAGGGGCGGCAAGAGTGGAGAGAGCCCAATTGCCTTCATCGGCAAGGGCGTGGTTTTCGACACCGGCGGCATCTCGATCAAGCCCGCGGCCGGCATGGAAGAAATGAAGGGCGATATGGGCGGTGCCGCAGCCGTCACCGGTCTGATGCACGTGCTCGCTGCCCGCAAGGCGGCCGTGAACGTGGTGGGAATCATCGGCCTGGTGGAGAACATGCCCGACGGAAACGCACAGCGTCCCGGTGATATCGTTACGTCCATGTCGGGCCAGACGATCGAGGTGATCAATACGGATGCGGAGGGCAGGCTCGTGCTCTGTGATGCCCTCTGGTATTGCAACGACCGATTCAAGCCGAAGTTCATGATCAACCTGGCGACATTGACGGGCGCCATTCTTGTTGCACTCGGCAATGTCCATGCCGGTCTGTTCTCGAACGACGACGAGCTCTCGGCCCAACTGACAGCCGCTGGCCTGAAAACCAGCGAAAAGCTCTGGCGCATGCCGCTCGGCAAAGAATACGACAAGATGATCGACAGCAAGTTTGCCGACATGAAAAACACAGGCGGTCGACATGCGGGTTCGATCACCGCGGCCCATTTTCTCAAGCGGTTCGTGCAAGACACGCCCTGGGCGCATCTCGACATTGCGGGAACCGCCATGGGTTCGCCGCAGGATGAGATCAATCAGTCCTGGGGATCCGGCTACGGCGTGCGGCTACTCGACGAGCTGGTGCGCACCAACTACGAGTCATGACGGAAGTCCTGTTCTATCACCTTACGGAATCGAAGCTGGAAGATGCCCTCCCGCCGCTGCTCGAAAAAAGCGTCGAGCGCGGCTGGCGGGTCTCCATCCAGTTGAAGGATGCTGCGCGGCGCGATTTCCTCGATCAGCATCTCTGGACATTTCGCGAGGATAGTTTCTTGCCGCATGGCACGGATGAGGGGGACATGGCGGCAAATCAGCCAGTTCTCCTCACGATCTCCGAAGGAAACGCCAATGCTGCGACGGTGCGATTTATCGTCGATGGCGCAGAGCCGCCTGCTGTTGATTCTTACCAGCGGATTGTCTTCATGTTCGATGGTTATGACCAGGAGCAGCTTGAGGCTGCCCGCGCGCAGTGGAAGAAGCTGAAAGGCGAGGGGCACAGCCTGACATACTGGCAGCAGACGCCGGAGCGTCGATGGGAGAAGAAGGCTTGAACTAGCGTAGGCCGGAAGCCATCAGGACGTTGTCAATGAAGTCCCGCTTTGCCTTGGTATATTCCGCGCGCCTCTCCGCATGCTCGCTAGCCAACCCAACCTTGAGCTGCTCGTAGGCGCGTGCGAGCCGGATATCGCTGCGCAGGGCGTCGCGAAAAGCGATCATGCGGTTCCAGTTATCCCCACGATGCTCCACGACATGGACCAGATGGGTGCGGCTCTCATCCGTGACGCCACGACCGAAAATGTGGTCGTTGGGGACAATGTCGTTACCGGCATAGTCATAGCCGATTGCTTTCATGGCGTCGATGCAGCCCAGACCGTCGTCGAGGTGCTTAACACCTACAGCGATGTCGATGATAGGCTTTGCCTTGATGCCGGGAATGGCTGTGCTGCCGACATGTTGAATCTCGATTACCGCGCCGCCGAGTGCTTGGCCGATGGCATGCGCTTCGCTGGCATAGGCTCGCTCCCAAAAGGCATTGGGCTCGGCCAGCGAAACCGTCAAATTCTTCAAGCCAAGGCCGTAAGCCGGATCGTCTCGCATGCCGAACCTCCCTGAAGACCGTGAGACTTCACAATATCACGAGGTTCGGCGTGCTTGAATCAATCGTAGAAAGCCTCGACGAACTTGCGCTTGCCGAGCATGAAGGCATCGGCGACGTGCCGAAGCGGCGCGAGGTCGACATCCGACTTGCCGGCTTTGACGATTTCCGCGAATCGGCGGTAGAGCGCCGGATACTCCTCTTCGGGAGCGGAAAACTTCAGTTCACCGTTGATTGAGAGCTTGGAGCCGCCCTCTGCCAGTTCCATGTGGCCGGCCGCGGTATCCGCAAGGATATCCCAGCTCTGCTTGCCCGTCTGTCGCCAGTCGAATTCGCCATGAACAGGCACGCCATCGGCATTCTTGAAATGCAGATCAGCGGCGATCGGCGCGTCGCGATTTTCCGGGAATTCAAGTGTTGCGCCGGTCAGGAAGATCGCCTTCGGCAGAATGTGAGTGACGATCGACAGGGCGTTGATGCCCGGATCGAAAACGCCGAGACCGCCGGCCTGCCAGATCCATTCCTGGTTCGGATGCCAGTGGCGAACGTCTTCCTTCCAGATGACGTGGACCTTGTTGATGGTCGTCGAAGCCAGGAAGGACTTCGTGGCCTCGACAGCAGCCGCATAGCGCGAATGCCAACTGGCAAACAGCGAAACGCCCTTGCTTGCAGCGAGGCTTTCGAGATCGGCCACTTCGCTCAAGGTGGCGCCCGGGGGCTTCTCGAGGAACACATGCTTGCCGGCCGAAAGTGCCTTATGTGCCGCTTCGTAGCGATACTGCGGCGGCATGCAGAGCGAAACCGCATCGATATCAGGGACGGCGTCGAGCATCGCATCGATCGTCGTGAAACTCTCGATGCCCTCGACGGTGCCGTGACGGCTTGCCGTGGCTACGAGCTTGAAGTCGGAATTCTTGGCGATCGAAGGAAGGTGCTGGTCGCGGACGATCTTGCCGACGCCGACGATGGCGAGGTTGATAGGTGACATGCTGGTGGCTCGCATTCGGTGTTTCGCTCAAAAGTATGACTTATTTTGCGCCTGTTTTAGCAGAAACAAACTGGCGGGCAAGCGTCGATGGTCTATCAAAGAGACGCCATCTCGGCGGGGGCAGTCGGCTTCTTGAATTGCAGCGTTACAACCTTATACCCCTCGACCTCGAGCCTTGAAAGCAGTGTCGGCAGCATGGTCGCCGTGCGATTGTGGATGTCGTGCATGAGAATGATGCCGCGTCCCCGCTTGTGCAGCAGGTCCATCGTCCGCTTGGTCACGGCGGCAGGCGATGTGCTGAAGTAATCCTTGCTGTCCACGTCGACATCCATCACGACCATATCGCGCATTGCAACGGCGGCACGAAGCTGGTGGCTGTCGGCAAGATATGGAAAGCGGAAGAAGTTGACCTCGACTCCCGTCGCCCTGGTGACAGCGGCTTCGCCCCGGGTAATCTCCTTCATCGCCATGTCGAAGGTCAGCGCCGCCAGGTTCTCGTGTCGGTAGGTGTGGCTGCCGATCGCGTTGCCTTCCATAGCGACCCTGCGGGCGAGTTCCGGATGTAACTCCGCCATTTCGCCGACCATCATGAATGCGCCTTTGACGCCGAACTGATCCAGCGTCGCAAGGACACGGTCCGTGCGGCCGGGAATCGGGCCGTCGTCGAAGCTGAGGATGACTTCCTTGTCCTCAAGGCGCAGATCATGGATGGAGGCGACCGTCAGCGTTCGACCAGCAAGGTGATGCTGGAGACTATCGCGAGACATTTGGAGGGGGCTACCTTCGGTTTCCGAGATCTGGCCTTCCGGCGCGACAATTGAGGAGGTTTTGATCGTGGTATCGGGCGCAGTCCGCCTGGCAGATTGGCAGCCGGCGAGGGCCACGCTCAAGATGAGACCGGAAAGGAAGGCGACGCGATGCATGAAAGGGCTCAACAAATCAGTAATGAATGTTGAGACAACCTTTATGATTATGGTTAACGATCGGTTTCGATCGCTTTGCAATGCACTGAATAGTGCGGGGTCCGACGAGCCTTGACAAAGAGCTGTGGCTATCCCGCCATAGCGTCTTCGTATTCTGAAGAGAGCTCGAGCCACTGCTCCTCGGCGGCGGCAAGCTTTGCGGCAGCCTCACCGCGCTGCTTGGCCTTCTCCGCAGCCTTCGCAGGCGCTCTTTCATAGAGCAGGGGATCCGCAAGTTCCGCATCAAGCGCCTGAATCTGTTTCTCCAGCTTGCCGGTTAAGGATTCGATTTCGTTGATCTTTTTCTTGAGCGGCGCGAGCGATGCGCGCTTTTCGGCGTTCAGCTTGCGCTGGTCCGCCTTCGAGGCGGACTCTTCCGCAAGCTGGGGTTTCTCGTCCTTCTTCCTGCCAGATGCGACAACGAGGTCGCGGTATTCATCCATATCGCCTTCGAAGGTCGTGACCGTGCCCTTGTTGACGAGCCACAACCGATCGACAGTCGCCTCGATAAGGTGGCGATCGTGCGAAATCAGAATGACCGCGCCTTCGTAATCGTTCAGCGCCTCGATGAGCGCTCGCCGGCTGTCGATGTCGAGGTGGTTCGTTGGTTCGTCGAGGATCAGGAGATTGGGCGCGTGGAAGGCAGCGAGCCCCATCAGCAGGCGCGCCTTCTCGCCGCCGGAGAGATCCTTTGCCGCAGTCGACATCTTCTCCGTCGCGAGGCCCATCTGGGCGACACGCGCCCGCACCTTTGCTTCGGGCGCGTCCAACATCAGGCGACGTACATGCTCGACCGGCGACTGGTCCGGGATCAGATCGTCGAGCTGGTGTTGCGCGAAGAAGCCGATCTTGAGGTTGGGAGCGAGCTTGACCTCGCCTGCCTCCGCCGCCAAGCGACCGGAAATGAATTTGGCGAAAGTGGACTTGCCGTTGCCGTTGGAGCCGAGCAACGCGATACGATCGTCATTGTCGATCCGCAGATTGAGCCCCTTCAAGATGGGCTTGCCAGGTTCGTAGCCGACAGCGCCGCCGCTGATGGCGACGATGGGGGAGGCAGGTTGCTTTTCCGGCTCGGGGAAGGTGATCGGCTGGACGTGATCCTCGATGACGGCGGCTACCGTTCCCATGCGCTCGAGTGCCTTGACGCGGCTCTGTGCCTGGCGTGCCTTGGAGGCCTTTGCCTTGAAGCGGTCGATGAAGCTCTGCAGGTGTTTGCGGGCTGCCTCGTTCTTCACCCGCGCCTTCGTCTGCAACTCGTCCGCTTCGGCCTTCTGCCTCTCGAACTGGTCGTAGCCGCCGCGATAGAAGGTCAGCTTCTTCTGGTCGAGATGAACGATCGCGTTGACCGCGTTGTTCAGGAGATCGCGGTCGTGGCTGATGACGATGACCGTGTGCGGATAGCGACGTACATAATCCTCAAGCCACAAGGTGCCTTCGAGGTCGAGATAGTTGGTCGGCTCGTCGAGAAGCAGCAGGTCCGGCTCGGAGAACAGAACCGCAGCGAGAGCGACGCGCATTCGCCAACCGCCCGAAAAGGAGGAGGCCGACCGCGACTGCGCTTCCTGATCGAAGCCGAGGCCCGCCAGAATGCTGGCAGCACGGGCCTCCGCGGAATGCGCATCGATATCCACCAGCCGCATCTGGATTTCCGCGATGCGATGGGGATCGGTGGCGCTTTCCGCCTCCGCCAGCAGCGCTGAGCGCTCCTTGTCCGCGGCCAACACGATTTCGATCAGCGCGTCTTCCGTTCCCGGTGCTTCCTGCGCGACCTGTCCGATGCGCGTATTCTTCGGGATCGAGACGGAGCCGCTCTCCGCGGCCAGATCGCCGGTAATCACCCGAAATAGCGTGGATTTACCCGCGCCGTTGCGACCGACAAGACCTGCCTTCGTGCCGGCTGGCAGCGAAACGCTGGCGTGATCGAGAAGCAGTCGGCCGGCAATACGTGCGGAGATGTCGGAAATCGTGATCATGGCCGGCGTTTTGGCCGAAAGCCGTGATCAGCGCAAGAGCCTGTGGCTCACCGACCGAAGGCTTGCACGGGCTGCCGGCGATTTGACTGAGCGGCGTGGAGCGCGACGCGTGCATTTGCCTGCAACTGCGATGCCGTCGTTGCGTCGGCGCTCAAGGCGATCCCGAGCGAAATTGTAAGCCCGGCCGAGGCAGTGTTGTCGGATGCCGCGAACGTCATGTGGTCTTCCACCGAGGCTCGGAGGCGATCGGCAATCGCAAGAGCCTCCTGCATGCCGACATTGGCAAACAGGAAAGCAAATTCGTCGCCATCGATCCGTGCAACAAGATCGTTCTTCTTGATCGACTTTCGGAAGAGATCAGCAAGCTTCTTCAGCACTCGCGTTCCAACCTGTGTACCGTAGCGGCTGTTGAATGCCTTGAAGTCGTCAACGTCGACCATGATGAGGGCGCTGCCGGCGGCGCCTTCTTCCCGGTCGTAGAGATCGGCGATCGCTTTGTTGAGGGCGATGCGGTTGGGGATTCCGGTCAGCTTGTCCGTTGCCGATGCTGAGTGAGCCGCTGCGATACCAAGCTCGATCGCCTCCAGGCGTTCGACGTCGCTTTTCAGCCGGGCCTCGATATCCTTTTCGGAAGCCAGGACGTTGGAGAGAGAGGTCGACAGGTACTCCATCTCGCTCATGATCGCGCCAAGGTTTTGGTCGGCATTCCCCGCTATCGATTGAAGCGTCCTCTCCGCCGCGCGCAGGAAGGCCTGCTTCTGGCGCAAGCTGTCCGAAAGTCTATCCGCCGCATCACGCAGCATCCTGCTTGTTTCGGCATGCGAAATCTCGCTTGCGAGACCGCAATGGCTGACGAGCCGATACTTCAGGCCGATTTCATCGAGCGAGGCCTGCCGCGGGCTCGGTCCGAGCGCGGCGATATCCTGTGCGAGGGCGGCGTTCTGGCCGATGATCGCCTCATGCAGGAGTTCGTAGTTACGTGGCAGGCCGGCGATTGCAAGCCGGGTCATATGCTGGGCGATCCGCTGAAGATCGGTCGGGGCGGCGGCCGGGCGCTGTGCTGCTTCTCGTTGTACCTGTGAGTTTGGCGCAGTTCGCATGACGTTCCCCTCGCTCCGACTTTGGCATCGGCGTTTGGTTTCTCTATGCAACTAGCGCGCTAAAAATAGCTTAAGCTCGGTCGTTTGTAGTTGAATTACGCTGCTGAACAGTGAAACGCGGTTAATGGAGCGTATCCAACAGACATTTACTGTCCTGGCGGACGTTTGATGTTCATCGAAGCGGCAGCGTTATCGCGCGGGCGGAGGAGTGGCTTTCGCTCGACGTGAGGCAATCGTTGCATGACAGCCGCGTGAAATTGCCTGTGCCCACTTGTTTTCGGGCTATCAGGCGGGTAAACACCGCCCACTTTTCCCACGAAATAAAGGAATTCGACCCATGGCGATTGAACGCACTTTCTCGATGATCAAGCCGGACGCAACGAAGCGCAACCTGACGGGCGCTATCACCAAGATGCTCGAGGATGCCGGCCTGCGCGTCGTCGCCTCCAAGCGCGTCTGGATGAGCAAGCGCGAAGCCGAAGGCTTCTACGCCGTTCACAAGGAACGCCCCTTCTTCGGCGAACTGGTTGAAGGCATGACCTCTGGCCCGACCATCGTTCAGGTTCTGGAAGGCGAGGGCGCCATCCTGAAGAACCGCGAAATCATGGGTGCGACCAACCCGGCAAACGCTGACGAAGGCACGATCCGCAAGGTTCACGCCCTGTCGATCGGCGAGAACTCGGTTCACGGCTCGGACGCTCCGGAAACCGCTGCACAGGAAATCAAGTACTGGTTCTCCGACACCGAAATCGTCGGCTGATTCAGGCTCTCAGCGATACCGCTGAAGCCATTGAATTGACTCTGAAAGCCGGGGCTCTGCTCCGGCTTTTTTACGTTGAAGGGCAGGTGGCGGCAGAGTCGTAGTCCACGCTGCCATCCGGTTTGAAGACCTCGGGGTTCTTCGTATAGAGTGGCCCGACAACGAGTGGCTTGCCCGGCATGACCGACTGGTCGAGGCTGGAGATCACCTCGGTCTTCAGGCTCTGCAAGGTCTCTCCCTTGGCATCGACCAAGCGAACGTTCACGGCGTAGGGCTTATCCTTCTTGACGCAATGAAGCGCGGGGCTTTGCAGCGTGATCTTGTCCCAGAACGGATAGACCTTCTCGTTGGTGACCAGCACGTCGCCGCCCGCCGGGTTTTCGAATTCCGCGATGGCGACCGTGCCTTCCGGAATCGGCGCCTTCTTGTTCAAGGTCACGACATAGGTCGCAACCGCGATCCGATAGTTGAAAACGAAGACGCGACCGCTGATCTCGACCAGCTTGTCGGTCTCTCGCTGGCATCCCGTCAGCACGGCGGCTGCAATAAAAACAGCCATCGACAGCGCTTTCATGGCGCTTCCTCCTCTTTCCTCCGGCGATAGTGGCGGCTCGCCTTGGCGCGATTGCCGCACACCGCCATGTCGCACCAGGCGCGGCTCCTGTTCTTGCTGCGGTCGATGAAGAGCCAGCCGCAATTGCGGCAGATCTTCATGCGCTCTGGATCCGGCATGGCGATCAGCCGCAACACCGAATGCGCGGTTGCCGCGTCGAGGCCGTTTGCTTCGTTGGCGCCACGCAAGGTGCGCGCCAGCGCCTCCAGAAGATCGGCAAGCAGTCGGTCATTGCCTTCGCCTGAAACACGGGCCCGGAAGTAGCGGTCCGTCGCCTCGCGCAACGCCAGGAAGTTTCGCCTGTTCTGTGGTGCCGGACCAACCATCTCACCGAAGAGCGCCCGCTCCGCACAGAACTCGGCCGCAGCCTGCGGAAAGGCTTCCAGCTGGGCTGATGCTTCGAAACGGTCGATCCGTCGCGTCTCGTCATGCCGAAGCACAACGCTGTTGGCGACATCCAGCGCCAATGCGCCTCCGGAAAAGCGGTGTGGGGTCCAGGTAAAGCTCATAATGAAAATATAACTGGTAAAATATGTTTTGCTAGTTATTATTTCGACAATCAGGAGTTTTTCATGGCCTATCTGCTTCAGCAATTGGCGAACGCGGTACCGCTGGCTGCGCTCTATGCTGCGCTTGCCTTTGGCTACGCCGTTGCCTTCGGGGTCACCAAGCGTGCCGATATTACCTATGGGGCGATCTTCGCGTTTTCGGGCCAGATTCTGCTGCTTTTCACCGACATCGGCTACAACAGGCTGTTTCTGATCCTCCCGGCTGCACTGGTGCTGGGCGCCTTGTTCTCGACGGTCTATTCTATGCTGGCGGCGGTCTGGATTGGGCGCTCCATCATGCTGCCCCTAGTGCGCCAGTCATCGAACACGGTGATCGTCGCTGCCCTCGGCATTACCATCGTGCTGATGGAAACGGCGAGGTTCGCATCCGACACCAAGAGCATATGGCTTTCGCCGTTCCTGAACAGCGTTGTCGTCTTCTGGAGTGACGGGGCGTTCAAGGTGACGCTGACCGAGATACAGCTGATCAATACCGGATTGATGTGCGCCATGGTCGCGCTCGGCGTTGCCGTCATGAGAGGCACGTCGTGGGGGCGCCTCTGGCGCGCCGTGACCGACGATCCTCTTGCGGCAGAACTGTGCGGGACGAGCGCCGACCGCGTCTTCCTCGTCGCTTATGCGGCGGCAGGCCTGATTGCTACCGTATGCGGCATCCTCGCCACCTTCTACTACGGCACGATGGATTTCGGCGCCGGCCTAATGTTCGGCCTCAAGGTTTTGATGGTCGCCGCGGTTGGAGGTTATTCGGACCCTTTGAAGTCGGCTGGCGGTGCAGCCGGTCTCGGTGTAGCGGAAACGATGTGGAGCGCCTACGGCCCCTATCTCTGGCGTGACCTTGTGGTGTTCTCGCTGCTCGTGCTCCTGTTGGTCCTCAGCAGGAGGGAGAGGGTAATACCCTGACTATTTCCACTTGTCGCGGGCCGCGTCATCCGCGTCCTTGGCCGTGACCCATTCGCCGGTGGAGCCATCCTTGCCGTGTTCCTTCTTCCAGAAGGGAGCGGCCGTCTTCAGATAGTCCATCACGAAGTTCGCGCCGTCGAATGCGGCTTGGCGATGGGGCGCCGCGGCGATGACAAGGACGATATTCTCGCGCGCGGCGATCTTGCCGTAGCGATGGATGGCCGTCAGGCCCATAAGCCCGAAGCGTTCGATCGCAAGGCTGCCAATCCGGCTCATTTCCGCCTCGGCCATACCGGGATAATGCTCGAGTTCGAGCGCCGCGAGCCTGCCGCCTTCGTCACGGCACAAGCCCGAGAATGTGACGATCGCGCCGATGCCGCCGTTTCGCCTGCCAAGCCGATCGACTTCCGCTTGAAGGTCGAAATCCTCGCGCTGGACGCGAATATCCGGCTCGACCTTGCTGGTCACGTCAGCCTCCGGTCATCGGCGGGAAAATGCCGATCTCCCTGGGATTTCCGATCGGCTCGTCGTGCTCGACGTGCTCCTGGTCGATTGCGACCCGGATCACGTCGGGAAACTGAAGCGCGGTCTCATATTCTTCGCCCATCGTCTTCAAATGATTCAGAAGATCGGCAACGGTAACGACGGAAGACGGCAGGACCATTTCCTCTTCGGCCTTGCCGATCCGTTCGCGCACCCAGGCGAAATAGACGAGCTTTGTCATTCTTCGTCATCCACGATGTGCTTCAGACCGGCACGGAAATAGTCATAGCCGGTGTAGATTGTCAGCAGTGCCGCGATCCAGAGAAGTGCGATGCCTGTCTTCGTCGTGTAAGGGAAGATCTCGTCACCTGCAGGGCCGGCAAGCAGGAACGCAATCGCGACGAGTTGTACGGTCGTCTTCCACTTGGCAATGCGGGTGACAGGCACGCTGACCTTCAAGGCGGCCAGATATTCGCGCAAACCGGAGACTAGAATCTCCCGGCAAAGAATGGTGATCGCCGCCCAGATCGACCAGCCGGCAATCGTCTGGTCAGCGGCGACCAGCAGCAGAATGGACGCGACCAGCAGCTTGTCGGCGATCGGGTCAAGCATCCGGCCGATGTTCGACGTCTGGTTCCAGATCCGGGCGAGGTAGCCGTCGAGAAAGTCGGTGAGCGACGCGATGACGAAGATCCACAGCGCCACCCATCGTGCCGTGTTGCTGATCGCCAGCTTTCCTTCGAGGAAAAAGCACAGCACGATCAGCGGCACTGCCAGAATGCGGCCGTATGTCAGCAGGTTCGGAATATTATATGCGCGCGATGCCATGAAACATGTCTCTGAAGTGATGTGCCCGTAGATGACGGCTTTGACCGTAAAGCGTCAACATTCTTTCTATTTTTCCGCTGCCTTTGCGTGGAATTTGCGACTGGCGCCACCTATTTCGCGGCGTCGTCGTGAAAATGATTGTAAACCTGCTTGGCGACAGTCTCCGAAATCCCTTCGACCGCCATCAGGTCGGAGAGCGCGGCACGGGAGACAGCCTTCGCGGTTCCGAAATGCTGCAGCAAGGCGCGCTTGCGGGATGGCCCGATGCCGCCGATCTCGTCGAGTGGGTTCTTGACCATCTCCTTTTTGCGCCGGGCGCGATGCGAGCCGATGGCGAAGCGGTGCGCTTCGTCGCGCATGCGCTGGATAAAGTAGAGGACCGGATCGCGCGGCGGCAGGGTGAAACTCTCGCGTCCTTGCGGGAAGAAACGCTCGCGCCCGGCGTCGCGGTCGACGCCCTTGGCAACCCCAATGGCAATGACGCTATCAGTGATTCCCAATTCCTCGAGGATCCCACGCACGGCTGTCATCTGTCCCTGGCCGCCGTCGATCAGGATCACATCGGGCCAGGCGGGGAAGGGCATGTCGGCCGCATCTGTCGGCGATGCCGGTTGGCTGCGGTCGGGCAGACCTTCTTCCTTGAGTAGGCGGGAGAAGCGGCGGGTCATCACCTCGCGCATCATGCCGAAGTCGTCGCCCGGCGTGATGTCGGTCGATTTGATGTTGAACTTCCGGTACTGGCTCTTCACGAAGCCTTCCGGCCCTGCGACCACCATGCCGCCGACCGCGTTCGTGCCCATGATGTGCGAGTTGTCGTAGATCTCGACGCGTTGCGGCACATAGCCAAGCTTGAAGGTCTCCTTGAAACCTTCGAGCAGCCGCGACTGCGACGCCGTTTCCGCAAGCTTCCGGCCATGCGCTTCGCGCGCATTGGCAATCACATGCTCGACCAGATCCCGCTTCTCGCCGCGCTGCGGCACGAGGATGGAGACCTTATGCCCGGTCTTCTCGCCGAGTGCGGCAGCGAGCAGTTCCAGTTCTTCGACCGTCTCCGACAGCAGGATCTGCTTCGGCACCGGCTTGTCGTCGTAAAACTGCGCGAGGAAGGCGTTCAACACCTCGGCAGCCGAGAGCTGCGGGTCGGCCTTTGGGAAGTAGGCGCGGTTGCCCCAGTTCTGTCCGGTGCGGAAGAAGAACACCTGAATGCAGGAAATGCCGCCTTCGTGGTGGATTGCGAAGACATCAGCCTCCTCCACGCCCGCGGGATTGATGCCCTGGTGACTGGACACATGCGAGAGCGAGGCCAAGCGGTCGCGATAGACGGCAGCACGCTCGAAATCGAGATCTTCGGCCGCGAGGTTCATCGCCTCGGCGATGTGTTCCTTGACCTTCTGGCTCTTGCCGGAAAGGAAGTCCTTCGCCTCCTGGACGAGTTCGGCATAGCCCTCGTCGCTGATCTCGTGCGTGCAGGGGCCGGAACAGCGCTTGATCTGATAGAGCAGACAGGGACGGGTGCGCGTCTCGAACACGCTGTCGGTGCAGGTACGGATGAGGAAGGCGCGCTGCAGCGAGTTGATCGTCCGGCCGACGGCACCGGCTGAGGCGAACGGGCCGAAATAGTCGCCCTTGCGGGCGCGGGCGCCGCGATGTTTGAGGATCGCAGGAGCGCGGTGGTCGCCGCTTATCAGGATATAGGGAAACGACTTGTCGTCGCGCAGCAGCACATTAAAGCGCGGGCGCAAGCGCTTGATGAGATTCGCTTCCAGCAACAGCGCTTCGGTTTCCGTGCGAGTCGTCACGAACTCCATGTTCGCCGTCAGTCGCACCATCTGCGCGATACGGTTGGAGTGCACCCGGCCAACCGCGTAGTTGCCGACGCGCTTCTTCAGGCTGCGTGCCTTGCCGACGTAGAGAACGTCGCCGGCCTCGTTGAACATGCGGTAGACGCCGGGGCTGTTCGGCAGTCGCTTGACGAACTCCGCGATAAGATCCGCGCCAACAAGGCCGGTCTCGTTGGTCCCGCCTTCGTTCCAATCGATTGCAGCCGCCGGCGCCGCCGTGGAGGCGTCGCTCTCCACTTCGATATCGTCGTCTGCATCAGTCTCGTCGTAAAGAACGCCGCCATCCGGCAGCTTTCTTGAATTCATTCCGTAATCTCCGCCACATCGGGCGTCTGCCAAGCGAGGTGCTGGCCGCCGTCGAGGGCAATCATCTGGCCGGTGATCGAGGGCGTTTCGTAGAGGAAGCGAATCGTTTTGCCGAATTCCTCAAGCTGCGGCCCTCGCTTGAGGATAAGCGCTGAAACCTGCGCTTGGAAGTCTTCTTGCGACTGCCGTTCACTCGGCATCGAGGGGCCGGGGCCGACGGCGTTGACGCGGATGCGTGGCGCCAGCGCCTGCGCCATGGTCTGCGTCGCGGTCCACAAGGCGGACTTCGACAGCGTATAGGAATAGAAGCTCGGCCGCAGCGCCCAGACACGCTGGTCGATGATGTTGACGACGAGTCCGTCCGTCCCGTCCGGCAGTTGCGCGGCGAAGCCGGCCGACAGAATCGAGGGCGCGCGGACATGGACGGCGAAATGTTCGTCCCATGCCTCGGCATTGATATGGCGGACGGAATCCTCGTGGAAAACCGAGGCGTTGTTGACAAGTAGATCGAGTGGTCCGATCGCGTCCGACGCCTTTTTTACCAGGTCGCTGGTCTCATCGATTTTCTGCAGGTTAGCCCGAACGGCGACTGCCTTGGCGCCTCTTTGCCGCAATTCCGCCGCGAAATTCTCGGCCTCCTCAATCGAACGGCTGGCATGAATCGCGACTGCGAAGCCATCCGCAGCCAAATCCTCGACGATTGCCCTGCCTATTCTTTTGGCCGCCCCGGTCACGAGTGCTGTGCGAAGTCTTTTCCCGTTCAAAATCATGCCTTTTCGCCGCGAAACTCTGTTCGCTGCTTATATAGGCGTGGGAGAAGGTGAGATAAATAGCCGTTTTCATTGCGATGTCGTCGGAACTACTAGGTGTACTATTGAAGAATATAATTCATTAAAATAAGTATTCATGATTTAACCATTCGTTATGGTTAACAAATATTCTGTTGCGGCAAAGCAACATCGAATTTTAGCCACCCGCACGCCGCAATCAAATCACAATTCGGCTCTTTCAAATCCTCAATTGGGCATCAATTTCCCTTCCGAACCGCAAGGGACATTTGTAATAACCCGCGAATGCTTCGCTGTAGGATAGTTGACGAAGGACGCGGGCTGAAAGGAGAAGAGTATGCGTACGTTTATTGCTAGTCTGTTGGTTTCGACCGTTGCCCTTGGTGGGTTTTCCGCCGCATATGCAGCCGATGCCGTTGATCAGATCCCGGAAGCTCCGGTTGCACAGAATGAGCCGGCTCCCGCGGCGAGCTGGCAGGGCTTTTACCTCGGCGGTGCCGGCACCTACAACCTAGGCGGCTTTGGCGACAAGTACAACGCTCGTGCTCTCGGCGGTCAGATTTATTCCGGTTACAACTGGCAGGCTGGCCAGATCGTTTACGGTGCGGAAGCCGACATCGGCTATTCCGGCGCTGACGGCGCTGCTGGCGGCGGCGAAGGCAAGAACGAAGTCAACGGCTCGATCCGCGGTCGCGTCGGTTACGATCTGAACCCGTTCCTGCTGTATGGTACGGCTGGTCTTGCCGCCACCAAGAACAAGTTCAGCAATGCTGCCGGCTCTGACACCGACAGCTCGTTTGGCTACACGGTTGGTGCGGGTGCCGAAACCTTCGTGACCAACAACATCACGGCGCGTGTCGAGTACCGCTACACCAATTACGCCGACAGCGATTTCCATGTCGGCGGCGCAAACATTTCGCGCGGCTACGACGAGCACAGCGTCAAGGTCGGTATCGGCGTCAAGTTCTAAGCCGAACGAATACAGAAAAGCCGGGCTCCAGCCCGGCCTTTTTGTTTGTGCGATTAGCCGCGGCCTATTTGGGGAAGTCGGTCGAGACCGCAAGCTCGCGCCATGCAGCGAGTTCCTTGGCGACGTGGGCATTCTTCGCTTCGATGACCGCCACGGTGTCGCTGCCGAAGGGCATACGCAGTGGAGGATTGTCCGAATGCGCCAGAGTGACCATCGCCTTGGCAAGCCGAGCGGGGTCGCCGGGCTGCTGGTGGTTATGGCCGGCAGCGAATTCGCGCATCGCGCCGACAGGCGTCTCCTGGTAGTCGGCAATCGAGCTCGGGCTGACGGCGAGTGAGCTCTCGTCCAGGAAGTCGGTGCGGAAGAAGCCGGGCTCGACGACCGTCGCCTTGATTCCGAGCGGTGCCACTTCTGCAGCGAGCGCCTCGGTGATGCCTTCGACCGCGAACTTCGTGGAGCAATAGATACCCCAGCCGGCGTGCGACTCGTAGCCGCCGATGGACGAGATGTTGAGAACGTGACCCGAGCGCTGGCGACGCATGTGTGGCAGGACCGCACGGGTGACCTTTAACAAGCCGAAGACGTTTGTGGCGTAGAGCCTCTCGATCTCGTCAGTTGTAGCCTCCTCCACGGCACCCAGCAGGCCGAAACCGGCGTTGTTGAGCAGCACGTCGATCTGGCCGAAGCGCTTGACGGCGGCTTCAGCTGCCTTGTGCGCGGAAGCTTCGTCGGTCACGTCGAGCGACACGGCGAGCAGATTGGGATGATTGCCGAACTTCTCTTCCAGCCCCTTCGGGTTGCGCGCCGTCGCGACGACGGCGTCACCTGCATTGAGAGCTTCCTGGGCGATGAGGGCACCAAAACCACGCGAAGCCCCTGTGATGAACCAAACACGCATGACGATCTCCTTTGTCCTTTGCGCTGCGATTTGCTTACGGAGTGAAGGTAGCGTATTGGCATAGGTGAGAGAATTTACGTTGTTGTTCATAGGTTACTGAGAAAAATTCATCAATGAAACGTGTCCGCTCGACCGATCTGGCGATCTTCCTGGCGATCGCCAACCACCGAAGCTTCCGGAGGGCATCGGTCGAGTTGGGTGTTACGGCCTCCGCCTTAAGCCATGCGCTGCGGGCGATCGAAGAGCGACTTGAGGTGCGTCTGGTCAACCGGACAACGCGTGGCGTGGCGCTGACTGAGGCCGGCGAGCGATTGTTCGACCGGATCCGGCCGGCCTTCCTCGACATTGATGCCGCCCTCGACGACCTCAATAGCTTTCGCGGCCAACCGCACGGGAAGCTCCGCATCAATGCGGCGCGCGTCTCCACGAAACTCGTGCTTCTGCCGATCGTCGCCCGTTTCTTGAAGGCTTATCCCTCCGTCGAGGTCGAGATCGTCATCGATGACGGACTGGTTGATATGGTGTCGTCAGGTTTCGATGCCGGCGTTCGATTCGGCGAAAGCATCGCTGCCGACATGATTGCGGTGCCGATCGGCCCGCGTCATCGCTTCGCGGTCGTCGCCGCGCCGAGTTACTTCGAAGGCAGAACCAGGCCGGTGACACCGCACGATCTGCGCGACCACGAATGCGTGCGCTATCGTTTCTCCGGCGGCGCTCTCTATCGATGGGAGTTCGAGCGTGGCGGCATCGAACTGGAGATCGAGGTCCGTGGTCCGCTGACATTGGGCGACCAGGACATTATCCATGATGCCGTGCTGCGCGGCTGCGGTCTCGGATACCTTTTCGAAGAGCAGGCGCAAGCCGCGATCACAGAAGGCAGGCTGATCCGCGTGCTGGAGGACTGGTGTCCCTTCTATCCGGGCTTCTTCCTCTACTATCCTAGCCGTCGACAACTCCCGACGGCGCTGCGGGCCTTCATCGATTTCGTGAAGACTGACAAGGGAACGCCTCAGGTCTGAGGTTTCAGTTGGCTGTAGGCAGGAAACTTCTTTTCAAACTCCCGGCGCCAGCCGATGAGTTCGGAGTGCTCCGCCTCCCACTGGCCCGGAAAACGGAGGTCCAGGTAGCCCAACGTCGCTGCTAGCGCGAAGTGCCCGCCGTGCAGCCGCTTGCCTATTTTCGGCAGGTGGACGCTGAGATGGTTCAAGCCGGAGACAGCCTTCTTCCACTGTCGATCGATCCAGGGTTGGTGCACCTTTTCCTCGTCGCGGAAGCGCCGCTCGTAGACGATGGCGAGCAGGCAATCGCAGATGCCGTCACACAGGGATTCGAGAATTTCGACCTCCGTCCGCCTACCCCTCTTGGATGGGTAAAGCTTCTTGCCCTTCAATCGGTCGAAATAGTGCATGATAGCGACGCTGTCGAAGATCGACAGCCCGTCGTCGGTCAACAATGTCGGGATTTTGCCGAGTGGATTGTTGTCGACGAGAACGGCAGGCCCGGCGTTCGTATCCACGCGGATCTCGATCGCATCCAGTTCCAAGTAGCGCGCGGCCATGCGTACCTTGCTGGAATAGGGAGACGTCGGTGCGCAAAGGATCTTCATGGTCGCTCTTCCCTATGGTAATGTTGCGGCGCGACTATTTCGCGCCGGCAAGAGTCGGTCAACCGTCCTTTGCCATCTTGCCTTCGCCCCGCAGCCAAAACGCGCGATGCGAAGCGTAGCGATCCTGCGCCAGGAGATCCTTGAGCGCGGGCAGCAAGGCGTGCAACTCGTCCTTCAGCGTGAAGGGCGGGTTGACGATAACAAGCCCTGAGCCGGTCAAGCCGGTGATCCCGCGGTCGCTACGCACGCTGAGTTCCGCGCAGAGCATCTTCGGAATGTCGAGGTCCTGTAGCGCCTCATGGAATTCCTTGATTGGTGCGCCCTTCTTCAGCGGGTACCACAGGCAGTAGGTACCGCCGGGGAAGCGGCGATAGGCTTTCGCCAGGCCATCGACCAGACGCTCGTATTCGCCATCCTCTTCGAACGGCGGATCGACCAGCACGATGCCGCGCTTCTCTTTCGGCGGCAGGTGCGCGCCGAGCGAAAGCCAACCGTTGAGTTCGGTAATCCGGACATGATGGTCGCCCTCGAACAGCCGGTGCAGTCGCGCGAAATCCTCCGGATGCAGTTCCATCGCGGAGAGCCTGTCCTGTGGGCGAAACAGCATGCGCGCGAGCTTAGGGGAGCCGGGATAGAAGCGGATCCCGCCCTCCGGGTTCAGTTCACGCACGGCGGTGAGGTAGGGCTCCAGCAGCTCGGCGACCTGCGGGGCAAGTTCCGCGTCCAGAAGCTTGCCGATGCCGTCGCTCCATTCGCCGGTCTTTTGCGCCTCCTCGGAGGAGAGGTCATAGAGCCCGATGCCGCCATGCGTATCGAGCACGCGAAAGCCAGCATCCTTCTTCTGCATGTAGCGGATCAGCCGCGCCAGAACGGCGTGCTTGAGCACATCGGCAAAATTGCCCGCGTGATAGATGTGGCGGTAGTTCATTTTCGCTGATGCCCGTGATGAATTCGCCTGATCAACGTCATTTCTGACTTTTGGCTGGTTTCCGGTTCGAATATAGAAAAGCCATGAACATTGCGACCCCCATTCACGCCAAATCCGCCAAGTCGAATGTCAGGCTCGGTCACACCGCCTGTCCGCACGACTGTCCCTCCACCTGCGCGCTGGAGGTGGAGATCGGCGACGACGGCCGCATCGGCCGTGTACGGGGCGCAAACGATCACAGCTACACCTCGGGCGTCATCTGCGCGAAGGTCGCGCGCTACGCCGAGCGGCTCTATCATCCGGACCGGCTGATGCATCCGCTGCGCCGAACGGGCGCCAAGGGAGCAGGGCAGTGGCAGCAGATTTCCTGGGACGCAGCTCTCGATGAAATCGCCGAAGCCTTCGTCAAGGCGGAAGCGAGGGACGGCAGCGAAGCGATCTGGCCCTATTTCTACGCCGGTACCATGGGCTGGGTTCAGCGCGACTCGATCGAGCGCCTGCGCCACGCCAAGCGCTATTCCGGGTTCTTCTCGTCGATCTGCACCAATCCGGCCTGGACCGGCTTCACCATGGCCACCGGCACGCTGCGCGGGCCCGACCCGCACGAGATGGGCCGCACCGATTGCGTGGTGATCTGGGGCACCAATGCGGTGTCGACGCAGGTCAACGTGATGACCCATGCCATCAAGTCCCGCAAGGAGCGCGGCGCCAAGATCGTCGTCGTCGACATCTACGACAATCCGACGATGAAGCAGGCCGACATGGCGCTGATCGTCAAGCCGGGCACGGATGCGGCGCTCGCCTGCGCCGTCATGCACATCGCCTTCCGCGATGGCTATGCCGATCGTCAATACATGGCGAAGTACGCCGACGATCCCGCCGGCCTTGAAGGGCATCTCAAGACGAAGACGCCCGAATGGGCGGCCGCCATCACCGGCCTTTCCGTCGACGAGATCGAGGCCTTCGCGCGCCTCGTCGGCACGACGAAGAAGAGCTATTTCCGCCTCGGCTACGGCTTCACCCGCCAGCGCAACGGCGCCGTCGCCATGCATGCGGCAGCTTCGATCGCGACGGTGCTCGGCTCCTGGCAGTACGAAGGCGGCGGTGCCTTCCACTCCAACAGCGATATCTTCCGTATGAACAATGCGGAACTGACCGGCAAGTCGATGAAGGACGCGGATATCCGCATGATCGATCAGTCGCAGATCGGTCGCGCGCTGACCGGCGATGCCGTAGCGCTCCGCCATCGCGGTCCCGTGACGGCCATGCTGATCCAGAACACCAATCCGGTAAACATCGCCCCCGAACAACGGTTGGTGAAGCGCGGCTTTGCCCGCGACGACCTGTTTGTCGCGGTGCACGAGCAGTTCATGACGGATACCGCCGAGATGGCCGATATCGTCATCCCGGCAACGATGTTCGTCGAGCATGACGACATCTATCGCGCCGGAGGCCAGAACCACATCCTGCTCGGCCCCAAGCTTGTCGAACCGCCGGAAACGGTGCGGACGAACCTGTTCGTGATCGAGGAACTGGCCAAGCGCCTCGGTGTTGCAGATCGTCCGGGCTTCGGCTTCACCGCGCGCGAAATGATCGACCGTGTTCTCCAGGACAGCAATTTGCCGGGATACGATCATTTCCTCGAACACAAATGGTTCGACCGTCAGCCGGAGTTCGAGGACGCGCATTTTCTCAAAGGTTTCGCGCATCCTGACGGTAAGTTCCATTTCCGCCCGGACTGGGTCGAAGGCCCTGCGCCGAACAAGCCGCCGGCCGCTGTCGGTGCTCTCGGACCACACGAGCAGCTTCCGGCGTTTCCGGATCAGGTCGATGTCATCGAGCTTGCCGATGCCGAGCATCCGTTCCGCCTCGCAACGTCGCCGGCCCGCAATTTCCTGAATTCGAGCTTCGCTGAAACGAAGACCTCGCGCCAGAAGGAAGGGCGGCCGGAACTGATGATGAACCCGGCCGACGCCCTTGCCGGTGGTATCGACCATGGCGATCTCGTGCGGATCGGAAACGACCGTGGCGACCTCAGGATCCATGTGCGGGTCACCGAAGAGGTCAAGCCCGGCGTGTTGATTGCCGAAGGCCTTTGGTCGAACAAGGCGCATGTCGACGGCGAAGGGATCAACGTCCTGACCGGCGCCGATCCGGTGGCGCCCTATGGCGGCGCGGCGGTTCACGACAACAAGGTCTGGCTGCGCAAGGATGTCGCATGACGAAATTTGACAAGGCGAAAGCCGAGATCGTCGACGAAAAGACGCTCTCGAACGGCTGGACGCGCCTGAGCGGCTTCCAGATCGACTACACGGATTCCGATGGCGAGACACATCGCCTGCAGCGCGAGGTCTACCATCGCACGCCGGCCGCGACGATCCTGCTCTATGATCCGAAGCGCGACACCGTTGTCCTCGTGCGGCAGTTCCGGCTCCCGGTCTTCCTTCACGGCGAGCCGTCCTGGATCATCGAAGCCCCGGCGGGGCTATTGGATGGCGATGCCCCGGAAGCGGCGATCCGCCGCGAGGCCGAGGAGGAAACCGGTTTCCGCGTCCGCGACGTCCGCTTTCTCTTCAAGGCCTACAGTTCGCCGGGCTCGAGCATGGAGTTGCTGCATTTCTTTGCCGCCTCGATCGACACCGCTGACCGCGTCTCCGATGGCGGCGGCCTTGCTCACGAACACGAGGACATCGAGGTTCTGGAGGTGCCGCTCGACAAGGCGATGGCCATGATCGAGCACGGCGCGATCATCGACTTGAAGACGATCACGCTGCTGCAATGGGCGGCAATGAACCGCGGCGCGCTGCGCTAGGGCATGGGCCAATTTGCGAGGCTTATCCTTCACACCGATGTCATGAATCAGCGCTAAGCGCTCCGCCTTGTCATAAATCCCTGCCTGGAGAAAAACCGATGTGGCTCAGCAATTTTACTCTTGTCCTTCCAGATGAGATCGTGAGCCACGGCTCGGTCCGCGTCGAGGATGGCGTCATTGCCGAAATCAGGCCCGAACCGGTCGCCAACGGTGCGATCGATGGCGGTGGGCGCCTATTGATGCCGGGCTTCGTGGACCTTCATGGCGACATGGTCGAACGGGAGATCGCGCCGCGCCCGAATGCACCGATGCCGATCGATTTCAGCATCCACGAACTGGACAAGAAGCTCGCAGCCGCAGGCGTCACGACCGCATTCGCGGCCGTCTCCTTCGCAACGGAAAGCGTCTACGGCCACGTCCGCTCGCTTGAGACAACATCGGCCGTGATCGAAAGCATCAGCCGATTGAAGAACAACCTGCTCATCGATCATCGTGTCCATGCGCGCTACGAGATCACCAATCTCGGCGCCGCGCCGACGCTCGAAAAGCTGCTCGATGCCGGCCATGTCGACATGGTCTCGCTGACGGATCACACGCCGGGGCAGGGGCAGTATAACAACATCGAGAGCTACATCCTGAGCATCGCCGAGCGCCGTGCCATTTCCGAGGAGATGGCCGCCGAGATGGTCGCCAAGCGTATCGAGATGCGCAACAATCCCGACATCGAGATCAAGCTGAAGCAGGTTGTCGATCTCGCGCTGAAGCACAACCTGTCGCTCGCCTCCCACGATGACGATAGCGCCGAGAAGGTCGCGCAGATGCACGATCTCGGCGTAACGATCAGCGAATTTCCGGTGACGCTCCCGGCAGCGGAAGAAGCGCGGCGTCGCGGCCTCTGGACGCTGATGGGCGCACCGAACGCGCTGCGTGGCCAATCGATGTCCGGCAATCTCAGCGCATTGGATGCCGCTGCCGCCGGCCTTCTGACGGTCATTGCTGCCGACTATCATCCTGCGGCCTTCGTGCCCGGCATCTTCAAGATCGCCGATCGCACGAGCCTGCCTTACGCCGTCGCAATGGCGACCCGCAATGCGGCGCGCTCCGCCGGTCTTCTCGATCGTGGTGAAATTGCCGTCGGTCAGCAGGCCGACCTGGTTGTCATCGAAGCCGGTGACGTGCATCGCATCCGCGCCACCTTCCGCAAGGGCCTATTTGTCTACAGCGACGGCACGCTTCATCAGCCTCGGGCGCTTGCCGCCTGAGGGCACGGAATATGTCCCGAAAGCGGAGCCTTTCGGGACATGGATATGCGTAGAAACAGAGAATTAGAGCAGGGGGGGATCCAAAGGATCGCGCCGTGCTTCAGGCGCCTTCGCCGATCAGCGAGATAACGCTGCTACGTTCCGCCGGCGCTGCTGCAGCGTCGGTGCTGACGGCCTTGCCGCCCTCCATCTTCACCTTGCCCTGAGCAAAGAGCCGCAGCGCCTGCGGGTAAAGCTGATGCTCGACTGTGAGCACGCGCGCGGCAAGGCTGTCGGCATTGTCGCTGGAAAGGACAGGAACTGCGGCCTGGCCGATAACCGGTCCCTCATCCATGCCTTCGGTGACGAAATGCACGGTGCAGCCGGCGATCCGCATCCCGGCGTCGATCGCGCGCTGATGCGTGTGCAGGCCGGGAAACAGCGGCAGCAGGGAAGGGTGGATGTTGATCATCCGTCCCTCGTAGCGCTGGATGAAGATGCCGCTCAGCAGCCGCATGTAGCCGGCAAGGCAAAGAATGTCGGGCGAAAGCTGATCGAGCGCGGCAAAGATTGCCTCCTCGTGGGCTTCCTTGCTCGCATAGTCCTTGCGGACGAAAGCGAAGGTGGGGATGCCTTCGGCTGCCGCCTTGGCGAGCCCGCCGGCGTCGGCCTTGTCGGAGATGACGCCGACGATTTCCGCCGGAAAGTCGCCAGCCCTGGCGGCTGCGACCAGCGCCATCATGTTGGAACCGCCGCCGGAGATGAAGACGACGACGCGTTTGCGCGGCGATGTCATATGGCGAGCGTGCCCTTGTAAACCGTACCGCCGGCACCTTCGGCGCGGGCAATCATCCGACCGAGCGTTACGACCGTCTCGCCTTCAGCTTCGAGAGCCGCAGTGACGGTCGCGACGTTCTCAGCCGAAACGACCGCGATCATGCCGACGCCGCAGTTGAAGGTGCGCAGCATTTCGTTGGCTTCAACGCCGCCCGTCTTGGAAAGCCAGGAGAAAACCGCCGGTACCCTGACGGCAGCAAGATCAATCTCGGCTGCGAGGTGCTTCGGCAGAACGCGCGGAATGTTCTCCGGGAAGCCACCACCGGTGATGTGCGCCAATGCCTTGATAGCCTTGGTTGCGCGGATCGCCTTCAGGAGCGGCTTTACATAGATGCGGGTCGGCGTCAGCAGGGCTTCGCCGAGGCTCTTGCCGTCAGCGAACGGAGCCGGGGCATCCCAGGCGAGGCCCGAAATGCCGACGATCTTGCGAACCAGAGAGAAGCCGTTGGAGTGGACGCCCGACGAGGCAAGGCCGAGGATCACGTCGCCTTCGGCGATGTCGCCCGACGGCAGCAGCTGGCCGCGCTCGGCCGCACCGACGGCAAAGCCGGCCAAGTCGTAGTCTCCGGAAGAGTACATACCCGGCATCTCGGCGGTCTCGCCGCCGATCAGCGCGCAGCCCGCGTCACGGCAGCCGGCGGCAATGCCCTCGACGATCGCCGCACCCTGGTCAGGATCGAGCTTGCCCGTCGCGAAGTAATCGAGGAAGAAAAGTGGCTCAGCACCCTGGACGACCAGATCGTTGACGCACATGGCGACGAGATCGATACCGACAGTGTCATGATAATCGGCATCGATGGCGATCTTCAGCTTGGTGCCGACGCCGTCATTGGCGGCAACGAGAACCGGATCGGTGAAACCCGCAGCCCTGAGGTCGAACAGGCCGCCGAAGCCGCCGATCTCGCCGTCCGCACCCGGGCGGCGCGTCGAGCGCACGGCGGGCTTGATCTTCTCCACCAGAAGGTTTCCGGCATCGATGTCGACGCCTGCGTCGCTATAGGTCAGGCCGTTTTTTCCAGACTGGCTCATGCTGCTCTCCGATGGCTGTGCGCGGGCGGGAAATGTCACCGCCTCGATATGCGGGTCGCCATTGCATGACACGGGCCTACATGCAAGGGATTGCATGGAAAAAGCCCCAATTTCCCGCTCAATTGACGCGGGCTCTCTCGATTTTTAGCGCCGGGGTTGACCATTCTCTCGGCCACATCCTATGTGCTCGAAAGGTTGCATCGCTATGATGCAAAAAATCGAGACAGTCGATCAGCGGGGAATGTGATGCCACAGCAGGTTAGCGGGGCAGGTCTGAAGCGCCAGGTGATCTTCTGGCTGATCGTGCTCGCCTTCTTTATTGGCTTCCTTTTCCTCTTCAGCTCGATCCTGCTGCCGTTCCTGGCGGGGATGGCATTGGCCTACTTCCTTGACCCGATTGCCGACCGGCTCGAGCGCCTCGGTCTCAGCCGCCTGATGGCGACGGTCGTCATCCTGATTGCGTTCGTCGTCATTATCGTACTCGCATTGATGATACTGATTCCGGTTTTGGCGAGCCAGTTCAGCGATTTTGCTGGCCGTCTACCGGGTTACATCGATCAGTTGCAGACCTTCATCATACAGTCCCAGAATTCCCTCATGCCGGATTGGGTGAGGAGCCAGCTCGGCACGATCAAGAACAACTTCTCGGAAATCCTGTCACAGGGGTTTGGATTGCTCACCGGTCTGTTCGGTCAGGTCTGGAGTTCCGGCCTTGCCGTGGTCAATGTCATCTCGCTGATGATCGTCACGCCCGTTGTGGCCTTCTATATGCTGCTGGATTGGGATCGCATGATCGCCAAGGTCGATCAGTATATTCCGCGTGACTATGTGGCCAACGTCCATCAGATCATGCGTGAGATCGACCAGGCGATTGCCGGGTTCATCCGCGGCCAAGGGTCGCTCTGCCTTATCCTCGGGATCTGGTACGCCGTCGGCTTGTCGCTGATCGGGTTGAACTTCGGCCTGTTGATCGGCCTCTTCGCGGGAATGATCAGCTTCATCCCCTATGTCGGTTCGCTGGTCGGCCTCGTTCTTGCCGTCGGCGTTGCCATCGTCCAGTTCTGGCCCGACTATCTCTGGGTTGGCGCCGTGCTTGCGGTCTTCTTCAGCGGCCAGTTCATGGAAGGCAATATCCTGCAGCCGAAGCTTGTTGGCCACAGCGTCGGCCTGCACCCCGTATGGCTGATGTTTGCGCTGTTTGCCTTCGGCGCACTCTTTGGTTTCGTCGGGCTCCTGGTCGCGGTGCCCGCCGCCGCCGCGGTTGGTGTGCTTGTTCGTTTTGCGCTTTCGCGTTACCTTCAAAGCGATCTTTATGCTGGCACGGCAAAGACCGGCCAGATCAGGAAGACAAAAGCTGATCCCAAATGACTGATGTGAAAAATGCTGGTCCAAGGCGCAATGCCGTCGAGCAGCTTCCCTTGGCCTTTTCGCACGATGCCGCAACGGGGCGTGATGATCTGTTGATCTCCGAACGGCTGGCGGCAGCCGTGTCGATCGTCGATGCGTGGCCGAACTGGCCTTCGCCCGTCGTGATCCTCGCAGGCCCCGTGGGTTCCGGAAAGTCGCACCTCGCGAACATCTGGAAGGATCACAGCGGTGCTATTGAGATTCATCCGAAGGCGGGCGCCAACGCGGCCGTCGATGCAGCCAATGGGCCGGTCCTGTTCGAGGATGTCGATCGGCTTGGCTTCGACGACAACGAACTCTTTCACGTCATCAACAGTGTGCGCGAAAACGGTCACAGCCTTCTCATGACGAGCCGCCTTTGGCCGATGTCGTGGCCCGTCGAACTGGCGGATTTGCGCTCGCGTCTGAAGGCGGCGACGGTCGTCGAGATCGGTGAGCCGGATGAGGAACTGCTGTCCCAGGTGATTGTAAAGCTGTTCGCCGACCGACAGCTTTATATTGATGACAAACTGGTCCTCTATATCGTTAACCGGATGGAGCGATCCCTGAATGCGGCCCAGACGATCGTCGACAGGCTTGATCGACTTGCCCTTTCCAGAGGCACTAAGATTACCCGAGCTCTTGCCGCTGAGGTATTGAATGAATTGGGTAATTCGGAGCCGGCGGATTGACCGTCACAGTTCTGTCGTGAAACTGATATAATTCGCTTGACCGAAGAAAACGGGACAATCAGACCATGGATAGCGCAGTAACGGAGCATCACGAACCTACTCCGGAAACCAACGAGGCTGTGCCTTCTCTAGAAGAATTGCTGACCAGTCCCGAGCGCTTCATCAACCGCGAATTCTCCTGGTTACAGTTCAATCGCCGTGTTCTCGAGGAAACGCTGAATACCGAGCATCCGCTGCTAGAGCGCGTTCGGTTCCTGTCGATCTCGGCCGCAAACCTCGACGAATTCTTCATGGTCCGCGTAGCCGGTCTCGAAGGTCAGGTGCGTCAGAATATCGTCGTGCGTACGCCTGATGGCAAGACACCAGCCGAGCAACTCGACGCCATCCTCCAGGAGATTGACAATCTGCAGATGGAGCAACAGGCATCGCTTGCCGTGCTTCAGCAGTATCTCGCCAAGGAAGATATCCTGATCGTGCGCCCCGGAGCGCTTAGTGAAACTGACCGCGCGTGGCTCGCGACGGAGTTCGAGCAGGCCATTTTCCCCGTACTGACGCCGCTGTCGATCGACCCCGCGCACCCATTCCCCTTCATCCCGAATCTCGGATTCTCGATTGGCCTGCAGTTGATCAGCAAGAACGGTCGTGAACCGATGACGGCGCTGCTGCGCCTGCCGCCGGCACTCGACCGCTTCGTGCGGCTGCCGGATGACCGTAACACGATCCGCTACATCACCCTTGAAGACGTCACCAACGTCTTCATTCACCGGCTCTATCCCGGATATGAGGTGCAGGGCTCGGGTACATTCCGGATCATCCGCGATAGCGATATCGAAGTTGAGGAAGAGGCCGAAGATCTGGTGCGCTTCTTCGAAACCGCGCTGAAGCGTCGCCGCCGCGGATCGGTGATCCGTATTGAGACCGATTCAGAAATGCCGGCGTCGCTGCGCCAGTTCGTCGTACAGGCGCTGAGTGTTCCGGAAAACCGGGTTGCCGTTCTGCCGGGACTTCTCGCGTTGAATACGCTGTCCGAGATCACCAAGGCGCCGCGCGAAGACCTTCGATTTCCGCCCTACAATGCGCGATTTCCCGAACGAGTCCGAGAGCACGCCGGCGACTGCTTCGCCGCAATCCGGGAAAAGGACATGGTGGTTCACCACCCCTACGAGTCTTTCGACGTGGTGGTCCAGTTTCTGCTCCAGGCTGCACGCGACCCTGACGTTTTGGCGATAAAGCAGACGCTTTACCGCACGTCGAACGACAGTCCGATCGTCCGTGCGCTGATCGATGCAGCCGAGTCGGGCAAATCGGTTACAGCTCTCGTCGAACTGAAGGCCCGCTTCGACGAAGAGGCGAATATTCGCTGGGCGCGCGACCTGGAGCGCGCCGGCGTGCAGGTCGTCTTCGGCTTCATCGAACTGAAGACCCACGCCAAGATGTCGCTGGTCGTCCGCCGCGAAGAAGGCAAGCTGCGCAGCTACTGCCATCTCGGCACCGGCAACTATCATCCGGTCACCGCGAAAATCTATACCGACCTGTCGTTCTTCACCTGCAACCCGGTGATTGCCCACGACATGGCGAATATCTTCAACTTCATCACCGGTTACGGCGAGCCGGAACAGAGCATGAAGTTGGCGGTGTCTCCGTATACGCTGCGCTCGCGCATCGTTCGCCACATCGAGGAAGAGATCAAGCATGCCCAGAACGGCGCGCCAGCGGCGATCTGGATGAAGATGAATTCGCTTGTCGACCCCGAGATCATCGATGCGCTCTATACCGCAAGCCGCGCCGGCGTCGAGATCGACCTTGTGATCCGAGGCATCTGCTGCCTGCGCCCGCAAGTGCCCGGCCTCTCTGAAAATATCCGGGTGAAGTCGATTGTTGGGCGCTTTTTGGAGCACAGCCGTATCTTCTGCTTCGGCAATGGTCATGGGCTGCCGTCCGACAAGGCCCTGGTCTATATCGGCTCGGCCGACATGATGCCGCGGAACCTCGATCGCCGTGTCGAAACGCTCGTACCGCTGACCAATCCGACCGTGCACGAGCAGGTTCTCTCACAGATTATGCTGGGCAATATTATTGACAATCAGCAAAGCTACGAGATATTGCCCGACGGAACGTCAAGGCGCATGGAAGTGCGCAAGGGCGAAGAGCCGTTCAACGCGCAGCAGTATTTCATGACAAACCCAAGCCTGTCCGGCCGTGGTGAAGCTTTGAAGTCCAGTGCACCCAAGCTGATTGCCGGGCTCCTCTCCGGTCGAAACAACAAGTAAAATTGGACCTGCATGGTTGAATCAGAAGCCCAGGGGCGCCTTCCAGGGATTGCCCCGGTCTCCGTCGTCGACATCGGGTCGAACTCGATCCGTGTGGTCATCTATGAAGGCATGTCCCGCTCGCCGACGATCCTTTTCAATGAGAAGGTGTTGTGCGGCCTGGGCCGCGGTATTGCGCTGACCGGCAAGATGGATGAGGCGAGCGTAGAGCGCGCTCTGGCCGCCCTCCATCGCTTCAAGGCTTTGTCCGACCAGGCGCGCGCTTCCACGATGTATGTGCTCGCAACGGCGGCGGCGCGCGAAGCATCGAACGGTCCAGACTTCATCCATCAGGCAGAAACGATCCTTCAGCGCAGAGTTCGTGTTCTCTCCGGCGAGGAGGAGGCGAAGTTCTCCGCACTCGGCATCGTCAGCGGCTTTTATGAGCCTGACGGCATTGCCGGCGACCTTGGTGGCGGCTCACTCGAATTGATCGACATCAAGGGTAAGGAAATCGGCAAGGGGGTAACCTTGCCGCTCGGTGGCCTTCGCCTCTCGGAATATGCAGGCGGCTCGCTGGAGAAGGCTCGAACCTTTGCCCGCAAGCATGTGAAAACCAGTTCCAAGCTGCTCGCTAAGGGCGCCGGGCGAACGTTCTACGCGGTCGGCGGCACTTGGCGAAACATCGCCAAGCTGCACATGGAGATGACGCAGTATCCGCTGCACATGATGCAGGGCTACGAAGTTTCGCTCGAGGCGATGATGCACTTCCTCGATCAGGTGGAGATTGCACGGGATTCAAAGGATCCTGCGTGGATGGCTGTTTCGAAGCATCGCCGCGCGTTGCTTCCCTTCGGCGCCGTGGCCATGAAAGAGGTTCTAAGCGCAATGAAGCCCTCTGTTATCTCGTTTTCGGGGCAGGGCGTGCGCGAAGGCTATCTCTATTCACTGCTCTCGGACGGTGAGCGTCGCACCGATCCGCTGCTGGCGGCCGCCGGCGAACTCGCCATTCTGCGTGCACGTTCGCCAGAGCACGCCAGAGAGCTGGCGGGATGGACCGGCCGCATGATGCCCTATTTCGGCATCACTGAGACGGAGGAGGAGGCGCGCTATCGTCAGGCAGCCTGCCTGCTTGCCGACATCAGTTGGCGCGCGCACCCTGATTACCGTGGACTACAGGCGCTGAATATCATTGCGCACTCGTCCTTTGTTGGCATCAGTCATCCTGGCCGCGCCTTCATTGCGCTAACGAATTACTACCGGTTCGAAGGACCGTACGATGACGGTGCCACAGGCCCGCTTGCGGCGATCGCGACTCCGCGCTTCATCGAGCGCGCCAAGCTGCTCGGCGGTTTGTTGCGGGTGGTCTATCTCTTTTCGGCATCCATGCCGGGAATCGTGCGAAACCTGACCTTCCAGAAGTCGTCCCAACCAGATCTCGACCTGGAGTTCGTGGTTCCGGCGGAATATCATGACTTCGCCGGCGAGCGCCTTGAAGGCCGGCTGCAACAACTTGCCAAGCTGACCAACCACCGTTTGGCTTTCCGCTTCGAATAGCGATTGGGGACGCACGACCGAGGTGCGAGGCGAAAAGCATCTTCCGCTGGCTAATCTTGGCTCGATGTGGATGCTTCATGCCAGAACGGAGGAACCCCGCTCTTGGCGGGGTTCCGTTTTAGCCATCGTTGGCTCTTGCTTTCGGCCCTTCCTTGCTGGAAACCGATGCAGTCTTGCCGTCAGGTTGTTGCCCAAAATAGGTTCCGCCGAGATGGCCGCCACCGCTGGTGTTTTCGACCTGACGCGCGGTGCGCTTTTGGATTTCTTTCACGTCTGTCTTGCTCATAAGTGTCTCCATTGTTGAGGTGGTGACCTTGGAACAACCAATCCACGCCCATTTCGTTCAAATTTTTCGAGGAATGGTGGTTGGAGCGAGCCGCAAAACAACCTCGACGAGCCAAGACCAATCATGGTGGCGGAGCGCCTGTGCAGAGGCGGGGAACTGTGGCATAACTTTGACCCATGGCGATACATGGCGTGACGGTCCATCGCGACACGGTTGGAACGGGAGAGGCAGCGGGCGGTTCGCTTGCGACCGCCTATTCCGTGGGCATCCTCTGCTGGCTGCTATCGGCGGGCGTCTATATTGCCGCGAAATGGGTCTCGACTGAGATGCCGCCCTGGACGCTCTGCTTTTGGCGCGTGTTGATTGCCTGGGCGATTTTGATGCCCATCGTGCGCCGGCATTTCGGCGACATGGTCGCTCTTATCCGAGCCCGCGGCCTGGAACTGCTTGTCGTCGGTGGCATGGGACTTGCGATCTGCCAAGGCTTGATTTTTGTCGGCCTGGAGCATGCCGACGCCACGACTGCGGGCATCATTATCGCACTGATCCCGATCATCACCATGATCCTCGCCCGTTTGTTTCTCGCCGAACCGATGGGAAGCTGGCAGGTGATCGGATCGATCCTGGCCTTTTTCGGGATTGTGGTCATCATCATCAAAGGCAGCCCGGCTGCGTTGATGCGTCTCGATCTCAATCCGGGCGAACTGTGGATCGTCGCCGGCGCGTTCTGTTTCAGCCTCTATACGGTGTTGCTTCGCCGGGCGAAATTCGATTTGAACCGCCTAGCGCTGCTTGTGCTGCTTCTTGGCGCCGCGGTGCTGACGGCGCTGCCCTTCTACCTCTATGAGCTTGCCTCGGACGAACGCTCGACGCTCAATACCAGCGGGCTCATTGCGCTCGCATACGTCGCGATCCCCGGCGGGGCGATCATGTATTATCTGTTCAATCGTAGCATCGAGGCCCTGGGTGCGGCGCGGGCTGGCGTGCTTCTCTACATCCAGACGATTTTCATCGCGATCCTCGCCTATCTGATCCTCGGGGAACAGTTGCAACGCTATCATCTCGAGGGCGCGGCTCTCATCGTCGCCGGTCTGCTTCTGATCATCTTCCTGAAGCCGAAGACACAGGCCGCAAAAGCCTGAGGGTGCGGGCCACCGTCGACAGTCGAACCTGCCCGCGACAAGCCGGCCGTCTCTCTTTGCCCCTCACCGGGGAGGCGTTAATCGCCTGCGTCGCATTCGTAAAGATTTCGGCCCTAAGTTGACGTATTGCTTTGGGATGCTTCAAGTGAGCAGCCAACCACTGCGAAAGGAGCTTGGGCGAGAGTGATGATCACCGACATTGAGGACTTTTTCACGAAAGGATGCGGACGCTGCGAGCGCTTTGCGACGCCGGACTGTTCGACGCGGCAATGGATTGACGGCCTGAACGAGCTCCGCCGCATCTGTCGTGAGGTGGGTCTCGTCGAGACGGTGAAATGGGCGCATCCCTGCTACATGCATGAAGGCCGCAACATCGCCATAATGGGCGCCTTTCGCGGCGATTATCGCCTGACTTTCTTTAACGCCGCATTGCTGAGAGATTCCGAGGGCGTCCTCGAGAAGCAGGGGCCGAACACTCAACATCCCGACATGCTCCGCTTTGTGGAGAACGCACAGGTCGTAAAGATGGAACCTGTCATCCGGTCCTACCTGAAGGAAGCGATGGGCTACGCCGAGGCGGGCATCAAGCCATCGAAAAGGCAAGGCGAAGTCGATCTGCCCGATGAGCTGGTTGAGGCTCTCGATTCCGATCCTGAACTTGCCGAGGCGTTTTACGATCTGACACCTGGCCGACAGAAGAGCTACGTGATCAATCTCAACGGGGTGAAGAAGTCGGAAACGCGAACGACGCGGATCGCTAAATTCCGAGATCACATTCTCGCTGGAAAGGGTGCTACGGAGCGATAGTTCGAGGTTCCTAAAGGCTTGCCGCTCAGGCGTCGTTCATTTCTGGAAAGCCCCGCGCTTTTCAAGCGGGACCTTCCTTGTGAGACTTAAGCTTATTTCGCGTTCAGGAGTTCACCGACTTCGAGCAGGCTGAACTCGTTGTTGTCAGCCTTGTCGATGGCGCGGCCCGCAGAGAAGGGCAGGTTGTTGTCGTTGCCGACGATGATGTGGGTGGCATCGACGCGGTCGACGTTTTCGATCGTCACGAAAGGCATGTCATAGATGCCATCCTTGTTGCCGGCCTTCTTCTTGTTGTCGGGGTCCTTGATATTCAGCAGGTCGATGTAGCCGATCTTGCGGACAGCCTTGCCGACGTTGGCGTCGTTGAACTCGATCTTGTAGATGCGCTTGAGTTCAGCCGGAGCCTCAAAGCAATCGGGCTTCGGCTGCTTGGGATCGGCACAAGCCTTGTCCTTCGTGCCGGCGCCGTTGTCACGTTCGATGACGAGGGCGGTCGCATCGTCGAGCATGTTGAAGTCACCGATCGAAACGCCCTTGTCCTCGAACGGATAGAACCAGGTGCGCCCAGTCCATTTCTTGGAAGCCGTGTCGAACTCGATGACGCGGATGGCAGTATGGCCGTCAACGGATTCCATCTTGCCGTCGTCTTGATAGAGGGCGCCCTCCAGAAGGCCGTAGAGCTTGCTACCGTCCTTCGACATGGCAAGACCCTCAAAGCCGCCCGAACGCTTCAGGTTGAAGACCGGCATCTTGGCGGTCGGGTTCGCCGGAACGGAGAGGACCGGATTGTCGGGCGACATGACAGGCTTGTTGTCAACAGTGGTCGCGACCACGTGGGTCAGGCGGCCCTCGGTGTCGAACTTCAGGAGATAGGGTCCGAATTCCTCGCCGATCCAGAAGCCGTCGGCGACAGGCTGTACAGATTCGATATCGAAGTCAGCACCTGTCAGATAGCGCTTGTCCGCGCCTTCGAGCACGATCGGGAAGGGGGCCTTCTTGTCGGGATCGGACAGGAACAGGTTCTTGACGACATCGACCTTGCCAGCCTGCCAGTCGAACTTCACCTGATGCAGGAAGAGCATCGCGTCGCTGGAGTTTGCCTTGGAGCCGAAGCCGTTGTCGGAGAGCGTCCAGAAGCTGCCGTCAGCCATCGTCTTGATGCCGGAGAAGCCCTGGATCGGCTGGCCGTCGAACGGCAGCTTCAGATCAGTGACGCGAACGCCGTCCTTGCCGGGAACGCTACCGAGCGCTTCGGTGCGCTTGCGGTCGGCGGTGGTGAACTTGCCGGAGTGCTTGAGGAACTCAGGCGCATCGGCCGGAGCCGCAACCAGCGTGTTGGCCGGCAGGATCGCCTGGCCCGCGAGCTTGGCGGGAAATTCCTGTTGGTCGGCAGCGGCTGAACCGGCGATCAAAAGAACAAATGAAACGGAAGCAAGAAGAGTATTTTTCATTGAAACCCCCAAAGGATGGAATGCGGGTTTCGATTAGCAATGCTTTCATGTCGGCGCGTTGACGCTTGCGTGAAGCTTTGGTGACGCCAGCCGGTTGTCCGCCTTGACGAGCGAGATGACGCCGAGGCTCTGGCCGCGACCCTTGACGGCGTGGGTTCCCAGGTCCTGCGCCGAGACCGTCTCCGGCATCTTGATGCGCTGAGCGAGGTCGGAGGAGATCAGGACCGAGCGGTTCAAGGTCTTGCAAAGCGATTCCAGTCGGGACGTGGTGTTCACGGTGTCGCCGAAATAGGTGATCTTGTGATGGTCGACACCGATTTCAGCCGTGATGACGGTGCCGCCGTGCAAGGCGGCGCGCAGGCGAGGGACCTGACCAAATGCCTTCAGCCAGTGCTCGGCGTCCGCCTCGATCGCGCCGACGATATCGAATATGCAGTTCACGCATCGGGCGAACTTGATCCCGCGTTCCAATGGCCAGCTGATGATCGCAGCATCGCCCACATAGTCATCGATGGTACCCTTGTACTTTCTCACCGGCTCGGCGAACGAGGCGAACAGAGAACTCAGCATCTGCTGCGCTTTGAGGTCGCCGTGTTTCTCGGCAAAAGAGGTCGAGTCCACCAGATCGATAAACAGGAAGACGCGTTCCTCGCTGATCGGCTTGCGGTAGCGGCTGAACAGCATGTTCAGGAAGATATCGCGCCCCAGTAGTTCACGTATCCGAAGCACGAAGATGATCAGCGCGCACACCGCGAGCGCATAGAGAAATGCGTTGAACGGCAGGACGACGGCATCGACCCACGATTCCGGATGAAAGAAGCCGAGCCACCACATGGATAGGCCGGCAACTGCAAATCCGGCGCTCATCAGTATTTCGTAGACGAAGATCTCCGCGAGGAAGAACGTCAGCGTCGGAAGCGCCTGCATGCGACGGTAGAGGGAGCGCAAGATGACTTTGCGCTCGAACGCAATGATCGGCAGGCCGATGGCGAGCGCGAACGTCGCACCGAGGAAGGGATGCCCCCCATAAAACCGCATATCGTAAAGCACGCCGCTCGCGGCGATGACAAGTGCGATCAATAGCCAGTTCTGGACTGGTGATATTTCCCTCATGGAGTCCTTTTCGCGGTGACGCGTCGCCGGGATACCCAAGGCATATAGGAAGCATCGGGTGCTTCCAAAAGACACGCCAGGTTCGTTCCGCGATCAATACAATCTCGAAATGACTATACGCGCAAAAACGTCCGCTTGATGGCGCTAGAGCGCCACCGTCTCGACCTTCTTACCGACGAAGCGAAGGGCGACCTGGCCCTGGATAAGCTGCAGCGCAGGCTCGCCGAAGAGCTCCCGCCGCCAGCCGTGAAGCGCTGCGACCTCGGCCTTCTCGCCCTCAGATGCGATCTTGTCGAGATCTTCGCTGTTGGCGATCACCTTTGGTGCGACGCCGTGCTTTTCCGAGATCAGCTTCAACAGGACCTTCAGCAATTCGGCGGCGGCGGCGGCGCCCTCTGGTGGCTGTGCCTGCCGTGGGGCGTGCGGCATTTCGGTCTTCGGCAAGGCAAGCGCGGCATTGACGGCTTCGACCACGGCAGCGCCGGCGGCCGACCGTTCCCAACCCTTGGGGATCGTGCGCAAGCGGCCAAGCGCTTCGGCGTCCTTCGGCTGCTGCTGGGCGATCTCATAGATCGCGTCGTCCTTCAGCACGCGCGAGCGCGGCACGTTGCGGCTTCGGGCCTCACGCTCGCGCCAGGCGGCGACATATTTGAGGATGGCGAGTTCCTGCGGCTTGCGCAGGCGCATTTTCAACCGCTGCCATGCATCGTCCGGATGCAGGTCGTAGGTCTCGCGGGCCTCAAGGATATCCATCTCCTCCCGCAGCCAGGAGGAGCGGCCTTCGCGTTCGAGTTCGGCCTTGAGGTAGAGGTAGACGTCGCGGAGGTGCGTGACATCGGCCAGCGCGTAGTCGAGCTGCTTTTCCGAGAGCGGCCGGCGGCTCCAGTCCGTGAAGCGCGACGACTTGTCGATTTGGACACCCTTGGTGCGGCTGACGAGCTGGTCGTAGGAGACCGAGTCCCCGAATCCGCACACCATCGCGGCAACCTGCGTGTCGAAAATCGGATGCGGAATGAGCCCGCCGCGGTTGTAAATGATTTCGATGTCTTGGCGGGCGGCGTGGAAGACCTTGAGCACGGCAGGATTGGCCATCAGCTCGAAAAACGGCTTGAGGTCGAGGCCCTTCGCCAACGGATCGACCAGCACTTCCGTCGTTGGGCTTGCCATCTGTATTAAGCAGAGTTCCGGCCAGAACGTCGTCTCTCGGAGAAACTCGGTGTCGATGGTAATGAATTCTGACTTGGCCAGCTCTTTGCAGGCCGCCTCCAAATCGGCGGTTGTTTCGATCATCTCAATTCATTCGCAGGATAGACATAGTTGAACCTTCCTTCTCCTTTCGGCCGGATATGTCAACTAGAACCCGCAAAGAGCCGTCAAACAACTCTAACATAACTGGTCATGCCGGTCTTTTGATGCTCGATGATGTGGCAATGCAGCAACCAATCGCCGGGATTGTCGGCCACAAAGGCGAGTTGCACTTTCTCATCGGGTTGGACGAGATAGGTGTCGCTAACGAGCGGCTCGACCTTCCGTGTCGAGGACGACAGCACGGTAAAGCTCATGCCGTGCAGGTGGATCGGATGCGTGTGCGGTGTCACGTTCTCGAGTTGCAGGATGTAGCTCTTGCCCAGCTTCAATTCCGCCAGCGGCGCGGTCGGGTCCGGCGTGTCGCCGGGCCACGGTACCTTGTTGATGGCCCAGAAGCTGTAGCCCAGCGTACCACAGATGCTGTCGACAGGCGCACTCTCGGCCGTGGCGCTGAGAATGAGCGGGATCTTCTGTGCCGCAGACAGATCGGGCTTAGCAACCGGGTTCTCGCCAAGCGCCGTGAGATCGCCGACATTGCGCTTCAACGAGGTTCCGACGGCGCAAAGCTTGGCGATCGTCTTCGGCATTGTGCCCCTGATGTCTTCGAGTGTGGCGACGGCACCCTCGCTGTCTGGCATCCTGACGGCGAGATCGAGGCGCTGACCAGGCCCGATCAACAGCAGATCAAGCGGAAAGCGTTTCGGGACAGGATTGCCGTCGAGCGCGATGACGGTCGCCTCGGCGCCCTCCATCTTCAGGGAAAAGATGCGGGTGACGTCAGTCACCGCAATGCGGAGCCGGATGAGGCCGCCGGCCGGCGCATCATATTGCGGCTCCTGGTACCAGTTGGCCGTCCTGACTGTTCCGTAGGTGCCGGTCTTTGCGGCATCACGCGGACGGAAGGCCGCGATGAACTGCCCGTCGCCACCGAGCCGCCAGTCGCGCAGATTGAGCACGACCTCGGCGTCGAATACCGGATCATCTGGATCCTCCACCAGGAGAACGCCAGTCATGCCGTGACCCATCTGTGTCAGCGTGTTGCAATGTGGGTGATACCAGAAGGTGCCGGCATCCGGCGGCGTGAAGGCATAGTCGAAGCTGTCACCGGTATAGACATAGGGCTGCGTCATGAACGGCACGCCGTCCATCTTGTTCGCTATTCTCAGGCCGTGCCAGTGGATCGTCGTCGGCTCGTCGAGCGTGTTCGTCAGCCTTGCCGCAAAAGGTTTGCCCTTCGTCATTCGCAATACCGGAGGCATGCCGGCGTCGCCCCAAGTCATGATGTCTTTCGTCACGCCGGAGTCGGCGAGGCTGGCCGTCGTCTTTAACGCTTTCAGCACTTGTGGCTCCGGCGCCGCTTCCGCCAACCCGAATTTCCCCGCTATTCCGACACCGACGCCATAAGCACCCGCAACGGCCGAGGCTTTCAGCAGGTTGCGGCGAGTGAAAAGGGGCATGTAGAGGCTCCGCGCGAGGATATTGCTCTTCTTTAAAGTTGACTGCGAGCTTCAGCAATATGGTAGGGAGTTGCCAAACTGCCGCATGGGTATTCGCGGTCGCATGGTTGCGGGCCTGTCATAAAGCTGGCGCAAAGCGCATGCTTAGCGTGCCAACCCTTGACAAATCAGACCGTCCATGCGCTTTTCCGCCCGATTTTCTTGTCGGTGCGGGAGAGCCATCAGAGCCCCTTGCCGCCGTCTTTAAGCCAGATACCGGGAATTGAGATTATGCATCGCTATCGCAGCCACACATGTGCAGCCCTCCGCAAGTCGGATGTCGGCGCCAATGTCCGGATTTCCGGCTGGGTCCACCGTGTTCGTGACCATGGCGGCGTTTTGTTCATCGACCTCCGTGACCATTACGGCATCACCCAGGTCGTTGCCGATCCGGATTCGCCCGCGTTCAAGCAGGCTGAACTGGTCCGCGGCGAGTGGGTGATCCGCATTGACGGCCTCGTCAAGGCGCGCACGGAAGACACCGTCAACAAGAACATGGCGACCGGCGAGATCGAACTCTACGCGCAGGAGATCGAAGTTCTCTCCGCTGCCAAGGAATTGCCGCTGCCGGTCTTCGGCGAGCCTGATTATCCGGAAGACGTTCGCCTGAAGTATCGCTTCCTCGATCTGCGCCGCGAGACCCTGCACAAGAACATCGTCAAGCGCACGCAGGTTATCTCCGCCATGCGCCGCGAAATGGGCAATGTCGGCTTCACCGAATACACGACGCCGATTCTGACGGCCTCCTCGCCGGAAGGCGCGCGCGACTTCCTCGTGCCGTCACGCATCCACCCCGGCACCTTCTACGCGCTGCCGCAGGCGCCGCAGCAATACAAGCAGCTGTTGATGGTTGCCGGTTTCGACCGCTACTTCCAGATCGCGCCGTGTTTCCGCGACGAAGACCCGCGCGCCGACCGTCTGCCGGGCGAATTCTACCAGCTCGACCTCGAAATGAGCTTCGTCACCCAGGAAGACGTCTGGAACACGATGGAGCCGGTCATTCGCGACATCTACGTCGAGTTTGCCGAAGGCAAGCCGGTGACCGAGAAGTTCCCGCGCATTCCGTATGAGACGGCGATCCGCAAGTACGGCTCCGATAAGCCCGACCTGCGCAACCCGATCGAGATGCAGGCGGTCACCGAGCATTTTGCCGGCTCCGGTTTCAAGGTCTTCGCGAACATGATTGCATCGAACCCGAAGGTCGAGGTCTGGGCTATTCCCGCCAGGACTGGCGGTAGCCGTGCGTTCTGCGACCGCATGAACGCCTGGGCGCAGAGCCAGGGGCAGCCGGGCCTCGGCTATATCTTCTGGCGCAAGGAGGGCGAGAAGCTCGAAGGCGCCGGCCCGCTCGCCAAGAACATCGGCGAGGAGCGCACCGACGCGATCCGTACCCAACTCGGCCTCGATGATGGCGATGCCTGCTTCTTCGTCGCCGGTGATCCGTCGAAGTTCTACAAGTTTGCCGGCGAAGCCCGCACGAGGGCCGGCGAGGAGTTGAACCTCGTAGACCGTGATCGCTTCGAATTCTGCTGGATCGTCGACTTCCCGTTCCTCGAATGGCTGGAAGACGAGAAGAAGATCGACTTCGCCCACAACCCGTTCTCGATGCCGCAGGGCGGCCTCGATGCGCTCAACGGCAGCGATCCGCTGTCGATCAAGGCCTTCCAATACGACATGGTTTGCAACGGCTTCGAGATCGCCTCGGGCTCGATCCGCAACCAGCTGCCGGAAGTCATGGTCAAGGCTTTTGAATTGACCGGCAAGTCGCAGGCCGAGGTCGAGGAGCAGTTCGGCGGCCTCTACCGCGCATTCCAGTACGGTGCGCCGCCGCATGGCGGCATGGCCTTCGGCATCGACCGCATCGTCATGCTGCTCGTCGGCGCCAAGAACCTGCGCGAGATCTCGCTGTTCCCGATGAACCAGCAGGCGCAGGACCTGCTGATGGGCGCACCGACCCCGGCAACGCCGACGCAGCTGCGCGAACTGTCGATCCGCCCGATCCCGCCGGTCAAGAAGGACTGAGTAGGCTTGCATAAAAAGCCCGGCCTGAGCCGGGCTTTTTCTTTGCACTCAAAGCGCCGTGTAGAGCGCGTCGCGCAGATCCACCGTGAACTGCCCCCACATCCCCTCCAGCGCCGTATTCGTCAGCGCCACGACGGTCAGTTTCTTTGCGGGATCGACAAACCAGCTATGGCCGTAAGCGCCGCCCCAGCGAAACGTCCCCTTCGACCACGGCACCTGCGCGGAGACCGGGTCGGTCACCACCGCCCAGCCGAAACCGAAACCGACGCCCGGATCGAGAAGCTGGCGCACGCCGTTCGCCTGATCTGCCGTCATGGTCTTGACTGTTTCGGAAGAGAGAAGCGACGAGCCGCCCTTGCGGATCGTCTCCAGGATCGCCAGCACGTTGCCCGCTGTTCCCGCCATGCCGGCGCCGCCGGAATGATAGGAGGCCGGATCGAAGATGCGGTCCGGCGTGAAACGCACAGAGCCGTTCAGAGCCCGCACGGAGGCTTCTTTGCCCATCAGCGCGGGCTCCGGTGCGGTGTTCATATAGGCGGCAGCGAGCCGACTGTGATCACGCACGGCAAAGGCGATGTCGGCAAGGCCGAGTGGCTCCGTCACCAGCTTTGCCACGGCTTCGCCGAGCGGGGCACCTGTCTCCTTTTCGATGACGCCACCGATCACGTCCATGGCGAGCGAATATTGCCATTGTGAGCCAGGTGCGAAGAGGAGAGGGACGCTCGCCAGCCGCTTCAGGTTTTCGGCCAGCGGCAGGCCAGGTTGATCGAGGCCGTCGGAAATGCCTGCTTTGGCATAAGGACCATCCTCTTCGGCAAAGCCATAGCTGAGTCCGGAGGTATGAGTGAGCAGATGGCGGATAGCGATGACCGGCTCCGTCCCGTCCGCAAGTCGCGGGCGGAAATCCGGCAGCCATTTGGTCACGGGATCGTCGAGGTTGATGCGGCTCTGTTCGACGAGCCGCATCGCTGCGATCGTCACGATCGGCTTTGTGATCGAGGCGAGCCGGAAAATCGTGTCCTCGGCCATGGCCCGTCCTTTTTCGCGATCGGCAAGGCCTGCTGCACGACGATAGACGACGACGCCTTCGCGGGCAACGAGGACCACCGCGCCGACGAGACGTTTTGCTGCGATCGTGCGATCGATCACCGTGTCGAGTGCCCTTGCGAGGTCCGCAGTCTGCTGTGTGTGCTGGGTTTCGAGGGGAAGACTCATTGGATCAAGCCTCCTATAATCACAATGATCGTTCCTGAATAAACTGGATCGAATGATATTTCTAGAGTGATCACTATGAAAAATAACGACGACGGGAAAAATAGCGGTCAGAAGAAGCGCGGCCGCCCGCCGGCCTTCGATCGCGAGACGGTGCTTTCCGCCGCACGCGACGTCTTCTGGCAGCACGGCTATGACGGCAGCTCGATCGCCGATCTTACTGCCTCGATGGGGATTACGCCCCAGAGCCTCTACGCGGCCTTCCGCTCCAAGGCGGAGCTTTATCGCGAGGCGCTCGCGCAATATCGCCGCATGCCGCGCCCCGAACCCGGCAATCCTTTCCAGGCAGAGATCGACACCGTCACTGCCTTCGAGCGGTTCCTGAACAACTCGGCCGCCATTTTCACCGCGCCAGACCATCCGAAGGGCTGTATGATTTCGACGGCTGTGTTGAATTGCGCGGCCGAGAATGAGGACATTGCCGAATATGTCTCCTCGCTGCGGACGCAGACGCTCGACATTTTCGTGGCGCGCATCGAACGCGGCATCAAGGAGGGGGATATAAGCAAGGACGCGAACGCCCGATCGCTTGCCCGCTTTATGGGGGCGATCGTCCAGGGCATGTCGGTCCAGGCACGTGACGGCGCCACGGCCTCAGAACTGGCTGAAATGACCAGCCACGCAATCCATGAGTTGCGCCGCTACATTGCGTGACCGTTGCCCAAACAGAAAGGAACCCAGCGGCAGAGCGGGTCGCCGGGTTCCAGAGGCTCAGATCAATCGTTTGCGGTCACCTTCACGCCGAGGACTTGCGGCAGTGTATTCGGTGCGCCCATCGCGGCACCCATGATCATTGGGAACGGAACGGGCTTTGCCGGAGCGGCAGCGAGCGTCAGGTTCTTCGGATTGTCGAGGAAGGTGCTGACAGCCGCCGATATGGCGTTCTGCAGCTCCGGGATGTTGAGTTGCGCCAGCATGATCGGCGTCATCGCCTTCAACGAATCCGCCATCTGTTGGCCGGAGATGTTCTGCTGGCTGCCGGCGTAGTCGAGGGCGCGTTTGGTGATGGAAGCGTCATCGAAGCGGATCTGGGCGCTTTCGAACGACAGCTGCTGCATCAGCCCGAGCATCGACAGACCGAGGGCCTGCTGCGCCTCTTCCTTGTTCTGGTTTGCTTCCGCCTGCTTGGCCGCCTCCTGCAGCGACTTTATGAAAGGCATCGTGTAGCCGGAGATCTTAAAGGCGAGGTTCAGCTTGCCGATGTTGTTGAAGTCGAAGGCGAATTCGGAGACGTCGATCGTGCCGGGTGTCAGCTCCCAGGCGCCCTTCATCGTGATGTCGCCCTGGACGTGCTGGAGCGCGAGCTTGTCGATCGCTTCCTTGCTCTGCGCGTCGGTTGTCTTGCTGAGATCGGCCTTGAGACCCTTGAAAGCGCCATCAAAATCGAAGCCGGATTCGTCTTCGCGAAGCGTCAGGTTCATGTCGCTTTCAGCGAGCGAGAACAGCTCTGCCCCGTTCTGGACAACCTTCACCGGACCGCTGTGGGCGCTCTCGTAGAGCAGCATCGAGTCGAGCCCTTCACCCTTCGGATCGGCAGGGATCGAAATACCGCTCAGCGTCAGGTCGGTTGCTGTGAAAGTGGAGCCCTCGTTCGTAGCGCTGATGTTCGGGAAGGATGCTTCCTCGACATAGTAGCCGCCGTCTTCGTCTTCCTCGACGCCTTTCATCGTGATGTCGCCAATCTGCACCGCTTCGCCGCTGTTGGCCTTGAAGCTCGCCTGCTTCAGCGTCACCGTCGTGCCGTCGACATCGACGCCATCGGCAACGATCGTGCCTCCCTGCTGGCTGTAAGCGGCGTTGATCTTCGTCAGCAGAGCCTGGCCATCGAGGGCAAAGGCCGAGCCGGCGAGAGAAAGAAAAGCGGCGCCCGAAAGCATCAGCCGTGTCGTCCGGTAAAAAGTCATCTTGGGTCCCTTAGTGGCGGTGCGTAGCGGTGGCTCTGTTCGTAGCCGATCTACTGCGGTTCGATCGCGGTTTATATTTGTGTATTTCTAAATTTGTGTTGAAGGGAAAACGAAAGAACGACCAAATTCGGGCAAAGCAGCTACTGTCATTCTTTTCTCATCGTTCCAAGACTTCATCCACAGCCCGAATGCTTGGATTCCTTGCTCAAATAGGACATCTCGGCTAGTCAGGACATATGGGACAACAGATTTTGCCGCCCTCCGGCGGAGACGACGACAGTATCCTTCCGGTCGATCTGAAGGCGGCGCTTGAAGAGCGCTATCTCGCCTATGCGCTATCGACTATCATGCACCGCGCGCTGCCCGACGTGCGCGACGGCTTGAAGCCGGTGCACCGCCGTATCATTCACGCCATGAGCGAGATGGGCATCCGGCCCAATTCCGCCTTCAAGAAATGTGCCCGTATCGTCGGCGATGTCATCGGTAAGTTTCACCCGCATGGCGATCAGTCGGTCTATGATGCGCTGGTGCGTCTGGCGCAGGATTTCTCGCAACGCTACCCTGTCGTCGACGGGCAGGGCAACTTCGGCAACATCGACGGCGACAGTGCTGCTGCCTATCGATACACCGAAGCCCGCATGACCGAGGTCGCCGGTCTCCTGCTCGATGGCATCGAACAGGATGCAGTTGATTTCCGCCCGACCTACAACGAGGAAGACGAAGAGCCGGTCGTCCTGCCGGGCGCCTTTCCGAACCTACTGGCGAATGGCTCGTCTGGTATTGCCGTCGGTATGGCGACCTCCATTCCGTCGCATAACGTCCACGAGCTCTGCGACGCCGCACTTCACCTCATCAAGCATCCCGATGCTTCGGTCGAAAAGCTGGTGGAGTTCATCCCCGGCCCGGATTTCCCGACGGGCGGCATCATCATCGACAGCCGCGAAAGCATCATCGAGGCTTACAAGACCGGCCGCGGCGGATTTCGCACACGCGCCAAGTGGGAGACCGAGGACCTCGGTCGTGGCGGTTATCAGATCGTCGTTACCGAAATCCCGTTCCAGGTCCAGAAGTCCCGATTGATCGAAAAGATCGCCGAACTCCTGTTGGCGCGAAAACTGCCCTTGCTCGAGGACATCCGCGACGAATCCGCCGAAGACGTCCGCGTCGTGCTGGTACCGAAGAACCGGACAGTCGATCCGACGATCCTTATGGAATCGATGTTCAAGCTGACGGAACTGGAAAGTCGCTTCCCGCTGAACATGAACGTTCTCTCCATGGGGCGCATCCCGCGCGTCATGGCGTTGAACGAGGTCCTGAAGGAGTGGCTCGACCACCGTCGTGAAGTGCTGCAGCGCCGCTCGCGCTTCCGTCTCGCCGCTATCGATCGTCGCTTGGAAATCCTCGGCGGCTTGCTGATCGCCTACCTCAATATCGACGAGGTCATTCGCATCATCCGCGAAGAGGATGAGCCGAAGCCCGTGATGATCGCGCGCTGGTCGCTGACCGACAACCAAGTCGAAGCGATCCTCAATATGCGCCTGCGGTCGTTGCGCAAGCTTGAGGAATTCGAGATCCGCACTGAATTCGACGCGCTCACCAAGGAGAAGGGCGAGATCGAGGCGCTGCTGGCATCCGAGGACAAGCAGTGGCAGACGGTCGCCTGGGAAATCGGCGAGGTGAAGAAGAAGTTCGCGAAGGCGACCGAGCTCGGCCGCCGCCGCACACAGTTTGCCGACGCGCCTGAAGCTGATGAGCAGGCAATCCAGCAGGCGATGATCGAGAAGGAGCCGATCACCGTCGTCGTCTCAGAAAAAGGCTGGATCCGCGCGCTGAAGGGACACATCTCCGACACCGCGACCCTGACCTTCAAGGAAGGCGACGCGTTGAAGGTTGCCTTCCCGGCACAGACGACCGACAAGATCCTGATCATCACCACGGGTGGCAAGGCCTACACGCTTGGTGGCGACAAGCTGCCCGGCGGTCGAGGTCATGGCGAGCCTCTGCGTATCATGATCGACATGGAAAATGATCAGGACGTGCTGACGGCGTTCGTGCACGATCCGGCCCGTAAGCAATTGATCGTCTCGACGGCGGGCAACGGTTTCGTTGTCGCCGAGACCGACATGGTCGCCAATACCCGCAAGGGCAAGCAGATCATGAACGTCTCCATGCCCGAGGAGACGAAGCTGATTGTTCCGGTCAGCGGCGATCATGTCGCTGTCGTTGGCGAGAACCGCAAGCTGCTCGCCTTCCCGCTGGCGCAGGTGCCTGAAATGGGGCGCGGCAAGGGCGTCCGCCTGCAGCGCTACAAGGACGGCGGCATTTCCGATGTGCGCTGCTTCGCCATTGCCGACGGCCTCGTCTGGGAAGATAGTGCCGGCCGCACCTTTACGAAAAACAAGGACGAGCTGGCCGAATGGCTCGCCGATCGCGCGACCGCCGGTCGCACCGTTCCGAAGGGTTTTCCGCGCAGCGGCAAGTTCGCAGGTTGAGGCAAAAATAAATCCGCGCGCCGCTCTTGGCGAGCGGTGCAATTCCTCTAATTCTGTCCTGTAATCACAACATGGACAGACATCATTCCGTAGGCGGACGGAATGATCGAATGTGGCGCTTTCGGGAGCATCATGTCGATCACGGAGGAATGTTGATGAGTGCTTGCAATACCATCACCTTGAATGTTGCGCATACTTTCAATGCCTCGCCCTGCGCTGTCTATGACGCATGGCTGAACCCTCAGATTGCAAAACGCTTTCTCTTCGCGAGCGATGAAGGCCGCGTGATCCGCGCCGATATCGATCCGAAGGTTGGCGGGCATTTTCTCGTCATCGATCGGCGTCCGACTGGTGATGCGGTTCATTACGGCGTGTTTCTGGAACTGCGTCGTCCGCGACGGATGGTCTTCTGCTTCTCTGCAGCCGAGCATGATCACAATGCGGACCGAATCCAGATAGACATCGAACCCCTTGCAGAAGGCACACGGCTGACGCTCTCACACGAAATGTGCTCTGAATGGGGGCAGTTCGAGGAGCAGACGCGGCAGGGTTGGGTTCACGTCATGCAAGGGCTCGAGCGCGAACTCGATGCCATGCAGGTGGTCAATGTGCCAGAGATTGTCGCGAAGGTTTCCGCCGAACCATCCAAAGCGAGTGCGCCATAATCGCGCAGACCAGGATCGTGCCGCCGATGAGAGTCATCGTCGGCGGCGCTTCTGCGAAAATTAACCAGATCCAGATCGGAGCCAGGATGGTTTCGAGCAGGTAGAACATGCCGACTTCCGGCGCCGACAGGTAACGCGGCCCCGTGGCAAGGCACCAAAACGCAACCGGCATCAGCAGCGCGCCGTTGAGGACGATCCACGCCGGATGCTCTATGACGAGTCCAGCCGGCAAAGCGTTGGCAAAACCGAGGATGGCAGGCATGGCGGCCGCAAGCAACGGCACGAAGCCCATGTCTCGGCGCGATGCACGACCGACTGTGATCGCCGACGCGAGGATGAAAGCGCTGAGCAGCGCCATGGCATCGCCGAAGACATGGCCGCCGGCCAATCCGTCACGGACGATCAAGCCAACACCGAACACCATGACGGCCATGGTAACGAGCGTGGAGAGCGAAGGGCGCTCCTTGAGGAATATCCAGGAGAGGAGGGCCCCGAACATCGGATTGAACGCGACGATGAAGACCACATTCGCCGTTGCCGTATTGAAGACGGCGAGCAGGAAGGTCAGCGTCGAGCAGCCGTAGAGCAATCCCGTTGCAAGGCCATGTTTGCCGGGCACAAGCACTGGCCATGTTCCCTTGACGTATCGGATGAGGCAGATCAGGACCACGGTCACGGCGACGGTCGTGATGCTGCGTGCGCCGAGGATCGACCACATGTCTCCATGAGCAAGGCGCACGAGGGGAATGTCCATGGAAAGAGCCAGGCCGCCGATTGCTGTCAGCAGCAGACCCTTCCGATGATCGGAAAGGGAGGGGAGGAGCATTTAGTAGCGTGTACTTTCGGGCAATGCGGAGGGATCGAAACGTTCCCAACCGCGCGAAGTCAGGTGCTCCTGCGGCTGGAAGCGAGTCTTGTAGTCCATTTTCCGCGATCCTTGAACCCAGTAGCCCAAGTAAACGTGCGGAAGACCCAAAGCCTTTGTCCGCCTGATGTGATCAAGGATCATGAAGGTCCCGAGCGAGCGCCGATCCATATCAGGGTTGAAGTAGGAATAGACCATCGACAAGCCGTCGCTCATGGTATCGGTGAGGGCGGCTGCCACCAGTTCGCCCGTCGGCCGCTCTTCGATCCCGGCCCCTTCCTTTCGAAGCCGATACTCGATGATCTTGGTGTTCACATGCGTATCCTCGACCATGATGGCGTAGTCGAGCACAGTCATGTCGGACATTCCGCCCTGTTGGTGGCGAAAATCAAGATAGCGTCGGAACAGCGAATACTGCTCGCTGGAGGGCTGGGCAGGAAACTCCGTGGAGATGATATCGTCGTTTGTCGCCAGAACCCGTTTCATCGACTTTGTCGGCAAGAACTCCTGCGGGAGGATGCGCACCGAGATGCAGGCACGGCAGGCTTCGCACGCTGGCCGATAGGCAATGTTCTGCGATCGGCGAAAGCCGCCCTGTGTCAGGATATCGTTCATCTCCGCTGCACGCGGCCCGACGAGATGTGTGAAGACCTTGCGTTCCATCTCGTGGGCCAGATAAGGGCACGCAGCCGGAGCAGTCAGGTAAAACTGCGGTGAGGGCGTCGTCTGCGTATTCATCTGTTCCGGAGATTTCCTTCGGTTCGCTGCTTATCTACAGGATGACTTAAGAATAAAAAACGTCAACAGCGCGGCCATTCTGTTGTCCGATGTTGCCCGTTATACTTTTGGATATGGCGCCCAAAGGCTGCCAGCAAAGGCCAGCAGCCGCGTTTATTTTAGCGTGTAAGGACCCGATCTAGGCGGTGCGTACGGTGACCGTGCCGACCAGAAAATCGTGGATAAGCCGGCTGCGCTCGGTAAACAGGCCGACCAGCAGAATCAGCGGCGTCAGAACGGAGTTCAAGATCCAGAAAAGCGCCAGGTGAACGATGGCGGTCAGAAAATCCATCCGCTGCCCGTCGACTCGGATGATTGCGATTCCCATTGCGCGCATCCCAAGCGAGGCCTGACTGGAACCGCCAACGGTGAAGCCGAAATAGAGGCCGGCAACGATCACGAACAAGGCCGGATAGAGAAAGAATCCGAGCCCCAGTGTGACGATCGACAGGAAGAAAAGCACGACGGCTGCCGGGATGCAAAGCAGCAGAACGATCACGTAATCGAGGATGAATGCGAAGACACGACGGCTCAGCGTGCCGCTGTAGGCGCGCCACTCGTCCGGTGCGGCATAAAGCGGGTTGGGAGTGAGCGTCATTGTTGCGGTCTCCTTTCGAGAAAGTGATGCCGCTGATATGGTATCGCTTCCCGCAAATGCAATATTTGCGCGCAGTCAGCGCTTGGCTAAAATCCTGGCCACCTCGACCGCAAAATAGGTGAGGACGCCATCACACCCGGCGCGCTTGAATGAAAGCAGGGTTTCCAGCATCGCCCGTTCACCGTCGATCCAGCCGTTCATCGCGGCCGCCTTGATCTGTGTGTATTCGCCCGAAACTTGGTAGGCGAAGGTGGGTAGTCCGAAAGCCTCCTTCATGCGCCAACAGATGTCGAGATAGGGCAGTCCCGGCTTGACCATCAGCATGTCGGCGCCTTCCTCGACGTCGAGCGCCGCGTCCCGGATCGCTTCGGTCCCGTTTGCCGGATCGATGTAATAGGTCTTCTTGTCGCCCTTGAGCAGCCCGCCGGTCGAGATCGCCTCGCGGTAGGGGCCATAGAATGCCGAGGCGAATTTGGTGGCGTAGCTCATGATACCAACATTCTGGTGCCCGGCAGCGTCAAGGGCGCGGCGGATGGCGCCGATTCTACCGTCCATCATCTCCGACGGCGAAATGATGTCAGAGCCGGCATTGGCCTGCATGACGGCCGCGCGCGCAACCTGATCGACCGTCTGGTCGTTGACGATCTCGCCATGTCGCAGGATCCCGTCGTGGCCATGGCTGGTGAAAGGATCGAGCGCCACATCCGTGATGACCCCGATATTGGGCACTGCCTTCTTGATAGCGATCGTCGCCTGGTTGATCAGGTTGTTGGCCTCAAGACTGTTCGATCCGGTTTCGTCGCGGAGTTCCATCTCGATGTTCGGAAAGGTCGCGATCGCCGGGATGCCGAGATCGGCCGCCTCCCTGGTGGCTTCGACGAGCTTATCCACACTCATCCGGTTGACGCCGGGCATTGCCGGTATCGGTTCGATGATGCCGGAGCCGGGAACGACGAAAACCGGCCAGATCAGATCGTCCACCGTCAGCCGGTTTTCCTGTACCAGGCGCCGCGTCCAGTCGGCCTTGCGGTTGCGGCGCATGCGCCGATGGCCGGTGATGTCGTCGACGAGATGCGTCTTGTCCTGCATGGTCGTTCCAGCTTTCTGCCATTCCAATTGTCGATGCGCTCATTATCATGGCACGGCCGAAAACCAAACCGGACGATTGGCCGCAATAATCGAGCCGCTGGCGAAGTCCCAACTGCAACCCTATTGTTTTAGATATGGACGCTGATTCTCCGACGATACCGAAGCCGACGCTAACCAGCGTTCTGTTCATCCTGTTCTTGCGCCTGGTCGCGATGTCCTGCTTCTGGTTTGGATTGCAGTATTGGGCGATGCTTGTCGGCTACTCGCTGGTGGGGGCAGGGCGCTTCGACCTGCTCAGCCTTCCCTGGAAGGTCGCAAGCACCTGCCTTGCCGTTCTCTTTCCTGTTGCGTCCCTCGGCCTTTGGCTGGCCGTCTCCTGGGGCCCGGTAATCTGGGTGCTAGCGGCAGGCGGACAGGTCATCATGCACGGCTTCATGCCGGACGTTTTCGGGTCCAACCGGCTGATCGTTCTCCTGCATATTGCGGTCGCTCTGGTCTACGTGGGATTCCGCGCCGTGCTCTGGTACGAGAAGCGAAAGCGGCGCCAGCAGGTAAGCGTTGATTTACCCTGATACATCTAGGAGATTCGGTAAGGCACTGTTAAGCCTGCGGTTTAAGTAGAATTTTATTTGTATTCGATAGGGTCTGTCTCAAGGCGGGAAGAAAACCAACACCGCCAAACAAACAGTGAGGCAGTCATCATGAACACGAAAATCAAGCCGCAGGCAGTATCGAACTTCCGTGACCAGCAGGAACAGGGCATCCGTGATCTTTACATGGAATCCCTTCATCTTGTTGAACGTCTTCACCGCCGTCTGCTCGACGTCATCAAGGATGAGTTCGACCGTCAGGGTCGCAGCGATGTGAACGCTGTCCAGGCACTTCTCCTCTTCAACATCGGCAACTCCGAGCTGACCGCCGGCGAACTTCGCTCTCGCGGTTACTACCTGGGCTCCAACGTTTCCTACAACGTCAAGAAGCTCGTCGACCTCGGCTTCATCAACCACCAGCGCTCGCGCATCGACCGTCGCTCGGTCCGCATCAGCCTGACGGAAACCGGCCAGGACATCGCGGAAACCGTCGCCAAGCTCTACGAGCGCCACGTAGGCTCGATCGACAAGGTCGGCGGCATCGGTACCGACGAATTCACGCAGATGAACAAGCTGCTGACCCGTCTGGACCGCTTCTGGAACGACCAGATCCTCTACCGCCTGTAATCTCGTAAGCCAACTTCCCTGCTGGCTTATCAGACCTCCAAGGCACGAAAGGGCGCAACGGTATTCCGTAGCGCCCTTTTCGCGTTTCCTCGCTCCGTTGCGGGGGACTACATATTCGGCCGACAACTTGCTAATGACTTCGCACGAACCTTTGGGGGTTCTAGCGTGAATCAGGAGTTGCAGGTCATGGTGTCAGCTGTCTTGGCGGCGAGCGGTGGGGTGAAGCAGGTCATCTGCATCAGTTGGGGGACGAAATATGGTGCCCCCTTCATCAACCGTCTTTATGCCATGGTGAAGCGCAATATCACGCCTCCCTTCACCTTCACTTGCTTCACCGACAATCGCAGCGATCTAAATCCTGAGATCCTTTGCGAGGACCTGCCGCCGCTGGATGTCGAAAACATGCCGGTGAGAACGAAGGGTATTTGGCCCAAGGGGCGACTTTGGGGGCCGAAGCTTGGAAGTTTGAGTGGTCCAGTGCTGTTCCTCGACCTCGATCTGGTCATCGTCGGTTCCCTCGACTCATTCTTCGAGGTCGGCGGTCCTGACGACGTCATCCTGTCGCGCAACCAGACGACGCCGTTTGAACGCCTCGGACAGACATCTCTCTTCCGCTTTCCTGTCGGCAAGCTGGTTTCCTTGCAAGAAAAATTCCGTGCCGATCCCCAAGGGGTTGCTGACGAATATGAATTCGAGCAGCGCTTTGTGACGAGAAATGCGCCCGGCGGCGCGAAGTTCTTTCCGCGTCGGTGGGTGCTCCATTTCAGGCAGGATTGCCGCTGGCCATTCCCGCTCAATTATTTCCTGACGCCACGCCTGCCGGGTGATGCGCGGGTGATCCTGTTTCCACGCGACTTCCATCCGCAGTTCGCGGTCGAAGGACGGTTCGGGTTGAAGGGCCGCGCGGCGCCGCCGCTGGATCATATCCGACACATGTTCGACCCCGAACGAAGACGCAACAGGCCGCTGTTTCGTTATCTGCGCCACTACATCCGACCAACGCCTTGGGTGGCCGACCACTGGCGCGAGTAGGCACCTTCCGTCAACGCTGTCGTGACATCTTTGCAACGCATGGCAGGCAAGCATAATCGCCTGTATTCAAGCCGTTTTTTAGCCGCTATTAACCGCCACATTCTGTGGATCGATATGGTTTTTCCGCGTTGTCTGCGACCGACGGTTGAGTGTGGTGCGAGGCGACACGAATTGGCCATATTAGCATGTCAGCGGAAATGCACGGCAAAATGGCGCTTCCCCAATTGAGGTCCGATAACCTCGTGCTCCCTGCTCGCAATCCTGTGATTGCCGGCAGAGAGATTGTGTAATGCGCCGTGGCGACGGGTTGGTAGGGATTTGCGCTCTCGCAGGGATAGCGAAGGTCGTCGGTCTCTCAAGCAGCGGCAATTTAGTGGTTGGGATGAATGTCGAAGAAAATCGGAACTGAAGCTCTTTCTCGTCGGGCGTTTCTGACGTCTGCGGCAATGGTGGGAGCGGGCGCATTGGCTACCCCCGCACTCGCGCAGTCGGCGATCGATTCGCTCATTAATGCTCCGCAGCGCGGCGATTGGGATGACCAATTCGATGCAAAGGCGGCATCCCGTACGGCGACGGCCGTCGTTTCGAACACGCCGATTCTCGGACCGCAGTCGGTGCCCAGTATCCAGCAGGCGATCATGCAGTATCAGCAGATCGCCTCCGCGGGCGGTTGGCCTCAAGTGAGCCCAAGCCAGCAGCGCCTGCAGATCGGCGTGACGGACCCGGCCGTCCAGGGGCTTCGCCAGCGTTTGGCCATTACCGGCGACCTGCCGCGCGAGGCGGGCATGTCTTCGGCGTTCGATTCCTATGTCGACGGCGCCGTCAAGCGCTTCCAGGCGCGTCACGGCCTTCCGGCTGACGGTGTTATCGGCGAGTTCACCTTGAAGGCGATGAACGTTCCGGCCGATGTTCGCCTGCAGCAACTGAACACCAACCTCATCCGGATTCAGACCTTCCCGGAAGAGCTGGGACGCCGCCATGTGATGGTCAACATTCCGGCGGCTTACGTCGAGGCGGTGGAAGACGGCAGCGTTGCGACGCGCCACGCCGCGGTTGTTGGCCGGCTTAGCCGTCCGACGCATCTCGTTAACTCGAAGATCTACGAAGTTATTCTCAATCCTTATTGGACGGCACCGCGCTCGATCGTCGAAAAAGACATCGTGCCACTGATGCGCAAGGACCCGACCTACCTCGAGAAGAATGCCATTCGCCTGATCGATGGCAAGGGCAACGAGGTGGCGCCGGAAACGGTCGACTGGAATGCGGAGAAGGCGCCGAATTTCATGTTCCGCCAGGATCCGGGCAAGATCAACGCCATGGCGTCCACGAAGATCAACTTCTACAACAAGAACGGCGAGTACATGCACGACACGCCGCAGCAGGGTCTCTTCAACAAGCTGATGCGCTTTGAGTCCTCTGGCTGTGTCCGCGTCCAGAACGTTCGGGACCTGACGACCTGGCTGCTGCGCGAGACCCCGCCGTGGTCACGTCAGCAAATGGAGCAGGTCATCACGACCCGCGTCAACACACCGATCAAGCTTGCCGAAGAAGTGCCCGTTTACTTCGTCTACATTTCCGCTTGGGGCATGCCGGATGGCGTCGTGCAGTTCCGCGACGATATCTACCAGCTCGACGGCAATGCCGAGCTTGCGCTCGACACGACCGCCACCACGGAGCAGCCGGTTCAATGAGTCAGTTGGATCGCGTTTGATTTTCTCGAAACCGCGCCCCTCTGGCGCGGTTTTTTGTTGTCCTATCGAGCCTGGAACCCGCGGCGCGTAGATTGCCTAGCAAATGTCGTTCTCCGTATTGCCCTTGGCAGGGCAGGGCGCTAATACCTTCGCGCATTCCAGTTGAGGAGCCCGCCCATGACCAATGCTTCCACCCAGACCTTCTTCAATCGCTCGCTTGCCGATACCGATCCGGAAATCTTCGGCTCGATCCAAAAGGAACTCGGTCGCCAGCGTCATGAGATCGAGCTGATCGCTTCGGAAAACATTGTTTCCCGCGCGGTTCTGGAAGCCCAGGGCTCCATCATGACCAACAAGTACGCTGAAGGCTATCCGGGCAAGCGCTACTATGGCGGCTGCCAATTCGTCGATATCGCGGAAGAACTCGCGATCGAGCGCGCCAAGAAGCTCTTCGGCGTCAACTTCGCCAACGTTCAGCCGAACTCCGGTTCGCAGATGAACCAGGCTGTGTTCCTGGCGCTGCTGCAGCCGGGCGACACCTTCATGGGCCTTGATCTCAACTCGGGCGGTCACCTGACACACGGTTCGCCGGTCAACATGTCGGGCAAGTGGTTCAACGTTGTGTCCTACGGCGTGCGCGAAGGCGACAATCTGCTCGACATGGACGAAGTTGCTCGCAAGGCCGAAGAGCACAAGCCGAAGCTGATCATCGCCGGCGGCACCGCTTACTCCCGCATCTGGGACTGGAAGCGTTTCCGCGAGATCGCTGACTCGGTTGGCGCCTACCTGATGGTCGACATGGCCCACATCGCCGGTCTCGTTGCCGGTGGCCAGCATCCGTCGCCGTTCCCGCACTGCCATGTCGCGACTACCACGACCCACAAGTCGCTGCGCGGCCCGCGCGGTGGTGTCATCCTGACCAACGATGAAGATCTGGCGAAGAAGTTCAATTCGGCCGTATTCCCGGGTCTGCAGGGAGGTCCGTTGATGCACATCATCGCTGCCAAGGCCGTTGCCTTCGGCGAGGCGCTGCAGCCCGAGTTCAAGGACTACGCGGCCCAGATCGTCAAGAACGCCAAGGCGCTTGCCGAAACCCTGATCGCAGGCGGCCTCGACGTCGTTTCCGGCGGCACCGACAACCACTTGATGCTGGTTGACCTTCGCAAGAAGAACGCGACCGGCAAGCGTGCCGAAGCAGCGCTCGGGCGCGCCTACGTCACCTGCAACAAGAACGGCATCCCGTTTGACCCTGAAAAGCCTTTCGTCACGTCGGGTGTGCGCCTCGGCGCACCGGCCGGCACGACGCGCGGCTTCAAGGAAGCGGAATTCAAGGAAATCGGCAATCTCATCGTTGAGGTTCTCGACGGCCTGAAGGTCGCCAATTCCGACGAGGGGAACGCAGCAGTGGAAGCAGCCGTTCGCGGCAAGGTGGTCGACCTGACCAACCGCTTCCCAATGTACGATTACATCGGCTAAGGATAGCGCATGCGCTGCCCATTCTGCGGATCGGAAGACACACAAGTCAAGGATTCACGCCCGGCGGAGGACAATACGTCCATCCGCCGCAGGCGCATTTGTCCTGATTGCGGCGGTCGCTTCACGACCTTCGAGCGCGTGCAACTGCGCGAGCTGATGGTGTCGAAGAAGACCGGTCGCAAGGTGCCGTTCGACCGCGACAAGCTGGTGCGATCTTTCGAGATCGCACTGCGCAAGCGTCCGGTCGACCGCGACCGCATCGAGCGCGCGGTCTCCGGTATCGTTCGACGGCTTGAAAGCTCGGGCGAGGTCGAGATCAGCTCCGAGCAGATCGGCCTTCAGGTGTTGGAAGCGTTGAAGAGTCTGGATGACGTCGGCTTCGTTCGCTATGCCTCGGTCTATCGGGATTTCTCGCACGCCGAGGATTTCGAGAAGGTCATTTCCGAGATCAACGCCAAGATCGCCCGCGATCCCCTGGACAACTAGCTCATGAGCGCTTCGGAAGACGACGCGCGTTTCATGCAAGAGGCGATCCGCCTGGGTCTCCTGCATCTCGGCCAGACATCTACCAATCCTTCAGTCGGCTGCGTGATCGTGCGTGACGGTCAGATCGTCGGCCGTGCGGTGACGGCGGTCGGCGGGCGTCCCCATGCCGAACCGCAAGCCCTGGCCGAAGCCGGCGAACGGGCACGCGGCGCCACCGCCTATGTCACGCTCGAACCCTGCTCGCATTACGGCAAGACGCCGCCCTGCGCGGAGGCGCTGATTGCCTATGGTGTTGGTCGTGTCGTTATCAGCGTGACGGATCCGGATCCGCGCGTTTCGGGCAAGGGGATCTCCATGCTGCGCGACGCCGGGATTGAAGTCGAGTCCGGAATTCTCGAAGAGGAAGGCAGGCGTTCGCTCGCCGCGTACCTCACGCGCCAGACGAAGAACCGGCCCTATGTGACTCTCAAACTTGCTGTTTCTGCCGACGGTATGATCGGCAAGAGGGGTGAGGGGCAGGTTGCAATCACCGGTCCGGCCGCACGGGCCGAAGTCCAGAAGCTGCGTGCTGAAGCCGACGCGATTCTGGTCGGGATCGGTACTGCGGTCGCCGATGATCCTTTGCTCACGGTTCGCACGCCTGGCCTTGAGACGCGCTCGCCGGTTCGCGTCGTGCTCGATGAACATCTCTCTTTGCCGCTGGACAGCAAGCTGGTTGCAACTGCCAGGCAAGTGCCGTTGATCGTTGTCGCGACTGAGCCACCGCGCTTCGATAACAGCGAGGACAAGGCCTTTCTTGCGCGCCGCGACGCGCTGGATCAGGCGGGCGTCGAGGTGGTCCAATGCAATCCCAACCGTCTGGACGAGCTGCTGCCGGCGCTCGCGTCGCGCGGCATTTCCTCGCTTGTCGTTGAAGGCGGCGCGCGGACGGCGAAGCTTTTCCTCGATGCCGGCTATGTCGATCGCATCCTCCTCTATCAGGGCCCCGAGGTGATCGGGCAGGATGGTATTGAATCCCCGGTAACGAAGACCGATATGCCATCGGACCTCCTGCACAGGGGGACCTTCATATTTGGCGACGACCGCCTGGACGAATACGAAAGAGAGCTTTGATGTTTACCGGAATTGTCACCGACGTCGGCACGATCGAATCCGTTTCCGCGTTGAAGGAAGGCATCAAGCTGCGCGTCGCCACCGCCTATGATCCGGCGACGATCGACATGGGCGCCTCGATCTCGCATTCCGGCATCTGCCTGACGGTGACCGGCTTGCCTGGTGATGGTAGCAACGGCCGCTGGTTCGAGGTCGAAGCCTGGGAAGAGGCCCTGCGCCTGACGACCATCGGGACGTGGAAGGAAGGCAGCCATATCAACCTCGAGCGCTCGCTGAAGATCGGCGACGAACTCGGTGGCCACATCGTTTCCGGTCACGTTGACGGCAAGGCAGAGATCCTCTCCGTCACCGAAGAGGGCGATGCCACACGTTTTCGTCTGCGCGCGCCGCAGCATCTTGCCAAGTTCGTTGCGCCCAAGGGCTCGATCGCCCTGGATGGCACGTCGCTCACCGTCAACGCGGTCGACGGTACCGATTTCGATGTTCTGCTGATCCGTCACACGCTTGAGGTCACGACATGGGGTGAGCGCAAGGCCGGCGACTTCGTCAATTTCGAAGTCGACACCATGGCCCGCTATGCTGCTAGGCTGGCCGAGTTCCCGACCGCGAAAGCAGAATGACTTCTCCATTGTAGTTGCATCGTTGGACCTCGCGAAAGCCGAGCTTTCGCGCGAGGCGCAGCGAGGGGTCGTTCCCCGGATCGATGATGCATGTCATCGGTTTGGAGGGAAACCGTTCTTCTGCCCAGGCGATCAGGGCGGTCAGCGCCTCGCTGGCGTAGCCCCGGCCTTGCGCGAATGGCATAAGCCCCCAGCCAGTTTCCAACGTGCCTTCGGTGGAAACCGGCTGCATGTCCCGCTTCATGTCGAGGAAGCCCGCTTCCCCGATAAAACGCCGTGAGCGCTTTTCCTCGATCGCAAGAAATCCAAAGCCCATATGATGCCACATGCCTGCAACGCGCAGCAGCCGGGCCCAGGCTTGCTCACGGGTAGACGGCACGCCTCCGATAAAGCGGACGACGGCCTCGTCGCTCCACATCGTCTGGTAGGCCTCAAAATCGTCGACGGTATGTGCCCGCAGCAGCAGCCGCTTCGTCTCGATGGTCGGAATGCTGGTCATCATGAAGACGCTCTCTCGAATAGACGTCATGCGCCGGGTTCGCCGTCCCAATAGTCCAGATTACCGCTGCCTCTGCCCATGAAACGAAAACGGTTCGCTTCGTCGCGATTGGTCTTGGCGAGAAATTTTCCTGAATCGGGATACTCGACGATCTCGGTCTTCGCCTTGGTCGAGATACCGAGGTAGACGAGAGGCGTCGAACCCGTGTTGATGATCTGATGAGCGGTCTCTTGTCCTCCGGCGGGAGCGCCGAGCGTATCGCCCTTCCGGATGGGGTAGCGATCGGAGCCGAAGCGATACTCGCCGGCGCCCTCAATAATAAAAAACAGCTCGTCCTCTACATGATGATTGTGGAACGGACAGCTGGATTTGCCGGGCGGCACCTCGTTGTAGCTGATGCCGAGGCCGGCGAGACCGAGAAGCGAGCCGAACGAGGCGTCCGTGCCCTCGTACAGGTCTCCTTGCTTCCAATGCTCAAGCTTCAAATCGGCGATGTTGATCACGGGCTTCGATACGCTGGACATTGTCTTCCTCCTGTTTCCGGAGAAAAGGCACCATCCTGCGAGAAAATACAACCGCAAAGCATCATACCGGGCGACAGCTTGTGCCGCCGCCCTCGCGTTTATCGATAGTAGATGGTGAGACCGCCATCTACAGCCTGATCAACGTTGACGATGTTTCCGAGCAGCACGCCTTTGGCGTTGAGTTGATGCAGGAGCGGCTTGTTAACTGCAATGGCGGCGCGGATCATTTGGAGGTCATTGACGCTGCGTGCGGCAAAGGATTTCGGGTCACCGATATTTCCGGATCCGCCGTGATCGTAAACCTGCCGAACGTCGAGATTTGCGCCGCTGAAGGTTCGGAGGGTGCGCTCGATGCCTGATGGGGCGTTCATGTCGAGGCTTTCCGCACGGCTGGCGTCTGCGAAGGCAAGAGTAACGACTGCGGAGGCGATGGCGGCAACGCGATTCATGGAACTATCCTTTCATCTGCTCTGACGATCGGCCGTCGGCAATGGATCGTCAGCGTTACACAGCTGAAATTGGTAGCCGGATTGTCCGCCTTCAACCAATAACTATCTGGAATTTGGTTACAAATTGTTCATGCGGGTTGCCCTTCATTCGCCATTTTCGAGGCGCCGCACAACGGTGGCCTCAGGCCGATGTGTGCAGTGTCCATCATGTGCTTGTCGCGATTCCGGATTTCGCATCGGAGCCATGATCCGAATTTGCTTGCCATTCCGGTCGCGGCGTGTTTTGACCGCGGCCTGCCAAACAGTGAAGTCCTCTAGCTCCGAAGGTGAAGCATGGCGCGAGAAACCGCTCCCCACATTTTGATCGTTGAAGCACGCTTCTACGACGACATGGCCGATGCGCTGCTCGAAGGCGCGACTTTCGCCTTGAAAGAGGCCGGGGCAACCTATGAGGTGGTTACCGTCCCGGGTGCTCTCGAGATTCCAGCGGCAATTGCCATGGCGCTCGACGGAGCAGATAATGAAGGCACGCAGTACGATGGATATGTCGCTCTTGGCATGGTCATCCGCGGCGAGACCTATCATTTCGATATCGTCTCGAACGAATCTTCTCGCGCGCTGATGGATCTGGCCGTGAGCGAATCCCTTGCCATTGGCAATGGTATTCTGACTGTTGAGAATGACGATCAGGCTTGGTCTCGTGCCCGCCGTTCGGACAAGGACAAGGGCGGATTTGCCGCCCGTGCAGCTCTCGCGATGATCGAGCTGAAGAAGAAATTGGGTGCATAACGAATGAACAACGAAAACTCGGAGCGTCCCGTCAAGACTGCGAACCAGCGAGGTGCTGCGCGCCTTGCTGCCGTTCAGGCGCTCTACCAGATGGATATTGGCGGCACCGGCGTGCTGGAGATCGTGGCCGAATACGAGGCGCATCGCCTCGGCCAGGAACTCGACGGCGAGACCTACCTGAAGGCCGACCCCTCCTGGTTCCGCTCCATCGTGTCAGGCGTCGTGCGAGAGCAGCGTCGTCTGGACCCGCTGATCGCGTCCGCGCTGCAGGACGACTGGGCGCTGTCGCGTCTCGATAGCACCGTCCGCGCGATCCTGCGTGCCGGCGTGTTCGAGATCCTGGATCGCAAGGACGTTCCGGTCGCAGTCATCGTGACGGAATACGTCGAGATCGCCCAGGCCTTCTTCAGCGACGACGAGCCAAAATTGGTCAACGCTGTGCTTGACCGGATCGCGAAACAGGTTCGCGGCGAAGCCAAGAAATAGCGTTCTGGCGGGGCTGTTGCCCCGACCTCCAAAAACTCCCGGTTCCCATTGTGCTGCAAGGGCTTTTGGCGTTTGCGGGGCTTGACGCGCCGTTTTCCTCCACGCAATCTCCGCGCGGCGTTGCAGCATTTCTGTGGGAGGAAATCGAGTCGGCGTATTCGCAGCCGGAGAGGGAGTGAGCTCCGGCTCTTTTGGAGGAAAGAGCGAAATGAGCATTCTTTTAGGGGTAATAGCGTGCGGTCTGCTCTCGGTGGTGTATGCCATCTGGGCAACCCGGTCGGTGCTCGCCGCCGATCAGGGTAACAAGCGCATGCAGGAAATTGCAGGCTATATTCGTGAAGGCGCGCAGGCTTATTTGACGCGCCAATACAAGACTATCGCAATCGTCGGCATCGTCGTTTTCATTGCAGCCTGGCTGCTGCTCTCCGGCACGGCTGCAATTGGCTTCCTCATCGGCGCGGTTCTGTCCGGCGCCGCTGGTTTCATCGGCATGCACGTCTCGGTGCGCGCCAACGTCCGCACGGCGCAGGCAGCATCCCAGAGCCTGTCTGCCGGACTCGAGATCGCTTTCAAGTCGGGCGCTATCACCGGGCTTCTGGTGGCGGGTCTCGCGCTTCTTGGCGTGTCGATCTACTACTATGTGCTGACCGTCGTGCTTGGACACGATGGCAGCTCCCGCGAAGTGATCGACTCCCTCGTCGCGCTCGGCTTCGGTGCGTCGCTGATTTCGATCTTCGCCCGCCTCGGCGGCGGTATCTTCACCAAGGGCGCTGACGTCGGCGGCGACCTCGTCGGCAAGGTCGAAGCAGGTATTCCGGAAGATGATCCGCGCAATCCCGCAACGATTGCCGACAACGTCGGCGACAACGTCGGCGATTGCGCCGGCATGGCGGCCGACCTTTTCGAAACCTATGCCGTATCCGTCGTGGCGACCATGGTTCTCGCCGCAATCTTCTTTGCCGGCGCGCCCCTCCTACAATCGGCGATGCTGTATCCGCTCGCGATCTGCGGCGCTTGCATCATCACCTCGATCGTCGGCACCTTCTTCGTCAAGCTCGGCAGCAACGGCTCAATCATGGGTGCTCTCTACAAGGGCCTCATTGTCACTGGCCTGCTGTCGATCATCGGTCTTGGTGCCGCGACGTCGCTGACGATCGGCTGGGGCCCTGTCGGCACTGTCAACGGTGCGGAAATCACCGGCACGCACCTCTTTGTCTGCGGTCTGGTCGGTCTGATTGTGACGGCGCTAATCGTAGTCATCACCGAATACTACACCGGCACCAACAAGCGCCCGGTCAATTCCATCGCTCAGGCGTCGGTGACCGGCCACGGCACCAACGTCATCCAGGGGCTTGCCGTTTCGCTTGAATCGACGGCTCTACCGGCGATCGTCATCGTTGGCGGCATCCTGGCGACCTATCAGCTCGGCGGACTTTTCGGCACTGGCATTGCGGTTACCGCCATGCTCGGCATTGCCGGCATGATCGTCGCCCTCGATGCCTTCGGTCCGGTGACGGACAACGCGGGTGGCATTGCGGAAATGTCCCATCTGCCGCCTGAGGTGCGCAAGTCGACCGACGCGCTCGACGCTGTCGGCAACACGACGAAGGCTGTCACCAAGGGGTATGCGATCGGCTCGGCGGGTCTCGGCGCCCTGGTTCTGTTTGCCGCCTATTCCTACGACCTCAAGTACTTTGCCGCCAATGGCGACAAGTACCCATATTTTGCAGGCATCGGCGATATCTCATTCGACCTTTCCAATCCTTATGTCGTCGCCGGATTGATCTTCGGCGGCCTCATTCCCTACCTCTTCGGCGGCATCGCAATGACAGCCGTCGGTCGCGCGGCCGGCGCTATCGTCGAGGAGGTTCGCCTCCAGTTCAAGCAGAAGCCCGGCATCATGCAAGGAACGGAGAAGCCGGATTACGGCCGTGCCGTTGATCTACTGACCAAGGCGGCGATCCGTGAAATGATTATCCCGTCGCTGCTGCCGGTACTGGCGCCGATCGTCGTCTATTTCGGCGTGCTGCTCATTTCCGGTTCGAAGGCTTCGGCCTTTGCGGCGCTGGGTGCTTCGTTGCTTGGCGTGATCATCAACGGCTTGTTCGTTGCGATCTCGATGACCTCGGGCGGCGGCGCATGGGACAACGCCAAGAAGAGCTTCGAGGACGGCTTCGTCGACAAGGACGGGGTGCGTCACATGAAAGGCTCCGATGCCCACAAGGCCTCTGTGACCGGCGACACGGTCGGTGACCCCTACAAGGACACGGCCGGTCCGGCCGTCAACCCGGCGATCAAGATCACCAACATCGTCGCGCTGCTCCTTCTTGCCGTTCTGGCCTGAGGCTAACCGAGATCACTAAAAAACCCGCCGGAGCGATCCGGCGGGTTTTTCTTTGAGCATTCGCTCGCTCTAGCGCAAGCTGGCCGGGTTCTGAGGCGAAGCCGGCTGCGACGTGCCGCCACCGAAGAGGCCCTTGGCAGCGTTCGCGGCACTGCCGCCGGACAAAAGCTGCTGCAGGAAGGTGAAGTCCTTGCCGCCAGTCGGGGTGACACGCGTGATCGTATCAAAGACCTTGCCATCCTTGAGCGTGTAGTTCGCGCGACGCGTAACGATGCCGTCCTTGTCGAAATAGATCGCCAGAACGCTCTGGTCGACGACCTTCAGCTTTTGGAACGCCATGGAACGTTCGCGGCGCTGCGAGATGTAGTAGAAAACTTCGCCATCGAACGTTGCTGTTGTCGATGGTGTACCCAGGGACAGGAGAACCTGCTCGCGGCTCGATCCTTCCGGGACAAGATTCAACGACTGTTCGTCGGCCACATATCCGCCATTGAGGACAGTTCCTGTCTGGCAGCCTGAAAGTCCGGTGGAGGCAATCATGATGGCAATGGCGGCACTGCTGAGGAATTTTTTGTCAGACTTGAAATACCGTTTCGTCAACGACATCTACTCCTAAAAATATGAATGGCAGCCACAGGCCTCAGATCGCTGATGCAAAACCATTGTGGCCATTCCGGGGTGAGACATCCCGTTGGCTCGTGCGGACAGATGGGGTGCTGTCCCGAAAGTGGCCACCTTCGGCATTGCAATTCGCGCCTGCTTCGGTAAACCAGCTTTCAAAATCATGCAACAAGGCCGGACGCCGCTTGGCGTCCAGAATGAGGCCTTTCCGGAAAAAACGATGATCTTCGGGCTCTTTGGCAAGAAAAACAGCAACCAGGCAATCGTAGATCGGCAATATCAGGCACTGACATCCGCCGCCCGCATGCCGGAACTCTACGAGCGCCTGAATGTCCCGGATACGGTCATGGGGCGTTTCGAAATGCTCTCGGCGGTGATGATTCTCTTCTTCCGGCGCACACGAGCGTCCGGAACCAGCGGTCAGGAGATTGCCCAGGAAATCGTCGACGCCTTCTTCCAAGATATCGATTACTCCATCCGTGAGTTGGGAATTGGTGACAACAGCGTTCCCAAGCGCATGAAGAAACTGGCCGGTATGTTCTATGGCCGGCTGGAGTCCTACGCCCAGGCGATGGACAGCAGAGATGCCGAAGGACTTGCGACGGCGCTTGTTCGGAACATCCATCCCAAGGCCAAGGAGGCGGTTGATATGCGCGGCCTCGCAGATTGGATGTTTGCCGCCGAGGACTATCTTTTGTCCCAGTCGGAGGATGTGATTGCGACAGGTTCGGCGACGCTTCCGAAGGTTGCGTGAAGGAGGAGATGATGAGAAGCAAAAGAGATGATGTGCCGTTCTCCTACCTGGTAAATGTCGGCCACATATCAACCAATCCCGTCGAGGTGCGCCTGGAAGCGGACAAGCGGGAATTGGAGGATATTGCCAAGAGCTGGAATGTGCTTTCAGTCGACAGTTTCAAGGCCGAGCTCCAGATCGCGCGGTGGAAGCGCGACGGAATCCGCATCAAGGGCAGGGTTCAGGCGAACATTGTCCAATCCTGCGTCGTCACCCTTGATCCTGTGCCATCCGCAATCGACGAGACGTTCGAGCAGATCTTCGTGCCCGAGAATTCGAAGCTTGCGCGTCGCCCGGCCAATGATGCCGGTGAGATGGTGCTTGACCCCGATGGTCCGGACCTTCCCGAGAGCTTTACCGGCGATACAATCGATGCAGGTGAGGTGGTGACGGAATTCGCCGCCCTTGCGATTGATCCTTATCCGCGCAAACCCGGCGTGGAGTTCTCGGGTCACATCGAAGACACCGGCGAAAACGACAAAAAGCCCTCTGCTTTCGCCGTGCTCAAGGATTGGAAAAAGGACTGAACCCCGTTGGCTATTTGACACAATTCAGTTGTAAGCGACGGGAAAACCGGTATTTTGGCCGAAATTTCGCCCGCCGGAGGCGAAAAATAAGGATCAGGGACGCGTGATCAGAATTTCTATCGACCTCATGGGTGGCGACTTTGGTCCCCAGGTTGTCATCCCCGGCGCCGCTAAGGCACTGGAAAGACATCCCGATATTTCATTCGTGATGTATGGTTTGAAGGAACAGTGCGAGCCGGTTCTCGACAGGTTTCCGAATCTCAAGGAAAAGACCGTTTTCCACGACTGCGAGCTGGCAGTCCGCATGGATGAGAAGCCGAGCCAGGCGCTTCGCCGCGGTCGCTATGTCTCCACCATGTGGCGGACGATCGAAGCGGTGAAGACGAAGGAAGCGGACGTTGCCGTCTCGGCCGGCAATACTGGCGCCCTCATGGCAATGGCCAAGTTCTGTCTGCGTACGATGGCCAATATCGAGCGCCCGGCGATCGCCGCCATCTGGCCGACGCTGAAGGGCGAGAGCATCGTTCTCGACGTCGGCGCGACGATCGGCGCGGATTCGCAGCAGTTGATGGATTTCGCCCTGATGGGTGGGGCAATGGCCCGCGCGTTGTTCGAGATCGAACGCCCGACGGTCGGCTTGCTGAATGTCGGCGTCGAAGAGATCAAGGGGCAGGAAGAAGTCAAGGAAGCCGGGCGCTTGCTGCGCGAGGCGAACATCGACTCGCTCGAGTATTATGGCTTTGTCGAAGGAAACGACCTTGGCAAGGGAACCGTCGACGTCGTCGTGACCGAAGGCTTTTCGGGCAACATCGCGTTGAAGGCGGCCGAGGGAACGGCACGACAAATCGCTGAATATCTGCGCTCTGCCATGTCGCGCACGCTGCTCGCCAAGATCGGCTACTTCTTCGCCAAAGGCGCCTTCGATATGCTTCGCGAGAAGATGGATCCGAGTCGCGTGAATGGCGGCGTCTTCCTGGGCCTCAACGGCGTGGTCATCAAGAGTCACGGCGGCGCCAACGCCGAAGGCATCGCAGCCGCCATCGAAGTCGGCTACGACATGGCCAAGAATGGCCTCAATCAGAAAATAGAAAACGATCTTCAAAAGTATCATGCCAAGCGGCTGCCCCCGATCGGGCCGGAAGCCGCATGAGCGACGGGGTTTAAGCATTATGATCCGTTCAGTTGTTCGCGGGTTCGGAGCCGCACTTCCGAAACGCGTTATGACCAATCGCGACATGGAAGATGTCGTGGACACATCAGACGAATGGATTGTCCAGCGCACGGGCATCCGCCAGCGTTACATAGCCGGTGAGGGCGAAACAACATCGTCGCTCGGCGAAGCTGCTGCGCGCGCGGCGCTCGATAGAGCCGGTCTGACACCAGCCGACATCGATGTCATCATCTGTGCCACCTCGACGCCAGACAACACGTTCCCGGCGACCGCCGTCAACATTCAGAACCGGCTGGGCATGCACCATGGCTTTGCGTTCGACGTGCAGGCCGTTTGCACGGGCTTCGTCTATGCCGTGACGACGGCTGATGCCTACATCCGCGGTGGCCTTGCCAAGCGCGTGTTGGTGATCGGTGCCGAGACCTTCTCGCGCATTCTCGACTGGAACGACCGAACCACCTGCGTCCTGTTCGGCGACGGCGCTGGCGCGATCGTCCTCGAGGCGGCGGAAGGCGAGGGAACTACAGCCGATCGCGGCGTGCTGACGGCGCACCTGCGTTCCGATGGCTCCCACAAGGAGAAACTCTACGTGGATGGCGGCCCTTCGACGACGGGCACGGTCGGCAAGCTTCGCATGGAGGGCCGGGAGGTCTTCAAGTATGCGGTCGGCATGATCACAGACGTCATTGAGGCCGCGTTTGAGGCTACGGGCACGACTGCCGACGATCTCGACTGGCTGGTGCCGCACCAGGCCAACCGCCGTATTATCGACGGCTCCGCCAAGAAGTTGCATATCGCCCCCGAGAAGGTAGTCATTACGGTTGATCTTCACGGCAACACCTCTGCCGCGTCAATTCCGCTCGCGCTGGCAACGGCTGCTGGGGATGGCCGGATCAAGGAAGGCGATCTGGTCATGCTGGAAGCGATGGGCGGCGGCTTCACCTGGGGCGCAGCACTCCTGCGCTGGTAAGCCAAAAATCCAAAAAACTACCGACGAACAAGAGCTTGACCGTGAGGCGCAAGACAAATACTCTTTGTTCGCTTTCATAATATAATTGGCAAATGGGCGGGGAAACCATGACCGGAAAGACAGTGACGCGAGCAGACCTGGCGGAATCAGTTTTTCGTAAGGTCGGACTTTCGAGAACCGAATCTGCTGAGCTCGTGGAAACTGTCATTGACGAGATTTGTAACGCGATCGTCCGCGGCGAAACCGTCAAGCTCTCGTCCTTTGCAACTTTCCAGGTGCGCGACAAGAACGAGCGCATCGGCCGTAATCCGAAGACCGGCGAGGAAGTACCGATCTCTCCCCGCCGCGTCATGACCTTCAAGGCGTCCAATGTCTTGAAGACGCGGATTCTGAAGGCGCATACGCTGCGCAAGACCAAGCAGAAAGCTGCCAATCCGGCTTCTTGATCGAGCGCAGCACGGGGGCACTCCTCTCGTTAAGCGGCGACGAGTTCCAATATTTCCTGAACGATCTGTGCGGTATTCAAGACGTGACTTGAATTCGTGGCGTCAAACCGTTGAAATATGATGAGTCGCGGCTCGGTTCTGACGTTCGTGAGACATCAGCTGCGCTTATCAGCCGAACGGACGCGCGGCGCCCCAAGACCGCGTAGGGAGTAAGGATGTTGGATAAGAGCCCCGATGCTTTCCGCACCATCAGCGAGGTGGCGGACGACCTAGACCTTCCACAGCATGTCCTGCGCTTCTGGGAAACGCGGTTTCCGCAGATCAAGCCAATGAAGCGTGGTGGCGGTCGACGCTACTACAGGCCCGAGGATATCGATCTCCTGAAGGGCATCCGCCACTTGCTCTATGATCATGGCTACACCATCAAGGGCGTGCAGAAGCTTCTGAAGACCAATGGCAACAAGTTCGTCATTGCGATCGGCCATGGAGACCTTGCAAGCGTTCAGGCGCTGACAGGCGGTCAGCAGGACGGTGGCGATTCTGGCGAGCCACGGGTTGGAATGTCGGATGAGGATCAGGTTGTCGGTCGCGCGAAGCCGCCGATCACACGTCGCTTCTTCAATTTCGGCGCTGGCGATGAGGATTCGCCCGAAGTTTCGATCGGCAAGTCGAGCGTCGGCAAGGAGGACCGTGCTTTGCTGCAGGAGGCACTCTACGATCTTCTAGAATGCAAGCGCCTGTTGGATCAGGTTCGCTGATCGATTCGCCGCTACGCGTCAGCCACCCTACATGGGTTCGCAGCCCATTCTTTCGCGAGCAGTCCCGTATCGGAACCGCAGCGCCTCGTTCGATATTCAGTCAGCCTCAAGGAAAATCTCTCGTGACCGCGTCTCATTCAGTTCCCGGCAAGTACTATGACGCCTTCCTGTTCGATATGGATGGCACCCTCCTGAACTCTATTGCCGTAGTCGAACGTGTCTGGAGTGAGTGGGCCGTGCGGCACGGCTTCGAGCCGGAGGTTTTTCTCAAGACGATCCACGGCATTCGGGCATCCGACGTCATCCGCCAGTTGGCGCTACCAGGCGTCGATCCGGAATATGAGGCAAGCCAATTGCTGAAAGAGGAAATGGACGATGTGGGAGGCATCGTCGCGATCCCAGGTGCCGTCGATTTCCTGAACAGCATTCCGCCGTCGAAGTGGGCGATCGTAACCTCAGCGCCGATCGAACTCGCGAAGCGCCGCATGACGGCGGCTGGCATTCCGACGCCGGTGGTAATGGTGAGCGGGGAAGAAGTGGCAGCCGGAAAGCCGAGCCCCGAATGCTATTTGCTGGGCGCCAAGCGCCTCGGCGTTGATCCGACAAAGTGCCTGGTGTTCGAAGATGCCGTTGCCGGAATTCTCGCCGGCGAAGCAGCCGGAGCCGACGTGACTGTCATTACCGAAACGCACACGACGCCGTTTGCAACCCCACACTTTTCAATCCCGGACTACCGCGGCTGGCGTGTGGACGTCGGTCCCGACGGCCGCGTTGCACTGCTCGAATAGACGCTGCTACTGCTTGCGCTGCGGCGCCTGCTTTACCATGCGCTCGTAGGCGGCAAGCATCTTTGCCTTCACCGAACCCAGTGTCCCGAGTTCGTGCCCGCAAGTGAAGCAGACAAGGACGTCGGTGTCGACCGGCTCGGGTCGTTCGAATTTCATTCGGGTGTTCCTGCACTTCGGGCAGGGGATCTCAATCTGCATGTTTTCGTCCAGAGTCTCGCGTTTTGCAGGTCTCTTATTCGGGCCTGCTTATTCGAGCAAGCCTTTTCGACCGACTGCTCACACTTGCAGCTTCTCGCCTTCGTGGACCGGTCAAGGTCGATGTAACGCTACTGGCAAGCGAAGAAGGTCGAGTAGCCTGCGACAACCGACACCCCCGCATATCGCAGGTTGGGTCGAAGCAGGTTTGTGTTGTGGCCCGGCGAACGCCTCCATCCGGAAAACAGCTGCTGCGGGGTCAGATATCCATGACCGACGTTCTCTGAACATACGATGCTGAGCCCAGCGGCCCTGGCTTGCGCCGATCGCTGTCGAAAGCCGTCGTGGCTGATGTGTCGCCGCGTTGCCTGATACTGGCTGTGCTGCCGCGCCAAGGCTTTCAACGTGCCATTCGCAGCCAAGGGAGATAGGCCACGGCTCGTCCTGTAGGAATTGATCAAAGCCAGTGTCTGAGCACCGAAATCGCCTGTAGCAGACGGCGGCTGCGCCGCACCTAGGCATGCCAAACTTAGAAGCGCAACTGCTAATGCCTGTAGCATTTTCATGGTCGGATTTCTCCTGGTGGCAACGACTCGCCTTTGGCGAGCCGCTGCAAAGGAGACACAACGAGAGCGATCCTGGCAACCCGCAACAACGAATTAGGTCACGCAATGGAATTCGATCGGACATATGCAGGCAGCTGGCCGAGATCGAATGCCGTCGGAGGTATTCGAAGGATGAGCTTCAGATGATGACGCCGTTCTGTCGGCACAAATCGTTGAAGTTTGTCTTTGCGTTGCCTTGGGCGGTGAGAGTAAACGAGAAGCCGGCTCTCCCCGCCGGGCTGGTGTTTCTCAAAACGCCAGCGAAGGGCTCCCCGCCGGTAAAGGCGCCAGCCTTGTTTTTGGAGTTTACTACACCGCAAACGGAGACGACCCCCGGCTGTGTCTGCGTTGCCATTATGCTGGCGAACGTCGCAGTGGTGGGATCTTTAAGAAACTTTCGAGTTCCGTCCTGAACGGCGGCCGTCTCACCCTCTGAGAGCGTGTAGGGGATTGGTTGGTCGCGCGGAGTGACCGCCGCGCAAGAACTAAGCAGCAGTACCCCAGCCATCACGATCTTCCTCATGTCGTCCCCCAAGTGAATCGCGGAAATTTAGTGGTTTCGCTCATGGAGGATTCTATTAAGTAATTGCTAAGGCAAGCCATGATTTCGATGTATAGAGATTGTGTCTCAGCTGGAATTCCAGACGCTGTTGCGTCATCGGAATTCGTGGTTCCCTCAGCGAAGTCCTCATCCCGAAAGCCATTCATCTACGAAGGAACCGCCTCGATCGCGGGATTGCTGCTCGAATCCCAAGCCACCTCTACGGTACCTGAGGTCTGAAACATCGTGAGACGAAGGTCCGATGTTCGTCCGCTTATTAGAATCTATATTTCTCCCCACTGGCGTCAGTTTTTCTGCTGCTGGAGAACTGGAGGGCTGGGGCATCCGGTTCGCATGATCGAAGGACGGAAAGCGGAGAGCGAGCAACAACGCTCTCCGCTAGTTTGTTTGTTTTCATCGGACGCCGCATCAAACCTCCGGCCCGCCCAAATCGATTTCACAGCGATCAGAAACGAATGGCGTCAAGCATGCCCGCCTTTTTTCCACACCGCTCTTCCCGTAATATTTCCTGACGATCGATTTTTCCCTTGCACCAGAAATCCCAAAAGACTAACAGGATCAGGCCGTTTCGGCAGGTCGGGGCGTAGCGCAGCCCGGTAGCGCACTTGACTGGGGGTCAAGGGGTCGCTGGTTCGAGTCCAGTCGCCCCGACCATTTACACTAACCTTCGGCACCCCCAGAAGCCGGAAGGTATCTCTCCAACTCATGACTAGTCTTGTAGAAGAATGATGCGTCGAGCGGCACAACCGTGCTCTTCTGACTGCCTACCAATCTTTGCCAGACCTATTGCTGTCAGAAATTTGTCTTGGTAGCTCGAAAAAATATTAGTTTTCGATAATATACATCCGGCAAAAACATTGGTGGGTGACGGATGGCCAACCGCGAGACGAGCGAAACATGCAGGGAAACCCTGTCTGAGCCCTTTGCGACACTTGTCGAGAAGGCTACATCCTCGGGCTGGCCAGAGCACGAAGTTGCGCTGGCACTGAGCGATTTGGCCGAAGCCTATGTCTTCAAAGTCACCGCCAGGGTCATCATTGAGGGCTCGATCCAGTCAGAGCTTGCCTCAGAGCGGCTGAAAAACTGAGGCTGCAGCTTTTGGGACAAGCGCGTTGGTTCGCGTCATCACATATATGTTTCAAGCCGAAATGTTCGGTTGATAAATCGCCGGTCGGCGCGCATAGTGACCGCATCGTCGGCTATGGATGGGCGCCCGACGACAACGTTCCTGGTATCGACAGCCCCTGACGGGACCCGTGGCTTCATGCTTAAATCCCCAGTTCTTCCACGTGACCTGCCGCTTTTCTCGGACGATCTCGATCTTCTGTCCGGGGTGCTTGACGATGTCTGCAAAGACCGGAGGCTCGAGCGAAATACCTCGGCTGCCGAGGCCATCGGTGCGCTTCTGATCCAACTCTACCGGCAGGGGGTCAAGGATCAACGCAAGCTTGCGGCGCTCGCCAAGGCCTATTTGTAATTTGGAGCTTTGAACTACCGATGAGCTAGTCGTCGTTTGCAGCGTTGAGGTTTTCCGGGCGGATACCCTCATCGACTCCGGTTCGCGCTCTCAGCCTGACGCCCGGTCCACCTTCGTCATGATTGCCACTGGCAATGAAGATGATGCCTGCTGCCTCCAGCGCTTGCTTGATCGCGAGCAGCGCATGCGGCTCGCCGCCCTGCTCGTCGCGCTCCATCGTTTCGACTGTAGCAACAGGCAGACCGGATGCGGCTGCCAGTTCCTCGATGCTCATTCCGGTCATGGCGCGGGCGCCGCGCATTTGAGTCGCTGTTATCATAGATGAGAGACTAGCGCGCCGTCGCTTGTTCGCAAGCCCGATATGCGGCGCGCACCCGCAGGATTGCGCTTATGGCGCTCCTCCAGCGCCGCGCAACCCCACACGATGCCGAAAAGCAGGTAGACATGCCGCCAGTGGTCAATGTCGATGACGTTACCGATCGCGGCATGGCCAAGCACCCCGATCCAGGCGATCATCAAATACGGCTGCCAGGGACGATCCCTGAGAAGGTTTTTGAATCCGAGATAGATCGTGCAGCAGAGCATGGCGACATAGCTGACAAATCCGAGCCAGCCATAGCTCGTTAGCGACTTCAGCCAGATGTTATGTTCGTCCTCCGGAAACATCGTACCGAAGACCAGCGGCCCGATGCCGAGGGGACGCTCCATCATCATCGTAAAGCCGATGCGGTGACGATCGAAGCGGCCGAGGTGCTCACCATCGTATTGCTGTACCAGCTGGGCTCGCGACGAGAAGAGCGCATTGACCTTCGGGAACTGCAAAGCAACGACCAGCGACGCTACCAGCAACATGATTGCAGCGAGAGACAGGATCAGGATGCGCAGGCGGAACGCTCCGCTGCGCTCCTTGAGCAGCATACAGAAGACTAGAATGACAATGCCGAGAAGGAAGAGGCCCCAAGCCGCGCGCGAGAAAGACAGAAACACACCAAGCGCAAGGATCAGCAGCGCGAAGGCCTTGATCGGTGCCGTTCTCAACTTGCCAGCAAGAATGCCGTGGACGAGATAGAGCGACGGTGGGACCAAGAACGGACCAAAGACGTTCGGATCCTGGAAGGCGCCCTTGGCGCGATCGTAGAGCGTGAAAACCTCCGCCCCTGGAAAGGCGTGAAAGTAGCCGAGAATTCCAAGGAGTGACGTGAAAACGGCGGCGAATGCCCAGGCATTGAAGATCAGCGGCAGACGCCGATGGCTTTCCTCGACAATTGCCGCATAAAAGATAGCCGTCAGTGCGAGGAAACTCGAGACCGCGACATACATCGGTCCGGTCCCCAGATCCTTCATCTGCGTCAACGACAGCATGCCACCGACGTTGAAAGCAAGTAGCAGAGCCAGAAGCGGCGCTGTGAATCGCGAAATTCTGAGACCAAGGATGAACCATATGCCGAGAAGCGCAGCCATCCAAAGTTCGTAAGGCGCCGGCTCGTTGATAACGAAACCTGAGAGAAAGACCCCGAAGGCGACCATTGCGGAACCAATGAGGCGCAGGGTCGCCCGCTGTGGCTGAGCAACGCGCGAATGTGTCGCCTCGACCGCGCTCAATAGGCGTTTTCCGTGTTGAACAGCCGGAAAGGCGTGAGAAGGAGGATCTTCAGGTCGAACCACAGCGACCAGTTCTCGATGTAGTAGAGGTCATAGGCCGTGCGGAACTTGATCTTGTCGTCATGGTCGACCTCTCCCCGCCAGCCATTGATCTGCGCCCAGCCGGTGACGCCTGGCTTCACGCGATGGCGGGCGAAGTAGCCCTCCACGACCTCACCGAAAGGACGATCCTTCGCCTGGGCAAGCACGGCATGCGGACGCGGCCCGACAAGCGACAGATCGCCCGTCAGCACATTGAAAAGCTGGGGCAGCTCGTCGATCGAACTCTTGCGGATGAAGCGTCCGACTGGCGTGACGCGCGGATCGCCTTTGGTGACGGCGGCGCGGCCGGTGGGATCGCCCTTGTCGGCGTACATCGACCGGAATTTGAAGATGTTGATGATCTCGTTGTTGAAGCCGTGGCGCTTCTGTCTGAAAAAGACAGGCCCCTTGGACGTCAGCTTGATGGCAATTGCGGTTGCCAGCATGATTGGCCAGAGAAACGCCAACGCGAGCAGTGCAAAGAAAATGTCGAAACAGCGCTTGGCGACCGAGTCCCAGTCGCGGATCGGTTTGTTGAAGATGTCGAGCATCGGGACGGAGCCGATGCGTGAATAGGCGCGGGGACGGAAACGCAGTCGATTGGCGTGGGCGGCCAGCCGGATATCGACGGGTAGCACCCAGAGCTTTTTCAACAGTTGCAGGATACGGGCCTCCGCGCTCAGCGGAAGGGAAATGATCAGCATGTCGATGCGCGTGATGCGGACGAACTCGACGAGTTCCGCGACCGTTCCAAGCTTCGGATAGCCGGCGACCATGATCGGTGACCGTTTCTCACCGCGGTCGTCGAAGATGCCGCAGATTCGGATGTCGTTGTCGGCTTGCTGTTCGAGGACGCGGATCAACTCTTTTGCCGGTTCTCCGCCACCGACGATCACCGCCCGGCGCTCCATGACGCCGTTGCGCGACCAGTTGCGGATGCCGTAGGCAATCAGGAAGCGAGCGGCAAGCAGGAAGATTGCACCGGCAATGAACCAGGCGATGTAAGCCTGCACCTGTGGCCATCCGACATTTCCAAAGAGCACACTGGCCGCCGTGCCGATCATGAGGACCAACGTCCACACACCAAAGACGCGGGGGAGCAGTCGCATACGGGTGCGTAGCGCCGGGATGGAATAGGTATCGGCCGTCTGGAGTCCAAAGACAAGTAAAGCCGCAATAGCAGCGGCGGCGGTGGCTCGCGCTGAAAGGGTCTCCGCGCCGCTCCCGGGCCAGAGAAGATAGACAAGCAAGCCGATCAGAAACTGCGACACAAATTCGAACAGTCGGAACTGACCGATGATGATGGCCGGCGAGCGGTTTCCGGCGCTGAATTGCTCGGCGATCTGACGCGCATAGGTATTGATCGGCTCCGGCCGAACCTTCTCATCCGCGTCTTCGCCGCGCCGATTGATGTCAGAAACCTGCTTGCGCAGCGCCTCCAGATCAAACTGATCGCTCTTCTCTGCCTTGTTCATGAGGCTACCGCCGCTGGTTATCAAAACGGCATTAGCAGAAAGCCCCTAAGAAACTTTTACGAAGCAACCGCAACAGCTTGCTTGGATTCGGAATCGAGGAGGTCGTGGTACAGTTTCAGGACATCGTTGGCCATAACGGAGGCCGAAAAGACCGATTTGACTCGTTCCGTCGAGGGCATGGCCGCATCGTGCCAGCCGGGGATGCGAATTGCATCAGCCATGACGCGTGCAAGGTCGTCGGCATCCTCGGGGTTGACGAGGGCGAGGCTGTCTCTTCCCAAAGCCTCAGGAATACCGCCGACGCGCGTGGCAATGATCGTCTTGCCGGCACCCAAGCCCTCGAGGACGATGTAGGGCATGGCTTCCGCCCGAGACGGAACAACGAGATTTTGGGACATGGCGAAAGCCTGTTGAACGCGCATTGCCGGCAGCATGCTGATCCGCTTGCCCAAGCCACGCTCGATCATCATATCGCGGTACCTGTCGCGATCCGGTCCGTCGCCGATCATTACGGCCGACAGCGGACGACCGAGGATGCGCTCGGCTTTCGCGAAGGCTTCCACAAAGAGATCGGGACCCTTAAGGTCCCGAAGCATGCCGACATAGATGTAGTGGACAGCATCCGAACGGGTCGGGATGAGTTCGAAGTCCCGCTCGGCGATCCCATTGTAGATCAGTCGGGTTTCTGTTCGCGGTCGCCCGACCTTCTTCGTGTAGGAATCACGCTCGTATTCGCAGATGAAGACGAGGGCGTCGGTGAAATACTCCTGCAAGCGCTCCATGCGGAGCACGAATTGCCCGACGAACGATCTGCGGGAATAATGCAGGCTCCCGCCATGCGCAGTATAGAGGCGGGCTACGCGATACCTGTTCACCCGCAGGGCTGAGCCGGCAAGCCGCGCGAGCACACCGCCTTTGGCGCCGTGACCGTGCAGCACATCCGGCCGCAAACTTTTGATGTTCTTGTACGTATCCCAGATCACCCCGATGTCGGAGAAGCTGACGTGCCGCCGCATGGGCATGCGCGTCAATCCCATCGAAAGAAAGGGACGAATGTCATCGAACAGGCGATCTTCGTGCTCGCCGCCCGTCGAGCTGTCGCAAAGGATTCCAACCTCGTGTCCCGCTTTGCTGTGCTCCAGTACGAGGTCGCGGACATGCCGGAAAATTCCGCCGACCGGTGACCTGAAGCAATGGAGGATGCGGAGAGGGCGCTGTTCGGTCATTGAGGATCAGAACAGTCGTTCACGAACGTAGATCGTGTCACCGGCGATGATCGCCGACGAGATGTTGACGCGACCGGTGAGTACCTGCCCGTTAATCTTGCGGGTCACGTCGACGGCGCCTTGATTGGCACGCGAGCTGAAGCCGCCGGCAACGGCGACGGCGTTCTGCACCGTCATCCCGGGGACGTAGGCATATTGGCCGGACTGGCCGACTTCCCCCATAACGAAGATCGAGCGGTAGCGGTCGACATCGATCGTGACATCGGGATCACGCAGGTAGCCTTGCCGGAGTTTCTGGGCAATCTGGCCCGAAAGCTGCTGCAGCGTCCGCCCGCGGGCCGGAACCTGGCCAACAAGCGGGAAGGCGATGTAACCAGCCTGGTCGATCGTGTAGGTGTTGGTCATGCTCGGTTGATCGAACACGGTAATGCGCAGCCGGTCGCCGCTGTCCAGCGAATAGGGCTGGATCGTCGCCTGGTTGAAAGCCTGAGGCGCCGGCTTGTAGCTGTTGCAGCCGCTCAGGACCGCGGTCATGGCGGCGAGGCTCAGAGCCATCAGGAACTTGGGCTGTGCGAAAGGCATCGCGTCTGCTCGTAGAAAAACGAATTCGGTCTCAGCCGTTATCAATCCGTTAGGGTTAATGGTCGGTAAAAACCGGCGATCTTTTTTAGCATCGACGAGTGCGACGTGTCGCCGGAATGCGGGAGCAAGCATTAACCGTTGGGTTACTATAGTCATTTACCCTCGCGGCCACGTTTGTTCTTGGAGTACAAGCATGTCCGGCGTATCGGGTAATCAGGATGTGGACATCGATCTCGGGCAATTAGTCCGCGCCGTTTGGGCACGCCGGCTGAAGGTTCTGGCAATCACCGCGTTGGGGGCAGGGGTCGCCTTCACGGGCGCAAAGATGATCTCGCCGAAGTACCGAAGCGAAACGCGCATCCTGATCGAGCCGCGCGCACCGGCCTTCGCCAATGCCCAAGCAGCCGATGCCAACGCCGGTCCATTGCTGGACGAACTCAACATTGCGAGCCAGGTGCAGCTACTCCAGTCGGCGGACCTCATCAAGCAGGTTATCAATAGCCAGAAGCTATATGATCTGCCGGAATTCGATGCGGCCGCGAACGGCTCGGCGCTGACAGATATTCTGGTGGCTCTCCACCTCAAGAAAAATCCCTATGAAAATCCCCCCGAAGAGCGCGTGATCGACGCGTTCACGGAGAGGCTGCAGGTCTATCAGGTTCCGGGGTCGCGTGTAATCGGCATCACCTTCACCTCGAAGGATCCGAAGCTTGCGGCAGTGATCCCGAACGCGATGGCGGCGGTCTATCTTGCTACCCAGAGCGGCGCGAAACTAGCCTCGAACTCCGAGGCGACACGCTGGCTGGAACCAGAGATCCAAAACCTCCGCCAGAAGGTAAATGACGCCGAGCAAAAGGTCGCCGAATATCGTGCCGAGCACGGCCTGTTGCCGACCAACGGTGGGGCGAATTTTCCAACGCAACAATTGAACGATATTTCGGCGGAGCTGACTCGCGTCCGCGGAGATCGTGCCAATGCCGAGGCGCGCGCCCAGTCGGTGCGCAATGCTCTCTCGGCCGGCGAGGCATCCGATACGTTGCAGGACATCATGTCGTCTCAGTCCATGCAGCGGTTGAAGAGCACGGAGTCAGGACTGCAGTCCCAGATCTCAGACCTGCAGACATCGTTGCTCAACAACCACCCGCGTCTGAAGAGCCTTCGCGCCCAGCTTTCGGATATCAAGGCGCAGATCCGGCAGGAGACGCAGAAAATCCTGGCGAGTATTGAGAACGAAGCGAAGGTCTCCGCTGTCCGCCAAAAGGAACTGGAACAGCAGGCCGACAAGCTCAAGGCCAACAGCGCGCAGGCCGGCGAAGACGAAGTCGGTCTGAACGCCTTGACGCGGGAAGCCGCGGCTCAGCGCCAGCTTTTGGAGACCTACCTGTCTCGCTATCGCGAGGCGGCTTCGCGTGCCGACAAGAATTCGAGCCCGGCCGACGCTCGCGTTGTGTCGAAGGCCATCCAACCTGTCGACCCTTATTTCCCCAAACTTGTGCCGATCGTCATTGTCGCTGCCTTGGCAACTCTTATCATGACCTCGATCACGGTCATGCTCGCCGAACTCTTCAGCGGACGGGCACTCCGTCCGGTAGGGTCTCCTGAGGAGGACGCGCGCGAGGAAGCCGACGAACCGACAGCGACGAGTGTTCTCCCGAAGCGGATCGCTACGCCGAGCCTGCTGGCAACGCCCGCAGACGATGAGCCGCCGGCCGAAACGCAAGAGGATGAACCGGTTGTCGAGGCGAGCGAGTTCTCGATCGCATCCGTGTCCGACTACCTTCGCGGCAGCAGGGCGCCTCTGGCAATTGCCATTTCACCGACCGGTGACGACGGATCCGCGGCGACCGTATCACTTGCCCGCAAGTTGGCGGAGGATGGCTCGCGTGTCATTCTGGTCGACATGACAGGCTCTGGCCTGCCGACCGACCTAATGGCCGAAGATCGCAGCATGCTTGGCATAACCGACTTGCTATGCGGGGATGCGGCCTTTGGAGACACAATCCACGGCGATAGTCGCTCGGACGCACACTTCATTCCGCAGGGGATTAGCGATCCGCATCGGGCAATGCGCGGCGCCGCTCGTCTCTCGCTTCTGCTGGACGCTCTGGTCTCGGCCTACGATTTGGTGATCGTGGAATGCGGCGCCGCTGATGTCGCCGGCGTTTCGCGCCTGACGCAAAGCAAGGACGTCGAAATCATCCTGTCGATGCCCGAGATCGTCGAACAGGAGTTCGTCACGGCCATGACCGAGTTCGAAGCGGCAGGCTACGAACGTGTGGTGCTGATGTCCGATGGCAGCGAGCCTATCGAAAGTGCGCTGTCGCAGCGTGCCGCCTGATCAAACACGGATTGCCCGGCGTATGCGTTGCGCAACGCGGTAAATCTTCGCGCGAGACTTGATGAAGGCTTTGCCTCTCGTGATCGCGCGATGCACCACACCACCGACACTACCCCTTAGGGAAAGCGGCAGAACGAGGTCATAGTGCTCGGTCTCCACAGGCGCCCAGGAGCGCTTGTAGCCCTGGTCGCCAAGGCCGAAGTCGAACAGGCTGACACCCTTGCCGTGCTGACCGGCGATCATCTGCCAGAATAGGAACTCGCCGGGGCTTGCCTCTGCCGCCACACTCTCATCGATCGCGCTGAGCTGGCAGATGACGTGGTCTCCCTTGCGCGAAATACCGGCGATCGCGGCGATATGGCCATCATGCTCGCCCTTCAAGCGGATCGCGTGCATCTCCAATCCCACCATGGAGTTCTCGCGTTCGCGGATGTCGATTGCGCCATGCAGGAAGGTTTTCGTTGCCTGATCTGCAAACACGTCCGGCAGGCCGAGTGCCTGAAACCGCTCGCTCTTCTGTGTGAAGAAACGATCGAGCAACTTATGTTGTTCATCCGCCGTGCCGCCGGCGACATAGTCGAATCCGCCGAGCGCCTCCAGGCGTCTCAGTTGGGTTCGGAACTTCTTGCGCCGTCCCTTCGCATTCAACTGTTGGACTGTTGCTTCCATGTTCTCGAAAAGGGGAAGCTGGTAGGCATGGTTCTGGTTTTGCACCATCGGCAACAACGCCAAGGGACTACGGCGGCCCCGCCATTCCAACGGGATGTTCTGCAGCAAGAGAAGGTCGGCACGCCCAATCAGCGCCCGACGCAGCAGCCCTGCGAACTTTTCCGGCTCGAGATCCTTGGCCAGTTCGATGAAGCGCGTTGTGAAGAGACCAGTGTTGATATTGCTGTGATCGGCAGCGATGAATCTCGCGGTGCGGAACCCATGAAACCTGTTGATTTCCACTGGCAGAATGAATGCTGTTTCCGCGCCAAGCCTGCCCCAGACAATTGACAACGGGTTCACATGGGCTTTGGCCCAGGACATGCACCAGTCGATGCCCTGATGCAGCGAATTCAGATTGTCGCGATCAAGCTCCCGCCAACGCACTTCCAGTGGTGCCAGACTGTCCAAGACGGTGATTTCGAGTTCGCAACCGTCGGACTCTGCTGAATGATGCGGTCTATCTGGAACAGGAAGCGTTTGCGCCTGCACGGTCTCTCTCCGGTCTGACTTGCCGGAGCGGAGAATAGGGCGGCGGGGCATCCAATTCGTTTATGAGAGACGTGGCACCGTCCTTTCCATCGATCAGGGTTATCCCGGCGTTAACGGCTCACTGCTGCTTCGGTCCGGCCATCCATTTGATGATGACCATGGCGGGGAGCACCCATAACAGGCCGGTCAGGAAAAAGTAGAGGAGTTGCCCCCACCATGGCGCGTTGCCGAGCGTTGCAACGGCAATCGTGTTTGCGAGCACCGCATAGGCGAGTACGAGCACGACAATCAGGATCGTACCGATGAATTTGCGGAGGCGGACTGGCATCAAATATCTTTCGCAGTGGTGTTCGGATTGCCGCGACGGCATGCCGCAAAGGTTCAGGGCTTGTTTTGCATGAGCTGCTCAGGCAAATCAACTGCCGGAAGTAAGGAGCAGCCATGGCCATCGCGAACTTGAGCACTGAACAGCAGATCCTGCGCGAGATCCGCCGGCAGGACGGCAATCGCCGCGCTGTCCGCATCTGGCTGGGCTTCGTGCTCCTGGCATTGTTCTGTCTGGTAATCGTCGGGGGTGCCACTAGGCTAACGAATTCGGGCCTGTCGATCACCGAGTGGAAGCCCATCCACGGCGTCATTCCGCCTCTGAACGCCGCCGAATGGGAAGAGGAATTCAAGCTCTACCAGCGCATTCCCGAGTATCAGCAGATGAACAGCGGCATGACCGTTGACGAATTCAAGGGCATCTTTTGGTGGGAGTGGGCACACCGGCTGCTCGCGCGCGGCATTGGTGTCATCTTCGCACTGCCGTTATTGTATTTCTGGATCACGGGTAGGGTGGAGAGACGGCTGCGCTGGCCTCTTTTCGGGATCCTGATGCTGGGCGGTCTGCAGGGCGCGATCGGCTGGTGGATGGTATCGTCGGGGCTTTCGGTCCGAACCGACGTCAGCCAATACAGGCTGGCCACGCACCTTGTGATGGCCTGTCTGATCTTCGCCTCCTGCATGTGGATCATGCGGGGTCTCGCACCGCACTCCGACGACCCGGCGCCTACGCGGAGCTCGTATGTCTGGGCGGGCGCAATTGCGGCGTTTGCGCTATTCCAGATCTACCTCGGCGCACTCGTAGCGGGCCTCGATGCCGGCTTTACCTACAATACTTGGCCGTTGATGGATGGTGCCCTCGTGCCCTCCGACCTGTTGATACAGCAACCGGCCTGGATCAATTTCTTCGAGAACCCAAAGACGGTGCAGTTCGTTCATCGACTGGGGGCCTATACCCTTTTCGCGCTGACGCTTGTCAACATGATCATTGCTCTGACCGCTGCGCCGTCCACGACCCATGCTCGGCGCGCCGTCGTCCTGTTTGCACTGGTGACGATACAGGCGGCGATTGGAATCGCTACCTTGTTGCTGGAGGTCCCGCTTCATTGGGGGCTGCTGCATCAAGCAGGAGCGCTTGTGGTTTTTGGTTTCACGATCGCCAACTGGCGGGGTTTCTGCGGAGAGTATCCGCGAGAGACCATGATTTCCGAGCGCGAGTGAAACGCGCTGCCAGGATCTGCGACGACCTCACCCTAACGCTGGAAGCGGGATGGACGTGCCGCCTGCCTCGTGAGGAAGAGACAGGCGGTCGACGTGTCATTTACTAACTTTATTACTAATAGTTGCGGGCAGTAGTTGGCTGGTTGATGCTGGGCGCCGGTCTATCACGAGAGACTGGAGCTATGAATGCCCGAGCGCCGTACGCCGCGACTTGCCGTGCTTATTGATGCTGATAACACTTCTGCAAAAATCGCCGCCGGCTTGTTCGAAGCGATCGCTAAGCTTGGCGAGGCAAGCGTGCGCCGCATCTATGGCGACTTCGCCAGTTCCTGCTCAAAAGCGTGGAACGACGTGCTGGTGCGACACGCGATAATCCCTCAACAGCAATTCGCATACACCACGGGCAAGAACGCTTCCGATATTGCGCTTGTCATTGACGCCATGGATCTCCTGCATACCGGCCGCTTCGATGGGTTTTGTCTTGTTTCCTCGGACAGCGATTTCACCCGATTAGCCTTGCGGATCCGTGAGCAAGGCCTCGATGTTTTCGGGTTTGGTGCGCAGAAGGCCCCTGAGAGTTTCCGTCAGGCTTGCCGTAGATTTATCTATACTGAGAACCTAGTGCCCACGGCATCATCAAACGGCACTGAGGCGACGCAAGCGCCCTCGCTCCGCCAGCCGAGTGCAGCGACGCCCGTTATCAAGAAGGTCATTGCGCAGATGGAGAGTGAAGATGGATGGGTATCGCTCAGTGCAGTCGGAGCGCAACTCGCAAATCTGGCGTCGGACTTCGATCCGCGGACATATGGCTTCCGGAAGCTAAGCGATCTGGTCAAGAAGACGAATTCATTCGACATAGATCATGTGGATGGGAAGCCGCTCCGCATGCGGACGAAAGCAGCAGTTGCCGACAAAAAGAACGGACACTTGGGCGCAACTGTGCCGTCAAAAGGCCATGTCGCATCTCGCGATGCTCCTCGCGATAACGCAAGCAATGCATCGAGCGCGCGGTTGACATAAAAAATCCGGCTGCGTCGCCGCAGCCGGACTGTATTACTTATCACCGAATATCCATCTTAGAAAAAACCGCGGCGCTGCCACCAGCCAGCTTTCTTCGGCTTGTCGCCTTCGCCCTCCGCAGCATCGCCGCGGGTCGACTTAACCGTCGGTTCGGACGAGGAGATGTTCGACTCTCTGTTGGCGCGGACAGGCTTTGCTTCCTCTGCGGCCGGCGTTGCGAGGTCTGCGGCCGCGGCCTCGACTTCAACATCAGCCTCGACAGCCGGTGTCGTCTCCTCTGCAACTTCCACAACAGGCTCTTCGACCGGCGATGCCTTGCGGCTTCGACGTGCGCGCTTCGGCTTCACGTCCTCGGTAACCGACGCGCCCGTCTCGACGGCGGCCATCGCCGGCTGAGCCTCGACGGCTTCTTCGGCGGTAACCTCGATGACTTCGGCAGCGGTCACTTCTGTCTCGCCCTCTCCAGCATCATCACTTGCCAGCTCGGCCTCAGAGCCCGCCTGCTCGCCGCCTTCCTCGCGGTTGCGGCGACCGCCGCGCTTGCCACGACGACGGCGCTTGCGGCGCTGGGTCTCATCACCTTCTTCACGCGCCTCAGAGGTGGCAGCAATGCTCTCGTCGCCTTCATCCTCGTCATCACCGTCGGTCAGGTCGCCTTCTTCCTCAGCGTCGGCCGACGTGTTGTCAGCGGCTACCGCTTCGCCATTGCCGTTGCGGCCCCGACGCCGACGCCGACGCTTGCGCTTGCGGCCTTCGCCATCGCCCTCGGTGCGCTGTGCCGGACGTTCCGCAGCAGCCGGCTTTGCTTCCAGTTCTTCTTCTTCCTCCTCGTCGACTTCGACAACTATATCGTCGTCCTCGTCATCGGGGATGGCGGCAAAGTTGAACAGGCTCTCGATCTTGACCGGGTTCTCGACCGGCTCGCCACGGTCGATTGCAAAGTGCTGCGACCCAACCGAGCCGTCTGCATCGACGATGATCGCGACACCGAAGCGGGCTTCGTAGTCAACGATCGTCTGGCGCTTATGGTTGAGCAAATAGAGCGCGATATCAGGCGTCGTGCGAACCGTGATGTCATGCGTGGTGTTCTTCAGCAGGTATTCCTCGATACCGCGCAGGACATGCAGGGCAACGGAAGACTGCGAACGCACGTGGCCGGTACCGCCGCAATGCGAGCAGACCTGCGTCGTTGATTCGAGAACGGAAGCGCGGATGCGCTGGCGCGACATTTCCAGAAGGCCGAAGTGAGAGATGCGACCGACCTGAATGCGGGCGCGATCGTTCTTCAGGCATTCCTTCAGCTTCTTCTCGACGGCGCGGTTGTTGCGCTTTTCTTCCATGTCGATGAAGTCGATGACGATCAGACCGGCAAGGTCGCGCAGGCGAAGTTGACGGGCGATTTCTTCCGCCGCTTCGAGGTTCGTCTGCAGCGCGGTATCTTCGATCGAGTGCTCGCGCGTCGAACGGCCGGAGTTGACGTCGATCGAAACCAGCGCTTCTGTCTGGTTCATGATCAGATAGCCGCCCGACTTCAGCGTCACCTGTGGCTGCAGCATGCGATCGAGCTGCGCCTCGATGCCGGAGCGCGAGAAGATCGGATGGATGTCGCGGTACGGCTGAACCACCTTGGCGTGGCTCGGCATCAGCATCTTCATGAAGTCTTTCGCTTCACGATAACCTTCTTCGCCGGCAACGATGATCTCGCTGATATCCTTGTTGTAGAGATCGCGGATCGAACGCTTGATGAGCGATCCTTCCTCGTAGACGAGGCAGGGAGCGGTCGACTGCAGCGTCAGCGTGCGGACGTTTTCCCACAGACGCATCAGATATTCGAAGTCGCGCTTGACCTCGACCTTGGTGCGGTTTGCACCTGCGGTGCGCAGGATGACGCCCATGCCCTGCGGCACTTCGAGCATCCGAGCGATTTCCTTCAGGCGCTTGCGATCCTGCGGATTGGTGATCTTGCGGGAGATGCCGCCGCCACGCGCCGTATTCGGCATGAGGACGGAGTAACGGCCGGCCAGCGAAAGATAGGTCGTCAGGGCGGCACCCTTGTTGCCACGCTCTTCCTTTGCCACCTGTACTAGCAGGATTTGGCGGCGCTTGATGACTTCCTGGATGCGATACTGCTTGCGCGGCTTGCGCTGGACGCGATCGGGAACTTCTTCCATCGCGTCTTCGGCGCCGACGGATTCGATCACTTCCTCTTCATGGTCGTGATCGTCGTCATCGTCATCGTCGCTGCGACGGCGGGCGTCGACCTCTTCGGAGATCGAGTCGGTTTCGACCATCGCGGCCATCTGGCTACCAGAGGAGCCTTCGTCGTCGTTGTCGGCGGCCGCTTCGCTGGCAGGCTCGTCGCTTGCAGGCGCTTCAACAGCAGGCGCTGCCTTCTTGCGGCTGCGGCGGGGCTTTGCCTTCTTGGCTGGCGCTTCCTCGGCAACTTCCGCAACGGCCTCGACCGTCTCGGTTGCTGCGGCAGGGTCTACTTCAGGAGCTGCTTCGGCTGCCGGCGCTTCGGCGACCGCCGCTGCGACGCCAACGTCAGGCTGTTCCTGAGTGGAGAGATCGACCGGCGCCGTCTCGACGTGTTCTACGTCGTCGTCGCGGCGATGCTCTTCGGCTTCGGCGCGAAGCAGGGCCTGACGATCGGCAAGCGGGATTTGGTAGTAGTCGGGGTGGATTTCGGCAAAGGCCAGGAAGCCGTGCCGGTTGCCGCCGTAATCAACGAAGGCTGCCTGCAACGAGGGTTCGACCCTCGTTACCTTTGCGAGATAGATGTTGCCGCGGATCTGCTTCTTGTGCTGTGACTCGAAGTCAAATTCTTCTATGCGGTTTCCGCGAACGACAACAACGCGCGTCTCTTCCTCGTGAGACGCGTCGATAAGCATCTTGTCTGCCATGTAAGGTGTGCTCCTCGGCGCGGTCGAACGTCGGCATCCCCTCGGGTCGATGAGACAGGAGGGGTGCGGCTCGTCAATGCGGCGCCGGATAATGAAAGTCGCGATTGGTGCGGTGTGGAAAGCAGCAGCCAGACAGCAGCGGGGGAGACGTTCTCCCGGGGCCTGTAGACTTCAGATAAAACCTGCTGCGACACCATCAAAGACCAAGCGAGATCAACAAAACTAAGACCTTGTTCAGGTCCGATGAGTTTGCTCTCTCTGTAAAGAGCGGTTGGTGGCTATCCCACCGATGAAGTTCCCGCATACGCAGGAAAATTCAGGATCCAATTTCGAGTGGAAACACATAAGACGGCGGACGATTGCCGGTTGTGGCGCCAGTTCCCTTGCGGTTTGGCTGCCGTGCAGGCGACTCTATCCCGTCAGCACTTCTACCCTAAAAATCCTTGTATGTTTTCTCTGTCACAATAGCAAGGGAAAAGCCAAATGTGCCATAATATTGATGGATTTTGGAAGGCATACAAAATCGGGGATTAAGGGCGCCGATTCGGCTCCATGGCCGCGAACGGCGCCGGTACCGGCGAATTCGCGTTTACCGGGAGAACTTGATCGGAATGATATTTAAGGTGTGGCGGTCGATTGTTTAAGAGGGTACGACCCGCGTCGGTGATATCCGGATGGCGGAAAACGAGTTTTGCCGGCGCGGTGGCCGTTGCTGCGGCCGCAATGGCCTTTGCGTTTCCTCCACCGGCACGAGCAAACGAGATGACAAAGGTCGATCCGCTGCTCGCCTATGGCGCCCGCATCATCGGCGATGACGCCCGGACTCGCATCGTTATCGACTTCGATCGCGCCCCGGATTTTTCGATTCATTACATCGCCAATCCCGAACGCGTGGTGATCGATCTTCCGGCGACAGCTTTCGGCTTCCCGGCGGGCGATCTCGAGGCGAGGGGCCTTTTCAAGGACATCCGTTACGGAAAGATGGATGAGGACAGCGCCCGCATCGTGCTGACCGCCAAAAAACCGGTGAAGCTGGAAGTGGCCAAGGTTCAGGCGGATGACGACGGCAAGGGTCATCGCCTAGTCCTCGACGCCGCGATGACCGACAAGGATAAGTTCGCCGACCTCGTCAAGGCTCAATCATGGAGCGATCCTTCACCCCAACCGACCACCGGGGCAATTCCGGCGCCTGAGAAGCCGGTCAACGGCGATTTCATTATCGCTGTCGATGCCGGCCACGGAGGGATCGATACCGGCGCAATTGGCGTCGATACCAAGACGCAAGAGAAGGACGTAACGCTCGCTTTTGCCAAGGCACTGGCCGATAGACTGAATCGGGAGACTGGCATCAAGGCGTTTCTGACCAGAAGTGACGACTCGTTCCTGTCGCTATCCGAGCGCGTGGAGATTGCCCGCCAAAACCACGCAGGGCTATTCATTTCGATGCACGCTGATACCTTGAAGCAGAAGGACATTCGCGGCGCGACGGTCTACACGATTTCCGACAAGGCCTCGGACAAGCTCGCAGCCGATCTCGCCGACCGCGAAAATCTTTCAGACCAGATTGCCGGCAAGGAGACCGTGGCCGAACCTCCTGAGGTCGCGGATATTCTGCTGGATCTGACGCGCCGCGAAACGCAGGCTTTTTCGATTTCCTTGGCGGAGAGTGTACTCACGTCGTTCAAGGATCAGGTGGGGACAATCAACAATCCTCATCGCCATGCCGGTTTCCGCGTTCTGCAGGCGCCGGATGTCCCGTCTATCCTGTTGGAATTGGGCTTCCTTTCGAACAAGGACGACGAAAAGCTCCTGCTTGATGATGCATGGCGGGGAAGGATGGCAGATCTGCTGACGGAGGCAGTCAAACACTACCGCACGGCGATGGTTGCAAATGGTGGCTGATTGCGGCCGTGGCGCAGATGTGACACTTGCTGGGGTAACGCGATTTCAATGTGGGAATAGCGCTTCAAGGCCCTATTTTACTCACATTCACGCCGTTACTCAGCCTTGTGTTTCCATCGATGAAACTGAATTGGCTTGTGGCGAAAACGCTCATGGAGTAAGTCGCCCAACGTGCAAGATGCCCGATCCCTGCGATTGTTACGCTCGCGCCGATCGATGATTGAGATACCGGTAGCTTAAATATGATTAGACTTCTTGGATATTTCTTCGGAGTGGCTTGCGTCCTGTTCCTGGGCGTAGCGGCTATTGTTGCCGTTTATTTGGCAACCGTCACGAAGGATCTTCCGGACTACGCAGTGCTGAGTAGCTACGAGCCACCGGTAACGACCCGCGTCCATGCAGGCAACGGCGCGCTGATGGCGGAGTATGCCAAGGAGCGCAGACTGTTCCTGCCGATCCAGGCAGTCCCGGATCGCGTCAAGGCTGCCTTCCTGTCTGCTGAAGACAAGAATTTCTATCAGCATCCCGGCATCGACGTGACTGGCTTCGCTCGCGCAGTGGTCGCCTATCTGACCGGCGGCCCGACCCAGGGCGGCTCGACCATCACCCAACAGGTCGCCAAGAACTTTCTGCTTTCCAGCGAGCAGACGATGGAGCGCAAGGCGAAGGAAGCGATCCTCTCCTTCCGTATCGAGCAGGCCTACAGCAAGGACAAGATCCTCGAGCTGTACCTGAACGAGATCTTCTTCGGTCTGAACTCCTACGGCATCGCCAGCGCGTCGCTCACCTATTTCAATAAGTCGGTGAACGAACTGACGATCGCTGATGCGGCCTATCTTGCGTCGCTGCCAAAGGGGCCGGCCAATTATCATCCCTTCCGTCATCCCGAAGCAGCGGTCACCCGCCGCAACTGGGTCATCGATCGCATGGTCGAGAATGGCTATGTCAGCCAGTCCGATGGCGCCGAAGCCAAGAAGCAGCCCCTTGGCGTGACCGGTCGCAGCAGCGGTCCCTCGCTCTTCGCATCCGGCTATTTTGCCGAGGCAGTCCGTCGCCAGCTGATCGAGCAGTACGGCGAGAAGATGCTGTACGAAGGCGGTCTGTCAGTCCGCACGTCGTTTGATCCCGAGCTACAGGTCTTCGCCCGCAAAGCCCTTCAGGATGGTCTGACGAATTATGACGAGCGCCGTGGCTTCCATGGTCCGATCAAGCAGATCGACACTGCGGCCGATTGGGGCAAGGCGCTTGCCGATATTCCGGCACTGACGGATGTCCCCGAATGGCAATTGGCTGTTGTGCTGGCTGTCTCGGACGACAGCGTCGACATCGGCCTGCAGCCGCCCAAGGACGGCGCGGGCAAGATTCCGTCCGAGCGCGAGCGCGGGATCATCGAGGCCAAGAACCTGCAGTGGGCATATCGCTCCGCTACTGGCCGGAAGACGGCGAAGTCGCCCGAAGGGGTCCTCTCCGCCGGTGACGTCGTCTATGTAGAGCGGCTGGGTGCTGAGGGCTCCAATTCTTACCGGCTTCGCCAGCCGCCAAAGGTCGAGGGCGGCCTGGTGGCGATGGATCCGAAAACGGGTCGCGTGCTTGCCATGGTCGGCGGCTTCTCCTATGCGCAATCGGAATTCAACCGTGCCACCCAGGCGATGCGCCAGCCGGGATCGTCCTTCAAGCCGTTCGTATACGCGGCGGCCATGGACAACGGCTACACACCGGCCTCGGTCGTTAGCGACGATCCGCTCTCGATCCAGACGGGCAATGGCCAGGTTTGGGCGCCAGATAACTACGAAGGCGAGGGTGGTGGCGCCAACACGCTTCGCTTCGCTATCGAGCACTCGCGCAACCGCATGACCGTTCGCCTCGCCAACGACCTCGGCATGAATGTCGTTGCTGAATATGCCGAGCGCTTTGGCATCTACGATCACATGATGCCGGTTCTCGCCATGTCCTTGGGTTCCGGCGAGACGACGGTGTTGCGCATGGTGTCGGCCTATTCCGTCATCGCCAATGGCGGCAAGCAGATCAAGCCGACACTGGTTGACCGCATCCAGGACCGCTACGGACGCACGATCTTTAAGCACGAAGAGCGCGTTTGCGAGGGCTGCAACGCCAGCGACTGGCAAAACCAGGACGAACCGAACGTCGTCGACAATCGCGAAACCGTTCTCGATCCGATGACCTCGTACCAGATCACCTCGATGCTGCAGGGCGTCATCCAGCGTGGCACTGCAGCCGGCAAGATTGATCTCGGCGGTCGTGATGTCGCGGGCAAGACCGGGACGACCAACGACGAGAAGGATGCGTGGTTCGTCGGGTTCACGCCGGACCTCGTCGCCGGTCTCTACATCGGGTTCGACTCGCCCTCGACCCTTGGCCGTGGCGGCACCGGCGGCTCGCTGTCGGCGCCGATCTTCAATGAATTCATGCAGACGGCCGTCAAGGACATGCCCGAGTCGAAATTCGTTATTCCTGCCGGGATGAACCTCATCCCGATCGACCGCAAGACCGGTATGGCAGCCGCGCAGGGTGATCCGAACACGATTATCGAAGCCTTCAAGCCCGGCACCGGTCCTGCCGACAGTCTGTCGGTCATCGGGATGGACAACGCTATGGCACCTGAGGAGATTCTGCGGACCTCTCCCCAGGCCAATCAGGCAGTTCAGTCCGGCGCCGGCGGCCTTTACTAAGTCTTCCCCGAACTCTTGTGGCGGCTGCGGCTCTTTACATCCGCAGCCGCCACAATTATCTGACGGGCAATCTTCGTAGCAACGCAAAGAAGCAGGAAAATGCGAGCGGAAATCCAGAACGTGGTCGATGAAACCAAGCAGGCTATCACCCTGCTGAGGAGGCATCTTTGACTGGGACCAGGCGGTAAGGCGACTGGACTGGTTGAACAACAAGGCAGAGGATCCGACCCTCTGGAACGATGCGCAGGAAGCACAGAAGCTGATGCGCGAACGCCAGCAGCTGGACGACGGCATCAATGGCGTGAAGCAGCTCGAGCAGGAGCTGACCGACAATATCGAGCTCATCGAAATGGGCGAGGAAGAGGGTGACGAAAGCGTCGTCAAGGACGCCGAAGATGCCCTCAAGGGATTGAAGGCCGAGGCTGCCCGGCGTCAGGTCGAAGCGATGCTTTCGGGCGAAGCCGACAGCAACGACAGCTATCTGGAAGTTCACTCCGGCGCAGGCGGCACGGAAAGCCAGGACTGGGCCAACATGCTTCTGCGCATGTACACGCGCTGGGCCGAGCGTTCGAAGTTCAAGGTCGAGCTTCTCGAAGTCCACGACGGCGAAGAAGCGGGCATCAAGTCCGCGACGCTGCTGGTGAAGGGTCACAACGCTTATGGTTGGCTGAAGACCGAGTCGGGCGTTCACCGCCTCGTGCGCATCTCGCCCTATGACAGCAATGCACGTCGCCACACCTCCTTCTCGTCGATCTGGGTTTATCCCGTGGTCGACGACTCGATCAACATCGAGATCAATGAAAGCGATTGCCGCATCGATACCTACCGTTCATCGGGAGCGGGTGGTCAGCACGTTAACACGACCGACTCGGCCGTGCGTATCACGCACATTCCGACCGGTATCGTCGTCGCCTGCCAGCAGGAGCGCTCGCAGCACAAGAACCGCGCCAAGGCCTGGGATATGCTGCGTGCCCGCATGTACGAGGCGGAGTTGAAGAAGCGCGAAGAAGCGGCAAACGCAGAAGCGGCGTCCAAAACCGACATTGGCTGGGGACACCAGATCCGTTCGTACGTCTTGCAACCATATCAGTTGGTCAAGGACCTGCGGACCGGCGTGGCGAGCACAGCACCAGGCGACGTGTTGGACGGTGAACTCGACGAGTTCATGGAAGCAGCTCTTGCGCACCGCATCAGCGGCAAGCCGGACGCGGTCGTCGACGACGTTGACTGACTACTGTCAACCGGATTTGAGAAGGCCTCGAAAGAGGCCTTTTTCATCGGCAAAGCCAGTTGGCTTAGGGGTGCGCGACGTTCAGCGGCAAAGTGTTAGTTGCTTGCCTTCCCGACAGTGACCTCACCAAATTCGTCGATGACGACCGTCCAGGTCTCCGATTCCGCATCCGGATCGGTCTTCAGATAAACCATAGCGAAAAGGCCGGGCTCCTTGAGCATTCCGGAGGAGTTTTCTGGCCGGATGTCGGTGACATATGGCTTTAGCTCGTTGAGTTCTTGCAATTCAACCGTCGAGGCGATCGCCGGCCCGCCGTCCCCCTGCTCGATCTGTTGTAGGTAGATCTTGGCCGTGCGGTCGGATTGCCGGACCGCAAACAGTTTGTAGTAACCATGGCGCGGCTTGGCTGTCGCGGGACTCGATGCCGTCGGCTGAGGTGCCGATGGTGCCCGTTGAACGGCAGGTGCGGTGCCGTCGTCTTCCCAGTAACCCGTGCTGGTCGCAAATATGATCGAAGCCGGCAGGATCGGATCATCCGCCGCCGCGGTTTGAGCGTAGAGCGAGGATGCTGTGAGCAGCATTGCACAAAGCGCCGTTGGTCGCAGCCCCATTTCTCAGTCCTCAAACTGTTCGGCAAGAATACGATCGGACCATGAGCGATCAGGATCGGAAAGAATGCGTGCCGTGGTATGTTCCGACTGAGCGATGCGAATGTGAAGCACCGATTTCACTTCGGTATTGTCGGCAACGGCGTTCACCGGGCGCTTCTCCGCCTCGAGAATATGGATATCGACGGTCACCTTATTCGGCAAAAGCGCACCGCGCCAACGCCGCGGCCGAAACGCGCTGACGGGTGTCATCGCCAGCAGCGGCGCGTCAAGCGGCAGGATTGGGCCATGGGCGGAGAGGTTGTACGCCGTCGAACCCGCTGGCGTTGCCACCATCAGGCCGTCACAGATGAGCTCGTCAAGGCGAACGACGCCATCGACCTCAACCCGAAGCTTGGCGGCCTGGTAAGACTGACGGAACAACGACACTTCGTTGATGGCAAGTGCTGTCGAATTCGAGCCGTCCGAATTCGCGGTCGTCATCTGTAAGGGGTGAAATGCGTTTTCGACGGCCGCACAGATCCGATCCTGAAGTTTCTCCGTTCGGTATTCGTTCATCAGGAAGCCGATCGAACCGCGATTCATGCCGTAGACAAGCTTGCCCGAGTTCATCGTACCGTGCAGCGTCTGCAGCATGAAGCCGTCGCCACCAAGGGCGACGATGACATCGGACTCGTCGGGGGGCACGTCGCCATAAATGCGAATCAGCTCTTCCCGCGCCGCCAGCGCCTCGGTCGCCGAGGAGGCAAGGAAGGAAAGCGTCTGAAATGAACGGCCCATGGAGTTCCCTTTTCTGATCTCGGCCTAGCTAAATGATTGCAAGCCCGACCGACAAGGCGTTTTATGCCAATAACCGTTCGCCGGAGCGCCCGAGCACGTTCGGACGTCAACACCCATGGTGACACCGCGCCGATGAAATGAGGATGGCGCCGATTTCTTCTTTACAGGACCGCAGAATCTGGTACTTGGCAGGCATCGCCCTTGTAGCTCAGTTGGTAGAGCACCTGATTTGTAATCAGGGGGTCGCGGGTTCGAACCCTGCCGGGGGCACCATCCTTCTCCAATTGAGCATAGTTGTTGCCCGTTGACGTAGACGGTGGCGCTTTCGCAGCTTTAGTTTTGAGCTGTCTGTCGCACGCTGGCCTGCAACTTCGCGCCGGGGCGTTCTCCAGCTCGTGAGGGCGTGACGACGATGTTCAGAACGGAGGCAATCATCAAAACAATGACGGCGATCATCACTCGCACGTGTTTCTCCTTGAAAATCGTGCGTGGCAAACGCCTCAGATTGATCTCAGTTCCGCGGGCGATCGATCCAGCCGTTATTCCGCGGGCGGAGGAATAGGGCGTTCGGGCGCCGGTGCAAGCGGAGCGGGTTGGTGGATTGGTTGCGACTTGTCGATCCAAGCAATGCTGAGGATGAGGGCTACGAATGCAGCGACGAAGAGAGTGCCGACAATGAGGGAGCGGACAGCCATATGGGATACGTTCCTCCTGTTCGAGTGCGGGAAGCTATAGAGGATGACAGAGCTAAATCCGAGGCGTGCGGAAGTTTTTTCTGACCACGAGCAACGGTTTACCGGCTCCTTCCCTGCGTTGCCGAGGCTGCCGTCTTCCCGTAAGTCGAATGAAATGGTCGGTCGTTCGTGCTTATCAGTACGAGAAGCGCTCGTCGGGCCGTTGCGCGGTCTCCGGAGGGTGACATGGCGAAAGTCGTTCGCACTTGCAGTCACTCCCGGGGCAAGGTGGGTCGATTGAGGCAGGAGCGGCATACCTTCGCCGCTCCGCCGCTATCGCATCATGCTTTCAGATGCAGCCGCGCCGCATAGAGCGCGATCGCCGCTGCATTCGAGACATTTAAAGATTTGATAGCGCCTGGCATGTCTAGCCGCGCAAGTGCGCTCACGGTTTCGCGCGTCTTTTGCCTTAGCCCCTTGCCTTCGGAGCCCAATACCAACGCCACCTTGTCACCCGAGAATGTACCCTCGAGCGGAGCCGGGCCCTCCGAATCAAGGCCGATCGTGAAGAAGCCGAGCTTGTGTAGTTCGCCGAGCGCGTCTGCAAGGTTGGTGATTTGGATATAGGGGATGAGTTCCAGCGCGCCTGAAGCTGACTTCGCCAATACGCCCGATTCGGTCGGGCTGTGGCGCTGCGTGGTGATGACGGCACCGGCATTGAAGGCCACTGCGGAGCGCATGATGGCGCCGACATTGTGCGGATCGGTCACCTGGTCGAGCACGAGCAGTAGCGGGCTGTCCTTCAGCGCTTCCAGCCGGCGAACGGGCAGAGGCCGGGTTTCCAGCATGACGCCCTGGTGGATCGCGTCCGGGCCAAGGAACTTGTCGATATCATGCGGGGCGACGATCTCAACAGGGATACCGAGTGAATCGGCATCGACCTCAAGACGGGCGAGCGCGTTCTGGGTCACCGAGAGCCTGACGTTCTTGCGCTCCTTGTTGTCGAGCGCGGCACGAACCGTATGAAGACCGTAAAGGTAGACCTGTTCAGGTGCGAGTGCCGGTGGCTTCCAGTCCTCGGCGCCGCGCCGGCGCTTCTGCGGCGGCGGTGTCGGGATCTCGCCGCGTTCACGCTTGCTGTCGCGATGCGCGCGGCGCAGGGTTGCGTAATGTGTGTCCTTGGCGGACTTCTCGTTTGTGGGCTTGCCACCGCTTTTGTTGTCTTTGCTCATGCGGCTTTATATCCGGGGCGCTTCTTTCCGCATAGGATTTCTTTCAGGAGCCCACCTTTCCCCGGGCGATGAAATTTTTCACATTTTTTCCACCGTCATCGTGTTGACATGCGGAAATCGTCCGGTCATATACGCGGCGCAGACCGAGGGGCGGCAACGCTTCGAAAGTCTGACGAGCTTGGTCTCACGATCCGGACGAAAAAAACTGGAGAGATGCCCGAGTGGTTAAAGGGGACGGACTGTAAATCCGTTGGCTCAGCCTACGTTGGTTCAAATCCAACTCTCTCCACCATTCGTCATTGGATCGGATACCACCCCGCGGGTATAGCTCAATGGTAGAGCAGCAGCCTTCCAAGCTGAATACGCGGGTTCGATTCCCGCTACCCGCTCCAAGTTTTTCCGGCCACTCAGCAATACCGCGTGTCGCTCCGTGTCACCTCATTTCACTTGCGCTCTTCGGCGCGCGAGGGCTGCCGAACCTTGCCCTGCTTAAGGCGAAAGCTATTCCGCTATCTCCGACGCATTCCGAGGCGCGAGGATGCCGGCTCAGTCTTGCTTTCGACTGAAGTACCACCAAAGACGAACTTGGCGTGCGGAGCGGAAACCGCGAACAATGAACCTGGATGAAGTGCTTCGCACGCATCGTGGGGATCGCGAGTGGCAGAGATTTTTAATTGGCAACCCAGCATCGGCGACCCCACGATCGGTGGCTGGATTACCGTCGCCTTATACTTGCTTGCTGGCATAAGCTGCTGGAAAACAAAGGGCGTCGTCTTTCGACAAGATCCGAACCAGCAATCCGACGGCTCCATCTGGCGTGCGATCTCCGTGGTATTTTTCCTTCTCGGGATAAATAAGCAACTCGATCTTCAGTCAGCAATGACCGAACTCGGCCGTGTGGTAGCCCATTCCGGCGGGTGGTATGAGATGCGTCGGACTGTGCAGGTTTACTTTATCATCGGCATCGTGGCCGCATGCGCAGCCGCGGTACCTGCTTTACTTTTTTGGGCAAGAAAATCACCACGTGAGACTTGGCTGGCGCTTGTCGGTTCAACGTTCGTGCTGGGCTACGTACTAATTCGCGCTGCATCTTTTCATCATTTCGACCACTTCCTCAGTAGCCGCCTCTTTGGCTTCAAGTGGCTCTGGTTCTTCGAAATGACGGGGATCACGATCGTGTTGCTTGCTAGCGAGTGGCGTCGAGCAAGCCTTGTTTATCGAATGGCACGACCTATTGCCCGTTGACGCCTGCGACCGCATCGGATGATTAGTAATTCACCCAAAGCCTTCCCAGCTGAATACGCGGGTTCGAATCCCGCTACCCACCAAGCTGCGCTGTCGCAAATGCGTACCTCTAGCCCCACAGCAGCACAAACGGCGAAGCCAGCGCGATGATTCCGGCAATCGTCCAGCGCCTCTGTCCGCTGGCGCTCAGGTCTTCCCTTGAAAGCCACATGCGGACGGCAATGAAGCCGATGGCGATGATCGCGCTGTAGATGACCGCGCGCAGCAGGATCGACCAGCCGCCGCCGAAAAGGCCGATGGCGATGCCGAAGCCGGCCAGGGCGCCGAGGATGCCATATCCCACGTCGAACATCAGGGCTGTGGTGGCCGAAAGCGGCGTCAGCATTTTTGGGAAGGCGATCGCGAATGCGGCGGTGAGCAGCCATATGGCAACGATTGCCTGCAGTGTTGATGAGTTGACGATAGAGGTTGCCAGAGCCGGAAGACGCTCAGGCGAGGACAGGCGCAATACCTGTGCGACCCAGTCAATCGAAGCCGCAAGAATCCACAAGATGAATGCACAGCCTGCAAAGATCAGAAAGTTGCCTGCGGATCGTTTTGCAATTTCCTTAGGTTCCATGCCCAATCTCCAGATAGTGCTTCCCCGCCAGGACGGCAAATGAAGTAGTATCATATCCTTGGCTGCACTGCGCCCGCTCTTCGCGAATATCTCCTCACTGCCATCTGCAGTAGATATTGCCGAATGCATGCCCGCTTCCCATATGCGCCGGCATACGGGGAATCGGGCTAGGAATACGGTCCGCAATTAGGTCTTGCGCAATTTCCCCGAAAGCCTTAAACGGCGGCACTAAACCGGTTCGCCGGGGTCATCCATTTCGTTCACAGGAAGCATTCAAATGGCAAAGAGTAAGTTTGAGCGCAACAAGCCGCACGTTAACATCGGCACGATCGGCCACGTTGACCACGGCAAGACGTCTCTGACGGCAGCGATCACGAAGTACTTCGGCGAGTTCAAGGCGTACGACCAGATCGACGCTGCTCCGGAAGAAAAGGCGCGCGGCATCACCATTTCGACGGCACACGTCGAGTACGAGACCCCGAACCGTCACTATGCTCACGTTGACTGCCCCGGCCACGCCGACTACGTCAAGAACATGATCACCGGTGCCGCTCAGATGGACGGCGCGATCCTGGTTTGCTCGGCTGCTGACGGCCCGATGCCGCAGACCCGCGAGCACATCCTGCTCGCTCGTCAGGTTGGCGTTCCGGCGATCGTCGTGTTCCTCAACAAGGTTGACCAGGTTGACGACGCCGAGCTCCTCGAGCTCGTCGAACTGGAAGTTCGCGAACTGCTGTCGTCCTACGACTTCCCGGGCGACGACATTCCGGTCATCAAGGGCTCGGCTCTTGCTGCTCTGGAAGACTCTGACAAGAAGATCGGCGAAGACGCGATCCGCGAGCTGATGGCTGCTGTTGACGCCTACATCCCGACGCCTGAGCGTCCGATCGACCAGCCGTTCCTGATGCCGATCGAAGACGTGTTCTCGATCTCGGGCCGTGGTACGGTTGTGACCGGCCGCGTCGAGCGTGGCATCGTCAAGGTTGGCGAAGAAGTCGAAATCGTCGGCATCCGCCCGACCTCGAAGACGACGGTTACCGGCGTTGAAATGTTCCGCAAGCTGCTCGACCAGGGCCAGGCTGGCGACAACATCGGCGCTCTGGTTCGCGGTGTGAACCGTGACGGCGTTGAGCGTGGTCAGATCCTGTGCAAGCCGGGCTCTGTCAAGCCGCACAAGAAGTTCATGGCAGAAGCCTACATCCTGACGAAGGAAGAAGGCGGCCGTCATACGCCGTTTTTCACGAACTACCGTCCGCAGTTCTACTTCCGTACGACTGACGTGACCGGCATTGTTTCGCTTCCGGAAGGCACGGAAATGGTTATGCCTGGCGACAACGTCACGGTTGCCGTCGAGCTGATCGTTCCGATCGCGATGGAAGAGAAGCTGCGCTTCGCGATCCGCGAAGGCGGCCGTACCGTCGGCGCCGGCATCGTCGCCTCGATCGTCGAGTAAGCTTCGGATTATCCGGATCTAGAAGCTCCGCCGGAAGCAGCGGGGCCTATGCGTTGGGGCTGGGACATTGTCATGATGTTCCAGCCCCCTTGCGTTTGTGGGACGGCTCAAACTAAGTGATGGAAGGCATGGCTGGCTGCTTAGGGCCGCGCCGTGCGCTGACTTGGGGTATTCAGGTAAGTGATTATTGCATGCGCTATTGATCGCCGCTTCGCCGAGTTGGCTGGCGTGATGCTTTATTCCCTGGAGGTAAATGGTGACGTTCCAGATGCAGAGCTATGGGTCATCGGGGATGGCCTGAGGCAATCCGACAAGAACAAGATCCAGGCGTGCGCCTCGCGTCAGATCAATTTCTACGATCTAGACGACAGCACTGTTCAGCATATCGATGGGCTAAAGACAACGTCGAATTGGAGCAGGGTCGTCTATGCGCGCCTCTTCCTGCCGGCGCTGCTGCCATCGGATCGGGGCAATCTTCTCTATCTCGACGCTGACACTATGATTAAGGGTAGCCTGCGACCGCTGCAGGATATGGATATGTCGAGTGCGGTCGCTGCGGCTCTCGGTGGGCCATCCCGGCACAATCGGCAACTCGGTCGCCCGGAAACTGCCTTCTATCTTAATTCCGGCGTGGTTCTGCTGAACGTCGGTGAATGGCAGAAGCAAAACCTTACAAGGCGGGCCGTCGAACTCCTTCGCGGCGGTACTTTCGGCTTTCCGGACCAAGACGTGCTCAATCTTCTGGCTGAGGGCCAAACCATTGCCTTGGAGCCGAAGTGGAATCATCAGCACGCCAAGAGTATTCCGAGTGATGTCCGCATCATTCACTTCACCCACGCGAAACCGAACACGACCTATTGCATTCATCCTGAGAAGGCAACGTTCCTGGAATATCGCTCCAAGACACCTTGGGCCAATGCTCGGCTGCGGACCAGAATGGATCGACGCCTCAACCGCATCGCCCATTCGGTCAAGAGAAAATGGGATCGTCTGAACAAGGCGCTTCGAAGCTAGGCTGCAATATCGACTTGAACCTGTGTGAGAACGCGACACCAGCGATGGCCTTGCGCTTGATTGCAAAGGCTTTATCTATCCTTCCGATTTCGTATGGGAGGACATGATGAAAAAGCGCATTCTCTTCACTGGCGGTTCGGGCAAGGCAGGGCGTCATGCAGTGCCGTGGTTGGTCAACGCAGGTTATGAGGTTCACAACGTCGACCTGGTGCCGCTTGATAGCCCCGGCGTGACCAATCTGATCGCCGACATCACCGACAGCGGCCAGGTCTTCAATGCGCTTTCTATGCATCGGGACTTTCCTGATCTCGATGCGGGCAGGGGCGTCCAGCCATTTGATGCCGTCGTGCATTTCGCGGCGATCCCGCGCATCCTCATCAAGCCCGACAACGAGACCTTCCGCATCAACACGATGGGCACCTATAATGTCATCGAGGCGGCGGTGAAGCTCGGCGTCCGGAAGATCATCGTCGCTTCCAGCGAGACGACCTACGGCGTCTGTTTTGCCGAAGGTCATCGTGACTTCCACCAGTTTCCATTGGAGGAGGACTACGACGTCAACCCGATGGATTCCTACGGCCTCTCCAAAGTGGTGAATGAGAAGACGGCCCGTGCCTTTGCGGAGCGCTCTGGCTTCGACATTTACGCCTTGCGCATTGGCAACGTTATCGAGCCACACGAGTACGAACGGTTTCCGACCTACTTTGCCAATCCGGAGATGCGCAAGCGAATCGCCTGGAGCTATATCGATGCCCGCGATCTGGGGCAGATTTGCCATCTCTGCATCGAGAAGGACGGGCTCGGCTATCAGGTGTTCAACGCGGCGAACGACACCGTTTCGGCCAATACCCCGTCGAAGGAACTCGCCAGGCGATTCTATCCTGATGTGCCGTTCACGCGGGAGATCGGCGAATATGAAGGCCTGCTCTCCAACCGAAAGATCCGCGAAGTACTTGGCTTCAAGGAAGAGCACGACTGGCGCAAATACGTGAAGGCCTGATCGGAAGCCTTGCCGGTGATGCAGGATTGGAAAAATCGAAAAACGCACTTGCCAATCCTGCGCTCTCGCCTTAAAGGGAGCGCCATGCTTGCAATTGTGCTTCGCGGCCGGTCGGCCAAGAAGCTGAATGTAAAGCGTAAAGGGGTATAGCTCAGTTGGTAGAGCGGCGGTCTCCAAAACCGCAGGTCGTGGGTTCGAGCCCCTCTGCCCCTGCCATCTTTCTTGAACGAGTAGCGCGGATATTGCGCAGCCGCTCGGACGGAAAGGCGACGTATGGCTAAGTTCGCTAAACTTCGGTTTCCCTCTTGTGCAATTGGGAATCGATGTTTATGTAGGGTTCAACAGACACGCGGTGCGTGGGGCTGATATGTTCAGCTTTACGCGCCGTAATTGCGTGGGCAGTCGATGGCATCCAAATCTAATCCGTTTGCGTTTCTACAGCAGGTTCGCTCCGAGACGTCGAAAGTTACCTGGCCGTCGCGCCGCGAGACGATGATCTCGACGGTCATGGTGCTTGTAATGGTGATCTTTGCCGCGCTGTTCTTTTTTGCCGCTGACCAGCTGATTGGCTGGCTGTTGAGCTTCGTGCTTAACGTCGGCAATTGATCGGGTGGAGTAGTAACATGGCGGCACGTTGGTACATCGTCCACGCGTATTCGAATTTTGAGAAGAAGGTCGCGGAAGACATCGAGAATAAGGCTCGCCAGAAGGGCCTCGAGCATTTGTTCGAACGGATTCTCGTCCCGACTGAGAAGGTGGTTGAAGTGCGTCGCGGTCGCAAGGTCGATTCCGAACGCAAGTTCTTCCCGGGTTACGTTCTTGTTCGTGCCAATCTCACGGATGAAGCCTATCACCTGATCAAGAACACGCCGAAGGTCACTGGTTTCCTGGGCTCCGATAACAAGCCCGTTCCGATTCCGGATCATGAGGCCGAGCGCATTCTCGGTCAGGTTCAGGAAGGCGTCGAGCGGCCGAAGGCATCCGTTACCTTCGAGATCGGCGAGCAGGTTCGCGTTTCCGATGGCCCGTTCGCTTCGTTCAATGGCACGGTTCAGGATGTGGACGAAGAGCGTTCGCGCCTGAAGGTTGAAGTGTCTATCTTCGGCCGCGCTACGCCGGTCGAACTGGAATACGCTCAGGTCGAGAAGGTCTGAGCTCGGAAGTAAGTCACTAGTGACTTATTTCCTTGCGGCGGAAGCCGCAAACCGCGTGGAAGGTGAGGGGTCTTAGCCGGGCCTGTGATCCGCACCACGCAACCGCAGCCGCCGGAGAAATCCGGCATCACTGGCCGGGCAACCGGTCACCAATGAAAGGCAGAGAGATATGGCTAAGAAAGTTGCAGGCCAGCTCAAGCTTCAGGTCAAGGCAGGATCGGCAAACCCGTCCCCGCCGATCGGCCCGGCGCTTGGTCAGCGTGGCATTAACATCATGGAATTCTGCAAGGCGTTCAACGCCGCTACGCAGGAAATGGAAAAGGGTATGCCGATCCCGGTCGTCATCACCTATTACCAGGACAAGTCCTTCACCTTCGCGATGAAGCAGCCTCCGGTCAGCTACTGGCTGAAGAAGGAAGCGAAGATCACGTCTGGTTCGAAGACGCCTGGCAAGGGCGCTACCGTCGGCAAGCTCACCAAGGCTCAGATCAAGACGATCGCAGAAGCCAAGATGAAGGATCTGAACGCAGCGGATATCGAAGGTGCAATGGCGATGATCGAGGGCTCTGCCCGCGCCATGGGCCTGGAAGTGGTAGGATAAGACCATGGCTGGCAAGCGCACCAAGAAGATCAACGAAGGTGTTGATCCCACAAAGCTCTACGCTCTGAACCTTGCTATCGGCATGGTCAAGGAACGTGCTGTCGCGAAGTTCGATGAAACCATCGAAGTCGCCATGAACCTCGGCGTTGACCCGCGTCACGCAGACCAGATGGTCCGCGGCGTTGTCAACCTGCCGAACGGCACCGGCCGTGACGTTCGCGTCGCTGTCTTCGCTCGTGGCGCCAAGGCTGATGAAGCCAAGGCAGCTGGCGCAGATATCGTCGGCGCTGAAGAGCTCGTCGAAATCGTCCAGGGCGGCAAGATCGATTTCGATCGTTGCATCGCGACCCCGGACATGATGCCGCTCGTCGGCCGCCTCGGTAAGGTTCTCGGCCCGCGTGGCATGATGCCGAACCCGAAGGTTGGTACGGTTACGATGGACGTTGCTGGTGCCGTTAAGGCTTCCAAGGGCGGCGCTGTCGAGTTCCGCGTCGAAAAGGCTGGTATCGTCCACGCTGGTATCGGCAAGGCATCCTTCGATGCAAAGGCTCTGGAAGAAAACATCCGCGCCTTCGCTGACGCCGTCATCAAGGCAAAGCCGACTGGCGCCAAGGGCAACTACGTCAAGCGCGTAGCGATTTCTTCGACCATGGGCCCGGGCGTCAAGATCGACCCATCGTCCGTTACGGCCCCGGCCGCTTAATAAATTCGCCGGGCTTCGGCCCGGTTCAAGAATTCCGGCCTCGCAAGGGGCCGGAATATTCCGGAGAAATCCGGAATCCTGTCCGAGATTGCAGGTGGTTTTCCCTTAATCACTTGGCCTGCATGAGACGGGTAAGACCCGAATTGCATGAAGTTTTGCTTCTAGGAATTTGGTTCGAGCCTTGGATGCCTTGTGCCTTCGGCCTTTCTTTGGCGCGAAGCGCGAGGGGACAGGATCCTCAAGCGTCGCTTGGGATCGCTTCTGATCCCAGGAGGCAAAAGGCAACCCGGTAGGGCCCGTGAAAAGGTCCTGCCAACTGGAGATAGGCAGTGGAAAGAGCGGAAAAACGCGAATTCGTCACGGAACTGAACGAAGTCTTCAAGGCTTCGGGCTCGGTTGTCGTGGCCCACTATGCTGGTGCTACAGTCGCGCAGATGAACGACTTCCGTTCCAAGATGCGCGCAGCTGGCGGTACCGTCAAAGTCGCGAAGAACCGCCTGGCCAAAATCGCCCTTCAGGGTACGGAAGCGGAAGGGATCTCTGGTCTCTTCACCGGTCAGACGCTCATTGCATACAGCAATGACCCGATCACCGCTCCGAAAGTCGTCGTGGATTTCGCCAAGACCAACGATAAGATCGTTGTTTTGGGCGGCGCCATGGGAACAACGACGCTCAACGCTGACGCAGTCAAGTCGCTTGCGACCCTGCCTTCGTTGGACGAACTGCGCGCGAAGCTGCTGGGCATGATCCAGACACCGGCTACCCGCATCGCAGGCGTTGTTGCAGCACCGGCAAGCCAGCTTGCTCGCGTGTTTTCGGCTTACGCCAAGAAGGACGAAGCCGCATAAGGCGGTTTTTTGCTGTTTATAAACAACCGGTTCGAACCGAACAAAAGGAACTGATAACATGGCTGATCTCGCAAAGATCGTAGACGACCTCTCCTCGCTGACCGTTCTGGAAGCAGCAGAGCTTTCCAAGCTTCTCGAAGAAAAGTGGGGCGTTTCCGCTGCTGCTCCGGTAGCTGTTGCTGCCGTTGCTGGCGGTGCAGGCGCTGCTGCTGCTGCTGAAGAAGAAAAGACCGAGTTTGACGTTATCCTGGCTGACGCCGGCGCTAACAAGATCAACGTCATCAAGGAAGTCCGCGCCATCACCGGTCTCGGCCTGAAGGAAGCTAAGGACCTCGTTGAGGCCGCTCCGAAGGCTGTCAAGGAAGGCGTTTCCAAGGCTGAAGCCGCTGACATCAAGAAGAAGCTTGAAGACGCTGGCGCTAAGGCCGACGTTAAGTAATCTTCGACTGCATCTGGGAGGTGGGGTTTCCCGCCTCCCATTTGCCGTTTTGTAGAACAAATTACCCAAAAGCCGCGTGAAAACGGCTTTTGGGTAATGGGTTCTTCAAGAGGATGGTCTCGAACCGAGACGCGAAGGCAATCCGGCCTCGTGATTTTGGGAAGTGAGACGAGATTGAATTACTCATGATTGACGGGGTCGACTGGCCATCGGTTCCCGTCCGTTGCAGGCCCGGATGCAATTTTGAAGGAGCGACGATGGCTCAGACCCTTTCGTTCAATGGTCGTAGGCGCGTACGCAAGTTTTTCGGTAAGATCCCAGAAGTCGCAGAAATGCCGAACCTCATCGAGGTTCAGAAGGCATCGTATGATCAATTCCTGATGGTTGAAGAGCCCAAGGGCGGTCGCCCTGACGAGGGCCTTCAGGCTGTCTTCAAGTCCGTTTTCCCGATCACGGATTTCTCCGGCGCTTCTATGCTGGAATTCGTGTCCTACGAATTCGAGCCGCCGAAGTTCGACGTCGACGAATGCCGCCAGCGCGACCTGACCTACGCCGCGCCGCTGAAGGTTACTCTCCGTCTGATCGTGTTCGATATCGACGAGGATACGGGCGCGAAGTCCATCAAGGACATCAAGGAACAGTCCGTCTACATGGGCGACATGCCGCTCATGACCAACAACGGTACGTTCATCGTCAACGGCACCGAGCGCGTTATCGTGTCCCAGATGCACCGTTCGCCGGGCGTGTTCTTCGATCACGACAAGGGCAAGAGCCACTCGTCCGGCAAGCTTCTGTTTGCCGCTCGTGTTATCCCGTATCGCGGTTCCTGGCTCGACATCGAGTTCGACGCCAAGGACATCGTCTATGCCCGTATCGACCGTCGCCGCAAGATCCCTGTGACCTCGCTGCTGATGGCGCTCGGCATGGACGGCGAAGAGATTCTGTCGACCTTCTACACGAAGTCCGACTATAAGCGCGACGGCAAGGGCTGGCGTATTCCGTTTACGCCTGAGACCCTCAAGGGTGCCAAGGCGATTACCGAAATGGTCGACGCCGACACCGGCGAAGTCGTTGTCGAAGCCGGCAAGAAGCTGACCCCGCGTCTGCTCCGCCAGCTCGCCGACAAGGGCCTCAAGGCTCTGAAGGCAGCCGACGAAGACCTGTACGGCAACTACCTTGCCGAAGACATCGTCAACTACTCGACGGGTGAAATCTACCTCGAGGCCGGCGATGAAATCGACGAGAAGACGCTCGCTGTCATCCTGTCGCACGGCTTCGAAGAGATCCCGGTTCTCGGCATCGACCACATCAATGTCGGCGCCTACATCCGCAACACGCTGAACGCCGACAAGAACGAGAACCGTCAGGACGCTCTGTTCGACATCTACCGCGTCATGCGTCCGGGTGAACCGCCGACCATGGACTCGGCCGAAGCCATGTTCAACTCGCTGTTCTTCGATGCGGAGCGTTACGATCTCTCCGCCGTTGGCCGCGTCAAGATGAACATGCGTCTCGACCTCAGCGTCGAAGACACTGTCCGCATCCTGCGCAAGGACGACATCCTGGCCGTGGTCAAGATGCTGGTCGAACTGCGCGACGGCAAGGGCGAGATCGACGACATCGACAACCTCGGCAACCGCCGCGTTCGCTCCGTCGGCGAGCTGATGGAAAACCAGTACCGTCTCGGCCTGCTCCGCATGGAGCGCGCGATCAAGGAACGTATGTCCTCGATCGAAATCGACACGGTCATGCCGCAGGATCTGATCAACGCGAAGCCGGCAGCAGCTGCCGTCCGTGAATTCTTCGGCTCGTCGCAGCTGTCGCAGTTCATGGACCAGGTAAACCCGCTTTCGGAAATCACCCACAAGCGCCGTCTCTCGGCTCTTGGCCCGGGCGGTCTTACCCGCGAGCGCGCAGGCTTCGAAGTCCGCGACGTTCACCCGACCCACTACGGCCGTATTTGCCCGATCGAAACGCCGGAAGGCCCGAACATCGGTCTGATCAACTCTCTTGCGACCTTCGCGCGCGTCAACAAGTACGGTTTCATCGAAAGCCCGTACCGCCGCATCGTCGATGGCAAGGTAACGAACGACGTTCTTTATCTCTCCGCCATGGAGGAAGCGAAGTACTACGTCGCACAGGCGAACGCCGAGCTCGGCGCCGACGGTTCCTTCACCGACGAATTCGTCGTTTGCCGTCACGCTGGCGAAGTTATGCTCGCTCCGCGCGACAGCATGAACCTGATGGACGTTTCGCCGAAGCAGGTCGTTTCGGTCGCTGCGGCGCTCATCCCGTTCCTGGAAAACGACGACGCCAACCGCGCTCTCATGGGCTCGAACATGCAGCGTCAGGCCGTTCCGTTGCTACGCGCTGAAGCTCCGTTCGTCGGCACCGGCATGGAGCCGGTCGTCGCTCGCGACTCCGGTGCTGCTATCGGCGCCCGCCGCGGCGGCGTAGTCGACCAGGTCGACGCGACGCGTATCGTTATCCGTGCGACGGAAGACCTCGAAGCTGGCAAGTCCGGCGTCGATATCTACCGCCTGCAGAAGTTCCAGCGTTCGAACCAGAACACCTGCGTCAACCAGCGTCCGCTGGTCACCGTCGGTGACGTTGTCAACCGCGGCGACATCCTCGCCGACGGCCCGTCGACGGATCTGGGCGATCTCGCACTCGGCCGCAACGCGCTCGTCGCGTTCATGCCGTGGAACGGTTATAACTACGAAGACTCGATCCTGCTCTCCGAGCGTATCGTTGCTGACGACGTGTTCACCTCCATCCACATCGAAGAGTTCGAAGTGATGGCCCGTGACACCAAGCTTGGTCCGGAAGAAATCACGCGCGACATTCCGAACGTTTCGGAAGAAGCGCTGAAGAACCTCGACGAAGCAGGTATCGTCTACATCGGTGCCGAAGTTCAGCCGGGCGATATCCTCGTCGGCAAGATCACGCCGAAGGGCGAAAGCCCGATGACGCCGGAAGAAAAGCTCCTGCGCGCCATCTTCGGTGAAAAGGCTTCCGACGTCCGCGACACGTCGATGCGCATGCCGCCCGGCACCTACGGCACGATCGTCGAAGTCCGCGTCTTCAATCGCCACGGCGTTGAGAAGGACGAGCGCGCGATGGCTATCGAGCGCGAAGAGATCGAGCGTCTTGCAAAGGACCGCGACGACGAGCAGGCGATCCTCGACCGTAACGTCTACGGTCGTCTGGTCGACATGCTGCGCGGTCAGGTCGCGATTGCCGGCCCGAAGGGCTTCAAGAAGGGCACGGAACTGGCGAACAACGTCGTTTCCGAATATCCCCGCTCGCAGTGGTGGATGTTTGCCGTCGAAGACGAAAAGGTCCAGGGCGAACTCGAAGCGCTCCGCGGCCAGTACGACGAATCCAAGTCGCGCCTTGAACAGCGCTTCATGGACAAGGTCGAGAAGGTCCAGCGCGGCGACGAAATGCCTCCGGGCGTCATGAAGATGGTCAAGGTCTTCGTTGCTGTTAAGCGCAAGATCCAGCCAGGCGACAAGATGGCCGGCCGTCACGGCAACAAGGGTGTCGTGTCGCGCATTGTTCCGGTCGAAGATATGCCGTTCCTGGAAGATGGCACGCATGTTGACGTCGTTCTGAACCCGCTGGGCGTGCCTTCGCGCATGAACGTCGGTCAGATCCTCGAGACGCATCTCGGCTGGGCTTGCGCCGGCATGGGCCGCCAGATCGGCGACATGCTGGAAGCCTACAGGGCGAGCGGCAACATCGAGCCTCTGCGCAAGACGATCGGCGACGTTGTCGGCGACGGTCCGAAGGCGGAACAGGTCAAGGACTTCGACGATGACTCGGTCCTGCGTCTGGCTGACCAGTGGAAGCGCGGCGTTTCGATTGCAACGCCGGTCTTCGACGGTGCGCATGAAGGTGACGTCAACGCTATGCTGGCTCTGGCTGGGCTCAAGGAAAGCGGTCAGTCGACCCTGTACGATGGCCGTACCGGCGAGCAGTTCGACCGCCAGGTCACGGTTGGCTACATCTACATGCTGAAGCTGAACCACCTGGTTGACGACAAGATCCACGCTCGTTCGATCGGTCCTTACTCGCTCGTTACCCAGCAACCGCTGGGCGGCAAGGCGCAGTTCGGCGGTCAGCGCTTCGGCGAAATGGAAGTCTGGGCTCTGGAAGCATACGGTGCGGCCTACACGCTGCAGGAAATGCTTACGGTCAAGTCGGACGACGTCGCCGGCCGTACCAAGGTCTACGAAGCCATCGTCCGTGGCGACGATACGTTCGAAGCCGGTATTCCGGAAAGCTTCAACGTTCTCGTCAAGGAAATGCGCTCGCTGGGTCTCTCCGTCGAACTCGAGAATTCGAAGGTCGAGGAGCAGCAGGCCAGCCAGTTGCCGGACGCTGCCGAGTAACCACCAATAGGGTGTGCGCTGTCATGCAGCGCACACCGTTCCCGCTCTGGCCCCGTATGTGTCGGCCGGGCAGGGACGATTTCGCCGCATTCTGCGGTTATTGTCGTTTTGAGCGTTGGCGCGGCTCCCGGGATTTGCCGCCGTCCATGCAAGATAAGGGCGCATTCGCCCATGAAGGAGACAGGCATGAACCAAGAGGTCATGAATCTTTTCAATCCGCAGGTGCCTGCACAGAACTTCGATTCCATCCGGATTTCGATTGCTTCTCCGGAGAAGATTCTTTCCTGGTCTTACGGTGAGATCAAGAAGCCGGAAACCATCAACTACCGTACGTTCAAGCCGGAACGCGACGGTCTCTTCTGCGCGCGTATCTTCGGACCGATCAAGGACTACGAGTGCCTGTGCGGTAAGTACAAGCGCATGAAGTACAAGGGCATCATCTGCGAAAAGTGCGGCGTCGAAGTCACGCTGTCGCGCGTTCGCCGTGAGCGCATGGGCCACATCGAGCTCGCAGCTCCCGTTGCCCACATCTGGTTCCTGAAGTCGCTGCCGAGCCGTATTTCGACGCTGCTCGACATGACGCTGAAGGATGTCGAGCGCGTTCTCTACTTCGAAAACTACATCGTCACCGAGCCGGGCTTGACTGCTCTCAAGGAGCACCAGCTCCTCTCGGAAGAAGAGTACATGCTCGCCGTCGACGAATACGGCGAAGACCAATTCACGGCCATGATCGGTGCTGAAGCGATCTACGAGATGCTGGCCTCGATGAACCTCGAAAAGATCGCTGGCGATCTGCGCTCCGAGCTTGCCGACACCACGTCGGATCTCAAGCAGAAGAAGCTGATGAAGCGCCTGAAGATCGTCGAGAACTTCATGGAGTCCGGCAACCGTCCGGAATGGATGATCATGAAGGTCGTTCCGGTCATCCCGCCGGACCTGCGTCCGCTGGTTCCGCTCGATGGCGGCCGTTTCGCAACGTCGGACCTCAACGATCTGTATCGTCGCGTCATCAACCGTAACAACCGTCTGAAGCGCCTGATCGAACTGCGCGCTCCGGGTATCATCATCCGCAACGAAAAGCGCATGCTGCAGGAATCTGTAGATGCGCTGTTCGATAACGGCCGTCGCGGCCGCGTCATCACCGGCGCCAACAAGCGTCCGCTGAAGTCGCTGTCCGACATGCTGAAGGGCAAGCAGGGCCGCTTCCGTCAGAACCTGCTCGGCAAGCGCGTCGACTATTCCGGTCGTTCGGTCATCGTGACAGGTCCGGAACTGAAGCTGCACCAGTGCGGTCTTCCGAAGAAGATGGCGCTCGAACTCTTCAAGCCGTTCATCTACGCCCGCCTCGACGCCAAGGGTTACTCCTCGACCGTCAAGCAGGCCAAGAAGCTGGTTGAAAAGGAAAAGCCGGAAGTTTGGGATATCCTCGACGAGGTCATTCGCGAGCATCCGGTTCTCCTGAACCGCGCACCGACGTTGCACCGCCTGGGCATCCAGGCCTTCGAACCGATCCTGGTCGAAGGCAAGGCGATCCAGTTGCATCCGCTCGTCTGCACGGCCTTCAATGCCGACTTCGACGGTGACCAGATGGCCGTTCACGTGCCACTGTCGCTCGAAGCCCAGCTTGAAGCCCGCGTTCTGATGATGTCGACGAACAACATCCTGCACCCTGCAAACGGTGCACCGATCATCGTTCCGTCGCAGGACATGGTTCTCGGCCTGTACTACCTCGCGATCATGAATCAGAACGAGCCGGGCGAAGGCATGGCCTTCTCCGACCTCGGCGAACTGCATCATGCGCTAGAAACCAAAACCGTTACGCTGCACACCAAGATCCGCGGTCGCTTCAAGTCGATCGACGAGGACGGCAAGCCGTACTCTAAGATTTACGAAACGACGCCGGGCCGCTTGCTCATCGGCGAGCTCCTGCCGAAGAACGGCAAGGTGACCTTCGACGTCTGCAACCAGGAAATGACCAAGAAGAACATCTCCAAGATGATCGACACGGTCTACCGCCATTGCGGCCAGAAGGACACGGTCATTTTCTGCGACCGCATCATGCAGCTCGGCTTCAGCCATGCCTGCCGCGCCGGTATTTCGTTCGGCAAGGACGACATGGTCATTCCGGAAACCAAGGCAAAGATCGTTGGCGACACCGAAAACCTGGTCAAGGAATACGAGCAGCAGTACAACGACGGCCTGATCACTCAGGGCGAGAAGTACAACAAGGTCGTTGACGCCTGGGGCAAGGCAACCGAAAAGGTCGCTGAAGACATGATGGCCCGCATTAAGGCTGTCGAGTTCGATCCGAACACCGGTCGTCAGAAGCCGATGAACGCCATCTACATGATGTCGCACTCGGGTGCCCGTGGTTCACCGAACCAGATGCGTCAGCTGGGCGGCATGCGCGGCCTCATGGCCAAGCCGTCGGGTGAAATTATCGAAACGCCGATCACGTCGAACTTCAAGGAAGGTCTGACAGTCAACGAGTACTTCAACTCGACGCACGGTGCCCGTAAGGGTCTGGCAGACACCGCGCTGAAGACGGCTAACTCCGGTTACCTGACCCGTCGTCTCGTCGACGTCGCACAGGATTGCATCGTCAACCTCGTGGATTGCGGTACCGACAAGGGCCTCACGATGACCGCCATCGTCGATGCCGGTCAGGTCGTTGCCTCGCTCGGCGCGCGTATCCTCGGTCGTACGGCCCTGGATGATATCGATCATCCGGTTACCGGCGAGCGTCTTGTCGACGCCGGCAAGATGATCCTCGAGCCCGATGTCATCGAGATCGAAAAGGCTGGTATCCAGTCGATCCGCATCCGTTCGGCCCTGACCTGCGAAGTGCAGACCGGTGTTTGCTCGGTTTGCTACGGTCGCGACCTTGCACGCGGTACGCCCGTCAACATGGGCGAAGCAGTTGGCGTTATCGCGGCTCAGTCGATCGGCGAGCCAGGCACGCAGCTCACCATGCGTACGTTCCACCTTGGTGGCACGGCAAATGTGGTCGACCAGTCGTTCCTGGAAGCCTCGTACGAAGGTACGATCCAGCTCAAGAACCGCAACGTTCTGCGCAACTCGGAGAACGTCCTGGTCGCGATGGGCCGCAACATGACCGTCCAGATCCTGGATGAGCGTGGTGTCGAGCGCTCCTCTCAGCGCGTTGCTTATGGTTCGAAGCTGCACGTCGACGAAGGCGACAAGGTCAAGCGCGGTCAGCGTCTGGCAGAGTGGGACCCCTACACCCGTCCGATGATGACGGAAGTGGCCGGTACCGTTCAGTTCGAAGACGTTGTCGACGGTCTCTCGGTTCTCGAAGCGACCGACGAATCCACGGGCATCACCAAGCGTCAGGTCATCGACTGGCGTTCGACCCCGCGCGGTTCGGACCTCAAGCCGGCGATCGTCATCCTTGATGCAAGCGGCAACGTCGTTAAGCTGCCGCGCGGTGCAGATGCACGCTTCCAGCTGTCGGTCGATGCGATCCTGTCGGTCGAGCCCGGTCAGAAGGTGTCCCAGGGTGACGTGCTTGCGCGTTCGCCGCTGGAAAGCGCCAAGACCAAGGACATCACCGGTGGTCTGCCGCGTGTTGCCGAACTGTTCGAAGCTCGTCGTCCGAAGGACCACGCGATCATCGCTGAGATCGATGGTACGATCCGCCTCGGCCGCGACTACAAGAACAAGCGTCGCATTATCATCGAGCCGGCGGAAGACGGTGTCGAGCCTGTCGAATACCTGATCCCGAAGGGCAAGCCCTTCCACCTTCAGGAAGGCGACTATATCGAAAAGGGTGATTACATCCTCGACGGTAACCCGGCTCCGCACGACATCCTGGCGATCAAGGGCGTCGAAGCACTCGCTTCTTACCTGGTCAACGAAATCCAGGAAGTCTATCGCTTGCAGGGCGTTGTCATCAACGACAAGCACATCGAAGTGATTGTTCGTCAGATGCTGCAGAAGGTGGAAATCACCGATGCAGGCGACTCGACCTATATCGTCGGCGACAACGTCGACCGTATCGAGCTCGAAGATGTCAACGATGCACTGATCGAGCAGGGCAAGAAGCCTGCTTACGGCGATCCGGTTCTGCTCGGTATCACCAAGGCGTCGCTGCAGACACCGTCGTTCATCTCGGCTGCGTCGTTCCAGGAGACCACCAAGGTTCTCACGGAAGCTGCGATCGCCGGCAAGACCGACGGCTTGCAGGGTCTGAAGGAAAACGTCATCGTCGGTCGCCTGATCCCGGCGGGTACTGGTGGCACGATGACCCAGATCCGCCGCATCGCCACGTCGCGCGACGAGATGATCCTCGAAGAGCGCCGCAAGGGCACGGGTGCGGATGTCGCAACCCCGATGCTGCAGGATCTCGCAGGCGAGAGCGCACCTGCTGCCGAATAATCGGCAGTCTGGTTCTCAGAATTAAGAAAGCCGCCCGGAGCGATCCGGGCGGCTTTTGTTTTGGGTTCGTGCGACGTTTCAGCTAAGCAGGGGCAGTCCATGCTGCATGCCATAGCCCAGCCACGTTCGGGCGTCGTCGAAATTTGAGCCAGAAGAAACGGAAGAGGATTGGACCACCGCCGCGAGCGGCGTCATTTCCTGACGCAGCCAGGTGGCGGATTGTTCGCCCTTGAGGGGAGTGTGGAAGTAGTGCCGTCGGTGCCGAACCTCGGTTCCGCTTTGGCAAAGCAATAGTCGTGAACGGTAAGAGGGGTGAGGGGCGTTTCCGGTCAGATACCGGTCTCTTCATAGAATTCGCGAAGTGCTGCGGTGGCTATATCTTCGTCGGTCTCCACTGTGCCGCCTGGAGCCTGAAGCTCGCGCTCCGGAACGTCGGGGCATGTCGAAAACCGGGAGCCGGTTGCGCCAGGTGGCATAGTTCAGCACCTTGAGCGCATCCGGCTTCATCGGAGTCTCAGCTGAAACGGATGATCGCGACTTCGCCGTCGACCGCGCCCTGATAGGCGGAAGCGTGTGGCTCCTCTTCCGGCACTTCGGTCAGCATGCCGATCTGGTCGAGGTCGGCCTCGATGAAGCCTTCCTCGGCGAGGGCATTCAGGGCCTCACGCACGGCGCTGTCGTCATCGGCGGCCTTGAGCATTATGTGGAGGTCGACGCCGTCGCTGTCATCGGACTGATAGCCCTTGCCGATGATGATGAAGACCATCGGTCCTTCGGAATTGTTGTCGTTGTCGGGGGCGGTAATCATCGGATGTCCTTCGATTCGAGATTTGAATCTGATTTCATGCGCTTAGCGGCTGCAGTCAGTGATTCCATAGCTGCTTTTTGATCCAATGCTCAAGTTTATCTTGGCGACCGGTGGCGAATTCCCTTAGAAGCCGCAAAAGAGCGCGCAATGGCCGGGTTTCAAGGCGTTCCGCCGAAGTTTATTTCTTAACGGCCTTGACGAGACGACGGGAAACCAGTAGTACCCGCGCCATCCGGACCCATGTGAGGCATGGCCATTCGAGGCGACGCGCCCCGGAGATCACCTCAAACAAGGTTCGAAACGCACGTTGAAGATATGTTGCCTGCACGCATGACGCATTTCTTTTGCGTCCTCTGCTCTCTGTGGTCCATCTGCGAAAGCGGATCGGGCCACGTTTTGCGCATTGAGACAAGCGTGTGGTCTTGCCGGAGACGGCGCGAGTTACGCCCGTAAGGGATTGAGATATAAACGTAAGGGATGGTTGAATGCCTACCGTAAACCAGCTTATCCGCAAGCCGCGTCAGGCGAACGTAAAGCGTAATAAGGTTCCTGCGCTGCAGGAAAACCCACAGAAGCGCGGCGTTTGCACCCGCGTTTACACGACGACCCCGAAGAAGCCGAACTCGGCTCTCCGTAAGGTCGCCAAGATCCGTCTGACCAATGGCTTTGAAGTCATCGGCTACATTCCGGGCGAAGGTCACAACCTGCAGGAACACTCTGTCGTCATGATCCGTGGCGGCCGCGTAAAGGACTTGCCGGGCGTTCGTTACCATATCATTCGCGGCGTTCTCGATACCCAGGGTGTCAAGAACCGCAAGCAGCGCCGTTCGAAGTACGGTGCGAAGCGTCCGAAGTAATTCGGTTTTGAAATCCCGGCGCTGCGCGAGGTCCTCCGCGTGGTAGAGCGCCTTTAACAATTGAAGAGACGAGAAGTATGTCCAGACGTCACAGAGCAGAAAAGCGCGAGATCAACCCGGACCCGAAGTTCGGCGATCTGGTTGTTACCAAGTTCATGAATGCAATCATGCTTGACGGCAAGAAGTCCGTCGCTGAAAGCATTGTCTACGGCGCATTTGACTCCGTACAGGGCAAGTCCAAGCAGGAGCCGCTCGGTGTGTTCCATCAGGCTCTGGACAACATTGCTCCGCACGTAGAAGTCCGTTCGCGCCGCGTGGGTGGTGCTACGTACCAGGTTCCGGTTGATGTCCGTCCGGAGCGCCGTCAGGCCCTGGCGATCCGCTGGCTGATTGCTGCCGCGCGCAAGCGCAACGAAACGACCATGGTCGACCGACTGTCGGGCGAGCTTCTCGATGCATCCAACAACCGTGGTTCCGCGGTCAAGAAGCGCGAAGACACGCACAAGATGGCTGACGCCAACCGTGCGTTCTCGCATTATCGCTGGTAATCCCGAACGGGTTCGAAAGGCAGTCCACAATGGCTCGCGAATATAAAATCGAAGACTACCGAAATTTCGGTATCATGGCGCACATCGACGCCGGCAAGACCACGACCACCGAGCGTATCCTTTATTACACCGGCAAGTCGCACAAGATCGGTGAAGTCCACGATGGCGCAGCCACGATGGACTGGATGGAGCAGGAGCAGGAGCGTGGCATCACGATCACCTCCGCCGCCACCACGACCTTCTGGAAGGGCCGTGACGGCAAGATGCGCCGCTTCAACATCATCGACACCCCCGGCCACGTCGACTTCACCATCGAAGTCGAGCGTTCGTTGCGCGTTCTCGACGGTGCGATTGCTCTTCTCGACGCCAACGCAGGCGTAGAGCCGCAGACGGAAACCGTCTGGCGTCAGGCTGAGAAGTACAACGTTCCGCGCATGATCTTCTGCAACAAGATGGACAAGACCGGCGCAGACTTCTACCGCTCCGTCGAGATGATCAAGACCCGTCTCGGCGCAACGGCTGTCGTCATGCAGCTGCCGATCGGCGCCGAAACCGAGTTCAAGGGCGTTATCGACCTGATCGAGATGAATGCTCTCGTCTGGCGCGACGAATCGCTCGGCGCCCAGTGGGACGTCGTCGAAATCCCCGATGACATGAAGGCGAAGGCTGAAGAGTATCGCGAAAAGCTGATCGAGACCGTTGTCGAGATCGACGAAGCCGCGACCGAAGCCTACCTGGAAGGCAACCTTCCCGACAACGATCAGATCCGCGCGCTCGTTCGCCGCGGCACGATCGACGTGAAGTTCCATCCGATGTTCTGCGGCACCGCCTTCAAGAACAAGGGCGTTCAGCCGCTTCTCGACGCGGTTGTCGACTACCTGCCGTCGCCGCTCGACATTCCGGCGATCAAGGGCATCGACTTCAAGACCGAAGCCGAGATCGAGCGTCATGCCGATGACAACGAGCCGCTTTCGATGCTCGCTTTCAAGATCATGAACGACCCCTTCGTCGGCTCGCTGACCTTCGCCCGTATCTACTCGGGCAAGCTCGAAAAGGGCGCGTCGGTCATGAACACGGTCAAGGACAAGCGCGAGCGCGTCGGCCGCATGCTGCAGATGCACTCGAATTCGCGTGAAGACATCGAAGAAGCCTTCGCAGGCGACATCGTTGCTCTCGCCGGTCTCAAGGAAACCACCACGGGCGATACGCTCTGCGATCCGCTGAAGCCGGTCGTTCTCGAGCGCATGGAATTCCCGGAGCCGGTTATCCAGATCGCTATCGAGCCGAAGACCAAGGGCGACCAGGAAAAGATGGGCCTCGCGCTCAACCGTCTGGCTGCTGAAGATCCGTCCTTCCGCGTGAAGACTGACCAGGAATCTGGCCAGACGATCATCGCCGGCATGGGCGAACTTCACCTCGATATCATCGTCGACCGCATGCGTCGCGAGTTCAAGGTTGAAGCAACTGTCGGCGCGCCGCAGGTTGCCTACCGCGAAACCATCACGCGTCAGCACGAAGAAGACTACACGCACAAGAAGCAGTCCGGTGGTACCGGTCAGTTCGCTCGCGTCAAGATCGTCTTCGAACCGAACCCGGATGGCGAAGACTTCAAGTTCGAATCCAAGATCGTCGGTGGTGCTGTTCCGAAGGAATACATCCCGGGCGTTCAGAAGGGTATCGAAAGCGTTCTGTCTTCCGGTCCGCTCGCAGGCTTCCCGATGCTCGGCGTCAAGGCGACGCTCGTTGACGGTGCTTTCCACGACGTTGACTCGTCGGTACTGGCGTTCGAAATCGCTTCACGTGCCTGCTTCCGTGAAGCAGCCAAGAAGGCCGGCGCTCAGCTCCTCGAGCCGATGATGAAGGTCGAAGTGGTAACGCCGGAAGATTACGTCGGCGACGTCATCGGCGACCTGAACTCCCGCCGTGGTCAGATCCAGGGCCAGGAAAGCCGCGGCGTGGCCGTTGTCATCAACGCCAACGTTCCGCTGGCGAACATGTTCAAGTACGTCGATAACCTGCGCTCCATGTCGCAGGGCCGTGCTCAGTACACGATGACCTTCGATCACTACGCGCCGGTTCCGTCGAACGTCGCAACTGAAATCCAGGCAAAGTATTCCGGTCAGAAGTGACCGGAATACCAATTGACCGATAACAAGAATTAGATCCCTCAGGGGACCTTAAAAAGAGTGGAGAGCCCACATGGCAAAGAGTAAGTTTGAGCGCAACAAGCCGCACGTTAACATCGGCACGATCGGCCACGTTGACCACGGCAAGACGTCTCTGACGGCAGCGATCACGAAGTACTTCGGCGAGTTCAAGGCGTACGACCAGATCGACGCTGCTCCGGAAGAAAAGGCTCGCGGCATCACCATTTCGACGGCGCACGTCGAGTACGAGACCCCGAACCGTCACTATGCTCACGTTGACTGCCCCGGCCACGCCGACTACGTCAAGAACATGATCACCGGTGCCGCCCAGATGGACGGCGCGATCCTGGTTTGCTCGGCTGCCGACGGCCCGATGCCGCAGACCCGCGAGCACATCCTGCTTGCTCGTCAGGTTGGCGTTCCGGCAATCGTCGTGTTCCTCAACAAGGTCGACCAGGTTGACGACGCCGAGCTTCTCGAGCTCGTCGAGCTGGAAGTTCGCGAACTTCTGTCGTCCTACGACTTCCCGGGCGACGACATTCCGGTCATCAAGGGCTCGGCTCTTGCTGCTCTGGAAGATAGCGACAAGAAGATCGGCGAAGACGCGATCCGCGAGCTGATGGCTGCTGTTGACGCCTACATCCCGACGCCTGAGCGTCCGATCGACCAGCCGTTCCTGATGCCGATCGAAGACGTGTTCTCGATCTCGGGCCGTGGTACGGTTGTGACCGGCCGCGTCGAGCGCGGTATCGTCAAGGTTGGCGAAGAAGTTGAAATCGTCGGCATCCGCCCGACCTCGAAGACGACGGTTACCGGCGTTGAAATGTTCCGCAAGCTGCTCGACCAGGGCCAGGCTGGCGACAACATCGGCGCGCTGGTTCGCGGTGTGAACCGTGACGGCGTCGAGCGTGGTCAGATCCTGTGCAAGCCGGGCTCTGTCAAGCCGCACAAGAAGTTCATGGCCGAAGCCTACATCCTCACGAAGGAAGAAGGCGGCCGTCATACGCCGTTCTTCACGAACTACCGTCCTCAGTTCTACTTCCGTACGACTGACGTGACTGGCATCGTTTCGCTGCCGGAAGGCACGGAAATGGTTATGCCTGGCGACAACGTCACGGTTGCCGTCGAGCTGATCGTTCCGATCGCGATGGAAGAGAAGTTGCGCTTCGCGATCCGCGAAGGCGGCCGTACCGTCGGCGCCGGCATCGTCGCTTCGATCGTCGAGTAAGCTTCGCAGCGGCCACCTCAACCGGGTGGCCGCTTCGATGACAATATTATGAAGCAAGTGGCTTTGGCCGCTTGCTTATTACAAGAAAATGTTGCACATGGCGCGCGAGCGCTATTTGCGCCCTGCTTCGCTCGTTGAAGCGGGTGACTACAGCAAACAATAAGGTGGGCTGAAAGGCCTGAAGACTGGATAGGGGCACGGTAACCCGGAGCCTCTCTCGATCTTTGAAACCGGTGGTCCGCCTTAGGAATAAGAACAGCCCGTGCCTACCCAAAAGGCGCACGGGATAACAAACACAAGGATAACGTCGAATGAACGGCCAAAATATCCGCATTCGCCTGAAGGCGTTCGATCACCGCATTCTCGACGCTTCGACGCGCGAGATCGTGTCGACGGCGAAGCGCACCGGCGCAAGCGTCCGGGGCCCCGTTCCGCTTCCGACTCGCATCGAGAAGTTTACGGTCAACCGGTCCCCACACATCGACAAGAAGAGCCGCGAGCAGTTCGAGATGCGCACTCATAAGCGCCTCCTCGACATCGTAGATCCGACCCCGCAGACGGTAGACGCGCTGATGAAGCTCGATCTCGCCGCCGGTGTCGATGTTGAGATCAAGCTCTGAGCCTTGCTCGAGCGGATTTGGAAGGATTGAACCGATGCGTTCAGGTGTGATTGCACAGAAGGTGGGCATGACCCGCGTCTACAACGACGCTGGCGAACATGTCCCGGTAACAGTACTGCGTCTGGATGGCTGCCAGGTTGTGGCCCAGCGCACTGTCGAAAAGAACGGCTACGCCGCAGTCCAGCTTGGTGCTGGCACGGTAAAGGTCAAGAATACGTCGAAGGCAATGCGTGGTAACTTTGCTGTTGCCAACGTTGAGCCGAAGGCCAAGCTGACGGAATTCCGCGTCACGGAAGACAATCTCCTCGAGGTTGGCACCGAGCTTAAGGCTGGTCACTTCGCCGCTGGTCAGCTCGTCGATGTGACGGGTACGACGATCGGTAAGGGCTTTGCTGGCGTCATGAAGCGTCACAATTTCGCCGGTGGCCGCGCCACTCACGGTAACTCGGTTTCGCACCGCTCGCACGGTTCTACCGGTCAGCGCCAGGACCCGGGCAGGGTTTTCAAGAACAAGAAGATGGCTGGTCACATGGGCCAGACGCGCGTAACGACTCAGAACCTTGAAGTGGTTTCGACCGACGAAGATCGTGGTCTGATCCTGATCAAGGGTGCAGTACCCGGTTCCAAGGGTGCCTGGATCATCGTGCGCGATGCCGTCAAGTCGGCAGCGAAGTAAGGGAGCCGGACCAATGGAATTCAACGTCAAGACCCTCGAGGGAAAAGACGCAGGGAAGGTTTCTCTTTCTGACGCGATTTTCGGCCTTGAGCCCCGCGAAGACATTCTCGCCCGCGTCATCCGCTGGCAGCTTGCCAAGAAGCAGCAGGGCACGCACCAGGCAAAGGGCCGCGCGGACGTTTCGCGCACCGGCGCCAAGATGTACAAGCAGAAGGGTACGGGCCGCGCTCGTCACCATTCGGCTCGCGCTCCGCAGTTCCGCGGCGGTGGTAAGGCTCACGGCCCGGTCGCTCGCAGCCACGAACACGACCTTCCGAAGAAGGTTCGCGCTCTCGGCCTGCGTCACGCCCTCTCGGCCAAGCTGAAGTCCGACGATGTCATCATCATCGACAGCCTGGTTGCTGCAGAAGCAAAGACCAAGGCACTGGCATCGACTTTCGAGACGCTCGGCCTGACCAACGCGCTCTTCATCGGCGGCGCTGAACTTGATGGCAACTTCAAGCTCGCAGCACAGAACATCCCGAACATCGATGTTCTGCCGATCCAGGGCATCAACGTTTATGACATCGTGCGCCGCGGCAAGCTCGTGCTTTCCAAGGCTGCCGTTGAAGCTCTAGAGGAGCGTTTCAAGTGACCGATCTTCGCCACTATGATGTGATCGTCTCGCCGGCGATTACCGAAAAGTCCACGCTGGTATCGGAAAACAACCAGGTTGTTTTCAATGTCGCCAAGAAGGCGTCGAAGCCGGAAATCAAGGCTGCAGTCGAGGCGCTCTTCGGCGTCAAGGTCACGGCCGTCAACACGCTGCTCCGCAAGGGCAAGACCAAGCGTTTTAAGGGTTTTGTCGGCAAGCAGCAGGACGTGAAGAAGGCTGTCGTGACGCTGGCTGAAGGCCAGACGATCGACGTCTCCACCGGTCTCTGAGGAATTAAACAATGGCATTGAAAACATTCAATCCTACGACCCCGAGCCAGCGTCAGCTGGTCATCGTCGACCGTTCCGGCCTCTATAAGGGCAAGCCGGTCAAGGCGCTGACGGAAGGTCTGACCAAGAGCGGCGGTCGTAACAACCTCGGCCGTATCACTGCCCGCTTTATCGGCGGCGGTCACAAGCGTACCTATCGTCTGATCGACTTCAAGCGTCGCAAGTTCGACGTCGAAGGCACGGTCGAGCGTATCGAATACGATCCGAACCGCACCGCGTTCATCGCGCTCGTATCCTACGCCGACGGCGAACAGGCCTACATCCTCGCTCCGCAGCGCCTTGCTGCCGGCGACAAGGTCATCTCCTCGGAGAAGGCTGTCGACGTGAAGCCCGGCAACACCATGCCGCTGCAGTACATCCCGGTCGGCTCCATCATCCACAACGTGGAAATGAAGCCGGGCAAGGGTGGTCAGATCGCACGTTCGGCTGGCGGTTACGCACAGCTCGTCGGTCGCGACGCGGGTCTGGCGATCCTTCGCCTGAACTCCGGCGAACAGCGCCTCGTTCCTGGCTCCTGCCTTGCTTCGATCGGTGCGGTTTCGAACCCTGACCATGCCAACATCAACGACGGCAAGGCCGGTCGTACGGTTTGGCGCGGCAAGCGTCCGCATAACCGCGGTGTTGTCATGAACCCTGTTGACCATCCGCACGGCGGTGGTGAAGGCCGTACCTCTGGTGGTCGTCACCCGGTTACTCCGTGGGGCAAGCCGACCAAGGGCAAGCGCACGCGGTCGAACAAGTCGACCGACAAGATGATCATGCGCTCGCGTCATCAGCGTAAGAAGTAAGAGAGGAAGTCTCCAATGGCTCGTTCAGTATGGAAAGGTCCGTTCGTTGACGGCTATCTTCTCAAGAAGGCTGAGAAGGTTCGTGAAGGCGGACGTGCAGAAGTAATCAAGATCTGGAGCCGTCGCTCCACGATCCTGCCGCAGTTCGTCGGTCTCACCTTCGGCGTCTACAACGGCAGCAAGCATGTTCCGGTCAGCGTCAATGAAGACATGGTCGGTCACAAATTCGGTGAATTCTCTCCGACCCGGACCTACTACGGTCACGGTGCGGACAAGAAGGCAAAGAGGAAGTAACAATGGGCAAGGCAAAAGCCGAACGCCGGCTGAAGGACAACGAGGCGCAAGCAGTCGCCCGCACGCTCCGCGTCAGCCCACAGAAGCTCAACCTCGTTGCCGCGGTTATCCGTGGCAAGAAGGTCGATCGTGCACTCGCTGAGCTGGAATTCTCCCGCAAGCGCATCGCAGGCGCCGTGAAGAAGACGCTCGAATCTGCGATCGCCAACGCCGAGAACAACCACGACCTCGACGTCGACTCCCTGGTCGTCGCCGAAGCCTATGTCGGCAAGTCGATCGTCATGAAGCGTTTCCACGCTCGTGGCCGCGGCCGCGCTTCTCGCATCGAGAGGCCGTTTGCGCACCTGACGATCGTTGTCCGCGAAGTGCAGGCACAAGAGGAGGCCGCATAATGGGTCAGAAAATTAATCCAATCGGTTTCCGTCTTGGCATCAACCGTACCTGGGATAGCCGCTGGTTCGCGGACAATGCCGAGTACGGTCAGCTGCTGCACGAAGACCTGAAGATGCGCAAGTTCGTCATGAGCGAACTGAAGCAGGCTGGTATCGCCAAGGTGGTCATCGAGCGTCCGCACAAGAAGTGCCGCGTTACGATCCACTCGGCTCGTCCGGGCCTGATCATCGGCAAGAAGGGCGCAGACATCGACAAGCTCCGCAAGAAGCTGTCGGAGATGACGAATTCCGAGACGCACCTCAACATCGTTGAAGTTCGCAAGCCGGAAGTCGACGCTACGCTCGTCGCACAGTCGATCGCTCAGCAGCTTGAGCGTCGTGTTGCTTTCCGTCGCGCCATGAAGCGTGCCGTTCAGTCTGCAATGCGTCTTGGCGCCGAAGGCATCAAGATCACCTGCGCAGGCCGTCTCGGCGGTGCTGAAATCGCTCGTACGGAATGGTACCGCGAAGGTCGCGTTCCGCTGCACACGCTGCGCGCTGACATCGACTACGGCACAGCTGAAGCGGAAACCGCTTTTGGCATCTGCGGCATCAAGGTTTGGATCTTCAAGGGCGAAATCCTTGAGCATGATCCGATGGCCTCCGAGCGCCGCGCACTCGAGGGTGACGCTCAGGGTCCGGCAAGCCGTGATCGCGATCGTCGCCGCGACAACGCTTAATAGCGTTGGTGGCAGATAAGTTCGGAGAATAAGAAAATGTTGCAGCCAAAGCGTACCAAGTACCGCAAGCAATTCAAGGGCCGCATCAAGGGCGTCGCCAAGGGTGGTTCTGACCTGGCCTTCGGTGAATTCGGCCTTAAGGCTCAAGAGCCGAACCGCGTCAATGCACGCGAGATCGAAGCGGCCCGCCGCGCGATCACGCGCTACATGAAGCGCGCCGGCCGTGTATGGATCCGCGTGTTCCCGGATGTTCCGGTAACCGCAAAGCCGACCGAAGTCCGTATGGGTAAGGGCAAGGGCTCTGTCGAATACTGGGCATGCAAGGTCAAGCCAGGCCGTATGATGTTCGAAATCGACGGCGTCAGCGAAGAAATCGCTCGTGAAGCGCTTCGCCTCGGCTCTGCCAAGCTCTCGGTCAAGACGCGCTTCGTTCAGCGCATTGCAGAGTAAGGAGCAAGGCAGATGAAAGCCGAAGAAGTACGCGGCCTCACGGCCGACCAGCTCAAGGACAAGCTCGCTGACCTGAAGAAGGAGCAGTTCAACCTGCGCTTCCAGAAGGCAACCGGTCAGCTGGAAAAGTCCTCGCGCATCAACGAAGTCCGCAAGGACATCGCCCGCGTGAAAACCATTGCCCGCCAGAAGGCGGCAGAAGCAAAGGCGTAAAGGAAAACATCATGCCGAAGCGCATTCTGCAGGGCGTTGTCGTTGGCGACAAGAACGAGAAGACTGTCGTAGTTCGCGTTGAGCGTCGTTTCGCTCACCCGCTGCTCCAGAAGACCGTTCGTCGTTCCAAGAAGTACAAGGCCCACGACGAAAACAATCAGTACAAGATCGGCGATACCGTATCCATCGAGGAATGCGCGCCGATCTCCAAGGACAAGCGTTGGACGGTCGTTTCCGCCCAGGCCAAGTAAGATTTTTGCGCGAGGCCTTGCGTCTCGCGGAAATATCTGTATGAAGCAGCGTCAGAACGCTCGTTCGTCGAGCGTTCTTTTGCTTTGAGCGCACGGAAGGTCCCATTGGGGAAACCACCCTGGCACGATCGATCCCGCGCTATTCAAGCTATGCCGTGTTTTCGCCTGCCTCGTGGCAAGCGGCCGGCTGACAATTTTCATAAGCCGGGGAAGGGGGCTTCTAGCCCAACCATTCCGGTAAACCAAAAAGGCGACCTGATATGATTCAGATGCAAACAAACCTCGACGTGGCGGATAATTCCGGCGCACGTCGTGTCATGTGCATCAAGGTGCTGGGCGGCTCGAAGCGCAAGTATGCCGGGATCGGCGACGTTATCGTCGTTTCGATCAAGGAAGCGATCCCGCGCGGCCGCGTGAAGAAGGGTGACGTGATGAAGGCGGTGGTCGTTCGTACCGCCAAGGAAATCCGTCGCGTTGATGGTTCTATCATCCGCTTCGACACGAATGCAGCAGTCCTCATCGACAACAAGAAAGAGCCGATCGGCACCCGTATCTTCGGACCGGTTCCGCGCGAACTTCGCGCCAAGAACCACATGAAGATCATCTCGCTGGCTCCCGAAGTACTGTAAGGAGCGCGAACGATGCAAAAGATTCGTAAGGGCGACAAGGTCGTCATGCTCGCAGGCAAGGACAAGGGCCGCACTGGCGAAGTCCTCCAGGTTCTGCCTAAGGAAGATCGTGCCGTTGTTCGTGGCATCAACGTCGTAAAGCGCCATCAGCGCCAGACGCAGAGCCAGGAAGCCGGCATCATCAGCAAGGAAGCTGCTGTTCACCTGTCCAACGTTGCGATCGTCGACAAGGACGGCAAGCCGACCCGCGTCGGTTTCAAGGTTGTTGACGGCAAAAAGGTCCGTGTGGCCAAGCGTTCCGGTGAGGTGATCTGATGGCTGACGCAAAGTACGAGCCGCGGCTCAAGAAGGAATATGTCGAGCGCATTCGTGCGGCGATGCAGGAGAAGTTCTCCTACGCCAACGAAATGATGATCCCGAAGCTCGACAAGATCGTAATCAACATGGGTGTTGGTGAAGCAACGGCTGATTCGAAGAAGCCGACTGTTGCTGCAGCTGACCTGGCCGCTATCGCTGGTCAGAAGCCGGTCATCACCCGTGCACGCAACTCCATCGCGGGCTTCAAGGTCCGTGAGCAGATGCCGATCGGCGCAAAGGTTACCCTGCGCGGCGCTCGCATGTACGAGTTCCTGGACCGTCTCGTGAACATCGCGCTTCCGCGCGTTCGCGACTTCCGCGGCCTGAACCCGAAAAGCTTTGACGGCCGTGGCAACTTCGCCATGGGCATCAAGGAGCACATTGTGTTCCCTGAGATCAACTACGACAAGGTTGATCAGATGTGGGGCATGGACATCATCGTTTGCACGACGGCAACGAAGGACGACGAAGCGCGGGCTCTCTTGACAGAGTTCAACTTCCCGTTCCGTCAGTAACCGTAACGACGAGCGTAGAAAAGGAACCGCACATGGCGAAGACAAGCGCAGTTGAAAAGAACAAGCGCCGCCGTACCACGGTCGCTAACCAGGCTGCCAAGCGCGCAGCTCTGAAGGCGATCATCATGAACCAGGCTCTTCCGATCGAAGACCGGTTCAAGGCCTCGATCAAGCTGGCATCCCTGCCGCGCGATGGATCCAAGACCCGCATTCGCAACCGTTGCGAAGTATCGGGCCGTCCGCGCGCATACTACCGCAAACTGCGCATGTCGCGTATCGCGCTGCGTGAACTCGGCAATCTCGGCAAGGTGCCGGGCATCGTCAAGTCGAGCTGGTAAGGAGCAGGTTAGATGACAATGACTGATCCGTTGGGCGATATGCTCACTCGCATCCGCAACGGTGCTTCTCGCCGCAAGTCGTCGGTTTCGACGCCTGCTTCGAAGCTCCGTGCACGCGTTCTCGATGTTCTGCAGTCCGAAGGCTACATCCGTGGCTATTCCCTTGTCGATTTCGGCAATGGCAAGTCGGAGCTCAACATCGAGCTGAAGTACTATGAAGGCGCATCGGTGATCCGTGAGATCGGCCGTGTGTCCAAGCCGGGCCGCCGGGTTTATGTCTCGGTCAAGTCCATTCCGCAGGTCGCGAACGGCCTCGGCATCACCATCCTTTCGACCCCGAAGGGCGTGATGGCCGATCACCAGGCTCGCGAACAGAACGTTGGTGGCGAGGTTCTTTGCTCGGTCTTCTAAGGCTGAGCAAGGATCTCCATAGCGAACAGACAGGATTGAAACATGTCTCGTATCGGTAAAAAGCCCGTTCAGGTGCCTGCTGGGATCACGGCTACGGTCGATGGCCAGAAGGTTACCGCTAAGGGCCCGAAGGGCGAGCTGTTCTTCGTCGCAAATGACGAAGTCGGCGTGAAGCTCGAAAACAATGCGGTTGTCGTAACGCCGCTCACCCAGACGAAGAATGCTCGTGCAAAGTGGGGCATGTCCCGCACGATGATCGAGAACATCTTCAAGGGCGTTAAGGACGGCTTTGAGCGCAAGCTCGAAATCAACGGCGTCGGTTACCGCGCGTCGCTCCAGGGCAAGAACCTGCAGCTGGCACTCGGCTTCAGCCATGACGTTGTTTACGAGCCGCCGCAGGGCATTACGATCGCTGTGCCGAAGCCGACGGAAATCGTCGTCACCGGCATCAACAAGCAGCAGGTCGGCCAGGTTGCCGCTGAAATCCGCGAATACCGCGGTCCTGAGCCTTACAAGGGCAAGGGCGTCAAGTATGCCGAAGAGCGGATTGTCCGCAAAGAAGGCAAGAAGAAGTAAGGATCACGCGAAATGGCTAGCAGGAAAGAAGCACTTGCACGTCGTGCCAACCGCGTGCGCCGTCACCTCAAGTCGGTGGCCAATGGCCGTCCGCGCCTGTCGGTTCATCGCTCCTCGAAGAACATTTATGTTCAGGTCATCGACGATGTCGCTGGTAAGACGCTTGCGTCCGCCTCGACTCTCGACAAGGACCTGCGCGGTTCTCTGAAGACCGGTGCTGACACCGCAGCAGCTGCCCTCGTAGGCAAGCTCGTTGCAGAGCGCGCAAAGAAGGCAGGCGTCAACGAGGTCGTATTCGACCGCGGCGCCTTCATCTACCATGGCCGCATCAAGGCTCTGGCCGATGCGGCTCGCGAAGGCGGTCTGTCCTTCTGATTAAGATTTCCGGCCGGGGCTTCAGGCTTCCGGCCGGATGTTCACCGGACCGCAAACACTCTTCCTAAGGAGAGGTTGATGCGGTCTTCGTTTTGTTTGCCGTTCCACCCGCAAAAGAAAAAGGAAAAGGACAATGGCACAGGAAAGAAGAGGTTCTCGCGACGATCGCCAGAACCGTGAGGAACGCGATAGCGAGTTCGTCGACAAGCTGGTCGCGATCAACCGCGTTGCTAAGGTTGTTAAGGGTGGCCGCCGTTTCGGTTTCGCCGCTCTCGTCGTCGTTGGTGACCAGAAGGGCCGCGTTGGCTTCGGTCACGGCAAGGCACGTGAAGTGCCGGAAGCAATCCGTAAGGCGACTGAAGCTGCCAAGCGCGAACTGATCTTCGTACCGCTGCGTGACGGCCGTACGCTGCATCACGACGTTCATGGCCGCCATGGCGCCGGCAAGGTTCTGCTTCGTTCGGCCAAGGTCGGTACCGGTATCATCGCCGGTGGTCCGATGCGCGCCGTTTTCGAAACGCTCGGCGTTCACGACGTTGTCGCCAAGTCGACCGGTTCCTCGAACCCATACAACATGGTTCGCGCTACCTTCGACGCTCTGAAGCACCAGGTTCACCCGAAGGACATCGCAGCTCAGCGCGGCATCAAGTATGCAACGCTCCAGGCTCGCCGTGCCGCTTCTGGCAATGCCTCTGAAGAATAAGAGGAGTCTGACAGATGGCTAAGGCTACCAAGAAGACTGAAGCGAAGACGGTTACTGTCGAACAGATCGGCAGCCCGATTCGTCGTCCGGATGTCCAGCAGCGCACGCTGATCGGCCTCGGACTCAACAAGATGCACCGTCGCCGCACGCTGGAAGATACCCCTTCCGTTCGTGGCATGATCCGTGCCGTCCAGCATCTCGTTCGCGTCGTCGACGAGAAGTAAGCCGGGAGATTCGCTATGAAACTCAATGAAATCAAAGACAACGAAGGTTCGACCCACAGCCGCAAGCGCCTCGGCCGCGGTATTGGTTCGGGCTCGGGCAAGACCGGTGGTCGCGGTGTCAAGGGTCAGAAGTCCCGTTCCGGCGTCGCCATCAACGGTTTCGAAGGCGGCCAGATGCCAATCTACCGTCGCCTGCCGAAGCGCGGCTTCAACAACATCTTCAAGGCCGACTTCGTCGTCGTGTCGCTGGAGCGTGTTCAGGCTGCGATCGACGCTGGCAAGCTCGACGGCAAGTCCACGGTTGATGCGGCAGCTCTCAAGGCTGCCGGCGTTATCCGTCGCGTCAAGGACGGCGTTCGCGTTCTCGCCGACGGCGAGCTGAAGGCAAAGGTCAAGTTTGAAGTTGCTGGCGCTTCCAAGCCGGCGATCGAAAAGATCGAAAAGGCTGGCGGCTCCGTCACGCTTCTTTCTGCCGCAGCAACGGCTGAATAATTAATGCTATGATAAGTCGCCCGGGGTGCTTCACACCGGGCGATTTTGCTCCCATATGTGAGCCTCACAAAAACCGGCTGGACGCACGTGCGTCATAAACGGTAGGAACGAACACAAGGGTGAGGCATAGGTTGCGTTCGCAATCCGTCCGAAGCCCGCTTTTGAATAATTCAGAATGCTGATTCCGGGTACTGCACCTCGCTTGGCTAGAGCCCGAAATCGGTAGCGCGGAGAATCGCATGGCGTCTGCAGCGGAACAGTTGGCTTCCAACCTCAATTTCTCGACCTTCGCCAAAGCCGAGGATCTCAAGAAGCGCCTGTGGTTCACACTGGCAGCTCTCCTCGTCTACCGGCTCGGTACCCACATTCCGCTCCCCGGGCTCAATCCAGAAGCTTATGCCCAGGCCTTCCGTGGCCAGGCAGGCGGCATTCTCGGCCTCTTCAACATGTTCTCGGGCGGCGCCGTGCAGCGCATGGCAATCTTTGCGCTCGGCATCATGCCTTACATTTCCGCTTCGATCATCGTGCAGCTGATGACGTCGGTCGTCCCGGCGCTCGAGAACCTGAAGAAGGAAGGCGAGCAGGGTCGCAAGATCATCAACCAGTACACCCGCTACGGCACGGTGCTGCTCGGTGCTCTGCAGGCCTACGGCATTTCCGTCGGCCTTGAGAGCGGCAACGGCCTCGTCGTTGATCCGGGCATCTTCTTCCGCATTTCGACGGTTGTCACGCTGCTCGGCGGCACGATGTTCCTGATGTGGCTCGGCGAGCAGATCACCTCGCGCGGTATCGGCAACGGTATTTCGCTGATCATCTTCGCCGGTATCGCTGCAGGCCTTCCGCAGGCTCTCGCCGGTACACTGGAACTTGGCCGCACCGGCGCTCTGTCGACGACACTGATTCTCGCTGTGATCATCATTGCGATTGCTGTCATCGCCATCATCGTTTTTGTCGAGCGTGCACAGCGGCGCCTGCTGATCCAGTATCCGAAGCGCCAGGTCGGCAATCGGATGTTCCAGGGCGATACCTCGCATCTGCCGCTGAAGCTCAACACCTCGGGCGTCATCCCGGCGATCTTCTCGTCCTCGTTGCTGCTGCTGCCGGCGACGCTCGCGGGCTTCGCCAACACCACATCATTGCCTGCATGGGCAACCTCGATCGTGGCCGCGCTCGGCCATGGCCAGCCGCTCTACATGCTGCTCTACGGCCTGTTGATCGCGTTTTTCGCCTTCTTCTACACGGCTATCGTCTTCAATCCGAAGGACACCGCCGACAATCTGAAGAAGCATGGGGGCTTCATTCCGGGCATCCGTCCGGGCGAGCGGACTGCCGAATACATCGATTACGTGCTGACCCGCATTACGGTGATTGGCGCGATTTACCTCGTCTTCGTGTGCATCCTGCCGGAAATTCTTGTGTCGCAGACGGGCATTCCGTTGTCCCTGGGTGGCACTTCTCTCTTGATCGTGGTTAGCGTAACTCTCGATACGGTGGCACAGATTCAGGGTCATCTGATCGCACAGCAGTACGAAGGTCTGATCAAGAAATCGAAGTTGCGCGGAGGAAAGAGGGGGCGATGAGACTCATACTGTTAGGGCCGCCGGGCGCGGGTAAGGGGACCCAGGCTCAGCGGATCGTGGAGAAGTACGGAATTCCGCAACTTTCCACGGGCGACATGCTCCGCGCAGCCGTTGCGGCAGGCACGGAAGTAGGCAAGCGTGCGAAGGCCGTCATGGACGCTGGCAAGCTTGTCTCGGATGAGATCGTCAATGCCATCGTTTCCGAGCGTCTCGACGCTCCAGACTGCGCCAAGGGCTTTATTCTTGACGGCTATCCGCGCACGTTGGTTCAGGCCGACGCGACGGAAAGCATGCTGAAGGGCAAGGGGCTCGAGCTCTCGACAGTGATCGAGATCCAGGTCGACGACAAGGTGCTGGCCGATCGGGTATCCGGCCGCTACACCTGCGCCAATTGCGGCACCGGCTATCACGATACCAATGTGAAGCCGAAGGTAGACGGTGTCTGTGATCGCTGTGGTTCGACGCATTTCAAGCGCCGCCCGGATGACAACCGCGAAACGGTCGTCACGCGCCTCCAGGCATACTACAAGGAAACCTCGCCGCTGATCGGCTACTACTATGCCAAGGGCAAGTTGAAGTCGGTGGACGGCATGGCGGACATCGATCACGTCACGAACGAGATCGAAGCCATTCTTTCGAAGCTTTAGGGCTTTGGAAATAAACTTGGCGGAAGCGGTTGCTTTTAAGCGCTGATTCCGCTAAACACCGCGCCAACTCGCGATATCTCATGCGATCGGCGCGGACTTCCCAAGGGAACTCCGGGTTCGATCGTTTTGACTTGTTGAGAACCTGAATTGTAATTGCGGCCATCCAAGGCCGTGTAACGAGACACCACTTGCCGGATGGCAACTGGAACGCAAGGAGAATAGGCGTGGCACGTATCGCTGGCGTCAACATCCCGACTGCAAAGCGCGTTGTAATCGCGCTGACGTATATCCACGGGATCGGTCCGAAATTCGCGCAGGAAATCATGGAAAAGGTTGGCCTGCCGGCTGACAAGCGCGTCCATCAGCTGACGGACTCCGAAGTCCTGCAGATTCGCGAAACCATCGACCGTGATTATCAGGTCGAAGGTGACCTGCGTCGCGAGACCTCGATGAACATCAAGCGCCTGATGGACCTCGGTTGCTACCGCGGCCTGCGTCATCGCCGTGGCCTTCCGGTCCGCGGTCAGCGCACGCATACCAATGCTCGTACCCGCAAGGGCCCGGCAAAGGCTATCGCTGGTAAGAAGAAGTAATTTCCGGGAAACCGGAGGTGAGGGGGCTGGCGGTCTGCGCCGGCCTCTTTTGAGTTTCGGGCAGGGCCGCAAGGTCTCGTTCCGGTGTAGCCGCTGGCATTACGGCGGTGCAGAGATCCAAGAAAGGGATATTAAATGGCCAAGGAAGCCGTACGCGTTCGCCGTCGCGAACGTAAAAACATTTCGTCTGGCGTAGCTCACGTCAACTCGACCTTCAACAACACGATGATCACGATCACCGACGCACAGGGCAATGCGATTGCTTGGTCGTCTGCTGGCGCCAAGGGCTTCAAGGGCTCGCGCAAGTCGACCCCGTTCGCTGCTCAGATCGCTGCTGAAGACTGCGCCAAGAAGGCTCAGGAACATGGCATGAAGTCGCTGGAAGTTGAAGTTTGCGGTCCGGGTTCGGGTCGTGAATCCGCTCTGCGCGCGCTCCAGGCTGCCGGTTTCATGATCACGTCCATCCGCGACGTGACGCCGATCCCGCACAATGGTTGCCGCCCGCGCAAGAAGCGCCGCGTCTGATCATCGCCATTCACAACACCGGTGAGCGGCTTTTCGCTCCCGGTGCTTCTCAAGCTCGGTTGCCACGATTGGATGGTGGTAACGAACGGAAGGCAAAAATATGATTCAGAAAAACTGGCAGGAATTGATCAAGCCGAACAAGGTCGAGTTCTCTTCGAGCTCGCGCACCAAGGCGACGCTCGTAGCAGAGCCGCTGGAGCGCGGTTTCGGCCTCACCCTCGGCAACGCGCTGCGCCGCGTTCTGCTGTCCTCGCTGCGCGGTGCCGCAGTGACGGCCGTGCAGATCGATGGCGTGCTGCATGAGTTCTCGTCGATCCCGGGCGTCCGCGAAGACGTCACGGACATCGTCCTCAACATCAAGGAAATCGCCATCAAGATGGATGGCGATGACGCAAAGCGCATGGTCGTGCGCAAGCAGGGCCCGGGCGTTGTAACGGCTGGCGACATCCAGACCGTCGGTGATATCGAAATCCTCAACCCCGAGCATGTCATCTGCACGCTCGACGAGGGCGCCGAAATCCGTATGGAATTCACCGTCAACAACGGCAAGGGCTACGTTCCGGCCGACCGCAATCGCGCGGAAGATGCTCCGATCGGTCTCATCCCGGTCGACAGCCTTTATTCGCCGGTCAAGAAGGTGTCCTACAAGGTTGAAAATACCCGCGAAGGACAGGTTCTCGACTACGACAAGCTGAACATGACGATCGAAACCGACGGTTCGATCTCCGGCGAAGATGCCGTCGCTTTCGCGGCTCGCATCCTGCAGGATCAGCTTGGCGTGTTCGTCAACTTCGACGAGCCGCAGAAGGAAACCGAAGAGGAAGCAGTCACCGAACTCGCTTTCAACCCGGCGCTCCTCAAGAAGGTGGACGAACTCGAACTGTCTGTTCGCTCGGCAAACTGCCTGAAGAACGACAACATCGTCTACATCGGCGACCTCATTCAGAAGACCGAAGCAGAAATGCTCCGCACACCGAATTTTGGTCGCAAGTCGCTGAACGAAATCAAGGAAGTTCTCGCTTCCATGGGCCTGCACCTCGGCATGGAAGTGCCGGCATGGCCGCCCGAGAACATCGAAGATCTCGCCAAGCGTTACGAAGACCAGTACTAACATTCAAACGGCAGGCGGATGCCTGCAAGTGAAGGAGAATAGCAATGCGCCACGGTAAAGCCGGCCGCAAGCTGAACAGAACCGCTAGCCACCGTAAGGCAATGTTTGCCAACATGGCGGCTTCGCTCATCACGCATGAGCAGATCGTGACGACCCTGCCGAAGGCAAAGGAAATCCGCCCGATCGTTGAAAAGCTCGTCACCCTCGGCAAGCGCGGCGACCTGCACGCTCGTCGTCAGGCGATCTCGCAGATCCGCGACGCCGCTGTCGTTGCGAAGCTCTTCGACGCGATCGCTTCGCGCTACGCAACCCGCAACGGCGGCTACCTGCGTATCATGAAGGCTGGCTTCCGCCAGGGCGACAACGCTGCTCTCGCAGTCGTTGAGTTCGTTGATCGCGACACCTACGCCAAGGGCGCAGCCGACAAGGCTCGCGTTGAAGCCGAAGCTGCAGCAGCTGAAGCCGCTTAATCCTTTTCGGTTCGCCGGAAGCAAAACAGCCGGGCTGCAAAGCCCGGCTGTTTTCGTTTGTGGTCGCGCGTCTGTTGAATGAATTTCGCATCAGGGCTCGCCGTCGCCGTCGCCGTCGCCGTCGCCGTCGCCGTCGCCGTCGCTGTCAGCGTCTCGAAGAGCGTGCAAAGTGATCGACCACATAACCATTGCCGTTAGTGATCTGAAAGAGCAAGTTGTTCTACGAACAAGCTCTTGTCCCATTGGGCCACAAGCTCTCATTCGGGAAGGAGGGCGCGTTTTGGTCCTTCGATGTTGGCGACGGTGGGCTGTTTGAGATCCAGGAGGCAGACACGCCGCCACCCTTTACGCGCCTGCACGTGGCCTTCCGTGCACGCAACAAGGCGGAAGTTGACGCTTTCTACCAGGCTGCACTTGAGGCCGGCGCCAAGGACAACGGTGGCCCCGGCCCAAGACCGCAGTACACGCCCGACTACTACGCCTGCTTCGTCCTCGATCCCGACGGTTACAACATCGAAGGGATGATCAATCAGCCAGCCACGGACGTCTAACTGGTTGCTGGCCCGGCGCCTCGAGGGCGATCCTTGCCGCAGCCCTGTGGAAGATCACGAGATGGTTGCCGCTGCCCGGGTGCGTTCGCGTCCCTGACCGCGTTTGCGGCTGCGCGCGATCGGTCGCCATGATCGGTAGAGGATCAGCACGATGATCAGGCCGACGTAGACGTACTGCTCGAGGTCGAGGATCTTCGTCGAAAGCCCGAAATGCACGGCACCAGCGGCGGCGATGATGTAGACGAGGCGGTGCAGCCGCACCCAGTTCAGGCCGAGGCGACGGATCGAGAAGTTGTTGGACGTCACCGCGAGCGGAACGAGCAAGGCAAGCCCGGCCATGCCGAACATGATGAAGGGCCGCTTTAGCACATCGTTCACGACCGCAGAGAAATCGAGTGCCTGGTCGAGCACCATGTAGACCGTGAAGTGCATCAGGGCGTAGTAGAAGGTCAGAAGTCCTAGAGCGCGGCGATAGCGAAGGTAGTTCCATCCGAGCAGGTCGCGCGCGGGCGAGACGGCCAGCGTCAGGATGAGGAAGCGGATCGTCCAGAGGCCGAGGAACAGTTCGAAAGTCTTCACCGGGTCAGCGCCAAGCTGATCGGTGGCGCCGAGATAGAAGGTCCAGGCGGCAGGCAGCAGTCCGAGAGAGTAGAGAGCCCAGACAGAGGCCGACTGCCAGCGCTTTGGAAGACTGAACGAAAAACCTGCCATCAGAAGTTCTTCCGCAGATCCATGCCGCTATAGAGGCTTGCGACCTCGTCGGCGTATCCGTTGAACGGCAGCGTGGGGTGGCGGCTCGCACCAAAGAAGCCGCTTTCGCCGATGCGCCGTTCGCTCGCCTGGCTCCAACGCGGGTGATCGACCTCCGGATTGACGTTGGCGTAGAAGCCGTATTCTTGCGAATTGGTCACCTGCCAGGTGTTCTTCGGCTCCTTGTCAGTGAGCGTGATCCGAACGATCGACTTGATGCCCTTGAAGCCGTATTTCCACGGCACGACCAAGCGGATCGGCGCACCGTTCTGGTTTGGCAGCGTTTGGCCGTAAAGACCGACGGCGAGCAGCGTCAGCGGGTGGCGAGCCTCGTCGAGCCGCAGGCCCTCGACATAAGGCCAGTCGAGCGATTGGAAGATGCCCTTCTGCCCCGGCATCTCGTCTGGGCGTACGACGGTTTCGAAGGCGACGTACTTTGCGCTCCCGAGCGGTTCCACCTTGTTGAGTAGAGAAGCGAGCGGGAAGCCGTCCCACGGAATGACCATCGACCACGCCTCGACGCAGCGCATCCGATAGGTGCGGTTCTCGATCGGGAATTCCTTCATCAGCGCTTCGATATCGAACGTGCCCGGCTTGTTGACCATGCCGTCGACCTTGATTGTCCAGGGCAGCGGCTTGAAGTCGCCGGAGAGCGCGGACGGATCACCCTTATCGAGACCAAATTCATAGAAGTTGTTGTAGGTCGTCACGTCCTTGAGCGGCGTCGCCTTCTCGTCAACCGTATATTTGCTGTCGATGACCGATAGTGCCGCAGCGCTGGCCTTCCCGGCGCCGTAAAGCGCCATGGCGCCTAGTGTTGCAGCGCCGAGGAACTCGCGACGCTTCAGATAAACCTGCTGCGGTGTAATCTCCGAGGAGGCGATCTTGGGGGGACGATAGGCTGGCATCGGAAACCTCCTGAGCACGAGAGCTCGGTATAAACCTTCAACGCATCGAATGCGTCTTTGGATCATTGTTTATGCCTACTGGCCTGGCTGCGGAAAGCCAACTTTTTGTGTACGCTGTTTGATGGAATAGTCTGTAACAAAACCACTGTTCCGACCGTATATGGTCGATGCACCCGGCAGCGCAGGCGTACCGGTTTCGGCCTTCCCGGTAGTGACAGCCAACACCGTTTGCATTACGACGATTGCAAAAGCAGCGATAGCCTGGAGGCTTCAGCGTCCCGCATCGCCGACGATTTCCGACACGCAAGGAATACACCAATGCCAGCTTATCGTTCCAGAACCACGACCCACGGCCGCAATATGGCGGGTGCGCGCGGCCTTTGGCGCGCAACGGGCATGAAGGATTCGGACTTCGGCAAGCCGATTATTGCGGTGGTGAACTCCTTCACCCAGTTCGTGCCCGGTCACGTCCACCTGAAGGATCTCGGCCAGCTCGTGGCCCGCGAAATCGAAGCCGCCGGTGGTGTTGCCAAGGAATTCAACACGATCGCCGTCGACGACGGTATCGCGATGGGCCATGACGGCATGCTCTATTCGCTGCCCTCGCGCGAACTGATCGCCGACAGCGTCGAGTATATGGTCAACGCCCACTGCGCAGACGCCATGGTCTGCATATCGAACTGTGACAAGATCACGCCCGGCATGCTGATGGCCTCGCTGCGCCTCAACATCCCGACGGTCTTTGTCTCCGGCGGTCCGATGGAAGCCGGGAAGGTCGTGCTGAACGGCAAGACCCATGCGCTCGATCTCGTCGATGCCATGGTTGCCGCTGCCGACGACAAGGTCAGCGACGAGGACGTCAAGGTCATCGAACGCTCTGCCTGTCCGACCTGCGGCTCGTGCTCGGGCATGTTCACCGCCAATTCGATGAACTGCCTAACCGAAGCGCTCGGGCTGTCGCTGCCCGGCAACGGCTCGACGCTGGCAACGCACGCCGATCGCAAGCGTCTGTTCGTGGAAGCCGGTCACCTGATCGTTGATCTCGCCCGCCGTTACTACGAGCAGGACGACGTCAAGGCCCTGCCGCGCACGATCGCCTCCAAGCAGGCGTTCGAGAATGCCATGGCTCTCGACATCGCCATGGGTGGCTCGACGAATACCGTCCTGCACATCCTGGCGGCCGCACACGAAGGCGAGATCGACTTTACGATGGCCGACATCGACGGGCTGTCGCGTCGCGTTCCGTGCCTCTCCAAGGTCGCCCCGGCAAAGAGTGACGTCCACATGGAAGACGTTCATCGCGCTGGCGGCATCATGTCGATCCTGGGCGAGCTCGATAAGGGCGGCCTTCTTAACCGCGACTGCCCGACCGTCCATGCCGAAACTCTCGGCGATGCGATCGACCGTTGGGATATCACCCGCACCACCAGCGAAACGGTCCGCAAGTTTTACCGCGCGGCCCCCGGCGGCATCCCGACCCAGGTTGCCTTCAGCCAGGAAGCGCGTTGGGACGAACTGGATACCGACCGCGAAAAGGGCGTCATCCGTTCCGTCGAGCATCCCTTCTCCAAGGACGGCGGACTTGCCGTTCTGAAGGGCAATCTGGCGCTCGACGGCTGCATTGTGAAGACCGCAGGCGTCGATGAATCCATCCTGAAATTCTCCGGCCCGGCCAAGGTCTATGAGAGCCAGGATGCTGCCGTGAAGGCGATCCTGTCGAACGAAGTCGTCGCTGGCGATGTCGTCGTCATCCGCTACGAAGGCCCGAAGGGCGGTCCCGGCATGCAGGAAATGCTCTATCCGACGAGCTACCTGAAGTCGAAGGGCCTCGGCAAGGCCTGCGCGCTGATCACCGACGGTCGCTTCTCGGGCGGCACCTCCGGTCTCTCGATCGGCCACGTTTCGCCTGAAGCGGCGAACGGCGGCACGATCGGTCTGGTTCGCGGAGGCGATATGATCGACATCGACATCCCGAACCGCATCATCAGCCTGCGCGTCGATGACAAGGAACTGGCGAACCGCCGGGCCGAGCAGGAGGAGAAGGGTTGGCATCCGGCCGAACAGCGCAAACGCAACGTCACGACTGCGTTGAAGGCGTATGCTGCTTTTGCCACCAGCGCCGACCGCGGCGCCGTTCGCGACCTTGGCAACCGCTAAGCCCCGGATAAAAAATATCGAGACATGAACCGGCCGTTAAAGCGGCCGGTTTATTTTTTTGTAGGTCTCGTCCAGCTGCTTCAGGCGCTCGTCGTAGGCGGCCTTGATGCAGGCAGCGTTTGAGCCGCATTCCTGACGCTTCGTCAGCCAGGCTGTTTGTTCGTCCTGCAGGGTGCCGCGCGAGCCCATCGCCATCAGTCCCGACAGCAGGTCAAAGGTCGTGACCATCTTCACATCAGCGTCGTTCAATGCGCGGTTCTCGCAGATCGCTTTCTCATCCGGCTTCAGCTCTTTCGCATTGCAATCGAAACTCGCGGCCTGCGCCGCACACGGCAGCGTCAGTAGGGCAAGGGCGGCAATTGCGAGTGGGAGCTTGCGAGATTTCATTATGCATCGGTTCCTATTTGTTGAGTATCCGGCTGGAGAAAGCCGTCACGACGAAGATGATGCAGCATGCCCATAGGGCAAGGATAAAGATCAAGCCGAGGCGGCTCGACGGCCGGTCGAGGCGCGCTGCCGCCCTTGTGCGCAGGTCCTCCATGACATCAGCTGGAACGAGGCGAAGGGCCAGCATGATGCCAAGCGGCACGATCACCAGATCATCGAGATATCCGAGCACAGGTATGAAATCGGGGATCAGATCGACCGGCGAAAGGGCGTAGGCCGCGACCGCACCGGCGACAGCCTTGGCAGGCCAAGGGACACGTGGGTCGCGCGCGGCAAGCCACAGCGCAACGATGTCACGCTTCAGTGACTTTGCCCATGCTTTGAGCTTTGATATCAGATGCATACCAGCCGTTCCTGAATCAATTTGGCAACTGCGTTCAGCAGTTCGTGAGCTGCCTCATTCTTCCATGCTTCCGCCCTCTTTCCTTTCTAGCGTCCGGCGCTACAACGTCTTCACAAGAGAATTTCAGAAGGAATACCCATGCATGACCTGTTGAAGCGCGCAGCCCTGCCTTTCCTGGCTCTGGTGATCGCGCTACCGGTTTCCGCCAACGCTCAAACCGCGAAGACCGTGCCGCAGAGCCAGATGGAAATGCAGCTTTCCTTTGCGCCGCTCGTCAAGCAGACAGCCGGGGCTGTGGTGAACGTTTATGCCGAGAAGACGGTGCGCCGACAATCTCCCTTTGCCGGCGATCCCTTCTTCGAGCAGTTCTTCGGCCAGCAGATGCCGAACCGCAGCGAGAAGCAATCGTCACTGGGATCGGGCGTCATCGTTGAGGCGAACGGCACGATCGTTACCAACAACCACGTCGTGGAAGGCGCAGATGATATCAAGATCGCGCTCTCCGACGGACGCGAGTTTCCATGCAAGGTCGTCTTGAGAGACGACCGGGTCGACCTCGCCGTTCTCAAGGTCGATACGAAGGAAACCTTCCCGACGCTCCAGCTTGGTAATTCCGATGCCGTCGAGGTCGGTGATCTGGTGCTGGCGATTGGCAACCCATTTGGCGTCGGCCAGACAGTCACGAGCGGTATTGTTTCGGCCCTGGCGCGCAACCAGGTCGTGAAGAACGAGTTCGGCTTCTTCATCCAGACTGACGCGTCGATCAACCCCGGCAATTCCGGCGGCGCGCTGATGAACATGAAGGGCGAGCTGATCGGCATCAACACGGCGATCTTCTCGCGCGGTGGCGGCTCAAACGGTATCGGCTTTGCGATTCCTGCCAATCTCGTCAAGGTATTCCTCGCCTCGGCCGATGCCGGCGTGAAGTCGTTTGAGCGGCCTTATGTCGGCGCCACGTTCGATGCGGTGACATCCGAGGTTGCCGAAGCGCTCGGGCTCAACAAGGCGCGCGGCGCCCTCATCGTCAAGGTGACAGACGGCAGCCCGGCGGCAAAGGCCGGATTGAAGGCAGGGCAGATCGTGTCCGCCGTCGATGGCATTCCGGTCGAGCACCCGGACGCGCTTCTCTATCGCCTGACGACAGCCGGTCTCGGCAAATCGGTGCAATTGACTGTGGTGGAGAACGGCCGCGAGCAACAAATCGCCCTTGCGCTCGACAGAGCCCCTGAGACCGCCCCGCGCGATCAGCGCACGATTGGCGGCCGTACGCCCTTTACCGGCGCCGTGGTCGAAAACCTGTCGCCTCGCGTCGCGGACGAACTGCGCATGCCCTCGGAATCGACCGGCGTTGTGGTTTCCGAAGTCACGGAGGACTCCCTTGCTGCCCGTCTCGGCTTTGAGCCCAAGGACATCATCATTTCGATCAATGGTGCGGAAGTGAAGACCACCAAGGAACTCGCGGCGATCGCCGACGAAGATCCCAACTTCTGGCGCGTTGAGATCGAGCGCGATGGTCAGCGCATCCGACAGTTCTTCCGATGAGCGATGACCTCTTTGCACCCCGTATTCCTGAAGAGGTCGCCAATCGGCGGCCTCTCGCAGATCGCCTGCGGCCACGTTCGCTTTCGGAGGTCACTGGTCAGGAGCATTTGACCGGAGAGGACGGCGTGTTGCGGCGGATGATCGAGAGCGGTTCGCTAGGCTCGATGATTTTCTGGGGACCGCCCGGAACCGGCAAGACGACCGTTGCCCGGTTGCTGTCGGGTGAAGCCGGCCTGGCGTTCGAGCAGATATCGGCGATCTTTTCCGGTGTGGCGGACCTCAAGAAGGTATTCGAGGCGGCGCGTTTGCGTCGGATGGACGGCCGGCAGACGCTCCTCTTCGTCGACGAGATCCATCGCTTCAACAGGGCACAGCAGGACAGCTTCCTTCCGGTAATGGAAGACGGCACCGTCATCCTCGTCGGCGCGACGACCGAGAATCCCTCTTTCGAACTGAACGCGGCGTTGCTGTCGCGCGCACGTGTGCTGACCTTCAAGTCGCATGACGATGACAGTCTCCTGGAGTTGCTGAAGCGCGCAGAGGCGGCGGAAGGAAAAGCGCTGCCGCTGACGGACGATGCGCGGGCAAGTCTGCTGCGAATGGCAGACGGGGATGGTCGCGCCGTGCTGACGCTTGCCGAGGAGGTATGGCGCGCTGCGCGAGAGACAGAAACCTTCGACACCGAGGGCCTGACGCGGATCGTACAGCGCCGCGCGCCCGTCTATGACAAGGCCCAGGATGGCCACTACAATCTCATTTCAGCACTGCACAAGTCTGTTCGCGGTTCCGACCCCGACGCCGCGCTCTACTATCTCGCTCGCATGTTCGACGCGGGCGAAGATCCGCTTTACCTCGGGAGGCGTCTCGTCCGCATGGCGGTCGAGGACATCGGCCTTGCCGATCCGCAAGCGCTAGTGATCTGCAATGCCGCGAAGGATGCCTATGACTACCTCGGCTCGCCCGAGGGCGAGCTGGCGTTGGCGCAGGCGTGCGTTTATCTGGCAACCGCGCCGAAGTCGAACGCGGTCTACACGGCCTTCAAGGCTGCGACGATGGCTGCCAAGCAGAATGGGTCGCTCCTGCCGCCGAAGCATATTCTGAACGCCCCCACGAAGCTGATGAAGGGGGAAGGTTACGGCGAGGGCTATCGCTACGATCACGATGAACCGGACGCCTTTTCCGGCCAGGACTATTTCCCGGAGAAGATGGGCCGGCAGACCTTTTACGATCCGCCGGAGCGCGGTTTCGAACGGGATATCCGCAAGCGGCTTGAATGGTGGGCGAAGCTCAGGAAAGAGCGCAATCAGCGCTGATCAGGAAGCGCGCATCTGCCCCGCAGGCGCGACGAGCTTTACGGCCGATTCCGCCAGGCCGTGATGGCCTTCCATGTCCACGACGAGATGCCAGTGGCCGCTATCGGGAATGGAAAGGCGGATGGGAGATTTCCGCGCGACACCGCCCACATATTTGAAGTCGAGGACTTCGGTAAAGCGCTGATAGTTCGGCGCCGTCATCAGGCGCACGTTCGCAACGGCGTTCAACGTCACCTCGATGATCGTCCCGGCGCGCTGTTCATTCAGATCGTAGTGGGTAAAGCGGAAATTCGGTTTCGGCATCGGTCTGTGGCGTGGCTCGTCTCTGCCTGCACCATAGGCCATTGCAGTTAAGGAAGCGTTTGCCGTCTTGCGGCGAGCCAGCAGCCCGCCGCCGCGAAGGTCGTATTAGTGGATATCGTTGTCGCCGCGGTCGAGCGCTGTGAACGGCAAGATAATGCCATCGGCTGCGCGGCAGATCTGCTCGGGGTGATGATCACACTCGTCTGCTGCAAAATGACGGGCGGCGTGCTCGCTGATGAATACGCCTCCAACGAGCCCCTGACGGTCCTGTACGACCCAGCGACCGTTTCGATCCTGGCCAATGGTAAAGCGTGCTGAACTTTGACGTTGGAGAGGCTCGATTTTGAAAGCAGATTGAAGAGAAGGCATCGATTTTCCTTTCGAATTGTCTTCTGCCCCTCGGGGCAGTGCCACATGCATGAAGCTAATGGCACCCACATGCGTCTTCCATTGGTCTTGATAGGAGAAAATATAAAAATATCATATAGATAAGTACGAATCGTGAGCATCGGAAGCGCGCAGCATGGCTTGCGATATCGACTGCTTCTCGTTAGCATCGACGGCGAGGAGTGGCAGACGAACCTCCGGATCAATCAACCGCAAGGTCTGCAGGGCGTGTTTGATCGCAGCTGGGTCTGCATCTGCGCCCAACACGGCTGTTAGCGGAGCCAACCTGTCCTCGAGCAAGCGCGCAGCCGGCAGATTGCCGCCGCAGGCCGCCTGCTGCAACGACGCATAGAGACGTGGGTACAGGTTTGCGCCGGCGGAGATGACGCCGCTGCCGCCTGTGCTCAGAAAGGATCGTGCGGTTGCGTCGCAATCGGAAAGAAGCAAGAAACGCTGACGCCAGTCCGGCGGCAGGGCACGTGCAGCGCCGCTGCCGTCGGCAAGGAGAAAGCCGATGACTGACGGGATATCGGCGAGGGCTTTCAGCGCCGGTAACGTCATATCGATGGCCGTGCGGAGCGGATTGTTCTCGACGATCAGCGGGAGGCTGGTTGCGAAGGCAAGCTGAGCGAAGTGACTGGCGATCCCCTTCTGACCCGGTTTTGAATAGTAGGGTAGCGTGACGAGGGCCGCCGCCGCACCCAGTTCTTCGGCATCGCGTGTCAAGGCGATCGTGCTTGCGGTCGCATTTGTACCGGTTGCTGCAATCACGGGAACACGCCCAGCGGCAACCCGGACGCAGGTAAGGATAACTGCGGCGCGCTCGCTTCTGGTGAGCGTCGCCCCTTCGCCGGTCGGTGTGCAGACCGCAAGCCCGTCAACGCCACTTTGGATCTGCCACTCTACGAGTTGCTCCAGCGTGGAAAGATCGGCCGCTCCCTCCCGAAACGGTGTGACAAGCGCCGTCGTTGTGGGGCCGAGGCGCAATGTTCTGTCTGCGGGCATACTCTGCTCAGAAGCTGCCGAGGATGACGTAGAGTTCGACCGCGGCTAGCACGAGGCCGAACAGCACCAGCGCCTGAGCGGTTCGTCGTTCGCGCATTTGCCGTTTCGGTGTCGTGCGTCGCGGGCGGGCGATTGGAGCGTTCGATAGCATGAAGTCTCGCATGGCATTCAACCTTCGCATTTCCTGGGAAGGCTAACGCCGCTCACGGTAGGAATTCCATTCGGCTGCGAGCGCGGACATATAGAAATCACATAAAGGAAGGGGGCAGGCCAAAGCTGACCGCTTCAGATAAAATTCCCGAAATTGCAGATAGTTGTCGCAAGATTCCGAATCATCCTCTTAGGAACTTGATTCAACGTCGGAGGAGCCGAAGGCAAACCGATGGTTGATCTCGGCGGCGAAACCCGAACAATATGCCCGTAGAAGGAGTGCCAGGATAATGGATGCCCCGGTAATCGATACGGCACTGGTGCGTCGGCTGATTGCCACGCAATTTCCAAGATGGTCCGCTCTGCCAATCAGACCGGTTGAGTTTGGCGGATGGGACAACAGGACCTTTCATCTGGGCGCCGGCATGACGGTTCGGCTGCCGAGCGCTGCTCACTACGCCGATCAGGTCGCCAAGGAGCAGCAATGGCTCCCGATCCTTGCATCGCAGCTGCCGTTGCCCATACCCGTGCCGCTGGCGATGGGACGGCCGGACGAGAGCTACCCGTGGCCATGGTCCGTCTATGAATGGCGTGATGTTGAGACGGCGCTGGTGGAACGCATTGACGACCTGAAAGAATTCGCCGGCACATTGGCCGGCTTCCTCGATGCACTGCAGGCAGCAGACGCGACTGGAGGACCGCCGCCCGGCCCGCATAACTTCTTTCGCGGCGGATCGCTGGATGTGTACGACGGGCAAACGCGCGAAGCGCTTTTTCGCCTGGATGGCAGGATCGATACACGAGCTGCAACGGAGGTCTGGGAATTCGCGCTGTCGACTTCATGGCAGAACGCGCCGGTCTGGTTCCATGGTGACATTGCTTACGGCAACCTTCTGGTCAAGGACGGACGGCTCGATGCCGTCATCGATTTTGGGACGTCCGGCGTCGGCGACCCGGCTTGCGACCTGGCAATCACCTGGCACCTCTTTGCGGGAGAGAGCCGGCAGGTTTTTCGCAAAGCCCGTGCGCTGGATCCGGGCACCTGGGCGAGGGGCCGCGGTTGGACGTTGTGGAAGGCCCTGATAGTCGCCGCCGGCATGGCGGGCGCAAATCCCGCAGACATCAAGAAGTCCTGGCAAGTCATTGAAGACGTGCTGGCCGATCACTTGGCTTGGGCCTGACATGACGCAGTGTCGGCTCGCCAGAAGAAATAATGCTCGCGGCTTGTCGGATGGGAGCATCCGGCGGCGTCCTTTGGGCGAAGGCTGAAGGCATCGCCCAGAGTTGATGTGGTAGCCGGAAGCCTCGACAATTTTGCTGAACGGCTTCGGCCGGGGGAGAGATGACATGAGCAAGACATTTGCAGTTCTGCTGGCGCGACTGATCTTTGGCGCCGTTTTCGCGATGGCCATGAGCTTCAAGTTCATGGATATGCAATCCACCGCAAGCTATATCGCTGCGGCAGGCTTTCCATTCCCGCTTTTTCTGGCGTGGGTGGCGGCCTTCTTCGAACTGGCTCTGACGCTGGCCTTCCTGACGGGAGCCTTCTTTTCGGAAGCTTCCTTCCTTGCGGGTATCTACGTCGTGTTTCTGGCCTTTGCGTTCCACGGCCCGAGCCACTGGAGTGGCAATCAGGCAGAGTTTGGCTTCTTTATCGATCACTTCACCTTCCTGGCCGGATTGCTATTTGCTGCCGTCCACGGTCCGGGAGACACGCTGGTCGTCAGGACGCGGTCCCCGCTTCTGGCTCGGTAGCAATGGACGGTCGCACTATCCGGAGGCGGGTGGTGTCGCCAATTCGTCGAGCAGGCGTTCGAACGCCGTCGGCTTCAGGGTAGCCGGCGGATTGTACGGGTCAGAGAACGCGTAGATGAAGAAGAGGATGATGCCTGTGAACGCGCCGAGCACCGACAGCAGCAGCAGGTTTCGTGCATCGGGCGGATATGGATAGTAGCCGAGTGCCATGAACACAACGCCCGAGACTGCTGCGAACCAGAAGATGCTGCTGATGGAGTCGGTGCCGCTGTTTTCGCGTTTATCCCGTGACTCAGCGATGCTGTGGACGTCGATCAGCATGTGTTCGCGAATGCTTTGTTGACGCGCGTTGGTTGGCGTCAGGTCGAGCACCCGCTGGTAGACATTGTCCCACTTGTTCCAAGCCGTCGGAGAGAGCTGCCCGGTTCGTCCAAGCATTTGCCATTCTTCATCGACAACGATCTGCACGTATTCGAAGAGCGCTTGCTGGATGGGGGCGGCTTTATCGTCGGCGCCGTAACGGTTGGCATCGAAATATATATCGGCAATGGCGTTCGCTTCGGTGACGCTCTCGAACTTCAATTGCTGATACTCGATCATCTCCTGCGCGAAGACGAGAGCGAGGATGAGCGCATGCAATGACGAGATGCGCATGACGACGGCGCCGGCAAGTTCCCTGTCCTTACCGGTCGGATCGCCGCCCATGATCAGACGCATCAGAAAATAAAAGCTGAGCGTTACGACGATCGTCCCGCCAACAAAGGCAATGCCAAAAAAGACAACGGCACTCATGCGCGCTCCCCCAAAGGTCACTGGTGACTTTAGGGGGCGGACGAATTTTGATCAACGATGGTTGCACCACAGCGCGGCTTTATCGCTTCGAGGGCGTCGAGCTATCGCAGGATCTCGTCGAGCGCTGGCATTCCCAATATGGCGGAGGCCGCGATCAGCAGATAGCAGATCGTCCGGAACGTGCTCTCCTTGGCGAGCCCAAACAGCTTCGAGCCGGCATAGAGGCCGATGGCGTAGCTCGGCAGGATAACAATGGTCAGTGCAAAGACGGCGTCAACGAAAAGTCCGCCGAAGTAGTAGCTGACGACGCTGAAGCAAGTTGAAATCGCGAAATAGAGAATGATGTTTGCGCGGACCCGGCCAAAATCGGTCTTGCCGCCGAGCCAGTAGGCAACGACCGGCGGCCCGCCGAGCTGCGCTGCGCCGCTGAAAAGGCCCGCAATGAGACCTGTCAGGGACGTGAGCGGCATTCGTGGTTCGCCGTGGTAGCGCCAACCGGAAACAAGTAGTGCGAGCAGACAAACGGCAACTGCCGTAATCGCCCAGCGCAGTGAAAGTGGATCCATCAAGGCGAGCGTCGCCGTCCCGGCCGGTACGCCAAGGAATGCGCCTGCAGCCATCGTGAAGACTTCACGGCGGTTAGCGCTGCGCCAGGCAGGTGGGATCATACCGAGCGTTGCCAGTCCGTCTATGACAAGCAGGACTGGCGAGATCAGCTTTGGGCCGATGATGGCTCCACCCAGCGGAACGAAGATCAGCGCTGCACCGAATCCGGAGAAGCCGCGCGCAAGCCCGGCAATCAAGGCAATGGCAATGAGCGACAGAATGCCGTGATCCGGCAAGGCGGCGACAAACCACGCGCTCGTGCTCGCCAGCAGCGTATCAAACGACATCGATTGGTTCCGAAATTAGGAGGCGAGCATGAGGTCCATGTTCTGGACGGCAGCACCCGACGCACCCTTGCCGAGGTTGTCGAGCAAAGCAACGAGGTTGACCTGCGAAGCACCGGGCGTGCCGAACACGAAGAGCTTCATCGTATCCTCGCCGGCAAGCTCGACTGCATCGATGCGGGGCAGCTTGCGGGTCTCGTCCAGCGGCACAACTGTCACGATCTCCTGGCCGGCATAGTGGGCGACAAGAGCGGCATGGATGCCTTCGAGCGTCGTGCCCTCGGCAAGATCGTCGAGATGCAGCGGCACCTGAACGATCATTCCCTGCGGGAACTTGCCGACGGACGGGGAGAAGATCGGCGCGCGGTCCAGAAGACCGTGGATCTTCATCTCGGGCACGTGCTTGTGCGTCAGCGTCAATCCGTAAAGAAAGTGCGGAGCGGAGATCGCATCGTCGCGGCTCGGATCTTCCATCTGAGCGATCATCTGCTTGCCGCCGCCGGTGTAGCCGGAAACTGCGTTGACGGTGACCGGATAGCCATCGGGCAGGATGCCGGCGGCGCGCAGCGGCCGAATGAGGCCGATCGCACCGGTCGGGTAGCAGCCCGGATTGGCGACGAAGCGCGCCTCCTTGATCCTTTCGGCCTGCTCCTTGTCCATCTCCGCAAAGCCGTAGGCCCAGGAAGGATTGACACGGAAGGCGGTGGAGGTGTCGATGACCCGCACGTTGTTGTTGCCGGAGACCATCTGCACGGCTTCTTTCGAAGCATCATCCGGCAGGCAGAGGATCGCGACATCGGCGCTGTTCAGCATATCCTCGCGCATCGCGGCGTTGCGACGCTCGGCTTCCGGGATCGACAGAAGTTCGACATCGCGACGGCCGGCCATGCGCGTGCGGATCTGCAAGCCCGTCGTGCCGTGTTCGCCATCGATGAAGATCTTCGGTGCCATTGTCTCGCTCACACTTTCAATAGGTTAGAAAGAAGTCCGGAATCATTTTGTAAGAGGGATGAGTCAGCCGTGTGACGCGCTCGCGCGGCGCTCGGCATGTAGGCCAAGCATATACATCGCGACCGTCGCCCCCGCAATGGCAGTGATATCCGCGTGGTCATAGGGCGGTGACACCTCAACGACGTCGCCGCCCCTGATGTCCAACTGGTGCAGACGCTGCAGAACCGAGAGAATTTTGGCGCTCGAGGGGCCGCCGGATACGGGTGTACCGGTGCCGGGCGCATAGGCAGGGTCAAGGCAGTCGATATCGAAGGTCAGATAGGCCGGCGCACCGCGGGTATGCGAGATGATCGTCGAGGCGATATCGCTCGCACTCATCTCTTCAAGCTGATGACCATAAAGAATATGAATGCCGAAATCCTCTGGCGCATGCGTGCGGATACCGATCTGGATCGACCTGTCAGGATCGATGATGCCGTCCCGCGCAGCCCGCGCCACGAACGAGCCATGGTCGATCCGCCTGTTGTCGTCGAACCAGGTGTCTTGGTGAGCATCGAACTGGACGAGCGCCAGCGGCCCGTGCTTGGCTGCATGCGCCTTCAGGATCGGCCAGGTGACGAAATGGTCACCGCCAAGGGTCAGCATGAAGGCGCCGCTGTCGACAATGGTCTTTGCCTGCCGCTCGATTGCCGCGGGCGTCTCGGGGTGGTTGCCGTAGTCGAGGAGGCAGTCGCCGTAGTCGATGACGGCCATCTCGGCAAAGAGATCCCGGTTAAAGGGATATTGCGGGTCGTTGTCGAAGATCGCCGAGGCGCGCCGGATCGCCTGCGGCCCGAACCGTGTTCCGGGCCGGTTGGAGGTCGCGGCATCGAAGGGGATGCCCCAGACAACGGCATCTGCGCCAGTCAGGTCCTTGGTGAAGCGACGTCGCATGAACGACAGCGCTCCGGCGAAGGTCGGGTCGGTGGCTGCCGATGTCAGGCTCGTTGCCGTGAAGGCGTGGTCGATCGACTTGTTGGCCAAGAGATGCTCCTTGAGGGGTGTGCTGTGCCTATGCCTACCAGAAACGAATCTCAAACCGAAAGGCCAAAACGGTGCCGGTCGCTCGGCCAAGCTGGTTTTACCGTGGCAGCTTGTCCGCCAGCACTTCGGGAGTCTTCAGTTGCGGCGCCTCGGCAAGCAGTTCAGCCGCTCGTGCCATCAGCGCTGCGGCCACCTTGCCGTTCAAATGTGCTTGCCGACCGGCCTCATCATTGAACGCATCGAAGATGGCAAACGTGCTCTGGTCGTACCGAACGGCAAACCACGTCACCGTACCGGGTTCCTGTTCGACAAGTGCCTGCGCGCTTTTCAAGAACGCGGCCACTTCCTCTTCCTTGCCGGACTTTGCTTTCAGTTCGACATAGATTGCTTGCTTGGTCATTCCTGCCTCCCTTGGCACGCGCTTGAAGCGCCTGGAATGCGGTAGAACTGGCAAGGGAACGAGCGGCTTCAAGCGGCGGCCAAAAGAAAAGGCCGGGCAAGAGCCCGGCCTTCGCATTTCCATAGTCCGAAGCGATTAACGCTTGGAGAACTGGAACGAACGGCGGGCCTTGGCCTTACCGTACTTCTTGCGTTCAACGACGCGGCTGTCGCGGGTCAGGAAGCCACCCTTCTTCAGGACCGAGCGCAGGCCCGGCTCGAAGTAGGTGAGAGCCTTGGAAACGCCGTGGCGAACAGCACCGGCCTGGCCGGAAAGGCCGCCGCCGGCGACCGTTGCAACGATGTCGAACTGGCCTTCGCGGGCAGCAGCAACGATCGGCTGGCGCAGGATCATCTGCAGAACCGGGCGTGCGAAGTATTCCGCGAATTCCTTGCCGTTGACGATGATCTTGCCGGAGCCCGGCTTGACCCATACGCGGGCGACGGCGTTCTTGCGCTTGCCGGTCGCGTAGGAACGGCCAAGCGAGTCGACCTTACGGACGTGTGCCGGAGCCGAAGCTTCGGTAGCCGTGCCGAGATCCTTCAGGGAGGAGAGGTCAGCCATTCTTAGGCGCTCCTTACGTTCTTCTTGTTCAGCTTGGCGACGTCGAGAGCGACAGGCTGCTGTGCTTCATGGGGATGGTTTGAACCAGCGTAGACGCGGAGGTTCTTCATCTGACGACGGCCGAGCGGACCACGCGGAACCATGCGCTCAACGGCCTTCTCGAGAACGCGCTCCGGGAAGCGGCCTTCGATGATCTGGCGAGCGGTACGCTCCTTGACGCCGCCGGCGTAACCCGTGTGCCAGTAGTAAACCTTGTCGGAGTACTTCTTGCCGGTGAATACGACCTTGTCGGCATTGATGACGATGACGTTGTCGCCGTCGTCAACGTGGGGAGTGAAGGTTGCCTTGTGCTTGCCGCGCAGACGCATAGCGATGATGGAAGCGAGACGGCCAACGACCAGCCCTTCGGCGTCGATGATGACCCACTTCTTCTCCACCTCTGCAGGCTTCTGGGAGAAAGTTGCCATAGTAGTTACTCTCTTTTGGATCCCTCGGCCCGAAGGCGAGAGGGCGTTTCTTGTTGCTTGGTTTGGTGGGCCGAAGACGCACCAAAAAGAAAGCAGCCCGGAAAGGCTGCATTTCTGGCGGTGTGTATAAAGACAAAGGGCTGTGCGGTCAATGACGATGGATCGCGAGAGCGTAAAAATATTAAAGCAAAATCAATATGTTATACGTGTGGTATCATGTTACCTCATATTTCTCGGGGCGGAATCGAGTAAGTGGCGGTTGCGTGGGCGATCAGCTCATCCGCATTTTCCTGGAAAATCGATGCCTCGATGACCGCGAGCCGCTTTCCGAGCTTGAGAATTCGGCAGGTGCAGGTCGTCGGTCTTGGCTTTGGCAGGCGCAGGAAATTGATGCTGAGATTGGTGGTAACAGCCAGAGCCACCGGTCCGATATGCGCGAGCACTGCCGCATAGGCTGTCACATCCGCCAAGGTGAAGAGGGCGGGGCCGGATACGGTGCCGCCGGGTCGCAAATGCCTTTCGCTGGGGTCGAGCCGCATCGAGACGCTACCTGGGCTGATCGCAGTGATCGTGAACACGCGCCCGTCTGTGTGGATCTGAGGAAAATCCGTGTCCAAAAAACGGTGAAGCTCATCGATCGTCATGATTGGCTGCATGAGTTTGCCTCGAAATTGCTTGTCGCCTGTGGCAGAACAATTAGCACGAAAGAACAATGCAGGGAGTTAGACCATGGCCGAAGTCGTATCCTTTCGGAAGGACCCGAGCAAAGCGGGTGAGGGTGCGCTCGTCATCCCGCAATTGAGCGATGGCGTGCTGCGGCTGACGCTCAGCAATCCGCCTGCGAATGCGCTCTCGATCGCCGTCATGGAAACCCTGATCGGTGAACTGCAGAGCGCCGCCGAAGACGCTGCCGTTCGCGTGGTCATCATCGCATCGACCGGCAATGTCTTTTCTGCCGGCCACGACCTCAAGGAATTGACCGCGCATCGCGCCGATGAGGACAACGGCGAGGCATTCTTTGAGGAAACCTTTGCGCTGGCTGCGGATCTCATGCTGGAGATCACACGCTTGCCAAAACCGGTCATTGCCGAGATCGACGGCCTCGCAACGGCTGCCGGGTGCCAGCTTGTCGCTTCCTGCGATCTGGCGATCTGCACCGATACGGCGACCTTCTGCACCCCCGGCGTCAATATCGGCCTGTTCTGCTCGACACCGATGGTGGCAGTCTCGCGGGCAGCCCATCGCAAGCAGGCAATGGAAATGCTGCTTACCGGTGAGACGATCGACGCCTCGACCGCCAAGGATTTCGGGCTCGTGAACCGCATCGTGCCGAAGCAGTATCTGACTCAGGTCGTCACCAAATATGCCTCCGTCATCGCAAGCAAATCGCCGCTGACGCTGAAGATCGGCAAGGAGGCATTCTACCGCCAGCTCGAAATGCCGATCGAGGAGGCATACAGCTATGCCGCTCAGGTCATGGTCGACAATATGCTGACGGCCGATGCCGAAGAGGGAATCGGAGCCTTCCTTTCCAAGCGCATGCCGCAGTGGACGGGCGAATAGCTAGCCGAGTTTCAGGACCAGCCCGCCGAGCGCGATGATCGCGCCGGCGAGATAGCGCCACGGGCTGGCCTTTTCCTTCAGCACGATCACGGAAATAAGCAGCGCAAAGAGGATCGACGTCTCGCGCAGCGCGGCAACGGTCGCAACCGGCGCCTTGGTCATCGCCCAAAGCGCGAGACCGTAGGAGGCGATAGATCCGCCGCCACCAATCAGACCACGCCACCAGTTGTAGCGGACATGCACGGCGACTGCGACGCTACCGCGCTTGACGATGGCCCAGGCGAATAGCAGTACCGGCGGTAGCAGCGACATCCATAGCGTATAGGACACCGCATTGCCGGAGATGCGGGCGCCGATTCCGTCGACATAGGTATAGGTCGCAATCACGCAGGCATTCGCTAGGGCCAGCCGGATGGCGTGCCCGCCGCCTTTTCGTGCTTCGAAGGCCAGTGTCAGGATGCCGGCGCAGACCGTCATCGTGCCAATGAGGGCACCTGTCGACAACGTTTCGTTCAGGATGAAACCGCTGGTGGCCGCAATCAGGAGCGGCGCGCACCCGCGCATGAGCGGATAGACAAGGCCGATATCGCCCGCGCGATAGGCGCCGGCGACGAGCTGGAAATACACGAACTGCAGAATAGCCGAAGCGCCGATGAAGGGCCATGCGGCCGAATTCGGCAACGGCAGGAACAGCAGAAACGGAAGCGCGCAGACTGCCCCGCCAGCCGATATCAGGCTTGCATCCAGCGACTTATCGGTGCCCGCCTTGATCATGGCGTTCCAGGTTGCGTGCAGCAGAGCACCAAACAGAACGAGTAGGATGATGTGGAGAGGCAAAAAACCACCAAATGGTGTGAAAACTGATCGCTGGATGCTTGTTACGCGGCTGTTGGCAAAAAGCAATCCCGTTCGATGACGTGATGAATAGCGTTCGAGCAGCTCCTGCGCCCCGCGGCAACCGGAAGATGCCGTGTGGCCCCCAACCAAAAAGAGGAACGTACACCAGAGGTATTCATCGCCCAGCCGTCATTTCAACTATGAGGCGTCTCTAACATACGCGTGAACATATGCGAACATATACGGGATATACATAGAACAATGATGGTGCGCGAAGCTGGGTCGCCGCAAATTTTACAACAGTGTGACAAAGCCGTCACGGAATCGGTCGATCCCTAAACGGGTAAGCGCCGGGCGCGATTGTATTCGCAGGCTCGTGGATCATGATTTTGCTCTGGAGCCATGCTGTTTCATAGCGTGTTATAAGGGGCGAGAAACATCCCGTCAAAGTTGTCGATATTCTGGCAATTCAGCACGCGACACCTCGGGTTGTCCTTCGTCGGGATGGTCGTCCATTCAGCATATTGGTGGGCGTCGCAATAGGTGCTGTCGCGAATGTAACGGTCGAACAACGTCATGCCGCTCACCCGCTTTGACGGATACCGGAGGATCACCGCGCCCTCGTTATGGATCGAGGCGCGCGCCGCCTGGCAGCTGATACTGAGCGAATTATATCGGGAGATTGCAAGCGCCGGAGAGGCCGCCATGACGAAGGCGATTACAACAACGAATTTTTTCATGGAAACTACCTCCTTAGGAGCCCTAGTTCCTATATACGCGCAAACTAGCTGGTGGTTTCAGCGAATTGCCACGTAAACGCGATTGTTATTGGAGGTCGACGTTCTTGAATCACGATAGATATGAGGATGACTACATCCTCGACATTCTGCGTTCCGTGAAGACCATTGCCCTGACGGGCGCTTCGCCCAATCCCGCCCGACCGAGTAACGGCGTGATGGGGTATCTGCTGTCCAGGGGATACAAAGTCATCCCGGTGAACCCGGGGCAGGCAGGCAAGCAGATCCAGGGCCAGCCGGTTCACGCCCGGCTGGCCGACGTCCCTGGAACAGTCGACATGGTAGAGGTCTTCAGGGCCTCGGAATATCTATCAGGCGTAGTGGACGAGGCATTGGCAATGAACCCGCGGCCGAAGGTGATATGGGCGCAACTTGGCGTCCGCGATGACGCGGCAGCGGCAAAGGCTGAGGCAGCCGGCATCAAGGTCGTCATGGATCGCTGCCCGGCCATCGAATATCCGCGGCTTATCGGCTGAGTGGGTGGATTTTTCAAATAACGTGCCTGGGTTGAAATAGAACGCGATTAACTTTTCGCGACCGTCGGCTATGCTCGCCGCCATTCGATCAACCGAAGGGGAGGGCTTCATGGCCAAGAACGGTCCGGGTTTCAATACGTTGGCAGTGCATGCGGGAGCTCAGCCGGACCCCGCGACCGGCGCGCGCGCCACGCCGATCTATCAAACGACCGCCTATGTTTTCAACGATTCGGATCATGCGGCCGCTCTCTTTGGCTTGCGGCAATTCGGCAACATTTACACCCGCATCATGAACCCGACCCAGGCGGTACTCGAAGAGCGCGTCGCGGCGCTCGAGGGTGGCACCGCAGCACTCGCCGTTGCTTCCGGCCATGCGGCGCAGGTGGTCGTCTTCCACACGCTCATGCGTGCCGGCGAAAACTTCGTGGCTGCGAAGCGGCTCTACGGCGGCTCTATCAACCAGTTCGGCCATGCCTTTGATAATTATGGCTGGCAGGTTCGCTGGGCGGATTCCGCCGATCCGGCGAGCTTCGAAAGTCAGATCGATGGCAAGACACGGGCAATCTTCATCGAGAGCCTCGCCAATCCCGGCGGCACCTTCGTCGACATTGCGGCGATCGCGGCGGTTGCACACAAGCATGGCCTGCCGCTGATCGTCGATAATACTATGGCCAGCCCCTATCTCATTAGGCCGATCGAACACGGCGCCGACATCGTCGTGCATTCGCTGACGAAGTTCCTCGGCGGTCACGGCAATTCCATGGGCGGCATGATCGTCGATGGCGGAACCTTCGATTGGTCGAAATCCGGCAACTACCCAATGCTTTCCAGCCCGCGCCCGGAATACAATGGCGTGGTGCTACACTCGACCTTCGGCAATTTTGCATTCGCCATCGCTTGCCGCGTGCTTGGCTTGCGCGATCTTGGTCCTGCCATCTCGCCCTTCAATGCGTTCCTGATCCTGACGGGCATCGAGACGTTGCCGCTGCGCATGCAGCGTCACAGCGACAACGCGATCGCGGTTGCAACGTGGTTGAAGGCGCACAGCAAGATCGCCTGGGTGAACTATGCGGGCCTCGAAGATGATCCTAACCATGCGCTGCAGCAGCGCTACTCTCCGAAAGGTGCCGGCTCAGTGTTCACCTTCGGGGTCAAGGGCGGCTATGAGGCAGGCAAGACTCTCGTCGAGGGTTTGGAACTGTTCTCGCATCTCGCGAACATCGGCGACACGCGCTCGCTGGTGATCCACCCGGCGTCGACCACGCATCGGCAATTGACGGATGAACAAAGGATCGCCGCCGGTGCCGGTCCCGATGTCGTTCGTCTTTCGATCGGGATCGAGGACGTGAAGGATATCATCGCCGATCTCGAGCAATCGCTGGCGAAGATCTGAGCCATGGCAAGCTACCTGACTTTTGACATCGACGACGTCGAACCGGAATTCGGCGCCCCCGATGCCGACCGGATATTGGCCGGCGACCCGCAGTTCAGGACCTGGAATCTGGAGGAGGCCGATGGCGGCCTCTATTCCGGCATATGGGAGGCGACGCCTGGCAAGTGGCGCATCGTTTATGCTGAGTGGGAATATTTTAACGTGCTTTCGGGCTACTCGATCGTCACGGAGGACGGTGGCGAGGCCGTGCATCTTCGTGCCGGCGACCGGATGATCCTCAGGCCCGGCTTTAAGGGAACATGGGAAGTCGTTGAAATAACTCGCAAGGACTACGTCATCCGGCTCTGATTTCAGGGTAGCGGAATAGTGGATATGCCGAAGGGTATCGCCGCTGATCTTGGCTGGTTTTGACAGAGCTAGCTGCTGTCGGAAGATGCGAAATCGCTACGGACGATGCCGTGGCGCTGGAGCTTGTCGTAGAATGTTTTCCGAGGAATGCCGAGGTCCGCGATCGTGCGGCGGACGTCGCCGCCGTTGGCGTTCAAAGCTTCGCGAATGATGTGGGCTTCGTAGCGTTCGAGCCGGTCCGGGAGCGATAGGGTTCCATCCGTTACCGGTTCTGCTGCCGCACGATCTGAGACCTGCCCGACGCCGAGCACGAACCGTTCGGCAAAATGCGACAGTTCGCGCACGTTGCCGGGCCAGTCGTACTCCCGCAGGTGGCGATGGATCGATGAAGGGATCGTGGGCACGTCGCGCTTGAAGCGGTTCGCGGCACGCTCGGCGAAGTAACCGAAGAGAAGCGGAATGTCATCTCGGCGCTCCTTGAGTGGCGGAATAGAGATCGTCACCACATTGAGGCGGTAATAGAGATCTTCGCGAAAGTCGCCGCGTTGGCGGGGATCGCCGAGATCGATCTTGGACGCAGCGACGACCCGCAAATCGACGGGTCGGACCTCGTTGGTGCCCAACGGCGCAACCTCGCGCATTTCGAGCACGCGCAACATCTGCACCTGCGTTGCCGGCGGCATGCTCTCGATCTCGTCGAGGAAGAGCGTTCCGCCACTCGCATATTCGATGCGGCCTACACGCTTCTTTTGCGCGCCGGTGAAAGCGCCGGGTTCGTGTCCGAAAAGTTCGCTTTCGACAACGCTTTCCGGCAGCGCTCCGCAGTTCAGGGCAACGAAATTACCAGATGCGCGCCGGCTCCAGCGGTGGAGCAGGCTTGCCACGACTTCCTTGCCGCTGCCGGTTTCACCCATTAGGAGCACGTCGACATCGGTGTCGGCAATTTGCCGCAAGGTATGGCGCAGCCGTTCCATCGCCGGCGTCTGGCCGATCAGCGGCAGGTCATCGCGCGCCTCGTCTGTCGCTTTCCGCAGAGATCTGTTTTCCATCACGAGACGGCGCTTTTCGGCAGCACGCCGCACGCTCTGAATGAGCCGGTCCGTCGCGAAGGGTTTCGTGATGAAGTCGTAAACGCCATCCTGCATGGCTTTGACCGCCATCGGAATGTCCCCGTGGCCGGTGACCAGGATAACCGGCAAATCCTCGTCCTGCCGTCGTACGCGGCTGAAGAGTTGGAGGCCGTCGATTTCAGGCATGCGGATATCGGAAACGACAACGCCTGCAAAATCCGGGTTCAAAGTCGCCAGGGCTTCGCCGGCGTCGGAAAAGGCGGAAACCGAAAAACCCGCGAGTTCGAGCGTTTGCTTGGTTGCGCGCAGCAAGTCCTTGTCATCATCGATTAGAAAGATCGGCGTCGCATCGTTCATGCCTTGGCCTTCCGCAGGTGGACCGTAAAACAGGTTCCGGTTTCGTCGCTCGTCACATCGATGCGGCCGCCATAGTCGGCGACAATGTCCTTCGAAATAACGAGACCGAGACCAAGGCCTTTTTCCTTGGAGGTGTTGAACGGCGTAAAGAGCGATTTCAGGATAGCGGGCGAAATACCGGGGCCGTTGTCGGCGACGTCGATCGCAACCTCGTCATCCGTCTCGGTAACAGAGACATCGACCTTCGCGTCCGCGCGCCCGTCGAGCGCTTCCAAGGCGTTCTGGAACAGGTTGATTAGAATCTGCTCAAGGCGAATGCGGTTGCCGAGCACACATTGGCCCGCTGGCGGCAGCCGGATGCTGAGTGCATTCAGTTGACCGGCAAATCGGCTTTTCAGCAGAACCACCGCCCCATCGATAACGCCACGCAGTTCCACAGGCTCCGGCGCCACGCGACCTTTTCGAGCGAATGCCTTCAACTCGTCGGTAATCGCGCCGATCCGTTCGGTGAGGCCGGCAATCGCTTCGAGGTTGTCGTCCACGGGGGCGGTCTGCTTGCGCTCCAGGAACACCCGGGCATTGTCTGCATAGGCGCGTATCGTCGCGACCGGTTGGTTGATCTCATGCGCGACGCCTGCCGCGACCTGTCCCAGGATCGCGAGCCGGTTCGCCTGCACAAGTTCCTGCTGAACGACCTGCAGCCTCGCTTCCGTCTCTCTATGGTCAGAGATTTCGGCCTGCAAACGATCGCGTGCCCGGCTGAGATCGTCGGTTCGCGCGGTGACCCGTCGCTCCAGCTCTTCGCGCATGCCCTGTTCTTCCGCGATCTTGGTTGCTGCCGCTTGGCGCCTCCACAGAATTAACGCCGCGATTGCGAGAACGGGCAGAAGAACGGCCAGTGACAACAGGCGCATTTCGCGAACGGACGCCGCAACTGGCGCATCAGTGGGTACAAGGTATTCGAGATGCCAAGGCGTAGTGGGAACGGGTGTCGTTAGGCGCAAATACTCGCCTTCGCCGCTACCCGGTAGCACGGCGGAAACGAGCGACGCCTCGGCGTCAACGGGCCGAGGGCGCATGACCGGCAGCGTCGCCAGCGGCGCATCGCCGAACTGCAGGCTGTTGCGGATGGCGGCAAGGTCAGCCTGCGGCACAGCGCTGTTCATCATGAAGCGCCAGGAGGGGATGCTGGTGATGAGAACGACGCCGCGATCATCCGTGACATAGACAGGGCGATGTGTGTCGCGCCAGTCGCTCTCAAGCCGATCGAACTCAAGTTTGACCACGACGACGCCGAGCGGCGCTGCCGCACTTCCCACGCGGCGAGAAATGTAGAGGCCCGGGCGCTTGCTGACACTGCCGAGGGCAAAATGCTCAGCCGTTCCGTCCTCCATCGCCTTTGTGAAGTAGTCGCGGAATGTGTAGTCGTTGCCGACGAAACTGACGGGCTCCCGCCAATTGCTCGAGGACACCGCAATGCCGTTGGGGCCGATGACGTAGAGCACGGCGGCCTGCGTTCCCGTGACCAGCCGCTCGAGCTTCCGGTTCAATATGTCGATCGCATCGCCGCCTTTGGACGAAAGGCCATCGAGAACTTGTTGGTCTTCGGCAAGAAGCAACGGCAGCGCGCGTGGCCTCTCCAGGACTGCGTTCAGGAGCGCGACTTTCAGGCTGGCGTCGGTCCGACCTTGGCCCGCGATCGCGTCAATGGCGGAGCGACGCCCATAAGCCTCCGCGCCAAACAGCACGGCAACGATGAGCACAGCCGAAATGGAGGCAAACAGAATCCACAGGCGTCGTGCGCGCCGGCGGACGCGGTCGAGGGAGCCAAAACCAGTGGTCGGTGCCGACTGAAGCATCATCTAACTTGTGCGTAATTCCGCACTCCCGTCAAATCAATTTGTGCGAAAATACGCTCGTTCGCTTGAGGTTGCGTAGGTCATTATAAAAAAAGAGATTAGGAAGCAATCACTTAGACGTCCGCATCGGAGTTGGCACGCATGTTGCAAAACCTCACCAAACAGCCAGCGTGGCTGTTGACTGGTAACGCAAATCGCCCCGGGAGGCCGCTTTTGGTTTTGGGGCACATGGAGGACATCATGGGTGCAGCACTTCCGGTCGCGGAGCCACGCGGCAAGGTTCCTTTTTATCGGCTTCTCTACGTGCAGGTTCTTGCCGCCATCTGCGCTGGCATCCTGCTCGGTCATTTCTATCCCGACATCGGCACGGCTCTGAAGCCGCTCGGCGATGCTTTCATCAAGCTCGTCAAAATGATCATCGCCCCCGTCATCTTCTTGACGGTTGCTACAGGTATCGCCGGCATGTCCGACCTGCAGAAGGTTGGGCGCGTCGCCGGCAAGGCAATGCTTTACTTCCTCGTCTTTTCGACGCTGGCACTGGCTGTTGGTCTGCTGGTCGCCAACGTCATACAGCCGGGTGCAGGCATGCACATCGATCCGGCGACGCTGGATGCCAAGGCCGTCGCAAGCTATGCGGAAAAGGCTCATGACTCGACCGTCACGGGCTTCCTGATGAACATCATTCCGAACACGATCGTAGGCGCCTTTGCCGACGGCGATATTCTGCAGGTGCTGTTCTTCTCTGTCCTGTTCGGCATCGCGCTTGCCATGGTCGGCGATCGCGGCCGTCCCGTTGTCGATTTTCTGCAGGCCCTGACGGCACCGGTCTTCAAGCTGGTGGCAGTCCTGATGAAGGCCGCTCCGATCGGCGCGTTCGGCGCCATGGCCTTCACCATCGGCAAATATGGCATCGGCTCCATCGCCAATCTGGCAATGTTGATCGGCACCTTCTACCTGACGTCGCTGCTCTTCGTGCTCGTCGTTCTGGGTGCGGTCGCCCGCTACAATGGGTTCTCGATCCTCGCGCTGATCCGCTATATCAAGGAAGAACTGCTGCTCGTGCTCGGCACGTCGTCTTCGGAAGCCGCACTTCCCGGTCTCATGGCCAAGATGGAGCAGGCTGGTTGCAAGCGCTCGGTCGTCGGTCTCGTCATTCCGACCGGCTACTCTTTCAACCTCGACGGCACCAATATCTATATGACGCTTGCTGCGCTCTTCATCGCTCAGGCGACGGACACGCCGCTGACGCTGGCAGACCAGATCCTGCTTCTGCTGGTCGCGATGTTGAGCTCCAAGGGCGCTGCCGGCATCACCGGCGCCGGCTTCATCACGCTCGCCGCAACGCTTTCCGTGGTGCCTTCGGTTCCCGTTGCCGGGATGGCGCTGATCCTCGGTATCGACCGCTTCATGTCGGAGTGCCGCGCCTTGACGAACTTTGTCGGCAACGCCGTCGCAACGGTTGTGGTCGCCCGCTGGGAAAATGAACTTGACCAGACGAAGTTTGCTGCCGCGATGGCCGGCAAGCTGCCGCAGGAGCCGCTGGATGGAGTGCCGGCGCTGCAGGCGGCGGAATAGCTTCACCGCCTGACTTTCAAAAGCGACGAAAAAGGTCCGCGTCCTCCGGGGCGCGGACTTTTCCATTGCTGACCTACCAAGCAAGGTCGAGGCGATCTAAACCGTGGAAATGATAGACATCTTTTACGACGGGCGTCCGGGCAAGTTTCAGTCCAGGCAGCCGCTCGAAGAGAATTGGTAGGACGACGTTCAATTCCAACCGCGCCAGCGGCGCCCCGATGCAGAAATGGATGCCGGCGCCAAACGACAGGTTAGGCGCTTCGTTGCGGTCGGGCTTGAAGGTAAGCGGATCGTCGTATTTCGTCGGATCGAGATTGGCTGCCGCCAGAATGAGGCTCACCTTGTCGCCTCGCTTGAACGAAATGCCGTCGATCTCGACCGGTTCCAACGCCCATCGCTGGAAGATGTGAACGGGTGCGCAGATACGCAGAGACTCTTCCACGGCTCGTTCGGTTGTCTCCTCGTCCTTAAAAAGGTCCGCCGGATTGTGCCCGCTCTCCAGGATAATGCGGACTGAATTGCCGATCTGGTGGACCGTCGCCTCGTGACCGGCATTGAGCAGCACGATTGTCGTCGAGACGAGTTCGTCCTCGGTCAGGTATTGCCCCTTGTGTTCCGTATGGATCATGTGGGTCAACAGGTCGTCCCGAGGGTTGGCTCGGCGCTCGGCGATGACTGTCTTCACATAGTCGGAGAACTCCTTCGCCGCCCGTTCGGCGCCATCCTCGTCCTCTCGCGTGCGACCGAATAGGTACATGCGGATATAGGCGTGCGACCATTTCAGAAGCTGCGGTCCCATCTCCTCCGGAATGCCGATCATGCGGGCAATCATCGTTACCGGAATAACGTCCGCAAATGCCGAAAGCAGCTCGACTTCGCTCTTCTTCTCGAAGCCGTCGATAAGCTTGCTGGCGAGCTCGGCAAGCTCAGGCTTCATCTTCTCGACGTGGCGAGAGACGAAAGCGCGGTTGACGAGTGTACGCAGACGCGTGTGCTCGGGCGGCTCCAGTTCGAGCAAGGAGTACCGTTCGGCCAGGTCGAAATTCGCCAGATGCTGGTCCGGCTCGGGAAGGCCGAGTTCCTCACGGCTTGCGATGTGCAGGATCTGGCGGCCGAAACGGCGATCGCGCAGCAAGCCGTTGACGTGGTCGTAACCTGTGAAAAACCACTGCTTCTGCTGCTCCCAATAGAATGTGGGACAGTGCGCGTGGAGAGCGGCATAGGCCGCGTTCGGGTCGCTGTAGAACGCCGGATTGCTGGCGTCGAGCGAAACGTGGCGTGTGGCAGGATCGATGGAAAGAAAAGGTGGGATCATCATGCTTCGAGGCTTAGCGGATTTGCCAAGCCTCGAAAAGATGCTCAACCTCTCGACAGGGATCCGACGCGGCGAAGCGCGTGGATCTGATCGTCGAGCGTGGGGACGAGCTCACCGCCGGTATGATCGGGCTCGACCGGCGGCGGCGCAGCAGCTTCAGCCTCACCGAAGATGATGGTGCAGTTGCGGCCGGCTGCCTTGGCGGCGTAAAGCGCGCGATCCGCCGCCGAAACCAGCTTGTCTCTATTTGCCTCGATGGAAGAGGCCATGGCGACGCCGATACTGACCGTGACCGGAATGATCGCATCGCCGGTACTGACGGGAACACGGCAGAACTCGGCACGGATCGATTCCGCCAGTGCTTCCGCTTCAGTTTGGTCGGCCACCGTCGTGAAGGCGGCGAACTCTTCCCCGCCCATGCGGCCGAAGACGCCGGCAGGAACGAATTGGCGGGCCATGCGAGCAAAGACCGTCAGTACGATGTCACCGGCCTGATGCCCGAACCGATCGTTGACGCGTTTGAAATGGTCGAGGTCGAAGAGCAGTACGGCGACCAGGCGGTTATTGTGGAATGCGCTCTCCTGAATGGCATCGAACCGTCCGAAAAGGCCACGTCGGTTCAACACACCGGTGAGGGAATCGGTGAGGCTGAGCATACGAAGATGCTTCTCCGAGCGCTCCATGATGAGAAGGCAGGTATGGGCGCATGCAAAGGTCAGCATGAAGCCCGTTGCCATGGCAGCGCCGCCGGCGAAATTGGCGGCTTCCGCGTCGGTTGGGCCGATGATTGCCATTGCCATTGCCATACCGAAGCATAGGAAACTCTGGAGCACGAAGATAACGCCGAGTGTTCGCCTGGAGCCTTCGTTGGGTTGGCCTGTCGCGCGGACTGCCATTGCAAGCGCGGTTGCGCCGGTGGCTGAGGCCAAGTTGTAGAGAATGACGCGATTGGTGTAGTCGTCGTTGACCCACGGCAGGAAGACGCCGCCCAGCCAAACAAGCGGCGGCAGGAATGCCCACCATTCGAGCTTGCGATGGTCAAGAGCCAGATACCCGGCAACCCATGCACTTTGTCCGCATAGCGCAATCGTGTTGCCGATCTCGATCGAGAGAATAGCGGGTATCTGCCCCCGCAACGCCACCATTGCGAAACCAACGCCACTAAGAAGAAAACCCATTCCCCAATAGAAATAGGTCTTGTTTCGGACGTTATGGCGCCAGGCCATGAACGCCACCAACGCGAGCGTCATGGCTTCCGAACACCAAATGGCTAATCCAGTCGTAACATTGAACACGGCAACACCCCTTGCATTGCGCGTATTGTTTCGGAAGAAGCTGGCAACTTCATTAATTGCGCTTCTCCCTTGGCGCATTTTTGCGTTGAGTTGGTGTTAGGCTTTCTGGTCTGTAAACGCAGCGCAGCCGCAAGCAGATTCAGAATTCGTTTATCCTGACGCCGACAAAAGCTGTGTGGCACTAGGATTGCAGCTCGCTCTTCACCATCGCTTGCATGAATGAACCTATATCGGGCGAAAAGCATTCGCTCTGCATTAGCCCTCTTGACGTTATCCGTCAGCGCGTCTTGAAGAGGAGGGCAGGGAAGTTCTATGTAGGGACAAGGCAATTTCTTTGATTCCCGGCCACAGCCGGCAGACGTTGACAAAGGACGCACATGAGAAACCCAGTCGATACCGCTATGGCCCTCGTGCCGATGGTTGTGGAACAGACCAATCGCGGTGAACGCTCCTACGACATCTATTCCCGCCTGCTGAAGGAACGGATCATCTTCCTCACGGGCCCGGTCGAGGATCACATGGCGACGCTCGTTTGCGCCCAGCTGCTCTTCCTCGAGGCGGAAAACCCGAAGAAGGAAATCGCGCTCTACATTAACTCGCCGGGCGGTGTCGTTACCGCCGGCATGGCGATCTACGACACGATGCAGTTCATCAAGCCGGCCGTTTCGACGCTCTGCATTGGCCAGGCCGCCTCCATGGGATCGCTGCTCTTGGCTGCCGGGCACAAGGACATGCGCTTCGCCACCCCGAACTCCCGCATCATGGTTCACCAGCCCTCGGGCGGTTTCCAGGGCCAGGCATCGGACATCGAGCGTCACGCCCGCGACATTCTGAAGATGAAGCGTCGTCTGAACGAGGTCTATGTCAAGCACACCGGCCGCACCTACGAGGAAGTCGAGAAGACCCTTGACCGCGACCACTTCATGGATGCGGACGAGGCTCAGGCCTGGGGTGTTATCGACAAGGTCCTGACATCTCGCATCGAGATGGAAGGCGATGCGGCCTAGTGAGAAGTAGGGATGGTGTTGTATCCGCCACAGTTCTATCTCATTTGTGATCGAACAAGAGAAGAAACCCGGTGGCGGGTGCAGCGATCTCAAGTATTAATGCTATGTTGAATTTTTATGACATAGCATCGGCAGTGGAAGGGGAATTCGTTGCCGCCGGAGCCAGGACAGCTTAGTTTGGACCGGTTCGTACCCCTTAACGGCCTTGGCCGGCTGGGGCTCCAAAGTTGGAGCAGGCCAATGAGTAGACCGTTATTTCACCTTGAAATACGGCGTGCTGGAAGGAAAGTGATATGAGCAAAGTCAGCGGCAGCAACGGCGGCGACTCTAAAAACACCCTGTACTGCTCCTTCTGCGGAAAGAGCCAGCACGAAGTCCGGAAGCTTATTGCCGGACCGACCGTTTTCATCTGCGATGAATGCGTCGAATTGTGCATGGACATCATCCGCGAGGAAAACAAATCCTCGATGGTCAAGTCTCGTGACGGCGTTCCCACGCCGCAGGACATCATCAAGGTCCTCGATGAGTATGTCATCGGCCAGCGCCAGGCGAAGAAGATCCTGTCCGTTGCCGTTCACAACCATTACAAGCGCCTCGCGCACGCCTCCAAGAACGGCGAAGTCGAGTTGGCGAAGTCGAACATCATGCTCGTCGGCCCGACCGGCTGCGGTAAGACCTATCTTGCCCAGACGCTCGCCCGCATCATCGATGTTCCGTTCACGATGGCCGACGCGACGACGCTGACGGAAGCCGGCTATGTCGGTGAAGACGTCGAAAACATCATCCTGAAGCTGCTGCAGGCTGCCGACTACAATGTCGAGCGCGCCCAGCGCGGCATCGTCTACATCGACGAAGTCGACAAGATCTCGCGCAAGTCCGACAACCCGTCGATTACCCGCGACGTGTCGGGCGAGGGTGTCCAGCAGGCGCTTCTGAAGATCATGGAAGGCACGGTTGCCTCGGTTCCCCCGCAGGGTGGCCGCAAGCATCCGCAGCAGGAGTTCCTGCAGGTCGACACGACGAACATCCTGTTCATCTGCGGCGGCGCGTTCGCCGGTCTCGACAAGATCATCTCCGCCCGCGGCGAGAAGACCTCGATCGGTTTCGGTGCGACGGTTAAGGCCCCGGACGACCGCCGCGTTGGCGAAGTGCTGCGGGAGCTCGAGCCGGAAGACCTGGTCAAGTTCGGTCTCATCCCGGAATTCATCGGCCGTCTGCCGGTCTTGGCGACGCTCGAGGACCTCGACGAGGATGCACTGATCCAGATTCTCTCCGAGCCGAAGAACGCGCTGATCAAGCAGTACCAGCGCCTGTTCGAGATGGAAGATGTGGAACTGACCTTCCACGAGGACGCACTTCGCGAGATCGCCCGCAAGGCGATCGTGCGCAAGACCGGTGCTCGCGGCCTTCGCTCGATCATGGAAAAGATCCTGCTCGACACGATGTTCGAACTGCCGGCGCTGGAAGGCGTGCGCGAAGTCGTCATTTCGGAAGAGGTGGCTCGCGGTTCTGCACGTCCGCTCTACATCTACGCGGACCGTCAGGACGAGAAGGCCAACGCTTCGGCGTAAGCCGTTAGAGATATCTTTACGATACGAACCGTGAATTTGAGGGGCTTGCCGTCGGCAGGCCCCTTTCTATTTCAAAACCAGTGCACGACCCTGATAAATCTTGCTAAAGAGGTCTGAAAGCACCTCTGCTGCCGTTGCGGTTTCTAACGTCCGTGGCAATTATGGAATGATTCCGTTGGTGTGTTTCGGCCTTGTGTGTTAGCCGGCGCGGAAGTGGCAAGCGCCGGTCCAGGCTGGTGCTCCAGAGTGAAGGTGTTCCGTTGTCGCATAGCTGTCATGTCCAGGGGGACGCCGGCCATGGCGCAGCTTGAAAAGCATAGTCAGAACCTCCACTTGTTGTCTCAAGTGGAGTGCGGCCCGGTTCTAGTGGCCGCGCCAGAAGAGCCCGGAAACGGGACGATGGAAAGGAAATAAAATGACGAAGAAAACGTCAGTTGCGAGCATCGCATATCCGGTATTGCCCCTGCGCGACATCGTCGTCTTCCCGCATATGATCGTGCCGCTGTTCGTTGGCCGCGAGAAGTCGATCCGTGCGCTCGAAGAAGTCATGGGGTCGGACAAGCAGATCATGCTCGTCACACAGATCAACGCGAGCGATGACGATCCTGAACCGTCCGCCATCCACAATGTCGGCACCGTCGCCAACGTGCTGCAACTGCTGAAGTTGCCTGACGGCACCGTCAAGGTTCTGGTCGAGGGTCGCGCGCGCGCCGAGATCGACGCCTACACCGATCGCGAGGATTTTTACGAAGCTCTGGGGCATGTTCTCGAAGAGCCGCATGACGATCCGGTCGAACTGGAGGCGCTGAGCCGCTCGGTGGTCTCCGAGTTCGAGAGCTACGTGAAGCTCAACAAGAAGATCTCGCCAGAGGTCGTTGGCGCCGCCAGCCAGATCGACGATTACTCGAAGCTGGCCGATACGGTTGCCTCGCACCTGTCGATCAAGATCACCGAAAAGCAGGAGATGCTGGAAACCACCAGCGTCAAGGCACGCCTCGAAAAGGCGCTCGGTTTCATGGAAGGTGAGATCTCGGTCCTTCAGGTCGAGAAGCGTATCCGCTCGCGCGTCAAGCGCCAGATGGAGAAGACCCAGCGCGAGTACTACCTGAACGAACAGATGAAGGCGATCCAGAAGGAACTCGGCGACGGCGAGGAAGGTCGCGACGAGATGGCCGAACTGGAAGAGCGCATCTCCAAGACCAAGCTGTCGAAGGAAGCCCGCGAAAAGGCCGATGCCGAGCTGAAGAAGCTACGGCAGATGAGCCCGATGTCGGCTGAGGCGACTGTTGTCCGTAACTATCTCGATTGGCTGCTCGGCATTCCGTGGGGCAAGAAGTCGAAGATCAAGTCGGATCTCAACAACGCCGAGAAGATCCTCGAAGCCGATCACTTCGGTCTTGACAAGGTCAAGGAACGTATCGTCGAGTACCTGGCTGTCCAGGCCCGTGCGACCAAGATCAAGGGCCCGATCCTGTGCCTCGTCGGCCCTCCGGGCGTCGGCAAGACCTCGCTCGCCCAGTCGATCGCCAAGGCGACCGGCCGTGAGTATGTCCGCATGGCTCTCGGCGGCGTTCGTGACGAAGCTGAAATCCGCGGTCACCGCCGCACCTATATCGGCTCGATGCCCGGCAAGGTCATCCAGTCGATGAAGAAGGCGAAGAAGTCCAACCCGCTCTTCCTGCTCGACGAAATCGACAAGATGGGCCAGGACTTCCGTGGCGATCCGTCGTCGGCTCTGCTCGAAGTGCTGGATCCGGCTCAGAACTCGACCTTCATGGATCACTACCTGGAAGTCGAATACGATCTGTCGGACGTGATGTTCATCACGACGGCGAACACGCTGAACATTCCGGCACCTTTGATGGACCGCATGGAAGTCATCCGTATCGCCGGCTACACCGAGGACGAAAAGCGCGAAATCGCCAAGCGGCACCTGCTGCCGAAGGCCATCAAGGAACATGCACTGCAGCCGAACGAGTTCTCGGTCAGCGACGACGCCCTGATGGCGATCAGCCAGCAGTACACCCGCGAAGCCGGTGTTCGTAACTTCGAGCGCGAATTGATGAAGCTCGCCCGCAAGGCGGTCACCGAGATCATCAAGGGCAAGACGAAGTCCGTTCATGTGACGGCCGAAAACATCGACGACTACCTGGGCGTTCCGCGCTTCCGCCACGGCGAAGCCGAACGCGAGGATCAGGTCGGTGTCGTTACCGGGCTGGCCTGGACGGAAGTCGGTGGCGAACTGCTGACGATCGAAGGCGTCATGATGCCGGGCAAGGGTCGTATGACCGTGACCGGCAACCTGAAGGAAGTCATGAAGGAATCGATCTCGGCGGCGGCATCCTATGTCCGCTCGCGCGCTGTCGATTTCGGCATCGAGCCGCCGCGCTTCGATAAGAGCGACATCCACGTGCACGTGCCGGAAGGCGCGACACCGAAGGATGGTCCGTCGGCCGGCGTTGCCATGGCAACCGCGATCGTCTCGATCATGACCGGTATTCCGGTCGACAAGAACGTGGCGATGACGGGTGAAATCACCCTGCGCGGCCGTGTTCTGCCGATTGGCGGTCTGAAGGAAAAGCTGCTGGCAGCGCTTCGCGGCGGCATCAAGAAGGTGCTGATCCCGGAAGAGAACGCCAAGGATTTGGCGGAGATCCCGGACAACGTGAAGAACAACATGGAGATCATCCCCGTGTCCCGCATGGGCGAGGTGATCAAGCATGCTCTGGTCCGCAGACCGGAGGCGATCGAGTGGGATGGCACGGTGGAGACGCCTGTCATCGCGACGGTCGAAGGGCTCGATGAAACAGGCGCAACCATAGCTCACTGAGCCATGTTTGCCACATTCGCGCCTAATTGCTTAAAAACCCTGAAAAGGCTGGCGTTTTCGCCAGCCTTTTTTTGTGAAATTGACCGGCGGACTCTTGCATTTCCTTGATTTGCAGGGTCTTTGGGGTGCGGCGGGCCTGATGAACTCTATTCTGCGCCTAGCTTATAGATTTGAGTCGTTTCGAACCATTTAGAAAGGGGTGGAAACATGAACAAGAATGAACTCGTGTCCGCAGTTGCTGAAAAGGCAGGACTCTCGAAGACTGACGCTGCTTCCGCAGTTGACGCTGTTTTCGAAGTTGTCCAGGCTGAACTGAAGGGCAAGGGCGACGTTCGCCTCGCTGGTTTCGGTAGCTTCACCGTTTCCCATCGCGCTGCCACGAAGGGCCGCAACCCGTCCACGGGCGCAGAAGTCGATATTCCGGCTCGCAACGTGCCGAAGTTCACGCCCGGCAAGGGCCTGAAGGACGCCGTCAACGGCTGATGTGAATTTGCTTGGCGGCCGGGCAACGAGACCGGCGGCACAAGTTTCGGAGGGTTCGGCCATGGCCGGACCCTTTTTGCATTTGGTGCCCTTGTCGGCACGCTGGGGATGCCTTACGAAATGCTCGTTCTCAGGGCGGGGTGAAAGTCCCCACCGGCGGTAAGAGCTTTGCTCGAGCCCGCGAGCGCCTCTCGTCGAAAATGTCGAAAGGGTCAGCAGATCCGGTGCAATTCCGGAGCCGACGGTTACAGTCCGGATGAAAGAGAATGAGCGGAACGGGCGAGGGCGGAATCCGTCCTGGCTGCAGTATTGCGCTCATGCGTCCTGATTTGTGTTGGTTTCGGAAAGAAAAACATGAATCAGACTTCCCCTACGTTTTCCGCTTCGCGAGCAATGGCCGGCGCTGCTTGGATGGTTGCCGCGGGCATCGCCTTCTCGATCCTCAATGTCGTCACGCAATGGCTGACAATGAAGCTCGCTTTCCCCGCCGCCTCGGCTGCCTTTTGGCAGTATGCCTTTGCGCTGGTCTTTTCGCTGCCCTTTCTCCGGCGCGTCGGTCTCCGGGCAATGAGGACGCGTTATCCCTGGCGACACATCGTACGCGTCTCCTTGGCGGCCTTTGGTGTGACCACTTGGGTCGCGGGGCTCGCGTCGGTACCAATCTGGCAGGCAATCGCGCTGGTGATGACCTCACCATTTTTCATCATCGTCGGCGCACGGATCTTCCTTGGGGAATACATTGGTTCCGCGCGATGGGCGGCGACAGCCACCGGTTTCGTCGGAGCGATGATTATTCTTCAACCTTGGTCAGACAGTTTCAGTTGGGCGGCGGTCCTGCCGATCGTTTCGGCACTTCTCTGGGGTGCGTCGTCACTTATCACCAAGAGCCTGACGGGTGTCGAGCGGCCGGAAACCATAACGGTCTGGCTATTGGCTCTTCTGACGCCGATCAATGGTGGACTGGCGATGGCCGCGGGCTTCAGTGTCCCGACCGGTACCACACTGCTGCTTTTTGCCGCGGCGGGTCTGCTGACCGTACTGGCGCAATATTTCCTGACGCTCGCCTATTCCACCGCCGATGCCGCTTACGTCCAGCCTTTCGACGATCTCAAGCTCCCGCTGAACGTTCTCGCCGGGTGGTTGGTCTTCGGCTACGCGCCAAGCGGCTATCTCTGGGTGGGCGCATTCCTCATCCTTGGGGCATCGCTCTTCATCATGCGGAACGAAATGAAGAAGGAGCAGGGGACCCCCCTGGCACCGTCAGAATAAGACAGCCGTGTCATTCCGGTGTCATGCCAATCCCGCAAAACCGCTCTGTTTGAATTCATGGGGGATTTCATGACAACTTTATCGCGCAAGACAGTGCTCGTTGCGGCGCTTCTTGCGACGGCCGCGTTTCCGGCCGCCGCAGAGCCCGTTTTCAACCGCATCGCAACCTTTCCGGTGGCATCCAACCTGCCCGAGGGAAAGGATAAGCTTTCGATCACGTCGGCTGAAATCATCACGGCCACCGACAACGGCATGACGCTGATCTACAGCGACAGCCCGCTCGGTGCGATCGGATTCGTCGACATTTCCAACGCCAAGGCGCCGAAGGCCGGTGGGGCGCTGATGATGGACGGTGAGCCGACATCGGTGACCTCCGCGGCCGGCAAGGCGCTGGTTGCCGTCAACACGTCGGAGAGCAAGGCAAAGCCATCGGGCCGCCTCGCGATCGTCGACGTTGCCACCAAGAAGATCGAAAACACCTGCGACCTCGGAGGACAGCCGGATTCGATCGCGCTCAACAAGGACAAGACGCTTGGCACGATTGCGATCGAAAACGAACGCGACGAAGACGTCAACGATGGCAAGATACCGCAGATGCCGGCAGGCGACCTTGTCGTGTTCCAGGTCAAGAACGGCGCCGTCGATTGCGGTTCGATCAAGCACGTGACACTGACCGGCCTTGCCGGGATTGCGCCGGAGGATCCGGAACCAGAATTCGTCTCCTTCAACGATCAGAACGAGATCGCCCTGACCCTTCAGGAAAACAACGAGATCGTCATCATCGATGCGGCGACCGCGGCGGTGAAGGCACACTTCTCTGCCGGCAGCGTCGATCTGACCGGCATCGATACGAAGCGCGACGGCGCGCTGAAGTTCACCAGCGAACTCAAGGGTGTCCTGCGTGAACCCGACGCCGTGAAGTGGTTGGACAACGACCGTCTGGTCGTCGCGAACGAAGGCGACTACCAAGGCGGTTCGCGCGGCTTCACGATCTTCGACAAGACAGGCAGGGTCCTCTACGAATCCGGCGCTTCGTTCGAGCGCGCGGTCGCCAATATCGGGCACTATCCGGACAAGCGCTCGTCCGCCAAGGGTGTCGAGCCGGAAGGTCTGGAGGTCGCGACCTTCGGCGGCCAGAAGTATATCTTCCTGCTTTCGGAACGCGCCTCGGTCGTCGGCGTCTTCAAGGATACCGGCGCCGAACCACAACTCGTCCAGATTCTTCCGTCGGGTGTGTCGCCCGAGGGAGGCGTAGCCGTGCCGTCCCGCAATCTCCTCGCCACCGCCAACGAAGTCGATCTCGGCAAGGATGGCGGCCCGCGGTCCCACGTCATGATCTATGAGCTCGGCGAAGGCGAAATGGCCTATCCGCAGATCGTTGCGGCCGAGAAGGATGGTAATCCCGTCGGCTTTGCGGCACTCTCCGGTCTTGCTGCCGTTCCGGAAAACCCGGGCCAGCTGTTTGCAGTCAGCGACAGCGTTCTCGGCATGCAGCCGACGATCTACACCATTGACGCAACCAAGAAGCCGGCCGTCATCACCGAAACGCTGACCGTCAAGCGCGATGGCCAGCCCGCGCAGAAGCTCGATATTGAAGGTATTGCCGTGGACGATAAGGGCTGGTTCTGGCTGGGCTCCGAAGGCAACAGCGAGAAGCTCGTGCCGCACGCACTGTATCACGTAAACCCGAAGGGCGAGATCAAGGAAGAGATCGCTCTGCCGAGCGAATTGACCGCCAACGAAATCCGCTACGGGTTCGAAGGCGTGGCGATCGTCGGTTCCGGTGACGACGCGACATTGTGGATGGCTGTTCAGCGCGAGTGGAAGGATGATGCGAAGGGTTTCGTAAAGCTCGTCTCTTACAACCCGAAGAGCAAGGGGTGGGGCGCCGTTCGCTATCCGCTCGACAAATCGGACGCAGGCTGGGTCGGCCTCTCCGAAATTTCCGCGCAGGGCGACAGCGTCTACATCATCGAGCGTGACAACCTTGTCGGTGACGCAGCCAAACTGAAGAAGCTCTACAAGGTCGCGGTATCGGATCTGAAGCCCGCCAAGCTCGGCGGCGAGCTGCCGCTCGTCAAGAAGACGGAAGCCCATGACTTCCTTCCGGAACTGAAGACCGCCACCAATGGCTATGTCCTCGACAAGCTGGAAGGCTTTACCTTTGACGCTTCCGGCAAGGCCTATGCCGCCACGGACAATGATGGCGTCGACGACTCCTCGGGTGAAACGCTGTTCTTCCAAGTCGACCTCGTCGGCACGAACTGAGATTGGTTGAGCTATGAAACAAAAATGGCCGGGTCTATGCCCGGCCATTTTTCTTGTGCTCGTTTGCCTTACCAGCGCTGGTGGACATGGGGAGCGACCAGCCGCTCGTAGATCTCGCGTGTGGCGTCCATCACTTCGTGAGAGAGGGGGGCGAGGCTCGCCGCCGCGGCATTTGCGCGTGCTTGTTCGGCGTTGCGTGCGCCGGGAATAACGACAGTGACGGCATCGCTCATCAGGATCCAGCGCAATGCGAAGGCCGCCATTGTCGCACCGGCAGGAACGAGCTTACGCACTTCCTCTACAGCCTGCAGGCCGACCTCGAAGGGGACCCCCGCGAACGTCTCGCCGACATCGAAGGCCTCGCCATGGCGATTGAAATTGCGGTGGTCATCGCTCGCAAATTTCGTCTCGCGGCTGATCTTCCCGGACAGTAGCCCGCTTGCGAGCGGCACGCGTGCGATAACGGCGATGTTCTTCCGCCGAGCCTCTTGGAAAAACAGGTGATCGGGCCGCTGGCGGAAAATGTTGTAGATGATCTGGATGCTGACGACCCCAGGATACTCGATCGCCTTCAGCGCTTCCTCGACCTTTTCGACGCTGACGCCGTAGCCCATGATTTTGCCGGCTTTCTGCAGCTCGTTCAGGCCCTCGAAGACCTCCTGACGATAGAGAACTTCGGTCGGAGGGCAATGCAGTTGCACAAGGTCGAGGCTTTCAACACGCAGGTTTTTCAGGCTTCGATCGATGAAGCCCTCGAGGTTGGCCTTGGTATAGCCCTCGGCGACATGCGGGTTGAGCCGGCGACCCGCCTTGGTGGCGACCATCGCCCGCTCACCGCCGCGGCCATCGAGAACGTCCGCAATGATCTTTTCCGACCGGCCGTCTCCGTAGACATCGGCGGTATCGATGAAGGTCATGCCGGCATCGAGCGCCGCGTTCAGCGCATCGCGGCCGTCGGCCTCGCTGACGTCGCCCCAGGCGCCGCCGATCTGCCATGCGCCGAAGCCGATATTTGTGACGGTATGGGGCAGGTGGCCGAAAGAATGCTGTTTCATGGAAACTCTCCGCGTGATGAAATGCCCCGGCACTAGCAGTCACCCCGACCACTAGCAAGCGCCTGAAGCGGAGATAGGGCGACGAGCCGCAAGCGTCGGCATTTCTTCGAACAGCGGCCTTGCCACACATCTATCGGTCACCGCTTGGTGACTGGCGGGCGGTCGGCGGAAACGCAAAGTTAGGGATGGAAGGGAAAATCAGATGGAGATCAAACCCTGCGGATCACGGCCCTCGATGAAGGCGCCCGCAGAATATTTCACCGGTTCGGTCCGTCAGGATCCCTTGATGGAGGCGCCGAGCCCGGCACGGGTGAGGGCGGTCAGCGTTACCTTCGAGCCTGGTGCCCGAACCGCCTGGCACACACATCCGCTCGGTCAGACGCTTATCGTCACCGCCGGAAAGGGTCTGGCGCAAACCGAAGGCGGCCCGCTTCGCGAGATCCGCGCGGGCGACACGGTCTGGTTTGCCCCGGGTGAAAAGCACTGGCACGGCGCAGCACCCGATACCGCAATGACCCACATCGCGATCCACGAAGCGCTGGACGGCAGCGCCGCCGACTGGATGGAACAGGTCAGCGACGAGGAGTACGCTGGAAAGGCGTGACGCGGATCAGAGGCGCTTCAGGCAATAGGAAAAGTGCGCGTGCGATTCGACCGTCAGGAACTCGAATTGCCAGCCATAATCCTTGCAGAACTTGGTGACCGCTTCGACGACGCCATAGACGATCGGCTTGACGGTGTTTCCAGTGCAGAAATCGTGCCCGGCGATTCTTCCGGTCCGCTTGACCTTCCGCTCGCAGAGCAGGAGTTCCTGCCAAGTAAGCTCGAAGGAATGATCGGTGTCGATATAGACCCAGTCGAGAAAGTCGTCGTCGAACTCGGCGAGCTTTTCGAGAGAGGTGCCCTGCATCAAGTGCAGTTGTCCACGTTCGATCTCGCTTCTGAACTGCGTCTGGATCTGATCCAGACCCGAGCTGTAGCGGTCCATGCTCCAGGGGTCGATCAGATAAAGCTGCGAAGGCCGATTCTTCTCCAGTATCTCAGCGGTATATTCTCCGAACGCCGCCCCGATCTCTAGGCCGATGCCACCATTGGGAATGCGATAGAGGAGCTCGCCGCGATCCGGCAGCAACCGCGCATTCTCCAAATGGTGTGCGCTCAACTGTGTGCGCGGCATGCTCGCTCTTTGTGCTTGCCGTTCCTCGCGTGTTTTCATGATGATGTCTCTGCTGCTTGTAGAATGCCCGGGACCGAGCCGCGGTCCTCCATATAGCGGGCCTCTCGGGCGATTGGCTACCCTCGATCGAGCCTGCAAGCTGCAAGCGGGGAGGGCGAGGAGCTGGGGAAACTGATCGTTAGCGCGCAGACCGAATGTCACTCTGTTAATAATGCACTGAATCTGCCCGCGGATTTTCGTTCTCCAAAAACAATTCGCGGAGTGTCATCGTTTTGTCTCCAAAGCTGCTTGACACTCAAATGCGAACCCCTTAGTTAGCCGCTCATCGAAGCGGCGAGGCTGCTTTGACACGGATGCGAAAGCTTCCGGATCGCTTGAAATGAATGCGGGTGTAGCTCAGTCGGTTAGAGTGCCGGCCTGTCACGCCGGAGGTCGCGGGTTCGAGCCCCGTCACTCGCGCCATTTCAAGGTACGCGCCAGTTGGCGCTTGGTCCGGTCCTTCTGTCCATCATGCGCGGGTGTAGCTCAGTCGGTTAGAGTGCCGGCCTGTCACGCCGGAGGTCGCGGGTTCGAGCCCCGTCACTCGCGCCATTCCTTCCCAAGCTGGGTATCTGCCCTCTCTATTCGCAGTCATGAACGATTGCCGTTTCGTTGTCGTCGCTTAGCTTTGGCTTTATCTTTTGCCGTGAGCCATGCAATATCCGGTGGGCTGGCATGCAGCCTGAATCAACTTGTGTGGATTTGTCGCGACATCATTGCATCTGCTTGATAATGTCGCGCCTCGACAGTCGAATTTGCTACTCTAAAAGTCTTGCGCCGTGGCGCTGCCTGCGCTAACCACGGCTCTGTTGCAACGCACGTTCGCTTGCCGGGCAATTGCCCACTAGCGCCTCCCGGCGCAGCCCGCAAGCAGGGAAGAACCTGATGACTGGACTGCTCAGTTCCTACATTCCGATCGCTATTTTCATTGGTATCGCCCTTGTCATCGGCCTGGCGCTGTTGATTGCGCCGTTTGCTGTTGCTTTCAAGGCGCCCGATTCGGAAAAGCTCTCGGCCTTCGAATGCGGCTTCAACGCATTCGACGACGCTCGTATGAAGTTCGATATCCGCTTCTACCTCGTGTCGATCCTCTTCATCATCTTCGACCTTGAAGTCGCCTTCCTCTTCCCGTGGGCAGTGTCCTTCGGTGCGATCGGTTGGTTCGGCTTCTGGTCCATGATGGTCTTCCTTGGCGTGCTGACCATCGGCTTTATTTATGAATGGAAAAAGGGAGCCCTGGAATGGGAGTAGCCCCAACCGACAAGGCGCTCGTGGCGCCGCATCCGAAAGGCGTCATCGACCCGGCAACGGGCAAGCCGATCGGCAGCGACAGTGCGTTCTTCGGCGAAATCAACGATGAGTTGGCCGACAAGGGCTTTCTTGTTACCTCGACCCGCGACCTGATCACCTGGGCCCGTACCGGCTCGCTGATGTGGATGCAGTTCGGTCTCGCCTGCTGCGCCGTTGAAGGCCTGATGCAGGTCTCCGGTCCGCGTTACGACATGGAGCGCTTCGGTGTTGCTCCGCGCGCCTCGCCGCGCCAGTCCGACGTCATGATCGTTGCCGGTACGCTGACCAACAAGATGGCGCCCGCGCTGCGTAAGGTCTATGACCAGATGCCTGAGCCGCGCTACGTGATCTCCATGGGATCCTGCGCCAACGGCGGCGGTTACTATCACTATTCCTATTCGGTCGTTCGTGGTTGCGACCGTGTCGTTCCTGTCGATATCTACGTGCCGGGCTGTCCCCCCACGGCAGAAGCGCTGCTCTACGGGGTGCTGCTTCTGCAGAAGAAGATCCGTCGAACCGGAACGATCGAGCGCTAAGGGCGGAGGACTGTCATGAGTGAAGCCTTGAGCGAACTGTCCTCGTATCTTCGTGAGATGCGTGGCGATCTCTTTCTTGATGCATCCATCAGCTACGACGAGCTGAACGCAACCGCTACGCCGGAAACGATTCTGGCGCTGCTGACGTTCCTGCGTGACGACGCGCGTTGCGGCTTTATCAGCATGATCGATATCTGCGGCGTCGACTGGCCACAGCGCGAAAAGCGTTTCGATGTCGTCTATCACCTCCTGTCGCCGAAGCAGAACCTGCGCATCCGCGTGAAGGTTGCCGTCGCCGATGGTGAGTCGGTTCCATCGGCTACATCAGTCTACAAGGGCGCCGAGTGGTTCGAGCGCGAAGCTTGGGACATGTACGGCATTCCATTCTCGGGCCATGCCGACCTGCGTCGTCTTCTCACTGATTACGGCTTCGAAGGTCACCCCTTGCGCAAGGACTTCCCGACGACCGGTTACGTCGAGGTGCGTTACGACGATGCTGCCAAGCGCGTCGTTTACGAGCCCGTCGAACTGAAGCAGGAATTCCGCAATTTCGACTTCATGTCTCCCTGGGAAGGCACCGAATACGTGCTGCCGGGAGACGAGAAGGCGGCGAAGTGAAGATGAGGCTCGGATTTCTTGAAGCCTCTCTGCTCGCCGTCTCATGCCAATTGCCAGCGCGGAGCGCGTCGCTATGACTGAACATAACGTTCGCAACTTTACGATCAACTTCGGACCGGAACATCCTTCCGCGCACGGTGTTCTGCGTCTCGTGCTCGAGCTCGATGGCGAAATCATCGAGCGCGTCGACCCGCATATCGGACTGCTGCATCGCGGCACCGAGAAACTGATCGAGACGAAGACCTACCTTCAGGCCGTTCCTTATTTCGATCGTCTCGACTACGTCGCGCCGATGAATCAGGAACACGCTTTCGCGCTCGCCGTCGAAAAGATGCTGAAGCTCGAAATTCCAATTCGCGGTCAGCTGATTCGAGTTCTGTACTCGGAAATTGGCCGAATCTTGTCGCACATCATGAACGTGACGACGCAGGCCATGGACGTCGGCGCGATGACGCCGCCGGTCTGGGGTTTCGAAGAGCGCGAAAAGCTGATGGTGTTTTATGAGCGCGCCTGCGGCGCCCGTATGCACTCGGCTTATTTCCGTCCAGGTGGTGTCCATCAGGACATCCCGCCGGAGTTGGTCGAGGATATCGGCAAGTGGTGCGACCCGTTCCTGAAAATCCTCGACGATATCGAAGGCCTGCTGACGGACAACCGTATCTTCAAGCAGCGTAACGTCGACATCGGCGTGGTGTCGCTGGCGGATGCCTGGTCGTGGGGCTTCTCCGGCGTCATGGTTCGCGGCTCGGGTGCAGCCTGGGACCTGCGTCGCTCGCAGCCTTACGAATGCTACAGCGATATGGAATTCGATATTCCGATCGGCAAGAACGGCGACTGCTACGACCGTTACCTGATCCGCATGATCGAGATGCGCCAGTCGGTTCGCATCATGAAGCAGTGCGTCGAGCGCCTCATGGGCAGCGCCAAGACCGGCCCCGTGTCGTCGATCGACGGCAAGGTCGTTCCGCCGAAGCGCGGCGAGATGAAGCGTTCGATGGAAGCGCTCATCCACCACTTCAAGCTTTACACCGAAGGCTACCACGTCCCTGCCGGCGAAGTGTACGCGGCCGTCGAAGCGCCGAAGGGCGAGTTCGGCGTCTACGTCGTCGCCGATGGCAGCAACAAGCCGTACCGCTGCAAGATCCGTGCACCGGGTTATGCTCACCTGCAGGCAATGGACTTCCTTTGCAAGGGCCACATGCTTGCGGACGTGACGGCCGTGCTCGGTTCGCTCGACATCGTGTTCGGCGAGGTGGACCGCTGATGAAGCTGCTGCCGCTTGTCGCGATCGTTCTTTTTGCTGCCTCCGGAGCCTTTGCCCAGGAGGTGGGTGGAATGGGTCCGAAGTTGGGCCAGGGCGAGGTGCAGCCGCCGGCGGCAAAGGCCTCTATGGGCGAGCTCTTGTCCAAGGGCTATGAAATCAAGGCCGCCGTTCCGAACGGCGGCAAGTTCGTTGTGTTTTTGCAAAAAGACCAGTCGGCCTACGCATGCGAGATGAAGTCTCTGACGGCATCGCAGTGCGGGACCATAAACTGACAAGGCGTGAGGAAGAATGTCCGTTCGTCGATTAGCCGAAGATCAATTCCAGCCAGCCGCGTTCGCCTTCAATGACGAGAACGCAGCTTGGGCGGATAAGACGATCCAGAAATATCCCGCAGGCCGTCAGCAATCCGCGGTTATTCCGCTGTTGATGCGGGCGCAGGAGCAGGATGGTTGGGTCACGCGTGCCGCGATCGAAAAGGTCGCTGACATGCTCGATATGGCCTACATCCGCGTTCTCGAAGTTGCGACCTTCTACACGCAGTTCCAGCTCGGCCCGGTCGGCACGCGCGCCCACATCCAGGTGTGCGGCACGACGCCCTGCATGCTGCGCGGCTCGGAAAGCCTGATGGCGGTCTGCAAGAGCAAGATCCACCATCATCCCTTTGAGCGGAATGCCGATGGCACGCTCTCCTGGGAAGAGGTCGAATGTCTTGGGGCCTGCGTCAACGCACCGATGGTGATGATTGGCAAGGACACCTACGAGGATCTGACGCCAGAACGCCTCGAGGAAATCATCGACACGTTTGAAGCTGGCAACGGCGCAAGCATCAAGGTCGGTCCGCAGATCGACCGTCACTTCTCATCGCCGGAAGGCGGTCCGACGTCGCTTTTGACCGAGGAGCCGAAGGCAAAGAAGGTTTCGGCCAAGAAGGCCGTCGAGGAAGCCGTTACGGCAAAGGTCGACGCGGCACCGGTTCCGCCATCTGAGGCAGCCCGTGCGAAGAGCACCGACGCCGAGACCAATGCCGCCCTGAAGACCCCGGTCACGGCTCCGAAGGCGGCTGCGAAGAATGCAAAGGCTGCGGAAGAGCAGCCGGCACCCGCCACGGCCGCGCAGGTTGCGGCGCCAGCCAAGCCGTCCCTGACCGACAAGAACCGTCCGGCTGGCATCGAAAAGCCCGCGACACTAGACGATCTGAAGATGATTTCCGGCGTGGGCCCGAAGATCGAGGCTACCCTGCATGAGATCGGCATTTTCACCTTCGCGCAGGTCGCGAGTTGGAAAAAGGCTGAACGCGAATGGGTCGACGGCTACCTGAATTTCAAGGGCCGCATCGAGCGCGACGACTGGGTCAAGCAGGCCAAGGCGCTCGCCAAGGGCGGCGAAGCGGAATATATCAAGGTCTTCGGTAAGAAGCCGCGGTAAGAGGTGAAGCATGTTACAAGATAAAGACCGCATCTTTACCAATATCTACGGCCTCAAGGACAAGTCCCTGAAGGGCGCCATGGCGCGCGGCCACTGGGACGGCACCAAGCAGATCCTCGAAAAGGGACGCGACTGGATCATCAACGAGATGAAGGCCTCTGGCCTTCGTGGTCGTGGCGGCGCCGGCTTTCCGACGGGTCTCAAGTGGTCCTTCATGCCGAAGGAAAGCGACGGACGCCCGCATTACCTCGTCGTCAATGCCGACGAGTCGGAGCCGGGCACCTGCAAAGACCGCGACATCATGCGTCACGATCCGCACACGCTGATCGAAGGCTGCGTGATCGCAAGCTTCGCCATGGGGGCGAATGCTGCCTACATCTACGTCCGTGGTGAGTACATCCGCGAGCGCGAAGCGCTCCAGGCCGCGATCGACGAGTGCTACGACTACGGCCTGCTCGGCAAGAGCAACAAGCTCGGCTATCCGATGGACATCTACGTCCACCACGGCGCCGGCGCCTACATCTGCGGCGAAGAGACCGCGCTGCTCGAAAGCCTCGAAGGCAAGAAGGGCCAGCCGCGCCTGAAGCCGCCGTTCCCGGCAAACATGGGCCTCTACGGCTGCCCAACGACCGTCAACAACGTCGAGTCGATCGCCGTTGCCCCGACGATCCTGCGTCGTGGCGCGACTTGGTTCTCCTCGATCGGTCGCCCGAACAATGTCGGCACCAAGCTGTTCATGCTCTCCGGTCACGTCAACAAGCCGTGCACCGTCGAAGAAGAAATGGGCATCACCTTCCGCGAACTCGTCGATCGTCATGCCGGCGGCATTCGTGGCGGCTGGGATAACCTGCTTGCCGTCATTCCGGGTGGCGCATCCTGCCCGATCGTTCCGGCCAAGGACATCATCGACTGCCCGATGGACTTCGACGGCCTGCGTGCGGTCGGTTCTTCCTTCGGTACCGCGGCCGCAATCGTCATGGACAAGTCCACCGACGTCATCAAGGCGATCGCTCGCATCTCGGCCTTCTTCAAGCATGAGAGCTGTGGTCAGTGCACTCCATGCCGTGAAGGTACTGGTTGGATGTGGCGCGTCATGGAGCGCATGGCCAAGGGCAACGCCCAGAAGCGCGAAATCGACATGTTGTTCCAGGTCACCAAGCAGATCGAGGGCCACACCATTTGTGCGCTCGGCGATGCTGCCGCGTGGCCGGTGCAGGGGCTGATCCGCAACTTCCGTCACGAGATCGAAGCACGGATCGACCAGTATACGGCGAGCGCACTGGATCACGGTGCTGTTCTGGAGGCTGCGGAGTAAGCGCGATGACGACGAAGGCATCGGACAGCATGAGAAAAGAGGGAGCGGCTGATTTTTCGGCCGACTTCGGTCGTCTTGCTGCCGAGATGCTGGAGAATGCCCGCGCGTTGCCGGTGCCGCCTGTGATGGTCAATCCGGCGGCGGCCATGGCTGCGGCGACGGCGATCGGCCTCGGCTTTTCGACGCAGATGGCGGGCGCATTCTTCGGAGCGCTGCAGGGTGCGTTCGACGCAACGAGCAAGTTTGCCGCCGTTCTCGATGAAACGCCGCCTGATGAGGCCAAGCCTGAAGTGGAAATCCGGCCGGAAAACGTTCGCCCGGCGCCTGCCACGAACGCCGCAACCAAGGTCAAGCTGTCGGTTGTTCCCGCGAAGCCGGATGTAAAGCCTGAAGTGGCGGCCAAGCCCGCTTCGCGCCCCCGCAAGTCCGACGATCTGAAGCAGATTTCCGGGATCGGCCCGAAAATCGAGCAGGTTTTGAACGCCAAGAGCATTCGCTCCTTTGCGGTGATTGCCGGCTGGTCTGACGAGGATGCGGCACGCATAGACGCCGAATTCGGTTTCGATGGGCGGATCGTCCGCGATGGCTGGGTTGCGCAGGCCAAGGCGCTTCTTGCCAAGGGGCGAAAGCGGAAGTGATTTTTCGGCCGAACGGCCGGAGCAAGGTCAAGGCTGAAGAGTGGAGGGCAGGGGTCCGAAACTGCAGAGGCCGAAAGCCGATCCCGGGTCTCGGGGTGGGCAGAGAATTTGAGCGACACCGATGCCAACGGGATAAGAATCCGGCCTGGCAGCGAAACTGTTGCAAAGTGGGTTTGTTTGCCGCCATCCGGCAAACGGAAAACAGGACTGAGTGACGATGGCAAAACTGAAGATTGACGGCAACGAGATCGAAGTCCCGGATCATTACACCCTCATTCAGGCGTGTGAGGAAGCCGGCGCTGAAGTTCCGCGCTTCTGCTTCCATGAGCGCCTTTCGGTCGCCGGCAACTGCCGCATGTGCCTCGTTGAGGTCAAGGGTGGCCCGCCGAAGCCGCAGGCATCTTGCGCCATGGGCGTGCGCGATATCCGCGGCGGCCCGAATGGCGAACTTCCTGAGGTCTTCACCAACACGCCGATGGTCAAGAAGGCCCGCGAAGGCGTGATGGAGTTCCTGCTGATCAACCATCCGCTCGATTGCCCGATCTGCGACCAGGGCGGCGAATGCGACCTGCAGGACCAGGCGATGGCCTTCGGTATCGACAGCTCGCGCTATCAGGAAGACAAGCGCGCCGTCGAAGACAAGTATATCGGACCGCTCGTCAAGACGGTCATGAACCGCTGCATTCACTGCACTCGTTGCGTTCGCTTCACGACCGAAGTGGCTGGCATCTCCGAACTCGGCCTGATCGGCCGCGGCGAGGACGCCGAAATCACCACGTACCTCGAGCAGGCGATGACCTCCGAGCTGCAGGGTAACGTCGTTGACCTCTGCCCGGTCGGCGCGCTGACCTCCAAGCCCTTCGCCTTCACGGCCCGCCCGTGGGAGCTGAACAAGACCGAATCGATCGACGTGATGGACGCCCTCGGTTCTGCAATCCGCGTCGATACACGTGGCCGTGAAGTCATGCGCGTACTGCCGCGCGTCAATGACCAGATCAATGAAGAGTGGATCTCCGACAAGAGCCGCTACATTTGGGATGGCCTGAAGACGCAGCGTATCGACCGCCCATATGTTCGCAAGGATGGCCGCCTGCAGGCAGCGACCTGGGGCGAAGCCTTCGGAACGATCAAGGCTGCCGTTGCTGCAACCAACGGCGAGAAAATCGGCGCGATTGCCGGCGACCTCGCATCCGTCGAAGAAATGTACGCCCTGTCGGAGCTCGTGAGGTCGCTGGGTTCCGAGAACCTCGACTGTCGCCAGGATGGGACGGCACTCGATCCGTCGCTCGGTCGCGCAAGCTACGTCTTCAACCCGACGATCGAAGGCATCGAACAGGCAGACGCGCTGCTGATCATTGGCGCCAACCCTCGTTTCGAGGCCGCCGTGCTCAACGCTCGCATCCGCAAGCGCTGGCGTCGCGGCAACTTCCCGATCGGCGTGATCGGTGAGGCAGGCGAGCTGCGTTACGACTACGAATATCTCGGCGCCGGCCCGGACACGCTGAAAGATCTAGCCGACGGCAGCCATGCCTTCGCGAAGGTTCTGACGGATGCCAAGAAGCCGATGATCCTCATCGGCCAAGGCGCTCTGTCGCGCGCCGATGGTGCTGGTGTTCTCGCAACTGCTGCAAAGCTTGCGGGCATTGTCGGCGCAGTCGTCGAAGGCTGGAACGGCTTTGCCGTACTCCACACCGCGGCATCGCGCGTCGGCGGCCTCGATCTCGGCTTCGTTCCGGGCGCAAAGGGCGTCAACGCTGCCGAAATGTTGTCGTCGATGGACGTTCTCTTCCTGCTTGGCGCCGACGAGCTTGATTTCGCTGCCAAGAAGGCAAAGCTGACGGTCTATATCGGCTCGCATGGCGACAACGGCGCCCACAATGCCGACGTCATCCTGCCGGCTGCGGCCTACACCGAAAAGTCCGGGACCTGGGTCAACACCGAGGGGCGCGTCCAGATGGGCAATCGCGCCGGCTTTGCGCCTGGCGATGCCCGCGAAGACTGGGCGATCCTGCGTGCGCTTTCCGACGTGCTCGGCAAGAAGCTTCCGTTTGATTCGCTTGGCGAATTGCGCGCAAGGCTTTACGCGGCATTCCCGCATTTCGCAGCACTTGATGAGATCGCCGAAAGCGACAGCGCCAAAATTGCCGCAGTCGCTAAAAAAGCCGGCAAGATGAATAAATCCGGGTTTGCGTCGCCGGTCAAAGACTTCTATTTGACGAACCCGATCGCGCGCGCCTCCGCCGTAATGGCAGAGTGCTCGGCATTGGCCCGCAACAACTTCAAAGTCGCGGCAGAGTAAGGGCAGGGGACTATGGAATCGTTTGTTTCAACTTATCTCTTGCCTGGCCTCCTTATGGTCGGTCAGTCGCTTCTTCTCCTCGTCTGCCTGCTCGTCTTCATCGCCTACATTCTGCTGGCGGACCGTAAGGTCTGGGCAGCCGTGCAGTTGCGCCGAGGTCCGAATGTGGTGGGGCCGTGGGGCCTTTTCCAGTCTTTCGCCGATCTTTTGAAGTTCGTCTTCAAGGAGCCGGTGATTCCGGCTGGCGCCAACAAGGCCGTGTTCCTTCTGGCACCGCTCGTGACGGTGCTGCTGGCGCTGTCGACCTGGGCTGTCGTGCCGCTGGCGGATGGCTGGGTGATCGCCAACATAAACGTTGGTATTCTCTACATTTTCGCGATCTCGTCGCTTGAAGTGTACGGCATCATCATGGGCGGATGGGCTTCGAACTCGAAGTATCCGTTCCTCGGCGCGCTCCGCTCCGCTGCGCAGATGGTTTCCTATGAAGTCTCGATCGGCTTCGTTATCGTCACTGTTCTGCTCTGCGTGGGTTCGTTGAACTTGACGGACATCGTCCATGCCCAGCAGTCCGGCCTCGGTACGCGCCTCGGTTTGCCGGCGTCGTTCCTCGACTGGCATTGGCTGGCGCTGTTCCCGATGTTCATCGTCTTCTTCATTTCCGCACTTGCCGAAACGAACCGCCCGCCTTTCGACCTTCCGGAAGCGGAATCGGAACTCGTCGCCGGCTTCATGGTCGAATACGGTTCCTCGCTCTACATGATGTTCATGCTCGGCGAATATGCGGCCATCGTTCTGATGTGCTCGCTGACGACGATCCTGTTCCTCGGGGGCTGGCTGCCGCCGGTCGACGTATGGTTCCTGAACTGGGTGCCGGGCGTCATCTGGTTTACGCTGAAGTCGTGCCTGGTGTTCTTCATGTTCGCGATGGTCAAGGCATTCGTCCCGCGTTATCGCTACGACCAGCTGATGCGCCTCGGCTGGAAGGTTTTCCTTCCGCTGTCGCTCGCCATGGTCGTAATCGTTGCATTCGTGCTGAAGCTGACGGGTTGGGCGTGATCATGCCGGCCCTCGTTTCAAGCAATATTGGAGGTTGAAGATGGCAGGCTTGTCCAACGCGGTCAGCTCGCTGTTCCTGAAGGAATTCGTCAGTGCGTTCTGGCTGACCTTCCGGTACATTTTTAAGCAGAAGGCAACGATCAATTACCCGTTCGAAAAGGGACCGGTCAGCCCGCGCTTCCGCGGCGAACACGCGCTGCGTCGTTATCCCAACGGCGAGGAGCGCTGCATCGCCTGCAAGCTCTGCGAGGCCATCTGTCCTGCCCAGGCAATCACCATCGAAGCCGGCCCCCGCCGCAACGATGGCACGCGCCGCACAGTTCGTTACGACATCGACATGGTAAAGTGCATCTACTGCGGCTTCTGCCAGGAGGCATGCCCCGTCGATGCGATCGTCGAAGGTCCGAATTTCGAATTTGCAACGGAAACCCGCGAAGAACTCTACTTCGACAAGGCGCGGCTTCTGGAGAACGGCGACCGGTGGGAGCGTGAGATCGCGCGCAACATCGCGCTGGATGCACCGTACCGTTGATCGAAATTGAAATGCCGGAGTGCCGCCCCTCGCGCGGCTTCCGGTCAACATGCACCGAGGCTTTGCCGGCGAGTTCCGTGCGAAGCTTCATCGGGCAGGGAAACTCCCGGCTGCCCGGGGGAAGATGAAAAAGGCACCAACATGGGTCTGCAGGCTCTATTTTTCTATCTTTTCGCCTTTGTCGCGGTAGCGTCGGCGTTCATGGTCATCTGGTCGAAGAATCCGGTTCATTCCGTTCTCTTCCTGATCCTGGTTTTCTTCAACGCGGCTGGCCTCTTCCTGCTGCTGGGCGCTGAATTCCTGGCGATGATCCTGCTCGTCGTGTACGTCGGCGCCGTGGCCGTTCTCTTCCTCTTCGTGGTCATGATGCTTGACATCGACTTCACGGAGTTGCGTGCAGGGGTTCTCGAATATGCGCCGATCGGTGCGGTCATCGGCCTGATCCTCGCGGCCGAGCTCATCGTCGTTGTGGGTGGCAGCGTAATCTCGCCGGAAATCGCCAACTCGGTGGCAATGCCGATCCCGGCGCTGACAGAGCGCACCAACACCGCAGCACTCGGTGACGTGCTCTATACGAATTACGTCTACTTCTTCCAGATCGCTGGTCTGGTGCTGCTCGTCGCAATGATCGGTGCGATCGTGCTGACGCTCAAGCATCGCCAGAACATCAAGCGACAGAACATCGCCAATCAGGTTGCCCGCAATCCTAAGACCGCCGTTGAGGTGGTCAAGGTGAAGCCGGGACAGGGCGTTTGAAGCAGGCGCGAGCTTAAGGAACAAATACAATGGTCATCGGACTTTCCCATTACCTGACGGTCAGCGCCATCCTCTTCACGCTCGGCGTCTTCGGTATCTTCCTGAACCGGAAGAACATCATCGTTATCCTGATGTCGATCGAGCTCATTCTGCTTGCGGTCAACATCAACATGGTCGCCTTCTCGTCGTTCCTCAACGACATCGTCGGCCAGGTTTTCGCATTGTTCATTCTGACCGTCGCTGCGGCTGAAGCGGCTATCGGTCTTGCAATTCTCGTCGTCTTCTACCGTAACCGCGGCTCGATCGGCGTCGAAGACGTCAACATGATGAAGGGCTGATAAGGCTATGTTTTTATATAAGGCTATCGTCTTTCTTCCCCTGATCGGCGCGATCATCGCTGGCCTCTTCGGTCGCGCGATCGGCGCCAAGGCATCGGAATACGTCACATCGGGCCTGATGATCATTGCCGCGGTCCTGTCGTGGTATGTCTTCATCACCGTCGGCATGGGCCACCACGAAGGCGGCCCCATCAAGGTCGAAGTGCTGCGCTGGATCCAGTCCGGCGGCATCGACGTGTCCTGGTCGCTGCGCGTCGATACGCTGACCTCGGTCATGCTGATCGTCGTCAACACCGTCTCCACGCTCGTGCACGTCTACTCGATCGGATACATGCATCACGATCCGCATCGTCCGCGCTTCTTTGCCTATCTGTCGCTCTTCACCTTCGCGATGCTGATGCTGGTGACCGCCGATAACCTGGCGCAGATGTTCTTCGGCTGGGAAGGCGTTGGTCTGGCCTCGTATCTGCTGATCGGCTTCTGGTTCAAGAAGCCGTCGGCGAATGCCGCCGCGATGAAGGCCTTCATCGTCAACCGTGTTGGCGACTTTGGCTTCATCCTCGGTATTGCCAGCCTCTTCGTCCTTTTCGGTGCGATCAATTTCGATACCATCTTCGCAAACGCGGCGACCTTTGCGCCGTCGGAAGCCGGTGGCCAAGGCGGCGAGGTCGTTCTCAACCTCTTCGGCATGCATCTCGACAAGGCGCACGCACTGACCGGCGCCTGCCTGCTGCTCTTCATGGGCGCGATGGGTAAGTCGGCACAGTTCCTGCTGCACACCTGGCTGCCGGATGCCATGGAAGGCCCGACGCCAGTGTCGGCGCTCATCCATGCTGCGACGATGGTGACCGCAGGCGTGTTCCTCGTCGCCCGCATGTCGCCGCTGTTTGAACTGTCACCGGACGCGTTGGTATTCGTAACGACGATCGGTGCGATCACGGCGTTCTTCGCGGCAACTGTCGGTCTGGTGCAGAACGACATCAAGCGCGTCATCGCCTACTCGACCTGCTCGCAGCTTGGCTACATGTTCGTTGCGCTCGGTGTCGGTGCATACGGCGCTGCCATCTTCCATCTGTTCACGCACGCTTTCTTCAAGGCCCTGCTGTTCCTCGGCGCCGGCTCGGTGATCCACGCCGTCGATGGTGAGCAGGACATGCGTTACATGGGAGGCCTGCGTACGCATATCCCGGTCACCTTCTGGATGATGACGATTGGTACGCTTGCTCTGACGGGCGTCGGCATTCCTTTCACGCCAATCGGCTTTGCCGGCTTCTTCTCCAAGGACGTGATCATCGAGGCGGCTTACGCATCGCACTCGCCGGTCGCGGGGTTTGCTTTCACGCTGTTGGTGATCGCCGCTCTGTTCACCAGCTTCTATTCCTGGCGCTTGGCGTTCCTGACTTTCTTTGGCCAGCCGCGCGCCTCACACGAAGTGATGCACCACGTTCATGAATCTCCGCAGGTCATGCTGGTGCCGCTGTATATTCTTGCTGCCGGTGCGGTACTCGCAGGCGTCCTTTTCGAGGGCCGCTTCTATGGCGAAGAGTATGCGGAGTTCTGGAAGGGCGCGCTCTTCACCTCGGAGCACAACGAACTGTTGGAAGAATTCCATCACGTTCCGGCTTGGGTTGGGCTGAGCCCGTTCATTGCGATGCTCGTCGGCTTCATCACCGCTTGGTACATGTATATCAAGTCGCCGTCGACGCCGCGTGTCCTGGCGAAGCAGCATCGGGTGCTCTACCACTTCCTGCTCAACAAGTGGTACTTCGACGAACTCTACGACTTCCTCTTCGTCCGTTCGGCAAAGGCGCTTGGTCGCTTCCTGTGGAAGAAGGGTGACGTCGGCGTCATCGACACCTATGGCCCGAACGGCGTTGCTGCTCGCGTTGTCGATGTCACCAACCGCGTCGTGCGCTTGCAGACCGGTTACCTCTATCACTACGCGTTCGCCATGCTGATCGGTGTTGCGGCGCTTGTTACCTGGATGATGCTCGGGAGTTCCGTCTGATGACCGATTGGCCTATTCTTTCAACGGTCACCTTCCTGCCGCTCGTCGGCGTGGTGCTCCTGCTGCTGATGAATGAAAACGGTCCGAGTGGCCGCCGCAACGTGCTCAACATTTCGTTGATCACGACGGTCGCCACTTTCGTTCTGTCGCTCTTCATCTGGATCGGCTTCGACAATGCTAACCCGGGCTTCCAGATGATCGAAAAGCATGGCTGGCTCGGCACCGGCATCAGCTATCATCTCGGCATTGACGGGATCTCGATGCTCTTCGTGATCCTGACGACCTTCCTCATGCCGTTCTGCGTACTGGCGAGCTGGCTGTCGATCGAGAAGCGCCTGAAGGACTACATGATCGCCTTCCTGATCCTGGAAGTCATGATGGTTGGCGTCTTCGTCTCGCTCGATATCGTTCTCTTCTACGTGTTCTTCGAAGCCGGCCTCATTCCGATGTTCCTGATCATCGGCGTCTGGGGTGGCAAGGATCGCGTTTACGCTAGCTACAAGTTCTTCCTGTATACGCTGCTTGGCTCCGTTCTGATGCTGCTGGCCATCATGGCGATGTACTGGCAGGCCGGCACGACCGATATTCAGGCGCTGCTTGCCTATAAGTTCCCGCCGCAGATGCAGACATGGCTTTGGCTTGCCTTCTTCGCGTCCTTCGCGGTGAAAATGCCGATGTGGCCGGTTCACACCTGGCTTCCGGATGCGCACGTCCAGGCACCGACCGCAGGCTCGGTCATCCTGGCAGGCGTCCTTCTGAAGCTCGGCGGCTATGGCCTGATCCGCTTCTCGCTCGGCATGTTCCCCGTTGCCTCGGAGTTCTTCGCGCCGCTCGTCTTCGCGCTGTCGGTCATTGCCATCATCTACACCTCGCTGGTGGCGCTGATGCAGGACGATATGAAGAAGTTGATTGCCTATTCCTCGGTGGCCCACATGGGCTACGTGACGATGGGCATCTTCGCAGCGAACGCGCAGGGTCTGCAGGGCTCGATCTTCCAGATGCTGTCGCACGGCATCGTCTCGGGCGCTCTCTTCCTTTGTGTCGGCGTGATCTACGACCGAACCCATACTCGTGAGATCGCGGCCTACGGCGGTCTGGTCAACAACATGCCGAAATACGCCGTTGCGATGATGGTCTTCACGATGGCGAACGTCGGCCTTCCGGGCACCTCGGGTTTCGTCGGTGAGTTTCTAACCCTGATTGGCGTCTTCCGCGTCAACAGCTGGGTCGCACTTTTCGCTGCAACAGGCGTAATTTTCTCCGCCGCTTATGCGCTCTGGCTCTATCGCCGCGTGATCTTCGGCGCGCTGGAAAAGGAAAAGCTCAAGGCGCTGCTCGATCTTTCGCCTCGTGAACAGCTGACCCTTTATCCGCTGATCGCACTGACCATCTTCTTCGGCGTGTATCCGGCTCCGGTCTTCGATGTCACTGCGGCATCGGTTGACCAGCTGATCCATAGCTATACGGCCGCAGTCCAGGCAGCGCAGGATGTTGCGCTGTCGATGAAATGATGACGGGACTTTTGGGACATGACCTCTGAAACTATTCTCGCAAGCCTCCATCTTTCCATTCCGGAGCTGATCCTCGCGGTCGGCGCCTTGGTTCTCTTGATGATTGGCGTCTTCTCGGGGGAGCGCTCTGGCCGCATGGTCAGCGTTCTCGCGATGATCGTGCTGGCGGCAGCCGCCTTGTGGCTGATCTTCCTGCCGAGCGAAGGCCTTGCCTACGGCGGTGTCTTCCTGTCGGACGGCTTCGGTCGCTTCATGAAGATCACGGCGCTGGTTGGCTCGATTGCAGCCCTCTTCATGTCGCTTGGTCTGGCCAAGGAAAACCAGCTCGACAAGTTCGAGTTTCCGGTCCTGCTCGTGCTCTGCACGCTCGGCATCCTGCTGATGATTTCGGCCAACGATCTCATCTCGCTCTACCTCGGCCTTGAGCTGCAGTCGCTCGCGATTTACGTCGTTGCTGCAATCAATCGCGATAGCGTCAAGTCCACGGAAGCCGGCCTGAAGTACTTCGTACTCGGAGCGCTTTCCTCGGGCATGCTGCTTTACGGCATGTCGCTGGTCTATGGCTTCACCGGTCACACCCAGTTCGCTGCGATCGCCCAGGCATTGAGCGTTGACGGCGCGCGTTCGCTCGGTCTCATCTTCGGCCTGGTCTTCATCCTTGCCGGTATCGCCTTCAAGATTTCCGCTGTTCCGTTCCATATGTGGACACCGGATGTTTACGAAGGCGCGCCGACCCCGGTCACGGCATTCCTTGCCAGCGCTCCGAAGGTTGCGGCGATGGCTATGTTGACCCGTATTGTGATCACTGCCTTCCAGCCGGTCGTGGCTGATTGGCAGCAGGTCGTGGTCTTCATTTCGATCGCTTCCATGCTGCTTGGTTCCTTTGCCGCAATCGGCCAGAAGAACATCAAGCGACTGATGGCCTATTCGTCGATCGGTCACATGGGCTATGCGCTTGTTGGCCTAGCTGCCGGCAACCAGACCGGCGTTTCGGGCGTCATGCTCTACATGGTCATCTACATGGTGATGACACTCGGCGGCTTCGCGATCATCATGTCGATGCGGCGGAAGGACGGCACGGTCGTCGAAGAAGTGAACGACCTGGCTGGCCTGTCGACCACCAATCCGTTCATGGCGACGGTTATGACCATCCTGATGTTCTCGCTGGCGGGCATTCCTCCGCTCGCAGGCTTCTTTGCGAAGTACTTCGTGTTTGTGGCTGCGATCGAAGCGAAGCTCTATGCTCTTGCGATCATCGGTGTTCTCGCCTCGGTCGTCGGCGCCTACTACTACCTGCGCGTCATTAAGCTGATGTGGTTCGATGAAGCCACCGGCGAGTTCGCGCGGGTCTCGGGGTCGCTCCGTCTTGTCTTTGGTCTGTCTGGCCTCTTCATTCTCGCCTATGTCTTCATCGGCGGTCCGATCGGCGGCGCGGCCGAGCTTGCAGCTGCGACGCTCTTTTGATGAACTCTGAGGCACGGCGCCGGATATCGCTCGACGATTTCAGGCACGAGGCTCTGTCGGAGACATCGTCCACGAATAGCGAATGCCTTGCCCGTGCGCGGGCAGGGGACCGCGGTCTTCTCTGGATCACGGCGGAAAAACAGACCGGCGGCCGTGGCCGCCGGGGACGCCCGTGGGTTTCCGAGCGGGGCAATCTCTATGCCTCGCTTCTTCTTATCGATCCGGCGCCCCTGGAGCGCCTTGGCTCTTTGCCGCTGGCAATTGCCGTCGCGGTTCACCAAGCCGTTCGCCATGTGCTGCCGCATACGGCCGAGCCGCTCGAAGTGAAGTGGCCGAACGATATCCTGGTCGGACGAAAGAAGACTTGCGGCATTCTTGTCGAGGGCGAAGCCCTCCCGGACGGGCGTCATTCACTCGTCATCGGCATAGGCATCAACGTCGCATTCATGCCTGATAACCCGCTCTACCCGGTCACCTGCCTGCGCGAGCAGGGGAGCTCGGCTTCCCCCGAAGAGGTTTTCGCCCATCTTTATGCATCGATGGCTGAGGTCCTGGAGGCATGGGATCGCGGCCGCGGTGTACGGGAAATCACGGAGCGGTGGCGCCGGGTCGCCTGTGGTATCGGCGAAAAGATAACTGTGAACCTGCCGGACCGGTCGATTTCCGGCCACTTCGCCGGAATTGATGATAATGGCCTGTTGATGCTCGATACCGGCGCAGGCAGGATGATGACGATTGCCGCCGGCGACGTCTTCTTTGGTTGATTGGAAAAACGAAAAATATGGCGAAGCAGGACGAACTGGTATTTTTGCCGTTGGGCGGCGTTGGCGAGATCGGAATGAATCTCGCCCTTTACGGCTACGGCCCGCCGGACCACCGCCAGTGGATCATGGTCGACTGCGGCGTCACCTTCCCGGGACCGGACCTGCCGGGAGTCGATCTTGTGTTGCCGGACATTCGTTATCTCGCCAGTGAGCGCAAGAGCCTCAAGGCGATCTTTATCACCCACGCCCATGAGGACCACTACGGCGCGCTCGCCGATCTGTGGCCGGGCCTCAATGTGCCGGTCTATGCCTCCGCCTTTACCGCTGGCCTGCTGGAGGCAAAGCGCAACTTCGAGAAATCGGCCATTGGCGAGATCCCGGTGACGCTGTTTACGGCGGGCGACACTGTCAATGCCGGCCCCTTCAGTGTCGAGGGCGTGGCGGTCAACCATTCCATTCCCGAGCCGATGTCGCTGGTGATCCGTACGCCACTCGGCAATGTGATCCATACCGGCGACTGGAAGATCGATCATGAGCCTTCGCTTGGTCCGCTGACCGACGAGACACGGTTCCGCCAACTCGGGGATGAAGGTGTCCTGGCGTTGATGTGCGATTCCACGAATGCTCTGCGAGATGGCGTATCGCCGTCGGAGAAGGACGTTTCCGCGAGCCTGCGCAAGATCATCGAGAATGCGGAAGGCCGGGTTGCGGTAACGACATTCTCATCGAACGTCGGCCGTATTCGCACCGTGGCCGAGGCGGCCGAGGCTGAAGGCCGCGAAGTCCTTCTGCTTGGCAGCTCGCTCAAGCGGGTCGTCGACGTTTCCCGCGATATCGGACTGATGGAAGGCATCAAGCCGTTCATTTCCGAGGAGGAATACGGCTACGTCCCGCGCGACAAGGTGGTGGTCATTCTGACCGGTAGCCAGGGCGAGCCACGCGCTGCCCTTGCGAAACTGTCGCGCGACGAGATGCGCAATGTGGCGCTGGCATCAGGCGACATCGTGGTATTCTCCTCGCGCGCTATCCCCGGTAACGAGAAGGCGATCCAGGATATCAAGAACGGCCTGATCGAGCAGGGCGTCCACGTGATCACCGACAACGAGGCCCTCGTTCACGTTTCCGGACATCCTCGCCGCAACGAGCTGCAGAAGATGTATGAGCTGACCCGGCCGAAGATCGTTGTGCCGGTGCATGGCGAAGCGACGCACCTGACGGCTCACAAGGAACTTGCGGAGCAGTCCGGTATCGCGATCGTACCGCGCGTGCGCAATGGCGACATCCTCCGGCTGGCACCAGGACCCGTCGAGGTAATCGACGAGGCGCCGCATGGCCGTATATATAAGGACGGCTCGCTGATCGGCGATTTCGACGAGATGGGCATTGGCGAGCGCAAGAAGCTCTCCTATGTCGGCCACGTCGCCGTCAACGTGGTGATCGATAGCCGCTACGATATCGTCGGTGATCCCGATCTTGTCGCGATTGGCCTTCCTGTCTATGACGACGAAGGCGACGAGATGGAAGATACGCTTTACGATGCGGCTGTTGGCGCCATCGAGAGTATACCACGGGCCCGACGGAAGGATCTCGACCTGCTGCAGGAGTCGGTCCGCCGTGCCATCCGAGCGACGGCCAACCAGACCTGGGGCAAGAAGCCTGTCGTCACGGTCTTCGTTACGAAGGTGTGACGGATGCTCGGTCGGGTCAACCATGTCGCTATTGCAGTTCCCGACCTTGCGGCCGCAACGGCGTCATACCGCGATACGCTAGGCGCGACCGTTTCGGCCCCGCAAGCTCTGCCGGAACACGGCGTTACCGTTGTCTTCGTTGAGTTGCCGAACACGAAGGTCGAACTGCTGCAGCCGCTGGGAACGGACTCGCCGATTGCTGCCTTTCTGGACAAGAACCCGTCCGGCGGGATGCACCATATTTGCTACGAGGTTGGCGATATCCTCGCGGCCCGCGACCAGTTGATCCAAGGTGGGGCGAGGGTGCTTGGCGCCGGCGAGCCCAAGATCGGCGCGCACGGAAAGCCGGTGCTCTTCCTGCATCCGAAGGATTTCTTCGGCACCCTGATCGAGCTCGAGCAGGTCTGAGCAGGCCTGCGGCAGAGTGACCGAAAATGCCGAAAGTCGGCAAGGTGCCTGAAAGCGGCTTTGAGTTGGCCGGTATTTCGGCTTATAAGCACGGCAATTGCGATCGTCGCAGAGAGCCTAGCGGGACAATTCGATGCTGCAGATATTTCTACAGGGCTTCGCCGTCTACTTTATCGTGTGGTGGATGACGCTCTTTGCCGTTCTCCCGATCGGTCTGCGCACACAAGCGGAAGACAACGACATCGTGCTGGGAACGGTTCACAGCGCGCCGACCCGCTTTAGGGCTGTCTTCGTTTTTTCGATGACGACGCTCATTTCCGCCATCATATATGCTCTCTGGTATATCGCTTCGAATTACTTCGGATGGGGTTTCGACGCCCTACCACAAATCGGCCCTTCGTTCTCAAATGTCTAAGGGCGTTTGCCCAGTTTTTGGGCGAATGCGGATTTCGACTGTCATACACCTGTCATCAAGTTGCGGCATGGAGTTGCCGTAACGTGATATGGACATTGCTTTACGTTAGAAGGCCCAATTCATCGGGCTGTTTGGAGTAATAAAAAGCAAAAAAAAACAAGGCTAAAAGCCTTGTTTTAAGTATCGCGTGATCCTTATCCGTTGCCGGGGCTGCGACGAGCGCGCCTAAGATCTGATCCTCCCAAGACTTGACCGCGAAATCGACAAGGATTTGAGCTCCTTGCCTGTTTTGTGGGCTAAAACTAGCTCAAAGAATGGGCTTTGTCATCAGCTTTTTTTGCATTTTTGCTACACTTCAGCAATTTTTTTCTGTTGATAAGAATTTCGCACAAGCCATTATAATTTCGCCTTTTTCTTAGATTGTCTGCTTCGCAAGTGCGAACATGCTTTAACGGAAGGCCGCTTAAGTCCGTCGCGGGTTTCTTTCCTTTCACGAAGCAGTTATGAACGCTGCCAATATTTGTGAACGCCTTCGATTCCGCGCCATGCGGTGTCTCAACAGCTCTGGAATTCGCCATGCGCCTGTCTCGCTATTTCATGCCCATCCTGAAGGAAAATCCCAAGGAGGCGGAGATCGTCTCTCACCGGCTGATGCTGCGCGCCGGCATGATCCGGCAGCAGTCGCAGGGCATCTATTCCTGGTTGCCGCTCGGCAAGCGCGTGCTCGACAAGGTCAACAACATCATTCGCGATGAGCAGAACCGCGCCGGTGCGATCGAACTGTCGATGCCGACGCTGCAATCTGCCGAACTCTGGCAGGAAAGCGGGCGCTACGACGCCTATGGCAAGGAAATGCTGCGCATCAAGGATCGCCAGGATCGCCCGATGCTGTATGGTCCGACGAACGAGGAAATGGTCACGGATATTTTCCGGTCTTACGTGAAATCCTACAAGAGCCTGCCGCTCAACCTGTACCATATCCAGCTGAAGTTCCGCGACGAGATCCGTCCGCGTTTCGGTACCATGCGCTCGCGCGAATTCATGATGAAGGACGCGTATTCCTTCGATCTGACCAAGGAAGACGCAGTCCACTCCTACAACAAGATGTTCGCGGCCTACCTGCGCACCTTTGACCGCCTTGGTCTGCGCGCCATTCCAATGCGTGCCGACACCGGCCCGATCGGTGGCAATCACAGCCACGAGTTCATCATTCTCGCCGACACCGGCGAGTCGGAAGTATTCTCGCACCGCGATTTCGTGAACTTCGACATTCCGGCAGCCGATATCGACTTCGACGACGTCGCCGGCATGCAGGCAATCTTCGACAAGTGGACGTCGGTTTATGCCGCTACCTCCGAGATGCACGACGAGGCCGCATTCGATGCCATTCCTGAGAGCGATCGCCTCTCGGCCCGCGGTATCGAAGTCGGCCACATCTTCTACTTCGGCACGAAGTATTCCGAGCCGATGGGCGCGAAGGTGCAGGGTCCGGATGGCAAGGAGCATACAGTCCACATGGGTTCCTACGGGATTGGCCCAACTCGCCTTGTTCCCGCCATCATCGAAGCATCGCATGATGAGAATGGAATCATCTGGCCGGCGTCGGTCGCGCCGTTCGATGCAGTGGTGATCAACATGAAGGCCGGTGATGCGGCGTGCGATGCTGCCTGCGAGAAGATCTATGCGGCGCTGTCGAACGCCGGCAAGGACGTCCTCTACGACGATACGGACGACCGCGCCGGAACGAAGTTTGCGACCGCCGACCTGATCGGCGTTCCGGTGCAGATCATTGCCGGCCCGCGTGCGGTCGCGAGCGGCGAAGTCGAAGTGAAGGACCGCAAGACAGGCGCCCGCGAAACGATGACCATCGACGCGGCGATCAACAAGCTCTTGGGCTGAGAAGGCAGGAGGCAGGATGGCAGATGTAGCGGTGAGCCAGCAGGGTTCTAAATCCGGCTCGGCGCCGGCCAGCCGGCCATTTTCCGCCTTCGAACGGCTTGTGGCGTGGCGCTATCTGCGCGCCCGCCGCAAGGAAGCGTTCATTTCGGTGATCGCCGGCTTTTCCTTCATCGGCATCATGCTTGGGGTTGCTACGCTCATCATCGTCATGGCTGTCATGAACGGCTTCCGGACGGAACTGATCTCCCGCATTCTCGGCATCAACGGTCACATGATCGTTCAGCCGGTCGATACGCCGTTCAACGATTATCCGGCGCTGACCGACAAGCTTGCCGGCGTGCCGGGCATAAAGCTTGCTCTGCCGCTGGTCGAGGGCCAGACCCTGGCCTCAGGTCAGGGCGGTGCGGGCACGGGCGCTCTGGTGCGCGGCATCCGGCCCGAGGACCTTGAAAAGGTTAAGACGGTCTCGGGCAACATCAAGTCCGGCGATCTTGTCGGTTTTGCCGCGGGACAGGGTGTCCTTATCGGCTCGGGTATGGCGACACAGCTCGGCCTTCAGGCAGGTGACACCATCACGCTGATATCACCGGAAGGTGATGTCACGCCGATGGGTGTAAACCCACGGGTCAAGTCCTACAAGGTCTCCGGTATCTTCGAGATCGGCATGTCGGAATACGACGCGACGATCATCTATATGCCGCTTGAGGAAGCGCAGCTCTATTTCAATGCCGAGGGGCTGGTTCAATCCATCGAACTCTTCGTCGACAATCCCGACGACATTGACAATATGCGGCCGAAGGTGGAGGCCGCCGCGGGCCGCCAGATTGCGATTACTGACTGGCGCCAGCGCAACCAGACCTTCTTCTCCGCGCTGCAGGTCGAGCGGAACGTGATGTTCATGATCCTGACGCTCATCGTCCTCGTTGCGGCGCTGAACATCATTTCCGGCCTCATCATGCTGGTGAAGGACAAGGGCAGTGACATCGCGATCCTGCGGACGATGGGCGCGAGCTCTGGCGCGATCATGCGCATCTTCTTTATGACGGGCGCTGCCATTGGCCTCGTTGGGACGCTCGCCGGTGTGCTGCTCGGGGTTCTTGTTTGCGTCAATATCGAGAAGATCCGCGAGTTTTTCTCTTGGGTGTCCGGCACGGTGCTGTTTGACCCGCAGCTCTATTTCCTCAGCCAACTGCCCGCCGAGATGAGCTTCAGCGAGACCATGTCCGTGGTGATCATGGCGTTGACGCTGTCCTTCATCGCGACGATCTTTCCGGCATGGCGAGCCTCCAAGCTCGATCCCGTGCAAGCCCTGCGCTACGAATAAGGAATGCTCTCTTCATGAAGCGGAATCCCGTTCTCAAGCTTTCCGGCGTCGAGCGCCACTATGGCCAGGGCGAGACGCTGCTCTCGATCTTGAAGGGTGCCGATTTCACGCTCAACAGCGGCGAAATCGTTGCGCTCGTCGCTCCATCAGGGACCGGCAAGTCGACGCTTTTGCACGTTGCTGGCCTGCTCGAGCATCCCGATGGCGGCGAGGTTGTCATCAACGGAAATGCCTGTGACGGTTTGCCGGATGATAAGCGTACGGCGATCCGCCGTAGCGAAATCGGATTCGTCTACCAGTTCCATCACCTGCTGCCGGAATTCTCTGCGATCGAGAATATCATGATGCCGCAGATGATCGCCGGGTTGCCGCGCAAGGAGGCGAAGGAACGAGCCGGCCAGTTGCTCGACTACATGCGTATCGGCCATCGCGGTGCGCACCGCCCCGGGGAGCTTTCCGGTGGCGAGCAACAGCGCGTGGCGATTGCCCGTGCCGTCGCCAATGCGCCAAGCCTGCTTCTGGCGGATGAGCCAACGGGCAACCTCGATCCAGAAACGGCGAGCTATGTCTTTGACGCACTGGAGGCGCTGGTGCGCCAATCAGGCCTGGCGGCACTCATCGCCACCCATAATCATGAACTCGCCGGGCGCATGGACCGCCGCGTCACGATCACCGACGGCAAGGTCGTGGATTTCTGATCAGGGCTGGATGAGACCGCCACGGTAGTCCAGTTCATAGGCCCTGCGCTCATTCACGACGATCACTTCACGACCGCTGAAATGGCTGCAGTCGCCTGTGTTTTGATCGGCATAGAAACCGAAAGCATGCTCGAATTCCATGCCGCCGAGAAAACGTCGGTACTCGGCATACATTTTTGACAGTGCAGCCTTAATCACCGTTCCCGCTCTTTTCCCGTCGATCAACGAATGCTCGACGATGCGTCCGAAGTAGTTCATCGCCCAGACCGGTTCGCCGTCCAGCCAAACCACTTCTTGCCCGGCGAAATCGGCGCCGCCGAAATAGCTGTCGAGATAGCGCCACTGTCCACGCTGATAACCGATGTCATGCGATCCTGTCCGGCAGGCGGGTGCAGGGGTTCCGCCGCCAACATAGGTACGGGCCTTCGCCTCAACGATGAACCGGTTCAATGCAGCAATATCCATGACCTATCCCCCTCGTTCGGCAACGTCTCAAAAAGACTGCCAGTTGTAAAGAACAAAAAGGGAACATGCTTCACTGGCCGCAGATGGATTGCCCGGTCTCGTTGTTCCATTCAGCGATCGGGAGGACACGTGGCTCGGCTTTGACGTCCTTGCCATCCTTCTGCAACTTCCCGGTCAACGCGTTGTAGTCGCAGGAGCCGGCGGCATTCGGGTCGAGCGTGTCGTAGTGATTGTAGGTATAGCCGGCGACGACAAACTGCTCGTTGCGGTAGGCCACTGTCAGCGTCTGGTCCCAGCGGTCGCGTCCGATCGCACTGTTCTGTGAGTGGATGGCGATCGAGGATTTGCCAATGGCTTTCAATGACGGTTCCTGCCCGAAGACGCCATTGGCATTGGTGCTGCCCCAAATCTTGTCGGGCGCGGTAAGCGAAAGTCGCAGAAGCTCGTGATCGCTGTCGCGAAGGTAAAGGTAGATGCCGATCTGATCGTCGCTGGCGTCATCTTCCGGAGCAACCAGCAGCGCGAGATCCTCATGCCCGTCGCCGTCCCAATCGCCCGTCGTCGCGTCAATGATGCGCGCGGGATCGATTTGTTCGGCCCGAGCGGTAAACGCTGCCGACCAAGCCAATCCAACAATTAAGACAAACTTAAGCATGCTTTTCTCCCCGTGCCATGCAGCCAGCAGAGCGGAAAAGAATCCTGTTGACAATAGAACAAGAGCGGAACAAACTGAAAACATAAGAGAACAGGAGAGCCAAATGACTGACATGATCCGTGATATCGCAGCATTCACCTCCATCGCAATGTTCGTTGCCAGCTTCTCGCTGATCTGCATGGCAATGTAAGAATTCAGGGGACCGCATGGCTGCCATGCGGTCCGAACCCGATCGCTTCTCTGGACATCGACCCCTCAATGCTGAGAATAGACCTGATTGATTCAGGTGATCGGAAGGCATGTTATGGCGGGTGCGGAGAAAGACGCGGCAAGCGGTTTTATCGGTGGCACGCCAGGCTTCGTTCACCTGCGGGTTCACTCAGCCTACTCGCTGCTTGAAGGCGCGCTGCCACTCAAGAAGATTCTCTACAAGGCGTCGGGCGACAGTCAGCCGGCGATCGCGATCACCGATACGAACAATCTGTTCGTCGCCCTCGAATTTTCGCAGAAGGCGATGGATGAGGGGCTGCAGCCGATCATTGGCTGCCAGGTCTCGATCGATATGGAAGACAGTCTTGAGACGGAACGGCGAGGCGGCCAGCAGGCACTCGTCAAGCTCCCGTCGCTGGTGCTCTTGGCGGCCACCGATGCCGGCTACGAGCGATTGGTGGACCTTGTCAGCCGCGCCTATCTCGGCGGTGAGGGCAACGGTCAATCGATTCACATTCGCGCCTCTTGGCTCGATGAGATCGGTACCGGCGGTCTGATCGCTCTGACCGGCGCCTTGACGGGGCCGATCGACATGGCGCTTAAGGACGGGCATACCGCCCAGGCGGAAGCACGCCTTCTGCTGCTGAAGCGCCATTTCGGCGACCGGCTTTATGTAGAGCTGCAGCGGCACGGCACCTACGACAAGCGCCACGAGCAGAAGGTGGTCGGCCTTGCCTACGAGTATGACCTGCCGCTGGTCGCCACCAATGAAGCCTTCTTCCCGACCCGTGAGGACTATGATGCGCACGACGCCCTGATGGCCGTCGCCCACAACGCCATTGTCTCGGATGATACCCGATTCCGCCTGACACCCGATCACTACCTGAAGAGCCGCGCCGAAATGGCCAAGCTGTTCGCGGACCTGCCTGAAGCCTTGGAAAATACCGTCGAGATCGCCCGGCGCTGCTCCTTCATCCTGAAGACACGCAAGCCGATCTTGCCGCGCTTCACCGGCGCGACGGCCGATCCCGAGGAGGCCGAACGCGAAGAGGCTCTGGAATTGCGCAGGCAGGCAGAGGAGGGGCTGGACAATCGCCTAGCCACACTCGGCATGTCGCCCGGCTATGAGGAGAAGGACTACCGGGAACGCCTGGAATTCGAACTCAGCGTTATCGAGCGCATGAAGTTCCCTGGCTACTTCCTCATCGTTTCGGACTTCATCAAATGGGCAAAGCAGCATGACATCCCCGTCGGCCCGGGCCGTGGCTCGGGTGCGGGCTCGCTCGTCGCCTACGCACTGACCATCACTGACGTTGATCCGCTGCGTTTCTCGCTGCTCTTCGAACGCTTCCTCAACCCGGAACGCGTCTCGATGCCGGACTTCGATATCGACTTTTGCCAGGATCGCCGCGAAGAGGTGATCCGCTATGTGCAGCGCAAATACGGCCGCGAGCAGGTGGCGCAGATCATCACCTTCGGTTCGCTGCAGGCACGCGCGGCTTTGCGAGACGTGGGTCGCGTGCTGGAGATGCCTTACGGTCAGGTCGACAAGATCTGTAAGCTGGTGCCGAACAATCCGGCCAATCCGACGCCTTTGTCGAAGGCGATCGAGGAAGAGCCTAAGCTGCAGGAAGAGGCCGACAAGGAGCCCGTCGTAGCCCGCCTGCTCGATATCGCACAGAAGATCGAAGGTCTCTACCGTCACGCCTCCACCCACGCCGCCGGTATCGTCATCGGCGACCGTCCGCTGTCGAAGCTGGTGCCGATGTACCGCGATCCGCGGTCCGACATGCCGGTCACGCAGTTCAACATGAAGTGGGTCGAGCAGGCCGGCCTGGTCAAGTTCGACTTCCTCGGACTGAAGACACTAACGACGTTGAAGGTCGCCGTCGATTTCGTCACCAAGCGCGGCATCAAGGTCGACCTTGCATCGATCCCGCTCGACGACAAGCTGACCTACGAGATGCTCTCGCGCGGCGAAACCGTCGGCGTGTTCCAGGTGGAAAGTGCGGGAATGCGCAAGGCGCTGATCGGCATGAAGCCGGACTGCATCGAGGACATCATCGCGCTCGTGGCCCTGTATCGTCCAGGCCCGATGGAAAACATCCCGACCTACAACGCCCGCAAGCACGGCGAGGAGGAGATCGAGTCGATCCATCCGACGATCGATTACCTGCTGAAGGAAACGCAGGGCGTTATCGTTTACCAGGAACAGGTGATGCAGATCGCCCAGGTCCTGTCGGGTTACTCGCTCGGCGAAGCCGACCTTCTGCGCCGCGCCATGGGTAAGAAGATCAAGGCGGAGATGGACCAGCAGCGCGAGCGCTTCGTCGTCGGTGCCGTGAAGAACGGCGTCTCGAAGCCGCAGGCTGACAACATCTTCGAGCTGCTCGCAAAGTTCGCGAACTACGGCTTCAACAAGTCGCACGCCGCCGCCTACGCGATCGTCTCCTATCAGACCGCCTACATGAAGGCGCATTACCCGGTCGAGTTCCTCGCCGCCTCGATGACGCTCGATATGTCGAATACCGAAAAGGTCAACGACTTCCGCCAAGACGCCAAGCGCCTCGTGATCGAGGTGATTCCGCCGTCGGTTCAGACCTCTTTCCGCCACTTCGAAACCGGCGACAACCGAATCTACTACGCGCTGGCGGCGCTGAAGGGTGTCGGGGAATCTGCCGTAGATCATATCGTGGAGGTGCGCGGTGGCACGCCATTCGCGAGCCTGGAGGATTTCTGCCTGCGCATCGATCCCAAGCAGGTAAACCGCCGCGTGCTCGAAAGCCTGATTTTCGCCGGCGCCTTCGATTGCTTTGGGCTCGATCGGGCGCAACTGGCAGGCGGGCTCGACCGGATCATGGGCTACGCGCAGCGTGCGCAGGAAAACAAGCTGAGCGGCCAGTCGGATATCTTCGGCAGCGCTTTGTCGTCAGGCCCGGAGAAAATCTCGCTGCCGCCGTTTTCGCCGTGGCTGGCCTCGGAGAAGCTGCTCAAGGAGTTTCAGGTCCTTGGCTTCTATCTGACGGCGCATCCGCTCGACAGCTATCAGAGCATTCTGCAGAAGATGCGCGTTCAGACCTTTGCGGAGTTTTCGGCCGCAGTGAAGCAGGGAGCGAGCAACGGCCGCCTCGCGGGCACCGTCATCTCGAAGCAGGAGCGCAAGACGCGAACCGGCAACAAGATGGGCATCATCGTGTTCTCAGATTCCTCTGGGCAGTTCGAAGCCGTCCTATTCTCCGAGATGCTGAACCAATACCGTGACGTGTTGGAATCCGGGAAGTCCTTCGTGATTACGGCGACGGGGGAGGAACGGCCGGAAGGCATCGGCCTTCGCTTGCAGACGATACAATCGCTTGAGGAGAAGTCTCTGCAGATGCAGAAGGCTCTGCGCGTCTATGTGCGCGATTCCGGGCCGCTGCGCGCCGTCGCTGCACACCTGAACGCCAAGGGCGACGGCCTGGTTTCCTTCATCGTCATCAAGGAGGAGGGCAAGCGCGAGGTGGAGGTCGAGCTTCCGCAGAAGTATCGCATCACGCCCGAGATTGCCGCCGCGCTTCGCGCTGCACCCGGCGTCATCGACGTTGAGCTGGTCTGACGTCAACCCCTTGTGAGGGTAATGAAGTCCGTTCCCTTGCCGGTCTCGGGTCCGAGGCCGGTATCGGAGATCGTCAATGTTGATCCTGAGGTCAACATCGCGTTGATCTTGTGTCGCGTCTCCTCCGGAATATCGATACGGTTTAATGCGTTGGCGATCGGCGTGCCCGATATGATCGAGCTCTCGAGACTGCTAATACCAAGCCTTGTCATGGTCGCGCGCGAGAGTGTGTTGGGAAGGGTCGTACCCATCCAGGCCGCCGAGCCGGTTTCGAAATCGACGTCATGGACAAAGAAGAAATGCGTGCCGAGCGCGAGGCCGGGGTTTGCGATCGAGATCGGCTCTTCAAGAACGGGCTGGAATCCTTGGCGGATCATGATGACGCCGTTCGGTGGCGTTCCCTTGCCAGCCGCGGCATAGACGGCCTTGAGGAGGGTGTCACTCATTGGTGACTTGTCTGCCGTCGGTTCAACCGGATACTTCAACCTGAAATCGCTGATCGCCTGCAGCGTCGCCGTGCCGAGGAGACCGTCGGGTTCACCCACTGCAAATCCCAGCTCGTTGAGGTAGGTTTGGAGGTCGAGGACTTCCTCTCGTTGACTGCGGCGCGTTATGAGAATGCGGATCGGCGTGTCGTTTTCAGGCCTGGTTGCGGTCGGGGTCTCGTGAGACGACATTTCGACGTCGTTCATGGCGACCTGAACGGGCATCTGCCCGATCGCTGGTCGCAGGGCAGCATCGGACAGCAGCGCTGGGGACGCCGGCGTGTCCGGCCGGAAGAGCGTCGGATGATCGATTGCTTCAGGTGTCAATTCGGCGTCGGTTATGACAACCGGCACCCCCATCGCCGTCATCTTGTAGAGCTGCTTGGCGAAGGTTGCCGGCATGCGAACGCAACCGTGCGATGCAGGGTAGCGCGGCACTGCGTTCGACTCGTGAAGTGCAATGCCAGACCAGGTCAGTCGCTGCATGAACGGCATCGGCGCAGCCGAATAGATGTTGGATTCGTGATATTTCTGCTTCTCAATGACGGAAAAGATGCCGCTCGGCGTCGTATGCCCTGGTTTGCCCGTCGACACTTTGGAGGTCGCTACAACCTCGGCGCCGTCGTAGAGCGTGAGCGACTGCGCATCCTTCGAAACGAAGATTTGCAGCGTGCGTGCATCCGCCGCGAGCGCGGGGTGCACCAATGCAGTGGCCGACAGCAAGCCGAGGCCAAGGACGAGACGCGACAACATATGATTCAACCGATACGCAATACCTGAAGCGCCAGCCTAAGCGGCGAAGCTTAATGAAAACTTGAAATGATGGGTCTTGAGTACGGCTCACATATTAGTGATCGCGCTTACCGCCGAAGGTGTATCCGGTCTGAACAGTGCCTTTGCCGAACTTGTCGCGCAGTTTGTCCATTGCAGCTTCGGCAGCTGCCCTGCGGCCCGATTGCACATCGATGAGGTCGGGCGGATCGGCGCGAGCGGGATCGCAAAGATCCGTCACGCCGATTCCGATCAAGCGAAACTTCGTCCCGTCCGTTTCCCTCTCGAGCAGCTCCAGCCCGGTGCGGAAGATCCGGTCGGCAAGTTGTGTCGGGTCTTCGAGCTTGCGATTGCGGGTGCGCAGTTTGAAGTCCGCCGTCTTCATTTTCAGAACCACCGTATGGCCGGCGATATCGTGCTTCTTCAGCCGCCAGGCGACCTTCTCGGAAAGACTGCGGAGGATCGGAACGAGTTCATCGTGGCGGGAAATATCGTCGAAGAAGGTGGTTTCCGACGAAACGCTCTTTGCCGCATCGTTCAGGTGCACCTCGCGATCGTCGATCCCACGAGAAAGGCGCGCGAGTCGTTGGCCCATGCTGCCATATCGGCGCATGAGGTCGTTCTCCTCCATTGTCTGCAACTGGCCGATGGTGCGAATACCGTCAGCCTCCAAAGTGGCCGCAAATGCTTTGCCGACGCCCCATATTGTCGTCACCGGTCGGGGTGCGAGGAATGAAACCGCTTCCTCTCGACCGATCACTGAGAAGCCGCGAGGCTTATGCAGGTCGGACGCCACCTTGGCGAGAAACTTGCAGTAGGACAGGCCAATGGAGATGGTTATGCCGATCTCCTTCTCGATGCGCTGCGCGAACTTGGCGAGGGTGCGCGCCGGCGGATCGTGATGCAGCCGCTCGGTGCCACCAAGCTCCAGAAATGCCTCGTCGATCGAAAGCGGCTGAACGAGCGGCGTCAGCTCCTGCATTAACGTGCGGACTTCACGCCCGACTTTGGCGTATTTTTCCATGTCAGGTCGAATGACGACTGCCTGCGGGCAGGCTTCCAAGGCCTTGAACATCGGCATCGCGGAGCGAACGCCGTGGATGCGGGCAATGTAGCAGGCGGTCGAGACCACCCCGCGCTTGCCGCCGCCGATGATAACGGGCTTGTCGGCAAGCTCTGGATTGTCGCGTTTCTCGATTGTCGCATAGAAGGCGTCGCAGTCGATGTGCGCCAGTGTCAGCTGGTAGAGCTCTTGATGGCGTACAAGACGGGGACTACCGCAGGCCCTGCAGCGGCGCATTTCTGCCTTCTGCTCGGCAAGGCAGTCGCGACAGAAGCCTGATGTCGTGGCGCTCACAAGTGTCATGATGAGAACAAAGATTGAACATTGCAACATTAGCCTCTAAACTTTTGAGTCTCAAGAGAGGCTGGGAGGTTTGCATTGGACATCGATCTCCGTTTCGAGCCGGTGACGGCAGACCGTTGGACTGACTTCGAACGGCTCTTCGGTCCCCGTGGAGCCTTTTATGATTGCTGGTGTGTTGCGCTTCGCTTGCCTCATTCCGTCCGCACCAAAATGGGGCCGGATGACCGGAAATCGCATATGCTCGGCCGGATAGCCGTCGGGCCGCCACCGGGCATTCTGGCCTATGACGATGACGAACCCGTCGCCTGGGTTCAGGTCGGGCCGCGGTACGACGTGCCGCAATTCAATTCGCCGCGGACGGTTTCGCGACCGGTCGAGGATGCGGATGCGCACGATCCGTCGTTCTGGGCGGTGAGCTGTTTCTTCCTGACGTCGCATATGCGGGGGCAGGGGCTAAGCCACCGTCTCCTTGCCGGTGCGATCGATTATGCCCGACGCCACGGCGCTCGCTATCTTGAAGGCTGTCCGATCGACCACGTCAAGCAATCGAAATCGGTGACGCTCTGTACTGGCTCGACCGCGGTTTTCGAAGCTGCCGGATTCGAGACCGTGGCAAAACGCAAGGATGGCCGACCGCTTATGCGGCTGGATTTGCGCTCGTGAGAACATCCGCCGCGAAATGTGCCCTTAGTAACTCTGCGGCGTGGCCCCAGCCGGCCGCCTCTACGATGCTTCCAACAGGCGGCGGCGCGAACGGCTTGAAGTCGGCGTTAGCCATCATGGTCAGGAGCAGGCAGTCGGGCACGTGATCGGCAACGGAAAGGAGATTGCGTTGCATATCATCGATGAAGGCAACCGGCAGGCTTCGGCGATCATGCAGTGTTGCCACGACAGGGCCCTTGGGCTCCTCGGTGGCGATCAGGTCGAAAGAGAGGTCGAGTTGATTGAGAAATTCGCGCCGGATGCCGTGGTGCCGAGGCGGCATCGCGGTCAAGAAGACGATGTCGGCGTCGACCGAAAGCGACTGCAGTGTTTCGACGGCCTTTTCCGCCGGCTTCTGCCAGAGGTGCTGGTTCGCGAAGAACATTTCCTCAAACGAATCGACCGAGGCTCTGTCCAATTCGCTGCCGTCGAGGAGCGATACGATATTGCCGTAGAGGCGGAACGACCGAGGCAGGAGGTCGTAATTGTGCGAGCGCAGGAAAGCGGTAAACGGAGTGAGGAACTCAAGGACCACTTCGTCAATGTCGCAGACGACCAAAGGCCGGTCGGCGAGCCGCACCTGGCCGACGCTAGTTGCAAAATCCATGCTCAATATTCTCCCGAGCCAAGTCCCGGCGGCGAAAAATGCAGCCATGCCGCATTCAATGCGTCGGGCGCGGTGCCGGTCGCCTGGCAAAAGGCCATCGCCGTTGGCTCGTGCTGCATGATGAAGTCCATCATACCGGAAAGAAACCCAGGATCGTTGATCGCGTGGCGCACCTGCGCCGGCTCGACGCCGGTCAATGCAAGGAAACGGCCGAACAAATCCGGTTCGTTGGCAAGCCAGGCAAGCACGGCGATCGCGGTCTGCTGCGGATCGGCAGCGAGTTGTTTCGAAGTCTTGAAGTTGCTTTGCATTTCTCTGGGTAAGTTACCTATTTTTCAACCAAATACCGATAGTGTGCAGCCATCGGTTCTATGGAACCATGCCATCGCAGAAGTCTTCTTCATGCGGGGAAGCGGTACCAGAACAGACGTAGGACGCGTGTCATGCCCAAGCAGGTAATGATTGTAGAAGACAACGAGCTCAACATGAAGCTCTTTCGCGACCTTATCGAGGCGTCCGGCTACACGACGATTCAGACCCGAAACGGCATGGAAGCGCTCGATCTCGCGCGCAAATACCGGCCCGATCTGATCTTGATGGATATTCAACTCCCCGAGGTTTCTGGTCTCGAGGTCACCAAATGGCTGAAGGAAGACGATGATCTGCACGTCATTCCCGTTATCGCCGTTACAGCATTTGCCATGAAGGGGGACGAGGAGCGCATTCGCCAAGGCGGTTGCGAGGCCTATGTCTCGAAACCTATTTCCGTTCCTAAATTCATTGAGACGATCAAGACCTATCTGGGCGATGCTTGACGCATCGGAAAGAAGCCTATGACTGCGCGCATTCTCGTGGTTGATGACATTCCGGCCAACGTCAAGTTGCTCGAGGCTCGGCTAGTTGCCGAGTATTTCGACGTATTGACCGCCAGTGACGGCTATCAGGCGCTGGCAATCTGCGAGCGTAACCAGGTCGATCTCGTCCTTCTCGATATCATGATGCCAGGGATGGACGGCTTCGAAGTATGCGAGCGGCTGAAAGCCAATCCAAAGACCGCGCACATACCCGTGGTCATGGTAACCGCACTGGATCAGCCGACCGACCGCGTGCGTGGCCTTAAGGCCGGCGCCGATGATTTTCTCACCAAGCCGGTCAACGACCTTCAACTTATTTCCCGGGTGAAAAGCCTCCTGAGGCTGAAGACGCTCAGCGACGAATTGCGCATTCGCGCCGAGACTGCCCATACTATGGGGATCGACGAGCTGCTCCGTTCGGGCGAGGGGCGGAGCGATGAATCCGGCCAAGTGCTGCTGGTTGATGGGCGTGCCAATTCCCAGGAGCGCATCATCAAGGCCCTGAAGCCTGTCGCCGATGTCTCGGCGATTTCGGACCCACAAGCCGCGCTCTTCGAGGCCTCGGAAAATCCGTTTGAGCTGGTCATCGTCAATGCCAACTTTGACGACTACGATCCGCTCCGCCTGTGCTCTCAGCTTCGCTCGCTGGAGCGCACGCGTTTTCTGCCCATCTTGATCATCACCGAGCAGGGCGATGACGACATGGTGATCCGGGCGCTGGAACTCGGCGTCAACGACTATATCGTAAGGCCGGTCGATCCCAACGAACTGGTGGCTCGCAGCCTCACGCAAATGCGCCGCAAGCGTTACAATGATCGCCTGCGCGCAAGCGTGAAGCAGACAATCGAACTCGCGGTCACAGATCCACTGACCGGGCTTAGCAACCGTCGCTACCTGGATAATCACCTGAGCACACTCTTCAATCGATCGATGGCACGGGGCCGCCCGCTGTCCGTGTTGATCACCGACATCGATCGCTTCAAACAGGTCAACGACACTTACGGGCACGATGCCGGCGATGATGTGCTGCGGGAGTTTGCGAGCCGCATTCGCTCCACCGTCCGCGGTGCCGATCTTGCCTGCCGCTATGGTGGCGAAGAATTCGTGGTCGTCATGCCTGACACGTCGCCCGAGATAGCCGCGGCTGTCGCGGAGCGGCTGCGTTCCGCGGTCGAGACAGTGCCGTTCTTGCTGAAGTCATCAGGGCAGGAATTGAGCGTTACCGCTTCGTTCGGAATTTCGTCAAGGATCTCCTCCGTCATCACTCCAGGACAGTTGATGAAGCAGGCCGATCTCGCACTGTATGAAGCAAAAACGGGCGGCCGGAATCGTGTCGTCGCGGCGGCTTGAATAACGCTTCCATGACACATTTCGTGTCATCCACAGCTGCGAACCAGCCAAGTAATTTGACTGCATAGCCGGTCGCTTGAAACGTTGATTTATTGGCATTCGATATCGTCACAAGCAGATCCGTCGCCGGCCTAGGACAGATGTGAGGATTAATCATATTAGCCGGCATTATACGGAAATAGTGACGCGAACTGACCTGCTGGCCGCGGCCAAGTAGGCTAATACTATTGGTCTATAGTTCCGCCATTCTTTGCCAATTTGGCGCTATTCTTGCCAATGTATCCGATTCGGCGGTCTAAAAGCTGTCCCAAAGCCGTACTTTTAACCATAAAATCAACCTCGGAAATCTAACCATTAAGAATTTGTTGATTTTCTTTCATTTTCGAGCAAATTATCGGCACATAAGAGATAAGCACTCCGTGTGAGGAGTCCGAGATACCCCATGATGCTCAGGTCCGCCGCATCTCCTGGGTCGTGGGGTCGGTCGGCTGGTTTGCAACATTCAGCGGTTCCTCGTGCCGCGTTGCTTGCTGGTCGACCCCCTTTCAAGAAAACGCCGTCCGTTCCGCATTTTCGGGAAGGACGGCGTTTCTGTTTTCTGGCATCGAGACCAAACCTGTAGAGCCGGCAAACAAAAAGGCGCGCAGCCATGGGCGCGCGCCTTTTTGAAGAACGTCAGATCAGGTGATTACTTGATCTTGGTTTCCTTGAACTCGACGTGCTTCTTAGCAATCGGGTCGTACTTGGTCTTCGTCATCTTGTCGGTCATCGTGCGGCTGTTCTTCGTCGTGACGTAGAAGAAACCGGTGTCGGCCGTCGACAGAAGCTTGATCTTGATTGTGGTAGCCTTGGCCATGGTCGTCCTGCCTTCAATAAAATGAAAGCCGTGGCAGGCCGGATTGGCTCCACGGCAAATTCTGGCGCGAAACTACGAATCTCGCTCGAAAAGTCAAGCCCGCTTTCGGAGGAAAAGCAGTCTGATGGAGGAAAGCAGGGCATAAAGGCCGAAGAATCCGGCGATTGCCCAGGCGAAACCGTCGTTGCCGGCAACGTCGATGGCGGCGCCGATCACCTGCGGCCCAGCCACGGTCCCTACTGCATAACAGAACACAAAGGCCGCGTTGGCGGCAGCAAGGTCCGAACCGGTCAGGCGCGAGCCCAAGTGACTGAGGCCAACGGTATAGAGCCCTGCGACACAGCCGCCCCAGAAGAGCAGAACCGCAGCCATCAGAACCCAGCTGTGAACGAGGATCGGCAGCATCAGAGAACCGATCAGGCCCATGAAGGCCATAGCGGCCAGCAGCGGTCGCTTGTCCTTCATCCGGTCTGAAAGCAAGCCGACGGGGATCTGAAAGATCACATTACCGATTCCCATTACCGTCAGCAGCAGGGCTGCCTGCGATTCGGTAAAGGCGGCGCGCACTGCGTAAATCGGGAACAGCGCCAGGCCACCGGCTTCGACGGCACCGAAGATGAAGACGGCAGCCGTTGCGCTCGGTACCAAGAAGACATAGCGCATGAAATGCAGTTCCGGCTTCTCTTCGAGGACCGGGCTCTCGTACCGTGCGATATAGATCGGAATGGCAGCCAGTAGGACGGCACAGGCGCCGACGGCAAACGGCAGCACGCCATCGCTGCCAAGAATAGAAAAGAGCAGTGGTCCGCCCGCAAACCCCAGTGAGAGAACGGTGGCATAGATCCCGAGCACAAAGCCCCGTTTGGAGGGCGGCGAGGCTGCGTTGATCCAGAATTCCGACAGGATGAACAGCGTCGTTGTTGCGCCGTGAAAGGCGAAACGCAGCGGAAACCACATCCAGAAATCCTGGGCATAGTAGAACCCAAGCGCACTTACGGCTGAGATCAGCACGGCCCATATCATGGTCGGAGCGACGCCGTATTTGTGTGCCAGCTTCGTGGTGATCGGAGCCGCCGCCATCGCGGCAACGCCCGCCATCGCCGTATTCAGTCCAATAAGCGTCGAGGGAATGCCGCGCTTTTCGAGAATGATGCTGAGAAGTGGAAGTCCGAGGCCGATTGCTATGCCGACAGCCGAGATGGACGAGACGGCTGCCACCAGGGAAGGCCAATGGATTTCCTCGACATCGCCTGGTGTTGTGCCGTTTCGCGGCTGAGACATGTATCCATCCTTAGAGACTGGCTGCGGAGAATCGCTCACCGCAAAGCACCATAGAAAGGCACGGTAGTGCCAAATCCAAATGACGGCTGTGCTTTACAAGATGAAACGCGCTGGCGGCAATAACCTGGATGATCTTGAATTGATTCAATCAAAGAAGCTTACCGAATACGCCTAAGATTTCGCCCTGCGGCCGCTGAACAGCAGGGCAGTTGGGGCGTGCCACTACACGTCAATTGTGTCGTGAAGGTGAAGGTGGGCGGTGCTCACCGGTTGCGGCCGGGAATCTCGTATTCCTCGTCATCGCCGTGCCCGCCGAAGCCGTGCATGCGCTGTGCCCATTGCAGGCCGATAACACCGCCCTTGATTGGCTGGATGACTAGCAGAGCGGCAAGGACCGTGATCGGCGCCCAGATTGTAAAGGTCAGCCAGAGCGGCATGGGCCAGACGAGGTCAGTCGCCATGTAGCCACCGATGATGAGGTGGCCGATAATGACGATGGCAAGATAGGGCGGCAGGTCGTCCGCGCGATGATGGTACATGGCCTCGCCGCAGGCGGCGCAATTGTCCACCGGCTTCAGGAAGCTCTTGAACAGTTTGCCGCTGCCGCAGTTGGGGCAGGTGTTCAGCATACCGCGCTTGATAGAACGGCCGAGCGGACGTTCCACCTCTTCACTGCTTCCGTAACGGATTGGCTGGTCGCTGGAAGTGGTCGTCATCGTCCGTTTCCTTTCGCGGCGTCCCTACACGCCTATCGCCGCCCTCTTGGCGGCCTCGTTCCGGCCTGCTTGCGCGCGCGGCTTGCGTCGCGCCGGCCAGCCTTATGGAACGAACGCACAGCGGCCGGCATCTTTCGCCCTTCGCTGATCACCTCGAAACGCAGCGCACCGGCAAGCGGAATAGCCTCTGCGAGCTTGACCGTGACGTCGTCGCCGAGGCGATACCCAAGCCCGGTCTTTTCGCCAGACAATGCCTGATGCGCCTCATCATAGATGAAGTAGTCCGTTCCGAGCGTAGATATAGGAACGAAGCCATCCGCTCCATAGTCCGGGAGGGTGACAAATAGTCCCGATTTCGTCACACCTGATACGCGTCCTTGGAATTCCTCGCCGATACGGCCGGCAAGATGATGCGCAATCAGGCGGTCCACCGTTTCGCGCTCGGCGGCCATGGCGCGGCGCTCGAAAGTCGAGATCTCTGCGGCAATATCGTCGAGTGCGGCTTCTTCGTCGGGCGTGATGCCGCCTTCACCGAAACCGAGCGAGCCGACCAGTGCACGGTGCACGATCAGGTCCGCATAACGGCGGATCGGCGAGGTGAAGTGCGCGTATTTCATCAGGTTCAGGCCGAAGTGCCCGATATTCTCCGGGCTGTAGATAGCCTGGCTCTGCGAGCGAAGCACCATCTCGTTGACCATCGTCTGGTGCGGCGTGTCGTCCGCCTTGGCGAGGATCATGTTGAAATTGTTGGCGCGCATGTTGCCGCCCTTGGGAAGCGATATGCCAAGCGTTGCCAGGAACTCGCGCAGCACTTCCTGCTTGGCGAGCGTCGGGCCGTCATGGATGCGGTAGATCAGCACCTGCCGCTTCTTCTCCAGCGTCTCGGCTGCCGAAACGTTGGCCTGGATCATCATTTCTTCGATCAGCTTGTGCGCGTCGAGGCGTGGCGGCACGACAACGCGGTCCACGGTGCCGTCAGGCTTCAGCAGGATCTTGCGCTCCGGCATGTCGAGCTCGAGCGGTTGCCGGCGCCCACGACCGAGCGTCATGATCCGGTAGGCATTCCAAAGCGGCTTCAGGATCGGTTCGAGAAGCGGTCCCGTCTTATCGTCAGGCGTGCCGTCGATCGCCGCCTGCGCCTGCTGGTAGGAGAGCTTTGCCGCGCTCTTCATCATCACGCGATGGAAGGTATGGCCGATCTTTCGGCCTTCCTTCGAAAACATCATGCGAACGGCAAGCGCCGGCCGGTCCTGACCTTCTCTCAACGAGCAGAGATCGTTCGAGATGCGCTCCGGCAACATCGGCACGACCCGGTCCGGGAAATAGACCGAGTTGCCGCGCTTCAGCGCTTCGCGATCGAGCGGAGAGTTCGGGCGAACGTAATAGGAGACGTCGGCGATGGCGACAGTAACGATGACGCCATCCGGATTATCGGGCGAGGGATCCGCCTCGGCATAGACGGCGTCGTCATGGTCCTTGGCGTCAGCCGGATCGATGGTGATCAGCGGCACATCGCGCCAGTCCTCGCGATGCGACATCGTCGCGGGCTTGGCATCGTCGGCTTCGGCGACGACAGCAGGCGGGAATGTATAAGGGATGCCATGGGCATGGATGGCGATCATCGAGATCGCCTTCTCGGATGCGACGGAACCGATGATCGAGAGCACCTTGGCGCGCGGCAGGCCGAATCGACCGAGACGGGCAACTTCGACCTCGACAAGATCGCCGTCCTTGGCCTCGCCCTTGTACTCGGGGTCGATCACCATTTCCTCGCCGCGCCGCTCGATCGGCAGCAGACGACCGGCACCACCAGGTGCATCCTTGAAGACGCCGAGCAACGCGCCGCGGCGCTTGTCCAAAATCTTGATGATGCGCGCGGTGTAGGCCGGGCCGCCGCGATCAGAGGCCGGAAAGATCTTCGCGAGGATTCGGTCGCCCATGCCGGCGACAGGAGCCTTGCCCTTGCCGTTGCGACCTGCTGCCGATGTCGACTGGCGGATGGCGACGGCGGGCGCAACCCCCATCTCCTCCGGCCACTCCGCCGGACGGCCGATCAGTTCGCCGTCCTTGTCGCGCGTCGTGATGTCGAGCACTGTGACGGGCGGCAGGGCGCCCGGCCGGATCAGCGACTTGCGCGTCTTCTGGAGCATTCCTTCCTGCTCCAGTTCGCGCAGGAGGTGCTTCAGTTCGACGCGGTTGTCGCCTTTCAGTCCGAAGGCCTTCGCAAGCTCGCGCTTCGACGCCTTCTGCGGATGGTCGGCGATAAAGCGCAGAATCACTTCGCGGGAGGGCAGGGCCCCGTGGGCGATGTTCAGCGGTTCGGCTGCGGGTTGCTGGCTGGCGCGTCCGATCTTGCCGGGACGCTTGCCCATGCCCTTCATTCTTTCCCGCGGGATTTTGCTCACTCTTTGCTCTTCTTCGTCTTTGCCGGCGCCTTGGCTTTGGTCGTTTTCGGCTTGGCGGCGGTCTTGGTAGTCTTGGTTTCAGCCGAGGCGGCCTTCGCCTTCGGTTTTGCCTTGCTCTTCGATGCCGGTGCCTTGCCTGCCTTGGCGGTGATCAGCGCCAGCGCTTCCTCGACAGTCAGGGCCTGCGGATCGGTGCCCTTCGGCAGGGTCGCATTGACCTTGCCCCAGTTCACGTAGGGACCATACTTGCCGTCGCGAACGGTGATCGCACCGCCATCCGGATGGTCGCCCAGTTCCTTCAACGCTGCCGCTGCAGTCCGGCCGCGTCCGGCAGGGCCCTTGCTCGCCTTGTCGGCAATCACGGTCACAGCGCGGTTGAGCCCGATCGAGAAGACGTCTTCGACGCTTTCGAGGTTGGCGTAGCCGCCGTCATGCAACAGGAACGGCCCATAGCGACCGATGCCGGAAGAAATCATCTTGCCGGTTTCCGGGTGCTTGCCGATATCGCGTGGCAGCGAAATCAGCGCCATCGCCTTCTCGTAGTCGATATCCTCGGGTTTCCAGCCCTTCGGCAGCGAGGAACGCTTTGCTTCCTTGCCATCACCGCGCTGGATGTAGGGGCCGAAGCGGCCCGAACGCAGCGTAAGCTCTTCACCGGTCACCGGATCGGTGCCGAGGTTCTTCGGCTCGTTCAGCGCAACGCCTTCGGCTTCCGAACCACCTTCGGATGAAAGCTGACGGGTATAGTTGCATTCGGGATAGTTCGAGCAACCGACGAAGGCGCCATACTTTCCGAGCTTCAGCGAAAGGTTGCCTGTGCCGCAAACCTGGCAGATGCGCGGGTCGCCGCCATCTTCCCGCTTCGGGAAAACGAGTGGCGCCAGCGCTTCGTTAAGCGAGTCGAGAACGTTGGTGACGCGAAGTTCCTTCGTATCCTCGATCTGGGAGAAGAAATCCTTCCAGAAATCGCGCAGCACCTGCTTCCAGTTCAGCTCCCCGGCCGAGATCCGGTCTAGCTTCTCTTCAAGATCAGCGGTGAAATCGTATTCGACGTATTTGGTGAAGAAGCTTTCGAGGAAGGCCGTCACCAGCCGGCCCTTGGCCTGCGGAATGAGCTTGCGCTTGTCGATGGTGACGTACTCGCGATCGCGCAAGGTCGCCAGCGTCGCAGCGTAAGTCGACGGACGCCCAATGCCGAGCTCTTCCATCTTCTTGATTAGCGATGCTTCCGAATAGCGCGGCGGCGGTTCGGTGAAGTGCTGGGTCGAATTGATCTTCTGCTTTGCGAGGTTCTCGCGGGCATTGATCTCGGGCAGACGACCATCCTCGTCACCGTCGTCGCTCTGTTCGCCGTCTTCCTTCTGGTCGGTATAGGCGGCGATGAAGCCGTCGAAACGGATCACCGAGCCGACAGCGCGCAGACCGGCTTTCTCGCCCTTGTTGTCGGCGGTGATCTCAGCCGTGGTACGCTCGATTTCAGCCGAGGCCATCTGGCTCGCGATGCCGCGCTTCCAGACAAGGTCGTAAAGCCTCAACTGGTCGGCATCGAGGAACTGCCGCACGCGGTCGGGCGAGCGATTGAAATCGGTCGGGCGGATCGCCTCGTGTGCTTCCTGGGCGTTCTTGGCCTTGGTGGAATAGAAGCGAGCCTTCTCCGGCAGATAGCGTTGGCCGAATTGATCGACGATTGCGCTCCGCGCCGCATCGATGGCTTCGGGCGCCATCTGAACGCCATCCGTACGCATGTAGGTGATCAGACCGACCGTCTCGCCGCCGATGTCGACACCCTCGTAGAGCTTCTGGGCAACCTGCATGGTCCGGGACGCTGAAAAGCCGAGCTTCGAGGACGCCGCCTGCTGCAGTGTGGAGGTTGTGAAGGGTGGTCCCGGGTTGCGCTTGACCGGCTTTGCCTCGACCGTGTCGACGGCATAGCTCGCGCCTTCCAGAAGGGCCTTGAGCTTGCCGGCTTCTTCGCCGTTTCCGATCGAACGAGCCTGCAACCGCTTGCCATTCGCTGCAACCAGTTTTGCTTCGAACTCGTCGCCCCGTGGCGTCTTCAGGAGAACCGAAAGGTTCCAGTACTCCTCGGAGATGAAGCGCTCGATTTCGGACTCACGATCGCACACCAGACGCAGCGCCACCGACTGAACGCGGCCGGCCGAACGTGCGCCCGGGAGCTTGCGCCAGAGAACTGGCGACAGGTTGAAGCCGACGAGATAGTCGAGGGCACGGCGAGCGAGATACGCATCGACGAGCGGCACGTCGATGTCGCGTGGCTCCGCCATGGCATCGAGGACGGCCTTCTTCGTGATCGCATTGAAAACGACCCGCTTCACGGTCTTGCCGCTCAGGACGCGCTTCTTGTTCAGCATGTCGAGGACGTGCCAGGAAATCGCTTCACCCTCGCGGTCCGGGTCGGTTGCGAGGAATAGGCTGTCGGACGACTTCACCGCGTCGGCGATATCCTTCAGCCGCTTGGCCGATGCGCCGTCGACCTCCCACAGCATTTCGAAATCCTGATCCGGAAGAACCGAGCCGTCCTTGGCAGGCAGATCGCGGACATGGCCGAAGGAGGCGAGCACCTTGTATCCGGAGCCCAGATACTTGTTGATCGTCTTTGCCTTGGCAGGCGATTCTACCACTACAACATTCATCATGATTCTCTAAAAAAACGTGCCAAGCCGGCGGATAAGCAGATGGAATCCCTGCCGTGTCCAGATAGCCGGCTCTTCGACATGGACAGGGAATTCGTTTCGGTCAAGTGGTCTGACTGCATTTTTACGCATTACAACGCGATACAACCAATACGAGATCGCAAACTTATTGCAATTTCTGATAATTGAGGTATCGTTTTTGAAGTGTGGTTCGGGCTAGCCGAAAGGCAGCGCCTCTCTTTCGTCAGAGACTATCCCATGGCGGCCAAGTTCGCAAAGAAAGATACCGGACGATCCGGCTCGCATGAGAACCTTCATCAGGCAGATGCTCGCTGAGTTGCGGCGGGTGGCGGAAAAAGAGAACGCCGATATGCTCTGCTATCTGATCGAGATGGCCTATGTGGAGGCCGGCGATCTTCAGGCCCGGACGTAGGGATCTCAGTCGCCCATGGCAAGAGAGACGAAACCGCCGGGATGGCGATGAAGCCGTCCGGCGATATCAAGCTCCAGCAGGACGAGATAGACCGAAGCCGCCGGCAAACCGGTATGGCGGATGACGTCGTCGATCTCGACCGGCGTCGGCCCGAGTGCATCGACGATAAGCGAGCGATCGGAATCATCAGGCGGGAGCATGGAGCGGCCGCCGTCGCGTTCCGGCTCCTCGGCGACCGGCGCGGAGTAGCGTTCGATCTGTGAGAGTGGTGCCAGAGCTTCGGTGACGTCATCCGGTGTCGTGACAATCATCGCACCGTCTTTCAGCAATCCATTGGTGCCATGACACCGGGGATCGAGCGGTGAACCCGGCACCGCGAAAACCAGCCTGCCGAAGTCGCCGGCCAGCCTTGCCGTGATCAGCGAACCCGAGCGCATCGCCGCTTCGACGACAACGACGCCCAGCGAAACGCCGGCGATAAGCCGGTTTCTGCGTGGAAAGTCGCGTGCGCGCGGCTCCCAGCCGAATGGCATTTCGCTGATGGCAAGCCCGTTGCCATTCCAGATGGTGTCAAGCAGACCGGCATTCTCCGGCGGATAGGGTTGGTCCAGACCTCCGGCCATCGCAGCCACCGTTCCCGTGTCGAGGCTTGCGCGATGCGCTGCCGTGTCGACGCCGCGTGCAAGGCCGGAGACGACGACGTAGCCTGCTTGGCCGCATTGGCGCGCGATTGTCGCGGCGAACTTGGCGCCGCTAATGGAGGCGTTGCGGGAGCCGACGATGCCGACGGCCGGCTGCGGGGAAACCGAGAGATCGCCTTTGACGGCGAGCAACGGCGGCGCACCGTCGACTTGCTTCAGCGCTTGGGGATAGTCCGGCTCGCCGATGCCGACGAATCGGGCGCCGAAGCGCCGCGCGGCTTCCAACTCCTTGTGCGCCTCGCTCTCCGTTGCGATCCGGATGGAGCGCGTCGCCCCGCCGCGGGCCGAGAGTTCGGGCAGAGCGGCCAGCGCCGTCTCGGCGGATCCGAAATGGTTGATGAGGTCGCGAAAGGTTGCCGGCCCAACATTGTCGGAGCGGATGAGACGCAGCCACGCGATGCGTTGGCGTTCCGTCAGCGCAATTCCTTTTGGCCTTGCGCTGCGAGCGTCCATTCTATCCCTTCGCCCCGATCTTGCTTTCCGTCCCGCTCATCAGGCGAGAGATGTTGGCCTTGTGCTTCCAGTAGGAGATGACAGTCATGATCGCCATGACCGCTGCAACCTTCTCGGCGCCCAGTATCCACAATGCAACCGGAATGACAAGCATTGCAACCAGTGCGGCAAGCGAGGAATACCGGGTCGTGAAAGCGACCGCCAGCCAGACCACGGCGAAAGCCAGGACCATGATCGGCGCGACGCCGAGCAGCGTCCCGATGTAGGTGGCGACACCCTTGCCACCCTTGAAGCCGATCCAGACCGGGAAGAGGTGACCGATGAAGGCGAAGAAACCCGCGATCAGCGCTGCTTCGTTGCCCAGAAAATAGCCGACGATCCAAGCTGCGGCCGATGCCTTCAGCGCATCGAGAAGGAGCGTTGCGGCTGCAAGCTTCTTGTTGCCGGTTCTAAGCACGTTGGTCGCGCCGATATTGCCAGACCCGATGCTGCGGACGTCGCCGAGCCCGGCGGCCTTTGTCAGGATCAGGCCGAAGGGGATGGAGCCGAGCAGGTAGCCAATGGCGGCCGCCGCGAATGCGATCGGCAGCGTGATCTGCCAGGTCATGAGATCCGAGACCATGTTCCCTCCGGTGGTCTTTTTATATCGTATGCACGCAGCGTCCGGCGACGTAGGTCGCAACAGCGCGCCCGCTGAGGCGAGCGTCTTCGAACGGCGTGTTCTTCGAGCGGGAAAGAAGCATGTCCTTCGAGACAAGCCAAGGGTCATCGAGATCGATCAGCGCAATATCCGCCTTCGCGCCCGGCTTCAGCGTGCCGGCCTCGAGGCCGAAAATCTGCGCCGGCCGCGTCGACATGGCATCGATCAGCCGCATCAGGCTGACCTGGCCGCTGTGATGCAGGCGCAGCGCCGCAGCTAGCATCGTTTCAAGGCCGACGGCTCCGTCGGCCGCTTCACCGAAGGGCAGGCGTTTCGTGTCAACGTCCTGCGGGTCGTGCGAGGAGACGATGATATCGATCGCACCGCGCGCCAGCGCATCCACCATCGCCATACGATCATCTTCGGAGCGCAGCGGCGGATAGAGCTTGAAGAAGGTGCGATATTCGCCGATGTCGTTTTCGTTCAGCGAAAGATTGTTGATCGAGATACCGCAGGTAACGCGCGCACCACGGCTGCGGGCAAGCTCGATCGCCTCGACCGATTCCGGCACGGAGATCATCGCGGCGTGGTAGTTGCCGCGTGTCAGCTTGGCGATGCGCAGGTCGCGTTCGAGCGGGATGAGTTCTGCTTCCTTCGGGATACCCCCGAGACCGAGCCAGCTGGCAAACAGTCCCTCATGCATGACCCCGGTGGCACCCAGATATTTGTCGCGGGTCTCGCAGGAGATGACGGCGCCGAATTCACGCGCATAGGTCATCACGCGACGCAGGACCTGCGTGTCGTGGACGCTCGAGCGGCCGTCGGTAAACGCGACGGCGCCGGCTTCCATCAGCAGGCCGATCTCGGTCATTTCCTCGCCGGCAAGATGTTTCGTGATCGCCGCTGCCGGATAGACGTTGACCAGTGCCTTGTCCTTCGCCGTCTTCTTGACGAATTCGACAAGCGCGATGTCGTCGATGACGGGATCGGTATCCGGCATCATGATGATCGACGTAACGCCGCCGGCCGCTGCCGCGCGGCTTGCCGAAGCGATCGTTTCACGATGCTCGGCGCCCGGCTCACCGATATGAACGCGGGCATCGACGAGGCCAGGCGTAGCGACGAGGCCGGTGCAATCACGCACGTCGGCACCGGCGGGCGCTGCCTGGTTCTGTGCGTCCGCGCCGGCCGCAACGATCAGGCCATCCCTGACGATGATGCTGCCGACTTCATCGAGATTGCGCGAGGGGTCGACGATGCGAACGTTCTTGAGGACGACCGAGTTCTTCATGCGCCGGCTCCTTCGGTGCGTGGACCCTGGTTCTGTGAGACCAGCAGCGTCTCCATGACGGCCATGCGCACGGCGACCCCCATTTCCACCTGTTCGGCAATCACGCTCTGCGGTCCGTCCGCGACCTCGGAGGAGATCTCGACGCCACGGTTCATCGGGCCGGGATGCATGACAAGCGCATCTTCCTTCGCCGCTTTTAGCGTTTCCGCGTCGAGCCCATAGAAGTGATAGTATTCGCGCACCGATGGCACAAAGGCGCCGGACATGCGCTCGCGCTGCAGACGCAGCATCATCACAACGTCGGCGTCCTTCAGACCTTCCTTCATGGAATGGAAGACCTCAACGCCCATGTCGGCGATACCTGATGGCAGCAGGGTTGCGGGCGCTACGACGCGCACGCGTGCGCCCATGGCGTTCAGCAATAGGATGTTCGACCGCGCCACGCGCGAATGCAGCACGTCGCCGCAGATCGCGACGATAATGCGCGACAGCTTGCCCTTGGCGCGGCGGATCGTCAGAGCGTCAAGGAGGGCCTGCGTCGGATGCTCATGTTGGCCGTCGCCGGCATTGACCACCGAGCAGGAAACCTTCTGTGCGAGCAGGGCAGCAGCCCCGGCGCTGGAATGGCGGATCACGAGCACATCAGGCCGCATCGCGTTCAGCGTCATTGCCGTATCGATCAGGGTCTCGCCCTTCTTCACCGAAGAATTGCCGACCGACATGTTCATCACGTCGGCGCCGAGACGTTTCCCGGCAAGCTCGAAGGAGGCCTGCGTGCGCGTCGATGCCTCGAAAAAGAGATTGATCTGAGTCAGGCCGCGAAGGGTCGACGTTTTCTTCTCTCTCTGCCTGCTGATCTTGACGGCCTCGTCGGCCTTGTCGAGGAGAAAGGTGATATCCTGCTCGGTGAGCCCTTTGATACCGATGAGGTGGCGGTGGGGAAAGAAGACCATGAACCTGCCTCTTGCTGTCGTCTGCGGGGTCTATAAAGAGTGAGCCGGGCGGCGGCAAGCTTGCGCTGTGGGCAAAGGCCCGTCTCCCCCTGCAATTTTGCCCGAATTCAACTATTGCAGAGGACAGGGAAATTGTAACTTCCGGTTTCCCTTTGCCTGCCTCTTGCACTAGAAGCGATTCATGACGCCCGCCGAAGAGAAACTTGCCGAACTCAACCAGCCGAGCCTGTGGTCCGGCATCAACGCCTACAGGTCCGATCCGCTGATCGTCGACCTGACCGGCACGCTGCCGCGTGGGATCCGCGACGATCTCGACAACATGGGCCGGTACGTGACCTCTCCGGAGGCGCAGGAGCTGGCGCGCATGGCGAATCAGGGCGTGCCGCAGCTGCGCACGCATGGTCCGCGCGGCGAGCGGCTCGATGTTGTCGAGTTCCATCCGGCCTGGCACGCGCTGATGCGCCGTTCGATGTCGTCGGGGCTGCATTCGTCTGTCTGGGATCCGCAGGCGGACACTGAGGCCAAAAACCAGGCGCACAAGGTTAGGGCAGCGCGCTTCTATCTGACGGCGCAGTTGGAATCCGGCCATCTCTGCCCGCTGACGATGACGAGTGCCTCGGTCGCAGCGCTTTCGGCTTCGCCGGCCGTGCAGAAGGACTGGGCACCGAAGATCCTCTCGCGCAAATATGATTCCACCAACAAGCCTGCCATGCAGAAGTCCGCCGTGACGATCGGCATGGGCATGACCGAGAAGCAGGGCGGCACCGACGTTCGCGCCAACACGACGACGGCGGAGAAGGTCAGCGAAGGCATCTATCGTCTGTCCGGCCACAAGTGGTTCATGTCGGCGCCGATGAGCGACGCCTTCGTGATGCTGGCGCAGACCAAGGATGGGATGGGCTGCTTCCTCGTTCCACGTCTTCTGGAGGATGGTTCGGCGAACGGCCTGCACTTCCAGCGCCTGAAGGACAAGGTCGGCAATCGCTCCAATGCCTCGTCGGAAGTCGAATTCAACGATACGTTCGGCTTCCTGCTCGGCACGCCGGATGGCGGTATCCGCACTATTCTCGACATGGTGACATTAACGCGGCTCGACTGCGCGCTGGCCTCCTCGGGCATCATGCGCGCTTCGCTGGCCGAGGCCGTGCATCACACCCGCGGCCGCAGCGTTTTCGGAAAGATGCTGGTGAGCCAGCCGATCATGACGCGCGTCCTGGCCGATATGGCCCTCGATGTGGCGGCTGCGACGGCGCTGTCCTTCCGCCTTGCCGATGCCTTCGATCGGGCACGCGGCAGCGCCGAAGAGGCGGCCTACGCCCGCGTCATGACGCCGGTCGCAAAATACTGGTGCTGCAAGATTGCGCCATCTCTGATTTACGAGGCGATGGAATGCATCGGCGGCAGCGGCTACATCGAGGAGCGCCCGATCGCCCGCCACTATCGCGAAGCGCCCGTTAACGCGATCTGGGAAGGCTCGGGCAATGTCATGGCACTCGACGTGCTACGCATCCTGAACCGCGGCAAGGACCTTTTCGAAACGGTATTCGCAGGTCTCGCGCGCGATCTCGGACCGGCCGGCAAGAAGACCATCGACGTGCTGCGCGCCGCCATGGCGCTTTGCGAGCGGGACGAGGGCGCTGCACGCCTGCTCGTCGAACAGCTGGCGCTCGCTGCCGGTGCCGCCGAACTCTATCGCCTGGGGGCAGGGCGGATCGCCGATGCCTTCATCGAAACCCGCCTTGCAGGCGGCTGGCGCTCGACCTACGGCATGCTGGATTCGCGCTTCGACGCCAGCTACATCGTCGATCTTCTCTATCCGCCGGCAAGCTGATGACTGTGCTGCGTCCCGTCCGTACCGACGATCTCGAGCAGATCTATCAAATCTCGCTCGTGACGGGCGACGCCGGCAGCGATGCGTCCAAATTGCACCGCGACGGCAAGCTGATCGGACATATTTATTCGGCACCCTACGTGCTGCTGAGCCCTGAAACCGCTTTCGTGGCAGAGGACTCCGAAGGAGTTGCCGGCTACATCGTCGGCGGGTTCGATACGGTTGCATTCGATCAGCGGCTTGAACGCGATTGGTGGCCGGCACTTCGTCGGGCGTACAGCGATCCGGAGGGCGATCCCGAGAACTGGGACGCCGATCAGAAACGCATTTCCGCGATCCACCATCCGTCTTCGGCGCCTGCTGCGCTCGTCGAAGCCTTTCCCGCGCACATCCACATGAACCTACTGCCGCGTTTACAGGGGCAGGGGATGGGCACGAAGCTCCTCGACCGATGGCTGTCGAATGCAAGAGAGGCCGGCGTCGAAGCCGTCCACCTCGGCGCCAATGCTAACAATTATGGCGCTCTGCGTTTTTGGGGCTCCCGCGGGTTCAGCCGACTTGGCCCGCCATTGGTCGACGCTTCCGACCGAACGGTCTGGTTTGGACAGAGACTATAAGGGCAGGCAGCTAAATGTCACCGTATGGTGACACTTTGAAATCGTTGCCATCTTTCGCGAACTGTCCACAATCTTTGCAAGACATGTCCGTTGCCGCTGATCTGTGGCGTTGTTACTCACCGCAAAGTGACAACTGGACCGAATCCCTCATGCTGAACGACCCCATGGTGCTTGCGCCCGTTGCCGACGCAATCCGTGTCGAACCCGAAAAGCGTATTCGCGACCGAAGCGCTACCGAGAAGGCAATTCTGAACGCAGCCAAGTCGTTGCTGGCGGAAGAGGGGTTCCAGAATTTCGGCATCAACGCGGTTGCCCGCCGCGCCGGCTGCGACAAGCAACTGATCTACCGCTACTACGGCGGCTTGAACGGCCTCGTGGAAGCGATCGGCGCCGATCTCGGCAATTGGGTCAAGGACCGCATTCCCGAGGATACCGGTGGCATGTTTCTCCTGACCTACGGCGACCTCATGGAGCGGCTGTCGCTGCTTTTCCTCGAGGCGTTGCGGGATGATCCACTTGTTCGCCGAATCGTTGCCTGGGAGGTTTCCGAAAACACCGAGCAGGTCAGGCGGCTTTCCGAGGCGCGGTCGAAGGCCCTAGCAAACTGGCTCGATCGCATGCGGGGATCGCTGATGCCGCCAAAGGGCGTCGACGTTGTGGCCGTCAATGCGCTTCTGATCGCGGCCATCCAGCATCTCGTTCTTTCCGCATCCGCTGGAGGCCAGTGCGCCGGACTGACGCTCAAGACGTCGAAGGATTGGGAGAAGGCCGCAACGGCTCTGAAACGTATCGTTCGCGGCGTCTACGGCTGAGGCCGAGCACAGTCTTTCCACAGGCGTCCCCGCGCGCGTTAACCTTAACAAATGGTTTACGTTGCGCCTTCCCGGGTAAGAAGTCAGTTTGCCAGTCAGTCCAAAATGTTGGGTGTCTGGAACCATGGGAACTAAAATCGCGAGAGGCGCGTTTCTTGTTGCCGCGATGATGTTTTTCGCTGTGCTTGCGCTGGATATCGCTGTGCCAGGGCTGGTTCTGGGTTCGATGGCGTTGTCGATATGGGCGGTTTCCCACGAGGGGCTATCCAGTCGAAGAGAACGAGAGACGACCGCATGAAGTGGTTCCTGATCTTCTGGGCCGGTCCCATTGTCTTCCTGGCGGGATGGTATTGGCTTTCCTATTACGACATGAACTTCGGCATCTATATGCTCAGTAGGCAGGTGCATGACCTGACCTTCGAGATTTATGGCAAGGTGCTCGGCATTCCGCCGGAAACCATTCCGCCGCTGGTTGCCCGCGCGATCGTCGTCGACAGTCTTGTCGTCTTCGCAATCATTGGGTTCCGCCGACGCAAGGCAATTGCCGCCTGGTGGCGTGCACGTCACGCGTCAAAATCGCCCGATGCCGTTCTGCCGAGCAACGATAGCCTGTCCAGCGCTCCCTGAAGAATGAAGCTTGCCGCTGCCGAGTCGATCCGCTCGGCACGCTGCCTGCGTGATACGTCCATCTCGAGCAGCGCCCGCTCGGCGGCGACCGTCGACAGCCGCTCGTCCCAGTAGACGAACGGCAGGTCAGTCTTCTGCTCCATGTTGCGCACGAAGGCGCGCGTCGCCTGAACGCGCGGTCCGGCCGATCCGTCCATGTTCATTGGCAGACCAATCACAAAGGCGGCGACCTTTTCCTTAGCGGCAAACTCCAGCAACGTCGTCGCATCGATCGTGAATTTTTCGCGCTTGATGACCGGCCGCGGCGTCGAAAAGCGCCGGCCGAGATCGGACATCGAAAGCCCGATCGTCTTCGTGCCGAGATCGAGGCCCGCGATCGCCTGTCCCGGCTGCAACGCAGTTGAGAGTTCTTCGATCGTTAGCACCGTCATCGTCGTTTCATCCTGTCAAAAGAAATTGAAGCGGTGACGCTTTTCTTTGCGACCGCATCCGATATGTCCATAGCCAGCAAAACAGGCTTTTGCATCCGATAATCGAAGGAGACATTTTATGAAGATCACTTGGCTCGGTCACTCCGCTTTCCGCATCGAGATCGGGAAGGCGAAAATCTTGCTGGATCCGTTTCTCACGCACAATTCCTCCTTCGCTGGGCAGAACCTCAAGGATGTCGCGAGCGGCGTCACCCACATCCTGCTGACCCACGGTCACGGCGATCATGTCGGCGACACCGTAGCGCTCGCCAAGGAGACCGGCGCGGTCGTTCTCGCCAACGCCGACCTTGCCTCGTGGCTGGGGTCCAAGGGCCTGGCGAAGCTCGAAATGGGCAATACCGGGGGGACTGTTTCCTTCGACGGTTTCTCGGCAACCTTCACCAACGCGCTGCATTCCTCCGCCCAGATCACCGAAGACGGCGTTTCGCATGCGCTCGGCAATGCAAACGGCCTGATGCTGCATTTCGACGAGGAAGCCTCCATCCTCGCCATGGGCGATACCGACATCTTCTCCGACATGGCGCTGATCAATGAACTGCATCAGCCGGATATCGGACTGGTGCCGGTCGGCGACCGCTTCACGATGGGCGGCGCGGTCGCGGCGCTGGCCTGCCAGCGCTACTTCAACTTCAAGACGGCGATACCTTGCCACTACGGCACCTTCCCGATCATCGATCAGACGCCGGAGAAGTTTGTCTCGGGTATGGATGGATCGACGACCGCGGTGAGGACGCCGAAGCCGGGCGAGAGCCTTTCCGTCTAGGTTACGTCAGCAAAACCGCTCCGATTTCGGTAGCGGAATTCTACGCAATCCAAGGGCCATGCCCGTTGCGCACGGCGGGCATGGCCTTTATAGCGGGTAGGAAAAATCCTATCCGGAGAATACCATGTCCGTCGACTTTGCCACCGTTAAGCGCGTAGCGCGCCTTGCCCGTATTGCCGTCACCGAAGAAGAGGCAAATCGCATGGTGGGTGAGCTGAATGGCATCCTCGGCTTCGTCGAGCAGCTCTCCGAAGTCGACGTCGAGGGCGTCGAGGCAATGACATCGGTCACGCCGATGGAGATGAAGAAGCGCACCGATGATGTGACCGACGGCAACAAGGCTGCTGACATCGTCTCGAACGCGCCTGTCACCGATCAGAATTTCTTCCTGGTACCCAAAGTCGTCGAATAAGGCCTTCGCCGTTTTTCGACCTTTGTTGCCATTCCAGATTTGAAGCGAATTACCATGAGCGAACTCACCAGCCTGACCATTGCCGAAGCCCGCACGAAGCTGCGCGCCAAGGAAATCAAAGCGACCGAACTGACCGAAGCCTATATTTCGGCGATCGAAGCAGCGAACGACAAGCTCAACGCCTACATCAAGGTCACGCCCGAGAAGGCGCTGCAGATGGCGGAAGCCTCCGACGCGCGTCTCGCCGGCGGCAAGGGCGGCGAGCTCGAGGGTATTCCGCTCGGCATCAAGGACCTGTTTGCCACCGAAGGCATTCACACGCAGGCCTGCAGCCACATCCTCGATGGTTTCAAGCCGCACTACGAGTCGACAGTCACGCAGAACCTCTGGGACGATGGCGCCGTCATGCTCGGCAAGCTCAACATGGACGAGTTTGCGATGGGCTCTTCCAACGAGACCTCCTACTACGGCTCGGTGATCAACCCCTGGCGTTCGGGTGGCTCCAACCAACAGCTGGTACCGGGCGGTTCCTCCGGGGGCTCGGCGGCTGCCGTTGCAGCCCACCTCTGCGCCGGCGCCACGGCAACGGATACGGGCGGCTCGATCCGCCAGCCTGCAGCCTTCACCGGCACTGTCGGGATCAAGCCGACTTACGGCCGCTGCTCGCGCTGGGGCACGGTAGCCTTCGCGTCTTCCCTCGATCAGGCCGGCCCGATTGCTCGCGATGTGCGCGATGCCGCGATCCTGCTGAAGTCGATGGCCTCCGTCGATCCAAAGGACACGACCTCCGTCGATCTGCCGGTTCCCGAATATGAGGCCGCACTTGGCAAGTCGCTGAAGGGCATGAAGATTGGTATTCCGAACGAATACCGCGTCGACGGCATGCCTGAGGAAATCGAAACGCTATGGCAGCAGGGCATTGCCTGGCTGAAGGACGCAGGCGCCGAGATCGTCAACATCTCGCTGCCGCACACCAAGTATGCCCTGCCGGCCTATTACATCGTCGCTCCGGCGGAAGCCTCATCAAACCTTGCCCGTTATGACGGCGTCCGCTATGGCCTGCGCGTCGATGGCAAGGACATCGTCGACATGTACGAAAGGACGCGTGCCGCCGGCTTCGGCAAGGAAGTCAAGCGCCGCATCATGATCGGCACCTACGTGCTGTCCGCCGGCTACTACGACGCCTATTACATCAAGGCCCAGAAGGTCCGCACGCTGATCAAGCGCGACTTCGAACTGGCGTTCAACGCCGGCGTCGATGCGATCCTGACGCCCGCGACACCGTCGTCGGCCTTCGGCGTCGCCGACGAGAACCTCGCGTCCGATCCGGTGAAGATGTACCTGAACGACATCTTCACGGTGACGGTCAACATGGCCGGGCTGCCGGGCATTGCCGTTCCTGCCGGTCTGGATCACGGCGGCCTGCCGCTCGGTCTGCAGCTGATTGGCAAGCCGTTCGACGAAGAGACGCTGTTCAAGACTGCGCACGTAATAGAGCAGGCGGCAGGCAAGTTCACGCCCGCCAAGTGGTGGTGAGCGAGCCACATCGGCATCGGCCGCCGACGAGGCGGTCGTTCCTTGTCGGGCGACTGAGGTCCAGCTACCTCGGGCGTGGACTTTGTATTCGTCCATTGCGGCCCTACCAGGAGGAGGACTCATGTCGGCGTCAGATATCACTCAGATGATCGAAGCATTCGACCGTCTCGCCGCGGCAGGTTTCATCGTTGGTCCGGAATGGCAAGCAGTGCATGAAGTCTGCCAGGCGCATGAGGGCGAGGCGCTTTTCGATTGGGGGCATGCCATCTGCCACCGCATCGAAGGCGACGACTGGAATGCCGACTACTGGTACCGCCAGGCGGGTAAACGGCGTGGGAACGCTAAGGTCGCCGACGAATGGTCGGTGATGAAGGCGGAGCTTTTCAAGCAGCTTTGAAAGTAAGCCGCGCGCCAGGCGACGCGCGGCTCGGACAACTATCTGTTGTCCTGTTCGGCTCTGACGAGAACCAGTCCTCGTTCGGTAATCCGGTAGGGCTTGCCGCCTGAGGATTTGATCGCCCGCTTCTGCTTCAATTTGCGAAACAGCTCAAGGCCGAAGCCGGGATAGACCCAGCCGTCGCGGGTAAGGCATCTTACCGCCTCGATTTTCCGGTTGTCGTCGCGTTCGATTTCAATGCGGCCGCCTTGGGCCAACAGGTGCAGGATGCGCTGCTCCGTGCGTGAAATATCCATGGAAATGTTGATCCGGTCTTGCGCCGTGAGGCGCGCAAAAACATCTGGCGTCCGGTCGGACGTCAGGGCTTCGTTCTTTTCGGGGCCCATGCGCACAGGGAAAACCTGCGGGCAGGGCCTCTACCGGGTCTGAGAAGACGAATTCAACATGCGGCCTTGATACTGGCTGCGCGACACCTCGTCAAGATTTGCAACCGAGAGAGGACATTTCCGCCGTGTCTCGCGCTCGAAACCTGAGGCTTGGAGAACGGGGTGATTCGGTGCTTTACTTCCGTGGAAAGTCGGAGGTGCCGTTGATCCACATTCGCAATGCCCGGGAAGGCGAAGCGGAGCTTTTGAGCGAGATCGGAATAAGGGCCTGGCAGAAGGCGATGGCATCCATCGGCGAAGGAGATGCTATGGTCGACGCCGCGCGAAGCGCGTTCTTCAACTTCGTTGCGGGGAGCTGGATCACCGTCACCGTCATTGAGTGGAACGGGCATGCGGCTGGGTGGGCAGCGCGCGAGACGCTCGACGAGAAGATCTCGGACTTCTGGATCGATCCTGCCTTCACCGGTCACGGTCTCGGAACCGCACTCTTGCAGGATATCGAGAAGGACATCGCCGCGCAGGGCTTCGACACGGCAATGATGCAGACACACTCGGGGAACTCTGAGGCGATCGGCTTTTTCCAGAAGCGTGGGTATGCAATTCATTGGCTATCGATTGCCTACAATCCCAAGCTCGATCGTGATGTCCCGTCGGTCGGGCTGTCAAAGTCATTGGAATCCGCGGACGACGGCATCTATGGCCTAGTCTAGCAGCGCGCCCTCCAGCGCGAGGTAGCCGAGAGCGCTTGATAGCAAAAGCGCGATCGCCATATGAACCAGCACGATAGCCCTCAGGATCGACCGGAACGGTTCCTTCTGCGTCTTATGACGAAAGAGCCGTTGTGCACAGACCGCCCCAAGGCTGCCGCCGACGAAAGCGAGTGTAAGCAAGGTCTTCTCGCTGATCCGCCGCCGATGACTGCGGGCAGCCTGCTTGTCGAGAAAGTAGATCGAGAACACCAAGGCATTCAACGCCACGAAGAGCCCGATGATCTTTAGAATATCAATCGTTGTCATTTAAATCACGCTAAGCCCATTGCGTTAACATGCGCCAAACCGGCCGGCTTGCTGCGACGCAGAGCCGAAAGCCTTGCACCCGCAAGCCATTTCCGTTACCTCACCAGTTGAAAAGAACAGCCTCAAAAAGAGCATCCCAATGACCATTGTCGACGTTCGCACGCCTGATCCGAAACGCTTCATTCCCGGCGCCACTGGCGATTGGGAAGTCATCATCGGCATGGAAGTCCATGCGCAGGTGCTGTCGAATTCGAAGCTGTTCTCGGGCGCTGCGACCGAATTCGGCAAGCCGCAGAATTCCAACGTTTCGCTCGTCGATGCCGCGATGCCCGGCATGCTGCCCGTCATCAACGAGGAATGCGTCGCCCAGGCGGTCCGCACTGGCCTTGGTCTCAAGGCGCAGATCAACAAGCGCTCGATCTTCGACCGCAAGAACTACTTCTATCCGGACCTGCCACAGGGCTACCAGATCTCGCAGTTCAAGGATCCGATCGTCGGCGAGGGCAAGATCATCATCTCGCTCGGCCCGGATCGCCAGGGCCAGTTCGAGGACATCGAGATCGGCATCGAGCGCCTGCATCTGGAACAGGACGCCGGCAAGTCGCTGCACGACCAGCACGCTACGATGTCCTACGTCGACCTCAACCGCTCGGGCGTCGCGCTGATGGAGATCGTATCCAAGCCCGATATGCGCTCGTCGGATGAAGCCAAGGCCTACATGACGAAGCTGCGCTCTATCGTGCGCTACCTCGGAACCTGCGACGGCAACATGGACGAAGGCTCGATGCGCGCCGACGTCAACGTCTCCGTCCGTCGCCCAGGCGAAGGCTTCGGCACGCGTTGCGAGATCAAGAACGTCAACTCCATCCGGTTCATCGGTCAGGCGATCGAATACGAAGCCCGCCGCCAGATCGGCATTCTGGAAGATGGCGGCGCGATCGAGCAGGAGACTCGTCTTTTCGACCCGAACAAGGGCGAGACGCGGTCTATGCGCTCCAAGGAAGACGCGCACGACTACCGTTATTTCCCAGATCCGGATCTGCTACCCCTCGAGTTCGACGATGCCTTCGTCAAGGCGCTCGCAGCCGACCTGCCGGAACTGCCGGACGACAAGAAGGAGCGCTTCGTGCGCGAACTCGGTCTGTCGATCTACGACGCTTCCGTTCTGGTCTCGGAAAAGGCGATTGCCGACTATTTCGAAGCCGTGGCTGAAGGCCGCGACGGCAAGGCGGCCGCTAACTGGGTCATCAACGACCTGCTCGGTGCGCTGAACCGCACCGGCAAGAGCATCGAGGAGACCTCCGTTTCGCCGGCTCAGCTTGGTGCGATCATTGACCTCATCAAGGCGGAGACTATTTCAGGAAAGATCGCGAAGGACCTGTTCGAAATCGTGCTGAACGAGGGCGGCGATCCCGCCGAGATCGTCGAAGTCAGAGGCATGAAGCAGGTGACCGATACCGGTGCGATCGAGCGGGCCGTCGACGAAATCATCGCCGCCAACCCGGATCAAGTCGCCAAGGTTCAGGCCAAGCCGACACTGGCCGGCTGGTTCGTCGGTCAGGTCATGAAGGCGACCGGCGGTAAGGCAAACCCGCAGGCTGTCCAGGCTCTCGTGAAGGCGAAGCTCGGCATCGAGGAGTAGGGACTGTGTATTTCGTGCGCACTGCCAGCGAGGGTGATCTTAGCAAGATGCGCACGTTGTTGGATGAGGGGTTTCGCGCGACCTATGCTGGCCTCTATGGCGAAGCGAAGGTAAAGGATCTCGTTGGTCATCTGTTTTCGCCGGCTGCGCTGCAGGCGCGGCTGGCGAAGAAGAATGCCGAGTTCCTCGTTGCCGACAATGGCAAGGATATCGGCGGCATCGGTTATGCCGCCATGTCGGATGAAATGACGAAGACCGTCATGCTTCATCTGCTCTATGTCCGTCCACCTCTCCATCGGCAGGGCATCGGGCGCGAGATCTTCGCCGAGTTGGAAACCTGTTTTCCCGATGCAGAAATCATGCGTCTGGAAATAGAGCCGCAGAATGCGGCGGCAATCGCCTTCTACCATGCCCACGGTTTCGAGGATGTCGGCCGCAATGAAAACGACGGACCGGGGCAGTCCGGCATACCGACCCTGATCCTCGAAAAGCCCCTGGAACTGCGCTAACCATCATGACCCAAACCATTATTCGCGAAGCGCGTAGCGCCGACGTTGCTGCGCTTGTGGCGATCTTTGCCGCCGATGATCTCGGCGGTCACGGCGACACGACTGCGCCCGAGGCCTTCGGCGACTATCTCAGAGCATTCGAGCGGATCGCCTTATCACGCGATCAGACGCTATATGTCGCTGAACGGGAGGGGCAGGTTGTCGGCACGTTCCAGACAATGATCGTCACGTCGCTGGTTGGTCGCGGTTCGTCGTCGATGATCATCGAGGCGGTGCAGACGCGTGGTGACATGCGTGGGCAGGGTATTGGCGCTGAGATGATCGAGTTTGCCATCGCGGAGGCAAAACGTCGCGGCCTGCGCCTCGTTCAACTAACCTCGAATGCCGGTCGCAAGGACGCCCACCGCTTCTATGAGCGACTTGGCTTCAAGCAATCTCATCTCGGCTTCAAGATGGCGCTGAAATGAACCGATGTGACACTGGAATCACTGGACAATGCACCTCGCTGGCGGCATAAGCGAGGGATCAAATTCTGGTCCCGCTTGCCGTCCGGCTAGCTCAAGGAAAAGACATGAAGAATCTCCTCGTGCAAATCTTCACCTGGTGGAACGGTCAGACGATCGGTACGCGCTTCGCGACCTGGCGTTTCGGCAAGCGCGTCGGTGAAGACGAATTGGGCAACGTTTACTACGAAGGCGGCATGTCGTCCTACGGTCTCCCGAAGCGTTGGGTCATTTACAAGGGCTATGCCGAAGCTTCCGCTATTCCCCCGGGCTGGCATGGCTGGATGCATCACCGCACCAATGTTCCGCCGACCCAGGAAAACTATGTTGCGAAGGAATGGCAGAAGCCGCACCGTGCGAACCCGACGGGTTCGCCGCAGGCCTATCGCCCGCCCGGCTCGCTGGTCGTTCCTGGTGAACGTCCGCGGGTGACCGGCGACTACGACGCCTGGACGCCTGGCAACTGAGCGCGCGGCGACAGCCCCGCTTTTAGCCACAATTGACCATTACCCGCAGAATGGCCGCAGCGATTGCGGCCTTCGATTTTAAGATGCTGTGGAGACGGGCAGATATGAAGCTTTTCACGCGGAACCAGATCCTGCGTGCCGCCGGGCTTTCCCTGGCGCTTGGCTCGACGCTTCTCCCACAAGTCGTCTCCGCTGCCCGGATCGAGAACTCGGTTGCCGTGTTCTCCGGTCTCGACAAGATCACCGGCCGCATCACGACCTTCGACGTCTACGTCAACGAGACCGTGCAGTTCGGCGCGCTGCAGGTGACGCCGAAGGCCTGCTATTCACGCGATCAGGCCGAAGCGCAGAAGATCGACGGCTTCGTGGAAGTCGACGAGATCACACTGGACCGCAAGATCCGCCGTATCTTCACCGGCTGGATGTTCGCCGACAGCCCCGGTCTCAATGCCGTCGAGCACCCGATCTACGACGTCTGGCTGAAAGACTGCAAGCAGAACTCGGACGTTCCCGCACCCGACAAAGCGGCTAACTAAATTTCAGAATTCGAGGTTCGGCGAAGCCATCGCTGCTGCCAGCATGTGGGTGTACTCATCCTTCGGAACGTCTATGGCTCCGAAAGTCTTGAGGTGCTCGGTCGTAAACTGGGTATCGAGCAAGGTAAAACTCTTGGCCCGCAGCCGTTCCACGAGATGAACGAGGCAGATCTTCGAGGCATTTGTCCGCCGGGAAAACATACTTTCACCGAAGAACGCCGAACCCAGCGATACGCCATACAGTCCGCCGACGAGTTCGTCCCCGTCCCACGCCTCTACCGAGTGCGCGTGCCGAATCCGATGCAGCGTGGAGTAGAGCGATTTGATCGTTTGATTGATCCAGGTACTTGGCCTGTCCCCGGTCTCTGCCGCACAGGCTGCGATGACCGCATCGAAATCGTGGTTGAAGCGGATATCGAACGGCTTGCGTCGAATGGTCTTGGCGAGGCTTTTGGAGACGTGGAATTCTTCGAGCGGTAGGACACCGCGAAGATCGGGCTCGACCCAGAATATCTCCGGGTCATCAGCCGATTCGGCCATCGGGAAGAGACCGATCGAATAGGCGCGCAGGAGAATTTCCGGTGTGATGCCTGGAGATTTCCTGCGCGATCCTGCCATTCTCTGTTACGCCGGTTTTTGGGCCAGATAGTTTTCCAGCCAATGGATGTCGTAGTCGCCGTTAGCGATATCCTGATTATCCACCAGATCCTGGAACAACGGTAGCGTCGTCTTGATGCCATCGACGACAAACTCATCGAGTGCGCGGCGCAGACGCATCATGCATTCGACGCGGGTGCGACCGAATACAATGAGCTTGCCGATGAGGCTGTCGTAGTAAGGCGGGATCTTGTAACCTTGGTAGGCACCGCTGTCGACGCGTACTCCAAGACCGCCCGGCGCATGGAAGTGCGTGATCGTGCCAGGAGAGGGTACGAAAGTACGCGCGTCCTCGGCGTTGATGCGGCACTCGATGGCATGGCCATGGAAGTTGATTTCTTCCTGCTTCACGGAAAGTCCGCCGCCGGAGGCGACACGGATCTGCTCGTGAACGAGGTCAATGCCAGTGATCGCTTCGGTGATCGGATGCTCCACCTGCAGGCGGGTGTTCATTTCGATGAAATAGAACTCACCGTTCTCGTACAGGAACTCGATCGTCCCGGCGCCGCGATACTTCAGCTTCTTCATGGCATCGGCACAAACCTGGCCGATCTTCATGCGCTGTTCGACGTTGAGGGCAGGCGAATTTGCTTCTTCCCAGACCTTCTGGTGGCGGCGCTGCAGCGAGCAATCGCGTTCACCGAGATGGATCGCATTGCCCTCGCCATCGCCGAACACCTGGATTTCGATGTGGCGTGGCTTGCCGAGATACTTTTCCATGTAGACGGCGTCGTTGCCGAAGGCGGCAGCCGCTTCGGTGCGGGCCGTCGACCAGGCTTCGATCAGGTCGGCTTCGGACTTTGCGACCTTCATGCCGCGGCCGCCGCCGCCAGCGGTTGCCTTGATCAGAACCGGATAGCCGATTTCGGCTGCAGTCCGTAGCGCGTCTTCCTCGGTCTTCACTTCGCCATCTGAGCCCGGGACAACAGGGATGCCGAGTTCCTGGGCCGTCGTCTTGGCGGTGATCTTGTCGCCCATGAGGCGGATATGTTCCGCCGTCGGGCCGATGAAGGTGATGCCGTGCGCTTCCAGGATCTCCGCAAACTTGGCGTTTTCGGACAGGAAGCCATAGCCCGGATGTACCGCATCGGCGCCGGTGATTTCGCAGGCGGCGACGATCTGGTGGATGTTCAGATAGCTGTCACGCGACGGCGGAGGACCGATGCAGACGCTCTCGTCGGCCAGACGCACATGCATGGCGTCGGCGTCCGCGGTCGAGTGAACCACGACGCAGGGAATGCCGAGCTCCTTGCAGGCACGCAGCACGCGAAGCGCGATTTCCCCGCGGTTGGCAATGAGGATTTTCGAGACCATGACGCCCGCCTTATTCGATGACGACGAGGGCTTGGCCGTATTCGACGGGGCTTCCGTCCTCGACGAGGATTTCGGTAACCTTGCCGGATTTCGGCGAAGGAATCTGGTTCATGGTCTTCATCGCTTCGATGATGAGCAGAGTCTGGCCTTCCTTCACGGTCGTGCCGAGCTCGATGAAGGCTCGCGCGCCCGGAGCGGGAGCCATGTAGGCGGTGCCGACCATAGGAGCGCTGACGGTGTTGGCAGGGTTGCGTGCAGGGGCCGCAGGCGCTGCGGCAACCTGGGCTGCTGCGGCGACGGGAGCCGGAGCCGCCGCAAACGCGGGCGCAGCCATCGGAGCCTGAATGTACTGGGTGTTGCCGGCGCGCGAAACGCGGATGCGCAGATCATCCTGCTCGACTTCGATTTCCGTCAGATCCGTGTCGTTGAGGATGTTCGCGAGGTCGCGGATCAGCGCCTGGTCGATACCGTTTTTCTTCTCAGCCATGAGTGTTTGCCCTGTCTTCTTTTTATGCCGTAAGATTCTTCAGCGCCTGCAGCGCCAGAATATAGCTGTAAGGCCCGAAGCCGCAGATGACGCCCTTCACCGCTGGCGCAATCATCGACTTGTGGCGGAATTCTTCCCGCGCGTGAACGTTGGAGATATGGAGCTCTATCACCGGAATGGAAATAGCGCGAATTGCATCGTGGAGCGCAACCGAGGTATGCGTGTAGGCGCCGGCATTAATCGCCACGCCAACTGCCTTATCGTTCGCTTCATGGAACCAGTCGACCAGCGTACCTTCGTGGTTGCTCTGGCGGAAATCGATATCGAAGCCGAGCTCGCGCCCGGCGACCTTGCAATCCGCCTCGATATCCTGAAGCGACTTGCCGCCATAGATGCCGGGCTCTCGTTTGCCGAGCATGTTGAGGTTGGGCCCGTTCAGGACGAAAATCGTTTGCGTCATCGAATGTTCCAATAGATGCGAGACGGCAACCTATAGACTCCCGACGGACCTAATGAAAGCCCTTTGGGAAGCGCAGCCCGAATCGCGCCATATTTGTCCACATGGCTGAAACACTTCGATTTTGGCGATTTGATGGGCGCCCTATCAGCAACTTGTCTTGCCGCAGGCGCGCATGTTCTTGACCTTGGTCTCAAGGTCGTCGAAACCGACCGCGCCCTGAACCAGTTCGTTGCCGATCACATAGGACGGCGTGCCGGTGATGCCGAGGCTCTGGGCGAGCTGATAGGTCTCCTTCACGGACGCGTCGCTCGAACTCTTGGCCATCTCGTCGCGGATCTGCTTTTCGCTGACGCCAAGCGACTCGGCGACTTCTATCGCACTCGCTTCATCGGCCCGCCCATCGCTGCCGAGCAGAGCGATGTGGAACGCGCTGTACTTCTGCGGGGCCAGCTTGCGGAAGGCATCGGAAACCTTGTGGGCAGCGACAGATTCCGGACCAAGGATCGGGAATTCCTTGAGCACGAAGCGGACGTTCTTGTCTTTCTCGAGCATCGTCTGCATGTCGGAAAGGGCATGCCGGCAATAGCCGCAGTTGTAATCGAAGAATTCGACGATGGTGATGTCGCCCTTCGGATTGCCGATCGTCACGTCATACTTCGAATCGAAAATCGTCGACTTGTTGTCGGAGATTACGGCGTTGGCTTTAACGAGGCGCGCCTGTTCCTGTTTTTTCTGCAGGGCATCCTGAACGTCGAGCATGATCTCTGGGTTTTCGATCAGGTATTGCTTGATGAACTCGCCGAACTCCTTCTTCTGCGCGTCATCGAGTGCTGCCGCCGGATAGGCTGCTGCCACCGACGCAGTAAACGCCAGCGCGGTGAAGATTTTCGGAAGTATGGCCATTATATCCTCGTTATCAGCAGTTCGTATGCGTCGTTCTAGGCGCCGGATAACACTGCACGGTTAACGGCGGAACTCCGATGCCGCCAAGTTACGGTGCGTCCTGTCGTCTTCAAACAGGAATTTTCGTATCCGCTGTTCAATCGCGGGATTGTGATGATCCGATTATTGCGGCAATTGTCTGGTCGCACGCAAAGTTAGAGAGAAGCGACCTTGTTTTCTATTTCCCAACGCAGCGAAGTCGAGCCCTTTCATGCCATGGATGTCCTGGCCGAAGCGACGAAGCGGCGAGCAAGCGGTCATCCCGTCATCTCCATGGCTGTTGGCCAGCCCTCTCATCCCGCGCCCCGCGCTGCACTGGAGGCTGCGCGCGCAGCACTTGTCGAAGGCAAGATCGGCTACACGGACGCGCTCGGCACGACAAGGCTGAAACATGCATTGGCCGCGCATTATCGTGACAGACACGCTTTGGAAATCGATCCCTCACGCATCGCGATAACTACCGGTTCCTCCGCTGGCTTCAACCTTGCGTTTCTTTCGCTGTTTGATTCCGGAGACGCGGTTGCGATCGCCCGACCGGGCTATCCCGCCTATCGCAACATTCTCGGCGCGCTTGGCCTCAGAGTGATCGAGGTGCCGGTTACGGCCGAAACTCATTTCACTTTGACGCCCGAAAGCCTTGAGGCCGCGCAAAAGACAAACAATGTCAAGCTGAAGGGCGTGCTGCTGGCGAGCCCTGCCAATCCGACGGGTACGGTAACCGGTCGCCAGGGACTGCAGGTGCTGGCTGACTACTGCTCAGCCGAGTCGATCGCATTCATTTCAGACGAGATTTACCACGGGCTGACGTTTGCCGGCGAGGAAACCAGCGCGCTGGAATTGACCGATGAAGCGATCGTAATCAACTCGTTCTCCAAGTACTATTGCATGACCGGCTGGCGCATCGGCTGGATGGTGCTGCCCGAGCGGCTGGTGCGCCCGATCGAGCGCGTTGCACAAAGCCTATACATCTCGCCACCCGAACTCTCACAGATTGCGGCTACTGCGGCGCTCGGCGCGAGCGCGGAACTGGATATCTACAAGGCGAGCTATGCGGCCAATCGCGAGTTTCTATTGAAGCGTCTGCCGGAAATCGGGCTATCGATCGCGTCGCCGATGGATGGCGCCTTCTATGCCTATGTCGATGTCACCCGGTTCACCAATGACAGCATGGCGTTTGCCAAGCGAATGTTGGCCGAGATCAATGTTGCCGCAACGCCGGGCCTGGATTTCGACCCACTGGAGGGCAATCGATCGATGCGCATGTCTTATGCCGGCTCGGAAGTCGAAATCGTCGAAGCAGTTGACCGCATGGCCGACTGGCTGAAGTAGATATCCCAGTGGCTTGCCAAGATTTTCTCGATTAACCTGTAAGCAGCTTGCCGGGGGTTCGGCAGGCTGCTCGGCTCTCGCATTCACTTCGCGGGACGGCAATTTTCGAGGTCGAGTTGCGACACAAGAGCCAAAATCGTTTCGGACACCGGCGTCGGAGTTGCAGTCAGGCGACCGAGTGAAACGAGCATCCCCACCAGCGGCGTTATCTCGAGCGACTTTCCCGCAAGAAGATCTTGCAGCGTCGAGGTGCGCACCGGCCCGATCTGTCGGGCTTGTTCCAGTCGCTGTTCCACCGACATTCCCACGTTCGCCCCGAGTGCCTCCCCAACGGCCTTCACCTCTTTCATGACCTTGCCGATCTGATCCGCGATGGCGGCATCCGCCATGAGATCGGACATCAACGATCTGGTGAGAGCGCTGATCGGGTTGAAAGAGGCATTGCCCATCAGCTTGCTCCAGATATCGTCGCGGATGCGGCTCGAGAGTTTCACGCCGATGTCGGCGCGCTGCAGCAGCGCCTCGATGTCACCCAAATCAGCGGTGATTTCGCCGGAGGGCTCGCCGAGAATGAAATGGCCTCTGTTGCTGAGCCTGACTTCGCCGGGCCTGCTGACTTCGGCTCCCTGATGGGCGACGCAACCGACTACGCGCTGCGGGCCGACAAAACGCCATAGCTTGCCGCCCTCGTCGAGCTCCTCAAACTGCAGTTCCGCATGACCGCTGTCCTGATCGCGATGAAAATACCACCACGGAATGCCATTCAGGATCATCATGACGCGCGTGCCGTCCTTCAATAGGCCGCCGATGCCTTCCGCTGCGGCATTGAGCTGATGTCCTTTCAACCCGGTAATAACGAGATCCTGTGGCGGCAGTTCTCGGGGATCGTCTGTCGCTGCAAGGTTCACGGTGAGTGGTGCTTCCGCACCGGGTTCAACGAGACGCAGCCCCTCGCTTCGGATGGCGGCCAGATGGGCGCCTCGAGCAACAACGGAAACCGTTGCCTCTGCGCCGAGCGACGAGGCAAGCCTGGCAGCGATGGCGCCGCCGAGTGCACCGGCTCCGAAGATGCAGATATTCTTGAAGGGCATGGGATGATCTTTCCGCGTTTGATGGACCGCGCAGAACTTAGGTCATCCCTCCTTCAAGGCGAGTGATATTTTGAAGCCGCCCAAGCTTTTTAGTGGCCGCCGCGGGGAAGAAGTTCGTTGCGGCGAAGCTCATCGATGGCTGCCACCGCGTCTTCTGCAGACCAGCCAGCGCGAATGGCGGCGCCGATCATCCGGACCTCGGCCTCCTCTTCGATCTTGAGGAAGAGCGGTTCCAAGGCCTCCTGGGCTGTTAGGATGTGCTCGTTTGGAGGGGTAACTGACTGGCGGGTGGCTGATGTAGGCATCTGCACGGTACTCCTCTCTCTGGCAGGGGATGATTCAACATAATGCACGAGGGCTAAAAAAGGTTCCGGATAAAGTTTCAACTGCGCTTCATCTTGTTCTTTCGCCCCGGCTCTGCCTTGTTGCGCGATTAGTCTGATGCTCGATTCGGTTCCCAATAAGCGGCGGAGCCACAACGAAACGCACGAAGGAGATTGCGATGACGAACGCCAAGAACGGGATTTCCGAAATGCGGCCCAGAATTACAGTAATTGGTGTCGGCGGCGGCGGTGGCAATGCCATCAACAACATGATTGCGGAAAATCTTGAAGGCGTCGAGTTCATTGCGGCGAATACCGATGCACAGGTACTGGCGACCTCGAAGGCATCCCGCCGTATCCAGCTTGGCGCGCATGTGACCGAAGGGTTGGGCGCCGGTTCGCTGCCGGAAGTCGGTCGCGCAGCTGCCGAAGAATCGATCGATGAGATCATGGATCATCTGGCCGGCTCGCATATGTGCTTTGTCACCGCTGGCATGGGCGGCGGCACCGGAACCGGAGCGGCACCGGTCATCGCTCAGGCCGCTCGCAACGCCGGCATTCTGACAGTTGGAGTTGTTACGAAGCCCTTCACCTTCGAAGGCAATCGCCGCATGAAAACGGCCGATGTCGGCATCGAGGCGCTCCGCGAAGCGGCCGATACGGTGATCGTCATCCCGAACCAGAACCTTTTCCGTATCGCCGATGCAAAGACCACCTTCGCGGATGCCTTCATGACTGCCGACCGCGTGCTTTATGCCGGCGTCGGCTGCATCACCGATCTGATCGTCAAGGAAGGTCTCATCAACCTCGACTTCGCGGACGTGAAATCCGTCATGCGCGGCATGGGCCGGGCGATGATGGGCACAGGCGAGGCTTCGGGTGAGGGGCGCGCGATGAAGGCAGCGGAGGCGGCGATCGCCAACCCGCTGCTGGACGATATCTCGATGAAGGGTGCCAGGGGCGTTCTGATCTCGATCTCCGGCGGCTCGGACATGACTCTCTTCGAGGTGGACGAGGCGGCAAGTCGCATTCGTGACGAAGTGCAGGATGAAGCGGACATTGTCGTGGGCGCGATCTTCGATCGTAATCTCGACGGCAAGTTCCGCGTCTCGGTTGTCGCGACAGGCCTGGACGGAGCGAGCAACGCGACACAGCCGCGCCAGGGCATCGCGCTCGGTCAGGATATGCAGCCCCGTACATTGCAATAGGTTCTCGCGGTCTGCGCATCCGCCGAGATGCGCAGATCTGCCCTGATTTCGTTTGTTTCGACGTCGCCTTGCGCTTACCAATCTCGGATTGCGCAACCGATGCTGAGGAATGTCGAATGGCCAAGATTGCCTATTTTGTTGCTGGCCTGCTTATTCTAGTCGGGCTCGTTTGGATGGGGCAGGGCAGCGGCTATTTTCCCTATCCCGCAGAGAGCTTCATGATCAACCAGACGCCCTGGGTTTATTGGGGTGCTCTTGCTGCAGCGGTCGGAATTATCGTGATTGCAGCGATGAGAAACGCGCGGCGGCCGCGATAGCTAGGAGCGCGCTCTCGAAACAGTTCGCCGGCGAAAGACATTTGGGTAAATGTCCGTCGCCGGCGAGGGTATGATTGTGTAAACAGCGGTTTACGCTCGGCGGGAACGAACGTCCGCCATCTCGGGCCGGGTGCCATCAGGGGCGCGAAGGCCGTAGTGCTTGCTTGCGAACACCCATTCCACATTGCCCGGCTCGAAGGGGCGGCGTGGGTTTCTCAGCGCCAGCCTGCGCTCGGCAAGGCTCCGGGGCAGGGTATCGAGCATGTCGTTGACGAAGGTTTCAACGCTGTCTTTCCAGCGAGGCGAGATCGAAACATCGACGCCGCCATAGCGCTGGAAGTCTGGATGTTTGCGGGAATAGCATGCGCCGAGCATCCATGCATGCTGCTGCTTCAGAAAACGTTCTTTGATGGTCATTCCTAGTCTTTTTCCTTGGCGTCATCGACGACATCGGCCTCGGGACGGTCGCCTGCGTTCGACCGTTCCGTTGTCCAGCTGCCGTCTGCACGCTGATATGTAATGTCCGCATCCTGGCCATCGAGCTGTTGTCGCTCCGCGGCTTGTTTGGCCGCTGCCAGTGCTTGTTCGTGAGTTGGGAAAGTTTCCGACCAGACATCGTCCAGGCGGTAAGCCCAGGCGCCATCGTGTTCGGCGACGTGGTAGGTAATCGACATCGATCATTCCTTCAAGAACTTTTCTCAGGAATTTGCGGGACGGCTTCCTACAGATTGCAAGACTGGAACGCAGGTCGCCAGATGCTTGTTCCCATCGACGCCTGGCCTGTGTGAGGCTGGATTCAGTGTGAAGAACGATCTTGCGCGAGCGGGGAACGCTTCATAGGTTTGAGACGTTGATGGATTCGTTCAACGCCTTTCAATAGGAACCACATGCGCGCTCAGTCGAAGCCGTTCATCGTCGAAGTTAAATCCTCGCGCCGCCAGGAGCGCCGCCAATCCGCGTCGATCTGGGGAAATCTGGATCTTTCGGCCGTTGCTGAAGAAATTGCGGAGGAACTGCCGCAACCAGCCGCCGCGCCGGCAGAATCCGCCGACGCGCAGTAGCCTTTTAAAGCTACGCCGCGACAAAGCGATAGGATGTGTCCTTGCGTTCGGCGTAGCCGACGCCCGGGTAACTCCAGTGATAGCCGAGCATCTTCAGCTTGTCGGTGGCGGCGCGATCCAACAGCATTTGACGGGTTTTCAACGCAACCTCCGGCTCGGTGTCGAAGCCGAAATGCCAGGCGGCATGTTCGAAGAAGATTACGTCGTTGGTGCAGGCGTCGCCCGTAATCAACAGACCACCGTCTCCAGCCAATTCGATCGAGATGTGGCCGGGCGTGTGCCCGCGGCTCTGCAGGATTCGCATGCCTGGAATGATCTCCTGATCGGGCCGAACCAACGTCAGACGGTCTTTGACGGCAAAAAGGTCCCGTTGCGCTCCGCGGGCAAAATCGTGAAGCACCGACGGCAGATGCGTCTCATAGTCCTTGTCGGTCCAGAAGTTCCATTCGGCTTCACTGACGAAATACTGCGCATTCGGATAAAGCACCTTGCCGTCGGCTGTTGTCGTTGCGCCCGAGTGATCCGGGTGAGCGTGAGTGAAAACCACCTTGGTGATCACCTCCGGCGCGACGCCGATGGATTGCAGGTTGGCGGCCAGCTTACCCGCGCTTGCCTGGAAATGACTGCCGGAACCGGTGTCGATGAGAATCAGGTCGTCGCCGTGGCGGATCAGCGGGATGTTGGCCTGGACCGGAGCGGCGGCCGAAGTTCCGCCGAGCCGCGGCATGATCGCCTTGCGCTCTTCAGGCGTGGCGTCGGGCAGCAGGATCTCGACCGGGAGCGTTAGAAAACCGTCGCTGACGACCGTAATGTCGAACGCGCCGTGATGGAAGCGATGGAACTCGGCCGCGATGGCATCGCGGGAAGCGAGCATCGCCGCTGCTGCAGCCGTCAGCTTCAGCAGGTCGCGTCGGGATAATCCATTTGGAATGCTGTCTCGTGTAGTCACAGCCGTCTCCTTTGCTGGGCAGATACGTCATGTGTCGCAGGCGAGCGCGACCGCACTCACCTGCGAATACTCATCCGCATAGCGGCAGCCGTGACGAACGGAGCCGCGGATCCACATGCTTAATCCAGGAAGAACTCCAGCAGGTCGGCGTTGATAACTTCAGGGTGCGTTGTGCACATGCCATGTGGCAAGCCGGCATAAGTCTTGAGTATGCCGTGCTTCAAGAGCTTGACCGAAAGCGGAGCGGAGTCGGCATAGGGAACGATCTGATCGTCGTCTCCATGCATCACCAGGGTCGGTACCGAGATTCGCTGGAGATCCTCGGTAAAGTCCGTTTCGGAGAAGGCCTTGATGCAATCGTAATGCGCCTTTGCACCACCCATCATCCCCTGCCGCCACCAGTTTTCGATGACGCCCTGACTGACCTTGGCACCCGGGCGGTTGAAGCCGTAGAAGGGGCCGGTGGGTACGTCTAGGAAGAACTGCGCACGATTGGCGACGAGCGCCGCACGGAACCCGTCGAAAACCGCGAGCGGCAGGCCGCCGGGGTTCTTGTCCGATTTGACCATGATCGGGGGGACGGCGCCGATCAGAACGGCCTTGGCGACCCGGCCGGGCTTCGCACGCGCGACATAGTGAGCAACCTCGCCGCCGCCGGTCGAGTGGCCGACATGGATGGCGTTCTTGAGATCGAGCGCGTCGGCTAGCGCGATAACGTCCGCCGCGTAGGTGTCCATCTCGTTGCCCTGCCACGTCTGGCTGGAGCGGCCGTGGCCACGCCGGTCATGGGCGATCACCCGATAGCCCTTGTCCAGAAAGAACATCATCTGCGCATCCCAGTCGTCTGCACTGAGGGGCCAGCCATGATGGAAAACAACAGGCTGGGCGGTGGCCGGACCCCAATCCTTGTAGAAGATTTCGGTTCCGTCCGTGGTCTTGATGAATGGCATGATCAGGTCCCTCTTTCTGGATGTGATTGCTTCGATGGTGGCAAGGCACGCCAGCATCCTTCCGGCGCCCATATTATGGAGCGTCCGGCTAGAGCTGGCCCACCGCGCTGCCGTACTACGTCATCATCATGACGCGGCTTTAGCGGCGCTGCGAACCAACGGTAACTTGAGGCAAATATTACAGAATGGAAGATGCCGTTTTGAAGAAATGGTGCGCAGGAGAAGCTAGCCGGTCGTGCCTTCGGACGGACGCGGGGCATGGGACGCATTCGTTATAGATCGGTCCCTGATTGGGAACACGGAGTGTCTACGAATTCAACGGGGCACTGGCCATGATATCGCCAAAGTCAGCATCGACCTTCCTGGAAGGGAGGCGATCTGATGAACGCTGACGAAAACCGCTATATCGAGATCACCACGCGGCTCCGTTCCGCGCAGTCGTTCTGCGAGTTTCTTGCGCACGGCGGCACTGTCCGCATCGCGCAGTCCGATGGCGCGCCATTCCATGACGTGAGCCACCGACTTCTCCAGCAGCATCGCCTGGAGGTCGAAGCCTTGAAGCGAGCCCGTAGGCAACTGTTTCCCGATCGAGTCGACGACGACATCAATCCTTGCCTCTACAGCCTGAACTAGCTGCTCGCTGTGACGCGATCGCATTCGCGGCGGTGCCGGCGGCGAGGCTGGCGTGATCAGCGCAACGTCAAGTTCGAAAACTGTGCGAATTGCCGAGCCCTCGAATTGAGCTCCAAAAATTATCCTGGGTTGCAGGCCCGCCACGTCGTCGGGATCGTCGCGCGCATGTTGACGTGAGTTCGAGGGTGGGCGGGCGGAACCGTGTCACCAATTCCGGAGCGCCGCCATTGTACGATGGTGTCGGCGAGACCCTGGTACAATCGACGCTGGCACTCGACGGTGTAGGATCTGCCAGTGTGCAAAGATTTCGCACGGGGAGTTTTGAATGGATCGGATCGACGCGATGAGTTTTCCTTGCGGCAGTGGGCGAGGGCAATCTGGCTGGTGTGGCGCGAAATCGAGAGGCAGCAACGGACTTCTCGATCGTCTGTGCGATCGGCGTCACCAGCTTTCCTGCGCAACCCTTCGCTTAGCGTTCCGACGCGACGTCGGTGATGGCGCTGGACAACGGAACGCAAACTGAAGATCATTGCCGCGAGCTATGCCCTTGGGAGACCGTCTCCTCGGCGGCTTGACGACATGGAGTTGCGCCGAGCCTTCTTTGCGGGCGTCGGCGCCTGAGCGAGGGAGGCGCGGTGGCCGTGGTTTCCGACCAGCCTGTGACTGGCAGTTGCAATGCAAAGAAGCTGGAAGATCGGGTGCGCAGCCTTGAGACTATTCTCAGACGCAAGGTGTTGGAGAATGAGGCCCTGCGAGAAGCTCTTTCCAATGTGCAATCCGAGAAACCGATTGGGATACCCTTTGACGCCGGGGCCGCGATCAGATTCTCGCAGGCTCTTTCCCGCAACCTCCTCCATTCTACACTCGTTGGGCGTCTTTTGCAGATCTCCGTGGATTATGCAGGCGCCGAGCGGGGCCTCCTGATCTTCATCATCGATAATGCGGCGACGATCAAAGCGGAGGCTGTCGTTCGGGCCTCCGGCATTGAGGTCCAAGCACGAAATGATGCAGTCGGCATGTTCAAGGAGTTGCCGATGGCGATCTTGCAATACGTGATCCGAACGAACGAACCGGTGATACTCGACGATGCATCAACCGACGCTGTCTACGGTCGCGACGAAACGGTGCTCTCGCGAGGAATGCGTTCGACACTTGCGCTTCCGATCCTCTCGCAGTCGAAGCTCATCGCGATACTCTTTCTCGAAAACAACTTCGCACCCTGCGTGTTCACTCCGGATCGAGTCGCGGTGCTCGAACATCTTGCATCGCAGGCCGCGATCTCCTTCGAAAGCGCCGATCTTTACGCCGAATTGGAAAAGAAAGTCGCGCTCCTTGACGTCCTCCCGGTATCCGCTTGGATGCTCGAGCCGAGCGGCACTCCCGAGTTCGTAAACCGCTCCGGATTGGAATTTGCCGATCAGTCTTTGGCTCATATCACGTCACATCCAGCCTCATGGATGGACGCTGTTCATCCGGACGATAGAGACGCGGCAACTCGGATTTTCCGTCGGGGTGTTCAGCTAGGACAAGACTTTTCCTTCGAGACACGAAGCCTTAGCGCCCGCGATGGAAGCTACCACCTGCATTTGCATCAAGCGGTTGCGCTACGGGACCGCGAGGGTCAGGTGGTGAAGTTCGTTGGAACGACCACCGATATCGACGAACACAAACGCGGTGAGGAATCGCTACGCACAACACAGTCAGCGCTTGCCCATTCAACCCGGCTTGCCACCCTTAAAGCAGTTGTAGCTTCGCTCGCGCACGAGGTGAGCCAACCGCTATCGGGAATATGGGCGAATGCAGACGCCGGCGCGCGGATGCTGGCTTTAGATTCTCCTGATCTCTCCGGTGTTGCAGAGTCGGTCAAACGAACAATGAGAGACGCAGTGAGGGCAACGGAAATCGTCCAACGGATGCGAGCGATGTTCGCTGAGGCCGCGCCGACTTCAGCAGCGGTGAATATCAACAATGCCGTCAATGAGGTCGTAGCGCTTATCGCGGGCGAACTGGAGAAGGGCGGCGCTACAGTACAAACCAGCCTGTCCGACAGAATACCGCTTGTCGCCGGCGACAAGATCCATTTGCAGCAGGTGATGCTAAACCTGCTGTTGAACGCGATCGAGGCTATGGCTTCCGTTGATGATCGCCCCCGGATTGTCCGGATCGAGACCATCTATGACGATCGGACCGGCGGTGTGCTCGTGAGTGTCCGAGACGTCGGGATTGGACTGGACAAGACGACGCTGGAAAAGCTGTTCCAACCATTATTCACGACCAAAGCGAAGGGTGTTGGTGTCGGCCTTTCGATCTGTCGAACGATAGTCGAAAATCATGGCGGGCGTATATCTGCCGCCGCCAACGCGCGTGAGCCGGGAGCATGCTTTTCGTTCGTCCTTCCGACGCACGAAGCGTCGGAAAAGCAGGCCCCGTCGAAATCGTCGGCCTAAGCCGTGAGGGTGCAATATGATCGTGCAATGGCTCAGCTTGGACGGTCAAAGTAAGTTCCGTTAAGTCATCAACACTCGATGATTAGCCCCTGCACCCTTGACGATCCGCTGTCGTCACGCCGTCGCGGACGCTTGTCGTACGATGCAATGGTTTTCGTTGCTTAGCCTAGGTGTGCTGCATCGGGTGACATGGTCGCGAAGGCACGCAGTCGCTGCGACGGTAGGAAGGTTCGAGAGGCACCGGTAAATGCTCGATGTGCTTGCACTCTGCTTTTTGCGATTGTCTGGGTCGCGATCGAGCCGCTGATGGCGCTCGGCGGGCCTATGCAGAATGACAACCTCTCGAAGGATATGGTGGTAGTCCGGCGTGCTTGGATGCGCGAGGTGCTGACGCGCGATCGAAAGGTGGGCCGTCTCTAGGCGGAAGAGACGGCCCAAGCGGGCCTCCGTAGGCCGCTGGCCCCGGCGGAGGGGAGGGCGCCGGGACATGTCGCCGGTCTTGAACGTGCGTTCGAGAGTGGGAGGTCAACGACAGGTCCAGGGTAACCCGCTGCGGCAGACGATTTAAGTGCACTTAGGTATTGGTCAGAGGGTCTGCGCCCCGTGGAGAAATTCCCGATACCATGGTGCAATTGGAGGAGCGAGCACAGTGGCAGATTGTAGGCGCATCGATCGGCAGGATCTGCAGGGCCTTTGTCCGGAATTGCCTTCTGAAGCCGCTTTCGGACAACAGCCATCCTGCTATTGTGTTGGCACGCAGTCCGCTCGGTCAACGAAGTGCAGTGTGTGAAACAACCGAACCTGGGTGCTGAAATGAACAGCGCGTTTACAAGACAGCCAGCGAACGAGGCCTTCCGCCAGACCGCATTCCTCGACAGCACGAATGCTTCCTATGTTGAGGAGCTACAGGCGATGTTCGCCAAGAATCCGAACTCCGTGGGTCCCGAATGGCGCGATTTTTTCGACCAGCTTGGCGACGACATCGGCGACGTCGCGAAGGGGGCGTCATGGAAGGATGCGAATTGGCCCGTTCCACTTCAAGGTGAACTCATCGCGGCGCTGGACGGCAACTGGCAGCAGACAGTGTCGGCAAAAGCCGAGGCTGATGCGACCGGCGATCGTACGGTCTCTGCAGAGTTTGACGCACGGGACACCGCGCGTGCCCTGGCGTTGATCGGGAGTTACCGGACCAGAGGACATCTTGCGGCGGACCTGGATCCCCTCGGTTTGAGTCCACGCGCACAGAACCGCGAACTGGAACCATCGTTCCATGGGTTTGAAGACGTGGATCTGGACCGTCCGGTCTACATAGGCGGCGTCATGGGCTTGGAGTCGGCGAGTGCACGTCAACTGGTCTCGGCCTTGCGCAGCGCGTACTGCGGAAAGATTGGCTTTGAATACATGCACATTGCCGACCCCGCCGGGCGCGAATGGATGCAACGGCAGGTCGAAGGGCAGAGGTATCAGCCGGAGGGGACGAAGAAGCGTGCCATCCTTCAGACACTTGTCGAGGTCACCGGGTTTGAACGCTTCCTCGGCAAGAAGTTCGTGGGTACGACGAGGTTCGGGATCGATGGCGCGGAAACCACGATCGTCGCACTTGAGGAGATAATAGCGCGGGGAGCTGAACTGGGCGTTGCCGAAGTGGTCCTGGGCATGGCCCACAGAGGGCGCCTCAACGTACTGGGCCAAGTCATCAAAAAGCCGCACCGGGCCATCTTCAGCGAGTTCAAGGGGGGGGCCTCGTTTCCTGACGACGTGGAGGGATCTGGAGACGTCAAGTATCACCTTGGAACCTCTTCGGACCGCATCGTCGATGGCAGGCAAATGCATTTGTCGCTGGTGGCGAACCCCTCCCATCTGGAGGTCATTGACCCCGTCGTTCTGGGCAAGGTGCGGGCCAAGCAGGAGCAGAGGGGTGACTCCGTCGAGCGATCAAGCGTGATGCCGTTGCTGATCCACGGAGATGCGGCCTTCGCAGGCCAAGGCGTCGTCGCGGAAAGCCTGGGGCTGTCTGGGCTAAAGGGCTATCGAACCGGTGGATCAGTCCATCTTATAATAAACAATCAGGTGGGATTCACGACTGATCCAAGTTATGCGCGTTCTTCTCCTTACCCTTCCGACGTCGCCAAGGCCGTAGATGCTCCCATTTTTCACGTCAACGGAGACGATCCGGAAGCCGTTGCATGGGTCGCGCGGCTTGCGACCGAGTACCGGCAGACGTTTCACCGGCCGGCGGTCATCGATCTGATATGCTTCAGGTTGTTCGGCCATAACGAGGGCGACGAGCCTTCATTCACGCAGCCGGCGATGTACAGGGAAATACGATCGCATCGGTCAAGTCTGGAGCTGTACGTCCAGCGGCTTGTCGCCGAGGGGATTATGACCGAAGCCGACGTTGACGCAGCCGGGGCAACATGGTCGGCTTATCTCGAAACAGAACTGGAAGCGTCAAAGAGCTACCGGCCCAACAAAGGCGACTGGCTCGACGGCCGATGGGCGGGATTGGAACGTGGTGAACCTGATAGCGAAGAAACGTCGGATAGTCCGACAGGTGTTGATCTCGGAGTGCTACGGGATATCGGGCGGGCGATAACTGCTCTCCCCGATCGCTTTGCAGCGCATCCGACCGTCATCCGGTTCCTCGAAGCTCGCCGCAAGGCAGTCGAGAGCGGACGGGATCTCGACTGGTCTACGGCCGAGGCTCTCGCCATGGGTTCTCTTGCGAGACAAGGCGATCGCGTGCGCCTGTCCGGCCAAGACAGCGAAAGGGGAACCTTCTCTCAGCGTCATTCCGTGATCATCGATCAGGAGACCGGCGACCGCTATCTACCGCTATGTCATCTAAGCGTAGACCAGGCGCCGTGCGAAACCTTCAACTCGATGTTGTCTGAGGTTGCCGTGCTGGGATTCGAGTACGGCTACTCTTTGGCGGAGCCGCATTGCCTCGTCATGTGGGAGGCTCAGTTCGGAGATTTTGCAAACGGAGCCCAGGTGATATTCGATCAATTCCTGTCGTCGGCCGAAAGAAAATGGCTGCGCATGTCAGGCTTGGTCTGCCTCTTGCCACACGGATATGACGGACAGGGGCCTGAGCATTCGTCGGCTCGCCTCGAGCGCTATCTGCAGAACTCCGCAGAGGGCAACTGGCAGGTCGCTAATTGCACTACTCCTGCCAACTACTTCCACCTGCTTAGACGACAGGTAACGCGGCCTTTTCGCAAGCCGCTCATTCTCATGACGCCGAAGAGTCTTCTGCGGCATAAGAGGTGCCGCTCCGATCTCAACGAACTGGGTCTCGGATCGTCATTTCGGAGAATTCTTCGCGACGATGCGGAGAACGACGGCGACCTCGTCGAGACTCCGTCGATGCGAAGAGTTCTCTTGTGCTCAGGCAAGATCTATTTCGATCTCGAGGCAGAACGACGCAAGCGCGGCGTCACCGACGTCTACATACTGCGGCTCGAGCAACTCTATCCGTTCCCCGCAAAGGCGCTTGCTCTCGAGCTGAACCGGTTCGGGACAGCCGAAATATGTTGGTGCCAGGAAGAGCCGAAGAATATGGGCGCTTGGTCTTTCGTCGAAGCCTACGTGGAGTGGTCGTCGGGGCAGGGACGCGGCCTGGCGCAGCGGCCAACCTATATCGGCCGCGCCGCGTCGGCCTCTACTGCTACTGGACAGATGGCACGGCACGTCGCCGAGCTCCAGGCGATAATGGACCGGGCCTTCGCTACCGATTGATCTCTTAGACTGGACGGGCCGATCGAATGGAACTTGAACTTCAAACAGCCAACGAGAGCACTAAGCGGTCGCGTGCGGCTGACCTACTTGAATATTACGGATGATGCTCTTGATACGGCGCTTCGAGGAGCGCGCAGGCCAGATGTATGGGGCAGGCCTGATTGGCGGCTTTTGTCATCTGTACATCCGACAGGAGGTGATCGATGGGAATGCGGGCCGCATTCATCCACGGCGATCAGGTCATCACCAGTTACAGGGGGCGCGGGCACACGCTGGCCGCCGGCATGAGCCCGCGATCAGTTATGGCGGAACTCTCGAGGAGGCCGTTCGCCAACGCTGCAAACGGCAAATGACAACTAGGAAATCAGATATGGATTCCGCGACCATCATCAGAGCGCTGGCCCATCCGACGCGACTAAATATCCTAAAGTGGCTGAAGGATCCTGACCGGTATTTTGGGCCGCAGGGATATCCAATTGATTTAGGGGTTTGCGCCAGCCAATTCCAGCGCGACGGAATGGCTCAGTCGACGGCATCCGGTCATCTCAAAGTACTAACGGACGCTGATTTACTGAGCGCCAGGAAGATCGGGCAGTGGAAGTTCTACCGAAGGAATGAGGCAGCCATATCGAGCTTTCTGCATCAGCTCACAACAGAAATTTAGGCCGGCTCAAGCGCCCGTCGCAGTGAATATTTCTTTTGGCGGTGGGGTAACGCCCCGACGGAAGCGACTTCTGTATTCGACCGGCGTGACGTTGATGCGGCGGACGAAAGCTCGCCGAAAGGCGCTCTGATCGTTAAAGCCGCACAAGGCTGCTACGCGCTTCAAGGGAACGTCGCCCTCTTCAAGCATTCTTCTCGCGGCATCCACCCTGACGGCTTCGACGTAGTCCCCTGGCGTCATGTCAGTTTCGCGTTTGAACGTGCGGGCGAAGTTGCGCGCGCTCATCCCAAGACGAGACGCCAGCGTCTCCACGGCGAGATCATTGGCGATATGTTCCGCTACCCATTGAGTTATCTCGCGAATAGGCCCCATTTCAGAGACCTGAGCTTCAAGATGCACGCTGAATTGCGACTGACCGCCTGGACGCTGCAGGAAAAGTATTAGCTCTTTCGCGACCCTCAGCGCCACGCCCCGACCGAAATCTTCCTCGACCATCGCGAGTGCGAGATCCATGCTCGCCGTTACACCGGCACTGGTGTAGACGGTTCCGTCTTTGATGAAAATCGTATTCGGCTGGACGTCGATCGCTGGGAACATCTTTCTGAGCCTTGTCGTGGAATTCCAGTGCGTCGTTGCGCGTCGTCCGTTGAGAAGGCCTGCGCTGCCCAGCAAAAAAGCTCCGGTGCAGATAGAAGCCAGCCGGCGCACCTGGACGGATCCGCTCTTCACCCAATCGACCAACTTGGGGTCCGCCTCGAAGTCTTGAACGCGCGGGCTGCCAGCAATTAAAAGCGTGTCGAACCCTTCCAGCGAATCGTCGATGGTCCGATCAGGGAGCAGGCGCCCGCCGTTAGACGCCACGACCGGCTCCCTGTCCCGCCCGACGACAGCTAGCTCGTATCCGGTGCTCCCATTAATGAGCTTGTTCGCTTCAGAAAAGACGTCCATCGGTCCCGCGACGTCCAGCATTTGCACGCCGGGCATGGCTAGTATCGCTATGCGCATGAGCTTACTCCTCGCGCCGGCCACCAGAGTCCGCCGAAATCTTCCGCGCCTACTTTGCCGGCGGCGGTGGCTGTCGGACAATAGTACTTTGGCATCGACTTACTCGTAACTCGCTCGGAGACGAGCGTACTCCTCAACAAGGCGCTGCAGCGAAAACGATCGATTTAGCCCGCTGGGATTGGGCAGTACCCAGACCTCCGCGCCGGCGAATGTCATGGCTTGCCGGCCCCAGTCAAAGCGTTGCGATGCGCAGAGACTGGCAAATGCCGGCTTCCCAAGGAACGCCAGCCTTTTCGGCCGAAAAGCCCGTAACTTGCGTTCGAATTCCGGCGCGGCGGAGGCGTAGTCCTGGGGACCGAGTTCGACGGCGCTTTTTGTCGCACGAGATACGAAGGCCGTGACGCCGCAACCGTATTCCAGAACCTGGCGCTCCTGATCCGCGCGCAACAGATACGGGGTGAAGCCGGAAAGATGAAGGACGCGCCAAAACCGGTTGCTCGGTGATGAAAAGTTGTGCCCGTCCCGGACAGCAGAGGTCGCCGGGTTCAGCCCGCAGAAAACTACAGAGAGGTCAGGCGCCAAGACGTCCGTCAGCCCCGCGGGTGAGACCGTGGGGCCCGGCGCCTCGTTCTGGGGACCTCGTTCACTCATACAAGTGCGCGGCCATCCCCGGTGATCACTGAACTCAGATCGACCGCCTCGTCCGAAAGGATCATTTCGTTGTGGGGTTTTCCGGATGGAATCATAGGCAGACAGTTTTCCGTCTTTTCTACTCGACAGTCGAAGATTACGGGACCGGGGTGGGCCAGCATCTCAAGGATCTTTCCATCCAGTTCCGCCGGGATCTCAGCTCTCATTCCCTTGGCGCCGTAGGCCTCCGCCAACTTCACGAAATCGGGCAGGCTTTCCGAGTAGGAGTGACTATATCGCTCATCGTGTAGCAACTCTTGCCATTGTCTGATCATCCCCATGTACTCGTTGTTCAAAATGAAGATCTTGACGGGAAGCTTGTACTGCACCGCCGTGGACATCTCCTGGATATTCATCAGGATGGAGGCTTCTCCGGCGATATCGATGACCGTGCTCGTCGGATGGGCGAGTTGAGCCCCGATTGCTGCGGGGAGGCCGTAGCCCATTGTGCCAAGCCCGCCTGAAGTCATCCAGCGGTTCGGTTCATCCAGGCTGAAGAACTGTGCTGCCCACATCTGGTGCTGCCCGACTTCGGTCGTCACATAAACGTCCCGGTTAAGGGTGAGGGCGCGCAATCGTTCGATGGCATATTGTGGTTTGATGACCTCGTCGGACTTCCGGTAGCCGAAGGCGTTGCGTGATCGCCACTTTTCGATCTGTTCCCACCAGACCGAGAGCTGGTCTTGGCGGCTTGTGGTCGAGGTTTTCGGCCAAGCGGCGATCATGTCGTCGAGCACCGAGCAGGCGTCACCGACAATCCCGACGTCCACCTGGACGACCTTGCCGATTGACGAGGGATCGATGTCGACATGGATCTTGCGCGAACCGGGAGAGAATGCGTCCAGCCTACCCGTGACGCGATCGTCGAACCGGGCGCCCACGCAAAACATCACGTCGCAGTCGTGCATCGCGTGGTTCGCCTCGTAGGCGCCGTGCATCCCAGGCATTCCAATCCAAAGCGGATCGGAAGCAGGAAACGCACCCAGACCTGTCAACGTCGATGTGACCGGGGCGCCCAGAAGAGCCGCGAACTGTCTAAGCCGCTGGCTCGCCGCTGGGCCTGAATTGATTATCCCGCCGCCGCTGTAGATGATCGGCCGTCGTGCTTTCGCCAACAAGGCTATCGCCTGGTCAATAAGTAAGGGGGATGCCTTGGTCTGCGGCTCAAACCGATGCAGAGGTCGCGCTTCCGCTGGCCCGACATATCTTCCTACCTTGACCTGAATATCTTTGGGGATGTCGATGACGACTGGACCCGGCCTGCCAGTGGTTGCGATACGGTACGCCTCATGCAACACGTGGGGCAGTTCCTCGATGCTTCTGACCAAATAGCTGTGCTTGGTACACGACCTGGTTATACCGATAGTGTCCGCCTCTTGGAACGCGTCCGTACCTATCAGATGCGTAGGCACTTGGCCCGTGATCACGATAAGTGGGATCGAGTCCATCAGCGCGTCCGCAATTCCGACAACGGTGTTGATCGCTCCGGGGCCGCTCGTGACGAGCACGACGCCGGGCTTTCCGCTGGAGCGCGCATAGCCTTCAGCCGCATGTGCGGCACCTTGCTCGTGGCGAACCAGAATATGCCGCAGCCTCGGCTCGTCGAGCATGGCATCATAAATCGGCAGAACGGCGCCACCGGGGTATCCGAAAAGCACTTCGACGCCATGATCTGCAAGCGCCCGAACAACCATCTCCGCTCCCGACATTTCGTCCGGCGCGGACGGCATAGCGTATTCGTTTGGTTTCATCCTTAAATTCCATTCGGTACGAGAAAGCTTCCACTTCGCTTTCGCGCCAGTATATAGAATTCGAGCATGACCGAATTGTCTTGCTGGGGGCAAAAACGGACAGATGCGCGTCCATTGCTGCCAGCGTCACTACCGACGCCTGAGCTTCATGGCGCCGGGGGTATTCCAGCGATGTGCGCCATGAGCCTTCTGACGCTCAGTTCCTGATCAAGCTCGTTCACCAGCAGTTTGAACCAGCTTAGGCCGACCCAGAGAGTTACCTTGTCGTCTACGTCCTCTGCGCGAACCTGACCTCGTTCCGCGCCCCTCTTCAGCATCTGTCTCACGTCGGCGGTGCGGGCGGGCAGGAACCGCTCCCGCAATGCGTCCAGAGCCTCGGACGCGCCCTGCGCTTCGGCAATGAGACTTTTCAATGCCGCGCCGGCAGGATGCGAGGCCCAAAAGCGCCACAAGCTGACAGTGTACTGCTCCAGGTCGTCCAAAAGATCACCGGTATCGGGAACTGGAACTGAAAGATGGCGCTCCGCCGTGTAGATCGCGATGAAAAGGTCCGCCTTTGTAGGATACCATCGGTAGATCGTCGTCTTGCCCGATCCCGCCCGGCGAGCGACTTCCTCGACCGAAAATCCGATGTACCCCTTCTCGGAGATCACTTCGCGCGCCGCCGCAAGCACGGCCGCCTCCGCCTCGGGATTGCGGCGGGCTCCGGTGGACTTGCGAGGTTTGGCGAGAGGCTTTGGCAGACTGGTCATACTTCAGGGGTAACTCAGGTTGAAGGTCAGGATCAACCGCGAAGCGCGAGGCTTATTTAAAAGCTTGACGGTCGCGCGCGCGGGATGAAGCCTGGAACGCCGGTGTCGACGACCGAATTGAACCGGATCTCGGTCTCGATCTTCTGGTCGATCTCGACCAGCGCTTCCTCGGGAATAGAGAGCAGGTTGGCGTTTTCCATGATGCGACTTGGCGTTACGGACGTCGTCAGAAAGGCTGTTCCTCGCTGAGCGGCCCATGCAAGAGATACTTGGGCTGGAGTCATATCAAGGCGGCTGGCGACGTTCTGGATCACCGGATCCTCAAGGAGGTTCGGTTCCATGCCATGTCCCAGGGGTGCGAAGGCCAATAATACGATTCCTTCCCGCTTGCAGTACTCGAGCATCTCCCATTCAGGAAGATAAGGGTGTGATTCAACCTGAACGATGGCAGGCTTTATCCTTGCTGCTTCGACGACGAGCTTCAGTTTCGGCAATGTGACGTCGGAGAGACCGATCGCCCTGCATTTCCCGCCATCGACAAGTGCTTCCAGCGCGCGCCATGTGTCGATCAAGTTCACCTGATCATCATAGATGACGGCGCCATGCTCATCGCGTGGATCGTGTTCATCTCCCGGCTGAAAGGCAAACGGCGTGTGTATGAGGTATGCGTCTACGTAGTCCACCTGCAGTCTGAGGCAGCTCGCTTCAAACGCGGCCTCGACCCGCTCTGGCCTGTGATTGGTGTTCCACAGCTTCGTGGTGATAAAGATGTCCTCGCGGCCGACCAACCCGGCGCTGAATGCATCCTGTAAAGCTTCCCCGATCACATGCTCATTCAGATAGCGCTCCGCGCAGTCGAAGTGGCGGAAGCCACTTTCGATGGCCAGCTTGACCGCGTTCTTTGTCGCCATAGGGCTGGGTATCAACGTCCCGAAGCCGACAACCGGAATATGGCCGCGGCCGTCCAGGAGAGGAAGGCGGCGATCGCGAGGCGCTACCGTTTCTTTCATTGTATGCTCCTTGGTTGAGAAAACATCGATGCGACAGCGCTCATTGCGCTACGGCAACAGATGTCTCGGTCGAAATTACTGCGAGGCATCCACGTCGACCCGTCGTTCGATCGTGAAAAGTTCTTGAGCACGGCTGACCCCTCGTAAAGTGTGAGCGCCAACCGACAGCAGGCAACCTCCGTTGTCCGCCTCCAGCGCTGAGGCAAATGTCGACGATATCAGGAGGTCCCTTTCGAGCGAGCGGCAGAGCGAGGCAATCCTGCTCACCTCGTTCACCGTCGGTCCGATGACCGTGAAATCCAATCGCTCCCGTCCGCCAATATTGCCGTAGAAGACGTCGCCGAAGTGCAGAGCCAGATAGACTTCCGTCACGGCGCGGCCTTCGATCCTGCGGCGCGCGTTCAGATCAACGAGCTTCTTGTCGAGCAAGCCCCGCCCGTGCAGCGCTGCAGCGCAGGCCTCCTGCGCAGTAGCTCCTCGAAAGATCGCGAGAGTGCCGTCGCCCATCAGCTTGAGCACTTCGCCGCCTGCAGCATTCACCGACGAAATGACCGCCTCTGCGTAGTCGTTGAGCATCGGGATGATCTCCTGCGGATCGGATAGGTCCGAGATGCGGGTGAAGTTCGCGAGATCCGAGAACCAGAGAGCGGCGGCAATCTGATCGGTCTTGTCTCGACGCATCCGGCCGAGCAGCACATGTCGTGCGGCATCCTCACCGAGATAAACCTTGGCAATTGTCTGCGCGACGCCGCTGATGGCGACGCACTTCGTCGCGAGCGCCAGACAGGGTGCGAGCGCTTTAAGCGCGTTGAGATCCGCTTTCGAAAAGCCGCCGGGTGCTCGTGTTGCAAACTGCGAAAAGAAGCAATCGATCTCCCCGATCGTTCCGTTGTCTCCGAACCTATGTGCTAAGGCCACAAAATCTGTGAACCCATCTGCCTTCATGGAGTCGAGCAGATAAAAGTCACCCGCATCACCATGGCAAAAGCGCCTCCTTACTTCGAGGTCGCCAGTCGTACGCAGGTAGAAGAAGGCGGTCCGTTCCCAGTTTATCGCGAGGCTTCCACCCGTTCCCAATCCGAACTCTGACAACCTCTCGATCGCCTGATTAGCGTCCCATCTGAAAGCGCGACGCTCGTACATGGGATGCAGCGCCTCGATCACCGCACTGGCTCGTTCCACCGGAACGCCAGACGCCGCGCAACGTACGCAGAAGCCGGCCAGCAAGTCGGCCTCGGGCATTCCTTCGATGCCCGACTGCATCAGCCAGGCGGTCAACTCTGCAACTCGGTTGTCTTTCATTGGCATGTCAAAGCAGTCTGTTGGCAAGAATCTGCGATTTTAGCGGGTCGTAAGTGGATGCGCGGGTGAGGGAGCCATGAGAGAAACAACGAGCAGTCCAGCGACCGCTGCAGCGAACGTAAGCCAAAACCCGTCGATATAGGCTAGAACATTAGCCTCCCTTTGCACGATCGAAGCGAGCACGCCCAATCCCCGCTTCAAAGCATCCGCGGACGTCGAACCGCTCGAGGAACCGGAACCGAGACTGGAGAGCATCGAGTTCCATCCGGGCGTCGTGCCGGTGACGTGAAGACCGATGAGGTTGGAGTGCAACTGCTCGCGCTGCCGAATCCAGGTCGTCATCGTGGTGGCGACGGTTTCAGAGCAGATCAGACGCATGACCTGAACATATGCTGTGAGCGACACGGCCCGCGCAGGATTCACGTTGCTGAAAAGCGTTGCCACGGCGGCAAGGAACACCAGCTCTTCTCCAAACGTTTGAAGAACGACTATCAGACGGAATTCGGGCAGCGCCCACAGGTTGGTGAGTTGGGTGCCCAACCATGCCGAGACAAGAAAACATGAGAACCCGAGGATCAGGGTGGCCCTCTGCTTGATCGTCCTTACCAGCACCACAGCGGTGCCGGTGGCTACCAGGAGGAGTGCAATAGCAAGCGGCGCCGAAAAATCGCCCACTTGCTCGGGGCGCAGTCGCGTGACCGAGACCAGGAAGTTCGGCTCGAGAAGCGAGCTCCCTAAGCTGGTGGTCATGAAACAAGCGATTGCCGCAAAGCCCAAGGCCACATTCCGAGAGAAGAGCACGGAAATATGCGCCCACGGATGCGTTACGCGCGCCTCATGCAAGAGGAATACGAGGACCAGAAAAGCGCTGGCGATCATCAATGAAACGACCATTCCAGATCGAAACCAATCCAATCGATTCCCCTGATCCAATGCAAAATAGAGCGTGGTCAAGGCGACGCCGAAGAGCGCCATGCCGCCCCAGTCCGCACGGCTCAGCAACTCCCGGTCCGTTACGACCGGCTTCGCGCCATACCAGAACAGGATTCCGACCATGGGAGCAATCAAGGCGCCCTGCCAGTACAGCCATTGCCAACCGATCGTCTGGGTGTAGCTTCCCGCCGTGTAGAGACCGAGATTCTGGGCGAACGGTATCCGGAGCACGTAGAAAGCCAGCGCGAAGATCCAGTACCTGCGGTCGAGATTCTTGAACGCTATCATCAGCGTTGCGCCGACGAACATTCCGAGGACCACAGCTCGCAGCGCGTGCAGAACTGCAAGCACTTCGAACGAATGCTGGAAGGGGATGAGAACCGACACCGTCGAGTAGAGCGCCACGGGCACAGTCATCACCCGCTTGACGCCAAAGACGGCTATCAACCAGCCGACGCTCGGGGCGACCAGTATCTGAGGCGCTGTCGCAAACGTGCTCAGCCACGCGCCTTCGTCGAAGCTCAACCCGAACGCTCCGCGCAGGTCCGCAAGGCCGATGTTTGCCGTCCGGACGTCGAACGCGGTCAATATCGACGCCAGAACCATTGCCACGGCAACAAAACCTTGCCGCGGCAGGTCGCTGCCATTTCCGGTCTTAGTCATGGCCTTCGGCCTCGGTGTCTATCTTCGTGATGACCGACATTCCTGGCCGAAGCCTTTCGAAGTGCGGCTGCTTTGCATCGAGCTCGACGCGAACCGTCAGGCGCTGAGCAACTTTGGTGAAATTGCCGGTGGCGTTGTCGGGTGGAAGCAGGGCGAAGGTCGAGCCGCTGGCAGGCGAAATCTTCGAGACGGCGCCATGAAACGTCTCTCCGGGAAGGAGGTCCGCTGTCACCTCTACCGATTGCCCTTCGCGAACTCTCGAGAGCTGGTTTTCCTTGTAGTTCGCAAGAACGTACACATGGGGAAGAGGGACGATCGAAATGAGACTGGTGCCAACGCTCACATAGTTGCCGATTTGCACATTTCGTCTGGCGACAATGCCATCGATCGGCGCACGAACGGTCGTATACCCGACGTCCAGCCGCCGAGCAGCGACGTCCGCTTCGGCCAGGTCGACATTCGCCTGCAGGACTTCGCGTTGTTTTGCGAGGACTTCCAGCTTCACCTGTTGCGCATCTACATTCGCTTTGGCGGTCTTGGAATTCGCCGAAGCTCGCTCGAACGCCGCCGTAGCCTTCTCGAGGTTTTGAACGGAGCTTGCTCGGCCGTCCAAGCCCAGCCGGGTCTGACGCTGGAGCTCCTTGTCCGCCTGGACCTTATCGGCTTCCGACGCTTGGCGTTGCGCCGCAGCCACGTCGATCTGCGTGAATTGAAAAGTACGCTGCGTCGAATTGTCTTCGAGCTGGGCGCGCGCGGCCTCAAGCTTCGCCTCGGCGGAACGCAATGCCACTTCGTATGGCTTCCGATCGATCGAAAAAAGAAGATCGCCGGTTTTGACACGCGTGTAATCGGCTACAGGCACCAACTCGACCGTCCCGCCGATGCGCGCACTTACGGACGAGACATCGGCAAAAACCGCCGCGTCGTCGGTAGATTGAACGCTTCGCGCGGCGACCCATGAGTCCCAGTTCGCCCCGGCTGCGACCACTGCGCCCAGTGCTATAATGATTGCCGAACTGGGGACGATCAACGATGAACGGTTGCGGACTGCCGCCACCGGAGCCGTGGGAGCCGCCGACGCTTTTGCTTCCCCCGGCTGCGGCACGAGCGCCGTTACATTGTTTTCGTGTGCCAAGCTCCAATTCCTTTTCTTTGACCACGCCATGACTTCATCCGTCGTGATGGACCTCGCGGTCCGCGATTGCAGAATTCGTTCGCCGCTTCCGTCGCTGGAAGGCGGGCCGTCTCGTCGACGGTCAACCGTAAGAATCCTGAGACGCTTCATATATACGATACGTATCGTATCGAAAAGGACTGTTTCATGAATTCTCGCCGGTACTGCTATTCGTTTTTGCTGACACTGGACGGGGGTATCAGATCATCCGGCGGCGCTACACGCCACAGGACTTAGGTATCGCCGATACTATCGTATGATGGTTCGACAGGTTGTGAGATGGTTCGATAGGCGCGCTGGACGCTCCGCCCTCGATGGCAACGAGACTTTGAGGTAACCCGATGGCCCGACTACTATCTGTCAACGTAGGTTTGCCCAAGACCATCTCCTGGCACGGCAGGGAGGTCCGGACCGGCATCTGGAAGGAACCCGTTGCCGGGCCCAGGATGGCAAGGCGCCTGAATATCGATGGGGACGGCCAGGGTGACCTGGCGGGGCACGGCGGTGAGAACCGTGCGGTGTACGTGTACCAGATCGAATCCTATGACTACTGGCAACGTTTCCTCGGTCGGAGTGACTTTGTCTTCGGACAATTCGGCGAAAACTTCACGGTAGAAGGGCTGTCAGATGCGGAAGCGTGCATCGGAGACCAATACCGGATTGGCAAAGCGTTGTTCGAAATCTCGCAACCACGCGTGACCTGCTATCGCCTCGGGATCCGTATGGATGTCCCAGAGATGGCGTCGCTTCTCGTCTCCCATGGTAGGCCGGGGTTCTATATGCGGGTCTTGGAGGAGGGGCTGGTCGAGGCGGGCGACGACGTCGAGATGGTCGCCGCCGGACTCAACCGGTTGACGATCTCGGAGGTCGACGCCCTGCTATATAAACCCGACCATCCCATCGACCGTCTCGACCTTGCGATCGACAATCCGGCATTGAGTCTGGGCTGGCGGCAGTCCTTCGAGAAGTTGAGGGACGCTAACCTCGACGGTCGGGCCAGCGGAAACGCAGGTCTGGCCGCGTACCCGCAGCCTGATCCGGCCTGGGAGGGATTTCGCGAATTCCGAGTGAGCCGGAAGACGTTCGCGAGCAGCGACGTCGTCTCGCTGGAGTTGGAGCCGAGCGACGGGCTCCCGATCGGCGACGCCCTTCCTGGGCAATTCGTCGTAATCGAGTTGAAGCCGACCGCTTCGATCCCGTGGCTGAGAAGCTACTCCCTATCAGCGCGGCCGGATAGTAGAGGGTTTTCCATTAGCGTGAAGCGTGAAGTTGGCGGAAGCGCTAGCGGCTACATCCACGACACCCTGGTCGTCGACGACGTCGTCGGCTTGAGCGCCCCGCGTGGCGCGTTCGTTCTTCCGCAGGGTGACGGTCCCGTGGTGTTAACAAGCGCCGGGATTGGAGTGACGCCAGTGCTTGCAATGCTTGAGGCGTTGGCGGAAGAGGGGACAGAACGGGAGATCTGGTGGCTTCACGGCGCGCGGAACGGTCTGCAACATCCGTTTGGTGAAACTGCCCGTCGGTTCCTGTCATCGATCCCACGCGCCCACAGCGTGATCTGCTACAGCTCACCGACGCCGATGGACGTCATTGGACGCGACTACGACCGCAAATCCCGACTGAATTCGGATGTGCTCAAATCCTTGCCCTTGCCCCTCGACGCCGAATACTGCATCTGCGGTCCCGCCGAATTCATGAGCGATCTCATTGAGTTTCTCCGATCGTCGGGGGTCGATAGGAGCCGCATCCACTCCGAGGCATTTGGGCCGGTTTCCTCGATCACGCCCGGCATCGCGGCGGTCGAGGGACGTCGTCCGCATCAGCCTCCCGGAGAACGGGGAACTGGACCATTGATCACATTCGCCAGGAGCGGGCTCAGCGTCGCGTGGAGTTCAAACTACGACAGCCTGTTGAATTTTGCCGAAGCCTGCGACCTCCCGGTGCGCTGGTCTTGCCGCGCTGGTGTCTGTCACACGTGCGAGACGGCGCTAATTTCTGGTGCCGTCGTCTACGATCCCCAGCCGTTGGACACGGCTGCGAAGGGAAACGTCCTCATCTGCTGTTCCAAGCCCAAAGCGAATGTAATCCTCGATCTTTAAGCTTATGGAGCCGCCCGCTGTTGCTCGTGCCGTGATTTATCGCTTCAGGAGCCATCGAATGCTCCCGATTGCGATGGCCAGCACGATCGCACTTGAGATGATAAGGAGGAACGGCGCGATCATCCCCAGAACTGGACCATCAGTCCGCGCTGCCATTTTCATCGATGCACTGGTAAGCGCCGTGAGCCCGAACGTAATTCCCCAGTAGGATAGATCGAGAGGCTGCCGCCTGATCCACGGGATCAAACGGGCGAGTATCAGTAATTGAAGCAGGCCATATCCAAAGAGAGCATGCGAAAGCGGATCCGGGTGCCCGGTGGTGCCACTCAGATATGCAAGGCACCCGACAGCAGGCGGCGCCAGTTGAATGCCCAGCATGGGGCGGAGCAATTCTGGCAACTCCTTGTTCGTGAGAAGCCTGTGCAGGACCACCGACTCTATCGCCAACCAGGAGAAGAACCCGGCGCCAAACGCCAACTGGCTCCAGTCTGAATGGCCGAAAGCGCTTGCGGCGATCGCGGTCACGAACGATCCCGCGCCGGCTGGGAGATATAGGGCGGCCGTGGTGGAAACTGGATCGCGGTTTCCCTCCCACAAGGAACCTGTCAACCAGACTCCGAAAACGACCGTGAATATAGCGCCAAATGCGAATAGGCTCACTCCCGCGAGCCAGGAATATGGCAGGACACCGAGCGCAATGAGCATTGACGACACGCCGAGAAGGCCGACGAAGCAGCTCTGCACCGGATTGGAGAATTCGGCGAGTGCTTCATCTCTCGCGAGCGCCCATTTGGTTAGAAACAGAAGGGTGAATACTACCCAGATCGCGCCGGCACAGAGATATAACGCCTCGCCGATAATCGTCGGAAGCCTCCACAATTCCGCAGCGAGGCGCCAGTTCGTCGCCAACCCGGATAGACCCAGAACGCACCCGAAATAACTTGCCTGGACTCTAGGAAATAGCACCGCACCATAGGTGGATCCCAAGCTTCCGTTGGTCGATAATCTGCTCACGAACGCCTCCATTTTTATAGTCAAGCGCCTTCGATGGTCGCCGACGGTCTCCGGATCGGGCAAACGCGTTGCTCTGACGCGCCTCGACAGGTGGGTGCGGTTGATCCAGAGAGGCTCCAAATCTGAAAGGATGAATATCTGCGGCAGGTTCTGCAGCGGTCGCGTCGCGGCAGGAAAGGACAATCTGCACCGCAGCCGAAGCTGCGCCGGCAAGCACCTTCCTACGGATGTGATGCGCAAACGCAATCATCGAACACTCCTGCCTTTCGAAGCGGAAAGCCTCTCACTGAACCGAGTTTCGATCTATTGCACCATGGTGTCAGGGAGCCGGCGAAGCGATCTATGTTCAGTCGTTCGGACCGTCCGAAGGAAGCCGCGGCTACCCCTGTGTCGCGTCGAGAGCTCAGTAGCGCCCCCCATGTGGGACCGTCGTCAGAATCTCGAACCGTCGGCCGACCGAGGCTTTATCAACGATGGAGTGCAGAGGCGACTGCCTTGCGAAGTTCGTCAACGCACAGCGGCTTATACAGGCAGTCGATCGCTCCCATTGATATCAGCCGGTCTCGAAGAATTTCGTCCTCGACGCCCGTGATGAATACGATCGGAATATCGCGTCCGCTGGAGATCATTGATTGAAAAAGTTCCGGGCCAGACATTACCGGCATCGCGACGTCCAGAACGATGCATTCCACCTCAGCTATCCGAGGAGAGCGCAGAAAATCATTCGCGGATGAAAATGTCTCGACGTCGAACCCGAGAGAACCAAGCAAACCAGACAGAGATTCGCGCACCGACACATCGTCGTCTACGACGGATATGAGCGCACGCAGATCCACCATCATCACCTCCGGAATTGGGTTCCAGCTTGCCCTCTTTTGCGACCACCTCTGGATGTCTCATGGCGCACAATCAGGCATATGCTTCCGACAACCAAGAGTATATTGGACAATGGTATCGGATGTGCTCTCGATTGCGGTACGGCTCGATCTCGAACACGAGCTCGATGGGCACCATCACGCGAAAGAGGGAGGGATGATATTGTACGAAGGTGTGTTCGCTACCTCGGTAGCGGGTCGAGGAGGCACGCAGGATCGGACAATCGCGGTTTCACTAAAACCGGCGCTCTCGTCTGTCGGCACGCTCGTGGGCTCGCCGCGAACGCGTTCCCCTAGCTTTGCCTCTTGACGTTCAACAAAGCCGCCATGGTCACAAGATCGGGAAGCGAACGGGCATCCATCTTTCGCATGACCTGGCCTCGGTGCGCCTTCACCGTTATTTCGCTAATGCCAAGCTCGTATGCCACCTGCTTGTTCAGCAACCCGGCAACCACAAGTGCCATCACCTCTCCTTCGCGCCGCGTCAGGGAACCGTGTCGCTGGCGTATTTGGCCAAGGTGATTTTCTTCCTGTTGGATGGACTCGTTTTGTGCGATCGCCGTCCGTATCACCGCAAGGAATGCGCCCGGATCGATTGGCTTGGTCAGGAAATCGCTAGCTCCGGCCTTCAGAGCTCTTACTGTCATCGGTATGTCGCCCACGCCTGAAACAAACACTATGGGCACCCGGCTTCCCCTGCTGGTTAGAGCCGCCTGTAGGTCGAGGCCGTCCAGTCCGGGCATATTAACGTCCAGAACCAGGCAGCTTGGGAGCTGCCGTGGAAGATGCGATAGGTAGTCTTGCGCAGATGAAAACAGCAGGGGTGTCCACCCCACGGAGCGTACGAGCAATTCCAGCGATTCTCGAACGGAAGCATCGTCATCAATGATGATGATAACGGGACGTGGCGGCACCGACAGCGCACTAGGCGCCGATTGGCATCGATCTGTTGGAGGGTTCATGTTCTGCAAGACATCCTCCTGTGCGACGACCGTTGGAAATCTGCCATGCCTCAGCGGCCTGTGCCAAAGGCCTTCGACCCGGCAGCCGGATCACACCGTACAGGCCAGTGTAGCATAACACACAGGCCGAGCTTCAATTGTCCGAAAGTATTGGTTTGAAAACAAGTCGCGGGCGCGCCACGTCATCACCAAGAATAATACATCCTACGTCCGACGCTCGATTCACACCCCGACTCCTTAAAAAAGAAGGGCTACTGGACGATGGTGTCGGCAATACTTTGGTGTCCCAGATACCTTCGCACAAGTGCGCTCCAGCGACCCGTTGCACATACTTCGCCTGAACAGCCCCTAGGAGCAGGCGATGATAAATCGGGATGAGAGACCACGCCAGGGCTGCGGCCTTCCGCTTTTCGCTATCGCTGCCGCTATGACTGCGATGGCCGCATCACTGGCCGTCGTACGGCATCCAGCTACCCTGACTCGGGTCTGGGTACCAGGCCCGGAGCAGATGTCCGCTGATGGAGCCGAAACTGCGCGGCGTGGATTTTGTGACAAAGAGTTGTTTCAAGGCAAGGGCAATATGTTCAGAACATTCGATAACCAAGCTGCCAAAAAGCACTTGGACGGCGCGGAAGTCGCTATGTTGCGCGTCGTCCTGCGAGACTTCTGCGAGACCCACGGCTTCGCGCTGGACGATCAACGAACACTTCACGCGGCTCGCAGACTTATCCGCCTTTTTCAGGGCGGAGAGAGTGACTGTGCGCGTTTGCGTATGTTGATGGACATGCAATCACTGAGCTGAGATCCGAAGGAAGGCACGACGAGGAAGTTACTTCTGCCGGCGCATCTCCTGATGTCAAGCTGCTCGCCGAGCGCCACACTCGCCGAGGGGTCCGGTGTCTCATTCGATACGGGGCCGACGTCGCATCTGCAACGTGAGGCCGACAGTGTGTGATGGGGCAAATTGGGGGAGGGCGAAGCCAGCATCGATTTGAGATACAGCCCCTCACATCTGCGGTGCGGTCGCGTCTTCGGTACAAATTCGCCCCGACAGAAATTCGGCATAACCTCCACGCGCGATGTCCACTCGAGACCCACCCAAGCTTGGAAACTGCCCGCTTGGATGCTCGTGGAGCTACTCGTCAAGCAGCACGGCGACCGAGACGCCCGCCGCGATGGTGAATATGCTTGCCAGCACACTGGCCAAGGTACTGCCCGCGGCCCGATCCCGATAAATATTCCTTGAGACCGCTATGGCGGAAACCTCTGTTGCTGTGGGCAGTACGCCCAGTAGAAAAGTCTGGGCCAAAAGCGCCCCTCGCAACCCCACGAGATAGGCGGTGCCAAAGATCACAATGGGTTGCAAGATGTTCTTCACGAACACATTGAACGTCACCTCCTTGTTGAGCTGCAAGCTGATCCCCGACAAAGTCAGACCAAGGGCGAAAAGCGCTGCGCCCCCAGCCGCTACGCCGATCTCGCTTGCTGCGGTCACGGCAAGTTCAGGCAACTTGAATCCGGACGCCGCGAAACCGGCGCCTGCAATAGGCAGAAAGACCAGGGGCTGCTTTGCCGCATTCCACAGCGCCCTGCCGATCCCGATCCGATGCTCTTCATCGGTAGCGCTCCGTGCAAGGACGACAAGCGTGATCGGGACGACGATCAGAGTCACGATCAGATTTCCGGAGACGACCATCAGAAGCGCCGACGACCCGACGGATGCGACCAGAACCGGTGGGCCGCAGTAGGCGATGTTCGGGAAGGAGCAGGCCAAGGCCTGCAGAGCGCTGTCCGCCTCTCCATGCTTGAAAAGCAAGTGTCCGGCAGCCCAGCCAATGAGGAACGTCAGGCCAAACCCGATCAGGAGAGAGAGTAGGATCCTGGCGTTGAAGATGTCTGCCGGATTGGCCTTCGCCGCCGCGAGAAAAAGTGCGATCGGAAGTGCGAACAGCACGACGAATCTCGCTAGCGCGCGTCCGTACTCGATCGGCATCATCCCGAGCTTCCCAGCCATCCATCCCAAGGTTATGCAGAAGGCGATGGGCGCGAGTGAATGAGTCGTGGTCGCAAGAATGCTCTGCATCAGTAATGCTCCTGTTCTGGGCTCACCTTGCCTTTGAAAACGAAGTAGACGAGCAGGGTGTAGACGATCGTGATCTGCAGAACGAAGATGCCCGCTCCCCAGAACATGGAGGCTAATGTCGATTGGGGCGCGACCGCCTCTTCCAGAGTCACCGCAGGAGGGATGACATAAGGGTAGAACGACACGGCGAGCGTCCCATCCGCCTCCTCAGCGCCGCAGGAAGTTCGATACGGTGAGATCGACGAGTTGATCGCCTCGGCCATTCATTACCGCCTTCAAAGCCCATACGCCGAAGCCTTTCACCTGCGCGGCCTCGATCTTCGGGGGCATTGAAAGCTCCTCGGTATTCGTGACCACGTCGAGCAGGGCGGGGCCGTCATGCGCGAGTACCTCGCGCAGCGCGCTTTCCAACTCGCCTGGATCCTCGACGCGAACACCGTGGATCCCTGCCGCCGCGGCTACCGCAGCAAAATTCGGGTTTGAGAGATCGACGCCGGTTTCAAGAAAGCCCGCGGCCTTCATTTCGAGAGCAACGAATCCCAGAACCGAATTGTTGAAGACAACGATCTTTACCGGAAGCTTCTGTTGCACGAGCGTCAGGACGTCGCCCATCATCATTGCGAAACCTCCATCCCCGGAAAGGCTTATTACCTGTCGGTCGGGGTAGGCGGCTTGAGCACCGATCGCCTGCGGAAGCGCATTTGCCATCGAACCGTGCACGAGCGAACCGATCATCCGTCGTCGGCCATTCATGGCAAGGTACCTTGCGGCCCATACGGTGGGGGTCCCGACGTCGAACGTGAAGACCGCGTCGTCGGCAGCGAGATCGCTTACGAGCTTGGCGAGGTACTGAGGATGGATCGGCTTGCGGCCCGGCTTGCCGGATGCGAGGTCATCGAGGCCTTCGCGAGCTTTTGCATAATTTTTCAGACTGTCGGACAGATGCGAGGTGTCCGACTTTTCGTCAATCCTAGGCAGCAACGCTCCGACGCTGGCCTTGACGTCGCCAACGAGGCCAATGTCGAGAGGCGCGCGGCGCCCAAGGCTTTCCGGTCTGATGTCGATCTGAGCGATCTTGGAGTCGGTGGGATAAAACTGCCGATAGGGAAAGTCCGTGCCGAGCATCAGCAACGTGTCGCATGCGAGCATCGCCGTGTAGCCCGAAGAGAACCCGATGAACCCTGTCATGCCAACGTTGTAAGGGTTGTTGTGTTCGATGTATTCCTTCCCACCAAGGGCATGCACTATGGGCGCCTTCAGGCGTTCGGCGAGAGCGATAACTTCGCCGTGGGCGCCCCGGCATCCTCGACCACAAAGGATTGTCGTCCGCTCACTCTTGTTCAGGAGGGCTGCGAGGCGATCTAGTTCAGGATCTCGTGGGAGTACCGTGGGTACATGAATCTTGAGCCCCTCGGGCTGCGAGATCGGGGCGTCGTAGTTCGCCAGCGCAATGTCGCCCGGTATGACCACCACCGCCACGCCCTTCTTGCCGATCGCCGCCCTGACAGCGGTCTCCAGAACCCCCGGGAGCTGCTGCGGGTTTGAAACCAGTTCGCAATAGTGACTGCATTCCTTGAAGAGGTTGTCTGGATGCGTCTCCTGGAAATAGCCGCGGCCGATCTCCGTGGAGGGGATCTGTGCGGCGATGGCCAGGACGGGTACTCGAGAGCGATGTGCGTCGAAGAGACCGTTTATCAGGTGGAGATTTCCTGGTCCGCAGCTTCCCGCGCAGACCGCGAGCTCACCGGTAAGGTGCGCCTCGGCGCCCGCGGCGAACGCCGCGGTTTCTTCGTGCCTGACATGCACCCATTCGATGTCGCCTCGACTTCGCATAGATTCTGTCAAACCGTTGAGGCTGTCTCCGACGACGCCGTAGATGCGGCGCACGCCGGCGGCGTGCAGGACTTCGGTGATGATATCTGCTGCTTTATGCGGCATGACCGCCTCCTTGAGTGGCGCTATCCCGCTTGCGCGAGCGTTGGACATCCGAGGGTACCGGAGTGGCAAAAGATGAAGGGTCGCCGTCTGATATGAGTCTGGCGCTCCGCTGACGCGTCACGAACGCCCAGATCCAGTCGAGCGCGACTGAGGTCCTGCTGCGAAATCCGATGAGAAACATCACGTGCACGAGTGACCAGAAGACCCAGCCCGTGAAACCGGATAGCGAGATCTTTCCGACGCGTACCACCGCGGCCCCGCGTCCGATAACAGCCAGGTCTCCTTGATGACGATACTTAAAGGGTGGGGGCAAGGGCTCCTGCGCCGCATGTGCCTCGATCACCTTTGCGACATAACTGCCCATTTGCTTGGCAGCGGGAGCGATCCCCGGAACCTGCTTCCCATCCGAAGTCGCGACGCACGTATCACCGATCACGAATATCTCGGGGTGATCACCTAGGTTAAGGGTTGGCGACACAGCGAGCCACGACAAGCATTTTTCAGAAAGTTCCACCGGAAACGCGCGAAGAAGTCTTGGCCCGGCCTCGACCACCACAATCCGCATCGATTGCGTGTCGATGGTCCGGAACTCGCCCTTCAAGGTCCTGTGTGTCAGCTCCGCGGCGGCACCCGCCATTTCGACGCCAGTTGCACCGCCACCGACGATCACTGTCGTCAAGCGTCGACGCCTCTCCTCTGCATCGGGCGTCTTGTCCGCAATTTCATAGGCGCGTAACAAATTTTCGCGCAAAGCCCTTGCGTCTTCAATTGTCTTCAATCCGGGGGCGAAGGGTTCCCATCCTTCGTTGCCAAAGTACGCATGCCTGGCGCCCGTGGCGAGTACAAGATAGTCGTATGGGACGATGGAGCTGCCATCCGTAACGGTACGCGAGCGAGTATCAACGCCGCTGACCTCCATCATCAGGACGCGTGTGTTCCTTTGAGCCGAAAAGATGCTTCTCACCGGCCAGGATATCTGGCCCGGCGACAGCGATGCCGTGGCGACCTGGTAGGGCAATGGCTGGAAGAGATGTAAGTTTCTCCTATCCAGCAACGTGATATCAACCGGCGCAGACCTGAGACCCCGTGCGACAGCAAGGCCTCCAAAGCCCGCGCCGACGACGACGACGCGGGGCCGGGGTGCAGCGGGAGGACGGTTTGCCACGACCAGCCCTCTCAATTCAAATGCCGGTAGACAGGCCTGTACGTCTTGCTGCTGATGAGTTGGGCGACGTCGGCTGGGCGTTCGACATTCGCCAGACCTTTGTCGAAGATATGCTCGGCAATTTTGCGGGCGACGTGCAACGAAGCCTCGAGGATCTTGCTCTGTGGCGGATAGATCAAACCGGCGTTCAGGCTATCCTCGTCCACCTGTTCTGCGACGGCCTTGGCTGCAACGATAAACATCTCGTCGGTCACAAGTTTGGCTTCGGTCGCGTAAACGGCCATCCCCATGGCCGGAAAAATGTACACGTTGTTTCCCTGGCCAGGAACTAAACGGTGCCCGTTTACGGTCAAGGGCGGGAAAGGGCTCCCGCTCGCGAACACCGCTTTTCCTTGCGACCACGTGTACGCCTCCTCGGCGGTGCATTCGGACCGCGAGGTGGGATTGGAATAGGGGAAGATGATCGGGCGATCGTTTATCGCCGTCATCGTCTCGATGACGGTTTTGGTGAAAAGCTTCGGGGCGGTGCTGACCCCGATGATCGCGGTGGGTTTCAGTAGCTTGATCGCATCGACGAAGTCCGCGACGGGTTCGTGATCGACGACGAACGGCTTCTGGAAGTCCTTCACTGCGCGGGACGCCACGAGGAGACCATCGACGTCGAACAGCGAACTACGACTACGAGCTTCCGCAAAGGGAAGACCCTGCATCGCCATGCCCTGAGCGATCAAATCCGCGATGCCGGTTGCAGCAGATCCGGCTCCAAGGAATAGGAACCGCTGATCCGTGAGCGTTCCCCCCGTGATCTTCAGCGCGGCATAGATGCCTGCGAGAGCGATCGAGGCGGTGCCCTGGATGTCGTCGTTATAGGTGCAGATCTTCGTCTTGTACCTCGACAGGATCGGGATAGCGTTGAAGTTGGCAAAGTCTTCCCACTGGATGCAGCATTTCGGAAAGAGGTCCGTGACCGCCGCGACGAACTCGTCAATGAACGCGTGATAGTCATCGCCGCGAATGCGGTCATGCCGAAGCCCGAGATAGAGCGGGTCGTCGAGTAGAGCGGGATTATTGGTCCCGACATCGAGAGTGATCGGAAGGCACACCTCCGGCGGGACGCCCGCGCATGCCGTATAAAGAGAAAGCTTTCCTATTGGGATTCCCATCCCGCCAACGCCGAGATCGCCCAGGCCAAGAATTCGTTCTCCGTCAGTGACCACGATGAAACGGACGTCTCTCTGTGGCCAGTTCGAGATGAGTTCTCTGATATGTCCCTTGGCGGATATTGGAATGTAGAGCCCGCGGGCTGAATGAAAGATGTGGTCGAACTTCTGACAGGCCTCGCCGACCGTGGGAGTGTAGACCAGCGGCATAAACCCTGCCGGGTCGGACATCAGGACTGCGTAGTATAGGGTCTCGTTTCTCGCCTGGAGGTCCGAAAGCAACAGGTACTTCTGGAGGTCGTCTTTTAATGCGTCGAGCTGCGCATTAATTCGCGCAACCTGGCTTTCGATCGATGTAGGCGTCGGCGGAAGAAGCCCCTCAATGCCATACCTGTGGCGCTCATTGCTGTCGAAGGCAGTCCCTTTGTTCGTGTGGGGGTCACGCAAAAGGGCATAGCCGTTGGACATAGCTTCTACAGCCATGGTCAAGCTCCTTGGTTGTTTGATTGTTCGGATTGTAGGCCAACCGAGGCCGGACGGGTGTCTCGATACGGGCTCGAGACACAGTCTGCCTGCAGGGCGTCTTGCTTTCGGTCTTGCCCTACGTGCACGACCACTCGCTCGAGGCTTCCTTAACTCTGACGGAAGACTAGGCTTGGGGACTGTCCCCGGCAACACGTACGATGGTATCGATCCTTACGTCGTCCATTTCGAGGCCAGAACCGCTTCCGTGAAATCCGTCCGCTTGTAGGCCGTCGACTCATAAACTCTGACACCAGATCCTTGCCGCGACGAGTTTGACCGCTGCGAGATAGTTTTCCGGGCGCTTGTCGTAGCGAGTAGCGATACCTCGAAACTGTTTGATCTTGTTGAAGAAACGCTCGACCAGGTTCCGTTGCCTGTAAACCCAGCGCGAGAACGAGAAGGAGCCCTTGCGAGTTGCCTTCGGCGGGATGTTGGCCCAGGCCTTGCGCTCGGCCGC